>OZ245742.1:2825000-5938550 GCA_965227295.1 Leptonemataceae bacterium | reverse complement strand
CGGAGGCGTCGAGTCTGTACACGTGCCCCATGCATCCCCAGGTCATTCAGGACGGCCCGGGCTCGTGCCCGATTTGCGGTATGGACCTGGTTCCGATGAAGCCGCACCTGCACGACGACGGCACGGTGCACGGCGGCGACGACGGCGGCTCCGGGGCGGAGGCTGACGGCGCCAACATGAGCGCGGCCGACGGCGACGGAGCTGCCGATGATGCGAGCAGTGCGCCGGCCCCGCCCATCGTGCGGGTGGACCCGGCGGTCATTCAAAAAATGGGTGTGAACACCGAGATCGTTACGCGCCGGGAGATTACGAAAGAGATTCGCGCCGTGGCGCACATCGACTTTGCCGAAAACGCCGAAGCCGTGGTGAACGCCCGCTTCGGCGGCTGGGTCGAAAAACTCTACGTGAACATTACCGGCGCCAGCGTGCGCCGGGGCCAGGCCCTGGCCGGCGTCTACAGCCCGGAGCTGGTGGCGACTCAGGAGGAGTATCTTCAGCTCTATAAAAGCAAGCAGAGTCTGGGGCCTTCGCCGGAGGTGGAGCGCCTCTTAAGCGCCGCTCGCCGTAGATTACAGTACTGGAACATCAGCGCGGCGCAGATCGCGGCGCTGGAGAAGCGCGGCACGCCGTCGCGGCTGCTCACGATCCACGCGCCCATTTCCGGCGTCGTCGTCGAAAAAAACGTCGTCCAGGGCGCGAAGATCGCCGAGGGCACGGATCTGTTTCGCATCGTCGATCTTTCGACCGTGTGGGCCTACATTCACATTCCCGAAAAAGATATTCCCTTCGTGGAGACCGGGCTGCCGGTGGAGATGATCGTCCCCCAGGTACCGGGGAAGACCTTCGAGGGACGGGTCAGCTTCGTGTTTCCGTTTATGCGGGCGGAGACCCGGGACCTGCGCGTCCGTGTATCCTTCGCGAATCCGGGGCGCACGTTGAAGCCCGGCATGTACGCTACGCTCAAGCTGCGCCGCACGCTGGACGGGGAGTTTCTGACGGTGCCGTCTTCGGCGGTCATCCGCACCGGGGAACGCACGCTCGCCTTCGTCTACCGCGGCAACGGCGCCTTCGAGCCGCGGATCGTAAGCGTGGGCGTCACCGACGAAAACGACCGCCTGCAAATCCTCGACGGCCTCTCCGAACACGAGGCCGTGGTAACTTCCGGTCAGTTTTTGTTAGACTCCGAGTCGCGCATCCAGGAGGCCGTGCGTAAAATGCGGGGCGGGAGCGGCTCCGCGGGAGCGGGCGACGGCGATTCTATGGATGAAGCACCCGATCCGATGGGAGGGCACAACCATTGATTGCACGCATTATCGAATTTTCGCTCAAGAACAAGGCGCTCGTCTTGATCGCCGCCGGGGCCGTGGTCTTCGCCGGACTGCGGGCGATCCAGACCATTCCTATCGACGCCATTCCGGATCTCTCCGACGTGCAGGTGATCATCTACACCGAGTACACCGGCCAGGCCCCCCAGGTCGTCGAAGACCAGGTTACCTACCCGCTGACGTCGGCCATGCTGGCCGTGCCCCACGCCAAGGTGGTGCGGGGCTATTCGTTCTTCGGTTTCTCGATGGTCTACGTGATCTTCGAGGACGGCACGGACATCTACTGGGCGCGCTCGCGGGTGCTGGAGTACATCAACTCGTCGTCGCGCCTGCCGCCGGGCGTGAAGCCGCAGCTCGGTCCCGACGCCACCGGCGTGGGCTGGGTCTATCAGTACATAGTAACCGACACCAGCGGAAAGTTAAACAACCAGGAGCTGCGTTCGCTCCAGGACTGGAGCATTCGCTACGAACTCGCCAGCCTCAAAGGCGTGGCCGAGGTCGCGAGCATCGGCGGCTTCGTGAAGCAGTACCAGGTCGAGGTGGATCCCACGCGCTTGCTGCTGCACGACATTTCCCTCGAAACCGTGCGCTCGCGTCTGGCGCGTTCGAACCGCGACACCGGCGGGCGACTGATCGAGATGGGCGAGACCGAGTACATGGTGCGGGGCCTGGGTTACATCCAGTCCGTCGACGATATTCGCAGTGTGGTGTTGCGCGTGGACGATCAGGGCAATCCCATCACCATCGACGACGTCGCCCACGTGCAGATCGGCCCGGAGATTCGCCGGGGCATCGCCGAGTGGAACGGCGAGGGGGAGGTGGTGGCCGGCATCGTCGTGATGCGCTTCGGCGAAAACGCGCTCGAAATCATTGAACGCGTGAAGCAGCGCATCGAAGAGATTCGACCGTCGCTGCCGGAGGGGGTCGAAATTCGCACGGCCTATGATCGTT
Source organism: Leptonemataceae bacterium (assembly GCA_965227295.1). Lineage (GTDB taxonomy): Bacteria > Spirochaetota > Leptospiria > Leptospirales > Leptonemataceae > JANSYA01. The sequence continues at coordinate 5,936,274 of OZ245742.1, read as the reverse complement.
CGAATTTGATCTATCGCGCCGTCAAAAACGTTTCCTGGAAGCTGGTCGAGGAGATGCTCGTCGTGGCGATCGTTATCGCCGTTTTCTTAATGCACGCTCGCTCGGCCTTAGTGGCCGTGGTGACGCTGCCCATCGGGATTCTCGCGTCCCTGGCGCTGATGGACTTTCTCGGCATCAACGCCAATATCATGTCCCTCGGCGGCATCGCCATCGCCATCGGGGTGATGGTGGACGCCTCGATCGTGCTCGTCGAAAACGTGCACAAGCACCGGGAGCACGATCCCGACGCCGCCCACGACGTCGTCGTCCGGCGGGCGTCTCTCGAAGTCGGGCCGGCGCTCTTCTTTTCGCTGTTGATCATTACCGTTTCGTTTCTGCCGATCCTGGTGCTGGAAGAGCAGTCCGGCCGGCTCTTTCGCCCCCTGGCGTTGACCAAGACCTTCGCCATGGCCTTCGCCGCCGTCATCGCAATTACGATCATCCCGGTGCTGATTTCGCTTTTTGTGCGCGGCGACACCCGGGCGGAAGAGGACAACCCCATCGCGCGCTTTTTCGTGCGCACGTACCGCCCGCTGATCGACGCCGCTCTGGACCGCAAGGCGACGTTTCTCTTAGCTTTCGGTGGTTTTATGTTACTGACCCTGATCCCAATCTACGGCATTCCCGTTCCTTTTTCGAACGGCAAGAAGCTGGTGAAAGGCATCGGCGGTGAATTCATGCCTCCGCTGAACGAGGGCGACATCCTGTACATGCCCACCACGCTGCCCGGCATTTCGATTACCAAGGCCCGGGAAATTCTGCAGCGCACGGACGCCATCATCATGGAGCAGCCCGAGGTAAAGCACGTCTTCGGTAAGATCGGCCGCGCGGAGACGGCCACGGACCCGGCCCCGCTCACCATGATCGAGACTACGATCATCCTGAAAGACCGCTCGGAGTGGCGGTCGGGCATGACGGTCGAAAAAATCATGCGAGAGCTGGACGACAAAATTCAGTTCCCGGGGCTGACCAACGCCTGGACGTATCCCATTCGCACGCGCATCGATATGCTGGCGACGGGCATCAAGACGCCGGTGGGCGTAAAGTTGCTCGGGGACGACTTAAGCGAACTGGCGCGCTACGGCAGCGAACTCGAAGCCGTGCTCAAGACCGTGCCCGGCACGGCCTCGGTGGTTTCGGAGCGCGTTACGGGCGGCCGCTACATCGACTACGTCATCAATCGCGAGGCGGCGGCGCGGTACGGGCTGACCGTCGGCGACGTGCAGGATACGATCATGACGGCCGTGGGCGGGATGAACGTCACCGAAACGGTCGAGGGCCTGGCGCGCTATCCCGTGAACGTGCGTTATCCTCGCGAGCTAAGAGATGATCTGGAGAAGTTAAAAGACGTCTGGGTGCGCACGCCGTCGGGGGCGAACATTCCGATTTCCCACGTGGCGGAGCTGCGCCTGCGCACCGGGCCGCCGGGCATCAAAACCGAAAACGCCCGCAAGACCGCGTGGATCTTCGTGGATTTGAAGAGTTCCCAGGACGTGGCCGGCTACGTTGAGAACGCGAAGGCGCTGATTCGCAACAAGCTGAAGGCCGGCGAGTTGCAGCAGCCCCCGGGCGTAACCCTGGTGTGGAGCGGCCAATACGAGTATCTGGAGCGCGCCGCCGAACGGCTGCGCATCGCCGGCGCACTGACGCTTATCGCCATCATCGTGCTCCTCTACCTGCACTTTAAGAACTTTACCGAGACGACGATCATCCTGGGCTGCCTGGGCTTCGCGGTAACCGGCGGCGTATGGTTGATGTTCCTGCTCGGCTACAATCGAAGCGTGGCCACGGACGTTGGCTTCATTGCTCTGGCGGGTTTGTCCGTGGAGACGGGCATCGTGCTGCTTGTGTACCTCGACACGGTGCTCGCGAAACACAAACGCGAACACGGCCTGGATACACCGGAGAAACTGCGCGCCGCGATGCTTGAAGGCGTCGTGGGCCGCGTGCGGCCGAAGATCATGACTGTGGCGACGACCTTGCTGGGTTTGATTCCAATCATGTGGGCCACGGACTCCGGCTCTTCCGTAATGAAACGCCTGGCCGCGCCGATGATCGGCGGCCTGGTCACCGACACCCTGGTGACGCTCGTGTTGATTCCGACCATCTACGAATGGTTGCAGTTGCGGCGCCTGCGCAGGGACGGAGCGGCGAGTCCGTTTCACGAAGTCGAGGCGGATGAAGTGCTCACGCCGGAAGTTGCGGCGACCGTCCCGAAGCCCGGGCGCAATCTATGATTCTTGTTCAGTGGAGATAATTTTATGGAAACTATCGTATCGATGATTCCGGCTATCAGCGATTCCGCGTACGCGTCGCTGGGGTTTTTCTGGAAGGCCGGCTGGGCCTTCGTCCTCGGCTACACGATCAGCGCGATGATCCAGGCCTTCGTACCGCGTCGGCGCCTGGCGGAGAATCTGGGCGAGGCCGGGCCGCGCAGCATCGGCATCGCCACGGCCTTCGGAGCGCTGTCGTCGTCGTGTTCTTTCGCGGCCCTGGCGGCGGCCCGGACCCTGGTCGCCAAGGGGGCGCATTTTATTGCGACGGTCGCCTTTATGTTCGCCTCGACGAACCTCGTCATCGAGCTGGGCATTTTGATTTATATCTTTCTCGGCTTTGAGTTCCTCATGGCTGAACTCGTCGGCGGCATAGTCCTGATTGCGATCAGCAGCGTGCTCATGCGTGGGACGTTGCCCCGCGAATGGGCCGAGGCGGCCCGGCGTCGCGTCGAGAAGCACGCCACCGAAGCCACCGAAGATTTTTCGTGGCGCGAACGCATTCGTAGCGCCGACGGCTGGAATCGCGTCGGGCGGAATTTTTTCGCGGAGTGGGGCATGGTCTGGGAAGAGATCCTCATCGGCTTCACCATCGCCGGCATCATCGCGACGCTGGTCCCGCAGTCGTTCTGGGAGGCGATCTTCTTAACCGGGTACACGGAGACGTTACCGGCGTGGTTGATCGCCGTCGAGAACGCCCTCGTCGGTCCCTTTGTCGCCGCGGCCACATTCATCGGTTCTATGGGTAATATTCCCCTCGCCACGGTTCTGAACGCCAACGGCGTGCTTTTCGCGGGCATTATGGCGTTCATCTATTCGGATTTGATCGTGCCGCCTCTGGTCATGGTCAATCGCAAGTACTACGGCACCAGGATCGCGCTCTATATTGCGCTGATTATGTATATCAGCATGGTATCCACCGCCCTGATTCTCAACGGCGCTTTCGCCTGGTTCGGGATCACGCCGGAGAGCCGCCGGGTCGTCGAGGAAGTGACGCGCATTAAGATCGACTACACGTTCTATCTAAACCTCGGCTTCGTTCTGGTAAGCCTCGGAATGGCCTGGCTCGCGTATCGTTATCGTCGGGCGCGCCGGGAGCAGAGCGCGGGCGGTCATGATCACGACCACGGCGGCGACGCGGGCGTAAGCTTGAAACGAATCGTGGTTTATCTCTGCGCGGCCTGGCTCGCCGCGGGGTTGCTTCTGGCCGCGGTCGTCCGGGGGAGCTCCTAATGAAAGCAAGGGTCTTAAATATCATTCAGAAAATATTAGCCCTGGGGTTGGCCATCTATCTGGCGGCGCTGCCATTGCATGCCCACGGGCCCGGGGACCACGCATCCGGGGAGAGTGCCGCGGAATCCACTCCCGAGGCCGGACTTCTGGAAGCGGTCGCGCCGCCTCTCGCGGCCTTTCCGACGCTGCATCCTTTGGTCGTTCACTTCCCGATCGTCCTGTTGTTGCTCGCGGCGATTCTGTATCCGGTCGGTTTAATCTTCCGAAACGACACGCTGATCCGGACGGGTATCGCCGTGGGCGCCGTCGGACTGATCGGCGGCGTGGTTGCGGCCTACTTCGTGCACCCGCACACGACCGGTCTTACTCCGGAAGCCCGGGCGGTCCTCGCCAACCACGATTTTTTCGCCTACGCCACGATCTACACGGCCGCCGCGGCGCTTGCTTTGCAACTCGCCGGCCTTGGGCTGCGTCGCCGCTGGCTGGAATTCGTGGCCGCCGCTACGATGCTGGCTGCCGCGGTCCTGGTCTCCGCGGCGGGGCACTTCGGGGCCGAACTCACGCACCTGCACGGCGTCGGCCCGCGGGGAGAATTTCTGGAAACCGGAGACCATTGAAGGGCGCCAGTCTTTATTTAACTTAATATAAGGAGATGTTTATGAGTTTATTGAAATTGATTCCGGTCCTCGTCTTGGGCGCCTTATTGGGCGTTGCCTGCGGCGGCGAGCCGGGGGATCACCATGACGGCGGTGCGATGAGTGACCATCACTCCGGCGATATGATGGACGGCCATAATCCCGGCATGCACTCGGGAAAAAACATGACGAAGGTCGTCAAACACGACGGCGTTCAGGTCGCCTTCGACCTCATGACCGCCGAAGGCCACGCGGATATGGCGAAGATGATGAACGTGGACATGCACGGTATGCACGACACCGGTCAGCATCACCTCAGCCTGACGCTGATGAAACTCGATACGAAGAAGGTCATCAAGGACGCCAAGGGCCTCAAGATCACGGTCACCGGGCCGGACGGCAAGGTCCTGGCCGACGGTGAGGGCCACGTGATGGCCGGCGGCGGCATGCACCACCACGGCATCGGTTTTTCCATGCAGGGTTCCGGAACTTACAAAGTGAAGGCCGAGTTCACCTACGGTGGAAAGAAGCACGTTCACGAAGCCGAGTTTCAAATGTAAAACGAAGCTCCCCGTCCCGGAAAAAGCGGCGGGGAGCTGTTCTGGTTTCGGAGGTTTGATGATGAGATTTCACATGATATGGATGCTTTTGATCTGCGTGCTGCCGCTGCTGTTGATATTTTTCGCACCGGCCTTTTTGCCCGGCGACTCGTGGTCACTGTTCTTCTTTTTGATGATTTGTTTCGCCGCGCATTTTTTTCTTATGAGCGGCATGCACGGCGGAGACGGCCACGAAGGTCATTCTCACCGGGGAGGTTCGCATGATTCGCATAAACGTACTTAAGTTCGGTATCGCCTGGGGCGTCACGGCGGCGCTGCTGTACGCCGGCTGCATCATTCTGATGATGAGCGTGGGACGCGAAGGGACGATTCTCTTTTTCAACAGCCTGTTGCACGGCCTGGACGTCAGCGGCGTGATTCGCATGGACGTGCCCTGGTGGGAGGCCGGCCTGGGTTTTTTCCAGAGCTTCGTGCTGGCGTATCTCTGTGGTGCGTGCATCGCCGGGATTTACAACTTTTCGCTGCGCGAGGCGACGGCCCGGCGTCCCTGAATAAGGCACCCGGGTACATCGGAGGAATCTATGAAACATCACGAAGACCACGAAAAACACGCCGAACACAATCACGACCACGGTAATCACGACGGCCACGGCGGTCACAATCACGGCGATCATCACCGGCAAATGATCCGGGACTTCAAGAAGCGCCTGGCGGTATCGGCCGTCCTGACCGTGCCGGTCCTCGTTCTTTCGCCGATGATCCAGTCGTTTCTCGGTTTCTCCCTGGAGTTTCCAGGGAGCCGCTACGTTCTGTTCGGGCTGTCGTCGATGATCTTTTTCTACGGCGGTTGGCCGTTTCTGCGCGGCACGTTCGATGAGGTGCGCCGGGCCAACCCGGGCATGATGACTCTAATCGGCCTGGCCATCTTCGTGGCCTACGCTTACAGTTCGGCGGTGGTCTTCGGCCTGTCCGGCAAGATGTTCTTCTGGGAGCTGGCGACGCTGATCGACATCATGCTGCTCGGCCACTGGATCGAGATGCGCTCGGTGCTCGGTGCGTCCCGCGCCCTGGAACTGCTCGTGGAGATGATGCCCAACGAAGCGCATCGCATCGACGAGGACGGCGACGTGAACGACGTGGCGCTGGAGGACGTACAGTCCGGCGATCTGTTGCTGATCAAGCCCGGGGAAAAGGTTCCCACCGACGGCACCATCGAAGACGGTAACAGCTATCTCAATGAATCCATGCTCACCGGCGAGTCGGAGCCGGTGCGCAAGTCCGCGGGCGACGAAGTGATCGGCGGCTCCGTCAACGGTGAGGGCTCGCTGCGCATTCGCGTCAACAAGACCGGCGAGGACTCGTATCTTTCTAAAGTGATTCGCCTGGTCGAAGAGGCCCAGCAAACGAAGTCCCGCACCCAGCGCCTGGCCGACCGGGCCGCGCGCTGGCTGACCTTCGTCGCCTTAACCGCCGGCGCGCTGACCTTAGCGGTCTGGCTCTATCTCGGCTACGAGTTCGTCTTCGCTCTGGAACGCATGGTGACCGTGATGGTGATTTCCTGTCCGCACGCCCTCGGTCTGGCGATTCCCCTGGTGGCCGCGATTTCGACGGCCATCTCCGCACAAAACGGCCTGCTGATTCGCAATCGGACCGCCTTCGAAAGCGCGCGCAAAATTTCTACGATCGTCTTCGACAAGACCGGCACCCTGACCACCGGCGAATTCGGCGTGCAGCGGGTCGTGAGCGTGTCGGACTCGTTTTCGGAGGATGACGTGCTGCGCTTTGCGGGGGCCCTCGAAAAAAATTCGGAGCATCCTATTGCGCAGGCCATCGTTCAAGCCTGTGAAAAGCGCGAGCTGTCGGTCCCGGAGGCGTCAGGCTTTCAATCGATCACCGGCAAGGGTGTGCAGGCGTCCGTGGATTCCCGCGAGGTGAAGGTGGTCAGCCCGGGCTTCTTAAAGGAAAACGGCATAACGATTCCCGATTCGGCCGCCGCGTCCGGCGCGGAGACGGTGGTCTTTCTGGTCGTGGACGGAGAACTCAAGGGTTTTGTCGGCCTGGCGGACTCCATACGCCCCGAGTCTCCCGAGGCGATTCGCATTTTGCACGACACCGGCATCAAAACGATGATGGCCACCGGCGACAATGAGACCGTCGCGAAGAGCGTCCACGACGAGCTGGGCCTGAACGGGTTTTATGCGGGCGTGCTGCCTCACGAGAAACAGGACATCGTTAAAGAACTGCAAGGCGACGGCGAGTTCGTCGCCATGACCGGTGACGGCGTCAACGACGCGCCGGCCCTGGCCCAGGCGGACGTGGGCATTGCCGTCGGCTCCGGCACCGACGTCGCCGCGGAGACGGCGGACATCGTGCTCGTGCACAGCAATCCCAAAGACATCAGCAACCTGGTGCTCTTCGGTCGTGCGACGCATCGCAAGATGATTCAGAATCTAATCTGGGCGACGGCCTACAACGTCGTTGCCATTCCCCTCGCGGCAGGTGTGCTCGCGCCGCTGGGGATCATGCTGAGTCCGGCGGTGGGCGCGGTGTTTATGAGTCTCAGCACCGTGATCGTCGCGGTGAACGCGCAGTTGCTTAAGCGCAGCGTGGATCTTTCGCGCGACGAGACCGATGATTAAGAAAACTGACGATTGAAGTAGTTTTGGTCAGGTCACGGCTCACTGTATCATTCATGGTTCGTGAAGTGTATCGACAGGCACTCGTAGTCTTTCTCGTGCATTATGAAACGATCATTGTCGCGAGGTGCGGTTCTCCGAAGGCTATGAATTTTTTGGAGTGCCGTCGCGAATTTGATGGACTTAATCCGATTCTACGTTGAATCTATCCTCTATGAAACATATAAAATTAACGATTCGATTGATGACATGTCTGTTTTTGATTTCGAGTGCGCTCGCGTGTGCAAGCTTTTCGAAGTTCTATCACAAGTACGGCATGCGAGGCAACGTTGTCGATGTGAAAGAAGAAGTAGTCGTGATTTGTATCGGTGATCGAGACGGTGCGGAGCCCGGGCAGAAGCTTGAAGTCTTTCGGACAAAAGCTATAGATACGGGAACTGATGATGTTTACTATCAGCGCGAAGAGGTTGGCAGTATTCGCATCACGTCCGTGATCGATGAACACTACGCAAAGGCTCAAATCCTTAGTGGACAGGTTCAGAAATATGATATGGTCGAGCTGCGGGATTGAACTGGAGTCGGCTTTCAAGCTTCATCCATCCCGTCTGCCTGCGGGCGTTCCGTAGCTTCTCTCGTTGGGCTGCCACAGTCGTTCGCCAGTTCCAGGAACCACGGCCACTGCTATGTTCCGATGGTGTCGCAGAGATCCGGGCCATTTTTTTAAGAACTCTGGCCCAGTCGTTTGAAGGCGGACCGGATTTTGCTCGCCCCTGTAGTCGCCGCAAGTACGACCGCTGCCGAATAATCACATACCGCCAGCGATCGCGATCCTGCTTGGATTGAGGTTCGCGCAGCCGGCCGTAGTATCGTTCCAGAATCCGATACTCTGCATCCCGCCACGCCGCGACCGGGTCAACCTTCCGCACGAGCTTCTTTTTCTGCACGGCAATCACCCACGACCACGCATCCGGCTCGCGCGATTCCTGAAAGACGGCGCGGTGCCGATAGCGCATCTTGTTCACGGCCGAGACGCAGGCATAGCTCCACGAGCGTTTGTCACGCGCGACGTGCTTGCGTTCCATCGGCGACGCAGCAAACTTCTTCTGCCGGCCTCTTAAGCGCGAGAGCGCCGCCTCGACGCCCCACGCCGGGAACAGGTCTTCACGCTTTGCGGAGCGCATAGCCGAACTCCTTGCCGCGATGCCGGATGATGTCGGCCGCCAGCTCGACGATCTCGTCTTCGCTCACATGCCGTGCCGTGTATGCCAACTGTCGCACGACGATGTAGTGATTCGAGAACTCCGTCCGGCCCACGCTCTTGAACGGCACGCGCAGCTCGACTTCGGTGTTGTCCGGTGTCAACTCACGCCCGGTGAGTGCGCACTTGTAGTCCTGAGACTTCATGAGGTCCCAAAAGTGCGATGCGAAGAACTTCAGCGGTTCCTCCTTCGCTTTTTTACTGGCTTTCTTCTTCGATACTTTACCCATCATACATCTCCTGAATAAATTTAGAACGTTCTTTGCCGGTTATCCCGTGCTTACCGCGCCGGGTTTTCTTCGTGCGGTCCACGGGCACGCCTGCCTCGGTTTGATTGCGGAATCCGTCGAGATCCCAGGTATACAGCAGCGCTGGCAGAAGCGACACGCGCCGCGACACCCAGAACTGTTTACGGCGATCCTTCTCGCCGCGAATCTCACGCGCCTCGACGAGGCCGAGCTTCGTCCACAGTCGAATCATCCTTAATACCATGCGATGATTGACGCGCACGGAGCGCGCGACGTCGGCGGATAGCTTCGCGTCGTGTCGCGATAGCGCGTTCCAGAGCGCCGACGCTTGCGCGGCGTATTTCTTTTCGTTCTGCTTTCGAAACGGCGGCAGGCCTTGAAACGAATTCAGGTAATCTACATGGGCCTGTTTGGCGGCAAACAGGTCCGGTTCGTCCAACATCAGCTTGAGATTTCCGCGAATCTGCCGCCGCGAGTCGCTATAGTCGAGGCCCTTGCGATCGTGCAATTGCGGTGGGATATACAGATTCTCCTGCACTTTGCGATGAAATATGCTGAGGCCCGTGCCGACGGGAAGCCCGGAGGGCAGGGCGCTATATCTGTGGTCTACATTCCCCACACCGGTCGGATTTGATAGAGAAAGCAGACTATCGAGGCCGTGGAGCTTCAGGGCCTTGAGCGCGGAGTATTCATTGAGATACAACTGCGAGTACTTCGGATCGAAGTATCCGTAAGCTGCGAGGAAACTCATCTTAACGATTCGCTGGTTGCCTTCGGCGACCTGATTGTGGACGCCGTTGCGGCTCCAGCGATCCCGCGCCCACTTGCTGCGCTGTTTGTCCTTCGCGCGGGCGCTGTGATTTACGGCGCGATGATTCGGAAAGTAACGCGACAGCCACGGCGTGCCTTCGTCCGTCATGATCGGCGTCAGGCGCGGCAAGAAGTTGAAAGAAGGTTCAAGACTCTTCTGTGTTTGATCGCGAACGGACGTAAGTAGCACCGGCCCGTTCATAATCGCAACGGTATGCGCGAGCGTTCCGATCTGGACTTTGCCACGTTGCTCCGCGACTTTGTCCGAAAGATAGATGCTTGCGGTCTGTCCGGTATGTTTCCATCTTGCGCGACCGCCGTTACTGCGCTGCGTTGCCGAGAACAAGGCGAGGGTGTCGCTGTGCACCACGGGCTTATTCGCGACAAACTTCGAAACGTCTTGATTTTCCGGCAATTTCAGGTCAGAAAACGCCTCTTCAAGATCGCGCTTCACCAGTTCGCGGACGGCCGGCACGAGGTCCGTGAGGAACAATTGCAGGCGCCGCTTGAGATTCAGCGAAGCCTGTTTCGAACATCCGAGCCGCCGTTGAATCTGCGCCGCGGAGATCATCTGCGGGAACGTCTGCACGGCCTCGCCAAGCACATAGCTAAACGTCCAGAGAGGTAACTTTAAGTGATCCAGCGGGGTGCCCGCCGTGCGCGAGCCCATGTAGTGACAGGTTTCGCAACGCACCGCGGTCTCGCGCCCGGCCACAGGCGTGTGCATTTCAACATCACAATGCGGACAGAACTTCGGATACGCCCGGCCCAGAACATCCTGCGCTAGCGCAGTATAATAGAGCAGATTCAGCTGAGGAAATCGCCGATTGAATCTTGTTTTCGCAGCGGGCGTCCGGCAGGGGGGCGAAAGAGGGCCGCGGCTGTGAGTCTCACGGGCGGGGCTCCCGAGAACGCGCGCGATTTCGCCGCCCCGCTGCGAGTCTGACACGGTCCGCCCCGCGAACGCGCGCGCCGAGGCTACCGAACCTCGGCGCGCGCGCTCGCGGGCCTGTGTGGATTGTAGACCGGAGATCTAGAACAATCTGTGGTCTACATTCCCCACACCGGTCGGATTTGATAGAGAAAGCAGACTATCGAGGCCGTGGAGCTTCAGGGCCTTGAGCGCGGAGTATTCATTGAGATACAACTGCGAGTACTTCGGATCGAAGTATCCGTAAGCTGCGAGGAAACTCATCTTAACGATTCGCTGGTTGCCTTCGGCGACCTGATTGTGGACGCCGTTGCGGCTCCAGCGATCCCGCGCCCACTTGCTGCGCTGTTTGTCCTTCGCGCGGGCGCTGTGATTTACGGCGCGATGATTCGGAAAGTAACGCGACAGCCACGGCGTGCCTTCGTCCGTCATGATCGGCGTCAGGCGCGGCAAGAAGTTGAAAGAAGGTTCAAGACTCTTCTGTGTTTGATCGCGAACGGACGTAAGTAGCACCGGCCCGTTCATAATCGCAACGGTATGCGCGAGCGTTCCGATCTGGACTTTGCCACGTTGCTCCGCGACTTTGTCCGAAAGATAGATGCTTGCGGTCTGTCCGGTATGTTTCCATCTTGCGCGACCGCCGTTACTGCGCTGCGTTGCCGAGAACAAGGCGAGGGTGTCGCTGTGCACCACGGGCTTATTCGCGACAAACTTCGAAACGTCTTGATTTTCCGGCAATTTCAGGTCAGAAAACGCCTCTTCAAGATCGCGCTTCACCAGTTCGCGGACGGCCGGCACGAGGTCCGTGAGGAACAATTGCAGGCGCCGCTTGAGATTCAGCGAAGCCTGTTTCGAACATCCGAGCCGCCGTTGAATCTGCGCCGCGGAGATCATCTGCGGGAACGTCTGCACGGCCTCGCCAAGCACATAGCTAAACGTCCAGAGAGGTAACTTTAAGTGATCCAGCGGGGTGCCCGCCGTGCGCGAGCCCATGTAGTGACAGGTTTCGCAACGCACCGCGGTCTCGCGCCCGGCCACAGGCGTGTGCATTTCAACATCACAATGCGGACAGAACTTCGGATACGCCCGGCCCAGAACATCCTGCGCTAGCGCAGTATAATAGAGCAGATTCAGCTGAGGAAATCGCCGATTGAATCTTGTTTTCGCAGCGGGCGTCCGGCAGGGGGGCGAAAGAGGGCCGCGGCTGTGAGTCTCACGGGCGGGGCTCCCGAGAACGCGCGCGATTTCGCCGCCCCGCTGCGAGTCTGACACGGTCCGCCCCGCGAACGCGCGCGCCGAGGCTACCGAACCTCGGCGCGCGCGCTCGCGGGCCTGTGTGGATTGTAGACCGGAGATATGCGCGGATTTTCGAGCGGCTGCGGGCATGAAACGAGGGTCGATGACGTACAGTGAAGCTGTCCAGCAGAAATTCACAAAAACGGCCTCGGTGGATTTGTGGCCACAAATGCGAGGGGCGTGTGGCCACAAGAACGGAAGAGAGGTAAAGAACATCATCAGCGGCAAGGGAACCACGGACGACGGAATCAGAAAACTGTACAAGCTTGAGATGAAAAGAGACTAACTCGCGATCACGGAAGACGATCACGGAAGACGATCACGGAAGACGATCACGGAAGACGATCACGGAAGACGATCACGGAAGACGATCACGCAAAGGAATCACGCAAAGGAATCACGCAAAGGAATCACGCAAAGGAATCACGCAAAGAGGGCAAACATCAGATGAGGAACACTTAGAGATCCGGAGCGCCTGGCGTCGCCGGATTCAATGAGCTTGCCCGGGAGAAATCCGGCCGCTTTTCCGGGACGTGGATTCCAGCAATCGAAGACGTCGGTGCTAACTAATTTCGGCCGAATCCTAACCCCCGCCGCTCCAGCTCGTATTGGTTTTTCCAGGCAATCACGGGAAGTCGAAGTTCACAGCCAGCGCCGAGATTCCGCGCCGCGTTTCGTCGGCAACGCGTCTCTGCTTATCGCATGCTGCGCCTGGGAACCGCCGTATACAAATATCCCATGCAGGCGAAAACCCACCGGGTCTTCGCCTGCATGGGCGACAACGTTATCGCTCCTCTTCCCAGCCGTCATCAACCGAGACCCTCTCCGGCGGCTTTCCGATCAAGTCGATGAGCGGGGGACGATTGCGAAAATCGGCCGCGATGACATTATGGATGTGCTGCGAAGTGTTTTCGAAACGCGCTCGAACTTCGTTCCGCATCGCGTCGCTGATGCCGACGCGATACTGTACAGGATTTCGTCCCGGGTCCCTCATGCCTCTGCCTCCTGTTTGTCGAGATCATTGAACAGCGGGTACTACAGGCTTTTTTCAGCGCTCCGGGGTAGTCGGCGCGCCGGATTTCCTACTCCCACTCGTAGGCGACTTGCTGAAGCTCCACAAATAACTTGCGGTCCCTCTTTAATAGGGAACTCAATCGCGACGACCTCGGAAGCCGTACGGGTGTATAGACTTCCTTGAGTTCGCCGGTGGTTTGGCTCGAAAGTTAACAGCAGCCACTCGTCGTTCGCCGAGATTTCGAACCCCTTTTCACGATCGCAGAGCAAGCGACCGCTGTCGCCGTACGGAACGAACTGCGAAACACCGATGGCAAAACGATCCGTGGGGCCTTTGCCCAGGAATTCAATCACCAACGGTGCATACTCTACGTGCTCCACGCGGATGGGCTCGTGGCGATGCAGAGCTGCCAGGTCCTCGTGGCTCAAGATGATTCTCTGAATGCCAATCATTTGCTTCCCTCTCAGACGCAGTGTTTTCCGTCACGAACCACAGGTCGGATTCTTGCGGGATGATAAAGGGGACTAAGGATCGCAAGAGTTTGAACAGAGACTGAAGTTAGCATGCAGCCGCGCAATACGGGCTCGTCTTTACTTGACATCGAACTCGATTGGAGCAACGGGCAGCTATGGAGGACGCAGACTCGATCCCGATAAATTAGTTGTTGGCGGCAACCATGGGTTCCTATCTGCTTCTCCAGAACGAAAATTTCACGATTTGCATCCGAATCTTATAGTTGACATACGCGGTTAATCCAGGGAAGCTTTCTTTCGTGGGGGGAATGAGGTCACAGTCGATTGCCGCTCGTCTGTTGGTTCTGCACCTCGGATGGGCTCTGGCCTTATCCTTTATAGGTCTGCACTGCCATCATGGCAGCACGCACGGTCCTGCCGCCCATATAGCTCCCGTTCACAGCGAGCCGGCCTGCGTAAGCCATGAAAGTCCGGCGACTCCTTCCGAAGCACCAGTCGAGCATGTGCTGGAAACCCTCGGTATCGCCGCTCTCAATCGCGCGGACGCCGACACGGGCACTCCGGCCCAGAGTCCCGTTGCGTCCGGCTGCGCTACGTATCCAGGCTTGCCGGTCGTGCATACGATTAGCGCTCGAACGGTTCTCATCGCGGCATCTTTGCCGCCCTTCTCACTTTATCGTACAGCAACCTCACCCCGCGCTCCCCCTCTCTAACCTGACGCTGGAAATACAGTCTCGTCGCCCTGGATCCGTCTTCCGGGGCGCAAGCATCAACCGCAACCCGTTGTCGTGCGCGGTCGTATGAATTAAACGAACTGGAGAAAACCTATGCGAATGCGTTGGAACGCGTTTGTTGTCCCCGCCGTATTCTGGGCCGCGTTCAGCGCCGCACCCGAAATCTTGCGAGCGGACGATATGGTAAAGACAAATGCTACGCAATGTCGAGCAAGCACCGCGAACGAAGTGCTGCGTTGCGCAATGAAACACAACCCCGAATTGCAGGCGGCGACGGTCGAATTGAAGCGGTACGCCGCCGAAGTCGATCGTGCGAAACAGAATCCGAACCCGGAACTGGGTTCGCGTGTGCTGGGCGGCCCGGATTCGTTTACGGCCGAAGCTTCATTTGAACATACGTTTGAGACGGCAGGTAAACGTGCGGCCCGCATGGATGTGGCGGAGCAGAACCTTGCTCTGGCCCGCAGCCGCCTGGAGCTGCGTCGCATGGAGATCGTCATCGAGAGCGCTCTACGGCTTCATAGTCTCCGGCATCTCGCGGACGAGATCGGTCATCTACGAGAAGCGGAGCGTGCCTTTGGTAACGCCGTATCGAAGTACAGCCGTCGACCTGCGTTGAGCGGCGAACAGCAGGCGAGTCGCGCAAGCTACGAAGTAGCTCTCGCCCGGGTTCGTATGCGCATCGATCATCTTAACGCGGAGCGAGACCGACTCGTCATTGAATTGCGCTACGCCACCGGCCTTCCCGCCACGGATTTCGCACAGGTCGCCGCAAGCATACCCGAACCGCGCTGGCCGGTGGCCGCGACGCTACAGGAGCCGCCGACAGAAGACAAGGCGGCCGAATTGCGGCTCGCCCGCGAGCGAGTTGCGCGCGCGCGAGCAGCGATGCAACAAGAAGATGCGGAAGCGTATCCGAACCTCAGCATCGGCCCGGCTCTGGAGTACCGGCGCGGTCGGATACCGTCGGGAGGCATCTTCGGCGGCTCGACTTCGTCTTCCGAGGCGGAACTGGGACTCAGCTTTCGCATGACACTGCCGCTTTACCATACCAACGAAGGCGGCCGGGACGCGGCCCGTGCTGCCGTTGCCGCGGAGCAGGCCCGCGCGGCGTCCGTTCAGGATCGCCTCCAGTTGGAGCGAGACCGTTTGCTCCGCGAGTATACCGGTGCGCGCCGCGCCCTGCAGCGCAGCCTGTCGTTTGCGGCCCTCGAAATCCAACACAGGCAGGTGCGTGCCGCCATAGCCCGCGGGCGAGTTTCGGCGGCTACGGTGATCGAGTTTCATCGCGGCATGATCGAATACGTACATGAGTATCACGAACGTGAGGATGCCGCGCTACTGGCTTTGCTGTCGATTTACGTTATCGACGGACGACTCTTATCGGAGGTCGAAGGCGATGGAATATTCTAAAGTGGTTGTTTTGACGCTTTTGCTCTGTAGCGCTCTGGCCGCATGCGGCGGCGAGCACGGCGAGCACGGCGAACACGGCGAACACGGCGAACACGGCGAGCACGGCGAGCACGGCGAGCACGGCGAGCACGGCGAACATGGCGAACATGGCGAACATGGCGAACATGGCGAACATGGCGAACATGGCGAACATGGCGAACATGGCGAACATGGCGAGGCCATGACAGCCGGCCCCGAAATGGCCGTGGTGTTCGCGGACGAAGTCGAAGGTATCGAGCTCGCACCGGCGGCTATCGGCCGTCTGCGCCTCGGTTTCGCTCCGCTACAGAAGTATGCAGTCAGTGGCGAGGAATTCCTCGTGCCGGAGAAGTCTCTGGTTTTTTCGGAACGCCGGATTTTCGTGTATCTGCGCTCTCGCAATCGTATACGGCAATTCGAAGTTTCCGTGTCGGGGAGTGACGGCAGCGCACGGCGCATACGCCTGCGACCCGGCCTGCCGCCGGCCACAGCGGAACTCGTTCATTCCGGGGCGGCGCTGCTGCACCTGGCCTATCTGACTGCGTTCGGCGCCACCGGCTCCGGTCACGGACACTAATCTCCCTCTAAGGAAAGTTAGAAAGACTGAGGTATATCATGTCTCCATCATCCCCATCTACTCCCGGCGCCGGGTCGGCCGGAAATTTTCTCGACACGATGATTCGTCGATCTGTCTACACTCCGGCGTTCGTATACGTTGGAACGTTGTGCCTGATTCTGGCCGGCGTCGCCGCGTTCTATTCCATTCCCATCGACGCCGTGCCGGATATTACCAATGTGCAGGTGCAGGTCAACACGGCGGTGCCGGCGCTCACGCCGGAGACCGCTGAAATGAATGTGACCTATCCGATCGAAAACGCGATGCGCACGATTCCGCGCGTGGCCGGCGTTCGTTCAATCACGCGCTACGGCCTTTCTCAGGTTACCGTGGAGTTCGAAGAAGGCACAGATCTGTATCGGGCGCGACAATTGATCTCCGAACAACTCCAGTCCGTGGAATTGATCGAGGGCGTGCAGCCGCGCCTCGGCCCGATCTCGACGGGATTGGGCGAAATCCTCCATTATACCGTGCGCGCGAAAGAACCCGCCGAGGATTCCGATCAACGTCTGCGGCAATTAATGGACCTGCGCACACTGCAAGAATGGGACATTAAGCCGCGGCTACTTCAGACGCGGGGCGTCGCTGAGGTAAATACGATCGGCGGTTATCCAGAAGAATATCATGTGCAGCCGTCCCCGGCGCGTCTGGCGCGTTTCGGTCTGCACATCGACGAATTCGCTGCGGCACTCAAGGCGAGCAACAAGAACACCGGCGGAGCTTACGTCCAGCAAACTGCCGAACAATTTCTGGTGCAGGCCGACGGTGTTTTTCGCTCATTGGATCAGATTCGGGCGCTGCCCGTGGCCACCCTGCCGGATCTCACGGTGGTCACGGTCGGTGATGTCGCCGTTGTGCGGCCGGGCCGCGAGCTGCGCACGGGGGCGGCGGTGATCGATGGACAGGAAGGCGTGCTTGGCACCGTCTTCATGCTGCTTGGAGAGAACAGTCGCGCTGTCGCCGCCGACGCCGCCGCACGGCTGGAAGCGATAGCGGTCGATCTGCCGGAATGGGCGGAACTTGAAATTCTTTATGATCGTTCCGAGCTGGTCGACGCGACCATCTCCACCGTGCGGGAAAATCTTATATTCGGCGCCGCGCTGGTGATCGTGGTGTTGTTCGTGCTGACCGGTAATTTTCGCGCCGCGTTGATCAGCGCCTTTGTAATTCCGCTGTCTATGCTGGGTACTCTGGCGTTGATGGATGCGGCGGGCTATTCGGCCAACCTGATGTCACTCGGCGCTCTGGATTTCGGCATCATCATCGACGGAGCGGTGATCGTTATCGACAACTGTATGCAGCGGGTGGAAGCACGCGGAGAGGAGCTCGGCCGAACCCTGAGCCGCCCGGAAGTTCGCGAAGTCGTCGCCGACGCGGCCGTGGAGATTCGAAACGCCGCCGGTTTCGGTCAGTTGATTATCGTGATTGTATTCATTCCGATTCTGACGTTGACCGGCATCGAAGGCAAAATGTTCCGGCCTATGGCGATCGCTTTCGTATTCGCACTGTTTTGCGCCTTCGTGCTATCGTTCACGCTGGTTCCGGCTCTCGCCGGGGCGCTCCTGTCAGGCCGGCGGCGCGCCCGCCCGCACTGGTTGATGCAGCGGCTGGAAGCCCTCTATCAGCGTTTGCTCACTTTCCTGATCCGCTATCGCGGACCAATTCTCGCCTCGTCGCTGATCGTACCGGGTCTCGGGGCCTTACTGCTCTGGCGCGCCGGCAGCGAATTTATTCCGCGGCTTTACGAAGGTTCTATCGCCGTGCAGTTTGTACGCCCGGTGACGGTCGGCATCGATCGTTCGATCGAACTGGAAAGGATTTCCCAGAATTTGATCAAAGAGTTTCCTGAGGTTCACCGGGTATTCTCGCGAATCGGTACCGCGGAAATCGCGACGGACCCAATGGGCGTGAACACCGCCGATACGATCGTAATGCTCAAGGCTCCGGAGGACTGGACGGTCGTGCCGGATACGGGTCGTCCCCGAACGCCGGACGAACTACGCGAAGAACTGGCCGCGCGCCTGAAAGCGGAAATCCCCGGCCAGCGCATTCTGATGAGTCAGCCCATTCAGCTGCGCTTCAACGAATTAATGGAGGGCGCGCGGGCCGACGTCGCGCTCAAGGTCTACGGCGAAGATCTCGACGAACTGCAATCGGTCAGCGAGCAACTCGTCGCGGCGATTTCCTCCGTTCCGGGCGCGGGCGACGTCGAAGCGGAACTTCAGGGCAAGTCTCCGATTCTCAGCGTAACTCCGGACCTACAGCGCCTGCGTCAATTCGGCGTCCCGGCGCACGAAGTTCTGGATACGGTGCAACTGGCTCTGGGTGGGACCGAGGTCGGCTATCTCTATCGCGGCGTACGACGTTTTCCCGTCGTGCTGCGTCTGGACGGCGATGCCCGGCGCTCCTTCGAGACGATCTACAATCTGCCGGTCGGCGTGGCGGACAACCTTACGGCGCCGCTACATTCTCTGGCACGCATCGAATTCGTCGACGCCTTCGACATGATTAAACGTGAGTCCGCCCGGCGCCGCACCGCCGTGTTGATAAACCCGCGCGGCAGAGATACGGCCAGCGTCGTCGAGGACGCACAGCGTGCGATCGAAACGAAGGTGCGGTTGCCGGAAGGAATCTTTCTGGAATGGGGCGGAAACTTTCGCAATCTAGAGCAGGCGCGCAGTCGCCTGTTGATTGTCGCACCGCTGGCTTTATTGATTGTCGCGTTTATGATTTTTTCGGCCTTCCGTAGCGTAAAACAGACCGTGTTGATCTTCGCGCTGGTGCCCTTCGCTCTGGCCGGAGGCGCCGTTAGCCTGCAGCTGATGGGACTACCGTTCAGCATTTCCGCCGGCGTCGGTCTGATTGCTCTGTCGGGGATTGCTGTTCTGAACGGGGTCGTCCTTGTGAACTTCTACAATGAATTGCGTGCCGGCGGAGAAAGTGATGGTAACGCTTTGATTCGACGCGGAGCCGCACTGCGCTTGCGAGCGGTGTTGATGACGGCGTTTACGGACATCCTCGGCTTTTTCCCGATGATGCTGGCGACGGGAATGGGGGCCGAGGTCCAGCGCCCGCTCGCGACAGTCGTCGTCGGTGGGATCTTTACGGCCACCGTGGCAACGCTCGCATTACTTCCGCTGGCCTACTCATGGCTGCATCGGGACGGCGATCCGCAAAGCCATGTAGAATAACTGCGTAAAGGAGAAGTGTATGAGATTCAATACAAGAATGCCGGCCGGCCTGCGGCCTTATTTTCAGAGCGAACTTGAGGAGTATCGCAAGCAGCTTGCGGCCGGCGATTCGCCCGCCGCGTGGCGTCACCTCGAACGAGCGCATATCATCGGGCAGGCCTATCCCTGGCAGCACACTTATGTGCACTGGCGAATGCTGGTTTTCGGTCTGCGCAATCGAAACGCGAAAGAAGTGATCGGGCAAATCCCGCGCTTGTTGGTCGGCGGAGCGATGTCCTTTGTGAACAATTATCCGACCGGGAACACGGGCGGGGCGAATGTGCCTGCGCTACAACATATGAAAATCGAAGCGGATCTCGTCGCCGTTCTTGAGCAGGCAGGAGTTGACTCCTATGACTGATCGTGTCCAAAAAAGCAAGTTTATCATTCGCCAGATGGATTGCCTGTCCGAGGAGCAAATGATTCGCATGAAGCTGGCCGGTTTTGACCGGGTGCGGCGTCTTGAGTTTGACATTCCGGCGCGGACGCTGGAAGTCTTTTACACCGGGGACGTGCTGCCCATTCAGCAGGCCATCAGTGAGCTGGACCTGCAGGACGAGCTTCAAGATACTTCTGCGTCTGATTTGCCGTTGCTTAATTCCGGCCCTGTTCGCCAGAAAAGTATTCTGTGGTCTGTTCTGGGCATAAACTTTACGTTGTTTATTGCGGAAATGCTCGCCGGTTGGATTTCCAATTCGCTGGGATTGATCGCCGACTCCCTCGATATGCTCGCCGATTCGATTGTATACGGCCTGAGCCTCATGGCCGTTGGGGCGGCGGCGTCTCGACAGAAGCAAGTCGCGAAGATTAGCGGTTATTTTCAAATAAGCCTGGCGATTCTGGGTTTTTCGGAAGTCGTGAGAAGGTTTTTTGGCGAAGGTGATACGCCGCTCTTTCGGTGGATGATCCTCGTTTCGTGCGTGGCCCTCCTGGGGAATGTTGTCTCACTCTGGCTAATAACGAAAGCACGAAGCAAAGAAGCCCATATGCAGGCCAGCGCGATCTTTACGTCGAATGACATTATTGTAAACGGCGGGGTCATCCTCGCCGGACTTCTCGTCTACTGGCTGGAAAGCAAATGGCCGGATCTGGTCGTGGGCGCGATCGTGTTTGCCGTTGTTTTTCGCGGAGCAACACGGATTCTAAAATTAGCTAACTGAACTTAATTGGGGGCGGCTGATGACTCATTCACATTCATCCATGGAGTACGGCAAGGCGTTTGCTATCGGCATTGCTCTGAACACTATCTATGTAATTGTCGAATTTGCTTATGGCTTTTCGGTCGATTCGACGGCTTTGATGGCTGACGCCGGGCACAACGCAGGGGACGTCTTTGGTCTCATTCTGGCCTGGGCAGCGATGTGGCTGGCCGGGCAACGTCCGTCAAAGAATTACACATATGGCTTTCGGAAAGCAACTATTCTGGCCTCGATGTTCAATGGAATTATTTTAATCTTTGCCGCCGGCTTTATTGTGCTGGAAGCTGTCAAGAAATTCAGCCAGCCCGCGGACGTACCGGGCATCACTGTCTTTATTGTCGCCGCCATGGGTCTCGTCGTAAATACAGGCACCGCCTTCCTGTTTTTTCGAGATCGCAAAAGTGACCTGAATATCCAGGGTGCGTTCCTGCACATGGCTGCGGACGCCGGTGTTACCCTTGGCGTTCTATTGGGCGGCCTCGCGATCATGTTCACGGGCGCGACCTGGATCGATCCTGTTCTGGGTTTGATCATTGTCGTTGTGATTGCCTACAGCACCTGGGGACTCTTGAGCGAATCGGTACGGCTGGCCCTCGACGGAGTTCCTGAAGATATTGATCATGAGCAGGTAAGGCTCTTTCTTGAAGGGCTCAAGACAGTGAAAGAAGTCCATGATTTGCATATCTGGGCCTTGAGTACCACCGAAGTTGCGCTCACTGCTCATCTTATCATTCCGGAGGAGCATGACGATCAACTGTTGTATGAGATAAGGGAAGGGCTCTACGAAAAGTTCAAGATTACTCATACTACGTTGCAAATCGAGAAAAACTGGGGCGATCAAGAGTACAGGGCATGTCATGACTGAGGGTGGGCAGGAAGGGATAGAGGCCTGTCAGGTGTTACATTGCCGCGACCGCATAGCACGCAGCAGGCTCACGGCTGGGAAGAGGAGCGATAACGTTGTCGCCCATGCAGGCGAAGACCCGGTGGGTTTTCGCCTGCATGGGATATTTGTATACGGCGGTTCCCAGGCGCAGCATGCGATAAGCAGAGACGCGTTGCCGACGAAACGCGGCGCGGAATCTCGGCGCTGGCTGTGAACTTCGACTTCCCGTGATTGCCTGGAAAAACCAATACGAGCTGGAGCGGCGGGGGTTAGGATTCGGCCGAAATTAGTTAGCACCGACGTCTTCGATTGCTGGAATCCACGTCCCGGAAAAGCGGCCGGATTTCTCCCGGGCAAGCTCATTGAATCCGGCGACGCCAGGCGCTCCGGATCTCTAAGTGTTCCTCATCTGATGTTTGCCCTCTTTGCGTGATTCCTTTGCGTGATTCCTTTGCGTGATCGTCTTCCGTGATCGTCTTCCGTGATCGTCTTCCGTGATCGTCTTCCGTGATCGTCTTCCGTGATCGTCTTCCGTGATCGCGAGTTAGTCTCTTTTCATCTCAAGCTTGTACAGTTTTCTGATTCCGTCGTCCGTGGTTCCCTTGCCGCTGATGATGTTCTTTACCTCTCTTCCGTTCTTGTGGCCACACGCCCCTCGCATTTGTCGAGGCGCGCGGCGCTCGCGGGCAGGCCGATTTCCGCGCCGCCCCGCTTCGAAGGCTGTCCGCGGCGCGAGGCCCCCGCGATCCGACCGCCACCGCCCCGGTTTTCTTAATCCCCGGATTCACACCAGGCCGCACCGCCCGCCAGATCCGCCGGCCGGCCGTGAACCCCGGGATGCGTCCGGTTTCCGCCGGCGCGATGTCCCCCGACCGCACCACGCGCCTCGACAAATGCTCCGCCTTTGTGGCCACAAATCCACCGAGGCCGTTTTTGTGAATTTCTGCTGGACAGCTTCACTGTACGTCATCGACCCTCGTTTCATGCCCGCAGCCGCTCGAAAATCCGCGCATATCTCCGG
Organism: Leptonemataceae bacterium; assembly: GCA_965227295.1. GTDB lineage: Bacteria > Spirochaetota > Leptospiria > Leptospirales > Leptonemataceae > JANSYA01. The sequence continues at coordinate 5,913,750 of OZ245742.1, read as the reverse complement.
TCTACAATCCACACAGGCCCGCGAGCGCGCGCGCCGAGGTTCGGTAGCCTCGGCGCGCGCGTTCGCGGGGCGGACCGTGTCAGACTCGCAGCGGGGCGGCGAAATCGCGCGCGTTCTCGGGAGCCCCGCCCGTGAGACTCACAGCCGCGGCCCTCTTTCGCCCCCCTGCCGGACGCCCGCTGCGAAAACAAGATTCAATCGGCGATTTCTGGTTTGACACTTGTGTTTCTTTTGCCGGATAGAGCGGCCTTGTCTACCAGGCGGAACTTCCATTGATCCTTGCTTTATGATTGTCGAGCGGTAGCCTCAGGGGTCTGAACCTTCAGACCGGGTGATTTAGTGTCCTGAGAGTTCTTCATCAGAGCAAACCCGGTTAGAAAAATTTACTCTCCGGTATTGACACCGTACTACAGTACGGAGTGTATATTAACCCTGTTATGGAGTCTTTCACCATCGGGCAGCTCGCCGATAAAGCAGCAGTAAACGTAGAAACCATTCGCTTCTATGAACGGAAAGGGCTGATTCAGCAACCGGAACGGGCGGATACCTATCGCCGTTACCCGGAAGAAGTGCTCCAGACGATCCTGTTTATCAAGCAGGCTAAATCCCTCGGCTTTACGCTGGCCCAGATTCAGGAGCTACTCCTCCTGCGCCGTAGCAATCCCACCGACTGCGGCCAGGTCCGCCGCAATACCGAGCAAAAGCTCGCCGAGGTGCGCGCGAAAATCAAAGCACTGAAGAAAATGGAACAGGTCCTTTCGCGACTCGCCGACGCCTGTCTGGCCGAGGAGCAGAGCAATCGCTGTCCGATTCTTGAGGCATTGGAAGAGGAAGTGAATTAATGGAGGCAGATTTGAAAGACGTAGAACTCATTTTTAGTGCTGATTGCCCGAATACGCATCGGGCCCGGCAGGTAATTATCGAGGCCCTGACAACGTTGCGCCTGCCATCACGTTGGGTGGAGTGGGACAGCGCGGCGCAAGACGCCCCCGCTTACGCGAAAGCCTACGGCTCACCGACCATTCTCGTGGACGGTGTGGATGTCGGCGGCGCTCCGCCCGGTGACACGGCGAATGCGTGTCGGCTCTATGGTTCAAATGAAAAAACCGGGGCGCCACCGGTCGACAGAGTACTGGCCGCTCTCTCAGCCGGGCCTGATCACGCGATCGACGCCGGCCCATCGCGGGGTCTGCGCGGCATTCTTGGATCGATAGTGGCGATTGTCCCGGCCCTGCTGCCGAAGCTGACGTGCGCCGCCTGCCTGCCGGCCTACGCCGCGATCCTCGGGTCGCTCGGCATCGGCTTCTGGAATTATACGCCGTACCTGCTGCCCATCACAGCGGTCTCTCTCGGCGTCGTGCTGTTCCTGCTGGCTTTTCGAGCGAAGCAACGACGCGGCTATCTTCCGTTCGCCGCCGGGCTCGTCGCGTCAGCGGTCATTCTGCTCGGAAAGTTTTACTGGAACTCGGATCCGCTGCTCTACGCTGGAACCGCCGGCCTGCTATGCGTCTCCCTGTGGAACGCGTGGCCGCAGCCTGCTCAGATACAAGATTGCACTCAATGTGAATTTAAACAAGTGAGGTAAAAATTATGAAAAAAGTCGAAGTATTCAGCGCCGGATGCGCTCTCTGCGAAGACACGATTGTCGAATTGAATGGAATCGCCGGTTCTAAAGAAGTTACGATATTGGACATGGACGATCCAGCGGTCGTGTCCCGGGCAAAGTCCCTGGGGATTGCATCCATTCCGGCTGTGCTCGTCAACGGCAAGCCTGCGGATTGTTGCGCCGGTCGCGGCGTCGATGTGGCCACGGTGAAGGCGGCGTTGGCCTGAGCCCGCGCATTCACAGGGAGCGCCCCGGATCAACGAGGCGCTCCTTTACTTTGTGTATTTCTTCACGACGCGAACGAGTTCTTCGATTTTTTGAGTTCCGTTGCCGCCGACGAGGGCATCCTTAACGCAGTGCCGGGTGTGGTCTTCCAACAAAAGCATGGCGACGCTGTCCAGAGCGGACTTTACAGCGCTGATTTGCGTCATAATGTCCACGCAGTAGCGATCTCGTTCGATCATGTCCTGGATTCCCGCGACCTGTCCGGCGATCTTGTTCATGCGTGTTTGCATGGTGCTCTTGCGGGGTTGTCGCACTGTTTTCTTACGAAGCTTTCGGGATGCCATATACTGCATACCCATATGCGGTATCATCGAGTTCCGTCCACGTTTTTTTCTTGACGAAGTTACACAGTCGCACCTTTATGCTGGAGTCGTGCGAGCAGTGAGCAAGCAAATACGGCCGGGATCCTCCGGCCTGCGCTGGATGGGATCGGTGGCGGCACTCGGTGCCGTTCTACAGCTGACGCTCTGCCCGCTGGGACTATGTGCGTCGCCGTTATCGGAGTCGGCGATGGACGCGTCCGCAACAGATACGCTGCCTTCTTGTCATCGGGTCGCCGCTGAATCCCCGGCGCCGTCCGCTCCCGAGCCCGGCGAGACGGACTGTTGCGTTCGGGCTCACGCCGCCGTCCTTGCTCCGGTGGACAGCGTGTTCTTTCCGGCGCCCGAGTTGGCCTTTGTCCCGCTGTTGGAATCCCGGCGTGACCTTCCGGTCTCCGCGCCCACCCGCCGTGTTTCTGCCGATCGATTGATTCCGCACGCCCCTCCGCCGTCGAATGTCGCGCTGCACATGCGACTGCAAATCCTGCTGATCTAAACCTCCATTTCTTCGTAGTTACGACTGCATCGGCGCGGTCTGCCCGCGTACCGCCGGGTTCGCCCCGGATTGTATCGAAGGAATGGAGGTCCTATGCACCACCACAGAATTGCCCGTTGGGGAGTGCTCTGCCTGCTCGTACTGATCACGGGCCGCGTGCTCCCGGCGGAAGAACGTTCGGCTGTCGAAGCCGAAGCGCCGGACCGGGAATCCCCGGGCGTGGATCGCATTGTGGTCGAGATCAGCACGCACCACCCGCGGATTCGCTTGCAGGCTCTTGAGGCCGCCGCGCGCAAGGATCTGGCGGAGTACGCCGCCTGGAAGTACCCGGACCCGAGGGTCGGGGTCGCCTGGTCGAATCTGCCGTACAAGAAAAATCTGCGCATCATTCGAGATCAAACGCCCATGACGGGCATTGAGTTTTCGGTGCGCCAGCCGATCCCGTTTCCCGGACGCCTGACGACTCAGGCCAACGTCTCCGACCTTGAGGCCCGGCAGGCCCTGCTCCGGCTGGCGGTCGATAAAAATAATCTCGCCTATGAATTTTTGAAAGACGCTTCCGAGGCCGTGGTCCTGGACCGGCTCCTGCGACTCAATCAGGACTACGCGCGCCGGTTTCAACTGGTCAGCAACGTGGCGCGCACGCGATACTCCGTCGGCCGCGGATCGCTGGCCGACGTCTCCCGGGCCGAGCTCAATTTTTCCACGTTCGAACAGCGGAACACGGAATTTGAGGGCCGGCGCCAGGCGAAGCTGGCCATGCTCGCCTACTATCTTATCCCGGACCCGGCGAAATCTGACGCGGAGCGGGCCGACGACGCCGGGGCGCAACAACTGCTGCGCGCGCTGAGCGCCGACGGCGTCCTTGATGAGTATCGAGCGACGCTGTCGGAGCAGGTCCGGCGCATCGGCGTCGAGGAAGAGGCAGTGGCCGCCGCTTCCCTCGACGTCGCGATGATGGACCTGGAACTACAGGCCGTGCGCGAGCGGCGCCGCCTCGCCCGGATGGAGTACCTGCCGGACTTCGAGGTCTTCGCCTCGTATCGCGAACGAGAGAAAATCAGCGGCGATCCCGCCTTCGGCGAGGACTTTTACAGCTTCGGCTTTACCATGACGGTGCCGCTCTGGTCGGCGCTCTCCGCGGGCTCCGCCGTGGACGCTCAGGAGAAACGCGACCGGGCCACGCGGATCTCGCGGGTCGAGGTGATCCAGCGCATCCAGTATCGCCTGCGTTCCCTCGCGGCGGACCGCCGTTCGCTTACGGAGCGCATCCGTCTGTTCCAGGACAGCCTGATTCCCCAGGCCGCCCGGGCCCGGGACTCGGCGCGCCTCGCTTACGAGACCGGTCGCATCGACTTCTTCGCGCTGCTGGAAAGCTGGAATACCCTCTTTATGCAGGAGGCCGAGGTGATCCGCCTGCGCGGCGAACGTGAGCGACTCGTCTTCGAAGAGGCCCGCCTGCTGAACGTCATCATCCCCGCGTACACCGCGGATGCGGAGGAAACACCATGAATCGGAAAAAGTATATTACCATGTTAATCATTGTCCTGGCTCTGGGCGGACTCGGCGCCGGTATCTACTTCGCCGTCCCGGCTCTGCGCGGGGGCGGTGCGTCGGCGCCGGAGGCGTCGAGTCTGTACACGTGCCCCATGCATCCCCAGGTCATTCAGGACGGCCCGGGCTCGTGCCCGATTTGCGGTATGGACCTGGTTCCGATGAAGCCGCACCTGCACGACGACGGCACGGTGCACGGCGGCGACGACGGCGGCTCCGGGGCGGAGGCTGACGGCGCCAACATGAGCGCGGCCGACGGCGACGGAGCTGCCGATGATGCGAGCAGTGCGCCGGCCCCGCCCATCGTGCGGGTGGACCCGGCGGTCATTCAAAAAATGGGTGTGAACACCGAGATCGTTACGCGCCGGGAGATTACGAAAGAGATTCGCGCCGTGGCGCACATCGACTTTGCCGAAAACGCCGAAGCCGTGGTGAACGCCCGCTTCGGCGGCTGGGTCGAAAAACTCTACGTGAACATTACCGGCGCCAGCGTGCGCCGGGGCCAGGCCCTGGCCGGCGTCTACAGCCCGGAGCTGGTGGCGACTCAGGAGGAGTATCTTCAGCTCTATAAAAGCAAGCAGAGTCTGGGGCCTTCGCCGGAGGTGGAGCGCCTCTTAAGCGCCGCTCGCCGTAGATTACAGTACTGGAACATCAGCGCGGCGCAGATCGCGGCGCTGGAGAAGCGCGGCACGCCGTCGCGGCTGCTCACGATCCACGCGCCCATTTCCGGCGTCGTCGTCGAAAAAAACGTCGTCCAGGGCGCGAAGATCGCCGAGGGCACGGATCTGTTTCGCATCGTCGATCTTTCGACCGTGTGGGCCTACATTCACATTCCCGAAAAAGATATTCCCTTCGTGGAGACCGGGCTGCCGGTGGAGATGATCGTCCCCCAGGTACCGGGGAAGACCTTCGAGGGACGGGTCAGCTTCGTGTTTCCGTTTATGCGGGCGGAGACCCGGGACCTGCGCGTCCGTGTATCCTTCGCGAATCCGGGGCGCACGTTGAAGCCCGGCATGTACGCTACGCTCAAGCTGCGCCGCACGCTGGACGGGGAGTTTCTGACGGTGCCGTCTTCGGCGGTCATCCGCACCGGGGAACGCACGCTCGCCTTCGTCTACCGCGGCAACGGCGCCTTCGAGCCGCGGATCGTAAGCGTGGGCGTCACCGACGAAAACGACCGCCTGCAAATCCTCGACGGCCTCTCCGAACACGAGGCCGTGGTAACTTCCGGTCAGTTTTTGTTAGACTCCGAGTCGCGCATCCAGGAGGCCGTGCGTAAAATGCGGGGCGGGAGCGGCTCCGCGGGAGCGGGCGACGGCGATTCTATGGATGAAGCACCCGATCCGATGGGAGGGCACAACCATTGATTGCACGCATTATCGAATTTTCGCTCAAGAACAAGGCGCTCGTCTTGATCGCCGCCGGGGCCGTGGTCTTCGCCGGACTGCGGGCGATCCAGACCATTCCTATCGACGCCATTCCGGATCTCTCCGACGTGCAGGTGATCATCTACACCGAGTACACCGGCCAGGCCCCCCAGGTCGTCGAAGACCAGGTTACCTACCCGCTGACGTCGGCCATGCTGGCCGTGCCCCACGCCAAGGTGGTGCGGGGCTATTCGTTCTTCGGTTTCTCGATGGTCTACGTGATCTTCGAGGACGGCACGGACATCTACTGGGCGCGCTCGCGGGTGCTGGAGTACATCAACTCGTCGTCGCGCCTGCCGCCGGGCGTGAAGCCGCAGCTCGGTCCCGACGCCACCGGCGTGGGCTGGGTCTATCAGTACATAGTAACCGACACCAGCGGAAAGTTAAACAACCAGGAGCTGCGTTCGCTCCAGGACTGGAGCATTCGCTACGAACTCGCCAGCCTCAAAGGCGTGGCCGAGGTCGCGAGCATCGGCGGCTTCGTGAAGCAGTACCAGGTCGAGGTGGATCCCACGCGCTTGCTGCTGCACGACATTTCCCTCGAAACCGTGCGCTCGCGTCTGGCGCGTTCGAACCGCGACACCGGCGGGCGACTGATCGAGATGGGCGAGACCGAGTACATGGTGCGGGGCCTGGGTTACATCCAGTCCGTCGACGATATTCGCAGTGTGGTGTTGCGCGTGGACGATCAGGGCAATCCCATCACCATCGACGACGTCGCCCACGTGCAGATCGGCCCGGAGATTCGCCGGGGCATCGCCGAGTGGAACGGCGAGGGGGAGGTGGTGGCCGGCATCGTCGTGATGCGCTTCGGCGAAAACGCGCTCGAAATCATTGAACGCGTGAAGCAGCGCATCGAAGAGATTCGACCGTCGCTGCCGGAGGGGGTCGAAATTCGCACGGCCTATGATCGTTCGAATTTGATCTATCGCGCCGTCAAAAACGTTTCCTGGAAGCTGGTCGAGGAGATGCTCGTCGTGGCGATCGTTATCGCCGTTTTCTTAATGCACGCTCGCTCGGCCTTAGTGGCCGTGGTGACGCTGCCCATCGGGATTCTCGCGTCCCTGGCGCTGATGGACTTTCTCGGCATCAACGCCAATATCATGTCCCTCGGCGGCATCGCCATCGCCATCGGGGTGATGGTGGACGCCTCGATCGTGCTCGTCGAAAACGTGCACAAGCACCGGGAGCACGATCCCGACGCCGCCCACGACGTCGTCGTCCGGCGGGCGTCTCTCGAAGTCGGGCCGGCGCTCTTCTTTTCGCTGTTGATCATTACCGTTTCGTTTCTGCCGATCCTGGTGCTGGAAGAGCAGTCCGGCCGGCTCTTTCGCCCCCTGGCGTTGACCAAGACCTTCGCCATGGCCTTCGCCGCCGTCATCGCAATTACGATCATCCCGGTGCTGATTTCGCTTTTTGTGCGCGGCGACACCCGGGCGGAAGAGGACAACCCCATCGCGCGCTTTTTCGTGCGCACGTACCGCCCGCTGATCGACGCCGCTCTGGACCGCAAGGCGACGTTTCTCTTAGCTTTCGGTGGTTTTATGTTACTGACCCTGATCCCAATCTACGGCATTCCCGTTCCTTTTTCGAACGGCAAGAAGCTGGTGAAAGGCATCGGCGGTGAATTCATGCCTCCGCTGAACGAGGGCGACATCCTGTACATGCCCACCACGCTGCCCGGCATTTCGATTACCAAGGCCCGGGAAATTCTGCAGCGCACGGACGCCATCATCATGGAGCAGCCCGAGGTAAAGCACGTCTTCGGTAAGATCGGCCGCGCGGAGACGGCCACGGACCCGGCCCCGCTCACCATGATCGAGACTACGATCATCCTGAAAGACCGCTCGGAGTGGCGGTCGGGCATGACGGTCGAAAAAATCATGCGAGAGCTGGACGACAAAATTCAGTTCCCGGGGCTGACCAACGCCTGGACGTATCCCATTCGCACGCGCATCGATATGCTGGCGACGGGCATCAAGACGCCGGTGGGCGTAAAGTTGCTCGGGGACGACTTAAGCGAACTGGCGCGCTACGGCAGCGAACTCGAAGCCGTGCTCAAGACCGTGCCCGGCACGGCCTCGGTGGTTTCGGAGCGCGTTACGGGCGGCCGCTACATCGACTACGTCATCAATCGCGAGGCGGCGGCGCGGTACGGGCTGACCGTCGGCGACGTGCAGGATACGATCATGACGGCCGTGGGCGGGATGAACGTCACCGAAACGGTCGAGGGCCTGGCGCGCTATCCCGTGAACGTGCGTTATCCTCGCGAGCTAAGAGATGATCTGGAGAAGTTAAAAGACGTCTGGGTGCGCACGCCGTCGGGGGCGAACATTCCGATTTCCCACGTGGCGGAGCTGCGCCTGCGCACCGGGCCGCCGGGCATCAAAACCGAAAACGCCCGCAAGACCGCGTGGATCTTCGTGGATTTGAAGAGTTCCCAGGACGTGGCCGGCTACGTTGAGAACGCGAAGGCGCTGATTCGCAACAAGCTGAAGGCCGGCGAGTTGCAGCAGCCCCCGGGCGTAACCCTGGTGTGGAGCGGCCAATACGAGTATCTGGAGCGCGCCGCCGAACGGCTGCGCATCGCCGGCGCACTGACGCTTATCGCCATCATCGTGCTCCTCTACCTGCACTTTAAGAACTTTACCGAGACGACGATCATCCTGGGCTGCCTGGGCTTCGCGGTAACCGGCGGCGTATGGTTGATGTTCCTGCTCGGCTACAATCGAAGCGTGGCCACGGACGTTGGCTTCATTGCTCTGGCGGGTTTGTCCGTGGAGACGGGCATCGTGCTGCTTGTGTACCTCGACACGGTGCTCGCGAAACACAAACGCGAACACGGCCTGGATACACCGGAGAAACTGCGCGCCGCGATGCTTGAAGGCGTCGTGGGCCGCGTGCGGCCGAAGATCATGACTGTGGCGACGACCTTGCTGGGTTTGATTCCAATCATGTGGGCCACGGACTCCGGCTCTTCCGTAATGAAACGCCTGGCCGCGCCGATGATCGGCGGCCTGGTCACCGACACCCTGGTGACGCTCGTGTTGATTCCGACCATCTACGAATGGTTGCAGTTGCGGCGCCTGCGCAGGGACGGAGCGGCGAGTCCGTTTCACGAAGTCGAGGCGGATGAAGTGCTCACGCCGGAAGTTGCGGCGACCGTCCCGAAGCCCGGGCGCAATCTATGATTCTTGTTCAGTGGAGATAATTTTATGGAAACTATCGTATCGATGATTCCGGCTATCAGCGATTCCGCGTACGCGTCGCTGGGGTTTTTCTGGAAGGCCGGCTGGGCCTTCGTCCTCGGCTACACGATCAGCGCGATGATCCAGGCCTTCGTACCGCGTCGGCGCCTGGCGGAGAATCTGGGCGAGGCCGGGCCGCGCAGCATCGGCATCGCCACGGCCTTCGGAGCGCTGTCGTCGTCGTGTTCTTTCGCGGCCCTGGCGGCGGCCCGGACCCTGGTCGCCAAGGGGGCGCATTTTATTGCGACGGTCGCCTTTATGTTCGCCTCGACGAACCTCGTCATCGAGCTGGGCATTTTGATTTATATCTTTCTCGGCTTTGAGTTCCTCATGGCTGAACTCGTCGGCGGCATAGTCCTGATTGCGATCAGCAGCGTGCTCATGCGTGGGACGTTGCCCCGCGAATGGGCCGAGGCGGCCCGGCGTCGCGTCGAGAAGCACGCCACCGAAGCCACCGAAGATTTTTCGTGGCGCGAACGCATTCGTAGCGCCGACGGCTGGAATCGCGTCGGGCGGAATTTTTTCGCGGAGTGGGGCATGGTCTGGGAAGAGATCCTCATCGGCTTCACCATCGCCGGCATCATCGCGACGCTGGTCCCGCAGTCGTTCTGGGAGGCGATCTTCTTAACCGGGTACACGGAGACGTTACCGGCGTGGTTGATCGCCGTCGAGAACGCCCTCGTCGGTCCCTTTGTCGCCGCGGCCACATTCATCGGTTCTATGGGTAATATTCCCCTCGCCACGGTTCTGAACGCCAACGGCGTGCTTTTCGCGGGCATTATGGCGTTCATCTATTCGGATTTGATCGTGCCGCCTCTGGTCATGGTCAATCGCAAGTACTACGGCACCAGGATCGCGCTCTATATTGCGCTGATTATGTATATCAGCATGGTATCCACCGCCCTGATTCTCAACGGCGCTTTCGCCTGGTTCGGGATCACGCCGGAGAGCCGCCGGGTCGTCGAGGAAGTGACGCGCATTAAGATCGACTACACGTTCTATCTAAACCTCGGCTTCGTTCTGGTAAGCCTCGGAATGGCCTGGCTCGCGTATCGTTATCGTCGGGCGCGCCGGGAGCAGAGCGCGGGCGGTCATGATCACGACCACGGCGGCGACGCGGGCGTAAGCTTGAAACGAATCGTGGTTTATCTCTGCGCGGCCTGGCTCGCCGCGGGGTTGCTTCTGGCCGCGGTCGTCCGGGGGAGCTCCTAATGAAAGCAAGGGTCTTAAATATCATTCAGAAAATATTAGCCCTGGGGTTGGCCATCTATCTGGCGGCGCTGCCATTGCATGCCCACGGGCCCGGGGACCACGCATCCGGGGAGAGTGCCGCGGAATCCACTCCCGAGGCCGGACTTCTGGAAGCGGTCGCGCCGCCTCTCGCGGCCTTTCCGACGCTGCATCCTTTGGTCGTTCACTTCCCGATCGTCCTGTTGTTGCTCGCGGCGATTCTGTATCCGGTCGGTTTAATCTTCCGAAACGACACGCTGATCCGGACGGGTATCGCCGTGGGCGCCGTCGGACTGATCGGCGGCGTGGTTGCGGCCTACTTCGTGCACCCGCACACGACCGGTCTTACTCCGGAAGCCCGGGCGGTCCTCGCCAACCACGATTTTTTCGCCTACGCCACGATCTACACGGCCGCCGCGGCGCTTGCTTTGCAACTCGCCGGCCTTGGGCTGCGTCGCCGCTGGCTGGAATTCGTGGCCGCCGCTACGATGCTGGCTGCCGCGGTCCTGGTCTCCGCGGCGGGGCACTTCGGGGCCGAACTCACGCACCTGCACGGCGTCGGCCCGCGGGGAGAATTTCTGGAAACCGGAGACCATTGAAGGGCGCCAGTCTTTATTTAACTTAATATAAGGAGATGTTTATGAGTTTATTGAAATTGATTCCGGTCCTCGTCTTGGGCGCCTTATTGGGCGTTGCCTGCGGCGGCGAGCCGGGGGATCACCATGACGGCGGTGCGATGAGTGACCATCACTCCGGCGATATGATGGACGGCCATAATCCCGGCATGCACTCGGGAAAAAACATGACGAAGGTCGTCAAACACGACGGCGTTCAGGTCGCCTTCGACCTCATGACCGCCGAAGGCCACGCGGATATGGCGAAGATGATGAACGTGGACATGCACGGTATGCACGACACCGGTCAGCATCACCTCAGCCTGACGCTGATGAAACTCGATACGAAGAAGGTCATCAAGGACGCCAAGGGCCTCAAGATCACGGTCACCGGGCCGGACGGCAAGGTCCTGGCCGACGGTGAGGGCCACGTGATGGCCGGCGGCGGCATGCACCACCACGGCATCGGTTTTTCCATGCAGGGTTCCGGAACTTACAAAGTGAAGGCCGAGTTCACCTACGGTGGAAAGAAGCACGTTCACGAAGCCGAGTTTCAAATGTAAAACGAAGCTCCCCGTCCCGGAAAAAGCGGCGGGGAGCTGTTCTGGTTTCGGAGGTTTGATGATGAGATTTCACATGATATGGATGCTTTTGATCTGCGTGCTGCCGCTGCTGTTGATATTTTTCGCACCGGCCTTTTTGCCCGGCGACTCGTGGTCACTGTTCTTCTTTTTGATGATTTGTTTCGCCGCGCATTTTTTTCTTATGAGCGGCATGCACGGCGGAGACGGCCACGAAGGTCATTCTCACCGGGGAGGTTCGCATGATTCGCATAAACGTACTTAAGTTCGGTATCGCCTGGGGCGTCACGGCGGCGCTGCTGTACGCCGGCTGCATCATTCTGATGATGAGCGTGGGACGCGAAGGGACGATTCTCTTTTTCAACAGCCTGTTGCACGGCCTGGACGTCAGCGGCGTGATTCGCATGGACGTGCCCTGGTGGGAGGCCGGCCTGGGTTTTTTCCAGAGCTTCGTGCTGGCGTATCTCTGTGGTGCGTGCATCGCCGGGATTTACAACTTTTCGCTGCGCGAGGCGACGGCCCGGCGTCCCTGAATAAGGCACCCGGGTACATCGGAGGAATCTATGAAACATCACGAAGACCACGAAAAACACGCCGAACACAATCACGACCACGGTAATCACGACGGCCACGGCGGTCACAATCACGGCGATCATCACCGGCAAATGATCCGGGACTTCAAGAAGCGCCTGGCGGTATCGGCCGTCCTGACCGTGCCGGTCCTCGTTCTTTCGCCGATGATCCAGTCGTTTCTCGGTTTCTCCCTGGAGTTTCCAGGGAGCCGCTACGTTCTGTTCGGGCTGTCGTCGATGATCTTTTTCTACGGCGGTTGGCCGTTTCTGCGCGGCACGTTCGATGAGGTGCGCCGGGCCAACCCGGGCATGATGACTCTAATCGGCCTGGCCATCTTCGTGGCCTACGCTTACAGTTCGGCGGTGGTCTTCGGCCTGTCCGGCAAGATGTTCTTCTGGGAGCTGGCGACGCTGATCGACATCATGCTGCTCGGCCACTGGATCGAGATGCGCTCGGTGCTCGGTGCGTCCCGCGCCCTGGAACTGCTCGTGGAGATGATGCCCAACGAAGCGCATCGCATCGACGAGGACGGCGACGTGAACGACGTGGCGCTGGAGGACGTACAGTCCGGCGATCTGTTGCTGATCAAGCCCGGGGAAAAGGTTCCCACCGACGGCACCATCGAAGACGGTAACAGCTATCTCAATGAATCCATGCTCACCGGCGAGTCGGAGCCGGTGCGCAAGTCCGCGGGCGACGAAGTGATCGGCGGCTCCGTCAACGGTGAGGGCTCGCTGCGCATTCGCGTCAACAAGACCGGCGAGGACTCGTATCTTTCTAAAGTGATTCGCCTGGTCGAAGAGGCCCAGCAAACGAAGTCCCGCACCCAGCGCCTGGCCGACCGGGCCGCGCGCTGGCTGACCTTCGTCGCCTTAACCGCCGGCGCGCTGACCTTAGCGGTCTGGCTCTATCTCGGCTACGAGTTCGTCTTCGCTCTGGAACGCATGGTGACCGTGATGGTGATTTCCTGTCCGCACGCCCTCGGTCTGGCGATTCCCCTGGTGGCCGCGATTTCGACGGCCATCTCCGCACAAAACGGCCTGCTGATTCGCAATCGGACCGCCTTCGAAAGCGCGCGCAAAATTTCTACGATCGTCTTCGACAAGACCGGCACCCTGACCACCGGCGAATTCGGCGTGCAGCGGGTCGTGAGCGTGTCGGACTCGTTTTCGGAGGATGACGTGCTGCGCTTTGCGGGGGCCCTCGAAAAAAATTCGGAGCATCCTATTGCGCAGGCCATCGTTCAAGCCTGTGAAAAGCGCGAGCTGTCGGTCCCGGAGGCGTCAGGCTTTCAATCGATCACCGGCAAGGGTGTGCAGGCGTCCGTGGATTCCCGCGAGGTGAAGGTGGTCAGCCCGGGCTTCTTAAAGGAAAACGGCATAACGATTCCCGATTCGGCCGCCGCGTCCGGCGCGGAGACGGTGGTCTTTCTGGTCGTGGACGGAGAACTCAAGGGTTTTGTCGGCCTGGCGGACTCCATACGCCCCGAGTCTCCCGAGGCGATTCGCATTTTGCACGACACCGGCATCAAAACGATGATGGCCACCGGCGACAATGAGACCGTCGCGAAGAGCGTCCACGACGAGCTGGGCCTGAACGGGTTTTATGCGGGCGTGCTGCCTCACGAGAAACAGGACATCGTTAAAGAACTGCAAGGCGACGGCGAGTTCGTCGCCATGACCGGTGACGGCGTCAACGACGCGCCGGCCCTGGCCCAGGCGGACGTGGGCATTGCCGTCGGCTCCGGCACCGACGTCGCCGCGGAGACGGCGGACATCGTGCTCGTGCACAGCAATCCCAAAGACATCAGCAACCTGGTGCTCTTCGGTCGTGCGACGCATCGCAAGATGATTCAGAATCTAATCTGGGCGACGGCCTACAACGTCGTTGCCATTCCCCTCGCGGCAGGTGTGCTCGCGCCGCTGGGGATCATGCTGAGTCCGGCGGTGGGCGCGGTGTTTATGAGTCTCAGCACCGTGATCGTCGCGGTGAACGCGCAGTTGCTTAAGCGCAGCGTGGATCTTTCGCGCGACGAGACCGATGATTAAGAAAACTGACGATTGAAGTAGTTTTGGTCAGGTCACGGCTCACTGTATCATTCATGGTTCGTGAAGTGTATCGACAGGCACTCGTAGTCTTTCTCGTGCATTATGAAACGATCATTGTCGCGAGGTGCGGTTCTCCGAAGGCTATGAATTTTTTGGAGTGCCGTCGCGAATTTGATGGACTTAATCCGATTCTACGTTGAATCTATCCTCTATGAAACATATAAAATTAACGATTCGATTGATGACATGTCTGTTTTTGATTTCGAGTGCGCTCGCGTGTGCAAGCTTTTCGAAGTTCTATCACAAGTACGGCATGCGAGGCAACGTTGTCGATGTGAAAGAAGAAGTAGTCGTGATTTGTATCGGTGATCGAGACGGTGCGGAGCCCGGGCAGAAGCTTGAAGTCTTTCGGACAAAAGCTATAGATACGGGAACTGATGATGTTTACTATCAGCGCGAAGAGGTTGGCAGTATTCGCATCACGTCCGTGATCGATGAACACTACGCAAAGGCTCAAATCCTTAGTGGACAGGTTCAGAAATATGATATGGTCGAGCTGCGGGATTGAACTGGAGTCGGCTTTCAAGCTTCATCCATCCCGTCTGCCTGCGGGCGTTCCGTAGCTTCTCTCGTTGGGCTGCCACAGTCGTTCGCCAGTTCCAGGAACCACGGCCACTGCTATGTTCCGATGGTGTCGCAGAGATCCGGGCCATTTTTTTAAGAACTCTGGCCCAGTCGTTTGAAGGCGGACCGGATTTTGCTCGCCCCTGTAGTCGCCGCAAGTACGACCGCTGCCGAATAATCACATACCGCCAGCGATCGCGATCCTGCTTGGATTGAGGTTCGCGCAGCCGGCCGTAGTATCGTTCCAGAATCCGATACTCTGCATCCCGCCACGCCGCGACCGGGTCAACCTTCCGCACGAGCTTCTTTTTCTGCACGGCAATCACCCACGACCACGCATCCGGCTCGCGCGATTCCTGAAAGACGGCGCGGTGCCGATAGCGCATCTTGTTCACGGCCGAGACGCAGGCATAGCTCCACGAGCGTTTGTCACGCGCGACGTGCTTGCGTTCCATCGGCGACGCAGCAAACTTCTTCTGCCGGCCTCTTAAGCGCGAGAGCGCCGCCTCGACGCCCCACGCCGGGAACAGGTCTTCACGCTTTGCGGAGCGCATAGCCGAACTCCTTGCCGCGATGCCGGATGATGTCGGCCGCCAGCTCGACGATCTCGTCTTCGCTCACATGCCGTGCCGTGTATGCCAACTGTCGCACGACGATGTAGTGATTCGAGAACTCCGTCCGGCCCACGCTCTTGAACGGCACGCGCAGCTCGACTTCGGTGTTGTCCGGTGTCAACTCACGCCCGGTGAGTGCGCACTTGTAGTCCTGAGACTTCATGAGGTCCCAAAAGTGCGATGCGAAGAACTTCAGCGGTTCCTCCTTCGCTTTTTTACTGGCTTTCTTCTTCGATACTTTACCCATCATACATCTCCTGAATAAATTTAGAACGTTCTTTGCCGGTTATCCCGTGCTTACCGCGCCGGGTTTTCTTCGTGCGGTCCACGGGCACGCCTGCCTCGGTTTGATTGCGGAATCCGTCGAGATCCCAGGTATACAGCAGCGCTGGCAGAAGCGACACGCGCCGCGACACCCAGAACTGTTTACGGCGATCCTTCTCGCCGCGAATCTCACGCGCCTCGACGAGGCCGAGCTTCGTCCACAGTCGAATCATCCTTAATACCATGCGATGATTGACGCGCACGGAGCGCGCGACGTCGGCGGATAGCTTCGCGTCGTGTCGCGATAGCGCGTTCCAGAGCGCCGACGCTTGCGCGGCGTATTTCTTTTCGTTCTGCTTTCGAAACGGCGGCAGGCCTTGAAACGAATTCAGGTAATCTACATGGGCCTGTTTGGCGGCAAACAGGTCCGGTTCGTCCAACATCAGCTTGAGATTTCCGCGAATCTGCCGCCGCGAGTCGCTATAGTCGAGGCCCTTGCGATCGTGCAATTGCGGTGGGATATACAGATTCTCCTGCACTTTGCGATGAAATATGCTGAGGCCCGTGCCGACGGGAAGCCCGGAGGGCAGGGCGCTATATCTGTGGTCTACATTCCCCACACCGGTCGGATTTGATAGAGAAAGCAGACTATCGAGGCCGTGGAGCTTCAGGGCCTTGAGCGCGGAGTATTCATTGAGATACAACTGCGAGTACTTCGGATCGAAGTATCCGTAAGCTGCGAGGAAACTCATCTTAACGATTCGCTGGTTGCCTTCGGCGACCTGATTGTGGACGCCGTTGCGGCTCCAGCGATCCCGCGCCCACTTGCTGCGCTGTTTGTCCTTCGCGCGGGCGCTGTGATTTACGGCGCGATGATTCGGAAAGTAACGCGACAGCCACGGCGTGCCTTCGTCCGTCATGATCGGCGTCAGGCGCGGCAAGAAGTTGAAAGAAGGTTCAAGACTCTTCTGTGTTTGATCGCGAACGGACGTAAGTAGCACCGGCCCGTTCATAATCGCAACGGTATGCGCGAGCGTTCCGATCTGGACTTTGCCACGTTGCTCCGCGACTTTGTCCGAAAGATAGATGCTTGCGGTCTGTCCGGTATGTTTCCATCTTGCGCGACCGCCGTTACTGCGCTGCGTTGCCGAGAACAAGGCGAGGGTGTCGCTGTGCACCACGGGCTTATTCGCGACAAACTTCGAAACGTCTTGATTTTCCGGCAATTTCAGGTCAGAAAACGCCTCTTCAAGATCGCGCTTCACCAGTTCGCGGACGGCCGGCACGAGGTCCGTGAGGAACAATTGCAGGCGCCGCTTGAGATTCAGCGAAGCCTGTTTCGAACATCCGAGCCGCCGTTGAATCTGCGCCGCGGAGATCATCTGCGGGAACGTCTGCACGGCCTCGCCAAGCACATAGCTAAACGTCCAGAGAGGTAACTTTAAGTGATCCAGCGGGGTGCCCGCCGTGCGCGAGCCCATGTAGTGACAGGTTTCGCAACGCACCGCGGTCTCGCGCCCGGCCACAGGCGTGTGCATTTCAACATCACAATGCGGACAGAACTTCGGATACGCCCGGCCCAGAACATCCTGCGCTAGCGCAGTATAATAGAGCAGATTCAGCTGAGGAAATCGCCGATTGAATCTTGTTTTCGCAGCGGGCGTCCGGCAGGGGGGCGAAAGAGGGCCGCGGCTGTGAGTCTCACGGGCGGGGCTCCCGAGAACGCGCGCGATTTCGCCGCCCCGCTGCGAGTCTGACACGGTCCGCCCCGCGAACGCGCGCGCCGAGGCTACCGAACCTCGGCGCGCGCGCTCGCGGGCCTGTGTGGATTGTAGACCGGAGATCTAGAACACAAAGTAGATAAACGGGGCCACGCCCGAGTAGCCGAACTGCCAGCACACAAACACGAACACGACCCACAACACGCACTCCACCCAGGCGTGCAACCGGAAGTCCCGCAACCATTTGCGCTCGAACACATACCAGCCCAACACATGCCCGGCATAGACGAACAACACGCCCCACATCACGCTGTCTTCCAGAGCCGCCACCGACAATGCCTGCACCGGAACGTTCAGAAACAACATGCGTTCCATAATCAAGAACGCATCGTTAATATTTGCCGAGCGAAACATAGTGCCGAAGAACACCGTAACGAAAGAAGTCGCAGTGAACTTCAGCACGTCCAGATACCAGCGCTCCGAGCGCCACCGCGGCAGGGGGCGAGCACGTTTTTTCTCAGATGTCAACAATTTTTTGCCCGCGCCCCGTCCGTTTTCACCCGCACCCTGGGCACTCGTGGATGCAGAACTCGCACTCAATTTTTCGCGCGCGCCCCGTTCGCCGCCCGCGCCCTGTACAGCTCCCGCTCGCGCCTGCTGAGCCGCCCGCATCGCCGCTTCCGAGGCATCCTTCGACTTCTTCCTTAACTCACGCACAGCAGACTCTACCGCTAATATCAATCCGTGGATCGCGCCCCAGAGCGCGAACGTCCAGTTGGCGCCGTGCCACACGCCGGCGGCGAACATCGTAAACCAGACGTTGAACTTGTGCCGCCAGAACCCCGCGCGGTTGCCGCCGAGCGGAAAATACAGATAATCGCGGTTCCAGCGAATCAGCGAAATGTGCCAGCGCTGCCAGTGTTCGGTGACGGACTTGCTCAAGTACGGCAAACGAAAGTTCTCCGGCAGCGCGTACCCCAAAAAGATGGCCGTGCCCCAGGCCATGTCCGAATAACCGGAAAAATCACAGTAGACCTGCACCCAGAACGCCCAGGCGCCGAGCCAGTGACCGGCGGCGTCATACAACTCCGGCCGCGCATAGATCTGATCCACTATCGGCGCCATGTTGTCGGCGAGCACCACCTTCTTAAAATACCCCAGGGCGAACCAGCGCCCCGCGGTGCGCATGCGCTCGAAGTCGAAGCGCGGCAGCCGGTACAATTGCGGAATAAACTCTTTGGCCGTGACGATGGGCCCGGCCACTAACTGCGGAAAAAACGAAACGAAGAGCGCGAAGCGCACAAAGTTGCGTTCGACGAACATTACGCCGCGGTACACGTCGATGGTGTAGCTCATGGACTGAAACGTAAAAAACGAAATGCCCACCGGTAGAATGAACCGAAACAACAGCGCGTCCGTATCCTCCGGGCCCACCGTGCCCGGCGCAATCGCGTTGATGGACTGGATCACGGAGACGATGAAGAAGTCCGAGTACTTAAAGTACGCGAGAATCCCCAGGTTCATCGCGAGGCTCAGCAGCAGTGCCGTGCGCCGGATCAACGCCGTGTTTTTGAGCTCCATCTCGCCGGCGGCCTCCCGCGCCGCGCCGTGCCGGGCGACGTGGGCTTCGACTTCGGCATCGTTGGGGGTGTCGGCTTCCCGGGCCGCGGGTTCCACGCCGTCGACGCCGAAGTTCGTCGCCACCCGCGGCGGGAGCGGCGGGGCCTCCGGCAACGCGCGATCATAATGCGCGAGGATGAGACCGGCGACGTAGTCGACGAGGGTGGAGACGGCGATCAGCAACCCGTACTCCCACACGCTGAACATGTAAAAGATGTACGATGCGACGAGCAGCAGGACGTGCAGCGCCCGCAGCCGGAACCGCTCCGGCACCAGGGTCGGCAGCAGAATCCACTGCGCGACGAAGACGCAGGCGAAAAAGACCAGGAACGTGTAAGTTGAAAAAATCAAGATGGGCCCGAGTCAGCGCGGAAGCGATACGCGTCGGATAATCTTCTATAAGATGATCCCGCGTCCAGCAATTCGCCGGGACGCCGTCGCCGGAAAGACCGGAAACGTCAGGTGGAAAAAATCAAAGCCGGACCGTACCAGGGCCGAAAAAACCTGTACACGCTGGATCATCTTCCATAAGATAGCAGGGCGTCTTGCGATTCCGTGATCCGTCGGCGCAGCCGGTTCCGTGCAGGGCAGCCGGGGGTGGCGGAGGACCGCGAGTCCGCGCCGGACGACGCGCAAAGCGCGTAAACACGTATGATCCTGCTGCACAGATTAAAAGGCGAAGAGTTCTACTTAAATCACCGGCTCATCGAAACCGTAGAACGCGTGCCGGATACCATGATCGTCCTCACGAACGAACGCCGCTACACCGTGAAGGAAAGCCCCGACGAGATCATCGACCGGATCGTGGAGTACGAGCAAAAAATTTTGACATACAACCAGCAAAGCGGGTCGATAACCAGAGAAAGCCCGTAGCGCCGGGCCGACCGCGGAATACGAAAAGCACGTATGGATTTAGCAACAGTAGGTGGATTGGTCGTCGGCTTCGGCCTGGTCATGTTCGGCACGATCACGGCCGGCCTGTCGCCCCTCGACATCTTCAACGTCCCGTCGCTGTTCATCACGTTCGGGGGCGGCGCGGCGGCGGCGGTCATCTCCTCGCCCATGGCGCGGCTCATGAACTTTCCGAACTACACCAAGTTCGCGTTCTCCCCGCGCTTTTCGGACGTCGGCAATCTCATCCTCACTCTCGTGAACTTCTCCGAGCGCGCTCGCCGTGAAGGTCTGCTCTCCCTCGAGGACGATCTCGTAAACCTGGACGAGCCGTTCTTGCGTAAGGGCATTCAGCTCGTGGTGGACGGCACGGACCCGGAACTCGTGCGCAACATTTTGCAGACGGACATGAACAACATCGGCGAACGCCACGCCGACGGCATCAAGTTCTGGAACGACCTGGGAACCTTCTTCCCGGCCTTCGGTATGGTGGGCACGCTCATCGGCCTCATCCAAATGCTCAAGAACCTGGGCTCCGGCGACCCGGCCGCCATCGGTGCCGGTATGGCCGCGGCCCTCATTACCACGCTCTACGGCTCGCTGGGCGCGAACTTGTTTGCAATTCCCGTTGCCCGCAAACTACAACTGCGCAGCGACGAAGAGATGACCGTGAAATCCATCATGATCGAGGGCATTCTCTCGATTCAGTCCGGCGATAACCCGCGGATCGTGAAAGACAAACTGTCGTCCTTCCTGCCGCCGTCGGAACGCGGGGCTCTCGAAGACGTGGGCGGCTAATATGGCAGACGATAAGAAGTGTCCTCCCTGCGAAGAAGGGGCCCCGCAATGGATGGTTACCTACGGGGACATGGTGACGTTGCTCTTGTGTCTGTTCGTCATGCTCTTTACCACCGGCAAGGCCACACCCGTCGAAATCCAGCTCATCCTTTCGGCCTTCAACAACTCGTTGGGATTCTTCACCGGCGGTCAGACCTTAAGTCGCGGTCGCCTCGAAGAGATGGGCATGAACGTCGAGTCGTTGCCGTCTCAGACCACCGGTCGTTCGCTCAGCCGGGCCAAACAACAGGCCCAGAGCGTCTTCAAGCCGGAGATCAAAGCCAAACAGGTGCGCGTAACTGAAGATGAACGCGGCTTAGTGATCAGCCTCATCAGCGCGGATTATTTTCAAGAAGGCAGCGCCATCCTTACCGAAAGCGCCGAGCGTGTTCTCGTGCGCGTCGCCGCGCTCACCCGCGATCTCAATCGTTTCGTCCGTGTCGAGGGGCACTCGTCCCGCGGCGAAGATCAGGTTCTCCAGGGCTCACCCACGTCGGCGCGCGACGAACGCATCTACGCCAACTCCTGGGACCTGGCCGGCGCCCGCGCCGTGCAAACGGCCACGTTCTTGAGTAACCAGGGCGTGCCCCCCGATACCATCCAGGCCGTCAGCTTCGGCGAGTATCGTCCCCTGGCCGTGCTGGAAGATGAGGGCACGCCGGAAGCCGCGGCGCACAACCGGCGCATCGACATCGTGCTGCAGCCGCTCAAAGAAGCGAAGCGCGGCGCCGACGAACCTTCGAACCGCCTGCCGGATACACGCGTGCCGGGCAGCGAATCGCTGGTGCCGGATCAGCAGTGATGCGCGAATCCACACTCGCTCCGCCCCGCATAATAGTGCGATAGATTTATTTTGGGCGCCCCCGCCGCGTTGCGGCGGTCGGGCTGCTCGGTGGGGAACCAACTGGCGCAGCCCCGACAAGCGGGGCTGCGCCGGCGTCCGCTGTCGCTTCGGTCCTCCGCGCTTCGCGCTTCGGTCCTCCGCGCTTCGCGCTCCGGACTCGCGGCTACGCCGCGACCCTGCGCATCCCTGGCGCGAAAGAGTTGTGCATTGATGTCTCTTGCGTCAGCGATTGGAGGGGGCGCGCGTTAGCGCGCGTCCGGAGCGAAGCGGAGGACCGAAGCCTCAAGGCGGAGCCCCGGAAAGCGCGGTGCCCGGCCGCAACCGCGGCGCGGCCGGGCAGACGCCCAAAAATTTCTTGTGACCGTACCATCCTCCTCCGCCCCAAAGAAATCTTCAGCCATTTGCCGAAACCATCGATAAACTAAACAGGGCGTGCTGCGTCCTGGAGCAACACAATGGCAGATGAAGAAGATTTAGTAGAAGACGACGACTCCGGGGGTGGGGGCTTTGAGCCCTCAGCATCATCCGGACTAAACAAAATCGTAAAGATCTTAATCTACGTCGCCCTGGGCGCCGTGGGACTCGTACTGATGGCGGTCATCAGTTACTTCGTGGCCCAGCAGGCCGCGGCGCAACAATACCGCGAGGTGGCCTCCATCGCCGTGGTCAAACCGCCGCCGCCGCCGGAGACGTTCAACTTTCCCGAGGACTTTCGCGTGAACACCGCCGACCGCGGCGACCCGCACTTCATTAAGATGCGACTCTCCCTCGGCTTCGACAAAGGCAACCCGGCCCTGTCCGCCGAACTCGCCGATCGTATGCCCCAATTGCGGAACATCATCAACCTCATTCTCATGGGCAAAACGAAAGACGGCCTGTCTTCGGTGCAGGATCGCCTGGAGCTGCGCGAAGAGATCAAGGCGTCGGTGAATCACGTGCTCTCGGAAGGCAAGATCACCGAAGTCTACTTCAACGAGTTTATTGTGAACTAATATAGGTGTGCAGTGACGCGGACTTCCTGTCCGCGTCACTGCACGATTGAGACCCTGTGTTCGTACGGGGATGACCAATAAGTCGCGGGCGACGATGTCGCCATCAAAAAGTGACATCGTCGAACTTGCAGCTCTTCGCGCCAGGGATTGGAAGGGTCGTGGCGCAGCCGCGAGTCCGGAGCGTAGCGGAGGACCGAAGCGCGTAGCGCGGAGCCCTGGAAAGCCCGGTCGCCGCGTAAGCGGCGAGGCGCCCAAAAAATCTCGCTTTAATTCCATCGTAATTTTAAGCCAAAAATCGCAACGTTAACTTACAGTAAAGTAATTCTTGTATGGGCGTTCCCCACCGCGCTTCGCGCTCGGTGGGGAAGAGAAGGAATTCCGCCCCGACAAGCGGGGCGGAATTGGTCGCGCTTTTTTGGCCATGGATGGTCTTATGCCGCGAAGGACAGGATGTCCGAGAGCGGCCCAGGGCTTGAAGATAGCGACGCGCCTTCGCGTCGTCGGGTGAGGAATCGGCTACGCCGATTCCGTGCCGTCGGCTTCGGTTTTAGCCACGGAGGGCTTTATGCAGCGAAGGCCAGGAGGGCCGAGAGCTGCACCCGCTTCGCGGTGACTCGCGCTTCGCGCGACCCTTCCAATCACTAACGCAAGAATTGATAGTCTGCGGCCGCTCCGTCATCCCTGAGCGGCCTTTTTAGTCAGCCCCTGGTTTCTGCTACGATCTCTTCGCGCGGCTCGCTGCGCTTGCGGCCTGCGGCCGTTGCCGCGCCTCGAAAAACAAGCGACAAACTGCTAATTCGGTGCTAGCAATGCCCATGATCACCGGAAGCTGTCAGTGCGGCAATGTCCGTTATACCTTAGAACGAGAACCGTACTTCACCGCCGTCTGTCACTGCAAGGACTGCCAGAAGTTAAGCAGCAGCGCGTTCAGCATCACGTCGTACGTGCGCGCCGAGGACGTTCGCATCGACGGCGAGCTGAAACACTTTCAACGCGGCGCCGAAAGCGGCAACACCGTCGATTGTTATCTCTGTCCGCATTGCGGCAATCGCATCTATCACAGCAGTCCTCATGATCCCGACGTACTGCGCTTTAAGGGCGCTTACGATGATCCGGGCTTTCTGAAACCGCTCATTCAGGTGTGGACCCGCAGCCGTCATCGCTGGTTGCGCGGCCTGCAGAACCTGGCCATGTTCCCCACACAAACGCTCGATCGTAAGATTGTCGTGCGGGCGATCGTGTTCGCGCGGCTGCGTTACGCGCTGAAGATCGTATTCACCGGCGTGACCTGGGCCTGCACGATTCTCGTTGCTGCATACTTTCTCATGCGTTGACCTGGCTCCCGTCTCATCGAGTGACCGGGCCAAACAGGCTGCCGGCGACAGGAAACACACGATTGGCCCGATCGACTGAACATCGGCCGGCCCGGGAAAGGCCGGCTGATGTGAGGGCCTCAGTCTTTTTCGTAGGCGCCCATGGACCAGTCACTCGTCCGCGTGACATTCAGCCGGTCCGTCGTGAACTCGAGCGAAAGGTCAAGACCGCCCTCGTAGACCGATACCGGCGTGGAAGACGACAGCGTATAAACGTTGTCCGCCGGCGTGGAGACATCGTTGTCGGCGCCGTCGGCGTCGGTGAACAGAGGATCCGTCTCGACGTTGCCGCCAAAGTTCGCTCCGAGGGAATTCAACTGCGTCAGATTGCAGTAGTTTCCGCCGCCGCAGCCGCCGTCGCTGTCGTACACCAGGTTGGTACACGGCCCGAAGATGTCGTTGTTCTTCAGCGTAAACACCGGGGCCGCGCTGTTCATATCGCCCTGAATGCACGTTGCGCCCCCGCTCATGCGGTTGCCGGTATCGATCACGATATTGTTTTCGATCCGGCCGGCCGCGCCGCCGATGATCAACGCCACATTGATGTTATGCGAGCCCGTACCGCCGATGATCGTATTGTTCAATAGATCGCGGCTGCCGGTGCCGCCGAAGGATACCGTGGTGTTGTGGAAACCGATCCCGCCGATGAACACGTTGTTGCGAATCGTCATCGCGTCAATGCTGCCGTGCAAGGCGTGGCTCGTGGAAATACTTCCGCTAACGCTGCTGCCGTTGCTGCGCGCGTAAACCGTATTGCGTTCCACGATCGCTGTGCCGTTGTGTTCCAGGTCGAGGCCCATGGCCCAGAGTGCGTCGCTGCCGTCGATGACGTTATCCCGAATCGTAATCGTCGAGCCGACGCCGCCCTGGTAGTAGAGGCCCTTCGTATCCCGGGTGGCCCCGCCGGCGCTGATGACGTTGTTCGTCACGGTGTAGGCGGCCTTGTTCGAAATGAGCAAACCGCGCGTATCCCGCGCGGCGCCGGCCGTCATCGTGTTTCCGGAAATCGTGGCTGAACCGTTGGCGATCGTCACGCGTACCGCCGTGGCCGTGCACGGCGAAACGCAACTGCCCGGGTTGACCGTGTTGTTCGTGAACGTTACATTCGATGCCGTGCCCGTATCGAGCAGTTGAATGTCAACGCCCTGGCTGCCGTTCGGCGTACCGGTCTGGTGCGGGGCGTTGATCACGTTGTTCGTAATGACGGGGCTACCGTGGTTGCCCACCAACAGCGCGAGCCAGGTAGTGGAGTTGATGACGTTGTTGGAAATCGTCGGCGAGGCGTACTGGACGATCAAACCTTTGTCGCCGCTGAGTGTGAAACCGTCGATCACGGTGGCATTGGTGATGGTGGTGGAATAGCCGCTCATCCAGATGGCCGGTTGCGTCGAAGTGGCCGCGTTCAAAGTCGTAACGTGCACAGCCGGATCGCGGATCGCCCAGCTCGCCGCCGAGTAGCCGCCGTAGAGCGAGATGCCCTCCGTTTGCGGCCAGAGATTCTCGGTGTACGAGCCCGCCGCGACGTGCACCCGGCCCGTACCCATTAACTGTTGCACTGCAGAGTAACCTGCGCCCACCGTAAGTTTAGGAGCGTCGGCGGTTCCGGCGTTCGCGTCGTTGCCGGAGGTAGACACGTAGACAATGCCGGTGCTGATCGCGGAGATATCGAAGTCGATGCCGCTGGTGGTCGTGGAGTTACCGGAGGGATCCTCCACGGTTACGTCGAGGGTGCGCGCCGTACCGGCGGTCCAGCGCCCGCCGGGTACGGCGGTGGTCTTCGTTTGCACGATCAGCGTGTCGCCGCCGATGTTCGTGGAGCTGTACTGATAGCCGTTGACCTGGGAAGCCATGCTGCCGCCGAAGGTCGGGGCGACCGCGCTGTTCAGGGTTTCATCAAAAACGAAACGAATTTCCGTAACGTCCCAGATGCTTGCCCCGTCGGTCGGCGTAACCGAGGATAGCGTCGGCGCCGTCGTATCCTGCGTAATGGTATAGGTCAGCGAGAAGGTAGGCAGGGGATCGCCGCTGAGGTCGTCCGCGTCAATCGTGAGGGTTTGCCCGGGGCCGACGGGCCAGCCGCTCGTGGGCAGGAGTATCAGGTACTGATCCGCAAACTGATACGGATACCACAAAGCCGAAGCCTGGGACGCCATGGTGCCGCCGAGGGAGAGCGTTGCCGGGTCCATGCTCTCCGTGAAAATGATGTAGATGGGGTTCAGGTTCAGAAACGACGAACCGCTCGGCGGGCTGTGAATCCAGACGGCGGGCGGAGTCGAGCGCGGGGCTACCGGCGCAGCGTTCGGGTCCATCAGCGGACTCAGGTCCACGGGAGGAGTGCGGTCCGCCGCCGCCAGAGCGAGCAGCACGGCGCTGCCGTCGTCGGCGTTGCCGGAACCGTCTGCGCACGCCGTTGTCACTATGGTTAGCGTCGCCGCGAGGAATGCGACTAAGAAATGCCTCATGCGTTCTCCTTAATTGTGACTACTAAGTGTAGATCACTAATAATTAGCAATGTTTGAGCAAGGAGAGGGGAGTGGAGGCTGTCGAGCACTTTTTATTTGGGGTCTATTTTAAACGGCGCACCACTAATGACATTTTGCCGTTGATTACACAATATAGTTTAGTCAAACTATCGTTTTGATTCGAATTCCGTGCGATTGTCGTCGAGCTTTTTGAGTAAGATGCGCATGAAATGCTCCTGTGGTTGGTCTACGGCGAAGGCAAACCACAGGAGCACAAATCGACACAGAGGTTGAAAAAATTCGCGCTGGATTCGGGAGCCGCGTGCTGCCCCGCGCGAATTTCAACTTACGACGACATGTCGTATTTTTTGTTACCGAGGATGAGCGTGTGGCCGTCCTTCTTCACTTCGTGGGTTTCGTTCATGTTGATGTCCTGGCAGATCATCGTCACTTTGTTGCCGTTGAGCTTCCAGGTGCCTTCCCACATCGTGGCTTCCCCGTCGTCGCCCTGGATGGACAGACGTCCGTCGGGAAAGAACGCGATGTAGAATTGCTCACCCTGTTGCACCCAGCCGTACTCCGGCTTCATCAAGAACGCCCGCGCCTCGGCTTCGGAGAGCCCGCTGTTTTCTTCCGGCGGCGTAGCCGATAGAAATCCGCCGAAGGACCAGCCCTCGGTGCCCTCGTAGTTCACGCGGGTCCAGTGACCGGTCTTACCGCCGATGGTCATGGTCTGGTCCGATTGTTCCAGGACCTCGACGCGCGCTCCGTAGGGTGCCAGGCCGAGCTTCGAGGCGTTGGTGTTGGCGTCCGCGCGAATCAACAGGCCGGACTTCGCCGTTACGTACATGCTGATGCCGGAACCGCCGTCGCCGCAGGCCGCGAACATACTCAGGCTTGCACATACAAGAAAAACACAGAAACGTTTCAAAGGAATCCTCCGCAAGATGAATGCTGCGCACGATCACATCCGACCACCGGGAAGCTGTCCACTCGAAATCGCGGAATGGGCGCGTGTTTCATTCACGCGTAAAATCGAAGATCGGTTTGCCGCTTAGATGTCGGTCTGCCAGCCGGCCCGGTTTTCACGCCGATCGTAAAACGAAGCGATTTCCATGTCCATGCGATAGACCACTGTGCGCACGTGTTCGTTCATCACCCGGAGTCCGTCCAGGCGGTGGGCGATGGACGCCTCGTTCAGGGTATTGTAGAGGCGGTAGTTCTTGCGGAAGGTTTCCATTTCGAGGATGCGCACGTGGGGAAGATACAGGCGGATGTACTTACGCGTCCAGTGGGCGGGCAGATTCACCGGAACGTTCATGGCTTCGAGGACCACGCAGGTAACCTGGCCGGCTTCGTCGAAGTGCAGATGCATGGCCTTCTCGGCGCGCACGAACTGGCCGTCGCGCCACACCCCTGGAAATTTTTCCAGGACCATGGTGTACGGCGAAGGGCGGCGTCCCGTAACTTCTTGAAGTTCGGCGTACTTTTCGGCGATGGTCTTCAGGCTCTGCTCGATGTTTTCCATCTCCAGTACGATCAGCCGTTCCATGCTGACCGAGTACACCACGTTGGCCGCCGGTACGTTCGTGTAACGTTGTTTCACCTCGGCGGCGTCGGAGTTTTGCTTCGACTCGTGCGAGGCGACGGAGCGGATGTACTCGCGGTTCTGACAGGTGCGCAGTTCTTCATAGCCGTCACCGGGACCGGCCAGCGCCGGTGATGATCCGAGTACGGCCAGCATGGCGGCCGCGACGCACGCAAACACGGAGGGTATCATGAATCGATCATACATTCGGCGCGTTCCTCACTGCATTCATAACGCGGGGCGACCTGCGTGTCAATGCGGTACCGGGCCGCACGGTCATCGTCGCCGAAGAGTCGGACGGCGTTCCAGCCGATGGAAGGCGACGGGACACGGCTCAGGCCGGGCCGTCGATATCGGACGGGGGAGCCGGCGGCACCGGTTCGCCGTCGCGATTGCGTAACTTCACAAGGCCGGCATCTACGATTTCCACGGCGCCGCCGGTTTCGATGCGGATGCCCTTCTCGCGATTCAACGAAAACTCATTGAAGTTCTCGACGAGCTTCTCGCCGGTTTTCAGGAAACGACTCGCGCGATGCATGTGAAAGTCCACCGCGTCGGGGAAGCGCTGGCGCACGCCGTTCTGCACCAGGTCCAGGAAGTTGTCGTCGTCCACAATGATCGAAGCGAGCACGTCGATGTCGCCCGGCGTTTCTTTATCGGTAACGTAGCTGCCGAAGACGACGATGCGGATCTCTTCGCTCTGGCGGCGCAGCATGGCGAGCTCCGCCACGAACTTACGGTACAGCTTCTTGCGTGCGGCATTAACGGCGAAGCGCTTGTAGAATTCCGCCAGGTTGATGCGTTCTACTTCGGCCATGCAGGCCCCGACCCTACCGCATCGCCGGGGACGTTGTCATCTAAAAAATCCTATGCGGGCAAATGGTGGCGCTGCAGTTTTCCTGCCATGAAGATCTACACGAAGAAAGGCGACGACGGCAAAACGCACATCCTCGTCGGCGACTCCCGGGTGGCGAAACATCATCCCCGGGTGGACCTCTACGGCATCGCCGACGAACTGAACTCATACATCGGCGTGGCGCTCACCGCCACCGGCGGCTCGGCCTACGCGCAGTTGCGCGGAGAACTCATAACCCAGCAGAACCTGCTGTTCGAACTCGGCAGCGAACTTGCCGGCTACAAACCCGACGGCGTTCCGGTCATTCGCGACGAAGACGTCACGGCGCTCGAGGCCGCCATGGATCGCATGAACGACGAACTGGAACCCATGAAGGCGTTCATCCTGCCCGGCGGCACCGGCGCCTCGGCGCATCTGCACGTTTGCCGCACCATCTGCCGGCGCCTGGAACGTCGCTGCGTGGAGGTCATGGACGCACACGGCAACAAAGACGCCACGGGCACCGACATCGTCAGCGCGACGGCGTTACAGTACATCAATCGATTGTCGGATTATCTCTTCGTTGCAGCGCGGTACTGCAACCATGTGGAGGGTGTGGAAGACATCAAGTGGACGTCGCGGGCGAAAGGAGATGCTTGAGAAGAAGTGTTACTCCGAGGACCGAGGTAGCGAGGTTTTTTCGGAAGGGTCTTCGTGTTAGAATGCTTTCCGGCTACGCCTGCATTCATGCGCCGATGAAAAGCAAACTCGTCTTCTCCTCGGCACCTCGGTCCTCGGAGTTAAAAACTCTTCAGTTTTCCTGAAGGATTTGCTTGATCTTATCCCGCAGCATGGCCGCGCGTTCGAAGTTCTCGGCCTCGACGGCCTTGTTTAACTCTTGTTTGAGTTCTTCCAGTTCGGAGCGGGGTTCGGAAAGCAGCAGGTCCTGTTGCGGCGGGGCCTCGGCGACCTCTTCCTCTTCGCTTTCGTTTTCCGGAGCGGCCTGGGCGGAACCCTCTTCCCCGATGACCACGGCGGCTTCTTTGTAGACCTTTTCGTGCATGTACATGGGGCAGCGCGTGCGAATGGCCACCGCCACCGAGTCCGACGGCCGCGCGTCCAGTTCCACGATGCCTTCGTTCGTTTGAATAACGATGCGCGCGTAGAAGATGGAGCCGATGATGTCGTTGATGATGATGTGCAGGATGCGCGCCTCCATCTCCTGTAACATGTTTACGATGAGGTCGTGGGTGTTCGGCCGCGGCGGGGTGACACCGTCCAGGGCGCTGGAGATGGAGTAGGTTTCGAGCGGCCCGATGAAGATGGGTACGACTTTGCTGGACGTCGAATCGGAGGGCTTCAGGAAGATGGCAAAGCCCACATTCGTGATCGATACGTCGGAGATAGTAACTTCGAGTAGATTATCCGGCAACATCGGCGCTTGCCGCCAGGATAAACGCTCCGGCCGTGAATGAAACTGTTTTTTTTCAGAATCACCGCGTCGAATCGCGCTTCGCGGCGGCCGGCTACTCGAAATTCACGACTACCGCGCCTTCGATCTCACCGTCGATGGCCGGCTGCCCCGCGGCGAAAAACAGGCGTAACTGCACCGGAAAAAAGTCCGCGGACGGCCGCTGTTGTTCCGAGCCGTTCTCTTTGTGCCAGTTCACGAGCATGGTGCCGAGGTAATCGAAGCACCAGATGCCGTCGGCGTCCACCCGCGTGCCTTCCAGGTGCCCGCTTACGATCTTGCCATCGCGTTCCAGTTCGTACTCGCAGTGCAGGTTTTTTTCCAGACCGGCGATTTCGCCGGAACTGAGGCCGCGATTGAATTTCACACGCACGCCCGGCGTCTCGCGTGTGTGAAAGTACATGTGATAGCCGAGATCGTACCACGAATCCTGCTTGTACTCCGGGATCTCAGGCGAGTAAGTCCGCCGCGTTCCGTTCCAGGGTTCCACGCAACCGTTCTCTTCGTACAGATCACAAAATGACACCGCTTCGATTTCGAGCGGCACAAACCAGTGGCAATGCGCCGTTCCGAGAAGAAGAAAGAAGAGTAAAACATATTTTAAGGGGGGAGCTACGCTCCCCCTCGCTCCGGCCCGGGTCGCTGCGCGAACGCGCGAGTCTCGCCTGCGGCGACCGCGCCACCCTCCGGGCAGCGCTGACTCGCGCTCCCGGTCCTCCGCTACCCCCTCAAGACTTGTCTTCATCTCGGTACCTCGGTCCTCGGAGTCAAAATCTTATCCGTCCGCCATGTGAATCAAACGCAGGTCGTTGAAGACGGAGACCACTTCTTTTTTCCGGAAGAACTGCGGCGTGTGGATTTGCGGGCGGAACGACAGACGTTCAAAGAAGAAGAGCGTTTCGGCGAATACGCCGCCGTAGAGATAGATCCGGTGAAAGTCCTCGGCCAGCGACGTGCGAACCACGGTGAACTCGCTCACATAGCCCGGGTCCAGTTCCACAATCGGCCGGCCGTGCACCTGGTGTTTCGTCTCGATGGCGATGCAGCTCTGGCGGATGTCGACCAACTCCTCCCGGGAGACCGGGCGCTGGAAGCTCAGCACACGGACCATGCGCCGGGGCAGGAAGCCGTAGAGGGATTCCCGGGTATCGCCGGAGACGGCCTCGCTTTCGTAGTCGGCCTGGCCGAAGCGCTTCTCCACGTCCTTGCGCAGGCTCAAGAACGCGTCGGCGTCGTCGAAGGCCGCCAGCAGGTACGGACGGGCCGGGGAGGGGCCGGAGCCCAGGGGTGCCTTCCATTTCGCGCTCATGCGTGAGATCTACGGAGTGTATCCGGGCCGGGCGCGGGGGCGCCGCGGCCATCCGGACAGGCTCTTCGAACGAAAAAAACGGGCAAATTCATTTTTCAACCGCGCCGAAAGAGATAGTATGACCGCAGCAACGCTTATGACGAACGACAGCGACACCGCCCGCTCCGGAGAACTGGAATTCCCCCGGGCCCGGGCCCAGTTGGAGGCCGAGGTGGAGTCGCATCTCAGCGCCGTCGGCGGCGGCCTCAGTGAGGTGCCGAACTTCGTCTTCGAACGCGGGGAAACGAAATTCACGTTCCCCGTGGCCCACATCGACAAAGAACGCGTCTTCGATGCTCTGAATCTCATCAAGAATCACGTCGATCACATCCGGGTGCATACCCTGGAGCCCGGCTACGTCATCTTCCAGGACGCCGGCAATCCCTTCAGCGGCAAGATCACCGAGGGCATCAAGTTCAAGTTCATCTCCATTTCCACGAGTCATCGCATCGAGGTGAGCCGCAAGGGCAATCTTACCCAGGACGAACTCCAGGCCCAGATCAGCCTGTTCAAGCTCTTCCACCCCCGGGCCGTCACGGACGATCCCACGCGCAAGCTCGCCGAAATCGGCGTGCAGGTCTACCGCAGCGAGGAGGAGGCCCCGGCCAGCGAGGCGGCCGAGGAAGACGCCGACGCAAAAAAGGCCGGTTTTGTAAAGAAACACGGCTTCGCCGGATACAAAAAGACCAAGCAGGAAGTCCTCGAGAGTGTGATTCTCCCGTTGAAACATCCCGGCGTCTACGCCGACGTGGCAAAGCTGGCCCGGGGCACCAGCCAGGGGACTGTCCCGCGAGCGGTCCTGTTTGAGGGCCCGCCGGGGGTCGGCAAGACCAGCATGGCCCGCATCATCGCGTCCGAGACGGGCATTCCCATGGTCTACGTCCCGGTGGAAAACATCGTCAGCAAGTACTACGGCGAGTCGGCCCAGAACATGGCGCAGATCTTCGACATCTCCGCCCGTTACGATCGCGCGATTCTGTTCCTCGATGAGATCGATTCCCTGGCCGGCTCCCGGGAGGGCGGCCTCTTCGAGGCCACGCGGCGCATCCTCTCGGTGCTGCTCCGTAAAATCGACGGCCTGGACAGTCACGAGGGCATCCTGACCATCGGCGCCACCAACCGGGCCCAGGACCTGGACCGGGCGCTGCTGTCCCGTTTCGATACCATCATCAGCTTTCCCCTGCCGAATGCGAGCGAGCGGGCTTCCATTTTCCGTCGCTACGCCCGGCACCTGGAACGGGAAGATTTAGAGGCCCTGGCGCGATCTTCCGACGGGCTGTCCGGGCGGAGCATCCAGGATGTTTGCGAGTATGCCGAGCGGCGCTGGGCGCGGCACCTGATTGCGAACGGCGGAGAGGCCTCGGCCCCCCCGGCGGAGTTCTATCTGGAGCTGGCCCGGGAAAAATCTGCGCAATCGGCGGATTTCTGAATTGACACTTTCAAACAGGGGCGAATTCTTGTGTCTGCGTCTGGATCGGCCTGGCCGGTCCGCGTAAGACGCTTTTCGCATGAACACTCTTCTGTAACCCCGGATTCCCCCCCGGGGTTTTTTTTCGTACTCGCGTAGATCCGGAAGAGCTGCCGTCCCCCTGAGCGAGGACACCGGAGCCTGAAATCCCCCATCCATCCGGGCGATTTGGCGAAATTCTGAATTTTCTCTCGATTTTTGGAAAATCGTGCGGAACGATCCGCGTGCGGGTCTACCTCCACGAGCATGCTACTCCAATGCTTGCTCTTTCCCAATTCAGGAGGTGGAAACCATGCAAAGCGCAGAAGCGTTCCCGCACGCGCCCCGGAGGCCGCTCGTGTTGAATCAAACGCTCTTTCGTCAGTACCGCACACAGCCTATCTCGCATGCGGAGCACCGGGACTTCGGTTCCGGCATCCCGTACTTCGATGAGGAACTGGGTTTCGTGAACCGCGGAGCTCACAACGACGCCGTTCGTTTCCTCTCGAACGCGTTCTCTTCGATTGCGGGAGCGCAGGGACTGAGCTTCTTTACGGATCATCCGGTCTGGTATGCCGGTGCCGGAGGTTCTCTGGATCGCAAGGTCTTCGCTCCGGATGTAGCCCTCGCCTGGACCGACGAACCCGCCAGCGTTACGGCCAACGATCTCTTGCTGGCCCTGGAGGTCGTGAGCATCCACGATCGCCGCAAAGAAGAGAAAGACACGGTATTCATGAAAGAACTTCACGAACGCCACGGTGTTCCCGAGTTCCTGCTGTACTTTCCGGAGCTCAGCGACGAGCGTTCGTTGCAATGGTACAGCCTGGTTCCGGGAGAGCAGGTCCACGGCGCCTACCTGGAACGGGAGCCGGGGCCAAACGGCTGGATCGAAAGCATCGTGTTGCCGGGCCTGGCCATGCGCGTGCTGCCGCGCTCCGGCTGGTCCGCCGGCCGGAAAATCGAAATCCGGTACGGAGGCGAGGCCTTTGCGGACTACGACGAAGAACGCGCGGCCCGTCGGCGCGCGGAATTCCGCATCCGCGAACTGGAAGGGCAGCTCCGCAACGGCTAAGACGCCGGCTCCTTCAGAAATCTCCGGATTGCAGATTGTAGCGCTGCCGCATCGTCCTGCATCCGGAACGTCGCCCAGCCACGTTCCTGCGCCGCGTCCAGGTTGATCTGCCGGTCGTCCGTGAAGAAGATCTCGGACGCCTTCAACTGCGGCAGCCCCTTGCGAAGCGCGGTTTCGATCAACTCATAGTAAGACGCGTCGGGTTTACGCACGCCCATCTCACACGAAAAAAAGAGATAGTCCATGCCCTCGTGAATGCGCGGGAGGCGCTTCAGGATTTCCGTGTACCACTCCGCGTAATTCGAAGCGATGCCCGTGCGCACGTCGTCCCGGCGCTGGAGTTCGGCCAGGAGTTCGGGAATGCCCTCGATGTAGCGGAGCTGCTGGAAGAGAGCTTTGCGGACTTTCTCCGGCCGGGGAAAGCGCTCGAGCAAGTCCGCCGGTGTATCGGGTAGATAGAATTGCTGCAGGTGTTCGTGTTCGGCGATCTCACCGCGCTCGAAGCGGATGAAGGATTCTTTGTCGCGCCAGTGAAAGTAGGTTTTCGCGTCCAGATCCGCCGGCAGCAACCGACCGATGGCCGCAAAGTACGGCTCATGGATCAGCGTTTGCATCATGTCGAAGAGTATGACTTTCATTTGTGTAGTCCCGACTGCCTGGTTTTCGGATGACTCTCCGCGCTCCGGCGAGGACATTGTCGGATCTCCGTCTCATGGCGCTCTTCTTTTATAATATCCTGCTGTTGTTACTCTGGCCGGTGTACCAGACCTTCGGCAGGCTTCATCCGAAGTTGCGCCTCTTCATGCGTTCGCGCCGCGAGGGCTATCGTTTGCTCCGGGACTATGCCCGCCTGCATCGCAGCAACCACGACAACGGTGTCATCTGGCTGCACGGTTCCTCCGCCGGGGAGCTGGACCAGGCCCTGGCCCTCGCCCGGGAAATCCGCGTGCGTTATCCGAACCAGCGCATCATCATCAGCGTGTTCAGCTTGAGCGTGCGCCTGCGTCGTCTGCCCGGCGTCGATCTCATGTTTTATTTGCCGCTGGATTTGTTCTGGAACTGGACCGACGTGGTGCGCCTGGCCCGGGTGCGCGCCTTCGCCACCATGACCTGGGATGTCTTTCCGAATTTGCTGTATCGCATGGAACGAGAAAATGTACCGCGCTTTCTGTGCAGCGCGGCCCTTGCCGCGGACTCCTGGCGCACACGTACCTTCGCTAAAAGTTTGTGGGGACCAACTTACGATCGCTTCACCGGCATCGGCGTCGTGAACGACGAGAACCGCGACACGTTTCGTAGACTCGTAAGCCGGCCCGAGCGTGTGCAGGTTACCGGGGACACCCGCTACGATACCATCCTCTTTCGCATTCGCCACGGCTCACCGGGCTCCGACGACAAACGCCTGCTGGCGCGCATTCGCCGGCTGCGCAATCCGGTGTGGATCCTCGCATCCACCTACGCGGCGGACGACGCGGAGATCTTCCCGGCGCTGCCCGCGCTGCTGGATGAGTTTCCGCGCTGGCAGGTGCTGATCTTTCCGCATAAGATCGACGAGGGACGCCTGCGCGAAGTCGAAGACGGCCTCGCCGGAGTCGGCCTGTCCTGCGCGCGTTTTACCCGGGCCGGGGACGATCTCGGCAAAGAACGCCTGGTCCTGGTGGACCGCATGGGCATTCTGGCCCTGGCCTATCGCAACGCGGACTTTTGTTACGTCGGCGGAGGTTTTCATCATCGCATTCACAACACGGCGGAGCCCGCGGCTCTCGCGCGTCCGGTCATTACCGGCCCGCGCATCGATACGTCGCCGGTGGCGCTGGAACTGGAAAGCGAGGGCTGCCTGGTGCGCTGTGAGCACGGCGCGCAGATTCGCGACACGGCCCGGGCCTGGATGAGTGACGACGAAACGCGGCGCCAGGCCGGTCGTCGGGCGGAAGAGTACCTCAAGGCCCGAGAGGGCGGGG
The DNA here is from genome assembly GCA_965227295.1 of Leptonemataceae bacterium. GTDB lineage: Bacteria > Spirochaetota > Leptospiria > Leptospirales > Leptonemataceae > JANSYA01. The sequence goes on along the minus strand of OZ245742.1, from coordinate 5,877,804 downwards.
CGGCGCAGTTTGTGAAGACGTTCCTTACGGAAGTCTTCGCAAACAGTTAGTCATGCAATGTTTACGACGCGCGTTCCAGGGAGACGCCGGTATCGAAGCTCAGCAGTTCCGGATTGTCCGTAAAGAAGCCGCGGAAGAAGGCGTGCTCAAAGAGTTGGGCCGCCATCTCCGCTGCATTGATGGTGTACACGTAAAGATCGTGATAGAGAAAGCGTGAGGGCTGCTCCGCGATGATCGGGATGAGCTGAGTGGAAACGTGGACGCGGTCACCGCGGAATCGGCGCAGGCCGTCGAAGAGTACCTGTTCCGTTTCCACCAGGTAGGCGGCGTCGAAGCCGCGATCCAGGGCGGCGTCCACGATCTCGTGCCGGAACGAGGAGACCACCGCTCCTGGGCAGAGGCGCAGGAACGGCTCGACGAGATCCAGCGTGTGCAGATCGTCCTTGATTTCGAAGTTGATGCTGAGATCGTCCGTGCGGCCGTACATCGCGATGAATTCGTAAGCGCTCAGCAGTTCGGGCAAATGTTCCCGGGCAGTGGCGAGATCCAGTTCCTCGAGATCCCGGTCGAGGCCGGCCATGCGCAGGAAGTCGGCGTCATGAAAGACGACCACCGAATCGTCGCCGAGGCGGCGCAGGTCCAGTTCCAGGGCGCGGAAGCCGCGGGCCACCGAGCTATCGAAGGCGGCCTTCGTGTTTTCCTGGAAGTGGCGGTTGTCGCCGCGGTGGGCGTAAACGATCATAGGTGCACGCGCAGGCTTGCGCAATCTCCAGTGTTGGCGAAAGGTGCCCGGACAAAGTTAAAAATATGTGACAGCCTGGTGAACGTGGTGTGAAACCCGTGCAGGACCGGTGCAAAGTTCTATGATCATTATCGACGGCAGTGAGGGGGAAGGTGGAGGGCAAATCCTCCGTTCTTCCCTGGCACTTTCAATTTTAAGCGGGCGCCCGGTGCGCATCGAAAACGTGCGTGCCCGGCGATCGAAGCCCGGGTTGCGTCCGCAACATCTCGCCGCGGTACGCGCCGCCGCTGTCGTGGGCGGCGGAACCCTGAGCGGCGACGCGATTTCTTCGATGACCCTGGAGTTCAGGCCCGGTGTCCAGGACGTACACCGGCGCGAGTTTCAGTTCGACATCGGCACCGCGGGCAGTGCGGCGCTGGTCTTGCAGACGGTGCTGCCGCCGCTGTTGTTCGGCCGGGGCGCGGGCCCGCCGTTCCGGGTGGACATTCGCGGTGGCACGCACAATCCCCTGGCGCCCTCGTTCGATTTTCTGGAACGATCTTTTCTGCCGTTGCTGAATACCATTGCCGGTGGTCGCGACGGGACGGTGGGAATCGAGCTGGGGCGGCACGGCTTTTATCCGGCCGGCGGGGGCAGGCTGCGGGCGCGGATTGCGCCGTGTGATAATCACATCTCGCAAGAAGTCAGCAAGTTTGCCTTAGTGGAGCGAGGGCCGCTGCGGGGACGCCGGGCGACGGTGCTCTCGTCGCGATTGCCGACGCACGTGGCCGAACGCGAGGCCGGAACCATCGCAAAGGCCTGGCAGGAGTTCGGGGCCGGGCCGGAGCATGTGGTGGTACGTCACCTGAAAGACTGCGCCGGACCGGGGAACGTGGTGTTGCTGGACGTTGAGTACGCGCGCGTGACCGAAGTCTTCGCCGTGATCGGCGAAAAGGGCCGCCCGGCGGAGGCCGTGGCCGCGGCGGCGGTGAAGGAGGCGCAGGACTATGAACACGGCGCGGGCGCCGTCGGTGAACACCTGGCCGATCAACTGCTGCTGCCCCTGGCATTGTGCGGCGGCGGCCGTTTTACGACGACGGAGTTGTCGCTGCATACACGGACCAACGCCGACGTGATTGCGAAGTTCCTGGATTGTACGATCCGCTTCGAACACCAATCCGATGGCGCCTGGTCGGTGGAAGTCAGCGAAGCGTCGATCGTACCTTAAGATTCGGCGCGGGCGCGTTTTTGTACCGCCGCAAGGACCGCGGCACAGGCCTGATCACAAACATCTTGCGGAGACCGTGTAGCATCGAGCTTCACTGTGACGTTCGGCAGTATGCTCGCGTAGTTCGCATGAATACGTTGTAGTTGTTCGTGCGTTTCGAAGCTTTCAGTGCTCGCGCGATTGCCGGTGATGCGTTCCAGGGCCAGCTCCGGTGCGAGGTCGAGATACAGTACAAGGTCCGGCTCCGGAAAACCACGACCGAGGCTGACGGCGACGATGTCCGCCGGTGTCGGCGAGTCGTTCACAAATCCCTGGTAAGCGGCGGTGGAGTAGAAGTAGCGATCCTGTAAGATGAACCGGCCGTCGCGCAACGCCGGTTGAATGTTGGCTTCGACGTTTTCCGCGCGATCGAGCAGGAACAGTTCGAGCCAGGCCTTGCGCGCGAGATCGTCGCGGTTGCGGAGATGCTCGCGAATGCGGCGGCCGTAGGTTCCGTCCGTGGGTTCGCGCAGACGATCGCAGCCTGTAAAGCTACCGGCCTGCACGAATTCACGCAGGCGCACGTCCAGGCCTTCGATGAGCGTGCTCTTACCGGAGCCGTCGATGCCCTCTACGACGCAAAAGAATCCTCGCACGCGTCCGTATCGATCCGCGCGGCCGTGCTGTCATGCGGAATTGTTAATGGAGTGTTTGTAGACACGTCGCGGAGCGGGCCGGCCAAAAATTACATGACGGAATGCCCCGGGGCGCTAAGGTGCGTTCGCGTCCTTCGCCCGCGATGTTCGCATGAAACCCTCCGTCGAAAATCAGGAACTGGCCTTGCTTATGAAGAGTCTCGATGATCCCCGTCCGCGTGGTCTCGCACGCATTGCGTCGCTCATTTATGAAATACTGTACTGCACCGTCCTCGGTGTGAATCTGCTGCTCGTCTTCTTCGACGCCACCTACCTCATGCGCGTTCCGTTCACCGGGCTCACCATGCGGGATGTCTACTTAACTTACGGTCCGCCGGAGTTACATGCCCGGGGCGATGACGGCGAGTACGACCCGCTGCTGCTCATTTACGACGATGTTAAGGGCATCAAGCCGCATCGTTTTACCGTGAGTTACCTGGACACCGTGGACCGGGCCGAAGAACTGCTGGCCGCGGGAGATGTGCGCTCTGCCGCCCCGGTGTTGGACGAGTTGCGCAACTTAAGCGCGGAGATGGTCAACGACGATCCGTTCCAGATTGCGCGCAAGTCCGGCACGCTCGAGATGATCAAGAATCGCATGCGTGCGCACATGGACAACGAGTCCGGCAAGGATTCCTTTCGGGAATTCTGGAGCGTGGAGCATCTTACGGAAGAGCGCGTCGTTTCGGAAATCGCCTGGTTCGAGGCTGAGATTCGCCCGCTCATGGAGCAGAACTACTTTCGCTGGATCGGCGAGGACGGAGAACCCACGGACTTCTTTTATCGCTACGACCTCTGGTTCGTGCTGTTCTTTCTGGTGGACTTTCTCGTGCGCTGGGTTCACGCCATTGCAACGAAACGCTATCGCCTGTGGTACGTTTTCGTCGTGCGGCACTGGTACGAGTTGTTTCTGCTGATTCCCGTGCAACACGCCGCCTGGTTTCGCATGCTGCGCGTGATTCCGTTTCTGTATCGCATGGGCGACAACGGGTTTTTGCCGGACAGCGGTCTGGCTCCGCAGATCATCCACGAAAACGCCGGCATCATCGCCGAGGAAATTTCGGGCATGGTGTTGTTGAATATTCTGCGGCAGAGCAAGGGCATTGTCGAGAACCGCGGGCTCAAGGAGATTCTCACCGCGTCCGAGGAAGGCGTGCTGGACGAGGTCCAGGAGTTTCTGGAGAGCCAGACCGAACTCATCAGCAAAAAAGTCGTGCCGCAGATTCAGCCCCAGGTGAGCGATCTGGTGGCCATGTCCATCGACGCTTCGATGCAGAAGGAACTCAATTCGCCCCTGGCCGTGGCGCTGAAGCCGGTGCTCGCGAACGTGCACGCGCACGTGCGCATGGGCCTCGAGAGTTCCATGAACTCGCCGGAGGGCGTGAAGCGGCTCAGCGAAATCCAGCGGACCTTCGTGCATGTGCTCATGGAAGAGCTGGCCAAAGAAGAGAACATCGCCGTCATGGAACGCAACATCGCGAAGTTGCTCGAAGGCATGCAGGATCAGGTGAAGTCCGTGGTCGAGCGCCGCGGCTAACTTTCGGTGATTCGCAGTTATGACCGGCCCCGGTTTATTCGATCAGGAACGCTCCGCTGGTTCTCCGCTCGCGGCGCGCATGCGCCCGTGGAACTGGGACGGCTTCGTGGGCCAGGCGAAGCTGCGGAAAAAACTCGAGGGCCGGCCCATCCACTCCATGATCCTTTACGGCCCGCCGGGCTGCGGCAAGACGACCCTGGCCGGCATCCTGGCGCGTAACGCGGGGTTGCCCTTTCATCATCTGAGTGCGGTGTCGTCCGGCGTCAAAGACGTGCGGGCGGTGATCGAAACCGGCAAAGAGCGTTTCCTGAATCAGGGACGGGGCGTGGTGTTGTTCCTCGACGAGATCCATCGCTTCTCGAAATCGCAACAGGACGCGCTGCTTGAAGCAGTGGAGTCCGGCTGGCTGACGCTGATCGGCGCGACCACGGAAAACCCGTCGTTCGAAGTGGTGGGCCCGTTGCTCTCGCGCTGCCAGGTCTATCGCCTGGAGAATCTTACGGAAGAAGACCTGCGCCATCTGCTGGAGCGTACTCTGCGCGATGACTCCATGCTCTCGCGCTATTCTTTGGAAGACAACGCGCGCGATGTGCTCCTCGAAGCGGCCGGCGGTGACGGCCGGCGTTTGCTGCTCTGTCTGGAACTCGCCGCGGGCATTGCCGCGCAGCGCGAGGCGCAGTCGATCTCCGCGGACGACGCGCGCCTGGCATTAGAGGGACGCATTCGTCATTACGATAAGGGCGGGGAGAATCACTATGATTACATCTCCGCGTTCATTAAGAGCATGCGCGGTTCGGACCCGGACGCGGCGCTATTGTACCTGGCGTGCATGATCGAAGGCGGAGAGGATCCGCTCTTTATTGCGCGGCGCATGGTGATCTTTGCGGCCGAGGACGTGGGCAACGCGTATCCCCAGGCGGTGGGTGTGGCGACGTCGGCCTTCCAGGCGATCGAACGCATCGGCATGCCGGAGGGGCGCATCGTCCTCGGTCAGACGGCTACGTTTCTCGCGGGTTGTCCGAAGAGCAACGCCGCGTATCTCGGCATCGACGCCGCGCTTTCCGCCGTGCGTCATCGTGAGGTGCGCGTGCCGAATCATTTGCGTAACGCGCCGACGGCCACGCATCGCGCGGAGGGCGCCGGCCAGGGCTATCAGTATCCGCATGATTTCGCGGGCCACTTCGTGCGCGCGGAGTACTTACCGGACGACTTTCGTAAGATGCAGTTCTACCGACCGACCGACCAGGGCCAGGAGATGCGGTTACGCGATCGCTTGCGGAGTTTGTGGCCGGGGCGGGATTATGGGAAAAAGGAAGATTGACACCGAGGCTCCGAGGCTTCGAGAGAAGAAGGAGTTTGTTTTGGTCTTACGCGTTAGCGATGCTGTCAGATAATACTATGAATGAGTCAGTAATTACTTGTGCGTGTTGCGGCAGTACGCCGGGGAGCGAGGGCGTCACGCCGCATCCGGAGTATTCGTTGTGGGGCTGGTTTTTGCTGGCCTTCGGCGTGACCGTGGTGCCGAAAAAAGTCACGTATGAATGCAAGAACGGCCGCAAGTTTGCCGTAGAGACGGACCCGGAGACGTTAAGGCGATTTGCCTAGCTCGTGAACGGTGTTCGTCGGTTTTTTGCAGGCCGACATAAAATCGTGCTATACAAATCAGGGGCGGTGGTGTGGAATCCGGTCGTCGAGGCCTGTCATGTCCCCCGCCGTTGCCACTCATCCCAAGTTCGACTACCTCAAGCGCAACCTGTCCAGCATGGCGGAGCTGGTGCTCGAACAGGTTTTGATGCTCGGTGACAGTCTTGAGAAAGACGACTACGACATGGCGCAGGAAGTCATCGATCGTGACGATGAGCTGGACCGCCTCGAAAAGGAAAACGACAACATTTCCCAGAACGCCATCCTGGAGGCCGTCGCCACGCGGCGGGCCATGGGCATGGAGAACCTGGACGAGAACCGCATTCTGCTGCGGGACCCGCTGCGGTTCGCGCTTTCGGCCATCCGCATTACGCGGAACCTCGAACGTCTGGGCGACAACGTTGTCAACGCCGCGTCTTCCTTTCGCAACGGCCTCATTCGCCCCGGCATCTTCCACGACGACGAGATCATGTGTCTCATTCAATCGCGGATGACCACCATCGTCGGCATGGCGGTGGAGTCCCTGGTCGAAGAAAAGAACCGTTTCTTCGGTTCCATCCAGGCCGTGGACGAAGAACTGGACCGCCTGTGCGATCGTGCGTTTCAAAAGTACGTCGACGATGAGTCGATGACCCGCCGGCAGTTTGCGGATTTGTACCGAATTATCGTGAGCATGGAACGGGTGGGGGATTTAGCGGTGAACGTCGGGGAAGAACTTGTGCGGTTGAGTACCGGCGAAGACGTGAGGCATATGGATAATGTGGAGTAGGGGATCAGTGGAATTTCAGGCCTCTCAGTGTCGGTAATTCTTCATTGATAAATTCTCCCACAGCGTTCTCGACCCCGAAGTAATCCTGATTCAGCGTGGCGCCGGCCGATTCGAAGAAACCTACAATGTCCCGGCGAAATGACTGGCTGGTTGACGGGTTTACGAAGATGATATTTTTTCCGCGTAGCGTTTGCCTCATGAGTAGTCGTATCGGTGTATCAGAAGGCGGAAGTGAATAACCAATCACTACTACTATTTGGGCAGTATCTAGTAGAAAGCGCGCACGTCTCCAGAGCAATTGAATGATTCTATGCCGATAGAACTGCGTCTTCTCAATGGTGGGAGGGATCAGCATTTGAACAAGATCTGCGACCACTACGTCATTGCGGCGAGCATCTCCATAATAAATCTCCTCGCTATGATCTTCAAAATCGCCTGAATGCCACCAGTTAATTGAGCCGTGGAGCTTGATTAATGTCGGCCCATCTTGCCGTGGAGGACCTCCGCCAATCAGGCCGCCCGAAAACCTATGATCTAGACCACGCATTGTTAGTTTCCAAAGGTCGTTGTCGTCTCTATCCGGCCTTGGGGGCAGTAGTCTCTCGACTATAGTGTCGTAGTTGAAAGTAATAACGTATGACCTGCGATCCTCCCAGAAAGAGGCCAGGTTAGTCATGTGAGATGGAGCTGTTATGGGAAGTGACGACATGGTATCATAAAGACCTCGGGCAATTCTAGCGCTGAGACGATAATAGAGCGCCCTCAGGCGAAATTTTTCTTCAGGGATTAGCCAGGGATAGTCGCTGAAGCACATCGAGAATAAGCTCTCAAAATCCTCCAGAATGTTAGTATAGCCTTCGTCCTCGATCATTGTGCGCGTTGTCGGATCGAGATAACTGTGCAGTCCCGAGGTCAACGGCATGCTATCATGAAAAGCCCTTGAGAACCCTGAGCCCAGGATAAAGACTATGTTCGGCTGTAACCACGAGGTCGCGTTATCTGACATAGCGAGGTTCCTCTTGATATGGGGCGGTCCGGTTAATCAAGAATTATTTTCTCTATCAAAATAATTAAAGCATCCACGCCCGCCGCCGCCGCCCCATCATCCCACACGCGCACATCCAGCTCCGTTTCCGTACAAGAATCCACGCAACTGAACTCAAGCAAGCTCCCGTCGTCGAACAGCAGCAGAAACACCGAGCGCACCGCATCGCCCGGAATCGCGCCGAACCACTCGCGGCCCTCGACAAACGCCGCCCCGTTCGCGGCGCGCCAGACAGTCAGTTGCGGGGCAGTTTCCTTCGTAAGTTCGCCGCTGATTTGCCGTTCCCAGATCGGCCACAACACAGCGTGCATCCGCGGCGTGGTAAGTCCGGCCCAGCGTCCCTTAAGAACGTGCACCACCGGCTCCCCGGCGGCCTGAATGCGATCGGTGATTTCGAAGATTGCGTGCGCCATCGTCTAGCCCTGCCACGCTTCCGGCTGCATCAACGCATCCGCGCAAATCACACGTCCGCTAATGTTCGCATCGTGTAACTTAAGCACCATCCACGCCTCGCGATACTCCGCGGGAAGTGCATACGGCGTCGTAAAGCCCTGCGCCGCAGCGTCCGGGACGAAGCCGAATTTCGGATAGTATTCCGGCGAACCCAGCACAAAGACCAGGGCGCTGCCGCGTTGTTGTAAGATTTGCAGGCCCGCGCGAATCAACTGCCCGCCCACGCCGTGGCGCTGGTGCTCGGGTACCACGGCCAGCGGTGCCAGTATGTGCGCGAGGACGTCCTGATCTGTCATGCGCACGCGCGTGAATAGAACGTGGCCGACGGCCGTGTTGCCGTCGAATGCCAGCAGCGAAAGCAGCGGCGATGCCGTGGGATCATCCAACAACGCCAGCGTCAGATCGGCCTCGTCCGGTTGGCCGAAGGCTGCGCGGTGGATGCGCGCGATCGTTTCGGAATCGGCGGCGGTGGTTTCGCGGATGATGATGGGCGGTTGGTCCTTCATGTCGGGACATGATCATAATTCGTGTCACGGATCACCACTCTTCGCGTTAGGGACACGCAGGGTCGCGCGCAGCGCGAGTCCGAAGGACCGAAGCGAACGCGGAGCCCGGAGTGGCCCGACGGACGGCGCCTGGGCCTGGCGCCGTCCGGAACGCCCTCCACTTTTTATATCAGGGTGCGATATAAATATATACCAGGCAGGCCCTTGACTTTTTCCGATTCCCCCGTCAATCGCCGATTTGCGCCCTTCTACGCCCGTCGCCGACCCTGGCACGGCTCCTGCTACTCCTCCTGCATGATGGAGGACACCATGAACCAGAGTCTCAGCGAAGCCCAGGGCGCCCTGGCCCTGGCCGAAGACCGGGCGGCCTTCGCCGAATTTCTCGAAGCCTGTTACGAGCACCGGGAGCGGCTCTTAATCGTCGCTCAGGCGCGGTTAAGGGATCGGGATCGCTCCGAGGACGCCGTCAGTGACGCGATCATTAAGGCCGCCCGGCGTCGCCATCAACTCCGCGATGTGAACAAACTCTTTCCGTGGCTCGCGCGCATCGTTACGCACCAGTGCATCGACATGTTGCGCAAAGATCGCCGCGAGGTGCCGGCGGAGTTTTCCGATGAGGACGACGCCTCGGTTCACCCGACCAGCGGCCGGTTCGACGATCCCGGGTATCGCCTGGAGCTGGCCGCCTCGATTGAAACGGTACTCGACGCCATGCTCGCCGTGCGGCCGAAGGCCTTTCGGGACGTGTTGATTCGCTACTACTATCGCGGCCTGGGTTACGCCGAGATGTGCCTGGATCTTAACTTGCCCGCGGGAACGGTTAAGTCCCGCCTGAATCGCGCCCGGCACGTGTTGCTACGTGAGCTGGAACAGCGCGGTGTCAGCGCCGCCGACTTCGAAACGATTCCGCAGCTCGGCGTGTGGCCGGAAATCCTGCACGCGGAGAGTGCGGTATGATGCGCCGTCGTGCGCGGATTTTTTACGCATTGGGAACCGCCGCAATAAACGAGCCGTCTTGTTTGCGTCGGGCAGCGTAAGTCAACGTCATCCGAACTTAATAAATGGAGATACACGATGGGAGTTTACTTCGAACAAATCCCCGCCGCGGTGCGGGATCACCTCAAGGGAATTACGAAATCCTCCGGCCTGCCGGCGGGCGACGAATCCCTGGAGATGATGTCCGAGGCCTGGCTGGGCAAACAGGAAGCCTTCGAACGGGAGATCAGCGCGCGCGACATGGAAGTCGTCGACAGCCTCGATAAGGACGATCCCCGCGGCGCGGTGGTGATGACCTACTCCGGCTCGTTGATCAACATCGGCCCGCTCACCGGCGACGGTCGCAGCACCGGCTATTCGAGCATCGGACTGCGCACGGACGTGCCGGACATTCTGGATTGCGAGGCGGCCATGCTCGCCCGCGACGTGGAGAACGGGAACGAAGTCGAGTTCGACGAAGGCCCGGTGTCCCGTACCTCGGCGGCGTTTCAAATCGCCGTATGCAAAGACGATCTCAGCGTAGAAGATCAGGAAGAGGAACTCTCGAACGTCACCATGGTGCTGACGCAGGAGTTCGCCGACATCAACAAGACGCTGGTGATCGACTAACTATCGATCCATGAAACTTACAGGAGAACCGCCCGTGCAAACCGCAACGATTTCACCCATCGCCGAGCGCATCGCCGAGATCCTGGAACGTCCCGGACTTTCGGAGCCGGCCGACTATCGCGCTCTCGTCGAAGACGTTACCGGGATTTTGCTTTCGGAGGATCCGCAAACGCGACCGGTGGACCGCGACGGTTTGCCGGGCGGTCTCCTGAACCTGCGGCCGAACCTCGATACCATCGTCGTGCCGGACCTGCACGCGCGCATGGATTTCATCTACTCGCTGTGTTTTTTCGAGTCGCCGACGCAGCCCGGCCTGCCGGCGCTCAGTGTCCTGGATCGCCTGGCCGAAGGTTCGCTGCAGATTGTGTGCGTCGGTGACGGCATGCACGCCGAACGCCGCGCCGCCGAGCGCTGGATCCTGGCCCAGCGGGAGTACATGAAAGGCTTTCGCAAGCGCCGCCACATGGATGAGGAGATGCGCGAAAGCCTGGGGCTCATGGAGATGGTCCTCGAACTCAAGCGCGCGTTCCCTGATTACTTTCATTATCTAAAGGGCAATCATGATAACATTAAGAACGAGCGGGGCAACGGCAACTTTCCGTTCATGAAGTTCGCCCTCGAAGGCCCCATGGTTACGGATTACCTCGAACGATTCTACGGCCCGGCCTTCCTCGGCGCCTACGATCGTTTCGAAAAGAATCTGCCGTTGCTCGCCCGGGGCAAACACTACCTCATTTCCCATGCCGAACCTGTGCGCCACTTTCGTCGCGGCGAGGTCGTGAACTACCGGCACTTCCCGGACGTCGTTACGGGGCTCACCTGGACCGGCGACGATTACTCGGAACCGGGTAGCGTGCACAACATGATCTTAGAGTACATTCATCCGAAGTTTCGGAACTGCTCGCTGTACTTCGGCGGCCATCGTCCCGTCGCCGGGCTGTTTTCGCGCCGCGCGGGCGGGCGTTACGTTCAGGTGCACAATCCGGATCGTTTCGTCGTGACCTGGATTCCGCGGCATCGGCCCGTGCGGCTGGAGCGCGACGTCTTTGAAATTGAAAATCTGGTGGAGAATTGAGATGAACGCAGCACAACGAAAACCACTCACATCATCGAGCGCGAGCATCGGGAAATATACCGTCATTCGTATGATCGCGAAAGGCGGCATGGGACGCATATATAAAGCGAAGCACCCCACGCTCAATCGGGCGATCATCCTGAAGCAGCTCACCCTGGCCGGCAATAAGACGTTCACCAGGCGGTTCCAACGCGAGGCGGAACTCATGCTGGATTTTCGCGACGACCGCATTGTGCAGGTGTACGATCATTTTCGTGAAGGCGCTTCGTACTACATCGCCATGGAGTACGTGGACGGCGTCTCCCTGGCGGAGCTCATCGAAAAGGAGCGCTATCTTCCGAACGACGTCGCGTTGTTGATCCTCGGTGAGATCGCCCGGGCGTTGAAGTACGCCCATGATCGCGGCGTGATCCATCGCGACGTAAAACCGGAAAACGTGCTGATTGCCCGGAGCGGGGCGGTGAAACTTACCGACTTCGGCATCGCCACCTCGGACGCGAGCCACGATGAGGGCCTCACGCGCAACATGACCCTCGGTACGCCGGCCTATATGTCGCCGGAGCAGATCGAAAACTCCAGCGCCGTCGACAAACGTTCGGACATCTATAGTTTGGGAGTCGTTCTGTACAAGATGGTAACGGGCAAGTCACCCTATCCCGGCAACATGACGCCGGAGACGATCACATTAATTACGAAAGGGTTGTATCGTCCGCCGCGACGCATCAACCCGCGCGTGTCCGCGTTCGTTCAAAGCATCATCCGTACGATGATGCATCGCGCGCCGAAGAAACGTTACGACGATCTCGACGTTCTTGTGCGAAAGCTGGAGCGCCGCTACGGCTCGCGCTATCGCAATTCGGAGCGCCTGAAAGAAGAACTGCGGGCCTGGATCTTCGAACGCCGCCGCGGCCGCCGCCTGCCGAAAAAGGCCGGCCTGAGCGCTCGTCTGCGGCCGGTGTTGCGGAACGCCGGACGAATCCTTTCGCTGGTGACCTTCGGTGTACTGGCCGCCGGTTGTGCGGCCGTAGTCTTTGTTCAATGAAAGTTAGCGCGCCTCGGCGTCGCGGGAGGATTATATGTCCGTATTTAAGAGAAGAATGTTGTTCATTGGAATCGGCGCGCTGGCGGGCCTGGCGGCCTGGCCGGCGGCGGAGGTGACGGTGTTTTATCAGATGTCGTTTCCTTCGTACCTGGCGTTCAGCGTCGTGCTGGGCGCGGTCTTCGGGGCGTTGATGGGCGGATGTTTCGGCTCCGGGGAGAGCATCGTCGCCGGCCGCGGTCACCGTACGCTGACATCCGGGCCGGTACTCGCCCGGGCCGCCGGCGGCGCACTGATGGGCGCCCTCGGCGGACTCGCGGGTTGTTTTTCAGGTCAGGCGTTGTTGTTCTTCGTCGGTGAAGTGCTGTTGAAGATGGGCCGTTATCCCGGAGATTTCTGGCTTTTCCCCTTCGCCCGGGCCGTGGGCTGGGCGATTCTCGGCGCCTTCGTGGGTATCGCCGTCAGCGATGCATTGATGCGCCGCTCGAAGGAACGCCTGCGCACGGGATTGATCGGCGGCGGCGCCGGCGGTTTCCTCGGCGGGTTAATCTTAGAATACCTACAGTTAGGGATTCCGGGACTGGCCCCGGCGCGTCTCGCGGGTTTGATCGTCTTCGGCGCCTGCCTGGGATTCGTCTACGGTGCCGTGGAAGCGCGCTTCGCGTACGGCGTGCTCACGCTTTTGAACGGCCGCCGTCGCGGGCGGGAGTTTTTGATCTCGCGGCAGCGGTTGAGCCTGGGATCGGCCTCGTCGAACGACATCGTACTCGACGGTTATGCCGGCGTGGCCTCGAAACATGCCGTGCTTGAGGTTCACGGCGAAGACGTGGCGATCCGCACGCCCCGGCGTAAGACGGAGTCGCCGCGGGTGTATGCCAACGACGATCGCATTGAAAAAGAACACGTTCTGAAAATCGACGACGTGGTGCGCATCGGCAAAGCGAAGTTGATCTTTCATTACTGAAACGAGCGGAGGAACGCCATGAATATGAAACAGACATTGTGTTGGATGATCGCCGCCGGACTGGCGCTGACCGCAAGCCTCGGAGCGGAGTCCGTGCGTATTTCGCAGATCGATGCCGGGGGATTACTCTTCGAGCAAAACGTGCGGGCCTACGTCAGCGTCACGGACGACTCCGGCCGCCCGGTGCGCGGGCTCACCCGGCGTAACTTCAGACTGTACGAATCTAAAGACGAAACGGAGTACCTGCCCGTGGAGATCACGGACTTCGACCATCGCACGAACTACGAAGACGGCATCCGTTTTCTGCTATTGATCGACAACTCCGGCAGCATGTATCGTCGGCATCGTGATTCCAACGGAGTACTGCGCCGCCGCATCGACAGCGCCCGGGAGGCCGTGCGGGACTTTCTGAATCGCATCGATCCGGAGCGCGACCGGGTCTCGCTGGTTTCCTACAACAGTCACTACCATCGGCACCTCGATTTCACGGACGACTGGAACGGCCTGCACGGGGCGTTGGAAAAAGATATTGTGCCGCCGTCCGGTGTGGACGGTTATACTGAGCTGTATGCCTCGTTGCATCATGCGGTGGAAGACCTGGAAAAAATCGGCGGGCGCCGGGTCATCATCGTCCTCTCGGACGGCGAGAACCGTCCGTTACATACGCTGACGAACCAGGCGCATCCGCGTTACGGCACGAAGATCTGGGACTATACGGAGCCCCTCGGTGCGGCGGAGCGCGCGGGCATTTCCGTTTTTACGATCAACTACGGCACCGGTCGTTTTCGTAAGGATCGCCGGCTCGCGGAAATTTCCCGGAGCACCGGCGGCGCAGTCTTCGACGCGCGCAACAGCGACGAACTGGCGAACGTCTACGCGTCGATTGCCGGGCAGATTCGCAACGAGTACCTGCTTACGTATCGGGCCACCATGCTGCCCGCGGACAAACGTACTCTGAAAGTAAGTTACGGACGGAAGTCCACCGTCGCCGATCAACCCCGGGCCGAAGCGGAACGTTTTTATTACGCGGGCACGGTGTTCGGTCTGCCTCTCGATTCACTCACGCCGTTGTTGCTCTTGCCGCTCTTGCTGGCATTGCTTGGGCTCTTTTTACTGCCGCGGCTGAATTTCGAACACGATCCCGGCCCGGCCGGTCTCTACGTCCTGGATCCCGGCGGAGCGCGCAACGTAACGCCGTCGCTGAAGTTAAACGGCGGTCGTACCATCATCGGCAGCGCGGCGGGCAGTGACCTGACGATCCACGGCGGTGTCACACGACTCCAACCGCGTCACGCGGCGGTGTTGTACGACAAAGGCCGTGATGCGTATACGCTGGTGAGTCGCGAGGACGTGCTGGTGAACAACAAACCCGCGCGCCAGCGGCGGCTCGAGTCGGGGGACGTGATCAACGTGGAAGGCACGACGATTGTGTTTGATGATGGCAAGTGAAGTTACTTCCGTTGTTCCAGGTAAAACCGCAGTTCGTCCCGCAGCTCTTCCGGAAGATCGATACCCTGGTTCACAATGCGTTCGTTGTACTTACTGAACGAATGCCGGTGATCCGAGGTCTTGAGGTAGATGGCCAGTGCTTCCGAGGCCCAGGGGCGGAAGCGGTCCATAAGCTCGCGGTTGCTTTCGAGCGCCTCGTATATGTGAATGAACAGCGGCCGGTTCACCGGCCGGCCCATGTTCCGATAGAACATAAAGCGTAACAGAATGGAGTCGTCGAAGCGTTTGTCGGCCATGGCCTGCTCGACGTAACGCAGGTTCACGCAGTCCAGGATTTCGATGTTGAAGTTTTCGCTGCCCGGTTGCCGGCGCATGCGAGACACGAGTTCATCGCGTTCGAACTTAAGGTTCGAGCAGGTGGGCATGCATTCGCCGTCGTGCAAATGCAGATCGCAGTTGTGCAGGATGATGACGTCGGCGTCGGAGCCTTCTTCGACGATGCCGAAGTTGATACTGCCGAGGATTTCGAGAGCCAGGGGAAAACCCTTCTCGCTGAGTTCGGCGACGGAACGTCGAAAGGCCTGCATGCGCCGAAGGGCGTGCTTCGTATCGTAGTTGCGATACTTGTTCTTTAAGGCCTGGTAGATTTCGATGAGATTCGGTCCGCCGCCCGGCCCGTGGGTCAGCGCTTCCGGGTGCAGGGGCCCGGCCGGTTCCCAGTCCATCATATCGGAGTGCATAGCGGTGTCCCGAACAACGCCGACCATCGGCGCAGGTTACAGATTGCGTACGGA
This sequence comes from Leptonemataceae bacterium, assembly GCA_965227295.1. GTDB lineage: Bacteria > Spirochaetota > Leptospiria > Leptospirales > Leptonemataceae > JANSYA01. The sequence goes on along the minus strand of OZ245742.1, from coordinate 5,862,301 downwards.
AGATCGTCCGGTCAAGCCAGGTTTCCGGCCGGGCAGTAAGATTGAATGTATTTGTCATCCTGGCCAATGCGCATAGCGTGACAGGATGAGCGTCTGGCAGCGCGGCCGTGATATTCTTCGCATTCGTTCCCCGCGCCAGATGTACTTTTACTCGGTTCTGATCGGACTGTTCTCCGGTCTCTTTGCCGTGCTTTTCAGTTACGGCCTGGCGTACGCCGAATACTTTCTCCAGCGCTATCTCGCCGGCGTGCACGGCGTCCATCCGCCGGGGGAGATCCACCTGGATCTGGAGCTGGCCGGGGCTGCGGCCCACGTGAATCCGTACTTACTCTTCGCATTGCCGATCATCGGCGGCCTGGTCGTGGGATTGATCGCGCACTTCTTCTACGATGAAGTCGCCGGCGCCGGCACGGATAACCTCGTGCACGCCTTTCATCAAAAAGAAGGGCGCATCAAAGGACGCGGTCCTTTGTTCAAGGCGCTCGGTACAATCTGCACGCTCTCCACCGGCGGCAGCGCCGGACGGGAAGGGCCTACGGCGTTCGTCGGTGCGGGCCTCGGTTCCTGGTTTGCCAATCTGCTCGGCGCCGGTCCGCGGGCGCGGCGCACGCTCTTGCTCGCGGGAACTGCCGGCGGTCTCGGCGCCATCTTTAAGGCCCCCCTCGGCGGCGCCATGGTGGCGGTGGAGATTATTTACAAAGAAGACATCGAGAGCGATTCCCTGGTCCCGTGCATCATCGCTTCGGTTACGGGCTACCTCACGTTCACGACCATCGCGGGGCCGGGCTCGATGTTCCAGCTCGGTACGATCATTGCGCTGAACGATTTGCGTGAGATCTTAATTTACGTTCTGTTGGGGTTAACGTGTTACTCGGTGGGGTACGTCTACGTGCGCATCTTCCATGCCGTAGAGAATTTCTTTACCTGGCTGCCCATCCATCGCATTCTCAAGCCGGCGGTGGGCGGCGTCTTCGTCGGCGCGGTGGCGTTGATCTTTCCGGAAGCGATCGGCAGCGGCTTCGGTTATCTCTACGAGGTGCTGAACGGCCGCAGTCCGTTGCCGGGTTCGGAAAACACCCTGGCCCTCGCGGGCATGTTCCTGTTTATTACGTTCTTAAAGATCTTTACGACTTCGTTTACGATCGGCTCCGGCGGGTCGGGCGGGCTGTTTGCGCCGTCGTTGTTCATCGGCGCCATGCTGGGCGGTTTCGTCGCCGCCCTGGGTCAGTACCTGCTGCCCGGTTGGGACATACACATCGCCCCGTTCATGGTGGTCGGCATGGGTTCGTTCTTCGCCGGCGTGGCCCGGGCGCCCTTCGCCGCGATGATCATGGTCTGCGACATCGTCGGCACGTACACACTGCTCCCGCCGCTGATGATCGTTTCGATGATCGCGTTCATCATGTCGCACAAGTGGTCGCTCTATAAAGAGCAGGCCCTGAATCGTTTCAAGTCCCCGGCGCACTACTGGGACATGCAACTGGACATCCTCAATCAACTGCGCATCCGCGACGAGTTTCCGACGTTGCGCAATCGGGCCATTATTGCGCGCTCACAGTTGCTCGGGGAACTGGAAGAACTTTCCTTCGAACTCCAGGCGAGCGACTTCATCGTCGCGAACGCCGACGGCACGTACCACGGCGTGCTCTCGTTAAAAAAGGTCCGCCTTACCTCGGACATGCAGGCGATTCGCGGCCTCGTAACGGTCGACGACGTCGCCGATACCGGGGTGGCCGCCGTAACCCCGGACGATTCCCTGGCCCGGGCGTTGCGCATCATCACCGAATCCGAGACGGACAAAGTCGCCATCGTCGATGCCGAAGAAAAGGTCCAGGGCTACCTGCGCTACCACGACATCTTTGCGGCGTACCACCAGCACCTCAAGAATCCCGCCGTGGAGACGTAAGTACGGACACGCCACGCGCAGCTCTTGAACTACGGAAAGCGCTCAGGTTTTTTCGCACACGCCCCGGATCGTGGTGTAAGTGGCGGTCAGTATACATTAAGGCTTTTATGGGTACGGCTGGTTCCAGCCGACGTGCGGAGGTTATGCCGGGGAACGTGGTAAGGCGGACCGGAACGGCGTCTTCGTCGTAAGAAACGTTACGATCGCTGAGTCGCAAACCTGCGTCCGGGTCGAGCGCAGCATTCTTTGCAAAACGAATCACCACAACTCCGAAGAGCCGTAGCCAAAAAGACCTTTCACGGTTGCGCAATTTACTTCACGTTTCCAGCGGCAAACGCGACGGACCGCGGTTCTTGAACTACCGGGAACACCCGGGCAGTTCGCACACGCCCCGAATTGTGAAGTAAGTGAAGGCCAGTTTATATTAAGCCTTTGATGGGTACGGCTGGTTCCAGCCGACGTGCGGAGGTTATGCCGGGGAACGTGGTAAGGCGGACCGGAACGGCGTCTTCGCTTCGGAAAAAACATCAAGCAAAGGCGCACTCCGGAGCCCCGCTCTATCCGCGGGGCGGAGCGAGTGCGCCTTCGCGCCCGGCCGACCGGAACGGCGTCTTCGCCGCAATACCCGCGGCTCTTAAGCTTCTGAAAGTCAGTTGAGTTTCCGCAACTCCGCGTTTTCCAGGTGCGGCAGAGTGCGGTGTTTATTCGGCGCGAGACCTGCAAAGATCGTCTGAAAGATCTGCGAGGGGTCCCCGTGGGAAACGCAGACGATGTGTTTGCCCGCGTGATTCTTCTCGCACTCGTCCAGAAAGGCCTGCAACCGCGCGGCGACCTTTGCCGTGGACTCGGCGTCGAACTCGCTATGATCGACGCGCTGTTCGTCGAAGGCCCACACGCGATTGTACTCTTTGCTGGACTTAAGTTCCAGCGACCCGAAGTTACGCTCGCGCAGGCGCTCGTCGATGCGTGCTTCGTCGAGATCGAACATGCGTACGAAGATGGCCGCCGTTTCCGAAGCCCGGGCGAAGTCCGAGGTAAAAACGATCGTAGTATCCCGGGAAAACTGAAAGCCGAAGCGCGCGTCCACGTAGGCCGGGCGCAGTCGTTCTTCGGTGTGCGGGACGCCGTTTGCACTGAGTCCGTAGTTGCCCACGCCGTTTTCCGGTTGCGAGACGATCAGTTCTTCTTCGTTGGCGATGCTGATGCCGTGACGCAGGACGTAGTAGGTGTTGCGGTAGCCGGATCCGGCGCTTTGTTCGATGCTCATTCTCGCGGCAGCCTGGCATTTTTTTCGATCCGCGCGAGTTTTTTTCACGCGCAGGTGCCGATTTTGTCGCCGGTTGCGTTTTCAGTTTGATTTGATTCGCCTGTGGGAGTATGATGCGCGGGACTTCCTGGACGAGGACCTGGCGGTCCTGCCGATACTCCCGCTGCTCAAGGGCGGCCCGGAAGTTGTTGACACGATCGAGCGCCCGCTGAACGTCTCGCCACCGCGCGCCGTCTTGCGGAGAAAGGCCAATCCCTGGAATTCATTCGCGATATCACGGGCCTGAGCGACGAAGAACTCCGGAAACTCGGCCTGCTTTGATCTTTGCTAACTTCTGCCCGGCACGACTTAATCCAATCCCGCCGGTCGACCTTCTTTGCCCAGCAGCACCAGGTCGCCGCCCGGCGTCAATCGACCGCGGTCGCCGGTCCGAAGCCAGCCGCTCTCGCCCAGCACATCGCCCGTCAACGCGGGATCACGATAATAACCCTGCATAATCGAACCCGAGCGCACGAGAATTTGTCCTTCGGCGCCGGGCACGTTGGAGACGTCGTCGCCGCGGTGATCGACGATCTTGAGTTCCACGCCCGGAAGGGCCGGCCCCACGGTGCTCGCCGCGAGCCGGCGTTCCTGCCCCGTAAACTCCAGCGTGCGGCAGGCCACAATGTGAGCGGCCTCGGTCAGCCAGTAACCCTGCAAAACCGGAATGCCCAGCATGCGAAAGAGATCTTCGTAGGCCGTGGCCAGCATGCCGCCGCCGGAAAGAATGGCCCGCAGACGCCCGCCGAATCCACGGAGCACCGCCATGCGCAAGAGCGTATCCCCGGCGAACTTCACCGGAAACAATACGAACATCATCAAACGCGCGAAGAAGTAGGCCAGGGCGTCGTCCGTGCGACCCTCGCTCAGTTCCCCGAGCAGGTCTTCCCAACGATAGTAAAAGCGACAGAGCTTTAAGTGCAGGCGACGTAACATTACGATCGAAGAGGACTCGCCCGGCGCGCCTTCGCGTAGATGCCGAAACACCTTTTCGATGGTTTCCGGAGTGGCGATGGCGAGGGTCGGCGCGAATCGTTTCAGGTCCGTAAGAAAGTCCGTGTCGTTGGAAAGACACAGCGGCGTGCCCGAGTCGACGGCGAAGTAGAGCGCCAGCCGTCCGGAGGAATGCCACAGCGGGAGCGCGCTCAGTAGTGCGTCGCCCGCCTGCACGGGAAAGATGGAGTTGAAGGAACGCGCGTTCGTCAGCACCGCGCGATGCGTGAGCACTATGCCCCGGGGATTCTCCCGGCGCAGGTCGCTGCGCTTAAAGAGAATCGAAGCGGGATCGTCCGGCAGGCGCCCGCGCCGCAATCGCTCCGCGACCGCCGTCGCGCCGCCGCTCCTGTCGCCCTCCCGACGCAGATCCGCGAGGCTCATGTAAGACGCCCCTTCCGGAACGATGCGCCAGCTCAAGTGCACGCATAGAAATTCGGAGTCCTTCGCCAGCGCACGCACCAGGCCCTCGCGATCGCAGAACAGTACTTTCGCGTTCATGCGTTGCATGATGCGACGGATCTTGCGTTCGTCGGCGTACGATTCAAAGGCGACGTCGACACCGCCGGCAAAGTGCGTTGCCGTGAAGGCGACGATCCACTCCGCCGAAGATTCACCGACGATACAGACGCGATCACCGCTGCGCAGTTTGCCGGCGCGCCGCATGCCCAGGGCCACGGCCGACGCCAGCTCGCCCAGGAGCCGGTAGCTGACCTCGCGGGGACGATAGTTGCGATAGAAGCGCAGCGCGGTCAGGTCTTCGTAGAGACTACACTGGTAGCGCAGATAGGCGCCGATGTTCCGAAATCTGTCGGGCACATCGGAACATGCCGCCGCGCGGGTCGGTGGATCAATAACATTTTGACCGGCAGGGCGGGGCAGGATCCTGTGGAAACGTCGAACTATGACCGCCCCTGTCATACAGAGCGAATTCCATCGCATTGCCCTGGACGCGCCGCCGTATCTCATCGCCGAGATCGGCCTGAATCATAACGGGGATTTAGCCCTGGCGAAACGCATTGCCGCCGCGGCCCGGGACGCCGGTGCCCACGCGGCCAAGTTTCAGCTGTACGATGCCGCGGCGTTCCTGAACGCCAACGCGCGTCTGGGAGACGGCCCGCCCGGCACATTGCAGGAGTTCTTCCGGCAGTTCGAACTACAGCCGGGCGAGTGGAAGGAACTCGCCGCGTACGTGCGCGAGGATCTGGGGCTGGACTTCTTTTGTTCGGTCTTCGACGACGCCGCGCTGGAGTTGTACCGGGAACTGGACTGCCGGCTGCTTAAGATTGCTTCGTGTGATATTAACCACCGCGATCTGTTTGCGAAGATCGCTGCCGACCGGCGCTGGCACGTTTTGTTCAGCACCGGCACGGCCGAAGAAGCGGAGGTCGCCCGGGCGGTCGGCTGGTTGCGAGACGGGGCGCCGGCGGGTCGGGCGGTGCCGGCTTTTCTGATCTTTGAATGCGTTTCTTCGTATCCGGCGAATCCGGCCGACTATCGGCCGGCCCTGGTTTCGCGGTGGGCTGCGCGCTACGAATGCCTCACCGGCATCTCCGATCACTGCACGGGCAACGAGGTCAGCGTCGAGGCCGTGCGGTACGGAGCGCGGGCCGTCGAGCGGCACTTCACCATCGACCGCAATCTGCCCGGGCCGGATCAGCAACTCTCCCTGGATCCCGCGGACTTTCGTCGCCTGGCCGATGCCGTCGCCGCTGCCTTTGCAGAGCATCCGCGACCGATACCCACCGAGGAGCCGTCTCTCGCGAAGACCATGCAACCCTGCGAAGCCACCGTGCGCGCCGGCGGCCGACGTTCGGTGTACGCCCGAACCGCTATCTCCTCCGGGCAAACAATTACGGAAGATATGTTAATCGCACAACGTCCGGGCGGCGGCATCCCCGCGGATCGACTGTCCGCGCTGATCGGCGTGGCGGCCCCGGAAAACTTCGCGATGGGCGATGCCCTGCCGGTAAGTCTGCTCGACGGGGCCGCGCCGTGACCGGCGACCAGGACACGAAGCGCGCGCAACCCGGCCAACGCTGGTATACTCTGCGCACCATGCCCCAGCACGAAAAGAAGGTGGCGGCCTACCTACAAAAGAAAGGCGTGGAATTCTATCTGCCGCTGATTGCAAAAAAACGCAAGTGGTCCGATCGTGTGAAGATGATCGACTTCCCCCTGTTTCCCGGTTACATCTTCGTACGCTTCGACTGGTTCGACGGCTTTCGCACGATCCTGCAACACAACGGCGCTCTCGACTTCATTCGCCTGGAAGGATTGCCCCAGCCCATGCGTGAGGAGGACGTCGCGAACCTGAAACTCCTGGTCGAAAACGCCCTGGATCTACAGGCCGACCCCGACGCAAACTTCCCGCCCGGCCAGGAGATCGAAGTGCGCTACGGTCCGCTAAAGGGCGTCCGCGGCGTCGTGGTCCGCGTCAAAAATAAACAGCGTATCTGCATTCACGTGCCGTTGTTGAATCAAATGGTGTCGGCAGAGGTCGATGCCATGGATATCGAGAAAGTGATCTGAAGTACTTTTGGCCACAGAGGCACAGAGAACACAGAGTAAAGATGATGGTGCTGGTTTGCGAATGCAAGTGAGCGCCTCTTCGCGTGAGGGATGCGCAGGGTTGCGCGCAAGCGCAATTCCGTAGTGAGCGAAGCGAACGAAGGAACGAGCGCGAATGCGCGAGCCCGGAGCAGCCCGACCCGAGCGCAGCGAGGGGCACGCCCAAACAAATGCCATTAGATATTCTCCCTTTATATTCGGGTCGGCGGCGATTTTTTGCAACTCTTCGAGGCCGCCCGTGTTCATACTGAGCGAATGGATGTAGAACTGGAAATCCAGCGATTGTCGGCGGCCGTGGAGCGGCTGGCCGGTCTCGTAGAACAGGCCGGCCCGCGCGAAAGCACGGCCCCGGAAATTCTGCTCGCGCTGGTTCCGTTGCTGGGCGTGGTCTTCGGCTGCGTGCTGTTGTTCTTCTTTCTGCTATGGCAGTACCGACTCCGGCGGGAGATGATCCGCGCCGGCCAGTACCAGCCCATGTTCGCGAAGAACATCCGCCTGGTGAGTCTGCTCATCGGCCTGTTGAGCGTTTCCGTGGGCTTGCCGATGACGGTCCTCTTTGCGGCCATGGAAGGATTGAACTACGTCCTGCTGGGAGGACTGCTGCCCCTGTTCGCGGGCGTGGGTTTCCTGTTGTTTTATCTCTTCTCGCATGCGAAGGTAAACTGACGGTCCTCGGGATCGGGAGCCGGCGTAAGCGTGGGAGAGGAAGATCAGGTAGACTTTGAAGAGCTTTTTGCAAGCACCTCTTCCATGATTTACAACCTGGGCCTGCGCTTCTTTCGGAACGAGGAGGATGCCCTGGACTTCGCGCAGGATGTCTATCTGCGGGCGTACGATAAGCTCGCCAGTTTTCGCGGCGATGCCCGGGCTTCCACCTGGCTGTACTCGCTGGCGTTGAATCTGGGGCTCAATCGTCTGAAAAAAGAAAAACGCCTGCGCATGCGCGAACACATCGGCGGCGAGGATTTCGTCATCGACGACGTCCAGGATCCGGACGACGGTTCCGATCCCATCGAACAACTGAGCGATGCGGAGCTGGAACGAACGGTACGGGAAGAACTCGGCGATTTGCCGGACGTCTACCGGGTACCGTTGATACTGTACTACTTTGAAAAGATGCCTTACAAAGACATCGCGGAACGACTGGAGATCAAAGAAGGAACACTGAAATCATATTTGCACCGCGGCAAAATGATCCTGCGCGAACGTTTGTTACGCCGGGAGGTCGAACTATGAAGAACGAAACGAATCAATCAGCCCTGCAGGAGCTGTACGAAAAAACCGGGGCCGACGGTGTCAATCCGGACGAACTGAGCGCGGAGGCCCGCGCCTTCCTGGGCACACAGCGCGGCCGCAGCGAGGCCCGGGTGGCCCGCAGCATCGCCGCCGGTGCCGCCGACCTCCCGCGCTCCGCCGTCCCCCTGCGTTTGCGCGAGATGGTCTTTGATCGGCTCTTTCGTCCGGCGTACGGCGCCTGGCATCTGGCCCTGGCCTGTGTCTCCGCGGCGCTGTCGCCGTTGTTCTTTCACTACCTGGTGCAGAGCGTGGACGTGCATCCGAACTGGTTGCCGGTGGTTTTCGCGGCCTACGGTTTGCTGAACCTCATGCTGATCTTTCCGCTGGCGTTTTACATCTTACAGAAGCATCGCAAGGGATTCGAGGACTTCGAGAAGTCCGTGGACGAAACCATCGAACATCCCGGTCGACTGCTGGATCGCTTCCGCCGGGCGGGTTAAAAAATAGAAATAACTCCGAGGACCGAGGAGCCGAGAAGTTCCGGGAGGGATTTCACACGCTGAAAGCGTTCAGGCTACGGGCGCCCTCCCCGGAGACCTCGGTCCTCGGAGTTGATTATAAGATTGACACGGCGGCCCTGGCGCGCATCGATCTCCCCTCGGCATGGGGAACGATTCGCGAGAGGCCGGCGAGGCGTATGAGCTCTTCCTGAAGAGCTATCGCATGCAGATCGAAGAGTTGCAGGGGAACCTGGCGCACATCGTCGCCGGGAACGTCCAGCGTGCCGTTGACCTGATTCTGAACTGCAAGGGCAAACTCGTCCTCACCGGCATCGGCAAGTCCGGCCTCATCGCGCACAAGCTCGCGGCCACCTTTTCGTCCACCGGAACCCCCGCCTTTTTCCTCCATCCCGGCGAATCCCTGCACGGCGATCTCGGCGTGCTTCAGAAAGAAGACATCATGATCGTGCTCGCCAAGAGCGGCGAGTCCGACGAGGTCATCGCCATGTTGCAGGTCGTGCGCAAGATGGGCAATCCCGTGATCTCGATCCTGGGCAATCCGGATTCCACCGCCGGTCGCATGTCGGATGTCATTATCCGCGCCACCGTCAGCCGGGAGGCGGATTCCCTGAATCTGGCGCCGACGGCTTCCACTACCGTCGCGCTCGTCGTCGGCGACGCCCTGGCCGCGGCCCTGGCCGAATTGCGAAACTTCCAGCCGGAAAACTTCGCCATGTTTCATCCCGCCGGTCAGCTGGGCCGCCGGTTGATTCTGGACGTCGAGGACGTTCTGGATAATACCAAAGGCATACCCGTCATAAGCGAAGACGCTTCCATGATGCAGCTCCTCGAAGAAGAAAGCCGGCCGAACCTGGGCGGTGTCATGATTACCAACGCCGCGGGTAAACTTACGGGCATCGTAACCGACGGCGACATTCGGCGTGCGCTGTTGAAGTACAAGAACATTCACGACTGTAGAATTACGGATATCATGACTCGTGATCCCATCTCCGTTCGCAAAGGGACCAAAGCCTTCGAAGCTCTACAGTTAATGGAAAACCGACCCAGCCAGATTGCCGTTATGCCCGTCCTCGACGAAGAAGGCCGCCCCGTCGGTCTTTTGCGCCTGCACGACCTCGTGCGCGCCGGTTTGTAAACGATTATATTTTGAGATACGAAAACGATTCCTGTGGAGGGAGCTTTTTCGTTGAAAATTAGTTAGAACTCACCGAATCGGTCCGTTTTTCGCATTTTTCGTCATCCGATTAACATGTTGAAAAAATCAATTCCCTTTCTGCGCTTTTCAGGTCATCCTTTGTTTGTTCCTGAAAGAAAGGAGGAAAGGGATGTTTACACTACCAGCAGGCAACGAAGATCAATTGGTTCGGACGTTAGAGCACGGATTTGTCATTAAGCGAATCGGATTGCGTAGAGTTCCGGAGTTTACACGTTTGGTTTTTGAAAGATTCAAACGCGAGTACGGACGGCGCGCACCCGAGGCTTTCACCGAAGAAGCATATCTAAGCGAGTTAAATGAAGAATTGGCCCTGGCCTGGAACGGGCTATTCTTTACGGTGGAGTCGAGTGAGGGGGATGTGGCGGCTACTTTCCGGGTCATTAAGTACGACAGCGGACTTGAGTTTCCGGGCGAATCGGTATTCGGTTATTCCGTCCCTGAACTCGCGATGGAGCGCGGCGTGGAGCCCGAGAGCTTTGTTCATTCCGATCAATTCACCCTTGATATTCGAATGCTAAGATCTTGCGGAATCGAGTTTGTGCGGGATATGATCTCTCACCTCCTGATGATTACCACCTTCGCCGTCGTGGAGCACTGCGGGGTGCGCTACGGCATCGCCGAGACGAATCCCGGCGTCGAACGCATGTATGAAACCGCCGGGTTTCGCTGCGAACCCATCACCGGTTACGGAGAATACTGGGGCAAGAATCGCGCGGTGGTGATCGACCTGAGTCCGGTAATCACCAGTCCGGCGTATCTCAGGTTGCTTGCTCCGAAAATAGCGGCAGCGTAAGTTCGAACATAATGTCCGTGCCGGTGGTGGTGCTTTGAATGTCGCCGCCGGCGTCCAGGATCAGGAGCCGGGTGTTCCACAGGCCGAGTCCCGTGCCGCCGGGTTCCTGGCTCGCATACTTTACGAACAGTTCTTCTTCGGAGATCGGGCGCCGGGTGGAATTGCTGATGAAGAAGGTGACGGTATCCTCGTCGTTTTCCCAGTGAATTTTGATCCGCTGGTCGGTGGAGTACGAAATACCGTTCACGAACAGGTTCAGAAAAATGCGAAACAACGCCTGATCAGAGACCGCCACGGTGATATCGGGCGGCCGCGGCCCGTCCACGCGGCCGTCTTCGCGAACGAACTCTGCCGTGCGGGAGGCGAGATCGTAGACTTCGCGCAGTCTGGCGCGGCCCTTCGTAGACATGCGCTTCCCGTTCTCCGAGCCGTCTTCGACGAGTTCGCAGGCCTGGTTGTACATGAACTGCGTTTGCAGTTCAATCATGTCCGCCACGGATTTGTCCGTGCCCGTGCTGTTTTTGCCGAGGCGCCGGGCCGCGTGGGAGATGGATTGCAGCGCCATCTTCCAGTCATGGTTGATGCGGCCGACGATGCTGCGCTGCTGGCGGAGCGTGTTCTCCAGCTGAACCATGACCCGGTTGTAGTTGTTCGCCATCATGTAAAAGAGAAACGACAGCGTCGCCAGATCGACGATGGCGTCCGAGACCACCGGGCGGTTCCAGTTCACCACGGCGTAGATGACGATGCCCGAGGCGAGCAGGACCCAGTTCATCGTGTGAATGCGAAACAACATTACGCCGATGGTTACCAGGATGAATCCCATGTAATAACTCGCCGCCTGCGAATCCACGGCGACGTGATCTTCCCAGGTAAAGAAGAGGTAGTGTGCGATCGCGAGGGAGTAGAGGCCGATCCTCCAGAAATGCAGGGACAGCTCGGCGCGGAAGTAGTGCACGACGGACAGGATGATGCTCAGGCCGAAGACCCCGCCGCGAAAGTAGCCGGCGTAGATGAGCAGGTCCTCCGGGATGTACTCCGTATCGATGAGGAAGTAGCCCGCGGGCGTGGCAATGAGTAGAAAAATCAGGAGGCCGCGCCAGTTGCGGATGATTTCCTGTCGTTTGGTTTCAGTCATAGGGCATCCCGGCCGGACCGTTCCGGAAAAACGAGCCCGGTCACCCGTTGCGGCACGGGATGCGTGAGAGGACTACCGGTTTTTAGGGATTTTCGCTTTTCTCACCGGAAGTGCTCTCGGCCTCGGTGTCCTTTGATTCCGCGGGCTGTTTTTGCTCTTCGGCTTTCTTTTCGAAACCAGGCAGGGGTTTGCCTTCCTGCCAGGTCAGCGGGGTCTTCGGCAGTACGAAGTCGTAAGAGCCCTGAATCTTAACGTTAAAGCTGCTGAACTTATCCCCCCGGCACGGTACGGATTCTTTGAGTTCGTGTTTGGCTGGAATTTCGAGGTAGGCGATGCAGTTGGACGTGGCCCGGGGCGGTCCGTCGGGTTTCTGTTCGTCTTTCCAGGACAGCTCGATGATGGCGTAGAGGGTGCGCACTTCCATGCTTTCGTTGACGGCCTGGACTTCGAATACCGAAAAGCCGGGCGCCCCGGATTCTCCGCGGACGATGTTGACTTTGACGCCGTTCTCCTTGAAGTTCTGAGCGAAGCCGGGCAGGGCCAGGCCGAACAACAGGGCTGCGGCCAGGGTGCCGCGGAACATGATGCGGATGAGATGGCGACGACGTGGCATGTAGGAACTCCTGTGGTAAATTAGATCGTCCGGAAGAAAGAGGGGGCAACAATTTTCCTGGGAAATTCCCGGGGCCGGAGCGGTTTCCTGCGACAAATCAGGGACTTTCTTCAATACTAATGTGACGCACAGAGCGTCATATCTATTGCCGTACAGGGCCTGAAAAAATATTTTGGTCCTATCATGGACGGATCTCGCTCTTTTTCACCGATCATCCCGGCTTTCGGGGCCGGGGGCCCGCTTGGGCCCGTGGCCCAGGGCATGTACGACCCGGCGCTGGACCAGGACTCTTGCGGCGTCGGTTTTGTCGTCGACATCACCGGCAAGAAATCCCGCCGCATCATCGATCTGGGCCTGGATACGGTCTGCCGTCTGGAGCACCGCGGCGCCGTGGGCGCGGACCCCGAGACCGGGGACGGCTCCGGCGCGCTCATCCAGATCCCCGACGGGTTCTTCCGTCGGGTTGCGTCCGACGAGGGCATCACGCTGCCGGAGTCCGGTCGTTACGCCGTCGGCTTTTTTTATTTGCCGCAAAACGCGAACACCCGCAAGGGCCTCGAGAATCTCATCGAGAAGGTCGTGGTCGACGAGGGCCAGGAGTTCCTCGGCTGGCGGGACGTGCCCGTGCAGGGTGGAGTGCCGGGCGACTTCGCGAAGCAGACCATGCCGTTTTTCCGGCAGTGTTTCGTGGGGGCCTCCCGGGACATTACGAACTCCTACGACTTCGAGAAGCGCCTGTACTTAATCCGTCGCGTCATTGACCGTCGCGTTCGTGCGGAGTACCAGCTCGACCGCAGTCGCTACTACGTGGCGTCGTTTTCGTGTAAGACGATCATCTACAAAGGCATGCTGACCGCGCCGCAGCTCATCGATTTCTACGACGACCTGCGTGCCGACGATATGGAATCGGCCCTGGCGCTCATCCACCAGCGCTACTCCACGAACACGTTCCCGACCTGGGACCTGGCGCAGCCCTTCCGCATGATGGCGCACAACGGCGAGATCAACACCGTGCGCGGGAACAAGAACTGGATGGAAGCGCGGCAGATGGTCATGGAATCGCCGCACTACGGCAAAGACCTCAAGCGCATGCTGCCCATCATTATGGAAGGGCAGAGCGATTCGGCCACGTTCGACTCGGTGCTGGAACTGCTCTTTCACGGCGGGCGCACGTTGCAGCACGCCATGATGATGATGATCCCCGAGGCGTGGTCGAAGAACGAGAACATGGGCGAGGACATCCGTGCGTTCTACGAGTACCACGCCACCATGATGGAACCCTGGGACGGCCCGGCCGCCGTGGCATTCACCGACGGCGACATCATCGGTGCGACGCTCGACCGCAACGGCCTGCGGCCGGCGCGCTACATTGTTACCAAAGACAACTTAGTGATTATGGCGTCCGAGGTCGGCACCATCGAGGTGGACCCGGCGAACATTGCGGTGAACGGCCGCCTGCAACCGGGACGTATGTTGCTGATCGACCTCAAAGAACAGCGCATCATTTCCGACGACGACGTGAAACGAGAGATCTGCCGCCAACAGCCCTACGGCGAGTGGCTCGAAAAGAATCTGCTGCATCTCGGCCAACTGCCGGATCCGGCCTTCGTCCACCAACCGCAGCACGAAACGATCATCGAACGCCAGCGCGTCTTCGGATACACCACCGAGGACATTCAGATGATTATGCGACCCATGTCCATCAACGGCCAGGAGCCGGTCGGTTCCATGGGCACCGACAGCGCGCTCGCCGCGTTGTCCGAAAAACCGCAGCCGTTGTTTCGGTACTTCAAACAACGTTTCGCCCAGGTGACGAACCCGCCCATCGATCCCATCCGGGAAGAGCTGGTGATGGAACTTACCACGTACATCGGGCCGGAGCAGAACCTGCTCGCGGAAACGCCGGAACACTGTCATCGCCTGGAGCTGGAGCACCCCGTTCTTACGAACAAAGACCTGGAGAAAATCCGCGGTCTTTCGGAGGGACACTTCCAGACCAGCACCATCAACATCCTGTTCGACCCGGACATCAAACACGGCATGCGCAATCGCCTGGACCAGGTCTGCGACGAGGCCGCCGACGCCGTACGCAAGGGCATGAACCTGATCATCCTTTCGGACCGCGGTGTGGCGAACAACATGGCGCCGATTCCCTCGCTGCTCGCCGTAGCTGCCGTTCACAACTTTTTAGTGCGCGCAGGTTTGCGGACCAGGACCGGACTCATCATCGAGTCCGGGGAGCCGCGGGAGGTGACGCACTTCGCCCTGTTGCTGGGTTACGGCGCGAACGCCATCAACCCCTACCTGGCCTTCGAGACCATCGCCGACTTAAAGAAAGAAGGATTTCTGCCGGACAGCGAGGTCGAGGACGTGCGCACGGCGCGCAAGAACTACATCAAGGCCGTGGGCAAGGGCCTGCTGAAAATCTTCAGCAAAATGGGCATCTCCACGCTGCAATCCTACTGCGGCGGTCAGTTGTTCGAAGCGGTGGGCCTCGACAGCGAACTCGTGAACACCTACTTCACGGGGACCGACACGCGTATCGAAGGCATGTCCGCGGAGATGGTGGAAGAAGAGGCCCTGCGCCGCCACCGAAACGCTTACGATCCCACCTACTATCCCGGTCGCCTGGACCCGGGCGGGCTGCATTACTTTCGCAAGGACGGCGAGAATCATCTGCTCACGCCCATGTCCGTGCACAAGCTCCAGGTCGCGACGCGGCGCAACGAGTACGACACGTACAAAGAATTCGCGCAGCTCGTCGACGATCAGCACAAACATCACATTACATTGCGCTCGCTCTTCGACTTCGAGCCGGCGGGCGATCCCGTGCCCATCGAAGAAGTCGAGACCGTCGAAGAAATCGTAAAACGTTTCCAGACCGGCGCCATGTCCTTCGGTTCGATTTCTTGGGAGGCGCATACGGACCTGGCCATCGCCATGAATCGCGTCGGCGGCAAGTCGAACACCGGGGAAGGCGGCGAGGATTCCATTCGCTACAAGCCGCTGGAAAACGGCGACAGCATGCGCTCGGCCATCAAACAAATCGCGAGCGGGCGCTTCGGTGTGACGGCGAACTACCTGGTGAACGCCGACGATCTTCAAATTAAGATCGCCCAGGGCGCGAAGCCCGGTGAGGGCGGCCAGTTGCCCGGTCACAAGGTGAACGACGTCATCGCGAAAGTGCGCCTGTCCACGCCGGGGGTGACGCTCATCTCGCCGCCGCCGCACCACGACATCTATTCCATCGAAGACATCAAGCAGTTGATCTTCGATCTGAAGAACATCAACCCGGCCTCGCGCGTGAGCGTGAAACTGGTCTCCGGCGTCGGTGTGGGGACCGTGGCCGCGGGTGTCGCCAAGGCGCACAGCGATCATATTCTCATTAGCGGCCACGACGGCGGCACCGGTGCTTCGCCGGTGTCCAGTATTCAGCACGCCGGCACTCCCTGGGAGCTGGGCTTAAGTGAAACGCATCAGACCTTAGTGGCCAACGGCCTGCGCGACCGCGTCTGGATCGGCGTGGACGGCAAGATGATGACCGGCCGCGACGTCATCGTCGGCGCGCTGCTCGGCGCCGACGAGTTCGGATTCTCCACGATTCCGCTCATCGCCCTCGGTTGCATTATGATGCGCAAGTGTCACCTGAACACGTGTCCCGTCGGTGTGGCGACGCAGGACGAGCGCCTGCGCAAGAAATACATGGGCGACGCGGACTATGTCGAGAACTACATGATGTTCATTGCCCGGGAAGTGCGGGAGTACATGGCGCGGCTCGGGTTCCGTAAGTTTACGGATATGATCGGGCGCACCGAGTACATCAAACCGATTCGCCCGCGGGATCACTGGAAGGCGCGCGGCCTGGACTTCAGCCGCGTCCTGACCCCCGTGGAGCCGCTCTTCGACACGAAGTTGTATCGCACGCGCGATCAGGAGCACGGCCTGGAGAAACAACTCGACAACGAGCTCATCCAGAAAGCACAGCCGGCTCTGGAACGCGGGGAGTCCGTGGAGATGGACGTCCCGGTATTCAACACGAATCGTACCGTGGGCACCATGCTCTCCGGTGAGGTGACGCGTCGCTACGGCGAGGAAGGCCTGCCGGACGGAACGATCCGCATTAACATGCGCGGCATGGCGGGGCAGAGCTTCGGTACGTTTCTGGCAAAGGGCATCGACCTGCGCCTGAGCGGCCAGGCGAACGACTATGTCGGCAAAGGCCTGTCCGGCGGCCGGCTCATCATTCGCGTGCCGGAAGAAAGCACGTTTGATCCGGCGGACAACATCATCATCGGCAATACCTGTCTCTACGGGGCCACGTCCGGGGAGGCTTACTTCCAGGGTGTGGCCGGCGAACGGTTCGCGGTGCGGAACTCCGGTGCCCATGCCGTCGTCGAAGGCGTGGGTGACCACGGCTGCGAGTACATGACCGGCGGTCGCGTGGTGGTCTTAGGTTCTACCGGGCGTAACTTTGCAGCGGGCATGTCCGGCGGCATCGCTTATATCTGGGACCTGGACGGCAACGCGCGGCGCGTGGTGAATCCGGAGATGGTAGACCTGGAAGACCTCGCCGATCCGGCGGACGTGGACCTGGTGCTGCACATGGTTACGCGTCACTTCGAGTACACCGGTTCGCAGCGCGCGCGCAAGATCCTCGACAACTGGAACGAGGAAGTGCGCCGGTTTATTAAGATCATTCCGGGCGATTACAAAATAGCGCTCCAGAGAATGGAAGAGACGCAGTCGATGACCATGGAAGCAACGCGGGCGAACTGAAGAAGGTTTTCACTCCGAGGACCGAGGGCTCGAGGGAGCGGTCTGAACCGCCGGCTCCTCGCATCGGCGAGGAGCATGATTTTCCCCGGAGCCCCCTCAAAATGCTGCTTCGTTTTTCTTCCTTTTTTGATTGTCACGGGCGCCTGGTGATGCCCTTTCGATGCAACGAGGCGGCCCGTGGGACCTTTTAAGAATCTTTCGTTTACAGCTAAGATTGCCGGGGCGCTCTTTGGTTTGTCCCTGGCGTTGAGCGGCGCGAGCGGACTCTTCTACTACTACAACATCTACAACACCACGCTGCGGCAAATGGGCGAGCGTCTTACCGAACTCGGACGGACCGGCGCCTATCTGTTCGAGGATCGAGATCGCAAGGCCATTGTCGCGTTGCGCAAAAACATCATCGCCGCGCGGCCGGTGATCCCCGCGGCGGAACTCGCGGCCCTGCCGGAAGACGATGTTATCCAGAACGTACCGAAGCCGGCGCGGGCGCGCATCATGAACGGACCGAACTTCCAGCGTCTGGTGCAGATCATGCGGCGTATTAAAGAAGGCAGTCGCCGTTCGGTGATCGCGCTGCGAGAGAAGTTGCCGCAACAACTGGAAGATCCGAACGATCCGCCACTGGTGCGTTTTGTTTACCTGGTCGCGCCGATTCCGGAGTCGCCGGATATGACGCACTCCATGTTCATCGCCGACACCGACTACGAAGAGTTCGACGAGAACGGTGACGGCATCATCCAGGATGACGAAAGCGGTAATCCCGCCGGCACTGTCTGGGTCAGCGCGCCGGAGTTCATTGCCGCCTACAAGAGCGGGCAGGCGGCGGCCTCGCGGGAGTGGTACACCGACGCGTGGGGCACCTGGTACTCCGCGGCCGTACCGATCAAAGACGCCGACGGCAACATCCTGGCGATCCTCGGTCTCGACTACGACATTCGCGGTGAGGCGAATCTTTTGAACTATTACTGGAACGTTTCCGTGGGCTTGATCATTGCGGGGCTCGTGTTCGCTTTCGTATTGTCATTCGTGTTCGCGCGCATGTTAAGTTTCGGTATTCTGGAGTTAACGAAGGGCGTCGAGGCACTGGGCGAAGGGAATTTTGACACGCAGGTACAGGTGCGCTCCGGCGACGAGATCGGACGCCTGGGCCGGGCCTTCAACGAGATGGTGAGCGACCTCAAAGCCGGCCGCGAAGAACTGAACAGCACCCTGGAGCAACTGCGCGAACGCTCCGAAGAACTGGCGGCCATGAACACCGCCATCGAACGTTTTGTGCCGCGGGAGTTTTTGCGGAATATGGGCCACGACAGCGTGCGCACCGTGAACCTGGGAGATCAGGTACTCAAAGAAATGACCGTGATGTTCTGCGATATCCGCAGCTTTACGGCCATGTCCGAGGAGATGTCGCCGGAAGAGAACTTTGAGTTTCTGAACGAGTACCTCAAGCGACTCTCGCCTATCATTCGCGAGAATCGCGGTTTCATCGACAAGTACATCGGCGACGCGGTGATGGCGCTCTTTCCCGGCGAAGCGCGCGACGGCCTTCTGGCCGGCGTGCAGATGATGATGGAGCTGGCGTTGTTTAACGCCGACCGGTCTGCCGCCGGTCTTGGGCCGGTACGTTTCGGCATCGGCTTACATCTCGGTAAGTTGATGTTAGGCACCGTGGGCGAGGACGAGCGCATGGACGGCACCGTAATCTCGGATGCCGTGAACGTCGCCGCGCGTCTCGAGTCGTTGACGAAACACTTCGGCGTTACCATGATCGTGAGTGAAAGCGTGCTTGAGGCCGCGCGCCAGGGGCAGGAAGTCTTCGAGTCGCGTTACATGGGCGAGATTCGTGTGAAGGGTCGCACCACTCGCGTGCCGATTCACGAGATCCTGGACGGATTGCCGGCGATGGAGCGCGAAGGCAAGGTCCGCACGCGCGCCTCTTTCGAAGAGGCCATTCGCTTAACGAAACAAAAGGACTACGCGGGCGCGGCTTCGGTCCTCGAAAAGGTCGTCGCCGAAAACCCGACGGACCGCGCGGCCCAGGTCTTTCACGACAAGTTGATGGCCGTCGCGGCCCGCGCGGCGATGCAGATGTGAGTGTCGGGAAGGATGTGAGGCGGTGGCTGCCGTGGCATCGAGACGAATCAACGGCGTCCCCGCCCCAGCACGATACACAGCACCACGGCTACGGCCGCGAGGCCGTCCGCGACCTGCAGGGCCTTCGTGCTGAAGATCAACGCAACGAAACCGAGACTTAAGAACGGCTGTATCAACTGTGTCTGCGCTCCGGAGGCGATGCCGGCGCGGGCGAGACCGGAGTACCAGGCAAAGAAACCCAGCCACTGGCTCACGAGTCCCAGATACAGGAACGCAGAGCTGATTTGCCACGGCACTTCCGCGATGACTCTGTCTAAGTCATTGCGAGCGAATGTTAAGAAGCAGGGCAGGGCGATCGGCAGGGCCAGGATCAGTGCCCGCGAAATGACGTCGGCGCCGCGCCCGCCCTGAGAGCGACTGAGCCGGCCGCCGCAGGCATAACCCCCGGCGCCGATGGCGACGGCCGCGAACAACATCAGTACGCCGCCCGGGCTTGCGCCGTGCGTGCCGCCGGATTCCGAAGTAACGTATCCGTGTGCGGCAACGATGAAGCTGCCCGCGACCGCGGCGAACCAGAAGCGCGGGGCCATGCGTTCTCCGGCCATGGCCACGGCGTAGAGGGCCGTGAATAGCGGCAGCAACCCCAGAGCTACGGAGGCGTAGGCCGCGCCGAGTTCCTGCATGGCGAAGCTGAACAGAAGTGGAAATCCGAAGATCACGCCGGCAATGACAATACCGTACGCAATCCATTCATCTTTGTGCGGCAGCATGCGCATTGAAGGATGGATGAGACGGCGGATGAACAAATAGATGAAAGCGCCGCTGCCGGCGATGACGAGTCGGCCCAGTCCGATCTCCGCGGGGCTGTATCTATCCAGGGCAAGTTTGGTTAACGGCGCGGATAGCGCAAACGAGGCGACACCGAGCAGACATAAAAAACTTCCGATCGTGCGATCCGACATGCAGCATTAAGAGTACGAAACAGCGGGAGTCGTTTCATTACAGTCGCGGAAAAAAATGTGCGTACAATCTTACAACCACCCGCGCTCGCGCAGGAATCGTTCCGTAACGTGGTTGAGGTGCAAAACGCTCAGCTCTTCGCGCGTAAACCAGCCGGCGTCCTCCGCGTCGTCGCCGGGTTTCGGCTCCCCGCTCACGTACTCCGCCGCAAGATCAATGACGACGTAGTGAAAGAGGATATCCCCGGCGTGATCCCGCACGATGTTCTCGAACGTGTAGACCGGTTTGTAGACGCCGCCTTCGCCGCGCGGAACACGCACGCCGATGCCGCTTTCCTCGAGTACTTCGCGCTCCACGGCGTCGGCTAAACTTTCGCCGGGGAGAACCTTACCGCCGGGCAGGGCCCACTCGTGCTGCGCCGGCGGCCGCCCGCGTTGGATGAGGAGAACGCGATCGTTGTGTTCGACGAAAGCGCCGGCGGCAAGTTGCGGGAAGGAGGGCATGGAGGGAGTGTTTTACTCCGAGGACCGAGCGTACGAGGGAAGATAAGAGGCTTGCTTCGGCGGGCTGCGACCGGGCTAAGATTATCCTCGAATCCTTTTTACTCGGCACCTCGGTCCTCGGAGTCAGTCTATCTTTCTACCTCGCTCGTCGGAAATACGCGTAGATGAGCAGTTGTATGATCAATGACGGCACGAGATAGACCAGCGCCGTGATCTGCGGGCTGATGGTCGTGATGGCAAGCAGAATGCCCAGGGCCGGCACGGCGGCCAGGCCGAGGTGTAGTTTCAGATGCAATGCGTGCCTCGCCTCGACGTCCGGCATGATGTAGCGCAGCACGAGCAGGAACGGCGGCATGAACAACAGCAACGGAAAAAATGCCAGGACGTTCAGGTTGTTATCGAGGGAGTCGTGGTTCGTAAAAAGCCAGAGCAGCAAGAGCAACGTACCGGTAATGCCCGCGCCGATGTACCACAGATAACGAAAGACGGCCCCGGCAATGCGAAACGGGCGGCGCTGCGCGAACCAGGCCGGCAATCCGTAACAGAACAGAATCAACACGCCCCAGACTAAAAACAACATTGTCCAGCGATAGGTCGTGGGCGGTTCGGCGCGGGGGATGCGTTCGTCCTGGACCTCCACGATGGGACCCAGTCGTTCCGGGTGTCGCTCGCGATAGTCGTCCAGGATGCGCATGAAGTCCAGGGGCAGGTACATTTCCTGGTACTTCGACACGCGTGTATCCACAAAGGATCCCTGAATTAAAGTTACGGCCATCCAGTACGGCGGGTTGTCTACGAGCATGGCGTTGGCCATGCTGCGCCAGGATTTGCCGTTGTACGCGTCGCCGTACGTGCGCTTGAGGTCGTTGTTCCACAGCTCTTCATCGAAGAGGTCGCGGATTTTCGTGGTGCAGTTGTTGCGGTAGTGATGATAGAGATAGACGCGGTTTTGCGGCTGCGCCTCGAAGACGAGGCGGCGAAAGATGCGCTGCGCTTCCTCGTCGCTGAGATGAATCTGCTGCGCATAGATGCGTCGGTTCAGCCGGCGATACAATCGTAGCGTTCGATCGAGAGAACTGACCCAGAGCAGATAGGCCGGCTGGTTGCGCAAAAATCGCACAAAGAAGTCGTCCGAGAAATCGAACATGCCGTAATCGAAAACGACGTCCTGCCCCGAATTGCGGTCGTAGATGCGCAACGCGGTGTGGCCCCAGGCGGAGTATGCCTCGTCGCCGGGATCCACGGTGAGTACGTCCACGCGAAAGTTGCGGTCCGCGGCGGGGGCCAGCACGGCCGGCGGTTCGGGCGCCGGCATGGTCGGAAGACTCTGCGCGAACAGCGATGGTTGGTTCGGCAGGAGGATGAGTAGAACGAAGGCGAGGACGGCCGGGCCGGAGCGGGATACATTCATGGCGAGATGCGTTAAAAGCCCCGCGCCCGCGCTGTGTGTCAAGATGAACGCCGAATCGACCCGCGCAGGCTACCGACGCCGAAGTACAGTACGATGGCTCGAGCACCCCTCCGCGGCGGGCAATCCGAACCCCCGCGTATCCGCGGCTAACTCTTATGAAAGCCTTGCAGTACGATCTTGCCGGTATGGCGTCCGCTTTCCAGCAGGGCGTGGGCCTTCGCCGCCGTGGCGAACGTGAATGTCTTCTTATGTAAGAGCGGCTTCAGGTGTCCGGCGTCGATCAATGCCGCGAGCTTTCCCAGGATCGCGCCGTGACGGTCCCGACCGACACCGGTCAGCATGGGAACCAGCATGAGTACGTTCATCAGACTCAGGCCCTTAACATACATTGGAAGAAGGTTATGTTCCTCCCGGGCCGCGACGCTTACGATGGTTCCGTTCGGTCGTGTCGCTTCGATGCAACGCTCAAGATTGTCTCCGCCGGCCGTATCGAAGACGACGTCGAAGCCCCGGCCGTCCGTAAGTTCGCGGACATACTGTTCCGGCGGCATCTTCGTACGATTTACCGCGGTCGTTGCGCCGAGCTGCTTCGCCACGCGTGCTTTTTTTGCGGACGATACCGTTGCGGTAACCCGGGCCCCCGCGGCGCGCGCGAGTTGCACGGCGAAGTGGCCGACGCCGCCGGTACCCCCGTGAATCAATACGTTGTCCCCGGGGCGAATCCCCGCCTTCCAGACGAGGGCCTCCCAGGCCGTGAGTCCCACCAGGGGTACGGCGGCCGCTTCCTGAAAACTCAGTCGCTTCGGTTTTCGCGCGACCAGGTTCGCGTCCGCGAGCATGTATTCCGCGAGCGCGCCCCCCGGCGTACCCGCGATGCCGCCGGCGCAGCAGTATACCTCGTCTCCGATTCTTAAGTGACGCACATCTTCAGCTACGGCGCTTATCACGCCGGCGGCATCGCAATGTGGAATGGCCGGCGTCTTCGGCGCGAACGGCAGGTCCAGGGCCCGGACTTTTGCATCGATGGGATTCAGTCCCGACGCCAGGACCTTGATGATTACGTGACCGGGTACCAGTACCGGGTCCGGCACTTCCTGGATCTGGAGAACCTCGGGCCCGCCGCGTTTTTCGATGATGATTGCTTTCATGCTCATTGCCTTACTATGCGGTGCGGCGGTTGTCATGTCTCCTTTTAGTACGCCTTCGATGTGGGCGCAAAATATTCGATTTTCTTGCATATGCTGCATCGATCGTAAATCAATCGGTAACTGTAACTTTTATTAAGTTTAGATTGCGTAAATATAGCGCTCGGCATAGAGCGGGCCATGGCTTATATCGGGAAATTGCTGAATCATGATATGATGACGAACCTGGAGGCCCTTGCCGACGCGCTCCTTCCACTGGAGGACTGGATCGAGCAAAAG
This sequence comes from Leptonemataceae bacterium, assembly GCA_965227295.1. Taxonomy (GTDB): domain Bacteria; phylum Spirochaetota; class Leptospiria; order Leptospirales; family Leptonemataceae; genus JANSYA01. Next base: position 5,838,843 of record OZ245742.1, on the reverse strand, counting down.
TTCCTGGTGCCGGAACCTTCACCACCCTGGCGGGAGTCGGGGGAAACTCTGCGCATTGCGCATACCGGCGCGTTACTATTTTTCAAGGGTCTAATGCGGGAAACGTCCGGCGGTAAGGATTTGTTGTATCTCTGGCGCGAGCATCGTTACGATCCGTTGGTGCGTCATCCCGACGGAAGTGAAGCCGCCCGGGCCTGGCGCGCGGACCGGGGATTGTACAATCGACCCGCCTTCGATCCGGAACGTGCTTACAACGTACTGAAGAGCGGTCCGCGACAAATCTCGCGCATCGACTTTTACGAGAAGACGCTGCCGGACTTCATGTACTGCACGGAATTGAATGCCCCGGAAAGCGCGGACGACTGGAAGTGCTACGCCGCTTCGTTATTCGAAGATCGCAATCCGAATTGGCCGGGCACGCATTTTACTTCGAAGGAATTTCTGAAACGCTATTGTGCGGATCTTTTGTACTCCGCCCTGGGTGGACGTAACCCTGCGCAGCAGCCCTTTCGAGAAGCTCTGCTGATTGAGTTAGGCCAACACCGTCGCCCGGGAAATACTTACACCCCGGAGTTCGCGGCTGAGGTATGCGATCGATTCATGAAAACGATCGAGGAGGATTTGAATCATGGCTGATCTGGATTTTATCGTCGTAGGCAGCGGTGGCGGAGGCGGAACGATCGCCTGGATGCTCGCCAGGGCCGGATACAAAACGTTGCTATTAGAACAGGGCGCGGACTGGACGCGCCCCATCCACGAATCGGACCGGAGTTTCGATCCGACCATGCACGACGAGTTTCGATTTCGTCTGGAACGTCCCGACCCTAAACGTCGACTGAGGGGAGATTACTGTACGTTTCGGCCTTCCGAAAAGGTCGACGCGCGTCCGTTTTCCGGGGGTTATACCGGCACGGCGCTCGGAGGCGGCTCCATGCTCTGGGGCGGATGGGCCGTGCGACCGTTGCCCGTGGACCTGCGTTTGCGGGATCACTTTCAACGTACGGGGCAACTGGAGGAACTGGAACGTTGGGGCTATTCGATCCCCGACTGGCCGGTCTCGTACTCGGAATTCGAACCGTACTTCAACATTGCGGAGGTTTTGCTGGCGGTTTGCGGTGATCGCGACGCGATGAACCGCGCGCTGGTGGAAAGCGAATGGTATAAAGCGCTGAGTTCCATTAATCCGAACTTTGCGGAATACGGCGCCTGGGCCGCAGACTTTCCCTATCCCGCCCCCGACTATCCTCTGACCCCGGTGGGTCGTTTCGTTCACCAGGGCGCGAGGCATGCCGGACTCAATCCCGTGTGTCTTCCGACGGCCCTGGTACATCCCGGGGGACCGGAGTACGATACGCGCGAGCAGATTGCGCGTGCGCAGGCGTCGTGGCGGGATCGAAGCGGTAGTTTCTGGCGGCGTCCGGCGGAAGAGTTGTGGTCGGAGCGTCGGCGGGATCCCTGTAACCTCTGCGGCTACTGCGGCGAGTACGTATGCTGGGGAAGTCGGCCGCCCAAGAGCGGGACCTTTTCCACGACGATTCGGGAGTTGAACGATTTGCCGGAGTTCGCCGAGGTACGAACGGGGGCGAAAGTCATCGAAGTGATGTACGACGATCGACTGCGGCGGGCCACCGGAGTGAAGTATCTCGATCTCACGGACCCGGACAATCCCGTGATCCGCATCGAACGAGCGCGTTTCGTCATACTTTCGTGCGGTGCGGTACAAACTTCTCGTTTGTTGCTGTTATCAGGTCCGCCGGAAGGCCTGGGCAATCGTTACGGCAACATCGGTCGTTATGCCATGTTTCATCTCTTCGGTATGACCGCTCGTTGCGTGCTGCCGGAAAAATACCAGGGCATGTTGCATTCACAAATCGGTAACACCGGATCGGCGGCTATTTACGATCACTACTTTCTGAAAGATGAAGACGAACGCTGGTGGAAGAGCGGAATCTTAACGGGCACGCAACGCAAAGATCCGCTCTTTCACGCTTACGAACTCGTAAGCGGTACCGGCGCGAAGATCGGCCTGGATCTCCTGCGCGAGATGGATCGTTACGCCCGCAGCCTGGAACTCCGGGCCACGGGAGACGATCTGCCCATGGCGGACAACCGCGTGACCCTGGATCCGACCTATGTCGACGAATTCGGGCTGCCGGTGGCGCGCATTACCCGGCGCTTCGGCGAACACGAGCGGCTGATCTTTCGGCTGTTGCGTTCCAGGCTGGAGGATATCTTCTCGCGTTATCAGGATCTCGGCATTGAACTGCGTGTCCCCGACAGCGCGGATCTCACGTTGATCGGCGATCACCAGATGGGAACCTGTCGCATGGGAGACGATCCGCTGACGTCGGTGGTGGACCGCAATTGCCGCATGCACGAGGTCCGGAACGTGTTCATCGTGGATTCCAGTTTTATGCCCACGGGCCTGGGAGTAAATCCCATGGTCAGTGTGATGGCCAACGCGCTGCGCGTGGGTACCTGGATCGTCGATAACCTGGCGAAGGGACGTGAGCTGGATTGACGACTACGCCCGGCCGAACATGCGGCGAAACATTCTTGTAATGGCGCGTCGCTCCGCCGTGTTGTAGACGTGCAGTACTTCGAATTCGCCGTGTACGCGTCGGCCCTGTCTGGTCTGCGTAACAATGCGGATTTCCGCGATCGCGGTCCAGTCGCTACGGCTCAGCCAGATGGGAAGCGTGTCCATAAAGATACGGTCCCCGGCCTTGCTGAAGCCGTAGCGCTCTCCCTGGTTCAAGTCCTTCGATCTGAAAACATCCGTTCGTAAGATGTTATTAAACTCAACTTTGAATCCCATGGCTTCCCCCGCGGCGCGTTCCGGCTTATTCCAGAGTCTCCGGCTGAATGACGATCGTTCCGTCGGCTGCTTTTTGAATTGGTACGATTTTGGTTACGGCGTCGAGGTTCAGATCGCCGTAGATGTGCGGATAGAGTCCCCCGGTGGCCGGTTCCCATTTGATTTCCGCGTGGACGCGCTGCGGGTCCACGATGAGCAGCAGCAGGTCTTCAACCCCCGTGTAGTACTTGTTGGCCACCCGGTTCAACTGATCCGCCGGGGAGGCGTGAATGAATCCCTCGGTGGGATCGGGAATTGCGTACTGTCCGAGCGCGCGTGCTTGTTCGTAGGCGGCGGCGCTTGTTAAAATAAAGATCTTTTGATTCATGTCTCCTCCACCGTTTTACCGCTCATACGTTCCAGCTGGAGCTCCAGGCGTTTGATGTGCGTAATATCCATAAAGGTACCGAGGATTCCGATCACCTGGTCCTGAGAGTTACGCAGAGGAACCTTGTTCGTGGCCACCCAGATGGTCTCGCCGTTCGCCTGGGTCTGGGCCTCTTCGAGATACTCCGGCTCGCCCAGCTCCATTACGCGCCGATCGTCCGCACGATATTTCTCGGCCTCTTCCGCGGGCCACAACTCCAGATCGGAACGGCCGACGATTTGAGCAGCGTCCTCCAGGCCGGCGGCGCGTGCAAAACTTTCATTGCAACCCTGGTAGATCAGGTCCTGGTTTTTCCAGAAGATATAGTGCGGAATCGTAGAGATGATGTTGCGCAGAACGAGACTCTGTTCGCCCAGGGCCCGGGCTTCCTGGAGGGCGAGTTCCCTGGCCTTGCGTTCCGCCTGTTCCTGGTCGCGACTGCGCCGGCTCGTCTCCAGGAACTGCATGGTGTATTCGAAGTCTCCGCCGTAACGTTCGGCCCACACCGGACCGGGTCGTTCGTTTTCCCGCCATTCCAGGGCAACGTTCAGGTCCTCGCCCGTGTAGAGCGCCGCCTCCCCCCGGGCGTGCATGCCGGCCGTCTCGGCCAGGCGTCGATAGATGCGCGCCGAACGCCCCTCGGCTGCGACCCAGGTCGTTAACCGACTCCACACCCGCATCAAACTTTCATGGGAAATATCAATTACCACGTTGTCGCTCAAGGGCGTTCCGGGCGGCGGCATAATGAATGAACAGGAGGGGTGGCGGTAGATGTTGACGATGTCCTCGACGACCTCCCGCGGCGCGTGGGCGACGGCGGGGATCTCTTCGAAGCGCGCCGGGCGGCGCACGCCGCGATTGTCCGGTCCCATTTCCGTGAGCCGACGGAACAAGGCCTCGGCGACCGCAATGCCGGCATCGCTGTGACGTCTGGCGATGACTCCCAGCAACTCCTCCGCGTGACGCGAAAGGGCTTCCTGAAATCCGCCCACCGCCTCGTAATCTTCCAGGTCAATCTCGCGCATTTGTTCGAAGGGAACGGGGCCGTCCCCTTTGCGTCTCCCGTACAAAAGGGTCGAGCGCCAGCGATCGAAGATGCGCATCAACGCGTGTTGTAAGATCGGCAACTGGTCCTGGTCGTCGCCGATATCGTTTAAGAGTCGGCGCAACAGGCGGGCGCTCATGCGCGCCCCGCTGACGGCCATGGGGCCGGCGATGGCCCGGCGTTTTTGATTACGACTCAACCGAGGAATCAAATATTGAGCGGAGTTGAGAGCCTCCGGCAGTCCGGAGAACAACGAACAGTCGCCCAGGAAGTCCGAGCGCATGGTCAGGCAAACGTATACGGAACCATCCTGGTTCTCGACACTGCTTTTTAACAGCAAACGTACGAAAGCCGAGGCCTCGTCCGAGCCGGCGTTGCGATGCCTGGCCGCTTCATGAAACCGAAACAGCTCCTCGAATTGGTCGACGAGAATGAGCACGTTCGTGTTCTCCGGCGGCCGTGCCTGGCGCAATGCTTCGCGCAGCCCCAGATCGCTGCGCCGCAATGTGGTTTCGATCAATGAAGCGCGCATGGGGTAGTATTCGTCGCGTTCGCCGAAGGCCATGTTAATGCCCCGGGCGAGTTTTTGCAGCGGTCCGTCGCCGGGACGCAGCAGGATGATCTTCCAGTTCGCGCTTTCGCCGTGCATGTAACCGCTCTGCAAAGCCGGAATCAAACCCGCGCGCACCAGAGAAGACTTGCCGCTGCCCGAGGTACCCACGACGGCCAGGAAGTGCCGACGACGGAGAATCGAAATCAGTTCGTCGATCTGATCTTCGCGACCGAAGAAGAGATGATTTTCGTGCGGCTGGAACGGCCGCAGGCCGGGGAAGGGATTGCGAATATCCCCGTTCATGCCGACGCCTCCGCGCCGGATTTTTCTTTGATACGAATCGCGAAATCTTCCAGGGTCTCCGGACGGATCTCGTCGGTACTGCGAATGATTTCCACGCCCTGGACCAGCAGGCGTTTGGTTTTATGCGGCGTGGCCGGCGGTGCCAGAAATACCGCGCGGCCGGAAAACGGACGGTCGCGACCGTAGCCGGGAATCTTTTTGAGTTCGCGGAGTTTTTCCCGCAGCCAGGTCTCTTCAGCGGAGCCGTAGAAAATTATTACGGCGTCACAGGAAACGAGATTCTCCCGATGATCTTCGCGCAGTTCGCTTTCGTCGCCCGCGCCGTCCAGCAGGGGCGTCATAACGTTCAGGCCGTGTACTTCAAACAGGTACTCCGCCAGGGAATAGGCCTCCTCCTCATCTTCGCGGCAGTAGATCAGGTAGACGCTGCCCGCGTTTTCGTTCGCGGACGCCGCGCCTTCCTTCGCGGTGGTCCCGCGTTCTTCGGCACGGGCTTCCCGACTGCGCAGGTTCTTCAGCGTTTCTTCGACGACTTCCTTAAATTCCTCTAATGTACCGTGCACGATATCGGTTCGTCCCGCGGCGCGCGGGTCATTATGCAGATCGTGCAGGAACTTTTGCTGGCGTTCTTCCCGGGCCGGACGATTCGCGGGGAGCCAGATCAAACGCATGAACTGCGGCGATTGTTCGGCATGATCCGCGGCGATGTCATCCTGCAAATGGACGACGGAGTATTCCGTGGCGGCGGGCACCACGCCGTAGTAGCCGCCCACGATATGAATCGAAAGATCGGATTCCGCCAGTGCTTCGTTCACCGCCCGGTCGATTCCCGGAGCGTTGTCGGGCAACTCCAGGTTCGGCAGGACGCGGTGGCCTTTTTCCAGGAGATCGCGTTTCAACGCGTCGCGTTCATCCTCTGCATCAAAACTTGTTTCTGCCAGATAGATTGTACGGCCTTCCGGATGAGGATCGGCCGGCGTTCCGTTGCGGAGTTCCTGCAGTAATTCGACGATCTCATACGCCAGATCGTCCAGACGGGCCAGGAAATCCTTCCTGGTCTCCGGTTGGTCCAGGCTGAGCTCCAGGGGGCGTCCGGTTTCGGGATGTTTTTTGTAGAACTCGTAGCCCAGCGTACGCTGGAACTGCTCCGGCATGCGGTCAAGATCCACGGGCGTCTTCACGACCTTAAACACCCGGGAACGATCCCCGGCGGGCGGGGCCACCTCGCTGAAACCGTTCAATTCTCGAATGCACCAATCGGACTTAACGTAGCGCGGGCTTACGATGGAGATCAGAAGCTTCGTGTTACGAAAACGTTCCTCCAGGGTCTCGTCGAATATGTCATTGCCCTTTAGTTTTTGATCGCGCCATACCCGGGCCTGCTCGCCCATCAATTGCGCCAGACGCAATTCCAGGATGCGGTGCAACTGCGTGACCCAGCCTTCCTCATCTTCCGAAAACGAGGCGTTGTCGATGTGAGCGTAGCTGATGAAGATGTCGTTCTGTGGCGCTTTCATTTCGGGGCCCGTGAATTTCCTCGATATTAAGACATGCCGCAAGCTGAATTTTTGGGAATCTTAAGCGGAGCGTTGCGAGGGGCGCTTGCTTTTCAGAGATTTTCCGGCCGGCCGTGGTAATGGTAAGGATCTTTCGCAATGACTGAAAAGTTCGCGCAACGCAACGTTGCGGTCTGGAATCTCGCTCGCGGAATCTCGATGATCGGAGTAGGATCGTAACATGCACCCTTACACCGATTCAACGGCGCCGTTTACGGCGGACGATCTCGATCCGGCAGGCTACATCCGGGACCGCGTGGATGGACAGATCGCCTGGCATTCCAAAAACAGCGGGAAAAACAAGACCCGGTACCATTGGCTGACGGTACTCAACATCATCCTGGCGGCGTGCATCCCGTTCCTGTCGGGCATCGCCATCGTCTTGCCGGAGGCGTTCGGCGTCCTCGTACTACCCCTGGTAGTGAGCGGCATCGGTGTCCTATTAACAATCGTTGCGGGCATGTTATCGCTCTTTAAGTTTCACGAGAACTGGGTGGATTACCGGCTCATCAGTGAGTCCCTGACCCGCGAGAAGTTTCTTTATCTGGCCCGGGCGGAAGTCTACGACGAAGATAGCACCGAAGGCGCGGATCCGTTTCCGCTCTTCGTCGAACGCACGGAAGGGTTGATCGCAAAGACCGTGGCGGCCTGGGGCCGGAACGCGAGTCGCAAAGTACTTTCAAAGAAGAGCGACAAAGCCGAAGACGCGCCCGTCGCCGGAGGGACGGACGCCAGGCCCGCCGCGGGGCAAAGCGAAACCGGCCCCGGTCCCGCGACCACGGACGACGGCTCCGACAAAAGCGCAATCCCCCAGGGCTGATTCTAACTTATGTCGAATAATCCTTTAGCTTTTATCGTAATGCCCTTCGGCAAGAAGATGGACGCGGCCGGAATTCACGAGATCGATTTCGATCGCATTTACCAGGCGGGGATCCGTCCGGCGTGCCTGGATGCCGGACTGGACGTGATCCGCGCCGACGAGGAAAAGGGCGGCGGCATCATTCATACGCCCATGTTCGAGCGTCTGCTCTGCGCCGACTTCGTCATCGCCGAGGTCACCATACCCAACGCGAACGTATACTACGAACTCGGCGTACGTCACGCCGCCCGACCGCGTTCCACGCTCATGATCTTCGCGCCCTCGGGGCCGCCGCCCTTTGACATCAACATGCTCCGCGGTCTGCCGTACAAGCTCAACGCCGGCTATCTCGAAGACGCCGAGGCCGAATCGTTGCGCAGTAACTTGACGCGCAAGATCAAAGAATACCTGGAGGACCGGAATCTCCAGGACAGTCCGTTGTTCGGGTTGATTCCGGACTATCCCGGCGTGCCGATGGACCCGCGCACCGCCGCGAGTTTCCGCGAACGGCTGAACGCGGCCGCTCACGTGCGCGAGGCATTGCGCGAAAGCGTCAGCGCCGCGAACGCCCGGGAGGCCGTGGCCAGGTTTGCGGCCGAACACTTCGGCGAGGCCGGGCCCGGAGAACATCAAACGGAGCTTTTTCTGGATCTCTTGCGCGCCTATCGCGACGTCAAGGATTACGACGCGTTGATTGCGTCGGTGGAACGGTTGCCGGACGGTCCGCTCGCTGCTTCTCCGGCGGTGCGCGAACTGTTTGCCTTCGCGTTGAATCGCCGCAAGGGTGACGGTGATCGCCGCCGGGCGAAGGCCGTCCTGGACCAACTCATCGCGGATAAACTTCATACTTCCGAAACTTTAGGATTGCTCGGCCGCATTCATAAAGATAACTTCGACGAAGCCCTGGCGAACGGTTCCGACTTTGAAGCCTCGTTGCATCTGGACGAGGCGGTCGCGGCGTATCGCGAGGGTTTTCATCTGGATCCGTCGGATTACTATCCCGGCGTAAACGCGGCCACGTTGATGTTTGTGCGTGCCCACCGTTTTCTGCGCCGCCAGGATCCCTGGGAGTTCGAAGAGGCGCAGGACGAAGCGCGGACGTACGCCCATGCCGCGGCCTTCGCCGTGGCCCGTCGCGGCGGCATCGACGCGCGGGACTACTGGACCGTGGCCACCGCTCTCGAAACCGCGACCCTCGCCGGTGACTGGAAGACCGCGCGCAAGGCCTTACGCAAGTTGTATCTCTTCGAAGGGGCGGCCTGGATGTTCGAATCGACGGCCGCGAACCTGGCAAAGTTGCGCGACGCCTGTGCATTCGGCGCGGGTTCGTCGTCGGAACTCGACGCGAGCGTCGTCGAGTTCGATCGGATCATTGAAATTTTTCGGCTGCGCATCGATTCCGCGAACGACGCGGCTGCTTCCAGCAGTTAAAAACTGTTCAGTTCGCGATCATGCCGTTGCGAACCTGCAACTCGTGCATGGTCGTGCGCACCTTCGTCACAATTTCCGGCACGGCCTCTTTTTCGGGCACGCCGCGAAAATCCTTCGCATGTACGGGCGGCGCGAATACAATCTTCACGGAGCGGTACTGCACTCGATGCGGGATGTGGCAGACCTCGTCGGGCAGGCCGATCATTTGCCGCAACCGTGGATGCAGGGGAATGGTTTCGATGTTCTCTTCGATGGGCACGATGACGAACGGAATGATGGGCGCCTTCGCGCGGTAGGCGAACGTGCCGAAGCCGCTGTGGAAGTCCACCATGGGCGCCGAGAAATCGTTGCGCACCATGTAGTCGTGGCCTTCCGGAAAGATGCCCAATAGATCGCCGTTGCGCAACACGGACATGAGCCGCTTAATGGAAGATACGGTAACGTTACCGTCGAGCTGCATGGGGATGACGCCGGTTTCGCGGACCAGATTTTTGAAGATGGGAATGCGCTCGGTATACTCGGCGGCGATCCAGGAAATGTACCGCGGGATGGTGGACGCGACGATGAACGGATCCATGTCCGAGCGATGATTGCCGACGATGATGGCGGCGCCGTCCCCGGGCACGTGTTCCAGGCCTTCTTTCTTGATGTCCACCATCATGTCGAAGAACGGTTTCACCAGGTTCTTGATGTTTTCGAAAACGCCTTTCTCCTGTTCCAATGCCATAACGATTTCCCGCGAACGACCGATGATGTTACTATATTAGTAACCGCGCTTCAGGGAAGGGCGCGGGAGCACTCCGGTCAATGAAAATCCTTACGCGCATCTTAACCTTTGCGGTGCTGGCCGCCGCGACGTCCGCCGGTGCGGATCCGCTGCTCCGGGAGAACTGGACCGGTCAGGAATCCCGGCGGGCGCGCGGAGTCATCAGCGCGGTCGGCGAAATCATCGAAAGCCCGCGCAATCGCTGGACGATCGAAGACCGGCGTGAACGTAAATTCGAAATCGATCGTCACGGTGAGATCGCGTTTAACCCGCTCGGTCCCTCGGGTTTGTACGATGCGAACTGGTTGCCGGTCCTGCCGGACAGTCGCGAGGCGCCGTTGTACAACAGCGAGGCGGAGGCGTTGTACGGGCGCGGTCTGAAAGAAGAGGCCCTGCGCATCTGGAAGGCGTTGCGGTCTATGACCGTGGCGTTGCCGCGGGCGAACGCGGCCGTGCGGCGCGCCGCGCGGGAAGCTACGGCGCGGCTGAATCATCTCGCCGAACGCGATGCGTCTTTCGCCGCCGTTGATTTACGTTCGGATCCGTATGCCTTCTTCGACGACGAGCGCGGCCGCACGATCGTGTTGAGTGATCGCCACGGCTTTCGCCTGGAATTGCCCGGGGCCTGGAAGTTTGCGGCGGACCATCATTTGCGCGGGCACGTGCGAAAAAACACGCTGACCTCGCCGGGGGACCATCGCCCGCCGGAAGAACGCGACAATCCGGACGTGGTGCATCTGGGACATGCGGACTGGATCGTTACGATCGGCGCGGACCACGGGCAGTACCATCCGGAGTTGCCCGACTACGTGCGTCTCTGGGATCGCCGTCGCACGCTCACGGCGCAGCGCAAACGCTTACTTGCATTTCAGCGTACGTTAAGCGATCAGCACGCGGATTTCTGTGATACCCGTGCGGACGCCCAGGGCCGGCTCAGCTTTGATCGTCGCGCCGGCGACCCGGAGAACGGCCGATTCTGCGGGCTGCTCCGGAGTGAACTGCGCGATCGCGACCGGCGCTTTTATTTTTACGAGTACTACGTGCTCCGCGGCCGGCGCGGGTTGTACATTGAATTTCGCCCGGGCGGTCCGGAGGTGCCCGGGGCGGATGGCGCCTGGTGGAAGATTATGGAAAGCCTTAAGTTGCGGGCGGGAGATGTTTAAGTGCCGGGGATATAATCCTGAATCTTACGCGTTCGTTCCCGGCGTGGTGATGGCCCGCCAGCAGTAGATTTCCGTTTCGGCGATGGTATCCGGGGACAGCGTGATGCGGCCCTCGCGTTCGGCGCGCACCAGGCCGACGAAGGCGCCCAGGACGATGAAGATCAACACGGCCGGCTCGATCTGTTGAAAGATGCCCTGGTCCTGGCCGCGGCGCACGAAGCCGCCGAGGAACTGCACCATGTTTTCCGTTAATGTACGGTTTTCGTCGTTTAAGTACGGATGATGATAGAACTCCAGGAACGCGAAGGCCAGGGGAAACTCTTTCTGAAAGCCGGCCATGCGTTTCCAGACCAGAGCGAAGGTTTCCCGCGGCGTGGCTTCGGCCGGTACATCTTTGAGGAGCGCTTCGCTGAATACGATGCGCCAGTTCTTATACAGGACGTTTACTAAAACTTCTTTGCTTTCAAAGTAGCGGTAGATGGTGCCCGCGCCGACGCCCGCGCGTTCGGCGATCAGCGGTACCGGCGTGCCGTCGTATCCGCGCGCGGCGAAGAGTTCCAGCGCCGCTTCCAGAATGGCGACGGCTTTGTCGGAAGTCTCACGGACCGCGGGGTCTTTGCTCTGAGTTGCCATAGGCTTCGTTTCCCGAAAATTAACGATGAAAATAAGAGCATCCTGTCCTGGAGGCGAAGCGATCAAGTAGAATTCATTTGGAAGTCGCAGACGTGACGCTGCTCTGTCCGGCGCACGCCTAAACCTTCCCCGTGTGTAAAGGTTCATGCACGTTTACGGAAGATACGTTGTCAGCGGATTGTCAGCATGGCGTACAATACAGACGACCGCGTTTCAAACTGCCGTTCAGCCACGAAGGCTGCGTGAGGTAACGGCGTTTCGCCCGATCGTCAGGCAGAGAATGCAACCCGCGGGCAGCCGTGAGAGCCCGCGGGCCGCCGAATCCGGTGGGGAGTCGTAGCTTGTGCAGTTGACACCCGTTCATCGTCATGGGAACCGGTTCCCCATGGCAGAGCATCGCATTGAAAAAGATACCATGGGTGAATTGGAAGTGCCGGCGGACCGGTACTGGGGCGCGCAGACGCAGCGTTCGTTGCAGAACTTCAAGATCGGCGGGGATCGCTTCCCGCGCGAGATGATCCGGGCGCTGGGCATCCTCAAGCGCGCCGCCGCGGAGACCAACGTGGAGCTGGGCACGCTTCCGAAAGATAAGGGCGATCTCATTGTCCAGGCGGCGAACGAGGTCATCGAAGGCAAACTCGACGATCACTTTCCCCTGGTGGTCTGGCAGACCGGCAGCGGCACGCAAACGAACATGAACTCCAACGAGGTCATCGCCAACCGGGCCATCGAAATCGCCGGCGGTCAGTTGGGCAGCAAGGAGCCCGTCCATCCGAACGACCACTGCAACAAGGCCCAGTCCTCAAACGATACCTTTCCCACGGCCATGCACATCGCGGTGGGCGAACAACTGAACAATCGCCTGCGGGGAGCGGTGACGCGCCTGCGCGATACCTTAAAAGAAAAATCCGACAAATTCAACGACGTCATTAAGATCGGCCGCACGCATCTTATGGACGCCACGCCGCTGACATTGGGCCAGGAATTTTCCGGCTACGTGCAGATGCTTACGAACGATCTCGCCCGCGTGGAGCGTTCCCTCCCGGGCGTCTACGAGCTGGCCCTGGGCGGGACCGCGGTGGGCACCGGGCTCAACACGCATCCGGAGTTCGCACAGAAAGCCGCCGAAAAAATCGCCGGCATCACGAAACTGCCGTTCGTTTCCGCGCCGAACAAGTTCGAGGCCCTGGCCTCCCACGGCGCCCTGGTGGAAGTGAGCGGGGTCTTAAAGACACTTGCGTGCAACTTAATGAAAATCGCCAACGACATCCGCTGGCTCGCCTCCGGGCCGCGCTGCGGCATCGGCGAGATTACGATCCCCGCGAACGAACCGGGTTCGTCGATCATGCCGGGCAAGGTCAACCCGACGCAGTCCGAGGCCATGACCATGGTTTGCGCTCAGGTCATCGGCAACGACGTCGCCGTGAACGTGGGCGGCAGCTCCGGGAACTTCGAACTGAACGTCTTCAAACCCGTAATCGTTTTCAACGTGCTGAACAGCATCCGCCTCCTGGCCGACGCCTGCGACTCGTTCACGGACAACTGCGCCGTGGGCATCGAGCCGCATCAGGAAAACATCCAGGCGCATCTGAACAACTCGCTCATGCTCGTCACGGCGCTGAACAATCACATCGGCTACGACAACGCCGCGAAGATCGCGAAGAATGCGCACGAAAAAGGCATTCGTCTCAAAGAGAGCGCGATTGAGCTCGGTCTGCTTACCGAAGAAAAGTTCGATGAGATCGTGCGGCCGGAAGATATGATCGCCCCGAAGGCGTAACGTCAGGAGGCGTGTTTTCCGTGGTCGGTGGCACCACGGACTTCGCCTCCGACGACGCGGCAAAATATCTTACGTTTTCATTCCGCCGCGCTGCATAACTTTACATTTCCGTAGATTAATGATCCTGCGCGTGCCCGCTTCGCCGAAAGCCGCTTGAGTTCGCTTCATCAGGCTTTCATTCTCCCCTTACCAACACACCCGGCGCGGTATCGCCGCGCGGTGATTTCAAGGGGAGTCCATGAAACCAATTCGAAATTCGTATCGCATCGCCGTGCTCATTCCGGCGCTGCTTCTATTTTTACAGGCCTGCACCATCCTGCCGGCTTACGACCAGGCAACCGTCGACCGTCTGGAAGCCACTCGCACCGAAGTGCTGAAGCTCTACGACACATTCACGGGTTCGCAGGTCAACGATGAAGAGATCGCCGCCGTTCGGCAGCAGCTCGTCGATCTCCAGAGTTACGAGGCCGACAAGGGTCAGGCCAACAAGCTCATGACCGTGCAGATCGGTTACGTCCTGGAAATGTTCGACCGGCACGTCGAGAATCGCAAAGAGCAGGGCCGCTGGTCGGCAACGAACAAGAATAACAAGAAAGAACTGATCGCGGCCGCTTTTGAACAGGCCGTCCGCACCGAACAGGAAAAGAACCGCTGAGCCCGCGGTTGAGATTCAGGAAGGAATACTATGGAAAAAGAACAATGGAACGCCTACGTTGACGGCCTCGTCGAAGAAGCGAAAGAAACCGCGAAAACCGAGGTTATGAATCTGCTCGACGAAGCGAAGAACGAGGGCATCGACTTTGTCAAAGAACAGGCCGATCGTCTGGAAACGTATCTCGTACAACTCGCGAAAGAAGAGATCAGCCGCGAAGAATTCAAGAGCAACGTTCTCGACATGAAGACCCTCACCGAGATGGAAGCCGTCCGCCAGGGCGTCGCGGCTCAGGCCGCCGCGCAGCGCTTCGTCGCTCGTATGACCGAGGTCGTCATCGGAAGCCTGTTCCGCCTGCTCTAAACCGCACTCCATGCAAGCGTTTACTCCTCTGTGTTCGCCCGCCGCTTTCCAGCTTGAGCGGCGGGCGGGCGCACTTTTTCACTCGCGCGTTCAGCCGTGTGCTGCATCCTGCTGCGATGGCCGCCGCCGATCGCGATCCTGTTACCGAACCGCCGTTTTCTTCCGCCCCCGAAGAACTGTTGCATCTCCTGGAACTCCTGGCCGCCGAGAAAGAAGCCGAGCGCGAAGAGTTTCGTCGGGAATGGCTGTCCCTGCCGCTCGCCCGCCGCAAAGAGATCGGCATTACGCTGCATCCCGTCGAAGTCGAAGATACGCGCATCAGCCTCGGTGACCGCTGGCGCCTGCGTCTGCGCCTGCCGCCGGCCTCCGGAGAAGAGCGCGATGCGGTGCGCCGTTTCCAGAGCGGCCAGGTGGTGGAACTCTTTCGCGGCGGAGACGACGGTGCTTCTAAAGATGCGGCCGGTGAAAGTCAGCGATTGGGCGGGGTCATTGCGGAAACGCGTCCGGACACGGTTACGATCATGGCGGAGGAACTGCCCGGTTGGGCCGAGAGCGGGACCGGCGGTCTCGGCCTGGACCTTACATTCAATGAGACCACGTATCGTGAAATGGAGTTCGCCGTGCGGTCGCTGGTGGAGCCGGACCACAAAGGCCCGGGCAAAAACAGCCGACGAATTCGCGACCGCCTCCTGGGATACAGCCGTCCGCAGGCCCTCACCGTAACCGACGTACATCGGAAGTTTGCGGAGAAGTGTGAAGATCTAAACGAGTCCCAGCGGGAGGCCGTGGCCGGCGTGCTCGCACTCATGCAGAACACCGCCGAGTTCGCCGTCATTCACGGACCGCCGGGGACCGGGAAGACCACCACGGTCACGGCGGCGATCGCGACCGTGGCGGACTACGGGCGGCAGCATGAAAACACGCAGTCGCTGAAGATCCTGGCCGCGGCGCCCACCAACGCCGCCGTAGATTTACTTGTAGAAAAGTTAAGCGCCGCGGGCCTGAACGTGCTCCGCCTCGGTCATCCGGCCCGGGTGAGCGAGAATCTGTGGCGGCATACCCTGGAGGGCCGGAGCGAAGAACATCCGGAGATGAAGACGGTCATTGCCCTGCGCCGGGAAGCCGAAAAGATTCATCGCGAGGCGCGCCGGTATCGTCGCAACTTCGGGGCCGCGGAGGCGGCGGAACGGCGGTCCCTGTACCAGGAGTACCGTGAACTACAAAAGCAAATCCGCGGGATCGAAGACGGTATCGTCGCGCACATCATCGATCGCGCGACGGTGATCCTGACGACCCTGGTCGGCGCCTCGAACGTGCGTCTGCGCGGGCTGCGCTTCGATCTCGCCGTCATCGACGAGGCATCCCAGGCGCTGGAGCCGGCGGCGTGGATCGCCGTGCGCAAGGCCGATCGTGTTGTTTTCGCCGGGGATCATCATCAACTGCCGCCCGTCGTAAAGTCATCTCCACTGATGTTAGAAAGTTCTACGGGGACGGGCACGCCGGAGCTCAGCGAGACGCTTTTTGAAAAGACGGTCCGGCGCCATCCGGAGAGCGGGCGCATCTTTTTTTTGAACACGCAGTACCGCATGGAGCCGGAGATCGTGGCGTTTTCCAACCGCGAATTTTACGGGGATCGCCTGCAAACCGCCTCCGTCGTGCAACAACGCGAGCCGGCGACGATTCTTGACGAACTGGGATACGCGGCACCCCTGGTTTTCGTGGATACGGCCGGGGCCGACTGCGTCGAAGAGCAGAATCCGGAAACGCTCAGTTACAAAAACGAGGGCGAGGCGCGCCTGTTATTGACGTTGTTGGAAAACATTGAGGGCGCCGCAACGAACGCCGGGGAACAGCTCAGTACCGGCGTAATCGCCGCCTATCGCGATCAGGCGCGGCACCTGCGCCACGTGCTGCGGGAACGTTACGGCGAGGACGTCTTCGGTCGCGCGGACGGCGCGCTGATGATCGAGGCGGATACCGTGGATTCCTTTCAGGGCCGCGAGCGCGACGTGATCCTCATTTCTCTGGTGCGTTCCAACGATGACGGCGAGACCGGTTTTCTGGGCGAGGTCCGCCGCATGAACGTCGCCTTAACCCGGGCCCGCCGGTTATTAGTGGTTGTAGGGGATTCGGCGACGCTGTGTTATCATTCGTTTTACGAACGTTTTCTGGAATTCGTGCAGAAGAACGGCGAATATCGCAGCGCGTATGAGTATTTGGAGTAGCACCCGCTTACGGACACGGATTCTGAAACTCCGCATGAATCGCCTCAATGCCTTTCAGAACGTCGTCGCTTAACTTTACATCAATAGAATCTATGTTCGTCTTCAATTGCTCCATAGACGTCGCGCCGATGATGTTCGCCGTAAGAAACTGCCGGCCGTTCACGTAGGCCAGGGCCATCTGTGCGGGGTCGAGACCGTGTTCTTTTGCGAGTGCCACGTACTTTTCGGTGGCGGCCACGCCCGGGGCGTTGGTGTAACGGCTGAAGCGTTTCCAGAGTGTAAGCCGCGCGCCTTCGGGTTTTTGCCCGTTCAGATATTTGCCGGTGAGTGCGCCGAAGGCCAGGGGCGAGTACGCAAGCAGACCGACCTTCTCGCGGATCGCCGTTTCGGCCAGGCCGATCTCGAACGTACGGTTCAGCAGATTGTACGGATTCTGAATGCTGACGATGCGCGCCTTGCCCTCGGCGGCGGCGTAACGTAGATACTGCATGGTCCCCCAGGGCGTCTCGTTCGAGATGCCGATGTGCCGGACCTTGCCTTCCTTGACTAGTTCGTCGAGGGCACCGATGGTTTCGGCGATGTTTACGCCGTCTTTGTCCGGCACGTGGGTGTAGCCTAACTTTCCGAAAAAGTTAGTTACGCGCTCGGGCCAGTGGACCTGATAGAGATCGATGTAGTCCGTTTGCAGGCGCTTGAGGTTGCCTTCGACAGCGTCCCGAATGCCCTGGCGGTCCAGACGTGGTCCGCCGCGGATGTGCTTCACGAACTCGCCGGGGCCGGTGACTTTCGTGGCGAGAATCACCCGGTCACGATTGCCGCGGGCCTTAAACCAGGTGCCGATGTACTCCTCGGTACGGCCCTGGGTCTCCGCGAGGGGCGGCACCGGATACAACTCGGCCGCGTCGAAGAAGTTCACCCCCTGATCCAGGGCGTAGTCCATTTGTTCGTGGGCTTCGGCTTCGGTGTTTTGCTGGCCCCAGGTCATGGTTCCCAGGCAGATCACACTCACGTCGAGATCGGTGGTGCCGAGTTTGCGATATTCCATGGATACAGGAAGCGCAGGTCGACATCCAACGTCAACCGCGGCCGCAGAAAAATCATGCTAATCCAGCAGCACCACCAGCTTGCCTGTCGCGCGATTGTCTTCCATGTAACGATGCGCCTCGACGAGTTCGCCGAACGCGAACGTGCGATCCAGGTTCAGCCGAATCGAACCGCTTTCCACGCGATCGACGATGTCCTGGAGATCTTCACGGGAAATGCCGTCGCCGGAGTAGGCAGTCAGGTAGCGACCGGCCCCGATGTGCGCCATGGGATTCCACTGATTCAGCTCCCACTCGCCGGCCAGGATGCCGGTCATGCAAACGATGCCACCGTCCGCGAGCATGGCCAGGGATTCGTTCAACGTCCGGGTGCCGACCAGGTCCAGTACGTAATCGACGCCGCCGGGATACAGGTAATGTACGGCGCTTAGAATCTTGCCGCTGTCAACTAAGACGTGGTCGGCGCCCTGATCTTTCAGGAATCGCCGGCGTTCCGCCTGACGGGTGGTCGCGAGCACGGTGAGCCCCAGGGACTTTGCCAGGGCCAGGGCCGCGAGTCCCACGGACGATGTGCCGCCGCGGATCAGGAGCGTTTTGCCGGGCTGTACGCGCAGCGCGTACTTGAGCGAACCGTTCGCCGTCTGAAACATTTCGGGCACGGCGCCGAACTCGGCCCAGCTCAGCTTAGTATCGATCGGTACGACATTAGCAAGCGGCACGCGCGTTTGTTCGGCGTAGCTGCCGTCGAAGGCACGGCCGAGGCCGCCCATGAGCGTGGCCACTTTCCGGCCGGGCGCGTAAGTTCCGGACGGATCGGCGATCACTTCGCCCACACATTCGATGCCGATGATGCGCGGGAACTGGACGGCCGGCCCCGAGTCGCCCTGGCGCGTGAACAACTCGGCGCGGTTCAGACCGAAGGCGCGAATGCGAATTGTCAGCCAACCGTCTTCGGCGACGGGATCGAGTACGTCTTTGTAGAGCAAGTTTTCCGGCGGCCCCGGTTCTTCGACGACGATGGCTTTCATGAAGATTCCTGGATCGTAGCGTTCGCCGTGAGAAGAATAAGGCAAGTTTCTTTTGGGCGTGCCCCCGGCCTGCGGCCGGGGTCGGGCTTTCCAGGGCTCCGCTTCGCTGCGGTCCTCCGCGCTTCGCGCTCCGGACTGGCGCTGCGCGCCACCCTTCCAATCCCTCACGCGAAGAATGGTAGTTCGGGAATGTGTTGACTTATGGTGATGGGGTGGCTCATCGTATGATACGATGCCGCGTTTGTTTTCTGAGAGTGTGTTGCCGGTTTTGATCGAGTTGCCGTTCCTCGTGACCTTGTCTGGAACCCTCGTTCTCAGCGGGGCCGGTTGGCTGCTCTGGAAGTTTGTGATTCGCAAGGAGTCGTTCCAGAAGTTTCTGTACGATGCGCGCCACAGCCTGTGGATCTGGATCATCCTGCTGATCATTTCCTTAATCCTCGCGGGGATAGTGTTTGCGGTTGTTAATTCCCTTGAAGGCAGCGGCGACCGGCCGATCTCTGGCGGCTTCTGGACGTTCCTGCTCGCCGTCAGCGCCACGCCGATTGTGTGGTATGCCTGGTTTATTCGGGATCGCAATCGCGTTGAGGAGTTGAAGAACGATAAGTACAAAAACATCCGCGAGAATTTTTACAAGCTCCAGGAATGGGCGGTGAGTGATCGCGAGGGGCAGGTAACAACGGCGCTGTTTCAGTTGCGCGATTATCTGCGGGAAGATCCGGACTTGATTCCGGAGGAACTGAAAGAATACCGGCCGGTATTTGCCCGATTGGCGCGGGATTTCTTTGCGGTGATCTTGAAGGATCGGGCGGTGTATGATCGGCACTATCGATTGTGGAAAGAGGCGAACGATGTGAATCTCGCGGTGCTGAGCGAGACGACATCGCTCCGGCACGGGGACTATCATATGCTGCGTAAGTTTCGAGGAAAGGAACTTACGGAGGTGCCGAAGAGCGCGCCGTTTCGGGCGATGGAGCGGATTGTGCGGGAGGATGGATGGCGCATCCAGGACCTGCGCGAGGCGCAGTTGGAGTATGCGGTGCTGTGGCAAAGTGACAGTGTTGCGAAACTGGAAGGTGTGGACCTGAGCGAGGCCGATTTGACCGGCGCGGATCTGAGGTCCGCCACGCTGACCGGCGCGAATCTGATATCAGCCAGGCTGACCGGCGCAAATCTGGAGTTCGCCAGGCTGACCGGCGCGTATCTGGAGTTCGCCAGGCTGACCGGCGCGTATCTGGAGTTCGCCAGGCTGATCGGCGCGGATCTGAGGAGAGCCACGTTGACCGGCGCATATCTGAGGTTCGCCACGCTGACCGGCGCGGATCTGAGGTTCGCCACGCTGACCGGCGCGGATCTGAGGAGAGCCACGCTGACCGGCGCGTATCTGATGTCCGCCACGCTGTCCGGCGCGAATCTGATGTCCGCCACGCTGACCGGCGCGGATCTGAGGTCCGCCACGCTGCCCGGCGCGAATCTGATGTCAGCCACGCTGATCGGCGCGGATCTGATGTCCGCCACGCTAACCGGCGCGAATCTGTGGTACATTCAACTGGATGGAGTCGATCTAAGCCATGCCGTTCTAAACGGGGCCGGTTCCATGGCGGGGCGATGCATCGGTGTGAGCGAACGGAGCCGGTGGGCGCCTCCGTTCTGGTTTCGGAAAAACCGGAGATCGGTGTTGAGCCGGACTGGGAGGAACTGATCCATCATGAGTTCCCCGCCGGGGTTTCCGAGACCATGCGGGAAATGTATCAAGACCGGATGTGGGCCGCCCATGCGCGAAAGCCGGGCGGGCTGGATTTTTCGGAAGAGCACGACGGCGCCGCGTATCTCGCAGTTCGACGGGAGCTCCTGGCCGGTAACGAGGAAATCTGTGATCGCATGTTATCCCGTCATGCATACGCCGTTCAATCCATGGATCTCGGCGAGAACACAGACACCGTGCGCACACACTTCCTGGATCTTTACAAACACGCGCTCAAGCACTGTCCGCCCCAGTGGATTCCAGAAATCGCTCACGACGTGCACATTCGTCTAACAAACCCCGTCAGCGATCCCTAAGTCCCTCTCACATAAACCTAACCCCGCTTCTTCGCGTTAGGTGCCTGGAGGGGAACCAACTCACGCGGCCCCGGCCGCTCCCGACGCGGCCGGGCCACAAAATCCCTCACGCGAAAACCCGAAATCCGCAACACCACTCCATCCAACAATTCTCTACCTCTCATCCTCCTGTAAAAAAATCTTCTCAGCGTCCTCGGTGCCTCGGTGGTCAAAACAGTTTACCAACTACGCCCCATCGCTACAGTGTCACCGTGCGCGCGTTACCCGAACTGCCCGTCACCGAGGTCCTCCCCGAACTCCGCCACGCGCTCGCGAACCGCGGCGCCGCCGTACTCGAAGCGCCGCCGGGGGCCGGTAAGTCTACGATCGTTCCCATCGCCCTGCTCGATGAACCCTGGCTCGGCGATCAAACCATCCTCATGCTCGAGCCGCGACGCCTCGCCGCGCGCGGGGTGGCCGCGCGTATGGCGCAGTCGCTCAATGAACGCCCCGGCGAAACGATCGGCCATCGCGTGCGTTTTGAGAGCAACGTAAGCGCACGCACACGCATCGAAGTCGTGACCGAGGGCATCCTCACACGGCGCATCCAGAACGATCCGGAACTGCGCGGCGTGGGTCTGGTGATCTTCGACGAGTTTCACGAACGCAGCATTCACGCCGACCTGGCGCTGGCGTTGTGTCTGGAGAGTCGCGGTGCGCTCCGCGAGGATTTGCGGTTGCTGATCATGTCCGCCACGCTGGAAGGCGTCGCCGAACGCGCGGCCGGGCTGATCGGCGGCGGCTCATCATCCGCGCCGGTCATCAGCAGTGCCGGGAAGCTGCATCCCCTTACGGTAGACTTTGTAGGAACTCCGACATTGCTCCATGCCAACGATCGTCGCCCCGGGACGGTCGCGGCAGCGGTGCGGCCGGTCATCGAACGCGCGCTGGCCGAACACGACGGCGACGTGCTCGTTTTTCTACCCGGGGCCCCGGAAATCCGCCGCCTTCACGACGAACTTGTAGGAACTCTTACCAATGCGCACGATATGGCCGTCGCCCCGCTCTACGGTAATCTGGACCTGCGCGAGCAGGATGCGGCGATTCGCCCGGACCCGCGCGGACGACGTAAGATCGTACTCGCCACGCCCATCGCGGAGACGTCGCTTACTATAGAAGGCATTCGCATCGTCATCGACAGCGGGCTCCGCCGTACGCCGCGCTACGATCCCGGCAGCGGCCTCAGTCAACTCGTGACCGTGCCGATATCCCGCGCGTCGGCCGAACAGCGGGCCGGCCGGTGTGCGCGCCTGGGCCCCGGTCGCGCCTATCGTCTCTGGTCGCAGCATGATCACGATCGCCTCGCGGCCCACGACGCGCCGGAAATCCTGGAGAGTGACCTGGCCGGCCTGGTCCTGGAGCTGGCCGCCTGGGGTGTCAGCGAACCGGACGCGCTGCCTTTTCTCGACGCGCCGCCGCGGTCCGCACTAACTCACGCTCGCGATCTGTTAGTCGAACTCGGCGCGTTGGATGGGGCGTACGTCGTTACGGAGAGCGGTCGTAAGATGGAACGGATGCCGCTGCATCCGCGCCTGGCCGCCATGTTGGTTGCCGCGCCGTCGGATCTTGCCTGCGACATCGCCGCGCTGCTTTCGGAGCGCGACCTGTTGCGACGCAGCGGGCCGGAACTGCCGCCGTCCGATCTTACTCTGCGCCTGGACGCGTTGCACGGCACTGCGCGTGCGAATACGGACGCGGGGGCTCTCGCGAACGTGCGTCGAGTCGCGCAGCAGTTGCGTAAGATGTGCCGGAGTTCCTCCGAATCGTCGCCGGAAAATGCCGGCGATGCGAACGCGGGTGCTCTGCTGGCGCTCGCGTATCCGGATCGCATTGCGCGGCGGCGGTCCGGCAGTCGCGATCGTTACCTGCTCGCGAACGGACGCGGCGCGCGGCTGAACGTTCCGGAGTCGCAGCGCGAAACGCCGGAGTGGATCGTGGCCGCGCACCTGGACGGAAGCGGCGCGGACGCGCGCATCATCCTGCACGCCGAAGTGAGTGCCGGGGAAATCGAAACGCGCTTCGCCGCGCGCATCAGCGAAGGCGACGTCGTTGCCTGGGAGGATGATCGCCTGGTACGCGCGCATGAACGTCGGCTCGGCGCGATTCGTCTGGCGCGACGCGATGCCGGAGACGCGGCGCTCCAGCCCGCGGAGATCGAAGCGGCGCTGCTCGAAGGCGTGCGCGGAATGATGCAAACGAGCGGCGGCGATGTCGTGCCGCCCTGGAACGAATGGGACGCCTCCGGCGACGCCCGGCGGTTCCAGGCCCGCGCCGAATTCTTGCGCAAGCACGCCGACGATCTCGACCTGCCGGATGTCTCCGATGTGTATCTCGCCGCGCGTCCCGACGAATGGCTGCTGCCGCACCTGAGCGGCGTGACGAAGCGCGCCGATTTTGCGAAGCTGGATTTTGCGATGATCTTACAATCGCGCTTTACATATGAACAACTGCGTGCGATCGACGACGGCGCGCCGGAACGCTTCGAAACTCCGGCGGGTACCCGCGTTGCACTTGAGTATGCAAACGACGAGTGTGTGCTGGCCGCAAAGTTGCAGGAGCTGTTCGGCATTACGGAGACACCGCGCGTTGCCTTCGGGCGTGTGCCGCTTACGGTGCACCTGCTGTCCCCGGCGCGCCGGCCGATCCAGGTGACGCGAGACCTCGGCAACTTCTGGAAGAACACGTATGCCGAAGTGAAAAAAGAGCTGATGGGTCGTTATCCGAAACATCCCTGGCCGGACGACCCCCTCAGCGCCACGGCGACGCGTTTTACGAAGAAACGCGCCGGGGCGAACGCTAAGAATCAAAAAAAGTAACTTAACGGAAAAACACACATGATCGCAGACAACATTGAAATGATCCTCTACGTCACCGGCACGCTCACTGCCGGGGCCGCCATTCTCAGCATCGCGCCGCGGTTCCTGCTGCGCACGCTCACCGGTACGGACATCGAAGACCGCAACGCGCTGTTGATGATCCGCCACTGGGCCTGGCTGGTCGGCATCACGGGGGTGCTGTTGGTGTATGCCGGCACCGCGCCGGCCGTGCGCGAGGCGGTGATGACGGCGGCCATCGCATCGAAGGCCGTGTTCGCGTTGCTGGTCTTCAGTCGCGCCGGCGATCCCTTCGGCCGCCCGCTTTTGCCGGTGGGTTTGTTTGATCTGGTGTGCGTGGTGTTGTATGCCTGGTATTTTATTGTGACGTAGTCGGCTCACGGCTCTTGCGTTAGCGATTGGAGGGGTGGGCCGGAGGCCCAGGGGCCGACTAAAAAGGCCGCCCGGGGATGGGAATACGGCCGCGAACTATCAATTCTTGCGTTAGCGATTGGAAGGGTCGCGCGAAGCGCGAGTCACCGCGAAGCGGGGACCGAAGCCGAAGGCGGAGCCCTGGAAAGCGCGACCCGGAGTGCGAAGCACGGAGGGGAACGCCCTTGCAAATATTGCTTCATTATAAGTTAGCATATCGATTTTTACCTGGAAATCCTGTTGAAATTGGAACTTTTTTGGGCGCCTCGCCGCTACGCGGCGACCGGGCTGCTACAGGCTCCGCTTAGCTTCGGTCCTCCGCCTTCGGCTCCGGACTCGCGCTAACGCGCGACCTTCCACATCCCTGGCGCGAAGAACCCGGATTGGACTTCACATTCTCGCTTGCATCACCGGGGCGTGCTGTCGACGCTGTTCCCATGTCCGAGCAGTTATTCACCGAAAAAGAAGTCACCGTGGAAGACGCAAAGGAACACGGCCTCACCGCCGCCGAGTTCGAGAAGATCAAAGAATACCTCGGCGGACGCACACCCACCGTCACGGAACTGGGAGTTTACAGCGGACTCTGGTCCGAGCACTGCTCGTATAAAAACAGCATCTTACAATTGAAGACGTTGCCGACGGAATCGCCGCGGGCGTTGACAAAGACCGGCGAAGAAAACGCCGGCGCCCTCGATATCGGCGACGGGCTCGCGGTCGTCTTTAAGATCGAAAGCCACAATCACCCGACCGCGGTGGAGCCGTACCAGGGCGCGGCCACCGGCGTCGGCGGCATCATGCGCGACATCTTTACGATGGGGGCGCGGCCCATCTGTTCGCTCAACTCGCTGCGCTTCGGACCGCCGTATCCCTACGGCCCCGGTCGCAAGAATTCGCAGCCCGGCCGGCCGGACGAAACAGAAATTCATAGCCGCAATCGATATTTATTCAGCGGCGCGGTCAGGGGCATCGGCGATTACGGCAACAGTCTCGGCATTCCGGTGTCCGGCGGCGAGGTGTTCTTCGATCCTTCATTCTCGCGCAATTGCCTGGTGAACGCGATGACCGTGGGCATTGTCGAACACACCGGCCTGGCCACGGCAAGTGCGGCCGGGGAAAACAATCCCGTGTTCGTCGTCGGCGCCGGCACCGGTCGCGACGGCATCCACGGCGCGTCGTTCGCGAGTCAGGACCTCACCGAAGAAAGCGAAAGCAAACGCAGCGCCGTGCAGGTGGGCGATCCGTTCATGGAGAAGCTCCTGCTCGAAGCGACGCTGGAGCTGATCGCCTCGGGCGCCATCGTCGGCATCCAGGACATGGGCGCCGCGGGTCTGAGCTGTTCCACGTCCGAGATGTCGGCGAAGGGCGAGGCGGGCATGGACATTGACCTGGATCGCGTGCCGGTGCGCGAAACCGGCATGAATGCGTACGAGATTATGTTAAGCGAATCCCAGGAACGCATGCTCGTGTGCGTGAAGGCCGGGCGCGAGGCGGAGGTGATTCGCATCTTCGAAAAATGGGAGCTGAACGCCGTCGAAGTCGGCAAGGTTACAGCGGACGGCATCTTACGCGTGCGGCGGAACGGCCAGCTGTGCACGGCGATTCCGGCGCAGAGCCTGGTGCTCGGCGGCGGCGCGCCGCGCTACGAACGGGAGCAACGCCGGCCGGCGTACCTGGACGAGGTGCAATCGTACAGCGACGCCGAAGTGCCGGTAACTTCTGGCGCGGAGAACTTAGCGAAGGACTTTCTGGATTTGCTGCACTCGCCGAACGTGTGCTCGCGGCGGCCGGTCTACGAGCAGTACGACAGCGAGGTCGGTCTCGTGCGCGTATTGGGGCCGGGCGGCGACGGCGGATTGTCGCGCGTACCCGGTACGAAGAAGGGCGTGGCGACGTCGACGGACTGTAACTCGCGCTATTGTTATCTGGATCCGTTTACCGGTACGGCCCAGGCCGTATGCGAGGGCGCGCGCAATGTCGCCGTGACCGGCGCGCGGCCGCTGGGCGTGACGAACTGTTTGAACTTCGGCAACCCCATGATCCCGGAGAACTACTTCGTGTTCGCGGAGTGCATCCGCGGCATGCGCGAGGCGTGTCTGGCGTTCGACATCCCCGTGACCGGCGGCAACGTTTCGTTTTACAACGAGAGCCAGGACGGCCCGGTTTTCCCGACGCCGACGATCGGCATGGTCGGTGTACTCGACGACATCGATCGCGCCATCTCGCCGCTGATTCCCGGAGCCGGTCTGAGCGTCGCGTTGATCGGGCACTTTCGTCCGTCGTTCGGCGGCAGTGAGTATTTGCGGTACAAACACGGCCTTGCCAGCGGTGCGCCGCCGGAGCTGGATTTTGCGCACGAGGCGGCCCTGGTGAACTTCTTATGCGCGGCCGCGGAGCGCGGCGACGGCGATCTGTTGCGGTCCGCCCACGATCTTTCGATCGGCGGCCTGGCGGCGGCGGTGTTTCGGACGTGTTATAACTTCAAGTCGCGTGAACTTACGGGATTACAGCTCGCGAAAGAGGCGAAGGCGTCGCTGCAAAGCCTGGCGCGGCACGGTCGCGTGGGTGACGCGGCGGAGCGGGATGATCTGCTGTTCTTCGGCGAAACGAACGGCTGTGCGATTGTTAGCTTTGACTCCGCGAAGATTAAGGACGTGCAGGCGCTGGCGAATGAGTTTGCGCTGCCGTTCGTGGGGCTGGGGGTCAGCGGCGGCGACGGGCTGGATTTCGGCGCGTTTCGCGTGAACGGCGGCGAGGCCGTCGAGATGTTTGAGGGCGGGTTGGCGGATGTTTTGTAGGATGGCCTGAGTGATGCCGGCTGACGAGATACAGGATCGCCTGCGAGAATTTTTTCGGGACGTTCCGGGATTGGCGGCAGTGTACCTGTTCGGCAGTGTCGCTCGCGGTACGCAAACGGCGAAAAGTGACGTAGATGTCGGCTTGCTTTATAGACAAACGCCGCCTCAAACTCTTGATGCTCGTCCGTTCGATTTAGAGGCCGATCTTTCCGAAATTCTGGAACGTCCGGCTCAATTGATCGTAATGAACGACGCTCCGGCGGACCTCGTGCATCGTATCTTACGTGATGGGATTCTCATTACGGAACAGGACCCATCGCGGCGAATTGCATTCGAGGTGCAGGCCCGGAACAAATACTGGGATCTCAAGCCGATCCTGGATGAATATCGGCAGGCCGCTCGATGACAGACGAAGATCTGATCCGAAAGAAACTGGCTTTCATTGAGGCATGCCTCCGCGATTTGCGAGAACTGGCGCGACCCGAGAAGATTTCGACGGATCTGAAGGAGCGGCGTTTCGTCGAGCACACGCTCCAGATCGCGATCCAGGCAGTTCAGGACATAGGATCGCATATCGTTTCGGATGAGAAATTAGGGGAGCCGCGCACGAACGCGGAGCTGTTTGACAAGCTGGCGCGAAACGATTGGATCAAGCAGGAGACATCGCAGAACTTGCGCAAGGTGATTGGATTTCGAAACGTCCTTGTGCACGGCTACACGGACGTGGACATCAGTATACTCAGGGACGTAGCCGAGAATCGCCTCAGCGACCTTGAAGATTTCGTGCGGCAAGTGCGCGCAAGACTCTAACTTCTACTTCGTCACTCTTAACACCAACGTCAACTTCCCATCCGCATCGGTCACCAGATCGAAGCCTTCCTGTTGCAGGGACTTCTTAATCCGATAGTACGCCAGGTTCACCACTTTCGGGTCGTTGTTGACATGGGGGCTGCCGGCGTCCTTAAAGCGGGACCGCGTGCGTGATTTCGGGGAATCGTTGCTTTCGCTCACGATCCAAATATCGGGGCGGGCCACCCCGAAAATCGACCACGGCCGCGCGGAAAACGGACCACCCGGCGAAATTCCAGAAACCGGCGGGACAAATGAATATCCGCCTGTGATTCGCCACAGGACGCCGAGGGGGAGGCGTGAGGGTAAAAAGGTCCGGAATGATCACCTGAGCCACATGATCGAACGACGAGTTCTTCGCGTGAGCGATTGGAAGGGTCGCGGCGAAGCCGCGAGTCCGGAGCCGAAGGCGGAGGACCGAAGCGCGAAGCGCGGAGCCCTGGAAAGCGCGACCCGGAGCGCGTAGCGCGGAGGGGCACGCCCAAAACAATCTTACTTGATCACTCGTTTGTCTTTCTGATGCTTGAAGATTCGTCCACGATCCACGTCGCAAAATGTCCGCAACTAAAATCTAATCCGAGTAACCTAAGCCCCATCCTTCACCACCTTCCACCCCGCTTGAAACTCCTCCGGCTTCTTCAACTCGCCGGCAAAGAAGTACGTCTCCGCCGCCTTGCCGAGACCGTAGGTGCTTGCCCCGGCAATCGAACCGGCCGCCGCCCAGCCGCCAAACGGAATGAACTTCAACAACTGCCGCGTGACGTAGCGCACGCCGCCGGCCGCGGCCAGGTTCACACCGATCGCCGAGAGATACTCGTAGGCCGTCTCGCGGGAGACGGGGCGACACGAAAGCCCGCCAATCATGGCGACCATCAAAATTTGCAAGGGCGTGAGAACAATAAAGTCCGACAGCGGAGCCGGTGACGCGCCGATGCCCGAGGCGATGACCGAGAACCGTTTGATCAGCGACGAAGAGATGCGCCGCAGTTGTTCCTTGCGCCGCAACGCCTGGTAAAAATCCAGGAGCGCGACGTCCGGCAATCGCGTGCCGATGAAGTCGGCGAGGCTTTCGATGTTCCAGCCGTCGCCCGGCAACGAACACACCGGAATGACCGCGGGCCGATTCGCGTCGCCGGAGGACACACCGCGAATGGCAAAGTTACGATCGATGTTCTGCGCGTCCGGTAAACGCAACACGTCGCCGCTCATGTACTGCACGGCCTCTTGAATCAGCGCGGCCTTTTTCGCGTTCGACTCCGGCGGCCATTCGCGCGGATTGCCCAGCGTGTCGACTTTGTTCAGGACGACGATCACCGGCAGGTCCAGGCCGTCCTCGTGCCGCAGCTCGTCGCGAATCTTTTGCAAGACTTCGAGGTCCGGCGCCAGGTTCCGCAACTCCGGCGCGCTGATGACGTGCATCAACACGTCCGGCCGATGTTTGCGCAGGTCCGCCTTCAACACGGACACGGCGTCGTCGGCCGGCGCGCCGTCCGGCCGCGTCGTTTCGAAGATGCCGCGCGAGTCGACGACCTGCCAGGCCGAGTACTGTTCTTCAAAGTGAATGAGATACGGCGTGGACTCCGGCGTCGTCGGTTTGATGTCGCCGACGTCCGCGATCTCCCGACCGGCCAGGGCGTTGATCAACGACGACTTGCCGTGACCGGAACGCCCGGCCAGGAACAGCACCGGCGGCCGGCTTTCTTCTATTAACTTGCGGATCTCGTCGAGCGCCGGCCCCATCACCGTGCGTTTCAGAAAGCCGGCGACGTCTTTCGAAAGTCCGCCGATCATACTGTCAAAGAGTTCGTCGACGCCGTCTAAGAGTTCGCGAGTTTTGTTTTTGTCGATGGCCATAGTGTTGAGACCCCGCAGCGTGCGCCGCACGGCGGGGTGGTCAACATGATTTTACGGCCTTCAACAAACCTGGACGAGTCGGAGATTGGCGTCGTAGATGTAAGTGGAGCCATTGCCGCCCGAGGCCCCGACAATGATTCGATCACTGCTGATATCGACGGAATAACCGAAAGAGTCGTTGCTTATCAATCCCGCCGGACGCAGCTTATGTTTTTGAATCCACTGCCCGCGTTCCCGCTGAAAGATGTAGGCTGCCCCGGTAAAATCACCGCCGCCGCTGCTGCGAGCCCCCACTACGATCGTTGTCCCGCTGATGCTTACGGCGTTGCCGAAGTTGTCGCCTGCGGCTCCGTCATCCGCGGTGAGTTTTTGTTTCTCTACCCAGACACCGTTTTCGCGTTCGAAGACATAGACGGCTCCGGCGCTGCTTCCGGCATCATCGTCGAAAAAAGCTCCGACGACAATGGCGTTTCCGTGCATGGCGATGCTGCTGCCGAAGTAGTCCCCGGCTTCTATACCGGCCGGCTGTAGCTTCTGTTGCTGCACCCACGTCCCGCTGACTCGTTCAAAGACATAAGCCGCGCCCGCATCATTGCCCGGGCTGTCGTGGCCGAAGGCGCCAATCACAGCCGTGTTCTCATAGATCGCCATGCCGGCCGCCCCGAAGAAATCGTAGGTCTGAGTGTCCGCGGCCGTGAACTTCTGCGTCTCGGACCAGACACCGCCCACGCGTTCGAAGACGTACACCGCGCCGCCTGGATCGAGACCGGTGTCGCCCCGGTGCGCTACAAAGAGCGTGTCTTCAAACAAAGCCAGGGCGTAACCGAACTCGACTTCCGCAATGCCGTCCGATGCCGTGAGCTCCTGCGTTTGCGTCCACACGCCGCTCTGCCGTTCGTAGACGCGCACGGCACCGGAGTCGTTCCCGAGCGCATCGTCCTCACGCACGCCGATCACCGCGGTATTGCCGCAGATGACCACCGAGTCGCCCAGGTAGTCGTCGGCATCGCCGGTGATCTTCAGCTTCTCGGTCCACACGCCGCTTTCACGTTCGAAAAAATACGCGCCGCCTTCATTGATGGGACCGACCCAGGCCGCGCCGATCAGAGCATAGTCTCCCCGGATCGCAACGGTTCGACCGAAACGGTCACCGCTCTGGCCGTCCGAAGCGGTGAGCTGCGCCGAATGATCCGGCGACCATTCCAACCGCAGCGCGACGTCGTTGATTTGCAACTCATGACCCTCGAGCACGCCCCGGGCACGCACGCTCGCCTCGGCGGTGACTGTATCATTCTCATCGACCCACAAACTGCCGCCGCCGGCCGCCGTCGTTTGCAACGTGCCGTCGGGAAAACGTACGCCGCCCGTCGTCGTTTCAATGATGCCGCCCACGGACAAACGCTCCGACGGATTATCGAGGCCGATGCCCACGTTCCCCGTGCCGCTCTGAATCAACAGCAGCGTTTCTTCGGTAGCCGGCAGATCGGTGATCTCCGTTCCCGCCGCGGCCGTAGGTTCATCTGCGGCGAACTTACGCACAAGATCAATGCCCGGTACCGCCGGGGTGGCGTAGCCGCGTTCCGAGGCCAGGACGGCCGCTTCCGCAGCGGACAACGCCGCGGCGTAAACGCGCGGTTCGTCGATGGTGCCCTGAAAGAAGTACCGCAGCGCCGAGCCGTCCGGCGCAAATAACGTCGCACCGAATGTTAGCGGCAGGTTCGTCGAAGCCAGGTCGAATGATCCGGCGGCCAGACTCGCATCCTGCGCGCCGTTCAAAAATATCTGCATGGTGCCGGTCGCCCGGCGGTAGACCGCCGCAACGTGGTACCACTGCCCGTAGCTGATCGTCGTTGTGCCGGAGAGCGTTTGCGTCGTGTCGTCCGCGGCGCTCAGCGAGAACTCCAGCAGGCCCGTGTCGTAATTCAAGAACAGCGCAAACGAACGCGCCCCGGCCGTGTGATGTTTGCCGATGAGTCCGGCGAGTCCCGTGCCCGGTGCCGTGGCCTGGAACCAGAGCGCGAGCGTAATGTCCTTCGTAATGTCCAGCGACGCCGCATGCGGAACCTGGGCCGCGGCGTCCACGCCGTCGAAGTTCACCGCCGTTCCGATCTTGCCGCTCACCCACGTAGTGTTGCCTTCGAGCGTGCCGATGTTGCCGTTGCCGCTCGCGTCGCTGAGAGACGTGCCGGTATTTTCGTCGAGGGACCAGGCCGAGACCAGGCCGGGGATCTCCAGCTCGAAGACCGCGCTCCGCGGGAAAATGCTCACCGCGTTCGGATTGCCGTAGTACATGCGCACTTCGATCGAAGCGGCGGGCGCCAGGGCCGTTAACTTAACCCAGACGAGGGTTTGTGCTGTATTGATGCCGCTTTCGACCCAGTGCACCAGATACGTATCCGGCGCCGCGGGGTCGTGGATCACGAAGCGCAGATCGCCCAGGTCCGCGCGCAGGCGGCCGGCGCCGATGAGGCTCGCCGAATCGAACGTCAGCGGGAGCTGGTAGTTGATGAGCGGCGTCGCGCCGGCGTAACTTACGGTAAACGGAATGTAATGCACACGCCCGCCGGGGCCGGCCACGGCCGCGTCCACGCGCAGCGGGTCCGCGTCGTCCACGCCCCGAATGTGCAACCGCGCCGCGGGTTCGACGTCGCCGAGAGCCGTAAGTCCGTTTTCGTGAACGTTAAGAAAATCGTTTACGTTGAGCAGGCTACCCGCGGCCGGCGGTACGCCGACACCCACGCGTTCTTCGACGTAGAGTTCGCCGGAGACGTTGGCGTCGTCGGCGATGTTCAGCGGCGAACCGTCCGGGCCGATCATTCTGCCGAAGACCTTCACGGTGTCCGTGGCCTCGTCGCCGAGTTCGACGTCGCCCTTGATGTGCTCCGTGTCCCGGGCGAGCATGTCGCCTTCGACCGTGAGGCTGCCCTCGATGCGCAAATCGCCGGTGATCGTATCGCCGGAGCGATTGACCTTCGCGCGAAAACTTTCGTCGAGGGCTTCCTGCACCGTGGCCGGGTTGATTGTGGCGCCGTCGGCCGCGGCTACCGTTGTTTCGTACGAAATCGCTTCGGCGATGGCCGAATCCACGTGAAAACGCCGCAACTGAATGACCTGGTCGTTTGCGTCCAACAGCTCGGCGAGAATTTCATGATGCGCCTGAGTGCGATCCGGGCCCACGCGAAAGTAGGCCGCGGCAACGCCTTCCGCATTCGTGGGAATTAACTGGCTGACCGCAGTGACTCCGCCGGAACTCACGGCCAGGCCGCCGTCCCCGCTCAATAAGCGAAAGCGGACCGTGCGATCGGGAACGGGGACGGACCCGCGGGACACGAGCGCGCGTAACGGGAAGGCCGGCTCTTCGTTCGGGAAGGCCGCCTGGGCGTTGCCGCCCTGGATCGTGAAGTCTTCGTTAAGTAACGTTGGGAAGATGTTACGGCAGTCTGCAAGATGCGTCCAGGTCCCGCCCGTGTGATTCAAGAACGCCAGGCGCACGAAGTGGCGTTGATTGCCGTGCGGCGGTTGCAGCGCCGGAGCATCATGCCATTCAATGTTACGATTGCGAGCGCGCGCGGGAATCAGCCAGTAGTCGCCGGTGCGATACGTACGTCCTTCCGGGTTGCCGTCGGGTTCGAACTGCACGCGAATGCCGGCTTCCACTATAACCTCGGCGCCGTCCGCCGGTATAATATTCGTCGGATCGGCGTCGTTCCAGAGTCGAATGCGGCGGCTGCCTTCCTGAAACTGATCAATGTCCAGTTCGGTGAACGACGGATCGTAGTGCTCGAGCGTCAGCGGGTCGATGACGATGCTGTCGCCGGCCACGGTGACAATGCGCGCCAGGGTCCCGGGGCGGTCCTCGAGTTCCAGCCGTTCGTCACTGATCTCAATCCAGTCCCCGGCGCGAAAACGCAACTCCCTGTCCCGACCGATGGATTGCACGACCAGGGAGTTGCCGTCCTGCGCCAGCCACTCCGTGGCGATGGTGGCGTTATGCCGCGACCACTTGAACGTGGCGGTACCCGGCGCTCCCGGCGTATGAACCTCCACGCGATACAGTCGGTTTTCCGGCGAGGTGTAACCGCCGCGATCTTCCAGGCTGCACGGGTCGCCGCTGAACGTATCGGCGTCGGTTCCGGCGAGCAGGCGTCCCGGCAGGGCCGAGATTAAATCCTGCCAGGCCACGGGCGCGGTGAGCGAAGTCTTCGGACCCGCCGCAACCGGCAGTAACTGCACCTGCCATAATGTTTGCGTGCGCCGGGTCGTATCCAGGCCTTCCAGCGCGGTTTCGCGCAGCTCCGGTTCTTCCAGGGCGCCGAGGTCACGTTCCCGAACCTCGAGATACGCAAGATAGTCACCGTCGTCGGCGGGCAGGGCGGCCCCGGGAAGATCGGGTTGTTCGGTGAATGTAAATGATGTTTCGTTTTCGCAGAGGATGCCGTTTACATACAGGCGTCCCGCGGAGATGGTGAGGTTGTCGTTGGCGGCGTTCGGTTGGATCTCGAAGCCGTCCGTTTGAAACGGGGCCCCATCGGCCCCGATCACGTCGGCGTTTGCCGTGCGCTCGTGATGAAGAGCGATGTCCTGTTGTTCGTTGAAGTCCGCGTCGACCTGTACGCGGCCTTGTTGGTAACGTACGGTGGAGTAGTGTTTATCGGCGCGAAAAGTGCTGCGGGAAATGTCGGCTTTCATGATTGCGTCCCTGGACCCTGGGTCCTCTTGCATCAGGATGCACCGTGCTTGTCCTCGAATCGCAAACGCTTTTCAATGTGATTCATGCACGCAGGAAGGATTTTCGGCCGGTTGTGCAAAGTCTGCATCACTCACGTGATTGTATTTTACAAGATTACATCGCCTCCCTGGAATTGATGATGCGGATGCATGCTCGCGTTACGATCGCTAGCTTACGATGAATGGATCTTACTCAGCGATTCGAGGCGGCAGCCACGCCCGCGAGGTTAACGCAGCACCGGCGCAATGATCGCCCGGACCTTTGCATTGCCCCTGACCCGCGCGAAGTAGCTGTCCCCGCGGATCAACACCGCCGCGGCGCGTTGCATCGCTTTGACTCGTGCGCGTAACGCTTTCGCACTCGCCGGCCGTTTGCGAACTTCCTCGCGGGCCAGTTCGTTCAATGTTGCGAAGAACGCTTCGAGATGCAGCGCCGCCGCATCGCCGCGTCCGCGCCGGGCCGCCGCGAGAACATCCTGCCATTCCGC
Organism: Leptonemataceae bacterium; assembly: GCA_965227295.1. Classification (GTDB taxonomy): domain Bacteria; phylum Spirochaetota; class Leptospiria; order Leptospirales; family Leptonemataceae; genus JANSYA01. Next base: position 5,804,163 of record OZ245742.1, on the reverse strand, counting down.
CGTCGCCGGATGATCGCTATCCGTGGTTTCGCCGAGGTCGCGCAGATACAGCTCCACATCCCACAGCGCGTAAAAGCCGTCGGACTTTGCCCGGGCCTCGTAAATGTCGTCGGCGAAAGCTTCCGGATTGCTGCGCGGTTCGGCGAGTTGTTCGAGCAAGGCCTGATACTCCGCGCCCTGCGATTCCAGGCAGTCGGCGAAGAAGGGCTGGGCAAAGTTCTGGCGGTACGTTCTCTGGAGGCGAACATCGGCGGCCTCGTCCTGAACCGGCGTACGATCCCGGACGAATTCGCGAAGCCTCTTCAGGGCCGCTTTTGCATCGTTTGCCCGGCATGCCTGGACCATGTACGCCGAAACGCGGAGATACTCGCTTTCGTAGACGGAAGGATCCAGTTCCAGTCGCTGGATGGCGGCGAGATAGGCCGGATGGCGACGCAATCGGTACGCAGCACGATACGCCGCCAGGGCCTCGGACGTCGGACGCTCCTGCAATTCGCGCAGAACACCGAGGTTGTAGCAGAGTACGTCGGTTTTGTCCTCGTTTTCGCGGCAGGCGCGGTCCATTAAAGCCAGGGCCGCTTCCGGTCGACGCGGAGGTTTATAGTACAGATTCACCGCCTCGTCGTAGATGTCGTAGTACGGGCGTTGTTGCCACGGCCCGGCGTCGTCGCAGGCCGTCGTGAAAAGCATAAAAAATATCGACAGAATGAGGCGGGTTCGCTGTCTTTTAATATAGTAGAGGAATTTCCGCGCGAACCCCGTTCGGGAGAATTCGTCAGAACTTCCATACCCGCCTCCGAGGTAGTTAAGAGTGTCAGGATCCCGCCGAGTCATATTGGCCTGTTTTGGGCTGCTATACATTTCCTTTTGCGGCTGTGTCCGCGCTGAAACCCCGAATGTTCCGGATAGTTTCACGCGGGAAAGCTTTTTTAAGGTCGTAGCTTACGCCAGGGACAACTATCTCGATCCCGAGCGGGTCAATTCCGCGCGGGCCTACATCGAGGCCGCCGACGCTGCTCTGCGGTCCATGCCGCACTCGCTGTTTCTTATGACCCGCGAGTTCTACGAGCAGCGTGGGGAGTACATCCCCGCCGAGCGGCTCATGCCCGGCCAGGCCCTGTCCATTCGCCAGGACGACCCGTACCTCATCTTCGTCCCCGACTACGATAAGTGGGAAGAGATGCGCTCCAAACTGGAGAAACGCGAAGAGCAGCGGCGCAAAAATCTCAGCGAGGAAGAGCGGCGCAAAGAGTTTCTGGAACAACGCGAAAAAGACGAGCGCCTGAAGAAATTCATCGAATCCACCTGGTCCAAAGTCAAGTTCAACCGCGCCAACTTCGAAGAAGTCGTCGCCTGGGTGGATCGCAACAAGGACAAATACAAGGACCTGCCGCCCACGCATACCGGAGAGGACCCGTACAAAGAAAATCCCTTCGGCATGCACCACGTATACTTTGCGGCCACCAACGGCTTTCTCCAGGCCATGGACCCGCACAGCGCCATTATCGATGAGTCCATGTGGGACAAGATGCGCTCCGAGGCGGAAGATTCTACGTTCGAAGGCATCGGCGCTTTGCTCCGCGGCGGCGGTCGTACGGACGTTATTGTCGAAACACCGTTGCCGGGAAGTCCCGCGCTGCGCTCCGGACTGCGGGCCGGGGACATCATCCGCAAAGTGGACAACACGCCCATCGTCGGTATGCCGCTCTCGGACGTCGTGAAGCGCATCCGCGGCCCCAAAGAAACCGTCGTGGTGCTGGAAGTCGAGCGTCCCACGGAACTGCGCACATTGCCCATCGCCATCACGCGCGGCGTCATCAAACAAACGGCGGTTTCCTCGCGGCTCATCACGGACAAGGACTACTCCGCCGAGATCGTCGGCGGTCGTAAAATCGGCCTCATCAAAATCTCCTCGTTTCTGTACGCGAAGAAGAATACCTCGCGGCTCATTATCCAGGAGTACGAAAGCCTCATTGAAAAAGCCGACGGCAAGTTGAACGGCCTGGTCATCGACCTGCGCGGCAATCCCGGCGGTTACCTCGAGGAAGCCGTGGAGGTCAGTGACCTGCTCCTCCCGCGCGGGAAAATCGTAGTGCGCGTTCGCGGCGCCGCCGATTCCAAAGAAGAGAAAACCCGCCGTCGTCCGCTGGTGCAGGGCATTCCGGTCATCGTGCTCATCAACGCCGGTTCGGCTTCCGCCAGCGAGATCGTCGCCTCGGCCCTCATGGACCACGACGCGGCTCTCGTCGTGGGCGAGCGTTCCTTCGGCAAGGCCACGGTGCAGGGCATCCATCGCCTGGGTTCTGTTTATGTGAAGTTAACATCGGCGCGCTACTACGCTCCGGACGGCTACACGGTGCAGGTCTACGGCGTGCATCCGGACCTGCAAATCTCCGACGAAAACGACGGCAGCTTTCCGCCGCGTTTCCGCGAGGAAGACATGTGGAAACACCTGCCGGAACTGGCCGATCGCAAGCCGGACCCCACGCGTAAGGCCTGGGCCGAAAAGCTCGAGGCGGCCGTCGGCGACGACGGCGCAAAGGCCGAGAAGTGGATCCGCGAACATAAGAACGACGCGCTGAAGCCGGACTTCATGTTGATCCGCGCGCTGCCGTACTTCTCCGCCCTGGAAAAACATCCCGATCCCTGAGCGCGGCGATAACAAACAGGGCAGACCATATCAAGGCGAGACCGTGAGCAACGTCCTCGACGTCGATTATCTCATCCTCGGGAGCGGCATCTCCGGTCTCTACGCGGCGTACTTGCTGTCAGAGCACGGTAAGGTCATCATCGTTACCAAGTCACGCATGGATGATGCGAGTACGTCGTGGGCTCAGGGCGGCATCGCGTCGGTCCTCACGCCGGACGACTCCTTCGAAAGTCACATTGCCGACACCTTAGACGCCGGCGCCGGCCTCTGCGATCCGGAAGCCGTGCGCGTGCTGGTCACGGAAGGCCCTGATCACGTGCGTAAGTTAATGGAACTCGGCGCGAACTTCGAACGCGGCGAAGACGGTCAGTTGCATCTCGGCCGGGAAGGCGGACACAGCGAAAACCGCATCGTGCATGCCGCCGATTTGACCGGCCACGAGGTTGAACAGGTTCTCTTGAAGACGGTGCGCGAGCGCAGCATTCCCATCATCGAACACAGCAGTGCCGTCGAAATCATTACGAAGTTTCACCTGAAGGGCGAACCGGATCTTCCGCAATGGCCCGACGACGCTGCCTGGCCCGTACCGGAGAACGACAGCACCCGCGCGAACACCCATTGCTTCGGCGCGTACATCTACGACCGGCAGACCTGGGATATTACCGTCATCCGTGCGAAGGCGACGATCATCGCCACGGGCGGGGCCGGGCACGTTTATTTGCACAACACGAATCCGGAAGTCGCCACCGGCGACGGCGTGGCGCTCGCGTATCGCGCGGGCGCCGAAGTGGCGAACATGGAGTTCTATCAGTTCCATCCCACGTCGCTCTACAATCCCGGCAACAAACGGACGTTCCTCATTTCCGAGGCCCTGCGCGGCTTCGGCGCGATCCTGAAAGGCCGCGACGGTGAACCCTTCATGCAACGCTACGACGAGCGCAAGGATCTGGCGCCCCGGGACATCGTGGCGCGGGCCATCGATGCCGAGCTGAAGCGAACCGGTGCGCAGCACGTTTATCTGGACGCCACGCATCGCAGTCGGGAAGATTTAATGGAACACTTCCCGAACATCTTCTCGCACTGCCTGGACCAGGGCATCGACATCTCGAAGGAGATGATTCCCGTGGTCCCCGCGGCGCACTACATGTGCGGCGGCGTGCGTACGGATCTCCAGGGCCGTACGTGCATCCGCGGCCTCTTTGCCCTCGGCGAGGTCTCGTGTACCGGCGTGCACGGCGGCAACCGTCTGGCTTCGAACAGTTTGCTGGAGGGCCTCGTGTTTGCCGCGCGCATCGCCGCGTACTTAAAGGATCACACCGTCGACTATCATCATCCCGCGGTTCGTGAGTGGCAGAAAGAGGGCCTCATGAACGCCGACGAGTGGATCCTGGTGCAGCACGACTTCGACGAACTCAAGAAGGTAATGTGGGATTACGTCGGCATCGTGCGCTCCAACATGCGCCTGAATCGCGCGAAGCGGCGCGTTAAGTTACTCTCAGACGAAATTAACGATTTTTACCGGCGCACCGTCATTCAAAACAAAATCCTGGAACTTCGGAACGTCGCCCTGGTGGCCCGGCTCATCGTCGACAGCGCGCTCCGTCGCCACGAGTCCCGCGGCCTGCACTACAGCACGGAGTACCCCGAGAACCGCGAGCCGTCGAATCACTATACCATCCTGCGAAGAATCGGGGCCGAGATTTAGAGTCCCCGTAGCGATAGTCTTCGCGTCTCCTGGCCGCCTGGAGACGCCCGCGTATCGACGAATGCGACGGCGTGAAGAAAGGAATTGACCTTGTTCGATTCTTATTTTATTATTTTTTTATGATCCGCCCGCTCACAACGGGGCCCCGGTACGCGGGCTTGCGTGTCACTCGCGAAGAGTACCTCGATCTCGACGAGGACCCGGACTATCGCTACGACGTCATCGATGGAGTTATGCACGTGAGCCCGAGCCCCAACGCCGATCATTCCGGAGCTGCCGGTGAGTTTTTTTTCGCGCTCCGCCGTTTTCTCGAAGTACACCCCGTCGGAAAGGCCTACATTGAACTGGATGTCCTCCTTCCGGACGGCGGCGATCCGTTGCGTCCGGACATCCAGTTCATCGCCACGGAGCATCTTAACATCGTTAAGAACCACGTTCATGGCACTCCGGACCTCGTCGTGGAAATCCTTTCGGACAGTACGGACCACCGGGACCTCGGGCCGAAGTCGGACCGCTATCTACAGTGCGGCGTCCAGGAGTACTGGATCCTCGATCCGCGCAATCGCACCCTGCGCGTCCGTTACAACGAGGGGCAGGGCGAGGATCGTCGCTGGAACGAGGTTGCCGGGGAACGTCCGAAGAGCCGGCTCCTGGACGGCTTCCAGGTCACGGTGAAACAAATCTTCGGCTGAATTCCCTGTTGACGCCGCCGGGCGCCGGTACGCAATGGCCGGACCATGAACGAGAAGACGGCCAAATTGCTGAATCGCTACGCCACCCAGAAGGGCGGGAATTCCCGGGAACTCAAGCGGGAGTGGCTGTCTCTGAACTCCAAAGAGCGCTACCAGAAGCGCCAGGCCATGCTTCAGGAACTCAAGAAGAAGTAAGTCCGCGCCGGGTGGTGGCTACTCCGCCGCCTCCAGTTCCACGAGCACATCTTCCGGGCTCACCAGATCGCCCACGCCGCAGCTCACGGCCTTCACCGCTCCCGCAAACGCCGCCTTCACGGCATTTTCCATTTTCATCGCCTCGACAATCAGCAGGGTCTGGTCTTTCTCGACCGTATCGCCCACGGCGACTTCTACGGCCAGGACCTTGCCGGGCATCGGCGTGCGGTGTTCGCCCCCGGCGCTCCCGGCCCCGGCGTCCTGGCGGGCCTCCTCGAAGCGATACGTCCGCCCGTCAATGTGCAGAAAGTAGGTCTGGTCTTCGATGTGGTAACGCCCGCGACGGCGGGTGCCATCGGGCAGGGTGATGCGAAACACCCCCGGTTCCACGATCTCGAAGTGATCCACGGGGACCGGCTGATCGGCCTGGTCGTCGCCTCCGATCAAACAATAGTAGCCGGTTCCCTGCCGTTGTATTTCGATGGAATAGCCGCCCGTGGCGCCGGTGAAGTTCTTACGCATCGGTTCCACATCAGCCGGGCGGAAGCATAGTGTCGATGAATAATCCTTCAGACTCTCAGCTCCAGCGCCTCCGGGAAATCACGCATCGCCTGCGTGCGCCGGGCGGTTGCGAGTGGGACCGCAAACAAAGCTACGAATCTTTGCGCCAGTATGCCATCGAGGAGGTCTACGAGGTCGTGGACGCCGTGGATCGCGGGGACTTCGTAGATCTGGAAGAGGAACTCGGAGACCTCCTGTTCCAGGTCTACTTCTACGCCGAGATCGCCGAAGAAGACGGTCGTTTTGATCTGGAGGACGTGGCCCGGGGCATTGCCGACAAACTCGTGCGCCGGCACCCGCACGTCTTCGAAGGCCTGGCCGTGGACGGCGTCGGCGAGATTCTCAAGAACTGGGAAGAGATCAAGGCCGCCGAGAAAGCCGAGAAGGCCCGCAAGCGTGCCGCGTCCCGGGGCGAGCCGGAAGCAGCCGCAGCCTACGCCGCCGAAGACACGGCCGCCCGCGAGCGGGACAAAACCTCACGCATCCCGCACGAAACCGGGCGCATGCTGCCCGCGCTTTCCCGCGCCGAGAAAATCCAGAAGAAGGCCTCGCGCGCCGGCTTCGACTGGCGGGAGCGCCGCGACGTCATTGCGAAGATTCGCGAGGAACTGGACGAACTCGAAGACGCCCTCGCTGCCGACGACGATGCAAGTCACATCGAAGAAGAGCTGGGCGATCTCCTGTTTGCGGTCGTGAACCTGGCGCGTCACGTCAAGACGGCACCCGAAACGGCCCTGAACCGCGCGAACCGGAAGTTCATTGAACGTTTTCAGACGATGGAAGCCGATGCCGGCGAGCGCGCGCTCTCCTTCGAAGACTTGAGCGAAGAGGAACTCGACGCGCTGTGGAATCGCGCGAAAGAACATCTGCGTAACAAGGTCCCCGCCAGCGATCGTGCTTGAAGTTGAATTCCAGCGTGCCGTCCCCCTCGCACCGCTGACCACGATCGAAGTCGGCGGGCCCGCCGAGTACTACTATGAGGCTCGCTCCGTCGCCGAACTCGCCGCCGCCCTCCGCCACGCTCACGATCGCGACATGCCCGTCATTGTCCTCGGCGGCGGGAGTAACGTCGTCTTCCCGGACGAGGGCGTGGCGGGCCTGGTCCTCCGGAACGCGATTACGGGCATTAGGTTTCGTGAAGATTACATTAAGGAAAATGTCGATACGGTGCTGGTGGACGTCGCGGCCGGAGCGCAGTGGGACTTCTTCGTGCGGATCATGGTCCACGACTACGGTTACGGCGGTATCGAGTGTTTGGCGGGCATTCCGGGCACGGTGGGCGCCACGCCGATCCAGAACGTCGGCGCTTACGGCCAGGAGGTGGCCGAGTCCATCGATCGGGTCGTGTGTCTGGACCGCTTAACGTTAAAAGAAAAGAAGTTTAAGAACGTCGACTGCGACTTTGCGTACCGGGATAGTCGCTTTAAATCACAGGACCGCGATCGTTACGTGGTCACCAGAGTAACGTATCGTCTGCGCAAAAACGCCGAGCCAGTTGTGCGCTATGCCGAGCTAAAGCGACGGCTGGAAGATCATGTTGCTGCGCAGGGCGAAACATCGCAAGAAACACCGCACGATCGTCTCAAACATGTGTGCGATACCGTGCTGGAACTCCGGCGCGGCAAGTCCATGGTTCTCGACGATGACGATCCGAACTCGCGCTCGTGCGGTTCGTTCTTCATGAATCCGCTGCTTACGGCCGCGGAATTCGAGGCGTTGCGCGCGCGTTGCAACGAAGCACCGCCTTCATTCGAAGCCGGCGATGCCGTGAAGGTACCCGCGGCCTGGTTGATCGAACGCGCGGGTTTTGCAAAAGGTTACCGCCCACCGAACTCCGGCGCCGGGATTTCCGAGAAGCACTCGCTCGCGATTGTGAACTACGGGAACGCCAGCGCGCGCGATGTGCGTGAGCTGGCCGCGGAGATTCAGGCGGGTGTGGAGAAACGGTTCGGGGTTCGATTGTTGCCGGAGCCGTGGGTGGTTCGCTAAAACTCCGGCCCACCGGCGTTCGAAACCTTGCCTTCAATCCAGCGATGCCCCAACTCCCACAAGCGACTCAGCGACGCGAGCATGAGCGCGGTAAAGACAATGTCCGGCCACACGAATTCTTTGGGCCCGCCCGTAAGTTCCAGCGCGCGTAAAATCCGCAGCGGCACCAGTTGAAACGCGAGCAGCCCGGCCGTGGCAAGCGTGAGAATGTAGAGTACCAGCTTGCCCCAGGACGCGCGGAAGAAGCGGCCGAGCATGGGGATCGCGCCGATCGCCTGGATCACGAGATACAGAGCGAACGATACCAGCAGTAACTTCAGAAAATAATAACCCAGGGCCTCGTACGGCGTGAGCCGGGTCTTTCCCAGGAATTCCAGAATCGTTGTGCTTGCGTGAATCATACGTGCTGTGCCTCGGCCGCGTCAGTATCTAGAACTTCGTTTGAAAAATCAAGGCGTCCTCACCGTTTGCGTAGTAGGACTTCCGGACGTGAATCTGCTCGAAGCCATGCTTGCGATAGAGCGCGACAGCGGCCGCGTTGCCTGCCGCGACCTCGAGCAGGAAGTTCGTGGCGGAGCCGGTGAAAATGTCGTTGCCCGTGAACGCATATTGCAGCAGTCTACCGGCCAGTCCGCGCCGCCGCCGTTCGGGTTCCACGGCTATGCGCAGCACTTCGGCGAGGCCGGGTTCCAGCTCCCGCAGCAGCGCGTAGCCGCCCGGCATCGCCGGAAGCTCCACCGGTTCGGTGACGTGCCAGGCCGCTACACGGTCGCTCTCCGCATCGGCGATCAGCGCGATCGTTTTCGCCGGTGCCACAAGAGCGGATGCCAGGTCGGCGGCGGACCAGCCGGTCTCGAAACATTTGCGTTCCAGTTGCGCGAGGACGTCGGCCGTAGATTGTAGGACGGGCGGAGAATCTTCGATCATGGGCACCAATGAAATCATCCGGCAGCGCGCAGCAGTGTTCAAACACTTTTACGTGGCTGCAGCGCTCGCCGTGCTGAGCCTGGCATTCTCATCCTGCGAGCAGGCCGAGGACAGCCTGCGTAACTGGGGCCTCCGCGAACGCCGGCCGGCCACGCCGCGCCTGGACGACGAAGAAGTCGCCCGATGGGAGCGCGATCTGAACATCAGCCGCTCGCGGGCTCTGGAACTGCACGAAAAAATCCAGGAGCTCGTGCAGGAGTCGAACCACCAGGGCATGCTCGCCTGGAAGATCGGCAAGGCCTACATGCAGGCCGGTCGTTACGACATGGGCGCCCTCTACATGCAGCAGGCCGTCGGCGGAGAAGAAGCACGCGAACCGGACGGCAGCCGCGGCGTGCAGACGTTTGATCAGGCCATCCCGTACTTCGAGACGGCGTTGCGCCGGCACAGCCCCGATCCCAATCTCCTCTTTGACGCCGGCCTCTGCTTCGCCAACGCCTCCCGGGCGAACGGCTGGGAGCGCAATCGCTGGCGAACGGCGGTCTATCTCTTCCAGCGCCTGATGCGCATCGAACCCGACGATGTGCGCCCGCGCTATCAGCTCGCGCTGCTGTACGGCAAGACCGAGGACCCGGAAGTACGCGACATTCCCCGCGCCATCGATCTACTGGAAGACCTCGTCGCGCGTTCCGGGCGCGACGTTTCCGCGCGTTTTCTGCTCGGCCATCTCTACGCCGCCGTCGACGACCTCGACCGCGCCGCGGCTCAGTATCGCAGCATCCTGGAAATCCTGGAGGCCATGCATGGCGAGGGCCTGCTGCCGGGCTCCCTGAGCGACATGCCGCGCTACCGCCAGGCGCGGGAAAACCTGGATACCCTGGAAAGCCTGGGCGGGCTGGAACCGAATTAAATCTTAAATTTTGTTTGCGTATCGCATGATGGGCTTTATGTCCGGCGCATGCACGATGGCTCTCCTGTCCTGTCCCGGTCGGCGTCCGGGCTCGCTCTCAGCTACGAGGCTGCCGTATTTCTGGCCTCGCTTCCGTACCGGCGCAGCGTCTACGCGGCCGGCGGTCTGTTCGGCCCGGCGGCCCGCGGGCAGGAGCCTGGCCTCTTTGTGGATCCAGGCGAAGGGTCCCGCCAGGCATTGTGGAAGTTTCTGCGGTGCCACTACAAGCCGCGGGAGCTGCAGCGGGCCCGCGAAGAAGCCAGGGGCTACCGAAATCGCGAGCCGGGGCCGAACCGCGGCTTCGTCACCGTGGCCGAGCCCGATTATCCGGACGGCCTCGCGGAAATCTACGATCCGCCGCCGGTCCTGTTCTACGAGGGCGAACCGTGTTGGCCTGTCGCGGGTCGGCCGGACCCCGGGCCAGGCGAAGCGCATGCCGTCGTCGGTACGCGCCGCCCTCTATCCATTTGCCATATCGTGGCGGAGAGTGTGGTCGCGGGCCTGGCGTGCCGGGGGCCGGTAAGTATCGTTTCCGGCCTGGCTCTGGGAGCCGATCGTCTGGCGCACCTGGCCGCCGTTCGGCACGGCCTTCCGGGCATTGCCGTGCTCGGGGCCGGCCTGGACCATGCGGGACCGCGGGCGAACCTGGACATCCCGCGTCGGGCCACCGCTGCCGGAGTGCCGTTCTGCCTAGTGTCGGAGTTCCCTCCGCACGTCCCGGTTCGGCCGGGGCATTTCCCGAGGCGGAACCGAATCATTGCCGGCATGAGTCGATCGATCACGGTGCTCCAGGCGCCGCAAAAGAGTGGAGCCATGATTTCCGCTCGCTACGCCATGGACGAGGGACGGGACGTGCGGGCCTTCGATCATCCTGTCTTTGAAGCTCTGCCTGGAACGAACGAGGGTGCGCGGTCTCTACTGGACGAGGGGGCCGATCCGCTGCCGGTCCCTGAACTGGAGGGGCGCGTGGTCGAAGAACCGGAATATCGCCCGGACGGCGGATCGGGCCTCTGCGCCTGGCGCAATTTTCGGCGAGACGTGGCTGCCGGGCGGCTCCGTTGGCTCGGCGGGCGGTATTATCTTCGCTCCTGAATGCTGAAATTCTTGCCGTATCCGTGGACATTCGCATATATATGGAAGAAAATTCGTAAAAAAATGCTGGTTCGTCCGAATATTACATGACAAACGGGCGTACGCGTGCATCCGACATAAGCACGAGCCAGAACAGCAGGATTTTTGAGGTATGATGGAGCAGGACAGCGAGAATGAGAGCGCCGTCGGCGAAGAGCCGGAGGCGACGGCCATGGAAGAGGTCGCCGTGAAAAAAAAGACGGCCGGCAAAAAGACGGCCAAAAAAACCGCGAAGAAGGCCTCGAAAAAAAAGGCTTCAAAGAAGAAGACGTCGCGGCGCACGGACAACAGTAAGAAGACCCTCGTGATTGTGGAGTCGCCGGCGAAGGCGAAGACCATCAACAAATACCTGGGCAAAGACTACATCATCGAAGCGTCGATGGGTCACATCATCGATTTGCCCAAGTCACGCATTGCCGTGAACACGGAGAATAACTTTGAGCCGGAGTACATTACCGTACGCGGCCGGGCGAGCATCCTCAATCGCCTGAAGAAACTCGCCGGTTCTACGAAGCGGGTCCTGCTCGCCGCCGACCCGGACCGCGAAGGCGAGGCCATCTCCTGGCACCTCTCGCGCGCCCTCGGTCCGAAGAACGACGACATCAAACGCATTGAATTTAACGAGATTACCAAGTCCGCCCTCGAAGAAGCCATCCAGAAACCCCGCGACATCGATCAGAACCTGGTGAATGCGCAACAGGCACGACGCATCCTCGATCGTCTGGTGGGCTACAACATTTCGCCGCTGCTCTGGAAGAAGGTGAAGCGCGGCCTGTCCGCCGGGCGCGTGCAATCCGTGGCGCTGCGTCTCATTTGCGCGCGGGAAAAAGAGATCGATGCCTTCGTTCCGGAAGAGTACTGGACGCTTGACGCAAAGCTGGCCCACGGCAAATCGCAATTCAAGGCGAGCCTGCATTCCATTAACGGTAAAAAAGCGGACATTAAGAAAGAAGCCGACATGAACGCGGTGACGCAGACGCTCGAAGACACCGCGTGGACGATCAAGAGCATTACCCGCAAAGAACGCAAACGTCAGCCGACGGCGCCGTACACCACGTCGAAGATGCAGCAGGACGCGGCGAACAAACTCGGTTTCACGTCCCAGAAAACCATGATGGTCGCGCAGCAACTTTACGAAGGCGTGGAGCTCGCCGGCAGTCAGGTGACCGGTCTCATCACTTACATGCGTACGGACAGTACCCGGGTCTCGCCGGCGGCGATTGAACGCGTGCGCGAGTACGTGAGCGGCAAGATCGGCTCGGACTATCTTGCAAAAGAACCGCGCGCTTACAAAACGTCGAAGTCCGCGCAGGACGCCCACGAGGCCATTCGTCCCACGGATCCGTTCCACGATCCGGAGAGCATCGGCAAGTATCTTTCGAAAGACCAGATGCGTTTGTATCAAATGATCTGGCAGAAGTTCGTGTCGTCCCAGATGGCCGACGAGATTGCGGACCATACATCCGTGGACATTGCCGCGGCGGATACGATCTTCCGCGCCACCGGACGCACGGTAAAGTTTACGGGTTTCACCGAGGTCTTCAATCCCGAGGACAAAAAGAAAAAAGAAAACCCGCTGCCCGAACTCGAAGAGGGCCTGGAACTGAAGCTGCGCAAGCTGGAACCGGAGCAGCACTTTACGCAACCACCGCCGCGTTTTACCGACGCTTCCATGGTGAAGACCCTCGAAGAATGCGGCGTGGGCCGGCCTTCGACGTACGCGCCGACGATCTCCACGCTTCTTAAGCGATACTACGTCGTGCGCATTCAACGCGCGCTCAAACCCACGGAACTCGGCCTCATGGTGGACGGTATCATGGGCGCACATTTTCCGGATCTCGTGAACACGGACTTTACGGCGCGCATGGAGGACGACCTCGATCGTGTCTCCCGTTCGGAGCTGGACTGGGTGGAGATGTTGCGCAAGTTCTATTCGCCGTTCACCGTGGTCCTGCAGGACGCGGCGCAGAACATCGCGGAGATGAAGAACGCCCTCGACGAACCCACCGACTACGTCTGCGAAAAGTGCGGTACGCAGATGGTGAAAAAGATCGGACGCAACGGCTACTTTCTTGCGTGTCCGCGTTTTCCGGATTGCCGCAACGCCAAGCCGATTCCCCTGGGGGCGTGCCCTACCTGTAAGGACGGTTACGTCATTCAACGCGCGACGAAACGGGGCCGGGCGTTCTATGGTTGTTCGCGTTATCCCGAGTGCGAGTTTTCCACCTGGGATCGGCCGACCGGGGAATTATGTCCCGAGTGCAACAACCTGTTGTTCGAAAAGTCTTCGCGTGAGAAAGGTCGTCACAACCTCTGTCTGGCCTGCGGTTACGACGACTCCGGCAAGAGCAGAGAAAGCGCGTGATGCACCGCGCATGTAACGCGTCTTGAAAACGGCGGCGCAGGCCGCCCCGGGGAAAACGTTTGACCCGGCCTGCCTGCACCATCAAGCTGGACGAAGCATTTTTCTTTAAGAAACACCAACTGGAAACTCTATGAAACTCGAAAACAAGATTGCACTATCAACCATCCGGCGCACGCCCTTCGCGCAAATCTCGAAAGGTCTCGCCGACTACGCTTCCGTAGACCTCGGCTACCTGGTGGCCAAAGACATCCTCGATCAATCTAAGATCGACCCGAAGGAAATCGACGGCGTCTTCGTCGGTGAAGGCTTCCCCATGTCGCCGAACCCGGCACGCATCATCGCGAACAAACTCGGCCTGCGCGACGAAATCCCCGCACTGACCCTCGCGCAAAACTGCGTTTCTTCGATGGAAGCCGTTGCCGAGGCCGCGCGCCGCATTACGCTGAAAGAAGGCGACGTTTTCCTCACTCTCGGCCAGGAATCGCAAACCGGCATGCCGTTCATCGTTAAGAACGCGCGCGCGAACGGCAAAACGAACAGCGTCGATAAACTCAAGAAGGCGCTGCCGGACAATCTGCCGGAAGGCGTGGAAATCCAGGACATGCTGGAAGCCGGCCTCGGCGACGGCGAAACCAGCTACGGTATGGCAGTAACCGCCGAGGTCGTCGCACAGAACTACGACCTCAGCCGCGAAGTGAGCGACAAAATCGCGTATCAGAGCTACAAACGCGCCTACGAAGCCACCACCGAAGGCAAGTACAAGAAATACCTCGTGCCGACGAAAGGTGAGAAGGGCGAGATGATGGAAGACGACGAAGCCGTGCTGCTGCGCAAGGGCATCGTCGAGAGTCCGTCGCGCATGGACAAGGCCATGCTGCTCTTCGATAACAAAGCCATGTCCTTCGACGATTTCAAAAAGAAGTACGGCGATTTCATCGAGAAAAGCCACGGCCCCACCGTTACCATCTTCAACGCCTGTGCTCGTTCCGACGGCGCTTCCGGCGTTATCGTCACCACCGAGGACAAAGCGAAAGCGCTCGGACTGAACGTGCAGGCGTATCTCACCGGCTTTCAGATGAAAGGCGTGCATCCGAACCTCATGGGCATCGGCCAGGCCGAGGCGAGTCTGGCGCTCATCGAGGAACTGGGCCTGAAGATCGACGACGTCGACCAGATCGAAATCCACGAGGCCTTCGCGGCCACCGCCCTCGGCGCTCTCGAAGAAATGAAAAAGCGCACCGGCCTGGACTGGGAAAAGAAATTCGAAGAAGGTCGCATCAACGCTTACGGCGGCTCCATCGCCATCGGTCACCCCTTCGGTGCCACCGGCATCCGCCTGATCGCGAACGCCGCCATGGTCATGGAAAACAATAAGGATGTGAACCGTGTGTTGATCACCGCATGTGCGCACGGCGGTGTCGCCGGCGCCATGATGATCGAACGCGCCTGAGGTTGCACGCGTGCCGTCTCTATTGTTTGCAGCCGCGCGTCTTTATGCCGCCGTACGCTCTTCCGGGCGTGCGGCGGTTTTCGTGTACGCGCTTGCGCTACCGCTGCTGCTCTTGCCCGCAAGCCATGTCTTCGCTCTGGAAGAATTCAGCACCACCGCCATGGTGGTGGACAAGGCTGTGCTTGTGCTTCACGGACGCGTGCGGCAATCCCGGCCGGCTTCCGGCGGCGCGGTCCGTGAGTACGACATCGAAGTTCTGGAAGTGCTTAAGTCCGGCGGCGGGGAACCCGGCGGCCTGATCCGTGTGCGCATTTTCTCGGGCCTGCGCAGTGTCATGCCTTCGGGCACCGCGGATGAGGACGGGGCCGAGCTGATTTTTATCCTGGGAGCACCCGTCGGCGGTGTCTATCCGTTGCGCTCTCTGGAGTGGGGCCGAATCGAATTGGGCACGGACGAAGAAACCGGGGCGACGTATCTACTGCGCCGCCTCACCGGATACCCGCCGCCCGTGCACGCGCGTTTTTACAGCCTGGATGAATTCCGGGAACTGGTGGGCCCTTAAGTTTCTGTGATCTAATCTTAAACGGACTGAACATCGCATGACCGTCGCCATTTTTTCGCTCTTTTCCCGCCGTGTGTTTACCGGATTGCTCGCCGCCGGGGTAGCCGTCGCGACCTTTGCACCGGCGAACGCCTGGTACTATTTTACGGCCGGCAACGGCGAGCGTGAACGTTGGGCATTCGAGAGTTCGTGCAATACGGCTTCGTCCATCACACCGCTCTTCGATAGCGACATTCCCACGAATGCCCGGGGCAACATCGTGCAGGGTGTGCTGGATCAATGGAACGGCACTATTTCGAATCGTACGCTCTTCGCTTCGCCTTCGTACGATCAGTCCTTCGACGCCTCCGGTACCACGGCGTTCATTAACTCGCCGGTGGCGGGGCAGTTGCGCGTGGTCTGGGATACGGACGGCTCCGTGCTGCGTGCCCTCGGCGCCGATCCGACCAGCGGAATTCTGGGCATCGGCATTCCTCTGAACCTCAACACCAGCCGGCCGCAGGACATCTGTGCCGCCACGTTGGTCTTGAACGCGAGCAACTCCTCGTTATCAACCAGTGCCAGTAGCTGTCTGACAGTCTCCGGTACGTGCACGCTGTACGAGTACACGTTATTGCATGAGATCGGCCACACCCTCGGCTTTGCTCACTCGATCAGCGGGCTCAACGGTTCGGCGTTTTCTACGACGGTACAGAATTTGCCGGTGATGTATCCCTTCGTCTTCAGTTCGTTCCAGCGAAACACGCTTACGGACGATGAAAAGGCCGGCGCCGCGGCGGTCTACGGTCCGTAACTTTCACCGAGGAGCGATTTACAATGCACTCAAAAAACAAAAGCGTGCGCCTGCTCGCCCTGGGCGCGATCCTGTCGTTTCTCCTGAGCAGCGGCAGTGCTTGCAACGCCCTGACCCCGCCGGCCTCCGACGACAATGACGATCTGTTGCTCATCGGCCTCTTGTTCGTGGGTGTCGTGTCCGTGCTGAATAACGCCTGCAATTCGGTGGCGTCACCTGTTGCGGACAGCGCGCGTGCGCCGAACGCCATGAACAATCGT
The DNA here is from genome assembly GCA_965227295.1 of Leptonemataceae bacterium. Taxonomy (GTDB): domain Bacteria; phylum Spirochaetota; class Leptospiria; order Leptospirales; family Leptonemataceae; genus JANSYA01. Next base: position 5,787,934 of record OZ245742.1, on the reverse strand, counting down.
GCTACCATCCAGGGCAGAATCCTCACCGCGGCCGGTGCTCCCGTCGTGAGCGCCGTGGTCATCGCGCGGCAGAGTTCCACGGTCTTCGCTTCGACCTACAGCAGCGTGAACCGCGACGGCAGTTTTATTCTGGCCGGTGTGCCCGCGGGCGGCGCCGATTACAAAATCGCGATCGAATCCATCGACAGCGACTTCGCCGGTCGGGTGGATACGCACATCGACTGCTTTCAGACGCCGGCATCGTTTACGGACGGCTGGTATACCGGCTCGGGCGGCGCGCTGAGTACGTCCGAGTCTTCCGGCAGTACGGTTACGGTCTCTTCCGAAAACACGACGGTGGACGTCGGAACGATTCTCCTGAACCAGTAGATCCTGCCGATCCCGGCGCCTTTTTTTACGGGCTGAGTCTTCGAGTGCGGAAAACCGCTTGTCTTCGCCGCAAGGGCTTGCCTTAATAAGAAGCTAAGAGGAACCCCGATGACTTTCTCTTCGCTTGCCCGCCGACTCATCTTCCTGCTGATTCTCGCCCTGCTTACGAGCGGCTGTGCGCGTTTCATTTACCGCCAGGCTTACAACAACGCCGACTTTCTGGTGATGCGCGAGCTGAACGGCTATTTCGATCTCAGTTCGAACCAGTACGATTCTCTGTCCCGGCGTATCGCGGTGCACCATCGCTGGCACAGGCAGCAGGAACTGCCGCGCTATGCCCGGACGTTGCGCGATTTTCGTAAGCGAGCAGAGCGTGGCCTCGGTGGTTCCGACGTGGACTGGCTCTTTGATCGGGGACGCAGCTTCCGGGATGCCGTCTATCGGCGGATCTATCCCGACTCCGTGAGTTTTCTGAAGACCCTCAATCCCGCCCAGGTGAAGTATCTGAGCGGCATTCTGGAAGAGAAGAACGGCGAGATCGTGGAGAAGATCCGCATGACGCGGGAAGAACGCCTGGCGGAGAAAACGCAAAAAGGTCTGGATTTTCTGGAAGATTGGACGGGCGGACTCACGCCGGCCCAACGGGATCGTTTCGCCGCGCTCGTGCGTGAAGTCCCGGAACTGGAGCGCAGTCGCCTGCGCTATCGCCGGGAGCGCCAGAAGGAGTTCCTGGCGCTCCTGCCCGCGTCCGGTGGTGATCCCGGGGAGTTGCGCGGTGCTCTGGAAGATTGGTTGCACCGCCCGGATCAAAACACCCCCGCCTACTATCGACGGGACCGCGAGCGCTGGCGGGCGGCCACGAAGGATCTCATCCTGAAAATGCAGGCCGAACTCAGCGAACAGCAGAAGCGAAACTTCCTGCAACGATTGGACGGGTTCATTGCCGACCTGGATGACCTGTCCCGGGGAGGCTGACCGGTGTCGCCGGGCTATTCCGCGGTCTGTTCTCGGACGGTCTCCGCCTCGGCCTTCACCAGACCGGCCTTGATGTAATTAAAGACTTCCCGCACGCCCTCCGTCTCCCGGGCCACGGCGACGGCCTGCCGTCGTTCCTGATCGTTGCGGACCCGCCCGAGGAGGTACGCCTCACCTTCGTTCGTAAAGACCCGCAGGTTCAGCGCCAGGATGTCCTGATCCCGGAGCAGCCGTGCTTCGATCTTCTGGCGCAGTTGGATGTCCGCGTAGGTGGTGCTCTCGGTCTTTACGCCCACCCGGAGATGGTTCATCACCGACCACACGCCGTCGATGCTGCGCGCGTGGCGCTCAGCCTTCAGGCGTTCCTCTTTGCTGCTGACCCGCCCGAGGAGAAAGACCTCACCCTCGTCCGTGGCCACCGTGATGCTCAGCGGATTGACATCGGGATCCTGGATCAGAAGGGCACGAATCCGGGTGCTGACGCTCGCATCGTCGAACTGGCTGCTGAAGCTCTGCGTGGTGCTGAAGAGAAAACAGCGGCCCCCGCAGAAGAGAACCAGAACCGGCAGGAGCACCGCCATGATTGCTATGCGCTTCACACAACGTACGAAGCATGGCAGCCCTGGATTCGCAAGCCGATTTTTGGAGGGCCAGGCGATGGCTGCTCTGTCCGCCGGGGGGAAGGCGCACAAATTGCGCACCAAAATAGTGCTGGATTGAGATTAAGCCAGGGGCGGGATTTCGGGATGCACCAAAATAGATTAGTCCTTTGGTGCAGAACTGTTAATTCTGTGGGTTTGCGGTGCACTATGGCAGGCATGGCATGCCCTCGCTGCGTCGTTATTGTGGAAGAAATTGCGATCTTTGCTGTATTGGCGGACTTTTTAGTCACGAATTCGTTATTTTCACGAAGCTGGCACGGGTTGTGCAATACTATTCCCATCACTGACACAAACAGGAATCGTCATGCAAACAAAGAGAGTTCATAAGAAAGTTCAGAGTCTGTTCCAGGTTGCCGTTCTGGCGGCGGCCGGGGTTCTGTTTGTCGCGGGTTCGGGGGAGCTCGCGGCGGCAGATTATGTTATCTTCGTTCACGGCCGCTCCGGCAGCAACCACTGCGGCACCAGCACGAGCGACAACGGTAACTACTGGGGCAACGCGAAGAACATCAATACCTCGCTGACCCGCTACTTCGTCGGCTACGACGGATCTTCGGACCCGCGGACCTGGGGATCTTGCCGCGCGCAGTCGAGCCTCAACACGGTGCTGAACCAGCGCTGCACGGGTTCGAATCACTGCAAGGTCATCTGCCACAGTGCCGGTTGCTACGCCACCGAGTACTTCCTCGATAAGACGAGCGGCAGCTTTAACATCGACTGGGTCATGGCGTCTTCCAGCGCGGCCGGCGGTTCCGAGCTTGCGGACCTCGCGTTCTGGGAATCCAACAGCATGGTCTCCGCACTGAAGACCGGCAACGCCCGCGGTTCCTACAACCACAACGACACGAAGGGCGTGGGCATCTGGAGCCTCGCCGGCTACGACGGCGATTGGTATTCAGCCTGGTATCTGCCCGGCGAAGATGACGGCGCGGTCTCCTTCCACAGCACCTGCGGTCACAGCAGCAAGGGCAGCCACAGCAAGTGCGACAAAGCAAAGTATTCCTATCACTACATCTGGGGCGGTTCATCGAGCAGCGATTACAGCAGCTCCAAGCAGGGCTACGATCGCACGCACGTCGGCGACGGCGGCAGTTCGATCAACGACGCTACAAAACGGGAATGGAACCGGTGTAAATCCAGCGGATGGGGTTGCCAGTAGGCAGCCCGCACACCGGCGGTTCATGCGAAGAGTCTTACCGACGCACACATAAAAACAAAGCGTTAAAGAAACATAAAAGAAAGTTAGAGAGTATACAGGATAAGAGTTGTCACTAAAAGGAAACAAGACACGGACGGGCGCGTAAGCGCCCCGAAGTAAACAAAAGCCTCCGTAAAGCGGGGGCTTTTTTGTTGTTCATAGAAAAGAGGCAAGTGGCATACTGAGGGAAATCCAAATACACGAGTTGATTGAATGAAAGCGAAACTTCTGATTCCCATTGCGGTCGCGGCCGTACTGTTGATTGTACTGATCTTCCTCATGTCCGGCGAAGAATCCGGCGGCATTCTGGACGGCCCGGCCGGTGAGTTCGGGCGCGGCGACGACGTAATTTCTCGCACCGGTGACGAGGGCTTCCTGTCGCCGCGGGAACTGGAACGCCTGGTGGAACGCGGTCCGTCCCCGGAGGCCATGCTGGAATCGTATCGATCCTACGCGCAGTACCCGCCGAACTCACGACCGCTGCGCCGCGACATGACGGACCTGATCAATCCCTGGCAGATCAAGAATCTTCCGCTGCCGATTTTAAACGATCCGAACCTGCGCACTGAAGAGCAACTGCGCAAGTACGTCGAAGAACTGGCGGCGGGCGGTAAATCGAAAGAAGAGGTCCTGCAAGAACTGGACAAACGCGCAAAGGGCGCGCCGCGTTTTGTCTTCGAACTCAACAAACATACCGTTACCTCGGACGATACCCTGGAAGCACGACTCAGCGTTCTGGATGCGAACGGCGGTCCCGTGGGCGGGGTGGAGATTCTCGGCGCGCAACTCGAAGGCGATCCGAACTTCGGTAAACCCGGACTCGGCAGTGTGGAGTTCAAAGAGAACGCCGGCGGCGGTTACGTCTTCACCTGGGAGGCGCCGTCGGGAGACAAGAAGTACTGGGGCAACCTCACGTTGAAAGTACGCGCGCGGGTGCCCGGCCTCGAGGGCGACAGCGAGGTGGAACTCCAGCAATCGTTTTACTCGTCGCCCATGGTACCGGCACGTTTTACCGGACAGTTTACGGATCGTCTGGAGAACGGCTCGCTCTACATCGACGCCGTTCTGGATGTGAGCCGCGAATGTCGTTACAGTCTGCACGCGAATTTGTTTTCGATCGAGGCGGACGAGCCCACGCACTGGGCCGCCGTCGATAAAGTGCTGAGCCCGGGCCGGCAGATCGTAACGTTCGAGTTCTTCGGTAAGATCTTTCGGGACAACGGTTACGAGGGGCGCTTCGTATTGCGTGACCTGCGCGGTACCTGCGAGAATCTGCCGTTCCCGGCGTCCTGGCTGGAAGATCCTACCAAACTCAAGGCCATCGAGACGGCGGAACCGAAGAAGGAGCCGATCCTGCTCTACATTCCGTATACGGACAAAACGCACACGACGCGGAGCTACAGCTTCGACGACTTCTCGGACGAGCAGTGGCAGTCGCCGGACAAAGATCGTCGCCTGCGCCGGCTCCAGGAATTGAGCGGTCAGTAACTTGCGGTGGGTTATAGTTAGTCTGATGCTGCTGCTCGCCCTGGCCGCCGGCTGCCGGATGCTGTTCTGGCGGTCCGGCGGTCCGGATCGCAGCATTGCCTGGTTGGGCGGCCGGAGTTTTGCCGAAGTGCGCTTGCACTATCGCGAGAAGGCACCCCTGGATCCGCTCTCGGGCACGACTCACAAGCGCGACTATCGCACGGAGGTCCTCGCCCTTGAGATACGGGGCAAAAACGTTCGTTCGGCGCCGGCGTTTGAGTTCCCGGGCTGGATCGTTGCGGATTCACTGTATGCCGTACGGCCGAATGCCTTCGTCTTTCTCGGCGGCACCGGCGACGACTACGGCTCGGCGGCGCGTGCGGTCTATGTGCGCGAGCGTGACGCCGCAGTTCAGTTGCATGATTTGCCCCAGGATGATTCCATGCAGATCATCGCCGCGGTACCGTCGCCGGACGCGAAGTTCGTGGCGGTGCTCGAAGAACTGCGCCCCGGCATGGATGCGCCGCCGGGAACGGACCTCTGGCGATTGCGCATCGGGGTGTTAGCTTCGAATAAACTGCAGTTTGCAAACGATGTATACGTCTCCGACATCCCGTACACGGACGGCCCGGTGTGGGCGCCGGATTCCGGCGGCGCGTACGTACGCGCGGCGGATCGCACGATCTACGTGGACGCGCGAACGAACCGGGCGCGCGCTGCCGCGGAGCCGCGCTGCTGGCAGCTCCGAACCAATTCGGGCGGATCGGTGAGCGAAGACGGCGTTTCGATTTACTACGATGAGGCCGGCGAGGAATACCTCGTCCAGAACGGCGACGCGCCGTGCCAATGAGGCAATGCTTCGCGCCGGAATAGTTATCGCAACTGCGACAGCGCAAACTCGGCAAAGTCGTACGCGGTCCCGTCCGGCGGCAGAGCCCCCCGCCGCGCCGCTGACAGATGCGCGCAGGAAGTCACTAACGCCATGTGAGTGAAAGCTTGCGGAAAGTTTCCCAGGGCCTCACCGCTTTCGGGGATGGCTTCTTCGGCATAGAGGCCGACGTCGTTCTCCAGGGCGAGCAGTCGTTGCAGCAGTTTCTCGCTTTCGTCCAGGCGGCCGCTGTGAATGAGGGCGTCGAGCAACCAGAACGAACACAACAGAAAGCCGCCCTCGTGGCCGTCCAGGCCGTCGCCGGCCAGGTAACGATACACCAGGCCGTCGTTTTCGAGCTGATCGCGCACGTTTTCGATCGTGGCGAGAACCGCGGGATGTTTCGGCGGCAGAAAGCCCATGGCGGGGACGAGCAGCGACGAGGCGTCGGCGGCCTCGCTGCCCACGGACTGCGGGAACCAACCGGGACGCGCGCCTTCTTCCATTAAGTACTCACGCACCCGTTCGCAGTGGTTCTTCCAGTTGATGCGATCACCCGGGAGATTGTTTCTTTCGGAGAGTTTGACCGCGCGGTCCAGCGCGGCCCAGCACAACAGCTTGCTGTGAATGAAGTGGCGCGGCTCGTCGCGGATTTCCCAGATGCCCTGGTCCGGTTTCTCCCAGCGCTCACAGACGATGTCGGCCAGGCCGCGCAGGAATTCCCAGTTCGTCTCCGTAACGGTGCCGCCGGTCTTCACGTAGATGTACACGATCTGTAAGATGGAACCGTAAACATCGAGTTGCATCTGTTTTACGGCGCCGTTGCCGATGCGTACCGGCTTCGAACCGCGATGGCCGGCCAGGTGACTGAGCTCGATCTCCGGCAGCGAACGCGTACCGTCGATGCCGTACATGATTTGCAGGTCCTCCGCGCGACCGGCGGACGTGCGGCGGAACCACTGACGATAGTCGTCGGCCTCGGCGCGGAAGCCCAGCACAAGCAGGGAGATGAGCGTGAGCGTGGTGTCGCGAATCCAGGTGTAACGATAGTCCCAGTTGCGCACGCCGCCGATTTCTTCCGGTAACGAAGTCGTCGGCGCGGCGACCACGGCCCCCGTAGGTGCGTACGTGAGCATCTTAAGGACCAGGGCGCTCCGGCGCACCGGCTCTTCGAACTCGCCGATGTAGCGACACTGGCCGATCCACTGGTGCCAGAACTCGACGGTACTCTCCAGGCGCTCGGCCAGGTCTGCGCCGGAGGGATGTTCTTCCGGTAAACGTTCCTCGTGGGACACCGACCAGGCCGCTTCGATAAACATTGTCTCGCCGTATGTTAGCGAAACGATGGTGTCCAGGCTGTCTTTGGTGCACGGCAGCGGATGCGTCGTGGTGATCCAGAGCGCGTCCGCCCCGCCGACGACTTCAATCGTACGTTCGGATGTGGCCCGAAAGCGCGGCGTGAACGAACCGTACTCGAAGCGCGGGTTGATGCTTACGCGGACGTCGAGATTTCCGGCGATGCACTGTACTTTGCGTAAGATGGCACCGAAGCCCCGGACCCGGGAGGCGTCCTCCGGTTGATAGCGGCGCACGGGCATGCAATCGGTTACCTCGAGGATTGCCTCGCCGATTTCAAAGCGCGAAACCAGAACGTTTGTGTTCGGAAGATAGCGCCGCTGTACGACTGTGCCGTCCATTAACGTGCCTTCGCCGTCGAGGGCGCCGGCCGGACAGATCCGAAAGAAACCGCCGGCGCTTTCGTCCAGGATGCGACCGAAGACCGACGGCGAATCAAAGCGGGGAAAGCAGGCCCAGTCGATGGAACCGTCCTTGCCGACCAGGGCCGCGGAATGGCAGTCTCCGATAAGTGCGTAATCGCCGATTTGATTCAATGCTTCGCTCCCGGACAGACGACACCGTTGCTTCACGTATTTGTAAACGCAAAAAAACGGCGCCGTCCGAACGGGATTGCGCAATGGATGAAACTATCTTCCCTGACGTCGGCGTTTCTCGCGTTGAATATTGCGATACGTGCCGTGCAATCTTTTCAAACGGTGTTTCTCTTCGTAGGCCGCGCGTTCGTTGCTGCGAGCTTCCAGGACACGGAGTTCGCGTTGCATCTTACGGTAGGCCTTCAAGCGTGAGGCCTCGAGTTCACCGGAGGCGATCGCCGCCTGCACGGCACAACCGGGTTCGTCCTCGTGGCAGCAATCCCGAAAGCGGCAATGCGCGGCCGGGGCAAGGACGTCCGCGAAAGCTTCGGCGAGGCCTTCGGCGGTATCTCCGCCGTCGCTCCACAATTGCAGCTCGCGCAGTCCCGGCGTGTCGAGGAGCAGTATGCCCTCGGGCGTACTCAACAAACGCCGCGCCGTCGTCGTGTGACGGCCCTTCGCGTCGCCGCCGCGCACGGACGCCGTCGCCTGAGCGTCCCGGCCCATCAGGCGATTGATCAACGTGGACTTGCCCGCCCCGGAACTGCCCAGGCAGGCGTAGGTCTTACGCGCTTCGAGTACGGAACGCAGATCGGCAATGCCGGTGCCTTCGCCGGCGCTGATCGCAAAGAGCGGAGCACCGAGGGCGACGGCGGCCGTTTCGCGCAAACGATCGTCGAGTTGATCTTTGTCGCAGAGGTCGGCCTTGTTCAACACGATGATGGGCCGCGCGCCGCTTTCGTAAGCGGCCGTGAGATACCGTTCCGTGCGTCGCGGATTGTAGTTCCCGTCGAGGCCCTGAACCAACAGCACGCCGTCCACGTTCGCGGCGACCGTTCGTCGCACGGTGCGTTCCCCGGGCTCCTTGCGTGAAAAATCGGTGCGCCGTTCGCAGACGGCCTCGATGAGCGCCGCCCGGGAGCCGGCAATGCGGAGAACCACCCAGTCTCCGGCCACGGGGCGGACCGCGTCACCGCCGGCGATGAGACCGCGCAGTCGACCGGACAGGCGCGCGGTGTAATCTTCTAACAAAGGTTCAGAAGATATTAGTGGCCCGCGCACGATGAAGCTGTCCCGGCGCTCGTCGAAGACGCGGCCGGGGACATAGACGGAATCGGCGTCGGACTCGCGTTCGGGGCAGCGCGTAAGGGCGTTGCGGTACTGTGTTTCGAAATAGGGGTCCCAGCCCAGGGGTTCGAGCGGGCGGAACGATGGGTTCGTCAAATTCTGTTCGGACATGATTGATCCTGTTTCGGCGCGAAAGCGCCTCTCCGGTATGGACCGGGGCAAAACGGCGGGGGTGGATCAAACAGTCATAGACGAACCGAAAGTGAGAATCCTGCGATTGCGGGATTTCGTCAAGCGCCTTTCCGTTTTCGGCTGGACAGCGGGTTCCATGGCCTTCGCCGTCGTTGCACTATGAATACGAACCTGGAACTCAGTGAAGATCAGTACCGCGCGCTGGCGATGATGGCCTACCTCGGTTCCGTCGTCCTGTCGTTGGCGCAAGACGAGGACGACGGTGACGAAGATGGCGACGAGGAATCGATGCTGCCGGAGGTCTACGACGAGACCCTGGTGAAACTCTTTCAGCGGGCGCAGGATTTCGGTGCGGCCGACCTTGTGGCGCAGTCCGGCGAGGAGGGTATTACGGTGTCCGAAGATTTCGAATCCGCGGCCCTGGAGTTTGTGGAGAACTTCGGGCGGCAGAACTTCTGGGCGTCTCTGGGGCAGGGCCTGGCTTCCCGCGACGCCGAGATCATGATCGAAAACAAGGAGCAGCTCCCGGAAGGCATGAGCGAGGACGATCTCTTCCATAATCTCATGCACGTGTATCTGAACGAGTTTGCCGAGAACGGCCTCGCCAACGTCATGGTGGCGGTGGACCCGGGCGAACCGGACGAAGCACAAAACGATTGACCGGCACCACGCCGCGGCATACAAACTAAAAGCGACATAATCTAATGTGACATAATTATCCACACGCCTCCGGCGGCTGCGACTATCCTGTGGATAATCACTAAGATCATTTGCGCATACCTTAGTAGCCGTGAAGCGCCCGTCCTCCGAAGCACAGCTGGAGTTGTTCTCCCCCGAGCGCCGGCACGCCGGTCGCCGGATCGAAGCGTACTTCAGCGATGATCTCGAACGCCTGGCACGCAGGCTGTTCGCCTCCGTTACGGGCGACACCATGCACGATCGCTACGATCCCTTCGCGCCGCCGCTCGTGCTCGTGCCGAACCGCAACCTGCGCCGCTGGTTGCAGATGCGTTTGTCCCGGCAGGACGGCGGCCCGGGCGCCCGCGGCGTATGCGCCCACGTGAACTTTCAGTTTCTCGAAGAAGGTTTTTTCACGATCCTTACGGAGCTGGATCCGGCAAAGGAACGACCGCGTCTCTTAACTGACGATCATCTAATCTTTGCAATTCTCGGTGTCTTCGCCGACGACGAGGTCATGCGCGCGCCGGAGCTGGCCGTGCTGCACGAATACCTGCAGCGGGGCGCGGAGAGACCGGGCGCGGCCGAACGCCGGGGCTACTATCTCGCGCGGCGTCTGGCCGGTCTCTTTCGCGAGTACGAGTACCATCGCCATTCCACGCTGTCCACCTGGCTTAAGCGTCCGTCCATCGATCCCGGTCCCATCGAAACCGAGGGCGGCACGGCGGAGAACGTGCGGCCGATGTTCCGCGCCCAGCGTGAATTGTACCGGCGTGTCTTCGGCTTCGAACGCGACGGGGAGCGCCAGGCCGGGTTGATCGATCGCCTGGGCGTCGTCAGCCTCGCGGAGTACGCGCGCCGCGTATTAGTGGATCGTCGTAAGGATTTGCAACCGTTGCCGGATCGTACCGTGCATGTTTTCGGTATCTCGCAGCTCTCGCGGTTGCACACGCGAATGATCTTCGAGCTCGGTGAGTTCGCGGACTTTCGTTTTTATCTGCCGGCGGCGCACCGGGCCTACGCCGGCGTCTTTGAAAGCACGTCGCCGGGCGAGGATGATTGGACGGCGTGCACGTCCGTCGCCGACCCGGAGATGATCGATGTCGACGGGCTCGGTGACGAACGTTTGCGCACGGACAGCGGGGCGCGGCTCTTCGATCTCTGGGGCAAACCGGCGCGGGAAATGTTTTATCTGCTCGCGGCGAACGCCCGGCCCAACGACGTCTTTTACGCGGACACGCGGAGCCGTGCACCGGCGCGGACGTTGCTGCATCACATTCAGCGTTCCCTTGCCGGAAATCCGCGCCGTGCGAACGACGGCGCGCGCGGAACCGTGCGGCAGGATGACAGCGTGCGCATCGTCGGTTGTCCCGGTCGCCGCCGGGAAATCGAAACGGTCTTTCACAGCATCTTACAAAACATGCAGGCCGATCCTTCGCTGCGTCTTACCGACATCGCCGTCCTGCTGCCGGACATGGAACGGTATCGCGGAATCATCGAGGCCGTCTTTGATGCGGGGCGTGACGAGTTCGATCGTCCGCTGCTTCCGTACAATCTGACCGACTTCTCCGCCGGGAACGAGAGCGTCTACACGGCGGGCCTCACGGCGCTGCTTGACCTCTGCGAGTCGGCGTTCACACGCAAAGACGTCTTCGAGTTCGCGATGAACGACGCCTTTCTCGCGTCCCCCGCGGCCCACGGCGTGGCCCGCGAACAGGTCCTGGCCTGGGTGGACTGGGCCGATCGGTTGAACGTCTACCGCGGCTTCGACGCGAGTCATCAGCGCGAACTGGAAGTGAACGACGACGGTTTGTATACCTGGCAGCACGCCCTGCGGCGCCTGCGGCTCGGACGCATCATGCAGAGCAACGACGAGGCCGTCTTCGAAGACGTCGAGCCGTTCGAGGACATGCACAGCCGGGACGAACGCAGCCTGGCCGTGCTGTCGACGGTGCTGGAAGATTTGCGTTTTCGTTTGCGGCAGTGTACGGAGTCCTGCGCCGCGGGAAAACCGGAGGCCCTGGATGAACTGCGGGCCATCCTGCACGAGTACCTGGCGCCGCCGCCGGAACGCCCGGCGGAATCCCGGGTGCGGGACGAGATCTTCGCCGCCCTGGCCGATTTTCAAAACTTCTTAAGTGTTACCGGTCAAACATTAAGCTTCGCCCTGCTGCGGGCCTATCTTCTCGATCACGGTCGCAGCATCTCCGGCAGCCGCGGCGGCTATCTCTCCGGCGGCGTAACCATCGCATCTCTGCGTCCCATGCGCCCGGTGCCCTTTCGCATCGTGTACATTCCAGGTCTCGGCGAGAGCGGGGATTTCCCCGGCCGTGCCGACGTTTCGGCGTTGAATCTATTGACCGCGAAGCGGCGCATCGGCGATGCAAACGCGCCCGAGGTCCACCGGCTGCTCTTTCTCGAAAACCTGCTCCTGTCGGTAAAGGATCGACTGTACCTGCTCTACGAATGCCGGGATACCCGCAAGGACCGTGAGTTCCAGCCGTGTTCTCCCGTGGCCGAGTTCGAGAGCGTTCTGAGCGAAGAGTTCCTCGGCGGCGCGGCGTTCCGGCGGGACTTCGTACCGCTGCGCCTCTCCGGCGAGCGCTACCTGCAACGCTGCGAAGAGAACGCCGACGTCATGGCGAACTTCTCCGTCGAGGATCGTTCGGTGGCGCTGCTGAACGCGGCGCGGCGATCCCTGCTAAGTGACGCACAGGAAAAGCTAAGCGACTTGCCGGCAAGCCTTCTGCGGCGCAGCTTTCGCCCGGCGGAACTCCAGGCAACCGGCGCCATGCATGAATCCGTCGGCGAGCTGGTGGACCTGCGCGATTTAAAGGCCTTTCTCGTATCCCCGGCCGAAGCCCTGTTGCGCCGCCGCCACGGCCTGCGCCCGGATACCGAAGACGAAGGCGTACAACGCACGCGCAAAGAAGACGAACCGTTCTACTCGAAGTTTCCGGAGAACATCCGCTTACCCGTGGACGCGTTGCATGCGGCCCTGGGCCGGAATGTCAGTGTCGACGAGTTGCCGGAAGCGGTTACCGAAATCATTCTAAAGCGTTATCAGCGTGAGATGTTGCGCGGTCGCATGCCCCACGGCGCCTTCGCCGGTCGCGACCGTCGTTTGCTTGTGAACTTGATCCGCCGACGCAGCGCTATCTTGCAGGCCTGGCATGCGAAGCACCCGTTCGATCGCCGCTGCCTGGTGGTCTTCGGCGAGGACGCCGCGGCGCGTCGCTTTGCGAACGACAGCGCGCTTACAATGTTGCAGCGACCGGCGCTGCAGTTGAGTTTGCAGGATGAGACACTCCCGCTGGAACTCAACGGCTCCGCCGGTCACGTTGCCTGGCTCGACGAACAGGGACGCCTGGCCGGTTGCCTTACGATCAGCGGAGCGAGCGGGGTCCGTCCGGAAGACTATCTCGGCGGCTTTCTATTCGCGATGATGCTGTATGCCGCGGAAGCCGCCGCGGATTTCGCGGAGCCGGCCCCGGCCTTCGAAGTCCAGGTGGTGGCCCGGGAGAAGTCGGATCGCATTGTGCTGACCGATCCCGGCCGGGCGACGGCGCGCGCTTATCTGCAATCGCTCTGTGAGGATTTCCTGTTCGGTACGTTTCACGACGTCCCCCTGGCGGCGGTTCTCGGCAAGACCACGATGCGACCCTGGGCGACCGGCCACGGCGCGGATGCGGAAACCCGTGCGCAGTATCGCCGGGAAATTCACGAGCTCCGCGAGGCGGAACGGGAAGATCGCGACGGTCTCCTGCGACTTGTTGCGAGCATGGAGCGCGGCGGCGAGGACCTGCTGCCCCGGGACGTCTACGACCTCGTGCAACGGCGCTTTGCGTTGCCGGGACCGTTGCTCGCGCCGGAGAAGGCCGCTAAATCTTCCTCAAAGAAAGTCAGCAAAGCCGGGGGCCCCGCGTGAACGAGTATCACGACGTGCGCAGCCCGGACGAGATCCGCCTGGACCAACCGGCGGTCATCGAAGCCTCCGCGGGTACCGGTAAGACCTACACCATCGAACGGCTCGTGCTGCGTCTCGTGCGCGACGAGGGCGTGGACGTGGACCGCCTCCTCGTCGTGACGTTTACCGAAAAGGCCGCCGGTGAACTCAAGGAACGCATTCGCACGCGCCTCGAAGAAGCCGTCCACGTTTGTACGGACGACCTGGAACAACGTGCGCGTCTGCGGCGTGCGGTGGACAATTTCGATTCGGCGGGCATTTATACGATCCACGGCTTCTGCCACCAGGTATTGCAGAACTACGGTTTTGAACTGGGCCGTTCGTTTGAGTACGAGGTCGTGGACGATGGGCCGTTGCTCGAACACCTGTTGAAGCAGCAGATGCGCGCGGAGTGGCCGCGGCGGTACGGTGAGGACCTGGAAGCCGTGTTGCACCTGTCCGGCTATCCGGACATCGATCGCAACGGGGAGAGTCGGTTCGAAAACACCGTGCGTCGCATCGCCGCAAACTTCCGCCCGGAGTACGAAAGCATCCTGCCGCCGCCGGATGAAAACGATTCCCCCGCCTGGCTCGAGCGCTTTCGTGATCTGGAAGCTTTCGTTCAAGAGAAGTTAGCAGCTCTCGTCGATCTCGCCGGGCCGGTGGATGGGCGCGTTCCGGAACGCAGCGCGCTCGTGGCCGGGTTCGAAGCGTTAAATCAAAAAAAGAACTCCCGCAATAAGAAAGTCCGGAAGATCCTGCTGCCGCTGCTGGAACTTCTCGGGGATTTCCGCGAAGGATCACTGCCGGCCCTGGCATTGTGGCGTGAGTTCCTGAAAACGTGCCGCCCCGCCCTGGACGATCCGGAGGACATCGGCTTTCGGGTGTTAAGCGAACGTCACTGGACTGCCGCCGGCGAAAACCTGACGGCCTGTCCCGAACTCCCGGAGATCGTCGCCGTACTCGAAGAACTGCGCATTGCGGCCGGCGGTACGGAAGTCGACGCCGTCGCCCGCGGTCTCGCGGCGGACAGCATCGCGAGCCTCGGGCGCGATCTCGCCCGATACAAAGCAGAACACGGCCTCGTGAGTTTCCAGGACATGATTGAACTCGTAGACCGGGCGCTGCCGGGAGACGGCATGCTGCTCCAGGCGCTCCGCGAACGCTACCGTTACGCCATCGTAGATGAGTTCCAGGACACGGACGCGGTCCAGTGGAGCATTTTCCGCAAACTTTATATCGAAGAAAGTTACGGCCCCGTTCGGGGCGTGCTGATGATCGTCGGGGATCCGAAACAGGCCATCTACGGTTTCCGCGGCGCGGACGTGCACGCCTACTTCGGCGCTCGGGCACTCATCGAATCGCTGGCCGCGGAGGGCCGGGCCGGGCTGTATCGTCTGGGCGTGAACTTTCGTTCGTCTCCCGCCCTGGTGCACGTGTTCAATCGTCTGTTCGCCGATCCGGCCTACTTCGGGCAGGACGTCGGCATTCGCTACGCGGAACTGGCCGCGGCCGGTGAAGAAACGCGCCGTCTGCGCGCAAAGCGCGATGACTCCGCGCGCCCGGCCGTGCAGTTCGTGGACCTGGACGAGGCCGGCAGCGGCACGTCGGCACGTCGGTGCTTCGCTGAGTTTGTTGCACAAGAAGTCAGTGAGATTATATTAAGTGGAAAGATCGAGATAGAACGCGATGGGGCGGTGCGCCCCCTGGACTTCGGCGATGTTTGCGTATTGGTCCGCGGTCGCGGCGATGTGGAGGCCGTCGAAGCGGCCTTTGATCACCGGCGTGTTCCGCATACCTTCTATAAAAAGCCGGGACTGTACGACAGTATCGAGGCCTACGAAATCGCCCTGCTGCTCGCCGCGGTCGAACGTCCGGCGGATGCGGCTCGTTTTCGCAAGGTTTTGCTGAGTCGTTTTTTCCGGTTGCGCCCGGACGAGTTGCGGAATGTCGACAGCAACCTCGAAGAGGGTCCGGCCCGCGAACTGCTGCTACGCCTCCGTGAGTACGCCGGACGCCGGGCCTGGCCGCAGTTCTTTCGCCGGCTCATGCAGGAGAGTCTCGGCCTTGCTCCGTACGCCGACGGCCCCGACCCGGCCTGGGAGCGGCGGCTGGTGAACTACGAACAAATCATGGACGATTTGCTGGAAGCGGCGTCGAGGCGCAGCCTGGATCTCACCGGGCTACTGGAACATCTGCATGCGCTGCGGGGCGGCAACGCTTCCGGCTTTTCCATCGAAGACGAACAGGACATCCATCGCGAGGAAAGCGAGGCGCCGCGCGTGCGCATCATGACGATTCACGCCGCAAAGGGGCTCGAGTTCCCGGTGGTGTTCGTCGCCGGCGGGCTCACGCAGATCGCGCACTATCAGCGCGAGTACTTCGAGTATCACGACGAGAATGGAACGAAGGTCTACGACCTGCTCAAGTCGGATGTGCAGCGGCAGGCGGACGAGGCCGACGCGGAGGATCGTCGTCTGTTTTACGTGGCTTTTACCCGCGCGTCACTGAAGCTGTATGTACCGTACTATCGTGCGAGTGGGGCCGGGCGGACTTCCGCCGGTCCGGTGGCTCGTTTTGTTCGCGATGCCGTGGATCAATCCGGCCTCGGTCAAAGCGAGGATGCCGGCTTTGTCCCTGGAACGAAGCGACGCACTGCGATCATCGGGCCGGAAGTTACGGCGTCGACTCTAACTTCCAAGGAAAATAAGTTAATCACAGAGTCTTTCCCCGCACCACCGCGCGACGCCGCCGGGCGCCGGGTGGACCTGGTCTCCTACACGACCCTGGTGCGGGGAGCGGCCCGGCATCGGGAACGTTTGTTGCAGTTCGGCGAGCCGGTGGCCGCCGGGGACGAGAACGTATTGTTCGCCGCGGCACCGCAGGTTGCCCGGGGCCTCGACGAAGACGCCGCCGTGAACAGCGCCGGCGATGTCCTGCCGCGCGGCCCGGAGGCCGGCGTGATGTTTCACGATCTTCTGGAACACGTCGACTATGCCGACTACGCCCGCTCCGGCGGAACGGGCATGTTGCCGCGTCCCGATGATCTTTCGACCGAGAACCGCGAGCTGATCGTGGAACGGTTGCGGCGTTTCGGGGATCCCGATCCGGAACACGGCCTGCTGTCGCCGGTGCACGCCGTGCTGGCGCGAACGCTGACGGCGAGCCTCGAACCGGCCGGCGGTTTGCGCCTGTGCGATCTCAGGCCCGTCGATCGTATCCATGAGATGGAGTTTTACTTTCACGTCCCGCGCCTGCGGACCTCGCCGCCCTTAGAATCAACCGAGCTAAATGTAATCGACGGTTATGTTTGGGGATTCATCGATCTCGTCTTTCGCCACGAGGGCCGGTACTACCTGGCGGACTGGAAGTCCAACGACCTGGAGAACGGCGACTACGACGCCCCCGCCCTGCAACAGGCCATGGAGCACCACGACTATCATCTTCAGGCGCGCATCTACGGTCACGCGTTGTTACTGTGGCTGGAACAGACCGTCCCCGATTTTCACTACGAACGCGATTTCGGCGGCGTGTTTTACTTTTTTCTGCGCGGCATGGACCCGGGGCGTCCCGGGCGGGGCGTCTACTTCGTGCGCCCGGAGGAACGCGAGCTGCTCGCGCTGACGGAGGAACTCCCTGCATACGTCTGAACTAAAAAGCGACATAAGGCCGGAGCGTGAACTTTTGCCGCCGGCCCATGCGGCGATCCTGCAAACGCTGAATGCAGAAGAGCAAACTTTGTTTGATCTGATGTTTGCTGCGGATCCCCTGCGTGCTTCCGGACGTCTCGCGACCATTCGAGACCTGTGCGCCTATGCTCCCGGTGCTCAGGAACTGCCCGTGCTGCTCGTGGCGTTGTTTTTTGCCCTGGAGGAAGGCAGCCTGTGTCTGCGCCTCGAGCCCGAGGCCCTGGCGCGTCTGCTGCGCCGGGCGACGGCCATATCCGCGGAACCGGCCGGGCGCATTGCGGATCGACTGACGCGCTTCTGTCTTTCCGGAGATCTACGGGCCTTTGCAGGCCCGCTGCTGGCCACGGACGATGATCGCTACCGGCCCTTGTTTCTGGAGTTCGACGACGACGGGACCGGTTATCTTTTTTTTCAGCGCGGCTACGAGGCCCGGCGAATCATTCGCGATCGGGCCGCCGCGCTCTCCAGCGGGCTTGTTAATATTCACAAAAAAGATGTTAGTGGTGTCCTGGCGGAGGTCATCGATGAGCGGCCCATTCGCAATGATCGGGGCGAGGGCCTGCGGCTCACACCGGAACAACGCGAGGCCGTTGAGACCGCGCTGGTCCGGCCGTTCATGATCATCACCGGCGGCCCGGGGACCGGAAAGACGTCCACGATCGTGACTCTGCTGCGGGCCCTCGCGCGACTGGGGTTTGCGGCGAAGGACATTTACCTCGCGGCGCCCACCGGGCGAGCGGCACAGCGCATGACGGAATCCGTGCGTCGGGGGATTCGCAGTCTCGGTGACGCGGAGGAGGCGGACGCGCAGCTCTTAAGTTTAAGCGGGAAAACGTTACACCGCCTGTTGCGTTATCACGCCGGACGGCACAGCTTTATGCACGGCGCAGATCATCCGCTGCCGCCGGGCATCGTGATCGTGGATGAGGTTTCCATGGTGGACGCGGCGCTCATGGCCCGGTTGCTGGAGGCCCTGGATGTCGATGGCGGGCGCACCCGTCTCATCTTAATCGGCGATCGCGATCAGCTACCGTCCGTGGAGGCCGGGGCGGTTCTGGCGGATTTTCTGCGCGGCCAGGGTGAAACCGCGCCGGCGGTCGTGGAACTCCGGAGCAGCCATCGTTCCGGCGACGCCATCTTGCATGCGGCCCGTGCGGTGAACGCCGGCGATGCGGACCTGGACGCCTTTCCCCGCTGCCGGGAGCTCTGGCCGGCCGTCGGTTGCCATCACCTGGCCGCTGAAGACGCGGACTTGAAGGATGTCGTGCATTCGTGGCTCCTTCGTTCGTACGATGCACGTTACTTTGCATTGTTGGACAAATTGCAGCGTTTACCCGCGGCGGCGGAGGAACGTCGGGATGTTTATGCGGAGCTCTTCGGTTATCTGGACCGGTCGCGGATGCTCACGCTCACGCGGCGCGGGGCGAGCGGCTTTTCCGCCCTGAACCGTCGCGCACAACTCTGGCTCTCGTCACGTTTGAATGCTAATGTACGCTCAGACGAACTCAGTCCCGGCACGCCGGTGATGATCACTCGCAACGATCCCCGGCGGGACCTCTACAACGGGGACGTGGGCCTGGCGGTGCCGGACGGCCGCGGACGCTTGCGTTTCGTATTTGAATTAGCTTCCGGCGATCAGCAGTTTAGAAGTTTCCTGCCGGAAATGTTGCACGCCTACGAACCGGCTTTTGCTCTGACGGTGCACAAGTCCCAGGGTTCGGAGTACGGCGAGGTGTTGTTTTTTCTGCCGGAACAGAGCGATCATCCTCTGTTGAATCGCCGGGCGCTGTACACCGCTTTGACCCGGGCCAAAAAACTGGCCGTGGTCTACGGTGACCGGCGGGCCCTGGAGCACGCGGCCCGGGAACGGATGGAACGGGAAACCGGTGCGCCTGGCTGAGCGCGGAGGTGTATGACCGGCAACGAACGCAGTCATTATTCTCTGATCATTGTCGGCGGCGGCGCCGCGGGATTCTTCGCCGCCGTTACGGCCGCGGAGACCGGCTTGCGTAACGTTGCGATCTTTGAGGCGGGGCGAAGCTTCCTGGACAAGGTGCGCATTTCCGGCGGCGGGCGCTGCAATGTGACCCACGGCCGCTTTCTGGATTCCCCGGCGGAGTTTTCGGCCCACTATCCGCGCGGCTCGCGTGAACTGCGCGGCCCGTTGAGTCGTTTCGGCGCCCGGGACACCATGGCCTGGTTCACCGCGCGCGGCGTCGCCCTCAAGACCGAGGAAGACGGCCGGGTCTTTCCGGAATCCGACGACTCGAACGACATTGTGCGTACGCTGTCGGACGCCGCCCGCCGGGCCGGCGTGGATCTTTTTACGAATGCGGCGATCAGCTCCGTGCGCGCGGAGGATGAGGGCTTTGCCCTGGAAACATCCGGCGGCAGACAACTAACATGCGAGCAGTTAATATTAGCGTGCGGCGGGGATCGGCGCGGATTCCGGCTGGCCGAACAACTCGGCCATGAAATTGTCGCGCCGATACCCTCGATCTTTACGTTCGAACTTCGCGACGGCTGGAACGATCTTGCCGGGCTCAGCGTTCCGCGCGCGCGGGTGAGTCTGCCGGACGTCGGCGAACGCCGGCAACGTGCGCGCTATGCGGCCGAAGGGCCGTTGCTGATTACGCACTGGGGCGTCAGCGGTCCGGCGATTTTGCGCCTGTCGGCCTTCGCGGCCCGGGAACTCCATGCCCTGGAGTACAACACGAAGCTCAGTATCGATTTCTGTCCGGAGCAGAACGAAAACCAAGTGCGCGATGCCATTATCGAGGCAAAGACGACGGCCGGGGCCCGCAAGGCCGGCGGCGAACAGCCGCGTTTGCAGCAACATCTGCCGGGTCGACTCTGGCGGCGGATCGCCGCTGCCGCGGGGATTGCGGAATTGCGCTGGGCGGAGATGCCGTCGGCCGGGGTGCAGCGGGTTACGGACGTTCTGCGGCGGACGGTATTTACGGTGAGCGGTAAGGGCGTATTTAAGGAAGAATTCGTAACCGCCGGTGGTGTAAAGCTAAGCGAGATTGATCTGCGCACGTTTGCCAGCCGGCGTCACGCGGGTCTGTTCTTTGCGGGTGAAATCCTTGATATTGATGGAATCACCGGAGGCTTCAATTTTCAGAGCGCATGGACCTCCGGCCGCCTCGCGGCCCTGGCCGCGGCGGAACGCACCGCGACATAAAGAAGGTTAAATCAACACCTTAATCGCAAATGCTAAAGCATATTTAGTAATCCAGGGCTTACGTAAAACTACACCTCGAACCTTAGAGTATCTAGTCCTCCCGACTTATTGCAAAAGCGGGCTAACCGTATTTTAATAATTGCGTGCAGGAGTTTTATATGAACGCGCGCAGTTTTATTCGTCCCATCATCCGCTTGCTTTTTGCGATCGTGCTCGCATTCGGTCTCGGCTCCTGTTCGTCTCCGGAAGACGAGAACTACGCCTGGCTGGTGGGCCTGGCCGCGGTGCTGCCGCCGCCGGGGGCCGAAGTCGAGCCGGCGGACGTGAACGCCGGGGAAACGGAAACGGTACCCTTCTCCATTCAAATCGACGACCTGGTGGGCGATCCGAACTTTCTCTTTGAAACCACGCAGACCGTGGATGTCTTCATAACCGTCGTCGATGCCGTGGCCCCCGTGGAAGGCAGTCGCGTGCGCGTCTTTGAACTGGTGGACAACAGCACCGGTGAGCAGGTGCTCTTTCAGGCCGCTACGAACGCGAACGGCAACGCCACGGGAAGCATCACCATCAACCGCGCCGTGCCCGCGGTGATCATCGAATATCAGTTCGCCGGTCAGACCTATCGGCAACAGGTGGATCTTACCATGGTCCAGGAAATTCGCCGCACGTTGAACATTATGGCGATGGTGGGCCCGGTACCGGTGATGGATCGGGACGGGGACGGCATTCCCGACGATCAGGACCATTATCCGGACGACCCGACCCGCGCAACCATGGTGCGTTATCCTTCGCCGCCGTTGCAGCACTACACCATCGCCTTCGAGGATTTGTATCCGCGCCAGGGTGACGCCGACTTCAACGATTACGTGCTGCGCCTGAGATACGAAGAAGACCTGGACGCCCGGGGGCGCATCGTCGGCCTGCGCGGCGAAATCGTGCACGTCGCCCGCGGAGCCGGCTACAAACATACGCTGCATTTGACCTTGCCGGGAGCGGAAAACGCGCGGCTGCGGCTCATGCGTTACGATGAACTCGAAAACGTCGTGCACAGCGAGGATCGCATCGTTGCTAACTTCACCGGAGTGGAACTTATGCCGCGCAGCGACCGAACGATCTCCGCTTCGAACACCGCGCCGAACGCCGGTGAGTTTCGCACCGGAGAGCGCGCGAATTTCGAGATTACGCCGGCGGCGCCGCTGCAGCGCGCGGACCTCGGAGCCATGCCGTACGATCTTTTTCTCCGTGTGCTGAACACCGGTCACGACATCCATTTCGCCGGGCGTTACTTCGACGACGGCGGTGCCGATCGTTTCGTCGATCCCGCGGGTTTTCCCTGGGCGCTGATGGTACCGGGGGACTGGCGCTGGCCCTACGAACGCGGCAATATTCATCCGGCGTATCCGCTGTTTGATGATTGGTACAGCTCCGGAGGCGTGTCGGCGCGAAACTGGTATGATTTCCCGGAAAATGAAGCGGTCGTGCCCGAGTTTTGACCGATTGGACAACCTTTTTTTGTTTGCCCGCTTCGCCGCTGTCCCCGATGATAGATAGTATTGTAAGATATGGGCAAGCCTGTTCGCATATTTCTGGCTGACGACCACACGATTCTGCGTGAGGGCCTGAAGCACATCCTCACGACGCTGCCTGACTGCGAGGTGGTCGGTGAGGCCGGAGACGGGCAGCAGGCGCTGGAAGCCATCGAGCAATTGAAGCCGGACATCGCGGTCATGGACATTTCCATGCCGGTGACCACGGGCATCGAAGTCACGCGCAAGCTGCGACGCTATCATCCGGACATTAAGATCATCGTCCTCTCGCGGCACGATAACGAAGAGTACGTCTATCAGTTGCTGAAGTACGGCATTCACGGCTATATCGTCAAAGAAGAGGCCGGAGACGACTTGCTCCGCGCGGTGGAGGCGGTGCTGAAGGGCGAGACGTATCTCAGTCCGCGCATTGCGAAGAAGGTCAT
Organism: Leptonemataceae bacterium; assembly: GCA_965227295.1. GTDB lineage: Bacteria > Spirochaetota > Leptospiria > Leptospirales > Leptonemataceae > JANSYA01. The sequence continues at coordinate 5,765,738 of OZ245742.1, read as the reverse complement.
GTCGGATTTTCGCGCCGGCGGCCGGAAGGACAACGACGCTCCCATCGCGCAGCAGTTTTCGGTGCTCACCAATCGGGAGCGCGAAATCCTGAAGCTCATCGCCGAGGGCATGAGCAATGAAGAAATCGCCAAAGCCCTGTGGATCTCTCCGCGGACCGCGAAGGTGCACCGGGCGAACATCATGAAGAAACTGGACGTCCACAAGGTCGCCGACCTGGTGAAGTACGCCATCAAGGCCGGTCTCGTCGAAGCGTAGCAGGCGCGCCGGCTCGCCTTCGCACTCTGTAAACATCCCATGCATATTGAAATCACGAAAGAGAAGGACGGGACGCAACTCTCAGTGCTGGTCCACGTCCCCCGCATCGACGGCAGCGGTCAGATTGCCGACGCCATGCGCGAATATGAAGACGATCTGTCCGGTGTGGAGTCCATCGAGGTGGACTTCAAACACGTCGATTACCTCAACTCGATGGGCATCACCGAACTCGTAAACATGTACCGCATCATCACGGACAAGAGCCGCGGTCGCATTACGTTTCGCTTCGTAAATGTTAAGAGTAAAATCCACTCGATCCTCGAACTCGTGGAATTTACGAAGATCGTCGACGTCAATCCCGTATAATCCTCACTGCTCCACGCAGACCAGACGATAGCTTAAGAAACACGTGGGCGTTCCGAGAGCGACGGCGTCGCCGTCCACGGCCTGTCCGGCTCCCGTCTCGCCGTTGCCGGCACCGCCGCTGCCCCAGTCCGAGCAATCGTTAAGCGCGTTCCAGCCCGCGCCCATGCCGGTCCACCACTCGTCCGCCGGGCTGTCCGAGAAGCCGTTGTTCATGAGCGTGGCGGAGCCGAAGTCCACGACGGCGTTCGCGTTCGTGGTGATGACCGGCTGCAGCGTTCCGCTTACGTTACGGTAGTACGTAGTGTTCGGAGCGAAGACCCAGTTCGTTCCGTCGCTTGCGTTCGCGGGTGTACAGTTTGCGTTGGTGCAGGCGATGCGATTCGTGCCGTCGACCAGCATTGCGTGGTACGTCGAGCCGTCGGGACGATTGGCGTCCGCCCCGCACAAACCGTCCGCCCCGGTGACCCCGCCCAGGTTGCCGTTGAAACTTGCGCTGGTGTAAAAGATCTTTTTCAGCACGATGGGGTTGTTCTCGGGATCCGCGGCATCGGCGGCGGCGGCCACGGCCGGGGCGACGCTCAAGAAGGACAGCATGAGTACTTCGTCGGGAGCGTCGGGATACGGCTGCGAACACGCCCCGCCTGCCAGGGCGGCGACGAACAGCAAAGAATATGTACAAGCCTTAAGTTGCATTGGTTTGATCTTAACTAAAACGTAAACGTAAAACGTATCGATGCTCCCTGGTCTAAGGGCTGCTGACCGGCCGCGAAGTGCGCCGGTGCCGCCCTCGTGAATGTATCGATGTTCCAGAAGGACTGCTCCTCTACCTCCGGGTCCGGGCCCGGATAGACGGCGTCGAAAATCTGAAAGAGATAGAGGCCGAGAGCGAGCAGGCCGACCGTGCGTTGCTGTGCCCGGGCACCGGCATAAGTCGCACGGCCGGCCGCATCCTCCTGCACAAGATAGAGGGCGAAGAGCGGCTGTCCCGAAAACGCCGCCGGAAAATAGAGCACGTTTCGAGACGCGGCCGCCGAGGCAATTCCGTTGCCGCTCTGGTAGGCGCCGTAACCCGCGGCGGCCAATCCCGTGAAAGCGGCGACATACGCACCGCCGCGTCCCCACTGACCGCGCTGGAATTGCGTAAGACCAGGTACGAAGATTTGCCAGCCCCAACCTTCCTCTGCGACTTTCTCCGTTTCAGTCGGAGCTTCGGTGATTTCCGGGGGCGGCCCCGCGCGCGGCGCGGGGCGCAGCTTCGGCCGGGGTTGTTCCCTGGTGGAACTCATGCTCAGTTTGGTCCAGCCGGACCAGGAGGCCGGTTCGCCGAATTTATTCAGCGAGGCGACGCGTAACTGATACTCACCTTCATTTAAGAGCAGTTCGGCGCGGGGATCCGAGACCTCGCGTTCGACGAGGAGCGTGCCGTCCCCGCCGCGAACCTGGATGAGATAACCGGAACTGCCGCGGACGGGATGCCATTCCACCGTGCGTTCGATCAGCGCGGCGTTCCGCGGGGCGAGGGGCCTCGGCCATAGCAAGAGCACGGCTGCGCAGACGAGGGCCCCGCCGATGATCCAGGCCGGTTTCGGGTATTGCCTGCGTGCGTTAACGGTTCCGCCTCCGTGTCGCGCACGAACTCGGGACGATCCGGCTGCACGCTGAGCGAGATGCGGAACCGGGCGCGACCGTAACCTTCCAGCTCCCACTCGTAACTGCCACCGTTCGTAAGTTTGCGAAGGTCCTGAAAGTTCAGTCGATTGCCGTTGACCGTTTCTTCGTGCAACAGGGCGCGGCCGTTGCCGACGTCGTAGAGGCGAAACCGTACACCGTCGGCCCGGCCCTTGCTCCAGTGAAACGCGACGACATTCACGTCGGCCATGTCCACCGTGGCGCCGTTGTAAGGATAAAGCAACTGCAGCGTCTGCGGCCGCGATGTCGTCGGAACGCGACGGCGCTCCGCTCGTACGCCGGCGACCCGGTGTTCCGGAGGATTCTGTAGTTCGATGTCGCCGCCTTCCAGGCGTCGGAACGCCATGGCATCGCTTTCCAGGCCGGGTTCGCCGGAGTGGGGCGATCGCCGACTGCTGACGCGATAGGAATAGTCCCCCGCCGTGAGGCGCAGGGTCGCGAAGTTGCTCTGTACTTTCTTGCTCAGCAACGATCGTCCGTCCCCGGAAAAAACTTCGAGGCGATAGTAGAGGGCCTGCGGGTCGCGTTCCCAGTGGAAAGCGATGCGTTCCGCATCCACTCGCTGCGGCTGAAGATTCGTAAGGTGTTTTTCCGTTGTACTTTGCACGCGAAAGAATCCCACGGCAGGGTCGCCGGCGTTTTTCGCGGCAAGGGTCCAGTAGTAGACCCCGGGCGACAGATTCACGTCCGCGCGGCCGTCTTCGACCGACGTCGGACTCAGAGCACGATGTCGGACCACATTCGTAAAACCTGGATCCTTCGCGATCTTGAGTTCTCCGCCGCGCCGCTCTTCCCCGCCGTTGCGTTTCCAGAGCAGGGTGACGTTGAGATTCGATTCCGCCGTGGAAAGCAGGGCGCCCTGCGGCGGATGCAGCAGTTGCACCGCCGGGCGATCCGCGCGGCTTTCCTTCGGCAGCAGCAGGGCATGTTCGGCGGGGCCGATGCTGTCCACGCTTGCGCCGTCGTCATACAGATGGACGAGACCCAGCTCCGGATGAACCCGCAACGCCGCCGTGTGGTTGCCGGCATCGTCGGTGGCCGAAACGCTCTGAAAGTTTACGCTCCCGTTCTTCATACCGGCGGAGCGTTCGCCGTGTCGAACGATCAACTCGCCGCGATAGGCGCTCTTCGGGCGCAGGCGATGCACGCGCACGGAGCCTTTGCGGAGTTCAATGGCCGGCCCGGGGCGATCCGGTGCGGGCCGTAAGTGCAACACAATCAATGTTTGCGGTCCCAGCTCAATGCGCGTGCCGTCGCTCAGGCGCAGATGCGACGTGCTGTCTTGACCGGTGTGAATCAGATTGCGATCGTAGAGCGAATCGCCGGTGGACGCGCTTTCCCACAGCGCGCGATCGGCGTAGCGGCGGCGGGTCGAGCCGGAGTGATGCACCATCTCCCCGATCAATTGCGCGTTGCCCGCTTCCAGGCGGCGATAACGATCCAGGTACAGCGAGTAAACCAGGGCGCCGATGATCAACAGCGCTACACCGATCACGTAGCGGTCCCGCCGTTCGCCGGTATTGCCCGGCCCGCTCATGGAGACCTCGCTCCGGGCCGAACGGCTTTGCCGTTACGCCGGCTGCCGTGAGAGAGTTCCGTTTCGCTGACGAACTGGTCGCTCGACGCTTCCATGTACTTCATGGCGCGTTCCGGATCGTAATCGATGCCGTAGCGCAGACGCAACTCGTGCAGATTCTCCGGGCAATTCGCATCTTCCAGGCGACCGAGAACGGCGTAGACAACTTCAGGTCGGCTCTTGCCTTTGATGCGGATGGCCGGCATTTCCACCACGTGAAAAGAACCTTCCACCATGCGATAGGCGTACTCCGAAATCAGTACGTCCGTACCAAAGTGTTTGTTTAAGTACTCGATGCGCGACGCCAGGTTGACCGTGTCACCAATGACGGTGTACTCGAGACGCGTTTCCGATCCGATCTGTCCGGCGAGGACCGGCCCGGTGTTGATGCCCATGCCGATTTGCAGGCGCGGGCCGCGGCCGTTGTGAACGCCGAGATTTTCGTTTACGTGGCGCAGCGCTTCGCGCATATCCAGGGCCGCGTTGACGGCGTTCTCGGTATCGTTGCCGTTGGAAAGCAAAGCGCCCCAGTGCGCCATGATCGCATCGCCGATGAACTTATCTACGACGCCGAAGCGGGCATGGATGCAGTCCACCATGTGCGTGAAGTAATCGTTGAGGACCGCCACCACTCGTTCCGGCGGCATGTTTTCGGACATGGCCGTGAAGTTCCGAAGATCGGAAAAAAGAACGGCGCTGATTTTGTTCTCACCGCCGAGTTTTAGATCACCTTCCATAGCTCTCCGTACAATCTCCGGATTCACGAACTTACCGAACGTGTTCTTCACACGCTCCTTTTCTTCCAGGCCCTTCGCCATGGAACGAAAAGCCTTCGTAAGAACGCCGACCTCGTCCCGGCTCACGGGTTCGATTTCTACGTGATAGTGTCCGCGTTCGATTTCCCGGGTCGCGTCTACGAGCCGGCGGATGGGTCGACTGAGTGTCTGCGAGAAAAAGAAGACGAACACGAACGCGCACAAGAGTACGATCAGCGTAAGTTTGAGATTCCAGCGGCGAATCGCGTACACCGCTTCGAAGACCCGATCCGCTTCCACCGTGGATACCACCGCCAGACGTCCGAAGTCCAGGTGCTGGTAGCTTCCCAGGTATTCCTGCGTTCCTGGGTTCGTCGTGCGCTGAAGGACGCCATCGTAGGCGTACTTCTGGGAGCCGTTCACGCTGCCGTTCCCCAGAAGCGTGGCGACAATGGGAACGTCGCCGGCGTTGGTGCCGGCGGCGGTCATGGCCGGATCGGAGTGCGCCAGGATGCGTCCGGTTTCGTTGACCATGAACAGATCAAAGAGTTCGGTGCGTCCGGTTTCCTGAAACGTACGCAGCAAACCGTTGGAGTCGAGCAGGATGATCAGCACGCGATTGCCGGCCCGGCCGTCGGCGTTTGCCGGCAGTCCGAGGGCCAGCAACGGAAAGCCGGCTTCGGCCGAGATGTTTCGTACGGAGACGGTCCCGGCCAGGGCGGCGGAGTAAACGTTCGTGAGTTTGCCGGGACCGGTAATGAGCGTGCGTAGATCCTGTACGGATTCTGCGGGCGCATCGAAGGCGGGGTTTTTCCAGGTATAGCGGAGAACCAGGTTGTCGCCGCTGCGTTCACCGACGGCGACGAAGATACATCCGGCATCGTCTGCAAACAATTGCCCGGCGTAAGTTTGCAGGCGTTCGTCCGAAATCGCCGGCTCGTCCAGGAGCTGCGCCAGGAAACGCGAGCGCTCGGCGGTTTCCCGGAGATCGCCTTCTACTTTGCGGCCGATCAGTTGGGCCAGGCTGAGGTTGTACTCCTGAATGACCGTTTCGCTGTGCTCGCGAAAAAACTGCGTGGCGAACGTAATCATGACAACGAGAGCCGTGGTCACGATCACGCTCGTCACAAGCAGTAACTTCACTCGAATGGTGAAGCGAAACGTCTTCAGAAACAAAGATGATCCGGGAAGATCCATTGTCCTGAAATCTACCCGATTGGCAAAAGTTTACAATACGACCCGCGGTCTAGATGCCCTGCCTGAAAGGACTACTTTGTTAGGGAATTGTTAGGAGGATCCGCTGCCGCTCCGTCCGCAAGCTACGGCGCCACCGTCATGATCGTGATGTCGGCGTAGTCGAACGGCAGCGCCACGTTTGCATCGCAGTATCTCCAGGCGCCCGGCTGGTCCGCCCGGCGCGCGCGGGTGAGGACAGTGTAGGTTCCCGGCGCCGGCGGTGTTGCATAGGCGGTGCCTTCCTTAGTGCACCAGGTTTTTTCCGGCCACGGCACTGGTTTCCGCGGAGAGCGGTCCCGGCAGCCCGCCGAAGGTGGCGGCCACGGCGACATAGTAAGTCGTGCCAGGAGTGAGCCCGGTGATGACGCTTGCGGTTCCGCTCGCGATGGAGACCGACGGCGAAGACGTGCTCAGCCCCGGTGTCGTGTCGTAGTAGATGGTATATCCGTCCGCGCCGACGGCCGGGTTCCAGTAGACTTCGATGCCGTTGTTCTCTTCTTGAGATACGGCAAAAATCCCGGAGGCCGTGGGCAGGCTGCGCACTTCCAGCGTGCCGATGTCCTCCGGAATGACCGGGCCGCGTTCGAAGTTGTTATCGCAGTAGGTCCAGGCGTAGGGTTCGTCCGTGCGACGGACACGGGTGACGAAACGATACGTGCCCTCCGGCGGTTCCACGGCGTAGAGGTTGCCGGCATACGGGAAGTTATTAAAGAAAGAAACCTGACCGCCGGGATCGTGGGCGATGGGCACGTAGGTGTACGTGGTCGGGTCCGTGCCGGTACCAAAGCCGGCTTCGACGGTAAGATCGGCCGTTCCGCGACGTCGCGGACCCACGCGTAGATCTGATAGACACCCGGATCCGAGGGCACCGCGAAACTCGTCGGCAGAGTGCCGGTCCACACGGAGTGTGTCGCGAGCGGCGCATCGTCTGTTAATGTAAACTGATATCCGGTTACGGCCGAGTCATCATTCGCGCTCAGTGTGAAGTTCACCGTTGCGCTCACTCCCTGGGCCGGCGAAGTGCGGCTGAAGTCCGTAATCACCGGAGCGTTGGTCTCCGGGTTCGTGGGATCGGTGCCCGCGGCGACCTCGAGGCCGTCGCCGATGCCGTCACCGATGCCGTCACCGATGCCGTCACCGTCGGTGTCCGTGGGATCGACGCCGCCCGGACACGGAGCCGCCGCGCAGCTCTGGTTCGGCAGCGGACTGCCCGGGAAGATCAACGCATAGTTGTAAGAGTTCTCGTAGTTATCGTTCAACCCGTCGCCGTCGCTGTCCGCGCGCGTGCGAATGGAGACGTAGCCCCCCGGTTTCAGATAGTTGTTGTTTACATCGAGAGCGAATAACGTGTAGAAGTATTGCGTATCCACCGTAAGGCCTTCGTCGCGGAAGGCCTGGGCATGCAACTGCGTACCGTTCACCGCTTCGCCCTCGTTGATGTCCAGGGGATAGGTTGTCGTCGAACGGCGGATGACCATGCCGGCGTAGTCCGTCGCCGGAGACGGCGACCCACAAATTGAACGGCGTCCGTCGTTTCCACGACGTAGCCGGTATCCGTAAAACCCGCCGCCGCGAGACAGCCGGGACCCGCGGCGGTGTTGCCGCCGATGTTCGCGGGCAGGGCGGCCAACACAAACGGCGTCAGATGCGAAGTATACACGACGACCCGATCGTTTTCGGGATCGGCGACGACGCGATCCACCGGCTTCCAGGAATCGCTCAGTGCGTCGTAGTAGTAGGCGGCGAATTCTTCTAAAGTAACCCGCGTCGCGCAGGCTGGCTTCGTTGTAAGAGTACTCGATGCGCGCGGGCTCGCCGGCAAAGGTGATCGAGCCGCCGCCGTTCGGACTGATGTCGTAGATGGAGCCGATGGGAACGTAGTGCCCGCCCCGGCCGGGCGTTCTGCGAGGTGATGGTACGATCGCTGCGCGCGGTAAGCGCCACGTCCGTGAAGGCATCGACGCGATCCGTTACCGTTTCCAGGAGGTCTCCGGCCGACGGGCCGTTGCCGCCTTCGTAGTGGCGCGTCGTGGATCGTTCGGGAAGTCGTCCACGGAATCCGGAATGCCGTCACCGTCGCTGTCGGCGGGGGCCTCGCCGGCCGACAGCGACGTGGCGGTGCTGCGCATTTCGATGCTGCGATCGATCTTCAGCAGATCTCGCGTGTCCACCGGCACGCTGTAAGATCGCGCGTTGGCCGTGAATTCCAGCTTTTGAACGCGGACGGCTTACGGCCGCGCACGTCGTTGATGGTCATGGTGTAATCGGCGGCGCTACCCTCGGGCTGAGGCAACTCCGTGGCGGACGGCAGCGGCAGAATCGGCAGGCCGGAGTACGGGTCACTCACGGCGATGCGTTCCGGTTCGTCTCCCTGATCCGATTCCGGGCCGAGATCTTCGCGATACAGGTTGACCAGGCCGTGCAGAGCGCTCCACACGGCGAAGGCTGTCAGCAGCGGGCGTCCCCGGCGAAAGTAGCCGTCATTCTGCAAGAGTTTCACGGTTTCTATGAGGCGGGCGAAGCTCTCACGCCCGGCGGTCTCAAAGTCCGGATAGGCCCTGCGGTCCGCAATGCCGCCGCACTTCCGCCCAGCATGCGAAATCCCTGTTCCCCCACGGCGGCCAGCAGAGCCTCTTTGGATTCGTAGTGACGATAGATGGCCGTGGTGCTGATCCCGGCGCGCCGGGCGACCTTGCTGAGCACCCCTCGCCTGGCTTCGCCACGCTAACATTCAACACCTGGGAGTTACTGGTGTGAGCATGGGCGGCAGTATGGCCGCCTCCGTCGGTCCGCGGGTGGACGAACCTCTGGCCATCGTTCCGTGTCTGGCGCCCTACGGACCGGCCCCGGCGTACCTGCGCGGCGTTTTGAGTTCGGGGCTGGACTGGCAGGCGTTGGAAGCGGACGTGCGCGGTACTTTGCGGGCGGACGTGGATGCGCGGGAGTTCGTGAGCGATTTGCTGGACGTTCCGGATTTGCGCCGGACGAAGGCGCCGGCCGGCCGTCACGACGAGTACGTCCCGCCGGATACGGCCGAGGGCCTCCACGAACACTGGCCGGGGTCGCAACTGCGCTGGGTCGATGCCGGACACGTCAGAGCGGTGCTGCTCCACTCCGGCGCGTTCCGGGATGCGATCATCGACGCCTTTGCGATTCTTAAGTCTCGCGCAGATTAAGCTTGTGCGGCTTGTTGTTCCGGGAAGACGTGCTGTTCCACGCGCTCTTCCACGGCGGCCTTGAGTTTTTTCCGGAAGCCCAGGGCGAAGGTGATTTCCGCCACGACGAAGAGCGGGCCCATGAGCGATTGCGTGAGATTGTCGGCCAGGGCCGGGCGCCGTCCCTCGTAGGCGTGGCCGACCAGTTGAATGGCCCAGCCGCCGAGCTTGATCGCGAGAAAAATGGCGAGCCCTTGCTGCCAGGGCAGGGCGGCCGCCAGGTGCGCGGCGTAGGCGGCGGGTATGGATACCAGGGTCATGATCGTCGCGAAGATCGCGTCGAGGGTGAAGTACCAGATCAGAATCGCCGCTAAGATTACGGCGCCGAGAGTTACGGTAAAGCCGCCGAGGTCCGCGCTGAGCCAGGCGAGCGGGATCAGCGGGGCATAAAAGACCATGGGTACGCCGAAGAGGTGCGTGGCCTGGCAGCGGGCGTCCTGGTGATAGGCCGAGTAGGCCCCCATTCGTTCGACGATGGTGTGTTGCATGATGATATCCTCCTGTGATGCGTGGAAAGTAACACATCGCAAGGTGTGCCGCTTGAACGTAGGTGTCGGCGTTTTCGGAAAATTGCCGTATTCTTTGAACAAACCTGCCGGTTGCCGTCTTTTTCTCGGAAGATGGGCGTCGGCTTGACTTTCGGACCGGTGGTCCAACTTTCGTCGTATGAATCCTCCGCTGCTTCGTCTCGCCCCGCTCCTCTGCGCGATTTTCGTATGCCTGCTGCATTGCTCTTCGTTCGGTTCTTCGGCGGATGGGGAGCGCCTGGCGCGCATGCAGGCCTCACCGAACTACGACACCGGTTCGGGCATCTTCGTGAATGAGATCGAAACGCCGCTGTTGGTGGAGGATCGGAGTCAGTGGAGTCTCGCGTGGGAATTTTTCTTCGGAGGACATACGCGTCGCCAGCCCGCGGAGTACGAACGCCCGGTGGTTGAAGAGCGCAGCGGTGGAGACTTCGGGGCCGGGCGTTCGGATGCCGTGGCGCGGTTGACCTGGCTCGGCCACTCCACGGCGGTGCTGGAAATCGCCGGTCGCGTGGTGTTGATCGATCCCGTGTTCAGCCTGCGGGTTTCGCCGTTTTCATGGATCGGGCCGAAGCGTTTTCACAAGACGCCCATCGAAGTCCAGGACCTGCCCGACGTGGACGTCGTGGTAATCTCCCACGATCACTATGATCATCTCGATATGGACAGCATCATCCGGCTTACGGAAAAGACGCAGGTCTTTCTCGTGCCGCTGGGGGTCGGTGCGCACCTGGAAGGCTGGGGGGTGCCGGCGGAAAAGATCATTGAAATGGACTGGTGGGAGGAACGTACCATCGATGGGGTGCGTTACGTCTGTACGCCCGCGCGGCATTTCTCCGGCCGGGGCTTAACCGACGAAAACATGACGTTATGGGCGTCCTGGGCGATTCTCGATACGAAAGCGGGCGGTAAACGTATTTACTACAGCGGCGACACCGGCTATCATCCCGGCTTTGCAGAGATCGGCGAGCGCCTCGGTCCCTTCGACGCCACGTTGATGCAGATCGGCGCATACGGCGAGCTGTGGCCGAACATTCACATGACGCCCGAGGAAGGCGTGCGCGCACATAAGGACGTGCGCGGTAAACTTATGCTGCCCGTACATTACGGAACGTTTGATCTTGCCTTTCACGCCTGGGACGAACCCATGCGCTTGTTGAAAGAGGCCACCGCGCGGGGCGGAGTGGAGTACAAACAACCGCGCCCCGGTGAGATGCTGAGCATTGAGTAGGTTCCGGACTTTTTGTGCGGTGACTCCGCATCCGGATAGCCCGGACATTCCTCGTTCCATTGTGAAGCGCGCCGCGTGACTGAGGCCGGACAACCGAAGCGGCGTTGTAACTGAATATGGTTCGATCTTACGGTGGGGCCTGCAATTCCGGCGGTGGCGGTCGTAGCGGCAGTTCTTCGGATGCCGGCGTAAAAAACAGGCCGATGCCGAAACTCAGCACGAACAACAGCGTGGCCGGCAGTGCGGCCGTGATCAGGGCGATGATGGCGCTGACGAACGCCGGCCGGTACTGCCCGGCGCGGTATGCAAAGACGCCGTAGCCCAGCGCGATGGCCGGCAATCCTGCGAAGATCAAGAGCGCCATCAGCGCGGCGACGACGGCGCCTTCCATGCCGATTTCCGCAGCAGGGAGGGCCGCCAGGGCGAACGTGATCAATCCCACCAGGGCCGCGCAAATCGGCGCGACAATCGCCGTGGCAATGCCTGCCGCGATCAAGAGTGTGCGGGCGCTGCCGCCGTCTGATGTTCGTTGGGTCTCATGCATGGTTTTGAGATGATTTCTTAGATGAAGCGCCGCGCTTGTTCGAAGATTTCGCGCATGGGCTGTTTCGGTTTCGTCGCGTAGTGTATTTTCAAATGGATGCGGCCTTCCCGGCAGTACTCACACGACACCGTTTCCACGACGCGGACTTCTGCGAAGTATTTGCGCAATCGCTCCGCGCTGTAGCCCGACACCAGGGCGGCCGTGAATTCCTGCTCCGGATGTTGCGCGAAGAATTCGCGTCCCCAGTAATAGTAATTGTTGTGCGCCGAAAGAACGGGTACCGGAAAATCTTTCGGCAGATGATGTTCGAGGGCTCCGGCCTGGCCGTAGTTCACGGTGAAGATCAAAAGATCGCCGTCGTGGTTGTCGGCGACGGCGGCGTGGGCGCGCTGCATGCCGGCGGCGAGTTCCTGCCAGCCGAACATGTCCGAAAAATGCTGCGGGAGCTTTCCGCCGGAATTCTTTTCCAGCTTCGGCGGCGCGAGGCCCAGCCATTGTTCGTAGGCGATGTAACGTTCGGGAGACAGCAACGGAAGACTGAGCGGCGCGAGCACGGCTCCGGCAAGGAGCATAAGAGTAATCGTTAGTGGCTGGAGGCTAATCCGCAGGGTCGGCGCGGTATTCGCGAGCCAACCCGCCAGCAGACACGCCCCGCCCGCGAGAAGGACCGGATAGGCCGGGGAGAGGTAGTAGGTCTTGCCGCCCGTGATCATGAACAGGGCGAAGAGGGCGACGTAGATCCAGCCGAACAATCGAAACGGCCGGCCGCGCCGGGTGAAGAAGAAATACGCGAGTCCGGCGAGCCAGAGCGGTAACAGCAGCGGGTGCATCTCCAGGATCTGGCCGGTGACGAAGTCCACGGGATCGAAGTAGTTCTTGTAGGCCCGGGCGTTGGCCATGAACTCCAGGGTCGGCCCGCCGTAGGCGAATTGCCAGAGCAGGTGCGGCAGAAAGATCAGCCCGGCGACAGCGGCGGCGAGATACGGGCCGGGCGTCTTTAATGTGCGGCGAGCAGAAGTTACGAGCAGGCCCGCGGCGATGCCGAAGCCGAGAAACAGAAACGAGTGTTTGTTCTGCAAGCCCAGGCCGAGGACAACGCCCAGCGCGAACCAGTCCCGGAGCCGCCGTTCGCCGGCTTTGCCGGCCGGCGCATCATCCTGTTGCCGAATATTCAGGAGCACATAGACTGCCGTGGTCCACAAAAGGATTTCGTAAGAGTTCGGCGAGTAGAACTTATTGATGCCCAGGTAGATCGGCGCAATCAGCGCGGCGACGGACGCCAGCAGGGCCGCGAAGGTCGCGCCCGGTCGACCGACCTCGCCGTGCGTATACAGGCGTGCGGCGATGATGCCCGTGAGAAAAACGGTGGCCGCTCCGGCCAGGGCGACGGGCAGGCGGATGGCGATCAGGCTGTCGCCGAAGATCGTGACGACCAGGCCGAGGAACCAGGCGGCCAGAGGCGGGTGATCGACGTAACCGAAGTCCGGCCGGGCGGCGCAGGCCAGGTAGTAGAACTCATCGATGAAGTAGCCGTAGGCCTGGATCGCGTAGAGGTGCAGGCCGAGTTTGATGAGAGCCGGAACGGCGGCGGCAAGATAGACGGGGCGGTGCATCGTCGCGAGATGATCTGTTGCGCTCCCGTGTGTCAACTCCAGGCGCAGTTTAACGGCTCTTCGCGCAAGGGATTGGAAGGGTCGCGGCGTTAGCCGCGAGTCACCGCGAAGCGGGGACCAGCAAGGCGCCGCTCGTCGGCGCCGCGGTAGATGTTCCCCACTGGCCGATAGCGGAGCCCTGGAAAGCCCGGTCGCCGCTCTGGCGGCGATGCGCCCAGAAAAACATCGTCTTCTGAGTTTCCGCCCCGGTTTCTCCGGCCTTTGTAGGAGTTCCTGCATTTCAATATTGTAACAAAAAACGCTTGCCAGGCAGAATCATACATGCCTGTATGAACATTCATTCCGCGGGCGGCGCGGAGGGGGAAGCAGTCATGAGCAAGTACGACGTAAAAATCACCGGCGGCACCATCGTCGACGGCAGCGGCAAAGACCGCTACACGGCCGACATCGGCATCAAAGACGGGAAAATCGCCGAAATCGGCAGCCTGAACGGCGACGCGGATCGCACCATCGATGCGAGCGGGGCCGTGGTGACGCCGGGATTCGTGGACGTGCACACGCACTACGACGGCCAGGTCTCCTGGGACGAGCAGTTCTCACCGTCGGTGAACCACGGGACCACGACGGCGGTCATGGGTTCCTGCGGCGTGGGTTTTGCGCCGGTGCACAAGGACGACCGCGATCGGCTGATCGACCTCATGGAAGGCGTCGAGGACATTCCCGGCGCGGCCCTGGCCGAGGGCATCAACTGGCAATGGGAAAGTTTCCCGGAGTACATGGACGCGCTCGACGCCATGCCGCACGCCATCGACTTTGCGGCTCAGGTCCCGCACGATGCGTTGCGGGTGTACGTCATGCGCGAGCGCGCCCTCGATCAGAGCCCCGCGAATGAAGACGACCTCAAGAAAATGAAGGCCTTGCTCGCCGAGTCCCTGGACGCCGGCGCCGCGGGTTTCACCACCGGGCGCAGCGACGTCCATCGTTCGGCCTCGGGCAACTGGACGCCGGCCTCCGAGGCGAGCATTGAAGAACTAACCGAACTTGCCTCGGTGTTTGCGAACAGAAGTTACGGGGTAATCCAGGCGGTGTCGGACTTCGACATGGAGCGCACCAACGAACTCTTCGACAAAGAGTTCGAGATTCTGGAACGTTTCGTCGCCGCCGCCGGCGGCCGTCCGTTCTCGCTATCGTTGAATCAACGCGACTTCTGGCCGGATCTCTGGCAGCGCATTCTGAAAAAGGGCGAAGACGCCCACGCTCGCGGTCTGAACTTCCGGTTTCAGGTGGCCCCGCGCGCCATCGGCGTGAACCTGGGATTGCAGTGCACGTTTCATCCGTTCATGGGCAAGCCGTCCTACCAGGCCATCGCCGGCCTGCCGCTGTCCGAACGCGTCGCGAAGATGCGCGATCCGGAACTGCGTAAGAAGATCATCGAAGAAAAGAGCGCGCAACTGGCCGGTGACGGCACGCCGATTCCGCCGCTCGTCGACAAGTTCCTGGCACAGATTGACCAACTCGCCTTTAAGTTGTTCGAGCTCGGCGAGGATCCCGACTACGAACAACCCATGGAACGCAGTATCGGGGCGCAGGCGAAGGGCCGCGGCATGGCGCCGCTGGAACTCGTTTACGATACCATGTTAAAAGAAGACGGCAAGGCGCTGATCTACTTTCCGATCTACAACTACACCGAGTTCTCTTACGAAAACGTACTGAAGATGATGCGGCATCCGCAATCGATCCCCGGGCTCTCGGACGGCGGCGCCCACGTCGGTACCGTTTGCGACGCCTCGTTCTGGACGTATCTGATTTCCTACTGGACCCGGGACCGCGAACGCGGACCGAAGATGGATCTCGAAACCGCGGTGCGCATGATCACCCACGACACCGCCGCGCATATGGGGTACAGCGATCGCGGTGTCCTCGTGCCCGGCAAGAAGGCCGACATCAACGTCATCAACTACGACGCGTTGCATTTGAAAGCGCCGCGCATGGTCCAGGATCTGCCGGCCGGCGGGCAGCGTTTGCTCCAGGGCGTGGAAGGTTACATCGCGACGCTGGTCTCCGGCGTGCCGGTCATCGAGAACGATCAGCTTACCGGCGCGCGTCCGGGCCGATTGGTGCGGACGAGTAAGATCGCCCGGGGCTGAGCCTGGCGTTTTTGACATCCATCAAGGAAGGTTGCGTTGCATCATGTAAACTAAAGGCATGATTCAACGCAACCGCTCCGATCTCCTTCATCGCAAGACCTTCCTCAAACTCGCGGCCGTCACCGGCGCTGTCGCAATCACGGGCAAACCGTTGCGATCTTCGCCTGCCGCGCCGTCGGCCGATCCTGGCACAGTCCATCTTCCCCGGGACTCGCGTTTCGACGCGGATGTAATCGTCATCGGTGGCGGGCCCGCGGGCCTTTCCGCCGCCTGGACGTTGCGCGAAGCCGGCCTTCGGGTGCTCGTTCTCGAAGCACGGAATCGCGTGGGCGGCCGGGTATTCAGCCGCGATCTGGGCGACGGCAGTCACATTGAATTCGGCGCGCAATGGATCGGCGCCCTGGGCCAGGATCGCCTGATGAATCTCGTGCGCCGCTACGGACTGACCACGTATGAAAATCATTCCGTGGGAAGCACGGTCTGTCGCCAGGCCGGACGCCGCGTGCTCCTCGATGACGGCGGCGTGGACCTCTCATTCTGGGCCGGCCTGGATGCGTTGCGCCTGTCCGGCCTTCTACAGCGCCATGCCGGAGACATTACGCCCGGCCGCTCCAATCCAGTAATGGTCAAGCGTTTCGATTCCATCAGCGCGCGGCAATGGTTCGAGGAACGGGCCTGGTCCGGTAAGGCCGGCTCGTTCTGGGATGCGTTCGTCGAGCAGGCCATGTGTACGGACCTGAGCCGGGTATCCGCCTACGAGTTGTTCGAACAATTCGCCACGATGGAAGGGGGCAGCGTAGAGGCCCTGGAAGTCGCGGACGCCATGTACGTTCGCGAGGGGCTCATGTCGATCTTCGAGAAGATGAGCGCGGAAATGCCGGGCGTTGTGAAGTTCCATCATCCCGTTTCCGGCCTGGTACAGGACGGGGCCGGCGTTCGTTTGCGCACGCCCCGGGGTTCGTTTCGCTCGCGCTTCGTCATCGTGGCCGTTCCGCCGCCGGTGGTCGGCGGGATTCGCTGTACGCCGGATTGGCCGGAAGAGCGCAAGCGGCTTAGCGCAGGATTCCAGCGGGGCCGGATTGTTAAGTTCATCGGAGTATATGCTAAGCCCTGGTGGCGGGAGCGCGGGCTCAGCGGCAAGGTCATCGGAACGGACCTGGCCTTCGATTATCTGGGCGATACGAGCTTCGACGGCCGGCGGGCGGATCGCAGTGACGCCGGGCAGACAGGCCCGGGAATCCTGGCCGGGCTCGTGGGCGGGCCTCGCGCCGACGCCCTCATCGGCGCGGACCTGCACACGAAGCAGACGGCCTTTGAAGATACCGTGCGCAAAACCCTCGGTGATGCCGGGGCCCCGTTGCTCGATGGGTTCTCTCACGATTGGTCGACGGACCCGCTGACCCTCGGTGGATACGCGGGCCGTCGCGGCATCGGTGATTGGAGTAGCGCCGACGCGCTCAGCCGTCCGCACGGGCGGGTGCACTTCGCCGGTACGGAAACCGCGCGAGAGTGGCGCAGCTACATCGAGGGCGCTCTGGAGTCCGGTGAACGATCCGCCGCGGAAATCCTGGAACGGGTACGCGCCGCGGCTCAGGCCTGAAACATTTTCGAGCGGATTCTGCTTAACGTTTCCGGAGTGATGCCCAGGTAACTCGCCACCTGGAAATGCGGCACGCGTTCGAGTACGTGCGGTTCATCGTCGAGTAAGATGCGCAGGCGTTCCCCGGCGGAGGTGCACTGAAGGGTATAGGCGCGTCGTTCCATGCGAAGGAAGTTCAGTTCCAGCAGGCGCAACGAAAGCTTTAGAATGTTGGGTCGTCGTTCGCCTTCGTCCACCAGGCGGCGGTAGTTCAGGGCCGTTACGTGCCCGTCTTCAATCATCTGCACGGCCTCGATCGTGGGTTCGCCGGTGACCATGCTCGCGAAGGCCGCGGTGAGTTGCCCTTCGAAGGCGAGCCAGCTCGTGACCTCGCGGTCATTTAAAAGATAGTACGAGCGCCCGATGCCCGTGTGCAGAAAGTAGAAATCGTTTGCGACCTCGTCCAGGGCCGCGAGGTGATCGCCGCGCCGGATGCGGAATTCCTGCGAACAGCGCCGGATGGCCTCTACATCTTCCGCATCGAGTTGCTGGAAGCGTGCAAAATATTCGAGTAACTCCACCGCATCGTCCTCGCCTCTCAGCAGAGTATGAGGACGATGAGCCGGCAAGTACATTCAGCGCACCGGTGTCGCGGCGGTGCGGCTCAGAATCTCCGCCGCCGCGCGTTCGCCGGACTCCGCGGCGCCTTCGAAGTATCCCATCCACTCCACGGCCGTTTCGGTGCCGGCCCAGTGCACGCGTCCGAAGGGTTTTCTTAAGTGCTCGCCGAACGTACTCAGCGTTCCCGGCAGCATCACCCCCGTGTAACAGCCGCCGCTCCATTCATCGAGGCTCCAGTTTTTTTCGACGTAACCGAGCGTCTCACGTCCCTTCGGGCCGAAGTAGCGCGCGACGGAATCCACCACCGCGGCGCGACGTTCATCCTCCGTGCGCAGGGCCAACACCCGGTCCGCCTCGCCTTCCAGGAAACCCACGAGGAATCCCTCCGGAGCCCCCGGCACGCAGGCGTCGAAGACCGGCCCGAACGGCCCGCGGTCACTGACCACCATGCCGGCGAGACCGGCGTCGCGCCAGAACGGGCGCTCGTAAGCGACAATGACCTTCGTTACGGAACCCATGGGCATGCGGCGGCTGAGGTTCGCGCGTTTCGTGGGATAGGCGCGGGAAAAGTCGATGCGCAGGCACAGGATCGGTGAGAGGGCGACGATGACGTGTTCCGCCGTTAAGGTAAGGTCATCGCAAATTACGGAGACACCGTCTTCGCTTTGTTCGATGCGCCGCACCGGTTGACGCAGGTGGATGTGTGCGCGTCCGATCTGATCGGCGAGGCGCCGGGCGATTTGAAAGGCGCCGCCTTCCACGCGATCCTGCTGAGCGGCGCCTTCGACGTCGCCCAACGTTTCCAGGGTGCCGGCGGCCCGAATGTACGTTAGAAAAAAGAGCATTGATATTTCGTTCGCCTCGGCGGACCAGATCGCCCGCACCGCGATGCGCAAAAACTCCCGGGCCCGCTCCGTGAAGACGTTCGAGCGCATCCAGTCTTCGACGGTGAGCTTGTCGAACTCCGCGGCCTCGCGCAGGCTCCAGGGGCGTTCCGCATCGATGTCGGCGGCGAGACGGTTGATGGTTTTGATGGCGCGGTCCAGGGAAAGCAGCGAGAAGATCGGCAGTTTCGGAATGACCCCGGCGTAACGACTGAGGCGTCCTTTCATTTCGAGGACCTGTTTGCCGCTAATGTATTGTGGAAACGTCTTAAGGCCCAGCTCCGCGCAGAGTTTCATCATGCGATGCTGGGTGGGGCCGAGCCACTGCCCGCCGAGATCGAAGGGCCGGCCCAGCAGGCTGCCCTCGGTGCTGCGGCCGCCGACGCGGTCCCGGGCCTCGACCACGGCAACGGCGCGTCCGGCCTTCTGAAGTTCCCGGGCCGCCGTCAGCCCGGCGATGCCCGCTCCCACTACGACGGTGTGCGTACTGATTGTGCTCATACGGAATCCTACCATAGAACGGACGCGGAGCATTGATTATTATCAAGAAGATATCTTCGTGACGAATGCGGGCGGAGCGTCGATGCTGTTGGGATGAAGTACTTCGGGATGCTGCGGATGGGTGCGAGTGTACTGGCGTTGGCAGGCGGCTGCGCTTTTCCGGCGGCGCCGCTCCTGGAAAGTCCGGCCTGCCTGCCGCGAAACTTCGAACAAGCGTGGTTGGCCGGGCGGCAGTCGGGAGATGTACCGCGCTTTTGCTACGCGGCTTCCGGTGTACCGGACGACCGCCGCTGCTTCGCGTTCTTACCGACCGCCCGGAAATTCCATCGCCTGGCCGACGCTACGGATCTTCCCCCGGCCTGGGATGACCGGGTGCAGCGCGGGGACGTGGAGCTGAATACGGAAAGCGGGTCGCACGCCATCACTCTGCACTACGCAAGCGTCGCCGAACAGGAAACGGACGCCGCCGCACTTCCGGTGAGCGTGCGTTCTTTGCCGGGCCGCGATCTGGTCTGGGAGTACTCGATTCCCCTGGCGTCGGTGTTTGCATCTCCGATTACCATGTTAAAGAATTCCCTGTTCGTACGAAACTGTGTCGGCGCCGGACCGGGCTGCGAAGGACTGCTCATCGAAGCGGTCAGCGGTCGGGTGCTCGCGAAGATCGACGCCAACCTGTACGGGGGTGACGTCCTGCGCCTGGACGACGCGCGCTTCGCCTTTGCGAGCGGTGACGGCGGCACGCTCCTCTGGATCGATGTGGACCGCGGGCGTGTGCTGCGTCGATTGGCCCTGAACGCTTCGGACGTGGACACCGGGGCCGGACTCATGCGCGCGCCGTGTGCGAACGCCACGGGAGAATCGTGCATCTACATTGTCACCGGCGGGAGCCGCGCCGGAGAACTGCGATCCTTTCACACGGAGAGCGGCCGGCCATCCGGTGCGTTTACGTTGCCGTCGTGCGGCCCCTGAAAGCGACGTCGCGTTCACGCGTTCGCAGCAGCGCCGTCATGGCAGGCAGTGCGAGCACGGCGTAGATCACTCCGGTGTATTGAAAGATCAGCGCGGTTTCCAGGCCGGTAAAAATCTCTACGAGGCCCGCGCCGTAGTTGATCGCCCAGTGAAAGAGAACCATCGGCACCAGGCTTCGGTGGGAGCGCCGGTACAACCAGGCCATCACGATCGAAAACGAAACCACGTTCAGTGCGAACCAGCCGAACGGGATCGCCGCCTGGGGCGAAGCGGGCAACCACCACAGCGGCAAGTGCCACAGCGCCCAAATGATGCCGACGATCAGCGCTCCGGCGGCGGGTCCGAAGTGCGCATTGCAACGGGGCAGAAGAAAACCGCGCCATCCGCCTTCCTCGCCCAGGGGACCGAGAATCAAATGCAACACCGCCGTAAATACCAACATCGGCCAGGCGGGCGGTGGGGGCGTCGTGTTTTGGGTGATGTGTGCGGCGGCGATGATTGCTGCGGCGACGCCGAGCGGAAGCAGCGCGGCGGCGTACTTCCAGGCGCCGATGCGAAAACGTACAAAGGCCGCGAGGATTTCCCGAACGTGTCCGCGTCCGAGGAGGGCCGCGGTCAGCAGCGCGGCGAGATTCGGTGTCCAGGTAAGGGGAATCCAGAGAATCAGGCTTGCCGGGCTCTCCGGAGCCGCCAGGCTGGGACGCAGGCAGGCCAGGCTGAGCAGGGGCAACCCGAGCGCGAAGGTCAGTGCTAAATATACGCTCATCGGATGTTTGTCAACGAATGCGGTGGTTTTGTGATTCATATGTCCTCGTAGATGTTCCGGAGTATATCACGACGCCGGACTGCGTCCATAACGGCGGAGGCGAATCGATTCTACGCGGAGGGGAAGCGTGAGCCTCGCCGCGCGCATCGGCGGGCGCATTCGTCGCCGCCGGGAGGAGCTCGGTCTTTCACAGACGGAACTGGCGCGTCGCCTGGACGTGAGCTTCCAGGCCGTGTCGAAGTGGGAGCGCGGGGAGAACGCACCGGACATTCAAATCCTGGCCGATTTGGCCGCCGCCGTTGAGGTCAGCATCGACTGGTTGTTCGACGCGAGTCCCCGCGCATTCATGAAGGCCAGTCCGGTCTTCGACGGGCTGAGCGAACAGTCGCACCGCACGTTGTTGTCCTACTGCGAAGCCGCGGAGTACGAACCCGGCAGGATCATCTACGAGAACGATGCGAACGAACATGCCGTGCTCTATCTGCTGGAACGCGGCCTGGTGGAAGTACTGAAGGGCGGCCGGGTGATTGCGGCACCGGAGGCGGGCATGTTTTTCTCCGACTATTCCTTTTTCGATCGCGGGCCGTGCGTGACCGCCGCCCGGGTCCAGGGTGATCGTCCCGCCCTGGTGCACTCCATCGCGCGACCGGAGTTCGAGCGCTATAAACGCGAACATCCCGGGGACGCGCTAATCGTATATCACAATGAGTTAGTGAAGGCCGTCGGATTCTTCCGGGAGACCGAGTAGGTGCGGTTTTCGTTTTTGATTCCCGCGGCGGGTTGTCTGGCGCACCTGGCGGCCGCGGCGTTTTTGTTCGCCGTGCCGCGCGCCCCCGCATACGTGCGTTTGCTGGCCACGCTCTCGCTGCTTATGGCCGGCGTGGCCGCCGGACTTGCCGGTATAGCCGTGGCGCCCAACGAAGAGGCGGCGCTGTTTCGTTTTTATCTTCTGAGGCATGCGCTCTTTTTTGCGATGCCGGTCTTTGTGCATTTTGCGATGCGTCTCTCCGGTCGCGCGGATCGACGGCTGCCGGGCGTGTTGTATGCCTGCGCCGCTCTATTGACGATCGCCGTGAACCTGGCTTACTGGGGCGGTTCGCGTGTGTTGATTGAAGGCGCGCGTTTGTATGATTGGGGCTACTTCCCCATAGCGGGGGCGGGCGCGCGGTATGTCTTCGTTCCGTTCGCGCTACTCTGCGGCGGCCTGGGGATCTATGTGCTGCTGCGCCCGCGTACGCCGGCCGGTGTTGTTTCAACGATGAGCGTGGCGTTGCTCGCGCTCCTGTGGTGGTTCGGTTTCGCAACGAATCTCCTGGCGTTGCTCGGACTGAACGGTTTGCCGCTCGGTAGTGTGATCGATACGATGCTCACCGTTGTACTGGCGTCGCTCCTGACGAAACGATTCGCGCTGCGCCCGGCCGGCCGGTTCTTTTTGTTTCTCACGGCTTTGCTTGCATCACTGGCGTGCGCGCTGTTGCTGATGTGGCTGCTGCTCTTGTTTATGCCGGATGATTCGCTCTACGATGCGACATGGATCGCCGTCGGAGGTTTTGCCGGCGGAGCCGCGGCGGTCCTCGCCTTCGAGTTCTGGTTTCGTTCGGGGGCCATGATTGCACGCCGCGAAGACCGTCCGTTGTTTACGGTGCTGCAAACGCGCTTCGGTCTCAGCTATCAACAGGCGCGCATCTGTGAACTGGTGGACGCCGGCAAGTCTCGCCCCGCCATCCGGGAAAGCCTCGGCATTACGGACGGTACGTTGCGCAATCATCTGAGCCACATCTACGAACTCCTGCTGGACGAAAACGAACCGGAGAGCCGCGGTGCCGGCGATCGCCTGCAACGCCTCACGGTCTTTCTGCGCGATTTGCAACGACAAACGTGACGTACGTCATGCCCCAAAATCGGCGGACGTGACGCGCGTATCTCGGCGATTTTCGCTCCGCGATGTAAGATGACTTCGATTCAGGAGGTCCTTTATGTTCGGAAAATTGCCCTGGTATACGGAGCTTTCGTTCTATGTTTGCATGGTCTTTGTTCTTTTTATGCTGGCGGACGTCGCCCGCCGCGCCGCGAAAAAGTCCGGCATTCCCCGCGTGTATCTCTTAGCGGCCGGCGCGTGTTTGCTGTTGTATCTCGTGTTGCACGGCGTACTGGCCGTTGCCGGTGTTTATGCGAACGTTCACAGCAACATGCTGCCGATCGTTCTCATCGTGCCGCTGCCGGTGTTCACGTTGCTGCTCTGGGTCGCCTTCTTCCGGCACGGTGCGTTTTTCCGGTCGCTCTCATTGCGCCGGTTGACTTACCTGCAGACGTTTCGGGTGCTCGTGGAAACCGTTTTGTTTTACAGCGCTTTAGAACACGGCCTCATTCCGGAACTCATGACGTTCTCCGGGCGGAACTTTGATCTGCTCGTCGGTCTGACCGCGCCGCTGGTTGCCTGGCTGGTGTTCGAGCGCGCAGTCCTCGGTGCGCGTTTTTTACTCGCCTGGAATGTCGCGGGCCTGGCCTTGCTCGGGAACATCGTCACGCACGCCGTGCTTTCGCTGCCCACGCCGGTGCAACGCCTCGCCTTTGAACAACCCAACGTGCTGGTCCTGGAATTTCCGTACATCTACCTGCCGGTGTTGTTGGTGATGGCAGCCTTGCTGGGACACGTGGTCAGCATTACGCGACTGCTCGCGGCGGCGGATCTTACTCCACAAAGAACTCCACGCTATCCCGCCGACCGTCCGGACAGCGTACGCTGAGTTCATGACGCCCGCGCCGCGGCGTTAATGCGATCGTACCGTAAGTTAGCGGACCGCGTTGCTCGCCGTCGACGGCATAGCTGCAATCTGCCGGCGCGTCGTCGGCGAAGCGCAGGGGAATTTGCTGCACATCGTCCGGCAAATGCGGGTCCAGCACGTAGACCTCGCCGGGCAGCGGCGACTCGATCAAACGCGCGCCCCCGGCGAAGGTGTCTGCATGATCGTGCCGGCCGTCACACTGTGCCGGCGCGCCTTCGCCGGCGGGGATCAGTTCCGTTTGGGCCGGGCAGGTCGGCCGGGCGACGAGGCCGGTGTGACGACACAGCGGCAACTCCCGCCAGCCGGACGGATACGAAAAGCGATGCGGCCCCGCGCCCTGGCTGCGCCGATCGTCTTCGACCAGGCGCATGATCTGCTGAAAGATGCGGCCGGCACCGAAGGCGCCGGAGACGTTCACCATCTCTTCGCCGGAAAAGTTGCCGACCCAAACGCCTACGGCGTGATGCTGCGTATAACCCACGGTCCAGGCGTCGCGGTAATCCTTGGATGTGCCGGTCTTCGCCGCCACGTCGAACGGAAAGTCCAGGAAGCTGCGCTCGCCGAAGGCCTTGCGCCGCATGGGACGATCAGCCAGGACGTGACTCAACAGATGCGCGGTCTGCTCCTGGAATAGCACGCGCTCATCGCCGTATTCTAAGGATCTTCCAGTAGAAGTTAGTCGCCCGAGGCGAACGGGGCGCAGGCGCCCGCCGTTGCCCAGGGCGGCGTAGGCCCGGGTGAGATCGATGAGTCGAACCCCGGCGGTACCCAGGGCAATGCCGGGTCCGTGGCGTTCGCCGTCGTGCAACGGTAGCAGGCGCGCGTTTTCGAAGAGCCGAATGAGCCGATCTTCACCGACGGATTCCACGAGGCGAACCGCCGGAATATTTCGCGATGTGGCCAGGGCCTCGCGGGCGGTGAGGCGGCCCCAGTAGTTCAGGTCGTAGTTGCGCGGGCGATAGACGGTGCCGTCGGACAACGGTAGACCGCCCTCGCTATCCTCCAGAATCGTATACGGGCGGAGTCCCTGTTCTTCGAAGGCCAGGCCGTAGAGAAACGGCTTCAGCGTACTGCCGGCGCTGCGAATCGCCAGGGCGCCGTTGACCTGGCCGTCGCGATCCTCGTGAAAATCCCGGGAGCCCACGAGGCCGCGCAGCGTGAAGCCGGAGTCGTCGATGCTCAGCACGACGGCCGCGGCGTTGTCGCCTTTGTTTTCGGAAAGGGTTTGCAGTTCTCGATCCAGAATTTCGGCGACGGCGTTGTTGAAGTCCGCCGAGATTTCCGTGCGGATGGTGCCGCTCGCGTTCGGATAGAGTTCGCGCAGCCACTGCGTGAAATGCGGGGCCCTTGTTAATGTGTTGCGAGATGATGTTAATGAGTCGTCGTCCCGGCTCTCGAAGACCGCGGCCAGAAGCTCGTTCGGAGGATCGGCGGCCCTGCCGTGCACGGCCGCATGCAGGCGACGGTATCGTTCCGTGAAGGCTTCCGGAGTGACGCGGTTGCGGCGAATCAATACGGCCAGGGCGAGGGCTTCATCTTCGGAAAGAAAACGTACGTCGCGGCCGAAGAGCCGCTGCGCCGCCGCCGCGAGTCCCGTGCGGTTTTCCGGCATGGGCACTCGATTCAAGTAGGCCGTAAGTATTTCTTGTTTCGACGCATGAACCTCAAGGCGCAGGGCGAGCACCGCCTCGACGATTTTGCGCAGCGCCGGGCGAACCGGCAGTTCTTCGCGGTAGACCAGGCGGACCAGTTGCTGCGTGATCGTCGAGCCGCCGGAGACGATGCGCCCGGCGCGTGCGTTCTGGTACGCCGCCCGGAGAATCGCCGCGGGATCGACGCCCGGGTGAAAATAAAAACGCCCGTCCTCGGCCGTGAGGACCGCGCGAATCACATGATCCGGGTACTCTTCGAACGGCAGCGCCACGTTGTAGGAACCGTCGTCACTGCTGCGAAACTGCCGGAGCTCCGTGCCCCCGGCGTCCAGCAGGATCAACGAACCGCCGCCGTGCAAACGATCCTGGCGCGGCGGCAGCAGGAAGAGCACAGCCGGGATGCCCACCACGGCCAGGGCCGCGATCAGCGGGGCGTTCCGGCGCAGTCGTTCGTAAGTGCTTTTCAGTGAAAGCTTAGCGAACATCCTGGGCGCCGGAGCCGGTGCGGCCGAAGATCTCCGGTTCATACATGGCGAAGGCCCGTCCGGCCGGGGCCCCGGCGCGGCCGTGCAGGGTGGCCCGGCCCAGATAGAAAAACTCGTGGATGCCGGCTCCGAGGTAACTTTGTACGAAGACAACTTTGTCGTCGCGGAGTTCCTGGCGCGGCGCGGACCGCATCCACCAGTAGTAGCCGCCGCCGGATTCGCGTTCCTGTTTGCGCAGGAAGCGACCGTAGCTCGCGCTCTCGGTGGCGAAGGCCGTCTGCACCGCCTCGACGTTGGAGGGCAGCGGATCTTGCAGGAGAAAATCGAAGACCGGCTTCGGACTCACGACGGTGAGGCGATACAGATAGACCTCGCCGCGCTTCAGGGGGGTGCCGTCTTTCAGCGGCTGATCCGGGCGTTCGAGCGAGATGATGTCCCGGCGAACTTCGATGCCCTCGTCCCTGGGTTTTGCCGTGCGCAGGGTGGGGGCGTAGGTCATGGTGGCGCTGTAGTACATGCGACCGCGGCCCTGGCGGGTAAAACGCAACGGATGGCTGACCCCGGGCTTCTCGAGTTTGTAAAGGTCCGTCATGGGCAGGCGCTTCGCGGCCTGGTTGTTCCGGTCCTTCAGCGACGTGAACTTATGTTCGAACAACTGACTGTTAGCAATCGTAACTCTGGCCGTGAAATTCGGATCGTCCTTTTCGAAGACCCGGGCGTAACGATCCAGGCCGTAGGCCAGGCGGCCGGAGCTGTGGCTGTCACTCCACAGTTTGTCTTCAGTGGCGACGGCGTAGCGCACCATCTGCGGGATCAGCGGGTGATTGGGATCGAGACTCACCATGCTTTCCAGGAGCACGGCCAGGGTCGCGCCCCGGGCATAGTAGGCGCGCAGGTACGAACCACGCGACGCTTCTTTGAACGAGACCTTGCGGGTGTTTACTTCCATGCGGCTGCGCAGGAACTCCATGTTGCGCTTCAGATCCGGGTCCTCGCTGTAGTTCGAAACGCCGCGACGCAGGGCCACGGCGAGCATGAGGTGTCCGCGGCCGCGTAGCGACAGGGACTTCTCGTTTTCCATGAGAAACTTTTCGAGGCCGGCCTCGGCCTGGCCGGCACGGGCGAGCACGTACTGAACCATCGCGAAGCTTTCCAGGACATACATGCGGCCGTCCTTCGGAGGTTTGCGCACGTACGCCCGCAGGTAACCGAGCGCACGATTGTAGGAGTCCTCGTCGATCTCGTAGTTCGTGCCGTGGTAACGATTCGATTCCCGGGCCGCCTGCATCACGAAGGCGATGTATGCCGTAAGATACGGACGGCTGGGTTCTTTGAAGTCGTTCCAGGGGCGAAAGCCGCCGTCGCGATTCTGGAAGAAGCGCGCTTCTTTTAAGAACAAACGATCCACCGTGCGAAAGTCATAGCCGTCCTTCGCCGGGGCCTCGCCGTACTTCGCCGTCAGGTTGCCCGCGGCCATGCGTACGAGAAAAGCCGACGCGCGTTGTTCGAGACAGAAGTACGGGTTGCTTTTATAAAACTCGAAGGCATTGGAAACACCGGTGAGGGCCGTGGAACTCACGTCCACCTGGAGGTGGCCGAGGCCGCCCATGATCTCGTCCGCCTTCGGCAGGACCACGCCCTCTTCTTCGGTGACGGTGCCGTCGTCGCCCGGGCCGCCGGCGTAACCGGCGATGGCGAACGCCTCGACGGGCGGATGCTCGCGTACCGGGAAGGCGAAAGCGGTCTTATCGCTTAACTCATCCTCACTGAAACCCTGGAACTGCGCCGCGTTTACCGGGCGCAGAGAAATCAGCCCCTTGACCTGTGCCGCTTCGATTTGAAAGGCCTTCTGTTCGGCGTCGTCGGGATCCTTTAACACACGCTCACGAAACCTTTGCGTGGCGTTCGCGCGTTCCACCATGTACTTCTGCGGATCGATCTCCACCGGGAAGCTGACTTCCACGGACTCGCCGGGTTTCAGCGTGACGATGCGCGCGGCGGCGTCACCGGCGGGCGCGATCTCGTCGCCGGAGCGCGGTTGTTTGTCGAAGCGCAGCAGTTTGGATTGCATGGCCACCCGAAATTTTCCGGCGGTTCCGGTTTGATTGATGACCACCGCACCCATCTCCAGCGCGTCGCCGGGACGCAGGAAACGCGGCAGGAACGGCCGGATGACGACGGGCTGGCGGACGCGAAACTCTTTTTCGGACACGGCGAAGTTCGCGCTCTTTGCGGCCAGGGCCTGCACACGGAACGTGGTAAGATTTTCGGGCAGCCTGAACTTCACCACGGCCTTGCCGGAACCATCGGCGACCAGGTTCGGTTGCCAGTGCGCCGTGTGGCGAAAGTCCCGGCGTGCCCCGTCCTCGGAATCGTAGGAGAAACCGCCGTCGCCGCTCACCCGGGCGTCGTCGGCTCCTTTGCCGCCGGGCTCGCGGCCCTTCAGGGCGTACGAGACCTGTTTGATTAACGTACGGCGATTTTCAATTACGCCGACGCCCAGGGGCCAGTTCGTATAAAAGCGCGCCACGGGATCGGCGTAGCGATAGTTTACAAGATCCAGCACGGCGCGGTCGGCGACGCTCAGCGCGATCTCGGCGTTAGGTGCCGTTTGTAACGTTAGCTCCACTTCGTCGCCCGGGCCGTACTGTTTGCGGTTCGTTGAAATCGTAAGCGGCAGACGTTTGCTCGACGCGTCCACCGTAAGTTGGACTGATCCCATCTTAAAGCGCGGCCGGCCCACATCCTCGGCGTACTCGTCCGTGGGATCGGCGTCCGCCGCGGCCTCGGCCGGCACCCGGGGACGGATGAGGATGACGCTCACGTAGACGTTCGGCACGTGTTCGGCGGTGAGGGGAATCTCGATGGGTTCTCCGTTGCCTTCGAGATCGTAGCTCTTCTGCCAGATGACGCCCTCACGCTCCAGGCTCACCACGGCGCGGCAGCGTTTGAACGGGGACTGGATCAGAATCTTCGCGGTGTCGCCCGGTTTGTACTCGGGACGGTCGGCCACGAGTTCGACGGTGTCGTCGTTCCGGAAGTTCCAGCCGATGTAGCCGCCGCCGTAGGCGTAGACGTTGACCCGGGCATAGGCGCGACCGGCGATGACGGTGACGGTGTAGTTGCCGGGTTTTTCCGGCGTGAATGTAAACTTCTGCGGATCGGAACTTAACGTAACGTTCTTTTTCGAAACGTCGGTGCGAACCAAACTGTTCTTACGCTGAAGACTGCCGCCGGGGCCTTTCGTCTGAATCGTCTTCCATTCTTTGCGGCTGACGATGACCGTGGCCGGCGTACGCGGGGCCGCACTGCCGTCGGTTTTCGCGGCCATCAACTCGAATTCGAACGGTCGTTCAAAGTGGCGGTACCGATCCTTCGTCTGAATGCCGGGCAACACGTCGCCGGGATAAACGACGGCGGTACTCTTGTTCGCCACGGTACGATCGTTGACATCCCGGACCCGGGCCTCCAGTTCCAGATCGTAGACGCGCAGCGGTGCGGCCACGCTGCCCTTATGATCAAAGCCCTTGCCTTCCAGTTCGGCGAGTTTCAGTTGAAAG
Organism: Leptonemataceae bacterium; assembly: GCA_965227295.1. Classification (GTDB taxonomy): domain Bacteria; phylum Spirochaetota; class Leptospiria; order Leptospirales; family Leptonemataceae; genus JANSYA01. Next base: position 5,736,780 of record OZ245742.1, on the reverse strand, counting down.
GCGTAACGCCCGGCGGCGTTCAGATTGCCCGTGCCGCCGGTCATGTACGAGAAGGTCGGCGGTTCCCAGGCATCGCCGTAGTCGTCGTCGCCGAAGAAGTAGCGCGGATAGTTCGGAAAGTAGACGTTTTTCGGTCGGCGGTTGACAGTGTACTCGAGGCGCGCTTCTTTCATGGGCGCGCCGAACAGGTACGTGCCGGCGATCTTTACGTCCAGGATCTCGCCGGAACGACCGTCGCGCAGGCCCTCGCTTTCCACGGTAAACTCCACCGGGCGGAACTCTTCGACCTGAAACGTGTCCTGGATGCGATTACGCCAGTTGTGGGCGATCTTCGACGATGAGAACGTGACGCTGTAGTGGCCGAGTTTCGCGTCCTTCGGCACGGTGAACTCGGCCCAGACGCCGCCTTCGTTCGAAGCGCTTAAGTTCTGTTCTTTGAGGGTTTGCCCGGCGGCGTCGGTAATCTTCAGGCTGATGCTGCCCAGATCGCCGGAGCCCTGTGTCAGAATCTTGCCGTCGCGACGAATGCCCAGAACGGCCTTGATGCCCACCTTGTCCCCCGGACGATACAACTTGCGATCGAAGACGATTTGTCCGTTCAGGCGCGGGGCGGCGGCTTCGGCGTCGAAGTTGCGCGCGACCCCGTACATGCTCACCTGATGATTGCGCTTCGTAACGAAGGCGCGGTCAGCGGTGCCGTCCGTTCTGGCGGCGACGTAGAGGGCCTTGTCCGGTGGAATGATGTCGCGGTACTGGATTTCACAAAACCCGTCCGCGTTCGTTTTGCACGATCCGAGGCTGCTCTGGCCGTCGTAGGCGTCCACCTTGACCCCGGCCACGGCCCGCGCGGTGCTCAGCGAATGTACGTAAGCGTAAGCTCCGCCGGAACCCTGTTTGATCGTGAGGCCGAGGTCTGTGGCCTGTACGAAGCGCCGGTTCGTACGCGTGGCGATGTCCCCGTCCCATTCTTCGATGTCGCCGGTTACGGAGACCGCGGTCCAGCCGCGTTTGTTTTCCAGGTGCGGTTCGAGGGCAAAGCCGACCCGACCGCGATCGAGTGCATCGAAGCCCGTGGTGAACGAAACGTCTTTGCCGTCACGATGCGGGATGTCCCGCACCTTGTAGCCGCCGGCCACGTATTTCTTAAGATCATCTACGTCGAAGTTACCGAGTTTTACTTTGAGTTCGGGGATGGCCGCCACGTCCACGGGCAAACGCAGGCCGGCTTCGGCTTCGATGGCCTGCACGCCGCCGTACGCGGAAAATTCGCGGCGCAGTCGCGGCGTCGTCGCCGTAAAACTGCGCTCGCCGGTAATGCGGTTGCCGTAGCGATCTTTGAGTTGCGGCGAAATGGTGACGGTGTATTCCTGCGAAGGTTTTACGGTCCAGTAGGCGAAGGACGTGCGCGTGGTGGCGCCGCCCTCGCGTTCAATGAACTCCGCCGGCGGATCGAAGCGCACGTGTTTCGCCACGTCCTTCAGGTTCACGGGGTTGTTGAATTGCAGGCGCAGGCCCCAGAGTTCTTGAAAGAACTTCGCATCGCTTACGAGCTTCGCGCGCAGCGGGCCGTAGGTCTCGTAGTTCAGCACGACCTGTTTTTCCAGGCCCTTGTTGCCGCCGAGGGGCGGCAGCCCTTTCGCCAGGCTCAAGCGAACTTTCGCGCCCCGGGGCAGCTTCGCCACGGGCTTGAGGATCACCCCGCGCCGGGCCTCGCGTTGCTGTACGTCCAGGCGTTCCTCATCTTCGCTCTTGTTCTCAACGTAGCTCGCCTGAAAACGCACGCGACTGCCGTTCACCTGGAGACTGATGCGCCGTTGTACATCGGCGAGGGAAACGGGATAGTTGAAGTAGAGCTGGAAGTTGGAGTCGTACTCGATGGTGTTGTTGCGATACGGACGATGGGAGACAAGCTTGAGCGGCGGCGTCTCGAAGGCGAAGGCGTGGACTTCGTCAAGCTTCGCGCCGTTCAACGCTTTGATGCCCGCGGCCACGGTGACCTGGTACTTCGTGCCCGGACGCAGCGGCTCCTTCGGAACGAAGGCATTCACCCGGGAGCCGTACCAACGAAACTTGCCCGCCACTTTCGGCGTAATGCTGAAGACGCCGCGCGTACTTTCTTCGAGTTTCGCCAGGGGGACCATGGGCTTGTTGAACACGACGACGATTTCTTTCGTAAGATCGTTTACGCTCAGTTCGCCGATGGGTGAGCCCTGTACGACCTGGAGCTCGTTGTCGTTGGTGGAGTAGATGGGCGGTTCGGAGAATGTCTCCAGCGGTAGATCGATGGCCAGGTGTTCGCCGGGCCACAGGGCGACAAGTATCCCGACGACGCTCAGCAGGCCGGCGGAAGCTGCCGCGGCGGCCGTGATCCAGCGCGAAGGTCGGCGCTTTGCATTAGTAGAATTCGGTGCGGACTCGGGGGAATCGGAAGTGGCTGTGCTCATGGTTCTCAGGCTGATTTCGGAATGTTTCGGAAAATCGCGCAAGAGAAATCGGCGACACGGGTAGCCGGTATTTGTGCTAAAAAGTGTGGCGAGAAAGAGCGCGATTTAGTTTGATCTGTCTAAATAGATGGTGCGTGCCCTCGTTTTGTTCATGATCGCCGTATCGGCCGTTGCCTGCACCGGCCCGTCCACGGACTGCACACACTACGTCAGCGTCGGAGCGGCGAATAGCAATCTCGATTGCGGCATTTATACAAGTACGGATCGCCGGACCTGGACGCAGCGCGAATGCCCGGCGCCGGTGAGCTTCCTGGCCCTGGAAGCGATGGCCTACGGCAACGGCCTGTTCGTGGCGTCCAGCGGCGGGGGCAGTACGCCGCTCGTCCGAACTTCGACGGACGGCCTGACCTGGAGTGCGCCGGCCACCGGACCGGCCTCCGGTATCAATGGCATGACCTTCGCGAACCAAACGTTCTACGCCGTATTCGGCGGCGGGGTCGCCGTGTCTACGGACCCGTCGACGCTCGCCTTCGCGGACCAGGGTTTGGCCGACCTCCAGGGGCGGGCCATCGCCGCGGACTCCGCGGGCGTGGTCGTGGCCGCCGGGCAAAACTCTTCGAGTCAACCGGTGGCTTACGTACTTTCGGTACTCAGCACCGGGAAAGCTGTTGTAGCGAAGTTCGTGTTTTAGTTCGATTGCTTCAGGTTCCGGTAAATCCAGGCGTCGAGCGCCGCAGCTTTGTCGTGCCGCGTTCCGGTCGCAAAAAAAATGAACGCGTTCATCTTTTTTGCGACACATTGTAGTTTTAGCATTCCCTGACCGATCGGTAAGAAAAAAAGTGCTTGAAAATCAAACTTCGACATGCGTGGCTGGATGTCCGTAATAGTACCGTAACGCGAAGCGAAGACGCGCTTCCGCCGGAGAAGGGAGAGTGGAGCTCAACTATGATTCAGAACAACTACTTCAGCGATAACGAAGACATCCAACTGTGCATGCAGAACCTCATCGAGTGGGATCAGATCGTGCCGGCCTACGAGAACGACTATGTCGACGCGAAAGCTTACAAAGAAAGCGGCGACGAGAAGCTCGCCTTCGCACCGAACAACGTCGAAGAAGGCATTGAGTTCTACAAATCGGTCCTGGAAAGTTTCGGCGAACTCATGGGCAAAGAGGTCGCGCCCCGCGCCGCCGGCATGGACAAAGAGGGCCTCAAATACAGCGACGGCAAAGTCACATTCCCGAAAGATCTTATGCATTGCATGAACACCGTGAAAGAGGCGGGGCTCATGCCCACCGGTCTCGGCCGGCACTTCGGCGGCCTCGGTCTGCCCATGACGGTGCAGGCCATGATCACCGAGATTGCCGCGCGCGCCGACTCGGCCTTCGCCCTGGCCGTCGGTTCCTGCAACATCGCCGACATTGTCGAACACTACGGCTCCGAAGAACTCTGCAAGGAGTACCTGCCGCGCCTGGCCGCCGGCGAACTGTCCTGCGCCATGGCGCTCACCGAACCGAACTACGGTTCCAATCTTCCGGACATTCAAACGAAGGCCGTGCAGGATGCCGACGGTACCTGGCGCATTACCGGCGCGAAGCGTTTCATTACGCACGGCTGCGGCTACGACGGCATGCCGTCCGTCATTCTTACGCTGGCCCGCACCGGCTCGTCCACCAGCGGCGCGCGCGGTCTGTCGTTCTTCCTGGTCGAAGGCAAAGACGTGGAGATTGCCGGCATCGAAAAGAAGATGGGTCTGCATATCTCGCCGACGTGCGAGGTTGTTTACGACAACAGCCCGGGCAAGCTCATCGGCAAGACCGGCTACGGCCTGGTGAAGTACTCCATGGGCATGATGAACGCCGCGCGGCTCAGCATCGCGGCTCAGGGCGTCGGCGTCAGCGCGGCGGCGCTCGCCGAAGGACGCAAGTATGCCTCGGAGCGCGAGCAGTTCGGCAAGACCATCGAAAACATTCCGGCCGTGCGCAAGATGCTGGATCGCATGGAGCGGGAGACGGTGGGATCGCGCATGCTCTTGCTGGAAGCCTGTCGCGCGGTGGACAACTATCAATGGCGCAAGTCCTATCTCATGAACCACGAGGGCCAATCCGAGCGGGACGTGAAGAAGAACGAGAACCTGGCGCGCTGGGAAAAGATCGCCGACGTCTTCACGCCCATGACGAAGTACTACACCACCGAAGCGTGCATCGAAGTTTCTTCGCACGCGATTCAGATTCACGGCGGCGCGGGCTACACCGAGGAATACGACGTCGCGCGCATCTATCGTGACGCACGCATCACCACCATCTACGAGGGCACCACGCAGCTCCAGGTGGTCGGTGTCATCGGCGGTATCGTGGCGGGCATGTCGCCCACCGGTTATCTGCGCGCTTACATCAACGAACAGATGGCGGGCTTCGAACCCTCCGCGGATCTCAAGCGCATGTTCGACAACGTGGAGCGGGCGCTGGAACTCTTCACCGGTTACGCCGATCGCCAGACGAAAGACCGCCTGGCCTTCGAGATGGTGGAGATCACCACGCGTTTCATCGTGGGCATGCTCTTCGAGCGTTCGTTGACGAAACTCGAAGGCGAAGAGCGGAAGCACCGCGCGGCCCTGGCCATCGATTACAACATCGACAGCCTGAGCGTCGCCGCGGCGAACCTGGTCAAAATGGAACGCGCCGAAACCGGCGCGGCGGTCGTCGCTTAACTTTGCGAAATTGACACTTAACGTCAAGTCTGTTGCCGGGCCGGATCTTTCACCCTACGTGAAGGATCTGGCCCGTTTGCGTATAACGGTCTTCCGGGAATACCCGTACCTCTACGACGGCTCCGCGGAGTACGAAGAAGAGTACCTCGAAACTTACCTGCGCAGCGAGAACAGCGTTGCCGTTCTGGCATTGGACGGCGATACGGTGGTGGGCGCTTCCACGGGGTTGCCGCTGATCGAAGAGACGGCGGAATTCCAGGCGCCGTTTCGCGAACACGGCTACGATCTCACGCGCGTCTTTTACTGCGGCGAGTCCGTCCTGTTGAAAGACTATCGCGGCGGCGGGGTCTACCGGCAATTCTTTGCGGGGCGGGAAAATCACGCGCGGCAACTGGGCGGTTTTGAGCTGTGCGCATTCTGTTGCGTGCAGCGGCCGGCCGATCATCCCCGGCGCCCGCCGGAGTACGAACCCCTGGACGGGGTCTGGCGGCACTTCGGTTACGAAGAACGGCCGGAACTGCAAACGCGCTTCGCCTGGAAGGAAGTCGATGAGCCGGCCGAATCCGCGAAGCCGATGGTATTCTGGACGCGCAGGCTCGGTTCCGATTCATGAGTATTGTGCGCGTCGCCGCGGCGCAGTACGACATCGGCACGTTTCGAAATCTGGACGAGTATCGCGCGAAGATCCGTGCCTGGATCGACGAGGCCGTGCGTGGTGAAGCGCAGTTGCTGGTGTTTCCCGAGTACTTCAGCATGGAACTGGTGTCGCTCTTCGACGCGCGGACCCGGGCGTCGCTCTTGTTGCAGATCGAAGCGATGCAGGCACTGCTCCCGGAGTTCCTGGAATGCTTTCGCCACGCGGCGACGATGCACGGCCTCCACATTCTGGCGGGTTCGTTTCCGGTGCGATTGGACGACGGATCGTTTCGCAATCGATCGTACTTCTTCGATCCGGACGGTCGCGCGGACTTTCAGGAAAAGCTCCAGATGACGCGGTTCGAGAACGAGCGCTGGAACATCAGCGCGGGCCGGGAACTGCGCGTCTTCGATACGGCCCTCGGTCGCATTGCCGTGAACATTTGTTATGACTGCGAGTTTCCCGCCTTCGCGCGCCGCCAGGTCGAGGCCGGCGCCGATCTGATCCTGGTCCCGAGCTGTACGGACCGATTGGCCGGTTATCATCGCGTGCGCATCGGCTGTCAGGCCCGGGCCCTGGAAAATCAATGCTACGTTGTGCAGTCTTCGACCGTGGGCACGGCGGCCTGGTCCGAGGCCGTGGACGTGAATGTGGGCGCGGCCGGCGTGTTTACTCCCGTGGACCACGGCTTTCCGGACGACGGCGTGCTCGTTGCCGGTGAGCTGGATCGGCCCGGTTGGGTCTACGCCGACCTGGATTCGGAGCGTCCGCGGCGGGTGCGCGTCGAAGGCCAGGTCTTCAATTTTCACGACTGGCCCGCTCAGTTTCGCGAGCTCCGGGAGCCGCACGCCGGTCCTTAGAATAAACTTTTCTATTGCCCGGGGTTCGTCTTTCCGCTGGACGCGACTCCCTTTGCGTCATATAAAGTCGCCTGCGCGGTGCGCGAGTATGAACGTTCTGATCGTCGAGGACAGTAAGGTTCAGGAAATTATGCTGCGGCGGATCCTGAACGAACAGGGACATTCCGTGCGTTGCGCCTTCGAAGGCGAAGAGGCCCTCAAGCTCATGCGTGAGCATAAGCCGGAGCTGGTGATCTCGGACATCATCATGCCGGGCATGAACGGCTTCGAACTTTGCGCGCGCATTAAAAACGACGACGATCTCAAAGACGTTCCCGTCCTCCTGTTGACGGTACTCTCCGATCCCCAGGACATTATCGAGGCGCTGCGCGTGGGCGCGAACGGTTTCGTTACGAAACCGTACGAAGAAGAGTTTCTCGTTTCTCAGATCGACAGCATGATGCGCAACCAGGACCTGCGCGGCATGGAGTCGGACTTCGGCATCCAGGTCTACTTCGCGGGGCGTACGTATCACATCGGCTCCGAGCCGCGACAGATGCTGGACCTGCTGTTCGCCACGTACGAAAACGCGCTCCAGAAAAACCGGGAGCTGGAAATGGTGAACGAGGCCCTGCGCCTGGTGCGTTCTCAGCTCGAAAAACAAAACGATCGACTGGCCGAACTCAACGAAGAGAAGAACCGCTTTCTGGGCATGGCCGCCCACGACCTGCGCAATCCCCTGGGCGTCATCGAAGGTTTCACCACGCTGCTGCTGGAAAGCGGCAAGTCCGGTTTGCCGGAGTTGGACCCGGAGGACCGCGTGCCCATCCTCCACAAAATTCGCGAGTCCTCGCGATTTATGCTGCGCCTGGTCGACGATCTGCTGGACATTTCCGCCATCGAATCCGGACGTTTGCAGCTAAGGTTATCTTCAGTAAACTTAAGCGACGTGATCCATAACTCCCTGACCGTGCATCGCATTGCCGCGGACCGCAAGGGCATTGTGCTGAAGTCCGAGGTGCCCGAGAACCTGCCCGCGCTTCGGGCCGACGCCGTGAAGATCGAGCAGGTCCTGAACAACTTAATCGTAAACGCGCTTAAGTTTTCCCGCGAGGGGGACGCGGTGACCGTGGCGGCGCAAAACGGTGACGGGGGTTTGAGCATCCGCGTCCGTGACACGGGCCCGGGCATCGCGGTGAAGGATCAGGCGGCTTTGTTTGAACCGTTTCACCAGACCGGCGCGAAACCCACCGCCGGGGAAAAGGGTGCCGGCCTCGGGCTGTCCATCGTAAAGAAGATCGTCGACGCCCACGGCGCGCGCATCGACGTGCAGAGCGAACCGGGAGAGGGATCCGTGTTTACGGTGACGTTTCCGGGATCGATGGTGGAACCGTAAGAAGGTTGAACAGGCGGATCGATGACACAGGAATTTCGTAGCGATCCCGCGTGGTGGCCGGTCATGCGCAATCGCATGCTGGTGTTGGTCCTGGCGGCCTTTGTCATCGCCGTCTTGATCGCCGTCGGCGCCGCAGTCCTCGCAATCCCTTTCGGTCTCGACATGCACCGTATGGCCGCCGGCGTTACGACGGCCATAGTCCTTTTGATCATGGTGTGGACGTCGCTGCACTCGCTGCGAACCGAACACCGCAAGTACTTCAGCTACACTCTGACCATCGACGATACGGAAATGCGGCAACGCTGTGACGGCATGGCCGACGTAAACATCAACCGGGACGATGTGCAGGATATTTTGCTCACGGGTCACATCCTGCGCATCCGCGGCGGCGACCGGCTCATCTCCGTTCCGAAGTATTTGCTCCGCCACGGAGACGTTATGGCCGCGCTGGAATCGGTGCATCCCGTTCGCCGCGGAAACAATTGGCTCTTTCTCTTGCGAGTGTATTCGTTCATGCTCGGCCTGACCGTTCTCCTGGGCCTCGTCATCTTCGCGCTGTATGCGCTGCTGATCGTGCTCTTCTTCACGGTGCAGGTCTGGATTGAAATCGCGCGCGACATTTTTTGATGATGCGCGGCCGGCCAATCATCCTACTGCGCAAGTTCAGTCAATCCGCAGGTCTTCGACGAATCGCGCGGTCGGTGTGATTTTTTCCTCCGGAATGCCCAACTCTTCGGCGATCAACTGCGCCAGTTCGTTGTAGATTGCCGCCCCCTGGTGCGGTTCCGCTGCGCCGAGTTTCTCGCAGACTGTCGCGTGCAAATCGCCGACAGTGTGAATCCGCGCCGCCTCCTCGCCGGATATGTGAATCGAAAAACGCGCTTCGACGCTCAGGATGAGACTTACGGAATCCAGGGCCATGGGTTTATTCCGTGTCGTCCGGCCGCGCGGCATACAATCGTGGAGCGCGAGGTGCCCGCGCCGAGTTGCCGCGGAGCCGCGAAGGTGCGTGTGATCACTAACTCGCGCTCGCCGGACTTTTGAATGTGGAGTCGTTTGACCTGTTCCATTTCGGAAACCTCACTTCTTTTTGGTTCGTTTCTTTTTCGTGCGGGGGCCCGGCTTCGGCGCGGTGGCGACCTGCATCTTTTTTAAGAGCACGTCCAGGCGCCGGTAGTTGTGTTCCAGGATGCGCCGGTAATTTTCCAGCCAGTCCGTAATCTCTTCCAGCGGTTCCGTTTCGATGCGGCACGGCCGGGTCTGGCCTTCGATACCGCGAGAGATGAGGCCGGCCTCTTCCAGAACCTTGAGATGCCGCGAAACGGCCGGCTGGCTGATGGCGAAGGGTTCCACCAGTTCCATGACCGTGGCCTCTCCCCGGGCCAGACGCGCGAGAATGGCCCGCCGGGTAGGGTCCGCCAGGGCGGCAAAGGTGCGATCGAGCTGAGTCGTGGACATATAATAATTTCATTATATAACACTTGTGTTATGTGTAAAGAAAAAGATCCTGCCGGAAGCGAGTTTTTGACCCGGGAGCTATGGCCGTGACGTTCCCGGCTGGCTCAATCGCTCTTCGCCGGGCCCCATATCCGCATGATACGATTCGGACGTGGAGCGTGTGGTTATGGTCGCAACCGGTGGGAGATGAGGAATGTCGTTTTCAATAGAGGATTGCCTTCGGCCTGGAACGTCGGTAGTGGAGCTTCGCTTTTCGTATTGAACCTCAGAGCCAGGGCGAGGCCATGCCCCCGAGGGTGAATCTCCTGCGATCCCCGTCGCAGAGCCTCCTCATGATTGAGGAATTCCCTGTTTCAATATTTGCAGCCCGTCTTCGATTTACGAAACACTGTTCCCGCTGCATGTCGCGGAGTATCAAAATCCTTAAGAGTATGTGTATCGCAAGTTAAGCCGCTTCACAATCTTATAATAACGCAAATAAACGCCGTCTCGCGCAGCCCCGTTCCAAAATGTGGCTGCGAACGAAAATCCGAAAGTGTAGAGTCGTCCTCGCAAGTTCAGCAAGACCACTTTTGGAGAGAGAGCCTTATGGTTACAACTTCCTATCCTGGAGTTTATATTCAGGAAATTCCCAGCGGCGTGCGCACCTTAGTCGGTGTGGCCACGTCGATTACCGCGTTCGTCGGCACGACGCCGGTCAGCGATGCAGAGCTGACCAATACGCCCGTACAGGTGAACAGCTTCGGCGAGTATGAACGAATCTTCGGCGGTCTCGATGCCTCGAGCCCTCTGAGCTACGCGGTTCGTGACTACTACGTAAACGGCGGTTCTACCGCAATCATCGTCAGTGTGGCGGAGTCCGGACAGCTTTCCGGTTCCGAAGCCGGAGCAACCGAATACAACGGTTCGCAGGCGAGCAAAACCGGGATCTATGCATTGGAAGATGCGGATCTCTTTAACTTACTCTGCATCCTGCCGGATTCCACCGACAACGGTGACGGCTCGTACACCTTCAACGAAGTAGATGCTTCCGTATATGCTACGGCAGCCACCTACTGCGAGGAACGTCGTGCGATGCTGCTCGTTGATCCGCCGTCCACCTGGACCGACAGCGCAACCGCCGTTTCCAACGTCGGCACGGACATCACGATCGGCGCGACTCAGAAGAAGAACGCGGCGTTGTATTTCCCGCGGCTGCGTCAACCCGATCCCCTCGACAGCAACCAGATCAAGACTTACGCGCCTTCCGGTGCCGTCGCCGGCGTCATCGCCACCACCGATGCGAACCGGGGCGTATGGAAAGCGCCCGCCGGTATTGAAGCCGGACTCAACGGCGTGCCCGCGCTCAGCGTTCCTCTGACGGATGCCGAGAACGGTAACTTGAATCCGCTGGCGGTTAACTGCCTGCGTTCCAAGCCGCCGGCCGGTCGTATCGTATGGGGCGCGCGGACTCTGGCCGGTACCGATGCGGCCGCGAGCGAGTGGAAGTATCTGCCCGTTCGCCGTCTGGCCCTCTACATCGAGGAGAGCCTTTTCCGCGGAACGCAGTGGGCCGTCTTCGAACCGAACGACGCACCGCTGTGGGCCGAACTGCGCCTGAATGTCGGTTCGTTCATGCAGGATCTCTTCCGTCAGGGAGCGTTCCAGGGAACTTCCCCGCGGGAAGCGTACTTCGTGAAGTGCGACGCCGAGGTGAATCCGCAGAGCGATATCGATAAGGGTATCGTCAACGTGATCGTAGGTTTCGCGCCGCTCAAGCCGGCGGAATTCGTGATCATCCAGCTGCAGCAGATCGCGGGGCAGGCTTAATCGCCGGCTTCGTAAGGTTTATTGGAGGATAACTTAGATGGCACAATTCAGTGTTAATGCAAACCGATTCGACCCTTACAAGAACTTCAAGTTCCGGGTCAAATGGGACGGCCGCTACGTCGCCGGTGTTTCCAAGGTCGGCGCCCTCAAGCGGACGACGGAAGTCGTAAAACACCGCGAAGGCGGCGATCCCAGCTCTACGCGCAAGTCTCCGGGTAAGTCCGATTTCGAAGCGATCATGCTCGAACGCGGCGTCACTCACGATAAAGACTTCGAGCAGTGGGCGAACAAAGTCTGGAACTACGGCGCCGGTCTCGGTGCCGAGACGTCCCTTCAGGATTTCCGTAAGGACATCATCCTGGAAGTTTACAACGAAGCCGGTCAGCTCGCGATCTCGTACAAGATCTACCGTTGCTGGGTTTCGGATTTCCAGGCTCTGCCGGAACTGGACGCGAACGGCAACGCCATCGCGATCCAGAGCATCAAGCTCGAGAACGAAGGCTGGGAGCGCGACGTAGAAGTCGTAGAACCCGCTGAGCCTTCCTTCCTGGCACCGGCGTAATTTCGCCCAGGCGATCGTATGAGCTCTCTTTCCGCCGCCGCCGTACTGCGGATCTGGGAAGACGGGCAGAGTCGGCATCCCGTGGATCGGGCACTGGCTCTGCTCAGCCTGAACGCACCGGATACTCCGCGCCGCGAATTCGCGGCGTTGAGTATCGGCCGGCGGGACGAGTTGCTCCTGGATGTTCGCGAACGTTTGTTCGGACGCGAACTAAATGTTTACGCCGAATGCCCCGGCTGCCAGGAGCCGATGGAGCTCCAACTGGAGACCGGGGACGTTCGGGCCAACGTAGAGACGCGTGAAAACGACGAGGTCCTGCGGCGTGAATGGGGAAACCTGAGCGTGGAGTTTCGCCTGCCGGATTCATTCGATCTGGCGGCGGCCCTGAGCACGGGAACCGAGAACGAAGCGTACCGCACGCTGTTACGCCGATGCGTAACCAAAGCGAAACGTTCGAAGACGGAAGCTGATTCACATTCGCAAGAAGTTAGTGTGGATGAGCTTACGGATTTCGAACAGGGATTGGCGGCGGCGGCCATGGCCGAGGCCGATCCCCAGGCGGAGATTCTTTTGAATCTTCAGTGTCCGGTCTGCGAGCGGGAGTTTCAGCAACTTCTGGACGTGGCCGACTTTCTCTGGGCCGAACTGTCGTCCCGGGCCAAAGAGCTTCTCTACGAAGTTCACAGCCTGGCGCGGTACTACGGCTGGAGCGAAGCGGAGATCCTGCGCATGAGCGTCCGGCGCAGGCGATCCTACATGGCGATGTTGGGCGCATGAGCGTAAGTACGATCATGAGTAATTTTATTAAACGAATGGTTCAGCGAAATCTCGGCAGTCTGCCGAAGGCCCGACCGCTTTTCGTCTCGCGCTACGCCCGGGAAGAGGGAGGGGATGCTTCCATCGAAGAGGGCGGTGCACCGATTGTCGGAAACGGAGCGCAGCGCCTCGCACGTTCCCCGGAGGCCGAACCGGAAGAAACCGAGGAAGCCGCGCCGTCCGTGCAACGCAAGATCCAGGCCGACGCCAGTACTCTGCGACGGGCGAGCGGTGAACCCGCAACCGCTTCCGAAGAAAATGAGCGGAAAGAGTCACCAGTCGGTGACCTCATGCCGCGGAGTGACGGCAACGCGGACCTGCCTGTGCAACGTCGCGCGGCACCGTCCGCGGCGCCGGCTGCATTGTCCGGCCTGGCTGCGAATGCTCCGACCGCTCCGGGCACTCCGTCCGCTCCGGGTACTCCGGCCGCGAACGAGAGCGGAGTGTTGCCGGCTTCCCCTGCCGGACCGACGCAGCGCCGTGATTTTTCCGATCTCGGGCCGCAGTCTTCGATGCGCGCGGGCGCAGTTCCGCTGGAGACCCGGGATTCATCGGCGTCGATCGTCGATTCTTTCGCCGGTGATCTCATGCCGCCGGTTAACACCCGGGGCGATGAGATGTCGGGAGTCGAACCCCGTTACGAAGCTCCGCGTTCCACCGAAGTCGGAGAAGTGGAAAACTTTCATAAGCAGACATTTTTTGATGATTCGCCTGTCGGCGTTTCCGGCCGGACCCCGTCCGGGATCAACGACGCTCCGTTGTTGCCGCCCGTACGTCCCGGTAAGAGCGCGTTCTTTGAAGCGCCGCCGCTGCTGCATCGACCGAACGCTGCGCCGCCCGCGGTGCGCGGGCTGGATCAGTCGCCGTCGAACGAGCCGGCGGTGCGCATTCACATCGGCCGTATTGAAGTGCGTTCGGTTTCCGAGACGGCTCATTCCGCTCCGGCGCCGGCCGCGGAACAGTCGAGTCATCGTCCAATGTCACTCGAAGAATATCTTAAGCGAGTTAACGGAGAGGCCCTGTGAGCAATTATCTTTCCATCGCCGCGGTTACGGAAATCCTGAAAGAGGCCATCGCCGACAGTGTGAGTTCGGTGGTGCCCGGTGTCACGGTTTCGTCGCTGCGTCCCAAAGACGCGGATACGGATCCCCCGGCAGCCCGGGTGAATCTGTATCTGTATCAGAGTATTCCGAATCCGGCGTTCCGCAACAACGATCTTCCGACGCGGGCCGGCAACGGCGATCTGCGCAACAAACCGCAGGCCGTCCTGGACCTGGACTTCATTCTTTCGTTCTACGGCGATCATTCGTTGCTGGAACACCAGCGTTTGATGGGCGGCGTGGTCACGTTGTTGCACGCGCAACCGCTCTTGAGCGCGGAGTTCATTGAAGCGGTGATTCAAAAGATCCTGACGAACGATCCCACGCATTACCTGGGGAATTCGGACCTGGCCCAACAGCCGGAATCGATCCGCTTAACTCCGATCACTCTAAACTTAGAGGAGATGTCGAAGATCTGGTCGGTGTTCTTTCAGGTGCCCCACGCCCTGTCCATCGCCTACCGGGCCTCGGCGGTCTTCCTGGAGCCGGATTCGGCGGTGCCGAAGCCCCCGCTGCCGGTCTACGAGCGTCGCATTGCCCTGGAGCAGTTCTCCGGGCCGCTGGTGGAGAAGGTCCATCCTCCGGGGGGCCAGAATACGGCCATCCTGGCCGGCGACGACTTAAGTGTCATTGGTACAAAGTTAACACCCTCCGTCGCGGGCGATACGGTTCACGTGCGTGTGGATAGCGTGGAGACGACGCCTTCGGCCTCCGCGGCCGGACGTGTGGAGTTCACGTTGCCCTCGGGGCTCTCCGCCGGCCAGCGGGCCGTGCGGATCGTGCACAAGTACCTGGACGGCGCCGTCACGCGGGTCCGGGCGACTTCGAATCCGTGTCCGATTTTGTTGCGCCCGGCGATTAGCGGACAGAGTACCTCCGGCCTCAGTGTCGACGGTGACGATCTCGTTACGGCCACACTGACGCTCACGCTTTCCCCGGATGTCGAAGCCGGCCAGGCCGTGAGCCTGCTCTTAACGGGCACCGGCAGTACGGACGGTGAATCGTACGTGATTCCCTCCGATCCGGTGACGACGGCGAGCAGCACGGTGGGCTTCTCCATCACGAACGTCCTGCGCGGAGAGTACCTCATGCGCGTGGAAGTCGACGGCGTACAGAGTTTGCTGAGCCAGGACGGCGGTGGAGACTTCAACGGGCCGACCGTGGACCTGGATGCTCCGTAATAGAAGTTAGCAGAGCTAAGTTAGAAGATAATGCAGAACAGTCTTACACATACGAACTGGGAGCAGGAGAACCGGCTGTACCTGCGCGGTCGCCTGGAGGAAGTGCGCGAAAGGCTTTCGCGGCGCCTGGACGCCCTGCGTGAACAGGACGTGCCGAACCTGGCCTTCGATGCGGCTCCTCTTCCGGGGAGGACGCCTGCATCGAACAGTGATTCCGGGATGCTGCCGGCCCTGGAAAAAATAACCCAGGAATTTCAGCTTTCGAATTTCGAGCGCGATCTGCTTTTGCTGTGCGCCGGCATTGAGCTGGATGCCAGGATCGCGGAGCTGTGTGCCGCTTTCCATCCCCAGGGACATGCGCGCCTGACCTTCGCTGTCGCCCTCGACGCCCTTGCCGAAGCTCACTGGAGCGCGCTCCTGCCCGATGCCCCGCTGCGTCGCTGGCGTTTGATTGAATGCGAACCGGGTGACGTACTCATTCATCGCCGCCTGCGCATTCCGGAGCGTGTCCTGCATTACTTACTCGGTCTTGCCAGCCGCGACGAACTGCTGGCCGGCATGATCCGTCCCGTCCCCGCACCGGAGATGTTATCCGGGGAACGTCTTCGTAGCGCCGGGCTCATGAACGAGCTGTGGGGCGCTCCGGTCGGCGGGCTCGCCGGTTTGCCTGCCGTCCAGCTCTACGGAAGCGCCGAAGCGGATAAGCGTAGCCTTGCGGCTTTCGCGGCGGCGCGCGCCGGTCTGCGGCTCATGGAAATGCAGGCCACGGCCGTCCCCGCCGCGGCGGATGAGCGCGAGGCCCTGGCACGTTTGTGGGAACGCGAGGTTGTGCTCGGAGGTTTCGTGCTCTTCGTGGAAGTTCCCGAGGAACGCAATCCGGCCGCAAGCGTTCTGGCCTTCTTCGAAGATTTGAGCGTGCCGCGCATTCTATCCGTGCCGGCGTTGATTCCGGCCGGTAATATGCAACGAATCGAAGTTAGCAAGCCGAGCGCGATGGAGCAGCGCGAGATCTGGCGCCGGGAACTGAGCGCGTATCCGGAATGGCAGGCGATGAACGGTGGCGCCGATCAGGTGCTCAGTTTGATTACGTCTCAGTTTAACCTGGGTGTGGAACGCATTCGCGAAGCCGGGGCGGCCACGGTGCGGGAGATGCGCAACGCTCCCGAAGACAATGACATCGGCCGCGCCCTCTGGCGTTCCTGTCGCGCCCTGGCCCGGCCGGCCCTGGAAGATCTTGCGCAGCCCATCGACGTGCGCTCGGGCTGGGACGATCTGGTGCTCCCGCCGCTGCAAATGCAGATGTTGCGGGATGTGGCCGTGCAGGTGAAACATCGCGCCCGGGTCTACGAGGAATGGGGCTTCGGCAATCGCAGCAATCGCGGCCTCGGCATCAGTGCTCTATTCGCCGGGCCGAGCGGGACCGGTAAGACCATGGCCGGTGAAGTGCTGGCCCGGGAACTGGATCTGGATCTCTTTCGCATTGATCTGAGTCAGGTTGTCAGCAAATACATCGGCGAGACGGAGAAGAACCTGCGCAAGGTCTTCGACGCCGCGGAAAGCGGCGGAGCAATCCTACTCTTTGATGAAGCGGACGCTCTGTTTGGAAAACGCAGTGAGGTCAAGGACAGTCACGACCGCCATGCGAACATCGAAGTCAGCTATCTACTGCAACGCATGGAAAGCTATCGCGGCCTGGCCGTTTTAACGACGAACCTGAAGAATTCCCTGGATACGGCCTTTCTGCGACGCATCCGTTTCGTGGTGCAGTTTCCGTTTCCGGACGCGGGGCAGCGCGAGGAGATCTGGCGCAAGGCGTTCCCCGCGGCGATGCCCCTCGGCGAATTGAACTATAAACGCCTGGCGCAGCTGAATGTTGCGGGAGGGAATATTAAGAACATCGCCATGTCGGCGGCCTTTCTCGCCGCCGAAGACGATGCGCCGGTGAACATGAATCATCTTTTACAGGCCGCGAAGGGCGAGTACATGAAACTCGAAAAAACCATCAGCGGCACTGAATTCAGGGATTGGGGTAAGTAAGACCGTGGCAAAGACGATTGAATTGAACATCGAGGAACTCGTGATCGAGGCCGGGCCGAATTTTTCGCGGCGCGACGGTCGCGCCTTTGCGGCGGCCTTTCGTGCGGAACTCGAACGACTCGTCGCCGCGCGCGGTCTGAATCAATCATTTCACTTACGCAACAGCGACTTCATCGACGCCGGTACGGTGCGGGGTAGCGCCCCGGGCGGGGCGTCGGGCCTGGGCCGACAATCGGCGCGGGCGGTCTACGGCAATTTCGGCAATGGGAGGATGAAATAATGAGAAGTACGATTCCGGATTATCAAAACCCACTCAACGTTTCCAGCGCACCTGTCTCCGGTTTTCGGGTGCAGACGAAACTGAAAGTCAGCCGACCGGGAGACGCCTTCGAGCAAGAAGCCGATCAGGTGGCGGATCGTGTCGTGTCCATGCAGGACGCGGGCAGGGTATCGCAGTCTCGTCCCATGATCCAGCGCAAGTGCGCCGCCTGCGAGTCCGAGGACAAAGACGCAACCCAGCGCATGATCATGCGCGAAGGCATGACCGAAGAAGACGAGGAAGTCGGCATGAAGCTTATGCGCCAGAGCGACATGGAAGAGGAAGAGGCGGACACGAAGCTCATGCGCGAAACCCGGGATCCTCGCGACGAGGACAAACGCGAGGATGAAGTCGACTCACTGAACGCCAAAGGTGAGGGCGCGGCCGCCGCGGCTCCCGCCAAGAATAGCTCAGCCGAAGCTACGGTAAAAAGCGGACTGCGCAGTATGCGCGGCGGCGGCCGGCCGCTTTCGGACGGCGTGCGTGCATACATGGAGCCTCGCTTCGGTTATGACTTCAGCAATGTGCGGATTCACACCGGGGCCCGCGCTTCGGAAACGGCGCGTTCCTTGAACGCCCGGGCCTTCGCATCCAAACGCGACATCGTTTTCAACGACGGCCAGTTCGATCCCGATTCCACGAACGGTAAACGTCTCCTGGCTCACGAACTGACTCACGTAATTCAACAAGGAGGCGTGTAAACATTATGACCGGTTTTCCTGGATCTCCGCGAGTCACAAAGGGAGCCATCGTCGGCATCGATCCTTTGAGTCCGATCGCGAACGTCATTGTTTTTCAGTACAACCCGGAGTCGCTGACGCGCTCGCTCGAAACCACCGGCACCGGCGGTTCCGGGAGCGCTTCGAAGGCGGAGCAGTATCGCATCTCCGGCGCGCCGAAAGAAACGATCAAGGTGAACGTCGAAATCGACGCCACCGATCAACTGGAAGAGGCGGACTCCACGGCGACGCGCCTGGGGGTGCACCCGCAACTCGCGGCTCTGGAAATGTTCATGTATCCGCGTGCGATTTCGGTAATATCCAACGCCGCCCTGGCGGCCCTGGGTACGATCGAAGTCGTTCCGCCGGAGCCCATTATGACGCTCTTCATCTGGGGCGATCGTCGGGTGTTGCCGGTGCGCATCTCCAGTTTCTCGGTGACCGAGGAACAGCACGACACGCACCTGAATCCGATTCGCGCTAAGGTTGATCTCAGCATGCAGGTGTTGAGTTACAACGACTTCAGCATTACGCAGCCGGGCTTTCATATCTTCCTCAGTCACCAGGTGACGAAAGAGGTTATGGCGGCCATCGGCAGTATCAACAGCCTGGGAGGCCTGTGATGTTCGATACCGAAAGCCGTTACTATAACGTCGAGACCGTGAAGGTCTCCGCCGCCGTCACCGGAACGCGAGAGATCGCGTACAAGAAACGCCGCTTTCTTCCGCGCGGTGAGAAAATGCAGCTCCTTACCGAATCCGAAATCGGTCAGGGGGACCGTCTGGATCAGGTCGTTACGAGAACGCTCGGGAACCCGGAGCAATTCTGGCGGGTGGCGGACGCGAACAACGCCATGAATCCGTTCGCGCTTACGGAAATGCCCGGCCGGCGCATTCGCATTCCGGTGCCGGACGCGAGCTTTGGTTAAGTATATATGAAGTGATATTAGCGACCCCGTCCGGTCGCTGAAGTGAATGAAGTTATGCTCGGAACAAATTTAACATTACTGATAGGGCCGACCGTGCCCGTGCCGGCGCCGGTATGGCTGGTGGACAGCCTGGAGAGCATCAGTGTCAGTCTTCAGGACTACGGAACGTCCGGGGCGCAGTTAAGCTTTGCAACCGGCCGGAACGGCGCGCGGGATCTCCTGGACTACCCGCATTTGATCCGCCAGTACCTGCGGCCGTTCAACCGGGTGATCATCATGATGACCGTGCGGGCTTTTCCACGTGTTCTCTTTGACGGTGTGATTACCACGCAGAGCCTCACGCCTTCGAACGAACCGGGGCAGTCGAAGGTTTCGATCAATTGTGAAGACCTCACAGTGATGATGGATGAAACCGAGCGCGTGCAGCCGTTCAAACAACAGCCGGTCTTCTCCATCGCCTCAACTGTTCTGACCCGCTATCTTCGTTACGGAATCAGACCCCTGCCGATTCCGGAAAAAGTCCCGCTTCCGAAGGACTTTAAGTTTCAACGCGGCACCGACCTGAAATTTCTTCAGGAACTGGCGAGCAGCGTAGGCTACGCGTTCTATTTACAGCCGGGGCCTTTGCCGGCCACGAACATCGCTTACTTCGGTCCTAAAGTACGGATTCCGATCCCCCAGCCGGCCCTGACCGTGAATATGGGCGCGAATACGAACGTTAAATCGATAAACTTTTCGAACAACTTCAAGGCGCCGACGCACTTTAAGACCACGTACCAGGACGAGAACTTCAACGTGCCTTTTTCGTTTAAGAACTTCATTCCGCCGCTGGCCTACTTGCCGCCCCTGGCTCCGATTCCGGCATGGTTGAACAATCTTCCGTACTACAAGGAACGCTTTCTGGATTTAAGTCAGGATGAGGAGCTCAAGGCACTGAAGGCCCAGGATCGCAAGGCCGGGACGGACAATGCCACGCAAGAAATCATTACCCGGCTCTTCGATGAAAGCAACAAATCCAATCAGGAAGCCGTCAGTGCTTCCGGCGAGCTGGACGTGGCGAGCTACGGGCATATTCTGATGCCCCGGCTGCTGGTCGGGCTGCGCGGCGTCGGTTTTACCTACGACGGCCTCTACTACGTTAAGAGCGTTACGCATAACATTAAGCCGTCTTCCGCTACTTATACGCAATCTTTTCAATTGATTCGGGAAGGAATCGGATCGATTACACCGGTGTTACCTGTATGAAATACTTCGGAAAATATCGAGGCATCGTCGTCGAAAACAGCCCCACGGCGGATAAAAAACAGATCGGGCGCATTAAGATTAAATGCCCGAAGGTTTACGGGCTGGCCACGAGCGTCTGGGCCATGCCCTGCGTTCCTTACGCCGGGCCGCAGGTGGGTTTCGTCATGCGTCCGCCGCGGGGTGCGAAGGTCTGGATCGAATTCGAGGAAGGGGACATCAATAAACCCATCTGGACCGGCTGCTTCTGGGGACTCGCCGAGTTTCCCATAAAGGTGAAGTCTTCTTCGCAGTTCGTCATTCAGACGAAACTGAACACCTTCGAACTGAACGACCTCAAAAGGAGCGCAAAACTCCAGGTCGGACCGGCGCCGACCCTCGGTATGACCTTCGATGCAAAGGGGGTCGAGGTAAAAAACAAGGCCGCGAAGATGAATCTCAGCGCTTCCGACGCGAAGCTTTCCTATAACAGCTCCAGTGCTTCCGTGAAGGCGACCGCGGTGAAGCTGAATGCTCAGTCCACCGTGGATGTAAGTCCCGCCAGCGTGAAGATGAAGTCCAAAGCCGCCGAAGCGTTGATTTCGCCTTCGAATGTGGAAGTGAAGAACGGCGGTGCGAAGATGAACGTTAAGAGTTCCGGAATCAATCTTAAGAACGGCGGCTCCTCGGTGGATCTCGGCTCCGCGAAGGTCAAGATCAACAAAAGCTCCCTGGAGGTCAGCTGATGCCGGAGCTGGTGACATCGTCGTCCACCGTGCAGTGTACGCATTCGGGTTCGTGTACCGCCACGGAGAAGGTAGCGAAGGTAAAGGTGAACGGTTCGAAGGTGATTCCGAAGTCCACGAGTTACATGGTCTCCGGATGTTCTTTGCCGCCGCCCATCGCCGCCAACGGGCCGTGCGTGAAAGCCTCGCCTTCAAGCGGTTCATCGAAGGTCAAGGCCGGCGGAAAGAAGATCCTCTTAAAGGACTTCCGCGCTTCCTGTACCCCCACGGGGGCCAGCGCGAAGTGCGACGACGCGGGACAGACGAAAGTAAAAGGCAAGTAAACGAGCAATACAGAGGACGATATGCAAATCAAGTACCCCTATCAAATCGACGGCAACGGCCAAACGGCGGACTCGGAGTACGAGGCCCACATCAAAGAGATGCTCGAGCAACTGCTCTTTACGATGCCCGGCGAACGCGTGAACCGACCCGACTTCGGCTGCGGCCTGATGCAATTGGTCTTCGCGCCGAACAGCGGTGAGCTTGCGTCCACCACGCAATTCCTGGTGCAGGGAGCGATCCAGCAGTGGCTGGGGGATTTCGTACGCTGCGAGGACGTGCGGGTTGCCGCCGAGGATTCCACTCTGACGGTCACGGTGCAGTACGTCATACTTCAGAATCAAACACGGGTTACCGAGGAGTTCTCGGTCTCTAATTAACGGTTGAGCACACTTAAGAAAATAACGAACGAGCAGAATCATGCAATACATCACGGATAACGAATCACGGCGGCGCAAGGTCGTTGAGAGCGCAACGATCAACGGCATCGACTACCTGGAAGTCCTGGACCTGGAGTTGGTGGGCGTCCAGGACTCCCTGCGCCAGAAGAAGTTGCGTCTGCACTTCTTGAAATCCCTCGACGTCGCCATTGAACTCACGAAGGATAATGTTCGCATCGAAGGCGGCCAGCGGATCCGGGACATCGAGGTCGTGGACGTCGTCATCGATACCTCGACCACCGACCCGGTGGACGGGGCGGACGTGCGCGGTTACGTGGAGGTGGAGCTGGACAAGGCCGGCGATTTTTCCGAGTATACGTTGCGCCTGGTGCGCGATCGCCGCAGCGACGAACCGCCGGAGGGCATCGATCGCATTCTGAGCAGCGTCGCGTTTTCGTTCAAGGTGGAATGCCCGAACGAATTCGACTGCGAAGAAGACGAGGTGGCGATCGCCGCGCGCCCGCAGGAGCCGGCCATCGATTACCTGGTGAAGGACTATCAAAGTTTTCGTCGGTTGATGTTAGACCGCATGACGTCTCTCGTTCCGGAATGGACGGAGCGTAACGCCGCCGACACCGGTGTGGCCGTCGTCGAGCTCCTCGCGTACACCGCCGATTACATGAGTTATTATCAGGATGCGGTATCCACCGAGGCCTATCTCGGCACGGCGCGTCGCCGGGTTTCGGTGCGGCGACACGCGCGGGTTCTGGACTATCCCATGCACGACGGCTGCAACGCCCGAACCTGGGTCGCCCTGCAGGTGGATACGAGCGTCGGCGGCCAGAACGCCGAGGGCGCGGTGTTACCCGTGCGCACGCAGTTGCTCACGAAGATCGAAGGTGAGGGGGATGCGCGCATCGCGTCGGCGCAGATCGGTACGGCGGTAAGTCGCGGGGCGCGCGTGTTTGAGACGATGTTTGCCATCGAAATCAAAGAGGCGCGCAACGAACTGGAGTTTTATACCTGGGGGGAAACCCGGGCGGTACTGCCCGCCGGGGCCACCAGCGCCGTGTTGAAAGCGAACGTAAGTGCCACGGAAATAAACTTAAAGGCCGGCGACGTGCTCATCTTCGAAGAGAAGCGCAGTCCCGAAAGCGGCCGCACGTTCGACGCGAATCCGAATCGCCGCCACGCCGTACGCCTGGAGCGCGACGGCACTCCCGGCACCGACGATCTCTACGGCGAAGATTACATCGAAATCGAATGGTACAAGGGCGATGCACTGCCCTTCGATCTCTTTCTCGGCGATGTGGAAACCGAGTCCGCGACGCTCGCGCCGATTACCGTGGCCTATGCGAACGTCGTCCTTGCAGATCACGGGCGGACGATCCCCGATGAAGACTTAATCCCCGCCGAGGTTCCGGAAGACACACCGCGCTATCGCCCTGAGTTACGTTTGCCGCGCATTACGCAGCGCCAGCCGTACTCCAACGAAACGGCGCTGCGTCGTGCGGCGGGCCAGGCAACAGTTCAGGACACGCGTCTGGCCGAGCCGGCGGTCCGGCTCTATGACGATGACGAAGAATGGACGGCCCGGCCCGATCTTTTAAACAGCGATCGTTTCTCCACCGATTTCGTCGTGGAAACCGAGGATGACGGCCGGGCGGTCCTGCGTTTCGGTGATAACGTTCTCGGCAAACGCCCGCCGGCGGGAACGCGTTTTCAGGCGCGTTATCGCATCGGCAACGGGCGGAGCGGCAACATCGGCGCGCGCAGCCTCGCCCACGTGGTGGTGGACGATCCGGATACCGAACTGATCGGACTGAGCGCCGTCTTTAATCCGCTGCCGGCTTCCGGCGGTTACGAGCCGGAGTCCATCGACCAGGTGAAGTTGTACGCTCCGACTTTCTTTAAGAGCCAGGAAAGAGCAGTTACGGAAGAAGATTACGTGCGCATTGCCGAACGCCATCCGGAAGTACAGAAGGCCCAGGCGACCCTGCGCTGGACCGGTTCCTGGCATACGGTCTTTCTGTCCATCGACCGCGAGGGCGGACTGGACGTGGACGATGCATTCAAAGAAGAACTGCGCGCGTTCATCGATCCGTATCGACTCACCGGGCACGACCTGGAGATCGAGGCTCCGAACTTCGTCGGCCTGGACATCATCCTGCGCGTGCAGGTCCAGGACGGTTATCTCAAGAGTACCGTGAAAGAATCGTTGCTCGAACTCTTCTCCAGTGAAGATCTTCCCGACGGCAGCCGCGGTTTCTTTCACCCCGATAACT
Source organism: Leptonemataceae bacterium (assembly GCA_965227295.1). Taxonomy (GTDB): domain Bacteria; phylum Spirochaetota; class Leptospiria; order Leptospirales; family Leptonemataceae; genus JANSYA01. The sequence continues at coordinate 5,712,873 of OZ245742.1, read as the reverse complement.
ATACCTTCGGCGAGCCGGTATACCTGTCGAACATCATCGCCGCGGCGATGGAAACCACCGGCGTGGAGCGCGTGGATACGGTGCGTTTCGTACGCTTCGGCGTTGATGTTGCCCCGGGTGAAGTTACGGAAACGGTCACCGAAGGACTGATCGAAATGGAGCGTCTGGAAATCGTACGAGTCGATAACGATCAGAACGCTCCGGAAAACGGTAAAATCGAATTTCTCATGGAAGGTGGATTATGACGCCCGATCAAACGGACGAACTGGAAGTACCGGAACGCTTCAATCGCCCCGGACTTTCTAAGATTAAGTATCGCATCGGTACGCACTCGGCGTTTTATGCGCGCATGCTGGCACGGCTGGCGTCGCACGAGACGCCTTCCGGTGAGCGGCCGTTGCAGGCGCTCACCACGCGCGCCGCGGACGATCCGACGGTGGCCTTTCTGGATGCCTGGTCGTCGGCGCTGGACGTGCTGACCTTTTATCAGGAACGAATCGCCAACGAAGGTTACGTGCGTACCGCCGGCGAACGGCGCTCCGTACTGGAACTGGCCCGGTCCATCGGTTACGAACTCAAGCCCGGTGTCGCCGCGTCGACGTATCTTGCGTTCTCCGTCGAAGAAGGCGAAGACGCCCCCGATACGGTTCTCGTACCGCGCGGCACTCAGGTCCTTTCCATTCCGGGCCAGGATCAATCCCCGCAAACCTTCGAAACGTCGGAAGACTTCATCGCTCGTTACGAGTACAACTCTCTCGGCGCGCAGATCAACGTGGCGCAAACGATCGACGGTACAACGACTTCGCTGTACCTCGCCGGCCTCGATGTTTTGATCCAGCAGGGCGATCTATTGCTGATCGTCGGTAGCGAACGCGAAGCCGCCGCCGCGCCGGAAGATTACGACGTCTTCGAACTGCGCACCGTAAGCAAGGTCACCGTCCTCGACGAAGAGGACACCACCGTAGTTTCCTGGAGTACGATGTTAGACGACGCCCGCCTGCCCGCGAAGCCGCGCGTCTTCGTCTTCCGGCAGAGCGCGTTGTTGTTCGGCTTCAACGCTCCCTACTGGAACGATCTGACGCAAGAGGAACGCGATAATATCCGGCCGACTTCCTTGAACGGCAACGCGGTCGCCCTGTTATCGACGACGGCTTTCTTCGTCGGCGGCGGCGACGGCCTGGTCTACAAATGGAATCTCAGCGGCGGTTCACCGACGAAGTTTGATCCGTACTTCGGCGCGCCCGATCCCGCGCCGACGGCGCAGGCGATCATGGCGGTCGCCGTGTCCGGCGACAACACCACCGTGGCCGCCGGCGGTCTTGACGGAACGCTGTGGAGCTGGAACACGGGGACGAGTACGGCTCCGTTGCAAAGCATGTTCGATGCGACGATCCCCCTCGATGACGAAGATCGATCTACGGTCTATGTGTACGACGTCACGTTTTCTCCGGACGACGCCTACATTGCCGGCGCCTACACGGACGGAAAGGTGCGTGTATGGAATCGCAGCAACGGGGCGCTGGTGCACACGATCGTCGTCGATACAAGTCCCGTAAACACGGTGAAGTGGTACTCCGACGGCGGCGGTTCCATCATCGTTGCGGCCGGCAGCAACAAGACCGTGAGCTTCTGGACCTGGAACGGCTCCAGCGCCGCGGCCGGTGCTACTTTCACCGACGGCGACTACGGAGTGATCTACGACCTCGCCGTATCCGCGGACAACGCCTACCTGGCGTTCGTGGACGCCGCCCGGAACCTGGTCATCCGCCGGCTCCAGGACGACGCCACGATCAGTTTTATCGTGGCGAATGCTCCGGCAAACAGTGTCGCTTTTCCGGGCACGGCCGGTACGATTGGCACGGCGACAAACGGTGATTGGCCGGATCGTATTTTGATCGGCGGGCAGAACGGCTCGGTGCAGGAATGGCAATTAAAGACGGCGGACGACAGCATCTGGCCGGAAGCCCGGGTCTTCGAGGGACACGATCTCGCGGTGAACGAGGCCGTGTATACGGCGGACGATGCGCGCGTTCTTTCCGCGGCGAACGACGAGATCCAGCTCACGCTTCTGAACGAGCAGGCCGGTTATCCGGTGGAACTGCGCTTCGCGATTCCGCTTCCGGACGATTATCCCGAGGAATGGCCGGACTTTAAGATCTTCGATTCGTACGTGGACCTGGACACCACCTATACCCAGGCCCTCGCCGGCGGATGGGTGGTGCTCGAAAACAGCGCCGGCCGTCGCTTATATCGCATTGAACAGAACTTAACGATGAATCGCCAGGACTTTCTCCTGAGCGAACGGTTGAGTCGTCTGCAACTGGATACGCCGACCGGCCTCGGCAACTACGGCCTGCGCGACACCACCGTATACTTGCAGAGTGAAGAGTTGACATTGGCCGCCGCACCGATCCAGCGCGCGGAAGTCGTCGGCGGCGATCAGATCGATCTGGCCGGCATCGTTACGGAGCTTGAGACCGGTCGGGTGCTGATCGTCAGCGGCAAACGCAGTCGACTGCAGGTCGTGGAAGATCTGCAGGAGATCGATCGGCCGCGCATGATTTCCGACGACGGTTCACAGACGATCAGCCTCGTGCCCGGTGACATCCTCACCGTACTCGAAAGCCCGGTCACGACCCTGGCCGGTGAAACGGTCTGGGCCCTGGAAACGGATAAGGGTTTCATCGGTACGGTCACCGTCGCCCCGGGCGCGGAGCCCTTCGTCACTTTGGCCGCGGACGAGGACGACGAGATCGTAAGCGAAGCCGTAATTTTGAAGAACGTACTGCAAAGCCAGAAGTACAGCACGCTTCAATTCGAAGCTCCGCTTAACTTCAGCTACGATAGACTTACGGTGACGATCCAGGCGAACGTCGTCGCGGCGACTCACGGCGAAACGATCTCCGAGGTTCTCGGCTCCGGCGATGCGTCGCTGAAGAATCAGGTCTTCGCGCTGCGCGAACCGCCGCTGACCTACGTATCCGCGCCGACGGCGACGGGAACGGAGACCAGCCTGGAGGTTCGCGTCAATGACGTCCTCTGGGAAGAGAGCCCGTCACTGTACGATCTCGGCGCCCGGGATCGCAAGTACGCGGTCCGCCACGACGATGACGGTACCATTCGCATCATCTTCGGTGACGGCGAGAACGGCGAACGTCTGCCCACGGGAATCGAAAACATTTCCGCTGCCTATCGCAAGGGCATCGGTCCGGACGGTCAGGTCTCCGCGAATACCCTGCGACTCATGCAAACGCAGCCCGTGGGCATTGCGGAAGTGGACAATCCGTTGCCGGCCACCGGAGCTTCGGCCCCGGAGGACCTCGGCGAGGCGCGGGAGCGGGCCCCGTTTTCGGTGCTGACCCTGGATCGCATTGTTTCGTTGAAAGATTTCGAAAACTTCGCCCGCGGTTTCGGCGGCATCGGTAAGGCCCGGGCCGTAAGCCTGTGGCAGGATGAGATCCAGCTCGTCTACATTACGGTGGCCGGGGACGGCGGCAGCAGCGTGGCCACGAATTCCGGGCTGTACCAGAATTTGATCCGCAGTATCGATTCCGTGCGCGACCCCTTTCAGCCGGTCCGCGTGGCGTCCTACGAACCGCTGCGCTTCAATATCGCGGCCAAACTTCTAATCGACGCAAGTTACATACCGGAGCGAGTCTTCGCCGCGGCCAACACGGCCTTGCGCAATCACTTCGCGTTTCGGAATCGCGGCTTCGGCCAGGAGGTCTCCGCGGCGGAAATCGTGACGGTCCTGGAATCCGTGGACGGCGTCGAGGCCGTGGACCTCGATCAGCTGTATCTTACGTCCAGCGTCATCTTCGGCCTGGATATCGAACCGAATCAGAACTACCTCGAGAGTTCCAGCACGGTAACGACGGATCTGCAAAGCAACATCCAGGCGAAGGTCACCGAACTCGGTCTCACGGATTTCGACGTGCCCACCACGGACGCGCTGATCTTCCAGGAAAAACGCGGTCTGCGCTGGACGATCCGGGAACCGGACGCGGCGGACGGCCTGGCCGTGGTGAAGGAACGCGGCCGCCTGAACGTCTATGAATACCGGGCGGCGGTGGACTCCACCCTGGCGGCGGAACTGGCGCGCCGGGACGGCAGCACCGGGGACTTCCTGCCGGCACAGATGCTCCTCCTGAACGAGGACACGGCCGGAATCATTCTCATGCAATTCATTTAAGGACATCCGACATGGCAACCAGCGAAAGACTCTATAATCTATTACCGGCCGTGCACCGTCGCCGGGACGCCGCGCAAGGAGAACCCCTGCGCGCCCTCCTGGGGGTCATGGAAGAAGAACTGAAGATCTTCGAGGACGATCTCGATACCCTCTACGAAAACTGGTTCGTCGAGACGTGCGAGGAATGGGCCGTCCCGTACCTGGGCGATCTGTTGGGATTGCGCGGTCTGTATCCCGGGATTCCCGGTATCTTCAGTCAGCGCGCCTTCGTGGCGAATACGCTCGCGTATCGTCGCCGCAAAGGTACCGCGGCCGTGCTCGAACAACTGGCCCGGGACGCCACCGGCTGGCCTTCGAAGGTCGTGGAGTTTTTCGAGCTGCTCGGTGCGACCCAGAACATCAATCACCCGCGCATCGGTAAAGGCGGCACCGCGAACATTCGGGACGCGAATGCCATGGATCTCGTGTACACCGCCTTCGATACCCAGGCGCATACCGTGGATGTACGTCGCCCGGAAGGTGGCGGGGCCTACAACATTCCGAACGTCGGCATCTACGTCTGGCCGGTGCCGTCCTACGAGGTGCGTAGCGCCGAGGCCTTTGAAGTCCAACCCGGCTGTTATAACTTCAGTCCTCTCGGCATGGACCTGCCGTTGTTTAACCGACCGCGCACCGAAGAGAGCATCAGCAGTTTCGCCGGCGAGGTGAATCTGCCAACACCCCTGCGTCGTCGCCCGCTCTACGACGAAACCGAAAACCTGCGCGATCCGGACGGCGACATCACCCGCGAGTATCTGTACTTCGCCGAAGACGACGAGGTCCTGGTCGTAAGCGACAACGGTACGGTGATTCCTCCGGCGGAGATCCTGGTTACGGATCTGAGCGCCTGGGAAAAACCGCCGTCTACGAAGACATACATCTACTACGAGGACGGCGTCGAACAAAGCGTGGATCAACCGATCAGTGTCGCCGTGGACCCGGTGCTCGGTCGCATCGCTTTTCCGGAATCGGCTACTCCCTCTAACGTACGCGTAACGTACTCTTACGGATTCAGCGGCGACCTCGGCGGCGGCCCCTACAACCGTCGCGCCTCCGTGGACGAGGCCCTGGACCTGGACAGCGTTACCTGGCACGTCGGCGTTTCGAAGAGTCATACGCCGGTGGGGACGGAAACGATCTATGCGACCCTGGGCGAGGCCGTTGCGGCCTGGAACGCCGGGGCCGCCGGTACCGTGGGGCTGATTACGATCATGGACAACTCCAGCTACGCGGAGGATCTCACCGCCGCGTCGCGCATCGTTATGCAAGACGGCTCCAGCCTCATGATTGCCGCGGCGGACTGGCCCGTGACGGGCGAGATTCCCAACGTAATCGCCGGCGAGCGCCGGACCGGAGTCATGGTGCCGGCCGGCCTGCGACCGCACCTTGTCGGTTCCATCGAAGTGGAAGGAACGGCGCCGGCGGAAAGTCGCACGCCGGGGCGTTTGCTGTGCGACGGCCTGCTGGTGGAAGGCGCGTTAACTGTGGTACAGGGAAACTTAGGGCGCTTGCGGTTCGCGCATTCGACGCTGACCGGTTCCAATTCCGGGGAGGGCGTGCTCTCCGTGCAGGCGAACGCCGTACCGAACGTGGCCGGTACATACAACGAGAACCTGACCGTTGTTTTTGAACGCAGCATCGCCGCGCAACTTGCGTTCGGCACGTCCACCGCCGCTCTGGTGCTCGTGGACAGCATTGTGCACGCTCACAGCGGACGCGCCGTAGATGCGGAGCGCAGTCGCGCCGACATCGAGGCGACGACCATTCTCGGTGAAACCCACGTGCGTTATCTCGAAGCAGAGAACTCGATCTTCCAGGGCATCATCGATGCCGAGCGTCGCCAGAGCGGATGCATCCGTTACAGCAGCATCGCCGACAATTCTCTGACCCCGCGCCGGTTCCGCTGCCAGCCCGGCCTGGCCGTCAACCTTTGGAACCAGGGCGAAGGACCGCATACGCTCTTTACCGAAGAGTCCATCGTGCGCGAGCGGGTGCGTCCGATTTTCGTAACCACGGACTTCGGCCATCCGGCGTACATGCGTCTGCGGGAAGATGTACCGGAAGAGATTCGGACCGGGGCGGAGGACGGATCGGAGATGGGCGCCCTCTATCATTTGAAAGAGGCCCAGCGCGAAGGCAACCTGCGAACGAACATTGTCGAGTACCTGCGGTTCGGAAAAGAAGCAGGCGTCTTCTTCGTCGTGCCGCGCGTCGACGCAGAATGATTCCGGCCCGTTCGAAGCCGGGCGGCGCGTAGTATTGAAGCGGGGTGGAAACCGCCGGTTGCGTTCGCCCGCACAGAAAGTATGCCCCTTCGCACGAAGGGGCATTTTTTTTATAGCCAATCATAATTAATCTTGCCGATTCTTCTGTCCCCGGCCCCGGTGACAGAAGCATTCAAGCTCATGCAAAAAATCTAACAAAAACACAAATACTAAAAGTTAGTCGTGAAACACGGGGAATGCGGCATTTAACCGGAAGAGGAACGGCGATGGTAGAGATGCAGGCAAATATTGAGGATATTTATCAGGAAGCGGTCAGCCTCGCGAATCGCGGGGAGGCCCTCCAGGCCCTGGAAATTTTTGACGAGACGATTCGGCTCCAGCCCACCCGGGCCCCTTTCTATAACGGCCGCGGCAACGTTCTGTATCTGTTGAATTTACCTCACGGCGCCCTGGAATCCTACGGCACGGCCATTCGCCTGGATCAGAGTTACTGCCTGCCGCACCTCGGCCGCGGCCATGTCTTTCGGTACCTGGGCATGTTGCCCGAAGCCCTGCAGGCCTACGAGGCCGCGGTGGCCCTGGATCCCGCGCACAGCCTCGCGCACTACGGTCGCGGTCACGTACTCCGCAACCTGGGCCGGTTGTCGGAAGCGCTGGAAGCCTACGAAACGGCCTTCGCTTTGAACCCCGACGCTCCCCCTGATTACTACGGCAAGGCCACGCTGGAGTTTTAGGTTTTCGGTGTCTAAGCGGATCTCTTCCAGGACAGCTTTGTTCATAGTGTGCCCCCTTCGATGCAAAACAAGAGCGCTCTGTTTGCTCGACAGGTTCCCTTTTGCTCTTCTGGTTCGTCCTCGCACAGCAAAACTGAAGCGAGGCACAAGATAGCCCGGTCTTCAGGCGATGACTCGTCCTTGTCTTCGCACCTGGCGAAGAGAACCAGTAAGATCACAATAATGAGAAAGAAGTGCCGCATGATTTACTCCTGCTTTAGAACGCACAGATTCCCGTAAGAAAACACAAAGCGATTAAAAGCATATGTGTGTCAGTTAACCCGGCGGCGGGCGGTGGTTCGTATGTCGGATTTGTAACAGCCGCATCAGGTCGGTCCGTCGGTGCGGCGTTAGCGTTTTCTACAATGACCGGAACATGTACGGGCGGCGGCGGTGGCGTTGTGTCTACACACTCGCCGTTGATAAGCTTAAAGCTGTCGCCCTGCGCACGAAATCCAACTTTGACATTTGAATAACCAAGGCCGGATTTTTCGAACCACTCGTCAAAGCGATGATACAGTCCTAGCCCGCTCAGGGTTGCGAGTAAGTTAAAGTACGGATTGTCAAGTTCAGAGCCCGGATAATATGAAGGGAAAGGAGGATAGCCTACCAGGGTGACTCTGGTATTAGCTTGATGCTGGACGTACGTGATCGCTTTGTTGATTTGATTCCCAACGTGCAAATGCCTGAAGGGAATCAAAGCCGGTAGCGTCTCCATTTGGCTCTTGTATAGTTTGATCGCAAAATCGTTCCCGCCTATCATGATGTAGACATTCCGATTCTGAAACTGGACATAACCTTGATATTTCTCCGGCGCGGATAGCGCCGATGCGCTGCCAAAGGGTATTTGCCCGGGAGCGGCACCCGGCGGCGGATTGCAGGCGAAACGACCACCGTTCCCCACACCGTCGCCACATCCGGCCTGTGCATGAGGCTTGCCAGTCCATAGGGCGGGGTTCTGAGATGCGCAAAAATCTAACCAGTCGGCCAGATCCTCCGATGTAGCGCCGCCCACTCCAGCATTTACGATTCCATATCCTGGAGTGTATATGGTAAAATCTCCCGCAAGTTCCGTAATGGAATCGCCAAGCATGACATTATTGTATTGGTTCGGTGAATCGTCAATGTCCGCGCCGAAACTGTTTATGATGGGGGATTCGTAACGGGCATAGGAATCTAAAGCTGGTCGATTCGGACGAAAGAAATTCACGGAACGCGGCTGAGCGGCCTTTAGACTACACCCGCATTGATTGCGAAAAGTCGGTTGGACAGTAAAGTACTTGAGAACGATCATTTCGCCAATGCCGTCAAACATGGCCGAATTCATATCCGCGTTAAGATCCGCCTGGATGAGATCTGCGAGTGGGCCGTCAAACAAGTGAGCCGGATTCGCGGAACCTTCCAGGACATCGCCCACATCATCGACGAATCCCTTTTGCGCAGGCTGAGCCCATAAGACCGGCGCACCGCAAAGTACCCCGGCAACAATGCCGACACTCACGACTCGCGTGCATACATCTTTCATTGCGCCTGCTTTTGTCGGTAAAGCCGCAGCATTTCCGGCGACGCTGCTGCAAGATCCGCGTCAATTTCCCGAACGTGCGCCGCTTGCACATCGGCGATGTTCATGCCCTGTTCATAACCTTTAGGTGGCGGCTCCCGCCGTTGCCATCGCCGCCCGCGCGCGTAATTTTGCAAATATGGCGCGGCCATATCCTTTCGTAGAAAGAAAACAGCAAGCCCGGCGAAGACGAAGCCTGTCATCGAGAAAAGGGATGGGTCGAAAAGTGAATCTTGGTTAAGTCTTGTAGTCTTGAAATTCAGGAAAACTCGTCAAAGATTCGCCGTCGTTACAACTTCCGTAAGATCAACAACGTATCCAGTTGATCGTCGTCGAGCGTATGCGGGCGGTCGAAGCGATAGTGAAAATCGAAGATCGCCGCGACTTCGAACTCCGGCACGCTGCGGAGCAGCTTCGCGAGCTGGCGGTCGTCGTACGTGCGAAAGGTCCATTCCGTGCGCGCGCGAAAGCGTTCTCCGTTTTCGCGGATCGTTAAGATCGAACGGACCGTCTCCCGGCGGCGCCGTCGGTTCGGCGGATCGCCTTCAATCACGCAGTCCACAAAGACGCCGTCGCGTTCGCCCTTCCAGCGTTCCCGGCCGACGTCCCGATCGTCGTAGTCGGAGAGATGCAGGCCCAGGACGTAGAGCCCGCCGGGACGCAGGGCCCGCGCCACGCATTGGAGATGCGAACGCGCGTCATCTTCCGTTAACAAATACTTAAACGAACTTACGAGGTTGTGCGCCAGATCGAAGGAGTTCGCCGCGGGAAAGTCGAAGTTCGCCATGTCCGCTTTTTTGAGGTTTGCCGAAACGCCGGCTTGCTTGAGTCGCCTCCGGGCGAAGCGGAGCATGCCGTCGGAAAGATCCAGGCCCGTGACCTTCCAGCCGCGGCGGGCGAGTTCCAGGACCAGGCGTCCGCTGCCGCAGGCGGGTTCGAGCAACCGGCGGCTCTTTTTTCCGTCGGCGCCGTACCGGCGATAGGCTTCTTCCAGGAAGTCGGCTTCGATCTGCGTGTCCGTGTCGAAGATGATGTCGTAGTAGAGCGGCGTTTCGTACCAGTCGAGTTCGCGTTCCTGCACGCGACTATCCGCCGGGCCGGGCCGGGGCGTTCAAGGAAATTTCGAAATCACTTGCGATGATTCGTGGCCGCGGTTCTATGATGCATGTCCCCGTTTACCATGCAGGTGGAGTCGATGGTCTCCCGCTTCGTTCGTCTGCTGCTCGGCGTGCTTCTGGTGTTGGTTCTGATGCTGGCCTGGGTCTACGGCTGCCATCCGGAAGAACGCGACGGCATGCTGGAATCGTTCTTCAGTGAAGAAAGCTTCGTGATCGGCGTGATAATCCTGGTCGTCACCGCGGTGATTGTCGTCCTGGAATCCGGCCGCTGGTCCGAGGTCCGCGTGGAAACCGAGCGCCTGCTGTTGGAACCGCGGTTCGGCGGAGAAACACGCAGCGTTCGCTTCGAAGAAGTTACGCTTGCGCGCACCACGAAGAATCGCCTGCGTGAGGCGTTGAAGCTCAGCCTGAAAGACGGCCGTCGTTTTACCATCGCCTCGCCGCCGTTCCCGGACGAAGAGTGGGAACGGCTGTGCGACATCTTTCGCGAACGCGGGGTGATGAAGGACTCCTGGTTTCACCGGCGGAAACGGGAGCGCGGCTGAGCTTTATGTCCGGATTCAACGGCGCCGGGACCACAGCGGTCGCCGGGCGAGGCGCCGTCCTGCGCGCACGCCGAAGATCAGGACGATGGCCGCGCAGGCGTGCGTCGCCGTACGCAGAACGGTCGCGAGTTCCAGATCGATCACTAACAACAGGCCGCCGTACACTAAGAGACCCAGCGTAATCAAGAGCGTGTGGTCGCCGAGTTTTTTTAAGATGCGCGGATCGTCCGGCGTGTTGCCGATGAAGGCGCCGCCGGTAAAAAACGCGGGCACGGCCAGGCCGAGGCCGACGAGAATCAACAGACGCAGATGCTGCGGGGTTACGACGCCGAACCGCGGTACGTAGATCGAAGCGAGCAGTACGAGTTCGACGACGGCGGCCAGGCCGTAGATCGCCGCGACGGTGTAGGCGAAGTAACGATGGTAACGCATTCCGTGCGGATCTACTTCCCGAGTTCTTGCGCCGCCAGCTCGCGGTACTTCTGCGCGCGCTCGCGTTCCGGCCGGTACTTATAAAATCCTAAAAAGAGTTGGGCCTTAAGGTCGAGGCCCCGGTAGTCCTGCTCCTGGAGTTCCTCGGCCATCTCTTCGAAGCGTTCGCGAATGTCTTCGAGGCGTTCCAGGCCGCGCTGTTGCAGGCGCTCGACGTAACCCAGGTCCTGGAAATCGGCGTGGTCCCGGACGATCAATGCCACGACCTGCTCTTGCTGTTCGTACTGCTCCAGCTTTTCGTAGGCCTCCAACCGGCGGACCAGGATCTTCGGTCGCAGGGGATCGTCCTTTGCCGCGCGCCCGGCGGCCGCGCGCGCACCGCTCACGACGCGTTCGTAGATGCCGTGCGCGGTGTCCGGATCCTCCATGTCGCGCTGGAAAAAACCGCCGAGCTGCAGCATGGTTTGCAACTGCTTCTCCGCGCAGTCGGTCGGACTCGCGCAAAGATTTAAATGCGGCAACCGTTCTTGAACCAGGCGCTGCTTTTCTTCGATGGAAAGATCCTCGCGCGCGTAGGTTTCTTTGGCGAAGTCGCTCGCGCTGACGAAGGGCTGTTCGCTACGGCGCCGCCGCAGTTGCGTAATGCGATCCGTAAATTTACGCAAATCCCGCTGCCGGCGGAGGCGACCCAGATCGCTTAACAGTTTGTAGGCGTTTTCTAAGGCTCCGGCCGGTTTGTCGTAGACCGGATCCAGGCGACTCGCCTGTTCGAATTTGTCTTTTGCGGCCTCGACCTCGCCCTGATCGAACAGATCCAGGCCCTGGTAGTAATTCTCGACGGCCTCTATGGATTCGGTGGGCGGATCGGTTGCGGGGCCGAGCCCGGGCGGCGCCTCGATCTTCAGCGCGCGAAAGAGATCCACGGCGAGGCGGCGTTGCACGACGAAGACGTCGGCGAGTTTGCCCTCGGCCCGCGCCGTGTCCCGGACCGTACCGCTCTGCACATCCGTGAGCTTCGCTTCGATGCGCAGCACACCGCCGGAGACGATGTAACTTCCACTGACAATCAGTTTAGCGCGCAGCAATCTTCCCAGCTCCAGGGCCTGGCCGTCTTCCAGGATGCCCGACTGGGCCAGGGCCTGTTCTTTCAGCACGTTTTGTAGATCCTCACGTTCCACTACTTTGAGCGCCGGTGAGCGGGCCGCGTCGCCGATGAGCATGTCCGTGATGCCCTTGCGCAGCCAGTCGTGTTGTTTTTCCCCGCGCGTGTTTTGAAAGTAGAGGATGGACAGCGTGGTGCTTTCGGCCGCTACCGGGCCTGCGCACACGAGCGCCAGGGTGGAGATGAAAATGATCCGGCCTATCATGTTACATGCTCCCGTGGGCGTGGGCATTGCCGTCCTGGGGCGGTGGAAAGGTACGCGCGGCCTCGAGCTGTGCCTTCGCCGGCATGGCGAAGTCTTTGTCGTGCAGGAAGAAGTACATGATGGCCATGGCGTCGTGGGTCTCGTTCGTGGTGTTGTTGTAAGTGCTGATGAGCGCGTACTTGTGGTCCCTGTACACGGGAATGCCCTCGGCGCTCTCGTAGTGTTCGACCTTTTCCAGGCCGATGTGATCCGCGTAACCCGTCATCTTGCTTTCGAAAATGATGCGGTCCTCGGTGAGATCCTTCAATGCCAGGGACTCGCCGTACGGGTGCATGTGCGCCATGATGTAGTGAATCGTCGTATCGTACTTCAGGTTCAGCATGCTGCCGCTTATGACCGTGCTGCGGACCTCGCGACCGGGAGGAAGTTTCCAGTGGTACGAAAACTCCTGGCCGTAGTCGTCGGTGAAGCGCAGCGGAGACGCGGCCTTGCCGTTGCCGCAGCTTGCCCGGGCGTGGACGCCGGTGGGCACGGGCATGTTGTAGACCGCGTTGTCCGTGTTCAGCGCGACCATGATCTGTCCCAGGGCCTGGTAGAGCGGTTTGACGGGGCGGCGGCGCTCGGACTCGCGCACGTAATAGACCGTGTTCTGGTAACGTAACTTAATGTTATCTTTGCGATTCGGCCGGGCATCCGTGTGATTCACGTTGAGCATTTGGTTGTATACGCCGAAGCTCCGGCCGGGCAGATTGCTGACGACGGGAATGCCGAAGCCCTCGGGGAACCGCACGTGTTCTTCGCCCTGGGAGATCGTAAAAATCTTTTCTCTGGCCACCTGGGATGTGGGGCTGCCGCCGCCGAAGATTTTCCGATGCGCGGCCAGGCCGCGGTAGACGAGATTCGTATGGCACATGAAGTACTGCGGCAGTTGTTTTTCGGCACGTTCGTCGACGACGACACTGCGAAAGCCGCGCAACCATACGAGTTCCGGGCCGCGCTGGAGTTCCGCCCCGGCGCCCACATCAAACTCCACCGAGCCGATGGGACCCTGCATGGATTTGTAGACTCCGTCCACCGCAAACACGGGCGAGTGGTACGTGGACTCGCGTTCGATGTTCGGATCAGGATTGCAGGCGATGAGTGTCATCACCAGGCAGAGGAGGGGGAGCGAGGCCGATGCGCGGAGCATGAGGGATCGTCGTTCCAGGGAGGGGCGTGTCAATCAAGTTCCGGAGCTGGGCTGCGGTGGAGTTTGGAATTGACAGGCGCAGGTGCCGTAGTAGATTTTCGGCGTGATGTCTCCGCTTTTGAACAATCCCGCCATCCGTCAGCGGGCCACGTTTATCACGCTGGCCGACTATCATCGCATGCTGGAAGCCGGGGCCGTCTCGGAGCGGACCGAACTCATCGATGGAGCCATCGTCGACAAAATGACCAAAAGCCCTGCTCATAACTACTTCGTCGGCGCGCTCTATGAACAGTTGCGCACTATTCTTCCGGACGGTCTGTTGATCATGACCGAGAAAACCCTGACGCACGCGAACTCGGACGTCGAGCCGGATCTCATGATCGTGAAGGGGCCCCTGGCCTCGTATCGCGAACGCAACCCCGCGACGGCGGAACTGGTGGTCGAAGTGGCGCGGTCGTCGCTTGAGTTTGATCGGGCGAAAGCTACGATCTACGCCGCGGCCGGCGTGCCGGTCTACTGGATTGTGGATTTGGACGGAAGGCGCGTGGAGATATTCGAAGAGCCGCTAAGCGACGGTTATGCGAAGACACGCGAGCAGGGGTTTGCCGATGGGCTGGCGGTGTTTGGAAAGACTGTGATGTTAGCGGAGATTTGAGAGAATCCAATTTTTAGCAGGCTGCTGAAAAAGTCGAAATCTCCTGGCGATTTTGCGGTACCCGTTCAGATTTCGTCGCATGCGCGGCGAAGAAGAAAAGCAACCGAGTATCTGGAGTCACGTTTCGATGGAGGACCGGATTCCGGCCAACCATCCGTTGCGTGACATTCGCAAGTTGACGGATGCGGTCCTCGCGAATCTTAGCGATCGATTTGATGAAATGTATCCGGCTTTCGGGTGGCCCTCGATTCCGCCGGAGTACCTGTTGCGCGCTCTGTTGCTGCAAGTGTTGTTCAGCGTCCGCAGCGAACGTCAGTTGATGGAGCAAACGAACTACAATCTGCTCTATCGCTGGTTCATCGGGTTGAGCGCCGACGATCCCGTCTGGGATGCGAGCGTCTTTTCAAAGAATCGTGATCGTCTGATGGAAGGCGGTATCGCCGACGAATTCTTTCGTGGCGTGCTGGAAGTGGCGGATGATCGCGGGCTGATCAGCGAAGAACATTTCACCGTGGATGCCACGTTGCTGGAGGCTGCGGCGAGCCTGAAGAGCTTCCAGAAAAAAGACGGTCGGCAATCCCCCTCGGATGATGATCCGGGCAATCCGTTCGTGAGCTTTCACGGCGAAAAGCGCCGCAACGATACACATGAATCCACGACCGATCCAGATGCGAAGCTATTCCGCAAAGGCAACGGCAAAGAGGCCCGGCTGGTTTACATAGGGCATGTCCTTATGGAAAACCGTAACTGCCTCGCTGTGATGGCCGGCGTGACTCGCGCAACCGGAACGGCGGAACGCGATGCGGCAGCCATCTTCATGAAGGAACTACGCCGAAGCAATCATCGGCCCCGCGTAACTCTGGGCGCCGACAAAGGCTACGATACTAAAGCTTTCGTAGAAGAACTTAAAGCGAACCGGATTGTGCCGCACATCGCACAGAAGAGCCGCTCCAGCGCCGTCGATTATCGAACCGCCCGGAGCCCCGCCTATGCAAGAAGTCAACGTCGTCGCAAAGCCGTCGAAGAAATTTTTGGCTGGTTGAAGTCGATAGGGGTCTGCCGAAAGATGCGCTTCCGTGGTCCGGATCGTGTCGGGTGGATTTTCCGCTTCGCTGTTGCCGTCTACAACTTGCTGCGAATCAGAAACCTACAAGAGGCAGCAACATGATCGCGAATGCTAACTTGCGAAATACAAGCGTTAGGGATGTGCAGGGTGCCGCGCAGCGGCAGTCCGAAGTGCGAAGCACGGAGGACCGAAGCGAACGCGGAGCCCGGAGCAGCCCGGCGCCCGGCCGGCTTCAGAGGGGAAGGAGCGAACAGCGGCCCCGTCCAGCGGGGCCTTGTTGGCGCCGGCCGGGCGCAACGCCCAAATGAATTTCACAGATTCCGCTTTCGCATGACTTTTTCAGCAGCCTGTTAGTGGGAGCGTCGATGTGAGTTCCACAGGATCCTTAGCTACAAATTTTCACGAAGGTTCTCGTTCTACGACTCTTCAGATGGCCATAATACAGGGGCGAAGCATTTTGGCCTCCCGGAACCACTTCGAATCAAGCGGAAAGAATGAATGATCCTCTCTTTTTCGAATAAAACCCGGGTGCATTATTCCCCCACAACACCCGCCGCACTCTTCGCAATCATCAACTCCTCATCCGTGGGAATCACGGCCACGAGCGTCTTCGAATGTTCCGGCGAAACCGTGCCGCCGAACTTCCGCGGATCGTTGTTGCGCCCCTCGTCCAGAAAGATCCCGGCATACTCGAAATCCGACATCACGCGTCGGCGAATCTCCGCGGCGTTTTCGCCGATGCCCGCGGTGAACACGATCGCATCGGCGCCGTCGAGCGTCGCGAGATACGCGCCGACGTACTTGCGAATGCGATAACAAAACACGTCCACGGCGAGTTCGGCCGACTCGTCGCCGGCATTTGCGCGTTGCAGCAGATCGCGCATGTCGTTTACGCCGGCAAGGCCCTTGAGTCCGCTCTGTTTGTTCAAAAGCAGATCCACCGCGTCGGTATCGAGGTTTTCTTTTTCCATCAACACCGGCACGATCGCGGGGTCGAGGTCGCCGCAGCGCGTGCCCATGGCGAGGCCTTCGAGGGGCGTGAAACCCATGGACGTATCCACGGATCGGCCGTGTTGGATGGCGCAGGCCGAGGCGCCGTTGCCCAGATGCAGCGTGATGACCTTAACTTCATCGAAAGGCTTCTTAAGAAGTTCCGCCGCCTTGCGGCCGACGTACTCGTGAGACGTGCCGTGAAAACCGAAGCGCCGCAAGCCGTGGCGTTCGGCCATCTCTTGCGGTAAAGCGTACGTGTAGGCGAACGCCGGCATGGTCGCGTGGAAGGCCGTATCGAAGACGCCGACGTGGGCGCCGTTCAGTTCGCCGAAGATTTCCCGCGCCGCGCGTACGCCGGCCAGGTTCGGTGGATTGTGCAGCGGCGCGAACTCGGCGCAGGCTTCAATGGTTTGCAACGTCGCCGCATCCAGGCGCGCCGGTTTCGTAATCGTGGGCCCGCCGTGCACGATGCGATGCCCCACGGCCAGGCGTCGTTCCGATGCGAAGACGTCGTGGCGCGCGAAGAACTCCGCCACGTCCCGCAGGGCGCCGGCGTGATCGCGTTCGCCGGGGCTGAGCTTTTCTTCGGCGCCGGCGACGTCGCGTTTCGGCGAGGCCTTTACCTCGAATTTTAACTGCGTTTCAGGAGAATGTAAGCGTTCGGCCGCCGCCGAGGCGATGCAGGCGAAGGCCGCGTCGTCCGTCGCCGGGAGTTTCGGATCGTACGAAAAGACGTCGACCTTAAGTGAGGACGATCCGCAGTTAACGACCAGAATTTCTCGCATTTAGAAATGCACCTTGCCGATCTTCACTCTCTTCTCGGCGTGGGAGCCCGCGGCAAAAACCGCGCAGGCGATGCCCATGAGTTTGCATTCCATGGGGTCCGAGCGCGAGGGCAGGACCACCGGGGCGCTTGCGCCGAAGAGCAGACCCGCGCTGAGGCCGCCGGCGATGTGCGCGAACGATTTCGCCAGCGCGTTTCCGGTAATGATCTCCGGCACGAGAATGATGTCGGCCTTGCCCGCGACCTCGCCGCCGATCTTTTTGTACCGGGCGGCTTCTTCGGAGATGGCGTTGTCCAACGCGAACGGGCCGTCCACGATGCCGCCGTGAAACTGATTGCGATCGCTCATCTTCGCGAGGGCCGCGGCTTCCAGGGTGGACTCGATCTTCGGGTTGATGACTTCGACGGCCGAGAGTACCGCAACCTTCGGTCGTTCAATGTTAAACAATTGCGCGAGCGCCACGGTGTTCGCCACGATGCGCGCTTTATCTTCCAGGTCCGGCGCGATGTTCATGGCGCCGTCGGTGATGAACAACAAACGCCCGAGATGTTTCGCGTCCAGGATGAACACGTGATTCAGAATGTTCTCGGTGCGCAGGCCCGCGTCCCGGCCGATGACCGTGCGCAAAAAATCGTCCGAGTGGATGTAGCCTTTCATGTAGATTTGCGCGCGGCCTTCGCTGACTTCCTGTACCGCGCGTTTCGCCGCCAGCGACGGATCGCCCTTTACGTCGATGATCTCGATGTCTTTCAGATCCACGCCGGTTTTCTCGGCGTTCTCACGCATAATGTTTTCGTCGCCGACCAGCACCGAAGTGGCGATGCCGCGATCCCGCGCTTCCGTAACGGCGATCAACGTTTGTTCGTCGATGCCGGAGGCCACACATATTCTTTGTGTGGGGTAATCTTTGATTTTTGCGAGGACCTGATCGAAGTTCTGAATGGGTTCGTTCATGCCGGCTCCTGTTCGAAAATGATGCGGAAATATTGCGCGGGGTGGGTGAGTGTCAAGCCGAACCGGGGTTTTTTGGGCGGCCCCCGCGCGGTGCGCGGGGGCAGGGCTCCGCTATCGCTGCGGTCCTCCGCGCTTCGCGCTCCGGACTGGCGCTGCGCGCCACCCTTTCAATCCCTCACGCGAAGATGCGGGCTAACATCATGAGAAGAGAACTTAGTGTGTTCCGGGGCCTTGCGTATTCCCCTTTACAACTTCACCCGCCGTTCGATAATCGCTCATGCGCACATTGTTCTGCATCGCGATCTTTGCGGCGGCCTTCCCCGCCTGCCAGGCCATCGACTCCGAGTGCGTCGGCGGCGACCTCAGCTGCGATCCGGCAAGTCTGTTGCTCCTGGTGCAACTCAAGCCCGCCGTCGGTACGGTAACGACGCCGTACAGCGGCGCCGCGAACTGGGCGGACTGGCTGCGCAACGACGGCGTCGACACCCTCAGCGCCACGGGTGCCGCCTGTCCGGGCAGCGGTGATCCGTCACAAAACCAGTGCTTCCGCGCGGGCTTTCTGCGCACGTTTTCCATCAGCGGACCGCCGTCGTGTACGGACGTGGAGATCAGCGACAACCTCGGCGTCTTTCAATGGCGCTGCGTCTCTACTTCGGAAGGCCTCAAGGCCGTGCTGGCCGGATTTCAACCGGAGAAGGGTCTCGAAGATCTCATCGATTATAGTTCGCTTACGTTTCGTTCGAATTCCATTACGGTTCAGTACGGAACCTGGCTGCCGGCGCAAACCGAGGAGTCCGTGTGGTGGAGCACGCCCATCGTCGTCGACAACAACGGCGCCGCGGCGGGAGAGCTCAGTTCCGGTTTCATCTACGCAATGACGGCGGATACCTCCAACGTCTACGTCATCACCAACGACAACGTTACGTTGCTCATGCGCTCCGGAACGCAACTGCTGGGCACCGGTGGTTTCGTGGACCTCATCGACGTCATCGGTGCGCGCTATGCCTGGATCGAAGGCGGCCTCCTGAACTCCGCCGCCGCCGACAACTCCATCGATCTCGATAACTCGCATTTCGTAACTGTTAACAATGTGCGCATTACCGGATCACCGAACAACGGCCTCGTGTTCAGTAACGGCAGTTCCAATAATCGCATTCGCTACCTGCGCGCCGGAAGACCCGGAACCGTCGGCGTGAACACGAACGACGGCTCATACAACGTCGTCAGTGATTCGGTGATCCACTCGACGGGCCTGGGTGCCCTCGGAACCGGCGGCATCAGCAACGTATTCACCGGGGTGCTCGTAACTTCGAGTCCGTCGGTATCCTTCGGCGGCAGCGTGTTCAAAGATACCGTCTACACGAACATGACCGTCTCCAACGCCGGCGGCGACGGGCTGAACACCGGCACCGGAGCGCAGAACATCGTGGTCTCGGCCGTGGCGACGAACAATCAGGTCTCGTCCGGTTTTTCTTTTGATGGGAATACCAACAATACCATCAGCAACATCGCCGCCGCAAACACCGGCGCGATCGGCATCGACATGGGCACCGGGGCGACGGGGAATCGATTCACCGGCGAGGTGATCGTCGGGCAAAACGCCACGACCGATTGCAGTTCAGTGAGCAGTCCGTCCTCGGGTCTCCAGGACGGCTGCGGCAACCAGGGATCATCCGACGCGACGTTCACGGTGGGGCCTGAGATCGGCTCCAGTTTCGTCGGGCGCCTTACCGCCGACGACAGCGTCAACGTGGCCGATGCAAGCGGCGCGCAGTCCTTCGCTTCGATTACAAATTTCGGCTGGACGGACTTCGAACACATCTATCGCACCTGGGGCCGCGACGGCACGTCGCTCATCGATACCTCCATTCGTGCGCCCTGTGCCAGCGGGACCTGCCGCATTTACGACTACGCCCTGCGTTCCGACGATACGCTCTTGCGCGCTCGTTGCCCCATGCCCACGGGCGCCGACGCCCTCACGCACACGAACTCCGACGGCAGCACGCAAACGTTCTTAAAGTGCGCTACGGAGATCTTAGACGACTTTGTCGGTGACGACGACGCCCTCTGTGAGTCGAACGAACGTTGCATTCACACGCCGAACATCGGCGCGTACCAGGGCCACGGCGCCCTGGTGAAAGTGAAGACCGGGCTTGTCGGGTACGATAACTTCATTCCCGGCTTTGTTACCGGCGTGACGATGTTTCAATACGCGAACAACGGGTACTGAGGTGTAGCCGAAGTTTTCTTACGACGAAGACGCCGTTCCGGTCCGCCGTACCACGTTCCCCGGCACGACCTCCGCGCGTCAGCTGGAACCAGCTGTACCCATAAAAGCCTTAATGTACACTGGCCTTCACTTACTTCACGATTCGGGGCGTGTGCGAATAACCCGCGCGTTTCCGGTAGTTCAAGAGCTGCGGTTCGCGGCGTTTGCCGTGAGACACACAAGGTAAGTTGCGCAATGGTGAAGGGATTTTTTTGGCTACGGCTGAGCGGGAGCCTCAATCTCGCTTCGGCGAGATTGAGGGATAGGCCGGGACATGTCCGCCTTCAGAAACGTTGTGGAGTTTCGTTTCGCAAAAAATGCTGCGTTCGACCCGGACGCGGGTTTGCGACTCAGCTACAGTAGCGTTTCTTGCGGCGAAGACGCCGTTCCGGTGCGCCTTACCACATTCCCCGACATGACCTCCGTTCATCTGCTGGAACCAGCCGTACCCATACAAGGCTTAATACAAACTGGCCGCCACTTACACCACGATTCGGGGCGTATGCGAATCACCCGAGAGTTTCCGGTAATTCAAGAACTGCGACTCGTTGCGGTTGCGGTGAGAAACGTGAAGTAAGTTGCCGTATCGTGCAGTGGTTTTTTTGGCTACGGCTGAGCGGGAGCCTCAATCTCGCTTCGGCGAGATTGAGGGATAGGCCGGGACATGTCCGCCTTCAGAAACGTTGTGGAGTTTCGTTTCGCAAAAAATGCTGCGTTCGACCCGGACGCGGGTTTGCGACTCAGCTATCGCAGCGTTCCTTACGACGAAGACGCCGTTCCGGTGCGCCTTACCACATTCCCCGGCATGACCTCCGTTCATCTGCTGGAACCAGCCGTACCCATACAAGGCTTAATACAAACTGGCCGCCACTTACACCACGATTCGGGGCGTATGCGAATCACCCGAGAGTTTCCGGTAATTCAAGAACTGCGACTCGTTGCGGTTGCCGTATCGTGCAGTGGTTTTTTTGGCTACGGCTTTGCGGGAGTTGTGGATTTTCGTTTTGCTAAGAATACTGCGTTCGACCCGGACGTCGGTTGGCGACTCAGCTATCGCAGCATTTCTTACGACGAAGACGCCGTTCCGGTGCGCACCCCACATTTCCCCGGCATGACCTCCGCGCGTCAGCTGGAACCAGCTGTACCCATAAAAGCCTTAATGTACACTGGCCTTCACTTACACCACAATTCAGGGCGTGTGCGAAAAACCCGTGCGTTTCCGGTAGTTCAAGAGCTGCGGTTCGTTGCGTTGCCGTGAGAAACATGAATGGATTCATTTTGCTGTCCGCAAGTCGATGGAAGTCGGGAAGGGGGACATATCGAAATCGCGGCAGGATCCCCGGAAATTCGCTTGCGGCGCACGGGCGGGGTGCCACTCCTATGATAGGAGTCCTTCATGCGAAAACATAAAAACAACATTCTCATCATCGCCGTGGCGGCGGCAGTCGTCAGCACGGCGGTCCTGCGAGCGCAAGACGAACCGGCACAACCGCAAGAGGTCTCCGGAGAGGAACAGTACGAACGCCTGCTGAAGATGCAGCGCAGCCTCGATGCCGCGGTGTTGTTCGCGAAGTTGTCCGACGCGGCGCGGGACTACAATTACGAAAACGCCGAAGCCCTGGAGTTCACCGGCAACCTGCGCCGCCTCGATGTGCACACGGACGCCGGCATCGCGGTGCGCGGACTCTATCTCGTGCGCTCCCTCGACGATGACATCTACATCCTCTCCATTCCGGAGGACGCTTCCGCCCTGGCCGCCGAAAGCGACTCGCCCTACGCCGGCATCGCCGATAAAATCAAAAACAAAATGAAGTTCAACGTGCGCGCCGGCACCGCCACGGTGGACGGCGAACTCTGGCACTTCGCGCGCCTCGAGTCCGTGCCCGAACGCGGCTTCATCGATCGTTTGTTTTTTATCTTCATCGTGCTCATGCTCTTTTTCGTGATGATGGGCATGGGCATGACGCTCACCGTGCGCGACTTCGCCATGGTGGCCATCAAACCTCGCGCCATGATCGTGGGGCCGCTGTGCCAGTTCGGATTGCTGCCGTTCCTCGCGTATCTCCTGGGCAGCGCCGCCGGTTATCCGGAGAGCTATCCGTTTATTTTCATCGGCCTCATTCTTGTTTCGGCGTCGCCCGGCGGCGTGACTTCGAATCTCATGACCTACTGGGCGAAGGGCGATTTGGCGCTCTCGGTTTCCATGACCGGCGTATCCACGATTCTCTCGCTCGTATTCACGCCGCTCTTGCTGCAACTCTACGCCGCCGGAGTACCCAACGTCGAGATCCCGGTGAAAGACGTCATCGTGCAGATACTGGTATTGGTGATCGTGCCGCTGCTCGTGGGCCTCGGCATTCGCGCGCGCTTCGAGAACTTCGCGAAGGCGTCCGAGAAATACTTTTCGGGCCTGGGCGTGTTCGCGCTGCTGTTCTTGATCATTACGGGCATCCTGAACAACCTGCACCACTTCCTGGACTTCGACCGCTACGGCCTTAGTTTCTACGCGGTGGTACTTACGCTGACGCTCTCGGCCATGGTCTTCAGCCTCGTGGTCGCGAAGATCCTGCGCGTCGATAACTTTCAAACCCGCGCCATCGCATTGGAAACGGGACTACAGAACGCCGCCCTGGCCATGACCATCGCGATTCTCTTACAGGATCGCATGGGGGACTTTCACTCGTCCATGTTTGCGGTGTCGGGATTATTCGGGCTGTGGATGTACGTCGCCGGGACGATCATGATCACGCTGTTCCCGAAGATCTTGCCGGTGGATTTGCACTTTCATGTGAAGGACGTGCGGTAGGTTTTATAAACCACCGAGGCGCCGAGGACACTGAGTTTTGTGTCTCGGCGGGTACGATCGTTACGTCTTTACCGCGGAGGCGCGAAGGGTGCGGAGAGTTTGAGTGAAGTGTCAAAAATTCTTTTCGAGGTCGAGAGTTTTCGTCGCGGATTTGGGCGCGGCGATGCGGAAATCGAAGCGTTAAAGGCCCACCGGCATCGTGAAAGAAGATACATCTTCGGCAACCGCACTGGACGCGCTCGCGCGCGTCATCACCAATCAGCGTTAGCATTCAATCCCGCAAACCATCCTCCACTTCGCGCCCTCCGCACCTCTGCGGTGAGAATGCCGTAATTGTTCCGGATCGCGCCTCGACCTACTTCATCGAATGCAAGCCGATCATGTTGCCCTCGGTATCGGCGGCGAGTGAGACAAAGCCGTGTTCTCCGATGGGGAATTTCGGCCGGATAATCTTGCCGCCGGCTTTCTCGACGCGGCCTTCTTCCACGGAACAGTCTTCACACGTAAAGTAGATCATCGTTCCGCCGGGGCCCGGCCTGGCGGCGTCCATCTTCACCAGAGCGCCGCCCGCGCCGTGGGACTGGAAATCATCGGCAAACATGCGCATTTCCACGCTGCTGTCGTTCGGGTCGTCCATTTTCTGAAGCTTCGTATCCAGTACCGCTTCGTAGAACTTCTGTGCCCGATCCATTTCCTCTACATAAATATCGAAAAAACCCGCCTTCCTCATCTCCAATTCCTCTCGACGTAAAATATAACGTGGAGAGTAACCGATTCCGGCCCGGCTGTATTGTATAAATCAGACACCGAATTTGCCGGCGTACTTTTTCGGAGTGTAGCCGGTGATTCTGCGAAACGAATGAATATAGTGAGATTGGTCCGCGTAAAAATCCAGGTAGTTCCGCACGAACGACTTCTGCAGGCGCAGTACTTTCAGAAGATCGTGGGGACTGAATCCTGTTGTTTGTCGGATGACCCGCTGTAACTGGCGCGCCGACATGCCCACCGCATTCGCCATGTCGCTCACCGAATCGATCTCGTCGAGATTCGCCAGTAGACAGGTTGTGACTTCGTCATCAGTGAGCAATTTTTGCGCGATCAACTGCCGGACCAGATTCGATAAGACGGGCTGCATTGCCGAAAAACTTTTACGCGCGAGTTCACGGCTCACCTCAATCAACGGCAGGTTCCCCGCATACGGAGAATCAACGACGCCGCGAACGATCTCACTACGGCCGCCCCGCCAGATGCCCGGCAGAAATCTCGCGCCGACAAAGTGAAAGCTTCTGCCGAGATTCAGTTCTTCAGCGCCGGTGCGCAATGCCGTAAGCCCGGCGGTTCCCGGAGCGGTCAGGTTAAAGACCAGGTGGATGCAGGCGTCGGGCAGGACATGAAACACAAAGTCCTCGTTTAACTTTCGTTCCGATCTGATCTCCCAGAAACGATGGACGAAGGTGGAAAGATCTACCGGCGGCTCCACCTCGGTGTAACGCACGGAGCGCACCGATTTTTCTATGCCTTTCTGGACCGGATTGTACACGCCTTAAGCCCGCGTCGTTACTGCATTCCCGAATAAACAAAACCGATCACCGACGTAACCAGGGCCTCCGTCGCCGGGTCGTCCGCTCCGCCGCGCAGGCTGATCTGGCCGTCCAGGATCAACATGGACAGTCCGTGCACCATGGACCAGGCCGCGAGCGTTTTCTCCTTGCTGCGCCCGCCCTTGATCAAACCCACACGCTGACCCAGGCGGATGATTTCCTGTAGCCGCCGGAACGTGCGGGTGGCCGCGGCGACGAGCGCCGGATAGGCCTTGAAGTCGATGCCCCCGCGGCCGAACATGAGCCGGGCGTACTCGGGATTCTCGATCGTAAAGCTTACGTAAGCGTAACCTAAGCTGCGAAAGCGTTCGCCGAAGTCCTCGCCCGCGTCGACCAGGCGCTCGCTCTGGTACTCGTAGAACTTGCGGTAGCCTTCTTCGGCCATGGCGGCGATCAGCGCGTCGCGGTCGTCGAAGTGACGATACGCCGCCGTATGGGTGACGCCGGCCGCCCGGGCCACCCGGCGCAGACTCAGCTCGCGTTCCCCGCCGTCCGTACGGACCAGGTCCAGGCCCGCGGCGATCAACTTCGCGCGCAGGTCGCCGACATGATAGGGACGCGCCTCTTTCTTAGAGGCCGCCTGTGATGCGCTCCGGGCCACGGGCCAGTCGAGCACGGTCGCCGGAACGGGACAAGGAAATTCCCGCGGCCGCGAAGAAAAACGGATGTTTCCACTGGTAACTTTTTTGCTTGCTTTCGGAGCCGGGAATGTTACCGTTGGCAACATTCCCGGCTCCGGCCGGCGGAGGAGTGATCATGACTCAGAACGAAAACAATTACGACGTAATCTTCATCGGCAGCGGCATGGGGGCCATGGCCGCCGCTTCGATTCTCGCCCAGTTCCGCGACAAACGCGTGCTCATGCTGGAGCGGCACTATGTAATGGGCGGTTTTACCCACGAGTTCGGCCGCAAACAAAAATGGAGCTGGGACGTGGGCATCCATTACATCGGCGACATGGGCAAAGCCTCGGTACTGCGCACGCTCTTTGACATCATCGGTCGCGGAAACATCGGCTGGAACCCCATGCCGGATCACTTCGAAAAGTTCGTGTACCCGGACTTCACGTTCGCCGTGCCCACGGGCGAGGATCGTTACAAGGCCGCGGTCATCGAAAAATTCCCGGACGAACGCGAGGCCGTCGAGGCTTACTTCGAAGACGTGCGCAAGACCAACGCCTGGTTCGGCCGGCACAACATGAAATCATCCGAGCCCTTCGTCGACAAAGTCAAATCGCAGTTGAATATCAGCGGCTTCGATACGGCGGACATCACGGTGCAGCAGTACTTCGACAAAAACTTCCGGAACCCGCAGTTGCGCGCGCTCTTGCAATCTCAGTGGGGCGACTACGGCATTCCACCGTCAAAGAGTTCGTTCATGATCCACGCCAGTGTCGTCGCGCATTATCTCAACGGCGGTTATTATCCCACGGGCGGCGCCGGCTCGATTGCGAAGGCCGTGAAGCCCGTCCTCGAAGAAAAGGGCGGTCAGGTGTTGTTGTCTCACGAGGTGGAGGAGATCCTCGTTGAAAACGGCAAGGCCGTAGGTGTTCGTGCGCGCAAGTTAACGGCGCGTAAGGGCGAAGCGGACGTCATGGAATTTCGCGCACCGTTGATCATCTCGAACGCGGGCGCTCACGTAACCTACAACCGGCTGCTGCCGGAAAGCGCGGCGGTTCCGTTCAAGAACGAACTGAACGAATTCTACAAGAACATGCCGGTGACGGCCTCGGTGACACTCTACTGCGGCTTGAAAGACGATCCGCGGTCCCTGGGGTTCGCGGGAGAAAACCACTGGATTTACGAAAGCTACAATCATGACCAAAACTTCGGCGGCGCCGAGGGCTGGCTCGAAGGCACGGGCGCTCTCGGCGGCGCGTATCTTTCGTTTCCCTCACTGAAAAACCCGGAGGCCAAAGGACACACGGCGGAAATCATCGCACTCAC
This sequence comes from Leptonemataceae bacterium, assembly GCA_965227295.1. Classification (GTDB taxonomy): domain Bacteria; phylum Spirochaetota; class Leptospiria; order Leptospirales; family Leptonemataceae; genus JANSYA01. The sequence goes on along the minus strand of OZ245742.1, from coordinate 5,686,357 downwards.
GCCGTACGAACCGTTCGCGAAATGGAAAGAAACGACCTGGAAACGTCGCGGCGAAGACTACGAGGCCTTCAAGACGAAGATCGCCGATGACCTGGTCGCCTACATCAACGGCAAGTATCCGGGCTTTGCCGATCTCATCGAATACCGCGAGTTGTCGACACCGCTCACCGTTTCGTACTTCACCGGCCATCCGCGCGGTTCGATCTACGGCGTGCCGGCAGTGCGCGAGCGCTTTCGTTCCGACGTGGCGCCCTGGTGCCAGGCCGCGACGCCGGTGGAGGGACTGTATCTTACCGGCGCCGACGTCAGCAGCCCCGGCGTCGCCGGCGCCTTAATGGGCGCTATGGCGACATTAGGGGCCATCCCGGACGGCATCGGATTCATGAAGGTCCTCAAGGCCGCAAAAAACGCGGCGGCCGGCGCGGCCTGAAAAGGAAGATTGACTCCGAGGATCGAGGGAAGAATGAGAGTGTGGTGGCAACCTCCTCTTTTCCTCGGAACCTCGGTCCTCGGAGTTCAAAACCGTTTTATGGAAAGCTTCCGAAGCCGCTTCAGTACACTCTGCGCGGCGAAGTATCCGCACATGCCGTGCACGCCGCCGCCGGGCGGCGTGGCCGCCGAACAGATGTACAAATGTTTGTTCGGTGTACTGTAAGGATCGAAGCGGGCGACCGGTCGTAGAAAGGCCTGGGGCAGATCGGCGACACCGCCGGTGATGGCGCCGCCGATGTAGTTCGGATTGTAGGCCTCGAAGTCCATGGCGTGCATGGCCCGGCGCGCCAGGATGCGATCCCGAAAACCCGGGGCGAAACGTTCGATCTGCGACTCCAGCACATCGCTCTGATCCAGAGTCGATCCCCCCGGCACGTGAATGTAGGCGTAGCCGGTATGTTTGCCGGCCGGTGCGCGGCTGTCATCGAATTGCGATTGTTGGACGGCCAGCACGTACGGTCGTTCGGCGTGGCGCCCGGCGCCCACCTCGAACTCGGCCGCGGCAATCTCGTCCAGCGTGCCGCCGACGTGCACCGTGGATGCCTGCAGGCAGCGCTCGTCTTTCCAGGGAATCGGGCCGTCGAGAGCCCAGTCCAGTTTGAAGACGCCCGGCCCGTAGCGATACCGCCGGAGTTTTTTTACGTAACCTGCGGGCAGCGCATCTTTAGCGATGTTCAGGAGTTCGGCCGGAGACGTGTCGAAGAGCACGGCCTTCGCCGGCGGAAGATCTTCCAGGCTGCGGACCCGCACGCCGGCCCGGAGTTCTCCGCCGCGGTCGCTAATGTATGCTGAAAGTGCCTTAGTAATGTTCCGGGAGCCGCCGGCGGCCACCGGCCAGCGCGCCAGGTGCCCCGTCACCGTAAATACCAGGCCCAGGGCCGCCGAGAGCGGCGACGAAAGCGGCAGGATCGAGTGCGCGGCGCAGCCGGCGAAGAGGGCCCGGGCGCGTTGGCCGCGAAAGCGGGACTTCGCGAGGCCCGCCGCCGAACGCAGGCCCAGGAGGCCGAAGCGCATCATCTGCAGCGGCCGCGCCGGAAATCGATTCAACGGACCCAGGGCATCGCTCAAGAGATCTTCGCCGTGGCGGACGAACGATCGATAGAGTTTTTCGTAGGCGCGCGCGTCTTCCGGGTCCAGGTTCGCCGCGGTTTCTTCGATGGAAAGATGCATCAGCACCGCGGGTTCGTCGGCGAGAGGATGGGCCACCGAAACCGGAGGTTGGATCCAGCGCAGTCCGTAACGTTCCAGGGGCAGCGTCTTTAAGTACGGCGAGAGGATGCCCATGGGATGGGCGGCGGAGCAGACGTCGTGGTGAAATCCCGGGAGCGTGAGTTCCGCGGTGCGCGTGCCGCCGCCGAACTCGTCGGCCATTTCCAGGACGAGCACCCGGGCGCCGGCATCCGTGAGCACCGCCGCCGCGGCCAGGCCGTTCGGCCCGGAGCCGATGATGACGGCGTCGTACTCGTTAGCGGAGAATCCGTAACTATTAGTAGAAAAATCTTTCGCGTTCTCAGGCATGTTGCCAGGGCTGCGTCGTGCGCAGTGGGCGCATGTCGACGCGGCCCTTTTCCATGAGGCCCGTCTTCGCGTCGACGATGCGGTACTCCTGAGTATAACCAAAGAGCGATTGCGGTTCCATCAAAATGACGCGCACCTCGCCTTCTTCGAACTCGCACTGCTGCTGCATGGCCTCGATCATCTGCTCTTTGTGCAGATGGCCTTCGCCGAAGTTGTAGCCCAGCACCAGGCCGCAGACCACCTCGCCGTCCATCCAGGTATAGTCGGTGAAACGATCGCCCACGGCCTTGTCCACGAGACCGGGCAGGGCGCGGCCGTGCAGGTGCATGAGCCGGAACGCCATGAGCTTCGAGGCCACCGCGCGACCGATCTTCTCCGGATACAACATGTTCAACTGGTCGAGGACCCAGGGCGACGACTTCTTGAGACGATCGAGTTTCTTGTGGGCGTCACCCTTGAACAGCCACACGCCCATGGGCCAGTTGCCGGCGTAGTAACGCATGGCAAGGAGAAACGAAAAACGTTCCGGGATGATGTTGCCGACGAACGGCAGGATCACGGAAACTACGACGAGAAAGATCGCCAGGGGCACGTTGCCCACGGCGAGCGGCATGATGTGCGAGTTGGCGCCGAACAAAAAGAAACCGGCGTAGACCACCATGAAGTTCCACTCGATGGGCACACCCATGGGCACGTTGGAAGTAATGTAGCTGTGCAGCATCAACATCAACACCAGGCCGGCGATGATGATCGTATACGAACCGCTGAAGAGGCCGATCAACATGACGATGGGCACGCTGAACTCCAGGGCCGTGCCGATGCGGGACTTTATGACGGCCGCGTCCGAGGGATTGAGGTCGTTCGGGTAGTCCCGGTACATCTTCTTGCGGAACCACTGCCAGGGCGTGAACGGGCCGTTGGAGGCCATCACACAGACGACGGTGGGGAAGTGATGATTCAACTTCGAGAGGCCGGCGTAGAACCAGAGCGCGAGTTGCACCACCATGGCCCCGGCGATCCAGTTTTGCGCGAAGGCGAAGACCGTGATCGTGACCCAGTAGTGTTCGGCGCGCGCGGCGAGGAAGATGGTTTTATCGAGCAGGCCGAGCAGCGGTACCAGTATGAACAGCGGCAGCCACTGGGCGTAGCCGGGCTGCGGATGAATGAGGGCCAGCACACTGAAGATGATCAGCGCGAGATAGAGGCCGGCGTCGAGGACCGTGCGGCGGATGGTGCCGATGAGCGGTACGCCCGGAAAGAACGGCAGCTTCGTGGTGCCGGGGCGTAGAAAATACAGAAAACCGCCGAGGGGCGGCAGATAACGACCGGTCAGCGGGCCGCTGCCGCAACCGAGGCCGAGCACTTCAAAGAGCATGCTCCAGGCAATGGCCTTCTGGAACGCCACCGGATGCAGCCACCAATCGATGGAGGTCCAGGATCCGAGGCCGGGCGTGAACCCGCAGAACGCGATCCAGCCGGCGATGTAACCGACGACCTTCAGGGCGTAGACTAGGTAGACCGACGGCGGAGAACCGTAGCCCTCCAGGGCCCAGGCGGCGCAGGCCTGGCGCGCCTGTTCGGTGAAGGGCTGTTTGCGGAGTTCGATGGGATCGTAAGGAGGGAGCTTCGGGAGCATGAAGCTTTCTTTAAAGCTGCTCATGTCCGTAGTGGAAACGGCGGACTTGCAACCGCAACTCAAAAACCTGGGACATTACAACGCGGAGCCCGTAAACATTTGCCAGGCCGCGAAGACGTAGAGAATCAAAAAGCGAATCCAGGTGCCGGGGTGCCGCGCGTCCTCCACGAAAAACAGCAGCCGCGGGAGAATGTAGAACATGAGAAAGGGCACGAACATAACCAGGGTGTAGGCGATGAGTCCGCCGAGACTGTTGCCTGCTTCGCGCTGGATGTGGCCGTCACCGGCAGCGACCTCGTTTATCAGCGGAACCCACCAGATGTGCACCAGGATCAGCGCGCCGGCAATCAAGAACGCGTCGCCGATCGCTTCGCGGCGGACCAGGCCCCGGCGCTGCTCCGGAGTCGCTTCCGTAGACCCGGATCGGCCTTCGCCGGTAATCGCTGTTGCGCCGACGATCCAGGTCGTGAGCGTGCTTGTGCCGAGGGCGATGGGAAGTGCCCACTCCGCAGTCATACCGGGAACGGCCGTGAGGGCCATGGCGAGCATGGCGAAACCGAAGGTCCAGTGGAGGATCAGGAGGAAGTAAAGGAGATTCTGTCCCGCCGCCGCGCGTTGCATGCTTGCTTCGTCGGCGTGGATGCGCGTGTGCAACGCGGCGCGCTTCAGCCAGGCGCCGGGGATTTGCACGAGCACGGCGGTGGTTTGCAGCACGCCGAAGATCCAGAACGAGTCTTTGTTTTCTTCGCCGAAGAAGTCCAGCGACGGCATGCTTGCGCCGGCCAGGGCGGCGAGGTACGGCAACACGAACCCGCCGAGAAAGACGATCGCATCATAGACGGTGCCGTGACTGCGCGGGAAGATGCGGGCGAGCATGATGAAAGATCATACTCACCCGCGCATCAGGCAAACACTTCTCAGCGGGCGAAGACCCGGCTCTCGTCCGGACGCAGGTACCAGTCTTTCGCCGTGCGACCGAACGAAGCGGCCCATTCCGCAAACTCCGGATACGCATCCTGCACACGCACCCGTTCCAGCGGCCAGCGCCACTCCGCGGGGAGCTTAACCGCCCAGGGAAAACCGTCGGCGTCCAGATACGGATCACTGCCGTCTTCCCGCAGGGCGCGGCCGGGCAAATGAATGCTGCGGTTCGTGTTGATGACGAAGGCGTAGAGATCGTACGGCGGGAGGCCGAGTTGCGCGCGGCCGACGGGGGCGGCGAAGGTGATGGTAAACGTCGCGCCTTTGCCGGGCGCGTAGGTCCCGCCGGCGTTGCTGTTCGACTGAGCGATGGTGGTGTTGCTCGCGGGCAGCAGCTCGAAGGTCGTGCCGGCCGGGACAGCGTACTCGTTCGGCTCAGCGCCGTCAAAGGCGTACTCAATCGTCGCGTCGGCGTCTAAGCTGACGTTCAACGTATGTTTGTAGCCGGCACCCCGGGCGACGTGCTGCACGGAGGCGCGCACGCTCTTAACGCGGGCCCCGCTCGCGTCCAGTTCCTCGGTAAACTGCGCCAGGATCACGTAGTCGTTGAGATCGGCGTCGCCCTGATTCGGATACAGGTCCTCGTAAGCGATCAAAAACGGGGCGTGGACGAGGACCGTCGCGCGTTCGGCGTCGTACGGGAAGCGGTCCCGGGAATCGGGCATGCCGTCGCCGTCGGAGTCCGGGGCCGGCTGATTGCCGCCGGCGTCGCCGGGGAATACGATCTCACGATCCACGGAGGCCAGCTCCGCGACGTTGTCGATCGAAAACTCCTCTAACATTTGTTCGCCGGAACTTACGGACACGGAGACGCTTTCCACTTCCGGAGTGAGATTCAGAACGGTGGAGACCTGGCCGGCGCTATCGCTCACGCCCTCGAAGAGCAGATCTTCCGCATCGCTCTCGACAGTGATTACGGCGCCGGGCACCGGGCCGTTTTCGTCTTCTACGGTAAGTTCCAGCGGCAACGGGCGGTCGCTGTTGAACTGGAAGCTGCCGTCTTCCTCGGGGCTGTACGGCGTGTCGTTGCTCTCCACGACCGCGTCGCCGGCCGCGCTCTCGCTCGTACTTTCTTCGTTGCCCGGCGAGACGGCAAGTTCGGCTGCCGGCTGCGGCATCAACAGCAGACCGAGCAGCAGAAACATCATGCCGTCGTCACCGCCGCCGCCGGAACAGGCGGGCTGAGTGAGTCCCAGGCTCAGTACAATCAGGATGGCTGCAAAACGTTTCATCTTTTTAACCTCTGAGCCTATTATACCACAGGGTATGTCTAAAAATGACTGTCCGGGGTATAATTTACGATCTCTTCACGGACTTCTTACTCCTTCTGCATATTGATGAATTTGCCTGACGTTCCGCAAACACGGCCCTCACGCAACGCTAATGATCGACACAAAAGCCTGACAATTATTCGACGAGCACGAAGACGTTCAGGAAGAGGACGATGCGCCGTCCGGCTCGGTTCCTTTGATTGTGGCGCAGTTCGGCCAGAAGATCTTCTTTTTCGAGAGCGGGGAGTGGCGGCCCTTCACTCATGGGAGCGACGCCTTCGATGCGGAGCTGGACATCTATCAAACCGGCGAGCGGGATTTCTACGTTGTGGAAGGCTTCATTAACGAGAACGACGTCGTGGACGTGCGTTACTTCGACTTCGATCTCAAGAACCGCAAGCTTGTGAAACCGCCGGGCGGCTTCGCCCTGGCGCGGCGCCTGAAGAACGGCATCGAATTACGTGCGGATGAGCGCGAAGCCAGCGAGGCCGTCTACGAGTATCGCGGGAACAAACGCATCGGCGTGTGGCAGCCGCACAAACGGCCGTTCAAGCAGTTTCGGTATCTTCCGGACGGCAGCGGGCACTATCAGAATCAGCCCTATCAAATCAACAAGGGCGGCCCGACGGTACTCTACTACAAGGGCGCGGCGAAAAACGCGAAACCGAAGCAGCTCGTTTCGCGGGAGTGGATCTTCTATCCGTCGTTCATTAACAACGGCACGCACATCGTCTACCTGCACCGCGAGCGGTTAAGTTCCACGGGCGAAGCCTTCTTTAATGTTGAATGCGTGGATGTTCAATCCGGCAAGATCCGCAGCCTGGGCCGCTTCAGTGTACCATCCTACTCGAACTTTACCGAAAACCTCTTTCGCGTGTGGGAACACTCCCGCTACGTCGCGGTGGACGATTGGAAAAGCCTGCGCCTCGTGGATGCCGTCAGCGGTCGCACGGTGAAGACCATGCCCTCCGGCGATTGGAAATCCGTGCCGGGTTTGTATACCGGATCCATCGGGCTGCGTTTAGGCCGCCACCTGGTCATGAAAAACGGCGAAACCGGCGTGATTCGTTTCTATAACGTTCCGGATCTCAGCGTGGACTTTGAATTACAGATGCCCGTCGAGCCGATGTTCGCTTCGAAGATTGTGGCGGTGGATGAGCCGTAGGACGGCGCGGTGTGCCGCGAAGAGCCGCGAATCAAAAAAACGACTTATGCGCGTAAACGCGGCGGAGTTCTTCGCGTTCCGCGCCGGTTTCCTGGAGTTCCTTTTCGAAGTGCTTGCGCTTGGGAACGTAGGCCTCGCTGAGCGGAATTTCCAGGCGGGCGGCGGTTTCGTTGAATTCGTTGGAGTAAACCGTGAAGGCATGTTTGTCGATGCCGCTCTCGTCCAGCAGAATGCCCACCATGGTGAGGCCGAGGCCCGCGCCCTCGCTGTCGTCGCCGAACTCGGTGTAGAAGTCCAGCAGTGACTTGAACGATTCGGCGGCTTCGAACTTCTTGCGGATGCGCCCTTCTTCGTAGGGCAGGAGCGTGAACATGTTTTTCACTTTAATGTGCATCACGTCCTGGTTGTAGTAAAACGTGGCGACCACCGGGAAATTCTGATTCTTGAATTCCTCGCGGAAATCCTCGATGCGAGCACCCTGCAATCGATCCCGGAAGAGCTCCATGCCGCGCTGATACTCGGACAGATCCTCCGGGTTCAGGCCGGCCTCGTGAAAGACGACGCGCTTCAGGTTCGCCTTCGTGGCGTTGATGAGGAGCTCTTTGGCCGCCGTGTAGACGATGTCCATGAGATCCATGCGGCCGTACTTTTCCAGGATGGACGTGGCGATGATTTTCAGGATGGCTTCGCCGCGATCGCTGAGGATGTAGGTCTTGAACGAGAGGATGCGCTCCTCATGGACAAGTTCACGGACGGTTTTTTCGAGTTCGTCGAGGGGGATGCGCTTCACGGGCGCTTCCGCCCCGGGGCTTACGTCACGATCCAGCACAGGCGCGCAGTCTGCGCAGGCATACGGAAAAGCGCAATAAAAAATGACCGCGAAAAGCGGTCGTACGGCGAAGCCGCGTCGCGTGGCTGCTACGGAATATGTCTCACACATCTTGCAGGATTTTTCCGGGATTCAGCACGCCGGCGGGATCGAAGACCTGCTTCAGTGCGCGCATCAGGCGCAGCTCTTCCGGCGAACGGCTGTGATGCAGCTGCTCCTTCTTCAGCAGGCCGATGCCGTGTTCCGCGCTCACCGATCCCCGCAGCTTCGCCGTGATTTCGTAGAGGGAAGCTTCCAGGTCCCGGCAACGTTCGTGAAAATCCTCGTCCGCGAGATCATCCCGCGCCTTGATCAAATTCAGATGCACGTTGCCGTCGCCGAGATGGCCGAAGAACACGCCGCGGACGTTCTCCGCGTGCGGGGCCAGCAACGCCCGGGCCGTGCGCACGAAGCCGTCGATCTCCGCGAGGGGGATGGAAAGATCGTGCTTGCGCACGGTGTAACCCAGGGACAGCGATTCGCTGATGCCCTCGCGGTACTTCCAGAGTTCGTTCACCTGCGCCGAGTTCAGCGCGAGGCGCACGCCCGCGAGAATGCCGTCGTCCGTCAGCGATTGAAAGAGTTCCAGCAGGGCGTCGTCGTCGGTTTCGGCGGCGTCCCATTCCACCAGGACGTACCAATCATACTGTTCCCCAAACGGCTCCGCAAGATCGAGATGTTTGCGCACGGCGTCCACCGAAGCGGCGTCGAAGAACTCGAAGGCGAACGGCGCGATGCCGTGCTTGCGCAGTGCGCCCAGAAATTCCAGCGCGGCCGCCGGCCCGCCGGGAACAGCGAAGAGCGCGGTGGACGCCGCGCGCGGACGCGGGGCCAGGCGAATCGTAAGTTCGGTAATGAGGCCCAGGGTGCCCTCGCTGCCGATGAAGAGTTGTTTGAGGTCGACGCCGGTGTTGTTTTTTAAGATTGTACCGGGGAAAGTTAAGATCTCTCCGGCTCCGGTGACCACGGTCATACCGGCGACGTAATCGCGCAGCATGCCCAGGCGAATGACGCGCAGGCCGCCGGCGTTTGTGGCGACGTTGCCGCCGACGAACGAAGAACCCGCCGCGGCCAGGTCCAGGGGAAAGAGGTACCCGCGTTCTGCGGCGTCGTTTTGCGCGATCTTCGTAATGACCCCCGCTTCCAGAAGCAGCGCGGGCAGGTGCGGATCGAAGCCGGTAATGCGATTCATCTTTGCGAACGAAACGACGATTTCATCGCGTGTGGCCACGGCGCCGCCCGCGAGTCCCGTTCGTCCGCCGGACGGCACGATGTTCAGTTTACGTTCGTTGCAAAACTTTACCAGCCGCGCGGTCTCCGCGGTGGAGCCGGGAAAGACCAGTACGTGAAAGTCCGGCGCGAACTGTTTGCTGCGATCGGTACCGAACGCGAGAAAGGCGTCGTCATCGTAAGAGCCGTCCCCGCGGACGTGCAGTGAGCCCTCGGTGATCAGCGGGCGGAGGTCGTTGATGTGATCGCGGGAGGGCATGGGGAGCTATTGGCCACAGAGAACACAGAGGAAGAGTTTTCAGGTGTGATGGGTTGCTGGTTTTTGCTCGCCACCGTTCTTTCGTCTAAACCCCACTTCTTTAAAACTCTGTGCCTCTGTGGCAAAAGATCAAACCGGCGGCTCCGGGTCCTGCAGCTTTTTACTGATCTGCTCCAGCGCGAAGATGGCAATGCCGCCGCCGATGGCCAGGGCGACGCCGCCGATGATGTAGCCGGTGCTCAGTTCCTCGCCGTGCAAATGCTGCACCGGCCAGATGCCGCGCAACGAGCCGATCATCAGTCCCGTGAGCACCGCCATGGTCAGCGAGTGGTAACGATCGAGAAAGAAGCGCAGCAGCCGCACGAACGACAGAATGCCGATCAGCACGCCCAGCACGAAGGCCAGGACCACCAGGCCGTTGTCGATCAGCATGGGGTCCAGACTGCCGGAGCGCAGCGTGTCGATCCCCCCCTTGACCAGGTCCCGCCCCGCCGAGGCGATTAACTTGTACTCACCTAAAATTACCAGGATGTAGGCGCCGGAGATGCCGGGCAGGATCATGGCGCAGATGGCCAGGGCGCCGCTGAAGAGCACGTACAGAAATCCCCGGCTGCCGGCCTCGGACAGGCGCATCTTGAGGTCGAGGCTGCCGTCTGCGGCAAGGCCCTCCACTTCCTCGAAGGAGACCTCGACGTTCTTTAACTCTACATCCATGAACTCTACGGCCGGTTCCGTGTCGCCGCGAGGCGTGACGGAGACGCTGAACGTACCGAGGGAGTCGCCGCCGGACGCGGTGATCGTGCCGGCGTAGACCGCGCCGGTCGCGGGCACACCCAGGTGCCACTCGCCCTTCGCGTCGACTGAGATGGGCTGCAGCGGCGGCGGCATTTCCGTGTCTTCGGTGAGACCCGTCACGGGTTTGAGGGTGATCGTAGCGTCGGCGATGCGGGACAGGCCCACCACGAAAAAGACGACGACGGCCGCCACCACGATGAGCACGAATTCCAGCGGGCGCCGATTCATCATGCGAAACGGGATGCTGATGGAGAACACGATGAGTCCGAAGAAGAACGCGTAGGCGAAGTAAGCGTAGTGTTCCAGGATGAACGGAATGAAAAAGAGCATGAACACCAGCGCGCACAGAATGCCGATGAGCAGCGGAATCAGAAACGACCACTCGATCTCGCTCAGGCGTTCCAGGGCGCGGCGCCGCCGTTCGCCGTGCCAGCAGAAGATCAGCAGTTGCAGCGCGGCGAGAGCGTGGGACGGCCCCACGGACGAGATGGCATGAATGAGGTGATCATAGATGCCGCTGATGAGCGCGATGGTGCCGCCGGACACGCCGGGGATGGCATCGGCGATGCCCATGGTCATGCCTTTGAATGCCAGTATGATTTTCGAGCGCAGCGGGGCGTACTGCTGCTTCAGATTCGGTTCCGTCATGACCGGCCAGCGTGCAATCGCACGGATGCGTGTAAATGAGAAAACAGCGGTCGGATTCCAATTGCCCTCGCGCCAGGCGGTCGGAATTCTGGCCCTGCAATGCTTCCTCGTCCTGTCTTCCACCGCCGTCGTTCGTACCACCGCTGGACGGTGTGGATTCCCCTGATCTTCGTGCTTGCGCTGAGCGCCTGTGAGACCGGCCCGGACAAACGCGAGCGCGCCCGGCACTTCGTCTTGTCCGCGGTGGATTCGCTGCCCGAGGACCGCAACCTCCACGCCGATCACTATCCGTCGTCCAACGAACGTCGCATCGATCTGTTCGCGCCGCACATTCAAAACCTGGGCGGCGGTTACATCGGCGTCGGCACCGATCAAAACTTCACGTTCATCGCCTGGGCGAAGAGTGAGTATGCCTGGCTCATGGACTTCGACTACGTTTCCGTGGACGTGAATCGCATTCACATGTTCTTCATTCGCCAGGCGCCGACCTACGCGGAGTACAAAGAGCTCTGGCAGCGCAAGAATCGCAAGAGCAGCTTCGAGCTCCTGGAAAAACGCTTCGGCGGCGAGCCGGATTTCTATCGCATTCGCAACGCCTGGAAGGTGGCGCATCGCAACTGGAACGACGTGCCCGAACGTCTGCGCGAACTGGACATGATGAGCAAACGCTTCGGTCTGTCCACGTTCTCCAACAATCCCGCGGACTATCAATACATCCGCACCATGATCCTGGACAATCGCATCCAGGCGGTGCCGGGAGATTTGAAAGGCAGTGTGACCATGCAAAACATCGCCATGTCGGCGCGGCGCATGCAGGTCCCGGTGCGCCTGGTCTACACGTCCAACGCCGAGGAGTACATGCGCTTCCCGGATCCGATGAAAGCGAACATGCTGGCATTGCCGGCCGACGAAAAGAGTCTCATCATTCGCACGACGACCACCGGCACGAAGCACACGCTGGGATATCCCGAGGGCGAAAAGTTTCCGGACGACTTCCCGTTTCACTACAACATCCAGCCGCTGCTGGTCTACCAGGCCTGGATGCGCAAAGACGGCGGCTTCCGCGTGCTGGACATGATCCGACACAACCGCAAACTGGAGCAGGGCCTCTCGATCCAGGAACAAACGCCGGGGCAACTGGAGACCGCGGGCAAGCAGTGAAAACTTTTTTACTCCGAGGACTGAGGGACCGAGGAATAAAAAGAAAGAGTTTGGATGGGCGAGCTTGTTAAAAATAGTCGTCTTAGCCTGTCAGTGCTCTTCATACGGATGCTCTCATCTTCTATCTCGGTACCTCGGTCCTCGGAGTCATACATTCTTATGAAACGTTTCGTAAAGTACAGTCTCGCGATTCTCTTAACCGCCGCCGGGTGTACGTTTGCCCTGAACGGCTCCGACGAGCGCCCGGATCGCGTGAGCATGGCCGTTGTCGGCGATGTGATGTGCCATGCCCCGCAACTGAGCGCCGCCTGGAACGCGCAGACGAAACGCTACGAATTCGCGCATACCTTCGAACCGGTGGCCCCGTATCTGAGCCGCGCCGATCTGGCCATTGCCAATCTCGAAACGACGCTGCCGGGGGACCGCAAAAAATACAGCGGCTACCCGACGTTCGGCGCGCCGGATTCCCTGGCGGTCGCCTTAAAGGATGCGGGCATCGACGTGCTCACGCTCGCGAACAATCACACCCTCGACAAGGGCAAGTCCGGCATGCTGCGTACCATCGAGGTCGTGGAACGTTTGGGGTTCGCGCACCTGGGATCGTATCGCAGCGTGCAGGACAAAGAAGATCGGCGCGTGCTCGTCGTTGAAAAGAACGGCCTGCGCCTGGCGTTCTTGAATTTTACGTACGGTACCAACGGCATCAAAGTTCCGCGCGGTACCGTGGTGAACCTCATCGACGAACAACGCATCGTCTACGACCTGGCCGCCGCGCGCCGCACGAACGCCGATGCCATCATTGTGATCTACCATTACGGCGGCGAGTACCTGCGGCAGCCGGATGCCTACCAGAAGAAGTGGACGGACTTCGCCATCGAACACGGCGCCGACATCGTCATCGGCGGGCACCCGCACGTGCTGCAACCGTTCGGTGTACGCACGAACGTTACCGACAAATTCGGCCGCACCGCCGATCGTTTGATCGCGTTCAGCCTGGGCAACTTCGTATCGAATCAGCAACGGCGCTACACCGACGGCGGCAAGATCTTCCAGTTCACCATCGAACGCAACCCGGACGAGCAATCGGATCAAAAAGTGGTGTTTCGCGATATTTCTTACGAGCCCGTGTGGGTTTATGTGGAACGCGGGCAGGCGGGGCGGAAGTATTTTGTGCTGCCGGTGAACGAGTACTTACAGAATAATGCGGGCATGCCGCTCCAGTTACCCGCGAGCGCGCGGGCGAAGATGGTGCGATTCTACACGGATACCACCGAGCATTTGAAGGGCAGCGTGGATTCGGTGGCGGAGTTTCGGAGCGGCGGGGAATAAGGGCGACCGGGACAACAGGATCGTGTTGATTTCTTGTGTTAGCGATTGGTGACGGGTTGTTTGTGCACGCCCCGAATCGTGATGTAAGTGGCGGCCAGTGTACATTAAGCTTTGTATGGGTACGGCTGGTTCCAGCTGGCGCGCGGAGGTTATGCCGGGGAACGTGGTACGGCGGACCGGAACGGCGTCTTCGCCGTAAGAAACGCTGCGATAGCTGAGACCCTCTCTACCTCCTGTAAAAATCTTCCGATAATCAAATCATGCCCGAAGCCGCCACCCATCTCCCCGTCGGCGCCTGGGAACAACTGGACGCCCGCCCGGATCTCCAGGCCGAGCTGAGCACGTTTCACGACACGCTCGCCTACCAGCGCGATCTTTCGCCGCACAGCCTGCGTGCGTATCTCAAGGATCTCTGGGAGTTCTTCGTCTATCTCGCAAAGAACGCCGGCGAACCGGAGCGCATTACTCCGAAAGAACTGCGCACCTACTTCGCCGAACGCACCGGCGCGCGTTTTGGCGGCGGCCGCGCCGAGGCCAACAGCGTTGCCGGCCGCAGCAAACGGCGAAAACTCGGAGCGCGTTCTCAAGCACGCAAACTTTCGGCCATTAAAAGTTACTACAGGGATCTGGAGCGCCGGGAGAAACTCGTCGGCGATAATCCCGCGGCGGAACTCAACGCGCCGAAGTTCAGCCGGCCGTTGCCGGTGGTTCTGACCCCGGCCGATCTGGGGCATCTGCTGGAAGACGATGATCCGGCGGCGCATGCCGAAACGGGCACGGTAAACCCGGAGCGCCGGGTGTTTCTGCAACGCCGTAACCGGGCGCTGTGCGAAATGTTGTACTCCTCCGGCATGCGGATCAGCGAACTGCTCTCGCTCACGGCGGATCAGCTGGTTCGCGCGCCGCGGGAACTCAAGATCACCGGCAAGGGGCGCAAAGACCGCATCGTTTTTTTCGGCGACGCCGCGCGTGAGGCGGTACGTGAATACCTGCAGGTGCGCGGGGCCGCGGCCCGCGACGAAGCCTTGTTCTTAAATGCTCGCGGCGAGAGGTTAAGCGATCGCGGGGCGCGACACATTCTGCGCATGATTCAGCGGCGCCTCATGATTCACCGTAACGTGAGCCCGCACAAGTTTCGCCACAGCTTCGCCACGGACCTGCTCAACGCCGGAGCGGACATTCGCGCGGTGCAGGAGTTGCTCGGTCACGCCTCGCTCTCGACGACCCAGGTCTACACCCACGTTTCGAAAGATCGCCTGCGCGATACCTTGCGGAACTGCCACCCGCACGGGCGCTGATCACCACAAGCCCGCCGCGGCCGCGCCTTCCAGTTGCCGTTGTTCCGTCGCCGGCATCCGCGGAAAAAAATCCTGCCCCGTGCGTGCTTCGATCGAGTCGATGCTCACGAGGAAGGCCGCGAAATGGAACGGCCGGCGGTGCTTGCGATTCTCCAGAACAAAGGCGAGACTCGTATGTTCACCGTAACTTTCGCGCACAAGAATCTTGTAGAAATGCGAGGGCACCACGACCTTGTTGGCGCCGATGCTTCGGAGTTCGCGATGATCCTCTAAGAAGCCGCCGGTAATCACGTAGATGCCCGTGTCGAACTCGTCGACGTACTCGCGGCTCAGTTCTTCCAGCTCCCGCCAGATCTGTTGATTGAAGCCCGGAACCTGCGGCGCCATGTTCGAAAGATAGAACGACTCGTTGTTTAACTCCTGATCGTGCTTGTAATTACCGGCGGCGGCCAGGTGTCCGCGGTCGAAGCCGGAATATTTGTAGTCGGAGAGCTGTGACTGCCACTGTCCCGGAATGAGCGGATCCGCCTTGAAGCGATTCTTGCGTTTCGCGTCGCCGGTGAGTTCGTTGGCCTCGATGATTTCGCAGACCCACAGGGCCGAGCGCATAAAGCCGGAGTAGCCGAGCGAGTAGCCCTCGCGCGAGACGAAGAGCAGCGGATTGTGGCCGCGGGGAGCCGTCGTTGCCGGAGCGCCGCCGAGACAGTTGCCCGTACTATCCGCGCTGCGATCGAGCGCATCGACGGGCCGTTCCACGTCGACGGTGTTGATGGACGTCGTGGCCGGCAGGGCCAGGCACGCGAGGCCGGGCCCGGGCAACATGCAAAAAACCAAAACCAGGCCGGCCGCGGCCAATCGACTGCGCATGCGTACGGCATATTCGAAGTACGTGCCCGCGCAATCCAAAAAATTCCGCACATAGCTTGCGGCGGCAAATAGTTAGCGAAAACAGGCGAACCGCGAAAAAATCTTACGCGAACTAACTCACGGTGAAAGAAACTTATGCCCGATCATGCCCAGCAGAAAACCCAGCACGGCGCCCAGGGTGGGGCTCCAGTGTCGCGGGAGTCGTGATTGCGGGGCGATGTCCTGAAAGATCAAATACAGAATCCCGCCGGATGCGAAGACCATCAACGTCGCGGTAACGTACGGCAATTCCTGTAGAAAGAAGTGCCCGGCCAGTGCCGCGGCGGGGCCGAGCAGGCTCACGAGCGCCAGGCGCCGCAGTACACGGCCCGGTGCCGTGCCGGATACCAGCATCTCGCGCATGGAATTGAAACCCTCGGGAAAATTCTGGAGGGCGATGAAAGCCGCGAGCAGAATGCCCTGGCGACGATCGTGGCCGAAGACCGCGCCGAGGGAAACCGCTTCGGGAACGAAGTCCATGAGCATCGCCGGGAACTGCGCGGTGTTTTTGGTTTTGCCGTGGCGCGCCTGCCACGCATCGAAGAGCGCAAAAATTACGCCGCCGGCCAGGAACGCGGGGGCGAGCACGTAGCCCGGAAGCAGATCCATGCTTTCCGGCAAAAGCGCGAAGGCTACCGCCGCGAGTAACACGCCGCCGCCGAAGGCGACGATGCCGTGCAGGAGGCGCAGTTGAATGTCGCTCGCCTCGCGGCCGCCCGGTTTGTGCCGCCATAACGCCGCCGCGCCTCCGGCCAGGGCCGTGAGTCCGGCCCCCCAGGCAACGAGTGCGATCATCAACGCGATCATACGGCCTGCTTCTTAACAATAATCTGGTATAAGTTAATCTGATTGCGGCGGACGTGCGCTTCGCCGGAAACGATTTTTTCTTTCGAAAACGCCAGGGCCGCCTCGCGGTGGTTGCGGTAGTGTTCGGCCAGGGTTTTGTCGTCCAGGGCAATGTGATTCGTCAGCCACTGCCGCAGATCGTTGACCAGGGTCATGGCCGCCCGGGTGTTGCCGCTCTCCAGTTCCTTGCGGCGCTGCTGTACGAACTCCACGAACTTGCGATGGGTCGCCTGGTGCCGGGCTTTGTCCGGATACTCGATGATGTCCATCAACTGCTCCTCGGTGCGGAAGTGCACGTCGATGTACTCCGAGGCCTCGGCGATCGTATGCGCGAGCACCGCGTCCCGGGTGAGCTTCGAATCGCGCATGGCCTGGTCCATATCCACGACGAGTTTGATCAACCACAGGTGCTGGATGTCGATCAGCGGGACCTGGATCTGCAGGTTCAGGCGTTTCCAGATGGAAGCGATCTCCGCCTGGATTTCGGGCGTGGTGACCTCGATGTTCCGCGCCGAACCGGAAATAGTTTTGAAGACCTGGCGGCGATAGTCGTCCAGGACGTGTTTTTCCTGATCGATTTCCTCGAACAATTTGTTGGCGTCGTCCAGGAGCCGGCGCTTCTTAAAGTACTCCGCGTAGCCGCGGTCTTCCTGCAAGATGTGATGCACCAGCCACATGCGCAGCAGTCGGTACAGCTTGTTCGCCCCGGCGCGATCATACGAACCCGGCGCCACCTTTTCCACGGCCTGGATGAAGTTCCGGTGGCTGCGCACGTGGTGCTCTTCGTCCGAGTAATGCAGGCGGCGAAAGAGTTCTTCTTCGACGTTAAAGTGTTCCGCGGCGTAGCTCTTCGCATGCTGGATCAACATGGCGATGTACTGGTCCGCGCCTTCGCTCTCGCGATTCAGGACCCACTCCAGTTCCAGGATCACCGCCACCAGCCAGGCATGCTGGGTGTCGATGCCTTCGATGCCCAGGGCCAGGTCGTGGTGCTTCCATAAACCCGAGGCCCGTTCGAGGACGACCGAATGAAAGGCGAAGGCCATGGCCGAGTTTCGCCGTGCGAACATTCCGGTCAATCAACACATGGGCCGCGAACCAGCCGTTCGGCGTGTTCGAACGACAGAGAATTTCCGGTAATTCAAGAGCTGCGGTTCCTTGCGATTGCCGTGAGAAACATGAAGTAAGTCGCGGAACTGTGAAGGGGCTTTTTTGGCTACAGCTTTGCGGGAGCCTTAATCTCGCTTCGGCGAGATTAAGGGATAAGCCGGGGCCTGTCCGACTTCAGAAATGTTGTGGATTTTCGTTTTGTTAAGAATGCTGCGTTCGACCCGGACGTCGGTTTGCGACTCAGCTATCGCAGCGTTCCTTACGACGAAGACGCCGTTCCGGTCCGCCGTACCACGTTCCCCGGCATAACCTCCGCGCGTCAGCTGGAACCAGCCGTACCCATAAAAGTATTAATGTACACTGACCGCCACTTACACAACGATTCGGGGCGTGTGCGAATTACCCGAGCGTTTCCGGTAGTTCAAGGACTGCGGTTCGTGACTGTTGCTGTGAGAAGCATAAGGTAAGTTGCGCAACCGTGAAATGCCTTTTTTGGCTACGGCTGAGCGGGAGTTGTGGATTTTCGTTTTGTTAAGAATGCTGCGTTCGACCCGGACGTCGGTTTGCGACTCAGCTATCGCGAACCCGCACCCGCTCCGCCCCGCGGATAGAGCGGGGCTCCGGGGTGCGGATTCGCGGGATGGATCTTTACGACGAAGACGCCGTTCCGGTGCGCCTTGCCACGTTCCCCGGCATGACCTCCGTGGTCGCCTGGAACCAGTTGTACCCATGAAAGTATTAATGTACACTGACCGCTACTTACATCACAATTCGGGGCGTGTGCGAATTACCCGAGCGTTTCCGGTAATTCAAGGACTGCGGTTCGTGACTGTTGCTGTGAGAAGCATAAGGTAAATTGCGCAACCGTGAAAGGCCTTTTTTGGCTACGGCTGAGCGGGAGCCTTAATCTCGCTTCGGCGAGATTAAGGGATAAGCCGGGGCCTGTCCGACTTCAGAAATGTTGTGGATTTTCGTTTTGCTCACGGATGCTGCGTTCGACCCGGACGTCGGTTTGCGACTCAGCTATCGCGAACCCGCACCCGCTCCGCCCCGCGGATAGAGCGGGGCTCCGGGGTGCGGATTCGCGGGATGGATCTTTACGACGAAGACGCCGTTCCGGTGCGCCGTACCACGTTCCCCGGCATGACCTCCGTGGTCGCCTGGAACCAGTTGTACCCATGAAAGTATTAATGTACACTGACCGCTACTTACATCACAATTCGGGGCGTGTGCGAATTACCCGAGCGTTTCCGGTAGTTCAAGGACTGCGGTTCGTGACTGTTGCTGTGAGAAGCATAAGGTAAGTTGCGCAACCGTGAAATGCCTTTTTTGGCTACGGCTGAGCGGGAGCCTTAATCTCGCTTCGGCGAGATTAAGGGATAAGCCGGGGCCTGTCCGACTTCAGAAATGTTGTGGATTTTCGTTTTGTTAAGAATGCTGCGTTCGACCCGGACGTCGGTTTGCGACTCAGCTATCGCGAACCCGCACCCGCTCCGCCCCGCGGATAGAGCGGGGCTCCGGGGTGCGGATTCGCGGGATGGATCTTTACGACGAAGACGCCGTTCCGGTGCGCCGTACCACGTTCCCCGGCATGACCTCCGTGGTCGCCTGGAACCAGTTGTACCCAAAAAAGTATTAATGTACACTGACCGCCACTTACGTCACAATTCGGGGCGTGTGCGAATTACCCGAGCGTTTCCGGTAATTCAAGGACTGCGGTTCGTGACTGTTGCTGTGAGAACCATGAGGTAAATTGCAAGACTCAGCTATCGCAGCGTTTCTTGCGGCGAAGACGCCGTTCCGGTCCGCCGTACCACGTTCCCCGGCATAACCTCCGCGCGTCAGCTGGAACCAGCCGTACCCATAAAAGCATTAATGTACACTGGCCTGCACTTACATCACGATTCGGGGCGGTTGCGAGTTACGGAGCAAATAAAACTTTCCGGGGTTCCTACTTCTTCGCCGCGCGTAAACGTACGGTGAGTGTATCTTTGCGAAGAGCCGGTTCTTTGCCGCCGAGGTGGCGGACCGCTTCGCGAACCAGGGTGAAATCGATGAGACGATTCGAGTCTCCGAAGAAGCCGTCTGGCGTCCGCACGGAAAACAAAAAGGTCCGCTCTTCCATCCGCAGATACACCAGGCCGTCCCGGGAACAATCGGCCAGGGTTTCCACCAGGCGTTCCAAAAGTTCCGGCGAGCCGACGATGCGCACATGGCCCGGTTCGCCTTCGACGCGGAGTTGCGGACTGCGGCGGGCGAGCACCGCCGGTTCCACGCCGGGCGCTTCGTCGAAGTCGCCGGCGTGCATGCGGGCCACGGTGCTCATGCGACCCAGGGCCCGGCGGAGGGCTACGGCGTCGGCTTCGACGTCGGCGTACCTGCGGTCCGGCGCGTCCGGTTCTCCGCGGGGAGGAGGCAGGGCCTCGGTGGAACGTCGGAGGCGATCGGCCAGGGGCAGGCAACTGATCGCCACGTTTTCAAAGAACCGGCCGCGCTGGCGATCGATGTGGTCCAGCAGTTCGACGCGTCGCCGCACCTCGCGGAAGTGTTGGTACAAACTCCGGTACAGGATCACGGCGACGATCAGATCCATGCAGAGAAAGCCGTACGGAAAGAGTCGCGGCCCGTCGAAGACGTCCTGAACCACGAGCCATTGTTGGATGGCGCCGGCCATACAGACGCCGAAGGCCACGCCCAGCCAGAGCGCGTCGCGGTGCCGGAACCAGATATGCCGGAACAAAAGAAAGATCACGGCCAGAGAGAGCGTCAGCGAAATATAGAACCACAGCGATTGCAGCTCCCGCCACAGGATCACGTCCGGACTCAGAACACACGCCGCCATCACCAACGAACTAAAGCCGTAGTAGACGACGTGGACCGGGGTCGTTGCCACGCGAAAGTAGGCCGACCAGAACGCCAGCGAGGCCGCACCGAAACCGTAGGTCCCGAGATAGACAATGCCGCGGGCAACCAGGAAGTCACCGACGAGTTCCTGGGTCAGCGGGGCGCGGCCGAGCTCCAGGAGGGCGGCAAATATGTTGGCCGCGCCGAACGAAAAGGCGCCCCGGGGCCGACCGGCCACGGCGTGCAGCCAGACGAAAAAGGTACCCGTGAGCCCGAAGATCAACACAAAGAGCAGACTCTGTTGTTCGAGGCGCACCAACCGGCGCGCGGCATCCTCGGCCGTGCTCAGAAAGACCGGGCCGTCGCGGATGCCGCCGGCGTCGGGAAAGTGACCGCGTACGCGAATGGCCAGGACGTGGCTGCCCGGGCCGGTGAGTTCGGCGGGAATGGAATAGGCCCGGGGGAGGTAATAGCCGTGAGTGTCGTAGTTGTCTACGACGCCGGTGTTCCCGATGGGCCGTCCATCCCAGAAAGCTTCGTCGGCGTTGAAGATGTTTCGGATGAACAGGCCCAGTGGTCGACCCTCGAGCTCCGGCGGCAGGCTGATGCGCGTACGGTACCAGGCCACCCCCGGATGATCGCGGAGCCGCATCCAGTTCGACGGCACCTCAATGCGCTGCCAGCGCCGGGAGGTACTCGCGTCGATATTTGGGTCCAGGAAGCGTCGGCTGTCTTCGAAGGCGATGTACCACTCGGCGCGACGCAGGTCCAGGGAGACGTTCGTAGACGGAGCACCGTTCATGGTGCTCACAGGCACGCAGGCCCCCGCGAAAAGGGCGGCGATCAGGACTCCCAGGAGAGCAGAGCACGCCGGCAGGTCCGGCCGCGGTTTCCCCGGACCGGCCGTCATTCGTCGGCATGCTCCGTTTCGTCTTCGATGCGAACATCGCGCAGGCGTTGTACCGGAGCGGCCGCGGCCTCACGGAGGCGGGCATCGAACTCGGCGGGAGAGAGATCGTCCTCCGGCATGCCCGGGGCGCCCGTCCGCAGTCGCCGTCCGGGCTGTCGGCACCAGGCCTCGATGCGCAGGACAGCCTCGTAGAGTCGCCGGGTAAAACGGACCGCCGCCTGCGCACGCTGGCGAAAACGATTGTCGAGATAGGCCTCGCGTCGTTGGAGAAAGAGATACTCGCGCACCAGACGCCGGGTGCGGGTTGCCGCGATCAAAAAAAGCACGCCCAGAATAAGCCCGATCTCCAGGGCCGGGACCGCGAGTCGGCGCAATTCGTTCGTGTACTCACGGACACTGCCGGTGGACTCCGGCGGCAGATGCATGCTCGTGTTCGTCCAGCGCGGCACCGGAAGCAGGGCGCGGGGCTGGGATTCCACGGCGACGCAGGCGGGCGCAAACAGCGTGCCTGCGACAAAAAGGAGGGCAGGCACCCGGTTGTAGGGACGAGGACACTCGGTTGGCATGATAACGCTGGACGCCGATCGAAACGGAAATTTGAATGCCTGAGGGCGTGGCGCGAAAATCTTTTACAAATCCGCGCCACCGCTACGGCTGCGCTTTTGTTTATGGCCTACCCCGAATTTAAATCCACTACTATTCTGGCAGTTCACCGAAACGGAAAGACCGCCATGGCCGGCGACGGCCAGGTCAGCATGGGCAATACCGTCATGAAGGGCGGTGCTCACAAGGTCCGCCGGGTGAGCGGCCGCGACATCCTGGCCGGATTCGCCGGTTCCGCCGCGGACGCCTTCACATTGTTCGAACTCTTCGAGAAAAAAGTAGAACAGTACCAGGGCAGCCTCGGCCGGGCCGCGGTGGAGCTCGCCCGGGACTGGCGCACGGATCGCATGCTGCGCCGTCTGGAAGCCATGCTGATTGTCGCCGATCCCAAGGAAATGTTTCTCGTCTCGGGTACCGGTGACGTCATTGCGCCGGACGACGGCATCCTGGCGGTGGGCTCCGGCGGCAATTACGCCCTGGCCGCCGCCCGGGCGCTGCTCGCGCACACCGAGCTCTCCGCGCGGGAGATCGTCGAAAAGGCGCTCACCATCGCCGGTGAAATCTGCGTATTCACGAACACAAACCTGGTCGTGGATGAACTGGGCTGAACACGGCCGTTACCGATTTTCAAACAACATGAGTACATCTTCCGAATTGCAAAACGCCCCGCCTCCCGACGAAGACAGCGAGCGCATCGACATCGACGAGATGACGCCGCGCCAGGTGGTCAGCGAACTGGATCGTTACATCGTCGGGCAGAAGGATGCGAAGAAAGCCGTGGCCCTGGCGGTGCGCAATCGCGTACGTCGGCGCCTGGTGGCCGAAGACATCCGCGACGAAATCTATCCGAAGAACATTATCATGATCGGTCCCACCGGCTGCGGGAAGACCGAAATCGCCCGGCGACTTTCCCGGCTCACAGGCGCGCCCTTCGTAAAAGTGGAGGCCACGAAGTACACCGAGGTCGGCTACGTCGGTCGCGATGTGGAATCCATGATTCGCGACCTGGTGGCGACATCGATCAACCTCGTCCGTAAAGAGTTCCGTAAAAAAGTCGAAGATCAGGCTAAGCGTAATGTGCGCGAACGTTTACTTGATTTGCTGTTACCGTCGAGTTCGAGCGGCGGCAACGCAAACGCGGTCGCGAGCGGCGGCGGAAATGCGGCCTTCTTTCCGGGATCCATGGATCTCTCTTCGATCGGAGAGCAGGTGCAGGCGGCATTGCAGGGCAACACGCCGCCGGTGAGCGAAGCCGCAAGCGAGCCGGACGCATCCGCGGAGGCGGAGTCGGAAGATTCGCCGGAGGCCGAGCGTCGTTCGAAGGCCCGGGATCTCCTCGGCGGAAAGCTGGACCGCGGCGAACTGGAAGAACGCGAAGTGGAAATCCAGACCCAGTCCCAATCGTCGCCGCTCGTGCAGGTCATGGCCGGCGGGCCGAACATGGAAGACCTCGACATGCAGGTGCAGAACATGCTCGGCGATCTTATGCCGAAGCGCCAGAAGCGTCGGCGGGTTTCGGTGGAGGATGCGCGCAAGATTCTGCTCGAAGAAGAACTGGAACGCCTGGTGGATCCGGACAAGGTGCAGACCGAAGCCCTGCGTCGCGCCGAACAAATGGGCATCGTATTCATCGACGAACTCGACAAGATCGCCGGGCGCGGATCCATGGGGGGCGGTTCCAGCGGGCCGGACGTCTCGCGCGAGGGCGTGCAGCGCGACCTGTTGCCCATCGTGGAAGGGGCCACGGTGAACACGCGCCACGGTCCCATCAAAACCGATCATGTGTTGTTTATTGCGGCGGGCGCCTTTCATACCTCGAAGCCGTCGGATCTGATCCCCGAACTTCAGGGACGTTTTCCGATTCGCGTGGAACTGGAAAAACTTACCGAGGCCGAGTTCCGGCAAATCCTCACCGGACCGAAGAACTCCCTGGTTCGCCAGTCGAAGGCGTTGTTGGCTGTGGACGATGTGGAGCTGGACTTCACCGATGACGGCGTGGACGAACTGGCCAACTTCGCATACAAGGTCAACGAAGAGACCGAGAACATCGGCGCGCGGCGACTGCATACCCTTATGGAACGCCTGCTGGAAGATGTCAGCTTCGAAGCACCGGATCTGCCCGACGATCAACGCCGCATTTCCGTCAACCGCGCTTTCGTGCAGGAACGTTTGAAAGATATTGTACAGGATACGGACTTGAGCCGTTTTATTCTGTGAGACTAAGTGTGATCTTTGCGATATGAAGATCACGATACATTACATGAAACCATGATGAATCAGTCCGAGCAGCAGCCCCAGCCCGATCCGGAGTCGACCGATGCGTCGGCGCCGGAGCACGATCCTGCGGCGAAGGAAAACCCGGCGAACGAGAGCGGGACTGCCGGTGATTCCGCGGCCGATCAGGAGGCCGGACCGAAGTATCCTCCGGGCGGATATCCCGGGGGGGCCCCGCTCACCGGCGAACGCCTGATCCAGTTCGTGCAGAAATGGGGCACCCGCCTGGCTCCGCCGCCGGAACCGGAGCCCCTGCCGCCGCCTCCCGGCGAGGATCGCTTTTCGTTCGTACTGCTCTTGCTGCGGCTCCTGCCGTATGTATGCGCCGCGGGTTTTGCCGGTTCGTTGTTCTGGGATTTCGACGGCAGCCTGGTGCTTCCGTGGCGTTCGGAGGCCGTGAATCTGGAAGGCATGCTGCGCATGATCACCGTCACCGGCCTGGTGGGTTTTTTCACGAACTGGCTCGCAATTAAGATGCTCTTTTACCCGCGCGAAAAGCGACCGTTGCTTGGCCAGGGGCTCATCCCCTCGCGGAAGGACCGCATTGTCTACCGCCTGGGCGTGCAGATCTCGAAGGAGATCATCAACTCGGAACTCATCCTCGATCAAATCCGCCGCAGCGGGCTGATCGCCAAACACCGGGAGAAGGTGACGAGTTCCCTGCGCGCCCTGGTGGTCAGCGACGAATTCCGCGCCGATATCGTGGAGCTGGGGCAGCACTACGTGAATCAGTTCCTGAAATCGCCGGAGTTTCAGCAGCGAGCGCGAGATTTCGTCCGCGGCCTGGACTTCGAGAACGTCGGCTTTGTCGAGGGCGGGCTGCTGCGCCTCTACAAGGCCGTGGCCGGCGAACAGGAGATTTCCGGCCGCCTGGAAGAGATCATAGAAAACCTCACGTTCCGCATGGACCGCCACGAGGAGAAACTCGCTGAATTCTTACGCAGCATTCCGGGCGCCATTGAAGAACAGAGCGGAGTGATCGAGGAGTACGCACTGGGCGCCGTGGTCTTTCTCGTGAACCAGGTGAATGTCCAGAATGTGATCATCGAAAATCTCCAGCGCTTCGACGAGGTCCGCCTGGAGCAACTGCTGTGGCGTTCGACGTCTGATCAGCTTCAATATATTCAATATCTCGGCTGCTTTCTCGGTCTCATCGGCGGGCTGTTCATCTGGTTGCCGGTGGAGTCCCTGGTGACGGCGACGGTGTTGGGTTTGAGCGTTTGGGGTCTGGATGTCCTCTTGATGCGCTGGATGCGCGGACGGACGGAAGGCCGGAGCGAGGACGCGAATGCCTGAAACGGGTCTGTCACATTTTAATCGGACCTCATCAATTTGTGCGATGCGGGTCGGCTGTTCGGAGACGGCGGCGGTAAGTATGTCAAATTGTTCAGGGGCCTTCCCTGGGGTCGGTAATATTATTACGCGGGAGATTCAAGAATAGCAGTTATCCACAAGAAAATGATATACTAAACAAAAATTTAGTTGAGTGAAGTCCGGGGCTGCTCATTCTTTCAGCCATGAACGGTCCGGACGATACGGCGCGCGTGGGAGAACGCCTGCGTCGTTTAAGAGAAGCTCGCGGAGAAAGCATGTCCGTGGCGAAGACAATACGAGAACGCTACGGAGTTAAGCTTGATCCAAGCTATCTTTCGCGCATGGAGCGCGGCAAAGCGGAGATTCCTCTGCGCACGTTATTCGCTCTCGCGCGTTATTACGACGCGGACCCTCGAGATCTCGTTTATCTTGAGGACTTTTCGGACCCGGATCCGGCGCAGTATCTATTTTTGCAGCCGGATGTCAAGGCTGTGTTGCAATCTCTACACGAGCGGTTGGGCAAAGATCATCTCATTGAGCTTTTGTGGATGTACTTTCGCTTCGTAAATCGTACCCTCGACCTCGGCGATGACTCCGCACCCGCGGGGCAATAAGCTTAAGGTTATTTCTAAAGTTGCTAGAATTTTTTGTTTGAACGAGAAGAAATGGATTTCGTCTCATGGTACGGTTTGATAGGCTGGATGCAAAGCTTGTTTCAGCATATTCAAAAATTAATGACAGTCAGTGTAATAATTTTACAATGTTTAACTTTTTTAAGTGCGAGACCCTTCAGAAAGGCCTACTACACAGGAATATAGTTGAGGCCATTCTGCATTAATGTTCAGAGTATAATCATGATGAATTCGGGAATAGACACAAGTCGCGTAGGTGAAAGACTTCGCAGGTTAAGAGAAGCTCGCGGAGAATCCATGTCCGTCGCGAAGATCATTCGGGAGCGGTACGGCGTTAAGTTGGATGCCAGTTACCTCTCTCGAATGGAACGGGGAAAGGTCGAGATTCCTTTGCGCACGCTGTTCGCCTGTGCAAAGTATTACGAGGTGGATCCCTGCGATCTCATTCGCTCGGACGAGTACTCGGACGAAAGTCCCATCCACAACATGTTCCTCCATCCGGACCTCAAGTCCGCGGCGGAGGATCTCTACCGGGAACTGGGCAAGGACAGTCTCATGGAATTGCTCTGGTGGTACTTTCGCATTCTCCGTCGCAGCGTAGAACTGGGGTACGAAAGCAAGTCGGAGCCGATCCTCACGAGAGTGGCCCCGCCGGAAACTCGTCGTCGCCGCAGCGGCTAAGAAACAGCCGTCCGTCGACGAGGGGATCCTCTAATCTGAGGATGCTCCTTCCAGCGGATACAGGTTCCCTTCTTCCTGGTGCCGGCGCAAAATAGCGCGCAGGACGCCGGGGAGACGGATGCCGGTTTCGCCCAACCGTTCCTGGTACTTGCGAAAGGACAATTGGTGGCCGGACGTGGCGCACAGACCGTCAAAGAGTTCGGCGAGCTGCGGCTGCATGGTCGAAAGCAGTTCGCGATTGGCCAGCAGGCGGCTGTGATATGGTCGCATCAATTGAGCGTTCACCAGCCGGCAAATGGAGCGATAGAAGGCGAAGCGCAGCAGGAGATTCGCCGGTTTGCCGCGTTCCAGGGCCCGGTCCAACGACGTAAGATTAATGCTGTCAATGACCTGGACGTCGTACTTCAGTATGGATAGCATCTCCGCTTTCACGTTCGCGCGCGTATCACAGCCGTCCGGACAGCGTTTCGTGCATTTTTCGGGACAGCGTACGTAGATGACGACGTCGGCGTCGGAGGTATCCAGGGATTGGCCGAAGTTCAGAGAACCCACGAAGTCGAAGGCGACGTCGGTACCCGCGGCCTGGATCTTGCGCACGTACGAACGGAACTCTTTCAGGCGTGACCGGGATACGCTGGTCTCATGTTTGCGGAACCAGCGCTTCAGCTCGTTGAATTCGCGAATGAGCGGGTGGTCGGCGAAAGGCGGTCTCATGATACGACGGTGCCGGCGGCGTCGCGGACAATGGCGTTCAGATCGATGTGAGCGTGCCCCTGGTTTTCGGAGAGTTTATGTCCCACAAGTTTGTTTTCGCTGTCGCGACGAACTTCCATGAGTTTGACGTGCTGATCTTCCACCAGTCGCATAATGTTCACCTGGTTCACCGCGGAATTCTCGAAGTAGATCTCGGCGTAGGCTCCACCGGCCTGCCAGCCGTAGGGGGAGTCCACCCCGCCGAAGTTCGACGGATTGCAGTAGACCGTGCCCTGGCGCAACGCCACGCCGTAGTCCTCGTGTACGTGGCCGGACAGTACGAGCTTCGGGTCGTGGCGGTCCAGAAAGGAACGGATGCCCTGGGAACCGACGTGGCCGACGCTCGGGACACGATCAAAGAAACCGTAGCAGGGATTGTGCAGTAAGAGGACGTCCGGTTGCTGCTCCTCGAAGAAATCCTCGGGCTCCGAATAAAGCCGGCCGTCCTTCGTGGACTCGTGATAGACCACGGACAGCTTTTCCGGAATGCCCGACGTGGCGATGGGGGCGCCGCCGTAACCGGAGAACTTCAGGCCGCGCATGTTGCGGCTTTTCTGATGCATGTCGCGATCCCGCAGGGCGGTGTAGCGTAGATCGATGTCGTAGTTTCCCGGCAGCATCACACTCTCGGCGTTGGAAAACTTTTCAATGAGATCCTCGATCGTGGCGTATTTTTCCTTCATGTTCTTGGCGGCTTTCTCGAAAAGCTGTCGGTACTCGGTGGCCTTCTCCTGAAGTTCCGCGTTGCCGTTGTAGCGATCGGGAAAACGGAGGATATCCGCCGCGAGGTCGAAGGGGGCGATCTTCTTTTTGCCGATTTTCTCCGCCAGGTTCCAGAAGTCCTCCTGGAGGCAGACGAATTCATAGACTTTATCGTCGTCGTAAAAGGCTTTGTAGAGAATATCTCCCGACAGAAGGTAGAGGTCCGCCTCGGTGGTCTTGAGGAGGACCTTGAGTTCCTTCAATGCGTCGTGAATGTCGGTGAGATAGATGATTTTCATCGGAATGCGGATACTGTGTCGGTGTGCGCCTTGCGAATCAATAGTTTTTACCGGGCCTTTCCGCTACCTTTGACACCGCGTGGGGCCGATCGACGGCCCTTGCGAGCCGCGTACTCTTTCAGCAGGGCGTCGATTTCCGCGCGCATCTTTCGTTGAAAGCTTTCTTTTGTAAAAGCGGCCGCGTTGCGCCGAAAATCCGCGGGCCGGTACTTCGAGCGTTGATCCTCATGCCGGCGCATCGCCGTGCCGAGAGCCTCCGCGCTTTGTTCGTCGAAGAAAACGCCGGTCTTCCCGGCGATCACCGTTTCCAGCGCCCCGCCCGATTCGTAAGCGATTACCGGACAGCCGCGGGCCTGAGCCTCTACGGGAACGATGCCGAAGTCTTCCTCGCCGGGAAAGAGCAGGGCGTTCGCGCGCGCATACAGGTCTTCGATTTCGGAACGGGTGACACCGCCGCGAAAGTCGATGAGATCACTCTCACCGGCCAGGCGACGCAGGCGTTTTTCCTCGGGCCCTTTGCCGACCACGACGAGGCGGCGTCCTTCATTCAGGCAGGCCGCAACGGCCAGGTCGATGCGTTTGTACGGAACGAAGGCGCTCACCACGAGATAGAAATCCTCGCGTGTGTTCGGAGGCGGTAGTGTGATGGACTTCGCTTCCGTTTCGTTGAGACAGGGCGGCGGGATCACCACCGCTTCGCGGCCGTAGTAGCGCCGGATGCGTTCGGCGACAAAGGCGCTGTTGCAGACGTGGGTGTCCACGCGATCCCGCGCCGCCGAATCCCACATGCGCAGGTAGTTGGCGAAGAAAGGAATTACGAAACGATTGGCCAGGCCCTTCGCGGGAAAGTAGTCGTGGTACATATCCCAGACGTAGCGCATGGGACTGTGAAAGTAACAGAGATGCGGGACCCCGGGGGGAGGCAACACGCCGCGGGCGACGCAGTGGGAGCTTGATACGATGAGGTCGTAGCCGTGGAAATCGAAGAGTTCGATGGCCGTGGGAAAGAGCGGCAAATACCAGCGGTACTTCGTCGCCTTGAACGGCAGGCGATCCACGAACGATGTAATGACACGCCGGTCTTCGATCCTGGCGCTGACGCTGCCGCGATTGTGAAGGAGGGTGTAGAGATCGGCGTCCGGGAAGAGTTCGAGCACGGCCTCCAGTACCGCTTCGCCTCCGCGCATACCGGTGAGCCAGTCGTGGACTACGGCGACTTTCATGGAACGACAGGATCATGCAGGCGGCGTTGCGGCGCCAGCAGGAATCAGAGGATTTTTTTTAGTTGCCCGGCATCGGTCGGCCGTTCATCGAGAAGGATGCAGGAAGAGCATTTTCACTTAATCTCAGCCGACGGGACGGGGCTCGAAGGCACGGCGTGGTCGGACTCAAAGGTCCGGGCGGTCATGCCCTGGCTTCACGGCTTCGCCGAACACCGGGCGCGCTACAAACACTTCGGCGAATGGATGGCGGCGAAAGGCATCGCCGTCGCGGCCATCGATCTTCGGGGACACGGGGAGTCCCAGGGCAAACGCGGGCATACGAAATCCTTCGCCCGTTTCCTCGACGACGCACGGGTGCTTGTCAACTGGGCGCGTAAGAATTTCCCGGACGTGCCGGTGATTCTGGGCTCGCATTCCAACGGCGGCCTTATCGCCGCGCGCTTTCTTCAGGAAGAAGGCAAGGACTACGACTTTCGCGCGGCCGTGTTCAGCGGGCCGTTCCTGGAAGTGGGTTCGCCCGTTTCGCCGATTCTGGTGGGCATCGTGAAGTTTCTCTCGGCGATTTTGCCGGGGCTGTCCTTTCCCACGAACATTCCGCCGGAGCACATCAGCCACGATGCGGAACAGGTCCGTAAGTACGCCGACGATCCCATGGTTTTCACGACGGGTACCGCGCGCTGGTTTTCCGAAACGTTGAAGAATCAGAAGATAGCGTTGGAGCGTGCCGGCGAAGTGCGACTGCCGCTTTTGGTGATGCAGGGCATGGACGATAAGATCGTCAACCCGGCAGCATCGCGACGCTTCTATGAGGGCGCGAGTTCCGAGGACAAGCAGTGGGTTCCGTACGAAGGCATGTTCCACGAGATCATCAACGAGGTGGACCGCGAGAAGGTGTACGCGGATATGTATGATTGGTTGAATCAGCGAATTTAGCCGGCTGCCCCGTGCGGAAGCGCGGCGACGCGCAAGGCGCGTCGCTACTTCAGCGGCGAGGCGCCCAGGCAAACATTACTTCATATTTAGTTAATGCAAATGGTTCCTCAGTCCGTAATCGATAACGATCTCAACGAGTCCATGCAAGCCTGGCGTCGGGACATCCACGCGTACCCGGAGCTGGCCTTTGAAGAACAACGCACGGCGGACGTCGTAGCCCGGCGTCTCGCCGAAGCGTCGCCGGACATGGAGATCGTCACCGGCATCGGCGGCACGGGCGTGGTCGGTACTCTGCGCAACGGCGACGGCAAACGGGCGATCGGACTGCGCGCGGACCTGGACGCGTTGCCGTTGCAGGAAGAGAACACGTTCGCGCATCGTTCGAAGCACGACGGCGTGATGCACGCCTGCGGTCACGACGGACACACGGCCATGCTGCTCGGCGCGGCCCATCATCTGGCAAAGCATCGAGACGGCTGGAGCGGAAGCGTGCGCTTCATTTTTCAGCCGGCGGAGGAAGGCCTGGCCGGCGGGCGCGCCATGGTCGAAGACGGATTGTTCGATCGTTTTCCCGTGGACGCGGTCTTCGGCCTGCATAACTGGCCGGGGCTCGAAGCCGGCACGATCGCCGTACAGCCGGGGCCGGTGATGGCCGCGTACGATAACTTCGAAATTACGATTACCGGCCGCGGCGGTCACGCGGCCATGCCGCATCAAACGGTCGACCCCGTAGTCGTCGCCGCGCAGTTGATCAACGCGCTGCAAACGATCGTGAGCCGCGGCGATCCGCTGGAATCGGCGGTGGTTTCGGTGACCCAGGTGCACGGCGGTACGGCGTTTAATGTTATTCCAGGTGAAGTTAGTCTTAAGGGCACGGTGCGTACCCTGCAACCGGCAGTCCGCGAGCGGACCGAGGCGGAGCTGCGGCGCATTGTGAGTGGAACTTGCGCGGCGGCCGGGGCCAGCGCGGAGATCGTTTACCGTCGAGTGTATCCGCCGACGATCAACAGCGCGGAGGAAGCGCGGTTCGCCGCGGAGACGGTGGCGGCGGCTTTCGGCGAAGAACGCCTGGTGCGCGATTATCCGCCGAGCATGGGCAGCGAGGACTTTGCGTTCATGCTCGAAGCCAGGCCGGGCTGTTACGTGAAGCTCGGCGCCGGCGATCGGCCGGGACTGCACCATCCGCGCTTCGATTTCAACGACGAGATCTTGAGCACCGGAGCCGCCTACTGGGTTGCGCTCACGCAACGTTATCTTGCGGTATAGTTTGCGCTCGCGGTGGTGACTGAGCTATGGCCAGGAAAAAGAAACAGACTCTTGCGATAACCGGGGTGGGCGGCTTCATCGGCCTGCGCGCAACGGAGCGGGCCCTGGAACGCGGCTATCACGTGCGCGGTCTGGAGCTGAACCGCGAAAACGCAAAGCGCGCGGAGGCCGTCGGCGCCGAGGTTCTCGTCGGCGATCTTTTCAACGATGCACTGCTGAACGATACCATGCGCGGGGCCGACTGCGTTTTGCATACGGCGGCGATCGTCAGCGAGGGGACCGACTTCGATTTGTTTCGCCGGGTGAACGTGGAAGGTGCCGTTCGTGCGGCAACCTCGGCCCGCAACGCCGGCGCAAAGATCTTCACGCATCTTTCCAGTGTGATGGTCTACGGCTTCGATTTTCCGAAGTACATCACCGAGGACGGGCCGTTCCGGGGTGAAGACAATCCGTACTGTACGACGAAGATCGAAAGCGAAGCCGCCGTGCTGAAATTGAACGAACCCGAGAAGTTCGGCGTGATCATCATTCGCCCCGGCGACGTCTACGGCCCCGGCTCCGAGCCCTGGATCGTGCGTCCGCTGGAGCTCATGCGGAGCGGCCTGTTTTCGCTGGTGGACGGCGGGAACGGCACCATCAATCACGTTTACATCGACAATCTCATCGACGCGATCTTCCTGGCCATGTTCGACAAACCGGAGCGCGCGTTCGGTGAGGCCTTCAATGTCACCGACGGCTGCGAAACGACCTGGGGCGAGTTTTACGATCGTCTGGCCGACCTGGCCGGTGTCGGCAAGCCCCGCCGCGTGCCGGCGTTTTTGATCAAGAACGCCATCCGCGCGGTAAATGCCGTTGAATCGCTGTTAGGCCGGAAGCACCTGGCGCTGCCGGCGGGCGTGGATTTCATTCGGCGGCCGCATCCGTATTCCATTGAAAAAGCGCGGCGATTGCTGGGCTACAAGCCGGCCGTGAGCCTGGACGAGGGCTTTCGGCGGACGGAAACATGGTTACGCGGACGAGAACTTGTATAGCACGAAGGCGATGAGCCGGCTTCATTCCACTGAATATTTTCGCTTGCCATTCCACGGCTCCCGGGGTCCTCTGTCCTCACGCATCTTTTTGACTTCCGCGCCGATGGCGGTATCATCCCGGTAGCAGAACCCCGGACGTCTGAGTTTGACCCAGCCTTCCTTTTTCCCCGTTCCTGTCCCCCGTTCCAACATCGTTCGTAGAAGACATTGCGAATCACTGTATTTGGAAGATTAGAATGAATCTGTATGTAGGTAACCTGCCCTTCACCACCGACGAAGGTGCACTCGAAGAGCTCTTTCGCGCTCACGGTGAAGTGAAGTCCGCGAAAATCATCAGCGACCGTGAAACCGGCCGTTCCCGTGGTTTCGGCTTCGTGGAAATGCCGAACAAAAATGAGGCCCTGGCGGCAATCGACGCTCTGGCCGACACCGATTTCAACGGCCGCAATCTCGTGGTCAACGAAGCACGTCCGAAAGCGAATCGTTACTGATTTGCACGACCGGCGGGCCGTGTGGTCCGCCGGTTTTTCTCACTTGCCCCGCGCCGTCTGTCCTTCAGTGGCAGGGAGCCCCATCCTCAATCCTTACCAGTCGCTTGCGCCAGAGCGTTGCATGAAAACCGCAGTAGGGCCGCCCGCTTTTCGGGCAGGCTCCAGCGCGAGGGATGATGAGCATCTCCGGACCTCCGTCGCGAAAGATTCGCGTGTTCGTTTCCTGTTTCTGAATCAATGACATGCGAGTCCCCCGGGGATAGAGGCCCCGCAGTTCCGCTAACTGCTCGCGGGCGCAGGTTTCGGTAAGATGGTACCGCAAACGGTTTTGCCAGCGAGTATAGCTTACCGCAAGGGTCGGACCGACTACCATCACTCCGACGAACACAACCAACGCGCCCCGCAGGAGTCCGACGTCCGCGCGAAAGAGATAGATGGCAGTGAAGATATAAGCGGCCAGGATCGCCGCATTGATTGAAAAGATGGCGTTCACGATCGGCAGGGTTGCGGGCACGAAGACCATCGCACACACGGCCGCAAGCACGGCGCAAATTCCCGGGAAGCGTCGGCGAAACGGCCAGTAGAGCGTCGCCAGAAGGAACCCATGCAAGACGGTCCAGGTCCCGAACAAAATGATGTCGCCGTGACCGGGGGCCGGGAAGAGAACCAGTACGATCGGCGCGTAAAGGCCGAACATTCCGTGTAGAATGAGCAGATTCTTGTGCCGGTGTGATGCAAGCATGGGCGGGTTGATGCAGGTTTTCCCAGCTTAGTATGACACAGGGGTGTGACATTTTTCGGCTGGACAGCGCATCTTTTTTAGAATATGATTCGCCGCTTCTGGCGCGCCGTCGCCTGAGAAGATAGCCTGAATTCCGCCCACCCCCGAAGAGGAGTCCACCCACAGGGGGCGGGCAGGTGTGTCTTCAGCTTTCGTCCGGATCGTAGTTCAGGTTCGGGCGCAGCCACTTCTCGATTTCCGCAAACGGTTTGCCCTTGCGACGCGCGTAGTCCTCGGCCTGATCCTTCGTAACCTGACCGAGGCCGAAGTACTTCGCATCCGGATGCGCGAAAAAGATGCCGCTCACCGAAGCCGCCGGATACATCGCCTTGCTTTCCGTTAACGTTACGCCGGTATTATTTACGGCGTCCAGGATTTTGAAGAGATCGTCCTTTTCGGTATGATCCGGCTGAGCGGGGTAACCCGGCGCCGGCCGGATGCCCGCGTACTTTTCCTTGATTAGTTCTTCGTTCGCAAAGCTTTCGTCCGCGGCGTAACCCCAGATCTCTTTGCGCACTTTTTCGTGCAGGAATTCCGCGAAGGCCTCGGCCAGGCGATCGGCCACGGCTTTTACCAGGATGCTGTTGTAATCGTCGTTGTCCTGTTCGTACTTCTTCGCGAGTTCCTCGGCGCCGATGCCCGCGG
Source organism: Leptonemataceae bacterium (assembly GCA_965227295.1). Lineage (GTDB taxonomy): Bacteria > Spirochaetota > Leptospiria > Leptospirales > Leptonemataceae > JANSYA01. The sequence continues at coordinate 5,651,462 of OZ245742.1, read as the reverse complement.
TGACCACGAAGCCGCCGATGTAGTCGCCGCGGCCGCTGTCTTTCGGCGCGATGTAATCCGAGAGTGCGCGGTTGGGTTCGCCCGCGCGTTTCTCGGCCTGCTGGCGCAGCGTATGAAAGACCGCGAGTGTATTCGTGCGGCTTTCGTCGCCGTAGACTTCGATGTCGTCGCCGACGGTATTCGCAGGCCACACGCCGGCTACGCCGCGAGCCTTGATGCTTCCGTCGGCGATGATTTGGTCGAGCAACCGGTTCGCGTCGTCGAAGAGTTTTTTCGCTTCTTTGCCGAACTTCTCGTGTTCGAAGATGGCCGGGTACTTGCCGCTCATCTCCCAGGCAATGAAGAACGGCGTCCAGTCGATGTACTTTCGGAGCGTGGCAAGATCCACCGCGCTTTCGTCCAGCACGGTGACGCCGGGTTTCGCCGGCGCACTGATCGGCGCGGCCGTCCAGTCGAGTTGCAGTGCATTCGCGCGTGCGTCGGCAATGCTTAAGAATTTTTTCGTGCTCTTGCGATTCGCATGATCGTGGCGGAGCTTTTCGTACTCGTCGCGCACACCCTGCACGTACTTCGTTTTGTTCGGGCCGTCCTCGCTCATGAGCGACTGCGCCACGGGCACACTGCGCGATGCGTCGAGGACGTGGATGACCGGTTCATCGTAGTTCGGTTCGATTTTCACCGCCGTGTGAATCTTCGAGGTCGTCGCGCCGCCGATCAAGAGCGGTTTCTTCATGCCGCGGCGTTTCATCTCTTTGGCCACATCGACCATCTCGTCGAGCGACGGTGTAATCAAGCCGGACAGACCGATCACGTCGGCCTCTTCTTTTTCGGCCGCGTCCAGAATCTTGTCCGCGGGGACCATGACCCCCAGGTCCACCACGTCGAAGTTGTTGCAGGCCAGGACCACACCGACGATGTTCTTGCCGATGTCGTGGACATCGCCTTTCACCGTGGCGAGCAGCACCTTGCCCTTCTTCTTCGCGGCCTCGCCGGACTCGGCCTTCTCTTTTTCGATATAGGGAATGAGATAGGCCACGGATTTTTTCATGACCCGCGCTGACTTCACGACCTGGGGCAGGAACATCTTGCCCTCGCCGAACAAATCGCCGACGTAGTTCATGCCGTCCATGAGCGGCCCTTCGATAACTTCCAACGGTTTGTTAAATTGCTGCCGCGCTTCTTCGGTATCCTCTTCGATGAACTCGACGATGCCCTTGACCAGCGCGTGTTTGAGGCGCTCGCCTACCGGGGCGTTGCGCCATTCCTGTTTCTTCGCCTCGGTCTCGACGCCGGTGCCCTTGACCTTCTCCGCGTGTTCGATCAATCGCTCGGTGGCGTCCTCGTGGCGATTCATCAAAACGTCTTCGACCAGCTTGAGCAGCTCCGGCTCCACCTCGTCGTAGACCGTCAGCTGGCCGGCGTTCACGATGCCCATGTCCAGGCCGGCCTTGATGGCGTGATAGAGGAACGCCGCGTGCATGGCCTCGCGTACCACCTCGTTGCCGCGAAAAGAAAACGAGATATTCGAGACCCCGCCGCTGACTTTTGCGAACGGCAGGTTTTCTTTGATCCATTTCGTCGCCTTGATGAAGTCCACGGCGTAGTTGTTGTGCTCGTCCATACCGGTGGCGACGGTGAGGATGTTCGGATCGAAGATGATGTCCTGGGGCGGGAATCCCACCTCGTCGACAAGGATGTCGTAGGCGCGTTTGCAGATTTCAATGCGGCGTTCGTAGCTGTCGGCCTGGCCGGTTTCGTCGAAGGCCATGACCACGACAGCGGCGCCGTACTCCAGGCACTTGCGCGCGTGTTCTTTGAAAATGTCCTCGCCCTCTTTCAGCGAGATGGAGTTTACGATGCACTTGCCCTGGGCGCATTGCAGGCCGGCCTCGATGACCTCGAATTTCGAGGAGTCGATCATGATCGGCACACGCGAGATTTCCGGTTCCGCGGCGATGAGGTTCAGGAACTTCGCCATCACCGCTTTAGAATCGAGCATGCCCTCGTCCATGTTGACGTCGATGACCTGGGCGCCGTTCTCGACCTGCTGCTGCGCAATCGCCAGCGCTTCTTCGTACTGCTCTTCTTTGATGAGGCGGGCGAATTTGCGCGAGCCGGCGACGTTCGTGCGTTCACCGATATTCAGAAAGTTCGTGTTTTCGCGGACAACCAGGGGTTCCAGTCCGCTCAGGGCCATGAGATTGTCCGGCTTCGGCGTAACTCGCGGCGGTACATCCTTAACGGCCTCGGCGATGGCCTGGATGTGATCCGGCGTGCTGCCGCAGCAACCGCCCAGGAAGTTCACGAAGCCGGCCTCGGCGAACTCGCGCGCGTAACCGGCCATGTCCGCCGGCGTCTCGTCGTAGCCGCCCATCTCGTTCGGCAGGCCGGCGTTCGGATACAGGCTTACGTTCACCGTCGCAACCCGCGCCACCTCCGCAATGAACGGGCGCATCTGTGACGAACCCAGCGCGCAGTTCAATCCCACGCTGATGAGATCCGGCATGTGCTTTACGGAAATCCAGAACGCCTCGGCGGTCTGGCCGGACAGGGTGCGGCCGCTCTGGTCGACGATGGTGCCGGAGATCATGACCGGTACGCGTTTGCCCGTGTTGCGGCGGAACTCCTGGATGGCGAAGAGTGCCGCCTTGCAGACCAGGGTATCGAAGACGGTCTCGACCATCAAAAGATCGACGCCGCCGTCGACCAGGGCTTCGATTTGTTCGTAGTATGATTTCGCCACGGCCTCGAACGTGGTGGCGCGATAGCCGGGATCGTTGACGTCCGGGCTCAGCGAGAGCGTGCGGTTCGTGGGGCCGATGGCGCCGGCGACGAAGCGGGGTTTGTCGGGATTCTTTTCGGTGTACTCGTCGGCGGCTTCCCGGGCCAGTCGCGCGGCTTCCAGGTTGATCTCGCGCACGCGATCTTCTAAGTGGTAGTCCGCCTGGGCGATGGACGTGCCGCTGAAAGTATTCGTTTCGATGATGTCGGAGCCGGCTTCGAGGTAAGCGCGGTGAATGTCTTTGATGACCTCCGGTTGTGTAATGACGAGCAGGTCGTTGTTGCCCTTAAGTTCGTGCGGGTTGTCCTTAAAGGCCTCGCCGCGATAGTCGGCTTCTTCAAACTTGTGACGCTGGATCATGGTGCCCATGGCGCCGTCCAGGATCAGGATGCGATGGTCTAAGGCGCGCTCCAGGTCTTCGATGGTGCTTTTACGGGTGGCGGTGGTACTCATAGAAAATCCTCGGGTCCGGAAAGAATGCCGTCGGCCGTATCATTGGTTCCGGCCGTACTGTTAGTATAGAAGAAAACGGCCGGGAATCGTTTCAGGGAACGAGTGATCGGCGTCGGGGCAGGCGCGGGCCATGGCACCGCGTCACAAAATGTCGGTAAAATCCGGAGATAATGCCAGTTTTTTAGGCAGATACGCCCTGACAACCGGGAAAAGCGCCGGTTGCGGGCAAATCACCGTGTATTCAGAACGCGGCGGGCACGGTGTCCCCGCGCTCTGTGCCAGGCAAGTCGCACGGTCCTTCTCAATCAACAACTCTGATCTGTCAGAAAATGATAGAATGCAGCAAGTTTCTCCGGATGTTTCTCGACCACACCGTGGTTGATTTGCTTCGGCGAAGTTGAGCAGCCGGGCGATGCTGTTTCCGTTCCGGTAGGCGGAGGCGCCGACCGGGCCGCCGACGAAAGCACCAGCATGCCGGCGGCGACGGTCGCCGAAAATGCCGTATGATTCTTGAGGCGACGCATGTCCTGCCCCGGTTTCGCGCGGAGATACGGTGCGGCAATCCGGAAATACTCTTGACCGTCGAACAAACGGTTGGCAGATTCCGGTTTCGTCAGCAGCGGCCAGTTCATGCTCCGATTCGGCATCGACCTCATCCCCACAGACCGGAGACACGCGGTAGCACTGTTTTCCTGGGACCGTCTCCACGCCGGGGTGCTTGTCCTGGTGATTCTCTTCCTGTCCGGTTGCAGTGAGCCGGCTCCCGAGGAGGGACGGCCGCTGGACGGACCGTGGGAGTACGCTCTCACCCGGGAGCCCGACAACCTGGCCGACATTCGGGGATTGGCGTTCGAGTCGCTGCCGCAACCCTATGCCGCCCTCGGGCCGCTGCTTCCCGATCGTTCGACCTACGTTGTTCTGCGTACAAAATTTGACCTGCCGCCCGAATTTCTGACGGAGCCGATTCTTTCGTTCTACCTGGGCCGGGTCAACGCCTGCGACCGTACGTATCTCAACGGCCGCCTCATCGGGGAGACCGGGCGTTTTCCGCCGGAGCCCACGGACCCCTGGAACATTCCGCGGGTGTATCCGGCGTCGCGGCCCTTGCTTAAGGATGCGGGCAACGAACTGTTGCTCGTCATCTATCCCGGCTACGCCTCGCCGGGCCTGGAAGACGTGCCGTTCATCGGTCCGCGCCGGGCGATGGAACACCTGGCCGGCCTCGCGACCATGCAGCACATGACGCTGCACATGATCACGGCGCTGTTCGCGCTGGCCGCGGCGTTCATCTTCCTGCTGATGTACCTGAAGCGACGTCGGGTCGTCTTTTATCTGCACTACTCCCTGGCGCTGGTCTTCTTTTTTATTTACAGCATCAACAACTTCGCCTGGGGTCTGCCCTTTCTTTCGGACATGCCGTTCTTTAACGCGCTGTGGTTTCAGAAGATCGACTGGAGCGCGCTGTACATCTTCTACGGTTTTACGACGCTGTTCTTTCGCGACTTTCTGGAACGACACTCCGTCTGGCCGACGCGTTTCGCTCTCGGCTTCGTCCTCGTGGCGGTGCTCGCGCACTGCACCGCCATGGATCGCGAAAGTTTCGCCGCCGTGCGCGTGGGATTTCTGCCGGGCATCGTGGGTTTCCAGGCCCTGCACATGATCTGGGTCATCAACGCGCGCCGCGAACGCGTCGAAACGGTGAGCGTGTTGTTGATTCTCGTCGTTGCCCTGGTGAGCGCCATGACTTTGAACGACGTCATCGTCGCGGTCTTTCAACTGCCGTGGATGTTCCTTGCACCCCTCGCCATTCCCACGATGCTCGGCGGCCTTACGCTGGTGCAGATCGATCACTTCGTAAACGCACACAATGAAGTGGAGCGATTGTCGGCGGATCAGGATCGTCTGAATCAGGAAATCACCCGACAGAACGAGCGCCTCTCGCGCCTCGACCAACTCAAAGACCAGTTCCTGGCGAACACCTCGCACGAACTGCGGACGCCGTTGAACGGAATCATCGGCCTCGCCGATTCGTTGATACAGGGCGCGGCCGGTGAGTTAAAGCACGAGGCCACGGAGAATCTACAGTTGATCGCCTCCAGCGGTCGGCGGCTTTCGAATCTAGTCAACGACCTGCTCGACTTCTCGCGCATTCGTCACGACGATCTGATCCTGCGCCGCAAGGCGGTGGACGTGCATGCGGTCATCGGCGTGGTGCTGGCGCTCTCGCAGCATATCATCGGCGATCGTCCCATCGAACTGCGTCACGACGACGAGCCGGTGCCGCCGGTGGACGCCGACGAGGATCGCCTGGAACAAGTGCTTCATAACTTAATCGGCAACGCGATTAAGTTTACGAAAGCGGGGGCGGTGACGGTGAGTGCCCGCGTGGTGGATGCGCAGGATGATGGGACCGCCCCGGGCTTTGTAGAAATCAGTGTGGAAGATACCGGCATCGGCATCCCCGAAGATCGCCAGGCCCTGGTCTTTGATTCGTTTACCCAGGGCGACGGCGCCATCTCCAGGGAGTACGGGGGTACCGGCCTCGGCCTGTCCATCAGCAAACAGCTGGTGGAACTGCACGGCGGCGAGATTCGAATGAAGTCGTCGCCCGGCCGCGGGACCACCGTTTATTTTACGTTGCCCGTGAGTCACGGCGAAGCCGAAGCCCCGGCCTGGACCGAGGTGCAGCGGCGGGCGCATCTCATCGAGGATCTCATTGATTCGGGCACCGTCGAGAATGATGCTCCCGTGGAGATACCGGCGTCCAACGGTACACCGTACTCAGTGTTGGTGGTGGACGACGACTCCATCAACCGTCGTGTGTTGCGCAATCAACTGCGCATGCTGTCGCTACAGGTAATCGAGGCGGACAGCGGCCGTGCCGCTCTTGAGAAAGTCGAGCAACACGAACTCGACGTCATCTTACTCGACGTGATGATGCCGGGGCTGTCCGGTTACGAGGTCTGCCGATTCATTCGCGAGAAGTCGTCTCCGTCGGAGCTGCCCATCATCATGCTTACGGCGAAGAACCGCGTGATCGATATCGTGACGGGCCTCGAGAGCGGGGCGAATGATTATCTGGTGAAACCCTTCGATGCGCGGGAGCTCAGCGCGCGTGTGGCGAACATGCTGGAACTCAAACGTGCGGCCCAAACGCAGTCACATCTCGCCGCCATCGAAGGCGACCTGGAAAAGGCCCGACAAATCCAGCAGTCATTGATTCCGCGTTCGGCGCCGATCGTACCGGGTCTTAAAGTGGGGGCCCTGTACCAGGCCATGGAAAGCGTCGGCGGGGATTACTATGACTTTCACACGGACGGTACGCTGTTCGAAGTCCTGGTCGCGGACGTCGCCGGCCACGGCATCCCCGCGGCCTTGCTGGTATCCGCCGTGCACCTGGCGTTCGCCTTCGAGCGTCAGCGCCAGCCCGACCCCGGGGAGTTTCTGGCGAATTTGAATCGCGCGTTCTCCGGCCAGGCCGGCAGCAGTTTTGTTACGGCCTGTCACGTTAAGATCGATACGAAGCTGCGCAAGCTCTGGACCGCGAACGCCGGTCACCCGCCCATGTTCTTGCGTCGCGCGTCTTCGAAGACCATCGAGGTCGTGCGTCCGAAGGGCGTGCCCCTGGGGATTCTGCCCGGCCCGCGTTTTGCCGTCCAGGAATTGGACCTGGCGCCGGGGGATCGCATCGTTCTGTACACCGACGGGGTGACCGAGGCCGCCGCTGCGAACTTCGAAGAGTTCGGTGAAGAGCGCATCCAGGAAAAGATGCTCGAACACGCGAACCTCTCCGCCGCGGACTTCACGGATCGTTTGCTCGCGGACGTCATTGAATGGTGCGGCGGTACCGCGAGCATCGGTGACGACATCGCCATCGTCGTAATCGACGTAGAATGATATGCGTGTAAGTTTAGATCCGTATCTGCATCTGCTCAAGCAGATCCTGACCGGTTCCCTCTTTGAAGAAGATACGATCTGGGCGCGAGACGGTCACGGCCGTTACGTGCGCCACGCCCCGTACGATCATCGGCGGCGGACGTTGGGTCTCGACGTGCCGCGCCGGGGTCTCACCATGGTCGGCTGGAAACGCCTGGAAAGCCTGGAAGATTGCGTCGCCGTGATTCGTGACGAAGGCATTCCCGGGGACTTCCTCGAAACCGGCGTGTGGCGCGGCGGGGTCGGGATCTTTCTCAAGGCCGTGCTGCGACAGTACGGTCTCGAAGATCGTACGGTGTGGCTCGCGGATTTGTTCGGCGGGCCGGTGCGATTGAATGCGTTGTTGAAACTCTTCGGGCGCGCGGCCTCGTACTTCGCCTGGCTCGCGCCGGAACGTTTTACGCGCTTTGTGTTGAAACGCGGCGTGTTTCCCGTGCCCGAGGTCATCGAGGGCGATCTGATGAACTTCATAATTTTTCTTTCGCGTTATCCGGAGCTCGTCGAGGAGCTCACCGAGATGACGTCCATGGCCGCCATCGAAGAGAACGCGCGACGCTTCGGCCTCTTCGACGAACGTTTGCGTTTTTTACCCGGCCTGGTCCACGAAAGCATGCCCGCTGCGCCCATCGAAAACCTGGCGCTCCTACGCCTGGACGTGGACTACTACGAAGCGACCCTGGCCGTCCTGACCCACGCCTACGAGCGAGTGAGTCCCGGCGGCTTTGTCGTCGTCGACGACTACGGTTCCCTCGACGGTTGCCGCCGCGCGGTGGACGACTTTCGAGATCGCTCCGAAATTACGACGGAGATGCACTGGATCGACGAGCATGCCGTTTTCTGGCGGCGGCCGGGCTGAGTTTCTTTTTTCCCGTTTTTATTCTTGCAAAATCTCACTAATGCCTTAGCTTCTCCCGACTGAGGTTTAATGATTCATGCGATTCCGTAGCAAAAAGAGAGCCCTGCGTACCTTAAGCATCATGTTACCGGCCTATGCGCGTACCCTGTTCAAACCGGCGCCGCTGTGGACGCATCTCTATGTCACCCGGCTGTGCAACATGCGCTGTCAGTACTGCTTCGTCGTGAAACAGGAAAGCAACGATCGCAGCGAGGAAGAGTTGCGGGCCATCATCGACAAGCTGCACGCCCTGGGGGTTCGCCTGCTCGCGTTCTTCGGCGGCGAGCCGACGTTGCGCGAGGACCTGGTGCGTTTGATTCGCTACGCGCACGAGCGGCGCATGGTCACACATCTTTCAACGAACGGCCTGCGCCTTACGCCGGAGTACGTCAACGAACTGGCCGAGGCCGGCCTGGACTTCGTCAATCTCTCCGTGGATTCGCTCACCGACACCCGCGCTTCGAAGAAAACCGTAAATCGTGAAAAAGGCGTGATGCGCACGCTCCTGGACGCCCGGGAACGTTACGGCATGGAAACGACGGCGAACCTGGTCATCAGTAACAAGAACATCGATCAGGTTACCGACACATTGCGCGCCATGGCGGAGTTCGACGTGCCGACGTCCATGGGATTCATCATTCGCGATCTGGCGCCGGACGCGAAGCAGGACGAGGCGTTGTTCTTTCACAGCGACGAAGAACAGCAGCGCCTCTTCGACGTGCTGGACGAGGTGGCGGAGATGCGGGCGTCGGGCTACAACATCATCGAACCCGTGCAGTACTTTCACGATATTAAGAAGTTTGTGCGCGGCACTTTAGACTGGAAGTGCTTCGCCGGCAAAGACAGCATCGCCGTGGACGTGGACGGGGCCGTGCGGTTCTGCGGTCTCGCGCCGTCCTCGGAAGAGTTTACGATCTTCGAGCTGGATCGTTTCGATCACAAACAGCTCATGCAGATGCGCGACGAAAAACTCGGCGATTGCGAGAAGGACTGCCTGGCCAACTGCCGCTACACGAGTTCGTACTATACGCAGCATCCCTGGGAGATCGTGCGTGAGGTGATCGGCTTCGGTCGTCGGCGCGGGCCGGCCGTCGTTTCGGCGTGAGCTTCTCGTTGATGCGACGATGGTTGCGCAAACTCTGGCTGGGGTTGCTCCTGCGCCTGTTGATCCGCCGGGTGCTTTCCGACCGGTTGTTTCCGGAAGGCTCCGGCGAAAATTCGGACGTCCGGCAGCGACTGCGTCGATTACTGGAAGCCTGCAACGAGCGCGTTCCTTTGTATCGCGGCCGCTTCGATACTCTGTTGCAGGGCGACGCGGATCTCCTGGAACGTTTCGCCGCGGAGGTCCGTCCCCTGGATCGCCACGGCCTCAAACAGCACGGGCCGGAGCTGGTGCCCGGGGATGCTCATAATTTACCGGAACTAACAATTAAGACCTCGATGTTAACGCGCCTGCGGGTCGTGCTCCGGGGCGGCTTTCGGTTTCGTTTCGCCAGCGGCGGGACCAGCGGGGATCCGGTGCCGTTCTGGGTGACGCGGGCCGAGGTGGAGCGTCGTCTGCGCCAGCAGGTGGCGGTGGAGCGTTTCTTCGGCTGGCGTCCCGGGGACAGCTTTCTGTATCTCGGCCAGGCGGATATGCACTATCGCTTCGACGGCATTGAACGCATTCTAAGGCCGGGCGGCATGTTCTTCATTCTATTTCAGCGCCTGGACGATCACAGTGCCGAGTCGATCCTGCGTACCATCGAACACGCGCGACCGGACAGCATCCACGGCATGCCGGCGTATCTGGCCGAACTCGTCGGTTACGCCAGGCGCAAGAATCGCAAGATTCTCCATTCGCCGCATCACATTCACGTAACCGGTGAGGTGCTGTCCGAGGATGTGCGTGCGTTGTTGGAAGAAGGCTTCGGTACCGTGGTCTTTCAATCGTACGGCTCGTCCGAGCTGGCGACGATCGCGGTGGAGTGCTCCGAGCGGAACGGCCTGCACGTCCTGGAGGATCGGATTCTCCTCGAACAGAGCGAGTACGGTCACATGCTCGTGACGACGCTACTCGCTTACGATCTGCCGTTAATCCGTTACGATACGGGAGATCGGGGCGAGGTGGTTTTTGAACATTGTCGCTGCGGCATTTCCGGTAAGAAGATCCGGCGTATCGACGGGCGCGCGGAAGACTTCGTCACCGATGTGCGCGGCCACAAGATTTTCGCATCGTTGCTTCGTGATCTGCTGCAAGAAGCGAACAAGGTCTTCGATAATCAAATTCTGCGCGGTCAGTTTATTAGAAGTGAGGCCGGCCTGCGCTTCACGTTGCAGTTTCGTAACGCCAACGCAAAGGCCGGCGACGCCGTGGTGTACGTGCAACAGGCCCTGCGCCGCGTTCTCGGTTACGACGTGCCCGGGAGCGTGCTCAAGCACTCCGTGCTTGCATCGGGGAAACACCGCTTTATCGTAGATGAAACCACCGCCGCTGCCGTAGTTCGAGCACGCCCCGAATAGAAGGGTGAGTGGCCGGGAGTTTGTAGGAATAATTTTATGGGTACGACTGGCGGGAGATGTGGATAGGTTGTCGGGTGGCGATTGTTTTACTTCGACCCGGAACGAATTGGAGTTACTCTTCCCGAAGCTGAGTTGCTAATCCGCGTCCGGGCCGAAGTCATCGTTCGCCTGCAAAACGAAAATCCGCAACTCCGAAGAGCCGTAGCAAAACTATTCCCTTAATCATCTCTCAACTTAACTTACGTTTTTCACGGCCAACGCCGCGAACTGCAGCTCTTGAACTACAGTTTCACCGCGGCGGCGAGGGCGGCAGGGCCGGGACGATGCTGCGCAGGAACTTCAACTTGTATCCGCTCGTCGAAAGCAGCACCTGTGCCGGTAAGTAAAAGACCCACATGATGATGCCGAAGAGCGCGACCAGTCCCTCGGGCAACGCCAGGGGTTTGCGGACCTGGATGTCCACGTCCGGGATCGTATGCGGGAGGACCAGGTCCAGGCCGAACTTCTCCCGGATGATCTGCTGCGCGTCCGGTGTGAAAATCTCGCCGAGCACGACGTTCAGGTCGCACATAAAAAAACAACTCACGCCGATGGCGATCATCACGGCGATGGTCATGCGATAGTACGGGCGCCACAAAGTGCCGATGCCCATCCAGAGACTCGTGGTCAGCGCCACGGCGTAGATCAGGATCGGCAGGATCAGCGACGTTTCGATGTACGGCAGCAGGCTGATCATGATGCTCGCGACGAAACCGTAGATGATGATCGCCGAGATGATCTCGATGCGGTTCCATACGAAGTCGCGGCTGTGGCGAATGATCAGCATGATCTGCGTGCAGAAAAACGCGGCCATGCCGCACAGAAACCAGGTGCCGCTCTGGGCCGAAAAGAACCAGGTCATGATGATCAAAAAGAAATCGCCGGTGGCCGAGAACAGAAACGCCAGTTGCAGCAGCGTGCGATCGCGAACGTCGTGATCGTCTTTGCCGATCATGAGCGTGAGCAGGAACGTGAGCAGAATCGAACCGTACTTCAGGACGACCGTGTACAGGCTGCCGTGTCCCCGGGTGACCACGTCCCAGGTCAGGAACGAGGCGTAAGCCATGAGAAAGAAAATCAGAATAAAGAATACGACGTAACCTTTACGGTCCGGCACGGGGTTTACGGTAAGATCGTTGCTCATGGCTCAGGCGGCCTCCTGTCGGGTTTCGGTAAATTTGATTTCGATGACGTCGCCGCCGGGTTTCATGCGATACGTGCGACCGCCCCAGCGAACCGAGTACGTGAACGCCGTAATCGTAAAGATGATTCCGCCCATCATGATGGGCAGGTAACAGCGCGGCAACCAGGCCAGGTACGACTCGCTGCCGCTACGGCGTACCCGGCGAATCAACGGAATGCACACCAGGTGCACGAGGCCGGGAATCGCGGCGGCGTAGACCGGCCCGGCCGCCGCCGGAACAAGAAGATGCAGCAGCGGGGCCGCGGGCAGAGCGAGGTATGCCACGGTTAGAATCATGTGAACAAAAGTTAATGGAAGCCAGACTTCCGGCGTGTAGAGTTTTACGCAGGTCATTTGCCGGACGAACCAGCCTGCCGTCGCGAAAAAGGAAAGCCCTGGCGATTCTCCGTCCACGACGAGTTCCGGGGCGTAGTGCGTGCGCAACCGCCCGCGATTGATGAGGTGCTGCAGCACGACATCCGTGGAGACCGCCGCCGACCACAGCTCCGGAACCCGCTCGTCCCGCCAGCGTTCCGCACGAATGACGAACGAACCGCCCCAGACCCCGGAGCGCTTCAGGGTGGGATGCGAACCCAGGGCGATCATCATAGCGTGGAGCGAAGTATAGTAGAAGTTTCCGGTTCCCGGTTGGCGGCGGACCCACTGATGCGTACTTACGAGGTCCAGCGCGGGGTCACGCAGTAAACGCGCTAAGTGGTCGGCGAGCCAGTACGGGCCCGGCTGTGTGTCCGCGTCGCAGAAGGCGTAGTACCGCGCGTCCGGATACGCGGCGATACCCGTAAGCAGGTTCCGATTTTTCTGGCCGCAGTGTTCCGCCTGGGTCGCGACAATGAGACTGAGTCGTTCGTGAGAACGACAGAGTTCCTGGAGCCAGGCGACCCGGGCGTCGGGGCCCGCCTCGACAATGACGACGATGCGATCCGGGCGCAACGTTTGTTGGAGCAGGGCTTCGATGGTTCGCCGGGACCGGGCATCCGGCCGGCGGATGGGCAGGAAGACGTGCACCGGGCCGTCCAGGTTTTCACGTATGAGCGGCGCCGGGGTGTAGGCCCGTTGACGGCGGAGTACGTTGCGTACGGCCGCCCGGAGATACGCCAGATGAAAGACGATCGTTGCGCCGAATACCAGGGCGATGACGATGGAAACGTATAGCATATACTGTGGCTCTATTTCATAAAGAAATAAAGGTAATCCCGGCGGAGGGCAGGCAGCCTGTTAAGGGGATTCTACGAGAACCTTATGGCCGGGCAACTCTTTTCCTGCCGCCGATCGGCGCCGGCCTGGACTATGTGAGCGGGCTCACAACTCCCCCGGCATCTCAAACTCATCCAGCTCTTGTAAAAACGAATCCCGCAGATGTTCCGGTGACAGGATCACCACGTTCGCGCCCAGGCCGCGCAGGCTTGCGCGGAACCACAGGCTCTCCGGAACCTTGCACGTCGCGCGCAGCCAGCCGGCGAACTCCTCGTCGGAATCCGCGCTTTCGCTAACATTTAGCGGCATTATGTTAAAAATTTTAAACTCCCGCTCCAGGGCGGCGCGCATGCCCGGGGCGAAGGCCAGCTCCACCGAGAAACCGACCGGCTCGCTCTGAAAGATGGGCGAACGCTGCATGAGTTCACGTAGATTATCCGGCGGCGGCTGCGATTGCGGGGCGTCCAGGAGTTCGATCTGATCCATGCGTTCCAGGTGAAAGAAACGCGGCGCCGTTCGGGTATGGCAGTAGCCGATGAGATAGTTGGCCCCGTTGTGCTGAAACAGGGCCCAGGGATCCAGGCGACGGATCTCCGGTTCGCGCGAGCTTAAGGTACGATAGCGAAACTCCAGTTGCAGCGAGTCGGCCATGGCCTCTTCGACTAACGCGCGCTTGCTGCGAAAGATATCCGCCGGGTCCATCTCCACCGGAATCACGGCGACCCGGGCGAGCAACTCGCGCAGCCGGTCGTCGGCGGGATCGCCGGCACGGCGGAATTGCAGTTCTTCGGTGAGCACCTCCTGGACGGCGGACCACTCTCCCGGTGTCAACGCCAGGGGACGTTCCAGTCCCAGGGGAAAATCCAGGAACACGCAGTCTTCTTCGTTGATGTAGACGGTAATAAAGTCCGACGGCGAAAACGGCGGGACCCCGAACATCATCAAACGTTCAAGGGCCGCGCGCAGACTCTTGCGATCGGCGTAGCCCGACAGCTCACGCAGGCGTTCCAGGGAGATACCCTGGTTGCGATGGATGAGCGGTACCAGCGAAAAGATCTTGCGCAGGTCCCGGCCGGCTTTGCTGACGTCTTTGTTCTCAGGCATAAATTACAGTGAGATTATGTTTGCAGAGCGGCGTAGCGCCGCCGGATCGTTTCCCGGTGCGCGGCCAGGCGTTCTCGTAGTTCCGGCGGACCGAGTTTCGTAACGACGCCGGGATGGCGCAGCATCCAGGAGAAGAGCGCCGTGGGATTCGTGGTCTGGAAGTACATCCGCTCGTCTTCCCGGCGGACGTGCAGCGACTCCGGCACGCCGTTCAAGAAATCCAGGAACGCCTCTTCGCGATCTTCCGCGATCTCCAGGCGGACCGGGCGCGCGGGTTCGACGTAGATCGCGAGGGGATGCAGCGAGTATCGTTGAATGTCGAACGAAGGATCGGGGGCGTAGCCTTCATCGCTCATGTTCAGCGACGCGATGCGATCGACGTAGAACATGCGAATGTCCCGGGCGCGCCGGCAGTACGCAACGAGAGACCAGCGACCGCGATGCGAGATGAGGCCGCGGCCCGCGACGTTCCGGCTCTCCGTGCGGCCGGTCTTATCGGTGTATTCGATCGTAAGCAACCGTCGCCGGGAGAGGGCCTCGTGGATTCGTGCCAGGCGGTCCGTGTTGTCCTGGGCATCTTCGGAAATGTCGGCGTCGTTTGCAGGCGGAGCTTCGGCAACGGACTGGGCCAGGGCCGGATAACCATACAATAACTTGAACGCGGCCGAACGCAGCAGCTCGCGCCGGCGCGACCGCTGTGCGTCGGGATCGGAAATTGCGCCGAGCAACAGAGAGGCCAGCATGCGTACTTCGTCTTCGGTGAGGTTCAGCTCCGGAAGCTGTTGCATCTCTTCCGCGGCCACGTAGACGGCTTCCCTGGAACGGCTGCCGTCGGGCAACGTATCGTTCACGGCGTAGTAACGCAGTTCCAGGCCGAGGCCGCGGAGTTCGTCTTTGTCCCGTTCGAACTTGCGCCGGGCGGCCTCGCGGTCATCGTCGTTGCCGCTGCCGTAGGCGCCGGGCAGGTGTTCACGGATTTTTGCAAACGAAAGGCCGCCGGGGTTGCTGAGAAACGTAAGATAGAGCGTGGCGATGCGTTCGAGTTTGTTCATGCGCTGCGTGCGGCGGCACGGGAAGACGCCGTAGTAAGATGAGCGTGCGGCGCGGCGACGATGTCAAGAGCGTAAATTGGTTGCCGCCTCGTCCGCAGGACCGGAAAACCATCACACGATGCAAAGATTCGGAACCGCGCTGTCCTTCATGCTGAAGCTCAACTTCGAGCGTTTTCCGAATTCCACCGTCAGTCCCATCCGCTTCACCGTACCGCGGGTCTACGGCCAGGGCCGGTCGCGCGACACCGTGTACGAAGCCGATCTCTATCGCCGGGCCGGTTCGCCGTCGCCGCGCCTGGGTACGATTCTCATCGTCCACGGCATGACCATCCGCGGCAATCGGGACCAGCGCATCATCAACCTGGCCCGGGCCCTGGCGGAAGTGGGTTTTACGTGTCTCGCCCCGCACTTCCCGGCGATTTCGAATCAGGAGATTCACCCCGGAACCTGGCAGGATTGCGGGGACGTCGTGCACGCCGCCCTGCGGGACCGCGAGCTCTGTCCGGACGGGAGGATCGCGTTGCTCGGGCCGTCGTTCTCGGGGTCGGTCTGTCTCCGTGCGGCCGCCCTGGACGGCATCCGCGAACAAATCTCTTCGGTGGTTACCATCGGCGCCTACGCGAACGTGCGCACCATCTTCGATCACTTCTTTCGTTCCACGGAGCTGGACGAGTACGGCAAGTTGATTGCACTGTGGAACTTCGCCGAGTACGGCGCGGGGAAAAACAAAGCCGTCAAAGATGCTCTAAAAGTCGCAATTCTTGATAACGGCCTGCGCCGGGCGCCGGAGGAACAGGAATTGCCCGCCGCCTACCATGCGCTCAAGCCGAAGGACCGCGCGCTGTTTGATCGTTTGCGGAACGACGCCGACTATCGTGTGGAGCTCTGGGAGAACAAGATTTCGGTGCACCCGGCCCTGGAGGAATGGATCGCCGAGATGGAGTGCGCGGAGAAACTCGTCGCCGGCATGGCTCCGGTGGCCCTGGTCCATGGCCGTGAGGACGACGTCATTCCCCCGTCGGAGTCGGAGCTGTTGCACGAACGCCTGAATCAACTCGGCGTCGCGAACCGGTTGTGCCTCACGCATTTGATTTCCCACGGCGACTCCGGGCTGAAGCTCGGCATGATTCCCGAGGCGTTCCGACTGGCGGCGACGTTCGGTTTCTTTTTTCGGAACATCGGTTGAGTCGAAACATCGAATAACGAAATGTAAAAAAGCCGCGCGATCTTTAAGAATTCAGCGGGCGTTGCAGGCGGTCCAGGATCAATCGCGGCGAGGGACGTTCGCCGGTACGTTTGAAGTGCCGGTAGTCGTCGAGGATCCAGGCGTGATCGAAGGCGAGGTTGTTCGCGATGTCCGCGGGAAGATCGAAGGCGTCCACGAGCATGGCGCGCTTTGCGTCGTCCATGCCGCGGGGTTCGCCCTCGGCGCGTGTAATGAACGTGCAGGTGATCACGGGGCTGCGCGGGTCCCGGCGCGGATCCGAGTACACATAGAGTAAATCCACGAGCTCCACATCCAGCCCGGTCTCCTCTTTCGCTTCGCGCGCCGCGGCCTGCTCGGCGCTTTCGCCGAGGTCCATGAAGCCGCCCGGAATCGCGAACCCCGGCGGTTCGTTTCCGCGTTCAATGAGCACGATTTTATCGCCGATCTCAATGATCGCGTCGGCGGCGGCGAGAGGGGTAACGGGTTTGGGCATGCGAGGGTGTCCTGTTGTGTCTACTCCGAGGAGCGAGGTTCCGAGGGAAGAAGGTGGAGGCGAGTATAGTTTGCGCGCGTGCAGGTTATGAAAGGCTTCTTAATCTTTTCAATGATTCGCCTTCTTCCAAAAACCTCGGTCCCTCGATCCTCGGAGTTTCATTCTTTCTTCACGTTCGCGATCACGTCAAGATAAGCATGCACGGTCGCCTTCAATCCCCGGAACACCGCCTCGGCAATGAGCGCGTGGCCGATGCTGACTTCGAGCACGTTCGGTACGTTCTCTAAGAACGGCCCCAGGTTCTCCAGATTCAGATCGTGGCCGGCGTTGATGCCCAGGCCGAGTTCGCCGGCGAGGCGCGCCGCTTTGGAGAAGCTTCGCAGCACGCGTTCGAACTCCGCGCGTTTGCCTGCGTCGATTACCGCGGCGGTCAGGCCGTCTTGCGTGGCGAAGGCTTCGGCAAAGGCTGCCGCGTAAGGTTCGGTGTAGAGTTCGATGCGCGCGGCGCCGGTTTCCGGGACGAGGCGCAGGCCGTCGATATTGTCCGCGTCCATAAAGAGGCTCACGCGTATTCCGCGCTCGTTCAGGCGCGCGATGATCGGCTTTAACTTATCGCCGTCAGAAGTTAGATTCCAGCCGTGGTCCGACGTCGCCTGGTCCGGCAAATCGGGAACCAGCGTGCATTGATGCGGTGACACCTCGTGTACGAGTGCCAGGAACATCCCGGAATCGTCCAGGGGATTGCCTTCGATGTTGAACTCGGCGTGTTTGTATTTCGCGTCTTGAAACAATCGCGCCAGGTCCCGCACGTCGCCGGGGCGGATGTGGCGTTCATCGGGGCGCGGATGAACCGTGACACCGTAAGCGCCGGCGTCGAGCGACGCCACGGCACTGCGCACTACGTTCGGGAAATCGAGCGGGCGGGTGTTTCGAAGCGTGGCGACCTTGTTGATGTTAACGGAAAGCATGAAAACGACTCAGGAGTCAAATGCGGAGAACTGTGGTGATTGCGAAGTCTTTTTTTGGGCGTGCCCCCGCGCTACGCGCGGGGGCGGGCTCTCCAGGGCTTCGCCTTCGGCTTCGGTCTTTGCTGCGCAAAGACTCGCTTCGCGACCCTTCCGATCCCTCACGCGAAGCAAGCATAACACGCTTAACTGTCAAACGGCGGAAGTTTGTCGTGTTCCACGGGCGGGTGAAACGGACGATACAACGAACCCCCTCCGTCAATGCGCAACGTTTCGCCGGTAATGAACGAAGCGCCGTCGCTGAGCAGAAAGATCGTACCCGCGGCCACCTCGGCCTCCGTGCCGAGCCGCGAAGTGGTGTTGAACATGCGCATGGCAAAGACTTTCTGGCGAAACTCGGGGTCATAGGTATCGAGGCCGCTCGATTCAATCACTCCAGGGGCCACGGCGTTCACGCGCACACCGAACGGCCCCCATTCCGCGGCGAGGCTTTTTGTAAGATTGTCCACGCCGGCCCGGGCGGCGCCGCTGTGGGCCATCAACGGAAAACCCTGCCACATCTCCATGATCACGTTCACAATCGCGCCGCCGTTTTCCTTCATCGATACCGCGAAGACGGACTGCGCAACGTGAAACGTACCGGTGAGATTCGTTTCGATGACGGCCTTCCAGCCCTTCGGCGAAATCTTCTCGGCCGGCGCGGGGAACTGACCGCCGGCGTTGTTAATCAATAGATCTATTTTTTGATCTTCCCGGACGATCGTGTCGATGCCGTTGTCCACGCTGTCGTGGTCGCGGATGTTCATGGTGCACAAGCGGACCCGGGCTTCCGCCGCGCCGCCGGCAATCAGCGTTTCCGCGGCGCGTTCGAGTTTCGCTTCATCGCGGCCGGTGATCCAGACCTTCGCGCCGAGGCTCACGAGTTCTTTTGCAATGCGCAGGCCGATGCCGGAACCGCCCCCGGTCACAAGGGCAATGCGGTCTTTGAATAGATCGTTACGAAAAATCGAAATCATAGTGCGGCTTCCAGGAATAAGATCCAGATCGCCCCGCGGCCGGGACCGCCGTCGGCGTCAAGGTCCGCGCCGACCACCAGGTCCGGTACGAAGTCGCCGTTGAAGTCTCGCAATACCGCCGCGGACTTTCCGAACTGATCGCCGTCGACCAGCGGGCCGGCGAATCCACCGATCGTGGAGCTGATCTTTTGATACGATTTTACCGTGCCGTTAGAGTTCAAGAAAAGCGTCCACGTCGCGCCGCGAAACGTGCCGCCGTCGTCGTCCCCGTCCGCGCCGACCACGATGTCCGGCACGCCGTCCCCGTCCAGGTCGCCGTTGCCCGCTACCTCGATGCCGAAGCGCGTGCCGTTGTCCAGCACGCCGGTGAAGTTCCCGGCCAGACTGCTGATCTTTTGCTGCGATTTCACGGTGCCGTTCGCGTTCATGAACAAGACCCACACGGCGCCGCGGCCGGTGCCGCCGTCGGCATCCTGAAACGCGCCGCTGATCAGATCCATGACGCCGTCGCCGTCTATGTCCCCGGGCGCGGCGACGGCGGTGCCGAACTGATTATTGTCCAGCAACGTGCCGGTGAAGTTGCCGGCGAGATCGCTGATCTTTTGTTCCGCCTTCACGCTGCCGTTCGCGTTCAGAAACAGGACCTGTAGAGCCCCGCGCGCGGAACCGCCGTCGTCGTCGAAGGGCACGCTGGTGACGATGTCCGGCACGCCGTCGCCGTCCAGATCACCGGGCGAAGCCAGCGCGGAACCGAAGCGATCGAAGTCCTGCAGCGTGCCGAGGAAGTTGCTCTGGGTATCGCTGATTTTTTGATATGATTTCACCGTGCCGTTCGCGTTCAAGAACAGGATGTACACCGCGCCGCGGGCGGCTCCACCGTCGTTGTCCTCCGGCGCTCCGACGGCGACTTCGGCCACGCCGTCGCCGTCCATGTCGTTCAGAAAGGTGACGGAACCGCCGAACAAACCGTTGTCCGGGAGGGGCGCCGTAAAGTTCCCCGCCGTGTTGCTGATCTTTTGCCGGCCTTTCACGGTGCCGTCGGCGTTCAGGAAGAGGATGTACACTGCGCCGCGGTTGAGTCCGCCGTCATCGTCGAAATAGCTGCCCACGGCCACGTCCTGGATGCCGTCGCCGTCGAAATCGCCGGGGGCCGCCGTCGAAGCACCGAAGCGGTCACCGTCGTCCAGGGAGCCGGTGAATCCGCCCGCCAGGCTGCTGATCTTTTGAAACGATTGCACCCGGCCGTTGGTCGGCTGGAATGGAGTGATCGGCAACAGATTGGGATCCAGGGCCAGGCTTAGAGGAACCAGGAGATACGTAAGCCAGGCTTCCGGGCGACAGAAAGCGTCGGATGACGCGCAGTCCGGGCGCAAACAACTTACGGAAGCCGTGAGCACGCAGAGAAGATAGGCCCGCAGGCCGCGAACGTTACGTGGCATACAACACCGGTCGGGGGTGCCCCGGGCACCGCCCCTGTTTCAGGGCAACAGCAAGTCCGGCGCACGCGCGGCATACTCTTTTTTGAAATCATCGCGCGGCTTCCACTACCGGCATCCCGGAGGTCCGTTACGCCGAGACCCCTCGGCCCTCGGAGTCAATTCTTCCTACTTCAGCAACGCCTCGGACGATCGTTCGTCGTACTCGCGTTTCATAGTCGCGATGACGTCGTCGATGTCGCGTTCTTCCAGGACGTCCCCGGCGCGCGTGCGGATCGTGAGTTTGCCGCTTTCGATTTCCTGATCGCCGATGACCGCGATGTAGTTCGCCTGGGCGACCTGCGCGTTGCGTACTTTTTTCGGTACGCCCTCGCCGCTGATGTCCACGGCCGAACGCAAACCTGCGTTCAGGAATTGTTTGTGCAATTCGTGCACGCGGTCGGCGTGGCGATCGGCGACGCTTAAGAACTGAATCTGCACGGGCGAGAGCCACAGCGGGAAGCGCCCGGCGTAGTGCTCGATGATGATGCCCATAAAACGCTCGATGCTGCCGTATATGGCGCGGTGAACCATGATGGGCCGGTACTTCTGGCCGTCCTTCGCGTCGTAGAGCAGATCGAAGCGCTCCGGTAAGAACATGTCCAGCTGGATCGTGCCGCACTGCCAGGTCCGGCCGATGGCATCCTTAATGTGGATGTCGATCTTCGGTCCGTAGAACGCGCCGTCGCCCGGGTTCAGTTTGAATTCGTAGCCGCCTTCTTTCAGCGCCTCTTCGAGAGCCGTCTCCGCCGCCTGCCACTGTTCGTCCGTGCCGATGCTCTTTTCCGGCCGCGTGGAAAGTTCTAAGTGATACTCCAGTCCGAACGAGGCATAGACCCGCTCGGCCAGACGCAGCACGCCCTGGATCTCGCTCTTGATCTGCGACGGCTCCATGAAGATGTGCGCGTCATCCTGGTGAAACGATCTCACGCGGAACAATCCCGACAGCGCGCCGGACATTTCGTGACGATGCACGTGGCCGATCTCGGCGACGCGCAGCGGAAACTGACGATAGCTGTACTGGGCGTTCTTGTAGAACAACATGCAGCCCGGGCAGTTCATGGGTTTGATGGCGAACTGGCGTTCCTCCACCTCGGACGTGTACATGTTCTCACGGTAGTAGTCCCAGTGACCGGAGGTCTCCCAGAGTTCCTGGCCGAGCATCACCGGCGTTTTGATTTCAATGTAACCGTCGTCCCGGTGCTGTTCGTTCAGCAGGCGAATGAGTTCGTCGCGCACCGCCATGCCCTTCGGATGAAAGAACGGCATGCCCGGCGCCACTTCCTGGAATGAAAAAAGATCCAGCTTGCGGCCCACCACGCGGTGGTCGCGTTTCTTCGCCTCTTCTACGCGATGCAAATATTCTTTCAGTAGCTTCTTGTCAGGGAAAGATATGCCGTAGATGCGCGTGAGCTGATCGTTGTTCGCGTCGCCGCGCCAGTAGGCCCCCGACGTCTTGAGTAACTTAAATCCCTGTACGATTTGCGTGTTGGGAATGTGCGGCCCCGTGCAGAGGTCGATGAAGTCTCCCTGGCGGTAGGCCGAGAGCGTTTCCTCTTTCGCGCCGATGATCTCGGACTTGTACGGATTGTCCCCGAAGGCCTTGCGGGCTTCTTTTTCGTCGGTGAACTCCACCCGTTCCGGCGTAATGCGTTCTTTGATGATTTTCTGAATCTCGGCTTCGATCTTCGGAAAATCTTCCTCGGACACGTGCAGGTCGGCGAAATCGTAGAAGAAACCCTCGTCGATGGCCGGGCCGATCGTCGGCTTCGCGTCCGGGTACAGGCGTTTAACGGCCTGGGCGAGGATGTGCGCTGACGAGTGCCAGAACGTATGCCGGCCGGCGTCGTCGTGGAATGTGAAGATTTCGACCGTGTCGCCGTCGGACAGGGGCGTGCTCAAATCGCGCAACTTGCCGTTGATCCGTGCCACAACCGGCGCGCCGTTCAGGTCTTTCTTGATTTTCTTCGCGAAGTGAGTCGCTCGAACGTCGCCGTCTTCGGTTTCGATGGTTACGACCGAACCGTCCGATTTTTTCAAATTGATGGCCGTTTGAACGCTCATGATAGTCAATCCTCGTAGCCTCCGACCGGAGGCGCAGCGCGTCCGCGCTCATGTACTCATTATAGAAAAAAGTTGCAGGGTCGGCGCGGGCTGCCGCAAGCATTTTGCCGGACGGGCTGCCAGCAACCAATTTCCAGTCGCGGTAGGGATGAGCGCGGCCGAGGATTTTTGATTGGCAAATGCCCCCCCGCCACCAAATATCGAACAATCTGCGCGAGTTTTCGATCTCGCGTTCACGGCATACCGGCGGATGGCGAAAGAGAAAATTATCATCGTAGACGACGATCCCGATATCATCCGGCTCGTAACTGAAAACCTGCAGAAAAACGGCTACGACATCCGCCCCGCCACCACGGGCAAAGAGGCCCTGGATCTCCTGAAAAACGAGCGGCCCGACCTGCTCATCCTGGATCTCATTCTGCCGGACATGGACGGCCTGGAAATCTGCAAAAAACTGAAGAACGACTCTTCGATGAACGGCGTCGGCCTGCTCATGCTGTCATCGCGAGACGACGAGGCGGACATCGTCACCGGCCTGGAACTCGGCGGAGACGACTATGTCACGAAGCCGTTCAGTTCCCGCGTTCTCCTCGCGCGCGTCCGGGCCGTGCTGCGACGGCGTCAGGAGCAGCCCGAGGACGAGGACTCCGTCGTCCAGTACGACGAGTTTACCATCGATCCGCGCCGGGTGGAAGTGCGCTATAAGGACGAGTTGCTGAATCTCACCCGCAGTGAGTTTCGCATCATGCATCTCTTTTGCCGCCGGCCGGGCTGGGTTTTCACCCGCAATCAAATCGTCGAGGCCATCCACGGCCAGGAGACTCCCGTTACCGCAAGATCGGTGGACGTACTCATCGTCGGCCTGCGACAAAAACTCGGCGAGCAGGGCAAGCTGATCGAAACGGTCCGCGGCATTGGTTACCGGGTCAAAGAGTAGGGTTGACTCCGAGGACCGAGGTACCGAGGAGAAGACGATGGAGATGGGATCACTCTCCACGCGGGCAGGCTAAGCAAGCTGTCTTAAGCCTGTAAGAAAATCGATATCATTACCTGCTTGCTTTCACACTACGAGGCCGCTCCCAAAAATACTCGGTACCTCGGTCCTCGGAGTAAAAAATCTTACTTCTTCCCCGTCTCCACAATCACCTTTACGCTCTTCTCCGAATCCGCCGCCGTCGTGAAGGCCGCCTCGATCTCTCCCAGCGGGAAACGATGCGTGATCAAATGCTTTTCCAGCGCCGCGGTGATCTGCGGGTTGTCTTTGAGAATGTCCAGGGCGCGCACGAAGTCGCCGCAGCGGGACGTATGAATTTCGATACCGCGCTCCACCACCGCGCGATGTAGTTCCGAGTCGTAGCTGCCGTTCGCCGGTTTCGTGAGCAAAACCGCCCCGCGGGCGCGCAAAATCGAAAACTCTTTGCCGGGCGTCGGCCGCACGATGCGGTCCACCTCGCCGAGGTTCGACGCCAGGGCCAGATCGAAGCGCGGAAACGGGGACGCGGGCGGATACTCCGTCTTCCAGACGTGCTTGCGTTCGCTCTCTTCCACGGCGCTGCCGATCTTCGCTTCCGCCTCACTAACCTCCAGGCGATGGAAGTTACGCTCCCGGCCGGATTCTTGCGAAGCCGTGCTTGCCTCGTTTACGACGTCGTCGCCGACACCCGGCGCCACGTAGACGTTCAGGTTGCGCCGCGGATCTTGCTCCGTCGGCCAGGTGTAGTCCAGGTTTCCGGTGGTGTACGGCAACAGCGCGATCTCGTCGACGACCATGTCCGTAAGATGGGCGAGGCCCATCACCTCCTGGCCGTTCGTCGATTTCAGATGCAACACGCGCCTGGTCATGGCCAGGGCCGCCGCGAAACCCGGCGGTTTGCCCGTGGTATCGAAGACGATGTCGAAGGCGCCGTTCAGTTCTTCGGCGGAAACCTTCGCGTTGTTTACGACGGTGTCCGCGCCGAGTTCCTTGCAGAGTTCCAGGAGATGATCGTGGCGCGCCACGCCGATGATTTCAAAGTCGATGCCGGTCTTCTTGCGAAAGCCGGCCAGGGCCGCGATGATCAGCGAACCCAGGCGACGCGGTCCGAGTACCGCCACACGATCACCCGGGCGCGGATGCGTGGCTTCGACGCCCTGCAATGCCGCGGCAAAGGGTTCCGTGAGCGACGCCACCAACGGATGCACGTTGTCCGGTACCGGAATGACCGCATCGACCGGAGCCAGTAACACCGGTGCAAAACCACCGGGCAAACGATCGATGCCCAGGGTAATGCGACGCGGGTCGTGCGTATGCATGGTGCTGTTGTAGGGATCGTCTTGATCGGCGATGCCGCGGGCCAGGTGCGACGCATTGATTTCCACGACGACCGGCTTGCCGTCCTTCATACCCACGACCTCGTGTCCGATGATCTGGGGCAGGGGGTACGGCAGGAATCGCCGGGCCAGGTCGGTGGAGCAAACGCCGCAGTAGAGCGAGTCTACCGGCGTGTAACCGGGGCCCAGGCGATCGAACTCCTCGTCGTTGCGGCGGATGACCCAGCCGGATTGTTCGTCGCCTTCGTACTCGTACTGCGTTTCGACGAAGGATCCGTCGGCCTGATATTCAGGGGCTTTGAATCGAATGTGGCTCATCGCCGACCTCGGTGAAGAAAGTGGGTATTGAGACGCAAACGGATGACTCCGGTTACGTCGCTGCTTATGGCGTTAATGTAAGAAAGAAAGCTGCCGACGCCCGCGCGTGGGATTACTTCTTTTCCGCGTCGGTGACCTTGATGCGATTCTTGGTCTTCCACTGGCGATAGGGAGCCAGGGCCTGCATGCGCTCTTCGGAGACGTAGAAGATTCGGTCGCCGTACTTCACGAGGATGCCCTTGTAGTGGGCGTACTTGGTGCGATGATCGATCAGGCCGATTTCTTTGACATCGTTCCAGTTCTCTGCCGTCTTGAGAGACGGAACGTGACGCAGATGCAACTCACGGATGATGCCGTCTTTCACCGAGTCGCGTAAAATCTTTTCCCATTGCATAAGCTACCTGATCAAAAAAGAGGGCTTCTCCGTTTTGTAAAGTTAAATCGGTCTGCCGGAGGCCGTTCTTCAGCGTTAGACGAAACAATTCACAGAATTTCGCCGTTTTCTCCGGCAGGCGGAACTCAGTCCAGCGAGCCGAGGTAGTCTCCATAGGCGGCGGCGTCCATGAGGTCGTCGAGGCCGGAGGCGTCAAAGTCTTTGATTTTAATGATCCAGCTACTGTAAGGATCTTTGTTAATCGATTCCGGGGCGTCCTGGAGGGCCGGATTGCTCTCTGCGACCGTGCCGCTGACCGGGGAGTAGAGATCCTCTACCGCCTTCACGGACTCGATGCTGCCGAAAGAGTCGCCGGCACCCAGCTCGGTCCCCGCTTCGGGCGCGTCCACGTAGACGATGTCCCCCAGGGAGTCCTGCGCGTAGTCGCTGATGCCGATGAGCAGGAGGTCGCCCTCTTTCTTAGCCCATTCGTGTTTCTGTGTGTAATAGTAGCCGTCGGGTACGTTGGATGACATAATGCGTTTACTCGTGCGATTTCCGACTAAAATTGCGGGCGCAGCTCTCCTGTAAAGCGTTGTGTCACCCGGATTCGGTTCTCAGGCCTTCTTGTAGCGATTGCGACCGGCCGTGCCCTGGACAAACGGACCCTTGACGACGCGTGCGCGCGGTCGGCGTTTGCGGATTTCCACGAGCAGCTCCGTGCCCTCTTCCGTCGCTGCGATGGGGAGATAAGCCGTACCAATGCCTTTGCCGAGGATCGGTGAATGCGTGCCGGACAGGATGCGGCCGAGTTCCTTCTCGCCGCCGGCATCGAGGACGGGATACTCGTCCCGGGGGACGCCGGCCTCTTCCAGCACCAGGGGGACCACGCGACCGGGCGCCCCGTTCTTCTTGTGATCCATGATGCGCTCGTATCCGAGGTACGGCTCATCCTTCTCTTTGACGATCCAGCCGATGCCGCTTTCCACCGGCGTGAGTTTTTCATTCAACTCGTGGCCATAGAGTGGATACATGGCTTCCAGGCGCAGTGTATCCCGCGCGCCGAGACCGACCGGCACGACTTCTTCGGTGCCCATGAGTTCTTCCCACAGTTTTACACCGGCGGCAACGTCGCTGTAGATTTCAAAGCCGTCCTCGCCGGTATAACCGGTTCGGCTGATCCTCAAAAGGTGATCGTCCTGCTCGTAATCTTTGAAGCGAAAGTAGTGGATCTCGGAAGGATCCACGCCGGTGACTTTCTTTAGAAGAGATTCCGCGTTCGGTCCCTGTAAGGCGATCTGATGCCAGTCCTCGCTTTCGTTGGTGATGGTAACATCATTCGATTGATACTTACGAAAGTGGGCGTCTACGGCCTCGTAGTTCGAAGCATTGCTGCATACGAAGAACTCCGTCGAAGATATGCGATAGATGGTGACGTCGTCGACAAGCCCGCCCTGTTCGTTGAGCACCGCGTTGTACTGGACCTGACCGTCTACTATGGATGCAAGGCGGTTGCAGGTAAGCTTTTCCAGAAAAGCAAGGGCGTCGTCACCGGTTACAATGATCTCACCCATGTGAGAAACGTCGAAAATACCCGCGTTTTCCCGCACTGCTTTGTGTTCTTCGATGATCGAAGAGTACTGCACCGGCATTTCCCAGCCGGCGAACGGCACCATGCGAGCGCCGAGGCTCTGGTGCAGCTCAAACAGCGGCGTGCGTTTCAACGTCATAAAGGCAGGATTTTTTTTCGGCGTTCGATTGAAACGAAAAAAAGGCGCGGTATCGTAAAAACATCCGGGCGAGAACGCGGTCTTTCTTGTACGACGGTATATCAATGCCTCAATTGTAAGCAACAGTGTGCGGACAAGTCTATGGATACGCGGTGAATAATTTTTTCGGAAGCCGCGGCCGATTTCACTGTTTTTGTTTTGACCGAAGGCCCCGTTTTCATTTCCATCGCTCTCTCCTCGGTCGCGTCCGCGTTGCGAGAACGACGGTCACGGTGAGTTTTTATTCACGCCGAAGTCCACACGGCCCCACGGGGGTGGGGATAACGGCGAACTCCGGAAAGAACGGGCGTGTTTTGCGGTGGTTTCTACTAAAGGAAAGGCCGCTCTGAACGCAAAAGTTTTCGGAGGCGGCCCGAACGGCCGGCTCCGGCCGGTCTTTATTTGGCCGGTCGGCGGTTAAGGTCGGGGAGTTTTGCTGCTAACTTGCGATTTATGGAAGTTAGTGGCGTTTTTTGACGAAAAACAGAACGTCAGGTTTTTTTGGATTGAGTTTTTCGAAAAAAGAGATACAATACCGGACTGCGGGAAACAGAAGCAATCACGGTGTTTAAGTACACGGTGGCAGATGAGTGAAAGCCGGGCGCTGAGCGCCGTAGCCGGAGCGAATTTAAGTAATATATACAAATTTCTTACTGAAAACTCTTCTGCGCCGAACATGATGATAAACAAAGAGAAAAGGAACTCGGGATGTGTATGGCAGAGGTCGCGCAAGCGGATGGTGGTGAGTCGAACACGGAGCTGGCGAAGCGGTGTAGTTCTTGTGGGACTCTCGTGGATAAGCTTTATCAAAACGATATGTGTAAGGGGTGCCTCATGCATTCCTTTCAGCGGGTCATAAAGGTCATTGATCATTACAGAGCGGGGCATTCGGGGCCGGTAAAGGGCTGAGGTCTTTTGCTTTACCTGCGGACGCGTCTGCGGCGTGCTTCCGTACATGGGTTCCTGGTCCGTCCTGCGTACATTGAAAGCTGCAATCGTAGCGGGGATCCTCCTTGGAACAATACCGGGGCTGTCCTGTGATCGCCTGGCGGAATTTCGACAACCGTATCAGTTGTCCGGGCGCGGCCTGAGTCGCGGCCCGGCACAAGTACAGGGCGAAGCTCCGCTCCTGTGGACGATCAACGCGGGCGTGCTCAACGATTCGGTCTTTCCGGAGCTGAGCGTGGCCGATGTGGAGCCGATCTTGCAGAACGCGAGTCGTAACCTGGCGGAGATGTTGCCCGGGCTTGAGTTGCGCTTCATCATCGATCAGCCGATGAACGCGGTTTTCTTAATGGAACGCGGGCTGCAGCGCGCGAAAGACGAAGACTTCGTTACGGCGCGCCTGGCAGAGGACGGACCGGTGCTCCTGCTTACGTCCGGAGAGATCAGCCGCAACGCCAACGATCGCAAGATGCAGGCCGACGGCATGTCCGCCGTGGAACGCGAACGTCGCCTGAAAGATCTTACGAGGTTGCACGAGTCCGTACCGGCAGGCTCCGGTGCCGGCCGTTGCCTGGATGATCGCCTCCCCGCCTCGGACGCCGTCTGGCGCGCGTATCTCGGCGCCCAGGTCCGCTACGATCTCGTCATCACCAATGCCCTGGTGTACGCCGACGACCTGCGTCACCCGCCCCACGCCGTGGAACGCGCAGCCTCGCCGTTTCTCATTGGGCGGCGTCTGGTGTCGACGCCGGGACGCAGCGCCATCGAAGGCACCGGCGCATATGTTAGTTGGAACGCGTACTTAACGGAGGGACCCGGGACGGCCTGCGGCGATCGTCCCATCATGCCAGGCCTGCCGCAAGACCGCGTGCGCGAAGCCCTCGTGCCCGTGCTCTTCGCCCTGATCTTTCCGGCGTCGCTGCGGGATGTTGTCGAAGGCGGCGGGCCGCGAGAGTTTCTTCAGCGTTGCGGGGCGAAGTGCGATGACTACTGGGAGCGACGCCTGGCTTACCTGCGCGCGATCATCGATGCCGAGGCCGGCGGCGGAGCCGAAGCCTGTGCGCGCCTGGAAGAGTTTTATCCGCGGTACGAACAGGCTGAAGTGCCGCCGCTGCCGGCCGAACGCGCGGCGGACCTGGGGCGGAACCACGGGCTCTTCCGACGACTCTGCGGAAAAAAATGATGACACGGGCGTCCAAAAGACACCCATAGTAGAACCATGGCGAAAGATGCAGCATCCACCGTTTCCGAACGAAACGTACCGCGGGAACGGGCTCTCAAAGAACTCTGGTACGCGGTTATAGCGACCGGCGTTACCCTGGTGCTGGCCATTGCCTTCTACGCCTATGTCCCCGAGCTGCATCGCATGATGCAAGAACGCGACGAAGGACTGCAGCACACCCGCGTCTTTCAGAAAGAAGCCACGGGCGGTACCATTATCTACAATGTAGAAGGCAGTACCGAAGCCGACTTCGACGCCGCCATCGATCGTTACATTACGGACCTGGAAATTCTTGTGTCCCGTTTTGAACGCGGACAGTTTGCCATGGTCAACCTGCCCGGCATGGTGGGAAGCGACGAGGTCGCGGGCATGCAACAGAACAAGGACGCGTTCGAGTATACCGTCGTCAAAGATCCGGATGCTCCACGCATCGAAATCACCGCCCGCGGTCCCGCCGCGCGGCAGGCCTTGCACGCCTACCTCGATTATCTGAGCACTCGCTGGAAATTTTGATCGGCGGTCTTTCGGCGGCGCGTTACAGCACGAAAAAGAATACCGACACGAAGTGGCAGGCCGCCGCGGCGAGCACGAAGAAGTGCCAGATCTCATGATTGCGGCGAATGGAGTCGTTCAGAAAAAAGAATGCTCCCACGGTGTACAGTAGACCTCCCGACAGCAACCAGTAGAAACCGGCGCCGCCGAAGTTTTCGAGGAGCGCAGAAAAGTCGATGACGATCGTCCAGCCGCAGGCAACGTAGAGCAGCGTGGACACCAGATTAAAGCGCGGACCGAAGACGCTCTTGAACGCGATACCGAAGGCCGCGATAGACCACACCGCGATCAACACGCGAAAGCCGGCGCTCTCGCGCAACACCAGCAGACAATAGGGAGTATAGGTTCCGGCAATCAGCAAATAGATGCCGACGTGATCCAGGCGCTGGAAGACGACTTTGGCCGTGCCGCGAAACGAGTGATACAGAGTCGAAAACAAGAACATCAAAAATAACGACAGGCCGTACACAATGGCGCTGCCGATCTTCCAGGGGTCGCCGGTCAGGGACGCGAAGACGATCAGGAGGACCATCCCGACGAGAGCCAGCGAGGCCCCGACCAGGTGGGAGATGCTGTTGATCTTTTCGCCTTTGTACATAGAAGTGTCAGGTTGAGGTCCGGCGGTGCCGGCCGCAAGTCCAAAGCCGGTCGGCGATTTCGCCTTCGTTATTCTGCCGGCCCTTCTGCTTCCATCGCCAGTAACTTACGTTTGCGATCCGGCTGCCAGCGATAGCCGGAGATCGTCCCGTCCGAACGCACCACACGGTGACAGGGAATCAACAACGACACCTTGTTTTTCGCGCAGGCGCTCGCCACCGCGCGGGTGGCCGTGGGTTTGCCGATCATGTCCGCCACTTCCTGGTAACTGCGGGTTTCGCCGTAAGGAATCTTGCGCAAAGCCTCCCAGACCGTACGCTGAAACTCCGTGCCGATGATGTCGAGACTGAGCCGCGGTTCCCGGCGCCGGCCGCTTACGTACTCCACGACCGCCGCGCTCTGTTCGTCCAGTTTGCCGTCGCGGCGATACAGGGACGCCTCCGGAAACTCCAGTTGCAGTTCGCGCTCCAGTTCCTTCACGTCGTCACCGAGATACAGGGCGCAAATGCCGCGTCCGGTCGAAGCGAGTAAGAGCAAACCCAACGTGCTCTCGGCCAGGGCGTAGCTGATGCTCACGCCCCGCCCGCCCCGGCGGTACTGCCCCGGCGTCATGCCCAGGTGTTGCGTCGATTTTTCGTAGGGCTCGCGCAACGAAACAAAGCCGGCGTCCAGCGAGGCGTCGAGGACCTCGGTGCCCTGCCGCAGGCGCTCCTTGAACTTCTGCATGCGCTTTTTGTCGATGTACTGCTTCGGCGTGAGCCCCATGCTCGCCCTGAAGCTGCGCTGCAGATGATACGGGGACAGGCCGACCTCGGAAGCCAGTTCGTCCAGGGTGAGTTTCTCTTCTAAGTTTGATTCGATGTAATCTAAGGCCTGGCGAACGGCGGCCTCGGTGCGGTTTTTGTCGGAAGGAACGGACATGATCGTATTCATGGGCGCATGATAGCCGATTTCCCGCCGCCGGCGCTTTCCGAATCTTGCGGCGGACTCAGCCGTTTTCCAATTCCTGGATCTGCGCTTCGACTTTTTTACGCTGGGCCTCCATGAACTTTTCCGTTTCGTCCAGGAGTTTCGGATCGGCGGTGCCCAGGATGCGGGCGGCCAGCAGGCCGGCGTTCTTCGCCTGGTTCAGCGCCACCGTGGCCACCGGTACGCCGCCGGGCATCTGTAAAATGGAGAGAATCGAATCCCAGCCGTCGATGGAGTTCGAAGACTTTACCGGCACGCCGATGACCGGCAACGGGGTGAGCGCGGCCACCATGCCCGGCAGATGCGCGGCCCCGCCGGCCCCGGCGATGATGACGCCGAGGCCCCGCGAACGCGCGTTCTTCGCGTACTCGAACATGCGCTCCGGGGTACGGTGCGCCGAGACCACGGTGATTTCGTACGGCACGCCGAAGTCCTTGAGCGGCGCCGCGGCCTCCGCCATGACGGGAAGGTCGGACTTGCTGCCCATGATGATGCCCACGCGGGGAATGGATTCGCTCATAATAATCTCTGGTTAGCTATTAGCAAGATGTGCTTATGATTTCGGCGCGGAGGTGATGCGCAGGGCCGCCCGGCAGTTGCGGGCAAGTTCCCGGGCGGCGTCCGCATCCGCCGCCGTCGTCGTGATGTGCCCCATTTTGCGCATGGGCCGTGTTTGCGGCTTGCCGTAGAGATGGACGAACGCAGACCGGGTCGCAAGGATTTTTTCCAGGCCGTCGTAGATTGCCGGGCCGCTGAGCCCGCGGCCCGCTCGTTCTTCGGCAGGCTTGAGTTCCGCGGCCCCGAGCAAATTCGCCATGGCCGCGGCGGGCACCAGGAGGCCGGTGTCGCCGGGAGGCAGATTCAGGATTGCACGCAGGTGTTGTTCGAATTGCGACACGGCGCACGCTTCGATGGTATGATGGCCGCTGTTGTGCGGGCGCGGTGCAATTTCGTTGATGAGCACGTCTTCGGCGTCGCCGACGACGAACATCTCCACGGCCAGGATCCCTTCGAGTTGCAGCGCCTCGGCCAGGTCGCGGGCGAGTTCCGTCGCGCGTTTGGCGCAGCCCGCGGAAATACCTGCCGGGGCGAACAGGAGTTCGACCAGGTTCGCTTCGGGATGGAACTCCATCTCCACCGGCGGATAGACGGCGATTTTGCCGGCGGCGTTGCGGCTGACCTGCACGGCGATTTCTTTTTCGAAGGGGATCAGCTGTTCGAGGAACGACGGTGCGTCGAAGTTCGCCGCCGCCGGATCGTCCGCGGACTCGAGCTTTTGTACGCCGCGGCCGTCGTAGCCGCCGCGGCGCAACTTGTGGATGCACGGAAAGGAGAACGTATCGCGCTGGTTTTGCACTTCCGCCGCGTTGTTCAGGGCGACGAAGTCCGCCGTGGGCAGATTGCGTTCACGGTAAAAAATCTTTTGCGTAAGTTTATCCTGTACGAGGCTAACGATATCCGCGGACGGGCGGACCACTACGCCGTCCTCGCTGAGACGCCGGAGGGCGTTCGTGTTTACGTGTTCGATTTCGATGGTTACGATGTCGTGGCGGCAACCGAAGTCGTAGACGGTGTTTTCATCGTTTAGATCTCCGACCTCGAAGAACGGGCTGCTCGTGCGGCAGGGGGCGTCCGGGTCCGGATCGAGGAAGGCGAGGGGAACGTTGAGGCGCAGGGCCGGCGGGATCATCATGCGGCCGAGCTGGCCGCCGCCGAGAACACCGATGCGGTGGTTGTGGCGCTGGCGCATGATGTCGTCCGGTGCTTTCACGGCGGCCCCGTTCGTGATTACATGCGGCCGAGTTCGCGGCTCAATCGTTTGAAGTCGTCAATGAGGCTGATGGGTTTCGGCTGAATGTTCTGGGCCAGGCTCAGGCCGTCGTCGATGAGTTTCAGCAGTGCTTCTTTTTCGGCCACCGCGCGGGCCCGCGGCATGTGATGACGTTCGTCTTTGTACTTCGCGGCCTTCTCGTCGATGATCGCGGTGATTTGATTGAGGGCGGCTATTTCTTCATCGGCCATGCCGCAGAGTGGCAGACACACGGAAAGCGGGCAAGCACAATATCAAGAAGATTCTTCGCGTGAGGTATGCGGAGCATGGCGCGAAGCAAACGATTCATCACCCACTTACGAACACGCGTTCCTTCTGCCGCAACACCAACTGCAACTGCTCCCACACCATATCCGCGGTAATGTCGTTTAAACATCGCAGATGACTCCGCGGACAACGCGATCGACCGTAAAACGAACACGGTGAACAACCGAGACCGTCGACGCGCACGAAGCGATGGGCCTCGTTCCATTCAAACATGCCGGGGTCCGTGGAGCCGAAGATCGTCAGCGTCGGCACGCCGAGACCACGGGCCATGTGCATGGCCCCGCTGTCGTTCGCGAGAAAGGCCGCGCAGTGTTCGAGGACGCCGCCCATCACACCGAGAGACACGCCGGTGAAATCAAAGACGCCGGCCAGGCCTTCGGCGATTTTGCGCGAGATGAGCCACTCCGCCGGCCCGCCGTTCAGCAGAACTTGATAGCCTTCGTCACTAATGCGGCGGACGATTTCGCGAAAGCCCTCGGGCGTCCAACGCTTGGTCGGCCAGGCGGCGCCCGGAGCGACACCGATCATGGGCCGCTTGCGATTCACGCCGGCCCGCTCCAGGATTTCCACGGCGTGGGCGCGGGCTTCGTCGCCGGGATAAAAACGCAGAGAGCCCGGCGCAAGGGTGCGACCTACCAGGCGTTCCACGGCTTCATGATAACGCGCGGCGATGGGACGATCGGCGCGGTACTTTTTTAAGTGCAGGTTTACCAGCAGGTCTTCGATGAGCGAACGATTGCGCCAGACCACATGCTGTCGCCCGCGTAAGTGAAAACGCAGCAGACGGGAGCGGATCTTATCGTGCAGGTCGAGGACGGCCTGGGGTTTCGCGGCGACAAGCTTCGCCGCGTAACTGTGCACGCCCTCGGTCTTCGTCAACGGTACGATCTCATCCACGCAGGGATGGTGCTCGATGAGTTCGGTCATGCTCTCTTTGCAGCCGTAGATGATGCGGCAGTCCGGCCAGGCGCCGCGCAATGCCTCCAGCGCCGGCGCCGTAAGCAGGATGTCCCCCACGGCGCTGAAACGTATGACGAGTACGCTTTCCGGAACAGGCGTCATTCTTCGATGTACCCGGGAAGATTCGAAGGTCGCGCGAGTCCGGTGCGGCGCAGCTCGTAGATTTTGGCCCAGCGTAAGAACGTGCTGTAGGCGCTGGACACGGCAATGAGAAAGCCCCGGCTTCCGTCCAGAAAACCGCGCTTGAAAATGAAGATCTCCAGGAATTTCACGGGCGGCTTTGTTAACATTCGAAAAAAGTAACTTTGCTTTGGTTTGCGTTTGTAACGCTGGTAGGCGTAGATGGAGGAGTAAGTGTTGATCGTGTCCACCTGGTTCGAAAGATCGGTCTTCGAGTAATGGATGATCTCGCCGCCCAGGGCGAGGCCCGACCGCGAATCCCAGTCCCGGCCGACGGGATACAGAAGTTCGTGCAGTTGCAGTCCCGAAACCCCGCGCCATTCCACGGCCCCCTGTTTGACCAGGCGATAGCGGTAGTGATTCCAGCCGCTGTGACGAATGTAAGCGCCCAGGTGGTACGTGAGCCGGATGAACTTCGCGCCCACAACGGATGTATGGCCGTTACGAACGTCGTCCCGCGCGAGAAAGATGCGCACGGCTTCGGCGAGGTCCGGAGTGATGCGTTCGTCCGCGTCCAGGCAGAAGAGCCAGGGCCCCTTTGCAATTTCCAGGGCATGATTTTTTTGCCGGGCGTAGCCGTCGAAGTTGCGCGTCACAAAACGCACGTTGTTGTACCGGGCGCAGATCGTACGTGTGTCGTCGGTGGAACCGGAGTCCAGAACCAGAATCTCCTCGCAGAGATCGGCGAGGGAGTCGATGCAATCGGCAATGCGTTCGGCCTCGTTCTTCGTGATGATGACGCCGGAAAGGCCCGGCACGCGTTTGCCCGGGGTCGCAGGAGATGCCATCAGGTCTCTCCCCGGTACGGAGCTCGGTCGACGCTGTAGTCCGCGCGTAAGTTAGAGGGACGTTCGAGGCCGGTGTGCTTCAGTTCGTAGAGTTTTGCCCAGCGTAAGAACGTGGCATACGAACTGGAAACGGCGATGATGAAACCGGGCATGCCGTCGAGGAAACCGAGCTTCAGTACATAGAGTTCCAGGAATTTCGAAAAGGGTTTGCCGAGCATCTTGAACAACGAGGCGCGCGTGCCGCGTTCGGAACGGGTGAAGGCAACGATGCTTGAGAACTTGTTGATGGTGTTTACCTGATCCGAGAGATCGCGGAACGAATAGTGGATGAGGTGGCCTTTTAACACGCGGCCCATGTTGCGTTTCCACAGCGGCCGGCCGCGCAGATAGACCTGGTCGTGCGGGTTCTCGCCGCCCCAGCGGCCTTCGCCCTTACGCACCAGGCGATGCCGCGCGTGGGTCCAGCCGCCGTAACGTACGAAACGCCCCAGGTGCCAGGTCACTCGCCGAATGCGTGCCCCCTGGGCCTGCGGGTTCTTCGCAATGAATTCGCGCACCGCCGCGGCCAGCTCGGGCGAGGCCTCCTCGTCGGCGTCCAGGGAAAAGATCCATTCGCCGCTCGCGTGATCGATGGCGCGGTTCTTTTGTTGTACGTGGCCGTCGAAGTCGTGGGCCAGGAATTTGACTTTGGGATACGCTTCGGCGATTTCTCTGGTGCGGTCCGTGGAGTGGGAGTCCAGGATCAATACTTCGTCGCACCAATTGTGGACGGACTCAATGCAGCGGGCGATCTGCCGTTCTTCGTTGTACGTGATGATCGTGGCGCTGAGGGTCGGGCTCATTGCGTTACGGCTTCGGCAGACTCCATGTGCTAAGGAGCCGGGTCCCAATCGCTGCCAACATTGAGTCGATCACCGATTGTATTCAAGATACGTAGCATATTTCGATGCTCGGGCTCAAGGAACATTCGGAAGGGCGTCAATCCGTTGAGGAGACGATACAAAAAAACATACTGGTAGTAGCTATGTGTAGCCTGCCCGAGGCGGTATTTCGTTTCGGGCAGATAGAGGGCATCCAGCATATTCGGTATCAAAACACCGTTATAGTGTTTGATCCATTCCTGAATAAGTTTTAGATGTATTTGCGCTCTAAGGTGCGCTATGCGTTGTATTGCATTCCGGGCGGACTTGGTTGCTTCCACCACGACTCGGTCGAGGTCAGTCCGCGCATCGTGGTAGGCGCGTTCGTCTTCCGATGTCACCGATTTAGTTCCGGCCCTGCGCTGCCGAGAAGCTGCGATTGGAGCCTGGCTTCGCTTTCAACGAGCTGTGAAAGACCTGGAGTCGCTTTCAGAATGTCGAACGGGTTGTGACGTTCTGACTCATTCTTCTCAAGATCCAGAACTGAATCAATTCCGGTTTGCACTGACTCATAGTCATAGGTTAGCTCAGGGATTGTTTCTTCTTCGGGATTCATGGTAAATTCATCGGTCAGTTTTTCAACAGCAGGCATAGAATACCCGGAAGCCCGCTCTGTCAATGAAAACCCGGAGACAGTCGACGTAGCCAATCTCCGAGCATATTATGTCACATGGGAAATGTTTGCCAACATTTTTTTACAAGATCTGATGTGGTTTAAGGCCAACACACTCCCCGGTATGTTATTTTCAACCTCGCCGGGGAGTGCGCTTCAATCAGATCAGCCCTTCTTGAGCTTGAGGTCCACTTTCAGATTGATTTTGTCGTCGATGACTTTGTCCTGAGCCAGGTCGGTGAAGACCTTTTCCGAACCGTAGCGTACGCCGAACTCGGTACGATCCAGGGTGAAGTCGGCGGTGCCGGTGACGGTGTCACCGTCTACGGCAAACGTAGCCGGCGCGGTGACGGGCAGGGTCGTGTCTTTGATGGTAAGATTCCCGGTGACCGTGTAGCTATCGCCGGAGCCGCTGACCGAAACGATCTCGAAGTTCGCGGTGGGGTATTTGTCGACGGCGAAGAAGTCGTCGTTCTTGAGGTGGCCGACGAGTTTCGCGTTCAGTTCCGGATCTTCCAGATCGGTGTTCTTGATCGTGGTCATATCGATGGCGAAGCTGCCGGCGACGGGGGCGCCGTCGTTCAGGCCGAGTTTCGCGGACTTTACCGCGACGGTGCCGCTGTGTGAGCTGGTTTCGTAGAGCTTCGAGCCGGTCCAGACGACCTCGCCGGACTCCAGGGTGTAGACCTCGGATGCCGTGCTGAGATCGGCCGGGTCTTCCAGCTTCACGGGAGCAGCCTGGTCTTTCGACTCACCGCCGCAGGCCACGAAACCGGCGATTACGAACGTCGCGATCATGGATTTGTAAAGATTCATGTGTTGCCTCTTGATGTACCGGTCTGTGCCGGTTTGGTGTAATTGTAATCAAGATGATTACACTAGTGGGCGGAGGCGACTCTTTTTTTGAACATGCGATGAAAAAACAGCGCAGCCGCGAACCTTGAAGTAAGTAGCGGTCAGTTTGGTTTGGGATTTACGGGAACGGCTGGTTCCAGCAGATGAACGGAGGTCATGCCGGGGAATGTGGTAAGGCGCACCGGAACGGCGTCTTCATCGCAAGAAACGTTGCAGTGGTTCGCGATAGCTGAGTCACAAACCAACGTCCGGGTCGATGCGGACGATGTTAGCAAAACGAAATTCCACAACTCCCGCTCAGCCGTAGCCAAATGATCCCCTTCAAAGTTTGGCGACTTACTCCCTTTTTTTCACGGCAAACGCAGCGAGCCACAGCTCTTGAACTACCGGAAACCCTTTGGTCGTTCGAACACGCCCCGGATCGTGGTGTAAGTAGCGGCCAGTGTACATTAAGCCTTGTATGGGTACGGCTGGTTCCAGCAGATGAACGGAGTTCATGCCGGGGAGCATGGTAAGGCGCACCGGAACGGCGTCTTCATCGCAAGAAACGTTGCAGTGGTTCGCGATAGCTGAGTCACAAACCAACGTCCGGGTCGATGCGGACGATGTTAGCAAAACGAAATTCCACAACTCCCGCTCAGCCGTAGCCAAATGATCCCCTTCAAAGTTTGGCGACTTACTCCCTTTTTTTCACGGCAAACGCAACGAACCGCAGCTCTTGGATTACCGGAAACGCTCGGACAGCTCGCGGACGCCCCGAATCGTGGTGTAAGTGGCGGTCAGTTTGCATTAAGACTTTTTTGGGTACGGCTGGTTCCAGCAGATGAACGGAGTTCATGCCGGGGAGCATGGTAAGGCGCACCGGAACGGCGTCTTCGCCGCAAGAATCGCTCCGGTAGCTGAGTCGCACAACCGGCGTCCGGGTCGAACGCAACATTCTTAACAAAACGAAAATCCACAACTCCCGCAAAGCCGTAGCCAGTTCGTAGGCCGACGGGCGCGGGTTTGCGGAAGTACAAAAATTACCCGGCGCCGCGCCCCCGGAAGGAGGCGCAATCGCCGGTATGAACTCGCTTATCGGGGAGGATAAGACTTAGTTTTTCAGGTAAGAATCTACCTGGGCCTGAATCTCTTTTACCTGGGCAATGCCCTGGTCGAGGAGGCCGCGCAGATTCACAACCAGCTCGCTCTGATCGGCAGCACCTTTGCTGACGAGGTCGGCATAACCGTCTTCCAGTTGCTTCTGGATGGTCGTGATTTGCGTGTTGAAGTCGAAGCCTTCGACTTGAGCTTTCACTTTCTCAATTTCCGCGTTGAGGTCGAGGGTTTCCAGGCTGCCCTGGGCCGTCTTGATTTGATCGCCCAGCTTGCCGAGGTTCTCTTCCGCCGCGCGGAACAGGCCGATGCCTGCGTTGAGGGTGTTGCGTACTCCGGTTTCGATTGCGCTCATTGTGTGCCTTCCTTTTAAGTTGTGCTATGTTGCGGCCTGAGCCGCCCGCACTGCTGTTGTGCGTTGCACTATACTTTTATGCGCCGCACAGAAGCGCAAGTAGAATTTGTAAAAAAGTTACCCGTACGGGAGGTTTTTTTACAAATCCGGGAGACGACATAATCGTACTGGACACATCTTCGGACGCGATTCTTCTATATTAATGAGGCGGAACATGCCGCCGTGGAGTTCTCTGGATGGGAAAACGTCTGCTGATCTGTCTCCTGGTCGCCTGCCTTGGTTACGCGACTTTGCCGCGCTGTGTGGGGTCGTTTGCCCTGACGGGAAAGGGCTTTCAATGGATCGGCAGCCTGGGCAACAAATGGGTCAGCTGGATCGTGTTTTTCGTCCTCGCCATCTGGCCCCTGGGCATCGTCGGGGCGATCTTCATACTGGCGGATTTGCTCGTGCTGAATTCGGTCGAATTCTGGACCGGCGAGAACCCGGTCAGCGCGAACGACTTCGACGAAAACGGTGAGTTCCGGCGTACGGCGCGGGTGGACGGCGCCCGGGTGGATTTTGTGTACCGCGACTTCGGCAAACTCCTGGAAATGCGCATCTTTCAGGGTGACGGCGGTGAAGCGGAACTCGTGCGGAACATCGTCCTGAAGAAAGACCTGCCCGGCCGATTCTTCACTCCGCGGGCCGACGGCAGCCTGGCCGAACTGGAAGTGGACAGCGTGAGCGCCGGCGACGTGCGCGTGCTCCGTGTTCTGGAAGACGGCGTTCCCGTGGAGACGAAGCTGCTCCCCGAAGACGACTTTGCCGCGGCCGTAGCTCGCACGGAGCAGAAGTTTGGCGCGCAGTACTGAGCACCGCCATCGTCACACTGTCTCCTGCCTCATGATTCGGCGCGTTCTTGTTTCAGAAACTCGCGCGGCGACTGGCCCTTCACGGCCTTGAAGGCCTGGTTGAACGTGGCCTTGGAGTTGAAGCCCACCCGAAAGGCCACGGAAAGAATGGATGCGGCCTCATCTTCCAGCAACAGGCGGGCCGCTTCTTCTACGCGGTAACCGTTTACGTAGCGCGCGAAGTTTTGTTCCAGGTGCGCGTTCAGGAACTCCGAAAGCTGGTACGGCTTTATGTCCAGCTCCGCGGCCAGGTCGTTCACGCTCAAGTCTTCGTTCAGAAAGAGTTTGTCATCTTCCATTAACCGACGCAGATCTTTCTCCAGGTTGTCCACGTCCACACCGCTGAGGCGGGTGGTCTTGTAGGCCTTGCGCAGGGCGATGCCCAGTTCCTGAAACAGATGCGGCGTGGTCTGCGTCGTCAGAAAGGTGATAGCCGCGAAGACGGAAATACTGAAGGCCGTGACGACAATGCCTTCGGTGTTCCGCGTGGCGTGCAGGTAGGCCATGGCCGTGTTGAAGACGAGGCTGCCCACCAGGATGCTCAGCAGAATGCGCGCCGCCGGATCGCGGCGCAACGATTCCAGGCTGAAGATCTCCCGCGTGCGGAAATACGCGGCCACGTAGTAGAACGCGTTCAGGATCAGTCCGGCAAGGATGGCGATGTCCGGCGGACTCACGCTGCCTTCGAGATAGTACTCCACCGGGCCGGTTTCGTACCAGTGCGGGGCGATCACATAGCTCAGAGGCAGTGCCGGAACCAACAGCACGGGGAGCACGAATACGCCGAGGTCCCGGCGCAGGTCGTAGTCGATTTCCACCATGGCGCGGAAGACGACGTACATGGCCGGTCCGCCGACGTAAATCAACGGCACGTACAGGTAGTCCCAGAAACCGGGTTCGAAGCGCACGCCGCTCATTTGCAGGTACATGAGCAGGAGCATGGCCGCAGCGTCCCAGCTCAGCAGGGTCAGGATGCGATTGGTTGTGAGTTTGCCGGGGCGGAGCAGGTGTCCGCCGCCCGCCATTAAGAGAAAGATGGAGCCGAAAAGAATGCCGTGCCGCGCGACCTCGAACATCAATGCGATGGTCGGAGGACATGCGACACGGCGCCAGTTTTTTTAGCGGCGTTTGCGCCGTTTTCCCGGGCTTCCCGCGCGGGGAGGCCCGGACGTTCGTAAGATCATTCAACTTCGATTTTGAGGGTGCCCTGCTGGCTGGAATCGTGCCGGTGCCGTGGGTGATCAGTTTGCCGGTGCCGAACCAGTCCACGTCGTAGAGATAGACGTTCAGGTGCAGCTCTTTCCGGGACGATTCCACCCGTGCACGGTAAACTGATTTTCCGCGCATCTTAAGGCCGTTCCACAGGAGATCGGACTGGTAGACGACGCCGTGGTTGCGGCTGACCGTGGAAAGCGGCGTGAGCACCGGCGCGTTCAGATGACCTTCCAGGATCGGCGAAATGAGCGGCACACCGGTATTCGCGGTCGTATCGATACCGCTGTAGATGCGCGACGTACGGCTGCTGGAGTTGGGCGAGTCCTGGAGTTTGCCGCCGCTGAACAGACCGCGCGGTTTCAGGTAAAAGGTGCGCTCGCTAACCTGTGGTGACGGCCAGGTGGCGTAGCTCACGCGCTCGCCGATGTCGGCGAACTTTTTTTCGAAGGTTACGGCCGGCCGTTGCATGATGCCCGTGTCGACGCCTTTGAGATGATAGTCGAACCAGTCGTTGGCGTTGTCCCAGATGAAGTTAGGCAGTCCCAGAATGCCCGCGGCCTCGGCCGTAGCGTGGGTGCCCTGGTTCAGATATGATGGCAGCGGAAAGATCCTGCATGTCTTTGGGGCCGGCGACGTTGATGAGTCCGCCGGAGAAACCGAAGCCGCGCGTACTGTAACTGAAGACGATGTAACCTTTCTTCGCAAACTTCGCCGCGGGTACGATGTACTCGAACTCGTTGACCGCCCAGGAATTTACGAAGATGATCGCCGGCAGCGTTTCGCCCGGCGCGACATGCTTCGGTTGAAAGACGTTGCCCGTGATGGTGGTTCCGTCCGCGGACTGAAAGACCACGCCCGGATTCCAGGTGAAACTGCCGTCGTCTTCGGCTTCGAAGGCCGCTTCGATGTCGGCCTGGCTGATCGATCGCCCCGCGTTGCCGGCCGGTACGTCGTGCACCGCCGTGCTCGCGGGATTTACGAAAAGGGAGCTCAGGGCTGCGGTTTTCGCGCGGTACGGATCTCAGCCTTTTTTGCGGCGTTTCGAGGGCACGACCTTCGCGGCCATGCGGGCGGCGCGTTTGCCCAGGGCCTGGATCTTCGTACGCCGTCGGCGATTCTTCTTGTGAGCGCGTTCTTTTTTGAGATACTCGCGCGGCGATAGACCGTGGATGGTTTTGAAGGCCTGGTTAAACGTCGCCTTTGAATTGAAGCCCACGCGAAAGGCGATCGAGAGGATGCTGGCGGCTTCTTCTTCGAGGAGCATGCGCGCGGCTTCTGCCACGCGGTAGCCGTTCACGAAACGAGAGAAGTTTTGTTCGAGGTGCGCGTTTAAGAATTCGGAGAGTTGGTAGGGCTTTACGTCCAGTTCGTGGGCGAGAGCCTGCAGACTCAAGTCTTCGTGCAGAAAGAGTTTGTCTTCTTCCATTAAGCGGCGCAGTTCTTGTTCCAGGGCCGCCACGTTCACGCCGGCCAGGCGCGAGTTCTTGTAGGCCTTGCGGATGGCGATGCCCAGTTCCTGAAAGAGGTACGGAGCGCTCTGAGAAAACACGGAGATTACCGCCGCGAATACCGAGGTACCGAAGGCCACGTAGATCACGCCGTCCGCGCGCCGCAGAAGATGAGCGCAGCCCAGCGCGCCCATGAGCAGGGAGTTGCCGACCAGGATACCGAGCAAGATGCGCGCGGCCGGTTCCTGGGAGAGTGAGCGCCAGCGAAAGACCGGGCCGGCGTGCACGAAGATCACCACGTAACAGAAAAGATTGGCGTAGAATCCGAAGAGCGTGACGATGTCGAGGGGCGTGGTCGCGCCGGCGAAATAGTAGTCGATGGGTCCCGATTCGTACCAGTGCGGGGCCAGGTCGTAGCTCAGCGGCAGAAACGGGACGAGTACCACGGCGGGAGCGAACAACCATACATGGCGTGACGGTCGGTAGCCGTCTTCGACCGTGGCGCGAAACAGGATGTACATGCCCGGGCCGCAGACGAAAACAAACGGCAGGTAAGCGTAGTTCCAGTAGCCGGGTTCGAAGTGCCATTCCCGCATGAGGAAGTACAGGTACAGAAACTGGACGGCTACCGCGATGCTCAGTAGAGCGAGCATGCGATTGGTGATGAGTTTGCCCGGGCGCAGGAGATGACCCCAGCCGCCCAGGAACAGAAAGATGCCGCCGTAGAGAATGCCGTGTCGCAGTACTTCCTGCATGTGTTGTTGTCCGCGAACATGCGACAGGGTGCCAGTATTTTTCAGGAGCGTTGCATCATGTTCAGGTGTGGTATGCACCATGGAGAATAGGCCTACTGCACGATGTAGATGCGATAGATCACCCGGTCCAGGCTGACCTCGTTGAACGCGATGCATACCGCCGCGTTCAGAAAAGCGTATTCCGGGGCGTCTGTTTCGAATTGCGGATGCGAGCGCGCGTACATGGCGGAATAAGGCAGTTGCTGTCCCATTAAGTAGCGGCGGCGCATGGACGTGGACATGGAGACCCGGCCGCGATTTGTGAGGTAGATGAGTGCGTCGTCCTTCGTACGCAGCGTGGCGCGTACGTCCAGGTGTGAGACTCCGTCCGTGCCGGTGATGAGCCAGTCCCCACCGCCGGGGAGAAATTCACCCTGGATGCGCGGCCCGCGCACGATGCCCTCCCGAATGATGTAATTGAGCCTGGTTCCCGCTGCGGTGTCGATGCGTTGGACCGGCTCAAAGCGGATGTCGAAATCGCACAGGTGCTCCACCGGCAGGGCGGAGAGGACCTCGCTGTCCTGTAGAAGCGTCGTCGTTGTTTCGGATGTTGGCATGATTCCTCCGGAGGCCCGGTATAATATCTTGCTTTGAAAAAACAAGCAATAAATTGGAAATGCCAATTTAGAGTTGGCCGTTGCGCTTGAGATCCTGGGCCGCCGCGGTGACGGTCTATGCTCTGACCGACGAAGGCCGGCGCCCGTCGACAATCTACAGCAATTCCGTCTCATCCAGCACCTCGGCCCCGGGCATCACGGGCGCCAGATCGTACTCTTGGTCATAGACCAGGAACGTTCGCTCGCGAAAGCGCGTTAATGCTACATAAAATTCATTTAAGTCCCGCAGCGAACGATCGATCTCGCCGTGGATCAGTTTCGAACGTCGCAGCCGCGTATGCCGGCGGACTTTCGCGGTTTCCGCGGCGATGAGTGCGCGCAGCTTTTGATACATGGGCCGGTCGAACGGCGGGGCAGTCGGCGATTCGCGGGAAGGAAGATCGTAACGCACCAGCAAGGACTTGAGTTCATGCGACAGATAGCGTTGGTACAATT
Source organism: Leptonemataceae bacterium (assembly GCA_965227295.1). Lineage (GTDB taxonomy): Bacteria > Spirochaetota > Leptospiria > Leptospirales > Leptonemataceae > JANSYA01. The sequence continues at coordinate 5,606,763 of OZ245742.1, read as the reverse complement.
CGTGGACGACGCCGAGATCGTTGCCGCTGATGCCGGCGTTCTGTAAGACCCCGGTGAGTTCGCGCAGACCCTCGCCTTCGCGGCGCTGGGAGAGTGACGGCCGGGAAGTTAAGAAAAACAACAAATCGTGAAAGTAATCCACCGTACTCTTGCGAAAACCCGCGTCCGTAATCGCGTGGACGTGCCGTTCGTGGTAGTCGAGGATCGCGGCGCAGAATTCGTCGAGGCGGCGCAGATCCACACCGTCGCGCAGGTACTGGCGGTACTTCATGAAGCAGTACTGCGGAAACAGGACCACCCCGGCACGAAACTCCAGGCCCTTGACCGCGAAGGGATTGAAGATCTCCACGTTCAGCTCGCGTTTGAGATTGTCGTACCAGCCTTCGCTGAGCTTCCCGGCGTACTGGCGACCGTAATCGGCCGGATTAAAAAAAATGATCACCACGTCCGACGTGCCCGCGGTCAGCACGGGGCGCGGAGCGCGGTTGTCCGTGTCGCGCGCTAACTCTTCGCGAAGTGTACTTACGATGCGCTTCGCCACGGTGATTTGTCGCAGACCCACCGTGGGCACGAGACTCACGGTGCCGCCGGTGAAGGCGTAGGCGAGTTGCGCCGGTTGTTCGCTGTAGCCGGGCGGATCGCCGCCGGAGAGGGCGAGCATGTCCCGCGCGTGAGCGAGCATGATGCGCCGATGTTTGCTCGATATCTCGGATATTTCTCGCGCCATGCGATAACAGTAATCGAGACGCACGTGTTCGATGTTCGCAAGCAGGCGGTCCCAGTACTTTAAGTCCGTTTCGGTGTGATATATGCTCTGGTGTTCGTCGTACGTGCAGGTGAGCGTGGCGCGACTCGCTTTTACGGCGCGGATCATTTTGATGATGTAGTTGTCCTCGTCTTTCGTGGGGAAGTCCTGAAACTCGTCGAAGAAAACGTCCGTAACGATGTAGTCGACGTAGCGGCGTCCTTGCCCGGGCGCATTTTTCCCCGGAAATCGCAGCTCCTCGTGCAGAATGATTTGTCGGCGCCTGCGGTCCCAGTTGAGCACGAGTTCCTTGCGAGACTTGCGCACGAAGAAAGCCTGCACGTCCGCGATGACGATGCGATCCAGGTTCACGCCGAGTTTATCGAGCATGCGGCGCATGTTTTCGGCAACGGAAGCCGTAAATGATAGAAAGATAATCTTAAAGTTCGCATCACCCTCGTGCTCTCGACGTTCTACGATCCGCATCATACGATGCGCGAGCACCACGGTCTTACCGGTGCCTGGTCCGCCCTGCACGAACAGGAAACGCGCCGGGTGTTCGACAACCTGAAGTTGCCGCGGGTGCAGGAACAAACGCCAGACGTCGAAGGGATAGCTCAGGGCCTGGAGCAGATCGTGATCGTCGTTCAGCAGGACGATGTTGCTCTGGGAAAAACCCGTGCGTTCTTTGCACGTGTGACGATAGTTCGCAAACGTTTCGCCGTCGATGTCGTGATGCAGGATCTCCCGGCTCTCCGGCGCCGTGGATTGATCGTCGGGAAGATCTTCCTGAGCGATTTCAAAGACGTCGAGTTGATCCCGGCCGTTGGTGGTCAGCCGGTAACGGCGGCCCCAGGCATCGGCCGAAAGTTCGGGGCCGATGTAGACGACCGTGTGAGCAGTCGCTAACTTCGCAGCAACGACAGTTACACTCGCGAGTACGGTCAGAAATTCGATCTCCACGTCCTCGTTGCGCACCTCACTTTGAATGAACGGAATCTCCAGGCCGCTGCGCATCTGAAAGCAGGCGACGTTGACGAGTACTTTCTGATGCGGACTGAGTTGCTGCGCGGCGGGATTGTCGATGGCCGCCTGATGCAGGGCGACGGTTCGGCGTTCCGCCGGCTCGCCGGAACGATCCGGGGACTCGGTCGGTAAATGAAACTTAGCTTTCGGAAAAACGAAGTGGTCTTCCGGAGTGTCCGTCTCGGGCGGGCTGAACGCACGGAAGAGCTGTTCGCGATCCGGGTCCGTACGCCCGCGGATGCGGCGATGCACGAAGAAGAAGGCCGCCGTGAACGCGGTCAAAAGATTGCCCGCGTGTTTGCGGCCCGAGTTTTCGTCGAGATCGTGGGCGGCCATCCGGCACGCGCGGCCGATGTTTTGCACCAATCGCAGTAACCGCGGGTCCTCCGTCGCGAAGCGGGTGCGAATGAATTCCAGTAAGGCGTCGCCTTCCACCGAGGCCGCCGCCGCATCGCCGTGGTGATCGCGATAGCATAAACGAAAGAGCAGCAACAACGCCTGCTGGATACATGCCGCGGTCCTTGCCGGACGATCCTCGGTCCAACCGCGATAGGCCAGGCCGAGGAGCCGGTACAGATCGGTTTCGCTCGGTATGCGCGGGGCCGAATCTTGATCGTTCGATGGAGGCGGCGCGAGCATCGGTTCTTGCCGGTGTTCCCGCCTCCGCCGTTCCACCCCGGTCCGCAAGGCATGCAGCAAACGCTCGAAGCCGTCGGGACGGTACAATCGTACCGGATGAAACTCCTTCAGGCGTTCGGGCAAGGCGCATTCTTCGAGCAAAGCCGGGATCAGGTAGATGTCGTTCTCTAAGTATGATTGAAGTGTATCTAAGGCCTGGCTGATTTCTTGCTGTACCCGTCCGCGTTCGCCGCCAGTGCGCCGACTCACGCAAACGATAAAAAAGTCCGCCGTGGCCACCGCGTCCTCGACGACGCTCTTACGAACTTCGCCGGGAACGAGGTCGAGGTCTTCCATCCACGGTTGAAATCCCTGGGATTCCAGGGCGTGATACCAGCGTTCCACTTCCGGAAAATCTTCCCGGGAATAACACAGATACACGCGCGGGTTGTCAGCAGTCTCGGGCATAGGTGCAAAACATTATAAGTTACGGCGATCCAGGCCGGCTCTGACGGCGGCGGTCAGGCGGTTCTGCCAGTCGTCGCGACGCAGGTCGACGCACTGGAAGTCAGCGAGGTCGTCCGGCAGCGGCACATCGTCGATGCGTACCGGAATCAGGAAGATGTCCCGGTCCAGGAACTCATCGCCGCGATCCAGGGCCGCGCGCACTTCTCTGCGAAAATAGCCGCGTTTATCGACGGACGCCTGCGAGACGATAATGACGACGAACGCCGCGGCCTGGAGCGCCGTGCGGATGGCCTGGTCCCAGCGTTCACCGGGTAAGAGATCGTGCCTGTCGAGCCAGGGCCGCACGTTCCTGTCGGCGAAACGATTGCTCAGGAAGAACGCGTGCAGGCGTTCGGCGCTTTCCGCGTCCGCCCGGGCGTAGCTGAGGAAGATGAGATGCGTCTTGTCCGGCATGCAGAAAATGCGGCGCGCCGTGAGTATTGTTACGTAATGTGCGCGCGGAGAAACTTAGTGAAGTTTAGTATTCGCGTCCGGGACATGCGTCAACGATGAAGGCAGCCGCGCCCGGGGTGGGGCGGAGGATTTCCGGGCGTTTCCGTAAGATTGTGCACGAGTTCGGCGGCGGCCCTATTTCTGGTCCAGGTCCGTGATGCCCTGCCAGTTCGGCGGCGGTCCGTGGCGTTCGTATTCGGCGGCGCGGGCGGCGTAGATTGCCGCGGCGGGGTCGTCGGGAGAATTGCGCAGGACATCTTCGAAACGTGCGCGCGCGGAAGTAAAGTCTCCCGTGCCGAAGAGCGTTACGGCACGTTCGAAGCTAACGCGAGACTGGTTCTTTTGCCCGAAGAGTTCAGGAGGATCGCCGTCGAAGACTTCCACGACGGTGACAGTGTCTGACTTGCCTTTGACGCGAACATAGTCGAGGATGCGATAGTGGTAATTTTCGGGTTCAGGGAGCCGAAAGAGAGTCTGTTCACTTATGAGGATTGTTGCGCCGTAGCGTTTGCAAAGGCCTTCCAGCCGCGCGGCGAGATTTACCGCATCGGCAATTACTGTTCCTTCGAGGCGTTGTTCCTCCCCGACGATGCCGAGCATAACAGGCCCGGTATTAATACCGATGCCGATCTGGATTTCGCGGAAGCCATTGTGCTTGCGGCGTACATTGTAAGCGCTCAGCAATCGTCGCATTTGCACGGCGGACAGCAGGGCATGCTCTGGTGATTCCGGGAAGAGCGCCATGATGCTGTCGCCGATGTATTTGTCTATGTAGCCGCCCTGTTCGCGGATAACGGGGCCTGTGTTCTGTAGAAATGAATTGATGAACTCGAAGTTCTCGCGCGGTGTCATGGTTTCGGAGATTACCGTAAAGGAACGGATGTCGGAGAACAGGATCGTCATCTCGCGTTCCACGGCGTCGCCGAGGCGGACGTCGAGGATGGTGGATTTGCCGAGTCTGGTGAGCAGTTGTTCTGGTACAAAGCGCGCGTAAGATTGAGTTAGCGTTTGTTGAAGTTCGAGGCTTTCACGCTGGGCGCGTTCGGTTTGCAGACGCATTTGGTTGATGCGATCGCCCAGGCCGAAAGAGATGAGGACGACTTCGATGATCGCGCCGATATAGACCCCGTATTGAGTGAAAAAGGTGTCCGGGACACTTCCTTCGAAGCGAAAAAGTCCCAATATGCTGCCTGCAATAAATATCGGCCAGGCTACTATGAAGAAGCGGGCCGATCGTGAACCGCGCACGGTCAGAAGAACTGATACGGTAATAATCACAAGCAGCGTAATGAGTATGAATGCGTTCACCGTACGCGCGAGGAGCCCGTAGTTTTCGTAGAATAAAAAAAGGACAATACCTGCGAGGTGAACGTAAGAAAGGCCACCGAGTACGTGATGAAATAGCGGTGAATTGTTTTGTGTGTCGAGATATCGGCGGGCGAAACGTGTAGCCCAAAAGTATGCGGCCGTCCCGAGTATCGCGAAAGATCTATTTGAAATCGTGGACGGTTCCCGCCAGATAAACTGGTAATCAAACCGTTCGAAGCAAAAGAAGGCGCCCGTTAGCAGGGAAACGTAGAGGGCGTAGTAAAGGAAATTCGGATCTCTCACCGAAATATAGAGAGTCAGATTGTACAGGGCAATGATGGCAAGCAGGCCGAAAACCGCACCAAGGATCATGGAGCGTCGCATGGCCTGCCCGGGAATCTCACTACCGGACTGAAGTGATAGAGGCACGATTTTCGGACCGCTACTTTCGACACGCACATATATGGGCTTATTCGAAGGGGCAATCAGCCGTAGATAAAAGTTTGCATTGTCGATTTCCCGTGTCGCAAAAGATAACTGGTCCCCCGTGCTCTTGACCTGCCATCTGCTGAGGTCCCACTGAAATAATCGAATGTCGTCCAGATGCGGATAGGCAATGTTCAGATAATAATCGTCTCCGATCTCCAGTCCGTCTCGCAGCTTCACCCGCAGCCAGATCACGTCATCCGTATATCCGAACGTCGGTGAAGGCGTCTCCGACTTCGTAAATTCCAGCTCGCGGACTTCTTCAAACGTTAACGATCGGTTACCGTCTCTTAGATAAGCCACCGACTCGATGTCCCCGAACTCCGGCGCGCCGCAGGCCGTGAACGCGCAGAAAAGAATCGCGAAACCGAAACGCATAACCGGAAATACGAAAATTAACAGAACCAGTCAACGCTTTACAATTCTCTGCCGGAATACTTTCTGCAAACCGAGGGGGTGGCGGAGAAGTGAAAGCGGCCGGGCAGGGCTGCCCGGAGGGTGGCCCGGTCGCGCGTAGCGCGAGCCCGGACGCGGTCGCCGCAGGCGATTCGCTTCGCAGCCAGGGGGAGCGGAGCTCCCCCCCAAATAACTCCCGCCCCAAATTTCCCTGCATTTTCCCTGTAACTCTACACACTCTGTAGTGTCTCAAAAATACGTGCATATGCACGCACCGGCTGGTGCCGGCATAAGGAAAAGTTATGAAACTCACAGAAGACATTGTAATCGTAGCGCCGCAGCGCACGCCGTTCGCGCAGATCGGCAAAGGGCTCGCGGAATTCACGTCCGTGGAACTCGGGCAAAAGGTCGGCGAAGCCGTGTTAAAAAAGGCCGGGCTCGACAAAAGCAAGATCGACGGCGTGGTAGTCGGTGAGGCCCTGCCTCAAGATTTGAATCCGGCGCGGGTGATCAGCGAACGCATGGGCCTGCCCCACGAGGCCACCGCCGTGATCGCCTCCAACAACTGCGTTTCGGCGCTGGAAGCGACGGCCGAGGCCGCGCGGCGCATTGCGCTCGGCGAAGGCGACGTCTTTCTGGTGATCGGCCAGGAGTCGCAGACGCACATTCCCTTCATTGTAAAAAACGCGCGCACCAGTGGGAAATCCAACTCCGTCGAGAAGCTCGCGAAGGTGTTGCCGGACAATCTTCCGGAGGGCGTGGAGATTCGTGACAGCCTGGAAGACGGCCTGGGCGATCGGGACGTGAGCGTGGGCATGGCCGTGACCGCGGAGATCCTGGCGCAGAAGTTCGCGCTGAAACGCGAGACCACCGATAAAGTCGCTTACGAAAGCTTCAAACGTATGAGCGATGCGCACAAGGAAGGGCGCTACAAAGATTACGTCATGGCCGTGGATCGTAAAGACGATGAGCCGCTCGTCGTCGACGAAGCCATCGAGTTGCGCAAGGGCCTCATCGAAAACCCCGATCGCATGGGTCGCGCGATGTTGCTCTTCGATAACGCCGGCATGAAGTTCGCAGACTTCCAATCGCAGTACGGCAAGTTTCTCGAGCAAAGCCACGGTCCCACCGTGTCCATCTTCAACAGCAGCGCGCGTTCCGACGGCGCCGGCGGTTTCTTAATGATGAGACGTGCGAAGGCCGAAGAGCTGGGTCTGAGTATTGCCGGCGTGTTGCGGGGCTGGAAGATGGTCGGTGTCGCGCCGGAACTCATGGGCCTCGGCCAATCACGCTCGGCCCTGCCGCTCATGGAAGAGCTGGGCCTGAATTTCGAGGATCTCGATTACATCGAAATTCACGAAGCCTTTGCCGCCACGGCCGTCGGAGCGCTCGAGGAGATTCGCCAGGAGACCGGCTTCGATTGGGAGTCGCGCTTCGACGCGAAGAAGATCAACCCGAACGGTTCTTCGATTGCCGCCGGCCATCCCTTCGGAGCCACCGGCGCGCGGTTGGTGATCAACGCCGTCATGGACCTCGCCGAAGATACAAACGCGCAGCGCGTGCTGATTACTTCGTGCGCCGGTGACGGCGTCGGTGGGTCGATGCTGATTGAGCGGGGTTAAAGATAGTACGACGTGCTGATCAGAAACGCATAGTAGTCCGTGTTGATTCGCAGGCGCGTGCCGGTGTACACGTCGCCCGAGATCGGGAGGCGCCGGTTTCGCTTGCGCGGCGACCGGTGCCGGCCAGCGCAAGGACGGCGGCGCAGAAATAAAAAGACCGGCCGAAGCGCATGGGATACGATCATCCGCATGCCCGGCCGGTCGTAAAGAACTTTGCGCCGGGAACGTTTTATGCCGTCGCAAACATTTTCTGCGGTGCGGTTTCGCTCCAGGCCGGCACGGTATTCACGCGCTCCAACCAGGCGGCGATGTTTTTGTACTCGTCCAGGGGATGTTCCGATTCTTTCGCATAAGTCAGCGGCGCGGCCACGGAAAAGTCGGCGATGGTCAGGCGATCGCAGGCGACATAGTCGCGGTTCTTAAGATGCGATTCCAGGACCTTAGCGATCTTATGATACGCCTCGATGCCTTCTTCGACTCGGGCGGGGTCGGCCGGTGCGCCGGTAAAGAGCTGCTTCAAGTGTTTTTCCCAGGTCAGGATACCCGTTTGTGGTCCCCAGTGGGCCGTCTCCCAGAACTGCCAGCGCGAGATTTCGGCGCGTTCCCGGGCGTCGGTGGATCCCAGTCGGTTGCCGTGTGTGTCGTCGATGTACTGGAGAATCGCGTTGGACTCCCAGAGGCAGAAGTCGCCGACCTCAAGCAGCGGTAAGAGGCCGTTGGGGTTCTTCGCAAGAAAGTCCGGTTGTTTGTGAATGCCGGTGGAAGGATCGATGAGGTTCAGTTCCGGTTCGAGATCCAGGTATCTGACGAGTGCAAGGACCTTCCGGCTGTTCGGCGAGCCCGGCAGAGCGTGTAGTTTCGGTTTCATTTGAGTCTCCTGTGGTAAGTTATCCTTCTCTAAATCTAAGAGTGGTTGAGTTTCGGGAACTCAGCCACCCAGCGTGTCCGGCCCCGGATCACGACCCTCGGCCGCGGTAACCAGTCGGTCCATGTGATAGTCCCAGCCCTTGTTGTGAGCGTCGCGTCGCGCTTCGTGTAACAGAAAGTGAGAGAGAGTTAAGCGCGTGCCCTTTTCGCAGGGCTCCAGATCGATCTCCACCCGGGTGGATTCCGGCGGCACGAATTCTCCGCCGACCCAGCCGAAGGAAAATACGATCCGTCGCGGCGGATCCACTTCCAGATACTTGCCGAGGGCGACGTCGCGGTCTTTAGTCGCCATTTGCACCCGGTAGATGCCGCCGGGTTGCGGATCGAGTTCGGCTTCGATGCCCATCCATTTCGTCATCAACTCCGGCTTACGAAAGAACTCGAACACCGTCTCCGGCGGCGCCTGAATTTCGACGGTCTTCTTTACGACCGCTTGATCATAACCTGTAGTACTCATATCAGCGTTTCCTCTTTTTCTTCTTCTTGTTTTGATCCGCCCTGTGCTTCTTTTCCGCTTCGAGCTTCAGTCGTAGCAGGCTGACGTCCCAGAACTCTTCCCAGAAGGCACGTAATTGTCGGATGCGGGTCATATTGGCACGATACAGACGTCGCGTACCCTCCCGTCGGACCTCCACCAACTCCGCGTCCAGCAGGACGGCGAGATGCTGGGAGATGGCCGGGCCGCTGACGTCGAAGAAATCACAGATCTCTCCGGCGCTCAGTTCTTCGGCCTGGACCAGGCGTAAGATTTCCCGGCGCCTCGGTTCAGCGACGGCTTTCAGGGCGACATCCATCAAAATATATTTAAGCATACACTTACATAAGCGTCCACTTAAATTTTGGCGCTCCGCGGCCGGTCGGCAAAAAAAGTTACGCGTGCCGGAGAAAGGCTCGCAAGCACCGGCGAGTCCGGCATCTGTCAGCATGGCCGCGGCGGTGCTGATATACGTCTTCCTGCTGGGAATTGCCTTCGCTGTGTATGGAGGCTTCGGCGTCCTGGTGCAACCGGTTCGTCATAACGCGCATCGTTTTCTTGCGGCGTTGTTGTTCACGGCCGCCCTCGGCCTCGTGCCGCCGATCATGCTCATGAGTGCCGGGCCGGAGGTTTACCGGTCGGTGTTGGTCCTGCTTGTGCTCAGCCAGTACGCGGCGGGGCCGCTGCTGCTGACCTACTTCACGAAACTGATCTCGCCGCAGTCCCGGCGGCGCGATCCGATCATCCTGGCAAGTCTCATCGCTCCGCTCGTTGCCTGTAGCCTGGCCGTTCGTGCCGATGCTTTCCTGGAAGTTCTGCGCCTTGCGGCCGGCGGCATACCCGTGCAGATGTTGTTCTGCATCGCCGCGGCGCTCCTGCGATTGCGGGCCGTGGATCGCCGGAGCGACGCGCAGGAACTCGTTCGGCCGGCGACGGGGTTTTTGATGCTTCTCGGCCTGGCCTTCATAAGCGTTGCCGTCGGCATGTTCCTGGATTGGCCGTTGCCGGCCCTCGCCGGCAACGTCAGCGTGGTGATCTTACTCTTCGTTTATTCGATATTGGTGCGACGTTATCCGGCGCTGCTCGGCCTGCGTTTGCATGTGCGGCGGTCCGGGACGGAGCACGCCCAGGATTTCGGCGAACGCCTGGAAGCCTGCATGCGTACGGAGCGGCCGTATCTCGACGAAGACCTGAGCCGCCGTCGTCTGGCCGATCTGTTGAACGTCAACGAGCGTGAACTCTCGGCTTACCTCAACGATCGCCTGGGCTTGAATTTCGCGACGTTCGTGAATCGCTATCGCGTGGAAGAGGCGCAGCGCCTGTTGATCGAGGAGCCGGAGCGATCGATCCTGAGCATCACGTATGCCGTGGGTTTCAATTCTCGTTCCAGTTTCTACGAGGCTTTCCAGCGTGAGCTCGGCCGGAGCCCGTCCGACTGGCGTCGCGGGGGCTGATGTCCGAAAACCGGTATCCGGACGACACTCGCCCGCTCGCGGTGTATCATCACGGCATCTTCCCGCACGGAGGCTTGTGATGCGATTGCAGTTGTTCGAGTTTACCGATCTGGCCTGGTACCCGGGCTTCCTGAAGCAGCCGATTCAGGATTACCTCGACTACGTTTCTTCTAAGATGCGGGTGTTTGCCGGCGTGGTGCCGCTGTTGGCCCGGGCCCTGCGCAAAAGCGGCGAGCACCGCGTCATGGACCTCGGTTCCGGGGCCGGCGGGGGCACGTTGCACGTCTGGGAGAATCTGCGCGAAGAGTTTCCGAACCTGAATGTGACGATGAGCGATAAGTTTCCGTGCCCGCTGCGCCGCGAGTATGCGGACGCGGGCATCACGGCGCATCCGACGAGCGTCGACGCAACGAACGTGCCCGAGGAACTAACCGGTTTTCGTACGATGTTTACAGTGGCCCATCACTTTCGTCCGGATACCCTGCGTGCGATCTTCGCCGACGCACGACGCAAGCGTCGGGGGATCGCCGTCTTCGAACCGGTGCAACGGAGCGCCTTGCAGTTCTTTGCGATGGTCCTGCTCGTGCCCTGGATTGTGTGGATCCTGACACCGGCAATCCTGGCCCGGAACCCGGAGCGGCCCGGCCTGCGCCTGCTCTTTACCTATGTGCTGCCGTTAATCCCGCTGAGCATCGCCTGGGACGGCGCGGTTTCCGTGCTGCGCGCCTATCGTGCCGGGGAGTTGCTCGAACTGGCGGAACCGGAGGATCGAACCTTCGACTGGGAGAGTGGTGAGCTGCGCGATGGTGGTACGGTGGTGACGTACTTGATCGGCACGCCGACGGCGCGGTGAGCCTGGATTTCTGGTTGCGGAAATCTCGCGACGACGGAGATTGCATGCATGATCCTTTCCCGTTTTCGAAACACATTCGTGATGGTTACCGCCGTGATGCTGTTGTTCGCCGCGTGCAAGAGCCAGCCGGAGAAAGACGAGCCCACGCAGGAGATCGTGCGCAACGAGGCGTGCATGAGCGCGTGCAAAGAAAAGAAATGCGCCGCGTATTCCGCGTGTTACGAAGACTGCGAAGGCAAGGGCATGTCCCCGGCCATCAATGCCTGCCGTAATCAGTGCGACATCAAGTTCCAGTACTGCAACGACGCCTGCGCCTCGGAATGCGATGCACGCCACCCGGTGAGCGATCGCTGAGCGCGGTTCAGTTCATGGCGGCGGCGATCGCCCGAAAGACGGCGACGCTTTCCAGGGTTCGCGAGTTTTTCGTGTAACTTGCGTTCGCTGAAAGTTTGACGATCACCAGGTCCTTCTTCGGATAGACGTAGATGTACTGGTTGTATATGCCGATGGCCAGGAACTCTCCGTCCGGTTCCGGCGGAATCCACCAGTGATAGCCGTAGCCGGCCGTGTGGGCCGAGGCGGGATTCTCGCCCGGCATCAAGTGCGGGGCGTCCGGGGTAATCGAAGCGCGCACCCAATCTTTCGGGACGAGCTGCTCGCCCTCCCACGAACCGCCGTTCAGATACAACCGGCCGAAGCGGCCGTAATCGCGGAGCACCGCGTTCAATCCGCCGATGGCGAACTCCATGCCGTAATCGTCGGTGAGCCAGTAGCACGCGGCCTCGGTACCCATGCGCTGCCAGATCTTTTCACCGAGATACTCGGACAGGTTCTTGTTCGTAACCCGAACCAGCAGCATGCCCAGGGCCTGGGTATTCACGCTGACGTAATGGTGATACGTGCCGGGCTCCCGGTTGCGCTGGAACGTGGGGGTGAATTCGTCGAGGGAACTGCCGAAGGCGATCACCCTTCCCAGACGATTGATGTCCGAATAGAAATCGCCGTAATCCTCGTTAAACTGCAAACCAGTAGACATTTGTAAGACGTTCTTAATGGATACACCGTCGAGGCCGCTGCCCTTCAGCTCCGGTACATACTTCGTGATCGGATCCTCGATGGAATCGATGCGGCCCTCGGCTACGGCGATGCCCACGAGCGCCGAGACCACGGACTTGCCCATGGACCAGGAGATGTGCCGGGTCGTGGCGTCATAGCCGCGGCGGTAGTCTTCGTGCAGGATCGTATCATCACGCAGGACGAGCAGGCCGACGGTGGCCGTCTTTTCGAGGAAGTCTTCGAGATTGCGACGTTCGCCGTTATAAGCGTAAGACTCCGGTAACGTCACCGAACGACGCCGGAATTCGAAGGGCGTTTGCGCGGGTTCGATCTTCCGCGAATGGAAGAGGCGATCCATGCTCCGGAAGTTTTCTACGATGTGTTCTTTATCGAAGAGGGTAACGGCCGCGTGCAGCCGGCGGATGGACGGCCACTTGTAGATGGTGCCGGCGACGGCGAGAATCAGAAGGCCGGTCAAAGCTCGCAGGAGAAAACGCTGCATGGCAAGTTTCTGCTTCGTTCGCGGGCGAAGGCAAGCCTTTCTCAGCCCGGCCGGTAAGATGCGCAATCGCGCTGGTACTCCGTGGAGCCTGCCGGCTTTGAAGACCTGGAGAACTGGTTTGTTCGCGTGCGATCGTTCTGGAATCCGCGGCTGGACCGGCTGGAAGAACTGCTGCGTGCGGTGCGCAAGCGCAAGAAGGATCGATGAGCGCGAAAGATATGGCGTCTGCCCGCGAATCATATACCCCAGGCCGGTGCCGGCTGGCATGCCCATCTGGATTATCTGGAGGCCGCATGCATCATCGTCAGCCGCGGTCTTTTTTCACGAATTACGAGCGCGTGCTGCCGCGATACGTGAGTGCGTTATTGCATAAACATACGCGCGAAGAAAGTTAAGAATCGCCGCGGAACCTGGCTCGCGAAATTTTGTGGTTGCGCGGTATTTCGCAATTCGTATCTATTGATCGGTCATGCTTCGTTTTCTCGGATCTGTGGGCTTCGCGGCGATTGCATTCCCCGCGGTCTTCGCTTCGGGTTGCACCTCATCCACGGACTGCACCTTCACGGATGTTTTCTGCAATCCGCTCGTCTTTTTCGCGGTCAATCTTCCCGTGCAGCCCGTCGCTTTGAACGTTCGAGACGGGGGCGCGATCGAGTCCGGTTTTCTGGTCGGTAGCGTAATTGCGGAGCCGGGCCTGTCCGTAGAGGTGTCGATCGACGGCGGCGCCTTTTTTCCAGGGACGGTTTCGGGCAACAGTTGGAGTTACGCTCTGCCAACCGGAGCCGATACCTGGCGGCACGGCACGAGCCACAGCGTTCAGGTACGTTCGCGGTCCATCTATTACTCGCCCTCGGTCGCACAAACCTTTACGATCAAGAAGGATTTCAATCGGGACGTCAACGGCGACGGCTATGCAGACTACGCTGCTCACGACAACACCGATGCGTCGGCGGGAGCTAACTCCGGTGCGGCCTATCTGTTTTACGGCGGCCCCGACGCGCTGGTATCCCGGAACGCGTCGGCGGCGAACTTAAAGCTCCCGGGGAGCGCGGTCGCGGATCGGGCCGGCGAACGATTGGCGTTCGGCGACTTCAACGGCGACGGCTACGGCGATCTCGGGATAACTGTTCCCGGTGCGGACTTAGCGCCGGGCAGCGGTCAGGGGGTCCACGCGGTTTTCTTTGGAAGCAGTACCGGACTCAACAGTACGGCGTATGCGGATGCTGAAGTGCAGCTGTATGCCGAGCTCAGTTCCGGCCGGGGGCTGGAGCTGGCAGACGTCAACGGTGACGGCTTCGACGATCTCATCGGCATTTCGAATAACTCCTCGGGCACGCGGGGTGAGCTGTACATTTTACATGGCCGGGCGGAGTCCGTCGGGGTGACCACGGTGGACGCATCCGTGAATACGTTGCTCGTTGGAGAAAATGTGGGTGATGAGTTAGGTAGCGGCCGGGGAACATTAGCCAGCGGCGATCTCGACGCGGACGGATACATGGACGTCATCGTCGGCTCGAATCTGTATCCGGCCACCGCCGAGACCGGGCGGGTGTACATTCTCTACGGTAACGCGGAGCGCATATCCGGCGGGAACATCGGCGCCGTCGCCACTGCTACCATCACCGGTAGTGCGAACAGCAACTTCGCGTACGTCGAAACGGGGGACTACAACAACGACGGCTTTGCGGACCTTGTGGCATCCGGGCCGACGTTTAACTCGACCCGGGGGGCGGTCTATCTCTTCCCGGGGGGGACGACGCGCTTGAGCACGGGCACGGCCGACGGAACGGCGTCGCTCATGATCACCGGCGATCAGGCTGGCGCGCGCTTAGGTGACGATGATATATTGTTAAAGGATCTGGACGGTGACGGCTTCGATGACATTATTGCATCGGCCCCGAATTACAACTTCGACGCGTCTTCGAACCTCGGCACGGTCTATGTCTTTCGTGGAAGCGGCAGCATTCCGACGGTCGCGCCGACCCTGTCCGGCGCCGATGGCATCTATACCAGCGTAACGGCCGGAACCGGCCAGGACGAACTCGGTGCGGCGGACGTCAACGGCGACGGTATTCGTGAATTGATGATCGGAGACTCGGGCGGAACTCCCGGCAAACTCTACATTTTCACCGGCATCTCCGGCAGTCTACCGACGTCGGGAAGCGTGACGAGCGCGGACTTCATCATCACCGGGGAAAACACCACGCAATTCGCATTCACCGTAAGATAAGATCGCGGGAAGTTACGGCGTCGGCGCGAACTTCGAGAGTGCCGCTTCGAGCTTCGCTTTGATCGGGGCGCCGCTTTGCAAAACGCGGCGGGTACTGTTCGTCGACGTCTTGCGGCTGACTTCACCGGTACCCATGGCACGATTCTCCTGGTGGGCGTTTACTTCGTGCAATGCATCTTCGAACAGGCGGGCGAGCGCGGCCGCGTCCTCGTTTGAGAGGGCGACGGTCCAGGGTTCGCCGCCGCTGTAGACGCCGCTGGAAGATTGCGTGGGCGTTACGGGTTCGTACGCGAGCTCAATGCGCCGCGCATCGTCGATGGAATCTCGTTGCGAAGCATCGGCCTGGCGCAGGATGTACCGGTTCCCGCTGCCGTCGGCGTAGATGTAGGAGAGGTCGGCGTTAAGCATGACGGAGCAGGAGAGGAGGGGGAGCGTGAGGAACAAGAAAAACAGAGTCTGGCAAGGACGTATCATAATCACAGGATCATCCGGAACATAAAAAAATTGAAACAGTTTTTAGGCGTTCCCGTCCGCGCTACGCGCTGCGGATCGCTAACGCAAGAGGGACGAACCGGGTTACGATTTGGGTTTCTCGGGGACTCCGGATCCACCTTTCGGAGGATTGGGCGGGGATTGGGAGCCGCCCTGTGAGACGGGTTGGTATCCCCCCTTTACACCTGACGTAGGTTGGTAGCCATTATTTACTTTTTGGGTTTTTTCTTTATCGCTCATTCTGTCTTAATCGTATTCGAAGAATTCGACCATGTCAATGCTTTCAGAGAAAAGAATAATCCCCTGAGAGCGTTCGATTTGTTTCAGGAATTTGCCGGTCTTTGAGAGTTTCCAGACTTCCTCGACATAGATCTGGGGAGATTCGGGAAACGAAGAGGCAAAAGAGTCGGTATGATAACGACCCCCAATTTTTCGGCCGTCCTTCAGATGGACGATAATCCAGTACGGTTTCCCTTTACCGAAAACATAGTCCCAGGGGACCGGAATCGGATGAATTCCCAGGCGGGTTCGAAACCAACTGATCTTGAGGAGATTGTAGTAGCCCACCGGCCACGCAATCGGCATGATCAGAACGCTGAGAATCAATGTAAGCGCTTTCAGCCAGGCGATCTGGATATAAAGACTCAGGTAAATGAGCCAAGAAAGCGCGCCGTAATTCAGCGCACTGTACATCAGCACTTCGATAATCGATTTAGAAAGATCACGCGGCTGTCTCGGAAACAGTGTGTCATAAACTTTCAGCGAAAGAAAGCCAGGAATCAAGAACAGCAGGATCAAGGCGACGTTCCCGATATCCAACTCCCCCGCCGCTTTTAGAATATCCGACATACAGTTCTCTACCAAAAAAGGCGCGGCCCCGAAAACCGGAACCACGCCTTTTGTTTAAGAAACGAATCTGAAAAACACAAACGGTAAGACAGGGCCGATTCGAACCATCCAACCCCACCCGCCGCTGACCCACTCCGGAGGCCCGCTCTATCGCGGGCCGGAGTGGGCGACCGTTGCGACGAATTACATCATACCGCCCATGCCTCCCATACCGCCCATTCCACCCATGCCGCCCATGTCCGGCATGCCGCCGCCGTCTTTCTTCTCGGGCAGGTCGGTGATGCCGACTTCGGTGGTGAGCACCATCGAGCCGATCGAAGCGGCGTTTTGCAGAGCCGAACGAACGACTTTCGCCGGGTCCAGGATGCCGGCCGCGACGAGGTCGGTCCATTCCAGCGTGCCGGCGTTGAAGCCCATCGATCCTTTCTCGGTCAGCGCACGCTGAACAACGACGCTGCCTTCGAGGCCGGCGTTCGTCGCGATCATGCGCAGCGGTTCTTCGAGCGCGCGGTAGATGATCTGCGCGCCGGTGGCTTCGTCGTCTTTGAGGTTCAGGCCGGTGATGACCTCACGAGCGCGGAGCAGCGTGAGTCCGCCGCCGGGAACGATGCCTTCGTCTACGGCCGAACGGGTCGCGGACAGGGCGTCTTCGACGCGGGCTTTCTTCTCTTTCATTTCAACTTCGGTGGCTGCACCGACTTCGATCACCGCTACACCGCCGGACAGTTTCGCCAGGCGCTCTTGCAGTTTTTCGCGATCGTAGTCGGAAGTCGTGCCTTCGATCTGCTTTTTGATCTGACCGATGCGGCCCTGCAGATCGGAAGAGTTGCCTTCGCCTTCGATGATCACGGTGTTTTCTTTATCCACCGTAACTTTCTTCGCGCGACCGAGTTGAGCCACTTCCGCGTTTTCGAGTTTCATGCCCAGGTCTTCGCTGATCACCTGACCGCCGGTCAGGATCGCGATGTCTTCGAGCATGGCCTTGCGGCGATCGCCGAAGCCCGGAGCCTTTACGGCACATACTTTCAGGGTCTTGCGCAGGTTGTTGACCACGAGGGTGGCCAGGGCTTCGCCTTCCACTTCTTCGGAGATGATCAGCAGCGGGCGGCCCGACTGCGCGATCTTTTCGAGCAGCGGCAGGAAGTCGCGCATGTTGGAGATCTTCTTCTCGTGAATGAGAATGAAGGGATCTTCCAGCGTGGCCTGCATGCCTTCCGGATCGGTGACGAAGTACGCGGACTGGTAGCCGCGGTCGAATTGCATGCCTTCGACCACTTCGAGGGTGGTGTCGATGCCTTTCGCTTCTTCTACGGTGATGACACCGTCGTTACCGACTTTTTCCATCGCGTCCGCGATGAGCTTGCCGATTTCGGTGTCGTTGTTCGCGGAGATGGTCGCCACCGCGGCGATGTCCGACTTGTTCGAGCCGACTTCTTTCGATTGTTTGCCGATTTCTTCGACAACGGCGGTCACGGCTTTGTCGATGCCGCGCTTCAGGAACATGGGGTTCGCGCCGGCGGCCACGTTCTTAAGACCTTCGTTGACGATGGCCTGAGCCAGAACGGTCGCCGTGGTGGTGCCGTCACCGGCCACGTCGTTGGTTTTCGTGGCGACTTCTTTCGCCATCTGAGCGCCGAGGTTTTCGAACGCGTCTTCCAGTTCGATTTCTTTCGCCACGGTCACACCGTCTTTCGTAACGGTGGGCGCGCCGAATTTCTTGTCGATGACCACGTTGCGTCCGCGCGGACCCAGCGTAGCCTTAACAGCGTTTGCAAGAATGTTAACGCCGCTTTGCAGTTTCCGACGAGCATCTTCGTCGAATTTCAGTTGTTTAGCCATTTCGGATTTCCTCCAGTGATTCGCCCTCAGCCGACGATGGCGAGGATGTCGCTTTCGCGTACGATCAGATATTCTTTACCGTCGTGTTTGATTTCGGTGCCCGAGTACTTACCGTAGAGTACCTTATCGCCCACCTTCACTTCCGGTGCGACGGTCTTGCCGTCTTCGACGCGGCCCGGCCCTACAGCCGTAACTTCACCTTCTTGCGGTTTCTCTTTGGCCGTGTCGGGGATGTAGATCGATCCGACCTTCTCCTCAGAGGCGTCCAGCGGCCGAATCAAGATACGATCTGCCAGTGGTTTGATTGCCATGGTCTTGTTCTCCCTTGTTTGCTGTCCCGGGCCGTCCGTTTTGCGGGCGGGGGGACGCTGTGTCTCGCGTTGGCAGTCGCCTTGCGAGACTGCTAATTTCTTCGCCAAATAAGTGATAGAGGAGCGGGTGTCGAGCATTTTTTAGCACTCGGAGGCGGGACTGCTAGAAAAGTGAAAAATGCAGGCGTAAATGCCTGGATGTTGGCGGATCTGCCGTTATGAGTCCGGAATGAGACGCTTTCGGGTCGACCGGGTACATGTATTGTCATGCGCGCAAACATTAGCCTGCCGGCCACATTCCTTGTGCTGCTTACGTTTTGCGGCGGCTCCGGTGGTTCCGACGGCGGTGAGGCCCTGGCGTTGCTGGGGGCGCTGGCCCCGGTGTCGGATGTCGAGGACGCCGTGGACGCGGCACCGACCTCGCCGGTCAGCCGCCCGCTGTTTCCAAACGCGCTGAGGCAAAACGTACCGGAGGTGGACCTGATTTTCGTTGCGCCGCCTTCTACTTCGACGTGGCGGGAAAATATCTACGGCAAGATGATCGGCTCCGATGCGGTCTGGCTGTTGTACGAGGGCGGTGCACATGCGATGGAAGGCCTGGAATGGTCCGGACCCGGTCCGCAGTTTCGCTTTCATGAGAGCGGCAACTATTTCCGGATGGATTACGATCCAGTGGAGCGGAGGTTCGTGAAACAACCTGGCCAGGCGCCGGTGCTTACGTCGCCGGACGGGGAATACATGCTCCTTCAGGATGCGACGGGCCTCAGGGTTCACCATCTCACATCCGGTACGGAAACATCAGTCTATCCTGCGCGCGTGAATGCTGCCGACTGGTTTCCTGACAGCAGTCGGATCGTATTTACCGTGTATCATGGCGGCTGTTATTTTCTGTATGCGGTGAATATCGACGGCAGCGATCTACAGTTGTTGACGTTCAGTGATATTTCATCGGCTACTCCGTACGGGCGCTACGGCATCTCGCATCTGCGGGTTTCGCCGGATGGCGGTCGAATCGCGTACAGCTTCGGCCGTTGCGACGTCTGGACTCGCGCCGCAGACGGCAGTGATCCGCGGGCGGTACGCAGCGGAGTCAGATGCCAGCCGCTCTGGGAGCATCTGGTAGCTGACTTGCGGTGGGGTGGTGACTCCGATCGTCTCTTGATTTCTGAGCGTTTTGTTACCGGGCAGTGGCCGGAGGGTACTACCACGTATCACATAAAACTCTATGCTCTTAGCGGGGAGGCCACTCCGCCCGTTGATATCTTCCCGGTCGGTTTCACTTCGGAAACTCTGCTTACGACCGCGCGCGGCCGCGACGTGCGCTGGAATGCAGCCGGTACGCGCTGGGCTTTCGAAGCGCAGGCATTTATGGGGCGGCCGAAACAACTGGAAATCCGCGATGCCGACGGTGGCCGGGTGGATTTCGTGTACTATGCCTCGGACGGGCGCCCGCGCTGAACGCGTTCACCGCGCCACGCAGCGAATCATCATCTCTTCCGCCTGCTCAATGTAATTCAGCTCTCGCGTGGCTTTCCACAGAACCATGCAACCGTGATAGATGGCCAGACAGCGGGCCGCCGCGGCGGTGGGATCGAGGTCCTTCGGGAAACGATCGGAGGCCTGCATCTCCGCAAAGAAGCGCGAGAGCTGGGCCTCCCAGTTTTTCACCAGCTCACCGATGAACGGCGCGAACTCGGTGCCGCGAATGTCGATTTGATTGATGAAGTTGCCGAGGGGGCAGCCGTTGAAGGTATCGTCGTGCAGGGTGACGTCCTTTTTTACCAGTGTGACCCAGCGACGGATGAAGTCTTCGGGGGAAGCGGAGCGTTTCATTTGCCGCGCCAGGCGGATGAGCAGATAATCGCTGTACTCGTGGAGATACTCGCGGCCGAGTTGTTCTTTGCTGCGATAGTTATAATAGAAGGTTGCCTTGTTCGTCCCGGCCGACTCGATGATCTGGCTGATCCCCGTGTTCGGATATCCCTGGACATAAAAGAGCTTGCGGGCGTGCTTCTTCAGCTCGGTTTTGATGCGCGGTTTGCGTGCCATCTGACTTACCGGTAAGAATACCAGCAATCGCGCGTGCCGCAAGTCAAAATTGTAGGAACTCTTACAAATGCCGCCCCCGGAACCACCGCCCGAAGATTCGTTGCAGATCTTTCATCCTCTCGTCGCGGAGTGGTTCGCCGGAATTGTAGGAACACCTACGGACGTCCAGCGCCAGGCCTGGCCGCGCATTGCCGCGGGCGAGCACGTTCTGATCACCGCGCCGACGGGGAGCGGCAAGACCCTGAGCGCCTTTCTGTGGGCGCTGGATCGGCTCATCACCGGCGTGTGGCCGACCGGCGGTGTACGGGTGGTTTATATCTCGCCGCTCAAGGCGTTGAACAACGACGTCGAGCGGAATCTCTTGCGCCCGCTGTCGGAACTCCGACGCCTCTTCGCGCTGCGCGGCGAGCCCTTCCCGGACCTGCGCGTCGCCGTGCGCAGTGGCGACACGCCGCAGAACGAGCGCCAGCGTATGCTGCGCAAGCCGCCGGAGATTCTCATCACCACGCCGGAATCGTTGAACATCCTGCTCACGTCTCGCCGCGGCCGCGCGTTGTTTTACGAGCAGCATGATGCAAACGCAAACGCTACGGCGAACGTCGTCGGGGTGACGACGGTGATTCTCGACGAGATCCACGCCGTGGCGGGGAGCCGGCGCGGCACGCATTTGATGACGGCGGTGGAACGCCTGGCCGTCGGGAACCCGGAGCTGCAGCGCATCGCGTTGTCGGCCACGGTGCGTCCGCTGGAAACGGTGGCGGACTTTGTCGGCGGCTCTGAACTAGTATCGCAGGATGTGCAAAGTTTTGACGAGGTAAACTTAACGCCACGGAAAGTCAGCATCATCGAGTCCCGTGACGCAAAGCGGGTAGAGATCGGCGTGCGTTGCATTCCGCCGGGGGAAATGCTCCCGGCGGCCGACGCTGCGGCCGACGACGAAATTGCCGCGGACGATGAGGAAGATCCGGACGCCCTCTGGCAGCGCATGTGCGTCGATTTTAAGGCGATCATTCGCCGCAATCGATCGACGCTGCTCTTTACGAACAGCCGGGCCCTGGCCGAAAAGATCGCGCGCTTCCTGAACGAGGGCGAGGACGAACAGCTCGCGTTGTGTCATCACGGTTCGTTGTCCCGGGACATTCGACTGCTGGTCGAGGAACGCTTGAAGGCCGGTGAGCTGCCGGCCATCGTGGCGACGTCTTCTCTGGAACTGGGCATCGACATCGGCAGTGTGGACGAGGTGGTGATGATCCAGACACCCCGCCGGGTGTCGTCGTCGCTGCAACGCATCGGCCGGGCGGGGCACGGCGTCGGTGAAACTTCGCGCGGTTGGATTTATCCCGCCCACGGCCGGGACGTCCTCGACGCCGCGGTGATGGCCCGGGCCGTGGACGAACGCAGCATCGAACCCGTGCGCCCGCCGGATGCGCCCCTGGACGTCCTGGCCCAGGTGATCGTTTCGATGTGCGCCGGAACGGACCGCGACGTCCTCGACCTTTACGTTACCCTGAAGCAAAGTTATCCGTATCGCAAATTAAGCCGTGAAGGTTTCGAGTTGGTCCTCGATATGCTCTCCGGCCGTTTCGCGGACTCCCGCGTACGAGAACTGCGTCCGCGCATCGCCTACGATCGCATTCGCCGACGCGTGCGGGCCCGGGACGGCGCCGAGCGCGTGCTCTACATGAGCGGCGGCACGATTCCCGATCGCGGCTACTATGATCTGCGCGTGCAGGATTCCCGCGCGAAGATCGGCCAGCTCGACGAAGAGTTCGTCTGGGAACGCAGCCTGGGCGACGTCTTTCATCTGGGCAATCGTTACTGGAAGATCGCGGAGATCACGCACAATGACGTGCTTGTGGTCCCCGGCGAAGCAAAACACGCCATCGTGCCTTTCTGGCGCGCCGAGGACGACGACCGCGGCCGGCATCTCTGCGATCGCCTGGGTGAATTCTTAGAAGACATTGACGGAAGGTTAGCCCATGCCGCGGCGCCGGAGTACCGCGCGGAGTTGCTCAGTGAATTTCGTCGCGATTACTTCCTGGACGAAGTCGCGGCGAATCAACTGCTTGAGTTTCTGGAAGCACAACGATCCGCCGCGAACGCGCCGTTGCCGCATCGTCATCATGTGCTCGTCGAGCACTTCCAGGACCCGTTGAACCGCAGCGATCAAAAGCAGGTTATCCTGCACACATTCTGGGGCGGTCGCGCGAACCGGCCGCTTTCGCTGGCGTTGCGCGCCGCCTGGCGGCGTTTGCAATCGTTCCCGCTGCAAACCACCCACAACGACGACGGTGTGTTGTTGATCCTGCCCGACGACTTCGCCGTGGAAGATCTATGGGACCTGGTACCATCGCGGGACCTGGAAGATCTGCTGCGCGAGTCCCTGGAAAGCAGCGGCTACTTCGGTGCGCGCTTTCGCGAAAACGCCGGGCGGGCGTTGCTGCTCCCGCCGTCCGGCTTTGACCAACGCCTGCCGTTGTGGTTCAATCGTTTGCGTTCGAAGAAGTTGCTCGAGGCCGTCAGTGGTTACAAAGATTTTCCCATCATGCTCGAAACCTGGCGCACGTGTCTGCGCGACGAGTTCGAACTGGATACGTTACGCGAACGCCTGGAGGAAATTCAGCGCGGCGAAATCACTGTCAGCGAAACGACGACCCGTCGGGCCTCGCCCTTCGCCGCGGACCTGGTGTGGCGCGAGACGAACTACTTTATGTACGCAGATGACACGCCCACGCGGGATCGGCGCAGCACCCTCGACGGCGAGCTGCTGGATCGCGTGGTGTTCGATGAACAGCGCCGGCCGAAGATTTCGCGCGAACTCTACGAGGAGTTCCGTGCGAAGCTCCAGCGCACGGCGCCGGAGTACTCGCCGCGTTCGGTCCAGGACCTTGTCGAGTGGGTCAAAGAGCGCCTGATCATCCCGCGGCCGGAGTGGCAGGCCTTGCTCGCGGCGATGCAACGGGACGGCCGTGAGTTGTTTGAGGCTGCGGCCGCCGGTGCGGACGCGGCCGAGGAGTCCGGCAACGCGCGGTCTTCGTTCTTAGCTTCTGTACAGAAAGAGTTAAGCGAGCACCTGTGCGAAATCCTGCTGCCCGGGGCCGGCGTGCCCGTCGTGACGGCCCTCGAGAACCTCGGGGACCTGGGTACGTTTGCGACGAACGGGGATCGCCGGCTCGCCGCGCGTCTCGTGGCGCAGTTCCTGCGTTACTACGGCCCCGCGAACGAGGACATCGTGCCCGTGTGCTTCGGACTCGCGGGAGACGCGTGGGCGTCTCTTTTGGACGATCTTTTGCGCGAACATTTGCTCGTGCGGACGCCGGCCCCGGATCACCTGGGCGAATCCCGCTTGCGTCTCTGCGACGCGGACAACCTGGAACATCTCCTGCGCCTGGTGCGTCGCCGCGCCCGGGGAGCCGTGGAACGGACGTTGCCGGTACGGCTGCTGCCCGTTTTTCTGGCGGAGTATCAGGGATTGATTCCGCTGGAAATCGACGCCGACGCGGCCGGCGCAGGTCCCCTGGAAGTCATGAAGCGGCGCCTGGAATCACTGTTGGGATATCCGGCGCAGGCTGCGCAGTGGGAGCAGGACATCCTTCCGTTTCGAGTGTCGCCCTATCATACTGCTTTCTTCGATAGTTTGTTTCAGGAGAGCAGTCTGGCCTGGTTCGGTTGCGGCAAAGAAACCATCGCGTTCGCCTTCGCCGAAGATCTCGATTTATTTCCGCGCGCGCCGCTTGACGATGAAGACGAACAGGCCGCGGCGGACCGCGAGGCGTTGCGGCAACTGTGGATCGATCCCGCCGCGCGTTACGACGCGCTGGAGCTGGCCCAGCGCGCCGATCGCGATGCCGGGGAACTTGTGGAGTTGCTCTGGCGTGCGGCCTGGCGTGGGGAGATTGCGAGTGACGCCTTCGTCACGGTGCGCCGCGGTATCGAAAAAAAGTTTCAGGCGATTCCACCGCAACAGGCGCGTCGTGCGGCCTTTCGCGCGACCCTCGAAGGACGCTGGTCCCAGGGCCGGCAGCCGGGCGGGCGCTGGTATTTTTTGAACCTGCCGGAAAGTCGCGCGGACGATCTACTGGAAGAAGAGGAGCTCGTTCGCGAACGCATTCGATTGTTGTTCGCGCGCTACGGCGTGTTGTTTCGTGAATTGTTGCAGCGTGAGTTACCGGCGCTGCGCTGGTCGGCGGTGCTTCGCCAGTTGCGTTTGATGGAACTCTCCGGTGAGATTCTGGGCGGTTACTTTTTCGAAGGCGTCCCCGGCCTGCAATTCGCCTCCGCCGCGGCCTACCGTGTGTTGCGTCGCGGCCTGGAGGAAGATCGTGTGTATGCGATGTCCGCGAAGGATCCGGCTTCGGTTTGCGGCCTGCGTTTCGACGGCGCCGTAACGAATGTGGACCCGCGGCCGTTCGCGAGTTTTCCGGATCGCAAGAGCGGCACGCACTTCGTGATGGACGGCGCGGAGGTTGTGCTCATTTCGCGCCGCAACGGCGCCGTGCTTGAGATTCGTCGCCCGCCGGAGAACGAGCGTCTGAAGCTCTACTTAAAGTTATTTGAACGCATCTTAGGGCGCGCGTTTCAGCCGCCGGGGCAGGTGCGCGTCGAGACGATCAACGACACGGCCGCGCCGAAAAGCGAATACGCGCAGGCGTTGATCGACTTCGGGTTTGAGAAAGACTACAAATACCTGACGTTGCGACGGCGGTAGAATTCCTAAAGTTCACCTCCGCAAAACTTACAGAACTCCGCGTCGCGCTCGTGGCCTTCCGCCCCGCAGTGTGCGCAGGTGCGATGGTCGAGCTTCGCGCGACGTTGCACCTCCGACGTAATCTCCGCCGTCACGATGCCCGTAGGCACGGCGATGATCCCGTAACCAATCAGCATGACCAGCGCCGAGAGCATCTGGCCCAGGGGCGTTTGCGGAGTGACGTCGCCGTATCCCACGGTGGTCAGCGTGACGATCGCCCAGTAGATGCTCTTCGGGATGCTCGTGAAACCGTTGGCCTCGCCTTCGATGACGTACATAAGCGAACCGATGATGACCACGAGCGTGAGCACTCCGCCGAGGAAGACCGTGATCTTTGCGCGGGACAGCATGAGGGCACGCAGAATGAGATCGGCCTCGCCGGTATAGCGGACGAGTTTGAATACCCGGAAGATGCGCAACAATCGTAAGATGCGTACCACCAGAAAGTAGTGCGTGCCAATGAACACGATGCTGAGGTACGTCGGCACGACGGCCAGCAGGTCCACGATGCCGAAGAACGAGCGTGCGTAGCGCAGCGGCCGGCGCACGGCGCACAGGCGGGCGAAGTACTCGATCGTAAAGACGATGGTGAAGGCCCACTCAATGTACTTGAGTTCGGTGCCGTAACGCCCGCGAATTTCCGGGACGCTTTCCAGGAGCACGGCCACCACCGAAATGACGATGGCCCACAGAAGCGCCACGTCGAAGGCCTTGCCCAAGGGCGTTTCCGCGCCGAAGATGATTTCGTGCAGGCGTTCGCGAATGCCGGCGCCGGGGGCTTCTGCCGGCGCGAAGGGCGACTGCTGTGCGGGACGATCGCTCATGCGACGAACTTTCTCGCGGTTCGCGGGCAGGCGTCCATCGATTTCCGATTGCCGCCCGATTAAGGCCTGCCAGTCTCGCGCCGTGCATCTCTCGCGTTGTTTCGTCTTTCTGTTCGTCGCCGGTCTCGCCTGCGGCCCGCGCTACGGCACCATCACGCACGGTGTCGCCGCCGGCGATGTTATCGACGCGGCCGGCGACTTCACCGGCAAGGTTACGATCGGCGGACTGGCCCCGCACGAGAACTATCGTTACACCGTGTGGTTCGACACCGGTCCTTTCGCGGGATGGCGGAACGCCGCGGCGCCGGAGGATGCGACGTGGATCGCGCGCGGTTCGTTTCGCACGGCGCCTCCGGCGAATTTTCCCGCGCCGGTACGTTTCGCCTTCGGCGGTGACATCGCCGGACAGAATGTTTGCCGGGATCGCGAGCTCGGCTTTCCGATCGTGCGCGTCCTCCGGGACAGGGCGGCACGGGTCCCGGTGACGCAGTCAAAGAAAAGTATCGGTTATGATTTTTTCATCGGCCTGGGAGACATGATCTACGCCGACAATCGTTGCGAAGAAGCCGGCATGTACGGCAACAGGCCGGGCGGCCTTCTTCGAGTGGAATCCCATTTCATCACAGCTGGAAGAAACCGGCCGCATCTATCGTAAACTTCGTTTCGGCAAACATTTAGAAATCTTCCTGCTCGACAATCGCCAGTACCGCGACCCGCGCAAAGCCGCCGACCACGGCAAGTCCATGCTCGGCGTCGAATAACTGCGATGGTTGCTCGAGGGCCTGGCAAATTATGCGGAGTTTTGAGGAAGCCCTGGGCTGGTTCAACTTCGGCGAGATCGAGATCGACTCAAACGGAAACATGACTGTGCGAATTGTGAATGCGCGCGGAGAAATTGTTCATATTTTACAGCTAAAACCGTAGTTTTTTAGTGAAAGATGGCTATGATTGTTAAAAATCAGCAAGAATCGGGATTGCACAGATTTAGTTGAACCATTAGAATTGGCGAAAATCTAAGAGGCAGTAGAGAGTCATCATGAGTGCAGCCTCCGCATCATCATCGTTTCCAATCCCCGGCAACTGGCGGGAGATCCTGGACGCGCACAAAGCTGAAATCATCCAGCATCATCACCACTTGCTCCGCGCGCTCGGCCTGGAGCCGAATTGTTTTATTGAGAAGTACTTCCGGAGCCAGACCGGCACATCGCGCCTGGAGCTGGACTGTGATCGGGACGGCTACATCATTCTGCGCGACAGGATCACCGACCGCCGCGTGTTGCTCGACGAGAACGTTCGCGACTACGCGGGCTGAGCGGCGGCCCGCAGGTTTCGCGCGAGCGCGAAGATTCCCAGAGGGGACGCGAACCTCTTTAGCGTGAAGCCTTTCGGTCGCAGGACCTTCCCGGTTTCCTCGCTGAGATACTCGACGATTTCGTTCGGATCCAGTTCCAACGAGGCGGCTACCGATACGTTGATCTGCAAGATGGCCCGGCGCGTCTCGCCCTCCTCCGTGCTGCTCGTATACTGACCGGCGGTGAGCCGGACCGAGCGAATGTCCTCCGACGCGATCTCGAAGTGCTCCGCCAGTTCGGCCTGCATGGTTTCGGAATCCTTGAAGCGTTCCACCAGGGCTGCGTTCACGATGGCGACCCGGCTTTCGATATCCCCCGGGCCCTCGATTTCGTACGAGCCGCCGATGTTCTGGCTGAACGTGCAGGCGAGGAACGTCGTTGTGGCAAGGAGCAGGAGGAACGCCGGACGTGAGAGATTCATTGCAAGATCTTTCATGCCAGGACGCTCGTACTTCAGCGCAAGAGATCCGTCAACTTCATTCGCAGCGGGGCACGGTGACCGGGGCTGTGATGTTTATTTTACTTCCACCAACTCGACATCGAAGATGAGCGTTGCGTTCGGCGGAATGACCCGACCGGCGCCCTGATCGCCGTAGCCCAGATTCGGCGGGATGACCAGCTTGTACTTCGCGCCCGGTTTCATGAGGGCGATGCCGGCGTCCCAGCCCTTGATGACCTGGCCCTGACCGAGCACGAACTCAATGGGTTCGCCCCGGGTCCGTGAGCTGTCGAAGAGCGTGCCGTCCTCCAGGTACCCGGAGTAGTGGACCGCCACGGTTTGACCGGCCTGCGGGCGTTCGCCTTCGCCTTCGGATAATACGTAGTACTGAAGACCGCCGGCGGCGCGCCGTGCCGCCGTTTCCGGCGTCGGCCAGGGTTCCGGCGGTTTGCGGAAGTCGAGCAGTTCCACGTCGAACTTGAGCGTGGAGTTCGGCGGGATGCGCGGCCCGGCCCCGCGTTCGCCGTAGCCCAGGTCCGGCGGAATGACCAGGATGCGCTTGCCGCCTTTTTTCATGCTCATGACGCCGATGTCCCAGCCCTGGATGACCTGGCCCCGGCCGATCTGAAACGTAAACGGCCGGTCGCGATCCAGGGAGGAGTCGAACTTCGCCCCGCTGTCGTAGAGGCGGCCGGTGTAGTGGACGGTAACGTAGTCGCCGGCCTCGGGCGATTCGCCGCTGCCCACGACCTCGTCGCGGAACTTGAGGCCCGAGGGATGCTCCTCGTAGCCCCCGCAGGCCAGGAGCGGGACACTAACTGAAATTAAAAGAACTTTAAGAAGGGTGCGCAGGATTCCGTGCATGGGCCATGCTCGCGGCGGAGGCGGGGCCTGTCATTCGTTTTCGCTGCGATGACGGGGCCGTGCAATAGCTTCTTGCCGAATCAGGGCCCGCCTGAAATCGTCAACAAACACACGACATGTATCAAAAAGTACACGTAACATCCCGTCCGCGCAACGGTGGACCGTCATTTCCCTTGTCCGCACTTGCAGTGACGCCGCCGCTCCTGCATCACGGCTTCCGCGAGTATCGTCTCGTGCGCATGTACTCACCGACGTCGCCGCAGCCGACGCCGGCGGACATCGTGCACGCGGACTATCCGGGCGGCTGCGAGATCGATCATCTCGAACTGGCGAGCGGTCGCGACCTTTCCCGGGCCGCCGCGCAGCGGCTGCTGCATCGCTGCGTTACGTTTCTCGCCCATCGCATGGATCGCCGCCCCGAGGACGTGCTGGCCTATCTCATGTACGCGAACGAGTGTGATGCGGCCGCTCTGCCGACCCTGGTGCGGCGCTTCGGTCGGCTGCGCAGCGTGCGCGGCATGAACTTCGACGCCGGCGAATTTGCGCGCTATCTTCGCAGCGAACCACAGGAGCGTGCGCTTTGCCTGCGTGTCGCCGGGCGGGGCCTGGAAGATTGGCTGCGCGAGGATGCGCGCATTCAAAATAGCGCAGCCCTGGCCGCGGTCGCCGGCTTCGAGGACGTGAACGATCTCTACGAGGCCTTCAGCGACGGCCGCCCCGGCGGCGGCCTGGAACCCCGGGAAGTCCTGCTGGCATACTATACCATGCGTTGCCTGAGTCTCGACGCCGTGGATCTCGTCACGGCGCGGAACTTCGGGAAACGGGAACGCGGATTAACATTCGGCGAACGCAGATTAGTAGCCGTGCTCTACGGTACCGAGGCCGGGGCGCGTCTGAGCAACCTGCGTTTGGGCTGTGAGCGGGACAGCGCGCGCTTAACCTACGGCAGTCCGGCCGCCCGGGCTTCCGCGGTGATTACACGACCGCGCCTCCGCGGCGCGCGCGGAGCCCTGGCCGATCTCACCGCCGCGGCGGAATTCGTGCGCGGCGTGGGGCTGTTTCTGTACGCGGATGTGTCGGGGCCGCTGCGTTTGCGAACCGGGACGTCGTTGCGTTGCAGTGTCGATGCAACAGGAGTGCCGGCGGATGCCCGGGCAAACGGCGCGGCGCGGATCGAGGCGATCGTGCGGGATTATGTTACGGCCGTCGAGCGCGTGCGTGCGTTGCGCAGGAATTCCCTGGCCGTTTCCGATTCCGCGCCTATCTCTATTACATAAATGAACGCCGACTACGAAACCATCCTGATCGCGTTTCTGTTTACCCTCGGCGCCGGCCTGGCCACGGGCATCGGCAGTGCCCTCGCGTTCTTTACCGAACGCACGAACACGCGTTTTCTTTCGCTGGCGTTGGGATTCTCCGCCGGTGTCATGATCTACGTTTCGTTCATGGAGATTTTGCCCAAGGCGTCCGAGGCCATGCATTCCGTTTACGATGAACGAACGGGCACGCTCTACACCACGCTCGCGTTCTTCGCGGGCATCGCACTCATCGCGTTGATCGACCGATTCGTGCCGCACATTGTGAATCCCCACGAGGCGCGCATCACCGAGGACATGGGCCATGACGAGAAGATCGAACGGGGACGCGCGGAGCTGGGCCTGGCCTCGGTCTATCCGGCGACGGCGGATGTTCCGACGCGATCCACTGCGCGGGCACAGCTTCTGCGCACCGGTATCCTCTCCGCGCTGGCGATTGCGATTCACAACTTTCCGGAAGGCATCGCCGTTTTTACCGCGGCCTTGAGTCATCCCGAGGTGGGCGTGGCGATCGCCTTCGCGATTGCGTTGCACAACATTCCCGAAGGCATCGCCGTGAGCGTTCCCATCTTTTACGCCACCGGGAATCGCAGTCGAGCCTTCGGCCTTTCTTTTCTGTCCGGGCTGGCCGAGCCCCTGGGAGCCGTGCTCGCCTTTCTGTTTCTCTACCCGTACTTAAACGAGTCGATGTTCGGCGTGCTCTTTGCCCTCGTGGCGGGCATCATGGTGTTCATCAGCCTCGACGAACTTCTGCCCGCCGCCGAAGAGTACGGCAACCATCACCTGTCCATCTACGGACTCATTGCCGGGATGGCGGTGATGGCTGCCAGTCTCGTTCTATTCTGATTCGGCCTCAGTCCTCGTTCGTTCCGTTGCCGCCGGTGGTGCCGATGCCGGCCGCGCCCGCGCTGCGGAGGACGGCCCGGCCGACCTTCGCGGCGATGGGGCCGGCGCTGGGCAGAGCCGCCTGGATCTGGTCACTGAAGCTCCGGTGGATCGGCAGATTGCGCGTGCCGGGCTGGCGCAGCATGATCTGTCCGTCCGGTCCAATGACCCGGCCGATGTGCTGCCGCACGCCCGCCATGCGGGTCAGGACCTCACCGTCCGGGCCCACGACGCGTCCGGTTTTTCCCATGGCACGGCCGGCGGTTCGGCTCGCGGTCGGAGCGCTGCGGCTCATTTTCGATGAGATTTTGCTCACGGCCTTCTGGCCGCCGCGGTAGATCGATTTCGAAGCGGCGCTGCCCATTTTGCCCAGTGCCGCCCCGGCCCCGGCACCGACCAGGCCGAAGCCGATATCGATGCCCACGCTGCGCCAGTCGACGCGGCCGGTATCGGCCACCTGCGTGAGGATCGAAAAGACCATCGTATCCACGGCGGTGCCGACGGTGGCACCCACCACGGCGCCGGTGGCCGCCATGGACGCGCCGAAGGCCGCTGTGAGAACGTGTCCGACTCCGCCGCCCAGAGCGCCGGCGAAGGCGCCGATGGCGATATACTTAAAGAAGTCACCGACATTGAAGGTGCCGCCGTTCATCGCCACCGAGATGCCGTAGGCGATCGCCCCGGCCGCGGCCCCGGCCGCCGCCCCGATGCCGATGGCGATGAGGATCGGAATGAAGGCGAAGTTACCGCCCGGGTCCGAGTAGGTGATCGGGTTGTTCGCGGAGAACGCGTAGCGGTTCATCTGCGCGGCGTTGTCCGAGCTCGTGCCGAAGAGAAAATCGTCGGCGCGCAGGAAACGACCGGTCGCCGGATCGTAGTAGCGCGCGTTGAAGTAGTACATCTCCGCGTCGCGATCCCATTCACGATCGTTGAACTTGCTCCGGAAGTAACCGCGTCCGTCGCTCGCATCCTCGTAGAGTTCGCCGTAGGGTTTGTACACCGTGCGGCCGACCGGCGTGCCGGCCTCGTCCGTTACCAGGATCGTGGAACCCACCTGGTTGTACTGGAAGTAGTAGGTCCCTTCCTCGGCGTAACCGTAGGCCTCGGGACTGTTCTCCCCGGAGGAGGACTCGTTCTGAAAGAGGAAGCCCGGATTCAGTCCGCCCGGCGGAACCAGCATACCGGAATCTCCGCCGCCGCAGGAAATGCTCATGGCGAGCATCGTCACCGCGACGAAGGGAGCCGGGTAGGCGAGACGCATCCGCCGGCGACGGTAGGCCGAGCGGGCCGGACGCCGGAGCATCCACACGAACATGGCCAGGGCCGCGGCTCCGGCCAGGGCCCAGAAGGCGATGATGCCGTGCCGGATCGTAACGGGGTCGTAGGCGTACGACATGATGGTGTGATTCAGGAAGCCGGCCAGACCCGTCACCGAACCGGTGTTATAGGCCCGGGCCTGGAGGCCGTGCTGCACGGACTTGTGCATCGCGTAGCGAATGCCTTCTTCGTTGGAGATGGCCGCCACGCGGCCCGTCGGCGTGCTGATGTACTCGGTCCGCAGATTGCGGTCGCCCGCAAAGTCGGTGATCTCGTACTCGGGGCTGACGTAGATCGTCTTGTTGCCGCTGCCGTCTATCTTCGTAACGCGGTCGCCGGCCGCGTCGTACTCGTAGAGGCCGGCGATCTTACCGTTGCGCAACACGCGCTGAATCTTCCGGCGGCCGTTGTACTCATAGGCAAAGGTTTCGCCGTTCTTGACGCGGTGCGTGATGTTGCCGTGGGCGTCGTACTCCAGGGTGCGGCCGTCGCCGGCGGCCTCCGGGCGACTGCCCTCGTAACTTACATTCAGTCCATCTTTGCGAATGAGGTTGCCGTCGGCGTTGTACTCGTAGCTCAGGTCGCCGTACGGGCCGACGGCGCGGGTGAGATAGCCCAGGCCGTTGTAGGTGTACTGCGCGTCGTCATCGCCCAGGTCGTCGGTGATGGACTCCACCTCGTTCAGCGAGGTCCAGGTGTAATCGTGTTCCAGGATCGTAACGTCTTCGGCGTCCGTGGTGTGGATGCCGCGCACGCGGTGGTTGCCGTCGTACTCGAAGCCCGTGACGACGCCGTTGCCGTACTCCACAAGCCCGGGTTGATTGTTGGCCGTGTACTGTTTGTAACGGACGAAGGTCTCCGCGTTCGGATCCGCGCAGGTGCCGGAGGCGACGTCGATGCGCGCGAGCAGTCCGCGATCATTGTACTCGTAACACGCGATCCGTCCGCTCGGGTAATGCACCGAGGTGGTGTCGCCCATGACGTTGGTGCGGTACTCGATGACCTGCGGTTCGGCGAGATCGGGGAAGTGCGAGATGATCACTTCCGCGCGACCGCTCACGCCGTAGGAGTACTCCCGTCGGGCGATTTCTTTGCCCGCGCCGGAAACCATCGCGGCCGTGCTGATGCGGCCGATGGTATTCGCGAAGGTCGTATCATCATACTCATAGACCGCGCGACTGCCGTCCGGATAAACGATCTCCGTAACGCGATTGAGCGCGTCGTACGTGAAGTAGGTGTCCTCACCGTTGCGGCGTTCCAGGGCGAGCTGGCCCCGGTCGTCGTAGATGTATTCGATGCTGCCGCGCTCCGTGCTTTCAATGCGCACGCGCCGGCCGAGGGAATCGACGCTGATGTTCGTGGCCGATTGACCGTCCCGCGCGGCGGTCATGCGACCGAGGGCGTCGAAGTCGTACTCGTGGGTCGTGCTCGCCCCGCTCACCGGATCGCGCAGGACCAGGCGTTCCGTTTCGTTCGAAGCGTTGCGGCAGCGCGTAACGTGGCGACCCGCGCCGCGATTCACGGAGGTTACCGCGGTGACGCGCAGTTGGTCCGCGGCGCAATCGCCGCCGCCGTAGGCGTAACTTACGTTGGTGACGGCGCCGCCCGGTTGAGTGACGCGTACCGGACGACCGCGCACGTCACGTGTGTACTGCGTCCACTGCGGACTCTCGCCGGAGAGATGGCCCTCGGAGCGACGTTTGATGCTGCCGCGTACATCGTACTCCGTCTGCACGATGACCCGTTGTGCGGACGATCCCTCTTCCCGGCGAATCTCGCGACCCAGGCCGTCCACGGCCAGGACGTTCACCGTGCGATGATCGCTATCCCAGGTATGGAGCAGGTGCGTGGTGCGCACGTAGAGATTGCCCTGGCGGGTGTACTGGTGCGCGCCGACGAGTTCTTCGTCGCCGGACGGCGAGGTATGGTAGGCCTCGGTCAGTCGGCCGAAGTCGTCGTAGGCGTTGCGGGCGGTGATGCCGTTGGGATCGGTTTCGCGCAGCGGGCGACCGTTCCGCGGATCGTGCTCCAGGGTCTCCGTGTAACTCTGACCGTTCGCGTTCGTGGTGATCTCCACCGGATACGTACGGTACGTGGAATCGAAACGCACCGTTTGCACGGCCCCCGTGGGCAGATACGTGCGAATGCGATTGCCGCGGGAGTCGTAATCGTAGCGCTCCACCAGCCAGGCGTTGCGAGAGCTATCGAAGTTGCGGCGCTCCTTTACGTTGCCGGACGTATCGCGCTCGAAACGTTCCTCCGTAAGCACACCGGAGCAACTGCAACTGCCGCCGGAGTACTCGCAACTGTCGGCGCGAATGATGGCCGCGATCTGTCCGCCGGAGTACTCCGTGCACGTGGCCATGGAGCTCGAACCGACGGTTTGTTTGACCAGCGCCGGATTGCCGGCGTCGTATTGGATGTTCTGCACGGCCGTGCGACTGCCGGAGCTTTCGCGCGCCTCGGAAGTTTTGCGCGTGAGTTGGGCGATACGGCTTTGCGGGGCGAGGCCGTTCGCCTTGTTGTACTGGAATTTCTCGACGTTGAGCACGCGTGAGCGGTTGGCGTTGAACGTGGTCTTGCGTTCGGTCTGGCCGGTGAAGGGGAAGTCCACCCGCAAGATGTTTTCCGTGCGAAAGTTTTCCTCCGGCCCGCGGACATGCATCTGGCGAAAGCCCACGAAACCCCGGCCGCCGGGATGCAGCGCCGCGCCCTTATACGTGTAATGACGATTGATGGTTTGTTTGCCCGCCTGGGTCTTAACAATTCTCTGGTAAGACTTAAGCACGGTGAACGGCGCGAGGAAACCGCGATGGCCGCCCGGTAAGTTGATGCCGCCGTTGGCGTTGTACTCGGTCAGGCGGCGATACGTGAAACGATGATCCACCGGACCGTGGACGATGCGTTTTAGAGTATCCGCCGCCTGGGCCCGGTGTGCGCCGGCGAAGTAGATGCCGAAAGACAGATGCGTATCGTCGTCCCAGCCGCCTTTCTCCTGGCGGATGAAGTCGTCCCGGCCGTCGCCGTCGAAGTCGCCGGGAATCAGCCGGGCTCCGGGATCGGCGCGCAGGTAGCTCTGATAGAGGTAGCCGTCGGGCGTCCGGATGTCGAAGGTGCCGTCACCGCGGGAGACGTAGACGTTGAAGCTGTTGTTCGTGTCGTCGTCCCGGCCGCCTTTTTCCTGGCGAATGAAGTCGGTCTTGCCGTCGCCGTTGTAGTCCAGCGGAATGATGTTGGCGCCCGGGTCCGCGCGCAGCCAGTCCTGGTATACGCCGCCGGAGGGAGTCGTGACGTCGAAGTGGCCGTTGCCCCGGGAGAAGTAGACGTTGAACGTATTGTTCGTATCGTGGTCCCAGTCCTTTTTTTCCTGGCGGATGAAGTCGGTCTTGCCGTCGCCGTTAAAGTCACCCGGGATGATGTTTACGCCGTTGTCCGAACGGAGGTTGGACTGGAAGGCGCTGCCGCCGGGAGTGACGATGTCGAAGTAACCGTTGCCGCGAGACAGGTATACATTGAAGGTGTTGTTCGCGTCGTTGTCCCGGTCGCCGCGTTCCTGGCGCAGGAAGTCCGTGCGGCCGTCGCCGTTAAAGTCGCCCGGGATAATGTTTGCGCCCGGGTCGTAGCGCAGCCAGTCCTGGTAAACGTGGCCGTTGGGGCGGACAATGTTAAAGTAGCCGTTGCCGCGGGAGAAGTAGACCTCGAAGGTGCCCGTGGTGTCGTCGTCCCAGCCCCCGCGTTCCTGGCGGATGAAGTCCGTCTTGCCGTCGCCGTTGTAGTCGCCGGGGATGATGATGGCGCCGTCGTCCGCGCGCAGGTTGTGTTGGTAGGCGTGGCCATTCGGCGTGACGACGTTGAAGTGTCCGTTGCCGCGGGAAAAGTATACACGGAAGGTCCACTTGTCGTTGTTGTCCCAGTCATTCTTTTCCTGGCGGATGAAGTCGGTTTTGCCGTCGCCGTTGTAGTCGCCGGTAATGATGTTCGCACCCGGATCGAAGCGCAGATGGTGTTGGAACGGATCGTCCTGACGGCCGTTTACGCCCGGCGTGACGATGTTGAATTTTCCGTCGCCCCGGGACAGGTAGACGTTGAACGTATTGTTGCGGTCCTTGCCCCGGTCGCCTTTCTCCTGGCGGATGAAGTCCTGTTTGCCGTCGCCGTTGAAGTCGCCGGTAATGATGTTTACACCGGGATCGTAGCGCAGCCAGTCCTGGTAAACGTGACCGCCCGGACTGACGATGCGGAACTCGCCGTTCATCGATGCGTCGTTGTACGACATCTCCATGGGATCGAGGCAGCGGTTGTTGGAATCACAGCGATCAATGCGGCGCAGCCGGCTGCGCTTCGTGAGCTGACTTCTTTCGTACGAGAAACGATAGCTTTGAAAGACGCCGGCGGCGGTGAAGACCTCAATGCGCTTCAGGCGATTGCGCTGCGCGGTACGACCGGTGCCGTCATAGCTGTAGTTGATGTTTCGGGCGTCGTCGATGCGATCGTAGAAGAAGCGCGCGCCACGACCCTCGTACTCGATGCGATCGATGTACGCGGTGCCGGCGCCGAAGCCGCTGCGGTACTTGAATTCAATGCGATTGCCGTTCGGGTCGCGCATCTCGCTCAGCAGCCAGACCCGCACGGCCGTGTTGTTGCGCGCGTAAATGCGAGCATGGCCCGCGCCGCCGTACGTGCGCATCGAACCGTTGGTCTCGTGCACCGTGAAACGACAGGGGCCGTTGCCACAATTGCCGTGCAGGCGAATCTCGTTCCAGTCCTCGACTTCTTTGCTGAACGGGCCGTTCCAGTAGGCGTTGTTGTCGTTGCCGTTTCGGCCGACCAGACGGCTGCCGTCCAGGCAGAGACGGTCGCCTTTGTTGTAGCGTACCGGAGCGTTGTGTCCGTCGAGGTGGCGGCGTTTGCCGCAGCGTTCGATCTGCGACAGCCCGCTCAGGTCCCAGCCCACGCCGAGCATGCCGCGATCCTGGTTGATGCTGGAGTATTGCAGCTTCAGCCGCGGTTGAAAGTCCCGCACGCCGGGCGGCATGTAGACGGGGATCTGAAATCCCGCTCCGCCGGCGGGGCCGGGGTCGAACTGACCTTCCAGCATTCCCCCGGCGTTCCCGCCGCCGCTGCTCTGGAGCGCCGGCGTCGCGGCGAAAAACGCGAGGAGCGCGGCGACGAGGACCGCAAGCTTGCTTTTAGTGAAGGTTTGTAGGTTGTGAAATCTCTTGTTCTGCATGATTCTGTCCCTGTGTGAGCGGGACCCTGGCACAGAATCGCTGCGAGGAGTCTAAATGATTGGAATTACGAGCAGTGGGAAAACAAAAAACCCTCTCCATTGGAGAGGGTTTTAGTGCAGTGCCGTATGAACTCCGGCGGCTTTGGGGGCTGCGACTCAATCCACGGTGAAGGCTTCGATCCACTGTCCGTCGCGGTAGACGAAACCCTTGCCCTTTTTCAGCGGCAGCGCAATGAACTCACCGGATTCTTTATCTTTCAGTACGATGAAGTTAGCGTCGCGGCGGGTTTCGGTGTAACGCCGCACCGTATCGCCCTCACGACGAATCCACTCGTCGCCTTCGCGTTCGAACTTGCCCGAAAGGCGCACGGTGTAAGCAAAACTTTCGGCGGCCCCGGAGTCCTCGTCGCCGTCGTTTTCGAATTTCTTCACGGAGTTGAGAAACGCGCTTTCGTTGCGTCCGTAAATCTCACTGAGAATTTTTCCGCCGGACGCGGCGACGAACATGGTAGGATAGCCGCTGAAATCGAAACGACTGCGATCCGGATTCGAATCCAGAATACGCAGGGGCACGAACTTCGAGTTCAACGTGCGGGCGACGGAGGCCTTCGAAAACACGTTGCGCTCGAGAACCTTGCAGTAACCGCACCAGGACGGCGCGGTAATGACCACGAAGATGTTGCGGCCGTTCTGCTTCGCCCGGCTCAGGGCGTCGTCGTACTTCGTTACCCACTGGATGCCGCCGCGAGTTTTTACCGGGGCTGCGGCGCTTTCCGCTTTCTGCGCGTTCACCAGTACACTCACGGTCTTTTCGATGGTTTTCGGACGAAAGCAGCGGTTCGTTTTGCTGTCGCACATTTGCGTGGAAATCTTAATGTTCACGGAGTGTTTCTTAGAAGAAGGTTCGCGGCCTTTGGTTTCGTAAATGCCCAGCGTATAGCTGCCGGCGCTTTTTGATTCGCCGCGACCTTTGAGGATCATATCGTTTTCGTGGCGCAGACCTCGCGGCGCTTTCTCCACGGCAACGATCCAGCCCGGACTGTCGGTGGAGAACTCGGTCACGATGTTGAGGCTCGGCCCCGCGTGTTTGACATAGATGTGATTGTCCTGCGGGAGTCGGACGTCGAGTTTCAGATCGGCCGAACCACCGGCGCGGAGTTGCAGAGAGTCGGCGCCGAGCTGAAAAGCGGACGCCTCCTGGGCGAAGAGCGCGCCGGGGGCGAGTAAGATCAGCGCGAAGATAAAACGTTTCATGGGGTGCCTTCCTGTAGTGCTTCGGTATTGTTGATGTCAGTTGCAGCCGTCGGCCTCGACCGAGCGTAACGCCGAGAGATCCTGTTCGAATTGCAGACGAACCGCGAAGGGCGATTTCCCGGAACACGACAGGGCCTGGCGGTCGGGCCGTCGCGGCGAGTACCAGGAGTCGGCCTGTACGACGAGCGCGCCGTCGCTCAGGTTCATGTGATTTACAACGAGCGAGTTGCTTTTGCCGTTCTTCAGCACAGCATTCACGAAAGTACCGGAAATGCCTTCGCCGGTGTCGGGATTCAGCTTCAGGATCACGGCCGACTTTGCGCCGCCGCCGCGACCGTAACTCTTCAT
This sequence comes from Leptonemataceae bacterium, assembly GCA_965227295.1. Classification (GTDB taxonomy): domain Bacteria; phylum Spirochaetota; class Leptospiria; order Leptospirales; family Leptonemataceae; genus JANSYA01. Next base: position 5,567,989 of record OZ245742.1, on the reverse strand, counting down.
CCAGCCCTGTTGCGTAAAGCGCCGGAAATCCCGGGAGGCCTTGCCCTGGGTGCCCGTCGCGCTGAAGGCCGCATAGAGTCGGGTGCCGTCGTAGAAGAGGGCGTAGGCCCGGCCGTCGTCGTTGTTGGTTTCGTAGTCTTTGCGGCACCAGGTCCGTTTGCCGCCGTCGAAGCGCAGGATCACCGGGTCCTGGTTCTTCGCGGAGACCTGGCGGTAGCCGGCGAAGATGTATGTATCGGCGATCTTAACATACGGTGCGCGTTTCTTAAGCAATTGCGCCGGCGAATCCCCGCAGGCAATCCGTGGCGGCTTCTTTGCGAACGCGTGCGTCTGACTCTGATCGGCCAGGAGCAGCGAGACGGGGAGAATTAACGACACGATAAGTATTTTAGATTTCATTGAGATCCCTTTAGATTATTTCAACACACAAGCGCGATGCCCGACGACTTCGGGAACTGGTCCATGGGGAGGTTGTTGCGTAGCCATGGACGGCGAAGCACCCCCGCAACCCAAAACCCGGCCGACCTGTGGTACGGCGCCCTAATGAGCCTCATCCCAGTTTTGCCCGAACCGATGCTCCACGTCCAGCGGCACTTTTAGTTTCATGGCGCTTTCCATACGACTCTGCGCGATCTTACGCACCTCGTCTTTTTCTTTCGGCACCACGTCGAACAGGAGTTCGTCATGCACCTGTAGAATCATCTTCGACTGAAGCTTCTTTTTCTCCAGGTCCGCGTGAATCGCGATCATCGCCATCTTGATGATGTCCGCGCTCGTCCCCTGGATCGGCGTGTTGATGGCCGTGCGCTCGGCGCCCTCGCGGCGAAAGCGATTGGACGTGGCGATCTCCGGAATCTGCCGGATGCGACCGGATAGCGTCTGCACGTAGCCGTGCTCTTTGGCGAACTCGATGGTGTCGTCCATGTACTTGCGCACACCGGGATACTTCGCAAAAAAGCGATCGATGTAACCGCGTGCTTCTTCGCGGGAGATGCCGAGGTTCCTGGACAGGCCGAACTCGGTGACGCCGTAGATGATCGAAAAGTTTACGGCCTTGCCCTTTGAACGCATATCCGGATCCACGTCTTTCTCTTCGACGCCGAAGAGCGAGGCGGCCGTGCGGGCGTGGATGTCCAGGTGTTCTTTCTCGAACGTTTCGATCAGCGCTTTGTCGTTCGAGTAATGCGCCATGATGCGCAGTTCGATCTGCGAGTAGTCGAGGCTCAGGAGCACGTTGCCCTTCGACGCTACGAAACCCCGACGAATGGCCCGGCCGGTGTCCTCGCGGATGGGAATGTTCTGCAGGTTCGGGTCGTTGGAACTTAAGCGGCCGGTGGCGGCGATGGTCTGATTGAACGAAGTATGGATGCGCCCCGTTTTCGGATTCACCAGTTCCGGCAGGGTGTCCACGTAGGTCGACTTCAGCTTCGCGTACTTGCGATGTTCCAGCAGCATGTCCACGAACGGGTGTTTGCCCTTGAGTTCTTCCAGAACCGACTGATCCGTGGAGTAACCGGTCTTGGTTTTCTTGCCCTTCGGCAGATTCAAATCTTCGAACAGGACCTTCTGGAGTTCTTTGGTCGAAGCGATGTTGAAGTCGTAGCCGACTTCCTTGAACATCTTCTTCTCGAGGGCCTTCAACTTTTTGGCGTAGTCTCCGCTGAGTTTACTGAAGTACTTCGTATCGATGGTGACGCCGGTCATCTCCATGTCCAGCAGCACCGGCAACAGTCGCAGTTCCACGTCCTCGAAGACCTTCGTGAGCTTGTGTTGCTTCAATCGCGGGAGCAACGCCTCCTGAAGCTGGAGCGTGATCTCGGCGTCCTCGCAGGCGTAGTCCCGGACTTCCTCCGGCGGGATCTCGTCCATGGTCTTCTTGTTTCTCCCCGAGCCCACCACGTCCGCGTACTTGATCGTCTCGTGGCCCAGGATATCCAGGGCCATGTCGTCCATGTTGTGGCGCCGCACGTTCGGGTTGCTCAAATACGAGGCGATCATGGTATCGAAGAACGGTGCCGGAAGTTGAATGCCGTTCTTTGCGAGCACGATCATGTCGTACTTAATGTTCTGCCCGACGATCTTAAGCGATTTGTCTTCGAGAAATTTCTTCAGTGCGGCCAGGGCCTCGTCTTTCGGGACGCCCTGCTGCGCGAACAGCGAGTCCCCCGGCGGCACGGCGATGTAGTAGGCCCGGCCGGGTTTCGCGCAGAGCGATACGCCCACGAGTTCGGCGCGCATGGGTTCCTGGTGTGTGGTTTCAGTGTCCACCGCGAGGACCTTCTTTTTGCCGAGATCCTTCTTTAATTGGGCCAGGCAGTTCTTCAGTTTCTTTGCATCGTCCACGAGGATGTACTCGCTGCCTTGCTCCGACTTTCCCGTGGTGCTTTCGGCGGCGTCGGCCTTGTTGCCTTTGCCGCTCGCCTTTTTTTTCGCAGACTTGCCGCCGCTTGCATCGGCGGCCGGACCGCGGCCGTTGTCCCGGGCCCGCTTCAGTTCGGCGAAGACGGCATTGTAACCCTCGTCCTGGAACAACTGGATGATTTCATCCGTAAGATAGTTCGGCGTCGTGAGCGCGGCCTCGTCGAGATCGGCGATTTCTTTGACGTCGGTACGGATCGTCGCCAGGTCCTTCGAAAGCATGACGTCGTCCTTGCACTCTTCGAGTTTTGTGCGCACCGACTTGCCTTCGATCTTGCTCAGGTTCTTGTAGATGCCGCCGAGGGTCTTGTACTCCTGTAAGAGTTTGACTGCCGTCTTCGGGCCGACGCCCCGGGCGCCGGGAATGTTGTCCACGGAGTCTCCGACCAGTCCCATGTAGTCCGTGATCTGTTTGACCTCGATGCCCAGTTCCTGGCTGACCCAGGCCGGATCGATCTCCGTAAATTCGCTGACGCCCTTCGTGCTGCGTAACATCGTAACTTTTTTGGAGAGGAGTTGGTACAGGTCTTTGTCGCCGGAGAGCAGGAGCACCCGTCTCTTTTTTCCGAAGCGCGCGGCCAGAGCGCCGATGAGATCGTCCGCTTCAAAGCCCTTGACCATAAGCGTCGGGAATCCGCACTTAATTAGAAGCTCTTTGATTTCATCGATTTGCGGGCGGAGATCGTCCGGTGTCGGCTTACGATTCGCCTTATATTCCGTGTACATCTGATTTCGAAACGAACCGCCGGGCGGGTCCCACACGACGGCCGTCGCCGTCGGTTCGTAATCGAGCAGAATCTTGAAGAACATGCGAAAGAACCCGAAAATCGCGCTGGTGGGCATGCCGGAGACCGGATGCGTGAGGTTCTGACCCTGGAGCGCGTAGTAGGCTCGATAGGCCATGGCGTGGGCATCGATGACGAGCAGGTCGGTTTTCTGAGACGAGCGGGAGGCTGCGGCAGCGGGCATCCCCCTTCGAACATCGAGCCCCACCGGGCGTCAACGCAATCGCGTAACGCTCAGCGCCCGGTTTGCAGGCTTAATTTTCGCGGAAATTAGCCGGAAACGGAGGAATGCCCGGCATATTTTATTGACAGGTTGGTCCGAGGCCGATTCCTGTAGTCGGGGATTCACGCCCGACGTGGCGCAGCATAGATACGGAGCAGGATCTTGTTAAATACAAAAAAGAGCGGAGATAAGCTGATTGTATATCTCGAAGGACGGCTGGACGTCTCCGTTGCCAACGAAGTGGAAGAGGAGCTGGGCAAGCTCATCGATGATGGGAACCGTCACATCATTCTGAACATGGATCAGGTGGAGTACATGAGTTCCTCGGGCTTTCGAGCCTGCATCGCCACTCTGCGGAAACTGAACGCCCGGGAAGGAACACTGAAGCTGTGTGCCATCCGCCCGTCGGTCCGCCGCATCTTCGACGTCATCGAACTCACTTCCCTCTTCGACATTTTCGATACCGAAGAAGAAGCCCTCAGCGCCTGAGTCCATGAGTTCGGAGCCCGGGCTGCTCGAGCGCATTGTCGCTGAGAAGGAGCGGGAAGTCGCCGCGCTGGCGGCTTCCGGATCCCACGGTCCTGCCGCTCCAGCCCATCCCGTTTCGTTCCGATTCACCGACGCCCTGCGCCGTCCCCCCGGCGCTCCCCTGCGCGTCATTGCCGAATGCAAAAAAGCGAGCCCGTCCATGGGGCTCATCCGCGAGGAGTACGATCCCGGGTCCATCGCTCGCACGTACGCGGAATGCGGGGCCGCCGCGCTTTCCGTACTCACGGACCGCACGTTTTTCCAGGGCGATCTCAGCCACATTGCCGCGGCGCGGGCGGGCGGCCTGCCCATATTACGGAAGGACTTCACGATTTCCCCCCTGCAAATTGCGGAGGCCGCGCGCGCCGGCGCCGACGCCGTGCTGCTGATCGTGCGCATTCTGGGAAAAACGCAACTGTCGGAACTCCTGCAGGCGGCCCGGGAGTACGGCCTGAGCGCGCTCGTGGAGGTGCATACGGAAGATGAGGCCCGCACGGCCATGGACAGCGGGGCCGGCATCATCGGCATCAACCACCGCGACCTGGACACCCTGCGCATGGACCTGAGCCTCACGGAGCGTGTCGCCCCGGACATCCGCTCCGCCCTGCCGGACGTCGTGCTGATCGGCGAGTCCGGTGTGGAAAATCCCGAGGGCCTGGCCCGGGTCGATCCCCACGCCGACGCCGTGCTGATCGGCACGGCCCTCATGCGCAGCGCCGATATTCCGGCGACCTGGCGGAGCATCTTCGCAGCCGGCTAACCGCGACTGAGTCTCAAAAAAATCTTTGCCGACTGCGCGCTTCCTGGCGACCCTGTCCGTATATGTTCGGCCTTCTCGACGGCTTTTCGGTCCTCCTGATTCTCGGCGCAGCGCTCGCGTACGTGGGGCGACATTTCTATCGGGTGCTGGCGCAACCGCGCACGGCGTTGCGCGACAACGAGGACCTCGCCGGCTGCGCCGCAACGTGTCGGGTGGCCGATCGCCCCGAGACCCTGCTCCGGAGAAAATCATGAACGCCCCCATTGGTTCGGGGCCGGTCGTCCTTTGCCTCGCGGAATTAAAGCCCGGTCGCCGGGCTCGTATCCAGCGCATCGATGCGGAACCGGGGGACGCGGACATGCTGCGCCTCATGGAGCTGGGTTTCGTTCCAGGCCAGGACGTACGCTGCATCAAGTGTGCGCCCCTGGGCGACCCGCTGGAAGTCCGCATCATGCACTACAACCTCTGCATCCGAAAGAGCGAGGCCGCGAAGATTTACGTCGAAACGATCTGAGTCGCCACTAACTTCTTTCTACCGAAACCTATGCAATCGAGTCCCAGTATGAACGACGCCGCCACGGTGGTGCCGCCCGCGCGTCCCGTTATTGTCGTGGCGGGCAATCCGAACACCGGCAAGTCCACCGTCTTCAACGCCCTGTGCGGTACCCGCCAGCGCGTGGGCAACTATCCGGGCGTAACCGTCGAAAAGAAGATCGGCCTGGCGCGGCTCCCTGGAACGGGGAGCGTAGACGTCGTGGACCTGCCCGGACTCTACAGCCTGGGCGCCGTCTCACCGGACGAACAGATCGCCGCCGACGTACTCATGGGGCGCGTTCCGGTCAGCGAAGATCGTCGCCGCACGGAGGCCGTGCACCGGCCCGACCTGGTGCTCTTCGTCCTCGATGCCACCAACCTGCGGCGAAATCTATTTTTGTTCACGCAGATCGCCGAGCTGGACCTGCCCGTGGTGGTGGCCCTCACCATGACGGATCTTCTGGGCGGGGCGCGCATGAACGTGAACGTGACGGCGCTCCGGGAACGCCTGGGTGTGCCCGTGGTGCCGGTGATCGGTCGGCGGCGGGAACACCTGGAGAATCTGCGCGAGGAACTGGCCGCGGCCCTTGAGCCGGAGCAGGGCATGAGTCCGCGGCTTGCGCTGGACTTTCCGTCGGACATGGAAACCATCGTTACGGAATTGCGCGAGGGCGTTGCGTCCCAGGGGATTCGTCTATCCGGTTTCGAAGCGCGCAATCTTTTGTTGAATCCCCGGCACCCGCTGGCGGAACGCGTGGCGTCCACCGCCGCGGGCGTGCTCGACGATACCCGCGCTAAGGTACATTCACTGAACTTTAATCCGGCGTCCCTGGCCCTGGCACGTTATCAGTGGATCGAGGGAGTGCTCGGCGGCGTGGAGCAACGCGAAAAAAAACAGGACGGCGAGGATCGCAGCAGCTCCGACTTCAGTTCGCGCCTGGACAGCCTGCTCACGCATCGAGTCCTGGGTCTCGCCGCTTTCTCCGGCGTGATGTATCTGGTCTTCCAGTCCATCTATACCTGGGCCACGCCGTTCATGGATCTCATCGACGAGGCCTTCGGTTCGATGAGCGGACTCGCCGGCGCTTATCTCACCGCCGCGCCCATGTTGCAGTCTCTCGTAAGCGACGGCCTCATTGCGGGCGTGGGATCGGTGGTGATCTTTTTGCCGCAGATCCTGATTCTTTTTTTGTTCATCGCCTTTCTCGAGGACAGCGGCTATCTGGCGCGCGCCGCGTTTTTAATGGACCGCCTCCTGGGCTGGACCGGTCTCAACGGCCGTGCGTTCATTCCCATGCTGTCCTCGTTCGCCTGCGCCATCCCCGGCATTATGGCCGCGCGGGTCATGCCCGATCCGCGCGCCCGCCTGTCCACGATCCTGGTGGCTCCATTGATGTCGTGTTCGGCGCGCCTGCCGGTATATCTCTTAATGATCAGCGCGTTCATTGAACCGCACTTCGGCGCGGGCATCGCGGCCCTCACGTTGTTTATAATGTACGGCATCGGTCCGCTTGTGGCGTTGCCCTTCGCCTGGTTCTTGAATCGCGGCGTGCTGAAGACGCCGGCCATTCCGTTCGTCCTGGAGTTACCGCCCTATCGTTGGCCGGATCCATTGAACGTCCTCTGGCGCGCATTAGAGGCGGCGAAGAAGTTTCTCGTACGCGCCGGCACGATCATCTTCGCCATGTCGATCATCATCTGGGCCATGTCCTACTTTCCCCGCCCGGACTCTGTGGCGGAGAACATCCACTCCCGTTACGATCCCATGATCGCGGCGGCGGAGTCCGAGCTCGTTCCCGTGGAACTCGCCGAAGCCCCGGAAGACGCTGACTTCTCTTCAGATGATGTTAGCGTAGTCGAAGAACTGCGGGCCGAACGGGACAATGCGATCGCGAGTGCGTACCTGGAACAGAGTTATCTCGGGCGTCTGGGAAAGACGGTGCAGCCGATCTTCGCGCCCCTGGGCTTTGACTGGAAGATCTCGGTGGGTATCCTGGGTGCGTTCCCGGCGCGGGAAGTGATCATCGCGACCCTGGGCATCATCTACAACGCCGGAGACGCGGTGGACGAAGAATCCGCCGATCTCAAATCGCGCATGGCCGCCGAAACACATCCCGACGGCACGCCGGTCTACACGCCCCTTGTAGCGCTGACGTTGATGGTCTTCTTCGCGCTGTGCAGTCAGTGCATGAGTACGCTGGCAACGGTGTGGCGTGAATTGAACGACTGGCGCTGGGCCGCCTTTCTGTTCGTGTACATGACGGTCTTCGCTTACATTGCAGGGCTTGCGGTCTACCAGGCCGGTCGGGCCCTGGGGTATCAGTGAGCCCGCGCCCGGGCGCTCTGCGGTGCGGATCTTATGTGTTTCGCGTTTCGGAACGGATCCCGTAAACCGTAATCGGTTCCCGGCGTCCGCGCAGTTGAACCCGGCCCAGTCGTTCCATGTCCGTCCGGTCCTGAATGAGGGCGATGGTGGCCTCCGAAGCCAGGATATCGTAGTCCACCCGCTTGGTGGATTGCTCCAGGCGGGCGGCCACGTTTACGGCGTCGCCCAGCACGGTCGTACTCACCCGGTTCTCCGTTCCCACCGTTCCGAGGATGACCCGCCCCGTATGCAGGCCGATGCCGATCTTGAACGGCAGCAGATCCGCACTCCGCCGCAGGTCGTTCAAATCTTCGAGCTGGCGGAGCATGGCCCGGGCGCCGACGAGGGCCTGGGACGGTTCCGGGAACAGCGCCATGATCGCATCCCCGACGTACTTGTCGATGACGCCGCCGTGATCGTGGATTGCCGGATTGATGTGCGCATAGAAAGCGTTGAGGTCGTGCAGGATTTCGTCCGGATTACGCTGTTCGGACATGGTGGTGAAACCGCGGATGTCGGCGAAGAGTACGGTCACGTCCACCATGCGGGAGTCGCCCAGCCGGGCCTCGGCGATATCGCCGCGCTCCAGGAGTTGCAGGAAACGTTCCGGCACGAAACGGCTCGTGGCTTCCAGGACGCGCTCTAACTGCTGCTGAGCGTTGATTTGTTCGGTGATATCGCTGCGGATGGCGATGTGTTCGCGGATCTCGCCGCCGGAGCCGATGATGGGAATGACCGTGGTTTTTACCCAGTAGCTGGAGTCGTCCCTGGCGCGGTTTTCAATTACGCCGTGCCAGGCCCGGTGTCCGCGGATGGTATCCCACAGTTCGCGAAACGCTTCTTTGGACATGTTCGGATGGCGCACGATGTTGTGACGTTGACCGATGAGTTCGTCCAGGCGGTACTTCGAGATGCGGCAGAACTCGTCGTTGGCGTAGGTAATGAATCCCTTCGAATCCGTTTTCGACAGGATGGTGCTCTTGTCGATGGCGAAGCGGTATTGTTCCAGCAGGTCTTCGGCGGCGATGGGGCGGTCATGCTCTAATTGTAAAGAATCTAAAGTTTGTGCGCTCATGGGACTATGGAATCGCGAGAGAATGTGCAGGCAATTCAAAAATTGTACACAGCTCGCGGTAGGCCCACGAATCGTTTGTAGCGGATTCCGCTACGATCCCGGCGTTCCTGGCGCTCAGTTTTGTTCCGCGGGGGTGCGCATATTGTTCGTGCTCGCGCCGTTTGGACGCGTTCCTTTGCGTCGCCTTCTCAGAGTCCCAGCTCTCTGGCGAGATAGGCCTGGACGGGGTCCGCGAGATCCGGAGCGGCCAGGGGCGGATTTTTAGGCGGCGGTGATTTGATGCTGACGTCCACCGGCACTCCGGACTGATACAGGGCGTCGCCGTTGGGACCGAGGACCAGTCCCTCGGTCAGCGTGAGTTCCACGCCGCCGGCCAGTTCGCGAATCTGCGAGACGAAGGCGCGCCCGCCTCCCCGGGCGCCGACGAGTTTCGCCTCCGGGGATACCGACAGGGCCGCCGCCAGTACCTCCGCGAAGGGAGAGGCGTTTTCGCCGAGGATGATGTAGAGCCGGCCGCCGAAAATCTTTTCCGAGTTGGCCACGAACTCCACCGGCTCGCGTTCCTTGAAGCGCATGCCGCCCAGGGAGCCGGTGCGCACGAATAGATTCGCGACGCCGAAGCAGTTTTCGTAGTCGCCGTGATGCAATCGTCGCAGATCCAGGATGAGGGCCTTGCGCGCGCCGATGCGCGAGATGAGGCCGCGCACCTGGCCGACGGTATCCGCCAGGGTGGAGCGGAGCATGATGTACTCGGCCTTCGCGCCGCCGGGGAGTTCCCAGGACGCGTTCAGAAGATTGCGAAAGCTGACCTCGCCGCGAACGAGATTGTAGCTCTTGCCGGTGTCGTACTCGATGACGACCTCGGTATCCGCCGGCCCGCGAATCCGTCCGACGACTTCTTCGAGGTCCATGTTCTTAACTGACGTGCCGTCGATCTTAGAAATGTAGCGCCCCGGTTCCATGCCCGCGCGGTACGATGAAGATCCTTCCAGGGTATCCACGGCATAGAACCGTCCCGTTTGTTCCATGCGGATGACCAGGCCCACGCCGGCGCCGCGCGAAGGATCCCGGGACCACTCCAGGCTTTCGGGTTTCGTGAACGAGTTGTAGCCCGCGGGCAACGCGCTGAGCAACGCCCCCAGGGCAGCGTAGGTTTTCGTGCGGCGGGTGCCGTCTTCGGCGGGCAGGGATTGCAGGTACTCCACCAGCAGTTTGCGATTGCCCGGGCGCTGGATGTCACTGTCGGCATTGGCGGCGCTGATGGCGGCGGTATAGATGCCGCTCTTCGTCCAGCCGGTGCCGGGCGGAAAATAGTAGTATTCCTCGATGGCCTCTTCGGTTTCCGCGAAGAGTTTCTCCGGATTCAGAGGCGGCAACTTCTCTTCGCCGCAGGCCGCGACGAACGCCAGCGCGACCGGGACGCAGGTGGTAAGATATTTTTTATATGATTTCATAAAGAGTAACTCGTAAAACAAAGCGAGCCGGACGGACCGGCGAAAGTGATGATTTGAATGAGCCGCCCCGTGCATTCGTATCGCAAGCGTTTTTCAGAGTCGCGACGTACCGCCGTTGCACGTATCCTGACAGACGTAGTACGCGGACTGGCAGCCCAGGAACAGCAGCGACCAGGAGGAGGCGTAGCCGTCCGGCGTGCGGCTGTAGAGCGCGCCGGTGATGAGACAGATGTCGTGATCGTCGTCGCAGCCGCGGAGACACGACTGCGATTCGAAGGTGTTGCCGCAGCCGTTCCAGAGCAGTGCCAGGATGAGCAATACCGCCGGCAAAGAAATGCGCGGAATAAAGCGGCGGATCGTACGCAGCACAGGCAGAATAGTCTTCACGATTGCACTCCATCCGGCACCGGCCGGTCGGCGAGATGATCGAGCTGCTGCCGGGCTTCCGGGCGGGCGTAGCGTTCCCACCAGTTCGGGTTCGCCGCGCGCTGGCGCAGGTACATGTCCATGAGTACGTTGGCTACGACGGTTTCCACGATGGGCACGGCCCGGGGCAGCACGCACGGATCGTGGCGTCCGCCGGGCCGGAGCTCCTCGGTTTCGCCGAATTCATTTACGGTTTCCTGGAATTGCTGAATGGTCGCCACGGGCTTGAAGGCCAGGCGCAGCAGGACGGGCATGCCGTTGGTGATGCCGCCCTGGATGCCGCCGGAGCGATTCGTATGCGTGCGCAGGTCCGGCACGGTGTGGTAGTTCACCGGGCTGCCGTCGGCGATCGTCTCCGCCGCGCCGGCGTCGGGATCGTTTGTGTTGTAGAAGAGATCGTTGTGGTCGCTGCCGAACATGCGCGTTCCGTCGAAGCCGCTGCCGCTTTCGAAGCCCTTGCACGCCGAGATGCTGAGGCAGGCCTTGCCCAGTTCCGCCTCGAGCTTATCGAAGACCGGCTCGCCGAGGCCCGGCGGTACATTGCGGACGAGCAAAGCGATCGTGCCGCCCAGGCTGTTGCCTTCTTTGCGCGCCTCGTCTATGATTTGAATCATGTGATCGCTTACGGCGGGATCGGGACAGCGTACCAGGGACGCGTCGACGGCCTCGCGTTGCAGGAAGTCGTCGTACTGCGCGGTGCCAGGATCCTTTAACAACTGACGGTAAATCGGTGTGCTGACCCCGGCGATACTCTCGACCCAGGCGAGGATTTCGATGCCGAGATCGTTGCGCAAGATTTGTTCGGCCAGCGCTCCGGCCGCGACGCGTCCGATGGTCTCGCGCACGGACGCGCGTCCGCCGCCGTGGGGCGTGCGATAGCCGTGTTTGATGTGATAGGTATAGTCGGCGTGGGACGGGCGGTAGACCCGCGCCCAGCGATCGTAGTCTTTGCCCTTGTTGTTCGTGTTGCGTACGAGGACGGCGATGGGTGTGCCGAGGGAGCGGCCGTTGTAGACGCCGCTCAAGATCTCGAGTTCGTCGGCTTCTTTGCGGGGCGTGGTCAACCGGCTCTGCCCGGGCCGGCGTCGCGTGAGCTGATGCTGGATGACGGCCGGATCAATCGGCACGCCGGCGGGCACTCCGTCAATGACGCAGCCGACGCCCGGGCCGTGCGACTCGCCGAACGTTGTGATGCGATAGAGCTGTCCCGTGGTGCTCGACACGGGTTCAGTGTGGGACGACGGGGACGGGGGTCAAGTCAATCAATGGCGCGGTTCGACCTGGAGATAGATGTCGTCGCTATTCGTGGATTTCAGTTTCGGGAGCACTTCGTCCCGGTTCAGAAGGAAACATCGCGTGCTTGCATCGCCCCAGGCGCTGACGCGGGTGCGTGTTACGCGATCCCAGGCAGGATCACCCTGTCGCCGCCCGGTTGTGGCGGGGGCCTCCATGGCTTCGTCGAGTTCAGCCTGAATTCTGCGCCGGGCCACGGCCTTACGCTCGCTGAGTGCATCGAGGAACGACGGCTCGATGAGTTTCACGGGAAAACGAACCTGGATGAACTGTAGCGGGCGATCCCTGCGGCTCTTGAATACGTACGCAGCGCGGAAATGAAGATCTTTCAGACGGCCGACACGATAGCGATAGATCACGGAATCTTCGAGGGGGCTCACGCCGAGCTGATAATCCTGCGCCGTTCTCTCCCAATCAATGTTTGCGCACGGGTTCCACCCCGGTGCCCCGGGAAGGGGAGCCTTCGGGATCTGTTTGCGCGAAAGATCGAAATCCAGCAGACCCAGGCTACTGAAGAGGCCCCATACCAGGGGCAACATGAACCACACATAGCGCCGCAGGGCGCGGGAGGGCCCCTGGACCCGAAAGCGTTCGGATGTATCGGGAGGCATTGCTAACTCGCAGATTGCCCGAGGCCGATGGTTCTGCAAGCGAAAGTGTCGTTTTTCCGGGGTGAAGACGCCGTTCCGGTGCGCCTTAGTACATTCCCCGGCACAACCTCCGTTCGTCAGCTGGAACCGGTTGTGACCATAAAAGCCTTAATGCAAACTGGCCGCAACTTACATCACGATTCGAGGCGTCCGCGAATGAATAAAACGTTTCCGGTAGTTCAAGAGCTGTAGTTCGCGGCATTTGCCGTGAGACACACAAGGTGAGTTGCGCAATGGTGAAGGGATTCATTTGGCTACGGCTGAGCGGGAGTTGTGGTGATTCGTTTTGCAAAGATTGTCCGCCTCGACCCGGACGTCGGTTTGTGACTCAGCGATCGGAACGTTTCTTACGACGGAGACGCCGTTCCGGTGCGCCTTACCATATTCCCCGGCATGACCTCCGTTCATCTGCTGGAACCAGCCGTACCCAAAAAAGCCTTAATGCAAACTGGCCGCAACTTACATCACGATTCGGGGCGTGCGCGAACTGTCCGAGCGTTTCCGGTAGTTCAAGAGCTGTGGTTCGTTGCGTTTGCCGTAGAAAAAAGAGTAAGTCGCCAAACTTTGAAGGGGATTCTTTGGCTGCGGCTGAGCGGGAGCCTTAATCTCGCTTCAGCGAGATTAAGGGATAAGCCGGGGCCTGTCCGACTTCAGAAATGTTGTGGATAGTCGTTTTGCTATGAACGCTAACTTCGACCCGGGCGCTGGTTGTGCGACTCATCTATGGTGGCGTTTCTCTCGAAGACGTTGGCCGCAATTTCAACTTGTGTACTCCGGCGCATTCTGTGATATCGATCCCATGCGCACAGAGTCATACCTCCGTATCTTAACCATCCTGTATCTCATCTCTACGTTACTTCTGATCGTCTGGTGGTTCGCCGTCGGCCTGGTGTTGCCGGTGACGGGCCCGTTTGAGGATCTCGTGCGCCACGAGTTATGGTTGCCCGTCAACGTCATCGGTCTCGTGGCGTGTTTGCTGTGGGCCGTGTCGTTGCCCGCGCTGTTTCTGTTTCGCGTCGAAGCCGCGCGCTCGATCGGTTTTGCGGGACTCATCGTGGCGGAGATAGGTGTGGTGCTCTTCGCCGCAATTCAATACTACGAAACGTTCTTGTGGCCGGTGGCGGCCGCGCATGCTCCGGAGCTGGTGTCGCTCGACGGCGCGCTGGTGTTCGGTGATTTGCGTGTGATGGTACCGCTGGCGACGTCCGGTGCGTTGCTCGCGATCGGATTCGTGTTGCTGGCGTTGGATCTTACGAAACGCACGGCGCTGCCGCGTGCGGCGGTTTGGCTGTGGGTCGTCGGCGTGGTGTTGTTCGGCAACGGCGCGGCAATTCCGGTGCGCACATTGGGACTGGTATTGTACTGTGGCGCGGCGTTGTTTCTGGTGCGCGGTGTGTTGCGGCGATTGCGGGAAGTCTGATCGGTTCGCCTGGCTTATCCTCGAAAATGTTCGCGCGTGCGTGGATCATATTTGCCGCCAACCGCGGTCCGGAACGCCTGTCAATAATGCGAAGGCATTGCTTATGCTGTGGTCTCGGTCCTCCCCCGAAAAAAAAAGGCTTGTTTTGTATCCATATGGTTACAATAAGTAACCATTCGGATACAAATGGTCCGCGTTTGCCGGGCCGGGAGGAACAAGATGCAATACAATCGAAAGACCTTTCTGAAAGGAGCCATGGCAACGGGCGCCATGCTCACCATGCCGGCCTTCCTGGGGGGATGCGCAACGGGACGGGGACGTCTGGCTGGTTCGGGCGCAGCGGATCCCCTCGAAAACGCCGCTGCCAGTGGAATGCAGGAGCCCATCCTGCGAGCCATCAACTGCGGCATTACCGCGCCGAATCCGCACAACACGCAGTCCTGGAAGTTTCGACTGCGCGGCGATACTGAAGCACTGCTTTACGTCGATGAGAACCGGCTGTTGCCCGAAACGGATCCCCCCGCGCGGCAGATCCACATCGGCTGCGGGACCTTCCTCGAACACCTGGCGATCGGCGCGCGAGAGATGGGCAGCACGGCCGAGGTCACTTATTTCCCCGAGGGTGAGTACCCACTGCGGGACGTCGGACGTAAGCCCGTGGCGCGCATTCGGTTGGTTTCCGGGAACAGTACAGACAAAGACCCGCTGTACAAACAGATCTCACGGCGTCTGACGGACCGCACCCCGTATGACGGACCGCACGTTACGGATGCGGAGTTCGCACGCATCGAGCAACTCATGGGCCCGACGCATGCGCAACTGAAGACCGTGAATACGCCGGCTGAACTCAAGAGTCTGCACGACATCTTCGATAAAGGGATGCAGATTGAAGTTCTTACGCATGATACCTACGAAGAAAGTCGCATCTGGTTTCGCTACAACGACGAGGAAATCTACGAGAAGCGCGATGGGATTTCCTGGCGCACGGCCGGCATGAGTACGTTCAAACGAATCCTGGCGCAGACCTTTGTGGGTCGCAGCAAAGAGGAGTGGCACGACGAATCGAACAAGCAGATGTATCTCACGTCGTGGAAGGAGACCGTGGAGAGCTCAAAGGCCTTCGCATATCTCGAAACGCAAAACAATACACAAACGGACTGGGTCAAGACCGGGCGGGACTACGCGCGTCTGCAACTGGCGGTGACCGCCGTGGGTTTGCGCATGCATCCCCTGAGCCAGGTTCTACAGGAATACCCGGAGATGGCCGATCTGCAAAAGGAATTCAATGCACAGCTCGGAATCCGGGGTCGCGTGCAGATGATCGTGCGGCTCGGGCGCGGAAGCGAAAGCTTCAAGGCCCCGCGCAGGTCAGTGCGGGACATGCTCGTATCTTGATCCTGCTCAACGCGCAGGCATGGCAAAGAAACGAAAAGCAGCAAAGAAACGGAAAGCGACAAATCGGAAAACGGAACCGAAGCAGCGCGATCGTGAAGGGACCCGTCGTAAAATTCTCGCGGCCCTTCGAAAATTGTTCGTCCGCTCCGGTTTTGCCCGACCGGGTGTCAATGCCCTGGCCCGGGAGGCCGGGGTCAACAAGACGCTGATCTATCGCTACTTCGGCGAACTCTCGGGTGTAATCCAGGAGTACGCCGCCGGTGTCGATTTCTGGCCCGATCTTTACGAGGCCGTCGCCGGCTTGCCGGCATCGGATGATCGAACATACGAAACGATCGAGTCTTTGCCGCAAGATCTGCTCGAATCGATCCAGGCCCTGCCGCTCGCTGATCGCGTCGCGACCGTGCTCTACAATCTTACCGAGGCGTTGCGCCGGCGTCCGGAGACCGTGGAAATCATGGCGCGGGAAACGGTGGAACGCAACGAACTGACGGCCATCCTCGAAGAGGTGCGCGAACGCCGCGGACTCGAACTCATGCGGGTCATTGTCGACGACGCGAAGCCGGACTCAAAGGACGAGGCGACGCGAGTCGGCCTGGTCGTTGCGCCGATGCTCGCGGGTTCGCTCTTCTATCTTTTGATCCGCAGTCGGAAGATCCGATTCTTCGGCGGCATCGACATTCAGAGTGAACAGGGCTGGGACGACATGCATGCGGCCGTGCGGGAAGTTTGCCGGCGAATCTTTGCGGCTTAGCTTTGTTTGATCCGCCTTCTTTTCGGTGCGGCTGTCGCGGAGGTCTTGCCAGCGTTCGTTTTCGTCGGCGCTCACATCATGTATAACATGCGATGGTCATTAGTTAGCGCCATCCTCCGCCCCGCCGTCATCCTCCCCGCCGCCGACGGCCGCGCCGTTCGCATCCTCCGCGTCTTCCGGCGGCAGGTCTTCATCCGCGAAGCCGCCCGTCTCCGGCAAACGGCGCGCCTGCTCGTCCATCATCAATGTGCCCACAAGCGCCGCGCGGTCTCGCGGCAACAGGGTCATCAAGAACGGTACGATGGATTGCTGACCGGCCTGCACGGCGTTTTCTTCCATTTGCAGCAGGACGTCCACGAGGTCGGTATTCGAAAAGCCGGCCATGATGGCGACGGCGTCCTGGGGCGGCATGTTGGTCATGCGCGTGGCCATGTCGGCGATCATTTCGTTGCGCTTAAACTGGGCCTGTTGTTCTTCCGTAAACTGTGTGCGAGCTTCCGTTAAGCTCGACTCCCGGCCGGCGAGTTCGCCTTCTTTGGCCTCGATGTCCGCGAGCATTTCCTTAAGCTTCAGGCGCTCTTCTTCGAGCTTCAGGCGTTCTTCTTCGATGCGGGCTTCTTCTTTTTCCAGGCGTTCCCATTCGAGCAACGTCGGATCGTCCGTGGACTCCGGGACCACCGGCGCCTCCTCCGAGAGCAGGGGGACGTACTCTTCGAGATTGATGACGCCCCAGGTGTCGAGCAGATACACCAGTACGCTCAGCGCGAAGAGGATGACTATGCTTAAGTAGCCGATCTTGAACTTATCCGATAAATTGCCCATTGTGATTCCTGCGTTAAGTTTGTTTCAAAAGATATTTGCGTTAGACGCTGTGATCGAAGCCGCCGCTGCGGTCGTCGCGATCTTCGACGACGTGCGACGCCTCGCGCCAGCGATCGGCGATGCGTTCCAGGTGCGCGATGCGCCGGTTCAGGTCCGCGATGTTCATCTCGAAGCCCCGCAGATCGCCGCGGGCACGGCCGATTTCGTGCTGTTTCGTGCGCGGAGATTCTTCGCCGCCCAACGCCGTCTGAAACGGGCGCATGATCTTTTCAAAAACGTTCTCTTTTAGATTCTCGGTGAGGCCCTTAATGCGCTGAGCGTTTTTTTCCAGAGCGCCCGACGCGTCGGCGCTACGAGCCCGGAGGTTTGTCGAGACCCATTTTTTCAAAGTACTCGGAAACGTAGTCTCGGTCTTTGCCTGGTGTTGTGGGTTCGTCGATGCCGTGGTATTCGTCCGGATCGAAGAATTCGCCCCGCTCCGGAGCTGCAGTTGTTGATCTGCGTTCGGTGTCATCTTGTGTTAACTCGTCCCTGAAGATTCCAACATTTCTCCGGCGGTTGAGTTCTTCGAGTTCCCGGCGTTCCGCTTTGCGGTATTCTTTGTCGTACTCCGCGCGGGCTCGTTCTTTTATGATTTCCACGACGCGTCGTTGCCGGCGCGCCTCCATGACTTTGGCCATCTCCGCTTCCATCTCGGGGCGGATCTCTTCGAGTTTCTTCGCGGCCTCCACGGCCTCGTTGTCCAGGCGCTCTAAGTAGCGATCGTAGATCTGCCAGGTCGTAAGATCAAAGCGCGGATTGTCCCGTTGTTCGCGTTCGAAGCGATCGATCTCTTCTTCGAACAGGCGCATGGCCTCGGTGCGCGCGCTTTCCTGGGCGTTCACGCGCAGCATGACCTTTGCCAGCTCCGCCAGGGCCCGGTTCTCTTCGATCTTGCGCACGCGCAGCAGCGGATCGAGCTTGAATGTGAATTTCTTGAGGGCCATCTTTAGTTTATCGAGAACTGTCCGCGAATCTTAATGAACATCGAGTAACAGTTCGGGCGCCCCCGGCGCTTCGCGCCGGTCGGGCTGCTACGGGCTCCGCGTTCGCTTCGGTCCGCGCTTCGCGCGGACTGGCCTTCGGCCACCCTGCGCATCCCTGGCGCAAGAGTTGTGAGTCGCAGCTCTTGCGTGAGGGATCGGAAGGGTCGCGCGTCAGCGCGAGTCCGAAGGACCGGAGCGAAGCGGAGCCCTGGAGAGCCCGACCCGAGCGCAGCGAGGGGCACGCCCAAAAAAAGATCCCTGCTACTACCTTCTCCGGACGGCACCGAAATTTCGGTAAGATCATCCACGTAAAACTTAGCGCCCATCAGTAAAACTCCTCCTGTTCGCGGCCCGCGGCGAGATCGTGCAGCGCTTTCACGGTATTCGGCAAACGCGTGCTCTCTTCGACGCCCTGGCGCAAGAAGCGATTGATGCGATCCATCTTTTCCAGGGCCTCGTCCACGTCCGGGTTGGAGCCGCGGGCGTAAGCGCCGAGATTGATCAGCTCCTCGTTCTCGCGATAGGCCGAAAGAATCGTGCGCAGGCGTTGGGCGTCGGTTAAATGATCGCTGGAAATAACCTTGTCCATGACCCGGGAAATCGATTCGGTGATTTCAATCGAAGGATAGTGACCGCGCTGGGCCAGGCGCCGCGACAACACAAAGTGGCCGTCCAGAATCCCGCGGGCGTTGTCGGCGACGGGATCGTTGAGGTCGTCGGCTTCGACCAGGACCGTATAAAAACCGGTGATGCTCCCGTGCTGATTCGCGCCGGCGCGTTCCACCAGGCGCGACAAACGATACCAGACACCGGGCGGATAACCGCCGATGCCCACGGGATCGCCGGCGGCCAGTCCGATCTCCCGCAGCGCCATGCAATAACGCGTAAGGGAATCCATGTATAAGTTAACGTGCAGGCCCTGATCGCGGAAGTATTCGGCCACGCTGGTGGCGAAACCGGCGGCGTAGACCTTTTCCATGGCCGCGCGATCCGAGGTCGCCGCGAAAACGACGCTCTTTTTCAGGCCTTCCTGGCCGAGATCGTTTTCCAGGAACTCGCGCACTTCACGACCGCGTTCCCCCACCAGGCAGATCACGTTCACGTCGGCGCGGGTGTAACGCGCAATCATGCCGAGCAACGTCGACTTACCGACGCCGGTGCCGGCAAAGATTCCCAGACGCTGACCGGCGCCCACCGTTAACATACCATCGATAGCTCTTACGCCGGTTTCCACGGGATTGCGGATGGGTTCGCGGGAGGTCGGCGGCGGCGGATCGCGATCGAGGGAACGGTTGTCGGTGGAGATGACGGGCTGGCGATTGTCCAGTGGTCGTCCGAGGCCGTCCAGGATGCGGCCCAGGAGATCGTCGGTGACGGAGATCGTGAGACGACGGCCGGTGCCGAAGACCATGGCGTCCGGGAAGACGCCGGCCGTGGGGCCGAGGGGCGTGAGCACCAGGCGATGGCCCTGGAAGCCGATGACCTCGCAGTCGAGGTACTCTTTCTGATCCGGCGCGGGGCGGCCGCGGCGGTGGCCCAGTTCCACGCGACAGAGATCGCCGATGCACGCCTCCGGCGGCCCGTCACTGATGATAGACATGCCGGCGATTTGCACGACCTTGCCCATGGGCCGCATGGGGTCCATGCCGCTGAGCAGATCGTGGTACTTCTGGAGGACCTGAGTCTTTGCGCGTTCTTCGGCCATTCTTTAAAGATAACTCCGAGGACCGAGGATCCGAGTAAAGATGTGAGGGCGAGCGCAGCCTGCACGCGTTCCGGCTACGACCGCTCTCCTGAAACCTCGGCTTCTCGGTCCTCGGAGTTAGGTGATTATCCCGTCGTTATTAAGGAAGATTTGGGATAGTACAAGCGAAAATTATGTCGCGCGCCCGTTTTTGCCGCCCCGTCCAGCGCAAAAGTACTATACATGCGACAGTCCCGCGCAGTCTGCTTTATGAGACGATCCAAATGCCCGGATCGTTCCGTAAGTATGTCGCAAGTTTCGTTAGAATTGACCGGCATTGCCGCCTCCGAGGGCCAGGCCCTGGGGCGGGTCTATGTCCTGGAGAGTGTCGCCAGTTCGGTGCCGCACCGGGAACTCATGCCGCAGGAGGTGGGGCCGGAGCTGAAGCGTTTCAAAGAAGCCATTGCCCGCAGCCGCGACCAGATGCAGAAGCTCATCGGCGACGGCAATCTCGGCGGCGACATCGAGGCCATCTTCGAGGCACAACTGCTGCTCCTGGAAGATCCCATGCTCATCGACGAGTCCTGGGAAAAGATCCGCTCACGCAAAATGAACGCCGAGTGGGCCCTGGCCGAGGAAACGGCGCATCTTAAGGAATTTTTGCTAAAAGCTAAGAATCCGGTGTTTCGCGAGCGGGCCGCGGATCTGGAAGACATGTCGAATCGCATTCTTTCGAACCTCATGGGCGTGGCCGAGGGCGACGTGCGCATCCCCGGTCTCAAAAACCTGCCGCCGGACTCCATCCTGGTCGCCCAGGATCTTTCGCCGTCGCTCATGCTGCACGTGCGTAAGAACTGCGCCGGCATTGCCACCGAAGAGGGCGGGGTAACCGGTCACATGGCGATCCTGGCGAAGGCCCGGGGCATCCCGGCTCTGGTTCACGTGGACGGGCTGCTGAAGCACGTTCACGACGGTGACAAGGTGTTGCTCGACGCGGCGAACGGCGACGCGCGTTTGATTCTCCGCCCCTCTCCGGAGGAGGAGGCCGAGTTCCGGCTGCGCCTGAACGATCTCCAGGGGGACATTTCCCCGGCCGAGATTGTTTCGCCGATCGCCCTGGGCAACGCGGGGGACCGCGCGGAGTTGTGGGTCAATCTCGACGGCATTCTCGAAGAAGAGGATCCGCGGCTGGCGTCGATCAGCGGCGTCGGTTTGTTTCGCACCGAGTTCCTGTACTTAAAAGAGCCGATGCTCTTGAACGATCTCCAGGCGCAGATCCAGATGTACGCTTCCATCTTCGAAAGCTTTCGCGGGCGCAGCGTGAGCTTGCGTCTGCTCGACGCCGGGGACGATAAACCCTATCCGCCCCAGGCGGCGGTGAAAGATCGCGATCTGCGCGGCGTGCGATTTCTGCTGGCGAATCCGGGTATCCTCGAAACTCAGTTGCGCGCCATTCTGCACGCCTGTGTTCGAGCGAAGGTCGGCAACGGTTTATGTCGGTTGATGGTGCCGGTGGTTTCTCGTTTCGAAGAGATGGCCGCCGTGCGCGAAGTCCTGTGTAATCTGCGACATGAAATCATGCGGGACACGGGTGTGCAGCTTCCCGAAACTCCGCTTGGTATGATGTTAGAGACCCCCGCCGCCGCAGTGATGGCCGAGGTCTTCGCTTCGAACGCGGCGTTCTTCTCGATCGGTTCGAACGATCTTACGCGCCTGGCCCTGGGCCTGGACCGGGACAATACCCTCGCCCGGGAAGAGTTGTTTTATCAGCCCGCCCTCTTTCGTTTGATCGACATGATTCAGTCGCGGACATCGATTCCGCTTTCGATTTGCGGCGAGATTGCCGCGCGGCCGGACCTCGTCCCCGTACTGATCGGACTCGGCATTCGCCATCTCAGCGTGTCGCCGGCGGCGTTGGGTTTTTCGTTCGCGGCGCTGCGCGACCTGGACATCTCGCGCTGCGAAGAACTCGCGCGTTCGGTGTGCGCCGCGCATACGTCCGCGGACGTTCGTGCATTGTTGTGATTCTTTAACATTCGCTTCATCATACTCTCATGAATTTTTAACGCCGGTACAGCCGTGTCGGTTGAAATTATACTGGCGAGATACCCGGCGAGTTATGGAGTGCGAAGAGGAAGCATCCTGTCTCCGGTCGTGATCATCGTGAAATCTTATGAACCGAAAGTCCAGGTCCTCATTGTAGAGGACGACGAAGCACAAAGACGCCTCTTTTCGCGATACTGCAATCAATTCCACCTTACCACTATGACGTTTTCGGATGGTCGCGTCGTTCTCGAATATGTGGAGCGAGCCTCGCGTCGGCCCCAGGTCTACGTGGTAGATCTGAACATGCCGATCATGGACGGCTTTACGTTGCTTGAACGTTTGCGTGCCGTAGACCCGGACGCCGTCGTGCTGATTGTCACGGCGCTGGAAGAGCCCGCCGCGGTCATCCGCGCCATGAAGCTCGGCGCGTTCGACTACGTCGTAAAGCCGCCGGATCGCGAGCAGTTTCAGATGGCCCTCGCGAAGGCCTTTGAGTTTCAACACCTGCGTGCGGTGGAGCGCGACCTGCGTGTCGACGTGCGCGAAAAGTTGGGTCGTCAGTTGATGGAGTTAACCGGCGGAGTGCATCGGCGTCGCGCGGACGTGCCCCTGGAACGAGAGTCCATTCGGAACCTGAGCACCCTTCTGTCCCAGGGCGCGGGCATCGGGACTATGAGCATGCTCATCGATTTTCTGGTCGAGTCCGTCGCGGACGGAGAAACGGCGGACATCTGCAATGTTGATCCCGTGGTCACGCAGATGTTGTTCGATAATCTGCCCTCGGTGGAAGGGGTGCTCGGCGGCCTGGACCGGGTCCTGGAAATCGTCGATCGTACGCCGGAAGTATCTCTTTTGCACCGCGACGGTATTTTCGAACTCATTGAATCGGTGCAGGCTCCGCTCCGGGACGCCTACGCCGCGCGGGACCTGCGTTTTTCGATGGCCACGCCGGGTGAAGAGTTCACCGTCCGCGTCGATCGCCGGGGTTTGTCCTTAATCCTCGAAGAGTTACTGTTAAACGCACATCACTACGGTCTGCCGGAAAGTTCCGTGGAGGCGGTGGCGGGAGCTACGAGCGGTTATGCTTTTATTGTCGTGCGCAATCGTGTGCGTCCGGGCGAGGGAGTGCCCGCGGACCGGGCGCACCTGGTGACCGAGCCCTTCTTTCGACTGCGTGTTCCTCCGGAAGGAGGGGTCGATCCCCGGGCCTTCAATTTCGGTCTTGGTCTCATGGTCGTAGACTACACCGTTAAAAAATACGGCGGCCTGTTTTCGATCCATACCGAAGCGGACGGTGACAGCGAGATCGTGAATGCTGAGATCTTTCTGCCCCTCGTGGAGGACGCCGCATGAACGTTCCCGTGCTGCCGGCGGATGCAAGTTCGGTTCTCATCGTCGAAGACGCCTTCGAGAATCGCCGGCTCTTGCAGCGCCTGTGCGAAACGATCGGACTGCGCGTCGATGCGGCCGCGGACGGCAGCGAGGCCCTGGCGTTGATCCAGCAGGGACGGCGTTATCCGGTATACGTCGTGGATTTGATGATGCCCGGTATGGACGGCGAGAGTTTCATTCGCGAACTGCGCCTCCTGCAACCGGAGGCCGTGGTACTGGTACAGACGGCCCTGGATGAACGCGCGGCCATCGTACGCATCATGAAGGCCGGCGCCTTTGATTATCTTGTGAAACCCTTTGACCGGGAACGTTTTCGCGACGTTCTCATGCGTGCCCTGGAGTTCGCTTACTTGCGCAAGCAGGCACGCGGTCGGGATCGTTCCGAGGAAGTTCTTCGCGGTCAACTGGAATGGTTGAGTTACAAAGAGTCGCGCATGCAGGGCGGAGCGGAATCCGTGAAACGCAACGCGCTGCACAGTTTGCGTTCGGCCCTGGGAGAAAGCGGCGGCGTGGCGGCGGCGATTGATTTGATTCGAAAGCTTCGAGACGAGGCGCGCTTTCCCGAAAATCGCTGCGAGGTGCCGCGGCATCTGGTGGAATCGCTCAAGCGAAACAATGAATATACGCGTCGTTTGCTCCAGGGCCTGGGTTACATTGAACAGATGACGGCCCGGCCGTTGCAGTTCGCCCGTGTCTCCGTGCGGGATTTCGTCGGGCATCTTGGGGAACACTGCAAACGTGCGGCGGACTTCGCGCAGCATCAGCATATTCAATTGAACTTTCCGGATACTTCGGCACTGGGCGTCCAGGCGGATCGTTGCTCGCTGAGCGTGGATGCGAAACAGCTCTACTCCGCCGTCGAAGAACTCATGATCAACGCCTGCAAGTACTCGCCGTCCCGGGGTAGCGTCGACGTCTTTGTCGGAGCCGGCAGTAAACATTGCCGCCTCAGTGTGCGCAATCGTGTCGGCGACGGATTTAACGGTGTCCCTGAGGAATATCACAGCCTGGTCCTGGAACCGTTCTTTCGACGCAACGCCCCGGTTCCCGAAGCCGGGCGTTACGAACTCTTCGGAGCGGGCATGGGGTTGCCCGCCGTCCAGTACGTGGTCAGCGCTCACGGCGGACGGTTTCAGATCCTCGACGCCCAGGATCATACCGGTGATCGTGTTACCGACGTAGTTGTCGCCGAGGTGACGTTACCGGTGGTCGGTCCGGAAGATTAGAGTCATTATGAAGCATTGCTTTGGGCGTCTCGCCGCCGCTACGGTGACCCGGCCCCGGTTTCCGTTTCGACCCGGGCCGACTCTCCGGAATCGAGGAGGATCGTCGCATCGCCGGGTTCGCTGTACACGGCTTCGCCTTCGATCACCGTCATGCTGACCACGGCCGGAATCGTTTCACCTTCTCGATCGCTTTCCGTGTCGCCTTCGGTAACTTCTGTTTCCAGGATGTTAACCGGTTCGATGCTGATCTGCAATACGAACTCGCCGTCGTTCTCCGCCGACGGCTCGGCCGTGAGTTCTCCCGCGCGAACGATCACCGTTTCCGGCTCAGCGTCTCCGGTTTCGAGGCGAACTTCCATGCCGCCTTCGAGCAACTCCCACTCCGGAGTCTCGCCGGCCTCGTTCCATTGGACCGTGCTGCCCGGGGCGAGTTCGAGTTCGCCGGTGCGATAAATGAAGCCGGATATGAGCACGATCTTTCGACCGGAATCGCCGGCGGTAACGATGCCGCCTTCGGGAATCGGAGCCAGGCCGCTCCAGGCATGGACGCCGCCCTGGGCGAAAATATGCCCGGAATAAAAATACGCAAACGGCAGGAATACCAGTGCGGCCGCGAGCGATCGCCAGGGGAAAGAGCCGGTAGACTTTGATTGATATAATGTTAGTGATTTTCCGCGGGATTCTTCGCGCGCCGCCGTCAGCCGACGGGCCAGATCGCGACAGGGCAGGCAGGCCGGCCCTCCCGCGTAACCCAGGTGTGCACGCAAGCGTGCGGAAACTGTCTCTTCCGCGAGGTTGCCGCGCTCGATAGTCGGCGCGGCACGCGCGTCGAGAATGCCCGTGCGCAGGTACATGGCCTCAAGCACGGTGATGTGTTCGGAGGATGATTGCATACACGTGTAACGCGGGGAAGCGGCTCAATCGGCCAAAAAATTTGCGTCGATGCCGGCTTTTCCCAGGGCTTGCGCCAGTTGTTCGAAGAGCGCTGCCGTCATGCGCCGCACCGTGCGTTCGGAGCAGTCCAGTTCCATCGCAATCTCCGCCTGGGTCGCGGTGTCGGTGAGCAGCAATTCCAGGAGGCGCAAGTATTGCCCGTTTTCTGCCAGGTTACTCGCCGTCCTCCGCAGCAAGGCCTGAAGGTCATCGTTTAAGAGATTACGCAGGGTGTTTTCGGGCCGTCCGGCGGCTTCGAGTTCCGCCGGATCCTGGAAGGCGTTGCGGCGTTCCAGGCGCAGGCGATCCAGGCACAGGTTTCGAACGACGCGATACAACCAGGGAACTGCGTACGCGTCCAGTTGCGGACGGCGCCCGCGTTTGCCTTCATCGAGGAGGCGCGCGAACGCTTCCTGCAGAATGTCCTCGGCGTCGCTTTCATCGACAAAGCGGCGAGCAAAGCGCTTCAGGCGTTGTTGGTGTTCCCCGAAGAGCTTCTGGACGGTATTCGAGTCTGGCATGGCCGGGAGCAGGGCCAGGGGGACGTACGGATTTTCGGCCGTCGAATATTTTTTTGTCCGCTCCAGACTGCCGGCGGCGTTATCGAATCAGCGGAACCGAAAAGGCCGCTGCAACCAAAACCTGCAAGTAAGCAAGCATCCCATCCCATAAAGTTAAGGAGTTTCCGGCGGCCCGCGTCTCGGGTCGCCGGTTTTTGATATTTAAAATGATTTCTAAATTTAACCCGCGGTTTCGGGGCATCGTTGTCCTGGTCGCCGCATTGACGATCTTCGTTTCCTGCCACGCCCTCGACAAAATGCGAGAGGCCGACCACCTGCGTAAGGAGAACTTCACTTTGAGCAACAGGATTCAGGAGTTGAGCCGGGAAAGTACCGGGCTCGCCGAAGAGAAGTTCGTTCTGGAATATCGCATCACCCAACTGGAGGACACGCTTGCCGCTCGCGAGGACGGCCTGCGCCGGTTGACGGAAGAACTGGCCGAGGTGAATCGCCGCCGGGATGAACTCGAATCGGCGCTATCCGCCCGCAACGACGAACTGAATCAGCGCCTGAATACGGCCGCAGAAGACAGGCGACGCTTAGAAGAAGATCTTCGTAAACTAAGCGAGGACCATCGTAAGAAATCCGAGGAGGCCGCTCTCCTGAAGCAAACCAGGGCGGAGCTCGCGGACAGCCGGGGGCGGCTCGCGAAGCTGGAAGAGCGCATCGCCCGGCTACAAAACGAAATCGATTCGAAAGAGGTGAGCCTGGTAAATCTTCGCAAACGAGCCGAGGAGGCCGAACAGCGTCACAAGGAGTACGTGGCGGCTCAGTCGCAGGAAGACGCGGGTTTACGTCGGCGCCTGGCGGAGTTGAGTACGCAAAAAACGGCCCTGGACTCCCGGCTTGCCGACGCGCGCCGGGAACTTGATCTGCGCCGTGCGGCGGAGGAACGGGAACGGGAGCGTCTCAAGCAGGCCTACGAAGATTTGATCACGGCGTTGCGTTCGGAGGTGGACGCGGCCCAGGCGGAGGTTACGCTGTATCGGGGCGCGCTGACGGTGAGCATCAAGGACGGAATCTTCTTTAACAGCGGGCAGGCAGATGTTAAGCCCGGGGCTTTTCCCATCCTGCGCAGCATTGCCGGCGTGGTGAAGAGTCTTCCGGTCGTGCAGATCGAAGGACATACGGACGACGTGCCCATCGGGCCGGCGCTGCGATCGAGGTACCGGAACAACCGTTCTCTGGGTGCCGCCCGGGCGATCAGCGTGGCCGCGTATCTGGAAGAGGCCGGTCACGTGGACCCGACTCGCATTGTCGTAACTTCGCCGGGTGAATACCGGCCGGTGGTGCCGAACACCTCGCCGGAAAACCGGGCGCGCAACCGGCGCATTGAAATTCTCATCGTCGATCGGCGGTTGTACGAACTCATGGATCGGCGGAGCACTTCGGAATAAACCAGGTCTCCCGCGGCCTAACCAAATCTTAACCGAATGTTAGGCTTCACCACGCACGAGTTTTACGAAAACGCGTTGCCGAAATTAACATGCTAAACTCCACTGCGCGCCGGAGGAATCTCAATGCAACAACTGAATTTTCGAAACGTTGCCGTACTGATCACCCTCAGCGTCTTCGCCCTCAGCGGCGTCGCCTGCGGTGGGGACAAAGGCGGCGATCAGTCCAACGGCGGCAGCACGCCGGCCCCGGCCCAGGAACTCACGGGCACGCCGGCGCAGAACATGGTGACCGTCATGCAGATGGGTGTAACGGCTCTGCAAAACAACGCCGGCAATCCGGCCGGGGCCGCGGCGGAACTCAACTCCATCATGAGCGCTTACAACATTGCCGATCTGCGCGCGGCCGCCCGTACCGCAAAAGAAGCCGGTCAGGGAGCCAGCGACGCCGAGAAGGCCGCGTTTAAGGCCGCTCAGGACCAGTACAAGAAACTCGCCGCGGAAGTCGGCGGTGCCGATCCGGCCGCGTTCAACGGCGCTCATTCCGAGTGGTCGAAGGCCTGGGGTATCAACTAAAAAACGCCGATTGGAGGCTAATATCACATGAGCAATTCTTACGACGTTAAGAGCATTCAAGAAGGACTTACGATCTGCGGCCACTCTCCCGGTGCCGCGGACGGCAAGATGGGCCCGAAAACCGAGGCCGCCATTAAGTCGTTCCAGAAAGGTGCCGGGGTGTCCGTAGACGGCATCGTGGGCCCGAACACGGCGGCCGCCCTGGCGAAGGCCCTGGGCGAAGCCAGTGTCCGCGCTTCCGGTCTCAAAGGTTACTTCGAGAGCGGCGGCGGCGGTGGCGCTGCCGACGACATGTAAGCGTTTCCAATATTGGCGCGCAGCCGTTTACTCCGGCTGCGCGCACGCGCCTTCCGGCATCCACTCGCACAGTTTCGCCAGGTCCCGAACGTCTCGCAGACAATCGCTACGACCGCACCAGGCCGCCCCGTTCGCCCAGGCACTTGCGTCCGCGGCGGACACCGCGCGAATGCCGCCCTCTTCCAGAAAACGCGCAAAGTACAGGTGCAACATGCAGACCCGCGGTAGAAACGGGTTCTTCTCAAAGTCTTTCGCGGTATATTTTAGCGAACAAATGTTAGCGGCCGCGCTTTGCAGGTGCTCCGGTCCGGGGGCCTCTTTCGTGTAGTAGTTGATCGTGGAAATACCGTAAAAGGGGGTGTACTCCGGATTCAGTTCCGCCGGGAATCGCATGGGAGCCGGCAGTTTTTCCGCTACGGCCTGGGCGCAGAGTTCGTAGCGCTGTTCCGACTGCGGATCTTCGGCCTTGAGTTCGCAGGCAGCGGCATAACTCTCCCAGGCCTCGTTGATACCGAGACCCAGAAACGAACGTGCGTAGACGTAGATCGTGTCCGTAGCATTTTCCGCATTCAGGCGAATGGTCTTTGCGTATTCCGGAACCGGACGACCCTTGCGACGGCACTGCCGCGTCAGGCAACCATAAGCGATTTGCGCGGACGCTCCGCCGAGTTCGACGATACCGAAGCGCACGGCGGCCTCGCGGGGATAACCACTCTGCCGCCGTCGTTGCAGAACGGATAAATAACTGAAGAGCCCTTCCTCGAAACCGGTGAGCGTGCGCGTGTCCACGTCGGTCCCGAGTACTTCCGTGAGTTTGACGTCCAGACCCGTGCGAAAGAGTGCGATCTTGTTTCGCACGGCAACTGCATCGTCGGTCTTTGCCGCATGCATGAGTTTACGTTCGGCCAGGCGCATGCCGGCGGTGGCGTAAACGCGCGCGGAGCGCGGATGCGGAGCGCACTTTTTGCGGAACTCCGGCATAACTTCAGATTCGAGAAACGTACGCAGCGCCTCAAAGGATGCGAGGCTTTCGTCATGATCGGCGAGCAGCATGTCGGCCAGTTGGAAACCTTTCATCTTCGGCGGTTCGGCGAAGATCGCGACGGGGAGTCCGTCGGCGCTCACCGTAAAGGCGTGGGCCCGCAGATTCGAACTGCCGGCGTCGAGGATCAGATCGCAGGCCGCCAGGTTGTCCGGGGCGGAATGCAGCCGCGGCGCGGGCAGCGCAAGCCAGGCCAAACTCGCGGTTAAGATCAAACTACGAACGATTGCACGCATTCGTGAAGATCGTTTGCCGTGATGCAAAGTCAATCACTTCACTTCGACTGAATGATGTGGCGGCGAAAGTCCCGGGGATTGCGTCCGGTGATGCGACGGAACTCACTGTTAAAGCGCGACTTCGAATTAAAGCCCGCCGAAAACGCCGCATCGAGAACGCTGCGTTCCGGACTTTCCCGGAGCAAACGTTCCACCTCGCGCACGCGGAACTCGTTAATGTAGCGACTGAAACTGATGCCCAGGTGATAGTTCAAATACTCGGAAAGTTCGTGCCGGGAAACGCCGCAGAGATCGGCCAGACGATCCAGGCTCAAGTCCTCATCGCAGTACAAACGTTCGTCTTCCATGAACCGTGTGATGGTGCGGCCCAGCTCCGTCGCGCGATCTTTGTTCAGCCGCCGGCGTTCATAGCGTTTGCCGTGTTCCAGGTTGGCCGGAGCCGGCGCATTACGTTCGGCGAGGGACGCCACCGAGGTAATCGAAACGAGAAAAAACGCGAACTCGGCGAAGAAGCCGGAGAGCAGGGCGAAGCGCATCCAGTCCGCATCCGGCAGGCCGCCCAGGCGGCCGATGACGTAGACGGCCGCGCCCAGAAGAAACAGTGACAGGCCGATGGCCGAATAGAGGGCCGGTCGAAAACCGTGCCGCACCGTAAAATATAAGGCGGCGGCCAGGCTCGCAATGAAACCGGCACTGGCCGCATAGAGCAGGCGCAGGAGGATCGCATCGGCGGAGAGCCAGGTCAGAATGCCGGTGAGCAGTACGGCCCCGGCGGTAGCGTAGAGTGCGGGCCGCAGGAACGATGCGTGTTTTCGCAGGAGCAGCAGTCGGTCGATGAAGATCGCCGCGAAGATCGCTGCCGGAGATGAGATCCAGGGCGCGGTCTCGCCCGCGGCTTCGAACCACTGGCCGAGACCGAAGGACAGGAGCGCGGCACCGTAGAACAACGGCAGCGACGAACGCAGACGCACGGAGAGCACGGCGTTCACGAGCAACATCACCGCCAGCAACACGAAGAATGCAGTGTAGATCGAACTCATGGCGGCGACGACCCGCTTCCCGTGTTATAATCCGGGTCGACTTCCGGTAGGAACTCCGGCATAATAGACGACCATGAACGTGCGAAAGATCTTACTGAAAATGACATCGGCCCTGGTGCTGATCACCATGCTGTCCTCCGCGTCGTGTCGCGTCGAGTTCGAACCCTGGGGAGATACCGAGGAATACGTGGCGTGGGTCGGCGCGGCCGTGTACTGTTCCCGCGTGGGTCTCAGCGGGCAGACGGCTGAAGTTGCCCTGCGTATCGAAGCGGCGTGTCTGGCGTCCCTGGTCTATCTGGCCGCCGTCGCCGAAGACGACGACCGGTAAGCGGATCGTCCCGGGGTTCACCCGGGCAGGGGAATGAACTCCTGATCGTCGCCGGGAATCTTCGGAAAGGATTGTTCCTGCCAGGCCTGCTTCGCCGCTTCGATGCGTTCCGGAGTGGATGCGACGAAGTTCCAGAAGATTTTACGTTCGCCGATGTTCTTCCCGCCGAGGATCATCACCCGGGCTTCCCCGTCACCCTCGTGAGCGATCGTAAACTTCGCCCCATCTTGCATTACCGGCAGTGCGCCCGTTCCCAGGGATTGCCCGGCAATGTTTGCGCTGCCGACGGCAACGTAGCAGGCGCACTCGTGGGCCTCGCCGGACTCCCCGGCGTCGAATTCGAACGACGCTCCCGGAGGCAGCACGGCCTCTAAGTAAAACATGGGCGAGTAGGTTTTCGCCGGTGACGTTTCGCCGAAGGCTTCCCCGGCAATCAGCGTGAGCCGCGCACCGCCGCGCTCGAATCGAGGCAGGCTCTCTCCGGGATGATGATGAAATTCCGGCTCCATCTCTTCGTGCTCCACGGGCAGGGCGACCCAGGACTGCATGCCGTGGATCGTCTGTCCCGACTGGCGGAGTTCCGGCGGGGTACGTTCGCTGTGCACGATGCCGCGCCCGGCGGTCATCCAGTTTACGTCGCCCGGCCGGATGTTCTGCTCCACGCCCAGGCTGTCGCGATGGGTGATGACTCCGTCGAAGAGGTATGTCACCGTCGCCAGGCAGGTGTGCGGGTGCGGTCGTACGTCCATGGCTCCGTCGCCGGGCGGAAATGCGACCGGCCCCATGTGGTCCAGAAATATGAACGGTCCCACCATCCGTCGCTTCGCGTAGGGCAGGACCCGGCGGACCTGGAAGCCCTCGCCCAGGTCCCGGGAGCGGGCTTCGATCAGCATGGCAATCGCATCACTCATAGAGACTCAATACGGATTCGCACGCCGGACGACACCTACTTTCCGGTGGTCCGCAGTAGTAATTCGCCGTAAAAGGGGACATTTTCATTTGCGACCCCTCTTTTATCCGGCGAAGGGTTCACCAGGATTGCCGAAATTTGCGTTAACTCAGGACAATGTAATCTTAAGAATGCATACGCATTTCTGCCCAGGGGTAATTTAATATTTTTTGATGGATATGATTGTATCTCATCCGCGTGTGAAATGAGATGCTTTTCGTATGCCGCCTCTCGCCAAACAGGAAATGCGCGTAGCCCGTATGCTCGTCGCCGGTCTCCGCCAGCCGGAAATCGCGCAAGAGCTGGGCATCGCCCCCAGCACCGTAAAGACCCACATCGCCCGCATTCGTACGAAGACCGGCTTCGACCGGCGCACTCACGCGCTGAGCTTCGAAGTCTTTCTGTACGAACTGCTGCGGGAGCAACCGGTGCGTCCCCTGGAGCGGGACGTGAGTACTTACGAAGCGTTGTCGCGCGCCGTCGAACACATCGCCGTTCTCAGAGACGCCCTGCGTCTGGTCCGCGCGGGCTATCACGACTGGACCTTCCATCAGAGTTACGTTCATGCCGGAGAACACTTCTCGGAATGGCGGACACGCGAAGGCATCATTGCCACCGTACGCCGACATCGAGAGCTGACGCACCGCGGCATAGAGATTCTTCTCGACGACGACGAGTAATCACAGTACGCCGGAGCGTGCGCCTCTTTCACGAACTGGCGACCCACTACTTCGCGCTGGAAAATCGCACCGCATCTTTGCGCAGGGACGCGGCCGGCCTGGCCGCGTTGTTTGACGAGGAGCGTGCGGTCCAGCAGCGGAGTCGTCGCCGTTCCGTCGAACGTCATCAGTACCAAATCCTGGATGCAGGCTGTGCCGGCGGCGAGCACGTGGGCGCGTTGGGCCGGGCCGGCTTCGACTGCGAGGGTGCGGACCTCTCGCCGGAAATGATTGCGCTCGCGCGACGTAGTTTTCCGGAACGTACCTTTCACGTTGCCGACATCCGCACCCTGAACACTTCCACTCATGCGGCGGCGTACCATGCCGGCTTCAGTCTCTTCGGAACCCTGGGTTACCTGCACGACGACCCGGCCATTTGCGCGGCCTTTGTCTCTCTTGCGGAAGTCATCGTTCCCGGAGGGATCTTCGCCTGCGAGGTCTGGCATCGCGGTCCGTACGAGCGCCTGGGATCTTCGGCGCCGGAGACTCCGGCGCGCAGGGTTGCCGTGCAGCTTGCCGACGGCCGCCGCCTGGAGCGGGAGCGGCGCATGTACGGCATGCGCCGGGACGGCAGTGCCGCGTTCACGGTAATATCACATGAGTATAAGCTAAGCCCGGGCGGCGCGCGGTTTCGGGAAGAGCACGTCATGCGTGTCTTTCACCGGGAGGAACTGGCCGACCTGGCCGCCGCCGGTGGATGGCGTTTGCGGGAGACCTATGCGGATGCCGGCCGTTCGAAGTTTCAAGAACGCAGCGGGGCGCTGTTCTGCGTATTCGTGCGCGATTCCTGAGCGTTTTAGGTTTGCATCAGGGCGGCCATTTCCGCCGGCAGGTCCGAGGCAAACGCCAGGTCCCGTCCGTTGTCCGGATGTTTGAGTCGCAACTCGTGTGCGTGCAGGGCCGTGCGCGACAGACGCAGCCGTCGGCGATCCGCTTCGTCCTCCAGGTCGTCGATCATCTTTAAGTAGAGCGATTCATCGACGCCGTAGATTCGATCGCCGACCACTGGATAGCCGAGGGAACATAACGTCGCGCGGATTTGATGCATGCGTCCACTGTGCAGAGTCGCTCGTATCAAAGACAATCCGCCGGAACGACGCTCCAGATGAAATTCCGTACGCGCGGCCTGCACGAATTCGGTGTCCGGTGACGCGGGGCGTTCGTACGCGAAGCTGCGTTTTTTGCGCACCGCACCGGCGCGGCCTGCAAAGATCCATCCGTTCGCGTCCAGATACCCCGGAAAACTCGACCGCGAATCTTCGACGATGCTGAGATAGATTTTTTCCACGCGTCGTTCGATGAAAGCCGCCTGGAGTTCGCGAGCGGCCCGGGCGTGTTTGGCGAGCAGCAACAGGCCGCTGGTTTCACGATCCAGGCGATGCACCAGGTGCACAACGAAGTCCGGGCCGTAACGTTCTTTGAGTAGAACATAGAGCGTGTTTTCGTGATACACTCCCGAGGGATGCACCGGAAGATCACCCGGCTTATCCACTACCAGTAGACTCTCGTCTTCATAGATGACTGCGAAGTTGCGGTTTACATTGGGCTCCGGCCGCCGCCGGAATTCGTATTGCACGATTTCGCCCACGGCGAGGCGGCGCGACGGCCGAATGCGACGTTCCGCCACACTTACGTCGCCGGCGCGAATGCGTTCCTGCCACTGCGAGCGCGTAAACTGCGGAAAACGCCCCGTGAGAACTGCATCGATGCGGTTGCCGTCTTCGTGCTTGTCCACAACGAACGAGTTGCGTACGAGGATTGTCTTTGTTTCGCGCGACATAAACAATGCGTTCTTCACATAAAGAAAAGTTTTCGCTCCGGTAAAGCCGCAAACATGTTGTAAGGTGATTTCTTTTTGGAAAACCTTCAACCCGCTTGACACTGCAACACCATCCGCGCATCGTTTCTATCCTGCATGGACTCTTCTGCACGTTATCCCGAACCGGACTCCATCGTTGTTCTGCTTGATGCCGTACGACGTTCTCCGAAGAATCCGGAATTACGTCTCCATCTTGCGGAAACTCTGCTTACACATCATCGGGTGGAAGAAGCGGAGCGCGAGTACCGCGCGGGACTCGACCTGGACTCACATCACGAACGCCTGAAGCTCGGCCTGGCTCAGTGCTTTTACGTACAAAAGCGCTATCCGGAATCCCTCGTGCTCGTGGAGGATCTCCTGGAGCGTCCGGGCGAGGCGTCGCAGCGTGTGGAGATTCTGCACATTCGTCTGTTAATCGTCACGAATCAATTCGAAGCGGCGCGACTGGCCTTTCGTCGCGCCCTGCGTCGTTATCCTTCGCTGGTGGAAACGGAGCTGGCGGAGAGTCCCTTTGTATCGCCGGAGGATCTTGCCTCGGACGTTTTTTCGGAGCAAGCCGGAGATATGGCGTCGTTCTTTGCCGCGGAAAGTCCGCCGGTAACGCGTCTCTTTCCGGCCGAGGAAAACCAGGACCTGGACGAAGCCGATATCGCGCGATCCAGCGTGGATTTCCAGGACGTCGGCGGCATGGACGATCTCAAAGAAGCCATCCGTCTGAAGATCGTATATCCCGCGCTGCATGCGGATCTGTACGAGGCCTACGGCAAAAAGGCCGGTGGCGGCTTGTTGCTCTTCGGGCCGCCCGGCTGCGGCAAAACGCTGCTCGCGCGCGCGACGGCCGGGGAAGTGCGCGGCGGATTTATCAGCGTGGGGCCGGGCGATGTCCTCGATATGTGGATGGGGCAGAGCGAACGCAATCTGCACGATCTCTTCGAGCAGGCCCGCATCCATCGTCCCTGTGTCCTCTTTTTTGACGAAGTCGAAGCCCTGGGCGCCAGCCGTAGCGGTCTGCGCCGTTCCGGTTTGCGGCCGGTGGTATCGCAGTTCCTTACCGAACTGGACGGGGTGGACTCGGACAACGAAGGCATTCTCATTCTCGGCGCCACGAGCGCGCCCTGGCACCTGGACCCGGCGCTGCGCCGCCCGGGACGTTTCGATCGTTTTCTGTTTGTACCGCCGCCGGACCTGGCGGCCAGGCGCAACATCCTGGAAATCCTGCTGCGCGACCGGCCGGTGGATATCGATGAGGACGGCCGTTTGCTGATCGACCTGGAGGAGGTGGCCGCGCGCACGGCGGAGTTCTCCGGGGCGGACCTCTCCGCCGTGGTGGATACCGCCGTCGAACGGAAGCTGGGCACGGCCATTCAGAGCGGCCGCGCCGAACCGCTCAACACCAACGATCTTCTCGACGCGGTGAGTCGCGTGCTGCCTTCATGTCGCGAGTGGTTTGCGGCGGTTCGCCAGCACGCTGCCCTCGCGGAGCCCGGCGGCATCTACGACGAAGTCCTGCGCTATCTGAACAACTCCCGTTCTTCCATCTAATCCGCGGTTACGTTTTTCGGCCGGCACCCCGAAAAACGTGCAACGTTTGATCCATCCTGCCCCATCTTCCTCCGCCGTTCCGCTGCTACGAGACGCAGCGCTTACGACGGGAGGACGTCATGCAGAAACTGAAATTCGAGCGCCCGAAAACCGCTCCGTTACGAAAGAAAACCGGTCGCCGCAAGAAGGAGGACCCACCTCGCTCTCATGATGATGGGCCGATCACCGAGGCGGACGAGGACTCCGGTCCCTGGATGGAACTGGTCAGTCGCAAGGAGGACTTCCAGGAAATCCTCCGCTTGCTTGTGGACTTCGACGAGCGCACGGATCGCTACAATCGTTACGGCGAACCGGAGATGCACTATCTACGCCGGGCGCTGGCCGCGGCCCGTCCGGAAAACCTGCGTGTCTACTTTTGCGACATGGGCGCGTTTATGTACTACATCGTCGCCGAGTTGCACAACGGCGGGTCGCACCTGGCCACCGGCTGGGTGCACGAGGACGGCATCTACGTGGAACGCGACAACCATCGCGATCGACGGCATCCGGTCCACGAGATCGTCTGCGTTACGGACCTGTATCGTTCCAAACATCTGCGTCGGGTGAGCGTGGACATGGAAGAACTGCCCGGAGACTTCGCGCTGGATCTCATGCTCGAAGAGCGCTTGCTGATGGACTGAGGCGGGCGGGTACAAAAAAACCGCCCGGGTTGGAAGCCGCGGGCGGTTTTCGTCACGAAAGGGATCGTGCGATTTAGAGTGCCAGCTTGTAGCCGAACTTGAAGTTCGTGCCGCTCAAGCTGATGGGGTAAACCGCGATGTCGGCGAGGGCCTGCTGGCCACCGTCGGAAGACGTCGGGGTTGAACCCTGAGCACCGGCTTTGATCGTTTCGATTTCGAAGAAGATCTTGTTCCCGCTTTCGAGTTTGTTCTCGATACCGATCATGAACTGGTATCCGTAGCCTTGAACACGGAATTTTGCGGATTCGTTGTAAGCCGGGCGCTGGACGATGGCACCGGACTGGCTGACGGTCGTTTGCAGACCAACATTCAGGCCCAGGATTGCGCCCAGGTAGTCCCCGTTGTTGGTGCCGCCGAGGTTCCAACCACCAGCTGCGTAGTTGATACCGGCGCCGCCGTAGACGGAGGCCGTTTCACCGATGCCGGCTTTCAGGCCGAAGTACAGCGGGACGTGCCAGGAGTAGTAGTCCCACTTGATGTCGTACCATTTGATCTCAATGGGAGAACCTTTGAACAGGTACGACTGGCTGTCACCGCCGAGGATTTTTTTGGTGTAGTTGATACCGGCACGATAGAAGAAACCGCCTTCGGTTTCGCCTTCGTAGAAGACTGCCAGCACGCCACCAATCATGCCGCCGCTCGTATCGCTACGAACGAGGCCGGCCGTGTTTTTTTCCAGGCCGATGAGGGTGTTTTCAGAAATGATGGCATCCTGCGTGCCACCGGTTCCCTCAATGAAACACGGGTTGGCCTGACCGCTGGTTACCAGGTTTGCACCGCATCCGAACGGAGCCGAACGACCTACATAGGTCGGGTAGCTCGCTCCGGAGCTGAGACCGTCAACGACGATCGTATTGGTAAGCTGGCCGAGGTCATCCTGCAAGCCAAGACCGAAGCCGATGTAGCTGCCCTGCGCATAAACACCGCTAAACGCAGTCATGAAGACGGCAGACAGGAGAAGGTGTTTGAAACTTCTCATGAGTATAGCTTTCCTCCGTTTGTATTCACTCAAGTTGAGTTGATTGAGAAACGTTTTTGTTTTTTTGGATCAAGACTCTTCCAGCTATCGGAAGGATCAAAAATCCGGCCTTGATATGAGATGGTACGAGAGGGGAGTCAATCACAAAAAGGAGACAGGGTTTCTTTTTTACGAAACTACGTCATGTTTATAGAATGAATTGATTTTTGGGCGTCCTTTATGTTGCCGCGCATCATTTTTTTTGCTGCGCATCATGTCCGTCCCCGCCGAACCAGGATGCGTAAACTTTAAGTACTGATGATCCGAAGTCAGAACGCGGCATTGGCCAGGGCGTCGGCGTGCGCGTTCCGGGCGCGGGGGATATGATCCAGGCGACATTCCGCGAACGCGGTGCACAATGCCTTCGCGCGTTCGTAGAGAGGACGCAGGCCGGCGTTTTTCACTTTGTATCGTCCCTGCATCTGGCGGATCACGAGTTCGGAATCCATGCAAATATGTACGGTGGTCCCGGCCGCCGCCTCGCCGGCCAGGTCCGCCGCGGCTTCCAGGCCGCGAATGAGTGAGGTGTACTCGGCGACGTTGTTGGTCGCGTTGCCGATGGCCTCGGAGATTTCGCGGAGGGCTTCGTCGCTGTCCTCCGGATAGAGGACGGCACCGATCGCGGCCGGCCCGGGATTGCCGCGGCTGGCTCCGTCGCAGTAGAGGCGGATCACACTGGTGTTCATTGTTGCAGTTCCATCTTGATTCTTCTATATAATTGCGATTGTCGCGGAGATACCGCGTTCACGTACGGAACCGTATCGTAGGCATAGCTCAGATGCGTCGCGCCGAAAAAGCCGTTGAGCCCGGAGAGTGTTCCCAGGGCGAACATCCCGGTAAGGATGGCCACCGAGAGCCGGGAACCGTGCGTGGATTCACGCCAGGCGAAGAACGCCGGGGCGATGAGGGCCACGGCCGGGGCCAGGAGTCGGGTGGCGAACGATGGTCCGCCGGACCAGTGGACCGTCGCCGCCGTGAGCACGAACTGATAGGCAAAGGCCGCGCCCAGGGCCAGGGCCGTGCCGGGCCGCGCGGGGAACAACACCACGAGGCCGGCCAGGAAGACCAGCACCACGGGTGTGAAGACGAGCAGGCCTGTCTTCGTTCCCAATAACAATGCGGACGCGGCGCCGAGGGGATCCGGGTTCGATTGCCAGGGGAGATACGTCTGAAGCGGCGAGCCGTAGATGAGATAGGAACGTGCGGCGAAAATGAGAAAGGCCAGCACCGGAAAAACGGCCAGGGCGACGGCGTCATAGATCGCCGTGCGCAGGTCTCCGAGATGGCGATAGGTTTCAAAGGCGTAGGCCGCCGTGAAGAACAGAGCGAAAGGGGCGTAGCTTTCCTTTACGAAAAACAAAAGGCCCAGGTAGAGCGAGAGTTCGAGGGGACGCCGGCCGAGGCAGGCCGCGGTGGCCAGCAGACACAGGGACGAGGCGAGGCCCTCGGTATAAAAACCGGCGTTGTAGTGATAGGCCGGCAGGGCCACGGCCAGCAGGATCGTCCAGAAAAACGCCGCCGTGCTTAACATCGACTCCGTGCCGGTTACGACGGTGCGGATTTCCTGTACGGCATAGATCCAGGCCCAGGCGTACAGCACTAGTTGGATGAGTACGATCCAGGCCTCGACGTAGTAGGAATCCGCAAGTACCAGCGGAAAACTCACGATGGCCATGAGCATGGGATAACCGGGCGGGTGCCAGCCGATCTCGCGATAGCGGCTCTTGTCGAAGTCGCGGTACTCTTCGCGTTGGACGAAACGAAAACCGACCGGATCGTTCGGGCGTTCGGGATCCACCTGAAACTCGTGTATCGTTTCCCAGCGCACAAAGTCCCGCGGATTCTCGGTGTTTACGTACATGGCGTGGTGGTCCAGCGCCGCCGGTGGTACATGGGCGAAGTGTATGCCGCGGGCATAGTCGTGGCTCGCGTAGTTGTTCGCCGTTGCGAGATCGCCGTCTTTGACGATGCTGTGCAGGAGGACCAGGTAATGCGGTTCGTCGCCGGAGCGCGCGCCCGGC
Source organism: Leptonemataceae bacterium (assembly GCA_965227295.1). Classification (GTDB taxonomy): domain Bacteria; phylum Spirochaetota; class Leptospiria; order Leptospirales; family Leptonemataceae; genus JANSYA01. The sequence continues at coordinate 5,528,500 of OZ245742.1, read as the reverse complement.
GATTCCAGGCCGCAGCGCCACTTTTGAAAGCAGAACACGGGCACGGCGAGCAGTACGAACAAAACCAACGCCGGCCGGAGCATCCGTTCTTTGATATTATGTACGAGCCTCTCCCGGCAATCAGTTTTTAGGCGAAAGGGAATGCCGGCGTAAGCGCTCCGGAGGCGTCGGGAAGCCGGGTACGCCCGCGCGCAAAAAGATCTTACGAAATCTTCAGGATCCTTGTGCCGAACGTGCAACCGTAGCGCTTCCAGTAAACGATCTGCGTCATTGCCGCAGCGAGCACTAACACACATCCAATCAAACTTAGAGGAACGACGTACGCCTCCCGGCCGAAGTCGGGCAGTGCGCGGTGAAACCGGTACAGCAGCAGCACCGGAAACAGCAGATACAGATCGAAGACGAACGCGGCGAATCGGCGGGCGGGGTCGGCGGGCAGCGACCGTCCGGCCGGCCAGCCGTCGGCGCTGTCTTTTGCGCGGGGTGCGGAGTCGCGCAGTTGGAACCAGGGAAACTCCGTCAACGCGTACGCAAGCAGGCCGAGCACGAACGAAGCGGCCGTGGCAATCAGCGCCGCGGTGACTACGAACGCGGGATCGTTTCCCGGTACCGGGGTAACGATCTTCGCTGCTTCTTTGATGCCCCAGCCCACGGCCATCAGGTGCCAGAGGTACGTGCTATAGCTGATGCGTGCGATGGGGCGGAAGATCGGCAGGGCCGGCAGCCGACCGAGGACCGAGCCGGGTTGCAGCGCGACGTATATCAACAGACACTGGCTGATTGCGAAAAAATTGTAGCGACCGGCGTTGAAGACGAGGCCGTCTTCGAAGCGCAGCGTATAACTGTACGCAAACATCGCAGCGCCGATGACGCCGAGGCCGAGGCGCGCCAGTGCCGACGTGAGCCGGGGGCGCAACCGGTAGACTTCCATTAAGAGTATGCCGGCGATCAGCGAGTCGGCGCGGCAGTGCGAGACGCGATAGATGTACAGATCGTGGTCGGTCATGGTGTGGACGTAGTGCGCGTAGGTCCACCAGCGAAAGAAAAACGGCAACGCATAGAGCAACAGCAGAACGGCGATGCGCCGGCCGGTGCTCAGACGAAAGAGCACATAGTGCGCGGCAAAGGGGAAGATCAAATAAAAGTGCTGTTCGATGGCCAGCGACCAGGTATGCAGCAGGTTGCCGCCGCGGCTGTAGTTCATGATGTAGAGCGCCTCGTGCAACAGGGCGCCGCTCTGTTCGTAGATGAGAGCGTGTAGTTCGTTAAGTTCTTGTGGATTATTGTTAGCGACCGCGAAGCCGACGGCCACGGGCAGAAACGTCGCGAGAAAGAAGTAGTAGGCCGGCCAGATGCGCAGGTGCCGGCGCCGGAAGAAACGCCGGAGATCGATGCGGCCGGTGCCGGTTTCGGCGCGCCGTCGTTCGTACTCGTTCAGCAGGGCGCCGGAGATCAGGAAGCCCGAGAGAATGAAAAAGAGATCCAGCACCGACTGCAGGTTGATCATGAGCCCCGGGTACCATTCCGGGCGCACCGGCGCGAGGCCCTGCTGGTACAGGCCGGCCCAGGTGTGATACATCGGGACAAGTAGAATCGCATACGTGCGAAAGCCGTTCAACGCCGGCAACTCGCCGCGCCGTTCTTCGGTGAGGGATCGGAGAACAGCGCCCAGGGATGCGCGGGTTGCGCCGAACGCGGCGCCGATGACTTGCATGATACACACGGCGCTGCATCTTCGGATTTTATGAAAGCAATTCTTCTCGAAGAGGCCTGGGGCCTCGACAACGTTCGCGTGAAGGAAGTTCCCGATCCGCGGCCCGGTCCCGGAGAAGTGCTGATTCGAATCGAAGCGGCGGCGCTGAATTTTCGGGATTTTCTCGCCGTGCAGGGCAAATACAATCCGCGCTATCCCATCCCGCTCATTCCGGGTTCGGACGGCGCCGGTACGGTCGTCGAGTACGGTCCGTTCGCCGGCGCGCGTCCGGCGTTCAAAGCGGGAGATCGAGTCATCCCGCTCACCGCCACGCGCTGGATGAGCGGACCGCCGGATCGGGACACGTTGAAGTTTACGCTGGGCGGCCCGCTCCCCGGTACGCTGGCGGAATTGCTCGTCGTGCCGGAGACGGCGTTGGTTCGCGCGCCGGATCATTTATCTTTTGCCGAAGCCGCGGCGCTCCAGGGAGCGGGGCTGCCCGCCTGGAGCGCGTTCGTTACTTACGGAGCGCAGAACGGCGATATGCGCGGCACCGGCGGCGACGTGGCCGGGACTTTGCGTGCCGGTTCTACCGTGGTGATCCAGGGGACGTCGGCGGTTTCGATCTTTGCCATGCAACTCGCGCGTTTGCTCGGTGCCCGCGCTCTCGTTACGTCCGGCGACGATGAAAAACTCGCGCGCTGCGTCGCGGAGTTCGGCGTCGCCGCGGACGACTGCATCAACTATCGCAAACAACCGGACTGGGAACTTGCCGTGCGCGAACGCACAAACGGCGGCGGCGCGGATCTGATCCTGGAAATCGGCGGGCCCGGAACGCTCGAGCGTTCGTTGAAGTGCGTGCGCCCGGGGGGAACCATCGCGCTGATCGGCGCCATGGGCCGCGGTCAGTTCGATGCGTCGATCTTACTGCCGGCGATCATGCGGAACATTCGATTGCAGGGCATCTTCCTGGGGCACCGCGCCGGACTCATCGCCATGTGCCGGGCCTTCGAGGCGGCGGAGCTGAGGCCGGTGATTCACGGCTCGTTTGCATTTGCGGAGGGACCGCGGGCAATCCGGGAGCAGGGCGAGGGCGAGCGTTTCGGTAAACTTGTTGTGAATGTGAGTTAGCAGTTGCGGACTCCGAGGGCCGAGGGGCCGAGGGTTTTTGGGAGAGCCTGCCTGGTGTGAATGCGGACAGGCAAAGCTAATGAATTTTAATTTTCTCAATGCTTAAGACAGCTTTCATAGCCTGCTCGCACGCAAGTCAAACCCGCCTCCACATTCTTCTCTCGGTACCTCGGTCCTCGGAGTCAATCCCGTCTCCCGAACTCAAGCCGCGGCGGTTTCTTTGCGGTAGAGATTGATGACGCCCCCCGCCAGGACGACCTCGCGCTGGCGTTCGCTGAGGTCCGTCTTTGTTTCGTAAACTTCATCTTTCGTGATGTTACGAACGCGCACCGGTTTGCCGTCCCGGATGCTCGCGCGCAGCTCTTCCAGGCGCAGGATGTCGTTTTGTTCGATGCGATCGTAGTCGCCGTCGTTCACGAACTCCAGCGGTACGATGCCGAAGTTCACCAGGTTCTGCCAGCCGATGCGGGCGTAGCTCTTCGCAATCACGGCGACCTGGCCGAGATAACGCGGGGCGATGGCGGCGTGTTCGCGGGACGATCCCTGGGCGTAGTTTTCGCCGGCGACGACGAAGTGGCCGCCGTGTTCGTCCTGCGTCGCGCGCGCACGATCGTAGAAGTCGCGGTCGACGATGTAGAACGACCACTTGCTGATCTCGGGGATGTTCGAACGGAGCGGCAGCACCTCGGCCCCGGCGCGCAGAATTTCGTCGGTGGAGATGTTGTCTTTCATTTTGAGGAGCACCGGAAATTCGTACTCGTCCTGCAGGTCTGTGAAGTCCGGGAGGGACTTTACGTTCGGTCCCTTCACGAGTTTCGTGTCTCCGCTTTCCGGCGGCGCGATCAGGTGCTTGCGATTGATGATTTCTTTGTTCGGGTACTCGTAGCGCGGATATGTTTTGCCGAAGCGTGCTTCGATGTCGCGCGGGTCGGTGATTTTGCCGGTGAGGGCCGCGGCGGCCGCGGTTTCCGGCGAGCAGAGATAGACCTGGTCGTCCAGCGTGCCGGAGCGGCCGGGAAAGTTGCGCGGCATGGTGCGCAGGCTGATCTTATTCGACGCGGGCGCCTGACCCATGCCGATGCAGCCCAGACAACCGGCCTGGTGAAAGCGGGCGCCGGAGTGGATCAATTCCTGGAAGGCGCCGTCATTTGTAAGATTCTCGATGACCTGGCGCGACGTCGGATTCACGTCGAAGGATACCCGGGGATCGGCGGCCTCGTCCTTCATGATCTTCGCCAGGGTCCAGAAGTCGCGCAGACCGGGGTTCGCCGACGAACCGACGACCACCTGGTGGACGTCCTTACCTTCTACTTCGCGTACCTTAACGACGTCCCCGGGACTGCCGGGCTTCGCGATGAGCGGTACCAGTTGCGATAGATCGATCTCGTCGTTCGCGTCGTACTGTGCGCCCTCGTCGGCGAGCAGTTCGGTATAATCATCCTCGCGCTCCTGGGACTTTAAGAATCGACGCACTTCGTCGTCCGCGGGAAAGACCGTCGTCGTCGCGCCGAGCTCCGTGCCCATGTTCGCAATGACGTGGCGGTCCATGGCGCTCAACGACGCGAGGCCCGGCCCGTAGTATTCGACGATCTTACCGACGCAGCCCTTTACGTCGTAACGACGCAACATTTCCAGGATGACGTCTTTGGCGCTGACCCAATCGGGCAGCTTACCGGTGAGTTTTACGCCGAGGATCTCGGGCATCTTGAAGTAGAGCGGTTTGCCGGCCATGGCGAAGGCGACGTCGAGCCCGCCGGCGCCGAGGGCGAGCATGCCCAGCGCTCCCGCCGCCGGCGTGTGCGAGTCCGAACCCACGAGGGTCTTGCCGGGTTTGCCGAAACGTTCCTGATGCACGGGATGGCTCACGCCGTTGCCGGGTCGTGAGTACCACACACCGAATTTTTCGCACGCGGACTTTAGAAAGACGTGGTCGTCGGCGTTCTTGTAGTCGGTCTGCAGGAGATTGTGATCGACATACTGGACGGACAGCTCGGTTTGCACGCGATCCACGCCCATGGCCTCCAGTTCGAGCATTACGAGTGTGCCGGTGGCGTCCTGCGTCAGCGTTTGATCGATGCGAATACCGATCTCACGGCCCGGTTGCATTTCGCCGTCGACGAGATGGGAGTGGATCAATTTTTGTGCGACGTTGAGTGGTTGTGATGATGGCATGAGGGAGTCCTTATCTTTTAAGTATAGCGAAGAATTGCGAGCACGGCCAGGAGGATGACGATCGTGTGATGCTGTCCAGTTTTTCGGCGACAGCTTAGAAAAAGAGCGCATGGAATCAGGTGGAGGCAGGGAAAAAGGGTTGCGGTGGGTTGGGAATGCCACAGGATGATGGGCGGGCGGCCTGGAGCAGGGGATGCCGGCCGGTCCGGTATGAAATCCACGATCTCATCGAAGACCTCGCCGCCCGCAGTAGCAGCGGATAAACATTTACTGAACAGAACCTATGGCCACAAAACGAGAAACATTCCTGAATCAACGCGTCGTGAAGGCGCATCGCAACATCCCGCTCAACGATCTGCCCGAGTCGCCCATCACGGTGCTGAAGGGCGTCGGCGATCGCGCCGCGGAGTTGCTGTACGAATCGTTCTACGTAAGGACGGTCCGCGATCTTGCCGACCTCAAGTACATCCTCTGGGCCCAGGAGATCCTGGCCCTGGAAAAGGTGCCGCAGTCGAAAATCGACATGCACGGCTTTGAGGACAAGCTCATCAAACAGTACGAGGCGACGCCCATCAAGTCGCTGCTGGACCTGCCCATCTCGGTGCTCCAGGGCGTGAGCGAGGCCGACGAAGAGCGCATGCGCGAACTCGGCGTGAAGTCGGTGCGGAACTTTGCGAAAATGAAACACGCGCGCTGGGCCCAGGAGATTCTGCGCGAGGCCTACGGCGCGCTCAGCACTCCCGCGGCCGCACCGGCAGCGGCGACGCCTGCTCCGGAGCAGGCGCCCGGACCGGCACCGACTACCGGCATGGCGGCGCAGTCCGTCTCTTCACCGCCGGCGAATACCGGCGAAGGCGTCGGCGGCCCGCGCTGGCTGCGCATCCTGTTCGCGGTTCTCTTTGTAATTCTAATGCTCGTGATGATCTACTTTCTCTTTCGCGGCTGCGGTAACGGGGACGACGCGGATCGCATGGAAGACGATGCGCAAACGAGCGAAAGCGCGACTGAGCCGACCGCCAGCGACGACGCGCCGGCGGACAATGAAGCGGCGGCGGACGAAGCGACAGCGTCGGATGTCGTCGCGGACGGCACGTCGCCGGGCGAATCTGCTTCCGACGCCATGCCGGCGAGTGAATCGTCCATCCAGCCGGGCAGCAGCTACGCCGTGCAGGACGGGGACACGCTTTACAGCCTCAGCCGCCGTGCCTACGGAGACGACCGCCACTGGCGCCGCATCTATGAAGCGAACCGCGGTCTCGTGGCGAATCCGAATCTAATCATCCGCGGGCAGAACTTAAGCATTCCGGCGCGCCCTTGACGCTGCCGTGCATCGTTGCTTCTCTCCGGTACGCGAATCACATCGCAGGAGGGCAGTTTGAAAACCGGCGTTCCCAACGGTTCCGGTAAAATGATCTTCGCTTCGAACTCCGTGTGCGAGGGGCAGTGGCGGAACGGTCAACTTCACGGTGAAGGCCGGTGCACGTTCGCCAATGATAAAAACCAGCCGGTAGACTTACAGAAGGCCGGCTAACTCGCCGCCGGAATTCCAACGAACCGCGGGTGTCACTCATGGCGCCGGCGGTTTCGCATGTACGCGGCGTTCTCTGCTTGCACGCCCGGGCGCTTCGCGAATTCTTCGTTTATGGGATCATTCCTCCGTATCTTTGCCGGAGTTTTCATCTTACTGCTTGCCTGGGCCTGCACTGCTTCGCAGAAAACCGTCGGCTGCCTCGAAGGCGATTGTGAGAACGGCGAGGGCGTTTACGTCTGGAAGGGCGGCGGGCGCTACGCCGGCGCGTTTGCGAACCAGGCCCCGAACGGCCGCGGCGCGATGATCTATCTCACCGGCACCACCTGCGAAGGCGAGTGGAAGGACGGCCAACTGCACGGCGACGGTACGTGTACCTTTGCCAACGGCGACGTCTACGAGGGCGAATGGCGCGACGGCGTGATCTCGGGGCCGGGCATCTATCGTTTTGCGAACGGCGGTGTTTATCAGGGCGAATTCGTGAACGGGCAACGACACGGTCTCGGGAACATGAAGTTCGCCGACGGCTTCGAGTACGACGGCTACTGGAAAGATAACTTAATGCATGGCGAGGGTACCTTAGTGGCGCCGGACGACCGCAAGTGGACGGGCACGTTCGTGCGCGGTTACTTTACGGACGGGGAGTACTCCCCCGACGCGCTGCCGGACAACTGGGACTACGAGCGCAACGTGCCTCTGGAACGAGCGGAGTAAGCTATGAACAGATATGCGATGATTTTTCTTGTGTCGGCCTGCATGATCGCCTGCGGCCAGGCTCCCGGGGATGCCGGCACAGCCGTGCACATCGGCGAAGCCGTCAGCCTCGAATCTCCGACCGGGGGGAAGCTGCGTGCTCTGCCGCCGGAGTTTAAGGATCAGAACCCGGTCGTCGAACGACGCGTGCAACCCACGGAACCGCCGTATCGCGGTTGTCCGACAGGTACGGAGTTCATTGCCGCGCCGGACGGCGCCGAAAAGGAAGCGGACGTGTTGCGTCTGGTAAACGCCGAACGCGAACGCCTGGGATTGAATCCGGTGGAGCGCGATCCGCGCCTTGAACTCGCGGCACGCTTTCATGCCGCGGACATGGCAACCGATGACTACTTCAGCCACGATTCTCAGGATCGCAGCGGCGATTCGTTAAGTACATCTTGCGGTACGTTTGATCGCATTCGTAAGTTTGCGCCGAATGGTTTCAGTGAAAACATCGCCGCGGGTTCGTCGACGGCGGAAGGCGTGATGCAACAGTGGATGAACAGTCCCGGGCATAAGGCGAACATCTTGCGGGAGAACGCGAAGTATCTCGGTGTGGGGTACTTTGCGCACGGCGAGAGTCGCTACGGGCATTACTGGGTGCAGAATTTCGGCGGGTGAAGATACGAACCACCGAGGCGTAAGCGGTTGCTTGCCGAGGCCGGAAGCGCCGGGATTATAGGCGCGATATACCAATTGAGCGAGGGTTAGAGAGCTACCCATCGCGCAGTATAGTGCAGTAGTTATCGAGGATTGCGCGGACCTCTCCGGAGCCGGCTTCCCAGGCTTGTGTGTCGAGCGTACGAGTCATGTCTTTGCCCTTATCTTTGTCGATGATGCTGGCTGTTTCGTAAGGTGTGAACTGGCCGTAGTAATAGTAGTGGAGGATGCGGCAAGAGCACCGAAAGCAGTTGGACGCACTATCGTAGGTTACGTTTTCTACGATCCATTCTCCGAGCGTGGATTAGCTCAGTTCTTGTTTGTATCGATCCGCAGTCAGTGAACTGTTTTGAATTTCGCTCATATTATTGTGAACGGCACGGAAATTGTCCGCCATGCGTTCGCGGAGCGTGGCGCGAATCTCGGCGTTCCCGGGCAGGCGCCAGGCCGGGCTCAGCCGGGGTGGATAGGGTGAGTCTTGATGACGTTGTATGTATTTGTGCTCTCCGTTCTGCAAGAAGTACCGGAATGCACTTCGAAGGGTCCGAAAGCGCTGCCGAAGTGTATGGTCTGAAAAAGCAGTCTCGGGTTTGATTGCTTCAAAAAACCTCTCGACTTGTTTCGCCAATGTTCGATTTTTCCGTTCGTTGACACAGCGAATCGAGTACCATAGTCGCTGACAGAAGTACTTACGATGCCTCTTTGAGTAGTACACCTCGGATTGATATTTCAGCGCATCCCAGAGTTTTTGAAGATCGTCTTTCGTGTTAGAATCCGAAGCGACAATGATCTCATGTAGTTCCCACTGAAAATAGTGGCTGGCGCGAAGATCGAATTCAACGGCGCGCAGGAGACGCTTTCGGCGGCGGCGCAAGTGCGTACAATAGTTCGCAAGCGTTTCTTCGAGGCGATCGGCGGCGCGACGTGTATAGCTCCGGTAGGGGTACCGGTCCTGTCGCCGATGATGTCCGAATGTGTCATACACAATCTTTCCGAGGTGATGCCACAACTCCGCCTCCAATGCCAGGCAACAATCCCGGCCGAAATCGTTATCCAGGCGATCGTTGCAATGACGGGCATCGCGTATTGTACGAATCGAGCCGCGTGTAAATTTGAGATCGTGAGCGATAAGACCGAGACGCGCCCGGCTGAACAGGAGTTGTGCTCGTAGATGCAGGTGATCGCGAAGGTGGTATTCCTGTTTGTAGATGAGGTGGGATAGTTCCTGATGGAAGTGGCGGATGTGGCCAGGGACCCCGGCCGGATCCGGATTTTTCTGGAAGCGGAGGAAGGCCGCTGAATCCTGGACTTGCCGGTATACTAACAGGGAAAGTTCACTTAACGATTCTTTCGTTCTGCTTGCGAGATATAGGCTACTTAAGACCAGATCGCTAGTCTGAATCGTATCAACAGCCTGGATGCCCTGGCCGTTGATACGAACTTTCGCTTCGCGCCATCTCTCGGCCCGTTCCCAGAATCGATACTCCAACGAGTCTTCCGGTTCTATAATATGCTCGACGTCTTTCCAGGAGTCCCGGAGTTCCCGCATGTGATAGCGGATCTGTATAAAAGCAGCAGGGGCCAATGGTTCCGCGGAAGATCCAGTTCAGCGGGGGGCAGATCCTGAGCGGCTCGTTCGATGTGACTTACGTTCCGGTATTCCAGGCTGGCCAGGTGCAAGCGTGCCATGGCTGCTGCGGATCCCTTCTCCGGGGAAGGTCTGTGCGAGCACGCGACCAGCAAGGTGATTAGAACAAGAAGTTTGCGATGGGAAGCTAAGCCTTTCATGCGGATTGCCCGGGGGAGGCATTCAGACAATCCGCTTCAGACAATCAATCAAATTTCGGGGTCTTCGAAAATAGCGGCTGTTCGGCTTCGTTGTAGGCCCTGGGTGAAATCTCACCCCCGCTTCGGCTTATACACATGCGTCGACAAACCGAAGAACACCTCCGCCGATTCCATGACCGTTTCGCTTAACGTCGGGTGCGGGTGAATCGATAGCGCGATGTCCTTCGCGAGCGCACCCATCTCCACGGCGAGCACGCACTCCGCAATCAACTCGCCCGCGCCGGGGCCGACAATGCCCGCGCCGAGCACACGCTCCGTCTCCGGATCGATGATGAGTTTCGTCATGCCGTCGCTGCGGCCCAGGGTCAGCGCACGCCCGGAGGCGGCCCAGGGAAACTTCGCGACCTGCACTTCTTTGCCGATCTCTTTCGCACGATTTTCAGTGAGACCGCAGTAGGCGATCTCCGGATCGGTAAACACCACCGCCGGGATGGCGTACGGTTCGAACGCGGCCTTATGACCGGCGATCACCTCGACGGCGGTGCGACCTTCATGCGACGCTTTGTGCGCGAGCATGGGCTGGCCCGCCACGTCGCCGATGGCGAAGATGTGCCGCTCGGTGGTGCGCATCTGTTCGTCCGTGTGAATGAAACCGTGTTCGCCCACGCGCACCGCCGTGTTTTCGAGGCCCAGGCCGTCGGTGACGGGTTTGCGCCCGGCGCTGACCAGCACGCGATCGAAGACACGCTCGGGATTCTTAATGTTCGGTCCATCTAAGTTAACGCGCACGCCGTTGCCGTCGATCTTTGCCGATGAGACTTTCGTGTTGAGCAGGATTTCTTCGGTGATCTCTTCCAGGCGCGACGCCAGGGGTTTCACGAGGTCGGCGTCGGTGCCGGCCATGAGGGAGTCCGCCATCTCCACGACGGTAACCTCGGAGCCCAGGCTTGCATACACCGTGGTCATTTCCAGACCGATGTAGCCGCCGCCGACGACCAGTAACTTCTTCGGAACGTCTTTTAAGGCGAGGGCGCCGGTGCTGTCCATGATGCGCTCGTCGTCCGGCATGCCGGGAATGCGCGTGGGCAACGAACCCGTGGCGATGACGGCATGCTCGAACTCCAGGCTCTCTTCGTCGCCCTCGTGGGTGCTGATGCTCAGCGTGTGCGCGTTCTGAAACTTCGCCGTGCCGCGCAGATGTTTGACGCCGCGGCGTTTGCCGAGCTGGCCGGTGCCGCCGGTAAGTTTTTTTACGACGTCCTCTTTGAACGCGCGCAGTTTATCGACGTCGATCTTCGGTTCGCCGAAGGAAATGCCGAAGTCGGCCACGTGTTTCGCCTCGCCGATGACCTTCGCGATGTGAAGGTATGCCTTCGACGGGATGCAGCCTTCATAGAGACACACCCCGCCGGGATTCTCGCGTTTTTCGACAAGGGTGACGTCGAGGCCGAGATCCGCCGCAAGAAAGGCCGCGGCATAACCTCCCGGCCCGCCGCCGATGACTACTACCTGTGTTTTGTTACTCATAAGTGCTATCTAAAACCTTTTTCCACACCGAGGACCGAGGGGCCGAGAATAAGATGGGAGAGGGATTGTAAAATGAGGATTGTTGAGCTATGTCCGTCTTGTCTATATTGAATAAATTGCAGCTCATAGCCCGACGACGTTTGTCCTGCGAAGACCCTCCCAAAACACCTCGTTCCCTCGGTCCTCGGAGTTACTTCTTATAATAACATCGTCAGCGGCTGTTCCAGCACCTCGCAGATCCACCTCAAGAACCTGGCCGCGTCGGCGCCGTCTATGATGCGGTGGTCGTACGAAATCGACAGCGGCATGATCTGCCGCGGCTCGAATTCGCCGCTTTCCTTAGAATACACCGGCTGAATCTTAGCGCGGCCCACCCCGAGCACGGCGACGTCGGGCCAGTTGATGATGGGCGTGAAGTGCGTCGTACCGAGGCCGCCCAGGTTCGTGAGCGAGATGTTGCCGCCCTGGAGTTCGTCGGGCTTCGTCTTGCGATCCCGGGCCCGCCCGGCGACGTCGTTCAACTCCAGCGCCAGGTCGATGACGCTCTTCGTATCCACGTCCCGGAGGACGGGCACGAGCAGGCCGCGGTCCGTATCCACGGCGACGCCGATGTGAATGTACTCTTTGTAAATGATCTCGTCGTTGCGTAGATCCAGGCTGGCGTTGAATTGCGGGAAGCGTTTCAGAGCCTCGGCGAGGACTTTCAGTAAGATGGCGGTGACCGTAAGTTTGGCGCCGCGCTTTTCGGCGATTTTGGCCTTTGCTTTGCGAAACTCTTCCAGGGCCGTGATGTCCGCCTCGTCGAACTGCGTGACGTGGGGAATCGTCGTCCAGGACATGGACATCTTCTCGCCGATCTTACGACGAATGCCGCTCATGTGCTCGCGGCGCACGTTGCCGTACTGTTCGAAGTCCGGCAGTTCCATCGCGGCCGGTGCGGGCCCGCTTACGCCTCCGCCGCCGTCCCGGCGCTGCACGACGTTTTTTACGAATCCCTTAATATCATCAAAAGTAATTCTACCGCCGGGGCCGCTGCCCTGGTCTTTCAGGCGTTGTACGTCCACACCCAGTTCCCGGGCGAAACGCCGCACCGACGGCGCCGCCGGGGCGGGATCGCCCAGGTCCGGCTTCGATACCTTGCCGACGCGATCGGAGACGTCGTACTTCTGTGCGGCTTCCTTTGCGCGTTCTTCCGGGGACTTCTCGGGCTGCGGCGCTTCGGACTTCGATTCTTTTTTGCCGGCCTGGGCGGGCTCTTGTTCCGCGGCGCTGTCGCTGTCGTCGGAGTCCTCGGATTTCGCCGCCCGGCCTTCGCCTTCTTTATCGAGGGTGAGGATGACCTGGCCGATCTTGATCGTCTGCCCGGTTTTCACGCGAATGTCGGCTACGGTGCCGGCGAAGGGGGCCGGGATTTCCACGGAGGCCTTGTCGCTTTCGACTTCGATGAGCGGCTGTTCCGCGGTGACGGAGTCGCCCTTCGCCACCAGGACCTGGGCCACCTCGGCCTTATCGATGTTTTCGCCTAATTCTGGAACCTTAACTTCTTCTGCCATGTACTTATTATCCGGAAGATTTCTTCAGCTCCAATGCGTCGTCATCGGACTGCTCTTGCTCGCGTCGATGCCGAGTTCCTGGACTGCGGCCTTCGCTTTGCTTTGATCGAACTTGCCCGCCCGGGCCAGGGTGAACAGCACGGCGGAAACAACGTAGCGGCGGTCCACCTCGAACCAGTCCCGCAGGCTTTCGCGACTTTCGCTGCGGCCGAAGCCGTCGGTGCCGAGGGCCGTCAAAGGAGCCTTCAACCAGCGCGCGAGGGAGTAACCCTGTAGCTTCACGTAATCCGAGACCGCGACGACCGCGTCCCCGGCCTCGCCGATGCACGTTTCGACGTAGGCCTTTTCGTCTGTACCGTTCAAATGATTCGTGCGCTCCGTCTCCAGGGCGTCCGCAAACAGACGATTATACGAAGTTACGCTCCAGACGTCCGCGGCGATGCCGTATTTTTCTTCGAGCATCTTTGCGCCTTCCAGGGTTTCCTGCATCAACGAGCCCGAGCCCAGCAATTGCACGCGCGCACTCGCATCACCCTTCTCGCTCTTGCGGAAGAGATACATGCCTTTGAGGATCGGCTCACGCAGTTTTTCCAGGCCCGGCTCCGGTACCGGCGGCATCTCGTAGTTTTCGTTGCCCACCGTTAAGTAGTAGATGACGTTCTTTTGTTCGGTGAACATGTGCTTCATGCCCGACTGAATAATCACGGCGATTTCGTAGGCGAAGGCCGGATCGTAGGTGATGACGTGGGGATAGGGCGACGCCAGGATGTGTGAGTGACCGTCCTGGTGTTGCAGCCCTTCGCCGGCCAGGGTCGTGCGTCCGGCCGTGCCGCCGATGAGAAAGCCGCGGCAGCCCATGTCGCCCGCCGCCCAGATGAGATCGCCGATGCGCTGAAAGCCGAACATCGAATAAAAGAGAAAGAACGGAATCATGTTCACGCCGTGGGAGGCGTAGGCCGTGCCTGCCGCTATAAATGAAGAAATGGAACCGGCCTCGGTAATGCCTTCTTCGAGGATCTGTCCGTCCTGGGCCTCGCGGTAGTAGAGCAGGGTGTCCCGATCCACCGGTTCGTAGCGCTGGCCGACGTGGGAGTAGATGCCCACCTGGCGAAAGAGCGACTCCATGCCGAAAGTACGGGCCTCGTCCGGGATGATCGGCACGACGTACTTCCCGAAGCTTTTATCGCGTAACAGTTTGCCGAGTAATCTTACGACCACCATGGTCGTGGAGGCCTCGCGGCCGTCGCTGCCGTCGGTGAATTCCGAAAAGATTTCCGGGTCCGGTTCCGGATGGGCCTCGGCGCGGTCGGCGCGGTAGGGAACGGGGCCGCCCAGTTTTTCGCGCTGTTCGCGCAGATACTTCATTTCCCGGGAATCGTCGTCGGGGCGGTACAGCGGGGCCTCACCCACGTGCTCGTCTTCGATGGGAATGGCGAACCGCTGGCGAAAGGCGCGCAACTCGTCCTCATTTAACTTCTTTTGTTGGTGAGTTACGTTGCGACCCTCGCCGGCTTCACCCAGGCCGTAGCCCTTGATGGTCTTCGCGAGGATAACCGTCGGCGCGCCCTCGTGTTCCATGGCGGCCTGGTAGGCGGCGTAGACTTTCTCGGGGTCGTGGCCGCCGCGGTTCAGCTTTTCGATGTCCGAGTCGGACATGTTCTCAACCATCTTTTGCAGTTGCGGATGTTTGCCGAAGAAGTGTTCGCGAATGTACTTCGCTCCCGCGGCGCTGTACTTCTGGTACTCGCCGTCCACGACCTCGTCCATGCGATCGACGAGCAGGCCGCTGTCGTCGTGTTCGAGCAGCGGGTCCCACTGCGCCCCCCAGATCACCTTGATGACGTTCCAGCCGGCGCCGCGAAATATCGCTTCGAGTTCTTGAATGATTTTGTAGTTCCCGCGCACCGGCCCGTCGAGACGTTGCAGGTTGCAGTTGATGACGAAGACGAGATTGTCGAGTTTCTCCCGCGCCGCGAGGGTGATGGCGCCCAGGCTTTCCGGCTCATCCGTTTCGCCGTCGCCTAAAAAGGCCCACACGCGACCGGTTTTTTCTTTTAAGCCGCGATCTTCTAAGTAACGATTGAAGCGCGCCTGGTAGATGGACATGATCGGGCCGAGGCCCATGGACACCGTCGGGAATTGCCAGAAGTCCGGCATGAGGTACGGGTGCGGATACGAGGACAGGCCGCCGCCCGGTTTGTTTTCGCGGCGGAAGTTCTGTAACTGCTGTTCGCTGAGGCGGCCTTCCAGAAAGGCGCGGGCGTAGATGCCCGGCGCCGCGTGGCCCTGGAAGTAGATGAGGTCGCCGCCGTCTTCGTGGTCTTTGCCGTGAAAGAAGTGATTGTATGCGACTTCGTAAAGTGTTGCCGCCGAACCGTAAGTGGAGATGTGCCCGCCGATGCCGTCGCTCTCGCGGTTCGCGCGCACGACCATGGCCATGGCGTTCCAGCGAATGAGCGAACGGATGCGCCATTCCAGTTCATGGTTGCCCGGGAAGCGCGGTTGTTCGCCGCGGGCGATGGTGTTTATGTACGGTGTGTTGGCGGCGTACGGAAGATGGATGCCGAACTCGGCAGCGCGATTCTGTAGCAAGCGCAGCAGGCGTTTTACCCGCTCGGGCCCGCCGTTCTTAATGACATAATCCAGGGAGTCGAGCCATTCGTCACGCTCGGTCTGGATGATTTCGAGATCTTCTTTCGAAAGTTCGGGATCGCTCATAGTGGGATAATGAAAACTCCGGCGAAGTGCTGCACCTAATCAACCAGAGGCGCGTGCTGGCTTCAATAGAAAAAAAGATTCCGGTCTGCGATTCTTCGCGCCAGGGATACGCAGGGTGGCGGCGCAGCCGCCAGTCTCGCGTAGCGAGACCGCAGCGACAGCGGAGCCCGGAGTAGCCCGACCTTTCGCGTAGCGAAAGGGGGCGCCCAAAAAAGTCGTGCCGCATTTTTATCCAAACTGTTGTGTTCGATTCCAACTTTACACCTGGCACAATCCGTTCTATGACGTACGTGTGAATTTCCCCCAGCACATCCAGGGAGCCATCGTTGCCGGTGCCGCGGTGGGCGCGCTGGCAGTCGTCACCGGCCAGGTGGAACCGACCATGGCGGAACTCGAAGAGTTCGTCCGCAATCCCATGGAAGAAGGCGGCGATCTGCGCCGGCTCATCACGGCTTCGTTCCTGGCCTGGTTCATGGGACTCTTTCCGGACCTCGATACCGGTTCCACGCCGCAGAAGTACTACTTTCGCATTATGTTCGTTTTCCTGATCGGCCTGTACATTATTGGCGACCTGGAAGTGCTTGCGTTCGTGGCCATCGCCGGCTTCGCACCGATGTTGCACAAACATCGCGGGTGGACGCACTGGCTGATCACGCCCTGGATCTTCGGTTTCTTGATTGCGGTGACGCACGAGTACTTACGCGCGCGTGATTCCTGGTTCTGGGGCTTTGAACTGGAGAACGTCTTTGAATGGTGGGTGGAAAACTGGATCTACACGGCGGCGTGCGTTATCGGTCATTACACGCATCTGTTGCTCGACTCACGTATGATGCGCCGGTTCAAGCCGGAAGCGCGCGCGCAGGAGCAGGCGCGGGATAAGCAAACGACGCAAAGTCGCCGGGCAAAGAAGTCGTCCTGATGTCGCCGTCCCCTGCACGAATATTCGTGTCTGCGCTGTTGTTGCTGGCAGTATTTGTCGGCTGCACGGCGCAGGCTCCGGAAGGGCTACCGGCTCCGGCGAGCGGCGTCCTCGATTTGCGCGGCTGGCAACCGTCCGATGGTACCGTCGCCCTGGACGGGCAGTGGGAGTTCTACTGGCGTCGTTTCCTGGATCCGGCGAACCCTCCGGCCGACGGCGAAGCCGCGATGTTGATTTCCGTGCCGGGCATGTGGAACGGCAGTACCCCGCCGGGTGTCGATAAACCTCTCTCCGGCGAAGGTTACGCCAGTTATCGATTAAGGATCCTGGCCGACCGGAACATTTCCGCGGCGGTCTACGCGCCCACCGTGCATACGGCTTACCGGCTCTTCCTGAACGGACGGGAGTTGCTTTCCCAGGGCGAGCCGGGCAAGAATCAGGCGAGCTCGCGACCGCTCTACCGGCCGGAGGTGCTGGCCTTTCCGCTGCAACGCGGCGAGAACGAGCTTGTACTGCACATTTCGAATTTTCATCACGCGAAGGGCGGTACCTGGACGAGTCTGCTGCTGGGTGACTTCGAGCGCCTGCGTTCGTCCACTGACAACCGTCGCATCCTGGAACTGTCCCTCTTCGGCGCGCTGATTGCCATGGGGCTTTATCATCTCATGTTTTTTGCGTTGCGCCCGTCCGAGCGTTACCTCATGTACTTCGCGCTCTTCTGTCTTTTGATGGCCAGTCGATCCTTAACCACCGGTGAGCATTTTCTGTCGAGAATCTGGCCGTCCATCGACTGGACATTTTATGTTCGGTTGCAGTACCTGGGATTTTATCTGGCGGTGCCGGCGTGGGCGGCGTTCATTCATCGGATCTTTCCCGTCGAAATGCCGCGGTGGATTCATCTCCTGGTAAGTATTCCTGTGTTGCTGTTAAGCCTGGCGACGCTGGTGCTCCCGTCTCAATGGTTTACGGCGACCATGGGTTTCTTCCAGATTGCCGTGGTGGTGCTCGGGGCGTGTCTGTTCGGCGTATTCGGAATCGCCTGTTACCGCGGTCGAGACGGGGCGGTGTTGTTTATGATCGGGTGGTCCGTTTTTTTCGCGACCGCGGTCAACGACGTCCTCTACAACCTGGAGATCTTACAAACGGTCTATCTCACGCCGTTCGGATTTTTCCTGTTCATCTTTTCCCAGGCCGCGTACCTGGCCGTGCGTTTTGCGCGGGCGTATCGGACCCAGGAACGATTCGCCGTGGAGTTGGAGCGCCGGGTGCGTGAACGCACGCGGGAACTGGAAGAGTCGCGCAACGATCTGGCCGCGGCGCGGGAACGGGCCGAGGCCGGCAGCCGGGCGAAGTCCGAGTTCCTCGCCGTGATGTCCCACGAGATGCGGACGCCGCTGAACTCGATTCTGGGCGCCGCGGATCTCTTAAACGAGGGCGCCGGAGAACGTCTGGATCAGGAACAACGCGACTATGTCCGTGTGCTCATGCGAAGCGGCGATGGTCTGTTGCGCCTCGTGAACGACGTACTCGATCTTTCGAAAATCGAAGCCGGCGGCCTGGTACTGGATCGCCTGGTTTTCGATCCGCAGCGGTTAGTGGCGGATACTTGCGACGTCTTTGCGCCGGCGGCGAAAGAGAAGGATCTGCACTTGCACTTTCACGTGGCGGAAGATGTGCCCCTCAGGTTGATCGGCGACGTGAATCGTATCGACCAGGTGCTGACGAACTTAACCGGTAATGCGGTGAAGTTTACGTCCGGGGGGGCGGTGCGCATCGAGGTGCGGCTTTTGGAGCAACGGGACGACGCTCGGGTGGTGATCGAGTTTTCGGTCAGCGACACCGGCATCGGCATTCCCGCTGCGAAACACGGCGAAATCTTCGAGAGTTTTACGCAGGTGGACTCTTCGACGACGCGTCGTTACGGCGGCACGGGCCTGGGGCTCGCCATCTCCAGGCAACTGGTCCGACTCATGGGCGGCGAGATCGGGGTGGAGAGCGAGCCGGACCGGGGCAGCACGTTCCGTTTCAGCGTGCCGCTGGAAAGCAGCGACGCCACACTGCCCGGCACCAGCCTGCGCGATCAAAAAACCGCGCACCCGCAACCCCTGCCGTTTCCCGAGGGCCTGAATATTTTGCTCGCCGACGACAACGAAGACAATCTTAACTTGATTACAGCATATCTTAAGAAGGCGAATGCGCATCTTGACTACGCCCGCAACGGCGCCGAGGCCGTGGACCGGGCCAAAGACAAACGTTACGACCTGGTGCTCATGGATATTCAGATGCCGGTCATGGACGGTTACACGGCCACCCGGCACATCCGGGAATGGGAGGAGAGCCAGGGTCTCGCTCCTGTGCCGATCCTCGCACTCACGGCCCACGCGCGGAAAGAGGACATCGAGAAGAGCCGGGCGGTCGGTTGCAACGAGCACTTAACGAAGCCGATCCTGAAGAAGCCGCTCTGGGAAGCGATCGCGAGGAACGCGGGGTAGGCAAGAACGAAGATTTACACCGAGGCTCCGAGGCGCCGAGGGAAGACGGGGAGAGTCGCGGTGGGATTTACGCTGTTCTGCAATTGATATTGCATTAGATTAAACTAAAATAAGATTAACCACGAATTACCTTCGCGCGTCTCCCCTGCGATGACCCTCCCCAAAATCCTCGGCGCCTCGGAGCCTCGGTGTAAATCTCCTCCCGAATGCTCAAGTCCCCGCCGGTATTTCGCTGCCCGGCGGGTGGGGTGATCTTCGCGAAAACATCCACGCCACCGAAAATCCGGCGATGATGTGCCACACGCCCCACCAGGCCGCGATGATCGCCATGCCGCCCAGGCCGCCGAAGAAGTTGAAAATCAGAATGAGTCCGAGCCCGGAATTCTGAATGCCGGTTTCAATGCACACGGCGCGGCTGTCGTACTTCGAAAGCCCCGATGCGCGGGCGGACGAGTAGCCGATGGTAAAGGCGATGGCGTTGTGAATCGCCACGACGATGGCGACGAGGCCTACGTAATTTAGAAAGTGCTGCCAGTTCGCGGCCAGGGCGCCGAGTACGAAGATGCCGAAGAACACCATCGAAAAGATGCGAAACGGTTTCTTGAGTTTGTGCGCGATGGCCGGCCGGAGATGAGAGATGCCCATGCCCAACACCAACGGTACGCCGAGCAAGAGAAAGACCGTCAGAAGAATCTGCAACGGATCGAGTTCGACTTCCGTGAGGATGGCGCTGGTCTTCGGATTCAATGAGCCCCAGAAGGCAATGTTGATCGGCGTGAAGATGATGGCCGCCGCGGTGGAGAGCGCCGTCATGCTCACGGACAGCGCCGTGTTTCCGCGGCTGATGTGCGTGATAAAATTCGAGATGTTGCCGCCCGGACAGGCCGCGACGAGCATCATGCCGAGAGCGATGGACGGCAGCGGGTCCACGATGAGGGTGAGTCCATAGGTAATGGCCGGCAGTAACAAAAACTGCGCCAGCGCGCCGATGAGCGGGCCCTTCGGCGTGCGCAGCACGTTGCGAAAGTCGGCCACCCGTAAATCCAGGGCGATGCCGAACATCACCAGGCCCAGGATGACGTTCAGCACCATCAGGGACGTGGGGTTAAAATTCAACTGGACTTCATCGACACCCATAGGCGGCGAATATTACAGACGCCGCCCTGGAGATCAAGCATTTACGGAATGATGATTCACCACTTGCTCTCCCAGTCCACGTCCGCCGTGGAGCGCATGAGGGCCACAAAGGCCAGGATGGCGGCGATCGTAATGAGAAATCCGGTATAGGCCGGAAAGAAGAACGCCGTCGAAAACACCCACTGGAACATGCCCGCTCCGAAGGCGATGGTCTGCATGAGCACGGCGTCTTTCTTGATTAACTTCACGTAGTACAACATTACACCCGTGGACAGCAGCAACGCCAGGACGAATCCCAGGATGACGTGCACGAACGAGATCACGTAAGAACCGAACAGATAAAAAATGAAAAAGCCCGTGAGCAGAAAAAGAAAGTGCATGGGATGCAGGCGCAATTGCTTCGCGGCGTTCATGATCAAGAGAAAACCCGTGAAGAGCGCCAGGGCCAGCGGCGAATAATAAAACAGCTTCGCGGCGATGGAGCCGTAGTTCCCTTCCAGTTCGAAGCGCAGCGCGATGTTCTGCCCCGTCACCAGGTTTTCGCCGCGCCACACGAAGCGACTGCCCTCGGAATCTCCGGCCCGCTCCACCGGGGCCATGGACGTATCCGGAATGCGCACGTCAGTGTAATCGGTCAGCACGACGAAATCCAGGCTGCGCAGCTCTCGCGTGGTGTTGCCGAGTAGATAGTCGAAACGC
Source organism: Leptonemataceae bacterium (assembly GCA_965227295.1). Classification (GTDB taxonomy): domain Bacteria; phylum Spirochaetota; class Leptospiria; order Leptospirales; family Leptonemataceae; genus JANSYA01. The sequence goes on along the minus strand of OZ245742.1, from coordinate 5,507,730 downwards.
TCGGTGCCCTTCGCGGCGTAGGTGATCTTGAAGACCCGCTCTTCGCCGGGAGCAAGCACGCCGTTCCAGTTGATGCCGTTCGCCAGGTTGGAGTCGCCGGTATACGGTTTACCGTCCAGCTCCACCTGGATGCCCGTGATATTGCCGGCACCCTGGGGCAACGTGAAATCGAAATAGAACTCCCGGCGCTGTTTCTGAAAGTTGCGCACGGTGTACGTGCCCTCGAAGGCTAAGTCGTATCCGGCGTATTCTAAGAGGCCTTTACGGCGGACATTGGCGTCGACTTTGACGCGGACCTTTTGTGCGTCCATGCCCATGTCCCGGGATTCGGAGACGGTGCGCCGTTCGATCTTGCCCGTTTTTTCGTTGGTGTACTCTTGCGTTACGTTCTCACGATAGTAAAACGCCGGCGGGTACTGCTGCATTTGCCCGCCCCAGATCTCGTTCACGGACTTGAGGCCGCGGCTGTAGCTGGACGAGTGCCGTTCGTCAATACGCAGGCCGATCACTAATGACGCCGCACTGAAACCTAAGAGAAACACGCCGATGAGGCCGTATTTCATGACTTTGAGCACGAACTCCGGCCGCTCCTGATAGAGTCGCACCGAAACCAGGACCGCCGCCGCGAGAACGAGGCACGCACCGAAAAAAACCAAACCGCCGCCGAGAACTTCCATGGCGACTTAGACGACACGCGGAACGGACCGGGTCAACCGAAAATGAGGCCTGCCGCTGCGATGGCGGGTGCACTTGAGTGCGTGGCGGGGAAGGTCGGACTCCGAGGGCCGAGGTGCCGAGGGGAAGATTGTGAGGGTAATCGTATAATGAACGTTTGTGAGTTACGGATGGTTTATTCTTTATAAATGATTCCATCATACTGAACCATCTTGCTTTCGCCCGACAACTCTCCCATCTTTCCCTCGGTGTCTCGGTCCTCGGAGTAAAAAATTCTCTCACCGCGCCCGCGGAGTAAACGTCAGCACCGGTTCGCTCTTGCCGCGGACCGGTAACGCCTCTCGCTTCTCCCAATCGAAGTCGTCCTCCGCCGCGCGCATCGTCGCCTCGCTCGCCAGGATCGACACGCCGATGGTCTTCGTCAGCGATTCAATGCGCGACGCTAAGTTCACCGTATCACCGATTACGGTATACTCTTTGCGAATGTCCGGGCCGATGTCGCCGAGAACGGCCGGTCCCGTATTCAGGCCGATGCCGATCGCGAGATCACCTTCGCCGCGGGCCCGGCGTTCTTTGTTCAGATCTTCGAGGCTCTCGATCATCGACAGCGCGCAGCGTACGCCCAGGGCGCCGTGGTCCGGCAGGTCCAGGGGCGCGCCGAAGTAGGCCAGGATGCCGTCGCCCATGAACTTATCCAGGGTGCCGCCGTGGGCGAAGATGACGTTTACCATGCGCGAAAGATAATCGTTTAAGAGATCGGCGACGTCTTCGCCGCGCATCGTTTCGGACATGGACGTGAAGCCGCGGATGTCGGCGAAGAGCACGGTGACCACGCGGCTCTCCACCACGCTGCGTTCGTCATCGTGGCGGTTTGTTAAGATGCGATCGGCCACTGCCGGGGAAAAGTAGCGGCCCATGCGATTGCGCAACGTCCGTTCCTCGGCGTACTGCGCGGCGATCGTCAACACGCGCCGGGAGATGATCGTGGCCGTCACTCCAGCGACGATCAGGATCAATGCGAACGAGGGCACCCACTGTGGAAACGTAACGCCGGCGCTGTGTAGTAAGATGCTCGTAAACACGATGCTTTCGACGACAGCCAGGACCGTGGGGCCGATGTAGATGCTGGATGGCGCCGCGAGAATGAAGACGACGAAGACGATCGTCGCCGACATGGCCGCCAGTTGCGGATGCGGATTCACCTGGAGCGATTCGTACATGGCGAAAAAGACGATCGGCAAATCCGCGAGCGGAACGACCCACAGATTCAACCGGCGAAAAAACGTGCGCTCCTGCGGCGCGAAACGAAAGAACAACGCCAGCAGAACGTAACCGACGATGTACGGCAGCGTGTTGTACCAGTCCGGCGCTTTCGTCATTGCGCTGGCGACCACGGACATCACGAGCCAGGCCAACGCCGCCCACAGGCGAATGCGTGCGAGCTGGGCCAGGTTGCGGCGCGTCTCGGCGCGGACCACATCGAGGATGCGTGCGTCGACGCGGGGATACAGGAACTTCAAAAAACTTTTATTCATAGAAGAACAGCCTCTTGTATGCAGCTGAAAATGATTGTCCATCCGAATCTTTATGTCAATGCTGACGTATTTCCATGTAGAGGATGATCGAGCGTTACAGGAGAAACCATGAAAGATCTTAACGGAAAAGTCGCCGTGGTCACCGGCGCGTCTCAGGGCATCGGCCGGGCCATTGCGTTGCAACTGGCACAAGAAGGCTGCATCGTCGCCGTGCTCGCGCGCACGCAATCGAAGCTGGATGCCGTGGTTCAGGAAATCGAAAGCGCGGGCGGCCGTGCTTCGGCCCACGCCTGCGACCTCAGCGACCATCAAAAAATACCACCGGTGCTCATCGCAATCGAACAACGTTACGGCGCGATCGATATTCTCATCAACAACGCCGGCGTCGGAACGTTCAAGCCCCTCGAACAAATGAGCGCCGCCGAGGCCCTGGCGCCGGTGCAGCTTCCATTCGCGGCGACCATCGTCGCCATCCATCACGTCATCCCCGGCATGCTTGCGCGCGGTCGCGGACACATCGTCAATCTTACCAGCCCGGCCGGATACTTTTCGTTGCCCTACATGCTCCCGTACGCCGCCGGAAGATTTGCCATGACCGGTTTGTCCTTCGCCCTGTACGAAGAGTTCGCGCACCGGGGGATCGGCGTTACCTTGCTCTGCCCGGCCCAGGTGGATACCGGCTACTTCGAACGCAACGACGCCGACATGGGCTGGTATCCGCGCATTCAGAAACTGCTGCCCATCCTCAAGCCCGAGCGGGTGGCGCGGGAAACCGTGCGCGTCATCCGCAAAAACAAACGCGAGCACATCTTCCCGTTCCTGCTCTGGTTCTTCGTGAAGTTCTACATGAAGATGCCGCGCTTTACGACGGCGTTCTTGAAAGTGATCGGGCTGTGGCAACCCATTAACAAGCGACCATCTTAACTTAAGATCCGTGTCGCTGCACGTTTACCTGAAACGGCGGCGCACTGTAGTCTTTCGGAAGATGAGCCGCCGGGATGTTCGCCGGGCTGCCGTCCCGCAGGGCGTAGAAGTGCGGCGACATGATCTCGACTCCCGCCGCGTGAAAGCTTTCGAGAATGCGCGCGTGAATGTCCGAATAGATCGCCGCCATGCGGCCGGCGTGTTCGGTGCAGGCGTTCAGTTCGTAGCTCACGTAGTAATCGTCCAGGCTCGTCTGCAACACGAACGGGGCCGGCTCGTCCCGAACCTCGGGGACCGCTCGCGCCGCGGCGATCAACAGATCGCGCACCTTTTCGTGGGGCACGTCGTAGCCGATGGTCACGGTAGTGTGCAGCAACAGGCCCGGGTCTCGCGCGGATGAACTGTAGTTGATGATGTGTGACGCGAGGACCATGCCGTTGGGAATCGTGATGTCCACGTTCTTCGTCGTGCGCACGCGCGTCACGAGCAGGGTCTTTTCCACCACGTCGCCCACCGTGTCGGCGATCTTCACGCGATCGCCCACCTGGAACGGACGCATGTATGTGACGACGATGCCCGCCATGATGTTGGCGATCAACGCCGAGGACCCCAGAGATATCATAAAGCCCAGGAAAATCGAAATGCCCTGAAAGGCTTCCGAGTCCGCGCCCGGCAGGTACGGAAAAACGATAACCGCGGTAAACACGATCAACAGGACCGAAACCAACCTGTGAGTGGGCCGCGCCCATTCCGGATAAAAACCACCGATCTGAATGCGTCCGCGGCCGGCCGCGTTGAAGAGCAGGCCGGTCACGCGAATGATCGTGCGTGTAACGAGCACTGCCACGATAATGAAAAATAAGTTCGGCAGATACGCCGCAAAGGCCGCGGCGGCTCCGTATAACGGTTGCGCAATGTACGTTAAGAGCGCGCCGGCCCAGTCGCGCGTGGCTTGAAAAAGACCGAACACGGCGGCGAAGTAGAGATAGGCCAGCAACAGATTCGTAAGTACGTGCAGAAATCGAACTGCGCCCTGGAGGAAGGCCAGGGCCTGCTGCGAGGAGAGCAGGACCATGCGCTGGAACTTAAGATCGGGGAGCAGCCGTTTCTGCCAGGCCGGCAGGCTTGCGCGAATCCAGCGGAACAGGCGGCTGACGGCACCGGTCAGGTTCACGGCGAAGATCGTAATCAAGATTGCATAGACACCGCCGCGCACGTACTCTTTTACCGAGAGTTCCTGCGAGTCGGGAAACAAACCGAGCACGAAGTTCGCAAAGATGAGTACGGTGAGCAACGAGACGATCAAGTGCGCCGTGCGTAGAGACGAAAGAAATACACCGTGCAGAGTTTCGGCGCTGATCAACTCCACGTTGCGTACGCGCAATGAGCGACGAAAAGAACCTTCGAGATGTTCCAGGCGGGCATACAGAAAATTAAAAAATCTCGTGAGCAGGTAAAAGACCGTGCCGAGGCTGACGAGCAGCAGCAGCGTGATGCCCGACGTGCGCAGGATCAAACCCACGTCCTCGCGCAGCACAAACTCCCACGCGAGATCGGAGATCGTTTGCACATCCACCTGCTCGACGGGCGGGCCGGCGTTGCGGCGTTGCGCTTCCAGCTCCGCGAAGAACGCTTCGAGGGCCCGACCGGCATCGCGCGCGACGGCGTCCGGACTGCGATCATAGGCCGCCGCGTCGGCTTTCGAAAAACGCACGAGCACGGTCTCGCCGTAGTATAGATCCGCAAAGTCTTCGCCGCCGCGAATCTCCAGCTCTTCCGGTACAAACTCCGCGTGCAGCAACTGCTCCAGACGGCCTTCGACGAGCTGCACGCGATCATCAACGGAAGTCAGTTCATCGCCGGCGTGCAGGCGAAAGACCTCGGTGTTCAGAAGATGCACGGCCTCACCGGCGGGCTGTGCGGAGAGCGATGCGAGCGGCAACACAGTCGCCAGCGAAAACAAAAGAACGCGAAGCTTCACGGATATCGTATCGGAGAGCGTGCCGGCCAAATTAAACGCGCGCGGGGATAGACTCCGAGGACCGAGGTACCGAGGGGAAGAAGGGAGGGTTTTCGTGGTCCGGTCGTTTACGGGCTATGGATGATCTAATTTTGAATCATCCATACATACGTAACCGACTCTCACGATTCCAATCCCTCTCCCAACTCTTCCCTCGGAACCTCGGTCCTCGGAGTCACTTCCTACTTCCCCGCCACGCGCGCGCAGACGCCCGGTTTCCTCCAGTACCTCGCGAAGCCCCGCAGCCGCTCCAACGGATTCAGTCGCAAACTTACGACGCCGGCGAAGATCAAAGCGATGCCGCCGAACTGCAGGGCCGTTTTCGATTCATCGAAAAACAGGAACGCCCACAGAACGTTAAATGCCGGTCCGAGTAAGTTAATGATCGTTACCGGCCCGGCTCCAAGCCGCCGGATGGCGTACAGGAAAAACAAAAAGGGCACCACCCCGGCAACGATGGCGAGCAGGCCGGCCACGCCCCAGGCGCCGGCGATCATGGGGTACTCGCGCCGGCCGAAACCGAGCATCATGAACAGGGTCGCCGCCGTGAGCGCGCCCGTGGCCATCTTCACCGGCGATACGCCGGGCAAACAGCGGTCCGTGAGCACGTTGTAAAACGCGAAGCAACCCGCCGCGGCCAGGCCGTAGAGCACGCCGAGCCAGAGCGCGGTACCGTTCATGGAGAACGCCGAAATGCCCGACCCGTTCGTCGGTAACACGATCAGCCCCAGGCCGCCGAACGACAGCAGCGCGGCGAATATCTGCCGCATGTGTAACTTGCGATCGAGTAAACCTAACGTAAGAATCACCAGCGCCGGATACGAAAATACAATCAACGTCGCGAGAGACGCCCCGAGGGCCGCGATGGCCTGAAACGAGAAGAACATGGAACCGCAAAAGCCGATGACGCCCTGGAGTGGAAAGACGATCAGTTCCCGCTTCGAAAGGCGAAAACCGGCGGCTCCTTCGGTGATCCACAGAAGCAGCAGAAAAACCGGCGCGCTCAGCGAGAAACGCATGAGCATGAGCGTTACCGTGTCCAGACCGTCGTTGCCGTAGGCCTCAAAGCCCAGACGCACGAAGATCGACTTAAACGAAAAACCGAAGGCGGCCACGATCGCCATGATCGTGCCCACCCAGAGATAGCGTGCTCTTTGCGCGGCGGCGCTTTGCCCGCCGTCCCCGCCGTCGTCACTGTTCATTTTGGTTTCCTCCCTGCGCATCGGCCGTGGGCCGCGGGCTTCTGTTTCCGGAAGAAACAAAAAAGGCCGCGGTGGTTCCCGCGGCCTCTTGCTGGTGTGATCGTGTGTAACTGGTTACAGACTACGCACACTCTCCGAAGCCCCGGGCATGACCGGTACGACAACGTGCTTGGACCACACGCGGGTAGCGGTTAGCGAACGCGAAAAGCGCGCGCGAAAGATGTTCCGGGGATCGGACATAGATACAGTCAGTAACGGAAACACGTTCGAATCAAACAACCAAAAAAAGTACTCTAAAGATACGAGGCCCACGCGGAATCCGCGAAGTCTTTCTGGACTTCTTCCAGGATCTCCAGGCGATCGCTTTCCGCCATTGCGCCGGATTCCAGTCGCCCCTTCGTTTTGTTGATGCCGCCCTGGTAGCCGGCATTGCCGATGAGGTTTGCAACCCGGTTATGAATCGGCGTCAGATTGCGATCCATCTGAAGACCCAACTCGACTTTCCCCATAATCGTGACCTTGCCTTTTTCGGACGTGGTGCGGGTGGCGTCGATGGAGTCCCCGTCCAGAAGGACCAGGTAACGCGGCGTGTGGGAGACCGTGACGGTGAGCGTACCGCCGCCGACACCGGTGCTCGCGGAATTCGACTGCTTCTGTTGCTCATAGTACGCGGCCACGAGGACGTATTCGCCCGGAGGTGCATTCAACAGATAGGCGCGGTCGTCGGTCACCCAGTTCGCCGGAATCACCTCACTGATCGAGTCGACCTTCTTGCCGTCCAGGCGGGCAAACCAGGCGCGGCTGGCGCGGATCGACAATAAGCCCCCTGGATTGATGATGGGGTTGATCTGGATTTGAGCGACGAGAACCGTCGCCTGGTCCGCAATGGGCTGGACCGGCGGTGCCGATCGGCAGGCGCCGAACAACAGCAAGGCCGTGGCCACGGCCACGCACTTTAGAAAATTTAACGTTTGCATGACGGTCTCTACAGTAAACGCGGATAGACGGCAACAAAAAACCGACAGATACAGTCACTTTCCGATTACGATGTTGACCAGCTTCTTCTTCACCACGATGATCTTCTTCGGTTCTTTACCGCCCAGGTTCTTCTGCACGTTGTCATCCGCCAATGCGAGCTTCTTGAGATCGTCCTCGGAAATGTCCGGTGCCACGGTGGCTTTGCCGCGCAGTTTGCCGTTCACCTGGAAGACCACCTCGATTTCGTCGGCTGCCGTCTTCGTCGCGTCGAAGGCCGGCCAATCTTCCAGCGCCACGGACGAAGCGTGGCCGAGCAGGGCCCACAGTTCTTCGGCAAGGTGCGGGGCGAACGGAGAGAGTAACTTCACGAACGCTTCGGCGCCCGCGCGGCCGGCGCGTTTGCGCTGAATGAACTCGTTCACGAAGACCATCATTTGAGAGATGGCCGTGTTGAACTGCATGCGTTCGATGTCCTCACCGACCTTTTGAATCGTAACATGGATCATGCGTTCGGACGCCTTCGCGTGATCGTCCTCGGGTTCTTCCAGCAACAACGGATCGATCTTTGCGGACGCCAGGTCGGCCGCGTCCGCATCCTGGCCGGTATACAAACGCCACACGCGATTAAGAAAACGAAACACGCCTTCGATGCCCCGGGTCGACCACGGCTTGGATTGTTCGAGGGGGCCCAGGAACATTTCGTACAACCGAAAGGCGTCGGCGCCGTAATTGCGGATCACGTCGTCGGGATTGACGACGTTGCCGAGCGACTTCGACATCTTCTCGATGCTTTGCTGCACCTCATGGTCGCTGCCTTTCACGAAGATCTTGCCGTCGCGTTCCTCGGTCTCCTCTTCCGGGTAATATTTGTTCTGCGCATCTTTGTACGAGTACGCTAAAATCAAACCCTGGTGTACCAGCTTGCGAAACGGCTCCGGAGATTTCACAAAGCCCAGATCGTACAACACCATGTGCCAGAAGCGCGCGTACAACAAGTGCAAGACCGCGTGCTCCGAGCCGCCGACGTAGAGGTCCACGCCGTTGTCACTCATCCAGTAGGCTTCTTTTTCAGAATCGATGAGCGCATCCGGGTTGGTGGGATCGATGAAGCGCAGATAGTACCAGCAACTGCCGGCCCACTGGGGCATCGTGTTGGTTTCCCGGCGCAGTTTCTTGCCGTCGCGTTCGAAGTTCACCCAGTCGCTCAGATTCGCGAGCGGCGACTCGCCGGTGGCGGCCGGCTGAAAGTTATCCGACGGCGGCAGCCGGAGCGGCAGATCGACCTCGTCCTCGGCGACGAAGAAACCGTTCTCATCGAAGGAGATCGGAATCGGCTCGCCCCAGTAGCGCTGGCGCGAGAACAGCCAGTCGCGCAGCTTGAAGTTCACCCGCCGTTTGCCCAGGTTTTGCGCTTCGAGATGATCGATCATCTTCGCGATGGCTTCTTTGGTAGGAACTCCGTCGAGGATGTCACTGTTCACCCCCCAGCCGTCGCCGGTGAAGGCGGCTTCGAGGTTCCGGCCGTCCGCCGCGGGGGTGTCGCCTTTCTTCGCGACAATGACCTGGCGGATGGGCAGGCCGAACTTTTGAGCGAAGGCGAAGTCCCGCTCGTCGTGGGCCGGCACCGCCATGATGGCCCCGGTGCCGTAGCTCATCAGCACGTAGTCGGAAATCCAGATGGGGATCTCGTCCCCGGTCAAGGGATGCACGGCAAAGCCGCCCGTGAAGACGCCGCTCTTCTCGGCCTTCTCGCCCTGCACCTGGCGATCCAGTTCGCTCTTCTTCGAAGCGGCTTCGACGTACTGCTCAACTTCCGGCAGCTGCTCTGCTGAAGTTACGGCACTTACGAGTGGGTGCTCCGGCGCCAGAACCATGTACGTTACGCCGTAGAGCGTGTCCGGCCGGGTGGTAAAGACGCGCAGCGCATCATTCTCGCTCCAATTGTAGGAACTCTTACGTCTTGTCTCCGGTGCGACGGCAAAATCCACCTCGGCGCCCTCCGAGCGGCCGATCCAGTTCCTCTGGAGCTCCATGGTGCCCGACGGCCAGTCCAGGTCATCCAGGCCGGACAGCAGGCGTTCGGCGTAGGCGGTGATGCGTAGCATCCACTGGCGCATGGGCCGGCGTTCGACGGAGTAGCCCTTGGCGGTCCATTCCTCGACTTCCTCGTTGGCCAGGACCGTGCCGAGCTCCGCGCACCAGTTCACCGGTGCCTCGGTGATGTAGGCCAGGCGGCGGTCGTTGACGAACTGTTCCCGCGCGGCAGGATCGGCGGCGACGTCGTCGGGAATCTCCAGCTCGCTGATGGGCCGCGCGTGGCCGGCCTCCGCGTCGAAGAACGAGTGAAAGATCTTCAAAAAGATCCACTGCGTCCACTTGTAGTACCCGGGATCGGTGGTATTGATCTCGCGTTTCCAATCATACGAAAAACCGAGCAACTGGAGCTGCCGGCGAAAGTTGTCCGTGTTCTTCTGCGTGGTCTCCGCCGGATGCACGCCGGTCTGCATGGCGTAGCGTTCGGCGGGCAAACCGAAGGCGTCCCAGCCCATGGGATGCAGGACGTTGAAACCGCGCATGCGCTTGTAGCGGGCCATAATGTCCGTCGCGGTGTAGCCCTCGGGATGGCCGACGTGCAGGCCGGCACCGGACGGGTAGGGGAACATGTCCAGGACGTAGTACTTCGGACGCGACGGGTCGATCTCGTTTAGATCGGGCGTGCGGAACGTCTGCCGCTCCGCCCAGGTCTGCTGCCACTTCGGCTCAATCTGCGCAAACGGATAGCTCATGCTTACCGGGATGCTCCCAGGATGCGTGGTGACCAGTCGTTTTTGCCCCGCGACGCCTCGCTCCTTGCGGTGGTCCGCTTTTATGATTGCAGAACGTGAATCGGCCTATCATGCTTTACACACGTGAAGATCGGGACGAACGTCATCGAATTCGAAGCCTACGCCGAACTCACGCAGTTCTGCGAGGACTTTCAGATGTTCGGTCGGCTGGAGTTTGATCGGGCCGTACGGGACAACAACGGGCACACGCTCATCGAAAAACACGTCCCCGTGCGCGCCTCGCAGATGACGCGCCTCAAGGAACTGGAGGGCAGCTATCTCCAGCGTTTTCGAGTGCGTATCACGGGCGAGTTGCTGGCCCGCTTGCGATCGCATCTGGCGGGACGCATGTTCCATCGCCTGCCGGAAAACACCGCCGGTTTCACCCGCGTGCTGCGCGATGCGGGCAGCTACAACTATCGCGACCTGGTCGAGTCCGCCCTGCGCAGTCGCACGTTGATCCTGGTCCTCTATCGGGCGTCGGTCCTCGATCCGCAGTTCTTCGCGCACGTGACGGGCCTGGGCCTCTTGTGTTTGTTTATTGCGGTCGGGGTGAAGCCGCCCGTGCAGTACCTGCGTCGTCACGCCTTTCTGGCCGGCCTCGGTGCGGACCTGGCGCTCGCGGATTCCGGGGCGTGGCGTTTTCCGGTGATCGGCGGGGAACAGAAGCGACGCGTGGCGCGTACGTGCGCGGAGTTCGCAAAAGTCTTTGACCTACCCGAGGAATGTCTCGAAGCCGTGGCCGCACATCCGGCGGACCTGGAGTACGAAAGGTCTGACGCCTCCGAAGCGGCGGCGGACGAATCGCTGCCGGCACAATTTGCCGGGGCGGCCTTCGACGCGTTGCTCGACGAAACCGAAGAAGAGGGCGCGGCGCTCCCGTCGCTGCTGGACGCCGACGAAGAAGACGAGGCAGAATCGAATCCGCCCGGCGAAGATGAAGCGGAAGATGCGGAGGCGAAGTCGCAGCAGAAAGAGGAACCGCCGGAAGACGGCATCGCCGTGCCGCCGTATGACGGCGAACGGTCCCGGCGCATCACGGACATTCTGCGCATCGCTCGTTACGTTGACGACATCTCGCGCCGCCGACACAATCGCGAACAGTTTGCCGAAGACTGTGTCTATTACATCGCCTACTATTCCGGCAAGGGCGTCTTCGATCGGAGCATTGCACATTCGATCATCGCCACCTTTCACGAGTACCAACGCGAGGCCGCGCGAGTCGAAGCCATTGCCCGGGTCGAAAACGAGTGTCTGCATCCGCCGAGTGCCTGGGCCTACCCGCGTCCCCTCGACGCCGCGCAAATGATCTGCCGGAACAAGATCACGGAGTGCCCGCTGTTTATTTCATCGTGGGGCATTCACGTCGTGCAGGCCATGCCGGCCTTCGGCTGGCTCGGCGCCGAGTTGCCGCCGGGGGAATACCCGAAGTGTAAATTGGGCGATAAATTAAAATGATGAGAACGACGGTCGACCTCGACGGCTATGCACGGCAAATCGAGCGCGATGGTTTCGCCCGGGTGAGCGACGTCTTTTCCGCGGAACGCGTCACCGAACTGCGCGCGCATCTGGATGCCCGGGCCCGGGCGGAAACCGCCGACGTGCGGCGGCGCCGGGATGTCTACGCCATTCGCAATCTCCTGCGGGACTCGGACTACGTGCGCGATGTCGCGACGGGGCCGGAGTTGCGCACGCTGGCAGAACCGATCCTCGGAGCCGGGTACTTCGCCGTGCGTTGCATTTACTTTGATAAACCACCCGAGGCCAACTGGAACGTCCTCTGGCATCAGGATCAAACCATCGCCGTGCACGACATCGCCCCGGAAGAGCGAGCCGGTCTTAATGCGGCCGGCTTCCAGGCGTGGACGAAAAAATCGGGGGTCTGTCACGTCGAGCCGCCGCGTGATCTGCTCGAACAGATTTTGACACTGCGCATCCGTCTGGACGACTGCGACGCCGGGAACGGGGCCTTAACCGTACAACCCGGCAGTCATCGCCACGGGCGCCTCGGACCGGAGCGCGTCGCGGAACTCACTACCGACGGCGACGGCGTGCTGTGCTCCGGCGCGGCCGGCAGCGTGTTGGCCATGAGGCCGCTGCTGTTGCATTCGTCGCGGTCGTCGCAAACCGGCCACGACCGCCGCCGACGCGTGTTACACCTGGAGTTCGCCGCGCGCGAATTGCCGGAGCCGTTGCGCTGGTACTTTCGGTAACCTCGAATCTTTCCAGTGAACGCTGTGCCTCGGTGGTAAATCTTTCCTGGAGCCCCCGCCGCGATCTGCCGATACGATACACAGTATGCGTTCGATCTTCGCCGCAATCATCGCCGTGCTCATCCTGCTTGTACCTTCCGCGGGGCACGCCCAGCGCAACGAGATCATTTACGCCTTCCGGAACTTCAAGACCGAGCCGCCGCAGCGGATGATCCTGGTCGGTGAGATCCAGAGTAAGACCAAGGTCGCCACGCCCCAGGAAAAGGAACCATTCCGCGGCTACGATACCCGCGAAGATCAGGTAACCGTCAAGGTCCAGAACCGGCGCGGCCTGAAGAAAGGGCAATTGCTCTACATCGTCGATAAGAATCCGCACCACAAACAGTACCGCAACGGCCTCATCGTCGGCGAGATCCGCGTGCGTTCCATTTTGTATAATCCGTTCTACGGCTGGGTACTCACCGGCACCGGCATTCTGCTGCGCGTGCGGGAAGGGCAGTTCGTCGCGCGCACGCTGGATACCGAGAATCTGGAACGCGCTTACGTTCTGAAAAAACGCGGCGATCACTTTGCGAATCGCGGCGACGTCGAACGCGCCATCTCCAGTTACAACGCCGCGCTCGTCGCGGACCGGACGTTGCCCGAGGCCAACGCCGCTCTGGGTGATCTCTTTCTGTCGATGGCGCGAGATTCCGGTCGCGAGGTACCGGAGCGCGCTCTGGGTGAGTACCGCAAGGCCTGGCGCAATCGCGTGAACTTCCGCTACGAGTACGAGGCCTACCAGTACTACCGCAACTACATGGACGCTCTATACCTGGCCTACGAACTGCGGCGCAACGAAGCCTCGCGCGGGGCGAACCTGGTTACGTACCTGGATCGCATTGTGGAAATCGGCGATGTGGCGCGGCAGCTCGGTCGCGACGACGGCATGGATCACGCGGACATCCTGCTGCGCCTGGCTCGCGCGCACTATCTGCGCACGATCTACTACGCTGCGCAGAGTAGTTCGGACGAACGTGCGCGGTATGACGCATCACGGGACGAGGCCGAAAAACTGCTGATGGAACTCCTGGAACGCGAACCGGCCTACCGGCGCGCCGAGTTGTATCGCATCGCCCTGCTGCACTACGGTCGGGTCTACGAGATGTCCGTGCTCAAACACGAGGGACCGCGCACCGGGGTGGAGCTGGAAAAACAGCGCGCCCTGGAGAAACGTTTGCGCAATCTCGCGGCCTGGTATCGACGGTATCATCAGGATAGCCCGCCGGGCCCCGACGAACTGCGCATCCTGCGCATGATCGAACGACTGCCCGCGCCGAACTGAACAGCGCCGTGACATCCTCGCCATTTTTTCAGATCGAAGCCGAAGACTCCGGGCCGCATAACACCGCGCGCGCCGGACGGTTGCGCCTCGCCGGTGGTGTCGAAGTTCCTACACCGGTCTTCATGCCCGTGGGGACCGTGGGTACGGTAAAGGGATTGTATTTAGAAGATCTCGAAGAGATCGGATACAAACTCATCCTCGGCAATACGTATCATCTCTTTCTGCGCCCGGGACACGAACTCATCGAACGCCGGGGCGGACTGCATCGCTTTATGGGGGGATGGAACGGAGCCATTCTCACGGATAGCGGCGGTTACCAGGTCTTCAGCCTTGCGGATCGAGTGAAGTTTCATGAAGACGGTGTCGAGTTCGCCTCGCACATCGACGGCAGTCGCCATCTGTTCACGCCGGAGCGGGTCATCGACATTCAACGCGCATTAGGTTCGAACATCATGATGATGCTCGATGATTGTCCACCCGGGGACGGTACTCCCGAGCGCGTGGATGCGGCCCTGGCGCGGACCCATCGTTGGGCCGACCGCGCCGTCGCATATCGCCGCCGATTGATCGATGCTGGAGAGCTCGACCCGGAGCGCCAGCGTATGTTCGGTATCTTCCAGGGCGCCCTCGACCAGGAGCGCCGTCGATTATCCCTCGAATATATATCGGGTCTGGATTTCGACGGCGTGGCCATCGGCGGGCTCTCCGTCGGCGAAAGTCGCGAAGAAATGCACGCCATGCTCGAGTTCCTGGGGCCGCAGTTGGACGCGCGCCGGCCGCGCTACCTCATGGGGGTCGGCGCCGTTCCCGATCTTCTGGAGGCGGTCCGTCACGGAGTGGACATGTTTGACTGCGTCCTGCCCACCCGGAACGCGCGCAACGGCCAGCTCTTCACTTCCCGGGGCAAAGTGAATGTGCGCAATCGGGTCCACGCCGAGGACGATGGCCCGCCGGACCCGGCGTGTGGGTGCCGGACCTGCCGTCGATACAGTCTCGCGTACCTCCGTCATCTTTTCCAGGCCGGCGAAATGCTCGGGCCCATGCTGGCGACGTTTCATAATTTGTATTTTCTGCGAAGTTTCATGGACGATATGCGCGCGGCCATCATTGCCGGAGAATTTGACCGCTTTTACGCGGACTGGCAAAAAATCCCCGCTTAGACTTAATTTTTTCTGTTGACAGAGACGATGGAAATAACTGTTGTAAGACGGTCTATATAGATATACTCAGCGCTACGGGGGGACCCCGATACCATACCTGGGTCGAACACATTTATGGAAATCTCTAGAAGAGAAAACGGCGACATCACCATCCTCGATGTGAACGGTGAGATCGATCTCTACAACGCACCCGAAATCAAAGAACTGATCAACAAGCTCATCGAAGAACAAAAGTACAACGTCATCATCAACCTCGACCGGGTCTCTTACATCGACTCTTCCGGAATCGGCGCTCTGATCTCCAGTCTCTCGAACCTGAAGAAATACCAGGGTGGCCTGAAGATCATCAACGTCTCTGGATCGGTTCGCAAGGTCTTCGAGCTGACGAAGCTCACCTCCTTCTTTGAGATCTATGACTCCGAAGGTGACGCGGTCGCTGCGTTCAAGTGACGCGTCAGAGCCGTGTCTTTCCCGGGACGGGCATTCCTGTCCGGGTGAGGCGACGGCCCATCTCTCATTGCCATTACCATCACTATTAATCCTTGATCCGGGCGCGGGGCCTGTGTAGTTCTGCCATAATCACGCGGATCTTCCGCGGTGCGATTGCTACTGCACCGCGTTTGCATTCATAACACAGCATCGAAACAAGAGAAGAGAGCACCAGGAGTAAGCCATGAATCTTTATCATCCCAGAGTCGTAGTCATTGCGGCCCTGTTGGCGGTTGTGGCCGCCACGGGCGCAAACTGCGGCAAAGCCATTCCCGTTCAGGAACTCGCCGAGGCGCGCATCCAGATCGACGCGGCGCAGGAAGACGGCGCGCCGCAGTACGCGACCGAAACCTACGAACAAGCCCGGTTGCAGTTGCTGAACGCGCACCGCGCCCTCGCGGATGAGGACTACGAAAGCGCACAGACGGCAGCCCTTCAGGCGACCGGCCTGGCACTGAACGCGCGCGAGACCTCGGCTCCGAAGATGGTCGCTTCTAAAAAAGAAACCGCCGAAGAGACTATGGAAGAAGCCGAGCAGGCTTACGCCGAAGTCCTCGCCGCGCAGGACTACGAAGCGGCCCAGACTCTGTATCGCGAAGGCAGCAAGCTGCAGAGCGATGCCGGGCAGCAAAAGTCTGCCGGCTCCACCGCCGAAGATCCTACCGCCAACCTCAGCGGACGCGCAAAGGCGCTGAACACCTACAGCACCGCCGGACGTAAGTTCGACGACGCGGCTCAGGCCGCCGAGCGCGCGAAGAACACCGCGCTCGCGCAGAAAGACGACATGCTCGATTCTCTCGACGGCATTCGTTCGAATCTCCAGCGCGCCGAGCAGTGGGGCGCCGGTGAAGAGGATCCGGACGGACTGGCCGCGGCAAAAGCGAAACTTTCCGAAGCCGAGTCGCTGATCAACGACGGCAAACTGAAAGACGGTAGCGTCGCCATGAAAGAAGCCGAAGAGGCTTCGAAACAACTTCTGGCCCGCGTTGCAGCTCAATACGCGGAGAAGAAACTCGCCGAAGCAAAAACCTCCGTTTCGGACGCTGAGAAGAACTACGGCGAAATCAACACGCCGGCCAATCGCAAAGATCAGGAGACCGGCGACGTCCTCGATACCATCGGCGCGCAACTCGGCGCGGCGAAGGAAGCCCGCGATACCGCGTCTTCCGAGTACGACAGTGGCAACTACGAACAGTCCATCAGCGAATCCGAGGACGCCATTCGCCTTTCGCAGATCATCTTCGAACAGTACAACCTGCTGGCCACCGCGCAGAAGCGTGACGCCGGTGAGATCGGTGAGGGCGGTACCGACGGTTCCGAAGGCGAAGAAACCGAAACGCCGGAAGGCTGGCGTGCTTACGTTGTGAAGAAGCAAGAACCGGCCGATTGCCTCTGGTGCATCGCCGCGCGCAAAGAGTTCTACGGCAACGGCCGTCTCTGGAAGCGCATCTACCAGGCAAACGAGAAAACCATCCGCAATCCGAACCTCATTTTCCCGGGACAGAAACTCCTGATTCCGCCGCAATCCGGTGACCTCACGCCGCCGGCTCAAGTGGAAGAGACGCCCATGAAAGAGGAAGAAGACTCCATGATGGAAGACGAGTCGGCTCAGGACAACGAGAACGAAACGATGTCCGACGACTCCGACACCATGGACGACGAATCGATGACCGACGAAGACCCGGAAGCCGAAGAGCAACCGGACGAGGCGATCGAGTAAGTCTATCGCCAGAGAGCAACGGCGGCGCGAGCAGGCGTTGCCGTAAAAACTCCGGTGCCCGCGGGTGCCGGAGTTTTTTTATGCGCGGGGGTTTTACGCCGGGGGATTGGCGATGAGCGTGGCGGCGATGAGATACACGCCGTAGATGAGTTCGAGGACGGCGCCGGTGCGAACGGGGCCGATGTGCGTACCGTAGCCGGTGACAAAGACGTGGGCGGAGAGCAGGATCATGGCCACTCCGCTGAGAATGAGCACGATCTGCACGGGACCGGAGAGCAGACCGAAGAACAGCAGCAGCACCGCCGAGATGACGCCGACGAAACTCATAAAGGCGCCGTGGGCGACCCAGCTCATTACGAAGAGGCGCGCTTCTTTTTCGGAGACATTTTTGAAGATGGTGGCGGCACCACCGACGATTAACTGATGAAAGAAGCCCCAGCCCGCGAGGACGAGGCTTATTACAACTCCGGCGATCTCAAGAACCTGGTACATAAGAGAACTACTGTGCGCCTACAGGGATTCGAACCCCGATTTCAGGTTCCGGAGACCTGCGCTCTATCCATTGAGCTATAGGCGCTCGTATGCCGACGCGAATTCAAGGAGACGTTCGGCTCGATTGTCAGGAGTGCTGCGATCAGGCCCGGTGACAACCAAATAACGCGAAGAAGCCTCCATCATGGCCAGGTCCACCGGATCAAAGTAGCGGTGCAGACTATCCATTTTCTCGAATAGCGGGCGCACGGCGTCAAAGTCCGAAGCGAGCGCGGTATAATAGAGGGCGTGCACGCGTTCGCCGCGAAAGCGCAATAATCCGATCTTACGCAGGAGCACAGGGCCGTCGCTTCCCGGAGTTTCTTCTAAATAAACGCCTTCGAAACGCCAGGTGCCTTCCGGGTCGGCCGGGTCGGTGCTCCGGGATTCGTACTCCCAGCCTTCGTACGAAAGGGCAATGGCGCGGTACCAGCCGGCCGCGTACTGACGCCGGCTCTCGCGTCCCTTCTTGACCTTTTCCAGCCCGCGATATTCAAAGAGGGCCCGGGGTTCATTCTCGTCGGAGGAGCGCGCTTCCAGATGAAAGAACTCCCCGCGCTTGACCACCCAGTCCGAGGGAAAGACGAGGGATGCCCCGAACTCCGTTAGATCCTTGCGGGTCAGGGAGCGATCTTCGAGGTTCCGGGTACGGCCGGGGCAGGCCAATAGAAGCAGACACAGGCCGGCAACAACACACGCCGCGGCAAAGCGGCGGCTTCCCTGGCCCTGTGATCTGTTGTCGTTCATCTCTCGTATACGCGGGACGGCGAATCAAAGTGCCGTCAGTATGTCCGTGCCGTGGTCGGTCACGAGGATCGTGTGTTCGTACTGGGCCGACAGCCGGCGATCTTTGGTCCGCACGGTCCAGCCGTCGTCCTGATCGAATTCCACTTCCCAGGTGCCCTGGTTCACCATGGGCTCGACCGTAAACGTCATGCCCGGACGGAGCCGGTCCCGGACGCGCTTCTGGCGATAGTGCGGGATCGACGGCTCCTCGTGGAAATTGCGGCCGATGCCGTGCCCGGCCAGATCCCGCACAATGCCGTAGCCCTTCGGCGTCAGAAAACTGTCGATGGCATCGCCGATGTCGGAGACGCGGCCGCCCGGGCCCACCGCCTCGATGCCCACGTGCATGGCGCGGTGGGTATCGGTGATGAGCGTCTTCGCACCCTCCGTTAAGTGCTCTTCGCCGCCCACAACGAACATGCGCGACGTATCCCCGTGAAAGCCGTCCAGAATGACAGTGATGTCGATGTTGATTATGTCCCCGTTTTTGAGGATGTCCTCGGGACCGGGGATGCCGTGGCAGACGACCTCGTTGATGGAGGTGCAGATGCTCTTCGGAAATCCCCGATAGTTCAGCGGGGCGCTCGTGGCGCCGTTTTTGCGCGTGAGCTTGTCCGCAAAGTCGTTGAGTTCCAGAGTGGAAACCCCGGGCGCCACGCGCAGGCCGGTTTCGTGCAGAACCTCGGCCGCGAGTTTGCAGGCATTCCGCATTTTCTGGATCTCGGCCCTGTTCTTGATGTGGATCATCGCTCTATTACCTGCTTTTTGGATCGGCCGCGTGCGTCTTCCGTTATTTGCATCATCGGCCGGGTTCATCTAAAAAAGTACTGGTCAACAGCTCCCGATTGCCGGAAGTTTCCGGGAGTCTGGTCGCTAAGGCATCGTGGTCATCGAAATACTGATCATTCTTTTTCTGATCCTGCTGAATGGTTTCTTCTCCGGTTCGGAAATTGCCCTGATCTCCATTAAAAAGAGCCGTTTGCAGGTTCTCATGGACGAGGGGGATGGTCGCGCGCGGCTGATCCAGCGCCTCAAGGACGATCCTGACAATTTTTTCGCCACGGTCCAGATCGGCGTAACCTTGATCGGAACTCTCGCCTCGGCCTTCGGTGGTTCGCGGCTCCTCGGCAACCTGGAACGGCTCTACGGCCTTTCCGAAATTCCTCTCGGCATTCCGTACATCAGCCTCACGGCCTCCGATGCGGCTTTCGGCGGCCTGGTCCTCGCCATTACGTATCTTACGCTCGTTTTCGGAGAACTGATTCCGAAGTCCCTGGCGTTGAATCACGCGGAACGTTTTGCGCTCATTGTCGCTTATCCGCTGCATTTTGTTTCGAAGATCTTTCACGCGTTTACGGGGCTGCTCACTTTCTCCAGTAACATAATCTTAAGACTCTTTAAAGACCAGACCAGCTTCAGTGAGACGAAGCTTATTGAAGAAGAAATTCGCCAGTTGCTCGAAGAGGGAGTCCAGGCCGGGACCATCGAGGATCACGAACACGAAATCATTCAGAACGTCTTCGAGATCAATGACACCGCCGCCCGGGAGGTCATGGTGCCGCGCGTGGACGTTCAGGCCGTACCGGCGGAACTCGGCGACGAGGAAATCCAGAAGATCGTCGACATGCCTTTCAGTCGCATTCCGGTCTTCAAGGAGAGCCTGGATCACATCGTCGGCATCTTACACGTGAAGGACCTCTTTCGCTACGTCGCCCGCGGCCGGCAGGTCCAGCCCGGTGAACTCGTGCGCCCGGCTTACTTTGTTCCCGAAAGCATGAAGATCGATAAGATCATGAAAGAGATGCAGAAGCGTCGAACCCACATGGCCATCGTTGTGGACGAGTACGGCGGCACGGCCGGCCTGCTGACCATGGAGGATCTGCTCGAAGAGATCGTTGGTGAGATCCAGGACGTCACCGAGGACCCCGAGCCCCAGGAGATCGTGCAGGTGGCCGAGGATACGTTTCTTGTCGCCGGCTCCTGTCCCATTGCGGACTTCAATGAGTTCTTTAAGGAACACCAGCTCCCGGAGTCGGACAGCTACAACAGCCTGGCGGGGTTCGTGATCGAGAAGATCGGTCGCTTTCCGGAGGTCGGGGAAAAACTGAAGATCGACAACCTGGTAATGGAACTGAACAAACGCGTGCGACAGAAGCTCGTGCAGTTCCGCGTCGTAAGACGACCGCCGCCCTCGGAAAAAGAAGCAGAGAAAAACGGCAAAAATGGGAAGAACGGCAAGGCCGAAGAAAAAAGCTGAGGCGATTGAATCCAGACACCGTTAGATTTTTGGTTGTCCGGTGGGTGTGCCGTGGATTAACTGTAACGCAAGATTTTATCTTAACGTAACAAAAGTAACACTATCACTTTACTCCAGGGGATATTTCATATGAGCGTAGCCAGCCAGGATGTAGAACTGGTCCTTTCACTAAACGAAGACGAACTCCAGCTTCGTGAACTCGTACGGGAAATTGTTAAAAACGATTTGATTCCGATTCGCGGCGAACTGGATGAGAAGAACGAGTACCCCCACAAAGTATTCGATAAATTCCGCGAGGCCGGTCTTTTCGGCGCCCTCTTCGAAGCCGAGTACGGCGGGCTCGGTATGGGCCTCATGGCCAGCATCATTCTCTCGGAAGAAATTGCCTACGGTTGCCTTGGCGTGGGCACGGCGTTCCTGGCAACGAAACTCGGCGCGCTGCCCATCGAGGTCGGCGGTACCGAAGAACAAAAGCAGAAGTGGCTGCAACCGCTCGCCACGGGCGAAAAAATCTGCGCCTTCGGTCTCACCGAACCCGGCGCCGGTTCGGACGTTCCGGCCCTCACAACCACCGCCGTGAAAAAGGGCGACAAGTACATCCTGAACGGAACCAAGCAGTGGATCTCCGGCGCCGGCACTGCCGATCTTTACACGGTCTTCTGCATGACCAACAAGGATCGTGGCACGCGCGGTATCTCCTGCATCGTCGTCGAGAAGGACACCCCGGGCTTTTCGTTCGGTAAAAAAGAAGACAAGCTCGGCATTCGCTGCTCGGAAACGCGCCAGTTGATCTTCGAGGACTGCGAAGTTCCGGCGGAGAACCTGGTCGGCGGCGTGGAGAACATCGGCTTCCTGCACGCGCTCAAGACCCTGAACTTCTCACGTCCGGCCGTGGCGGCTTCGGCCGTCGGTCTTGCCCAGGCGGCGTTCGATGCGGCCATCCAGTATGCGCGTGAGCGTGAGCAGTTCGGTGTGAAGATCGCTTCGTTCCAGGCCATCCAGCACATGCTGGCGGACATGGCCATGAAGGTCGAAGCCTCCCGCCTGCTGACCTACAAATCCGCACGGATGTGCATTGCCGGCGCGAAGGACATGGCGAAGTATTCGGCCATCGCGAAGTGCTACGCGGCGGACACCGCCATGGCCGTGTCCACGGACGCGGTGCAGATCTACGGCGGCTACGGTTTCACGAAAGAGTATCCGGTGGAGAAAATGTTCCGCGACGCGAAGATCCTCCAGATCTATGAAGGCACCTCGCAGATCCAGCGGAACGAGATTGCGGCCGGCCTCATCAAAGAAGCCGCCTCGAAGCGCTGAGATTTCACACAGACGTGCCGGGCGCCCGGCACGGCCGAAAAGGCGTCCCTGGATTCAGGGGCGCCTTTTTTGTGCTCACGGCCACCCCGGTAGGCCGAAGCTATATCTAAATATTTTAATTAAGTCACTTAACTAACGGCGTTAGTTCCGATTGACAGATTTTTGCAGTGCATCAGAAATGGCTGAAAGCGGCGAAAACAGGGCCGCGGGGCACAGCAGCCCCAACGGAGGAATCTTCATGACGCAAGCGACGCTTACAAGACCACGGGAGGCCGCAGCCGATCCCGAAGAGCGCCACGACGAACGGGCGGAACGCTTCACCGGGCAGCGCCTGACCTGGAAATCCATCCGGGATACGATTTCCCCGGAGGCCTACGATAATCCGACCTGGCTCGGCCTGGTCTATTTCGCCCGGGATCTCATCGTTACCGCGGCGATCTTTACGACGCTCTATTTTGTCGACGCGTGGTACTATGTCCTGCCTCTGTGGGTTCTCACGGGCTTCGCCATCAGCGGGCTGTTCATTGTCGGTCACGACGCCGCCCATGGCGCTCTATTTAAGAACAAGACGCTCGCGTACTGGGTGGGCCAGATCGCCATGCTGCCGAGCCTGCATGCTTACAGCGCCTGGGTCTACGGCCACAATCGCATTCATCACGGTCACACGATCAAACTCGAAGGCGACTTCGTATGGCGTCCGGTCTCCCCGGCGCAGTACCGGCGTAAGTCCTGGTTCGGTAAAATGATGCACCGTCTGTACTGGTCGCCCCTGGGGGCCGGTCCCTATTACTTAATCGAGATCTGGCTAAAGAGCATGTATCTCTACAATGCGCCGGCGAAGGGTGTAAACCGCGATCGTGTACTCGTGATGCTGTTTGCCGTCGGCATTAGCGCCGCCGCGTTCTATACCGGCGGCTTCTGGATGTGGGCGAAGATGTGCCTCATGCCGTTCATTGCCTGGAACTACTTCATGGGTTTCACGGTCTACGTGCATCACATCCACGAGACCATCCCGTGGAAGAGACACCGCGAGTGGACGCCGGCCTACGGCCAGCTCTTCGGCACGGTGAACTATCACCTGAATCCGTTCGCTAACTTCTTTTTACACAACATTTACGTGCACATGCCTCATCACGTGCAGGTGCGCATTCCGTTTTATCATCTACCGAAGGCGCTGGAAGATATTAAGTCCGTTTACGGCGATTACGTGATCGAACGCCGCGGCACGGTCTTCCGGGACTACCTGCGAAGCACGAAGATGTGCAAACTCTTTGACGCGAAAGAGGGGCGGTGGCTGAGCTACGCCGAGGCGAAGGCTGCGGCATAAGCAGCAGGAATTGACTCCGAGGACCGAGAAGGGCCCGAGTATGTTTGGGGAGGCGTTCGTAGTCTGAACGCATGCGGGCTACGAGCGCTCTGTGGATTTGATTCTCGGTACCTCGGTCCTCGGTGTAAGAAACTCTTTTACTCCTCACCGATGTCGTACGGTTTCACCAGCGGTTGGCTGAGGTTCAGGGCCTCGTCCAGGAGGCCCTGCATATCGTCCCGTACGCGTTTCAGCATTTTCTCGACACCCTTTTTGCGGGCAGCCTTGTCCGTGGGATGCCAGTACTCGCTTAAATTAAACGGCCTGGCAAAGCTTACGTAAGCCTTGCGCGGGACCGGGGACGGCTCCCCGCCCAGGGCCCGGGGTGTCTTATCGTAGGCGTAGCTTTCGAAGCGGGCCAGCCATTCGTAGAAACGTTCGGGCGTGGGACGCGATACCAGAGACTCGCGTTTGATGACGATGAAGTCGAAGGCCTTCAAAAGTTCCTTGTGCGCCCACTCTTTTTCCTGATCATTCAGCTTCGGAACTTTCGGATCCGGGTAGTCGATCATGATCATCTCCACTACGGCGAAAAGCTGGCGGAGCTTGATGATGGCGTCGGCTTTGGGATCGTAGCCCTGGGCGTTGATTTTTTCGGCGACGTTGTCCAGGATGGCGTGTCGCAGTCGGCCGATGCGGTAATCGAAGTCCTGGTCCGAAGCCCGCGGAATCCTGTACTCGCCCTCGGCTTCTTCTAACAACACGCGACCGACTGTTAAGAACCGGCGCAGGAGATTCTTGTCGCCCGGATCGATGCCGAGATGTTTCTCCAGTTTGCGCAGGCTCTGGTCTAATTGATCGCGGATTTCCGCGTCCGTCCCCTGCACGATGTACTTAATGAATCCCGGCAGGATGGTGATGTCCGCCTTCGGATCGACTTTGCGGGCATCGTCGAGGGCCCAGAATGAAAGCTGGGCGACGCCGGGCTGGAACGGCATGAGCGAATCGTTCTCGCCGCTGGTGGGTTCGCCCTCCGGATACAGTACCAGCTTGCCTTCCGGTTTCGCCAGGGCCTGGCGCGTGGTCTTAAAGGCTTCGCGGTCGTTGATGCCGGCGATGACCGAGTAGGCGCCCAGGTTCGAAATTACGCGGCCCACGATGCCCCAGTTCCAGTCGAAGACCTGGCGCGAAGCCATGAACTGAAAGCGCGCGCCCATGAGATTGCCCA
The DNA here is from genome assembly GCA_965227295.1 of Leptonemataceae bacterium. Classification (GTDB taxonomy): domain Bacteria; phylum Spirochaetota; class Leptospiria; order Leptospirales; family Leptonemataceae; genus JANSYA01. The sequence goes on along the minus strand of OZ245742.1, from coordinate 5,483,240 downwards.
GGTGCCAGGTGATGGGCGGTTCGGCGGTCGTCGGATGATTCGTAAAAAAAAGCAGGCGATCCTTGCGCAGATTGCGCAGCATGCGTTTGTCCTCGGGACGCACGACGACTTCGTCGATGTTCTGAACGCCCTTCAAAATGAGCGGCAGCATGAGATCCGCCGTCCAGGCGAGGGGCAGGCTGAAGCCGGGGGGAATGAATTGATTCATTGCCCGAGGATCGCCGCCGGATTCCTCTCAGCGCAAGTCAAAAACGATTGTACGTGTTCATAGAAAGGGCGGGGAGCTGTGAAAGGCCAGGCGTTCGTCGCGGGTTGGATGTTTGACTTCCATGCAAATGCAGTGCAGCGCCAGGGCCGTGCCCGGCAGACCCTGCTTCGCACCGTAGCGCCGGTCGCCGAGGATCGGCGCGCCGCGTTGCGCAAACTGAAAGCGGATCTGATGAAAGCGTCCGGTTTCCAGTTCGATTTCGTACATCGCTGCTTCGGATATTGCAAAGTCCGGCGGGCTGGCGAGGCGCCGGTAGCGTAACGTTGCGAGTTTACCCCCTCCGGCATCCGCGGGCAGCGCCAGGCGGCGGCGTTCGTCTTTGCGCATATGATCTTCCAGTCGACCTTCGTCGGCGTAATCGGCAGGCAGCGAACGTTCGGTGGCGGCGGTGTAGAGCTTGCGGACGCGACCTTCGCGGATTTCCTTCGAAAGCCGCGACGCGGCCTTCGAGGTTCGCGCGAGGATCATAACGCCGCCGACATTGCGATCCAGGCGATGCACCAGGCCCAGGTAGACTGCCCCGGGTTTCGCGTAGCGTTCGGCGATGTAGGCCTTGCCGATGCCGAGTACGTCGTCGTGCGAATCGTCGTCGGCAGGGCGGTCGCTCTGGGATAGCAGGCCCGCCGGCTTGTCGATGACGAGCAGATGGTTGTCTTCGTAAAGGATGGTGAGTGGGGACGAGGGCACGGCGATTTGTAGGAACTCTTACACGGCCGCCGATCATTCCAGTCGAAAACGTACGGGAATTTCGAAGCTCGTCTCATCTTCGCCGACGGGAAAGGTCCAGGTGCGCACGTGTTCCAGGGCCGTGCGATCGAGGAGGTCGTGTCCCGAGGAACGGCTCACCGTGGCGGCGCTTACCCGGCCGCGCGCATCGATCGTGCACGTGATTACCAGTCGGCCCTGCATGTTCATTTCCCGGGCGAGGGCGGGGTAGGGAATCGTCCGCCGGAGTTCGGAAACGGAGCGGGTGATCAGGCCCGCGCGGGCCGCGGCCTGACCGGCGTTTGACCCGGCCGTGTTACCGTCTCCGTGCTCGGCCGTCTGCCGGCCGCGGACGCCTGGAACGAAGCGGGCATTCAGTTCGGCGAAGCCGGCCCGGGCATCCACCTGGAACGGGGTGAGGCTGGTAGGAACTCCGGCCGTGAGCACCAGGCCTCCGAGCACGAGGGCATGCACCAGCAGGCTCGCGACGAGATACGTGGAGAAGCGGTAGGCCATCGTCCGCCTCAGTCGAGATAAAACGTGTACTTGAGTTCGGCGAGCTTGTTGTGACCGCGCACCAGGTTGAAGGATTGGAGCGCGCCGACGGCCCGCGGGATGGCCAGCGCTCCGATGATGTAGGCCTGGTTTTCCCCGGCGTCGAACTTGCCGGACCAGAGCTTCGTGCCGCCGGCCCAGAGCAACAGACCGTCCGCAAGAAAGTAGGCGCCGAAGCGAAACCAGGTCTGCCCCAGGCTCAGTCGCGGCGTATTGTAGGTGTTGTACCAGATGCCGAGCCACGGAGCGGCCAGGTTTAGCGATTGGGAGATGAGATGCGACTTTTCACTCAGCGCTACCGGATCGCCGCTGGCGTCGGCCGGCACAGTGGAACCTTTCGTAAGCAAGCCTTCCAACTCCAGGACGCGGGCCATGGTTTCCGCATCCCCGGTGCCGCCTTCGATGCGGATGACGGTCTGATCGATGCTGGAAGAGACCGTGGTTCCGTAGATGTCGTAGTCGAAGGCCGACAGTGGATGTGAGCTATAGAGAAAGTGGAAGCCCTCGGTCTCGTCGTCGCTGAAGTAGGAGCCGCGATCGAAACCATACAGGAAACGATCGAGGGCCCAGCGCGCCTCCTCAATCGTGAGCTCGGATTCGTGGGCGACCTGGGCCTGCAGGCTTGCGGGAAACACGAGGACCGTCGCGGCCAGAGCGGCGACGGTGTATCTGAGAATCGAATGGGCGAAAAATCTCACGGATGAAGGTGTCAGGGGAAGTACCGGACGGCTGTAAGAATCAATGCGTTGTAGCTCGCGTGGGCCAGGATTGCGGGGAGGAGTCCCTGACGCCAGAAGAAAAAGCCGAAGACCAGGCCGGCCGGAAGCAGGACCGGAACAGCGGCAATGGGATGCACGAGGACGAAGAGAAGCGCAACATAGCCAATGCTCAGACGAGGACCGAAGCCGTTTCGTTCGAGGTATCTCTGCATGCAGCCGCGGAAAAAGAATTCTTCGAAGACGGCGGTGAAGCCGGCGGAGGCGATCAGGTGGAGCAAGAAGACCTGCGCGTCCTCCCGTAAGACGGCTGCCAGGGTTTCCCGGGTGGGGACCGCCGCGAGACCCAGGCCCTGGAGCAAACGTTCGATTCCAAACATCATACCGAACAAGAGCACGCCGCCGGCCAATCCCCACCCCGGGGCGACCACCGCGCTCCCGCGCAGCCAGAAGGCGTCGCGGTTTGCGTGCGGGTGATTCGTGTCGCCGCGAAACGGCAGGAGAACCTGGAAGATCAGCGCGCCGAGGCCGCCGGCCACCAGGCCGTAGCGCAGACGATCGCCCCAGACGGCCAGGGGATGACGCAGCGGATCGAGGCCGGCGCTCTGGAGGACTGCGGCGAGGCGGGTTTGCGCTACGGCCTGAAACGACTCGATCAACAGAAAGCCGAGCAGGACCGCCGCCAGGATCAACAGACTCTGCATGAAGCGCATGCGGTACGATCCACGAGCCGTGGATGCGGTAAATTTTTTTCGCGGATCGTCGCGAATCTTTTCGATGTTAGAAACAGCATGCTCTTGTGGTTCGCGTGTTCCCGTTCCGTTCGTCCGCCGGTGCCGGCCCTGGGCTTCGTGCTGTTCGTGTTGCTCGGCGGCCCGACGTACTCTGAAACCACACGCGCGATGCCGGCGGAATCTGCCATTCCCGTGCTGGCCTCGCTGGATCACGGCAACGCCGATCTCCAGCGCCTGCGCAAAGAAATCGCCGACAACCTGCGTTGTACCATGCGCGAGGGCCGGCTGTGTCGCCGGCTGCGCTACGTTCGCTACACCGTCGGCAAAGAAGAAAATTTTTATGAGATTATGGCGCGGCTTTCCCAGGACGCCGATACCCTGGCGTCGCTCAACGAACTTGCGAATCCGAACGCGCTGTTGCCCGGCCAGGAGCTGGTGATTCCCAACGCCCGCGGTCTGTTCGTGCGCAGTTCCGATGAGCGCGATGCGGCCACCATCAAACTTGCCCGACAGTACGAAATCCCCACGGCTTACGTGCTGCCCACCGAAGAAGACGATCGTTACTTTCTACCCGGGCGCAAGTATCTGCCGGAAGAGGAACGTTACTTTCGCGGCGAGGGTTTCCTGCCGCCGTTGCGCACCGGTCGTGTGTCCAGCAGCTTCGGCACGCGCATCGATCCGTTTACGCGGCGGCGGACCTTTCACGGCGGCGTGGACATTGCGGCGCCGCAGGGAACCTCGGTGTACGCGAGCCGCGGCGGCAAGGTCGTGCGCGTGAGTAAGAATGCGCGCGGTTACGGTAAGCTGATCGTGCTCGAACACGACTTCGGTTATCATACGTACTACGGTCATCTGTCGCGCATCGACGTGCGTAAAGGCGCTAAGGTTCGGCCGGGACAGGTTATCGGGGCGGTGGGCGCCACCGGTCGGGCGACGGGGCCGCACCTGCATTTCGAAGTGCGCAAGGACGGCAAGCGCAAGAACCCCGCTTCGGTGCACGGGCTCGCGGGTTTGCCGTAAGCTACAGCCCGTTCATGATTTCGCACGCGCGGTCGATCTCGTCGTCACTGTTCGGGAAGTGCGGCGCGAGTCGCAGATAACCGCCGCGACTCGAAACAAATACGCCCGCGTCCAGGGCGCGACGTACGCAGGCGTTCGGATCCTCCTCTTTGCCGGAAGCATCGTGGACCGTGCACGCCAGGATGCCCGAACGATTTTCGGCGGGCCACTCCACGAAACGAAAGCGTTCACGGTCGAGTTTCGCTAACATGCGTTCCTGTAATTCTAAGAGGCGTGCGTGGATTGCCTCGATGCCGAAGCGGTTGTGCAGATCGTTGATGCAGGCGTGGAGGCCCACCGACAGCGCCAACGAACCGGTGCTGTACTCGAAGCGCCGGGCGTCCGTATGCGGGGCGAAGGTGTGATCGAGGTAGTCGTCGCCCTGCAGCATGAGTTCGGGGCCGGCCATCGTCGGCGCGATCTTTGCGCGCAACTCCGGCGATGTATACAAGAGGCCCGTGCCGATGGGACCCATGAGCCACTTCCAGCCGGACGCGGCGATCGCGCTGATGCCGTGCTCTTCCGGAAACAGCGGCAGGCCGCCCAGGCTCTGGGCCGCGTCCACGATGAAGTCCACCCCGCGTTCTTTGCAGAGCGCGCCCAGGCGCTTCAGGTCGGCGGCGTAACCGCTCGTAAACTGCACATGCGATACAGCCAGGACACGGACCCGATCGTCCTCCAGGATGCGTGCGACGTCCGCGTACGTGAAGCCGCGGGGCTTTGTATCTTCCGGCGCGCTGTCGGGGAGCAGCACGAGTTCCGCGCCGCGTCGTTCCTGGATCTTCCAGGGATAGTGGTTCGACGGATATTCGTGCACATAGCTGACGATGCGATCGCCCGGTTCGAACGGATATCCGTTGGCGATCATGGACAGGCCCTCGGCGGTGTTTTTGACGAAGGCAACGTTGCTGCCGTCGGTGCGGAGCAGTCGACCCGCGGCGTTGCGCAGATCGCCGAGGACGTCCGGGTACTCGCGAAACACGAGGGCGGCTCGTTCGGTATGGAAGCGCTGGAAGCGCGCCGCGGCCGCGTCGGCACCGGCGTACTGGGCCGAGATGCCGCAGTGCGCGAGGAAGATGTACTCGTTCTTGATGGGAAAGTGTTCGTTGCTGAGATCGAAGTTCGTCACGGTGGTCCTGATGATGGCGGCCTACGGCACCGGTGGTTCTACGACGCCCTCGTTCGGCGCCTCGACGTACCGGGCCCAGGTGCTGTTGTATCCGTGCACCTTGTGGCTCGTGCCGCCCCGGGCATCCACCAGCTTTCCGCCGGCGTTCGCGTAACCGACAATGCCGCCGCGCAGGTTCACCATGTGCTTTGCCATAGTCTCGCCGCTCCGTGAGATGGAGCGCGCGGAACGATAGCCGCCGGCGCAGTATACGACGATCGTCGCGTCGGCGTCCGCGTGCCGAACTTCCGGTAGCGCGTTCAGCTTCGTTTGCGGGGTGGCGAGGACCGCGCCGGGTATGACCGACACGCTCTGTTCTTCCGGCGTGCGCACGTCGATCAGGACGGTGTTCGGCCGGCCCTGGTGCCGTTCGAGAAATTCCGGCGCGCTGATCTCGGCGACATTGAAGCGAGCCGAGAGCGCGGCGGCGGCGGTTTCGAAGTCTACGAAGTCGGTCATGTGGCAATGAGAGGTTAGCGAAAGAATCAAAAGAAGACCAACTCCGAGGACCGAGGAGGCCGAGGCTTGTAACGAGCACGCATCACGGCGATGATGATTGATTCGATATCTTCTCAAGTCGCACCTCGATACCCCGGTCCTCGGAGTGATTCCTTCACCATCCGCTCCGCGCGGTCTCTTCGGTGCGCAAAGTACTTTCCTGTATCGTAAGGCCTTCCGGCGGGCTCAGCGGCAGAACGAGCAACACCATGGTCCGTGTCGCGCTGATCAAATACAAACTCACCTCCGGTTCCAGGTGCATCTCTAACAATATCGAATCCATGATGGCATAACCCAGGCCGTGTCCGCCGCCGGAGTTGTCCAGTTGATCGATGAAGAATTCTTCCTGGCGACCCTGGTCGCGGTACTTCTTGAAAAGATTGCGCACGCGATGGATGCGCTTCACGTCTTCGTCCAGGATCGGCGAGTCGTTGGCCACCGTGATGAGCACCTGGTCGCTGGAACGCTCGATGCGATAGTGTACGTAGATGTTCAACTCCCGGGACATGCGCTTGATGCGCGCCAGGGATTCGAAGGCCGGATCGCCGGCGGCATAGTCGTCGTAGTCGGCGATGTTCTCGCGACCCGGCGGCAGATGGCCCCGGGCCGCGTCCGCGCGCTCGCGGAGATAGTGGTTCTCCAGGTCCAGTAATCGGCGGACTTCCCGCTGGATGTCCTCGCGCTCCGGCAGCCGGGAAAGATGGCGTTCGATGAGCTGATCCTCGCCGGAGAAAAAGACTTCGCCCAGCCACTCGTTCATGTCCTCGGCCTGGAGGTCCGGGTCCGCGGCGAGCAGGCGTTCCCGGGTCTTTGCCCAGATGAGCAAGAACTTATAGTTTGACTTAATCGCGTTTTTGATCAGCTCATCGCAAATTTGAAAGATCTGATTTCGATAGGCGCCCAGCCAGGTCCCGCCGCCGTCGCCGCCCAGGTACAGGCTCAGGCCGTCGCGGATGTTGGCCGCGGCCTGGGGCGTGTAGGATTTGATCAGGAGGGTATCCGACATCGGGGCTCGTGCCGCCCGCCGGGCGACTGTCCAGAAATTGCCGACCGCGCTCAGTTTGCGGGAGGCCGCGAGCGACTGTCAAACCGTATCTCCAGTCCCGGAATGGTCCTGCCGATAATTACAATGAGCCGAATAGTCAATCCTACCGGATCGGTAGGACAAAAAAGCATTGAATCTCCTGCTATGATCCGGATATTCGGTGCAAATCTTAATAAAAATCTTACATATCCTCACATCCGCCTTCCATGTATAACTTTCGCATTCTTCTCTCTCTTGCCATCATCCTTCCCGGCCTCGCCTTCGGCACTCTGCTGGCCGGCGAGCGCGATGAACTCTACGTCCCGCGTCTCATCGACGTGCCGATTGACAATGAGTTCATCCAGTCCTACCGCGGCCGCCTGGGTCGCTGGGTCCGGGCCGGCTCCGGGACCATGCAGTCACTGGCCGAAGAGTTCCAGACCTCCGTCGAAGAAATCCGTGAGATCAACGACGACTTCGAGGGCGCTCGTTCCATGTTCTTCATCCCCATGGGTCTGGATACCTACAACGACCTGGTCCAGGAAGGCAAAGGTCGCCGCGTTCTCAAAATCGATCCGCGCCGGCTGCTCTGGCCCGTCGACGATCCGAAGTACACCTCGCGCTACGGCATGCGTCGCGGTCAGAACCACAACGGCCTGGACCTGGCCTGCCCGCCGAACACCGTTGTGCTGGCGGTGGACGACGGCGTGGTAACGCACTCTTCCTGGTTCGGCGCCCTCGGTCAGGCGGTGGCCATCCGTCACGAGAACGGCCTGGTCACCTGGTACGGGCACAACAACATGCTCTTTTTGAAAGTCGGCGAATCCGTAAAGCGCGGTCAGGCCATTGCCTTCTCCGGCAACACCGGTCGCTCCACCGGCCCGCACGTGCACTTCGAAGTGCGCTTCCAGAACATCGCCATGAACCCGGAAGATTTTCTGGAACTCGGCCTCGTGCAGCCGGGCGTCGTCTACCGTGAGAGCACGCCCATGGACTTCTCCAACATTCGAGTGGGAGAAAGCGTGATGGCGGATCGTCCGAACGAACGCGCGAAGCCCTGATTCCGGCGCGCACCCTCGTCCTCTTATGATCGAACAACGCGGTTGGGATGCTACTGTCTTCCCGGCCATTCAGAAACTCCTCTCCGGTTCTCCGGGAACCGCCGTCTTCGACTTCGACAACACCCTGATCAAGAACGATCTCGGCGAGGCGGTGATGTATTACATCGTGCTCCAGGGTTTGCTGCGTGCGGACCTCGAGGATTTCTGGCAGGAACTCCGGCACGACGCCATCGACGCGGCGATCATCGATCGGCTGCGCAAGTCCTGGGATACCGTCGAAGAAAGCGGCGGCGAGAACACGGGAGAGTTCTTAAGTTTCGCGGATCGTCTGTTAACGATCTACGGCCTGGTCTACGAGCGGGCGGGCATGGAAGAGGCGTATCGCTGGACGCGTACGCTCTTCGGCTTTCAGCCGGCGAAAGAGATGCGTTCGATCTCGCGTTATGTCTTTGATTACGAGCAGACGCTCGACGTCGGTGTGTGGGAGCTGCCCTCCGGCCTGCGTCTTCCCCGGGGTCTGCGCATCTACACCGAAATCCAGGAATTGATTGCGGCCCTGCATGAACGTGAATGGGACGTACGTATCGTCACCGCGTCGCCCCAGGAGATCATCCAGACCGTGAGCCCGCGCTGGAACATTCCCGAGGAGAAAGTCCACGGCATGGTACTGCGCCGCCGGCGACCGGACGGCGAACCGGAGGACCGGGCGATTCTGGAACCGTTCATCGTGGAGCCTATGACCGTGCGTGCGGGCAAGGTCGCACGTCTGCGGGCCGAGGGCGTGGATGTGCCGGACCTCATGGTCGGCGATTCCATCGGGGACTTTGAACTGCTGCAACACGCGCGCACCGGCATTCTCATTGACCGCGGAAACGCGGAGCTGCGCGGCCAGGCCGAGGCCGCGGGCTTATTGATTCAGCCTCCCTTTCCGATAAACGAACAGGCGCCGCCAGGTGCGGCGGACCTGCCCTGGCCCTGAAGCGGCCGACATAAAAAGGCTTTACAGCACATACGGCGGCTTTCACTTTCACGGCAGGCCGCGTATCATCGTTTCCTCTTTCATGGAAGATCGCATACTACACCGCGAGTCGATCGACGCGCCCGGCGAACCGGAGCCGGACGTCGAATCATCTCCGGACACGTCTCGCTCCCGCGAAGCGAATCTCGAACAGCCGGAGGCCGCCGGTTTCTTTGCGCGTTTCCGCAAACCCCGCGGTCCCGTGCAGCGGCGTTTCCTGGCCGTGGCTCCGGACGCCGGCAATCTTGCGGTGCTTCTCGAATGTCTCTACACCGCGCGTTTGTTGCAGAAGCGGCACAACAACGAACGCGAGCGTATATACGCGGCCGCCCTGGTGCATCCGGAGAACCGCGCGCTCATGGAAAGCACCGGCGTCTTCGACGAGATCCTGGACTGGAATCCGGGCACGCACGACGGCCGCGAAGATCGCCGCGCTCTGCGCGGGCTCATGCTGGACTTCGGCGCGGACATTCTGTACATGCCCGACGGCAATCTGCGTTTGCAGCTCGCCGGTTTCTTCGCCGGCGCTCGTGTGCGCATCGGCGGCGTGCGCAATCGTTTGCTCGCGCGCATTCTGCGATTTTACAAAGTTCACAACGAAGACGATCTCAATCGTCTTAAGAAACGCGGCTTCGATCTTTATCCGGAGCTTTCCGATCTTACCCTGTCCGCGGAATTCGCGCCGCCGCCGGGTACGCCGAAATGCGACTACGTCGTCATCTCTCTCTTCGACGCCCACGACCTCACCGGCGGTTGGCCCGTGGGCCATGCCGCGCGTCTGGTCCGGCGCATGGACGAACTGAACGCCGCCGCCGTCATTCCGGTACCGCCGGTGCCGGCCCATCTTCCGCCGGCGGAACGCGAGGCCCGGGAAAAACGCGTCGCGGCAGAGACGGCTTACATTGAGAAGCACTCCGAGGCGATCGTGCTGCGCGATTGTCTGCCGGGGGATCGCGCCGGCATCATGGCCCGGGCGAAGGCGGTCATTGCCCCGGCCGGCCCGGAAACGATCCTCGCTTCGATTTTGAAAGTGCCCGTCGTCGTGCTGCACGACATGAAGACGTATCGCAATCATCCCGGCCATGTGCGCCCGCCTGGTTTGCATCCGGAGAGCGAGCGCGGCGATGGGGCGGAAGCCCGAGAACTGAACACCCTGCGGGAAGCCCTGGCGCCCCCCGGTGCCTTGCTGAACCGGCAGAATCCCGACTATCCGCTGACTTCGTATTTTATTAAGTTAGCGGACTCCCTGGAACGGCACATTATGCCGTCCGTGGACGAGTGCGTGAAGAGTTGCCCCGCCTGTTCGTTCGCTTCGTGTGTGGAGTTCATCTCGCCCGAGCGCGTGTTCGAACAACTCAAGAAAACCCTGCTGCCTTTTTAAGAAGTCTCTACTCCAGAGCCCCCTCCAGGAAACTGAGTCGTTCTTCCAGGCCGTCGATCCTTTCACGTAGCTCACCGAGTTCTTTCAGAATCATCGCGGCCCCGTCCGGTTGCTCCGCCGCGACATCGGCCGATGGTTCCGGGTAGTCCGGGACGATCTCGCCGTCGTTGTTCAGTTTCCAGCGGGGTGGAAGTTCCCGCGCGTCCGTGCGACCGATCAGCATGCTTTCCGGGTCGTAGTGGTAGTAGACCTCTTTCTCGCTGAGCGCCTGGGATAGCGGCGCCCGGTTGATGTGCACGATCTCTTTCGTCTCGCGGTCCAGGACTACGTACATGGTCTTCTCCGTAATTTTCCGTGATCTCAGGTTAGTAGCGGATGCAGTACATCATCGCCAAGTTCCGCGGGCGGGTTTCGGCGGCCGTGCGCGGCGGGCCGTTGCTCAGGTCTTCCGTGGCATCGACGACGGTATAGCTGTCGGAGAAGAGGACGATCGCCGGCGCTACTGTGCCGCCGCCCGTGCTGATCGGGCTCCCGCCCTGGAAGTTGACCTTCGTGCCGTCGCTATTCTCGCCGAGATCGTGCCAGTGTCCCTGAAAGGCGTCGTCCTGCGTCGAACCCAGGGCGCGCCCGCTGTCCACGCCGCGGTTGTTGTCCCAGCCGCGCACGAATTCCCCGCGCAGATCCGGCAAGTTGAACGTGGTGGACCCGTCGCCGGAGCCGTAGGCGTCGCCGATGCGTTCATAGAGACGCGAGTACTTCGTGCGGCTGATCGCCGTCCCATCACACTCCAGCCATCCGTTCGGCGGCGTGGTGCCGGCGAAGGCCGAGACGGTGCCGACTAACTCATCCGCAAGGGAAGCTACGGTGTTGCCCGGTGGAGTGAGTTTGAGGAGGCGTACCGAAGCGTAAATTTCTTCGGCTCCGGCGGCGCCGGTGGAGACGCCGAAGTCCTGAGGGCCGGTGGTCGATTCAAGCCAGTGATAGATCGCATATTCTTTGGTGCCGTCTGTGGCAACGATGCAGCGCAATGTCGCCTGCATGCCGTCGTCGACTCCGCCTCCGGCATAGGTGCTGGTCCCGTAAGCCACGTCCAGGCCATTGCTCTCGTCGTGAAGTTTTACTTTGTTTCGACCGGTACGATGTACCGGGAATTCTCCTTCGATAAGGTATGTTCCCTCGGGAAGCGTGAAACGATTTGAATTAAGTGTCAGTCCGTTAATGTTAGTGCTCAGCGTGTTCAGGATGCGCTGGTTCCAGGCAAGCGGCGTGCCGGCGCCGTGATTCGTGCCCTGGGGGCGCCGATCTTCGATCAGCGCGTACCCGCCGACGTTCAACTGCGCCGGTTCGCGGACCTTCATGATCCACACGACGCTCATGTTTGCGGGCAGAGTTTCTGCGCCGGTGCGCGGCGTGCCGTTGCTGCCGTCGTTTTCCTGAGTCACCGCCCAGCCGATCGTACCGTTGCCGGTTGCGTAAGACGCCGTGCTGCCGAAGTAGTGTCCCTGATTCGAATCATGCGCCAGGGTGTTCGCCGTATTGCCGCTGTCGCTGCCGCCGCCGGGATACACGCGATGATGGTGGCCCTGGTATTGATCATCCTCAAACTCACCCGACGTCGTGTGGCCGCGCAAAAACGCGCCCTTCGTATTCCAGGTTTCTTTGGGATTGTTCAGATCCGGAATTGCCTGGCCGTCGTACGGCGAGGCTGGATCACTCAACGTCTGCCCGTTGCATTCGACCCAGCCGTCCGGTAACTGCGGCGGAGTACCGGTTAAGGATTTATGCCAGGCGAGGATCGTGCCCAGGGGCAGGTTCGCGCCGGCCGCGCCGCCGGCCGTGGTTTGCAACGAGCCGTCCGGAAAGAGAATGCCGTCGATGCCCGGTGTGCCGTCGATGTGCAGCTTCGCCTGGGGGTTGTCCGTGCCGATGCCGACGTTGCCCGAACTGCGGCTGACGTCGTTGCCGTTCGCATCCCACAGGCCGGCGTTCTGCGCGCTAAGATCGTAGGCGTAGATCTGGAAGTTGTTAAGGCCGTGCCCGGCGCCGCTGCGATCGAAGAAGATATCCCCCGGCGCGGAGAGATAGATCTGAAACTCTACCGTATGCTCACCGGCGCTGACGGCATCTTGCTCCGTGCCGAGACCGATCATGACCGGATGATTGGTCGTATGCGTGTTGCCCGTGTCGCCGGGTTGTTCGTACGGAATGTAAGCGGTGATCGTGCCGATGAGGGAACCGTCAATCACGGCGCGGATGAAGATCGCACCGCCGGTGTGATTGTGGTAACTGATGTCCGCCTTGAAAAAACAGCGGCCCGTCGTCGGCATGGTGAACGTCTGCGCGGGAGCGTCGTGGTTCTGCCAGTTGTTCGAAGCCGTCAGGGTTTCGGTGATCGTCTGGGAATTGTTCGGAACCTGTGGTTGCCAGTGAATGAACTGAAAGTTCGACTGCACGAACACGGTGTTTCCGCTGCCGACGCCGGCCGGGCGGATCTTGATGATCCATACGACGCTCATGTTTACCGGACGCGTTTCGTCGCCGGTTCGCGGGTTGCCGTTGGTGCCGTCGTCGACGGGATCGGTAACGGTGACCTGGGTTTGACTCGTATTTATGGCCGGGAGGTCCGGTCGAGGCACGTCCTGTCCCTCGACTGTGCCGTTTCTTTGAAAATCAGCGCGGATACCGCCGGCTTCCCGGTGATTATGACCGGGCGCGCTCTCACTGTGCCAGTGCCCCTGAATCTGATCGTCCTCATACTCACCGGACGTCGTCCCGCCGCGTAAGAAACTGCCCCTCGAGTTCCAGGACTGCCGCGCGTTGTTGAGGTCCGGCGCGTTGAGTCCGTTGTAGGGCGACAGCACGTCTTCGATGGACTGACCGTTGCATTCCACCCAGCCCTCGGGAAGATTCGGCGTGCCGTCGAAGTCGCGGTGCCAGGCCAGGATCGTACCCAGGGGCATGGTATCGTAACCGGCGCCGGGACCGGAGCCGCCGCCGGCCGTGACCTGCACGCTGCCGTCCGGAAACTTAAAGCCGCCGCTGCGCGATTCGACGAGGCCGTCTACGGTAAGTTTCTCTGAAGGAGTATTAGTGCCGATGCCCACGTTGCCGGAACCGCTTTCGACGAACACGATGCTCTGCTCGGTGCCGGCGACGTTCTGTTCGGCCTGGAGGTTGATGGCCGGTTCGTTTGCGCTGAACTTGCGTACGAGTTCGGCGCCGGGCCGCGCGAGGGTGACGTACGGGTAGTTCGCTACGATGTCGGTGATTTCCGCCGGACTGAGCGCGCGATTGTAGGCGCGCACCTGGGACAGACGGCCCGGGAAAAAGTACTGCGGATTGCAGGCGGCGTCCGGGCCGTCGCTGCCGATGCCGTTGTTGTTGCACGAACCGCCGACGATGCTGTAAGTGGAAATTCCGCCCTGCGCGACGCCGTTCAGGTAGAGCTCGTACGAGCCGGGGGATCCTTTGCTGCCGCCGTTATAGATCAACGCGAAGTGCATCCAGGTGTTCAGTACCGCGGAATCATCCCAGTCCAGGGTGATGTGACTCGCGCCGCGAAAGCCCCAGAACAACTGTGTCGGCCCCGTGAGATTGAATGCTCCAATTAAAAACTGACTGTCCTGGCTCCAGCGGGTGAATCCGTACTGGCCGTGGCCGGCCACGGTCTGTGTCGGATAAAACCAGAACGACGTCGTGAACGGATCGTTGCCGGTGCCGATGAGGTTCCCCGCGGGCAGGGCGACGGCATGATTCGTGCCGTTGAAGTTCATTGCGTCGTAGAACGGCCCGCCGCCGCTCACCCAAAACGGAGCCATGCCCTGGACCGTGCCGTTGCGGCCGTTGCCGGAGTAGTCGACGATGTTCGGTCCCACACCCTCCTCGAACTTCCAGGCCCCCTGCACGCCGCCGATTTCACGGATAAAGGTATTCTGAGCGGAACTTTGCGACGTGGCGTTCGGATTGCCGTAGTAGATGTAGATCGTTTCGGAGGCCGCGGCGCCGATGCTCGGTACACGCACCCAGAAGCGCGTGGCATTCGTATTCGCCCCGGATTCCAGCCAGTACGAAAGCGGCACACCCGCGGCGTCGGTAAACAACACGTCGCCGCAATCCGCGCGCATCTTGCCCGCGGCGATGATTGCGGCGGTGTCGATCGTTAATAATAACTGATAATCATTTAAGGCGCCGCCGGAGCCGTTGTCGATGCCGATGGGCCGGCGATACGTGCGGCCGGCGAGTCCGGAGACCGGCGCACGGACCTCGAAGGGGACGTCGCTGCCGTCGGTGGTATGCACGCGCAGGGCGTCGTCGATCACCAGCGCACCGCTGCTGTGTTCGGATTGCAGCGTGCCGTGGATGGTGATCGTGTCTTCGTCCTGATCGCCGAGCAGGACGTCGCCGGGCATGTGGTCCGTGTCGCGGGCGATGACGTCGCCGCGGACGGTGAAGTTGCCGGTGACCTCGAGGTCGCTCGAAATCGTGAGCGGGCCGGTCATAGTGTCGCCGGCCTTGTTGACCTTGATGTCCGCCAGGCGATCCAGTCCGTCCTGCACGGTCTCCACACCCAGCATGAGATCGTCACCACCCGGCGATGTGAGGATCGGCGGCGTGTACTCTACGACGCCGGCGGCGCCCTTGTGCGCAAAAAATTTCAGCACCGCCCCGGAGACGGGAGAACCATCCTCGTCGAGCAACTGCGCGTCGACGGACTGATCGTTGCGATCGCTACCCGTGGTCCAGCGTACGGCGGCGAGGCCGCTCGCGTCCGCGCGTACGAGGACCGTGCTGCCGCTGTTGCCCGCATCCGTTGCATCGACGAGATCACCGCCGCCGCTGGCGATACGAAAGCTCACCCGGGCGGCGGGCACGGGTTGCTCGCCGGAGCTTATCCGGACGCAGAGGGGTTGATCGAGTTCCGCGTTCGGCAGGATGGACTGGCCGTCGCCGCCGGCAAACTGCATCTTTGCGTCAGTTAGTGACGGAAAGATGCGCCGCGCGTCGGCAATGATGCTCCAGGTGCCGGCGGTGGAATTCGCGAAGGCGAGGCGGGCGTACTGGTGGCGCGGGCCGAAGGCCTCGGTGAACAGTCCGGCGCCGGTTTCGTCGTGCGGCCATTCGATGTTACGGTTTTGTACCCGCGCGGGAATCAACCAGTACTCGCCGCTGCGATAGGTGCGCCCGGCGTCGTCATCGAAACGAATCTGCACGCCGCTTTCCAGTTCCACCCAGGCCGCGTCGGGATCCACGTCGGCCGCCGGTGTAACAATGTCCCCCGCGGCGCCGACCATATCCCAGCGCCGAACGCGTCGTACGCCGCGTTGAAACTCGGCCGGATCCAGGGCGCGACCGCCGGGGGAGTTCGGCCCGCCGGCTCCGTCGAAGTGCCTTAATGTATCCGGATCGATTGTTAGGGAATTTCCCTGCACGGCCGTGAGGCGGGCGAGGGTGCCGGGGCTTTCTTCGAGTTCCAGGCCTTCGTCCGTAATCTCGATCCAGTCGCCGGCCGCAAACGCCTGGTCCGCGTCCCGCCCGGCATTGCTGATCGTGAGAACGCTGCCGCCGTCCAGGGCCGACCATTCCGCGGCAAAGGCCGCGTTGTCCCGGGACCACTTGAATGTGGCGGTGCCGGCCGGTCCGCCGCGATGAATCTCCACGCGATACAGGCGATTGTCCGCGCCGTTGTAGCCCCCGCGTGCGCCGATGGTACACGGGTCGGCGGTAAGGCCGTCGGCCGCGGTGCGTGCGTTTAATCTTCCGTGAGATGATGTTAAGAGTGCGGTCCATTCCGGCGGGATGCTGCGGGCGTCGTAGGTGTCGCCGGCGAGGGATAGGAGTTTTACCTGATGCAGAATGCGCGATCGAAACGACGCGTTCGGTCCGCCCAGGGCCGGTTCGCGGATGTCGGGCGCGTCCAGGGGCGTGACCGCGCGTTTCCAGACGTCGAGGTAAACGAGGTACGGGCCGTCCGCCGCGGGCGCCGGCGCGCCGGGCAGGTCGCTCTGCCCGAGATAGTTTTCCGGCGCACCGAGTTCGCACGGTACGCCGTTTACGTACATGCGGCCGGCGCCGATGTTCAAGTCACCGCTGCCGGCACTGACGGCAAAACCCGCGTTTTCGCGCGGGGCTCCCGTGGGGCCGACGACACTGCGGCTTATATTCTCGCGGAGATGGTTGTGGATGTCCGCCTGCTCGTTCCAGTCGGCATCGGTGATGATGCGCCCCTGCTGAAGGCGCACGGAATCGTAGTTGCGATCGGCGCGAAAATTTTCGCGGCTAATGTCGGTTTTCATTATGTTACCGGGCCCTTGAGGATTGTGAAGCATGCGCACGGCGCACGCGGAACCGCGGACGTTTAGTGGAAGGCGAGGATTTCTGCAAGCAGAATTGTTAATCTTATGTTATGTAAGATTAATCAACGGAAGAGCCGGGTGCGTAAGCTTGTGCACGGGGCGTCTTTTTGCGCCAGGGATTGGAAGGGTTGCGCGTCAGCGCAAGTCGCCGCGCAGCGGGGACCGCAGCGAAGCGGAGCCCTGGAAAGCCCGGTCGCCGCTCCGCGGCGAGGCGCCCGAATAGATCGTGAATGATCTAACGTGTAATTTTTGTTCTCTGAAATATTATCTTCGCGGATTCAAAGACCCGCTGAACGGCTGCGAATAAAAGCTCTCATCGAACAGCGGAGACGGAGAATCGGTGACGCCCATGCGCGTGACCTCGGAGCCGTCGGCGTAGGTGCCCATGAAGGTTTGCTCGCTGTTGCCGTTGCCGAGAGCGATGTTGTAACCGGCGCCGTTGCCGGTGAAGGTATAATCGGCCAGGGCTTCGGTGAGCCGGAAGACGCCGTAGAAATCGTGGGCGTCGTAGTTGCCGATGCCCGTGGGCACGTACTTGATGGGCACGTAGTGATCGGCGTTGTAATTGTAGCCGGAGGACGCGTCGGAGAAGATGGTGACGTAGTCTTTGTCTTCGGCGGGCACGTTGATGTTGTTAAAGATGTCGATGGCCATGCGATGGTCGGTGACGGTGTCGTGCTGGTAGACCTGCATCAGTAAATTGGTGTTCGTCGGGAAGGATGCCAGCTCCGCATTGCTGATGTCGTAGCTGTACCACGGAGCCATCATGTAGATGAAGTTGCCGTTGGTGCCCCAGCCCTGTTCCACGAGTTTGTTGTAAGCGATGGCCGGGAGCGCGCCGGCACCCAGGGAGTGGCCCATGAATCCGACGCGGGAGGTATCCGCCAGGCTGCCCACCGCGCTGATGGCGGCGTCAATGCCGGCCTCCATGATGATGTACCCCGCCGAAACCGAAGTGGCGTTGTCGGGATAGATCGGAAACACCACGACGTATCCCAGGGACGTCATGAACTGAATGAGTTCGAAGTAGGGTTCCGCGGACGGTGAGCCGAAGCCGTGAATGAGTACGATGACCGGCGAGGATTCCGTCGTGTTCGTGGATACGTAGACGCAGGTGGGCAGCGAGGTCGTCGGGTTGGTTACGGAGTACGAGGCCACGCGGAAGCCGGTATTCAAAGAACCGTAGCCGAAAGAGATCGGTGATACCGGACCGGTGTACGGGGCGGCGCTGACCGGACAGCGATTGAAGTAGTACGGATCCGCGATGGCGGCCGCGTCCACGATGAGCGTGCGCAGGGCGTTTTCCACGGAACGATCGACGGCGTCGGAGTAGATGCGCTGGAGGGGCTGGGATTCTTCCACGTTATTGCAGTGCGGAAGCAGGAGGATCAGTGAAAAAACGAGACTGGTTGCGAGGACGCGCGACATGATGGCTTGCATGATCTCTAAGAAGATCCTGCCCGTGTCCGGCGACAAGCGGAATTATACCGGAGCAAGCCGGCGTTTTTGCGTTGCTCTGTACCGGCACGACCGGCTTCCTTAGACCATGTCCGATCCCGGCATCAGCGTCGTCTTCGTGGAGGACAATGAAGCGATGGCCGAGCAGGTGCGTGATCTGCTCGAACGCGCTCCGGGCTTTCACTTTGCCGGCCACTTTCGGGACGGTGGCCGGGCCCTGGAAAGTATTCCGGGACTCGCCGTCGATCTCGTCTTAATGGACCTGAACCTGCCGGATCGGCCGGGGGCGGAGTGCATTCGTTTACTGAAGCAGCAGCAACCGGAACGTAAGATCGCCGCGTTTACCGTGTACGAAGACGAAGAAATGATCCTCGCCGCGCTGCGGGCCGGGGCGGACGGGTACATGCTCAAAGACACGCCGCCGGACCTCTTTCTGGCGGAGCTTCGGGTCATCCATCTGGGCGGGGCGTCGCTGACTCCGCGAGTCGCCCGCAAGATTGCCGGCCACGATACCGCGGACACCGCCCGGGTTTCCCCGGCGCTCACGAATCGTGAACGTGAGATTCTGAATCTAACCGCCATGGGATTCTCCGCGCCGGAGATCGCCGAAGAACTCAAGATCAGCGTGCATACCGTGCGCCGGCACATCGAAAACATTTACAAGAAACTCGACGTGCACTCGCGTTCCCAGGCGATTCGCGAGGGGCATCGGAGCGGCCTGATCGATCTATGAGCGATGTGCGCGGACAAACCCGGGTCGGGCGTTCTGCATGGATACGTGCCGTGTTGATTTTCCTGGCCTCGGCTTTTGCAGCGCAGTGTGCGCCCGTCGATTCCGCGGATGCGCTCGATCTCGCGGGGCCGTGGCGGCTCACGGCTCTGCGTTCCGCGGACGAGCGTCGGGACGGGACGAGCACTAACAATCATTTAGATAAAGTTTATACTCTGCCGGAAAACTTCCACGTCTACGTACAGGACTTTGCCGGTGAGTTGCAGTTCGAGCGGGAGTTCGAGTTACGCAGCGTGCCGGAGCGTCCGGCCGTGTTGATCGGGGCCGCCGGGACCGCGGATGTCCTTCGGTTGAACGGCACGGTGGTCGGCCGGACGGGCACGGTATGGAACGGCGACGTTTCGATTTCGTACTGGAACTCGCCGCGATTGTACGCCGTCCCGCGCGACGCGCTGCGCATTGGACGCAACACGATTCACATTTCCCTTACGTCCCTCGACGAAAAGGCCGGTGTACATCGCGGGCCGCTGTTACTCGGCGACTATGCAGATCTCAGCCGGGAGTACAACCGGCAGCGCTTGTTATACGAATTTTTGCCGGCGGGGGCCACTATCTTTCTCGCCTACGTCCTGATCTTCTTTCTCGCGACGCAATTGCTCGGGATCCTGCGTTACGAGTACTTCTACGTGGCCCTCGCGGTGGCGGCCTTTTTGATTTTCTGTGGCCAGTACGTTCCACTCTATCTTCCGTTTTCGCGACTGAGCGTATTGCGCCTTACGCTGGCCGCCGGTTATCTCGCGGCCATCCTGAACCTGCTGTTTTTCTATCGACTCTTCGTGGGACGCAACGCTCGCGTGGAACTGTTGCTCCTCGGCCCCGGTATGATTCCGGCCGTGCTGCACTTTGTGGTCGCCGACTTTGCCGCACTCTGGACCCTCGCGCGCTACGTGCACGTCTTTGTTTTCGCGGTGGTCTTCGTGGTCGTGTTGATCTTCGCCGATCTGTATCGCCGTCGGCCGGAGTACCGTCGCATCCTGCACTTTATGCTTCCCGCCGCCGTGCTTTCGGCAGCCGGCAACTTCTGGGACTACCTGATTCGCCTGCACGTCGTCGAGGGCACGCAGATGTTTCTGTACGCGGCGCCGCTGTATGTCGTGGGCGTGCTCGTCCTGCACAGTCACATGATGAAGACGTCCATAGCCCGGGCCCAGGCCTATCGACATCGCCTCACGGAAGAACGCGAACGCATTGCCGGGGACATTCACGATTCCATCGGGTCGGATCTTACGGCGCTGCTGTTTTATCTGGAGAGCAACCATCGCGGCGACGGCGAGCAGGAAACGGCGCAGGTCTTTAAGCCCGTGGTGGATCGCCTGCGGGACATCCTCGATCGCATGCGTGACCTGGTGTATTTGCTGAAGCTCGAGGAAAGCCCGGCCGGCATGCTGGAACAGGAGATGATCAATCATCTAAACTGGCTGAAGCGCGCCGGTCGCATCGACATCCGCCACGACCTGGAGAGCGGCCTCGGACAGCGCCTGGGCTGGCGCAAGAGCCTGCATACGTTGCGTATTTTTCAGGAATGGATTACGAACGTTTTGCGTCACGCCCGGCCGAACGAGATTCACGTGAAGTGGGCCCGTCGCCGCAATGCCTGTGTCCTGGTCATCCGGGACGACGGTCCCGGTTTTTCGTTTCGCGCCGCGGACCGTACGACCGGCAGCGGCCTCGCGAGCATTAAGCGGAGGTCGGCGAATATTAAGGCCCGCCTGCGCAGTACGAAGATCCGCGGCGGCAGCGTCTTTGTGCTGCGCATTCCCCTGCTGGAATCTGAGCGGACGGGGGCCGGCTCAAGAACACCGGTGGTTTCTTCTTAATTATAGAGGGCGCGGGAATTTTCACTGTATATAAAAAGGAATCGGCGTGATTCGCGGTGCCGGCTGTCCGGGATTTTTGCCGTTATTGCAAAAAAACGGCGGTCGATTCCGGGTGTTCCGGGTATATCTATGTGAATTTAATCGAACGTACACGGAGGAGTTTTTCGATGACGTTAAAGTTTATTCAATCACACTTAGTCGGTCGGCTCATGCTTGCGGTCGCCGTGCTGGCGGGCGGCGTCGCCTGTGCCAGCGCCGCCAAATGGAGCTACGGCGGTTCGGCCGGCCCGGAACAATGGGGTTCCCTGGACGCGAAGTATGCGGCCTGCGCTGAAGGCAAAGTACAGTCCCCCATCGACATCAAAGCGCCGTTCACCGCGGCGAAGGGTGATCTTACGATCAACTACGGGGCATCGCCCATCACCGTGGCAAACATCGGCAAGACCATTCAGGTCAACGTCGGCGGAAACAACAGCATTACCACGGGCGGCAAAACCTACAAACTACTGCAGTTCCACTTTCATGCGCCGAGCGAGGAAGCGGTGAAGGGCAAGCGCTATCCCATGGACGTCCACTTTGTACATGCCACCGACGCGGGCGAACTCGCGGTCATCGGTGTGTTGATCGATGCCGGCACGGCCAGCAGCGCGTACGCTCCCATCATCGAAAACCTTCCGCAGCAGGTCGGCGGCTCTCAGGCGGCCGGCAGCATCGACCCGTCGACGTTGTTGCCGGCCCGCAAGTCGTACTGGAACTATGACGGTTCGCTGACGACGCCTCCGTGCAGCGAGGGCGTAAACTGGTTCGTGATGCAATCTCCGGTAACGCTTTCGAAAGAGCAAATCGAAGCGTATACGAAGCTGTATCCGAACACCGCGCGTCCGTTGCAACCCCGCAACGATCGCGAAATTCGCGCCGTGCGCTGAGGCAACGGCGACAATGCAGCGAGGCCCGTCGGCGCAGCGTTGTTCTGCGCCGACGGGCCAATCTTACATGGCCGCGAACTGTTTCTCGACGGCCTTGTGATCCTTCCGCCACTCCGCATACATCGACTCCGCCATGGGATCCGGAAAGATGTCCTCATGTCCGGCGACGATGCCGGCCACGACAGCCTCCGCCACATCTTGCGGGCTCGTCTTCGGCATCTCCACGCCTGCCAGCATGTCCGTATCCACGGCGCCGGGAAAGACGTTGTGCACGGTGACGGGTTTGTTTGCGAGGCTGGCCCGCAATGAAAGCGAAGCCGACCAGGCCGCGGCCTTCGAGGCGTTGTAGACGGCCAGGCCCGGCATGCTGGCAAGGGCGACCAACGTGAGGATGTTGGCTACGGCCCCGCCGCCGTTTTTCTCTATTACCGGCACGAAAGCGCGGCTCATAAGCAGTTTACCGTACAACGATGCTGTTCTTGATTTTCATGGGGTGACTCCTGTGTGTTAGATGCACGCAGAGTAGCACACACGAGAATCACCGCGCTAACCGGTTCTTGCTGAAAGTAGTCGAAAAACGTCAGGGAGAGGATTTTTTTACACGGAGCGCTACGGCCAGGGCCCCGCCATTCTATACAACTTCTCGTGCAATTCCGGATGCAAATCATAGTCCACCACGAAGGCCACCGTCCGCGTGTTGTCGCGAGCGAGGTCGTAGTGAGCCGGCCGCGCCGGTTTGACGCCTTCCAGCGGAAAGCCGGCCAGGCGTAGATGCGGGATTTTGTCGATCTTCGGTGTGACCGAGGCGACGCGTTGCACCGTGGGCGTGCTCTGAAAACGATCCACGTAGTTGATGCGGCAGGCCTCGAAGTAAGTCCGCTGATTGGCCGGGCGTACGGCGACAATGACGAAGTCGCCGCCCTCTAAGATCAACTCATTGTCACATAAGGAAATGGCGACGTAGTCGAGGAACTCGCGCATGATGCGATCCGTATGCGTGAAGAACGAATTGCCGATGATCGTGCGTACGGCCTGGCGCGGGCTCATGGCTTTGCGCCAGGGAACGTCGGTGGTGAGCGAGGCGAACTCCGAGGCCACGGACAGAATGTTGGCGTCCTCGTCGTAGGGCATCTCCGCGCGCAGCATGCGCAGTTGTTCCTGAATGTCCAGGGCGATGCGTTCTTTGCCGGTGAGTTTAGTGAAACGCACAGCGTACTCCTGGAGGCGTTCGATGAGCCAGTTCAGTTTCGGAAAGTTGTTCCCGGCCACACCTTCGCGCAGCGGACGGTGCTGGCACAGGATGTTGCGTTTAATGCGCGCGTCCATTTGCAAATGGGCGAGCATGAGGTACGATACCAGCGGATGCTGGCGCAGATGGGCGAGTTGTTTGAGGTCGATGCCCTGGCCCCGGGGCACCTGTAGTTTCGCGAGACCGATGTCGCAAAAGAGGGAGGACATCATCAGCACGTGGGTCATCTCTTCCAGGAGTTTCGGTTCTTTGTACTGCTGAGCCTGCATGCCGCGGGTTTTCATGGCCATGGCCACCACGGTGCGTTTGACGGCGATCTCCACCTCGTAGCCGGGCACGTTCTTCATGAGGTCCAGGACCTCGATCAGTCCGACCATGGCCTCGGGGTTGGACTCGAAGGCCGAGAAGAGTTCGCCGACCCGGGAGCGCATCTTCTTCATGTGCAGCGACGTAAGCGATGATTCTTTGATTTGATCGTAGATTTCCTGAGTGTCTGCGGCGAGGCCGTCCACCATGGACTCGTCGATGACGATGGTGTCGGAGAGGCCGTCGGGGATGTCGCGTTTATCGAGGCCCAGTTTTTCGCGGTCGGACTCGCGGAAGTAGATGCCCTGCTCAATGAACTTCATGAGGCGGTTGATCTCGTTCTCGCTGATTCCTTCTTTGCGATAGATCAGGATCTGGCCTGTATTATTGTAGAAATGAACGGGGATTTCCTGATTTTCCCGGAAGGAGTCGATGATCTCGTCGGACATTTCGAACTTCTGGAGATCTGTGGCGACTTCGGCGGCGGCGGCGGACATGTACTTTACCTCGGCTGTAATCCTTAAGGACTATGTCGGATCTGACGAACAAAACTTGTGATATTAACAGTTTGTGCCGGTTAAAAATCTGTTAGGAATGTTCACTCCGAGGACCGAGGGACCGAGGAGTCGATCTTGCTTCCTACCGCGACATAACTTACTTGCCTTCCGCGGCCTCCCGGTCGAACTTAACACCCGTGCAGGACGTGAAGACCGCCGGGAAACGGGAGCGCGCCGCTAAGTTCGTCGAGGACGCCGATCGGGCGCTGCGGCCCCTGCGTTTCGCCGATTTCGTCGGCCAGGCGCCCATCAAAGAAAAGCTCCAGGTCTCCATCGAGGCGGCGAAGCACCGTGGCGAGCCGTTAGATCACGTCCTCTTCTCCGGCCCGCCCGGCCTGGGCAAAACCACCCTGGCGGCCATCATCGCCGCCGAAATGGGCTCGGCCTTCCATACAACCTCGGCCCCGGCCATCAGCAAACCCCGGGACCTGGCGAAGCTGCTGACCATCCTCGAAGCCGGGGACGTCCTGTTCATCGACGAACTTCATCGGCTCAGCACCGCCTGCGAAGAAATCCTCTATCCCGCCATGGAGGATGGTTACATCGACTTCATCATCGGGGAGGGTGTGACCGCGCAGAGCGTAAAGTTGCACCTGAAGCCGTTTACGCTGGTCGGGGCGACGACACGATCGGGCATGCTCTCGTCGCCGCTCAAGACGCGCTTCGGCATTGAGCTGAAGCTGGAGTTCTACGACGAGGAGCGCCTGGCGGAAATCGTTCGTCGCTCGGCCGGTCTCCTGGAGCTGGGCATGGAGGCCGAGGCGGCCACGGCCATCGCGAGCCGCGCGCGCATGACGCCCCGGGTGGCCAATCGTCTGGTCCGCCGGGTTCGCGACTATGTCACCGTGAGTCGTGCCGCTTCCGTGAGCCGCGCCTTCGCCGAAGACTGCCTGGAGAAACTCGGCGTGGACGCCCTGGGTCTGGTCGAACTGGATCGCCGGCTCCTGCGTCTCATGATCGAGCGCTACGGCGGCGGGCCGGTGGGATTGAAGACCCTCGCGGCTCTCGTTGACGAGGAAGAGCGGACCATCGAAGAAGACCACGAGCCGTATATGCTGCGTGTCGCTTTACTGGAAAAAACGCCGCAGGGCCGCGTCGCCACGGATCTCGCTTACCGGCATCTCGGCATTGCACTTCCCACCGACGCGGACCGCGCTCATCGCAAACATGCTTTCGGCGATCAAGACCTTCCTTTTTAGTTTTCACCGGCCGCTCCCGCGAGCGAACGACGACGACCACCGCCTCATCGCGGCCGGCGTGCCCGTGCTCCTGGTGTTCAGCCTGGTCTTCGGACAAATCTACGCGCGTCACATTGCGCCCATCCTTTCCACGTTAAACGAACCGCAGCTTGTCGCGCAGAATCGCGAGCGCATGCAGCGCGTCTATCCGGTGCTGGTCGAACAGGAGTTCGCCCCGAAGGCACAGAGCAATCAAATCCGCGCGCTTTCCGACGTCAGTGCCGAGGGTCAGGGAGCCATTACCGTCGCGCCGGGCTTTCACACGCTCACCGCCGACGACACCATGGAACTCGGCGGCAGTCCCGCGGTGCCGGCCGCGCAGCCGCAACAAGAGGAACGCAGTCAGGATCAACGCCGCCGTCCCACCGGCGAGGGCGACAACATCGATCCGCAAAACGAGGCGCGCCCCGATCCGGAACGCAAGAGCACGGCTTCGAACAATCCAGGCAACAGCGGCCAGAAGGGCACCGGCCGCCTCACGCGCATTCCGGCGAACTATCGTTTTCAGCAGGACTTCGCGCTGCGTTACGACGGGCGCGAAATGTTTTCGATCGCTCGCGAAGAGCTCGTCGGCGCCCCGTACTTTCGTCGCATGATCCGCCAGATCCGGGAAGGTTTTCCGTTGCTCGGGAACTGGGCCTACCGCGATCCCTACGGCGTCGTGGTCAACGAACAGGTGAAACCCCAGATCGTCCGCGTACAGTTTCTCCTCGATCCCGACGGCCGGGTCATCGATGTGAAGATCGTGGAGAGCATCGGCCAGAGCCGCGTGGATGAGGCCTGCGTGAATACGCTCAAGAACCAGAACTTCGGACCGCCGCCGCCGGAGGTCGTCGAGAGGTTCGGTTACATCTTCGGCATCAACTTCGTATTTCCGGCCCCGCTCAGTTATTGAATGATTCGACTTCCGCTCGCATTTTTAATCTTCTTTTGCTACATGTTTGCCGGAGTACTCTACGCTCAGGGCGGCGACTTCGACGACGGCAATCAGGACGATTACTTCACGGAGAGTGAACCGGACGACGGCGACGATCTCTTCGGAGAGGATTCGCAGTCGTCCCCGGGGCGCCCGGCCGGCTTCGGCGGATTGTTCTTCGTCCCCCAGGCCGCCCCCGATGCCTTCACGGCGCCGGAGGCCGTGGAACTCGCGCCGTCCGTTTCGTTCTTCGGTGGAGAGCGCACGATCCTGGCCACGTACCTGCGCGCGAACTACGGTTACACGGACGACTTGCTCTTCGCCGGCGAGTTCGACTACGCCCTGGCATCGGCCCCCCCGCGGGAGTTTTTCGACGAACCGGCCTGCGCGCTGGAAGAACTGCTGCAGGACTTCAGCGGGGTCGCAGATGCGCGCCCGCCCTGCCGGCAGGCCGAAGCGGCGAGCCGGTTTTCGTTGGGCGCCGATTGGCGCTTGCCGTTAACCGATAGTCAGCTACAGTTAAGCCTCGGCGGCCGTTTGGTGTATTCGCTGCGGCAGTACGGCGACGGTCCGGCTTTCATTCCCCGACTGACGGCGACGTTCTTCGCGGGGGATTTGCGTATTGTCCCGTGGCTCGGCTTCGCTCTGGGAGAGGAGGCCGGCCTTGAATTCGGAGGGCAGTTGTTGTATCCCCTGGCCGAAGAGTGGGACCTGCTGTTTGAAGCCGCCTATCTGTCCGGCGGCGGCGGGAGTTTCGGACGTTACCACGACGAGGCCTGGGCTTTCGCGGCCCCTGGTTTCGCCTGGCATTTCGCGAAAGATGTGAGCCTGCAGGTGGCGGTGCCCCTGGGATTCGCGGACGCTCCGGAGTACGGCGTCAGTGTCAGATTTTCGACCGTGTTCGGAACCGGCGCGCCGTAGCAGAATCCATGTTCGTTCACCGGTTGATTAATATTACGCCCGCCGCCATCATCAGTGATCCGCTGAACCTGGCGAGGGTGATGCGGTTTTCCGGCAACCCGAACCAGCCGAAGTGTCCGGCGATCATTCCGGTGATTACCTGCCCGATCAGAACCAGGGCGATGACCCGGGCGGCCCCCAGGCGTGGCAACATCCAGTAGACGCAGCCGAGGCCGACGGCGCTGAGGAATCCGCCCGCGAACCAGAGGTGCAGGGGCACCGCGGCCACCGCGTTTTCGCCCGGCCAGGGCAGGCGACCTCGCCCGGGAATGAGCAGGAAGAGAAGCGTAAACATGAAGCTCGTCGCGTAGACGACCAGGCTTCCGTAGAGCGGTTGATTCAGGAGTTTTCCCAACTGCCCGCTCATGCCGCTCTGCAACGCGATGGCGGAACCCGCCAGTACGACCAGAATCATAAGGAGTATGTGCATATTGCCTCCGTCTTTTGATATTCGAACGGAAGCTTACTCGAACTCGGCCACCCGGTCCTTTACATAGGTTGAGAGCGTGAAAATTATTTTTCGGTCGCGCCGCGCCGCAACCGGCTGAGCTGAGTCGGAGTAATTCCCAGACGCGACGCGATGTGATGCAGCGGAATGCGGTCGACCAGGCCGGGATGTTTTTCGCGGAAGTTCCGGTAGCGTTCCGACGCGGAGTTGAGAACCAGAGAAACCTCCTGCGCCTCGCGCTCGATGATCCAGTTTTTTTCCAGATATTGAATGTGCCACCACTTGAGATCATCACTGGATTGCAGGAGTTTTCGGTACGCGGCAAAGTTGATGACGATGATCCGGGAGTGCTCCAGGGCCTGGATGCCGAAGTCGGACGGTTCGCCTCGCAAGAGCGCCACGATGGAACCCGGGAACATATTTTCGGCAAAGAAGTTTTTGTTAAACTCCTTACCGTTTTCGCCGGTGGTGTAGATTCGAAAGAGACCGCGTACTACGAAGTATAGACTGTTAGGAATGCTGCCCACGGTGACGAGATGCTCCTTCGTCCGTACATCTTTCGAGATGCAGAAGGAGAACAGGCTTTCCCGGGTCCGCGACGAGAGCGGCGCATAAGCTTCCATGGCGGAGCGGAGTTTTTCGAAATCGCTCACGTCCGGCATTAAATGCACTCAGTCCTGTGCGGGAAACAGTTTCGCACCGACGATCACCAATCCAGGCAGCACCGCGCTCTCGATTTCGTCGCCGCGCACGATCTCCCACCGCGCCGGCGCATCATCCTTCGCCGGCACATGACTTCGCTTCTCGACGAAACGTTCCATGGGATCGACGATCCAGTACTCGCGCACGCCGAATTGCAGATAGATCTCGGACTTGCTCCCGAGGTCCCGACGTTTCGTGCCGTCCGAGAGCACTTCGCATACGAGATGCGGCACACCGTAGATGTGTCCTTTGATAATTTGCCGCTGATCGTTGCCGACGTAACAGACGTCCGGCCGCAGGACGTTGGCGTCGTCAAAGTGGATGTCCACTTCCTGTGTGACCTGGCCGATGGGATGCTCGTCCAGAAAGTTCAAAAGAAATCGCGCGAACTGTGCGGCACTATTGCCCTGTGGAAAAAACTGGCTCGGACTCACTCCCAGTAGCCCCCGGATCAATTCGTACCCGAAGCCGTCGTCCGGTAGGTGGAGGTATTCCTGAGCGGTCATCCGCAGGCCGTCATGTTGCGGCCTTGCGTCGGCGGTGCGCATGTAGCTATAGACCTGCATGATCAAATCCTGCCGGAACGGTGCTAACGAGTCAATGACATATGGTCCGAAACTCTGCGATCGTTGCGCAAAAAACTCAGTGCCCCGGAGCCCCGGTGTGAAAAGAATCGTCCCGTGCAGATCCTCCTCATCGACAGCCCCGTGGATATTCAGGACGTCCTGCGTACGATTTCCGCGGCGAAACACACTTACGTAAAGTTTCTCTCCGCCAACGATCTCGGGCTCACCGGTGCGAACCAGGCGGGCATTTATCTGACAAAAGATTGCTGGCCGTTTTTCTTGAGCGAGCCGGGCAAAGACGGCGAGAACTACTCCAGCGATCCGACGACGATCGAGTGGGGGGACAGCCGGCGGACCATGTCCGTCTTTCACTGGTACGGCCAGGAATCGCGCAGCGAGTACCGGCTCACGCGCGTGCGCGATTACTTTCACGGCCAGGAAGAGCGGTACCTCGGCGCGTTGTTCTTGCTGATGGCTCCGCCGAAGGACAACAGCGGCGGCTATATCCAGGCGCGGGTGCTGGATCGTGACGAGGACATCGAGGCGGTGTTGAACTTTCTCGGCGTAACTCCGGCGGAATGCGGGCGCACGTTGCGCTTCGATCTGGAAGAGCGCCTGCGTCCCGAATGCGAAGAGTACCTGCGCGAAATCGGCGAGGTCTTTCCGGATACCAACGACATCTCCCGGCGGGCCCAGCGCATCTTTCAAAAATTACACGGCGCCGATGCGCAGAGCCTGGCGAATCCCGACGCGGCGTTGCTGCGGCTCATCGACATCGAATACGCGCTCTTTCGCAGCATCGAGCGCAAGATTTACGAACCGCTGCTCGAACGCCCCTTCGACGATCTGGAATCGCTGTTGTCGATCTCCCTCGAAATCAACAATCGCCGCAAGTCCCGGGCGGGCCTGGCCCTGGAAAATCATCTGCGTTTTTTGTTCGCGCGGTTGCGCATTCCCCACGCCTTCGGGGAGGCCACCGAAGACGGCAAGAAGCCGGACTTCATCTTTCCCGGCTCGATGGAGTATCGGGACGCTAACTTTAGTTCAGATAATCTTTATTTCCTGGGCGCGAAGACCACGTGCAAGGATCGCTGGCGCCAGGTTCTCAACGAGGCGAATCGCATTCCGGTGAAACATCTGTGCACGTTGCAGCAGGGCATCACCAGCGCGCAGCTCCGGGAAATGCGCGCCGCACAGGTCGTGCCGGTGATCCCCGCCGAGTATCACAGTTTCTGTAAGAAGGAAGACCGCGGTGAACTGATGAGCGTGAAGGCGTTCATCGACGAAGTGCTCGCGGCGAACGGGACGACGCCGGACTTGTTCGAGGAGTAGGATCTGTGTCATAATCTCTGGAAGGCGGGGTTAAGGATGGGGAATTTATTTTTTGATCGATTTAGTTGGCCCAAGAGCGGCGTTTGTAGACTTTGCAGTCAAAAAGCACACTTAAGTTGGGATCATGTGCCTCCGAGGATCTGCTCCAATATCGGTAGATATGATGTGTATGACCTGCTGTCTGTAGATCCTCGGCAAAGAATCCTGACCACACGCAATGGTCTGAAATTCAGATCAATTTGTCGGAAGTGCAATAGCGATCTAAGTCTATATGATAAGCACCTGGGAGACATATCATCTGGCGTGCGCACTAAGATAAGATCGGAAGCAATTGGAGTTTTGCTTCCGAAACCCTTCACTATGGTCTGGAATCCCGGCGCCATTGTTCGGGGTCTCGCGGGGCTCTTTTTGAGTGTTTACAGCATTGCCGGAGAGATTACGGGGCAACCTCTTCATGAGCAGCATCCGTATCCGGCGTGGCTTCACGATCTTTACAACGGAGGCACGACGAAGCCCGTTTTCCTTTATTGCTGGATTCACAATTTCCAAACTATAAATCTTTTTCCGTATATAGCATATGTGCCGGATGTACGCACGTCAGGGTGGGAAACAATGAGTGATATTGGCTTCTCCTGAGGCGATGTCTGTGGGCGGTCTCTTCGCGTTAGCGATTGGAGGGGTGGCCCGAAGGGCCAGTCTCAGACGTGAAGCGGCTGAGACCGCAGCGAAGCGGAGCCCCGGAAAGCGCGACCCGAGCGCAGCGAGGGGAACGCCCAAACTAATCTTATCTGATCATAAGCTAGCATTTTGAATCTTGACTGAAAATACAGGGGTTCAAAATACATTTTTTGGCGCCTCGCCGCTGCGCGGCGACCGGGCTACTCCGGACTCCGCTATCGCTTCGGTCCTGCGCGCTTTGCGCTCCGGACTGCCGACTGCGTCGGCATCCTGCGTATCCCTGGCGCGAAGAATTCTTCCGCACTGCCCCGGTGCACCGCACCACGCTCGCGATTTTTTTCCGTCCGGCAGAATCTTTCAAGCAGCCGCGCGCAACCTGTGGTACATTCTCAGCATACAGGAGGAACCCCATGAGCCGATTCGCACAACAAATGGCCTTTTATTCCGCATACCATCAGGAGCACCGCAACGTCATGATCCACGTCGTCGGCGTGCCCATGATTTCGTTTTCGCTGCTCGTCGTACTGAGCTGGCTGAGCTTCAGCGTGCCGGGTATCCCGTTCGACATCACGGCCGCCATGGTCTTTACCGCCGCCGTGTTGCTGTACTACTTCACGCTGGACTTCGTTTTCGCCCTGGCGTCCACCGTCGTCTTCGGCGGCCTGCTCGCCGCGGCCCACTACGTTTCGTTTTTCGGCGCGACGGTAGGCTGGAGCATCTTCGTCATCGCCCAATTGACCGGCTGGGGCACCCAGTTCTACGGTCACTTCGCCTTCGAAAAATCACGCCCGGCGTTGTTCGACAACCTGTTCCAGGCGTTGGTCTCAGCTCCGATGTTCGTGGTCGCGGACGTCTTCTTTATGCTGGGCTTCCGCAATCATCTCGAAGAAGAGGTGAAGTCGATCCTCAAAGAGCAGGGCAAATACAAAACCTTCGAAACTGCTCACGCCTGAGTCATTGCGCTGTAAGATTCGCCTTACATTCACGGAAAACATCGCCGCTCATTGCGATCCGCACGGCCCGGTCGAACGACCGGGCTTTTTGTATTTGTAAGATGGGCCGGATTTTTTTCGGTTTCGAACGCGATTTTATTCTCCGGATGTCCAAATCGCCTCCTTTGCTCTCGAGCGCTGGCCTGTCGTCGGCGTTCCGGAGCAGGCGGAGGCCTGGCTGCTAACCGTAGCACGACGAAAGTTAGTGGGCGGCCTGCGTCGCGGCGCGTATCGCGAGGAGGCGTCCGGTGAAATGGAGCGTCTGGCGCAGGACCTTCCCGCCGCCGAAACCGCCGCCGCGGCGCCCGACGATGCCGTCTTCCCGGACGAGCGCCTGAACCTGATGTTCGTTTGCGCCCACCCGTCTATCGATGCCGGCATACGCACGCCGCAAGCGTAGATGTCAGTAAATCAAAGTTAGCGGGCGAAGCCGTGTACCTGGCACGGTTGGTCGCCGAACGCCTGCCGGAAGAACCCGAGGCCCTGGGGCTCCTGGGGCTCCTGGCGCTCCTGCTGCACTGCGAGGCGCGCCGGGACGCCCGCCGGGAAGGCGGCGACACCTATGTCCCGCTCCGGGATCAGGACCCGCGGCAGTGGCGCGGCGATTGCATCGAGGAAGCCGAGGCCCTGCTCCGGCGGGCCGGTGTTACGGGAGCCGCTCAGCCGGGACGTTTTCAGCTCGAAGCCGCCATCCAGTCCGTGCACGCCGCGCGTCGCCTCACGGGGCGGACGGACTGGGCGCTCGTCGCGCAGCTATATGAGGGACTGATTCGATTCGCGCCGACGGTGGGCGCGTTGGTCGGAAGGGCGGCAGCGATGGCGGAACTGCGCGGCCCCGGCTACGCCCTGGGCCTGCTCGACGAGGTTCCCGAAAAATGGGCGCGCCAGTACCAGGCCGCCTGGGCCGTGCGGGCCGATCTCCTGCGCCGCTGCGAACGATACGAAGAAGCCCGCGCGGCCTACGATCGCGCCGTCGGCCTGACCCGGGATGCCTCGGTGCGTGAATTTTTGATGAATCGGCGAAATTTCTGTGTGGACTGAGGGCGTTGCCCCGCCCGGCTCACGGCGCAATGCGATACAGCACCTGGATCAACACGATGATGGCGATCAGCGCCACGGGGTAGGCCGCGGAGTAGGCGACGACGGGTTTCTCGCTTTTGTCCACGGTGCGGATGATCTCCAGGCCCGGCGTAAACGTCATGCCGCCGCAGATCACTCCGTAACATTGACTCAGTGAAAGTTTAAGTACGAAGAAGCCGAACACCAGGGCTGCGGCCATGGGCGTGGTGAGCATGATCATGGCGAAGCCGACGTCGTAGAGCACGTGGTATCCCAGTTTGCCGATGATCGCCGCGCCGGCCGTGATGCCGAGTTGCACGAAGAACATGGCCAGGCCGAACTCCTTCATTACTTTGACGGCGTGCGTGGGGAATCTGCCGATGAAGTTGCCGATGCGCCCGAAGTGACCGAAGAGCAGGCCGATGAGCAACGCCCCGCCGGCGATGCCCGGCGAGAGCTCGCCGATGAACGGCGCCGGAATGACGATGTTGCCCGCCAGAAACGACAAACCCAGCATCACCACGAACGACAGAATATCCACCCGGGGCTGGACCATCTTGTGTTTGTGCCCGAGAAAGAGTTCGATCTGGTCGAGATGATGCGGGGAACCGACCACCTCCACGATGTCACCGAAGTGCAGGACCAGGTTCGAGTCCGGGTACATCTCAAAGCTCGCGCGAATCACTTTCGTGATCGTCGCATTGTAGCGCAGGCGAATGCCCAGTTCCGAGAGCGAGCGGTTCACATTGTCGACGTTCTCCACGGCGATGAGTCGCGTATCCAGTTCTCCGGTGTCTCCGTCCGAAGTGTCCGTGCTGACCGGGCTGCCGAGAATTTTTCCGGCGGCCTCGATGTCCTCCGCCTTGCCTTCGATGCGCAGCACGTCCCCCTTCACGAGGACCGTCTTACCGCCGGCCGCCAGGATCGTGCCGTCGCGCAGAATCGACGCCACGACGACCTCGTGCTGACGGAAAACGTCCAGTTCCTTAATCATCTTTTTGTCGAACTTACGGTTATCCAGGCGATAGATGCCGTTCACGATCGCGGTGGCCGGCGTTTCGTCGCGCATGCGGCCGCGGAGAATTTTCAGGGTAATCTGAATAAACAAAATCACACCCAGCAGGCCGAAGGGATACGCCACGCCGTAGCCCAGCATCACCTGGGCGCGCTCGGCCACCTGCGTGGCGCTCACCAATGCCGGCGTACTCGTCATGGCCCCGGCGAGCAGGCCCAGGGTCAATGACGGGCTGTAGCCGAACCACATGCCGACGTACGCCGTGAGACCCGCCACGCTGAGCAGGAACATCGCCAGGGCAATGAACTGCCGCCCGGACTGGCGAAAGGCCCGAAAGAAATGCGGCCCGGCCTCGATGCCCACGGCCCACAGAAACAACACAATGCCCAGGTCCTGGAGTTCCGGCAGAGACGGCAGTTCGTAGAAGTAACCGGCGAACATTGCGATGATCAACACGCCGGAACTGCCGAAGCCGACGCCGAAGACTTTCAGTTCGCCGAAGGCCAGGCCCAACGCGGCGATCAAAAACGTTACCATCAAAGGGGTCACACGAAAGTTGATCGCGAATTCCAGGAGTTCGGGAGATCCATCCATATTACTTACTAACTTGTTCGAATATTCACTTAACGTAGAGTTTTTCGAGGACGTGCTGCGCGCCCTTTACTTTCGCGACCATGAGGAACTCCTGGGGGATCGGAATCGCGAGCAGCCAGTTGATCGGGTACAGCTCGTCGAGGACCATCTGTTCCGGAGCGCGCAGACCCAGGCGATCGAATTCGTTCGTCAAAACGAAGTCCGCGTCCGCCTGTTCCAGTCCGGATTCGTAGGTGTGGCCGTGGGCCATGAAGTCGCCGGTGAGCCAGGGGAGAATCGCCATGCGCCCGAGCAGCCCCGGCAACCATTCCCGGCGCTCCGCGGTGTACGAAAGAATCTCCGTGCGCACAACGGAGTAAGGATCGCGGACCTGGCGCCGTTCCACGCCCGGCATGTTTTGATTCGACATACCCACGGTGGCGTAGAGCAGGCCGTCTTCGATTTCAAACTCGGCCACGGCCAGGGGCGGATACTTGCGGTCCTGCAAGGCGTAGTAGTTCTTATGCGGGCCGTAGGCTTTTTCGTAGGCCGCAAGCAGACGATCGCGAAAGTTCGGCCAGTGTTCTTTCGCCGAACGTTCGGTCCAGAAGCGCAGGTTCTCTTCCACGCGATCAAAGAGTGCCGCGTTGTCTTTGCGATCCGGTAGCGGTAGAGTCCCCGCGTCAGATTCCTTCGCTTCGCGGGCGTAGCCCTGGAAGCCGTCCACGCCGGCCCAGGGTGGGATCAGCGCTTCCAGTTCGCCGTTCAGATAGAGTGCCACACCGCTGCCTTCACTGAACCAGACCAGATCCAGATCCTTCGCCTCCGGAGGCACGCGGCCGTCCGGATGTCGGCAGGCCGACCGTCGTAGCAAGGGAGCGCGTCCGGCCTGCATTGCCTCGCGATCGGTGTCTTCCGGTGCAGCCGTCAGGTTACGCAGCCATACGGCGTGCACGTCACCGGGGAGATCTTCCGGCGGACTCAGGTACAAATACACGGTGCGGCCGTCGTTTTCGACGACGGCAATGCGGGTGCCGTACGGGTTGGCCTCTTCCAGGATGAGATTCGTTTCGGACATGCGAACGCTGACAGAAAATCAGTTCCCTCTGTCGTGTAAATCGTTACTGCCCGGAACGCGTCGGTCGGCGCAATTCCCCTTTGACAGGCAGGGGACCTTCGGCATATCTTGATAGATCAGGTAGACCCGTGGCAACGCCGGAACAGAATCTCCCCAGAAAAGGCATGGCAGTCAACTCGCGCCAGGTCGGCAACGTTCTCGTCGTTGACCTGGAAGGACCCATGAACCTCCACTCGTTGCGCGGCCTGAACGCGCACTTTGAAGGCTGGGCAAAGGAAGGCCTCCTGCACCTGGTCTTTAACATGCAGGATGTGACGCTCATTTCTTCCAGCGGCCTGGGCGCCCTCATCGGCTTCTCCCAGGAACTGAAAAAACTGAAGGGTCGACTCGTGCTCGCATCCATGCATCAGAGCGGCCGGGAAGTAATGGCTATCACGAAACTCGACACCCTCTTCCAGATTTACGACACCGTCGACGAAGCCGTCGCGAGCTTCTCGGTCTAGGTCCCGCGCCCGTGAGCGCGCCTCTCGTCCTCCGCATTGCCGGCGACGGAACCCATTTTACCTGCCATACACGCGATCCGAACGGAACGCTGTCGCCGTCCCTCGCCCGGGCCGGGGAAGCTCATCGTCTGGCCCCGGTGTTTCGGGAGACGGTGCGCGCCTGGCTTGCGCGATCCCGTGGCGGCCGGGTGCCGGCCCGGGAACTGGCCGGACTCCTGCGCCGCTCTGCGGTGTCGAAGTTCCTACAGGGCGTGGAGATCCGGGGCGCCCCGAACGATCAACGGCTGCGACCCGGCCCGCCGCGAACGGTCAGCGCCGAGCTCCGGGAGACAGCCACGGGCTATGCCATCCTCCCATTGGTACCCGCGAACAAAAACCAGGATCAGTACGAGGTAATTCCGGCCGGGGCCGCGGTATTTTGGGGCCATTCCCGTAGGAGTTCCTACAAGACCGAGGAGATCTACGCCCTCAATTGGCCACCGGAGCTTGAGGCCGTGCGAACCGCTTTCCTCCGCGAGCTGCGTCTCGCGGACGTCCTTGCGTCCCGGGAGCGCTGGCTGCAGGCGGGAGTCGAAGGCCTGGACTACGGCGATCTGCTCCCGGAACCCCACACGATCGGCCCGTTGTACTTGCTTTCGCTGGAGCCGCTGGCTTCATCGCGGCGCCTGCAGTTGCTGGCACGCCTCCAGTTCGCTTACACGGGAGCGGCGGATAGCGAGGAGGTCGCCGTGTTTCCGCTCTCGCCGGCCCGCGACTTTTATGAAAGCGATGAGCACGGCCGGCTTGCCCGGCGCAGCCCGGAAGCTGAAGGCCGGCTTCTGAAAGGGGACCTGCCCTTGCCGGTACGGTTGCCCTCCGGCGAATACCGGCCCGCCGCCGGCCGGACGGCGGAGTTTCTGGATCGCCTGCCGGAACTCGAAGCGACCGGTGTTCGGGTGCGGTTGCATCGCGATCTCGCCGGCTTGCGTCCCGGCGGTGAGTCGCGCTATCGTCCGGGATTGCGATTCGAATCGACTGTAACGAAGCACGGCGCGGTCAGCGCCTGGCTCGAAGGCCATCTACGGATCACGGGGCTGAGCGCGGAAGATCGGGCCGCGGTGATGGCGGCGATTCGGGAGCGGCGGGAGTTTGCGCGGCTCACGAACGGTGAGTGGCTGCGTGTGAATGATGCGAGCCTGCAACGGCTGCGTGCGGCACTCCGCGAAATCGACCGGAAGCTGGACGAAAAGATCGGTCGGATGTTGCCCGCGGAGGTGGCGCGCCTGGGGGCGGCCCTGGATGCCGCAGACCTGGAACTACCGAAGCAGTCACGGATCCCCGATCTCATTGCCCGGCTGCGCTCGGACGATGTTCCCGCGCGGGCCGGCCGTCGTCGCCCGAAGCCCCGCGGTTTTCGAGGGAAGCTGCGCCCGTACCAGAAAGACGGCCTCGGTTTTCTCCTGGATCTCTACGAATGCGGAGCCGGCGGAATCCTGGCGGACGACATGGGCCTCGGCAAAACGATCCAGGGCCTCGCGTTTCTGGCCGAGTTGTATGCGCGCGAAACGAAGTCGAAGTTCCTGGTCGTCGGCCCGCCGGCTGCCCTTGGCGTCTGGCGATCCGCGGCGGAGCAGTTCGTACCGGATCTGCCCTTGCATGTGCATCACGGTCCGGAGCGGCGACAGGCGCAGAAAACACGGGGCGGAGGAATCATCCTGACCACGTTCACCACACTGAGCCGCGATCTCACGGAATCCGCGGAATCATCCTCTCCGCTGACGCAGCCCTTCGCCGCCGTACTCGTAGACGAGGCCCAGCACGTTCGCAATCATCGTTCCAAATCCGCGCGCGCACTGCGCCAGGTACGCGCGCGTTCGATCATCGCGCTCACGGGCACACCCATCGAAAACGATCTGGCCGAGCTGTGGTCGTTGTTTGATCTGGTGTTGCCCGGTTTACTGGAAAAGCGCGCGGCCTACTTGCGTCGTTATCGTCGAGACGATGCGGACCTTGGCGATCTGCGCGCGCGCATTCGGCCGTTTCTCTTACGACGCCATCGCGGTGACGTTCTTAAAGAACTGCCGCCGTTGTCGGAGGCCGGCATCGTCATCGCTCTGGAAAAACGCCAGCGTGTCCTTTATGAAAACGCCCGGCGGGCGGCAGTGCGCGAGGTCCGTCGCATGAACAACGACGGCTCCGACTATGTCGCGAAGATCCTGCCGCAACTCATGCGGTTGCGCCGGCTGGCCTGCCACCCGCAACTCGATCGCGGGCGCGCGGCGGACCCGGCATTGTCCGGAAAGTTTCTGCATCTTACGAACATGCTCACCGAACTGCGTAACTCCGCGGCGGGGATCCTGATCTTCAGTCAGTTCACCGACGCCCTGGATATCGCCGAAACGCTGCTGAAATCCCTGGGACTGGAATTTGCGCGCATCGACGGGCAGACCCCGGCGCGGCGGCGTGAGAAGATCGTTCGGGAGTTTCAGGCCGGCCGGTACTTCGTGTTACTGATCAGCCTGAAGGCCGGGGGCACGGCGTTCACGTTGCATCGCGCCGATACGGTTATTCATCTGGATCCCTGGTGGAATCCCGCGGCGGAGCGCCAGGCTACGGATCGGGTGCACCGGATGGGCCAGCAGCGGCCGGTGTTCGTCTACCGTTTGATCGCGGAACATACAATAGAAGAAAAGGTCCTGGAATTGCAGCGGCGCAAACGTGTGTTGTTTGATCGAATGTTTGCCGCCGGGGAGGGCGATGGTGCCGGGGGCGTGCCGAAGAAGGCTGAAATGCTGCGGTTGCTGGAAGATTCGGAAGACCGGACCACGTAAGATGTGGCCCGGTCGCGTACGAAAGGCGTTCGTTTATGCGTGGCCTTCGAAAATGCCGCGGAAGTTGTCCCAGTAGGCGACGATTAAGAA
The DNA here is from genome assembly GCA_965227295.1 of Leptonemataceae bacterium. Lineage (GTDB taxonomy): Bacteria > Spirochaetota > Leptospiria > Leptospirales > Leptonemataceae > JANSYA01. The sequence goes on along the minus strand of OZ245742.1, from coordinate 5,444,637 downwards.
GCCTTCCAGGATCAAGAAGACCGCCGGTACGACCAGGTTGGCCGGATCCATAAAAATGTGAAACAGCACGATCGTCACCGTGACCGGTGTGAGGAGGCTGACGCCCAGAGGGGCGTACTTCTTCAGCGCGATGCTTGCCAGCACCAGAGCCCCGCCGGTTACCTCGATGACCTTGACGACGCCGAGCATGCCGGAGCCGTAGACGGCGCCCATGAAGGCTCCCGCCTGCTCGCCCATCGGTGGCGGGGCGATGAAGTTCAGCCAGTAGTTCAGTCCGAAGACCAGGAAGCCCAGGCCCAGCAGGACGCGGGCGATCAAAGTTGCGATATACATGATCATTCCTCCGAGTTATAAGATAATTTGTACTATGTTTAGAATTTCCGTTCCTTCCCGGGTTACAGCAGGTTTTGCAAAAGTGTCCCGCCGGAGGAGAAATCCCCTGGGTGACATAAAATTTTGATTGCATAACTTTTGAGTAGTGTTGTATTATGTCCGCATGCTGCTCGAACTCAAAATCGAAAATTTCGGGATCATCGACGAACTACGCATCCGCCCCGGCCCGGGCCTCAACGCCGTCACCGGTGAAACCGGGTCGGGCAAAAGCCTCTTGCTGACCGCGCTGGACGTGGTGCTGGGCGCCCGGGCCGGCGCGGGCCTGGTGCGTTCGGGTTCCCATCGGGCGGTGGTGGAAGCCCTCTTCGAAATCGGCGCCGCCGGGGTGGTCCGTTCTATTTTAGAAGAGAAGAAGATCTCCGCGCAGGATGCCTACCTGGAACTGCGGCGGGAAATCAGCGCGGACGGTCGCGGTAAGGCCTACGTGAACGGCAGCCCCACGACGCTCGGTGTCATTCGCAGCCTTGCCGCGCACCTCCTGGAAATCCACGGCCAGCACGAACACCAGCGCATCCTGGATCCGGAGAACCATCTGGACAGCCTGGATCTTTTCGCGGGTACCACGGAGCTCCGCCACGAAACGGCGGAACTCTATCATCGCTTTCAACACTTAAAGAACCGGCTCCGTTCGGTCACGCTGGAGGCGGACGAGCGCGAACAGCGCCTCGACTTTCTCAAGTTTGCCCTGGACGACATTGAAGGTTTCGAGCCGCGGGAAAAAGAGTACGAAGAACTCCAGCAGGAAAAGGCGCTCATTCAGAACAGCGGTCGTTTGTTTTCGGATCTCTGCGCGGCATACAGCGCCCTCCGGGAGGAGGACCACTCCGTTCTGGACCGCCTGGATACCGTGCACAACCTGCTTGTCCGCCACCAGGACCTCATCGGCGGCATCGATGAACATCTCGGGAATCTCAGCGAAAGCCTGTATGCCCTGGAAGCTACGGCGGACTGGCTCCGTGAACAAAAGGACCGGCTGCAGTTTTCTCCGGAGCGCCTCGAAGACATCGAAGAACGACTCTCCGGCTATCAGCGCCTCCACAAGAAATACGGCGGAAGCACGAAAAGCGTGCTCCTGGCCCGGGATCGCTACCTGCGTGAGCTGTCGTCTATTGAAATGAGCGAGGAGGAACTGGAAGAACTGCGCTCCCGGTTACAGATTACGGCCGGGGAACTCTACGATCGCGCGGAGGATCTTTCCCGTCGCCGTCGTTCCGTTGTCTCGCATCTGGAGGAGCAGATCGCCGCGGAACTCGGGCATCTGGGCATGCCGGGTGCTCGCATTCAGGTCAGCGTCCGCCGGGAAGTGGACCCGGACACGCGCGGGGAGGGGCCGCATCGCCATCTCATTCACGAAAAGGGCCTGGACCGCGTGGAATTCTTGCTCGCTGCCAACGCCGGCGAGCCCCTGCAGCCGCTGCGAAAAGTGGCCAGTGGCGGCGAGCTTTCCCGAATCACCCTCGCCTTAAAGAGCATCTTTTTTGCACATCGGCCCACGCCGACCGTGGTCTTCGACGAGGTGGACGCCGGTGTCGGCGGCGAAGTCGCCCACACCATCGGCAATCGTCTCCAGCGTCTTGCCGGCCAGAGCCAGGTCCTGGTGGTCACCCACCTGCACCAGATCGCCAGCCTGGCGGATCAGCATTTTCGCATTCGCAAAGAGCAGCGCGAAGGCCGGACCACCACACGTGTGCGGCGGCTCCAGGGAGAAGAACGCCTCCGCGAAATGGCGCGGATGCTCGGCGGCGATGCCACGGGCTCTGTCGTCTACGAGCACGCGCGGCGCCTCCTGGAGAAAAAAAGCGAGAAGAACGATCGCAGTATGGCTTCTTAATTCTACATCCCGCAGGAAGCACAGTCCCGGCGGGCTTTCCCCGAAACCCTCCTCACGCGCAATGCGTACCATGCTTACACGGAAAGCCCGCCGGATTTTTTTTATCCCCGCCGCGGCGGACGCGAGCCACAGCTCCGGAGTTCACGAAAAAATTGCCGGCTCCCCGAAAAATCCGCGCGGGGTCTCGTTTGATTGTCAGTGAATTAAGGATGACGGACATCCGGTAAATTATTTTCTGGATACACCGGGACGCCCGGTGAATTTCCGGATGGCTATCCTCCTTTGAAAGACGGATTTCCGACAATCCGCCGCTCTCCCCGAATCTCTCTGCAAAAGGGCCCGGTTCTCGGGGTTGCGGCCCTGTGTACGTTGATCGCGGTCGCGGTGTACCTGCTGCCTCTCGGTTCTCAGCCGGGCGGTTACGTCGGCAAGACCGTGGAAGACGTGCAGTTCGTCGGGCTGCGGAACGTCACCGCCGATGACCTCTACCCCCTGCTCCTCACGCAGATCGGCCAGCCGCTGAGCGAAGAGGCCTTCAACCAGGACCTGAAGGCCCTCTTTAATACCGGCAACTTCGCGAATGTCGTCATGCGGGTCCGCCTCAGCGCCGCAGATACCGTGATCATCACCTATGAGGTGAAAGAGCTCCCGCGCATCAGCGATATCAAGTTTCTGGGGGTCGAGGAGTTGGCCATTCCGGATGTGAAGTCCTCCCTGGACTTTCGCGAAGGGGACGTGCTCTCCGTTCAGAAAGTGAAGCACGGCGTGCAACTCCTCGAAAACAAGTACCGCGAAGAAGGTTTCTTCCTTGCGGAGGCCTGGTTTCGCATCGGCGATGTAAATCCCAATACGAATCGGGTGGTGGTCTCCTACGTCGTGGACGAGGGCGAGAACATCCCCATCTCCCGCATCAACATCCTGGGCACGAAGCGCCTGGATCCGGAAGACATCCTGAACGTGATGGACCAGCAGGAGTCCGGCCTGCTCGACGAGGGTATCTTCCAGGAAGGCACCTTCGAAGAAGACAAGTTCAAAATTCTGGCCTACGCCAAGAGCAACGGTTTCCTCGACGCCGAGATCGATCCCCGGGCCACGGGGTACGAGATTCGCTACGTGAGCCCGCGCCGACCCGAAGAGGGACGCGTGGTCATCGTCACCTACAAACTCAACGAGGGCGAAATCAGCTATTTCGGCGGTTACTCCCTGGAACACGATCCGCGGGGCATCAACGAAGAACTCAACCCGCCGGAACGCAACATCACAAGTAAAGAGCAACTCCGGCCGATCTACAAACCGGACACACTCCTTAACGCCATGGAGTTCGTGGACGACGACGTGGGTGCGGTCTTCGATGAAGGGCGTTTCTTTCGCGATCGTGGCACGCTGCAGGAACTTTATTCGACCCAGGGTTACGTCTTCGCCCAGATTTCTCCGGTCTACGTCAACGTTCCGCTTACCTCGGAGAACATTGAAAAGTACGAGGCATGCCTCGCCTATGAAGATCCCACCGATCCCGGCGACATTCGTTGCCAGGCCGAGGCGGAGTGGCTGGATCTTGAGGGCATGCGCGAATACCTGGTGGAGAATCCGGAAGAAGAAGGCCGCACGCTCCGGCACGTGCACTTCGTCGTTCGCGAAAACGGCCTGGCCTACATCGAAAACATCATCATCAAGGGTTACGTGAAGACCCAGGAAAACGTGATCCGACGCGAACTTCTGGTGAAAGAGGGGCAGCTCTTTAACTCTGCCCTGGTAAATCGTAGTCGTGAGAAGTTAATCAACCTGGGTTACTTCAAAGAAGTGAACCTGCAAATTCGCCCCGGCTCCGCGGAGGATCAGATGAACCTGATTCTCGACGTCGTCGAGCAACCCACGGGAACGATCTCCGTGGGCGGTGGTTACGGAACGCAGTCCGGTTTTTCGATCTTCACCGAACTCGGCGAGCGCAACCTCAACGGTACCGGCCAAAACGTTTCCGGCCGCCTCGAATACGGGCCGCTGCGCCGCTCCGTGGGCATCGAGTGGACGGATCCCTGGTTTTATGAGGCCTGTCAGGACTCCACCGGTTCGTTCTGGCGCAACAAGCAGGAGGAATTCGACGAAGCCGAAGACCTCGCCACGATCGTGAAGATCGCGGACACCCTGCAGAACCAGTATCGCGGCACCGGTCAGGAAATCATCCGCCTGGTAAACACGGCCATCGAAGACGGTCAGTCCGTGGAATCCCTGGATCGCATCAAGGTGCGCGTGCGGAACATCATCCGGCCGTACGTCGAAGAAGAGACCGATTGTTATCGCAGCTTCCCGCGGCCGTGGTCGTTGAGATTGGGAGCGTTTTATCAGTCGATCATCTTCGAAGACGTGAGCCCGCTGCAGGTCAGCTTCGACCCGAACGATCTTTTCGAAGAAGCCTCGTTCGAACGGAACCGTTTCGGTCTGGAGATCGGCACCTCGCACTCGTTCCTGGTGAACTGGGCCCACTATCATTCTTACAGCCCGTCCTGGTCGGTGGCGTCGCGCCCGACTTCGCTCGCGAACAACGCCGTCTTGCAGGAAGTGGAACTGGGCTGGCAGTTCAAGTCCAGTCTTACGAACGGTGTCATCTACAACACCATCGACAACGTCTTCAATCCCACGCAGGGCTTTCGCGCGAATCACTCCGTGGAGATCGTCGGTCAGGCCCTGGGCGGAGAAGATCATTACAACCGCTACACGGCTTCGTACAACTATTACTGGTGGTGGTTCGACTACACGTTCTTCGGCCTCTTGCGTTCTAATACGCTCAAGCGCTGGCGCGTCGTACAGGAAGTTCGCCTCAAAGGTACGTTCACCCACGAGACCGCGCCGTTTAACAGCAATCAGGACAAAGAGAAAAACCCGTTCATTGAACCGGAAGACCGCCTGTACCTCGGCGGCTTCAATACGTTGCGCGGTTTCGATCCGCAGGACAACCTGTATCCTGCCGTATGGCGCGACGGCGGCAATCACATGCTTCTCGGCTCGACGGAACTGCGGATTCCGGTGGAACCGTCGATCCTCTGGCTCGTCGCCTTCCTGGATAGCGGCGCGCTTTTCGACAACCTGGGCGAGTACACCGGTGACTTAAAAGATGACGCCGAAAACTACGAAGAAATCCAGAACCTGGCCCGGGCCCGCACCGACCCGATCATTGCCCTTCAGATTGACCGCGCGGATCCGCTGACGTTTTTTGCTCAGGAGTATCACTTCGAGTCTCTCTACGACTGGAACAATCCGAAGCGAGCCGTGCTGTCTTCGCGCAACGTAGCCCTGGATCGGGCGCTCTACTCCTGGGGCTTCGGTCTGCGCATTCAAATTCCGGTGCTCCCGTTGCGCTTGTTCCTGGCGCAGAAGCTCTACTACCGGGGTGGGACTCTCAAGCCCATCCCGGGTGACGAAGACTTTGAGTTCGTCTTCGGTATCGGTGACGTGCGATTCTAAGATGTCACAGAAAGATGTTAAGAAAGACGCCGATCAGAACGATCCGGGCCGGCTGCGGGTCCTCGGCCGGCTCTTCGCTTACGTATTTCATTATCGTCTGCGCATCGTCGCCGGTCTCGTGCTGGCGCTCGTCGTTTCCCTGACGAACCTGGTTTCCCTCACGGCGTTCATTCCCATATTCAATCTCATGGGCAAAGAGGGCACCGTGGTTCTCTTTGAGATCGGCGACGACGAACAAAAGCAGTACGAGATCTATCTCGAGGGCCGGCAGGACCAATCCACCGAGGTCTTACGCGCTCAGTTCACCGCCGCAAAAGTCTGGTTGAATCGCCAGGTGGAAGGAAGTACGGCGGGCGAGGCCATCATCTGGTTGTGCCTGGCGATTTTTCCTGTCTATCTATTGAAGATCGTCTGCATCACCGGCACGGTCTATTTCGTCGGCACCGCCGGTTTATACGCCGTGCGGGACATTCGCATGCGCCTCTATCGCCAGCTCAACCGGCTCGGCATCGATTACTTTCAGAAAGAACGCACGGGCATCGTCATGTCGCGCATCGTCAACGATGTCGAGGTGGTGGCGAAGTCCATCTCCGTTGAATTCAACGAGGCGCTGATCAACATCTTCTACATCCTTACGCACCTGGGCCTGCTCGCATACATTTCACCGCAGATGCTGTTCATCTCGGTGTTCATCGTGCCCATCGTCGTTGTGCCGGTGAGCAACTTCGCCACGCGCATTCGCCGGGCTTACACGGGACAACAGGAGAAGCTGGCCGATCTGAGCGGGCACATTCAGGAAGTCATCGGCGGCATCCGCGTGATTCGCGCGTTTTCCATGGAAGGTTTCGAACGCCGTCGCTTCGGCGAAATCAACGAACGCCTCTACAGCCATACGTTTAAGGGACATTACTTTCACCAGGTGGGTCCGGCGCTCACCGAGTTCACGGGCACGGCCGTGGTGGCGGCTTTCCTGGTCTGGGGCGCTTACGAAATCACCATGGCCATCGGTCGGGAGAATCCGCTGAACCGCGGCGAGTTCTTCGGTTTTTTTCTGACGCTGCTGTTTGTGATGCGGCCTATCAAACATGTTTCGATCATGATCAACCTGCTCAGCGCGACCCATGCGGCGGCGCTGCGGATCTTCGAGATGATGGACCTGCCGGCGGGCGTGGAGAACGCGCCGAACCCGAAGCCGCTGAAAGACGTGCGTAAGTCCGTAACTTACGATAATGTTACGTTTGGATACCCCGGCAGCGAGCGCCCGGCTCTCGAAGGCATCAGCTTTTCCGTGGAACGCGGGCGGAGCGTCGCCCTTGTCGGTTCGTCCGGTGCCGGCAAGAGTACCCTGGTGGACCTCCTGCCGCGTCTCTATGATGTAAACGCCGGCAGCATCAGCATCGACGGCGTCGATATTCGGGAAATCGAACTCACCGATTTGCGCAAGGCCGTGGGCATCGTCAGCCAGGACGTGTTCATGTTCAACGCCACCGTGCGCGAGAACATCGCTTACGCGCGGCCGGATGTTTCCAACGAACGTGTCGAGGAAGTATCCCGCGCGGCGAACGCCCACGAATTCATCGAAAAACTTCCCGAAGGCTACGATACTCCCATCGGAGAACGTGGTGTGATGTTGAGCGGCGGTCAGCGCCAGCGTCTCGCCATCGCGCGGGCACTCTTGTTGGATCCTCCCGTTTTGATTTTCGACGAGGCCACCTCGAACCTGGACAACGAGAGCGAGCTGTTGGTCCAGCAGGCCGTGGAACGCCTGCTCCAGGGGCGCACGGTCTTCATCATCGCGCACCGCCTTTCGACGATCTATCGCTCGGATCAGATCCTCGTCCTCGACCAGGGCCGCATCGTGGAACGCGGCACGCATCAAGAATTGCTTGATAACGGTAAAATTTACCGCAAGCTCTACGAGATGCAGTTCGCCGACGGCCGCCCGGAAGGCTGAGATGAATCCTCTGCGCCTGCTTGAGGAACTCTATCTGTTCTTGCACCGGCGTACCTACGCCCGTCGTCTCCGGGATCAGCGGCGTTACGAACACAAGTACGTCGTCTCCGTCGGTAACATCTCCGCCGGCGGCACCGGCAAGACTCCGGCGACGTTACTGTTGGCCGCCGAACTGGAACGCCTGGGCATTCCGACCCTGGCTGCTCTGCGCGGTTACGGGGCCACGGCGTCAAAGAATCCGGAGGGTGTCCTGGTCTCCGACGGCGAGCGGCTGTTTGCGGATGTCCGCACGGCCGGAGACGAAGCGTTGTTACTCGCACGTTCGCCGGGGCTGCGTGTGGCGGCCGGTCCGAAGCGGGCCGTGTTGATCGAACGTTTTGGTACTTCGGCGGACTGCGTTTTACTGGACGACGCCTTTCAGAATCCCCTGGTGTATCGCGATCACGAACTCGTGTTGATCGACGCTACGGTGCCGCCGGAGCGCGTGCGGGTCTTTCCCGCGGGCCGCTTCAGGGAACGCCTCGATGCCTTAACTCGCGCGGATACGATCTTACTGACGAGGGCGAACCTGGCCGGCGATGAGTTGCTGAAGGCCTGGCACGAAGCCCTGGCTGCGCATGCCCATGCAACAATCTACGAGGCCGAACACGCCCCGCGTTCCATTGAACCGCCGCTCACCGCCGGGACTCCGGCCGGAGCCTTCTGCGGCATCGGCAATCCGGAGGCCTTTTTTAATTCTTTAAGTACATATGGAATCATATTAACAGAGCGCCGCAGTTTTCCCGATCATCATTTCTATGCGCGGCGAGACCTGGACCGGCTCTTTGCCGATCCGCCGGAGCTGCCCTGGATTACGACGGCGAAGGACTTCGTGCGTATCGACGATCTTTTGCGCCGCGACGAGAACCCGGACTGGCGCTCCCGGTTGCACGTCCTCGAAATGGAGCTGCGCATTCGTCACGGACGCGGCGAGGAATTCTTACGGCGCGTCCTCGGCCGATTCGTTCCGTAAGTGTGCGCAGATTCGCTTCGGTAACGTCCCGCGATCCGCGGGACGCAGCCGGCCCTCGGTAATGCGGTCGCCGAGAAAAATCGAGAGACCCACGCTTCCAGGCTTGCCCGGGACGGTCGCCGTGCCGATCATTTTTGTAGTTTATTAATGGAAGAAATCGCGTTCTTGCGCGAGAGTTCCCCTGCGATGCCCCGCACTCTCACATTCCAGTTGCACGACGGCCGCGAGTTTGCGTTGCAGCCGGCGAAGATCGATCGGCCGCGGCTCTATGGTCGCAGCGAACGGCTGCCCGTCGACAACTACGGTAGTGAACTACAGCCGGCCGCCGTCGATGATCACGGCTCCACCGTGATTCGTTCTACGGGCAGCGGTTATCTGAACGAGGCCGGACAGTGGCTGTCTCCCACGGAGCTCAGCGCCGTCGATGCCGCAGGCCGGCCGTTACCGGAAGTGCCGTCTGCGTTTCACGCACCCATCGTGTTGCAGGAACGCTTCGGTCTCGATGAGTATTATGATCACGAGATTTCGTCCGTGTATGTTCTGCGCGGCGAGGCGCTTCCGGAATTAACAGAGGCCCTCGGCGATCATGAGGAACTCTACGGTTTTCCCTTCTCGTACCGCGGGGGACATTCGCCGGAGACCGGATTCTTGATTCCCGCGCGGGGCCGACTCTTTCTCGTCACCGGTCGACGCGTACAACTGGACTTCCTCGAACGGGCGGACACCGGCCGCATCGACGAATTCGAAGATCCGGGCGAGCAAGACCTCGATTTTTCCATGCAACGTTCCGGAAGACATTCGCGCGGAACCGGAGACGATTCTTAATATGCGATCAATCAATCTTAGCGATCATCAGCGCCGTGACGCACTGGTCGGTCTGGAGCGCGCCCCGGTTGAGGCGGAAGCCCCGTCGTTTCAGGACGCCTCCGGAAACCAGGCGCAAGCCGTACGTTACGTGAAGAGCACGGCGACCACCGGTTACGAACGCATCGTCGCGGAAGCCGGCGGTCCCGAACACGTCGCCGAAGCTCTGATTCGCGAGGACCCGGAGATCGATTTCGAGATCACGGGCCGCATCGTACGGAACACCCGGCGCATCTTTCTCAAGTCCGGTGGGGACATCGCTTACCAGGTCCGCTGGCAGGAAGTCGAGTACGGCCCGGACGGCAACGAGCAGGGCCGCCGGGAGTGGCTGCCCCTCGAAGCCAACATCTCCGCGGAAATCCCCGTGCTGTGGACGGGACGTTATCTTTCGAAAGACCAGGCCGTCACGATGTTCGTAAGTTCTCGTGTGTATCAGTTAAGCCACGTCAACGGCCTGACCTACGACTTTCTCTACGGCATGGCCCGGGACCTTCAGCAACGCAACGCCTTCATGGTTCTGGGCGGCGGTCCCGGCGGAGACGAGCCGCTGGTGCTCAGTCGCGGCGGCCTGCCGTACCGTGCGTTCCTTGAAGGACGCGTTCGCGGGCGCGCCTATCGCCTCGCGCTGCATCTTTCGAACCTGGAGTTGAAAGATCTAACGTGAGGATTCACCTCGATCCATCCATCGCGCGACGCATCCTGGGAGACTTTCACATTCTCCCGCGGGAGAGCATTGAGCCGAACCTGCTGCGCATGGTGCGCGACTATAAAGAAAAGGTCGCCGCACGATTCACTTCGATCAACGCGGGCGATGTCCCCCGGCTGCCGGGCTCGCGCTTCTACGTCTCGCGCAAGATGGACGGCGAGCACAGCATATTGTATTACGAGCGCGGCAACGCTTGTTTGATTCGACCGAGCGGCGCGGTTTACATTGGCCTGCCTGTCATCGACACGGCCGCGGAAATCTTGAAACGTGCCGGCGTGCGCACGGCCCTGATCCCGGGCGAACTCATCGTCCTGCGCGAGGACGGCAACCGTACGCGCATCTTCGACGTGATTCGACTGACGTCCCGGCCGGAGACCGCGAAAGATCTGGAGCAACTCTGGTTTGCTCCGTTCGATATCATTGAACTGGACGGCGAGTACTTCGACGACTACGATCAGGTTTACGAACGCCTGCAGACTCTCTTTGCCGGAACTCCGGTGCCGCCCGTGGAAACGATCGTCAGCGAAGATCGCGGCGACATCTTACAGTACTACGAGCGCCAGGTCCGCGAATTCGGCGCCGAAGGCGTAATGATTCGCAGCGATCTGCCGTTCCGCTACAAGTTCAAGGCGGAGCATCGTGTGGATGCGGTGATCGTCGGTTACAAAGCGTTCACGGACGCGCGGGGGCAGGGCCGCGTCGCTTCGGTACTCACCGCGCTCATGCGCGAAGACGGCACGTTCCAGATTCTAACGCGCGTCTCCGACGGATTCAGTGACGACGAACGCCGCGAACTTTACGACCGGCTACGAAAGCTGGAGATCAATTCCGGGTACGTGCACGTGGATTCGCAGCAGTCGGCCTATCACATGGTGGAGCCGCGCATCGTCATTGAGTTCAACAGCGATGACATTCTCACGAAACGCAGCGGCGGCCGGCCGTATCTGCGCATGTTGCTGGAGTACGAGCACGAAACCTACAAAACCTACCGCGTCGTGCGAAACGTGCCGTTCGTCAGCATGCAGCGCAATACGTTCATTCGGATGCGCGAGGATAAGTCCGCCGTTTATCCGGACGTCCGCATCACCCAGATCACGGACCTTGTGTTCATCGACGGTTTTCAGCCGACCGTCCCGCGCATTGAGTATCCGCCGTCACAGATTCTACTGCGCCTCGTGTACAGCCGCGGTCGACAGGCCGTGCGTAAGTTCGTGGTGTGGCAGACGAACAAAGACGAAGTCGATCCGGACTACCCCGCCTATGTATTCAGTTACACCGATTACTCCGCTCATCGCAAGGAGCCGCTGCAACAGGACGTTCGCATTTCCAGCGACCTCGATCAAATCATCGCCATCGCCGAAGAGTTTCAACGCAAGTACGTTAAGAAAGACTGGCTCCTGCGCAGTAAGTTCGAGGACCCGTCGCTGCGCAAGATGATGCCGCAAAGTATGATCGGGAAAGTGGTTCGTAAGCGCAATGCGAAGAAGCGCGCGGCGAAATAAAGATCGCTAACGCAAGAGTCGAAAACCAGCGCCGACTTCCAGTTCCAATCGTCGTAGTTCTCCACGGTTTTTTGAGATCAAAGCATTTTCCCTGCGCCCACTGGCTTGACGTACCGCGCGCCGCCGTGCCAGGCTGGCCATTCGTTATGTCGCATACCGGAACCCCCTCGCGCAGCGGCCCGCTGGCCGGCGTGCGCGTCGTCGATCTTTCGCTGCTATTGCCCGGCCCGCTGTGTTCCATGCACCTGGGCGACATGGGCGCCGACGTCATCAAAATCGAAAACCCACGCATGCCGGACATGACGCGGCTCATGGGCGCGCGCCTCGGCAAGGACGGGCAAAAGAATGCCGGCGAGCGCAACGACGACAACGAGAGCGGCCTGTATCTCATGGTGAACCGCAACAAGCGCGCTATGACCATCAACATCAAACGCCCGGAGGGACGCGAGGTGTTGCACAAACTCCTGGAGGACGCGGACATCCTCCTCGAAGGATTTCGGCCGGGCACGCTGGAAGCCATGGGCATCGGTTACCCGCAGCTCAAAGAAAAGTATCCGCGCCTCATCTACTGCGCCATCTCCGGGTACGGGGCGAGCGGCCCGTACGAACGCCTGGCCGGACACGACGGCAACTACATCGCTTACTCCGGCCTGCTCGACATCACGGGCCATGCCGGTGGGGCCCCGGTGCTTCCGGGCTTCCAGGTCGCCGACATCGGCGGCGGCACGCTCATCGCCCTGTCTTCCATTCTCGCGGCACTTTACGCCCGCGAGAAAACCGGCCGCGGCCAGTTCGTCGACATCAGCATGATGGACGGGGCCTTCAGTTTTCTTTCCCTCCACGCCGGCGAGTACATGGCGTCCGGTGAGAACCCGCGCCGGGGTGAGATGGACCTGAGCGGCGGCCTGCCGAACTACAATGTCTACGAGTGCAAGGACGGGCGCTACGTCATGCTCGGCGCTCTCGAAGAGCGCTTCTTTCGCGGATTCTTGCGGCAGATCGGCCGCGAGGAAATCCTGGACGGAGTGGAGCTCACGGCGGCCGCTCTCGCGAAGATCAAGCCGCAACTGGAGCAGATCTTTCGCGAACGCAACCGTGATGAATGGTCGGAGCTCTTCGCGAATCCGGAGACCTGCCTCGCCCCGGTGAACAGCATCGAGGAGGCTTTCGCGGACCCCCAACTGAATGAGCGCGGCATGGTCCGCAGAATGCAACACCCGCGTCTCGGCGAGATTCTCCAGATCGGCGCGCCCTTCGCATTTTCGGACACGCCGTGTGATTACCCGCTGGCGCCTCCGGAGCACGGCGAGCATACCGATGAAATCTTAAGTGAATTGGGATTCAGCCCCGAACAAACGACGGAACTGCGCAAAAAACGCGCGATCTGAGAAGCAAATCAGAGTACACTGCATCCAACAGAGTAGTATTTGCCGGGGTACGCGGGCCGAAAAAACTGACAAAAAGTGTAGGGAGATAGATCAAATGGCGATTACAACGGAGCAGCAGGAGCAACAATTCCGGGAGGGGCTGCGTACCGATGGCAACGCAGAAGATCCGATCCCTGAAGAAGAGTACGACGCCCTCGACGGAATCAGCGGCGAACAGCTCTTCGAACTGAGCAGCACCGGCATCACGTACCGGGACTACCTGGTTCTGCCGGGCTACATCGACTTCCACAGCAGCGAGGCCGATCTCAGCACCCGACTCACCCGCCACATCACGCTCAAGCGACCCATCGTCTCCTCCCCCATGGACACGGTCACCGAGGATAAGATGGCCATCGCCATGGCGTCTCTGGGCGGCATCGGCATCATCCACTACAACAACAGCCTGGAAGAACAGGTGCGCCTGGTCGAAAAGGTGAAGCGTTACAAGAACGGTTTCATCATCGATCCCATCGTCCTCAGTCCCGAGCACACCATCGAGCACATCTATCGCATCAAACAGAAGTACGGTTTCTCCGGCATCCCCATCACCGAGGACGGCACGCGGGATTCGAAACTCGTGGGCATCGTTACGAACCGGGACGTGGACTTCGAATCCGACGACAGCATTCTGTTGCGTCAGGTCATGACGCCGCTCGAACGGCTCATTACCGCGCACGAGGGCCTGAACCTCAAAGAAGCGAACTCCATTCTCAAACAATCCAAGAAGGGCAAGCTGCCCATCATCAACGACCGCGGCCAGCTCGTCGCACTCATCTGCCGTTCGGATCTCAAGAAGCACAAAGAGTTTCCGGACGCATCGAAAGACGACAAGAAGCGTCTGCGCTGCGGTGCCGCGGTATCCACGCAACTGGAAGCCCGGGATCGCGTGGACGAGCTCGCCCGCGTCGGAGTGGACGCCGTGGTCATCGACTCGGCCCAGGGCAACTCGCACTACCAAATCGAAATGATTCGCTGGTTAAAGAAGAACCACCCGCAAGTCGAAGTCATCGCCGGCAACGTCGTAACCAAGGACCAGTCGCGGAACCTCATTCGCGCCGGCGCCGACGCGCTGCGCATCGGCATGGGCCCGGGTTCCATCTGCATCACCCAGGATACCATGGCCGTGGGCCGGGCCCAGGCCACGGCGGTCTATCACACGGCGAAGTATGCCCGTCAGGAAGGCGTCCCCGTCATGGCCGACGGCGGCATCTCGAACATCGGCGACATTGCGAACGCTCTCGCCATCGGCGCATCCTCCACCATGATGGGTTCCATGTTCGCCGGCACCCACGAAGCCCCGGGCGAGTACTTCTACGAAAACGGCGTCCGCCTCAAGCGTTACCGCGGCATGGCGTCTCTGGAGGCCATGGAGGCCGGCGGTAAGAAGCGCTACTTCTCCGAGGACCTGGACGTCAAGGTGGCCCAGGGCGTGAGCGGGGCCGTCGTTGACAAGGGCTCGATGTTCAGCTACGTCCCATACCTCATGCAGGGCCTGCGGCTCAGCTTTCAGGACATGGGCATCCGCTCCATTCCGGAACTGCACGAACGCCTGGCCACGGGACGCCTGCGCTTTGAGAAACGCACGGTGAGCGCCCAGGCCCAGGGCTCCGTCCACGGCCTGCACAGCTTCAGCGCACCGACGATTACGTCTCAGTGAAGTTCGGAAAGTCGGAGTCGAACGGGCCAAGGCAGGCTTGACGCCGTTCCCCGGCGGGCTTACCTTAGCAGCTATGGCGATGGACTTCGAAAGATTTAAGCAGATCAACGACGAGCGTCTCAACTATCGTGAGATGGAAGGAGCGAGCGTCGTCTCCTCGTACCGGAACACGGGCTGTGGAGACGGATACCGCCTGTATCTCAAAATCGAAGACGATGTCGTCACCGACGCGAGCTACACCACCACGGGCTGCGGCTTCGGTCTGGTCGCCCTGGCCATGGCCACCGAGTGGGTGAAGGGCAAGAGCGTCACCGAGGCCGAGGCCATCAGCGCCGAAAAAATCGAAGATATGTTCGAGTTTCCGGAGCGCCGCAAGAACTACCCGGACTCCGCGGTCGAGGCCCTTCAAAAAGCCATGGCCGACTATCGCAACGGCACCGGCATCCAGCCGGACGACCAGGTCTCCCGCGCCTACGCCCTGGAAAAATTGAAAGAGCAGGGCCATCTTCGGAACGAAAAACTCAAACAGGTCATCCTCGAAGGCGAGGACTTCAGCAACGTCGATTTCGAGGGCGCAGACCTCAGCCACGCCTATCTCATCAACTGCAAGTTTGTCGGTGCGAATCTCAGCAACGCGCGTCTGCGCGGAGCTTTTTTGAATAACAGCGACCTTCGGGACGCCGATTTTCGCGGCTCCGACTTGCGCTGGGCGAAGCTTACCGGTACGCACGTGGACGGCGCGAAGTTCGACGGCGCCTACTACGACATCGGCACGCGCCTCGACCCGCGGCATGTGCATCTCTTCGATGTGATGCAGCAGGCCGGCAAGGACGCCTACATCGAAAAAGGCGAGGTGCAGGCGGACGCCGTGGCCGGCCCTTCGGGGGCCCAGGCGTGAGCGCGGACCTCAAGATCGGCGATCGCAAGTCACTCAACCGGCCGACCTTTCTGCACAACGGTATCTTCGTGTTTCAGGGACAATCGGTGGAGATCAAGGAACTGGGCGCCGGGGGCGTTACGGTTCAGTACATCGATCGTGAGGGGAACCCGCATCTTCTGACCGGCGTCCAGCCCGACGAACTCGTTGAACCGTAGCGTATTTTGCTATTGACCTTGCCCGCAATGTCGATTACAACGGTGCGGCAGGCATGGGCGGACGATGTTCAAAGTCATAAGTTCGCAAAAAGGTACGCTCGTCCTCCGGCTCAGCGCGGATCTGAAAATGGAGAACGCGCCGGAGTTCTACGAAGTATTTCAGGAAACGCTGCGGGACGACCACACCACGGTCGTCGTCGATTTCAGTAACATTCGATTCGTGGACAGTTCCGGGGTCGGCATGCTTCTGAAGTGCGCCCACATCCTCAAACAGCGCGAAGGCTCGTTCTACATCTTCGGGCTTAGCAAATCATTACTCTCCGTATTTAAGCTGGCCGGCCTGCTGAAGATCTTCGTCCTCCTCGAAGAGGACGAGGCCCGATCGAGTTTCCCGGAAATCTTTTCCTGATCGGCGGGGGCTCAAGATTGCTTCCAGCGCGGACCGATTTTCTAATGATGAACCGTATTCCGTCGCTCTTTCGCCGGGCGATCGTCCTGGCGCTCCTCACCGTAATGCTCGGTGGCTGTTCGGCCTTTTATACTCGCGAGCCCGTCCTCTACCGTCAGAACGTGGCCATCTATCGCATCTCCGCGCAGGAATTCCCGGAAGAACCGGTGCGGGGGGAGCTTGGTCTCGTGCAGTCCTTCCCGGATTGGGACGCCGATCGCATCGTGGATCTACTCGGAAATCTGGAGTACCGCCGCATGAGTGCGTGGGGGGAAACCCGCGGCCGGGTCTTCTACGAAGAAGAGATCCGGCTGATTGCGCCGGCCATCGCGGAGGCCGCGGCCAATCTCAAAGAAGGCTACCGTCTGTTCATTGTCTCGCGCTACGACGTGGATCGTTCCGTGCTGAGTCGCATGGAGCGCAATACGGCCCTCCTCTGGGTGGACGACGAGGGACTGCACGCAGTCTTCGGTGAGATTCGCACGCAGGTACCGCGCAACGAGTTCCTCATTGAGGACGATTGGACCGATGTCCCCCCGCTCAACATGCGCGAGGCCTATCCGAACCTGGAGATCATTCCGGGAGAACAGTATCATCTCAAAAAAATTCGCGGTTATACTCATCTCACCTGGGCCGTCATTCCACGAGATAACTTTGATACCGTGCGTTTTCATCCGGTGAAAGAAGAAGAGGAGCCGAAAGACGTAGACGGAGCGGCTACCGTCGTTGACGAAAACGAGGGCGATGCGAGGAAGGACGAACCGGCGTCGCCCACCGAGCGGCTGAGAGAACTCAAACGTGCTTTCGACGAAGGTCTCATCAATGAAGAGGAATACGAGACACGCCGCAAAGAAATCCTCGGCGACTTTTAGCGCGGCGGCCTTGATTCCCGGTTACGGCTTGCGGGCTGCGATCTTTCTTCTGGGGCTGGGGCTCGTCCTGGCGTCGCCGCATGTCGGCCGCGGTCCGCTCTCTGCCCAGGCGGAATCTTCCTCATCGTCGCAAACCGAGCCGGAGCCGGAGATCGGCTGCATCGCCGGCGATTGTGAGAGCGGGGAAGGCACCATGCGTTTCCCTGGCGGCACCGAGTACCGCGGCGGATGGCAGAACGGCCTCATGCACGGCAAAGGATCGCTGCAACTGGCGGACGGCGGCTCGTACAAAGGTGGCTTCTCCAGTGGACGCATGCACGGCAACGGGGAACGTCGTTGGGCCAACGGCACCACCTATCGCGGCAACTGGGAAAACGGCCGGTTCCACGGTCGCGGCCGCATCAACTTTCCGGGGCGTGCTTTCTTCGAAGGAACATTCGTGGAGGGCGAAGCCGAGGGCCGCGGCAAAGCGCGCAACAATGCCGGCGATGTCTTCGAAGGCACGTGGCAGGCCGGCCGCCTGAACGGTCCGGCCGTTATTCGTTACGCGCGGGGCGGAACGTATCGCGGGCCGGTTCGCGACGGTCGTCCCGAAGGTCGCGGCCGGTTTGAGCGCCGCGGTCTACAATACACCGGCGACTATCGCAACGGCCGGCCTGACGGCCAGGGCCAGGTGCGCTACGCTTCCGGGAATCGTTATGAGGGTGGCTTCAACGACGGCCGGTTTTCCGGCGAGGGCCGGTACCGCTGGAAAGACGGCGCCGTCTACGCCGGCTCCTTTCGCAACGGCCGCTTTCACGGTTCCGGTGAACTGACCTGGGCCGATGGTCGCAAGTACTCCGGTTCCTTTCGCAACGGTTCGTTTCACGGCGAGGGCGAACTGGAATCTCCCGGCAAGTTCGTCTACAGTGGTGAGTTCGTCGCCGGAGAGTACCAGGGTCGCGGGCATCTTAAGTTCGACGACGGTACGGAGTACAAAGGCGAACTGAAGAACGGCCAGCCCCACGGCGAAGGCGAGTATCATTTCAAGAGCGGGACGGTTTACGAGGGCCGCTTCCGGGCCGGCAAGTTCAACGGCCCCGGCGTGCTCACCCGGGCGAACGGCTCGGTGACCCGCGGTGAATTCAAAGACGGCAAACTTGTAAAACGGGACGAAGAGCCGCCAGACGACAGCGGAAAAGCACCGTCGAACTAAACATTCCCGCCTGTCGGTAACAATCCGTAACTCTCTAAGGTTTCGATGAGCGTCTGTTTACGCAGAGGCTTCGTTAAGTAATCGCTACAGCCGGCTTCCCGGCTGCGTTCCACGTACTCCTGCATGGCGTGGGCCGTCAGTGCGATGATGGGAATCGGCTGCAGGCCCTGGGATTGTTCCCACTCACGCATCTTGCGTGTGGCCCCGTACCCATCCAGATGGGGCATTTCCAGGTCCATCAGGACCAGATCGTAGCGGACATCCCGAAAGAGGCGGACGCCGATCTCACCGTCAGCGGCGAAGTCCAACTGCACCGGTCGGCGTTTCAGGAAGGCCTCCACCAGCATGCGGTTTGCCTCGGTATCTTCGACGACCAGGATGCGCCCCGGGCGTCCGCCCTCCGGCGTGGCGACCGCATTGGCCGCGGGCGTGGATTCGGCCGGCCCCTCGGCCGCGATATGTTCCGCGACGGCAAAGGGAGCGCGCACACGAAACAGGCTGCCCACACCGGGTTCGCTCTCCACGGTGATGCTGCCGCCCATGAGTTCGGCGAGGCGCCGGCAGATCGCCAGGCCGAGGCCGGTTCCGCCGAAGCGCCGGGAGATGGACGAGTCCACCTGGGAGAAGTCTTCGAATACGGACTGCAATCGATCCGCCGGGATGCCGATGCCGGTGTCCTCCACCTCCAGGTCCAGCAGGGCGGTTTGATTCGCCTGCTCATCCGGGATCGCAGAGCCGTCGCCTCCGGACGGCAGCCTGCGCAGCCGCACAATGACGCGCCCCTCCCGCGTGAACTTCAGGGCATTGCCCGTCAGGTTCCACAGGACCTGCTTCAGCCGGACCGGATCGCCGCTCACCGCGGCCGGGATTTCCCCATCGAACTCGGCCAGCAGTTCGATGCCCCGCTGTTCCGCGGAAGCCCGGAAGACGTCCACGGTAGCCTCCACTGACTCGCGTGGATCAAACGGCAGGTTCTCCAGAACCAGCCGTCCCGACTCAATCTTTGAAAGATCCAGGATGTCGTTGATGATGTGCAGCAGGGTTTCTCCGGAGTGGCGGAATGTGCGCACGTACTTCTGCTGTTCCTCGGTGAGCGGCGTATCGCTCATGAGATCGGACATGCCGATGATGGCGTTCAGTGGCGTGCGAATCTCATGGCTCATGCGCGCGAGAAACTCACTCTTTGCCAGGTTCGCGCGGTCGGCGTTGTCCCGGGCCTCGCGAAGTTCGGCGGTCATCCCCCGGGCGATGGAGACGGCGCGCTCCCGCGCCACGGACAGGGAACGCACCACGCCGAAGAGCAGCAGGCTGATGATCACTCCGCTCGCCAGAAAGAGATTCGCGTTGCTCGCCACCGGAACGGCGTACGCGGAGTCCGCCGGTACCGAAAAGTAGACGTTTCGCATTTCCCCGCCCAGATCCACGCTTACGACCTCGACGTAGCCGTCCCGTTCAAAGTTCGTGGACGTGACCGAGTGACGGATCTGCTCTTCGAAGAGGCCCTCCAGCAAACCTGCGAAATGAAAGCGGACGACCACGAAGCCGCGGACGTTGCCGCTACGGTTGAAGTGCGGCAACGCGGCCTCGAGCAGATCGGAACCTCGCCGCTCCTCATCCGCATCGGTCATCGTGGAATCGGCACAGTAGACGGAGGGCAGATTCAATCGCGCCGACCGCTCGAAGGCTTTGCGACGCGCCGCCTCACATTTCGGGGAGAGTGGTTCCGCACGGGCGACAGCCGGGGTAACGCCACCGTCCAGCCAGCGAATGCTTACGTTGTTTTCGTGGGGGACGGCGTAGTAGACGGCGTCGACGCCGGTAAAACGAGAGAAGAGCTCCAGGTCCTCAATGAAGGAACGCCAGCGCCGTTCGTTGAGATTGGAAGCCTCGGCTACGAAGCTACGCAGGGCGCGCAGGTTTTCGAGAAAGGAGCGCAGGCGAAGCTGCACCGTTTCGCGCTCGATTTGAATGCGTGCCGAAAAACGTCCGCGGGCTTCGCGCATTTCGAGGTCCAGCCAGACCTGCCATACCGCCAGGGAAATCGCCAGGCAGCCCAGCAGGATGGCGTAGGCTACCGGGGCCTGGCGGAGTTCCCGGCCGATCATGACGCGCAGAGTGCGGAAGAAGGCCACATTTACTCCGGAAGCTTGAGCTGATCGCCGGAGGGAGCCACGCCGGAATCGGAGCGCGGGATCATGTCCGGCTCCGGAACGGAGACGCCTCCCGGGGAGGTCATCTCCTCCAGTGCTTTCATTTCGGCGATGGACTCCTCGCTCAGCGGTTCCACTGTGACTTCGTCAAGTTGCTGGTTGGCGCGCAGGCTGACTTCACCCGGACCGTCCAGATACAGTGTGTGGCCGGCCGCATCACTCAGCTCCAGCGCGCCGTCGAACATGGCGATCTTTGATCGTTCGGCGCCGCCGGTCTCATCGCCTTCGTAGATGCCCGCGAGAAACTTGGTGCCCCGGACGCTGGCCGTGGTTGTCGGCGTAGAGACGCGAAACTCGGAGTTGCGCTGCATCTTCTTAATAACAAAACCCGCCTTGCCGGATTCGACGCGAATCTGAATCGTGCGCCCGCCGTCCAGTTCCGCGAGGCGGAGCAGGGACTCTTCGCCGACCCGGACCGTGCCGATGCCGAGGACGTCCAGTTCCGCAGCTGAGGCCGCCAGGGTCTTCACCGAATCTACGGCGTCAGCCCCGCTCCCGATCTTTGCCCGGCGTTGATTCTCTTCTGATCCGCCGGGGAGCACGTAGACCTCACCCGTCACGAACTGGAAGACTGCAAACGGACGACCGCCCGGGCCGCAAGCCGTGTGGAGTACGAGGAGCGTTGTCAGGAACGCCGCGCGAAAGTAGCAATGTTGCATAGAGTTCAGATCTCCCATGGGGGTGATGCGGGCCGGCGATCATAATCGCGTACGATTGCCGTTACCTGATCCAGGCCGAGGCGAATCGCATAGCTGTCGCCGCCAGACTGGCGAGGGCGAATGGAAAAGCCACGAAAAAACACGCCGACTCTGCCGTCGCTCGAGCGGCGGGCAAACTCGGGTGGCGGAACGATTTCCAGGCGCCGCCATCCGGCGAAGCTCAGTGTCGCCGCAAACAACCGATGGTGTCGGCCGTCGGCATCGATGAGGTCCGCATAAAATTCATCGCCCTGGCCCTGGCCCTGCACCCATACCTCAAGACGCCGCAGGTATCCCGGGATGCGGACTGCCTCGCGCGCATCGATGCGAAAGCCGGCGGGGACCGGCGCACGAAAGCGTACGCTCAGGTAGCGATCGTTGTCTGCCAGGGGCGGCGGCTCCAGGTCATCCGTGCGTACGATGGCGGTACCGCCGTCCAATTGCCGGCTGCGCACGTGCCAGCCGTGGGATTCGGAACCCGGGCCCACCGAATCGTCGACACGTTCAAATTGTTCGAGGACGATGGACCGCTCGACACGGGGGGCCTCCGGGGCCTGACCAAAGCTTGAGGCCGGGGTGCCGAAGCAGCAACAGGCAATCATGACCAAAGCCGTTTTTTTTCCGGCGAATCGCATACATTATCTATCGGCCAAAAATATTTTTCTTACAGACTTGACACGGTTGTTCTTACCGGTAGATGTGGGGGAAACAGGAGGATTGGATGAAGCGACTCTGGATTTTTGGTACTATTATACTATTCGTATCTCTGCTCAACCCCGCGCTGGCGCAAGAAGAAGAGGCTACCACGGGAGACTCGGGAGCGGAGGAAGAGTCCCTTTCCCCCGGTGAAGAGCCCGGTGCTGAAGAGATGGGCACGGACGAAGAGCCGGCCGAAACGATGTCGGAAGACGAGGGCACCGGTGTTATCTGGAAAGATAAAAACGGGAACATCTACGCAAACTCTCGCGTGAAGTTCATCCTGGAAGCCCGGGACGACCTTTCGGACGTGGAGTTCATCGAATACAAGATGGACGATGCCCGGGACTTTCTGAAGTACAAAGGCCCGTTCAGCATTTCGGAAGAGGGGCCGCACACCATCGTCTATCGTTCGGTGGACCGTGCCGGAAACCGCGAGGTCGAGCGCGTATACAACGTGACGATCGACAACACCGGGCCGTCGGTTCGGGTTCTGCCGGGCAAACCGTTCGTGAATGTCGACGGCAAGCTCTTTACCGCTCCGGGAAACACGTTCACCATTCGCACGGTAGACGAACTTTCAGGCATCAAGAAAGTAGAGTACGGCGTGAACACCTCCGCTCTGGGCGGCTACGGCCAGAACGAGAGCGTTCAGCTTACGGACGAAGGCAGCCAGCTCATTCAATACCGCGCCATCGATAACCTCGAAAACCGCACGGTAGGCAGCATGCTGGTCGAAGTGGACGCGGACAAGCCCACTGTAGAAGTGAAGCCCACTCAGCCGCTGATCAAAGTCGACGACAAGCTCTACGCCCGTCGGAACACCGGCTTCAAGGTGGACGCTCAGGATCAGGGATCCGGCATCACCATGATCATGGTTCGCATCGATGGCAACGAAGAGTGGCAGACCTACAGCGACACCATTTTCTTCGACACGGAGCAAGAGCATTCCATCGAAGCGAAGGCGATCGACGCCGTGGGCAACGAGAGCGAAATCGTTAAAGCCTCGTTCATTGTGGACGACAACCCGCCGATCACCGAACTTAAGACCTCGGTCGAGTAATCGAACGGCAACAGATTTCTCAGGTCCCCTCGTGGTGACTGGAGGCAAAAACCGGCAGGCGTTTTCCCTGCCGGTTTTTTTGTGCAACGACCGTGGCATCGGCCTACCTCTTCGGATATGCCTGTTCTACGATTTCTGAGTCCCGCAACCTGCCCCTGCTGTGAGCGGGAGGTCTTTCCGGAAGAAAACGGATGCTGCCCTGGGTGCCGTGGTACGCTGGAGGCCGCGCGGCTTTCCGGTCACGGCCGCTGCCGCAGGTGTTTTTCGATTCTGGCCGCCGATCACTGCTGCATGATCTGCTCGGGGCGGCGCATCTATTTTGACGCGCATCGAAGCCTCTTCCGGCTAAATCGAGAGTGGCGGGAGGTCCTCCACTGCTGGAAGTTCGAGAACGATCGTCGGCTGTTTCGCATGTTTCGCACGACGATTCTGGACACACTTGCGCCTGAGTTACGGGATTTCGGCCCCGAGCGCGTGGTCTACATCGCCTCGGGGCGTTCGGCGCGCCATCTTCGGAACTATCAACCCTGCGCTGATCTCGCCCGATCCATCGGCGCCGGGTTGGGCCTGCCCTGGGGTGGGGATCTGGTAAAAATCGATGGGAGCCTGCGACAGAGCGGCCGCGGCCACGACGATCGTTTTCTCGGGATCCACAACGGTCTACGGTACCGCGGCCTCCCGGAAATCCCCCGGCGGATGCTTCTCGTGGAAGATGTATTCACCACGGGGGCCACGGCGAACGAGGCATCCCGCATGTTAAAAAAGAATGGCGCACATGCGGTATTTTTGCTGAGTTTGTTTATCAGGGAAGAAGCCGCCTGAACGCGGCTCTCCAGCCTTACGGACCCATGGAGCTCGGCAAAAAGTTTAAACAGGAGCAGACCATCGTGCTTACGCTCGGCGGCCGCATTCGCATGGCTGACACGGAAGGTCTGGAGCGAGCCCTGCAGGACCTCATTCGCAGCGGGGGAGACGAGCGCCGCTTTGTGCTGGATCTCAGCAACGTCAGCTACATCTGCTCTTCCGCCCTCGGCGCCCTCATCGCCCTCAAGCGGCAGATCCTGAAGATGGACGGTGAGATTCGCCTGGTTGTCGTCCCCGGCGACGTTCTGGACCTGCTGCGCCTCACGATGGTCGACAAGGTTTTCCCGATCCATGCCGGCGTGGACGACGCGGTCTCGGCCTTCGGCGATTGAGTACAACCCGGCCTCGCATATCTCATGAGCCGACTCGGCGATATCCTCCGTACACATCAATTGCTGCTGGCGTCCGGCAACGCGCACAAGCTGGCCGAGTTCCGGCGATTGCTGGAGCCCAAGGGCATTACACTGCGCGCTCCTGCGGATCTCGGCCTCAGTCTCGACGTCGATGAAACCGCCGACGACTTCTCCGGCAACGCAAGGCTGAAAGCGGAGGCCTTCTGTCGTGCCGCGAAGATGCCGGCCCTGGCCGACGACTCCGGTCTGGTCGTGGACGCGCTGGGCGGTGAACCCGGCGTGCGCAGCGCCAGATACGGCGGGCCCGGTCTGGACGACGCGGATCGCCGGCGCCTGGTGCTGAAGAACCTGGACGAGCGGCATGTTCCGGAAGAACAACGCACGGCACGGTTTGTTTGCGTACTCGCCCTCCGCCTCCCGGATGATTTACCGGATTTGCGGGGTCTGTCCACGCTCTGGTGGTTCGACGGCGTGGCTGAAGGGCGCATCCTCTTCGAAGAGCGGGGCCGCGGCGGTTTCGGCTACGATCCTATCTTTTATGACGCAGACGTCGGCGCATCCTTTGCCGAGCTGAATGCCGCGGACAAAGACGCGCGCAGCCATCGCGGCCGGGCCGTGCGGGGATTCCTGCATGCACTCTAGGCCGTCCCGGGTTTGCGCGACGCTGCTCCTGATTCTGTGCATCGGCTTGCATCCTCCTGCGTTGCCACTCAAAGCCGACGCCGGCGGTTCGCGTGAGTATCGAGCACGGGGCCTTTGTGATCTACGCGGGCAGTATGATGCGGCGACGTCTATGACGTTCTTCGGCGACAGCCTGGGCGAGTACGTCGCGCGGCCGGAGTACGGTCATCCCCGGGGCTGGCCGGCGTTCCTGGAAGCGACGGGCGACGATTCGTGGCGTTTGCAGAACCTGGCCGTGGGCGGCTGGACCACCGGTGACGTTTATGCCTACGTGCTGCGTTGCGCCGGAGATCCGAACTTCGTAACTGCATCTCGCTATGTGTTAGAGATAGGAACGAACGACTATTTACGCAACGCTCCGCTGGCGGCCTTCATGCCCTGGAAGATTCCGTCGATTCGGCGCCAGGCCCTGGAAAACCGGCGCAGTCTGATTCGACTGCTACAGAAGGGCCTCGCCAGGCGCGGCCTGGACCCGGACGGACGATTGTTGTTCATGGGCAATCTTCCCGTGGTTTCGGCCGGACCGGTGTCCGGGGCGCCGGAGGACGGCTGTTTCGTCGGCGCGCTGAATCGCTGTGACCTGGAAGCCAGTCTGCGCGGCCGTTCCACGGCCGACGCGGGGCCGGCTTACAGCGAGCAGGTACGGAACGTCTGGCGGCATTGGACCGGCGCTGATCGGCCGGAGATTCTGGAGTATGACGGCGAGAACGCGGAAGCGCGCGAGTACGCGGCATGGATTAACTCCACCGCCCGGGACAAGTCCGGCCTGAGTTTGATCAGTGAGCTTCTCCATGATGAGCAGCCGGCCCTGGAGAAGCTCACGCAAAAGGAGAACGTGGACTTTCTTAAGTTATATGATCTTTACATTAACGAAAACGATTGCTGGTTTGGTGCGTGTTACGTGGGCCGGGCGGAGCTGTACCGCGATCGTTTGCACATCAATGCGCGCGGCTACGCTCTCTGGGCCGGACGCCTCGCTCCGCATCTGCGGGCGCGTGGTTGGAACACCGCGGACGCCGCTCCCTCGGCCATCGGCGGCGGCTTTGCGAACGAGGAACTCCCGCACTGCCTGGACGAAGACGGCCGCTTAAAGAAGCACTGCCGCGAACTTACGGTGCAGGTTCAGCCCACGCCCCAGGATTGGGCGAAGCTCGCCCTCATTCTAAACGAGATCCGCAATCACAAGTAGCCGACTCGGGAACGGGGAACGGTCGCACCGGCTTTTTGTCGCCGTTAGTTCAATCGCTTGAGGCGAGAATCCTCGAACATGTTCATGTCCGGAGCCAGAATGCGAATGTAACGATCGAAGTACAGGAACTGCTTCATGAGCAACGCGAACTCCCGGGGAAAGCGAATGCCGTGACGCTCGCCGATTCCCACCATCTCGATCATGAGGCGGTTGATTTCCTGTTCGTTGACCTCGGAAGGATCGGGCAGGGTATACTCCGGCGCGCCAGGCTCGGGCAGGCCCAGGTTCGCGCTCTCCAGGCGTTCGAAGAGCTCGCCTAAATCGGCCGCGAAGCGATCGACGTCCACTTCTTCATCCGTGGCGCCGATGCCGACCAGGGACTCCGCCATAAGCCGGTAGTCTTCGGTGCCCATGGCGGACATCAGAGAATTCATGGCGAGCCAGGTTTCTTTGCGAATGCGGCCGACGATGCCGAAGTCGATGAAGCCCACGCGGCCGTCTTCCAGGACCATGAGGTTGCCGGCGTGCACGTCCGCGTGAAAGGATTCTCCGTCCATGAGACTGGCGAACCAGGTGTTCAACGCGGCGATCAGAGTGCGTTCCGGATGTTTCGTATACTTGCGGATGCTTTCCAGGTCCGTGAGCGAGACGCCGTAGAAACGTTCCATGGTAAGCACGCGCAGGGTGGTGTACTGTTCGTAGACCCGCGGCGCCACGGCCTCGGTGATGCCGGTGCGGTCGAGAAATTCCTGGAAGGCCTTGATGTTCCGCGCCTCGTTCAGGAAGTCGCACTCTTCCAGCATGGTCTTCTGGATGTCGGTGATGATGGCGGAGAGTGACGTGCGCGCGAATCCCGGGGCGAAGAATTCGAGAACCTTAGCCTGCACGTAGAGAAAGTTAAGGTCCGTAAGCAGAACATCCGAGACGCCGGGTTTTTGTACTTTCAGGACGACGTCCTGGCCGGTTTTCAGGCGCGCGGCGTGCACCTGGGCGATGGACGCGGACGCGAGAGGCCTTTCTTCAATGTGCTCGAAGATGGTGTCGATATCCCCGAGTTCTTTTTTCAGAATGCCGCGGATGGTGCTGTAAGGCAGGGGCTCCGTTTGATCCAGGCACTTCTGGAATTCCTCGACGTACTCCGCCGGAAAGAGGGACGGGCTGCTGGCAATGAACTGGCCGAGCTTGATGTAGGTGGCACCGAGTTCTTCGAAGGTGCGGCGGAGTAAGGCCGGCACCGGAGGACGGTCGCCCATGAGCCAGCCGAGACCGGTGCGCGCCAGCGTGCCGGTGGTCTGGCCCACGCGGATGGCGCCCTTAACGGCGCTCTCGATGTTTTCGAAGAGTCCGGCCATCGCATTCCTCCCGGCACCAACCGCCGTCGGAACCTGCGGGACCAGACTTTTTCAGGGCGCGGCCCTGTCACCTCGATTCTGAGCGAAGTCTGCCAGCTCCGGCGCCTCGGGTTCGAGGTGGCGGTAGTGGCAGTCCAGGGGGTCGATGCGCGCTTTTGTAAGAGTTCCTACATTTGCATAGGAAAGGAACCAGCCCCACCGCCCGGGCCGCAACGGAATGCCCAGTTTCCCGGCCAGATAATCGGCCATCGGCGGGGGAAATCTGTCGGCGTCCGCACTGTAGGAACTCTTACGCCGGGCGTTCTCTACGGCATACTGGCGATTGACCGGTGTGTCCCAGAATTCTTCGATCACTGCGATTCTCAGAGTGAATGGATCGTACAGAAAGATGCGGGTAGGAACTCCTGCGCCCACCGCCTGACGATCGCCCTTCTTCAGGCCGCGGCGAGGGTAGTACAGCGCCTCGGCCACGACGCGTCGCCGGCGGTCGCCGATGCAAAAATGAAAACCGTTCCGGACGATGCGATAGCTGGCGGTGCAGGGATCGTACGGGAGCCGTGGGCGATCCACGGGGACCCGGCCGGCGACCACCGGCATCCAGCCGCGGCCGCGCAGGTGATCGCCCTCGATGCGCACCGGGGCCAGGAGCTCGAAGTAGATCCAGCGTTCGTGGCCGGGTGCGACGCTGCTGCCCTGTTCCGTGACGTCCCCGCCGTCCAGATAGACCCGGAGGATGAGCCGTTGTCGCTGGCGCCCGCGTCGCGGATCCCGCAGCAGAAAGGGCGGCGGCAGGATCGTTTCCAACTGCTCCGCAGTCGTGTAGAAGGGGAGTACCAGTACGCGGCGAGCCCGGCGGTCGTGCAGCCGATGTTCTCGTGCGGCCACGTGATTCGGAATGAGGCCGGGAAATACGGCCCGCCCACTGAACCAGCGATCGGGAATCGCAAGGGGGAGTGGAAATCGCCGCGGGTCGAGGACCGCGTAGCGCCGCCGGAGGGCGGAACCGCTGATGTACTCCGCGGCCGTCAGATCATGCGCGTCGTTGTCCGCGTCGCTCAGCCCGGCCCAGGCATAGAGCAAGATGCGACGGCTCACCGCTTCGAGGCGCCGCCGGATGGCCGTGCGAAAGAATCGCAGGATGACGGCGGTCAGGGGACCGTGAGAATCCAGTCGGAAAACCCAGCGTACGGAGCGGGGATCGCCGTGTTCCACCGTCGAGCGGACCGGAATGCTGCGCACGAGAAATCGCAGGCGTAGCCGATAGCCCGGACGCTCGATGAGGGGAATGGCGTCGTGAAACTCGATGGGCAGATCGGCCGCGTGCAGGATCGTCTCGGGCGGGACGCGGAAATAGGCCGGTAGTCTGCGGCGGAAGAAATAGTGCACGCGGGCCGGATAGCGGCGCCACCTGGAGAGTTTTTTTTCGATCCAGGCGGGAATTGTACGTGCGCGTTCGAGGAGTCGCTGTAGGATTTCGGTGGGGCGCATGAGACTCTTCTTTAGTATCGACTTTCTCGCTCCGGGTCGATAATCAGAAAGATATGGCGGACGACAGCGGCAGCTTATCCCAGGACGAGATTGACGCCCTCCTGAATATGGGCGACGGCGGCGGCGGAGACGCCGGCGGCGATGACGGTGGTCTCGGTGACCTTCTTGGCGGCGGAGGTGGAGGAGATGGCGGCGGCGACGATCTGAACCTCGACTCCCTGCTCGGCGGCGGGGCCGGCGATACCGGCGGTGATGCCGGAGGCATGGGCCTGGACCAGGAGGCGCTGAACGCCCTGGCCGGCGCCGTGGGCGGCGGACCCCCGGCAGGCGGCGGTGGTGGGGGCGGCGGTCGTCCGGCATCCTCCGGCCGACGCGGCGGCGGCGAGCGCTCCGAAAACGTCGAGCTCCTGATGGACGTGACTCTGCGGTTCACCGTGGAACTCGGCCGCACCCAGATGTACATTAAGGACGTTCTGATGCTCGGCGAGGGTTCCATCGTGGAACTGGACAAACAGGTCGGCGACGAGGTGGATATTCTGATCAACGATCGGCTCTTCGGGCGGGGGCGGCTTATCGTCCTGGAAGAGTACTTCGGCGTTCAGATCACTCACATCCTCGACCCCCTCACGCAGTTCCGCAGTCTTTAGCGCCCCTAACTTTATTTCAGTGTAAGTTACTGACCTTTAGACTTTCGCGGAACTTTTTTCCGGGCCGCGAAAAAAAACGTAATTCCCCGGGACAATCCGGGTTTTCCCAAAAACGGAGCGATTTTTCCAAAATTGCGACCGCACCCCTAATCTTCGCCCGCCCAATCCACGATGATGTAACCGTAGCAGTCGCGGAACCGCCAGGGTCCGCGGACCGGGCAGCGTGTCTTACCCAGGGAGGGGTGAGCGCGTAATTTTAAAGTCCCGGGTACGAGTTCAGTTTCACGGAGGAAACTAAATGATTATTAACCATAACCTCTCTGCGATCAACTCGCACCGCGTCCTGAAGTTTCAGCACGTCGACGTGAATAAAAACATGGAGAAGCTGTCTTCCGGTATGCGGATCAACCGCGCGGGAGATGACGCTTCCGGTCTCGCGGTTTCCGAGAAAATGCGGTCACAAATCCGCGGTTTGCGTCAGGCAGAACGGAATACCGAAGACGGTATGTCCATGATTCAAACCACGGAAGGTTATCTCGGGGAAGTCACCGATATTCTTCAGAGAATTCGGGTCCTCGCCGTACAATCTTCTAACGGCATCTATACCGCTAACGACCGGCAGATGATTCAGGTCGAGGTCTCGCAGCTGATCGACGAAGTCGATCGTATCGCTTCGCAGGCCGAGTTCAACAAAATGAATCTTCTGCAGGGCGATTTCGCACGCGGATCGCGTGTGTCTTCAATGTGGTTCCACATGGGCGCCAACCAGCACCAGCGGGAGCGTGTCTACATCGGCACGATGACTTCCCAGGCGCTGAACTTGACGCGCAATGACGGTACCTTACTCACCCTTTCGACCATGGAGTTCGCGAATGACGCGATAGGTGTCCTGGACGCAGCGCTGCATCGGGTGAACAAGCAGCGCGCTGATCTCGGCGCTTATTACAATCGTCTGGAACACGCCGCTCAGGGGCTGATGGTCGCCTACGAAAACTTGCAGGCGTCCGAGTCCCGCATCCGTGACACGGACATGGCGGAGGAATCCGTGGCCTTTACGAAGAACCAGATTCTGGTTCAATCCGGAACGGCCATGCTCGCTCAGGCGAACCTCCGTCCGCAGTCCGTGCTGCAGTTGCTCCGTTAATCGGAGCGGCGCTCGGGATAAACCCGAGACGTTCCCTTCTTTCCAGGCCCCGTTCATTCGAGCGGGGCCTTTTTTACGTACCAGCTCATGCGTCGATGGTATAGATGGCCGTGCGCTCTTTTTTGCCGCGGATCTCCACCTCGCCCAGGAAACGATGCCGGATTTCGTCCCGCAATCCGCTTTCTTTCAGCACGGCCTCACTGACGATGATGGGTGTGGCGAACTTCTTGGTCAGTCCTTCCAGGCGCGAAGCCACGTTCACCGCGTCCGAGATGACCGTGCCGTCCATGCGTTTCGCATCGCCGACGGTACCGAGCATTGTGGAGCCGTAGTGAATGCCGATGCCGATGTCGATTTCCTGCATGCCCTTCGAACTCCGCTCCACATTGTACTCGTTCAGCGCTTGCCGCATGGCCAGGCCGGCGCGCAGCGCTCCCGCCGCCGAACCGGGAAACAGAGCCATCACCGCGTCGCCGATGTATTTGTCGATGAAGCCGCCGTGCTCGCGGATGACGGGATTCATGCGGCGCAGGTAAGCGTTGATGAAGTGAAAGTTATCCTCGGCGGACATGTTTTCGGAAAGATCCGTAAACGAACGAATGTCCGCGAAGAGGATGGCCAGATCGCGCCGGACCGCATCGCCCGGTTGCACGTCGACGATGCCCTGTTTTTCCAGCAACTCCAGAAACGTGGTGGGCACAAAACGCGCGAAGGCCTCGTTCAATCGTCGTTCTTTTTGCAGCGATTCCAACTGAATGCGTTCTTTTTCCGCGCGAATCAAATTAAAACGATCTCCCAGCGCCAGGGAAAGCAGTACCACTTCCATGGCCGATCCGATGAGGCTCGAGTAGTTCGTGAGAAAATTGTACGGCAACACGCCCAGGTTGCGCAGCAGGATCACCACCACACCGACTATGAGAGCGATGAAGGCGAGTAGAAAGTAGCGCGCCGCGCGGTTGCCGGAGATGAGACTGATGACGGGAGCCGCGAACAGCATGAGGCAGGCGCCGAGTGCAATGTAAGTGCCGGCGCGGACGGCGAGGCCGTAGTTCCCGAAGATGGCGTAGATCGTTTGCGCGGCGGCGAGGCCGGCGATGATGAGGATGACGATATGCAACCGCGGATGCCTGGTTTTCGTTTCGAGAAACTTACGCGTGAATTGCAGCGCGAAGAACGAAGACGTACCGATGAATATGGGAATGCTGCGGTTCGCAAGCCACATGTTCCAGGAAAAGACGTACTCGTGGCTGAAGCCCCAGACCCCGCTGAGAATGAGGCCGAAGCTCAGGATGTAGGCGACATAGTAGAAGTATCCCGTGTCCCGGAGCCACACGAACAGGAACGAGTTGTAAAGGACCATCACCAGCAGGACGCCGAAGTAGAGGCCGAAGACGATTTGTTCCTCGTGATCTTTCGCGGCAAAGCTTTCCACGGTCCAGAGGGTCAGCGGTAAGAGCAGGGCGCCCTCGCTCTGAAAACGCATGTAGATCGTACGGATCTCGTTCGGCGGCAGCGTGAATCGAAACAGAAAGTTGCGATGCTTGAGGTCCCGTTCTTCGAGGGGACGCCAGCGGCCGTAGCGTCGCTCCAGGTATTCGCCGTCCGCGTCCGGGACGTAGATGCGGACGTCGTCGATCAGCGAGACGAGTTCCAGGAGCACCGGGAGTTCGCGGCTTGCATCGGTAGTGAGCTGCAGGCGGAACCAGTAGGTCGACGGGGTGTAGCTGAAGTTGATGCGTTCTTCCGTGGACCGCTTGAATTGTTCCGAGAGCGGCGGCGTTTGCACGTCGGCCAGGTTGTACTCACCGTTCGGATCCTCGAGATAGTCGACGTGACGGCCGATGGCCAGGTTGCCGGCGTCGGAAGACACCTGCAATGGTTCGGCGTGCGTTGCGCCGGTAAGCAGAATGCCGGCGGAGAATACGATGACGCCGACGCACAGAGATCGTGCGATTCGTGCAATTGCGTATCGTTGTTGCGGCTGTGCTGCGCGGGTCGACGGCCTCATCGGGCCAGATCGTAAACTTTATTCGGAATCTTTCAACGTCATTTTTGCGACGATGATGCCCTGGCCTTGCGTCAGTTCGGGACGTTCCGAACGAATGAAGAACCTCGGTTTCGGCATGGATACCTTATACCATTCGAAGTTTTCCACCAGTTCCACCTCGCAGCAATCGCTCAGGAATAACTGCAGTTCCGGATAGAAACGTTCGTGAGTCGCCACGAGGCGGGAGCCTTTTTCACGCAGTTCCTGCCGCAGTTTGTCTTTATCGTAGAGGACCCGGTATCGTTTGTACGAGTAGAGCGGGATGCTCTTGTAAGAAAACGACAGACGATAGGTGTAGATGTTGTCTTCTTCCGGTTCCAGCTTTTGTAAGATGGGACCCATGCGCGACCCGGGCTGATAACGAATCATGTCGGGATAGATGTAGGCCGTCGCGACGAAGTAAGCGGCGAGGATCGCCGCGATGGTTACGGCCACGCCGGTACCCGGTTCGCGACGCAGGTTCCAGGCGAAGACCGCCCCGCCGACGAGTATCACGAAGTACAAGACGCCGGGCGTAAACGTGACAAACGCGGCGGCGATCAACACAATTGCGATCAACACGGGCACGACGTACAACAAGTAGCGAAACAGCTTCGGTGCCTGGCGTTCCTCGGCTCGCCCGGTACCGGTAACCGCCGCGACCATGCTGGCCGCCGGCGCTTCCGGGGCGCGGGCATAGGCTCCGTAAAGATAGCGTGCGAGGACGCCGGAGGTGAGGATCGCGGCGGCGGGCAACACCCAGTAGACGTACTGAGGCAACTGGAAGCGCGAGAAGCTGATGCCCGCCATGAAGACGAACAACCAGAACGGCAAGGTGAAGTCCCGGTCCTTGTAACGATTGCCGCGCAGATCGGAGAGCAGGGTTCGGTACTCGCCGCGACGAAAGAACGCCGCAATCTCGCGGATGACATGATAAAACAACGCGAGCAGGAACGGCGCAAAGGCCCAGGCAAAGTTACTTAAGAAGAACAGGGGATCGTACTTCTTGGACCAGCTGTAGTTGGCTTTGCTGATGAATCTTCCAAACGATTGCAGCCACAGGAAGTAGTACGGTCCGTAGCTCTCGTACTCGAGGTACAGGAAGAAGGTCCAGACCGCCGGCGGAATAAGAGCGATCAGAATTCCCGGGACGAGGTACATGGATCCCAGGCGCTGCCAGTCCCGGCGTACCAGGATGTCCAGGCCGATGGAGATGCACGGAATCGCCACGGCGATGGGACCTTTCGTGATGAAGCCCAGGCCGGCGAAGAGGTACATGAGCAAATACCAGCGCCGGTTTTCTTTGACGCCCAGGTAGTAGGCGTGATGCAGGAAGATGAGATACGCGTTGAGATAGACGTCGATTTTCGTATCCAGCAGCATCGCGAAGACGCCGGGGGCCGTGGCGTAGAGCAGCGCCGCGATGAGCCCGCGCCGCCGATCGCCGCTGATGAGCACCGTGATGCGAAAGATGGAATAAACGGAGATGAGTGTGATGAGTAAGGCCGGCAGGCGGTAGGCCCAGTTCGAGAAGCCGAAGACGGAGAACGACGCGGCCACGGTCCAGAACGTGAGGATGGGCTTATCGAAGTAGCGGCGTCCGCCCTGGCGCAGGAAGACGTAGGATTCCCACCAGGCGCACTCGCCGCTCGCGCTCACGGCGGAATCGATGACACAGCCCTCGTCGTCATCGGTGCGGGATTCTTCGATCATCTCCCTTGCGATCAACGCGTACGAAGAACTGTCGATGTCCAGCGGATCGAAGGGCAGGGTGCTCGCCAGGGCCAGGGCGCTCAGGCCAAGGGCGATGTAGAGTAAGACGGGACGGCCGGCGGTCAAAATAGCACCCCACTGTTTGTGATACACAGCGCCATTTTTTCACAGGAGCCTTCGAACTCCTCGTAACAGCCCAGCATTTCGTGGTGATAATTGGTGCAGGGAGTCATGCAATCTTCCACCAGCTTGCCGCGCAGGGGGCCGCTCACCGGCATCTTCTGGATCTTTGCCGTGCATTCGGCGAACATGTCGCAGACCTGGAAGCACTTCTCCTCCACGACGTTTTTGCAACCGGCGCCGCTCAGGGCCACGGCCAGCAGGGCGGTGCCGAGTATGGGATGGATTTTTTTCGTAATTCGGGCGTAACGTTTCATCGGCCGGGACATCTTAAAAAGTTTGTGATATAGAGAATCGCTGCAAGCGCCAGGCGCGTTCCCGCGCGGCGACGTCTGCAAGCTTCACCACGCCGGGATGGCGGACAAATCTTTTTTAGTTGTTCGGTAAACTGTTAACAAAAATGTTGAACGTCGCATGAAGTTATCCATAGTCATGCCTGTTTACAACGAGCAGGCCACGTTGCGTACCATTCTCGACGTCGTCGAGAAGGCACCGCTGCCGAAGGGGATCACCGCAAAGGAAATCGTCCTCGTAGATGACGGTTCCCGGGACGGCACGCGCGACATCCTCCGGGAATTGGAAGGGCCGGGCCGCCGGATCATTCTGCACGATGTCAACCAGGGCAAAGGCGCCGCTCTGCGAACCGGTTTCGAGCACGCCGACGGGGATCTGGTCCTCATCCAGGACGCGGACCTGGAGTATGATCCCAACGAATACCCGAAATTGTTGACGCCGATCCTCGAAGACAAGGCGGACGTCGTCTACGGCTCGCGCTTCATGGGCGGGGAGCCGCATCGCATTCTGTACTTCTGGCACATGCTGGCCAACCAGTTCCTCACGCTCTTGAGCAACATGTTTTCCGATCTCAATCTTACTGATATGGAAACATGTTATAAGGTCTTCAAGCGCGACGTGATCAAACGCGTGCAGGTGGAGGAAAATCGCTTCGGCTTCGAGCCGGAAATTACGGCGAAGATCGCCGGGCAGGCGCGGGACCCGCAACTGCGCGTGCGCATCTACGAAGTAGGTATTTCTTACTACGGGCGCACCTACGAAGAAGGCAAAAAGATCGGCTGGAAGGATGCGATTCGCGCCTTCTGGTGCATCTTCAAGTACAACTCGTCCGGTTTCGCGCGGCTCGTGAAGTACGGCGTGAATGGTCTGCTCGTGGCGGCCTCGGAGCTGGTGTCCATGATTCTGCTCGTGGAACTGCTCGGCTTCACCGGTAACCCCGTCATTGAAAACATTGCGAACGCCATCTCGATCGAGGTGTCCATCATCACCGGTTTCTTACTGCACTCGGCCATCACCTGGCGCTACAAATTTCGGAGCCCGGGTGAGTGGGTCGGGAAGCTGCTGCTGTTCAACGTGGTCACCGGCCTCTCCTTCGCGGCGCGGCTCGTGTTGTTTTACGTGCTGACCACGGCGGGCATGTGGTACGTGCTGGCCAAGCTGATCGGCATCGCCGTGGCCATCGTGCTGAACTTCATCGGTTACGATAAGATCGTGTTCAGATCGTCTCGAGGGCTGTAGCCACCATCTCCGGCGTAATCTCGCGCATGCACCGAAAGTGTCCTTGCGGACAGCGGTCGTAGCCGATCTTGCTGCACGGCCGGCAGCCGAGGCCGTTGACTTCCAGAATGCGGTGCGGCGCGCGATAAGGCGTCATGCCGAAGCCGGGGATGGTGTTGCCCCAGAGCGTGACCGTTTTTTTCTGTAGCGCCGCGGCGATGTGCATGAGCCCCGTATCGTGACTGAGCACGACGTCGCCGTGTTCGAGCAGGGCGGCCGAGGTTCCCAGGTCCGTGCGGCCCACGGCGTCCAGTAACTTCTCGCGAGCAGAAGTTTGTAGCGAAGCCAGGATTTCATCGGCCATGGGGCGGTCGTCCGGGCCGCCGAGGAGAATCGCGGGGCGGTTACGGAGTTTCAGCAGCGCGCGAAAGTGCTCGGGCACCCAGATCTTCGTGCGATGTTTGGCGCCGAGAACAACCGCCAGGATGCCACTGCCGTTGTTCCCGGCGCCGGCGCCGCGGTCGGTGCCGAAGCGTTCGCTCAGCAATGTCCGGGCGCGTTCCCGGGCGTCGTCGGGCAGAAAGAAATCCAGGCCGCCGTCGTCGAGCGGTATGTTCAGCGGTTTCAGCGCGGCGGCGTAGCGTTCCACGACGTGGGGAATGTGAACCGATTGCTTGAACATCGTCATGCGCAGCTTCGCGAAGTTATGCTTGGGAAAGCGACGGAAAGGCCGGCGCAGGTTCAGTAAAATTCGCAGCGAGCGCGCGTTGTTGTGCAGATCGAGGACGTAATCGAAACGTTCGGAGCGCAGCGCCGCGCTTAGTTCCCGCGGGGAATGCTGCGCCAGATGCAGCCGATCCACGTGCGGGTTGTGCGCCAGGATGTCACCGTAGGCGGCGCGGGTGAGATAGTGCAGCTCGATGTCCGGGCGGGCCTGCTTCAGTGAACGAATGATCGGCGTGGTCAGCACGATGTCGCCGATGGAACTCATGCGCACGACCAGGACCTTCTTGATTTGATCGGGCGGTTTCACGGTGCATCGGAGACGGGGCAATGCTTCGGAAGATAGACGTACATCGCGCCGCGGCGCTGGTTGCCGCCGGGATTGATCCAGACCACGAGGCGTTCGAAGGGGGACGCGTGAAATTCGGCGACCTCTTTGAGGTTCGCTAAGTGCAACTGCGCGCTCTCTAAGTAATTCTGGCGTATGAGCAGGACCTCGGTGCAATCCTCCGCGAGTTCGACGGGCGGCTGCCAGGCCGCCACGATGCGCGGCATGCCCTGGAGCGGGCCGCGTGTGGAGTACGAGTAGGGGTAGTACGTCATGCTACCTTCAAAGATGACGATGCGCTGAATGTCCCGGTGCGCCTCCATGTAGCGGACGAGGCCGATCATGTTGTTTTGAAACGTAAAGAACGTGAGACCGATCATGACCGCGACGTTCACCACGACGAAGTAGATGCGAAAGCCCAGGCGCCCCGGTTGTTGCAACAGAAAGTTCGCGAGCGGGGCGACGGCGACGAAGAGCGCCGGCAGAATCGGAAACATGAAGCGGTCTTCTTTGTGCGGAATGGCCGAGTGCACCACGAAGAAGACCGCGAGGCTCAACAGCAACGGATACAACGGCCGGAACTGTTCTTTCCAGGCGAAGCCTTTGTAGCGCGATATGAAAGCCGGCGGAATCAGAAAGATGATGAGCGTCGGGATGTAGGCCCAGGGCGGGGACGTGCCGAACTCCGAGGAGTACTGGAGATTGTAGTCGATGTAGTTGCGCAGCGAGCCGTGGAACATGCCGCGCATGGCGAGGTCCGGCAGGCCGCTGACCACGAACGACACCAGCCCGGCACCGATGAACCAGGCGTAGTCCGCTTTGTTCTTACGGAGGTAAACGAACGGGGCGTACGCGAAGAGGAGGACTCCCGTCTGGAAGCGCAGCAGGGAACCCAGGGCCAGCAGGAGGACGGAGACGGCCAGAGACAGGTGTTCGGAGCGTTCCCGATTTACGTAGTAGCGCGTGAAGTAGTAGAGCGATGCGATGATGAACGGCGCCGCCATGTTTTCGATCATGGAGCGAGTGCTCAGGAAGGGCATAGCCGCGTGAAAGCCGATGAGCAGCAGGGCGATGGCGGCTTCGCGTCCGCGGCCGAGCAGCAGGAAAAATCGCCAGCCGAAGTAGAGCGATGCCAGGGACAACACGCCCATTACGCAGAAGACCGCGCGCGCCTGGTCCACCGGATCGACGGCGCCGAAGTGGTCGTGGGCGAAGAGCGCCGTGTAGTAGACGAGGGCCTGGGGCAGCGGTGAGCGGATGTAGCTGATGTTCACCAGATTGGTGACGGACTCGGTTACGGCCGTGGCGGTCTGCACCGGGATGGCGTTCCCGAGCAGGTTGTAGTCGTCTACGGCGAAGTAGCCGACGTTGAAGATGGCGGTCAGGATACGGAGGAGCAGCGCGGCCGCGAAGATGAGAAGAATCGTCCCGGTGGACGCGGCGGCGATACGATCAACGAGCTTATTCAACATCCTGCGGACAGTTCAGCGGACGGAGTTTCGCTGTCTGCTAATTTCTAGCGGACGCGGCCCGGGCTCAGCGCTTTCCCCGTGCGGGATGTGGCCGGCCGCCATTGCGGGCAATCTTTTTTCACGGGAAAGACTGCGAAATCTTCGTCTAAGATACGCAAGATGATGAAGCAATATATACAGAGCTTCCCCCGCCTGACGATCTGATCGCGCAAGTCCGCGCATCCCTCTCTCAGTTTCGCAAGCTTACGGACGCCGTGCATTACGCAGACGGTCTGCGTATGTACGTGTGCCGTTGTACCCGGGGAAGCCGGGATAACTTGAATGAACGAACAACACAAAAACGAACAACACAAACATGATAAAACACTGCGCATCGGAATCGACATCGGCAACGTGCTGATGGGATCGGACACCGACGAACCGGATCTGATCTTCCACGATAAACGTTACCTCGAGGCCACGGCGATTCCTGGAGCCTTCGAGGCGGTGACCGCTCTGAGTGAATGTTACGGTCCCGGAAATATTTTCCTGGTATCGAAGTGCGGCAAGACGATCCAGCAACGTTCGCTGGAATGGCTGGAGCATCACCGGTTCTACGAAGTGACCGGCGTGCGGCGTGATCACGTCGAGTTCTGCCGCGAACGCCGGCAAAAGCGAGACATCTGCGAACGCCTCGGCATCGGCGCGGAACTGGAAGCCTTCCGGAGTGCGGGGCCGTCCATGTCCTCTGACGCACCGGCACCGATTTCGATTGCGGATGACCGGGCGGTCGTGCTCGCAGACTTACTCTGAAAGCATCTTAAGAAATTCGTCCTCGCTGACCACGGTGACGCCGAGCTTCTCGGCTTTTTCGAGTTTGCTGCCCGCGCCTTCGCCCGCGAGCAGGTGACTGGTTTTCGAGCTCACGCCGGTGACGATGCGGCCGCCGCGATTGCGTACTTCTTCCATGGCGAGATCGCGCGGGCGGAAGTTCGTGAAGCTGCCGGTGACGCACCAGGACTGGCCTTCGAATATTTGTGGGAGATCGGTGCCGGCCGCGCGTTCGGGCGCGGCCAGGGTCAACCCGGCTTTCTTGAGATCCTTAATGAGCTGCTGGACCTGCTTGTCCCGGAACTGTTCGGTGACGGCTTCTACGATGCGCGGGCCGATGCCGTCCATGTTCTTCAGTATCTCCTCGCCGTCTTTCGACTTCGCGAGTTTGATGATCTTCTCGACGGAGTCGTAGCCCTCGGTGAGCAGAATGCCCGTTACGTGAGTGCCCACTTCGCGCAGCCCCAGGGCCGGCAGTACGTACCGAAACTCGCGTTGCTTCGATGCTTCGATGCCGTCGAGGAGAACCTGCACGGACTTTTTGCCGAAGCCTTCCAGTTCTTCTAACTGTTCGCGCTGCTTGTGCAACTGATAGATGTCAGGGATGCGGCGGATGAATCCCTTTTCGTATAGAATCGTTACGACCTTTTCGCCGAGTCCGGCGATGTCCATCTGCTTGCGTCCGGCGAAGAAGATGAGGCGATTTAGCATCTTTGCGTCGCATTCAGGGTTCGGGCACATCCAGTCGACGGCGTCTTCATCGCGGTTGAGTTTCGTGGAGCATGTGGGGCATTTCGTCGGAAACTTGTAAGCGGGACCGTCGCCGGGATCGACGACTTCTTCCACCGCGGGGATGATCTCGCCGCGCTTGCTGACTTTCACGCGCGAGCCGATGCGCACGCCGAGTTTCTCGACGTAGTCCGCGTTATGCAGGGTCGCGTAGGTTACGGTGGTACCGGCGAGTTTCAACGGATCGAGCTTTGCCCGCGGTGTGACGCGGCCGGTGCGACCGGTCTGCACCTGGATTTCCCGAACAGCTGTCTCGCCGATCTCCGGTTCGAATTTCAGGGATGTGGCCCAGCGCGGGTTGTTTGCAGTAAAGCCGAGTCGTTCGCGAACTTCCAGATCATCCACTTTCAGAACGAGGCCGTCGACGGGCATCGGCACGCCGTCTTTCTGCGCGGCGAATTCCGTGATGGTTTTACGAAGTTGTGAGGGCTTTACGAACTTGTTGTCGGCGGATACGGGGAGGCCGAGTTTTTCCAGATACTTCAAGATGTCGCGGTCCCGGCGGATCTTTCTGTTTTTCATGACCGTCGCGGGCAGATGGCCGTCGAAGGGCATCCAGCGGAGCGGGCGCTTTGCAACTTCACTGGACTTTTTATGTTTGAGCGTACCCGCTGCGAGATTCCGCGGGTTGGCGTAGATCCAGCCCAGGGCCTCGTTGAACTCTTCGAAGTCCGCAAAGGTCATGTAGACCTCACCGCGGACGGCCACGGTGACCTTTTCGCGCAACTGGTGCGGAATGTTACGAATGGTCAGGGCGTTGTTCGTGACCTCGTCGCCCACCTGCCCGGTGCCGCGGGTAACGGCGCGCACCAGACGTCCGTCCTCGTAGTACACGACGAGGCTTGCGCCGTCGACCTTCCACTGGACGCCGATATCGCTCGTGTGGGCGTCGGCGATTTTTTCGGCCCACTCCAGGGCCTCTTCGGTGGAGTAGGTATTACTGAGGGACAGTACGGGTATGGTGTGCGTGAATTTCGGGAATTCACTGTCCAGGTCCGAGCCGACGATGCGACTGGGAGAGTCCGGGTCGGCCAGGTCGGGATGATCGGCTTCCAGTTGTTGCAGTTCTACCAGGATGTGATCGAAGTCGCGGTCGGGGATTTCGGGTTTGTTTTTGACGTAGTAGAGATACTGATGTTTGCGAATCTCGTCGGCCAGCTTGCGCATGCGCTTCTCTACGGCCGTGCGGTCGCCGGGCTTCGTACCGGCGGCCGTTTTTCGACGAGGGGGATTTGCGGTTCCGGCTTTTTTTTTGTTTTTTGCGGATGCC
The DNA here is from genome assembly GCA_965227295.1 of Leptonemataceae bacterium. GTDB lineage: Bacteria > Spirochaetota > Leptospiria > Leptospirales > Leptonemataceae > JANSYA01. Next base: position 5,403,014 of record OZ245742.1, on the reverse strand, counting down.
GCTTTCTTCTTTGATTTTGCCTGCGCGGCCGTCTTCTTCGCCATCGTATACTCTTACGCCTTAGTGGTTGCGGGCATCTTCTTATCGCCCGGCGCCCCGCGCGATTTTTTTTCGAAATTCCGGGGGTCGTGCAAAAAAGCGCGGAACGATTCGCGTTTTTGGACTGTTACGTGTTGCGGCCTCTTTGCGGCCAGGGAGAAATCACATGGACCATCTGATTCACAAACGCTCCGTCGTTTTCCCTCCGACGCGATATGAGCCGGAACGCGATTTTGTGCGCGGGATGGGAACTCATCCGGCCGCGACCCCGGTTACGCTGTTGATTCCGCGTCGCATTGATGCGCAGTTTCGAGAGCGGCTGTTATCGTTTCGCCGTCGTCAGGGTGTGTATCTCTTCGTGCTTTTGCGTGATTTTCGCCGGGCGTGCCTGGAAGGTGAGATCATGCAGTCGGGATCTCTGAAGACTCGCTATCAGAAGCCCGGTCAGGAACTTCGCCGCTATTGTGTCCGGGTGGACAATGAGTTCTGGATGGAGCTTGGTCTTTGGGCGAGCTATGTTGGGGTGTCGCGTGCGCACCTGTTCGTGTGGCTGGTAGAGAAAGACCTGGATCCAGGGGATGAGTCTGCTTTTGTAGGAGTTCCTACAAAAGGACTCCACTACTATGATTTCACAAACCCGGGCTATTTGGAATACCGCAGTCGCGTGTACATAGACCAGAACCGGTACGAAAAGCACCTTGGTCTCCGAGCGCGGCCGGAAAAACAACTGCCCGGCAACATTCGCCTCAAGTACATACTATATCCGGAGAAATTCAACGGGTTCGACTAGTTCCTCGCCGGTTCCGCTGCAATTTGAACGGCGAGTTCTTTCACGGCCTTGAGATTCCGCTTGCCCGTGCCCAGTACCGGAATCTCGTCCACGCGAAAGAAGTCTCGCGCCCGCGGCCGGAAGAGTGGTGGAAAGTCGGCGAGGGCCTGTAAAGCCTCCGCCTCGGAACACGGCAGGCCGGTGTGCAACACGATCAGGCGTTCCCCTTTCGATGAATCCGGTACGGCAGTAATTGCCACTTCCCACGCCGGTGATTCGTCGGCCGTCGAGTTATCGCCGGCAGCCAACCCGCCGTCGCCGGCAGCCGTGCTGCGCGCGGCAAACTTGCGTTCCAGCCAGGATTGCATATGATCTTCGATCGTATCCAGCGGGATCATTTCGCCGCCGATCTTGGCGAAACGCGCGAGCCGGCCGGTAATGAACAGAAAGCTGTCTTCATCCATACGGCCGATGTCGCCGGTATTGTAGCCGCCCCGTACAAAGGCTTTCGCCGTCAGATCCTCCCGCCCGAGATAACCGAGCATCCGGGCCGGGCTCCGCACAATGATCAGCCCTTCTTCGCCGCGCGGAACATCCTCCAGAGTTTCCGGATCCACGATCAGCACCTCGATGTTCGGCAACGCGCGGCCCACGGAGCCGTCGCGGGCGCCGCTTGCATGGCGACCGCGCACATGCGAATCCAGGAGATTCGTTGACACGACCGGGGCAAGCTCGGTGCATCCATAGCCTTCCAGAAGATGGGCGCGGAAGTGTTCGTAGAAAGATGATTTGAGTTCCGCCGGACATTTTTCGGCGCCCACCACGGCGAACTGCAGCGTCGCGAAACGATGCGCCGGAATCTTTTTGAGATACTGACGGCAAAACGTGGGCGTGCTTAACATGCACGTGGAAGATGTTTGTTCGGCAAGTTTACCGAAGCCGGCCGGATCGCGCGGGTTTGGAAAGCCCGCCAGGGTCACCCCGGTTGTTAGCGGCAGCCACATTCCCGGCACCAGGCCGAAGCTGTGAAAGAGCGGCAGGGCCGAAAGCAGGACATGCCCGTCGTGCAGGTCCAGGGCGGCGTGCACCGAGCGGATGTTCGCCAGGATCTGAGCGTGAGTAAGCTGAATGCCCTTCGGATCGCCGGTGGTGCCCGACGAAAACAAAACCGTGGCCACAGCATCTGCCGCGGCATGATCCAGGCGTTGCAGACCGCGTGCGCCGGTCATACGCAGCCGCGCCATACGCCCGAGCGTTTGTAGCTTCGATAGGTGCGGCAAGAGATCCACGTCCGCCAGCAGCACGCGACCGGGAAGGTCTTCCGGAGCGATGTTGATTTTATCCAGGTACTTTTGCGCCGTGATGATCGTCGTGAGCCCGGCGATCTCCGTCATCCGCCGCAATTGCGCCTCGCCGGCCGTGTGATTCAGGTTCACCGACGTGCGGCCGGCGAGGGCGAGCGCCAGGTTCACCACCGCTCCGCCCCGGCCCGGCGGCAACATCACACCGACTCGCGGCGCGAACACTTCCCGTTCCAGAAGATCGCGGACGCCCAGTGCCACGGCACCAAGCATGATTCGATTCATAGATCCGCCGGGATCGTGGATGGCCGTATGCCGCGGGGCCTGTTGGAGTTGATCGAGAAAGGCGGCACCGAGAGTCGCGGGCGCGCCCGTGGAACCGGTGTCACTCATGAATCCGCAAGTTCGTCGACGATCTCCGTGGTGTTGCGCCGCTCGCATTCTCCGTTCGCGGCCCACGCCTTACAGCGACCGTACAGGTTCAGCGAGTGATCGGCCAGGGTGTGCCCGAATTCGCCGGCCATCTTAACCTGAAGTTGTTCGATTTCCGGGTTCACGAATTCGTCGATGCGTCCGCAGTCCAGGCACAGGATGTGGTCGTGGTGCTGCTGTCCGGGGATGTGTTCGTAGTAGCGAGCGTTTTGCCCGAAATTGTGTTCCGTGAGCAGATCCGCTTCGACCATGACGGAAACGATGCGGTAGATGGTGGCGCGCGAGATTTCGTTGCGCCGGTCCTTGAGCGACTCCGCCAGGGAATCCACGGTGAAGTGGGAATCCATGCCGAAGATTTTCTCGGCAACCAGGAGGCGTTGACTGGTGATTTTCAGCCCTTTTTTCTTTAAGTAGTTAGAAAAATTCGCCAACTGCTTGTGGATGTCGACCGCGGGTTGTTGCGAGGAACTCACGGCTCCATGGTGGCGACGAAACCCGGAAATTGCAATGAAATTCCCAAAAGCCGAACCTGTACCACTGCGCCCGGCTTTTATCGCAGCAGGGCGTTGCGCATGCGGGCCCCGATCAGGCGATAGCCGGTTTCCGTAGGATGCAGCGGGTCGGCCGCATCGTAGAGGGCCGGGACCGCCGGTGCCCCATCAAACTCACTCATAAGATCGACCAGGACCGTGTTGTCACCCGGTACATGGGCGGACAGGGCCGCGTTGTTTTCACGCAGCGACGGTTCCAGAGATGGGATTAACGTCACCGGCATCAGAAAGTAGTACACCCGCGCCGACGAACGCAACCGCAGTTCGCGGTGAAATACCTGTACGCGGTCCACGAAGGCCTCCGGTCCCAGGACAAAGGCGTCGTTGGTACCCAGCGGTACGATCACATGGGCCGGCGGCGCAAACGTGGCACGGGACAGGGCCTCGTCCAGGCGCCCCGTCCAGTAGTTAAAGTCCGTATTGATGATCCCGGTATGCTGCACGATATAGCCGGGCCCCAGGGATTGTTGTAGATAAAAACCGTCCGAGAAATCCGTGAGCGAGTCCCCGATGATCAAGACCTGCTGGACCTGCGCCATGATCACCGCCGGGAACAGCTCCGTGAGCGGATCTTCCGTGCGGCTCACGCACTGATTGCACAGCACGGCGAAACACAGCGGCGCCAGCACGGAGCGCAGAATCTTCGCGCGCAGGATGGCCATCATTACAAAGTCAAATTCCAGAAGTACAGAAACCAGAAGAACGGCAGCGGCACGAGAACCAGGATCGTATAGTGCACGCGGGACGCCGCCGTCCAGAACGAGCGCGACCACACCGGAAACAGGTACGCCAGGGCCCCGAGATTTAGAATCAGGGCGATGAACGGAATCGCGAACGGCCATGCGGCCGGCTGCACAAAGATAAAATCACCGGCAGTTAAGGCTCCGACCAGCAGGAACGCGACGTAACCGAGGATCGTCCCCAGGGCCAGGCGCGCGGCGATGCGGGCGTCGTTGTCCGGAGTATGCTGAAATCTCCCGCGGGGCAGGAGCGTCAGCAGACCCGTGGGCCGAAAGATCAGTGCGGTGAGAATCACGCTCACCATCGAAAAAAGAATCGAGTAGTGCAGCGGCGGGAATTCGTACCACGGCGGCGGAACCAGCGTGAACACCGGCAGTTCTTCGAAGATGATGCCGCCGGAGTTCGGGAGAAAGCGGTAGCGTCGCTGGCCCCGCGCCTCCTGAAAGACGCCGTCGCCCACCGGTACGGCGAAGACGTACTCACCGTGAAAGATGTCGAAGATTTCGATGCCGGGCAGGGCGGCGTCCGCATCATCACCGCGGGGAGCACCGTCGGGGGTTTCACCCGCGGTCGCCTCCGAAGGCGCGCGCACATACGTCGAGGTGAAGAGCGAGACGATCTTTGTGATCTCGTCCTCGGGTCGACGGTTTGCCGAGTAGTGGCCGTAGTACTGTTCCAGCCCGGCCTGGCTGATGTTCAGACCTTTGCTCCGGAAAACGGCGCGGCCGTCCGGGGCGGGAAAGAAGTGATTCAAGAAACGATCGGTCAGCTCCATGTTTGCGAGGCCGCCGCCGGCCGTGTTGTTCGAGAAGAAGACGGCGAGACCCCGCTCGGGCAGGATCAGTGCCTGGCTGTTGAAGTAGATCGTATTGCCCGCGTGGCCGAGGATCCGTTCGCCGTTTCGGCCGAGGTTCAGCCAGCCTTCCGTTTCACCGCTGCTTAAGCTGTTTTGAAGAAATATTAGCAGATCCGTCGCCGTGGTGGACAGGGCACCCGCCGGCGCGTCCTGAACGATCTCAAACTCCTCGGCCTGAAAGTCGCCGTCCCCCAGGGGTACGTAACCTTCGGCCAGATTCTGTTTGAGTTCGGCAAATGCGCCGCGGGGATCGTTGCCGGGCTGCGCGAACGTGGAGCGTTCCATGCGCAGCGGCGTAAAGATCGTGCGATCGACATAGGCGGCGAACGGTTCCTCGCTCACGACCTGCACGATGTACGCGGCCAGGGTCGAACCGTAATTTGAGTATGCCGGCGGCCCGCCCGGCGGTCGCACGCGCAGCGGCACGTTTTCGGTGGCGGCGGTCTTCAGGTCTACGGTACGTTCCGGGTCTTTCGTAAACAGGCCGATCAGGCGATCTTCAAATCCCGCCGTGTGATGCATGAGGTGACGCAGGGTGATCGGCTCGGGGAACGTATCCGGAATGCGGAACTCGCCGCCCCGGGCAAGATAGACGTTTACGTCCTCATCGAGGTCGAGTTCGCCGGCTTCCACCAACCGCATGACGCTGCGCCAGACGAACAGCTTCGAAACCGAGCCCGCGCGAAACAGCGTTCGTTCCGGGTCCACCGGAATCTCGTCGGCGATGTTCGCATAGCCGAAGCCGCCCGTGTAGGACACCTCCCCGCCGAGTCCCGCGGCGATCGTAAGTCCGGCGAGATTGCGCTCCTGCATGAGCCGGGGAACTTCCGCTTCGAAGAATACGCGGAGCTGCTCTGCGTTGAGGGCCGGGGCGTTCTGCGGCGCGGCTCCGGCGGATTCGGTTAACATCATACAAACAAAAGTTAGCATGATGATTCGGGTTGCGGTTTTTTGGGGCATTCCAGGTTCCAAAAACGGTGAGGTTTCAAATCAAAAGTGCTCGAACTCGCCGCCGGGGAGCTCCAGCGCGCGGCCGTCTCCGTCGCGCAGGCGAACCCTGCCGCGCCGGCCGTCGTTGTCGCCGGACTCCGCCGGTGCCACGGCACAGCCGATGTCCGTGCACGGAAACTCGAAGCGCAGATCGTCCTCGCCGAGGAACAACAGCTCCAGCTCTTCGCCGCTCAACAGCGCGTCCGGGTAGCGTTCGATCTCTACCAGGTTCCGCGGAACGGGAATGCGGTCCACCTCGATTTCAATCGTCACCCCGCTCGCCGCGGCCAGGCGCCGCGCGTCGGCCAGCAGGCCGTCACTCACGTCCATGAGGGCGTGTACCGCCGACGTGCTGCGCAAGATCTTCGCCCAGTCGTAGCGCGCCCGGGGACGGCGATGTTTCTCCAGGGCGGCCTCGCGCCCGGTACCGGCTTCCAGCAAACGTTCATTCAGTAGATGTTTGTAGCCGGCGCCGGACAGGCCGAGATTGCCCGTAACGTAGAGCCGGTCGCCGACCCGGCCGCCGTCGCGGCCGAGAAAACGCTGGGACCCGCCGCCCATGGTAACGCTGAACATGTAGACCGGGGAGCGAAAGGTATCGCCGCCCACGAGTTTGCAGCTGTAACGTTCCAGTTCCGCCCGGAAGGCCCGGGCGAAACGCCGCAGGAATTCGTCGCCGGCTTCGGCGGGGACGCCGGCATTCAGCGTGCACCACTCCGGATCGGCTCCGCCGGCGGCGATGTCCGAAAGATTGACGTGAAAGAGTTTCACGGCCACGTCTTCGGGGGAAGACCAGTCCCGGCGAAAGTGCGTGCCTTCGATCATGGCGTCGGTGCTGACCAGGATGTTGCTGTGGGGCGGGGGCAGCGGTCCGCTGTCGCTCAGGCTGTGGACGTCGGCGCCCGGATGAAAGAGTGCTATGATTTCGGTTTCGTTCATAAGAGTATTTTGCTAACAGTTAGTGTGATTCAACGGCCCTTGAACTCCGCCTGGCGTTTCTCCACGAAGGAGCGGCGGCCTTCTTCGGCGTCCGCGGTAGCCATGAGTTCCAGGGTCTTCGGCAGCAGGGCCCGGGCCGCGGCGGCCTCACCTTCGAGCTGCGCCTTGCGTGCCATCTCAATCGAGGCCTGCACGGCCAGCGGCGCCTGGGCGGCGACGGCCTCCGCCAGTTCCATGGCGCGCTCGAGCAGGTCCGCCTTCTTTTCCACGACCTCCTGCACCAGGCCGATGCGATAGGCCTCCGCTGCATCGAAGGCGTCGCCGGTTAAGATGTAACGCATGGCGTTGCCCCAGCCTGCCGTCGCCGGAAAACGCGTCGTCGCGCCGCCGAAAGGCATGATGCCGCGCTGCACTTCGATTTGCCCGAAGTTCGTCCGCCCCGCGCAGATGCGAATGTCCGCCGCGAGCATGAGCTCAATGCCCAGCGTAATGACGAGGCCGTGAGCGGCCACGACCACCGGCGTGGTGCGTAGCGGACCGACAATGCCCCAGGGATCGATGTTGCCGTCGGGCAGCGGCAGTTGGCCGTGTTTTTCCAGGGACGCCGTAACGTCCGGCAGGTCCAGGCCCAGGGTGAATTGCATACCCTCGGCATACACGACACCGCAACGTAACTCAGGATCGTTGTTCAGCAACGTGTAGGCGTCGCTCAACTGTCGCAGCATGTTTGTGTTGAACGCATTGCGCTCTTTCGGTCGATTGAAGCCGATCAGCAGAATGCTGCCGCGGCGCTCGGTTTTAATCAGTTCGGAAGATTCGGTGTCGCTCATGTTTGTGCTCCTTGTGTTATGATGGCTGACTGTTTGCAATAGTAAGTTAGCGGAGTGATGTCAGTGAGCGCCCGGTCCGTCGCGTTCCGCGAGTACGGCGCCCCGGCCGGCTCCCGCGCGCAGTAAATCATACAACCAGAAAAACGGCAGGCCGCGTCGGTAAGCCCGGTCGGTGTCGCCCGGGGCCGGCGGTGCTTCCTCGCGCAGGTAGACGTTCGGCCCGTGCAGCAATTCGTCAAGCGGGCGAAACGGTCGGCTGAACAGCGTTGCCGCGGACTTGAATCCCTTTGCCGGATCGTCGGTGGCCGCAGATGCTTCGGGGGGCCCGCATAGAAACAGCGCTTCAATCAACACCAAAACGGCTTCGCGCGGGTGAAAGATGCGGCGGGCGTGCGGGCGCAGGGCGGCCGCGATGGTGCGCACGTCGAGGCCCGGCCGATCGAAATCTTTCATGAGCAGGATGCGCGGTTTGCGTGTCGGGCTGCGGCTGAGGCCGCGCTGTAGTCGGTAAAAAAACTCCGGGATGTCCAGGCGGTCGGTGTCGAGGTTCGCCAGAATCAGCGCGGGCATATCGTCCGCCGTGGTACCGTTTTTCGCATCGCCGCTCGCAGTCGCGCTGCTTTCCACGAAGTACTCCAGGGATTGCTGGTCCGCGCGCACATCGTAACCCGCGAAGTAGAGCATCTGCCGGAACACCGAACGAAAGACCGGATCGTCTTCGATGAGGAAGGCCGTGGGCCGGCGCTCCGGTGTCGCCGCCGCGTTCACGGCCGGGAAGTAGACTGTATCCCCGGGCGGGGGCGGGGTCCAGACCGCGGCCACGCCGAGCCCAAAGAGCCGCTCGAAGTACTGAGGGTCTCCCCCGGGCGGGCGGGCGATCAGCAGCAGCGGCCGATAGAGCTGCATGAGATCCTGGACAACGGCCTCGGAGGCCGCGAGGAAGGCATGGTGGCCGCGCTGGAGCAGGCCCGGCTGGACGTCGCCGTCGTGAAAGCGGACTTCCGGCGGGCCGGAGAGCCAGTACTCCAGCAGGAGGCGGTCGGCGGTGTTCAGCCCCAGCCCGGCAATGAGGGGAAAACGGGCTGGATCGGGCGGGGGCATGCGAATTCATTGTTTCCAGCCGCACCGGCGCCGAAAATAAAAAAACGGCCGCCCCGTTGCCGGGAACTGCCCATCTTTTAGTCGTATTTTGAATCTCCAGTCCATACTTAGCCTCGCGGCGGCACTCGCGATTTCCGCCTGCTGCACCACCGGCGAAATTGAGCTGCGCATCGGCGGTTACATGCAGCCCGTGGAAAGCCGTCTGGAGGCCCGGGTCGTCCAGGACGGCCGGGTCCGGATCTACGAACTCCCGTCCTGCTGCCGCCCGGACGTCGGGGAGGAGGCCGAGGGACTGTTGCCGAACCGCTCGGAGGAACCGCTGTTCACCGGCCTCGACGCCCTGGCCATCGACGACTTTACACTGCTCCGGAATCGTAACTTTGCCCTGTTGACCAACGCCACGGGCCGGGACCGCCATCTCCAGCCCGGGCTCGATCTCATGCTCGACGCCGGCGTGCGTCCGGCCCTGGTCCTGGAGCCGGAACACGGCCTGTACGGTTATCTCGACGAGGCCGGGCCGGACGGCATCCGCGTTGATCCGGAGCACGGGCTGCGGATATTGAGTCTCTACTCGAAACGGCGCAAACCCGAGGCCCGCCATCTCCAGGGCATCGACGTCATCGTGGTGGACATCGAGAATCTTCCCGTCCGCTGTTATACCTACGTCTCGACGCTCACGTACTTACTCGAAGCCGCGGACGAGTTCGGCGTGGAGCTGATGATTCTGGACCGGCCGAATCCCTACGGCTTCTGGCGGGCCCAGGGTTCGTACCTGGAAGACGGCTTCGATAGTTTCGTCAGCGAAGCACCGGTGCCGTTCCTGTACTCCATGACGCCGGGAGAGTACGCGCGCTTCATGGTCGATCTGAAGTATCCCGGCGTGCGGCTGAGCATCGTCCGGGTGAGCGGTTACGAACGTGCGGCGGCGGACGCGACGCTGCGTAAGTCCTGGATCAATCCGTCGCCGAACATTCCATCGCTGGAATCCGCGCTGGTCTATCCCGGGCTGGTGTTTTTTGAAGGCGTGAATTACAGCCTCGGGCGCGGCACCACCCGGCCCTTCGTCTACAGCGGTGCGCCCTGGCTCGATTCCCGCACGGTGGTGCGAGAACTGCGCGCGCTCAACTTACCGGGAGTAGAAATTACCGAGGTAAGCTTTCGGCCGACGGCGTCGGTCTATCGCAATCAACCGTGCCGCGGCGTGCAGATCACGCCGGTCTCCACGCGCTTCGATGCGTTGCGCACCGGCTACGAGTACCTCAGGATCATGCACCGTTTGTACGGGGACCGGCTGAGCTATCGACGTCACGGAAAAAGCGGACAGCTCTTCATGGATGTCCTCTGGGGCGGGGACGATTTCCGGCGCGCCTTCCAGGCGGACCTTCCGTATGATCGGTTTCGCGAGACCTGGGCCGGGGAAGCGGCCGCCTTTGAAGAGCTGGTGGAACCTTACCGGTTGTATTGATTGTACCAAGTCTGCGCTGTTTTTTTTACGCAGTTCGCCGGTTTTACTTGCTACAAATTGCACCACGTACAATGGTTCCGCGATATGATGGAGGATGTCGATATCGACAATAAGCCGCAGTACACGGTACTAACGCTTCCCCCCGGCGAACTGCGCATGGTGATTGCGGCGGACCTGCGCCAGACCATCCTCGACGTCCTCGCATCGCGCCCGCCGAACATCGTCCTCGACATGGAGCACGTCATGCTCGCGGACTCTTCGATCATCAGCGTCATTATTTTTGCCGGCACGTCCTGCCGTAAGAAGGGCGGCCAGCTCGTGGTGGCCCGGGCCAACGCCTCGGTGCGCAAGGTGCTGAGTCTCGGCGGGGTGCAGTCGGTCATCCTCGCGGAAGATCTGGATATGGCCGCGAGCATTCTGGTGCCGTGAGCTTGCGGGCGGATAAGGTTCTCCTGATGTAATGTTTGGCCGCCGCTCGCCCGCCGGGCCCCCTGTTTGCCGCTGCGCCCTTTTTTTATTATCCTTAGAGGTGCATGCCCACAACTGCGCCAGCTTTTCAATCTCCACCCACCCTCACCAACGAAACCGGCCGCATCCGCCGCGCGGGCTTTGAATTCGAGTACACCGGCGTACCTCTGGAGCGCGCCTGCGCCATCGTCCAGGACATCTACGGGGGGACCGTGGAACGCAAGAATCGCTTTCTCTACGCTGTGGAGAAGGCCCGTTCGGGGGACTTCGAAGTCGAGGTGGACTCCTCGCTGCTCAAAGAGGAGCGCTATCGTAAATTTCTAAGAGATTCCGGTTTGATCGACGCGCTGTCGGATCTGGATCGCGAGGGTATGACCCTTGCCGAGTCCCTGGAACAGTTCGTCGAAGACGTCCTCATGCGTGTGGCGGAGTTCGCCATTCCCTTTGAGATCGTCACACCGCCGCTGCCGATGAACGACCTGGGCTCCCTCGACGAATTGCGCGAGCGTCTGCACAAAGAACGAGCCCTGGGTTCCGGCGCGTCCGTGGTTTATGCGTTCGGCCTGCACATCAATCCCGAGGCGGCGAAACTGAACGCAACGGAATTCTTGAATCACCTGCGCGCCTTTCTGTTGCTGAAAGACGCCTTTCAGCACGAGGCCCCCACGGATTTTACACGGGAGTATCTTTCTCCTTACATTGAAGACTTTCCGCAAGCTTACATTCGTAAGATTTTAGCGAACGACTATCAACCGAACCTGGACGCGCTGATTCAGGACTATCTTGCGGACAATCCCACGCGCAATCGCCCCCTGGACATGCTGCCGCTGTTCATACACGCGGCCGGCGAAGACGGCAGCGCAAACATTCGCGCCGCCCTGCCGGAGGACGAGCAGCGTCTTGTGAAAGGCCGGCCCACGTATCACTATCGCATGCCGGACTGCCGCATCGACGATCCGCAGTGGTCCGTGGCTTTTGAATGGAACCGCTGGGTGCAGATCGAACGCCTGGCCGACGACGAAGAACGCCTGCGCGAACTTTCAGCGGAGTACCTGCGCACCCGTGGCGCGGGCTGGCGCGCGAAGCTGGAGGAGTGGTTCCGCTGAGTCGCCCGATCATCGGAGTTACCGGTCCTTCGGCCGGCGGTTGGCCGGCCTGGTTCTTTACGCGGCTGGCGGTTCGGCGCGCCGGCGGCCGTGCGCGACGCATTACCGTAAAACGACCGGCCATCGCCGTGGAACTGGACGGTCTGATCATCGGCGGCGGCGCCGACATAGACCCCGAATTGTACGGCGAAACTCCGTCGCTCCTCGAGGCGGAGGCGAATTCCCGGCGCCCGATCTGGCGGCGCATTCTACGGGCGATATTGTTTCCGGTGATTTACATGATGCGACGCGTCTTCAGTACGAAGATCGACCGCCTGGAATCTCGAGAGCGCGACGCCCTGGAGAGCCGTCTGTTGGTGGAAGCCGATCAGCTGGGCCTGCCCGTGCTCGGCATTTGCCGCGGCATGCAGTTGATGAACGTGCATCGCGGGGGCAGTCTGTTTCAGGAAATTTCCGGTTATTATACGGAAACGCCGGCGGTGCGTTCGGTCTTTCCGGTGAAATCGGTCTTTGTGGATGCCGGAAGCCGTCTCGCCGGGTTGTTCGACGAAGCCTGCGTGAAAACGAAGCCGGGTGACGATCGGCCGGAGGTGGTCTTCTTTGAAGACGGCCGTTGCACCATTCGCGTAAATTCGTTGCATCACCAGGGAGTAAAAGTTAGCGGAAAGAACTTAGCGATTACGGCCCGGGACGGCGCGGAGATACCGTACGCGCTGGAAGAGATCGGGGCCCGTCGGTTTTTTCTCGGGGTGCAGTGGCATCCCGAGTTTCTCCCGTTCGAGGCGGAGCAGGGGCAGATTTTTCGGGCACTCGTGAGAGCGGCTCAATCGAGGCCGTCGTCGGAATCCCCGGAGGTATCGACGGACGTCTCCACCGCGGCATCATCGACGAACCGGTCCGCGCAGTCGCCGAGTTCGGAGCCGGCCAGGTCGGACTCCAACTTCGCCAGTACGTTCTGAATCGCCGTGTTCATGGCGACGATCAGCGACTCGGGGTCTCCGGCGCCGGCATTGACGGATTCGGCGTAGGTCCGGTCGAAGAGTACGGAGTCGTCGGTTTTCAGGACGAAGAACTGGATCTCCACGGTGGAACGCGGCGCGCCGGAGTTGCGCAGATCGCCGTAGAGTGAGTTTACCTGGGCTTCGAGATAATAGCAGGCCTCGGCGCGGCTCGTGGAGTCCGTAACCCGGGCGAAGAGGCGGCTGCCGGAAAACCAGCGCCGGGCCTCTTCCGTTAAGTTTGCACCGGGGGAGGTTAAAAATTCGTTGTAGAAATCCGTTTCGAAGATCACGTCCGACTTGCGATAGACCAGGCTGCGTCCGGAGTAGCGCGGAGAAACCCGGAAGCGGCGCACCTTGAGTACGCCGAAAAAAGCGGTCGCGTCGGCCGCGTTTCCGCCGCCGCGTTCGATCTCCAGAACAAAGTGGCGTTTCTCCGGAAACTCGCGTTGCATTTCGAAGCAGGCGGCGAGGAACGTGGTGCTCAGGGCGAAGGTGACGAATATGATGTGGCGGCGTTGCATGGGATTTGTTAAAGGTTTCTGTTTGTAAGTTAGCGCTGGTCGGCGCTGGAGCGGGCCGGCGGCTCGCCGAAAAAGATGAACGACGGATACTCCCTGGCGTTGGAGGTGAGTTCCTTCATCTCCTGGGAAACGCTGCGCAGGTTCTCCACGGTCTCGGTAATGCCTTCCTGGTTTCCGGCGATGACGTTGTCCAGGCGGCGGGTGGTCCGGCGCATGTCCTTTACGGCGCCGTCGAGTTCCTTCGGCAGGCCCTGTAGTTCCCGACTGGCCAGAAGTTTCTTGAGTTCCTGGTTCGTTTCGCGCATTTCTTTGATCAACAGTTCCGCTTCCCGGGTGGCCGCCTGGACCCGGGCGCCTTCTACGCTGCGCGTTACCGTGAGAATGAGATCGTCCAGGTCGCTCGCAATATTTTCGATGTCCGTGCGCTCCACCTGTTCGATGATGCCGTCCACCGCCGAGCCGATGCGCGCGATGGCGCTCTGGGTCGACGGAATGTACAACGAGTCCGGGACCCAGGTAATGGGCAGGGGCGGGTTGTCTTCGACGTCGCGATAATCCACTTCGAGATAGAGCTGGCCGGTAATGCCCTGGGCCACCAGGCGGACGCGCAACCCGCGCTCGATTTCGTCGTGCACACGGTCCGGCTGGAACTTGCCTTTCGCGGGCAGGCTCATTTTAACGACGACGTAGCGCCCGAGGTTTTCCCGATCGGCGCCCAGATCGTAGACGTTGCGTGCGAAGTCGATCTCGCTTACGATGCCGATTTGCACGCCGCGCTCTTTCACCGGCGAGCCCACCGATAGTCCCTGCACGGATTCGTCCAGGTAGGTTTCCATGTCCACGGTCTCGCGAAAGACCTGGCCGGCTCCGAGCAAGAGCAGGCCTACGATCGCCAGTGCGACGGCACCGAGAACAAAAAGGCCGAGTTTGAAAAATCCTGACTTCGCCTGCATGGTTTTCCTCAGTAGTTGTTAGTCCTGAAAAGCTAAGTGGAGCGCTGCGTCTCGCCCCGGGATTGCGGCGACAACGGAACCGGGTCGCGGTTGAAGAACTGCCGCACCCAGGGATTCGTCGACGTGTCCCGCAGGTGGGCCGGGTCGCCCTCGGCGGTGATGCCCTTCGTACGTTTATCCAGCATGATGACCCGATCCGCAATGGTGAATATGCTCGGCAGTTCGTGAGTGACGACGACGAAGGTCACGCTCAGGTTATGCGAGAGGTTTACGATGAGATGATCCAGCTCCGCCGAGGTCACCGGGTCCAGGCCGGCGGAGGGTTCGTCCAGAAACAGAATTGAAGGATCCATGGCCATGGCCCGGGCGATGGCCGCGCGTTTTTTCATGCCGCCGCTGAGTTCATCCGGGCGATGATCCGCAAAGGCGTCCAGGCCGACCAGGCTGAGTTTCATGCGGGCAATGAGATCGATGGCGTCGTCGGGCAAATCCGTGAATTCTTCGAGGGGCAGGCGCACGTTTTGTATGACGGACAGCGAGCCGAAGAGCGCACCCATCTGGTACATCACGCCGATGCGCCGGAGGATCTGCTGCCGGAGTTCGCCCGTGGCGCCCACGATGTCGTCGCCTTCGATGAAGATGGAGCCGTTCAGCGGTTCATACAGGCCGATCATATGTTTCAGCATCGTCGACTTGCCGCAGCCCGAGCCGCCCAGGATCACAAAGACCTCACCGCGTTTGACTTCGAACGAAACGTTTTCCAGGACCGTGCCGCCGCCGTAACCCGCCGTAAGATTCTCCACGCGGATGATCGTCTCCGCGTTGTCGTAGAGTCCCGGCGGAATGTAGCTGAAGTCCTGTTCTGCTTCTTCCAACATGAGCGCTGTGAATCGTGGCGCCGTTGTACCGGCACGTCCACCTGAAATTATCGGCGGGGGAAACGACGACGTGACATAACCGGAAAAGACGCCGGCGCAAGAACGGATCGCGAAGCTACCAATCCAACAAAAAGAAGACCACCGCGAACACGCCGTCCGCGACCGCGATCGAGATGATGCCGCTCACCACCGCGCGCGTCGTGGATTCACCCACCGCCCCGGCACCGGACTTCGTCGACAGTCCCATGTAACAACCCAGGCCGGCTACCAGCGCGCCGAAGACGCACGCCTTGAACAAGCCGCCGCTTACATCACCGATGGATACCGCCGAGACCACCTGATTGACATACACCACCACGGGATAACCGAACGATTTGAGAACGACCAGGCCGCCGATCAAACCGGCGAGATTAAAAAAAATCGTAAGCAGCGGCACCATGGCCACCGCGGCCACAACGCGCGGCAAAACGAGAAAACGCACCGGTTCAAGGCCCATCGTCGTCATGGCGTCGAGCTCCTCGTTGATCTTCATGGTGCCGAGTTCGGCGGCAAAAGAGGAACCGGTGCGGCCGGCGAGGATCACGCTCGTAATCAACGGACCCAGCTCGCGCAATAACGACAGGCCGATCAGGTTCGCCACGAAAAGTTCGGCTCCGTAGATGCGCATGGGCACGGCCGATTGAAAGGCCATGATCAGTCCCAGTAGAAAGCCGATGAGCAGGATGATGGGCAGGGCGTCCACGCCCACGCGTTCGGCGACGCGGAGCGTGTCGCCCCAGCGCAGGGAAAGCGGGCGCATCAGCATGTTCAAAAAATGAAACGAAAACTCACCGAGAAAGACCATACGCCTGCGGAACTGTTCCTCGAAGAGGGCCCAGGTCATGCGGCCGAGGGCGTCGGGCAGATTCGAAAACAACGAGCCGGCCTGATCCAGCTTCTGATAATCCGCGGAGCCGTAGAGGTCCAGCATGGACAGCAGGCTGTCGCGGCCGTGTTCGATGCGGAACGTGCCGCCGCCCTCTTCGATGCGTTTGCGACAATGCTGCAACAACGCAATGCCGGCGCCGTCGCAGTACTCGAGTTGCGCGGCGTCGACGACGACGTTGCGCGGTGACAACCGGTCCAGCAAATCGTTCACGCGCTTCCACGGTCCCGAGCTCGTACCGACGGTCAGCCGGCCGGCGAAGCGCAGGCGCAGCGTGTGGCCGCCGCTATCAAAATGGGAATCGAACTCCAGTTCAGACATAGTCGGGACATCAGTTGCCGTAGAGCAGGTCGTGGACCTTCCTGCGGGCGGTATCGGTATATTTATCGACCGGAACATCGGCGATCAACCGCCCGGACTTCAAAAAGACGTACCGCTGTGCAATGTCCTGAAAAAAATCTTCGTCGTGCGTGGTGATGAGAGCCGCACTGCCGCCGGCCAGGCTCTCACGCAGGAATTCGACGAGCGTCGCCGCGCCCTCGCGATCCAGGCCGGTCAACGGTTCATCCAGGAGAATCAATCGCGGCCGGCTCAAAAACACGCGGCACAACCCCAGGCGTTGCTGCATACCGCGGGAAAACGTGCGCACGCGATCGCCGTCCATGCGATCACCCAGCCCCGCCCTGCGGAGCAATGCCTCCACGCGTTCCCGGCGCTCGTTCGCATTCACGTCGGCGTGCTGCAATCCGTAGAAGAAGTTCAAATTTTCCCGGGCGCTCAGATCCAGAAAGATGCCGGGGGCGTGGCCGAGAAAACCCAGCCGCGCCAGATAACGCTGCCGGGAGCCGGTGTCGCCGCTTGTTTCGCCGTCCAGGATTATCTCGCCGCCGTCCGGCGGATTGCGCGAGGTGAGCGCGGCCAGCAGGCTGGATTTGCCCGCGCCGTTCGGCCCCAGAAGACAGACCAGTTCTCCCGACGCAATGCTGAGATCCACGTCCCGCACCACGGGGCGGTAACCGTAATTCCGGCGAAGTTTACGAATTTCCAGTAGCGGCGGCATAGAATCCAACCACCGAGGCTCCGGGGTCCGGAGGAATGCTCACACTTCCGTGCTCGGCGTCCTCGGTGTCTCGGTGGTGGCATTTGTTTTTCTCGGCGCGAAGATCGAGATCAACAAAAAGAACAGCAGTACCGCCGCAACGAGTCCGGCCCCGGTCTTAATATCCGTATCGAAGATGGGGTTTATGTCCGATGTCATGGGATTGCCGAAGAAGACGCCGCCGGCGCTGAAGTCGTAGGTGAGGCCGCCGTTCGGATAGACCACGCGATAGGCCCGGCCGAGGCCGGGAATGGTTTCCGGAATGACCGTGCCGCCTTCGACGGACGGCTCCGCGTTTTCCGGCCTCCACATGACGATGCGAAAGGCCTGCGGGTCCGTAATTTCTGTTGAGTTACTGTTAGCGTCCGGTGCGTCCATGTGCCGGGGCAGTCGATCGAAGAAGCGGACGTCGGCGAGGGCGTAGTTGATCTGCAACTGGGATTCGCCGGGGCGTACCGCGCGCTCCAGGCGATGAAAGTTCTCCCCGGCTTCCGGGTATGCCGCCACGTCCAGCGGCACGGGCATGCGCGTACTCTCGTGCGTGAGATTGGCCTGCACGCCCTCGGCCGCGGGGGGAATGTAGATCGCGTAATCGCGCAACGACCAACTGCGCTCCGGTTGCGAGCGATTGGAAATGACGAAGAGCTGCTCCACCTGCAGGCCCTCACCGGTCTTCGTCACCCGCAGCGCCGATTGCAGGGCCACCTGGTCCCGGGGCGCGCCGGGATCGTAGACGGTCACAGTTTGCGGACGGTTCTGCATTTGCGGCGTCGGCGGGATCATGGCGGTGTATGTCTCGCCCTGGTAGACGGCGCGCAACAGGAGCGGCGAGTTCGGACGGGGGACGGGCTGAAAGCGAAAGTTCGGCCCGGGATTCTTGAGAGTTTGTAAGATGCTCATGCCGCCGGCGAGCTGGATGAGCGCGAGTTCTTCGGCGCCGGTGGGCGCGCCGCCGCGGGTGCCGTTTCGCAGCGTGCCGCTCACGATCAGATCGTCCGACTGCGCGGAAAGGCCGTTGCTTAAAAACAGAACGCTAAGAATTAGTACGATGATGCCAGGGAGTTTCATGGTGTTTGTTGTTTCAGATCCAGTCCGCACTGCACGCACTGCGTGAACGTCAGCTCCGGATCGCGGTTCAGCGCGCCGCATTCGGGACAGTACCAGCCCAGGCGATTGCTCTGGACGTTGCGTTGCCGCGCCGGCGTCCCCGCTGCCTGGAGTTCCGCTTCGACAGTTTCCAGTTCTCCGGCGAGGGGGCCGGCCAGTTCGCGGAAGCGTTCTTCGCTGAGTTTGCCCAGCTCTCGTTCGATCTGTAAATCGCGCAGGTTCTCGACAATGACCCGCCGGCGGATGCGCAGGTCGTCGGACTTGCGGGCGCCGTCGGTGAAGAACAGCAGCGGCGACCGCACTCCCGTGCGCAGGGGGAGCAGCAAAGCCAGGACGGCCAGGATCGTTAAGATTGAAAAAATGACGGTTAAGATAGTACTCATCGGTCGATGTCGCGAACGCGGTCCAGCCAGGCATCGTCGGATTGCGGGGTATCCGTGGTCTGCCCGCCATGGCTCGCGTCGTAGTTCCGCCGGCGCCAGTAGACGAAGAGCCAGACGGCCAGGGTCAGGCCGAGCACGATGACGGCGATCAGCGGGATCGGTGACGCGTGGGCGCGAATTTCGGGGCCCCAGCCGGCGATCATGCCGTTGACGATGTCCTCGCGTCCGGCGGCGATCAGGGCCTGGCTGATCGCCTGCTCGCGAACGCCGGCGCCGAAGCCTTTATCCATTTTGCTGAGGATTTCTTCGGCTCCCATGCCGCCCTGGATCTGTGCTTCAATGAAACGTCGCGCCGGAATGCCCCAGGGGCATTCGACGTGCGGACAACTGCTCAGTACGAAATTGCAGCCGCACTGGCAGACCACGCCGTCGGAGACTTCGTTGAAGATTTTAATGTGCGCGGGGTTTTGTAGATTCGTGTATACGTTCTGGGCGTGCAGCGTGTGCGCGTGCCGGTGACGGGCGTTGTGTACGGGAACGAGGGGCAGCCAGATCGGCATGGCAATGTACACCAGCAGGCCGGCGAGCAGGATGTGCGGCACACGCCGGAGCAGGGCGCGGCCGAAACGAACGAGGCCGAATCGCATGACGATAACGTAGTGACGAAACCGCCTCAGCGGCAAACCTCGGCCACCTGTTCTTCGCAAATAAACGGCGCGAGCAGGATGATGGACGCGGACGTCTGGAACGAGAGGGCGATCTCCGCATCCGTCGAAGAACTGGTGGGATAACGGCTCAGCGCCGCCACGGACAGCAGGGTGATGCACGTCGCGCGTTCGTCGGATTCCTCGGTGCAATCGGTGTAGCCGCAACCGAGCAGGAGCGCGGCAATCAGCAACAGCGGCAGGATGTAGTATTGAAGGATTTTCTGGATCATACTAACGGCACTCGTCCGGCGAATCATGGTAGTCCACACTGACGCGGTGATCGTAATTTTGCTAACAATTTTTTACAGATCCCGCTCTCCGAAGGGCAACAGAATCAACAGGCCGCTCAGGAAAAACAACACCGAGCCCAGCCAGATGAATTTCACCAGCGGGTTGATCCATACTTCCAGCGTGGCCGTAATCGTCCGCGGGAAGATGCTGCCGTACATCTCCGGACCGCGGTCACTGCCGTAGTAATAAAACTCGTACATGTGATTGAGGTCCGGGTTGTTTTCGGCCGCCGGATCGTAGATGGAGCCAAGCTGAATGTAGATGTCCTCGTACCAGGTGCTGCGGATGTCCGGCTCGGACGTGGGTGTGTGCCGGGCCCGGGCGGAGCGGTCGCGCAGTACCCGGCCGGAAGCCGGATCGATCTGCGGATGGAAGTGGCGTTCGGTCTTCATGCGCCCGTCCAGGACGTAGCCGGTCGTGGTCTTCACCAGGTTCGCGAACGTGGAATGCGGCCGGTTCGCGAAGGCCAGCGGGGATACCTCGTCGGGCCGGCGTTCGTCTTCACGCATGTAGCTGTGTTTTGCACCGCCCTGCTGAATATGAAAGTGCGCTTCCTGTGCGATGGTGAAGTAAACGGGATTCGCCGGATCGGCGTGTTCTTTGAACTCGGGGCGGAGAAAGAGGTCCCGGGCTTCGATCTCGTAGTTTTCGAGATAAGCCTTGTCGCCGCTGTAGTAACGCACGGCGTCGTCTTCCGGATGCCAGGGGGTGAGCACGTAATGAAACTCGAACTTGTCCGTTTTCTTAAAGGTACCGCCGGCATAACCTACGAACAGAAACACCACCGACAGGTGCACCAGGTATCCGCCGTAGCGACGTTTGTTGCGTAAGATCAAACGAATGAGAGCTAAGACCGGGTTCTCGCCGAAGCGAATCATGCGCGACTTTACGCCCAGGCGATATTCCATCCCCAGGCCGACGATGACGAAGACGGCCACGGCCACGGTGAGGATCGAAAAGACGTCCGCGAAAATGCCTGGTCCCCAGGAACTGCGGTCCGCCCCGGCGGCGCGGGTGAACAGAAAGCCGTAGATCAGCGCGAAGACCACGCCGCCGATGATTCCGGCGAGCACAGGCCAGCGCAGGGTCTTTTTCCAGACTTCCCAGGCCGGTCGCCGCCAGGACAACAACGGCGAGGCGCCCATGAGAAAGAGCGTCAGGATGCCGATGGGGACCATGAGTTTGTTGTACGCGCTCTGTTTCCACTCGACCTTGTGACAGACGAAGCCCTCGTCGAAACGACAGTCCAGCGGCAACAACGGCGAAAACACGCCGACGAGTACGACCAGCATGGCCAGGGCCATGAGCAGGTTGTTGAGCAGCATGCTGCCTTCTTTCGAAGTCAGGTGCTCCATCTTATGATCCGGTCGCAGTCGCAGGCGCTGGAAGTAAACGTAGCGCATGTAAAAGGCGAAACTCACCAGGATGTAGACGATCATCGGTGTGCCGATGGTGGACTCGGCGAATGAGTGCGGTCCTTCAAGCACGCCGCTGCGTGTGATCCAGGTTCCCGTGAGGCACATGTGATAGGCGGCGGTAATTAAGATGACGTTCCAGAACTTCAACATGCCGCGACGTTCCTGAACGATGAGCGAATGCAGGAACGCCGTCGCGAGTAAGAAGGGCATGAGCGACGCGTTCTCGACGGGGTCCCAGGCCCAGTAGCCGCCCCAGCCGAGTTCTTCGTAGGCCCACTTGCTGCCTAAAAGAATGCCGGTCCCCAGGAAGAACCACGCGAAGATCGACCAGCGGCGCATGAGCGGCAACCAGTCGTCGCGCAGATTGCCGGAGATGACGGCGGCCATGGCGATGGCGAAGGGAATCGCGAAGCTCACGTAACCGACGTAGAGGATGGGCGGGTGGATGATCATGGCCCAGTGCAACAGCAGCGGGTTGATGCCCCGGCCGGCCAGGACTTCGGCCTGGTACTCTCGAAAGGGTTGCGCGTCTTCGAAAAAGAGATTCAGCAGTACAAACAATAACTGAAGTGTACCTAAGATCAGAAACAGCGCCGGCAGGCGATTGAAGAGTTTGTTGCGCGTCTGGTAGATGACGACGGCCGTAAACAACGTGAGCAGGAAGTACCAGAACAGCAGCGATCCGCTGGAACCGGCCCAGGCCGCCGTGATGCGAAAGAAGACCGGCAGGTCCGCGGAGGAGTGGTTCGCCACGTACATGTTGGTGAGATCGTTCATCCACATGAGGCTGAACAGGATCGTCATGGCCAGGCCGGCCAACGAGAGGTTCACGTAGAAGGCGCGGCGACTTAGTTCCAGGGCCATGGCCTGGGTGCCGATGCCGCTGTGTCGCAAGATCGCGAGCTTGACCGGCCGCCAGATGCCCAGCACGGAACGCGCGAAGCCGTGGGCCAGGGAACCCCGCCCGCGCCGACCGCGGTCGAGGACCTCGAGGATCAGTGAGCGGCTGAGGCTGCGTTCCAGGGGCAGGGACATTCCGAGCAGCGCCATTAGTATGGAAAAAATTACGACGGCACCCGAGAGCAGGAGGACCAGGGCGCCCAGTTCGTTCAGGCCGAATTCATTCATCTCTGGCTACTTTTGTGCGATAGCAGGCTGCTGGCAAGCGGGTATCGGATTCGTTGTGTTATGCAAAACCGGCGTTGGGTTGGAGGGCGTAGCCGAATCTGAATTTTTATTGACATCGATGTGATAGCGGGCCCCGAATATTAAGGAAACGATGAAGGCGCAGGAAAGGAAGCTCTTAATTTACCAGGAAGCGTTGAATCAATTGCGTCAGCATCCGTCGTTGATCTGGACACGAAACAATTTCTTTCTCTTAGTGCAATCCGGTCTACTCGCAGTAGTGCTACAGTCTGAATCGAAATTCGGGGTTCCTAATTCCATTCTCATCGGCCTTGTCGGAACCTTTATCGCAATTATCTGGATCTGGGTGATCCATGCCGGCCAAATGCTTCAGAGGCAGTGGCGAAAGCTTGTCGTAAAATTCGAAGCAGACTTGTTCGGCGAAAGCGGCGGTACATTTGTGCAGGCTTCGCGGGATATCGGTGAGGGTCGCAAGCTGGCAATATCGATAACTACGGCTCTAAAGGTTCTCGCGTTTGGTTTCCTGGTCGTTTGGCTATACTTGCTTGCGTATTTCATTGTCCTCTATTTCAGTTCAGATTCGATTTAGCCTCCTTCCATGAGTGATGCAAGCAATCCTTGCTCACGGCACTTCCATCCACCTGCGAATATCCGCCGGCGGTTCGTAGTCCGCCATGCGATCAAGCAGGCGTTCGATGTCCGTGTCGTGCAGCAGCAGGTCCAGGTTCATGGGCTTCATGAATTTTTCGCGGACCATGTGCTGCACAAAATCCAGGAGGCCGTTGAAGTAACCCTCCACGTTCCAGACGCCGATGGGTTTGCTGTGAAAGCCGAGTTGGGCCCAGGTAAGGATCTCGGCGAGTTCTTCCAGCGTGCCGAGGCCGCCGGGCAGTGCAATGAAGCCGTCGCTCAGATCGTTCATGCGTGCCTTGCGTTCGTGCATGGAACCGACGATTTGCAGATCGGCGAGTTCTTTGTAGGCGACCTCTTTTTCCACGAGGCTCTGCGGAATCACACCGGTGACGCGACCGCCGCGTTCCAGCACCGCATGGGCGATGTGTCCCATCACACCGACGTCCGCGCCGCCGTAGACGAGATCGATCTTTCGCCGCACCAGCGTGGAACCCAGCTCCGCCGCGGCTTCCAGATAGATCGGCCGTAGCCCCGGACTGGAGCCGCAGAATACGCAGATCGAACTCAGCTCAGGCATGGGCGCAGCTTCGCCCGAATGCGCGCGTTGTATATCGAAAATCAGAGAAACTCGAAGCCGGCGTTGATGACTTCCGGCTCGCCCTGATCCGGCACGATGCTCCAGCGTAGCATCGCCAGTCGCAGCGGTTCGTCTTCGCTCATGTGCTCCGGCAGTTCGACCAGGCACAGCGAGTACTCGTCCAGCAAGACCCGCGGATCGCGAAAGAGCAGGCTGCATCCACGCGACGAAAGATCCACGACTTCCGCTTCGACGAAGACGTCGTCGGCGGAGTCGTCCGGCCGCCCGACCCGCCTTGGTTTTTGAAAGACGCCTAACTCCAGATAGATGCGCGCGGGGTCGTCGTAGAGGATGCGTTCCCGCGGTTCGCGCCGCCGTTCCTGTAGCAGTTGCACCGCCGTTTTGAGTGATCGGATATCGGTTTGATTGTCGCCGTTGTTCATGTCGCCCTCCTGGTTCGGTTGTCCGCTTGTATCGATAACACAAACCTTTCAGTGGACGATGAAGAATCGATGACGGTTTCGCGATTTTGCGAAAGTAGGCCTTTTGTCTGGCGAGTTTAGTATTTGCGGAGTGGTCCGCATGGATCAATTCTGGTCAGATCGAGGGCTGAGGATATACCCGCTTTGACTCCTCGTAAAAACAGTGGTCTTTTGCAGCTTTTTTCTGATCTTAATACATCTGATCGGGTGAGGACTCTATCGTAGCTGCAATATTTGCATGGATTCTGGATTCAACATTTTCCTGATCGAAGACAATCCCGCGGATATTGTCCTTACGCGGGAGGCTCTGGCCGGAAAATTAAATAACTACGACCTGGATGTTGCGGAGGACGGCGCTGCCGCCTGGCGGAAGCTCGAAGAGGCCCGCCGGGGCGAAAGGCGATGTCCGGATCTCATTCTTCTGGATCTGAACTTACCGAAGATCAACGGCCTCGAAATCCTACAGCGCGTAAAACAAGACGAAGCCCTCAAGTGCATCCCCGTAGTCATACTGACCACCTCGAGTTCAGACCAGGACGTTCTCGCTTCCTATCGGTGGCACGCGAACTCATTTATTCAGAAACCCGTGAGTCTTGAAAGTTTCCACCGCGTCGTCGCCGCCATCGAAGAGTTCTGGATTTTCGTCGCGCGTTTGCCGCGCTCGGGGGATCATGTCAGAGGCGAAGTGTGATCTCCGACATCAGTAATACATCCGTCCTGATCATCGAAGATAATCCAGCGGACGCGTTTCAGTTACAGGAGCTGATTCAAGATAGCTTTGTTCCCGCCGGGCATGCGCCGCCATCGCTTCAGGTCGCGCGAAACCTGACTGAAGCCGAACACCTGGCCCGGGTCGTAAATTATGATATCGTGCTGCTGGACCTGAGTCTGCCCGAGTCCAGGGGCATCGATACCGTTCGCCGGGCGCGCATAACTTTCTCCGAGCAGCCCGTCATCGTTTTGACCGGCATGGAAGACAATAATCTTGCCATGGAGTCGCTGAAGCTCGGCGCCCAGGATTATCTTATCAAAGGTTCCGATACGGCGCAGACGATGTTGCGGGCTCTGCGATACGCATTGGAACGCCAGCGCATGGTCGCTTCGGTGCGTAAGAGTGAGCGGAGCTACCGCGCGGTCGTGCAGAACTCCCCGAACGCCATCTTTCTGGTCGAACAAGATCGCATAGAATTCGTAAACGATGCCGGGGTCCTCTTGTTTAAGGCAGACACGGCTTCGCAGGTAATCGGCAGGCGACTCGAAGATTTGCGTCCCGATGAGCCTCTTGCCGGCGCTCCCCTCGGTACTATAACAGAACGCCGCTACTGTTCGGTGGGCGGCGAGAGTTTCTACGTGGAAGAGATCGTCAGCGCGATCGAGGGTGCATTCTCCATGGATTCGGCGCGCATGGTCGTTGCCTGGGATATCACCGAGAAGAAGCGAGTGGAGCATAGAATCGTCCAGGAAATGGAGCAGCCGTTGCGGGCCATTCGGGAGGCCGCCAGCCTGATCCATGAGTCGATTGATGACCGGGAGAATCATCCTGCTCTCTTTCGTGAGAGAGCGGAAGAGATCTCGCACCACGTAGAGCAGGCCGTGAAGGTCATGGATCGTTGGCGGGTCCCCGCGGGCCGTACGAACGACGATTGAGGCTACTATGGCGTCAGGAGTACCTGGATGATGGATTTCTTTTTTCGTTTACTGGAGCAGGAACAGTTCATGCCCCACGGGCACTGCTACATGTGGCTGCCGGAGATTCTCTGGCTGCATGTCGTTTCGGACACGGCCATCGGTCTTTCGTATCTTTCGATTCCGTTCGCACTCGTATACTTTGCCGTGCGTCGATCGGACCTGGAAGTGCGGTGGCCGCTATGGTTGTTCGCGCTATTCATTGTAGCGTGCGGCATCAACCATTTTGTAAACATCTTCGTGCTCTGGAATCCGGTCTATCGTGCGGAGGGTGTGCTGAAGGCACTCACGGCAGTCCTGTCCATCGCCACCGCGATACTCCTGTGGCCCTTGATTCCACACCTCCTGCGGGTCCCCAGTCCGCGCCAGCTTTCGCAGGCAAACGTGGAGCTGGCGGAGGCGAACACGGAACTGAGCCAGTCCAACGCCGAACTGGAACAGTTTGCCTACGTCGCCTCGCACGACCTCAAGGAACCGCTGCGCACCGTCGGTAGCTTTGTCGATCTGCTGGTGGAGCGCCACAAGCAGGCCACCGATGAGAAGACGATCCAGTATGTTGAATTCATCCGGAGTGGTCTGGCCCGCATGCGAGCCCTGATCGATGATTTGCTTGCGTATTCGCGTCTGGGCCGGGGTCGCAAGCCCATGCAGGATTTTTCCCTGCGGGAAGCCGTGGAAGCCGCGCTCAGTGATCTTCGCCATGCCTTAAAGTCTACCGATGCCGATGTGGAGGTCGGGCCCTTGCCGGAGATTCACGGCGATGCGTCATTGATCCGCATACTCTTTCAGAATCTATTTGCCAATGCGATTAAGTTTCGCCGAAACGTTCCCCCCGTGGTCCGGATTCGCGCCGTACCGGCCGGGCGAGACGGCCTCGTCGACATTGAGGTCGAAGACAACGGCATTGGCATTGAAGAGGCCTACGCAGCGCGCGTGTTCGAAATTTTTCAGCGCCTGCACGGCGTGGGAGAGTACGAGGGCACCGGCATCGGTCTGGCGAGCTGCAAGAAGATCGCTCAAATTCACGGCGGCAACATCAGTTTCAAATCCCGGCCCGGTCACGGCACGATCTTCCGGATCAGCCTTCCCGTGGCCCGGAAAGACGGACGGAAAACAGAAATCCCGGTTCAAGGAAAGGGAATTCGGCAATGAAGGTACTCCGACCCTGGGGTTTGCTCCTGCTGTTGACGATCTTCCCGGTCTGCCGGCCGGCCGATGAGGAAACGTTGCGACTGACCCCGCAAGACCACGATGCTCTGCTGGCGCTGGCGAAAGCGGACAGTGGCATGCGTGAACTATTGGTTGTGTTCTGGGCTACCTGGTGCGGGCCGTGCCTCGAAGAACTCCATATCCTGTCACGGCATCGTGATTTGGCGCGAGACCACGGCGTGGCGGTGCTCGCCGTCCTGGCCGACCATCGGGACGAAGCTTCTGCGCGCCGTATCTTCCGCGAAAATGCTCCGAACTTAAGGAGTTGCGGCCCGGATGATCATGCCCTGTGCTCCGCGCACCGTCTGTATCCGGCCTGGGACGGGACTCTGCCGTTGGCACTGATTCTGGATTCTTCGGGGCAGGCCCGGGTTCTGGCAGGGCCTGCCACGATGAACTATATTCGCAATGTCGTGGAACCCGGGGCAGGTCCATCACAGCACGCCCCGGCTAGATGACTGCTGAAAAAGTCATTCGAAAGCGGAACCAGTGATATTCTTTTGGGCGTTGCGCCCGGCCGGGCCGCGAAGCCGGCCGGGCGCCGGGCTGCTCCGGGCTCCGCTTCGCTTCGGTCCTCCGCGCTTCGCGCTCCGGACTGCCGCTGTGCGGCACTCTGTGCATCCCTAACGCTTAATATTCTCAAGTTAATAGTTGCAATCACGCGGCTGGCGACTCCAGGTTTCTAATCCGGCAACAGCGAAGCGGAAAATCCACCCGACGCGGTGCGGGCCGCGAAAACGCATCTTCCTGCACAGACCGATCGACTTCAGCCAGCCGAAGATTTCTTCAACGGCTTTGCGCCGCCGTTGACTTCTTGCATAGGCGGGGCTGCGGGCGGTTCGATAATCGACGGCGCTGGACCGGCTCTTCTGTGCGATATGCGGCACGATTCGGATCGCTTTCATGAAGCTGGTTGCCGCAAACGTGACTCCAGATACTCGGTTGCTTTTCTTCTTCGCCGCGCATAAGGCGAAATCTGGACGGGTACCGAAAACTCTCATCTTCCGTTCGTAGCGTATTGGTACAACGTCACGTTCGTGACGCTGTCCGCGGCCACCGTGCCGACTTCGCTGACGTCGCCATGCCCCTGGTAAGAGCCGATGTTCGGCGAATACAGGCAGCGTTCGTTCGATTCGCACAGGCCGTTTTCATTGCCGGTGGAGTCGCCCAGGATTTCGGCGGCGAACGTAAGAAACGTGGCGGTGCTGCCGTCGCTGAACGTATGGGTGGTCGTGCCGTTGTTCGTGACGATCGCATTTACGTTGCGTAACTGTGTATCGGAAGAACTTAAGGACCAGTCGTAGATGCGGCAGTTCGATCCCGAGGAACACGCCGTGCGCAGGTTCGTGTCGGTAATGCCCGTGGTTTCCTGGGCCCAGGCGCGGTAGCGGTTATCGAACGTCAGGAAGTCCGTGAGCGAGTCCCAGAGCAAGAGGCCGTTCCCGTCCTGGGTGTTCGCGGCGTCGTCGCTCGTAACGCGACCGATGAATACGCCGCTGCTAAAATCGAGCGTGCTCGTAAAGACGGCGTCGGAGTTCTGTCCGGTGTAACTGCTGGAACCGTCCGCGCCGCTGTCCGTGCACGTGAGACTGATGAGGCCCGGCGCCGTGCCGCCGGCGACTCCGCAGGGGCCGCCGAGATTGTTGCCTGTTTTCAGAACGCCGCGAAACTGATTGTTGGATGACGTGTTCAGGTTTATGCCAAGCTGGGTGTTGTTCGCCGAGGCCAGGTTTACCACGGTATTGTTACCGGGACTGCTGGACTCGACGCCGTGAAAGGCGTGGTTCGTAGTCGCCACGTTCTGGAGGACCAGGTGCGTCGGTGCGGTGGCCACGTAGCCCCGGCTGCCGGACGCGGCCAGGGTCGCATTGACCAGGACCAGATCGTTGCCGCCGATGTTGGTCACGGGGTTGCCGCCGGCGGCGAAGCCGGTGAAATCGATGAAGCTGTTGAACGGTGCCGGCGATTGGAGGCGAGCGAGCAGGGTGTTGCCGTTGCCGACGACAATGCGTTCGAAGGTGTTGTAGGTCGCGCCGCTGTCCAGTTGAACCGAGCTACAGTTACCGGGCTCGGCAATGCGCAGGCCGCTGATGTAGTTGCTGCGCGCGGAGTTGGTGAACTGCGTAACGTTCAGGCCGGCGGTGCAGTTCTTTACGGAGCTGTTGCGCAGCACCGAAAAATTCGTGGCGCTGAACAGAATGCCCGTGGTGTCGCCGGTCAGGTCGACGCTGACTTCCACCCAGAGATGATTCGCCGCCGCGGCCTGGATGATCGTTTCACTGCCGGCCACGGTGCCGGACATGGTGAATCCCGGTTGCATGACCAGGGCCGCGCGCTCCACGTCCAGGGCGTAGAGCGCGTTCGTGGACTGGGTGACGACGTTGATGGTGCCGCTTGATGCCTGGCCGAAGCCGATGCCGTCGTTGTCGACGACGATGGGATTCATCCAGAACACGCTGCTGTCGCTCGTCGAAACGGCGGTGCCGTTTTGCGAAAGCGTAATTTGCAGCGGATGAAAGCTAAGGGTATTGAAGTCGATGAGGTCCGCGAGTCCGACGCCCGGTTTTAATCCGAGGGATACGGCCCGGACGACTCCGGCGCTGTCGTCGCAGACCCACTCCAGGACGTTGCGATCATCGGCGATGGTGAGCCCCGTGCACGAAACCGCTCTCGCGATGGCGGCGGTGCGCAGGAAGGCGCCGTGCAGGCAGGCGTTGTAGCCGTTGCCGCCGGTGTTGCACGCAGTTCCCGTGGCCGTCGTCGGTCCGGTGCCGTCGTTGCTGATGTAATCGTTGATGTTCGTTGCGTTCGCGTAAACCGGGGCCGGGTCTCCAATGACCGGCGGGGGAATGTAAGACCAGGCGAGGCCCAGGAACGGATTGCATTCAATGTCGATGGCCAGGCAGGAAGTGTCCTGGCGGCAGGAGGCTCCGAGCAGGGCGGCCGCAGTGATCACAAGAGCAGCGAAGTACTTCACCATGTCATGCTGACTCCGGGGGAAGAACGAGAAAGCAAAATAGTGTGATCGTTCGTGTTTTGATTTATATGATTGGCCGGTTTGTCGCAGGCGTTCCGGTAAGTGGAATTTTCGCGGCGAAAGACTGTTCTTACTGGAAGAATTCGTCGATGACCGAGCGCATCACTGTTTCGTACATGTCCGGGGCGTAGTTGTTCTGGGCGATGAAGATGCCCGCCTTGCGTTCCGGCAACAGGACCATCACCGCGGCGTAACCGCTCAGCGAACCGCGGCGGATGTAGCCGCGGGCCCGGCCGCGCTGGAAGGGTTCGAGGCCGTAGGCGAAGCGCCGTTCGGTACCCGCCTCGGACGGCGGCAGCATGCGTCGGATGCTGTCGGGATTGAGGATGCGCACCGTTCCGAGCAGGCCGTCGTCGAGCAGCATGGCCATGAAGCGCGCCATGTCGCCGGCGCTGGTGCGCAGACCGAGGGCCGGGGCGGGAGAGTAGTAGAGTTCCGGTAGTTTCGTGTAGCTCCCGTTGCTGAAACGATAAGACTTCGCCGTGCGATCGTCGTCCTCCAGGTGGTCGAACGTGCTGTTGCGCATGCCCAGGGGATAAAGAAACGAGCGGCGCATGTGATCGGCAAAGCTGCTCTGGTATTTGCGTTCCAGGATGTAGCCCAGAACGCCGATCTCGTAGTCCGACGGGCCGGTGTCCCGGGAGTTCAAACGCGGGCGCCGCTCGTAAACATAGTCTGAAAGTGACTTAAGCAGATTGCGGTTTTCCACGCCGCCGTTGTCCCGGAGCGGGGCGAAGCCGGTACGCCGTTCCAGGAGATGTTCTATGGTGATGCGCCGACCGTCGTAGCGCGGCAGCGTCTCGCGCAGATAGTAGCGCGCGGGGGTGTTCAGTTCCAGGAGTCCGCGGTCCCGGGACTGCAGGATCGCCGCCGCGGTGAAGACCGACGAGATCTGTCCCACCGGAAAACGCAAGCGCCACGGATCCGCCTGCACCCGATCCGCCACGTCGGCGTAGCCGTAGCCGCGCAAAAAGTAGACGCGTCCGTTTTGCACCAGGCAGACGACGCTGCCCGGCGTATTGTGGCGCTGCATGGACCGGCGGATGATCGGATCTACGAAGCCGGCGACGTCGGCGTCACCGAAACCCGTGGCATCGATCGGTTCGTCGGTTTCGGTGGCCGTTTCTGTTTCCGTTTCGGCAGCAGTGCTGTTGCCCGCGTTGCCGCCGGAGTTACTGCCGGTGCTGCGCGTGGAAGTCGGACGACGATTGTCACCGCGCACCGTACCGGAATCGTCCGTCGTTCGAGAATTGCCGCGCTTGTTGCCTGCGGCGGTGGAGCGATTGTCCGCATTGCCGGTCGGCTGAGTTTGATTGCTGTTTGTACTCGCCGCCGGCTGCGACTGATTGCCGGAGTTGCCGGTATCCAGACGCACGCCGGGCACCAGGCCGCGGGTGTTCTTCTGGATACTTTCGTTGACGCTGCGGGTGGCGTCGTTCAACGGTTGCGTCGCCGCGTTGATGGCGCGCTGCTGCGTCTCCTGGACCTGGCGTTCCAGATTCTTTTGCGCGTCGTCGACCTGCTTCTTCGCGTCGTTCACGGCCTTGTTGGCCTGGTCTTCGAGTTGCTTTTGCGTGGCCTCGACCTGTTTTTTCGCGTCGTCGACGGCCTTGTTGGCGCTGTCCTCGAGTTGCTTTTGCGTGTCTTCGACGGTTTTCTTCGCGGAATCTTCGAGGGACTTCGCCGACGCCTTCACGCTGTCCTCGGCGGACTTTGTGACGTTATCGAGCAGGCCGCCGAACTGAGCGTAGGCCGGTATCGTGAGTGCCGTGAGGGAAAGAAAGATCAACCACCGAGACACCGAGGTCACCGAGCGGAAGAGGGGAGACGTAATGTTTGTGGAAAGGATGTTACGCATCGTTTGCGAACCGGACCTGAT
The DNA here is from genome assembly GCA_965227295.1 of Leptonemataceae bacterium. GTDB lineage: Bacteria > Spirochaetota > Leptospiria > Leptospirales > Leptonemataceae > JANSYA01. The sequence goes on along the minus strand of OZ245742.1, from coordinate 5,371,494 downwards.
AATCTAAAGAGTTTATCGGTTTGTCCAGCAAAAGATGAGAGTTGGCGGGACTTCGTTCTTCGCGCCAGGGATGCGCAGGGTTGCGCCGAAGGCGCAATTCCGTAGCGCAACGCGCGGAGGAACGAGCGAATAGCGAGCCCGGAGCAGCCCGACCGCCGCCGAAGGCGGCGGGGGCGCCCAAAAAAGAATTACCCGGCATTCGCCCTTTTGATTCGGGGGCCCGAATTATAAGAACGGCGCGAAGCTTTCGATTTTGAACGTCTGGCCGTCTTCGAGTTTCGCTTCTTCACCGGCTTTCTTGCCGATGAGCGCCTGGGCCAGGGGCGATGCGTAGGAGATGATCATCTTCTCCGTGTCCGCGTCCCAGGGGCCGAGGATCGTATAGGCCAGGTCCTCACCGGACTGGTTTTTCAGTTCCACGCGCACGCCGATGGAAACGACGTCGTCGCGGATTTCGTCTTTGCGCAGGGCCCGGGCCTTCTTGATTTCTTCGCTGACGTTTTTGATTTCCGCCTGGAGCTGGGATTGTTTCTCCATGGCCGCCTTGTATTCGGCGTTCTCGCGCAAGTCCCCTTTCTCCTGGGCCTCGCCGATGTCGCGGGAGTTCGAAGGCATTTCGACGTTGATCAGGTGATCGAGATACGCGCGGCGTTTTTCCAGGGCCATGGGCGAAACGAGAATGACGTCCGCCGGCGGAAAGAGGTCTTCCTCTTCTTCGTCCTCGTAGTCGTCGTCGGCGTCCTCGGCGCTCTCCATCGAAAAGTCCGGGTGCAATTCCTGAATGAACGCCAGGAAGTTTTCTTTGTGCGCGTCCGCCGCGTACGGGACCTCGCGGAAGAGGGCGTACATGCGGCGCAGGGTCGAGCCGTCGGCGTTCTTCACGATTTCGACGAGGGTCTCGTTTTCCATGAGGCCTTCCACGGTAATGTTCGTGGAGCCGAAGATCGTTTCCAGCGCACTGTTCTTCTGGCGCGTGCCTTTCTTCTCGATGTTCACGAGCGGCTTCAGGAGACGGAAGACACGCAGCATCACTTCTTCTTTCGATTGGGTGATCCATTCGTGAGTCCACGTGCCGCCGAGAATCGACTTCGCGGCCCACAGGAAGATTTCCGGGTAGTCGCGGTACTTCTGAAACGTGCGTTTGAGGAAGGCGGCGAGGGTTTCGTGTTGGCCCAGACGGTTCAGCTCGTTCAGTACGTAACGGTTGATCTTGATGGGCACCTCGAAGAGGATTTCTTTCAGGATTTCGGTGTAGTCTTCGCGGTTGTGGATGATGAGATTCACCATCTCACGCTTGAACTCCACGATGGGCGTTTCGGCGCACCAGCGCACCAGTTCTTTCGCGTCGGCCTTTTTGAAGACGTCCTGGACGTGGGCTTTCTTTAACTTGCGCCCGGTAATGTCTTCGCCCATGGCCTGGCCGGCGAGTTCCAGGAATAGATACGAATGCAGTTGCTTGAGCGCGTCTTTGTTCGTTTCGTTCTCGCGGTAGAACTGCACGCAGAGTTCGGCCGCGCCTTCGGTATCGGAGTCCTTGAGGGTATCCAGCGCGATGTCCAGGCGTTTGTTCCAGTCGTTGGTGCTCTGGAAACGCAGGGACATTTCTTCGGAGAGCGTCATCGGAGTTTCGCGGAGGACGAGTTCGTCCTTCTTGCGCGGGTTGAAACCGAACTTCGGGTCTTTCTTTAACTGGGTCCGCGCCTTGGACCACCAGCGCGACCAGGCGCTCGCTTCGAGAAAGCGCGGCACGATCTCCACTTTGATCTCGGCGATGACCATCTTATGTTTAAAAGAAGAGAGCAGTGTTTCGAAGAAGAGCGGGACGTCCTGTTCGAACATCTCTTTCACTTCGTCGGGATTTTCGTAGTAGCGCACCCAGATGTGATCTTCCATGAGCGGTTGCAGCGAAGAGATGGCCATCTGAATCGACATGCGCTGGCCGGGATTATCGCGGAAGTCCACGATGACCTGGTCCTTATCGATCTCCTGGATCTTGCCCACGCCGCGGGTGCGGTGGTAGACGTAGTTGTCTTTGTCGAAGACTATGTTGCGTTCGAACGAGGCGATGCACGGACCCACGGCCTTCTTGTGGTTCGTGAGATCCGACATCTTGAGGAACTCGGCGAGCAGGCTGTGGTTCTCGTACTGCGCACGATAGGCGCGAACCAGGTCCGAGCGGGCGCGGGAAGACGTGGGTTCGTATTCGAGGATTTTCTTTAAGATGGTGATGACCGCGGGCCAGTTTTCCTCGGCCTTGAACGGTTCCACCAGCGTTACGAGGTAGGCGGCGACGCGCGTGCGTTCGCGGTTGCCCACCATGATCCGTTCGAGGCGTTCGAAGAACGGAAGATCGTTGTGATCGTGTTCGACGATGAGGTTCCAGATTTCCTCGAGGTTTTTGTAGTCCTTGAGGCGGGCGTAGGTTTCGCCGGCCTGCTTTAAGTACTGGAGGGCCTGCTCGGGTTCCTCTTCCAGAATCGAGAGGGCGTATTTCTTAACGATGTCGGGATTCTTGCGGTCGATGCGCGCCAGGCGTTCGAGGTACGGGCGCAGTTCCTTTTTGCCCTTCAGGCGTTCGGTGGATTCGACTTTGGCGCGCAGGGCGTGGCGGTTCTTGTCGTCGACCTCCAGGATTTTGTCGGCCAGGTGATCGACCAGGGTCCACTTGCCGCTCTTCTGAAACTCGGAGAGCAGGGACCGCATGCGACCCTCGGCGTCCTCGCCCTGTTCGAGGATGTCCAGACTGCCGAGGACGTAGCGCGAAACGAGAGAGGACGGAGATTCCTTCAGGTTTTCTTCCAGCAGGGCGCGGCTGTCCTTGCCGGCATCACCGCCGCCGTGGATTTCTTCCGCGAGTTCATCGAAAGCCTTCAGGCGGCTCAGTTGGAGGTTACTCAGATCCTTGACGAGTTTCTCTTCGTTGATCTGTTGAATCGCTTTTTCGGCGATGGGATTCTTGACTTCGTTATCCGTAACCTGTTGTGACATGCTCTTAACCGTTCCTCTGTAATGGATCATCTGCGCCAGGGGCGAAGATGCAAACAACGCACGCTTGCGGCGGCGGCCGGCAACGCCGGGCTTTAAACGAAACTATACCTGATTATAATTTTTGTTTGAAATCAGGGGAATATACGTTGATCGGGGATACTGAGTAGTTCAGTACAGTAGAGAGGGTAATTGCCAGCTTCCGGGCCTCCCCATCTACGGTCAATCCTATTTCTTCTATAATTATCGGCACATTTCGATTCTTCGGCAAACGGAGAAGTGCCGTCGCGAAAGTATGCTCTGGAACGCTCCGCCGCAAGAATCATTCGCAAGCCTGCGTGCGAAGTTGGGGGCCGGCGTGCACGTGTGGAAGATCGATCTGGCTCGCGGCGATGCGGGACTCATACGCGAGGATCTAAACGACGCCGAACGGCGCAAGGCCGACGCCTTTGTCTTCGAGCGCGACCGCCGCAGTTACATCGTTTCGCACGCCGCGAAGCGACGTATCCTGGGTGGTTATCTGGGCCGCGATCCGCGGGAACTCAGCTTTCGTACGGGCGAGTACGACAAGCCCTATCTCGACGATGGGGCCCTGTCTTTCAATCTCAGTCACTCCGCGGAGCTGGCCCTGTTGGCCGTGGCGGCGCAGGAACTGGGCGTGGACGTGGAGCGCGAGCGTGACTTCGGCGATCCGAATTCCATGACCGACATTGCCCGCATGCAGTTCGCGCCCGGGGAATTCGATACCTGGAAGGCGCTACCGGACGCGTTGCGTGTGCGCGGTTTCTTTCTCGCCTGGTCTCGCAAAGAGGCGTTCATCAAAGCGATCGGCCTGGGACTGAATCAACCCCTCGACGAATTCGAGGTGGAGCTGCATCCGGAGCGGGAGGCGCGCTTCGTGCGGTTCGCGAAGCCGGAGTTCCGCGAGGACGAGTGGACGTTATTGGATCTGGACCCGGCACCGGGATACGCGGGAGCGCTGGCGTTGCGGGCCCGGGACGTGGGCGTAGTAGGTTTTGAGTATGATGTTTCGTAACTTCATCGAACGCGTGCCGTGACGCGCAAACAATAACGAAGGATCCGCATGATCCGACGTGTTCGCACGTGCGATCAGCGGTACAGGCAAAATTTGCCGTTCAGTCGCCGTTACCGTTCAGGCGCGCGTTCACCATGGCCAGGTAGTCGTTGACTTTCTTGAACTCGCCGGCCTTTTCGCGTAACGTCGTCCAGACCCGATGTGCGTGGCGATACTTGCCCTGGTTGTAAAGCACGATGCCGAGCTGATAGTAGCCCTGGTAGTAGTCCGGGTTGAGCTCGACGACCTGGCGGAAATGATCCTCGGCCTCCTCGAAACGTTTGAGGCCGGAGAGTGAACGTCCCAGGAAATGATGCGCGCGAAAAGACTCCGGATCCAGGCTGAGGATCTTTTCGAATTCTTCGATGGCGTCTTCGTACTTGCTGCGGTCCAGCAGACCCTGGCCGGTGTTGAAGTGTTCGCGGATGTAATCCATGCGATCCTTCGCGGCAGTGACCGTGGGCATCTTCGTCACGTGCAACACGATCAACGTGCGATCGTCGTTGGGTTCGGCGCCTTCATAAAAACGGTCCGTGTCTTCGAGGATCTTGTCCGCGAACTCCTGGGCCGAGAGATAGTAGTTCTCTTTCAGAAAGGTTTCCAGGCGTTCCTCGCCGTAGAACTCCTGGCGTTTGTTGCGCGCCTCGGGAATGCCGTCGGTGTAATAGACGACCGTGGAGCCGATCTCCAACTGGTTCGTAGCGGACTTGTAGTAGACTTCCGAGGGGCCGAGGCTGCCCAGGATGGCGCCGCCGTCCAGATTGCCGATGCGCACGAGTTCGCCGCTCTGGCCCATGTAACAGACCGGGTTCTCGTGGCCGGCCGTCGCCGTGCGAATGGACATGGTATCGAGGTCGAGTACGCTGTAGACGGCACTCAAATAAAAGCCGGTGCCCTTGAAGATCTTACCCAGGTCCGCGTTCACACGCGCGAGGACGTGAGCCGGATCGGCGTAGAGCCGGCTGTAGTTCACGAAGTAGACCTTGGCCATGGCGGAGATCAAAGCCGCGTGGACGCCGTGGCCGGAGACGTCGGCAAGCAGAATGCCCAGGCGATTGCGTTCCAGGCGAAAGATGTCGAGATAGTCGCCGCCCAGTTCGCTGCACGGCAACGAAACGCCGTACATGTCGAGGGTGTCCGTCGACGGAAACTGCTGCGGGATGATCGCGCGCTGGACGCTGCTGGCGATCATGAGTTCGTTCTGGATCTTGTCCTTGTAGTTTTCGAGGACGCGGCTCTGATCGCGGATCTTCTTGAGCGCCGTGTCCAGTTCAATGGTGGTCTGAATGAACTTATCGAAACTGGAGACGATGACGCGTTCGAAGGCCTTGCGATTCGTAATGTTCTGAACGATCAGCAGGAGGTACGGATCGACCTCGTTTTCGAAAAGGGAAGTGGTGATGTTGAGATCGATCTTCTCGCCGCCCTTCTTTTGAATGGCAAGATCAAAATCGTATGGAGGTTCGCGGTCGGTGAGATCCAGCTTTTCGCGATAACTTTCGACTTCTTCATCGCTATCGAGAACAAGTTCGAAGAAGCCGGTTTCGAGGATTTCCGACGGGGCATATCCCGTCAGTTCGAACATGAACTGGTTGGCGTAGAGAAGTCGCCGCCGGCCGTCATACAGAAGAAGGCCGACATTGGCTTTCTTCAGAATGTCAGAAAAAACCTCGGGTTTCTGCTCCTGTATAACGTCCGGGTCCGTCATGAAAGGTGCGGTGGGAACGCCGCCGGAAGCCTCAGACTTCTTTGACTTCGACGACGTCCGGGTGCAGTTTTTGAAGAACGGGCAGACTGGATACCTGCCAGGTAATGCTCTTGGAGTAGATCAGATTGATTTTGTATTTTTGATCCGGCGGCAGGACGTTCACTTTCATGATCCAGTTGACGAGTTCCTTGATGCCGCTTGAGTTCATGAAGCTGAGTTGCAGAAAGTCCACGTTCACGGACTTAAACGAAGCGCCGATGATGGCCTCGTGCAGTTTGTTCAGGAACGGTTTGATTTCCTGGCTCGGATCTTCGACGTCGATTTCACCGACCAGCTTCACCTCGGCCGCGTCCTGGCTGTCGGACACGGTGATCGAAACCTTGTCCAGCTTCAGATTCTCTACGTTCAGTTTGCTCATTGTTATGGTATCTCCGGATTATGCCTTCTCCGCTCAGGAGAGATTGAATTTGGCGCGGATGGTCACCAGTCCGTTTTCGAAGGTGACGTTCAGTTCCGCGTTTGCTTCGTAACGAATGCGGGCGAGGCCCAACTGAGACTTGCCGTCCTGTCGTTCTGCGCTCAAGCGCATCATTTTCATGTAGGCTTCGAGCGGGGGAAGCTCCTCCATTTCGGAGACGAACTTCAGCAGGGATTCCGCCTGGTCCGCTTCGGCGTTGTTGGATACAACAACTTCGATGGAGTTGCGATCCGGCGGTTCTTCCAGCCGGAGGAAGGTGTCTTCCTGGTTTGAATACTTCACCGCGTTTTCCACAAGCTCGCTAACGGCCATGGAAACCTTGTCGGCTTTGATTTTATCTTCAAGGGTAATGGCCAGGAAGTTCTGAATAAAGGTCCGAACCGTGGAAATATAGGTCCATTTGGGGCCGAAGCGTAACTCGACAAAGGCCCTGGCTGCATGTCTATCGTAGCTCAAAGAAGCGCTCCTTACTTAGTCCTTGTGGTGGTCAACGGTACGTTGCGTACGTGCGGGCGCACGACCTGTGCGCGCGGCGATAGTACTCACCGCTTGCACGATTCGGGCAATTCTTTTTTTAAAGATTTCGAGAGAATTAGTCGTTTCACCGCATTCTAAGTGCAGGGCGCGGGCATTCTACTTGATGGCCGCACCCGCCCCCGGTGTCCTGGTCCTCATCTCGCCCGACTCCGTGTCGGCCAGGAGACATATGACGGCATTTCCGGAATTTTCCAATACGAAACCACTACCCGAACGCGAACAGGACGTGCTCAAGTTCTGGAAGCAGGCGGAGATCTTCCGCAAGAGCGGGGAAGCCACGGCGAACGGGCCCCGCTTTGTTTTTTTTGAAGGGCCGCCGACGGCGAACGGCCGCCCCGGCATTCATCATGTTCTAAGCCGCGTTTTTAAGGATGTTTACATCCGTTTTCACGGACAGCGGGGCTGTCACGTGCCGCGGCGGGCCGGTTGGGACTGTCACGGCCTGCCCGTGGAACGTGAGGTGGAGAAAGAGCTCGGCATCGAATCCAAGGCGGAGATCGAAGAAAAGTACGGCGTGGCGAAGTTTAACGAACTCTGCCGCAAGTCGGTATTGCGTTACGTCGAAGAGTGGAATCGCTTCAGCGAGCGCATGGCCTTCTGGGTCGATCTGGACGATCCGTATTTTACGATGGACGACGAGTTCATCGAAGCGGTCTGGGGCCTCCTGAAGATTATCTGGGAGCGTGGTTTGATCTACCAGGGATACAAGGTCGTGCCCCTGGATCCGGTGATGGGTACGACCATGTCCGATGCCGAGGTGGACCTCGGGTACAAAGAGACCGAGGATCCGTCTTTAACAGTACGCTTCCGTATTGATTCCGAACGCGAGAAGCGTTTCGGTGAAAATGCTTTCTTCCTGGTATGGACGACGACGCCCTGGACTTTGCCGTCGAACGTGGCCCTGGCCCTGGCGCCGAACGAAACCTACGTCCTCGTCGAACGCAGTCGTCCGGACGAAGAAGGCGGCGGATCCGAGCGGCTCATCTGCGCGAAGTCGCTTTACGACGAAGTGTTCGCCGCGCCGTCCGCTAAGATTAAGAAAAAGTCTTCTAATAAAAACGAAGTCGCTGATGCGCCGACGCCGCCTTCGATCGTGGCGGAGTTTCCCGGCCGGGATCTGATCGGCGTGCCGTACCGGCAATTGCTGGATTATGTCCGGGTCGAGAATCCCGGCCCGGCCTTTCAAACAGTCGCGGCGGACTTTGTTACGATGGATACGGGCACGGGCATTGTGCACATTGCCCCGGCCTACGGTGCCGACGACCTGGAGGTCGGCAACCAGCACGGCCTGCCCGTTCTGCACGCCGTCGGCCTGGACGGGAAGTTCGTTTCCGGTACGCCCCATGCCGGTGTCTTCTTTAAGGATGCGGACAAAGACATCGTTCGCGAACTGAAAGAGGCCGGCCACGTCTGGCGCTCCGAGCGCTACAAGCACAACTATCCCTTCGGCTATCGCACGGGCGTTCCGCTCATCTACTACGCGAAGAACGCCTGGTACATCCGCACCACCGATCTGAAAAAAGATCTCATCAAAAACAACGCAACAATTCGCTGGGTGCCGGAGCACATCAAACACGGCCGCTTCGGCAACTGGCTGGAGAATAACCGGGACTGGGCATTGTCGCGCGAACGTTACTGGGGGACGCCGCTGCCGGTGTGGACCGACGGCGAGGGCGGCTTTCGCTGCATTGGTTCGGTGAAAGAACTGGAAACACTTACCGGTAAGAAGTTTCAAAAACTCGACTTGCACCGGCCCCACGTCGACGACATTACCTTCAAGGATCCCGAAACCGGCAAGACCATGCGCCGGGTGCCCGAGGTCATCGACTGCTGGTTCGACTCCGGCGCGATGCCCTACGCCCAGTGGGGCTGGCCGGCCCGCGGGGCGGAAGCCTTCGCAAATTACTTTCCGGCGGACTTCATCTCCGAGGCCATCGATCAGACGCGCGGCTGGTTCTATACGCTGCTCGCCATCTCCACGATGGTGTCGGGTAAGAGTTCCTACAAGAACGTCGTCTGTCTGGGCCACGTCCTGGACGAAAAGGGCGAGAAGATGTCCAAATCGAAGGGCAACGTCGTCCTTCCTCAGGAAGTCTTCGATCGTCACGGCGCCGACGGCATCCGTTGGTACTTTCTCACGAACGCGCCGCCGGGGAACTCCCGTCGCGTGGGCAAGCCCGGCTCCAAAGACGGGGATCCCGTCGCCATCGTGCACGGATTCTTAAACATGTTAATCAACAGCGTGTCCTTCTTCTCGCTGTATGCGAACGTGGACGGCATGCAACCGGCGGCCGTGCGCCGCAAGGACGGCCTCATCGATCTCGGCATCGAACACCAGGGCCACGCCGCGCCGCCCTTCGCGAAACGCCCGGCCATCGATCGTTGGATTCTTTCGTCACTCCAGGATCTCATCCACGACGTCACGGAGGCGCTGAACGATTACGATTGCCAGGGCGCGGGCAAACGCATCGAAGAGTTTACGGACACGCTCTCGAACTGGTACATCCGGCGGAATCGCCGGCGGTTCTGGAAGGGCGAGCCCGATGCCGACAAGATCGCCGCCTTCGATACGCTCTATCGTTGCCTCGTCGCCCTCGCGCGTTTGATCGCGCCGTTCACGCCGTTTCTCGCGGAGTCGATCTTTCAATCGCTGGTGGCGCAGACGAAGATCGCGGGGGACAAAGATCTTACGAAGACCATGCCCGAGAGCGTGCAGCTCGGGGGCTGGCCCCACGCCGATCGCAAGAACATGTACGATGCGCAGGCGTTGCGCGAAGGGGACGTGATCAAACAGGCCGCGTACCTGGGGCGGGCCGCACGCATGGAGTCCGGTGTCAAAGTCCGCCAGCCCCTCGCGCGCATGATGATCCACTGCGACCGCGGCGAAGATCGCAAGACCCTGGGCAAGGCCGAGAACCAGGAAGTGCTCCTCGACGAACTGAACGTGAAGTCGATCGAGTTTCTCGACGACTCCGCCGGCATCCTCGACTATCGCGTGAAGCCGAACCTGCCGCGCATCGGCAAGGCCCTGGGACCGCGGGTGCGCGATTGCCAGCAGTTTTTGAAAGACGCCGACGGCCGCGAGCTCGCGGCGAAGATCAAGGCCGGACAGGCCATTACGGTGCCGGTGGCGGACGGCGAAGACGTGGTGCTGGAAGGCGAGGATCTGATCCTGGAATCGCTGTCGGCCGAGGGCGTCTCCGGGGCCGAGGGCGACGGCCTGCTCGTGGCCTTTGATGTCACGCTCACGCCGGAGCTGATTCGCGAGGGCATGGCGCGGGATCTCGTGCGCAACATCCAGGAATTGCGGAAGCAGTCCGGCCTGGAGGTGACCGATCGCATTGTGCTGAACATCCAGGCCGGCGGCGAGCTGGCGAAGGCCGTGGAGGAGTTCGGCGAGGTCATCGCCGGTGAGACGCTCGCCGGCTTCGGTGACGTGAAGCAGGTTGTCGGTAACGTGGATGTCACGGTCGAAGGCGAGGCGGGCTCGATTACGATCGGGAAGAAGTGAAACTCCTTTGGCCACAGAGGCACAGAGAACACAGAGGGAAGGGACATGGTTGGGGTGATGCGGCGTATGAAAGCTCTTCGCGTTAGGGATGCGGAAGGTCGCGCGTTAGCGCGAGTCTCGCGTCTTCGTGAGACCGTAGCCGAAGGCGGAGCCTGTAGCAGCCCGACCCCGCGCGTAGCGCGGGGGAACGCCCAAAAAAATCCCGCCTTGTATTCTTCCCGGCCAACGCGGCGGAAAAACGATTTACGAATAATTCGGACAGGCTAAGGTGTAATCATGGGTAAATTCAAGCCGGTTAAGAAGACGACGTTCCTGGAGGCCGTGGCATCGGCCATCGATCACGAGACGCGCATGTTCGAGTTTTATCACCGCAACGCGGATAAGATGCCCGACGGTCCCGTGAAGGATCTCTTCTACCAGCTCGCCGGTGAGGTGGACGAACACATCGGCATGATCCGCGAGATGTACGGCGAGGTGCAGAAGGGCGAGGCCCTGCCGAACCTCAAAATGATGTCCGCGGTCTCGAAGTTTCATCAGACCTCGCTCCAGGTGCTCATGCGCAAACTCGATCGGAACACCGACAAGGACGCCCTGGGCGACGAAATCGAAGCGGTGAGCCTGGCAACCCAGGAGCACGAGGACGCCTCGGACTTTTATCGTAAAATGGCGGAGAAGTTCGAAGATCCGAACATCCGCTTTCTGTTTCATCGTATGGCGAACTTCCAGGACGAGAACCGCATGTTCCTCGAAGCATATTCGGCATACACGACCCAGGGGACCGCGACCACGCAACCCTCGGCATACTGGGAAGAAGACCACGGCGCCTGAAACGCCTGGTCGTTCCTCAAAACTTCACTAACTTGAACTCAGCTTTAGTATGGTAGACATTCGACCCTTCCGGGCCGTGCGGCCCGATCCTGCTCGCGCAAAAGATATTGTCAGCGTTCCTTATGACGTCCTCGATCGAGACGAGGCCAGGGAGATGGCGAACGGCAAGCCGTCGTCGTTTTTACGCGTCATTCGTTCGGACCTGGAGTTCGGCGATGAGATCAGCCCCTACGATCCGAAAATCTACGAGCGCGCGAAAGAGAACTTACAGAAGTTCCTGAGCGAAGGCGCCCTGGTGCGCGAAGACCAGGCCTCGCTGTACATCTATCGTCTGCACTGGAAAGGCCACCGGCAAACCGGCCTCGTGGCGACCTCGGCCATCGACGATTACTTCAACGACGTCATTAAGAAACACGAGTTCACCCGTCCCGAAAAAGAAAAGGATCGCACCACGCACATCGACGTGCTCGGCGCGAACACCGGGCCGGTGTTTCTGCTGTATCGTTCCGCCGACCAGGCGGAGATCGCGAAGCTCATGGACGGTCACGCCGACGCGAACGCGCCGCTTTACGACGAGTCCTTCGACGACGGTGTCCGCCATCAAATCTATCCGGTCCCGCCGGGCGATTTACAATCGAAGTTGCTGGAGCTCTTCGGCAAACTTTCGGCGACGTACATTGCGGACGGCCATCACCGGGCCGCGTCCGCGAACTCCGTCGGCCGCCTGCGCCGGGAACGCGCGGGCAACGTCAGCGGCAGCGAACTGTTCAATCATTTTCTCACGGTCATCTTCCCCGACGATCAAATGAAGATCCTCCCGTACAACCGCGCGGTGAAAGATCTGGGCGGCATGAACACCGGCGACTTCATTGAGTCATTGCGCGCGAACGGCTTTCGCGTAAGCGAAAGCAAACACGCGGACCCCGGGCCGTACGAGATGAACCTCTACGTCGAAGGGCGCTGGATCGGTCTTACGGCGAGTGAAGCACTCTACAAAGACGCCGACGAAATCGGCCGGCTGGCGCCGAGCATCTTGCAGAATCACGTGCTCGCTCCCATGCTGGGCATCGACGATCCGCGCACCTCGGATCGCGTGAGTTTTGTCGGCGGCATCCGCGGCGATCAGGAGCTGCAGCGCCTGGTGGATTCGGGTAAATTCGCCTGCGCCTTCGCCATGCCTCCGGTGACCACGGCCCAACTGCTCGCGGTGGCGGACGCCGGCAAGGTCATGCCGCCGAAGTCCACCTGGTTCGAACCGAAACTGCGCTCGGGCTTTCTCGTCCACTTGTTGGATGATTAGAGTAATTTTAGAAGAAGTTTAGCCGCCGGGGCTCCGAGGACGCGGAGGGATAAAAACTATGATGCGATGGGTGAGTTGTGTTTTGGCGGGGGCGCTGTGCGTAACGTGCGCTTCATCCCAGGGGAAAGAACAATCCGAGAGCATCGGCCTCTTGATGACGGCCGCAATCCAGAATGCCTGCGCGTTAGAAACGGAGCAGGAGGTGGTCCTCGGTTACTTTGAGTCCGTCTACGTCAGCGGCAGCGGCGTCATCGAAAAGAACAACAGCATCGCGCTGCCCGCGGCGAGTCCGATCTTAATCAACATGCGCGTCCGCAAGGAGCAGTACGACTGCGGCATCCTGTGGTCCCCGTGTGCCCTGCGTATTTCGCCGGTGGTGTCTCACGGAAGCGGGACCATCCGCGTGCAGCGCATCTCCGATCGTGAGGCTGCCGCGGCGAAGGGCGCCGGTATTACCGTGGCGGCACCGCCGGGTTCGCCGCGCATCGAACGAGTGAACTGCCTGCAGGTGCAGTGATCCGTTATTTCTTCGGCCACACGCCGGCTTCGATCAATTGCGTCGTTGCTTTCTCCGCCCAGCCCTTGTTCGCCGCGGGGCTGGCCGGTGACGGGTGCAGCACCGTCACGATCTTCACGTCCGTGATGCCCGCCGCATCGCAGACGAGTTGGGCGCGTTTTTCCGCGAACTTGCCGATGCCCACCACGAACTCCGGGCCCACCGCCCGGATGAACTTCGCGAGATGATCGTCGCAGGCCGCGAACAAAGCCGCGGCCTCGTTTTTCTTAAGTTTGTCCGGTGTTACATTAGCACCCTTCTCGTTCATGAAAACCAGCGGACAGTAGTTCGCCACGAAGTGTTGTGCGAAGAACTTCTTCGCCGTGCCGAATCGTTCGGCGAAGAGCCCCCAGAGTCGCCGCCCGCTCACCTCGGATTTTTCGCAGGCGAAACCCTGGATGGGCCGTTTCGGATGTTCGTTCGCGGGTGGTTTGATTTTCGCGGCCAGGTTCGTGGGGACCTTCATCCAGTCCCGGGCCGCGGCGATTTCGCCGAAGGGCACGCCGGTCTGGGCCATGCCGAAGGGCCCGGGATTCATGCCGAGAAAGAGCACACGCTTTGTATCGGAACCGTACTCGGTCAGGTAAAACTCGTGCACGGCCTTCGTATAATCGAGGGGATTGTAAACGTGGCTCACCGGCTCTGAGAACGACAGGTTGTTCACGGAGCGGGAGAGGGCGCGCGCAAGGCTGACGAGCGGGGGCGTGGGCATGGGGCAGATTAGGATGCGGCCCGGCACGCAGAAGTAAAAATCACGATAGCCAGTTTGTTCAATCGTGTGCCAGGGATGCGGGCTACACTCCGGCATCAATTCGGAGGGATATCAGCATGCACGCACCACTCAAACAGGCCTTTCGCGCGGAAATGCGCATTGCCGCGAAGTACTATCGGGAAGGAAACCTCGATGAGTCGTTTCATCACCTGGAGCGCGCTCACATTCTCGGCCAGCGCTACATTCTGCCGCACACGGAATCGCACTGGTGGATGTTTAAGGTCGGCCTGCGCCGCCGGGACGTACGCGAAATATTCGGCCAGGTCGTGCGCATGGCGGCGTCGTTGGTGATTTCGCGGATCTGGGTACCGGTAGGGAACACGGGCGGGGCGAACGTGAGTCCGGTGCAACCCATGCCCGTGCCCGCGGATCTCCAGGCGATCCTGGACGTGAGGTGAGTACGATGTTTACGGGAACCTGGCGTAAGTTTGGATTCGTCGCGGCGCTGCTGTTGTTGTCGGTCGTTGCCCTGGTGTACACGCGGCACGAACTCGGCGTACGCGCCGCGGATCGGGAATGGGCTGAGTTCGTGCCGTCGAAAGTTAAGGATTTCGGCGCGGCGACCTCGCTTTCGATTCTGCCGCTCGTCAACTGGCACACTGATTCCGCGGAACTGCGGACCGAGATGGGCGTCGCGTACCTCGTGCGCACGGATCGTTTCACCGTGCTTTTTGATCTCGGGCAGAACGCGACCAACCAAAGCCCGTCGCCCCTCGAACACAACATGCAACGATTGGGCGTGAACATCGAAGACATCGACGCGATTTTTCTGTCGCATGCGCACTTTGATCACGTGGGCGGCCGAACGTGGGCGCGCGAGAATTCCTTTTCGTTCGGTACCGCGCAGCGCCCGCTCAAGAACATGCCGGTCTTTGCGCCGGTGCCGCTGAGTTATCCCGGCCTGGAACCGCGGTTAACTGCTGATCCACAGATGTTACTGCCGGGCTTCGCAAGTACGGGGACGATCCCGCGGCACCTGTTCATTGGTCGCATTGATGAACAGGCCCTGGTGGTGAACCTGGCGGGGCGGGGCCTGGTGTTGATCGTAGGCTGCGGCCACCAAACCCTGGGGCGTCTCGTCGCCCGCGTCCGCGCGTCGTTCGATGAGCCGATCTACGGCATCGTCGGTGATCTGCACTATCCGGTGCCGTCCGGCCGCCTGGAAATTCTCGGTCTGAATGCCCAGCGCCTCTTTGCGTCCGGACGCGGGCCCTGGCAACCGCTGGGGTGGGACGAGGTCGAAAGCGATCTGGTTTTGTTGCAGGATCTGTCACCGGGTCTCGTCGGACTCGGTGGACATGATACCTCCGACGAAGTCATCGCGCGCTTTGCCGCGGCGTTCGGCGAACGTTATCGTCCGGTACGCGTCGGCCGGTGGATCCACGTACGTTGAGCAACCGAATCTCGTTGACTGAGCGGGGCCTGGCCGGTCAGCTTTGCCCCATGGCCGCCGTCCGACGACGATTGTTTTTGTTCCCGGGCGGCGCGTTGTTCCTCGGTCCCGTTCGCGACAACGAAGCGCACCGCCATCATGCCATTCAGTTCGTCGTGTCGCCGGAACCCTTCGAGCTGAGCGTGGGAACGCGGCGTTTGCGTACGCGCTGCGCCCTCATTGCGGCGGATGTCGAGCACGCCCTGGACGGCGATCATGCGTTGCAGAATCTAATTTTGCTGGATCGTGAAAGCAGCGAGGCCGAAGAACTCAGTCGTCGCCTGTTAAGTAATTCTGACTTTCAGTTAGTAGAGGACGACCGCCTCGCCGCCGTGGCCTTCGACATCGCCGGCGATCCGAACGAGGACGACTGCCCGGCGCTCCGCCGCCACGTGTTTGCTTTGCTCAAGCAGTGTTTTGACCTGCAGGTCGCGCCTTCGAAAGTTACGGAGATGGACGGCCGGATCGTCGAAGCCTGTCGCTACATCAACGAGCAGGAAGATTTGCGCGCTCCTCTGGAGGACGTGGCCGATCACGTCGGCCTTTCCGAAGGGCGGTTCACGCACCTCTTCAAAGAACAGATGGGTATACCTTTGCGGCGTTACATTCTATGGCTGCGATTGCGTCGGGCCATTGAGGCCGCGGCAAAACTTGACTCACTGACGGACGCGGCCCACGCCGCCGGCTTCGCGGACCAGGCGCACTTCACACGAACGTTTCGGGACATGTTCGGTCTCAAGCCCGGCGATTCCCTGAGTCGCGCCCGCTCCGGTGTGGAGATTCGCATCTGTTCCGGATACCCGCATGCCTGAAGCTTCCGCAAAGCCGTCGTCGCGCCGCCGCATCTTGCTGCGCAATCTGATCGCGGGCACCACCACGGCCGTCGTTTTGATTCCTCAGGGCATGGCCTACGCCCTCGTGGCCGGCCTGCCCGCGTACCACGGACTCTATGCGTCGGTGCTCCCGCTGATTGCATATGCCGTGATCGGTCGGTCGCGCCAGCTGGCGGTGGGGCCGGGGGCGCTGGATACCGTGTTGATCGGCGCGGCGCTGACGGGCATGGCGGTGGCCGGCGCCGAAGAACAGCGCGCGGCCTGGGCGATGGCCCTGGCGCTTGAGGTGGCGATCATTCAATTGCTCATGGCGACGTTGCGCGCGAGTTATCTCGTGAACTTTTTGTCGCAGCCGGTGTTGAGCGGTTTTACCTCGGGCGCCGCGTTTTTGATCGGCGGCGGTCAGTTGCCGGCGTTGTTGGGATACGAGGCGGAACGAGCGACGAACTTTCCGGAGATTCTTGGCGCCGTGCTTCGCGCTCCGGACATGCATGCACTCACCGCCGTTGTGGGCATCGGCGGCATTGTTGTGTTGATGGTGTGCGGGCGTCTGTCGCGGAAGATTCCCGGGCCGCTCGTCGTCGTGCTTGCGGGCATCCTCGCAACGATCGCCTTTGCGTTGTTTGAACGCGGGGTCGGTATTGTCGGTGAGATTCCCCGCGGCCTGCCCGCCCTGGCCTTGCCGTTCCTGTTTGATCCTTCGACTCGTCTGGACGCGGCCGGGCTGCTCGAACTCTTGCCGTCGGCCTTCGTCGTGGCGTTGATCGGTTATTTGACGATGATCTCCATTGCCCGCAGCTTCGCCGATCGCAACGGTTACGAGATCGATCCGGGCCGGGAACTTTACGCGGCGGCGGCGGCGAACTTTGCGGCCGGGATCAGTCAGGGCTTTCCCGTGAGCGCCAGCTTTTCGCGCTCGGCCGTGCACGATCGCGCCGGGGCGACTTCTCCGTTTACACTGCTGGTCTGCGCCGCCTGGGTCGTGCTCACGCTGGCTTTCTTAACTGACGCTCTCTATTACTTACCGTCCGCCGCTCTTGCGGCTATCATCATTCACAGTGTCTCCGGTCTGGTGGACGTGGCGCAGGCGCGCCGCTTGCGTAATATGGGCTCGCCGGATTTTTATCTGCTGCTCATCGCTTTTATTGCGACCCTGTTGCTGGGCGTGCAGCAGGGCATCCTGGTCGGTGTCGGCGCGTCGCTCGCGTTTTTTATTTATCATACCAGTCGCCCGCACACCGCCGTGCTCGGCCGGGTGGGGCGCAGCCGGCACTTTCGCAATCTGAAGAACTATCCCGAGGCCCGGCCGTATCCCGGGATGGTGATCCTGCGCTTCGACGCGCAGCTCTACTTCGGCAACGTCGCGTTCTTTAAGGATCTGATTCGCCGCATGGCCGCGGACGAAACGCTCCAGGTCGTGATCATCGACGGCAGCACGTTGACCTGGATCGACAGCACCGCGGACGCTACGCTGCGTTTGATTGCGGATACGTTGAACGAACGCGGGGTGGACTTGTGTTTCGCGGCGTTGAAGATGCCGGTCGTTCGCGTGCTGCGTTCCTCGGGCATGTACGATCGCATCGGTGCGGAGCGGTTTTTCTTCGATGTGGACGAGGCCGTGCGATCCTGCGAAAAGAAACTCAAGGCTCGACGACGTCGTCGCGATCCGTCACCGGATTGACCAGCGAAGATTCGGGGGCGTCTTTGCCGGGATTCGTAAGCGGCTGGAAGACGGTCTTGCGTTGATCCTGGCGGGCCTTTTCTTTTTCGGCGAACTCTTTGGCCGCCTGTTCGCGGAAGTAACGTTGGGACGAAAACCGCGCCTCGTTCGAGCCGGGCTTTACCCGCACGTACGTGCCGTCGGGCTGAAGGCGCCGGCGATTGTGATTGTCCCGAAAGGTCGCGTCCATGATGTCCGTGATCGTTTGCACGTGCTCCGCGGCTTCTACCGGAAACATGACTTCGACGCGACGGTTCAGGTTGCGGGGCATCCAGTCCGCGGAGGAAAGATAGACCTTCGGAGTGCCCGCGTTTTCAAAGTAGAAGATGCGCGTATGTTCCAGGAAGCGACCCACCACGCTGTCCACCACGATGTTCTCGCTCACGCCGGGCACGCCGGGACGCAGGCAACAGATGCCGCGCACGTTCAGCTCGATTTTCACTCCGGCCCGGGACGCCTTGTATAACGCGAGGATCATGTCCGGGTCCACCAGGGAGTTCATCTTCAAACGAATGCGGGCCGGTTTTCCGGCGTCGGCGTTGCTGATCTCTTTGTTCACGAGACGCACCAGGGTTTCGCGCAACGTGATCGGCGCCGCCGCGATCTTGTTGAAACGCGGCAGCGTGGCGTAGCCGGTGAGGCTGTGAAAAAGATTCGTGACGTCGTTGTTGATCTGCGGGTCCGCGGTGAACAGCGCGAGGTCCGTGTAGAGTCGCGCCGTGCCGGGATTGTAGTTGCCCGTCCCAAGATGACAATAGGCGCGCACGCCTTCTTCTTCGCGGCGAATGACCTGTAACATCTTCGCGTGAATCTTAAGACCCACCAGGCCGTAGACCACGTGGATGCCGTGTTTTTCCATTTCCCGCGCCCAGGTAATGTTGCGCTCTTCATCGAAGCGGGCCTTGAGTTCCACCAGGGCCGTTACCTGTTTGCCGTTCTCCGCGGCCTCGATGAGCGACTCCACGATGGGTGAATCGCGACCGGTACGATACAGGGTTTGTTTGATGGCCAGGGTCTTCGGATCCCGGGCGGCCCAGGCCAGAAAGTCGGTGACGGTCTGGAAAGATTCGTAGGGATGATGCAGCAAAAGATCGCGCCGGCGCAAAATGCGAAAGATGCGCCGCGGATGATCCATCTCCACCGCGTTGTGCGGAATGAACGGGCGATCGTAGAGGTTGTCCTGATCTTCCAGCTTGCCGTAGAGCTGCATGAGATCTTCGAAGTGCAGCATGGTGGGCCGCTCGTAGAGTTCGAAATCCTCGAGGTCCAGCTTTTCCTGAAGAAACTCCAGGATGTTCGCCGGCATGCCCGTGCGATAGGTGAGGCGGACCGCCTCGCCCCAGCGGCGGTTCTTTAACTCATCCTCGATGGTACTTAAGAGGTTGTCCGAAGCCACCTCGTCGATGGACAGGTCGCTGTTGCGCAAGATCGAGAAACCGTGGAAGGACTTTACCGTGGTGCCCTGGAACAGCTCGTTCGCATGCATTTTGATGATTTCTTCCAATGGAATGAAGCGCCGCCCCTTTGCCCGGGAGCGGGGCTTCGGCGGCAACTCCACGAAACGCGGCAGTACGTGGGGGACCTCGATGACGGCGTAACTTTCAATGAACTTATCTTTGCCCTGTTTGCGGCGGAGCGTCACGGCCAGGTTCAGGCGGTTGTTGGCGATGTGCGGAAAGGGGTGCGCCGGATCGATGGCCAGGGGAGTAAGTACACGAAAGAGGTCCTTGTCGAAGTACTCCCGGGCGTATTTTTTTTCGTGGGCGTGCAGTTCCTCGAAGCGGGACAGCAGCTCCACGCCCTGGCCGACCAGACTGTTCGCAACCTCGCGCTGGTAGCGCGCCGCGGTTTGCTCCATGCCGTGGGTGATGCGGGATATTTCTTCCAGGGCCTGACGCGGCGTGCGACCGTCCAACTGGATTTCGGTCACGGACGAGGCGACGACCTGCTTGAGCCCGGCGACGCGGATCATGAAGAATTCGACGATGTTCGATTCGAAGATCGCAAGGAACTTCATGCGTTCCATGAGCGGGTTGTCCCGGCGCGCGGACTCCTCGAGGACGCGGCGGTTGAACTCCAGCCAGGAAAGCTCACGGTTGAAGAAAAGCTCGTGATTGCTCTTCGACAGCTGCACCTGTTTGTCTTTCGCGGTGCGTTTGCCGGATGATTTTTTACGTGCGGTGTTTTCGGACATCGGATGATGTCAGTTTTTTGCCAGGGAGCGGAGGGAATGCAACAACTCTTTTTCCCGTTCATTGAAGGCGTCGGTAAACGGCTTCATGTCTTTGATGCCCCGGGAGAGTTCGTAGCCGGCTTCCATGGTACTCACCAGATCCATGGCGCCCACCATGGACGCGGCCACCTTGATCGGTGCCAGCACCAGACGGATGAGCGGCAGCTTCGAGAGCGTGAAAAAGAAACGCAGCGATTCGCCGACCATGATGATCTGCTGTTCGCGCTCTTCGAAGCGCCCGGCCTCGGCCACGGCCTCGTTGAGTTCCTCGATCGTAAGCTCCGCGTTTTCCAGGTCCGCGGCGGAACGTCCCTTCCACTTGCCGTTTAAAAGGATGCGCGCGGTATCCAGGTCGAGTTCGTCGGTGAGTTTGTTCAGGAGGATGAGCTGATGGATGTTCTCCGTCATCTCCTTGCCGGTGACGGACTTCAGCTTCTGGTAGAGTTGGTCGAGGGCGGCGTCCCGGGCTTCCTTATTCGGCGGCGAATAGAGGTGTTCGCGGAAGAAATTGGGAATCCCACTGTAGCCGGGTTGCTCGATGAAATCGGCGTACGTCTTCTCCAGACGATCGATCGTCGTACTGACCACGCGAGATTTGGCGTTCTGCTCCTCCGGAGTCACGGAATAACCTCGCCACGGTCAGGCGTTTGCTGACAAGTTAAAATCCGCCTATTTCGTGCAGCGGCGTTTCTATATTCGACGGTGCAAATTAATGAGAAACTCGCATGGGCGAATATTTTTTGTCGCGGAGTTTGGACTCGACGGCCCAGAGTTCCTTCGCCGAGTCGCTGCGTCCAATCCGCACCAGGTAAATGTTCTTGCTTTTGACTATATATGGATGAAAGCCCTGTTTTTTCAGGGTTTCGATCATGCGATCGGCGGCGCTTTTCGAGCGGAAGGCCGCGAGTTGCAGACTGTGGGTCTTGCGCTGACGTTCTTTTGAGGCCTCGGCCCGCTGCGTATTCCCGGGTTCCCGGTCCCGGGCGGATTCCGTTTCGGAGGTCCGCGGGCTTTTGGAGACGTTGGCCATTTTCACGCTGCCGCTGGAATCCAGCAGGGCCGAGCGCGGATTCGTGGCCGGCTTCTTCTCGTTGGAGGCCGTCTGACGTTCCTGGCGGGACTTGCGTTCCGCCTCCTCGGCGGCGGCGCGCAGGGCGGCCAGGCGGCGTTGTTCCTCGGCCCGGCGTTCGCCCGGCTTCGATTCGCTGTCCTTGCGGGATGCGACTTCTTCTTCGGCGACGGACCCGGCCGGGGCCGGATCGTCGATCTCCCCGTCGTTGTGGGCCGTCAGATCGCTTTCATCATCCATCAGAGTGCCGTCCGCACCCGGCTCTTCCTCTGTTCCCAGCGCGCGCAGGCTTGTGTCCTCGCCCAGGTCCAGGGTGGCCTGGGGGACGGCCGTGCTTTCCGGACTGCGGGCGGCCCCCACACGGAAACCCGTGGCGAAGGCGAACAGCAACGTGCTCACGAACAGGGTGGCGAGGACCCAGATGCGCCCGCGATCCAGATGAAGGACATAAAAGACTCTTTGTTTCACGACGAGACCTGCTGCTGCGAAGATTGCGGGCCGGCGGCCCGAATGTGTTCAAAAATTTCCGTTACGATGTTTTGAAGGTCTTCCGGTGAACCTTCGTTGCTAATGATTAGATCGGCGCGTTTTTCTTTTTCCGCAAGGGGCATCTGGCTCTGCTCGCGTCCTTCGAATTCTTTCCGGGACCAACCGTTGCGTTCGCGCACGCGTTCGTAGCGCAGCTTCCGGTTCGCGCTCACGACGATCGTAAGATCGAAGTCCTGCTCGGCGCCGGTTTCGAACAGGAGCGGCACGTCATAGACGAGCACATCGCCGCTTCGTAGCGCTTCCACCCGGCGCCGAAACTCCGTCCGCACGTGCGGATGGATCAGCGCGTTCAACGCGCGGCGACGATCCTCGTCGCCGAAGACCAGGCTCGCGAGCTTCGGCCGTTCGATCTCGCCGTCCGCGCCGAGGATGCCTTCGCCGAACGCATCGATCAACTTCGGTCGCAACTCCGCGGAGTGCAACGCGTCCCGGGCCACCAGATCCGCATCCACGACGACGGCGCCCGCGTCGGCAAAGGCACGTCCCGCGGCGGACTTCCCGGAACCAATGCCGCCGGTCAGGCCGATCAGGTAACGATCGTTCTTCCAGACGATCGGAGGCATCTCCGGATATTCCACGGTAACGGCAAACTAACACCAGGGCCGGGGAGTACAAGTACAATTTTTTACGCTGCGTTCCTGTCGCAAACTTCGGGGCAGTTAACTCTTGCGATCCGTTGCGGCCGGCTCCGGGCGGGAGTAGTTTACGTACATCACAGCTGTTACGACCGCGGTGTACGAGAAAGCGGCGACTCCCAGGATCAGTCCGGGAATCTGCATGAGATAGAAAGTAGGTCCGTGAAAGAATTCCTGAAAGAAGGTCGTTGGATCGAGGTCCGGGTTTGCTTCCAGGCGATCGACCATCTCCCCGGGCAGCGAGAGGAAGATGGGATAGGTTGTGACCATGGAGCCGACGTAGGCCAGGGCCAGGATGACCATGAACACGCCGAAGGATTTCCAGAATCGGCCGCGCAGGAGCTGGAAACAACGCACGAGGGAACGGCCGAAGGATCTTTCAATGCCGACCACCGGGGCGATCATCGCGAAGTGGACCATGAAGTACGGGAGCAACACGAAAAACGCCAGCAGCAAAAACACGCCGGGCAGGTAGTGCTCCAGGGCCATCAATGCCAGAGGAATGGCGAACAGTAAAATCAGCGCGAGCCAGGTTAGAAAGATCACGAAGGCGAACGGAACAAAACGCGTTGCCATCGTGCCGACGGTGGCCAGCGGAGGACGTTCGATGCCGTCCAGGCGCTCGCCGGCCCGGATGACCGTGTAGAGATAGACCACGAACTGCGTAAGCGTCGACAGGATGGCCAGGCCGCCCAGGGCGACAATCATCGAATAGAAGTCCATGAGGAACGTATTGAAGAATGCTTCGGTACCGGCGGCCTCGTCCTGCAAGGAATCGAGCAAACCCTCGATCATGAGAACGATTGTGCGCAAATAAACGAAGGCGAAGGCCGCCGTGGCCGCCAGATGGACGGCGGCGGCGCCGGCAAAGTCCGCGAAGTTCAGCCGATAGAGCCGCGCCGCCACGCGGATGATGTTGTCGACGCTGTACTCGCGCTCGCGAATTGCCTGCAGCAGATCGTCCGCCGGACTGTGAGGCGTTTCCGGACCACCGTGTTCGGTGGGGCTGTACGGATTAGCTTGATCCGGATGGCTCATGCGGCCAGCGTCGAGCACAACCGATGATCTTTCAATGTTGTTTAGATTTTTACGACGTTTCTCGATTTGGATTGACCGGGCCGCCGGGCATACATAGCGCGACGGAATGGACTTCTGGATATTGTTCAGCATTGTCGCCGGCCTGGTGTTGCTTGTGGTCGGCGCGGAACTTCTGGTGCGGGGAGCGTCGGCCCTCGCCGTCGGGGCCGGGGTATCACCGCTCGTCGTCGGTCTCACCGTCGTGGCTTTCGGAACGAGTGCGCCGGAGCTGGCCGTGAGTCTGCAGTCGGCCCTCGGCGGTCAGGCGGATATCGCGGTGGGCAACGTACTCGGCAGTAATATTGCCAACGTGTTGTTGATTCTGGGGGTGTCGGCGTGCGTCACTCCGCTCGCGGTACAAATGCGTTTGCTGCGCATCGAGGTGCCGCTGTTGATTTTCGTTACGGGCCTTGCGTACCTCTTCGCGTGGCAGGGCAGTATCGGTCGTGTGGAAGGATTGATCTTTGTTTGCGGCGCCGTCGCGTATACGGTGTTCGCCGTGCGGCAGAGCCGGCGTGAGTCGGCGGCGATACAGGCGGAATTCGCGGAGGCCTACGGTCCCGCAGACGGTGACGCGAAGCCCGCGAGTATCGTTGGCATCATCGTGCAGATTCTGTTTGTTGTCGCCGGTCTCGGTGTCCTGGTCTTTGGGGCGGACCTGCTCGTGGACGGGGCGGTGCGGTTCGCCCGCGGCTTTGGAGTCAGTGAGCTTATGATCGGCCTCACCATCGTCGCGGTGGGAACGTCGCTCCCTGAGCTGGCCGCGTCGTTGGTGGCCGCGGCGCGGGGGGAGCGTGACATCGCCGTAGGCAATGTGATCGGCAGCAATCTCTTTAATCTCTTGTTCGTTCTGGGCGGTGCCGCGATGATTGTCCCGGTGCCGGTGGCCGATCAGGCGATTCATCTGGACTTTCCCGTGGCCCTGGGGGCCGCCGTGCTGTGCGTGCCGGTTTTCTTCACCGGCAGTCGGGTGAGCCGCCTGGAGGGCGCGTTGTTTCTCGGCGGATACGTGCTCTATGTTGCCTGGCTCATTTCTGTCGCCGCCGGAGGCCCGTGAGTTCGACTCATTCAAATAGCAAAGATGATCGCACGTACATCGGAGTGCTGGCGAGCCACGATTCCCTGCGCAAAAACCTCGAACTGGTCACGATCTTTTCCGAGATGTATCGCCGGGATCGCGATCTCTTAGGTCGCTTTCATTTTCTGTTTACGCGCGGGACCTTTGATCGTTGCGTCCTCGGCAAAGAGTACGGCGAATACGGCGATCTGGAAGAGGCCGGCGAACACCTGCGCCTCGACAATGAAGTGCGCGACTTCCTGATCGAGCGTTCCACGGTGTTGCCGCGCAACCGGGACGGCGGCGTCATCCTGCTCTCGTACTTCGTGGTGCGCAAGCGTTGCTCCATCCTCTGGACCTTTTTGAATCCCATGACCAATCACTGGTTGAATCCGGACTTGCTCGCGTTGATGCGCCTGTCCGATGTGTGGCGGGCGAAGCGGCTCATGAACTACGGTTCGGTGGAAGAGTGGTTCGCCCGGGAGGCCGACCGCGATGTGCGTCGCCGGTTGCAGCCGGTGCCGCCGCTCTTTCGTTTCAACGACAATCGCGAGGTGCGGGCCGACCGACATCTCGAACACGCGGGTAACGTCTTTGTGTTCCCGGCCGAGTATCAAAAAGTCGACTACGACGATTTCGGCGCGCTCACCGTGGCGTTGATCGCCCATGACAGCATGAAGCCGCGCATGGTGGAGTTCTGTGTCGACTTTGAGTTTGAACTGGCCCGCTTCGGTCGTATTCTCACCACGGGTACCACGGGCCGGGAAATCCTCGGCGCCACGACCATGTTAAAGGAGCGGGTGCAGCCGTACAACTCCGGGCCGAAGGGCGGCGATATCGAGATCGCCACCGAGATCCTCTATCACCGCTGCTCCGTGGTCATATTCTTCGTGGATCCACTGCATCCTCATCCGCACACGGACGATATCCGCGTGGTTTTCGGCGCCGCCATGCGTCGACCTTACGTGCGCATGCTGGCCAACGAAACCCAGGCGCGGGAGTGGATGGAGCGCGTGGTGCGAGAACACTGAGTCGTTTCACTAACATTAGATGAACGAACTCTACGAAATTGTCTCCACCTGGATCGATCGTTTTCTGGGCCTGGATCCGGAAACGCAAAGCCGCGCCATTCAGACGCTGGTGCTGTTGATCGTTTTCTGGGCCGTCCGGCGCCTCAGTCTGCGCGTAATCGGGCGGCGCACCGACAACCTGACTTTGCGTTATCAATGGAGTCGACTGTCGGGCTATTTGGTTTTCACCCTTGCGGTGGTGGTGATCGGACGCATCTGGTTCCACGGCTTTCAGTCGCTTGTGACCTACCTCGGCTTGCTCTCGGCGGGTCTGGCCATTGCGCTCAGCGACGTGATCAAGAACCTGGCCGGCTGGTTGTTCATCCTCTGGCGCCGGCCGTTCGCCATCGGGGATCGCATCGAGATCGGGGAGTATGCCGGCGACGTCATCGACCAACGCATCTTTCAATTTACGTTGCTGGAAATCGGCAACTGGGTCCGCGCCGATCAGAGCACCGGCCGGGTCATTCACGTACCGAACGGCCTCGTGTTTACCGCGCCGCTGTCGAACTTTTTCAGCGGCTTCGCGTACATCTGGTGTGAGGTGCCCGTGCTGGTAACGTTCGAGAGTGACTGGAAAAAAGCGAAGCAGATCCTCACGCGCGTCGTTACCGATACGGCGGTGCAGTTGTCCGAAAGCGCCCAGACGAAAATCCGCGAAGCTTCGCAGAAGTACTTAATCTTTTACAATAAGCTCACGCCCATCGTATACACCACCGTGGAAGATTCCGGCGTGCTATTGACCATGCGTTTCTTGTGCGAGCCCAGGCGCCGACGTGTGCGGGAAGAAGAGATCTGGGAACTGGTCCTGGAAGAATTCGCGAAACATTCCGACATCGACTTCGCGTACCCGACCACGCGTTTTTACGATCTGCACCGGGAGGGTCCCGCATGAAACGCAAACTACTGCACGCTCGCGGAAAACGTGCCGGATTGCATCCGGGATCGCTGGTGGCCCATGAAGATGCCGGTTCGTTTTCGTTGCGTTCGGTTGTGTACAACGCGGAGCGTTGCGTGGAAGAGGATGCTACGATGTTCTTTCAACCGGGCTTCGATCCTGCGCGCCCCTTCGCGGACGGCGGCGCCGGAGTGCGTTGGGTCGAGGTGTGCGGAGCCAGGCACGGAGAGCAGTTGCAAAAGCTCGGTGATGTTTTCGGCATACACGCGCTGACGCTCGAAGACATCTTAACGTCGTACTCGCGTCCTAAAGTGGAAGTCTTCGACAATTACCTGGCGGTATTCGTCGCCGCCCCTGTCTCCGGCGAACCAGGCAGTGAACGTCAGGCGGCTTTGATCCTGGGGCGCAACTTCGTGTTGAGTTTCCATGAAGACGAAGATCCGATCTCCGGATGTCTGCCGATCTTTCATCGCATCCGCAACGCGGACGGGCGCATTCGTACGAAGGGCGCCGACTATCTCGTATGCGCGCTGCTGGATTATCTGACCGATCGCTACTTCGACAGCCTGGAAAACATCGAGAAGGAACTGGAGGCTCTGGAAGATCACATCGAGGCCGCGGCGGCGCAGGCCGGGGCTTTGAACGTGGCGGCTTTGCACCAGGCGAAGCGACGCATCGCGTTGTTGCGGAAGGTCGTGCGGCCCATGCGTGAGATGACGCGCACGCTGATCGGCGTGTTTCGCGATCCTCCGCCGGAATTGAGTGATTTTCTCGACGGACGCAACGTCATTTATCTGCGCAACATCGAAGATCATTCCGTGGAGATTACGGAGACCATCGAACACTTTCGCGATGAGCTTACCGGCCTCTACGAACTGCACTTCGCCCGGGAGAACCTGCGCCTGAACGAGATCATCAAGTTCCTCACGGTCATGTCATCGGTCTTCATTCCGCTTACGTTCGCCGTCGGCATCTACGGCATGAACTTCCGGCACATGCCTGAACTCGCCTGGACTTACGCCTACCCGGTGTTTCTGGGCGGAATGGGGGCGGTGGGGCTGGGCATGCTGCTCTGGCTGAGACACCGGAGCTGGTTGTAACGGATTGTATGTTCGGCCTGGCGGACTTCGATGCGAGCATGATGCGCTCCCGGGATTTGCGCCGGGACTTCGCGAACGCGCGGCGGAGCGCCGCGGACACGGCCGCGGAACTACGTAAACTCCTGCCCGCTATCGGGGGCTCCGCCGGTAAGGGCCCGCCCTGGCAGGCGCGGCTGGAGGCCCCGGACGGTCACAAATATCTCTTTGACGTAAGTTACGAAATTCAGGAGTTAAGCAAAGACCTGGCCTGGTTCGACCGCGTGGAGCTCCCGGATGTCCTCGATCTGAGCGCGGAGGACCGGGACGGGACACGCCGTCTCGCGGAACGCTTGCGCGGCGGGAGGATCGCACACTGGATTACGGATCGCGACGGTACCATCAACAATTACTGCGGCCGGTATCTGTCGTCGATCCAGAGCGCATACAACTCCGCCGTCGTGGATCGTTTCGCGCGTGCGCTGCCGGGCCTCGCCTTGATTCTCACATCGGCGCCCCTGGGTGGAACCGGGGCGTCGGCGGGGCTGAGGGATCTGTCGACGCTGCCGGACGATCATGCCATCGTCTTCGCCGGTTCGAAGGGCCGGGAATACGTCGCTCCCTCGGGTCGCGGCTCCACCCCCGTGGCGCCGCAACAACAGCGGTCCCTGGACGAACTGGCCGCGCGTATTGCAAACATCCTACAAGCAGAAGCTTACCGGAAGTTTGCGCTGATCGGTTCCGGTTTTCAGGAAAAGGTCGGTCAGCTCACGGTGGCGCGCCAGGACAGTGCACGCAACGTGGACGCGGACGAGTCGGAGGCATTCCTGGAACTGGTCCGCGAACTGGTGGACGCCGTGGATCCGGGGACCTTGCGCATCGAGGATACGGGCCTGGACATCGAAGTGCATCTCACGCTGCCGCGTGACGCTTCCGGGGGCGGCGAGGCCTCGCCCGCCCGCGAGTTCGATAAGGGCGACGGACTGCGCTTTGTGCTGGATGAGCTTCGTGTGAAGTTGAACGCCGGCGGGCGGGTGCTGGTCTGCGGCGACACCGGCTCGGATGTGCCGTTGGTTGCGGCGGCGGTGGAACGCGCGGGATCCACTAACGTTACGGCAGTGTTTGTTACGGAAGATGAGGGGTTGCGGGCGCGCGTGCGTGGAGCGACGCCGGACGCGTTCTTCGTAACGAAGCCGGACGCCTTGCTCGGGGCATTATGGGACGTCGTGCAAATATGCGGTTGACACGGCAGGGCTTCCCCGGCAGGATTTCGGGATGTTTGTTCGTAATGTTTTTTTAGTAGTTGTTCTCTGCCTGGGGCTTTCCGGTTGCTTTTCGCTCGGCCTGGGACAGAACGATTCGGTTTCGGCGGAAGAGTCCGTCCTGGCACTGGGCTTCCGTCACGAAGTACTGAACTCCGACGGTTCCACTCGTTCTCTGCGGGAACCCTGGTTCTTTGTCGAGACGTCCGTCGGAGAGTTCTCTCCGGCATTTCGTTGTGTCGGCCGACCGGGAGATAAACCCGTTACGTGGGTCTATTTTTTGAACGTTCCGGCGGGACCGGTGGAGCTCCAGAAGTTTAAGTACAATAACGACGCCGGCAAATTCGAATTCCCGTCGAAGATCACCGTTACGGCGGAACCCGGACGACTCATGAACGTGGGGACGGCGCACTTTCGAAACAAAAGCGTCAGCAAGAGCGGTATGTTCCTGTTCGAGGTAAAGATCGATCAGTCTTTGACCAACGAAGAGTTGCGATCGGTCGTGACCGGCGGTAATTGTTTCAAGGACAGCAACGTGAAGGACCTGCCCGTCGTGTCCTCTACGATAGGTGGCCAATAAAACAGGCCGCAAACGTGTGACAGCGAGGCCGAAGACGCGCTGATCGGCGCGCTCTATTTCAGCACGCCTCGATGATGCGTCGATAGTGTTCGCGAACGCCGTCCAGGTTTACGCGATTGAAAAAATTCGAAAAGGCCATCCACATGGCGAGACCGCTCAGGTCGCGAAACTGCGGCGGCAGAAAGAGCGGCGCGTCGATCACGCCTTCTTTGTGTTTGCGATACAACACCGGCACATCGTCCAGGATCAGCTTGCCCGCGAAGAGAAACGGGATGATCGCCGGTCGGCCCAGGCGAATGGCCGTGCGCATGAAGTTGTAGATCATGACCATGCCTTTGCAGTAGCCGATGTCTTTCGGAAAGGGCGCGCCGCCGGTAATTACGCCGCCGCGAAAAATGCGACTCGCGTTGCGATAACAATCGATCTCTTCGTAACCGCGGGACCGGTAAAACTCGCAGACTTCCAGGAAATCGGCGCCGCTCTCGGCCAGGTCCGTGGCGACGATGCGGTCGTTGAGTTTGCGGGCGCGGTGCGGGTGGATGGTGAAGGTGATGAGTTCCATGAGCACGGCGAGGCCTTCCTGAACCGCCGAAACACACGGCGGTCCCTTGGATAACCAGCGCGCGTAATTTTGCACGCGTCCGTTCAACGTGGTGCCCACGTGCACCCAGCCCTCGTGTTTTTCCAGGAGATCGATCTCCTTTATCGAGAACAGTACGCCGCGTTTGATCTTAACGTAATCCGAACCTGCCGCCGCGTCGGCCAGGATGCCGTCGTCCAGAATGACGCGCACGCGAAACGGGTCCGACGGAGCGCCGGGCGGCGGCCGGAAAAATTCCTGGAAACGATCATCCAGTATTTGCACCACGGTTTCCGCGGGGACGTCTTTTACGGCGACAGTGCCGAGGTCCGTCTCACGAATGCCGCCGAGAATCTCCGCCATGGTTTCGCCCAGATCGCGGATGGTTGTCGAATCTCCCTCGAAGTGATCCTTCGGGCTCCCGTAAAGGCGCTTTGCGAATGTGAAGAACTCCGGAGTTCCGCGGCAGTCGAGCATGCGCACCGCGTCCTGGTAGTTCTCGCAGTTGCGATAAAGGATCGCGCCGAGGTCGTCGTCTTTGCCTGGATAACGTAAGATACTTTCTTTGATGGCTTCGAATTCTTCCAGCTTCGCGGCCGGGGAGAACTCCAGGGGACGCTTTTCTCTATAGTAGGCGGCGTCTACCGCGGGCAGTTCACGGAGGTGTCCGGCCAGGCAACGCTCTTCGATGCGAGTGTCCCACTTGAGCGACTCAATGATGCGAATGGGTTTTTGTGCACGGACGACGGCATCGGAGATTTCACGGATGGCATCGCGGTAACGCGTCTGAGACGAATCGACGACCATGGGGGAGGTTCGGCCGTTTTTGCCTTGATGGGAACGCTTTTTTCGATTTTTCTAACCGCGGCGGCGAAAAACGATTGTAGCCCAACGCTCGCGCACGTTGCCCTGATTTTTAGAACATGCACCGGAAGGCAGGACCAATCTCTGCGGAGCTCCCGCGGCTCGGATGGCGCGAGTGGGTGAGCCTTCCCGATCTCGGCATCTTCTCTCTGAAAGCAAAAGTCGATTCCGGCGCTCATAACTGTTCGTTGCATGCCGTGGACCTGGAATATTTTAACCGCCGGGTCGATGGAGAAGGTGAGGTTGAGTTCGTTCGTTTCGTGACGGATCCGAATCATCGCGGCGCGAGTGCTGAGGCCGCCGTAGGTTCCAGATCACGGCGGGAGCCGATTCAGGCGGAGGCCCGGGTGCTGGACCGGCGCGCGGTGCGCAGTTCCAACGGCGAGCGCGAAATACGACCGGTCATCGCGACGAAGTTGCGGCTCGGCTTGCACGAGTTCCAGGTGGAGTTGAATCTGACGGACCGGGACCTCATGGGCTTTCGCATGCTGATCGGGCGGCGGGCCATGCACGGTCGTTTCTGGATCGACCCGTCGGCGTCGTTTATCATCGGCCGGAACGAGCACGTAAGCGGCCAGGCTTAATACTATGACAGAAAAACTTAAGATCGCAATTCTCTCGCGCGGTCCGGAGCTCTATTCCACCAAACGTCTGGTGGAAGCCTCCGAGGCCCGTGGCCATGAGGTAATGATTCTCGACCCTCTGCGCTGTTACATGAACATCACGGCGCATAATCCGGAGGTGCATTACCGAAACCAGGTCATCAAAGGCGTGCATGCGATCGTTCCGCGGATCGGCGCTTCGATTACCTTCTACGGTTGCGCCGTGGTGCGACAGTTCGAGATGGCCGGCGTTTACTCGGTGAACGAATCCGTCGCCATTACGCGTTCCCGGGATAAGCTGCGCAGCCTGCAGTTGCTTTCGAAGAAGGGCATCGGCCTGCCGGTGACGGGATTTGCGGCGTCGACTCAACAAACGGACGCGCTGATCGATATGGTCGGTGGGGCGCCTCTCGTCGTAAAGCTCCTGGAAGGGACGCAGGGCGTGGGTGTGGTGCTGGCGGAAACTCGCAAGGCGGCGGAGTCGGTCATCGACGCCTTTCGCGGCCTGAAGGCCAACTTCATTGTGCAGGAGTTCATTAAAGAAGCGGGCGGCTCGGACATTCGCTGTTTCGTGATCGGGGACAAGGTCGTTGCTTCGATGATGCGCAAGGCGAAAGAGGGCGAGTTCCGTTCGAATCTGCACCGCGGTGGGACCTCGGAGGCGATTCGCATTACCCCCGAAGAACGCTCCACCGCCGTGCGTGCCGCCCGGGCCATGGGCCTGAACGTGGCCGGTGTGGATCTCTTGCGTTCGCGCCACGGCCCGGTGATTATGGAAGTGAACTCCTCGCCGGGCCTGGAGGGTATCGAGAACGCCACGGGCAAGGACATTGCCGGATCCATTGTGGAGTTCATTGAAAAGACCGCGCGCCCCGGTCGCACAAAAACCCGCGGGCGCGGCTGAAGGCGCGCGCCTGGTGCTCAGGCATCATCGATGACTTTGCCGCAATGCGGACAGCGCTGGAATTGCTCGTCTTCTTCCGCTTGCGCCAGGGCTGCGAGGCGGCGTTGTTCGGCCAGCTTGTCGATGAACGCCGCGCTCAGGATGCCCGTCGGCAGGGCAATGACACCGACCCCCAGCAGTGCAAAGAAACCCGCCAGGAATTTGCCTGCCGCTGTCACCGGATAGACATCGCCGTATCCCACGGTGGTCAGCGTGGCCACGGCCCACCAGAGCGTTGCCAGGATGTTTGGAAAGGCATCGGGCTGGGCGTCGTTTTCGATGTAGTACATGAACGTCGAAGCGATGACCAGCAGGATAAGGCTCAGAAACACCGTGGTGACCAGGTCTTCTTTCTTTTCGCGAAAGATGGTGGCGATGACCGCCAGCGAAGTGTAGTAGCGTTGTAGCTTCAGGATGCGCAGCAATCGCAGGATGCGAATCATCCGGACGAAGCGAAGATCGAAGCCGATGATGAGCGGAATGTAAAACGGCAGGATGGCGATGAGGTCCACGAGCGCCAGCGGGGAGAAAAACCAGCGTAGAGCCGACCGGACCGCACCGGGCGGTTCGTCCTCGTGTTCGTAGAAGTAGCGGGCGGTCGCCAGGCGGACGCAGAATTCCACGGTAAACACGATAACGGAAACAATCTCGAAAACGCGGAAGTAGACTGCATAGACGCTCATCTCGTCGAACGACTCGGCCATGATGGCAAGCACGTTCAGAAAGATGAGCGCTATCAGCAGGCCGTCGAAGATACGGCTGGCAGTGTCTTCGGATTCGGCCTTCTGGACGATCTCGTATATGCGGCGGAGGGACACGTATGATTTTCCGGGCTGTCATAAGTGTCGGCCGCCGCAATGTTAGACTTAATTCACAGCACTTCGTCAATGAGACCGTAGTCTACGGCTTCCTCCGCGGTGAACCAGCTATCCCGGTCGGTGTCCTCTTCGATTTCTTCGATGCTACGACCGGTGCAATCTGCGATGATGGCATTGATGGTCTGGCGCTGGCGCTGAATTTCCTGGGCGTGGATGCGCAGGTCCATGGCCGGTGCGCGGATTTCGCCGGGGATCCATGGCTGGTGGATCATGATGCGGCTGTGCGGATAGGCACTGCGTTTGCCCGGAGTGCCGCACGTAAGAATGAGCGCGCCGAAGCTGGCGGCGAGGCCCAGGCATACGGTGGCCGTGTCCGAACGTAAGGATCGCATGGTGTCGAGGATGGCGAAGCCGGCCGTGTTCGCACCTCCGGGGCTGTTAACGAGGAGTGTGATGTCCTCGTTGCTTTCGGAATCGAGCAAGAGCAAACGTTCAATGACATGGCGGGCGGAGTTGTCGTCCACCTGGCCCCAGAGAAAGATGCGGCGCTCGCCTATGTTGTGTTCGTCGATGCGCTGTTGAATGGGATGCAGGGCGGCAATGGTTTCGGCGGTGTCGATGGATTCGGGCATGGGGTTCTCCTTGTGTAGAGAAGACCCGTCCGATCCGTGAATCGTGTACGTTTTATTCGAGAGAATTCAGCGACTCACGCAGCCGCGCACATGGGCGTGAATACCGGTGCCGGAGCGTTTGCAGGGCGCTGCGGCACCGCAAGCAACATTTGCGGCTGTTTGTGCGTCATGAGGTACTGGAGCTTGCGTCGCAATACGCGCACGCGGTTCTTAACAGTATCCTCGGAGATGTTAAGCCGCCTCGCGATTTCCCGATACGGGCGCTCCTCCTCGAAGCGCAGGCGGGCGATGCGGCGTTCTTCGGCGCTGAGATCCTTGCTTCCCAATGCCCGCTCGTAGCGACGGCGAATGTCCCGGTTGCGTTCGCGACTGCGTTGCGGAGCGGCGACGTCGAGCTGCTCGGGAGAAAACGGCACGGTTTCGAAGTCCCGCCGCCGGCGGATGCGGTCGCAGTGTTTGAAGACAATGCGTCGGAACCAGGCCGGGAAGGCTGCTGCCTCGTGGAGATGGCGTAGTTTGCGATGGCAGTCGAGCAGGGCCTCCTGCACGGCGTCTTCGGCCAGGTCCCGGTCGCGCAGAATGGCCGTGGCGAAACGCACGGCCCGCGGTCGTTCGCGATGGGCGAGCAACTGAAAGGCCGCGGCCGAACCGGAGCGCGCGCTTCGCACGAGGTCGACGGCGTCGGCGGTCTGGAGGGAACGGGGCTGGACTTTGAATTTGCGACGGCGCAACATGAGACTCCTGTATATCCGAAGGACCCGGATACAGCAGCAAAAGTGTACAATTTTTTTTGCGCCGAGGACCGAGGTATCGAGGCAGGATTTTGGAGGCGACCGTATCTGGTCGTGCTCGGGCTATGAAAGTCCTCATCTTAAAAACTCGGTACCTCGGTCCTCGGTGTCATATCTTTGTCTCGGAATTTTTCATTGCCCGCACACGTCCTTTCGAGTTAGCGTCGGAACGATCATTCCGCGCTCTCGCGTGGTATGTGAAGGAGTTCCTACAAATGAAGAAGATCGCCCTGCCGCAACACGGACGCAGTCGTGAGGACGTCCTCGGAACCATGCAGACTGCCCGGGACCAGGACACGCGCTGGAAGGACGGCCGCACGTTCAGCCTGGTCTTTTACGCCGGCGATGAAATTCTGAGCCTGCTCAAAGAGGCCTACACGATGTTCTTCTCCGAGAACGGCCTGAACCCCGGCGCCTTCCCGAGTCTCAAGAAATTCGAGAGCGAGGTGGTGGCCATGACCGCGGCGTTGCTCGGCGGCGACGACGAGACCGCGGGCAACATGACCTCCGGCGGGACCGAGTCCATCCTCATGGCCGTCAAAACCGCGCGGCAGAAGTTTCGCAAAGAGCGACCGGAGATCACCGAGCCCGAGATCGTCGTGCCGGTGACGGCGCATCCGGCGTTCGACAAGGCCGGCCACTACTTCGACGTGCGCGTGAAGCACGTGGCGGTCGGCCCCGATTACCGCGCGGACGTGGCCGCCATGGAAGCGGCCATCACGGACAACACCATCATGCTCGTCGGCTCGGCGCCGCAGTATGCCCAGGGGGTCATCGATCCCATTGCGGAGCTGGCGGAGATTGCGCAGCGCCGCGGCCTGTTGATGCACGTGGATGCGTGCGTGGGTGGGATGATGTTGCCGTTCGTCCGCCGGCTGGGTTATGCCGTGCGCGATTTCGATTTCTCCGTGCCCGGCGTCACGTCCATGAGCGTCGACCTGCATAAGTACGGCTACGCCGCGAAAGGCGCATCGTGTATTTTGTATAGAAACAAGGCGCTCCGCCGGCATATGTACTTCGTCTACACCGAATGGCCGGGCGGCATCTACGGCTCGCCCTCGGTGATGGGCACGCGTCCCGGTGGATCGATTGCCGCGGCCTGGGCGATCATGAATCATCTGGGCGAGGACGGTTACCTGGAGATTACCCGTACGGTGATGGACACCGTGGGGAAATTTCGCCAGGGCATTGAGCGGATCGACGGGCTGCGCCTGCTGGGGGAACCGGAGATGTCGGTGCTCTGCATCGCCGCGGCAAAGAAAGACGGAAACGAAGACGCCGAAGACGTGCTGGACATCTACGCCGTGGGTGATGAGATGAGCGTGCGCGGCTGGCACCTGGACCGGCAGCAGTATCCGGCGAGCATACATCTTACAGTGAACGCGGCGCACACGCAGTCCGTGGATCAATTCGTGGAGGACCTCGCGCTCGCGGTACGTAAGGCCCGGAGTTTCAGCCTGAACAGCTTCCAGACCTCGCTGGGTTCCTTCGTGGGAACCGTGCTCGGTTGGTTGCCGGAGTCCACGGCCTCGGCGGTGACGCGGCTGTTTTCGAAAATGGGCGGCACCGGTCTGCCCAAACGCAGCGCGGCCATGTACGGCATGATGGGTTCGCTCCCGAACCGCGGCGACCTGAACGAAATCGTGAAGGACCTCCTCGATAAGTTTACGGACGCTAATACATAGTAAGAGATAGTTAACGGCTTGAACGATCCGACACGCACCAGCCCCGGCGGCTCGCCCGTGCGGGAACTCTATCCGCCCATCGAACCCTACGAAACGTTCCGGTTGTCGGTGTCGGAGCTGCACTCGCTCTACGTCGAGCAGGTGGGCAATCCCGAAGGTAAGCCCGTCGTCTTTCTTCACGGCGGCCCCGGCGGCGGCGTTTCCGGAAACTACCGCCGCTTTTTCGATCCTGAAAAATGGCGGGTAATTCTCTTCGACCAGCGCGGCTGCGGCCGCTCCACGCCCTTCGCCGAACTGCGCGAAAACACGACCCACGATCTCGTCGCCGACATCGAAAAGATTCGCCGCCACTTGAACATCGAGGCCTGGACCGTCTTCGGCGGCTCCTGGGGCAGCACGCTCTCGCTGGCCTACGCCGAGGCTCATCCCGAACGCGTGCGCGGCCTCATCTTGCGCGGCATCTTTCTTTTGCGCAAACACGAGATCGATTGGTTTTACCAGGAGGGGGCGTCGCGCATCTTCCCCGACGCCTGGCGCGAGTACCTGGCACCCATTCCCGAGGACGAGCGCGGGGATCTCGTGAACGCCTACTACAAACGATTAACTTCCGGTGATCGTAAGTTACGTATCGAGGCGGCCCGGGCCTGGTCCATCTGGGAGGGCGCTACGTCGAAGCTCTTCCCGGACGAAGGGTTTACTCAGGGTTTCGGCAGCGAACGTTTCGCCGAGGCCTTCGCGCGCATCGAGTGCCATTACTTTACAAACCGCGGCTTCTTCGAACACGACGACGAACTGTTGCGGAACATCGATCGCATTCGGCACATCCCCGCGGTGATTGTCCACGGTCGGTACGACGTCGTTTGCGCGCTGGCGAACGCCTGGGACTTACACGAGGCCTGGCCCGAGGCGGAACTGGAGATTATCCCCGACGCGGGTCATTCGGCCATGGAACCGGGGACCAGGACGGCCTTGTTGAACGCGACCGATCGGTTTTAGATGATTCGTATTTCGTCACCGGCCCGAATCTAAGTGTAAGTGGATAGAATTTAGGAAGTTTTTGGGCGCCTCGCCGCCTTCGGCGGCGACCGGGCTTTCCAGGGCTCCGCGCTACGCGCTTCGGTCCTCCGCTGCGCTCCGGACTCGCGGCTGCGCCGCCGACCCTTCCAATCCCTGGCGCGAAGAGTTGAAATTCAGGACTCTTCGCGCCAGGGATGCGCAGGGTGGCGCGCAGCGCCAGTCTCGGCCGCAGGCCGAGACCGCAGCGAAGCGGAGCCCGTAGCAGCCCGGTCGCCGCGCAGCGGCGAGGCGCCCAAAAAATCACAAGTCCATCTACCTTACAGTCTCAGGCCGGTCACGAAGCACGAATCGGCCCGCGTCCATGCGCAGCATGAGACGCCGAATACAAACGCCTTAACTGCCGTATACGTAGTTCAAGCGCATGTACACGCCCGGGTTATTCGCGATGTACTCGACCAGGTCGGCGCGTTTGATGCAGTAGGCCTCGACTTCCGTGGACGCGCGAAACTCCAGCTCGGACGGCTCTTCTTTCTGTAACTTGTAAATTTCACCGACGAAATCGCCGCGAGAAAGATGTTCCACTACGCTGCCGTCGCGCAGGACTTCCACCATGCCGTTCTTGATGATGTAGGCCTCTTCGAAACGTTCGTTCGCCTTGATGAGAGACGTTCCGTCGTCGAACGTCTGAATGTCCATCAGCAATTCCAACTGCGTCTTTTGCGCCGACGTCGCATCCCGAAAGAAGCGCGATACGGTCAGCACGTCCCAGGTGCCCGTCTTGCGAACCTCGTTGAGCGTTGCCAGGTTTTTCTGGAGATCGGAGCCTTTAATGAAATTCAGGAAGCGCGCTTTTTCAATGGTGAGCGCGGTGACGTCGGTTTCCGCAATGACGTCCGCGGAACGCGGCGTGTTGTTGATGAGCGACGCCTCGCCGAAGTACTCGTAGTTGCCGTAGCGTTTGGACTTGCCTTCTTCGCTGACCTCGCCCTGTTCCATGCCGACGACCTTTACGTTGCCGGACAGAATAATGAAGAACTTATCGCCGGGGCTGTCTTTTTCGATGATTTTGTCGCCGCGTTCGTAGTGTTCCTCTTCGACGATCTCAATGAACTCTTTCGCCTTGGAGATGGGCAGATCGCGGAAGATGTCCACATTGGAAAGCGCGTCGAGCAACCGGTAGACCTCTTCCATCTTGGGCGGCGTCACTTCCGGGATGACCGTGTTCTCGATGCCGAACTTCGAAATGTGCAGCTTCGTCTCGGCGGGCATGTCCTTTTTCGCGATGTGATAGACGTGGATCTTTTCCTGCACTTCCTCGGGCAATGAGTTGAGATAGTCGATGCGCGTGTGCAGCGGCGGCGGGCCGGCCTCGTGATAGATGATTTTATGGTGCCACGGGAAATCCAGCAGATCGCGGTAGCGCGTTTCCGGCAGCACGCCCTGGTCTTTGAGTTCCTCGAAGCGCCCGGGATCGTTGAGGTGATCGGACGAGTAAATGAACGACTGATCCTCGAACGCAAACTCGAAACTGAGCGACGGAATGGAATGCAGGGCGTAGCTGAAATGAAACTCGGCGCCGTTGATGTAGTACGGCCGGCCGATGATCACCGGCACGAAGTCGAAGAGCGTAAACAATTCCTTCGTGGGAATTTCGGTGAGCGAATGGTACTTGCGAATGAAGGAGTGGATCACCGTCTCCGTGGTGTAGATGGTGACCTTGCCCTCTTCGAGAATCTTCTGGAAGGTGCCGGCGTCGTGGTCGGCGTGGCAGTGCGTGAGGATGATGCTGTTAATGAGCCGCGGGTTTACGTTCGATTGGCGCAACCACTCCGTCGAGTTCACCGGCGGGTCCACCATGATGCCCTGGTGGTTCACCCACATAATGAAACCGCTCGTGTTTTCTTCGGGATCGAAACCGTGGGACGGTCCCAGGCACGTGATGCCTAACAGCGGGGGCTTGAACGGCTCCGGCAATCGCCCGCCGATTTCGTAGATGATGTTGAAGTCCACTTCCGCGGGGAGGCGCGTGTGAATGTCCCACTTGCGATCGGTAATGTGAAACTCGGACTCGCTGCGTTCGATCTCCACGTCGTTGATGAAGACCTTGTTGTCCTCGTTGAAGATGACGAACTGGACGTGATCGTCCATGGTGCGACCGCCGCGAAAGTGATCGATCTCCGCGGCCATGTCGGGATAACCGAAGGCCTTCTCGCCCTCGACGTACTCCGAGCGCAGGTCCACGGTCTCGGGGCCGAACAGGGACTCCTGCAAGACCTTGCGAAAACGCGTACGTTGTTCACGCGTGCAGACGATGTAGGTCTTCTTCTTCCGAAAGAAGAAGTTGTAGTAAATAGGAAACTCCACCTCGGCGACGGTGATGCCCTTGCGCACGTGAAAGAATTCGTGGGGGAGAATGAAGATCTGCGGCGTACCCCGCGGCAGGCTCATGGTGTCCTTAATGGTTTCCGGCGGGGAGCCCACCTGCATGTAACCGGCCGAGGTTTCGACGAGATAGCCGCCGCGCGGCAGTTTTGTGTACGGATCGGTGAGCTTGACGGTTTGAGTGGTGGACATAAGCTATTTTGGCTGACTCTTCGTAGAAATTACTGAACCCATGCAGGAGATCTACTGAAAAACACGCGGAACGGGCTGAATTCACGATTCGCTAACATGGTCTGTAATATGAAACGTGCCAGGATTACGTCTTATGCCGCCAGGAACTGCGCTATCGTGTAGCCGAGGTAATTGCCGACGGCGTATCCGACCAGACCGGTCGTTAAACCGGACACAAGCACCCGGCGATTGCGAATGGCCTCGCATACCGGCGGAATGAACGGCGGACCATAGAGCGCCGCGGTAGAGGTGATGATCAACGTATCCGCATCCACGCGGAACAACCATCCCAAGAAATAGTGCAATACGATGCTGCCGCCCATGACAAAGAGACAGTAGACGATGATGTCTCCACCGGTGTCGAAGAGCGAGCCGGGTTGCACCATGCTGCCCATGGCCACGCAGAAAATAAGAATGAGATACTCCCCGCTCTCGTACGAACCACGCAGCGAGCGCACCGCGGGGAGGAACGACGCGGCAATGGCGAACGTCGTAATCCCGAGAAAGAGCGGCGGAATGAGCGGCTGGATGCTCTCGCCCAGATCGTCCAGGGTATAACCCGCCACTAACACCAGTCCCACGGCCACGGCGGCGCTCAGCACCACGACCAGGACGGACAGCCCCGCGCCGAGAAGAATCGGCGGGATGTCCCGCCATTCCAGGCCGGCCATGTCTTCGCTGTCCAGCACGTCGGCCGCGTCGCCGTCGTCTGCCGGTGCAGTGAAGGGCCGCAGGAACAGCAGGGCCACCCGGTGGGCGATCGACAGCAGAAACAGCAGATACACGCCGCCGATGAGCACGTCCGCCGTCTGAATCAACAGATACGTATTCTCCGGAACCTCCAGGGCCTTGCCGATGGCCGCCATGTTCGGCGTGCCGCCGGTGTAGACACCGACCAGCATACCGGAGATGTCCGCCGCGCCCGGGACGGTGTCGCCGAGAAAATAGAACGCCGCCGTCGAAGAGACGAGCACGCTCACGATGGCCAGGCCGAACGAGAGCACGGCCCCGCCGGCGTAGCGGAACCAACCCGGGAAGTCCGTCGAGAACAACAGCAGCGGAATGCCCAGCGGCACCACGACCGACGCGATCGTGTCCGAGAGCTTCGCATCGGCGGTGAAGACGGCGTCCGGTGTGAGCGCGAGCAGCACGCCGCCCGCATAACACAACACGACCGGGCCGATCCAGGAGAACACCTTCACCCGGCCGGCGAGGAAGATCGCCGCCAGGGGAAACAGGAGCAGGAAGAGGATCTGAAACAGGGCGGGCATGATGGGTGTCGAGTTTTCGAAGCCTTCGAAAATTGTGACAAGGATTTTTCAGATGGTGTGGGTTTCCCCGCCCTGCACCGGCGGATCGTCCCGGCGCTCGTGGCTGTCGCGCGGTTCGTCCTGTTGCTCCGGTTTCTCTTCGGATTCTTCCGGGTACGTCGGCGGCTGGTGGCCTTTCAGTACGCGGCGGAGCAGGGGATCCGGGGCGAACCAGGTATCCGGGTCTTGCGGATCGTTGAGACGGACGAAGCGTGCGTGCACGCCCCGAATCTTACGCCGGCGGAATTCCACGGTAATCTCGCAGACCGCATCATCCGCCAGGCGACAGATGTAGGGGCCTTCCGTCAGACGTTCGAAGGAGTTGCGCGGGGCGCCGTGGGTAATCATGAGCCAGTGCGTGGCGAAGCGATTGTCCTCGGGGATGCGATAGGGATTCAGGCTGTCCGGGGTGGTCGGGAAAAAGGTCTCCCAGAACGCGTCGTCCTTGAGCAGCGGCGTATCGTCCCGGGCCATGAGAATGCTGAGATCGGCGCCGGAGTGGCGGGAGAGTTCGAGGTGCAGGCCGTCGATGGGTTTCGCGGCGAAGGCCGGCTCCGGCCCTGGCGTCAGCGCGGTGATGAGCGTGGTGTAGGAACTCCGTCGGACGATGCGGTACTGGAGCGGCGCCGACGATTCGCGATTCGCCGTCTCGGGGCGATAGTTGAAACTCAGGGCCGGCACGCCCCGGATGCCGGGGTCCTCGCTCAGCGCGTGGAAGGCCTGGATCTCCGCGGCGCTGAGTCCCACCGCGTCCAGTTCCAGGTAGCGCGACAGATTCAGTTCCGGATACAGCAGTGCCTTGCGGAGGTCCGTGGGGTTCCGGGCCCCGCTGAGATTGCCGGCGTGGATCAGCACCAGGCCGCCGATCCGGCCGTTCGTCAGCCGGCTACGCATGGCCGAGGCGTAGGCGTGTAACGCGGCGAGCCCGCCCCGGCCTTCGTCGTCCACGTCGAAGCGACCGGCACGATCGGCCGCGGCCAGGATGACCAGGCGGAAATCTTCCGGCGGGCTTTGCGTGCGATCTCCGTGCCACGACCGCGCCGCGGCGGTCGTCGACAGCAACAACACCGTGCCCAGACCGAGCAGCGTCATGCGAAGGTACGAGGCCATGTTTATGTATCGGCAGGGTATTCGTGGTTCGGGAGAGCTCTCTTCGCGCGAGCGATGGGAGGGGGCGCGGCGTAGCCGCGCGTCCGTAGGGTGAAGCCCGGAGTTCGCGGAGCCCCGGGCCGCTCTCGGACATCCTGTCCTTCGCGGCATAAGGCCATCCATGGCCAAAAAAGCGCGCCCAATTCCGCCCCGCTTGTCGGGGCGGAATTCCTTCTCTTCCCCACCGAGCGCGAAGCGCGGAGGGGAACGCCCATACAAATATTGTTTTACTTTAAGTTAGCACATTGATTTCTCACTGAAAAACATGGGAAAATTGAAATACTCTTCTGGGCGCCTCGCCGCTTGCGCGGCGACCGGGCTCTCCAGGGCTCCGGCTTCGCCTGCGGTCCTCCGCTTCGCTCCGGACTTGCGCCTGACGGCGCAACCCTTCCGATCCCTGGCGCGAAGAGCGGCTTCGCCGCAAAACTGTTAAAATATGGCACGTTGTATTTCCCGTGGACTTTATAGTCAGCCCCTGGCGCTGCGCGCCATCCCCTCGGTGTGCAGGCTCCGAGTACGACTCTTCGTTCGCTGAAAAGATCGCTGCCGTTGTCGCTGATGGCATACGCCGTAACGAAAAGATTCGATACCGCGAACCGTAGCCGTAAGGCGGAGCCCTGGAAAGCGCGGTCGCCGAAAGGGAACCGACTGCCGCGCTACCGACAGGCGGGAGCTTGCCGGCAGACGCGCCAAAAAAATCTTAACTTCACTCCAATCGCACTTAGGCCCGGGGCGCGCGAATTGATTAAAACCGCGTCGACAACTGCAACGTGAACCAGCGTTGTTCTTCCGGGAGGAAGCCGCCCTGGAAGAATTCGGCGCTGCGTACGGCCACGGCGGTGAGCAGAGAAAAGTCGCCGTACTGGAAGACCGCGCCCACGCGCAACGTTCCGTAAAAGCGTCGCGGTTCCACGGTGTAGGTCTGGCCGGGGCGGGACTTCTGAAAGAGTGTCGAATAGATGGTGTAGCTGACCAGATCGTCGAGGGTCATGGCGCTGTTGTTGTTCATGATGCGATACGCGATGAACTTTGCCACCGGATCCAGGGGCTCGCCGTTTTTGCGGCCGAGGGTCTTCGAAATAAACCACAGGCTCACCGGATCGTAGTTCTCGGCGCCGGTCAAAAGACTGGAGGCCACCAGGTCGCGGACGTTCGGATCGATGGTCCGTCCGCCGTCGAAGAGCGTGTTGTATACCAGGAACTGCATGCCGGGATTTCTCACGTTCGATCCCACGGTGTCGTTGAAGATCAAGAAACGGCCGAGCGGTGTGAGCGTGTCCCGGTCCTCGATGAGGCTGAAGTAACCGAGATACGTGAGGTCCTCCGCCGCGGGGTTGATGCTGTTCTGTAAGACACTGTATGCCGTGTAATCCGTGAGCGGGTCCGTGCCGCGCTCCACGTAGCGATCACTGCCCGGCCGACCCTGGAGCGTGCCGTTGTAGCCGACCACCGTGGCCTCGGGACGTGCGAAGAGATACATGGCAAAGCCGCCGCCCTGCGTCGCGTCGATGTGGCCGGGAGTACTTTCCAGGGGCAGGTAGCCTTTGTTCGCATCGCCGATATAACCGAGGCGCAGGGTGACACCGAAGCTCGCGTCCGTGAACGCGTTGCCCGCGCGCAGGCCGAAGTTGCCCGCCAGGTCCGCCACGGGCGTGTGAAAGAGGCGATTGCTGTAGTCGTACTCGAACTGCACCGTGGGATAGTTCGGGATCTGCCAGCCCCAGCCCTGGGGATACTCGGAACTCGTTAACCGCTCATGAATGAATGTTTGTGCCTCGGCGGCTCCGGAGGCCGGTCCGATGACGCCCAGGTCCAGTTCGAAGCGGTGGTAGGTGTCATCGCTCGCCACGGAATAGAAGCGGCCCAGGTAAAGATAACCGGCGTAGGGACGATCACCATAGCTGATGTCCGAGACGGTGAGGTCCGTCGGAGTGTAGATGTCCTGGCCCAGGGCCCAGCCGGACTCCGCCAGGGTACCGGAGCTCTGGAGCGACGCGGGCATGGCGAGGTCGTACAGGAAGTCCTCCCGCATGAGCCGTTCGTCTTCGACGGTGGCGAGTTCCGCACGCAGACCGTTGGTGTAATAAAAATCCGTCTCGCCGTAGATGGCGTCGTTTTCCCAGAAGATCCGGAACTCGCTGTAGGACAACGTGCCGGAACCGACGGCGGGTTCTGCTGATGCTGCGTCGCCTTCCACTTCCAGATCGTCCTGGGCGGACAGTGACACCGCCGACGCAAGAAGGACGGCCAGGCTCAGCATGAGGAACCCGACGGGCCGAAACCGGCGCTGCTTCGATCGATTATAATAGAAAGAACAGCAATTCTTGAGCATGCGGAATGCTGCAAGTCGGGACGGATCTGTCAATCACATCGGTGCCGGCGCCGTGGTTCTTGCTTGAGCAATTCAGTCGGATTGCGATACTGACCGTATATGGGCGGCACTCACGCACATGCGCACGACCACGGTCATCATCACGCCCACGGACATCGCCACAACGGCCAGTCCGGCGACGACGGTTCCGTCAGCAATCTGACCGTGGCCTTTGTGCTGAACCTCGTGTTCACCATTGCCGAGGTCATCGGCGGCTTC
Organism: Leptonemataceae bacterium; assembly: GCA_965227295.1. GTDB lineage: Bacteria > Spirochaetota > Leptospiria > Leptospirales > Leptonemataceae > JANSYA01. The sequence goes on along the minus strand of OZ245742.1, from coordinate 5,326,659 downwards.
TGGACGAACAGCGTCGCCATCCTGGCGGACGCCCTCCATGACTTCGGCGACAGCATGGCGTTACTTCTCGCTATCATCATGCAGCGCGTGTCGCGGCGCGGACGCGACGAGACGTTCTCTTACGGCTACCGGCGCTTCTCGTTGCTGGGCGTCGTGTTCAACGGGCTCTTCCTGGTGGCCGGGGCGGTGGTCATTTTCTTCGAAGCGATTCCGCGACTCTTCGAACCCGAGGCGGTCCACGTGCCGGGTATGATCGGTTTCGCCCTGGCCGGTATTTTGTTCAACGGCCTCGCAGTGCTGCGTCTGCACGGTGCGGGTTCGCTGAACGAGCGCATGGTCCGCTGGCATCTCCTGGAAGACGTGCTCGGCTGGATCGCGGTGTTGATTACGGCCACGGTCATGCTCTTTTTTGATCTGCCGGTGCTTGATCCGCTGTTATCCATCGGCATCAATTTGTTCATCCTCTACAACGTCGTGCGCATGCTCTACGAAACGACGAAGGTCTTCTTGCAGAGCGTGCCGAAGTCCGTGTCCGTGCCGGAGATCGAACGGCGCATCGCGGGGGCGGCAGGCGTCGCTTCGTTGCACGATACCCACGTCTGGTCCCTCGACGGTTCGTATAACGTGTTGACCACGCACGTCGTCGTCTCCGAGGGCGCGGTCTTCGAAGAGATCTGCGAGATCAAGAACACCGTCCGCGCCATTGCCCGGGAAAACTCCATCGACCACGCCACCATCGAAGTGGAACGTCCGGACGAGGACTGCGGCCTCGCCGATTGTTGATGTTCATTTGCCGAGCATTTCTTTCAGCGGCACGCGGTGGATGACCTTGCCGCTTTCGAAGAACGTTTCGCCTTCTTGCGTTAACTGAAAGTCTCCGTGACCTACGTGGCAGTTAGAGCACGCGACGTTGTGCTGCGCGGCGATGGCCATCATGCGTTTCGCCGTGGAGCCGCGGCCGTTCAGTTGTTTGAAGTCCCACCAGGTAATGACCGGATCCGCGCCGTTCAGCCACACGGTGCGCACGACGTCTTTCGAAGCGATGGGGCCGTCGTTAGAGGATACCTCTTCTTTGAAGAAGCCGGGGCGTTCGGTCAATGTGCCGTTTTGTGCAACGTCGAATTGTCCCGAAGCGCGCCTCACGGTCTTGCCGTCGATGCTGTACTCCACGGTATAGTTGCAGTTGTTTTGCTTCGGCATGTGGCAGTTGCCGCACGAGCGCAACGCATCGCGACAGTCGTGGAGGGGATCGGGTTCGCGAGCGACAGCCGGGGAGCTGTCCTGCCGGAGTTTGACAGGCGCCGGATCGTCGCGTTTTTCATCGGCGGGAGTATTGCGTGGTTCCTCGAGTTGTTTTACGGCCTCGCCGACGTCGTCTTGCGGTTTGTGAAGTTCTTCCAGCGTACGCTGGATGCAGGCGTTCGGGGTGGGATCGCTGCTTTTTGTCGCGCCCCCGGCTTCGTCGCCGTGCGCCTGGCTGCCGTGCGGCTGGCTGCCGCTGGCCGCGAAGGCCGCCACGGCGAACATGAGCTCCACGCGCTCCGCATCGTTCTTCCAGGGGCGCAGGCTTTCGTTGAGGGGGGCTTGCTTTTCGCTGCCGGGAAAACAGGCGACCGCGGTAAGCGAAAAAACGGTCGCGGTTGCGAAGCGCAGGATCGTTCGGTTCATGTTTGCTTCGACGCGGCCGTTTCGGCGATGTTCAACGTTATTTACATTTTCACCCCGACGGCGAAAAAGATTTTTCTTGCGGTATGATGCACGTCGCCGCCTGCTTCGTTCTGCTCCATGATCGTTCGAGATCGTTTCATCATCTTCAGCATGTTACTTATCTCCGTCGCGCCGGTGTACGGTGACGTGGCCTTCGAGCCGAAGCCTTTCGATCACGGCTGGTCCTTTCGCCACGCCCCGGATGCGGAGTGGCGTACGTTCAGTGAGGCTTTCGGCGAAGATCGGCTGCGACCGTTGCCGATCCCGGAAGGCCGTGAGTTGTTTCTGCGCGTGCCGGTGCCGGTTACGTCCTGTCGCGATCCCGCGCTGTATCTTTCTTTCGTAAATCAGAGCTTCACCGTCTACCACGAGCGCGAGGATTCCCGTGAAGTCGTCTATCGTTTCGGCGACGTGGAGCGCGGGGCCGCCGGTTACGCGGGCTGGCCCTTTCATCTCATTTCCCTGCCGAAGAGTGCGGGTCGATTGATCTTTCACATTTACTCGGGCGCGCCGACCGCGGGCATCGCCGGCACGCCGCGCCTGGGCTGTCGCGACGAGCTGTTGCATGAGATTGTACAACAGGACGTCGATCGATTCGTGGCGGGCGTGTTGATACTCGTGACGGCGCTGTTCGTATTATTTCTCTACGTGCGTCGTCGCTCATTGGAGCGCATTCATCTGGCGTTTGTGTTCCTGTGTCTTGCGGCCGGCTTGTATCTCATTTCGAATCGTACGTTGCGTCTGCAATACGTCGTTGCGTTTGCGCCGGGTGCCTGGCTTTTTCTGGAGTACACGTCGCTCTACTTTCTTCCCGCGACGATCGCCTGGTATTTTTACCAGGTCGTTCCCTCGCGCTTTGTTCGTTTTTTCGTGGGCTTTGCCGTGGTGACGGCCCTGGTCTTCTGGCTTCTCGAAGTCAGCGGGCTCGTGCGATTTTATGCGTCGCTGACCCTGTTCTTTTATACGTTGCTCTTTTCGGCCCTCGCCCTCTTCGCGGTGATCGTGCGCGCGGCGCTCCAGGGCAACCGCGAGGCGCGCTGGATCGCCGGCGGCATCGGCATCTTTACCGCAGTGGCGATCTACGATCTGTTGGGCGTGCTCGGTTTTTACGCCTGGCCGAAACAAATGCTCACGTACGGTTTCGTCGGCTTGCTGTTGTGCATGGCGATGGTCGTTTCCCGTCGCTACGATCAAGTGCAACAACGTTTGCGTGAGTACTCGCGGGAACTGGAAGACGCCCGGGCGCGTCTCGAAGACCACGCCCAGAATCTCGAAGGCGAAGTAGAGCGTCGCACCCGGGAATTGCGCGAGAGTCTGGCAGAAGTGCGTCGCTTGAAGGAGCAGCAGGACGGCGATTATTTTTTGATCGGTCGGCTCATGCGTCCCCTGGCCCGGCCGCGATCCACGATCGAACTCAAGGTCGGGCGGATCACCGTGGCGCACCGGGTCGAACAAAAGAAGCGCTTTGAATTTAAGGACTGGAAGGACCAGGAAATCGGCGGGGACCTGTGCATGGCGGATGTGTTGCGCCTGGGAGACGGGAGCGGTCAGGAATATCTCGCGTTGTTGAATGCGGACGCCATGGGCAAGTCCATGCAGGGGGCCGGCGGTGCCATCGTTCTGGGCGTCGCCTACCAGGCCATCGTCAATCGCACACGGGCCGGAGACGCCGCGGGTTCACCGGTGGAATGGCTGCGTGATGCCTACGCGGAGTTGCACCGCACGTTCCTGCCGTTCGAGGGCGGTATGCTCGCCTCGTTCGTGCTGATGTTGATTCGAATTTCTACGGCGGAAGTCTACGCGATCAACGCCGAACATCCGAACACCGTCCTCTTGCGCGACGGCAACGCGAGTTTCCTGGAGTTGCCGCTCAGTCTGCGTAAGATCGGGGCGCCCGACGCCCTGGACCTGCCCGGTGTTTCGTTCGAGGATTTGCACATTGAGCCGGTGCAGCTCGAACCGGGAGACATCCTGGTCGCCGGCTCCGACGGCCGGGACGACCTGGCCCTCGGGGCCGGCGACGAACACGGCCGCATGATCGACAGCGACGAACAGCGTTTCCTCGAGGTCGTTGCCGAATGCCACGGTGACATTGAGGCAATCATCCGTCGCCTGCAAACGATCGGGCGAATTACGGACGATCTTTCGCTCATGAAGATCGAGTACAAGATATAACTCATCGAAAGTTAGCTATAACTCCGCGGCGATGCACGGCGGCCGGTGCCCGCTTTCGACCTCGAAGGTGTCGAGGAAGTCCTGGAGACCGCGGTCCAGGCCGGCGCCGGAGACTATGCAGCCGAGCCGGAAGTCGCCAGACTCATCCCGCGCGAAGACCAGGTTGTCTCCACCGCCCGGCTCCGGCGGCGGGTAACGATAAAAATCCCCGCTGACTCGCTGCAGCGAAAGCTCCGCCGAAAAGCCGCCGCGATTCCAGACGTACACTGAACGTAAAGGGACGGGAGCCTTCAGCCAGAACCAGCCGTCCTCCGGATGCGCGCGATGCAGTTCCAGTATTCCGCAGCCGAACTCGCACGGCCGCGGCGCTTCGGCGGTTCCGTCCTCCAGGGGGCCGCCCGTAAAGATCCTGGTTCCGGCGGACGCCGGCAGGCCGTAGCCGGTTCCGGACAGCGGGCCGAAGGACGCGCGTCCCGGCCGGCCCGGATCGCGGCAGGCGTTGCCGCCGGGTAAATGATAGCCGCGAAAATACGCTCCGCGGCCGGAGAATATGCTAAGATCAAGAGAAGTCATGTTAGCATGGACGCAGGCCAGGATTTCGCCGCCGTAATCTTCGAAGTGCAGGGGCGCGGCCGAGCCGATCAACATGCGGTCGCGCACTTCGGGATCGAAGGGAGCGCGGGGCAGAATGCGGGCCCGTCCGCGAATGCGTTCGAACTCCTCCACGAAACCGCGCGCCACCGCGGGGTCGTGCAGATCAAACAGGATTTCCAGGTTCCGATCCCTCGCCGAGAGCGACCAGTTGTACGAACCGGTAAGAACGCGTTTGTCGTCGATGATCAGCGTTTTGTGATGCAGATGGCCGCCGTGATAGGCGAACTGCTCGGGTTCCCCGTCTTCGTCCGTAGCGATCGCCTCCGCCGTGACCGCGCGATTGCCTTCTAAATAGAACACGGCCGGGACGAGGCCGAGTCCCGCGTTCAGCCGCGCACCGGCATGGTCCTCTTTCAATTCGCCGCGATTGAACTCGTCATCAAAGACGCCCTCGATCGCAATTCCCCGTCGGGCCTGAGCATAGAGGGCGGCCGAGATCACCGGGTCGGTGTAGCTGAAGATCAAAAAACGAACGCTGTGCTTTGCCGCCAGGATGGCCCGGACGATCTCGCGTTGGATGAGCCGACCGTGGCGCGGCGCGAAGAAGGCGCGGTCGCGAACCGGTGAAAACGGCGCCGGGCCGAGATCGATGACGGCCGGCAGGGAGGGTTCATCTTCGAAGAGCAAACTCCGACGAACCCGCGCGGCCGTCGCCGGATCGACGATGCGTTCGAAGAAGACGTTGTGATTCTGAAAGAAACCACTGCGCGTAAAGTTTCCCGTACCGGAAATTAAGAATCGATCGTCGATGAGCAACAGCTTTACGTGCTGGAGACCCGACTTCGCGCGTCGTTCGATCGTCAGGCCCGCCGATTCGGCCTCGGTGTAGCCCTGGTCCGGCGAACCGATGATGCGCAGTGCGATGCCGCGGTCCCTGGCCCGGCGCAAAGCCGCGATCATCTCCGGCTCGTTGAAGCCGTAGACGAAGGCATCGATGCGTCCGGCCGCCCCGTGGATGCGATCCAGCACGGCGTTGCGTGCACGAAAACGATCCGGAATGCCGGCGTCGGACTGCGGATACGTAAAGTAAGTGCGCATTGTTCCCGGCGGCTCCAGGAACGGACCGGGCAGCAGCCAGGCCGGTGCCGGGTCTTCGCCTCCGGTTGTGCAGCGCGAGAGGAGCGTGAGCAGGACGAATAATCGAATACTGTACCGAGAATGCATAAAGGCCTCCGTTATTAGAGTAATTTTTCCGAAACTTAAAGATAGTAACGAAAGCGCAGGAACAACGCCTCGCCCTTGAGCCGTTCCCGGCGATCAACGCCTCCGGTGCCGGAGCCGCCGCGGCGATACAGACGCGCGTAGAGCAACTCCAGGGCGCCGTCGGGAATGGCGTAGCCGAGCCGCAGATCGTACTCGCGAAACTCAAAGCCGTGCGGATCCTTCTTCAGTTTCGCAAAGGGCGTAGTGCCGCCGCCCGTCGCGGGCCGTTTCGCGAGCATGGAAAACACCGTTACCGAAGGGCGTACGAACACGCGCTCCCCGCGATACGTTACATGCGCGGAAAACATCGCCGCGTGATTGCGAAAGCCTTCCCCGTCCGCGTTGGTTTCCGTGAGCAGACCGTGACACGCCGCGGCGTACGGGCACGCCGACGGAAAGGCCCGGGCGTTCAGAGTGTCGCTGAGTATGGGCGCATGGATCAAACTATCACCGAAGCCCACGTAACCACTCTCTTCGACGGAGACAGGATTCGAGCCTTCAGTGGTTCGTCCCGGCTCCGGTAGAAAAAAAGCCAACCCGAACGCCAGACGGCCGTAGCTCAGGCCGGCCCCGGTGGACAGGGCGTGTCCTTCTATGCGCGTGGAGCGTTCCGCGTTTTCGTCCGCGAGCAACGTACGGTAGGAACCCGCCGAACGTTCCAGGTGGACGAAGGCGTGGTATACTAATGTATCTTTTGTGGAAGCTAAGTGATCGTTGCTCAGGCCGAGCCCGAAGCCGGTGTATTCGATGTGATCGAGCCGGCGCTGTTCGTCGGGGATCTCCCGGGGAGCGGAGTCCCGGCGCAACTGATGATCATAGCTGAACCCGATGCGAAAAATGGAATGACCGGCCGTGAAGGCGGCGCGGCTCCCGTAGGCTTCGGCGCTCCGCGCTACCGTAAAGAAGTCCGCGTCGCGACGGTTCGCGCCGTAATACATACCGGGGATGGCCGTGCGGCCGGCGTAAGCGTCCGCGCGCGGATCATCCCGTGCTTCCAGGTAGGTGCCGGCGAGTTCCGGCCGGTGGAGCGGACTGATCACCAGGCGTCCCGTCAGGGGCAGGGCAAAGGTGAGATGCACACCCGTTAGTGAACCGTGGCTGCCGCTTAAACGATGGAACAGCGGATCGCCGCCCGCGCGCCCCAGAAGAAAAGCGCATTCAAGGTTATCCGTTAATGTATTTTCAGTAGACTCTAACGGGGCGGCATTCTCCGGGGCACTGCAGAAACTCACGCCCGCGTATAGATCGTTGCCCGGGAGCACTGCAAAGGATTGTACGGCTTCGTCTTCACGGCGCCCGTCAGTGGAACTACGGCGCGCATAGCGATGTTCGCCGAGGCTCAACTGCAATCCCGCGCGCAGGCGAAAGAGCGCGCGTACGCCGGAGTCCGGCGATGAATCTTCCGGCTCTTCGGAACGACTGTCGATGACAATCCCCGCGGATTGAAACTGATCCGTCAGCGAAGCGGGCGAGGAATCCTCCGGTCCTTCGCCCGCCGAACGAATGCGCGCGCCTCCCGCACCGGCCTGCAACTCAAAGTGCCAGCGATTTCGCGCGGATTTCTCGATCGGAGCATTCCCGGGCGGGGTCTCCATCTCCTGCGCGAAGATGGCCCCCGTCGCTAATGTTAGTATATATGAAGTTAGTACGATGCGACGGTTCACGGGGCCACCTCCGGGAGTCGGTCTACGACGTAGGACTCCGGCCGGTCGTTGTCGTGCATAACGTCGATGCGACGCACGTAGTACCCGCCGCTGCTGCCGAGGCCGAAGGACTCCGGGCCGTCGGGAAGGCCGTAGGTTGCCAGGTGTTCGTGCTGCGTGCCCCGGCGAAGAAACAGCAGGATGCTTTCCGCGGAACTCAAGCCGTTGCCGATCGTAGAGGACGAACGGACGGTCCAGAGGCGGACGTCGTCGGCCAGTAGCGGTATGCGGCCGGCATCGGTGAGTTCGTCATCGGGATCCACGATCACCGCGCAGCGACCGGGCGGGATCGTAAGATCCGTTTCCGTTGAGTGCCGGAACGCCGGGGGCAGGTTGCGTTGCGGGAAACGTTCGGCGTACGAGATGAGCTCGTCTTCGAAGCCGCCGCCGTCACGGATGTGCAGGCTTGTTCCAGGTTCCAGGGCAAAGCCGTCGGGCGAACAAACGCGGAACCATTCATAAGCGCCGGGGCCGGGCGTGGGAGAAACGGCGTGGACTGCCAGCACGTGCCGGCCGGGCGGATGCGCCTCACCGAAGGCGAGGATCGCATCGCCGTTGTCGCTTACGGCATAGATCGCACGGAAGCGATTTCCGGTAAAAGACGGCGTGAACTCGAAGGACTGTCCGGGAGACAGCCGGACCGAGATCCGGTCCGGGGCCTGCGCACGCAACGCGGGCGTATTCAAATCGTTGCCGGCCAGGAAATGCAGTTCCCGGTCAACGTCGCTGTGAAGTGTAAACCTGCGTGTACTGGAAGTTAGTGCTTCCGTGCTCAGAAAGGGCCGGAAGGATTCCGGGCGGCCGGGGCTGGCGTAGGTGCGGCCGGCGCAAAGATCGCTGCGGGCGGCCTCGCCGTCCGTCGGCCGCCATACCGGTTCGCCGTCGGTTGCGCAGCCGAAGCAGCGGCTCAGGCTCGTGCGCGGATCCCCGTCGAGTCGAGCATAGGTCGATGCATCGATGCGCAGTTCGTCTACCAGCGTGCCCGTGTTGTTGCGCAGCCGGTAGACGGCCGCCTCGTTGGGCAGGTGCAGATCGTTGAGCCGGAGGCCGGGCCCGGCGGCGAAGCACTCGGGTTCGCCGTCGGCGATTGTGAAGCGCGCTACGCCGGGCATGGCGGGGAACCGGTAGCGCCGCCGGTCGCCGTCCCGCTCGCGCACGACCTCCAGCTCAAGCATCGTTAGATTGTGTTTGCCTGATGTTAGCGCGTTCCGGAACTCAATGAACTCTTCGTCCGGCAGGGAAACGCCGTCTGCATTCCGCCCGCCCTGGGGCAGGATCTCGGCGAAGGTCGGGAGATCTTCCGACGTCGTTTCCGAAACTCCGGCATGGCCTGGAGTCATGGCGTTGTCGGCGAGCAGGTCCGGGCGTAGTCCGATCGCGCGCGGGCCCGTGTAGTCCGGCGCCGGGGTCCCCGCGAACTCCAGCGAATGCACCGCGCGCAACGGTGCACTGTCTGTCCGGGCGGTACCGGTCCAATGAGCAACGTCTTCTCCGTAACGAAGGATTCGCTGCCGGCCGCTGCGCCAGTCATGGACCAGGATCGTATCGTCGGCGGTGAGGTGTCGGAGCTTCGAATGCAACACCAGACGTGCCTGCCCGGGAAGATCGGCGAAGTACTCACCGTCGGCCGTGAACAGCACGCGCCGGGCGGGCTGCCGCCCGAATTCCACTACGGCATTCCCGGCGATGAGCGCGAGCGAGTCGGGGCGACAATCGGAGCGCAGTTCGACTTCGACGAATCGGCCGCCGGCCTGGATGCGCCCGGACTGCGGCTCGAAGACGCCGCTAAAGTTCAGCTCGGACAGGCTTACATCTTCCGTGCTGCATGCCCCGGCGCCTCCGGTCTGCGCGGAGGCGGATCTCGCGAAGGTCGGAGCGAGTCCCGCCGATCCGCACGGACCGGCACCGCCGTAACACTGCAGGGCCGGCCCTAACGGCTGCGGGTCCATCCCGGCCTCGCGAACGAATGCCCGAAGTCCGGAGGCGGGTTGCATATCCGCGAGGCGCAGAGAACGGCCGTTGGGAAACGTGAGTTCTCGCTTGAGATTTAACTTATGATCTTTGTGAGTTAGAAGATAAGCCGCGTGCGGGAATAGGAAGATCTCCGAGCGTCCTGCGTACGGTTTGCCGTCCGCGGCGAAGCGGATTTCTATGAGCCGGCTCTCGTTGTCGCCCGCGAACTCAATGTACTCGTCGGCCGGGCCCTGGTCACGAAAGTAAAGCTCGCTGACATAGTCCTCCGCGGGATGAACACCGTCGCGGCCGGCGCGCTGCAGTACATCGTGTTGCACGCCGCGCAGGCGTTGCAGGGCCGCGAGCAGCGTTGTGCTCAGGCCGGCATCGTGCAGGGCGATTACGAGCAGGCGATCGCCGGAAGACTCGAATTCGTACGCGAGATACGCATGCTCCTGCGTTAACAGTAAATGAAAGTAACTCAGAGGAAATCGCCGGGGCAGGGCCGGCGGGGCCGCGGGCTCCCCGGAGCCGGAGTAACTGTAACGCAGATCCCGCCCGGCGAGTTTCCAGCCGGGGAGTTGCGCGCTCGGAGCCCCGTCGACCGAGGCAAGGACAGTGCCGATGCGTGCCCGGAGTTCGGCGGGGCGCGCAATAAAGATCGACACGCCCGGACCGACGTACGTCGGGTAGGCCGTGGCCGCGGGGTCCGGAGATTCCGTAAGCACGGTGAGGACGGATTGCAGCTCCGGGTTGCGCCAGGCTTCACCGCAGTGGAGAAAACGCAGGCCGGCACCCTGTTCCTCGCGTGCGTAAAAAATCGGCACGGCGGAGAGACAGAAACGCCCATCTTCCAGGCGCAGGACGGCCGGTCGCCGCGACAGCCCGGGCGGGAGCGAATCCCCCGCGATGGATGCGGGCAGGGCGGGAAAGCTGCCCGCACCGGTAAGTTCTATCCACGCGAAATCCAGATAGGGGACCGGCCCGCCGGGCGGCGCGGCGAACAGAAACGGTGCCGGACCATCGTGCGCCGCACAGCGCAGGAAGCAGCAGAGCAAGAGGAAGAACGGTGACGAAACACGGTAAATGCGAAGGCTCTGCGGGCTTCGCATTTTCGGGTTGCCCCGTGTTTGCCCGAATCGTACATGGACTCTGGTTGGGTTTGCATGTTTCACCCCGAAGGAAGGTATTTAAAGATTCAATCGTTCCGCGTTTTTTGGAGCCCTGTTCCGCACTTTCGAATTTTTTCTCCCGTTGAGAGACGATGAAACGAGTCCTGCTGCTGACGGATTTTTTCCGGCCGGAACCTGGCGGACTGGAAGCGCTCTTCACCGGCATCGTTCGGCAGTGGCAGCCGGAGGACGTGGAGGTCCTGGTGGCCGCCGACCGGCGGCACTACTTCTGCAACGATTCAGACATTCGCAGCTTCGATCAAAAAGAAGCGTATGCCGTTTATCGCACCAGCGGCGTGCAGAACGGTTTCTGGAATCGCCGCCGCCGCGAGGGCATCGAGGCGTTGTTTCGCGAGCGCCTCGATCAATTCCGTCCGGATCACATTCTCCTGAGCGACATCAATCGCACCTCGCGCATCATCGCCACGCGCGCGTACCTGGCCGGCATTCCGTACTCCGTCTTTTTGACCGGCGGTAATCTGAAAAACAAACTCGGCTTCACGCGCATCCTGGAGCGCCGGCTGGTTATGGGGGCGCGCAACATCTTCGCCATCTCACGTTACCTGGCCCGCGACGCGCGCGGTTACGGCATTCCCGAAGAACGCATTACGGTGCTGCCGCCGGGATTCGAACCGCGCTGGACCGGGCGCCGCCGCAATCCGCTTCCGGAAAAATTGCAGTCCCGTGTCAAAAATAGAGTGCTGATGCTCGGCCTGGGGCCGTTTTTGCCGCGCAAGGGTTTCGATGTGGCCATTCAGGCCCTGCGCGAACTGCGTGATCTGCGGCATCACCTGCATTTCGTCTTGACCGGTTCCGGACCGGAGTACACATACTTGAAGGAACTCGTGCGCATTCACGAACTACAGGAGATGGTTTCCATGACCGGCTTCCTGAACGACGCGGCGCTGGCCTCGTTGTTTCAACGCGCCGATATACTCATCCAGCCGGGCCGGGAGGTCGAGGACGACGTGGAGTCGTTGGGCATGGTCTTCATGGAAGCGGCGCACTTCGGCATTCCCGTCATCTCCGGAAGATTGGGCGGCGTCGAAGAGATTGTCCGGCACGGCGTCTCCGGATTCGTGGTGGCGCCAGGCAACGTCGAAGAGACCACGGAACGTATGCGCCAACTGGCGGAGTCCGAGAAACTGCGCAAACGTTTCGGTCGCAACGCGAAGGACATCGCGCGCCGGGACTTCGACATGGAACGCACTGCTGCGGCGATTGAAGTGCGGATTTGAAAGCAGGAGATGAACTCCGAGGACCGAGGGACCGAGGTTTTCCAGCCCGGTCGACGCCGAAGGCGGCGAGGCGCCCAAATAATCGTAAAATGAATCGAACCAAACTTATGTTTTTCACGGCAAAGTCTAAGATACTAAGTTCTCTTCTTGTAATGTTACTGCTTGCTTGCGGTTCCGAAACTTCGCAGCCGGGCGAGGCGGAGTTTCGTTTCGTAAGCGCGTCGTCCGGACTCCGCATGCGTTCGGAACCGAACACCGAGTCCACGCGGCTCGGACTGTTGCCCCAGGGAACCCGGGTGGAGATCCTCGAAGAGAGCGCTCCCGTGACCATCGATAACATCGAAGCGCCCTGGGTCCGTGTGCGCCACGGCGCCGTGGAGGGCTGGGTCTTCGGTGGTTACCTGGGCCAGGAACGTGAGGTGAGCCCCGGCGTACGTCCGGAAAAGGATGCGCAATACGTCGGTGTCTGGCAGGGCGAGAATCTTTGCGACGGCGAACGTTCGCGCATTGCGGTGAATGAGGACGGTAGCTTTGAGGCCCGGCTCTTCGGCGGCTGCGACGTGTCCGGTTGTGATTGTGTACAGATCGCGGGTACCTGGCGAATTCGTGAAGAGCAGGTTTGCTTTGAATGGCAGTACGAAGATTCGGAGGCGAGCCTGCCCGAGGTCTGTTATCGTCGGGGCGCCGCCGGCAGATTAAACGCCGCTGCGGAAAGCGGCTTCCCCGAAAATTACAACAGCGAAGTGCTGACCAACCTCGAACGGCGTCCGGAGTCGAACGAGTCGGCCGATTCTAAAGAACCGGCTGCTAACAATCAGTAAGTTCGATCTTACGAATTGTCACGGAAGATGCGGACCCGGTCCCGGCCGTCCTGCTTCGCCCGGTAGAGTGCTCGGTCCGCCGCGTCCACCAGCTCGTCCGGATCCCCGCCGCCCTTTTCAAACGAACGATCGGCGATGCCGCAACTGAACGTGCAGCGGTAGCGACGATCGTGGGAGGCCGAGTGTTCCAGGGAGCCGAAGTTCTTGCGGACCTCGTTCATGACCGCGGCCGCCGCCCCGGCCGTCGTGAACGGGAGGAGAATCAAAAACTCTTCGCCGCCGTAGCGCGCCACCACGTCCGACTTGCGCAGCCGTCGCTTTAAGATCCGTGCCAGGGCCATGAGCACGCGGTCCCCGGCGGCGTGGCCGTAGGTATCGTTGATTTCTTTAAAGCGATCCAGGTCGAGCATGGCCGCCGAGAGATGCGCTTTCTGACGTTCCGCCTGCGCGAAGAGGGCGATCAGTTCGTCCTTCGCCGCCGCGTGGTTCAAGAGTCCCGTGAGTCCGTCACGCACCGCCAGGGAATGGACCTTACGCGAACGCGCGGCCTTGGAACGCACCACCGTACACAAATGTTCGGGCAGCAGCGGTTTGCTCAGAAAGATGTCGCCGCCGGCCGCGAGCATTTCGAAGTGCAGATTCGGATCGGTCTTATCCGAGAGAAAGACGACCGGGACGTTGAAGAAGGCCTCGTGCTGAGAGACCGCGCGGGCGATCTCGCCGCCGGTATGTGTTTTTAGATCGTGTTCCAACAACAACAGCTCCGGCTTGAATTCCGTCATGATGTCGAAGATGCGTTCGGGATCTTCCGCGATCTGAGTACTCATGCCGCCGCGTTCCAGAATCCAGGCGTACTCCTCGGCGATCTTGCGGTCGGCTTCCAGAATGAGAATGCGGTACGGATCGGCGGTGGCGGCCTGGAAGATTTCGTCGAGGCGGTCCACCAGGGCGCCGATCTGCACGGGTTTCGAGAAATAACCCGCACCGCCGGCGCGAATGGCTTCGATGCGCGCGGTCAGATCGTCCCGCGCCGAAAGAAACAGCACCGGCACGTCGTCGCGGCCCAGGCGCTCCGCGGCCCGCAGACCGGCGTGGTAGTCCCCGGAGAACATGATGTCCAGCAAGATGGCCGCGGGCGTTTCGTCGTCTTCTACGGTTCCCAGAGCGGATTGCAACGGCTTCGGATCTTCGAACGTACGGATCTCGTAGCCGAAGTGTTGCAGTTGCGTCCGCAACGAACCCACGAAGTCCTGATCGTCGTCGGCGAGAAACAGGATTTTGCGCCGGGACTTCATTGCCAGTAGATCGCCGCGCCGACGGCGTCGATCAGGCGATCCACGTCCTCCGGAAACAGGTGTCCGATCGAACCGATGCGAAACGTATTCGCCGAAGTAACCTTGCCCGGATAGATCACGAAGCCGCGCGCTTTCAGCGCGTCGTAGAATCTTGTGAATTCGTATTCGGGATGCTCGGGATTCTGAAAGGCGGTGATGATGGGAGATTGCAGTTCGTCGGGAAGCAACGTGCGAAAGCCGTGGCCACGCATGCCCGCGACCAGGCGGCGATGGTTTTCCCGGTAACGTTTCGCGCGCACCTGGATGCCGCCTTCTTCTGTAAGTTCTTCCAGGGCCCGGGCGAAAGCGCGCACCGTATGGGTCGGTGACGTGAAGCGCCACTTCCCGTTTTGTTCTTCCATGCACTGCCACTGATCGTACAGATCCAACGACAACGAACGCGCCCGGCCCGCGCACGACTGCATGGCTTCCCGGCGTGCCACGATGAATCCGAAACCGGGCACACCCTGAATGCATTTGTTCGCGCTGGAAATGAGAAAGTCCGCCCCGGCACTCACTGGATCAAAGTCCGTGCCGCCGAAAGAACTCATGGCGTCCAGGATAAACATGCGCCCGCTGGAAGTTACGATGCGACCGATCTCCGCCGCCGGATTCAGCATGCCCGTCGTCGTTTCACAGTGCACCGCGGCCACGTGGCTGATCTTCGGATCCGCGCGCAGGGTTTCTTCCAGACGTTTAAGATCCGGCGGGGCGCTTTCGCCGGAGTCGTGGACGATGTGATCGATGCGCAGGGCCTGCGCGATCTTCGCGATGCGCTGCCCGTAGGCGCCGTTCGCAATCACCAGCAGGCGACCGTCGTCCGCGAGGGCGCTGCCGATGACCGCCTCCACGCTGAAGGTCCCGCTGCCCTGCATGAGCGCGCAGGTGTAGTCGGCCTGGTCCTGTTCGCGCACGCAGGCCAGTTCCACAAGATTCGAGCGTACGCCCTGGACGACGGCGTTGTACTCCGCGTCCCAGGTGCACCAGTCGCGCAGCAAGGCGGCGCGTACGCCCTTTGACGTGGAGAGCGGGCCGGGGGTGAGCAGGAGATAGGGGTTATCGGGGATGTGATCCAGGTTCATGTTGAGTATGGTTACGGGCGCTCCCCGTTCTTCAGTCGTTCGTCGATCGCTTCGATGATCGGCAGGCAGTCCGCCGCGGATTCAATGACGTAGTGTGCGCCGGCGTCTCTTAGCTTTGCTTCAATGGCACTTAATCGTTCGCGAAGGTCTCCGGCGGCCGCCTCGACCTCTTGCGCGCTGAGGCCGAGTTCGTTGCCCGTGCGACTCACGCCCACGGTCCACATGCCGGCGTTCCGGCCTTCCAGCATGTCGCTCACGGTATCGCCGATCTTGACCATGGCGGCGAAGGGGAAGATCTGCATCCGAATGCAGGCGGCGTAGCACATGTACGGGGCCGGGCGTCCCATGGGCACCTCGTCCGAAGTCACCACCGCATCCGGCGCGTAGCCGCGTTCTCCGGCCCGCGCCGTGACCACGTCCATGATCGACCGTGTGTAGCCGGTGGTGCTGCCGATCTTGATGCCCCGGCGGCGCATCTCCGCCGCGAACTCAGGCACGCCGGCGATGGGTTCGCTGTGTTCCGCCACGGCTTCGATCATGCGCGGTTCGGTGAAGGCGTACATGGCATCGATGTCGCGTTCTTCGGGATCGCGGCCGTGCACCTGTCGCCAGCGTTCGCGGACCGAGGGCATCTTACACATCTCCACGATGTGGTCGCGTTTCATCATGCCCATGGGACCCCGGGCCTCCTCGATGTTTACCTCCACGCCCTGGCGTTCGAAGGCTTCGAGGAAGACCGCCACCGGACCGATGCAGCCGTGGTCCACGGCAGTTCCGGCCCAGTCCAGGATCAGACCCACGACGCGATCCGGCTTCTGTTCTTGCAAAGTGCTCACGCTCGCACGATTTGTACGTAAGATAGTCCCGCAACCGGAAAATTCTTGAACCCCGGCGGGTCGGTGTCGTCCAATGGGAGCCGTGAACAGAATCGCTCACCCCGGTTCCTCCTCCGCAGTGGCGGCGAGAACGATGATTTCCCTCATCCTTCTGTCGGCCCTCTGTTTATGGCTGCTACCGACCTGCGCCGGGACCGCACACCGAGCCCCGGCGCAGGATCGATCTTCGCCCTCATCTTCCACAACCGACTCATCTTCCGCGACCGACTCCGCGCCTCACGGCGCCCCGGAAACCTGCGCCGCCCTGGTGCGGGAGTACGATCGTCGGCGTTCCGTGGCGACCATGGCCGGTCAGGCGCAAAGCGGGGCGGGCACGGTGGTGTCCGCGACCGCGAGCGGCGCCACTGCCGTCGGTGAGACCGTCGTCTACGTCGGCGGGGGCATTGCGTTCGGTACCCTGGTGTGCAGTCCCATCATCGCCATGGAAATTGCGGCGGAGTCCGACGGCCTTGCGTCCACAGAATGCGTGAGCCGCATCGGCCTGACCACGGCCTTCGGCCTGGCCGAGGAACACGGCTACGTCTACACCCGGGAAGTCTGGAATTCCACCCGGGACTGGCGTTTGCAATCTTACGACGATCTCGCCGTCTTCCGCATCGACGGCGCCGAGTGTTACGCCCGCCAGGCCCGGGCCCGAGAGGCCCGACAGGTCCTGCGCGAGCTCCGGGAGGATGACCTGGTATGGCCGCATCTGTCCTCGTTTTCCCAACAGCGCGTGGATCAACTGGAACGCGATCTCGCCGGCCTCGCCCCGTCGACGGGCAATCAGTAATATTAATAGTTTGTGTTGTCGGTCCGCGGATTCTTCGATGGTCCGAGGCCCTATGGACTTCGATATCGAAGAGAAAGACGGCGTACAGATCCTTGCCCTGGAAGGCCAGGTCGACCTGCACAACGACGAGAACCTGACCGAGGCCTTCCAGCATCTCATAGAGGAACATCGCATCCGGGTCGTCATCGATCTCACCGGCGTTTCGTTCATCGACTCCGCCGGATTCGGCGCCCTGATTGCCGCGCAGAAGAAGTTTCGCACGGTCGGTGGCGGTCTCTTCTATTGTAATGCACCCCGCGCCGTGGCCATGGTCGTGAAGTTGAGTCGCCTGCAGGATTTCTTTCCGCTCCACGAAGACGTCGCATCGGCGGAGGCCGCCGCCCGAACCTGCTCGCCGTCCTGAAGGACCGCCGGACCGGTGATCTCCGCCGTTACGGAGCCGGCGATTTTCACCGATACTCTGGATAGCCATGTCCCGGTTGCCGATCATCTTGCTGTTTGCCGTTCTGCCGTTTTTTGCGGGCCTGCGGGCCCAATCCGCCCTGGATCCCGACAGCCGTGCCGCGCTCTACGAAAAACCTCAGGCCCTCATCGACCCGGCGGTAATCACGCAGTTGGAAGCAGAGCTCGAGGCCCCGGTCCCTTCCTACGACGTCATCATCGCCCGGGCCCGGGAACAACTGGACCGCTACTATTCGCAGTTCGTGGAGGACAAGCTCACCGAGGACGAACGTCGCAATGAACCGCTCAGTTACGCCGGCCTGTCCGCGAACGCGCTGCGCCGCGTTCTCCGGGAGCGCGAGCGCCTCTACGGGCGTTCTTATTTTCAGGGCGAGTCGCCGTATCTCTTTCGCCTGCACCGGATCCTGGGCCGGGCCTACAGCAGCATCGGCTCCCAGGAAACCGACCGGGCCCTGGCGGAATTTTCCATGGCCTTAAGGTACACCGGCCGTGACTTAGCAATGCCGGCGGATCTGCCGGTGCCCGTGGGCATGGCCGACGAAGATCCGGCCGCGGCCGACGCCGCCGCCCGGGAGCAACGTTATATGCTGATGCTGCGTACGTTCGCCGATCCGGATCGCATTGCCCAGGAACCGAACGCGGCCATTGCCACGGCGGCGCAGAACTTTCGCGGCTTAATGGAAGAGTACGCGCGGCTGAAGCCCGAGCTCGCAGAAGCCGGGAAAACCGTCGACGTGGTGCAGTCCATGCGCCTGCGCGGAGTGACTCCGCCGGTGAGCGCCGAAGAAGCACGGCGCACCCTGGACGAATTGCGCAACCGGCGGAACATCGTACTCACGCAAATGGAAGAGATCCGCTTCGGCCCGTATCGGGTGTATCTGCGCGAGAAACAATCCAACGAAGGCGACACGGCCTATCGCATGGCCGAGATCGCCGATCAATTCGGTTCGCGGAGTACCCTGCTGCAACTGGCGCATCAGTTGGATCCGGTGACGCCGCTTTACATCGACGAACTGGTGGAAATCTACCGGCGTCGTTTTCGCTGGCGTGAGGCCATCGCCTTTCAGGAGCGCTACCTCGAAGTCGTCCCCGATCCCGCGGATCCGGCGGAGCTGGCCCCGCACTATCTGCGCCTGGCGCAAATGTACTCCGCGCAGAAGAACGCCATTCGTGCCGCCGAGGCCTACGAGGAGTATCTCGAGCGCGCGCCGGAGTCCGACGAACGTCGACGCATCTCGTTAGGTATCGCTGATTTGCACTTTGCGAAGACCGGCCGCCTCGATCGCGCGCGCGACCTGTACGCAGCGTACCTGGCGGCACCGGTACCGGACATCGCCGCGCTGTCCGTGCAGGAGCGGACGCTGTGGCGAGCGGAGCGCTTTCGCATTTACAGTCGCCTGGCAGCGATCCATCGTCGGCAGCAACGCAGCGTGGATGAGGCCACGGCCTTGAGTGCTGCGCGGGAAGCGTACCTCGACATCGATACGGAGTACCAGGCCGTGCTGGAGCGCGAACGTGCCCTGCGCAAAGAAATCCAGGACGTGAAACGATCGTTGCTGAATCGTGAGGACGAGGCGTTGCAGCGGCAGTACTACGAGTTGCAGCGCATCGATTTGCCGGCCATCGAGGCCGATGCGGCGTTTCTGCGTTCGCGTCTGTTGTCTCTCGACTACCCGGCGATCCTGGAACGCCAGGCCTTTCTCGCGCATCAACAACGACGCTTTGCGGACGCGTTGTCGATCTATCGTGAGTTGATCCAGCGCGGCGACGGCGCCGAGGTCAATCGCGCGCGGCAGAATATCGATCGCATTAACCTGACCATGAGCGACGGCCGTGTGCGCCAACCGGTGGTGGACCCGCGGTTTGAGCGGTAGTTCGGAGACGCCACCCGGGAATTCGGATCGTCCGTGATTGAAAATGTCTTGCGAGAATACCCGACCGCCCGGCGGATTGCGTTATGGCGATGAAGAACGACTCTCTGAACAGCGTGATCGGTCCCGGATCGATCTTCGAAGGCAAATTTTACATTTCCGGCAGTCTCCGGATTGACGGTAAGTTCGAGGGCGAGATCAAAACCGAGGATGCCCTGATGGTGGGCGAGACCGGTAAAATCAAAACGAACATCAGCGCCAAAGAGGTCGTGGTCGCCGGCACCATGATCGGCAACATCGCCGCCGAAAACGAAGTGCGTCTGGAGAAAACCGGCAAACTGCTGGGCGATATCCAGGCGCCGATCCTGCACATTGCCCCGGGCGTCGTGGCCCAGGGCAGCATCAACATCAGCGGCGGGCAGAAGAAGGACGTGAAAAAGGTCGTAGAAGAGTCCTACGGCGGCATGCGTCTCGCCGACAAATCATAAAGCCGGGTGCGAGGGCGCCGGAAAATTTACTGCCGTGCGGTTGCGTTTCCGCCGAATGTACTTTCAAGGGCCCAGATCGGGAGAGTGTCGCACCTTTCCTGTCATTGTGGAAAAAAGTTCTTTGCAGGGCGGTGCACAATGGACAATCTTGCCCCGCACACCTGTTAGAATAACGTTAGCAAACTCTCTGCATTTCGCAATTATGTCTATCTTACCGGGAAAATCACACTGAGATGTACCAACGCCGCTTTAAGAACAAGTCCGGTCGGCGCATCTTTTCCCTGAAGGGTCGCTTCTCTCTGATGCACCTCGGGGGCGGCACCTTTCTCTACAGCTTTCCCGGTCGCAACTATCCCATCGTCGGCAAAATCGAACTCTGGCGCCCGGCCTATCGCAATCGCAGCCTGGGCGCTCTCGCCGCGGGCGGATTCGTGTTCCTGGTGCTCAGCATCTCGTCCGGTTCCGGCACCGCCGATCCGGTGACGCAAATCAACGAACTCAAGCGCCTGGAAGAAGAGGGTCGCTACATAGAACTGGAGCAGCGTTCCGACGAATTGAAAGAACGCCTGGCCGAGGCCGAAGAGTCCGAAGCTCGCCACGACGGCCAGGTGAAAATGATCCGCTACAAAGTGCAGTCCGGTGACACTCTGTCCCAGATCGCCATTCGCCATCGCGTGCCCGCAACGCTCATCGCGGCCTCATCGAAAATCAAAGTGCACTCGGTCCTGCGCCCCGGCCAGGAACTGGTCATCCCCGATCGCCCGGGGCTCATGTACAAAGTGAAGAAGGGCGACACCCTGGCTGCAGTGGCCCAGCACTACTCTGTAAAGATTGAGGACATTGTCCTCGACAACCCGGACCTCGCCGAACTCGATCTGGTGGAACCGGGCGAAACCGTCTTTCTACCGAACGCGAAGATCCCGACGCCGCCCGTACGCTGGTTGCGTCCGGTCATCGGCGGTCGTGTCACGTCACGCTTCGGCTGGCGCCGGCATCCCATCCTCGGCCATCGTCACAAACACACCGGCATCGACGTCGGCGTGGCATACCGGTCCGTTCGCGCCGTGCGCGACGGCCAGGTCATGTATGCCGGCTACCTTGGAAGCTACGGCAAGGTTGTGATGATCCGCCACGAGGGCGGCTTTAAGTCATTGTATGCTCATCTCAGTCGCACGAAGGTGCGGCCCGGTCAGTTTGTGAAAGCAGGGCAAAACGTGGGTGTCTCCGGCAATACCGGTCGCTCCACCGGCGCGCATCTGCACTTCGAACTGATCAAAAACAACCGGCCCATCAACCCGCGGCGGTACATCCGCTTCTAAGTTGATGGGAACGTAATTCAATCTCTGGATTTTTTTGTTGACGGATTTGAATCTGTCGGCTTTGCTCTACGGAAGCTTTCGGAATCCTATCCTTGTAGCTAATATCCCCTGATCTTTCACATCCGTTGAATCAACGAACGTCGGCACCCCGGCTACGGCGTCCCCGCGGATGCTACACGCTGCTGCGTGTAGACGAAAGCCCCCAACCCACCTGAAAATCTAACACTCACGAGTAAGAGTACCTTAAGGAGTTTATATGGCAGTTCGGAGGACCCGAAACAAAAACGCCAACGCGGAAGAAGCGGACGGCAACGTCGCTGCGGAGGCCGAGCCGGAAAGCGGCGGCGGTAACAGCAATAGTAATGGTCGCGGTCGTCGCGGACGCCGGGGTTCCCGGGACAAAGGCGAAAGCAACAAGGAGCCGACGCCGCCGCCGTATACCGGCGAGACTCCGGATCCCATCGACCTCACGTTGCTGAAGGCCATGCCCATTGCCGAGCTGTCGAAGATCGCCGAGGAAATGAGCGGCGAGAATGTCGCCGGCCAGAAGAAGCAGAACCTCATCTTCACCATTCTCCAGAAACAGGCCGAGCGGAACGGCATCGTGCACGCCGCCGGTACCATGGAGAAACTTTCGGAAGGTTACGGCTTTCTGCGCAGCGCGGACTATAACTACCTGCCGGGCCCGGACGATATCTACGTTTCCCCGTCGCAGATTCGTCTCTTCGGCCTGCGCACCGGCGATACCATCACCGGACAAATCCGCCCGCCGAAAGAAAGCGAGCGCTTCTTCGCCATGTTGCGCGTGGATACGGTCAACGGTGAGTCACCGGACGACGCCCAGCGCCGCATTCTCTTCGACAACCTCACGCCGCTGTATCCGAACGAACGCCTGGTCATGGAGTGGAATCCCGGCCAGATGGATACGCGCATCATCGATCTGTTGACGCCCATCGGCAAAGGCCAGCGCGGCCTCATCGTCGCTCCGCCGCGGACCGGTAAAACGATCCTCATGCAGAGCATTGCGAACGCCATTACGGCGAACCATCCGGAAGTACAGTTGATGGTCCTGCTCATCGACGAACGTCCGGAGGAGGTCACCGACATGGCGCGGCACGTGAAGGGCGAGGTCATCTCGTCCACGTTCGATGAGCCGGCCTCGCGTCACGTCCAGGTCGCCGAGATGGTCATCGAAAAGGCCAAGCGCCAGGTGGAGCACGGCCGGGACGTGGTCATCCTGCTCGACTCGATCACGCGTCTCGCGCGCGCTTACAACCAGGTCATTCCGACGTCGGGCAAGATCCTCTCCGGTGGTGTGGACTCGAACGCGTTGCACAAACCGAAGCGTTTCTTCGGCGCGGCGCGGAACATTGAACACGGCGGTTCGCTTACGATCATGGCGACGGCGCTCATCGACACGGGCTCGCGCATGGACGAGGTCATCTTCGAAGAGTTCAAGGGCACCGGTAACATGGAGATCCACCTGGATCGTCGCCTCGCGGACAAGCGCATCTATCCGGCCATCGATCTCAACAAAAGCGGCACGCGGAAAGAAGAGCTGCTGCTCGAAGACGACGTGCTGCCCAAGGTCTTCGTACTTCGCAAGGCGCTCTCGCCCATGTCTACGACAGAAGCCATGGAGTTGTTGCTCGATCGCATGAAGAACACCAAGACGAACGTGGATTTTCTGGCGTCCATGAACGTGCCGTCGTCGTAAGCGACTGAAGCGAAGTCGGTTGCTTCAGCGCCTGTACTTTCTGGGGCCGTGCGAATTGCATGAAGTGCGGCGGCGTCGACGGTCTCGTGCATCGTCTGAGCGGCATCGATGCCGACCGTGCGCAACTGCGCGGCCGGAGGTCCGGGGGTTCGAGGACGCGGCGCGGTGGTTGTTGCGGCGCTGAGAAGGAGGAGCGCTACGGCGACGCTACGATCCGCGGCGGGACAAAGAACATTTCCGCGACGCTTGCATCCAGATCGATGTCGTTTGCTGATAGACCCAGGGCGCTCAGGACTTCGTTACGCCGGTGGACGGTCGTGCCGGCGGTCGCCGCGTCCCCCTGCATGATGTCCTCGGCGATGGTGTTGCATGGAGATTCGATCATGTCGTCGGCGTGCGGGCTCCGGAACGGCGCATACGCAAAGACGCCGCCTTCTTGGCGCGGGAGGGTCGTTTCATAGCCGGCCAGGCCGCCGCCGGGCGCCGTGGAGCGCGGCTGAATGATGAGCCCCGTTACGAGATTGCTGACGAAGCGTCCGTCGTTTACGTCCGGGGAATTATCTCGCAGCGGTTCCCCCCACAGCGCGGCGGGCATGTCCTTCCGGATCGGCGTGCATTCGAACATGCCGATCGTTTGTCCGGAACGCGTAACGCTGATGTGCTGGCTTACGTTCAGTTGATCGGCTGGAATGCGGACCGGACGAACGGCGAAATCGTCCGGCGGTTCGAGGTCCTGGGGTTGCTGGTTGAAGAATACTTTTTTCGTCGGAATCGCCGAATCGATGACCAGGGTGCATTCCGTGGGATTGAGCGTTCCGAGTTGCACGGCGTCCCCGGTTGATGCGGCATCCTGCCCGATCAGACCGGCCCGGGCTGCCACGCTGAGATACTGCCCTGGTAGAAAAGATGCGCGGAACTCGTGCCAGTCGACGGCCGGCGGCCGGCGCTTCGGCGCGCCGAAGCGAATCGTAAACGATACGACGTAGTAATCGACATGGAGCCTGCCGGCAAAGTCCGGTCCCCACAGTTCCAGGTGCGCGCCGGTCGTGAACGTGACCTTCTTGCGACTGCCGAAGACCTTGAATTGATATGTGGCGCCGATGCTGACATGAGCTCCGCCGCTGTAGTAGTAGGGTTTCCAGTTCAGTAATAGATCGACGCCGGCCAGGAACCACGCCTTGAGGTGGCCGCTCTTCCAGACCGCTTCCAGGTTTCCGCCGGCCATCAATGCGTGGGCGCAGAATGCGAAGTAGAGATCTCCCTTGAGTGTCAGTGCATCGTTCAGGCGCCAGAGGAATCCGAGACGCGGCACGGCGGGATAGTGCGCCGGTTTTTCGAATGCCGGATGATAGCCGCCCAGGGTCTGCACGAAGTCGCCGGCCCGGGCGCCGTTCGCCTGGTCGGCGGTCCAGGCGTAGAACGCGAAGCCGCCGGTGAGATGACAGTCGCGGCTTAATATATACGAAGCTGTAGTTAGCTGCGCGCGAAACTCCAGCACGCCTTCGTCCGGAGCGTAGCGCGCTCGCAGCGCCATCTGTACTTCTGCCAGGCGCGGAAGATGGGCGTCGCCTCCATCGGGGGAGGGCGGCGGTGCTACGGCCGTGGCCAGGCCCAGGACGTCGATCTCGTAGCGCTGCCCGAAGCTGACGGCGAGCAGGGCGAAGGCGTCGATGATCTTAAACGAATTAAACTTTACGCCGGCCGTGAAGAAATACTGTCCCGTATGGCGGGGGACGTAGGCTTCGAGCTGGTCGAGTTTCGCGGCGAGATCGGAGCGATTCGACGGCGCGGCGGCCGTGCCGTCGATCACCTCGGCGACCAGGGGAAAGGACGCGACGTCGTCGATGCCCGGCATGCGCAGCGCGCGATTGTATCCGAAGCCCGCGGACAATCCTTCGATAAAAAAGAACGGCGGCCCGCCCAGGGGATATTCCAGGACGCCGTACACGAAGAGCGACGGCGCGCCGGAGTCCGGCGTGTAGTACGACGCCAGCGCCGCAAGGCCCAGGCTCTCCGTAACGATGACCGCCGCGCCCGCGTACTCGTCGGCGTCTGCGAGGCGCCGGTGCAGCAGATAGCCGTCGATGCGCAGCGGTCCTTTTTCGTAGGCCAGCTCCACGCCCTGGAGATAAAACCGCGGCTCGATGTCTGCGCCGGAAGTCAGTCCCGCCACCGATACGCCGACGCCGAGTCCTTCCAGGCCGAGCCGCAATCCTCCCGCTGCAATCGTCGCGTCCAGGTACACGGCGATGCGCCGGTTCGCGTACTGCATGCCGATCTTGTTCAGATACAGGGGGCCGAAGGTTTTCTGGAGCGTCTTCCAGTGGACGCCGTCGTTGTTCGTGCCGTCTTCGCTGCGGGTTGTGCGAATCAGCGGTTCCGCGGTGATCTTCTCCGCACTGCCGCCGGTATCGGCTAACTGTATTGCAAAGTCCACCGGCTCGAAGACGTCGCCCATGCGCAACTGGCTGTGGATGCCGGCGCCGGCTGGAATGGCCAGGGAGCCGTCCGCCGTGGACAGCGGCAGGGGCGCAACGCTGCCGGGAAGCAGCGCGTTGAAGGCGGCGGCCTCTGCGTTTGTTAGATTGTCTTGAGCGTATGTTAGTTCTAAGTCCAGTTCCAGGCTGACGTCCGGCGGCAACACCGCGCCGAAGAGCGGGAGTTGCGAAAGATTCAGTCGACTGCCCAGGGCCGCGCGAAAGACGGCGACGGCGTTGCCGGTTGCCGGGCGGTCGTAGGCCAGCAACGCTTCTTTGAGGAATACGTTCACGCCTGCAAGAGCGGGCGGCGGGCTGCCTGCGATCAATCCGACCAGGCTTTGTATCGAAACGACTTCGGCGTTGTCGTCGTGATAGCCGGCGACGAAGCGGTTGTCGCTTGCGCCGGAAGATTCCTGCGAGTCCTGCGAGACCTGCGCAAAGCGTACGTGAAAGCCGAGGCTCTGCGTATCGCTCAGGCGAAACAATAGTTCGCCGCCGATTTCTTTGCGATATAGACCGTCGGCGCCGTGTTGCAGGAGGATGCTCAGTGCGAAGTCGACTTCCTGCGCGTCCGCTGCGCTCGTCTCGTCTGCATGGTTCGCGTTTAGTCGAAAGCCTGTCGCGCCGGTGAAGCGAAAGTCTTGCGTGCGTGTATTGAATGCGATCGCCAGGTCTTTGATCGTGAGCGTGCTTACGATGTCCGGCAAACTCGCATCGCTGCCGGGATACATGTACGGCAGATCGCCGGCGAGGTCGTTGACCGAAATCGCCTGGCCCGGTCCCGTGCTGCCGGTGAAGGTCCAGCCGACGTCGCCGGAAGGATAGTTGGCGGTCATGTAGACGTCGGCGCCGGTAACATCGAAGACTCCGTGCATGCGGACTTCGGTTGCGGCGCTCTGCTGTCGCAGATAAAAACGGACTTCGCGCATACTCAGGATGCTGTCCGGGACCAGCGGCCACGCGCCGTCGACTTGCACGTCCAGCAGGTAGTTGCCGGAACTCAGTTCAAAGCCCAGTACGCCGACGTTCAACGGCGGTACCGCTGACCCCGGTCCGAGGATCGTCGCCAGTAGTTCATCGAGCTTCAGCGTCGTTCCATCTTTCAGCGCTCCCTGTAGCGACCAGTCGGGATAGTAAAGGGCGACGCTCATGGTGCCGGCGTCGCCGATGCCGATGTCGCCGCTGATGCCGAGCCAGGTTTTTAGATTGTCGAAGGGATTGCGAAATCGAAAGGAGAGCGTAATTTCTTCGAGAGTAAGATTCTGTCCGGATCGTCCGATCTCAAAGACCTCCCAGGTGAGGCCGCTCTTCAGATCCACGCCGATGGTCGTAACCTTTCGGCTCTGTACGTTAAAGTCGAAGTAGAAGTTGCCGAGTTCCAGGACCGGCGGGAGTTCGAAGCCGTCCGGAAGCGCGATGCTGCCGGGATCGAAGTCGTCGCCGATCAGATTGCGGAGCGCGTCCACGGTGGTGGAGATGGGATCGGCCAGGTCGGCGGCGAAGCGGATTTCCGTCGCCGGTCCCCAGGTGCGCGCCGAAACCGGCAGGTGGTGCGTGCGTTCCTCGTGGTCGGTGTACATCATGTCGGTTTCGAGTTCGATGTAGGGCACCGCCGAATACGTTTGCCAGGACGGATTGTGGCGTATCCAGACGCCGATTTCCAGGTGCAGATCGGCGCTGACGAGTCCCAGGTGGATGTCCGTGAGTGGATCGGCGCTAAGTTGCAGGGAGTTTAAGTTACTGCCGTTGTCCTGCAGGCCGATGGGGCCGGAAAAGTTCAGCGTGAGCACGTCGGGAAAGAGGGCCGTCCAGGTCGAGAGCGAAGCGAGGTCCAGATCGCCTCGAAAGCTCAGGGGATCTTCTGCGGGCTCTCCATCGTCGTCGTTCGTGCGGAGGACGACGGCGACGCTCCGGAACGTCAGGTTTGCGAGAAACGTCTTTCGAAACAGGGGCAGGGCTTCGGAAAACTTCCAGGCGGCGTCCTGCGTTCCCGTCATCACAAAAGCCACCTGGTCATCTATGAAAGAAAAGACGATCGTCGTTTGGAGGCCGTTGAAGGGATAGTCGACGCCCGTTCCATGGACCGTTACGGTATGAGTACGATCATCGTGTGTATGTGTGGCGTTCGTCAGGTGCAGCGTGTCGTCGGGGAGATAGCCGGCGGAGACCGTCGTAACGTCGTCGGAATCGAGGGCGCTCGTGGCCAGGGAAAGTTCTCCGCTGTTTATGGCGTGTTCGACGATGCGTTTTAGATCATGTAGTTGCATGAGGATTGTTAATCGTCGCCGTCGTCAGGCATCCCGCTGCTGCTACTACTGTCGGGGCCGTCGTCGTCATCGTCGCTGACCGGTGTTGTGCTGCTGCTGCTGCTGCTACTGCTGCTTGCTGCGCCGTCACCGCTACTGCTACTACTCGCCGCGCCCCCGCCGTCGGTCGTGTCATCGAGGGTTGGATTCTCCGGAAGATTGCTGAGGCTGCGTGTTAGCCTGGTACTTATTCCGTTGAAGTAATAGTGTAAATTGCCACCCCGGTAGGACGTGTTTCCCTCGGAGTCTGGAAATCCGGTACCCGCCAGCCCGGTGATTTTAATGTCTTTTCCGGATTGTATCTGGCTGAGGGCATAGGTTGCTATTTGGCCTTGATGTTGAATTCGTTCACCTTCGAATTCGAAGGGGGATTTCGTTGGATTGAAAAGTACTCCTTTCACCTGCCGCTGAGTGTTGAGGATTTTTTCAAATCTCAAGTCGTTCTTGATCCAGGACTGCCATGTCTCAAGTGTAGCCTGGTTCGAATCCTGCCAGGCGGCCAGGGGCCAGGGGCCGTCGTCTCTATCTCCGACGTACTGAATGTACCGGTTCAGTACCGTCCAACGCGGAAGGTGATACGTGTACTCGTAACGGGCGGCACTGATTGCGACTCGTTGGGGTTGCAGCCATTTGACGAATTCTTCCGTTGAGGCAGATGCTTCACTCCCATGATGCGGTGCCTGTAGCAATGAGAGCTTTCGCAAGTCGGTTTTGCTGCCCTCTCCGAAATGGCTCATGATGTAGTTTCCAACCTCTACGGTCGCATCTCCCATGATCATGATTTTTTCGTCCCCGATTTCCAGCAGGGCTACGAGACTGAGTGGATTGTTGTCTACGCCTACAGGAGCGTGGGACCCTGCGATAATGGAAACGCACCAGTCGTCACTGTCACTGTCACCATCGTTCTTATGCATGATAATGCAGCGTCGGTCTACCAACCTGGGGACTGCATCGTTAACATCATCATCGTCGTCGCTGACTGTATCGGGAGCACATTCCTGAAGAAGACACTCGTCCTCCGTGAGAACGACTCGAAATACCCTTGCCTCTTCTTCCTCCGCCCTGTTGGCGAATCGTTTGCAATACTTTGAGTATTCGCCTGGCAACCAGTTTCCTTCCAGAGCTTTCGCGCTGCTGATGAAGATATTTTTTACGTGTATACCGTGGATTTCTTCTGACCTCCCACCATCGCCCGGGCGTTTGAATGGATTTAAGAGCCCCAACTGATTCACATGATCCTTGTCCGGGTGTGTAATGATCAGGGCATCCAGGTCTTGTCCCGCTTCGATTGCATCCTTTTGCCGGAGCAAGTCTTTGATTTCTTCCAGGTCTCCGTCATGCCGTGAGCTGCCGCAATCGATCATAATGTTTCGTCCGTCAGGGCACTTGATCAGAGTGCAATCCCCCTGTCCCATATACAGAAACGTCAGACCGAACTCTCCAGGACGCCAGCCTCCGTCGTCCGTCGCGGCTACTGCGGCAGCGCCACTGGAAGATGCTTGTGATTGATCAGGATCGTTTCCTTCAGCCGACATAAACGCTATACCTCCCGCGCTCCGATCTTATCCCGCACATCCCTCATCCGATCTTCCACGCAAAAATACGAACAGAGCCGGCGTTCAGAGTCTTCGGATTGCCATTCGAATCATAATACGCAAAGACGTGATGTTTCGCGACTTGCAGTTGAAACTGATTCGTCGCGATTTTCAAACTAAAGCCGCTGTAATTCTGGTCTTTGTGGGCATAATGCACGCAGGAGGCGGCGTCGTAGATGTCATCGCCCGTTTTGAACAGCATGAACGTGCGCAACGAAGTCGTATCGAGAGGATGAGTGATCGTTTTCAGATCTTTGGTTTGGATCGCAATCCAGTCGGAGGCGAAGTCCGGCTGCAGCCCGCCGGGAATATGCACCGGGCCCTTGCTTGATATTTGCATAAGCACGGTGCCCTCTCTGTAAGTAATGCCCCCGACTTTGCTCGTGTCTTCGATCGTAAGAAAGCCGGCGCCGTCCTGCACGGGAAGCCGGTTGGCGAAGATCGAAAAGTGTTTAACGCCGTTATGAAAAAACTTGATCTGGTCCGGATCGAGAAGCAGCCGGACGTTCTTGTCGTCCCGGGCGAGGCTCACCCGGGCTCCCACCGATTCCGAGACGCCGATGCGTACGTCACCTTTGTTGTCGATGCACATGGCCTCGTCGCCGTTTCCTTTCAGGAACCGAATCTCACCGTCGTTTCCTTTGTGATCGATGTCGGGATGCAGCGTGAGCCGGCCTTTGCTTCGTAAAGCGCCGCCTTCAATCAGGATATTGCCCTTCACGTGTAGCGTTTCGGCGGGGTTCGACTGGCCGATGCCGATCCTGCCGTTCGCCGCCATGCGCACGGCTTCACTGCCGTCGTTCTTTAAAAAGCGAATGGTTCCGTCGCCGCTGTGATTCGTATCGGGTTGCAGCGAGATGGAGGTCTTGCTGGTAAGTTTCCCTCCGTCAAAGCTAATATTACTGCGCGCGGCCAGCGTTCCGGTGTCGAGGGTACTGTGGACGTTGACGTTGCTATCGTGCAGGACGAGCCGGCTTTTCATTACGGAAGCGACCAGTGTATCGTCCATGAAGCCCGGAATGTTTTCGTACTTAAGGAAGAGGTCCGCCGGTCCGGCCTTCGTGTTGGCGACCAGGTTCTTGATCGTCAGTTCGATTTCGTCGCCCGGTTGCAGCGTGAGGTCGTTCGCGGGAACCAGTTGAAATTCCAGCACGGCTCCCTGAGTCAGCTTGTTCGATGAAAAACCTGTCGCCGTGACGGAATCGATCTTATCGTTCTTCGTCAGGTCCGTGGCATCGTTGCCGGTGCCGCACGTGAGCACCAATGCGGCGGGTGCGTCACTCCGGCTGCCCGGAAGGCTCAGCGTGCGCCCGGACACATTCGTTAAAGTCAGCTTCAGCGTTTGTTTCGTCGAGCCGTCGGAGAGAACCCAGTTCGGTCCGCTGAAGTTTATGCGAAACGGCGCGCGGGCGGCGGCCAGGTTCGCCAGGACGAGGTGCCCGATGCGATAGCCGCTCAACGGTGCCGGCGTTTCGGTGCCGCGGCTCGCCTCGTAGCGCAACTCGACGAGGGTTTCGCGAGAACCACCCAGGCCTTCACCCTGCACTCCGTCCATGCTGATGCGCAGACGATCCCGGCCGCTGAGACTGCGCTCGACCGTGCTCAAAAAGTAAAACGTAATCGTGCCGTCGGAGATGCGCGCCGGAGCACTCATGCTCCAGCTCGCGTTTTCCGCGGCATCCGCGAGCAAGACGACCGGCGTTTCGTCCGTCAGATGCAACGTGCCCGGTCGAAAGCGCAGCGCCAGGTGATACCGATCGGCAGCAGGTGCGCCGGCGGTTGCGGGCGGTGTAAACGTCAGTTCCTCGTCGCTTCGATTTTCGATGGTAAGATGCAGAAGATGCGCCTGCCCGTCCAGGGGCAGCAGGTTACGCCCGTCGTCGGCGGAGAGCTGAAAAGATAGCGGTTGCACCCGCTCATACGGAGTGACGCCGCTATCGTTCGTCGTGGTCGTGCCGCTCATGACAGCCTCGATACTTCGGAATCACCGGCCGGCGGTACGACCTGCGGCTTCGCCTGGGCATGCAGCTTTTCGATCAGCATGTATACGGAGGCGTAGGGCTGCCGGCCGAGGGCGTCCAGGACCTGATTGAGTTCGGCTAACTCGAGTTCCAGTTTAATCTTCTGCGAGTTAGCTTCATTTTCGTGGGGGTTAACGTTTTGGTTCATTGCGTTTCCGTCTGCGTAGTCTGTGTATTCCTGCGTAGTTTTAACCAGCCTTCGCGAAGTTCCCGGGCATCGGCGAAGTGGGCTTCCAGGGAAGGCAGGCCGATGCAAGATTGCTCGAACAGGCGCTCGATGTCTTCCCGCTGACCGGAGAAGGCCGTTGCGACTTCCGCTGGTTCTTCGCCGAAGTCCGGTTCGGACTCCCGCTGTTCCCGCGCTATGATGCGTGCGGTGGCGTCATCGATGGCCTGGAGCCAGGTTCCCAGCAGGCCGCGCCAGATTTCCGCACCTCGCTGAAATTGTTTCAAGAAATCTTTTTTTGCGATTACGCCGGTCCTGGAAACTTCCGTCCAGCCGTCGCGCTGGTTCTCGACCCAGGACCATTGAAAGCCGGGCTCGTCGGCCAGCGGAATCTTGAGCTGCGTCCGATCGCTGAGAATCGGGCTGGAAAAGAACGTTACCTCGAGTTGCTGCAGGGCGTGCACGTACTGGTCCGGCGGAATGTCGATGGATTTGGCGGGGAGCACGCCGGGAATCGCGTGCAGCCGGCCGCGCGGGTCGAAGAGCATCGTCACGGTGCGCCGGGGATCGTTCACGCTGAGGTGCAGGTTCAGCGGCTCGCCGTCCGTATGCGTTCGTATGAGTTCTTGCGTGGCGGTGCCGGCCGAGGCCGCGCTCTGAGGAGCGTAGAAGACGTCGGCGAGCCGGCCGTCATCCGCTTCGATCCAGTAGCCCACCAGGCCGTCGCCCAACTGACGGTCCTCGCCGAGGCGGACAGGAAACTCCACGCCGGTCCAGCCGTGGGTCTGCGCCGCGCCGTCGTCGTTCGCCGTCAGGTCCGCCTGGAAAGCCGGCCAGCTTTGATCGATCATGGGTCGTCCGGAGACCTGTAGTTCCACGGATGCTCGCACGATTGCCAGAGGCCGGCCCATGAATGCCGCCGGCACCGGATGCCCGGCAAGGTCCTCCGGTTCGATGGCCTCCAGGGCATCGTCGACGGTCCGGCGGAACGCAGGCAGAAAGTCTTCGTTCGTCTGCGCCTGGCGCAGTAAGTACTGCACGACGCGACTGAGGTGTTCATTCTCCAGGGCCGCGGGAGCCTGGCCCATGCTGTCGCCCGGAGTGTTGCGCCACTGGTTCCAGCGATCGATCAGTCCCACGGGCAGGCCCTCCGCGTCGTAGAACAAAAGGCTTTCGTCGAGATGGTTGCCGATCATCCAGCCGCAGACCGGTGACGTTGCGGGGTGCGCGTTCATTTCGCCGGCGTCCGCGCGGGCGCTGCGCCAGCGCAGATTCAGGCGCGCGTCCTGCATCAGGCGCGGCGGCAATGCCATGAGCTTCGGGTCGTCCGCTAACTGCAGCTCGGGAGGGATTATGATCCGATCGAGATCGATGTCTTGCGTTTGCCCGAAGGCGTCCACCAGGCGCAGGCGCTGGAGTTGAAAGGCGCCGCTGCGAATGGGATTAAAGTCGTTTAACGGTTGCGGCGCGGCGTCGATCTCGCTGCCGATGGCGGATGCGACGTTGTCGGCGAGTTTCTTCTGTTCGGCAAAGTTCAGCGGATCCTGCACGGCAAGTTGCAACGTTTGTTTGTGCATGAGCAGGGCTGCGTTGAATCCGCCGAGAGATTGCGCGAGCCCGTTCGTGTTCGCCAGGTTCTCGTACGCTTCGGTGATGCTGCGCACGGCCTCGTTCTGCTTCGCCGTCGCGCGGGAGAGATAGGCGCCGAGTTTCTGCCGGAGCTCGACGTGCGCCCCCGGCGAAAGAATGTTCGCGCCGCGATAGAGATTCGCGCCGCGTACGAGCGCGCCTTTGCCTTCCTTGAGTCGTAGGTCCACGGCGTCTTCGGCGAGAGTGTAGTTTTCGCGGATGAAGTCGGACTGATAGTTGCGGTCCGCCGTGCCGGCGTTGCTCTTCTCGCGTACAGGAAAGACCTCGACTTCCCACTCAAGTAAGAACGGTCGCCACGGTTGAAATTGCCAGCGCTGAAAGGCAGGGCCGTCCGGATCTACCGCGTGGATTTGTTCCACGCATTCGCCGAGGGCGTTCACGTCGTTCGCACCAGCCGGTGCGTCATTCGATAGCGGTGTGACCGTGCAGGCCAACGGTGTATTCGCGACGTCCGGTCGTTCTCGAACGCCGGTCGCCGGTCCCACCAGCAGGACCACGGGTTCGTTGGGACTCCAGTAGCGCGGTCGTGCCGTGGAGCCGATTTGGAACGGCGCCTTGTTCGCCGCCAGCGTTTGATTGAATTCCGTGACGGCCTGGATCAGGGCGTTCAGACGTGCGGCCAGGTCGGCGGCGAGGGAAGTGCCGGCATCGCCGGGCTGGCCGGCCCGCGCGCCGGTGATGAGACCCTGGTCGTCCTGCTGAACGTAGAGCGTTCCCGTGTTCGCAATGCGTTGCTGGAGCGGAACGAGGCGCCGGGTCCGGATGTACTCTCGCGCGAGGTTGGGATCGACGACTTCGCGCAGGCTGTAGTCGCTCGGATACAGCGTGATCATGTACTTGTACCAATCCGAAAACAACTGCCGCCGGGCGCCGCGGATCTCCAGCCATGCCCGATCGTAAGCCTCCTGTGTTTCGTTTGCTTCGTTTAATAGATCCGCGAGGGCGTCGGGCAACGTCGACTGGTGCGTCGGTTCTTGCGTTTCCGTGTCCGCGACACCGGCGGTGGGCCGCCGATTCACCATCCAGAGGCTTCCTTCCGTCGTAGCGCTGAAGCCGTCCGCATGACACGCCTCTTCGAACTTCGCACCCCGGTCCAGGCGGCGGTGTTCCACGCGATCCGCCACGACGGCCGCGCGAAGACGAGCGTGCAGTTGTTGCCGGCGTTTCGCGTCCCGTTCCGCGACGGAGGCCTGGTAGGCGATCACGGCTTCGCCGCGGGTGTGTCCCACGGCTACGGCCAGTGCTTCGTCAAGAGCGGGGTTCTTCGTAATTTGAGTTGTTGTAAAGTTAAGGCGTGCGTAGCATACGAGCCGGCGCGGCGGCACATCGGCGAAAGTCCAGTTGAACTGTTCTTCGAAGAGAGTCTTCCATTCGCTCGCGTCGGTGACGGCGGTGTGCTCTTGAAAGAAGGCGTAGACCGGATCCAGCGTCGCATTGCTGTACCAGCCGACCACGTCGTACTGCAGCGCCGGATCGGGGTCGCTCTGATCGGGATCGTACGACCCCAGGACGCCGTGGCAATTGGAGTACAACGCCGCGAAGGCCGGCTCGCCGTAGCCGACCGCCGTCAGCGGTCCCGGTTCCAGGGTCCGGTCGGCGAGGTACTCGTCGTCGCGATTCGGTTGGGTCTGCAGGGTATTCCAGCGATCGAGAGGCAGGGTGC
This sequence comes from Leptonemataceae bacterium, assembly GCA_965227295.1. GTDB lineage: Bacteria > Spirochaetota > Leptospiria > Leptospirales > Leptonemataceae > JANSYA01. The sequence goes on along the minus strand of OZ245742.1, from coordinate 5,292,211 downwards.
GTCCCAGATAACGAAAGGGCCGGTGCCGCCCCTGTTCGGGCGCGGGCGGAAAGGGGATCGGTATGCCGCCCGCGTCGTCGCCTTTGCCGTCCGGATGCAGGAAGTCGCTTTCCACGACCCACTGCCGTTCCGTCTCCGGGCTACCGCTGGACGATCGACGCTTCCGCGTTATGAGCCAGCGATTCGGTACCGGCGGAAAGACGCCGTGCTCGTCGCTCCGGGTCAGGGCCGCCGGCAGGGACCAGTGCAGATGTATACCGGGCTTTAAGTTCAGATTCTTGCTTTCTAAGGGCTGCGAGAGAATCTCTTCGCTGATGGGCGCAACGCCGCTCCGGTAGTCCCGGGTGCCGTCCGTGTACGGAAGCCGGCTGAAGTCCGCCATGGCTTCGACCACGCTCGTCGTCCGCTGGAGCACCAGCGCGTCCAGTTGGATCGGTACGAAAATCGTGGGCACGCTCATTGGTCGACCTGTCCTCCGAAGCGCGTGAAGCATATCTTCGTACCGCTCGTCAGCAACTGCGCGGCGAAGTCCGCGGCGCTGAAGCCAGCCTGTCCCGATGCGTCCTGCATGCGCAGGGCCAGCGCGTGTACGTCGACGACCCCGGCCGCCTCGCCGGTGTTGCGAAACGGAACGGAGTCCGGAGCGCTGAAGTGTAGAGCCTCCGGCTTCAGATACACCTCGAGCCGTGCGAGATCGCCTTCGAAAAGCGAAAGCAGTACATGATCGGACAGGTGTTCCCGGCGGAGAACATGCAGCGCGTTCGAGGCGGAGTCGAAGCCGTCGACCTGGAGATGCGGCCAGCCGGCCACTGCCTCCGATCGCAGCAACACGCCGCTGACAACGCGCTCCGGTCTGTCGGCCGGGTACATGTCCCGGTCGAAGTCCCGGTCGATCCGGCTGACGCGCCCGACGCTGAGCGCGCCGTCCTGCAATGCCGCCGTCCACTGCGAATCGATGTAGAAGAACCGTATGGATTCCGCGGGAAGCATTCGTTCGTCTGCCACGAGATACGCAAACGGGACGTTCCGGAGCAAGCCGGCATCGTCGAGCCACGTCGTGATTTTCGACGGGATTGAGGGTTCGGCATCGCCGGACGTTTCGAGTTCCAGGGGATACCGTTGCGTCCGGCGTTCGGATTCCTGATGCCGGCGCTGTATCGCTTCGCGGCGAAACATGTAGAGGGCGATCGCAAAGTCTTTGCTCTGCAACGCGAGCAAACGCCCGAGCTCCCAGGCCGCCGCATACGAGACGTCGAACATGCCTTCGCCCGGCTGATAGTAGTAGAGCGCGTCGGCGGTGCTCGCCGGAAAAGGGAGAGCGTCCGGCGCCGTGTTCCTGCCGCAAACGAAAGGGCCGTGATACCAGGAAACGGTTTGCTGACCGTTGCGCAATCGATGCTTGAGCGGAACGTAGCTCGCACGGATTCGGGCGTTCGCTTCTTCGTTGTCCGTCGGCGGCAGTTGGAGGACCGCCGGGTCGCAGTTCAACTGCCGCAGCAGGTGATCGAGTCCGCCGGTGTCGTGGACGCCGGGAGCTGTCGCGGAGCAGAAGAAGTCCCAGTACTTCAGACTGACCAGGCGCACGCTGTCCGCTCCGGCTTCGATGGAAACCGCGAGTCGATTCCCGGACTCGTAGCGATAACGTCCTTCCCAGGCCACAAGGTAGACACGATTCCTTGCGCCGGGCTGCGGTAGACGATTCCCGGTCACGACCGCGCTCCGGTTTCCGCCGTCCGGCGGGATGCGAACGTGTGCGAGAAAGGGGAGATCGTCTCCCGACGGCAGCATGATGCGTGCGAATTCCGCGGGAAGATCGAGAATCGCGACCGGCCCGGTTGCGGCGTCACCGTCTTGCCCGGTGGACTCCGATCGGGAAGATGTTTGCGGCAACAGACCGTGATCCTCGATTTCCTGATCGGTGAACAACAGGAGTCCGAGCCAGGGCACAGGCCGATTCGGGTCGGGGTTTTGCGCGGCGCTGCGTTCCCAGGGAAGGGTGGAACGTCTAAAGATCACATGCGGAAAGACGGAGTCGTATCGCCCCCGGGCCGCGCGCGGTGGATATACGGCCTGAATGTCCTGCGGCGCCAGAGAGTCCTGCGGGCCGGCCACGCGAAACTCCGCATCCAGCAAAGATTCTTCTAGTTGATCTTCACCATGACTTACGCTCTGCCGGACTTCGATTCGATACCCTCCAGCCTCCAGGGGAGGTGTGTGATACGATGCGAGGCCTGTGGAGGAGTCGGACAAGGGGACCGGAATGTGGGTCGTGATTCTTCGCTGTCAATAGTTTTGAACACGATGAAATCCCGGCCGCGTGTATATATAGAAGAAACCCCTTGACCGTCGCCGCGTCTCACCAGCAGAGGTAATATCCCATGAAAGCAGGCATCCACCCCGAATACACCGAAGTGGTCATCAAGTGCGCGTGCGGCGCCGAGCACAAGACCCGTTCCACCCGCACGGACCTGAACGTCGAAATCTGCTCGGCCTGCCACCCGTTCTACACCGGCCAGCAGCGCGTCATCGACTCCGCCGGTCGCGTGGATCGCTTCAAGAAAAAGTACAAAATGAAGTAAGGCCTCCGCCCGGACTTCCGGGCGGCGCGTTCCATCTTCCGGTCGCCTCGCGCGGCCGGAGCCGCGTCCTGGCCCTCCGCGGGCCCGCGCGGCGCACCCATCTTACCGGCTCTCCCGATCTTCCTGCACTATCTACACAATCTTTCTGAAAAGGCGTCGCAGTCGTCCGGCCGAAGGCTTAGCGTCTTGACCGGCCGTTTCGTACATCCCGCGCTGAAGCATGCCCTCCCGCTTCCGATTGCCAGCCCTGTGGCCTGGATTGTTGTTGCTCGTTGCCGCCCCGTTCCTGGGTCACTGCGCCGAAGCCTGGCAATGCCGGAGCTGTAGTTTCTCCGAGGGTTTGTCCTATCGCCTCGGCTTCTACGATAGCGAGCGGGTGGAGCTGGCTCACGAAACCGGGATCGTCTATCGCGGCGGGATGGAGAATGCCATGGCCCACGGGCGCGGCACCATGGAGCTGCCCCCCGGGTACCGAATCAGCGGTCTTTTTGAGCGGGGCTTCCTGCGACCCGGGCCGGGCAGTTTCGGTTTCCCCGACGGGAACGAATACGGGGGGGCCTGGGAATTTCGTACCGGCGGTGCCGAACGACACAAGCGTTCGTTCGCGCTGGTGATCTGTTTGCAGGGGGACTGCTCCGGAGGTCGGGGTGTCCTGGCGGATCAATTCCTGGAATCGGTGTACGTCGGCGCATTTCGGGCCGGGGATTTTCACGGTCGCGGCGCTTTGTTCTGGCAGTATCGCCTCATTGAAGTGGACGGTCACGTGGTGGAGATCGCCGAGCAGGATTATTTTATCTACGCTGGTAACTTTCAGTATGGAGAACTTAAGGACGGTACGCTTTATTGTCTGCGGCATCTGCAATTCTGCGGTTATCTTTACGGCGTTTTGCGAGGAAAGGCGGACGCACCGCGCGTGGCCCGCATCGACAGCTTCGGTTTTTTCCAGAACCGGCTCGAACCGCGTCTCTCTGAATTTACCGAGGGCGCGCGGTATTTGATCTCGTTGAATTGATCAGTAGGCTGCCCGTCGTTGCATGCGGGCCAGATCGGGCCAGTAGCCTTCCGGCCAGCGTTCGATGAACAGATCCAGGCCCTCGCGTTGGGCTTCCGGCCCAGGCCCCCCCTCGAAGGTTATGTGACTCGGGACCACGGTAAATATGGGCATAGAGTACTCGATAGTGATATCGTACGAACCCAGAGAGATGATCGTCCCGGGCAGGGCTTCCACGTAGTCGTTCTCGGGCCGTGAATGAAAGTGCAGGCGAACGCCGCCGACGTTTTCCCCGGGCAGGTTGTTCGTCCGGACGAAACCCCGGTACAGGCGATAACGGCCCGGGGTGACATCGTTGAATACGTAGACCCCGTCGTCATAGTCATCATAACCCGTGCTGGTCTCGCCGCTGTCCTTTTCGATCAGCAGGTATTCCAGGTCCAACTCCGCGTCAATGGTACTGGAAAGGATTCGTACCTGCACCTGAGCAATCAGCAAACCCGTACCCGGTCGATGCGAATCGAGTCGACGCGTGCAGTGGGGGAGCGCGGTGACGCAGAGGAGCAGGGCGATCGTGATGCTGCGCATGATTGGCGGGGACATGGGGAAATCTGGAACCGGCCCGCAAACGTGGGCAAGCCCGGGGCCGGTAAAGGCTCGGCGGCCCCGAAAAAAATCCCGGATATCTGCACATACTTACGGAAAGGCCGTCGTGATTTCATTGCGAGATCCGCGCGACCGGCCGATGCTGGATTATGTCCTTCTTGCGGCGTCTTTTCGGCGGGCGCAAACCGGCGGCTCCGGCGGCCGGCGGGCCCGATGTGGATACTCGACTCGGCGATCTGTTGCGTCGCCTGCGGGAAAAACTGCGCGCGTTCCTGATCACACGCCAGGCCGAACCGGGCGTGCTCAAAGAAACGCCGCACTTTCGGCTGAGTAAGACCAACGACAACCTGTTCCGCCTCGAAGCCGAGGGCGTCTCCGTTCTTGTACACACGGAGCCCTTTCTCTTAAAAAAGGACGGGAAGATTCAGGGGCTGCTGCGGATGTCGGAGGTCTCGCTCTGTCGGGCCCTGGCCGAAGCCGGTCCGAAGGCCGAGCTCGGCAGTTTTCTCGAACACGCCGAGCCGCCGGGCGAGCGGAGCCGCGGCCTCTTTGCGGAGCTGCGTAAGAGTTCCTACAAATCGTCCCCGGCAAACGGCGCCCCGGGGAGCGGCGGCACTGACCTGGATGTCTTGCCGGCATTGTCGGAACTCCTCACCTGGCAGCCCTTCGACGCGGATCAGATGATCGCGCAGAACGACCTGAATACCCTGGGACACGTGCTCATCCACGCCACGCCGGACCTGGAAGTCTTTCTGCGCAACCGCCTGAGTGCGCGGCTGAAGCTCATGCTCGTTGAGGAACTGGAGCGCATCGGTTCACCGGGGAGCCGGCCGGAGCTGAATCCCAATTCGCGGAATCGCGGCCTCCTTCAATTCGAGGAGGCGTTGCTGGAGTTTCGTCGCAAGATGCACGCCTATGTCCTCCGGGAGCGCGGGCGGGCGTTACGCCGTGAGCGGCAGCAGGAAAAAACGCGGTTTACACCCTCCGGCGCCGAATAGACACCTTCAGTAACGTACTTATGACTACGACACAAGAGATCGATCCCGCATTCTTCACTCATGCCCGCGACGGTATCCATCGCGTGGTTAAGAACATCCAGTCCGTCATCACCATCGACCGGCAGAAGCTCGAGCACATCATCGCTTCGAAGATTGCCGGCGGTCACGTGATGCTCGCGGACAGCCACGGCGTCGGTAAAACGAGTCTCGCGCGGGCCCTGGCCGGCTCCATTCGCTGGGCGGAGGACGAGACCACCGCCGAGGGCGTGAAGGTCAGCTACTTCACTCGTATTCAATGTACGGTGGACCTGTTGCCCCAGGATATCCTGGGCTTCAACCGCTTCGACATGAATACGAACAACTACATCTTCAACCGCGGTCCCATCTTCGCGCACTTCGTCTTGTGCGATGAAATCAACCTGCTCACCCCGAAGACCCAGGGCTCGTTTTTCCAGGCCATGGAAGAACAGATGGTCAGCATCGAAGGCCGGACCTACGAACTCCCGGATCCGTTTTTTATCATCTCCACCATGAACCTGCGCGGCCAGCATCTCTTCCCGCTCCCGGCGCCGCAGCTCGACCGTTTCATGGTGCAACTGTCGATGGGCTATCCCAACGAGGCGGACGAGATCGCCATCGTCCACAAGCACGGCAAAGAAAATTCCTGGGCCGGCTTCGGTCCCGTCGCGGAAGTGAGCGAGTTACTCGCCTGGCAGAAGCTCGTGGACTCGGTTTCGATTCACGAAGACGTTGTTGCGTACATCGTGCGCTTCACGCGACGCACGCGGGGCTTTCCCGGAATCCTCACCGGATGTTCGCCGCGGGCGGGCATTAAACTGTCGCGGCTGGCGCGGGCCCTGGCCCTGGTGCGCGGCGACAGCTACGTCACGATCGATCTCGTAAAAGAACTGCTTGTACCGGCGCTTGCGCATCGCCTGGAACTGGAAGACCCCGGGCAGAGTCCGGCCGATCTTCTGGCCCGCATCGAAAAAGAAGTGCAGGTTCGATGAACCATGAGCACGCAAGAAGACAGCAAGGCCGCGCCGGCCGCTGTTGCGGCAGGGGCGGTGACCGCGTCGACCGGCAACGTCGCAGACGGTGAGAACGCGTTTCTGTTTCGCCTCGGTCGCTGGCTGGAGTTTTATTATCCCTTCACCATTACCGGCTCGATCCTCTTTCTGAGCGCGTTGTACCTGGCCGGCCTGGCCTTTGGTACTTCGAACATCTATGCCTTTTTGTTTTCGGCGCTGTCGTTCTTGCTGTTGTTCGTCCTCGCCTTCGACGGCCGGCTCCAGGCCATGCGGTTGCAGACGATGGACGTGGTATGGGAAGCCCGGGGCGGTTTGATCGCACGGCAACCAGAAGCGAAGCAGTCGTTGCACCTGGGCGAAGCGCGGCCGCATTACTTTTATCGTTTTCATTTCGTCATTCGCGGTACGCTCAAGGCCGGTCGCAACGCGACGTTCTTGATTCGAGAAGAAGGTTCGTCTTCCCGCGGCGGTGAGATCGACATCCCGGTCTACTTCCCGTTGTGCGGTCCGGTGGATGTTACGGGTCGCCTGTTGCTGCGCGACGTTTTCGGTTTTACGCGGACGCGCATCGGCCGGGCGCAGCCCCGGCGCTTCGTGGTGCAGCCGCCGCTGCTCGCCGACAAACCGCTGCCGCAGTTTCGCAATGCCGCCTCGTTCGAGAGTTCGCAGCGTTTCCGGAACTCCGACGAGGAGAAGTACTACATGCGCGAGTATCAGCCCGGGGATCGCCTCAAGGATCTCAACTGGAAGGCGTCGTTTCGGTTCGGCGAGATGATCACGCGCATTTCGCCGAAATCGCCGGAGGAATCGAAGCTGTTGCACCTGGAATTCCGGCACTTCCATCCGGGGGCGGTCGACACCCCCGCGGCGCTCATGCATTTGAACTTCTTGAAATCCTGGCTGCTTGCGTTTTTATTTCAGGTAAAGCGCGAGTTTCCGGAGTTCCGCTTTCGAGTGGTCACGGCGGACGAGGTCTACCTGGTCGAATCCGAGGACGACATCGAGCGTTTCGGCGAAACCCTGGCGGCGATTCCGTTCGTGCGCGGAAAACACGTGGTGCCGGTGGCGGGCAGCGGCGAACGGTTCGTGTTTTCGACGCCGTTCGACACCGGACTGAACGATTCCATCGTGCCCGGCGTCATATTTAACATCTTCCGCACGAACTTCCCGAGCAGTTCCGAAGCCCGGCGCGTGCGGTTGCTGCCCATGGAGCAGGAACACCTGCCGATTCCCGGGCCGTGGATTTTCCGCCGCGAGTCGGCAAGACCGGCGCCGTCGGTACAGGGCGGCGGGCGATTCATGGAGGAGAAGCTGAAGGTGTCGTTGGTTTAAGAGTTGGTTGGTGTTTTGTTATGATGGTTCAATTCTTCGCGCGAGCGATTGGAAGGGTCGCGAAGCGAGTCTTTGCGCAGCAAAGACCGAAGCCGAAGGCGGAGCCCTGGAAAGCGCGGTCGCCGGAGGGGAACCGACTGCCGCGCTCCCGACAGGCGGGAGCTTGCCGGCAGACGCGCCCAAATGCTTTAACATTGTTTTACTTCATATTAATTCCGGGCGTGTGAGATATTTACCATGAAGACGTTTTTGTTTTTCACAAGATTGGCGCTGTATGTCCTGCTCATCACCGTCCCGTACCTGCCGGGCGAAGCGGTGCCGGTGCCGTACGATTGGATCGGTCTGTATACCTGGTTCTTCCTGGTGCCGGGGATGATGTTCGCCGCGTTCTTTCTGCGCCCGCCGCGGATGCCGTGGTGGTCCGGCCCGGCCACCGCGGCGTCGTTGTTGTTATTGTCCATTCTGTGGGTGTCCGAGTTTCGTTGGTACGCCGTGGTCCTCATTTTCGGAGCGGGCTTGCTTTCGTTCGTGTGGACGCGGATGATCTTCGGCAGCGGGCGCGGCCTCGGCCTGGCAGCCCTGGAGATGTTCTTCTTCGGCCTGGTCTACTTCAAGATGCTCAGCTTCACGCGTTCGTCGGAAGACGTGGCCCGGGCCACGTTGCCGGTGGCGAAGGCGCTCTTGATTCTCGCGGTGATTTCCTTTCTGGTGCACGGCCTCGTCCTGTACCTGGCCGCCTTCCCGGATCGCTCGCGGCAGCGCCGCCGCCGGGAACTCTTAATGTTCAGCGGGATTACATTACCGATTGTGCTCGTCGTCGCACTCTTCGTGCCGATGACCTACGTGCAGAACGATATTCCGTTCAACGAATTCAACGAACCGCCGCCGCCGACGCCGGATTTTTCCGGGGATGGTGACGGCCAAACCGGCGAAGACGGCCAACTGGCCGATGCGCAGGGAAGTCAGGGCAACGAATCCGGCAACGGCCTGCCGTTGGGCGAAGGCGACGAACCGTATCCCAGTGAACGCCAGGGCGGCGGCCGGGAACTGGACGATCCCGGCGAACGGGAAACCCGGCCGGACGAAAACCGCGGCGGCGGCGGTCAGGGCGGTTCGGAAAGTGAACTGCCTCGCGGCGGCAACGGCGGCGGCGGTAGCGGTCAGCCGCAACAGGGCGAAGGCGGCGGCGAGGGACAGCAGCAGGAAGGTCAGGGCGGCGGCCAGGGGCAGAGCGGCCAACGCCTGGGCAGTGTTCCGTCGGATCAGTGGCAGAACTTCCTGGAGAACTCCTCCGGGGAAGGCGGCTCGCAGGCCGCGCTGATGGTCATTGCCAGTCCGGTGGACCCGGTCTACGCGGCCTACGAGTACCACGGCGACTTCGATAAAACCGAAGGTTTTCAGCTGACGCCGGACGATCAGGAGCCGTTGAACGAACTGGCTCGTTTGCATCTTGCTGAAACCTGGCAGGATCAGATCACCTCGCGCGACGATAAACGCAAACCGCACGAGGTCTTTTATCTCTCGTCGCTGAAACAACGTGCCGTGGCCTATCGTCCGTTTCGCATCCAGCCCACCGTCGAGGACCGCACGTATCATCCCTTCGATCTTTCCTACCACGCCGTCTCGCGCTTCAGCATGTCGACGCCGGAAGACTGGTTCCTCGTGCGTGATCTTTCCGCGCTGGAACAGGAACGTTACGCGGAGTACCTGGACGTGGAGCTGGATGCGAAGACGCGGCAGGACTTCGAACGCCATCTCAAAAAATCATACTCTCTGTTTAAGAAAGATATGGTCGAACTGGAGCAGAAGGAGCGCGCCGGGAGTTCCGGCGCCGACGAAGAGGTGAGCGTTCCGAACTGGCGCGGAGATCCGCAGCAAGACGGCCTGCGTTACTTCGCGCGCATCGAGGCCTTGCTGCGCGGTTTTCGTGAGCACCAGTACGAGGTCGGCTTCGATGAGGACACGAGTGTCGGCAAGTTGCATAAGTTCCTGGGGGAAACGAAGTCCGGCGATTGCACGGAGTTCGCTCACACCGCGGCGATCCTCGGGCGTATGGCCGGCGTGCCCTCGCGGGTGGTGGTGGGTTTCCTGGCGTCCCGGGATTTGCAGACGCCCGCGCACCAGGCCGGTGTGCGAAAACTCCAGAAGAAGATCAAACCGTTGCAACGTTATCGCGCGCAAGAACTCTATCTCGTGACGACCTCGCATCATCACGCCTGGGTGCAATTCTGGATGCCGGGTTTCGGCTGGATCGACTACGAGAGCACGGCCTTCGCGATTCCGCCGAAGCCGCAGTTCAATCCGAACAACCAGGACGTGATCATCCCCGAGATCGAAGAGGAGAAGAACGTACTGCCTCAGCGGGCCTTTGAGTTTCCGTGGTACTTCGCGCTGCGTGTGGCCGCGGGTGCCCTGGTGTTGATCATCGCCGTACTCTACGGCTTCCGTTTCCTGCGCGAGTGGTATTTTTACTTCGCATCCCGCGGCAAATCTCGCAAGGCGTTGCGGGCGCTGTTTCAGTATTTGCTGATGCGCCTGGCGCGGGAAGGCTACGATGTGAAGCGTCCTTACGAAACCTCGCTGGAATACGCCGAACGCCACGTGGGTTTGCGGGCCTTCGCTCAAACGTACACCGAGTTGCTGTTTCGTGAGAAATACGGCCCCGGTGAGTACGAGGCCGTCCGCGAGCGGCTGATGCGGCAGTACCGCACGGCGGTGGTGGAGATGCGCAAGCCGGGACTCTGGTCGCTCCTGCGGCGCGGCTTCAGTCTGCGGAGTTTGTACTACTAACAGCATCTATGATTAGATCAGGTATTGTATTTATTCTCGGGGCGTGTTTGTTCCTCGCCGGCTGCGAGGCGCAGCGGGACTGGTTGGAGTACCGCGGCGAGGGCGGATCCGGCTATACGACGAACGCCCTGTACCCGCCCCTGGGTTTACGGTGGAAGCTGCGCCTGCAATTTCAGGGCGACGAGACCGTAAGCTTTAACCCGCCGATCATTAAGGATCAGACGATTTTCTTCGGCTCGAACGACGGTAACTTCTACGCCCTGGACGCGGAGTCCGGTTACATGAAGTGGATTTTCCCCACGAAGAACGCCGTGAACTCGGTCCCTTTCGCCGACGACGATACGGTCTACTTCGGCTCCAACGACGGCGCCGTGTACGCCGTGGACATTGCCACCGGGAAAGAAAAATGGAAGTTCCAGACCTCCAACACCGTGCAATCGTTGATCCTGCGCACCGACGATACGGTCATTTTTACCTCGGATACCGGCTCGACGTATTTCTTGAGTCCGGAGGGTGATCTCAAACATCGCCTGCCGAATCCGGTGTGGTCGCATCATACCTTTCAGGTGTACGACGGCGTGGTTTACTGGGCGCCGAAGGCGCGGGGTTTCGGCGCCTACGACATTGAGCAGCGACGCTTCCTGTGGGACGTAAAAGTCAACGTGCAGTATCACGTGTGGTACTCGTTCCCGGCCATCGACGATCAAAACGTCTACTACGCCTCGAACTTCTTAACTTCTCGGGGAGCCATCTTAACCTACTACGCCCTGGATCGTAAGACCGGGCAGACGGTCTGGGAGTACGACACGGAGTTCGAGTGGTCGAACTACGTGCCGCGCACTCAGGAGACCGTCTTCTATCGTCACGTCCACCTGCTCGATTACATGGCGCCGGCGCTCTACGGAGACCTGGTGATCTTTACGTCCGGCGATACGAAAGTGCGCGCCTTCAATGCGAAGAGCGGAGAGATCGCCTGGGTAAAAGAGTTCGATTATCCGACATCCTCCGCTCCGACCATCGCGGGAGATCGCATTTACATCGGCATCCTGGGTGACGAGCGGGGAGAGCGTTATGTGCGTGACGTGCCGAAGCTCGTGTGCCTGTCCGCATCCTCCGGCAATGTACTGTGGGAAATGGAACTGGAAGGCGCCGTGCTCAGCGCGCCCGTAATTGCCGGTAAGCGCATGTTATTCGGTACGGACAAGAACATGTTCTACGTGCTGGAAGAGATTTTTTGACTTAATGTATTGTGCAGCGGCGCAGGCCTCCTGCCTCCGGTTGTCGGACCTTTTACTTTCAACAAATCGCAGGTCCCCATGAATGATGCAGATATACTAATATTTCTTTACAACAGCGTGAATGTTGACGTAAAATGCAGCCCGCCATGAACTCAACGACCAGTACCCCGTTAAACGACTCCGCCGCCGTTCGCCCTCCGCACCGGCAGTCTCTGGACGATCGCCGGCTCGACTTAATCCGCATTGAACGCAGGGTGCTGATCGGGCTGTGGGCGAACCTGGTGCTGGCCGTCGCCTTCTGGCTCTGGCTGGCAGTGCTCCCGGTGGGCCCGCTGGTGTTCGTGGCATTGTTGCTTACGGCCGCATCCACCGCGCTGCATTTCGTCTTCGGGCCCTCGGCGCTCAGTAAGTTTTCGAACACGGCCATTCTCGTGTTTTACTTTTCGTTGTTCGTCTACGGTTCGTACGGCCAGGAGTCCATGCACTTCCACTTCGCGTTCACCATGACGGTGGTCGGCCTTTACAGCGATTGGCGCCCCGTGGTATTCATCAGTGTATTGTACGCGGTCCACCACCTCCTGTTCGTATACTTCGAACCCGAGTTGATTTTCCGCCACGCGGTGCAATGGCAGGGTAGCCTCTTCGGCCCCTGGCAAACGTTTTTGATCCACGGCCTGGCGGTGGTCATCGTGGCCATCCCCCTGGCGGTACAGGTCACCTGGTCCAGGAATCAAATCAATCGTCTGGACGACTCAAGCGCCGCGCTCCAGGATCAGCACGCGGCCCTCCTCGACGTGAACGACGCCACGCGCAGCGCATCGGATTCCATTAACTCGTCGCTACAATCGTTGACCGAATCCACCCGGGATTCTTCGGCCGCCTTCGAAGAAATGGTGTCGACGTTTCACGAGATCAGTCGCTCCTCGGAAGCCCAATCGAACCAGGTGAACGGCGTGAACTCTTCGATGAAAGAAATCGGTACCGAGGTGGAGCAGTTCGGCCGACAGGTCGGCAGCACCGTGGAGCAGGTACTGAAGTTGAACGAAGCGGTTACCTCCGGTCTCGCGTCCATTGAATCGCTACAGGAACGGTTGGTGAAGTTATCCGAACTCAGTGAAAGCTTCCAGAACGCCGCGCGCAACCTGAGCGATCAGCAAACGCAGATCGCGGAAATCCTGGAAGCCATTTCGAAAATATCCGAGCACACGAATCTGTTGTCGTTGAACGCTTCCATTGAAGCCGCGCGGGCCGGCGAACAGGGACGCGGTTTTACGATCGTCGCCGAGGAGATCAATCGACTCGCGGAGCAGTCGAGCGAAGCGGTGAAGTCCATCGGCTCCATCATCCAGGCCGGCCGGGCGGAGACGAACGCCATCATGTCCATTCTGCGGCAGAACACTTCCACCGTGGAAAGCCTGCGCTCGATTTCCGATCAGAGCGCGCAGCAGTTCGATTTCATCAACACCACGAACAAGGATCTCACGGAATTCGCCCACGGCACCATGGACCTGATGAATAAACTCGGTGAGAACGTGGGTACGGTGACGGGACGTATGGACAATATCGCCGGCGCCAGTCAGCAGACCGCGTCGGCCGCGGAAGAACTTTTGGCCGGCGTAAACAATCTTTCCAAGCGACTTGAGGAGAACAGCCAGGTGCTTCAGGACATCGAACTCCAGGCGAGCCGATTGAACGCGATCGCAAAACAATCCGGGAACGCGCCGACCGCGGGGTCCTGAACCGCTGCTTCGTATTGTTATGGTTGCCCTGAGTCGTTCCATATCTTACGCGCTGTTGCTCATCTGCGCTCTGGCGGCCCTGGCCCTGGCTCCGCGCCTGGCGAGCCTGTTCCAGGCCGGTGACTATTACGGGCTCGCGTTGGATCGCCCGTTGCCCGATGTTGCGCTCCGCGATGCGCGCCATCAAAGCTTTCGAATTTCGGAACTGCGCGGCGAACCGTTCTACGTGTACTTCGGTTATCTGCGTTGCCGCACCGTGTGCCCGCTGAGCCTGCGCACCCTCCGCGGACTCATCGCGGCGCCGGCCGCGCAAGACGTTCCGATCCTGTACGTAAATCTGAATCCCGCCGAACACGATTCGGACACCCTGCGGGGGTATCAGCAGAGCTTCGGTGATCGGATGATCTTCGCTTACGGCAATCGTGCGCAGCTCATCGAAGCGGCCCGGGCCTTTCACGCGTCGTTTTATATTCCGGATGCGAACGCGGAGCGCGGATCGGCGCTTGCCGGCGCGGACGAAGACATCGAACATACCGACGCGATCTACCTCGTGGATGCCGATATGAACCTGCGGTTCATGTACCTGAACACGCGACGGAAAGTAACGGGGATGCTGGATGATCTTCGATTGCTTCGCGAAGATGGTTGAGCGGGCGGTGTTCGAGTTGCCGCAACCGAGTGCCCGCGTCTCTTAAGTGGGCTTGAGTTCATGTTTGCGAAAGGATCGGCACGCTCATCGTGAAGCGGTAGATGCCGTCTTTCGTCGACTCTTCCACATTCCCGTGCAGAACCGCCACCGTGTGGTGGAGATTGCGGCGACCGTGTCCGCGTTCGTTCCCGGCTTCGTACTGCGAAGCCGACTGCATGCGCAACACAAGCCGGTCGGCCTGGAGGAAACCCAGCTTCCATTCGGAAGGACCGGTGCCGTACTTTAAATCGTTCGTGGCCAGTTCAATGGCGACGGCGTGCAATCCCGCACGCAGGGCCGTCGAACGTGAACCACGCAGTCGGGCGGATACGGATTCGTCGCCATGAAAGTTGAGCACGCGTCCGACCCGGGCGTAGCGCCGCAGTAGAATCACGTGCAGGGCGTCGGCGAAGTCCCCGGCAAAATTCGCCCGGTCGTCCTCGTCCGAGAGGAAGTCGCGAAATTCGGTAAGCACGGCCCGGACTTCCTCGCGAAGTTTATCCAGGGTTGCTTGCGCTTCGACCTCCGTCTCCGGCCGGTGGAAGAGCAGGTACATGTCCGTCAGTCGTCCGCCCAGGTGATCGTGAAACGCGGCGTACACGCGACCGCGGACTTCACTCTCCGTCGTTCGTCGACGGCGCAGCACCGCTTTCACCCGGGCGATCAACTCATCGTTCTGGAACGGTTTCACGAGATATTCGTCCGCCCCGTACTGTAGTCCGCGGACGCGATCTTCCACCGCCCCGCGCGCGGTCAAAAATACGAAGGGCGTCGACGAGAGCGCCGGGTCCTGTCGGCACCGCGCCAGAAGTTCATAACCATCCAGGCCGGGCGTCATGATGTCCGCCACGATCAGGTCCGGTCGTTCGCTGCGCGCGCGGTCGAGGGCCTCGCTTCCGTCGGCCGAGGCCGTTACCTGAAAGTGTTCGGCAAGCGTCTCGCACAAATATGTACGAAGCTCCGCATTGTCCTCAAGAAGCAGGATGGTGTATTCGAGAAAGCTTTCGTCGGAGCGAGA
Source organism: Leptonemataceae bacterium (assembly GCA_965227295.1). Taxonomy (GTDB): domain Bacteria; phylum Spirochaetota; class Leptospiria; order Leptospirales; family Leptonemataceae; genus JANSYA01. The sequence continues at coordinate 5,277,201 of OZ245742.1, read as the reverse complement.
ATCCGGCGGATGAGATTGTTCCGCATGGTACGCTGCGTCGCCTGGACCCGCAACGAGCATGGATTCGCGTCGGCGCCGGAGTTCGTCGAAGTCACCCGTGAAATCCTGAAACTCCGGTGCCGGTTCCTGTCTGCGAGCGGGCAGTCGGATCGTGAAGCATGATCCGACGCCCGTTTGCGATTCGGCCTGGATCGATCCGCCGTGCAATTGAATGATGTCCCGGGCGAGGGACAGGCCGAGACCGCTGCCGGGTCCGATTCCCGAGGTACCGAAAAAGCGATCGAAGATGCGCGGCAGATTATCCGGATCGATGCCGCGGCCGGTGTCCTCGATCTCGATGTCGGCGTGGTCCGTGCCGCTGCTGACGCGCAGCCGAATGTGTCCCTGCGTGGTAAACCGCAGTGCGTTACTGAGCAGATTGTGCAGCACGCGTTCCAATAAGTAAGGATCCGCGATGATGTGTACGGGCTCAGGGCTGCTGCTGAACTCCAGGTTCAGCCCGCGTTCTTGCGCGGCGATGCGAAAGTCTTCGACGGCGTTGCGAATAAAAGCGGCGAGATCGAAACGACGCCATTCCGGTTGCATGGTGCCGGAATCCATGCGGTTGAGATCCAGGAGATTCTGAAACAAACGCAACAGAACCAGGGCGTTGCGCTGAATCGTTGTGAGCATGCGCTGCCGCTCTCCAGCCGGTGTCTCACGCAGCAGGCGTTCCACCGGCGAAAGGATCAACGTGAGCGGTGTGCGAAACTCGTGCGATACGTCGGCGTAAAAGCGCGAACGCAGTTCGTCCATCTCCTGCAGGCGGTTCAGTTCCAGGCGACTCAACAGCGCCGCGTAATGCATGGCGTTGTAGCGATTGCCCAGGGCGACGGAGAGCATGATGCCTTCGAGCACGGATCCCAGGTGCATCCCGTGTCGCGTGAGCAGTGTGTCCGGGAGGAGCCCCAGGTTGCGGCCGATGAACAAAAAAGCGCCGGCCACGAAAAACATCCAGGCGAAGAGAAAGTACCGCGTGGCCCGGCTGTCCGGCCGGAAGCTGAGCACGAGCGGGGGAACGATGAATATCAGCAGGCTGAAGATCGTGGCGTACTGTGAGAATATGTGTGCGAATTCCAGATACGGGCTGAGCGCCAGGAGGGTGCCGAGCAGACCGGTCAGCAACAGGGCCGTCAGAGCGTACCGGATCCAGCGGTCCCGGGCCTGAAGGTTCAGGAAGGAGGCGGCGACGCGAGAACCGAGGACGGCCGCCAATCCCACCAGGATGATGGTGGCATGCTGGTTGAGCCATACGGAGTCCGGCCACAGGAAACGTTCGGCGAATCCGGTCAGCGTGGCCAATAGCAGGCTGATGACCACCTGGAACAGGACGTAGTACAGAAAACTGATATCCCGTAACGAAAAGAAGAGGATCAGGTTGTACGAAAACAGGACGATCATCGCGGCGTAGTACGCCCCGTGAAAGAGGTTGTGCACCGAATCCATTCGGCTGAGCGCGCCTTCGGTCAGCACGACGAGGGGCACGAGGATCGGGCCCGTGGTCTGCACGCGCAGGTACGTCGCGCGAACCGCGGCGAGGTCGGCCGGTAGTTGAAACACAAAGTTCTGGTGCTCCACGGACCGCGCCGAAAACGGCAGACGGTCGCCCGCCGGCTCTGCGCGAATTTCGTTCGCCGTTTCGATGAACAGCCGCACATCGTCCAGGCGCGGATTTTCCACCATCAGCAGATACGTTTGCTCGCCGGGCTTTGCCGCCGGCAACGGATGGATGCGCAGCCAGACCGTATCGCGGGAATAGCCGTGGTAGAACACCGGCCGATCCCACGGACGAAACGTGTCGGCGAGCCCGGCCATATCCGAGACGGTATGGCGACCTTCCGGATCGAGGACGTAGCTTACGGTCGGTACATATTTGTCGGTCGTTGTTTCGCTGCCGGGGCCGCCGTACACGCTCCCATGCGAAAACATCAGAAGAGCGACCAGAACGATCGTCACCATTACCGGAAAGTTTTGATTCTGCATACTATGTTTGTATTGCCGACGCGGGGAATGCAGAATGGCGAGAAATCATCCTGTGCTTAGTTCAACTTTGCGCTCACGTTGTAGCTGCAAGAACTGGGAATTCCCGCCGAGGGACCGCCGGTGTAGGTGACGGAAATCTGTGCGCTGCGGCCATTGGGCTTCGTGATTTTCGCATTGATGTTCTTGGCCGAAACGCAGTCGTTGGTGCGATTGTCGATCCGCTTCGCGCCAAAATTCACATCGCCGGCGTAGGTGCAGCCGCCCTTGCCGCCGGATGAGCTGAGGGTCATGATCCGCGTATTCGGATACTTCTTGCTTGTATTGCAATCGGCGCATTTGACTTCGATCCAGATCTGCGGGCAAATGGCGTTTTCGCCGATGGACGGCGGCTGTTGTTTTTCGATCCTGGTCTGCGCCGTGGACGGCGAGCCGAGCGCGATGAGCGCAATCGCGGCCAGGCCGGCGATAACCGAAAGGGAAAGATACTTAATCATGCGTGTTCTCCTTTAGATTCATGGTTTTGATCTAGAGAAATGGACGCTGCAAAAATGCGCAAGCGAATCGGGAACGGCACTCACCATGCGAATGATCAGCTTCTTTAACCGGTCGGCTACTCCACCGCCGCGCGAATTCCTAAACGCAGTGTCGCGACGTACTTCCCTTCTTCCAGCGCATCCTCGAACGCGCCGTCCACGCCTTCCAGGCGTGACCGCAGATTGGCCACGCCGTGGCCGGGATCACGCGCGGAGTCGTACTCGCTCTCCGCCCGCATCGTAAGCACGAGTTCGCCGGATTGCATCTGTGCCTGCCATACCGAAAGGCCCCGGCCGTAGCGCAGATCGTTCGTTGCGAGTTCGGTGCAGGCGGCGTGCAGCGTCGAGCGCGTCCTTTCATCCGTCAGTTCGTCCAGAAATTCGCGTGCCGCCGCATCCGCGCTAAATTGCAACTGGCGGTTCGCATTCACATAGCGTCGCAACAGGATGATGTGCAGGCCGTCGGCGAAGCTCTCCGATAGCAGGTCCAGATCATCGCGAGCCGAAAGACAATCGCGAAAAGAGTGGATCAAACCCGCCAGCTCTTCGCGCAGCCTGGCGCAGGTTTCCGGCAGGCTTTCCTCACGTTTTTCCAGGCGGGCGGCGAGCAGGGAAATATCGGTGAGGCGCGCCCCGAGATAGTCGTGGAAATCGGTATAGATGCGTTCGTTTTCCCGGGCCACGGCGAGTTCACGGAGTCGTTTGCGGTAGAGCAGGTTGCGCACGCGCAAGAGCAACTCACGTACGTGAAAAGGTTTGCTGACGTAGTCGTCGGCCGTCCGGCTGAGCCCCCGCAAGCGATCCTCGACGGCCGCCTTCGCGCTGAGTAAGATAAGCGGTGTTTCGGCAAGGTTTGCGTCGGCACGGATTTGCGTGAGCAGTTCCAGGCCGTCGCTGTTCGGCATCTTAATGTCGGAGACGATCAGATCCGGGCGGTGGGTGCGTGCAAGTTGCAGCCCTTCGTTTCCGTCTCGGGCCGTGAGGATCCGGTACTGCGATCGAAACATGCTGCTGAGATAACTTAAGAGATCCGCGTTGTCTTCGACGATCAGCACAGTCTCGTCGCCGACGTGCGTCGCCGCGTCCGCCGATCTTTCGGCGTGATCCTCGAAGACGCCGTCATCCATGCGCAGGTCCGCGACAGTGCTGCGTTCGCGTTCCACGGGTTTCGCCGCGCCGGCCGCGGTGTTCGGTTGTTGCGGAAGCACGATAGTAAATGTGGAGCCGGTTCCAGGCTCCGATACCAGACGCACGCTGCCGCCGTGCAATTCGGTAAAGCGCCGGACGATGTACAGGCCGATGCCTGTACCTTCGAATTTTCGCGTGTCGCTCCCGTCCACCTGACGAAAGCGTTCGAAAATCGAAGCGTGTTGATCGCGGGGAATCCCGATGCCCGTGTCCGCGACGCTCAGCGCGACACCCTCATCGTTCGAAGCAACCGACACGAGGACAGAGCCGTGGTGTGTAAACTTCAGAGCGTTGCCGATTAAGTTAAACAAAACCTTCTCGATTTTTTCGGCGTCGAGCTTTGCTATGACGTCGCCCCCGGCGGTGTTCTGAAACTCCAGTTGCAGGCCGGCGCGCTGCGCGGCTTCTTCGAAATTAGAAACGACCTCACGGCTGAGCGCCGTAAGATTCAACTCGCGCGGTTCAAACGAAGAGCGGCCGGCGTCCAGGCGCGAAACATCGAGTAAATCGTTCACCAGTTTCAGGAGATTGCGTCCGTTCTTGCGCATGATGGCCAGCAAACGCCCGCGTTCCGCCGCATCGATGTGCTCGCTCGACATGGTTTCGATGGGCGAGAGCAGGAGCGTCAACGGCGTGCGGATTTCGTGAGAGATGTTCGTAAAGAATGTCGTGCGCGCTTCGTCCTGGGCCTGGAGCTCGCCGTAGGCCGTGCGCAGTTCGCGTGTACGTTCGTCTACGAGTTTGCCCAATCCGGCGTTGAGCCGATCGGTCTCGGCTTTCATATGCTGTAAACGATCGGCCAGGGCAAGCGAGAGCAGGGCGACGTCCAGTATGGAACCGAGCATTAAGCCGGAATTGGTGAGCGGCGTTCGCGGCAGGCCGCCGACATTGCGCAGGAGGAGCATCAACATGCCCACCATGAGCATGGCCCAGGCCAGGAGATAAAAGCGGGCCGGGCGATAGCCGCGTGAAAGGGCCGTGCCGCCGGCGATCAGGGCCACGGTGATTCCGACGAGTCCCACCGGCGCGGTGCCCAGGGCGTGCAAATGCATGGGAAGCCACGTTCCCAGGATCGCGGTGAATGCGCATAGCAAGGCGCAGCCGAGGACGATGCGATCCAGGACGGGCGCCACTTGCCGCAAATTCAAAAAGCTGCGGCAGAATAAGAGAGCAAAGATGCCGGCCCCGTACGCCGAATACGCATGCGCGCGATTGTTCCACCAGACGGATTCGGGCCAGAGGTACTCATAGGCGAGACCGTGTTGCATGAGCATGAGCCAGCACACGCCGAGCACGTGGCCGAGATAGTACAGATATGAAACGTCCCGCAGGCCGAAGTACAGCCAGAAATTGTACAGGCACATGATGAGCAGCATGCCGTAGTACATGCCGAGCAAGGCCTGTTCATTGTGATCCTGGGCGGCGAAGGTTTCCCGGTCCCGGAGATCGAGGGGGATCTGTACCGACGTGCTCGACTGCACGCGCAAGTACAGAGTCTTGTTTTCGGCGGCATCGAACGGAATACGGAAGACGACATGGCGATGTGCGATTTCCCGCGCATCGAAGGGCAGTGCATCTCCGGCGCGCCGGAGTTCGTAGTTCCCCGGATCTTCCTCGACGAACAGATCGATATGATCCACGACCGGGTAACCGAATTCCAGCAGCAGGTCCCGCGCCTCGCCCGCGTTGTGTACGGTTATACGTGCCCAGTGTACGGCCGTGCTGTAGCCGAAGTTCGGGTTGGGATCCGTGGTGGGCGTGAAAGTCGCGCTTTCCCGGATCGTTTCGAAGTCCAGGCGTCCTTCAGGGTCCGCGAACAGAAAGAGGCATTCGCCCGCAGACAGATGCACCGGACCGGGCGCGGCTTCCAGGGTGCCGTTCCTGCACGGAGACGAAGCATTGTCCTTCGCCGACGGGGATTCCCGACAGGCCAGGACGGCCGGTAGAGTCAGGAGCAGCAGCAGGCTCAGGCGCGGGAACATCCGGCTAAATGTGTCTCTGCCAAATTGCACTGTCTATCGTAAAAGAGCCGGCGCTTCCTCAACCAGGCGCGGGAATACGATCAGATTTGATCAGCGCGATCTCCGAGCACGTCTTCGATGTACAGCCGGCGGATGATTACCATCCCGCACGCAACGATGGGCATGGCCAGGATGACGCCGACAATGCCCACGATGGCGGAGAGCAGGATCTGAGCGGCGATGATCAAGACCGGCGGTAACGCGATGATGCGTCGGTGAATGTTCGGTGTGATGAGCAGGCCCTCGACATTCTGTAGAATAATGTAAAACACGATCACCGCCACGGCGGTCAGCGGCCCCTGGGTCAGCGCCAGCAGGACCGTGGGGATGCCCGCGATCAAAGGCCCCAGGTTCGGGATGAACGTCATCAAAGCTGTTAAGATTCCGAGAAATAAAGCTAAGGGAACACCGAGGAGCCAGAGCACGAGCGTGGTGGTGATTCCGAGCAGACTCATGGAAAGGGATTGGCCCAGGAGCCACCAGCGCAGGGTGTAGCCGACCTCGTCGAGGACCTCACGGATGCGCTCGCGCCGGTCGGGCGGAAACAGGGTGAGCATGCCGTTGACGTACATCCGGGCGTCCGCGGCGAGATAAAGTGCGATCAAAAAGACCAACGCCCCGGAGCCCAGGAGGGCGAGGGTATTCGAGAACACGCCGCCGGCCCGACCGGCCAGGGCGCCCAGGTCCTGGTTCATGAGCGTGGCCAGGGGATTGGCGAGAGCGTCGGTCAGCGGCTTCGCCCAGGTGTATTGATCCGAAAGCCCGCGTAGTCGTTCGAGAACCTGCGGCAGACTGCTGACCAGTTCCACCGCCTGGTCGGCCAGCAAAGGCAGTGCCGGTCCGAAGAGCAGGACCACCAGGGCCAGACCCGAGAGCGCCACGATGGCGAGAGCCAGGGAGAACGGCAGCCTCGTGCGTCGGTGTAACCAGGCGGTGGCGGAATGAACCGGTAGCGCGGCGATGATGCCCGCGAAGAGGACCAGTAACAGATGCAGCGTATAAAAGACAAAAGCGAGGACCGCCACGGCCAGGGAACCCAGGCTGAGTGTGATCAGCACGCGGCGTACGTATGTGTCTTCGGATGGTGTGCGCATGGAATACTCGAGGTACGGGAGAGCGGGAGGCGGTTATCCCAACTCGGCCTTGCGTCGGGCGATGACATCGCGCAAGTGTTCGTGGAAGTTGTTGTACTTCTCGAGCAAACGGACGAAGCTTTGTTTTCGCAAGATGTACACGTCGCAGTAGTCGATGGCACGAATGCTCGCGGCCCGGGGCTGGTCCAACACCAGGGCCATCTCACCGAAGTAAGAGCCGGCCGCGAAGGTGGCGATGGCCTGGCCGTCTTCGCCCAGGAGTTCGGCGTGGCCGCGGGATACGAAGTACATGCGATCCCCGATCTCGCCCTTGTGAATAATGAGGTCGCCGGGGAGAAAGACGGCGGGTTCGAGTTTCGCCGCGAGTTCACGAATGAACTCTTCGCCGGCGTCGTGAAACATGGGAACCTTGTGAATGATTTCGCGGTTGAGGTAGAGCGTGACTTCCGTGCGCAACGACTCGGGCAGATCGTTTAGAATGATGGCCTCGTCCCGGCCCAGGCGTGATTGCCAGATGTGATTGTAGTAGTCGCGGATTTTTTCCTGGAGTTCGAACGGGATCGTCTTGTCCTCGAAGAACGTGTTCAGCTCTTCGATCTTGTTCACGTAGTTCGTCTTCGCGAGGTCGGTGGACGCGAGTAACGTTGAGATGTTACCAATGACGTAACCGTAGACCGCGACGCCGAAGAACATGACGAACATGGTATAGATTTTCTGCGTCGCGCTGATCGGCGTGATGTCGCCGTAGCCCACTGTGGTGAGCGTGGTCACCGTCCAGTAGATCGCGTCCAGGTACTGGGCGGGGAAGGGCTCATCTTTCGGAACGCCTTCCAGGAAAATCCAACCGCAGGCGAGCCAGTGTGAGATCAGCACGATCCAGAAACCGAAGAAGATGAGCCGCACGAGCGACTGGTTCAACACGCGGTTGGTATGCCAGTCCCGGGACAGGCGATGCAGCCGGGCCAGCTTGAGCAGACGTGAGAGCCGCATGAGGCGGACCATGCGCAGGGCCCGGTGCCCCTCGGAGAAGGCGCCGGTGGCCAGGAGTTCGAACGGCAACGTCGCGAGCAGGTCCACGGGAAACCAGCCGCGCAGATACTTGCTCGCCAGGATCTTACGATCGTTGCACAGCTTGCCGCGGTGGTACGTCTGCACATGGAATTGCAGGACGATGTCCGTCGCGAAAAAACCGATGACGACCAGGTCCAGGATGTGCAGCCACATCGGAACCTCGTAGGGCAGCACCAGGCGCAGCGGCACCTCGATCGCACTGTAGACGATCAGCAGGTTGATGATGAAATGAAAGGCGCGGTAGAGCTGGTTCTGTGGATGAATGAGCGGGATCACGGTCACACTCGCGGGCTGCGGCGGTTAAGATTCCAGAGACAGGGCGGGGTTTCAAGGAGAAACGGGGCGGGGGAAATGGTGAAGATCGTTACGATGCATTGGATCTTCTTTGGGCGTCTCCCGGCCGCCGCGTTGCGGATGCGGCGGCCGGGACCGCGCTACTCCGGGCTCCGCTATCGCTTCGGTCCTCCGCGCTTCGCGCTCCGGACTGGCGCTGCGCGCCACCCTCCGTATCGCTGACGCGAAGAGTCCTGGTTGGGGACGCCCCGATTCCCCGTCTTGATTGACACGGCGGCCTGGCCGGAAAATCTTGTCGCATCCGCCGGTTCGGCTTCGGCCTTCCGGCGGTTTCGCGTCTGACCCGCTCCGGCCGGCCAGGCACGAGGACTTCCGACACTCCCCTGTAGCTCAGTCGGTAGAGCAGGTGACTGTTAATCACTTGGTCGTAGGTTCGAGTCCTACCGGGGGAGCAGTGTTCGTCATATTCTATTCCTCCCTGTGGGACGGCAGGACTCTCACATAGGGCCATCGCTCCCTATGGGTCGCGATGGCGGCGGTTCACAATTGCCGCCGAAGCGACAATTGTGGGTTCGAGTCCTACCGGGGGAGCACTTTCACGCCAGGCGTGAAAGTGCTCATACTATAGAGAAAGCCGAAGGCTTTCTTCTGCCGATCTCCTGTCTCGCAGAGCGAGAACACCGCTCGCTGATTCAGTCCATACCCGCGTCCGGGTCGATGCGGACTCTCTTGGCAAAACGAAAAACCACAACTCCGAAGAGCCGTAGCAAAAAAACCGCCACAGTCGCACGACGCATCCCGTGTTTTTTCCGGCAAACCTGACGAACCGCGACGCTTGCATCCCGGAAACGCTCAGTTCGTTCATGTGCGCACCCGCATGGTGAAGTAAGTGACGGTGAGTGTATGTTAAGAAGAATTTGGGTACGGCTGGTTCCAGCAGATGGACGGAGGTCATGACGGGATCGTGGTAAGGCGCACCGGAACGGCGTCTTCGTCGAGAGAACCGTTTCCGAACGCGGGTTATCTTTTGTTTTCGTTATCCCTATGCGGCCTTCATGGTTGGTATCCCGATCGGCATCGTTCTGACTCCGGGGCCGCTTTTTCTGGCGCACGAATTCGTTGATGAGGCCTTGAATGTTTTGTATCGGTTGCCGGACATCGACGCGGTCCTGCGCAACTGGAGTCCGGTGCCGGTGGAGAGCCTGGATCACTATAAATAGTCCGGAATTTCCCGCTTGATATCCGGGGCAAATCACTCAGTGTGCGGCTTCCAATCGAGGCCACCCATGATCAAGAAAATCCTCCTCGCCGTTCTGCTGACCTTCGCCGTACTCATCCTCTATCTGCTCGCCGGTCCCGCGCCCATTGATCCCGTCGTTTTCGAACCGCCGCCGCCGGCTCCCGCCCTGAAAACCGACGACACCTTAAAGAAACTTGAAGTCCTGGATCTCGACGGTCGCACCGGTCCTGAGGACGTCATCGTAAGTTCCACCGGGGAGATCTTTGCGGCCGTGCTGAGCGGAGACATTCTGCGCCTGGCGCCGGACGGCAGCTCCGTCGAAACGTTCGTGAATACCGGAGGCCGGCCGCTGGGCCTCGCCTTCGATAACACCGGACGGCTCATCGTCGCGGACCCCTTTCGCGGCCTGCTGCGTGTGAATGCCGATGCTTCCATGGAAGTCCTGGTGCCCGCAAGTCCGCCGTCCACTGCTAAACCGAAAGATTTTTTATGTTACGCGAACAACGTCGATGTCGCCGCGGACGGCACCATCTACTTCACTGATTCCTCGGCGCGTCACTGCCCGCCCGCGTACGGCGACACCTTCGAAGCGAGCCTCTACGACATCTTCGAACATCGTAAGACCGGTCGATTGCTGGCATACGATCCCGTTTCGAAACAAACGCGCGTGCTCGTCGACGGCATCCAGTTCGCGAACGGGGTGGCGTTGAGTCCGGACGGTCGTTACGTGTTGATCGTGGAGACCGGCGATTCGCGGGTGCTGCGTTATCATCTGCGCGGGGAACGGCGCGGCAGCGTCGAAGCGATCGTCGAGGGCATGGCCGGTTTCCCGGACAATCTCAATCGCGGGCGTGACGGCCGCTACTGGATCGGCTTTACGAAACCGCGCAGTAAAATTTTGGAGAAGCTCGCCGGCAACCCGTTCGCGCGCAAAATGATAATGCGACTGCCGCGCAGTTTGTTTCCGGTCCCGCCGCCGTTCGGTCACATCGTCGCCATCGACGTGGACGGCAACGTGCTCGCGCGGTACCAGGACGCGGAGCCCGAGTATCCCGATACCACCGGCGCCACCGAAACGGCGGACGGTCTCTTCGTCCACAGTCTGCACGCGCGCGGCCTCGGTTGGCTGGCAAGATCGGAGTGGCAACGATGATCGCTGAATCACTTCCCCGGGACGAACAAAAAGCCCGGGCCCTCACGCGTATCGCCATCCTGACGGCTCTGATCATTTCGGTCGTTGCCGGAAGCATGGGCATCCTGCGCGGTGCCTGGGCCGCCGTGATCATGAACTACTGCGGAGCCCTGGCGTATCTCGGTCTGTACTTACTGCACCAGCACGGGCGGACGCTGGCGGCACGCATCGCGTTTCTCGGAGCCGCACACGTACAGCTCACCATGATCGTAATCGCCTTCGGCCTGGTTCCCGGCGCCTGGGTCCATTATCTGCTCTTAATGATCGTGCCGTTCGCCATCTTCTCGCGCCGGCAAAAGTCCCTGATTCTGCCGGCGGCTCTGGCGGCGGCGGCACTGTTGATCGGTACCTATGCAGCCTTTGAAGTGTTCGCACTGAAGCCGCTGCTGCCATGGACGGCGACTCCGGCGGTGACACAAACACGCGTTCTGGTGAACTTAGTCCTGGCGTCGGTGGGGGCGATCCTGCTCATGCGCTACATGCGCAACGTCCACTTCCAGGCCGAGGACGGACTCGAACGCGAACATCGGCGATCCGAGGAGTTGTTGCTGAACGTATTGCCCGCGTCCATCGCCGGGCGCCTGAAGCAGGGCGAACAACCCATCGCCGATCATCTCGACGAGGTCACCGTCCTCTTTGCCGACATCGTCGGCTTCACCGCTCTCGCCGGGCGAACGGCTCCGGCGCAGCTCGTCGAAATGTTGAACGACATCTTCACCGGCTTCGACGAACTGGCCGATCGTTTCGGCCTGGAAAAGATCAAGACCATCGGCGATTGTTACATGGCCGTGGCCGGACTGCCGGAGCCGCGAGAGAATCACGCACTAACTGCCGTTCAGATGGCATTTGCAATGCAGTGTCTCCTGGAGCACGGGCGCGCCGCGGGCAGGCATGATCTGCGCATTCGCATTGGTTTGCATTCGGGGCCGGTGGTGGCCGGGGTGATCGGCCGGCGCAAGTTCAGCTACGATCTCTGGGGCGACGCGGTGAACACGGCGAGTCGCATGGAATCCCACGGCGTGCCCGGTGAGATTGCCGTCAGTCAGCGGACGCGCGACCTGGTGCAACACGAGTTCGCGAGCGTGGCCCGGGAACCGATCGCCGTGAAGGGCAAGGGGGAGATGATTACGTATTTTCTGCGCGATCGCGGTCGCGAACACGCCACCATTCCGCCGCGCGAATAGAGCGGGGCTCCGTGGCGCGGATTCGCTGAATGGATCTTTACGGCGAAGACGCCGTTCCGGTGCGCCGTACCACATTCCCCGGCATGACCTCCGTTCGTCAGCTGGAACCAGCCGTGCCCAAAGAAGGCTAATGTACACTCGCCGCCACTTACTCCACGATCCGGGGCGTCCGCGAACAACCGATACATTTCTGGTAGTTCAAGAGCTGTAGTTCGCTACCGCCGTCGTGAGAAACATGGAGTAAGTTGCAGTATAGTGAAGGGGATTTTTTGGCTACAGCTGAGCGGGAGTTGTGGTGATTCGTTTTGTTAAGATTGTCCGCCTCGACCCGGACGTCGGTTGTGCGGTTCGGATATCGCAGCGTTTCTTACGAAGAAGACGCCGTTCCGGTGCGCCTTACCACATTCCCCGGCATAAACTCCGCGCGTCAGCTGGAACCAGCCGTGCCCATGAAAGGCTTAATTTACGTTGGCCGCCACTTACACCACGATTCGGGGCGTGTTCGAATGCTAAAAAGCTCCCGGTAGTCCAGGAGCTTTGGTTCGCGGCGTTTGCCGTAAGACACAGAAAGTAAGTTGCGCAATGGTTAAGGGTTTGATTTGGCTGCAGCTGAGCGGGAGTTGTGGTGATTCGTTTTGTTAAGATTGTCCGCCTCGACCCGGACGTCGGTTGTGCGGTTCGGATATCGCAGCGTTTCTTACGAAGAAGACGCCGTTCCGGTGCGCCTTACCACATTCCCCGGCATAACCTCCGTTCATCTGCTGGAACCAGCCGTGACCATAAAAGGCTTAATTTACATTGGCCGCTACTTACACCACGATTCGGGGGCGTGTTCGAACGTTTGAAAAGTTTCCGGTAGTTCAAGAGCTGTAGCTCGCGGCGTTTGCCGTGAGACACAGAAAGTAAGTTGCGCAATGGTTAAGGGTTTGATTTGGCTACAGCTGAGCGGGAGTTGTGGTGATTCGTTTTGTTAAGATTGTCCGCCTCGACCCGGACGCTGGTTGTGCGGTTCGGATATCGCAGCGTTTCTTACGAAGAAGACGCCGTTCCGGTGCGCCTTACCACATTCCCCGGCATAACCTCCGTTCATCTGCTGGAACCAGCCGTGACCATAAAAGGCTTAATTTACATTGGCCGCTACTTACACGACGATTCGGGGGCGTGTTCGAACGTTTGAAAAGTTTCCGGTAGTTCAAGAGCTGTAGCTCGCGGCGTTTGCCGTGAGACACAGAAGGTAAGTTATGCAATGGTGAAGGGCCTTTTTGGCTACGGCTCGCAGGAGTTGTGGATTTTCGTTTTGTTAAGAATGCTGCGTTCGACCCGGACGCTGATTTGTGACTCAGCTTCCGTGGTTCATGCGAAATTAGTAGACTCCTCGTATAAATTCGCACGGGCAGCGGCATGCGATTTACGTTGACGTTCCGTAAATCTGCCGATACTCTGCAATATGCGAATTCGCTTGCTACAGGGCCTGTTCTGCATTGTGTTGGTGTGCCCCGGGATGGCCTGTATTCAGGCGGATCGAACGTTCTCCGACTACACACGCGAAGAGAACCAGGTATTGCTCGCGCTCCTGCTGGCTCCCGCGGCCGTCACTCTCACATCCAGCGATTCGGACGGCACCACGACAAGCACGACGCCGCAACGATACGTCATCTTCCAGGCCGGCGGCAGTACGGCCACGGCCCTCGTCGATCTCACCGACCTTACGACGATCAGCTCCGGCCCCACGGCCACGGGATCGTTCAACACGAACTGCAGCGCCAGTCTGATCAGCGGAGGTGCGCGCAACGGTAGCTACTGGTTGACCGGTTCCGGTACGAGCAGTTATTTCTTTGATCCTTCGACGCAAACTTTCGCAAACGGTCCGGGCCTGGATGTCGGCTACGGGAACAACGCGAACGCCTGGGTCGTCTCTTCCGGAACCCACACGAACAAGATCTATCTACGCTTCGGACAGGGCTGGGCCGGTACGGATCGTTACAATCCGAGCACGGATCTCAACGAGGCCTCTCCCCTGGCGAGCAACGGCGGCTCGGGTACAGCGGGCAGTCACAGCTTCATCATCGAGGGCGGAGTCCAGGCCGGCAAACGCATGATCTTCATCGGCGGCAATACCAACGGTGAGCTCTACGATCCCGCCGGCGATTCCTTTGCCGCGGGGCCGGCCATCGGCGGTACCATCGCTGCCGGTTCGCATTCTATGAAGCTGGATAGCGGCTCGTATCTCATTCCCGACGGCGGCGCAACGGCCACCACGCGCCTCTACGATCCGGCCAGCAACACCTTCGGGGCCGGGCCCGCTCTCGGCTGCAACTGCAGCAACGGCTGTCACAGTACGAAGATATCCGGCGGCGTAAACGACGGAGACTTTCTGACCGTCTGCGGCGGCTCTTCGACTTTGACCCGCATCTACGATCAAACCGGCGGTACCTACGGCGGCGGTCCGAGCCTCAGCGCCCTGGCCGGCAGCGGTGCGCAAACGTTTTCGATCACTTCGGGAACCAACGCGGGCAAGCTCTGGATCATTCACGGCGCCTCCACGAACAGTACGTCGCTCTACGATCCGGGCACAAACACCATCAGCGCGGGCCCCACGCTGCCGATTGCGCCGGGCGGCGTTCTGAACGTGCCGTTGCCGTAAAGCGGCGTTCCCCCGCTTCGACCTGCTAAGAATTTCTCACTAATTATCTGCAACTCATCTTTAAATGTGAGGTTTGCAGGCTCGCCCGAAAAAAAATTTTGACAATCGCCTCCTGGTGTGGACGGTGCGCGGTGTCGTGCGCCGCGCGAACGATAACCGGAGGGTGTCATGAAAAAACGATTCTTATTCATCAGTGTATGTATCTTTGCAACGGCGATCGGCTGTGACTCCGCCGCGTACCCGGAGCCGATGCGCATGAGTCTGCGCGATTTGCTGGACCTTACGAACGGTCCGGCCACGACGGAGCCATTCTTGCCGCTGCCCGCGGGGAGTCCCGCGGACTATACCATCACGAACAACGATCAGCGCGGCGATGTGCCGTTCGCCTTTGATACCGTGCGCGCGGTACATCTCAAATTGCAGTTGCGGGTGGCCGATCGGCCTGCGGTTGACCGTGTGGTGCAACTGCGAGAACTCCGCGACGGCCGTCCGGGGCGCGTTTTGTTTCGCGCGCTCACGGACGATGCCGGAACCGTACGTGGTAATCTGGTGACGGTGGCGACCACCAACGCGGCGCAGTTGGAATTTGCCACCGGCGGACGGGTCTATGCGGAGCGTGTGCCGCTCGAAGACCTCCTGATGCTGGATCGCAGCATTCATCTCGACGAAACCGCAAGTCGCAACGGGTCGGCAATCACGGCTCCGGCCGACACGGACGGCGACGGCATCGCCGACGAAATCGACGACTTTCCTGGTGACGCCGCTTACGCCACGCGCGTGCACTTTCCCACTCGCGGGCGTTACACTGTGGCGTTCGAAGATTTGTATCCCGCGCCGGGCGACGCGGACTTTAACGATTATGTGATCCAGGCCCGTCAGGAAGAACATCTGAACGCGGCCGGAGAGGTCGCCCGCATCGTCGGTTCGTATCGGCATGTCGCAAAAGCTGCCGGATACAATCATTTCCTGCGCATCACCCTGTCCCTGGCCGCGGCCGACTACGAGGTGCGGCGTTTTCGCCCGGACGGGTCGCTGCATTCGACGAGTCCGGGCCGGGCAGCACCGTTCGAGAATGTCGTAATTACGGAGCGTAGCGATCGCACGATTCCGCAGGCCAACGCTCAGCCCGGGCAGGCGTTCGCGGCCGGGGATCTCTTCGAACTCGAAATCGTACCCGATACGCCGGTGTCGCAGAGCGAGCTCGGCCCGGCCCCGTACGATCTGCATCTCTACGTGGCAAATACCGGTCGCGCGGTCCACTTCGCCGGCAAGTTTTTTGACGACGACGGCCACGATCTCTATCGCGACGACGACGGTTTTCCCTGGGCGTTGCTCGTTCCCGTGGACTGGCGCTGGATGTACGAACGTCGGGATATCTTCGCGGCCTACGAATTTTTTACGGACTGGTACAGTTCCGGCGGCGAGTTGCACGAAAACTGGTACAACTTTCCGGATCTCAATCTTGTTTTCGAAAACGTACAGACGCATTATTCCGGGACACCCGAATTCCTGCCGCCCGCGCCTCACGATCCCGCGGACTTCATAGTGGAAACGTCGATGCGGCCGGTTCCCGTACGCATCGAATCGTGCTACATTCCGGTCGGCGCATTGCATTCGGTGGAAGCCCTGAGCGGCACGCCCGTGTTTGCAGCGCCGGGTTCGTTGCGCATTGCGTATGACGGCGATAAGTTAAGCGACGCCGGTTTCTCGGAAGACTTTACGGTGTTTGCTTATGATGCGACGAGTAACAGTTACGCGCAAGTGCCGGGTAGCGTCGTGGATGAATCGGCGGAAACCGTGACGGTGCCGTTAGCGGCCACGGGGACGTTTGTTCTGACGGCATACAATCATCCTTCGATTGACGGCGATCCGGCGTGCGCGTCCGTGGGGTATCCGGACGGTATCTACACGTATGCCTCGGTGGCGGCGAACGGCAGCGCCGACGGGTACGGCGGCTGGCCGGCATTGAGTGCTGACGGTCGGTATGTGGTATTCGATTCTTCCGCTCCGAATCTCGTTGTCGGTGATACCAACGCCACGTTCGATATCTTCGTCCATGATCGTCAGAGTGGCGACACCAGCCGGGTGTCACGGGCGTTCGACGGCAGCGAAGCGAACTCCTGGTCGAATCGTCCGGACATAAGCGCTGACGGAAGATTCGTAACCTTCTATGCGAACGCCGATAACCTTGTCGGAGACGATACGAATGGCCGGCACGACGTCTTCGTACACGATCGGAATTCGGCGACGACGGTGCGGGTCTCTCTGGCGTCGGACGGCAGCCAGGCGAACGGGCATTCGTACCGGCCCGCCATCAGTGCGAACGGACGCTACGTCGCTTTCGATTCACTGGCAACGAACCTGGTACCGGGCGATTCAAACAATCGGCAGGATGTGTTTGTACACGACCGCCAGAGCGGACAGACAGACCGCGTCTCCGTAGCGAGCGACGGTTCGCAGGCGAACCACGTATCGTTTCAACCACGCATTTCCGCGGACGGGCGCTACGTTGTATTTTTTTCGGCTGCCTGGAATCTGGCGGCCGGCGACACCAACGGCGAACAGGACGTTTTCGTACACGATCGCCAGACCGGAACGACGACGCGGTTGTCCGTGGCGAGCAACGGCACGCAGGGCAACGATCGCTCCTTCGATCCGGACATCTCCGACGATGGTCGCTTTGTGACCTTCAACTCGTTTGCGTCCAACCTGGTTACGTCGGACACCAACTCTCGTCCGGACGCCTTTGTGCACGATCTACAGACCGGGCAGACGACGCGGGTGTCGACGGCATCGGACGGTACGCAGGGCAACAGCTTTTCCAGTCAACCGCGCATCAGCGCCGACGGCCGCTATGTAACGTTTCTCTCCGACGCTTCGAATCTCGTTGGCGGGGACACGAACGGCATTCGGGAAATCTTCGTGCATGATCGGCAGAGCGGTTCGACGCGGCGAGTCTCCGTCTCTCCCGACGGCAGTCAGGCGAACAACGGAGCCTTCGGACGGCCTGCCTTAAGTGCGGACGGGCGCTACGTTGTCTTTGAATCGACGACCCAGAATTTGATGCCGGGCGTTTCCGGAGCGCTGCGCAATCGCATCTTTGTATTTCCGCGGCCCTGAAAACGACGGGAGTGCCGGCGCGTTTTCAACGAACCGGCACCCCGCGTTGCCGCAAAAATTCCGCTTGCGTCGCTGCATTGTGCGGCGCTGCTTTGTTCATGAGCACCGCCGCAAAGTCCGTCGTCAAATCATCTCGCAAGCCCGTGCGCAAAAGCGCGAAGCCTGCCGCATCTCCAAAGAAAACCGCCGCGAAGCGTCCGAATGCCGCTACACGCGCCCTGGCCGCCATCGAAGCCGGTCGCAGTACGCAGGCGGAATGTCTGGAACTCTTCGACACGCTGCCCGCCGTGGAACTGGATTTCATGATCGGTGAGTGGCAGGGCTCCGGCGTGCATACGGATCACGCCATGGACGGATTGCTGGAAACCTATGATTGGTACGGCAAGGCATTTCTTGATTCGGACCACGTGCATCCGCTGCTCTTCAAAGACGGGGGCGGGCGCATCTTCCGCGTGAATCCGGCGCTCATGCCCATGGGCCTGGCCCTCAGTCAGCCCTGGCTCAAGAAGCCGTTCATGAAACATCTCTTTCGTCTGGGTAAGATTGTTCTCAGCACGAAGAAAACCACCGCGCGCCTGCGCATGACCGAACACCGCGGTAAATCGTCGGCCACCATGTGTTACGACGCGCTGCCCATCCACGACGTCTTTCGCAAAGTGGACGCGAACACCGTGCTCGGCCTCATGGATTTCAAGGGCATGGACGAGCCGTTCTTCTTCGCGTTACGGCGAGCTCAGGGCTGAACTACGAAACGAATGGGGTTGCCTCTACGGTGATGCAGATCTTCCAGACACTGGTTGACCTCGCCGAGGGGGTGCATGGACGTAACGCTTTTCTCTAAGTTCAGTTTGCCGCTCTGCATGAGCTCAATGAGTTCCGGCACGGCGCGATGATCGCAGCCGTACGAACCGCAGACGCAGAGTTGTTTGAAGATCATGATCGCGGGGATGCCGAACTCCAGCTTATCGCGGCCGATGCCCACCATTACGAGGCGGCCCATGGTATTCATGGCGCGCACCGAGTCGCTGATGTTTCGCGTGTGACCGGAGAAGTCCAGGACCACGTCCATGCCGCCGAACTCTTTCAAAGTCTTGCCGACGTTTTTGATCTTACGCGCGTTCACCAGTTCGTCCGCGCCGTACTCGCCGGCGTGGCTTAAGGCGCCTTCGTCAACATCTACTGCGATGACCTTAGCGGCCCCCAGGGCGCGGGCAATGGCGACGCCGTGAATGCCCAGGCCGCCGCAGCCGATGACGGCGACGTTTTCGCCGGGTTGCATCTTCCCCGCGACCTTGACGGCCTGATAAGGTGTGGACACCGCGTCGGCCAGGATCGCCCCCTGTTCGAAGGGAATCTCGTCCGGCAACGTATGCAGGTACCGTTCCGGCACTACGACGTACTCGGCGAAGGCGCCGTCGCGATCAAAGCCGAGCACGCCGACCTGGGGACACGCGTTTTCCCGGCCGGCCAGGCAGTGCGCGCATTCGCCGCAGGACGTTCCCGCGCCGATGACCACGCGCTCGCCGCCTTTGAAACGATCCACGCCCGGGCCGGTCGCGTCCACGATGCCGGCGGACTCGTGGCCCATGATGCGCGGATACGCGCTCACTTTCAGGCCGCGGCCGATGGTCGCATGCACGTCGCTGCCGCAGACGCCGCAGCACTTCACGCGCACGCGAACATCGCCGGGACCCGGCTCCGGCGTCGGTGTTTCTTCGATGCGAAGATGGTCCTGTCCCTGGTGAAGTACGGCTGCCTGCATGCGTCGATTTCAGCGCGGGCGCGGTGAGAGGCAAGGGGGAATTGTATGATGAGCGTGTGCGATTTTGAATGATCCTGCTGTGTGGAAGTGCTGGACGATTGTCCGGCGTAACCTGTATGCTGCGGCATGCATCGAATTCTGTTCGCAATCATCGCACTCACTCACGTTCTTTCGGCCTGCGTTGAGGGTCACAATCGTGATGTCGAAGATCGGCCGGATTCCGCTCATGACCTGGACGGTGAAATCATTCCGGCACGTGAACCGTTTCATCTTACGAATCGACTCTTTTCGGTCGGAGCGGGTTGCACCGGAATCACTTACTCTGAGTATGAGCACGTGGTGACGTTTGGGGACGCTGAGGTGCGGCGGATTTTCACGTCTCTCGATCACGGCGGCGGCGGTGATGACGGGCTCTGCGCCGTGGAGTTTACGGAGACCGAGAGCGGCAGCTTCGTCGTGGACGGCCTGCGGGTCCGCCTCGACCTGCGAGAGTTCGTACGCGAGGAGTCCCTCCTGGAACCCGCCATGGCCCTGGATGACGGTACCACAACGGACTGCAGTGGTACGCGCAGCCTGCCGAAGGACATCGATAAAACCGTGACGTATACCATGGCATACTGCACGGGGCGTGACGGGACCGTGCCCGGTTTGCTGGCGGACTCCGGGGAACCGCAGGAATTCTGGGCACTGCGCGAAGTGCAATGAAACGACCACTAACTACCGGCGAAATACAGTTACTGCGGCCCATCTACGGGGATCAGGTACGCTACGAAATCGTCGGCATGAGGCGCAGCGCGTTGATCGCCGCACTCGCCGGCGCGGTTACGTTACAGGACACCGTCTACTGGAATCCGCGGCTGTACTGTGAGGACTTCGCGGCGGCCCCGGTAAGAATCGCCGCCGTGCTGGTCCACGAGATCATGCACGTCTGGCAGTTTCAGAACCTGAAGGCCTACCACTTCCTCAAAGCCGGCGCCGAACACGTGTACCGATGGGGTCGGGTCTACGAGTACAGCCTGGACGAACACGAGCAGTTGCTCGATTTTCACTACGAACAACAGGGGCAGATTCTACAGGACTTTTATCATTTGAAAGGTCTCGGCCGGAACACGGCGCGCTATGAACGCCTCATTCGCACGGCTCTGCCGCTGGACTGAAGCATTGCTACCGCGGTCCCGGTGCGGATTCGCGTGCGATGATCCAGCCCTGCACCGGCGGCTCCGTCGAAGTTTCCACCGGCGCGCCGATCTCTTTCTGCACGCGAAGTTCCTCGAAACCGAAGCGCAACGACACGTAGTCGTCTGTTACGATGCAGAAATGTAAATGCGGGCTCACGCTCATGCCGGAGTTGCCCAACTCGCCGAGTTTGTCTCCGGCCCGCACGCGCTGGCCTTGCTTAACTTTCACGCTGCCGTTCTTAAGGTGGACATACCAGCCGTAGCTGCCGTCGCCGTGGTCCACGCGAACATAGTTGCCGTCCGTTTCGTACTGAACGCTGCCGGGGGCCGGGTCCGGATCGCCGTCGTCGCTCACGTCGACGACGCCGTCGCGCACCGCCCGCACCGCCGCGCCGAAGCCGTAGTAGTGTGCGTTCCGTTTGCCGTCGCTGTTCGGACGAATCTGCGAGCCGCGCTCATCCACGCCCACGAAGTCGTAACAGTACTTGCCGTAGCCGCTGTGGGTGCCGCCGGTATCGAACGAAGCGATCACCAGCGTGGGATCGTCGAGCGGGAAACGCACCGCGGACTTGAGCACCGGGCGATCTGGATGATTGCGTTCGTAGACGTCCATGGCCTTGCGCAAGTGTACATTCGCCTTCGCGCGCATTTGTTTCGCGCGCTCCGCCTGTCCGGTGGTGCGCAGGCGCACGGCGTAGCGATGCATGTGCGAGCCCGCCTCTTCGGCGTAGATGGAGTGCTGCGGATGCTTCGCCGCCAGGCGTTCCAGTTCGGGAATGACTGTCTCGAAGGCGCCGATCATGGCGTGCGTTGTGCCCAGGGCGATCAACAGCGAACGATCGCAGCGCGGTTCGCCGCGGATTTCGTTCGCAATGCCGGCGGCGATCTTTTGCGCGCCGATCGAATCGCCCTTGAGATGCAAACGCTCCACCAGGTCCCGGTACGCCAGGGACAGCGGCCGGCAGAACGCCCGGGATTCCGGAAACTTACGATAGCCGGAACCTAAGACTTCAAGGGCCTTGCGCAACGATGCTTCGTCGCCCTGATCGAGCAGGCTTTCGCCGTAGATCTGTAAGGCGCCGCGATGCTGCGGATCGATGGTGTAGGCCCGGGCCGCCAGTTCGGCGTGACGCTCAGGATCTTCCCCGCGTACTTCCTGTGCGCGATAGAATAACGTCCATACGTAGTTGCGCCGCATGGATTCGTGGTCGGGGTGTTCGGCGACACCCTTTGCGTAGATCGTGACGGCCTGTTCGTACTGCTGCGCGTTGCTGAGCGCGATGGCGTAGTTGAAGAGGATCCAGTCGGTGCCCGGCTTGAGATCGTAGGCGCTCTTGTAGTACGGCAACGCGGCGTCGTAACGCTTCGCCTGGGCTTCGACTTCGCCGCGTTTGATGTTCGCGAAGGCCAGGCTCTGTTGCACGTCGGCGTCGTCGGGAAACTTGCGGTTTGCCTCCCGGGCGTTATTGAGCGCGGCATCGAACTGCTTTTGTTCGATGAGATCGCTCGTGCGTTTGATGGCCTCCCATTTGGAGGCGCCGTCGCTTTCGGCCCAGAGCGCGGCGGCGAGCAGGCCCAGTCCGACGGTCAGTGCAAAACGTCGCGACGAAAACACTACGGAAGAATCTCCAGCACCTCGTAACCGACGCGCTTCAGGGGGCCGCCGTCTTCGCCGATGGGATACTGCACGGGCATGTTCGGATCCACTTTCGGCGTGCGATCGACGAATTTTCCGCGGACCTTAACTTTCTTGTTTTTTAACTTAAGTAGCGCCTGCTTATCCACGGATTCCGTCGGATACAACGCCACGCGGCCGCGCCCTTCGATTTCGAGAAAAAATTCCTGGCCCAGGTAGGCCTCGCCGGACTTACGGTGCGGATCGTAGGGTTTGTGGATGAGTTTGCCGCTCAGGGTCTCCGGACGGTCGGCGAAATCGTTCTTCGAAAAAACCTGGAGACTCTGCGCCGTTTCCACGGTGGCCGCGAGATCGCTCAGTTCGGAGAACGTGCGGCAGGCGAGGCGGGCCTCGGCGCCTTCCGGAAGTTTGGCCGCGACGTGCGCCTGAAAACCGGAATTGCGGATGGCCTCGTCGCAACTCCGGTCGGCGACGGCTGCCGGGGCGCCCTTGTAAGTATGCCAGGCGTCGATGCTGATGCTCTGGAGATTGCCTTCGGAGAAGATCATGAGCACGAGATAGATGATTTCCATAACACGATGTTGGACGGCGTTCGGCGAATGTCAGTTCTTTTTGTTCGCTCGATGCAGGGAAAATAACCGTGAATTTCACTTGCAGCGCCCGGCGGTGTCGACCAGCATCGGTGCATCCAACACACCTCGGGGGCTCCGCATGAAACTTACGGGCAACACAGTCTTAATTACCGGCGGTTCCGGGGGCATTGGCCTGGAACTGGCGCAGCGCTTTATCGAGGCCGGCAACAATCAGGTTATCGTAACCGGGCGTAACGCGAAGAAACTCAAAGAGGCCGCGGCGAAACTACCGGGACTGCAAACGATCCAGAGCGACGTTTCCGATCCGAAGGCCGTCGATAAACTCTACAAGACCGTCGAGAAGAAGTTTCCGCGGCTCAACGTGCTCATCAACAACGCCGGGGTCATGCGTTCCATCAACCTGCACAAGAGCGGGGGCAAGGCCGTTCAGCTCACGAGCGAGATCGACATCAATCTTAAAGGGCCCATCTGGATGGTGGATCGATTTCTGCCGTTGCTCAAAAAGAACGGCGACGCCGCCATCGTAAACGTATCCTCCGGCCTGGCCTTCGTACCGCTGCCGATTTCTCCGGTCTACTGCGCCACAAAGGCCGCCCTGCATTCGTATACATTGTCGTTGCGCGTGCAGCTCAAACACACCGGCGTGCGGGTCTTTGAACTGGCGCCTCCGGCAACGGCCACGGAACTTCTGGACACCTTCGACGACAAAGACATGGAAGGCGCTGCGATCATGCCCCTCGACAAAATGGTCGACGTTGCCATGAAAGGCTTCGAGAAAAACAACTTCGAGATTCGTCCCGGCCAGTCCGGCCAGTTGCATTTCATGAGTCGCGTGGCGCCGGGCTTCGTGCTGGGACTCATGAGCAAGCCGGTGGATCGTTTGCTCGGCAAGGCATAGAAATCCGTCGGCGGCGCGTACTCTTAGAACAATATGAGAGACTTCACGATTGAAACAGCCATACAGATCGCGGCGGAGGCCCACCGCGGCCAGACGGACAAGGCCGGTTTCCCGTACATCTTTCACCCGCTGCGGGTCATGGAAAACGTAACCGGCATTCACCAGAAGATGGCCGCCGTGCTTCACGACACCATCGAAGACACGGAGCTTACCATTGAAGATTTGCGCGCTCGCGGATGTCCGTCCCGGGTCATCGGTGCCGTGGAGGTGCTGACGAAACGCGAAGGCGAGCCCCACGACGAGTACCTTCAGCGCATCGTCGAATCCGGTAACGCCATCGCCATTCCGGTGAAGTGGGCCGACATCATGGACAACTCCGATCCGCGGCGATTGCAGTATCTGCCGGCCGAAGACCAGCATCGCATCTCGTTGAAGTACGCAAAAGCGAAGACGTTGCTCATGCAGTCCATGTGAACATACGCGCGTCGAAGACTGTTAGTTTTCGGTTAGAGTCATTTAACCGGCGGACAAAAGTGATTTGACGCCCGCCTGACCGCCGAACAGCATCGAATCTTGCGTCCCCGACTGATCATTCCTCTCTTGATGGCGCTTGTGTTGCCGGCGTTGTCTGCCTGTCGTCCGCCGGCGGCCGTCGCCGAAAGCACCGGCGCGTTGATTCATCTGCCCGAAAACCCCGCGCCGGTACAGCTCAAGCAGGGTTGGGCCTACTATCCGTCGCAGCTCTGCACGGGCGCCGATTGCACGGGCGAAGTCGTCGTTCCGGCTCCGCTCCTGTGGGACGATTCGGAAATTCCCGCGATCGGTTACGGCACGTACGTCGCTCGCGTGCAGGTGCCGGAGTCCTGGCGCGGCGAGCAGGCGGGAGTCTTTCTATCCGCCGTAAGTTCTAGCAATCGTATCTTTGTGAACGGGCGGGACGTCGCCGGCCTCGGCCGGGTCTCCGCCGATGCCGTGGAGTATTATCCCGACGTGCGCACGCGTTACGTGTCCCTCGGTACGTTCCCCGCGGCGGAAAAAGCGGAGGTGCCGGAGTTCGTGCTGGCCATCCAGGTGGCGAACTATACGTATCCCACGGGCGGTCTGCGGCGGGCGCCGCTCTTCGGTCCGGCCGGGGCCGTGGAGGCCGCGCGCGAGGAGGCGTTGTTCGGAAACATCGTAGCCCTTGGTGTCATCCTGGCGATGGCGTTGTATCACCTCGGCCTCTTTCTGAACCGTCCCGCGGACCGGCCGGCCCTGGTCTTCGCCGCGTTTTGTTTCAGTTACGTACTGCGCATCCTGTTTACGAACGAGGTGCTCGTCCTGAACTATCTACCGGGACTGACCTACGCCTGGCAGGCGCGCGTCGAGTACATCTCGTTCATTGTCGCGGGGCCGCTCTTCGCTTTGTTTCTGGGCGTTACGTATCCCTTTCGAGGCGTACGCTTCGTGCTCGTTCCGTTGCTGACAATCGCCGTCGTTTCTTCCGTGTTCATTCTGGTTACGCCGCCGTTGGTGTTCGCGAGCATATTGACCTGGTTTCAGTTGAGCACGGCGCTTTCCGTGGTCGGCAGCATCATCATCTGGAGCGTGGCTTTGTATCACCGGCGGGGCGGGGCGCTTGCTTCGCTGCTCGGCGGACTCGTCGCCTGCGGGGCCGCGGTCAACGACATACTCTACTTTCGCCTCATCTCTCCGGTGGGCCCGCTGTTTCAGTTCGGCCTGTTGATTTTCATTCTGGCGCAGTCGTATCTGCTGGCCCGGCTCTTCGCGAACGCCTACGAGTCCGTGAGCCGGCTTTCCGCGAACCTGCGCGATACGAACCGGTCGCTGGCCCGCTTCGTGCCCACGGAGTTTCTGGACATCCTCGGCAAACACGACATCACCGAGGTGCAGTTGGGCGATCAGGTGGAGCGCCGCATGACGGTGATGTTCACCGACATTCGTTCGTTCACGGTGATGTCCGAGCAGATGTCCCCGGCGCAGAACTTTAACTTTCTCAATTCGTACCTTAAGCGCATGACGCCCATCGTTAACTCCCACGGCGGCTTCGTGGACAAGTACATCGGCGACGCGATCATGGCGCTGTTTCCGGGGCCGCCGGACCAGGCCGTGCGCGCGGCCGTGGAGATGCAGGAAGAGGTGCGCCGCTACAACCGTCACCGGGCGGCCATGGGTTACGAGTCCATCTCCATCGGCGTCGGCATTCATACCGGCGACATCATGCTCGGCATGATCGGTCACGAGAATCGCATGGAGGGCACGGTCATTTCGGATACGGTGAACACGGCGTCGCGCGTGGAACGCCTGACCCGCCGCTACGGTTCGGCGATCATCATCAGCGACGCGGTCCTGGAGAATCTGACGAACACCGAGGCGATCCTGCATCGTACGTTGGGACGGGTGCGCGTAAAGGGCCGCACGCAATCGTTTCCGGTTCATTCGGTTCTGAACGGTTACCCGGACGACGTCAAGCAGCGCCTCATAAAAGACCGTGCGCGGTTTCACGAGGCGGTAGAGCTGGCCCACGCCGAACAGTTTGAAGAGGCCGGCCGGTTGTTCGAAGCGGTTCTCGACGACAACCCCGAGGACACCGCGGCCCGTTTCTACCGGGATCGCATTCGCAAACATCTGGAGATGGTGTCCCGGTAAAGTGCCGTAGTTCGTGTCGATTCTGCGCATGCCCGCGCCGATAATCTCAACAGTGTCACCGTGTTCCCGCGACTGGAAATCGTTGCGGCAGCGGCGACGGCATTTGAAATGACACTTTCGGGCGTGACCCGACCGGATCCGAACCCTGGAGAATCTGACCAAATACGTCTCCCAGCGATTGCTGCATTACCTTGATCGCAACCCGGAGCCGCCCGAGGAGCCGATTTCCAACAGCTTCCACGCGGCCGTGCTGTTCGCGGACATGCAGAACTTCACGCTCCTGGCGGAGCGCCTGACCGGGGAAGACCCCCGCCAGGGCGTCAAAAAACTCACCGGTTACCTCGACATCTACATCGGCCGGCTCGTGAACATCATCACCGAGTGCGGCGGGGACATCGTGAAGTTTGCCGGGGACGCCGTGTTTGCGATCTGGCCGGCGGCGGCGACGGCCGGCCTGTCCCACGCGATACGCATGGCCGCCACCTGCGGCCTCACGATCCAGAAGCAACTGCACAATTATCCCATCGACGAAGACGTAACCCTGGCGCTGCGCGTCGGCGTCGGCGCGGGCACGCTCTATGAGCTGCATCTCGGCGGATACCTGGATCGCTGGGAGTACGTCTTCGCCGGCAGTCCCATGGGCCAGGCCGGTCACGGCGGCACGCTGGCGGAACCGGGTCAGGTGATGATCGCTCCGCAGGCCTGGCGTTCGTTGCAGAATGCCGGTCTGGGCGAGAAACAATCAGCGCAGAAGTTCCGCATGCAACCGCTCCCGCCGGAGGATCGGCCGACACTGTCACGCATTGAAATTCCCGAACCCGCGCGCACGGCCTTCAACGTGTACATTCCGCGGGCCGTGCTGGTCGGTGACCTCGAGGACAGCAGCGGGGAGCTTCGACCCATCACCGCGCTCTTTTGCAAAGTTCGCAATCTTCAGTTCACCGCGGACCTTCCGGTTCAGGTCGTGCAGATCATTATGCTCGTGATGCAGGAATGCATTTACCGTTACGAGGGCAGCATCAATCGCCTGGGCGTGGACGAGAAAGGCACGATCCTGCTCGCCGCCTTCGGTCTGCCGCCGTTGGTCCACGAGGATGATCCGGTGCGCGGCATTCGCGCGGCGCTGGATCTGCGCCAGGCCCTGGCCGCTTCCGGTCACGACGCCGCCGTCGGTGTGGCCACGGGGCGCGCATTCTGCGGTACGGTGGGCAACGAGGTTCGCTGCGAGTACACCATGCACGGGACGAACGTGAACCTGGCCGCCCGCCTTATGGTGCACGCCGATACGGTCCTGGTCGACGAGAACACCTACCAGGCCGCGAAAGACGTGGACGGCTTCGAGTTCGAAAAGCGCGAACCGCTGACGGTGAAGGGCCGCGACACCGCCGTGATGACGTACATCCCCCACGCGACGAAGAAGTAGCGCGTGTTAGTGGATGCGCGGGCGTAGACCCGGGATTTGCGTATCACTCTTTGAACAGTTGCCGGACCGTAACCACTAATCCGGGCAGGACACGGGATTCCAGTTCGTCACCGCGGTTCACCTGCCAGGTCCCCTCGTCGTGGTAACGTACTTCGAGTGTATGTTTGTCGGGATCTATGAGCCAGAACTCGCGGACTCCGGCATGGAGATAGATGCGGCCTTTGAGTTCACGATCCCGTTCGGCAGTCGATGCGGACAGGACTTCCGCAACCAACTCCGGCACGCGGCGAATGTGACCGCGAATGGGCGGGCCGGAAGCAAAATGAACATCCGGCCGGAGGACATCACCCGTTTCGAGTATGACGTCACATTCCATACCCGCCGTGCCGACGGGATGTTCGTCCAGATATGTATCCAGAACGCGGAAGAATCGTCCGGCGACGGTGCCGTGGGGACGAAAAGGACTGGGGCTCAAACGCAACACTCCCTGGATGAGTTCGTAGCGTCGGCCGTCGTCCGGCAGTTCTAAATATTCCGTGACCGTGGCCGGTCGACCGTCATGAGACGGAGCTTGCGTTTGATTCCTTAAATCCGGAGCCGACATTACGAACGGTATTATAACACGCCGGAAAACCGGGTCAAGCCTGGTTTTCAGAAGTTACTTCAATCTTCCAGCTCCTCGCGCAATTCGCGCAGGACCGAGAGCGTTGTTCGTAACCGCCGCACGCTCGACTCACCCAGCACGTCCCGAAACCGGCGATGTTCTTTGCGTAACATCGATCGTACGTAATCGTTGCCGGCTTTGCTCAGTACGTAGAGCGGCGAACGTTCGCTGAGGGGATTGTCCCGTCGTTCGATGCGGCCGTCACGTTCCAGGCCGGCGGCGATTTGTTGCACGCGCTGGCGCGTCAGCGATCGCTCCCGGGCCAGCGCCGGCATGGTTTGCGGGCCGGCATGCAACGCGAAGAGCACCCCTCGTTCGGCCTCGGAAGCCGATCCGTCGCCGTGCAGGCGCTCCTCGATGCGCCGCAACACGTGGTACGTGCGGATGATTTCTCCCGTTAGTTCGCCCAGGAGCCGGCGGCGATCCCGGTGGGCGCTGGTCTGATTGTTTTTCATGATGATGCAAGATGACAAATCATTTGTCGCCAAAGCAAGGGATTTGTCATTCGGGAAATATTTTTCGCGAAGGCAGGGTGGTGGACTGCTTTCCGTTTGACCCTCTTTTCACGCCCGGCCGGTACTGTCATCCCCATTATACAGGGCAGGAGCGAAATCATGAACGACACCCTATCGAACTTAACCGCCGCCGAATCGAAGTATGTCAGCGTCGACGGCCTGCGCATCCATTACCACGAGTACGGCAGCGGGCGTCCGGTGCTGTTGCTGCACGGCTGGCCCACGTCCTCGTTTTTGTGGCGCAACGTCGCGCCCGTGATCGCGGACGCCGGTCGCCGCGTGATCGTGCCGGACCTGCCGGGTTTCGGCCTTTCCGATAAGCCGCTGCACGACGGCGCCTACAGCTTCGGATCGTTTGCAAAGATGCTCGACGGTTTCTGCGCCGCCCTGGGTCTCGAAACCACGGCGCTCGTGGTTCACGATCTCGGCGGGCCGGTGGGTCTCTACTGGGCCTGCCGGAATCCGGAGCGCATTGAGCGCCTGGGCATTCTGAATACGATCGTGTATCCGGAGATGTCGTGGGCCGTGAAGTTGTTCATCGGCAGCCTGCAACTTCCGCTCACGGCCGGCTGGCTGTGCAGTCCGGCCGGCCTGCGCTTTGCGATGTGGCTCGGCATGTTCCGTTCCGCGCGACTCACCGCCGAAGTATACGCGGGCGTCACCGCGCCGTTTCCGGACGCCGATTCCCGAGAAGCGTTAAGGCGCGCCGGGGGCGAGTTAAGCGGCAAGGGCTTCTTCCTGATTTCGCAGAAACTGAAGCGCTTCAAGGTCCCGGTACGCATCATCTACGGCGAGCGGGACTGGATTCTGCCGGACATCGCCGATACCGCGCGGCGATTGCAGGAGGACCTGCCGCACGCCGAACTTACGGCTTTGTCGGAGTGCGGGCACTTCTTGCAGGAGGACGATCCCGAAACCGTGGGCCGGCTGCTGGCGGAGTTCCTCGCCTCCGGGCAATGATGCGGCGACAAAGTTTTACCAGGCAGTAGTTAATATGGACGAACGTCCCGGCTGTAATCCGCCGATGTTCGTTTTCACTTGACGCTGCCGGGGAAGGAGTCAGCCTGCGGGATGAATCCGCCGAATCCTGCGACTGCTCCGGAAGTTTCCGCACCCCACGAACTCCGGGAAATTGAGACGCTGCCCGTGCTCAAGGGTCTGCGGGAACTCAGCGCGTTCGGCAAGGAACCGCTGAGTGGCCTTGAGGCCTTTGCGCGCTACGAACTGCCTGCCTTTCGTATCCGCGGCATCGATCTGCGCTTTGTGTTGATCAAAGACCCGGAGTTGATCGGCCACCTGTTGCTCAATCGCGACGAGGCGTTCATTAAGGATCGTTTCATTCGCGATCTCAAGATGGTGCTCGGCGACGGTCTGTTAACGAGCGAAGGCGAACTCTGGAAACGCCAGCGCCGCACCATCTCTCCGTCCCTGGCACCGAAACAAATCAGCGCGTACGCCGACTCCATGGTAAAACGCTCACGCAGGTACGCGGAAGGCATTTTGCAGAACTCCAGCACGGACGTGCACGCCGGTCTCATGCAGCTTACGCTGGATGTGGTGGTGGAAACGCTCTTCGGCGCGGAGCTGGACGACCGCGACGAGGGCGTCGGTGAGTTGATCGAACAGCTAATGGAAGACTACGTGCTGTGGATGCGCAGCTGGCGCCGGCTCGTGCCGAAGTGGATTCCACAACCGGTGGTGCGGCGCATTCGCGATGTCGGCACGTCCATCGACGAAATTCTGAATCGCATTGTTGCGGCGAGCGAACGCAGCATCGCCGAAGACCGCGCCGGTGACGATCTGCTCACGCGACTGTTGATGGCGCGAGACGATGACGGCCGTGCCATGCCGCGGCATCTTTTACGCGATGAACTAATGACGATGTTCACCGCCGGCCATGAAACCACGGCGCTCGCTCTCGCGTACGCGTTGCATGCCCTCGCGGAACATCCGGAGTACCAGGATCGTTTGCGTGCCGAAGTCGAAAACGTGGCCGCCGGCCGGGAGCCGGGCGCGCAGGACATGGCCGCTTTGCCGTTCTGCACCGCCGTGGTGCGCGAGACTTTGCGTTTGTATCCGCCGGTATGGATCACGGGCCGCGAGGCTCTGCGGGAAACGCGACTCGGCGATTACAAAGTGCGCCGCGGCGACCTCTGCGCGTTTTCGCCGTATACGTTGCACCGTGATCCGAAGTACTTCGATGCGCCCCTGGAGTTTCGTCCGGAGCGCTGGCTGGACGGCCTTTTCGATCGTCTGCCGCGTTACGCCTATTTGCCGTTCGGCGGCGGCCAACGGGTGTGCGTGGGCATGCACTTTGCCATGATGGAAGCGGTCTTGATCCTGGGGACGATCGTGCGTAATGTACGTTTTTCGAAACTTAAGGACGCGCCGGAGCTGAAGTTCTTTCCGGCGATTACGCTGCGGCCCGCGGGGCCGCTGGTGTTAGGGGTGGATGTTCCTGAATGACTCTTTGACGATCCGCTGCATGGACTCATCGATGTCGGATCGTTCGATGGCCGCGCCCATAATGAAGCCCAGGTCCATCTGCAATGTGAGATAGTCCACATCTCCGGATAATTCGTATGCCTGCTTGTAGTCCGCGAGGGCGCCGCTCTGATTGTCCAGGCGTTTGCGCACGTGGCCCCGGTGCGCGTAGTACTTCGCATTGTTCTCGTTCCAGTAAATGGCGCGGCTGTAGTCGTGTTCTGCGGCTTTGTCGTCGTCGATGGTCAGAGATACGGCATACTCGAAACATTCGTTCGCCAGCCGGCGTTGCCGGCGCACATCCGGAATTTTCTTCAGGGTTCCGCGATCTTCATATTATCGCCGACGCCGAGGTCGAAGGCCCGATCGTAAGCCTGTAGACTTTGCGTGACGCGGTTCGTCTCCCGATGTGCTTCGGCCTTCGAAAGATAGTGTTCCCCCGGCAGTTTTCGATTATCTGCACTGCGTGCTGCGGGATTCGTTGCGCCGTCACGAGGCGCAGTAGATTGTACGCGGCCTCGGGATGTTCGCCGTCCATGTCCAGGATTTGCCGGTAGGATTCTTCCGCCAGCGCCGCATTGCCCTGAGCGGCGTGGAGATTCCCCAGCAGGAGATGAACGGTCGGAGCGTTGTTTTGTACGGTAATCGCGTCGCTCTCTTCTAACTTCCGCATCCGGCCCGCGAGAACAACCCGCGATCAATATCAGCGCGAATAGACAAACAATCCTGGTTACCATAGCAAATCCAATCTTACTAATAAATAGCTGAACGCAGTTAAGGCGCTCAGCATTTCCAGCCAGCGGAACGGCGGGCGGAACACCAGAAAAAGCCGCGTCGGTAAGTACGAAAACGTGAGGATCAATACGCGAAACCAGTCGATGCCCGGCTCCGACGGCACCGTCGCCACGGAAGTGATGACCAGCATCTCGGCGAGCATCAAGAACACACCGATCACCGGTACGCAGAGCGGTCGCAAATACGCGGCGGAGGCGTGCCGGCGCAGCGCCGCATCGTTCGAAGCGATGTTGATCCACAGCGCGATCTGCGCGGCATAAACGCCCATCAACGAAAGAAAGAGGACGAACTCGCCGAACTTCCCGCCGGCCGCCCCGATCTCTTCGGTGACCAGAGACTCGCGCGGGATGTGCGTCCATTGCGGCCCGAAGATGACCGGTAACATGAGGATCGCGTAGGTTACGGACTGTGCCGTGGCCGCGCGGGTGACCTCGTGTCCCGGCGGGCGATAGACGAACAACAACAGGGCCGAGGCGCCGAAGGCCGCCGTTTGCAGAAGCGCCGTGATTCCGATGGCGCTGATCGGTGCTGCGGCGATGGCCTGCAGCACGAACGCAAACGCCCCACTGGCGTGGAATACGTACGTGAGCAGGATGAGTCCCAGATCGATGAGGACGCCGCCGTACGGATAGTTTCGCAAAAACGCGCGCATCGTCTTCAGGAATTACTCAGCGCGGCTTCAGCCCCCGGTTGATCATGCGGCTTACCGTCGTTGCGTAATTGCAATTGGACTTCGCGTAGTCAAAGGCCGTGTCGCCGTCCTCATCTTTCAAGGTCTGATCGGCCCCGGCGTCGACCAGGACACCGACGGTGTCCACCCGACAACTGCGCGCCGCGAGCATGAGCGCCGTGACGCCCTTGTTCGACGAAGCATCCAGGTTTGCCCCGGCTTCGACCAAAACGATGATGATGTCGTCGTAGCCGTTCCACGCCGCCTGGGAAAGGGCCGTGCTGCCGATGGAGGTCTTCGCGTTTACGTCGGCGCCGGCTTTGATGAGGATGCGCACCAGCTCTACTTTGCCGGAGAGCGCCGCCATCATAATGACCGGATGACCGATGGAGTTGCGCAGGTTCGGATCGGCGCCGGCCTTGAGCGCGCCGCGCAAAAGCGCCGGGCGCTCGGTGTTGATGGCGTAGATGAGTTCTTCTTCGGCGTCGTCGGGATCCACCTCTGCGACGGCGTCGCTGTCGTCCGAATCATGGACGACGGGATCCGGATCGGCGACGTGCACGGCCGCGCCCATGTTGTTCCAGTACTCGCCCCAGGGCTTCAGCGAACGACGCAGCGTCGTAATGCTTTCGTTCGGGGCGAGGCCGCCGTAGATTTCGGCCATAACGCCGTCGCCCTCGGCGCGCAGATCGAGCCGCCCGCCGTCCTTTATGAAGTAGTCGTCCTGGAAGCCGTGGTAGTTTACGTTTTCGTAGTCGTAGGCGTCGATGCCGCGATAGCCCCAGCTCACGTAAACTTCTCCTCCGCGAGCCTTAATGTGCGCGGCCGTGTACGGCAGGACTTTGATCTTCGCATCCGTCCAGGCGGAGCCCACCCGCACGTCTTTGCGTTTCGGTCGCGGTTGCAGAAAGACGACGTGATTTTGTACCACGGAGGCGATTTCCTGGAAACGCGGGTTTACCTGAAAGAAGTAAGCGTAGCCGGTACCTTCGTACGTCATGTAGAGGACGCGGCCGCTGTTACGATCCCAGAGATAGAGATTGTTTCCGCCCAGGGCCAGCAGACGGCCGTCCGGAGAAAACCTTAACCGTGCCTGAGAATCGGTTACGCCGGTAGCCAGTTTCGGCAGGAATTCCCGCCGGTTCAGATCGGCTACGGCGACCATGGTCTTCGAACCCGATTCGCCGACGACGGCATAGACGCGGTTCGCGTCCCGGGGATCGAACTGAACATAAAAGATGTCCGTCGAGCCGGGAAAGTCTTCGGCGCGCCGCGTCTTGAAATACGGCGCGGTGCGAAAGTTTTCGTTGCCGTTGCGCGCGTTGACGGACCAGAGCGTGCCCACGCAATCACCGATCACCACGCTGTTCCCGTCCGGTGATACTTCAAAGGTTTGCACCGGCAACAGGCAACTGTTCTCGCGCACGCCGTGAGCGGGCATCGGCGGCAGGCGTACGTTGTACTTCCACACCTCCCCGCCGTTTTTCAGTTCGATGTAAATCAACCAACGATCTTCCACGACCGAACAACGACCGTAGTTCGTGCCGCGTTGGTTGCGAAACAAGGCGATCAAGCCGCGCGAGTCCGGCGTGAAACGCGCGCTTACCGGGTCCAGATGCATGCGTTCGCCGTGGACGCTGCCGCGACACGGTTCGTAGAACGACGGGATCGATACGCTGTGAATCGTGCGCCCGTTGTCCATGGAGAGAATCTTAAGGGCGTGCGGAGACTTCGGCCGATCCGTCGAAGCGATGACCGAAGCGAAACGACCGTTCGGACTGATCTGCAATTCGTCGATGGACGGGTAGTTGCCGCCGTAGAGTGACGCCTCGAAGGGTTTTACCGACCATCGTCGACGAAGCGTTTTGAGGTCCCACAGGTTCACGTTGCCCGCTTCGATTTTGCTGCCGCTGTGATCGCCGGTATCGCCGGTCAACAGGGCGCTGCCGTCCGGCGCATACGCGATGCTTTCGATGCCTTCGGCCTCGGTGGCTTCCAGCGCGTGCGCCGCCATCCAGAAGAACGGTCCCTCGGGCTGGAGGTCCTTCGCTTCGAACAACGGCGGCAATTCACGTTTCGCGGAAGGGATGTCCTGGGCGAACAAGGGCAACGTTACCGCAGCGGTAATGATGAACGACAAACGAACACGGCGAGGGTACATGGAGTTGATCATACGGATCGACCGGAAAAGGCAAGGAGAAATCGCTCCGACGCCCCGGTACAAATTCTGCTCACAACACGTCCACAATCACCAGCGCAATGTCGTCCTCGATAAAGTGCTCGCCCCCGGACCAATCCACGATGCGTTCCACCAGCGCGTCGGCGAAATCGTTGGCGCTGAGCGAATCGTGTTCCGCGATAAAATCCGCGAAGCGTTGTTCGCCGAACTGCATGGCATCCGTTGCTTTAGCTTTCTGCGAAGTTATGTTAGCGTCCGGCCGCTCCGGCCGCTCCGGCGGCTTCGCTTCGAGGATGCCGTCCGTGTAGAGAATGATGCGGTCCCCGGGATCCAGGCCGGCGTTCAGCGCCGCCAGTTCACTCTGGGAGCGCGCGGCTTCGCGCAGACGAATCATGGTGCGTACGCGCGCGGTGAGTTCTTCGGGATCGAAGGGTTTCGTTAAGTAATCGTTCGCGCCGCTTTCCAGGCCGGCGAGAAAATCGCTCGTGCGGTTGGCCGGACAGGCCGGGCATCATCACATCGAGGAGGATCAAATCAAAGGAGTGTCCCGCGTCCAGCAACCCCAGGGCCTCGCGACCGTTTGCGGCTTCGGTGACGTTGTGACCCTGGAGGTCCAGGTGATTGCGCAGCACGCGCAGGTTGATGGGGTCGTCATCCACGATCAGCGAGCGGATCAGTGCCGGCCCTGCTACTAATGCCGACGCGCTAGAATGTTGTGACCTGACGTTTATTGCGGTGTCCGGCTTGCCCGCGGGCGGCTCTTCGGTGCGGGGACCGGTCGGGACAGGGGCGAGCCGGCGCACGTCGGCGTCCGTTACGGTAATGCTGCGAGTGTCCGCCGCGGGCATGGTAAAGACGAAGTGTGCGCCCTCACCGGACCGCGATTCCACGCGGATGTCGCCGCCGTGCAGTTCCACCAGGCGCCGGGTAATGCTCAGGCCCAGGCCCGTTCCGCCGTACTGCCGTGAGATGCTGCCGTCCGCCTGGGTGAATGATTCGAAGATGCCCTCCTGTTTCTCCGGCGGGATGCCGAAGCGTCCGCGTCGATCATCGGCACAGTCGATGCCAGGTCGTCCTGGAGTTCCAGGTTCTTGCCCGCGGCAAGGGGTTTGCTGAGTTTTAAGACGATTTCAATGATGGGCCGCGGATCGATGGGGCGCCGTTCCAGATGCAGATCGCCGTGGCGCAACTTTGCGAAATCCAGGATGTCGTTCACGAGTCCGGCCAGGCGTCGCCCGCTCGCGGAGACCAACTCCAGGTTTTCGACGGCCCCGCCGGGCAGCGGCCCGGCCACGCCCCCGAGCAACGAATCGGTAATGCCGATGATGCCGTTCAGCGGCGTGCGCAATTCGTGCGAGGTGTTCGCGAGAAAATCATCCTTCAAACGATCCAGGCGTTTGAGTTTTTCGTTGGACTGCGCCAGGATGCGTTTCTCCACCTCGGCCGCGTTGCGCATGGCGCTCTGCCGTTCTTCCTGCATGCGCCGCACGCGATCGCCGAGACCCACGGCAAGCAGAACCAGGGCCAGTACGCTGCCGAGGAGGCCGCTGTAGTCCAGGCCGGCGGCCTGGGGCAGTATGTTCAGGGCTCCTAATGGTATAAGAATCGAAGCTAAGAAAATTCCGGAAAATGCCAGCAGGAGATAACCGGCCGCCCGGTCGCCGCGGCGCAACGCGATGACCGCGAGTACCGCCGTGGCGACGTAGACAGGCGGCGTGAGCACCAACAGCGGCAGCATTGCGAGCGCGAAGGAATCGGTCATGCCGATCAGCATTGCCGCAGCACAGGGAACGAGCAGGAGCAACAGGGCCTTGTCCGCGCGCGGAAAATTCCGGCGCGTGCGCAAGTAACCCCGCGCGAGAATCACCACGCTCATGAGGTTCGCACCGATGATGACCGGGTGCAGATGATTGGCCCACCAGGGCTGTTATCAGGTCGAAGGGTTCGATCATCCCGTCGTACGATCCCACGCGAATGTAGATCGTACGGCTGCTTTGCTCTTCGAACTCCAGCGCGAACAAGAATTGCGGATGATACACGTGCCGCGTGGCGACCGGCCGCCGATCGCCCGTGGCGATATGCTGAAAGCCGCCGTCGGCTCTTTCGATGTAGAGATCGATGTAATCGATCATCCGGCGTGGCGGTGAGGGAGTCCGCTGCAAAAAACAACAGGGCGAA
Source organism: Leptonemataceae bacterium (assembly GCA_965227295.1). Taxonomy (GTDB): domain Bacteria; phylum Spirochaetota; class Leptospiria; order Leptospirales; family Leptonemataceae; genus JANSYA01. The sequence goes on along the minus strand of OZ245742.1, from coordinate 5,239,974 downwards.
CACGATGACGGCGCGCGCGAACATGATGCACGAGTGATCGATCGTGCGGGGTTTTGTGTAAAGGAATTACCGGAGAATCATCGCGGGGCAACCGGAATCAATCCCGCCGTTTCAAGCGTTCAATCACGCTCAGTTCTTCCGCCTCCACGGGCACCGGATACGCGAACTCGCGTTCGCCGACCCGGCAGTCCAGCTCGTGATACAACATGGGATGCAACGCGAAGCGTGTATCGTTGTGGAACTGGACCTGGTCTTTGATCTGATACTCGAAGTGCACCTCGATCAACACGACGTCGCCGTGGGAGTCCAACCGACGGCGGTCGATCTCTTTCCCGACCAAACCGGCGTTGATTAGAAGTTTGAGGAAACCGTCCTTGTCCAGTGCGCCCGGCTCGCCTTGCTGCAGCAAAGGGTTGATCTCTTTCATCTTCTTCATGATGTCCGAATAACCGAAACACGCGGGCATGCCGTTGAGTACACGTCCGGCCATGTAAGCGAAGTCCTTGTAGATCTTGTTGTAGATGTCGATGGTCCCGTTGATCAAAAGATCCAGGCGTGCGTGCACGCCGCCGGTGATGATCTCCGGCGGCAGGGCGGCCTTGCTGTCGACACCCTTGTGCCCGGCATACGTTAAGATGATGTTTGCGAGCATGATCACCTGGCGCGGTTTCTTCTGCGTGTGCCGGATCATGTAGGCGAGCGTGTCGAACTCGATGCCCTGGCGAGTCACGATGCGTTCCGGAAAATACGTGTAGAGATAGTCGCGGGCCGTTTGAAAATCGTCGAAGTCCGCGAGGTCGTTGATCTTCGGTGTCGTTCTTTTTGCGGAGCGGCCGGCCTTTCGCGGGCGGCCGAAGTGTTCGTAGTGGCGTTTTGCAAGGAACGCGGCAATGTCTTTATAGTTCCAGACGATCGTGTAACCGCGGCTGTCCGTTTTTTCGGCGTTGCTGCTTTCGAAGAACGGCCGCACCTCCGACGGAAACGCGGCTTTGACTTTTACGCCGGCGCCGTAGAAACCGTCGTCGAACTCTTTGACCGCGTCGATGAGTGCCGTCATCACCGCGCGCTGCACGCGATCGAAGACGTCGTAGACCTCGATGCTGTCGATGAGAATCATGCAGCCGATCTTCTTGCGTTGTAAGAAGCTGCGCAGGGCCTCGGCGGCGGCGTCGTACTGCGCGTTCATGAGTTCCAGCGCCACGCCGGCCACGGCGGTACTGAGTTGCACGCGCACGTCGTCGATCTCGGCGAACTTCTGCGAAAACACGCGGGACAAACGTTTCCACAGCGGCGCCTCGATGTTCTCGCGATGGCGCTCGCCGGCGAAGAACAGGTCCTGGCTTTCGAGGTACACACGGATCTTCTTCAGCGCCGGGTCGCTCTTCAGCTCTTTTTCGAACTTGCCGGCCGCGGCGATCATCGCGGCGGTGTAGATGACCCAGGTCCACTTCTCTTTGATGACGTGGACCAGCTCTTCGAACGTAAACGTCTCCTCCGAAAAACGCGGGCGCAGGTGGATGGCGATGTTATAGTACGCGTTCTCCTGCTTGAGTACCGACGACAGCCGGTAGTACTCGATGCGGTCGTGCCGGATCTCGTAGTCCAGCATGCGGATGATCGAGGTCTTGCCGGTGCCGCGGCGGCCGAACAGGAACAGCGTGTCCTCGCTCTGGAAGAAGTCGTAGCTCTTCGTATGCAGGAACAGCCGTGAGGTCAGCGCCGGATTGCGGTTCCACTCCCGGGTGGCGTCCTCGTAACCCACGTGCGAGGTGATCGAGAGATTCTTGATTTCGTTGCTGTACTCCAGAGGCGGCTCCGGAGTTTACAATAGTACGTTTTGTACTACGCCGCCGCCCTAATTCACCCAGGACGCGTCGATATCGTGAAGATACTGGAGTATGCTTAAAACTATGAAGGAAAGTAAGGATCATCTCGAAAAATAACTTCGCAGTCTCTCCGGATTAACTTGATTCGGCCTCTTTCCAGACCCGCCATTTCATGAACGCCTGCTTCATCGTTTTCTTTGCATCCGGGACCCATTCCGAGTCCGAAGCTCTTGCGATAAATATAATACCTGGGATGATGCGTCCGTGTTGGGCCTCTATGCGATATGCGTTGATCGGTGTGAGCGGTTCCACCTCGAGTTCTACGGCGAAGTCTTCTCGGTAACCCCGGATCAAAGACTCTTCGAAGCCCTTGTTCTGGACTAACAGGCTGCTGAAAAAGTCATTCGAAAGCGGAATCTGTGAAATTCATTTGGGCGTTGCGCCCGGCCGGCGCCAACAAGGCCCCGCTGGACGGGGCCGCTGTTCGCTCCTTCCCCTCTGAAGCCGGCCGGGCGCCGGGCTGCTCCGGGCTCCGCGTTCGCTTCGGTCCTCCGCGCTTCGCGCTCCGGACTGCCGCTGCGCGGCCCCCTGCGCATCCCTAACGCTTGTATTTCGCAAGTTAGCATTTGCGATCATGCGGTACCCTCTTCCAGGTTTCTGATTCGCAGCAAGTTGTAGACGGCAACAGCGAAGCGGAAGATCCACCCAACGGGATCCGGGCCGCGGAAGCGCATCTTCCTGCACAGGCCGACCGACTTCAGCCAGCCAAAAATTTCTTCGACGGCTTTGCGTCGACATTGACTTACGGCATAGGCGGGGCTGCGGGCGGTTCGATAATCGACGGCACTGGACCGGCTCTTCTGTGCGATATGCGGCACGATTCGGATCGCTTTAAGTTCTTCTACGAATGTTTTAGCATCGTAGCCTTTGTCGGCGCCCAGAGTGACGCGGGGCCGATGATTGCTTCGGCGTAGTTCCTTCATGAAGATGGCTGCCGCATCGCGTTCCGCCGTTCCGGTCGCGCACAGCTCGCCGCAGCCGCCAGCAAAGTGGCATCCACTGTGAAATGTTCGTCGCTCATCAGCCCGCGATCATCCGCCACTTCCAGCAAGCCGCGAAAGAATTCGTCGGCGATACCGCCTTCCATCAGGCGATCACGATTCTTTGAAAAGACGCTCGCATCCCGGACCGGATCGTCGGCGCTCAATCCGATGAACCTACGATACAGCAGATTGTAGTTCGTTTGCTCCATCAACTGACGTTCGCTGCGGACGCTGAACAGTACTTGCAGCAACACAGCGCGTAATAGATACTCTGGCGGAATCGATGGGCGACCGAAGGCCGGATACATTTCATCGAATCGATCGCTCAGTTTCGCGAGGACCGCATCCGTCAGCTTGCGAATGTCACGCAACGGATGGTTTGCCGGAATCCGGTCCTCCATCGAAACGTGACTCCAGATACTCGGTTGCTTTTCCTCTTCGCCGCGCATGCGACAAAATCTGAACAGGCACCGCGAAATCGCCAGGAGATTTCGACTTTTTCAGCAGCCTGCTAATTGCGCACAGCCGAATTCCCAGAGATTTGCGAGGCGGCGTTTTGTGGGTGGCCGCTTGTATATTCCGGTTGGGATACTTGATTGCGAAGTTCGTCTTCCGGACGAACCTGCGCTTCAATATCCCTTTTATAATCGTTTGCGGTTTTCATCAGGGGCTAATCCCATGAGAGGAGTCCGAGCCATCGTCCCCTGGTTAGTGCCGCATCTTTAGAAACATCGAAACGCTGTGCCAGCGCTACCAGATCCACAAGTCCATCGCGACCCAGGTCTTCGATAGTCTGCCGGAACTCTTCTTTCGGCATCAAGAAGGCACCGGCAAACTCATTGGCCTCGTGCTCTTCTTCAGAGTATCCGTAACGATAGTATACTGAATCAACGTACGCGTCTGACTCTTTCCAGATACTCGGCTTGATTATGTAACCCATATGCAGAAAAAGATGGCCCAGTTCATGCGCTAAGGAGAAGCGTTTGCGCAGGGAACTCTGACGCGGCGATAATGTTATTTGAAACGAATCTCCTTGTTTTTCGATTTTACCGTCGGCTTCGTGCGGCAATTCTGCCTCGGCAAGAGAGCCCCCAGTCGGGTGACGGCCTTATATACGTCCACCGGTGTTCCAGGCTCCAGAACCTGGCATATGGTCTCAGCCAGGTCCCCGATTTCTTTTCTTCGCGATGATTTCATGGATATGGCCCCGTCCCGAATAGCGACCGTATTTCCTTGAATTATGTCGCATAGTGCAACTATAGAGGCACAGGATCAAGTGCTAAAGGGACCCGGAAAAGCACCAAAAAGGGTAAATTTTTCCGTTAGATTATGTCCTGCTGGCAAAATCCTTGCAATCTCAGGAGGGCTGCGTACTTTGACAGCATCGCCTTCCGCCGAAGTTCTTCACCGGATCATACTAAAACGCCCCGCGCGTTCTCATCACGGTTCTTCGACGCATCGCACAACAGCGTTCGCTCACGGCGCAGGAGCCAGTCGCGGCCGAGTTTCGGCACGTACTCTCTGAACGAGCACGGATTTATGCCTATGTCATAATTTGAAACAACTAAGCAAATAAAACACGGGAGGAAAGATTATGGCCAGACCAGGACGTCAGACCATCGAAAAACGCAACCGCGAGAAGAATAAAAAGGCCAAGCGCCAGGAAAAGCTGGCTCGCCGCGCGGAGCGCAAAGAGGAGAAAGAGCATGTCGAGACCGACGTAATGGACGACATCGCGGATCTTTCCGATCTCATTCCCGTGTTGAATCACGAAGATTCTCCCGCCGACACGGACAAAATCGAAGAAACCCTCGAATCTCCCGCCGCTCAATAAGGCATCTGAAGTAGACGGACTGCGGCCGCTTCGCGGCCTACAGGTTGTGCAGGATCACAAACATCCTGCTCATCCTGTCGTGCACACGGCAGGCCCGTCCTTTTTTGCGTTGACCTGCAAGCCCCAGGCGATTTCCAGAACGCATGCCCATCTGGAATCATCGCATCACACTTACCCTCGCGTTGTTCGCCGCGCTCGCGCTGCCCGGCTGCTTCAACCGCGTCAACGTCAGCCTGTCGCCCTTCGGTTCGGAGGACGGCGAATTGGAAGAGGTCCTGCTCTACGGGGACGAGGGCGCCGGGGAGAGCTGCCTCGGCACGTCCGCAAGCAGCGATCCGACCATCGTCATGATTCCCATCAGCGGCGTCATCGGTCGCGGCGGATTCTTGCCGGGCGAGGTTACGACGCCGGACTACGTGCAGCGCGTACTGGAACGCGCCGAAGAGAATTCCAATACGCGCGCCATCCTGCTGCGCATCGACAGCCCCGGCGGCGGCGTGTCGTCTTCGGATCTCATCTACACCATGCTCGATGACTACGGCAAGCGGACCAACACGCCGGTCTACGCGCACATCGCCGACGTCGGCGCGTCCGGCGGCTACTACGTCGCCATGGCGGCGGAGCGCGTGAACGCGCGGCCCCAGGCCATCGTGGGCAGCATCGGTGTCATCATTCGCACGTTCGGCCTGACCGGTTTAATGGAAAAGATCGGTGTCGAGTATCGCGGCATCAAGTCCGGTAAGTTCAAAGATGCGTTGTCGATGTTCACGGAGCTGAGCCCGGAGGAACGCGCGCTCTTCGAGAAACAAATCGACAGCGCCTATCAGCGCTTTCTCAAAGTGATTGAAACCGGCCGCGGGGATCGCATCTCCACTCTCGAACTGCGGGCCATCGCCGACGGTCGTGTGCTCGACGCCGGCCAGGCCGAGGCCGCGAAGCTCATTGACAGCACCGGTTACATTGAAGAGTATCTCGAATACATTCGCAACCAGCGCGGTTGGTCCGCTGTCCGTGTCGTCGCGTACCTGCCGGGCCCCGCGATTCCGCCGGAACCGAACCTCTACAACGCCGGCATCGCGCGGCCCATTTCCATCGAACAAAAGCTCATGACGCTCGCGCAGATGTCGGGTTTACCGATGTATCTGTGGGACGGCGGGTTGTGAGATTTTTTTGACTCCGAGGACCGAGGAAACGAGGTTTTTTCGGAGAGGCAGACCGCGGGGGTGAAGGCGGTGCGGCTATGAATGCTGTGGACTAACATTCTCAAAGAACATTCTTAGCCTGCACGCATGCACACTACGATAACCCTCCCATCTTCCCCTCGGCCCCTCGGTCCTCGGAGTCAAACCTACTCCCCCCGCAGAAACTCGCGCATCCACCGCGCGCATGCCCGGGGCCGTTCCACCGGCGGCAGGTGGCCCGTGTCCTCCAGCGCCTGAAACTCCGCGTTCGGCAGCACACGCCTCAACTTTTCCGACATGGCGAACGGGACCACCTGGTCCTCCTCGCCCCAGATCAACAACACCGGCAAATCGCTCTGGCCCACCGCCTCGTAGTACGGAATCACATCGTGACCGATCATGTGCAGAGTCGTGGAACGCAGCGCGCGTTTGAATCCGAAGAACTGCATTTGATCTTGGTACAACGCGAGGATATCGCGATGATCTTCCGGGTGCGCGACGTTGGCGGCCAGACGTCCCTTGAGGCTGCGGTCACCGAGCACCGTCATGACATAGTGGCCGACGTAGGGGACCTCAAGCAATCGGGCCGTGAGCGGGAGTTCCAGCGGATAACTGAACGGCGCCATGAGCGTGAGCGATTGTACGATGCGTTCCTGCGCCGGGCGTTTCAAGTCCTGCGCCGCGTAGTGGGTTACAATGGCCCCGCCCATGGATATGCCGGCCAGGTGCACGCGCCCGAGGCCCAGGTGTCGACGTAGGTCGTGCAGTTGCGTCTGAAACAATTGCGGGTTGTACTCGACGTCCGGCCGATCCGAGTAACCGCGACCGTAGAGATCGTAGCGGACCACCCGGTAACCTGCGTTCACTAACTGTTTGTAGAGATCCTCCCACATAAACATGGGCATGGAGAAGCCGTGGACCAGGATCACGGTTTCGCCGGTGTCGGCCGCGCCCACGGGCCGTCCCTGATCGTGATCCGCGGAGTCCTGGTAATGCGTTAGCCCGCCGCTCAACGTCGCGAATTTACCCGGGGCCGCGACCCGGGCCGCCGCGTCCATGGGCCGCCGTTCGCCGTTGCAGGCGTAGTAGGGGATCCCGAGGATGAGTACGATGATGAGCAGTGTCAGTACGATGCGGCGGATCATATCGTAAATTGCTTCGGGCTCCGGTTGTGTCAATCTGAGCCTTCCCGAATCAGAGTGAAATCTACGACTCATTGGTTCGGGGGCGTCCGAGTTTCGTTGACATTTGAGTCAACGAACACAACGTGGCGCATGGCAAAGACCTATGTGATCGTCAGCGGCAGCAGTTACTCGGGGCAGTGTTCCATCCAAGCGATTCGGGAAATCGAAGCGAAGGCGCGCATCATCAGTACGACGTCGGGGGAGCGTGAGACCAAAGGCGCGGATCATACCGTGCCGGGCATCGATCTCGACGATGCGGCGGCACCGGAGAAATTGCGCGACGGCGTGAAGGCCGTTGCCGGTGACGCGGCGGTCGAAGCGCTGATCTACATTCCGGCCCGGGGCGAGGTGGGTCTGCCGGCGCGCCTCGCCACCCGCGAACAGGTCGAGGCCGCGGCCGATTACTGCGTGCGGCCCATGCTGCGCATGATGGATTTACTCGATCCGCAACTCACGCTCTGGTTCAGCGGATTCATTACCATGCAGCCGTTGCTGGTGGTCTACGGTGCCATGTCGTTTATTAAGATCGCCACCGAAAGACTGACCATCGCGCGCAAAGACAAACTCAAGGCCGTTCGCTTCGGCATGTTCCCGAGCAACAGCGTGCGCGGCATCGCACTCCTCGTACAGCGGAACGCCATGCGCGGGAAGTATCCGGAGATGGTTCGCATGTACGAGGAGTGGAAGGCCTCGGATCAAAAATCATTTCTGGATTATTTTTATCAGAAAAACTATCGATTCGAAGAGGACAGCTATCGCCACGTCGCGGACAGCCCCTTTCGGCCCACGGAGCCGGCAGACATTGTGAACGGCGTAAAGTTCGCACTCGCGGGCACGTCGGCCCCCATCGTCAACGTCCTCGGCGGCTGGCTCTGGACCGACGAAGACATGCCGGAGTTGCCGTCGGTTTTCGAAGAACGAGGCGAGTTATTGGACATAACGTTGGAATAAATTCTACTCCGAGGACCGAGGGGCCGGGGTTTTCGGGGAGGGGTTGCGTACGATGAGCGTTGTCGGGCTGTGAACGGCTCTTTTATCGGGCTTCGCGTCTTTTCTTGCTTCGGTACCTCGGTCCGCGGAGTGAAAATACTGGCGTGAATTTCGCGAAAATTTTACTTCAGTATATCTATGACCGAAATCGATCGTAACAAGCCCGTCCTGGTCACCGGAGGCGCCGGATACATCGCTTCCTGGATCGTGAAGTATCTGCTCGAAGACGGGTTGTCCGTGCGCGCCAGCGTTCGGGATCGCAACGACGCCACGAAGGTCGGTCATCTCATGATGCTCGCCGACAAACACGAGGGCCGTCTGGAACTCTTTGAGGCCGATCTCAACACCAACGGTTCCTTCGACACCGCCATGCGCGATTGCGAACTGGTCATCCACACGGCGTCACCGTTTTTCATTTCCGGTTTCAAAGATGCAAAACGGGAACTCGTCGATCCCGCGGTAAACGGTACGCGCAGCGTTCTGGAAGGCGCGAACCGCACACCGTCCGTGAAACGCATCGTGCTTACCTCAAGCGTCGCCGCGATCATGGGTGACAACGTGGACGCGCGCAAACACGAAAATCAAACCATGACCGAAGAAGACTGGAACGAATCTTCCAGCGTCGATCATCAGCCCTATCAATACTCGAAGACCCTGGCCGAACGCGAGGCCTGGAAGATTGCCGACGCCCAGGATCGCTGGGACCTGGTCACCATCAATCCGGCCTTTGTCCTCGGGCCGTCACTCTCCGAACGCATGGACGGCACGAGCGTGCAGTTTATGCGCCGGCTGGTGAGCGGGGAAATGAAGTTCGGCGTGCCGCGTCTGCACTTCGGCATCGTGGACGTACGCGACGTCGCCCGTGCGCACATCCTGGCAGGGCTTACGCCCGAGGCCGCCGGCCGGCACATCCTCTGCGCCGATACGAAGCCGCTGCTCGAACTCGGTAAGATGATCGGCGACCGCTTCGGAAAAAAATATCCCACGCCGGGCGGCTATCTGCCGGCGCCCATTGTCTATCTCGTCGGCCCTTTCCTGGGTTTATCGTGGAGTTTTCTGAGCAAGAACCTCGGTGTGAACTACGACCTCGATAACACGCGCAGTCGCGAGGATTTAGGCGTTGAGTATCGTTCCATCCCCGACACCATCTGCGAACATGTGGCCCAGATGGACGCCGCCGGTTTGATCTAACTTTCTCCGGTGTGATCTTAGCGGGCGGCTGCTCTCGGCGAAGCCGCGGAAGCGGCTATCGTTCCGTCAGGCCCAGGCGTTCGCGGTACTTCGCGTCGGCGTTGCCGTTCTTGTTCCAGTAGTCCAGACGCAGGACGTGCGTGCGTTCGGCCGTGGTCGTCAACGTCGTCGCCGATGCGCCGAAGCCGCTCGTATGGCTTTCCGTCCAGCCCAGGATCGCGTGGGGAAAATCCGCCTCGAACTCGATGGCGAGTCGTCGGTTCAGCTCCGGGTACTCGATTACGTACGTATGCGACGGCGCGCCCCGCTTGAGTTCGACCACGGCGCGTTCCGGTGCCGGCTCGCGATGGCGCAGGCGCAGATACTGCGTGCCCGGCACCATGCGGATTTCTTTGCGGGTTTCCGTGCCCGGCAGGGATTCCGGCGCCAGGCGCAGGCGAGTCCATACGTCGTCTTCGAGGGGATCGGCCGCGCCCAGTTCGAACTCCTGGTCGGCCTCGTTCATGAAGTAGGAGTGCGATTTGATTTCGTACTGATCGCCGCGCAGATTGTACTGCGTGTAGACGTGGCCGCACCATTCCTGGGCCGACGTCGTGATCTTCATGCTGCGGTTGTGAGTGGATGTATCCGCCGGTGTGAAGATCGATGACATGATCGAGTACGGGTATACGCCGGTGTAGAATTTCTTCGTGAAGTTGAGCTTGAGCACCGGGAGTTTACCGCGGGGCGGGCCGCCCTCGTACTTCACCTGTTCCTTCGGGAGAAACTCCTCGGTCACAAAAATGAGCACGGCTTCGCCCTGATGCAACTCGCCGTAGCGTGCCTGGGAGAGCCGGTAACGATTCAGCTCCGCCTCGCCGGAGAACCAGTACTTGCGAAAGTCCTCATTTTCCAGCGGAGAGGGAGCCGCGGCGACGGCGGTGTGTTTCTCGCCGCAGGCTAACATGATTCCGGAGAAGATTAGCGCGAAGAGAAGGGACAGACTGCGTGTGGGGATGATGGGACGGGGTTGCTGCATGATCGGCCTGCGTTTGTTCGGGAGTTTCTTCTAAAGTAAAGGTGCCCGGGCCCGGAGGCCAGCAGGAAATCGCTCGAAGTGTAAACCGGTTGCATCATCCTACAACTTTACCTTGAGTCCCTTTTCGCCCTTCACGACGATGCTGTTGTACTGCAACCATTCCTCTTTCACATTCCACAATGCGAAAAAATCACCAAAGGGCTGTTCAATGCGCCCCAGTTTCGGATCGTTGAGATAGACCCGCCGTTTTTTGAGATCGTATCCCGTCACCACGCGATAGTGCATGGAGGACGATTTCTTTTTCCAGTACTGGTGTACGATGACCGGCCGTTCCGCGTGTAAGTGCTGAATCAGATTCTCGAAAAACTCTTCGCGCTTGAGTCGGGCCTGGTAGGGATCCGCCGGCATGCGCTGGATGCGTTTGTTTTCCACGGACAGACCGAGGCCTTCCAGGAACTCGCGCATGTAGTAGGTGCCCGTGCCCGGATACTCTTGCCACGGAATCACCCGCGGGTCCTTGCGGTGGATCTTTTCGGCGAAACGGCGATAGCGTTTTTCCGTGGCGAACTTCATCGTCAGCGCCCGGGCGAGTTCGTATTGATCGTGACTGTACTCGCCGTAGTAACGCAGCACCATCTCCATCGCCGCCGGGCCGCAGACCGGGCCGAGCTGTTGTTCCACCAGCGGGACGTCCAGGCGCACGGAGCCGGCACGCACGATGTTCTCCGGCCGCACGCGATCCTCGGGACGTTTGTCGATGTTGGATTCGTTCAGAGACGGGTTGACGTCATCGTTCGTTTTGTCACCGGAAGGATTTTCCGTGGGAAAGATGAATCCTTCGGGATTGTCGAGCTGCTGCTCCATTTGATCGAGCATGGTGTCGATCTCGCCGGGGTTGTTCATGTCCTGGGCCGCGAGATGCGCCGCGAACATGGTGAGGCCGATCGTGAGGAAGTAAACGAAGCTGCGCTGAAAAATCTGCATAGGCTATCTTCGGATTTTTTCGACGCGAAGGCAAGCACGATGCGCGCCGGCGATCGGTGGTCTTACTCGCTGACGTAAAACTGCCCGGTCTCCGCATCGAAGTGCAGTCGTTTCCCGGCGGGCGGCCCGGTCTCCTCCGTACTCAGGGGCCGTACGTGTTCGATGTGCCGGCGATCCGCCTCGTAGGCGTACTCGATGGTTGATCCCGGCACCTCGCAGAAGGTTTGCAGGCGCGCCGCCAGCTCGCGGTCGGCGAGGCGCTTGAGACAATCTTCCAGAATCGTCGCGGCGTACGCGGCATCGCTCTCTTTACCGTCAAGGGCGGCGGTGTAATGATGGGCGAAACCCGACGACTGTTCCGGGCGTTCCCACGCGCGGCAATGGACGAGCCCCTTTTCGCGATGCCAGCGTGCGGTTCCGAGGTCGGCGGAGTTGACGTGCACGCTGCGCACGATTTGATCGCCGTCCGTAAAAACTTGCAGGGCCCGGGCGACGTAGTCTTCGCGCAACGTCTGCTGAAAAGAATGCACGAGTCCGTCCTCGGTCGCTTTCGTTTCGAAGTAAGTCAGATGATGCGCGCTCATGTTTGGATTAGACGAAGACAATCTTCGGAAAATGCAAGGGCCGCGTTCAACCTGGCAGCCAGCCCTGAATCACCGCGGCCACCTGGGTTTCCAGGCGGCGCAGGATTTCGTCCACACCGCGGCGTTCGTCGGCGAGGGCGGTGTAGTACTCGGAGTTGCTGAGATTGAACAACACGCGCGCGCAGGCGTCCAGGTCCAGGTCCGCGCGCAGCTTGCCGGAACGATGGTGGGCGCGAATCAACGCGCGTAGGGGTTGTTCCAGTACGCCTTCGAGGTACGCGAGTTCACGACCGGCCACGCCTAACTGAAGAAATGCGATGGGCCGGGCCAGGGAACGATCGTAGCGGGCCAGGGACCATTCGAAAAACGAACGATAGATGCGCAGCACCGCGGTGGCCGTCGCCAGGCGGCCGTTCGCAATGACGGCTTCGCACTCTTCGAGAAACTCCTCGATGTCCACCGCCGCGATGGTTACCAGGATCTCCGCTTTGTTCGTGAAGTAGTTGTAGACCGTTCCGGTGCTCAGCCCGGCCTTTGCCGCGATGTCTTCCACCGCCACGGAGTCGAAGCCGTTGCGAAGAAAAAGCGTGGTTGCCGCTTTCAGGATGGCCTTGCGGCGTTTTTCCTTTTGCCGTTCGCGCAGTCCGCTCATGGCGCACGGTCCGCCGAAAAAGATGATGCGTCTATAAATTTATAGTCAGTTCACTTTTGTGCGGCGCATTTTTTCGTTTTTTGCGTCGCTTTTTCTTGCTTTTTACCCGGGATCCGGTGCATACTTAAGGCTATGATCAGCAGCAATTATTACGAAGACAACCCGGACCTCCGCAACCACGTCGATACGTTCATCGACTGGAACGAGGTGGTTGAACTCTACGAGGACGGCTTTCGCGACGCGCAGGCCTACGACGAAACCGGCGATGAGCGCCTGGCCTACGCCCCGCGTTCCGTGGAAGAAGCCGTGGAGTACTACAAACAAATCCTCGCAGGCTACGGCGATCTCATGGGCAAAGAGGTCTCTCAAATCGCCCAGGACATGGACAGCGAAGGCCTTAAGTTCGAAAATGGTAAAGTTAGCCATCCGCAGCCGTTCGTGGATCTTTTCGTAAAGATCCAGGAGGCCGGCCTGCATCCCCTGGCCTTTCAGCGCAAGTACGCGGGCCTGGGGACGCCCCACGTCGTGAAGGCCCTGGCCTTTGAGGTCGCCTACCGCGCGGATACGTCCTTCGCCATCGCCGCGGGCAGTGTAAACCTGGCGGCCATCATGGAGATGTACGCGAGCGAGGAAATGAACAAGGAGTGGCTGCCGAAGCTCATTGAGAACAAGTACAGTGTTACGATGGGCCTGAGCGAGCCGGACTTCGGTTCGGATCTCCCGAGCGTACGCACGAAAGCCGAGAAGATCGACGGCAAGTGGTACATCACCGGCACCAAACGTTACCAGACCATGGCCTGCGGGGTGAACGAATTTCCGGGCGCTTCGTTGGTGCTCGCGCGCACGGGAGACGCGAACAGCGGGGCGCGGGGGCTCTCGTTCTTTTTAGTAGAAGGCAAGGACATCGAGATCACCGGCATTGAAAAGAAACTCGGTCTGAAGGCATCGGCCACCTGTGAGGTGGCCTACGAAAAAGCGCCGGCGCAGCTCATTGGAGAAGAAGGACACGGTCTTTCGAAGTACGTCATCGGCATGCTGAACGGTGCGCGACTGAGCGTGGGTTCCCAGGGAACGGGCATGGCCACGGCGGCCTACTACGAGGCGCGCAAGTACGCCGAAGAACGCATTCAGTTCGGCCGGCCCATCATCGAGATTCCGGCCGTGGCGAAGATGCTGCGGCGCATGGAACGTGAAATCGCGGGCATGCGTTGTCTCATGGTCGAGGCGTCGCTGAGCGTGGATCGTTATCACTGGCGCGCCATTCGCCTTAAAGAAAGCGGCGCGAGCGAGCGTGAGATCAAGAACGATCCGGGGGTTCGTCAGTGGGAGAAACTCGCCAACGCGCTGACGCCCATGCAGAAGTACTACATCGCCGAGACGGCGAACTCGGTCATTTATGACGCGCTGCAGGTTCTGGGCGGCGCCGGTTTCATCGAAGAGTACGATCTCGCGCGGCTGTATCGGGACGTGCGCATTACCAACATCTACGACGGCACCACGCAGATCCAGGTGAACGCGGCCATCGGCGGCATCGTTTCGGGGATGTCCGCGAAGGGCAATCTGCGCGATTACTTCAACGCGCGTTTTGCGGAGTTCCCGGCCTCGGAGCTGCTGAATGAACTGCGCGCGACCTTCGAGGAGGTCGTCACGCTGTATAAGGAACTTCCGGATGCCGATCGCAAAGCGCAGCTCTCGTTCGAGGTCGTGGAATCGGCGACGCGGTTGTTGATCGGCATACTCTTAGAACGCAGCGCGCATAAGTTAAGCGGCGAAGAGAAAGACGCTCGTTTGCAGCTGGCTTTCGAGTACAACGTGGACAGCGAGGCGATCCTGAACGGCAACCGCGGTAAACTGAAGCGCGCCCCGATCCCGGCCGCCGGTCCTGTGGCCGCGGCGGGGTGAAGAAGGTTTCACTCCGAGGACCGAGGTACCGAGGGAAGATTTTACAGGGAGGATGAGAGGTTTTTTGATGGGCTGGTTTGATATGATTGTCCTCGACTCTTCGCGTGAGCGATTGGAAGGGTTGCGGCGCAGCCGCAAGTCCGGAGCGCGTAGCGCGTAGGACCGCAGCGAAGCGGAGCCCTGGAAAGCGCGACCCGGAGCGCGTAGCGCGGAGGGGCACGCCCAAAAAGATCTTACACCTTGTTTCCCTATCTCCTCGGCTTCGCCTTCGATTTTCGACTGGAAACCCTCGTTGTCATTCCCAGAATGTCCCGATGCTGAAGACGATCGGCGACTTTTTTGTATTTTGCATTATCTGGTGGTTCACGCTGCCGTGGCGGTTGTTGCCGTATGACGGATGCCTGTGGCTCGGCCGCGCGCTGACGGCGATGCTGTATCCCATCGCCCGCAAGCACCGGCGCATTGCCGACGAAAACATTCGTCACGCGTTCCCGGAACTGAGTGCCGATGAGCGCCGCAAGATGATCCGCGAACACTTCCGTCACCTGGGGCACATGGCGGCGGACGCCCTCTACGGTCCGCGCCTGAACGATCGCTTCTTCGAAGAACGCGTGGAGTTTACGCCGGGGTCGAAGGACATCGAACGTGCGGCCATGGAAGCCGGCAAAAACAACGGCACCGGCATCATCTTTCTCACCGGGCATCTCGGAACCTGGGAGCTGCTCGTGCAGTATACCGGACGGGTGTTGAACGGCGGCGGCATCTACAAACCGCTCTCGAATAAGTTCGTCGATCGCTGGTACAAGAAGATCCGCGAGTCGAGCGGCATTCAGCTCTTTACCATGGAAGAAACCCCCGGCGTGCTGCGCTGGTTGAAACAGGGCGGTTTCATGGGCGTCGTCGCCGATCAGAACGCCCGCGGGGCCGGCATCTTCGTGGACTTTCTGAATCGCCCGGCGTCCACGTTTCAGGGGCCGGCGGTGCTGGCGAGCATGGCCGGGGCGCGCATCTTAGTGTACACTGCCGTACACTTAGCGGGCGGCCGCATTCGCATTAAGATCCGCGACCTGGGCGTGCTGGACAAATCCGTAAAGAATCAATACGAATCTCGCGACGCGCTGGTGCGCGAGTACACCCAACGCTGGGTCTCCGCCCTGGAAGAGGACATCAGGGAGTATCCGGAGCAGTACTTCTGGTTGCACCGGCGCTGGAAGTACACGCCGGAGCACGCCGAGCGGGATCGCCGCGCCCGGGAAGAACGGCGCCGGGAGGGTGCCGCGTAATGCCGGACGAACCGGCGGCGCCGCATCGTCCCTCTATTCCGCACCGGTCTTTTACGTACGAGTTCTTTGGTACGTGGGTGCGCCTGGCCGTTTACTTTTTCTTTCGGCGCATTGAAATCCGCTATCACGAGCCGCTGCCGACCTCCGGTCCGCTCCTGTTTACGCCGAATCATTCCAACGCCCTGAGCGACGCCCTTGTTCCTGCCGTCACTCCGCCGCAGCAGATCACCTTCCTGGCCAGGGCGGACGTCTTTCGCAAACCGCTGCTGCGCAAGTTCTTTCACAGCATCAAGATGTTGCCGATCTTTCGCACCCGGGACGGCGCCGAGAAGCTTGCATTCAACGAGATGACCTTCGATCTGTGTGCCGGGATCCTGGGGCGCGGCGACGCGGTGTTGATTTTTCCCGAGGGCAATCACAGCATGCGCCGTCGTCTGCGTCCGTTAAAGAAGGGTGCCGCGCGCATCGCCCTGCAGGCGGAACAGAGCTTCGAAGACCGGGGCGAGGCCGGCGTGCGCATCGTGCCGGTGGGTTTGTCGTACGATCATCCGACTCGCTTCGATGCGGAGTTGTTGATTCAATACGGGCCGCACATCGATGTCAGCGAGTACCGTAAGCGCTATCGAAAGAATGCTAAGGCGGCTGTGAACGAACTGCGTCGCGATCTGGAAGAGCGTCTGCGCAAGATCGTCCTGCACATCGAAGAGGACGCCGTGCACGATGCCGCGGTGAGCCTGTGGGAAATGCAGCGATCCCGGTTGCGCCGCGAAGCCCTGCGAGACTACTCCGCCGAGTTCGCGGCAAACCAGAGCCTGGTGCGTCGCCTGGAACAAGAGTACCGGGAACGTCCGAAGCGCACGACGGAATTCTGCGATCGGGTGCGGGAGTATGTCGTGCGTCGCAACGCCTGGTTCATAGGGGAAGCGGCCCTGGAACGGCGGGCGGGTTTGCCGACGTTGCTGCTCGACGGCCTGGCGCTAATGCTCCTCGCTCCCGTGCAATTGCTGGGGCTCGTTAACTTTTATCCGGTGGCGATGAGTCTGCGCCTGCTCTCGCGTCGGCTCTTTCGGGACGTGCATTTTCACGGCGCCCTGAAACTCGTGGGCGGCATGTTTCTGATTCCAGTCTACTGGATCGCAGCCGCCGGTGCCGTCGCAGTCCTCGCCGGTCCGTTCGAAGCGATTGTCTACGCGGTGACGTATCCTTTTTCCGGCATCTTCGCGAGGCATTACCGCCGCGCGTTTTTTGGCTGGATCGAAGGCGTGCGTTGCTGCTGGTTACGCAACGTGCGTCGATCGGCGTGGCAGAGCTTTGATACTCTACGTCAGGATTTGCGAAGGTTTTTATAGGTCGCGAACCCGCACCCGCTCCGCCCCGCGAATAGAGCCGGGCTCCGGGGCGCGGGTTCGCTGGATGGATCTTTACGAAGAAGACGCCGGGGACTTATGCTTTCCACGTTCCCCGGCACAACCTCCGCGCGTCAGCTGAAACCAGCCGTACCCATAAAAGGCTTAATGTACACTGGCCGCCACTTACTCACGATTCGGGGCGTCCGCGAACTACTCGCGCGTTTCCGGTAGTTCAAGAGCCGGGTTCGTTGCGTTTGCCGCGAGAAACATGAAGTAAGTCGCGGAATTGGAAAGGGGTTTTTATGGCTACAGCGAAGCGGGAGTTGTGGTATGTCGTTTTGCCAAGAATGCTGCATTCGACCCGGACGTCGGTTTGCGACTCAGCTAACGCAGCTTATCCGACGACGAAGACGCCGTTCCGGTCCGCCTTACCACATTCCCCGGCACAACCTCCGCGCGTCAGCTGGAACCAGTTGTACCCATAAGAGTGTTAATCCAAACTGACCTTAACTTACACCACGATTCGGGGCGTCCGCGAACTACTCGCGCGTTTCCGGTAGTTCAAGAGCCGTGGTTCGTTACGATTGCCGCGAGAAATATGAAGTAAGTCGCGGAATTGGAAAGGGGTTTTTATGGCTACAGCGAAGCGGGAGTTGTGGTATGTCGTTTTGCCAAGAATGCTGCATTCGACCCGGACGTCGGTTTGCGACTCAGCTAACGCAGCTTATCCGACGACGAAGACGCCGTTCCGGTCCGCCTTACCACATTCCCCGGCATGGCCTCCGTTCGTCAGCTGGAACCAGTTGTACCCATAAGAGTGTTAACCCAAACTGACCTTAACTTACACCACGATTCGGGGCGTCCGCGAACTACTCGCGCGTTTCCGGTAGTTCAAGAGCCGTGGTTCGTTACGATTGCCGCGAGAAATATGAAGTAAGTCGCGGAATTGGAAAGGGGTTTTTATGGCTACAGCGAAGCGGGAGTTGTGGTATGTCGTTTTGCCAAGAATGCTGCATTCGACCCGGACGCTGGTTGTGCGAATCAGCTAACGCAGCGTCTCCGACGAAGAAGACGCCGTTCCGGTCCGCCTTGCCACATTCCCCGGCACAACCTCCGTTCGTCAGCTGGAACCAGTTGTACCCATAAGAGTGTTAATCCAAACTGACCTTAACTTACACCACGATTCGGGGCGTGCATGAACCACGACTATCCGATGATCTTGAGTTCCTGGAGCCAGGCGATGTAATTCGCCCGATCGTACTCGCTGCCGAAGGCCGCAATCAACGTAAAGTCCCGGGTCTTGCCGGATTGCTCGTCGATAATGTACCGATACTGAAAACGCAGGGCCGGTGCGGTGGTGAAGCCGAGATACTGCGTGCCGTAGTACAGACTGAAGACGGACTCCGGAATCACCGTGGCCATGCGCGTGAGGTTCGCCAGGTGTTCGTTGCCCGCGCTGAGTCCGAAGAACGCCGGGCGCTCGTCGGTTTGCAGATAAAATACCAGGTAACCCGTGTCCTCGGTGATGCCGGTTTCCACCGGAACGTGATGGAAATAACGCGGCTCCTGGCCGTCCGCATCGAAGGTGCCGGAGGCGCGACACGTAAAGCCCGGATCCCCCGGCGGGCGTGACGTCGTGGGCTGCAGCTTCGGTCGTTCGTTTTCACCGAAGGCGCGAAAGATCGTATGCCGTTGATACGAACTGATGCTCATGAACACGGCCGGGACCAGCGCGACGACGCCGACACCGAGCCACAGTCCGGCTTCGAGATAACTCATCGGCGGATAGTCGGGGTCCGTGAAGAGCGGTGCCGTATTCCCGTTCACGACCTGCAAGAGGACGTAACATCCCAACGGAAGAAAGATCGACGCGACGAGATAGCCGAAGACCCACAGGGCGACGTTCAACGGCACGTGGCCGATGGGTATGTGCTGCGTACCGCGGCTGAGCCAGGCGAAAAATCCCAGGATGGCGTGATACATGATTCCGATGTAAGGCGCGGCGCACGCTCCGCAAAGCAAAAAAAGCGCGCGCCCGTAAGCGGCCCCACTCAAATTGCACCGTGCCCGAACTGAGCGTCATCCTGCCGGTACATCGTAACGCCGCGAGTATCGGCACGGCCATCGAGAGCGTGCTGCGGCAGTCCTTCCGCGATTTCGAACTGATCGTCGTCGAGAACGACAGCGATGCGCAAACGCGTGCGGAGATTCGCCGTTTCGAGGATCAACGCCTGCGGATCCTCTCCCTGGATCAGGCGGATGTGGCCGCTGCGTTCAACGCCGGTCTCGAAGCATCGCGCGGGAGTTTCATTGCCCGCATGGACGCCGACGATATCAGCCTGCGCCGCCGCTTCGAACTGCAACTCGCCCATCTGCACGCGCGCCCGCGCCTCGGCTTAGTTTCATCCCGGGTAAAGTTTGTCTCCGCGCTGGAATTCGCCGGCGGCTTCGCGCGTTACGTCGACTGGCAGAATGCATTGCTGCGGTACCGGGACATCGCGGTTCAGCGTTTCGTGGAATCGCCGCTGGTGAATCCGAGTGTCATGGGCCGCCGCCGGGTCTTCCTCGCCGCCGGCGGCTATCGCTCCGGCGACTTTCCGGAGGACTACGATCTCTGGCTGCGCCTGCTGGAACAGGGCGTGGTCGTGGAGAAACTCCGGCGGACTCTGCTCGTCTGGCGCGATCACGGTCGTCGCCTCACGCGCACCGATCCGCGCTACAGCGAGCGGGCCTTTCACGCACTCAAGGCGCCGTTTCTGGCGCGCTTTTTGCGCCGCCGCGGCGCCGGTAACTTTCACCGGCCGCTCTACATCTGGGGCGCCGGTAAGATCGGGCGGCGGTTTTCGCCGCTGCTCACGGCTGAAGGCCTGGGCTTCGCCGGTTTCATCGACATCGATCCGGCCAAAATCGGCCGGTCGGTGCGGGGCGTGCCCGTGTTTGATGCTAATGTTCTGCTGAAAGAACTTAAGAACGGACGGCGTCCGTTCGTGGTTTCGTACGTATCCGGCTCCGAGGCCCGGATGTTGATCGCCGCGAAGTTGGGAGAGTTCGGTTTGCGGGAGGGCCGGGATTTCCTGGCGGCGGCTTAGACGTCGGCGGGGCGAAGCCTGGATCTAGCGGCCCGGCAGACGATCCAACCATTCGGTATCGTGCAACGCATCTTCCTTCGCACTGTTTCCGTTGCGTTGATCGAAACGCCGCGCCCATTCCAGGGCCCGCGCTTCGAAGTGCGCGCGCAGCTCGCTCAGTTCGTAGCGATCGTCCGCGCGATGCAACTCAAACGACTCCGGTAAACGGAGGCGCAACGTCGGCGATTCCGTGCGGCCATCCAGAATGCGCAAGAGCCAGGTGCCTTCTTTATAAAAGAAGTACCGATCCGCGGGGACAAGCGATTCCAGCTGGTAACGCGCGTAACGTTCGAAGAGTTCCAGGGCCGCCGCTTGACGACCGACGATGGCCAGGTACTGGAAGTGATCCGGCAGGCATCCGGCGGAACCGCGGCGGTCTCCCACGAGCTCCATGCCCCGGCGGTGATAGGCGGCGGCGAGTTTGCCGTCCCCGGACTCGAGCAGCGGCACGAGCAGCGAACCGTAGGTATTGCGCGGCACCGCCTCGCAGGTTTTACCGGAATCGATCAGTGCACGACCGGCGTGCAGGGCGCGCTCGTTGTCGCCCAGGTCCAGGGCGTGGTCGACCGCCTCGTTCTCCCGGCAGGCTTCGCACGGAAACCGCCATTGATCGAGGACCCGGCGCAAAAAGACCTCCGCGCGCCAGGATTCGCCGATGGCGGAGAAGACTCGATGCGCGGCATGGTAATAGGCTCCGTCCCAGCCGTTCCGGAGACAGCGGCCCCGCATGTCCCGGAGGATGGCCATGAGTTTGCGCCGGGGCACCTCCGGAAAATCCACGGCGTCGTAGGCGACCAGGTAGTTCGAGAAACACAGCTCGTCCTCGGGAAACCTGCCCGGATCTTCGCGGCTGCGGGCCGCGCACCAGGCGAAGGCGGTGAGCGCCCGGTCGGCGAAACCGGAGAAGTTCATGATGCGTATGTAGTCGATGCGGCTGTCGTATTGGAGGTCCAGATCGTCCGAGGCGTCGGCCAGTTCCAGGGCACGTTCCATGAGCGAGACGGCGGTGTCCGTAAAGCCGATCTCCGCGGCGCGTTGTCGCAGTTCCTCCACTTCCTGGCGATAGTCCACGGTCTTCCTCGCTAAAATCCTACAGCTAAAAGTCAGTCACCTTCTCTTAAGGCGATGTCCATGAGCCCGAGCAGGCTCTCGTTGGCCAGGCGCAGTTCTTCCGGGCGCAGGGCGTGGTGTCCCAGCAGCAGGGCCTGTACGTAGATCGTACGCACGGCGTGGCCGATCAAGGCGTCGCCGTGTTTCGCTCGCGCGGCCAGCCGGCGCAAGAGTTCGTTGTCGTAGTTGAAGTAGAGCGAGGCGTAACCGTCGTGCACCTGCCGGCCGGCGATGGCGTCCAGGACCTCGCTGAACGGCGTGTCCTGGGCCAGGTCCCGGCTCTCTCGCGCCCGGCGAAAACGCCGCGCTTCGTCGGACAGGGCGTAGACGGCGGGCATGTCCGGCGGACTGAAGCGCCGGACTTCCGCGCGGCACTGAAAGCGTTGCAACTCGCGATCGCTCAAGCGCAAGAGATCGAAGAACTCGTCGCGTTCGGCGACGTCCACCTCCGCCAGGTTGTGCATGAACTCGCCGGTGCGCACGGGACGCAGCACGACGTCCGGCTGAATCAACTCCCGGTACTTTTCCAGCAACTCCAGGACGTAGACGTACCCGGCGTTGATGACGCAGGCTCCCCGGGCCGCGGCCAGCGGCGCCACCTGGCGATACTCAAAGATATCGGTGACGTACTCCAGGTCGCCGCGGTCCGCGCACTCCGCGATGCTGAGCCGACCCAGACTCGTATCCACCGAAAGATGCGGCGCCATGATTCGAAAGAAGGCGTCGTCCTGGGCCGCAGTGGCGTGCAGGGCCAGGCCGTGCACGTAGAGCAACGATTCAAAACGATCGGGATGGCGCAGGGCCAGATCGGCCAGGTACTCCTTGATGCGGGCACCGACTGCCAGGGACGCGGCCTCCAGGTGTTCGTCCACGTAGAACGATTCCCGGGACGCCGTGGGTCGCAGACGCTGCGTGTTCACGACGCACTGTACGAAGAAGGCCCATTCGGGGATCAAACCGGCACGCTTTTCGGAGATGAGCATGTTCTTTAAGTAGATGCGATGCGACGATTCGCCGGCCGGGTTCACCGGTTGTGCGATGACGAAGGCCAGGCCCGCTACGCCGGCTTCGGGCAGGTCCAGGGGGATCACGTCCAGAAAATCCGCGTGAAAGGCCCGGCGCGCAAACTCCATCTCAGCAGATCTTAGTGATGACGCGTCGGCGAATTCACCGCTGCTGCGAAATTCCCAGGGCGGCAATCGGTCCAGGCGTTCTTCGTTTTCGCCGTGACGCAGGATCAACGGGAACGGCAGCATGCTGCCGTAGAGCAGGGCGCGCTTGCGTACGGTACCCGCCTGGAAGTGATGTTCCTGTCCCGGACGGGCGCGCAGGTAGACGCGGGTGCCGGGCTGAAAGTCGCCTTCCAGGTGTTTGAGTTCGTAGGTACCGTCCTGCTTGCCGCGCCACTCGAGGGCCGGGGCCGCATCGCCCGCGCTCTTCGTGATGACGACGATCTCCTCCGCCACCATGAAACACGACAGAATGCCGATGCCGAACTGGCCGATGAAGTTCGAGCGCATGTGTTCCAGCGCCTCGCGTTTGGACGAGCGGCCGATGGTCGCGAGAAAATCGTGTACTTCATCTTCGGTGAGCCCCACGCCGGTATCAATGACGCTCAGCACGGGGCGTTCGCCGTCGGTTACTTCCAGTTCGATGCGCGCGTTCGGTGGATTCGCATCCCGCGCCCGGAGAGCGTCCACGGCGTTCTGCAACAGCTCGCGCACGAACACCGCGGGAGAACTGTAGAGATGGTTGGCGAGAATCTCGATGATGCCTTCGAGGTGGATCTTAAATCGATGTTCCATGATCGCTCTGACCCTGAGGAAGACGCGGGATCGGCGCATCCCTGTCCATGAAAATCCCGTCTCGACGGCTCATTTCACGGTCTCGACGACGGCGCGCGGTGGTTGCCGCGAGCCGGGGACTATTCGAAGTTAGTGGACAAACAGGGGAAGGACGATCTTATGTAAGATTCAGATATGAAGATCGAATCGCGCCTCGAATCTCATGGAAGCATCGCCGTTCTGCGCCCCGTCGGGCGCATGGATCTCGGACACATCGCCGCCCTGGACGAAGCGGTCCACCAGCATCGCCAGAAGGGCGTGCGCAAGTTCGTACTGGAACTCACCGACGTAACGGATATCAGCTCCACGGGCATCGGCCGCATCTTCGGCCTGCACCAGGACCTTGAGATGAACGGCGGTCGCCTGGTCCTGGCCGATCTTTCCCAGGTGGTTGAATACGTCCTCGACCTGGCGCGCATGGACGACGTCTTCAAAATCTTCCCGCGCGTCGACGACGCCGTTCAGGAACTCGAACGCCGGCGGCTCTGAGCGCCGGCGTTGTCGAATCAAGCCGTTGTCGGATTGAGAACCCGGCGGGCCAGCTCTGAATAGTCCTCATCGTCGGGATGATACTCCGGCCGCGCGTAATGCACGAAGAGTTCACCGATGGTCTGTAGCACGTGATACTTCCCGAGAAAGAGTTCGCCCAACTCGGTCCAGGTCTTCGCGTTCCACCACTGACGATCCTGGGTCAGGAGATATGCCATGCCGGTGAGCACGAAGAACAGGATGATGCCCAGTCCGAGCACGTTGCCCAACTGGCGCAGTAGATAGCCGTTGTCCAGGTCCCGCAGAGTTTCGTAGGCGACACTGTTGTGCTCGCACTCTTCGGCCGCGTGCCATTGCATGATCTCTTTGATTTTGGGATGGCAATGGTCCAGAAAGTCCGTGTCGAGCAGGAGGACGACCAGAATGTCGGTATAGTGTTCGAAGCCGGCCAGGGCCGTGATGCTGAGTTTCTGCCCAAATGTTTTTTCGAAGAGATCCACCAGGATCCAATCGCAGAGCTTCAGATAGCTGTCGATCTCGTATCCCTGCTTGCGCAGGTTGTCGTGGAACTTTGCATGGGTGCGTCCGTGGATCGCTTCCTGGCCGACGAAGCCGAGGATCTGTTCTTTCAGATACGGATCCTGTACCTGCTGAGCTCGCTCGCGCATGAAACGGGCGATGGACGCCTCGTAGACCGGTAGAAACAGATTCAGCGAGTTTAACAGATGGGTGCGGACGTGGCTTCCGGAAGCGAACAACTGCGGAATGGAATCCGGAAAGTCAAAGCTGGTTTTGCGGACCTTGACACGTTCCGGATTGTACGGGCTGCGCTCAAAGCCGTCCGTGGCGATTTCCGTGGGGCGTTCCAGGGTTGGGGCGGGCATAAGGTGCTCCTTGGGTATACTTAAAAAAGAGGACCGCCGTGAATAACGGGGACCGATCGGCAGCGTATTTTTAACATCTGACGACCGTCAATTAGAATGTTGCGGCAGCAGCAGCGTAAAGGTGGCGCCGCGCCCCGGTTCGCCGCCGACTTCAATGTCGCCGCCGTGCTCGCGTACAATGCGCCGGGAGATGGCGAGGCCCAGGCCGCCGTCGGCCTTCGCCGCGTCGTCGTTCTTTTTGTAGTACGGCTCAAAGATGCGTTCCCGACGATTCGGCGGCACTCCCGGCCCTTCGTCCGTTATCTGAATTGCCACGGTGTCGCCGCCGTTCTGTACGGCGACGGTGACCCGCCCCCCCGGACGGCTGAACTTTACGGCGTTGTGAATGATGCTGGATGCGCTGAAGAACCTGGTTTTGTTCGGCGCCGAGGTCGTCGCCCAGGATGTGCGTGCTGAGATCGCGGATGGTACGCAGGGGATTGCGCAAATCGTTGGCGGCGGTGCCGAGGTAGCGATTCTTTTCGGCATTGGCCTCTTTCAGGCGAGCAGACTTGCGCCGCAGTTCCAGTAACTGAGTGACCTGGCGCCCCAGAATTTCCAGGGCCTCGATTTGCTGCGCGCTCAACTCCCGCGGCTCGTAGTCGATGACGCAGAGTGTTCCCAGGGCCTGGCCGCCCGGCGTTCGCAGCGGCGCGCCGGTATAAAATCGAATCCGCGGGTCGCCGGTGACGAGGGGATTGTCGTGAAAGCGCTCGTCGTCCCGGGCGTCTCGAATGATCAGGGGCTGCGTTTCGTGAATGGCATGCGCGCAGAAGGCGTACTCGCGCGGGGTTTCGCGAACGTCCAGGCCGATCCGGCTTTTGAACCACTGTCGATCCTCGTCGACGAGCGAGATGAGCGCCGTGGGTGTCTCGCAAATGATCGCGGCGAGCCTGGTGATGTCGTCGTACTCGCGCTCTTCGAGACTGTCCAGAATGTCGAAGGAACGCAGCTCGGCCAGGCGTTCGTCTTCGTCGTGAGGCAGCGACGCTCGCATATGTTTATTAAAGAGCGAAAAGCAGCGTACTTTCGCAACGACTTTTCTCTGGATGTTTGGGGGCGTTGCCTGCCGATGGCGTAACATGAGTACCGACGATCCGCTGCGGCGTTTGCTCCGCGAACATTTCGGCTACGACAACTTTCGCGGCGACCAGGCGGAGATCATTCGCCATCTTACGGCGAATCGCGATGAGGGCGGCGCAGCGCATTCGCTCGTACTCATGCCCACCGGCGGCGGCAAGTCGTTGTGCTACCAGTTGCCGGCACTGTATTTTGCCGCCGCCGGCCGGGGCGGCACCCTCGTGATTTCGCCGCTGATCGCACTGATGCAGGATCAGGTCCAGGCGCTGAAGGCGAAGGGCATCGCCGCCGATTTCGTAAATTCCACAATCAGCGCGGCGGAGCGGGACCGGCGCATCGCCGACTACGTCGCCGGTAAGATCCACATACTCTACGTTACCCCGGAACGATTTCGCAAACGTTCGTTTATCGAAAGTTTACGGCGATCCCGGACGGCATTGTTCGCCGTGGACGAGGCCCACTGTATTTCGCAGTGGGGCGGGGATTTCCGGCCGGACTACGCGCGCCTGGGAGAGTTCCGCGAACACGCCGGCCGGCCGTTGACCGTGGCACTGACGGCCACCGCCACGCCGGACGTGCAGGAAGACATCATCGAAAAGCTGGGGCTGACTCGAAGCGAAGTAAGCATCTTTCATCAGGGCATTCGCCGGCCGAACCTGCGCCTGGGAATTCGCGAGTGCTTCGGCGAGGAAGAGAAGATCGAGGCGTTGCTGGAGGTGGCGCGCGGACGTTCCGGTGCGGGCATCGTGTATTTCGCGTTGATCAAAAGCCTGGAACGATTCTCGGAGCGCCTGGAGCGCGAGGGCGTAGAGCACCGCGTGTACCACGGCAAACTCGGCACGAAAGAACGCAAACGTACACTGAACGCATTCTTACGAAACGAACCCGGGGCGCGCCTTATGCTCGCGACGAACGCCTTCGGCCTCGGCGTCGATAAACCGGACATTCGCTTCGTATTGCACGCCGAGGTGCCGGGATCGCTGGAGGCTTATTATCAGGAGATCGGCCGGGCCGGACGGGACGGCGCGGACGCGCTGTGTCTGTTGTTGTACGACCAGGAAGACCTGGCGATTCAGCTGGAATTTTTGAAGTGGTCGAATCCGGAGCCGCGCTTCGTGGAGCGCCTCTTCGAACTGCTCGTCCGCGATCCGGAAAAAGTCCGCGGCCTGGGCCTTGAGTTCCTGCGCGAACAACTGCTCTACAAACATCGCGGCGACTTTCGTCTGGAAACGGCCCTGCGTTTGTTTGATCGGTACGGCGTCTTCGACGAGGACCGTCCCCCGGACGACCCGTTTCGTCTGGCGGAGGGCGTCACGGAACCGCCCCCGGAACTTACGGACGAGGACGATTTCAGCGCGAAGCTAGAGTACAGTCAACGTCAGTTAGCGGAGCTGGTGAAATACGTACGCAGCGATGAGTGCCTGCGGGTGACGATTGCAAGGTACTTCGGCTTCGACGACGAACCCCGTTGCGGCAATTGCGACGTATGTGATCGAAACTGATGATGGCGAATTCCGTATTTTGTTTGCTGGACGCCGCTTTCGTTTATTTTATTCTTCGCCGATGAAACTGCCCTTCGACATCAGCCGCGCCGCCGTAGACTTTGCCGACCGTGTCACCGGAGGAACGTTGAACGGCGTGCGCCAGCTACTCTCGCATTCCATGACCTGGACCGCGGAGCAACTAAACGGCCTGGCCGACGCCGCGGATTCCGTGCCGCTGCTGCCGGACGAGACCCGCTTCGAACTCGTCCACGGGTTACGGGACGCCGGCCGCAACCTGGAATCGGCACGGGATGCGACGAGCCAGGCCTTCGGCGATGCCGTGGTCGCCACCGGTGACGCCTTTCGCACGGCGGTGGAAGCCCTGGACCTGGCCGATCGCAGTACGGCGGAGGCGCTCTTCGAAAACATCCAGGTGTCCAGCGTCGTCGGCGATTCTTTCGCCGGCTGGGTGCCGACGTCGAAGATCGTGTCGTCGTTTCGTTTGCCCCGGGACGGCGGCGGCTACGGCAATGCAGGGGCCGAGGCCGTGGCCGCGGACTTTGTGGCGAGCAAACGCAAGCGGCTCGTCGTCGGCGTGCCGGGTTTGTTCTGCGACGAATCCGTGTGGATTGACTCGGGCATGGAACAGATGCTCGCGGCGGAAGGTTATTATTTCGTAAAGTTACGCTTCAATCCCGGTGCGCACATTTCGGACAACGGTCGTCGTCTGGGGGAGTTGCTCGACGAACTGCTCGTGGCCCTGGCTGCGGCCGGGGTCGGTACCGGCATTTTGAAAGAAAAGATCCGCCTGAATTTCTTAACGTACAGTCAGGGAGGATTAATCCTTCGCAGTGCGCTCTACTACGCCGACGCGGAGCGGGACCATCACCGTTTTCCGGAGCGCATCGGCCGGGCGGTATTCATCGCGTCGCCGGACGGCGGTTCCTACATTGAGAAGATCGGCTTCTGGCTCGGTCTGGGCCTGGAGTTCGCGCCGATCACGAGTCTAAAGGCGTTAGGTTTCATCGGCAATCAGCGCAGCGACGCCATGAAGGATCTATCCCACGGCATCATTCGAGAGGAAGACTGGAAGGAACGCGATCCCGTGGAACGTCATCTGGATCTGCGCGGAGCGGGCAAACGTGCGGAGAGTTACTACTTCGGCGAACTGGACGACGTGGACGCGTACCAGATGTACGGCGTCATCAAAGCGGACAGCGGAGACGCGAAGCAGGACTTCTGGCGTGACTGGTTGGGCGACGGCGTCGTGGAAACGGACAGCCTGGAATCGTTGTCGGAGCGAGTGTTCCGTAAAAAGAGCAAACCCGAGACGCGCGTGCAGGTGTTCCCGGGATTGTCGCATTATCAGGTCGTGGCCGCGCCGGAGATCCAGGCCGCGGTTCGGAAGATCTTAGGCTGAGCGCACTTCGAGTTACCACACATCCGTTTCCCGTAAAAATTCCGGACGTAAAATTATTGCGCCGTCCGGCCAGGCTGCGAGCCATAACGCGGGCATGGATTCCAGCGGCGGAAACGGAACGTTCATTAAGAACGTCCTGGTAGTGGACGATGACGAGTCCATACTCGCACTCGTGGATCGTACGCTGGCCCGCTTTCATTGCCGGGTGCATCCGGAGCGCGACCCCCTGCGGGCCTTCGACTTCTTGAAGACCACCGATCTCAACATCTCGGCCGTCATCCTCGACTGGAACATGCCCGAAATCAGCGGCATCGATCTCCTGCGTAAGATCAAACGCGTCGAACGTCTGAAGTACATTCCGGTGATCATGCTCACGGGGCGTTCGGACCCCGAGGACATCAAGGCCGGCATCGACGCCGGCGCGTACTATTACTTAACCAAACCGTTCAACGGCAACGTGCTCTCCACGCTCACGCGTTCGGCCATCAACCACTTCGCGAAGATCGAATCGCTACAGAGTGAAATCGAGCAGGGCCATCACACATCGTCGCTGCTCCGTGAGGGCCGCTTTGAGTTTCGCACGTTCGAAGAGGCGGATCGACTGTCGCGCTGGTTGACCCAGGCCTGTCCGGACCCCGTGGGCGCGCGTCTGGGTTTGCATGAACTTCTGGTCAACTCCGTGGAGCACGGGAACCTCGGTATCTCCTACGAGGAGAAGACCGAACTCATCGCCGAGGGTCGCCTGCACGAAGAAATTACCCGCCGCTGTCAGCTGGAGGAGTATCGTGATCTTGCCGTACGCCTGGAGTACCGACGGACCCCGGAATACGTGGAGTTCTTGATCACGGATGAGGGGACGGGATTTGATTACATGAAGTTCCTGGATCTGTCTCCGAAGCGGGCGTTTTCGAATCACGGACGCGGCATTGCCATGGCGAATTCGCTCAGCTTCGATTCGCTGTCTTACTTTCCGCCGGGCAACAAGGTTCGGGCCGTCATTCGCCTGGGCGCAAGGGACGACGACTGAAATCTTCCGAGGGTACATACGAACTGCTGGACACCGGCGACTATCGTCGCCTGGAACGTGTCGGCCCCTGCGTCGTGGTACGCCCGGCCGCTGTGGCTGCCTGGCCGCCGGCGAAACCGGAACTCTGGAACGACGCTAACATTCACGGCACGTACATTAAGAACGATACCGGCAGCGGTCACTGGGAATGGCGCGACGGTTTTCAGCCGCCGGACGAATTCTACGTTAAGATTGATTCTTTCACGGTTAAGATCCGGTTTACCCCCTTCGGTCACCTGGGCATTTTTCCCGAACAGCTCGAAAACTGGCGCCGGCTCACGGAACTGGGGCCGCAATTGCAGCGACTGCACGCCGAACCGTGGGCGTTGAATCTCTTCGCGTACTCGGGACTCTCGACCCTGGCCTGCCTGGCCGGCGGGCTCTCCGTGACGCACCTGGATTCTTCGAAGGGTATGACCGATTGGGCCCGCGACAACGCGCGCGCCTCCGGCCTGGCCGATCGTCCGGTCCGCTGGATCGTGGACGACGTCGTGAAGTTTCTCAAACGCGAGGTACGCCGGGAGCGTCGCTACCGCGTGCTAATTTTAGATCCGCCGACGTTTGGCCGCGGTAGCAAGGGCGAGGTCTGGAAGATTGAACGTGATCTGCCGGAACTGCTCGATTTGTTGATGGAACTCTGCGACGGCCGGCCGGATGCCGTGGTGTTGACGTGTCACTCCACCGGTTACACGGCGGAGACGCTCGCCCGGTTGCTCGCCGGGCGTTTTAGCGCGGGGCATAGCGGCACGTTTCATACGGGCGAGTTGAGTATTCCGGAGAGCGCGAGCGGGTTGGGTTATCCTTCAGGAAGCTCGTGCGTGTTTACGGCTGACGGGGTGGGCTGATGCGGACCCGGCGTTACTGCCGGGCCGGCAATGACGAAAACCCGGAAAACTGACGTCTCACCTCAGCGAAACCTTGCGCCCCGCGATCTCCAGCGCCTGCTGCGCCAGACTCACGTGGCTGCAACCGTCGTCGCCGAACAAATCCGCGGGCGGCGGTGAGCCCGGCGTATGCACCAACGCCCAGATGTACTGACTCCCCGGCACGCGGCCGTGATTGCGCCAGTGTTTGCCGCGGCCCCGACCGTGATCCGTGGTGATGAAGTACGCCGTGCGCCCGCGGTAGTCGTCGCGGGATTCCAGAAAATCATATAACTTCCGAATGAACTCGTCCTGACGCCGGATGGACTTGATGTACCTCGGATAGTCGCCGAGGTGGGCCCACTCGTCGCTGTCGTTGAAGGCGATGAAAAGATAACGCAACGCGTCCTGTTCTTCGACGTAGGCGCGGACGTCGTCGAAAAGATCGGCGTCGTGGCGGGCGTTAGACCAGCGTGGTTCGACGTCGTCTTCGCGCAGGCCGGTGCTCACGTAAAATTCCGGTTCCGCTTCGCGACTGGCCACGTGGCGGATGTTCGCCCAGCTTGCGAACACGGCGATCTCTTCCGGCAGCACGCCGGCGTCGATGAGTTGATCGGGGATCGTCGCGGTCGGCGACGGTCCGTCGAAATCGTTGGAGCGAACTTCGCTCTGGCGCAGGCCGCTCAAAAGATCGGCGTAGGCCGGTAACGAGACACCGTAGGTGTTGTTGATCTTACAATAGTCGCGGCGGTTCCGATGTGCGAAACGATTGCCGAAGACCCGCGAGTCCGCGTGCGAGGCGAGCCTGGTCCAGACAAAGGGCAGCAGCTTTTCTTTTGAAAGATGCGGGCCGCGCTTCTTGCGGTACGGACTGCGGCCGATGAAAAACTCTTCGCTGCGCACGCCGTCCAGCACGAGAAAGACGACGCGATCCGGCCGTGCCGATGGAGGCTGCGCCGGCAGGGTGCCTGCGGCGATGAGCACGGCGCCGAGCACGCCGCGAACGAAACGAGAAACTCCGCGCATATTCACGTACATCAAAGCCGCTCAGAAAAATTCGGCAAGCAACAAAAAACGCGCAACGATCGGCGGTACCTGCGCCCTCTCAGCGCATGCCCCTGGCCGCCCACATCAAGCTCAGCGTTCTCGTCGTCGCCGTAGCGATCTTACTCCTCGCCCCGGACCAGGCGGCGAATCGCTTTCGAGAGGCGGCCGCGTTCTTTGCAGCGGGCACCACGGTGGCCATGTTGCCAGCCGTGATCTTACGCCGGAGTGTGCGCAATGTTACATTGTGGTTTTTTGCCGCGCTCATTTGCGTCGGTACGGCCTGGCGTCTGGATCAGGAAGACGTAACCGTGGAACCGCCGGCGGCCCTCTTCGAATGGACGGCTCCGGTCTACGACGCCCGGCGCGGCCGGTTGCGACCGAACTACCGCCATGCCCTGGGCGCGACGGCCCGCGTTACGGAAGTGCTGCGCCCGGGGGCATACATCGTACAGCTAGAAGTTAGCGGAGCATACTTAAGCCGAAAGCGGGACGTCTGGATTCGTCTCGGGCGCTGGAGTGAACGCACGGCCGGATTATTTCGGGCTCATCTCCAGGTGAATGTGTATGATCTGGTGCCCGGCTGCGAACTGGGGTTGCATCTCTCCGGCCGCGGCCGTCCGGAGCCTCTGAGCGACGACGGTTATCACGGATACCTGCGCCGGCTAAAACAGGCGCGCGCCACGCTGCGTCTTTCGAAGCGTTATCATGTCCGGGAGGTGGATTGCAGCCGGCCGACCCTCGCCGGACGTCTGCAGCAGACGCTGCGCGAAAACCTGGAGCGGGCCGGGCTGGACTACCGGGACCCGCGCCACGGTACGGCGCTCGGCATGCTGCTCGGTCGATCCGGTTATCTGCAACGCCAGTTCAAGCAGGGCGCCGCGGAACTGGGCGTTCTGCACTTGTTCGCGGCCAGCGGCCTGCACCTGGGCATTTTGTACGGCTGTCTGTATTTTCCGTTGGGCCGGCTCTTCGGTCGCAAACATCCGTTCGCGTTACTCTTGCCGCTCGGGCCGTGCGGCGTGTATCTCTATTGTCTGGATTTTCCCGTCTCGCTCCTGCGTGCTTACACCCTGCTATCGTTGCACGCCTTCTTTCACATCGTGCAGCGGCGCTTAAGTTCCAGGGAGTATCTCTTAAACGCCGGCGTGATCGTGCTCCTGCTTTCGCCCCGGGACTTCGTCAGTCCGGGGGCGGCGCTCTCGTTCGGGGCGGTGGCCGGCATTCTCTTTTTCACCCGGCCGCTGTACGATTTCGCGCTGACGCGCCGGAGCCGGCGAGCGGGCCGCGGAGCCCTGGTGGCGTTCGGGGCCTGGCTCGGCGCAAAGGCCGGCCGATTCGCCGCGGCTCAGGCGGCCGTAAGTTCCGCGGCGAGTTTGTTTACGAATCCGGTGCTGATCCTGGTCTTCGGCGCCCACGCGTACCTGAACCTGCCCGCGAACGTGTTGCTGGTTCCCGTGGCGGCCCTCAGTCTGCCCTTGCTGGTGTTGGGAATGATCGCGGCGCAGTGTACGGAACACGCGGCGCTCGTGTTGTGGCCGGCGCTCGCAGCGTTGTCGGTCTTCGTGACGTTATGCGCCGAACTGGGGCGGCTGGAAGTCCTGCTGCCGCCGGATGATTTGCGGCCGGCCCTGTGGGTGCCTCTGTTCTTAAATGCGCTCTTAATTGTTGCGCTGTGGATGTTACGGCGCACGGTCCGCCGGGATCAGGAGCACGGGCAGTCCCGGCGGCGATGGTACGCGCGGGCGGTGTTGGTCTTGTTGATCCTGCTCGGTCCCCCGGGAGCGTGGTTGGTAGTAATCATGTCCTTCTTGCGTTAGCGCAGAAGAGCCGGTAATCGGACGATTTTGGAATTCATAACACTTGCATCAGCACAAGCCCCGCGCGATGGTATCCCGTGCCGACGTTTCCCTTCTTCAGCCCCGCCCGTATCCGCGACGAACTCAGCGCGCGCGGGGCCGCGCCGCGCAAACGACACGGCCAGAGTTTTCTGACCGACGCGGCCCAGGCGCGGCGCATTGCCGACGCCGTGCTGGCCGACGGCGAGGATCCCGTGTTGGAAATCGGCCCCGGTCCTGGGGCGATTACGCATCAACTGCTCGAAGCGGGGCGGGAGGTCTTTGCCGTGGAGCTGGATCCGGTGCTCGCCGACGTTCTGGAAGAAACCCTGCGGGAGTCTTATGCCGGCGCGGCGTTTCATCTGCAACGCGGCGACGCCTTGAAGTTTCTCGCAGAGCTGCGCGATGCGGACGCGACCTGCGGCGATGCCGTGCTGGAACGCCGACGGTTGCGATTGGTATGCGGCAATCTACCGTACTACATCAGCACCGATTTGTTGACCGCGTGCTCCGAACTGGAGTTCGTACGCCGCGGCGTTTTTCTCACACAGCGTGAATTCGCCGATCGCGTTACCGCGGAGCGATCCGACAGCTCACTGAACGTGTATCTCGGCAACTTCGGTACGTGGCAGGATCTCGGTGTGATCGGGCCGAACGCATTCTTTCCGCGGCCGAGGGTTTCGTCCACGATCCTGGAGTACCGGCGTCACAACGACGGGCCCCGTTGCCGGGCCGCAGTGCTCGAGAAAGTGCTGCGCATGAGCTTCGCCGCGCGCCGCAAGAAGCTGGCGAACTCCTGGAAACAGGATCGCCGCGGCTACCTGGATCCGGAGCAACTGCACGTCGCCGCGCGCACCGTGGGCGTCGATCCGGATCGGCGTGCCGAGGAGATTTCGCGCGAGGCTTACTACGAACTCGCCCGCAGCCTTGAGGCAAACGGCGCGACATAAGCCGGCGTGCGCGAAATCTTTTTGCAATGCGAGTGACACACGCCGTGCAATATATGGTTAATATATTAGAATAGTTTCTTTTATAATATAGAACAATATAGAGCGGTGTTCATGCGATTTCGATACTTCTTTACCGATTCATTCTCCCTGGCAGCCGGCGTCATCTTGTTGTTGGGTCTCGCGCCGTTCGCTCGTCTTGCGGCGCAGGACGATGCGGCGAATTTCGTGATTCAACGCATCTCCGATCTGTCGACGATCCACAGCCTCGATACACCGGCGCCCGGCAGTCCCGCCGCGCATACCTGGTGGGCGACGGCGGCGGAGCTCGATCCCGTAACATACTCTCGCCGTGTGTTAGAGGGCCGCCCCGCCGCCGATTCCACGGACACTGTGGACTGGACGGCCGTTGCGATTCCCGGCGACCTCTTCGTGCAGGGCGTCGTCGAGGATACCTCGAAGCCGGCGTGGTATCACAAAACGTTTTATTTGAACGGCGAGGTCCAGGAGCCCCTGGCCGTGCGTCTCGGCGAAATCAGCGATCGCGACGTGGCGTATTTGAACGGCGTGCGCATCGGCGCGACCGGCACCTTCGATTCGCCGCGGCCCGAGGCCTACGATCGCCACCGGCTCTACATGATCCCCGAGGGTGTCCTTCGCAATGACGGTGTGAACGTACTGCTCGTGCAGGTGCAGGGATACTTCGAGGACAACGTCGGCATCTTTCGTAACACCACACAGATCGGCCCGGCCCGGCTGTTATTGCGGGAGTACTACGTCTCGAACTTTCTGGCCGCGCTGATCCTGGTGATCTACTTTACCGTGGGCGCGTACTTCCTGTTCTTATTTTTGCGACGCCGGGTGGAAAAGGAAAACCTGTTCTTCACACTCTTCGCCTGGGGCCTGGTGCTCTACCAGTTTCTACGTACGCAACTGAAGTACGAACTCGGCCTCGACTTCTGGACCATGAAAAAGATCGAGTACCTGGCTCTCTCGACCATGCCGGGGACGTTTTACTTTTTCCTGCGCAGCTACTTCGATCTCGCCCGGCCCGCCGCCGGCGAAGCCGGTGAGGTTGCACCGCGACGTTTCCTCGTTGCAGAAATCTGGCTGGATCGACTGGTCATGGCCGCCCTCGCGGTCCACGCCGCCCAGTTCATACTCGTCCTGTTCACGACCGATACGCGACTGTGGAGCTGGTTCAACGATACTTTCTTTCTGCCGTCGGTGCTCGTTTTCCTGGTCCCGTTCTTCGCGCTGGTAACACTCCGGGCCCTGCAACGCGAACGCGATGCCTATTACATTCTGGGCGGCCTGTTGCTGTTCATCGCTTCGATGTTCGTGGACGCCGGTTCCCATTACGGCTATTACAATCTGCCGCGGACCCTGGGTTTTACGTTCGTGGTGTTTGTGTTGAGCATGGCGTTGGTACTCGCGAACCGCTTTGTACGATTGAACCAGGCCGTGGAGGATTTGAACCGCAATCTGGAACGCAAGGTGGAACAACGCACCGAAGAACTGAATACCACGCTTCAGAAGGTTCGCAAGCTCAAAGAACAGCAGGACGGGGATTACTTTTTGACGTCGCTGTTGGTGCGTCCCCTGGGCGGCAACTTTACGAAGAATGAGTTCGTCAACGTGGACATGCTGGAACGCCAGAAGAAACAATTTACGTTTCGCGATCGCGATTCCGAACTCGGCGGGGACCTGAACGTCGCCCACGATCTCCGGCTGCGGGATCGCAATTATGTCCTGTTCTTAAACGGCGACGCCATGGGCAAGTCCATGCAGGGAGCCGGCGGGGCCCTGGTGCTGGGCACGGTCTTCAAGAGCGTGTTGAATCGCACACGACATTCGAAGACCGTGAGTCGCATGTATCCGGAGCAGTGGCTGCGCCAGGCCTACCGGGAATTGCAGGACGCCTTCATAACCTTCGATGGTACGATGTTAGTGTCCGTCGTCGTCGGCCTGGTGGAAGAACACACGGGCATGCTCTACTACGTCAACGCCGAACATCCCTACGTCGCCCTGTATCGCGACGGTCGTGCGCGTTTCATTGAAGAAGATCTCAGCGTGCGCAAGATCGGCATCGACCTGGGACCGGAGCTGGGCGGCGAATTGCGGGTGAAGTCGTTCGTCCTTGAGCCCGGCGACGTGATCTTCTCGGGCTCCGACGGCCGGGACGACATCATGATCGGCGAAGACGACGGCCGCCGGGTGTTGAACGAAGACGAGCACGAGTTCCTGCGGCGCATTGAGGACGGCGGCGGCGAGCTGGGGGCCGTGGAGCAGGCCCTGCGCAGTAAAGGCGAACTCACCGACGACCTAACGATCATTCGTGTGGGCTTTCGCGAGGGCCAGCCGCTCGAACCGCGTCCGCACGCGGAGCAAACCCTGGAGCTGCTCCGATCCGGGCGTCGGGCTTATCGGGACGGACACCTGGAAACGGCGCTGGAAGAGTGGGGCCGCGGCCTGGAACTGGATCCGGAGCACCCGGAAATTCTGCGGGAGCTTGCCAAACTGCGCATTCGCCGCCGGGAGTACGATCGCGCGCGGGACCTGTGTTTGTTGTACGCCCACGAACACCCGGCCGACGCCACGTTTCTGTACTACACGTCTTTCGTTCTCAAGCAACTCGCCGAATACGAAAGCGCCGCGGACTTCGGGGAACGTTGCCACCTGCGCGATCCGGAGAACCTGAATAATCTGGTCTGCCTGGCCGACGTCTACCGGCTCTCCGGTGCCGTCGATCGCGCGCGGGTGATCCTGGAACGCGCGGAACGTCTCGACGATTCGCACGAGAAGGTGAAGCAACTCGCGCAGGCGTTGTCGGATTAGGCCGGCGCGTAATCGTATTTCAGTTTTACTTACTGTCCTGCTCGTACTGTACGAGATCGTCCAGAAACGCGTTGATCGTTTGCATGATGAAGTCCTTATCCGTGCGTACGAACTCGCTGATCATGATGTGATTGGCGTCCTCGACGGCTACGGCGCGGTTGAGCGGATGCGGTCCCTGTTCCTGGAGTTCACCGAACTTTGCGAGGGCCGCGAGCATGGCCTCTACGCTGACGACCGTGTCCTGGTGTTCTTCGTCCTTGTAGTAATAAAGCATGAGCGTCGGGGCGATGATGCGGCCGTAGATGTGGTCCTTTGCGACGTAGGCGCGCAGGGCGTTCAGGCGGACGACGGCACTATAGTACTGCTCCGTTAACCAGCGGCCGTCGTAACCTTCGACCTTGCGGTTTTCCGGATCGTCCTCGGGCCAGCGGGCGTCGCGAACCTCGCCCATCACCGTCGTGATGATCGTCTCCCCGCCGGGCATGCCCGCGATGGTCGACGTGGTCGGATCGCGGAATTCGTAGAACGGCGAGACCAGGATCAACCCGGCCACACGCTCGGGGTACTTCGAAGCGAGATACGTGGCAAGGGTGGCCCCGGTGCTGCAGCCGCCGATGAGGATGCGATCGCCGAGCTTCGGCATCATCGCGAACGCTTCTTCCACGGAATCGAGGTAGTCCTTGTAGGTCGTGTTTGCGTGATCCTCTTTGTTTGTGCCGTGGCCGGGCAGGCGCATGTAATAGGTGTTGGCCTGGAGCTTTTCGGCGACACGATCGAAGACGTACTCGCCTTCGCCCCGGGAGGCGCCGAAGCCGTGGATGTAGAGCACGGCATACTCGGTCTTCGGGGCGTAGCGGATGAGCTTCTCCTCGTTGAATTCCCGGGTGCCGGCGGCCTCACTGGCTTCGAGCTTTTGCTGTAGGAACTCCTCGAAGGTGTCGGGCAGGGGCTGCGGCTCGTACTCGTAGGGCAGCGGATCGTAGAGCAGATAGGCCGCCAGGGCGACCACTAACACGCCGAGGGCCGACAGCCGAATGTAATTGCGGTTCGAGGAGTCTTGCATCCGCCCGAAATACGGCAGGTATGTCCAGGCCGCAATACAAACTGCACCTTCCGGTCGCTGGAGGTTTCATCATTTTTTTTGAGACGATTAGTGGGTTCTCGGGTACATGAGACGTGGCCCCGGTTGTACGGGGATGGAGTTTCATAATGATTCGTCTTCGGGATATTTCGGGTGCACTCTTTGCGGCGACACTGGCGGGCCTGTTTGCCGTGGCCTGCTTCGGTGCGGACGGTGCCGGTGCGGACCGCGCCGGTGCGCCGCGGGTGGTCGGCGGTGATTCCGGCCCGACCGAGGCCGGTGTTTCCCCGGATGGTCGCTGGCGGCTGGAGGTCGTCGTGGATTTCCAGGGCCAGGCCCGCAGTATTGCGAACAGCCCGGAGGAGAACCCTGACGCCGCGCTCTACGTCGTCCCTGCCGGCAAAAGCGACGACGGGGCCGAGCGCCGGCTGATTGCCCGGAGCCGGACCGAGGCCATCCCCGAAGACTTTCAGTGGTCACCCGACGGCAGTCGTTTGATCTACAACTGGCCGGATCTCTATCAATCCTGTGTGCAGCGCTCGTGTTCTGTACGCTCCCGGAAGCGTTATTTTCTTACGGCCCTCGATGGTTCCGTGCACGTCCGCCTGGATGAGGGGCGCAGCGACTTCGCCAGTGACTACGCCTGGGCCCCGGACGGTTCGAAGCTGCTCTACCAGGACGCGGGGGACATCTATACGTTGAATGCCGACGGTACGGGGCGGCGACGATTGACCGGTGACTCCGCCGGCGTCGTCTGGAGCACGCCGCGCTGGTCGCCGGACGGATCGCGGATCCTGCACGTGCGCGAGGTCCAGGGCAACAGTGAAATCTTCGTAATGAACGCCGACGGAACGAGCCCGCGCAATCTTTCGCAGCACGCCGCGAACGACTCGTACCCGCGCTGGTCGCCGGACGGCAACAGGATCGCCTTCCGGCGCTACAACGCATCGACGCGTCGCTACGATCTCTTTCTGATGCAGGCGGACGGCAGCGAGCAACGCTCGGTGTTGAGCGGGACGGCGAAGATAGAGCCGGGGCCGCCCTTCTGGTCGGCGGACGGCGGTCAGGTGCTCTTTCGCAATCTTCGCAGCACACAGTTGCACACGATTCGCCTGGGACGCGTTGAGGTGCACTCCATCGCCGTGCGCGCCGTGTACTGAACTTTTCCGCCAATCAATGAATGATCACAATCCGGAATGAACCGCGTTCAGCGGTCGTGGGGGAGCTATGTCTTTTTGCAGGGCGAAATTCTTAAGTATTGCTGTGTTCGCATTAGTGATGGGTGCGTGCACTCAGGATAATGACGGGGTCACGACCGAGGAGTATCTGTTGCTCGCGATACTGAATCCAGGCAGCGGAGTCGGGCTGCCGCCGATCGAACCCGTGGACACCGTTTACGATGCCGGCGCGGAGACGCGGGTTTTCGCCCTGCCGGCCCGGCATGAACTGATCAGCCGTGAGACCACGCGTGTGCGTGGGAATCCCCTCTCCGGACTCGAAGCGCGCTGGCTAGTGTATCATGAAATCTATTTATCTTACCCGGACGGCACGAGGCTGCGTTTTACGTACGATAACGACCGCTACGACAGCACGGATCCGTCCCTCGCGCCGGACGGGAACAAGATCGTATACACGCAGTACGTTCCGCTGCTGTGGCACAGCGACCTCCGCGCACTGCCGCCGATTTCGGAGGGGACCGTGTACGTGGCCGATGTCAACGACCCGGCGAATCGTATCGCGCTGCACACTCGCACCGCGGGAGTCGGGGCCGGGGATATGGAATGGTCTCCGGACAGCAGCCGCTTGATCTATAACTGGGAGCGGCTCAAGCTTCCCGATTCTTTTTGCATCTATTACACGTACTATGGAAACGGTTGCTGGCTCTACGAGGAGGATGAGTACTGGCTCGCCTCGGTTGACGGTAATACGTTGGTCCAATTGGACGGGGACGCGCCGATGCAGTGGTCTCCCGACGGATCGAAGATCCTCTTTGCCGACGGCGACGTCGTCGACGCGGACGGGAACAATCGCGTGAATGCGTCGCTTGCTTTCGGCGGGCATCCGGTATGGTCGCCGGATAGTTCGCAGTTCCTGGTCTCCAGTGGTCAGTCCGGGGATCGCGAAATCTATGTGGTCAACGCGGATGGCAGCGGGGTAACGAATCTTACGAACGACGCCGCGGAAGATTGGTCGCCGGTCTGGTCGCCGGACGGTTCGCGGATCGCGTTCATTCGCAAGGATTCGTCCTCGCTGCACGCGACCGCGAGGCTTCACGTTATGAACGCGGATGGTTCCGGGCAGACGGAGCTGGCTGTTCTCAGCTTCTCACCGTTTCTGGATTCGCCGTTGGGCTGGAGCCCCGACGGTTCGCGGATTGTGTATCAGTCGCGGCTTGCGGATATCAATGCGGTGAATGTGGGCGACGGTTCGGTGGTGCGGATCGTAGAGCGGGGCGAGATTGATTTAGGTGTGCCGTTGCACCGCCGGGATGCGTGGACCCCCGACGGGCGGCTGAGAATCGAATTGACCAGGACGGACTACACGCGCCGGCCCTATCGTCTGACGCTGGAGGCGATCCTGCTCGTGAACCTCGACGGCTCCGGTTTGACGGTGGTTCGGTAGGAACACCGACATGACCAGTTGGGGCAGGGACCCGGTAAGAATACCGACCCGGTAGGAACTCCGTCACGCGGCCGGCGGATCCGTGCGGCCCGTGCATGATTTTTTGCGTGTAAAACGCGCCGGGTCTGGATTTCCTGAGCGTATGTCCGTTCAAAGTCCGTCTGTTCCCCGCAATCGCGTTGCGTTTGCTCCCGAGCTGCAGTTCGTCGATCGCGCCGCCGTGCGACCGTTGTTGCAGCGCGTGGAGAAGCCTGGACGTTACGTCGGCGGCGAGTTCGGCATTCCCGAAAAAGATCCGCACCGGGCGGAGGTCCGCGTCGTGCTGTCCTATCCGGACACCTACGAACTCGGGATGTCCAATGAGGGCCTGAAGCTGCTCTACGATCATGTCAATCGGCGTGATGAGTTCTACGCAGACCGCGCGTATCTGCCCTGGTCGGACTTCGGCGATGAATTGCAGGCCGCCGGCATTCCGCTCTATTCTCTCGATCGTTTTCTGGCGGTGAAGTCCTTCGATGTCTGGGGCTTTAACACCGCCCACGAGTTGCACTACACGAACCTCTGCTATGCTCTGGACCTGGCCGGCATTCCCATCTTGCAGAGCGAGCGTGGGTCGCAGGATCCCTTTATCATTACCGGCGGGACGGCGGTGTCGAATCCGCTGCCGCTGTTCGATTTCATGGACGGTGTGTTCTTCGGCGACGGCGAAGAAGGCCTGGTGGAGATCTGCGAAGTGATTGCCGCGGGCAAACGCGCGGGCAAGAGCCGCGATGAAATTCTCGAAGACCTGCGCGAAGTCGAAGGCTTGATGTTACCGGCGTTTTATGATATCAGCGAGCGGGGCGGCGGCGAATATCCGCTCTACTCCGGTAAACAAATCAACAAACGCAACTACCGCTCGCTGAATTTCGCCGCGAGTCAAAACGTCATCGTGCCGAACATCGAGATCACGCAGGACCGCGTGGTGGTGGAGGTGGCCCGGGGCTGCGGCCAGGGTTGCCGATTCTGTCATGCCGGGTTCTGGAAACGTCCTGTGCGAAACTCCGAGGTTGCCACACTTGTGAAGACCGCCGGCGATCTGCTCAAGCGTACCGGTCATGATTCGATCTCACTGCACAGCCTTTCGATCGCGGACTATCCGTGGCTGGAAGAACTCGTCGTCGACATGGCGAACGCATACGGGCCGGACGGCGTGTCGCTGTCGCTGCCGAGTTTGCGTGTGCAGGTCAAAACCATTCCGGTGCTGGAGATGACCTCGGGCATCCGGCGCTCGAACATTACGTTCGCCCTGGAAGCCGGTGGTGAGCTGCAACGCGAACGCATTCGTAAAAAATCATCCGAAGAAAACCTGCACTATTTGATTCGCCAGGTGTTCGGTCGCGGCTGGGACCTGGTCAAAGTTTATTTCATGATGGGTTTACCCGATCGCGACGGTCGCGAAGTGGAGGACTTAATCCGCGCGTTGAACGATCTCGGTCGCCTGGCCGAGGAATGCGGGCCGCGCAAGAAAGTAAATGTGACCGTGTCGTTGTTTGTGCCGAAACCGTTTACGACGTTTCAGTGGGAGAAACAGGCGACGCCGGAGTACTTCCAGGACGGCCTGCGTCGGATTCGTGCCGGTCTGACCAGTAAACGAGTTTCATTGAAGGGACCGGAGCCGGGGATGGCGTATTTGGAAGGACTGCTGTCCAGGAGTGATCACCGGGCCGGTCGTCTGATTCTGGAAGCGTATCGCCGCGGCGCGCGTTTCGATTCCTGGGACGACGGCTATCGCCCGGACGTGTGGGACGGGATCTTCGCGGAGCTACCGGAAGAAACACGTGTTCTCTGGATGGAGGCGAAGCCCGGCGGTAGTGCGGTGCCCTGGCATGATCTCATCGAGGGCCGTGGTGCGTCTCTGGAGATCCTGAGCCGGGACTTTCAGAAGTTCGAAAGCATCAATGAAGACAACATGAATCCGCCGCATCCGCAGGAACTGGTGCCGTCGGACTTTCCGCCGGAGCTCCTACAGCCGGTGACGATTCCGGAGCATAAATTCGTTACGAAGTCGCTGCTGGCCATTGAGTTCGCGAAGCTGGATCCGTTCATCTATGTTTCGCATCTGGAAACGGCGGAGGTCCTGCGTAAGGCCTGCCGGCGTTTGGGGCTGCCCATGACATTTACCCAGGGCTTCAACAAGCGGGAGAAGTTTCACTTCTTCGATTCGCTGCCATTGTTCTTTGCTTCGGAGTCGGAGACGCTGTTCGTGGAGCTTTTTCAAGCGGCGGATGATGTGGATCTGGAGACTCTACGGAAGGAGTTCCTACATCATTTGCCGCCAGGTCTGGAATTACGTTCGCTGAAATTTGTCGAACATCTGCCGAAGCCCCGGGAGGTGAACGAGAGCCGCAAGAAATATCGTCTGATTTTTTCCGGGGCAGCACAGGCGGAGGAAATTGCGCGTCGGCTGATGGAAGCTCCGGCAACGATTGTCTTTGAGAAGCGCGAGCGAAAGAAGAAAAAGCTCAAGAAGCTGGCGCGCGGACAGAGCAACATGAAAACCGTGGAACGCCGCCTTGGTCTCGCATTATCCGCTGTTCACCTCGATGCGCAGCGCGTTGAATTTGAAATCGATCCGCCGGCACTGGGTGCTATTTCCGTTGCGGATTTGCTCGGAGTATATCTGCAACTGCCTCCGGATACCTGGAATACGCAGGTGCAGATCACAAAGCTATGCGGATAGACTGGCTTGCGCCTATCTGCGCGTTTGACCTGTCCGAGAGGGGCGTCGGATTCCAAAATAGCTGAACTCCAGATCCCACGGTAGATGTTTTCGTCGGCGCGGCTTCAATCTCAGCCTTCTTTCGATATGGTTCTGCCACGGGTATACTCTTTCGGTTAATTCTATGCAGGATGGGTAATCGCAATCATAGCTCTCCAGCGCATTTGTAGGAACTCCGGCAAATGTATCATGCCCCCCTGCGAGATCGAGCTTCAACAACCAAACGAAAACCAGACATCTCGACATACCGAAAAACGCTGCAATCTGGCCGAGTTCGGCCCAGGTTTCGGCGTCAATCCGACAGGACTTCTTGAGCAGGGAATTGCCTGGAGATTGATAACAACGTTTGAGACCACCGGCCTGCGGTAATCCATGTTGGAGGCAGACCGGCCGATAGCGTCGCACGAGGAGCCGCACGTAACGGCTGAGGCCGCAGTCGCGGTTACGTAATCGGTCCTCCAGGTCGGCCACATACTGTCCAGGGATCAACAACGTGCACGGCGACTCTCGTTGCCCACGGATGTGCGGGCGGCGACTGAACATTAGCTGCGGTTGGTAACGGGTGGGGCCGGGGATCATGGAGTCTCTCCTGTGTAGATAGCTACAAAGGAAGAGGGCACAGATTCTGCCGAACGTGCCGCGTTTTTTTAGCCGCCTCGTTCTTTCTTTCTGTTGGTGACCTTAGAAAGTGTCCAGCTCTATGGTGATGCAGACGAGCAGATCACCCGCTCCGTTGACGAGGAAGTCCATGCTGAGGGAGACATCATAGTCTTTTTTCAGTAAGACCAGGCCGATTCCGGAAAAGGAGCGATCGTCCTTCCCGATTGTGAGTTTTTCCAGATAGAGCTGTTCCAGGTCTTTCTCGAATAACTCCCGACCCACAGCTGCAAAGTGTTCCCGTTGATTGCGCGGCAGGGCGTTGGTCATGGAGATGATTAGTTGTTCGCCGCGCTTACGGGCTTCCAGATAGATAGGCGAAGATTTGTTGCGCGAATACTTCACCGCGTTTTCGGTGAGTTCATTGACGACGGTGGAAATGATATTG
Source organism: Leptonemataceae bacterium (assembly GCA_965227295.1). Taxonomy (GTDB): domain Bacteria; phylum Spirochaetota; class Leptospiria; order Leptospirales; family Leptonemataceae; genus JANSYA01. The sequence continues at coordinate 5,195,370 of OZ245742.1, read as the reverse complement.
TAACTGGAGTGGGCGGCAAAGCTGTAACGGAAGAAGCGCGCTACAAAATCGGCGATGTCCCCGCAGCGGTCCCAGTGATCGAAGATGTCCAACGGCAGAAAGGAGAGCGTGAACAGGTTTTCCGTGTCCTGCTCCATGTCGATGCTGTCACCGAGGTGCTCGTCGATTCGGGCCGTATCTGATTGACCGCTGTTCATATTGGGTTCCCGCTCCGGTGCGATCCGGAGTACCGCATCCTCGGGACCTATTCGAAGAGAGTCGCCCGTCTCGGGCAAAGTTCTTCCAGCCGGTCACCGAGCAGTACGTTCCAGGTAGTACCGGAGTTGTGATAGGTCAACCGTACGCCGATCTCGGTCATTAAAAATTTATTCTTGTAGTACTCCGCCGTGAAGCGGTCGTCCGATTCACAGCAAAGCACGAACGCGTCCGGATGCGCAACATCACAGAGAAAATTGAAGAATGCTTTCATTAATAGTTTGTAGGCCGAAACTCCGATCTTGCCTTCGCGATGGGCGATCGTGATTTCGTCGACCCGGCGATAGTCCGCGCGGATGGCCGGCCGGGTACCGTCGGCAGTTTCGCAGTACTGAAAGGGGCAGAAATACTCGGGCAGGCGGGACGTTGCGGCGAGCATGCTCAGCATTTCACCGTTTTCATCAAAAACACCGAAATAATCTGAGTTGGGATTGAACTGCCGGCGGATTTCCGTATCGTAAATCAGATCTTTATAGTAGAAGATTTCTTTTGCGAAGTCGTGACAGGCCTGAATTGCTTCGGGCTGCTCCAGCTCGCGCACAAAGAGCCGGTGTTCGAGAGGGCCGACGTGAATCAACGGGCGCTTCCGGGTCTCCACGATATCCTCACGAAACGACACCGTGGTGAACCCGGCTTTCACGAGCACGGCGTCAAAGTTACGGGCGTAGTGTTCATGACAATCATCCGGGCGCCTCAGGCGGATCTGTAGCCGCCCCCCTTCACGAAGCAGCAGGCGGACGCGTTTAAGCTCGTAAAGCAGGCCGTGACGGAATTGATCGCGTTCGAGCAGGTCGTTCCAGTCCCCGTCCGGGGCGGTGTCGAAATTCAGCGGCCCGGGGGCAAGTTCCAGGGCGGCCTCCTCTATGGAGTTTCGCGCCGTTTCGGCGACAATGTCACGGAGATTCAATTCTTGCATGGGGGCGGTACGGACAGGCCCCCACAGGCGAATCTGGAGAAAAGTAAAATTAGTCGCGAACTTCGATTTCGATGCTGCGCCAGAGTTTCTGGAAATTCTTCAGGGATTTGGCCTGCCAGGAGTGTCGGCTGGAGCCGATGATGCGGATTTTCTTGTGACCGGCCTCGCGCGCCTGGATGATAAAGATACTCAGTGAAGAGATGCCCGAGCTGTTGAGAAAATTCAGGTCGGTCATATCGATGGTGAGCGTACCGTCGGCCAGTTTGATGGCGTCTTCCAGCAGACCCATGATCTCCATATAGTGGTCCTTGCCCTGGAGGCGGAACGTCCCTCTGAGTTTTACGGTGTGATTGTCAATCAGCTCGGCCGAGTAATTTTCATGTTCCAGCTTCATGCAGATCCCTAATTTACGCACAGTTCCAGCGTGATTTCCACTATCAATGTATTTTCAGGAGTGGCTCGAAAATCAAACCCAATCAATGCGTCATAATCTTTTTTGAGCAGAATCAGGCCGATTCCGGAGAAGGAACGGTCATCTTTTCCCTGGGTCAGCTTGTCCAGGTACAGGGTTTCCAGATCCATATCGAAGAGTTCGCGGCAAACGGCCGTGAAATGCTCGCGCTGGTTGCGCGGGATGGAATTGAGTATCCGCAGGATCAGCCGGTCCTGGCGCTTGCGGGCCTCGATACGGATTGGTGAGGATTTGTTGCGGGAGTACTTTACGGCGTTCTCCGCGAGTTCATTGATCACCGTGGAGATTACGCTCTGCGAAGCCGGTGTCTTGAAGTTATAGTGAAAGTAACGTGCAATGAAATCCGCGATGTCCCCGCAGCGATCCCAATTGTCGAAGATATCCAGCGGTAGAAAGGAGAGGACGAAGAGATTCTCAGTCCCGTCCTCGACGTCGATCACGTCGCCGATATGTTCGATATCATCTGTGCTGATATGGCTGTCCATAATCGTCCTCGTCCCCGTGCCGTCCGCGCTTACGCCCGTTTGCGCTGGATTACGACCAGGGAGTAGTCGTCGTACAGCGTGCCCGCGGTATGGTCGCGGCACGCCATTATGATTCCGTCACGTACGCGGCGGGAGCTTTCCTGTAGAAAAGGCCTCGCCGCATTCGTAATTCCTTCCTCGCCGAACTCGTTCTCCTCGCCGTCCACGGCCTCCGTCACTCCGTCCGTGTAGAGGATGAGGGTTTCCCCGGCCTGCACCTGAAATTCATGCACTTTCAGATGTTTATCGATTTCGCGCTCCAGGCCGGCATACATGCCGAACTCCACCGGCACCTTTTCGAACTCCCCGTTACTCCGGAAGCGCAGGAAGCTCTCATGCTCTCCGGTCATCTGAAACTTTCCGTCTCCCAGGTAGCGCAGCAGCGCCAGGGTCATGATGCGCGTGTCATCCGTCTTGATGCGGAAATCGTAGAGCACCCGGTTGATCACGCTGTACAGGGTCACGATGTCCTGGCGTTCAATTTCGCTGAGCGCTCGCAGTGCGGTGTGCACCATCATCATGATAATGCCGGAGTTGAGACCGTGACCGGTGACGTCGCCAATGGCGATGATGCCGTCGGGTTCGAAGTAGAGTACGTCATAGTAGTCGCCGCCCACTTCGTCGGCGGCGACCATGGTACAGGCGATGTCCAGGTCGCCGAAGATCCGATACTCGTCCTCGTCGGGCAGGACGATGTGCTGAATACGCCGGGCGACGTCCAGCTCCGCGGCCATGCGAACGTTTTCATCCTTTAGCTGTTCGTTCAGCGTGGCGATTTTTTCGTTGGCCTGTTCGAGTTTAAGGCGGGCGAAGAGTTCCTTCTGGGCGCTACTGCGCACGACGTATTTCAGGACCAGGGCCAATACGCCGGACGCCCCGCAGTTGATCAAGGTCATCTGGAAGTCCGTGTTCGGCGTGTACTCGTATAAATAAAAGAAAGCGTAAAAATAGTGCGCAAACGATACAACGAATGTAAGCAGTGAATACCGGAACGGCGTCGGATACAGGCCGAGGCCGATGATATTGTTGAGAATCCACAACGTCTGCGCCGAGCTGTGGTTGTTCATGGCGGCAGAGAGATGCGCCGCCATCAGTGACGTGCCGAAGACCCACAGGAAGCCGAAGAACTCCCCCCGGGAATCGGCCCGGGGGATGTAACTCGCCACCATGGCCACCGCGGCGAGGATCAGCGAAACGATACGCCCGGGGAGCATGGCGTCCCGGTACTCCTCGAAGTTCAGCGGGTCCGAGTAGTACGCCAGGTAGGCGGTGAGCACAACGTAGATCGGTATCGCGTATCGGTTGATGCGCTGGATGGTCCGCGCCTGGTTCAGCCGAAAAATGTGGCGCAGGCCCTGTGTCTCCGCTTCTCCCATAGATTCGAACGGCCGTCAGATTGCGTTTCCAAACAGGAAGCGTCAAGCGGACTCAGCCGAATATTTTCTTCGGGTTCGTTCCCAGCTCATGAATCTGTCGCGTATACAGAAGAATCCAGTTCCCGCCGAAATCCCGGTAGGTCAACGTGGAGCCGTACTCCTTCATGCGATAGCGGGTTTTGTAGTACAAACCCATGTATGTATCGTTCACGTCCACCGTGGTCCAGGCGCAGTCCATGCCGTAAACTTCGTCCGCGAATTGAAACAATCCTTCCATGAGGTGCTTGTAGGCGATGACTCCCAGCTTACCTTCCTGATGGATCGCCATAACCTCGGCGTAGGAATGGATGTCGTCCGGCATGATCGGATGTTCGCCGCGTTCGTCCACGGCGTACATACATGGAATATAGTAACCCGGCACGGTGTGCGTGCCGCGGCCGAGGCTCAGGAAGTTGCCGCCGCTGTCGATCACCGCCAGCACATCCGAGTGCAGATCGAACTGGCGGGCCACGTCAACATCGTAATTGTAGTCGAGGTTATAGTATACTTTTTTCGCGAAGGTGTGTGCGAACTCGATCTCCGCGGGTTTGATCATCTCGATGAGCCGAAGATTGAACCGCAGTTTTTTCTCAAACGGCGGCCGGCGTACGCCCTCGATGATTTCCGGACCGTCGGGGCCATTCGGGGTCTGAATCTGAACGTTCGAGAAACCACCCTTGCGCACCAGCAGGCCGATGCGCTTATGATAGCCCTCGTCCCGGGGACCACTGTAGGTATTGGTCAGGCGCAGATGACCACCCACTTTCATCATTAGTCGTAGTTTTGTTAGATCATAAAGTTTTCCGGACCGATACTTCTGCTGGGCGACAAGATCGTCGAAATCCTCGGAGACCTGTCGCTTCATTTCCAGCGGTCCCAGATCGAGCTCGGTTTCCAGATCCTCGAAGCGATCGAATTCTACCTGATCCATCGTCAGGGATCTGACATCTATCTTCTGCATGGAGAATGTGTAGCTCGGTTTGTATGATTCAGGCCGTCTTTCCTGCAAATAGTTTTTTTTCGGACAGGCACCGTGTCAGCGGCGCAACCGTAGCACTCACGCTTTCGCGTACGGGGCGGCGGAACGGCGGAACGGCCCGCACAGGAGCCGCCCCGCCGATGTTGCACTCAGGCCGCTGCTTCTTCCGCGGGCACTGATTCCGCGCCGTCCGGTTTCGTCTCGCGCGAGCGTCCCACGGAGTCGAAGCGCACATAGCGCGCGACGATCTTGACGATGCTGTGCGTCCGGCCTTCGCCGTCCTGCCAGCGATCCTGGCGTAGTTCGCCGGTCAGCGTGACGTGATCGCCCTTCTTTAAGAAGCGCGCACAGTTTTCGGCCAGCTTTTCCCAGCATTCCACCTGGAAGTAGCTCACGAACTTACGATCGTCCCGGGACGCGTTGTAATCGTGGTTCACCGCCACGCGGAAGGCGGTCACGACTCTGTTGCTCTTGAGATGTTTCACCTCCGGATCGGCGACCAGGTTGCCGTCCATAAATACGTTTGCAAGATTCTGCATACGAAACTCCTGTTCGATAGTGTTGCCGCATACACGTCGCCGACGTGCCCATCGTTGCGCAAAAAATCCCGATCTCGAAAAAAAATCACAATCATGCGGAACGAAGCGCGAGTCTCGCTACCTCTTCCGGCATGATTACGCCCGACTACCTTGCCGGATATTCACCGGCCCAACTGCGCATTATTCTGGAAGAGCGGCCCGTGAAACAGGTCATCGCCGCGGCCGGCAGCGGAAAGACCCGCACGGTCATCGGTCTGGTGGAACATCGCCTGCGATCCGGTCTGGAAGAACGCATTCTGCTGTTGAGCTTCAGTCGCCGCGCCGTCGGCGAACTCCGGGAACGTTTGCCGCGGGAACTGCGCGACGGCGTGGAGATCAGCACGTTTCACTCGTTCTGTTTTCGCTGGTTGAGTCGCCTGGATCCGGCCCGCGCGAACGGCCTGCAAATCCTGGAGGACAGCGAGAAAGAACGTGTGCTGCGCGATGCGTTGCGCGAGTGCGACATGGACGAAGAGACCGGCGGTATTCCGTACGACGTGTTGCTCGGAGATCCGGAACGTTTTCGGCGGCTCTTTCCGAACATTGCCGAAGTCGTCTACGCCCGGCTCGCCGCGTACAAACAGGAGCACGGCCGCCTGGAGTACGACGATCTTGTGGAAGAGATGTTGGTCGCCCTGGAAGCGAACGCGCCGTACCTGCGCGAGCTGCGCCGCCGCTACGGCTTAATCATCGTCGACGAGTTTCAGGACACCGACCCGCGGCAGCTGGAATTTCTGCGACTCATGCAGCCGCCCCGAATGTTGGTGGTCGGTGACGACTGGCAGGCGATCTATTCGTTTCGCGGCGCGACGGTGCGGCCGTTCCTGGACTTTCAGAAACTCTTTGCGCGGGTGAAGGTCTATCGCCTGGCGGAGAACTATCGCAGCCTGTCCACCGTCGTGCGCGCCGGCGACGCTGTCATCGCCGCGTCGCGCCATCAACTATCGAAACGAGTGCGCGCCGTACGTGGTCGCGGTCCGCAGTTGCCCGTGGCAGCGTTCGCCCTGCGTTGCGGAGACGAGCCTCGCCTGCGTTCCGAAATCCTGGCCGACGACGATTTCCACGGCGACTGTTATCGGATCCTGGTGCGTACGAACTATCGCCGGCAAATTTTCCTGAACGCCGGCTTCCCCGAGGAGCGGGTGATGACCGTGCATAAGGCGAAGGGACTCGAGTTTCCGGTGGTCTTTCTGGACGTAATGGCCGGCTGGAATTCGGAGCGCGCCCGGAGCTCGCGTTTTCATTTTGATCAGCGCCCGCAGGCGGTGAGCGACGAGGAGATTCGCGTGCTCTACGTCGGCGCCTCCCGCGCCATGAATCTGTTAATCATCCTGCACGAACCGCCGGAAAGCGGCAAACGCGCAGACGACGACGAGACGCCGGAGGAATACTACTGGAACCGATTGCTGTCGCCGAAGGCGAAAGAGTGCGATGCCGTTAAGTTACGAAAGCTGATACTTAAGGAAAAGAAATACCGGGAAAAAAGCTAAGATAAAAAAGCTCGGTGGCGCGTGTTTAGCGTTGCGCCGCCGGGACGTCCGCCGTCACGTTCATGCCGCGTTCAATGCGTTTTACATCCATCGCGGTTGCGCCGAAGGTTTCGCGCAGGAACTCCAGGCAGGCGTCCATGCTCATGTCGAGATTGCAGGTGAAGAGATCCATGGCGGCGTAACCGTGCTCCGGCCAGGTGTGAATGCTCAGATGCGACTCGGCGATGACCACGACGCCCGAAACACCCTGCGGGCTGAACTTATGAAAGCAGTCGTTCACGATCGTGGCGCCCGCGACTTCGGCCGCGTTCAGCAGCGCCGTGCGAATGCCGTCGAGGTTGTCGAGGATGCCTTCGCGGCACTTCCGCAATTCGATGATGTAATGTTCGCCGAGAGGATCTGAATCCTGCATGTCGCACCATCCTTTGACGACAGGGCCGCGGGTCGGGCTTGCCGTAACAAAAGAAAGAGCGACAGGATTCTTATGGAATTTCAGTGCGTCAATGAATTTCCCAGGTGTCGCCCGACTTCAAGAGTTTGTCCAGATCACCTTTGCCGAGTTTTTCGACGATGGCCTGTTCCTGCGCCGCAACCTGGTCCTCGTAGAGATCGCGGGGTACGTCGCGGAAGACGCCCATGGGTTCGGGGAATTCCGGATTGCGCATTTGTGACAGTGCGAAAGCGTAACCGGGGTTCGCGGCAGTCTCATCGTGCTGTATGGCCTTTGAGGGATCGTCCGTGACGACGGGAGAGAAGCCGTCGAAGGCGATTCCTTTTTCGTTCGAAGCCTTGCCGCCGAAATGCAGCGGCTCGCCGTGCTTCAAGAAAAGCACGCGATCGTTCTTCACTTCTTTGCCGATGGTCGGTTCGAAGACGTCGTTGTTGAAGATGACGCAGTTCTGAAAGATCTCGATGAACGCCGAACCACGATGAGCGTGGGCGCGCTTGAAGGTATCGATCATGTGTTTCGGATCTTTATCGTAGGTGCGCGCCACGAACGAAGCGCCGGCGCCCAGGGCCACCTGCACCGGTGAAAAGGGCGCATCGACGCTGCCGTAGGGCGTGGACTTGGACTTCGTACCCACGTGAGACGTAGGGGAGTATTGCCCTTTCGTAAGACCGTACGTTTGATTGTTAAACAGAAGAACCTTGAGGTTCACGTTCCGGCGCAACGCGTGAATGAGGTGATTGCCGCCGATGGAGAGGCCGTCGCCGTCGCCGGTGATCACCCAGATCGAAAGATCCGGACGCGAAATCGCGAGGCCCGTGGCGAGGGCCGGCGCGCGGCCGTGTATGGTGTGAAAGCCGTAGGTGTTCATGTAGTACGGAAAGCGCGACGAGCAACCGATGCCCGAGATGAACACGATCTTCTCTTTCGGTACGCCGATCTCCGGCATGGTCTTCTGAATGGCGGCCAGGATGGCATAGTCGCCGCAGCCGGGGCACCAGCGTACTTCCTGGTTCGATTCAAAGTCTTTCTTTTTCAGCGGGTAGCTCATAACGTTTTCCGTTTTTGTTTTGTTCACTCCGAGGACCGAGAAGCCGAGAGAAAAAAGTGAGGGCTTTCATTGCCTGCCTGCGAGCAGGTTACAAATACTCTCCCGAATCTTTCTCGTTCCCTCGGTCCTCGGAGTTAATCCTTCTTCAGATCAGTTCGCGGACTTTCTCTTTCAGCTCCGATACCAGGAAGGGTTTCCCGGTCATCTTGGTCATGCTTTCGATCTTTCTCAAGAACTTGCCCTGGAGCAAGAACGCGAGCTGGCCGAGGTTCAGTTCCGGCACCAGCACGGTCTCGAAGTTGTTCAGGATCTTTTCCAGGTTCTTCGGGAACGGGTTCAAATACCTTAAGTGCGCGTGAGATACACTTACGCCGTCCTTGCGCAGTTGATCCACGGCGGCGCGGATGGAGCCGTAGGTCGAACCCCAGCCGAGAATCAGCACCTTGCCGGACTGGTCGCCGTCCACTTCCAGTTCGGGAATGAAGTTCGCGATGTTCGCGATCTTCTTCGCGCGGGTTTGCACCATGGCCCAGTGGTTGTCCGGATCGTAGCTTACGTTGCCGGAGAGTTGATCTTTCTCCAGGCCGCCGATGCGGTGTTCGAAGCCCGGCGTGCCCGGGATGGGCCAGCGGCGGGCCATGCTTTCCGCATCGCGGCGATAGACCTTGAAGTCTTCGATCTGTTCGCCGTTCGCGATTTGCGTGTGTTCGATGTCCGGCAGGTCTTTGACCTCGGGAATGCGCCAGGGTTCCGAGCCCATAATCAAGTAGAGGTCGGTTAAGTAAAAGACCGGCGTCATGAACTTCAGCGCCAGGCGCGTCGCTTCTACGGCGCACTCGAAGGAATCCCCCGGCGTGGACGGCGCGACCACGACCACCGGGGACTCACTGTTACGGCCGAAGAGTACCTGTAACAGATCGCCCTGTTCCGTTTTCGTCGGCAGACCCGTGGACGGGCCGCCGCGCTGGGCGTTGATGACGATCAACGGAAGTTCCGTAATAATCGCAAGACCGATCGCCTCGTGCTTCAGGTTGATGCCCGGACCCGACGACGACGTGATGCCGATGGCTCCGCCGTAGGACGCGCCGATGGCGGAACACACGGCGGCAATCTCGTCTTCCGCCTGGAAGGTCTTCACGCCGAAGTTTTTGTGCCGCGAAAGCTCGTGCAGAATGTCCGACGCCGGAGTGATGGGATAACTTCCGAAGAATAGCGGCAGCTTTGCCAGTTGCGATGCGGCGACGAATCCCAGGGACAGGGCCGTGGCACCGTTGATGTTGCGATACAGGCCGGGTTCGAACTTCGCTTCGCCGATCTCATAGCGCGTGGCGAAGAGTTCGCTGGTTTCGGCGAAGTAGTAGCCGGCCTTTACGGCCTTCTCGTTGGCCTTGATGATGGCTTCTTTGCCTTTGAACTTCTGTTCGATCCAGTGGAACGTCGTGGAAAGATCGCGGTTGAAGAGCCAGTAGGTGATGCCGAGGGCGAAGAAGTTCTTGGAACGATCGACGGTATGCTGCGGCAGACCCAGGTCCATCTCTTCGATGGCGGTGCGCACCAGTTGAGTGATGGGCGCCTTGATCACGCGATAGCGCTGGGACAGCTCCGGGTCTTCGAGGGGATCGGACTCGTACTGGACTTTCGCCAGGTTGCGCGCGTCGAAGGAGTCGGTGTTGGCGATGAGGATGCCGCCGTCCTTGAGGTCTTTGATGTTCGTCTTGAGCGCCGCCGGATTCATGGCGACGAGCACGTCCACGCGGTCGCCCGGGGTGTGGATGTCGTGAGACGAGAAGTGGATCTGGAAGCCCGAGACCCCGCCCAGGGTGCCCTGGGGGGCGCGGATCTCCGCCGGAAAGTCCGGAAAGGTCATGAGGTCGTTGCCGGCGACGCCCGTCGTTTTCGTAAACTGGGTGCCGGTCAGCTGCATGCCGTCGCCGGAGTCACCACAGAATCGGATGATGGCCGAATCGATGGTCTCCTGTTGAATGTCGCGGCCGAATTCGGCCTCCTGGATCGTCGTGCTCATAGAGTACCTGGTGGTCTTGAATACACCCGGCGGGAGGAACAGTCGCAGGTTCCTGCGCGGACACAATACCGGGAATTAAAGACGCTTTCTTATGATTCACCGTGCCCGCAAGCGGTTTCTCGAACCACAATTCCGGAGCAACCGAGCGGCGTCGATTCATTTCCTATTATTCCGATAGGATTTATAGGATTCTGGGGCGCAAATGGGGCAGGAGTTCCTACCAGGACGCGGGAAGGATCAGGCCAGGATCAGAAACATCAGGAAGAGAAACGCCGCAATCGCCGCGCCGACCATCAGCATCGTGCGCAGATCCATGGATTCGCCGTCGGCCCTTGCCGCGGCCGGTTTCCCGGCGGGCGTTTCTTTCCCGGCACTCTTCGGCTTTTCCGGGGTGTCTTCCGCCGCGGGTTTCGGCGGCGCCGCGCCCTCCGGGACCTTGACCTTCACGCTCTTCTCTTCTTCGAGGATGTAGCCGCTCGCGTCCTCGGGCAGGTCGACCATCAGCAGGGTCTTGTTGCCCTCGTACGGCTCGATGCTGCGGATTGTGGCGTTGGTCTCGGGTTTCTTCGGGTCTTCGTCCGGCAGGAGGACTTCGCCGGGCACCGGCATGACGTCCGGGGTGTCCCCGTCAATGTCCGCGGCGGGGGTTTTCTTGAGGCCGCGGGAAATCATGTAGTTCGAGGTCTGCTCCTCGTCCGGATCCACAAAGCGAGCGACGACCTGGTCGCCGTCTTTCAGTTGCGTGAGCGGCACGCCGTTGGTCGGAGCCACAATGAACGAAAGGGCGATCTGCCCGGAAAAATCCCGCTCCGGAGCCGCTTCGCCGCCGGCCCCGGTTTCTTCGGCTTGGTCCTCGCCCTCGAAAACTTCCGGATTTGTCTCCTGGGCGAAGACCTCTATCTCGCCTTCTTTGATGCCCAACGAGAGCTGTAGTTCTTGGTCGAGGTCGTAGCGCACCTGATCGACTTTCTTGCCGCGGATCATCATGCGCAGTTTGTCGATGTAGTCGAAGTTTTTCGTGATGCGGCCCAGGACACGTTCAAAATCCTGGGTGCGGGATTTATCGCAGCGCTCGTTGAAGAGCATGCTTTCTTTCCACTTCACAAAATCGCGGACCGGCTCGTGCATGGTGCGGCTGCGAATTTCCTCGCGGTCACCGGCGATGCCGTGGAACTCTTTGACCTGCTGGCCGTCGGAGGTCATGGTGATGGTGCCCATGTAGACGAAGTCTTCCGGGGTTCGGACCCGAATTCGGATGACGCGCTTTTCCTGTTCTTCGGCCATGATTCGAAATGCCGCGAATCCCCGGAACGGTCATCAAAAATTTATCGTGCGTTTTGTAGAACCGCTCATTCCCGGCCGCTTGATTCGGCGGTACAAACGATTCCTGGCCGACGTCGAGTGCGTGGTGCCCGACGGCGACGAGCCCCTGATACGTACGGTCCATTGCCCGAACCCCGGCAGCATGCGGACGTGTCTCGGCGCGGGCCGCCGCGTGATGCTCAGTCACAGCAACAATCCGAAGCGCCGGTTGCCGTACACCCTCGAAATGATTCACAACGGTCGCTGCTGGATCGGCGTGAACAGTATTCTGCCGAATCGCCTCGCCGAAGAGGCATTGCACGCCGGCAGCATTCCGGAACTCACCGGTTACCGTGTGATCGAACGCGAGCGCGGTTACGATATTCTGCCCGGCGGCGGCGAGGGCAGCCGGGTGGACTTTCGACTTTCCGGCGGCCGCCGCCGTAAGATATGTTACGTAGAAGTTAAGAATGTGAACATGATGGAGCGGGGTGCCTTTCGTTTTCCCGACGCCGTAACGCTGCGCGGCCGCCGCCATCTGCGCGAACTGGCCGCCGCCGTCGAAGCCGGTGCCCGGGCGGTGCTCTTATTCATTATTCAACGCGGCGACGCACGGCACCTGGAGCCGGCCGACTACATCGACCCGGAGTACGCGCAGCAACTGGCGGAATCGCATGAACGCGGCGTCGAGGTCATTGCATACCGCGCGCGAGTAACGACGCGGGAAATTGCCGTAGTGGAAAAAGTGCCGGTGCTGATACCGGGCAGTGCTTGAGTATTCGGTCCCGGCCTTCGGCCGTGACTGGCGCTACTCGCCATGCTCCGTATCCCTGGCGCGAAGAATTGAAACAGTTAACGTCCGCCCAATATATTCAGTCCGAGCGCTAACATGAATCCGGTGATTGTTAGCGCGCCGAGCAGGTTCAGCACCAGGCCGGCCTTGACCATGTCGATGATGCGCAGGCGTTCACTGCCGAAGACGATGGCGTTCGGGGGCGTGGCCACGGGCATCATGAAGGCCATGGACGCGCTGAGGGCGGCAGGGACCATCAACAGGAGCGGGGGCAGGTCCCGGGCGACGGCGGCCTGGGCGAGGACCGGCAACAGCATTTGCGTGCTCGCCGTGTTCGAGGTGAACTCGGTGAGAAAGGTCATGCCGGTACTGACCGCGAGGACCGCCGCCCAGGCAGGCCATGTGTCCAGGAAGGCGAATCCGCCGGCGAGGTACTCCGAAAGACCGCTGCTTTCGAAGCCGTGGGCCAGGGCGAAGCCGCCGCCGAAGAGCAAGACTATGCCCCAGGGCAGATCGCGAAAGACGTCGTTGGTGAGAATGCGTGTCCGTTCGTTGTTTCCGCGCGCGGGAATCAAGAACAGCAACACGCTGGCGGCCACGGCGACGGTCCCGTCGTTGATGAGATCGCCGTAGGGCAAAAGCCCGGACCAGCCGGGAATCACGAAGGCCTGATCGCCGTCGCCGAAGCTGATGTCTTTGCGCAGGATCCACAGAAGCGCCGTAATGGTGAACACGATCATTACCGCCGCTTCTTCGTAACTCAGCCGCCCCAGGCCCCGGTACTCCCGGCGTACCGTTTCCGTACGCACCAGTTCGTGTTTCGCGAAGGGCACGCGAAAGATCGCGAGCAACACCAGCCAGATGATCAACAACATGCTGATTGCGAGAGGTACACCCAGTAACATCCAGCGGGCGAAACTTAAGGGGTCCGCGTCCGGGAAGACGATCTGATGCGTGCGGAGCAAAATCAGATTCGGCGGCGTGCCGATGAGTGTGCCGACTCCGCCCACGGAGCAGGCGTAGGCCGTGCCGAGCAATAACGGCTTCGTAATGCGCACGCTGTCGTCCCGGCCGTCACTCGCGTCGCCTTCGAATTTCACGGCGATGGCGAGAACCATGGGCAGCATCATCACCGCGGTGGCGGTGTTGGAAATCCACATGGAAAGCACGGCGGCGGCGGTCATGAATCCCAGGATGATGTACGGCGGCCGTTCACCGAAAAACAAAATGATGCGCAGGGCGATGCGCCGGTGTAGGTCCCAGCGCTGCATGGCCAGAGCCAGCACGAAACCGCCGAGAAATAAAAAGACCGTGGAGTTGAAGTATGAACCGGCGATGTCCTCGCTCCCGGCGACGCCGAGTAACGGAAAGAGGATTGCCGGCAGCAACGCCGTCACCGCCAGCGGGACCGCTTCGCCGACCCACCAGACTGCCATCCACACCGTCACTGCCGCGCAGGCCCGTACTGCCGGAGCACCCATGTCGGCGAACAGCAGGATGCCGAGGGCGGCGAGAGGACCGGCCAGGGCGGCCGTCGCGGGCAGGCGAGAGGCGAACATGGCGGTGTTCTACCAGGTCTGCGGAGTCTGTCAGTCTTTTTCCGCGAGAAAATTGTGTTGTCTTCCGTGCGTTCGGGGCGGCGAACTACAATCGCGCGCTCGGGGATGTGCTGCGAATGATTCATCTACGCTGCGGCTCCGACATTCAGGAAGGACTCCGGGCGATCGGCCTGGTCGGCGAGGGCTTCGGCCGATTCCTGGAATTCTCGGATCCGTACTGCGACGGCCCGGTCCTGGAACTGCACCGCGCGGAATTTCTGGAACGTCGCGCAACGTTTCTCTCGGAGAGCTACGGCCTTGCCGTCGCCGAAGTTCGCGCGAAACTCGGCGAGCAATACACGGCTCTGGACGAAGCCGTCGCCGCTGAAGAACCGCTGACGCTCTGGTTCGAACACGACACTTACGATCAGCTCATCCTCGCGTACGTGCTCATGCGCTGCGCGGAGACCCGCCGCCGCAATGTGCGGCTCATCTCGTTGGATCATCATCCCACGCAATCGGGGCGGCGTTTTCGCGGCCTCGGCGAACTGGAGCCGGAAGATCTGAGACTGGTGTTTAACGACTATTCAATAGAAGCTACGCAAGATATGTTTCGTTTCGGCGCCCGGGTCTGGGCCGCTCTGTGCGCGCCGGAGCCGCAGGCGTTGATGGCCCTGGCCGGCCCGGAACCGGCGGAGGCGTCCGGCTGGAAGTCCGTACTGCGGGCGGCTCTGCGTCGGCACCTGCTGGAACTCCCGGATACCTCCGGCCTGGCTCTTACGGAACGCCTCACGCTGGAATGCGTGCGGGACCTGGACACGGGCGGGCCGCCGACGATTGCGGCGGTCTTTCGTTTGTTGCACGACGAACGCGAGCCGCTCCCGTTTCTGGGTGACCTCATGTTCCTCCGCGTGATTACGGCGTTTCGGAACGCGGAGGTGCCGGTGCTTGCAAGCGCCGGTTTCGCCGACGAACCGGCGGCTGCTCCGGAGTGGCTGCGGGAGCGCATTCGTTTAACAGAATCCGGCCAGGAGTTAGTAGGGGGCCGTCTGCACTTCATCGAAGACTGCCGGCCGCCGGAACGATTTGTCGGCGGCGTGCGCGTGGGGCCCCGCTAACACGCATCCGCACGTTTCTTACGCCTTCGCTTGATGTTTTTTCCGAAACGAAGACGCCGTTCCGGTCCGCCTTACCACGTTCCCCGGCATAACCTCCGCGCGTCAGCTGGAACCAGTTGTACCCATCAAAGGCTTAATGTACACTGGCCTTCACTTACTTTACGATTCGGGGCGTGCGCAAACTGTCCGAGCGTTTCCGGTAATTCAAGGACTGCGGTTCGTGACTGTTGCTGTGAGACACATGAGGTAAATTGCGCAACGTGAAAGGCCTTTTTTTGCTACGGCTGAGCGGGAGTTGTGGATTTTCGTTTTGCAAAGAGTGCTGCCAGTGGGGAACCAACTGCCGCGGCCCCAACAAGTGGGGCCTTGCCGACACCGGACGTCGGTTTGTGACTCAGCGATCGGAACGTTTCTTACGACGAAGACGCCGTTCCGGTGCGCCTTCGCTTGATGTTTTTTCCAAAGCGAAGACGCCGTTCCGGTCCGCCTTACCACGCTCCCCGGCACAACCTCCGTTCGTCAGCTGGAACCAGCCGTACCCATAAAAGCCTTAATGTACACTGGCCGTTACTTACACCACGATTCGGGGCGCCTGCGAACTACCGAAAAGTTTTCGGTAGTTCAAGAACTGTGGTTCGCGTCGTTTGCCGTGAGAAACATTAGGCAAGTTGCGTTATGGTGAAGGGGTTGATTTGGCTACGGCGAAGCGGGAGTTGTGGATTTTCGTTTTGCAAAGAGTGCTGCGTTCGACCCGGACGTCGGTTTGCGACTCAGCTACCGCAGCGGTTCTTGCGACGAAGACGCCGTTCCGGTGCGCGCCCCACATATTCCCGGCATGACCTCCGACCGTAAGCTGGAACCAGCTGTACCCATAAAAGCCTTAATGTACACTGGCCTGCACTTACACCACGATTCAGGGCGTGCCCGACATTACAGCAACATCCGCAATCCGTCGCTCAACCGCTCGCGGAAGCGGGGATCCTTGAACCGGCCGTCCGTAGGATTCAGCAAAAAGGAGTTACGGACCTGGCCGCCGGGCGCCGTGTGGATGCGGGCTTCCAGGATGTCGATCTCCATGAACGCGAAGACCTGGGTGATCGATAAAAGCAGGCCCGGCCGGTCGAAACCGGAAAGCATGATGTACGTGCGGTTCGCGTCGAGATAGAACTCCACCTGGCCGGCGCCGGTGGCGTCGAAGTGGAGCTCGGCCTCGCGCTCTTTGAGATACGTGGACACGGACGGGCTTTCGAAGAGCAACTGCTCGAAGTCGTACATCATGTTTTCGAACTTGAGTTCGTCCACGGCCATCTCGTTGTCTACCGGTCGCACCAGGAACTTGTCGATGATCTCCAGGTTCTCGAGGGTGCAGATGTCCGCGTGGGTGATGTTCCATTCGTGGACGAAGAGCACCGCCGCCAGGCGATACAGGGTCTCCGGGGCGTTGCGCAACGCGTCCACCACGAGCAGGTAACCGCCCTTTTCCCGGGTGAGCGTAACGTTCAGGCGTTCGGTTTTACGACGATAGGGTTGCGAGTAGATCAACATGATGCAATCAAAGTGAAAAAAATCGGGCTCTGCCCTGTTTACATCAGCAAGAAGCGTTCCAGCGTCCGAGGGCCGTGAGACGGCGAAATCCGGCGCGGCCGCTCTCAAGATTTGTTCAATATACAGGCAGGCTGCTGAAAAGGGAAAAGAAAAACCCAAAGATCCGACAAAAAAGGCCGCGACCCGGGTGCTCATGAATCAGGACCAGCGTCGCAGGTACAGGTCCGCGGTCATGGCCAGATGCCAGACGAGCATGTGCAGGATCGTCAGAAAGAAGACCCGCAGCGGCCGGGCGTCCTCCCCCGCGGCAAAGTCCCGGCGGAGTTTGATCATGGCGTAGAGTACCACGAGTCCCAGGCCGAAGGCCGGCACGAAGAAGGCCGGCCCGGCGATCGCGAGCGGCGGAAACACCGGCACGTACATCAGCACGATCAAAAGCAAGACCGCAATCCAGTAGCCGATCATGTAGCGCAACGTTGTCTGCACGCCGTCCGTTACCGGCAGGATGCGAATGCCCGCGGCCGCGTACTGTTCGCGGTACTTGATGCCCAGGCACCAGAAGTGCGGCGGCTGCCAGAGAAAGAGCAGCAGGAATAACGTAAAACCTTCGAATGTTAGCGTGTTTGCCACGGCCGCCTCGCCGATGAGCGGGCCCACCGCGCCGGACAAACCGCCGATCAACGTATTCCAGGGCGTTGCGCGCTTGAGGATCGCCGTGTATATGAAGACGTAGTGCACGAACGAAGCCAGGGCGACGACCGCGGTGAGCGGGTTGACGTTGAGGGCGAGTAAGATGAGACCGAGGCCGAGCATCGAAGAGCCCATGAAGTACGCGGCGAAGAGCGGCCAGCGACCGGACGGCAGTGGACGATCCCGCGTGCGCTCCATGAGGGCGTCGGTTTTGATTTCGATGATCTGATTGTAGGCGAACGAGGAGATCGCCACGAGGAACGTGCCGATCATGGTAAACGCGATCGTCGACCAGCCGGGCAGTTCCGGGCCCAACAGCAGACCGGGGATGATCGTAACCAGGATCGACGCGCCGAGCCCCGGTTTAAAGAGTTTGTAGAGGTCCGAAAGTAGCCCGGGATCAGTGCGCATGACTACGGCCGTCAAAGAAGAGCTCCAGACTGAGAATAAAGGCGCCCAGGTAGATGATGTAGGCGAACGTCGAGTGCAACGTCGTAACGATGGGCGGGATCTGATACAGTACGTTTACGGCGCCGACCAGGATTTGCAATAGGATCATGCCGAACAAAAACCAGGCGAAGCGTCGCCCGTTTTCCGTCCAGGGCCGCCGGTAGGCGAAAAGCAGGAGCGCCACGGAGTACGCCGCCAGGAAGTAGGCCATGAACCGATGGGTCATGTGCATTTCCGTGGCGCCGATCATGGACGGAAAGTAGACCGGGCTGCGTTCCAGGGTCGGCACGCCGCCCTCCGCGTCGATGTTCGCCGTTTCTTCGTAGTAACACGCGGGGAAGGCCGGGCAAACGTAGCCGGCGTAGTTCGTGCTCACGCGGCCGCCCAGGAACAATTGCAGAAAGATCGTAACGAGAAAGACCAGGGACACGGCCAGGGACAATCGATCGCGGCCGCCGACGACGTTGCTTAACTTCTTTTCGCCGGTGGTTAAGATCCGCTGCCGGCGTTCCGCGCTGCGATGTACGTAGACCAGGACGCTCAGAAAGAGCACGGCGTTCAGCAGGTGTGACTTGACCACGTAGGCGTCGAGTTGTTCGGTGATCGTGAGCGCGCCGAGGGCGATTTGCGAGGTCATGAGCAACGCGGCCAGGACGCCGGCCACGGCGTAACGTGAGCGCAGTTCGGTCTTCGCGAAGAGCACGGCGAGCCAGGCCAGGAGGCCGATGCCCGTGACGGCGGCCACGACGCGATGAATCCACTCAAGGAAGATTTGATAGTCGCCGACGTCTGGAATGACCTGGCCTTTGCAGAGCGGCCAGTCCGGGCAGGCGAGGCCGGCATCGTGGGCGCGCACGAGCGGTCCCAGGACCATGGTGCAGAGCGCGAAGATCGCCACGAGCAGGGTGAGCCTGGAAAACATACGCAGCGAACCGGCCGGGCCGGACGCGTCGGCCGCCGGGTCGTGATCCTGTAGCGAGGCAACGTTCATGGTCATGAGCACTTTTTTGGGGGCGGGGCGGGGGACCAGAAAATTTTGTTTGCCTGGGTCCGGCTCGTTTTAAGGTACCCAGGATCACCGCCTCCGGCGCGGGAATTATGTCCGAGAACGTAAGCAACAGCGGCGGCATCTTCGAAAAGCCGATCAAAATCTCCGAGAAGTTTCTCCAGTTTTACTCGGCGGCCCAGCTTCGGGACTTCGCCACGCGCTACACGCCGCCGGGAGAGCGCTTCGACTTTCAGTTCAGCGAACCGGTGAAGTCCGGCGGCGGCGAGGTCTACATTCCCGCCGGCATGAACATCAACGAAGCGCGCATCGAAAACCTGGACAAGTTCGACGCGCACAATCCGCACTATCGCATCAAGACCAACGACGAGGTCCTGTCGAAAGTGAGCATGCATTTGCGCCGCGTGCTTTTGGGCCTCGTCCAGCGCAGCCGCGGCGACCTCATGGAACTGCTGCGCACCGACATGCCCGGGGCGTCGCTGGCCGGCGTCATTCAGAATGCCCTCTATAATAAGTTCAACAACGAGAAGCGCATGTTCACGCTGTGGTTGCTGCGCATCTATGAGCAGGATCGCAAGCTTGCGTTGCACCTGGCGCGCTTCGGCCTCTATGCGCTGGTGCTCGCCTTCGTTCTGCAAAAGCGCGGGTCGTTCACGCATCGTTATACGTTTCAGGCCGGTCTCGTGGCCGACGTCTACGCGAAGCAACTGGGGGCGCTGGAAGACCCCATGTTCGATCGGCCGCAGAAGTTCCAGCTCGATTACGCCTACCGTGCCGCGGAAGCCGCCGGGCAAATGCAACTGGAGGCCGCGGTCATTGCCGGCCTGCGCAATCATTTGAACGCGCCGGAGGCCGAGGACATCCAGGCTTCGGCGACGCCGAATCTTTCGTTGCTCGACGACGACGAGGAAGATGATGAGCAGGACGCGGCCGCCGTGGAAGCCGCCACCGCCGGCGATGCAAAGACCGACGAACAACAGGATCGTTCGTATCGCGCGGTGAAGTCGATCTTAAAGATCGCGCGCTTCATTATGGACGCCGAGAAAAAGAAGCTCGATCCGGTGATTCAACTCAAGAACCTCATTGCCGGCCTGGCCTACCACGGCGAGCTGGGGGCGTTGCCGGCGAGCTTCGTGAATCCGGTGCTTGCCCGGTGCCGTTCGTATGAGCCCATCATCAAACGCATGCGCATCGTCGCCCAACTGGAGCAGGCGTGCATTCAAAACGACCCGGACGCGGCCTGGGCCTATCCGAAGCCGGAGTCGTCCCAGGTGCTGTGCTTGAAGCATCGCGAGGATTGCCCGAACTTCGTGCGCGGCCGGCCGCTGTCGGTGGTCTCGCATCACGCCGAGGCGTTTCTGGCTAAACCGCTGCCGACCGGAGATTACGGTAAGTGTAAGTTAGCGGAAGGTTTGCCGGAGCGGGGGTGATGTTTCACGATGGCAACGGTAAAGATGCGCACGATTGTAACGGTTCTTTTCTCCGACTTCGAAACCCTCGATGCCTTCGGCCCCGTCGAAGTCTTCGGCCGTCTCGGCGAACACTTCACGCCCGCGTTTTACTCGCAGCACGGCGGTCTCGTTACCAGTGCGCAACAGGTCCCCGTGCCGACCCGGCCGTTTTCGGAAATCCATGAGCGCGATTTCATCTTACTTGTACCCGGCGGCATCGGCACGCGTGTCCTGGCGAAAGATGCGCCGTACATCGAAGCGCTGCGCGACGTCGCCGCCCGCGCGGAGTACATCTTAACGGTGTGCACCGGCTCCGGGCTCTTCGCGAACACCGGCCTGCTCGACGGTAAACGCGCCACCTCGAACAAACTTGCGTTCGCCTGGGCGAAGTCGCAAGGACCGAACGTGCAGTGGGTCTACAAAGCGCGCTGGGTGCAGGACGGCAATGTTTACACCAGCTCCGGCGTGACGGCGGGCATCGACATGACGCTCGCGTTTGTCGCCGATTTGCTCGGCTACGACGTTGCGAAACAGCAGGCGAACGAGATCGAACACGAGTGGAACGAAGACCCGGCGCACGATCCGTTCGCGGATTTGTACGCATAAGGCCGCTGCCTGCGCGGCCACGGTTTTGCTAACACCAGTTCGGTGAATGTTAGTGCAATGCTGCTGTCGGATCGATTTCGTTTGTGGAAGGTTCACGCGTCATCGAGTTTACCGAGTTTGCGCAGGTGCGCGCGGATGGGTTTCAGTTGATCCAGCGGCGCGAACCAGCCGTGCTCGCCCTCGTTGACGCGCAGGCCGAAGACACCGTTGCCGCCCAGTTCCACGAGCCAGTCCAGGGCGCCGTCTTTCGGCATCGTGATCATGAGCGCGCTGCCGTCGGGATTCGTGAAGTTGTGCTCGCGCGCGTACTCGCGCAAACGACGCGCGTCGGTGAAGACGAAGACCCAGGACTTGCCGTCCACGTAACCGACGTAGGGATAGGGATCGCGCGGCGCCTCGTTTTCCCCCGGCGCCTTCACGAGAAAGTTCCAGTCGGGCAACGACAGAAAGGCGGTCCATAGATCGTCCAGGGCTTCCATGGAACGCGGCTCGCCGGTTTCCGGATCGTAAGCAGCGTGTACGAGATCGTCGAAGTCGATGTCCGATGATGCGGCCATGTTGGTACGTTCGGCGTCGTGGTGCTTGTGTCAAGCGGGATGCCGCCGTGTTTCTTGATTGCGTTTTCGCGATAGGCGGGGGATGGTTGCAATGTGATGCTCCGCATTTCTCAGCGACACCATCCAGTATGAATCTCACCAAACACATTCTCAATCGCAAGCTCTTCGACGAGGTCCTGGACCAGGCCCGCAATTCGCCGCGGCGGCGCATGAACTTCAACTTTCACGGCAGCATGGAAGAAAATCCGCATCGTTTTTTGAACGTGATGCTGCGGGACACCTACATCACCCCGCATCGACACACGCAG
Source organism: Leptonemataceae bacterium (assembly GCA_965227295.1). Lineage (GTDB taxonomy): Bacteria > Spirochaetota > Leptospiria > Leptospirales > Leptonemataceae > JANSYA01. The sequence goes on along the minus strand of OZ245742.1, from coordinate 5,173,855 downwards.
CCGCCGAAGGCCGAGTCGTTCCTGGTGATCGAGGGGCGCATTGCTTTTTTTACGTTCGACGACGACGGCCGGGTCGCCTCGGCCGAGGTCCTCGACGCGGAGATGAACGACGGCCTGCCCGTGGGCGTGGACATCTCGCCGGGGTTCTGGCATACGCTGGTGGTGCTGAGCGAACACGCCGTTTGCTTCGAGGTCAAGCCCGGGCCGTACATTCCCACTAACGACAAGGAGTTCGCCCCGTGGGCGCCCCACGAAGGCGACGCAAGCGCGGACGAACTAAGTGCGTACCGGGAGAAGTTACTGAAGCACGTGGAGTAATACTGGTGTCAGTCGCTCTTAAAGTCGACGCTGGCGCTGTATGCAATGCCGAGGGCCGTGTAGCGCGCAAGTACAGATTTGAGCGGTATTTCAATTGCCCGATTCAACAGAATTTTGAGGGCTTCGCGTGGCAGGGGTTGCTGAGGTCGTTGCGAAGCCATGGAGGGCGAAGCGCCCCCGACGCTCGCACAGGATGTGCGTGCGACGGGGGCGGCCTCAGCAACCCCTGCCACGCGTTCGCCACTCATGATCCAGGATCGACATGCGATACGCGCTCCAGTACCCGGTGCCGGTGAACAGGAGGTCCCGGAGCAGACCCTCGTTCTGGAAGCCCGCTTTTTCGTAGCAGCGCCGCGCCGCCGTGTTGTGTTCGTAAACGTTCAGCTCAATGCGGTGTAACTTCAGTTGACTGAAACCTACGGCGATGACCCGGCGCACCGTGGCGGTGCCAAGGCCTTGACCGCGGAAGGCCGGGGCCACGTACATGCGCGTGAGAAAGGCCGAAGCGTGGGCGCGGGCGTCGTAGAGTTCCACGTAACTCACGCGCTCCGTCTCCGCCCCCGTCCACTGACCGATGAACGCGTAGCGCCCGGGGTTTCGCATGCGGGCCAGGTGACGATCCAGTTGCGCGCGATTCAGGGGCGCGCGAAAGCCGTTGCCGGCCCAGTTTCGCAGTTCGTCCGCGTCCGCGCGGCCCAGTAGTCCGAGCAGCCATTCACGGTCGCCGCGGCGCAGCGAAAAGCGGCGGAGTTTGAGGTCGCGGCCGTCCACACGGCAAGCCTGCACCGCCCCATCATGCAAACAACTCAAATCAAAAAAGCCTACCCTTTCGCGACGTGCGTCGTCTCATAGAACGAGATGTTCGTTCTGTTTCTCGTCTGCGCGTTGCTCTTTGTCGTTACGTTGATGTTGTTGCCGCTGCGTTTGCCGGGCCGCGCTCTGAAAGACAGGCAGGATGATGTGCCGCCCGGCAACGATCGCCGCGATCGAGCGCTGGAGTACTCGCGCGATCTTGCCGCGTTACCGTCGCGCTCATCGGAGTCGCCGAAAAAAGAAAACGAGCGTCGCTGGACCGATCCGCCCGAGGACCCGCCGCCCGCATCAGCGGAAGACATCATCACGAGCTTAAGAGAACGCGGTCGCGTCTCCCTGGAACGCGTGTACTTTCATCCGTCGTCGGATCGTTTGCGTGAGGACAGCGCGCCGGCCCTGGACGCCGCGGGCGAGGCCCTGCTGCGTGAACCGGACTTGCGCCTGCGCGTCGAAGGCGGATCCAACGGCAACATCAACCTGGCTCATCGCCGTGCGCGGTCGGTGGTGCGTTATTTCGCCGGTAGGTTCGGCATCGATGTTTCACGCCTCGAAAGCGAGGGCCGGGTGGCTCCCCACGGAACCAATGTGGATCCGGGTTTGAATCGGCGGGTGGAGTTGATTCGATTGGATTAACTTTCTGGCAATGTTTGTTAGCAGGTGAATGATGTGATGTGGATCGGTGATACGTTATTCTCTTCGGACGAGCCCGGGCCGCGGGATCGTGTTCCGGATCTTGCCGCGGCGGCGCGCTTTCGGGACCCGGCCGCCGCGGCTAAGATCACTCAATTCGAAGTTACCAGCGGGTTCGAGATGTACGACGGCTATCTGCTCCGCGTGGAGCATGCGCCCGGAGACGCCTTCCCGAGTCTCGCCGCGTTTTACGTGAATACGGAGGCCGCCCCGGCGATCTTCGGCGAGGGGGACCTGCGGGAATCCCGGCAACCGCCCCGGCAGGGCCCGCCCGGTCACTGGCGCGAGTGGTTATGGAACGCCCACGATCCCGGGGAGCCCGAGGAAGTTTGCGTGAATCCCGCCGCGGGCCTGGACTGGTGGCGCGAGACGGCCGTCGAGGCGGGCGAGGAAGACCCCCTGCGCGATGTTCCGCCGGTAACTTCCGATGGTGAAACGATTCTCGCGGGCTGGCTGGTGCATCGCTTTCACGATCGTGTGGATGAAGACGTGACGTGCGTTACCGACTGGTATCTGTTCGAGACGGACCGGCGTTACGTGCATGCCTGGTGTTACGTGCAGACCCTGCACTGAGCGCGTAAAAAAAAGGGCGCTCGTGCGCCCGTCCGGTGAATCATATATTGATTTCGGCTGCCTGTTTTTATTTAGCAGGAGTCCAGCGTTGTGCTGCGAATGCCTTGTCCAGATCCGTATCCACGACGTGATTGGTATAGTTCGACATGGTCTTTAAGGCGATGCCGAGGATTACTTCCATTACGTTCGTGCGATTGTAACCGGCGTCCAGAAAATCCTGCAGGTCGTCGTCGCGGAGCCAGCCGCGGTTTTCTACGAGGGTTTCGGTAAAGCGGCGCAGGGCTTCCTGTTTGCCGTTATGCAACGGTCGGCCCTCACGCAGAGCGCTCAAATTGTTTTCGTCGATGTTGAATGATTTGGCCAGCGTGGAATGCGCGGCCACGCAATAATGACATTCGTGAAAGCGACTGACGGTTAAGAGAATGATCTGCCGCTCGACCGGCGTCAGGGAAGACGTTGCGAAAATATCGTCGAGTTCGGTATAGCCTTTCAAAAGGGCGGGCGACTCCGCCATCACGGCGTAGAGATTCGGCGTAAAGCCCATCTTCTGTTCTGCGCCTTTCAGGATTTCCGCGGATCCCCGCGGGGCGTCCGTGGCGTTGTATCGTTCGAATTTTTGTACAGTAGTACTCACTGTTACCTCCTTTTCGGTATAGTCACAGTATAACAAGAAGTAATGCCGCCGTCAAGTTGTATGACTTTCATTTTCGGCCGTTCGGGCCGCGGCCTATGTCTTGACAGCTCCAGGGCTTCGATGCAGGAAACCCCATGCTTGGAAATGCCGGAGAACTGGATCATAGCCTGCTCGAACTCATGACCGCCGCGCAGGTACTGCGCTCCGTGGACGAGGGCCATGCCCTCGACGACCAGGACCTCGCCTTGCGTTTTACGTTTCTGCAACCGGACGGTTCCGACTATACGGTGCGGCTGAATAAAGACGGCGTCGGGTTGTTTAAGTTTCGAGAAAAAGAAGTTAGCCGGGATGCCGCGCCGACGAACCCGGGCGACGGCGACCAGGCGCACGGCCCGGGGAACGTGCAGGCCATGGAAAGTCTGGATGCCGGCGAGCAGGCGCAGGTCGAGCGCGCCCTCGAACGACGCTTCTCTTCGAAACTGGGGGAACTGCCCCGGGCCCTCTTTCCGGCGGACAAACCTGTGCCGGCCGGTAACATTCGCGAATTTTCAGTTACTATCGATCCACCGTCCGTCGAAGAGCTCGTGGCTGAAATTCGTGAGCTGCACGGCGCGGATCCCCTGGAAGCTCTGCCGCGCTACGACGACATCGACGGTTACGCCATTTTCCTGGAGCTGCCGTTTCTGGAACGCTACTATCTTTTGCAATGGTACCATGCCGTACAAAAGGACAGCCGTCATCTGAAACTGCTCACGGCGTTGCAACGTTTTGAGGCGCAGCACTTTCTCGCCGCCCGGCCGCTCTTGCGCGCCAACGACAGCCCGTTGTTCGACTATCCGCCGGAAGAACTCCAGCGGGTCCTCTCGAAGGAGTCGGATCGTGTGATCGCCATGTTGTATGCCATGGCCCCGGTGCCGGCGTTGCGTACGGCCATCGACGGTTTCGAGGACGTGCGGGCGGCGCGCATCTTCGGGGCGGCGGAACGCATCGAGCCGGAGAGCATTGAAGAAGCGGTTTACCGGGACGTGGAGCAGCGCGTGCTGGAAATGCTCGATGCGTAGCGGCGTGTTAATGTACTACCAGCGGATCTTAAGGTCCCGCTGCAATCGCTGAAAGTCCGGATGCCGGCGAAAGAGTACCTCGCTCACGCCGATGAGCCGGTCCGCCTGGGCGCGGTTGACGTAGAAACTCGTCGGGATGGACCACAGATAATTGCGCTCGGCCTCGTCCCGCAGCGCCTCGAATTCCAGGTTCACGGCGTAGACCTGCAGCCCGCCGCCGAACTTCGCACGCATGTCTTGAAGGAGATCGGCGGTTTCTTCGATGGTATCCAGGCTGAAGTCGTCCATGGCCGTGGTCATAGTCTTGATGTCCACGGCGCCGGTGCCCGGGCCGCTCTCGCTCGCGCTCTCTTCATCCTTGCTGCGAGTATAAGCGTTCACGGTAATAACCACCAGGCGTCGAATGCGCCGGCGTTCCAGGCGACGATGAATGAAACCCTCGCGTATGCCGTAAGTGATCGGTCGCAGTCCCGTGTTGTCGGCCAGGCCGCCGTCCATGAGATGCACCCAGCGTTTGTCGGCCCGGAGATACTCCCGCCGGGTCCAATCAAACTCGTAGTTCCGCCGATCCGAATAAAACTTTTCGTGCCGTGTTGAGTAACGCTTACGCAACAATTCGTCGTTACGCACGGGATGTTTCTGAATCGTAAGCGGGCTCAGCAAGATCGGAAAGGCCGACGACGCGGCCACCGCCCGGGCCACGGGAAAGGCGGCCAGGTCCGAGCCGATCACGTCGAACTGATCTTGCGTAAACTCGAAGCGTTTGCCGATGGCCAGGTCCGTGGCGTTGACGATGATAAACGGGCGCTCGCCCCGTTCCATGATCTTTGCATACGTGGCGCCGTCGAAGACCGTGTCGTTGTACAGCTCCGCGGCGACGTCGATGCGATCGAAGTACGGCGAAAGCATCCGCACGGTGTTCACCGGGTTCAGTGCGCGCAGGGCCAGGTCGCCTTCGATGTCGCGGTCGATGAACTTCGGACGGAACTCTTCGAACACGGCATTCCGGCGCAGGCCGTAGTAGGCCGCCGGAAACGAACCGCCGCTGATCGAAGATATGCAATCGACTTCCTTCAACAACGTCGTCTCGCGGCCGCCGAAGTTCAGCTTCATATGATGCAGCTTTTCCAGCACGCCGTACGCAAACGCCGCGGCCCGGCTGCCGCCGCCGGAGAATGCCAGGCAGATGAACAGCTCGTCGTCCGAGTTTGTCGCCGGAATTTCGTCGAAGCGATAGCCCGTGTTCGGGTCCACGGTGCCGCCGGGCAGCGGCGTGTTGGCCGGGGCGTGGGCGCAGCCGATGCCCAGACAGAGCACGGTAAATGCTAATGTATGCGCAGAATGAGTTAGCGGACGGAGCATCGTGCAGGTATGCACGAGGGCGGAACGGGCACAAGCGTTTTGTCGCCACGGGTGCGAAAAATCGCCTTGTCAGCGATTCGACCTGCATCATTCTGGCACGGTCGATGAACTCTCACCGCTCGACATCGTTCGCGCGTCTGCGCTTCGCCGGTGCCCTGATCGCGCTATTGGGATTCCTGTCCCAGTATCCGATCCCGGCGTTGCACCGCTGTCCGGTCATGAACCCGGCGGCTTACGCCGACGAACACGGCGATCACGGGGACGGGCACCATGCCCACGTGCAACGGGCCTCCGTGGTTCCGCCGTGTCACCGACGCCTTGCCGCTACCGCGGAAACGTCGGGACATGAGCAGCATGCGGAAACCGAGTCGAATCGCGACGGCCATCACCAGCACTCCTCGTGTCCGGTGTGCCAGGGCTATCTGCAACTGCTCACCCTGGCCCAGGCCGCTCCGGCGCCGCTGCTTGTCGTAGCGTTGCAGCCGATCCTCACGCCGACCGTTCTGGAAGGTGTGCGTGTCCGTGTCGCTGATCTCCGGCTGCCCGGTTCTCGCGGCCCGCCCGCATTCTCCTGAATCCCGGTTCGTTTAACTTATGATCGTCGCTACTTAGCGACGCCCGTCGGGTCGTGCACGCATACGCCGACGACGGGGCTTTATATTCAGGAGAAACCATGCACATTCTATCAAGATTCGCCGCATCTGCGGCGGCCGTACTGTTTGCCGGCGCTACGTTGCAATGCAACGCCCTCGGCCTGGATCAGGACACTGAAGCCGCGCCGAACCATACTCTGCTGACCGCACTGGCTTTCGTGGCCTCGCCCATCGCCATCGAGTTCGATCTCAGCAGCGGAAGCACCTCGGTACGCTGCAATCAGACGTTTACCGTCTCCGCGGCGGTGGACGGTTCCACCACGAAGACGCTGAACCTCACCGACGCGCGCTTCTACGTTTCCAACGTGCGCTTAATTTCCGGTGGTACGCTGTTACCGGTCACGCTCCCGGACGACGGCGTCTGGCAGTACGGCGGCGCCGCGCTGCTGGACTTCGAGAATGCCACGGGTAACTGCTCCGGTTCGAGCGATACGAACACGAGCATTCGCGGCTACGCGCCGGTTGCGAATTATACCGGCATCGTCTTTGATCTGGGCCTGCCGGACAGCCTCAATTCTCTGAGCAACAGCACCACGCCGTCGCCGCTGAACATCAACCAGATGTACTGGAGCTGGTCCCTTGGTTACAAGTTCACGCGCCTGGAGTTCCAGGCCACGGACGCAACGTTTACGACGTTATTGCACCTGGGCAGCCTGGATTGCGGCGGGGACGTAAGCAGCAATACGTGTTCGCAGCCGTTCCGGGCGAACATCCTGGCTTCGACGACGTCGTTTAACACCGACTCGCAGAAAGTTACGCTGGACATGAATCGGGCGTTGAGCGGCTTCGATCCGTCCACGGGAAGCCGACGCGGCTGCATGCCGTTGAAACCGCCGGCTGCGTCCGGGTCCACTACCGAGGAGTCCGTGGAGTGTCCGAAGCTGCTTTCGAACTTCGGGATCGACTCCACAACCGGCCAGGCCGCCTCGCTCCAGTCGGCCTTTGTGATTCAGTAGGATGGGCGGCGCCGTCGGGATCCGGCGGCGCCGCTAACATCATATGGTATAATATTATGAAACGATTCCACCATCCGGGCCTACGGGGCCTGGTTCTGGTCGCCGTGTTGACCGCCATGTCGGGTTGCAGTATTCTAAACGGCAACGACGACAGCGACGCTACCGGCGCCGCCCTGTTGCTCTCAGTCTTCGCGCTGACATTCAATACCGGCTGCCCTCCGTATGCCTGGAACTTGCCCGCGGATTTCCCGGTCCCCGCCGTGCCCGCGGATAACTGCATGACCGACGCGAAGGTCGACCTCGGCCGCCATCTCTTCTACGACAAACGGCTTTCGCAAGATGAAAGCGCGTCGTGTGCGAGTTGTCATTTTCAGGAGTTCGCCTTTACGGATCAGCGTGAGCGTCCGTCGGGCATCACCGGCGAAACCCATCCGCGAAATTCGCAGCATCTTTCCAACGCCGGCTATCATTCACGTCTCAACTGGGCGAACAGTGTTACGGATACCCTCGAACGTCAGGCGCTGACGCCGCTCTTCGCCGAGTCCACGGACAGTACCATTGTGGAGCTCGGTCTGTCCGGCGACGCTTACCTGGACAAACTGCGAAACGATTCACTCTACCAGGGAAAATTCGCGGCGGCTTTCGGCGCCGGCGATACCTTCGATGACGGCAACATTCGCAAGGCCCTGGCCGCGTTCATTCGTACGATGATCTCGGGCAACAGTTCTTACGATCAGTACCAGAACGGAACGGCGACGCTTTCCGCTTCGGCCCGCCGCGGCGCCGTGTTCTTTAACAGTGAGGTCGCCGAATGTTTTCATTGCCACGGCGGATTCAACTTCACGGATACCACCACGCACAGCGGTACCGTATTCACCGAATTTTCGTTTCACAACAACGGCATCTATTCCGAATCGGACTACGCCGCTAAACTTTCACGCGAGCGTGGTTTGTACGATCTGACGGGGGATGTAAGCGATGAGGGTCGCCACCGCGCGCCGTCGCTGCGAAACATCGAGGTGACCTTCCCGTACATGCACGACGGCAGCTTCGATTGCAATCCTCAGGACGGCGTCTTTAAGATCGATTCCGGCGGCGATTGCGGCAGCGATCCGGTGGACGACATGCTCGGCCACATCATCGATCATTACACGAACGGCGCCACGAAGTACGCCGACGGCAGCACCCGCGCGGTCCATCCGCAGGTGGATACGTCGCTCATTCGTGAGTTTTCGATCACGAGCCAGGAAAAGGCGGATCTCATCGCGTTCCTGCGTTCGTTGACGGACTACGATTTTCTGAACAACTCCGCGTTCAGCAATCCGAGGGAAGGCGATGCGAACTTCGGGCGGTGAGATTATGGAGAAGAATTTTTTACTCCGCGGCGCCGGGGTTTCGAGGGTTTTTGGGACGGGCTGCGGACTTTTGTTTGTGCTTCTGCTGTGCGGGGCTTGTTCGTTTGGCACGCAGGGCGACGCCTTAAGTGATGAGGAAGCGCTTTTAAGCTACGTCCTGGGCGTTGCCGGCACCGGGGCCATGAACGTACAGCTTCGTTTCGGTGACGGCGGCCTGGATGCCATCGATAGTTTCTCTTCGAATCAAGGCACCGTGCAACTCAGCAGTGCCTGGTTGGATGTGGAAAAGATCGACGTCTACGCCGGAGCGTCCGGCATCCCCGCGCCGATTCTGCCGGCGGCGGATGCGTTAACATTCGATGGGCGTGAGTTTATGGCGCCCGTTTCGCGTCACGAGGAGGACATCGCTCCGGCGGCGGGGGTCAGTATCTTCGTGACCGGCCGGGACCGGTTCGTGCAGCCGTTGTCCGCGGGCAGTTTCGGCAACGGGCGGGATTCCCTGGAACTGTACTACTTCGGTACGGACGGCGGTACTCTGGCCCTGCCGCCCGGCGGCGTCCAGAGCGTAGTCCTGCACGTGCGCCGCATGCAGTTTGTCGGAACGATCGGCGGTGCGAGTTTCACGGCGTTGTATTCGGTGGCCTCGGACTTCGCAGTCACCCCGCGCTGCGCTGCGACTGTTTCGCCGGTGAGCAGCACGGCCATGCTCCTGTACTTCGACTACGCCCGGCTGTTCGCGAATCTCGGCGGCACCGCGGAGTCGGACGTCAGCGCCGCCTTCGCCGCGAACATCCCCGGCGGCACGATCATGAGGGAACACGAATGTTTTTCTTTTTAATGCGCCGACCGATTCTCTGGCTAATCTTCGCTGTTGTTGCATTAGCGGTGATGCCGTTGTATGCCCACCATCCGGGGCACGCCTCCCGGGCGCGGGTGCTCGGGAACACCACACCCGGTCCGCGCTCCCAGGTCCTGTTCTCCGTGGACTACGTCAAGGGCGAGCCGGACAATCGGAACATCTGGACCGTGAGTGCGGCCGGTGAACTGAACGTCCTCGACGACGAGGACTACGGCGCACTCGGCCTTAACTTTCAGGTGCCGTATGTTTATTATGCGCAAAAGGATCGCGAGGATGCCGGACGCTACGGCCGGCCGCGCCTGGGCCTGCGCGCCCAGCCGAAACTCGGCGAACAGGAAACGTTCTTTCTGGTGGCCGACGCGGACCTCGGTTTCGCCGCGGGTTCGGATCGGGACGTTTTCGTCGACGAGAACTTTTATGACGGCGGCGCCGGACTTACGCTCGGCCTCGCGAGCGATCGCTGGCTGTTCACCCTGCGTGCCGGCGGGACCTGGCCGCTTTCGCAACTGCCCCGGGAGGAATCAACCGAAGTCACAACGGAGTTGCAGGAGATCGAGACGTTGCCCTGGGAGCCGGAGCCGCTCACGGTCACGCGGGAGACGCATGAACTGGAGAAGGTCACCGAATGGCGGGCGCGCCTGGGCTTTCGACCGCTGCCGTCTTTTGCGGAAACGTTCACTGTCTTCGGCGGTTTCGCGTATCGTGTGCCCTATGCCGGAGTCATTCAGGAGCGCGCGAACGCCGGGGAGGAGCCGCGGATTTACCGGGAACTGGAGGCGGGCGTTTCGTTCGGTATCACGGACAACATGTTAGTGAGCGCAGGTTACCGGTATCCGCTGTTTCGGCGCCGGCCGAACACGGAAGTGGAGGAACTGTGGTACTTCTTACAGGGCCGCCGGCCGCCGGAGCCGCGGGAGTACCGGCTGTTCGATGAGGCGTACTCGATTGCGGTGGTGTATTTGTTTTGAGGTTACTTTCCGGTGCGTGAGTCTTTCTCGCGTTGCTCCTCTTGTTGTGCTTCGAGTCGCTTGAGTTGTTCTTCGGCGGCGTTTTTTTCTTTTTCCAGGGCCTCACGTCGGGTCTTTTGTTCCTCTTTTTCAAGCTGTTCTTTGATGACGCGAATCCTTTCCGGCAAAGATTCCAGTCGTTGCATGCGGAGTTCTTCCAATAGTTCCTCGTAGGGAACGAACGGCGGTTCCTCGCTCCTCGGATCGCGGCAGCAGGCGCAGCCCGGCGCAACGCCCTCGGTGAACAGTACGTTCTTGCCCCAGTAAGCGTCGAGCTTGTCGACCAGGATGCGTGGAAAGCTGTCCGGGAACTTCGTCCGAACCTGTCCTTTTTCATTCATGATTCCGCCGTCTCCGTCTGCCAGTTGAAGGACGTGGCCGAGTTCGTGCTCGAGCTTCAAATACTTCTGGCTGGAGTTCACGAACGTGTCTTTCACCAGCCCCGCATACAAATCCTGCGAAAGAATCGCACCTATATCGCGAAACTTTCTCCCGACGCGGGCCCGGCCGAGGTCGCTCGCTTGAAACACTGTAATGCTCCAGTCGTTTACGTCGCGCTCCTCTCCAAACGAAACGGAACCTTCTCCCATCAGGACCGGTTCGGCGAGTACCTTGTTGCGATAATGATGGCTCTTGTCTTTGTACGCATCGTTGAAGGTGCCTGCGGAAGGCAATATCGTGCCGCGACGAAAGCACCAGTTTACGTGGCGAGCCGTCTTCGATTCGTTTTCGGCGAGATTCTTCGTCCACCACTGACTGGCCCGCATGAACCGTATGCAAAGGTACATAAACATTATGTCCGCTTTTTCCGGGCGCATGTCCAATTTTGCGGTGATTCTCTCCGGATAACGGGCGGTTTTTTTCCATTGATTGAAGTTTATGCCGCAGCTCTTTGCAAGATAGGCCTCCGCGTTCGTTCGTGTGGGCCGCTCCACCGTTGCCCCTGCGACGATGTTCAGGCGAATCCGGAACAGGACATCCGCCTGCAGGCTTGCAACGATAAGGGAGTGGAAGATGAAAAAAATGAAGAGGCGGCACATCATAGGCGCTTTGGAGCACAGGGGGCCGGATCTGTCAGCAAGAAAACTGACCGGCGGCAGCGCTCCACGGCGCCGCCGCCGGTAATGATTGTTGCGATGAGATTAAGCCACCACCGCCTCTTTCGCTTCGGCTTCCCGCGTCTCCGCCGGCAGCTTCAGCAGATACTCAAACGCACTTAGTGAGGCCTTCGCGCCTTCGCCCATGGCGATGACGATTTGTTTGTACGGAACCGTCGTAGCATCACCGCAGGCGAAAATGCCCGGCACATTCGTGCGGCAGCGATCATCCACAATGATCTCACCGAAACGATTCGTTTCCACCAGGTCCTTCACGAACGCCGTGTTCGGCAACAGGCCGATCTGCACAAAAACGCCGTCGAGGACCACTTCACGTTCTTCACCGGACTCGCGGTCGGTGTACTTCAGGCCCGTCACCTTTTTGCCGTCGGCCAGGACCTCGGTGGTCTGTGCGTTTACGAACGATTCGATGTTCGCGGTGCGCCCCAGACGATCCAGTAAGATCTGGTCGGCGTTCATTTGCGAACCGAACTCGAGCACCTTCACCGATTTTACGATGCCGGCGAGGTCCAGGGCCGCTTCGACGCCGGAGTTACCGCCGCCGATGACCGCCACGTCTTTGCCCTTAAAGAACGGGCCGTCGCAGTGCGGACAGTAGGCCACGCCGTTGCCCAGATACTCTTTTTCGCCGGGCACGTTCAGTTCACGCCACTTCGCGCCGGTGGCCAGGATCACGGTCTTTGCGAGCAGCTTCTCGTTAGTATTCAGTGTGATTACTTTAGGAGAAACTTCGCTCTTCCCGTTTTCGATCCGCGATACGCGCAGGTGTTCTTTGACCTCCACGCTGTAACTTTGCAGCAGTTCGGACAGAGTGCCGCTGAGCTGCGGGCCGGTGGTCTTCGGCAGGGCGATGAGATTTTCGATATCCATCGTATCTTTGACCTGGCCGCCCAGGCGATCCGCGATCACCGCAACGCGCAGACCCTTGCGGGCGCTGTAGACCGCCGAGGCGACGCCGCCCGGCCCGCCGCCGACCACCGCAACATCGTAGAGTTCCGGTTCGCCACCGACGCCGTCATCGGCAGTATCCTTCTGTTGCGGAGCGAGATCGATGAGCTTTTGAATGATCTGGCCGGCGTCGATCTTGCCGTTCGCGAAGGGTTTGCCGTTCAGAAAGACCGCGGGCACACCCTGCACGTTATGTTCTTCCACGAACTGTGGAAAGAGGGCGCCGTCGATCATCTCGTGGGAGATGCCGTCGTTCAACAGCGACAGGCCGTTGAGTGCCTGGACGACGTCCGGGCAGTTGTGGCAGGACAGCGAGACGACGGTTTGAAATCGTAGCGGTTCGCCGATCTTGCGCGCGAAGGATTGCACGCCGGCGTCCAGCTTCAGCGGCGAGCCGCCGGCCTGGAGAATGGCGAGGATGAGCGAGGAAAACTCATGGCCGCCCGGGATGCCGCTGAAGCGGATACCGGTGGCGTCGCCGTCACGCAGGACATCGAAAGAAATCGGCGAGGCATCGTCATCCGGCACCTCGGTGACGGAGAGTTTGTCGCTCAGCTCGGCCATGCCGTTCAGCATGGAGAGCAGTTCGGATCTTTTCTCGTGCTCTCCCGCAAACGTGCGCAGCACGACCGGGACCTCGAGTTTTTGAAAGTACTCGGTGAGTTGTTTCTTGATGGCATTGTCTAACATGACGTATCTCCGGTTTAAATAATTAACGTGTTAAATAAATAGAATATGATTGCATGATGCGACGCCCCGAAGCCGGGGCAGCCGCGATGGATTCATAACTGTCAGTTTCGCCCCATCCCGGAGGCCCGCTTTGTGCGCGGGCCGGAGCGGGTGGGGCGAGGCTGATTCAGATTTTGCCCACGAGATCGAGGGAGGGCTTCAGCGTGGCTTCCCCCGGCTGCCATTTGGCCGGGCAGACTTCGCCGTCGTGTTCGGCGACGTACTGAGCCGCTTTGACCTTGCGGACGAGCTCTTCGGCGGAGCGACCGATGCCCAGATCGTTGATCTCGGCGATCTTGATCACGCCTTCCGGATCGGCCACGAAGGTGCCGCGCAGAGCAAGACCGTCTTCTTCGATCATCACGTCGAAGCCGCGGGCGAGAACGCCGGCGGGATCGCCGAGCATCGGGAATTCGATCTTGCGGATGGTTTCACTGGCTTCGTGCCAGGCCTTGTGGACGAAGTGCGTATCGGTGGAAACGCTGTAGACTTCCACGCCGGCCGCCCGCAGTTGCGGATAGAAATCGGCCAGGTCGCCCAGTTCCGTGGGGCAAACGAACGTAAAGTCCGCCGGATAAAAGAAAAAGACGGACCATTTGCCTTTGACGTCGGCACTGCTGATGGTGCGAAATTCGCCGTCGTGGTACGCCTCTACCTTGAAGTCCGGAATAGTTTTGTTGATCATTGACATTTGCTGATACTCCTTGTAATTATCAGTTCGTTCCGCGGGAGTTTTCCTCCCGACTATGGTGCATAACATAACCGATTCTGGTGCATTGCGCAAATAAATAGTGTCAATGATGACATTGTCGCAGGCTATAGGCTGGCCGGGCCGCTGCGAACCCCGGCTCTGGAACTACCGGAAACGTTCGGGTTGTCGGTGTATGCCCCGAATCGTGGTGTAAGTTGCGGTCAGTGTGTATTAATCCTTTTTTGGTCACAACTGGTTCCAGCTGACGAACGGAGGTCATGTCGGGAACCGGGGTAAGGCGGACCGGAACGGCGTCTTCGTCGTAGGAAACGCTATGACTTATCCCCGTTTTCCGACACACCAACGTCCGGGTCGAACGCAGCATTCGTACCAAAACGACATACCACAACTCCCGCTTCGCCGTAGCCATAAAAACCCCTTCACAATTCCGCAACTAACTTCATATTTCTCACGCCAGTTGCGAACCGCAGCTCTTGAACTACCGGCAACGCTCAGGTTGTTCGTAAACGTCCCGAATCGTGGTGTAAGTTGCGGTCCGTGTGTATTAAGCCTTTTTTGGTCACAACTGGTTCCAGCTGACGAACGGAGGTCATGTCGGGGACCGGGGTAAGGCGGACCGGAACGGCGTCTTCGTCGTAGGAAACGCTACGATAGCTGAGCGCAACCCATCGTCCGGGTCGATGCGGCCTTTACACCACGTCGATTCCGATCAGACGCCGTCCTTCTTTGCGGCGCAGCTCTTCCGGTACCGCTTCGAGGATCACGTCCCGCACGGCGGAGAGGACTTTCTTTTTGTAAAAACCCTTTTTATAAATGAGGCTCACTTCCCGCGCCGGCTGCGGTTCGGCGAAACGACCGGAACGATTCATCTCGGCCTTGCCGAGGGAAAGCAGCGGCAGGAGCGTCATGCCGGCGCCGAGGTCCACCATCTTCTTGATGGTGTCCAGAGAACCGCATTCCAGTTTGCCGGCGGCGGCGCGACCGCAAACCTGTAACGATTGGTTGCGAAAGCAGTGTTCTTCCCCGAGCAGGATCAACTCCTGGCCGGTCTGCTCGATGTTCTCAAACGTAAGCTTTTCACGCTTGCCCTTGTAGTTCTTCGGGAAATAGGCCACGAAGGGTTCGTAGTAGAGCGGCGTTTCGACGAAGGGTTTCATGTGCAGCGGCGTGGCCAGGACACCCAGTTCCAGCTCTTCTTTTTCAATTTGGTCGATGATCTGTGTGGTGGGCAGTTCGTAGATGCGAAACTCTAACTTCTTGTACCGTTTACTTAAGTTCTTGTAAAGATGCGGCATGAGGTACGAAGAGATCGTCGGAATCATGCCGATGGAGATTTCCCCCGACGGCTCCTCGTCTTGTTCGACGAACATCTCCGAGATTTTGTCCGCCTCGCGCAGGACGGCCTTCGCCTGGTCCACGATCCTGCGGCCGTAGCCGGTCGTCGTTACCGGATTCTTGCGGCGATCGAAGATCTCCTGTCCGATCTCCTGCTCAAACTTCTGGATCTGCAGCGACAGCGTCGGCTGGGTTACGAGGCATTGCCTCGCGGCGCCGGCAAAACTGCCGTAGCGGTCCACGGCGACGACGTAGCGGAGCTGGGTCAGGGTCATGGGGACAGGAAAACCCGGGCCGGACCGGGCGGCGAGCGGTTCGTACTTTTTTCTCCGTAGCCTGTCACAGTCGCCGGTCGGCCCCGGTCTAATCCGTTAAAACTGAACGGAAGTATAGCTATGAAAATCGCAGCAAAAGTCTTCGCGACCCTGGTCGCCGTGGAGCACGTATTTATTATGATCCTGGAAATGTTCCTGTGGGAATCGCCGGAGTGGGGTCTGAAAATCTTTAAAATGACCGCCGAGCAGGCCGCGATTTCCGCGACCCTCGCGTTCAATCAGGGCCTCTACAACGGATTCCTGGCGGCCGGGCTATTCTGGGCCCTGTATTTCATTGCGGATCGCGCCCACGCATACAAGAACACGATGTTTTTCTTGCTCTGTGTGATTGTCGCCGGTATCGTCGGCGGGGCCACGGCCAAGTTTTCGATCCTGTTTACCCAGGGCGGTCCGGCCCTCGTGGCGCTGGTGTTGACGTTACTCGCCGGGAAGAAAGACTGAAGTCTGCGCCCCGGTGGTTGCACGCTGAGATGAATCTTAAAGAACCATCCAACGAAACTTACGCCGACTGGATCGACCGCGCGTTGCATCGCGGCGACCTGGAGGCCCTCGAAAGCATCGTCGCTTCGATCCAGGAGCGCGTCTACAATCTCGCGCAAAAGTTTCTGTGGCATCCGGAAGATGCCGAGGATGCGACGCAGGAAATCTTACTGAAGATCGTGTTGCATCTGAATCAGTTCGAGTTCAAGAGCGCGTTTTCCACCTGGGCGCATCGCATCGCGGTGAACTATCTCATCGACGCAAAGAAGACCCGGCGCACTCGCTTTGAGCGTGCCGGCGTTTCCTTCGAGGACATCGCCGGTGAACTGCGGGCGGGCAGTGAGGACCCGGCGCTGCTGGCCCTCGAAGACGGTGAGGAACTGAACGATCTCGCGGAGAACGTGAAGGCCGCGTGCACCCATGCGATGCTGGCCTGCCTGGATCGTGAGGGGCGTATGGCCTTTTTGCTCGGCGAGGTCTTCGCCATGAAAGGGCCCGAGGCCGCGGAGGTGCTCGGCATCACGGCCGACGCCTATCGCCAGCGACTCGCGCGGGCCCGGCAGCGACTGGGGAGTTTTCTGGAGGATCATTGCGGCCTCATGAACGCGAAGAATCCCTGCCGCTGTGATCGTCGCATCGCCTACGCGAAACAACAGCGCGGCTACGAACCGTATCTGCGTTACGCGGCGGAGCTCGGCCGGGCGGTGCCCCGGGAGGAGGGCGTCGGCGTGCTTCAGCGGCAAAGTGACGTTCGCCTGACATTAAGCGAAGCGGCCCTGGAAGAAACCGAACGCATCGAACGTCTCGCGGTGATCTTTCGCACGAACCGCCGGTTGCGCGCGCCGGAACGCCTGCTTGCAAAAATTAAGAACGTTTTCGCGAATCTTAAGGCGTTCTGAGCTCAAGCATGGCGTCGATGCATCGATTGAAGGTCGTGAGGCCGCCCTCGAGGCCGCCGAAATAGACCGGTATCTCCGGGTTGGCCGCGAAGTTTTTTTGCTGGGACAGATTGATCGCCGAGTCCTCCCGTACGATCTCGCACGTAAATTCATGATTGCTCCGGAAATACTCGCGGGCCCGCGGGGTGTCCGGCACGCTTGCCGGGACCAGGGTGGCGATGGACAAACGGCTGCGATTCACGGACAGAGGAATCACGCGCAGCCAGTCGCAGTGGCGCCGGTTTACGAAAAACAGGGAGTTCGGGAAAACGTTATACGTTACGAAGGCCCGGTCCCGCAGGCGTTTGTTTTTTGCGGAGACTCCGTTGCGCGGGATCACGGCGCGGTGGTGCAGTCGGCTCTGACTGAGGCAGGCGGATTGATCGTCGAAGGCCCCGCCGATGGTCTTTGCATGGGCGATGCGAAAGTGATAACTTTCGAGAGCGGCTTCAACGGCCAGCTTCCAGTTAAAGTTCCAATCAGTAGAAGTTACTGCGAAAACCCGCAATGTTTCCGTGCCGGCGGCGCGTAAATCCGTGGTGAGCAGTTCGCCCAGGTGCGCATCGATCGTGGCGTCGTCAAGTTCGCCGGCGTACAGCCATACGAAACCATAGCGGATCAGCGCCGCGATCCGTTGCCCGTCTGCGTTCCGGGCCTCGACCCCGGGCGACTCCGCCACGCGCCGCAGTCGGACGTCCTGTCCGCTGACCGCCGTTTCTACGACACCATCGACGGGAAGTTCGGAGGCGTGCAGGGCCATCACGGGGTGATGCGCGAAGACGCGCCGGCGTTCCCGTTCGAATCGACTCGCGTCGACGTAACGGCGGACATCGAAACGAGCCGACGGCGGCAGCTCCGGACGATGTGGGGAGCGGCAAAACTCCAGGGCGCGGTCTTCTTCGAAGAACTTCATGCGGGCTCCTTCGCCGACGCCGGAGCTTCTCTTTCGGCGAAGTCCGCGGTCTCGATCAGGTTCAACTCCGTGAAGTCGAGTTCGGTAAAGCATTCTTTGTACGGCAGATTGCGCAACGTCCCGTTCGTATCGTAGCTCCAGGCATGATACGGGCAGACGAACACCCGGGTGACTCCGGACTCCCGGTTTTCCAGGCGCGCACCGCGGTGGCGACACTGGTTCAAAAAACAGCGCGGTCGCCCCTGTGCGTCCCGTACCAGAATGTAAGAGCGCCCGCCTTCCTCGATGACTCGAAAGGCCCCCGTTGCTTCGGGGAGCCGGTATGCATGCAGGTCCATGCCGAACGAAAAGCAATTCTCGTGCCCGCGCAGACATTGCCGAAAAGACCCTGTGCGCCGATCCAATGTAAAAATATTTTGACAGTATACAATTAATAAGATTTTATCAAAAGTATCGTATGAACTACCTCTTCGAGCCCGAAGTCCTGGATCATCCGGGGGAGGCCGGTGAGCTCCTCGATATTCTCGTGCGGCGGCTTGCCCGGGAGCTTCCGTTCCATCGTCTCTTTCTCACCGCCTTCGATCGTCACCGACGTCTGGCCTTTACGTCGCTGGACCTTCCGAAACGCTCGGGCGGTAAAGAACAACTGCGCCGGGGGATTCTGCCGTTTCCGGGGCCGATCCTGCCGCGGGCCGGACGCCCCATCCATCCCCGACTGCGTCCGCTGTTCGAGCGTATGCTGGACATCGAGGACCTGAAGCGCAGTTCGTTGGTGGGGCGTGCTGAGTTCGCGGGCTATCCGCAGATCGCACGCAGCTTCGAGGTTCAACTGCGCGCCTTCGGCGATCGAGGCTATCGTTACTCCGTGCCGCTCATTCTACGCGGAGAGATCGCCGGTTTTTTGTTTGCCGGCGAAACCGCGGGCAGGGCGGCCGCGGTCCTCGCCCGGGTGGAAGAACTGCGCCGTCCGCTGGCGGTGATCCTGCGTAACTTTTATTTTCAATGGCAGTTGGAGGCCTGGCAACGCACGAGTGCGGCGGAGCTGGACCGGCTCACGACCTACCTGGGCGCGCCGGGAGGCAGGCAGGCGGAGCGGCGCGTCCGGTCCACGCCGTCCGGTTTGGTCTATCGCGGGCGGCGGATGGCCCGGGTGCTGGCGCAGGTGCGGGAATGGGCGGAGCATGATTACCCGGTCTTGATTCAAGGGGAAACCGGTACCGGTAAAGAGTTAGTGGCAAGAACTTTGTCGAAGGACGGGGAGTTCACGGCCGTGAACTGCGCCGCGATCCCGGAGTCTTTGTGGGAGGCCGAGGTCTTCGGCTATCGCAAGGGGGCCTTTACGGATGCCCGGCGTTCGCATCGCGGTTTCATTGAGCAGGCCGCCGGGGGCTGTCTTTTCTTCGACGAGATCGGGGAGATGCCGGCGTCCATGCAGGGTAAGCTGCTGCGGCTTTTGCAAGACGGCAGCTATCGTCCCATCGGTTCCGAGCGCAATCAACGCGCCCGCTGTCGGTTCTTATTCGCGACCAACCGCAATCTCGAAGAGGAAGTGCGCCGCGGCAATTTTCGCGAAGACTTGTTTTATCGTATTTCGGTGTTCCAGATTCTGTTGCCGCCCCTGCGTCGGCGCCGGGAAGATTTAAGCGGTCTCGCGGATCACATCATCCGCAGCGAGGCCCGGGCGTTGGGATCGAAGGTACAAAGTCTTTCTCCAGAATTGTTAAGGATTCTTCAGGGCTACGCGTGGCCGGGTAACGTGCGTGAGCTGCAAAACGTGTTGATTCGAAGCATGGCCGGGGTAAACTCGGAGATCCTGGATGTGTCCGACGTGGGACGCATCGATCTGGAGCGTCTGCGCGGCAATGCGTCACCGGCATCGGTTCCCGGAGATTTGTCGCCTGGCGAAGGACTCGCTCCGGAGACGACGTTCCCCCTGGATTTCAAAGAGCGCGTCGATGACTACAAAAAAGCCATGATCCTGCGCGCGCTGAAGCAGAGCGCCGGCAACAAACGCAAGGCGGCGGAGTTGCTCGGTATCAGCCCGCAGACGCTGGACTATCAGCTGCGAACGCTGGGAGTCGAATACGTAACCGAGGTGCGCGTCAAGTGAAGATCATCATCGAAAAGGATCGCGAAGCCCTGTACGGTAAGTACGACATCTTTGTCGATCCGGGGCGAGATGCAGAGCGCGTGCACGTGGGTCACGGCACCTGGATGTACTACTCGGGGCATCCCTATCATTCACAAAACGATACGAGCTTTGAGTTTCACGTGGAGCTACAGTGTCCGGCCGGAACGGAACAGCCGGCGGAAGCGGAAGCGTTGTATCTTGCGATACTTCAGAGCCGGCGCGGCAACGTTCCGAACGGTTACAAAAGTGAAGTGGACTTCAAGGTCAGTTACGACGGCGGCCGTTCCTGGGCGGACATCAAGGCAGAGGAGGTGCCGGCGGACCTCGTCGTGATTCAGAAGGTTCATCCGAAGTAAGGCCGGCCGGAGCGGAGTGAGCCGGATTATTTTCCGGCCGCCCAGGTTCCTTCGCGCGGATCGGCGGCGCCGTAGAGCTTGCCGCCGTTGCGAATGACCGCGCCGACGCCGCCGAAATGATTCAGCCACTTATCAAACTTCTGTACATCGTAACTTAAGGCACTTACCTCTCCGGCGATCTTCGCATGCAGCTCCGCTTCGAGGTCCAGGCCGGACGGTCGCATCTCGTGCGGGGCGAAGCTGTCCGGAAAATTACGGGAACGAAAGCGCGGCGCTTCCACGGCCGCCTGCGCATCGAGGCCGAACAGTACGTGGTTCAGGAGGAACTGAAGATTGGCCTGGGTCTGCATGTCACCGCCCGGCGTGCCGAAGGCCATGTAGAACTCGCCGTTGCGTTTTGCCATGAGGGCATGCGGCGTCACCCGCGGACGTTTGCCCGGGGCGAGGGCGTTGGGGGACTCCGGATCCAGGCGGAACTGGATCATGCGGTTGCCGAGGGTGAGACCGGTGCCCGGCACCATGGGGGACTTCGGAAAATCGCTGGGAGTCAATGATACGGCGTTCCCCGCGCGATCCACGACGGCCAGGTACGAGGTATCTTTGCCCGGCGCGACCCCGCGCGGTACTCCGGCGGACGGCAATTCCGGAAAGGCCGCTTTGCCGCGTTGCTCTAATCGTTTTTGTGCGTACGTTAGGCTGAGTAGATGTTTGACAGGCACGTCGACGAAGCGCGGGTCGCCGGCGAAGGCGTCCCGATCGGCCATGGCCAGGTCTATGATTTGCGCCAGGGTGTGCACGTATTCGGCCGAGTTGCGACCGAGCTCGCGCAGGCGCTCCGGGCCGTAGGCCTGGATCATGTTCAGCATCATCAAGAACGCGATGCCCTGGCTCCAGGTTTCGTTTGTGTAGATCGTATAATTTCCCGACGGCGCGCGAAACGTGTATTGCAGCGGCTCTTCCAGGGAACCGCGATAGTCGGCGAGGTCTTTCGCGTTCATGAGGCCGCCCTGGCTGCGGTGCAGCGCGATGATCTTTTCGGCGATCGGCCCTTCGTAAAAGTGTCGCCGCACCGCATCGAGGCCGGCACTGCGCGAATCGCCGGCGGATCGCGCATCACGCTCGGCCTGCGCCATCTCCGAAAGCGTGCGCGCCAGGTCCGGTCGCGTAAACCGATCTTTGTAGTGCAGCGGCCGCCAGACCTGGCCTTTGAGATAGACTTCGGAATTGTAGGAGAGCAGTACGGAAAATCCCACGCGGTCGATGATGGAGAAGTTCAGGTTTTGATGCATGATGTGATGCACCGGAAATCCCTCACGCGCCGTTTCGATCGCTGCCGCGGAGACCTGCTCGAAGGACATGGTGCCGTAGTCTTTGAGTAAGGCGATGATTACATCCGGCGATGCGGGCACGAGTTGCGAGAGGATGGAAAGATCGGGCATGACTTCGGTATGCCCGCGCTCCGCGAAGGCCTCGATGCTGGCCGCGGCGGGAGCCGTCCCGGCACCGGTGTAACTGTGCACAGATTGTGTCTTTGCATCGTAGATTATGATCGGCGCTATGCCGGGGAAAGACGCGGCTTCGCCCGAGACGACGTTCAGCATGAGTAAACCGGCCACCGCCGCATCGAAGGCGTTGCCGCCGTTTTCCAGAACCTCCGTTGCCGCGCGCGTGGCGTAAGGCATGCCGGTGACGACCATGTACTCCGTGCCCTCGGCGAGCGGCCGGCTCTTTTGCGCGGGATCGTCGTACTTCATGGGATCGCGTGGACCGAAGGGGAGCAGGATGTACAGCAGCGTGAGGACGATGGTGATGACGAGGAGGGTGCCGACGATGTACTTCGCGAATTTCATGGCGTACTCTTTCTAATACGGAGGCGCAGAAGGCCCAGAGTTTTTTTAGAGTAAACCGCCGTCTTGCGGCGGAATATCACCCGGCCAGGCGGGGCGGCCATAACCGGCGTACGGTGATTCAAAAGTGGAATCGTTCTCCGTGGCCTGCTGTGTGCTCCTGTTGTCCGTGAAGCGGGCGGCGAACTCAATGGTTTTGTACAGTTGAGCGATCAGTTCTTTTCGTTCGGCGGGCTCGAATACCGGACGGGCTGCTTTCGTCCAGAGGTTGGATCGGAGACCGAGTCCTTGCACGGCATCCCGTATGAACTTCGGCTCGGTCTTCACCGATGTAGCGATCGAGGTCGTATCGTGCCATGAGAAACGTCATGAAGTTCATGCGATTCCCCGGATGCAACCTGTACTCAAAATCGATGAATCGCGGCATAGTTCGGCCGACAGCGATCCAGTTCATCGATGAAGAATACGAGGGGGCCGCATTCCTGGCATCTCCCTGCAATTCCTGAACGAACTTCGCCAGGGATTCCCTGAATTGTGTAAACGCCTTCTTTGACTCCTCATAATTTTTGAAGAGTTCTTCTGCGTAAGCAGCTCCCATTTCACCGACGGCTTTTTCCAGCACCTTTTCAAGATCCCTGTCATTTAGATCAATGATGCCTGCGGATCCAACTTTAATCGCGGCCGGCACCAGGCGCTTCACTAACTATCGGCGAGTCGATCGCAAGTACGGCGCTGGTATCGAGAGATTGAACAAAGGTGGTAAGAATTTCGGCGCTTTTCTTGCGTTCCAGAGCGTCCTTTTCGAACGGATCGTTTGGATCGATCTCAATCGGTTCCACTTTCAGGCGCATGGTAAATTTCTGCTCGGATCTGCAAAACTGTCAACGCCGATGTTGGGCCGTTCGGACTCAGTTGTGAGCCGCAAACTCGCTGCGGGAAACGCTATGATAGCAGAGTCACAGACCAACGTCCGGTGTCGGCAAGGCCCCGCTTGTTGGGGCCGCGGCAGTTGGTTCCCCACTGGCGGACTGTCTTTGCAAAACGAAAATCCACAACTCCTGCGAGCCGTAGCCGAATCAAGCCCCTCACCATTGAGCAATTTACCTTGTGTGTCTCACGGCAAACGCCGCGAACCACAGCTCTTGAACTACCGGAAACGCTCGGGTAATTCGCACACGCCCCGAATCGTGGTGTAAGTGGCGGCCAACGTAAATTAATCCTCTTATGGGTACGGCTGGTTCCAGGGGCAAGGCCACGCTTGTCGTGGCCGCGGCAGTTGTTCCCCACCCACGGAGGTCATGCCGGGGATATGTGGGGCGCGCACTGGAACGGCGTCTTCGTCGGAAGAAACGCTGCGGTAAAGCAGTCGCAAACCAACGTCCGGGTCGAATGCAGCATTCTTAACAAAACGAAAGTCCACAACTCCTGCGAGCCGTAGCCAAATCAAACCCTTAACCA
The DNA here is from genome assembly GCA_965227295.1 of Leptonemataceae bacterium. GTDB lineage: Bacteria > Spirochaetota > Leptospiria > Leptospirales > Leptonemataceae > JANSYA01. Next base: position 5,150,274 of record OZ245742.1, on the reverse strand, counting down.
TTGCGCAACTTACCTGCTGTGTCTTACGGCAAACGCCGCGAACCAAAGCTCCTGGACTACCGGGAACTTTTTATGCATTCGAACACGCCCCGAATCGTGGTGTACGTTGCGGCCAGTTTGGATTTACACTTTTATGGGTACGGCTGGTTCCAGCTAACGAGCGGAGGTCATGCCGGGGAATGTGGTAAGGCGCACCGGAACGGCGTCTTCTTCGCAAGAAACACTACGGTAGCTGAGTTACAAATCGACGTCCGGGTCGAGGCGGACAATCTTAACAAAACGAATCACCACAACTCCCGCTCAGCCGTAGCCAGAAGATCCCCTTCACTATACTGCGACTTACTTCATTTTCATCCCGGCAAACGCCGCGAACCACAGCTCTTGAACTACCGGAAATCTTTATTCGTTCGAGCACGCCCCGGATCGTGATGTAAGTTAAGGCCAGTTTGGATTAACACTTTTGTGGGTACAGCTGGTTCCAGCTTACGGTCGGAGGTCATGCCGGGGATATGTGGGGCGCGCACCGGAACGGCGTCTTCGTCTCGGTTCCGTGTTCGCCCTGTCGCTTACATCATCGTCAGGGCCACGGCGAATGTGGCAACGGCCACACCTCCGTACAGCAGGCCCGGTAGAATCAGAAACCACAACGCCGTGAGGCGCGGATTCACCTGAAATCGTTCCATCACACCCTTGTAGCTAACATAAAGTGAATAGAACATACCGGCGAAGACGAACAGGTACAACAAATACATCGCATCGATGTCTTCGAAGTCGAAGGACTCGCGATAGCTTGCATAGGTCGCCGTTTCCAGGGCGGTCAGCGCAAGCGTCGGCACGGCGATCAACGCCGAGGTGAAGATGTAAATAAGACGCGCGTCGGTTTTGTCGCGCTGCGGATCGCCGGCCCAGGAGACGCGAATGTGAAACAAGAACCCGCCGATGAGCCAGTCCACCGCGCCGGCGACGATACCGCCGACGCTCACGGCCAACCAGAACGCGCCCCAATCATCCATCATAAAATCGAAGCTGCGCCCCCGGGCGGTCTGAGCCGAAAGCCGATCGATGACACCGGCCATGCCCACGACCCAGATGAAGACCAGGACGACACCGTTCTGATGCCGAAACTTCTTGAGATGCTGAAAGAATCGCCGCGGGTTGGTGATGAGATGCATCCACTCCGCGTCCGGATAATTCTCCTCGTTCACGGCGACATGCGTCGGCACTTCCGGCGCAGCGTAGGGATTGGGCGACTGTGGTTCTTCGGGCATGCGCTTGATTAAATGCGCGGGGTCAAGTTGCAAGCAGTTCCGGCAGTCGAGTTTTAGTTAAAAAATAACGGACAGGATCAACAGTAACGAGAGCCCATATAACATGCCGGGTAAGATGAGAAACCAGCGTCGGGCCTGTTCGGGATCCACCTGAAAGCGAACCAGCACCCCCTGGTAGCTTGCATAGATCGAGTAAAACATTGAGACCAGTACCAGCCCCCACATGGGCATCCACCACACAAGCTTATCCATTGTCCGCGTCTCGCGATGGCTTTCGAACACGAGGGTCTCGACCAAACCGATGGCCAGAGTCGGTAGTGCGATGATCATCGACGTGAAGATGTAGATCAGCCGCGCCTCGGTTTTATCGCGATGCAGGTCACCGGACCAACGCACGCGCATATGAAAAAACCAGCCGCCGATAAGCCAATCCACCGCACCGTTCAAGAGACCCATGCCGCCGATTCCCAACCAGAAGTAGGCCCAATTGTCGATCATTTCGGGAAATGGAAAATCATCGGCTTTCGCATCGGACATGCGATCGAGGCTTTCGCCCATTCCCACCAACAGAATCGCCAGCAATATCATGGCACTCTGCTTCCGGAATTTTTCGAGATGTCGAAAGAAGCGCCGTGGGTTCGTAAACAAATGTAACCATTTGGCTTCGTTCTGTAAGTCCGGCATCCATGAAGGAACTCCGCCGAAGCAACGATCGCCGCCGCATCACTCTGGGCGCCGACAAATGCTACGATGCTAAAACTTACGTAGAAGAACGTAAGGCAATCCGGATTGTGCCGCGCAGATCGCACAGAAGAGCCGCTCCAGCGCCGTCGATCACCGCACCGCTCGCAGTCCTGCCTATGCCGTAAGTCAACGTCGTCGCAAAGCCGTCGAAGAAATCTTCGGCTGGCTGAAGTCGATCGGATTGTGCAGGAAGATGCGTTTTCGCGGCCCGGATCGTGTCGGGTGGATTTTCCGCTTCGCTGTTGCCGTCTACAACTTGCTACGAATCAGAAACCTACAGGAGGCCGCAGCATGATCGCCAATGCTAACTTGCGAAATACAAGCGTTAGGGATGCGCAGGGTGCCGCGCAGCGGCAGTCCGGAGTGCGAAGCACGGAGGACCGAAGCGAAGCGGAGCCCGGAGTAGCCCGGCGCCCGGCCGGCGGAATTGAGCGACGCGCCTTGCGCGTCGTCGAGTTCACAAGTCGCTACGACCGCGACTTGTGCGCGGCCCGGCCGGGCGCAACGCCCAAATGAATTTCACAGATTCCGCTTTCGCATGACTTTTTCAGCAGCCTGCCAGGCCGCGGCATAGAAGGTCGCGATTACGCCGCGTCGTGGCTGCGCGTAACGGCGCGGTGTAACGCCCGGTAAAACGGAATCGTCGCCGCCACGGCCAGGACTTCCAGGAGGCCGAACGAAGATGCGAGTACGGGGATGACCAGGGGCGGATCCAGGCGCACTCGATAGAGATGTTCCAGCCCGGCCGAAACCAGCGGTCCGAGCATGAATCCCAGCGAACCCGCGCCCGTGAACATCGACATGACCGTGGCGTTCCAGCCGGCCGGCGCCAGGCGCGCCGCGATCAGCAAGGACGGGATGTACATGAGGCCTGCGCCGAGTCCGGCCAGGCCCAGAAACGTAAACAATCCTTCCGTGGAACTTTGCGTCCCCGCGGCGGCGAGGCCGAGGCCGTACAGCGCGGAGCCGCCCAGAAGTAACGGCAACATGCCGACGCGCCGTCCCAGGCGTACGGACGGATACGCCAGCAGCGCCATGGGCAGCATGACGATGCCCATGGACAGCCCCGCTGCCGCCGGATCCAGTTGCAGGCCTTCTCTTAAGTGTAAATTAAACGAACTTACCAGAAACCCGAAGGTGAACCGGTCCGTAAACGCGAACATGAGCGGCACGAGCAGCAACGGGGCCACCAGCAACAGATGAACGGCGTCTCCCGGACGCAGCGACTGTTCCTCGTGAAAACTGTCCGCGTCTTTTAAGAACAGGGCGAGGCCGGCGTTGGCGATCATGAGCGTTCCGGACACGTAGAGCGGCAGCATGGGCTGTGTTTTACCGATAAACCCGCCGATGGGAATGCCGACGAAGGCACCCAACACCAGCAACATGCCGGCGAGGCCCATTAACGTTCCCGGGCGAAAGCCGGGGGCCGTCGCACCGCGCTCGCGGTCCGCCACGGCGGACATCAAAAGGCCGATCACAAAGACACTGGTTGCGCCTTCAATGAAGCGCAGCACGAGCAACAGCGCGAGCGAGTTCGCCTCCGCCATGCCGAAGAACATGCAGCCGTTGATCGCGGCGAAAGCGGCGATGAAACCGCGCCGGTTGCGAAAGTAATCCGATACGAAACCGGCGAGCGGTGCGAACAAAAACGAACCGAACATGGCGATGCTCGTGAAGTACGCCACGGACTCACTGCCCGCGGCGAAACGATCCTTGACGATCTCCTTAAAGACCGTCACCGGCATGGTGGCCGGCAGCATCACGCCGAGGATCAAAACGAGGACGAGACGAGCGCTGTGATCGGTAGAACGCTGCATGCTTCAGGAGCTGACGGCAGCCTCGTAACGATCGCGACCGAGGTTGCTGATCAACTCTTCCTCTAGATCGTTGAAGACCGCACCGTTGAAACGAAACACGCGAATGGCCTCTTCGAGCACGGCCTGTTGCTGTGCCTCGTCGAGGGCCAGGCCGTCCAGGGCGTTACGGTACATGTCTTTGAATTCCTTCTTGCCGGCGATGTCGCCGAACTCGTAGAACGCGAGGCCGTGGTCCGCGTCCAGTTGCAGGGTCTGGCCGGCCACCTTCTTCAGGATTTGCCCGCCGGACAGATCGCCCAGGTAACGAACATAGGAATGAGCGACGAGCAGCGTGGGGTTCTCCTCGCTGATCTTACGAATGTGATCGACGTACTCGACGACCGCGGGCGAGGGCGGCTGCATCTTGCTCTGCCAGTCGTCGCCGTAGAAGAATTCGAGGTCGGCTTCGAGGTTCGCGCGACGATGCACCTCGGGGTAGTAGATCTTCGAGACGATCGGATGATCCTTGTGCCGTTCGAGGCCGTCTTCCATGGCGGAATAGACGGCGTGCAGCGCTTCGAGGTGGCGAGCATAGGTCGCGCGGTCCAGCACCCCCTTCATAAAACAACGTACGAAGGCCGAACCCTCCGCTTCGGAATGCACCTCCGAGGTGCCCGAACGTAAAACCTGAGCGAGTCCCATTAAGTTTCTCCTGTTAACTATTTGTGGTATGGTTTTAAAATCACGAGCCGGCGCCGGCGTTCTCCAGCAGCCGGACGATCTCGGTGCGGCCGCTTTCCCGGGCGTAGTCCAGGGCCGAGCGGTCTGCCAGGTCCCGGAGGTCCAGTTCGAGATCGGGGATGCGCACCAGGTACTGCACGGACTGCGGGCGTCCGGTCAGCGCGGCCCAGATCAGGGCGGTGCGACCGTCTTCGTCGACGGCGTTCACCGAAACCGCGCGGCGCTGCAGGATCTCCAACACCTGCGGATGACCCATGCGGGCCGCTTCCATGAAGGGCGTGAGTCCGCGCCAGCCCGGCAGTTCCGGATCGGCGCCGTTTTCGAGCAGAAGTTCCACCGACGAGCGGTCCCCGCGGCTGACGGCGTAGAGCAGCGGGGTACTGAACGCGCTCCCGTCCCGGGTCTCCACGGCGTTGACCTCGGCCCCGGCCGCGAGCAGGTCGCGCAGTTCGGACGGGCGATCCGTGCGTGCCGCTTCAATGAGCGGTGTCACCCCGCCACGTCCGCCGCTCTGACAGGCGCTCTGGCCGAGCAGGACCACGGCAGTGGCGGTCGTAAGAAAAAGTCGCTTGTAAGTGAGATTGATTCTCATTGTATGGTGTGACATATCTCTGACAACTCTGCATTCGACAAGAAAAAAAGGAATAAAACAGCACAGAATGGACTATCTGACACTTTTCGAAAAGGGCGGGGACCTGATGTGGGTGATCCTGCTCTTCCTGATCGTGGGTACCGCCGTGTTTTTGGAGCGCGGGCTCTACTTCTTTCTAACATATACGCCGTTCACGCAGTTCGAAGCCGGGCTCAGCCGCATCCTCGAACGCGCGCGCACGTCCGGCGAGGCGCCGCAACTGTCGGAACTTCGACCGGAGGATCGGCTGCCGCTGTCGGAACTCCGACTCCGGGGCAGCGCCTATTTTCGCATGGCCGCGGTCTTTGTCGGCGGCCTCGGCCAGGCCAATGAGGCCCGGGGCGCGGCGGTGGAACGTACCGGTGCCGAGGTCATCGATCGCATGGAGCGGCGGATCGGCATTCTTCAGGTCATCGGCGGGGTGGCGCCGCTCATCGGCCTCCTGGGTACGATCCTGGGAATGATGGATTCCTTCGAGCGCATTGCGGCCACCGGCGGCCAGGCGGACATCTCCGAGCTGGCGGGGGGCATCTGGACGGCCATGATCACGACGGCCTTCGGGCTGGCCGCGGCCATCCCGGCCCACCTGGCCCACGGTTACCTGCATTCGATCTTAAACGCGCGCATTCGGAAGATGAACGCCGTGCTGCATCATCTCGAGGAGTGGCGTCACGATGTTCTGCCGGCCGGCACGGAGCGCGCAACGCCGGTGTCGGTCTCGATGGAGGCGCGCTGATGCAGGGCTTCGCGCAGCGGGAACGGCGGGGCTCGATCATCGACATCGCGCCGTTGGTGGACATTGTCTTTCTGCTGTTGATCTTTTTTATGATCAGCTCGCGTTTTCTAAAGCCGGTGGTGGAACTGGAACTGCCCGAGGCGAAGACCGCGGATCGCGCCGATCGTTCGGGGGTGGTCGTATCCATCGACGCGAGCGGCGGCGTCTTTCTCGACGGCGGCTCCGTGGCGCCGGATGATCTACCCGGAGCGCTCAAGGCGGCCATCGAAGCGAAGAACCGCACGGACGTCCTGTTGCGCGCGGACGGCGCGACCCCGTTTCGTTATTTTGTACGGGTGATGGACGAGGCCCGCCAGGCCGGCGCGACGACGGTGAACATTGAACATGAAGCAAGGCGTTGAGTCGGCGAATCACCGATGGTTCGCGGTTGTGGCCGCGGCCCAGGACGGCCGGGGATTTTATCCGATCCTGCTCTTAATATCCGTTGTGTGTATGTTAGCGCTCACGGACTTCGGCGGGTCGGCCTCGCAGCGGAAGGACAGCCTGGAAATTCTGCCGTCCGTGAAGTTGCGCCTGCAGGCAGACTCGCCGCCGCCCGCGTCTGCCGCGATCGGAGACAGCGAGGCGCATCCGGACAGGCCGACGTCCGGCAGCAGCGATGCCGCCGGCACGGCGGAGGCCGAGTCCGAGCTGGAAAAGTACCTGGCGCGTGTGCGGGCCATGGTGGCGCGCAAGAAACGTTATCCGCCGCGTGAGAAGAACGCGGGCAAGCAGGGTGTCGTTACGGTGCAGGTGATGATTGACGGATCCGGAGTGTTGCAATCGGCCGCCCTGGTCGGTGCGAGTCCGCACGACGGACTGAACGATGCGGCCTTACGCGCGGTTCACAGCGCCGCCCCGTTCCCGGAAATACCGGCGCAGGTCGGCAAGAACCAGGTCACGTTTCGTTTGCGATTGAACTTTCGATTATGAACAAAGGCGCGTTCTGTGAACTACCGGAAACGTTTTTTCATTCGAGTCCGCCCCGAATCGTGGTGTAAGTGGCGGCCAACGTAAATTAAGCCTTTTGTGGGTACGGCTGGTTCCAGCTCACGAGCGGAGGTTATGCCGGGGAACGTGGTAAGGCGGACCGGAACGGCGTCTTCTTCGTAAGAAACGCTGCGATATCCGAACCGCACAACCAGCGTCCGGGTCGAGGCGGACAATCTTAACAAAACGAAAATCCACAACTCCTGCGAGCCGTAGCCAAATCAACCCCTTTACGATTGCGCAACTTATCTTGTGTGTCTCACGGCAAACGCCACGAACCACAGCTCTTGAACTACCGGAAACGTTTTATTCGTTCGCACACGCCCCGAATCGTGGTGTAAGTGGCGGCCAACGTAAATTAAGCCTTTTGTGGGTACGGCTGGTTCCAACTGACGCGCGGAGTTCATGTCGGGGAACGTGGTAAGGCGGACCGGAACGGCGTCTTCTTCGTAAGAAACACTACGGTAGCTGAGTTACAAACCGACGTCCGGGTCGAGGCGGACAATCTTAACAAAACGAAAATCCACAACTCCTGCGAGCCGTAGCCAAATCAACCCCTTTACGATTGCGCAACTTATCTTGTGTGTCTCACGGTAAACGCAACGAACCACAGCTCTTGAACTACCGGAAACGCCCGGGTAGTTCGCACACGCCCCCGAAGTCCCGCTCCAATCGCGGGGCGGGACTTCGGGGGCGTGCGTTATGTTACGGGTCCGTCCGTGTCGTCGAGCCGGTGGTCTGAGTCAGTTCCGGAGCGGCGATGATGAAAAAGTTTTTCCCCTGGGCGGAAGAGTTAAACGTAAACGTGTTGCTGCCGAACGAATAGTTCACCGGCGTCTGCGGCGCGGTGGAGCTCGAGTTAACGTTGTAGTCCGACGTGGAGGATTCCAGCGGACAACCGCCGGTGACGTGGACGAGGGAGATGTCCTCGTTGTATCCGAACGGCGGGCGATAGGCCGGGTTGAAGTCGAACGTGACAACCGTTCCGTCCGCGGCGCCCGGGACGTACACGGCACTCCAGCGCCGCGTGGTGGATGACGTGAAAGTCAACGACTCCGTTTTTGCGGAATCCATCGTCGTGATGGGCACGTTGTACACCGTGCGTGAGCCGAACGAAAAGTGGCAGAAGCCTTCGAGCTGAGGAACGTTGGAGGCGGCGGCGACGCCGGCCAGGAGCGAGATCCCGAGGAGATCATCGTCGTCTCCGCTGCTCTGCTGGCAGGCGGCCAGGGAAAGACCGAACAGCAGGGCCGCGGTCAGGGTCATGGGTTTCTTAAATTTCATGCAAGCAATCCTGAATTTGAGAGTTTGGACAGCCTCCGGAGAGTGATTATGAGAGTCAATCTCAAAACACATATCCATGACATACTGCCTGCCCGGGAGAATTTTCCGTTGTCAGATTTGCGGGTTGGCCATTCCTGGTTCAATTGATATTGCTTCTCATTTGCAGTCCAGTTTAGACCCGGTTTCGGACCGCGTGCACGCCATGATACATCGCTCTTTTTTCATCATTCTCCTGCTCGTCGCAACTACGGCGGCGGGCTGTCGCTACGAGCAGGGCGGCAACGACGACCTGGAGGACCTGGTGACGCTGCTCACGCCCCAGGCCTCGACGAACCCGTCCGCGCTGGCCCTCTCCGGCGCCTGCTCGACCAGCCTCAGCGGCTCCATCTATACGGCGACGGTGAACGCGACGTCGAACAGCAATACGATCTACTGCGATCTCTTCAACGGCGGGACCGTGGCGCAGATCGGAGCCTGGGACATGTCGTTTCAACGGTTTCGTCTTGGAACCAACAGCGGGACGAGCGGCAGCGGTGGCGGCGGAGCCTGCAGCACCGGCAGCACGAACTTCAGCAGCGTGTTCAGCGTGAATCAGTTCAGCAGCACCACGAGCGGGGTGTGCCCGCAGTTCGCCGTCGACCAGAACCTCACCGCCACGACCGGCGGGGCCGGGGGCGCGAGCGACGTCACCTACAGCGGCAGCGCCGTGTTGCAGGAATGGTTCAACTACAACACCACGACGCACGTGCTTACGGCCAAAGACGACGTGCTGATCATCCGCAACTCCGACGGCAGCACGTACTACAAGATCCAGATGCTCGACTACTACAGTTCCGCCGGCACGTCCGGCTATCCTTCTCTCCGCTGGGCGGAGATCCCGCTCAACTAATGTTACATTATCGAATCTTAGCCGCCGTTGCCTTGTTCTTCGTCTGCACCGGGCTTATGGCCCAGGGCGACGACGAGGTCCTGGAAACCGAGATCGTCGTCACCGGCGAACGCCGGGCGAAGCTGCTCCAGGACAGCGTCACCGCCACCGAGGTCATTCGGCGCGAGGACATTGTGCAGAGCGGGGCGCGCAACGCCGCCGACGCCCTGGAGAATCATCCCGGCGTGGAAGTGCGTGAGGGTCTGCGCGGTCGCTTCGTACGTTTGCAGGGCCTGGATCCCGAGTACGTCTTGATCCTCGTCAACGGCCAGCGGGTCACCGGTCGCGTGGACGGCGCCATCGATCTTACGCGTTTTAAGGCCGAGGAGATCGAACGCATTGAAATCGTTAAGGGCGCTTCATCGGCACTTTACGGAGCGGATGCCCTCGGCGGGGTCATCAACATCATCACGCGTAAGTCCGACGCGCCGATCCGCGCGGAGTTCGAAACAAGCTACGGCTCCGGTCGCGAAAAGAACTTCGGCAGCGGTCACGAACTCAGTACCAGCGGAGTCGTCGGTCTTTCGAATGATTTTTTAAGTTCTACGTTCGTCGCCGGCTGGACGCGCAGTGACGGCTACGACCTGGCTCCCGTCGATACGCGGGAACGCCAGGTGCGCGAGGCTTACGAGACGTTCGAGTTCCTCGACGAAAACGATCTGCCGCCGTCGATCCAGGGCAGCACCGGTACGGCCTTTCGCGATCTCGGCGTCGGCAACCGCTCGACGTTCGTGTTGACCGAAAACTTTCTCGTGAACAGTTTCGTGAACTACCGTTATCTGGATCAGGAGCGCACGGACTTCAGTCCGCCGCGCGCCGTCATTGATCGTCGCAGCGAGACGCATGATTTCATGGGCGTGCTCAATCCCGTGTTGTATCTCGCGAACGACGGCCGACTTTCGTTTTCGTACTCGCAGAACCGTTTCTTCGATCGTCTCGACCGGGACCAGCGCGACTCCGACGAGCTCGATACCTTCGAGACCCAGGACGATCGCACCCAGGAAGGGCGCGTGCAGTTCGACTATCGTGTGTTCGAAGACCATTTCATCAGTACCGGCGTGGACGTCGGCTTCGATGAACTGATCTCGCCGCGCGTCGAGGATGAGTACGTAAATCGCACGCGGGTGGGCGTCTTCTTGCAGGATGAGTGGGAAGTGATCGGCGATCCGAACTGGGTGATTGTGCCCGGGGTCCGCCACGACGAGGACTCGCAGTTCGGCGCGCAGACCACGCCGAAGTTCGCCACGCGCCTCGATCCCTTCGAAAATCTGCGTTTGCGCGGCAGCGTCGGTGTCGGCTACCGCGCGCCGGCGTTTAAGGATCTGTACATTACGTTTCAGAATCCCGGCGTCGGTTACGAGGTCGTCGGCAATGAGGACCTGGACCCGGAACGTTCCATCAGCTACAACGGCGGCATCGAGTTCGAGCCCATCGATTGGCTCTACTTATCCGTGAACGGTTTTTATAATACGATCACGAACCTCATCGACTTTCAGGCCGTGTCCGGTCGCACCACGTCGGGTCTGCAGCGCTATCAAACCGTCAACATCAGCAAGGCCTACACCCGCGGCGGAGAACTCTTCGCGGACTTTCGCATTTCCCGGGCGCTGCGCTTCGGTGTGGGCTATACGTTTACGCAGACCTGGGATCGTGAGCAGAAGATTCCGCTCGAAGGGCGGGCCGAACACCGCGGCACGTATCGCCTGCAATACGAGTATCTGCCCTGGGGCCTCGGTTTTTCGATCAACGGTTCCGTCTACGGTCCGCAGGCGTACTATTACACCGAAGAGGCCGTGTTTACGTTCGATCGTTCCACGTTTACGTTCGATCAGGATTTCGAGGCGCCGTTGCGTGCGATCGCCCAGGACCGTAGCTTTGGTCTGGTGGAACTTAACCCGGACTTTCCGCAGCAGGGCTTCGACTACCGCAATCCGTATCATCTGCTCGGGGTGCGCGTCTTCAAGCGCGTGATGGAGAACTACGAACTTTTTGCCGGCGTCGACAACATGCTCGACGAGTACGATCCGGAGATCAACCCCATCCGGCCGCGGTTCTTCTACTTCGGCCTGCGCGCGACGTACGAAGGCAGCGCGTCGGCGGACAATCGCATTACCCCGGAACTGGAACGCGGGCGTTATCTCGATACGATTGAGTGATGCTCAATCGACCCAGTCCGCCACGAAGATGTTCGTCTCGCCGCGCTCCGCATTCGAACGATTCGATGCGAATACCAGCGTTCGGCCGTCGCGCGTGAACATGGGGAATCCGTCGAACGTGGGGTTGTGGGTGATCTGTTCCAGGTCGCTGCCGTTTTTACGAATCATGAATAGATCAAAGTCGCGGCCCGACTCGCTCTTTAAGTTCGAAGAGAAGATGATGCGCTCGGCGTCCGGATGAAAGAACGGCGCGAACGAGGCCTTGCCGAAGTCCGTGACCTGGCGGATGTTCGTGCCGTCGGCGTTCATGACGAAGACCTCCAGCGCCGTCGGACGCACGTAGTCTTTTTCGATCAACTCACGATACGCCGCTTCTTCCTGCGGGCCGTTCGGCCGCGACGCGCGCCAGACGATCTCACTGCCGTCCGCGGAGAAGAAAGCGCCGCCGTCGTAACCTCTGCTGAACGTAAGTCTGCGCTGATCGCTGCCGTCCAGGTTCATGGTGTAGAGTTCCGGATCGCCGTCGCGCGTGGACGTGAAGACGATGCGGTCCCCGCGCGGTGACAGCGTGGCTTCGGCGTCGTAACCGGGCGCGTCGGTGAGTCGCCGCACATCCCCGCTGCCGTCGGCGTTCGCCGAGAAAATATCGTAGCTATCGTACAATTGCCACACGTAGCCCTGCGAACGATCCGGGGGCGGCGGGCAATCTTGACCGGCCAGGTGCGTCGACGCGTAGACCACACGTTGTTTTGCGCCGTCTGCTTGCGGCGCCGGTAAAAAGTACGCGCAGGTCGTGGCACCTTCGCCGGAAGACACGCGCTGCCGGTTCTTGCCGTCCAGGTCCATGACGTAGATTTGATCGCACTGCATGTCGCCGCGCTGCGCCTGGTAGACGAGCCGGCGTTCGTCGAAGGAAAGATAGGCCTCGGCGTTCTGTCCGCCGTGGGTGAGCTGGCGGATGTTGCGGAGATGTGTTTCGCCGGGGAGGACGTGCGTGGGCGTGCAGGCGGGGAAGGCGGCGAACGTGGTGAGGATGATCGGGAGCAGGGTGGCTGGTGAGACGCGAACTGTAGGCTGCATATTGTCTTAACATGAAAACCAGCAGCGTGGTTGCGATGATTTTTTCGCTTCCTTCGGCGGTTCGATGCGTTCGAGGTGAGGGGCGATGAGTGCGATGTCGCGCAGCTTTTCGAGAAGCACAGCGCAGTGGATGTCCTGGCGGTTCGGTAGATCGCCGACGAGGGCGCGAAGCTTCGTGTCGCCCGGGAATTCTTCTGCGAGTATCCACGCAATGATTTTCAAAAGCGTGTGATACGCGGGGGCCTGCTCAAGCGGAACGTTCGGATTATGCAGTTCTTCACTGATCGCTATGCACAGACGTCGGCGCCGGTCACCGTTTGTTTCCGGTTTGCGCACATCCTCAAGGATGTGGCCGACGATTCCCGGAATCATATCCAATTTGCGGGGGAGCCCGTAGCTCAATGTATGCAACAACAGTCGATAGGAGTTCGTATACAGCGCTGGTTCAACGGCCGTATTGCTGGAATGAATGCGGGTTGCTTTTTGCTCGCGAAGTTCGTGCATCATGATGAAAGAAATCCGCGTTAGGATGTAGATATAGTTGTCTCAATGCGCCGTAGGTATTCGGGCGGGCGTACGGATAGATGGCACTCAGAGTTCCCTGAACGTAACTTAATCTGCTCAGATGGCTCCTGATTTCTCGGTTTGTTTCCCGGAGTAGTAACCCGAGGCCGAAAAAGCGCACTGCTTTCACCAACCAGAGCAAAGCAACTATTGCCGTGCCGATTGTCACCAGAATGCCGTAGAGAATTTGCGAAACGAGGAATTCGTCCGGAGGGATCCTCGCCCACATGATCGCAAGCGTTGTCATGGTGAGGATAAAGAACGCGAAACCGAAAGGCACAAAGGTGCTCTTACGCAGGGAACGCGTGAAGAGTTCTGATTGACTCTTGCCGAGCTGAAACAGCGCAAACGTGAAAGTGCCGGCGAAGATGTAAATTGAAAAGAGATACGTCAGGGCGTTTTCCAGGTTGGCCTGAAACTCTTTGATGCGGCGCGTGCGATCAGCTTCCGTGTAGGACGTAAATTGGGCCGAAGAAGGCTTAACCATGTTCCGTAACGATGAAAGTCGCTGGAAGTAGTCGGCGCTGATGGGCGTCGCCCCCTGATAGCCGGAGGCGATTTCCGTGCTGGCGCCCGCTTTTCGCGCCGACGTGGAATTTCCAGAGTGCCGCGTAAAAAATAGATACGAAACCAGAGTTGCTGGAGCCACCGCAAGCATTTGAAAAAACCGCGCAACCAGAAATCGCGAATGATCCCGGGCAGGATGCAGAGGGCTTTGAGTTCGTCACCGATCTTGCGGCGCCAGGGTCGGGGTTCGTCGTGTGAATATTTGTCGCGAAAAAAAGCGCAACCCGCCGTGCAGGACGTAGTATCCGTGATCCGCTTTCAGTTTGTACCGGATACTACGCTTAAAATACTCGTGACGACTCTCTTTTTTTAGGGCATGATCAATAATTGCAATGCCTACATCATAGAAGTTGATCGCAGCCTTGTACGCATCCGTATTCTTCTCGATCTGACTGACCAGCTCTTCCGGCCATTCGGCCGGGGCCTTCGCGATGTCTTTCAGCATGTCTTCAAGCAATTGTCGCGTTTTTTGTGCCACCTCCGCCGGCCGATTGCAGTACTCCGCTTCACCGGGCGGCTGCTCATGCCAGGCCCTTCCGTAGTCGTCTCTGAAATCGAGATACTTATTGATAATCTTTTGATCGATCATTGCGGGGCGCCGTCGAAACACGGCAATTGCATTCGACGACTTGCCGCTTAATAATCTTACAGAATAACTTAACGGCGGCCGTGAGAATTGTGTTAGCCCGCGCGACCCCGCAAAGACCCGGGGCGGATGCTCGCTAATGGCAGGCTGGATTGCTAATCCTTAAGCACTAATCGCTTCTGAAAAAACTCTAACACGCGATCCATGGCGTCTCGTGTGGGTGTGCCGGGGCTGTCGTCGTAGTGGACCGTCAGCACGGCGTGGTGGGATTCCGGATAGCCGTGTTCGTTGTCCGGCCCGGAGTCGATGACCATGGGAACGAAGGCCTCGCCGAACTCGTCGCGCAGGCGGTCGAAGCGTTCGTTCGGAGAGAGGCGATCATGGGAGAACTTAAAGCCCAGGATTGTAAGATCTTCCTGGCGCAATCGTTCTTTGACATGCAGCAAATCTTCCGGCGAACAATCCAACGACCGTGCGCACGACAGCCGATCTCCCGGAAGGACACAGCCAGGCAACGACGGCTGGGAAACCACCGGGGCAAGCAGGGCCGGCTCCAGCATCATGGGAATAACGAAGCCGCCGCTGAGACACATACCGATGGCCCCCACGCCGCGTCCGCCGCAGGCATCGTGGGCGTGGCGGCATAGCGCACGCAACCAGTCCACCACCGGACTCGTGCGCCGGCGTTTCAGCATGTAGAACTCCCGGCTGATGCACAGTCGCAGAGTGTAAGCGGCGGTCGACGGACCGGAGAACGACTTGCCGGGCCGGCCGAAGAAGAGCGGCAGGTAGACAGCGTAACCCGCCGCGCGTAGACGCTCCGCCAGCGCTACGGTCTCCGGCATCAAGCCCGGCAGTTCGTGGATGACGATCACCGCGGGGCCGTCGCCGCCGCGATAGACGGGATACGCGGTGTCGTTATAATAAAACTCGAAACGTTCGTAGTCGGGAAGATCGCGCGATGCAGCCATGGGGATTGCAAAAAATGCGCGGCGTCGGTAGCGCGGTCAAGCGCGGAATTTTCAATGAACGACGCGTCGTTGTCCGGCGACGCGCCGCTCAGCCCAGGGCCTTGCGTTGCATCGTATTCACGAAGAGCATGTTGCCGACGTCGGGATAACCGCGGAAGTACTCGAAGTTGTCCTCGTGCAGAAAGCGCGCGCCGCGAAAGCCGAGGATCGTCAGATCCGCCCTGGCCGAGTGGGCGTTGATGATGTCCTGGAGCGGGACGCCTTTCTTTTTTTCAATGACGTTAAGGTGGCGCGGCGAGATCGGCAGGCGCCCGGATTCGATCATGTTTTCCAGTTGTTCGCGTCGGCTCTGCTGTTCGCTGGCCTGGCAGATCGTTTTGATGTGAATGCGACCGCGCATCCATTCCGGGTGGCCGAGAATAACGTAGGCGAGCAGGATCATGAGCTCCACGTTGTGATCGTCTTTGTCCGTGATCCACACGTCTATTTCGCGACGGTATCCAAACTTTCGCTGCGTGCAACCTAACATCAAAACGTCGAAGCCGCGCGTTTTGATCAAATTAAAGTTCTCGGCCAGGACCGGTAGTTCCCCGGCGTCTTCGCGGTCAAAATCGAAGAGGATCGTGTTGTTCGGTCGCCCGGAGATGCCCGGGATTTGCAGGACCTGGGCGAGGGCCGACGTATACGAAGGGCTGACCATCGAAGTGAAGTACACGTTGCTGCGGCTCTGATTGCCCATATCCACCAGGCGTTCGGTGGACTGGTCCGCTTTGCGCGCGTTGGCCTTCGAAAGATAACCCTGAATCAAATGAATGTAGGTCGCGAAGCCGTGGCGATGAGCCGTCCAGCGCAAGAGATCGAGGGCGTCGTAGCTCTGAAAGCTGCGCGAAGACAGACAGATCACAGCCGGGCGCCACCGACTTCGGCGCCGCCGGCCGGCCTTTTGAATGCGAATCTGCAACAGGTTGACCGTTTGTTGCAGGGCGCCTTCAAAGAGCGCCGCGAGGCCGCGTTCATCCTCCGCTTTGCGCACCAGGATGTAGATCAGCACCATCGCCGCGACGGACAGGCCGGCGTAGACTGCGTTGATGCGAAACATGAAATAAACGCAGCACACGGCGCCGAGCAGCGAGATGTACCAGCGCGATCGAAAGGCCGGACGATACGAAGGATCCGAGGCGAAGTGATGCAAAAACGAAATGATGCACAGCGTCCCGTAGATCACCATAAAGAACATCGTAATAATGCCTGCGACGATGTTAACGTCGCCCAGGCTGACGAAGGCGAAGGCGATCAGCACGGTGGGCAGGAGCGCGCCCCGGGGCTCGTCGCTGTCGGAGTTCGTGCGACGCAGGAAACGTCCGGCGCGGCCGGTAAACAGCACACGGTCTTTCGCCAGGGCCTGGAGCGTCCGCGGGGCCACCATCAACGAACTCAGGGCCGAGGACATCGCCGCGCAACCGAGTCCGATTAAGATGGCGGGCCCCCAGAGGGCGATGTCGCTCATTACTAACTGCTTTGCATCGAGAGTTTGCGGGTCCGCAGAAACGGCGAGCTTATAGGCGATGAAACCGTAGACCAACAGGCCGGTGAGCGTTGCGCCCAGGGTTCCCAGGGGAATGGAACGTCGCGGCCGGGCCAGGTCGCCGGAGAGCCCCACGCCCATGGTCATACCGGTAAAGGCGGGAAAGATGACGGCGAAAACCTGAAAGAAGTCGTCGGGCTCCTCCACGGTTTGCAGGTAGTACTGATTGCCCGCTTCGTACTCCGTGCTGCCCAGGAAAAACAAAACGATCGCGACACTGAGCATACCGACGATGCCGTAGAGCATGGTGGTGCCCATGTCCGCGCCGCGGGTGAACATGATCAGCGACAGGATGATGAGCGAGGGAATGCTGACAAAGCGCAGGTCGTGGATCGGCAGTCCGGTACTCTCGCGCAGCACGGCAAAGACCGGTTCGAAGACCTGCGCAAACGCAATGAGATAGAACGCAACACTGATGGCCTGGGACGCATACAGGCCGACGCCGATGGCCGCGCCGATGGACAGTCCGAAGGATCGTGAGATGATGTAGTACTCGCCGCCACCTTCGACTTTTTCGTTCGTCGCAATTTCGGCAATGGCCATGGCCGTGGGAATCGTAACGAGATGGCCAAGAATTAAAATGCCGAAGGTTCCCAGAAGACCGACGTGGGCCACCGAGTAACCCATGCGCAGAAACATGATGGCGCCGAGGATGGTGCCGATGGCGGCGAAGAAAACGGGGGCGGTGCCGAGTCCTTGCGGTGACGGCCTACGGCGTGAGGGTGTTTGGGGCATGGAATGGTGTAAATGGAAGATAAGTCATCTGATGTGTTATGGCGAGCGCGAACCTGATTACGGCGTGCTGCCGGGCATATTACGCGGGATATCTACGGAAATGAGTTGAATACCCTACACAAATCGATAGCATGACATTATGTCGGATACGGGATGACTTCCTTGATCAGCTCGACCGGGTTTGGGCGAACTGCTATAATGCGCTCGTTCCCGGAGGCCGTCTGATTTGTGTTGTTGGCGATGTTTGCCTCTCGCGTCGCAAGAACAAGGGCGAGCATACCGTCGTCCCCTTGCATGCGGCTCCTCAGTGTTATCTCGTTATCGAGCTCTCAGCCTGAAAGTTTTTGTTTATGGAGCGGGAGGAAGAAGCCTTACGTCGAGCAATCAGTCAGTTTTGGGCGACCCGGCTGGACCAGGGCAAGCACCAGGGAAAGAGACGCGGCAAAAAGGATTACGGCCAACGCGCAGCGGTAACCGGCGGAAAGCAGATGAATGGCTTCGTCGATTTATTTACGGAAGTAACGCACCGTAGTGGACTTAAAGATGCGGTCATCCACGCAGGAAAAGCCACGCTGCATGCCACCTGCTTGCTGACAAGCTCTCGGGATAGTGGTGCGACGGTAACTATGAAGAGCCGGCCTCGGAAATCAGATTTCAGCAGTTCCTGACTTCGTTCACGGCGACATTAATTGCGCGATCGAAATATTCCGATTAACACAAGAAAAATCAACACCACCACCGCTCCCGCCAGCCACCAATCACCCAGGCGCGCATACAGCGTCGGCGCCGGGACGTGCACCGGAACCCGCGCCACCATGACGGCGCGTTCCCCAAACGAACTTCGGCGCGGGCCGAGCCGGGGTTCGATAGGTTGTCCGGTCATGTCGATGAAAACACTGACGCCGTTGTTGTTCGCGCGCACGAGCGACCGGCGCAGTTCGATGGCCCGCAGGCGTCCCAGTTCCAGGTGCTGATAGGTTTCGAAGGTATTCCCGTACCAACCGTCCTGGGTTAGATTCACGAGCAACTCGGCGTCGCGGGTTGCCTGATCAAAACGACGCACGTAATCGGGAAAGATGATCTCGTAACATATTGTCGGTAACAGTTTGCCGCTGCCGGTTTCGCCGGCTTCGCGGTATTGTAAAGTATGTGCTTCCGGCCCCGGGTAAAAGCGCGACCGTTGCAAAAACGACGGCAGGAACGGGGTGAGTCCCAGGGCCTGCCACCAGGCCTCGCCGGGCACGTACTCGCCGAAGGCCAGCAGGCGTCTTTTGTGATACTCCGCCGCGCGTTCGCCGCGGATCTCGTCGTCCTGCGCTCGCGGTCGAAACAGGGCCGCCGAGTTCATGGCCTCCGCGCGGATCGTGTCACCGGCCTCGCCGACGCGAAAGTTGACTTCGTTGAGAATGAGCGCCGCGTTGTGCTCCGCGGCAATCTCTTCCGCCATGCGCCGGTACTCCGGTCGATAGACGTCCCGGCGGCGGTTCAGATAAAAGTCGTTCGTGGTGTAGTAGGGCACGCCGGATTCCGGCAGGACGATAAGCCGCGGAGCATGGCCGGCCGTCTGGTTTGCAAGTTCCGGTATGATTTCTTCTATTAAAGTGAGCGCCGCCCGTTCGCGTCGGGGGGTGATGGGCTGGAGCTCCAGCGGAGCCAGCGGTTGCAGCACGGCCACGGTGACGGTGGGCAGGTTTTTCTGATAAGCCTGATAACCGTAGTAACGAACCTCGCCGAGTACGAAGAGGATGAGCAGGGCGACGGGAAACGCTAATGTCCGAACGGATAAACTTAAAGGAGCGCGCCCGAGCCGCAAATCTTCGACGCAGCGATAGCTCCAGTACGAACCGGCGCCGAGCAGGAACGACAGGCCGCTCGCGCCGCCGTACTCGGCGAGCTGGGCGAAGGCCTTGCTGCCGGCCAATAGATTGCCCCAGTACCAGGGAAAGAGCTGCGGCACGGAAAGATCGACCAGGGCACAGAGCAGGCCGGCTACGAACCAGGCCGGCCGCAGCCGGCGGCGGCCGAAGTCGCGCCGGGCCAGGCCGAAGAGTACGACGAACATCGGGAACTTCAGTTGAAAGAAGAAGGCGATGACGAGAAAGATCGCGAAGGCCGCGGGCAGCGGCAGATCGCCGAAGCTGCGGATTGTGAACGTGAACCAGTGAAAGGCGAACAGCGAGCAAAAAAAAGAAGACAGCAGGCCCGCGACGAGCAATCGAGGAAGGGAGTCCCGGAGACGTTCGGCAAAGTAAAAGAGCGGCCACAAATGCAACACCGCGGCCACGGGGCGCAGCATTTCCGGAAACGGGGCCATGCCGAACATGCCCAGCGCGCCGCTTACGGCCGCGAGGCCGATCAGCGCTCCGGCGCCGGGACGCGGCGCGGGCTCCTCCAACGACCAGGCAGCTCTCAAGTTTTTCAGGAACGACGACATGATTTCAGGCACCATCACGCAGCAACTCTACGCCGACACGAAAGATCGCATCTATCGCTATAGCGAAGAACCGTTTACGTTGTCCTCCGGGAAAACGTCGCATCATTACTTCAATTGCAAGAAAATTACCATGCATCCGGAGTATCTGGCGCGCATGGCCGCGGCCATGCGTGACGAGCTCATTCCCGGAATCTCCGCCTTCGCCGCCGTCCCGCCCGCCGGCGTCGGCGGTTTGACCCTGGGTTCGGATCCCATCGCCTTTGCCCTGTCCCTGGCCTATCGCGAAAAAGGTACGACGGTCTATCCCATCGTCGTGCGCAAAGAGCAGAAGCAACACGGCACCGGTCGGCGCATTGAGGGCGAGCTGGACGCCTTCACCGGCGGCGAGGTCCTGCTCATCGACGATGTGGTCACCACCGGCGGCGCCTCGCTGAAAGCGGTGGAGGCCTTAAGGTTTGCCGGCCTCAAGTTAGAGCACGGCATCTGCATCGTGGATCGCGAGGAGGGCGGGCGTGAAAACCTGGCGCAGCACGGGGTGACGTTGCACTCGCTGTTTACGAAAAGCGACTTCGTCGATTCGTGAAGTAAGATCTACGACGACCCGCCGCCCTTGTTCGCGGCCTGGCGTTTCGCCAGGTTGTCCCGCAGCTTCGCTTCCATGCCCGCCAGGTTGTGGGCGAAACGTTTGAGCATCTCTTTGCCGGAGCCCGTGCCGGAAATTTGCAGGCCCAATGTCAGATCGCCGGACGGGGCGAAGTAGGCCGAGCGAATCATGGCGTGCAGGGTGATGGGCGCCTGCATCTTAAAGTAGAGATCAAACGTGAAACCCTGCTGGCGCATGAGATAATCTTTCAGTTCCTCGTGCTGGATGCGGACCTTGAGGCCGCCCTGGGAAAGATTCACGACCTCCTGGCGCTCCTGAATGACGACGGTGTTCGAGTCCCGAATGCGTTTGACGAGCTGGTTCGCGATGGACATGAGTTGCGCGACCTTCGTTTCGTCGTAGTGTTCCTTCTGCGAGGTCAGCTGGATGAACCCCAGCGGAATCGAGGACATGTCGTGGGTGATGTAATTGATCGGCACGATCACCTCGGAGACGATCTTCTGCCGCTGGTACTCGATCATCTTTTCCCGCAGCTCGTCGTCCAGGTATTCGGCGTAGTCGATGTAGTGGTCCTCGCGGCCTTCGTTGCCGTAGGCGTTCGCATCCTGGGTATCCGAAATGAGCAGGGCCTTGCCGTGCTTGCGGACCTCGTCGAGGATCGTGCCGCGTTTGCCGAAGACGTCGATCTTGATTTCGGCGCCGGCCTCCTGCGCGCGCAGTTGCTGTTCGAACGTGGAGAAGGCGACCTTCACGGAAGTCGGCACGTTGAACAAGGTTGCGTCGATCGTATGTTTGCTGGTGCGAATGTTCGTAATGTGACATTCGTCGTTGTTTACGGGGATGCGCAGGTTCTTGCGTTCCGTGCGCGCAATGCCGGCGGATTGTACGGTGAGGGTGTAGAGATTGCCCTGGCCCGTCGGCCCGAGAACCAGGCAGCTCAGATGCAGGTAACGCCCGAGAATGCGAAAGAGCACGATCTCTTCGTCTTTGTCCGGTTCACAGTGCCCGCCCATGTCCACGGAGAGCACGTTGAGATCGTTGAAACCGGCAACCTTAACGGGATAGGGCGGATCGAAGCCTTTCACGTACATGGTGCGATTGGCCAGGTGCCGCTTGAGCAGGTAATTGATCTTCTCGGTCTCGTAGACGATCTCGAGATCGCGGTCGTGATCTACAATGTGTTCCATAATGTGGTTGTGTCCGGGAGAGCGAAGGTGCTGTATTCCGCGTATCTGTAAAATCGGTCTTTGCTGCAACAAAATTGATGAACAGTCGTCCAGGAAAGATGCGACGTAATGCGCCGCGCCAGGCAGTTTTGCGGTGCACAGGGCCCGTTTTCGTGAAAATGCCTCCTTTTTTCGGAAAATGCGTAAAAAATAGCTCCGGCCGTCCCGCGACATAATAGAGGTTTCATTAGTTCGCGTTCGCCACGCCTGCCCGCATTCCGGGCAATTCACACAAAAAAAGTGCAAAATATTTAAGCGTACTGCATCATTCGCTTTGACAATCGGTCAATCTGACTATGAATTGTGCAGAATCAGGCTGCATTCGTTTGACATACGGCCTGGTATGATTAGTGCATAGCACAGTTAACTGCACAACGGAGGAAGTGAGTTGATGATAAAAAAAGTCACAGTATTTAGCTTACTTCTGGCACTGGTCTCATTCCCGGTATTTGCACAGGACGATATCGATCCTGCGCCCGCCGCGGATGATGACGCACTGCCGGAAGGTAGCGTTGACGTCGATCTGGCGTTTGTATCTAATTATGTGTTCCGTGGAACCGATTTCTTCACGAACCGAGCCTCGCAAAAGGGTGAAAGCTACGGAGCCCACACCGGCGCATGGGCGTTTCAGCCCTCGATTAACTTCAATACGCCGGTAGAGGGTCTGTACTTCAACATCTGGGGCTCGTTCGCCATGGAAGGACGCAGCGACCAGGATACGGATGGATTGCTCCAAACCGGTCCCAGTGGCGATTCCATTGAGCCGACGGAAGTGTGGACGAACGCTGCATTCCCGTCGCTTACGACGCCGCTGGACGATCTGGGCGCTTTCCCCGGTTACTATCGGGAAGAAAACGGTCTGGATCGCCTCGACGAAGTGGACATGACCATCGGTTATGAAGCGGACACGACGGTCGGCTACATGGGTTTCGGTATCGTAAACTACATGCAGCCGAACACCCGGGCAAAATCCGGCTTCGCACTTACGGAAATCTTCGTAAGCTATGCGCTGCCGTTTCTCCCGGATCTTTCGCTGACGATGTACAGTGAGACCGACAGCTCGGAGCAGTACTATAACCTTTCTTATGGTTCCAGCTTCGACATCGCAGACGGTATCTCTCTGGACTACGGTGTTGGTGTCGGCTACGGCGTCTGGGAAAACCTCAAAGGTGTCCAGGACGTAACGGGTAGCATTGGTATTAGCGCATATGGTTTTTACCTGGCGTATAACTTTGCTGTTCGCCCGAACATTGCCTTCCACGAGCAACTGCTCGGTGAGGACTCTTACGGCGAAGCCGTTCCCGCGTGGATTGATGGTGAATCAACCTACGGCGACGGTCTCGTAGCGGATCCGTCACTGAACAACGGTGTGCTGAACGCCGCAGTGAATGGCGCGATCGGTAACTTCCTGAACGCTACCACTATGGGTACGTCGGGACGCACCTACAGCTACACTCCGCGTCAGAAAATGCCGCGGACCCTGTGGTGGCTCAGCGTAGGATACAGCTTCAGCATCTAAGTCAATGGGTGTGTGACGCACAACACATCGGAGGGGGCATTTTCGCCCCCTCCGAATTCACCCCCCGTTGTCTGCACTCGTGATTGTTTCCTCCCTATAGATGCGGATTGGCTCAAGCTGCCGTTTGAGCCAATCCGCAATTTCTTGTACCGGCCCACCCTGCTTTCGCTGCTTACCGTTTTCTAATCCTCACCTTCGAGGAGGTCCTTGCCATCGCAGCGGAATTTCCGCAATGTGGTAAAGTATCATTAGTATCCACAGTTTAGCCTGACCGGCGCTCCGGGTGACAGGATGATTCTTTACCGTCGAAAACGATACAATCTCTTCGCGCGCTGGACGGCCGCCGTTCTGGCCGCGTCCATGATCGTCTGGACCGTGGCCCCCGGCGTGGTTCTGGCGCAACCGGCGCCCGTGCCGAATCTGAATGCGCCGGCGCACTCGGCGGGCACCCTGGATCCTGTTTTCAACATCGCGACGAACAGTCAGTCGGCGCAGACGTGGGAGTACGTCATCTCTCAGGGCAAGTTCACGCTGGCGGCGCAGTGGGAAGCCGCGGTCAATACGGAGATCGAAGGTCATCTCTCCAGTATTACGCAAAGCGATCATTTCAATTCGCCCCAGGAGTATCGCGACTATCTGCGCAAAGAACTGCTCGTACAAAAGCAAGAGGCCTTTGCGGATTGGGAGCTGGCCCTCGACGCGGAGATCGAAGGCGAGCGTTTGGCGTTTCTCAGCGATCTTTCGGATCGCCGGTTGCAGGAGGCGCAGGAAGATTCCGACGACGCGATCGATAGCGGGCGCACGACGGCCACCGATCCAAACAGCACAAGCGCCGAGATGGAAGGCGACCGCGAGGCGTGGGACGAAGAATTTCAGCAGAGCATGCAGTCCGGTTTCGCGGAGTATCAGCTCGCCCTCGGTGCGTTGCAGCAGGAGTACACGTCGCTGCTGAACGAACTCGCGCTGAAAGACGCGGAATTCCAGAGCAGCCTGGAACAGATCGACGCCTACGAACAGCGCGTGCGCGACGGCATTCAGTCCACCGTTGCGAATCTCGAATCGCTCTTGCAGAACAACGGCTTCTTCTACCAGGAAACCTGCGGCGGCCCGCACGGCTCGAATTGCTCGACGGACATGAATCAACTGAACGCCGCCGGCACCGAGTTGCAGAATCTTTTAGCTTCAATTAAACAGGACTTAGCAAACGACGCGCCCCTGTCGGCGATTGCCGTCCAGATGACGGACTACATGCAACGGCGCCAGGCGGAGGCGGCGGCGCGGACGACGTACTGGAATGGGTTGATTAACGGGACAGTGAACTATGATCAGATCATAGACACAGGTTGGCGGTTGCCAACGAATGATTACTACGGTTGCACCAGTGCAAGCTGCCCTGATCGAACCCTCCCGACCAACCAAAATGCCTTTGTTGCCTCTATTATGACTCTGGGCCATGTGCAAGCAGTCTCGGACTACCATGATCATGGGAGTTTATCTACATTGCGGACCGCATTCAGTGAGTTCCGAAACATTTCCTCGCTAAACGGTGTTGATATATTTGGGGCTACAGCTCTTAATCCCCTGGCCCATACGGTTTACTATAATTTGTCCAATACGGGCGCGTACGGAAGTAGTATAAAAAAAAGAAAAACGGCCGAAGATATTCTGAATTCGCAAGGCGCATATTCTACTGAAGGAACATCCGTTTTTCTCAGGAGTCAGGATATTGATTACTCAGTCATTAAAACGTCGAATCCAACTCAGAAACCGGGTAACTCTATAACAACTACCAGCGGCGGAAATTGGACGCGCCATATTCCCGAATCCTATTTCCGAATCGTCGTCAATTACGACTGGCACGATCCCAACGCCGAGAACAACCGGGACATCTGGAGCAATTACAACAACGCCCTGAGCGGCATGCTCACCCGCTGGCGCGACGAGTTGTTGCCGGCCATTCAGAACTGGGAATCCCAGGTCGCGACGTACAGGGCCGATTACGCGGCATGGCAGGCCGAGGCCGACGTGCAGCGGGCGACGGCCGCCGCGGCGTTTCAGGGCGGCCAGGCCGATCTCGTGCAGTCCCGCAATCGCTGGCTCGCGCGCATGGAAGAAGAGTATCGTTCCGGCGAGGGCGACTGGGCGCAGATCACAAAGACCTTCGAAAAAGAGCGGGACGGCATTGCGGCGGCCAGCGCGGCGGCGGCGCCGCGGCTTTCGGCGGAGTTTCTGAATCGCGGGCGGGGCAACCGGCCGGACCTGGAGAACCTGGCGAAGTTCGAACAGGGCATTCAGCAGTCGCTGCAGGGGTCGCTGAACTTCGCGGTGGCGGATACGCTAAACTCTCAGGCATTAGATATTAGACAAAAGCAGTTTGAGGCGATCTCGTCCGTGCTGAATCCGTATTCGGAGGAGGACCTGCGCCCGTTCTCGGCGGAGGATAAGGCGCGCCTCGAGTACCTCGAAGGGCTCGTCGACGCAAACGAGGCCCTGGAAGACGTCCACGGCGAAGAAATCGAGGCGTTGCAGGACAAGAAGGACCGCAAGGACGCCGCGAAACGGTTTCAGTTCACGATTGAAGATCAGGGCGGTCAGATCGTCGCGAACCGTGCGATTGCAAACGGCGAGCTGATTCAGATCGGCGGCGACGGTTCTTCGGTGAACGACTACGTGGCGGCCACTTACAATCAATCCGTCGTCATTGCCGCGCCCTCCGCCGTGCAACTTGTGTCCACGCCGGACCTGTTCGACGTCTGGGATACGGGCGAGGTCGTCGGATCATTCTACGACGGCTTAGAAGAAAATCAGCAGCAGTTTAAGGAACAGCTCGCCGGCGTTCAGGAGAACGTCGTCGAGGCGAACCGCATCGCTCAGAGCGGTTGGGACCGCTACTTCGAAAACGCGCAAGATGCCGCCGCGCGCGTGACGCTCATGAAAAAACTCATGAAGTCCGCGATCCTCGGCATGCTCGGCGGCGCGTCCTTTCACGCGGCCTTCGGCGGCGCGCTGGAAAGTCACGTGCGCGGGCAATTCGCATCGCAACTGGAAGAGATGACCGGCGTTCCGGCGACGTTTCTTTCGGCCTTACTCGGCGGCGCCGACGTCGGTGAGGCCCTGGGTTCGTGGGCCGAGTCGGTGTTCTGGGATAACGTGCAGAACACGTTTAATCTTTCGGACGATGTCACGCAGCTCGTCAGCATGTGGGTCAGCTCCGAGATTGCCAAGGCTCAGTATCGTCAGGATCGTCGTGAGGCCGCGCGCTTTCAGCCGGAGGACATGCTCGGCGGTGCGCTGACCTACGCCTGGCGCAATCAGCAATATCATAGTGATTTAAACACGGCCATGACCATCGGTGAAACGGCGGCGGGCATTTTGTTGAACTCCGTGGGGAACATCATCCCCGGTCTCGGCACGGCGATCTGGATGGCTTACAATTCGGCGAAGCAAACGTACCTGGGTTCTCTGAACGGCGGGACGACCGGTGCGTTCGTCGGCTCGGCGTCCGGTGCGCTCAATGCGTTCACGTCGCAGTACGGTGTGAACGTCGGTCTCAGCTATTCTTTTGAAGACGGCTACGGCGGTTCGGTGGGCGTCGGCATCCCGCTGGGCGAGGGCGGTCCGCAGCTCGGGCTGAACATGAACTTTCAGGAAGGCGAGGGCATTACCTCGTACGGCGCCGGCCTGTCCGGCGATACCTGGAACGCGGGTTTCGCCGTGGGCGCGGACGGGAACCTGGCCGGCAACCTCAGCTTCGGAACCGACGATATGGGCTTCGGCCTGAACGTCTCCGATGGGAACGGCATCGGCGCGGCGCTAACTTCGGAGTACGGGAACTTAGTCTACGACTCGGACAACGGCTTCAGTTACTCCACGCCGTCGATCAGCTACGACATCGGCGGTTTTACCGGGGATGTTTCGTACAACACCGCCACCGGTCTGGAGATGGACGGCGAGGGTTACGGCCTCGACTTAGGTTACGGTGAAGATGGATTAACGATCGGCACCGGCGGCGATGACTGGGAGGCCGGGTACAATCTTACGACCGGGGAGGCGTATGGGTCTCTGGATTCAGGCCTCGGCAATCTTACCTACGATTCGGAAAACGGCTTCGGTTATAATACCGGTGATATCTCTTATGATGTCGGCGGGGTAACCGGGTCGTTTTCATACGACAGCGCGGATGGCTGGAGTGTCGACGGTGCCGGGTACGGAATGGACTTCAGCCAGGACGAAGATGGACTGAGTTTCGGAGGCGATTGGTCCGCCGGTGATCTGGATTTTGGGTATGATAGTGAGAACGGATTTACCGCGGCGTTGGGCGGGGCGGGAGACGATCTACTCGCATACAACGAGCAGGACGGGCTTACCAGTCCATACGCGCAGGGTTTGCAGGATGATTTGACGGAACAGTTCGAAACGATTTCGAACCTCGACGATATTGAAAGTCAGGTCGCCGCTGCGGAGGATCTGCTCAATAATCCAGGCGACTACGTAGACCTGAATCCTTTTGGAGACGATCCTTTCTCGAATGCTCCGGATCTCGGCGAGATGTTCCCGGACGTCTTCGGATCTGACGATGACGTAGATAACTCCGATAGCGAAAGCAGCAGCGGCGACATTGCTTCGATCATTGAGAGCATTACGGGCGACCGCAATGGGGAGGTCCCGCCGCCCGAGGACGAACGGCCGACTGACGATTCCACGAACACCGTAGCGACGGATGACGAGGACTCGGAGCCGATTGCGAATGCACCGCCGCCGAATAACAACAACGACGACGCGAATCGCCCGAAGCCCATCGCGGCTGCACCGGCGGCATCTTCCAAACCGAAGCCGGCTAAGCTCTTTTCACAAAGCCTCACGCGCGATATTAATGCCGGAGTCAAGAGCGGAATCCCCAGGCAACCCGCGCTGGGCGAAGAGGGTGCTTATTGGCGTCGCCATACCGACCGGGCTTCCGGCCAGGTATACTTCGCGGCCACCTTTGATGACGGCCGTCGGCACAGGCTGATCTATACGGACGAGGGACTGCTGCGCCAGGACATCTGGCACTCCAATGGAGACTATGCCGGTGCGAAAATCTGGGACGCGAACGGCAACATTGTCCGCCACGGTTATTACATCAAAGGCGGCGGCGCCCCGAAGCTTTTCAAGCGGATGCAAACCGCCGAGATCAATATTCAGTCCACGTACACCGATCCCGCGGGCAACGTCTGGAAGAAGAAGTCCAGCCTTTTGGGGGAGTCCACGTACTTTGAACGCTATGTTGACGGCCAGCGTCAGACGCTGACGTTCCAGAGCAACGGTGTCGTCAAACAGCAGATTTTTCGCAAAGAATATCGTAAGGTCAAGTCCTCACGCAATGGTCGGATCATCACCCAACTCGTAGATGTTCCGCATACGAAATTTTGGGACGCCGACGGCAAAGAGCTGGGTGTCTGGGCGCAGCAGTTGAACGCGAAAGAACAGGCGGAGTTCAACGAGTACTGGGGAATCAAGAAAGAAGAAGAGACGATCATGCAGACCGAGGTCGATACCGACGACCTCGCGGCGATCGAAGAGTATCGGGATCGCGCCGCTGCGGCGCTGGGCCTCAAGCGCGAAGAGTATAAAGCGGACCTCCGCGGTCCGCGCCGGGATCGCGTGCGTTACTGCACCGCGAGTCGTTCCGTTTGTTACGGAATGCAACCGGAAAACGCGCGGACTTCGGAAGACCTCATTGATCGCTGGAAAGAGACCGACGATTTCCAGGCTTATCTGCGAGAGCCGCTGGGTACGAAGGCTATTGATCGCGACCTGCTCCACGATTTACGCAAAGGCCTGGAAAATGCGCAGAACCTGGCGAGTGAGTACTCGCGGGAAACCGTGGCTTCGCTGGAAGGCGCGCTCGCGGCTATCGGCGAGGCGCTGAAGGGCGGCGGCATGGACGCGATCAATGAGTTCGCGGTTTCGGATCCCGGCATCGCGTTCATTGATAACCTGGCTCTCGGCGTGATTCCGGTCGTCGGCGATGTGCAGACTTTCTTTGAAGCGACGAAGCAAATATACGCCGGCGAGAACCTTGCGGCCGCACTGACGATCGGTACCGGTGTGGCCAGTATGTTTGCGCGGCCGTTCAAGGCGCTCTTTCGGATCGGGGCCGACAAAGTTACAAAGGCCAAAAAGGCGTTGAAGCGTGGTGAGATTGAGGCGCCGCGGAAAAAACCGGGCGAGTACAGTAAGGCGGAGCAGGAGAAAGCCATTGCCAATGAGAAGGCGAAGCGTAAGGCGCAGGATGAGGATGGGAACGGTTACGATCCTTGCCCGACCAGGAGTTGTTTTGCAGCGGGAACGGTAGTCTTAACGCCGGACGGTTTTAGGACCATTGAAGCCATTGAAGCCGGTGAGGCGGTGGTTGCTTTCGATCCGTTCCGGAGTCGCCAATACTCTCGATCGGTTGTTCAGGCTTATGAACTAGAAACCTTACACTGGTTCCATCTGACAGTTGGTGATGAAACTCTGGTCGTGACTGGAAATCACCGCTTCTGGGTTCCGGAGAACGAAACGTGGATTCGCGTAGAGAATCTTCGGGTCGGTATGCAACTGCGTTCGGCGGACGGCAGCGATATCCCTGTCCGGGCGATTCGGGAAGAGCCTCTGGCCGAGCCCGCGCTGCGTTACGATATCGATGTTGAGGAACATCATAACTTCTTCGCCGGTAAGCAGAAGATTCTTGTTCATAACTGCTACAGTCCTCTGGATAATATTGCTCCGAAAAATCGAGCTCCGCTTTTTCAACGTATCCTTCCGAAGGATCTGCGGAAGAACCCGAACAAGCTGGTTAAGATCACGAATTCAAAAGGGAAGCAGGTCGGAGGAAAAGATAAGGTGATTTTCGATGTGAAAGGTCATCCCAATGTTATTCTCGCTATGGTTACAAATGAATCGGCCTTGACCATGGCCAAAGTGCAGAAGCAAATCGCGGATCAATTTGTGGTCAGGAGAGCTCGGAACGCACAGAATAAGAACCCTCTTATGAAAAACCTGCGATTCAAGGTTGTATGGACTGATGTTGCGCCGATGCGAATTCCGTGTCAGGGCGATGCGGGGGCGACAGGAGACTGTATCGCGTTTCTGAAAAAGAAGGTTCCCAATGCGGTATCCACCGATGCCATCGGCGATGCGGGCTTCTTCGATGAAAGCGCGGGAACGTTTTATCATACGCTGTTAACCAAGATGAAAGAAACGCAACTGCAAAACCTCAAGAACCAACTAGATGACTTGAAGCTATTCATTGAGAAGCATGGTGGTCTTGAAGATCTTGAAGGTATCGTTGACTATAAGACTGGCGACTTTTACCTTGATGATATCGACGGATTGGTTAAAACACCTGGGGGAAAGGAGAAGTCCTTAGAAGAGCTAAATTCAATGATCAGGCAGGTGCTCGCTGCGGCAGAGGCACAGGGGATCACGCTGAAGGATAGCCAATGATCGTGAGCCGAAGATATCGCACTCTGGCCAGCCCCCACTGGAGGGACGCGGCGAGTGCCTCTGATTTGATTCGTGAATTTAAGGGGAAGGTCGTGACAAGCGTTGTGCGTGTGGCGCCTTTTGTGGCATGCGGCCATCTGACTATTGAGGAACTCATAGAGTATAGTCGTGACATCAAGCAAAGTCTCTACGGGCAGAGTCTTGATGTCAGTAGTCTGATTGCCGAAAGTGGGGGGATTATTATACTCACGGCATCGGATGATTCCGGTCTTGCTTTTGCGTATGGATGTGAATTTGGCGATGTCTTTGTACACGACGCGGGTCAGTCTTTTGTAAGTGATTTCCGTAATGACCGCGGTAACTATCTTTGCATAGACACACGGGAGCATCCAGATCTTTCGAATGACGTGGTCCAGAGGTGCGTCGGGAAGAGAGTCCTGTATGGAAGATTGCTGCGAACTCAGCGAATCAAGAAATACACTGGCCGCCCGGATCGCTGGGGGGGCGTACAATTAGAATTCGAGCACGGGCACTCGATTGTCATCGGCTTCGCCATGAACAACGACCAGGAATCGGTGGGGACGAATTTCTACCTCATCGACTCCTCCCGCCTCGACACCTCCATTATCGAAGAAGTCATCGAACTATGAGCCAATCCCTTGTTCCATCATTCATAGCACTCACCCTCACCCTCCTCACCTGCACGCCCGCCCCCGAACTCACCCCCGGCGTCTGCACGTCCGGAAAGTGCACGAACGGCACCGGCACGATGAAACTCCTCACGGGCACCTACACAGGGCAGTTCCTGAACGGCGAGCGCAGCGGCTTCGGCGAGATGCGCTATAAAGACGGCGCCTACTACAAAGGTCAGTGGCTCTACGACCGCCGCCACGGCCAGGGGACGTACGAAATTGAAAACGGCCGCTACACCGGCAACTTCGACAACGGTCACTACGACGGTCACGGCACGTACACCTACACCGGCGGGCAGTTCAAAGGGCAACAGTACACCGGCGAGTGGAAAGAGGACGATCGCATCGGCCTTGGCGTGCTGACGATACCCGACGGCCGCACGTACATCGCCGAACACATCGACGACGATCTCAACGGTTACGGATACGCGGAGCGTGTCGTGGAAAGCACCGGTAAAGAGTTTCAATACAAGTACTTCGGCGAATTCAAGAACGGCAAGTTCCACGGCAAAGGCGTCTTACTCTGGCCGGAAGGGGATACGTTTATGGGCGAGTTCAAAGAAGGTGAGCGCGTGTACGGCGTGCACTCGTACCAGCGCCTCGAAGGTTTGATCGGCGAAAAGTACATCGGGCCCATCGTAGAAGGCAAGTTTCACGGCAAGGGCACGTATCTATTCGCGGACGGTCGACGCTACGTCGGCGAGTTCGTGTACGGTAAGTTCGAAGGCCAGGGCGTTATGCACTACCGCGGCGACGACCCGGACTTCCTGCGCTACGAGGGTTCCTTTGCGGACGACGTCTTCTCCGGCCCCGGTACCCTCTACTACGCCGACGGTCGTCGTTTCGAAGGTACGTTTCAAAACGGCGAGCAACACGACGGCATCATCGTGGACAGCGGCGGCGAGCAAATGAAAATCGAATCCGGCGTTCCCGTCTCCGCCTCCCCATGACTTCCGCCCCGCCTTCGCCGTAACATTCGCAAGCCCCCACGATTCGTGATTGATCCGCTGGCGAACCACCTGGAATCATGCATCGTCCATGACCCACCACCGCCCATCACTCCATCTTGCCGCCGCGTACGCCATCCTGACCGCCCTGCTGACAAACGCCGGCTGCACCCCGCAACCGGGCGGAACGTGCACCACCGGCAACTGCATCGACGGCATCGGTGAATATCTCTACGAGGACGGATCACTCTACGCCGGCACGTTCGAGAACGGAATGCCCTACGGCTTCGGAACGAAAGTTACCGCGCACGGCGATCGTTACGAAGGATCGTTCGACGACGGTGACAAACACGGCTACGGTTACCTGCGCGATGCCGAAGGCCGCGTGTACTCCGGACACTTCGGCCGCGATGAGTATCACGGCTTCGGGGTCCTGCGTTACGATGCGGGCGCGTCGTTGTATGCGGGGCAGTGGAACCAGGGCGAGCGCGCCGGCCTGGGGTACCAGCGCGCGGCGGATCGTTTTTACATCGGTCACTTTCAGCGGGACACCTTCGACGGCACGGGCTATGTCGGATTGCTCACGGAAGATCGGCCGGATGGTTATCATTACCACGGCGGCTTTCGCTACGGCAAAGCGCACGGACACGGGATGGCGATCTGGCCGACGGGTAAGATCGCTCTCGGCGAGTGGCTGGACGGCGAGCTCCTCTACGGTGTCATGCGATCGCCTGCGCCGTTGTCGGTGCCGGCGAACCACTATCACGGCGAATTTTCCGAAATGGTACCGCACGGTTCCGGCACGCTGTACTACAGTGACGGCCGCCGCTTCGAAGGTACGTTTCAGAACGGCGAACCCCACGACGGTATAATGGTAGACAGTGACGGAACACGACGGAACATCGAATCCGACGTTCCCGTTCCCACAGCCCCATGATCACCACAGTCTTCCGCAACGCATACACATACTACCGCAACACGCCGATCCTGTCGGCCGTCGCGGTGTTGATCTACTTCGTCTGCTTAATGATCAGCAACATCATCTTACGCGGCATCGCGAATTTTGGGGATGGGCTGTTCTACGCACTGTTGATGAGTCTGTTGGTGTTCGTCGTCAACGCCTACTGGCAGCTCGGCCTCCTGCATTACCATCTCGCGGACGGCGACGAGCGCAGGCCCGGCCTGTGCTTTCGCGGCCGGCGACGTCTGGGCGCGTACCTCGTACTGCAAATCGCGTTCGGGGTGATCCTCTTCCTGTTCGCACTGCCCGGCCTGGGTATGATGTCCGCGTTCCCGCGGACGATCATCGGAGCAATCTGCTTTGTCCTGGCACTGCCCGCGGCGTTTTACGTGCTCGTACGATTGGCGTTGTCGCCCTGGTACGTGATTGCGCGGAAGCAGGATCCCTTCGACGCCATGCAAAATTCCTGGCGCGCGAGTGCCGGTCGTTTCTGGCCGATCCTGGCCGTGCTGTTGCTCACGGCGTTGCTGTTGATCGTCGGCCTGTTGCTCCTGGTCGTCGGCGTTCTGCCGGCCACTTCCGTCGCCGTGTATGCGCACCGCGCGCTCTTCGAAGCATGCGATGCGGACCTCCCGCAGCCCCGGCGTCGCGGCTCACGTAACTAACAATCGGGTCCGGCATGATGAACCAGGACGTGTCGATCCAGCAAATCCTGCGCGCCGTCTTTTTGCCGGGGTTTTTTCAGCGCGAAAGTGAACCGGCCGAAGTTTTGCGTGTCGCCGTGATCGTCACGACCGTCGTGCTCGCGGGCAGCGCGTTGATTCTCTTTTTCTCCGCCTGGTGGAACCAGGCCATGCTGCGCGAACTCAGCGAGGCGGTGTTGCGTCGCGCGAACATGGATCCCGGCGTAACGCTCGCGTTTCGCAACCAGGCGCCGACGGCGTATCTCTGGTATCCGCTCTACTGGCTTCTGTGGATTTTCGGATTCGGTAGCGTGCGTTATCTGTTGTTGCGCGTGTTTGGAGAAGAGGGCGTAGCCTGGCCGCTCGTTGTCGCGCTCTCGGCGTTGAGCGTGCTGCCCCTGGTGTTGTCCGGTTTCCTGGTCCAGGTGTCGTTGTTGTATTACCCGCTCGTCCCCGGTCCGGCGGATCAAATCAGTACGGCGCAGATCGTGCGCGGGATGGCCGCGGCGGTGCTCAGTGTCTCGGCGTTATGCTGGGAAAACATCGCGGCGTATCAGGGCTACCGGGCGCGGTATGCGCAGAACGCGGGCCGGGCCTTCTTAACGGCGATCCTGCCGTACTTCGGCCTCATGTGCATGTGTTATCTCACGTTCTTTTTCGGTTATTGAGGCGCGGGTGTCCTCAGCGACCCCGCTTGAATTTCGACTCTCGTTGTCCTTCTAACGGTGTCGATTCATCTTCGCGCGGTTGCTCTTTGCTCTCGCGCATTTCTTCTTCGGCGGTATCGGGATTGAGGTCTTCTTTTGAGTGTTCCAGTTCGCAGTTGCCTTCTCGAAGGCCGGCAAAGCGTTTGCGGGTCTTCGCCGCGGCGGCAGCGGAGGTTTTCAGTGTTTCACTGAACTCGGTTTTCATTTTTTCCACGAGTTCCGCCGCTACCTTTTGATCGTTCTGAAAGGCGGCGGCTTTTCCGTGTCTGGTGGCCTTGTCGTACGCGGCCTGGTAGGACTTCGTTCGTTGTAGATACGTGTTCAGGAGCTCATCTTTCTGCCGGCGCAGCTCTTCCACCGCCTGTTGTCGCGCGGCTTTCAGCGTGTCCGCCGTCGCCATGCCGCGGAGCACGAGGTGATTTTTGTGCGCGAACTCGTGTCCCGTTTTCGCGATCTGCACGTGGCCGTCTTCGTGGACTTCCAGTTCCAGGATGTGCCGCGGCCACCAGAGCCGCGCCGGGCTGTCCTTGATCTTCGTCCATTCCGGCAACTGCACGATGATCAGCAGACCCACCGTGGACGGTTCGTAGTGTACGATGACCGTATGTTTGCCGTCATGGCACTTCTTTTCGGCGACGATGCCGGCTCCCAACATCTCGTTGTCGACGAAGTTCCATTTGGTGTTGCCGATGTGGCCGTCCGGATGGGGCGAGTTCTTCTTTTCGCTCTTCCGGATCTCGTCCGCCGTCTCGCCTTCGACCTTGTAGGGCTCTTTGATCGGAGTTCCGTTGACGATGTCGTCCCGGTTCGTTTTGACGTAGTCGCCGACGGTTTGTGCGGAGAGGCCGGTCACAGCCAGAATCACGGCTACTCCGCCGGAGATCAGAATACAAGCACCGCGTTTCCATTCCATGAGCGGAGCAGACAACGGCTGCTTATTCCCGTCAACCGAATCCGCGTCGTTCCGGGCAGAACATCGCTTGCCATCACGTTTCCCTGTGCAATCCATTGTCCTCATGTTCGCTTCACGCCCCTGGTTGAAATATCTTACCATCGGTCTCGGCAGCCTGGCCGCCGTGCTGATCGTACTCTTCGCTGCTTTCTTCGTGTACTATCGTTTCATTTACGAGATGCCGTCCGAGTGCATTCAGGGCGATTGTGAGAACGGCACGGGCATTCTGGTCTACGAAAACGGCACGCGTTACTCCGGCCAGTTTCAGGACGGAGAGAGCCACGGTTTCGGTACGTTCGTCAATCCGCGCGGGGACCGTTACGAGGGCGCCTGGGTGCAGGGCGAAAAACACGGCTACGGCGTCTATGTGTATCCGGGCGGCGGCAAGTACTCCGGGGAGTTTCATCATAACGTAAAGCACGGCTTCGGTTCGTATACCTGGAGTGACGGCACGAAGTACACCGGTCGCTGGAACGAGGGCGAGCCCCACGGCGACGGTGCCGTCGAACTTACGGACGGCACGCGTCTCGAAGGCACGTACGAAAACGGTATCGTCGTTGAGGGCGCTGGCATTTACATCTACGACGACGGCAAGCGTTACATTGGTCAGTGGAAGGACGGCAAACGAAACGGCGTCGGTGTGATGCTGGACGACCACGGCGGTTTGATCTGGGCCGGCCGCTGGGAAAACGACGAACGTGGCGAGCAGGCGGATTTCATGCAGCGCGGCACGGGCGGCGCGCAGGATGATGGTGCGCAGGATGATGCCGGCGATGAATCAAAAACGCTTCGGTAGTTCACACGAACACGTTGGCCGCCGCAATCTCCTCCTACCCTGAATTGACGATCCGCCCATCATCCTATATTTTCTAAACTTTCGCCTCGCGCCTCGATTTCGCCTTGCGGCCCCCCGATAATAGGACAAAGACTCACCCGGCCCCCGCTATGCTCGGAGGCCACGGTTGTTCGTATGTGGTTTTTGAAATTGAACAAACGCCCGCTCTTCATTGTCGCGGCGGTGATCCTCCTCTACGTGCTGGCATTTTTTCTCGCACGCTGGCTGGCGCCGGAATCCGCGGTTACGCGCACGGCCTTCGCTCCCTTCTATTATATAGGCGGTGGCGGCGGCGAAGAAGAAAGCGTCGAGGGCGTCGTTGTTAAGGTAAAGGCCGTGGAAGTCGAGGGCGTGGAGATGACTCCGGCCATCGAAGCCTCGGGTGTCATTGAATACTTCGAAAAGATCGACGTGGTGTCGAAGTCCTCCGGCCGCATCGACGAGATCTATGCGCAGAAAGGCGAGACCGTGCGGGTCGGCCAGAAGCTCGTGCAGATCGAACGTTTGCCGCTGGAACTTCAGGCCGCGCAACAGAAGGCGGCCCTGGACGGCGAAGAAGCGCAGCTCGCCCTCGTCAAAGAACGTTACGAAAACGCGCGCCGGGACATTGAGCGCCGCTGGAATCAGATCGAACGCCAGCGGACCCAGGCCCGGGAGCTCAAGGCCCTGCTCGAACGAGAACGCTCTTCGTTCAAGGGGCGCGAGGCCTTGTACAACGCCGGCGGCATCAGCCGCGAAGAGTACGAGACCGCGCGGGTTACGTTGATTTCCCGCGAGGCCGATTACCTGGGCGCGAAGCGGGATCTGGAAATCCTGAGCGTAGGTTTCCGTGAGAAAGACTTAAGGCAGGCCGGACTCAGCGTTCCGCAAAATGACGACGCGCGTTATCGCATGTACCTGGATCTGAACACCCGCGAACAGAAGGCCGAGGTGCGGGTTCAGGAAGCCCGGGTGCGCGCCGCCGCGGCCGAATTGCAGAACACGTACACTTTGCTCAACGAGGCGACGATCCGCTCGCCCATCACCGGCATCGTGGCCGCGCGGAACAAATCCCCCGGCGAAGAAGTACGCCAGGGCAGCGTTGCCACTCCGCAAGAGGCCATCATGGTTCTCGTGGACATCGATCAGGTCTACGCCCAGGTGAACGTCAAAGAATCCCGCGCCAAAGATGTACAACCCGGCATGGAGTTTCGCTTCACCGTGGATACGTTCCCCGACGAAAGGTTTAAGGCCGTCGTCGAACTCATCGATCCGCTCGTGGATACGAAGACGCACACCGTCGGTGTCCGCGCGTTGCTCGACAACCCCGGCCTCAAATTTCGCCCGGGCATGTTCTTGCGCGGACAGATCGTCACCGGCGAGGACCGCATTGCATTGATGGTTCCGGAAAAAGCCCTGCAACCCGGCGACAGCGGCGCGGCGGCGGCCTTCGTCATTCGCGACAATCGCGTGTATCGTGTGGAAGTGAAGACCGGCGAACGCCGCGATGAAAAAGTGGAAGTTACGGAAGGTCTGCAAGAGGGTGATGTGATCGCCGTGGAAAAATTCTCGCTGCTGCGCGACGGCATGCAGGTGGAAGCCCTGGTCGAAAGGAGCGAGAACAACGCAACGCAATCGGAGCAAACGTCGCAGGAATAATCGATGCGCAGTCTTCAGCGTCTCGCCATCGGCCGCCCGGTCGCCACCGCCATGTTCTATCTGGGCGTCGTCCTCCTGGGCGTGCTCGCGCTTTCGGATCTGGAAGTGAACCTCCTGCCGAACCTGGAGTTGCCGCGCATTACCGTCGTCACCGCTTACGAAAACGCGGCCCCGGAAGAAATCGAAAACCTGGTGACGAAACCCCTGGCCGAGGCCGCCAGCTCCGTGGGCGGCCTGGATAAGGTTACCAGCGAATCCTTAGAAGGCGTTTCGTTCGTTACGTTGCAATTCAGTTGGGGCACCAACGTGGATTTCGCCGTAATGGAAGTTCGAGAGAAGTTAGACCTGGTCCGGGGCGTGCTTCCCGAGGACGCCGGTCGGTCCATCATCAGCCGCTTCGACCCTTCCGCCGATCCGTTCATGGAAGTGGTCTTCTTCGCGAACTCCCTGCCCAACGATAAAGACCTGCGTCATTTTCTCGAAAGCGAGGTGAAGGTCTATCTGGACCGCGTGGACGGGGTGGCCCAGGTGGAGTTTTCCGGCGGCTACAAAAAAGAGATCCAGGTGGAGGTGGACGCCCCGCTCATGAACGGCTACGGCCTCTCGCTGAACGAGATCGGCGGCGCCATGGCGGCCTCGAACCTGAACAGTCCCGCCGGCTCGATCACCGTCGGCGACAAAGATGTTCTCATTCGAACCTTAGGCGAGTTTCAGAATATCGACGACATT
Source organism: Leptonemataceae bacterium (assembly GCA_965227295.1). Taxonomy (GTDB): domain Bacteria; phylum Spirochaetota; class Leptospiria; order Leptospirales; family Leptonemataceae; genus JANSYA01. The sequence continues at coordinate 5,111,476 of OZ245742.1, read as the reverse complement.
CGCCAGGCCGTCGTCGGCAAAAACGAGCAGGGGGTGCCGGTGCGTCTGGGCGACCTGGCCGACGTGCGGGACGGTTACGAAGAACGTACCGGCCTGGCCCTCTATAACGGCCGGGAGTGCGTCGTCGTTTCGCTGCGCAAAGAAGCCGGCAAGAACACCGTGCAGGTGGCGGCGGACGCGCGCAAAGAGATCGAGGTGGTGCGCGAAACCTTCGGCGACGAGGTGGACCTGGCCGTCGTCTACGACGAGTCGCGTTTCGTGCGTCAGTCCATCTGGAACATCGCTCAGGCGCTGATCATCGGCGGGTTGCTCGCGTTTTTGATTCTCGTTTTGATTTTACGCAACCTGCGGAGCCCCGTCATTCTCTTAACCGTGTTGCCCATTTCGGTGCTTGCAACCTTTCTGTTGATGTACACCCAGGGCATCTCGCTGAACCTCATGTCCCTCGGCGGCATGGCCCTCGGCATCGGCATGTTGTTCGACGCCGGCAACGTGGTGCTGTCCTCGATCGAACGTTACAGTCGTGAGGGCCTCGCACGCAAAGAGGCCGCCCTGCGCGGCGCCGGGGACGTGAGCGGCTCGATTTCGGCGGCGGTCTTTACGACGGTGACGGTGTTTTTGCCCATCGTGTTTTTGCAGAGCGTCGTCGGCGTGGTCTTCGCCGAGATGGCCTTAACCATCACCTATTCACTCTTAGTAAGCCTCGCCGTTTCGCTGACGTTGATCCCTATGCTTTCGTCTCTACGCTGGCCGGCGTTTTTTCAGAAGGATCTTTCGAAGTATCCGGTGGTCCGCACGGCCGCAGCCTTTGAAGATCGACTGGAACGCAGGTACGAACGACGCCTTGCGGGCATCCTGGATAATCCGCGGGGTTTCATTTTTACCGTGCTCGCGTTGTTGACCGTGGCCTGGTTGATCTTTCCGTTCGTGCAACGAGAGTTTCTGCCGCGGGTGGACACCGGTGAATTCAGCGTGGAAGTCGAAAACGTGCGCGGCGCGTCCCTGGAATCTACGCGCTCCCTGGCCGAAGAGGTCGAGGCGGCGCTGCGCGAACATCCGGACGTGGAACACGCCATCACCTTCGCCGGTTACGATCCGGACCAACTGCTTTCGCGGCGCGGCGGCGACGTGGGCACGCACCGTGCGCAGGTCCGGGTGGTGTTGCGACGCAATCGTTCGGGCACGGCCCGGGAAGTGGCGGACGAAATCCGCCGCGGGATGAAGCTGCGCGACGACGTTGAGGTGAGCTTCGGTGTGAGCGGCGACGTGCTTTCGGAGATTCTTTCGCCGGATGCGAAGGCCGTGATGCTCGAGGTCGCCGGAGACGATCTCACCATGCTCACGGAAGTGGGCGGCCGCGTGCGCGAGCACCTGGGCGAAATCGAAGGTGTGGTGGACGTGCAGTCTTCGATGCAGGACCGCTCCCGGGAATATCACGTAAGATACGATGATCTGCGATTAGCCGTGGCGAACATGAGCCGGGAATACCTGTCGCGCTATTTGCGGACCGCCATCGACGGGAGCGTGGTGACCCGGCTGCGTGTGGGCGACGAGGAGATCGACATTCGCGTGCAACTGCGCGAGGAGGATCGGAACTCATTGGAGGGGCTCGGCGAACTGCGCGTGAAGTCCGAGGTGGGGGAGAACGTACCCATCTCGCAAATCATCAAAGTAAAAAACGAAGAGGGCTATACCTCGATCCTGCGTAACGGCCCCACGCGCATCAACAGAATCACGGCGGACCTCGCCGAGGGCGCGGATCGCAACGCCGTTTACGGCAGCATCGCCGACTACGTGGACGGGCTGCGTCTGCCGGAAGGCTACAGCGTGAGTTTCGGCGGTGAGCGCGAAAACCTGGGCCGGGCCTTCCAGGAACTGGTCTTCGCATTTTTGCTCGCGGCGGTCCTCGTGTACATGATCCTCGCCGCTCAGTTCGAATCCATTCGGTATCCCGTCTACATGTTGCTGGCGATACCGCTGATTGTGATCGGGGTGTTTCCGGCCCTGTACTTAACTTCCAGTAGTCTGAACGTAAGCTCTTTCACCGGCGTCATTCTCTTGATCGGCATCGTCGTCGATAACGCCGCCCTCTTTTACGAGTACGTGCACATCCTGCGCGAGGAAGGCAAAGAACTGCGCGAGGCCATTCAGGAAAGCGGCAAGATCGTCCTGCGTCCGGTGATCATGAACAACTCCACGACGCTCCTGGGTTTGCTACCCGTGGCCTTACAACTGGGCGAGGGTACCGAATTCCAGGCGCCCATGGCCATCGCGGTCATCTCCGGACTCATTGCTTCGGTCTTTCTCTCGCTCTTCGTGATTCCCACGGTCTTTTATTACGTAATGCGCAGTCGTTCCGGGCCGACCTTCGGAAGCGCGCCGAAACAACGGCCCTTCGCCACGACGACCGGCGGTGTTCCGGAAGTGGAAGCGGAGGCGCTGTGAACGCCCTCAGCCGTTTCTGTCTCGCGCATCCCATCACGACGATCATGTTCGTCAGCGGTCCGGCTTTGCTGGGCTTCGTGGCTTTTTTTTCGGTGCCGGTGGGGCTCATGCCGTCCACGGCCTTCCCGGGACTCACCGTCGAGGTCAACTACGGCGGCGTGGGCCCGGAGAAGATCGAAGAGCAGATTACGATCCCCATGGAAGAGGCGGTGTCGTCGGTGGGCGGCATCGAAGAACTGCGCTCCGTCTCCGAAGAAGGCAAGGCCCGCATCGACATCGAGTTCACGCGGGGCCTGGATGTTAACCGCAAGGCACTGGAAGTTAGAGAACGCATCGATCCGGTGGCGGCGACGTTCCCGCGCGAGGTGCAACCGCCCACGGTACTGCGCTACGATCCGGAAAAACGTCCGGTGTTCATTGTCGCCCTCGAAAGCGAGGCCCTGGATCTATTTCAGCAGCGCGAGTTCGCGGACCGCCGCGTGAAAAAAGCCTTCGAGCGCGTGGACGGGGTGAGTGAGATCATCGTCGCCGGCGGTCAGGTGCGCGAAGTCCTGGTATCCTGTGATGCCGGTTTGTTGCAGAGCCGCGGCATTTCCATGCAGGAGATCCTGCGCGATCTGCAATCGAACAACTTCGACGTCGCCCTCGGTCGCATGCATACGAACGGCGGGCGCTACTCGGTCTACGGTCGCGGGCGCTTTCAAAGCCTGGAAGAAATCCGCAATCTCATTCTGGAAACCACCGAGGACAACCGTCCCATCCTGCTGCGCGACGTCGCCGAGGTAAAGTACTCCTACCGCGATCAGGACACGGCGTCCCGCTGGAACGGCGAGGAACGCATCAGCATTTACGTGCATAAGGGTTCCGAGGCGAACCTGCTCGTGCTCTCGGACGAGCTGCGCCGGGCGATGCAAGAAGTGCACCGCGACGACGTGGACTTTCGGATGATCTACGATCAGGCCGATACGATTCGTTCGGCCGTGGGCAATCTCTTGATAGCCGGGGCGGTGGGGCTGCTTTTCGCCGCGTTGCTGTTGTACTTCGCCTTCTTTTCGTTGCGTATTTCGCTCGTGGTGCTCGGGGCGCTGCCGGTCTCGTTTTTGATCTCCTCGTTCGCGATTTTCTTAGTCGGATTCGAGTACAACTTAATGACCATCTCGGGATTTATCCTGAGCGCCGGCGTATCGTTGACGCTGTTGACCGTGACGGTGCTGGCGATTCGCCGCTTCGGTCCCACCGCGGCCGGGGAACGGGTGGGCCAGGAGCTGATCGCCGGCGTGCTCGTGCTGGGAGCGATCTTCGTGCCGGTGTTGTTTTCCGGCGAAGAGCTGAAGATTCTCTACGGCGGTTTTGCCGTGGCCGTGGCGGTGCCCGCCGCGGTGACGTTGCTGCTGTGTTTTACGATCGTGCCGGTGTTGCTCGGTCGCCGCGAGTTTCGGCGTTACCAGTTCGCGCCGTTTCGCAAGGGCGCGGATACGTTGCGTCGGAGCCTCTGGAAGTGGAAACAACGCTTCGACGGCGCGGCCTATCGCGCGTATCCGAATCGCATTCGTGGTTGGTTCATCGCTTTGCAACGCACCGGCTGGCGCGGCGTGGCGGCGTACTTCGTGATTCTCGTTCTGGGCGCCGTGGTCTTTTCGTTTTCGAAACAACAGCTGGGCAGTTCTTTCGAAAAAAATCGCGTGAATTCGTTCATCGAGTTTCCCTCGGGCACCGCCTTCGGTCCGACAAACGGAACTTCGAAGAAGGTCGAAGAGAAACTTCTGAAAGTGGAAGGGGTGAAAGAGATCAGCAGCCGCGTGGAGGCGGGGCGCAGCACTCTGCGGCTTACCTTAGAGGACGGACAGGACGCTTCGCCGGCTTACATTGAAACGTTGAAAGAGGCCGCGGGCAACAACGAGCCGGCCTTTGTTTTCTTCAGCACGGAAGCCGACGCCGGCGCCCTGCGGGAGATCACGATTCACGTCCTCGGTGAAGACCTGGAGACCCTCGACAAACTCACGAAGAACATGGCGAATCTTGCGAAGACCTACGAGGGCGTGAACGAGGTCGTGTTGCGGTACAAGTCTCCGCGGCCGGAGCTGCGCCTGTGGATCGATCGCGTGAAGGCGCAGCGCGTGGGCCTCACCGCCGCGGACTTCGGCCAGAACGTACGCTTCGCCATTCAGGGCGGCGTGGCGACGAAGTTTATCGAAGAGAACCGCGAGATCGACGTGCGCATTCGCTACGACGAGAAGTTTCGCCGCAGCCTGGAGCAACTGGCGGACTATTTCTTAAAAGCCGGTGAGGGCAGGTTTGTACCCATGCTGGAACTCGTCCGCCAGGAAGAGGGCACGGTGCCGGTAAAGATCTATCGCAAAAATAAAAAACGTACCTACTCGTTTTCCCTGCAACTCGGCGATGCCGGTTACGAAACGCTCACCCCGCGTCTGGACGAACTCCAGGCCGCGGAGTTGCCGGCGAACTACCGCATTGAATTCGGACGCGAGCTGCGCATTGCCCTGGAAAGCCGTCAGCGTTTTTACCGGGTCATCGCGCTCTCGGTTTTGCTCGTGTACATGATTCTTGCCGCCTACTTCGAGTCGCTACGTCGGCCGTTCCTGTTGCTCGTGCCGTTGCCGTTGCCGATCATCGCGGCGGCCACGGCGTTGTTTATCTTTCGCATTCCGCTTTCGATTACGATCCTGATCGGCTTTTTGATTCTGGCCGCCTGGGTGGCGCTTCAGGCGATGTTATTGCGCACGCCGGAGCTCGCCGCCATGCAGCAGGACCGCCGGGCCATGGCGAAGCTCTTTCTCGCGGCCTGCGCCACGGCGGTGTTTTATTTGCCGTTCACCGTGGTCACCGGCGACGGCGGCGAGTTTCTACGCGGCATTTCCATTTCAGTGATCGCCGGTCTCGCGGCATCGACGCTGGCGACGCCGCTGCTCGTGGCCGTGACGGCGCGCATTCCGGTGTCGGAGCTGTTGCGGCTGCGGATGATTCAGGCCTGGTCGATGGAGATGTTTCAATGGATACGCCGGCGCATGGGAAAATTACGCTGAGGCGGAGCCAGGATTGTTACATAAAATTGATGATTTTCGTCGGAATCGGGCCGAAACTGCCCGTATTATAGGTCTTATTAACAGTTTGCAAAGTATTGTTTAGAGAAACGGCCTTTACAAACAATCGCCAACGCAGCTTGTTCGCATGGGAGCAAAGCCATGCACGAATCGTACGCCGTTTACCATCGAGCTCGATCGCGGAGGCGATACAGTCTGCCGACGCGCCTGGTGAGCGCGGCTTTGGTCCTCACGTCCCTCTTTCTATTCACGCAGCCTTATGTCTCGCTTCAGGCCCAGCCCGTTCCGGTGCCGGCGCTGGGCAGCACGCCCACCTACGGCTCCGGGGATCTTGATCCCTACTTCAATTACGCGGAGTCCTCGCGCTCCCAGGCGGACTGGGAGTACATCGTTGAGCAGGGCAAGTACGTGCTCGCGGCCACCTGGGAAACGAGCATCGACGCCGAAATCGAAGGTTACGTGAATGCCGTTGCTCAGTCCGATCACTTCAATACCGTAGCTGAATATCGGGAGTACTTAAGGGGCGAGTTGCTGTTGCAGAAGCAGTCGCAGTTCGCGGCCTGGGAATCCGCGGCGAATCTGGAAATCGATCAACAGCGTGTGGCCTTTCTCTCGGAACTTGCGGAGGAGAAAGAACGCGCGGCGGCCGAGGAATCCGACGACAGCGTGTCGGCCGGTCGCGCGGAGGCGGCTCAGGAAGAGTCGACCACCGAAGACATCGAACGTGACTACCAGGAGTGGGAACGGGACTTTCAGAAAAATTTCGCGGACGGCCTCTACCAATTTCAAACGGCCCTGGCCAAACTCCAGGCGCAGTACGATACGGCGAACGGCGCGCTGGCGGAAAAAGAAGCCGAGTTCCTTGCGACCCAGGCACGCATCGACGCCTACGAAGAAACCGTGCGCCAGGGCATCAGCACGGCGACGGCGTTCATGCAAAACTATCTGAACACGTCGGGTGTGTTTTACGATTGGAACTGCGATAGCGAAAACAACTGCTCCATTGATTACGGCAGTCCCACCGCGGCGGCGTCCACGATGCAGACCCTCATCGATGATTTGAACGACGGTCTGGCGAATGATCAACCGCTGTCCGTACTTGCGAACACGATGTACACCGCGCTGGATGCGCAGCGCACGTTTGCGCAGACGGAGTACAACAACTGGCTGGCCCAGAGCACGGGGACGAATACCTGGTCGATCGGACTGAACTACGCCTCGCTTATGGGAACGCTGCCGGTCAATCCATATAGTTATCAGGATACGCTGAACTATATGGAAGATCCGGCGAACACGTATATCTCGCCTGGTTTTTCGTACGTCAGCCAGATGGAAGCCCATACGAACGCGGCCATCGCGGCGATTAAAGCACAGCCACATGTCGCCGCGATCCTGGCGCACCGTAGCGGCAATTCCACCGCGGTGATGAGTTACGCCGACGCTTACCAGGCCGCGCTCGGCAATCCTCAGCACGACATCGTGTCCGTGCAGTTTGCGGAGCTGTACAATTCGTACGTCGAGGTGACTCACAGTACGCTGTCGGTTCCCTGGGAGTCTCGCGGCAATTGTACTTCCGGACCGGCGACGAACGCGGGCGGTGTTTCCTGCGGTCAGCGCTACTCCGGCGCAGTGGGGGGCGGGGACGCCGTGTACAATTCCGGCCCCGTTCATCCCCACCTGGGCCAGGCCGGGGACAATACCTTCCGGGTCATCATATCCAGGAACGGCAGCCAGAGCTGGTGCGACGGTACAATCAGCACGAATCCGCGTTCGATAGGCCGTTGCGTCGGTAGTCCCGGGAACGTGGTCTCAACCAACTGGACTTACACGTATCATTTACCCTCGATCACCTACTATACCATGGTGAACTACACCTGGGAGGATGCGAACGCCCGGCACAACGCTAACATCTGGCAGGGTTATGTTAATGATTTGGATCCCGTCGTGGCCCACTGGCGCGACGACATCCTTCCCGCGATTCAAAACTGGGAGGCCCAGGTCGCCACGTTTCAGGCGGACTACGCGGCCTGGCAGGCCGAAGCGGATCAACAACGTGCCAGCGCGAAGGCGGCCTACGAAGCCGCGGTGGGGCAGATCGTCGGGGAGCGCAATCGTTGGTACGCGGGCATGCTCACCGAGTATCGCAACGGCCGCAATCAGTGGCGCGCGGTGGTCGCAGGCAAGGCCGCGGCGCCGGCCCCCCTCGATGAAAACGCGACGAAGCGGGCGCTGGCCGTGGTGGCCGCGGCAGGCGATGTCTTCGAACGCAGCGTGGCGGGGACGGATGCGCTGCTGGAACGCGGCGGGAACGCCCCCGACTTCTCACTGTTGAACGGGGTCGCGCAGAGTTTTAATCAGAGCGCGCGCGGTGTCGCCCAGCTGACCCTGGCATCGGAGCTGAACCGTCGCATACACGAGCAGCGCGAACAGGCGACGAATCGGATCGCCGCGGTGGCGCAGGGCCAGGACATCAGCGGCATCGGCGTGGAGGGTTTCGAAACTACCATCAACGCCGACGGCTCGATCAGCGCCACCCGACAAATTCACAGCGGTCGCGCCGTTCATAACCGCGGATCCGGTCTCTCCGCGGATGACTACGACGCCGAATTCACCGAGCAGGCTTTGAACATCGCTCCGCCGCCGCCGGTGAAGATGGTGGATACCGGCAACGTCTTCGAGCAGTGGGATCGATCCGCGGTCATCGATGAGTATCAGGACAACGTCGCGGAGAATCAGGAATTACTCGAAGCGAAGTTCAAGGGTGTGCAGAGCATTCTCCAGGCCGCCAATCAGACTGCCGTCGACAACTTTCAGAATTTTCAAAACGACATCCAGGCTCAGATTAAACGCAAGAAAAAGAAGAAAGGCTTCATGTCGCAGTTGCAGTCCATCGCCACGGCGATGTTCTCCGGCGGCATTTCCCTGCAACAGGCCGTCACGAATCATATGCAGAATCAGGTGGCCGCGCATGTCGCCGAGGTCACCGGGTTCCCGGCCGGCATCTTCACGTCGATGATGGGCGGCATGTCGGCGCAGGACGCCGTCCGTGATTACGTGGAAACGGAAACGGATAATCTCATCGCCCAGGCGATCGTCGATGCGACGGGTCTGCCGGCGGGATTCGTGAGCGGGCTCGTTTCGGGCGGCGGTGTCGACTTCAGCGGCGAAAACATGACGGCCGCCTTCCAGGCCTACACCGATGAACTCGTCGCGGAAAAACTGGAAGAGGCGACGGGCATTCCCGGCCTCGCCGGTTTCCTGAAGCGCACGACCATCGCCGACAAAAACAAAAAGAAGGCCGCGCAGGAAGCGGCACAGCCGAAGCCCGAGGACGTGGCGACGCTCGGTACGACCTACGTCTGGCGAAACGCCGATCACAATCCGGCCCTGGGAACGGCCGTGCAGGCCGGTGAAAAAGTGGCCGGCGCCGCGGCCGTCGGCAGCGGTTGGGGCTCGGCGGCGTTTGCCGGATACATGGCGGCGAAGGGTGCCTATAAAGGTTATCTTGCCGGCGAAGATACGGATACGATCTTAAAGCAGGCCGCGGCCTCCGGTGTGGGAGCCTACGCAAATCTTTTTGCCCAGCAGGTCGGCGGTAGCGTCAGCCTGACGTACGATCCGGAGAACGGCTTCGGCGGTTCCATCGGCGGGGCGCTGCCGCTCGGCGACACCGGCTTCACGGTCGGCGGCAGTCTTTCGTTTCAAGAAGGCCAGGGTGTTACCGGCGGGAGCCTTACGGTCGGCTACGGGGAGGACGGCCTGGGACTGACGGCGGGCCTTAACTTTGATCGAACAGGAGTTACCGGCGGAAGACTCGATGGCGGTTACTCGAACGATGACGGTTTTTCCGCCGCCGGAGCCATGGAGTTTGATCGGTCCGGATTCACGGGCGCCGCGGTCGTGGCGGGCTATGAGGACTTCGATGATGCCGGGAACGGTCTGGGCGCGACGGGCGGTCTGTACTTCGATGCATCCGGCAATCTCGAAGCCGCGACTCTTCAAGCCTCGCTCGTCGACGACGAGAACACGTTGTCCGGCGGTGTCCTGTACGATCCTGCGACCGGATTCTCCGCATCGGTGGACTGGGACGGCGAAGACGGCTTCGCGGATCTGGCATACAACCCCTCCACGGGGCTCACTGCTTCCGGCGGTTATTCAAATGGGGACCTGGACGGCGGTTTTGCCCTCGGTCCCGACGGCTGGACGGGATTTCTGGCCGGCAACATCGACGACGTCGATGTAAATGCGGGCAGCGACGAAAACGGCAACGTAACGGGCGGCGTCACGGGCAGCATCGACGACCTGGATTTGAACCTGGGTATCGATGAGAATGGGAACGTAACGGGCGGTGTTGCGGGTACGATCGGTGATGTGGATGTCAACGCGGACGTCGACGGCGACGGCAACGTAACGGGCGGCGTCGCGGGCAATCTCAACGGCACGGATGTGAACGCGGGTGTCGACGAGAACGGCAACGTAACCGGCAATGTCTCGGGTAACATCAACGGAACGGACGTTAATGCGGGCGTGGACGAGAACGGCAACGTCACCGGTGGTGTGTCAGGTAACATCAACGGAACGGACGTCAATGCGGGCGTGGACGAGAACGGCAACGTCACCGGTGGTGTGTCAGGTAATATCAACGGAACGGATGTGAATGCGGGCGTGGACGAGAACGGCAACGTCACCGGCGGCGTCGCGGGTAACATCAACGGCACGGATGTGAACGCGGGCGTGGACGAGGACGGCAACGTCACCGGCGGCGTCGCGGGTAATATTAACGGCACGGATGTGAACGCGGGCGTGGACGAGAACGGCAACGTCACCGGTGGTGTGTCAGGTAATATCAACGGAACGGATGTGAACGCGGGCGTGGACGAGAACGGCAACGTCACCGGCGGCGTCGCGGGTAACATCAACGGCACGGACGTTAATGCGGGTGTCGACGAGAACGGCAACGTCACCGGCGGTGTTACGACGCATATCGACGGCGTTGGGCTGACGACCGGCATCGGACCCGATGGAACGATCAGCGGCGGGGTGTCCGGTTCCATCGACGGCACCGATGTGAGTGTCAGCGGCGATTCCAATGGCAATGTTTCCACGAGCATTTCGGGAGAAGATCCGGACGGCAATGCGATCGACGTGAATGCCGGCGTGGATTCGAACGGCAACGTGTCCGGCGGCGTCAGCGGGAATATCGACGGCGTCAATGTCAACGCGGGTGTGGACGGCAACGGCACCGTCTCCGGTGACGTCAGCGGTAACATCGACGGTGTGAATGTTAACGCCGGCGCCGATTCCAACGGCAACGCCTCGATCGGTACCAGCGGCAGCGTGAACGGCTTCGATCTGAGCGGCGGTTACGATACCGAGAACGGCTTCGGTGCGGGGCTGTCCGGACACGGCATTACCGCCGGCCTGGACGAAGACGGTTTTACCTACGATATCAACGAGGAAGAATTACTCGCCTCTATTGCAGAGGAAATCGGTGACCTGACCGGCATCGAACTCGATCCGGCGTTACTGAATTCCGTTATGGGCGAACAGGATACGCTCAGTCTGCTCACGGGCAACCTCGATAGCGCGCGTTCGCGAGATATGGGAGGCACGGCTTCGATCTGGGATCCCCCGGGAGTAGCCTCGGGATGGGATCGCACGAGCGAGAAACGCGTTACCTTTCCCATCGCGGATCCGGCTTACGTAAATCGCGACGGTTCGTTTACCGAGGCGATGTACAACGTTGTGTTCGATGGGGAACTATCGAATGTAGAGAAGCAGATTCCCTGGGAAAAGACGGGATCGGCTCTGAACAGCGACAACAGGAAGGTCTACGCGGAAGGCGATTACATCGTCTGCGAGAATATCAAGCCGATCGACCTGGGGGGAGGCGACACGGGCGGCATGCTCAAGCTGACCAAAGAAGAGTTCGTCGGTTACTGGATGGCGAATTCTCCGGTCGGTCAGCAGTTCGTATCCGAGCAGGCAAAGCTCACCGGCGACAGCCGCAGCGAACGTAAAGCGGCGATCGACAAATGCATTAATCTTACAGGCGAATCGCAGGTCCAGTGCCTGGATGGGATCCCGGATCCGGAGCTGAATCTCAACGGTGGTTCCGCGAAGGCCCTGGAAGAAGGCCTCGATGCGGGTAAGCGCGACTACAACGACGCCGTCTACAATCGTGCGCTGAACGCACTGCGAGTGGAACTGAGCGGTCGACCCTCGTCTCAATCGCCCGAGAGCATTCTAAAGGTCGTTCCCGGTAAACCTACGAAGTGGGTCACTGCGAACGGTGAGGCGAAGACGCCGGACGAGTGGGTGTCCGAGTGGCTGACGGAGTATGAGTCCGGCAAGGAGTACCGCGACGCCCAGGAGAAACGCGCCCAGGCCGCGCTGATGCGGCGCAAGGCGGCGAAGGAGATAATCAAACAACGTTACGCGGCGGAACTCGAAGCCGCCATGAAAAAAGAACAGCCCGGCCTGGAACATACGAATGACGAAGATCGGGAACAGGGCCTGCTTGATCAGTACCTCGACACTGCCAGAGAGATCGCCCTGGGTCTCATCAATGAGGCGGGTGATAAGCTCTCGAATGTGAAAGAGGCGGCCGTTGCTCTGGTTACCGGCGACTTTCACATAGAGGAGTTTTTTAAGTTTGCCGAGGCGATTTCCGAGGCCGGCGGAGACCCGGCGATGGGAACCGTGGCCAGCTTTGTGCCGGGGCTCGGTCGTTTTATCGCCGCGGCGGACCTTATCGTTGCCGTTCGTAAGCCCGACTACCTGGGCATCGCTCTTGCGGGTTTTGACCTGGCAAGCGGCACGAAAGTCGGCGACATGATCGGGAAGCAGAGCAAGAAGGCCCTGGATAAGTTGGTCGCCGGGGCGTCACGCAAGAGCAAAGACAAACTCGATAAGATCGGCCTGGCAGCATGTTCCGTCTGTACCAAATGTCTGCCCTCCGGAACGCCGGTACTCACGCCGGATGGTCGGGTAAACATTGAAGATCTGGCCATCGGTGATTCAGTGCTCGCCTTCGATACCGCGACCGGTAAAGCGACCGAACGCAAGGTTACGCAGCTTTTCCGGGACATCACTATCGTTTGGTACGACATTCGTGTCGGCCAGGACTCCATCACCGCTACCGACAACCACCCGTTCTGGATCGAGGAGCGCGGGGAGTGGGTCGCGGCGAAAGACCTGAAGGTCGGCGATCGCCTGCGTCCGGTGGACGGTGAACTCGCGGCGATTACGAGTATTGAAACGCGGCAACTAAAACGCAGCGAGCCGATCTTCAACATCGAGGTCGAGGGCGATCATAACTACTTCGCGGGTGACGCGGCGTGGTTGGTGCACAATGACAACGATGCGGATGACTGTCTCGCATGCGGTCTAAAGTCGTACCTTCGCCGCTTCCAAAAAACGTGGGATAAACTTGAGACCCATGATATTAAACGCGAGGCACGCAATGGTGCGAAAGGCGACGAAAAACAGATCTACGACCTGTTCGATCGTAAGACGGGCAAGCCCATAAACGATGTCGTCCTCGCCCGACCGCTGGATCCGCGCAACCCGGACGCCTTACGTGGGATGGTGAGGAGACTCAAGGAACTCCAGAATCTCAAGGCGGCCCGGGGGGCGAAGGTTGATATTGTCGACGCGAGTGAAGTTCGTCGAATGGAAAACATCGGCAGAGGAGAGGAGGGTTACGGTGTGCTCATGCGTAAGCTGAAGGGACACAACTGTAAGACCGATTTCTCGAAGATCAAGAAGGAAGCTCCGGATGCGCCGCCCGCCATGCGCGACAAGACCCGGAAAAAACTGAAGGAATTGCACAAGTTTCTGCGCGGAGATCCTGATAACGGTATCCCACCGATCAGCGTGGGGGATCCGCAGATTATGGTCGACGTAAAGACCGGAAGCGTGACACTCATCGATCCTTCGACGGTAGACGAGGGTGTCAAAAACAGCGACGCATTGGAGCAAATCCAGCGTCTCATTAATGCAATTCCGTCGAGCAAGTAGCGGGCGTATGAGTGTTCAACCGTCGAAATTTACATGGACTCCCCTGAGTGAGTTGCGCCCTTCCCCGGGAAGCCTCGTCGGCAGGACCATCGTGGACGTTGTGAGACATATACGCACGGTCGGCCCTGCCGTGCCTGCGGAAATTGTAAAGAAATACCAGGAAGACGGCTACGGCTTTCCTGCCGGGGCTCTTATTGCCCGCGGCGTCGGTTTCCTTTCGTTTCAGTTGGGAGGCGACGGCTCCTATTTTTGCATCGCGGGGGATAAGATCAACGAGCAGTTGATGGGAAGTATCGGCCCGCCACCTCCCGATGATCCGACGACTCTCGGTGGGGACTTTGACGATTGGAACTGGGTCAGTGTTTCTGCCGTATCCAGTCCGGAATATGCGGACGCTATCGTTCAAGGAATTATCGGGTCTACCTTTGTCGGATTTGAGGTTCTTTTAAAGGATCGTGCTGTGGGTGGCCCATCGCGTGTGATTGGCATATGTCCGCGCTTGGACACCGGGACCATGTTTGCGGTGGCGCCGAATCTGGAATTACACATCACGCCGGAATACGGGGCAGGCGGATTGCCTATCTTTGACAACGATAATCTGAATGAGCAACGGTTTGATCGGCGGGTCCATCTTGCTTAATCGTCGGGTGAATCGGGACGGGCTGGGCCTGCTTTGCCGTGCCTTCTGCACGCTGCTCGCCGTCTCCCACTGCTCCCCGGCCCCCGGCCGCTGCACCGCCGGCAACTGCGAAAACGGCGTGGGCGACATGGATTTCCGCGGCGGGCAGAAGTTCCACGGCACCTTCGTGGACGGCGAGATGTACTACGGCCGATACATCGACGCCGAGAAGGACATCTACACCGGCGAGTTTTCCGGCGGTTACAAGGACGGCTACGGCGAACAAAGCCAGGCGGCCACGCAGAGTACGTACACCGGCCAGTTCCAGGACAACCAGTCCGAGGGCTTCGGGCGCTACGAATTCGGCGGCGCGAATACCGGCCAGTACTACATCGGCGAATGGCAGGGCAGTCAGCGCCACGGCTACGGCGAGTTCCGGCATCCGGGCGACGGGCGTTATTACCTGGGACAGATGCGCGAAAATCGATTCGAGGGCTACGGCTTTTACGAACGTGCACTGGAAGGATCCGAAGATCCGTTCGAGTTCCGGTACTCCGGCGAATTCAAGAACAACCAGATGCACGGTCGTGGAATGATGGTCTGGCGCGACGGGCAACGCTTCGTCGGCGAATGGCGCGACGGTGCGATGTATGACGGCGTCTTAGCGTACGGCGACGAGCAGTTTAATCGCGGGGACGTTTACATCGGCCGCCTGGCAGACGGTATTCCGCACGGTGAGGGTACCTACATCTACAGCGACGGCCGCAAGTACGTCGGAACGTTCGTCGAAGGAGAACAGACCGGTTCCGGCATCATGCTATATCCGTCCGAATTCGTAAGTTATCTGCGCTACGAAGGCGAATTCCAGAACGGCGAGTTCCACGGCAGCGGCACGTTGACGTTCAAGGACGGAACGCAAAAGTCGGGAACGTTTCAAAACGGTTCGCTGATCGAGGGCGAAGAACGCTCGACTCCTTGAAGGATATGAGCATGGCACCCCGCAAAAAAATTCTCGCGATCCTGCTGTCCGTTTCGCTGTCGACCCTCGCAGCCTGCTCCCCCACGGTCTCGGACACGGCCCGCGCTCGGGCCGAAGCCGCAAACGAAACCGGCCTCGCGCATTTTCAACAGGCCGCCTTCGTGCGTTCGTTGCCGCACTTTCTCGAAGCCCACGAGGTCGACCCGGAAAACGCGGAGTATCCGAACAACATCGGCATGAGTTATCTGCGCATGGGGGAGATCCCGAAGGCGGTGGAGTTTTTTCAGAAGGCCGTAGAGTTGCGCCCGGGCGAAGCGATGTATCATTACAATATGGGCCTCGCGTTTTACTCGGCGAGCGATTACGAGCCGGCCCTTGCGGCGTTCCTCAAAGCGATCAGCATCAACAAAGACTACTTCGACGCCCAGGCTTACGCCGGCCTCATTTACTACAACGCCGGCCGTTACGAAGAGGCGGCGCGCCACTTTGAAAACGCTGCGGCCTTGAAAGAGAACGCGGACATTGAAACGAACCTGGCCACGGCGTACCTCGGGCTCGGAGATCGCGAAGCGGCGGAGCGAACGTTGCGCCGCGCGTTGCAGATCGATCCGAACTACGCCAACGCGCATTACAACCTGGGCGTCGTGCATCAACAGACGGGGGCCCTGGGACTCGCGGAGCAGGATTATCAGCGCGTCATTCGGCTCACGCCGGATCGTTTCGAGGCCTATCTCAACTTAGGAATCGTTCAGCAGAAGTTAGCGAAGAAAGGCGCCGCCGTGGCGAACCTCGAAGAGTTTCTGCGCCGCGTGCCGCCGAAGATGACGCAGCAGATTCAGGACGCGCAGGGGCGATTGCGGGAAATGCGCGGCCGCTAAAGCACCGCGGACTACGCCGAACCGGCGCCGTTTTGTTTGCGAAACTCCCGCGGGCTCATGCCGGTGGCCTTTTGGAAGGCGCTGTGAAACGTGGACAGGGACTGGAAGCCCACGGCGTGAGCAATCGTGATGATCTTTTCGTCCGGTTGCTCCAGTAACAGTTCTTTCGCTTCGGCGACACGATATTCATTGATCAAAGCGTAAAAGCTCTTGCCCGTGACGTTGTTGAGATAACTGGAAAGATCCTTTTCGTTCAGATCGATTTCGCCGGCCAGCTCGCTCAGTTTAATATCATTCTGATAAATCTTACGAACATCCAGTGCTTCATGCAGCCGTCGTTCCACATCGGCATGATCCAGCCGCGAGGACCGCGAGGCGCTGCTCGATCTCTGCTTCGCGCGATTTCGTCGGCCGAAGTGCTCGCCCTCATCCAGCGCCAGACGCATGCGATCACCGATGGCGAAGGGAAAAATGAGCATTTCCAGGGAAATGCCGATGGCCAGGTTTTCGAGCATGTCCACGCCGGTAATGCCGTTGGAGACGACGCCGTTCACCTGTAAGAGATAAAAAAACGCGAAGGGCAGGTACGCGGTCCAGGCCAGTACGTAGAACCGCGCCGGCCGGTAACCGCCGACGTAGGCCTGCCAGCCGCTGAAGTAGAAGATCGCGATCGTCGCGGGGGCGAGGGCCTTCGCCATGATGTATTCGAGGGTGCCGGCGGGAACGAGGCACAGGCCGACGGGCAGCAGAACCCAGCAACAGGCCGCGACGAGTAACGCGGCATTTGTACGCGGATGTCGCGTTCGCGTTTCCAGGAATTCGCGCGCGAAGAGAGCGGCCATGGCGGCGGCGGCGGAAAACGCCAGGGTGTTCACCATGCCGGCCCACACCGGATGATTCGGCCACAGATACTTATATGCGTAACCCTGGAGAGAGAACTGGTAGGCGAAGCTGAACAGCAGGTAGCCGATGTAGTATAAAAAACTGCTCTGCCCCAGTAAAAAATAAACCACCGTGGTGACGATGAGCAAGAGCATGAACAGTCCGCCGTAGATGCCCATGCGCAGATTTTCGTGCCCGCGCATTTCTTCGTAATCGGAGCGGGACAGAACGAAGAGCGGAATATTCAGGCTGTTCCTGGAGCGCAGGTGCAGGTACACGTCGTAGCGCGTGCGGGGCGGAACGGTCAGCGGATAGGCGTATTTTCTGTGTAAAAGGCCGCGGGCCGCGAAGGGATGCTCTCGGCCGCCTGATTTATGAAACACGGGCTCCTCTTTCGTGTTCGGAGAAGACTCGATGCCGTACAGATCAAAGTGATCGATGTACTCGTTGTTCAACAGCAGGATTACGTCGCGTTCGACGTCGCTCCGATTTTCAAGCAGGAAGCGCAACCAGTAGGACGAGGAGCTGTAGCCGAACGTCGGTGTTTCGTTGGCAAGCGGCCGCCAGGCTGTCGGCGTCCCGCGCACCCGTTCCAGCGTCAGTTCGTCGGCGGGATCTTCAATATAGGCGATGTATTCCGTGCGAACGCCGGCAATCTCTCCGGAGGCGTCGATGACGGGAGGGTACGAGGCGAACAGGTCGGGACCGCACGAAGCGCACAGGGCCGGCAGCAAGGCCGGCGCGAAGATACTGGCATATCCTCTCACTCCAAAATCTTCCACTCACCGTCGATATTCTATTCCATTTGGATCCAGATGGTAGATCCGTAAACTAAATATAATATACAGTCACCACGTAAACGCTAAGGCGAGTATGATCGAGGTGGGCGAATGAGAACGTTGCGCTGGAAATGCATCAGACACGAAATTGTAACAAAGGTGACGGGGGCCGTACTCGTTGCTGCGTTGCTCGCCGCCTTCGTCGGCCCCTATGTTCCGGTCCACGCTCAGCCGGTATCCGTTCCCACTCTCAGCGGATCCTACTCTTACGAATCGGGCGCACTGGACCCTTACTTCAACTACGCCGGGGCTTCTCGTTCCCAGGCGGATTGGGAGTACATCATCAAGCAGGGCAAGTTCGTCCTCGCCGCGGGATGGGAAGCGAGCATCGACGCGGAGATCGAGGCCTACGTCGGCGCGGTGGGGCAGTCCGATCACTTCAACACCGTAGCTGAATATCGTGATTACTTAAGGGGTGAGCTGCAATTGCAGAAGCAGTCGCAGTTCGCGGTGTGGGAGGCCGCGGCCAACCTGGAAATCGATCAGCAGCGTGTGGCGTTCTTAACGGACCTCAGCGAAGAGAAGGAACGCGCGGCGGCCGAGGAATCCGAGGATAGCGTCGCGGCCGGGCGCGCGGAGGCGAACCGGGAAGATACGACGGCCCAGGACATCGAACGCGAGTACCAGGCCTGGGAACAGGATTTCCAGGCTACGTTCTCCGACGGCATGTATCAGTTTCAGACCGCGCTCGCGCAATTGCAGGGACAGTATGACGCGGCGAACGGCGCGCTCGCGGAGAGGGAAGCCGAGTTTGCGGCGATCCAGGCGCAGATCGACGCCTACGAAAACACGGTGCGCGCAGGCATTCGCACCGCGACGGACTTCATGCAGAATTACCTGGATACGTCGGGCGTCTTCTATCAGTGGAACTGCGACGGCCAGAACAACTGCTCCATTGATTACGGCAGTCCCACCGCGGCGGCGACGGACATGCAGGCCATCATCGACCAACTTAACGACGGCCTCGACCAGGACCAGCCGCTGTCGGTGCTCGCAAGTACGATGTACACGGCCCTCGATCAGCGCCGCACGTACGCGCAGCAGCAGTATCAGAACTGGGTGAATCAGAGTACGGGGACGAACAGTTACTCGACGAACATGTCTACGGATGCGGCGCTGAACACGTACCTGGCCGCAGCGTATCAAGCGTACGATGACGCAACACCGAATTACTTGCAGTTATCTTTCGACGACTGGCGCAAAACCGCGGACCCGTATGAAATGGCCGGGGTGCACGACGCCGAAGCGCCCAACAAAGGGCTTGCGGCTCCCCGGGACGTCCTCGGCATTACGCCGGCCGGCATTAATGCCGCGACGAACGCGGTCATCGCGGTCCTGAAGCAGACCGGTACGGTCAATGCGGTGGTTCGATTTCTCGCGGGTCAGAGCGCTCCCGAGCTGAATGCCATCGCGGATTCCTTTCAGGCGTCCCTCGGCAATCCGCAGCACGATATCACGGGCATTCTGTCCGCCGACATCATCGGAGTCGGCAGCCTGGTCCAAACCTACGGCCCGTACTACGGCATCGGCGGATGCAGTCCACAGGCGCCGATTGATGATTATTGCCGCAACACCGGGGTTCGAGAGGAACACGGTCATGCCCACTATGCCAGTATGGGCGACCTGGCATTTATCGTGGATCATACGTACGCGTACTACACCTGGTCCTGCGGCGGTGAGGACTGTCTGAACGAACACGAGTCGGAAGGTGAAATCACGTACAATGTTCTCGAACGCCTGCTCACGATCACGTTCAGCTACCAGTGGGAGGACGCCAACGCCCGGCATAACGCTGACATCTGGCAGGGGTACGTTAACGATTTGGATCCCGTCGTATCGCATTGGCTGGATGACATTCTGCCGGCGATCCAGACCTGGGAAACCCAGGTCGCCGTCTTCGAAGCGGACTACGCGGCGTGGCAGGCGGAGGCCGCGCACCAACAGGCCGCGGCGCAGGTCACGTACGACAAAGCCGTCTCGGAAATCATTCAACAACGCAGCAAGTGGTACGCCGGCATGCAGGACGAGTACCGCGACGGTCGCACGCAATGGCAGGCCGTGGTCCAGGGCAAGGCCGAAGCGCCGGCACCGGCCTCGCTCTCCGGTAAGAACGCCGCTGCCCTGGAAATTGCCGCGGCGGCCGGCGGCAGTTTCGGACAGGAACTGGAGAAAACCGTTGATCTGCTGAATCGCGAAAGCGACGTCCCGGACTTTTCGTTATTGTCCGGCGTGGCGAAGAGTTTCGAAAACGCCGGCCGCGGCATCGCGCAACTGGGCTTGCAATCCGAACTGAACAATCGCGTAATCGAAGAACGCCGGCAGAACAGCGAGCGCATCATTGACTTGCTTTCGCAGAATCAATCCCGCGTCGAAGGCGATGACTACATTTCCATCGACGGCTTCCAGGCGGAGATCGGCGCCGACGGGATGATCAACGCCGCGCGTAGCATTTACAGCGGCAAGGCGCGGCAGATCGCCGGTACCGGTGGTCTGTCGAGACAGGACTACGAGGCCGAGTATGCGGATCAGTCGCTGAACATCGCACCGCCGCCGCCCGCGAAGCTCGTGGACACGGGCAGCATCTTCGACTTTTGGGATACCGACGAGGTCCTGGCCGAGCACGAAAAGAACCGCGAAGAAAACCAGGCGCTGCTGGATGCGAAGTTCGAAGGCGTGCTGCAACAGCTCGAGGCGGCCAATCAAACTGCCGTCGACAACTACCACGCGTACCAAAAAGACGTGGGCGATAAGATTGCCGCGAAGAAACGCAAGAAGAAGTTCGGCTCACTCTTGCAGTCCCTGGCAACGGCCATGTTCTCCGGCGGCATTTCTTTTCAGGAGGCCGTCGCGCAGGAAGTACAGAATCAGGCCGCCGCGCACGTCGCCGAGGTCACCGGTTTTCCGGCGGGCATCTTTACTTCGATCATGGGCGGCATGACCGCGCAGGAGGCCGTCAAGGATTACATCAAGACCGAAACGGACAACGTCATAACTCAGGGGATCGTCAAGGCCACGGGGCTGCCGGCGGGTTTCATCAGCGGTATGGTCTCCGGCGGCAAGGTCGACTTCGGCGGCGACAGCATGAAGGCCGCGTTTCAATCCTACACCGACGAACTCATGGCCGAGAAGATGGAAGAGGCCACGGGCATTCCGGGGCTCGCCGGTTTCCTCAAGCGCACGACCATCGCCGACAAAAACAAGAAGTTAGCCGCGAAGGAAGCGGCGCAGCCGAAGCCGGAAGACTTCGCGACCGGCGGCGCTACCTACGTGTGGCGCAACGCCGATCACAATCCGGAGCTCGCCATGGCCGTGCAGGCCGGCGAGACCGTGGCCGGGGCCGCGGCGGTGGGCACCGGCTGGGGCACGGCCGCGTTCGCCGGTTACATGGCGGCGAAACAGGGTTACAAGGGCTATCTAAAAGGTGACAGCAGCGAAGATATTTTGAAGGCCGCGGCGGCTTCGGGCGTGTCGTCGGTGATCAACCATTACACGTCGAAGGCCGGCGTCAGCGTGAATCTTTCGTACGATTCCGATACCGGCTTCGGCGGTTCGATCAGCGGTAGCATCCCGATTGCGGGGGCGCCGGTGCCGGGACTCAGCCTCGGCGGCAGTCTGAACTTTCAAGAAGGCCAGGGCTATACCGGCGCCAGCGTCAACGCGGGCCTGCAAAGCGACGACGGCTACGGTCTCAACGCAAGCATGAATTTCGGCGCGGACGGCGGCTACACCGGCGGATCGCTGAGCGCATCGTACAACACGGACAGCGGCTTCGGCGGCAGCATGAGCGCGAACTTTTCGCCGGACGGGAACAACAGCATCAGCGCGCAGCTTACGTACAAAACGAAGGTGGATCGCTATCGGGACGGCAAACAGGTTGAAGGCGCTTCGGCCACGCATACGGCCGGTCTCGGGTTGACGTTGAACTCCGACGGCAGCAAGAGCGCGCAGTTCATCAACTCGGTGGGCGAGGAAGATAAGTACGGCATCGGGCTGAACAGCTACTCGGCGGGCAATACGCTCACGGTAAACGTCGACGCGAACGGCCAGTATTCCGGGCATTCGAACGACATCAGCCTGGATTTCGATTTTCAAACGCAGAGTGAAAAGGAACAGGCCATGGCGGATCGTCTGGCATTCCTGGAGGACAAGTTCCTGAATCGTCCCGAAGAGGCCACTCAGGAAGAACTGGAAGAGTTCTATCGACTCCGGGATCGGAACAGTAAGGAAAACCGCGCCATTGCGCAGGATCGCTATATCGATCGCATGGTACATCAGGGCAAGCTGACGCCGGAGCAGGCTGAGTTGCTGCGGGAAGATCCGTCGCTCTGGCATACGGCGACTTACGCGAAGAACCTTCTGGCGAGCGGGGACTCCGGCGAGTCCCGGGAGACGACCTGGGATAAGTTCACCGGAGCCATCGGCGACGCCGTGAAGTGGATCGGCGGAACCTACAGCACGGCCGACGGCATGCTGGATACGCAGAACGGTGAGTTCGTATACAACACGTGTTTCGTTGCGGGCACCCTGGTGCGCACGGCTCCGAATGCCGAAGGCGCGTTTCAACTGGACGGCAAGTGGTACAAAAAGATCGAAGACGTAAGTGTCGGCGATCGTGTCTTAAGCTGGGACGAGCAGACGCAGCGTGTATCGTACAAAACCGTGACCGAGACCTTCGTGCACCGAACGAATCTCATCTACACGGTCGCCTACGACGACGGCGGCCCGGTGATCGAGACCACGTTCAATCATCCGTTCTACATCGCGGGCCGGGGTTGGACCGAAGTGCGCGAACTGCAGGCCGGGCAACTTTCCTACAGTGCGTCTTCGGCGGTCGACGGATCCATGCTGGCGAGCGCCACGGGCAGCAGCGCCGCGGAGATTGCCAGTGTGAGCCGGGAGTGGCGCGATGATGTCGTGTACAACATCGAAGTCGAAGACACGCACACATACTTTGTGAGTGATGTGGACGTGCTCGTGCATAATTATCCTCAAGAAGACAGGGGCAATCCCATCACCCTGACCATCCGCAAGACCGATCACGTACTGAGAACCAGGGCCGAGGCGGAACGACGCAGACGCCTGCGTGAGAAGGAAGGCATATTTCTGGTGGAGAAGGACGGACAGCTCTATGAGACGATCGTGGGCCCGGACGGCGAACCCTTGAAGGGGCCCGACGGCCAGGTGTTGCTGCTTCCCCCGAACTCGAATCTGCTACATCTGTATTCCCCTGATCGTCTCCTGCCGCCCATGGACCTGGTCCTCAATCAAGAAGAGAACTGGCGCATCGCTCCCCTGTACAGCAAGACAGTATGGAACGGCATTGAAGTTGACGGTCTCGCCGGCATGAACGGCGACATCAACCCGAACTGGGCCGGCGGTCTGACCGGCGGTGTGCGCTACTATGTCAATTCGGAAGGGCAGACCGAGATCGAACAATTCGGCGGCATTGGTGCGTCTCGCGGGCCGTTCGGTGGTCGGGTGGATTACGCCTACAACGTTACGACGGGCAATCACGAATTCGAAGGTGGACCGACCGGTAGTTTCTACGGCCTGGGTGCGGGCCTGCTCGGCGGGGTCGGGTCGGAAGGAACCATCACCGGGTGGACCCTTGATCTTTTCGGTCTCGCGGACAGAACGGAAAAAACCATTCGAGCGGACTATTCGACTGCTTCGCGGGTGAAACACGAAGTCGAGTGGCGCACTTCGATCGGCGGCATCTTGAATCGCGTTGCCAACGGCCCGCCACTCTCGGGCGTTCGTTACCTGCACAAGGAAGAGTCCACGACGCATTACCTGGATTTCGGTGCGATCGATTACGACCGAACCGACAACGTTAAGCGCGTGGACTCACATACGATTACGATGGATTGCTACGGTTGCGCGACTACGGCCGACGACCTCGAAAGAAAATACCGGCAAGAAGCCCAGGAAGCCGCGCGTATTCAGGCGGCCCGGGAACAACGTGAGCGGCAGGTCGCGGCGGACAAGGCCTACGCCCGGCAGCAAATGGCCCAAAATCCGCCGGCTTCGTATGGGGAACGCCTGCGCCGGGAAGCGGAAATCCTACGGCAGCGCAACGAGGCGAGGGCGATTGCGGAGGCCCGCCGCCGACACGAAGCGCAGGTCGCACGCGAACGAGAACTCGTACGACAGAAGCAACGCGAAGAATACATTAAGAAGAATGAAGACCTTGCCAAATGGAAGAAACTACCGCCGCAGCCTCGCGAAGAACGCTTGCGCCAGGAGGCGGATGAACTCAGGCGCCGGGCCAAAGCACGAGGTGACTATGAGGATTGACGGTCGTCGGCCGATCCTCGACGGACATCCTGATCTAAAACAACCACGCCCCGACAAACAAAACAAACCACGGAAACAGCCACACCAGTAATCCGCGTCCGACGAACAAATCAAACACGCGCCCATACGCGGTTACCGTGACAAAACCTTCCCAGAACCAGGCGAAGATCACCGCCGCGGTCACCACGAGCAACCGGCCGACCTGAGCCGCATGGAACTCGCCGCCGGAGGGAAACAAGTATTCCAGCACGGCCGCGGAGAGGCCGACGACGATCAACGGCGCCGAGCTGTAACACGCCAGCGCCAGGGTGGACTTAAACGAGCGCCGGTCGCCCAGGATCGTAAGAAAAAGAAAACGTAACGTACCGAGAAATACAATTAAGGCGGCCCAGATCAACGGAAACTCGTACGGCAGCGACAGGGGCGCGTCGATGTCTTCGGGCAGGTCATTGTCCGTTAAGTTATAGCGCGCGGCGAACTCATCGACGGCCGCGGAAAAATTCCCGGCGCCCAGCAGCGCGGCGGTCAAAATCAACAGCGCCGCGAAGATCATCAACAGCAACATGCCGCCGAAGGCCGGAGCGGGCAGGGCTTCCGGGGCGACGTGGGCAAAGTAGGGTCGCGGCGAGACGGCGCCGCGAACGAGCGCACGTAAGTGATTCCAGAGCGAAGTCAGCATCATTCCGTCTCTTCGGACTCGCCGGCGCCCGTTTCGGCCGGTGCGCCGCCGCCGATGATGCGGGCGATGCCGGCGTGGTACTGCGCCTCGCGGTCCAGCTTCGCGTTTTTATATAGATCGGCCAGGCGCACGTGCGCCGCCGCGAGTCGCCGGCCGGCCGCGGCCGCCGTGCGGTACGATGTAATGGCGTCCGGCAGTCGCTCCAGACGTTCCAACGCCAGGCCGCGCAGATACCAGGCCTCGGCATGACCGGAGTCCATCTCGACGACGTGTTCCAACAGCGCGAGGGCCGCGGCGGGCTCGGCCTCTTCGCCGTGCAGCAGAGTCCGCGCACGCAGTAACAGCGCGCCGCAATGATCCGGACGATCGTCGAGGATGCGTTCCGCGAATCGACCGGCGTCTTCGTAGCGGCCCTGGTAGAGTGCAATGCGCGCGGCCAAAAGCAGCGCGGGATGATGCTCCGGATGATCGTCGAGGACTTCCCGGCTTAACCTCAGCGCGCCGTCGAGTTGCCGCTCCCGGTAGAACGTCAACGCCTGGCTCATTTTTTCCCTGACGGCCGGCGATTCCGCATTATCGCAGCCCGTCATGCAAACGGATGCGACGAGGCACATCCCCAAAATGAATGACGGCATGCGAGAAGGGCGAACTTGAGCGGGCACATGAAAGAATTCAACGCTGCATGCCTTTATCAATAAAAAAAAGCGGAAGATGCTTTATAAATTTTAGAAAAACCGGCGTCGATAAACATCTAGATTCGCAACTATATAATAAAGACTAACGAATCGGACCGAACGAGAGCGACTTACACGATGACGCGGCCCTGAGCGGGCGAGTTCGGTAGAGTGAAAGTATTTAACAAAAATAGGACCCTTAGAGCCGTTGCCATGCTGTTGTGCTCCCTCTACATGTTTGCGGGACGGACGCTGCCGGCCGGACCGAACACCGGCCAGAAGCTCGTGCTGAGCCCGGACTCCGCCGTACGCATCGGTGTGGCGAACTCGTTCGTGCTGCAATCCATCGACTATCGTCAGGCGGCGGTGAAGGAACTCATCACCGAACGCTGGCGCGCCTATTTGCCGTCCCTGGGCCTCTCCTTCGATCGCAGCCGCACCATCGCCGACAGCGAGACCGACATCATCTCCAACGAAATCCGCGTGACCATCGAGCAGGTCATTTACGACGGCGGCCAGCGCGGTCTCGACCTGGATCTCGCGAAGATCGACGGCCTGTTGACCAAAGAAGACTTTCGCATTACTTACAACCAACTGCGCCTGGACATCCAGAGCGCGTATCTTCAGGCCCTGGCAGCCTACGGTAAGATTCAACTGAACCTCGCGTCCTTAGCTCGCGCTCACGAACAGTTACGCCAGGCCCAGCTCGAAGAACGCCTGGGCTTCGGTACGCGCGTACAGGTCCTCACCGTGGCGGCGCGCCTGCGGGAGATCGAACTCTCCGTGGAACGCGCGCGCAACGAGTACCGCCAGTCCCTGCATCAGCTGAAACTGGCCATGAACCTGGACTTCGAGATCGATCTGGAACTTGAGGGCAACCTGTTCTACGATTACTTTCTGAAACCGCCGGACGTGGACCGCGATCTGCTCGTGCAGCGCGCGCGGTCGTTACGCCCGGAGTACAAACGTTCCATCGCCGGCGTGCATCGCCTGAAAAAGGAAAAGGAGATCGCGGAGAACGCCTGGATTCCCCAGGTCTCCGTGGGCGGTTACGTCGGCCGGGAAGGGGAAAAGTTTCCGCTGCGGGACGACACCTGGGGCGTGAACTTTCGCGTGACCTTTCCGCTGGGACCGCATACGACCTCGACCTCCAGCAACGCGGACGTGAGCAACGAGGGCCAATCCCGCACCGGCTCCACGAACTCCAACGTCCAGTTCTTCGACGATTTAAGTTACGATCGGCGCATCTTAGAGAGCAAGACCGCACTTGCCGACGCGCTGTCGCAGCACAATCAACTGAACAATCAACTCGCCATCGAGGTGGACAGCGCCTACGACGATTTGCGCGAGTCCTGGGAGTCCATCCGCATCGGCAACGGCCGGGTCTACTTCCAGTACGCGTCGATTCGCATTCTGGGCACCAGCTACGAGGCCGGTCAGGTCCGTCGGGCCGACGTTCTGGAGTCCGAGGTGGAGCTGGTGCAGGCCCAGGAAGATTTGACCGATGCCATCGCCGCGTATATCATTGCGAGCTACGAACTGGAGTTCGCCGCGGCCCTGGATCCGGGGTCTCTCGATTTGTTTCGCTACGGCCGCAACAAAGGCAACACGTTGCCGGGCAAGATCCTGGACGGTGACTTAGAGGACATCGAGGCCGAGGGCAAAGAGGATCTGAACGTCGAAGAACTGCGCCGCCTGTACCTGGATGAGGAGTCCGAGCAAGAACGCCGCGAAGAAATTCCGGACGGGGAAGTGCAGGGCTTCGAAATCGAAAAAGTGGAACTGGATTGAGCGTAGATACTAAGGGTAACTGAAATGAAACTAAAAAATGCAGCCAACATACTCGCGCTCGGCGCGCTTCTGGCAGGCGGCGCGGCCTGCTCCGAGTCCGTGGACGATCCGTTCTTTGCGGCGCCGCTGCTCGGGCTCAGCGATCAGCCCATCGTGGTAAGTTCGGTGCCCACCGCCGGCGCCGTGGGTGTGTCGCCCACGGAGACCGTCTCGATTCGCTTTAACAAGTTCATGAGCAAAGAGAAGTGCCCGCCGGCCTTCAACGTGCAACCGACCACGGCCAGTTCCACCGCCGGCAGCGTGCCCGGTTACGGATATGTCTTCAACGACTTCTACGTGTTTACGCCGCGCAGTGAATTTGGTACCGGTTCGTTCACCATGAGCATGAGTACGGACTGTGAAGACACCGACGGCCGCGACCTGCGCGAACAGTTCGACGCGGAGTTCCTGGTCGGCGTAACGTCCATCGGTCCGCAGGGCGACCTGGCAGTGCAGGCCGTCGGCGTGGCCTCGCAGTCCGGCTGTAGCGGTTATCCGGGAACCGGCAGCAACGTCGGCGGCGATCATACCATCGGCACGTGCTGGTGGGACGACAGTCTGCCGATTCTCTCGCCGGCCTTTTATACGCTGCGCCCGGGGGACACCGGTGCCGGCAGTTGCACCGACGCCAACACGGACAACATCGTCGTCATTTTCAGTCGATACATGGATCCGAATTCCACGGTGGCCGCGGTGTCGCTTTCGCGCATCTCGCCGCCGGTGACGACGATCCGGCTTTCTTCCTGGTCGTGGAATGACTGCCAGGCGGTCTCGCCTTTCGGTTGCCGCGCGCTGACCTTAGTCTTCGCCGAGGACCTCGCTTCCTGCGGCGGCACGACGGCCTTCGGAACGTCGGACTACGACCTGGCCCAGGATTCGTCGGGCAGCGGCTTTCCGTTTTATACCCTGGAAGTGGATACTACGGCGACGGACATATACGGGGATACGCTCCCGTCCACGTTCAGCTTCAGCCTGGAAGCGGAGTAAGATCTGTTAAGTTAACATGTTAAGGTGATGATTATGAAAACGATGAACAATGCAAAAGGCATCCTCGTCATGCTGAGCTGCGCGCTGTTTGCGGCGTGTTCGAGCAGTGAAGTGCGCGTGGTGAAGACCCAATCCAACGAGGTGGCCAACGTGGGCATCGGTTTCATTGAGAACCGCGACGTGCGTTTCAACCCGTTCTCGAGCAAGAACTTCACCGACATGCTCGGCTTTGAGCTGATGGAACGCGGCTACCGGATCGGCGAGGTCCAGTACGAGGTCCTTGAGGATAAGGACGCTCCGGAAGAGCGCAAGCTTGTGCCGGACAGCGAAGAGTCCGCGGAGCCGGCGACGGACGAGGCAGCGGACGAAATGCTGGAGGAGTCCGGCGAAGAGATGCAGGACGATTCCGATTCTCCGGAGGATGTCGATTCGCTCGAAGAAGATGCGGAGCCGGCCGCCGAAGAAGAGACGGCGCCCGTGGGCGGCGGTGACGACGAGAACACTTACGCCGGTGACGCCGGTCTTGTGCAGGTGAGCGATTCGGTCGTCGAGAACGCCCGTCCGGCGCGGCGTTCTCGTGTTACGGAGGACGGTTACATCGACGCCTACGATCCCCGCGACTACGACGCCACGTACGATCTACTGCCCCGCCGCCTGCGCGGCATCGCCGGCGAAACCCGGGCCCCGGAACGCATCGTAAAACCCGACGCGCGCCGATTGAGCGCGCAGGAGATCGAGCGCATCAGCGGCAAGAGCGACCTCGATTATTTTATTCAGGGCGCCATCGGTCGCACGGAGACCGGACTCTTGCTGGAAGTCGAAGAGAACACGCTCGTTTTTCTGGAGATCTTTGACCCCCAGGGCCGCCGCGTCGGCGCGGTGAACTTCGTGATCGACGACGATACCCTGAAGCGTGCCACGTTCTTACAGGAAATCTCGCAGGAGATCGCGAAGAAGTTTCACGCCCAGATCCACGGCGGTGCGGTGGAATAACCGCAACGTCCCGGATCGTGACGTAAGTTGAGGCCAGTTTAGATTAAGGCTTTTTTTTTGGGTACAGCTGGTTCCAGCAGATGAACGGAGGTCATGCCGGGGAGTGTGGTAAGGCGCACCGGACCGGCGTCTTCGCCCTAAGAAACGCTACGATAGCTGAGTCGCACAACCAGCGTCCGGGTCGATGCGGACGATCTTAACAAAACGAAAATCCACAACTCCCGCTCAGCTGTAGCCAAAAAAATCCCTTCACAATTGCGCAACTTACCTTGTGTGTCTCACGGCAACCGCTACGAACCGTGGCGCTTAAACTACCGGAAACGTTTTATTCGTTCGAGTACGTCCCGGATCGTGGTGTAAGTTGAGGCCAGTTTGGATTAGTACTTTTATGGGTACAGCTGGTTCCAGCAGATGAACGGAGGTTGTGCCGGGGAGCGTGGTAAGGCGCACCGGCAGAATTCTCGCTTCAGCGAGATTTCTGAACCGCCGGCTTTCCGCATCGGCGGAAAGCATAAGTCCCCGGCGTCTTCGTCCTGGGAAACGCTATGGTAGCTGAATCGCACAACCCGCGTCCGGGTCGAGCGCAGCATTCTTAGCAAGACGAATCACCACAACTCCCGCTCAGCTGTAGCCAAAAAATTCCCTTCACAATTGCGCAGCTTACCTTGTGTGTCTCACGGCAACCGCTACGAACCGCGACTCTTGAACTACCGGAAACGTTTAATTTGTTCGAGTACGCCCCGAATCGTGGTGTAAGTGGCGGCCAGTGTGTATTAAGGCTTTTAAGGGTACGGCCGGTTCCAGGGGCAAGGCCACGCTTGTCGTGGCCGCGGCAGTTGTTCCCCTCCCACGGAGGTCGTGCCGGGGAGTGTGGTAAGGCGCACCGGCAGAATTCTCGCTTCAGCGAGATTTCTGAACCGCCGGCTTTCCGCATCGGCGGAAAGCATAAGTCCCCGGCGTCTTCTTCGCAAGAAACGCTGCGATATCCGAACCGCACAACCAGCGTCCGGGTCGAGGCGGACAATCTTAACAAAACGAATCACCACAACTCCCGCTTCGCTGTAGGCAAATCAATCCCTTAACCTTTGCGCAACTTACCTTGTGTGTCTCACGGTAAACGCAACGAACCACAGCTCTTGAACTGCCGGAAACGCTCGGGTAGTTCGCACACGCCCCGGATCGTGACGTAAGTTGAGGCCAGTTTAGATTAAGGCCTTTATGGTTACGGCTGGTTCCAGGCGACCACGGAGGTCATGACGGGGAATGTGGTAAGGCGCACCGGAGCGGCGTCTTCGCCGTAGCAAACGCTCCGGTAGCTGAGTCACAAACCGACGTCCGGGTCGAACGCAGTATTCTTAACAAAACGAAAAACCACAACTCCCGCTTCGCCGTAGCCAAAAAATTCCCTCCAACGTTTTACGACTTACTTCACGTTCCTCACGGCAACCGCTGCGAACCGCAGCTCTTGAACTACCGGAAAGTTTTATTCGTTCGAGTACGCCCCGAATCGTGGTGTAAGTTGCGGACAGTGTACATTAAGGCCTTTATGGTTACGGCTGGTTCCAGCAGATGAACGGAGGTTGTGCCGGGGAGCGTGGTAAGGCGCACCGGCAGAATTCTCGCTTCAGCGAGATTTCTGAACCGCCGGATTTCCGCATCGGCGGAAAGCATAAGTCCCCGGCGTCTTCGCCGTAGAAAACGCTATGGTAGCTGAATCGCACAACCCGCGTCCGGGTCGAACGCAGCATTCTTAACAAAACGACATACCACAACTCCCGCTCAGCTGTAGCCAGATCAATCCCTTAACAATTGCGCAGCTTACCTTGTGTGTCTCACGACTAACGCCGCGAACCACAGCTCTTGAGCTACCGGAAACGTTTTATTCATTCGAGTACGCCCCGAATCGTGATGTAATTTGAGGCCAGTTTGTATTAAGACTTTTATGGTCACGGCTGGTTCCAGCTTACGGTCGGAGGTCATGCCGGGGATATGTGGGGCGCGCACCGGAACGGCGTCTTCGTTGCAGGAGACGCTATAGTCGCTGAGTCGCAAACCGACGTCCGGTGTCGGCAAGGCCCCACTTGTTGGGGCCGCGGCAGTTGGTTCCCCACTGGCAGCATTCTTAACAAAACGAAACACCACAACTCCCGCTCAGCCGTAGCCAAATCAATCCCTTCACCATTGCGCAACTTACCTTGTGTATCTCACGGCAAACGCAGAACCGCGGCTCTTGAGCTAGCGAAAACGTTTAATTTGTTCGATTACGCCCCGAATCGCGAAGTAAGTGGCGGCCAGTGTTCATTAAGCCTTTTACGGTCACGGCTGGTTCCAGCAGATGAACGGAGGCCATGCCGGGGAACGGGGTAAGGCGCACCGGCAGAATTCTCGCTTCAGCGAGATTTCTGAACCGCCGGCTTTCCGCATCGGCGGAAAGCATAAGTCCCCGGCGTCTTCTTCGTAAGAATCCAGCAAGCGAATCCGCACCCCGGAGCCCCGCCCTATTCGCGGGGCGGAGCGGGTGTGCCTTCGCGCCTACTGACTCTGCAAACGCTTCAAACGCGCCTCGGCATCCGCGCGGAGCTGGGCGGCCTGGGGCGGTAACTTCTGCAAATATGTCTTTAGCGCCTGGATCGCCTCGTCGGCCTTCTCCTGGTTTTCCAGGACGATGGCCAGGTTGTAGTACGGCTGGAAGTTGTTCGGATCGAGACGGACGGCCTGGCGGTACTGCTTTTCGGCTTCGGCCCAGTTGTTGCGGCGTTGCAGCAGCACGCCCAGGTTGAAGTACGAAAGCGGATACGAGGCGTTGATGGAGATGGCCTCGCGGAAACGTTGCTCGGCTTCTTCGGTTTTGTTTTGTTCCAGCAGAGCCATGCCCAGGTTGTTCGTGACCTCGGCGTCCTCGCGCAGATCGGCCGCTTTGCGCCAGGCTTCCTCGGCCTTCGCAAACTTGCGTTCATTGTACTGTAAGAGACCGAGATAGACCCAGGCCTCGAAGTACTCCGGATTGCGCGCGGTGGCCGCCAGAAACGCCTCCTCGGCCTGGCGCGGCCGACTGAGTTGCATGAGGGCGAGTCCTCGATTGTAATGATACAGCGGCAGATCCTTGTTTAACTGGATGGCCGTCTCGAAGTACTGCAGGGCGTCGGCAGGGCGGCGCAGATTCAGCTCGGCAATGCCGGCGTTGTTCGGATACTCCGGGTTTTGCGGATCGACCTTCGCGGCCTTGCGAAACTCTTTGAGGGCGTTTTTGAAATCGTTGCGGGAAAAGTAGTTCAGGCCGCGGTTGTTGTATTTTTGTGCTTCTGGATTCATAGTACGGGTGGGGGCATCGCTTTCTTGCGCGTCGATGGACGCGAAACCGGTAAAGGACAGTGTCGCAATCAAAACGCCGGCGAATGTAAGGACGGCGATGATGCGCGGGCGAGAGTAAGATCGGAGTCTCGACATAATTTGGAAACACAAACCGGAATTTCCTGGTGGTCAAGCCTTTCCTGAAACGATATTCGGCTTGATCGCCGCCGCCGTAGCTGTATCCTTAGCGCCGTGAGAACCTGTATCCGAATCCTGCCTTTCCTGATCGCAATCGTCCTCCCGCTCGCGGCCTGCACGCCCGACGCCGAGAAAGTAAAAAAAACCTACTCTTCCGGTCTGGAACTGTACAACGCACAGCAGTTGGACGCCGCCACCAACGAGTTTCGCAAGGTCATCGCCGAGGATCCCGATTACACCCAGGCCCGGGTCATGGTCGGCAAAATCCTCTATGTGCAACGTAAGTTCGATGAGGCTGAAGCCGAGTTCGCCTCCGCCTGGGAGCGCGACCCGGCGAGCATGGACGCGGCGATCTGGACGGCCCGGACCATCGCCGCGCAGGACGAGCAGCGCATCCCCGAGGCGCAGGCAATCATCGAAGAAATTCTAAAAAAAGATAATCATAACATCGAGGCGTGGTTTCTTAAGGGCCGCTTTCACGAAAGCCGGGATCAGCTTTCGGACGCCATCGGTGCCTATCGCTACGGCCTGCAGGCCGGTCGTTCCATCGGAGCCATGCACTATCGCCTGGCCCGGCTCTACCAGAACGCGGAGCTGAACGACCAGGCAGCGGTTCATTTGCGTGCGGCGGCCGTGCTTTCCGCGGACAACCCGGAATTGCTGAAGGAAATCCGGGCCGCCGCAGGCGAATAGTAAAAGACGTATAGTAATTAATTTCCGCAGTTCAAAGGAACGGATGCAATTTTATCTTCCGGTTGATTACACAGAATGCTGTAGTTAATTACACAATTTGTGGTATTGGATTACTCAGGATTTGGTAGCTTTATTTCTTCGTAAGTTAGTCTGTGCGTCCATCCGGCGCTTTTTCGGAAAATGAGTCGACTCCTTGTAGTTGTTGCTATTTCTTTGCTTCTTGCTCGGTGTATTCTTTGATGCGGCTTCGGCGGCATCAAAGAATGAACGGCAGAGGGGAAGTCGAATGCAAACATCCTGGGAAGCACGTACCGGCGGATGGACGCGTCGGCGAAGAAACTTTGTTACCTGGCTGGCGACCGTAACCTTTACCGTAACCACCGCCGTGCCCACCGGTGGTCTGAGTGCCGGTCCGGTGTCGGTTCCGAATATCAGCACCCCCGGATTCGAAAGCAACTCCCTCGCTCCGTACGTCGAGCTGGCCCGGGGTGCTCCCACCACCGCCGAATGGCAGTCTGTCATGGCCTCGGGCCTTTACACGCTCTCCGCGGCCTGGGAAGCCCAGGTCGACACGACCATCCAGAACGAAGTTCTGAGCGTCAGCAATTCGGACGCTTTCAACAGCGTGGCCGAGTATCAGGACTATTTACGCAAAGAACTGGAAATTCAGAAGGCGAAGGCCCGGGCCGATTGGGAGTCGGCCGCCCTGGCCGAAGTCGCTAAAGAACGCTCAGCGTACCTTACGGCGACCGACGGCCAGCGGGAAGCGGCCGCCGCCGACGCCATGAACAACGTGCCGACAGCGACGCCCGGATCGGGCAGCGCCAGCGAGGGTTACGCCGAATGGGAACGCCGCATGCAGGAACAGGCCAACGCCGGCATCGCGGACCTGGGCGAGGCATTGCAGAACCTCGAAAACGATTATCGCAGCACGCTCTCCGAACTGGACGGCAAAGAGGCGGAGTTTGCGCAGTCCCTGGCTCAAATCGAGGCCTACGAAAAAACCGTACGCGATGCCATCGACGCGGCCGTGCAGAATATGGAAAGCCTGCTCGCGGGCAACGGCATGTTTTATTCTTCACCGGGCGTGTTGAACCAGTCCGGCCTCGACTTCCAGGCGTTCATCAATCAGCTCAAGGCGGACCTGGCGAACAACGTCCCACTCTCCGCGCTCACATTAAGCATGACGACGGAGCTGGAATCGAAGCAGGCCGTCGAAGAAACGACGGTCACGTACTACGACAGCATCAAGCAGGGGACCATTCCCGTGGACCAATGGGTCAACGGCAACAACCACGTCCTCGACTGGCGTCTGAATCCCCTCGTGAATACCGTCGCTCTATATATGGAAAGCGGCGGTGCCAACAACGTACCTTTGTTGAATCAGCTTTCGTCGATGTACGGCAAAACCTTCGTTTCGATCAACGGCGGAGGCATGGACATCTGCGCCGACAGCACGCCGGCACACTACACGGTAAACATCATTCAAATTGCAACCGCGCGTACGGGGGAGTGCTTTAGTGCTCACGGAAACAGCGCGTTCACCTTCGATGCGGCGGGCTGCGGCGGCATCGGCGGTGTCCCGATCTGCCTGTGGAACTTCAACGCGCCTTTCGGTGTCGACGGCTGGGCCGAGCAGCGCATGCGCGTCACTGTCACCGGTAACTGGTACGACGCGGCGGCCGCGGCGAACGAAGTCACCCATCAATCGTACGTCGATACGCTGACGCCCATTACCCTCGACTGGCGCAACAATCTGCTGCCGGCGATTCAGGACTGGGAGGCCCAGGTCGCCGCGTACGAACAGAACTACGCGAACTTTCAGACCGAGGCCGTGGGCATCCGCGCTTCGGCCACGGCGGCGTACGAGGCCGGCCGGGACGAGATCCTGGCCCGGCGCAACGCCTATGCCGCGCAGATGGACCGTGTCTATCGCGAGGGGCGCGGGCAATGGGCGGCCCTGATCAGCGCGGAAGAGCAGGCGCAGAACGAAGGCTCCGCTGCGGCGCAAACACACATTCGAAATCTCCAGCAGCAACTGGATGCAAGTACCGCTCGCGCCATGGATCGAATCGAACGACAGCTTGGTACGTCGGGTCTGTCTGCGAGCGCGGTGAGCGCGCAGATGCTGGACGCGCAACGCCGCCTCGATGCGATCTCCGCGGACTTTAACCGTGCCGGCGGCGGCGTGGATGCGACGGCCCTGGAGAACTTGCTTCAGAGTTTCTACCAGGCCACCACGGGTGTTAAGAATCTCAGCTACGCCCGGTCCATGCACGAGCGCGCGAAGGATGCCCGGGACAACGCCATCGAGCGCGTGGCCGATCTTGCGAACCGGCAGGACGGTGAGATTTCCTTTCTCACGAACCGCGAGCGCTTTGAAGAAGAAAAGCGCCTGGCCGAGCTGGCACAACTGCGGGACGACGAGGTCGACGGCGAACTCAAGTACTACACGGCCTTTGATCAGGCCGAGTTTGATCGTCTGCAAACTGAACTTCAGAAAAAGTTAGCCGAAGAACGCAAGAAGCATAAGGACGAGGGCTTCGAGGTCGTCGTGGACCCGAAGACCGGCGCGGTAACCATGAAGCGCAAGATCGCCTCGGGCCAGGCGAACTACACCGGCGGGGCCGCCACGGACAGCGATTCCTACGAGCGTGAGATGGAGGACCAGACCGTAACGATCCTCCCACCGGACGCCATGGAACTGCTTTCCGGCGGCGACGTCTTCGATGCCTGGGATCTCGGCGGTCTTGGCGGCGACTTCAGCGAATCCTTCAACGAGTACAATCAAAGCCTGGGCGACAAGCTGCAATCTGCAAAGCAGCAGATCGATGACGCGAACAAACTCGCCCGCGAAAACGAAAAGACCTTTCAACAAAATGTTTCGTTCCATGTAGAGCAGGCGCAACTGGTCGAGTCGCTGGCGAAGGCCATGCTCGGTGGTGCGAGTTTCGGTCAGGCCCTGGCCAGTGAGATGCGTTCCCGGGCAGGGCAGATCATCGGCGAGGCGACGGGCATTCCGCCGTCGATCATCAGCGCGATCCTCGGCGGCGCGAAGCCCCACGAGGCCGTGGGCAGTTACATTGAAGGCCAGGTCATGTCGGCCATCGATACGGCGTTGGGTTTGCCGCCGGGCACCACGTCGATGTTCTCGCAACAACAGAAGGCGAAGAAAGCCGCGAAGAAGGCCAAACAACAGGCCGTGGTCAGCGGCGCCATCATGGTAGTCGGCGCCATTGCCGCCCCGTTCACCGCCGGTGCATCACTGGCCGTCGCCGGCGCCGTCGCCGGTGCGTACCAGAGCGTCAACAACGGCGGCGGTTTGCAGGGCGCGCTGGTCGGTGCCGTGGGCGGCATTGCCAACGGCTTCGTGCAGATGGCTACCGGCGGCGCCGTGAGCGTGGGCCTGTCGTATTCACCGGACAACGGCTTCGGCGGTTCCGTCGGCGTGGGCTACGGTCCGGCCACAGTGACGGTCAGTCATTCGGAGCACGGGGGGACAGGTGTGTCCGCGGGTCTCGGTTACGGCGGCTTCAAGGCGGGCGTGAGCTACAATACCCAGGACGGCTTTGGGGCTTCGGTCGGCTACGGCCATGATTTCGGCAGCCTTGGCATCAACTATTCCGAGAACGAAGGGCTATCCGCCGGCCTGAAACTCGGTGACGATGACGAAGGACTCAACTTAAACTACAGCGAGAATGACGGTTTCTCGGCGGGTTATACCAACGGCGGCCTGGACTTAAGTTATAACGAAGAGGACGGTTTCGGTGCCTCGTACTCCTGGGGCGACGACGACTCTGCCGCCCTGGAACTCAACTACGGCGACGGCGGACTGACGGCGGGCTTCTCCGGGTACGGCGTCGAGGCGAACTACAACAACGGTGACTGGGGCCTGAACGCCGACGTCGGCGAGCTGGCGGAGTCCGCGGGAGTGGACACGTCTTTCCTCGGCGATGACTTTGACGGCACCATCGGCTACACCTCCGGCGAGGGACTGACGACCGGCTTAAGTTCCGAGTACGGAAACTTAAATTACAGCGAGGCAGGCGGCCTCGGCATCGATCTGAATACGATTTCTTTCGGGGGCGTCGACGTCGACGCCGGCTGGAATTCGAACAGCGGCTTTTCCGTGGATGCCTCGGGCTACGGCCTCGACGCCGGCTACGGCCCGGGCGGCCTGAGCTTAACCGGCGATGTGAATCAGTTAGCGTCGCAGTTCGGCGTGGACGCCTCGGACCTGGGCGGCTCGGGCTTCGGCGTGGACGGCGAGATCGACTTCACCGCAGGCCAATTCACCGGCAACGTTCAGGGCAACGGCTTCGACGTGGACGTCGACGGCGACCAGGTGGACGGTTCGTTCGCCGGCAGCTACGGCGGCCTGGACCTGGGCGTCGGCTACGATTCCGAGAACGGTTTTTCGGGCGCGCTCAGTGGCGGCGGCTTCGATCTTGCCAAATACAACGAACAGGACGGCCTGTCGTCGCCGTACCTCGACAGCATCGAAGATCAGTTGGAAGACTTAAAAGACTGGGCCACGAGCCCGGATCGCTGGGGCGAGGACCCGCCCCTCGGCGAAGATACGCCCCTGGGCCAGATCGACGATGTCGCGGCCGTGCTGAGCGGCGCCGCCGATACGGCCGGAGAAGATCTCAGCAATTGGTGGGAAGAGAACTTCGGCGGCGATGAAGAAGAAAGCGAAGTCGCCGGCGGAGAAGAGTGGCCGGACGGCGAACGTCCCGACGGCAACGAAAACGGTGAAAGCGAAGAAGGTGGCATCGCCATCGGTCCCGGCGGCGAAGGAGAGCCGACGGCCGGCGGCGGCCAGGGATCCGGCGAAGCCGTGGCGGAACGGAGCGAAGATCTTCCGGACATGAAGGTCTACATCGCACCGCCGGACGCCATGGAAGATACGTTGCCGGACTTCGAGGAATGGGAGCTCAAAGGTACGTTCCGCGCGAATACCACGGCCTTCCCGTCCGCGGAAGACCTGCGGCGTCAGAAGAAGGTCGAGGGCTACTTCGCGAAGCTCCTGCTGAATCAGTATCCGAACGACTTCTCCGCGGAGGACAACCTGGCGGCGGAAATCGAATGGCAGGGTGATAAAACGATCTGTGCGAAGAACAAGAACATCTGCTTCGACGCCGGTGATGTCCTGCGCTGGAACGTGACGTACGAAACGAAACGCGCGGACGACCAATTGCAAAGTTCTGCTGAGTCCATGTTAAGCAAGCACGCGGCGAACGTCGCGGCGAACGAAGACGTGGAACTTGACGAAAATGATCCGCGCGATCGCATTGAGAAGACCGTGGCCGAAGTCAGCGCGGACTATCTGGAGCAGCGTCAGGAATGGCAGCAGCGTTGGGATCGCCGCGACCCGTCGGACCTGAAGGCGCGCAAGGCGCTGCTCGCCGAACGTGCGGCCATGGAAGAGAAGCAGCACGACGATCTGAGGTATCAAATCGATCGCCTGCGGGGCTATGATCGCGACGTCCCGGTGGTCGTTCGTATGAAGGACGGGACGGTCCATTACGGCGCGATCGAAGGTCAAGATCAAGTGATGATTCGTCTGGCGATGCCGGGTGGCAAACGCATCACCATCGAGAAGGAAGACTTACATCGCGTCGTGCTGGTGAAAGAAGTGAAGGCGCGAGGCGGCGAAGGCATCGTCATCAATGAACGCGGCGGACCTGGCGATGGGATGACCGCGGCCGCTCCCTTCGATAAGTCCGATATTCAATACAAAAAAGCGGTGCGGACATTCAACGTGGACGGTCAGCAAGTTCTGTTCACCGCACACCGGGACGAAGCGCGGAACCATTACTACTACGAGGGCGAACTATGGGACGGACGCAAAATGCGTTTCACCTACGAGGAAACAGGTCTGCTTCGTCAGGAGATCTGGCGCGCGCCGGAAGGCGGATCCGATTATCGCGAATATCTTCAGGAAAAATATTGGGACGCCGAAGGACAGCGCGCTTTGTTGCGCGGTTTCGCCGGTCCCCGGGGCGAGGCACGCGGCTTCGATCAGAATACCGCCGCCGCATTGCGCAAAAATGACCCTCTGTTTCTCTTCGGGCAAAAGTGGGCGAAGGAAGGCGGCTACTACGAAAGGACAAATTCGGAAGGGGAAACTGTAAGGATTTATATTCGTCCCGACGGAATCGTCGAAGAAAAGACTTATCAATCCATTTTTTCGGGAGGTGGTTACGAGACGCGTTTCCTGGACGCCGCCGGCAATCGTGTTCAACCGATTATCACAAAACTCACGCCCGAGGAAGAGCGGCAGGCCCGACAGGAAGACGAAGCCCTGATTCAAGAGGGAACCATTCGTAACAAAGAACGCGACCCGGAGAAAATCGCCGAGAATCCTGTCGCC
The DNA here is from genome assembly GCA_965227295.1 of Leptonemataceae bacterium. Classification (GTDB taxonomy): domain Bacteria; phylum Spirochaetota; class Leptospiria; order Leptospirales; family Leptonemataceae; genus JANSYA01. The sequence continues at coordinate 5,071,732 of OZ245742.1, read as the reverse complement.
CTCGCAAGGGCCATTGCCGCCCTCGGACTCCAGGAGCGGCCGACCGAAAGCCGACTTCCCTGGGCGAATCAGTACCACTATTGCGATGCCGCTGCCTGCCATGATCCGGTGGAAGTAATCCGCAAATGGCAAGGAACTGGAGACTATCGAAACTATCTGCAAGAGCCTCTTACCGAGGAGAACAAAACCAGGACGTTGCTTCAGACGACACTGAAGACGTTGAACGCGGCGTACGATCAGATCGAACGTGATTTCAGTATAGAAACCGTTCATCAATTGAAAGGAGCGATCGATGCGATACGGCAAAGCCTGGGCCCCCCGCCCAACCTGGACGCAATCTACGCGTATTCTCTGACCGAGCAAGGAGCGGCGTTCATAGATAATCTTGCTCTCAGCGTTTTACCGGGCACAAGTCAGGTACAAGCCTTTTTCGAAGTTGTACGCGAATGGAAGCAAGGCAACCATCTTAAGGCTGGCGCAATCGTGGCTTCGGAAGTCGCTTTCAGTGCTCTGCCTGTCGCGGCGGTCTTCGGATTTGATGAGCTCGCTCTGCGCATCGCGCGTCGCGCGGACGTGGACGTTACATCTTCGCTGCGTCGATCCCGGCTTGATGCGGCGGAAAAGGCGCGTCTCCGGGAAGCAGAGATAAAGAAGCGCAGGCAAGTAGACGGGCATGATTCCGGTTTTGATTCTTACACCGCGCACCTGACCCCGGGCGAGTTGGCCGGGGTCAGGCGTGCCAATCAGGTTGCGGAAGAAGCCTGGAAGGATTTTCATTCCCGGCTCACGGCCTTAAGGGGCCAGAATATCACCGTAGATCCTGAGCCGATCGGGCACGGTGATTTCAAGACCGTTCATGCAACCAGGAACGATAGTGAAATTGCCGTAGGCTTTGCCAAAAATCAGGCAAGCCTTTCGTTTGTCAGAGACGAGGTTGTCGGTTTGAAGCAAATGAAGGATTACGGAGTTCGGGTCATTCCTCATTCTGCGACCGGAAAGATGACGGCGCCTGGCGGCACAAAAACAGAGGGCTACCTGATGAAGCATATTCCGAAGGACCCGGCTTTCGGGCTTGAGTTGCACTCGAAAAGTACAGGTCCGAATTTCGTGGAACGCCTGGAGCGCTACAGAAAACAGCTCCTGAGCAAACCGGGCGGCAGAGAAAAAGTCGAAGGGTTGATCGGCCAGTTCAAACAGTTGCGCAAGTTTTCTGAAGATTATTATATCAACGATCTGCAGGGTATGATTGATCCGGAGACCGGCGTTTTCTATGTTATGGATCCGTTGCTGAACGCGGAAAAGAAAGCCGTGGTACGGCTGCCCGAGGATTTTAAGCCGACGGATAATCTAGAACTAATCGACGAATGGATTGAGGCGCTTTCCGGTTAATTCCTATGCCCAGGCTCTCGACTCGCTGGCAAGAATTAGGCTGGTCGCGCCTCGATCACGCGAACGAATTGCTCACAACCTTGCGTGGTTGCAGGATCGTTGACTTTGGTCGCGCATTGATGCGGAGCGCCTCCGCGGCACAACTGCCGGAAGTCCTCCGTAACTTTCAGGACGGTGCTCGCGGCAAGCGACCGGACGAGTTCATCGGGATCGGGGGCGGAATCGGGCTTCTAATATTGGATGACGGCCGCCGTATCGGATTTCTTGGGGATATGAACGTCGACACAGTTTATGCATCCGAATTGGATGAAGGCATGCTGGCGACCCTCCAGAAAGAATCCATGATCAGCGGCCCGGTCGTCGTAACAGCGCGCGAGCATCCGGAGTTTCTGGCCGATCCATTGCGTGCATACATCGGCCGGTGCATAGAGGGTGTCAGAATCCTCAGGCTCAACTCCGATCTAAATCCGGCCCGCTACGACCTCTGGGGCTGTTACGGAGCCCTGGTCGTTGAGACAGAGTCCGGGAACCTGGTTGCCGCCGTTCGCGCCATTCTGGGGTCGGCGACGGACAGTCTGAACTTCCTGGAAAGCGAGGCGCGCCTGGATCGCGCAAAGGTAAAGGATGAACGCCGCGTCTTCTAGGCGGGATCTGTCTAACTTATGTACATTCGAGCATGCGGCACCGGTCTCCGGAAATCATTGTAAGGGCTGCCAGGAGGCGCTTGACCATTCGTCCAGGCTGCCTCAATTGAAAAGGATTCGACTTTCTGGAGCTCTTGTCGTCTGCTGGAGTACATACTGGCTCAATTTTCACATGTAGTCAAAGTTGATGAGCCATAAGTTTACGGCGCCGCAGGTTAAGACGCATTCATTCGTACCGGTTTTTAGCGGATGGAACGAGACCGACCGACGCCGACCGGGATAGTGTCATGGAAGCAGCATTCGCCTCGCGCAACGGCATTTGGGCGCGCCGTCGCCGAACAATCGTTACCTGGATCGCCACCGTAACCTTCACGGTAAGCACGGCGATTCCCGTGGGGCCACTGAGCGCCCAGCAGGTGCCGGTTCCGAACATCACGACACCCACGTTCAACGACAACGCCCTCGATCCTTATTTCGAGCAGGCCCGCAATGCGCCCACCACCGCCGAATGGCAGTCGGTCGTGGCGTCCGGTCTCTACACGCTCTCCGCCAGCTGGGAGGCCCAGGTCGACACCACGATCCAGAACGAGGTCCTGAGCGTCAGCAGTTCCGACGCCTTCAACAGCGTCGCCGAGTACCAGGACTATCTGCGCAAAGAACTGGAGATCCAGAAAGCGAAGGCCCGGGCCGATTGGGAATCCGCCGCCCTGGCCGCGGTTGCTAATGAACGCTCGGTGTACCTTACGGCCACCGACACTCGACGGGACAGCCAGGCCGCCGCGGCCGCGAACGACGTACCCGCCGGCAGCGGCTCCGGCGACGCGCGCGAGGCCTACGCCGATTGGGAACGCAAGATGCAGGAGCAGGCCAACGCCGGCATCGCCGACCTGGGCGAGGCCATGCAGAACCTGGAGAACGAGTACAAAGAAACCCTCGCTGAACTGAACGCGAAAGAGGCCGAGTTCGCGCAGTCTCTCGCCCAGATCGAGGCCTACGAAAAAACCGTGCGCGACGCCATCGGTACCGCCGTGCAGAGCATGGAAAACCTGCTCAGCAACAGCGGCATGTTCTATTCTTCCCCGGGCGTGTACAACCAGGCCGGCCTGGACTTCGAGGCGTTCATCAATCAGCTCAAGAGCGATCTCGACAACAACGTACCGCTCTCCGATCTTACATTAACGATGACGACGGAGCTGGAATCGAAGCAGCTCGTCGAAGAACAAACCGTCGATTACTACAACAGCATCAAAGACGGTTACGTGAATCTGGGCGGGGAGACCGTATGGGGCGGCGGTCACGGTTACGACTGGCGTTCCAACGCCATGATCAACGCCATCGCCCTGTACATGGAATCGGGCGGAAGCAACCAGGCGCCGCTCATCGGCCAGCTTTCGGCGAAGTTCGGCAAGACCGTGACGAGCATCACCGGCGGCGTGAACGTTTGCGGCTACAGTTCCAGTCACAATGTCTACGGCATTCTACAAATCGGGGAAGCGCGCACCAATGAATGTTTCAGTTCGGCGGGCAACGGCGCGTTTACGTTCGATGCAGCCGGATGCGGCGGGGCCTACGGACTGCCCATTTGCCTGTGGAACTTCAACGCACCCTTCGGAGCCGGCGGTTACGCCGAAGAACGGATGCAGATCCACGGCCAGGCCTACTGGTGGGACGAGGACGCGCATCAAAACGAACTCACGCACCAATCTTACGTCGACGCGCTGAGCCCCATCGCCCTCGACTGGCGCAACAATCTCCTGCCGGCCATCGAAGCCTGGGAAGATCAGGTCGCCGAATACGAACAAAACTACGCGAACTTTCAAAACGAGGCCGTGGGCATCCGTGCTTCCGCCACCGCTGCTTACGAGGCCAGCCGGGACGAGATCCTCACCCGCCGCAATGCCTACGCATCCCAAATGGATCGCCTGTTTCGCCAGGGCCGGCAGCAATGGGCCGGCCTCATCCGCGCCGAGGATCAGGCCAAAAACGACGGCAACGCCGCCGCCGTGGACAATCGCATTCGCAATCTGGAGCGGCAACTCGACGCGCGCACGGATCGCGCACTAAATCGCATTCAAGATCACTTAATCAACTCCGGTCTTTCGAACAGCGCGGTCAGCGCGCAGATGGAAGACGCGAAGCGGCGCCTGGGCGGCATCTCCACGGACTTCAACCGCGAGGGCGGCGGCGTCGATTCGGCCACGCTCGAGAATCTGCTCAAGAGCTTCGGCAAAGCCACGACGGGCGTGAAGAACCTGAGCTATGCTCAAGCCATGCACGAACGCGCCAACGACGCGCGGGACCAGGCCATCGAACGCATCGCCGATCATGCGCGCAGCCAGGACGGGGAGATCTCGTTCATGACGAATCGCGCGCACTTCGAAGAAGAAGATCGCCTGGCTGAACTGGCGCAACTGCGCGACGGCGAGGTGGAGGGCGAACTCAAGTTTTACACGGCCTTCGATCAGGCCGAGTTTGATCGTCTGCAAACCGAACTGCAAAAGAAGATGGTCGAGGAGCGCAAGAAGCATACGGACGAGGGCTTCGAAGTCGTCGTTGCCGAAGACGGCACCGTAACCATGAAGCGCAAGATCGCTTCCGGGGTTGCAAGTTACAACGGCGGCGACGCCACCAGTCGCGACGCTTACGACCGCGAGATGATGGATCAAACCGTAACGATCCTGCCGCCGGATGCCGTGCGTCTCGCCTCGGGCGGCGACGTCTTCGACGCCTGGGACTACGGCGGCGTCGGTTCGCAATTCAGCGACGCGTTCAATCAATTCAACGAGAACCTGGGCGACAAGATGAAGTCCGTCCAGGAGCAGATCACTGACGCGAACAAGATCGCCCGCGCCACCGAAAAGGCGTATCAGCAAAACGTTTCGAATCAGGTCGAACAGGCGAAGCTCATCCAGACCCTGGCGAAGGCCATGTTGCAGGGCGCGAGTTTCGGCGAGGCCCTGGCCAGTGAAATGCGTTCTCAGGCCGGCGCCATCCTCGGCGAAGCCTGGGGTATTCCGCCTTCGATCATCAGCGCCATCCTGGGCGGCTCGAAACCTCACGAGGCCATTCAAAGTTACGCCGAAGGACAGATGATGTCCGCCCTCGACCAGGCCCTGGGTCTGCCGGCCGGCTTCACGTCGATGTTCGTGCAGCACCAGAAAGCGAAAGAAGCCGCGAAGAAAGCGAAGACCCAGGCCGCGGTGAGCGGGGTGATTACGGCGGTGGGTGTGATCGCCGCGCCGTTTACCGGCGGTGCTTCGCTGATGGTTGCCGGCGCGATCAACGGAGCCTACCAGGCGTACAACAGTGGCGGCGGTCTACAGGGCGCCCTCGTCGGCGCGGTCGGCGGTATCGCGAACGGTTACGTGCAAACGATGACCGGCGGTGCCGTGAGTGTGGGGCTCTCGTATTCGCCGGAGGACGGCTTTGGCGGTTCCGTTGGTGTCGGCTACGGACCGGCGCGAGTTACCGTCAGCCATTCGGAGCACGGCGGGACAGGTGTGTCCGCGGGCCTGGAGTACGGCGGATTCTCGGCGGGGGTGAGTTATCATAGCGAGGACGGTTTCGGTGCGTCGTTAGGGTACGGCGGCGACATAGGTAACTTCGGCATCAATTATTCGGAGGACGGCGGCCTGTCCGCCGGGGCAAATCTGGGCGGAGACGATTGGGGCCTGGATTTAGATTACAACGCGAGCGACGGTTTCTCGGCGGGCTTTTCCAACGATTGGGTGGATTTAAGTTACGATCAGGAGAACGGCTTCGGCGGCAGTCTGTCGTTGGGCGGCGAAGATGCGAACCTCAACGTGAACTACTCGCAGAACGGCGGGCTCACCGCCGACGCCTCGGCCTACGGCGTCGAAGCGAACTACAACAACGGCGACTGGGGCGTGAGCGCCGACGTCGCTTCCGTGGCCGATCAGTTCGGCGTGGATACCTCGTTCCTGGGTGACGACTTCGGCGGGAAGATCGGCTACTCCTCCAGCGAGGGACTGAGCGCCGGCTTAAGTTCTGAACACGGAGACTTAAGCTACAGTCAGGAGGGCGGCCTCGACCTGGGCCTGAATACGATTTCGTACGGCGGCTTTGACCTCGATGCCGGTTGGAATTCGAACACGGGCTTTTCGATGGATGCGTCCGGCTACGGCCTGGACGCGGGTTATGGTCCCGGCGGGCTGTCGCTCTCGGCCGATGTCGGCCAGGTCGCTTCACAGTTCGGCCTGGACGCTTCGAACCTGGGCGGCTCCGGCCTCGGCGTGAACGGTACGTATGATTTTATGGGCGGCGGCTTTACCGGCGACGCCGCGTTCAGCGGTTCGTTTGCGGGCATTGACGCGGATCTTGCCTACAATTCGGAGACCGGTTTTACCGGCAGCGCTTCCGGCTACGGTCTGGACGCGGGTTACGGTCCGGGCGGCCTGAGCTTAACCGGAGATGCGAATGAGTTAGCGTCGCAGTTCGGCGTGGACGCCTCGAACCTGGGCGGCTCGGGTTTCGGCGTCGACGGCACGGTGGACTTCACCGGCGGAACGTTTCACGGCGATGTCACCGGTAACGGCTTCGACGTCAGTGTCGACGGCGATCAGGTGGATGGTTCGTTTACGGGAAGTTACGCCGGCCTGGATCTCGGCGTCGGTTATGATTCGCAGAACGGTTTTACCGGCGCGGTCAGCGGCGGTGGATACGACCTGGTCGATTACAACGAGGCGGACGGGTTCTCGTCGCCGTACCTCAACGCCGTCGGCGATCAATTGAACGATCTGAAAGACTGGGCGATGGATCCGACGAAGTGGGGCGAGGACCCTCCGCTCGGCGAAGATTCTCCGCTCGGCCAGGCGGGTAACGTGGCGAGCGTGCTCGGCAACGCCGCGGAGCAGGCCGGGGAAGATATCAGTGATTTGATCGGCAGTGATGATGACGATGTGGCCGGCGGGGAAGAAGTGCCCGGCGGTGAGACGAGCGGTGGAGAGACCGGCGATGGCGATGCGACGAGCGGCGGTGAAGAGACTGCCGGTGGTGGTGAGACTGGTGGTGGTGGTGAGACTGGTGGTGAAGATGGCGAAGCTGGAGGGGATCCAGAAGTAAAGACCCGAGATGCGGGCTTAAATGGAGACAAACGGGCACAAGAACTTAAGGAAAAATACGGTCCCTATGCGGTTGAATCGTTCGGGAAGTTCTTGGTCCTGCCTGATGATGTATTCGCGGAAGTCGATCGAGAGGATTATTACACGAATTTCGATGCAATTAAAGATGAAGCTCAAATAATTTCACAATCCCGGATGCAGCGCCTGCGCACAACCTGGAACAGTGCGGAAATACGACGTGAGCCGTTTGGAAACTACCAGGTTTTCTCTAAGGAAGCCATGGAGTTGCTTCAGGAGGAGTTAAAACCTGAGGTCCTCTCGCGGAAATTTCCATTTTCGGAGATAATTTCGAGAGACGATTTTGGTAAAATTGCCAACTCGTATGCTTCTGTGAGCAAGTATATTACTGATGACGGAAAGGGATTCAAAGATCGCATAATGGGAGAGATTGGAAAGTTGATGTCAGTGCCGTCGGGTAGAAAGCTAGTAATGCAAGTGCATGAGACCGGTGGTTTCAGTTTAATACCCAGTGAAGCAAAGCACCCTTGGACCAGGTCTCGTACTTATGTTGGTTATCCCGGAATCATGACTGCTCAAATTGGTATCAACCCTTCGCTACGAGATGGCGATATCAGATATGTAGGGCCAGGAGACTCACTAGTAGATGCAAACTTAGCTGGCGTAGTTGCCCATGAATTAGTACATGCTCTTCAAATTAATACTGGCAATGTACCTACATCTCAGAGCGAAGTTGGCCCATTTGAAGATGCGGCTATTCGTAGAACGAATAGTATTCGTTCTGAATTCTTCTATCCCCCGCGTATCGATCTAAGGAGGTGTAATAAGCTTTACGGAGTAGAGTGTAATTCCATTACTGAATTCCATAGTAGGCGGATGCAATGAGCTTGAGATATGTCTCTTTAATCATGTTGGCGACACTTCTGGTTTTCTCCCAGTCTTGTCAGCCGGACGTTGAAGGGCGTGCGGTGTTAAGTGTGAGTCGGGATGGCCTGAAGCTAAATGGAGAAAAGGTCAAAGTCGAGAAGCACCCGAGTTTCAGGGATGTAAAAAAGTGGGAAGGCAACTTTTGGGACCAAAATCTTCGAGACGTGCTCATAGAATCCCAAGTGGATACTTTGACCATTCAGACTGAAGGTAATGTAACTTACGCCGAATTCTTAGTGGCGATATGGAATGTTCAGCAAAGTGGAGTAAGCGGAATTGAACTGATTATAGACTCGGAGCGCGTAGGTCATTACGTTCTCGGGACGGGCACGGGGCCGACTGTGTTCGATTCTTCTAGTCCTGATAGCATAAGCGATATCGTACAGCAGGAAGAATTTCAGTTTATTGCCTACTTTCTCAGTGACATGAAAAATTTACTTCCCTGGTTTAAGAAATTAGACGGAGCTGAAGTTTCTTTTAGTTTTTATCTTGCCCAATGAAGAGAGATTACTAAACATCCCACTTGCCAACCCAAACCGCCCATCTTACCATCACCCCATGCCCGCGAAAGACTACCCCTCCCGCGTCGACCACTGGATCGGCGCGTTGATCCTGCTCCTCGTCCTCGGCGGCGTGGCCGGCATGATCGCCGGAGCCGCGCAGTGGAGCACCAACACCGGCGCCGCCGCGACACTCCTCGCCAGCGGCGCGTTCACGGTCCTGTTGATCGTCGTGCTCGTGTGGCCGGTGCGTTACACGATAACCGACACGCACATCATCATCCGCTTCGGCCTCATCCGCACGCGGCTGGAACTATCCGCCGTTACTGCAATCAAACCGAGCCGCAATCTCCTGTCGTCACCGGCGTTGTCGATCGATCGCCTGAAAGTAGAACACAATCGCGGCGGTATCGGATTCATCTTACTATCCCCCGTCGATAAAGAAGCGTTTATGCGCGACATCGCTTCACGCGTGCCGACTCTCACGTACGAAAACGGCGAAGTCCGATCCGCATAACCCACAACAAACAACAAGCCTCACAGAAATCTTCGCAAAAAATCTTCGCGCAAAAACATAAAATTTCGCAAGAAACCCGCCGCACTCTGTTGTTCTGAACAACATCAGCGATCCACGCTGCAAACATTCAGGAACAACGCCATGTCATTACACAACACGTTCGCCGTTCGAATCATACTCTACACCGGACTCACCGTCTTCTTATACGCCTGCACCGCACCGCAGAAGCGTGCGCCGGTTCCCGGCCTTGCCGTGCCCGAAGGCCCGTCGGTCACGATCTCCGTCGCATCCCTCGATCCGGCAGACAGCGCGCGCGTAGCCGGCGCTAAGATCAACTTAGCCGGGCGTACGTATACGACGAACGAACGCGGTTGGGTGCTCGTCGAGTTGGACGCGGGCGAGTATGATGTGCGTGTCAGCCATCCGGACTTCGCCCCGGCCTTCCCGCGCATTCACATAAGCGAAGGGCAAAATCATAAACTCATTCAACTCGCGCCCATCGCGCAACACATCATCGCCGACGCCCGAGAAGAAGCCGTCATCGAAAGCGATGGCGCCACCATCGAAGTGCCGAAGAACGCCTTCGCGGGCTCACCCCGCGGTCCGGTGCGCGCGGAGTTCGCGGCATTGGACGTAACCGGCCCGGAGATCGCGGCCATGCCCGGAGATTTCACCGGACAATCGGCGAAGGGTGCGGAGGTGATGATCGAAAGCCTGGGCGCGCTCAGTCTGTCGTTCTATGATGAAAGCGGCAACGAGTTACAGATCGCGAAAGGCCGCAGCATCGACGTGCGTCTGCCGTGCCACGGTGAGGTGAACGATGAAACGATTCCGCTGTGGAGTTTCGATGAAGAGCGGTCTACCTGGATCGAGGAGGGCGCAGCAACCGTCGTGCACGCTGCGGACGGCTGTCACTTCGAAATGAAGCTCCCGCATCTTTCCTGGTGGAACGTCGATCGGCCCATCGAAGAACGTTCGAGCATTCGGATTGCCGGCGTGCTGATGCCGGACGGCAGCGGCCTGGCGGAGCCGTTGATTACAGCCGAGGGCATCGATTACAACGGCTACAGCTCCGCCATGGGTCGCCGGGGCAAGTTTGCAAGTTACGATGGGCCCGGTTTCTGCATCGACGTGAAGCCGAACTCGCGCATCAAGCTGAAGATTGAATACTTCCAGGGTGTGGAAAGTGATTCCGGTGCCAGGTATAGCATTCCCTGGCACCAGTACGAGACCGAGCTGCGCAGCGGGGCCGGTGGCAACTCCTGTCGCGAGGATGCGACCGGCGGCGTGCAACTGGGAACGATCACGCTCCAGTCCATGGGCGAGAAACAGTTCAACCGTCACCTGCTCGCTACGTACGGCAAGTTGGAGCTATTGAATCTCCGTGACGGGAGCGTCGTGCGCGGCGCCGTCCTGGATCAGTACGGAGATGCGCTGCTCATCGATACGGGCAATCGCCTCCGGTTCCTGCAAACGCGCGAGGTGGAGTACATTACGTATCCCTGAGCCGGTACTAACCCCCCAGTTCTTTGATGCGCTTCTCCGCGTCGGCGCGTTGCTGTTGCAACTGCGGCGGCGCTTTCTGCAAGAATGCTTTGAAACTGGCGACGGCCTCGTTCTTCTTTCCTAACTTCGATTGAACGATACCTAAGTTCATAAACGTTTCGAATTTGTCAGGAGCGAGCTGTGCGGCTTTCGCGTAGGCGGCCTCGGCCTTTGCGAGATCGTTCTTTTGCTGATGCAGCACGCCCAGGTTGTAGTACGCGAGCGGAAACTCCGGCGCCATCTTTACCGCCTTTTGCAACCGCGCCTCGGCCTGGTCGAACTGCTGCTTCTGCATGTAGGCCATGGCCAGGTTGCTTTCGATCTCGGCGTTGTCGCTGAGGGCCGTGGCCTCTTCCCAGGCTTTGATGGCGGCGTCGACGTCCTCCGCCTCGTAGCGCAAGAGCCCCAGGTAAGCACGCGGATCGAAATAATCCTCTTTCATGTCCGCGGCCTTTTGGAACGCGGCGAGGGCGTCTTCTTTGCGTTGCAGACGCACCAGGCTGAGCCCGCGGTTGTAATGATACATGGCGAGGTCGGGATTCAGATCGATGGCGCTTTCGAAAGCGCTGAGCGCGTCCGCGGCGCGGTTCAATTGCAGCAGGGCCATGCCGGCGTTGTTGGGATACTCGGCGTCGGTGGAGTCCAGGTCGGCGGCGGCTTCGAATTCTTCGAGGGCGCGGTCGAACTGAGCGTTGCGGAAGAGTTGCAGGCCGTCGCGGTTCGATTCGGCGGCGGCGCGCTTTTCGTCATCGGAAGGTTCGCCGCCGCAGGCCGCGGTGAGCAGCGCGAACGCAAGCAAACAGGACGATGCAAAAAAGATGCGAGGGCGAATCGATAACAACAGGTTCATCACGTAAGTCTAAGACCGGCTTACGTTCGGTCAAGCGAAACGTAAATTTGAGTTACCAACTCCCGCTCGCGCCGCCGCCGCCGAAGCTGCCGCCTCCGCCGCTGTAGGAACGTGACGAAGAAGAACTGGATGAACTGGATGAACTCGACGAGCGGAAAGATGAGGACGAACGCGAAGAACTGTAGGAACTCCTCGAAGTTGAGGAGGGCCGGTAGGTCCAGGAGCGCGAGCGACCGCGGGACGAACCGGAAGACCCCGAGGACTTGCCGCGGTTCTTCCAGAGCGAACTGTAGAACCAGGTGTAACTCAGGAACAGCAGGCCGGCCACCATCAGAATGGGGATCACCGCAAAGAACGGATAGCCGTACCACCACCAATCTTGCAAGAAATGAAATCCGGCGAACGCCCCGGCCGCGACGCCGGCGCCGGCCTTCGGATTCTTAAAGAGAAACGTCGCGAACGACCCGCCGTAGCCCAGGACGGCGAGCAGGACGAACGTCGTCGTATTGATGAAGCGACCGACAAAACCGAACAAGAACCATTCATAGAACCAGAAGTAGAGCCAGTCCCACCAGTCCTGGACGCTGTCCTGCCTATCTCGCGTATCTTGCCGGGGGCTTTCCTCGCGCGGCGCGCGTTCCACCCGGATGCGTTCGTCGAGTTCGGTGAGTCCGGCGCGCAGGGCCTCGAAGAGTTGCCCGTCTTTGAGATGCGGCACCATGTCCTGGCGGATGATCCGTGCGGCAATGACGTCCGGTACGATCCCCTCCAGGCCGTAGCCGACCTCGATGCGCAGTCGACGATCCTCCACGGCGACAATCAGAATCAGGCCGTCGTCTTGCCCCGCGCGGCCGATCTTCCACGCTTCCGCGAGGCGGATCGCGAACGCCTCGATGGCCTCGGGTTTCGTCGAGTCCGTGACCAGTACGGCCATCTGCGCGCCGGTATCGTCTTCGAGCCGGAAGATGATCTGCTCGAGTTCTTTCACTTCGGCGCCGGATAGCCGGCCGCCGGGATCCGTGACCGCGCCCTTGAGTTCGGGCAGGGCGCGCTGCGCCCGGACGGTGCCGGGGAGCAACAGCAGGCTCAGAAAGATGATGGCGAAAAGTCGCCCGAGTTTTTTACAGTTTTTTTGCACAAAGTTCTCGAATTGTATGTTGTTTATAGAAAAATGAGACAGAATCCGGGACTCCGCGCCCGTACTTCGTATATATACACCGATCTATGCTTTCGAGTAATCCTACCGATTCCCGTAATACCGACTCTCTCTACGAAACCACCGACCTGAACCTGGAGTATCGCCGCGAGCGCCGCTACCGCGAAGCCGCTCTGGAGCGAGATTTACTCATGGCCTTTCTCGAATCGGTGGAGCCCGGCCTTTGCCTCATCGACGAAGAGGGCCTCTTCGTCCGGGTGAACCACGCCTTCGCGGAGATCCACGGCTACGAACCCCACGAACTCCTGGGTCGCAGCTTTACACTGGTCACGCGCCCCGAAGAACGCGAGCATCTGCTGCATCTGCACAACGAGGTGCTCCGGGGCAACCGCGTGAGTCCCTTCGAGGCCCTGACCGCCCGCAAGGACGGCAAGGCCATCTGGACGCGCATTACCTCGCACCTCGTCCGCCACGAGGACCGGCCGTACCGGGCCACCTCGGTTACGGACATTACCGAACACAAAAACCTCGAGCACGAGTTGCATTCCCTGGCCGTTACCGATCCGCTCACCGGCGTCGCCAACCGGCGGCACTTCCTGGACGTGGCACAGTTGGAGGTGCATCGCTCGCGCCGCAGCGGGCGGTTGCCTGCCATTGTCATGATCGACCTGGATCGTTTCAAGGAAATCAACGACTCCGCCGGTCACGCCACCGGGGATCGTGTCCTCCAGGAATTCAGCATGGTCGTGCGCCGGCATCTGCGCGGTTCGGATACCCTGGGACGATTGGGCGGCGAGGAGTTCGCCATCCTGCTGCCGGAAACGGACGTCTCCGAGGCCGCGGAAGTGGCCGATCGCGTGCGCCTGGCCGCGGCGGAACTGAGCGTTCCCGCCCCCGGCGGGGAACGCAACTTCACGGCGAGCTTCGGAGTTTCCCGCCTGCGCGCCGGAGAAAGTACCATCGAGGCGGCCATGCACCGCGCGGACGTCGCCCTGTATCGAGCGAAGGACGCCGGGCGGAATTGTGTGATGCTGGACGAGTCGGAGTAAGCGCTCCCTGAGAACCTCTCGCCGCAGAGTCACAGAGAACACGGAGGAAGATGCGCAAGACTGTCGGATGGTCGGACTGGATCTTCTTCTGCGTGCCGGCAGCCCTCGGCCTGGGCCTTTTCATAGCGCGGGCATTTTCCGAACCGGACTTTCTGTTTAACGCCGACGCGCTCTTTTATCACGGGCTCTACTCCGACATCTTTCTGGACCCGCATCCGCTCCGTGGATGGCAGACGCCGCCTTCTCCCCTGTACTTTCCGGAGCTGCTCCAGTACTTCCTGCTCGCCGGTATCGCGAACGTGTTCGTCACGGATCCCCTGGTACCGGCCATGCTCGCCTGGGGCGGCTGCGCGTTGCTCTGGTTCGCAGGCGTGCACGTATGGCTGGCCGGGGTTCTTAACATTCCCCGACCGAAACTCAGCGGTCTGGCCGCGGGCGTTGTGTTGTTTACGGCCGGCAGCCTGGCGTCCACGGATCATCCCTGGCACTATCTCCTGATTCCGCAGTACCGCGGCGGCACGTACTTCGCTTCACTAATATGCGCCGGGTTGATGTTTAGTATGATGCAGGGCGGCCGGGGGCGTCGCGCCTGGCCGGCGGCGACGGCGTTCGTACCTGTGCAGGCGTTGACCGCGGCATCGGACGGGGTGTGGTTCGCCTGGTTTGCGCTGCCCGCCGGTGCGGCCCTGGTGTTTACGGCGTGGCGGCTGCCGGAGCGGCGAGCGACGGCGTTGCGCGTACTCCTCCTGCACGGCGTCGCGGTACTTGCGGGACTGTGGCTCAACCGGATTTTTGCGGACGTGTTCCCCTGGCTCCGGCCGGACGTGACGTTCTACGCGCGTCTGCCGACCCTCGCGGTCATGCTGGAACGCGTGCCGCAGCTCCTGGTCTCGCGCTGGTACCTGCCGGTGTTTGCGTTGTCGCTCGTGCCGGCCATGATCCTGACGCTACGACGCAACCAGGACGAGCGCGTGTCGTTCGCGGCGGTGTTTGCCGTTGCATCGGCCCTGGCCGTTTACGGGGCGATGCTCGCCGCGGATCCGGAACTGCCGTTTACGCTGCGCTACTTCGGCGCCCCGTTTGCGTATCTGGCGGCGGGGGCGATCTTTCTGGCCGCGCATGCCGCCCGGGCGCGCCCGATCTTCATCGGCATCGGCATCGGCATCGGCCTCGGCCTCGTGCTATTCGCGGCTCTCGCCTGGTTTGCGTTCGGGCGCGGGCCGTCCGCCGGTTCTCCGATCGCCTGCGTACGCAAACTTGCAGTGGAAAGAAGTTTGCAGGCCGGCCTCGCCGATTACTGGAATGCGAAGTACCTGCGCTATCGCGTGGGACTGCCGGTGAATCAGGTCGGCCCGAACCTGGAACCGTACTACTGGATCAATAATTTCTACTGGTACTTCGACGATACGCCGTACGACTTCGTCGTGACCGATCGTCTTGACCCGGCGCAGATCAAAGCGAGGTTCGGTGAACCGGCCGACGTCGTCCATTGCGGCGCGTCGGAGATCTTCGTCTACGGCCGCCCCGAAGATGAGGCCCTGCGGACCCTGCACGACTTCCGCGCGGCGGAGATCGAGTTGTGGCAGCGGGGGACCGGGAGATGAGGATAATAACTCCGAGGGCCGAGGGACCGAGGGGAAGATCAAGCAGAGAGGATAGGATTTGTCGATGAGTAACGCTGGACCACAGGAGAATGTGAACGATCACGCCTTTCGCGGATTGGTTGCAGCGATGTGTGCGCGACCTGGAATGTACGTCAATCCTCCGAATGCGGACATCGTTCTGGCTTACATTGACGGTTACGATACCGGTCGAGACGGCGGCCCCCTGCGTGAGTGGCTCATCGTAAAATTTAATTTCGGCTACAATACTTCGTGGAACTCGGTCATGCTTGAGGTTGTGGACTCCGTCGAAATTCCCCTGGAAGGGGATGAGGAACACACGCGATTGAAAAAACTGGGGATGTTGTTCGAAGAATTCTTTAAGTACCGGGAGGCGAACGGAGTGACGAAGATCTCGTACGACTACGCCAAATGGTTGCGGCGTACAGGCTGGTACAGCGGGCCCTTAAAGGATTCGAAAAAGAGCTGATATTCACCATTCTTCGCGTGAGCGATTGGAAGGGTTGCGGCGTAGCCGCAAGTCCGGAGTGCGGAGCACGGAGGACCGCAGCGAAGTGTAGCCCTGGAAAGCGCGACCAATTCCGCCCCGCTTGTCGGGGTGGAATTCATCTCTTCCCCACCGAGCGCGCAGCGCGGAGGGGCACGCCCAGAATAATCTTTAACTTACAGTCACCACGCCTTACTCTCGGTCCGTGTCCGAATCACGGATAAGCCCGCGGTGCATCCAGCGGGTTTTCGATGGTTTCCGTTCCGCACATGGTTGCCGTGGGTTTTTCGAGGCAGTGCAGCGTATGATACGCGATGAGATTGTAGCACTGCGCCGAAAGATGCGAGGAGTCCGCCCAGAGATTGCAGCCGTCGAGTAACTGGTAGGCATTGAAGAACGGGCGCCCGGATTCTTTCACGAAGCGACGGTAGTTCGCGAAGAAGAACTCGTTTTTCGGATCGACCTTGCGATAGACGTAGTCGACCAGGACCGGATGGGCCGGGGGGAGCCAGAGCACCACCTCGATGCCGGCGTCTTTGTACAGTTCCAGGATGCGTTCGTAGACCGGGAGCAGGGTGGGCTTGCGATCCACGGCGAGGAACGGCCCCTGGAACGTGCCGAGGGCGTAGTTCTTAAAGTGGGCGAATTGGGCGGGATTGAGGTTATCCCCCGGCACCGCGTTCCAGAGTCCGCCCTGTAAAAATTCCAGACGTTGGAGGGCATACAGACGGGCGGCCTCTTCGGCGGTGGGCACGCGTTTGCCCTTGACGGCGTACTCGATGGCCTGCTCCAAACGGAACTTATAGTTGTACGATCGAAAGATTAATCTTGCCTGAGCGTCGGTTTGTACGTTCGGCGGCAGCACGTCGTAGTGCGCGCGGATGAACTCGGCGGGGTAGACGTTTTCGTACCAGCGTGTCTCCGCGAGCAGCGTCGATGTAAACAGA
Organism: Leptonemataceae bacterium; assembly: GCA_965227295.1. Taxonomy (GTDB): domain Bacteria; phylum Spirochaetota; class Leptospiria; order Leptospirales; family Leptonemataceae; genus JANSYA01. Next base: position 5,055,000 of record OZ245742.1, on the reverse strand, counting down.
AACGGCGAGAGTTCCAGCACCGCCACGTCCGGCCGGCGTTCCTGCGGCAGACGCACGACGGCGTCGGCGGTGGCGAGCATCGTCACGAGATCCTGCATGGGCAGGCTGAGTCGCCCGGTGCCGCGGTAACGTTCCAGGAAACGGCGCATGTCCGGAGTCAAACGCGGATCGCGTTCGCGGAACGGCGGCGCGAATGCCGCGAAGGCGAACGAACGTGACGTGCCGATGAAAACGACGCTCCGCGGATCCCCGGCGGATGCCGGCACGGTCGCGAGATGCTGCTCGGTTTCCGCCATGACCAGCGGCACGAAGGCGCGCAGGTTTTCCACCTCGGACGGTTTGCGGCGACCCAGTTCGTTGACGGCGGGGACTGTGGTGAGGCGGTCCAGGCCGAAGACCAGGGCGACGAGGAGCAGGGGATAGTATAAGTAGAGGCGATTGCGGAGAGTCATAGCGATAACGTTTCAGGGAACGATTCCGGGCGCAGTTCGGTTGCGCAAGGGAGATTTTTGTCGGACACATCCGGCTTTTTTATATGGAGCCGGCCGTCGCATAACACGCACGAGCAACTTGCATCGCTGGCGCGTCACCTGTTTGCATTGTATCCGGTGCCGCGCTTCATGGACGAATGCTGGCTGGATGACGACGCCCGCGCTCAGACCTGGTTTCTGGAACTCGGCGCGGGTCGCAGCCCGCCGGAAAACGTGGCTGCCTGGATCGCAAGCGGCCCGCTCGGGCGAAACGGCTTTCAGCACGAGACGTTCTGGGAGACGCATTGCGGACGTAACAGTAGTTCGTCGAGGAATCAGCCGGGGCCGGTTATGTGCATCGGCAAAGGCGAGCCCTTGTGTTGTAGATAGTCATGCAGGCCGCGGACCGTATCGTACTCTGCATCCGCGTATGCGCGCACTTTCCGTTCGTTCCGATCCGTGACAAACAACGACCAGTCCCCGCCCGGTGCATCGGAGATGTGCACCAGATGCCGGATCATGAACGCCGGCAGATCCTTGCAATCCAGGAGAGCCTCCCAGCGCGGTCGTTCCGGGTTCGGAAAGTACCACGGAAAATACACTTCGGCAAAGTCGAACGGAGCATGGTTGTCGTTTTTCTACGGTGCGCCGTTGTTCCACGAGGGAATTGAATGGTTCACGATGCAGCCAGGTCACAGGACAAACTTACATCCGCCGCATCTTAATCAGTAAACACCGGCCCTTCGTGCTCCGTGATGCGAAACACCCCGGACTCAATGAACACGTCCAGCAAACGATTGTCCAATCGTTTCTCTTTGGCTTCGAGCTTGAGGATGTCCAGCGCGCGTTCGGCGGGCAGGGACTTTTTGTACGGGCGATCCGGCGCGGTGAGGGCGTCGTAGATGTCCGAGATCGTCATCATGCGCGTTTGCAGCGCGATCTCGTCGCCGCGCAGGCCCATGGGATAGCCGGAGCCGTCGAGTTTTTCGTGGTGGCCGTGGGCGATGTCCGGCACGTGGGCCAGGTCCGACGTCCACGGAATTTGAATGAGGAAACGATACGTATGCGATACGTGGGACTCGATCTCCATGCGTTCTTTTTGATCCAGGTTGCCGCGACGAATGGAGAGCGACATGAGCTCGTTCTCTTTCAGAAAGGGGACCGTATCGCCCTCGTACATGCGGACCTTTTTGCGTGCGATCTCTTCCAGGCGCTCGAAGTTGCCGGCCTCGACGACCGTGGGTTCGTTGGCCGTGCGAATGATGTCTAAGTTCTCCTGAATTTCAGCTAACTTCTCGGCCATCTCCCGGTCGACGTACATCTCGAAGTCTTCGAAACCCTGGCGCCCGTTCTGTTTGAGGTACTTGAGTTTCTTCTGTAAGTAGTGCTTCTCCACCGCCTGTTTGATGATGCGAAAACGAAACTCGATGGTTTCCAGCTGATACGGATACAACTTCTTCGCTTTGACCAGGACCTCTTCGCGCACGCCGACCTTGCCGAAGTCGTGGAGCAACGAGGCGTAGCGCAGCTCGCGGATTTGATCGATGCTGAACTTCACCGGGGCGAACGTGCCGTCCGAGAGGCGATCCACCGCGCGGGCGAGGCCCGTGGTAAACTCGGCGACGCGGAACGAGTGACCGGAGGTCGTCGGATCGCGTTGTTCAATGGCCGTAACGCTCGCCGTCACGAAACCTTCGAAGAGGTTCTCGATGTCCTGGATGAGCAGCGAGTTCTGGATGGCCACCGCGGCCTGGCCGGACAGCGCCAGGATCAACTCCACGCAACGATCGTCGAAGGGAATGACCTCGGGGCCTTTCATTTCGTCGACGGTGAGTTTGCGCGACGAGTGCTTCTTGCGATTGATGAGCTGGATGACGCCGATCACCTCGTCCTTGTGGTTCTTCATGGGAATGACCATCATGGACCTGGTGTAGTAGTTGTGCGCTCGATCGAACTCGAAGTTGAAGTGGTACTCCTCGTCGCCGCTGAGTTCGTGCACGTCGTCAATGATCAACGGTTTGCCGCTGTAGGCGACGTAACCGGCGATGGAGTTGCTGTCGATGGGCAACAGGAACTCGCCGGCCGAAAGGTTCAGCGCGGACTTCTTAAAACGCAGGTGGCTCGGCGGCTGTCCCGGCTTCGATCGTTCCACGACGTAGATGCTCCCGCCGTCCGCCGCCACGAGTTCCCGGGCATGACGGAGAATGAGATCGATGAGTACGTCGAAGTCCCGCTCGGTGGACAGAGCCTGGCCGACCTCGGTGATCCGTCGTAGTTCCTGGGAGGACAATGCCAGGCGCGACTGGAGCTGGAGTTTTTCGTGGCGCAGCTTGAGGCTGTAGAAGGCGTTGCGGAAGACGTCGCCCAGGGACTCCGGGCTCAGCGTTTCCGGCAGGATGACGTGCACGTACTCCGCCGGCAGCGGGGCGAACTCGGCCTTCGTGCGATTGCGCTCGGAGAGCACGATGAGTTTGAGATCGAACTCGGGATGATTGCGGATCCATTCCCAGAACTCGGCCCCGCGTTCGTCCAGCATGGCGGCCGGCACCACGCCGACGCACAGGTACATGCCGGCCGGCCGATCCACGGCCCCGTCCGGGCCGTAGGTGATGAGGCGGTCCAGATCGAGGATTTCCCGGCCTTCGGCGAGGCCTTCGACAAGGGAGCGCAAGGACGGCTCCGCGAGGCAGATTTCGTCCAGGTGGCGTTGGGCGGGTGTTTCGACGATCATAGGTGCTCAGAAGCGGCCCGAAAAAGTACTGGCGCGTTCATCCGGAAGCGATACCCCGGACAATCCCGGGGATTATAGCGAAAATTTGCCGATAAGAGGCTATATACAATAAAAAAACGCAGTGGGACCGGTGCCATGGCAAGAAGCTTTTTCGAACTGGAACAGAATATCAAACTCCAGGTCAATACCTCGAGTGAACTCGCACTGCAATCCAGTCGCATCGATCAAAAAGTCGAAAAATACCTCCAACACAGCCTCCGGCTGGTTCTCGCCCGATTCGAACGCGAGGACCTCCTGGACATGGTCTATACCATCACCAAAGAACTGACCATCAACGGGGTGAAGGCCAATCAGAAGCGCATTTTCTTTGAAGAGAACGGCTGGGCCCTGGAAGACCCGGAGGCCTACGAGATGGGCATCCAACGTTTCCGTGCCGAGTTCTCCGAGGAAATGAACGAAACCTACGGGCAGAAGGCCATCGACCGTGGTCTCTTTGTGAAGATCCATCTCGGTTACTCCGAGGACGGGCTGTGCATCGAAGTCATCAACAACACGCCGATTCATGAAGTCGAAGAACGGCGCATGCGCGAGAAGATGAAGAAGTCCATGTCCTACAACGATATCGCCGAGTTCTACATAGATAACATGGACAACACCGAGGGCGCCGGCCTGGGCATCGCGTTGATCATGATCCTCATGAAAGGCGAGGACCTGGACCCGCATCTTTTTCGCATTTCCACGAAGAGCGATCGCACGATCGCGCGGGTGGAGATTCCGTTTACCGACGATTACGTAAGCAAGCGTTCGCAGGAACTCGCCGCAATGGAGTAACATCGCCCTTCGCACGGTAAGCGCTTGACGATTTCCCGCCGGCGTGCATCATTCCAATCATGTCTGCCGGGCTTACAGCCGAGAACCTGCTCTCCCAGATCCGTCCCATCAGTCGGGAGACGTATCACGCTGTCGCCGAAACCGGCGGATTCGAGGGGCAACGGGTGGAGCTCATCGAAGGAGTCGTGTACGCGTTGGCCCCTCAAAAAAGCAATCATGCTATCACCGTTCGTAAAATAACCGAGCGATTTGTCCCGCCGCTCCTCGGCCGGGCCGTCTGTCAGGTGCAGCTCCCGCTGGCCCTGGGCGACTCCGAGCCGGAGCCGGACTTTGCCGTGCTTTACGAAGCGACGACGGACGAACTGTCTCGCGACGATCATCCGACTCGTGCGCGGTTGGTCCTCGAAGTGGCTGAGTCCACTCTGGCGAAGGACCGCGAAATTAAGGGTCGTCTGTATGCGGAAGCGGGCATCCCCGATTACTGGATTGTGAATCTGGCAGAACGCGTCCTGGAAATCCATCGCCGGCCGGAAGGACCGGAGTATCGTCTGCGTTCGGTACACGGCGAAGACGAAACCGTAACCCCCGCGGACTTTGAGGATCTTCAGATTGTTGTGCGGGATCTGTTGCCTTAATACGCCGCGCTCGCCTACTTCGCGTATTTCTTCACAATCTGTACCAGTTCCTCGATCGTTTGTTCGCCGCCGCCGTGTTTCACCGCGTCGTGTACGCAGTGACGGGTATGATCTTCGAGTAGAGCCATGGCCACGCTGTCCAGCGCCGACTTCACCGCGCTGATTTGCGTTAAGATGTCCACGCAGTAGCGGTCCTCGGCCACCATATCGCGAATGCCCGCGACCTGGCCGGAGACGCGGTTCAAACGTACCAACAGATTTTCTTTGCGCGGTTGCACAACGCGCCGGGATTTGCCGGTTTTCTTTCGAGTCGCCATGCCTGCCTCCGCAGCGACACTGCAACCCGGCCGGGCTGTCCGGTCAATACCCTATACCCTGATGGGGTATTTTTCGTTCGGAGTCTTCGAATTGATTTGACGTCCCGCGGCTTTCTGTTCAAATTGAGATGACATGATCGGAGGACGAACAGGTTTGTTGTGGCTGGCCGGCTGTTTCGCCGCGCTGCAACTGGTATTGTGTCCGCTCGGTCTCTGTGCCGCGACCACGCCGGGCCAGGCCCTTGCCAACGAGGGGCGAACAGCAGCAGCGTCCATGCCGCCGTGTCACGCCGCCCGGCACGACCAGGATCGGCAAACGCCGGAGGCCCCGGCGGAGCCGTCGTGTTGTCTCCGCGCATCCACGGCAGAAGCGATCCTCCCTCTCGCGTACGTGCTGGTCGCCCCGGCCCTGGTTTCGGTCCCGCTGCCTTCCACGCCGGAAGGGCTGGCGCCGGCCCCGCTCGCCGTGACCGCGGTGTCTCGTGCGCCGCGCGAGGCCTGGCCCCCGCCGAACGTCGCGCTGCACGTTCGTCTTCGAATCTTTCTCATCTAAACATTCGCTGTTTCTAAGTTAGTCTTTTTTCGGCACGGCCTCGTCGTGTACCGACGCTCTCATGAAACAACGGATGTCCTATGAAATACTACACGATTGCACGCTGCACGGCGCTGCTGCTGTTCCTGTGCGCCGGTTTGAATCCACTGCCGGCCGAGGAGGCACCGGCAGCAGGCGAACACAGTGAGCAGGCTCCGGATGCGCCGCCGCTCTCCACCATCGTCGTGGAGATCAGCACGCACCATCCCCGGATTCGCTCCCGGGCGCTGGACGCCGCCTCCCGCAAGGACCTGGCGGAGTACGCCGCCTGGAAGTACCCGGACCCCCGGGCCGGCGTGGCCTGGTCCAATCTGCCGTACAAAAAAGATCTGCGAGTGATTCGCGATCAGACGCCCATGACCGGCATTGAGTTTTCGCTGCGCCAGCCGATTCCCTTTCCCGGGCGGCTGAGCGCGCAGGCGGACGTGGCGGATCTCGAAGCCCGCCAGGCCTTGCTGCAACTGGCCGTCGAGAAAAATAATCTTGCGTATGAATTTTTGAGGGATGTCTCCGAGGCCCTGGTGTTCGAACGCCTGCTGCGTCTCAACGAGGATTACGCCCGGCGCTTTCAACTGGTCAGCAACGTGGCCCGCACGCGGTACTCGGTGGGGCGGGGCAACCTCGCCGACGTATCGAAGGCGGAGCTGAACTTTTCTTCGTTCGAACAACGCTCGCTGGAGTTCGAGGGGCGTCGCCGGGCGAAACTCGAGATGCTCACGTACTACCTGATTCCGACGAACACAACGGAGTCAAGCGACGATGCCGCCGCGGAAACCGGCCAGGCCGAGCGGCTGCTGCGCGGCCTTGAGGCGGGCGGCGGTCTTGAGACGTATCGTCTGGCGGTGGCGGAAGAACTGGGCCGGATCAAAGCGGACGATGCAGACGCCGTCGCCGCGGCTTCTCTGGACGTGGCGATCCTGGACCTGGAACTGCAGGCCGTACGCGAACGACGCCGGTTGGCGCGCCTCGAGTACGCGCCGGACTTCGAGGTGTTTGCCTCGTATCGCGAGCGCGAAAAGATCAGCGGGGATCCGGCGTACGGCGAAGATTTTTACAGCTTCGGTTTTACGATGACCGTGCCGCTCTGGTCGGCCCTTGCCGCCGGCGCGCAGGTGGACGCGCGGGAAAAACAGGATCGTTCGAAGCAAATCTCGCGTGCTGAAGTGATTCAGCGAGTGCGTTATCGTTTGCGCTCCCTGGACGCCGATCGCCGGACTCTCGATGAGCGTATCCGGCTCTTTCAGGAGCGGCTTGTTCCAGCGGCCGCCCGCGCCCGGGACTCGGCGCGCCTCGCGTACGAGACCGGTCGCATTGATTTCTTTGCGCTCCTCGAAAGCTGGAACACGCTCTTTATGCAGGAAGCCGAGGTGATTCGCCTGCGCGGCGAACGCGAACGGCTGATCTTCGAACAGGCGCGCCTGTTAAATGTCCTGGTGCCGGCGTACGGCCCGGCCGAAACGGAGGAGAACCGTGAATAAATATCTTAACATGTTAATTGGAATTGCCGCGGCCGGGGTGATCGGCTCGGGTCTGTTCTTCGCCTTTTCGGCCTTCGGCGGCGACTCTGCGGACCTTGCCGCGTCGAATCTCTACACGTGCCCCATGCATCCCCAGGTGATCCAGGACGGCCCCGGTTCCTGTCCGATCTGCGGCATGGACCTGGTGCCGATGAAAGAACACGCGCACGCCGACGGCACCGTGCACGGCGGTTCCGGAGAAAAGCAGCCGGACGGCACGGCGGAGGCCGTTCCCGCGGTGCGCGTGGATCCGGCGGTGATTCAAAAGATGGGCGTGCAGACGGAGATCGTGCGGCGCGGCGAAATTACGAAAGAGATTCGCGCGGTGGCGCACATCGACTTCGCCGAAAACGCCGAGGCGGTGGTGAACGCGCGCTTCGACGGCTGGGTGGAAAAACTCTACGTGAACATTACCGGGGCCCGCGTGCGCCGCGGCCAGGCCCTGGCCGGGATTTACAGCCCGGAACTCGTCGCCACCCAGGAAGAGTACCTGCAACTGTACAAGAGCAAAGCGAGTCTCGGTCCCTCGCCGGAACTGGAGCGTCTCTTAAGTGCTGCTCGCCGTAGATTAGAGTACTGGAACATCAGTGCCGGGCAGATCGCCGCCCTGGAAAAGCGCGGCACGCCGTCGCGTTTGCTCACGATTCACGCGCCCATCTCCGGTGTGATCGTGGAAAAGAACGTGGTGGCGGGCGCGAAGATCGCCGAGGGCGCGGACCTGTTTCGCGTCGTCGATCTTTCGACGGTCTGGGCGTACATTCACATTCCCGAGAAGGACATTCCCTTTGTCGAGACGGGTCTGCCCGTGACGATGATCGTTCCGCAGATTCCCGGCGAGTCTTTCGAGGGGCGGGTGAGTTTCATTTTTCCGTTCATGCGAGCCGAGTCCCGGGATCTGCGCGTGCGCGTGTCGTTCGCGAATCGTGAGCGCAAGTTGAAGCCGGGCATGTACGCCACGCTGAAGCTGCGCCGCACGCTGGACGGAGAGTTCCTGACGGTACCGTCGCAGGCCGTTATTCGTACCGGCGAACGTCAGGTGGCCTTCGTCTACCGGGGCGACGGCGTCTTCGAACCGCGGGAACTCACCGTCGGCGTCACCGACGAGCGTGATCGTCTCCAGGTAGTCGACGGCCTGGCCGAAAACGAGGCCGTGGTAACTTCCGGTCAGTTTTTGTTAGACTCGGAGTCCCGCATTCAGGAGGCCGTGCGCAAGATGCGCGGGAGCGGCCGAGCGTCCGGCGACGATGCCTCAATGCAGCCGGAAACCGGATCCGCCGCTGATCCGGATGCCGGGGGAGGGCCCGGGCAATGATTGCGCGCATCATCGATTTTTCGCTGAAGAACAAGGCCCTGGTCCTGCTTGCGGCCGGCGCCGTTTTGTTCGCCGGGGTGCGGGCCGTGCGCACGATTCCCATCGACGCCATTCCGGATCTCTCGGACGTGCAGGTGATCATCTACACGGAGTTTACCGGGCAGGCGCCGCAGGTCGTCGAGGATCAGGTAACCTATCCGCTGACCTCGGCCATGCTGGCGGTGCCGCATGCGAAGGTCGTGCGCGGTTATTCGTTCTTCGGTTTCTCGATGGTCTACGTGATCTTCGAGGACGGCACGGACATCTACTGGGCGCGTTCGCGAGTGCTGGAATACCTCAACTCGTCGGCGGCGTTGCCGCCGGGGGTGAAGCCGCGCCTGGGTCCGGACGCCACCGGCGTGGGCTGGGTCTATCAGTACATCGTAACTGACAGCAGCGGTAAGTTAAACAATCAGGAGTTGCGTTCGATCCAGGACTGGAACATTCGCTACGAACTGGCGAGTTTGCAGGGCGTGGCGGAGGTGGCGAGCATCGGCGGTTTCGTGAAGCAGTATCAGGTGGAGGTGGACCCGACGCGGCTGTTGTTGCACGACATCTCTCTCGAAACCGTACGCTCGCGCCTGGCCCGCAGCAACAGCGATACCGGCGGACGCCTGATCGAGATGGGGGAGACCGAGTACATGGTCCGCGGCCTGGGCTACATTCAGTCCGTGGACGATATTCGCAGCGTCGTCCTGCGCGTGGACGACCAGGGCAATCCGATCACCATCGACGACGTGGCCAACGTGCAGATCGGTCCCGAGATTCGCCGCGGCATTGCCGAGTGGAACGGCGAGGGCGAGGTGGTGGCCGGCATCGTGGTGATGCGCTTCGGAGAGAACGCCCTCGAGGTGATCGAACGTGTGAAACAACGCATTCAGGAGATTCAGCCGTCATTGCCGCCGGGGGTGGAGATCCGCCCGGCCTATGATCGTTCGAACTTGATTTATCGCGCGGTAAGTAACGTTTCCTGGAAGTTAGTGGAGGAGATGCTCGTCGTCGCGGTCGTCATCGCCGTGTTTTTGATGCACGCCCGCTCGGCCCTGGTGGCCGTGGTGACGCTGCCGATCGGCATTCTGGCGTCGCTCGCGCTGATGGACCTGCTCGGCATCAACGCGAACATCATGTCCCTCGGCGGGATCGCCATCGCCATCGGTGTGATGGTGGATGCGTCGATTGTAATGGTCGAGAACGTACACAAACATCGCGAGCACGATCCGCACGCCGCTCACGACGTCGTGGTGCGACGGGCGTCCCTGGAAGTGGGGCCGGCATTGTTTTTTTCGTTGTTGATCATTACCGTTTCGTTTTTGCCGATCCTCGTTCTGCAGGAACAGTCCGGGCGCCTATTTCGTCCGCTGGCGCTCACGAAGACGTTCGCCATGGCCTTCGCGGCGTTGATCGCGATTACGATCATTCCGGTGCTGATCTCGCTCTTCGTGCGCGGTTCTCTGCGTTCGGAAGAAGAGAATCCCATCGCCCGTTTTTTTATTCGCACGTATCGTCCGTTGATCGACGCGGCCCTGGATCGTAAGCGGCTCTTTCTGTTGTGTTTCGCCGGTTTTACGCTGCTCACCCTGGTGCCGATCTACGGCATCCCGCTGCCTTTTTCAAACGGTAAGAAGATTGTGAAGGGCATCGGCCGGGAATTCATGCCGCCCTTGAACGAGGGCGATCTGCTCTACATGCCGACGACGCTGCCCGGGCTTTCGATTACGAAGGCGCGCGAACTCCTGCAACGCACGGACGCGATCATCAAAGAACATCCGGAGGTACAACACGTCTTCGGTAAGATCGGTCGGGCGGAGACGGCCACGGACCCGGCCCCGCTGACGATGATAGAGACGACCATCATTTTAAAAGATCGCTCGCAGTGGCGGTCCGGGATGACGGTGCAGAAGATCATCCGCGAGCTGGATGCGATGATTCAGTTCCCCGGTCTCACGAACGCCTGGACGTACCCGATTCGTACGCGCATCGATATGCTCGCGACGGGCATTAAGACGCCGGTGGGATTAAAGTTACTCGGGGATGACTTAAGCGAACTGGCGCGCTACGGCAGTGAGCTCGAAGCGTTGTTGAAAGAACTGCCCGGCACGGCCTCGGTGGTTTCGGAGCGCGTCACCGGCGGGCGCTACATCGATTACGTGATCGACCGCGAAGCGGCGGCGCGCTACGGCCTCACCGTCGGCGACGTGCAGGATACGATCATGACGGCGGTGGGCGGTATGAACGTCACCGAAACGGTGGAGGGCCTCGCGCGTTATCCGGTGAACGTGCGTTATCCGCGCGAGCTAAGAGACGATATTGAGAAGTTAAGGGACGTGTGGGTACGAACGCCGTCGGGGGCGAACATTCCGATTTCCCATGTCGCCGAACTCGTGGTGCGCACCGGCCCTCCCGGCATCAAGACCGAGAACGCGCGTAAGACCGCCTTGATCTTCGTTGATCTGAAGAGCGATCAGGACGTGGCCGGCTACGTGGAGGAGGCGCAGGAGTTATTGCGTGCGAAACGCGCGTCCGGGGAGTTGCGGCCGCCCGAGGGCCTCACGTTGGTCTGGAGCGGTCAGTACGAGTATCTGGAACGCGCGGCGGAGCGTCTGCGGGTGGCCGGCAGTCTTGCGCTGCTTGCGATCATCGTGCTTTTGTATCTGCACTTTAAGAATTTTACGGAGACGATGATTGTTCTCGGTTGCCTGGTCTTCGCGGTTACCGGCGGGGTGTGGTTGATGTTCGTGCTCGGTTACAATCGCAGTGTCGCCACGGATGTGGGTTTCATTGCGCTCGCGGGTTTGTCGGTGGAGACGGGCAGTGTGATGCTGGTGTATCTGGATTCGGTCTTCGCGAAACACAGGCGCGAACACGGCCTGGATTCCCCGGCTAAGATACGCGCGGCGATGCTGGAGGGTGTCGTGGGTCGGTTGCGGCCGAAGATCATGACGGTGGCGACGACGCTCTTGGGATTGATTCCGATTATGTGGGCGACCGACTCCGGCTCGTCCGTGATGAAACGCCTGGCCGCGCCGATGATCGGCGGCCTCGTGACCGATACGCTCGTGACGCTGGTGTTGATCCCGTCGATCTATGAATGGTTGCAGTTGCGGCGCATGCGACAGGGGGCGGCGGGGCCGTTTTCGGTGGGGGAGGATGAGGTAGAGGAAGGGGAATGAACCACCGAGGCACCGAGGACACCGAGAGGAAAGATGGGAGAGCTTTGATGGGGCGGCGCCCAACCGAGATGCACTTTTTATTTAAGGAGAAACATATGAGATTTTTAGCTATAACTTTTTTGATGTTAGCAATCGCCTGCGGCGGCGAAACGAACGACGGCCATGAGGGCCATGCCATGCCGGCCACGACGAAGGTGGTGAAGGCCGACGGCGTGCAGGCCGCTTTTGATCTTATGACCGCCGACGAACACGAGAAGATGATCGAAATGATGCAGGTCGACATGGAACAAACGCCCGGCACGGATCATCATGTCAGTGTTACGTTGATGGACCTGGAGACGAAGAAGGTCATCACCGACGCGCAGAGCGTAAAGATTTCGGTGACCGGCCCGAACGGCAGTGTGCTCGCCGAAGGCAGCGGTCACGTGATGGAGGGCGGCGGTATGTACCACCACGGCCTGGATTTCGTGAAGGGCGGCGCCGGCGAGTACGTCGTGAAGATTGAGTTCGTGCGCGACGGCGAAGAGTTTGTGCGCAGCACGAAATTTACGATGTGAGCGTTTTTCCTGTGGACAACGAGGCGTTGAGAACGGCGCCTCCGTTGCCGGCGGTGATAAATTCATACAGCCTGATATCTTTTAATAAACTTTTTATACAATTTTTGTTGCGGGATAACGATTCTCAGTGTCTACACTGGAGCCAATTTCTTGTCGCGAGGTTCCGCAATGACTCCTTATCGCCGCCCAATCCCTTTTCTACTTAAAGTTTTATTGATATTAAGTCTGTCGGCGTGCTCCGGTTCAAACAGTCCTGGCTGGATGTCCTCTGCATTGGGGATGTTTTCGAGTAGTTCGACGAACGGTCAATTTCGTGCATACGATGGTACGGACAACTCGCGCAACCTCTACGCGCGGTACGAGTTGGATTGGGACGGGGCCGATGAACCGGCGCAGACATCCGGTCAAAGTCTGAGCACGGTGAGTTCGAATTTGTATCCGGCAGGCGGCGTGCCGGTGCACCTCGGTACGCCCGGCGGCGGCTGGCAGGTGTACGACACTCTCGGTAACAACCAGGGGAATCACTATCTGGCCGGTACGACTTCGGCGAGCGGCAACGATTTTTACGGAAACTTCCAGGACGACTTCGCGGCGACGCGCATTGAAGTTACGGTGGGTTCTTATACCACGCAGGTGTCCGGTCATCTCATCGCTTTTGCTGAGCCTATCACGGATCCCTATGATCTTTCCGGTCTCACTCAGGTCGGCTATCATCCGCTCACGATTTCCGGTACGGGCGGAGAAACACAGTTTGTCTTTGATGTGTCGACGTCAGCGCCGGCGCGTTCGTTTAAGATTGGTATCAACGCCGGGAATGCGGCGGTGAATTATCTCGCCTTCGACGCCGTCCTCGGTGCCTGGCGCAACAGTGCGGGTGCCGGTGAATGGTGGAACTTTCGCCGCGACGGATCGAATCGCGGTCGGTCCGGCATGAAAGGCGCGATAACGAATGCGCCTCAGGCGAAGTGGAAGAAGGACATTGCCGGGCGCGTAACCTGGATGGCCCTGCAACCGGGCGGTAGCCAGACGCTGGCGATTCCTGCGGCGGATTACAATGCCGGTGGTAAGGAGGATCTGGAGCACGAATGGTCCATTGGCGGCACGTTGACGGATTTGGGCGATACTACTGAGTTGTTCGTGAAGCCCGGACATACCGTGGAGAAAATCGCGGACTTTAATACGGATGTGCTGTACCCGACTCTGGAACGCGTTCGCTGCTGGAGCGGCGGCGACAACGTATTCTGCGCGCAGTTCCTGTGTTCGGCCGGCTCTTGCGGGGATGAGGAGACCGGGGCCACGTTTGTAGACTGGCTGCCGTATGCGCCGGCGGAAATGTACTCCGGCGCGCCGATTCTGGCGGACGTTCACGGCACGGGCGATCAGTGGACGGTCCTCTTTCCGTGGCACGAACTTTTGTTTGTCGATGGAACCGATACGGCGTCCGCGCAGAATCCGTATCGCGTGGAATATCTGGATGTGCAGGTCGACAACGGCGACGATGGAAAGCCGGTGGAAAGCGGCCGGGTCTACGGTGCTCGCTATGCACGAAACTTAAATACCCAGGACCCCGGTACCGCGGAAGAGATCGTGATCTTCGGCACGATGCAGAACTATGTTTCGGTCGTCGGAAGCAACGGCGCGGGAGGCTTTGAGCGCAAATGGATTCACGTCATCTCCGGCGCGGCTTCCAACAATAAGACCATTCATCGGCCGCCGGTCCACCCCCTCGTCGACTGGAACGAGGACGGTGAGGTGGATTTGTTTACGAACGTATTTTACGGGGATACGGTGAGTTGGGGCCCCGGCAATCACTGGTACGCGTTTCGTCGCAGCGCGTATACCGGAACGGCGGATTCCGTGAATCAGGATGTTTTCGTTAAGGGGCTGCGCGATGTGACCGGCGACGGCCAATCGGAAATTTTCCTGATCAAGAACCTGCCTTCGGGGTCGACGATGCCGCGCTTCGGCGAGCTGGAGATCCAGACCGGAGGCGCGACGCCGCAGGTGATCTGGAGCAATAACGACAACCGTGAGTTCGCGACCTATGACGAGCCGTATCTGTCACCGAAGGAGACGATCACGTACGGCGGCCAGGGGCGTTTTCTGGAAGACGTGGCCACCGGTGCCATCGACGGGAACGGCCGCATCTTTCTCACTCGAAAGATCCTGAACGCCGAAAGCAATTTAATTGAACTCGAGGCGTTCCGGGTTACGGGAACGACGGTCGTCTCTCTCGGAACCGTGCAGGGACCCGGTCTGCGGGTGCTGGGCTTTCGCGACGACGTCTCCAACGGCCTGCTGATTGAAACTCGTTCGAATGAGTCGACGGCTTCCAGCGTGACGATGTCCGGATTTACCGGCGTCGTAGAACACTCGCGTCGTGAGTTAGAAAACCACGTACTCCCTGTGGCCGGCTCTCTCGAGGTCGGTGAAACTCCTACCGTTGTAGTGCAGGGTGACGGCGAGCGTGTCCTCGCCCTGGAGTACGACGATTCTACGTCCACGCTGCAGACACGCTGGACGAAACGCGGCTACGGGAACCACAACTTGATCTACGACGGCGTGGGGCGTCAGGGGTTCACGAACGTGTCTCTGGCTGATCTCAACGGTGACACGAAGCTTGAGACCGTGCTGGTCCGGGAATCCGCCGACGGTGTTGCGGAAGTCGCCGCGATCCAGAGCGACGGCACGGAGCTGTGGTCGAGTAGTTTCGATCTGGACGGGCGGCCGGTGGAATGGAACTATCAGGGTGTTGTGTTGATCACGCCGATTCATCTGCGCAGCCCGGCGAAGGCGGATCTGTTTGTGAACATCAAACGTGCCAGCCAGTACTGGCTCGTCCTGGTTGACGGGGAAACGGGAGCGCAGTTGTGGGAAAAGCTGGAGTTCATCCATCAGCCCACCGGCAGTGCGACGACCGGAATCTTTCGCCAGGCCGCCGGGCATTACCTCGCCACGTACGATTGGGACTCGGACGGACTGGAAGAGGCCATCGTTCACTGGACGGATTCGATTTACGTGATCGACGGGACGGCGGCCGGCACAGATCTGAAAGTGGCGCAGCAAATGGATTGTTTCGGTTTCGGCAGCATCCCCGTCGTGACGCATCCCTGGTATCCGAATTCCAACGTTCTTTTGGGCGGCAAGGTGGCGAAGAGCGTATCGGATGGTTTCATCTATCAGATGCTGGTCGGTAAGATTGTCGCGCAACCCGGCCAATGGAACGGCTGCACGGAAAAAGTCTACGATGCCGCGAAGAGCGTACTTCAGATTACGGATCTCTCCGTCATCGGCCAGGCATCCAGCGTCCAGGCTGTCGGCGACTTCGACGAAGACGGTGACCAGGACATTGTCTCGCTCATTGATGACGATCCGGACAGCGAAAATCCGTTCGAGTCGCAGCTCGCGTTCAACGCGCAGTATCAGTTAAGTAATCAGCCCCGTTGGCAACTGGAGGATACGTTTCAGCTTTCGGGACAGGACGTAAGCGCCGGCAAGGTCAGCATGGCGATCTCAGCCGACATCGACGATGACAATCGCGACGAGGTACTCTTCACGCGCGGCTCGACGCTCTATGCATACGGGATCAACAGCAACGTCTTTACCGAGGAATGGAAGTGGGAAGAATGCAACGACTCCGGCGCCCCGACCTCGTGCGATGCGAACAAAGAACTCTCGAATCCGATCCTGGCCGATTGTGACGGCGATAGTGAAGTGGAGGTTGTCGTTAGCGGGTTGAATGGCTACGTCTACTGCATCGATCAGCAGCCGTGATTCGCGAGGAGAAACCTTCCTGTCCATGGAAGATTGCCGTGCAGTTTTTCCTTTACAGTAAGTTTGTGGCGGGCAATGTTAAGCGATGCATTTCATAGCCCGCCGCAAGTGTTTCATCATCCTGCTCACCGCCGTCGTCGTTCTCGTCGGCTATCCTGCCGCGCAACGTGCGCAGGACGTCACGTACATGGACTATCGTGACTATCGCGAGGGCGTGAAGTCCATGGCGAAGCACGCCCTCGGCAGTCCGCAGGTGGCCATTTATTCGATCGGCCCGTCCACGGATCCGGAGCTGCAAACCTACGCGCTCAAGATTTCCGGCAGTGAGGTACGGCGGGACGACGGCAGTCGCAACGCGGTGCTCTTCGAATGCGGGATGCACGCGCGGGAATGGTTCTCCGCGGAGAGCTGTTACCTGCTCGCCGATTACCTGGTGAAACGTCTCGATCGTCCCGGTGTACAGGATCTACTTGCGAACGTGGACGTGTGGATTCTGCCGCAGAGCAATCCGTCCGGCCGTATGATCGACGATCGTCGCGAGGGAAGTCCGCAACACTTTGCGCGCGTCTGCAAGGGCGGTCCGCGCGCCGGCGAGCCCTGTCGGCGGGACTTTCGCTGCAGGCCCGGCACCTGCTACCAGAGCGGCTGGCGAACGAACGCGAACACCGAGGATTGTTATCACGGCGTGGATCTGGCTCGTAACTTCTCGCGAGATTGGACTAACGCCGCGCGGTGTGACGACGAGAAATTCATGAAGTTTCGCGGCCGGCGTCCGTTCAGCGAGGTGGAAAGCCGTAACCTGCGGCGCTTCGTGAACAATCACATGATCTCCCAGGCGGTGGTCATTCATACGTTCGGACAAAAGATTGCTGCGTTGTGGCCGAGCAGCGCGCCGAATCGTTTCGTGCGCAATCAACTGGTGGCTCAGGCCAACGCGGCGACGGTGCGCAATCCGGAACTGCGGATGTCGGCGGATAACTTCGGCCAGACTTCGGGGCAGTTCTCCGCCTGGCTCAGTCGTGAATCGGACACGCCGGGCAGCGCGGACCTCGGGACGCGGCGGCACATTACGACGTATTATCTGGAACTGCCGGTCCGGGCTCCGGTCTATCGCGGCGATGAAGGTGACGGGAGGTTCGGTCGCCTTCCGTATCGCGCGTTCGGCGATGATCGTTCGAACGCCTTTCATCCCTCGGGGACGGTGATGCCGTCGGTCTTTCGCAGCGTCGTGTTGCCGTTGTACCTGGAACTGATTCGCCAGGCGCGTTCGCCGCAATGTCCCGTGGATCGCAACGGCGCGCGCCTGCCGGCAACGTGCGGGGCGCGAAACTTTACGCTCGTGGGTGCGAAGATTGCGCCGTCGGTCGATGTGCCCGGCGACCTGGATTATGATGCGTCCGACGGGCGTGAGATTCTCAAGGCCGGTCCGCGTGAGATTGTGTATGCGATCCAGAACTCCGGCACGTTCGGTACGGATGCGTTTATCGAGATCGATGTGCGGCGCACGGGTTTGCCGGGGCCGGTGTGTTCGTTGCCGTCGTCCACGCCGATCAACATCCCGCAGGGAGCACGAGTGATGCGGAGTTTCTCCTGCGATTTTTCGGTGCCCGGCAGTTATACCGTGGAGATTGCGCTGACAGCGGACGCGTATGCGGCCGACGATCGGAAGGTGTTTCGCTTCGATGTGGTGAACTGAGTGGTGAACTGAATGCTGTTCGGCAAATCACAAAAATCATGCCTATCTAACGCTATATGGCTGATTTTCTCGTCTTTTTGTGTCTTGACAGAACCCTGCTTTTTCTGCTTTCGTCCGATACTTGCCGGTAAATCGGTATTGTAACTTACTGGTACTTTAGAAGAAGATTCCGGCCGCCCTTCTGGAACTATAGTCAGAGCGCAGGGCCGGCGGGGGCAGGAGAGGCATCATGTATCTTTCAATGTGCAAAGCAAAGATCCACCGCGCCACCGTTACCGAAGCGGAACTGCACTACGTGGGCAGCCTTACGGTGGACGAGGACCTGCTGGACGCGGCCGGTCTGAGGCCCTACGAACAGGTTTCCATCGTGAACATCAACAACGGTGCGCGCCTGGAGACGTATCTGATCAAGGGCGAGCGGGGCAGTGGGACGATTTGCCTGAACGGCGCCGCGGCCCGCCTGGGGCAGAAGGGCGATCTGATTATCATCATCGCTTACGCGTATATGGAACCCGGCGAAATTCCCGATAACTACGAGCCGACCGTGGTCCACGTGGACATGGAAAACCGCATTCACTCCGTAACGCGCGGCGAAGTTGTCGGTGTTTAACGGGCGCCCGCTCCACGGCAAGCTTGCCGGCCACTGACAGAAGCAACAGGACACATTTCTCCCACCCCCGTGGGTGGTTTTCTTTTGGTGGGGGAAGGAGAGAGGTGATCCTGGCTGGCGGGGCACGGCGCAGGCATTTCGGCGCATATCAGAATAATATCCGGCTGTCTACCGAAAATGTCACACCTGGGTGCTATGATGCATACTGGGGACATTTGCGCCAGATCGAGCCCTGGCGACTCGCCGGGCAGATTTCATTGCAAAATCAGTGGCGCCTCCATAAACCCCACGGCCAACTGGCCATTCGATAAAGGATCCGAATCTTAAAACCCACCAGGAGCGAGGGGCGGGTTGCTTTATGCCACCGGCGCGTCTCGCTCCTGCCCCCTCGCGACGCAATGTTTTTCAACTCATTCCCGTTCCTCGTTTTCTTCGCCGTCGTTTATCTGATCTACTGGCACGTGCCGCAGACCTGGCGGCGCTATCTGCTGATCCTGGCGTCGCTGTTCTTCTACGGCTGGTGGGACGTCTATTTCCTGATTCACTTTCTCGCGATCGTAGTCGTGAACTACGCGCTCTTTGTGCAAATCCGCCGCAGCCGATCGCGCGCGCTTCTGACTGTGATGCTCGTGCTGAACCTCGGCAACCTGTGTCTGTTTAAGTACGGCGCCGCGATGGTGCGTTTGATCGGCGGGGACCTGGGCCTGCCGCCGTTCTCGCAGTTCTACGATACGTTCAATCTGATTCTGCCGCTCGCGATCAGTTTTTACTCGTTTCAGATTATCGCGCTCTCGGTGGATGCCTGGCGCGGCGAGCTCGGCGAGGAAGAGATCATCGGCCCGCGCGACTACGTGTTGTTCATCATGTTCTTCCCGCAGTTGATCGCCGGGCCGATCATGCGGCACTCGCACTTCTTTCATCAGATCGATAACATTAAGTTCGAAGAGCAGCGTGCGTCGTCCGGGATGATTTTGATTCTCTTTGGTCTCGTGAAGAAAGGCTACATCGCCGACAACATTGCGGCGATCATCGATCCGATTTTCAACGAACCGTTGCTCTATTCCGCGGAGGCCAACTGGGTGGCCGCCGCGGCGTTTCCGATTCAGGTGTATCTCGACTTTTCCGGTTACACCGACATGGCCCGCGGTCTCGCGAAGCTGCTCGGTTACGAGATTCCAGAGAACTTTCGCGGCCCGTACTTCGCGTCGACGTTCGCCGAACACTGGCAGCGCTGGCACATCACGCTGACCACCTGGCTGCGCGACTATCTGTACATTCCCCTGGGCGGCTCGCGCGCGACGCCGGCGCGCGTGCAACTGAACGTGTTTCTTACGATGGTGCTCGGCGGACTGTGGCACGGTCACAACTTTACGTTTTTGATCTGGGGTGCCCTCGAAGGCGCATTACTGGTCCTGGAGCGTGTGCTGGGTCTGGGTAAGTGGGCCTATCGAAACCTGGCCACCCGCATTGCCGGCGTACTGTTCGTGTTCTTTTTCTTAAGTGTGATTCGTATTTGGTTTAGAGTCGATACGATTCCCCAGGGCATCAATATGTACGCCGCCATGCTCGGCCAGGGAGCGGACGCCGTTTCCAATAACTTCCCCGCGATCTATCGTTTCCTGGGCTTCGCTTTGATCGCCCACGCGTTGCAGTACTTCCAGTCGTACGTGGCGCCGGTCGTCATGCGGCAGCGTGTTTGGTTGATTCCGCTGCTCGTGGTTGTTGTTTGGGCGATCTTTGCAAGGCTTGAGTTTCCGGGGGTGTCGTTCGTCTATTTTCAGTTTTAGATCCCGGGTCCACATTCCACACAGGCCCTCAGCTCCCCGCCGCCGCAGCAATCGCGCGGGGCCGCTGCGATGGCCGGCCGCGCGCTGGAATCGGCGCCGCCCTCGCGCCGCGCCCCGCAAAATTCGGCGCCGCCCGCGCGGCTCGCGCGCGTTCTCGCCGGGCCAGGTGCTCGGTTCTCTTCCGATTCGAAGCGGAGCGCCCAAACCCCACCCCCCGGGGCCGCGAAAGAAACGGGTCCCGCTTCCGACCTCGGGGCTAAGGACGCCTTTAACCTTCGGTTTCCGCACATTAACGTGCGGTACTATACCGAACTGACGCAGGAACTGTTGACGCACGTCTATCCGCGCGCCTGTGAAAAGTGTGGCGGCGAGTTAACGAAGCTCGTCGCGAATCGCGAAACGGTGATCCGGTGCGGCGAATGTCATCACCAGATGTCGCGGACTGTTGGAACGCCACTGCATCATCTGAAGCTCCCGCTGTGGACGTTCGGCTATTTGCTTACGGAAGCCGTTCAGGCATTCCCGCAAATGATCTCGGCCGCGCAGATTCGTCGGCGTCTCGGTGTCTCTAAGTCCACATCGCTCTTACTTAAGAGGCGGTTGCAATTGATGCTGACTGACCTACTGCCGGCGGTGCGGGAGCTGGTAAACACCGAGATTTCCAGCGTTTTTCGTGACGAGGTTCTGCCGGCGGACACCGACGCCCGTGAGCTACAGGACGCACCGGTGGTGCACATGGACACGCTCGCGCTCTTCTCCGCGACGCAGCGCAGCAACGGCGGACGTTCCCGCCATCGCCACGGCGGACAAACCGCGAGCATCTATCTCAGCGATAAGGTCGCGATGGAGCGCGGCAAGTTTCAGATTGGAACGCTGGCACACACGATCGCGTTGAAGGGCGGGGCGGTGTTGCTCGACAGCGTGCCGGACCAGACGCAACGATCGATTGAACCGCTAACGACGTTTCTGCCGAACCACGCCCCGACGTTTACCGATGACGGCTACCCGTGGCTCTCGCGCTATAACCGAAATCATCGCGCCGTGAATCACAGTGCGCGGGCTAAGAACAAATCGAGGAATGTTTGGGCGCGGGATCGCTGGTGCAAAGGCGGCGTGCACAACCAGGTCGCCGAAGGCAACCAGCGGATGATTAAGTTGTCTTTCCTGGCAGCTTACGGTTACTTCACGCCGGAATACTCGCAGCTCTATCTCAACGAATATTCGGGACTGAAGGCTCTGAGAGTCTACGGCATTAAGCCGCTTCTTTCGCGCGGGTTTTTCCGCATTAATACCGGGACTGTGGGGAATGTAGACCCCGGATAGTTTTAGATCTCCGGTTCACATTCCACACAGGGCCGCAGCTCCCGCCCGCCTCAAAAATCGCGCCGCCCCGCTGCGATCGGCGGCAGCGCGTTAGAATCGGCGCCGCCCTCGCGCCGCGTCCCGCAAAATTCGCCGCCGCCCGCGCGGCTCGCCCGCGTCCTCGGCGGAAGAGGTGCTCTGTTCTCTTCCAATTCGAAGCGGAGCGCCCAAACCCCGCCCCCCGGGGCCGCGAAAGCAACGGGTGCTGCTTCTGGCCTCGGGGCCAAGGACGCCTTTAATTTACGATTCCCGCACATTAACGTGCGGTACTACACCGAACTGACACAGGAGCTATTGACGCACGTCTACCCGCGCGCCTGCGAAAAGTGTGGCGGCGAGTTGTGCAAGCCGGTCGCGAATCGTGAAACGGTGATTCGGTGCGGCGACTGTCATTACCAGATGTCGCGCACGGTGGGAACGCCGTTGCATCATTTGAAGCTCCCGCTGTGGACGTTCGGCTATCTGTTGACGGAAGCGGTGCAGGCGTTCCCGCAGATGATTTCGGCCGCGCAGATCCGCCGCCGCCTCGGTGTCTCTAAGTCCACTTCTCTGTTACTTAAGCGGCGTTTACAGTTGATGCTCACCGACCTCCTGCCGGCGGTGCGAGAGCTTGTAAATACCGAGATTTCCAGCACTTTTGGTGATGAGGTTCTTCCGGAAGACGCGGATGCGCGGGAGCTACAGGCCGGGCCGGTGGTGCACATGGACACGCTGGCGCTCTTCTCCGCGACGCAACGCAGTAACGGCGGACGTTCCCGCCATCGCCACGGCGGACAGACGGCGAGCATCTACTTGAGCGACAAAGTAGCGGTTGAGCGCGGCAAGTTTCAGATTGGAACGCTGGCGCATACGATCGCGCTGAAGGGCGGGGCGGTCTTACTCGACAGCGTTCCCGACCAGACGCAACGCAGCATTGAACCGCTGACGACGTTCTTGCCGAACCACGCGCCGACGTTCACGGATGACGGTTACCCGTGGCTCTCGCGCTACAACCGGAATCATCGTGCCGTGAATCACTCCGCACGCGCTAAGAACAAGTCACGAAGTGTTTGGGCACGAGACCGCTGGTGCAAGAACGGCGTGCACAACCAGGTGGCCGAGGGCAACCAGCGGATGATTAAGTTGTCCTTCCTGGCAGCTTACGGCTACTTCACGCCGGAATACTCCCAACTCTACCTGAACGAATACTCGGGACTCAAGGCGCTCCACGTCTACGGGCTTAAAACTATAGTAAGTTTAAGAAAAACGGGATTTGTGGGGAATGTAGACCCCGGATATAGCCGTCCGGCGGTGGGGGCGTCGCTGCCCCGGGACCCTCGGTTTCTCCGCCTCAGAATCGCCCAAAACCGCTATAAACCGCCTCGAATCGAGGAGCGCGGGAAACTCGATCTCGCGAATTCCCGGGGCCAGATTCGCGGCAAATTGCGTGAATTATTCGAAGATAACGACCTGTTCCCGGCGAAACAGGCGCACCTGGACTGGCTGACTTTCATGCGGGAGGGCGTCGCGTGGCGGCGGTCGAACGAGCGTAAGTATCACGCCGAAGCACTTAAGCTCTGGGAGAAGCTCGGCCGCGCGGAACTGAAGTCGGTGAACAGGATTGCGCGTGATATTGGAAGACAGTCGCACCTGTTGATTCGCATTGCGCGGCGCTGGGCTCAACTCGGCCTCGCCGAAGTCGTGGAGATCAAACGCAATCGCGGAGTCGAAACGATGGTGCGGCGGAACGTGGCGGTGCTCCCCGGCGTGCTCTACTCGTGGGATTGGGAAGAGTATACGCACCAGCCGGACGAACATGAGGGCGTGCGAACCGAGGACGCGCCGGAGTTTGTGGCGCGTGGTAAATACGAGATCAGCCGGGATGAACGCGCGGCATTCATTAATAAGATGACAACAACTATTAAGGAGAACGATGATGGCTAAAGCAAAGCAAGAAGAACGATCGCTCAAATTTTTCGCCGCACACTTTTGGCGTTTGATGGAGGAGCAGGATTACAAGTGTGCATTGACGGGCAGGGAACTCACGCCGGACAATACGGAAGTGGAGCTTAAAGAACCGTTTCGCGAAGCGGGGCGGACGGAGTTCGAGAACCACTACCTCGTCACGAAAGAAGTGGCACACATGGCCCGCTATCTTTCGGAAGAGGAGATTGTGAAAGTTGCGATCGACATTGTGGAGCGCCGTGGTAAGATATATGGATATGAAGTTAAACGTAAGCGCGGACGCTGAAGCTCGCAAACGGCGCCGGGCGTACGCGGCGGTGTTGAACCGCTACCAATGCCGGCGGGCGGCGGAGCGACGGCGCGGCGATGATCAACCCGCGCGGCGTCGCCGCCCGCGGACCTGGGGCGCTGCGGCCGTGGCGGCGGTCAACAAGATGGCCTACCGGCACCGCGATGTTCCGGCGCCGCCGCGAAACGCGAGTGCGTGGGACGTGACGCTCATGCGATTGAAAGAGGTGTGGCTGTGGCGCTATGACAATGTGGAAGTGTGGGCCCGCTGCGAACGAACGTGTCTGCGGAAAATGAATGCGGCGGAATACGATGTAAAGCTGGCCTACCGGCACGGCTTCGTGTGGAAGCACGCCGTAGACCAGCAGTTGGCTGAGCTACACGCGCGAATGTACAAACGGGAGAAGAAGCCGCGCCGCCGCCGCAAGATCTCGGATGGCTTACGCGCGAAGCTGGAACGACGCTATGCGGCGGAGGCCGCCGGTGACGGCGGATGGGAATTCGTAACGCGGGCACTCTGGACTAAGGTACGGCGACGGGAAGCCAACGACGGCTGGAACGACTGTGTGCGGCGCTGCTGGACGACGGACGCGGCGCGAGGTGAACGCAGGAGCTACAACCACCACCGTGGCTCCCGCGTGGCGGACTAACAGTATGCGCTGAAAACCTAAACCGGGGCGCAAACCATGCCCGCTGCGCTGCCTTGAACATGTAACCCCGGGGCCCCTGAAGCACCGACCGAACCTCAGTCCCGGGGGGCGGGAGTTCCGGCGCATAGCCGATGGTTAAAAGAGAACAGAGCACCTCTTCCGCCGAGGACGCGGGCGAGCCGCGCGGGCGGCGGCGAATTTTGCGGGACGCGGCGCGAGGGCGGCGCCGATTCTAACGCGCTGCCGCCGATCGCAGCGGGGCGGCGCGATTTTTGAGGCGGGCGGGAGCTGCGGCTCTGTGTGGAATGTGAACCGGAGATATGCGCAGAGACAGACATGCACAAAAGTGGCGTGAGGTGCAAACCGGTGTCCAGCAGAAATTAAGAAAACCTGAGGTTGTGGCCACAATTGCAAGGGGCGTGTGTCCAGTGCGCCGGGCAAAGCCCGATGTTTCTGATAAGGTGAAAGTCCATATGAAGTAAAGTTTAGCGAACAACTTCTACCGAGTGTTGCGTGGAAGCGGGTAACCGCCACACGAAGCGTACACAGGGAAGCATGCAGGCCGTAGGGGAGTCCACACTCCCGGAAGCTGTTGAGCCTCGTAAAATGCCATAGATGCAGACGGTGACATCATTGGTCAGATGGAAACCAGCACAAAGGAATCGTTTTAGCGAGATTCTGGAGGTCTGTCGGGGTCGCTTGAGCGCGGCATGTATGCAGAGAAACATCGTGGAACCCGGGAGACCCCGTTGGTTCCTTCGACGATAGCGAAGGTAATTCTGACCGAATGAACAAGGAAGAATGATGATCAACGGGGAGTCGGATCAGCCCATAGTACTCAGAGGGCGGGAGAGCCGTCCACAGAATCGAATGAAACTCGAATGGAGTTTCGACGGGTTCGGTCTTCGCGTGCGATGCGCGATGATCGGGGAAGGGGCTGACGAAAGTACGCAGCTCGCAGAGTCAACATCAGCCGGACGGCAGGATCGGAACAACTGATGCAAACCTCACTACGGGCAATAGCAAATAAAGCGAGGAGGAGTAAGAAACATCTGTTTCGTAATCTGTATGGGATGCTCAACCAGATGAATCTCGAAGATTCGTTCGCAGGAATGAATCGCCGGGCGGCTCCGGGCGTGGACCGTGAAACGTTTCGCGACTACGAAGCGAACCTTACGGAAAATGTCGGGGATCTGGTGGAACGCTTAAAACAGAAACGATACCGAACAAAACTGATTCGCAGGGTCTTTATCCCGAAAGCGGACGGAAAACAACGTCCGCTTGGATTGCCGGCCCTCGAAGACAAACTGGTACAAACATGCGCGACGCGTATCCTTGAAGCGATCTATGAGCAAGACTTCCTGTCGTGTTCGTATGGTTATCGGCCGAACACCGGTCCGCGTGAGGCTTCGAAGACTCTGAGTTCAACTTTGAGTCCGGGGAAGCTCGGCTGGATTGTGGAAGCCGACATCAAGGGTTTCTTCGACAACATTGACCATGATTGGTTGATGCGAATGCTGGAGCAACGAATCGATGATCGGGCCTTTCTCGGTCTGATTCGCAAGTGGCTGAAAGCAGGCGTGCTGGAGGTAAACGGTCAGGTCTCGCGCCCGACCGCTGGGACTCCTCAAGGCGGCGTGATCAGTCCGGTTCTGGCGAACGTCTATCTTCATTACGTACTGGACCTCTGGTTCGAGAAAGTGGTGAAGAAGCACTGCAAGAGACCGGCCTATATGTGTCGATACGCGGACGATTTTGTTTGCGCCTTTGAATCCAAAGACGATGCGCTGAAATTCTATGCGACGCTTGGAAAACGTTTGCGAAAGTTTGGTCTGGAACTGGCGCCGGAAAAGTCAGGAGTGAAAAGTTTCGAGCGCCCGGGCTTCCGCGCGAAGTTCAATACCGGGCGTGAGGCGTTCGTATTTCTAGGCTTTGAATACCGCTGGGCTCGTTCTCGAAAGGGGTTCTGGTGGGTTCCGCGTCGCACCGCTCCAAAGCGATTGCATGCGTCGATCCAGAATGTGAAGCAGTGGATTAAAGCGAATCGGCATCTACCCATGCGCAGGTTCTTCAATCTTCTGAACTCCCGGCTGCGTGGATACTATAACTATTATGGCGTCCAATGCAACTACAAGAGTATACGAAGCTTCTACTATCAGGTGGAAATGAATCTGTACAAGTGGCTCAATCGGCGCAGTCAGCGCCGGAGTCTGGACTGGCAGGGGCTGAGGGATCTGATGGCGCACTACCGGATCGAAAAACCGCGCATCATGGAACGACCAGTATCTCAGTTGCGACTTACTCTGAATTGACTTTATGTGGAAGCGAGTGCTTTCGAAGAGCCCGGTGCGAGAATACCGCACGCCGGGATCTGTGCGGGGGCGGCCGGGCAACCGGCCGTTCTACCGCGACCAGAGAACGGAAGAGAGCAAAGGAACGTCAACAGCGATGAAAGGGTCGCGGAAGACAAATCCAGGAAACGACACAAGCTTTAGATGAAAGTATGTTTGCCCCCGATCACAGCAAACGATCACAGCAAACGATCACGGGAAAAACGACGGGAGAAACGACGGGAGAAACGACGGGAGAAACGACGGGAGAAACAACTAACCTGTGATGAACAAAGCTTAGCCTGGCCGGGCGAACTCAAAGACGGTAACGCCCGAACCGAAGCACAACAGCGGATGCCTCAGGTCCTGTGACGATCGATGGCCGCCCGGCAGCTCAAGAGCGCGTGCAAGCGAAAACCCACCGGGTCTTCGCTTGCACGCGCTCGCGTTATTCCTTCCAGCCGTCATTGCACGGGACTTTTTCGCGGGGCTGATTCCAGATGTCCACGAGCGGTTTGCGTTTACGCAGATCCTCCGCGATGAGATTGCGGATGTGCTGCGAAGCGTTTTCGAACCGTGTTACGAGTTCGTCGCGCATGGCGTCGCTTAAGCCCACGCGAAACTGCACTACTTTTTTTCCGGGGTCTTTCATTCTTCGTCCTCCGGTTGGTCGAGATCGTCGAAGAGCGGGTAGTAGCGCGTGCTTTTCGGAGCGCCGCGATAACACGCGCTTTCCAGCTCGGCGTCCCACTCACAGGCGAGCTGCTGAAGTTCGAGAAACACTTTGCGATTCACCCGCAAGAGCGAACGGAGCCGGGACGACCGCGGCACGGCCGCGGATTCGTAGACGTGCTTGAGTTCACCGGTGGTTTCGCTGGACAACAGAAACGGAAACCACTCGCGATCGACGGTGAGTTCGAACTGCATTTCCCGACAGCACAGCCAGCGGCCGTTGTCCTGCTTCACGAACTGGCCCACGCCGAGGGCTTCGCGCTCCGTGGGTCCTTTGCCGAGATACTCGATGACGAGCAGCGGGTCTTCTTCGTGCTCCACGCGGATGGACTCGCAGAGCTTGAGTGCCTCCATTCCCTCGTGCGCTAAGATGATTTTTTCAACACTTTGCATGTGAACGCCTCCATTTGGTGTGCAGCTTAACAAATGACGGCATACATGCAAGACGAAAAACCACGGCCGCGATATAACTTACAATAAAGATAAGTTAGAGATGCAAGGTGCTGGCAAAAAGAAGTTAGCAAGACTCGGAGTGAGACATAATGATTTGCGCCCCCGGTCACCGAGGGCGCTTCCGTTGCCGACCACGGGGCCGGGAGCGAATATTTTGCTTGCGCCCATCCATTAGACCTCGCTACAAGTGGATGTCGGCTAAAAATGGGACGTATCTGCCAGAAGTCGGTCTATTTTGCGTTATTTGCGGCCTTTGTGCTGCTTCCGGGCGCGCTCTTCGCCGCGGATGAGGCCGTGGACCCGTTTCTGCACGCCCAGGTGGCCGAGTTCCTCGCCGGGGAAAATCTCCCCGCGGACGACCTCTCCCTCCGCACGGACATCGACACCGAGCTGGACGAGGAGTTCGACGCGGCCTTCGAACAGTACCGAAAACTCCGCGCGCTGGTGGACCGCGAGGCCGAAGACGAGCAACGCAAAGAATCGTGGGGCTGGCAGTCGGGGTCCGCGCCGTTCGCGCTCGGTATCTTCGGCGACTCCGTGCCGTTTGCCATGCCGCCGCCCGCATCCCGGGCGTTCTTAGCTGAATCTCACACGCACTTAAGCAACTTCTCTTTCGCGGACGCGCCTGCGCAGGCCGCGATTCCGCTCCGGCCGGACGTGCCGGATCATCTTCGCAATTATCTGGCGAGGCTCCAGCACGCGGGGCCCGTTCACTAACTTTCTACGAGTAAACTCTATGAATTTCCGTTTCGCATTCCCTCGATCATTCCTGTCCCTGCGGCGGCGCTACCGGCGCTTCGCCCGCAAATCCAGACTCCACCGTCGTTCCCTCAGTTCGTTCATGGCGCTGCTCTTTCTCGTGCAGTTCGTCCTGGCACCGACGGGCGTCTTCGCGCAAACATTCGATCGTCTCGATGAGGATGTGAACAAGAATCGCATCGGCGATTACGCGAACGCCGTCGAGGGCGCGGATGACGAGGATGATTGGAACGAATTCGTTAGCAGTGGTGCGGATTTGTTGCGCGCGGAGTGGGAGTATCGCGCGGATCTGTTGCTCGAACAGGAAGTGACTGCCGGCGCGGCGCGGGAAGACCTCGAAGCGGAGAAGGCCCTCGCTCGTGAAGCCTGGGAAGCGGAACTGGACGACGAGATCGATCAGCGGCGCGGTCGGTGGCGGGCACGTACGGCGGCGCAGTCCCTCGACTCGTTGCTCGATGACATCGATTACGACGAACTGGTCGCCGCGGTGAACGATGCGAACGCGCTCATGTTCACCGACGCGGACGATGCGGCGACTCGCGTGGCGGCGTGGGACGCGATTGCGGGGAATCGCGCGGCGCTTGCGAAGGCGGCGTGGGAATCGCAACTGGACGCGGAGATGGCGGCGCTCCAATCGCAGGGCGCGGGGCTCTCGGCGGAAGAACAGGCGGCGTTTCTGAGCGAGCTGGAGCGGGTGCGGACGCAGGTCGAGTCCGTTTACAAGGTCGAAGAAAGCGCCGTCGTAACTTCTTCGCGGCGTAAGTTTGTGACCGAAGCAAACACCGGTGATGACCTCGCGCGTTCCCTCGCGCAAAGCACGGATCCGGCCGAGATCGCGCGCCTGCTCGTTCGGAAAACCGAACTGGAGATGGAACGCCTGGGCGTGTTGCCGGGCGATGTGCGTTTTGACGGCGTCGATGCGCAACTCATTTTAACCGGCGCGGGGGATTATCAGGACCAGGTCTCGCAGGCGCTCGAAGCCGGGCAGTCCGCGTGGAAGTCGGCGATCGATGAATTGATCGCGCGCAAGATCGGCTTTGATGAGCAGGTGGCGGCGTCGCGCCAGGCCGGCGAGAATCAGTGGGCGACGGCGTATGCGACAATCTTAGATGCGCGTGAGTCGTGGTTAACGGACGTGGAGGCGCAGATCCAGCGCGGGTTGCAGGCCTGGGATGCGGCGGAGTCCGAGCTCGCGGAAAACCGGCAGCTCGCCGAAGCGGAACTCGCGCGGCTCATTGAAAACGATCGGCGGGATTTTCAGGAACACAACCGCGGCATTGCGCAGCTCGTGAGCGGGGCCTCGTCGACGCTCGCAACGATCGTTGAAAATCAACGCTGGTTTTCGACGAAGATCGCCGACTTACACGCGGACATCACGCGTCTTGACGGCGAGTCGCAGAGTTATGCCGGCGGCATTCATCCCATCGGCACGCCGGGCTGGGTGGATCAGTACAACTGGCACCGCGCGCACTTTACCGACGCCGAGATCAACGATCGTTTCAATCGCATTAATACTTACACCGCCGAACTGTCGTACTGGAACAGCCTCGAAGGCGAGTACCGGCAGATCATCGCCGATGCGGAGGGGGTCGTGCACTCCCAGGACATGCGCGACGGCGGCAACGGACCCGGCTACTTCCACGACGCCGGCACCGGCGGCGACGCCCTGCTCTTAACCGCCACCGAGTTTGAGTTAAAGCTTGCCCGGGCGCGCCTCGCCGTTCTCGAAGAAGAACGCGATCGGGCGCAGGCGGTGCTGGACTATGCCGTGGCCACCACGAAGGACGGGGCCGTGGATATTCAGACGCAGCTCGCCGCGGCGAAGTCGTCGTATGAGGCCGCGGAAAGTGCCTACTTAACGGAACTCGCCGCGCTGAACGGCGGCGGTTCGCAGAGTCTGGCGCGGGTGGGTCTGGATGATGAGTCGACGCGCGAAAGCGGGGACGCGGTCGGGGGTGCGACGCTGCTGGATGATGTGAACGCGCTCGCGTCCGATCTCGAAGCGAAGGCGCGCACGCTGGAACGTTCGCGCACGGCGCTCGACAACGCCCGGGACGCCTACGAACAAACGCTCAAGCTCCAGGTGTTAATTCAAAATCCGTCGATGTTAAGCGACATCGGGTTGCTCGCCACGGATTCCTCGGCGGTCAACGAGGACGGCGAAAACGAGGGCCTGCGTTACGAGATCTTTCGCGCGGAAACGGACCTGGGTGAAGCCCGGGAGAAGTTACGCCAGCAGGAACAGGCCTATCTGCGGCTCATGTACGAACGCGAGACGGCGCTGCGAAGTAAGGGCTTTTTTAATCAGACCAACGAACGCATCATCTTACACGAACAAACGAAAGACAAACTCGCGCAACTGAGCGCGGTGCTCGGCGGGGCGGGTTCGTTGAGTGACAAACTCACGGCGCTTTCGAGCGGCTCGCTGCTCGCGGACATTTACGGGAACGCGGCGGCCGATCAGTTTCGCGATCGCATTGCTGATATTGCGGCGGCGGTGAGTGACGCCGAAGCGCCGGTGGCCACCGAGACCAACGCGCTGAACGGCGGGCTCGCTGAGTTCGGAACGGCGCACGGTGCGGTGACATTCGGCGGCGGGGAGCGCGATGCGCTTTCGAACTTTGCGGGCGAGGTCGGCCGCATTGTGGACGCGCTGGACGGGATCGCCGGCGTGGATTGGGGCGGCGGTCTGGATGATTTGCGGACGCTCGGGACGGCCTTAACTAATTCTGTGGCGGTGTTAGCGTCGCGCGGCGGTGACTACGACGCGGCCTATGCGACGTTTGCCGCGGAACTGAGTGATTATGAATCGTATGCGGCGGCGAACGCGGGTGCCGAGGCGTCGGCGGCCTACCAGGCGCGGACGGCGCGGTTGCTTTCGGCGGCGGATGAGTTTCGTCTGGCGGCGGCGCGTTTCGAGCAGGAGTTTCGGATCGCACAGAGCATGCAACAGCAGGCCGAAATTTTGCTCGGGCGTACGCTGGGCAGCGCGCCGATTCTGATTGATGCTTCGATTACCGGCGACGCCCGGTCCGCGGCCCTGCAAACGATCAGCGCGGAGAAGTTAGCGTTTGATGCGGCGGGGACGTCGGCGTTCGGCGCCATCGAAACCGGCGACGACGGCTTCGCGGCGCTCGCGGAGGCGTTCGGCCAGCACGCGGAGCGGGTGCAGGCGTATCGCTCGGCGCTCGGCGGGCGGAGCCAGGCGAATCTGGCGGCGGGATCGTTCGTGAACGAGCTGCACGAGACCCTGCGCGGCTCGCTCGCGAGTCAACGTTCGCAACTGGCCTTTTTATTAGAAGAAAACGCCGATGAGATGTTGCTCGATTCGATGCAGGGCGAGCTGGAGCGCGGGCAGCGCCTGGAAGCGGCGGAGATCAATGTGCGCGCGCTGGAGCTGACTGAGAGCTATCTCGCGAGCGGGCGGAGTGTTAACATCTTGCTGATCGAAGTTACGGAAGCCGTGAACGCGCTTTTGAATGCGTATGACGTCACGGACGGGGCGCAGCGGCGGGAGCTTGCGGCTCTGCAGGCCGTGGGTCAGTATCTGTCGCAGAACGCCCAGGGCCTGGCGTTGCTCGATGACGCGGACCGCGCGGAGGTCGTGAGCGGCCTTGCCGATGAGCGCGCGTTTGCCGAAGATCTGCGCGACTGGTTTGCCGCGGACGGCTTAATGTCCGATGCGGAGCAGTTAGCGATTCGCACGGGCGGCTCGCCGGTGGAGCGACGTTTGCTCTCGGCGTTTTTTAATCCGGCGGGGCAGATGGTCTTCGGCCAGGTGGCCTTCGCTGCGGCGCAGGCCGAGGCGATCGTGTTGCAACAGCATGCGGACTTCGCGGCGCAGGTGAACGCGGGGCTTGTGCAGAGCGCCATGACGGATCGTTATCATGAGGATCAGGAAAACAAGATCACCGGTTTGATCGCCGAGATGAAAGCGGCGGTGCCGGCACTGAATTCGCTCACCGCTTCGCAATTGTACAACGACAGCGCGCCGGTTTCCCGGGACGGCCTCGCCCACGATACCGACGAGGAAAACGCCCGCAAGGCCGTGCTCGCTTCGCTCCTGAGTGGCGCGGGCGCGTCGACCGAAGATCGGCTCACGGCGCTCACGGACATGGCTCAGCTCGTTCCGATCTTCGGCGCGGAGGCGGCCGTCTCCGTGTTCGCGGAGTTGCAGGCGATGCAGGACGCACACTCCGGCGCGGCTGAAGAACTGGCCCGGGCGTCCCGGGCGCTTGTGAACCAGGGCGCGGCCTTTGACGCGGAAGTGGACGCCCTCTTAGGTGCGTACGGCAAGAAGTCTGCGTACGTAAGTCAGCGGGACGCGTTGCAGGCGGTGCTGGATCTTGCGGATGTGGAAGATGCGAGCTCGCCGGCCGTTGTGGGCGTGCCCCAGGCGGACGTGGACACGCACGTGGCTTCGCTCGGCGGCGGGGATGATCCGGCGGTGGATTTTCCGGCGGACTGGACGCCGGTGGACGACGCCGACGGCGATGCGCCGGGGGATGCGGCCTGGGATCCGACCTACACGCACGAAGACGGCTTTGTGACTCCGTTCGCGGGGCTTGACTTTGCGAGCGTGACGAACGCGCGCAACGACCTCGACGCGGTGCTCGCGGACTGGGACGCGAACGAGGCGACGCTGAGTGCGGCGGTGGTTAACTTTCGCGCGGCGAAAGCTACGTTCGATGCGGCGGTGGTTGCGAATCCGGCGGGCACGCCCGGCTACGATGCGGCGCTCACGGACTTTGCCGTGGCCGTGAACGATATGTACTTTGCGTATCGCGCGCACAACGAGTTCTTTGTAGCGCTGGAGTTCCTGGCGCGGGACGCGGCGGATCAGGCGCGCAGTGTCACGGCGGCGGCGAAGTCGCTCGCGGGCTTAGATCCGAATCAACAGTTGTTAACGGCGGCGGAGCTGGCGGCGACGCCGACGGAGTTCCAGGACGAGGTGGCGGCGAGTCCGGCGGCGTACCTCGTGCTGGCGGGCACCGAAGACGCGCATGTGCTGGCGCTGGGCGCGGCGGATTACGCCGCGTTTCAAAGTGCGAAC
This sequence comes from Leptonemataceae bacterium, assembly GCA_965227295.1. Classification (GTDB taxonomy): domain Bacteria; phylum Spirochaetota; class Leptospiria; order Leptospirales; family Leptonemataceae; genus JANSYA01. The sequence continues at coordinate 5,021,391 of OZ245742.1, read as the reverse complement.
GAAACGCAGTTAGCAACGGCGGTGCGTGCGAGTGACGAGGGCAGCTTCGCGGGGGCCGCGGCCGGCGTGGGTTTCGCGCGGGAACGTTATACCGAAGCCGTCGCGGACATGAGCGCGGCGACGGCCGAGGCGGATGCTTTGATTGCGGCGTTACCGGACCGCGTGGACGTGCGCCTCGATCCGGGCAGTACGGACGAGGTGAGCGCCGCGACCTTAGTTTCGGTTGTGGATCAGTTACGAATTTTCTTCGCGGAGAAACAGGCGGCCGGGGAAGAGGTGAACCCGGCGATTCTGGACGCGCTGGAAGCGGCGGGCGGCGCCCTCGATGAACTGGAAGCGCTGCGCGATTTTCGCGATCGCGGGGCCAGCGTGAGTGTCGAAGATGCGAAGGCCGAACGCACGGCGGCCGAAGAAGCCCGCGATGATACGGCCGGGGTCGGCGCATTGATCGTGGAGTTGCAGCAGTTCATTTCACAGAGCGAAGCGAGCGGCGCGGGCCTGCACGAACAGGGCGATCGCATTAAGGAGTTGCTTGCGAAGTACGAAGCGGCGCAGGCGGACTTTGCGGCGGTGTATGCGTTCAGTGCGGAGCTGGACGATGCGATGTCGCTGCTGCGCGATCATGCGTGGGCGCAGCACAAACGCGAGTTGACGCAGGCGTTTCTGGGGCGGCGCGGGGACCTGTCGGTCGATGCGTTTCTTTCTAATATAGAGCAGGGTCGTTTCGTGAACGTGCCGGGGGCGAACGGCGAGTCGATCAGCGTGGACTCGAAGTTTCTCGGCACCGCGCTCGACGCGACACAGTTAAGTGAACTGGAGGCGTTGTTACGGGAGTACGCCGCGCGGGCGCGCGTGGATGACGCCGGCATTGTGGCGGACATTGACGCGCTCCTCGCGCAGGAAGACGCGGCCGTGCGCGCCGCCGTGGAACCGGATGCACTAACGTACTCGTACAATAACTTTAACGCGCTGAACACGGCCGGCGTGGGCGACTTTACGGCTCTGCCGGCCGCGCTCAAAGACTACGGCCTCGTGAGCGCGTATGAAAGCTACACGCAACGCCTGGGGCTGGGTTTGAATGATGCGGATGACCGCGCGACGGGCCTCAGCCGGTTTCTGGATACGCTGAGCCAGACGAACCGTGCCGCGGCGGAGCCGGTGTTGCAGGAGTATTTAACGAACTACGACGCGCGCAATCCTTCGTACTATTTGCCGGCGGATTTGAAAGATCGTTTTGCGCGTGAACGTTACTTCGCTAAACGCTACTCGGGTGAACTTACTCCCGGGGACGCCGTGGCCCTGGGGGACTGGCTGGCACAGGAGAAGTTCGACGCGGGCGTGAGCGGGGCCGTGGAGAGCGCTGTGCGGACGGCCTACGTCCTCGACAACTTCTACGGCGAGGATGCGAACGAGTACTTAACCACCATTGATGCGGACTTAAGCGTGCTCACCGGCAGCGGTGTGAGCGCGGAGGAGCGCCAGGCGTTCGTGCTGGGCCTCAGCGGCATGCTCAGCGCGGCGGGGGATCCGTTCATTGAACCGGACGCGATGCTCGCGGGCACCGTGATCTACGATAACTTTTTGTTCGAAGACAACACGCAGGCCTTGAAAGACGCGCTGGATGCGGAGCTTGCGAATTACGCGGGAGTCCAGCGGACGGCGGACGCGGCGGCGACGCGGGCGGGTTTGTTTTTTGATTATAAGTCGGGTGCGAAGTCCATAAGATCGTACAAATCGTACTTAAACATTGCGCCGACGGGTTTGAGTGAGCCGGATGAGGCGACGCAGATTGCGGGCATGCTCGCGGAGCTGGAGCATCAGGCGGAACATCGCCTGGGGGCCTTTGTGTCGCTCGTGGAGCAGTACTCGAGCTTCGCGTACAACGCGGACCCGGCGTATGCGAACAACCTGAACATTCGCGATACCATCGGCGAGATCAAGGCGGACTTCGCGCTGCAGGACGGACAGTACGCGCGGGCCGGGGACGGCAGCTACGTGTTCGAGGCCGGCTTAAATAACACTCAGGTGCGGTTAGACGAATTCGTGAACGCGAACACGGCGGCGTTCACCGCGGCGGATCGGGACGCGTATGCCCAGGTGCAGAAACAACAGGGCGCCATGCAGCAATTGCAGGAGACGATCATCACCGCGGGCCAGGAGGCCGTGCAGGTGAGCTGGATTACGGGCACGTTCGGTTCGGATACGAACGCGTATCTGGGGGCGCTGGATCATGCACGCCAGGTGTTCGCGAATCGCGAAGCGGACTTCGACGCGGCGGAAAACGACTACAAAACGGCCGAATCGGCACTGCGCACGAAACGCGAGGAGTATCGCGCGCAGCAGGACACGGTGCTCGCGAATTACAACGCGCTAAGGGTCGCCGAGGTGGAGTTAGATCGGCTGAGCAGTTTGTATGATCAGGCGACGATTGAGGAGTACTCGCAGCAGACGGACGCGAACGGCGATACGGAAACACTGGGGGATCCGGTGGCGGACGCGCAGGTGCGTTTTGACGCGGCGCAAGGTGCGTACGAAGCGCAGTTAGCGAAGATCGCGGGGCTCGAAGAGAAGCTGGCCCGCCAGGTAACGAAGACGGAACTCGCCGCGGCGGCGGAGGTGCAGTTGAATCGGGACGAGACCGAGAAGTGGGCGATGCACGCCATGCGCTTCTCGCGCGCGGAAGAACGCCTGGAGGATAAGATCAATCAGCTGCATGCGGACATTGAAGACATTAAGTCGAACATGGAACAGAACTTCGGCGCGCACTTTGATATTTCGATGACGCGCTTCGACGGTTACCGCCAGGAGGTGGCCGGTTATCTGGACTACGGCAGCAGTGATTATGTGCGCAGTGAGAATCTGCATCGCGATCGCTTTCGGTTGTTGAACGGTCTTGTGACGGGACAGATCGGTTTCTGGGATCTTGCGTACAGCCAGGCCGGCGGTTACGTGCAACGGCCGATTTATGAAACGTATACGGACGCGGAGGGCGAACAACGCCGGCGGGTGATCGGTTATACGGACAACGCCGCGTGGAGTACGGGCATTGCAACGAAGAGCGGCGGCGAGTATGATCTGTTCGGTTTCGTGCACGGTTACAACCAGGGTCGCGCCGGACAAAATGAAACTCTGCGTGAGTTAGCGCAGGATCAGTTTTTGTGGTCGTGGGAAGGCGATCTTTGGGCCGGCGCGCGGACGGCACTGGACACGTCGAACTTCGACGCGGGCGTGTGGAATAATTATACGACGGGCGTGCTGACGATGGCGGCGATCTTTCTGTACGCCGGGGCGGCGGGGTTGCCGTTCTTGTTTCAGTTGTACGGGAAGGATCAGGCGTTCATGCAACAGGCGGGTCTCGCCTACGGACGTTTCGCAACGCTCACGGACAGCGCGAATGAGTTAAAGCAGAAGTACGCCGAGTTGCACCGGTTGACGGACATAGACACGGTGGATCAACTGCGTGACGTCTTAGATGACGATGAGTTCGGGTTAACGGCCGAAGACCTGGCGCTGATCGACGGATCGGGCGGGCTGGGGAACCTGGTGTGGAAGGGCGGCAAAGAGGACCTGGGCTTTAACGAGCTGGTGGGCAGCAACGGCCTGACGATTGCGCAGCAGAAGGCGATTCATGATGAATACGGTTTCTTCGTGCGCGACGGCACGTTTTCCGCGGGCGCGATAACTGCTACACCGACAGAGACGGATAAGTTCGGCCGGCGGACGACGCTAATGATCAGCGGGGATGAGTTTACGGATGCGATGGCCGCGATGGCGCAGACGCAGTACGAGATTGAACGCCAGGAATATTTCCGCGCGGCCGAGACGATGACGAAGGATCGCGTGCAGGCGGATGATAAAGTGATTTTAGATGAGCGCGAAGAGTTCTACGCGGGACTGTTAACACAGGCACAAAGCGTGGGCGTGGAGTACGAGATGTATCGCGTGCTCGCGGAGGACTATCACGGCGAAGGCGGGATTGTGGAGCAGGTTGCGGAGATTGAATTCGCGCAACGTGTGGAAGCGCAGCAGAATGAGTGGGACCTGCGCGAAGAGCAGTTCGCGAAGAAGCGCCAGGAGTGGGAAGAGAACATTGCGCGGTTAACTTCGGTGGGCGAAGAACGCTGGAGTGACATGACGACGGAAGTCGCGACGGCGTGGAACAAATGGCGCCAGGACTTCGATGCGCAGGCGCGGGATGCGGAGGATCTGTATCTGGAACGCATTGGCGATGCGGTGGAAGATCAACAGGAATGGCAGGATGAATTCACGAACCTCGCGACGCAAGGGGCAGATGAGCAGACGTTAAGAGAACTCTACGATGAAATCAACGCGATGGTGGCGGGATTGAAAACCGGCCTGCCGGACGATGTGAGCATCGATCTTAACGCGAACGAGATCCTGAACCAGGTGCTCGCGAATAAACCGGACACGCTGAGTGAGGATATGATTTTGCGGGGACAGTACGCGAATACGCAACTGTTTGTGAATGAGTTGCGGGAGTACAGTTTTGATAATTCGATTCAAGACCGCTACGATGAGCTGACCGAGCGCTACGAAGAACAGACGCAACGGCTCGTGCGATTGCAAATGCTGGATAGTCTCTATGGCTTGATAGACATGTATGATGAGACGATCGCGAAGGCGAACCTCGCGTTGCATAAGGAGCTGGATCTGAGTTTCTCGCGCAGTGAGTGGATGCGCATGGGGCCGGTGTACGCGAAGTTTATTAAGACACCGGCGGCGGTGATTACGGGTGGCAGCGCGATTCCGGTATACGCGCCCACATATGAAGACTATCAGTATATAAAGCCGGACCTGACGATTGAAGCGATCGTAAACGACGCGAACGGACGCGAGTGGAACTTAACCGAAACAGAAAAGATCTTAGCGGACGACGGACCTTCCGGCGCCGAACTCGAAGCAATGGTGCGCCTGGTGCGCAACAAATTGCAGAAGGATTTCGAAGAACACTACGATCCGGACGAAGAGGTGGATTACGAGGCGTCTACCGGATTGATCGCGCTGGATCTCGAAAGTGCCTTTGCCGCGAGCGCATCGGCGTTGCAGAATCCTCTGACGTGTTCGGAATCCGAGAGCATGGACGAATGTGCCCGCAGTATTCTGACTTCAGGCTATACCGTGGGTCTCGTGGAAGGCGGGACGTTCGGTTGGAATCACTTCGAGACATTTTACCGGGCCCTCGCGACGAAGAAGTTCTTTGATCAAATGGAGGCCGAGGGTCAGGCGGCACGCAACAGCGTGGGAGCACGGATGGGCCGCGACCTGGGCAATAACATTACGGCACCCCAGCGGGCGATCGCGCGGAATGCCAGTTGGGCCCTGGATACCTTTGATCGGAACATCGATGCGCTGGCCTCAACGTTGCAACTGGGTTCATTCGGCACATTCGGTCTCACCCTGGGAACCAATGATCTGAAGAGCGGCCTGGCAAGGTACAGCGGCGCGATGCGGGATAGCGTGAACGCGTATGATAAGTTTCACCGTGGCATTCGCGTGGGCATGCAGAAAGGCTGGACCCGGAATGATACTTACATCGATGCGGCGATAACCGTGGCGCTGACGGCGTTGTCGTTTATTCCGGTGCTGACGCCGTTTACGCTGACGGCCCTCGCGGCTTACAAGTCCCTTCGTGGAAGTTACCAGGGCGGGACGCGCGGCGCGCTGGTTTCCGCAGGCGGAAGCGCGGCGTCTGTTCTGGCCGGCATGGCCACCGGCGGCACGGTGAGCATTAACGCGGGTTATAGTTTTCACGGCGGTTACAATGGCGGCATCAGCCTGGGGCAGGGCGGCGCAAGTGTAGGCGTGAACTACAGCGAACAGGGCGGCTACGGCATGAGCGCGGGCGCGAATGGTGTTTCGCTGCGGTACGGTGAGCAGGGTTCGTGGGGCGTGAGTGCCGGCGGCTTAAGTTACGATTACTCGCGGTCAGGCGGACACACCTACGGTGTGGATGTGGCTCACTTTGAAGGCGAGAGTGGATCCGTGACCGGGACGTTAACGTACAACAACAAGACCGGCACGGGCGTGAGTGCGAGCGCACAGTTCGGGACGACGGGAAAATACGGAACCTTCGGTGGCAATTCGTCGGTGGGCTGGTCTCGCTTCGGTGGCGTGAATAGTAACTTCGGTCTGTCTTACACGGCGCCGAATGTGAGCCTGGATTTTGGGTTGAGCGGTGATGAGCCTGTTGCGCCGACGAATAGTGATGAGTACCTGCTGAGTAACATTTTCGCGGGCGCCGCGAGTCGTGTGGATGAGTGGACGAAGGGCATTGCGGGTGCCGGTGATGCGGTGGCGGGGTTTGCCGGGAGTGCGCTTGGTTTTGGACGTGGCGGTTTTTGGGAGAAGGCCGGGAACTTCGTAAGCGGAGGCGGGTTTCAGTCTAATGCGGCGATTGCGGCTGCTTCCCCGGCTGCTGTGGCCGCACGGAAAGCGGCTGAGGATTTTACAAGAGAATACAATCGTGATCGTTACGGGCGAGAAGATGCGATAAAGTTGATTCGGGCGATGTTTAGTGAAGCGGACCTGGTGCACGGCGATGGCGGTGGTCATAGTGAGCATGGTCAAGATATCGTAAAAGACGCGAAGGCTACCGTGGATGAATTCCTGGCGGCGCAGGGTAAAGGTGAGTTGTCGGCCTCGGATGTCGCAACGCTGGCCACTTTGATGGGTGTCGATGAGGATGTAGCCTTTGCGCTCATTACGGATGAAGCGGGGCTGCGGGAAAAGGTGAACTACCTGGCCAAAGCAGACGCTGACCAGAAAGCCGCGGCTGCCGCAAAGCTTCCGGTGTACGGCCCTCCGACGAAAGAACAGTCGCGTTTGGACTACCAGGCTTATCGCGGCCAGATGAATGCCTTTGCCGAGGTGCTGACCGGCAAGAGTCTGGTGGAACTGGAAAACGCACCGGAAAATATGTGGGAGGAGTTCTTACAAAAAACGAAAGGGGCTAACTGGCGGCCGGAAGGGGCCTTGCCGATCGTACTCAGCCAGAGTGACAAAGATCGTCTCATGGAAAGTTACTATCGAGAGAAGCTGCATGAACAGCGCAAGGCAGAAATCCTTCAGGAGCATGGACCGGAAGCACTCGCACAGTTCGAAGCCGGTGTGAGCCTGCGCGGATGGCAGGATTATATTCACGGCGGGATTGATGGATTGTTGCCGGTGGGCACGTCGAGCACTTCGCAAATGATGCTGGAGGAGGACCTGAAGAGAGCCCACCTCACCGGAAAGACTGATTTCTTCCGCGAAGGCTATGGGTACGAATCTGAGTATGGCAATTCGTATCTGCTCGGATCGTTGACGCCAGCCGCGATTGGTACTGCCGGGGGATTACTGAGTCGTTTGCGGAGCGGGGCTTTGGCCGGTGCTCGGAGTGGGATTACAAGTGCTGCGGATGATGTGGCGCGAATAAGTGATGACCTATTGCCACCGAAGAACGAGATTGCGCTCGGACTATCCTGGCATAAGGAGTCCGGGCATTATTACGCAGGTCAACCTGTGCTCTTGGAGAAATTCTCTGAGAAGGTCGGCGCTCCATACTGGAAGCAATGGCCAGGCGCTGAATACGCTGCCGGTGGAGATCCGAGCAAATTGACCAAATACCTCCTGAAGAATATGGAAGAGGCAGATGTTATCCATTTCAATATGGACCAATTTTCGAAGTCAGGCTATAAGCGCTTTGTTAAGCGATGGGGCGAGAATCCCGGCCCACTAAATTGGAAAATCATGAATGCGAGGCAGGTTACAGCGTGGGAATATCAGACTATTCTAAGCAATTCCAAGCTACTTGAAAAAACTCGTTTTTATGCCAAAGGCGGTCGACAAATGTCTCTAAGCGAGCTTTTTTATCCTCCGAAAGGTACTCAGTAGGTATGTATGATGCTTTCTCCCTCCGATATTCAGCGCGAAATTCAAGCTTGTGAGAATTGTGAGGCTATGCTCTTCAGGTTTGAACCGTCGTTTCGCATACTTGACTTACGCATCGATTTTATGGGACGCAGCGTTTTTCTATCGCATTGGGGGGTTCGAACGGTTCACGCAAGCCGAATGACTTGGAAGCTCGGTAAAATCAGTATCGTCGAGCAACCAGACGGTTCTCAATTAATATCGGACCAGTCCGTAGGGTTTTCAGTCTCTTGTGATAGGGTCGTTTTGGAGGAAGACATCCGGATCGGATAAGTCGAAGCAAAGTATGAATGCGAATGCAATATTCCCTAAGAGATTTGAAGGAGCTTACCTGAAACTCATGGCCTTGTATGGAGCCGACAGGATACTCCTGGCCGACGTCGAATTAGAGGAAAATGAAGAATGGTATCTAGTAGTATTCCACGAAGTACAGGGTTTACACTTTGGGTATGGATTCCAAATCGGCCAACATATTGAAATCTACGAAAGCGATGAATCCCTGACCCTCCGTAGTGAGGCCGAAGAATTCGAGATACGTTGTCGTCGAGTCGAGGTTCTTGCAGAGCCAGAGGGCGAAGAATATTTTGACAGGATTGAAGCTGCACAGGAGCATTATCGCGGGTCCTTTAAGCGAGTTTCTCTCCGAAGTTTGATTAATTAAGTTCTGGTGCCTGTGTTCCCGAAAAACCTATCTCATGCGACCTCCCGCCATTCATAGCGATGATGCAGCCCTCTTACGCGCGGAATGGCAACGATTTTCGCGGAGGGCGACGGTCGGGGAGTAACTGCACGCCCTGCTGGTGAATCGCCAGCATTTGCGGAATGACCGCGATCTTCGTTGTAGTACTGCGCGAATTCGCGCATGACCTTCAACAAGTGCCGTTCACTCAATGGAATGATGTGATCTGTGCACATATTCCGTGCGGTCTTCACGAAACGTTCGGCGATCCCATTCTGCCACGGCGAGCACAGCGCGGTTCGCCGTGGTAAAATATCCAGGCAGGTTTCCATAAATCTTCGGCACGCCTTGAATGCGGGCTCGTTATCGTGAACGAGGAAACGCGATTCGTGATCCCCTGGAAACGCCTCGCGCAACTGTTGCTTCACCCATGCGAACGTGGGATATCTCGTAACATTCACATGCAGAACATTACGCCGGCCGTGGCCGATGACGAAGAACACATACACGGGTACGAAATTCCAGAGATACACCACAAAAAAATCCATCGCTGCAATGCGTTCGCGATGCAGATTGAGAAACGTCTGCCACGAAGGTCCACCGGGATTGCGCGGACGTCGCTTCGGCATGTATGCAGCGATCGTGTCAGGATGTCGTTCGGGAAATCCCAGCGCAATCATTTCTCGCTGAATTTCGTGTGGCCCCCAGGCTGAATTGTCTTTTGCGAGTCTTTGAATGAGCCGAATTTCTTCGATGGGAATCTTTGGCCGACCGCCGCGGGATTTCCATTTCCAAACGAGCCTTAAGATGTTGCGTCGCCACTTCAAAACGGTTGCGGGTTGCCAGAGCGCCACGTGTTCTTGCCAGCCGTTCCAGATTCGCGAGAGTAATATCCAGAGTAGACGGTCGCGGTTGTTTAACGCAGGGCGCCGGATCGTTCGTTTGTAAACCAATAACTGATGACGGAGCGCGATGTTTTCGAGTAGCAGGTAACGATGAGCGTAACCTTGTATTGTGAAAATGAACAGCAGAATAAGACCGGACATTGCGGAGCTTCCTATCCAGGGGAGTGCTGAGATTATCGGCGAAATCGGGGCGACTACTGTAATCCCCTCTCTATTTACGACACACGCCGCGAACCACAAGCGTTAGCGATGCGCAGGGTGGCGCGCAGCGCCAGTCTCGCGTCTTCGCGAGACCGCAGCGAAGCGAAGCCCGTAGCAGCGCGACGGCCCGCCGCCTCCGCGGCGCGGCGGGCCGGAACGCCCAAAAGAAAAATCGCAAGAGATCAGTTCTTAATCTAAACAGAAAGAATCTTAGAGGATGACGGCCCGACCGGCCCCCTGGGGGCCCTGGGCAGCAGCCTGATGGATCCGTCGGCTATCTCAAAAGGGATTACGAAGACGATGTATAAGAACGACGACATCGTCGATGCCGTGGTAACCGTGGGGCTTACGGCAGCCGCGGCCGTAAGTTCTGCTCTGGCAGTGTTAACGAGTTGGACCGGAGTCGGTGCCGTAGCCTTCGGTTCGCTTGCAACGGCGAGCCTGGCCACTCTTGCGACTTACAAGGCAGTGCGCGGAAGTTACCAGGGCGGCACGCGCGGTGCACTCGTTGCGGGAACGGCCGGCGCAATCACAGCGGGCGTTGCGGCTGCAACGGCCGGCACGTCGTCGGCGTTCGGCCTGAACCTGAACGCGTCGTATAGTTTTCATGGCGGCTACAGCGGCGGCGTGGGCGTCGGTTACGGCGGCGCCAACGTCGGCGTAAATTATTCGGAGCAAGGCGGCTGGGGCGGCAGCGTGGGTTACGCTGGTTTCGGTGTCCGCCTGGGTGAACAGGGTTCGTGGGGCGTGAGTGCCGCGGGCTTAAGTTACGATTATTCGCGAGCGGGCGGTCATAGTTACGGCGTGGATGTGGCCGGCCTGAGTAACGACTATGGTAGTCTGACGGGTACGCTGACGTATAACAACAAGACGGGCACGGGCTTTTCAGTGGGTGCAACGCTGGCAGGTGCGGCCGGTGGCCTCGGTGCGAACAGTTCGGCGAGCTGGTCGCGGTTCGGTCCGGGTGTGCAGACGAGCTTCGGCTTAAGTTATACTTCTCCGGCATTAGCGGCGCAACGGGGACGACAGGGTAGTGGCTCGAAAGACGATAAGACGCGGCACCATGAGAACGAGCTCCTGAATATCTTGATTGGGGCCGGCAAGAACGTTGCGGATACGACAGCGCGTAGCTTCGGTTTCGGTGAAGGCGGCGTGTGGGAGATGGCCGGAAACTGGGCGAGTGGAGATGGGTATCGGACGAATGAACAAATTCAAATCAGCAGATTACGAAAGAGCTATGATCAGGCTGCCACGGCGGCTGCGGCAGGTTCTATGGAGCAGGTGCGCGAAATTGTTGGTATGATGGAAGGGCTGACCGACGCGGAACGCACCGAAGTTCTCAAAAGCCTTGAGGCGTACCACGGCAAGTCACTGACGATCAAGCGTGGTGCTTATGAAGTACGTGGTGCACTTGGTGATGATGGAGCTTACGGAGCCGGCGTGATCGGTAATAGCGCTGAAGGTAAACACAAGTTTGACCTGGCGATAGAAAAGCTGGAGCAGCGGGCCGTGAATGGTAAGATTTCTCGCGCAGATGTCGAAGCTGTTGCGCGCGAAGTCGGTCTGCCGCAAGCCTTCGTAATTGATTGGGCGCAGAACTCGTTGGCGGCCGACAACTTGATCGGCATTGATAGTCAACAAATCGAGGCTGCGAAGTCGGCGAATTATGTAAAGTCCATGGACGGTCTGTTCAAGGAGCTGACGGGTCAGTCTATGGATCAGTTTGTTCAAGCCGAAGGACAGAAACAATACTTATCGCAGATGGATGGACTTTATCGTGGACTTACCGGGCGCAGCATGTTTGATCCGACGATATCTGATGTGAGTCGATTTCAGGGGGTGGGGTCAACGATACTCGGCAATCTTGGGCTTGATCCCTATACCAGCGCGCGATTCGGTCAAGATGTGGATCGTGGACTTGAAGGTATGTCCATGAAAGCTGAGAGCATGTATAATGATTTTAGCTGGCGTGGCAAAGAATGGGCCGCAGGCGGATTCGAGTGGATGTCTTCTGTGAATCCGTTGGTTTCGACCTGGCGTTCTTTATATGAAAGTACTGGCAATCCCATGTTTCGCGAATTGTCGGTTTCTATGATGGGAATCGACCCGGCAGAGGTGGCGGCCTACGAAGATTATTTACGGGGCCTGGCTACCGAAGGGCTCGATCCGAGTGATGCGGCACGGGCGAATCGCAATATCGATAATGTCCCTCTGTGGATCGACGGCGGCACTGTGGTTGCCGGCGGCATCTATGGTATGGGCCGTGGGGGCGTGCGGAGTCTCAGTCGTGTTGGGGATATTGCCGCGGATGGGATGTTTGATGGGTTGAAGCGGTCGGGAGTTGATGGGCGGGCAGCCTTGCGTGGCATGGAAAATTACAAAGGCCCGTTTCAAGGACCGATAAAGAATGCTGGACAGATTATTTCCGACAGTATTGTTAATCGAGAACTCGCAGCCATTAACTTTAAGTTCAAGCCAGAGTATAATCCGAATTTGACGGGTGTAGCGGGAGAGGCTACGTTGGGCGTCAAATCTGAGATTGGTCCCTCAGCGTTTAATCCGGACTTGATTGGTCGAAGGACGATGCTGGCGCCGAAGCCGCTCACGCAACGGCAGACTACAGCTTATGTGCAAATTCATGAGGAACTCCACCAGCGAATTTATGAGAGGTCACAACGATCGACGAAATGGCTCCGCTTATTCAATGACCAGGATGGTGAGCATTACTATATCGACGACGTGATTAACCGCTACTTTGACAGACGAGGATGGTAAAAATGTCAGACAAAAATAGAATATCCAGAACGGTTGTGAGTGGTGAGGCTGAGGACGTTATGAAACTAACCTGTCCTGAATGTGGCAGTTTGTTGCGCATATCCTATTCTACAAATTTTGGAGGCAACACATCCATAGTGTGTGAATGTATGGATTTCGGCATCAAACAGGACGGTGTGGCCCCGCCGCCATGGGTACTGAACGCTCCTGACGGTCGCAAGAAGCCGAGTCCTCGAAACCCTGAGCACTACTCTGTGGTGATTGAGAATGGGGCATATTCTTCATAAGTTTCATCATTGATTGTGTAAGTTCGAAAAACTCATCGACGCTCTTACGTATGTACTCTTGTGCTCCCCTATCTCAAGCCACGAAATGCGGGCGGGACGTAAAAGCCATTGTTAAAAAACGACTGAAAGGCGTTCCCTTCGTATTGATTCGGACCAGAGCGACGGATATGTATGACCGCTACCTGGCAGACGTACTACTGAGTTCAGGCGATAAAAATGTCGATAGTATACTGGAAACGGGAGTTCACCTGAACCGCTGGTTGGTAGAGGAAGGCTTCGCCGTAGCTGTAGGTCGGTGATCGCGATTCTAATTGCAAGTTTAGATTGTTCGTAACAAACTTGCTGAAATGTGCTCAACAGGCACGCCGAAAACACTGCTGCGATGGTAGTGTTTCGGATGAGATCAGAGGATCTTTAACAGGCATGCAGTGATAGTCTGAACGGACTCATTGCGGTGAGATAGGTGAGCAGAGTTTCGTCTCTGTCGGGTTGGCATGTTGAATTCCGCACACGTGTGCGGAATTCGCGCTCCGGGCTACGGGGCCGTCCGGTTCGTTGCGGCTAACGTTGGATTCGCGAGCGTTAGGGATGCGGAGGGTCGCGAAGCGAGTCTTCGCGCAGCGAAGACCGAAGCCGAAGGCGGAGCCCGTAGCAGCCCGACGGCCCGCCGCCTCCGCGGCGCGGCGGGCCGGAACGCCCAACCTTAAGAAGTACATCGACAACCTTAACCGTGAGGCACAACAAGTTAAGAACGACCCCGCGGCCAAGTTTTCACGGGACGTCGGCAACAACCTGGCCGCGCTGGCACAGGTAAGCGGTGCCATGGGATTGACCGGCCCCCTGGGAGCTCTGGGCAGCAGCCTGATGGATCCGTCGGCTATCTCAAAAGGGATTACGAAGACGATGTATAAGAACGACGACATCGTCGATGCCGTGGTAACCGTGGGGCTTACGGCAGCCGCGGCCGTAAGTTCTGCTCTGGCAGTGTTAACGAGTTGGACAGGAGTCGGTGCCGTAGCCTTCGGTTCCCTTGCAACGGCGAGCCTGGCCACTCTTGCGACTTACAAGGCAGTGCGCGGAAGTTACCAGGGCGGCACGCGCGGTGCACTCGTTGCGGGAACGGCCGGTGCGATTACAGCGGGCGTCGCGGCTGCAACGGCCGGCACGTCTTCGGCGTTCGGCCTGAACCTGAACGCGTCGTATAGTTTTCATGGCGGCTACAGCGGCGGGGTGGGTGTCGGTTACGGCGGCGCCAATGTCGGCGTAAATTATTCGGAGCAAGGCGGCTGGGGCGGCAGCGTGGGTTACGGTGGTTTCGGTGTCCGCCTGGGTGAACAGGGTTCGTGGGGTGTGAGTGCCGCGGGCTTAAGTTACGATTATTCGCGAGCGGGCGGCCATAGTTACGGCGTGGATGTGGCCGGCCTGAGTAACGACTATGGTAGTCTGACGGGTACGCTGACGTATAACAACAAGACGGGTACGGGCTTTTCAGTGGGCGCAACGCTGGCAGGTGCGGCCGGTGGCCTCGGTGCGAACAGTTCGGCGAGCTGGTCGCGGTTCGGTCCGGGTGTGCAGACGAGCTTCGGCTTAAGTTACACTTCTCCGGCATTAGCGGCGCAGCGTAAGAAAGACGCCGAACCCGGTAATGAAGACGGTGAAGGTAAGAAGGCGCCGGGAGCGCCCTATAATCACGAGCAGAACCTCTTCGGCAACGTCATCGCCGGTGCGGGCAGATTGATGGACCTCGGAGAATCGGTCGGCAACTGGGCGAGTGGCAGTGGGTTTCGGACGGATCGCGATATCGAAGCCAGCATGGCTGCTGCTGCGGCTGCTTCTCTGCTCGGTGACGCAATTGAACTGGCCGCTTCGGGCAAAACTGGCGAAGCAAAGCAATTGATCGAGGATAGCGAGGCGCTGACTCCGGATGAGAAGAAACGTATGCAGCAACTCGTCTCGGTGAACGAAAAGAAAATGACAGCGGTTTATGCAGCCTATCTGGGGCGCGAGATTGCTTCTCAGTACGGGATTGCGAAAGACGGCGAAGGCATTCTGTATGCGGAAGTGAGTGCAGAAATCAATAAGCTGGCCGTGGACGGGATGGCTTCTCAGGCCGACGCGGTTCTGGCTGCACGGAAAGTCGCCGAGAGTATGGGCCTGCATGCGCATACTGATACGCCGATCGATTGGGATGCCGCCATCGAAGGTGCAGCGATTGTTCGCGGAATCGATGCGGAGCGATTCAAAAGTGTCGCGAAACCTGAAATCGTTTCCGAACAACAGGAGCTGGAAGCGAAGTACGGTAACATTCACGCGGATTTCAATTCGATTCGTGACGAGGTGCGCACCGAGCGTTCGGGCAGGCGCGTACTTCCCGAGAGTGTACAGCAGAAGCAGGCCGTGCAACGCCTGCGCGAGAAATACAGTGCGGAAGAAGTTGCCGACTATCTGGAGCATCGTGAAGAAATGCGCGATCTCGCTGTGAGCACGGGAACCGAGCGAAATCTTCGGGCAACACTCGGCCGCAATGCCGAGTTGGTCGATTCCGTGTTGGGTTCGATCGGCATGAATACGCAAGGTCCACTGGGAAGCGTGAGCATTTTCTGGAACTCGGCGCAGGCCGTGTCTCGGTACTTCACAGGACAATCGATCAGCGACAACATGGATCAACTTTCCGGACTGCCGGAATTCGAAATTCGTGCGCAGGCTGCTCGCGATGACATGGAAGGTGCGAGCACTTACATGAGCGGATTGTACGACAATGCGGTCAATCAGGGCGAGGCTCGTGGGGAGTTGATTAAGATCGTCGGTGAAACCCTGGCGACGGGGGGCCTTGGTGCATTGCGGACCGCGCTCCGGGGGACTGGAACCCGGCTCTTCGGCAGTCTCGCGAGACGTAGCGAGAGTCTGGTCGCCGGGTTGGCTGATGATATGTTTGATGCGCGGCGGTTGGCCGGGGTTGATGGGCGGTTTGCAGATGTTGCCACCGACAACATTGCACGTGTTGGAGCCGGAGACGATCTTTCTCATCTGTCCCCGGATAAGCTAAGAGTCTTTGAACGATTGCGCCGGCCGGTAAATTCTTCAGAATTCGGTTTCAACCTCAACGATATAAACCCGAATCCTTGGAATCCGCGATTTCAGAACAATTGCCATGAGTGTGTTGACATATTCGAAGAATCTCTGTCTGCTCAGGCTGTCACTCGAACTGCTACAGATGTGGGTCGTAAGCGACTGAACATCACGGCCCTCTTGCGAGATGATTTTGCAAAATCCTATACGAATTTAGATGAATTAGTAAATGAATTCGAGCAATTGGGGCCCGATGTTGTAGCAAGGTTGCACATGTGGGAGCAGACGGATGATGCTTTGATCAAGAGTGCTCATGTGCAAAGTTTACTCAGGAAAAACGGTGAGACTTTCATTATAGATCCTCAGTGGCAATCAATCAATGGCCGACTGGCATTTGAAATCATGCCCAATCAAGCTGAGTACATCCTTGAAGTAATTAAGGTTTTGCGGGGAGGTAGCCCATGACATTAGAAGAAGCTAAACTGGCTGTCATAGATCATTGTCAAAAAGAGATTGAAGGTGAGCATGATCTTGAAATTATGCAAACCGAGATAGTGGAGCATAAAGACTATTGGATCCTGTATTGCCAGACCAAAAAACACATCCAGACGAGAGATCCCAGATACGCCTTGACCCCTAATAATCCTTACCTGGTATCTAGAGGGAATGGAGAAATCTTTCCTCTTGGGCCGGGGCTTTTGGGGCGCATGCAAATCCGTAGCTTTGAAGAGAAAGGAACAGTTGATTACAGAGCTGTCTTTGAGGAATTTCGGGCGCTTGAATAGGAGTAGTGTGTGACCCGTGCTTTCGAAAAACTGAACTCAGCCAAACCCGCCATCTAAATCGACACAAACAATATCAACGTTGCCTGCTGATGATCTTTTAGTGCTTGCCACGCAAAGACAGCAGTCCACCTGGTTGATTCCGCCAGGTGGTCCAATCAAGTATTCCGGTATTTTTCAGCCGAATAATTTGCGAGGTCACATTCAGAGGATTCTCGACTCGGGAGTATACACAGAGGCACAGATGAAAGTATTAAGGGAGCTTCTTTGAGAGGGGAATAATGGGAGATGATGTTTTCGATAAAGTTAGAAAGACGGTATTGCGGGCGTCATTAGCTAAGTACCAGCATACTTCGCCGAGTCCTGAGTTTGAACTCTTGATCGCAGGGGCGCATCCGGAATTTGACTTAGTTGTCGTCGGAGAGGAAGAAAGAGCAATGGCATATTTGTTCTCTCGTAATGATGTAAAACCTCGTGCCACGATGGAAATTTCAAAACACACAACGACTGATCTCGTTTCGGAGCTAATAGAAATAGAGAAAGACGAGATGCCTCTTGCGCTAGATGCTACTCCTTCCGTGCTTCATATATGCACGGAGCCGGCAGAAATATCCGTACTTTCTCCTGTCCATCCTGAAGTGGCCAGTGTCTTCAGGAAATTTTTAGGCATTGTTAATTTATGATGGCTAGGCTCAAAAGAACCTCCGAGCTAATCGAGTACGCAGCGAAAAAGAGTTTACCATCCCCGACGGCACATGCAATCTAAGCCACCGTGCCCTGTAAGCTTGAAATACTCATCCACGCCTTCAAGCGGCCTCCCAATGATACGTAGAATGCAGCCCGCCGAGCACAGGTTTTCGCAAGAGCCGCACGTTATTACCGGGTGGCGGTCCTGTCTCACGGCCCTCCGGTGAATCGAGGTCCACAGACGCGTGCGTGCGGTGCTGATTGTAATACGCCATGTATTCCAGCAGGCGTTGGCGCACCACGGTCTCGCTCAACGGCAGCATGAACTGCAGCAGTTCTTCCCGCACGGTCCGGACGAACCGTTCGGCAATCCCATTCTGCCAGGGGCTTGCGATCTGCGTGCGCAGAGAAACAAGGTCGAGCGTGCCTTCGATAAACTTCCGAACAGGCTGAAACAGAACGTCGTTATCCGAGATCAAGAACCGCAATATATGCGGTTGGCCGACGAATGCCTGAATCAATTGCTCGCGAATCCAGTCGGCAGTGGGACGTTCGGTAACATTCAAACAAAGCAACTTACGATGTTCGTGCTGGATGACGAAGAAACCAAACAAAGGGCGCCGCGCTTACGGAAACTGGTGACGAACGTCCAGAAGTCTTTGTGTCTTCGCCTGTGCCAGTCGAGGACGGTGGCGGGGTTCACGAACAATGTCACGCTCCGCCAGGCGTCGGGAAACAGGCGCACGGTGCACATACAGAAAACGCTGATGATAAACAAGCGTAAGGATTACGCAGACGAGGAAGATTGTCACGGCGAATACCGCGGTGGCCGCGCACCCTTCACCTGCTTCGCAAAGGCGGACGAACCCGGCAGAGCCGTGTAATTCAACTGCACGATCACGTCCGTCAGGTTGTCGATGTCGACCCCCGGGTTGTTCTCTTTCGGCATCGCCAGCTTCCAGACCGACACCGCGCCCGTGCCTTCGAAGGGCAGGTAGCGTTCGTCGGCGAAGTTGAGCGTGAACAGGCCGCTATCGTTCACGCCCTGCGAAAGCGCGATCTGCTGATTGACCTGCCAGTCGTTGCGCAACACCATGTTGTCGAGGTCCGGAGCGAGGCGCGTGCTGTTGCGCAACTGGGTGAGCGTGGCGTGGATATTCTGATACGGCCCGATCAACGTCGGCAGGGATACCGAAAGCGACGCGATCTGCCGGCAGTAATGTCCGGGATAGTCGCGGTCAAAGAGGTCTTCGCTCAGTTCGAACAGGCACTCGCCTTTCTCACGCAACCGGAGCAACGCCTCCGGCTGGACCTGGCCCAGCGAAATCGTCTTCTCGATTTCGAAGCGCCGCTTATTGCGCTGCATGTAGGCGCTTTCCATTTGCGTCAAATGCACCTGCAACGTTTCGCCGGCCAGCAGGCCTTCGTGCAGGCTGTCCCAGTAACCGCCCTTGATGTAGTCGGCGTCCGTTCCTTTTTCGAAACGCCAGGCCTGCTGCGCCTGCAACGCCTGCTCGTAGGCGATCTGATACAACTGGAAGAACTGCCCCGAAAGCCGACCGACGAACCATTGGTAGAGCTGCTCGTTGGTGAACTTGTTCTTGAGGATCTTCCGAACCTGCTCCTCCTGATCGATGTTCTTCTGGAGCAGTTTCACTTCGCCTTCGGCCGCCTGGATCTGGTATTTCATGGAATCGAGCTGGCGCTGGATTTGATCCACGTCGATGCGGGCCAGGCTTTGCTGGAAGTGCCATTCCTCTTCACGGCGGGCGAATCCGGCGAAGGTGCCCACCAGGGATGACTGCATGTTGACCGCGTTCGATCCTGCTTCGGTTACGATGGCCCCCTGGTTGACGGCTGCACCGGGTTGCATCCCGCCTGCGGCCAGTCCGAAGACCGTCGGAATACTGTAAGCGGGAATCGCCGCCATCCGTACGCCCTGGGCGATAGCATAGGTACCGGCGGCGATCGATGCCAGGGTCACCTGAGCGATTTCTTCCGGCGAAAGCCCGGCGCCAATCAGGTCCGTGTAATAGTCGAGACGTTCGTGCGCGGCCTGGAGGCTGTACTGCTGAGCCGCCAGACTCTCTTTGAGCGAGTCGACCTGGGCCTGACGTGAACCGGTGGTTTGCTGGAGCAAGTTTAACTGATTCTGGTTGTATACCAGGGCCAGGTGCTCGGCGTCTTTTTTTTCCAGCGCCGCGAGCAGGCTTTGCCCGAACTGCGTCACCGCCTGGGTCGTGCTTCTGGCGAGTTGGATCATCACACTGAAACGGTAGTACGGCACCGGCGTCTGAGGCGCGCTCATGGCCGACCCTGTTCCATTGCCGTCGGTTACTCCGGCCGCGAGTCGGGCCGGGTTGATCGCCGGCTCGAAGAGCGCCGCCTTACGCCGCACGCCGTCGATGTCCAGTCCGTGGCTGATGTTGAACAGTCGCTCCTGGATCGTATCCCAACAACGCAGAAAGTCTTCGTTCTCCGGCAGACCGAAATAACTGCCGGCGATATTGTTCACCGGCGTCTCTGCGCCGATAAAGGCCGACTCCGGCAAGCTTCCCTCCAGTCCCAGCAAGAACTCCGGAATGTTCTTTAGCCCGTCGTAATCTTTCGCGAATTGTCCGAGGGTTTCCACCGGGGGTAAGTCGCACTGACCCAGATTCACCGGGTCTTTGCCGAGCAGATCGTAGGCCATGGTGTAGAGCATGAAGGCTTCGCCGAGACTTTCCCGCGTGTACCGGCGGAACAGCACATCACCCCATTCGATCAGATTATGAATGTAGCGGATCACCATCGTCTTCTGGTAGGCGATCGGCCGCAGTCCGGCGACGGCGTGCGGGTCGAAGGGATCGTTATGGTAGGCGTAGAGCTGCGCGGCGTTCTGTAGATCGGCCGTCGCCTGTTCGACCGGGGTTCGGCTCAGTTCCTGGGCGAGCAGCGGATTGTAACCGGCACGCAGGCCCAGATAGCGCCAGTAACGATCGGCGGGTGCGTCTTCGATCTGCAAATCCCATCCGGCGCGGTCCACCGTGGGATTGAAGATATACTCGTACCATGTTTTGGCCTGGGCGTGCCGGCGATCGGTCTTTAGCATGCTCGCCGCCAGAAAGGGCGTGAAGAAGAACAACTCGCGATAATACATCGACATGGCGCCGTTCAAGAGATCGATTCGATCCGGCGGCCAGGTCTCGGGCGGAATGGTCTCCGGATCGGGGTCCAGCATGGTGAACGGAATTTCCGGCGAGAGCTGGGAGGATACGCTCAGCAGCTTCCCGGCGCCGCCCATGAAGAGCGCCTGGCCGAGGGCGGCGGTCGCCGTGCTGTTCAGGCGATAGCAGGACAGGATCACGTCGTCGCCCGGCTTCTGGAATCCGGTGAGCAGACGAATGCCGAAGCCCTGCGTGACCGCCCAGCCGGGCTGATCCACTGCGAAGCGTTCCGTTGCGGAATCCTTGAGGTTGCGTAAATAATGAAGCGCGCACCGGGGAATGGGATCCGCCCCATCGGTATGGAACGTAACGTTTTCGAAATCGCGGGTGAGGAACGGCAGGCTGTTCTCGAAGAGTCCCTGTCTTTTGTCCGCGCTCAGTTCGCGGTCGTATAATAATACGTTCTGCATGAAGCCGTTGAAGCGCGGGTCGCCCGTGCCAAGTCCGTGACCGATCTCGACTTCCAAATCAGCTTCCAGTCCAGGGATCGTATTTGCCGGCACCAGGGTTAGAGCGCGGCGTTCATTCAGGACTACGCCGAACTGGGGCGGACGACTCAGCGACAGAATGTTTTTGGAGCCGCCATCGATCGCCGTTTTAGACGGCCGAAGCGGGATATTGAGCTGCTCGTTCAACAGGAAGGCATTGCCGGTTCCGGTAACGTCATCCGTATGAAAGTCGTATAGGACAGTCCCATTCCATTGGCCCTCCCTGTCCGTCAGCGATACCAGTCGTCCGCCGTAGGTCGTAGCGTAGAGGCAGCCGCCGGTGTAGAGCAGGGCGGGAGTCGAATGCCAGTCGACCGGGTCGGTGAATTCGACCGGCCCGTAGTCGGCCATCGTGCTATCGTCGTCAAACCGGCCAAATTCGAAGCCGTTCACATCGCTTCGACTGCTGACCATATAGAGCGCATCATTCATCCAGACCAGGTTCGGTACGGCATTGACCGATATGAGTTCGCCACCGGGATTTTTCAGGTCTCCCCAACTGCTCAATATCCCGGTGTTCGGATCGAGGCGACACAGCCTTGCGTGCCCATGCCACTTATACACGCAGTACAGGACGGGCCTTCCGTCTTCTTCGCCCGCGGCCATGCCCGGCGGATCGATGTCTTCCGTCCCATGGCCTTTATAATGGAGGCCATGGATGTTTTTCAGCGAGCCCGTGGCGAAATGAATCCGGCCGATATACACCGCTTTACCGGTCCGCCAGTACATGTACAAATTTCCGGTGAATTCAATCAGTTTCACCTGGTTGATCGGTACGGCTTTGTGCTCGAGGACCCGCACGCAATCGTCGCCGGAATCGCTTAGACGCCAGAGCTGGATGGACTTGTCGGCCTTGTCCACGTTCGTAAAATACGTTTTTCCGCGGTAAACGACGAAGCTTTGCCGTTGGCTGGTATCCCCGGTGGGAGTTGCCTGCAGGGAAGTCTTCTTCTGGCGGACGAAACTGAGGCTTACGTAATTCCAGATACTCGGATCCAGGGGACAGTCGTCCTGTGTACGCATGAATTTACAGTGGAGCGTGTTACCATCCTGCACGGACAGAATAATGTATTTTGAACCGAGTTTAAGAAGAAAGAACGGGTTGTTTTCTTCGTTCGCAGTGTCCGGCTTAATCCAGGCGGAGAACGTCATGTCTTTGCCTGCATCGATTGCAAACTTATTCTTATCGTATTCTATGCGATACCAGTAGGAGTATTGGAGGTTGCCGGACGTTCCATAGTCCTGGCTCAATGGTCCGTTCGGATACAGGTTATGGTTGGACGCATAACGCGCGGCCAACAAAAGCCCGTTCGTGTTGCCGTAGAAGAGAACGGATTTTCGCTTCAAATACTTGAAAGCCACTGCAATGAGTTGCGCGCCGGGCAAATACGAAGGGTAGGGCTGAACATTCGACGAAGTTTCTTCGTCCTTATTGCTCCAAATCGTACGTTTCTCAGGGCCGCTCCATTCGCCGTTGAAGTCCAGAAAACTCATGCAGGAATAGTTCGTATACAACGGATCGCCCTTCATTGGTTCGTCTTCCGGCGGATCCGTGCGTCCCGTCTGCTCTCGCTCGACCCAGAAGAGAAACCACTTGCCGAAGGCGAAGACCGGCTTGATCACATCGGCCATCGGTTGCGGCGAATGCGGGAATTCGCGCCAGGGTTTCCAGCGCACGGGCACGTACGCATCCGGCTTGTATTTCACGAAGTGTACCAGGCGATAGTAGTACGAATACGGCTCTTCCAGCGTGCGGCCCACCAGGCAGAAGGTCTTCGTCGGCAGTTCGCTGAAAACGCCGACGCCTTCGGCGACTTCCCCCGTGTTCACGCGGTCCAGATAATCATAACCACCGCAGCCCATGACCACCAGGTCGGTCACAGAGTTCAGGCCGTCCAGGAAACCAAAGAGGGCGGCGTTCACATCGGCCGGATTGCGAAGATCGACGCTCTGGAGTTCGTTTTCCAGGTCCGAAAAGAGCGGCGTCTTGTCGCGGCGCAGTTCGGGCTCGATGTAGTTCTCCGGAAAAAGGAAGACCTTGCGATTGGCCTCCCAAACACGATAGTTAGACAGCCACTCCCACCATCGTTCAAATTCGTCCAGCAGCACAATGTCCGGTTCCAGGTTGTTCACGCACCGATGCGCAAAAAGCTGCACGGACGCGATGGCCGACCCGATCAGCGAGGTCTCCGGTTCGGCGCCCACCTCGACGTCGAGCAACAGGTAGTTGGAAAGATCGCGCAGGTTCGTAAGGCCCGGGACCTTCGCGTTATGCAGTTGCACCAGTACGTACGGTGCCAGCACGTCGCGCGTTTGCACGCCGGCGACGGCCCGGGTCGCGCGCAGTTCGGCCGGGTCGTCGGCCAGGTGTGCGCCGAGGCCGCCCCAGAGCGCACCGGCCACGCCGGCATACTGCTCGTAGCTGACTTGATTTTCGGCGTCGGACGCCAACGGCACGTCTGAGAGTTCGTAGACCTGATAGAGCGTGGATGCGTCGAGGTCGAGCCGGGCGCACTCCGCGAACCAGCGCGCCAGCAAATCCAGCCCGGCCACCGTGGCGTACGGTCGGGGCGTGTCTTCGTTGCCCGGCCAAAATTTACCCATGAGAAACAGAATTTGTTTTTCATTCCAGCCGGTGATGTCGTTCAACTGCGAGGCGGCTGCTTCGGGCGTCGCGTCGGCTTCCGGCGCGTTCATCGCGTTCAGATAGCCCGGGACGCGGTTCTGCGAATCATCCAGTTCGCGCTGCAACGCTTTGAAGGCAAGCAGCACCCGGACATTGTCGTCGTTCAGGAGATAGGGCGAGGGCGCCGGAGACGCCACGTCGATGTCGAAGGCGGCCGGGTTCGCGGCGATGGTGACCAGATCCGAGGCCGAGAGGTCGAGGCTCGTGGTCAGCAGGACATACGGTTGGAAGGCCGCGAGCGCGGCCGATAGCCGCTCGTCCCATTCCCCGAGCAAATCCGACAGGCGCAGCGGAACGTACCGGTCTTCGTCTTTGACTTTATAAACGGGAAGCGTGAGTAGCAGCGGGGTGAATTGACCCGGGGAGAGGCCGTAGAGCGCCGCCAGTTCCTGGGCGAAGGTAAGCTGCTGGATTTCAAAGGCGCCGACGACGGCGGACGCGACAGCCTCCGTAAGTTTCGCCAGGAAATTCTCGTTATCCTCGAACGCGCGTTGTCCTGCGAACAGCAGCGGGGCGATCGACTCGCGTAGCGTATCGAGTGAGTCGGCGCTTAACTTCCGCAGATCTATGCTTACGACGCCGTCGGTTACGTATTCGGCGACGATCTTTACCAGGAGCAGGGCCGGCAGATAGTCCGAGTTCATGGCGGCGGTGAAGATGGTGCGGGTTTTTTCGACGAACACGGCCTGGTCGAGGTCCGGCATGTCGGAGTCGTCCTGCTGCTGCTGGCGATACGTTTTCAAAAAATCACGGAGGGACTGACTCAGTTCGACGACGACCGGATCATCCTCCGGCGTTCCCCCGGGAAAAATGGCGACGGCGATCACCTTCAATCCCGGCTGCTTGATCAGCAGTAGATCGGCGACCTTGCCGTCTTGAATATAGCCCGCCTCGGTAAGCCCGTCGAAGACGTCCTGTTGCGCCTCCTCGTTGTACTGGTTGAACCCCGCCGTATCGCCGAGCGCCCCGGCGAACTTCTCCGGTGTCAGCAGGCTATCGGCCATGCTCGCCTGGAATTCATCGCAAAAGTTTTTCAGCGCGTCGGGCCCCGGCGTCCGGTTGCGGATGCGCGGCGCCTGGCTCGTGCCCGTGAGCAGATACTCCAGCTCGTACGTGGACAGCGGGCTCTCACGAATCCAATCGCCGTAGGCTACGAGCCATTCGAGCACCGGTTGCACTTGCTTGTTGGCGTCTTTGCAATCGTCCTCCGCAATGATCGGCGTGAAGATGATGTCCGGCGCATCTTTCGGCGCGCCCGGGAGGGCGAGCGCGGTAAAGACCTCGGCCGACGCCAGGCCGCTCAGCCGACCGAGGCGGCTGCAACGATACAGGACCGCCAGGTTCTCGGCGTTGATGTAGAGTACGTTGGTTTCCTCTTCAGTTTCGGCGGCGGCGTTCGCGCAATACAACAGGTCGTCGACGCTCATGGCCAGCGCGCCGGCCAACGCCGCCTGGATCTTGAGACTGTCTTCGTTAATACTGGTGCCGGACGGATCCTCGGACGGGATCTGCCAGGCTTTCCTGTTTTTGAAATAGTCCGCGAGCAGGCGGACATTGGGAACGTTGGCGTTGAAGAAGACCCGGTCCTGGAAAGAAGGCGTCGATTCCGTGCCGTAGTTTTTCAGAATGCCCTGCATGGCGCAGAGTTCCTCGATACTCCACTCCGGACGCCGGTTGCGCATGGCCGCGAGCCAGGCGAGGAAGCCGAGCGAGTGCTCCGTACTGTTTGCTTTTGGCATGCCATCGCGTCGCCCGGAAGACTCCAGTGCCCAGTTGAGATCCTGGAAACTCCAGCCCAGGAAACGACTCAGGCGCACGAACATATTGATGCGAGCCGTGCGATTACCGTTGAGATTGTCGACGGTCCAGTCGTCGTCGGTGGTGATTAGACTGACCGGGTCTGTGTCGCCCTTGTTGATATAAAATGCCGGCGCCTGTTCGTCCCACTCCGCGCCGCCCGGTTCCAGGCCCTGGTACACCAGCTCCCGCAGCCCGGCCGGCGACAAAGCGGCGCGGCGCATGAGGTTTTCTCCGGAAACTAATGCGGTTGAGATTCCCCCGTCTGGTTCATTTGCATAGCCCCAGGCTTTCCACTGCAAGTAATCGGTTTGATTGAACGGCTTCGAACACATCGTCCAGCGCTCGGGCGAAAGTCCCAGATGCGCCAACTGCATCCCCTTGTTCCAGTTTGCGTCGCTCCGGGTTGTCGGTGGTGTGATCCGCTCCCAGATCTGTGCCAGGTCCGTGCTTTCGCGGGCGAGCACCGTGCCGATCTCCGACAGCGGCCGGTTGAACGGCATGGTGAACGGATACACCGCCTCGTTCAAATCCTCATACAGCGCGGCCGTCTTGTCCACTTCCGGCCCGTCATCGTCCGGCTCGTCTTCGGTGTCTTTGTCCTGCGCGGCGGCGTCCGTCGATTCGTCGGCGGTCACGCTTGCAATCAACACCTCGTTCACGACTTCGATCGTCGGCACCAGCGTATGCGTATTCGCACAACTCAGTTCGATGTTCCACAAATCCGGACGCCGGCTCTCGAGCGCGAAGTACTTCTGCGCCTCCTCGTCGCCGACGAACTCGATGTACTTCGCCTGCATGCGCATCAGGTCCGTGTAGTACGCCGCCGGCGAAAAGGTTGTCCGGCAATCGGGGCAGGTGCAGTAGTCGAGGTTGCCGAACAACTCGTCGTAGCCGGGCACATCGTTGAAGTTCGCCCCGACGACCGCGCTCAAATTATCGTAACGCCCGGCTCGATAGTATGCCCCGTTCGCCTGCTGCACCGCCGCGTAAGTGTGTACCACCTGCGTCTTGCGCGCCACCGCCCGATCATAGATCCGTGCCGCCGGCCCGGGTCCGCCGCAGTCGTCGCCGTGGTCCCGGATGAATCCCGTCCGGGACCGTTCGGTGATCTGAAACACCGAGTGCAGGTCGCGTTGAAACAGCGCGAGAGCGACTTGTGTGTCGTCCGTGAGCCGCAAGAGACGCCGGTAGCCGGCGAGCCAGGCGAGCTGGATGGTGCGATCGACGTCGGGCAGGTAGTTGAGTTCGGATAGGGCGTCGGGGTCGTTAAGATTGAGCGCACCGATGTTAACGGCGGGGTTTTGTTCGAGGAGTTGTGTTAGTGTGTTCATGGGGTGTTGTATCTATTTTTTGATAATGGTATCCACGGAGACGAACGAATCAGTTGCCATGTAACGATTATTCATTTTTTGCTGTGAAATTTTCGCAACTTTTCTGATCCACCGCTTCCGGCGCCGAGATAAGACACTCCAGGTTTTTGAGCACCATATACCACCTGAAATCCATACATTGCAATTGCCTTTAAGGCCTCTCCCAGTTGGTTGAAATCAAGATGGTGGTTTCCAAGATCTATTGCCCGATTCTCCCTTGCCTGTTCGGCAAATTGAATGGTCGCAAATTTGTACAGCCATGCCACAGCGGCATCATCGTATCTTTCTAAAAGTACAGGCACCTCGATCTTATCAAAAATCAACAACATCAAAAAGGCTGAGGCGGTATCCCTGTCGTCTCGATCAGGGAAACAAAGATCCAGTTTTTTCAAGAGTTCGCCAGGTTTGTCATCTTTCATGTACTCATATGCGACCCGGCCCTTTCCGTCCTTTTTATTTGGAGGATGCCAATGAGCTACGATATCTGCCCCCGCTCGTATTGCGTGAGTTCCGATTGGCCTGCTGGTTTCGTAATCAACTATAAAATTTAGTTCAGTTGCCACTTCCTGTTTCTGCTCAATAGACCAATCGTCTCCTGTCATACTGGTCGTAGTCTGGATGATCGCATTGGCCATGGCTTCAATGTTTTCAATCGGAACTCGGGGGGTCTCTTCGAATGAACGATTGCTCTTGGGGACGCCGAACCCTCCACCCGACCGAGACGGCAAGTCGCCGTCGTGCAGGTGAGCTTTCCCGGTGTTAACTTTGAATCGTGTGACTTTTACGATTTCCTCTTCTTCTATGTCGATATCAATTTTTTCTGCCTGATTCTTGGGTTGTTTTATCGGCATCTGCTCGGAAAACGATTCGTCCCCGCTTTCTTCCTCAATCTCCGATTCGCTCTCGGGAGGTGGTTTTGGCTGCTTCTTTAAGAGTACCGGTTCATCCTGCCCCATCCCCCCGACATCCACCATCGACACCGGGTTATTCCCGACAAACGCGTACAAATTCGGCCCATCAATCGTGCCGGCCGGATCGGGACTCAGCCACCGCCCGAGCCAGTTCGCATAGTACCGCGCGCCGTAGTAATAAAAGCCCGTAGCGTTATCCCGCTCCTGACCGGAGTAGCGATAGTGCGTGAGTTCATCCGCGCCGCCGACACCGGCGAAGAACGTCGACTCACCAAAGGGCGCGTACTCTTCCCGCGCAATGATCTCGCCGTCCGCGTTCACCTGCGTCGTATACGAATTCAGATTATCCTGTAAGTGATAAATGATGGCCGGGTTCAAAAAATCACCCGGCGGATCACCTGCGGTCCAGAGGTCCCGGGTGGCCACACCGTTCTCGTCGTCCATGATCCGCAGGGAATGGTATTCGCTGATCACACTGGAGGTCGACACCGCAGCGCTATCGGTGGTCGGGCCTCGCGACGTGCGGCGGATTTCGATGTTGCCGGAATACAACGTCTCGCGCACGGTAACGACCGTGCCGCCGAAACCGTAAGTCTCGTTGATCTTGCGCACGCGCTGACCGCCGCCGTCGTAGACGTAGTATTCGACATCGTTGCCGGCCGCGCTCTTCTCGGTGTGATCCTGGCGTTCGACGATGGTAACCGATTGCAGTTGGTTGGCGAAGTTCCAGACCAGGGGATGGGCCGTGCGCAGTATTACCTGATTGCCATGGGCGTCGAAGAAGTCGTCGACCTGCTCGGGCGTCGGGGCGGGGAACTTCCGGTCCCCGTTGATGCGCGAGCTGACGGCGCGGTTGGAGCGGTTCGAAACGACCATGTCGCGCGTCCATTGGCGGTCGGCGGTGCGGTGTTCAGTGCGCGTGCGATTGCCGCCGCGATCGTAGGAGTAGCGTTCAATGAAGTTGCACAGGGCCGTGAGATCGTTCGTGTGGGGAATGTTGGACGGCAGGTCCGGTTCGCGATGCTTCTGCTGTTGATCCCTGCCGTTGCCGATCTTCTCACGGCCGTTGGCCTGGATGAGTTGATAGAGCGCGTCGAACATGTACGTCGAAACGGGCTGAACCTTTTCTTGTTTATGAAAGATCGGCGCGTCGGAACGAGTCTCTTTGCGAAACACGTTGCCCACCGGATCGTACTCGTAGGCGATGTCCTGGAGCGTTTGATGTTTTGCGTTGATCGTGCGCGTGCGCAAGGTGGCGTGGGTGCGCGGATCGTAGAAATACTCCGTGATCATGCCGTTGCCGGCCCGCATGGACAGGCGCTGGCCCAGGGCGTTGTAGCTGATGCCGTCGACGTACTGCGCGGTGACATCGTCGTCGGCGGTGGTGACGCTCAGCGTATCCAGCGCCCCACCGATGTGGTACACGGGAAGGCTGACGTTGCCGTCGGTGTCGGCGCTTTCGATCGTGCGGCCCAGCGCGTCGACGACGGCGCTATTTGAGAAACGTTCGTTTTGTAGCAAGCATTCCTGCGCCGCCGGGCTCGCGTCATCCCAGTTGCCCTGGGTCTTGTAGTCCCTGAAGAAGCGCCGGTCACCGGTTAGCGGTCGGCCTCCCAGGCCGTACGACGGCGTCGTCACCAGACCGGCCGGGTCGAATGTCTCAAACGGTCGGCCGATCAAGTTGCATTTCTCCGGCGCGCCCGAGTTCGGCGAATCACCGTAGACCACGCGGCCGACGACCTGGTCGATCACGAGGGGATCCTCCGCGGACGAGGCCAGGTCGCCGGAGGCCGTTTGCTTCGCGCGGGATGCCACCGGCCGTTGCAGGAGATCGTACTCCGTGCGCATCGCCACGCCGCGGCTGTGGCAGGAGAACACCGGGTTGCCGAAGGCGTTGGGGAGCACCCAGCTCGTGCCGGAGTCGGCGCTGACGGTCTTGAGCGGTGCATCGCCGGACATAACGTACGACAATGTAAAGTTAAAGATGCCGTTCGCCGACAGCCTGGGATCGGACGAGCGCAGTTGGCGGCCGGACTCGTCGTACTGCATGTAGTCGTAGAGTTCTTCGCGGACGGGCTCGCCGGCCATGGGATGGTCCAGGTCGGCCGGATATTGATTGATCCGCTGCACGACGATGTCGTTGCCGAGATTGTCCACCAGGCTCGTGGCCGGCGTATCGGCGCAGTACTTCGCCACGTACTCCAGATTGGCCCTGGCCGCGTCGCTCAGCGCTGGATCGTAGTAGGGCCCGCCCGTCTCTCCGTCCGCCGGCGGACTTGCGATGTTGTCGCGATAGTACGGCGACTCTTTTATGCTGTCGTTGGCGTCCCAGGCGGTGGTGTGCCAGGGACTGCACTCGCTCTTCTCGATGAACCCTTTGGGTGTCAGCGTTTTGACGTGTCGGCCGATGGGATCGTAGAAGAGCGTGGCGCTGTAGCCCTGAGTATCGAGGGTCGCGTTGGTGACGCATTCCGGCGTGTCGATGAAGTACGGCTCGTACTGTTTGATCGGCTCGCCTTTGTTGTTGTAGAACGTGCGTCCGCTGGTGAGCCAGCGTTCATCGGCGTGGCCCTGCGAGAGCGTGCCGTCGTTACGATTATAGAGAAACGCATCGCCCGGTTCCATGCGCGCTTTGCTTTGCAGTTCCCGGCCGAGCCCGTCGGCGTAGCTTACGCTAACTTCGATCGGCGGCAGCTTTGCGCCGGGCGACAGTCCGGGTGCGATGCGCGCGGTCTTCGGGGCGTCGGGATAGTTGATCGCCGTCAGCGAAAGCGCACCCACCGGCTGACGCCGATCGACGTAGGCGCGGAAATCGTAATAGTAGTAGCTCTGCATCCGCCCCAGGTACTTCCCGGGATCGGCGATGACCGCGGCCGCGTCCGCCGGACGTTCCGCGGGCGCCGCGTCCACCGAATCGAAGCCCGCCGGCTCACCGTTTTCGTAGCCGTAGACCGAAGTATAGACGACCTGGCCCAGGGGATCGAGCAGAACCTCGGTGGTGGTTTCGTTGGCGTCGATCAAACGATCGGGCTGCATGGTGCGATAGTCGACGCCCTCGATGCGCGCGCGGTTGCCGTAGGCATCGGTGACGGCGGTCATGAGCAGATCGTAGCGGTCGTATTCGTACTGCGTAAGGCTGAGGGTGGTTCGCGCGGGATCGTCCGGATCGGTGGCCGGGGCGATGGTGCTTGCGAGCAGATAAAAATGATCCGCTCCCAGGTAGGTGGCCCGGGCGCCGTCGTTCCACCAGAAGTCGGTGGCTTCGTCGTAGCGAAAGAAGCCCTGCGTTAGCTTTTCCTGAAGTTCGGTCAGGCTCAGCGCACCTGCGTAGACCGCGGCGATGTTCGCGCTGCTGTCCACCGCGCCCTGTTGCTGATACAACAGCGCCGGCAGTTGCACTTCGCCCGGCGGCAGCGCCCGGGTTTCGCCCCGCGCGTCGACCTTCGCGAAGATGCTGCGCCCCCAGCTCTCCAGCACGACCCGGTCGGACGACGGCTCCTGCGCGCTCAGGGTGGCGAGCGCATCGTCGACCTGCTTTGCGATGTCCGCGAACGTAAAGCCGGCACCGGCGGGTTTCGCTTCCGGCAGATAGTAGCTGCGACTCTCGTAAGGTACGCCCGGTTGGTATTTGGCCGGTTCGGCGTGATTGATGTAGGCGGTGGTCGAACAAAAGACGCGCCACTGTTCCTGTTGGGCGAGGGTTGTCTCTTCGATTGGCGCGGCGTCGCTCGAATTGCGCTTGAGGCTTTCGAGGCGTTCGAGCGGTTGGCGGCGCGGATACGAAACGGCGGCGCTGCGTTCGACGTTGCCGTATGCATCGACCTGGAGCGTGAACTGTTGTTCGACGCGCGGATCCAGCGGGTTGCGATCGTAGGCGTAGCTCTGGTCCTCGCGCCCGTGCACGAAAAAAACACCGTAGCGATGTTCGCCCTGCGCCTGGATGGTACGCACCGTGTAACCGGAGCACTCCACCGTATACGGCACGCCGTCGGCCTCGCCCGCATCGTCCAGTCCGTAAACTTCGGTTCGCAGTACATTACCGGCGAGCGCCGCATAGGCCTGGGGCAGGCTGTCCGGATCGTCGCAGTCGATTGCGTTTTCCGGCAGCGGCAGCGCCGCGTCATCGCCCTGATAGTACTCGGAGCGGTATTGTTCCAGCAACGCCGCGTGTTCTTCGAAACAACCGACGTCGTACCAGGTCCGACGGAGCGCCGGCGCGACATACCGGCCGTCGTCATGATCGTCGCGCGCGCCGGGCGGCAGGTACTCGCTGTCCTGGCGATCCACGCGGCCGAAGCCCTGGAACTCGCGCTCGGTGCCGTCGTAGTAGCCGTCGTGGTAGGCGTAGAGACTGGTATAATACGAACCGGTGAGACGGTCGCGCACCGTCGACCTGGCCACCACCTGTACCGGAAAGGGCAGCCCGGTCAGCCACGGCCGGCCGTCGCGCTGATCGCGGAGATAGTAATCCACCGAGCCGGCGTAGGTGATTTCGGTTTCGCCGCCGAGGTTGTTCGCGCTACGATTCAGAAGATACGGCTTCGACCGCCCGCAAAAATCATACACCAGATGTACGGGACCCAGGTCGCCGCCATTCGGCAGGCCGTGCGGATAGGACAGCACCATGCAGGTCGTGCCCTGGCCGTAGATGTCGGCGAACGCGATTTGATCGAGGGCATCGAAGGTGTGCGGCAGTTCCATGCGAATCGCATCCGCAAACTCGTTGCCGCTTTTGTTGAGATAGACATACACCGCGCGCGCGTCGACATAGATCAGATCGGCCGTGCCCGAGCCGTCCACGTCGGCCAGGAAGAGCCGGTCCGTGCGAAAACCGACGCTAAATTCTTCTGAATGAAAGTCAGGCGCCTTCGCCATTTCGACGGGCTTTGCGAACCGGCCGAAACTCAGGTTGGGCCAGTAGCGCACGCGATTCGCTTCGACTTTCACGAACTGCGGCGTGCCGCTGCCGGCCATGTCGGCAAACTGGAGCTGTACGGTTTCGCCCGACTCCAGGGTGGACGGCATCGTCGCCTCGCGTTCGGCGAAAACCGCCGGATCGTAACCGGCGGCGCGGGCGTTGGGATACACGTAATTGCGATCATCGCGAATTTGAAACAGGTCCGCCAGTCCCGCGCCGGCGGCGTTGATTGCGGTTTGATTGGGCGCGGGTTCGTCGGCGGGGTACCGGTCGAAGGCGTGAAAGTCGGTCCAGGTACGATTAGCACGCGCCTGCCAGTAGCCGTTGTGTCCCGGCTCCTGCCACTGAAGGTCCATGCGTCCATCGCCGGTGTGATCGCTCAGGCCGATGCCCGCGCCGTCCACAAGGCGCGGAATGGGAAACTGTTCCGGTACGCGCCAGTCGCCGTACCGCATTTGGTACGGTTCGTGTTTGAGTGCCGCGCGGGCCGCGAAGCTATGGCGGGTCGCATCATCCGCATCATCTGGATCGCGACGCAGTTCCGGCTCACGATACAGCACGCTCCGGCCGTCGGCGTAGAGTACGCCCGGGATTCCCTGGCCGTAGAGATCGACCAGGCTGTAGCCGTCGCCTTCCAGTCCGTTGAGATTGCCATTCGTCGCATCGAGACGCGCGAAGTCGCGGCCCGCGGGCTGGAAGATCGTATAGCCGAACTCAAGTTCCGGATACGACAGCTCTTCGAACGCCTGCGGCGCCGCGGCCCGTCCGCGCGAACGCGGTCCGCCCATCGTGTAGCCCGTCTCCGTAATGCCGGCGATCTGACTCAGAAAACCGTTCGCTTCGCTGACGTCCGCATAACGCAAGCGCAGGGCCGCGACCAACACCGGCTCCGCTCCCAGCTCTGCGAAGCTGCTAAAGCACAGAATGCTTTCGCAGCGACGATACGTGCGCACCTCGAAGCCGGCTGCGTAGGTCGAAAACGGGTCCGGCCGGCAGGCCCAATCCCCCGTAGGTGCACATGGTTGCATGTTAGCCGGCGGCAGTGTGTACTGCCCGTAGTTGAAGACGACTTCGAAATGCCAGCCGGGTTCGTCGGTGCGGTCGTTCAGCAGGATCGAATCGGCGATGGGCCTGTCGTTTCCGTAGCGAATGCGAGCCGGATAGCGTTGCGCGCCGACCACGCGATTGTGTTCGTACACGGCCAGGGTGTCCACGTTCTCCGTGTTTTCTTCCAGGTATTCAT
This sequence comes from Leptonemataceae bacterium, assembly GCA_965227295.1. Classification (GTDB taxonomy): domain Bacteria; phylum Spirochaetota; class Leptospiria; order Leptospirales; family Leptonemataceae; genus JANSYA01. The sequence goes on along the minus strand of OZ245742.1, from coordinate 4,987,455 downwards.
AGAGTTGATGATTGCCGCTGACGTCGTACGACTCTTCCAGCAACCAGCGAAAGACCTGCCCGGGCGCGTCGGGATTGGCCACGCGTGCGGCCGCGCTCCAGCCGAAGATACGGATGACGTGGTCTTCGCCGGTGACCTTCCAGAATGATCGGTGGTCGTCGTGCTTCGACTGCCAGAATTCGATGAGCGCAAAATCTCCGACCCGGCGCGGGGCATAGCGCTGCACGTGAAACTCCATGTCCTCGCCCTCGGTCGTGAGCGTGGAGTTGCGCGCCTCGCCGTCGAGGGGCACCAGATAGTCATTGCCCTGGATGACGAAATGATCGTCGCCGTCGTAGCGCGGCGTGCCTTTGTTCGTGGCCCGCGCGATGCTCGGGAGCGAGAGTGCAAAGCCGAGGCCGAAGGGACCGTTGCCGCTGCCGGAGCTGTAGTTCAGGGCCAGGGCGGGTTCGAAGCCGCGGCAGGGCATCAGCGGGATCGGCACGGACAGATTCGCCGCGCCGGAGAATTCGTCGGGGCTGAAGGTTTCCCCCAGGCCGCGAATCGCGCCGCCGCGGGGTAAACCTAACGATGGCGCTTCGACTGAATGTTCGGGTGTGGTGGAATGCGGAGACCGGGGCACGAAATGCTAAAAAACACCTTTTGCGAGATTTCTACAAAAAAAGAAACCGACTCTGGGGCTCAGTTTACTTGATTGCAAGTTAATTTTTTGTGAATCTAAGGCGTGCTGGCGAAAAAAGCGCCGCCGTCTCGCGCCAGGACACGGGGCACGCAGAAAAACGCCCGGCGCCCGCCGAATCGACTCAGGAAATCTCGCGCGGGCGGGTGGTGTGCACGAACAGTATGTTGCCGACACCGTCGAATCCGTGAAAGCAGGCGAGTTCGCCGTCGCGCAGAGCGTGTTCCTCGAAGCCGAGAATCACCAGGTCCGCGTCCGCCGAGTGTCGGCGGACCAGATCCTGCAACGCCGGTCCGGTGCTGCGCGGAAGCACACTAATGTGTGCTGGAGAAATCTTAATCCTGCCCTGGTGTACGAGATCGACGAGGCGCCGGCGTTCGCTGTCCACGCGGTTCGGCTCCGCGACGTAGCGAATCTTGATCGACGCGTTGCGCCAATCGGGATGGCCGAGAATGATGTAGGCGAACAGGAGCATCAGGTTGGTGTTCGCGGCGTCGTTTTCCGTAAGCCAGACGTGCAGATCGCGGCGGAAGCCGAAACGCCTGGGCGAGGAACCGAGGATCAAAACGTCGAAATCCGTGGTGCGCAGCAGGTCCGAGTTCGCCGCGATGTCGTTCAGGAGTTCCGGTTCCTGCCGCGGGAACTCGAAGAGTACGGTGTTGTTCGCTTTGCCGGAGACGCCCGGGAGCTGGACCGTCTGGGCCACGGCGGACGTGAACGACGGACTGACCACAGTACCGAAAAATACGTTGCTATTTGAATTTCTGGCAATTCCGAGCAGGCGCCCGAGAGCGGCATCGGCCTCGCGGCGGGTCCGTGGGTCGAGCATGCCGCGAATGAAGTGGATGTAGGTGCCGAAGCCGTGGGCGTGGGAGAGCCAGCGCATTAGATCGATGCCGTCGAAGTGTTGAAAGGAGCGCTCCCCCAGGCAGACCACTGCCGGTCGCCAGTGCTCCGTACGACCGGCGTCCTCGTCCCGGCGGGACTTTTGCAGAAAGACCTGCAAACGCCGGGATACCTGAAAGATCACGCCCTGAAAAAGATTCGTAATGCCGCGCATACCCGGGTGCACGCGAGTGACGGCGGCGTGAATCAAAACACTGACGGCCAGGGAGACGAGGGCGAAGGCCGGTTGAATGCGAAACATCAACCAGAAGCATAACGCGGCACTGAAGAGCGAGATGTACCAGCGGGATCGAAACGCAGGCCGGTAGGACGGGTCGGCGCCCAGGTGTTCGAGGAACGATACGAGGCAAAGCGAACCGAACGTGAGCATGAAAAACATCGTAATGATACCGGCGACGAAGTTAAGGTCGCCGATGCCGATGAAGAGCAGGGCGATGCCGAACGTGAGCACCAAAGCGAGGCGCGGTTCTCCGGAGCGCCGGTGCGCTTCCGCGAGCGCGCGATTGAACCGCGCGTTGACGAAGATCCCGTCCCGGGCCATCGCCTGAAGAATGCGCGGCGCCGTCATAATCGAACCCAGGGCCGACGAGAGCGTCGCGCAGGCGAGGCCGATGGGCACCGCCGGACCCCAGAGAGAGATGCGGCTCATTACTAACTGATCCTCGGCGAGAGTTTGCGGCGAAGCCGTGAGTGCGAGTTTCAATGGTACGGCGAGGTAGACGAACAGTCCGAGGAACGTCGCGAGCAGGACGCCCGCGGGAATGGAGCGAGCCGGGTCGCGCAGGTCGCCGGAGAGGCCGACGCCGGCCGTCATGCCCGTGAACGCCGGAAAGATCACGGCGAAGACCGTAAAGAACGTCGCGTGTTCGGACAGTCGCGCGAACCACAGGGCGTGGCCGTCTTCGCGCGCTTCCCCGGGCAGTGCGCCGCCGGCGAAGAAGAGCAACAGCGCGACTGCGATGATCATAAGTATTACGTAGAGTGCGGTGCTGCCGCTGCGCGCGCCGCGAAAGTACAGGAGCAGAAACAGCAGCGTCAGAGCCGCCACGCTGATGAAACGCGCGTCGGGCATGTGGAAGTGCGGGGAGAGCAGGGGGGCCAGGGGCGCGAAGGCCTCGGCGAAGGCGATCATGTAAAACGCGACGGCGATGGAACGCGCGAGATACAGGCCCACGCCGATGGACGCGCCGATGGGAATGCCGAAGGATCGGGAGACGATGAAGTACTCGCCGCCGCCGGCGACGCGCTGGTTCGTCGCGATTTCGGCGACGGCCAGGGCCGTGGGAATCGTAACCAGGTGCCCGAGCAAAACGATGAGCCAGGTCTGCCAGAGGCCGACGTGCGCCACGGCGTAACCGAAGCGCAGGAAGAGGATGGCCCCCAGGATCGTCGTGAAGGACGTGAGAAAGACGGCGCCGGTGCCGAGGTTGCCGCGCGATTCCTGCATGGCGGTGAATGGCGACAGGGCGCGGCGCGGTCAATTCGAAAGCGCAGGGGCGCACACGTCCACGCGTGGATCCCCGGCGGCCGGGCCCGGTGCGGCGCACGCGAACCCGATCGGTCCCACTCTTAACTCTTCTGTACAAGAAGTTAGTGCCGGTGTCTCCGACTCCGCCTCGTTCGTGTGTCCGCCGTCGGCAGAGATTCTTGCTTGACATCTACGGCGTTTTCGCCCGGCCTGAAGTCTTGTAAATTTGTAAAGACTATTTATAGTCAACTTTATGGATGTCGCGTTTATGCCGTTCTGTCGCCGTACTTTTCGAATCCTCCGCACCTGCGCACTGATCCTTGCGATCATTGTCCAGGGTTCCTGTCTTTCCATCCTGGCGTTGAATGAGGAGGGAAGCCGGTCACAGGAATTCGGCTTCCTCGGACTCCTCGGGCTCTTCGGACAGCATCCCGGTGGCGGTTACGAAGGACCGTCGTCCGCGCAACTCTCGTCGGAGCCGCAGGTGACGCTGCCGGGCGGCGGGCCGGACGGTTCGGTCGCGGTGCAGGTTTCGGATCGGGCGGCGCCGGACGTCATCACCCAGAAAGTACCGATCGGCGCGCCCTACAGCATCACCCTGGACCCGTCGAAGATCGACGGCCTCGAAGCGGAGGATGTCGGACCGGGCACGACCGTACGTTTCCCGGAAGGGCAATACGCGGAACTCAAGTATACATACGAACCGGCGCTCCTGAACGAAGCGGGATTCACCGAAGACTTTCAGGTCTACTATTTTGACGAGTACACGAACGCGTGGCGGCCGGTGGACCGCCTCGTCGTCGACGCGGAGACGCGGACGATCACGGCCTATACCAGTCACTTCACCACGTTCGTACTCACCGCCATGCCCGCGTCCACGGGAACCGTGGTCGACGCGCCGTCCTGCATTGGAGACGACTTTCCCGGCGGCATCGGCGGAACGGCGGGAGCGCAGTTCACGGTCGTGGACGCGAACTTTAAGTATTACCAGGATCGGAACTACTACATCCAGGCGAACGCGGACTTTGCGGACCTGGGTTTCGCCGGCGCCCTCGGCATCGCCACGTGCAACGGCGGCTCTCCCTGCGGTCCCCAGAACGCTCACAAACTTTATACCGGTGGAAGTTACATCGACTTCACCGCTCACGCTCCGCTCGACGTCTACGTGATGTACGACAGCCGCGGCGGCACCGGCCCGGGCGATACGTCGCAGGACGCGCCCTGGCTCGCGGCCCGGGGCTTCGTCGACACCGGACGGTTCATCGAAACCACGGACGCGGTGGGTACCTACACCGTATACCGGCGCGCCTATAACGTCGGCGAGCAGATCGTCCTCGACGGCAACCGGGCCGGAGTCACGGACGGCGGCATCAATACGAACTACTGGGTCGTCCTCAAACCGGCGGGCGTCACCACCACCCAACCGGCGTCCATGCTGTGTTCGCAGACGGACGGTGATCCCCCCGGGAACGTCACCGACCTCATCGCGGCCCCGGGACAGAACGGCGTCATGCTGCGCTGGGCGAATCCCATCGACGCGGACTTCGCCGGCGTGGTCATTCGACGGTCCACGCTCGGGCCGCCGGCCAATCCGACGGAGGGCGTCGCGCCCACCGGAGTGCAGCATCATCCGAATGCTTACGAAGACCAGGGTCTGACCGTCGGCACGACGTACATGTACACGGTCTTTGCCCTGGACGAAAACCAGAACTACGGCACGGGCACGACGGTCGTCGCCACGACGTCGCCGGACCTCGACGGCGACGGATTGTCCGATGCCTTCGAAACCACAACGAATTACTATTCCGGTCCTGCCCCGCACGTGCATAAGACCGATGCGGCCCTCGCCGACACCGACGCGGACGGCATCGACGACGGCCAGGAATTCCTGAACGGTACGTATCCGCTGGACCCGGACACCTACGAACCCACCGTATCGAGTTACTCGTTGTTGAGCCCCAGTCCCACGACCGTTCCCAACGCGTTGTTTATTTTTGATGACTTCGAAGCCGCGTACTATATGTTCACGACGACGAACACGCGGCCTCAGTCAGTGGACTCCCGCTGGCAGCCCCGCAGCGGGACGCCCGGCTACGGCTACGAGCTCCCCGGCAAGGGCAGTCACGACGTATACGTCTGGATCAAGGACGGGGCCGGCAACGTCAGTCTGCCCCGACCGCCCATCACCGTTCAGGTGGATCGACTCCAGATCCCGGTGACGCTGTATGCCTCCGGTTCGAGTTCGAAAGATCTGCGCGCCGTGAGTCTGGACCCGGCCACCGGCGCGCCGTCCGCCGCCCTGCAGACCATCGGCCTCGGCGGCCAGCACAGCGAATGGGATAGCCTCGAACTACATCCCTCCGGGCGGTACCTCTACGCGCGCTCGCAGGAAACCTTCGGCAACACCCGCGGCTACATCCGGGTCTTCGAGCGCCAGAACGACGGCACGTTGACCACCGTACAGGATTTCTGGTACAACGTGGCGGACAACTACGACCACGCGCAGATCTACATGCATCCCTCCGGGGATTTTCTGTACCTCTACTATCAGCGGGGCGTGCAAATCCTGAACATCGCGAGCGACGGGCGTCTCAGTTACTACGCCCAGGTCGCCATGAACCCCGCCGGTCTCGGCCGCTCAAACATGATCCTGAGCCGGGACGGATCCCGCCTCATCCGCAGTTACGTGGAGCAGGGGCCGGCGCTCCCGCCGACGTTCATCCCCTTACCCGGCGACGCCATCATCGCCGTGTACTCCATCGACGCGAACGGCTATCCCGCGCTCCGCGCGTCGACGTCCCTCGGCGGTGGCCTGAACTACGGGCCGCACCTGGCCATCACGCCGGACGGACAGTACGTCTACGCGGGCAGCGGCAGCGTGCGGGGCTTCCGCCTGAACGGCGACGGCACCCTCACGGATCTCGGTGTCTCCGGCACCGGTTGGGATGTGTCCGTGCATCCCGGGGGAGGTTTCCTGTACGGACGGGAGACCGGGCAGGTCTACGTCTACGCCATCGGCACCGACGGCAGCCTCACGAGCCGCGGCAGTCATTCGGTGTGCGGGAATCGCACCCACGCTCCGGTCTTCGACCGGTCCGGGAATTACGCCTACTTCGCCGGCGACCGGGATAGCTGCACCGGCCGGACCTCGGTCTACCACGTGGGAGGGGCCCCGGGATTGGAGGGATTTTTGTATTACGCGGGGGAGGCCGTTACCGATACGGCGACGAAAAACGTCGTGGTCTATTCCGAAGAAAGCGACAACGACGCCCCGCTCGTGAGACTGGAGCGACCCATCCACGAGTACTTCGATGGGCAGAGGCTACAGCCGCGACACCAGGGCTATTTCCGGATTGAAAACGTGGGCTGGTTCAGGGCCCTCGCGAACGATGCGGACGCGGCCCGCTGCAATGCCGATCCGGCCAACTACCAGACACAGTTGACCCTTGTGAGTAAACCCGCGGCCTCGGCCATGACCCAGGCCGACATCAGCATCGGCGCGTCGTGGCTCGACTTCGATCTCCAGGATCCGGTAACCGGCAATTTCCGCGTGGGTGCCTCGTATCTCCGCGAGGTCGGCGTCGGCTTCGTTCACGCCGACGTCCCCGGCGAGTACGAGTTCGACTTCAGCTTTACCGATGACCCGGGCACCTGTGACGGCCCGGCCGTAACCGTGACGAAACGCCTGCGACTGACCGCCGCTACCTGGCGATCCCAGGGGCCGTTTCTGGAACCGTCCCCGGGTTCCGTGCCGCCGCTCCCGCCTGGTGGAGTGAAAGGTTACGATTATCGCTTTGTCGGTAACGGCACGTACCGGAAACATCGGTACGTGCGGTTGACCATGAAACGCTTCCACAAAACGTGTTATTTCGTTCTTTTTGCCTGTGACACCTGGGTGACCGACACCTGCACGACACCGGGCTATATTTCGGAAACCGTCGCGAAGGATTACTGCCGCCGACGTCTGCCGTCGACGACGGACGTGAGGAACTGGTACATCGTCAACAACGAAGCCTGGTATCAGATCACCGACTACGACGAGCGGGCGCGATACCGGCACTTATACTGGGAGTAGGGCGTTCGTAAATATTTCAGCAGGACCGTGGAATTCATGACCAGGTGACCGAGCCGGGGATGACAATGGGTCAGGTCTACGGGGGCCGATGTGCGCCACGGCGTAGCCGAAGCGCAGAAAGAGGATCGCCTCCAGGATCGTCGTGAAGGACGTTAAGAAGACGGCGCCGGTGCCGGGGCCGTCATGGTGCTGGTTGGAGCAGGGGCCGGCGCGATCAAGTCGTCTTCGGGAGGCGGCGGGTTTGTTAATGCCGGTGTGGCCGGCCGGTGTAGGAGGAATAGCCGGCGTTGCGTGCCGCGATTTCCGTACGGATTTGTTCCGTGTTGCTTGTGATGAAGTCTTCTACGATGGACTTCCACCAGGGCGCCTGGCCCTGCGGAACGTCGAGGGGATGCGTCACGATATGGCGGGATTCCTGTAGAAGTTCGGCAACGGCGGCGCGCTGGGCCGCGGGAATGCGTTCCATGTAGTTGGTGTTGAGGTCAGGCAGTCGAACGTGCACGTTTCTTAGCCGGCTCGCGCCCTGGCCCGCGCGGCGTTGCCGTTCGGTGTAGCTGACGGACGTCAGAGCGTTTACGGAATTCAACACCGCCTGTAACGCCTGAAGGTTGTTCTTGACGGTCTCGTTGGTTTCTTGTTGCGCGGCGTAGCTTACGTTCGTGCCGGCCCGGCGCACGAACGCATTCGCCCCGGCCCGATCATCATAACTCTCGGCCGTGCTTACACCGGGAATCGCACTTTCGCGCAGTACCAGGACGGCCTCGTTCAACGCAGCCGGAGCGGCCGGGGCGGTGTTGCCGGACTGTAGCGCCAGGTGCAGCGCGACGAATTGTCCCAGGAACGGGCCGGTGGCAATGGGCTCGCGCAGGATTTGCCGGTACGCCGTGTCTTTCACGGACGACGGATTCGAAAGGATCGCGTTCAGAACCACACTGATGGATTGTAGTGCCTCGCTCTGTTGCGTACGCATGCGACTCATCATCGCCGCGCTCGGTCGCTCCATCCCGTGTTCCGGGGAAAAGCCTCTGGTTTCGATTTGCCGGCCTTCGTGGGCGCGGTTGCGTACTTCCTCTCTGCGCCGGTTTCGAAAGCCAGGCTCGGCCCGCAGACTGCCGGGCGGAGCCTCGTTTGTCTCCACGGACGGCGTGCCGGTGGCCCAGGCTTCCACCATGCGAACGCGAAGTCGTTTGACCGCTTCCGTGGCCAGGCGAAAGGCGATGCCAAAGAAGACGCTGTTGGAGTGATCTTTTGAAATCTGCGTGTGGGACGGCCCGGCGCGAACTTCTTCCGGCAGCGCGTCGATCGCCGCGCGTTTCTCCGGGCTGGTATCGAGAGCGCCGGTCCGGTCGCGGACCTCGGGCAGGCTTGTTTCGGAGACGGGAGCAGCCCCCGTGAACTGGCTCTCGATGGAATCTCCGAGTTGAGCGAGTACTGCGTTGATGGCCGGATAGATTTGCTCGCGAACCCAGTTCGTGATCGGCAGCAACGCGACCTCGGCGCTTTCCAGAAACTTCAGAGTTCGATCGATCGATTGCGGACTCAGTCGGCTGCGTACCGCCGGTGTATGAAGCAGGAGTGCGCGGATCAAAGCATACTGGGCCCGCACTTCCGTCTCCGAGACATTCGGGTCCAGGCCGTTTCGAAGAATTTTCACGACCTCACTGGTGATGGAATGCGCCGTATCGAGACTCGAAAACGTACCCGTCGTCAGGATGCGCCGTCCGCTGTTTGTGCGCCGGGCGAAGCTGAAGACTTCCGATGAACCGGAACCGACACTGTCGCGCAGGGTCGGATTCGTTTTCAGCGTATGTTCCAGTGCGATTTCCACCCAGTTGGAGTGCGCGAACAGATCTTCCACTGCGTGCAACGCCGCACCGAAGTGGAAGAAGCCGTCGGAGTTACGACCCTTGCGGGCCGCATGCATTAGATGATCTTCAATCAGCAGATTGCTTCGGCGAATATAAGCCATGACTCCGGTCTGATCCACTCCGAAGAGATTCGCGTTGATGCCGCTGCCCACCGTATCCTGTGCGCCGGTGCGGTCCTGAGCCCGTGTCATGTCGGAGACCTTCAATTCGTCCGGAAGGGAGACGCCGCGCGCCGGACTGCCTGCGGGCGGCCTGGCTTCCATGTCCTGGCCTGCAACCTGAGCCGCGGGGTTGTCGATGTGTTCGGACGGCACGTAGTAGCCGATGCTGTCCGGGGAAGCGGTTCGCCCGAACTTCTTGACGAGCAGTAAGTTCAACAGAGCGTAAATTACGTTGTGGTGGCCCAGGATCCCCGCTGCGCTCGGGACCAGGAATTGATTGAAATCGCGCGTCCAGTTCCCCATGTACACTTCGGACGCTTCGTCAGCGCTCAGTCCGCCGGGTCCGTGGGTGAGGCCGCGCGATTCGGCGCGTTCGTGCATGGCGGCTTCAAAGCGCTGAATCACCGGCGCCGGCTCGACCTGCATCCCCTGTTGCACGGTGTGAGCAAGTTCGTGCGCCAGCAGTCGTCGGCCGCCCGGTGTTCCTTGCGCGTATTCGCCGCGATTCATTACGATGTGATTGCCCAGGGTGAAGGCGCGCGCTCGCACTGAATCCGCGGCCGCGTGAGCTCGTGCATCGTCGTGGATGCGCACGCGGCTGAAGTTGTGGCCGAAGCGCGGTTCGAAGAATTTTCGTTCTGATTGCGATAGCGGCCGACCGCCGTCCGCTATGGCGTTCTCGACTTCCGCGTCGGCGGTGGGATTGAGGGCTCTGGCGTCTCCGTCCGCGGACCGATGCAGCGTTGCGGATTGCAGGAGTTGGTGTACGCAGCGGCCCGGCGCGAGCTTTGCAGACGGTGCGGATTTCGCGGCGGCGCGAACGGAGGATGTCTGTGGTGCGTGGGTCGGCGTCTTCATGCGGCGGGCTCTCGATCCGGTGTGATCATCCTGATTTTGAGTTGCAGCCGTCGTGTACGCAATGCGTTTTTCCGTCGGGGGGGCGGCCCGGCAGAATCTTACTGGATCGTTGCTGAATGTTACGACTCACGCCGACGGCATTCACTATGTTGTGTACTGAATCAAACTCACAAATAGCCGACCACCATCTCCCGATCTTCCCACAAACCTTTGTAACGCAGACTCGCCTCGTCCATCGTAGCAATCGCTTCCCGCAGTCCCGCGCGCGCGTCCGCCGGTAACACACGCACGTCGTAGTGATACGTGCGAATCGTAAACAACAGCGCGTCGATCTCCGGCAGTCCGGTGAGCGTCTGGCGTTCCACGCGCACGAACAACGGCGCGCCGACATCGATCAGCGCGGCGTAGTTCCGGCCGCGCCACGCGGTCGCGTCGGTTCCCGGGGGCGGCGCCGGATGATGGTTCAAACGATCGTCGGCGGCCAGGCCCCAGGCGAAGCGTACGTAGGCGTGCTCCGGCCCGCGCTTAACCATTCCGTACAAGAAGTCAGTGTAGCGATCTTTGAGTTTTTCCAGTTCGGCGCCGGGGACGACGTCGTGCACCGCCGCGAAGCTCCGGTCGATCTTGTCGGCGGGGGCCCAGTGATTCGGCGCGCAGAGATGGATCATGGACTGGCGGTCGTTGCGAGCGGCGTCGAACTGCGTGAGCGCGACATCCTCGGGCAGTTGCATCAGTATCGCGTCGCTGAGGTCGACGGCTTCGAAGCGCAGCTCACACGCGTCGCGCAGCAACTCGCCGGCGTCGTTCCAATGAATCGTTTCGCGCGTGAGCTCGCTGCGCAGCGTATGCCGATCCGTCTCACTCGCGTCACTATAATAGAAGACTTTCGGATACTCCGCGGCCAGGCGGCGCGCGATCCAGGCGGCGAGCGCGGCCTGCGTCGGCGTATCGTAGGCCGCGCGCGCGTAGTAGCGATCGATACGATCGGGAGCGCTGCGGCAGGCGAGCTTGTTCGCGCGATACTTCGCGAACTCCGCGTCGATCTGAAACGTGCGCCCGTCCGCCGCGCCGTTGCCGAAATCGAAACCGAACACGCGCATGGCCGGCCCCGTGGTGTAATGACCGCTCGCGAACGGAAAATAAAGCGGCGGCGCAGTTTCCAGGCTGTACGTTGTTTTATCTTTCATACTGCTGAAATAATATGCACCGTTTTTCGCGTCAGCGATTGGAAGGGTGGCGAAGGCCAGTCTCGGCGTGAGGCGAGACCGCAGCGCAGCGGAGCCCTGCAAAGCGCGACCCGAGCGCAGCGAGGGGGACGCCCATACTAACTACGCATAATATTTAGTTAGTCTCTACTTCGGTCACGGTACGTATGCGTAAGCTGTGCTGCGGGTCTTTTGGGCGCCCCCGCCCCGGGCGGGGCGGTCGGGCTGCTCCGCACTCCGCTCTCGCTTCGGTCCTCCGCTTCGCTCCGGACTGGCGCTGCGCGCCATGCTGCGCATCCCTGGCGCGAAGAGTCGTGCCGCATCGCGATTCCGGTGCGTCGGCACGCATCTTGCTGAGTATTCCGGATCGATCCATCGATCCAGGAAAAGGTACTCATGAAACGCAATCTAATGTTCCACATCGGCGCCGCCTTTGTCATTCTTATGACGTTCGCCTGCGGTCCCGCGAAAAAACCGATCACCATCGGCTACAGCGACTGGCCGGGCTGGGTGGCCTGGGAAATCGCCATCGAAAAGGGCATGTTCAAGGCCAAAGGCGTGGACGTCGAGTTCAAGTGGTTCGACAACTACGTCGATTCCCTGGGCGCCATGGACACGAAACAGGTCGACGGTAACTGCCAGACCTGGAACGATACGATCTTCAGCCTCGCCACCGTGGGCGCGCCCATGAAGGCCGTGCTCATCAACGATAACTCCGCCGGCAACGACGGCGTCGTCGCGAAGGGCGTTACGTCCCTGGCCGATCTCAAAGGCAAGGCCGTGGCCGCCGAAGAGGGGACGGTCTCGCACTTCGTCCTGCTCACCGCCCTGCAATCGGCGGGCCTCGGCCAGGAAGACATCGAATTCAAAAACATCCTGGTTCCGGATGCCTCCAACGCCGTGGTGCTCGGCAACGTCAGCGCCGCCGCCCTGTGGCAACCGTCGCTCTTTAACGCCATGCAGGAGGACGACATGCATCTCCTGTTTACCTCGAAGAAAATGCCCGGACTCATTCCGGACATGCTCGTCTTTCATGAGGACGTCGTGAAAAGCCGCGGCGACGAGATTCAGAAGATCGTCGAGGTGTGGTTCGAGGTCATGGCGTTCATCAAAGCGAACCCCGACGAGGCCTACGAAATCATGGCGAAGAAGGTGGGCCAGACGCCCGAGAACTACAAGACCTTCATTTCCGGCACGGACTTCTTTACTCTCGAGGACAACCTGGAAGCCTACAAAAAAGCCGATTCGAACGTCTCGCTCTACGGTAGCGGCAAGACCATCGCGGACTTCTACTTAAAGGTCCCGGCATTGGAAATCGACGCCGCCCCGGACTACGCCGCGGCCATCGAACCAAAGTTCGTCGAGGCGCTTAAGTAAATCTCGCATAAAGTTAGCAGCGAGCCATGAAACTCTTCGCACTGCGCAGGCCGATTCCCCGGCGCCTTTTCAACGGGCTCATTGCGGGGAGTTTCATCGTCGCGGCCCTGGGCTACGCCTGGCTGAGTCATCAGTCTTTCGTCAACGCCCACTTCGTGCCCACGCCCGCGCGTCTGTTCGAGGCGGCCGTGGGCATCTACGGCTCCGACTATCTCGCCGAAGATCTCTACATCAGCTTTTTGCGCGTTACCGGCGGCTTTCTGCTTTCGGCGCTGATCGCAATTCCCCTGGGCACGCTCATCGGCGCGTTCCGGTTCTGGGAGGCGTTGCTGCAACCCCTCACCGAATTCGCGCGCTACGTTCCGGTGCCGGCGCTCATTCCGCTCTTGATGGTATTCTTCGGCATCGGCGAAACGCCCAAGGTCATGCTGATCTTCATCGGCGTGTTCTTTCAATTATTGCTCATGGTCGCCGACGAAATTCGTCGGGTGTCGTACGAGCTCGTGCAGGTGAGTTATACCCTCGGCGCGTCGCGATTCGAAGTGATCAGCCAGGTACTCAGCCGCGCCGCGCTGCCCGGCATCTTCGACGCGTTGCGCCTGTGCAACGGCTGGGCCTGGACGTATCTCGTCGTCGCCGAGCTGATCGCCGCCAACGAGGGCCTGGGCTATCGCATCCTGCGTTTTTATCGCTACAAACAAATCCCGGAAATGTTCATTTATCTGATCGTCCTGGGCATTCTCGGGCTCTTTCTGGATTATCTCTTTCGGCAGTTCAACAAACGCGTCTTTCACTGGGCCGAGAGCAGCCGCTAATATTTACTGAGTCATAGTTAATGGAATCCCCGCGTCCCCGGATCGAAGTCAGCGAATTAAGCAAACGTTTCCAGGTCAAAGGCCGTGACGACGTCGTCGCGCTCGAACCCACGTCGTTTTCCATCGAGGCCGGCGAGTTCGTCTGCCTGCTGGGCCCGTCGGGTTGCGGCAAGTCGACGTTGCTCTTTATGCTGGCGGGCCTCGAGGAACCCGGCGGCGGTGAGATTCGCGTGGACGGCGAAACGATCCACGGTCCCGGTCGCGAGCGCGGCCTCGTCTTTCAGAACTACACGCTCTTTCCCTGGCTTACGGTGAAACAAAACGCCGCGTTCTCGAACGGCCTCGCGATCAACTCGGAGAACCAGAGCGGCGGCGAGGCCTTCGACCGCGTCTCCCGCGTGGAGTATCTCCTGGATCTCATGGGCCTTACGCGGTTCGCGGACGCCTATCCCCGCGAACTTTCCGGCGGCATGAAACAACGCGTGGCCATTGCGCGCACGCTGGTAAACCGGCCGAAGGTCATGTTGATGGACGAGCCCTTCGGCGCCCTCGATTCTCAGACCCGCGAAGAGATGCAGGAGCTGTTGCTGTTGCTCAGTCGCCACGAAAGGACGACGGTGGTCTTCGTCACCCACGACGTGGATGAGGCCATTTTTTTGGGTTCGCGCGTCCTGGTGTTTTCGCGCCGCCCCGGTCGCGTGATTGCGGACGAGCGTCCGCCGTTCGAAAAGAGCATTGACTTTCACATCAAGACGTCGCCAGAATTTCTAAAGGTAAAGCGCGACCTGCTGGACCTGTTGCACGCCCAGGCCGACACCGGCGAAGAGCGCAACGAAACCCTCGCGAAACTCGTGAAGTTGCAAGAGAAGAGCTAGTGTATTCCGGGAATAAGTTAGAAGATAAGGTGCGGTTTTTTTGGGCGCGTCGGCGCTTCGCGCCGACCGGGCTTCTCCGGGCTCCGCTTCGCTGCGGTCGCGCTTCGCGCGACGGCCTTCGGCCCCCTCCGCATCCCTCGCGCGAAGAGTTGTGGATCGCTGTCTTCGCGCCAGGGATTGGAAGGGTCGCGCGCAGCGCGAGTCCGGAGCGAAGCGGAGGACCGAAGCCGAAGGCGGAGCCCTGGAAAGCCCGACCGCCGCGGAGCGGCGGGGGCGCCCAAAAAACATTTACCCGGTTCACTACCTTCTTATTCGGGGCATATACGATAACATGACGATTCCAAAAGAGCTCATCGTATACCAGGAAGTATTGCCCGGAGCTAACCACTGGTCGTACATCATTAAGCGCGGCTACACCCTGCGCCTCACCGACATCGAAGGCGGGGCGAACGTCAGCGCGCTCTTTTACAACCAGGAAGAAAAAAGCGAACGCTACAACATGCCGGACACACTCAAAGGCCAGCATATCGCGTATCTTACCGCCGGTAACGTGTGCTACTCGGACATGGGCCGCATCCTGGTGGCGATCACGGCGGACACCTGCGGCTGGCACGATACCATCTGCGGTGTCACCAATGCGAAGGACATCGCCGGGAAGTACGGCGAACACGATTACCAGAACTACCGCAACGAATACTATCGCAACGGCCGGGACTCGTTCTTAATGCAACTGGGCCGCCACGGTCTCGGGAAACGGGACATCGTGCCGAATGTAAACTTCTTCAGCAAGGCGTCGGTGGAAGACATCGAAACCGGAGTGCTTAAGTTCGATGCGGACAACTCTAAGGCCGGCAACTACGTGGACCTGCGCGCCGAGATGAACGTGCTCATCGTCCTGAATTCCTGCCCGCATCCGCTGGACCCGCGGCCGGAGTATCCGGTACAACCCGTGGAACTGACGATCTGGAGGAGCGGCCCCGGCGGCGGCCCCGACGATCCCTGCCGGCTCTCGCGCCCGGAGAACGACCGGGCGTACCGGAACACGTTCGCGTACTTCGCGCAGGGGGGATGGTGAACTCCGAGGACCGAGGTATCGAGGTAATTCCGGGAGAGGAATCGAGTCTGGACGCCGGCCGGTGATTCCCGGTTAGTGCTTTCTCTGCGCCTTTTTCCTCGGTGTCTCGGTCCTCGGAGTTAAAAAAAAATCTTATGCAAACACTCACTGAAAGTAAGTTAACCCCGGAGACGGCCGGGTTTCGCCGGGTCGTCAAGGCCGGGGCCGGTTTTACCCACGAAATCAAGGCCGGGCAGACCGTGCGCCTGCTCGACCTCGAAGGCAACCAGGCCGCCGATACGCTCTTTTACAACGCCCGGGATCCCCTGGAACGTTATTCCGCCGTCGATACGATTCGTCGCCAGGGCCGGGTCTATCTGACCACCGGCTCGCAGCTCATCTCCAGCGAGGACAACGTCATGCTGACGATCGTCGCCGATACGTGCGGTCGTCACGATACCCTGGGCGGGGCCTGCGCCGCCGAGTCGAATACCGTGCGCTACGCCCTCGAAAAAAAGTTCATGCACAACTGCCGGGACACGTTTCTTCTACAAGTATGCAATCATCACGTTCCCGATCCCGCCACCGGCGCCGCCGTGGCCATGGGCAAGCGCGACATCCCGCCGAACATCAACTTCTTCATGAACGTGCCGGTAACGCCGGAAGGCAAACTCACGTTCGAAGACGGGATTTCCCACGCCGGCAAATACGTGGAATTGCGCGCGGAGATGGACGTGCTCATCGTCATCTCGAACTGCCCGCAACTGAACAACCCCTGCAACGCCTATAATCCCACGCCGGTGGAAGTGTTGATCTGGGACTGAACGCATGTTTCAAAAAATACTGATCGCGAATCGCGGCGAAATCGCCGTGCGCATCGCCCGGACCTGCCGGCGTCTGGGCATCGCCACCGTCGCGGTGTACAGCGACGTCGATCGCAGCGCCGCGCACGTCTTGCTCGCGGATGAGGCCGTGGCCCTCGGCGGGAGCAGCGCCGCTGAAAGTTATCTAAGAAGCGACGCCGTACTGTCCGCGGCGCGCTTGACCGGGGCGCAGGCCGTGCATCCCGGCTACGGTTTCTTGAGCGAGAACGCCGCGTTCGCGCAGGCCTGCGCCGGGGCCGGCGTGGCGTTCATCGGCCCCACGCCCGAGCAAATGCGCGGCTTCGGGCTAAAGCATACTGCGCGGAAGTTAGCAAAAGACAGCCAGGTGCCGCTTCTGCCCGGCAGCGATCTCTTAAGTGATGCGCAGGCCGCGGTCGTCGCCGCGGCGGAGATCGGTTATCCCGTGATGTTAAAGAGTACGGCCGGGGGCGGGGGCATCGGCATGCGGCTCTGCCGGAGCGACGACGAACTGCGGCGGGAGTTCGATACGGTGCGCGAGCTGGGCCGCAACAATTTCGCGGACGACGGTATCTATCTCGAAAAGTACGTCGAGCGCGCGCGACACGTGGAAGTGCAGATCTTCGGTGACGGGGCCGGGCGCGTGCTGGCCCTGGGCGATCGCGATTGTTCGGTGCAGCGTCGCAATCAGAAGGTCATTGAAGAAACGCCGGCGCCGGGCATCGCCGATGATCGTCGCCGGGAACTCTTCGCCGCGGCGGTGCGCCTGGGGCAGGCCGTGGACTATCGTTCCGCGGGCACGGTGGAATTTGTCTACGATGAAAACGCGGACGCGTTCTACTTTCTCGAAGTGAACACGCGTTTGCAGGTGGAACACGGCGTTACTGAAAACGTGACGGGCCTCGACATCGTCGAGGGCATGCTGCGTCTCGCCGCGGGGGAAACTGCTTTCCTCGATGCATTCGAACGCGCCGCGCCGCGCGGACACTCGGTGCAGGTTCGACTGTACGCCGAGGATCCGGCGAAGAACTTTCAGCCCAGCACCGGCCTGCTGGATTGCGTGCAATTGCCGCAAGGCGACGGCGTGCGGGTGGACGCCTGGATCGAAAGCGGCACGGAGATCAGCCCGTACTACGATCCGCTGCTCGCGAAGATTATGGTGACGGCGGACAGTCGGGACGCGGCCCTGGAACGTCTGTCGCTAGCTTTAGATCAAACAAAGTTATACGGAATCGAAACGAACCTGGACTATCTGCGGAGCGTGGTGCGGCGGGGCGACTTTCGCGACGGCCGCGTCTGGACGAAGATGCTCGACGATTACCGGCCGGAGCCCCTGGCCGGCAAGATCGAGGTCATCGTTCCCGGCACCCAGAGCAGCGTGCAGGATTATCCCGGCCGCCGCGGTTACTGGGACGTGGGGGTGCCGCCGTCCGGTCCCATGGACTCTCTCGCTTTTCGCATCGGCAATCGATTGCTCGGCAACGACGAGGGCGCGCCCGGTCTCGAGATGACCGTGAGCGGAGCGGCCTTGCGTTTTCGTTCGCCGGCAAAAATCGCGCTTACCGGCGCTCGCATGCGCGCGCGTCTTCAGGTTCCGGACGACGCCCCCGACGAGGCGTTGGACGTTCCGTACTGGAGCGTCGTGGAAGTGCCCGCCGGCAGTGTACTCAAGCTCGGCCTGGTCGAAAAAGATTCCGGCGGCTGCCGCACGTATCTTTCGATTCAGGGCGGCTTTGACGTACCGGAGTACCTGGGCAGTCGCTCGACCTTCGCCCTCGGCCGGTTCGGCGGCCACGCCGGTCGCACGCTCCAGGCGGGAGATGTGCTGCGTTATTCATTAGAAGAATCCGGCAAAGAATTAGCAAATCAAAGCTTGCCCGATGCAAGTATTCCGGAGTATCCCGTCGGCCGTGCCTGGCAGATCGGCGTCCTCTACGGCCCGCACGGCGCGCCGGAGTTTTTTACGCCGGAGTACATCGACACGTTTTTCGCCACGGATTGGGAGGTGCACTATAACTCGGCGCGCACCGGCGTGCGCCTCATCGGGCCGAAGCCGGGCTGGGCGCGGCCCGACGGCGGCGAGGCCGGCCTGCATCCTTCGAACATCCACGACTGCGCCTACGCCGTGGGCACCGTCGATTTCACCGGCGACATGCCCATCATTCTCGGGCCGGACGGGCCGAGCCTGGGCGGCTTCGTGTGCCCGGCGACCATCGTGCGTGCGGAGTTATGGAAGATGGGCCAACTCCGCCCCGGCGATCGGGTGCGCTTCGTTCGCCTGTCCCGGGAAGAGGCGGAGCAACAGGACGAAAGACTCGAAACTTTTTTGAAAGACGTGGCGGCGCCCGCGGCCACGTCGTTAGCCTACGCTCACAAGAATCTAAGCGAGCACCCGGACGACGCGATTCTGTTTTCGATTCCGCCGGAGGAACACCCCGTCGGTGTCATCTGTCGCCAGGCCGGCGATCAGTATCTCTTGATCGAGTACGGCGAGATCGTGCTCGAGCTCGGCCTCAGGTTTCGCGTGCACGCCCTCATGCAATGGTTGCAGGAACACGCGGCCGAAGTGCCGGGCATCTGGAATCTCACACCGGGCATTCGTTCCCTGCAAATCCACTACGACAATCATACGACGAACGCGGCGCGCTTGAGCGAAGTTCTAAAACGCGCCGAGTTGGAACTCGCGGATGTGAATCATCTCGAAGTGCCCACGCGCATCGTGCATTTGCCGCTCTCCTGGGACGATGCGGCCACGCAACTCGCCGTCGAGAAGTACATGCGCTCCGTCTGGCAGGAAGCGCCCTGGTGCCCGGATAACATCGAGTTCATTCGTCGCATCAACGGCCTGGCAAGCGTCGACGCGGTGAAAGCCATCGCTTTCGCGGCTAGCTACCTGGTCTTAGGTCTTGGTGATGTGTACTTAGGTGCTCCGGTGGCAACGCCGGTGGATCCGCGTCATCGGTTGGTGACGACGAAGTACAATCCGGCCCGGACCTGGACGCCGCAGAACGCCGTGGGCATCGGCGGGGCCTATTTGTGCATCTACGGCATGGAAGGGCCGGGGGGCTATCAGTTCATCGGCCGAACCTGCCAGGTATGGAATACGTACCGCACGACGGCGCATTTCGAAGCGGGGCGCCCGTACCTGCTGCGATTCTTCGATCAACTGCGTTTCTTTCCCGTGTCCACGGAAGAGCTCCAGGAATTTCGCGCGGACTTTCTCGCCGGTCGTGCGGAGCTGAGGATCGAACACGATACGTTCCGCTTAAGTGAGTACGAAGCGTTCTTAGCAGACAACGCCGCGTCCATAGCGGAGTTTCAGCAGATGCGTCAGGCCGCCTTCGAGGCGGAGCGGGAGCGCTGGAAAAGCCTGCCGCCGCCGAAAAGCGGGGATGACGGTGAGGCCGCAGCCGCCATGCCGGAGAGCGAATTGCCCGCCGGTTGCGAGGCTGTGGCGGCACCCATGCACGGAACCGTGTGGAAAGTCCTGGTCAAAGCCGGGGATTGGGTGGAAATCGGTCAGGATGTCGTCATTCTTGAGGCCATGAAGATGGAAGTCAGCGTGCCGGCCGGGGAAAGCGGCGTCGTGAGCGAAGTCCTGTGCGCGCCCGGGGTGAAAACGGCGCCGGGGCGGAACCTGCTCGTCATCAAGGTCGACTGAGCCTTTACCATGCGCGAACTAATCTTTACCGTTCAGAACTTAAAGCAGGCTTACGCCGACGGAGCGAAGATCGAAGACGTGCTGGCCGAATCCCGGCGACGCGCCGAGGCGGGGCCGCGGAACGTATGGCTGCGTTTGCTCACGGAAAAAGAGCAACAGCGCATATTACAGGACGTGCGTTCGCGGGCGGAGACCATCGTCGCGGCCGGCGGGGCGGACGCGCTCTACAAGACCATGCCGCTGTACGGCGTGCCCTTCGGAATCAAGGACAACATCGATCTCGCCGACGTGCCGACGACGGCCGGCTGTCCGGCCTACGCTTACACGCCGCGGCACTCCGCGCCGGTCGTGGAACGACTGATCGCCGCGGGGGCCGTGCCCATCGGCAAGACGCACCTGGATCAGTTCGCCACCGGTCTCGTGGGCGTACGCGCGCCCCAGGGGCCGTGCGCGAACGCCTTCGACGATCGTTACATTGCCGGCGGCTCGAGCTCCGGTTCGGCGGTGGCCACGGCGCTGGGTCAGGTGGGGTTCGCCCTGGGTACCGATACGGCCGGTTCCGGGAGGATTCCGGCTGGCTTTCATAATATCATCGGACTAAAACCTACGCGAGGTACATTAAGCATTCAGGGCGTCGTGCCGGCGTGTCGTTCGCTCGACTGCGTCTCGATCTTCGCGCTCTCCGCCGGGGACGCGCATCTCGTGCGCCGGCAGTGCGTGGTGCGCGCCGATGCGTTCTCGCGGGAGTTCTTCGACGACGAGATCGCCGAGGACGAGTACCATCGTTCCCGGGCGGAGCCGGACTTCGTCTTCGCGGTGCCCGGCGACGAGTTCCTGCGCCTGGATGCATCATACAAAGAGCCCTGGGAGCGAGCGATCGCGTTGCTGGAAGAAATGGGCGGACGTAAGATCATCTTCGACTTCGCCCCGTTTCAAGAGGCGGCACAGTTGTTATACGGCGGCCCGTGGCTCGCGGAACGTTACGCCGCGGTGGGCGAATTTATCGAAGCGCATCCGAACGACGTGTTTCCCGTTACGAAAGAAGTGATCCTGGCGGGCAAGACGCCGACGGCGGTGGATGCCTTTCGCGCGATGTATCGGCTGGAAGATTTGCGCCGTACGGCGCTTGAAATTCTCGGCGGTGTCGATTTCGCCGTCGTTCCCACGGCCCCGCGCATCTATACGATCGCCGAGGTAGAGGCGGACCCGCACGGCCCGAACGCGGAATTGGGTTATTATACGAACTTTATGAATCTGCTGGATCTCTGCGCCGTGGCCGCGCCGGCCGGTTTTCGTGACGACGGGCTGCCGTTCGGTGTGACGATGTTCGCCCCGGCGGGGGCCGACGGTCGTCTGGCCGGTTACGCCGGTCGCCTGCACGCGGCCAGCCCCGGCGCGCGTCTGGGGGCCACGGAGGTGGGACTGCGGCCGGTGCAGGAGATCGTCGTCTGCGGTGCGCACATGTCCGGCATGGCGTTGAATCATCAGCTAACTGAACGCGGGGCGAAGTTAGTGCGGAAGACCACGACGGCGCCGGCGTATCGTTTCTTCGCGTTGCCCGGCGGCGGCGTGGATCGTCCGGGTCTGATTCGCGACGAGAAGGGCGCCGCCGGCCGGTTGATCGAGGTCGAGGTCTGGAGCATGCCGTCGGATCGCTGGGGCGATTTCATTGCCGGCATCCCGGCACCGCTGGGCATCGGTTCGTTGCAGCTCGCCGATGGTTCGTACGTGAAGGGTTTCATCTGCGAAGGTTACGCGGCGGAGCTGGATGGGGCGCGGGATATTACCGACCTGGGGAGCTGGCGTAAGTTTATGGCGGGGAAGAGTTAAGAAAATTTACACCGAGGCTCCGAGGTGCCGAGTTTTTTTCGGAGGGCATATGTGAGACGGGTGTGGTCTTGTTTTTTTGCGTCAGCGATTGGAAGGGTCGCGCGCAGCGCGAGTCTCGCGTCTTCGCGAGACCGAAGGCGAAGCCGGAGCCCTGGAAAGCGCGGTGCCCGCCGCCTGGGCCTGGCGGCGGGCAGACGCCCGAATAATGATGAATGCGGACGATGAGTTTTTCTATCGACTGGAATCCTGGTCGCTGATTCAAGAGCGCGCGTTGGCCGACAATCGACTCTCGCGCACGCAGGGTTTGCTGGCCTTAAAGGATCGATTCGAACCGGTCGTTACCGGGAATTACCTCGAAGCCACGTATCTTCGCGGCCTGCGACTCATCGTCGGCGGCATCGGCGGTTATAGTTTCGAACGAGCATTGCGCCATGAGTTTCTGGATGCCGTGCAGCGAATCAGATACCGTGCAGCGGTGTGGCGCGATCTTTTATTGACCGCGCGTGCTCCTGAAGAGTCCGCCGATGTATATGAATACGCCGTGCGCTCTCTGCATCCGGAAGGCGGCGATGTGTATGCTGAATCGTTGGAACGTCTGGCGTACATGCTGGCCCGCGATCATTGGCCGTCGGCCTTTGAACTGCCTGCGCCGTTTGGTACGGATCCACTGTGCAGATCAACCTACCGTCGCGTTCGTCGAGCGCGGGCCGGTGAACTCGTCGACCTGGAACGACAACTCAGCCGACGCTTCGCACGTTACATCGCGCGCTTTGAACAGACCGCGCATTTCATATTCTACGGTTTGATCACTATACGCTATAGCTGGAACGAAGATCGAACGCGGCGTGGATTTACCAGGCGCCGCAGATGGCGGCATCCACTGTGGGCCGTGCCGGCTCTGTACTCGCTGAAGCCCGAGAAACCTCGAGAGCCGGAGATACCGAAAGACGTCAGCAAAGAGATCGTGACCGCGTTGATCGGATGTGATGCGGAGACCAGGGCTGCGATTTCCCGGCATCTTCCGGAAGCTGTTGTCCGCCGTCTCGCTGAGTGTGCGGAGAGCCTGGAACTCGATGCGACGTTGATGCGTTCCACGTACTTCCGGTTCGCCATGGACTTTGCGTTTCGCGAGTGGCAACTCGTCCTGGGGCCGATTACGGCGCGCGTCTTTTTGCAAACGACCCTCGGCACGATCGCGCAGGACTACGTTCCGGGCGTGTTAGCCGGTAAGGGAGACGAGCGTTTGCGCAAAGTTCTGAACGCGCGAACGGAAGAACACGCGCGACAATTACAGGCCGCCATCGAAGCGGAGCAGGTAAGGCAATACGAGGCCGACCAGTTCATGCATCTTATGCGCGAGCATCCTCTGACAGCGGCGCGATCGTTTTATGCGATGCTGGATCTTGCGCCGGAGGTCTATGCCCTCCGTCTGGACGCAATGGGACAGGCGGCGGTCTTTCTGTTGAATCGCAGTGACGAAGCCGCGTCGGAAATCATGCGCCGGCTGAGGCCCGAAATGAT
Organism: Leptonemataceae bacterium; assembly: GCA_965227295.1. Classification (GTDB taxonomy): domain Bacteria; phylum Spirochaetota; class Leptospiria; order Leptospirales; family Leptonemataceae; genus JANSYA01. The sequence goes on along the minus strand of OZ245742.1, from coordinate 4,964,260 downwards.
TCGGGCGCTCGTCGCGGCGATGAGCCGGCCGGCTTTCGTTGACGGCGGTCACGCTGTGGACCGATTCGTTGCGGCGGACTTTCTGGATGAACCGGGCCTGCTTTCCGAAGAACAGCGGGCGCTGCTCATCGAACACTTCGAGTATTTAAACGATCCGCGGAATCGTTTCGAACCGGAGTACGATGCACTGGAGGCGACCGTCTCAAACGAGGACGGCAATTCGGAAACAACGGAAGTCCTTGCGCATCCGGAAATACGAATCGACGATGATATTCGTTCGATCCTGGAAGATCTCTGCCTGCATCGTGCCGATGAAACCTGCGAGGCGTTAATGAATCTTTCCTCAGATTGACGCCGGAGTATCTTATGAACATCACCACCCGTCGCTTAACTTACTCTACGAAAGGCTTTACGGACATCGTCGACATCACCGAAGACGTGCAGCGCGAACTGAGTTCCGCCGGTTTTCGGGAAGGACAGCTTACGATCTTCGCGGTGGGCAGCACCGCCGCGGTAACGATCATCGAATTCGAACCCGGCCTGGTGCAGACGGACATCCCCGCGGTGCTGGAGCGGATCGCACCGTACAAACACGATTGGGCGCATCACGGAACCTGGGGCGACGATAACGGCGCGGCCCACGTGCGTGCGTCGTTGATCGGCGGGAGTTACAGCGTGCCGTTCGAGAACGGGAAGATGATTCTCGGAACGTGGCAGCAGTTGATTTACATCGACTTCGATACGCGGGCGAGGGAGCGCGAGGTGGTGGTGCAGTTGATGGGGGTGTGAGAAGAATACAGGATTTACACCGAGGCTCCGAGGTGCCGAGGTTTTTTTCGGAGGGCATATGTGAGGTGGGTGTGGTCTTGTTTTTTTGCGTCAGCGATTGGAAGGGTCGCGCGCAGCGCGAGTCTCGCGTCTTCGCGAGACCGAAGGCGAAGCCGGAGCCCTGGAAAGCGCGGTGCCCGCCGCCTGGGCCTGGCGGCGGGCAGACGCCCAAATGATTGCTTCAGTTTGATTTTATGAAAATCCAGACCCGTCGCTTAACTTACTCTACGAAAGGATTTACCGACATCCTCGACATCACCGAAGACGTGCAGCGCGAACTCACGGCGGCGCGGCTCCAGGAGGGTCAGCTTACGATCTTTGCCGTCGGCAGTACCGCCGCGGTGACGATCATCGAATTCGAGCCCGGCCTGGTGAAGACGGACATCCCCGAGGTGCTGGAGAAGATCGCACCGTACAATCACGACTGGGCCCACCACGGTACCTGGGGCGACGACAACGGCGCGGCCCATGTGCGCGCGTCGTTGATCGGCGGGAGTTACAGCGTGCCGTTCGAGAACGGGAAACTGATTCTCGGGACGTGGCAGCAGTTGATATATATCGATTTTGATACGCGGCCACGGCAACGAGAAGTGGTGGCGCAGGTGATGGGGGTGTGAGGGCGCAATTTTTCGCGTGACATCTTCAATTTCGTCTGTATTATTTAGCCATGCCTGCACCAACAGTACAGGAATTGCTCGACCTCGCAAAACAGCTTTCCGAGCCGGAGCGAGTTCACCTCTTTCAAGAACTGGGCGGCACGCTTGCTTTCTACACGGACACCGATGTAGCGCAAGCCTGGGAGACGGAGATTCATCGTCGCCTGGACGACCTGGAAGCTGGTCGAGACGACGGCGGCACTCTTGATGGCGTTTTCCGGTACATGGACCAACGCCTGGAAGAACACGGCCGCTAATGATTCCTGCAGTGCGTCGTCATCGGGCCGCGGAGGCGGAGATCCGGGACGCCTTCGATTATTATTTTGAGCGAGCCGGGTTTGGAGTCGCAGCACGATTCCGTGACGAACTCTCGATTGTACTTCGTTACATTTCCGATTTCCCGGAAGCCGGGTCGCCTTATCTAAGAAACACCCGTCGTTGGCGGTTGCGAGACTTCCCGTACGCCGTAGTATATCGATTGTTACCCGATGGACCGTACGTCGTTGCCTTAATCCATGCGGCGCGCAAGCCTGGTTACTGGACCGAGAGAGTCAGCCCGCGCTGACCCTCCCATCCTCCTGTTGATTCCTGAAAAAAAACGCTAAAGTATTTCCAAAAACTGCTTGTACTTTCACCCCGCTCGCGTACACCGCGTATTATGTCCCGAACCCCCGGGAGTAACACGCATGCAACGGCGAACCATAAAGAAACTTTCACTGTACGTTAGTGTAGTACTCGCAGCACTGCTCTTCGGCGCCACCGAACTCGCGGCACAGATCCCGGGCAACTTCGAAATCCCGGTCATCCCCGGCGTGCGCGCGGCGAGCAACGGCGAAGAAGCCTCACTCTCGCTGCTGATTATCCTCATCCTCGCACTGTTAAGCCTCGCGCCGGCGTTGATCATGATGGTGACCTCGTTCACGAAAGTGATCATCGTCTTCGATTTCGTGCGGCGCGCGCTGGCATTGCAGAACATGCCGCCGAACCAGGTGCTCTTCGGCCTCGCCATCTTCATCACGTTTTTCATTATGGCGCCGACGTTTTCCGAGTTCAACGAGACGGCCTTGCAACCGTACGTAAACGGCGAGTCCAGCACCGAAAAGTTCCTGGAAGAGGGCATCGTGCCGTTCCGGAATTTCATGATTCGCCAGATCGGCAAGGACGGCGCCAAAGAGATTCGCCTGTTCGTGGCGTTGTCCGGCAAGCAGATGAGCGACATCCAGAGCGTCGACGACATCGACTCCTACATCCTGGTGCCGGCCTTCATGCTCTCCGAAATCAAAAAGGCGTTCATCATCGGCATCATCATCTTCATTCCGTTCATCGTCATCGATCTGGTCGTCGCTTCGACGCTCATGTCCATGGGTATGATCATGCTGCCGCCGGCCATGATCTCGTTGCCGTTTAAGATCATTCTGTTCATCCTGGTGGACGGCTGGCATCTCATTACATACAACCTCGTGCGCAGTTACGGAGTCGCCTGATGCTGGAAAGCGACGTCATTCAAATGGTCCAGGAAGCGCTGGTGATCACTCTCAAGATCGCCTCGCCGATTCTGATTCTGAGTATGGCCGTGGGTTTGTTTATTTCGATTCTACAAACCACTACGTCCATTCAGGAACAGACGCTTACGTTCGTGCCGAAACTGGTGGCCATCTTCATCGCCATCGCGTTCTTCTTCGCGTGGATGCTCAACACAATGATCAGCTACACGCAGGGTGTTTACGATTTAATTGCGAAGTTTTAGGAAAGGTGAACTCCGAGGGCCGAGGCGCCGAGTCACAGAGGGGAGGGCGAACGTAGCCCGCGCGGACGCAGATACGAAAGTCTCCGGGGTTTGAGCTCGATGCCTCGGTCCTCGGAGTGAAAGTTTTTTAGAGTGGAAGGCTTCAGCGAAAACATCCAGATCTTCCTGCTGATCTTCGCGCGCGCGGCGGCGTTGCTCTCGCTCGTGCCGGTCCTCAGCACGGAATCCGTCGGCTATCGCACCCGCATGACGCTGGCGTTGTTGCTCGGGATCTTGCTCTATCCGGCCGCGGCGAACTATCTCCCCGCGCTGCCGGCCACGCCCCTGGAGTTCGCCCTGGCGATTCTTTCCCAGGTGGGCGTCGGGTTGACGATCGGCTTCATGATCCTCGTGATCTTCTCGTCGTTCCAGGTGATCGGTGAAATTTTTTCGATTCAAATGGGTTTGTCCTTCTCGGAAGTCCTGGACCCGCAGTCCCAGGTCTCCATGCCCCTCCTGGGCACACTTAAGAATACGATCGGATTACTCTTATTTCTTTACGTACCCTTCGTCATGGACGGCCTCTATCAGCCGGCCTACCTGCACATGATCACGGCCCTCGGACACTCGTTCCGCCTGGTGCCGGAGTTGATCCCGGAAACCCAGACCCTGGGCGGCGTCCTCATGTTTCTCGATCAGGCCTTCGGCGTCATGTTCTTAACGGCCATCAAGATCGGCATTCCCATGATGGGCATTTTGTTCATCACTTCGTTGATGCTCGGACTCCTCGGCCGCGCGGCCCCGCAGATGAACCTCATCAGCATGGGTATCCAGGTGAATATCTCCGTGGGCCTCATCGTGTTGATGTTTCTCATTCCGGTGATTGTGCCGCTCATGCTGGAGGCGTTTCAAGTCATGTACGATCGCCTGGGAGAAATGTTCCAGGCCTGGCCGCAATCGGGGGGTGCGTCTTGATCTTCTTTTTGCCACAGAGGCACAGAGAGCACAGAGGAAGAGGTTTGTGGGACCGGGGGAACGTATGGATCAGAAGAATGATCCAATCCTGCTGCCATAATAGCCCGACCAGCATCCATTCCGCACATTTGCTCTCTGTGTCCTCTGTGCCTCTGTGGCAAAGAGTTAACGAAGCGACATTACCGACCTACGACCTCCAGCGCTTCGCCGCGGAAGACGAAGGCCGTACCGAAGACCCCACCGAGCGGCGGCAGCGGGAAGAGCGGGAGAAGGGCAACGTCCCGAAGTCCCAGGACGTCACCTCCGCCGCCGTACTCATCGGCACCGTGGCCATGCTCTTTCTCGCCGGCTCGCTCATGCTGCGCATGATCCTGCACGTCTTTCGTCATTACTTCGAGTACGACTTTTCCGTCGTCGGGACTTACGCTCTCGAAGACATCCAGGCCGTGGCCATGAACGTCTTCTGGTACTCGGCACTCATCACGGCGCCCATCGGTCTGGCCGCGTTCTTTTTCGCGATCGTCGGCAACGTTTCGCAGTTCGGCCTGCTTTTTACATTGCAGCCGTTATCGATCAAACCCGAACGCATGAAGCCGGACTTCAAACGCGTACTGCCCGCGCGTCGTACGCTGGTCAACCTGCTGAAGATCATCGTGCAGATCATACTCATCGCCGGATCTTCGTATCTCATTACCGTCGACGACTATCTGCCGATGCTCAAGACCGCGAACATGGATTTGCCCCAGGCGATTACTTTGTTCGCCTGGGTGGCCTTTAAGTTGCTGGTGGTCGCCGCCCTGATCCTGTTCGCCGTGGCGATTCCGGATTTTTTTTATCAGCGCTTCGAGTACATGGAAAACCTGAAGATGACCGTGTCCGAGGCCCGGCGCGAGCGCAAAGACGAAGAGGGGGATCCCATGATCCGTCAGCGCCAGCGCGACCGTGCTTACGAACTGCGCAACCGCCGTAACATGCTTGAGCAGGTGCCCGGCGCCGACGTCGTCGTTACGAACCCCACGCACTACGCCGTCGCGTTGCAGTACGATCCCGGCCAGGCCCAGGCGCCCCTCGTCATCGCCAAGGGCACCGATCACCTGGCGTTCCTGATTCGCAACATCGCCCGCGAAAACAACGTGCCCATCCAGGAAAACCCGCAACTCGCGCGTACGTTGTATGCCGAGGTGGAGATCGGCCAGGAGATTCCGGAGACGTTGTATCAGGTCGTGTCGATGATATTCGCCCGTCTCGACAAATTCAGAAGTTCCACCGGGGCGAACGCATCTTAAAAAAATTAAAATTGTACTGTACTCCTATAGCAGAAAATGTACAACCTGGAAAATCAATGATGTACCGGAACACGAAGCGGTCTTTGTTCGGGCGTTCCGGACGGCGCCAGGCCCAGGCGCCGTCCGTCGGGCTGCTCCGGGCTCCGCTATCGCTTCGGTCTTTGCTGCGCAAAGACTCGCGCTGCGCGCGACCCTCCGCATCCCTAACGCGAAGAGAAAAACCGGCGCATTCTTGAGGCGAAATCACACATGAACGACATCCTGGCCACAATCCGAAAATACGTCAGTAGTTCCGACGCGGTGCTCGGTCTCGGCGTCGTTTTCATCTTAACGCTCATCGTCATCCCGCTGCCCGGTTACGTCCTGGACGGGCTGATCGCCATCTCGCTACTCTCGGGCATTCTCATCTTGCTGACCGCGCTCTCTTCGAAGTCCCCGGCGGACTTCACCGTCTTTCCGACGCTGCTGCTGGTCACCACGATCTATCGCCTGGCGGTGAACGTAAGCACCACGCGGATGGTCTTAAGCCAGGGCGACTCGGCGTCGTCGGCGTTGATCCAGGTCTTCGGTACGTTTGTCGTCGGCGGCGGGGGCTCCACCGGTTCGCTGGTCATCGGGATCATCATCTTCACGGTCCTCGTCCTCGTGCAGGTGTTGGTCATCACGAAGGGCGCCACGCGGGTTTCGGAAGTCGCCGCGCGTTTCGCATTGGATTCTTTGCCCGGTAAGCAGCTCGCCATCGACTCGGACCTATCGGCCGGTTACATCGACGAACGCGAGGCCCGCCGGCGTCGGGAATCGCTGCAAAAAGAAATGAACTTCTACGGGGCCATGGACGGTGCCTCGAAATTCGTCCAGGGGGATGTGCGTCTCGGCCTCGTGCTCACCGCCATCAACATCATCGGCGGCCTCATCGTGGGCATCGCCATTCGCGGTGAAACCTTCGGTAGCGCCGCGGAGATCTACACGCGCTTTACCATCGGTGACGGTCTCGTCTCGACGATCCCCGCGCTCTTGATCTCCACCGCCACCGGTGTGATCGTCTCGCGCAGCGTCGGCGACGAATCGTTACCGCAAGATGTACGTTCGCAACTGTTAGGCAATCCGCGCTTGCTCTACGCCGTCGGCGCCATGCTCTTACTTTCCGGACTCATCCCCGGTTTTCCCATGATCGCCATGTTCGGTCTCGGCGGACTCATGATCTATCTCGGCACGCGCATCGAGCAGGGACTGAAGACCGAGCAGGCCAAAGAAGCCGAGCGCGAGGCGGAGCAGGCCGACGAACGCAAACCGGAATCGTATCTGCAACACTTACGCACCGAACCGTTAGAAGTGGAGATCGGTTACAACCTCATACCACTGGTGGATCCCAAAGCCGGCGGTACGTTGCTGGATCAGATCTCACGTTTGCGCAAACGCTTCGCCATGGAGAGCGGTCTGATCGTACCGCCCGTGCGCATTCGGGACAACATGAACCTGGATCCCAGCGAGTACGGCATCAAGTTGCAGGGATCGATCATCGGTCAGGCCCGACTCGAAGCCGACAAACTCATGGCCATCGATACCGGTCGGGTGACGCAGGAATTGCAGGGCGAAAGTTTCACCGAGCCCACGTACAATCTCAAAGCCTTCTGGATCGACGCCGATCAAAAAGGCGAGGCCGAGGCCGGCGGCTACGACGTCGTCGATCCGTCGACGGTGATCGCCACGCACCTGTCGAGCGTCATCAGTCAGAACTCGTCGGACATCATGGGTCGTCAGGAAATCAAGAGCATCGTCGATTCGATTCGCGAAGAGAACCCCGTGGTCGTGGACGAGGTGCTCCAGGAGAAGAAGATCAGCCTCGGCCAGATCCAGGCGGTGCTGCAAAATCTTCTCAAAGAGGGCGTATCCATTCGCAACATGGTGCGCATCTTAGAAAGCATTTCGAATCACGCCGATCGCACCCAGAACGATCCGTACTTACTCACCGAGGCCGTGCGTCAGAGTTTGCGCCGGCAAATCGTTTCGGAGTACGTGGACGATCAGAATCGCCTGCGTACGATCTCCGTCGATCCCAACGTCGACCGGCGTTTGCGCGAGGGCATTCACCGCGATCCCGAGGAAGGTTTCGTTATGGCGTTGCGGCCGGACTTCCAGGCGGCGCTGCGCGATGCCATCACCGAACGTTACCAGGCGGCCATCACCGAAGGCCGCCATCCGATCTTCCTGTGCAGCCGCGCCATTCGCGCGGGCATCTTTTACATACTGGAACGTTTATTTCCGGCCCGTAATTTTACAGTCCTCGCGCACGAGGAGATTCCCCACGACGTCCAGGTGGAAGTGGTCGACACCGTAGCGCTCCGCAGCCGGCAGGAACAGGAAGCCGCGACTGCCGTCGACGACGACGATCAGGAAGCTTGACGCATACCGGAGATCAGGGATATGTGGAGCGCTATCATGGATATTCGCAAGAGCAGCCGCGACGGTTACGTGATCTTCGCGATCGATGGCTCCATGGATCTCGTAACCATGCCCGAACTACGGGCCGAGTTTCACGGCTGCCTGGATCGCGGCGACCTGCACGTGATTGTGGACATGAACGGCGTGGACAATCTTTCCTCGGCCGGCTCCGGGGCGCTTCTCTCGTTCAACCAGGACCTCAAAAAACGCGGCGGTCGCTTATGCCTGGTGGGCCTCTCCGATCCTTCCCGCGATGTGCTCCAGCTCATGCGTCTGGTGGAATTCTTCAATATTCACGGCAGTGTCGACGAAGCCGTCGCCGCATACCGATGATACTTTCAATTCACACAAAACTACGCAGCATTGATTACACGGGCGCTTGTTCGCAAAAAGTGTTATGAATCCGTTATAAATTTGTTGGAATCCTGGCGATTCCATACGACGCTGGTAGCCGTGAGTTCGCCCGCGCTAATCTACCGGCAGCGTAAGAAGGACGTTACCCTCTTTCGGGTCTCAGGTTCCGTGGATTTGCTGACGGTCCCCGATCTACGCGATCACTTTCGCCGCGCGGTGGACGAAGGGGAGCGGAACATCATCCTGCATCTGGCCGGTGTCACTCGCATCTCTTCGGCGGGCATCGGCGCCTTCATGGAACTCTACCGGGATCTCTTAAAGAAGGGCGGCCGCGTGGTCATGGCGGACATCTCCACCCCGTGTGTGGAAGTTTTGAAACTCACGCGTCTGGATCGTGTATTCAGCATGTACAGCAACGAAAAGGAAGCCTTCGAAAGTTTCCGGCATCTCTCAAAAACAAACTCCGGCACCGGCAACGAAGCCGGCTAACATGAGCGACGACGGTCTTACGCAGAACGACCCGGACACCATCGCCGTGAGCGAACTCGGCGCGCGCATCTGGGCGGAACTGCGCACGTTACGCTGGAACTCGGACCGGCTGCGCAACACCCCTGTCGAAGACTGGAACGTGATCCTGGAAACGACAATGTCCGTCATCGCCGGAAACGCCGGCAAACGCATCGTGGATGATGGGTTGCATCGTTAAGGAGCTTTTCCTCGGTACCTCGATCCTCGGCGTCAATCCCCCCGGGGCACAAAGTCATACCCGCCCTTGCGAATATTCTGAAACACCAACTCCGGTACCGAGAAGAGCATGCCCTTTGCGCCGGCTTCCAGGCGTGCGCCGTCATCAAAGGGGGCCGTAAACAAACCCACGGCCGAGTAACCGAGGCCGTAGCTCAAATTCGCGAGGCCGTAGACGGGGCGGCCCCAGAAGACGTCGTCGGTGAAAAACAGAAACGCCGAATGTTCGCGCTTGTGATGATAAAGCGTGGCCGTGCCGGTCAGCGTTTCGCGCAGATAGATCGCGGTGTCTGCTTCGCCGTTCTCCCGGGCGTAACTTTTTGCGAGCAAACGTTTGCGGTACGACGGCAACGTCTCCACGGCCACCGGATCCAGGCGCTCGACGACCAGGTCAAACGACACGAACGGAATGTACTGAAAGCCGCGCCCGGGGACGATGGCCGGCGCTTCCGCGGGATCGGGGGCCGCGGCGTTCAACGTGCGAAAGAGTTCGGTGGCGCAGTTCTTGCGAATTAAGTGATAGTCGTAGATCGCGCGCATGTGCTCGCGATAGCGATCGGCGTTTTCTTTCGCCAGCGCGGCGGCGCTACGGTAACGTTCTACGGTGCGCGCATTACCGAATTCCGAAAGCCGGACCGCGGCCGCGCGCATGGGAATGAGTTTCCCCTGTGCCGCGCGCACCGTGCGACCTTCCTGAACGCCGCGCTCCAATTCGAAGGCGCGCCCGGCGTGTTCTTCGAAAAGTCGATAGTGTTTCGTTGTGAGTTCTTTGCGTTTCGTTCCGAAGGCGCGCTCGCGGGCCCGGCTGCGAATCGTTTGCGCGCGGCCCACGACCTGGCGCATGAGCAGGGCCTGCCGGCGCACGTATTCCCCGGGCACGATGGTTCGGCGTTCGGGGAAGGGATCCAGGGTAATCCAGCGCCCGCGTTGCAGCGACCGTCGCACCGCGTGATAACGCGCCATGGTGAGCAGCAACGGAACGGCCGTGTCCTCGCGCCGGCTGCGACGGAGCAAACGCGCCGTATCGCGTTCCAGTTGTCGTGCGAAGCCTTCCAGTAACTTGCGTTCGTGGCCAGTTAGTGTAAGATCGGGCGGCGCGGGCAGGTTCGCCGGATCGAAGAAGGCGTCTTCGTCCGGGTCCGCGGCCGAACGCAGCAGTTGCAGGGCCTCGCGGCGATGCAGCGCGTTTACGTAGGAGCGGCTCACCAGTTGCGGCGAACGGACGTAGGTGTTCGGGCCGCCGGGTTGCGGCGTGTAGGTTGCCGGCATGGGCACGGCGGCACGCAGTTGCTCGTCGAGGGATTGCAGTTCCGCGTCGAGTTCCGCGCGCGTTTCCGGAGTCCCGGCCACGGCCGCAAGCAAACGCAGGCCGTGGGGATTCGCGGAAGAATTGCGCCGGAAGAAACCGAGGCCGCGAAGACGCAACGCTTCGCCCGGGTCCGAATCATCGGCGTCGGGATCGTCGCTGTCTCCGGACAGTGCCCGGAACAAACGCTCTTCCCGGCGCAGGTCGGCGTAGATTTCCAGGCGTCGGCTCTGGAGAACGAAGCGTCGGGCGAACTCGTCTTCGATGCGGCGCAGTTCTTCCGGCGTGACGGCGATGCGGGCCAGATGCACGCTGCGATTCTCAAGATCGTTGTAGAGCCGGCGGAAGCGGCCCCATTCGTCGCGCACCAATCGAAAGATGCCGTCCTCGAACATCTGGTAGTGGTAGACGGTCTCGCCGAACTTCAGCGCCGTGTGGCCGCCGCTGGAGGCGTCGATGTTTGCGTCGACGTAGACGAACTCATAGGTGGACTGCGACTCCGGCGTGTCCGGAGTCTGCGCCGCCGCGGGCAGGCTGAGAAACACCGCGGCGGCGAGGATCATCCACAGACGAGGCAACATCGTGTGCGCGGGCTTACGTCAGGCGTAAGCGATACTCAACTGCGTGCGGCCGCGTCGTAGCCGCGTTCCATGAGCTTCAACGCTTTCGGATGCGTGCCCGCGAAGCGCTCGCTGATTTGCCGGCGATCGATTCCGGCCTGGCGCAGTCCGGCCCCGATGGCTTCGTACGTAGACGGATTGCTTTCCCAGTCACTCACGCCGTGGCGTTCGGCGACGCGGCCCAGGTCCCGGCGAAACTCCACGCCGTCGGCGGACACGCCGTCCGTAAGATACGAGGCGGTGAGCACGCGAATGTCGCGGCGATAGTTCGTGGCCTCTTCTTCGTCATCGTCGTCGGAGGCGAAGGACTCGCTGCTGGAGGCGAGCGAGTTCGAGAGGGAACGCACGGACGTGGACACGCTTTCCAGGGAGTCGCTGGCGCTGCCGAGAGCGGTGGACGTGGAGTCGAGGGCGTTCGAAATGCTGGTGAAGACCGCGCACGCCGGCGCGAAGATTGCAATCGTAAGCAGTACGGCGAGAGCGGAGAGCAAGCGCCGCGTGCTGCGAAGAATATCGAGAGTGTGCTTCCTGTTCATAGGGTACCTTTCCATCTGCATAAAATCCAGTCAATCATCGGACGAACTTTCGTGACGAATCTTTACGCCGGCTCAGAGCGTAAATTCACTGTAGTCCCGCACGCCGAAGACCGACGTTTCGCTGAGGTTGGCGCCCAGCCGTTCGGCGGAACTGCGGCACTGGGTCACGATCATGTCCACGCGGTCGTCGCTGGCGTGGGGATCGTGGTGGATGATGCCGATGTTCCGCGCATTCGTGCGCGCGGCGATGCGGCCGACCCAGTCCGGGTTGCCGTGACCGAAGCCGGCGTAGGTTTCGTAGTCCTCCAGGCTGTACTGGCAATCCACGGCCACCAGGTTCGCGCCGTTCAAGTGCGCGGCGTAGAACGAGGGCACGGCGGGCTGGGCTTCGCAGTCCGTCAGCAGCACAAAACACGACACGAGCTCCACGTGTTCCCCGCGCACGACGTACTCTTCGAAGCGGTACGAAACGCAGCGGTCCGGGTGCGCCACCTCGATGCTTTTGACGAACAGGACCTCGTCCAGGTTGTAATTTACCGTGCGGCCTTCGAGCTCGAACGGGACCTGCCCGCCCGGATCTTCCACCGTGCGTTCGTACTCCGAGAGCGCGAGCGAAGTGCAGAGATCCCGGGTGAAGCAGAGCACGTGATTCGAGGCGATGCCGTTTTCCATGAGGTTCGTGAAGGAGGATTTGATGCGTTCGTCCGTCACGGGGAAGTAGGGTTTCTGGAAGGCGTACTGCAGCGCCTCCATGGGGCCCTTGCCCTGATCCACGGGGCCGAAGACCTGCTTGCGGATCTTTTTAATGTACATGAAGCTGGACAGGCCAAGGCCGTTAATGTGATCCAGGTGATAGTGAGTGAACAGGAGCGTGACCTTGCGCAGGGCCCCGACGTTCAGGTCCTCCGTGAGGGGGATCAGGCCGGAGCCGCCGTCCACGATGATTTCGGTGTCCGGGTCCACGCGCTGGGAGCGCACGCGCCAGCAGGTCGTGTTGCCGCCGTACTTGCTTTTGTTTTTGCCGCTGACCGGAACGCTTCCGCGGGTGCCGTAGGATTTGACGATCATGTTCGCCTCCTGAACCATCATTTAAACCAAGGATATGACGACGGATTTCGCGCGTTCCCAAAGAATCGCGGAAAGTTTCGGGGGCCGGTGTGTGAAAAAATGGTTAGGATTGTGAGTGACGCACTGAAATGGGTTTCGGGAAAACATTGTTCCGTGGCACACGTCCAACCGGTGGCGGGTAGAGGACCATGATGCGATTCAGGAAATACGTTCCATTTATTTTGATACTGCTGCTGGGCGGCAGCGCGACGGCGGCGGCGCCGGCCAACCTGGCATACTACACGGGGCAGGAGCAGAAGCTTCAATTAGAAGCGCCTCCGGCCACGGTGTCGAAGACCGTGCCCCTCAAAGGCAAGAGCAGTTACGGTGAGGTTATGGTGCGCGTGCTGACGCCGAAGCGTGAGGCCGCCGTGCACCTGCGCCCCGGCAAAGACAAAAAGTTTGCCGCCGACTTCTTAATCAGTGACGGGCCCGGCGAGTATCTCTTTCAAATGTTCGGGGCGTCCTCGCCGGAGGCCCGCCAGTACACCGGCATTCTCGAGTTTCGCGTGCAGGCCACCGAGAGCTACAGCGCGGGGGACCCGGCCCTCAACATGGGCGACGAGATCGTGAGTTACTTAACGAAACGTGAGGGCAAAAAGATCGGCCGCGGCGAATGCTGGGACGCCGCCCAGGAAGCCCTCGATGTCAACGGAGCCATCTGGAAACGCACGATGGACTTCGGCCGGCAGATCAATCCCGACAAAGAAGACGTGCAGCCCGGCGACATCATTCAGTTTCGCACGGTGAAGATCGTGGTCGACGAGACGCTTGAGGACGGCTCCCGCGTGCGCATGCAGATGGCCATCGGCAATCCGGACCACACATCCATTGTTACGAAGGTCCTCGGCCCCATGCATTTCGAGGTCATTCATCAGAACGTGAACGGCAAACGTTTCATGGTCTTCGACGAGCTGGACTTTTCGAAAGGCAAGATTACTGGCAGCATTCGCTTCTTCCGTCCGCGCGCGGGGCTTAAGTTTAAGTAACTCACCGCTTTTAGATCACAAGAACGGAATCCACGACTGGAATCTCCGCAACAAATAGTACGTCCCCCGGGGCCAGCAGCGTGCGGCCCAGTCCATCAAGAACGATTCTTTACCGATACGCACACGAAAGCGACCCGCGAGCGCCGCACGGATCAGGCGGCGCGCGACAAAGTCCGCGGACATGCCCTTGCCGGCGATGAACTCCGCTTCGAGCTTGTGTTTCGTCGGATCGGCGGCCCCGCCGGAGCGGATTAGATTCGTGGCCACGGGGCCGGGATAAACAATCGTCAGGCGAATATTAGAGCCGGCCAGTTCCGTATGCAATGCCTCGGAAAAACCGCGGAGTGCGAACTTCGAAGCCGAGTACGCGGTCTTGCCGGGGAAGCCCAGCAGCGCGAAATCACTCAATACCTGGATGAGATGTGCGCGTTCGGCGCGGTGCAACTGCGGCAGGAAAGCACGACAGAAATTCACGGCGCCGAAAAAATTCACGGCGAGGATTTTTTCAAAGCTTTCGCGAGGTTGCGTGACGAACGGCCCGGCGTAGGCGATACCGGCGTTGTTGATGAGAATGTGGGCGCCACCGTGTTCGGTGAGCACGGCCTGCGCGAGGGTGTCCGCTTCATCGGCGTGGGATACGTCACAATTGAACGGGAAGACTGCTTCCGGAGCGATGTGTTGTAACTCCGCCGCTGCCTGAGAAAGACGCCGGGAATCGGAGTCCACCAGGACCACACGGCAGTGATGATCGCGCAACAGGTGCAGTGCGCAGGCCCGGCCGATACCCGACGCCGCGCCGGTAACAACGGCGAGACGGCCGGCCGGAAGTTTCACGGCGCCTTCACTTCCGCGCCGGAGGATTGCGCATGTAGCCGATGTGCTGGAAGCCGCTGTGGAGGGCCTGCTCGGTTTCCGACTGAGAGTCCCGGGCCCGCTCGTGATTTTCGCGCAGGGACTCGCCGATGTCGTCCATGATCTCGGAGACCTGGTGCAATAGTTTGCGCAACTCCGGCGCCTGCTTGCGGCCGCGCTGATTCTGCTGCTTGTGCCCCAGGTGCAGCGCCTCCTGAACGGCGGTTTCGAGTTCCCCTGCTTGATTGCGTCGCGACATCTAACTCCCCCTGTCGTGTCTCCCGGCATGTGCACCGCACGGACTTATGTCCGGTTTTTGGTGCGTTGCACAACCATCGGATTTGGACCGATCCCTGTCAAATTTTTTTACACGGCGGCGGCCGTCCAGGTGCATACTTGCGCCCCTGGATTTACGTATGGCTGTCAATCCTGCGTCATGTATTTGTAACCGGTGGTCGGCTTTATGTGCATAATCTTAAAGCATGATTGCTGATTATTACCGTCACCTTCCATGAATCGCACAACTTCTCGCGTGCCGCTACAGAATCGTCCCCAAATCCGTTCCGCGTTCTCGCGCACCCTGATTCTCGTCTGTCTGATCGCCTTCGGCGTGGCCGGCTGTTCGCGTCGTACCCTCATTCGCATTGACGGTTCGAGCACCGTGTTTCCGATCACCGCCGCGGTGGCCGAGGAGTTCCGCCACGAGAACGACGCGGTGAATGTGGCCGTGGGTTTCTCCGGCACCGGCGGCGGCTTTAAGAAATTCTGCAATCACGAGACGGATATTTCCAACGCCTCCCGCTCCGTGAAGAAAGTGGAGATCGAGAAGTGCGCCGGGAACGGCGTGGAGTTCATGGAACTGACGATCGCCTACGACGGCCTGGCCGTGGTCGTGCATCCGTCGAACACCTTCGTTAAGCAGGTCACCGTGGATCAGCTGAACGCGATCTACGCGAGCGACACGTCAGTACGCACCTGGCAGGATGTGAACCCGGAATGGCCCGCCGCGAAGATCGAGATCTACGCCCCGGGCGCGGACTCCGGTACCCACGACTACTTCGTCGAAGCGATCCTCGGAAAAAAGAAACGCATTCGCCAGGACGCCGCCTTCAACGAGGACGATAACGCTCTCATCTACGGCATCTCCCGGGACAACTATGCCATCGGTTTCTTCGGCGTGGCGTACTTCGAAGAAAACAAGGATAAGCTGCGCGCGCTACCCGTGGTGAATCCGAATACCGGCGAGGCCGTGCTGCCGGAATCCAATGAGGTGCGTACCGGAAACTATGCGCCGCTGTCCCGGGATATGTACCTCTACGTGAACATTGCGTCTTTGCAGACGCCGGAGGTCCGGCAGTTTCTCGACTTCTACTTAAACAATGCCGCGCAGCTCAGCCGGGAGGTCGGCTACATTGCGCTGCCGGAAGAGATGTACGCCGAAGCGCGGTCGAAAGTCAAAGCGGCGGTCGCCCGGCAAAGCGCCGGCGTACACAGGGCGTCCTTCTGAGCGCTGTCGGAGTGGATCGTTTTCATGAGTGATATACTAAAACAATTCGAAGCAGGCATGGACCCCGAGAAGCGGGCCGCGGTATTCGCGCGTTTCGGTAAACGCCCGTCATTTTCTTTCGCCGAGCGCTTCGTGCGCACCGTGCTGCGTTCCCTGGCGTACATGACGATGTTCGTAACGTTCTCGATCGTCGGCATTCTGTTATGGAACGCAATGTCGTTCTTCGCGTTCGAAGAGATCAGCGTGCTGGATTTTCTCCTGGGCACGAAGTGGGAACCCTTCGGCGAACCCAAACACTTCGGCATATGGCCGCTTCTGGGAGGCACGTTGATGATCGCGGTGGGTTCGGCCGTCGTCGCGATTCCCCTGGGGTTGGGCTCGGCCATCTATCTGACCCAATACGCCGACACGCGCGTGCGTGAAATCTTTTCGCCGATCCTCGAAGTGCTGGGCGGCATTCCGACGGTCGTTTACGGCTTTTTTGCCGTCACCGTGGTGACACCGTTCTTACAGAATATATTTCCTGCAATCAAGGGCTACAACGCCCTGTCGGCGTCCATCGTCGTCGGCGTCATGATCCTGCCCATGATTTCGTCGCTTTCCACCGATGCCTTGCGGGCGGTGCCCACGGCCATCCAGAGCGCCGGCTACGCCCTCGGCATGCGTAAGTTTCACGTGGTGGTACGTATCGTCATTCCGGCGGCGACCTCGGGCATCGTGGCGTCCTTCATCCTGGCCTTCGCGCGCGCCGTGGGCGAAACCATGGCGGTGACCCTCGCGGCCGGCCTGAAACCGAACCTCACGCTGAACTATCTCGACAGCATCCAGACCATGACCGCTTACATTGTCCAGGTGACGAAGGGCGAAACTCCGGTGGGAACGTTGCGCTACTACTCCGTTTACGCGGTGGGACTAATGTTATTTTGCTTTACGTTTGCGTTCAATTACCTGGCCGCGCGCATCGTACGCCGGTACCGGGAGGTCTATCAATGAACGTTATCGACGACAATCGCCGTGAGTCCGGTCTGAAACAGGACCGGGTGCGCGCTCAGTTCTTCGGCCTGGTGTTTCAAATATTTTGCCTCGCGGCAAATGTGACGGCGTTGGTCTTTTTGTTCATTCTACTCTACGACGTCTTCACGGGCGGGGCCGGCCGGTTTTCCCTGGACTTTCTGTTTTCCTACACGTCCCGGCATACGTCGGAGACGGGCATCTGGCAGCCCCTGGTCGGCACGGTCTACATGATGTTGCTCACCGGCATCATCGCCATCCCCATGGGCGTCGGCGCCGCCATTTATCTCGAAGAATACGCCGCCGAGTCCCGGATGATCCGGTTCATTAAACTGAACATTCAGAACCTGGCCGGCGTTCCGTCCATCATCTACGGCATACTCGGGCTTACGCTTTTCGTGCACTTCCTGGGCCTCGGGCACAGTCTGCTCGCGGCGGCCTTAACCATGTCTTTGTTGATCTTACCGATCATTACCATCGCGGCCCAGGAAGCGTTGCAGGCCGTGCCGGACTCGTTTCGCCTGGCCGGCTTCGGCATCGGCATGACGCGCTGGCAGGTGGTCCGCCACATGATTCTGCCCGTGGCATTACCGGGTATGATGACCGGCGTGATTCTGGCGGTCTCCCGGGCCATCGGCGAGACGGCGCCGTTGATCGTGGTCGGCGCCGCGGCGTACATCACCATGGCCCCGTCGTCGTTGCTGGACTACTTCACGGTGCTGCCGATCCAGATCTACGAATGGACCTCCCGGCCGCAGCAGGAATACTACGAGACCGCGGCCACGGGCATCATGGCGCTGTTGATCATGCTCCTGATGCTGAACGCCACCGCCATCGCTCTGCGCGTGCGCTACCGGCGGAAACTGAAATACTTAAACGCTTAATCAATAGCGAGCAGATACTAAGGAATACGTAATGAACGACGCGAACATACAGGTCCAGGCTTCGAAGTCCGAGGGCAGTTTCGGCGAACTGACCTTCGCCGCGCGGAATCTGAACATCTACTACGGCGAGTTTCACGCCATTCAGAACCTGGACATGGAAATCTATCGGCGCAACATCACCGCGCTGATCGGGCCTTCGGGCTGCGGCAAGTCCACGTTTCTTCGTTCTTTGAATCGCATGAACGATTTCATTCCGGAGGCGCGCACCGAGGGCGAGGTCCTGTTGGACGGCGAAGACATCTACGCTCGCACCGTGGATCCGGTGGAGATTCGTTTGCGGGTGGGCATGGTCTTCCAGCAGCCGAATCCTTTTCCGAAGACGATCTATGAAAACATCGCCCTCGGCCCGCGCATCAACGGTTACACCGGCGACGTCGACGAACTCGTGCGCAATTCTCTGGAGCGTTCGTATCTGTGGGACGAGGTCAAGGACAAGCTCGACGAATCGGCCTACAGTCTTTCGGGCGGCCAGCAGCAGCGGCTGTGCATTGCGCGCGCGATTGCCATGTTGCCGGAGGTCCTGCTCATGGACGAACCCACGGCGTCGCTGGATCCCATTTCCACGCGCAAGATCGAGGAGCTGATCCAGGAGCTGAAGCAGAACTATACGATCATCATCGTGACGCACAACATGCAGCAGGCCGCCCGCATCGGCGATCATACGGCGTTGTTTTACCAGGGCAGTCTCATTGAGTACGACAAGACGTTTAAGATTTTCACGTCGCCGTCGGAGAAGCTCACGGAAGACTACATTACCGGGCGTTTCGGTTAGCGCGGTACGAGCGTCCCTGACTCAGACGGTAATCGGACTCTCGAAGTGCCCGTGGCGGATGTCGCGTGCGTTCACCGTGAAGATGACGCTTTCGGCGATGTTGGTGGCCAGGTCGCCGACGCGTTCCAGGGCTTTTGCCAGGAAGGCGTCCGGGAGTTGCGGAGAGCCGCCCTCGATGATGCGATCTTCGATGGCGTCGATTTCGTGCTCGATCTGTAATACGCGCTCGGCCGCGGCGGCGTCGGTGTTGATGAGGGCCTGAACCGCGCTGGCCAGAGCGTCCTGCGCGCGACGCGCCAGGTCCATAAGATCCTTCGAAGGCGTTCCGCGCAGACGGCGGGCCCATTTGGCGATGGTCTTGGACTGATCGCCGACGCGCTCCAGCTCGCGGGTGATTTTTACCGCGCTGAATACGTAGCGAAAGTCGAAGGCGTAGGGCTCTTTTAAGAGCAACAGTTCCATGCAGCGCTGATCCAGAGCGAGTTCCAGCTCGTCCAGTTCCGCGTCCATGCGCCGGACCTCGTCGAGATCCTTCTCGTTGTAGGACTGGATACACAGCACCGAGCGATCAAAGATCGCTTCGGCCTTACGGGCCATAAGCGCAACTTCGGAGCGCAGTTGATCCATTTGTCCGGGCATCAGCATGAGTTGTTGCATCGAAAAGGTACGATGATAGCTGTTTTTACATCGGCAGGATCAAGAAGTCAATTGATTTAATCTTTGAGCTATCAAGAATCGATTGATTCCCTTGTTTTGCCGTTTTTGCGTAACGTTTTTGTCAATATATGGATTCTAAACGAAACATAGTTTCCATCGAAGCCGGGGCGGCCCGGGCTGTGACCCGGAGCGGTCGCGCGGGGAGTGATTTGTTGCATGGGGGGACAATCTTTCACGTGACCGGCCTGACCGCCGCGATGGAGCTTGCCGCCGCCGCGCGACGTTTCCTGGAAAACGAGTACCCCGCGCGTAGTAGCGAAACCTTGCACGATCCCGCGCTGCCGTTCACCGAGGTGCAGTCGTTGCGCCGACGCATCCGCGAGAGTTCGGAGTTCCGCGAACGGGCCGTCGCGGTTCTTACCGCGTTCGGACTGCCGCGGGACGGTGCCTATCTCGATGCGGTACGGTTGCGTATGACCATGCCCGGCGATCGTCCGGAAACAGCGGCCACGCGTTACATTCACCGCGATACCTGGTATGCGAATCCGGGCTGCCAGTGGAACTGGTGGATCCCGTTGTACCCGGTGACCCGGGAGCGCAGCTTTGCGCTGTACCCGACGTACTTCGATCAGCCCATCGCCAACGATTCGGCGCGGTTTCGTTACGATGAATGGATGGCCGGCGGCGGCTTTCAGTCCGGTCGTCCCGCGGGGCAGCACTTCCCGCGGGCCCTGGCGGTGCCGGCCGCGAGCACCGCCGTAGTTCCGGAGCTGGATGCCGGGGAGGTGCTGATCTTCGCCGCGGCCCAACTGCACGGCACGTTGATCAACACGAGCGATCGCACTCGCTGGACCCTGGAACTGCGCACGGTCTTAGATGACGATCTGCGTAACTTAAGAACGGCGCCGAACTGCGATAACGCTTCTACCGGTACGGTGCTGCGCCATATGTACCGCCTGGACGACGGGAGCGTGCCGCCGGAGGAAGTGGTGGAACGTTACACCGCGTTCACTGCTGGGCCCGGAGCTTCGCCATCATTTGCAGGGCGTGCACGATGGGATGGGCGTAGCGAGTGACGTTGCGCGGCGTGGGTTCGACGTAGGCGAAGGCCAGGCGCACGTTCGCGCCGGGAAAACGCCGGCGAAAAAAATCCAGCAGCAGACGATAGTACGGGGCGGAGACGTACGGGATGTCCGTAATCAAGAGCAACACGTCGCCGGCCGGCTCCGCCTCGCAGAGGACGATGCCGCGATTCTTGACGGCCTCGCTGCCGATTTCGTGGTGCATGTGGGATTCCTGGTAGTAGGCGAGAAACTGCTCGAACTCCGCGGCGCCGTTGGCATCGCCGGGCCGTTGATTCAGAAAGGCCTCCACCTCTTCGTAGGTGCGGGGCCGGAAGTCCGCCGGCAGATGCTCCAGGTCTTCTTCAATGCGTCGGCGATCGTAGCCGAGTTCCTTACGTGCATCTTCGACACCCAGGAGCCGCGCCCCGGACAGCAGGTTCTTCACGTCGGCGGTGAGGCGAGCCTTTGCTTCGGCATCCAGCTCCGGATGCTGTTCAATGGCGTCGAAGTGCTGCACGCCTTTGAGGCCCGTCGTAGAATGCAGTCGTCCGTTGGCATCCAGGATCTCACCGCCCTCGCTCAATTCGCGATAGAGTTCCATGGAGAGCCGTGCGTCTCCGGTAACTTCGAGGAACGAGTAGGGCATGAAACGTCCGTAGCGATTGCCGATGAAGTACTCAAAGAAGACGTTGTGCTCCCCGCGACCGAGGTTCGGCGTGTAGTTGACTCCGCCTTTGTCGAAGTTGAACAATCCCGCCGACCGCGGATACAAACGGTTTACGGGGTTCTCGGGGCGCACCCCGCTTAACAGTATCTCAGTGATCCTTTGGGCCGCGGCCTGGCCGGCCTCACCGTAAAACTCGGGCTCGATCCATTGCAGGCCGTTCTTTTGAATCTCGGTGAGCTTTTTGCTGTTGAGTACCCCGTTGCGATAGAGATAGAGTTTCTCGACGAGTTTGTCGAAGATCGCCTGCGCCGAAACGCCGTGCGTCGTTTCGACTGCGGCGAAGTCCGCGGCGTCGAAGCAGCCTTCGCGATCATTATAAAAGACCAGCTCTTCGCCGCGCAGCAGCAACTCGTTCAGATTCGCGGCGGGGACGACGGCGCTTTCCGTTTCGATTTGTATTTTTACGGCGATTTCCGAATCCAGTAGGCCGAACGGTTCCTCGCCGGCGATACAGGACCGCGACTGGAACCCGCCGGCGAACTCCGGTCGCACGACGAGTACGGCCGGCGCCGCGCACAGGGCCCTGCGTTCCCCGGCGCGATAGTAGAGGCGATACTTGCGGAACTGATTTACGAAGTGCGTGGTATGCAGGGCAAAGCAGCGTCGCTCCTGAAGCAGGCGTTCGGCGTCGTTGTTCGCCAGAGATTTCACCGGGGCAGCCTGCGCGACTCGAAGCGGGAGTGCCAGTAAATTAATGGGCGCTAGCAAAGTCGCAAACCGACGTCCGGGTCGAACGCAGCATTCTTAACAAAACGACATACCACAACTCCCGCTTCGCCGTAGCCAAATCAATCCCTTCACCATTGCGCAACTTACCTTATGTGTCTCGCGGCCACCGCCGCGAACCGCAGCTCCTGGACTACCGGAGGGTTTGATTCGTTCGAGCACGCCCCGAATCGTGGTGTAAGTGGCGGTCAGTCTGCATTAAGACTTTTTTGGGTACGGCTGGTTCCAGCAGATGAACGGAGGTCATGCCGGGGAATGTGGTAAGGCGCACCGGAACGGCGTCTTCGCCGTAAGAAACGTTCCGATCGCTGAGTCACAAACCGACGTCCGGGTCGATGCGGACAATCTTTGCAAAACGAATCACCACAACTCCCGCTCAGCCGTAGCCAAAAAAGGCCCTTCACGGTTGTGCAACCTACTTTATGTTACTCGCGGCAACCGTTACGAACCGCAGCTCTTGAGCTACCGGAACGTTTCATTCGTTCGAGCGATGCCCCGAATCGTGGTGTAAGTTAAGGCCAGTCTGGATTAAGACTTTTTTGGGTACAGCTGGTTCCAACTGACGCGCGGAGGTGATGCCGGGGAACGTGGTATGGCGGACCGGAACGGCGTCTTCTTCGTAAAGATCCAGCAAGCTCCCGGAGCCCCGCTCTATCCGCGGGGCGGAGCGGGTGCGGGTTCGCGGCTTAGAGTTCGACGCCGGCCATCGGTTGCATCAGCAGATCATCGACGTGTCGTACGGCCGTCGCGAAGCGTTCCTCCCAATCGCCGGAAATCACGCGCACGTTGCAGTCATGATTTTCGAGTTCCGCCGTGACCTTTGCGTGAATCACGTCGCGTTCGTCGGCCAGGTTGCGCAGGGAGTCCTCGACCCAGGGGACGTCCGGTGATAACAACAAGTGCAGATCATACCGACGCGCGCGGGCTTCCGCTTTGATGAACTCCGGACACTCGCCGAAGTAATGTTCGGCGTATATCTTCGTAACGATGAGATCCGTATCGAGGAACAAAACGCGGTTGGCCGTCGCGGCGAGATGATCCTCCAGGGCCGTGTGGCCGCGAGCGATGTCGGGAATGTGCTCCGGTTTGAGATCGTCCACGTGCACGCCCAGGCCTTCGAGATACTCGCGGGCGTACTCGTGGACCTGGTGCGTATTGAAGTGTTCGGCGAGGCGCCGGGCCAGCGTGCTTTTGCCGGTGCTCTCGGAGCCGGTGATGACGACGCGCCGGAGAAAGTACGGTCGCACGACTTCCGGAATAAAGTCCCACAACGCCCCGGGATGCCGGCGGACGGCCGTGCCGGAAATCGTAACGGTGCTGCGCTCGATGTCCACCGGTACATGCCGGCAGTTCAGGTGTTTTGCCAGTTCGAAACCGTAATGTTCGCTGGAGAAAAGTTTGTCGATGGGCTGCGCGTGATGCCGTTCGATGCTGGTTTTCCAGATGTTCCAGAAGTCCGGATGTTCGTGCGGTTCCTGGGGGTTTTCGTCGGGATTGTGGACGATCGTGACGTTCAGCGCGTCCTTATAGATTTCCGTGAGCCATGCGTGGCGCAGGTGCCCGGGGATGGGTTCTCGGGCTAATGTACACACAAGCACGGTTAGGTGGTCGACCTGCGCGCGGGCGGTGTCGATGAGATGCAGGTGGCCCTGGTGCGGCGGCAGGAACTTGCCGATGATGAGGCCGGTGCTCGGGCGGGACACGGAACGAGAATCGAATTGCAACGACGCAGGGCAACCAGGATTTTGTCCGCATGCGATACTGGCGTTTGATTCTCGGTCTGTGTTTTATCTTACTCGGCCTGCTGGGCCTGCGATTGTACCTTACGGCCTTCGCCGGCGCCCGGCACTACCAGGCCGTCATGACGGAATTGCGGGAAAGCGGCACCGCGGGGCGCGGTGTGCTGGAAAGCGTCGAGGCCGCGCCGCCCGCGAAACACGAACGCGGCGAGCACTTCGAGGCGGCCTTTGCGTTCACGCACGAGGGTGAAACGTATCGTTACAAAGAGTATCTCAGCGCGGAAAATCGCGCGCGGCTTACGGTGCAACCCGGCGATGCGGTAGACATCGTCTATCTTCCGAAAGACCCCGCCACGTTTCGCTGGCAGAGTAGCGTGCTGCAGTACTGGTCGCCGAAAATGATCGAAGCGCGGCGCACGGCCAACGAGGCCTACGCCTTTCGCACGGCCGGGCCCTTTGTGTTGCTCGTGATCGTCGGCCTGGTGTTCGTCTGGTGGTGGTGGAAACGGCGAACGATGTGAGGCTGCGTGGATTCTGCTACGGAGCGCGCTCACTCCTTAACAAACGGCGCGGCAATCTTACCGGCCGCCGTGACGTCCGCCTCGTCGATGCCGTAACGTACACGAATCGGAAGTTTAGCAGAACCTCCGGCGGTGAACAGCTCGCCGATGCGCCCCAGGATCTCCGCCTCGTAGGAACGCGCGAAGTAATCTTCTTCGCCGTGGATGCGCAACTCCAGATCGCACGAACGATCCGCGCGTTGCACGAAACGATGCTGCACGATGGGATAGCGCCGTAAGATGCGCGCGATGTCGATGGGATTGACGCTTTCTCCGGAGATGTCCTCGAAGAGCACGAGCCGGCGCGCGTGTTCGAGAAAGAGGCGCGGCATGGGGTCGGTACCGTTGTGGTTGTAGACAATGCGGCCGAAGTCTCCGGTTCGATAGCGAAGCAGCGGCAGAAACGGATTGCGCCCGCCGCTTACCAGGAGTTCGCCGACTTCGCCCTCGGGTACCGGCCGGCCCGTTTCCGGATCCACCGCTTCGATGTAAACGTCGTGGGGCAGCTGGACGAACTCCGTCGCGTCCGTACCGGTCGCGGTCCGATCCTTCGGCGGCACCGCGCAGGCCAGCGGCCCGGTTTCGTTCAACGAGTAGACGTCGATCACCGGGCAGCCCAGGTCCGCCGCAAGTTCGGAACGCAGGCCGGCGTGCAGGCCCAGGGCCGTGGAGATGAGCGCCCCGGGACGATACGACGACGGCGTGATGAGTTTCCGCCGCATCATCACCGCAAAGGCGTAGGGATCGCCGGTTAAGAAGAACGGCTCCATGGCTTCGATGTAGCGCCCCGGCGCCCCCGGCTCGCGCCAGGCGTGGGCCTCGATGTTGATCTTCGCGAAGCCGGCTCCATTCGCGGCGGCGTGCACCGTGGCGTAGGTCGTTGTTTCGCGCTGGGCGCAAAGTTGCAGTGCGGCAACGTTACGGTGATCGTAATCTACGCGGGCTCCGTGTTTTTCCAGAATGAACTTCACGAAAACGTCGTAACAACCCACGGCGCGGGGATGATTCGGCGCGGGGATGGGGTGGCCCGTGGTGCCGGACGTCGGATTCACCACGATGCGCGAGAACTCCGCGTCCATGTCCGTGGGCACGACGCGCTCCAGGCGCAGCGCCAGGTCCTCGCGTTCCATGGGGGCGATGTCGCTGAAATCCCGTACCAGATCGAAGGCGCGGCCGTCGCGTGCGCGCACGCTTTCGGCGGCGCTTTCCAGGCGTTCCCGAAAGTGCTGCGAGTAGCGCGCGCGTTCTTCGATCCAGGCCGGTAACTCCAGGGACGGTCCGCTAACTTTCCGGCGCTGTGTGTTAAGACGATCGGCGAATTTGCCGACGGCGTCCAGGTCCGCTGCTTCCAGGCGATCGCCCACCCGGGTGTTCCACTTCGGCGCGTCGTCGTGTTCAATGAGGCGCAGATAGGTCGGCACCCATTCGGGGCGGCACAGGGGGA
Source organism: Leptonemataceae bacterium (assembly GCA_965227295.1). Lineage (GTDB taxonomy): Bacteria > Spirochaetota > Leptospiria > Leptospirales > Leptonemataceae > JANSYA01. The sequence goes on along the minus strand of OZ245742.1, from coordinate 4,938,688 downwards.
CGCGTTCGAGCAGGTCCGGTGGAATGCCTGGGGCCATACAGGATTTTTTGCGGTAGGACCGAAACGGCAAGAGAAAATTTAAGATTCTACAGGAGGAGCCGGGCACTGTTGCACAGGATGCAGTGAACTTGATGTTATTGAGAAGTTACCAGTGATCTGCCTGCGGTCTTGCTTGCAGCGCTGCGAATCCCAGGGGAGGCTGATTTTAGGTGGATCGGGAGACTGTGCAGAGGTGTCTATGAAATCGTATGCTTCAAATGATAAAGGCGCCGGGCGCTACCGGAAGTCGAGCCATTCATTTAAAGGGGGACGGCCCCTTGATTCGACAACACGCCAGCGTATGGAGCATGCGTTCGGGGAGGATTTTTCCGGCGTTCGGATTCATACCGATTCTGCGGGGCGCGACGCGGCAGCGAAGTACAATGCTCGTGCAGTGACCATGGGGAATCATATCGCATTTGATAACGGTGAATATCGGCCGGGGACGCCGGTAGGCGACGGCTTGTTGGCACATGAGCTGGCCCATACTTTACAGCAGCAAGGCCAGGGGAATACCAACGCTGCACAGGCAAAAAGCCGTGCGGAGACCGGCGGTGCGTTGGAGCACGATGCGGATCGTAGCGCAGTTGGAGTGGTAAGTCGACTGTGGTCCGGTGTTAAGGGTATTGCGGGAAATATTAAGCCCCGTCTTAAGTCCGGTTTACAGATTCAATCGTGCCGGCGGGCCCCTGAAGAAGAAACGGAACAGAAGGATCGTCCGCCGGAGATTCGCACCGAGTATACCGTTCGCGCGAACGAGCGCCTCAAGGATATTGCGGAACGTTTCAACGTGTCGCTGGCGCTCTTGATTCGCGTGAATCGGGCGCAGTATCCGCGGATCGGTACCGGACGGGAGAGTTTCATCGGCCGTGGATGGAAGCTCCGAATTCCGTATCCGTTCGGAATTACCGCTGCGGAATTTCAAGCTGTACAGCGCGGTGACTTGAGTTCCATCAAGGAAAAACAGAGCGAGAAGTTCGCGGCTCCTGGACGGCTTGCCTTGACCGCGGATCAACAGAATGCCCTGGCCGCCGTAGCAATGAGCGAGGGGCCGTATCCTCAAAGAAATCTTATCATCTGGGCCTACATCAATCGATTGATCTTCAGTAAGGAAAATTACGCCCTGCAAAACGCGACCGCGGAATCCGAATCCGTTCCAATGACGGCATTCAACACCGCCCTCAACGGCTCTAACGGCTATCGGAATCGTGCTAACAGAAACCGTCATGGGAACTGGTACAACGCGAACCTGGCCAAGATCGAAGGGCGAGCCGGCGAGGAGCGTGGGGACCGCGTTGCCGACACGAAGAACCTCGCCGCGACCCTTCCGGAAGATTTATCCAAAAACCCGATTCCTGGATTCATGGGTCAGGGGGCGGGCAGCCCCATCGGTCGAGAGCGTGCTACGGCCGACATCAATCTCGACGTGAAGACCGGCGATAAAGCCAGGTGGCGTAAGGCCCGGCTGTACTATTTTCTTCAGCAGCGCGGTGTGGTTCAAACCGAGTTCGTGCGGCGAACCGATCCGATTCCGAACAGCGAGGCAGTTACGTTTGTATTCGATGAGGCGGCGGTGAGTACATTCTTCGATCAGCCGAACTATCGCTCGCTTCTCGATATGACGATCCCGTTGTATGATCATCGCACTGATCGTCCCGCCACGAGTCTCGACCCGATCCTGCGCGCCATACCAGGCAGATAAAACGTCATGCGATTCAGGATACCTGAGATGCCGGTCGCGCCGTATCGGTTGTTCGGCTTGATTGGTATCAGCCTCGCCGTCGTTGTGGGACTATGGATGGTGAATGTGCGCGGGCTCTCTCTCGGGGTCGGGATCGCATTGACGGTTGCGTCGATCAGCGCGATTTTCGTAGTCATTCTCGGTACGAGGCTTCTCACCGGCTACGAACAGATTGTCTACTATCACCATGAAATCGGTGTCCTTTGCTTCGCTGCGGTGGTGCTATGGATCATGGATGCGCCCTTCGAGTCATTCCTGGACATCGTCCTGGTATGTGTCGGATGTGTGATCAGTTGCCTTCGTGTCGGCTGTCTTCTGGCCGGCTGTTGCCACGGCCGTCCCGCCAGGCATGGAGTGTTATATTCAAAGGCCCATACGAAACACGGTATTCCATCATGTTATGAGGGTGTTCCGCTCTTTCCGGTACAGATAATCGAAGCAGTGCTTGCTTCCTGTATCACCGGATACGGAGTCTATCTTATACTCAATGCTTCCCCCGGTTACACCTTGCTCTGGTATACCGAAGCCTACGGTGCTACGCGCTTTTGTCTCGAATTCCTGCGTGGCGATACGGATCGGCCCTACTGGATGGGTTTTTCCGAGGCCCAGTGGACTTCCTGGGTTCTCACGGGCTTTGCCGGGGCTTCCAGTGTCGCCGGCGTTCTTCCCTCCGGATGGTACGGAACTGCGAGTTTCTGTTTTATTACGGTTGTTGCGATTCTGACTGCGATGAATCGTAAGTTCAGTCCGGAGCGTACATATGCTTTGTATCATCCCTGTCACATAGTGGAAGTCGCTGCCGTATTGGACGCGGCAGTGGACAGAGAACAGGAAGACGTTCGCATCTTCGGAACTTCAGTCGGTCTGCATTTATCGGTCGGTGCCCGTGAGGGTACTGAGTTCTACAGTTTTTCCGGCCGCCCGGGATTCCTGCGCGGCCGAATGCCGGGCCGCATCGCAAAACTGATTCGAAACCTTCGTTGTGCGGACGCGGATTACTTCCTGATTCAAGGAGCAAATGGGGGTACGTATCACGTTGTGATGCGCGAACCGTGATTCACTCCCGCATCATCTTCGACGCCGCTTCTTCCGCGCGCTTGCGGGCCATCTCTTCGCGGAGTTTCTGCGCGCGGATCTGCGCCTTGCGAGTTTCTTGAATGACGCGTTCGCGTTCGATGGAATCCAGGGTGGACAGCCGATCCCGGGCGGCGTTGGCGGATTCGCCGGCCGGCAGAATTTCGAGGGCGGCCAGGCAGCGGCGCACGAGTTCTTCGCGACGTTCGCCGTCGGTAACGAAGGACCGCGCGTTGCTGATGTTCGCGAGCGGGCCTAAATCATTTTCAAGCCAGGCGCGCGCCTTTGCGGCCAGTTGCGGTCGTTCCTGACGATCGCTGCTGCCGGTGAAACAGTCGGCGTTGAGTAAGTGACAGGCGATGAGGATTAGCCGGAGATGATTGCGATGTTCTTTGCTGTCGGTGTAACGAAAGTCCGCGGCCGTTGCGGCGTCTAAAAGATCGCCGCCGAGGGCGTGCAGAATGTCGGAAACCACCGCTCCGGTTTCGATGATACCGTGCGATTCTTTCCGATGCACGACGACCGGTTCGCGCAAAAAATCGGCCGGGCACGCGGCCAGGTGATTCGTGAGCGTGGTGATGTCGGGACCGTCCGCCATGAGCTAACTATGTTGCATGCATCTCCAGGGTCACCAGGATTTTTTTGTATGATTCAACGGCCCGATCGGACGGCGGCCGTGTCGGCGGCGTAATGTTTGCGACTGAAAGCGCGGGCAAAGGCGGTCAGATCGTCCCAGCCCGCGATGCGATGTATGTCCCAGCCCATCTTGCCGGCCTTCACGAGCTGCGGGTTCCGATCAACGTCGTGATAGAGTTGCAACACCATCGTGCCGCCGCCGTCCGCCTCTGCCAGGGCCCGCGCGGCGATGTCCCAGCCGCTGTTTTGTTGTTCGTCGTTGTTGAACATCGTCGTCACGCCGTCGTCGGAGATGATCAAAATGTGCACTTTACGATCCGACGCGCGGCGGGACGCGTAGGTGTCGCGGAGGACGTGAATGGGAAAGGCCGTGCCGCCGCCGAGATAACCGCAGAGGATGCTTAAGATCGCTTCTTCGTCACTTACGAAACCGTCGGTAATCTGAAACTGCTTCGCCCCGGACCATAACGTCGCCTGGACCCGGGAACCCACGCGCAGGGCGGACAGCGCGATGATCGCCCCCGCCAGCGCCGGGTACGAAACCGCCCGCGCCGGATTGGGCATGGAGCCGGAACAGTCGACGTACAAATCCAGATCGACGGGCTCGACCTCGGGTTCGCCGCCCTCGGTGATTCCGTAGACGCGTTCGTACGTCGTAAAGCCGGGAATGATGATCGGCGAGCGCACGGCGGTTTCGATCCAGTCGATGCGTTCGAGGGGCGAGCCCGGATCCCAGACGTCCAGGCCCTCGGGCAACGGGTCCGCGGCCGTGGCGACCTCGCGTACCGGAAACGAAACCAGGTGCGGCGCCGCCCGCTCGCGATAGTAACGCACGGCCACCTGCACGTCGCTTAAGTCCATTCCAAGTGATCTTAAGATCTGACCGTATTCGAAGGGCTCGCGGTGCTGCCCCGGTCCGCCGCCCTGCGCGTTCGGATCGAGTTTGCCGCCGGGACCCTCGCTGTCACCGCCGACGCCGTCTTCCTCTCCGTCGCCGGCGCGATCGAACTCCGGATCCAGGGCGGGGTGAATCGCCCCGCTCAGTTCCTCCGGATCGATCTCGGTGAGACCGGCGGGTACCGTGTCGCCGTCGCCGGGTTGTTGAGAATCCATGAGCGGCCGGAGCATGGATTGCGCGGCGGCCCCGTTGTCCTGTACGATGTAAGGATAGCACAACGCCGCGAACCGACCGGCCCCGCCCGGCCAGTCGCCGGCGTAGTTACGGATGACGCGATTGCCGAGTTGGGCATCGCCCTCGAGTTCCGGAGTCATCTCGAAACTCTTCGACACCAGGGTTTTCAGCGGCAGGCCCCACAAAATTTCGTAGATGCGCATGTAGAAGTTCCACAACGGATCGACGCTGTCCTGTTTCTGTTGCTTCGCGATGTTTTTGTAAACATCATCCATGCGTAAGTTATGCAAACGCCGCAAGCGGTCGTTGATGAACAGGTCGGCGTACAGATTCGCGATGAAACCCGCCAGGTGTTCGCGCTCCGGCAGCCCGCGACGCATGCGGGCGATCATGCGGCCGTGATCGAGCAGGTCGCCGGGGCAGTAGACGTGGTGGCCGATCTCATGGCCCAGGATTTCCAGGGGATAGTCTTCGAGTTCGTAGTGCGCGACCTGGGCGAGCGAGATGACGACGGCGTGGTCGGTGAGGCGGATCATGGCGAAGGAACCGGTGAGGCCCTCGCGTTTTTCTTCGGCCTCGTTCGTGCAAAAGCGTGGCGTGCTGAGTTTGACGTAGTTCGACCAGAGGTTCAACGCCTCGTTCCACCGCCCCGTCCAGGCGTCGCGGAGTTGATCGAACTTTGCCATGGCAAAAAGATCAACATCACAGACGTCCTGCAAAGAAAAAAAGAATAAGAATTTTCAGGAGGGGGAGCTCCGCTCCCCCTGGCTCCGGCCCGAATCGCGCTACGCGCGACCGCTCACCGGCCCGCCTGCGGCGACCGGGCCACCCTCCGGGCAGCCCTGCCGGTGAGCTTTCGGTCCTCCGCCACCCCCTCGACCTGTAGATTTTCCCGGTTGTCTCCTGAATCATCTCGTGATTCCATGCACCGTGCAAATTTCGAAGGAACTCCTCGATAAACACGGCCGGCGCTTCGATCCGGGCGAAACCATCTTCAAAGAAAACGATCCGGCCGACGAGATGTACGTCATCTTGAAAGGCGAGGTGGAAATTCTCAAGCGCGTCCGCCAGGCGCAGCGCATGCTCGGCGAACTCAAAGAGGGCGACATCTTCGGTGAGATGGCCCTCGTCGACAAGAAGCCGCGCTCGGCCATGGCCCGGGCGAAGACCGACGTGCTCGTCTGCGCCATCGACAATCACGCCCTGGATCGACTCATCCGCGAGAACGCCGGGTTCGCCGGCAAGGTCATTCGCATGCTCACCCATCGTCTCCGGGAAGCGGACAGCGTCATCGCCGATCTGTTAAGTAAAGATCGCATGAACTTAGTGGTCGGCGCCCTCGTGCGGTTCGCGAAGTCCCAGGGGATGAAGTCCTACAAGGGCAGCAGTGTCTCCGAGAAGAACTTCACCGCCTGGGCCCACGACACCATCGGCATCGAAAAGACCGAGGTGCGCACCATCATTCTGCAACTCATCGACGCCGGCATGCTCGACCGCGCGCAGACGGATCCGGACTTCATCATCCTCACCGAACGCCTGGCGCGACGCTCGTTGCCGCGAGAAGCGCGCATTGGGTACTGAGTTAATAAAAGATTTTGACTCCGAGGACCGAGGGAGCGAGCTAAGAGTGAATTAAAGTAGTATGATGACAGGGCGATCGTAGCCCGGACGCATTCAGGCGACGATCGCTCTCCCAAAAGAACTCGGTACCTCGGTCCTCGGAGTATAATTCAGGATTTGTGAAACGTGCTGCCCTCGAAAAATCAGCTCTACATCTGGCAGGGGCGCATCCTCTACGCCGCGTACGGGAACACCACCGAGCCCCACGGGCATTACGCCGTTTCGGTCCTGATCTCCCTCGACGAACCCATGTTGCTTAAGGGCCGGCCGCCGGGAGTTACGAAGGGGGACGAGGTGATCGAACTCGGCGAGTATCGTGCGGTGGTGCTTTCGCCGAACTTTTATCACCAGGCGGTGGCGCCGGAGCGACGCTTCGTCGTGTTGCAGATCGATCCGGACCTGGACCTCTACGGTCCCGTGGGACAGTGGCTCGGGGACGCCGGCTTTCGCGAAGTCCCGTTCGAGCAGTTGCAGCCCCTCGCCGTAGATTTCAGTGATCTCTTTCTCGGCGCCTACGATTGCACCGAGGCCGGCGCATTCTTCGAAGCGGTGCTGCACGCCATCACGCCGGAGCACGCCGAAGCGCGGCCGCCCCTCGACGAACGCATCGCGCGCATCGTCCAGGAACTCAAGGCCGACCTCCCGCCCGATCAGATCGCCGTCAGTGAACTCGCCGCCCGCGCCGGCCTCTCCGAAATGCGCTTCATGCACGTCTTCAAAGAAGAACTCGGGCTGCCCGTGCGCCGGTTCATCCTGTGGCTCCGCCTGCACAAGGCCGCGGAATTTTTGAAAGAAGGCATCACATTAACCGAAGCGGCACACGCCGCCGGTTTCAGCGACTCCGCGCACATGTCCCGCGTGTTTAAGGATAACTTCGGCGTGCAGCCGTCGTTCTTTCTGGCGAAGAACAGTAAGATGGTACACGCGCGCTTTTGTATGTGAGACTCGTTTTGTTCAGAGTGACGAAATCGAATTGGAGAATGTCGTATGAAACTCAGGCCAATGCTCCTCTCCCTAATCTCCCTGGTGGTGATTGTTTTTGTCGGATTGTACCTGTTTCTGACCTGGCCCTGGGATGCGATTCCTCGGGACGTTTCTCAACGGCCCGCTTATACGCGCTGGAGTTTCATCGTTCGCCTGGAGGATGGGGCACTTGCCCGGCTTCTACGCGGTAACGATATGAGTGCGGCCCGGTTGCTGAGTGATTCCGACATCCGGTTGCCGGTTCGTTATGCGGAATTGAACGCGGTCGGCGACATTGTTCCCGTGCTCCCGGGGCCGTTCGAAAATCTGCGCCGGGGCGGCAAGAGAATCGCGACCGGTATCCGCGACGGCAATTTGTTTCGTCTGACTCTGGAGCATCCGGGTTTTTCACTCAAGCATATCCTCAACGTACTCAAGAATCGTCCCGGGATTCAAAACATACAACCGGACTTTCTGTATCATGTGGATGACGGTTTGCAGAAGAGCGAGTATAGCTCGCGCAGTTTGACCGTACTCAACGGATATCAATACCAGGATCTGGAACTGGAGCTGGCCTGGGCCATCGAAGCGGGAACCACGGACGTTGTGGTGGGGATCCTCGACACCGGTGTCTACTATCTCGACCCCGGTCTGGAAGATCGGATCTGGATCAACCAGGCGGAACTGCTTACGGAGGGGATCGATCAGTCCTTGCTGGACTCCGACGGGGACGGCGTTGTGCAAAGTACCGAACTGCTGAACTACATGCGGAACGCCGGCATGGACTTTGACGGAAACGGCTGCATCGACCTGCGGGATCTCATTCACGGGGCCTCACCGTTTACGGACAATCTCGACGCGGACGGTAACGGATACATCGACGATCTCCTGGGTTGGGATTTCATCAACGGCGACAATGACCCGATCGACGACCGTGTCAGCGGTAATGAATTTACGAAACGCTACGGCCATGGGACTGCAGTCGCCTCCATCGTGGCTAACGCCGCAGAGGTCCCCGAGTCCGAGGACGGTTTGCGAACGGACGGTGGTGTCAGTTGGGGAGCAATGGTGTTGCCTCAAAAAGTAATCTCGGCGTCCGGCGCAGGCAGTTCCAGCGCCATCATTGCGGCCGTGGACTACGCGATCTCCAACGGCGTCCGGGTTACAAACAACAGCTACGGGAACTTCGATAAACAGCGCCTCGGCGACGACTTTCTCTTTGCAATGATCGCCGCGGCCGGCGAGGCCCAACAACTCTTCGTTGCTTCCGCGGGAAACGACGCATCCGACAACGATCAGGTGCCGTACTATCCCGGCGCCTTCGATCTCGACAACATCATCGTCGTCGCCGCACATACGGAAGACGGCGGGCTGCGGCCCTCGTCCCAGTACGGCCGGAATACCGTGGACCTGGCTGCGCCGGGGGATGCCTACGATCCGCCGGGTTTTTATGTGAACGAAGCCGGCGAACAGGTACCGTCGTGCCAGCGCCACTGGGGCCAGGTCTTCGGCGGCACATCCGCGGCGGCGCCCTTCGTAAGCGGGGTCATCGCCCTGATGCTTTCCTCGGGCATGACTCATTCCGGTCTACCGGAGGACGCGGCACCAGTGAACGGTACGGATCTCACGGCGCAACAAATCAAGAATCTGCTGTTGAATTCCGTTACACCGGAAGACGAACTACGCGATCGTGTGGTGTCGGGCGGTCGCCTGAACGCGTTTCGTTCTCTCAACAATCTCCTGTACGGAATGCATCACGGCTTCTATACGACACCGGCTCAAGTTAGCTTTGAAGCACCGTGGTTCGGTTCCTATCCGGAATTCAACGTCGCTGTCGTGCAGCCGTTTAAATTCGTGAGCCTGTCCAGCGAACCGCGGGCGATCAAAACCTTCACGGGTCAGGAGCGGCAACGGCCGGGAGGAGTCTTCCAAACCGAATTCAGCGATGACGGGTCGATTGTTCGCGCTCCCGACTTCATACTGCAACCCGGCGCGAGTCAGCGCATCGCGCTCAGGTTCACACCGGATGCGCCGGCAACCTCGTACACCGGGTGGGCCGAGCCGCGCTATTACATCGGGGCCGGTGCTGTCGAGGATATCTGGTCCACGTACCCGTTAACCGTACTTTCCGCGACATCGGATTCATCCTATACCCCGAGGCTGCGCACCACCGGTCCGATCAACTCTGGCAACATATATCCGGACGCACCCGCTCGTATTACGCAGGCCTTCGATCTCATTAATGACTTTCCCGTTCCCATCACCTGGAACGCCGACACCGGTGCTTTACCGGAAGGCGTTCGTATCGTGGATTCAGAGGGCAGTGAAATTACGGAAGGCTTTGTTCTGGCCGCGACCACGCCGGATCAACCCGCACGCCGAACCATTGGGCTGGAAATTGAAAGAGCGCTTCTGGCCCGCGGAAGTTATGATCTCGAACTGGTCTTCAATAACGCCCAAAATCAGCAACTCCGTATCCCGTTGCGATTTTTCATAAGAGGAAAGTTTGATCCGATTCGCTTCAAGGCCCAGGCCGTGAATATCTACGAAGTCGCATTCCTCGACTACGACGATGACGGAGACCTGGACGTCCTCGAAACACTGCCCGGGCAAATCAACATTTACGAGAACATCGACAACGAGGAGTTCCTCCGGGTCACCGATGCGCCGGAGTTCGTTCATCCGCTGATTGACCACGCCATCGGCGGACTTCGGCGCATCGCCGTCGGTGACTTCAACGGCGATCAACTCGATGATGTATTTTTTGCCGGTGACGGAAGCAATGCGCTCTTTCGCAACAACGGAAACGGTGACTTTGAGAGAATCGACGCGCCCGTGTTTGTGGGTGGTCCGGCGGATATCCCGGAGAAATCCGAATGGATCGATTACGACGTCGACGGTGATCCGGATCTGTTCGTGACTTACTCGAAGAATCCTGTCGATGCACAGAGTCAGGGAGTGGATCGCCTGTATCGAAATCTCCGGGTAGAATCCGGACAACCCGATTTCGAACTGGTTGCGGCGGCAGGTTTCTCTGTCCCGCTTTCATCCCGCTTCAGTGCCTGGGGTGATGCGGACAACGACGGTGATCCGGATTTGGTCGTCCTCTACCAGACCAATTCGGCGGACTCGGGTACCTACGGGCGTCTCTATCGAAATTCGGGCGGCGGTGCAAGTCCCGTGTTCGAAGCGATTGATTTTTCAAGCGTTCTGAGCGAAGAACTTGCTGCATTGAAAATCGGCGTACAGGGAACGCACGCGACCTGGCATGATTACGATCAGGACGGGCGCAACGATCTACTCGTCACCGTATCACAAAGCGTGGCCGGCAACAATGACGTGATCCTGCTGCGAAACACCGGCGGAAGTACGCTGGCGTTCACGCCGTATTCCATCGGCGGCCTGGGCGGGATGGTGGATTTGAGCGCCGCATCCAGTTGGGGTGATTACAACGACGGTGATGCCGATATCCTGGTCGCGAATCCGTTTAACTCCGCCGCTGTGTATCTGGAAAATCAAAGTGTAGAATCGGGCGGTGGTCCTCTCACTCCGCCGCAATTTATTGTGGAGCCGTCGGTTCTGGGGGCGGACGCCGCGGACGGCGGCTTCGTTCATGTCATCTGGCGCGACGTAGACGGAGACGGGGATCGTGATCTACTGGTCGGTGTGAATCAGGCGGGGAACATCCTCTATATCAACACCGCGGTCCATGATTGAACTACAAACGCCTGGACGGCCGATGTATCTGCGGAGCTGACGGCCGAAGGGCAGGGCGACCGTCAACACCAGGTACTACGCGCAACATATTGAACAGTGTTATGATGACAACACCGGACGCCGGTCCCGCCTTCGCGAAGAATTCATCGGCGGAAAAAATCCGCGCATAACATAATCCTTCAAGACAGCCAATGTTACCCATGGTAACATCTGCCCACGTTGCCGCCAAAACCACATAAAACATAACGACGGCGGCTAACAGTGTTCATAATGCGAACCGTCCTGCGAAGGCAAGCGTCTTCCAGGCGGGTGCGCTCGATTCAAAAAGGGGGACCCCATGTTTCACTCAATCCGTACGCCCGGCGGGCGGACGAAGCGCGCGGCCGTTGCGCTGGCGCTCATCTTACCGCTCACACTCACGTTCTGTGACGACGACGCACCCGTCGTTGTACCACCGCCGGTAACCACGCCGACCACCGCGCCCGAGGGCTGCACCAACAACACCACCTTCGATATCGGTACCGGCATCTACGACATCACCGGTCCGGCCGCGGAGCTGGGCATGATGGGCTACGCCTCCGTCGATCAAAAGACCGAGGGCATTCACATGCGTCTGCGTTCGCGCGCCTACGTCATCGGCACGGCCTGCAACGGCAAACGCCTGGTTTTTGTAAGCGCCGATCTCGGACAGATCTTCCAGTCCGTGAAGCAGGGCGTCGTAAAAAAACTCAAACAAACCTACGGCTCGCTCTACACCGACGAAAACGTGATGATCAGCGCCACGCATACCCACAGCGGTCCCGGCGCTTACTCGCACTACGCGCTCTACAACTTAACGAGCTTCGGCTTCGACTCGCAGAACTACAACGCCATCGTCGACGGCATCTACGAAAGCATCGTGCGTGCGCATAACAACGTCGGTGCCGGTGAAATCAAGATCAACGACGGCGAGTTACTCGATGCCTCGTTCAACCGTTCCATCGTCGCCTACAACGCGAACCCCGCCCACGAACGCATGCAGTACCAACACGACACGGACAAAGACATGACCGTGTTGAAGTTAAGCCGCGGCGGCCAGGAGCGCGGCATGATCTCCTGGTTCGCCGTGCATGCGACGAACATCGGCAACAAGAACAAGCTGATCTCCGGCGACAACAAGGGTCTGGCCTCGTACCTCTTCGAAGAGGCGAAGGGCACGAACTACGGCGCCGCGGATACCTTCGTGGCCTCGTTCGCGAACGCCAACGAGGGCGACGTTTCGCCAAATCTCTGGGGCGTGCCGGACAACGTAAACGATTATCCGCGCAACGAGATCATCGCCCGCCGCCAGTACGACAAAGCCCTTGAGCTCTACAACGGCGCCAGCCAGAATCTGGTCGGCGGCGTGGACTATCGTCACAAGTACATCGACTTCTCCGATCTAACCATTCAGCCGGACTTCACCGGCGTGGGTTCCCGGCGCACCTGTGTCGCCGCCATCGGTGTATCGATGATCGCCGGTTCCACCGAGGACGGGCCGGGCATCGAGTTCATTCCCGAAGGTCTCGTTTACGACGGCGTAAGTTGGCCTCAGTTTACATTAGTGCCGGAAGATCAGGCCTGTCACGGGGAAAAGGTGATCCTGCTGCCCATGGGACGATTTACGCCGTATCCCTGGACGCCGGAGGTCCTGCCGGTGCAGATCGGTGTCATCGGCGACCTGGCGTTGATCGCGGTGCCGTTCGAGATTACGACCATGGCCGGTCGCCGTCTGCGCGAAGAAGTGCTCGCGAAGCTGGGAGACACCGGCGTATCCCGCGCCGTGATCGTCGGCCTCGCGAACGCCTACGCCGGCTACGTCGCCACCCGCGAAGAGTACAGCGAGCAGCAGTACGAGGGCGCGTCGACGCACTTCGGTCCGTGGACCGAAAACGCCCTCCGTCAGGAAACCTCGAAGCTCGCCGACTTCCTGGTAAACGGGAACGACAATCTGCCGGGCCCCACTCCGCGCGATCTGAAAGACGAGCAGATCAGCCTGCAAACCGGCGTGGTCTTCGACGACAAGCCGCTCTTTAAAGACTTCGGCGATGTGGAATCCCAGCCGGCGGGTTCCTACAGCCGCGGCCAGACCGCGAAGGCCGTCTTCTGGGGCGCGCATCCGAAGAACAACCTTAGAATCCAGGGAACGTACCTTAAGGTGCAACGCCGCGTCGGCGGTTCGTGGCAGACCATCGCCAACGACTGGGATCCGGAAACGCGTTACATCTGGAAACGCAGCGGCGTGGCGAACTCGAAGGTAACCGTGGAATGGAAGATTCCCGCGGACGCAGCGTCCGGCGAGTACCGCTTCGTGCAGCAGGGACACTGGAAGTCCGGCTGGACCGGGAACATTTCCAGCTACAGCGGTTCGTCTCGATCCTTCAACGTCTATTGATCAACTTGCGGCGGCGCGGTCCAGCACCGCGCCGTCGTACTCAAGGGCGATGACCGTAAGATCGTCCTTGAGTACCCCGTCTTTACCGGTATATCCGGTGACGTGTTCCAGCAGGCGATCCGGCAGCTCATCCAGGGCAGTGTCCGCGTGTCTTTTCAGGAAACTCTCCACCTGGCCTTCGCCGAACCAGACGTCCTCGGGATTCGGTGTTTCGGTGACGCCGTCCGTAAAGAGCAGGATGCGATCTCCGGGATTCAGCTCCACCGATTCCACCAGCAACTTCATATCGTCGAAACATCCCAGGGGCAGGCCCCGGGGGCGCAGCGAAAGAATCTCGCCGGTTGCGCGCCGATGGATGAGTGTTGCCGGATGACCGGCGTTGACCAGGGACACGCGGCCGTCCTGCGGACTCACGTAGGCGTAGACCGCGGATACGAAGTTCGTGCCCACCATGTCGATGAGCATGCGGTTCATGCCCTGCAGGAGTTCGGCCGGTTTCTCCGCGGAGCCGAAATGTACGGCGAACGAAAGTTTCACCATCGAGGCGATCAAGGCGGCCGGAATTCCATGGCCGCAAACATCCGCCACGATGCAACCGATGCCGCCGTCCGCCCCGCGGTGAAAATCGTAGAAATCGCCGCCGACCTTCTGCATGGGTTGATAACGCATGGCCGCGCGCACACTGTCGCTTTGCGGCGCGTTTTCCGGCAGCAGCGAAAGTTGCAGGCGTTCGGCGATGGCCAGTTCCTGTTGCAAAGATACCAACCGCATGCGTGAGTCTACGGCGTCTTTTAAGGTTAACAGCGTGGTGACCCGCGCCAGCAGTTCTTTTTGATCGAAGGGTTTCGCCACGTAGTCGTTGGCGCCGACCTCAAAACCGGTGACGAGATCCTGAATGCGATTCCTCGCGGTCAGCATGAGAATCGGAAGTTCGGAAAGGGAATGACGTTCCCGGAGCACGCGGCACACCTCGTAGCCGCTCATCTTCGGCATCATCACATCCAACAACAACAGATCCGGGGCTCCGTCGCGTTCGATGACCTCCAGGGCCTGGCGACCGTCCACGGCGGAGGTGACCTGAAAGCCCGCGACGCTCAGCGAGTTATGCAATACCTGGAGGTTGACCGGCTCATCGTCCACGGCCAGGATGCGGTAGCCGTTGGTCGGGTGCATAACGTTCGCCGGAGTGCTTACGCTCGACTCCGCATTGTCGTGATGAAGTCCGGCGGCGACGAGGCGCTCCGTCTCCTTCACGGCCGGGGCCTGCAACGCCACCGGCAGCGTAAAGAAAAAGTGCGATCCTTCTCCAGGAATTGATTCGACGCGCACCGTTCCGCCGTGCAGTTCGACGAGCTGACGGCTGATGCTGAGTCCCAGTCCGGCGCCGCCGTACTCCCGCGCCGCGGTTCCCGAGGCCTGTTCGAACGGACGAAAGACACCTTCCATATCTTTCTCGTCGATGCCGATGCCCGTGTCCCGCACCTCGATTTCCAGGGCGGCGGCCTCGGGCCCACCGATCTCGCGGGCATACACGGCCACCTGTCCCTGTTCGGTAAACTTGATCGCGTTGCCGACGAGGTTCATGAGCACCTGTTGCAGACGGTTTTCGTCCACCAGGACCGGTGGCGCGGACTGCGGGACATGGTTTTCCAGGACCAGGCCCTTTGTTTCGGCGAGCGGTCGCATGAGGGCGAATACCAGCTCCGTGGCCGGATGCACATCCACGGAAACGGGATTGATGCGCAGGTCGCGGTTCTTCAGACGCGAGAAATCCAGGATGTCGTCCACGAGCGAGGCGAGCCGGCGACCGCTCCTCGCGATGAGGCTGAGGTTCATGCGCATGGCATCCGAGGGTGTTCCCGCCGCCCCGGCGAGCAGCGACTCGGCCACGCCGATGATGCCGTTCAGCGGAGTGCGCAGTTCATGCGATGTGTTCGCGAGGAAGTCGTCCTTAATGCGATCCAGGGCGAGCAGGTCCTCGTGGGCGCGCTCCAGTTCGCGGTGCATGGACGAGAAGCGCGAAGCCAGCACGGTCGAGAAAACCACGATCATGGCGAAGAAACCTTCGCTGAGTACCGGTTCCACCTTGGCGATGTCCAGGAAGTCCTGCATGCTGTAGGTGAGGGCGAGGGTGTAGAGCAAAAATCCGAAGAGGATGCGCCGGCCGAACGTTTTGCGCGCCAGGGCGGCGCGAATGCAAATAATCAGCAGGTAGACGGCGATCAAAAGCGAGATGCCCATGAACGCGAGAAAGAGAAACTGTGTGAAGAACCGAATGAGGCCGGTGGCCAGGAATTCAATGACCAGGGCGGCGACGAGAGCGTAGGACGTAAACTCGAGTGAAAGCGCGAAAATGCCCTGACGCATGCCGAAGAACGAGTGAATAAAACGAATAACGAAGGCGTTCGTTAGAATCGCACCGGCAAAGGTTAGTGCCAGGTAGAGCCAGTACTGGTCCACCAGGAAAAAAATGAGTCCGCGGTAGCCGAGGATCCAGGAGCCCAGCGCGAAGGACGTAAGGGCCATGAAGAGCGTGTAGACTTCTTCGCGGCGTTGCAGAAAAAACAGAAAGAAGTACAGACCAACGAACATGGAGACGAAGGCCAGGCCGGCGTAACGAATCATGCGCGACATCCAGCGGTTCTCCAGTTGGGCGGCGGGACCGAAGAACATGCTGCCGTCCAGACCGCCCCAGTAAGACAGCGCCTCGGTACGAATGGCGATGACGTTGCGGCCCGCATCCAACTGATCCAGTTGAAGCGGAACGATCTCCGGTTTTCCCGGAAGGAGCGGGGTTTCTCCGGCTTCGTTGTGCGGGCGCGTTTCGCGGATTTGCCGGCCGTTCAGATACAGGCGGATGCCGCGGTACTGGAGCGGCAGGAACAGCGCCGGGTTCCGTACGGCTTCGGGGTTCGGGATATCGATGGCGACGCGATACCAGACGGGTCCCTGTACGTCGGCGAAATCCGGGGTGAGAACCCACGGTTTGTTGCAGGGAATTGTGGGCCAGCCCGAGGCGTCAAAATCCTTCGCCGCGTATGCCGGATTATCGTCGACGGCGAAGGAGCACTGTCCCGCGATTTCGTGCAGCGTGTCCGTCGTGTCGATGCTCAGGATCGCCTCCTGGGCTCCCAATCCGCTGCTGCTGAGCGTGAAAGAGAGTAACAACAGACAGGACCATGTAACAATTCGCATAAAGAAAACTCGGGCCGTTGATTTTTGTGTTTATATATGGAAGGAATGCTTCGGGCCGCCCGAGGGCGGCCCCAGGAGTTTCAGTAGCCCCGCACAGCGTTGCCTTCTCCGATCTTTGCGAGCGTATCGGCATTGGCTTTGAGCTGTTGGATTTCCTGTGCGGATGCACTGACCCCGTTTTTACTGAGGTAGCTTTCCACCGTACCATCCTTGAGAGACTCTACGAAGCCTTTCCCGAGGCCCTCGTCGTCCACGCATTTGGCAGCGAACTCGATTATATCCATGTGTTTCTCCGAAATGGGACCCGCCGGGGCGAATCCTTTAAAATTCATTAACATTCATTACCCGGAGAGAATCTCGCAATTGAAATTTTATTCAGGAGACAGAATTTCAATCTTACTGCGTGAACTAATCCTTTCGCCTTACATATTTTCTAATGCAGGTTAAGCCGGCGCTGCAATTTCTTACGATTGACGGAAAAGCAGTTAGGGCGTCATATGAGTCGTTTCCCGGGTAGCGTGTGGCGAATCTCCATGACAATCTCCTGAATACCGCTCCGCTTGAGGATTTCGGCGCCAGATGTTCCGATGAACACGGAACGTTGTACCGGAATCTGAACCGGGAAATCCTGGAAGTCTGCCGGGATCTGCCCGAGAGCCTGCGCGTGCCGGGAACCATGGTGCTCATGGCCGGGGGACTGCGACCCGGGGAAGCCTACGATTTTTGCGCGGAGTTTCCCGTGCCGCTGTGGTCCGTGCTGGACGCCGCCGGTCCGGAAGTTACGTCGGCGGCATCCCACGCGGGCCTGTACCGCTCCGCGCTGACGGCGCAGGCCATGTCCTTTTTGCTGCATCTCATGGACGATCACATCATCGACGGGCAAACGGCGCCGAGTATCTTACTGCTGCAACTTCGCACCGCCGTCTGGAATCGTTTCGCGCGGCACATCGAAGAACTCTCCCGGAATCTCGCGGAAGCCGAGCGCGATCCCGTCCGCTCTGCCATCGATCTTTACTTCGAAAGCCTGCATCACCCCGAGGCCGTCGGGGATCTCGATGCGTATCTGGAACGTTCGCGTCGGGAAATGCACATCTGGTCCGCGGCGCCGGCGTTGCTCGCGCTGCACACGCGCGATTTGTTTCCGCCTGAGTCGGCGCCCGGGACTTCGTTCTGGTTTGATTTGATTGCCGCGGTCTCAACGGCGTGGCGTCTCGTGGATGATCTGCGGGATTGGCAGGACGATGCCGTGGCCGGTCATCGTTCGGCCGTGTACTACCTGCTGTCTCCGGAATCGGCCGGGTGTTTCGACGCGGTGGCGACCGAGACGGCGAGGCTGCGCGAACTGGAGCAGGCGCTCCGGCGCGAAGGCGTACTGGAACGTGCCGTGGACCTCGCTCTGGAAACGTTGCGGCGTGTCCGCCGGGTCGTACCGGACGCCTGTCCCGGCCTCGCGGCGGACCTGGACAATCTATGCGCGCCGCTTATGCAATTTCAGGCCGATCACAAACATAATCTCACAAACATTCAGGGAGTAGAACATTGAACGCGACGTACACCGAATCCATCCGCCAGGCCGCGGCCAGGGAATCCCTCACCCTCGAGGTCACCACGAAATGCAACCTGGACTGCCCGTATTGTTTTGCCCTGGCGGATTTGCCCGAGAAAACCGGCATGCCGTTCGAAATGGCGCGTTCCATCGTCGACGAAGGCCGGGAACTGGGGTACCGGGTGTTGCATCTCAGCGGCGGCGAACCGACGCTCTGGAAACCCTTCGGCGATCTCGTGGAATACGCCCTGGAAAACGGCTACGAGTACGTCTTCTTTAATACGAACGCCATGTTGTTTACGGAGCGCATGTTTCAGCGTTTCGAAAAGTACGCCGGTCGCATTGCGTGTACCGTGAGCCTGAACGGCCCGGAAAAAATCCACGAGGCTTCGCGCGGCGACGGCAGTTACGCCCCCACGATACGCGGCATACAGGCCGCCCTGGATCACGGCTGGGAAGTGGAGATCTTTACGACCGTGCATCGACCGTTGCTCGCCGTTATGCCGGAATTCATTCGCGATGTCTTTCAACGATTTCCGCAGCTCACGTGCCTGACCCTGGTGCAACTGCATCGCGTCGAAAACGATTACTACGACGTCAGCCGGGATCTTCTATCACCGGAGGAGTTTGTTTCGCTCGTGCGCCTTGCGGGATTTCTAGGAAGATTGTATCCCATCCGCTTCCTGGACAATCCCCTGGCCGGTGTTCTGGCCGACCGCATGGGACTGGAATGGGTCTGGTCTCCGCCGCTCATTCGACCGGGACGCCTGGCCGTATTGCACAACGGCAACATCTGCCCGGCGCATTCGAACCGCGCGCACTTTACGCGCTACGAACCCGGTCGCCTGCGGGAGGTCCACGAATCGGCGGAGTACGCCGGCGCTACTTCCGCGGACGATGCAGGCTGCTCGGGCTGCCGTTATCGCGAAGATTGCCGGGACGGCGGGCTCCTGCGTCCTTCGGAAAAACACCGCGACATGCACGAGGACATTCCGTTCTGCGTACGTGCAAACACGGCCGCCGATCGCTTCAGCGCGTCGCCCGTCGGAAGTGGATCAAGACCTCAATAAAATGACGGCCCATCGGATTCTGCAAAATGTTCTACAACAATGTTGGATCGGCTCGTTTCCCCTGGTTAGTACTACATGGCCGCCAGATGTAAAGGGGTAGAATGAACTATTGCGCAGTGGGGCATAGTATGATAGGTTTTGCTCACTAATTTTTAAGGAGCATACCTATGAGATTCTTATTAGCTACTGTGGCTGCTGCGGCCTTGCTGATTCCGGCCGCGGTTTCCGCGCAAGTCTGTCCGGACATGCACGTAACGATCACGTGCAATCCTCCCTCACCGAATTATCGTTGTGACGGACCGACGACGCATACGATCGCGGGTTTGAGCTGGCAGGGAATTGGATGTATCTATCAGTCCGAAATTCTCTCATACGAGGTGGGAAAGCCTGGCGGTCCGTGGTCCGTGGCGGATTGTCAAGATCCAGACCGGCTCTCCATTACTTCGGATATCGCCAACTTTCAGGGTAACTATGTCGTCCACGAACGCTTTGAAGACGGGACTTTTCTTCCGGGCTTTTCCTTCGACATTTGCAAGTATTCGATCCTGACAAGTGCCCCGTACCAGTAATGGGGAGAGTTGCCAGAGCCCGGGATCCAGGTGGATTCCGGGCTTTTTTCGAATGAGGCCCGTTCCTGGAAATTTCCGGCGGCGAGCGGCGGAGCGAGGTGCTGCGTTATGAGGGCGTCGGTACGTTAAGATGAACTTCCTGTAACAACGCAATGCGCCGCCGGGCTTCCGGGGAAGTGGCATCGGCTTCGACGCGGGCCGTTTCCCGGGCCTCGTGGCGGAAGCGCCGGAGTTGCACGCCGATGCCGTGCATGCGCTCGCCGGCTTCCTGTAGTAGCAGCCAGAGCCGCAGGTCGCGATGGCTGTCGGTGAGAGTTCGTTCGCTGAGCATAATATCCTCCGGTCCGTTATGTCTCGCCCATAGTGCGATGCACAATTATTTTGGTGCGCCGCATTACGTCCAGAAAAAAACAATCCGTGTCAGAAAAAGGCGAACCGGAGAGATGGAGGCGGTCTCGCTCCATCCTTTCAGCAACCAGAACATTGCAAAAATATGTGCGAATGGTGTAACTCTAATATCGTATGACATGAAAATGTAGTTGTTTTGTAATATAAGGGTCGGATTTCATAGCTTCTGAAATTTATTTGTAACAATAGGAGCTGCAATGACCGATTTCTTGCGAGAGTTCCGGGTTGTGCCGCTGCTCGCGCTTCTCTTTCATACGACGACTCTCTTCGCTCAGGATGATGGGCCCCCCGCGGTGGACCAGGACAAACCGGCCGCGAGTGACGAAAAGCCGGCTCGCAAAGTCTCCGATCTTCCCGACTACAGTTTCAAGATCGACGGCCTCCTTTTCACCGGATACGAGTTGAACGACTACGACGCCGTGGATCGGCCGGACGAGAACGGGCCGACCTCCGAAAATGCCGGCTTCCGCATGGGGCGTGCCTATCTCAACTTCCGCGGCGCCGTGAAGGACGGCGAGTATGCCGGCTGGGGCTTCCGCATCACGACGGACATTGCCCGCAGCGCCGAACTCGGCGACGGCTGCGGTTCGTCGTGCAGCGAAGACAACGACTACGCCGTCGGACTCAAGTACGGCTTTGTGCAAATGCCCGTACCGGTGTTGAACGGCAACTTCGGAAAACACTATTTGCGGCTGGGACTCCAGCATACGCCGACGGTGGACGCCCAGGGTGGCGTCTCGTTGCAGAAGTACTGGGGCCATCGCTACGTGGACCGGGCCCCCACTGATAAGGTCGGCATGTCCAGTTCCGCCGACGCGGGGCTGGCGTACATCTTCGGCAGTGACTACGTGGCGTTTCACGTCCTCCTCGGCAACGGCGAGGGCTATCATCACACGAACGCCGAAGAACTGGCGAACACCGACGAGGAAGACCTGGCCACCGGAGCCGGCGACAGCTATGCCCTCGATTTCTACAGCCTGCTCTCCATTGTGCCCACCGGTAAGAATCGGACCTTGCACTGGTCCGTGAATTTTCCGCTGCGCGTGCACAACGTGCACGGCATCTCGGATGACGAGAGCCGCTATCTTACGGCCGACGTAAGCGGCGCTCCGAATACTTTCGAGTTCGTCTACATGGAGGGCGATACGCGGGCTAAGCGCGATCTGCACTACGGGGTCGAGACCGATGTCAGCGTAACCTCAGGTGAGTTTACATTTACGCTCGGCGTCGGGAACGTAACGCATCTCGACAGGCGCGGCGCCGTAACGACCTACAATCTCAGCTCCGGCGGCACCGGTACGGTCAGCGATAGCGTCAGTCGTTCGGAAGACCGGGACGCGATCGGTTGGGCCAATTACGTCTACGCACACGCGCGCTGGCGCTACATCGGCGTTTTCGGTAGAGTGATCGCCGGCACTTCGACGGATCGTCTGTCCTCACGCATCGCTCCGGTGGACGGCACTCCCTGGATCGGACAGGCGCTGGCGCTGGATGCGGCGGACAACCAGTTCGGCAACCTGAGTCTCGCTTCGGCCGACGCGAACATCGATCACGGCGAAGGGCGTTACTTCAACACCATCTACGGTGTGACGTTCTTCCCGTCGGCAACGGGCGAGTACTTTCGCATATCCCTCGGCGTCAGTGAGTTGCGCGGGCGCGATCAGACCGGCCGCGAGTACCGAACGAACGTCTTCGAACGTTTCGACGGCAGCGGAGCGTCCACGCCCACCGGCGATACCATCGCCGAACAACTGGAGGGGAACAGCGCCGTGAAGGGGGCCTTCGGTTACGGTCCGAACGAGACGCTCGTGCTGAATGATTTCGTCGGCTCCCGCATCGATACACGTCAGGTGTTCATTCGAGCGCAACTGACGTTTTGATTTTCTACGGTTTACCGGGGGGATTCGTGAAAATGGCCGTGGCGAACATCGTGAGCGTCCACCGTGAAGATGACGTTCTCCGCAACGTTCGTCGCCAGGTCGCCGATGCGTTCGATGGCCTTGGCGATGAACGCTTCGGCGATGGACGTGGCGCTTTCGATGATGCGGTCCTCGATTTCGTCGACGGTGAATTCGATTTCCATGACGCGGTCCGCCAGGGCGCGGTCGTCGCCGACGAGGGCCTGCACCGCGGTCTGGAGGGCCTCGCCGGCCTTATCGGCCAACGACAGCATATCGGCGTCCGGTCCGCCCGGCAGCTTGAGCGACCACTTGGCGATGGTCTTGGACTGATCCCCGACGCGTTCGAGGTCCTTGATGACCTTTACGACACTGAAGACGAAGCGAAAGTCGACGGCGTAGGGTTCCTGCAACGCGAGGACCTGCACGCACAGGCGATCCAGATACAGCTCGAACTCATCGAGGTCCGCGTCCAATCGTCGGACCTCGGCGACAAGTTTGTCGTCGGGGTTTTTCAGGCAGCGAATGGACTCCGCATAGATGGCTTCGGCCTTTCTGGCCATGCGAATGACTTCCGTGCGCAGTTGGGCGATGTGTTCGACGAGACTCAAGATGATTCCTCTGGATATCTATTTATAGATGAAAGCAGAGCACTTCATGCAGGGACGGTCAACCATTTCCGTGGAAAACCCGTAAAAATCAGGGCAAAAGACTGCATTCCTGAAACCGGCACATGCATTGTCCCGGGGGTGCGTAATCCTTGTAAGATTACCCCCCCGCTCAAACTCTGGAACATCGGCCGCCAGGAAAGGGCCGTACAGGAAAAGACCGACAGGCAACCAGGATCCCATGAATCAACAACATCATACCATATTCTCACGTACTAAATTCTATATTCCGGCTCTGGTCGCCGGCGTTTGCGCCGCGACGTTCCTGGGAGCGTGCGCTGCGAAGAAGAAAGTGCAGGTCGACGGTTCGAGTACCGTCTATCCCATCACCGAAGCGGTGGCCGAAGAATTCCGCGGCGTGAACAGCAACGTCAATGTCACGGTGGGCATCTCCGGTACCGGTGGCGGCTTTAAGAAATTTTGCAACGGCGAGATCGACATCGCCGACGCTTCGCGGCACATCAAGTCCGTGGAGAAAGAGAAGTGTGCCGCGGCGAACATTGAGTACATCGAACTGCCGGTGGCCTACGACGGACTCGCCGTGATAGTCAACAAGGACAACGACTTCGTGGAGTCGCTGACCGTCGAACAACTCAAGCTCATCTTCCAGGCCGAGAATCCGGCGCAGAAGTGGAGCGATGTGAACCCCGCGTGGCCGGCCGAAGAGATCAAGGTCTACGCCCCCGGCCAGGACTCCGGCACCTTCGATTACTTCGTGGAGGCCATCCTCGGCAAGAAAGCACAGATGCGTCCGGATGCGAGTTACAGCGAAGACGACAACATTCTTGTCACCGGCGTCAGCGGCGATCCTTACGCCGTCGCCTTCTTCGGCCTGGCTTACTACGAAGAGAACTCGGAAATGCTGAACCTGGTCGCCGTGAAGAATCCGAACACCGGCAGCGCGGTGGAGCCGAACCTCGAAACAGTGAAGAGCGGTACCTATGCCCCGCTGTCGCGGCCCATCTTCATCTACGTCCGCAAGGCCGCGCTGGATAAACCGGAAGTGCGGCAGTTCGTCGGCTATTACATGGACTCCGCGGCGAAACTCAGTCAGGCCGTCGGTTACATCCCGCTGGCGGCCGAACTCTACGCCGAGAACAAAAGCAAGATCGGCCTTTGACGCATGTCCGCCGAAGACGCACAGAAAAAAGAAGACCCCGGTGCCGTCGCCAGACAGGCCGGGATGTTGAATACGCAGAATCGCGCGGCCGTGTTTGCCAGGTACGGTCAGCGGCCGTCGTACAGCTTCGGCGAACGAGCCGTGCGGTACGTGTTGCGCGGGCTTGCGTATTTAACCGTGGGCGTTACGTTCTCGATTCTCATCGTTCTGTTCGTAGACTCGTTTCAGTTTTTTCGGCAGGTGAGCATCATCGATTTTCTGACCGGCACGCGCTGGGAACCGTTCGGTGAACCGAAGAAACTCGGCGTGTTGCCGCTTTTGGCCGGCACGCTCATGGTCGCCGTCGGCTCGTCCCTGGTGGCCATTCCCCTGGGACTCGGCACCGCCGTCTATCTCACCCAGTACGCGAGCCGTCGCATGCGGAACATCGTGGCGCCCATCGTAGAAATCCTGGGCGGCATTCCCACGGTCGTCTACGGTTACTTTGCGCTGACCACGGTGACGCCGTTTCTGCGCGACAGTATCTTTCCCGGCATCGAGGTCTTCAACGCACTCGCCGCTTCCATCGTGGTGGGCATCGCCATTCTGCCGATGATATCGAGCCTCTCCATTGACGCTTTGCGGGCCGTACCGGTTTCCATTCGTAACGCCGGCTACGCCCTCGGCATGCGTAAGTTTCACGTGGTCACGCGTATCATGATTCCGGCCGCGACCTCGGGCATCGTGGCTTCGTTCATTCTCGCTTTCGCCCGCGCCGTGGGTGAAACTATGGCCGTGGTGCTCGCCGCCGGGGCGACGCCGAGTCTCGAACTGAATTACCTGGAAGGCATCCAGACCATGACGGCCTTCATTGTGCAGATCAGCATGGGCGACACGCCCGCGGGCACCATCGAATACTATACCATTTACGCCATCGGCCTGAGTTTGTTTCTCGTTACGTTTGCGTTTAACATTCTGGCATCGCGCATCGTACTGCGCTTCCGGGAGGTATACCATTGAACCTGCGGATTCGCTACCAGATCTTCGGACTCATCTTCCAGTCGTTTTGCCTCGCGGCCAACGTCCTCGCGTTACTGTTTCTGCTGGCGCTCCTCTTCGGTGTACTCGGCGACGGCCTCACGTATCTTTCACTGGACTTCCTCGGCAACTATCCGTCGCGGACGCCGGCAAAGGCCGGCATTCTCTCGGCCATCGTCGGCAGTGTTTTCATGCTCGGCCTTACCGCGCTGTTCGCCATTCCCATGGGCATCGGCGCGGCCATTTACATTGAAGAGTATGCCCGCGAATCTCGAGCGGTGCGTTTCATTAAACTGAACATCCAGAATCTGGCCGGCGTGCCGTCCATCGTCTACGGCATCCTGGGGCTCACGTTATTTGTGCGCGGGCTTTCCCTGGGCCGTTCTCTGCTGGCCGGCTCCTTAACTATGGCTTTGTTGATCTTACCGGTCATTACCATTGCAGCGCAGGAAGCGTTGCGGGCGGTGCCGGACAGCTTTCGTCACGCCGGCTTCGGCATCGGCATGACGCGCTGGCAGGTGGTCCGTCACATGGTATTGCCGGTGGCCTTGCCGGGCATGCTCACCGGAATCATCCTGGCCCTCTCGCGGGCGATCGGCGAAACGGCTCCGTTGATCATGATCGGCGCGCTGACCTTCGTGGCGTTCCTGCCGGCGTCTCCGCTGGACGGCTTTACGGTGCTGCCGATTCAGATATTCAACTGGACGAGCCGGCCGCAACCGGAGTTTCATTCCCTCGCCGCCTCGGGCATCATTGTCTTGCTCGTGGTGCTGCTGGCCATGAACGCCGTGGCCATCGGCCTGCGCGTCTATTACGCCAATCGTCTGAAACATCTACACTGAACCTATGCGCGGCGACACGAGTAAAATGGCCGAATCAGCGGAAAGAGGTCGAATGCAATTTTCCGTGCAACCCGGAGAGGCCGAAGAGCTTCCGGAGATTGAGTTTGCCTGCCGGAATGTGCGCATCTCCTACGGGGACTTTCACGCCATCGACGGGCTGGACCTTGACGTGTACAAGAATCGCATCACGGCTTTCATCGGTCCGTCGGGCTGCGGAAAGTCCACGTTCTTGCGCGCGCTGAATCGCATGAACGATTTCATTCCGGACTGTCACGTGGCGGGGGATATCCGGATCGGCGGCGAGGGCATTTACGGGCCGCGCGTGGATCCCGTGGAAATTCGTCTGCGCGTCGGCATGGTCTTCCAGCAACCGAATCCTTTTCCGAAGACCATCTACGAAAACATCGCCCTGGGTCCGCGGCTGAACGGCTATACGGGCGAACTCGATCAACTCGTCGAAGAGTCGCTACAGCGCGCGTACCTGTGGGATGAAGTCAAAGACAAACTCGAAGAGAGCGCCTACAGCCTGTCGGGTGGTCAGCAACAACGGCTCTGCATCGCGCGGGCGATCGCCATGCTGCCGGAGGTCCTGCTCATGGACGAACCCACGGCGTCCCTGGATCCCATCTCCACGCGCAAGATCGAAGAACTCATTTCCGAACTCAAGAAGAACTACACCATTCTGATTGTAACGCACAACATGCAGCAGGCCGCCCGCGTCGGCGACTACACCGCGTTCTTTTACCAGGGCCGCATCGTCGAATACGATCGCACGTTCCGCATCTTTACGAACCCGTCCGAGAAACTCACCGAGGACTACATCACCGGTCGTTTCGGCTGAACGGGTCAGGTCGCGATTTCCGGCCTTTTTTCTATTGAAGCAGGGCCCCCGCTCCGCATTTCTGGTTGTATACTTACTATAATAGTAGTATTCCCCGCGCAATCGTGTGAGCGCTTGCGCGGGGCGGAGCCAGTCACATGAGCAAGATTCGCGGATTCATGGAAGTCAATCGGGTGTCGCCGACCTACGAGCCCGTCGAGAAACGGGTGCGGCACTACAAGGAATTCGAGAAGACCCTCGACGATCGCGCGACCCGGGCCCAGGCGTCCCGCTGCATGGACTGCGGCATCCCTTTCTGCCACGGCGAAACCGGCTGCCCCACGGATAACATCATCCCCGAGTTCAACGACCTGGTATACCGCGGCCTGTGGCGAGACGCCCTGGACAATCTGCACAGCACCAATAACTTCCCGGAATTCACCGGCCGCCTGTGTCCGGCACCGTG
The DNA here is from genome assembly GCA_965227295.1 of Leptonemataceae bacterium. Taxonomy (GTDB): domain Bacteria; phylum Spirochaetota; class Leptospiria; order Leptospirales; family Leptonemataceae; genus JANSYA01. The sequence goes on along the minus strand of OZ245742.1, from coordinate 4,911,734 downwards.
CGAGTCCGCCTGCGTCCTGGGCATCACCGATCCGCCGGTAACCATTAAGAGCATTGAGCGTTCCATCATCGATCACGGTTTCGAGGAAGGCTGGGTGGAACCGCATCCGCCGGAGAAGCTCAGCGGCAAGACCGTGGCCGTCGTCGGCTCCGGCCCCGCCGGCCTGTCCTGTGCCCAACAACTGGCCCGGGCCGGGCACAGCGTCACCGTATTCGAGAAGTTCGATCGCATCGGCGGGCTGTTGCGCTACGGCATCCCCGACTTCAAAATGGAAAAGTGGCACATCGATCGCCGCGTGAAGCAAATGAAACAAGAAGGCGTCGTCTTTAAGTGCGGTATCACCGTGGGCGAGGACGTCTCCGCGAAAGAACTGCTGCATAGCTTCGACGCACTGGTCGTTGCCATCGGCGCCGAGGCGCCCATTCCGTTGCGGATTCCCGGCGCCGACCTGAAGGGCGTCGAGTTTGCCATGAAGTATCTCATCCAGGCCAACCGTCAGGTGGCCGGCGACGAGGTTCCCGGTGCCATCTCGGCCACGGGCAAAAGCGTCATCGTCATCGGCGGCGGGGACACCGGTTCGGATTGCATCGGCACGGCCAATCGTCAGGGTGCGAAGAACATCATCAACTTCCGCCGTTCTCCGAAGCCGCCGGAAGATCGTCCCGAGCATCAGCCCTGGCCGTTGTATCCGGACATCTACTACACGTCATCATCCCACGAAGAGGGCGTGGACCGTCGCTTTAACATCAAACCCCTGGAATTAGTCGGCAACGCGAGCGGGCAGGTCACCCATCTGCGCATTTGTCGTGTCGAGAAAAACGAGGAAGGGCGTTTCATCGATGTCCCGGGCTCCGAGGAGCTGTGGGACGCCGACCTCGTACTGCTGGCCATGGGCTACGCTGCCCCGGTGAGAAACGGTCTCGTGCAGGAACTCGTCGATATGGGCCTGGAACTGGACCAGTGGGGGAACGTGAAATCGGAGTTCGGTCGCGAGCCCGGCTTCTTCAAGACGAACCTGGATCGCGTCTACAGCTGCGGCGACGCCCGCCGGGGGCAGTCGCTCATTGTCTGGGCCATCTCCGAGGGACGCAAGTGTGCGGCCACGATTCACGAAGAGCTTACGGCGAACGTGCCGGCGAAAGGCTGACGGCTCAGGCGGGCTGCCCGTCGTCGGTTTCCAGGTATTCGAAGAGGTTACTGAGGTTCGAAAGCTGTAGCATTTTGCGGATGGCATCGTTGGCCCGGAGCAAATAGAACTTACGATTCTGCTCGCTCACCTGTTTTTTCAGATGCACCATCAGCGCAATGCCGCTGGAATCCAGGTTGATCAGCTCGCCCAGATCCACGGCAATCTCCATGGCTTCCGGAGGCAGACCCTGCATGTACTCCAGTAAGTTGCGCCGCAGTATACTTACGGACGAAATGTCGATGCGCGGTCCCTCGATGGTAACGATCGTTCGACTGCCCAGTTGTTTTGCGTGAAACTCGCCTTCACTCATGATTGCTTCCTCCGTTTTCGGGGCCGAGGAGTTCGTCGAACTTCTTGCCCCCGTGTTCATCGCCTTCGAAACCGAAGATGCGCCGCGGCTTATCGCCGGATGATTTCGTTTGTTTTCCCTGAAGGGCCGGGAGGTCTTCCAGGAGTCGCTTCGATTCCTCTTCCGGAGGCGCCGTTTCCGGCGGACCGAGGTCGTAGACCACGCCCGGGAAACGTTTCGCCGGATCGAAGACCTCGCCCGGCGGTTGTTCCACTTCGACGCCCTCGAGCAGATTGACGTAGTTTTCGTCCATGTACTCTTTCACGATGGGAAAGTACTTCGGAAACTCGATGTACGGCGTCGCCATGTAGCGCGCGCCCTCACGATGAAAGTGCTCGATGTGATGAATCAAAACTTTCTGGGCACCGGGCATTACAAACAGAACCCCGCCGCCGATGGGACTCGCTACCGTGGTGCCGATGTACCCTTTTCGATCGGCGAAGTACAGGACCTCGGTGCGGGGCATGCGATCGATGTAAGCGACGTCCTCGTCGGGTTCGGTCACGGCCTGGATGCGTTTGCCGAAGTCTTCGTAAAAAGGATCGATCGTGAGTTTTTCTGAGACCTTGATGATGGAGTACGGGGCCACTGCCGCAACGAGCACCGCATGCAGGATCACCAGGCCGTAGCGCCGGCGATCCTGAGATTGTGTTTCGTGTTTGCGTAAGATGAAGTCCAGGTAGCCTCCGATGAGTACGCAGGCCGGCACGAGGATGGGCAGTTGATAGTAGTCGTGCACCAGGTTCGGCATGATGAACGCCACGGCGAAGGCGAACACGCCCAGAATCCAGACGTAGAACACAAGCTGCTCGCGGCTGTCTCCACGCTCGTTGCGCACGCGGCCGTCGGCGAACACACGGTCGGCATCGGGGATGCCGCGTTCGCCGACGCGGGCAAAGAAGTCGATCAACCAGACGATCAACGATGCGAGCAACGCCAGAAGCCATCCGCCGATGATGTACAATACGAGCAGGGCGCCGGCGGCGATCCGGTTCTCTTTCGTCAGGTTCCGAACGAGCGGAGTGCGTTCCCGCAGCGGTTCAAGCAGGCGCGCACGGAAGACGTCCCAGACCCGCAGTTGTACCGCTGCCATAAGGAACACGAAACCGCTCACCGCCAGGTACTTTTCTCCCAGGCGATCGAACAATAGTTTGGACCAGGTGTCCCAGCGGGCGAGTTGCTGTTTGTAGAGTTCTACCATGGCCGGGTGCGTATAGATGTCCCGGGCGGCACTGTCGAAGATGCCGGACTCCGTGAAAAGTTCCGGGAAAATGTAGTACCAGGTAACGGCCGGTGCCGCGGCGAGCAGGGCGAAAAGATACGCCGACGGCGCGAGAAAGATGCGCAGGCCGAAGCGATTGAAAAACAGAAACGCCATGGGCAGCATAATGAAGGCCGAAGGGATTTTTACCAGCATGGCCAGGGCCGCTCCCAGCACGCCCAGAATGTAGAATACGAAGCCGTCACCGTCGAGGAAGCGCGTGAGGCCGTAGAGAGCGAGCATGCAGAACATGACGAGCATGGACTCCAGCATGAACGTGCGCGAGTAGTAGACCATCATCGGCAGGATGGCGAAAAACAGAGCCGCGAAGATGGCCGCCCGCCGGTTGTAGTAGCGCTTCACCGTAAAGTACAGCAGCGTCATGGTAACCATGGAGCAGGCCACCGAAACCAAACGACCAATGATCGCGTGTTCGCCGAAGATGTGATACAGTGCGGCGACGACGAACGGATAGAGCTGAAACTCGGAGATGTTCGCGTAGTTGTGGATGCCGACGTTGGGATCGAGGATGTTCATGCCCTCGCGATAGAAAAAGCGGGCAAAGAGCGCCGTGTAGGTCTGACGGAAATGATGGAAGTCGCTCAGGGAATTTTCGATGCCCCACAGTCGGTAGAGCAGGGCGAGTCCGAAGATCGCAAAAACGGCGTAGGTGCGGGATTTCTGCAGATTTGTCTGATTCATGGTTCTGAAAAATGCTCACAAAATCATCAGACCGGCACCTGAACAACAACGAAAAAAGTAAACGCGACCCTTAGACCGCTCGTCGGATAAGCAACACGGGAAAAGTGTTGCGAAATTGATACAGTTTCGCGGGAGTGACCATCCCCGTCGAAACACGCAGGAGAATGGAGTCTATGATTCACAGCATCCGGAAAATTACAGGAAAATCTTTGTCCACCGCGGCCATGGCGGCCGCCTTTATCGGCCTTCTGGCCCTACAATCGACCCCGGCGCAGGCCAACAACTGCACGGCGGTCTGCGAATTTATGCATGAGTGTTTGGTGCTTGGTAACCAGGATCCGTCCCGGGCCAATGAGCTGCGCAAGATTCAGCGTCAGAAGCGCCGTTTCATCAGTAATTGCGTGAAGGGCTGCGAGGCCAACAAGGCCGCGGCGCTGGGCTGCTATCAGCAGCACGGTCCTACGGCCAACGCTCAGGCGTGCATCGCCGGCGGTCAGTGCCTCTATCCTTACGTTCAGAAGAAGTAAAGTTAACGGAATCTTTTTCCGTGGAAACGGCGCGGTCGGAACTCCCGGTCGCGCCGTTTTTCGTTTTATTCGATCCGCAGATCCACCTGATCCCAGAGCCGCGTAAAATTCCGCAGCGACTTGCCCTGCCAGGCATACTCTTTCGAAGCGACGAACTGTAGACGGGGCCGGCCGTTTTTCTTCGCCGCAATCACAAAGAGGCTGATGGCCGTAATGCCGGCGCTGTTCAGGAACTCAAGGCCCCGAACGTCCAGGATCAGTTTCTCGCCGGCCTGTTCGGCGGAGCGCTGGAGAAAATCTTTTACGGGATCGTACTCAGGTATGCCGGCGAGGCGCAGGCTGCCCTCCATGGCAACCACGGCGCTGGAGGGATCGTAGGTAAGGAGGCAGTCTTTTTCGTTTAATTGCATAGAGTCAGCCGGCAAGGGGGAGAAATGACTATGTTTACGGAAATTCCGGAGCCAGGGCGGAAGATACAAGCAATTTTCCCGGCTCGATTTCCGCATTTCGCCGCTGTCACCGCCGCCCGGGGCGGCGGCTAACTTGAGGAACTGCCGTTTTTTTAAGTTTCGTGCAATTAAGATTCCGAAATTTTCCCGCTTAAACTTTTAGTTTCAGTAATTTTACCCGCATCTCAAAAATACACTGCGAGAAACGTAAGATTCGAAATTGTTTGTTGCTTAATGTTCCGGAAAAGATCCATAAAGACAGAGCCGAAGTAGTTTTGATACAGTTTATCGTTGCCTGAGATTTAACACTTGCTTTTTTAAGCCGTCCTACTGAAGCACTTTGTTAGATAGTTTTCACTGTCGTCATTTTACATGGTACGACTTCACATTCGAAAGCATTCAGCGCGCCGTTCCGCAGGGCAGTCTGATTGTTCGGTCATTTTCAATAAAATTTACAGTTTAGAATGCAGCAGGGTCGCGACGGCGACGCTTCGGTGGGATATGGTCTATGGAACGTAACGCAAACAGCCCGCAAATCCAGCGAGTCGATCCGGACGAGCCGATCGCCATCATCGGCATCGGCTGTCGCTTTCCCGGGTCTGCCGCGGATCCCGCGTCCTTCTGGAAGCTGCTGACCAACGAAGTCGATGCCATCACCGAGGTTCCCGGCAGTCGCTGGAACCTCGACGATTACTACGATCCGAAGCCCCAGCGCGGGAAGACCTACGCGAAATGGGGCGGCTTCCTGGATCAGGTGGATGGTTTCGACGCCGCGTACTTCGGCATTACGCCCCGGGAGGCCCAGGCCATGGACCCGCAGCAGCGTCTGCTGCTCGAAACCGCGGTGGAGGCCATTGACGACGGCGGACAAACTCCCGAGCACTTTCGCGGACGGCGTACCGGTGTGTTCGTCGGCCTGTGGGGCAGTGACTACGAAGACTTTCTGTTCAATGATCCCGCGGGCATGGACTTCTATCGTACGCAGGGCACCGGACGCTATACCGCGGCCGGTCGGCTCTCGTTTACCCTGGGCCTGGACGGCCCCAGCATGGCGGTGGACACGGCCTGTTCGTCGTCCCTGGTAACGGTGCACCTGGCCTGCCAGAGTCTGCGGGAACGTGGTTGCGAGATGGCCCTGGCCGGCGGCGTGAACCTGCTCCTGCAACCGCAGATCACCATCGCTTACTCTCAGTCACGCATGATGGCCAAAGACGGCCGCTGTCGCTTCGGCGACGCCACCGGCTCCGGTTACGTGCGGGCGGAAGGTGCCGGACTCATCTTACTCAAGCCCCTGGAAGACGCCGTGGCCGACAACGATCCCATCTACGCGGTCGTCCGCGGCAGTGCCGTGAACAACGACGCGCGGACCAGTGGATCCTTCGGCACGCCGGGCGTGCGCGGCCAGGAGGCCATGCTGCGCCAGGCATATCGCACCGCGGGCGTGGACCCGCGCGAGGTCCGCTACGTCGAGGCCCACGGCACCGGCACGAAGCGCGGCGATCCGGTGGAAGTACGCGCGCTGTCGAACGTGCTCTGCGAAAACCGTCCGGAGGATGATACGCTGCTCATCGGCTCCGTGAAAACGAACGTCGGTCACATGGAGGCCGCCGCCGGAATCGGCGGCCTGGTAAAAACGGCCCTGGTCCTGGATCGGGGGCTCGTTCCGCCTTCGCTGCACTTCAAAGAACCCAATCCGAACATCCCCTGGGATCGCCTGCCCATTCGCATCCCGACGGAAGTCATGGAACTTCCCAGAGATGCCCAGGTGCGGTTCGCCTCGGTAAATTCCTTCGGCATCGGCGGGACCAACGCCCACGTGGTGATGGAAGAGGCCCCGGCTCCGTCCCGCCAGGCGGCGGACGATTCCATCGGACGTTTTGTACTGAATTTGACGGCCCGGGCCCCGGAGGCCCTGCGTGAACTGGCCTCGCGTTACCTGGCACTGCTCGAAGAAAACGAGGACCTGCCCCTGGCCGATGTCTGCTACACCCTCAGTGCACGGCGCAGCCTGCACGGCCACCGGCTCGCCGTGGCCGGTCGTGATCGCGCGGAACTCATCGAACAATTGCAGGCCTATCTGGCGGAAGAAGAGCGTCCCGGCCTGGTCGCAGGCGAGGACGCCTACGAGTACGAGCGCGGTCCGGATCGCCGCGTGGCCTTTGTCTATTCCGGGCAGGGCTCTCAGTGGATCGGCATGGGGCGCGAGCTGCTGGAACGAGAGGAAGTATTTCGCATTATTATAGAAGAATGTGACCGGGAAATCAAAAGCCTGGCGGGCTGGTCGCTCATCGAGGAGCTTCAGAAGGACGAAGGCTCCTCGCGTCTCGGCGACATTGAGGTCATGTGGCCGGCCATCTTTTCCATGCAGGTCGCGCTGACCGAACTCCTGAAGCATTACGGCATTCGACCGGCCGCGGTGGTCGGGCACAGCATCGGCGAAGCGGCGGCGGCCTGGGCCTCGGGCTCCATCAGCCTGGCCGATGCCGTGCGGGTCATTGTTACCCAGGGCAAACTCGTTCACGAGACCAGCGGGCAGGGCGGCATGGCGTTGATCGGCCTGCCGTTCCACGAAGCGGAGGCCGAGGTGGAGAAGTACGGCGGGAAACTCGTCGCCGCCATCGAAGCGAGTCCGAAGTCCACCGTGCTCTCCGGCGACATCACCGCCCTGGACGAGGTCGTTCGGGATCTCGAAGGCCGGGACATCCTGGCACGCCGGGTGAATACGCCGGCGGCCGTCCACTGCGCGCTCATGGACCCGCTGAAGGATCGTTTGCTTGAGCAACTGAAGGATCTCTCGCTCCAGTCCGCGGCGATTCCGTTTTATTCGGCGACGTTGGGCATGGCCTATGACGGCCATCGCCTGGATGCCGGTTACTGGTGGGACAACATCCGCGAGCCGGTCCTGTTTAAGAGTGCGGTGGATGCCATCGTCGACGATCACGTGGATGCTTTTCTGGAAGTCTCGCCCCACGCCATCGTGGAACGTTCTATTGAAGAGTGTCTGAGTGAACACCAGGCCAAAGGCGTCGCGGCGAGCACTTTGCGTTCCGAAAGTGATGAGGCCGCTGCCCTCGAACGCGCCCTGTCGAAGCTGGCCTCCGGCGGCGTGGAGGTGGACCTCGATCGCCTGCGCCGGGATTCATCGCTGAATCCGCTGCGCCTCCACGATGGTCGTCCGCGAGTGGCCTTTGTGTTTTCCGGTCAGGGTCCGCAGTGGTACGCCATGGGCCGGGAACTCTTCGAACGTGAGCCGATCTATCGCAATAAGATCGAAGAGATCGACGCGCTCTTGCAGCAGGCACAAAAGAAGGCCGGCCACGATACCTGGTCGCTCCTGGACGAACTGAACAAAGACGAAGGCGCCTCGCGCATCATGGACACCGAAATCGCCCAGCCCGCGATCTTCGCCTTACAGGTGGGCCTGGCCGAACTCTGGAAGTCCTGGGGTGTTCTGCCGGATGCCATCACCGGGCACAGCGTCGGAGAAGTGGCCGCCGCCCACGTCTCCGGCAAACTGAGTCTGGAAGATGCGGTCACGGTCATCTATCATCGCGGGCGGCTCATGCAGGAGGCCACCGGCCTCGGTAAGATGGCCGCGGTGCAACTTACGTTAGAAGCTTGTGAGAAATACTTAGCAGGATACGAGGGCCGTGTGGAAATCGGCGTCGCGAACTCGCCGGGCTCCAGCGTGCTCTCCGGAGAAACCGCGGCGCTGGAAGAGATCCTGGCGAAGATCGAACAGGACGGCATCTACCAGAAGATGCTGCCGAACAACTACGCCTTCCACAGTCCGCAGATGGAACCGTTCAAAGAGAAGATGAGCGCCGAGATGAAGAAGCTCGGACTGCAGGCCCGGGCCCCGGAGACGCCCATCGTTTCTACGGTCACCGGTAAACTTGCCGGCGACGAAGATTACGGTGCCGAATACTGGGGGCAGAACATTCGCGGCTCGGTACTCTTCGTCACCGCCGTCGACGTGTTGATCGACGCCGGCTACGATCTCTTTCTTGAGATCGGCCCGCATCCGGTGCTCTCCGGTTACGTGAACGAATGCCTGGAACGCGCCGAGGCCCGGGGTCACACGGTGGCTTCGCTGAATCGCAAACAACCGGAGCATCTGCATTTGCTCGGGAACCTGGGCAAACTTTTCACTCTCGGTTACACGATTGATTGGGAACGTTACTTCGACGGTCGCGGTCGCGCGCAGCGACTCCCGGCCTACGCCTGGCAACGCGAGCGCTACTGGATTGATCCGCCGAAGCGCGGCGCGGCCGAAGGTCGGGCGCTCAGCAATACGCCGCATCCCTTATTGCAAAGCAGAATTGCCGCCGCTGAACCGATTGTACAGGCGTTGCTGCTGCGAGAAAACGATACGGCTCCGCTCTTCGGACACAGCCTCTTTGAAATCATGACGCTGACGCCCGGTGACTCGCTGGAAGCGACACTACTGGCAGTGGATGAGCACCTGCGCACCGTACAGGATAGCAACAAGACCCTGGTTCTGCGGGATCTACAGATCGAACGGCCTGTCGGCTTGTTTGATGATGAAGCCGTGGAGATTCAATTACTGCTGTCCGCGAACGATTTTCGGGCATATGATCGTATCGAAAGTGAAGACGGGGGCGAATGGCGTCGCCATTTATATGGAAAGGTATCGCTGGAGATTCCCGGAACTGTTCGTGATGAAGACATCGCACCGAAGTTTCGCGGCTTTTCGCAATCCATAGCGCCGAACGATTTTTACGATACTCTGGCCGACGCGGGTGTTCATTTCGAAGAAGGCATGCGTGCTGCCGTCACAGAGATCCGCACCAAAGACGCGGAGGCCATCGCCTCACTCGAACCGGGGGCTTTGCCGGACGCCACGGTGTTCTCGTTCGGCTTTGCTCTGTTCCAGGCACTGTTCCGGGAAGATGCCGCTCCCGGTCATCTCTACACACCGTGCAGCATTGATCGCATACGCCTGGTCAGTCGCTGGCAAAAAGCTTCCGTGGCGTGGCTTGAGGCCCGCCTGGACGCCTCCACCGGGCAGAACCTGAACGGCTCGCTCCGATTCTATGGGGCCGATGGTACCGTGTTGATTGAAATGAGTCATCTCCGCTTCCGTGCCATGAGCCATCCGGATCTTATGCTCGTTTCGCCGAAGGGCATTCGGGACTGGCTCTACGAACCGAAGTGGGTGGAAGCTTCGCTACGGCCCGAGCATCAGACCGGGACCTACGACGGTTATCTCGTCATCGGTTCCGGGACATCTGCGGTGGATGAAGCCGTAGCCGGTGTGCTGGGGCAAGACGGAACCGAAATACAAATGATCAGTTCCATCGATCTTGCACGAACATACCTCGCGCGCGGCGGCTCCTTCGGTATTGTATATTTACGCGGCCTATCGGAACGCGACGAAAGTACGGACCTGGCGCGCCAGGAAGCGTTGTGTAAGGATCTCATCACTCTCGTGCAGAACATGGCAGAGTATGACGTAGACGCTCGTCTGATGATTGTTACCCGGGGCGCCCAGCCGGTACACACCGAAGCCGTTCCGGACTATCATGCCGCGACACTCTGGGGCATGGGCTCGGTCATTGCATCGGAGTTTCCGCAGTGGCGCCCCCTGCGTCTTGACCTGGACCCGCGCGAAGAGCCGGTCGCCGGAGCCCGGCTCATTCTCGAAGAACTGATCTCATCCGGAGGCGATTCCCAGGTTGGGTACCGCGGAGGGCTCCGTTACGTGCAACGCCTGGATCGCAAAGCCGTCGCGCGCGATAGTGGCGGCCGGACATCTGCGACGCGGGAACCGGTCGTTCTGGAAACCACCGGTCGGGGATTGATAGACAATCTTACGGTTCATCCGCTCCAGCGACGAATGCCGGGACCGGACGAGGTCGAGATCGAAGTTGCATACACCGGACTTAATTTCCGGGACGTGCTCTCCGCCCTGGACATGTATCCGGAAGGACCCGTACCGTTCGGGATTGAGTGTGCCGGTCGTATTGCGAGTGTCGGTGAGAACGTAATCGATCTGAGCGTCGGCGACCAGGTGATGGGACTCTGTGTGGAGCCGGGCTTCGCATCCTATGTCGTTACTCCCGCGGACCTGGTCATCCGGAAACCGTCTACGTTGAATTTGGAAGCGGCCGCCGGTGTACCGCTGGTCTTTCTGACTTGTTACTACGCGCTAAATCACCTGGCACGAATTTCCGGTGACGATCGGATTTTGATTCATTCGGCGGCCGGTGGGGTCGGCCTGGCCGCGATCCAGGTGGCGCGCATGGAAGGTGCGAAGATCTTCGCGACGGTCAGTACGGACGAAAAACGTCAGTACCTCGAATCCATAGGTGTCGAGCCCGACTGCATCTTTGACTCTCGCTCCACGGACTTCGCGACCCGGATCATGGAACTCACTAACGGCGAAGGAATCGACATCGTCCTCAATTCGCTATCCGGCGAGTTCATTCCAAAAGGTATCGAAATTCTGCGCAAGAACGGCCGCTTTTTGGAGATCGGCAAGAAGGATATTTTCAGTGCCAAGGACGTCGCCGCCATCAAGAAGGGCGTCTCGTACTTCGTCATCGATCTCATGGACGTTGCGCACAAAACACCGGATCTGATTCAGTCCATGCTCTTGCATTTGAGCGAGGAATTTGAAAACGGCAACCTTGCGACAGAACCGCTCACGCAATTTGATTTCGCCCATGTCCGCGATGCGTTCCGCCAGATGGCCCGGGGCAAACACATCGGCAAGCTGGTGGTCTCCCATGAGCAAGCCAGGGTTGCAGCTCAGACCTTCGAGGGCTTCCGCGAGGACGGAACCTACCTGATCACCGGCGGTCTCGGAGATCTGGGTCTGTTCTTTGCGCGACGCCTGGCCTCGTCAGGCGCGGGCAATATCGTACTCACCGGGCGCCGGGAACCCCGGGAAGAAGTAAAAGAAAAGATCCGTGCGATCGAAGAAGAAACGGGCGCACGCGTTCAGGTTCTGCGCGGTGATGTATCGCAGACGGAAGACGTTCGCAAGATTCTCGCGAGCATGGATGCCGGCATGCCGGCCCTGCGCGGCATTGTTCATGCTGCCGGTGTCATCGACGACGGTCTCTTTCGCGATCAAACCTGGGAGCGCTACGCAAAAGTGATGCAGGCGAAGGTCGCGGGTTCACAGGCACTTCACGAGATGACCGTGGGGCGGTCACTGGATTTCTTCGTCTTCTTTTCTTCGATCGCTTCGTTGCTCGGGCTTCCCGCTCAGAGTAACTACAGCGCGGCCAATGCCTTTATGGACGCGCTGGCTCATCAACGCCGTAGCATGGGACTGCCGGGCCTCAGTATTCATTGGGGACCGTGGGCGCAAATTGGTATGGTGGCCGATCTGGCTGCGAGCGAGGAAGGTACGCGCCTGCGTCGTACAGGGACGAGCTTTATGCCGCCCGAACTCGGCTGGCAGGCCTTTGAGCATCTGCTCCATTCGGGGGCCGCGGAAGCCGGCGTCATTCACGTGCAGTGGGATACCTTCGCGCAGATGCTTCCTGGCGGTATCGTTCCCGGCTATCTCTCCGAACTAATTTCGGAAATCGGCGGGGAGTCCGGTGCGGGCGGCGCCGGGTCTACGGCGGGCATTTTGGACAGCCTGGCGTCCACTCCCGTCAACCGTCGCGAAGAAGTCTTGCTCGGTTATCTGCGTGATCAAGTGCGGCAGATTCTCGGCATGAAGCCCAATCAGCCCGTGGATCCGTCTAAGGGCTTTAAAGACGTCGGCATGGACTCCCTGATGACCGTGGAGTTTCGCAATCGCCTGCAGCAGGGACTCGATACGACGTTGCCGTCGACCCTGGCCTTCGACTATCCCAACCTGAATACCCTGACGACCTTTCTCCTGGAACAGGCGCTCACCTTGCCCGGCCCCGAGTCAGAAGGCGCCGCATCCGACCCGGAGGAGGCCCCGGCCCTGGTGGCTGCGCCCGCGTTGCCGGCCTCCCCGGCGGCGGAGGTTCTGCGCGGAGAAGACGTGGACGCCCTGTCCGAGGAAGACGCCGAGTCCATGCTCCTCGCCGAACTTGATATCTTTAAGGCGCGGCAGTCGGGACAACGCCGGCGACCGGCGCGGCCGCAGGCGAAAAGCGTCGCGAATCCGGTTGCCGCACCGGCTCCGAATACCGCGCCCCCTCGTCCGGAATCGAAGGCCTCGGACGTTAATGTACAAACTTCAGATGTTAAACCCGCGGCGCCGTCGGCGGAAGTGAATTCGAATGGCAGTTCGGGCGGGAGCGAAAACGGGAAACCCGGCGTGCTTTCCGCCGATCAACTGGATTCTATCTCCGACGATGAAGCCGAACAACTATTGCAAGCAGAACTGAAAATTTTTGGACAAAGGAAATCCCAATGAGTGCAAATTCAAATTCAGCCGTTAAACAAGCCCTCGCGGCAATTCAGCACATGCGTTCGGAACTCGAGAGTTACGAGTACCGCATGCGCGAGCCGATCGCGATCATCGGTATGGGGCTGCGGTATCCCGGTGGGGCCAACGATCCGGAAAGCTATTGGGATCTTCTGAGTGAAGGGCGTAACGCCATCCGCGATGTTCCGACGCAGCGCTGGGACGCGGACGAATTTTTTGATCAGGATCAAGATCGAGCCGGGAAGATTCACACAAGAGTCGGTGGTTTCCTGGAAGAGCCGGTGGATCAATTCGACGCGCAGTTCTTCGGCATTTCGCCCCGGGAAGCCGATACCATGGATCCGCAGCAGCGCGTCCTTTTGGAAGTTGCATGGGAGGCCCTGGAACACGCGGGCATTCGCACCGAGGAACTCGTAAACAGTAAGACCGGCGTTGTCGTGGGTATCGGGATTGACGACTACAAGCTTCGGGCCATGAACCCTCAGCGCTACACGAACATAGATACCTATACGGGAACCGGTAACCTCTTCTGTGTTGCGGGCGGTCGTATCTCTTACGTCCTCGGTTTGCAGGGCCCGAACTACTCCATCGATGTCGGTTGTGCCTCTTCGCTGACAGCAGTCCACGTGGCGTGTCAGAGCCTGCGCCTCGGCGAATGCAATCTTGCCCTGGCGGGCGGTGCTCACCTGATGCTGGCACCGTCCATGCACATGTTCCTGACCCGGGCCCATGCTCTTTCACCCGACGGCCGATGCGCCACCTTTGATGCTTCTGCCAACGGATATGTCCGCGGCGAAGGCGCCGGCATGATCGCCCTCAAGCGACTGAGCGATGCCGAGCGCGACGGCGATCGTGTGCTCGCTGTGATTCGCGGTTCTTCCGTGAATCATGATGGGCCGGCGAGTGGACTGACGGTGCCGAACGGGGTTTCCCAGCAGCGGCTCATTCGGGAAGCGCTGGAGTTTGCTGATCTCGATTCGCAGGATGTGAGTTATGTAGAATGCCATGGCACCGGTACTCCGCTGGGCGATCCTATTGAAGCGAATGCCCTCGGCGCCGTCTACGGCAAGCAGCGGCAGAAGCCGTTCGTCCTTGGTTCCGTTAAAACCAATATGGGGCACCTCGAAGCGGCCGCCGGCATCGCCGGTCTCATGAAGGCCGTCCTGGCCATGCGTAATCAGAAGATTCCGGCAAACCTGCATTTTCAGAAGCCGAACCCGCACATCGAGCTGGATAACATTAAGGCCACGGTTCTTACGCAACTCACTCCGTGGGAGCCGCAAAGCCAGGACGGGATCCGTCGCGCAGCGATCAGCTCTTTCGGTATCAGCGGTACCAATAGCCATGTAATTGTAGAAGAAGCTCCGCCGGTCGTTCAAAAGGCCATTCCCGCGCCGGGAGCGGAGTACTGCTATCTTCTGCCGATCTCCGCGCGCAGCAAAGAATCGCTGCAACGCCTCGCGAAGAAATATGCTACGCTCGTGCGCGAGAGTTCGGATCCGGCCGTACTGCGCGACATCTGCTACTCGGCGAGTTTGCATCGCTCGTACCACGATATCCGCCTGGCTGTGGCCGGTTTCTCCGGACAGGAGTTGGCCGAAAAACTCGAGGCTTATGCGGCCGACGAAGAACGCTTCGGAATGGCGGTGCACAAGATTGTTCCGGGCGCTTCCGGAAAACGAAAGCTGGTCTTCTTCTGTTCCGGTCAGGGGCCGAAGTTCTGGCCGCTGCCGCAAGAACTCTGGGACAAAGAACCAGTCTTTCGAGAAACCCTGGAGCAGTGCGACGTCGCATTACAGAAAATTGCCGGCTGGTCCATCCTGAAAGAACTGCGCGAAGGCAGCGCGAACATGGACCGAACCGAATATACACAGCCTGGACTGTGTGCCGTGCAGATCGCCCTGGCCGCGGTCTGGCGGTCCCGGGGAATCGTGCCCGATGCGGTAGTCGGTCACAGCATGGGGGAAGTCTCTGCGGCATGTGTGGCCGGAGCGCTCAGCATCGAAGATACGATGCGGGTCATCTATCACCGCGGGCGTTTGATTCAGGGACTTACCGGCGGCAAAGGCAAGATGGCCTTCGTGGATCTCTCCCTGGAGAAGACCGAGCAGTATCTGCGCGGATACGAAACGAAGCTCAGTGTCGCCGCCAATAATAGTCCCGGCAACACCGTGATTTCCGGCGATGTCGCGGCTCTGAAAGAAGTAACCGCGAAGTTCGAGAAGGATAACGTGTTCTTCAAGGTCCTGGAATCGGTGGACTTCGCCTCGCACAGCCCGCAGATGGAGGTCATCCAGGATGAGTTCCGGGATTCGCTCCAGGGCCTTCAGCCGAAAGAAGGGGACGCGCCGTTTTATTCGACCGTATACGGAAAATACACGGATGGCTCAAAGCTCGGAGCCGACTACTGGGCCACGAACATCCGCCAACCGGTACTCTTTTCCACGACGATCAATCAACTCCTGGACGAAAACTTCGATGTCTTCGTCGAAATTGCTCCGCACCCCGCCCTCTCGCAATCCGTGGAGCAGTGTATGCAGGCCCGGGAAGCCAGCGGCTCCGTGCTCGCGTCTTTGCGTCGGGACGTTCCGGATGGCCAGCGCATTCCGTTTCTCGTGAGCACGTTCGGTGGACTATGGGCGGCCGGTTACGATGTGGACTTTCACAAAATGTATCCGAACGGCGCGAACTATACGGACATCCTGCCGACGTATCAGTGGAACCGAAAGAGCTACTGGATCGATGAGAGCGAGAGTCAGACGGCGCACTTTCTGGCGCCGGACGAACATCCCTTCCTCGGTTTTCGTAGATCGTCACCCGTACGGAAGACGGTCGAATTTGAATCACCGTTTACTCCCGATAAGCCCGCGTATCGAGATCACATCATCGGTGGCGCGCTCGTTGTTCCGGGAGCCTGCAATATCTCCTTTATGTTGAGCGGAATTCGCGAAGGATTTGGGCGCGACACTGTGACGCTCAACAACATTTCCTTTTTGCAGGCGAATGTCATTGGTTTCGACGAAACCCGCATGACCCATCTCATCTATGAGCCGGGAGCGGAAGGCAGCCACGCCGGGAACGTGAACATCTACAGCATTTCGCAGGAAGACGGGCCGGAGGGAGACTGGACTCATCATGCGATGGCCACCTACCGTCTGGAAGATACGGATGAACGTAAGCACATCTCCGATTTCGGCCTCGATCTGGACGCGATTAAAGAACGATGCAGTGAACGATTGACCGGCCGCGAGTTCCAGGATTGGTTCTTTGCCGCGCGCTACGAACTTGGTCCGTCCTTCGAATGGATCGATGATGTGTGGCGCCGGGACGGCGAAGCACTGTGCAAACTGAAGGTTCAGAATCCTGAATCGATCCCGGACCTCGAAGTGTACCAAATTCATCCTGGTCTCATGGACTCGCTTTTCCAGCACGGGTGTAACGGTATTCCGGGTGGCGTTCCATGGATCAAAGAGGAAGGCGTTCTATACGTTCCGTTCAGTGCCGGCAACCTGCGGTTCTATGAGGTTCCGCCGTCGGAAGGCATCTGGTGTTACTACAAGCTGAAAACCGGTTCGAGGGAAAACAAGGAACTGTTCGGTGGCGATCTCGTAATGTTCAACGATGAAGGTCGTGTGCTGTTGGAGGCGCAGGACTTCAACCTTAAGCGTACGCCGGTGGAAGGCCTGCTGCGTTCCGAACAAAGACTGGGCGACATCGTTTACGAGTTTGACTGGGAAACCGTAACACTTGCGGAGGATCCGAAGAAGGCCGCGGCCGTGAAGGGAACCTGGCTGGTCCTCGGAAACGGAGACGAGTTTGATGCGGTCTTACGCGGGGAGATGGAGAAGCGCGGTGCCGATGTTGTCACGGTAACGGCCGGAGACGGCTATGCGAAAAACGGCGACGGCTACACCGTGAACCCGGCCAACCCCGAGGATTTCGCGAAGCTGGTCGCTGAAGCCTTTCCGGATGGCCCCCCGGTCGGCGTGCTGCATGCCTGGAGTCTGCCGCACACCTACGAAGCGCCTACCGTGGCCGAGATTGAGGCCGCCCGACCGGCGACGACCGTGAGCGTGGTCTATGTAATGCAGGCATTTCTGCAGGCCGGCTTCAGTCTTCAGCCGCGACTGTGGGTTGCGACCCGCAACGCCCAGGCGACCGGTAAATCGGATGAAAAGATTCATCCCGAGCAGGCGGCGGTCTGGGGGCTCGTTTCCGTAGCCATCAACGAACACGAAGAATTTCATTGCAGCGCCGTGGACCTCGGCAACGCGGATGCCCAGGAGGCCCGTATCCTCGCCGGGGAACTCCTCTCCGGTTCTTCGGAGAATCGCGTGGCCCTGCGGGGGCGGGAGCGGCTGTGTGCTCGCCTCATTCGAGTTTCAAAACACAAGGTTCAGCAGGAGAGCGCGCGCGGACCGTATGAACTCAAGAAGAACGGCACGTATTTGATCACCGGCGGGATGGGCGGCCTCGGCCTGACCTTCGCCCGCTGGATCGCCGAAAGCGGCGGCGGTCACATCGTTCTGACGGGACGGAGCGATCCGAAGCCCGAAGTGCGCGAGCAGATTTCCGAAATCGAAAGCTTCGGCGCGAAGGTTACGATCGCGAAGGGCGACATCGCGCAGGCGGACGATGTGGATCGTATGTTTGGCGAGCTGAAGTCTCTGCCGGAATTGAAAGGTATCATTCACTCTGCCGGCATACTCGATGACAGCACGCTCCTGCAAATGACCGCAAAACACTTTGAGAGCGTCATGGCTCCTAAAGTCCGCGGCGCCTGGATGTTATACGAAAAGACAAAGGACGTGAATCTCGACTTTTTCGTCCTGTTTTCTTCGGCTTCAGCGATCCTCGGAACCGTCGGTCAGGGTAACTACGCGGCTTCGAACGCCTTTATGGACGCACTCGCCAACCGCATGCGTTCGGAAGGACGTCCCGGTCTCAGTGTGAACTGGGGGACCTGGGCGGAGGTGGGCCTGGCCGCGGCCGAAGGCGTGCGCGGCGATCGCCTGGAAGCCCGTGGCCTCACGCCGCTCTCTTTGAAGGCCGGGGTGAAATCCCTCGACTTCTTGCTGAAGGCCGACCGAGCGCGCGCCGTTGTGATGCCGCTGAATCTGAAGAAGTGGTTTCAGAACTACAAGAGTGCCGCGGAAACTCCGCTTTACGACGAACTCTCAAAGCAGGAAAACATCACGGCGGAAGCAGTGGCCGGCGAAGGCGAAGGCGTCAACCTGCGGGAAGAGCTGATGGCCGTAGAAGACGGCAAAGAGCGTGTGACGCTGATCTTGAGTTACCTGCAGAATATTACGGCGCAGGTGCTCCGCCTGTCACCCGAAGACGTCGACGTCAATCAACCCCTGGGTTCCTTCGGACTGGATTCGTTGATGGCGCTGGAATTGCGTAACCGCCTGCAGGCGGCTACGGGTCTTACACTGCCGGCCACCCTGGCCTGGGCGTACCCTACTATCGCGCTGATGGGGCCGCACCTGGCATCGGAGATGGGCATTCCCCTCGACGGGGCGGGCGAAGTAACGGCCCCAACGACGGAAGAACCGGTTGCGGCTCGTCGCGCATCCGGTTCCTCAGAGAAGGTTCTGGATCAAAACGAACTGGACTCTCTTTCCGATGAAGATGCGGAAGCCCTGCTCGAGAAAGAACTCGAAATGTTTGAGAACTGAGAAGTACTGAATGAGTGATAACAAAGGATCGTCAAAAGAGATATCTCCCGTAAAGCGGGCCCTGGCCGCCATGCAGAAGATGCGTGCGCGCATCGAAGACCTGGAGTCCCGGGAGCGGGAGCCCATCGCCGTGGTCGGTATGGGGTGTCGTTTGCCCGGCGGCGTGGAGTCGCCGGACGACTACTGGAAACTCCTTGAGGACGGAGTGGATGCCATTCGTGAGGTGCCGGAGGACCGGTACGATCTCGACGATTACTTCGATCCCGATCAAAACGCGCCCGGGCGTATCTACTCGCGCTGGGGCGGATTCCTGGATCAGGTCGATCAGTTCGACGCGAGTTTCTTCGGCATCAATCCGCGCGAGGCGACCAACCTCGATCCGCAGCAACGCCTGGTGCTCGAGGTTGCCTACGAAGCCTTTCAGAATGCCGGGTACACGAGAGAGAGCATTGCGGGGGTTCGAGCCGGTGTCTATGTCGGTGTCTACGCCAGGGATTACGGTCAGCTCACGCATGCGAACATTGACTTAATTGATCCTTACACGAGCACGGGCGACGCTCCGGGCTTTGGCGCGAACAGACTATCGTTTACCTTTGATCTAAAGGGACCGAGTGTCGGGGTGAATTCCTCGTGCGCATCATCCCTCGCGACGATTCATTTCGGTTGCCAGGCATTACGGGTTCGCGAATGCGATATGGCTGTAGCCGGCGGAGTGAACCTGCACCTCACTCCGATGATGACTCTGGGAATCTCACGGCTCCGCGCTCTGTCGCCCGACGGCCGGTGCATGACCTTCGATTCCCGCGCGAACGGATTCGTGCGGGGTGAAGGCTGCGGACTCGTCGTGCTCAAGCGTCTGTCCGACGCTCTGGCAGACCGGGATCGAGTGCTCGGCGTGATTCTCGGATCCGCCGTAAATCAAAACGGTCGCGGCGTGGGCCTGACCCAACCCAACATGCAGGCTCAAAAGGACGTGCTGACCCGCGCGTCTCGCTTCGCCGGCATTGCTCCGGCAGATGTGGGTTATGTCGAGGCTCATGGAACAGGAACCGAACTCGGCGATCCGATCGAGGTGGATGCGATTACCTCCGTTTACGGTCAGGGACGTACGGCCGAGAAGCCCCTCGTCCTGGGCGCGGTAAAAACGAACATCGGCCACCTGGAAACCGCGGCGGGTGTGGCCGGCTTCATGAAGACCGTGCTCTCCCTGCGAAACAATCGGATTCCGCGTAACCTGCACTTTGAGAACCTTAATCCGCATATCACCCTTGATACATCGAAGTACATCATTCCGACCGAGACCCGGGAATGGAAGCAAAGCGACACGCCGCGTTACGCGGGAGTAAGCTCCTTCGGCCTCGGCGGTACCAATGCGCACATCATCGTTTCGGATGCTCCGGAAGAACCTGAGCACGACGACGATGTGCCCGATGCTTTCATCCGACGCGAGGATGTTGTCTTCTTGCCGGTAACCGCGCACAACTCCGAGGCTCTTCGGATTATGGCCGGTCGGTATCGGGATTTTCTCCGCGAAACCAACCACGATCTCTACGAGATTGCCTACAATGCGACATTGCGTCGAGACCAGCATTTACATCGCGTATGTATTGCCGGAACTTCAAAAGAAGGCCTCGCCGATTTGCTCGACGACTTCCTGAACGGCAAAGCAGCAGGCGTCCACAGCGGTGAGGTGAATCCCCGCCGGAAACGCAAGGCCGCGTTCGTCCTGTCGAGCACGGTGAATGGAATGCCGGGCATCCGGGAGGAAGACCTCGCGGCCCTGCCGGTGCTGCGAGAAACCCTCGAAGCATGGGACATCTCGCTCCAGCAGTTGTTGAACAATAACTCGAAGTCTCTTCTAAATTACTGTACTAACGCACCCGCGGATCGGGACCCCGATCTGGATCGTTACGCCGTGGCTGCACTCCAGGCAGCATTGGGAGCTGTGCTCCGGCAGGCCGGAGTGCAACCTCTGATGATGATGGGGCAGGGGGCCGCGGGAGCGGGGGCCGCCCTGGCGCTCAGCGGGACATCTCCGGACGATGCATTACAGTTCGTTCGGGATCACGGCGACGACGACGGAGTCTTTTCGTTCGCGGGTAAGATTTCTCCGTCCGAGCTGAGGCTTTCTGGCGAGGAACTCACCGACTCGGTCCGTCAGGCAGTCGAAGACGGCCACGATCTCTTCATTGATCTATCGCCGGACGCTGGCCATCAGTCCGTCCTCGCGGAAGAGGCCGCGAAAATGGAACAGCCAGGCGTGGCTGTGGGCCTCTCCCTGGCTGGTTCCCATTGCACCGCGGCTGCGATGGATGCACTTGCTGCGCTGCATGCAGCCGGCGCTCCTGTAAAGCTGGCGGGCCTGTTCCCCCGATTTGCCCGACACGTGGATCTCCCCCTGCATGCCTGGACGAGGGATCGGTACTGGATCGACGTGGACTTTCGTGATGCCGTTGTCGGCGAGAATGTCGAACGCAAATCTACGGCACGCAAGAAGGACGCCGGTCGCACTATGACCTGGGATGAGGCTGTGGCCAATCCCAATGCAAAGACCGGCAAGTCCGATGTGCCGCGTATTCTGGCCCTCAGCGCCCCGGATGCAAAAGCTCTGAACAAGCAGGCAGCACTGTATCGCCAGTGGTTGCAGGGCCGCAACGATGCCGCCGCGTTCGAGGAACTCTGCTGCACGGCCGCCCGTAAGCGCGATCCGAAACAGTTTCGCATGACCATCGTTGGTAATTCCGGCGATGAACTCAGCGAGCACCTTGCCGAAGCCCTGGAAGGAGCATCCAGTCCGTATGTGAGCCGCGGCGAAGTCCGACCGGGCAAACATCGTGTTGTCTTCGCTTTCTCCGGTCAGGGTTCGCAGTGGCCGGGCATGGGGACGGCGTTGCTGGAACAAGAGCCGGTCTTTCGCGCGAAAGTAGAAGAGATCGACCGCCTCTTGCGCGAACATACAGGCTGGTCCATCATTGACGAACTGCGTCGCCCGGCCGAAGAGTCGCGCCTGAGCGAAACAGAGGTAGCGCAGCCGGCCATCTTCGCCCTGCAGGTCGGCCTCGTAGAAACCCTGGCGCATTACGGCGTGCGTCCGCATGCCCTGGTCGGCCACAGTGTCGGCGAGGTTGCTGCCGCTCATGCTGCCGGTGTCCTGGCTCTGGCTGATGCGGTGCGGGTCATCTACCATCGTTCGCGCGTCATGCAAAAGGCTACGGGGCTCGGCCGTATGGCGGCAGCGGGAATTCCTCTGGAGGAAGCCCGACGGCGGATCGCCGGCAAGGAAGATCGCATCGCGGTTGGCGCGCACAACAGCCCGAACTCCGTCGTGTTCTCCGGCGAAGAAGAAGCGGTTCAGGCGGTCGTGGACGGTCTGCCCGAAGGAGTGTTCAAGATGATGCTCCCGGTAAACTACGCCTTTCACAGCCCGCAGATGGAATCTTTCAAAGAAGAGTTACAGGAAGCCCTGCGCGGTCTGCCCGTCAGCGAGCCCCTGCTGCCGATCGTATCCACGGTGACGGGCGAAGCTGCGGCTACCGGCGACTTTGGAGCCGCTTACTGGCCGCGCAATATGCGCGAGGCTGTTTCTTTTGCTCCGGCGATTCGGACCCTGGCAGAGGAGGAGTCGGATCTTTTTATCGAAATCGGGCCGCATAACGTACTGACCGTGCCCATTGAGCAGACCTTGCAGGAAGGCGGATTCGACGGCCTCGCTGTGCCGACCCTGCGCCGCAAGGTGGACGATTTTCGCATGACCCGCGCCGCCCTCGGGCGAATCCATTGCGCTGGTTACGATATTCGTTGGGAGCGTTTGCTGCCCGAGGGGCGCAATCTGCAACTGCCTGTTGACGATGGGGGCGCGGAAGAAGAGCGCGGCCCGGGCATCAAAGATTGGCTCTACGAAACAACCTGGCAGTCGAAGGCCCGGGAAGGCGAGCATCGCGCGGCGATTCTGAACTGGCTGATTCTGTGTGACGGCCGTGGGGTCGGCAAGGCCCTGGCTACGCTGGCAGAGGCAGCCGGTGGTCGTGCCGTCCTGGTATTCCCGGGGGAAGAGTTTCAGAAACTCGATCGCGATCAGTACGAATTGAACCCGGCCAGCCGTGATGATTTCGTCGGCCTCCGGGACGATCTCATCCAGGTAGAGCCGGACACGCCGTTTACGATGGTCAATCTGTGGGGCCTCGACCCGCTGGCGCCTGAGGACATCACTCCGGAGACGATCGCTCTCGTGCATGATCTTGTTCTCATGAGTACGACTCACGCCATCCAATCCCAGGATGCCGTGCCGACGGATCACCGGCCTCGGGTTTTCCTCGTGACCGAGGGCGCGCAGCGGATCGGCGACGAAGTACCCTCATCCCTGATCGAATCGGCTGTGTGGGGATTTGCCCGGGCGGTGGCGGTGGAGCATTCCTTGATCTGGGGAGGTCTCGTCGATCTGGAAGCGGGGATCGATCCCGCGAAGGCCGCTGAGTTGCTCTTTGTCGAATTACAAAGCGATGATGACGAAGACTATGTGGCTCTGCGCGGCGGCGATCGTTACGTGGCACGCCTGCATGCGATTACGGGACTGGAGCCGGCATCGGCGGAGGTTCGCGCGGACGCCGGTTATCTGGTGACCGGCGGACTGACCGGGATCGGGTTGCTGGTTGCCCGCTGGTTGATCGAGAAGGGGGCCCGGCACCTGGTCCTCCTCGGACGCACGCCGCTGCCGCCCCGGGAAGATTGGGACGGCGATCACCGGGAATCGGTCAAAGATCGCATTCAGGCACTGCGCCACCTCGAAAGCCTGGGCGAATCCCTGGGCGGCGAAAAGATCGAAATCGTCACCGCCGCCGTGGATACGGCCGACGAGGACAGCTTCAACGACTTTCTTAAGGAGTACAATGCCAACCATCCTCCGCTGCGCGGCGTGATTCATTCGGCGGGAGTCCTGGAAGGGCGGTCGGTGATGGATCTCGATGCAGACGCACTGCATAAAGTTCTTCGTCCGAAGGTGAACGGTGGCTGGGTCCTCCATAAGTGTCTGGCCGATACCGAACTCGATTTTTTTGTTCTGTTCTCTTCCGTCTCCGGTGCGGTCACCGGGCTGGCGGACGGACTTGCCAACTACGCGGCCAGTAACGCTTTCCTGGATGCCCTGGCTCACTATCGCCGTTCTCTGGGGCTGCCGGCAACGAGCATTGTCTGGGGTCCCTGGGCTGACACGGGTTTTGCCGCGCAGTCTGACACCGGAAGTCGCATGATTGCGAATCTTCTGTCCCGGGGCATCCATGCGTTGTCTTCGCGCCGCGGCCTGGCCGTTCTCGAAGCATCTATTGTCCACCAGTTAGCCGTGCCCGTCGCCATAAAGATCGACTGGGATCGTTTCCAGGCGACGATGAAAGAGCCCGCGGCGAGTCCGTTGTATCGAGATATCCTGGCTTCGCGGATCAGCGTCGCACCGGCGAAATCCTCGGCGCGGGAGTTGGATTCCGGGCAGCCTTTCTCGCTGGCCGTTCTGGCGAAAACACCGGAGGATCAACGCGGAGCCATGCTGCAGGGCTACATCGCGAAGAATGTAGCAGAGATCATGCGTTATCCCGTTTCGCGCCTGGAACCGGGACGGTCATTGAAAGAGATCGGCATCGATTCTCTCATGGGAGTAGAACTGCAAAGCCGGGTGCGTCGGGACCTTGACTATGAGCTGTCGGCCGGACGCATTACCGACGGCTCCAGTATTGCTCAGCTTTCCATTTACATTCTCAAGAATCTGGATATCCCCGAGGCTGCCGGTGGTTTTACCTTCGAGGAGTTTCCGTTGTCTCCGGAGCAGGAGAGTGCGTACTTTATGGACCGGGTCGCTCCCGGGGCGAACATTACGAACGTGCACGTGGCCTACATTGTCGGTGCCGAACTCAGCGGTAACCAGGTAAGTTCAGCTCTTGAAACATTAACAAAACGCTATGAATTCCTGCGGACGTCCGTTGCCTCGAAAGTCGGTGTTGCCGTTCAACGTATCTATTCCGGTGCCGCACCGGATTTCGAAATCGTAGATACCGAAGAACTATCCGAAGAAGAAATTCTCGATTCATTGATCGCGCGGGCGCAGGAAGGTTTTACCGTGAGTCGTTCTCCGTTGGTGCGCGTTCGCCTGTTTCCACTCGCATCCGGAAGTATCTTGTTGATTGCCGCTCATACCGTCATCCTTGATGAAACGGCTATCCGGGCTTTCGGACAGGAACTGCTTGATTTACTGGCCGGTACTGATTCAGGCGCGGCTGCTTATCCGACACCGTACCGGGAGTATGCGGCCGCCCGGACGGTGACCGACGCCAACCTGAGATTCTGGAAGGAGTATCTACAGGGCGATCTTCCTGCGGTAAGGCTGCCCACTGCCAGGAGTATTCCACCGCTGCGCAATTTCCGGACGGAAACCGTAGGCTTTGATGTTCCGGTGGAAGCGTTCTCCGGAAGCGCGCCGAAAGACGAGCTTCCAGTCATCGTCAGTGCCGCGGCTGCTCTCCTGCATCGTGTCACCGGTCTTACGGACCTACCCCTCGGCGTGTATCGGCGTATGTCTCCCGTACAACCCGATGTACCCCTTGGTCCGCTCACGAATCTGTTTGTCCTGCGAGTCGGCGTGTCGGGCGACCAGAGCATTTCCGTCCTTCAGCAGAATATTCGAGAGGACCTGCAACGGATCGAACCGCACGCGAATGTGCCGTTCCTCCAGGTCGTCAGAGAATTGAATCCTCTGCGTGATCCTTCGCGTTCCCCGCTTGTGCAGTTTGCTTTTGTCTTTGAAGAGGAATCCCGAAGTCTTCCTGACGGGCTGGATATAGACGTGCTCGACCTCGATCGAACTGCGGGCTTCGATGATATCGTCGTAATGATTCGACGCGGCGACGATGGTCTGCGTATCGATCTGCGGTACAAGACGGAACTCTATGCACGTACGACGATGGAACACTTCGCGGCTTCCTATGCCGAAATTCTGAAAAGCGCCGGGCAGGCACCGAAGACCTCGGTCGATGGCTTGAACCTGCACGCCGTGCCGGTGAGCGAGGAGTTGCAAGCCGTTCGTCAACGGGAGGCGGCACCCGAAGCGGTTCCCCATCACGGCCTGTTGACGGACCTTGAGGCGAAGGGCGTACTGATTCACGAACTCGTAGCGAACATGGCCCGCCTGGTGCCCGGGGCGATTGCCGCGGTAGATGGGGAACAGAAGTTCACCTACGCGGATCTCGACGAGCGAGCCGGACAGGTTGCGGATCATCTTACGGAACAGGGTATTCCGGCCGGCGCTGTCGTCGCCGTGGCCGGTGATCGCTCCTTTGCCTTCCTGGCTGCCGTACTTGGAATTCTCAAAGTCGGCGGCACGGTTCTGCCCCTGGACCCCGAATACTCCGTGGCGCGCATGAGTGTCTTCATGCACGATGCCGATCCTTTCAAGCTCATCACCTTCGCCGAGCAAGACATTCGCGGGCCGGAGGATTTTGCGAATCAGCGTATGGTTTTGGAACTACGCACGGGTCAGTTCGTTGTGGCGGAGGCTGCCAGGGGGAAAAAGAAGGCTTCAAAGAAAAAAGCGGCCAAAAAGAAGGCGGCGAAGACAGCGAAATCCGTAAAGGTCCCCGCCAATCCCACCGCTTTTTTGTTTTACCGTGCTCACGATCAGGTGAAACCGCTCGGGGTGGAGGTGGACCACGCGAGCTTTGTCCACTCGCTGATGTATACCATTCGGAATTCTCCTCTCTCCCTCGGAGCCAGGACGTTGCTGCACAACTCGGTCAGCTCTTCCGTTCTGTTTCATGAAGCCTTCGCCACTCTGGCGACCGGCGGGACGGTCGTTATCGCGCCGCAGAAAAGCAGACAGGATATGGAATTCGTCAAGTTTCTGAAGGACCATTTCGTTGAACGGATTTTCGCCGATCAGGGTGTACTTCGCGGCATTGCCCGGGTCGCGCATGAGCAAGATCTGGTTCCGCAGTACCTCCGAGAGGTTCATCTGGTCGGCAGCCGGATTTCGATTACGAGGCAGTTGGTCGAGATGTTGGAAAAGCTCGGCTACTGCGAAGTAAACTATCGTTTCGGTACCTTTGAGACCGGTCTCTTTGCCGCTTATCGCCTCAAGGATTTTCGTTCTCTCGACTGGCCGGACTATCCTCCGATCGGACGGCCCATCGACGACATGGAAGCCTACATCCTCGACGATCAGATGCAGCCTGCTGCCCTGGAGTTTGTCGGCGAGCTCTACGTCGGCGGTCCCGGTCTGGCTTCCGGCTATCGAAACGAGAAAAAGATGACCGGGGAACGATTCGTTAAGAGTCCTTTTTCGAAAGCTAAGGACGCACGGCTCTTTCGAACCGGTCTGCTGGCCCGCTACAATGCTTCCGGGGAGATTCAATTGCTGGGGTCTCGAGAGCGTACGGCCGGAATCGAGGGCCGCGATATAAATCTGCGTGAACTGGAACTGGCGATCGAAGAACATCCTGCGATTACCCAGGCATACGTGACGCAGAACCAGGAGCTGGCCGGCAACGGACTGGTTGCTTACATCGTCTCGGATCGCATCGTGGATCGATTGATCACTACCATCCACTGTCATGTGGAGTACGGCGATAGTCAGCGAATCACCCTGGTGACTCAGGATGTTTCTCCCGGTGGCCTGCGTCTACAGGGCGTGCCGGCGGACTGGAAAGTCGGCATGCATCTGAGGATTACCCTTCTGTTGCCCGGCTTCTTCGATGAGTTTCGCGTAGGTGGTGAAGTCCGCTGGATTGAGGACGGACTGGCCGGAGTGGGTTTCCAGACTTCGCCTGTGGAGGCCTCCCTCCTGAAAAAGAGTTTGGCCTATCTTCTGGAGCTGGAACAGTTCACTCTGGCGCACGAAAGCCAGATGCCGCGTATTCCCATACGTCGGCGGTGCACCGTGGAAATGGAAGATGGCCGTCGGTTTGAGATGACCGCAGGTGAGATTTCGACGACGGGGGTTAGCATTCTGGATGCTCCGGTCGCCTGGGAGAAAGATATGCGGATGCGGATCTTGCTGTCTTTGCCCGGCATCATTGATCCCCTCAAGCTGGAGTGCTGGCTTGCCTGGCGCGATGACACAAATCGTACGGGATTCAACTTTGAACCTGACGAAGCAACTCTCGAATTGCTACAGGAGTTTACACTGCATTTCAAGGAACACCAGCAGCTTTCGATTACGCAACTGCGCACCTTTCTCCAGAGTCGATTACCGTATTTTCTGATTCCATTGAACTTTGTAATCCTTGACTCCCTTCCAGAATTGCCGGATGGTTCGGTCAACGAGACTGCGCTGCGTTTTCCGGGATCCGGTGCAGGAGCGCTGGAAAGCGAGGGGACTGAGCACGGCAAAAAGTATTTTGAAACCGAGCAGAGCTTTGTCAGTCCGCGAACCTCCATCGAAGGCGTAATTCAGACTGTGTGGATCGATGTCCTGCAGCGAGAGTACGGCGAGGTCGGGATCTATAACAACTTTTTTGACCTCGGGGGGGATTCTCTGACTGCCTTCGTTGTGGCGGCGCGACTTTCGGAAGAAATGGATATAGACTTACCGGTCAGCAGTGTGTATCTGGCGCCCTCTATTTCGGAACTCGGTAAAATTGTCTTGCAAAAGAAGGCTCAGAAAGAGAAAGACCTGGAGTTGAATGAAGCCTTAATGGCGCTTGAAGAGATGTCACAGGAAGACCTTAAGGAAATCGTGCGGAGTCAATTACTGGAAGACGAGGCGGAAAATGAGTAAGAAACAAGATCTAATCGCAAAAATTAAGAATCGTTCCGGTGGCCCTGCACAGCAGGGCGATGGAGCACGACCGGCAGCCCGGCAACCGGCTTCTCGGAGTCCATCAGCCGGAGGCGCCGCCGCGACGACCGCGGCCAAACCGCAACAGGCCAATCCGTGGGTGCACATAACGGAAGAGAAGCCGAATGCGAAGATGCGACTCTTCACGTTTCACTACGCCGGCGGTGCACGGTCTCTCTACCGCTCGTGGCACGAATCCCTGGCCGCGGACGTCGAGATTTGCGCGATCCAGCTTCCGGGCCGGGAGGATCGCCTGAACGAAACTCCCTACCGGGATTTTTTCCCGATGATTCAGGCACTCGGGCAAAACGTCGCACCGTTTCTGGATAGACCCTACGCGTTCTTTGGTCACTGCATGGGCGGGTTGACCAGTTTCGAACTCACCCGGCAACTTCGTCGGCAGGGCGCCAGGCTACCGGAGCACATGTTCATCTCGTCGTTTATCGGGCCCCATATTCCGCGGCCGCAGCGTCGCTCGGTGATTTTCAATATTCCGGAAGGGATGGTGGACGACTTTTTTGTAGAACTCGGGGGTACGCCGCCGGAGGTTCTGGAAAACCTCGGACTCATGACCCTCGCGCGCGTGGTAATGGATGCCGACCTGGATCTACTACGGGCGTACGAATACATCGACGAGGCTCCCCTGGATATCCCGATTTCTACATTCGGTGCGGTCCAGGACAAGCTGGTGATCATCGAAGAGATCGAGGAATGGAAGAAGCAAACTACCAAAGAATACGATTTAACGATGTTCCCCGGCAACCACTTCTATATGCAGACACACCGGGAATACCTCATGCGTATTCTTGGTGATCAGCTCATGCGAATACTGGCCGGAGTCAAAGGCTGAAGCCGCCGGCCCCAGGAGATACCTGATTATGATTACCACCCAGAGTCACACATCCACCGAACTTGTGAATACAGTACGCAGAATCCTGGCCGATGTATGGAGCGGCAAGAATCCGGACGCGCTGGAGGAACTGTATTCGCCGAATTATGTCCGGCACGATCCATATGCTGCCGGCATTGTGAGCCATGCGGGCATTCGCAAGCTCGTGAAAATCTACCGGGATGCATTCCCGGATCTCACCATTGAGTTGATCGATGAATCCCTCTGCGTTGGTGAAAACCGAGTCGCGGCGCAGTACTGGATTAGCGGGACGCATACCGGCAAGTTTCTCCAGATTGAACCGGCAAATCGAAGCGTATTGTTTACCGGGACCGGCGTCTGGCGCATGGATGACGAAGGTCGTTTAGAAGAGGACTGGCATAATTTCGATACCCAGACGTTTTTTACGGCGCTGGGCATTCTTCCCTGTATCGGAGAGTTTCTCGAAGACCATTGACCGGAATCTCCGATCCGGTATTCTTCCCCACCTATTTCCGCGGTGCCCGGTCGATTCCTCAGACCGGGCGCCTTTGCCCTGCCTCTGGTATCCGCTCCGCCCCACGATCATTTCATCAATTCTCCTGATTCTTGTGGAAAGGAGTTGACGATCGGTGGATAGGGCGGCAAATATCAGCGTACCGCATCCTATCGAACCAACACCAGGAAGACTATGGCCGAACAGACGGAAAAGAAACTCGAATATAGCCTCGGAGATGTCGTACATCAGGGGCAATCAACGGTGGTCTATCGTGCGACCCTGGACTCCGGTGAGCAGGTTATTGTAAAGGTCCCGCGAAATCGGGATCCAGGCTTACGAGAGATGGCCAAGCTTCAGCAGGAGTTTGAGTTCGGCAAGGCCCTCGCAGAAGATGCGGCCGTGCGACCGCTGATGCTGCAAGAATCGTCCTCCGGTGTTGCCCTCATCCTCGAAGATTTCGGCGGCATGTCTTTGAAGGAATTGATCGGGCGCGGGCGCCTGGCGGTACGTTCGTTTCTTAAGATCGCCCGAATTCTCGCTTCGCATCTGGCGACAATACACGGCGCAGGCATCATTCACAAGGACATCAAGCCGGCCAATATTCTGGTAAACCCGGATACCAACACGGTTAAGTTCATCGACTTCGGTATCTCCACTCGGATCAACCTCAAGAACCAGCACCTGGGAAACCCGGAAACCCTGGAAGGGACTCTGGCGTATATTTCTCCGGAACAAACGGGGCGGATGAACCGGATTGTAGATTCGCGCAGTGATCTGTACTCCCTGGGCGTGACCTTTTACGAAATTCTGACCGGACGCCTTCCGTTTGAGACCCGGGACAGCATGGAACTCGTGCACTGTCACATCGCCCGGGTACCTGAGCCCGTGCATGAGGTGAACCCCAAGGTTCCAAGAATTCTGTCCGACATTGTTACTCGCCTTATGGCCAAGAATGCCGAGGATCGTTATCAGTCTGCCATCGGACTGCGCAATGACCTGGACGAGTGTCTCGAACGATTGAAGGATGGGGAGATCGAAACTTTCGATCTCGGCACCAAAGATTTTTCGGGCACCTTCAAGGTTCCGGAAAAGCTCTACGGACGGGACAATCAGCTCACCGCTCTGATGAGCGCATTCGAGCGCGCGGCGACCGGACGATGCGAGATGGTCCTGGTCAAAGGATTCTCCGGCGTCGGGAAGTCCGCTCTGGTGAACGAGGTCCATCGTCCCATTACGGAAAAGCGCGGCAATTTCATCGCCGGTAAATTCGACCAGTTACAGAAGGGTATTCCGTACTATGCAATTTCCCAGGCCTTCGAAGACCTTTGCCAGCTTTTGCTGACGGAGAGCGCGGATCGGCTGGATGAGTGGAAACAAAAGATCCTGGATGCAGTCGGTGACAACGGCCAGGTCCTGGTCGAGCTGATTCCCGGGCTGGAGCATGTGATCGGTTCGCAACCCGCCGTACCGGAACTGGGGCCTCAGGAATCTCAGAACCGATTCATCCGCGTCTTTCAGGGTTTTTTGCGGGCAATCTCTCGGGCGGAGCATCCGCTCGTCCTCTTTATCGACGACCTCCAGTGGGCGGATAACGCCTCCCTGGCCTTGCTAAAGGCCCTGGTGGCCGACGAAGATAACAGTCACTTCCTGTTTATCGGCGCCTATCGCGACAATGAGGTGGATGCCTCCCATCCGCTGATGTCGATGGTCGAATCGCTCCGCAAAGATAGCGATGTCATCTCCCACGAAATTGCGGTATCCAACCTGGCGCTGGAAGACGTGACTCAGTTGGTCAGCGACGCGCTTCAGTCCGATTCGACTCGAAGCCAGGAACTGGCGGGTCTTATTTTTTCCAAGACGCAGGGGAACGCGTTCTTCACCGCGGAACTCTTAAAGGACCTCTACGAAAACGGTCACTTGAGATTCGACTATGACCAGGGCTGGACGTGGGATGTTGCCTACATCTCCAAACTCGGTATTCAAGACAACGTTGTCGAACTCATGACCCAGAAACTGACGCGCCTCAGCCCCGAGGCGCAAGGTGTGCTGCAATTCGCGGCGTGCATCGGCAACAAGTTCGACTTGCGTACGCTCGCCGTCATTCATGAAAAGAACATGCATGATACCCTGGAAGATCTCTGGCCCGCGATCGAGGAAGAGATGATCCTGCCCATGGATGAATCCTTTCGCGATATTAAAGCGGAGGTGGCCGGCGACGCCGAATTGCAGAAAGGTACGAACCCGGGTTTTCGTTTCGCCCACGACCGGGTCCAGCAGGCGAGCTACGGGCTGATCGACGAACAGGAACGCAAGCAAATCCATTTGCGGATCGGTAACCTCTTGCTGAAGAGCGTTACGGCCGAACACGTCGAGGACCGCCTCTTTGACATCGTAAATCAATACAATGAAGGGCGTGACTACGTTACGGACCCGGCGGAACGCAATCAACTCGCTGAGTACAACTGGAGAGCCGCGGCGAAGGCATCTAAGTCGTCCGCTTTCGAATCGACGGTCGAGTACCTTAACATCGCCAGCACTTACCTTGATGCGGATCGGGCCTGGGACGAGAATCATGACCTCATCTGGAACATTTATGCGGACCGGGCTTCAGCTGAGTTCAGTTGCACCATGTTCGAAGAGAGCGAAAGAGATATTCTCTATGCCCTCGATCGATGCGAAACAGACGATGAAAGGGTTCGCCTCTATCAAATCTACCTGGCCGTGTTGTTTCAGCTCAACCGCCACGAGGACGGTGTGGATCGTGCGCGCGAAGCGCTCCGCAAACTCGGTGTAAGTCTGCCGAAAAAAATCGGCAAAGTCAACGTCGGTCTTCAATATGTGCTGTTCCGTTTGCGGCTTGGTTTCCGAAAAGCGGCGTCCCTGAAAAATCTGAAAGAAATTCAAAACGCCCGCGTCCTGAACATCTGTAAGATTCTATACGACATGGTTCCTTCGGCCTACATCGCGCAGCCGGATACCATGGGGTACATCTGCGTCTACATGGCCCGCCTGTGTCTGAGGTACGGTAACTCCATGTACTCGGCCTTCGCGTATGCCATGATTGCGCTGGTTCAGGCCGGTGTTACGAAAGAATACAAGACATCCGCACAGTTCATGCAACTGGCCATGGATCTCAACGAAAAGAATCCCGACGTAGACGTAAAGGGACGCGTGCACTTCACGGAGAACGGTTTCACCGGCCACTGGACGAAACCGGTTATGAATCACGTAGAACACATGCAGATTGCGCGGCAGTGTTTTCGGGATACGGGAAACCTTCACTGGCGGAACTACGCGGTTGCCTTTAGTCGCACTCAGAGCATCCTCTTTTACAACAAGACCCTCCCGGAGATCGACGAAGAGAACGTGCGGTTCTACGATGACCACTACCGCCTCCGAGACCGCGAGGTAACGTTAAATCAATATTTCCTGATCGGTTTTATTCGCAAATTGCGGGGCATGAACATGGACGATGTCCCCGATATGTACGATTACTCGGAGGAGATGTTCGAGAAGGAAATGCGGACCCCCGGCAACTTTGCCGTACGAACATACTTCTTCACTTTTAAGATGATCGAAGCCTATACCTTCGAGCAATATGAAGAAGCCCTTAAATACGCAAAGGATAGCTTCAAGATCGTACTTGAAGTTCTCGGATTGCTCCTGGACCAGGCCGAGCGCTTCTACTTCATGCTGTCCGTTCTCGCCCAGAGCCGGAAGAAATCGACGGGTTTCTTCGTCGGCGTTGCATATCGCCTCAACCGATTCCTCCTCCGACATGCCGCGAAGAATATGCCTGAGAACTTTCAGGTACATTACAGCCTCGTTCTCGCGGAAGAAGCCCGGTACAAACGTAAGTGGGAAAAGGCCGGCCGCCTCTACGATACGGCGATCCAGGAGGCGGAAGAGGCCGGATACCCGATCATGCTGTGTCTCGGCAACGAACTGGCGGCCCGTTGTTTCGCTGAACAGGGCAAAGATCGTATTTCATCGATGTATCTGCATGAGGCCCACCGCCATTGGGCGCGTTGGGGCGCCGTTGCCAAGGTTCGCGACCTGGAGCAGAAACACCCTGAACTGCGGCTCTCACGGTTCTCGGTCGGGCGCGGCGGTTCGTCCGGAGATACCACCACGATTTCGGCCACGACAACGGCGGCCACGGCCACGTCCACGGGCGGCGGGGGCGGCCTCGATATGTCAACGGTCGTTAAGGCCACTCAGGCAATTTCCGGGGAGATCAAGCTGGAGAATCTTCTCTCAAACTTAATGAAAAACGTAATCGAGAACGCCGGGGCTCAGCGAGCCTGTCTGCTTCTTGAAAAGGACGGAGCTCTGTTTCTTGAGGCGGAGGATACAACGGATACCAGTGCGCAACCCTCCATTCTCAAATCCATTCCGCTTTCAGATGCTAACGTGCCCACTTCGGTCATGCAGTATTCCTTGCGGACAGGGCAGGACGTGGTGCTGGAGAACGCCGCCGTCGAAGGCCGGTTCACGCGCGATGATTACATCGCGGCCAAGAAGACCAAATCGCTGATTTCCCACGTGATCACGAAACAGGGACGATTGGTCGGCATTATGTATCTGGAGAACGACCTGGCGACCGGCGCATTCACGCCGGATCGTCTGGAGGTTCTCGGAATTCTCGGTTCTCAGGCGGCGATCTCCCTCGAAAACTCTCGTTTGGTTGCGGAAGAAACGGAACGCCAGAAACTCCAGAAAGAAATGGAAATGGCGAAGCATGTGCAGATGTCGATTTTGCCGAACGCCCTCGAAGACGACGATTACAACATCGCGGCTCACATGACTCCGGCCGAGCAAGTCGGGGGGGACTACTACGACTACTATCGGTTAGACGGGCATCGCTGGATTGCCATTGGCGACGTGACCGGGCACGGTCTGAACTCCGGTCTGCTCATGCTTATGGCGCAAACGGGATTCAGTGCGTATCTGAACTCATCGCCGGAGCCGGATACCCTGCAGCTGTTCTCCGCCCTGAACAAGACGCTGCACGAGAATATGGCGAACCGCACCAAGCAGAATCTGTACATGACGTTCACTGCGCTCAAAGCGGATGCCGAGGGCAATTTTGAACACGTCGGCAAGCATGAGGATATTTTGGTCTGGCGTAAGTCGACGGGCAAGGTGGAAGTCATTCAATCTGACGGCGTCTGGATGGGCATCGTGCCGACGGTGGACGAGCGCATGATCAGTAAGGCGCAGTTTCACCTGGCTCCTGGAGACTTCATCATTCTCTACACCGACGGCGTCATTGAATGCCGGAATGAGTCAAACGAACAGTTCGATACGCCGCGCCTCATTGAAGTCATCGAAACTAATGCGGAACATGGAATCGAAACGGTTCGCGATCGGATTGTCGAAGCATGCTTCAAATTCATGTCGCGGCAGGATGACGACGTAACACTTTTCCTGATGGAAAAGAAGTGAGCTAAATTAAGTTAAGCCTGCTATTTTCTACTCAGATTCACTAAAAGTCGGCGAAACAGGTTGACTCTCTTCCGGCATCGGAATAGGGGAGGTGAGTCAGTCTGCGTATAAAGCCCGAGTTCTTATGGTTTTGTAGGTAAGACTAATACCGTAAAAACTGTAAGAGCCGAGCCGTCTATGAGTCACTACCAGAGCGAAGCGCCCATTGCCGACGCGCCCTTGCTGAAGCAAGTTCGAGATGCGACTGCTGCTCTGAGAAAGTTAAACCGGCGTACGCGGGAGCGCCGCCGTCACGATGACGGTGGGCGTGATCATAAGCTTAGCAAGGTCCTGGTCGCCAACCGCGGCGAAATCGCGAAACGCTTCTTTCTCGCATTGCACGAAGAGGGGATTCCCTCCGTGGCGGTTGTCACGGAGCCCGACATCGGCCAATCCTGGTACGAGTTTGCCGACGAGACGGTGCTCATCGGCGATGCCAACAACTACACCCACATTCCCACGATTGCGGCGGCCGCCGTTCTCTCTGGTGCGAATGCCGTTTATCCCGGATACGGTTTTCTGTCGGAGAATGTCGATTTCGTAGATGCTCTCGGAGTGTGTTCCCGCGAATTTCAGCGAGATATCATGTTCATGGGACCGCCGGCCTCCGTGATGCGCAAGGTTGGCAACAAGCTCGATGCGCGCGCGCTCGCGAAGCAGAACAACGTTCCTGTTTTTGAAGGCAGCGAAAAAATCCGGGATCTTGAGCACGCCGCACAGGAGGCGGCGCGCATTGGATATCCGGTATTGATCAAGCTGGACCAGGGCGGGGGTGGCAAAGGCATGCAACCGGTCTTTCGGGAGTCGGAGCTGACGGCGGCGGTGGAATCGGCCCAGCGCATCGGCAACGACCTCTACGATAACGACGACTATTATCTTGAAAAGCTGATCACCCGGCCGGTGCACATCGAAGTGCAGATTTTCAATAATCTCGCGGTGGGAATCCGTAAGTGCGCCGTGCAGCGCCGCAACCAGAAGATCATAGAAGAAAGCGGACACTCCTTCCTGGAGCCCGATCGCTCCCGGCTTCTTCTCGAGGCCGCGGAGAACATGGCGGACATTTCCGGTTATTCAGAGGGTGGCGGAGCCGGTACCGTGGAATTCCTCTACGACGCGGACACCGGGGAGTTTGGTTTCCTCGAAATGAACACTCGCCTTCAGGTGGAATATGCCGTAACGGACCAGTCCCTGGGCGTGGATCTGGCTTCCTGGCAGGTGCGCTATTTCGACGGGCGCGGATGTGATCTACCGGTGGAAGTTATCCGCGAGCGGCGCTTTCAATTCGACCGGATCGATCATGCTATTGAATGCCGTATCTACGCCGAGGATCCGGAGAATGGATATGCCCCGGCCCCCGGCAAGATTGTCCGGTTAGACCTCCCTACGTTTAACGGCGTGCGTTGCGATTTCGGTTTTCGACAGGGGGATCGAGTTCTACCGTACTACGATCCTATGATCGGCAAGGTGATCGTCCGGGGCAGTGATCGGGCCCAGGCCTTAATGCGCCTGGAGCGCGCTTTGCAGGAACTCTATATCAAGGGCACATTAACAAACGTTGCCCAATTGCTAAGAATCGTCCGGCACGATGCGTTTCGCGAGCCGGACTATACGAATCGCCTGCTCGGCGACTATCCGGAACTGGAAAGCGGCCAGGAATCGGACCCCGGCGACTATGATCGGCGTCGGATTATGGCCGTGCGTTTCGGGGCCTTTACGGAATACGTGCGTAGTATCCGCGAGCGCGCAGGGGAAATAGCCCGGCGCCATGATCCGGAGCAGGCGGATCAACTCCCCATCAAGGAAGAAGTCCGACAGGTCTTTCTTGTCGAATACGGTTCATCGCACTACCGTGTGCGTTTCGTTCAGCGTTCCATGAGTAACTTCTTCGTCTATATTAATGACGAATACAGTGGTCGCATCGGTCTGGGACGCATCGCGGATGCGGAGGACGAATACCTGGTTCGTTTCGGGAACCGCTCACTGCGCATTCGCACCGATGATAAACCCTCATACACCGTTCTGCGCATCAAAGACAGTGACGACAAGATTCACTACTATCGCATGAAGATTCGCGCCGAGGGTGGTGACGGAGATGAAGACAACCTCGACCTGGTGCGCGCACCATTTCAGGCGACTTTCGTAAAATTCGCCGGCTCGGCATCCGGTGGAGAACTCGCAGTGGGAACGGAAGTCCGGAAAGGCGATCCGCTCATTGTAGTTTCTGCCATGAAGATGGAGACGACAATCTACGCCGGCCGCGACGGTCGCCTGACCTATCTCCTGGAGAACGGCGACATTTCGAAGCTTCAACTCGGAAAGACTTCCGACGGCAGGATTCTGGGCCGCAGTATTTCCGAAGGCGAGGTCCTCGCTATTGTGGACCCGGAGGATGAGGAGGATTTTGACGCTGTTGCGGTCACGGAACAGCCTGCAGTCGGCCGGCGTCGACGTCGGGCAACCAGTCTCGTTGAGACCTTATACCAAAAGGACATCGAGAGCATCTTCGCGGAATACCCGCAGCGAAACCTTTCGCGTTGCCTGAAGATCATGGACTCCGTTATTCGCGGTTACATCCCGACATCGTCTTTGCCGGACGGCTTTCTGGAAATCCTGGAGAACATCATCGAAGATCGCTATGAGTACGAGGTGCGCTCTGTCTTACGAAAGCAGGCAATCCAGATCCTTTCGTTCTATACCCGAATGCGTAGACTGTTCTCGCCGATTGTCGTGGCGGATATCTCGTACCGTGCCGAACTCCAACTGTTCATGGCGCAAAAGCGATTGGGAGATTACAAGCCTTCGCAGAATTTCCAGGACGTAATCTCCCCGGTCCTCGATGCCTATAATTATCGCAAGCACGTCCGTGATCAGGAGGACCAGCGCATTGTTCTATCCCACGCATATCTCTATCTACATCTCGCGAATGTAAACGATAAAGCCCGGCGGGCCATTACGCGGTGCCTGGTACATATGCTCGCGCGATCCCGAGAGCAGGGCGCCGAAATCCGGGAATGTCTTTCCGCCTTGATGCAGCAAGAGATGACCGAGCTGGACGAGTCTCTCGTGGAGTATGTGCGTCCTCTGGTACATCGCATTCCGGATGACGTGGCGGAGATGCGGACCCTGGAGCTCTTTGCGGAAGACGATGAAACCTCCGGCGCGGATCTCTACAAAGAAGCACTCGATAAACTACATCCTCTGCTCGTATTCGACGTGGAAGACGTCATGTCTCTCGTTACGGGATTCAGTGAATCCCTGGAGTCGGACGAGACGGGCGAGTTGATCCCGTCGGAAGCGCCGGCCTGGGTACAAAGTGAACTGGAGAGTAAGTTAAAATTTCTGAAGCAATCTTCTCGGGTCCGCCGGCTCTATTCGCCTCTGGAGACCGTCTATCTCTACGTTCTGGCGAATGGGGACGATCGTCGCCTGGTTTCCTTTGCGGCTGTGGACGCGGCTTCCGAGCAGGGCGCAGAAACCCCCTTCGCCCGACGGATCTGGAAAGCGATTATGGATGCGGTGCAGGTACTCTTTGCGGCCCGCTTTATCGCCAAGAATCCACCCCTGGAAATTCCCAGAGAAAACGGTCATCGCGTCGAGATTCTAACGCACGTCGGCGATTCCCGCTTCGACTTCAGCGGCTTCGGTGGCGATTTTGATTACTGGGAGCTGAATCGTGAGCTTACGGAGCATTTTCCCTTCCTGAAAATTACTCAGATTGAGGCGAGCATCCTGCACCTGGATGTACACGCCCGGGCCAGCGGGACCTACTCCCGACGCATGATTGGTTTTCATGGGGACGGCGAGACGATCCGTTTTCATCTTCTGGATGTGGATTTTCGCAATCCCTACTCCGGGTTACCTGCGCCCGAGGACCCACGGGTTGAGCGAATGTTAGCCCGGGACAAATGGCCCATTGATTTCTGGGTTCGCGAGTGCTTCGACGATGTGGATTCCGTGCAGGAGATCCTGGTCCCTTCGATTGACGACCAGCAGGTCGTGAATCCTGAGACCGGCGCGAAGCAGAGGCTGGTCGTGGGCGCCTCAATCTTTGAAGGCCAGATCGATGGCCTGCCGGCAATCTTCTTTATGAAAGACAGTCGCGTGCGCGGCGGCGCCACCGGAAATCTTGAGGGACTGAAATACGTTGCGGCGGCCTACATCGCGTATCGCCTGGGACGACCTCTTTACGTCTGGAACGACGGGGCCGGAGCGAACATTCGTGAAGGAGTCATCTCCCTGAATCGCGCGGCGCAGGGATTCATGATGAATACTCTGTTGGCCGAGAACGTGGACGCGGAGACTTTCGCGCGTTATACCGAGCGCAATGCCGACGAAACGTTGCGGAACATGCTCGCGGAAATTGGCCGGCAATTTCAATTTCCGGAGTTCATCGCAGAGGACCGGCCTCCGCTTTTCACCGTAGCAGTGGGGATCGGCTCTTCCGCCGGCCTGGATGTCTACGGATCAAGTCAGGCTACCTTGCAGGTACTGCTGGACTCACCGGAATCGTATCGCGTCCTCACCGGTTCCAACGTCATTCGCTCAGTCACGGGAGAAGATCTGACGAACTACGAAATCGGCGGCGCGAAGATCATGGGCAAGTGGACCGGCATTGCGGATTTCATTGCACGAGACAAGATACATTTAATCGCCATCGTCCGGCGCATTCACCGCCTGTTCGGTGCTGAACGGGAACGCGATCGAATCGAGCGCAAGGGAGGCGCCGCGGAATCGGATGAGGTTTATACCCGCACGGCCCTGCGCGGCCGATCTGTCGTCAACGAGCGCATTCTCCAGCAAAACGTTGATGATGGCGATTTCTGGTCTCTTAAGGATGAGTACTTCGCTGCCGGCGCGGTGGTCGGGGGTTTTGCCCGCCTGGGAGGCCGACGAACGCTCTTACTGGGAACTCGCAGTCGTTTTGGTGTGCGCTCCAGTGCCACGGCAATCAGGGCGCGGGAGTTGTTGAAGATCGCCGCTCGTACAAAGTCGGCGCGAATCTTAATATTCGGTCGCCGTTGGTTTCAGGAAATGGGCCCTCCGGACCGCTTCGAGGATCGTGCCGGGCTCAGAGCGCGCATGGATTTTCTGAACACTCTGCGCGATACGCGCGGCGTGCACATTAATATTCTGACGCATCCCGACGGCTTGCATCGCGTGGAGCTGAATGCATCTGCGGATGCACTGGTGTATGTTCGCTCCGGTAACGAAACGCGAGAACAGCTCCAGGCCGTAAGGCAGTACGCCGCATTTATCGCCTCGTCTTTTGCCGGAGCTTTTGACTACGCTCAGAACCTGATTGCCCTGCTTTCTCCCCTGGGAAGTCGGTCTCCTGTCGGACCGGCCGGTCCGGCGAACATTCCGGTCGAGGTCAATCAAGCCTACGACATCGTTGGTTCGGTGATCGAAGCGATTTGCGACAACGGCAGTTTCATTGAAATGTACCGGGAGATGAATGACCCTGCGGCGGGGCCGGCGTTGGTAACCGGCCTCGGCCGACTCGACGGTCGCGTGGTGGCGATACTCGCGGATCAGCCGCAGATCATGGGAGGAGCCCCGGATGCACCCGGTACCGAGAAGTTCCGTGTGTTCATGGAGCTGGTGAACCGCCGCGGGCTACCGGTGGTGATGCTTTCGAATGCCCCGGGCTTCGTACCCGGGACGCGGCAGGAGCGTTTGCGTATTCAGGCTATTGGTGCCGAGTCGCTGGATGTAAATATCCTGGGGCGCGTTCCTGTGGTGTCTGTGGTCCTCCATCAGAACTATGGCGGACGGCAGATTCATGCGTTCAGTAAGTTTCTGCGACCGGGCATTGCGTATGTCGCCTTGAATTCCTCACTGGTTGCTGTGATGGGCGGACAGGCCGCATACGACCTTTTTGAAGGTCGCAAGCATGGTGAACTTCTTGCAAACGGGGACGAGGACGGCGCTCGTGAGAATCACCGGAAGTTTATGGAAGACTTCAATCGAAAGTCCCGCGCCGACCATGATGCGCAGGAATCCGGTCTGTTGGACATCGGCATCAGTGATGTCACAGAATTGCGGGCGTCCGTCGTGAAAGGCATGGAGCAGGCCATACACTCACATCAGCTGGCCTTTGGTGCCGACGATCCCGGCTCGTAGTATCTATTAGTCCGGCAGGATCTCAAGATCCGGGGCGTCATCCGTTTCCGTGCGCACTCCGTCTTTTTCCAGGATCAGCCGCCCGGTGTCGGAGATCCCGCGTGCGGCAAACGTTTCTCCACCAGTGCGAACCAGGCGATTCCGGAGGTAATCCCTGGCGCGGATCTCCCGGAGAAAGTCCGGGAGTACCTTTGTGTCGCCGGAGAGCTGGCTCAGTCGCGCGTTGAATTCGGCAATGTAGAGCGGTACGAAGATTTCAAAAGGTTCTTGCTGTTCCGCCCTGCTTTCGGAAAGCAAAGCCGCCGGCGGCACCGTCGCATCCGGCACGTCCTCAGGAACGTCGCTGAAGTTAATACCCGCGCCGATCACGACTCGCATACTCTCAGTTTTTCCGATCGAAGACTCCACCAGAATGCCGGCAGCCTTGCCGGGAACGCCGTCGCGAACAGCATAGAGGTCGTTCGGCCATTTCAACCAGAGATCCGGTTTGCGTGCGGATGTGGATTCCGTAAGAATTCGCTCAGCGACTCTTAGGACCGCGAGACCGGCCAGCAACGGAAACCAGACGACGCGAGGGCCGAGGTTCCGGTACACGTCGGATTCCAGCACCAGCAGTGTGGAGAAGAGAACGGCCGTTCCGGGGCGCGCATGCCAGTGTCTCCCCCGTCGTCCCCGGCCCGCGGTCTGCGTTCGCGCCACACAGACGGT
The DNA here is from genome assembly GCA_965227295.1 of Leptonemataceae bacterium. Taxonomy (GTDB): domain Bacteria; phylum Spirochaetota; class Leptospiria; order Leptospirales; family Leptonemataceae; genus JANSYA01. The sequence continues at coordinate 4,869,691 of OZ245742.1, read as the reverse complement.
CCCGGAGGGAACCCCCGCCTGCATAAGATACTGATTGGTAGAATCTACGGAGTCCAAGACGATGTAGGCGGAGCGGTCGGGATTTACGCGCATGAATCCGGAATCATGGGATTCCGGATTCCAGTCCAGTTTTTTGTGGCGTTTTCAAGTCGGGGCCGACGCCATGGCGACCGGAGGTGCCCCATGTTACGCATGCGAAGCCCGCGCGTTTATGCCAACGCCCTGAACAAGTTCAAGCTGGAACTGAACTTAAACATTGCCGGTGAAGAATTCTTCGCCATGCTCGGTGATATCTCCGAGACCGGCCTTTGTGCTGTGGTTCCCGTAAGTAAAGGCGCTGTCCTTCACACGGAAATCGGGGCCGACATCGAAGGTGTCCTCCTCGGCAAGGACCTTGAGGAAAAGATGCACTTTGTGGCACGGGTTGCCTGGCAGAGCATGGGGACCGTCGGCAAGCAGGACGCCTATCTGGTCGGCGTTGAATTTCATCAGCCGGCGCCGATTCCCGCCCCCGTCAAAAGTGTCCTGGCAAAAGTCGGGGATTGATGCTCGTGACCTTCTAGTGCTTTCGTACTATTTCAGATCTCTGCGAGTATGAGGCTCGACTAACTTCCGCCTTAAGTGTCGAAAAAAGGAAATTATTTTCTTTATTTTCGGTACTATTAACTAAAAAATCGTCATAATAATAGCTTAGTGCCGGTTTGTAGTTGAATCGGCTTAAGTGACGGTGCGGAGGTAACACATGATTCAGAATAAAAACGGTAAACGCCTCGGAGATCGAGCCATCGTTGTTGGCGGTAGTATGATCGGCCTCCTGGCAGCCAGGGCCCTCTCGCCTCGCTTCGACGAAGTCATAGTTGTAGAGCGAGACCATGCGCCGGAGGGGCCGTTTCCCCGCCGGGGCGCTCCCCAAGGCTGGCATGTCCATGTTATGCTTGATAAAGGGCGGGAGATCGTCCAGGATTACTTCCCTGGAATTTTCGATGAAATGGAAGCTGCGGGCGCGGTTCGGGCTGATACGGCGGCGGATCTTGCCTGGTATCACCATGGTGTGTGGAAGTTACGCAAGCCGAACCATATGTACTTCTATCTCCAAAGCCGCCCGCTCGTAGAGTGGATGGTTCGCAAGCGACTGAACCAGGATTGCGCGAACGTACGCATTCTCTACGAACACGACGTCATGAATTTGATTGTTGATGCGCAGCGAAAGAACATTAGCGGGGTCACGATTCGGTCTCACAACCCCATGCGCGAAGAACAAGTGCATGCTGATCTCGTGGTCGATGCCTCCGGTCGCGGTTCCAAATTCCCGCGCTGGCTTGAGGATCTCGGTTATCAACATCCTGGAGAAGATCGCGTACGCATCGACATCGGTTATACGACCCGCCTGTACGAGCAGCCGGCGAAATCCGAGCGCGACTGGGCGGCCATGATGATCTATCCGAAATCACCGGATTGCCGCCTCGGTTATATCTATCACATCGAGCCGGGCCCCGAGGGACGGAAGCGTTGGATTGTCACCATGACCGGCTACCACGGCGCGCACGCTTCCATGACCGAGGAAAGCTATCTTGAGCACGCGAAGTCCCTTGCCCGACCGGATATCTACGAAACCATCAAAAAAGCGAAGCCTATCACAGGATTTGCCTCATATAAAATGCCCGCCTCCAGGCGTATGCGTTACGATAAGTGCAGGCTGCCCAACGGCTTTGTCGCCGTAGGGGACGCACTTTGCTCGTTTAACCCCATCTACGGTCAGGGCATGAGTGTGGGATCGATGGCCGTGCGAGCATTGGATCGTTCCTTGAACCGTGGCCTGAAGAATATTACGAAACGCTTTTTTCGTCGGGCCTCGTGGACCGTCTCGATGATCCCGTGGGTTCTGGCCACCGCGGAAGATTTCCGCTATAAGGAGACGGAGGGCAAGCGTCCCTTCTATCTTCCAATCCTGCACTGGTATGTCGGTGCGGTTCACAAACTCTCCGCCCAATACTCCGCCGTTTACGATGAGTTCTTCCGGGTGCTGCATTTCATTCACACGCCGGTCGGACTCTTCCGTCCCTCCGTGTTTTTCCGTATCCTGGGTTATACTTTCGGCCTGCTTCGTGGGCCGATGCCGAGTCCGGAAACTCAGTATCGCCCCCTGGAGCCCGGTGAAGGCGTTATGGAAAAACTGCGCGAGTCCGACAAGCAGCGGAAGAGGAAACGTTCGGGCAATCGCCGGACAAAATCCGAGGCTGCCGCGTAAAAACGGATGCACACCTCATCGGCGGCAGTAAGGCTGTCGCCGATGAAGAGTCCGTGGATTGTTTGTAATCAGGAACGGCCTGAGGCGCTTGTACGCCTGTTCTGTTTTCCGCCTGCCGGCGGCAACTCTACTCTCTATCGATCCTGGCATGACAGCATGCCTCCGGAAGTAGAAGTCCTGGCAGTGGAACTACCCGGGCGTCAGACGCGGATCAAGGAATCGCCGATTCCTGATTTGAACCGCATCATCGATGAGTTTGTGCCCGTTCTGGAAGCCGTCGGAGGACCGTTCGTGCTTTTCGGTCACAGCATGGGTGGCCTGATTTCCTTTGAGATTACCCGCAGATTGCGCCGGGAAGGACGCCGCCTCCCGGAACTGCTGATTGTTTCCGGGCGCAAGGCCCCACAGACACCCGAGCGTTTTCCGATTATGCACACGCTGGCGGAACCGGATTTTATCAAAAGCCTGGAAAGCTACGGCGGTACGCCCCGGGCCGTGCTGGAAGATCGTGAGCTTTTGGATATATTCGTACCGTTGCTGCGTGCGGATTTTACCGTATTTGAATCTCATGAGTATCGGTCGGAGCCGCCCCTGCCGGTACCCCTCGTAGTCTTCGGGGGGGATGAAGATGAGCGCGCGATTCGGTCCGAGCTTCAGGCCTGGCGCATTCACACGTCCGCGGATTTTCGACTGCACATGATTCCCGGTGCCCATTTCTTCCTTCGGGACAATCCCACCCCTACACTGGCCGCGCTGAACGCGGAACTGACCCGGGTGATCGATCATTTGAGATAAATTTGCTTTATTTTTTTCGTCTTTTGAACTAAACCTGAAACGTGTCCGAAGAGAAGCTGTACCAGACGTTATTCTCTTCCGTCCCCATCGGTTTGTTGCGGGCTCGCCGGGAGGGAAGCATCATCGAAATCAATCCCGTGCTGGTCGCCCTGTTGGACCTGCCGTCCCCGGAAGCCTGTGCCGGGCGTTCGCTCATGGAGTTTGCGCCGTTTCGGGACTGCGGCCTCACGGATTACCTCGACCGCTCCTTCGCGGAGGATCGTCCCATTGTCTCCGAGGGCGGTTGCGTCACCGCCAACGACGACAGCGTTTACGTTCGTTATTACATTCAGCCCCTCTACGGTGACGAGGTCCAGTGCATCGTCGTGGACCTCACGGGTATCTCCGGCGCCGCCCGGGAAGCCCGGCGCATTCACGCGCACTTCGACAGCATCGTCTCCAACATCTCGCCGATCCTCACCATGGACGGTGACTATCACATTCGATTCGTGAATCGTACCTTCGAGCGGGAGTTCGGGATTTCCAGGGACCGCGTCGAAGACCGCTCCGTATTCGAGGTCCTCTCCATGAGCCGCAAGGACGAAGAAGACTTTCGGGCCAACGTCGAGGAATCGGAGCACACCGTCGTGGAGAACTGCGAGTTTCGGGCCGGCGAGCGGGTGTTCGGTTACACCATCTTTCGTTTCGGTTCGCAGATCGGCGCGATTCTGAAAGACATCAGTCGCATTAAGAAACTCGAAGAGAAAGTTACGGCCCTGCACTCGCGCCTGCTGCATTTGCAGGAGCGGGAGCGCCAGGTGGTCGCCCGGGAATTACACGACGGGGTGGGCCAGACGATCCTCGCCGCGAAGTTGAACTTCACGTCGTACGAAAAGAATCCGGAGCAGATGAAGGAACGGTTCAGCGCCGGACTGGATCTCATCGATCGGGCCAGCAAAGAATTACGCGATCTGTACACGCGGCTCTATCCTTCGGTGCTCAACGATCTGGGCCTGGAAGCGGCGATCCGCTGGTACTCCAAACACTTCCTGGACGTGAAGGGCATCGACGTGGACCTGGAGATCGAGCTCGAGTCCAAGCCGGGACGCACGGTGGAAACGCATTTATTTCGCATCGTGCAGGAACTCTTCACGAACGTCGTCAAACACTCCGGCGCCGATCGGGTGAGTCTGCACCTGGCGAACCAGGGAGATCGTGTAAGCTTGAGGCTGGAAGACGACGGCCGCGGCTTTTCCCCGGAGGCGGTACGCCTCAAATTGCGCGGCTTCGGCCTGGACAACATCCGCCGCCGGGTCGACGACATGGAGGGAACCGTTAAGATCACCTCCATGCCGGGCCAGGGGACGCGTTTTGATATTCTCGTCCCCCTCGACCTGGACGCCGGTCAGAGCATCAGCCTGCCCATGAAATACTAACCAACACTCAGCGTATCTTTAGAGATCACCGGCACCGCGGAGAACAGCGCGCGCAGCGACGCCGTGGTGATGCTGCGATCCATCCCGGCGCCCCAATGGAGTTCGCCCTCGTTTCCGAAACGCACGGCGACATACGCCACGGCCTCCGCCGCGGTGCCGGAGCCCCGGGCGCTTTCGGAGTAGTGGACGACTTCGAACTCCGGAAGAACGTCTCGCAGAGCATCCCGGCAGGCCTCGATGGGACCGGCCCCGCTGCCGGAGTATGTCCGGGAGTCTTGCAGCGTGAAACGCACGGAGCAACTCCGCTCGTCCTGGGCGATCTCCAGGATGCGCACATTTCCTCCCTTCGCCAGAAAGTCTTCTTCGAAGACGGCATGGATTTCCGCGGCCGAGAGTTCTCGTTCTTCCGCGTCTACCCGGGCCTGGATGTTTCGCCCGAAAACCGGTAACATCATTTTAGGTAAACTTAAGCCGTAATCGCGTTCCAGCAGAAAAGCGGCGCCGCCCTTGCCGGACTGAGAATTTACGCGCACCACCGCCTCGTACGAACGGCCGACATCCGCCGGGTCCACGGGCAGGTACGGGACCTCCCAGGTCGCCGCACGTTCCGCCGCTGTGAGCTGTTCTTTGCGGTAGGTGAAGCCCTTGCGGATGGCGTCCTGGTGCGAACCGGAGAAGGCCGTATAGACCAGGTCCCCGGCGTAGGGATGGCGTTCGTGTACGCGCATGCGGGTGCAACGCTCATACGTTTCGCGCACGGCATCGATGTTCGAAAAGTCCAGGCGCGGATCCACTCCCTGGGAGTGCAGGTTCAACGCCAGCGTTACCAGATCGACGTTGCCGGTGCGTTCGCCGTTGCCGAAAAGCGTACCTTCAATGCGTTCGCCTCCGGCCTGGATGCCGAACTCCGCCGCGGCCACGGCGCAACCGCGGTCGTTGTGCGGATGAATGCTGATCACCGCGCGCTCGCGATCGGGGAGGTTGCGATGAAAGTACTCGATTTGGTCGGCGAAGATGTGCGGGCCGCTGCGTTCCACCGTCGCCGGAAGATTCAGAATGATCGGCTCCTCCGCGGTGGGTTGCCAGGTCTCCATCACCGCAGCGCAGATCTCCACGGCGAAGTCCGGCTCCGTGGAAGAGAATGACTCCGGCGAGTACTGAAGTACGATCCGCGAACCGTCTTCTTCGTAGAGTTGCCGTGCAAGTTCGCGAACGAGCCGCGTATGTCGCACGGCAATGTCGACGATGCCCGCTCGATCCAGGCGAAAGACCTGTCGTCGCTGCTCCGGATTCGTCGAATTGTAAAGATGAAAGATGGCCCGTCGGCAACCGGGCAACGCCTCGAAGGTGCGCCGAATCAACGCCTCCCGCGCCTGGGAAATGACCTGGATCGTAACGTGCTCCGGACACAGCGGCGCATCGTTTTCATCGCGCCCCTGGAACAAACGCCGAATAAACTCGAAGTCCATCTGTGAGGCCGAGGGAAAACCCGCCTCGATCTCCTCAAAGCCGATCGCCGTGAGCGTGCGAAAGAGTTCCAGTTTCTCGTCCGGGTTCATGGGGACGGGCAGGGCCTGGTTGCCGTCGCGCAGATCCACGCTGCACCAGCGCGGGGCGTGATGAATGCCACGATCCGGCCAGGTGCGGTCGGTGAGCTGGACGGGACGGTAAGGACGGTATTTGTGATGCGCTTTCATGATAAGACTCCTGGGTATGTGAAATTGCGCCGGCGTATGCAGAGACCGGCCGGACGTAGTTTACGCCCGAAAAATGTTAAGGATTCACGCGTTGTTACGGTGAATTATAGTAGTGATAGGAAGGCGAGGGGTAGTAGCAGAAGGCTCAGGCCGCCGGGAGTGCGGAGAGAGGATGCGCGGAAGCGCGGGCCGTGAGTATGTGATGTTGCGGGGAACATGCGGTGCTCCTTCTATGCAGACACGCAAGCAGTACGCCGACGAATCGTCAATGATTTTATCGGCGTTTCTCTTGCAGAACCTTACGCACTTCCCCGGCGAGATAGCCCGAGCAGGCTCCGGCACGGATCTCTGGAATCACATAGGTCTGCAATTCCTGCCGGGCCGCCGCCGCTTCGTTCGGGAGCCGGGAGCGCAAAATGCCGTGCAGGGCACCCGCGTTGCACGAAGAGCGCAGTTCCCTTGCATTCAGCCGGCGCAATACCGACCGCGCATCCTCGTCGCGACCGGAGCGATAGAGGACGTAGGCCGCCAGGGCGATGTTTCGCACCCGTTCGCCGTACTCCGCTGCTTCCAGGAATTCATCGACGGCCGCGTCCTCCCGGTCCAGTTCCCGGTACGCGCGGCCTTTCTGGTAATGTACGACGGCCAGATGTTTGCGATCTTCCGGCTCGCGGACGGGCCAGAGCAGACACGCGGGCCGGATCTGCGATTCACTTTCTTCGAGCAGGGCGAGGGCTTCCCGCGGCCGCCCGAGGTCGATGAGCAGGGCGGCGCGACGGCCGGCCAGGGCGGCATCGGTTCCCGGAAAGGCATTCACAAGTCGGAGGGCAAAGGCGCTACGATCGTGGGCGACGAGATACGCAACCAGGGCATCCAGCAACTTCAAATTGCCCGGATGTTTTCGGAGCGCATTCTCCAGGTGAAGATAGTAAGACTCGCCTTTCGCCTCCGGCACGGAGACGGTCGCGAGACCGCGGCGAACCTCGTCCAGGCTGTCTGCATCGATGGCGTAGGCGCGACGCACCTCTTCGTGAAAGTCTTTTGTTAATTGCCGCCCGGCCTTGCCCTTTGCAATCTTCGGCAACAATTGCAGGGCGGGCAGATAATCCTGCTCACGGCGGTACAGATAGAACATGCGCCACCGGGCGGTTTCGCGCAGGTCCCGGGCGAGGCCGCGACGCAGCGCACGTTTGTACAGCTTCAGGGCGTCGGCGGGATTCTCTTGTTCCAGTGCATAGGCGCGTTCGAAGTCCTTGAAACCCGGTCCGGCCTTCGGCCCGGCGTACAGGTTTGTCGTTAATAACAACGCCGTGAATGTTAGTAGAAACACCCCGGTGCGTCGGTCATTGTTAGAACGGATCTTCAACGTCGCCCATCTCCACGTAGACGCTCTTGAGTTGCGTGTAGTGTTCGACGGCGGCCGGGCTGTTTTCGCGACCCACGCCGGACTCCTTGTAGCCGCCGATGGGAATTTCCACCGGCGTGATGTTGTAGTTGTTGATCCAGCACGTTCCGGCTTCGAGGGCCGCCACGACGCGATGGCCGCGCTGCAAATCCTTTGTAAACACGCCCGCGGCGAGTCCGTAGCGGGTGGCATTCGCCCGGCGAATCACCTCATCCTCGCTTTCGAAGTCGAGCACCGCCATAACGGGACCGAAGATCTCTTCGCGCACGATTTGCATATCGTCGGAGCAGTCGGCGAAGATCGTCGGTTCCACGAAACAGTCGTTGCGGATGCCGGAGCCGGTGTGTTGCGGTTGTCCGCCTCCGACAACGAGCCGCGCCCCGGCGTTGCGCCCGGCTTCAATGTATGCGAGCACCTTCTCGGTGTGTTCTCGATTGATGAGTGCGCCGATCTGGGTCGACGGGTCCAGGGGATCGCCCAGGCGCAGGGATTCGGTGCGCGCTTTCATCCGGGCGAGGAAGTCGTCACGCACGGAAGATTGCACGAAGACGCGCGTACCGTTCGTGCAGATTTCGCCCTGGGTAAAGAAGTTCGCGGTGAGGCAGGCCCGCACGGCGTTGTCCAGGTCGGCGTCCTCGAAGATGATCAGCGGGGACTTGCCGCCTAACTCCATCGTAACGTACTTTAAGCTCGACAGGGCGGCGTCGGCCATGACCTGCTTGCCTGTGCCCACCTCGCCGGTGAAGCTGATCTTCGCGATTTCCGGATGCCGGCTGATCGCCTGGCCCGTCGTCGCCGCTCCCTGCACGACGTTAAACAGTCCCGCCGGTGCCCCGGCTTCCATGAAAACCTCCGCGAGCTTGAGCGCCGTGAGGGGGGTGAGTTCGGACGGCTTGTAGACCATGGCGTTGCCGCAGGCCAGGGCCGGCCCGCTCTTCCAGCAGGCGATTTGCAGCGGGTAGTTCCAGGCGCCGATGCCGCCGCATACGCCCAGCGCCTCGCGGCGAGTGTACGCAAAGCTCCGGCCCAGATCGAAATGATGGCCGTGCAGCGTGGGCGCCAGGCCGGCGAAATACTCGATGCAGTCGGCGCCGGTCACAACGTCGACGCTCGTGGATTCGCGCAGCGGCTTACCGGTATCGAGACTCTCGATGCGCGCCAGGTCGTCGTTGCGCTCTCGTAAGATTTGCACAACACGCATTAAGATGCGTGCGCGTTCCGTGCCGGAGCGCCGGGACCAGTCCGCGAAGGCCTCTTTCGAAGACTGTACGGCGCGATCGACGTCGGCTTCTGCGGCGATTTGTACGGAAGCCAGGGCCTCGCCCGTGGCAGGGTTGTACGTCGTAAACGTTTCCCCGGACGTCGCGTCGGTGTATGCACCGTGAATGAACAGTTGTAAGCTTTCCGCCATCGTAAGTTACTCCGTATTTGCAGTCCTAACCGTCCAGGCGGACGATTTCCACCCGACGATTCCGGGCGCGCGCCTCGGGGCTGGTATTGGGCAGTACAGGCTGCGTCGCCCCGAAACCCACGGCCGTAATGCGCTGCGCTTCAATCGAAAATACTTCGATGAGCATATCCCGCACGGCCTCGGCCCGGCGCTCCGAGAGCCACAGGTTCGCCTCCGGCGAGCCGAAGTCGTCCGTATGCCCTTCAATGCGAATGCGCATGGCCGGGTCTTCTTTCAGCGAACCGGCCAGGGGCGCCAGTTGTTCCGAGGACTCCGGATCCAGGCGGGGAGAGTTCACGGCAAAGCGCAACTCCGGCAGTGCCACCCGATCTCCGGCGGCCCGGGGAAGGGCGGCGGGTTTTTCCGCTTTGGTCGGTCCCGATTTTCTACGTTCGGAGATACGGCGCTGCTTCTTCGGCGCGGCCTTCGGAGACCATTCCCGAACCACCACGGGCAAAAGCAGCAGGGTCACTAAGAATAGGCCGCCGAATATTAAGAGAATCCAGGAGTTCATGCCAGCCGCTCGTTTAAGAATTCCTGCAGGGGGCCGAGCAGCGATGCCGGAATTTCGTGTTCACCTTCGAAGGCATGCCACTCTCCGTTCAGGCCGGCCGCATCGAAAATGTGTTTAAGATCCTGCGCGCGCTGAAAGTCGAGCAGCGGATCGGCCCGGCCGTGACTCATGAAATATCGAAGCCCCGCGTGATTCGCACTCAGCAACCGCCAGTGTTCCGCGTCGAGCAGCGTTCCGGATAGAACGAGCAGGGCCCGGGGCGAAGTTTCGGAACGCAGGCTCACGTCCGTGGCGAGCATGGCGCCCTGGCTGAAGCCGCCGAGTACGGTTTCGGAAAAGTCGACGCCGAACTCCGCGTGACAGGCCTCAAGAAGTTCGCGGATCGCCTCGCGCGGTTCTCCGGGTACCACGAACGAACGCATTTCGCGATACGCTCCGGTGGCCATGGCCCGCTCCAGCGCCTCGTGATCGATTTGCCACCAGGCCCGGGCCGGCATGTCGCGAGTCCCGCCGAGAAACAAAATGCCTTCGGGAAAAACCCAGTGTGTACCCGGCGGCCCCTGAAGTTCTTTTGCCAGGCCGGCAAGATCGGCGGCGTTGGCGCCGTAGCCGTGGAGCATGACCATGAGTCGCCGCTGTTCGGCGGACGGGTCTCCCGGAAGATAGATGCAATCCAGCGAGGCGAAGCGCCGGCGTTCGAACATCAGACTCATTCTTTTAACTCTGCTTCGGTAAAAGTTTGTGCGATGGGCGGCACGTCACCCAGGAGATCTTCCAGGCCCAGGGCGCCCAGAACCCCGGGGGCGCACAGGCGTGTGAAGGCGTGGGCCATGTTTTCCGCGGGCTCCCGGCAATCGTTCTCCAGCCACCAGAGAATCAACCCCAATAGCGAACCGGCGAGATGATGCGTCATCATGGCATGGGGCAGATCCCGGCGGGTGGCGCGTTTGCGCAGGGCCTCGTGTTTCTGGTGAAACGCCTGGGCCATGTACTTCAGGAAGCGGACCAGGAACTCCGCCGCCCCGCGTTCGCTGATCATGGTCCGGTAGAACGGCGCGTTGTTTTGCACGTGATCGAAGAGGATGTACGTGAGGGGCTTACCGTCCACGAGCAGGCTGTCTCCGGAAAGCCGGCCCATGCGTTCGCGCAGGCGATCGAACTCGTGTTCCATGCAGGACCACAGGAGCTCGTGTTTGTCCCGGAAGTGCAGATAGAACGTGGGTCGCGCCACGTCCGCGCGCTCCACGATGTCGCGGACGGAGATGCGATCGTAGTCCGTTTCGTCGAGGAGATCCATCAACGCCTCGTGCAGCAAGTTCCGCGTGCGTACGATGCGGCGGTCTTCGACGTTCTTTTTAGACGCCCGTCTATTATCGGACACGGGATTCATAGGGCATTCAGTGCGACGCGTCGGGCTTGCGCGATAATAGACAGTATGATCATTAAGCTATTATGCGTCAAGTACCTGAATACTACACCCCCGGCCACGGAGAGCACGCCGTGGCCTTCATGGGCGAACGAACGGCGTTTACCTGCGCCGCGTTTTTTTTACCGCACGTGCTGCCGGGTATGGACGTGCTGGACGCGGGTTGCGGGCCGGGAACGATCAGTGCCGGGATTGCGCCGCGGTGCGCGCCGGGTAGACTCACGGCCGTGGACCTCGAACCGTCGCAGGTCGCCGCGGCCCGGGCGTATTTCGAAGCACGCGGTATCGCAAACGCCGTCGCCCAATGCGCATCGGTCTATGCCCTGCCTTTTCCGGACGACGCCTTCGACGCGATCTTTTCCCACGCGCTCTTCGAACATCTTGCGGATCCCGAGGCCGCGCTGCGGGAACTGCGCCGTGTCCTGCGGCCGGGCGGCGTGTTGGCCTTGCGTCTGCCGGACTGGGACGGTTTTTTACTGGCGCCCTTCGATGCCGGTGCGGCGCGGGCGATCACTCTCTACCGGCACATGCAGGATACGAACGGCGGCGCGACGTCCCGCGGCAAGTCGCTGCACGTGCTCGTCCGCCGTGCGGGTTTTGCTTATGTTCGTCCCGGTGCCGGTTACGAAACGTACGCGCGTACGCCCTACATTGCCGACTATCTGGCGCGGGGCATCGAAACGGCGGACGGCCAAACGGTCGGCGCGAGTCCGGATGATTTAAAGCGCTCCGCCGATGCATTGCGACGTTGGGCGCGACAGGAAGATGCCGTCTTTCACCAGGCCTGGTGCGAAGTGATCGCGCGCTGAGTTTCATCGGGGGAAGCTGAGTCGCAAACCAACGTCCGGTGTCGGCAAGGCCCCGCTTGTTGGGGCCGCGGCAGTTGGTTCCCCACTGGCGGAGGTCATGCCGGGGAATGTGGTAAGGCGGACCGGCAGAATTCTCGCTTCAGCGAGAGTTCTGAACCGCCGGCTTTCCGCATCGGCGGAAAGCATAAGTCCCCGGCGTCTTCGCCGCAAGAGACACCGGCGGTAGCTGAGTCGCAAACCAGCGTCCGGGTCGAATGCCGCGTTCTTAGCAAAACGACATACCACAACTCCCGCTTCGCTGTAGCCAAAAAAGGCCTTTCACGGTTGCGCAATGTACTTCATGCTTCTCGCGGCAACCGCTACGAACCGCGACTCTTGAGCTACCGGAAACGTTTTTATTTGTTCGAGCACGCCCCGACTCGTGGTGTAAGTTAAGGCCAATCTGGATTAAGACTTTTATGGTCACAACTGGTTCCAGGCGACCACGGAGGTTGTGCCGGGGATATGTGGGGCGCGCACCGGAACGGCGTCTTCGCCGTAAGAAACGCTGCGGTAGCTGACTCGCAAACCGACGTCCGGGTCGAAGCAAACGTTCTTTGTAAAACGAAACTCCACAACTCCGAAGAGCCGTAGCCAAATCAATCCCTTCACCATTGCGGAACTTACCTTGTGTGTCTCACGGCAAACGTCGCGAGACACAGCTCTTGAGCTACCGGAAACGTTTTTATTTGTTCGAGCACGCCCCGACTCGTGGTGTAAGTTAAGGCCAATCTGGATTAAGACTTTTATGGTCACAACTGGTTCCAGGCGACCACGGAGGTTGTGCCGGGGATATGTGGGGCGCGCACCGGAACGGCGTCTTCGCCGTAAGAAACGCTGCGGTAGCTGACTCGCAAACCGACGTCCGGGTCGAACGCAGTGTTCTTAACAAAACGAAATTCCACAACTCCCGCGAGCCGTAGCGAAATCAACCCCTTCAACATTGTGCAACATACCTTCTGTTTCTCACGGCAACGTGAACGAACCGCGGCTCTTGAACTACCGGAAACGTTTGATTCGTTCGAACACGCCCCGAATCGTGATGTAAGTAGCGGCCAACGTAAATTAAGCCCTTTTCGGGTACAACTGGTTCCAGCTGACGCACGGAGGTCATGCCGGGGAATGTGGTAAGGCGCACCGGCAGAATTCTCGCTTCAGCGAGAGTTCTGAACCGCCGGCTTTCCGCATCAGCGGAAAGCATAAGTCCCCGGCGTCTTTGCCGCAAGAATCGCTATCGTAGCTGAGTCGCACAACCAGCGTCCGGGTCGAAGTAAGCGTTCTTAACAAAACGAAACTCCACAACTCCCGCGAGCCGTAGCCAAAAAAGACCCTTCACTGTTTCACGACATACTCTCTTTTCTTCACGGTAACGGCCGCGAGCCGGTCCAGTTTATCCAGGTGGCGGCCGAAGTGGCGCATGACCATAAGATGGACCAGGGCCTGGGTGTAGTTGTACACGAACCACGGCAAAGCCGGAGCGAAGTCGTGGATGGCCGCAAGCACGCTTTCGCCGTCGGGCACAATGCGAAATTCCAGACGCCCGCGCCGGGTTTGTTCCGCCAGGATACCGCCGGTAATGTAGTAGAGCTGACGGTCCGGGCTGCTGCGTTCCGACGAGAGTTCCAGCTCCAGCAACGAAAACGGCAGGCCGCGAATAAAAAACGCACAGTCCCCGTTGTCGTTCGTCGTTACGCGCAAAAAAGGCCAGAGGAATCGCGGGAGCCAGCGTCCGTACTCCCTGGCAATCCAGAGCGCGTCGCGACCGGCCGGACGTGGCAGGCGTTGAATAGAACGCACGAACTTGGTAACGCGATAACGATTCTGAAGCAGACGTTTGATGCGAAACGGCGACGGATTGTTTTGCGGTGCGTGCACCGATTCCTGCACGGCCTCGCGAAAACCGATTCGTTTCAGCGGCATCTTTTCGGTTAAAGGATCGGGGCGCGCCACCATCTCGTGCTTCAGGCTTTCGATGAGCGGTGAGACCAGGTTCATCGAAGCGCCGGAAAACAAAGAGACCCAGAGTTTTGAAAGACGCGGTGAAAAGAACGGCACGGTCAACAAGAACCGGCGGAGTCCCATGCTCTTCGCGGTAATCTCCATCATTTCGCGGTACGTGAGGACGTCCGGGCCGGCGACATCCAGGCTGCGGCCGTAGCTCGCTTTGCGGCCGATGCAGTAATCGATGGCGGTGATCACATCTTCCAGCGCCACCGGTTGGGACCGCGTGTTCGTCCAGGCCGGACAGATCATCATGGGCAGGCGTTGCACCAGTTTTTCCAGAATCGAAAACGAGGAACCGCCCGGACCCACCACGAGACCGGCGCGCACCGCGGTGAGGGGCGTCCCGCGGCCGCCCAGCGTGCGTTCCACTTCCAGTCGCGAGCGCAGGTGTTCGCTTAACTTCGTTTCATCTTCGGCTTCGCCCTCGTTCGGAATGATCCCGCCTAAATATACGATGTGTTTCAGTTTGTTCTTGCGGGCCGCGCGGGCGAAATTGTCGGCGAGGATCAGATCCGTATCCGCGAAGTTTCCCTGAATGAGCCGCGCGCTCGGCAGCATGGAGTGCACGAGATACACGGCGTAGTCCACGCCCTCTAGCGCGGCTTCGGCATCGAGGAGGGAATAGAGGTCGCAGCGGCGCCATTCAATGCCGCTGGTGTCGGTGTGGCCGGGCGGGGCGCTGCGACTGAGCCCGACGATGTGGAACTTAGCCCGCAGGGCTTTGTCGATGAGCGTGCGGCCGATGAAACCGCCCGCGCCGGCGATGGCGACGGTCTTCACGCTGTTAACATACGGGAAAGACCGCCGCCCGGCGCTTCGTTTCTCAGTTCACTTCGCGTTCTTCGATGCGCACCGTGATTTCCATGCGATTGTTCGGATTGTCCCGGGCATCGCGCGGTTCGGCGACGATTTTGTCCGCCGCCTCCATGCCGGAGACGACCTCACCGAAGATGGAGTACTGGCCGTCGAGCCAGGGAGAATCGGCGACGCAGAGAAAGAACTGCGAGCCGGCGCTGTTGGGATCCTGGGAGCGTGCCGCGGAAAGAGTGCCGCGGGTGTGTTTGCGATCGGAAAATTCCGCCGGGATGGAGTAGCCGGGGCCGCCCGTACCGTGGCTGTGCCGGGCATCGGCGTTTTTGGAATTCGGATCCCCGCCCTGGATCATGAATCCGGGGATGACCCGGTGGAAGGCGGTGCCGTCGTAGAAGCCGTCTTTGGCGAGTTTCTTAAAACTCTCGACATGCTTCGGCGCGAGGTCCGGAAAGAATTTGATGACGATTTCGCCGTGCGGGGTCTGCATTACGGCAACTTCTTGCATGTTGTCCTCCTGAGTGGTTGAAGATGGTTCGGACGATGGTTGACCGACATCGTCGCTTTCCGCCCGCGCGTCCGGCCCGCACGCGAGTACGCAGAGCATTCCGGCGACGGCCAGGCCAGGCAGAAATCTGGTTAGAGTTCGTTGCATGGAAGGCCATGCTCATCCCGCACGCCGGCACGACCAGCAATTCTTTCGCGTGCGTGTCGTGTGTTGCCGGTGAGCCCGGCTACTTTACGGTGAGGGCCTCGTTCTCGCTTTTCGCTATGTTCAGGTAGCTCAGCAAGCGCGAGGAGCGGAAGACTTCGTGAATGTTGGCGGGGACGTCGGAAAGAATGAGACGTGAGTGAATGCGGGCGAAGCGCCGGTGTCCGTCGATGATGGTCCCCAGACCGGAGCTATCGAGGTACTTCACCTGTTTCAGTACGAGGACGATACGGTCCGGCACCGGATCTTCGCCGAGCAGTACCATGAGTTTCGCCTTGAGCAGCGGCGCCTCGTAGATGTCGAGATCGCCGACGAGTCGCAGGATGACGGCATCCCGCTTGTGTTCTTCGAGGATTTCCATGAATGCGGTGCGCGGCGAGAAGGACTTTTGTAACGGGCGCGGGGCCGTGTCGTCAATATTTTTTACACAGAGAATGTTAAGGAGAGATGAGTTATGGCCCTGGGAATGATGATCGACGGAGAATGGCGCACGAAGCGTAAGAACGAGGATACCGATGGAGCGTTCGTTCGACCGCCCACCACGTTTCGCAACAGCGTTACTGCCGACGGCTCCGGTGATCATCCCGCCGCGAAGGATCGTTATCATCTGTATGTATCCTACGCCTGTCCCTGGGCGCACCGCACGTTGATTCTGCGCCAACTCAAAGGCCTGGAAAATGTCATCGGCGTGTCGGTGGTGCATCCGTACATGGGAGAAGGGGGCTGGCACTTCCCGGGCCCCGGCGACGAATACCCGGGAGCGACGCAAGATCCCATCCACGGCGCGGAGTACATGCGCGAGGTCTACAAAGCGGCGGATGCGAAGTTTACGGGACGGGTGACGGTCCCGGTACTGTGGGACAAAGAACAATCCACGATTGTAAACAACGAGTCCCGGGAAATCATTCGCATGCTGGATCACGAGTTCGACGCCGTTGCCGCGCATCCGGACGTTAACTTATGCCCGGACGATCTTAAGACGGACGTCGAGGCGGCGCTGGACGCCGTTTACGAACCCATCAACAACGGCGTGTATCGTTCCGGCTTCGCCACCACGCAGCAGGCCTACGAAAAGGCCGTGCGCGAACTCTTCGACGCCCTGGACCACTGGGACGCCGTGCTCGGCAAACAGCGCTATCTGTGCGGCGACCGCATGACCGAGGCGGACGTCTGTATGTTCACGACGCTGGTGCGTTTCGACGCGGTCTATTATTCGCACTTCAAGTGCAACATTCGTCGCATCGTCGATTACGAAAACCTGTGGCCGTTCTTGCGGGACATCTATCAAACGCCCGGTGTTGCGGAGACGGTGTTCCTGGATCACATCAAGGATCACTACTACCAAAGCCACGAGTCGGTGAATCCCACGGGCATCGTACCGGTGGGGCCGGAGATTGACTTCAGCATCCCGCACGGGCGGGGGTGAAGCCCGCCGGGAGGTCGAGAGGTTTATTCTTCGCGTCAGCGATTGGAGCGATGGCCGCAGGCCAGTCTGCGCGGAGCGCGGACCGGAGCGAAGCGGAGTCGCGGAAAGCGCGGTGCCCGGCCGCAACCGCGGCGCGGCCGGGCAGACGCCCAAAAGAATCTCACATCCACTTCATCCTCCGTACACAAAAACGCCCCGCTACGATCTTCGCAGCGAGGCGTTTTTGTGTTAACTGTAACTTAACGGATGTTACTTCCCGGCCATAGCCGGAGTTACACTCCGCGGCGCCGGCACCGGCGGCAGCCAGGATTCGCCGCGGCGGCGCGCCAGCTTGCGGGCCCGATCGTTGCGGCGGCCTTCTTCCAGAATCTTTTCCGGAACCGGTTTGAGATCCCAGGCGAGGCCGAGCCAGCTCAGAAGCTTGATGCCGTAGAAGGTGAAATCGTACTCATACCAGTAGAAACCGTTGCGCGCGGCCTGCTGGTACTTGTGGTGATTATTGTGCCAGCCTTCGCCGAGCAGGAAGAACGCGAGGACCCAGTTGTTCCGTGACGTATCGCCGGTGTGATAGCGACGCTTGCCCCAGATGTGCGCCAGGGAGTTGATCATATACGTGGCGTTCTGCAAAATGAACGTCGAAACGAAGAAGCCCCAGACGAGCATGTGATAGGCGCCCGTGCCGGTGAAGTAACCGAAGGCGAAGCAGACCACGGCCCAGGAAACCACGGGAATGATCCACCAGTTATCGAGGAAGCGCAGTTCCGGATACTTGCTGAAGTCGACGATCTTCTGATAGTCGCAGTCCTTGGTTTCATCGTAGAGGAACCAGGTCCAGTGCGAGTGCCACCAGCCCTTCTTCGGCGTGTGCAGATCCTTTTCGGTATCGCTGTGAGCGTGGTGTTGCCGGTGATGGGCGGCCCACCAGAGCGGTCCCTTCTGGACGGACGCCGCGCCGATGAACGCGACAATGAACTGCATGACCCGACCCATTTTGTAGGTCTTGTGGGAGAAATAACGATGATAGCCGCCGGTGATGCCCCACTGGCGTACAATCCACGACACGAGGCAGAGGCCGAGGCCGGCCCACGAGAAGTGCGTGGTGAGGACGAGCAGCACGGACGCCTGCAGAAGCAGGAACGGCAGCGCGCTCAGGCTGATGGTGCCGTGCTCGTTTTGAACGATCACGTACCAGGGTTTTTTCGGTGCTTGTGTGCTTTCAGTGACTTGCATGAAATATCCGCTTTTCAGTGATTTGCGTAATACGAACGCCCTGGCCCTGGATTTGTTGCAAAAAAATGCGGCGGGGACGGAGGAAAGAGGCAAACTGGAGAGTCCCGGAAAGGAGAGCAGGCTCTCAGGAGGGGGGCAGGGCCCCCCTGGCTCCGACCCGCGTCGCTACGCGAACGCACGCCGAATCGCGCTGCGCGCGACCGGGCCACCCTCCGGGCAGCCCTTTCGGCGTGCTCGCGGTTCTCCGCCACCCCCTCGGTGTCTCCTGTCTCAGCTCTTCGCGTCAGCGATCCGGAGGGGGCCGAAGGCCGTCGCGCCTGGCGCGACCGAAGCGATAGCGGAGCCCGGAGGAGCGCGGTCGGAAGGCGCCTGGGCCTGGCGCCTTCCGAGACGCCCAAATAGAAACCGCCTCCATCTCAGAACCATGATCCCGAACGTACAGTAGTGGCTGATTGCCCCGGCGCTGGTTACTTTTGTAGGAACTCCTATGATCGAAATAGAATCCCTCGGCCGCGATTTTGTGAAAGGTGACGCGCGGCTCACCGTCCTGAATGACATCCATCTGACCATCGCCGAAAACGAATTCGTGGCCATCACCGGGCAGTCCGGGAGCGGGAAGTCGACCCTGCTGGGCCTGCTCGCCGGCCTGGATCGGCCGACCCGAGGGCGCATCCTCGTCGCCGGTACCGACATCACGGCGCTTTCCGAGGACGACCTCTCCGAGCTACGGGGCCGGGAGATGGGTTTTGTCTTCCAGTCGTTCCAGTTGCTGCCGACGCTCACCGCCCTGGAAAACGTTCGCGTGCCGGCGGAGATCCTCGGCGACTTCGCCGCGGCCGACCGCGCGCCGGAACTGCTGGAACGGGTCGGCCTGGGCGATCGCCAGGGGCATTACCCGTCCCAGCTTTCCGGCGGTGAACAACAACGCGTCGCCATCGCCCGGGCGTCGGTGACCCGGCCGAAGATCCTCTTCGCCGACGAACCCACCGGCAACCTGGATTCCTCCAACGGCGATCTGGTCATGGACATCTTACTCGAAATGAACAAGACCTGCACGCTGGTGCTCGTCACGCACAACCCCCAGCTCGCGGGCATGGCCGCGCGCGAAGTGCGTTTGAAAGACGGCCGCGTGGAAGAGATCGTGAAACATAAGCCTAAATCAAAATCAAAACCAAAATCGAAATCCGGAGCAAAGCCGAAATCAAAGACCGGGCCTGCCGGCAAGGGCAAACGCCGCGCAAAAGCAACGCGGGGAGCGCGCGCATGAGTTTGACGGCGATGTTTCGATTGGCCCTCGCCGAGACGCGTCGCTCCGGTGGTAAGTTGATGTTCTGCATCTTCTCCATCGCCGTGGGCGTGGCCTCTTTGACGGCCGTGCGTACCGCGGTCCTCGGCCTGGAGGACGGCATCCAGAAGCAGGCGCGCAACCTCATGGGCGCGGATTTGATGATGCGCTCGTCACGCAGTCTCGACGAGGGCATCGCCGCCGAACTGAGCGAACGCTGGAAAAACGAAGCCGGCGCGGAGTCGGCCGAGCTCGTGGAATTCTATTCCATGTTGTACAGCGACGGCACGACCGCCGACACCGCCGGCGAAACGGCGGGTGGAGCAGTCGGTGCCGGGGAGAGCGCCAACGATGAAGATGAACGCACGCGCCTGGTTCGTGTGCGGGCGGTGGGCGGCGGCTTTCCGTTTTACGGCGAGATCGAAACCGAACCCGCCGATCACTGGCAGGAACTCGCGAAAGGCACACGGCCGCTCATGATCGCCGACACGGTGCTGCTGTCGATGATGGACCTGAAGGCCGGCGATGCCGTAACATTGGGTGGCCAGAAGTTTACGATCGCCGCCGCGTTCCTCAAGAAACCGGGCAGTCCCGCCTCGGGTTTCGGTTTCGCCCCGGCCGTCTACATTCACGCGAATCACCTGGACGCCACCGGACTCGTGGGCTTCGGCAGCCGCGTGCGTTACCAGCGATTGTTCGCGTTGCCTCCGGAGATCGATCCCGAGGAACTCAAGACGCAGAGCTTCGAAGACGCCATCGATGCCGGCGTGACCATTCAAACGTTTCGCGAAAGCGCCGATCGGGTGCAGCGTTTTCTGTACCGGCTCTCGCACTTTCTTACGATGGCGGGACTCATCACGCTCCTGCTCGGCGGCCTGGGCATCGGCAGCGCCATGACCGTGTTCATTCGCGAGAAGCTCGACCACGCCGCCGTTCTCCGCAGCCTGGGCATGCGGCCCGGCCAGGTCTTTCAATTGTACTTAATGCTCGCTCTGGTGCTCGGGGCCGCGGGCAGTCTGATCGGCGTGATTCCCGGTTCGGCGCTGCCGGTCCTCGGCGCGAAGTTCGCAGCGTCGGAACTCGGCGGCGAGTTCTTGCCGATCGAACTGGACATCGGCTTTTCCTGGCTCGCGTGCGTGCAGGGGTTCACGGCGGGTATCGTGGCGACGCTGTTGTTTACGCTCTTTCCCGTGTATCGCATTCGCGGGGTTTCGCCGCTGCGGGTCCTGCGCCGCGTGGACGAAACCGAGAGCGCCTTCGCGCGCTTTGACTGGCGTGACGCTCTCGTCTTCGGCGGGGCCGCGGCGCTGATCTTCGGTTTCGTCCTTTTGTTA
This sequence comes from Leptonemataceae bacterium, assembly GCA_965227295.1. GTDB lineage: Bacteria > Spirochaetota > Leptospiria > Leptospirales > Leptonemataceae > JANSYA01. The sequence continues at coordinate 4,849,092 of OZ245742.1, read as the reverse complement.
ACCGTCACGCAAACGAACTCAGTGTTCATGGCGTTCGCATTTACGGGATCCATCGCCGGTGCGATCCTGGTCCTGGCTCTCGCGGCCCGCCTGGTGATCTACGGCACGCGCCGCCTGCTGCCGCACATTCGCAACTATCATCTACGCCAGGGCATCGCGAATCTGTATCGCCCGGGCAACCAGACCGCCGCGGTGATCACCGCCGTGGGCATCGGTGTGTTGCTCGTGGCCAGCGTCTTGATCCTGGAAGCGTCGATCCAGAGCGAGATCGCCGTCGAGGACCGCGCCGATCTGCCGAACATGTTCGTCGTGGACTTGCAGCCTTCCCAGCTCGCTGATTTTCAGAAACAAATCGAAAACCAGGCGGTGGAAAATGTAACGCTGGTGCCGCTGGTGAGCGCGCGCATCGCGTCGATCAACGGTCAGGCCATCGAGCGGCGCAACATCGAACAATCGGCGGTCCAGCGGACCTGGGACGATCGCCTGCGTACGCGGGAGTACTTCGTTTCGTACCGCGACGAACTATTGGATTCCGAGGACCTGGTCGCCGGTGAATGGTGGGAGGGCGGCGCCCGCGAGCAGGAGGTCAGCGTGAGTGATGAGTGGGCCGATCGCATGAACGTCGACCTGGGTGATCGGGTGACGCTGGACATCCAGGGCATTCCACTCACGGCCAGGGTTACGAGCTTTCGTAAGATTCACTGGCAGGCCATGCGACCGAACTCCATTCTGATTCTCAGTCCGGGCTTGATCGAAAACGCCCCGCGTATCTTCGTGTCGAGCTTTCGCATTGCCGGCGAGGAAGAGCGCACCCGCTTTCAAACACGCCTGGTGAAGCAGTTCCCTAACTTGAGCGTAATCGATGTTACCGAGGCCGCGGCGAACTTTCGCCTGATCCTGGATCGTATTTCGTTGATTGTCCGCATTCTCGCGGTGATTACGCTTTTGAACGGCGTCGTCATTCTCGGCGGGGCGGTGGCGGCGGGTCGTTTCGCGCGCCTGCGGGAGATGATGCTGCTGAAAGTTCTGGGCGCCGCGCGGGGAGACCTGCGCAAGATCTTAATCGCCGAGTACGCGATCTTAGCGGTGCTGGGTTGTCTCTGCGGCTGGTTGCTCGCCGAGGCGGTGAATCGGCCCATGCTCGCGCAGTTCTTCGAGGCGTCGCCGGTGGTGCCGTATTTGCCGGTGCTGCTCACGATCGCCGGCGTGGTGGTGTTGAACACGGCCATCGGTTTGTTCATCAGCCGTGATGTCGCCCGCACCGCGCCGTTGCACGTGCTGCGAGACCCGGGTTAAGCTGAGTCGGGATTAAGACGGACACCGAGGACCGAGGAGCCGGGGTTTGTGGAGGCTGTGCGTAAGCTTATTGTCTGCGGGCGCATGCGCGCCTATTTTTGCATGGCGAAGTCAGAAAATAAAAGCAGTTCATGCGCAAAAGACGCGCAATCACGTAACCTCTCCCCAAACCCTCGCCCCCTCGGTCCTCGGTGTCAAACTCTTACGAATACGTACCCGTTACCTTTTCGCTCACACCCAGGAATCGATGTGTGCTGATGAAGAAGTTGCCTTCTTTTTGCGGGGCGATGAGATTCATGTAATGACGTTGAACATCGTCCGCCTCCTGCATCTCACCCACCATGTCGATCTCGAACGAACCGAGGTCGCTGATCTCCCCGCGACGCACCGTGCGTACCGAAGAACGGACAATGTTTTCCGAAAAGAAGACCGTGTAGTTCGGCGGCGTTCCGAAACGAAGGCCCAGGCCGATGCCCATGCCGCTCCCGGACGACGGCCGCCCGCCGATGCCCGGATTGCGTCGACGTTCGTAGCGCGCGGCCACGGCGGCGTATCGTCCCGGCGGAACATCGGTTAAGTAGAGGCGACCGTTGTCCCGGCGCCCGGATACGTAAACCTTCTCGGGGTTCATGAGATCGAGGGAGCCGAAGTCGCCGCCGTCGCTTTCGTCGCTGAGGCGAATGAAGTATACCTCGTCCGGCGTCTTGCCGAAGTAATCCCCCGGATAAAACGGCGGATGCAACGTGACTCCGACGCCCACGACGCCGGCATCGGCGACCGGCGCGACCGGATTGCTGCGGCATGCGGTGCCGGCGAGCAACACGGGCAACAACGAGAGCAAAAGGATGCGGTGTAGTTTCATAACGATCAGCCTCGCTCTTGTCCTGAGCATTCACGGAGTTAGAGGACGATCTTTTTGCGCGGTTCACTTTTTGCGGCGGAGGGCACGGGCGTTTTCTCTGGAGCCGCGCGGGTTGCCGAGGATCACAGATAGCGGCCCAGGCGCTCGAAGGCGCCGCCCCAGCCGGCGGTGTGGCGTTCGCGCGCGTGCGGTGTGCTGAGACCCTCGTGAACGAGCACGACCTGCGTGGTGTCGTTTTGATCCAGGAACTCCACGCGAACCAACGTCTCTTCGTCCGGAAACTCCGGATTGTCCTCCCAACGCCAGGTAAAGACGAGGCGTTCCGGCGGCGTCACCTCGCGATACGTGCCCACAAGCATGCTGTGATTGCCGTCGGGATCGACGAACTCGATGCGATAGCGACCGCCGGGACTTACTTCGAGCTCGTGAACGATGGTGGTGAATGCATCCGAGGGTCCGAGCCAGCGTTCGATGGCGCCGGCCTCCGCGAAGGCGGTGAAGACCAGGTCCCGGGGATAGGCGTAAGTTTCGCTCAACTCAACTTTCACAGCCCGTCCCTCAGCGTTTCTTTTTTTTGGTACGCGGAGATTTTTTCTTCGAAGCGGTCCGCGCCGGACCGTAGTTTTCCTGGAGGTACTCGTCCAGGGCGCGCAGGTTGCGATCCCAGAAGTCGCGATACGCGGCGATCCACTCGGCCGCTTCTTTCATGGAGTCGCCGCGCAAACGGCAATGATAGTTGCGTCCCGAACGCGTGCGGCTGATGAGCCCCGCGCTTTCCAGAACCTTGATGTGTTTTGATATGGCCGGGAGCGACATGTCAAAGGGATCGGCGAGTTCACCGACGGTGGCTGCGCCTTTGCCCAGGCGCGCGAGAATGGAGCGGCGGGTGGGATCGGCCAGGGCCGCGAACGTGGCATCGAGTCTTCGGGATTTCGTCGTTACACGGCTCATGTTTGTCTGTGATGTGTTGCTCTCGAAAGAGCCGTGTCAAGATAAAAGTCAAACAAACGACTGGCGTTCATTTGCGCAGCGCCGTGTTGATGAAATCGATGAAGGGTTGGATGATGCGGAAGTCTTTGACGGCCTGTTTTAGAAAACCGCTCTTTATGATGTCGCTGTCTTCAACATTTTGCCGTACAGTAAAGCTTTTCAGTCGCAGCAACTCCGCCGCGGGGTGATCTTTCGCGTAGCCCCGGGGCACCGTCTTCAGTCTTTCGGCTCCTTCGAAGGCCGTAAATCTCTTACGAAACGCCGCCGCGCCGATGATCTTTGCTAATGCTTCCGGATTTTCGTCGATGGCGGCGCGAATTTTCGAGAGCGCCGGCGTCGGTGGGACGTGCAGTCCGCCGGCGATCATGCTGTTGCCGCCGGGTTCGAGATGAAAGTAATAACCGGCGTAGCCCGAGGTCCGGCCTTCCGGGGCGAGGAAGGCGCCGAAGTGCGTTTTGTACGGCGACTTATCCTTCGAGAAACGCACGTCACGGTTGATGCGAAAGACCACGTCCTTCGGTGTGAGCGTCTTCACGCTCTCATCGAACCGGCTCACCTCGGTGATGAGCCGTGCCGCGAATTCGCGGAAGTCCGCGGCGGCGGCCTCGTAGTCTTTGCGGTGGGCCTGGAACCAATCGCGGTCGTTGTGTTCCCGGAGTTGACTCAGGAAGGTGAGGGTATCGGTTTGCATGCGCACCACGAAAAAATATTTAACCAATGAGATAAATAAATTTTTGCCGCGGATTCGGAAAAATGTTGCCGGTTATGCGTCCGGCGGACACAGGAACGTATGCCGGCGCCGGAACTGTTTCATTTTCGATTCTCCACGTACTCCGAAAAGATCCGCTGGGTCCTGGACTACAAAGGCATGGAGTACGTGGACCGGGAAATCCTGCCGGGCACGCACATTCCGAAGATGCTTGCCCTGAGCGGTCAGAAGAGCGTGCCGGTCCTGCGTTCCGGGGACGGGAAAGTCCTGAGCGGTTCGGCGAACATCCTCGCCTGGTGCGAAGAAGAGATTCCGGAACCGCGGCTCCTGCCCGCGGACGCGGCGGCCCGCGCGCGCGTGCTGGAAATCCAGGCACGCTTCGACGATCACTACGGCCCGGAGGCGCGGCGCGCGTTCTTTCTGGACATCGTCGGCGACAGTCGTTACCTGCTGCGCTGCATGCTCGAAGACAGCATCGCGCCGAAGCGCGCTCAGGCCTGGCTTAAGTTTTCGTTCCCGATCATTAAACAGATGATGTGTTTCGACATGAAGATCAACGAGCGCGATGCTGCCGTGGGCCGGGAGCGCAGCGTGGAGGCCCTGGACTGGATCGCCGAGACCGTTCAAAAGAACGGCACGGGTTACCTGGTCGGCGACCGGTTCACCGCCGCCGATCTAAGCGTGGCGGCACTCTTTTTTCCGGTGACGTTTCCGAAAGAGGCCGGCTCACAATTACCGCAGCCGCTTTCCGAAGGCGCGCGCACCTGGTTGGATCGCTGGCAGGATCACCAGGCCGTAACCTATATTCAGGAAATGTTTGCGAAGCATCGCCGGGGCTCCGAATCGCAGCCCGGCCGCCGTGATTAATGGCCGCGTTTGCAATTTACCGCAACGTTTTCACCCACAACCAATAGCGCGCGTTCTGATCCGTATCGCTGGCCACCGCGGCCTTGCTGTGCGGATATGCCGAACGTAGCGAGCGCGGATCGGGACGCTGTTTCATGCGCACGCTGTAACGTTGGGTGTTCGCGTCGTTGATGCCGAAGGCCTCGTCGAAGATCGGGGCGATGCTTTCACTCTGGTAGTCCGCGTCGCTCGTGGCGGAGGACGGTTTGATCACCACGAAGTCTCTGGTAATGCCGTAGACGCGGTCCGGGCGAATGTAACGGTCCTTGCCCTGTTCGAAGCCGCCGTCCAGACGATAGTAGAGGTACCGCGTCATCTGCGGAGTGCGGCGCGCGTCCCCGGGCCGATAAAAACGCACGCGAATGCCGATGCCCTCGTTGCCGTGCCATTGATAGGGGAGGCGGTCTTTGAAGAAATCGTACTCGGCCTCCCAGCCGTCCGGCAGATGTTCACGCACGTATTCATTGGCGGCGGCCAATTGCGCGGCCAGCTCTTCGCGGGTGCCGGCGTCGGTGTAGGTTTTGTACGGGCCGTCGTCCGGGACGACTGTTTTGCTGCCGGAGTCGGTGTGGCCGGGGGTTACCAGGACCACGGGCCGCGGTTCGGACGGTTGATCGCGTTCGTCCGCGGAATTACAGGCGCTGACGGCCAGGGCCGCAATCAATGCCAGGGATATTATGGAGAGCCGGAGAGATGCGCGCATACCGGTACCTTCCTTAAATGGAGAGCGTTATTTCTTCCATCGTCGAAAAGACGATCGAACGTAACGCTCCGATGCAATTTTTTTACAGATGCGGGCGCAGGGCCTTCCAGATGTTCTCGGCCACGATCTGCGTGCCTTCGACATTCGGGTGAATGCCGTCGTCCTGATTCAGCTCCGCCACGCCGCCGACGTTTTCCAGCGGGAAGGGCAGCAGGGTGATGTCCTCGGCCCGCGCCACGTTTTGAAACGCGCTCTCGTAGTTGTCGGAGTACTCCGGTCCCATGTTCGGGAAGATGTACATTTGATACAGGAAGATGTCGATGGATGCGTCGTACTCTCGAATCGCCTGGACGATTTTGCGCAGGTTGGCTTCGATTTCGGAGACCGACAGGCCGCGCATGGCGTCGTTCGAACCCAGGCCGATGACGACCTTTTTCGGATTCACCTCGGGGCGCAGGTACCAGGGCAATCGCGCGAGCCCGCCTGCCGTCGTATCGCCGGAGCGACCGGCGTTGATGACGCGATACTCCAGATCGGCCGCGTCGATTTTTTCCTGGATGAGCGCTGGCGCACTCTCCGACGCGGCGAGGCCGCGGCCGGCCGTTAGACTGTCGCCGAGAAAAACGATGGCGGGGCGATCGTCGGTTTCAGTGAGGGCCGTGTTTTCTTGCGGAGCTTCGACGTCACCGCAGGACCAGAGCAGGGCGATGATCAGCGGGGCGGTGACGATGATGTGGCGCGCGAGCATACGGGAAAGATCGTGAAGAACCGGACGCGTGTCAAGTCCCAAGCGGAGCATGGGAACCGTTTCCGTAACGTTTCCTGCGACGAAGACGCCGTTCCGGTGCGCCTTGTTCGCGGCGTCTACCGTGAGAAACGTAAGGTAAGTTGTGCAATCATGAAGGGATTTTTTTTTGCTACGGCTCTTCGGAGTTGTGGTGATTCGTTTTGCAAAGCACGCCGGAGTCGACCCGGGCGTCGGTTTGCGACTCAACTATCGTAACGTTTCCTGCGACGAAGACGCCGTTCCGGTGCGCACCCCACATTTCCCCGGCATGACCTCCGTGGGAGGGGAACAACTGCCGCGGCCACGACAAGCGTGGCCTTGCCCCTGGAATCAGTTGTAACCAAAAAAAGCTTAATGTACACTGGACGTTACTTACACCTCGATTCGGGGCGTGTTCGAACGACTAAAACGATACCGTAGTTCAAGAGCTGTGGTTCGCGGCGTCTATCGTGAGAAACGTAAAGTAAGTTGTGCAATCATGAAGGGATTATTTTTGCTACGGCTCTTCGGAGTTGTGGTGATTCGTTTTGCAAGGCGCGAATCCGCACCCGCTCCGCCCCGCGAATAGAGCGGGGCTCCGGGGTGCGGATTCGCTTGCTGGATCTTTACGATGAAGACGCCGTTCCGGTCCGCCTTACCACATCCCCCGGCATGACCTCCGTTCGTCAGCTGGAATCAGTTGTAACCAAAATGATCTTAATATACACTGGCCGCGACTTACACCACGATTCGGGGCGTGTTCGAACGAACAAAACGATACCGTAGTTCAAGAGCTGTGGCTGCACTGGCCGTCACTTACCCTGCGGTCCGGGGCGGCTGTGAAGGTTTGGCCGTGATTCAATCGGACCCGGACGCTGGTTGTGCGACTCCGCTCCCGTTGTGTTGCCGGGCCTGATTCCGGCCGGGCGTTCGAGAAACTCCAGGATCAACATGGTCAGATCGTCCGAGAAGGAATCCTTGCCGCTGTATTTACGCAACTCGCCGAGCAGGCGGTCTTCAAGATCCTCGGGCGATGTGTGGCCCTCGTCTCGAAGAAAGGCGTGAAAGCGCTCGTCGCCGTAGACTTCTTCGCCGTCATCGCACTCGATGATGCCGTCGGTGTACAAGAACAATCGATCGCCGGGCTGAACCTGTTCGATTTCCGTCGTCCCATCCAGTTCCTCCACGATGGCCAGAGGATAACTCGATGCGCCGTCCCATACGTGGACTTCACCGTTGCGGTACAAAACCGGCCGGCACTGATGGCCGGCGTTGCAATAGCGGATGGTTCGTTGCCGGGGATCGTACTCGAGATAAATGGCGGTGACGAAGAATTCTTCCAGGCAGCGTTGCAGCAATTCCTCGTTGATTCGTTGTAAGATTTCATGCGGCTCTCCGCCCCGGGACGTGCACAGGCGAAAGGCCATTTGCGTCAGCGCGGCGATGAACGCACCGGGGATGCCGTGGCCGGAGACGTCGGCAATAATGAGGCCGCGGCGTTCACCGAAGTCGATGACGTCGTAAAAGTCCCCGCCGATCTTGTCCATGGGGCGGTAGATGGGATGCGCGCGCATGCACGGCAACGCCGGCATTTTGGTGGGCAGGATGCGTTCCTGCATGATGCGCCCGGCAATGTCCAGCTCCTCCTCGATGATCCGATTGCGATCGGCGACGGCTAACTGATACTCGCGTAACTTTAAGAGCGAGTGTACCCGGGCCCGGAGCTCCCGGGGGTAGAATGGTTTTACGATGTAGTCGTCCGCGCCGAACTCCAGACCGTCAGCGCGATCCTCGGGATCCGAGCGGGCCGTGAGAAAGATGAGCGGCACTGACGCCATTCGGGCCGATTCTTGACGGCGGCGAAGAACTCCTGACCGTTCATGCCCGGCATCATGAGATCGCAGAGGATAAGTTCCGGACGCCGATGCCGCATGTGACGGAGGCCCTCGCTGCCGTTCTCAGCGGAGCGCACCGTGCACGTCTCGCGCAGAATGTGCGCAATGAGTCGTGCGGTCATGGGATCGTCGTCCACGACCAGAACGTCGCGGAGTCGCGTGGAAGTCCCGGGAGAATCGATCACGGCAGGCGCGCCCATCTCCGCAATGTAACACGGCGGCTGGCAAAATCAATCAAAAACTGACTTTCCCGTAGCGGGAGTGTTAAGGTTTCGTAAAAGAATGTTAGAAGGGTTGAGGCCGTCCAATGGCGACAGTTTACTTTTCCGTCGGAAACCGGACGGGGTAGTCGGTCATGATCGCGTCCGCGCCCGCTTCGATGAGGCGTTGCATGTCCGTACTTTCGTTGACGGTCCAGTAGTGGACCGGCCGGCCGTGACGATGAGCGAACTCAATGAACGCCGGGTCCGCCGGCTGGATGCCCGCAAACGGACGGAAGGGAATCTGGAGGGCGTCGAAGGCGGGCCGGCACGGCACGTCCACGAGGAAACAGCCGTAGAACGTCAGGGCCTCGAAGAGGCCGGCGCTGGTGGCGGTGGCGCCGCCGCTGACCTCACGGAATCGTTGAATCATCGCATCGCTGCCGCTGGCCACCAGGACCGTGTCCTGGCGATTGTTGGCCAGGATCAGCTTCCAGAGATCCAGGGCGGCCTCGTCGTGGCGGGACTTGATTTCGATGTTGATGGGAATGCCGGGGAAGCGAGCGAAAACGGAGCGTAGCGACGGAATCTCCGGGGCAATCTCCTGGAGTTCCGCGAGGCTCAGGTCCGCAATGGACCGCGGATCGCCGTGGGTGCGTTCGAGGGTCCGGTCGTGGCTGACGACGATGTGGCCGTCCCGGCTGCGATGCACGTCCAGTTCCAGGACGTGCGCTCCCTGGCGGAGGGCCAGGGCGAAGGCGTTCAGGGTGTTTTCGGCGGCGTCCCCGGAGGCGCCCCGGTGCGCGAAGATGGCCGGGCGCGGCAGATTTTCCAGGAACGGCCGCCGGGCCGGTTCCGGATCGTCCCGGCTGACGCGCAGGATCAACACGACGATCAGGCCGGCCAGGAGGAGACCGGCGATGAACAGCAAAGACCGGAGGGCGATTTTCTTGAGCATTGGGGACGGATTTTTGCGGAGACCTGCGCCGATTCAACCGATTCTATGAAGGAACCTTATGTCCCGCGTTCGTTTCAGGTCGTCTTTTGTCATGTCGTTTGCGCTCGCGGTCTGCGCCGGCGTGGCGCTCGAAGCCCAGCCCCTCGACCAGGTGGGGACCTACGTTCCGCCGGATGCCGACCAGAAAGAGCAGATAGTATATCTTGAGCGTCAGGTGTATAATCTCATGCGCCGCATCGAGACCTATCGCGGTTATCTGGAACGCAGCAACCTCATCGACGAACAGGAACGTTCGCGCATTCCGCTCCGGTCCGAGGTCGTATCCCGTTACGGTTCGCCGGAGCAGAAGATCCTCACCGAAACCTCTTACTTACAATGGAACGGACCGCGCATTGAATATGTGATTCTCGAAGAACGCACGGCCCAGCGCGGCACGACGTATCTGTTACGTAAGTTCTGGTTCGTTCGTGAGGTGAATGTACAGGCGAATGCGGAACCGGCCCCGGCCGAACCCGCGCCGTTTGACGGCCTCATGGTAAACATCGTGGCCGGTGAGCGCAAGGGTTCGTTGTATACGTACTTTTATAATTACCGTTTCTTTTCCGGCCGCGATTCCCGGGAGCTGGATCAGCCCGCCGATCCCGGCCTGCCGCCCGGCGTGCCCGTTGATCTGCCCCGCGGCGGGGAAGAGACCCAGGCCATCCCCGTGCTCGACGTGCGAGAGCCGCGCCGTCGCATTGAACAACTGCGTCGGTACGTGGACGCCCTGCGTCTGGTGGAACGCCGCGTCTACTGGTTCGTGGAATCGCAATTGCAGAACGAAGACAATCTTCTGGATAAGTAAGACGAACCGATCCGTACGCCGACATGCCTCGCGGCTTAAGTTTGAACGGATGGATGTTTGTATGGGCGCGTCGGCGCTGCGCGCCGACCGGGCTACTACGGGCTCCGCCTTCGGCTTCGGTCTTTGCTGCGCAAAGACTCGCTTCGCGACCCTGCGTATCCCTCGCGCGAAGAGATGAGTCTTCTTCGCGTCAGCGATGTGCAGGGTGGCCGAAGGCCAGTCCGCGTGTAGCGCGGACCGCAGCGAAGCGGAGCCCGGAGCAGCGCGGTGCCCCGCCGCCTCCGCGGCGCGGCGGGGCAGACGCCCAAAAGATTTGCTGACATACTACCTTGTTGTCTCGGGCCGTGCCCGTACAACACATCATCTCATGAACTACCGCGGCAGAGTTGCACCATCACCTACGGGATACTTACACCTCGGTCACGCGCGGACCTTTGCTGTCGCGTATGATCGCTGCCGCGAAAGGAACGGCACGCTTGTCTATCGCGACGAGGACCTGGATCGCAAACGTTGCAAGCCCGAGTTCGCCGCGGCCGCCGTCAAAGATCTAAAACGCTTCGGCCTGGATTGGGATGAGGGGCCTGACGTCGGCGGCGAGTTTGCGCCGTATACGCAGAGCGAACGCCTGGCATGTGGGATCTATCAAAAGCAGTGGCGCAGGCTGCACGCGGGCGGCTGGATCTATCCGTGCAAACGTTCGCGCAAAGAAATCCAGGCGCGCCTGCTGGAACAACACGACGGTACGCTGCCGGACCGCGAAGGGTGGGAGCCGGTGTTCCCGCCGGAGCTGCGCCCGCCGGAATTTCAAAGCGCGGCTGTCGTGGTGCCGGGTTTTTCCCTGGATGATCCTGGCGGTGTAAACTGGCGCTTTCGTGTACCGGACGGTGAGACGATCGCGTTTGCAGACTTAAGTTTCGGTAAGGTGCAGTTTACGGCCGGTGCGGACTTCGGGGATTTCCTGGTGTGGCGCCGGGACGTCGACGCGCCGGCCTACGAGTTCGCCGTTGTCGTCGACGACGCGTTGATGCGGGTCAGCGAAGTGGTGCGCGGCGCGGACCTGCTGCTGTCTACCGCGCGGCAGTTGTTGCTGTACCGCGCGCTGGGTTTTGCACCGCCGGCGTTTTTTCACTGCGAACTGCTGCGCGACGCGGACGGCCGGCGCCTGGCCAAACGCCACGATTCCCTGGCGCTGCGGAAGTTGATGGACGAGGGGAAAACCGCCGCGGAGTTGCGGGAAATGGCGGGGTTGTGAGCGTGCCTTGCTAATTTTCACCATTTGGTGTAAGTTGGGAGTTGACAGGGGTATGACGTTTTTTGTATAGTAGATTGTAGGTTTTATGGTTTCCGCAAGCAAGAAAAAGTCAGACCCTTTCGAGGTTGCTGGTAAGGATGTTTCAGACGAAGATCTGCGTTTAATCGAATATTATTCGGAACTGATTTGTGCAGAGTTACGTAATATGCTGGCGGGAAGACAGGATGCATCCCCGGAAACTACTTCCGGCGAACAAGTATCTTCCTCGGCGCGGCTGCTTCGCGAGGCGCTCGCGGATACCTACAAATTCGTGCCGATTGAACTCGGACGCGCCGTAGACGTCGCCGGTATTATTGATGATCTAATTCAGTCTCGCGATGCGGATATTGCGACTAATGTAAAGAAACGCATGAGCGATGCATTCATGAACACGGGGAAACATCTAAGGCTGGCAATGCAGTCCTGGGAAGAGTCGATCGTATGGCCAAAAAGAAGTCGAGATCAGGAAAAAAGTCGCAAGCGAAAAAGAACGTAGAGCCGGAGGTCGTTCCTCCGGAGGAGGCGCGCCAGGAAGTCCGCGCTGCTCTACGCCACATCATCTCGACAAGCTACGATGCGCCGATTCCCCCGGCCGAGCAATTTGCAAAATATGAAAACGTTTTGCCTGGAGCGGCGGACCGCATTCTTCGTATGGCCGAAAAAGCGAACGATGCGGAGATCGGAAAAACGAAGTATGAACTGAGGATTCGAATCCTATCTTTAGGTTTAGGATTTGCGATCATAATGACAGGGATGCTCGGCGGACTTTATCTGGTATTTCTTGGAAAGGAAATTTCGGGTTTCGCTTCCCTCTTCTCCAGTTTAGGAGTTTTAGTTAGTTCCTTACTGTATTACAAAAAGAAATCGGATGAGTCCAAATAGATCAATTTCCCGCGAACTCTTCCAACTCCGACCAGCGCGCATACTTTTCTTCAATCAAAGCACCGAGTTCCGTATGCCGATCTCCCCACGCCGCAAGTTTGGTGTGATCCGACTCGCCGGAACCGAGTAACGTCTCCAATTCCGAGCGCTCCGCTTCGAGTTTTTCGATCTCGGCCTGGAGCGAATCGTACTCGCGCCGTTCCTTGTTCGATAGCCTGCGTTTTTTGCCCGGTGCCTTTGCCGGCGTCTGCGGTTTCTCCTGCTCCGTAACGGGCACACTGTTTTGCTCGCGCGACGTCGACTCCTGCTCGGCCAGGTAGTCGGAGTAACTGCCGGTGTATTGCACCAGGCCGTCCTTCGTAAAGGCGAACAGACGATCGGCGATGCGATCCATAAAGTAACGATCGTGCGAAACTACGAGGACGCAACCGGCAAAGCCGCCGAGAAAATCCTCGAGACGCGAGAGGGTCTGGATGTCCAGATCGTTCGTGGGTTCGTCGAGGATCAGAAAGTTCGGATTGCCGAGCAGCACGAAGACCAGGTGCAATCGCCGTCGTTCGCCGCCGCTGAGATTCTTGAGAAAACCGTGTTGCAGGCGACCGTCGAAGCCGAAACGTTCCAGCAAACGCGCGGCGTCGATGCGGTCGCCGTCGGCGGTGCTTATGAATTCTCCGGCCTCGCGTTTCACGAATTCGATAAGCCGGCGCTCGCCGTCCGCCGGGGCGGCGAAAAGATCGCTCTGTTGATCGAAGTAGCCGAAGTGCGTGTTCGTTCCGGTGTCGATGTTGCCCGCGTCCGGCTTGAGTTTACCCGTGAGGATCTTTAGAAACGTGGACTTGCCGGAGCCGTTCGGACCGACCACGCCGATGCGTTCGCCGGGACCGAAGACGTGGCTGAAGTTTTCGAAGAGGGTGCGCGTGTTTCCGTCGGCATCCGGGAACGATTTGCCGATGTTCTCGACCTCCAGGATCTTTTTTCCCTGGCGGCGCCCGGCCACGCGAAACTCCGCCGCTTCGGCCTGGCTGCGTTGTTTGCGGTTCTGCACGACGTCGATGCGATCGATGCGGGCCTTTTGTTTCGTGCCGCGCGCCTTCGGCTGGCGTCGCAACCACTCCAGCTCCGTGCGCAGAAAGTTGCGCGCCTTCGCCTCGCTGCGTTCGAACTGTTCGTCACGCTCGGCCTTTTTGGTGAGATAGGTTTCGTAGTTGCCCTCGTAGCGATGCAACTCCGGCGGCTCCAGTTCGAAGATGCGGTTCGTAATACGTTCGAGAAAGTAACGATCGTGCGTTATTAAGAAGACGGCCTTTTTTGTTTCGCGCAGATACTTTTCGAGCCACACGATGCTTTCGACGTCCAGGTGGTTCGTGGGTTCGTCGAGGAACAAGAGGTCGGCGTCCTCGATCAACGTATGGGCGAGCGCGACTTTTTTCAACATGCCGCCGGAGAGCGACGACATCGTTACGCTCAGATCGTCCAGTCCCAGTTCGCTTAAGATGCTTTTGATCTCCGCCTCGTAGGTCCAGGCGTCGTGCTCGTGCATGGCGTTCGTGAGCCGGTCGAGTTCGGCCAGGGCCGGCGCATCTTGCTGATGCCGACTCGCGCGTTCCGCCGCCGACTCGTAAGCGTGAATGAGTCGCACCAACTCGCTTTCGCTTTTGTAAATGTGCGTGCGCAGGTCGTCGTCGGGATTGTACTCCGGAAGCTGTTCGAGATAGGCGATGCGCGTGCCGCGGCGAAGCGCCAGGCGGCCGTCGTCCAGCGGCTCGCGCCCGGCGAGTCCGCGAAAGAGTGTACTCTTGCCGGCGCCGTTCGGTCCAATGAGGCCGATCTTATCGCCGGCGTCGATGCCGAACGTGAGTTCGGTGAAGAGATTGCGGTCGCCGTGGCTCTTGCTGATGCGATCGGCGGACAGGATGTTTTCGGAGGGCATGTTTTGGCCACAGAGGCACAGAGGGCACAGAGGGGGAGAAGAAATTGGATCTTACAGTGCGCTGTCGAAAATCATCACGCTATTTTTGCAAACGCCGGCCCGCCGTTCGCGCGTAGATAACCCAGCGCTTTCTGCAACGTGTTCTCGTCCTTGAAGATCATCACCGACGGTGTCGCGCCCGGACCTTTGATGCGCAGCGCCGGTTTTGCACGGCCGCCCCAGTAGTGCCGACCGTACTGCACCCACTCGATCTTCGCCGGGGGAATGACCAGAGCCCAGATGCCGGCGCGATTGGATGTCGTAAATCCCATGAACCTGGAAGAGGCGTCGATGTTCGAAAGAAAGACGAGTTCGCCTTCTTCGGAGAGGCCCCACGCGACCGGGACATTGTGAAATACCTTGCCGTGATCGTTGAGTTTGAAGTGACCCGAGATCTTTGCATTCGGTAACTCATCTCCAGCCGGCGCGCTCAGGGCTGCCGATCCTGGTTCGAAGGATTTGCGACCGAAGATGATGTAGGATCGGAACATCGTAATCAGACACAGACCTCCCAGGAGGCCGAGCCCCGCCGACAGTGAGACGAGTACAATAAAACCACTGCGCGATGCTTCGAGGGTCATGGGCACACCCTCGTGGAGTTGCACGGCCGTATCCATGGCGATGCCCTCGACTTTGCCGCCGACGGATTCGAGTTCCTTACGTAACTCCGAATCGATAGAGGTTAACCAGCCGGTGAACGTGCGTTGCCGCGGACGGCCGGACAGGTCCTCGTCTGCATCGGCCAGTTCCACGAAAATGCCCCGGCGACCACGCCAGTCCACCAGCGGAACCCAGGCGTCGGTAACGTCCAGTTCCGGGCTGTCCTTCTTTTGCCGGCCGTACTGCATGCCGTAGCGCGGCACGAAGCTGCCCTCGACGACGATGGGTTCATCGATGGGGATCGCGTTTTTTTCATGGTCCAGGAGTTCGGCGAGGCTGAGTTTGCGCGGTTCGTCGCTGTTGCGTTGCAGATTCTTGTAGAGCGTTTCCGCTCCGGTTCCGGCGACGAGGGCACCGATGAGCGCGCCGAACATGAGGACGAGATTGAGCGGGATGAAGTTGATGCTCTTCCGCCCGAGACTTTCCATGATGGCGGCCACCAGACCGAGGACGCGGTTCACGATTTCCATACCGTACTCTCGATAGATGTTAAATAAATGCAAGCAGTTTCAGAAATAGAGTGAAGGAAACGTCGCTCGCCGTATCGTCTGGATTGTGTATATTCTCGTGTTTTTCACTTGCCCGTTCCCGAAGCGCAGTCATATCATCGTCCATGCGACACACACAAAGAGTGGCCACCAGCGCCTCCGAAGATCGAATGAGCAAACTCATCGAGGCCCGGCTCAAACCCGGCGCCGACAAAGACACCATCGACCAGCGCATCTGGGACCTCTTCGGCGAAGAATGGTGCATCATGTTTACGGATCTCTCCGGATTTTCGCGCGGTGTCGCGAAGTTCGGCATCATTCATTTTCTACAGACGATTCACGAATCCGAGCGTGTGCTGATTCCGCTCATCGACGAGAACGACGGCATCCTGTTAAAAGTCGAGGGCGATTCCTTTTTGGTGATCTTCCGCAACGTGCAGAAGGCCATGCAGTGCGCCATTCACATGCAGCGCGTGTTGAAAGAGTACAACGTCGGCAAATCCGACGAAGAGCAGATCCTGTTGTGCGTGGGCCTGGGCTTCGGTTATGTCTTGAAGATCGGCGACAGTGACGTCTTCGGTGCCGAGGTGAACGCGGCGAGTAAACTCGGCGAAGATACGGCGAACGCCTGGGAGATTCTCGTCACCGGCGCCGTGAAAGAGCGGGCCGAGGAACGCTTCCCGGAGATCGGCGTATCGTTCGAAGCGATCGCGGAGACGCCGCCGGGCGCCGATGCGGCGTATCGCGTGGTGTATAAACTGGACTGAGCGCGGGGTTGCCGGCATGGATAACGCACGCACGGCGGAACTCGTCCTCGATAGCGCGGCGGACCCGGAGTACTTCGTGTTGCGGCTGCACTTTCGGGACACTAACGTACGCGGAAAAGAAGCTTACGTAACGCTCTCGGTGGAGACCGAGGTCCGCGACAGCCGCCCCGTCAACGAGAGCGAGGAGCTCTTTCGCGAGGACTTCGTGATCGAAGGCCTGGACCGGGAGATTCGCATTCCGCGGGTCCGCGTGCCGCACTACAGCTACGCCGGCAAACGCATCAACATGCTCATCCACACGAAGCTCGTCATTGACGACGCGCTGATCTTCGACACCACGATTTCGGAGCCCCAGGAAATCGCGCTTGGCCTGCGGCCGCCCGGACCTTTCGACTCGCCCGACCTGATCGATCCGCACGACGCCTTCGACTTTCTCAAGAACATTAAGGCCGTTCCCGCGAAGAATCGTTACGTGATCTTCGCCGTCGGCGGTGCGGTGCTGCTCGGCTGGGGCGCGCTGGTGCTTGTTTTGCTGAACCTCAAGTCGGGCGTGATCCAGCTCGGCATCTTCGGTACCGCGGTCGGACTGTTCCTGACCGCTCTCGCGTACAGCTACATGCGGCATTTACTCGCCGCCTACGTGAACCTAAAACTCAAACGTCTCGACGAACCGATTCGCCGCGATACGAAACTTCGCGCGTCCGATCTCTTCGAGGGCTTTACGTTTTCCGCCGCGAAGAACTGTACTTTGCGCATCATCGCCTACAATACCGAGCACGGCCAGTACCGCCGCGGCTCCGGCACGAAGGTGCGCACGGTAAGCTTCAGCGATCCGCTGCGCGTCTTAAAGTTGTACGAAAAAAAGTTAGACATCATCCCCCGGATCATCGCGTGGATCAGTACTTTCAGGACGAGATCGATTTCTCCGGGGTCTTTCGCTGTTTGTATCCGCCGAACATGACGTCCGTTACGCACGGCCTGGCGTTCGAGTGGGAAATCCAGATCCTGCATCCGGAGTACCAGGACATCGAACTCCCGGGCGATCCCCGGGCCTTCGCGTACGAGGACTTCTTCGCGGTTCCGCCGGAGCCCCGGGATGTTGTTTGACGATTACCTGGATCTGGGCCGCAAAGATTTTTCGAAGGCGCGCTTTATTGCGTTCTGTGGCATCAGCGGCAGCGGAAAATCTACGATGGTGCAGCATTTTTTGAAGACGCACGTCGGCCCGGGCGAGGACTTTGTCTTCGTGCGCTCCGACGCGGGCGGCCTGCGCCTCGATCAGGTTCCTCCGCGCGCATCGGGCACGCAATTGATAGTCCTCGACGAACTGCGCGAGCGGCGGGATCTGCGCGTGTTGCGGCTCGCCCTGCGTCGGTATCCGCGGGTGTTGGCCGCGAGTCATTTGCGTTCGCCGGCGTTTCGGTTGGTCTGCGTGCCGAAGCTGATCTTTCACGTCGACCAGGATCCTGCTAAGATCGCGCGTTATCTCGCCGCCCGGCGCGTTCCGTCTTCCGAAGCAGCAGTGGCGGTTTTTCATAGAAACTTCGGCGCCGCGTACACGGACGTCGACATCATCCTCGAACGGTATCCGGGCCTGAGTTTCGATGCGGCCCTCGCGCGTTTTTTGCGGTTCGACGGGTTGCAGATCAAGTGATGGACTGAGCTAAGATGGGCATGCAGGCGATTGTCGAAATAGAAGACCGGGGTGATCCGGAACACTGGAGTATAGTGGTCCGCATTCCGGAAGTTCGCGACGAAGATCAGCTCAGGATAGAACTGTGCCTCGTTGCGATCTCTGACTGCAGGATCCCTTACTGCGTGGATGTCGAGCGAGAAGTATTTTCCACGTCACTCGCAATGAACAACGGCACAGGGGAGGTCACGGTCCCGCGAAACAGTCTGACAAATTTTTCTTACAAAGGAAAGCATCTCGACGTGACCGTTGTCGCGCGTCGCCGGATGACTTGAGTTTCGTTCACAATTTCTTCGCCCTTCCCATTGGTATTAAGTCCGCCGCGATCACTGCGATGATTCTGGGCGTGCTCTTTGCCGGCTACGTTGCGGCACTGGTCTTGTCTCGCCCGTCCCCGGCCGTAGTTCTCATCGCATTGCTCAGTATGGCCGTTGGGTTGTTCGGATTGACCTTATTCATCTACGGTTTATTGCATCGATACATTCGCTGGCTTCCTCGTCCTCTGGATGTCGGCATGATTCGGAGAGGGACAAGGCTCAAGGCCTCGGAGTTGAGTTTTGTTCGTCTTGGCGGCGCGACGCTACGGATTCTGGCGTGGAATGCGGAGATTAAAGGGACGCAGCCTGGAAAGCTATTTTGAGGATGAACTCGATTTCGACGAGGTGTTCCAGCGGTTGTATCCGGCAAGTCTCGTACAGCCGGGCAACGGCCTTACTCTCGAACGGAAAATAGTGCTCATTCATAAATTGTACCGGGACGTTGAGTTAGGACTCGATTCGCGTGCCTTTGCCTGGCAGGACTTCTGGAACAAACAGGACTGAAACACCACCTGGTTTGATGGGCCGGATGCTCAACTCTTCGCAAGAGCGGCGAGGCGCCCAAAAAGTGCATCCATGATACGCTCATTCCCGCAGTCGGAACCCCACAAACATCAACCAATCAAACGCACCCGTGTGAATAACATGGGGACAGCAAACATCACGAGCCTCACGCAAAATTAACAATTCACTTGCTTACATCGCCGCCAGGCCTGAGAATCCGCCCATGCAATACATACGCTGGTTCGATACGCTACGCAAAGAAGACGTCCCGTTAGTCGGCGGCAAGAACTCGTCCCTGGGCGAGATGATCCATCACCTGAAAATCGAGGGGGTGAACGTGCCCAACGGCTTCGCCACGACCTCGGACGCCTTCCGCGAAATCCTCCAGTACAACAAGCTGGCCGAACCTATGCGTGCGAAACTCGACGAACTAAGTCGCGGTGAACGCAACTTAGCAAGCGTCGGCCGCAGTGTGCGCGGCATGATCCTCAACGCCGCGTTCCCCACGATGCTCGCCGACGAACTGCGCGCGGCCTACCGCGAACTATCGAAGATGTACTCGATGGACGAGGCGGACGTAGCCGTGCGTTCGTCGGCCACCGCCGAGGATTTGCCGGACGCGAGTTTCGCGGGGCAACAGGAGACCATTCTGAACGTCGTCGGCGAAGAAGAGCTGCTCTTCGCGTGCCGGCGTTGTTTCGCGTCGCTGTACACCGACCGTGCCATCATCTATCGTCAGAGCAAAGGCTTCGACCACATGGATACGGCGCTGTCCATCGGCATTCAGAAGATGGTGCGTTCGGATCTCGCGGGATCCGGGGTGATCTTTTCCATCGATACCGAGAGCGGTTTTCGTAACTCCGTGGTGATCACCGCGGGCTGGGGCATCGGCGAAAACGTGGTGCAGGGCGCGATCACGCCGGACGAGTACCGCGTGTTCAAGCCGTTGTTGGATGATCCGAAGAAACGTCCCATCATTCAAAAAGACATCGGCGCCAAAGAACAAAAGATGATCTACGCCCGCGGCGCCACGGCGACGACGCGCAACATCGAATGCACGCGCGCGGAACGCAGTGCGTTCGTGCTGAGCGACGACGAGATCTTACAACTCGCGCGCTGGACGGCGACCATCGAAAAACACTACGCGCGGCCCATGGACATCGAGTGGGCCAAGGACGGCGAGTCCGGCGATCTCTTCGTGGTACAGGCGCGGCCGGAGACGGTGCAGTCCTCGCAAGAGGCGGGCGTCTTCAAGTCGTACCATCTCGGCGGCGCTCACGGCGCACCGCTCCTCGAAGGCATCGCCATCGGTGAAGCGGTGGCCACCGGTAAGGTGAAAGTGTTACGCACGGCGAAAGAGATCGATCAGTTCGAGGACGGCTGCATCCTGGTAACGGAGATCACGGACCCGGACTGGGTCCCGGTCATGAAACGCGCGGCGGCGATCATTACGGATCACGGCGGGCGCACGTCGCACGCGGCCATCGTGAGTCGTGAACTGGGCATCCCGGCCATCGTGGGCGTGTCGCACGCCACGGACATTCTCAAAGAAGGCCAGGAGGTGACCGCATCGTGCGCCGAGGGCAACATCGGCTACATCTACGAGGGCATCTTAAAGTATACTCAGGACGAGATCCGCGTTGAGGACCTGCCGCAAACACGCACTCAGATTAAGTTAAACATCGCTTCGCCGGGGGCCGCCATGCGCTGGTGGCGATTGCCCGCGAAAGGCGTGGGTCTCGCGCGCATGGAGTTCATCATCAACTCCATCATCAAGATCCATCCGCTCGCGCTGCTCAACTGGCCGCACATCGAAGACCGGGACGCCATCGCCACGATCGCCGAGCTCACGGACGGTTATCCGGACAAGTCCGAGTACTTCGTGGAGCGCCTGGCCCTGGGCATCGCCCAGATCGCCGCGGTGCAGTATCCGCATCCGGTGCTCGTGCGCATGAGCGATTTCAAAACGAACGAGTACGCCGACTTGATCGGCGGGCGGGAGTTCGAACCCGGTGAGGAAAACCCCATGCTCGGCTGGCGCGGCGCGTCGCGCTATTACAGCGACGAGTACCGGGAAGGCTTTGCCCTGGAATGTCGGGCCATCAAGAAGGTGCGCGAAGAGATCGGCATGGACAACGTCTGGATCATGATCCCGTTCTGCCGTACGCTCACGGAGGCCGATCACGTACACGAGGAGCTCCAGAAGAACGGCCTCAAACGCGGCGAAAACGGCCTGAAAGTTTACGTCATGTGCGAGATTCCGGCGAACGTCTTCCTGGCATCGGAGTTTGCCGATCGCTTCGACGGTTTCTCCATCGGGTCCAACGATCTCACACAGCTCACCCTCGGCGTAGATCGCGATTCGGGAAAGTTAGCGTACCTCTTCGACGAACGCAACGACGCCGTGAAGGCGGCGATTCGAATGGTCATCGAACAGGCGCACGCGAAGGGCTGCGAGGTGGGCATCTGCGGTCAGGGGCCGTCGGACTACCCGGACTTTGCCGAGTTCCTGGTGGAGGCGGGGATCGACAGCATTTCGCTGAACCCCGACAGCGTCATCGAAGTGCTCAAGCGCATTGCCGCCCTGGAAGAGCGGCTGGGGGTGAAGGCGTAAGCGGACGTGCGGCCGCGTCAGATAGAGATTTCCGGCGGCGCCGTTTCACTCCGGCACGTCCGGGAAAAAGACAAAGTCCTCTGCGTGCTTAAGATCCAGACCGGAGAGGTTTACGCCGGCCGTAGTGCGGAACTGGAACTGGACGTGCGCGTGGAGGTCCGGCCGCCCCTGGAACTGCACCGGCGCGAAACGGTATATCGACTGCACTTCACTTTCGACGGTCGTGGCGAATTTGAACGCCGCATCGACGCGCGGCGCCTGCCGTTTTATTCTTATAACGGCCGCGAAATCGACCTGCGTTTGTATGCGAAGCTGTTGATAAAAACTCCCGGCCCGGCTCCCGACGACGTCATCGAAGAAGAGGTACGCCTGGAACTGCCGCCCCGCGCCCCGGCGGTGGAACGACCGGCGGAAGCGATCGTTGCACCGCGGGACGATTCGCATGCGGGGCGAAACTTTCGGATCGTGCCGGCGCGGTTGAAGTGGGGCATGGTCGGCCTTGGGACGGTGCTTATCACTTGCTGGTCCCTCTACGGTACCATCGTCTACCGTTTCGTGGACCTGGCATCGTACACTGCGGATGAATGGTTATTTGTCCTCATTTTTACGTTCGGGTTCGGTGGAATGATTACCGCCGCACTCTTGAAAACGATGTGGTTGCTGTTGCGTTCTTTTGCGAGCATTGCCTGGCGGAAACGACCTGCGCGCATCCGCCGGGATAGCGTAACATCGATTCGTAAATTACTTACAGGATACACTGAAGCCGGTCTGGTCGGCCCGACGCTCCGCATCATCGCTTACAACATCGAATGCGGTCAGCGCGGCGACCTGGCGGGGAGTCTGCGCCGTTGGGCCCGGGACGATTCGGGCTTTGAGGTTCCATCGCGTGTTGTTGTTTTGTACGAGCAGTCCGTGGAGCGCATTCCACCCCGAGGCCGCATTGAGGAGTACTTCGACGGCGAAGTCGCCTTTGCCCCGGTCTTTCGCGCGCTCTATCCGCCGGCGGGCCTCGGACAGACCCACGGCATCGCCTTACGCTGGAAGGTGCAACTGATGATTCCGGAGCTCTACGATCATGAACTGGCGGGCGGTACCGGCGATTTTGCCCGGGAAGATTTTTTCGACTCTTGAACTACGGAAAACATTTGTTAGTTCAAGTAGGCCCCGAATCGTGGTGTAAGTGGCGGTCGATGTATACTAAGCCTTTTATGGTTACAACTGGTTCCAGGCGACCACGGAGGTCACGCCGGGGAGCATGGTAGGGCGCACCGGCAGAATTCTCGCTTCAGCGAGAGTTCTGAACCGCCGGCTTTCCGCATCGGCGGAAAGCATAAGTCCCCGGCGTCTTCGTAGTGGGAAACGTTACGATAGCTGAGTCGCACAACCAGCGTCCGGGTCGAACGCAGCATTCTTGGCAAAACGAATCACCACAACTCCCGCTTCGCCGTAGCCAAAAAAATGGCTTCATGATTGAGCAGCTTACATTATGTTTCTCACGGCAAACGCTGCGAATCACAGCTCTTGAACTACCGGAAACATTTTGTTCGTTCGCACACGCCCCGAGTCGTGGTGTAAGTAGCGGCCAGTGTATATTAAGCCTTTTGTGGGTACGGCTGGTTCCAGCTGACGAGCGGAGGTCATGCCGGGGAAATGTGGGGCGCGGACCGGAACGGCGTCTTCGTCGTGAGAAACGTTGCGATGGCTGAGTCGCAATCCGACGTCCGGGTCGACTCCAGCGTGCTTTGCAAAACGAATCACCACAACTCCGAAGAGCCGTAGCCAAAAAATCTCTTCACCATATTGCAGCTTAACTTGCGTTTCTCACGGCAAACGCCGCGAACCACAGCTCTTGAACTGCCGAAAACATTTTGTCCGTTCGCACACGCCCCGAATCGTGGTGTAAGTAGCGGCCAGTGTAAATTAAGCCTTTTAAGGTTACAACTGGTTCCAGCTGACGAGCGGAGGTCATGCCGGGGAAATGTGGGGCGCGGACCGGAACGGCGTCTTCGTCGTGAGAAACGTTGCGATGGCTGAGTCGCAATCCGACGTCCGGGTCGACTCCAGCGTGCTTTGCAAAACGAATCACCACAACTCCGAAGAGCCGTAGCCAAAAAATCCCTTCACCATATTGCAACTTACCTTACGTTTCTCACGGTAAACGCCGCGAACCACAGCTCTTGAACTGCCGAAAACATTTTGTCCGTTCGCACACGCCCCGAATCGTGGTGTAAGTAGCGGCCACGGGCAGGCGGAAGTCCTTGTTCGCGCGAAAGACGTCTTCGAGTTCGGCGGCGCTCAGGAAACCGAGTTCCGCGGCGGCGGCCTCGGGACTTTCGCCGGAGGAAATACGTTCGAAGAGTTGTTTGCGATCGTTTTCTTCGAGGCCGTGTTCCAGAAAACCCATCACCGAGAGGACGCGCATGGTTTCCTTCTGGTACTCCAGGGCTTCGAGCAAATGGGCGGAGGAAATGACTCCGTTGCGCAGGAGAAATTCGCCGAAGAGCAGGACCGGTTCCGCCATGTTGACCGATTCGCGGCTACCGGCCGATCGGTCAACATATATGAATAAAATCAAGCCAGCATGTATTGAAGCTGAACTTTTTCTTCAGGCGGCGCGTCTAAAGATCGTTACTCTATACTGTTCGGTGTCCTCTCTACGTTCGCATATCCTCGCGGTGTTGGTGGCCGCATTCTCCGGTTTTTCCATCGCCTGCCTGCCGTCGCCGGAGTGCAACGGCACCGATCTCACATGCAGCGACTCGGCGCTGCTGCCGTTTTATTTGAGCAGTGTCGTGGATCCTGCCGTCGCCCCGACGACCACACCGACGACCACGACCGTCAACCGCTGGCTCGCCGTGGGGCACAGCGGCACCATCGCCTACTCCGAGGACGGACAGACGAACTGGCAATCCGCGGATGTCGGTGGTGCGGATCTCCGGGGCGTGACATACGGCGACGCGGGCTTTGTGGCCGTGGGCGCGAGCGGGCGCATCGTGACCTCCACCAACGGCGAGGCCGGCACCTGGTCCACGCAGAGCTCGGGCACCGGTCTGGACCTGGAGGGCGTCGCGTTCGGCGCGGGTATCTACGTCGCTGTCGGCGGCACCGGTACCAGTGATGTCATGCTCAGTTCTCCGGACGGCATTACCTGGACCGATCGCACGTTGACCCTCGGGAATCGCCTGGAAGGCGTGGAGTATTTGAACGGCGGCTTCGTGGCGTTCGGGCGCGGCGGTGTGCGGGCGACTTCCACGGACGGCATCAGCTGGAGCAACGCCAACGCGGGTGCGCAGGATTGGGTGATCGCCGCCTACGGGAACGGCGTCTATTTAATGGAAGATGCGACGGGGAGCATTCACACCGCGGCCACCATCGGCGGTTTTCCGAATGCGACCGGCACGCACGTCTCCGCGGAGCTGAACGGTTCCGCGTTTGTTTCCGGGGCCGGCCTCTTCGCCCTCGGCGGCGACGACGGGACGATGTATACGACTTCCAACGGCACCGGGGCCGCCACGGACACCGGGGATGCCGTCTTCGGTGTCGCCCATCACATGGCCACCGACGGCGCGAACGTCGTCGTGGTTTCGGAATCCGGCCGTATCGAATACAGCGCCGATCTCACCACCTACACCCCGACGATCGTCGGCAGCAACGACTGGCGTAGCGTCGTGTACACGACGATCACGCAATCGCAGTAATTTGAACACGCCCGAATCTTGGTGTAAGTGACGGCCAGTGTGCATTAAGCATTGTATGGGTACGGCTGGTTCCAGCTGACGTGCGGAGGTCATGCCGGGGAATGTGGTACGGCGCACCGGAACGGCGTCTTCGTCGTAAGAAACGTTCCGATCGCTGAGTCGCACAACCAGCGTCCGGTGTCGGCAAGGCCCCACTTGTTGGGGCCGCGGCAGTTGGTTCCCCACTGGCAGCGTGCCAGGCAAAACGAATCACCACAACTCCGAAGAGCCGTAGCCAAAAAAATCCCTTCACAATTCCGCGACTTACTTCATGTTTCTCACGGCAATAGTTGCGAACCACAGATCTTGAATTACCGGAAACGCGCGTGTTGCTCGCGGACGCCCCGAATCGTGAAGTAAGTGACGGCCAGTGTACATTGAGCCTTTTATGGGTACGGCTGGTTCCAGGCGACCACGGAGGTCATGCCGGGGAATGTGGTAAGGCGCACCGGAACGGCGTCTTCGTCGTGGGAACCGTTACGATAGCTGAGTCGCACAACCAGCGTCCGGGTCGACTTCAGCGTGCTTTGCAAAACGAAAATCCACAACTCCCGCTTCGCCGTAGCCATAAAAACCCCTGCATGATGCGGCGACCGACTTTATGTTTTTCGCGGCAACCGTTACGAACCGCGGCTCTTGAATTACCGGAAACGTTTGATTCCTTCGATTACGCCCCGAATCGTGATGTAAGTTGAGGCCAGTTTGGATTTAGACTTTTATGGGCACGGCTGGGTCCAGCAGATGAACGGAGGTCATGCCGGGGAAATGTGGGGCGCGCACCGGAACGGCGTCTTCGTCTCAGGAAACGTTCCGATCGCTGAGTCACAAACCGACGTCCGGGTCGAGGCGGACAATCTTTGCAAAACGAATCACCACAACTCCCGCTTCGCCGTAGCCAAATCAACCCCTTTACCATAGCGCAACTTGCCTAATGTTTCTCACGGCAAACGACGCGAACCACAGCTCTTGAACTACCGAAAACTTTTCGGTAGTTCGCAGGCGCCCCGAATCGTGGTGTAAGTAACGGCCAGTGTACATTAAGGCTTTTATGGGTGCGGCTGGTTTCAGCTGACGAACGGAGGTTGTGCCGGGGAGCATGGTAAGGCGGACCGGAACGGCGTCTTCGTCGTAAGAAACGTTCCGATCGCTGAGTCACAAACCGACGTCCGGGTCGAGGTGGACAATCTTTGCAAAACGAATCACCACAACTCCCGCTTCGCCGTAGCCAAATCAATCCCCTCTCCATTGCGCAACTTAACTCATGTGTCTCACGGCAAACGCCGCGAGCAACAGCTCCTGGATTACTGAAACTTTCGGTCATTCGCAGGCGCGGTGTTTTGAAGCGCCGGCTTTCCGCATCGGCGAAAGGCATAAGTCCCCGGCGTCTTCGTCGTAAAGATCCATCCAGCGAATCCGCACCCCGGAGCCCCACTCTATCCGCGGGGCGGAGCGGGTGCGGATTCGCTGGCGCGCGTTTTTCCATTTATCTGCGCTGAAGACCGAACATCTTTGCAATCATGCGATCGAGGATGCGCTTTGGCAGGATCGCGGGAAGAATCACATCCTGCAACAGCGACGGGACCACGGCGTAACGTGTCTTCGGTTTACGCACCGTCAGCGCCTCGTAGATCTTACGGCCGACGACTTCCGGGGGTAGGCCGCGCTTCCGCCCGCGGTCTACCATGGTCTTCTGCAATTTCAGCAGGGCCTCGACGTAGTCGGTGTCGCGATACGGAGCGACCTCCTGTTCTTCGGCCTTGTCCCAGATGGGCGTGGCCACCGCTCCCGGCGCCACGATGATGACGTCGATGCCGTACAGCATGAGTTCGCGCCGCAACGATTCGGACAGGCCCTCGAGAGCGTGCTTCGATGCGGAGTACGGGCCAAGAAACGGCGCGCCGCGCTTACCTGCTACCGAACTGATGTTTACGATGCGACCCGGGCCGCCGCTACGTCCGCGATCCATGCCGAGATACGGCAGGAACGCCTGCGTGACTTGCAGGGCACCGGTGACGTTGATTTCCAGCTGGCGCAAGACTTCTTCCACCGGCATGTGAGCGAGGGGTCCGGGCACGGCCACGCCGGCGTTGTTCACAAGGCCGAGCAGGTTCGCCCCGTTCAGGGCTTCCGCGGTTTGTTTCGCCGCCGCGTCGATGGACGGACGATCGGTGACGTCGAAGACGAGGGGCGTGAATGCTTCACCGAAGTCGCCGGCCAGTCGATCGCCGTCGGCCGGTTTTCGAACGCTGCCGAAGACGTGCAGGCCGCGCTGGATTAGTACTTTGGCGGCGGCGTAACCGATGCCCGTGGAGGCGCCGGTGATGAGGACGGAACGGGAGGATTGCCTGGTGGTCACGGCTCCGATCTTTTTCGACGCGGGGTGTATGGCGAGGGGTTTTTGCGAAGATGCACAATCGCGCTTGTCAGATGGTACGCCGGCGCTAAGATCTGCGCGCGGCGCATTAGCCGGAGACTTATGTCACGCTTATGAATCTCTACACCGACAAACGCCTGCGTCCCGTGGCGCGGCTCATCAATCACGCCGTGCGTTTGCTGAAGGCCGGGGACGGCGTCGGCATCGGCGCGCTCATTCCCCCGGAACTGCGCAACGAATTCCCGGCCGAGGCCGCGCGGGAGATTCTTACCGGGCTCGGCATCGCGCGTCTGGACGCGCGTAAGTACTACAAAACGAAACTCAGTCGTGCACAGTTTCGCCGGGCGTGGCGCGGGCTGCACGTCTATCTCTGGGAAGTGACATCCCGGGCCTACAGCGAGGGCGGCGACATCTTCGAAAGTCGCGCCGCGCTGGAATCGATCCTCAAGTTGTTCGCGGTACCGGAAGCTCTGCACGACGGCCTGCGCAATACGCTCCGCCACCTGGGCATCGCGGAAAAACGTGCCGGCGGTCTCGGCATCGCGCCCCGGCGGAGCCCGGCACCCGGACGACCGGGGGAGCTCGTGGTCATTGAAGGCGGACGCAGTACTTCGCCGTCGCGCGGCACGAGCCTGCCCGAGGGACTCCGCGAAGCGGGTCGTGAATTGCGTGGGGAGATTGCGCTGTATCCGGAGGTCCTCGCGTTCTTTGCGGCGGGCCGGCAGCATCGGCGTGACGACGGCCGCGAGACCGCGGGCTGGAAGTATCTCTTCGCCGAACATTTGCACGGGCGCACGCGCATGAACGATTGGGAGAATCCGGACCTGGCCGGTCTGCGCATCGAAACCGGAGCGCTGAATCTGCCGGACATTGAGTTACTCGCGGTAGAAGTTAAGGACAGCGCCGACCTGCGTAAAGAGTTCATCGCCCAGGCCGAGTCCTACTTCGAGTACGCGAACTTCGTTTACCTGGTGTTGAACGGAACCGAGAAGCAGGTGCGCGAGAAACCGCGTAACCTGGAACGTTTGATCGCCCGCGGCATCGGCCTGCTGCTGCGCGATCCGGACGGTGGTTTTCGGGAAACCGTCGCGCCGGTGTATCACGCCTGTCGGCGTTCGAAGAGTCTCGCGCGCATTGAGAAGCTCTTTCCGCGCGACATCGAAGCGATTCGCGCGGAGATTCATGCGGCCTACCGCGGGGCGGCGCGTCCTATCGCAAGGTCCTCCTGACGGCGGACGATCATCTCGCCGATTGTAGAATGCGCGCAAACACCTTGCGATAATCGCCGATGTCGGACAGCACCGCCTTTGCTTCGGTGAGTTCCTGTTTCGTAAAATTTTCGGAACGGTCTTCGGTAGCCGTCGCCACGGTTCGTTTGATGTGCAGCAGTTGTTTGTTGTACCGAAAGTAAAAGCGGCGTTCGCTTTCGTCGAGTTCGTCCTTGTAGTACGCGAAGACCGGGCTGTTGTTCACGAAGACATACTCACGGTACGATTCCGGCGCGGCGACGTTGAAGCGGACCGTGATCTTGTGCAACAGCGGATACGTCTCCGGCGCCAGTTCGCCGTCGAGTTTGTCTTCGTAGTAGAAGCGCATCTCGACCTTCTGCGCCCCGCTCCCGCGAAGCACGCGATCGATCGTCGCCGTTACCGTAAATAGTTCGCCGGCTTTGATGCGCGTATTGACGGCGGAGTAGGCCGAACGGATTTGCGCCAGCGTGGTTACGGGGGCCGCAGGCAGCCCGGCGGCGAGGGCGAGGCCGAGCAGGATGATGGTGAGACGGTGGGTCTTCCGCATGGGTCAGTTCCGCACGGGAACGTGCAAAAATCATGCAGAAAAATGAACGCCGTGTCGGCGCTGCGCTTTCCGAACTACGGATCGCTGAACAACTTCCCGTACACCAGGGGCTCGCCGGTTTCCCACGGCCGGTAGTCGTTGCAGTAATCGATGCGCTCGCCGAGCGGCGGATGTCCCGCGCGCATGAATTTGTACAGCGGACCGGGGCGGGGATTCGCCAGATTCTGCTCCTGCAACTTCGCGAAGGCCTGGGCGCAGGCGCGGTTGTTCTGCGTGAGCTCAAGGCCGAATCGATCCGACTCGTGTTCGTTGTAGCGGGAGTAGGCCAATAGCGCCGGCGTGGCGAAGAGCGATAACATCTGCACAAGTAACATTAAGAGCGGGAGCGAAGCGATGTCGGCGAGTTCCCGGACGTTCATGCGATCCCCGCCGCGCGCGAAGACGTAACGGGCCAGACGATCCGCGAGAAAGAGGGCCCCGAAGGTACCCGCCGACAAGAGCAGCATCATGTAATAGACGTGGCCGAGGACGTAGTGGCCCATCTCGTGCCCCATGACGAACAGCACCTCGTCTTCGTCCAGGCGCGCGATCAACGTGTCCCAGAGAACGATGCGTTTCGTATCGCCGATGCCCGTGACGTAGGCGTTCACGGTTTTCGTGTCGACGCTCTTCTCCACTTCAAAGACGCGCGCGCCTTCGATGTCGGAACGATCGGCGAGTTCGAGGATCTTCGCTTCGAGTTCTTTGTTTTGCATGGGGCCGAAGTCGTTGAAGAGCGGCGAAATCCAGAGCGGCGTAATAAAAAGCATGAGCGCGTAAAACGGCGCCGCGGCCAGGGACGTATAGAGCCACCAGCGTTTCGGTGAGCGGGCGAGCAGCAGGTACGGTACCCAGATCGTGAGCACCCCGGTCAGCGTGCCGACGCCCAGGGACTTGAACGTATCGGCGGCCCACTTCGCAAACGTCTGATTGGAAAGATCGTAGGCGTGGGGCCGGAGAAACCCCTGGTAGTAGGCGAGGGGCAGCTCGATCACAAAGATCAATCCGGTGAACATTACGTAGTAGAGTGCGATCGTTAAAAACCAGTTCCGACCGAAACGCCCCGCCAGGTTCCGCAGCTTTGCGGACCAGCCCGTGAATAAAAACAGCGCGGGCAAGACGAATCCCAGGAGGAGGTTTACGACGTAGAGCACGTTCCCGCTGTGATAGTACGCAAGGGCTTTGTCCGAAGGTTCCGGAACCGGGACGCGGTCCGTCGAGTTTGTTTGCGCGGCGGGCGGATTTCCGTCGCCGGAGTCCTGGGCAAAGGCAGCCGGCGCCGCGAGGCCGACGGCCAGGCAGAGCACCAGGGAATGCAGGCGGGCATAGCTCATCATGCTGCCAGTTCGCACGACGTTCGAGGGACTACAACGGTTTTTGCACATTATGACAGGTCGTTTCTTCCAATATAAAGATGCGCCGGATTCGAACGTCTTTCACGTTCCGCGGATTTCTTGTGGGCATCGTCCAGGGTGCTGACTATCTATGACTGAATCTCCGCCGCTTTCTATGGATTACGTGCTCCTGTGTGCCGTCTTTGCGCCGTTTGTTGCGGCGCCGTTGCTTGCCGTTGTTGGAGCGCATGCGTCCCTGCGTCGCGGGCTCCTGCTCGGTCGACTGGCCGTTCTCGTTCCGCTTGTGTCGGCGGGCTGCATCGTATACCTCGCGTTCTTTGCGTATCCCGGCGGCCGTTTGGTGTTCGCCTGGCCCTGGATTTCAGCCATAAGCGGCCCGTCGGGCAGTGTCGGCATCAACCTTTCGTTTCTGGTGGACGGCCTGTCGTTGTTTTACGGCCTCATCGTCTCGTGTGCGGGCGTTCTGGTTTTTCTCTACGCTTCGGAGTATCTGGACGAGCACTACGAACACCGTAACCGCTTTTTTGCGTACCTTACGGTTTTCATGGGCGCCATGCTCGGCGCGGTCTTTTCGAATAACCTGATTCTGCTCTTCGTATTCTGGGAGCTTACCGGTCTTGCTTCGTTTTTGCTGATCGGATTTTTGCACGGCGACGCGGAGTCCCGGCGCGGCGCGCGCATGGCCCTCGTGACCACGGCCTCGGGCGGCCTGGCGTTGCTCGCCGGATTGGTGTTGTTCGCCCAGGTGAGTGGTTCCCTCGAGTTTTCCGAAATCTTCAAAGCCGAGTACGTACGCTCCGCCGAACAGCAGCAGCTTTTTTCCGCGGCCTTCGTGTTGATCATGATCGGCGCCTTCGCGAAGTCCGCGCAGTTTCCGTTTCACTTCTGGTTGCCCAACGCCATGACCGCGCCCACGCCCGTCAGCGCCTATCTGCATTCCGCGACCATGGTGAAGCTGGGCGTCTTCTTAACGGCCCGGGTGTTCGCCGCGTTTGCGGAACATGATTGGTGGTCGCCGGTGCTCGTTTCTATCGGCTTCGGTACGATGATCATCGGCGGCGTCTTCGCGCTGCTTTCGCACAAACTCAAGGCGATCCTGGCTCACAGTACGGTCTCACAGTTGGGTTATCTGATCGGCTTTTACGGACTCAGCCTCGGCGACGATCCCAGCGCGCGTTTTGATTTCGTGCACGTGCTGAATCATGTTTTCTATAAAGGCTGCCTGTTCATGGTCGTGGGCATCGTCGACCACGCGACGGGCATCAAAGACATCCGACAACTCGGCGGGCTGTGGCGACGCATGCCGCTTACGGCGCTCAGTTGCGCCCTGGCCGCCGCGGCCATGGCCGGTTTTCCGCCGACGGTGGGTTTCTTGAGCAAAGAGATGTTGCTCACCGATACCCTGGCCTACGCCGCGGGTGGCGGGGCGCTCGGTTACGCTCCGCTGGCGGCGGTGTTGTTTGTTTCGATTTTGAAGGTCGCGTTCTCGGCCCGCCTGGTCTTCGAGATCTTCGGCGGCCGGGCGGCGCCGGAGCTCGCGCGTAAGTTCAACGAAGGTTCGTACCATGCGCCGGGTTTTGTGCTGCAGCTTCCGCCGTTGTTGCTCGCCCTGGCCGCCGTGTCGGCCGGCGTGTTTTCGAAAACGTTCGGTAAGATTCAATACGCCCTCGCGGTTCCGGACGTGACCGACTTAACTGCCGGTCCGCTGAAGTTATGGCACGGCCTCAATCTGGAGCTGCTGCTGAGTCTCTCCGCGATCCTGGCCGGGGCCGGGCTGTACGTGCTCGCGCGATCACTGCGCTGGTCTTTCGCAACGATTCCGGATTTTCTGCGCTTTGATTACGCCGCGGACCGGCTCCTGAACGGGCTGCCGCGTTTCGCCGGCCACCTTACGGACCTCCTGCAATCGCATCGGCCCTTTCGATTCCTGCCGATCATCGCGGCGTTTACGGTGCTCTTCGGCGGCGGAATCTTCTGGCTCCTGTTCCCTGAACTCAGCCGATTGTGGCCGGACCCGGCGCAGTTCTACGATCGCCTGCATACGGATTTGAACGGCGAAACTTCACTGCGTGCATTCGTCGCGGTTCTCATCGCGGCCTTCGTGCTCACGGTGACGTTGACGTATCGTTGGATCATTCAATTGATCGCCCTCGCCGGCGCGGGTTTCCTGGTGACGTTCTATTTCGTTCTGTATCGCGCACCGGACCTGGCGCTGACGCAACTCCTGGTGGAAGCGGTGACGCTGATTCTTACGTTGCTCTTGCTCGCGCGTTTTCCCGGGCAGGCCCAGCGCGGCGAAGCTATGCGTGGTGCGTTTACGCCGCGTCGCTTTTTGCAGATCGCGGTGTCCGCCGGCTTCGGGGTGCTGGTCTCGCTCCTGGCCTGGACCGCCGTGAATTATCGTGACGGCGCGCCGCCGCTGGAGGATGGGGCGCAGCGGGCCGGGGAATACTACATCGACAACACGGTGAGCGCGGCGGCCGGGACCAACGCGGTGAACACGATCCTGGTGGACTTCCGCGGCTTCGATACGTTGCTCGAAGTCGGCGTCTTTCTGATTGCGGCCCTGGGTTGTCTCGGTCTCGTGATGCGCTACCAGCGCCGCCGCTTCGGACGCACCGGCGTGCCGAACGAGTCCGTGCCATCGGTTTCCCGGACGCGGCCGGACGAACGACTGAACTCGTACATCTATCGTACGGTCGTATCGTTTTTGTTTTTCCCGCTGCTGATCTTCAGCATCTATCTTTTGCTGCGCGGTCACAACTTTCCCGGCGGCGGTTTCATCGGCGGGCTCCTGACGGCGGTGAGCCTGGTGTTGCTGAGTTTTTCGATGGGCCTCGAACGTTTTCACGCCGTGATCCGCGTGGACCCCATGCGTGTGGCCGCCGCGGGTTTGTTCGTCGCCGTGGCGGCGGGGTTGCCGGCACTGTTCGCGGGCGCGGCTTTCTTAACTCAGTACAACTTTAAGTTTAAGGATGTGCCGCTCATCGGCGAACTGTATCTGGGGACGCCGCTGTTGTTCGACGCCGGCGTCTACCTGCTCGTGGTGGGCGCGTCCATCAAGGTGTTGTTCGTTCTGGCGAAGTCCACGTCCGGGCTGTCGGCCCTGGTCAGCGAAGAAGAGCGCATGTACGCGGCGCCGGGAGACGAGCCCGTGGAATAGCGGGGAGCCCTTATGCAGATCGTAACCATTGTTCTCATCGGCATCCTGGCCGCGTGCGCCCTGTATCTCATTATGGAGAGCAGCTTTGCGCGCGTGCTCTTTGGATTCATCGTTCTTTCGAACGCGGCCAATTTGTTTATTCTCGCGATGTCCGGCGCCCCGGAGGGCCGGGACGCGCCGGTGGTGCTTGCGGACACGGCGGCCTACGTCGACCCGCTGCCCCAGGCCTTGATCCTGACGGCCATCGTCATCGGCTTCGGCGTGATCACGTACATGATCTTTCTTTTGTATCGGGTCTTCCTGGACTACGGCGCGACGAACGCGGAAGATCTGTACGACGTCGCGCGCGACCGGGATGCGGAGGATTCGGAGCAACAGTCGTCGTGAATTCCAACCTCACAGTTCTTCCGGTCCTGCTGCCGTTCGTTACGGCCGGCGCGGCCCTGTTGCTCGGTCGCCCGTCGCCCTGGCGGCGTCGCTTTGTACTGTTGTCCGCCGTCGCCCAGCTCGGGGTGGCCTGTGCCTTCGTCTATGCGACGACGGCAAGCCCGGAACACGCGACGGTGTTCGCCCTCGTACCCGGCGACTGGGCGGCGCGCTTCGGCATCGCCCTCGTTGTGGACGGCCTCTCGGCGATCATGCTCGCCCTGGGAGCGCTCACGGCCCTCGCGTCGCTGGTCTTCGGTTTCGTGACGTCGCCGGCGGAGCGCGAACACCCGCTGCGGTTGCCGCTGGTGCAGTTTCATGTAACCGGCATTCAGCTCGCCTTTGTAACGGGGGACCTGTTCAATCTGTTCGTCGCTTTCGAGGTGATGCTGCTCGCCTCGTACGCTTTGCTTACCGCGGAAGCCGACGATCATGACATTAAGTTCGCCTTGCCGTACGTTACGTTGAATCTCTTCGGCAGTACGATCTTTCTCATGGCGGCGGGGTATTGTTACGGCATGTTCGGCACGCTGAACCTGGCGGAGATTTCCGTGCGTTGGTTCGAACTGGGCGCCCTGCCGGAACTCACGCTGCTTACGGCGCTGTTGATGATCGTCTTCGGAGTGAAGTCGGGTCTCTTTCCGTTGTACTACTGGTTGCCCGCCACGTATCCGATTCTGCCGTCGGCGGTATCCGCGCTCTATTCGGGCATGCTCACCAAGGTCGGCGTCTACGCCTTTCTGCGGCTCTTCGGGACCATCGTACCCGGCGGTCATCCGGAGTTGCAGACGGTGCTTGCGTACCTCGCCGGCGCGACGATGCTCTTCGGAGTTCTCGGCGCCGTATCCCGGGAGAGCATGCGCGGCATCTTATCGTTTCACATCATTTCGCAGATCGGCTTTATGCTGTTTGCGATCGGCATCGGAACGGAGCTGGCCTTCACCGCCGCGATCTTTTACATCGTGCATCACATCGTCGTGAAATCGACGCTCTTTTTGTCGGCGGGCATCGTGGCGACGCTGAACCGTACCGATAATCTCGCGGACATGGGCGGCATCTGGAAGGCGGCGCCGCTCGCGGGGTTGGTGTTCTTGATCCAGGCGCTGTCCCTCGCCGGCATCCCGCCGCTCAGCGGTTTCTGGGGCAAGTATCTGATCATCGTGGAAGGCCTGGGCAACGGTTGGTACTTTCTTACGGCCGTGTCGGTGCTGGCGAGTATTCTGACTCTGTACAGCATGATCAAAATCTGGAACGCCGCGTTCTGGAACGAGAATCCCCGGGCCCAACTGCGCGTCGAGGACGGACGCTGGAAGTCCATGACCGCCGTCGCCGGAGTGCTGGTGACGATTTCGCTGTGCATCGGCCTCGGCGCCGGACCGGTCTTCGAACGCGCGGACCGCGCGGCCGCCCAGTTGATCCAGCGCGACAGCTACGTGCGGGCGGTGCACCTGGCGTCGGCCTCCGCGGACAAGAAGTATTCTCTCGACAAAATGCGGTCCGTGAAAGCGCCGTCCGGGAGCAAGGAGGATGAACCGTGAAAGCCTTCGCCATGAACATTCTGATCGCCGTTTTCTGGCTCTTCTTGATTCCAGGGGCGCAGATCGTGGACTTCGTTTTCGGATTCGGCATCGGCTTTGCAATGATGGCGCTCTTTCGGGACGTCCTGGATTGCCGGGAGTACGTGAGGCGCAGCCTGGCTTTCGTTAAGTTCGTTTTTGTATTTCTTAAGGAGTATCTGCTCGCGAACTGGAACGTGACCGTCCTGGTGCTCACGAAACCCGCGTCCCGCATGCGGCCCGGCATGATTCACTACGACGTGGAAGGACTGTCGCCGGCGGAAATCCTGATGCTCTCGCACGTCATCAGTCTGACCCCCGGTTCCACCACGGTGGAGATCGACGCGGACTTTCGCCGGCTGCTCCTGCATCTGTTCGACTCCTCGGACCCGGACGCGGCACGCCGGGACATAACGCTTAAGTTTCGCGACGGCATCCTGGCGTTCACACGTCCCGCGCTGCGGGAGGAGGTATCTTCATGAGCGGCCTGTTGCTCGATGTTTGCTTCGGCATGCTGGTGGTTTCGATCGTGCTGGCGTTGTTTCGCCTGTTGCGCGGCCCGGGCATTCCCGACCGGATCATGGCCTTCGAGTGCCTGGCGATTTGCGCCGTGGCCATGGTGGTCCTGCTGTCCCTCTACTGGGAGTCCGCGGTGTTCGTGGAACTGATTCTGGTGCAGGCGGCCCTGGGTTTCTTTGGAACGATGGCGTTCGTGTTTTACCTGAGCCGGGAAAATCTCGACGACGATGCGGGCGGTGAGTAGAATGCAGGAGCAACTCCATCTATTCCTGGCGGACCTGCAGAATTACGTAACGGCCGGTTTAATCTTAACCGGCAGCCTGGTCATGCTCGTGTCGTGCATCGGTATGGCGCGCCTCCCTGATTTTTATACACGGTCGCACGCGGTGGGCAAGGGCATGACTCTCGGAATCTCGTTGTTGTTGATCGGTCTGTGGGCCGCGCCGACGCCGCAGGTCGCGGGGCTCAAGATTTTCGTCGCGATCTTTTTTCAATTTGTTACGATTCCGGTGGCTTCGCATTTGCTCATGCAACTGGCCTATCGCCGGCAGGAACGTCGTCGCGGCATTGCTAAATCGTCTTGACCGCCGCCCGGCACCGTTCGAGTCTACGCAGGTTTGGTAAGTACACACAAAGCCCCTTCGCAATCCCTGGGAGTCGCGGCGGTATTTCTCACCGCCTTCACGACGATCCTGGGAGCGATCATGTTCCTGCGCTTCGGTTACGCCGTGGGGCACGTCGGTTTGCTGGAAACCTGGGCCATCGTCATCCTGGGTCACCTCGTTACGATTCCCACGGCCATGGCCATCGCCGAAATCGCCACGAACCAGCGCGTGGAGGGCGGCGGCGAGTACTACATCGTATCGCGATCGTTCGGCATTCCCATCGGCGCGTCCATCGGCCTGGGGCTGTACCTGGCGCGGGCCATCTCGGTGGCGT
This sequence comes from Leptonemataceae bacterium, assembly GCA_965227295.1. Lineage (GTDB taxonomy): Bacteria > Spirochaetota > Leptospiria > Leptospirales > Leptonemataceae > JANSYA01. The sequence goes on along the minus strand of OZ245742.1, from coordinate 4,811,873 downwards.
TCTACATGATCGCCTTCGCGGAGGCCTTTGTCCCGCTCTTAGCTTACGTTGAAGAAACCTTTGGTTACGCCGTTACGGACCCGCGCTGGATCAGCGGGCCGGGGCTGGTATTGCTCTTTCTTTTGTTGTACTTTCGCGGCGTAAAGACCGGGGCGGTGCTGTTGTATTTCATTATTGCGGTGCTCTTCGCATCGTTGCTGTTGTTCTTCATGGGGCAGCCGCTGGATTCCGTTGCGGGGGCGCAGTCGACGACGGCGTTCAACGAGGTACTGTACCGGCGCATCTCCGACCCGGATTCGTTCTTCGTGGTCTTTGCCATCATCTTCCCGGCGTTCACCGGCATGACGGCGGGGGTCGGCCTTTCCGGCGATCTCGAGAATCCCGGCCGCGCGATTCCCGTGGGCACGCTCGCCGCGACGGTACTGGGCATGATCGTCTACCTCGCGGTGCCGGTGAAACTCGCGCTGTCCGCCACGCCCGAAGAACTGGCCGGCGATCAGTTGATCATGAGTCAGATCGCGCTGTGGGGGCCGATCATCCCGGCCGGCCTCGCGTGCGCCACGCTTTCATCGGCACTGGGCGCGATCATGACGGCGCCGCGTACGTTGCAGGCCATGGCCCTCGACAAAATCTTCGTGAACCCGTCGGTAAACCGATCCCTGGCTCAAGTGCATCGCGGGAACAACGAACCGCGCAACGCCCTCGTACTCACGTTCGCCGTGGCCATGGTGTTCATCGTCATCGGCGACGTCGACTTCGTCGCCGGCATCATCACCATGTTTTTCATGTTAACGTACGGTTCGTTGTGTTTAGTCTCTTTTATGGAACACTTCGCGGCGGACCCGTCGTACCGGCCCACGTTTCAGTCGCGTTGGTACATTTCGCTCTTCAGCGCGATCCTGTGCTTCTGGTTGATGTTCCAGATCCAGGCTGCCTTCGCCCTGGTATCGCTGGTGGTGAGCGTGTTGATTCACGCGGCCATCACCCACGCGAATCCAGGCATGCGCGGCATCGCCAACATTTTCCAGGGCGTCATCTTCCAGGTTTCCCGGCGTTTGCAGGTGTTTTTGCAAAAGTCCACGCAGGACGAGGAGCCGGACGAGAATCGCGACAACTGGCGGCCGGCGGTGGTCTGCCTTTCGGAGCGTTCCTTCGAACGTTTCGACGCCTTCGATCTTCTGCGCTGGATTTCGCACACCTACGGTTTCGGGACGTACATTCACCTGATCCGCGGTTATCTCTCGCGTTCCACGCGCCTGGCCGCCGACGACGCCCTGGCGCGCCTGGTGCGCATTGCGAATATTTCAAAAAGCAACGTATTCTTTGATACGATCGTTTCGCCCTCGTACACCACCGCCGTCGCGCAGATTTTGCAGCTCCCGGGTGTCTCCGGCAAAGACAACAACATGACGTTGTTTGAGTATCCGAAGGAGGACCCGTCCCAGCTCGAAGACGTCATCACGAACTACCAGCTCATCAACGCGACGGACTTCGACATTCTCATTCTGGGATCGTCGCCGCGTAAGTTCGGCTACCACCGGGACATCCATGTCTGGATCACCGAGGCCGACTACGAAAACGCCAACCTCATGATTCTGCTCGCTTACATCATCCTGGGCCACCCGGACTGGCGAAACGGCGTCATTAAGATTCGTTACATTACTCCGCCGGAGCGCATGAGCGAAGAGCGCGAGCGACTCACTCAACTGGTACGCCAGGGCCGTCTGCCGATTTCGCCGTCGCACATTACGTTGATTCCGCGGGATCACGATGAGGACCGTTCCGCGAAGGACATCGTGAACGAACACTCCGGCGACGCGGATTTGACGGTCGTGGGTTTTCGCGGGGAGTTGCTCAAGCATAAGAAGAACACGGAGTTCTTCGAGGGTTATGATGCGATCGGTAACATCTTGTTTGTAAACACTACGCGGAGAAAGGAAATTTCTTAGGCTGTTTCTTCGCGTTAGCGATTGGAAGGGTCGCGCGTAGCGCGAGTCCGGAGCCGAAGCACGGAGGACCGAAGCGAAGCGGAGCCCTGGAAAGTGCGCCCCGGGCGCAGCGAGGGGAACGCCCGAATCTCGTTTTTGCGCAATTACCGTGCCTTAATTCGTGAACTTCCTCATGGATAAAAAGTAGAGTTTGGGCGTGCCCCCGGCCTTCGGCCGGGGTCGGGCTGCTACAGGCTCCGCTTCGCTTCGGTCTCGCCTGCGGCGAGTCTCGCGCTGCGCGCGACCTTCCACATCCCTCACGCGAAGAGTTGTGGGCGTTAACGCTGCTCTTAATTCGGCATCCGCTCCCGAAAGTACTCGCGCCAGCTTTCCGGCAACGCCTCGTGATTTGCAGCCGTTTCGAACAACGCGCGCTCCCGAGTTTCTTTGACATACATGCGCGTAATGTCCGTAATGCTCAGGCGTCGCGCATGACGATCCACTAACTTTACATCGTCGCCGATTTGCAGCTCGCCTTCTTCGCGGACGGAAAAGTAAAAGCCCATGCGCCGGGCGTCGAGGAAACGTTTTACCATGCCGTCGTCCCCGAAACGAATGCCCAGCTTGTAACACGGCATGCGCGGTTGCGTTACCATGAACACGGCCGTGCCGATCCTGTAAACGTCGCCGACGCTGACCTCGTTTTCGCCGGGCAGGCCCGCAATCGTAAGGTTCTCACCGAAGATGCCGTGATGCAACTCGCGATCGGGCAGGGCGCTTTGCCAGTACTCGTAGTGTCCGGCGGCGTACACATAGACGGCCTTTTCGGCGCCGCCGTGAACGCGCAGATCGGCCTGGCCGTCGCCGTCCAGGTTCAACGCGCGGACTTTCACCGGGCCGCTGACGGGTTCTTTGAAGATGCCGGTGCTGACCTCACGACCGTGCCAGGTTACAGTGCGTGGGCGGCCGACGTGGACGGAGAGCAGTTGCATGCTGGAGTCTCGGCGACGGCCGCCGCGCGTCAAGTCTATGCCGCGGGGATCATCATCGGGATTAGAATGAGTCCAAATGCAGTTTCGATTGAATCGTCCCTGGAGCGGAAGTTGCGGTTGACAGAATCAAACTTTCGACAATAACCGGGACGTGGATGTCTCAGCGCGACCGTAACATCTTACCAGGAATCGTTATGCTCCTCGGCCTCGGCTTGCTGACGGGCTTCGGCATGTATACGTTCGTTTACGCCCGCGGTTATTCCTATCTAATGAACGACAGCGAGGCCTGTGCGAACTGCCACGTAATGAATACGCAGTACGACGGCTGGGTGAAGTCGAGCCATCGCAACGTCGCCGGTTGCAACGACTGTCATACGGCGGGGGGCTTCTTCGGAAAGTACGGCTCAAAAGCGCTGAACGGCTGGAATCACTCCTGGGCCATGACCGCGGGCAGCTTTGAAGATCCCATTCGCATTCATGACTGGAACCGGGAGATTACCGAGGGCGCGTGCCGGCGTTGTCACGGCGAGGTCTTCGAGGCCCCGCACAAAGACGGCGGGAAGTGCGTGCACTGCCATGAAACGGTGGGGCACCCGTGAGCGTTTAATCTTCGGCGAGAACACATTAAGAAGGGACTTAACATGCGAAGAATCATAGAGTGGATGAAGGCGGAGTATCGAACACATCCCCGGCGATTCGCCGGCCTGGTCGGCGGGCTGAGTCTCCTCGTCGGCGCGGGCCTGGCCGCTCTGATTGCGAACATTGCCGGACACCAGGCGGACGCGCAGCGGCCGTACTTTCAGGTCGTCGAGCTTAACGACGATATCACCGATCCGGCGGTGTGGGGTCGCAACTATCCGCTGCAATACGAATCATACCTAAAGACCGTCGATCAAAAACGAACGCGCTACGGCGGCAGTGAAGCGATCCCGCGTACGCCGACCGAGGCCGATCCGCGTTCCATTGTCGCCCAATCGAAGCTTGAAGAAGACGAACGACTGAAGACGATGTGGGCGGGCTACGCGTTCTCGAAGGACTTTCGCGAGGAACGCGGCCACGCCTATATGTTGACGGATCAGCGCTATACCGGTCGTCACGCCGTGCAACAGGCCGGCACCTGCATCAACTGTCACGCCTCGGTCTACGTTCCGTTCAAACGTGCGGGCAACGGCAATCTCTTCGCGGGCTTCGCGAAGTTGAATCAAATGAAGTACGAAGAAGCAGTCGAGCACGTCGAGCACGCGGTATCCTGCATCGACTGCCACGACCCCCAGGACATGTCGTTGCGCGTAACGCGGCCGGCTTTTATCGAAAGCATGCGCGAGTACATGGCATCCGTGCACGGCGTACGCGACTACGACGTGAACGAAGACGCGTCGCGCCAGGAGATGCGTTCGTACGTCTGCGGTCAGTGCCACGTGGAGTATTACTTTAAGGGCGATGAAAAACGACTGACCTTTCCCTGGACGAAGGGACTGCGGGCCGACGACGTGCTCGCTTACTATGAAGCGATCGGCTTCAAGGACTGGACTCACGCGGAAACGAAAGCGCCGGCGCTTAAGGCGCAGCATCCGGAGTTCGAAATGTGGCAGCAGGGCATTCACGCGCGCTCGGGTGTGGCCTGCGCCGACTGCCACATGCCTTACGAACGTGTCGGCGCCTTTAAGGTCAGCAATCATCACGTGAAGAGTCCCATGCTGGACAGCCGGGCCGCGTGCGGTACCTGCCATAATCTTTCCGAGGACGAGTTGAAAGATCGGGTGCGGGTAATCCAGGACAATCACGCGCAGCTCCGGGACGTCGCCCTGGACGCGCTCATGGACCTGATCCGCGACATCAAAGCGGCCCAGGCACAAGGTGTTTCGGAAACAAAGTTAACGGCAGCGCGGAACTTTCAGCGGCGTTCGCAGTTCTTGTTGGGATTCGTGGAAGCGGAGAACTCCGGCGGATTTCACGCCCCTCAGGAAGCGGCCCGGGTGCTCGGTCTGTCCATCGACCTGGCGCGCAAAGGGCAGAACGCGCTGCGATGAGGCGACCGGATTTGGAATCGGCGGCAACGTCGGGAGCGGCCGAATCAGAATTTCGCGAGCTGGTCGCCAGGTCTTCGCAAAACGGCTTTCGGCTCCTGATTGCGTACTTAACCCTGTTTGCGTATTTCCTCTTTGCATACGCGACGATCCATGCGGAGATGATCATTCATCACTCGTCGATGGAGTTGCCGATCCTCCGCCTTGAGGTTCCGCCGCATGTCTTCCTTACGATCGCCCCCGTGAGTCTGTTGCTTCTGCATCTCTATGTGATGTTTACTCTGGCCGAACATGCGATCAAATTGCGAATCTGGCGGGCACGTTTTCATCCGTTGAGCGTGGGGAACCTTCCATTGCGTGTACGGGTCTACCCGTTCATCCTGAACTATCTACTGCATGCGGAAGAGCGGCATTTAAGAATCGCGGGTCGGGCAGTGCTCATGGCGGTCTGCAGCCTCGGGCCGCTCCTCGTGATGCTGTACGGATTTCTAAGCGCCACGGCGTACCAGGTCCCCTGGTTGAATTTTATACACGGTGGTTCGATTGTTGCCATGGTGTTCATCCTGTACCGAATTCAGATACTTCCCCCGGAGAACTCGATCCAATCCGTGCGAAGAGGGGACTGGAGCATCTGGCTCATCATGGGAGTTTTGATCATTGCCGTCTTACTATCGATGTCGACTACGAATGAAAATTTTATCGAGTCGCCGACGGGGTTCGGATCCAAAATCCTGATGAAGATGCTGCCGGGAACGATTCTGCTCATGCTGGGCCTGTCAGTATTTTTCTTTTTCTTCGTTCCGGTTCCGGGACCGCGATACAATCGCCTTCGTTACATGGGGCAACGAATCGTTTTTTACATGCGCTTGCTGATTGCATTGTTCGCCTGCGGCGTTCTCTGGTTCGAAGCTTCGATGCCCGGACATCTCGTAACGGCCCGGGTCCATGTATTTGATCTTCGAAAACCCGCGGTGCAACCGGCCGTGGGTGAGTATCGCGAGGATGGAGAACCGGTGGGCGAGCCGCGACCGGAAGATTACAGCGGTTTTGAGATGAGAGGGCGTTCGTTGAACGGGGCTTATCTGGCTGGTTCTTATTTACCGCACGCTTCGATTCGGGCGACGCTGTTGAACCATGCCGATCTGTATAGTGCTCGACTTCCCTATGCGCATTTTTTTAAGACAGGTCTCGCGGGAGCCGATTTTTCACATTCTGAGATGCGCGGGATTCGTTTCATAAGCAGCGATCTACAGAGAGCGCATTTTGTCGAAGCGAAGATGCCGGACGCTTCCATCGTCGCCAGTGATCTCCGCCGCGCGTTCCTGGTAAATGCCGACTTGCGCGGGACGAACTTTTCCGGCCATGTCGCCTCGAAATTGGGCGTGCGAGACGATTTCGGAACCGGTGGGATAACAACACTGGCGGGAGCTCGTCTGGTAGGAGCCGATTTACGGGACGCGGACCTCGGTTTCTGTGATCTTCGCCGGGCATTTCTTTCCGGCGCCGACCTGCGCAATGCAAACCTGCGGGATGCGAATCTTGTGAATGCTTTTTTTCGAGTGCGCCACCCGATTCTAATACGAACGAAGACCGGGCGAACAGTCGAAGCAAGGGCGGGCGAGGTGGATCTATCCGGTGCGGACCTGAAGGGAGCGCGGATTTGCAGGGAAGATCTCCGGGGCGCCCGCTACAGGAAGGCGGACCTGGACGGTGTTCGATGGCAGTCGGACGAAATTTGCAAAGAACGCATAAGAATGCCCGGATTCTTTGACAGGGTCTACCTTGATGATTTGAAGCCGTTCTATCCCGGGTAGGATGCGTCGTCGTTTTCCCGTCATTTTTCCTTCTTCCCACCGCACCGCCCCGGAAAAACCTGTCCCGTGCACCAGTACCGCGCCGCCGGCATGATGTTCGTCTCCGTGTTTTCGTACGCGCTGACCTACGTCGCCGTGCGTTTGATCTCGCACCTGCCCGCCGCGGAGATTGCGTTCGTGCGTTCCGTTTCCGCCGGCCTGTTAACTTATGCTGGCGTCAGGTTAACGAACGGCAGCCTGCGCACGCCGTATCCGGGCCTGCTCATCGCCCGGGGCGCGGCCGGCGGTCTCGCGGTGTTGTTGTTTTATTACTGCGTGCACGTAATGCCCCTGGCCAGCGCCACCATCGCCGTGTTGCTCGCGCCGGTGTTTACGACCATCGTCGCGATTCCGTTGCTGCGCGAAGTTCCGGCGCGCATATCCTGGGTACTCATCGCTCTCGCCTTCGCGGGTGCGGCGCTCATGAAAGGCTTTGATCCGCGCATTTCGATAATCGGCTGGCTCGCCGTACTCGGCGCGGCGTTTTTTTCCGGCGCGGCCCACGTCTTCATCCGTATGCTCCGCACCGGCGCGGCCGGGAACGCCTCGGGCATCGAAACGAATCCGGACGCCGTGGCGCTGTACTTTCATGTGGTAACCGGGATCATGACGATCGCGTTGGCGCTGCCCATGTTTTTCGGCGCGGCCCCCGGCGGGCCCTTCGGAGCGTGGGTGTGGCCGGCAACCTTCGATTGGCCGTTGTTGATCGGCACGGGGGTGTTGTCCTGGATCGCGGAGTGGATGTTGTCGCGGGCCTTTCAAATCGAAGATACCTCCGCCGCGATCCTCGCCGGCATTCGTTATCTGAGCATCGTCTTTTCGCTGGTCTTCGGTTATCTTTTGTTCAACGAAACTTACCCACGCCTCGCGTTCGCCGGCATGATGTTGACCGTCATTGCCGTGGCCGCGAATGTCGTTCTTGGAAGACGCTGATGTTGCCCGCCGTACTCGTCGCCCTGTCCGCCGCGGCATTCGTCGCCGCCCCCGCGGGCGCCGTCATGTACGCCTTTCGCCGGCCCATGCGCAGACACTGGCGCGTTGCCCCGGACTGGTGGATCATCTCGCGCGTCATCAAAGACCATCGCAAGCGCGGTTCGATTTTCTTTTTGATCGTGTGGGCGCACTTTCGGGCGCCGAAGAAACCCGGCAAAGCCACGGCAAACTGGAACCGCGAGATGTTGCTGAAGATGGGATTGAACGCCGAAGAGATTCGGCAGTTGCGGGGAATCTATCGCGGTCTCGAGCCGGAGCTCGGCACGTTCCAGGCGGTGGTGTGTTGCGTGGAAATCATCCGCGCGCTGAAAGAGAACGGGCGCTGACCTCGGTGCCTCGGTCCTCGGAGTCAACGTTCTTCACCGCGCGTTCACCATCCACATCGAAAAGCCGCTCAGAAACTCCCAAAACGCCTCGCGGTGCTCCGGCGGGAAGGGCAGATCGTCCAGCGCTTCCTCGAAACACATGAGCCACAGGTCCCGCGCTGCTTTCGTGATTTCGAAGGGCATGTGCCGCATGCGCATGCGCGGCGGGCCGTGTTTTTCGGAGTAAAGCGGCGGGCCGCCCATAACTTGAATAAAAAAATCCGCGGACCTCTGCGCCGCGGCCTCCAATTTCTGCGGATCGTCCGGGAACCACTCGCTGAGCGCCGTGTCTTTTAAGTTTTGATAATGTAAACTTAGAAGCCGTCGCAGCTTTTCCTCGCCCAGTATATCGTAGAGTCGCGGTGCCGGGTTTTGCGGCGGGCCGCCGGGCGGAATGTACACCTCGCGTTCGCTCATCTCAGCGGCCGGTCTCCACGAAACGCAGGGCACGCAACTCGGACCACAGCAAGCCGTCACGATGGCTGCGCCCGCGCAGGAAGCCGACGTGGCCGCCGCCGTCGGGTGCCTCGAAGTAAAAGTGCCGGTGATTGCGCGCCAGGTCGTACGGAAAACATTCCGGCGCGAGAAAGGGATCGTTCTTCGCGTTCACGAGCAACGTGGGGATGCGAATGTGCGGAACAAAGTGCAGCGAACTGGAACGCGTCCAGTAGTCCCGCGCATCTTCGAAGCCGTGCATGGGGGCCGTGTAACGATCGTCGAATTCCTGGAACGTTTTGATTTGATCCAGGCCGCGTACGTCGAGTTGATCCGGAAACATGCCTTTCTTGATGCGGATTTTTTCGCGCAACGTCTGTAGAAATTTCATCATGTAGATGCGATTCGAAGATCGACCGAGGCTCTTCGCGCACGCTTCCAGATGACACGGCACCGAAAACGTTACCGCCCGTTCGATGCGCGGGTCGAGTTGCCTGCCGTGTTCGCCCAGGTATTTCAACGTGATGTTGCCGCCCATGCTGAAGCCGATCAGCACGATGCGCCGATAAATCTTTTCGCGCAGCGCTCGTTGTACGACCAGGTCCAGGTCGTCGGATACGCCGCTGTGATACATGCGCAGCAAACGGTTGGGTTCGCCGCTGCAACCGCGAAAATTCCAGCACAGCACGTCCCAGTTACTGCGAAAGAACGCGCGCGCCATGCCGCGAATGTACTGACCGTTCGAGTCGCCCTCGAGGCCGTGGGACAAAATCACCAGTTGATGGGACGGCGGTCGTCCGCGCATCCAGTCGAGATCGATGAAGTCCCCGTCCGGCGTCTCCATGCGTTCGCGACGATAGCCGATGTAACGTACGTAACGAAGCAGCGACGGAACGATCGTCGCGGCGTGCGCGCCGCGCAAATAGAGCGGCGGCTTATAATCGGAGAACGGGATCAGGGGCATGCGGGGTTGCTCAAATCGTTACTTCTTCCATGCGTTTTTCGAGTTCCTCGGCGATCTGTTTCGCGAGGGCCGAGCCCTGAGTTCCGTAAAGGGCGCACGCGTCTTTGATGGTCTTGAGCGCGCTGAACGACAACCCCGCGATGGCGAACTGGTTGTCCTGTTTCATTTTGACGATTTGCATAGGGAGATTCCGGTTTTTTGAACTCCGAGGACCGAGGGGGCGAGATGAGAAAACACGAGCCCCCTCGGTCCTCGGAGTGATCTGCTTCCCGATTTTCCCGCGGTGGAGCGGCCCGGGTCAACCGGATTTTCCCGGGAAAATGTTGCGTTCCCGTCGCCGCCGGAATCGTTAGAGTAATATCAGTTATGGCCTATCGAAGCACCCGCGACGTCGTTGAAGATCTGGATCGCCACGGTTATCTCGTCCGTGTTACGGAAGCGGTGGACCCGTACCTGGAGATGGGCGAAATCCAACGGCGGGTCTTTGCGGCCGGCGGGCCGGCGCTCTTTTTCGAAAACGTCAAAGGCAGTGATTTTCCCGCCGCGTCGAATCTCTTCGGCGACATCGATCGCGCGCGTTTCATCTTTCGACGAACGATAGCCGGTGTAAAAGCGCTTATCGCCGCGAAGGCCGATCCGTCCACCGTGTTCGCGCCGCCGTCGAATCTGCTGCGCATCCCGTTTACGGGTATTCACGCCCTGCCGTTGCCGGCTGTTTTTTCGAAGCCGGTGTTGAAACACCGTACGAGCATCGATCGTCTGCCGCAGATTGTCTCCTGGCCGCGGGACGGCGGCGCTTTCATTACGCTGCCCCAGGTCTACAGCGAGGACCCGGCCGCGCCGGGCATACTCAAAGCCAACTCAGGTATGTACCGCGTGCAGTTAGGCGGCAACCGTTACAAACAAAACGAACAGATCGGCCTGCACTATCAAATCCACCGCGGCATCGGCGTGCACCATACGTCCGCGAAAGAACGCGGGGAACCGTTGCGCGTGAGCATCTTCGTCGGCGGTCCGCCGGCCCACAGCTTCGCCGCGGTCATGCCTCTGCCCGAGGGCCTGCCCGAGACGGCCTTCGCCGGCGCCTTTGCCGGTCGTAACATGCGCTACACAAAACTTAAGAGCGGACACACCGTCGCCGTGGACGCGGACTTCTGCATCGTCGGTACCGTCGAAGCGCAAACGTTACCGGAAGGGCCCTTCGGGGACCACCTGGGCTACTACTCGCTCAAGCACGATTTCCCGGTGCTCCGCGTCGAAGGCGTGTATCATCGCGCGAATGCCGTCTGGCCGTTCACCACCGTGGGGCGCCCGCCCCAGGAGGACACGATCTTCGGCGCGCTCATCCACGAACTCACGGCGCCCATGGTGCCCGTGTCCATTCCGGGGCTCAAGGCCATGCACGCCGTGGACGCCGCCGGCGTGCATCCGCTCCTGCTCGCCGTCGGCAAAGAACGCTACACGCCCTACGCTTCCGCCCAGGACGATCCGAAGCAACGTCGACCGCAGGAAATCTTAACCATCGCCAATGCGATCTTAGGATTCAACCAGGCGTCTCTGGCGAAGTACCTCATGATCGCCGCCGACGGCGACGACCCGAGGCTGGACCTGCATCATATCGATCGTTTTTTGATGCACGTTCTGGCCCGGGCGGACTTCAGCCGCGATCTGCACTTCCAGACGCGGACCACCATCGACACCCTGGACTACTCCGGCAGCGGCTTGAATCAGGGCTCGAAGCTGGTGATCGCGGCGGCCGGCGCCCCGAAGCGCGAGCTCGTGAATGAACTGCCGGCAAACTTTCCCCTGGTGAACGGCTGCCGGGATCCGCGCCTGGTGCTGCCGGGCATCGTGGCGGTGCGGGCCCAGAAGTTCGAAAGCGATCGGGCCGCCGCGGCCCTGGTGCGCCGGTTCGCCGACCGCCTGAAACGCGCCTTAAGATCCGGACAGCCAAAGTTAAAGAAAACTCTGCGCAATACGGCGTTGATCGTGCTCTGCGACGACAGCGAATTTACGTCGCGTACGCTGAACAACTTTTTGTGGGTTACGTTCACGCGCTCGAATCCCTCCCACGACGTCCACGGCGTGGACGAATTCATCGTGCACAAACACTGGGGCTGTCACGGCCCGCTGATCATCGACGCCCGCAGTAAGCCGCACCACGCGTGGCCGCTGGAAGAGGATCCGAAGGTCACCGCGCGGGTGGATGAGCTCTTCGCGAAGGGCGGTTCGTTGCACGGCATTGAGTGATGCGCCGATGTTTTGCATTATCGCTTCCGAAACTTCATCCCGGAGAACAGTAACAATTCCTCGCCGTTTTCTTGAATCACGGCGATCGTCTCCCCCAGGTTCCGTCCGGCGCCGTAAATAAGCGCCTCGGTTTCGTTGATCGGATGAATCAGCACGCCGGCCTGCGCGTTGCCGAGCAGTGTGATGACGGCGTGCATGCGCATGAGATCACCGTCCACGGCGATGCGGAAATCGCTCATCACGGGGGACGGGCCGGGATTGACGCGTTCGTACGCTCCGACGCGGGCCAGCCAGGCGCCGGGCACGGGCTCTGACTCGTACGGATCGGCCAGGGCCAGGGGCATGCCCAGGGCGTGGAGGGCGAGGCGCGGGCGTTCGCTTGTGTTAGAGTTCGTTGAGGGAAAGCTAATGGTCATGGCATTCACGGCGGCGACGTCCAGCGGGATCAAACCGAACAGGCGATAGCGCAGCGCGAAGCCGTCACCGTTTTGCAGCGGAAACATCTCCAGGGTCTGCCCGGAAAGATCGACCTCGAGTTCGTCATCGTCGTTCACCCGGACTTCGAAGATGCCGAAGCCGGTGGCGTATTTGCCGCCGAGGCCGCGCCGGCGAAATTCCGTGATCGCCGCCGCGTATTCCGCGCTGCCCGGACGGTGGACGGCGCGGGGCGGCGGTTCGGCCGGTTTCTTCGGCACGCGGCGGCCGGTCTTCGTTTCGTAGGCCACACGCAAAAGTTCGCCGGCGATCTGCGAGAGATAACCCGAACCGCTCTGCGTGTTCGTCATGAGAATGACCGCGAGTTCCGTTTCGGGAATCACGGCGAAGAAGGCGTGGAACGGCGGCAGGTCGCCTCCGTGATTGGCCACGACGACGTTCGTTTCCGGCAGCACGTTTGCATTGAGCCACCACGGCAGGGCGATCCGGAAGTCGCCGTCCAGAAAGACGTCCTCGTTCTGGGGTGTAAACATCTGCCTTAACATTTGCCGGCTTAAGATTAGCGAGCCGTCCGCGGCGCGGCCGTCGTGGAAGAGCATGCGTGCGAAACTGGAAAGATCCCGGGCCGTGGTGAAGAGTGAGCCGGCGGGTACGTCGCGAATATGACGGACCGGGCTCGGCCGGCCGCCGGCATAACCGACGGAGAGATGCGGTTGCACGCGTTCGGCATCGTAACGAAACGAGGAGCGTTCCATGCCCAGGGGGGCGAAGATATGTTTGCGTGAGTAGTCTTCGAGTTCCAGGCCCGTTGCTTCGGCCAGGGCGGCGCCGGCCAGGCTGTAACTCAGGTTCGAGTACGAAAACAAAACCCCCGGCGGATTGACGGCGTACTCGTCGTGCAGTTCGCCGGGCAGCTTCACGTATTCGGCGGGGTTATGATCGGCCTGATCGAAGCCCAGCACGAAGCGGTGCAACCGATCCCCGGGCAGGCCGGCGTGGTGGGTGAGCAGGTCACGCAGGGTGATGGGCCGGGCACCGGAGAAGCGGCGTTTGATCTGAAACTGCGGGACGTAGGTTCGGTAAGGTACATCGAGATTCAGTTTGCCCTGATCCACGGCGTGCAGGATCGCCGCGCCGGTGAACACCTTCGATACCGACGCCACGCGAAAGACGGTGTCTGCGCTGACCGGCCGGCCGGTTTTTGCATCGGCCAGGCCGAAGCCGCGCATCCACACGACATCCTGATCGTCCACCACGGCGACGGCCAGGCCCTGGAGGCCGGCGTCCTCCATGCGTTCCTGGATGAGCCACTCGCCGTAGGTCCGCAGGTACGAGTAATCCCCGACGGCCAGGTTCCGCGGGCGCCCGGGGGCCGTGGTGCAGGCAGCGAAGAATACACTACACGCGGCGGTGATGAGAACGGATCTGTGCAGAATCGTCATGATGCGCAAGGCTACCGCCCGCCCGTTTGCCGACAACCACGTACCTGAACCCGGCTGCTTGCAAAACCCCACGACAAACGCAACGAACCGCGACTCTTGAACTACCGGAAACGTTCGGGTGTTCGCAGACGCCCCGAATCGTGGTGTAAGTGGCGGCCAGTTTGAATTAAGCCTTTTTTGGGTACAGCTGGTTCCAGCTGACGAACGGAGGTCATGCCGGGGAGCATGGTAAGGCGGACCGGAACGGCGTCTTCTTCGTATAGATCCATCGAGCGAACGCGCACCCCGGAGCCCCGCTCTATCCGCGGGGCGGAGCGGGTGCGCGTTCGCGGCTTAACAAAACGAAAATCCACAACTCTTCAGGTGCCGTAGCCAAACAAGTAACGCCGCAGTTGCACGACTTACCTTCTGTGTCTCGCGGCAAACGAAACGAACCGCGGCTCCTGGACTACCGGAAACGTTCGGGTACTCGCAGACACCCCGAATCGTGAAGTAAGTGGCGGCCAGTGTACATTAAGACTTTTATGGGTACGGCTGGTTCCAGGCGACCACGGAGGTTGTGCCGGGGAAATGTGGGGCGCGCACCGGAACGGCGTCTTCTTCGTATAGATCCATCGAGCGAACGCGCACCCCGGAGCCCCGCTCTATCCGCGGGGCGGAGCGGGTGCGCGTTCGCGGCTTAGCAAAACGAAAATCCACAACTCTTCAGGTGCCGTAGCCAAAAAAACGCCATAGTTGCACGACTTACCTTCTGTGTCTCACGACAAACGCAACGAACCGCGGCTCTTGAACTACCGGAAACGTTCGGGTGTTTCGCAGACGCCCCGAATTGTGGTGTCGGGAAGCCAGGTTGAATTAATACTTTTTATGGGTACAATGCATCAATTACAGCGGCGCCGTGGATGAGGCGGCGGCCGCCTTCCTGAACAAGTACGACGTACCGCAAATTCCCGCGCGCCCAGGCTTTGTCTAACTGTGGTGCAACGAAAGTTAAGAACGGGGCGTTGCGATCCCCGGCAATGCGCTGCAACACGCGCATCTCCCGGACCACGCCGTCGTGGCGGAGTTTGCGGCCGGCGTTTTCTCCGCGACGGACGTCGTCGCCGAGATCGTCCTCCGTAATCACAAAGACGACTTCCAATAACTCGTCGCCGGCAATGACGCCGGCCCGCGCAAGTTCGAGGGGCGCCGCGACGCGAATGCGCAAACGTTCGTCGTCGACGCGTTTGAGTTCCACGGACAACTGTCGGCGTTTGCCGGCGTCCGTAATGGCCGCATCGGCCGCGCGGCGATTGTGGCCGACGAACTCGGTGCCGCCGTTCACGATCATCTGCGGCGTGTAGACCCGGCCGCTGCCGAAGGCCCGGGCATAGCGGCGCTGACGATTGCTGAAGAGTTTCGCCGAGTAGGGATCGGTCCAGCCGAGGCGGTTCCAGTAATCGACGTGTTCGGAGAGCACGATCAACGGCACGCCGTTGACGGAGCCTTCCTCGCGTAACTGCGACAGCAAACGATCCGCCGGCGGGCAACTGGAACAGCCCTGGGACGTGAACAGCTCCACAATCACCGGAGCGTCGACGTCCGCGGCTTCTTCGCCCGGGGGCAGCAGGGCCGTGAGCAAAAAGACGGCCGCGATAATGCCCGTGGCGGCGATGATTCGTACTACGTAGTATGACATTTGATTTTCCTGATGCATTGACCGGAACACGGCGGTGATTAGGATTTGTCCGTGTTTTCGGGGTTCTCTCGCGGAGCAGTTCTGTTCTTTCTCGTGTCCTGGTGTTTCGCCGGTTGCGCGGGACATAAGCCGCCCCGGTCCAGTCAGGGCGGCGAAACGCTGCGCCTCGAACTCACCGAAAACCCCTGGACCGTTCGACAGGGTTTCGACGTTCCGGAGGGCCTGGGCGTTTCATCGGAACCGGTGAGAATCGCGGGGCCCGTCGCCGGTCCGGAAGTGTTCGAGAGCGCGCCGGAAATCCGTCTGCCGCCGGGATCGTTCCCGGTGCGCCTCAATACGCTGTTCGGTGTGGAGCCGGCGGACGGCCTGGTGGAGGCCACGCTCTCGACCTCGTTCGATCTGGAGGATCCGTCCAAACTGGCGCCCCTGGGATTGCTCCTGCCGGGCATGGGCGAAAACTGGGAGGTCTATCTCAATCATCGCCTGGTCGCGCGTTCGGTCCATCTGTCGCCCGACGGTCGCTCCATCCGCACGCAACACATCAGCCGGGGCGAGGTCTTTCCGCTGCGTCACTCTTTCGTGCAAAAAGGCAAGAATCAATTGGTCATTCGATTGATCGGCCGGGCACCGGTGGTGGCGGGATTCTCGAATCGTTTTTTCGGTATGATCTACCGGCGCGGCTATTACGTCGGTGACCTGGTGTCCCTGCGCCGTCTGGATTCGCCGACCCTGCTGACTCTGGGCTCGGGCTTTTCCCTGGCCTGCGCGCTGTTGTTCTTTGTCATCTACGGTCAGTACCGGCGACCCTTCGTCCTGTCCTTTGCCGGCATTGCCGTACTCTCGGCCGTCTTTTACTTAACGTACGCCGATCCGGCGTTCTTCTTCGTGGAGGATACCCGTTGGTTGTCCCGCTGGCGTTACGTCTGCCTCGCATTGTTTTATCCGCTGTATCTTTTGTTTCACCACGATTTCTTTTTTCCGGATCGTCGGTTTGGATTCACGGAGGGGCTGACCATCGCCGTCTCGGTCTGCTTTGCGGTCGTCTTTCTGTTCACGCCGGCCTACTACAATGAGGTTCCGCTCTTCGTCTATCAGTTGTTGCTGCCGGCGTTCATCGTGTACCTGCTCGCCATGATCTTCCGGGCCTGGCGGCGGGGACTGCGTTACTCGTCGCGATTGTTCTTCATTGCCTTGATCACCGGCGCCTTTGTCGTGTGGGACATCATGGATTCCGCGTACATTGCCTCGGGCATTCGCCTGTCGATCTACTCGCTCTTTGCCCTGGTCTTCGCGGTGGCGTTGATCATCGCCGATCTGTTATGGCAACTCCGAGAGGCGTTAAGTTCGTCCGAACGCAAGTACCGTCGTCTGGTCGAAGGCAGTCCGGAGATCATCTTCACCCTGGATGCGGGCGGGCGCATCTTAAACATCAACACGGCCGTGCACGTTCAGC
Source organism: Leptonemataceae bacterium (assembly GCA_965227295.1). Classification (GTDB taxonomy): domain Bacteria; phylum Spirochaetota; class Leptospiria; order Leptospirales; family Leptonemataceae; genus JANSYA01. Next base: position 4,795,058 of record OZ245742.1, on the reverse strand, counting down.
TTGGATACCTGCCCGAGCGCCTGGTGGGGAGTTCGTTTTACGATCTCATTCACAACCGCGAAGATCCCACCGGGCGTTTCAATCGTCGTTACTTTCGCGAACAGTTGCAGCTCGCCCAGGAAGAGGGCCGGGCCGTGGAGTTTCGCATAGAGCTGGCGGGTTATACCGGCGATGCCACCGAGGTGCGCATGCGCCTGGAGCCCGGCCGGGAAGGCGGCGGTGTGGTCATCTTCGGTCGCGCGGCCTCGGTGCCGGAAGACATCCTGGGTCCGGCGTGCCTGGAAGAACGGCAGACCTATTGCATCGGCAACAACTTCGTGCACGCGGAAATCCTCGCCCGCCGCCTCACCGAAACCGCGCGGCATCATACCGGCGACGAACAACTGCGCGCGATTCAGATCGGCCTGCGGGAGCTGTTGATCAACGCCATCGAACACGGGAACCTTGAGGTATCCTTCGAAGAAAAGGGCGCGGCCCAGGCCGATCTACGTTACTACGAATTGTTGCGCGAACGCCAGGAACAGCCGCATCTCCGCGATCGTCATGTGACCGTGGAGTATCACTTCGATCCCACGGACGGCGTGCGCTACACGATCATGGACCAGGGCCACGGCTTCGACTACAATGCGATGCTGCAACGCGACGCCTTCGGTACCGAAGGCGAGGTGTCGACCCACGGCCGCGGCATTGCGCTGGCGCGGGCGTTGTTTGACGTGGTGGAGTACCAGGGCCGCGGGAACGTGGTGGTGTTGCGCAAGGCATTTCGAAAATTGCGGGAGATGGATGCGGCGGAGTGAGACAAAAACCCCCGGCCGTTCGCAAGGACCCGCGGCTGTTGAATTACCGGAAAAATTTTATTTGTTCGAACACGTCCCGAATCGTGGTGTAAGTAGCGGTCAGTGTGCATTAAGCCTTTTATGGGTACAGCTGGTTCCAGCTGACGAACGGAGGTCGGGCAGGGGGGCGTGGTAAAGCGGACCGGAACGGCGTCTTCATTTCGGAAAACCATGAAGCGAACGCGCACCCCGGAGCCCCGCTCTATTCGCGGGGCGGAGCGGGTGCGCGTTCGCGGCCGGCGTCTTCTTCGTAAGAAACGCTGTGGTTTCTGAGTTGCACAACCGACGTCCGGGTCGAGGCGGACAGTCTTAGCAAAACGAATATCCACAACTCTTCAGGTGCCGTAGCCAGAAAAATGCCGCCGCAGTTAGACGACTTATCCCATGTTTCTCGCGGCAAACTTTGCGAGTCGCGGCTGTTGAATTACCGAAAACGTTCAGGGTATTCGCAGACGCCCCGGATCGTGAAGTAAGTAGCGGTCAGTTTGGATTAAGACTTTTTTGGGTACAGCTGGTTCCAGTTGACGGGCGGAGGTCATGTCGGGGAAAGTGGTAAAGCGGACCGGAACGGCGTCTTCGTTGTAAGAAACGCTGTGGTTTCGAAATCGCACAACCAACGTCCGGGTCGAGGCGGACAGTCTTCGCAAAACGAATATCCACAACTCTTCAGGTGCCGTAGCCAAAAAAGGCCTTTCACGGTTGCGCAATTTACTTCATGTTTCTCGCGGCGCGGGTTTCGCGATCGTCTCCACCATCACTTGCTGATGATACGGAAAGATGGCCGGGCCGTATTGATTGTAGAGGGCGACGTCGGCGGCGTCGCGGCCGTAGCCGATGGCGACGTAGCCGCCGCGCATCGTAGCCTGGGTGGCATCGAAGGCATACCAGCGTCCGCCGACGTAAGCCTCGAACCAGGCGTGCAGATCCATGGGGTCGAGATTGTGCAGGTAACCGACGACCATGCGTGCCGGAATACTCAGGCCGCGGCAGAGCGCGATGCCGAGATGGGCGAGGTCCCGACAGACACCCCACTGGCGTTGGTTCACTTCCACCGCGGAGATTTGCGCGTCGCCGCTGAAGGGCTGAAACGTGATGCTTGCGCGCAGCCAGTCGGTGATCGCCGCCACCTGATCGTAACCGGGATTGCAGCCGGCCGTAATCGAAGCCGCCATTTGATGAAAACGATCGGACTCGCAGTAGCGGCTCGGCAGCAGATACGTGAGCACACTGTCGGGAAGGTTTTCGATTTCCACGAACGGAGCGCCGGGTGCCTGGTCGATTTGATCGGCGGTCGATACCTCGGCCGTCGTTCGAATGCTGAAGGTACCGGGCGGCGCGATGAGTCGCTGGCAGAGGTTGCCGTAGAGATCGGTGAATTCGAAGACCGGCACGATGGGAGCGAGCCGGTACTCTTCGCTCGAGATCCACTGCTGCGCCCCGCTGCGCGGCCGGAGCATGAGCACAAAGGGCGTGGGAACCTGAATCTCAAAGTTGAGTTCGCAACTCGTTTTTAACCACATGCACCTTCCGTATTGCCCCCGGAGTCTCAGAGAACAACACGTTTATTTTTTTGCGGCCTCATCCTCTTTTCCAAATGTAACCTCTTTGCCGCCGATGAACAGACGTTTGATCCCGGCCTTGCCCGTCTCTTCATCCACCGCCACTTCCACCGTGGCATCGCGGAGTTCGCGCTCAATGGCGAGGCCCTCGAACTCCGGCACGAAGAAACTCTCCAGGCCGTAACGGAGGTTCAGGCCGCGCGGATTGTCGGCGTAGGCGTCGTAGCTGTTCTCGGCCTCGGCGCGGACGACGATCTCCCAGTTCGCCTTTAAGTAGTCGCGATCGAGGCCCAGGGCGACGGCGCGATGGGTGGGCGCTCCCGGTTGCGCTTCGGCATCGCCTTCGTTCTCGATCTCCTCGAAGGCCACGTAGACCGGATCCCCGCTGGCCACGGCGTCGATGTAGTCGTACTGCATCGACTGAATTTGCTCGTACGAAAAAAACGAGATCTCGTAGCGCAATGTGACGTAGTCCCCCGACAACAGCGAACGCGGGTCGATGGGGGCCGTGGCGAGGACGATGGTGCGCCCCTCGGCCAGAATGCGCTCGCGTTCGACGATCATCATCACCAACACGAACAGTTGCGCGAGTACGATGACGATGAACAACGGCGTACGAAAGCGTGCGACGAAGTCGGCAATGGTTTCGAAGATCGGCGGCAGTGTGCCTTCCGAATGTTCCGCGGTGTTTGCGTTGCTCCCGGTCATGCCTGCTCCTCCTCGCCGTGTTCCGCGTCGATGCTTTCGATTAACTTACGGCGGTTGCGTTCTAAGATGTAGCCCCCGGCCAGCAACACCAGGCCGGTGATGATGAACAGCCCCGAGGACCAGCCCAGGCTCGTGGCGATGTCCAGGTAGCGCGTGAGAATCTGCAGGCCCAGACCGGCGATGGCCAGGTTTGCAAGAATCACACTGCCGATGCGCGTACTGTAGTAGATCAGCACCGCGGTGAGTATGAACAGCAGCAGATTGAACACCAGTTGGTAGACCGGCCAGGGGACCGCCGGATTCGCCAGGACCAGTACGAAGAGCGAGGCCGTAAAGATCAACCCGCTCAACATTAACGGAATGCGGTCCGAACCGCGCAGGGCGAGCACGGCAAAGAGCGCAATGCTCACCGTAATGAAAATGCCCAGCAACAAAATGACGATGCCGTCCGCCTCGAAGATGGAGTTCTGCGGTACATCGATGCGAAACGAGAGCACGTAGAGCATGAGATACGTTACCAGGACGCAGACCATGTCGATGGCCGCGGCCCGGTGTTTCCTGCCGGCCTCGGCGATCATGTCCCCGGCGTAACGGTTGATGAGATACACCGCCGTGGTGAAGATGAGAAAGCCGATGCCGTAGGCGAAGTAGTACTCTTCGCTCTCCAGGGCCAGAATGAACAACCCGATGCCCTTCGCGAAGAGTGAGAAGATCGGGAAGGCGTGGGCGAAGAAACGATCGACGCCGTGTTCCACGGGGCCGCCATACGCCGCGTACAGCAGGCCGAAAAAGAACGCCAGCATGCCGCCGTAGGTCGCGATCAAGAGCACGCTCTGAGTGCCCAGGGGCAGCAGCGGGACCAGAACGCCGTAGACCAGGAGGGCGCCCGGCAGCGCGATGTCGCCCGGGCCGTTGCGTTGATAGACAACGTAGAGTAAGATTCCCGCGACGATAGTTAAGGCCGCGTGCTGGATGACGAAGGGCCGCGCCGCGTCTTCGAAGACGTAGATGTGATACGCGAAGTCCAGAGGCCAGGTGAGAAACGCGAACGGGGCGAACAACATGAGCCAGCCCAGGGCGGCCACGATGCCGGCGGGGGCCAGGGCGAAACTGCGTCGTTGCAGGCGGCTCCACAGGATCAACAGGATTCCCAGGGGAACGTGGAGGAACGTGATTGCCGTGAAGTGGACCTCGTCCCCGCCGTCGACCATGGCTTGCTCGTCGAAGAGATGCAGCTGGAATTGATAAAAGTACCACAGTGCAAAACCGGCGGTGAGGGCGAGGCCGACCGGGCTGCGCGAATCGTAAAATAAATAGAAGAATCCCGCGATGAGGGCGATGCAGGCGTAGTTGGGGTTATCGTAGCCGGTGAACTCCCAGGAGTTCCAGATGAACGCGAGCAACAGACCCAGAAAGTAGCCCCACTTTTCGCGCATTACGAACGAGAGCGCGACGACGCCGAGCAACCAGGCCAATACGCCGTTCGTCGGTTGCGAGCTGATGTGATAGACCTGCGCCACGAGTCCGATGGCGGCGCCGTAGCCGATCATACCGATGAGCAGCAGACCGCGGCCGAAGACCGGCTGCCGCCGCACGAACAGAAAGAACCAGGCCGCGGCGTAGATCGCAGCGAGGATGAGAAAGATTTGCGCGAGCTTGAACGTGCGCGACCAATCGTCCCACTGAGCCGCGTAGAAAAAGATGAGGCCGATGCCGATGAGCACGGCGGCGATGCCCGTAACAATGGCGGGGATGCGGTCCAGGATGCTCTTGCGCCCCGCGGTGGTGTCGCTGTGCGCCGCGCTGCGTTCTTCGTCTTCGAAGTAGGCGAGGATGTTTTCGGCCTGATCGTCGCCGATGATGCCGCGCTGCACGAGCTGCGGGAGCCCCGCGCGCAGTCGAGATAGAAAGGGACTGTTCCGTTCTTCCATATTGGCTGCGGTATTAGACCGCTCTCGGGAAAATCGTGCGAGAATTTTTTAAGTGCAGCGTGAAAAAGTTGGACGGCAAACACGCTGTGCATCGCACCAACGGCGGTTGATTCGATTGACCGCAGTATCATGCACGGGAAGGTTTCGAACCATCGGGACACCGAGGAGCTAACATGCACTACAAATTAGTTATCAAAAACGGCCTGGTGTTCGACGGCAGCGGCGCGCCGGCGCAATTGCGAAACGTGGGCATCTCCCATGGAACCGTGCAGGCAATCGCGGTGGAGCCGTTGGTCGGTGAGCGCGAAATCGATGCCCGGGATTGCCGGGTGACGCCCGGGTTCATTGACTATCATACGCATTAAGTCCCGACGCGGCGCTGGTCGGCAAGTCCTTCGCCGATGTGGCGAAAGAACGCGGGCAACACGTCGTCGAAACGTTTCTCGATCTCTGTGCCGAATTCGGCAACGACATCCGCTGGTACACCGTCGTTGCGAACGATCGTGAGAAGCCGCTGCGCTACATCATCAGCCATCCCGATGTGTTGATCGGATTCTCCGACGCCGGCGCGCATCTGCGCAACATGGCTCACTACAACTTTCATACGGTCGCCCCATCATGTCCATCGAACGCGCCGTGCACCGGCTCACCGCTGAGATCGCCGACTGGTTCGAACTGGACGCGGGCAAACTTCGCGTCGGCGATCGCGTGGTCCTGGTGAACGGCCGCGTGGCCGTGGAAAACGGAAACGTCGTCGAGGGCGTGGGGCGGGAACACGGCTACGGGCGTTTCCTGAAAGCCGGTGAAACGAACCGCGCTGCGCGCCACCCTGCGTATCGCTGACGCAAGAGATCCGTGTTTATCGTGCAGCATTCCCCGGTTCCGCTTAACATTCCTACAGAAAAAGCTACTGTTTCACCGCACGCCGCGAAATGCGGGCGGATTCGGTTGATTCGGAACATCGCGGCGCTATGACGTATCCGCGCCGTCGCGCCCGGGGCCTCGCATGTCGTCGAATCAACAGACCACAGCCACGAAAACATCTTCTACGATACTGACCCGCAAGCCCGTGCGTCGCTCCGCGGCGAAGCCGGCGACACGCCACACAAGCGATCAGAATCTCCAGGCGGCGGTGGATCGCGCGTCGCTTGCGCAATTTTTACGTCGGCGCATTCAGCACAAGCTGCGCGTCGGTGAGGTGGACGATCCGTACGAACGCGAGGCCGATCGTGTGGCCGACCAGGTCGTGGACGGACCGGCACCGGAAGTCAACGAGGACAGTCGCCCCGGTGTACAACGTTCGCCGTTCCCGAATATTACCATCCTGCGCTCGTCGTCGGTACAGCGCGAAACGGAAACCGAGGTCGACGAAGAAAAAGAAGAGGTTCCCTTAAATCAAACTGAAAGTCAGTTAGAAGCCGAGAAGGCGAGCCTGCCCGGCACGGATGATTCCACGGGCGACGCCGCCGCACAAACGCCCGGCGGCAGTGAGGCCGGCGACGACGGCAGCCTCGGGTCGGCGGAGGACCCGACCGAGGGGCCCGGCGGCACGCCGAGCGCCGCCGAACAACCGCCGCTGACGGCGTCCACGGACGACGCCTCCGGTCCGCCGCTGGAAACCAGCGGGGCCGGGGATTCCCAGGCCGGCGCCACCGACAGCCCTTCGGGCGGCGGACAGAATGCGCAGGACGACGAGCGTGATGTGCTGCAAACGAAATCCCGGCGGACCGCCGCGCTGACCGGTTTCGATGCGGAGTCCCGGGAAGTGGAGAGCGGTACGGAAGGTCGCATTCACGCCCTGCGGGGACAGGGACGCGGCCTGCCCGACGACGCGCGGAGTTATTTTGAGGATCGCTTCGGCGCGGACTTCAGTGCCGTGCGCATTCATGCCGGCGGCGAAGCGAGCGGCATTTCGCGGCGCCTCGGAGCGCGAGCGTTTACGATCGGAGCCGACGTCTTTTTCGCGGACGGCGAGTTTCAGCCGTCCACGCGTTCGGGGCGCAAACTCATCGCCCACGAACTCACTCACGTCGTGCAGCAGGGCGGAGCGCGACAGCGTCAGGTTGCTAATGTTCGATCAGAGAATGCTAAGCAGGCATCCGTACGCCGCAAGCCGGCGGCCGGCATTTCCCGATCCGCGCCCCGGGTGCGGCGGGTTCTGGACTTCCTGCCGGAATCGCTGCGTAAGAAAGTCGACGAGATCGCAGACGGTGTGCCCGGTTATAAGCTGATTAAGTTCATCCTGGGTTTTAATCCCGTCACCGGAAAACAGGTGCCGCGCAACGCCGTGAACTTCATCGGCGCGCTCATGGGCATGGTGCCCGGCGGCGGCATCCTCTTCGAACGATTGAAACGGGCCCGGGTGATTCAGACGGCGTTCAACTGGTTGTGGGATCGCATTCAGAAGCTGAACATCACCTGGCCGTTCGTGAAAACCCTGCTCGAAAAAGCGGCAAGCGATCTTTCGATTTTTAACCTGCCGTCGACGAACCTGCGCATTCTGAAAGAAACCTTCGGTCCTACGGCGCGCAAGCTGTTGAACTTCGGCCGGGACGTGAGCGGTAAGATCAAAGAATTCATCTTTAAGGGATTCCTGCGCCTGGTCGGCGGCCAGGAGGGCCCGGTATTTCGTTTCCTGAATCCCGTGTTCAGCGTGCTGGGTAAGATCTTCGACGATCCGGTGCGCTTCGGTCGCAATCTCATCGGCGCGGTGAAACTCGGCTTCATGCAGTTCATGCGCAATTTCGCCATGCATTTCAAGCGCGCGCTCTTCGGCTGGCTCTTCGGCACGTTCTCAAAGGCCGGCATCGATCTGCCGACGTCATTCGACCTGCCGTCCATCTTTCATTTCGTCGCGCAGATTCTACAGATTACCTGGCAGGACATCCGCCGCAAGATCGTGAAACGCCTGGGCCGTCGCGGCGAAGCGATCATGACCGCCGTGGAGAAGTCCATTGAGATCGTGCAGATCCTGATTACCAAAGGCCCGGCCGGCCTGTGGGAGCACATCAAGGGCGAGGTCGGTAACATTAAACAAATGGTTATTAACGAGGTGCTCGCCTGGGTGCGCAATCGCATCATCGTCCTCGCGATTACGAAGATCGCTTCGCTGTTGAATCCGGCGGGCGCCATCGTGCAGGCCGTGCTCGCGGTTTACAATACGATCATGTTCTTCATCGAGCGCTGGCAGCAGATCAAGGAACTGGTTCAATCGGTGATGGCCTCGCTGAACAACATCGTGCACGGTCGCATCGGCCAGGCGGCGAACTACGTCGAGCAGACCATGGGCCGTGCGCTGACGGTGATGCTGTCGTTTCTGGCGCGCTTCATCGGCCTGGGCGGCATCGCGAACAAGGTGCGCAAGGTCATTGATAAGATTCGGAAACCCATTCACCGCGCGATTGATAAGGTGATCAAACGCGTGGTGAAACGGGCCCGCCTTCTGTTTAAGAAAGCGAAACGCAAAGTGAAACAGGGGACGCAGAGCCTCGTTCAATGGTGGAAGAAACGCAAGTTCTTTAAGACGAAGAACGGGGAACGACATCAGGTCTTTATTAAGAATAAAGAGAAGATCGCAGTTCGAAGCAAAGAGACTTTGCTGGAGGGGCTGATTAGTGTCAACCGCAGGGATCTTAACAAGAACAGGGAAGAATTGATGAAGCAAGGGCCGCCTCCGGAAAAAGACATGCGGCAGTTGGTGCGGATAGAGAAGGCATTGAACATAATGGAGCGACTGGATGCTCGCTTGAAGGAGATTATACGCCGCCTTAAGGCTCTGGATGCGAAAAAGAAGGACGGCCCCGAGAAAAAGAAAATCAACCGAGAGCTGGATCGCCATATCGCGCGGCTGGTAAAGGCCCTTAAAATCGTAATGGCCCCGTCGGAGGGGCGGGGCATGAGTGATGAAGAAGCGAAGAAAATCTATGAAGCGACCGGTTCTGCCAGAGCACCGCGCTCCCGCGGAATGCTGGAGGAGCACGATGCGAAGATTCAGGAGTTTGCCACCAGTCGCAAGTATGTAATCATATTTCGTGATTCGAATGAAGCTGCGTATAAAAAGATCCTGAAGGCGAAGAAAACAATCAACAAGCTTCAGTCCAAGCCTGAAGTTTTGAAAATGAAAACGCTCAAGCTGGAAGAGGAGATCTTGAAGGGAGTTTCGACGCCCAAAGGGAAGGTCGGATTGGTAGCTTTCCCGCCCCCTCCGGGGCGTTCCGACGGATTTCTGAAGTCCGTGGTGGACGGCGTAACGGATCTATCCAATCCGAAACAGCTCAATGAGAACAAAAAGCTGCAACGCATTGCCACGGAGACCCAGGGGACGGGCGAGGTAAACGTCGCTCAGTTGAAGCAAGTCTATGAAGCTGTGAAGATGTATCTCTATAAAAAGGGTTACCGGGTTAGCAAGCAGGCTCCGCATCTCGTTCGTCATAAGGAGAATGCTCGAACAGGTTTCTTCAGCGATTACGATTTGCACGGCATCTATAAAGGCGGAATTCCCGGTAAGAAAGAAGCCCGCCAGGTGAACAATCGCAGGATTGAACCGGTATTCGCGAAAATCTTGTCTGCGGCGATTGATCCCGGACTGGTCATGGTTCAGCACGGTGCGCAGGATAACTGGATCTACAATTACAAGTTGAACGTTATTGATCCGAATTCTACAGCATACGAACCAGGGGGCACGAAAGGATTCAGGGGAGATGTACGGAAATTCCGCGCATTCTATAAATGGAGGCTCCGGAAGACGCCTGAGAATTTACGTGCAGGCTGAGAACTGAATCAATATGTTCACGCCCTACGAAAACCCCGCCGAATATCTCGACGATTACTTGAGTACCCTCGAACTCGAAATCGAACGCACGTTGCATCGCAGCGCGCCGCCGAAGGGACTGAGCGTCGAAGAAGCCGCCGCGGCCCTGCAAAGTATAGAAACGCGCCTGGCCGAAGAACGCACTCGCATCCAGGGGCGCATTGATGCCGGTCTCGATGCCGGGAACGTGCCACCGCTGCTGAAACTTGCAACCCTGCTCGACCTCGACGACGTCGCCGTGGATCTCATGCTGATTTGCGCGGCGCCGTCGCTGGACGCACGCTTTGCAAAGTACTGCGCGTATCTGCACGGCGAAACCAGTTTACGTTATCCGACCTTTGAAGTGATTGCGCAGTTGCACACGAACCGGGATGCGAATGAAGGCGGCGCCGGGGAAGAACGGGATGTGCAAATCCGATCGAACCTGCGCCCGTATTTCGCCGCACATTCGCCGCTCTTTCGTCACGGCATCTTACGTTACGCCGACCACGATCTCGACGCACCGCTCTCCACGCGCCGCATCATCATCGACGAACATATCGTGAACTATCTGCTCGGCCACGGCTACGTAAATTCGGAGCTGGACGAGTACCTCGACGTCATTAACGTTTCGGCTGCAGCACAAACATTCACCGGAACGCACTTAAAGAAAAACCTGGGCGGGCTCGCGAAATACTTCGCCGGCGATCTGAGCCGCAATCTGTACATACAGGGCCCGCGCGGAGCCGGTAAGGCCGCGGCGACAGCGTACCTGTGCGAACAACTGGATGTTCCCTTGATCGAGGTCCGCCACGCGCGTTTGCTGGAACTTACGAACGTGCGTGAGATGGAAACGATCGTACGGCGGATCGTGCGGGACGCGCTGCTCTACCAGGCGGCGCTCCTGTTTCCCAACTACGCCGGTGCCGCACCGGTCGGCGAAGCGGAGCCGGTGAACGTACGCCGCCTGCGGGAGATCATCGCCGCCGAACTCGGGCGCGCGCCGCTTGCGATACTGACCGGCGGCGATGCCTTACACGAGGACTTCAGCGCGCAGAGCGATTGGATCATCATCGCCGCGCCGGAGCCGGACTATGCCGAGCGTACCCGACTCTGGGAGCAATCGCTCAACGGAAGCATGCCCGCGAACCTGAGCGCCGCGGAGCTGGCCGGTAAATACCGTTTCACGGCGGATAAAATCCGTCGATCGGTGGAGATCGCGCGCAATGTCGCCCTGGGGCGAGGCGAATTGCAATATGCCGATGAAATTAACTTAAGTGAAGAAGATATTATCGCCGGCTGTCGTTCCCAGTGCGTGACCGGTCTCGACCAACTCGCGCGCAAGATCGAAGTACGACACGGTTGGACGGACATCGTTTTGCAGAGCGAGCGTTTGCGTCAGTTGCAGGAGATCTGCGATCATGTGCGACACCGCGCCACGGTCTACGGCGAGTGGGGTTTCGCCGCCGGCGGCGGTACGGACGCCCGGGGACTCGGCGCATTGTTCTACGGCGTTCCCGGCACCGGCAAGACTCTGGCGGCCTCGGTGATCGCGGGGGAGCTGGGCCTGGAACTGTACCGCGTAGATCTTTCCAGTGTGGTCAGCAAGTACGTCGGCGAAACCGAAAAGAACCTGGCGCGCATTTTCGAAGAGGCCGAGGCCTCGAACGCCATTCTGTTTTTCGACGAGGCGGACGCCCTCTTCGGCAAACGTTCCGAGGTGCGGGACTCCCACGATCGTTACGCGAACCTGGAGGTGAGCTATCTACTGCAGCGCATGGAAGAGTTCTCCGGCGTAACCATACTTGCAACGAACTTAAGGGCGAACATCGACCAGGCCTTTACGCGACGATTGCAGTTCATCATCGAGTTCCCGTTTCCGGCCCGGGACGAACGCGAGAAAATCTGGCGCCTCAACTTTCCCGAACGCGCGCCCATCGCGGACGATGTGGACTTTCGTCGTCTCGCCGGGGCCCTGGACATTGCCGGCGGCAACATTCGCAACATCGCCCGCAGCGCGGCCTTCCTCGGCGCCGCGGACGCGGGCCGCATTGCGTTGAAGCACATTCAGCGCGCCGTCGTCCGCGAGTACCAGAAGGACGGCAAGACCGCTCCGAACCTGGCGAACTATCGATTGCCGGAGGAAGCCGCGGCCCGGTGACACGCAGGTGCAGGGGCGGTTGGAATTCCTCAAATCAATCCCCGGGTAACTCGTCGATCACCGCATTCTCCGGCGCATCGAACATGCCTTCACTAATCTTTACGAACTCTAAGTTACTCAGCTTCGCCGTGCCGATGGGGTCGCCGAAGATCCCGCGTTCCTGCGTCCACAGATGGAACTTCCAGTCCGTGGCGATGCGTACGCCGTCCACGTCGACGTAGTCGGAGTACACGATCGCGTGCGGTTCTTCCTCGCCCTGTTCGACGGACTGACCGTAGGTGACGATGTAACCCGCGGTGTCCAGCAGGCCGGTGCCGGGATCACGATACAACACGTACCAGTCGTCCGGCGTGTCTCCGACGCCGGAGTCGAACGTCAACCGTGCCGCGGGCATGTTGCGGCCGTTGCTCTGCAATTCGCCCAGGGCCGTGAGTTGCGTGCCGGGATCCTGGAGTTTGAAGGGCAGTTCCAGAAAATACGGCCAGGTCAGAACTTCGAAGCGTACTTTCTTTAAACGATCGGTGATCGACGGCGGGGCCGCGTGGGCCTGGCTGCCGTCATAGATCAACACGGCGCCGTCCTGGAGTTCGAAGCGGGAACGATCGCCGCTGGTTTCCATGATCATACGACCGACGATGCGATCGCGCCCGCCGAAACGCAGATGTAAATCCACTGCCAGGGCTTCGTGCTTTGCATAGGCCGCTTTGTTCGACGCGCTTTCGACCGTGTTTGCGAAACCGGAGCCGGCGTTCCCGCCACAGGAGATTGCAAACAGCGTTAGTGTGATGAGCGGGACCGCGGTCCGGCCAGTGAATTGTGAAAGAATCATAATACCTCCGTAACATTGCATGACTTAACATAGGTCGTCGGAAAGCCGGGAAGGCTACGTGAAAAATTGTGGTTAACTTGTGGAGCCGTGTTTTTTTGGTCGCAACGGCTTATTCGAACTGCTAAGGTTAAGGACGGGAGTTACGGAATTATGTTCCAGGAACGAAACAAACCGCGCGTCTACACAAGTGAAATGAATCACTTCCAGGTTCGTCTGGATCTGGGCGGGAGCGGGATGCTGGAAGGTTACCTGGGCGACATCTCCGAGGAAGGCATGTGCGCCATTCTCCCGGGCAGCGAAGAGCTGCAACTGGCGAAGGACGACCGCGTCAAAGGAAGCATCGGCGGCAGCTATCTCAAAGACGACATGCCGTTCGAAGCGCGCTTCGTCTGGCAGAGCGGCAGCGAGCATAACAATCGCAGCGTCCGCCAGGTCGGCCTGCAGTTCATGGAGAGCGTCAGTCTTCCGGATCCCATCATCGCCGCACTTATGGTCGCGGGAGAATAACCCCGCGCATATCGCAACGCCTCGTGAACGACTCCTTCAATCTTCGCAGGCACTTCACTCTTCCCATCATCGCTCTCATTGTCACGTTCGTGCTCGGCTCGGTCGGCTACCGGGTCTTCTTTCCCGACGCTCCCTGGGCGAACATCTTCTTCATGACTGCGGTCACCCTCTCCACCGTCGGTTACAACGACGTCCTCGGCGCCCGGGACCATCCCTACGCCATCTGGTATACCATGTTCCTGATCGTACTGGGCATGGGCCTGGTGCTGTATTCCGTTTCCGCGCTCACGGCTTTTTTTATGGAAGGCGTCTTCCAGCGGCTCCTGCGCGATCGAACCACCCTGCGAAGGATTTCTCGTATGCAGCAACACTATTTGATCTGCGGCGCCGGCAAGACCGGCATTCACGTCGTTCGTGAAATGTACGCCACCAAACTGCCGTTCGTCGTCATCGAAAGCGACGCCGAACGCCTGGAAGAACTGGAACGCGAGATGAAAGGGCTCACGGTCATTACGGGCGACGCCACGTCCGAGGAAGTGCTGCAACGCGCCGGCATCGAAAAGGCCCGGGGCCTCATCGCCGTGCTCTCTAACGACAAAGATAATCTTTTCTTAAGTTTAACCGCGCGGATGATCAACCCGCAACTCGACATCGTTGCCCGCGCCTTCGATCCGGATCTGCACGATCGCCTGCGCCGGGCCGGGGCGGATCACGTCATCAGCCCGAACCACATCGGCGGCCTGCGGATAGTTTCGGAACTGCTGCGGCCCCACGCCGTGGCCTTCCTGGATCGCATGCTGCACGGCCAGGATCACGCCGTGCGCGCCGAACAGGTGGAAATCCCCGCGAACAGTCCGCTGGTGAATCAGAGCCTGGCCGACGCGAACATACCCGCGCGCACCGGTCTCGTGGTGATTGCGTACGATCCCGGCGGAAACGATGAGTTCATCTACAACCCCGGTCGCGATACGAAACTGGGCGCCGGCGGCGTGCTGTTGGTCATTGCCGATCCGCAGCAATTGCAGAAGCTGAAGCTGCTGGTGAACGGCTGAGGTATTTCAGGGTTTCTCGAAAACGAAGATGCCCCAGGCAAGGTGACCGGCTTTCCCGCCGTTCACCCAGTGCATGAGACCTTTCTTCATGCGTTCGAGGTACTCCGGCGATACGGCCTTCGAAATTTCGTCGAAGCGCCGGTCGATTTCGTTGTGCACGCGCGAGTAGTGATTCACGAGCTGTTCGGTCATTTCGAGGAAGCGGACCTCTTTCCAGCCCAATTCTTTCGCCGCCGCGCGGTAAAAAGCCGGTGAACCCAGGCTGTCCAGATGAATGCGATCCAGGATGGGCTGGAGGACGCCGTCGGGGCAGTCGTCGCTCTGCATGGGATCGGTGAAGACCAGTCGACCGCCGCTCTTTAAGACGCGGTCGGCCTCTTCTAGGACTAACTTTCGATTACCGGAATGTAAGAAGGCATCCTGGGACCAGAGCGCGTCGAAGGAGGCGTCCGGTGAGGGGATGGCCTCGAAGCTGCCGTCGGTGACCTTGATGCGCTCGGCGAACTTCGGATTCTTCGCGTTGAGTTCGCGATCCCGTTCGTTCTGGACCTCGCTGAGATTGAGGCACTCAACGTAGGCGCAGTCGTACTTTTCCACCAGGTAACGGGCGGCCCCGCCGTAGCCCGCGCCGAGGTCCAGGACGCGGCTCGAGGAGTCCAGGCCCTCGAACTGTTCGGCCAGTTTCTCTACCGTACGCCGGCTGGCGTCGAAGATGGAATCGTCCGGCCCTTGATATAGGCCGATGTGAATATCCTCACCGCCCCAGATCGTAAAGTAGAAACGATCCGCGTCGGAGCTGTTGTAGTAGGTCCGCGCGGTATCGACGGTTTCGCTGTATTGATTGCTCATGAGTCGTTCTCCAGCCACTCCTCGTTGCCGTAGAGTTTCTCGGCGACGTGCACGAAGAAGTCCGGATCTTCTTCCCGGTAGGTTTCCTGAAAATCGCCGTAGGTGTGCACCTGCTGAAAGCCGACTTCGCGCATGAGCTTGCGCGTGTAGTCTTTGCGCAGCGGGTACATGTTCAGGTGGAACTTCGACTCGTCGGGAAACTCGTAACAAAAGCGAGCGAGGCCCTCGTCCACGTGCTCCGGCTGGGCCTTAACATCTTCGCCGCAGTAGTAGAAGGTCTTGCCGCCTTTCGAACCGCCGTCCAGGATTTGGTCGTAGTTGCGTTGATCCAGAAGCAGGACGCCGTCGTGGCGCAGGGCAGCGTAGAATTCGGCGAGGGTCTTGCGACGGTCGCGCTCTTTGAACAGGTGCGTGAACGAATTGCCGAGGCAAATGACGGCGTCGTACTTGCCGTGGACGTCGCGATTGAGCCAGCGCCAGTCCGCCTGGACCGTGCGAAGGATGAGGTCGTGTTTGCGGCCGTTTTCGAAGGCCTTCGCGAGCATGTTGGGATTGCCGTCCGCGCTGACCACGTCGAAGCCGGCCTGCAACAGGCGAATGGAGTGGAAACCGGTACCGGTGGCGACGTCCAGAATCTTGCGGGCGCCACGTTTTTTGAGCTCTTCGATGAAAAAATCACCCTCGCTCCTGGTGCGACGGTCCCAGTCGATGAGGTCGTCCCACTTATTGACGAAGTCCATGATGTATTCATCTTTGTACTTCGAAGTGTCTCGAACGGCGATGGGATCGGAGCCGTAGTTCTGGGATGTGGTCGGTTCAGTTTGTTGCGACATAGTATTTCTCGTAGTGTAAGTGATGTTACAGAGCGGTGACGCCCCGGCGCAAACGCCGAACCCTCACGGACAGGAGAACCTGTCAGTTTTTGCGACACACACTCAGTCTTAAAAAATGTGCGGAGTGATCGTCGAGCGATCGCTCCCCGTTTTGACGGCGCCAGGCACCGATTCGTGAACACCGGTGTTACCGGCGCATTTGATTACTCTGAGATATATACAGAGTACACATTCGCGCAGCGAACGTCTACTGTCAGTGGATACCGCCCCCGGGATCGTGTCAATGGATTTAGGGGGAATTCTGCGGCTGTCGAAGGGCGCGAAGCATCGCCGGCAGGCCCGGAATTCGAAGGTTCTACGCGATCCGGATCGGCGCACACGAAAAACGCGGGCCTGCGGCGTTGAATTTGGTCTTAGGTATCTATTATAAGCAGCTTGCAATACGAAATTAATTGTGCGCTCGCAATACGTATGCGCTGTCCGCCCTGACTGCCGGCTTTCCCGGCAACCCGGGAACAGACGCGGTTTTCGCCCGGGCGAGCCATTCGGGGAGAAGGTGAAACCGGGCCGGTGCGGTCGTTTTCGCAATTTACGTACGGAGCATGCCCGGCCTTCATGGTCCTCATGAAATTTGCCGATCTGGTCAAAGAAGCTGCCGCCATCCTCGAAGCCGACGCGGAAACCGAAGACGGAACCGACTTTATCCTCGAACTGGAATTGGAGAGCGAGGTCGATCAGATCATCTACGTCTGGGAAGACGAAACCGAACTCGAGGGCATCGAGAAAGAACGTTACGTGACGCTCGAAGTGGACGTCGGCATATACAACGACAAAGTGGATGCCTACGAGCTCCTGAAAGAGTCCGGCGATTTCGTGCTGTGTCGGCTCTATGTCGATCCGGAGGAGGACGACACCATTTCGGTGCAGGCCTCGCTGCCGCTTTCCATCGCAACGCCGAAGATTCTGGCCGCCGCCATCCTCGAAGCCGCCACGGAAGCCGATCGCCTGGAAGACTTCGTTCCCGAGGCGGATTGAGCTCGCCCTCAGTACTCCTTCCCGCGAATCATCAGCTCCGCGAAACGATCCTGCACGGGCCGCGGCATGAGGCGCGGACCGGGGAAAAAACTCGGTCACTCGGAGTGTTCGTCAGATCTTCCAGTACTGCGCCCGGAACCGATCGTTCGGTTTGCCGTCCTCGTCCCGAAGTTCCGGACGGATGCCGGTGACGAAAAACATTTCGATGTCGCCTTTGTTTTTCGCTTCAATGCGCCCGCGATGTTCGCAGGTGAAGAAAGTTTTCACGCGCTCGTAGGTCTCGCCGGAGATATTGACCCGCCCGCGTTCGCCCGTGGATTCCAGGCGCGAAGCGGTGTTCACGGTGTCGCCCCAGACATCGTAAGCGAACTTTTCTTCACCGATCACCCCGGCCACCAGTTCGCCGGAGTGAATGCCCAGGCGCAGTTCCCAGAAGTCCTGGCCGGCTTCGGACTTCGCCTTCGCCAGCCCTTGCATGCAGCGCTGGATTTCGAGACCGGCGAGCACGGCGTCCACGGCGTGGCTTTGATTCGCCTCCGGGATGCCGCCCACGGCCATGTAGGCGTCGCCGATGGTCTTGATCTTCTCCATGTTGTGGTCGCGCATAATCTGATCAAACAAACGAAAGCAGTTGTCCAGCTCTTCGATTAACTGCTGCGGAGTTAAACCTTCGGCGATGCGCGTAAAACCCACGAAGTCCGTAAACAACACCGTGGCGCCGTCGTAGTGCCGCGGTTGGACGCGGTCGGTCCTCTTGAGTTCGTCGGCCACGCTTTCCGGCAGCACGTTCAAGAGCAGGCGTTCGGACTTGTGTCGTTCCTGGTCCAGGTTGCGCGACAGGACCTCGACGATGAGCGAGGTAAAAAACATAATGAAAATAAACTGCGAGGCGAGATCGGTGAGGCGTTCCTGCTCCGTGCCGGGATACTTCGTGATCATTTCCGGTTCGAAGATTTCAATGTAAAACATAAAGGCCGTCACCGCGGAAATGAGCAACGCGGCGACGACCATCTCCCAGATGCGCCGGGCCAGGATCGTCGAAACCACGGTGGCGAGAATGAGGTAGTAGTGCGTGCCGCCCAGAGAGGCCCCGTCCCGGACCACGCTCAGAAACAGAAAACACGCCATCAACACGACAAGCGGCCAGTAGAGCGCGCGATAGAAGCTGCGCACGCGCGAAAGATAATAAAACGCAAGGTAGATGAGACCCACCACGACATGTACAACGAAGAGCAAGACCGGGTACATGTCGAAGTCCAGGTAGTTCAGCGAGCCGCCCAGGTTCGCGAAGCCGAAGAGCAGGGTGATCGTACTGAATAAACGGTGTTCGAGAGAGTGCCGTTTGGGGTCTCCCACGAGCGTATACACCAGGTTTGCGAGAAACTTGAACATATTGTAGTCTCCGTCAGCCGGTGCGGCCGTGTCCTTACATAAAATCCACGACGCGCATCGATTCGGCCGTTTCGTCTCCGTAAAACAATTGAAAAATAAGAGACCGCCCTTTGTTGTACATCTCATGCGGTTGTCCTTCCTGTCCGGGCTTTTGGTTGTCGCGCTGACAGGCTGCGCGATCGGCCATCCCCTGGTCGGGATCGATGCCGGGGGCGAGAGCGGCGGCGACTCCGACCTCCTCCTCCTGGCCCTGCTCGCCGCCGGCCTGGGGGGCGGGACTGGTGGGGCAACAGCCGGGGACGCCGGTGGCGACGGTTCAACGTCGACCACTACCACGGTCCTCCGCTTCCTGTATTCCGGCAACGGCGCGGGCAACAGCATCGGCATGTTCACGGTGAACGATAGTACGGGCCTGCTCACCGCCAACACACCGGCCTCCATCGCCGCCGGCAGCGACCCCTGGTATCCCACCGCGCATCCCGACGGCACGTATCTGTACGCCCCGCAGCGCAGTGGCGGCAGCATCTCCCAGTACCGCATCGATACGGACACGGGCCTGCTCGGCGCACTGAGCCCGGCCACGGTGGCGACCTCGTCCGCGGACCCCCTGACCATGATCGTGCATCCGAACGGCCGGTACGCGTATGCCGGTTTCATCGGCAACGACGGCATCGACATGTTCCTCGTAGCCGCCGACGGTACCCTCAGTGCAAACTCGCCGGCCAACCTGAGCGGTTGCGACACCGCCAACGAGTTCGTCTTTCATCCGAACGGAAACTACCTCTACGTATTGTGCAGCAACAGCATTCGGCGGCACTCGATCAACGGCGACGGGACGCTCACTTTTCTGGGCAGCAACGGGGCCGGCGGTAGCCAGGCGAACGGCCTCGCGATTACCGCGGACGGCGCTTACATGTATGCGACTTCGCAGGGTGCGAGTAATATTCGCGCCTTCTCCGTAGATTCCGCCACGGGCAACTTAGCGAACCTGGGCAACGTCGCCACGGACACCTGGGCAAACGAGGTCGTGGTAGACCCCACGGGCAGCTACGCCTTCGTTAACTGCTGGGACAGCGGTGCGTTGACCGTTCGGCAGTACGTCATCGCGCCGGGGGCCGGCACGCTCTCGGATAATTCGCCGAACTCCATTCCGACCGGCGGCAGCCAGCCGCTGGGTATGACCATCGGTCCTCTCGGACGTTATGTCTACGTGGCGAACACGGCAGGCAACAGCATCAACCAGTACTCCCTCGATTCGGCGACCGGACTGCTGACTTCCAACGGCCTGCTCGGCGTCCCCAACGGTCCCCGGGGCATGGTGCCGGTGTCGTACCAGGTCACACAGTAAGATCGTCTGACCGCACGTTAATCCCCGGTCAACATCCGCGTGCGTTTGCGTTGATACCGAAGCAACTCGCGCACGATGCCCCACAGCGACAGCCACTCCGCACCGTGTTCGACGTTCATTCGTCCGATCCGCATCATCAAATCCCACTGGCGAAAGAGCGTGCCGTACACGAATCCGAACGAGCCGTCGGGATCGTAGATGTTCGTGGATTCCGACGTTGCCCCGTTCAGTTCCACGATGGCGAACTCCTCGCCGTTCATGAACTTCTCGACGTCGCTGTAACGCACGTCGAAACGTCCGAAGAAAAAGCCGCGGCGCTCGTCACCGCCGGCGAAACCGCGGGCGATCTCGTCCGTAAGCCGGCTGAGCTCCTCGGAGTAGAGGTGCTGCCCGTCGCGAAAGATGGTGCCCTGCATATGATTGCCGGCGATTGCCAGGCGCACACTTTCGCCTTTCGCGGGCACATCGTCCAGGCGATGCTCGTGCCGTTCAAAAAAACGATCGGCCTGCATGGCGAAGCGGGGATGCTTCCAGATCAACTCTTCCAGCGTAGAACGACCGTCGCCGACGACCACGGGAAACTCCTTGTCCGTAATGCTGAAGATTCGGCCCCTGTCTTCGCCGGGCAAACGATAATAAAACACGCCGGCCTCGAACGGCCCGGGATGATAGACCTGTAAGACGACGGCGGCCGGTACGCGCTCGAAGTAGGCGACGATGTCGCTTTCGTCTTTCGCGAGCTTCAGTCCCACTCCGCGCTGGGCCGCGTCCGGCTTGAGGATGATGGGAAAGTTCCAGTTGTTCGCGCGCATGTGCTCGAGGGCCTGTTGCGCGCGTAAGTCCTTTTGACCGGAAGTTAGTCGCGATGCCGGAAGATAGAGGTACGGCAGCACCCACTGTGCGGGCAGTTCGTCCAGGATCGCGGCCTTGCTTTCGCCGATCAATCCGCCGTATTCGATGCCGGGGTTCGCGGCGGTCATGGAACCGAAGCGGTACTTCCATTGAAAGTAAACGCCCCAGGGAACCAGGGGAGCGTAGAACAACCAGGGCGGCCAGAATTCGATCTTCGTCCACCGGCGGAGGCCGTGGTACAGGCGCCGCCGGCCGTCCCGGGTAAGCAGACTCACGAACAAACGAATGGCAAAGTACACGAGTACGATGCCCGCGAGCAGGGCGAAGATGCCTTCGCCGGTCACGTACTCGATCGGCGCGATGATCGCCTGGCCGAGCAGCGCCGCGAGTAAAACAAGCAACGGCGTCCAGATGATGCCCGCGAGCAGCGCAATCAGCACCAGACGACCGGCCCGCCCGCCGATCAAGCCCGCGCCGGTATAGACGGGAAAACGCATGCCCGGTACGAAGCGCGCGAGAAAGATCAGCTTCCAGCCCTCGCGATCAAAACGCTTCGCCAGACGATCCAGGCGCTCCGGCGGCAGCCAGCGTTGTACGCGCCGGTTGTGCAGGAGGCCGATGCCCACGGCCTTGCCCATAAAGTACAATCCAAGATCACCTAAGAAAATTCCAACGAAACAACCGAGGATGCCGGTAAACAGGTCCAGGCGATTCGCGCGAATCAACAGGCCCACCGATATGCACGTGAGATCCTCCGAAACGAACGTGCCGCCGATGATGGCACCCATCGTCGCGTAGGCTCCCAGGCGTGGTCCGAGTTCCAGGGGCACGGGGAGCTGCACCTGGTCGAGGTGAACCGTGGTTTCGCGTTCGGTGCGTCCTGAGTTTTCGGCTAAATTACGGCTGCTAATTTCCTGTCGGCGCCTGCTTAAAAAATCCGCGGTCTCCAGGGCCAGGCGCCGCGATGCATCGTCCCGAAACACCATGAAGTGCGATGCGTCCAGTATCAGCAGCTCGCTGCCTTTGATCAGGCGATGGTGTTCCTCCGCGGCCCAGGCGGGAACCAGGGGATCGTGGGCCCCGTGCAGAATCAACACGGGGATGTCGACGTTTGCCAGGGCGGCGCGCAGCGGACGCTGGTCGGAATCAAAGAAGTTGCGGATGAACGCATGGCGAAACGAACGCGGGCCGAAGAAACCGAAATGCGGCACCAGTTCCGGAAGTACCACCAGGAAGGCGTAGCCCAGGCCGTACTTCGCGTGTTCGATGTAATAATCGCCGGAGCCTTCGCCTTCTTGAATGCCGATGCCGCCGTAGATGGTAAGACTGCGCAGGCGCCCGGGGGCGATGCGCAGCATCTCCTGGGCCACACCGCTGCCCATGCTGTGGCCGAATACGTGGACGTATTGTATCCCCAGCTCATCCAGCAAATGTAATGCGTAGCGCGCGTGGGCGCGGATGCTGTAGTCCGGAATCCAGCGTTCCGAGTTGCCGAAGCCGGGCAGGTCCGGCGCAATCACGCGATAGCCCTGATCGGCCAGGTGCCGGGCGAAGCGGCCGAGGTCCCGGCCGCGGCCAGGGCTGCCATGCAGGGCCAGGACCGCCGGCAGGTCTTCCCGGGCCTCATCGTTCGGGAAAAATTCCAGGTACGCAAAGCGCACGAGGGCCTCGCCTTCCGCGCGGCCCTCGCTCCGAAACACCGGGCTCCGGATGAAAGCACTGCGGCCGCCGACGGCCTGCGGATCCTGCGAGACCACGGCCGCGCCGGGGGGAATCTCCAGGGCCTGGCCGGGGAGCTCGACGTACTGAAACAGATCGAAGGCCTGGACCAGGTGCGACGCGAGCAGCAGGCCGGCGTACAGCAGCAGCCATCTTCCCCGGCGAAGAATCAAACTCATGAGCCGGCGGAGAGGGTGGCCGGCGCAATGCCGAAGGTGGCGGGCAATTCACGGCCTTCACTGCGCAGGCGGGCGGCGATGAGCGCCGCGTGATGCAGGCCGTGGTGCATGACGAAGACGATCTCCCGCAACAGATTCGAGCGCAAATAGACCGGCGGCCGGCCCGGGTCGACAATCTGTTCGACGGTCAGCGGCACCGGGGACAGGGCGTCACGTCCGCCCCGCTCGGGGCGATCCAGTTCCGTAAAGGCTGCTTCCAGGTCCGCCAGGCGTCGGCGCAGATCCTCCGCTTCGATGCGGGCTGCCTCCCGGCTGCTCTCCACGGCCGTGCCGCGCTCGCGTCGGTCGTAGCGGACGGTGCGGTCCGCGCGGCCGGCCCCGTCGAGCAGGGCGCGGACGTGATCCAGAAGATGGCGGACATGGCCGCCCACGGAACTGCGGAAGACCCGGTCCTCCTGGCGGCAGTATTCCTCGTCGCTGATGTCACCCAGCAGGACGTTGAGATCGCCGAGCAGGCCGTCGAGGGCCTGAACGGCGGGGTGGGCCGGAAAATCGTGGGACATAATACCTCGGTTTGTAAGAGTTCCTACAAAAGGGTTTAGAAACGAGACGGGCCCCGGGGTTACACGGTCGGGGAGCCGATTACAGCATGCGTTGCCCCGGGCCTGGCGCCAGCAAAATTCGGCCCGGGCCGGTCAAAGCCGATCAGAGCAGGCCCTGGTCGATGGCGAACTTGACCAGATCAGTGAGATTGCGCAAATTCAGCTTATCCATGATGTTCGCCCGGTGGAACTCCACGGTTCGTTTGCTGATGTCGAGATCGTGTGCTATTTCTTTGTTCATCTTGCCGAGAGCGACGAGGCGCAAAATCTGTTTCTCCCGGCGGGTCAGCACGTCCAGGGATTGCCGGCCTTCACGCAGGGTGTTGTAATCGTCCACGAGGAGGGCCTGCATCTCCCGGGAAATCCAGCGCCCGCCCTCGATGATCGCGCGGATGGCGGCCAGAAGTTGATCATGGCTCTCACCTTTGAGGATGTAGCCGTCCACGCCGCCGGCGATGGCCCGCCGGAACGTGGAGCGATCCGCGTGCATGGTCAGGGCGAGGACCTTGAGGTTCGGATACTGGGGTTTCAGGACCTCCAGAACGTCGAGGCCGCTGGTGCCGGGCATGCTCAAGTCCAGGAGGAGCAGGTCGCAGCCTGCCTGGCGGAGCAGACGCAACAGTTCGTCGCCGTCGGACGCCTCGCCGCTTACCACCAGGTCGCTCTCGTCGGCCAGGATGCGGCGGAGACCCTCTCGGAGAAGGGTGTGGTCGTCAGCGATGATGATTCGAAAGCGTTCTGCCATGGAACTCGGAATGGACTGTATCGATGGTTGGTTAACGTATTAAACTTAATCGAGGATTATGTTAAGCACTTCGTCAGGTTCTGAGCAATATTGTTGAAAAAAAACGGTTTAGTCCATCCTCCGCACGGTTGAGAAACGAAAACCTCGTATAAATACTGGTTTCTGCTGCGCAGGGGAGTGAATGAGGAATACGCATGAGCAAATTCGAAGGAAGTGAACGTTACTATCTGAATCCTGAGCTGGCGCAAATCGTGAACATGGCCATGGCCATGCACAAGCCGCTCCTGATCACGGGGGAACCGGGAACCGGTAAGACGCAACTGGCCTACGAGATCGCGCGGAGCCTCGGCATGCCGTTGGAAGTCCTGCGGGCCAAGTCCACAATTCGCGGGGAAGAAGTCTGCTACGTCCAGGATACGGTCTTGCGCTTAAACGATGCTCGCTTTGGTTCCGGCGAGACCGGCCGGAACGTCAACTCGTTCCACGACTACGTGATCTGGGGGCCCATCGGTCGGGCGTTCCGTGCCGACGAGCGCACCGTCCTCTTGCTGGACGAAATCGATAAGACCGAATCCGACGTGCAGGACAACCTCCTGGATGTACTGGAAGCGAACGAGTTTACCATGCGCGAGATCAACGAAACGGTGCGCGCCGAACATCCGCCGGTGATTGTAATCACTTCGAACGCAAAACGCGAACTCTCGGATCCGTTCCTCCGGCGATGCTTTTGTCATCATATCTCGTTTCCCACGCCGGAAGAGATGCGCGAGATCGTGCGTCTGCATTTCCCGGATTTACGGGAAGAACTCGCGGAAACAGCGTTGCGTATCTTTTACGAACTGCGCGGACGTGGTCATCAGAAGCCGCCGGCCACCAGTGAATTGTTGGAATGGATCGAAGCGTTGCAGCGCAGTAACCAGTTACCGGAAAGTGTACGCGATCTTCCGTTCGCGGGAATTCTGTTGAAACGCACGGAAGACCTGCTGGATCATCGGGGTTGAAGAAAGCAATCGAGGGCGCGTTGATGTTCATCGACTTCGTATACACGTTGCGTTCTTACGGCATCCCCGCCGCGACCGATCAGTACGTTACGTTCGTGGAGGGGCTGCGCAGGGGACTCGTCACGAACCTGGACGAGTTGTACCTGTTCGCGCGTTTGTGTTACGTAAAGCGCGTCGAGAACTACGACGCCTACGAACGCGCGTTCGCCTGGTACTTTTACGGCGTGGATTTGCCGGCCGTGGGCGAAGGCGATCCCGAGTTGCTGAACACCAAACAATTCCGCGACTGGCTGCGGGCCGCGGTGGATCGCGGGGAACTGCGGCCGGTCACTCACAATCTTTCCCGGGAGGAACTCATGCGCCGTTTCTGGGAGACCGTGCGCGAACAGATGTCCGCGCATCACGGCGGCAATCGCTGGGTGGGCACCGGCGGCACGAGTCCCTTCGGGCATTCCGGCTTTGCCGAGAACGGCGTCCGGGTCTTCGGCGAATCACGCAATCGTTCGGCGACGAAGGTCATTGGTGATCGGCGCTACATCGCGTACTCGGACGACCAGACCCTGGCCGGCGGCAACGTGCGTCAGGCCCTGGCAACACTGAAACACCTCAAACCCCATGGCGCGCCCATCGAACTGGACGTGCCGGAGACGATCCACCGCACCGCGAAGAACGGCGGGGAGATCGAACTGGAGTTCCGCCCGGAACTGCGGGACCGCCTGGAGATCGCCCTGTTTCTCGACAACGGCGGCTCGTCCATGCTGCCCTTCGTGGATCTCACCCGGGATCTGTTCGGCAAAATGCAGGATCGCTTCAAAGAACTTCGGACGTTTTTCTTCCATAATACAATCTACGACGTGCTCTATGCGGATTCGCGTCGGACGCGCGGAGTTCCTACCGGGCGCTTTCTGCGGGAGGCGAACCGCGAGACCCGGCTCATTTTCGTCGGGGATGCGACCATGGCGCCGGACGAACTCTACTCGGGCTACGGCGCCATCGATTGGGAGCGTGAGCACGAGACACCGTCCATCGAATGGCTGCGGCGCCTGCGCGAACGATTTCCGCACAGCGTCTGGATGAATCCCATTCCCCGCGAATACTGGAGCGGGGAACGCCGCGGCCCGTGGACGTTGCAGCGAATCAAAGAGGTCTTCCCGATGTATGATCTAACCCTCGGCGGCATCAAGGCGATGGTGGAATACCTCAGCCGCGCGGCCTGATAGTAATAATCTTCAAGCGAATGCGCGCGCAGATTTTCCTTGTTGCGAAGTGATGATTCTGAGAAACCGGTAGTATCATGAGTACTGCCGCTCCTTCCGGTGAATTCAGAGTCTCCCGCTGGACCATTCGACTCAAACTCCAGCTCATCATCTCGGGTATCATCTTCCTGGCCCTGGCCGGTATGATCGCCATCGCCACCTACTTTTTCTTACAGGACACGAAGGTGCGCGTCCAGGACAACAACCTCAGCAATACGCGGGTCATCGCCGCCAACGTCGAAGCGACCATCATTTCCGCGGCGCAAAACTCCCGCGTGGTGGCGGGTATCCTGGAAAAGTATCCGGACTCGCGGCAGTTACTTGAGTCGATCATGTTCGACACGAACGAAAACCTCATCTACCTGGGCATATACCGTCCGTCGGGAGAGGGGCTCGCCGTTTCTCAGCGCTTGATCTCGCCGGACTTCCTGGTAGAACAGCAACTGCTGACCTCGGACATTACGGGCCTCACGCCGAAGTACGCCGAAGAGTTCCGCGGCGCGCTGAACGGTTCCACCGTCCTCGTAAACGCATCGCCTGGTTTTCAAACGCCCATCGTTGGTATGAGTTTCCCGTACGAAGATAAGGGCGGCGGGCGCACCATCCTCGTTACGTACTTAAAAATGGATCTCTTCCTGGACGGCTTTCAGTCCTCGGGGCTTACCGAGACCTTCATGGTAAACCAGGACGGAACCATCGTTACGCACCCGGATAACCGCGTAGTTCTCGCCGGCGCTCAGGTTTCCGATCTGCCCATCGTTACCAATATGCGGACCTCTCAGGTACCCAACGGGCAAATCCGTTACCAGGGCCCCGACGGAGAATACTATCTCGGCAGTTATCAGAAGCTGCCCTTCGCGGGCCTCGGTGTAATTTCGACCGTGTCGGAAGATCGCGCGTTTGAGTCGGTTTATCGCATTCGTTTCTGGAACCTCATGCTGCTCATCGCCATGGTCATGCTGGCGTTGGTCATCGTCTTCTTTTTCGCGCGCGGCATGACGCGCCCCATCCTCAAACTCGTGACCGCCGCGCGCATGATCCGCGACGGCAACTACGACGTAGACATGCAGCCGGAGTCCAGCGATGAGCTCGGCCTCTTAACGGATTCGTTTAACTCCATGTCGCGCGGCCTTAAGGAACGCGAGAACCTTAAGGTCTCGTTCGGTAAGTTCGTGAACAAGGAACTGGCCGAGATGTCGCTCTCCGGTGAACTCAGCCTGGGCGGCGAGAAAAAAGAAGTCGCCGTCTTCTTCTCGGACATCCGCGGCTTCACGGCCATCTCGGAAAAGCTGCGTCCGGAAGAGGTCGTCGAATTCTTGAACGGGTACTTTCATCGCATGGTGAAGTGCGTAAACGATACTCACGGCACGGTCGACAAGTTCATCGGCGACGCGCTCATGGCGACCTGGGGCGCGCTGCGCCCGCACGGCAACGAAACCGAGAACGCGCTGGATGCCGCCCTGGAAATGCGCCGGCAACTCATCGATTTCAACAAGGGCCGCGGTAGCGCGCGCAAGCCCACGATTCACATGGGCGCGGGCATCAACACCGGCCCGGTAATCGCCGGGCAGATCGGTTCGGACGAAAAGATGGAGTACACCGTCATCGGCGACACCGTGAACCTGGCGTCCCGTGTCGAGGCGTTGACGAAACACTTCGGCGTGGACTTGCTCGTCACCGAATTCGCTCTGAACAAAGTAAAGGGTATTTACAAGATCGTAAAGATGGACGATATGCGCGTGAAGGGCAAATCGAAGCCGGTTACGGTCTACGCCGTGCTCGGTCGCAAGGACGATCCCGACTGCCCCGCCGATTTAAACGAACTTCGCAAGATGGCGGGCATCCAATACGATGCGAAAGCTGCGAAGAAAGCCGGCTTCAAAGATCAAAAATTCGAAGCCGTAAAGTAAGCACCCGGCAGCCCCGAAACAATGACGCAACCTGGAACCATAACCCCGCTCCGCAAAGAATGGCACTGGCCCGCCGCCATGGTCGTGGTGATGCTCATCGCCCTGGCAGTCTTTTATTGGGATTACACGCGTACCGCCGATATCGGCGACCGTGAGGTGATCGGTTTCGTTACGTATAAAAACAATCGCGTGCAACGCAAACTCTATGATCGCGCCATGTGGTCGGCCATGCAGAACAACTCGCCGCTGACGAATCGCGATACCATCCGTTCCGAGGATCTCTCCGACGCCGTCATTCACCTCAACGACGGTACGATCATTAAGATCGACGAAAACTCCATGTTCTTTCTGGATCTCTCCGGTGATTCGCCGAAGCTGAACTTCACGAACGGCTCCATCCAGGTGGAGCAGGACGAAAACGGGGAGAGTTCGCTCGTCATTCAAACCGGCGATCGGACGATCAACGTCAGCGGTGCCGACCTCAAACTGGAAGGCGGCGGCGAGACCGAGGACGGTTCCTGGAATCCGCTCAGCTTGATTATGCAATCCGGCGAGGCGAAAATTCGCGGCGAGGACGGTACGCAGACCGTCGGTGCGGACCAGCAGGCCCGCCTCGGCGCGGACGGAGTGCAGGTTCGTGAAGTTACCATGAAACTGCTGGAACCCGCGAACCAGGCGGTGGTACCCCTGGACGGCGGCGGCAGCAAACGCCTGGCGTTTCGCTGGAAACTGCGGGAACCGTACTCGAATCTTACGTTTGAAATTTCGCGGGATCGCAGCTTTAACCGCGGCGTGAATCGCGAGGATGCCAGTCCGGGCGGGGCCGTGGCCACCGTGTCTTCCGGCAACTACTACTGGCGCATCCGCGGGACGAACCGCAGCACGGGCAAGGCCGAGACCAGCGAGGTACGCAAACTTTCCGTGGTGGCCAACGCCCGGGTGCGTCTGTTCGCGCCGGCCCCCGGTTCGCAAATCAGCTACGTCGTTCAACCGCCGCTCGTGAGTTTTTCCTGGTCCGCCAACAATCTGGCGAACGGCTACGACCTGGAAATTGCCGACAACTCCAGCTTCACAGGGGACGTGCGCAAATACTCGGTGGGCTCGACCTCGTTCGCCGTACAGGATCTTGCCGCCGGCACTTACTACTGGCGCGTGCGGACGAAATCCGCCATGGCCGGCGTGCCCGCTCGAACCACCGCTGCGAGCGCGTTTCGCATCGTTCAGCGCGACGGCTTCGCCGCGCCGAGTCTGGAGAGCCCGCGCAGTGGACAGACCGTGCCCGTGGCGAGCGCCGGCGACACCGTATTGCTCTCCTGGCGGGCGTCGCGGGAAATTTCGCGCTACGAGGTCGAGGTCAGCCAGGACTCCAGCTTTACCACGAGCGTTACCACGCAGCGCGCCGATCGCAATTATCTCAACTACAAGGCCCCGAAGACCGGTACGTTCTACTGGCGGGTCAAAGGCTACGCCGCTGACGGCAAGGCAACGCCGTATTCGCCGGTGCAGCGTTTCGCGGTTACTTCGCAAGACGAAAGCCTGATTGCCGGCAAAGACGAGGAACTTGCCGCGGCCGATACCGCCGCAAAAGAGCAACAGGCGCAGCGCGAGCGAGCGGAGCGCGAACGGGCCGAACGCGAACGCGCCGAACGGGAAGAACGCGAGCGGCCGAATACCTTTGCCGCCGTGGCGCCGGTGAACAGTACCGTGGACGTGACGAAGGTGAAGTCGATTCGTTTTCACTGGAAGCCGTCGCGCGGCGCCCGGAGTTATACACTGCGTCTCTACCGGGGCGGGCAGGGAGCCCGCAAGCTGGTACTGGAGAAAACCGTCCGCGGGACCGAGTATACCCTTACGGACTTCAGTGTCCTGGACATCGGGACGTTTACCTGGATCCTCACGGACACCCCGGGCGGACAGGTGATCGAAAGCCGGTTCCAGATTGCGGCGGACACCCTCGATAATCTGCGTCCCGAGGACATCGAGTTCATTTCTCCGGAAACGATTTACAAAGAATAAGATCCGCTTAGCTTTGTACCCGTTGCATATCTCATGAAAACTCGAATCTTCCGCCCGATCCCGACTCTCATTGCTATCGCCCTCGTGCTGGCCCTCGTACATCCGGCCGGGGCACAGATCAAAGACGGCTATGTGGCCTGGAAGCCCATCGCCGGGGCGCGCGGCTACCGGGTGCAGGTGCGCGAGCGGGAAACCGAAAAGGTCGTGCGCGATAAGACCGTGCAGACCACGTACCTGAAAGTGGATCTGCCCGTGGGCAAGTACGACATCCGCACGACGCCGCTGAACGTCTTCGGCCGCACCACCGTCTGGTCCGACTGGCGGCCACTGCGGGTGTTGGTTTCGCGCACGCCGCAACTGGATCAAAAGAGCGATCGCAAACTGGCGGCAAACAATCGCAACGAGCGTACGTTCAGCTTCGCCCTGGAAGGGGATTACTTCTTTAAGAACGTGATGGAAGTGATGGTCCGCCAGGGTGACAAACTGATCCCGGTGCAGGACGTGGAGATCGACGACAGCGGTCAACGCATGGTGGTGCGCCTGGATCTAACCGGGGCCGCGCCGGGCGGCTACGATCTCGTGCTGCGCAATCCCTTCGACAAGGTACTCGTGCGCCGTGACTTCGTGGAGGTAACGAATCGCCGCGACTTCCACGACTTCGACATTGCCGAGTATCGCAAGTACGTCGCCGATCTGACGCGGGAGTGCGGCGACACGAACATGCCGGACCTGCTCATCAAGCAGTGCGAAAAACATTTCATTGTACTGAATCTCTCGGACCGCGACCGGGCGAACCTCTACTACTGGCTGCGCATGACCGGCGAGCCGTACACGGACAACTACTTCGATCGCATGAACGCGTACGATTACTATGCCGAGATCTGCCCGCCGGTCTTCGCTCCCGCCCGCAAGTTCATGCAGGACCGCCTGGAAAAAGGCGTAGTGGATCAGGTGGAGAAGGATCGCCTGAAGACCGCGCTACGTAAGATGGAACGCTGCGGCGGTTGAAGAATCAAGCCGGCACCTCTTCCGATTCCTCGGCTTCTTCGTGTTTCACCGCCGCCATAAAGTAGTACAGCGAGTAGGCAAAGGCGATGCAACACACCAGCGACGTCGCGTACGAGGCGAGGATGAAGAAATCCAGCCACGCCAGGTCCGGGTGGCCGAAGTTTTTGTAGAGCAGCAGCGCGACACTGCCCAGGTATCCGAAGGCGTCGGTGACGTAGATCATAAAACCCGCCGTGCCCACAAAACCCACCGCGGCGATCAGTCGTTCGAAGAGGATGCAGCCGTACGGAACGTAGCCGATGTACAGGCCGAGGCCCACCAGGATCATCCACACCGCCGGATCGAGCAGGCCGGCCTGGTAGAGAAAGGTCGCCCCGCCGATGAGCGCCGAACCGCCGAGCATGGCGAACATGATTACCATGAGCGCCGTGCGGTTGCTGCGGATGCGAAAGAGCAGTCCCAGTAAGATCAACACACCGACGGTTACGGGCAGCTCCGAGAGCGTAAAGATGCCCGGGGTGTCGCCGTAGCCCAGGGCCTTCCAGATTTCCGCGGCGAAGTTGTCGCGGAAATCCCGGTAGGCCGTTAAGAACATATAAAGAAATGTTAAGGCGAACAGGCCCGGCCCGAACATCGTAAGAAAGCGGCGCCGGTCCTCGGCGTACATGGGCTCGCGGCGGGTGCGCAGGCGCTCGTCCTCCGCCGTGGGCGGGGGCAGCAGTTGCAGCATGTAGACGAAGAGCAGAAGCAACGGAAAAAAGATCAGGCCGACGGCGAAGGGCATCCAGAACTCGCTGACGCCGGCGTTCATGAGGACGGCGCCGACGTTCTTCACCGCGCCGCTCGCGACGATGTAGGACGCGCTCAGGCCGGCGCCCAGGGCCTCCGTGAAGCGCCGGCCTTCCAGAAAGCCGAAGACCAGGCCCCAGATCAATCCCAGCGGGATGCCGTTTACGAACAGGAAGAGGATGTTGTAGGGGGCCGGGGTCAGCGCGAAGAAGAACAGGGCCAGCTCGGCGATCCCGATGAACAGGATGATCGAAAGCGCCCGCTTCGACGCCGAAATCTCCGAAATGAATTTAACGCCGTAAAATTTGGAGAGCATGTAGCCGATGACCTGGGCGATGATCAGGGTGATTTTGTAGTCGAGGTCCGGCAGGAAGGGCAGGGGGACCGCCGCCATGCCCTCGAAGGTCGCCACCGAGAACGGTTTCCGGAAGGCGTACATGCAGAAGTAGGTGCCGAAGGCCGCCGCGATGGCGTAGACGGAGAAGGTGAGGCCGCCGGCGTTGCTCAGCCGGCCGCGGATCGTCGTGGAAAGGGATGCCATGCCGAAGACTCCGGGGCCGCCGCGAAGCATGCAACTAATCTTTTGCGATTGGTGAAGAGTCCTACTGGATAAGAGAATTTCTTGTGCGTGTCACATATCTGTAACAGAGCCCGGGCATCGTAATCCCTCTCAAATTACTGTCACAGGAACTACGGACATCCGAATGAACCGAATCTTTCAGCTTCTGAACTACAATCCTCACAATTATAAGCACGTTCGACTCGCGGTGATGGTCGCCTTCGTTGTGATCGCTCACCTGGGTCTTTTCATGGAGCGCTCCTACGCGCAGAACCCGCCCGCCGAGGAGGCCACCACGGAACAATCCGAAGCAGC
Source organism: Leptonemataceae bacterium (assembly GCA_965227295.1). Classification (GTDB taxonomy): domain Bacteria; phylum Spirochaetota; class Leptospiria; order Leptospirales; family Leptonemataceae; genus JANSYA01. Next base: position 4,762,278 of record OZ245742.1, on the reverse strand, counting down.
GGCCGAAGGCGAAGACGGCGTTACCGAAAAAGCAACCGAAGCCGCGGAAGAAGTGGAGCCCGTCGCGGCCGACGATTCCATCAGCATTCTTTCGTATTTTCTGGCCGGCGGCTGGGCCATGTATCCGCTGCTCGCCGCTTCGATCATCATGCTCATGATCATCCTGGAACGCCTGTACTACTACTTCTTCGCGGTGAAGATTTCGCACAAGAGCTTCCAGCAGGATCTTTCCGATTCGCTCCAGTCCGGCGGACTCAAAGGCGCGGAGAAGACCTTCGGTGAATACGAAGAGTACGAAATCACCGGCATCCTGAAAGAAGGCATGGCCGTGGCGAGCAACGATCCGGAACTCTTCACGCGCGGCGTGGAGCGCGAAGCCGGGAACCTGATTCAGCGCTCCGAATGGGGTCTGGCAGTCCTCGCCGCTGTTTCCACCATCGCCCCGCTGATCGGCTTCCTCGGAACCGTCTCAGGTATGATCGGCGCCTTCGACGCCATCGCCAACGCGGACACCGTGAATGCTAAGGTCGTCGCCGGCGGTATTAAAGAAGCCCTCATCACCACGGCCACGGGTCTGATCGTCGGTATTCCGGCCATGGTCTTTTTCCAGTACTTCACCGGTAAGGTGAACGGTTTCGCCACGGACATCGAGCAGGCGGCCAACTCGATTTACAAAGAGTTGCTGCGTCTCCAGGGCAAACAATCGGGTCAGAGCTCCGCGGCGTAAGTGCGGCGCTCTGATACACGGTCTTACTGATTACTATGGCGGTTAATCTACGCAAAAAGATCACGGCGGAAGAAATTCCGTCCTCGAGTATGTCGGACATTGCGTTCCTGTTGCTCGTCTTCTTTATGGTGGCCTCGGTCTTCTACGTAAAAGAAGGCATCCTGAGTTCGCTGCCGAAGAAAGACTCGGCGCCTCAGAAGGTCGTCAAAGAGAACGTATACCTCGTGCAGGTGACGGGACCGCAAATCAAGCTGGAGCATCCGAGCATTCGGGTGCAGCAGTATCCGAGCCACGATAAGTTTCGCGAGGAACTCAAAGTCCTGGAGATTCCGAACTTACCGGACAAGTTTGCGGTGCTCTCCGCGCAGAGTCCGACCACCGTCCAGGAAATGGTCGAGGTTCTGGGAATCATTCGGGAGCGAGGCTTTCAGAAAATATCGCTTCAGAAACCGAAGTAGTCGGCCGGTTCATCGGCTCTCATTTGAATTACTATGGCAATGCGTAAAAACAAATTCACGGCCTCCGTGCCGATGAGTTCCATGGCGGACATCGCCTTCCTGCTGCTCGTCTTCTTCATGGTTACCTCGGTCCTGAAGACCGACACGGACATCGATCTCCAGCTCCCGGACGCCTCCGGCGCGGAGCTGAAAGACAAAGAGGTGATGGTCTCCATCGATAAGAACATGATCTTCTGGTTCGGCCCGGTGCCGATGGATCGTGCCGCGGCCATTAACAACATCCGCGCCGAGGTGGCCGAGGATTCCCAGGTCCGGGTGAACATTCAGGCCCACAGCAAACTTGATTTTAACGTAGTTCAGGCTCTCCTGGACGATATGCGGGAAGCCGGCGTGAAGAATTTTGCGATGGTGACGAAGCAGGAAAACCGGCGGCTGTAAATACTTTGTAATGATTTTGGCCTGGCATCTATGCTGAGCTTTAAGGAAGTGATTTTATGATGGAAGAAGAAAACGTAGCGGAAAACTCCGGAGAAAGCCCGGAATCGCAGCTGGAACCGCAGGCCCGCGGTTCCGTGCAACGTACGGCCGCTCAGAAGCGGGCCATCTGGTTCTTTCAGAATCGTTTTCGGATCTTTTTCCTGATTTCCCTGTTCTTCCAGGCCACGGTCATTCTGGCCGTGTCGTTCAAACCCCTGCGTTTCGAAGACGATACCATCTACGATGAGATCGCCTTTGTGTCGAACGTGGAAGTCGAAGACCAGGAGACCGCTCCTCAGGAAGTGGCCGAGGGAGAGATTGAACCCACGGACAAGAAACTCGAAGAGGAAGTCGACGATCGTATTGCCAGCGCGCAGAATCCCTTTCAGATCAACGCCACCGCGCCGGTGGATTTGAATCCCGACATGAAACCCCCGTACACCGACGAGGCGCGCGCCGAAAACTATGAAGGCATTCTTTATTTGGAAGTGGTCGTGGCGAATACCGGCGAGGTGCTTATGGTACGTCCGCGCAATCAGGTCGGTTACGGCCTCGAACGCGCCGCGATACTAACTTACCGTAAGAAAAGGTTTAAGCCGTCGCTGCAAAACGGTTCGCCGATTACCGTGAAGGTGATCATCCCGGTGCGTTATCGACTCAAGTAAGTCGGACCTTCTGTTACAAACACGTCTCAAATTCCTGTCTCCTTTGTGAACATCTTAATGCGGAACGGTGAGCTGCCGTTCCGCATTTAAATGATCTTCAAGCTCCCGTCACATTGTGGTAATACGACGCAGTGATCTTATACTAAAATCCACAGAACTTGCACGCGTGATCTTCGGTGCCTCAGTTATGAATGGGCCACGCGAGTTCGTGTGCATGGAGTTTGATTGAATGTTTGAAAACAACCTCAAGAAATGGAGCCTGCTGGCTGCGGCTCTGGTGCTCTCCCTGAGCACGGCACAGTGCAGCATCCTCGGGCTCGAAGACGACGACGACAATGATGACGCCCTGGCCCTGGGCCTTCTGGCCGGCGCTGCTGCGCTTGCCGGTGGCGGTGTCTCTACTCTGGAAGGAACGATCACCGGTACGGTAACGACCGGCACGACGGTCCGCCTTGCGGGCACCGTTAAGGTCGACAACGGCGCTATTCTGATCATTCCGGCCGGTGCCACGATTTTCGGAGATACCGGTTCCGCTCTGTTCGTTCGCAACGGTGGACGGATCATCGCTCAAGGAACGGCCGCCGCGCCGATTACCTTCACCTCCGCTCAGAACGACGGCAGCAAAGCTTCCGGCGACTGGGGCGGGATCGTCCTGATCGGTGACGCGCCGACCAACCAGGGCTCCAGCTCTACGGAAGGCTCCGGTGCGGACGCGGAAACCTACGGCGGCTCCGGTTCGACCGACAGCGCCGACTCTTCCGGAATTCTGCAGTACGTGCGGATCCAGTTCGCCGGTTTCGCCATCGCAACCGGTGACGAGCTGAACTGCCTTTCGCTGTACACCGTCGGAACGGGTACGACTCTGGATCACGTGCAGTGCCACCTTGGCCTGGACGACGCCTACGAATGGTTCGGCGGCACGGTCAACGGGACTCACCTGATCTCCACCGGTACCGGTGACGACGACTTCGACATCGACGAAGGTTACTCTGGAAAACTCCAGTACCTCATCGGTCACAAGTACGGCACCAACGCCTCGGCGGTCGGTAACGATCCGCGCGGTTTCGAGTGGAACGGTTCCCGCAACGGTACCTGTACCGGTCTGTCTACCTGCTCCGTGAACAACGGCGGTAGCTTCAACTCTGCCGGTACTGTCAAAGCGGCGAACTTTACGCTCATCGGTTCGAAGAACGTATTCCAGGCAACGGTTTCCAACCAGGATGCCATGCACCTCCGCGAAGGTCTACAGGGTAACGTTACCCACGGCCTGCTCTGGGGTTACGAGAATACGGGCGGTACCGGCGCGAATATCGACTGTGAAGACGGCGCTACCATCACCTACGACAACATCGTGGGCCCGACCGGTACGACCAACGGCAACTCTTCGAACGGTCAATGCGCTACCCCGGGTAATCTCCAGAAAACGCTGACGTCGGCTCCGACGGCCGCTGATTCGGACAACTCGTCTGCAGGCTACCTGAACACGACGGCAGCCGGCACGAGCGTTAGCTCTGCTCTGGGCGGCCTGGAAGGTTTCTTCACGGATACCTCCAACACCGGTGCTACCCCGGATGGTACCGATTGGACCGTAGGCTGGACCACGTTCCCGGCTAACTAATCGAAGTGATTCGATTTTTTGGTAAGAGAGGGGGGGCAACCTCCCTCTCTTTTTTATTCACAAATCATTCCCGAATTCATCCCTGACATCATCATGAAGAAATACTGCATCATCCTGCTTACTCTGTTATGCCTGGCGGGCGTCGGCGGTGCCTGCCGCGAGCCCGATCCGTGGAAGGACATTGAGTGGCGCAAAGAATGGTTCAAGAAACACATTAAGACCCGCTACGAAATCAATGACGCGAGCCCCGATATGGTCCGGGCCGTGGAAAAGTATGTCAGCGCTTTCCTGAGCAATCCCAACAGCGGCGAGCATGAACGCTACATCCTCAGCGAAAAGGAGTACGCGGAAATCTACTGGGCCAACCTTCCCGAGAAGTGGACCGGCGGGACACATCTTGAGCCCTGGGACGGTTGGGTCATTGAACAGGATCGCCGCCCGCTGGGCATCAAACGTCTGCGCCACCAACTGGCGAAGGGACCGGTGGAGGTCCTGGATTTTACGTTTCGCCGTCCGCCCGAACAGTACAACGCCGTCATGATTCACTTTCCCGGCTTCGTCCGGATGCGAGACTCCAATGGAAAGGTCCTCGAAACGGATCTGGTGCGTGCCATCCTGGAACACCGCGGCCAATTCAAGATCGTGCTCTTCGGACCGAACTAGTGCTACCGCGTAGGCCGGCGGCTGCACAATCTTACGCTGTCATTCCCGTGTAATAATTTTGCAAACTACGCAGCGCATCCTCAGCCCCATATAGATTCAATCTGAGGATATACATGTATCGAGTATCACTGCGGGCGGTTTTTGCGGCCCTTACAGTTGCATCATTCTTAATCATTGCCGCTCCCCTGGCGGCTCAAGAGACCGGAACCATCTCCGGTCGTGTCATCGACTCGGAGACCGCCGAACCGGTCTTCGGTGTAACCGTCACAGTTCCCGGAACGAACGCGTTCGCTCAGACGGACTTTGAAGGTCGCTATCGCCTTCAGGTTCCGGCCGGCGAGCAGCAGATTCAGTTCCAGGGTGTGAGCTACGAAACCCAGACGGCCACAATCAACGTTCCGGCCGGCGGTAACGTTACGCGCAACCAGACCATGGGCGTGCAGGCCCTGGACGTGGTGGAAGTAGAAGGGCGTGCGCTGAACAACACCGAGGCGTCCATGCTCGCGCTGCAGCGCAAATCGGGCACGGTATCCGACGGCATCAGTGCCGAAGCAATCAAGCGCAGCCCGGACTCGTCCGCCAGCGATGTGCTCAAACGCGTAACCGGTATCACCATCGTCGGCGGCAAGTTCGTCTTCGTCCGTGGACTCGGTGAACGTTACTCGCAGACCATGCTGAACGATGTCCTCGTGGCTTCCCCGGAACCGGACAAACGTGTTGTCCCGCTGGACCTCTTTCCCGCGGGCCTCATTAAGAACATTCGCATCATCAAGACCTTCTCACCGGAAGACCCGGCGGACTTCTCCGGCGGTATTGTTAAGATCGAAACCAAAGAATTCCCGGACGAGTTCCTGTTAAGCGTCGGCTTCGGTCTCGGTTACAACGAGAACACCACGCAGCAGCACTTTCGCACTTACAAAGGTGGCGGCACCGACTGGCTTGCCCAGGACGACGGCACCCGGGATCGTCCCGAGATCGTGGACTCGCTGCCGGAATGGGTTCCCTTCGTTCGCGGCAGTCGCTTCGGCGGCATCCCCGAGCTGATCACCCAGTTGGGTGGGGCGCAGTTCAATCACAAGTCCTGGGATCCTTATACCATCAATGCTCCGGTGGACCGTAGCTTTAAGTTGTCTTTGGGTGATTCTAAGCAGGTCGGAGAAAAGGGCCGCTTCGGTTACCTGTTCGGAACTTCGTACAATCGCAAGTGGCGTCGGCGCGACGAAAAACGTGTGGAGTATCAGCCGTTCCTGCCGTTCGGTCGCCAGTTTCCGGATTTCAACCTCATCACTCCGCGTATCTCCCGGGACATCGATCGCAGCAACGAAGAGGTGCTCTGGGGCAACAACCTGAACTTCTCGTTCGAGCCGGTTCCCAACCAGCGGTTTTCCTCCCAGACACTGCTTTCGCGCACGTCCGAAAAGTACGTCGAAGAAGGCTACGGCTACGTGGATGCGGAAGGCCAACCGGAGTTCGACATCCAGACCATCGACACGGGCTGGATCGAACGCGAGATTTTGCACCACATCTTCAAAGGCGAGCACGCCCTGAACCTCGGTGGTTCCCGGCCGCATAAACTCGAATGGCGCTACGGTCATTCGCGTGCCACTCGCAACGAACCGGACCAGAGCCGCCAGATTTTCGAGCGGGACCCGCTGGGCGCCATCGACTTTTATTATCGTGCGACCGGTTCGGACAACGCGTTTAAGTTCTACTCCGAGGCGGAAGACCAGACGGACAGCTTCGATTTCAGCTACGAAATTCCGTTTAAGCAATGGAACGGCCTGCTGTCGAAGTTCAAGTTGGGTGCCCTGGCCAGTGACCGGGCGAAGGACTTCACGTCCGATGTTTACTTCTTCAACCTGGTCGGTACCCAGGGGCATCTGGAAAACTCGCTGGTTCCGGGAGATATTCGCTTCAGCTTTCCGATCCTGGTGGCCCCGGAGCTGAATACGGCGATTACCCAGCAGTATCGCGTGAGCCAGCAGTCCACGGTACCGAACAACTACAATGCGGCTCAAAAGATCCACGCGTACTTCGCCCAGGTGGACATGCCCCTGGTTCCGAAGCTGCGGATCATTACGGGCGCGCGCTACGAGGACAGCTATCAGTTCGTGCGGACTTACATCGCGCAGAACGAGTTTGAATTCTGGCAGTATAACTACCTCAACCCCGGCGTGGGTGAGTTGCGGACCAAGGACCTCCTGCCGTCCGTGAACACGGTCTACGAGGCCACGGACGATATGAACCTCCGCTTCGGTTATACGGAAACGTTGAACCGTCCGGACTTCCGGGATCTCTCCGAGTTCGGCTTCGCCCCGTCGTTCGGCGGCGAGCGTGTCTTCGGTAACCGGGCTCTGCGTCGCGCCTACATTCACAACTACGACGCCCGCTGGGAGTATTACATGTCCCCGGAAGAGTATACGGGCGTGGGTCTGTTCTACAAAGACCTCTCGGATCCGATTACGAAGATCGGTGTCGCCTCGCAGAACATCGGCAACGACGCCACGTTCATCAATGCGAAGGACGGAGAGATCCGCGGGCTGGAATTCGAGTTTCGGAAGTACTTTCTCACGTACCTCGGCTTTCAGGCGAACCTGTTCTTCATTCGCTCACGGGTCGAGATCTTTGAGTTCGAACGCAAGGCTGCCATCGACGGCGGTCTCATTGCCAACGACGTTACGATCAGTCGGGAGTCGGTCTACAGTCCCACGAATCTGGAAACCAAACTCCCGGGCCAGTCGGACTTCGTATACAACCTGAAGCTCGACTTCTATTTCAACGAAGAGCGCACAGGGTCCATCGGCCTGTTGTACAACATCTTCGGTGATCGCCTGGATGCGGCCGGCGCCGAGGGCGGCTCCGACCGCATCGAAAAGGGCTCCGGTGTCCTGGACCTGGTGTATACTCAGAAGTTCGGGGAGAACCTGAGCCTCAAGGGATCGATCAAGAACATCCTGGATACGCGTTTCGAGGTTGTGCAGGAAAACCCGCTCCTCAATCGCGAAGAGATCGTCCGGTCTTACCGTGAAGGCATCAGCTACTCGGTCAGCCTGGACTACAAGTTCTAGGATTCTTCCGGGGTGTGGATGGCTCATCCACGCTTCGTTTGCAAACCCACAAGACGGGCCCGGTCTACGGATCGGGCCCGTCTTTTTTGTACCGTTCACCTTCATGAACGATTCACCATCTTGATAAACGATTGTAACCGCTGAGTTCTATCCTGGCAGCATGGAAATTCAGGTACGGAAAAGTGGAGACTGTGTGATCCTTGAAGTCGTCGGCGAAGTGGATCTGTACAACGCCGATCTTCTCAAGCAGCATCTCCGCGAAGTGAGCGAAGCAGGAGCGCACGCGGTGGTGAACCTGGGCCGGGTGGCTTACATTGACTCGTCGGGAATCGGGGCGCTGATTTCCGGACGTGGGGCTCTGGAAAAGAGCGGCGGTAGCCTGCGCCTGTGCGAGATACAACCGTCCGTGCTTCAAGTCATGCAGATGACGCGGTTGGTGTCCTTTTTCGATATTCACGACACGGAAGCGACAGCCCTGGAGGCGGTTCCGCTCGGCGTGAATTAAGTTTATTTAGATTGAAGTTAAAGGCCGGTCCGAAAGAATGAGCGCGAGCGTGGAATTACAGCACACAGAAGAACAGTCCGAATCGGGCGGGCGGCGCGGGAGAGATCGTCCCATCTTTTCCGCCTACGAAGTCGGCAAGACCGCGCGGACCGTGCACGAACTGGAACGGTTGACCGCCGGCCGGGCCGTTGTTCTGAACGAAAACACGACGACGACGGAACTGCACGAGCTCTATCAGCAGTTTCCGGAAGTGGACTATCTGGCCGTCCGCCGGGACGACGGCCGGATCACCGGCTACCTCCGCAAACAAATGTTCTTCGCGGCCCTGTCCCAGAACCAGTTCACCCGCGATCTCTTGCTTAAGCCGAACACGCCGGTCTCCGGCGTCATGGAAACCCGGGTCGTCACCCTCGATTCACATACGCGCCTGTCGGATGCTTCGCGCATTCTCATGGGCCGCGACGAGGAGATTCGTTTCGATCCGTTCGTCGTCCTGCATGAGGGCGAGTTCTACGGTGTCTCCAGCGTTCGTCGGGTCCTGGACGCATTGAACTACTACTTCAGCCAGGACCTGGAAGCCTGCAACGACGCTCAGGAGCAAGTCCTCGACAACAGCACGTATCGCCCGCCGGTGGGAACCGGGCAGGCGGTGGAGCATACGATGCAGGCGGCCGTGCGCGTCTTACCGCTGACCGGCCCCGGCGGCGACTACGGCGCCGTGTACGAACTCAGTGAAAACCTTACGTTGTTGCTGCTGTTCGATGTCTGCGGCAAAGGCCTCAAGGCCGCGCAGATGGTTTTGTCCATTGCTACCGCCGTGCGAACCATGCTGGAGTTCAACGGTCGCCCGGTAACGGACTTCCAGTCCTTCGATCTGGGTGGTCGCCTTACGACGCTGAACCGCATGATCTTCGAAACAACGCCGGAGGGGATGTATGCCACCGGCGTGGCCATGCTCTACGAAAAGAATCATCGCATCCTCCAGCTCTACGACTACGGCCATGCCCTGGTCTGGCTGCGGCGTAAAGACAAGATCTACAATCTCTGCGAGAGCATCGAATTCGACGCTACCAACGGCGTGCCCTTCTTCGGTATCGATCCGCATCTGCGGGTGCGCGGGAAAAACTTCCAGCTGCGTCCGGACGATACCCTCTTCGTTTGCTCCGACGGCATCAACGAGGCCAAGAATCCGGAAAAAGAAGAGTTCGGCATGGATCACATCAACCGGACGCTTCTGGAACTACCGGCGGGCAGCGCTCCCGGGGACGTCCTGGATCATGTTCTGCGCCGCTGGGAGGAGTTTCGGAACGGCTACCGCAAGCTCGACGATGTCTCCATGCTCGCCGCTACCATCGAATAGCCCCGCGAACCGTTCGTATCGGGGTGATGCGGCTTGACGTAGTATACCCTACCCCGTATACTACGTCCATGAGCGCTGCCGAATCCCACAAAGACCTCATCCATCGGCTGAACCGGGCCCAGGGCCAGATCGAGGCCATCAAACGTCTGCTGGAAGACGAAAACCCGGATTGCATGAAGACGATCCAGCTACTGAAAGCATCCAACAACGCCCTGAAAAAATTCGGGGAGGCCTTCGTAGGCCGTCATCTTAGCGAGTGCCTGCAGCGCGGCGTGCCGCGACGGGAACTGGAGGACAACCTCAAGGAAGTCGTCAGCTCCGCCTTCAGTCTTTGAGCCGGGGAGGCGGGAAATTTGATTGGCCGGGCGGGGGCAATTCTCGCAACGTTGGCCTATGAAAGACGAAGAGTTGGACTACACCGTCGAGGAGTACGAGAAACAGCGCGTTGTCTCACTGACCGGCAAGCTCGTCCTCCACAATGTAGAACAATTCCGGGAAGAGTTTCTGAAACTGCTGGAGCAGGATCGCAAGGCGGTTCACTTCAATCTTAAGGATCTGACGTTCATCGATTCGTCGGGGATGGGGTTGTTGATCACCCTGAATCGGAAGATGCAGGCGGCGGAGCGAGAAATCATCATCCGTAATCCGCAGGAAGCGATCCGCAAGATCTTCCAGGTTTCCGGACTCGACAAAGTCTTTCAGATTCAGATTGATTGAGCCGCGCGAGCGGTATAGGGGGAGAGTATGTCGGAAGTAGAGCAACTGCTGGAAGAACGCGAGGCGGACTATCCGGGCAACCTGGAAAAGGCCCGGGACATTTTACTAAAAGATATCGAGAGCAATCCGGCGGAGGCGCTGCCGCTGTTGTCTCAGGTCTATTACTGGCTTGGAGACTACGCCGAAGAGACCGCCGATAAAGAGAAGTACTTCGGCGAGGGCGTCGAGGCCGGCAAGAAGGCCGTAGAGGCCGCGCCCGAGTCCGCGGCCGCACATCTCTGGTATGCGTCGAACATGGGCAACCACGGTGTCATTCGCGGCATCATGTCGTCGTTGTTTTATCTGGGGCCCATCGAGACCCACGGCAAGAAAGCCCGGGATCTGGACGAGGCGTACTTCAGCGCCGGCGCCCTGCGTTTGCTCGGTCGCTTTTACCAGCAGGCCCCCGGCTGGCCGGTGGGACCGGGCGATGCAAAAAAATCGGAAGAATGTTTGAAGCGTGCCGTGGAGCTGGCTCCGAACTTCGGTTTTAATCTCACGTATCTGGCGGATCTCTATATCTCGAAGGGGCGCAAGGACGAGGCGAAGCAATTGCTCGATCAGACCCTGGCCATTCCGGAAGATCCGAAAACGAAGATCATGCAGCAGAAGTTTCGCGAGGAAGCGCAGGCGTTGCAGAAGAAACTCTGAGTTCCCGCGCGGTGCTCATCTCATTTTTCTTCGAGCAAAATCAGGCGCCGGATTTCTTCCAGGCGAATCGTATCCCGGCGGTCCTCGACGTTCTCGACTTTGTCGTCGTCGGGGGCTGCCTCAGCGGTGATTTCCAGAACGATCTCGGTTTCCCTTACTTCGGCCAGGCGGCCGGCCCGGCGTTCTCCGGACTTCAGGAGTACTACAACATCGGCTTCGTCAGAATCGGCGAGTTGCTTCAAGAATGCGTCCAGTGCCGCGTTGACCTTCTTTTGCTGCTCCTCGGTTTCTTTCGCGGCGGCCTTTTCCAGGTAGCTGCGTTTCTCGGTCGCGGTCAGGAAGGCCGGTTCGGCCGCGCACTCTTCCACGACCAGTGTGTTCTTCGTGAGCGAAAGGATCAGGCCGCCCGGAACGGAGACGAGTACATCGTGCCAGCGAATCTCCCGCCGCAGTCGATAGCTGGAAGCATTGCCCGCAAAGAGCTTCTCGGGAGAGGCCGTTCGCAGCGGCACCGTACCGAAGAGAACGTAAAGTTCCGTGTGGGTATCGACGGGAGTACACTGTGCATCCGGCGGACCGAGGGCAATGAGGCGATCCGCGGACGGGCTTTCCACCGGAAGGCTCTGGCAGGCGGGGGCGATCAACAATGCCGACAGGGCGGCAGCCAGGACGGCCGGAACGATACGACTGTAGTTCATAAGTGTCAGTTTATCTATGCGCCTGATCAAGACAAGCTGCATAAGTATTTCTAAGATGATCTTAACTTACACGGTGGTCAGACCAAAGTCGACGGCGAGGCCTTGAATCAACAGGCCCATGGCCAGGCCGTAGACGACGTGAGCCAGGATGTGGACCACGGCCACGGAACGACCGACCTTTCGAAAACGTTCAATGGGATGGGATTCCGCCACCATCGCGATCAGAACGAAGCTGAACACAAAGCCGTGAAAGAAACCTGCCAGCGCTCCCACCGCGCCGCCGATGCCCACGCTGTCGGTGCGGAGCAGGGTTAACAAAATCGCGTAAGGAAAGGCAAACATCGCGCCGGCGATGAAATGCGTGACCAGGCCCGGCACGACACTGTTCTCCAATCGTTTGGTAATCATACTGCCGAGGGCCCGAATCATGTCGGCGTTTACGAGGCCGCTGGCATGGGCCAGGTACAGAAATAATGACATGGCGGCGGTTGCCGCGAAACCGATGAGCAGGGTCAGTAAGAGATTGAGTAAGAGTCCCATACGGCCCAGCATAATGGGAATCCGGAAATCTGACCAGTTGAGCCTCCCGGGCCTCGCCCGTCGCAAGGAGGCAGCCGGACCATAGAAATGTGACGTTATTGTTGCATGTAGATTTCTTTTTGTTGTATTGCTGTGCTGACATGCTAGTGTATCTCTTATGCGGGCCATGATTGCCATCGCTGTGGTTGTATCGGGCGTGCTGGGGCATCTGCACTGGCGCACTTCCGAGCGCGACCTGCCGCCCCGGCCGGAACTGAATTCGACCGTGCTGGCGGAGCGCATCCTCGCGTACACGAACGAGGAGCGGTGGCGCCGGGGTCTGGAGCCCCTCGGTTCGGACGTGATTCTGACGCAGGCGGCCGACCTCCATGCGGCCGACCTGGTGCATGTCGGCCGGCTCTCGCACTACGGTACGCGTCATGCCCGGGCCCGGGATCGCGTGAAAGCAGCGTGCCGACAACAAGGCGGAGATGTGCGGGTCTGCTTGCGTCGTTACGCCGAGCCGGTGGGAGCAGGACGCGTGCTGGCGTGCTGCGGCGAAAACCTGGTCGAATCCATGGCGCATACCGGCGCCGGGGTCACCTTCTACTGGGATAAGGATGATCAGGGGCCGTACCGGGTGTGGACGCGACAGGTCCGCTGGTTTCAGGACGAGGACGAACTGGCCCGCAACCTGGTGCAGCGCTGGATGAACTCAAAAGGGCATCGCCGGAACATCCTGCATCCCGACTACGATGCGGCGGGGCACGCCGTCCGCTGGAACGGCGAGAAGTACTTCGTCGTTCAGGTCTTTGCACCGCTCCACTGATCAGCTCCGGGAGCGGCGGTATTGCTGCGGTGTCTGCCCGGTGAACTTCGCGAAAGCGCTGTGAAAGGCGGACTTCGAATTGAAACCCGCGGCGTGGGCCACCGAAAGGACTGAGCGATCCGGCTCGGTCGTTAACATCTCACAGGCCGCCCGGATGCGATACTGATTCACGTAGGCGTTGAAGTTCATGCCCGTGCGACGGTTCAGTAGTTCCGAAAGCTGATGCCGGTTCAACGACAGCTCCTCGGCCAGGCTGCCCAGGCTTAGATCTTCGTCGGCGTACAGGCGCTCGTCTTCCATGAGTCCGCGGAGGCGGCCGAGTACCGTCTCGGTATCCAGGCCGGACAGCACGGACTTTTCGTAACTTTTCCTGCGCGTAAGTTTGCAGAAACACGGCAATAGATCCGGGTTGCGCCGCACGGCCACATCATGCGACACGAGCATGAGCACCACCGCGGTGAGGCCGGTTGCCCCCAGGACCTCCGACACCAGCAGATCTCCCAGGAAAAGCAACGGAACGGCGATGAAGGCCCCGCCGAGGAAAATGCAAACGTAGCGAACCTCGGCCGGCATGGCATCGTTGCGCCATACGCCGGCGATCTCCCACAGACCGAGCAGGGAATACGTGGCCGCGAGGCCGTAGGCGCCGAGCCCGGCCACACCGGCCAGCCACATGTACGAAGCCGGACCGAATTCGAAGCGCGAAACCAGGCAGGTTCGCAGATACGTCTCATCCACTTCCGGATGGACGTAGAAGTACACGTCCAGGACGAGCACCAGGCCCACGGGAAGCAGATGCAGCGCATCCCGGGGACGCAGTCGAAAGTCCGGGTGCACCTGGGCGCGTACGTTCCAGTAGTACAGCGGCCCGAAGGCATAGAGCCAGACGAATTGCATGATCAACACGCGCGGATAGTCCAGTAACGTGCCGTTCAGGACGAGGGCCGAGCGCAGAAGAAACATGCCGATGCAGGCGTAGAGCAGTGTCGTGATGATGCGTTCGGTGTGACGTTCGCTCCGCACTGCCGCGAAGCTCAACGCGTTGACGAAGGCAACGCCGGAGCCGCCGAGGATTCCGCTGGCAACAATTCCCGCGAGAGTCGAACTCACACTACAACTTCGGTGCGGGGGACGGGATCGCAAGCCATTTGCGAGTCTCCCATGCCCACGAGAGTTTGGAATGATCATTTCGGACTCCAGGATGATCACTCCTGACGACCGCCGTCGCGAAACGTGTTTGAATGATGCCTGAATTTGGAGGTATTAATGAAGTGTGTATTGTATCCCGTGTTGTTGGCGTTGAGTCTCGGCGGAGTCTACGCCGGCATCGAGGCCGGTTTTGCCCCGGGCCTGGTGGTCTTTGTGCAATCGGCGTCGAATCTGGTTGTCATTGCCGCGCTGGAGGTCGTATATCCGCGGCGCGGCGAATGGCGTTTGTTTTCGGACGGAGGAGCCTGGGCGGACTTCGCCCATAGCATCAGCGGCTCCGTGCTCGGCGGGGACCTTGGTCGTTCCCTGGGCCGTGTGCTGGTCGCCGTAGTGGCCGGCGCGGCGAGCAACGCCCTGGCCATCGGGCTCTGGCCGGAGTCCTGGCCCGGCATCGCCCAACTGGTGCTCGTTGTGTTGATCCTCGACCTGATCGGTTACTGGTATCATCGCCTTATGCACGAGGTGCCGGCGTTCTGGCCGTTCCATTTAATTCATCATCAGCCGGATCGCATGCATGTGCTGAAATCCGGGCGGGTGCACTGGTTCTCGACGAGTGTTGTGTCGCTCCTGAAGTTCGGTGCGGCGATCGTGCTGGGCATTCCAGGCGAGCTGTTGCTCTGGTACGCGGCGTGTACGAACATCTTCGGTACGTTATCCCACGCGAACATTCGCATGGAGGTTCCGCGTTTCGTGCACTACTTTGTCAACACGGCGGACGTGCATCATCTGCATCATTCGTTGCGCATGGACGAGGGCAACTCGAACTACGGAAACATCGTCAGCGTGTGGGATGTGGTCTTCGGCACGTTCATCCATCCCCACGATCGCGATCTGAAAGGAGTGGGCGTGGAACACGATCCGCTGCCGCGGAGTTACTGGAAACAGTTGTACGCGCCGTTCGTGGAATCGTGGCGGGTACTGAGAAGCGCGGCAGCCGCGCGGCGGGTTGTGGAAGAGGGATAAGCTGGAACTCCGAGGACCGAGGGATCGAGGGAAGATTTGGGAGGATTTTCGTATGTGAACGGTGATCGGTTATGGGCGATGGGCCGTTGCGAAAAAACTCTGATCTTATACTCGTTCCCTCGGTCCTCGGATTGAAATGTTTTTTCAGTATACCCCGCCGTTGACGTCGATGACGGCGCCGTTGACGTACGAAGAGAGATCCGATGCCAGGAACAGAACCGGGCCGGCGATGTCGACGGGTTTGCCGGTGCGACGCAGCGGGATGCTCTTAACCATTTCTTCCTGAATCTTATCCGGGATTGCCTCGGTGAGGCGGGTTTCTACGAAGCCCGGGGCGACGACGTTGGCGCGGATGCCCATGGCGCCGATTTCTTTCGCGAGGGACTTGGTGAAACCGATGACGCCCGCTTTGGCCGCGGCGTAGTTTGCCTGGCCCGGGTTACCGGTGCGGGACAGAGACGACAGGTTGATGATGCTGCCGCGACGCGCCTTGCGCATGTGCAGTACCGCGGCATGAGCGCAGTGATAGGTTCCGTTCAGGTTGACGTCGATGATGAAGTTCCACTGATCCGGCTTCATCTTCAGGAAGAGGCCGTCTTTGGTGATGCCCGCGTTGTTCACGAGGGTGTCGATCTTGCCCCATTTATCGATGGCCGCCTGCATCATGGCGTCGACCTGTTCGCGGTCGGTGATGTTGCAGGTGACACCGATGCATTCACTGATTTTGCCGACTTCTTCTTCGGCCTGTTTCGTTACGTCGGCGTCGATGTCCGACACGACTACCTTTGCACCCATGTGCGCGAAGAGTTCCGCCGTGGCGCGGCCGATGCCCCGGCCCGAGCCGGTGATGACTACAACTTGATCTTTAATATCTTCGAATCCGTATTTTGCGATTTCCACTGATTCCTCCTGGTGTGAGCGGCGTTTGATCGAGAATGTAAGGGTCCGCCGGTGCGAGACGTTCCGCCGCCGCAACGATGATTTGAGAAGGCCTTACCCCGGCAACGATTTTACAAACGAGATTCGGAGGATGTGTGTACTCCGAGGACCGGGGCACCGACTTTCTTTGCTCGATACTTCGGTCCTCGGAGTCAATCCCCCAAACCCTCCGCCGTCAAACTTTCGCTTTCACCAGGCCGAGCCTGAGGAACATCAGCGGGGCCAGCCAGATGGCCCAGAGCATCATCAGGAAGTAGCGCGCGTAGCGAAAGGCGTAGGCCAGGGCCTCGGGTTCTTTCGGGGCCAGCGTGCCGGAGACATAAATCGCAATGAGCACGATCATGCCCAGGACGTAGCGCAGCGCGCGCTGCCATAGCGGGCCGCCGGCTTCGAAGCGGGCGGTGCGCAACATCAACGCGCCGCCGACACCGGCGCCGGCCAGGACCGCGGCATAACTGTAAAAACCGTTTACGGATAACGGATCGATGGCCGGCTTCTTCGCCGTGCCGGGTTGGTCCGCCGCGGCGTTCGCCACCCAGCGTTCGATGTCGGCGACCGAGGCGATGTACGGCGCCACAAGCCACATCACCGCAAGCAGCGCGAACGATATGCCGAACGAAAACGCGATCTGTACGACGAGACCCTGCGAACGAAACCAGGTTTCGAACGCGGGCAGCAACTTGATGTACGCGATGAGTGTGATGGCGCCGACGGTCCAGCCGAGGACCAGGCTGTGCGGAAAGTGTACGCCGAGAATCATGCGCGAGATGGAAATCAAAAACGCGAGCACCACGAAGGCGACCCAGATCCAGGTCGTACCGCGGCCCGCGGCGGCGGTGAACCGCGCGTAACTCGAAGCGAGGTAGCCCCAGAACGTCACCGCGTTTTGCGAGTGTCCGGACGGCGGGCAAAAACCGGTTTCGTGGCGCATGCCGTCGACGGCGGGGTCCCACCAGTACGGCCGCGGGCTGTGAAACATCCATTTGAGCAGGGCGTTCAAAAAACTGCTGAACGCGAGGAGGACCAGCAGGCGCAGACCGGTCGCCGGGTGCACGCACCAGTAGATGAGTGGAATCAAGCCGATGTAGAAAAACTCCTCGCCCATGAGCGTAAAAACTTCCATGGGTACGAAGAGAAACGAAAGATTCGCCTGGCACCAGAGGATGAGATCGGCGCCGGCTCGCATGACGGGTTCGTAGATCATAAGTGTGTCTCGTTGATTGTTAGTGTGTATTGTTTAGTGTGATGTCCGTGATCAGCAGGGAGCGATCGTCCTCGGTTTTGCGCCGGCCCTTGAATTCGTTCAGGGATTCGCGGACGTGATCGAGGGTTCGGCGGGTGTCCCAGTGCAGTGTGCCTTCGAAGAGATCCAGAAGCCCGCGTTCGCCCAGCATGTTGTAATCGACGTCCATGGCCTCGCTGATGCCGTCGGTGTACAGCGCGAGACGCGAAGCATCGTACAGTTCCACGACGTCCCGGCGAAACTCCACGCGCGGAAAACAACCGAGGACCTTGGAGTTCGGTCGCAAAAAGCGGACGCGTTGACCGGGGCTACCCAGGGCCGCTATGAATCCCTTCGGATGGCCGGCGTTGCAGTAGTCCACCTCGCCGCGTTTTAGATCGACGACGGCGTGGATCGCGGTGACGAAGTTATCGCGCAACTGGCCGTAGAGATCGTCGTTCATGCGTTTTAAGAGAACTTCCGGTGCTTCCAGATATTCTTTCGCCTGGCGTTCGAAAGCGTTGACCACGGGATGAAAGTGCAACGCCGCCGAAAGACCGTGGCCGGCGATGTCGCATAGAAAGAGCGAATAGACATCGTCGCTGATGCGGTCCACTCGATAGAAGTCGCCGCCCAGACCGACGTAGGGTTCGTACCAGACTTCGAAGCGAACGCGCTGATCGTCGCCGGGCAAATCTTTCTGCAACGCCTTGTTGTGCAGCCGCGCGGCCTCGCGCATTTCGGCGTCCAGGTGTTCTTTTTCGCGGAGGACCTTGCTGTGAGCGCGGTAGCGTCGGCGCAGTTCCTTGCGATAGTAGTTCTCGAACTCGTTGTGCAGATCCGTAATGAAACGATCGCTGCGTTCGGCGACGATCTCCCGGGCAAGCATCACACCGGAGCGCCCGCCCAGGGATTGATCGATGGACGTTCGTAACAACAGCGCCGCCTCGATCTCGCGGCGGAGTTGCAGTTCGGCACGATAGATCTCTTCGAAAGTAAGGGTCTCCTCGTCACTCTCGGCCCCGATGAAGTGACGCACGAACGAAGCATAGTTGGCGAAGAGATACGGCCGTTCGTTTTCGCCGGTGCTGAGCGAGTAGAGACGATTGCGATACAGCGCCAGGTACTGAAGCAGCTTTTCGGGAGTACACGGCGACTTCTGATTCCTGGCCAGGTTGACATACCAGCGTTCCGGAATCGACGCGTGGGAGAAATCCTTCGCCGCGGGATGATAGGCGTAGACCTTGAGTTCTTTCAGGATGTCCAGGGCGTGGTGGCGGAAGTTCGGTACGGGGGGCAGGCCGGGCGGCGGTTCGTAGCGACCGGCCAGTACTTTTAGAAGAAAGTAGACCAGATCCTCTTTCAGGATCGTGTGCAGGGCCGCGCGGATGCGAGTCCGTCGTTCGCCGGCGCCCGGCGCGAAATATTCGGAACCGTCGTGGTGTTCGCCGCGGCGCAGGGCCTCGCCTTCCAGGAGATCCAGGCGGCGTTGGAACAGTTCCACCATGCCGCGCAGTTCGCCGGCCAGGTCCTCGGGGAGTTCGCGCAGGCCGGCGGCAATGCGGGCGCTGATCGTTTCGGCCGTGTCCAACTGCCGGGGCATGGGCAAGCCTGACGGCCCATCCTGCCGCCGCAAAGAAAGATTTTTAGAGAAGTGGCGGTGTGGGAATGCGCTGCATGCGGCGCAGGAGATGACGGCGACCGGTCTCGTTCCGGCAGCAGTCGAGGGCGGCCAGATAGGCGTCCCGGGATTCGTCCAGCCGTTCCAGATCGAACAGGAGTTCGGCCCGGGCGGAATGGTACCAGGTGTACTCGCCCAGCTCGTCGCGCAGATCGTCCGCATCCAGCAGGGCCAGTCCGGCTTCCGGACCGCGGGCGAGGGCCAGGGCGGCAGCGTGGTTCAACCGGATCACGGCCGTGGGCCTGGTGCGCAGGAGGTCCTCGTAGTGCCCGGCGATCGCCTCGTAGTTCGTGCGACCGGTGTAGAATGATTTCGCGTGCTCGGCCGCGATGGCGGCCTGGCTGAGATAGGAGTCAGCGCCGGGTCGGCCCTGCTTTTGCGCGGCGCGGCCCAGGGCCAGAAAACCGGCCCGAATCTTACGGCGATCCCACAGGCGGCGGTCCTGGTCTTCCAGCAGGATGGGATGGCCCGCGGCGTCCAGCCGGGCGTCGCGCCGGGAATCGGTGAAGAGGGCCAATGCGAGCAGGGCGTGGTTTTCCGAATCCTCCGGCCGCAGTTGCACGAGCATCTGCATGAGGCGGATGGCCTCCAGGCAGAGGTCCGCGCGGATGAGAGCATCGCCTTCCCGGGAACTGTAGCCTTCGTTGAAAATCAAATACAGCACCGTGCGAACGCCTTCGAGGCGATCCTCGATGGCATTCGCCGGCGGGATGGCGAAGGGAATCCCGGCCGTCTCGATCTTGCGTTTCGCGCGGACGATGCGCTGGGCCACGGTGCTTTCCTGTACAAGAAAGGCCGCCGCGATCTCCCGGGTTCTCAGGCCGCCGAGGGTTTGCAACGTCAGGGCCACCTGGCTTTCCAGGTTCAGCGTGGGATGACAGCAGGCGAAGATCAGGCTGAGCCGTTCATCCGGAAAATCATCCTCAAACAGCGGAGACTCCGGTTCGCTGAAGAGGCTTTGATCGCCCTGCCACTGCCGGTACTTTCGAGTGCCCAGGCTTTCGCGACGCAGGCTGTCGATGGTGTGCCGCCGGGCGGTCACGTAGATCCACCCGGCGGCATTTTCAGGAATGTCGGCGGTCCACCGGTGCAGTGCGCTCAAAAACGCTTCCTGTACGGCTTCCTCCGCGAGCTCCAGGTTCTGGAATTCCCGGGCCAGTGCTGCGACCACGCGTCCGTAGCATTCCTGGTAGACCCGGTGGATCGTTTCGTGTTCGCGGAGGTCCATTCGCACGGTAGGTCCTATTCTTCGGGAAACTCCATGATCGGCCGAATTTCAACGGAACCGCCGTGACGAAGGTTCGGCATGCGGGCGGCCCACTCCATGGCCTCGTCCAGATTGCCGGCTTCAAT
This sequence comes from Leptonemataceae bacterium, assembly GCA_965227295.1. Taxonomy (GTDB): domain Bacteria; phylum Spirochaetota; class Leptospiria; order Leptospirales; family Leptonemataceae; genus JANSYA01. The sequence continues at coordinate 4,741,917 of OZ245742.1, read as the reverse complement.
CATGTAGAAGCCGCCGAGTTGTTCTTTGGTCTCCGCGAAAGGTCCGTCCAGGGTGAGCAGCTTTTCTCCGTCCCGCCGCAGCGTCGTTGCCGTGGCCGTCGGTTCCAGGGCTTCACCGCCCAGCATCTTTCCGGAAGCCCGCAGGTCCCGGGTCACTTCGAACCAGAGGGGCATGTCGGCCTCGGCGTGTTCCGCCCCGGACTCCTCGTTATCGTAAAGTAAAATCAAATAGCGCATGTTGCGTCTCCAGATTGTTGTTTGCCGGAAAACGATCAGGCGGGGCGGAAATCGACAGCCGCCGCAACTTTTTTCGTTTTTTTCCTGGCCCGCGTTTTCACTGAAAATATTGGACGCTCCGGCATTTCATCTTATCCTTGCAACCGTGGGCGATTTGACGGGTATACGGGTCCTGGCCTTCGTCGGCGATGTTTACGAGGACCTGGAACTCTGGTACCCGCTGCTGCGCCTCCAGGAGGAGGGGGCAGTGGTTACACTGGCCGCCGAGGAGATCCGCACGTACACGGGAAAACACGGCTATCCGGCCGAGGCTGAAGCTCGCATCGATGCGGTCCGCGAGTCGGAGTACGACGGCCTGTTGATTCCGGGCGGCTTCATGCCGGACAAACTCCGCCGCATTCCGCGAGTCCTGGAGCTCTGTCGGGAATTCCAGTCGAACGGCAAGATGATTGCGTTCATCTGTCACGCCGGCTGGATTCCCATCTCGGCGAAGATCGTAAACGGACGGACCGTCACCAGCACGCCCGGGATTCGTGACGATCTCGAAAATGCCGGAGCGACCTGGCTCGATCAACCGGTGGTCGAGGACGATAATTTCATTACGGCCCGCCGACCGCCGGACCTGCCGGACTTCGCCCGGGCGATGGTGCGGTACCTGGCCGCTCGTGGGCGCGGCGGTACCGGAGATCGCGGCGACTGAGTCCTGTTTTCCATCATCTGCAACATGCCAGACTTACCGGACATCGATGAATTCATCTCCCACGAAATCAACGTGGCCCTGGAGATGCTGTTCAAAGAGGACAACGAATCCATCATGAAGCTGCGGTTGAAGATCCCGCCGCCGAACATCTATCCCTTCGAGTACTTCCTGAAGCTGAACTTCTCACCGGACAAACCCTGGATGCGCGCCTACGCCTTCGAGCCGGATCAGTTCTCCCGGGACACCGGAGCGCTGGTGGATCGGGCCAAGCCGCGCACCTACTATGCTCTCTTTCGCTTCTTCGAATGGTACCGGGAAAATCTGGACTACCTCGAACGCAGTGTCGATCTGGTCGAAGAAAAGTTCCGGCACTTCAAGTTTCTGGCGAAGCAGCAACTGGAACAACGACAGGTGGATCGGAAAGAGTTGACCCGCAACGTTCAGAACACGCTCATCCAGGCGCACAACACGATTTCGTACCGCGGCCACCTGGAGAATGCCTACAAGAAGGCGCTGCTGTTTATCAACACGGAAGTCGGCACGAAGGGTGAATTCAATTTGCGCAAGACCTTCGGCAGTCAGACCATGGAAGCAGAAATGCATCCGGACTTCGCGACGCTGACCACCAAGGTGGCCCCGGTCATTCAAATCCGCAAGCGCATTCAGAAGATCCTCGAGAACTGGCGCAGCCTGCGCGTGCCGGGTTCCCGGCGCACCGAAGAGGATCTCAAAAAGGACCTGCCCGTCGTCTCCGGTGCCGGCCAGGAAGTGCCCGAGGATCTCGCTGACGATCTGGACGAGGCAGGGTCCGCAGAAAATTGAAAACGTTCGAAGTTACACCATGACCGAAACCGCCCAGTTACCCTTTCCCCAGGACGAAGTCGAAAATCGCATTGCGCATCTCATGCACATCCTGCCCGGCCTGGGCATGAACCTGCTCTCGTACCAGAAAGAGGCGCACATTGCGCGCTCATCCTCCGCGATCGCCGACCGCGAGCTCATGAAAAAAGCCGAGCTCCAGATCGAAGACTCCATGATCGCGACGATCAACGACCACTATCCCCGCGACCGTATCTACAGTGAGGAACGGGGCCGGGCCGGAGAAGACGGTGAGTTCGAGTGGTGGCTGGATCCCCTCGACGGAACGCGTAACTACATTCACGGCGTACCATTGTTCTGCATCGCCGCGGGTCTCTGCTTTCGGGGGACGCCGGTGGCGGGCGTGGTGATGGTGCCGGCCTTCTCGGATTTGTATCACGCCGTGCACGGCGACGGGGCTTACAAGAACCACAATCCCATCGAGGTCAGCGGTCTTTCGCGCATTGAACGCACGTTGATCGCCACGGGTTTGCCGTATCGTCGCCAGGAGATCATCACCGAAATCGTCGCCGATGTTTCCGCGTTTATCACGAGCGGCACCGGTCTGCGTCGTACCGGCTCGGCCATTCTGGATCTCTGCTGGGTGGCCGAGGGGCGCCTGGACGCCATGTGGGAGCGCGGCCTGGATCCCCACGATCTCTGCGCGCCGTCGGTCATTCTCCGCGAAGCCGGCGGCCGACTCTCGGACTTCGACGGCAAGCCGTTTGACTTGTTTCTCAGTGATGTGATTGCCTCCAATGCATTGTTGCATCCGCAGATTCTGGAATTGCTCGGGAAAGCGCGCAAAGTGGAAGGTATGAATTAAGAGTTTTTGACTTCGAGGACCGAGGGAACGAGGGAATTAAAATGCCCTCCCAAAAAAACTCGGCCCCTCGGTCCTCGGAGTAAAAAAATGTCCTCCCGCCCCGAAGTTCGCGTGAATATGGCCATGACTCTCGACGGCAAGGTTACCCGGCCGGACGGGACCTGGCACGGCATGACCTCCATCTTCGACTCGCGACGCATGGACGTCTACCGTCGCCAGGCCGACGCAATCATGGTCGGCAAAAACTCCGTCAGCAACGACGATCCCCGCGTGTTGCCCGAACATCCGCATACGAACCACGATGATCGCCCGCCGGTGCCGGTGATGATCGCGCGCAGTTCGTTGCCGCCGGCGCATCTGCAAATGTTTCGCGACGAGCGCGTGCGGCCGATCCTCTTCACCGATCGCGAGAACGATCCGGCTGAGCTGCGAAAGTTCGAGGGCATTGCCGATGTCGTCATGCGGGATCGCGATGATCTCCACCCGGCGGCCGTGTTGCGGTACCTGTATGATGAGCGGGGCGTGCGGCGGCTTTTACTCGAAGGCGGGCCGTCGGTGAATCACGCCTTTTTCTCCGCGGACCTGGTGGACTGGTTGTATCTCACGCTGGTGCCGCACCTGGTCGGCGTGCGCGGGCTTTCGGGCATCGTGAACGGCGACACGGCCTTCCCGGGCTTCGACGAGAATCGCTGGGAACTGGTGTCCTGCGAACCGGAGCGTGAGTCCGACGAAATCTTTCTTCAGTACCGACGCCGTAGATGAATCGATTCGTTTTCTGTAACCGCTGCGCCCGCGTTGCATCTATGTTGTCCATGCTGCGCCGAATCCTCCTGCTGCCTTTCGTTCTGCTTACGTTTGTCTGCGAAGAAGCTCCCACCGACCCGGCGACGGGCTCGCAAAAAATAATAGTAGCGGTCAGCGTTTTGCCCCAGCGATTTTTGGTCGAGGGCATCGGCGGCGATGGCGTCCAGGTGATTGTGATGGTGCCGCCGGGCATGAGTCCGCACAGCTTCGAACCACCGCCGTCTCGCGTGCGGGACCTGGAGCGCGCCGCTTTGTATGTGCGCACCGGCGTGGAATTTGAAGGCGCCTGGATGGAACGCTTTCGCTCCGTGAATCCGGATATGATCGTCTTCGACGCCCGCGGTGCCGTTGACGATGCATTGATTTACGATCACGAGCACGGAGATCACGGCGAAGATCATCACCACGACACCGCCGGCAGTAATCCGCACATCTGGCTGGACCCGTCGCTCGTCTCGCGTCAGGCTGAGGCCCTGTGCGAGATTCTGATCGGCCTGGCCCCGGGAGATGCGGACGCTTTTCGTCGTCGAACGCGGGAGTTTCAACAAGAGCTGGCGGGCCTGGATCGTCGGCTGCGCGAACGACTGCAACCCGTGGCCGGTCGCAGTGTGATCGTCTTTCATCCGAGCTGGAGTTATTTTGCCCGGGCCTACGGCCTGGAAACGATCGTCATTGAAGAGAACGGTCGCGAGCCGGGACCGAAGCATCTTATGGAAGTGGTGCGCCGGGGGAAGGCCCTGGGGCTGCGCAGGGTCATCGTGCAGCCGGAAATGAGTGAGCGTACGGCGCAGGTGGTTGCCGGAGAACTCGGCGGCGACGTGTTGTTGGTCTCCCCGTTGAAAATGCAGAGTTACACTGAGGGAATGTCAGGCATCGCCGGGGTGTTCCTGGAAAGCTTAACCGGGCCGTAGCATTACCAGGGTTTCGCCGACTTCGACGGTGCTGCCCTGGTCTTTCTTAATCTCCGCCACGACACCGGTTCGCGGTGACTCCAGGGGAAAGGCGGCTTTGTCCGTAACGAGTTCACAGAGTTCCTGGCCTTCGTTCACCGTGTCCCCCGCGGCCACGTACCACGCCACCAGTTCGATCTTTTCGGCATCGCCGATGTCCGGGACGTTCAGCGGAATCAGCTCGGAGTCGTCTGCGTCGGCCATAACATCATAAAATCTTTCGCTTTGCGCGCGGGCAATGGTTTTTGTCGGAAATTATTTCTTGCTGTAGACAGTGCCGCTCTCTTTACTATACATATGCAGGCCACTCAGGATCTTACAGAAATTCGCAAGGCTCTCGACGCTTCCACCATGACGCCCGTCGAGGTGGACATGGCCATGCCGGTCATCGAAGAAATCCACGCGCTCAAGCGTGAGAAGAACGCCGTCATCCTCGGTCACAACTACATGACGCCGGACGTCTATCACGGCGTTTCCGATTTCATCGGCGATTCCCTGGGGCTGTCGCGCAAGGCCGCGGAGGTGAACGCAGATATCATCCTGTTCAACGGCGTCCACTTCATGGCGGAGACGGCGAAGATTCTGAACCCGGAACGCAAGGTCCTCATCGCCGATCCCGAAGCCGGCTGTTCGCTGGCAGAAAGCATTACCGGCGCGGACGTTCGCAAACTCAAAGAAGCGTATCCCGGCGTGCCGGTCGTCACCTACGTGAACTGTACTGCCGAGGTCAAAGCGGAGACGGATGTCTGCTGCACCAGCGCCAACGCCTTGCAGGTCGTGGAAAGTGTTCCCGGCGATCGGGTCATCTTTCTACCGGACGAGTATCTGGCGCGAAACATCGCACTCCAGACAAAAAAGGAAATCATCTCCTGGGAGCAGGGCAAGTGCATGGTGCACGAGCAGTACACCGCCGAGGACCTGGAAATGACGCGCCGCCAGTTCGACGACCTGGTCATTGTTTCGCATCCGGAGTGCAATACCGACGTGACCGGCGCCTCGGACTTCGCGGGCAGCACGTCGCAGATGGCGGACTTCATCCGCGAGAGTCCGGGCAAGAACATCATGCTCGTCACGGAATGCAGCATGGCGGACAACCTGCGCAATCAATTTCCGGACCGGAACTTTGTGTCCACCTGTCACACCTGTCCGCATATGAAAAAGATTACGCTGACGAAGGTACGGGACGCGCTGCTCCACGAAAAAGTGGAGGTCCATGTTCCCGAGGACATTCGGTTGCGCGCGAAAAAAGCAGTAGACCGCATGCTGGAAATCGTATGACGCTCTTTCCGTGATTCCGGATTTGCGCACGGGGACCGGCCTGGACTTTCACCGGTTGATCGAAGACGCCGACCGGCCGCTTCTCCTCGGAGCGGTGGAGGTTCCCGGCGAGCTGGCCCTGGAAGGGCATTCCGATGCCGACCTGATCCTGCACGCCCTGGCGGATGCCGTGCTCGGCGCCCTCGGTCTTGGAGACATCGGCGAATTTTTTCCGGACACCGATCCCGCGCACAAAAACCTGAACTCCGTACACATCATGTCGCTGGCCCTGGAAAAAATGAAGGCGGCCGGCTATCGCTTCGCCAATTTGGACGTAACCGTCATTGGCCAGAAGCCCCGGCTGTCCCCGTACAAACCGGCCATCCGTGAAAGTCTGGCAAAAATTTGCGGCGTCGACCTGGACCGTGTGGGCCTGAAAGCGACCACTACTGAAAAGATGGGTGCCCTGGGCCGTGCCGAAGGTTTGGGCTGTCTCGCGACGGTACTTCTTACGACGGCCGCCGGCTAACATGATCTCGCATACAATTAGAAATCTCGGACGGTTGTTGCGTTCGGTTCTCGCAATCGCCGCTCTCTGCGCGTGTCTCGCCGGTTGCGGTTCCGCCGTGTCTTCTTCGGTCGTGTCCGAAAAATCTTCCGGGGCGGTGGATCTTACGCCGTTGCCCTTTTACGTGCGTCCTGGTTACGATGCTGCCGCGGCGCGGGCGATTGCCGACGGCGGCCGTGAGTCGTTTGATCCTGCGGGATGGCAGAAGGTTCCGGGCAGTACCACCGGGAATCGTACCGTGCGCGTGGTAAACCTGGATCTCGTTCCGGAATCCCGGCGCACATTCCTGTCACCCATGCCCGCGCCTCCGGCGCAGGACTTCAGCTTCGTCACGTTCTTTGATATGGGCCCGGGCTTTCGGGAGGAGGCGGCCTACGTTCTGCACCTGGGCAGCATCGGGCGTAACTGGGAAATCTTCGTGAACGGCCGGCTGGTGGATGCGGAGATGCACCGGGACGATCGCGGTCGCGTCGTACTGCCGATCTACGCCCGCGGATATACCACGTTGATCGAACATAACATTCTGCGTGCGAAGAACAACGTGCTGTTCTTTCACATAGCCGGGGATCCCGCTTCCATTCAGACGGGTCTGCCCATCGGCATTCCCCAGGCCGTGCAACCGTCCTCCGTGCAACGGGAACTTTCCGTGGCGGGGCGGTTTAACATCGCGCTGATCTCTCTCTATCTTTTCACGGGCGCCTTTCATCTTTTGTTTTTCTTTATGCGCCGTGAAGAACGCAGCAGTCTGCACTTCGGCCTGTTCGCAATCACGCTCTTCCTGTTCTTTTTTACCCGGGATCGCATGGCCTGGGACATCATCACGCAACATGCGAACGTGCTCTATCGCCTGGAACTGGGAGCGCTCTTTCTCACCGTGCCGTTCTTCCACGCGTTCCTGGAAACGATTCTCATGGGGCGCGCGGGCCGCTTTCATCGCATCAACGCCGGTTATCATATTGTGTTGGTCCTGGCCGCGGCGCTCATGCCCATCCCGTTCGTGCAGGACGTTCTGAGTTTGTGGCAGGCTACGGTTATGGTGTTCCTGGTCGCCTTTATTTATTTCATCGTTCGCGCGGTGTATCTGGAACAACGCCATGCGTCCCGGGACGGCGGCCGGCCCTCTTTGATCTACGTACTCCTGCGCAGTGTGCCCGGTAACATCCTCGTGGGTTATGCCATCATCACCGGAACCGTAATCTACGACGTCATCGACGCCGCGTATTTGTATCGCAACGACGGACTGACCCGCTTCGGCTTCCTGGTCTTCGTCACCGGCATCGCCGCGGTGCTTTCGAATCGGTACATCTCGGCCATCTATCAGGTGGAATCGTTGAACGAAGAGTTGCGCCGCCGGGTGGACGAGTTGAACCAGGCGAACCGGGAAATCCGGGACTCCGAAGAACGTTACCGCGCATTGATCGAAGAATCCAGCGACATCATCTTTACCCTGGATAGTTCGTTCTGCTTTACGCGATCCAATCGCAACATGCATCGCATCCTGGGTGTGAGTCCGGAGCGATTGCGCGGCATGTCCATTCTGGATTTGATTTATATCGGTCCCGAGGAAGGTTCCGACGTAAACAGTCGGCGGCTACTCCAGGCCCGCCTCGATGAGTTCGCCTCCACGCGCAAACCGATCTTCCAGAAAGTACAGTTCCGTTCCAGCTTTCTCGCCGAACCCAAGGAGATGCACGTGCGCCTGGAGTACATCAATCTCCACGGCGAGGTGGAGATTATGGGCAAGGCCTCCAGCGTGCTGGAGGACAATCTGCTCCGCTACTTCCTCGGGGAACGACAGCGCTACGTCATCGGCAACTCGCTGATCACCGCCGAGGAATTGTCCCAGCGTTTGGTGCGCAACGTTTCGAAGTACCTGGATTCCCAGGTTCTCACCGGGATCCGCTTCGGTCTGCGGGAGATGCTCGTCAACGCCATCGAACACGGCAACCTGAACATCTCTTACGAGGACAAGACCCGGGAGATCTTGAAAGGCAACTACAAAGACTTCATCGCCCAGCGCCAGTTGGATCCGCGCTACCGCCAGCGCACGGTTCAGGTCTACTACAGCCTCTCGGCACGCCGGGCCCTGTTCCTGATCCGTGACGAAGGTGACGGCTTCGATCACCACAAAATGCGCTCGCGGAGTCAGGAAGAACTCGACGAGGAGCTGGCCACCCACGGCCGCGGCATTCTCATGACGGAAACGGCATTCGACGTCATGCGCTACAATGATCGTGGAAATCAGGTCGTTCTCATTAAGTACTTCGATCCACTGAACAATTCGAATAGTAAATAATCCTTACTAACGATTCTTTCGGGCCTCAATTTTTGGTGGCCGAATTAAAATTGTCTGATATGCTCGGTACTTCACGCGCGGGGGAAAGCGTGGATAGCGCCGAAAGCATCAATACCGAAAAAAAAACCGATAGTCGCTTGCCGCAGAGATCCACGGCGGAGCTGGAACTCCGCCTCCAGGAACTGGAACAGGAACGCGATGCCGCTCGGGAATTGTACCGCAGTGCCGTGGAAGCCATGCCCGGCGGTATTGTACAGGTCTCCCGGGACGGCGAGGTGATCTACGCCAACGCCGAGGCCTGTCGCATCCTCGGGCTGAGCTACGACGAACTGACGAGTCGCTACACCACCGATTTTCGTACGGAGACCATCGATGAGAACGGTCGACCCTTCGCCGTCGAAGACTATCCCGTGAGTCGAGCCCTGGCGACGGGAAAGGCCCAGGGCCCGGTTACCCTCGGCGTGCGTCGTCCCGACGGCTCCACTTCCTGGGCCGTCTATCGAGCCATTCCCTGGCCCGGTTCCGGTGAGGCCGACGGCGGCGCCATCGTCACGTTTGTCGATATCACCGCCGAGCGGGAGACCATGAAGGCATTAAGGGAAGGTGAACTGAACTTAAGGGCCATGCTGGAAAACTGGCCGCACTACATCGGTTGCCTGGAGCGGGACGGTCGCATCATCTATCTCAACCGCACGGATCCGGTCATCACGAAGCAGGAAATCATCGGTCGCACCATCTACGACTTCAACCCGGAGGACCGCCACGAGATGTTACGGAATACGTTGCGCCGGGTCTTCGACGAGGGCGTCACGGTCAGCTACGAAAGCGACGTGGTGCTCAACGGAAAGAAGGTATACACGCAAAATACCGTATGGCCGGTCTACCGGGACGACCAGGTAGCCTATGCTAACATCAGTTCCGTAGATATTACGGAACTGCGTTCGCTGCAGGAGCGCTTGCTGTTTCAGGCGAATCACGACATGCTTACGGCTCTTATGAACCGGGCGGCCTTCAAGGAACGAGTACAGGATGCCGTGGAGCGTGCCCGGGAAGGCGATGTGCGCTGCGTGCTGGTGTATCTCGACCTGGATCAGTTCAAGATCGTGAACGACAGTTGCGGCCACACGGCTGGCGACGAGCTGCTCTGCCGCTTTGCGTACATGTTGCGCGATCACATTGCTGAGCGCGGCGTTGTCGCTCGCCTGGGCGGAGACGAATTCGGCATACTGCTGGAGAATACGGACAGCGACCAGGCCCTGCAGATCCTGGACGCGTTTCAAAATCGACTGCGAGCGTTCCGCTTTCCCTGGGAGGAGCGCGTCTTTCAAATCGGCATGAGTGCGGGCCTTGTGGAGATTCACTCCGGCACCGAAGGTTTCGCCCGGTTGCTGCGTGACGCCGATCTCGCGTGTTTCGCCGCGAAAGACAGCGGGCGGGATCGCATTCAAATCTACCGGCCGGACGACGAACGCATGCATTTGCGCGAGCAGTATTTGGGCCGGGTGGCAACCGTGAACCGGGCCATCGCGGACGGGAATCTGTTGTTGTACTGTCAGGAAATTCGGCGTGCGAATCGTGACGGTGAGAACCTGCGTTGCGGAGAAATCCTGTCGCGCCTCCATGCCGAGGACGGCCACGGGACGATTCCGGCGGCGCAATTCATTCCGGCCGTCGAGAGCTTCGAAATGATGTTCCGCCTCGATCAAGAGGTCATTCGACAGGTACTTACCGTTCTGGAAGGCGACGAACGCGTTGCCGGGCTGGACTTTTTGGCGCTGAATTTATCCGGGGCGTCGGTGAGTGATTTGCGTTTTCAGGACTTCGTCCGCGATATCGTGGGCCGGCATCCCGACGCGGCCCGGAAGCTGTGCTTCGAAATCACCGAGACGGCGGCGGTCTCCAACCTGGAGGCTGTACGTGTATTCATGAGCGATCTCTGCCGAATGGGGTGTCGTTTCGCCCTGGACGACTTCGGTGCCGGCCTGTCCTCGTTTGCGTATTTGCGCAATTTGCCCGTGGACTTGTTGAAAATCGACGGCACTCTGGTGCGCGGATTGCTGGAGAACGACGCGGTGGACCGGGTGATGGTTACGAGCATCCGCGATCTTTGCCGGGCAATCGGCAAAGAAACCGTGGCCGAACACGTCGAGGCCGCCGAAGAGGTAGCGCTTCTCCAGGAGGTGGGTGTGGACTTCGTGCAGGGTTACGGCATACATCGCCCGGAGCCGTTGGAGGATTTCTTAAACCGGGACTGAGTTGACGTTAGTCCCGGCCTACAGATCGAGGTTCGCCACTTCCAGCGCGTTATTCTCGATGAACTTCCGCCGCGGTTCCACCTCGTCGCCCATGAGTACCCGGAACGTGCGATCCACGGCCTCCAACTGTAGCGTCGTTTCGTCCAGCGGTTTGACCTCAAGCATGACCCGGGTTTCCGGATCCATGGTCGTTTCCCACAGTTGCTCCGGGTTCATTTCCCCGAGGCCCTTGTAGCGTTGAACGATGGATTTGTCGCTGTCCCACTGCTTCAGGACCTTATCCTTTTGTTTGTCCGTAAACGCGTACTCTTGCTTCTTGCCGTTGCGCAGCAGGTAGAGCGGGGGCTGGGCAATGTACAGAAAGCCGTGGTCGACGATCTTGCGCATTTTCTTGTAGAAGAACGTGAGCAGCAGCGTACGAATGTGCGCCCCATCCACGTCGGCGTCCGTCATGATGATGATCTTGTGATAGCGCAAGCGCTCCAGGTCCATCTCGTCGCCGAAGCCGACGCCCAGCGCGGTCACCAGGGTTTTGATCTCCTCGTTGTTGAGGATCGCATCGTCGCGGGCCTTGAGAACGTTGAGGATCTTGCCCTTCAGCGGCAGGATGGCCTGGTAGTTTCGGTTGCGGCCTTGCTTCGCGGATCCGCCCGCGGAGTCGCCCTCTACAATAAACAGCTCCGCACGCTCCGGATCCTTTTCGGCGCAGTCGGCGAGTTTCCCCGGCAGGCCGCCGCCTTCCAGAATGCCCTTACGTTTCGTGACCATCTCCCGGGCCTTGCGCGCGGCTTCGCGGGCTTTGCTCGAAAGGATGCACTTTTCCAGGATGGGTTTGATTTCGCCGGGGTTCTCTTCGAGAAACAGCGAAAGGCGATCGGAGACGATGGCCCGTACGATGTTCTTCACCTCGGCGTTCACGAGTTTTTCTTTGGTCTGCGAGTTGAACTGCGGCTCCGGTACCTTCACGCTGATGACTACCACCAGACCCTCGCGGACGTCGTCGCCGGACAGCGAAGCGGAGTTGCCGAGTTTTTTCTTCAGGGCTTCGTCTTTCTTCAGGTAGTCGTTCAGCGTGCGGGTGAGAGCCGAACGAAAGCCCTCCAGGTGCGTGCCGCCCAGAGAGTTATTGATGCCGTTGGTAAACGTAAGCACCTGTTCGCTCTGGGTTTCCGTGTAGGCCATGGCTACTTCGCAGACCACGTCCTCTTTTTCGCCCTCGAAGTGGAGCTGCTTTTTGTGGATCATCTTTTTCTTTTCGGTGATCCGTTCGACCAGTTCCTGGATGCCGCCCTCGAACAGAAAGGTTTCGGCCTTGTGCGGTTTCTTCCGTTCGTCCCGGAGATGAATGCGCAGGCCCTTGTTCAGGAAGGCCATTTCTTCCAGGCGAGTGCGCACCATGCTGTGCCGGAATTCCGTGGGATTAAAAATGCTGCCGTCCGCCTTGAAGCGGACGATGGTGCCGTGTTTGTCGGTCGTGCCTGTTCTTTTAACCGGTGCTTTGGGGATGCCCTTTTCGAAGCGCTGGGAGTAGACCTCGCCGTCTTTGTGGACCTCGGCCTCCAGCCACTCGGAGAGGGCGTTCACCACGGAGACGCCCACGCCGTGCAGACCGCCGGAAATTTTATAAACGCCTTTTTCGAACTTCCCGCCCGCGTGCAGCTTGGTCATGACCACTTCCAGGGTGGACACGCCGGCGTCGGGGTGAATATCCACGGGAATGCCGCGGCCGTTGTCCTGGACTTCACAGACGCCGTCAGGAAGCAGGCGGACCGCCACGTCGGTGGCGAAGCCGGCCATGTGTTCGTCCACAGAGTTGTCGACGACCTCGTAGATCATCTTGTGCAAACCGGAGAGATCCTGCGTGCCGATGTACATCCCGGGCCGTTTGCGGACGGCTTCCAGGCCTTCCAGGATCTTGATCTGGCTCGCGCCGTATTCAGTGTTCGATTTGGTCGATTTTGCCATAAGGTCTCTGGTTCCGTCCCCGAATCGGGGCGACGGGGGTCACTCGTGCGACATAAAACCCCGGAATATGCATGATCCGGGGAAAGCCTTCTTTAATAAAGCAAATTTCGATCGGGGTGCGGGGGAGCTCAGCGACGGTTGCTGCGCTCCATGATTTCGGCGTGCTCAATGGTGTAACGGGCCCATGGAATCGCATTCAGGCGGGCCTCGGGAATCTTTTTCCCGGTTCCCTCGCAGATGCCGTACTCGCCTTTCTCGATTTTGTCGAGGGCGAGGTGGATCTCTTCCAGTTTCTCGGTGTCAAGATCGGACAACTTGCTGAGGACCTCGTTGTTCATAACCTTATCGGCGATGTCCACGACGTCGCCCTGATCGTTGTAGATCATGTACTCGCGTTCCAGTTCCAGTTCCTTGAGGATTTCTTCCCGGGCCTCAAGGAGCTTCGATTTGTATCTTTCGAGCTTCTGTTTGTCCATATTGCCGTTCCGTTCCCTGAATGATAGGGACACCGTCTAAAAACGGAAATAGTCAGACGTGGAAATTCCGCAAATTATGTCAAGACGATTGTGGCTCCCGGGCCGCGATGAGGGCTCAGTCTGACGCAACTCACCCCGGACGAAATCTGTCGGGCCCCGGCCCGGGGGCAAAACAACCCACTGCCGCTCCCGAGCACTGTCGGCACCTGTTTCGGGGGAGCGCTGATCTACGGTCCGGTGACGATCTTCATGTTTTCTGTGAATGCCGCCTTTTGGGAAAAAAATTCCTTGCATGATTTATGCGGTGCACTATAATTCGTGCACTGCAACAGGCGCGCCCCGGCTCCGGCCGCATACAGATAGCGCGCCAGGAGATACGCATGCTGGAAAAAAATTTACAGGATATTTTGAACGCCGGGATCGGCCTCTTTAAAGAAGGCGAGAAGAATTTTCAGGCGGCCCTGGAAGCCGTGGGTAAAACCTTCGAAGAACTCAAACAGCGCGGAGCCGCCGACGGTTCCGAATCCGCGCAGAAGGTCCGCGAGGCCCTTGAGAACACCATCCGCGGGGTGAAGGACGTCTCGACCCAGGCGGAACAGAACTTCAACAAGATCCTCGCCGAGGCCGAGAAGAACTACGCGCAACTGCTGGAGCAGGTCCAGGGAGTCATCGGCGACGAGCGCATCAAGGACGTGAACGCCCGCTTTGAAGAACTCGCAAAGTTCGTCAAAGAGAAAGCGGACGACGTTACGGCGCAGGCCCAGGGTTTCGCCGACAGCGTAAAAGAAACCGCGTCGAAGGCGACGAAGCCGAAAGCACCCGGCGGCGAAGCGTAACGCACAGACGAATTTTACTCCGAGGACCGAGGCACAGAGGGAAGCACCGAGAGCTTAGTTGACCGGGACGCGTTTCAGGTTCAGATCACTCTTCCGAAAAACCTCGGTATCTCGGTCCTCGGAGTCAATCCTTCTCCCCGCCGCGTTCACCGGAGCGGGAGCCCGGCCGCTTCCATCTTCTCAATGATTTTGGCCAGCAACTGCTGTAGCTCCTCACCGGTGAGCGTGCCGCCGTCTCGCGCCGCCCGGACTTCGTAACTGGCGGACTTTTTCCCCTCGGGCAGCGTACCGCCCCGGAAGACCGTGAGAAAACGCACGGCCCGAATTTCCGGCAACGCCAGTTCCTTGATCAAATCCACCGGCACATGCGTGCCCTGTTGCTCGTCCATCACGACCGTGAACTCGAACAGCGAGTCCGGAAAGATCGACGGCGGCGCATACGTAATGACGTGGCGCGCCGCCTCGCCGGCCGCGAAGAGCGCCTCCATATCCAGATCCGCAACGATTGCCGGGCGCTTTAACTCATAGTAATCAGAAGCTAGTGGATGCAGCAGTCCGGCATGGCCGAGAAGCGCACCGTCGCCGTTTACGATTGCCAGGGCAGCGCCGGGATGCAACCAGCCGGGCGCGCCCTGGTCCAGGCTTTCCGCGAGGACGAAACGTCCGCCGCCGCAGTGTTCGGACAGGAAGTCGCCAAACCAGCGGCGGAAGTCCAGCAGGGCCTCGAGCTCCGGGCGCGCGTCGAGGCTTTTGTCCTTCGAGTCGGACTCGCCCGCCGGAAGGTGGACGAACGAAGCGCGTTTGTTTTCTGCGGCAAGCACCGGCTTGCGTACGTCGGCGGGTTTCTTAAAATAGATGCGACCGACCTCGAAGAGGCGAACGTCGTCGAAACGGTCCTGATTGCCGGCCGCCTGGTGCAACAGGCCGGGCAACTGGGACAGGCGCAACTCCGGACGATCGGCGAACACCGGATTCGCCAGGGGCAACGCCGCCGTATCCCGGGCCGGGCGAAAGGCCTCGTTGTCCGCCGTGCCGGCGAAGGAATAACCGAAGGTCTCGCTGAAACCGCCCGCGGCCGCGGCCGTGCGTTTGAGACTGTTCGTAAAGGTACGCTCACGATTGCGCGGGGCCGGTTTCACCACCGCAGCCGGCGGTTGCGGTGCGATGTTGTCGTAGCCGTAGACCCGGCCGATCTCTTCGACGATGTCCTCGGGAATGGAGATATCGTACTGGGAACGATACGTCGGTGCGGTGATCTTGAACTTCACGTCGCCCGGGCCGCTCTTAACTTTTGCGGACTTTTTCTTAGCAGCTTTCTTCTTTTTCGCGGAGCCGCCCGAGACCGTTACGTCGAAATGGAGCCGCCCCAGAATATCCTGCACGAGGCCGGCATCGATATCGAAGCCCAGGCGCCGACGCAGGAAATCCAGAGATACGTTCACGGTATTCTTGCGCGCTTTTTCCGGCGCGCTGCCGGTGGTCTTGCCCTGTTCCAGTTGCGGACAACTGAGCGCGAGCAGTTCCACCAGACGATCGAGGGCCGGTTCCGCCTGGGCCGGATCCTGGCCCTTTTCGAAACGCTGGGCCGAGTCCGTGCGCAGGCCGATCTTTGCGATGGCCGGGCGAATCAATTCCCGCGGGAACGTCGCCGATTCCAGAAAGAGTTCGCCGGTATCGTCGCTTACGCCGGATTCTTCGCCGCCCATGATGCCGCCCAGGGCCACGGGGCGTTTGCCGTCTTTGCCGTCGAAGATCAGAATGGTGCCGTCGGGAATTTCGCGCTCCTCACCGTCCAGCGTCTGGAACTTCTTAACTTTTGCCGATTTGCCGTTTGTGCCGACGAGCACGACGCTGTCTTTCAGCGTGCGCGCGTCGAAGGTGTGATTGGGCTGGCCGAGTTCCAGCATGACGTAGTTTGAGGCGTCGACGACGTTATTGATGGGACGCTGGCCGACGTTCATGAGCCGCGCCTGCATCCACAGCGGCGAAGCCGTGATCTCTACGCCGGCCACGTGGCGGCCGAAGTAGGCCTTCGCGGCCCCTTTTTCGATTTCGATCTTCTTCGAAGGCAGCTTCGCGTTGGTCTTAATCTTAACTTTCTTGTTGCGATCATTAAGCGGATTGTACTTCAACTTGCGTCCGTAGATCGCGGCGATCTCCCGGGCGAAGCCGAAGTGCGACCACAGGTCCGCCCGATGCGTGATCGACTTATTGTCTATGTCCAGAATCGTATCTTTGAGGGGCAGGGCGTCCGTCAGGGGCGTGCCGCTGATCGGCTGCTCCAGGCCCGGTAACGTCTGCAAATCCAGGAGCCCGTCCACCTCGCCGGCGATGCCTTCGAGTCCCAGTTCCGCCGGTGCACAGAGCATGCCGTTCGAGGCCACGCCGCGAATCTTCGCGGGCTGGATTTCCATGGGATCGCCGGTGCGGGACTTTACTTTCGCGCCGACCACCGCCAGGGGCACGAACATGCCCGCGCGCACGTTCTTCGCGCCGCAGACGATCTTGTGCAGCTTCTCACCGTTGCGAACTTCGCAGAGCGACAGCCGATCCGCGCCGGGATGTTTGTCGACTTTGAGTACTTCGGCGACGTAGACGCGGTCCAGGTTTTCGAAGACGTGCTCCACGCCTTCGACTTCGCAGACGGAAAGCGTCAGCCGTTCCACGAGTTCCGCGACGTCCAGGTCGCGGAGGTTTACGTAATCATTGAGCCAGTTTAAGGATAACTTCATAATAACTAATGCGCCTGTGGTTCGCAGACGGCGTCGAATCTAAGTGTAAGCGAATATAAATTAAGATTTTTTTGGGCGTGCCCCTCGCTGCGCTCGGGTCGGGCTGCTCCGGGCTGCGCTTCGCTTCGGACTGGCGCTACGCGCCACCCTGCACATCCCTCACGCGAAGACTCAAATCACGAACCAATCCGCCCACCCAAACAACTCTCCCAAATCTTCCCTCGGTACCTCGGTCCTCGGTCCTCGGAGTCCATCCCTTAAAACTGTTGCAAGAACCGCAGATTCCCGCTCAGAAAATGCCGGATGTCCTCGATGCCGTAGCGCATCATCACCAGACGGTCCAGACCCAGGCCGAAGGCGAAGCCGCTCCATTGCTCCGGATCGATGCCGCCGGCGCGCAACACGTTCGGATGCACGAGACCGCACGGCAACAGTTCCAGCCACGAACCGTCCTCGCGTTGATAGTCCAGTTCAAAGCCCGGCTCCACGAACGGGAAGTAGCCCGGCCGCAGACGCACGTTGATGTCGCGCTCGAAGATCTCGGACAAAAACGTTTTCATAATGTGGATCACGTGCGCCACGCTCACGTCGCGATCCACGAGCATGCCCTCGACCTGGTGAAACGTGTTTTCGTGGGTGGCGTCGGTTTCTTCGTACCGAAAGACGCGGCCCGGGGCGATCATGCGAAACGGCGGCTCCAGTCCGGCTTCGAGCATGGAACGCACCTGGACCGACGACGTATGCGTGCGCATGAGATTGCCGTCCACCGTCCAGATGGTGTCCTGCATATCCCGCGCCGGATGATCGTCCGAGAAGTTCAGGCGACCGAAGTTGTTCTCGTCGGTCTCCGCTTCCGGGCCGTCCATAATCAAAAAGCCCATGCCCCGAAAGATGTCCTCGACTTCCATTTGCAGCCGGGTGATGGGATGCAGATGTCCCCGGCGATCGGGGAGGGGCTGAAGCGCGTCGTAACGTTCGCCGGCCAGGCGTTCTTCGAGGGCCCGGGCTTTGATCTTTGCCTGCGCCGATTGAAAGCGGGCTTCGATTTCTGCGCGGGCCTCGTGGGCCGCGCGACCGGCGGAGCGTTTCTCTTCGTCGGAGAGATCTTTGAGGCCCTTCATCACCGCCGTCATCTCGCCTTTCTTGCCGAGATAGCGCTGGTGGATCGCTTCCAGCTCGGCCTGGTTACCGGCCTCGTCGAGGGCAGTCAGAGCGCCGGCCCGGATGGAGCTGATGTTCGATTCGATTTCCGTGGCTGCCATGCTTATGAGGATACAGGCCGGCCGGCCCTGAGGCTGTCAACAGCGTCGCCCATACGCGGCACCTTTCGTGCATATTTCCCGGGATCGCGCTTGACCGCAGAGGCCTTCTCGAAAATCGTGCAGCCTGCATTCATCTTTGTAAACAGCGAAGCGATTCCGATGGCAGTACCCAAGAGAAAGACATCCCTCCAGAAAAAGCGCCAGCGCCGGGCCCACCACGCCATCGGCCGTCCGCACCTCGTCCCCTGCAAAAATTGCGGGGCCTTCGTCATGGGCCACCGCCTTTGTCCCGAGTGCGGCTGGTACAAAGACCGCGTGGTCATGGCTCCGAAGGTTCGCGGCGAAGCGAACTAAGGCGCAACGACAGTACCGACCCATCATCCACTATTTTGCGATTGTACTTGTGCGGGAACCATCGTCTCCGTAGCGTCGGTCTGTGTGGATTGCCGTCGATGTGATGAGCGGGGAAACCGGGGTGGAAACCGCGGTCCATGGGGCCGTCCAGGCCGCCCGCGATTTCGGCGCAAAGGTCCTGCTGGTCGGCGAGGAAGACGTCGTCGGTGACGCCCTGCTGCGATTTCATGGCCCCACGGATTCCGTGGACATTGTCCCCTCCGACGACGTCATCGGCATGCACGAGTCCCCGGCGAAGGCCGTGCGTGCCAAACCCCGCTGCTCGGTCATGGTTGCAGCCCGTCTGGTCAAAGAGGGCCGCGCGGCCGGCTTCTTTTCCCCCGGTAACACCGGCGCCACCATGGCCGCGGCCATGTGGGAACTCGGTCGCATCAAGGGCGTCGATCGGCCGTCCATTGCGTCGCCCATTCCGCGAGAAGACGGCGGTACCACGTTGCTCCTGGATTCCGGGGCGAACGTCGATTGCAAGGCCCCCTGGCTCGTGCAGTTCGGCATCATGGGCCAGGTCTACGCGCGGGAAATCTGGAAGATCAAAGAGCCGCGCCTGGCCCTGCTGTCGAACGGCGAGGAATCGAAAAAGGGTAACTACGTCACACTCACCGCCTACGACGCGTTAAAGAAACTACCGTACAACTTTCTCGGCAACATCGAAGGCCGGGATCTCTACGGCGGCGGGCGTTCGGCGGACGTCGTCATCTGCGACGGCTTCATGGGCAATATCGTCCTCAAGGCGACGGAGGGCCTCGCGCGCAGCATCTTCAATCTCATGAAGCAGGGCATCGATCAAACGGCGCTCGGACGCACGGGCGCGTACATGCTCAAGCCCACATTGCAGATGATCAAAAAACGCATGGACTACACGGAGTACGGCGGCGCGCCGCTGCTGGGCGTGAACGGGAATTGTCTGATCGGCCACGGCAGCTCCAACGCTCAGGCCTACAAGAACGCCGTGGCCACGGTCATGAACTTTGCGCAGAACAACCTCTCGGAAAAGATCGCCGAGGAGATCAAACAATACGGATGAAACGATTACTCATACTCTCGACACTGCTTTTCATGTTCCACTGTCCGTCGGGCACGCAGGAGAGCCCCGACATCACCGTGCACGAGGGCGTGCTCGCCGGCGTGCGCGGGCGGGACTTCACGTACGTCCGCGGCGACGTCATCGACGTTAAGGGCGTGTCCATCGACTATCTCGAAGGCGATATTCGCGGCAAAAAGAACCGCACGCTCTGGATTAATGTCATGCGCGGCGTTGTTACGCGCGGCCCCGCGACGATCAACGTACTGCACGGCGATATCATCGAAGGCGACGGCGTTACCGTGAATCTGTTGATCGGCGAAGATTTCAGCGGGCAGGCGAAGATCGGCAAACAGGTCGATCCGGAAATCCGGGCCGCGGTCCGGCCGTGACGTTCGCCGCGCGCTTCGGCGGCAGTGTCCCCGCGGCCCTGTTCGCGGTCGGCCTCGCCTGCGGGCCCGCCGGTTCCGGGGACGCGTCTCATCAACTTGTGCAGTGGGGCTATGCGATTCCCGCCTCGTTTCGGGCCGGTCACGCTTCGGAACGCCTGAGCCCGTTCGACGTCCTCTGTGTCGGCGTCTATCGTCTCAACGCGCGCGGGGAACTCTACCGGCGGCCGGACTTGCGGGAATCGGAGCGGAAACTCTTAACTTCCTGGCGCAAACAGTCAGTCACACGACGTCTGGTGCCGCTGATCTCTCTGCGTGGGGCGAAGGACGGGGCCGCGCTGCTGCGCCATCCGCAATCCCGCACACGCGCCGCTCACGCACTATCGAAGCTTGTCCGCGTGAGAGGCTACGACGGGCTGCATATCGACTTCGAGTTTCTCACGGCCGAAAGCACCGACGGTTACGTTGCCTTTCTTGATGAATTGCGCGAGCGCCTGGACGGTCGTTCGCTCAGCATCGCCGCCTTTCCGCCGCTGCACGGCACGCCGGAAGAGCAGGCTTTCTGGGATGCGCGACGCATCGAACCGTACGTGGACGAGGTCGTCTTCATGACCTACGACTATCACTTCTACAAACCGGGGCCGGTGACGCATCTCTACTGGGCCCGGCAGAACCTGGAGATCGCTCTTGAGGACTGGCCGCGCGAGAAGGTGTACCTGGGCATTCCCTCGTACGGCTACAGCTGGGAAGCCGGGCGACGCCGGCCGCGCATCGTCACGGAAGCGGGCGGCCTCGAACAGTGCGAACGTTTCGGATGTGAACGCAGCGACGCCGGCGTTTTACGCGTGAACCGCAAGGATCGTACGGTGTATTTCTCCGATGCTTACACGTATGCGCGCATGACGCAGCTTGCCCGGGAGTTTCGATTGAAAGGAACGGCCGTGTGGCGGATCGGTTTCGAGAAGCATCCTCCGGAACCGGCGCCGCAGTTTATTCAGTAACGCAGAACGTCGAAGCGAACTTCCTGAACGTCTTCCTGGCCTTCGCGGGCCCGTACGAACACGTCGCCGTTTTCAACGTAGAGTGTACCGATTTTCGTAAACTCACCGGAGCCGGGTGAGTCCGTTGCCGAAGCATAGGGTTGGTACGAATCGGACTCCGCCGGTAGCGCCTGCACGGCCGGAACCGGCGCGCCGCCGCCGATCGTCGCATCCACGACCTGGCCGAAGTAAAGCGCCGCGAACAGGGCCGCCGCGTAATTTGCGCCGCGCCGGGTCTCTTCGGCGCGGCCCTGCTTGCGGGCGAGCTGTGAACCGGCGTTACCGTAAATGAGGGCGGCCGAGCCCACATTCGCACCAATGGCCGTCGCCGCGCCGAAGGCCAGAACCGGATTCGAAAACACGCGGCCGGTGATATTGGATTCGATGGCATTGAACTGCAAATCGGCCCGCTGAAATTCCGAAGCCGCGAAGATGCCCGTGGCCGCAATGCTGCCGAGCCACACAGCGCCGCGCACGTTCTGTCCGCGATTGAAGTGACTCATGCCCGGAACCAGATGGCTCGTCCGCCAGCGATCCCGGTTTTCCCAGTAGAAGTGCGCGCCCCAGGTCAGCGTCGCCGCCGTGCCCAGATACAACTGATTGCGCTGGCGGATGCCGTAGCTCCGCTCGACGTCGGACTGCTCGCGTAAATAGTACAGGCCGGCTCCGGCAACAGTCAATGCGCTGATCTGACCGACGGTGATTGTCGATGAAAATATGGCCGGATTATTAAAATATTGGTACAGCGGGGTGCGTTCGAAGTTCCGCCTGCGGACATTCGCCGCCTCGTACTCCGCCATGCTCGCCAGGATCATGCCGCCGAAGGCGCCGGCCCAGAGGCCGCCGGTCTCGTTGTCGCCGCGCTGGAAGGCGGGCAGGCCGGGCACCAGCGAGGCCAGGCTGCCGGCCGTTCCCGGTTCGCGTTCGTCCGGATCCTCCGGATCGCCACCGGAGTCGATTTCGGTCTCCTGGTCGGCCAGTTCCTCGGGCTGTTCCCGGGCTGCTTCCGGGATTTCAATCTTACGATTCACCACGGCAACGCTGTCCGGTCGGCTCTTGTTCAGACCGCGCGGATTCTGTACGAGGATATCGTACTCGCCGTCGGGTATCTGGTTCGGCCGCAGACGCACGATGATCCGCGATTCCGAGGCCTGGTCGACGTCCACTTCCTGGCGACTCTGACCGGGCACCTGTAAGAAGATCTGAGTGTCTTCGGTGAAATGTTTTCCGTTGATGGCGATGAGTCGTGAACCGTCCGCCGCCGGTTCCCCCTGCGGACGGATGGCCCCCACGAGCGGCGTGCGCGTGGATTTTACGGTGAGACTCCGCCAGGCCGTGAAGGGACCGGGGGAGCCCAGGCGGTTCAGTGCCGCCAAACGTTGCTCGTACTTCCCGGGATTCAGTCGAACGACGACGGCAGTACCGGCCGTGCGTTGATCCTCCACCATATTCTCGCGCCCGTCGCGAATCTGGATGATGTAGCCGCTCGCTCCGACCACCGGACGCCAGGAAAGACGCACGGCGCGGGGATCGTCCTGAGCCGTAAGCGGGCCGGCCAGAAGGGTCAACGTGACGGCCAGTCCGGCGGCGTAGAGAGTTGTACAATGGATGCGTGCAGGCTTCATGTGGAGCAGCTTACTCCAGCTCTTCGGTATCGATGACGTAGAGACGGTCCGGCGTCGTGCTTTCCGGTGGTTGTAACTTCTTTGCCGTCAGGGCAAACGAGTTCTGCATGGCCGGCGAACACTCGCCGTCGGAGTGGCAGGCCTTCACGGCCCAGTTGACCCTGCCTTCCGAAAGTACGGTGAGGTCGCGAACGGTAAATTCGCTGCGGTTTACCCGGTCCTGAAGAATGCGCCGGCCGCGCGCGTCACTCAGCGTGATTTCGTAGTAAGCGCCGCCGGATTGTCGCCAGCGCAGGGTCAGATTCGCCAGGTTGGTTACGTCCACGGTAGCGTTGGTACCGGGGAAGATGGCAACGGGAACTTCCAGGGAGTCGCTGATGTTGAAGCTCCGGGAATCGCTCTCGGTTAGAATGTCCCCGCTCGGTCCGAGCAGGCGGACTTTCCAGAAGTACGTCCCCTGATTCAGACGCGTCACCCGACTGTTGATCCCGGGCAGACGTTGCACGACCACAGCCTTGCCGTTGAAGTCCTCGTTCTGGTGGATGATCAGTTCGAAGTTGCCGGGAATTTCGGGCTTCTTCCAGCGGAAGTCCACGCCGCCCCGGGCCACGCCCTGCAGGTCCAGGCCGGCTCCGTTCGCCGGCGTGACGAGCGACAGGCGTTCGGTGGCGCCCACGTTGAACGATGCGGAAGAAGAAAAGTCCGTCGGCGTTCCCGCCCGATCGGTCCCGCGCAGGCGCCAGTAGTAGGTACCCTCCGGAAGATCGGCGCGGATGTTCGCGTAGTTGTTTGCGGTTTCCCGGCGTTGCACGATGTCGCTGAAGCCGGAGTCCCGGGCGATCTGGACTTCGGTGCGGCGGATGTCCGCGGTCTTGCGCCAGCTGAATACGGCCCCTTCTTTGGCCAGGAGGATCCGGGCGATGGTGCGCCCTCCGACCGGAGCGATGGGTTCCGGTGCCGGAACCTTTTCCCTACGAACGACGCGAATGGAATTGGGCGGGCTCACAACACTGCCGCCGCCGATATCGCTCTGAGTACGCACGCGCCAGAAGTAGTTGCCTTCTTCGACAGACAGCGACGTGGACCGCACGCGGACGGTCCGCGCCTGCACGATATTGCGAAACGCGCGATCCCGGGCGACTTCTACGACGTAGGAGTCCGCGAGTTCGTTTTCGCTCCACGAGAAGTTGATGAACGGCGGATTGTTTACGTAATCGAAGGAGCGTCCCGACGCAGGTGCCTGCAGGGACAACGGCGTGTTGCGCAGGACGGAAAGCGTGCGGACCTCGCTGTAGTCCGTCTGACCGGCGTTGTTCTTTGCGGAGAGGCGCCAGTAGTAGGTGCCCTGGCCGAGATTGCCGCCGGCGCGCGTGCCGCGTACGCTGCGATCGAGAACGATCTGCGAGAAGTCACGTTTGCGAGAGACCGCCAGGCGGACGGTGGGATTGCCCTGTACGGAATCCCAGGTAAAACTTACGTTGGTGGTGTTCGCGCGGCCTTCGAGGAAGATCTGTGCGCCGGCCCCGGGACCCTGCGGGCGCAGACTGATCTTGCGCACTTCGATGGTTTCGCCGGAGAGCGAGGCGCGCTCGTCCTTGCCGATGGTCGTGGCCTGACCGGATTCCGTTTGTACGGTGGCTTCGCCGGAGTTCACCACGACGTCGAGGGCCGCACTATCATCGCCCTTGTTCAGTTGAATGTCCGAATCGCTGCTGTCATCGATGGTAATGATCTTATCCTCGGACGTGATGTTCAGCGCCCCTCCGCCCCCGCCGGTACCATCCTGGCCGCGCTTCGCATTAATGGAACCGTAGGCGAAATTAATATCCGTGGCCGCGTCGGAAATATTCAGCACGATCATGCTGTTCTCGGCGATTTCGATTTCGGTACCGTCCGCGAGGCGGACTCGTGCGCGGGAGTAATCCCCGGTACGGATGCTGTCCTTGTTGTAGACCGGGATGTCGTTCTCCAGGGACTCCCAGATTACCTGGTCGGCGTACTTGCGCTGGGCGATGTTCGTAACCTGGGCCAGGCGTCCGATCTCTTCGCCGCCCGCCTGCACCCGGCGGTTGGATTCGAGGTAGAGCAGGGTGCCCGCCACAAAGACGACCGCGGCGCACGCGCCTACGACGTAGGAGTCTGTTCGGCTGAAGTAGAGCATGATCTATGTTCCATTATCGGCGCAAAGCGCTGATTCCCCCGCCCGGGAACAACGCTGTCCGGGACGACGGATTCGACGGCCTGTCCGCGCGAATTATTGCCCCACCACCTGGAATTTTTCTTCTTTGGCGTCCGGATCCACCATTTTGGATTTATCGAAATCGATGCCCAGCATTTCCCGGACGGCGTCCAGGTCCTTCGGGCAGTTCGGATCGTCGTTCCGGCCGACAACCGCGTAAATCGTCTGCGGCTCGGCCTTGCCCTTGACCTTAATGGCCGGCATGGGTTCTACTTTGAAGATGCCTTTGACGTGATCGTAGCTGTCCTGAGAAATCAGGATGTCCGTGCCGAACGGCTTGTTCAGCGCCTCGATCCGGCTGGCGAGGTTCACGGTGTCACCGATTACGGTAAACTCGAAGCGTTCCTCGGAACCGATCTGCCCCGAGACCACATTGCCGGTATTGATGCCGCAGCCCTGTTTCGCGAAAGGCCGTTGCCCCGCGCTGCGTTTGTTGAATTCCAGGATGGCCGTGCGCATGAGCAGCGCGCCGTTGATGGCGTTTTCGGTGTTGTTTCCCTGGGAGCCGAACGCGCCCCAGTGCGCCATGACCGCGTCGCCGATGAACTTATCTACGATGCCGTGGGTCTTGTTCACGGCGGAAACCATACCGGTGAAGTACTCGTTGAGATAGGCGACCACCTCTTCCGGTGCCATGTTCTCCGACATGGCCGTAAAGCCGCGCAGGTCGCTGAAGAAGACCGCCGCTTCTTTCGTTTCCCCGCCGAGTTTGATCTTTCCGCTCAGGGCCAGGTCCGCGATCTGTTTGTTTACGAACTTGGTGAGCGCGTCTTTGGCGCGTTCGCGTTCCGCGAGGCCGCCGGCCATGTGTGTGAACGAATGCGTGAGTTCACCGACCTCGTCGCGAGTGGTGGGCTTCAGATCGATGTCGAATTCGGCGCGGGCGATTTTGCGCGTGGCGCCCACCAGATTCACAATGGGTACCGCGAGAGAGTTTGCGAAGAAGTAGACGATCAAAAACGCCACCGCCGTAACGATGACCGCGATCAACAGGTTGCGTGTCTGAATGCTATCCACGACTTGATAGGCTTTGTTTTCCGGAACGGTGGAGATGATGCCGAGTCCGCCGATGCCGAGCTTTGCGTACGAGCCCAGATAATAATCTCCGCTCGCGCTCTCCACGTAGCGGGACTGGCCTTCGTCCACCGGGCTTTCGAGCAGGTTCTTCACGATGGGCAGATCAATCAGGTTCACCCGGGAAAGGACGCGCCGGGAATCCTGGTGAGCGATCACATCCCCCTGTTCGTTGACCATGAACGTTTCGACGATACCCTCCGTCTGGAAGGCCTGGAGGAATTGCGCCGGGTCCATGTAGAGGATGATGATGGACGCACCGAGCGGCTGGCTGATGGCAATGATCGGCACATCCACGGAAGCGTTGTGTACGACGAAGGCACCGTTGAAGGATTTCATGAAGGCCTGCGAATTAGAACCGTGCACGTTCAGTAGCTTCGTGCGATCCAGTTCGTCGCTGGCGGTCAGGTAGGTATCGTTGAACAACTGCCGTCGCACGCGCATGCCGTCCCCGGCGCGATCCGCGACCAGCAGCATGAGGAAGTCCGGGTTATCCTCGAAGAAGAGACGCACGAAGAGATCGCGCTGTTCCGGGCTGCCGATGCTCTGGTCCACCGTCAGCGCGAGGAGGTTGGCCTTGTAGCGCATGGAGTTGAGTTCGGACTCCATGCGGGAGCCGATCACGTTGGCCAGATTGAAGTTGTTCGCGTTGACCTGATCCTCGGCGGTCTGCCGGAAGTAAGACGACGCGAGAAAGATCATCACGCCCAGGGCGCTCACCATCACCGCCGAGATGATGGTGAGCATCTTGACCTTGATGGTGAATCGAGATCCCTGAAATTCCGTCTGAGCCTGTTCCTGGCCGTCGCCCGCCGGGGCCGCGTCGGTCGACCCGGGGCCGGCAGCGGGCATGTTTTCTTCGGCGCTCTGGTCCTGCGCTGTATTCATTACACTCTCTTCCTGGGGCCTGGTGGCTGTCCGGGCCTGGCCCTCGGTTTTCCCGGCCGCCGGCAGCAGTGTGGGTGAAGATTCCTCTACCGGGGGATTTTGTGATCCTTCGAAACCCTGGTCAAGGAATTGTTTATACCTACTTATAGCAGAATCGACGTCCGCATCCGGCTCCCGGTTCAATATATATCGGACCGTCCGGTCCACGGATAGACGGCGAAACGCGCGCATTCCGAGCAAAATCAGCAAAAGCACGGTCTCCACGGGCGGGCCGGGACCATCCCGAGGCTCTCCGCAGAGGAGCAGCACGTGGCCGCGGCGCAGGGCATCCTCCAGTCTGCGGCTCGCTGCCTGAATCGGGACAAAGTCATTGCCGGTTGCGGCTGCCTGGATTGCTTCCGGGTCCAGATACTCCAGTCGGAGCCCGGACGCTTCACAGGTCTTCGACAGGCCCTGGAGCGTTTCGTTGGCGGGGGACGGGGGCGGCGTGAGGAGAAAGAGCGTCTTTAATCCCCGGTCTTTCCACAAGCTGACCTGCTTCTCAAAGTAGCGCGGGCCGTGGCCGTTGCCGATCAGGTTGTGAAGCTGCGGCCGCAGTACGAGGCTGTACGCGTTCTTGAATTTGATGTGCTCACGAAGCATTGCGGGCGGGCCTGATTATATGTCGGTACCGGTGTCATTGGAACTGTAACGCTCCCGGCGCGTGTCCGGCGGGGTGAAAAACCACTGTTGTTTTTAACGGTTCCAGGCGGGCGGGCAGTCAAAAAACGAGCCAGAAAGCCTGAAAAAACCGGAGAAAACGGGCGTATTTGTGAAAGTTGTATGATAAAAAAATTTCAGACCGAAAAAATTTTTTTTCTTTTTTCCTCTTGCACGGGAAAAGCCGTTTCGTACGTTGCGCCAGTCGTCGGTGATCGACGACAAAAATATTCGTACCTCAGTTACTAGGGAGAACTGATATGGCTGATTTTGAAAAGATCAAAGCAATCATCGTTGAACAGCTTGGCGTAGACGAGTCCGAAGTTACTCCGGAAGCTCACTTCATCGATGACCTCGGAGCTGACTCGCTCGACACCGTAGAGCTCGTAATGGCTCTGGAAGAAGAGTTTGGCATCGAAATTTCTGACGAAGATGCAGAGAAGATCCAGACCGTTGGTGACGTATCCAAGTACATCGACGAGCATTCTTCCTGATCTAATTCCTTTTTGTACCGGCCGGCTTTGCCGGCCGGTCATTCCTTTTCCCGTTCTTGTCTCCCCACCTGTATTTTCCTTTCTCTCTACGGTTCGCTTTCCTTCTATAGCTGAGTGCGGTTTCGTTTTGGTACATCCTCGCGGCTCGACGCTCCGCGGAAAAAACGTCTGCTTCAATTTGCGAAGCAAATCGGCGTGCACTTCCGGAATCTGGACCTGCTCGATCAGGCACTGACCCACAGTTCTTTCCGGAACGAGGGCGGGGCCGGACGCCCTAAAATCGAGGACAACCAGCGCCTGGAGTATCTGGGGGATTCCGTCCTCGGCCTTGTCATCAACGAGTACTTATACGCGTCTCACCCGGACTATCCGGAGGGGCAACTGGCGCGCATCAAGTCCAGTGTGGTGTCCGAGCAGGCCCTGGCGCCCATCGGCGCGGACCTGGGTCTGGGGCAGGTCCTGCGCATGGGACGCGGCGAGGCTTCCAGCGGCGGGGCCGAGCGGTCCTCGAATCTCGCGGACGGCCTGGAGGCGTTGATCGGCGCGGTCTATCTGGACCGCGGCCTGAACGGCGCGCGCAAGTTTATTCTGGGCCGGTTTCAGCCGCTCATGGATGCTTTCGACGATCCCCGGGACGCCCGGGACGCGAAGTCGCGCCTGCAAGAGCTCGTGCAAAAACGAATTCACAGGCGGCCGGTCTACGAACTTGTATCCGAATCGGGGCCGGACCATCGCCGGGTATTCGAGTGCCGCGTCCTGGTGGGCGGCAAAGAGACCGGCCGGGGTACGGGGCGTTCCCGCAAGCGGGCCGAGCAGGCCGCCGCGACGGACGCCCTCGAACGCATGCAGAAAAAGGAGAACGCCTCCGGCTGACCGAAGCACTCATGGGAACTGTACTATCATCCTCCGCTCCGTCGCCGTTGGAAGTGCGGCCGTCGAGTTCTCCGGCCTACCAGGTCTTTGTAGAGCGCGGCTTTGCACGCCTCCGCGAAGAGCTCCTGTTCGAGAACCTGGGAGCGTCACGTCTGTTTGTGATTTCTCAGGAGGGTCTCGACGATACGGTGATCGCGCCGTTCTTAAAAGCCGCCGGCGATTTGTTTGACGGCGAAGCGGAGCGCCGGGTCCTGCGCATTCGCCAGGGCGAATCCGCGAAGCACATCGACAATCTGGCGCCGATCTACAATCGTCTGATCGAAGCGGATGCGGATCGCAAGTCGTGTTTGATTGCTCTCGGCGGTGGTGTGGTCGGCGACTTTACGGGTTTTGTAGCGGCGACGCTATTGCGCGGCGTCTCGTTCGTTCAAATTCCCACGACGCTGCTTGCGGCGGTGGACTCCAGTGTCGGCGGCAAAACCGCCGTCAACGTGGATCGCGGTAAGAACATGGTCGGCGCTTTTTATCAACCGCGCTTTGTGTACTTTAACACGGAGCTCCTGCGCACGCTGCCCGAGCGCGAATGGGTGTGCGGCCTGGCGGAGATGATCAAACACGGTTGCCTCGAAGCTTCCGGACGCATTACGGCGGACTTAGAACAAAACGCCGACGATCTGCGTGATCCGTCCTCCGATGCCTTGCGATCGGCGGTCCTGGACTCGGCGGGTTTTAAGGCCGAGGTGGTCCGCCAGGACGAACGCGAAGGCGGACTGCGGGCGATCCTGAACCTCGGCCACACCACGGCCCATGCGTTGGAATCCCTGACGCAGTACGCGCGCTTCTCTCACGGTGAGGCGGTGTCGCGCGGTCTGGTAACAGCGTTGCTGCTCTCGCGCAATGTTTGCGGCCTGGCCCCGGACGTAATCGAACGTTATCTGAAGTTAATGGATCGATTGAAGATGCCCCGGGATACGGCGAACTTCAGCGCGCAGCAAATTCTCGAACACATGCGCTTCGATAAAAAAGCCGTGCGCGGCGTGCCCCGATACGTGCTTCTGGCCGGCCCCGGCGAAGCCCGTTTCGGTATGGAAGTGGCGCCGGAAGAATTCCGTCGCGCCTGGGATGAACAACGAGAGCGGTTCGGCTGACTATTTCTCTAAATCGTGACTGAACAATCCAACATTCGCACGGCCCTGTTTGAGGGGCGCTACGAACAGGCGTTCGCAGCGTGTCGTGACGCGCGGGAGCGCCAGGGCGAACGTACGCCGGAGTGGGTGTTGTATGCTGGGGCATGCGCGCTTTTCGGCCTCGGTCACATCCATCAATCCGAAGAATGGGTGGAAGCCCACGGTCGCGCGACGATGTACCGCGCCGATCATCTCTACCTGGCCGCCTACCTGGAACTGCATCGGCGCCGCTACGAAAACGCGCTGCTGCTCTGGACGCGCATCGTGCAGGCCGACCCGGGCGAGACCTTCGCCGACGGTCTCATTGCGAAACTCAAGAAGGGCGATCACGTGATCGAACGTGAACTGGAAGAGCACCGCGCTTTTTTGCGCTACGTTCCCCTGGAACCGGTGGAGGGCGTGGCCGGCGCGCGCCCGGACAAGTCTACAAAGTCTACACGGAAGAAATCGCGCGGCGATGCCGGCGCTCAACGGGACATCTTTCGCCCGGTGGTATTCGGCATTGTCCTGCTGGCGGGCCTGAGTATCGGTGGGGCGCTCGCGGTGGAGCCCATCGCTAACTTCTTTCGGCCGGACCCTTACAAATCTTTGCTGGAAGATTTACCGCAGCCGCCGTCGTCCGGAACCGTGGTGTCCCCGGCGCAGTTCGGCGATGAAGATCCGCGTTTTACGTATGCGGATCGGGACGCCGCCCTGGTCGATTATCGCAGCGCTCGCGAACGCATCGGCGAAGGGAAAATCAACCAGGCGCGCTATCTGCTCGGCAAGTTGGAGTTCTCCAATGCGGGTTTTGAAATCAAAGAACGCGCACTGTTGTTGCGCGATTCGATTCCTCGCGTTCCCCGCGCGGATTTTCGTGATCCGGTGGATATGGCATCGATTCTGGGAGAGCCCTTGTTGTATCGCGGGGCGACGGTCTTCTGGCGCGGCTCCGTAAAAGATTTGCGCCGGGCCGAGGGCGGGCTGCGTTTTCGGCTGAACACCGGATCCGAGGCTTCCGTGGACGTGCTGTATCTCTTTCCCCGCGAAGGACCGGGATCTTTCGCGCAAGATTTAAGCGAGGATGCGACGGTGGCAGTCTACGGTGAGTTTACCGTGGGCGTCGAATCCGGTGACGGTCGTTTGCTTGTGCAGGCCCGGGAACTGCTGCCCGCCGTGGACTGAGCCGGCGGATTTTGATTGTTTGTGTTATAATGCAGGACGCTGACCGTAAGATACTCTACGTCGATATGGACGACGTACTGTGCAACTTTTCGAAGCGGCATCGGGAGCGTCTGGAGCTGGAACCGGAGATTGCGTATCCTCAGAGTCAGTACGGTTTCTTTCGAAACCTGGAGCCCATGCCCGGTGCCCTGGCGGCAATGCAACGCCTGCGTGCCTCCGATCTTTTTCAGGTCTGGATCCTCACCGCGCCGTCGATCCCGAATCCCCTGTGCTACCTTGAAAAACGTGATTGGGTGGAAGAGCACCTCGGCGTCGAAATGTTGGAGCGGCTGATCATCAGTCCGAACAAGGGACTCTGCAAGGGTGACTTTTTGATCGACGACTACGAACGCGGCAAGGGCCAGGAAAACTTCGAAGGCCGGCTCCTGGTATTCGGCCGCGAGCCGTTTACGGACTGGGCCGCGGTCCTGACCTACTTCGAACGCGAGCACGGCCTTTGATCTGCTAATGTTCAGCGATATTCGATTAACAGAAAAGTAACGTCGTCCTGGACCTTGGCGTTGCCCACGAAGGCGCACCAGTTTTCCTCGATGGATTTCCGGGCTTCGTCAAGTGGCAGATGTGCGGAGTCCTCCAGAAGTTCTTTGACGCGTTCATCACCGAAGACTCGCCCGGCCACGTCCACGGCCTCGGTCATCCCGTCCGTATAGACCAACAGGCGGTCGCCCGGATTCAGCCGTTCGGGATGGTTCTCATAGGTGAGGCTGGCCTCCCCGAACACTCCCAGGATCATGCCCGAAGTTTCCATGACGTCGATGCTTGCGTCTCCGGAACGATGGATGAGTCCGCGGGGATGGCCGGCGCTGGAGTAGGTGAAACTACCGTCGTCCGCAAAGATCAGACAAACCGCGGTTAAGTAATGATAGCTGGCGATGGTCCCCGTAAGACTGTCGTTCATGTAGCTGAGGATTTCCAGGGGCGACTCGCGGCGGCGGACGGCATCGGCGAAGTTTACTTTCACCATGGTCGTGAACAGCGCCGCCGGTACACCGTGTCCGGAGGCGTCGGCCAGGAGCAGGGCCAGGCGTTTCCCGGCGTTCATGGGAATGATGTCGTAGAAGTCTCCGCCCACGCCGGCCATGGGGCGAAAGTAGGCTTCGATGCGCAGGGGCCGGGAGGAGACCGGGGCGAACTCGTACGGAATCTGCGGCAGCAACGTATGCTGAATGTCGCCGGCCACGTCTAGTTCGAAGAGATAGAGGTCCTCGCGGAACTTAAGTTCTTCCAGTGCGCGGTTAAGATCCACCGTGCGGCGCTCGATTTCTCGTTCCATGCCGTCGTACAAAACGGCGTTTTGTAACGAGACGGCGGCCTGGGAGGACAACAGGTTCAGGGTCTCCAGCCGTTCCGGGGTGAAGGCGCCGGAAATGAGATCGTTTTCGAGATAGAGTACGCCCAGCGCGTTGCCGCGATGCAGCACCGGCATGCAGAGCACCGAGCGCGGCAGGCGCAGACGAACGTAAGGATCGTTCTGGAAGCGCGGATCTTCGGCGGCATCGTCCAGGACCACGGCCTCCCGGGAGCGCAGCACGTAGTTCAGCAACGATCGGGGGGCGCCGGCCGTATCCCTGGCGTCGGTGTCTTCGCCGACTTCTTCCGGAGCGGTCTCGCGTTCAAAGCCCGGGATGCGGACTTCGGAACTCTGGGCCGTGCCCTCGGCGGAGAGCACGAGACGATTTTCGCGTTCCAGAAACAGCAGCCCGCGCCGTGCCCCGGCATTTTCAATGAGGATACGGACTAACTTTTCTAAAAGAGGAGTTAGCGAGATTTGTTCCGCGATTGCCTGGGAAGATTTAATGACACTGCGCAGATCCAGGGTGCGGGTCTCTTCGCTGCTGCGAGTTTCCGTCTCGTGTTCCCCCGGTCTGCCGCGACGATTTTCCAGGGTCGCGGCGGCCGGCAGGATCGGCGCATAGCGGGATTCCAGGGCGCGGACCTTCGCATCGGCTCCACAGGCGCGATACGTAAAGTAGGCCGAACGAAGATACGTTTCGGCAATGAGCGTGCGCCCCAGGGAACGATGCAGATCCGCCGCGCGTTCGTAGATCAGGGCCAGGTCCAGCGGGCGATCGGCCTCCCGGGCACTGCGGGCCGCCGCGTCAAAGAGATCCGTAGAGCGTTCGTAACGTCCCTTCGATCGTTCCAGTTCCGCCCGCACCAGGTCCAGCCGGTGCTTGAAGTCCGTGGGTGCATGGTGCGCACGAAATTGCAGCTTGCGCACATGTCCGCGAATGCGCCGGTCCAGGCCGCGCCGGGAATAGCCGCGCCGCAGGGCGATGATGCGGATGAGCGCGGCGTAGAAATGAAAGACGCCCTCGGCGGCGTACGCGGTGAGCCCGGCTACATATTCTTCGGCGCGGTCCGCGGCGTCGATGCCGGCGTCGACCTCACTCAAGATTGCGGCCAGCATCAGTTTGTAAACGTAGAGCAGCGCCCGCCCCGTGGTATTCGCAGTGGCATCAAACTCCTGGAGGATGACCGCTTCCCGTAAATCATCACCATCCAGCGAGAGGGGATCGTCGCTTTCGCCGGCCAGACATCGCAAGAACTGGTGCAGCAGACGATGATGGAGGGTCATCGTGTCCATGCCGAAGTTCTCGATGTCCGGAAGATAGCTTCGCGCGGTTTCTTCGCTGCGCCGCACGTTCTGTCCGGCCAGAAATTCGTAGAATGAAAAGGCGCTTGCGGCGGTGCTCGCGTGGACCAGGTCCCCGTACTCGATGCCGTCCGCGTGCGCGCGTTGCAGGCCGGGCAGGGTGCTGGCCAGATCGTCTCGCCAGTGGCGGATCAAGCCGTGGAAGATCGTGGCCGTAATCGACCGAAACGCGGCGTTTTCCGGACGATGCGCAAGCTCCAGGGCGACCCGTCCGAATTCGTAGCCGGTCTTCACGTCTCCCAGGGCCGCGCAGATCACCGAACCGCAGGCGGCGTAAGCCGGGCAGGACTCGGGGGCGTTCCCGTAGCGAACGGAGAGCCTGGTCATCTCGAAACAAATCAGCAGAAACAGCTCCGGGGCCGAGTAGTAGGCCGCGACGCCGACTCGCGTGAGAATGCGCAGGGCCGCTCGATAGCGTGGTTCGGTCATGGGCCGCAGTGCGGCGAGCAGGCCGGGACGGCGATAGTGCACGCCCAGGTTCATGCGCAGACGTAGCAGATGATATAAGAGCGTCGCCTTGCCCGGCGTGCGACGACCGTCCGAAGGAACGTGTGCCCCCAACTTACGTAACACCGGCAGGGCGACGGCGATGGCCTCCTGGAGCTGATTGTTCGCGACGAAGGCCTGGATCTCGATCTCGCGGAACGACACCTCTTCCAGGAAGGAACGCGAGAGTTTAATGCCCGCCGCGACCAGGCGATCCCTGGCCTCGGTTTCGCCGCAGAGGTGGGCCGTCTCCGCGGCCTCGCGCTGCAGCGCCAGGGTGAGATCCGGATCACTGTCCGGACCGGGATCGCATTGTAATAAACCGAAACGAAAGTAAGAGTAGGCCGCGCGAAAAGCCGCCGCCGTCCTGGCCCGGCGTCCGGCGCGTAAATTCCAGCGTGCCAGCTCGGTGCGTTCTCGGGGGCGATCCATCAGCGGTGAGCCGGCGTTCAGGTGCTCTACGATTTCGAACAGGTAGCGCTGGTAGTCGACATCACCGGCGCCGTCTCGCAGATGAATGCCGATCTCCAGATGAATCTCACAGCGTCGCCGTTGATCGATGAGAGAGAGGACCGCTTCGCGTACCTGATCGTGCAGAAAACGAAAGCCGGGGTTCGCATCGCCGGGTTGTCCGGTCGTCGGGTTGATGTACTTGTATTCATCATCCAGGGGGACCACGAAGCCCATGCGCACGGCGTCCCAGAGTCCCTTGAGCCATTCATACGGCAGCGCCGGCGCAATGATTTCCAGCGTGCGCAGATCGAAGTGGTCTCCCAGGCAGGCGGCGAACTCCAGGAACTGGCGTGTGCCCGGGGAAAGGTTCGATAACCGCGCGGTTAAGAAACGCACCGCGTTGGCAGTGGCGTCGAGGTGCGCGATCGCCGCGGCATCCCAGTACCAGCGCCCGCGGTCCGCGTTTTTTTCAAAGTAAAAGAACTCCTGGGCTTCCCCGAGGAATTGATTCAGAAAGAACGGATTGCCGCGGGTCTTTTCAAAACAGAGCTTTGCGAGCGACAGGGTTTCCTCCGCCGGAAGATCGCAGGCATCGGCGAGCATGGCGGCGATGTGCTGTTCGCCGAGGGGGGTCAGTACGATTTCTTCGGCCTGGAATCGTTCCCGCAGCCGTCGCGGCGACTCGTCCGCGGAGGTCTCGTCACCGGAATCACGGCAGGCGCCGATGACCAGGACATGATTCGAGCGCGGATCTGCTAAGAACTCCTCAAGTAACTCTAAGCTGGCGCTGTCGGCCCACTGGAGGTCATCGAGGAAGAGGGCCAGGGGTTGCCGGCGGGTGGCAAAGGTGTTGAGGAAAGCCTGGAACGCCCGGCTGAGGCGCCGCCGGTTGTCGCCGGAGGGCGGGGCCGGTTCGGGCAGACTCTCACCAAAAATGAGTGCGGCCCGCGGCAGCACTTCGACGAGAGTGGAAACGTGGGAACCGAGGGCGGCGAGCAGGCTGTGCTTCCACACCGCGAGGCTGTCCTTGTGTTCCGTAAGCAACTGCGAGATGAGCGCGTGCAGAGCATCGCGTAGCGCCGAGTAAGGCACGTTACGGGTTTCCGGATCGAACTTACCCGCGGCGAAGTAGCCGTGCTTCTCGGTAATGGGACGGTGGATTTCCCGCACCAGGGCGGACTTGCCCGAGCCCGCGTCTCCCCGAACCAGCAACAATTCCGCGCGACCGGTACTGGCCCGGGCGAAGGCCGCCAGCAGGCGCCGCCGTTCTTCGTCGCGTCCGTAGAGTTTGCGCGGCAGTTCGAAGGTCGGCGCCATGTCGTCCCGTCCCGGCCGAAAGCTTTCGAGAAGGATGCGCCCGCTCTCGGGTTCCAGATGGCCGTGGATTTCGCACAGGTCCAGATGCAGGCCGCGGGCACTGCGGTAGCGCTCTTCCGGGTCCCGGGCCAACAGGAGCCGGACGACCTCCACCACCGAGGCCGGCACATCCGGGCGGATTTCCTGGAGCGGCACCGGTTCTTTGGCCAGATGGGCGTGTACCATTTCCATGGGATCCCGGGCGTCGAAGAGGTTGCGTCCGCAAAGCAGGCGATACAGCGTCGCGCCCGCGGAGTACAGATCCGAGCGATGGTCCACCGGTCGATTGATGCGTCCGGTTTGTTCCGGGCTGATGAACGCGAGGGTGCCTTCCAGGGTCGTCGGCGGCACCGGACCGGGAGATTCTCGCAAAGGTGAGGCCGTGAGTTCTTCGGCAATGCCGAAGTCGATGATACGCAGCAGTTTGTGCTCGGGATTCCAGACGATGTTGGCCGGATTAATGTCGCGGTGTACCAGGCGGGCACCGTGGATCGCTTCCAGAGCGCGGGCCAGATGAATGGCGATGGCCAGGAATTCTTCAATATTTTCTATGCGATTGGACTGACGCTGCTTGAGATGCGCCGCCAGGGACTGGCCGCCGACGTCCTCCAGTACAAGCATGCCGCCGCGGCCGCCGGCATCCAGGGCAAAGTCGTGGACCTCGATGATGCCCGGGGCCTCGGCGAGCCGCCGGGTTAATTCGAATTCGCGGCGGAAACGACGCAGGCGGCGATCATCGGAGACTTCTCCGTGGAGCATCTTGAGGATGACCGGATGTTCGTCCGCCCGGCGCCGTGCTCGATAGACGAGGGTCGCGGCGCTTTCGTAGAGCTTTTCAGCCAGATCGTAACCGGCGGGAGCGTTCATGGCGGGAGAACGCTAGAATGCAGGGAAAGGTTTATTGTAAAAGTCGAATTTTGAATTCGGGTGGTTTTTTCCAAACCCTTCCCGGGCAGAGAAGGTCCTCGCCGGTTTCGGCTGTGTCAAAATTTGTATACGAACATCATGAACATTCGATCCGCGCGTGGGTCGAAGTTCGGCCGACGCGCGCCGGGTAATGAGAATTCATCATCGCGAACGGCGGCGACGGAATCTCCGGCGTGGATGAGGCTGTAGCCGACTTCGAAGAAGATGTCGGCGTAGGTGATTTCGTAGTGTAGATCGTACTCGCGGAAGAGATGTGAACGCAATTTCGATGCTGCCAGCGAGGTGGTGCCGCTTGCGTCGGTAACGTCACCGTAGCGTGCGTTAGCCTCGGACTCGGTGGTGTAAGAGCGAGCGCTCCCGCTGTTGGAGTACCAGCCGTCCTGATAGCGATGCTTGTCGAACTCCCAGTATGATAACTTAAGTTTGCCCCATTCGCCGAAGCTGAACGTAAGGTTCAGCGAGTGGCCGACCACGTTGCGCCAGCCCTGCAGATCCGCCTGACCGCGATGGCCGTGGTTCGACGGAAACAGCGGATCGAAAGTGGAATCAGTGCCGTCGGTGCGGTCCTTATCGCCGCTGGCAAAGACGTACTCGCCGCCGATGCGCACGGTATCGAAGAGGGTGTAGCCGGCGTCGGCCGCGGCGGCGTGGCTTTCGTAGCGTTCCTTTTCTTTGTAGAGTTTTTCCGTGACCAGGTTGCCGTTCGCGTCGAACTCCGGAATGCCGTTCGCGTCCACGCGGGGGATGGTGACGCCGAGCCAGTCCCAGGATGCATCGACGCGATTGCCGGTGATGCCTGTCTGGTAGGCGTACTCCACGGTCCAGTCGAAGGGAATGACGGCCTTGCGTTTGCCGGCGGTGGTGTTGGTGAATCGCGCGCCCACGGTATGCAGGTTGTCCCGCTGGCGGTCCCGGTCTTCGGTGGTGACGGTGGCCTCGGGAAGATTCAGGATGGGCGTACTGCTCTGGATGTACTTCTTGTAGCGGCCGAAGTAGTAGGCGTCGGCGTGCAGGTGCTCACTGATGCGAAACGTATTGTAGAAGCCGACGAGGTAGGCGTCGTCCAGTTCATTGGGCGTGCCGCTCGTGATCTGGCAACTGGTTCCGGCGCTGTTGCAGGTGAACGAAAAATCGGATGAGTTACCCCGGCCCACGTCTGTGCTGTTGCCCTGCAGGCCGTCGTCCTCTTCGGCGAGGACGGCTCCGAACAACGTGCCGGTGTAGAGGCCGGCATCCACGTCGAAGCGGGCCGCGTCGAAGCTGCGTCCCGAGGGCCCCCAATCCGCTCGACCAACCAGGCGGTTGTCGCCGAAGGCCAGGATTTGCCGGCCGAGCCGTGTGCTGAACCAGCCGCCGGCCTTTTCCATGCCGAGGTAACCCTCACGCATGTCGAAGGACTCGTTGGTATTGTCGTTGGCGTTGCCGAGGCCGGAGTCCGACCCCGGTTCGCCACCCCAGAGCCGTGAGTCCTGCGCCGTAACCCGGGCTACGAACGGACCGTTGAATCGTTTTTCGAAGCCCAACTGCGTCTTCTGAACGACGAACTCGTCGTGGTCGTCCGTATCTCTGGCGAAGTCGTAGTTCCCCTGGTAGACCGGCAGAATCTGGACCCGGCCGTGCATGCTGAAACCGTCCAGCCAGTTGTCGGCCCAGCCACCGTCCTCGTCGAATTCATTGAAGTCGTCGAATTCCCCGGCCGTCTGGGCCTCCAGCGGGCGGCCGGTCAGGAAGATGGCCACGAAGATGGCCAGAAGCGGGACGGAGAGGATTGTAAATGGTTTATGCATAAAGATTGGACAGCGCGTCGCAGGACAGGGGAGGTTCGGCGAAATTCCGCTTTTTCCTTGCGTTATCAAGGATTTTTTGATTAAGTTCCTGTGGGGACCTCCGAAGTACGTACCGGAAACACGGAGGTTTCACTATGACGGCAACGATGGCTGTGAACGGAATCACAAACATCTCGCACACCCCCCCGGCGCATCTCCAGGCGGGTGGACGAGCTACGGAAGCTGCTCCTGCTCAGGAACAGCAGCGGGCCGACACGCGCGAAATCGATCTGGAAGTGGGTCTGTTGCGCCGCAACGCCAGCGCCACCGAGCGTGTCGCGGAGACACCACCGGAGCAGGGCGCGGAAGCGATTGCCGAACGCCAGGGCCTCAGCCTGGAAGAACGGCAGAAGCTCGTGCTGCGTCCCAGTGAAGTACCCCTCGAAGAACGCCTGGAGCTCGTCATGAGCCTCGAAGATCTGCAAATGCTGCTTCCGGTACGCGGTGCCGCTCCGAGCGACCAGGAATCCGGTCGTCTGTTCGACGCACGAAGCTGAGTCGCAACCCGACGTCCGGGTCGAACGCAGCATTCTTAACAAGACGAAACTCCACAACTCCGAAGAGCCGTAGCCAAAAAATTCCCTCAGCCTTTTTAAGGCTTACTTTCTGTTATTCACGGCCAACGTAACGAATCGCGGCTCTTGAACTACCGGAAACGTTTGATTCGTTCGAGCACGCCCCGAATCGTGATGTAAGTTGCGGCCAGTTTGGATTAAGACTTTTATTGGTACAGCTGGTTCCAGGCGACCACGGAGGTCATGCCGGGGGATGTGGTAAGGCGCACCGGAACGGCGTCTTCGTCGTAAGAACCGCTACAGTAGCTGAGTCACAAACCGACGTCCGGGTCGAGGCGGACTAACTTAGCAAAACGAAAATCCACAACTCCCGCTCAGCTGTAGCCAAATCAAGCCCTTCACCATTGCGCGACTTACCTTGCGCGTCTCACGGCAAACGCAACGAATCGCGGCTCTTGAACTACCGGAAACGTTTGATTCGTTCG
Source organism: Leptonemataceae bacterium (assembly GCA_965227295.1). Classification (GTDB taxonomy): domain Bacteria; phylum Spirochaetota; class Leptospiria; order Leptospirales; family Leptonemataceae; genus JANSYA01. Next base: position 4,702,024 of record OZ245742.1, on the reverse strand, counting down.
AGCACGCCCCGAATCTTGAAGTAAGTTGCGGCCAGTTTGGATTAATATTTTTATGGGCACGGCTGGTTCCAGCAGATGAACGGAGGTCATGCCGGGGAATGTGGTAAGGCGCACCGGAACGGCGTCTTCGTCGTAAGAACCGCTACAGTAGCTGAGTCGCAAACCGACGTCCGGGTCGAGGCGGACTAACTTAGCAAAACGAAAATCCACAACTCCCGCTCAGCTGTAGCCAAATCAAGCCCTTCACCATTGCGCAACTTACCTTGCGCGTCTCACGGCAAGCGCAGCGAACCGCAGCTCTTGAATTACCAAAAATTTTTCGGTAGTTCGTAGACGCTCCGAATCGTGGTGTAAGTGGCGGCCAGTGTGCATTAAGCCTTGTATGGGTACGGCTGGTTCCAGCAGATGAACGGAGGTCATGCCGGGGGATGTGATACGGCGCAACGGAACGGCGTCTTCGCCGGAAGATACGCAACGATAGTTGAGTCGTGAACCGACGTGCCTACATATTCCGCCGGTAGCTTCCGCCCACGCCGTACAATGCCGCGCTGATTTGTCCGAGCGTTGCGACCTTTACGGTGTCCATAAGTTCCTCAAAGATGTTGCCGCCGGCAAGGGCCACGTTTTTGAGTTTGGCCAACGCCGCCGGGGACTCGTCCGCAAAGGCACGCTGAAATTCGGTTACGCCGGCAATCTGACTTTCCTTTTCGTCCTCGGAGGAACGCATGAGTTCCGTCTCCGGTTGGTCTTCGGCGCGCGGATTCAAAAACGTATTCACGCCGATGACCGGCAGTTCGCCGCTGTGCTTCAGGTGTTCGTAGTGCAGGGACTCCTCCTGGATCTTGCCGCGTTGGTACATCGTTTCCATGGCGCCGGGCACCCCGCCGCGTTCGGTGAGGCGATCGAACTCCGCGAGCACGGCTTCTTCGACGAGGTCCGTGAGTTCTTCCACGATATAGGCGCCCTGCACGGGGTTGTGATTCTTGTTGAGGCCCAGTTCCTTATTAATGATCAACTGAATGGCCACGGCACGGCGCACGCTATCTTCCGTGGGGGTGGTGATGGCTTCGTCGTAGGCGTTCGTGTGCAGACTGTTGCAGTTGTCGTAGAGCGCATAGAGTGCCTGGAGCGTGGTGCGAATGTCGTTGAAGTCGATCTCGCGCGCGTGCAACGAACGGCCGCTCGTCTGGATGTGATACTTCAACTTCTGCGAACGCTCGTCGGCGGCGTAGAGACGTTGCATGGCGATGGCCCAGACGCGCCGGGCCACCCGGCCGATGACGCTGTACTCGGCGTCCAGACCGTTCGAGAAAAAGAACGAGAGGTTCGGGGCGAAGGCGTTTACGTCCAGGCCGCGCTTGACGTAGTATTCGACGTAGGTGAAGCCGTTGGCCAGGGTAAAGGCGAGCTGGCTGATGGGATTGGCCCCGGCCTCGGCAATGTGATAGCCGCTAATACTTACGGAGTAAAAGTTACGAATTTGATTCGTGACAAAGAACTCCTGGATGTCGCCCATCATGCGCAGGGCGAAGGCCGTGGAGAAGATGCAGGTGTTCTGGGCCTGGTCTTCTTTTAAGATGTCCGCCTGCACCGTACCGCGGACCTTCGCCAGGGTTTCCGTCTTGATGCGTTCGTAGGTTTCCGCATCCACCAGACGGTCGCCGGACAGACCGAGTAGATTCACACCGTTGCCGTCGTGGCCGGTCGGGAGATCGCGGCGATAGGCCGGCGGTTCCAGGCCGCGCTCGCGATAGAACGTTTCGATCTTGGTTCGCGCGGCGTCGTAGCCGCCGGTTTCGCGCAGGTGCCGTTCGATCTGCTGATCCACGGCGGTGTTGAAGAAGAATGCCAGAATGACCGGCGCCGGCCCGTTGATCGTCATGGATACCGAGGTGGACGGTGCCGTCAGATCAAAGCCGCTGTACAATCGTTTGCAGTCGTCGAGGGACGGGACACTCACGCCGGAATTGCCGACCTTGCCGTAGATGTCCGGCCGTCGGGCGGGATCTTCGCCGTAGAGCGTAACGCTGTCGAAGGCCGTCGACAGCCGCGCCGGCAACGCCTCATTTTCCTGACGCTGCGCCGAACCCGCGAGATAATGAAAGCGTACGTTGGTCCGTTCCGGTCCGCCTTCGCCGGCGAACATGCGGGTGGGATCTTCCCCGGCGCGACGAAACGGAAAAACCGAGGCCGTAAAGGGAAAGCGGCCGGGCAGATTTTCTTTGTAGTAGTAGCGGGCGAGCTCGCCCAGGGATTCGTACGGCGGCAGGGCCAGGACCGGTAACTTTGTCCCGGATAATGTTAGCGTTTTGAGCGGTTGGCGCAGTTCTTTGCCGCGGATCGAATACACGTACTCGTCGCCGGAGAACGCCGCCTTTGTTTGCGGCCAGGCTTCCAGGAATTCCAAAAGCGCCGGATCGTTGCGGCCCAGTTGTTTGCGTACGGACTCGTGTTGTTCTTCCAGGGCCGTGAGTACGGCGGCGGAGGCCGCACCGCTTTTTTCCAGGGAAGCCCGGGCGCGCTGCAGGGCGTCCAGTTCCCGGGCGAGGTCGACGTTCTCGGCGCCGGCTTTGTGATAACCGCGCACGGCTTCGGAAATCTCGGAGAGATAACGCACGCGTTGGGGAGCGATGATTTCGATGTCCGAGGAATTGGCGGCGAGGGCCGCTTCCGGAATCGCGGCGAACCGAACTGCGTCTCCGGAGAGAGTCTTTGCCAGGGCGTTGTAGAGTCGGTTCACCCCGGGATCGTTGAAACGACTGGCCACGGTGGCGTAGACCGGCATGGCGTCCACGGGATCGGCGAAGCGATTGTGATTGCGCTGGTACTGTTTTTGTACGTGGCGCACGGCGTCGTCGGCGCCGCGTTTCTCGGCTTTGTTCATGGCGACGAGATCGGCGAAGTCCAGCATGGCGATTTTTTCGAGCTGGGTCGGCGCGCCGAATTCCGCGGTCATAACGTAAAGCGTACGATCGGCGACACCGATGACCTCGTCGTCGGACTGGCCGGTGCCGGACGTTTCCACGATGATCAAGTCAAAGCGGCCGCACTTCTGGATGAGTTCGATGACGGGACGCAGGGCTTCCGAAAGGCTGCGGTTCGCGCCGCGGGTGGCCAGAGAACGTACAAAGACGCGCTCGGGAAACAGCGTCGGGGCGTTCATGCGGATGCGATCACCGAGCAATGCGCCGCCGGTCTTGCGACGCGTGGGATCCACGGCGAGCACGGCGATCTTCGCGTCGGCGTTGTTTTCGAGGAACCGCAGGCAGAGTTCGTCGGTGAGCGAAGACTTGCCGGCGCCGCCCGGGCCGGTAATGCCGAGGACCGGCGGGGCGACTTTTGCCGGCGTCTGATTATCGTTTGGAGCATTCGTTGCGCCGCTCAGCAGTTCCGCCGCCGCGGGCAGGTCGTCGCCGTCGCGATGGTTCTCGACGTAACTTATGATCTGTGAAAGTTTGTAAAAATCCGGGAGTTCGTTGAGGCGCGATCCTTCCAGGGCGGGGCAGGGATCGAAGTCGCAGGCCTGCATCATGCTGTTGATCATGCCCTGCAGGCCCATGCGCCGGCCGTCCTCCGGCGAGAAGATCTTCGTAATGCCGTGCCCTTCCAGATCGCGAATCTCTTCCGGTACGATGACCCCGCCGCCGCCGCCGTAGATCTTCACGTGGCCGGCACCGCTTTCGCGCAGCAGATCGTGGAGATACTTGAAGTATTCGACGTGCCCGCCCTGGTACGAAGAGATCGCGACGCCCTGGGCGTCTTCCTGGAGGACGGCGTCCACCACCTCGCGGACGGAGCGGTTGTGCCCCAGGTGAACGACCTCGGCCCCGCTGGCCTGCAGGATGCGCCGCATGATGTTGATGGATGCGTCGTGGCCGTCGAAGAGCGAGGCGGCGGTAACAAAACGAACCTTATGAGTGCTGGTGTAAATTCCTGATTCTGCTGCTGCGGCGGAGGCGGCTGTGCTCATCGCTGAAACTCCGGGGATATATTTCCGGTATTGGGCCGGCGGAAATCTGCCGATGTCAAGTTATAAGTCTTCTTAAATAAGAAGGTCCGCGTTCTCGCGGGAATTCGTTGGATGAGAAAGCATTTCGCATACACGGCCGTCCTCCTGGTGGGCATCGGCAGTTCGCTGTTTGCCGCGCGCGGGGAGGCGGCCCTCACGCTGCGGTCGCCGGACCCCGCGCAATCGCTGAGCTTCAGCCCGGACGGTCGCTGGGTGGTGGCCGGCAGTACCGGCCGCGCCCACGTCCTGCGTGTTCCGGCCGAAGCCGAAGCAGGAGCGCCGACTCGCAGTTACGGCGGCCGGCTGCGCGCTTCCGATTGCGCTCTGCAAGACGTGCGCTTCAGTCCGGACAGCCTCTACGTGGTTTCGCGGCGGCGGGAATGCCGCGGCGGAGACGTCATTGTGCACCAGGCCTTCGGCGACGCGCCCATTCGTCTGACGCCGGAGCGGGAGATCATCGGTGCGCTGGAATTGATCGCCTTCAGTCGTACGGGACGTCGCCTGCTCGCCGTGGATCGGGACGGTCGCGTGCGGATCTGGAGTCTCGTGGAACGTCGGCTGAGTCGAACGATGCAGCTGCCGGTGTTCGCGGAGCGCCGGGACTTCGTCCGCGCGTTCGCAATCAGTCCGGACCTGGATACCCTGGCCCTCTGGAACTGGCGCGACAATTACATGTTGCTCGTGGACGTGGAGAGCGGAGAACTCCTGCATCGTACGGAGTATCCGTTTCGTCCGGAGGAACAGCCGTTGTTCGTTTTTTCCCGGGACGGGGCGCGGTACTTCGACGGGCGCCGGGTGCGCGACAGTCGTAGCGGCGACCCGGTAACTGTCATTGAGTTTAACTTTAGTACTGTGCCGGTGCGCGCCGCCTTTCATCCGGACGGCGAACGCCTGGCGTTGCTTCAGCAGGATCGGGAAGCCGGCACGTCCAGCGTCGAGGTCTATCGACTCGCGGACGGTGCGTTGTTGCGCAGCCGGGCGGTGCCCGGCCGGTTGCATTCGGTGGACTTTGATCCGGACGGAAAAACACTCGCCGCCGGGGCCTGGGACGGTACTATATATTTCTGGAAGTTACAGTAGTCAGACTGCAACTTCGGCGATCATGCCCGAACTCCCGGAAGTTGAAACAGTCGCTCGCTCCCTGCGTCCCTTTCTCGTAGGCCGGACCATCACGGGTTTCGATCGTCACTGGCCTCGCGCCCTGCACGACATCTCGCTGCCCGCCGTGCGTAAGGCCGTTGTGGGTCGCCGCATCCTGGCGGTGCAGCGCCGCGCGAAATTCTTGATCCTGGAGCTGGACGACGGCGCCCGCGTGTTGATTCATTTGCGCATGACCGGCAAGCTGTATCCGCTGCCCGCGCTGCCGCCGAAACAAGAACGCAAGCACTACTCCGCGGTCCTGCACCTGGACGATGCCGATCGCAAACACCTCGTCTTTGAAGATCAGCGTCGCTTCGGTCGCGTCTATTACTACGCCGACGCCGCGGCCTTCGCGAAGTTTTCGGAGCGCTACGGTCCGGAGCCCCTGGACGCCGCGCGTTTTACTCCGGACTGGCTCCGCCACAATCTGCAATCACACAACCGCATGATCAAACCGTTGTTGCTGGATCAGGAATTCATCGCCGGCCTGGGCAACATCTACGTGGACGAGTCTTTGTGGATGGCCCGCATTCATCCGCTCACCCCGTCGCGTAAGATTCCACCGGCGAAAGTTAAGAAGCTGCACGGCGCTATCCGCGAGGTGCTGGAAAAATCGATCCAGGCGAACGGCACTTCGTTCATGAACTTCAAGTTTCTGGGCGGCTATGAGGGCGGTTACACTGACATGCTCCTGGTCTTCCAGCGCCAGGGTCTCCCGTGCCTGCGCTGCAAACGGAAGATCGTGAAACTCAAAGTCGCTCAGCGAGGAACGCACATCTGTCCGAACTGTCAGAAACTCCCGGCGTAAGGAGCCGCGGGCCTGTGCTGTAAGGTGCAGGTGAATGTGGTAAGGCGCACCGGCAGAATTCCCGCTTCAGCGAGAGTTCTGATCCGCCGGCTTTCCGCATCGGCGGAAAGCATAAGTCCCCGGCGTCTTCGCCGCAAGCAACGCTGCGGGAGCTGAGCCGCATACCGACGTCCGGGTCGATGCGGACTGTCTTAACAAAACGAAAATCCACAACTCCCGCTTCGCCGTAGCCAAATCAATCCCTTACCCATAATGCAACTTACCTTGTGTGTCTCACGTTAAACGCAACGAACCGCGGCTCTTGAACTACCGGAAACTTTTCATACGTTCGAGCACGCCCCGAATCGTGGTGTAAGTTGCGGCCAGTTTGGATTCACACTTTTATGGTCACGGCTGGTTCCAGCAGATGAACGGAGGTCATGCCGGGGAACATGGTAAGGCGCACCGGAACGGCGTCTTCTTCGTAAGAAACGCTCCGATAGCTGAGTCGCAAACCGGCGTCCGGGTCGAATGCAGCCTCTTACCTATTGCGCAACTTACCTTGTGTCTCTCACGGTAAACGTTACGAACCGCGGCTCTTGAATTACCGGAAACGTTTGATTCGTTCGAGTACGCCCGAATCGCTACTCTTGTCTCGGAGGAAACGCTCGAGCAACCAGTACGCCGAACAGGGCGATGTTCGGCCAGAAGTAGAGCGGATCGTCGAGCAGGGACCACACCAGAGGGGCCACGGCGTACGCGGCGCGGGTGAGGTTCGAGGCGCGGCGCACGGCGAACACGATCGCCGCGATCCAGGGAATGAGGGCCAGGATACCGAACTCCACGGAAAGCGTGAGGCCCAGGTTATGGGCCATGGGATGACAGAGACAATCGCGCTCTTTGCAACGAATGCAGAGTTCCACGAGATCGACGTAAGCCATCTCGCCGCGAATGTAGGCCGGTGTGTAGTTCAACCAGAACGACGCGAACGAGCCGGCACCGTGGCCGCTGAAGATGCGTTCGCCGGTGACGCGCACCGAGTTGGAGTAGATCAGCCGGCGCATTTCCAGGCTGCCGCTGTGAGTGAACGTTTCGAAGTACAAAACATCCACGGCGACCAGGGCCAGCGCAAAGGCGGCGGCGATCAGGCCGGCGGTGAACAACACCATCGGCGAAATGTGCATGCGCTCCTGGACCAGCGTAAACACGGCGAGGACGACATACAGGGCGAGGCCGATCGCGGAAGATGTATAGGCCATCAGGAGAAAGCCGATCGCCACCAGGGCCGCGGTCAGCGCGCGCTTGCGTCGGCGGCCGTCGGTAAGTTCGTTGCCGGCGGAGTACTCCAGAATAAACGGAAGCAGCAGTACAATCTGAAAGGCGAAGACGTTGCCGTTTTCGAACGCGCGCGGAAAGAACAGCAGGTAGTCGTCGTGGCCGTAAAAGAACAAATGCCCGGCGCGGGGAAAGACAAAGGCCAGGACGATGCAGCCCAGGACCGTCAGGGATGTGCGACCGAGATGACGATCGAGCAGCTCCGGACGCGCGCGATGCAACACGTACGCCGCGGGCAACAAGAACCAGCCGCCGATCTTGAAAAACGCCCAGAAGAGCGAACCGTTTACCAGCGCGATCAACGCCAGGAGAACGGGGATGGCCAGCAGGGCGAAGAACAAGCGATCCCCCGTGAACGTGGCGCGGTTGCGCACGAAGAGGAAGACCGCCCCGGCGGCCAGGGCAACCATGCACAACACATCGATGAAAAGAACCCAGGGCGTGAGAAAGGGAACGTAACCGCCCGTGACGAACACGGCGGCGGTGCCCAACGCAGCGAAGAAGGCCAGGACCGGAAGATACGAGCGATGCGACACGGGCGACTGCAAGGCTCAGGGTTCCCCCCGGCCGGGGCCGTGTCCAGGAAAAAACGATCCGCGGGCGGCCGTCTCCGACGGAGGACCGCCCCGGCGTCAGGCCGCGGCCGTTAACGTCGTCGGTTGCGCGGATTCCAGTTTGTCCATCTCGCGGTGCATGACAAAGAACCACAGCGGCGGCACCAGCGCCGCGAGCATCATGCCCGGATAACCGGACGGCAACTGCGGGCTTTCGTCGAAGTGACGCAGACCCTGGTAGCGGCGTTCGGCGAAGGCATGATGGTCCGAATGCCGGGGCAGTTCAAAAAGCACGATGCGACCCAGCGGATGATTCGAATTCCACGAGTGCTGCGGTCGAACTTTTTCGTAGCGATTGCGTTCGGCGTTGAACTCGCGCATGAGCCCGTAGTGTTCGATGTAGTTGATCGTTTCCAGCAGCAGAAAACCGATCACCGCGACGCCCACAAAAGCCAGGCCCGCCGCCGTACCCATGAACGCGAAGATGCCCGCGGCAAAAGCGATTTGAATCAACACGAACAACCACATCTGATTCTCGGGGCCGTACGGTTTGCGGCCGAGATTGCGCAGGCGTTTCGCTTCAATCTTCCAGGCCGAGACGAAGCCGCCGATTACCGAACGAAGCCAGAAGGCGTAGACGATTTCGCCGCGGCGCGAGGTGGCGGGGTCCATCGGTGTGGAGACGTGGCGATGGTGGCCGCGGTTATGCTCAATGAAAAAGTGCATGTACAGTGAAGTTAAGAGCAGCGCCTGGGAAAAAATCTTCTCGAAACGTTTGGGGCGATGGCCGAGTTCGTGGGCCGCGTTGATGCCGAAGGCGCCGCAGCACAGACCGGTGCTCGCCACCCAGCCGGCGAGCTCCACGCCGTTCGTGTACCACTCCTGGGAGACGGCGTAGAGAAAGAAAAACAGGATGCCGAACTGAATCGGCACGGCGAGATACAGTACGTAATCGTAGATACGCCGGGCTTCCAGGCTCAGCCGTTTTTCCTCGGCGATATTTCCCGTGGGCGCCGGGCTCAGCAGTTCAATCACGGGAATGCAGACGTAGGCCAGGAGGATGGCCGACCAGGACCAGAACCAGCCGCCGACGGAGATGCCGATCGCCGTGGCCAGCGGAAACAGATAGCCGCTCAGATAGAGCAGGGGATGCAGACGTTGGATCGTATTCATGGGAAACCTCGTTCGCGAAAACTCTCTTAGAATATGTTTCGTAATACTTAATCAGATAAAATTACTCAGCCTGCACCGGCAGCCCGGCTCCGCCGAAGGCCCGGAACTGCGCCGCCAGCAGACGTTCGAAGCCCATGCCGGGGTCCAGGAGCCGGTGCATGAGAATCCCGAGGAGCATGCTGAACGTCGCGGCGGCGCGGTCCGGATCGTCGTAGCCGAGCTGCTCGGCGATCATCCGGCGAAAGTAGCCGACGATTTGCTGAATGAAGTCGCCGGCGTCCTCGGGATTCTGGTGCCGGTAATAATCCATAATCAAAAACAGCATGTTCTGGAAGTGCGCTTCCCGGCGCCGGGTGTACGCAAAGAGCAGCTCCAGGCGCCGGCCGGGATCGGGTTCCCGGCTCAATTCGACCACGGCGTCCTCCACGGTCCGCCGGGAGATGAAACCGAACATCTCCTGGAAGATGGCCTCTTTCGTCGGGAAATAGTGATAGAGCGTGCCCGTGGAGATTTTCAGCTCCGAGGCGATGGTCCGCATACTCACGGAGGCGTAGCCGCGGCGGGCGAACAATTCGAAGGAGTCCGCGAGAATGGCTTCCCGGACTTCCTGGTGGTTGACGATCTTCGGCATGTATATCGAACGATCGTTATAAATACGCCGCCGTCAATCACTTTTTTCGAACGGTTGTTCGATTTTAATCATTCATCGAGGGGCGGCTTGATGGTGGCGATGATCTCGTTCGAGAGCCTGGATTCCACGCCGTCTTCATCGTAGGCCGAAACAGCGAAGTAGTAGGTACGGTTTTCCCGGAGAAACGGGAGGCGGCGGGCCCCGGGACCATGCTCCGTATTCAGCTGGATGAGGTCATTGTCCACAATCAGGCGGACGCGATTTCGCATGAGCCGCTGGAGTCGTTCGGCCCGGCCGGATGCCAGGCCGAGCTCTTCTCCGGTGACCGGAAAACGCGCCGGATCTTCCAGGGCCCGGATCTTTTCGGCGCTGCCGTCCGGGGCCCGGCGACTCTTCAGCCGGCCGAGGTACTCGCCCGGGCGGAGGCCGTAGTAGACGTAATAGCCGCCCTGTTCGACGCGGGTATCCGGGCTCAGGTCCCACTCGAGGACGAGTTGCCGGTGGCCATTGCGACCGAGGGTGCCCTCCGCCAGGCGGAGGTCTGCCGGCGGCGGCGGCGCTTCCAGGGGAGAGAAGTCCAGTTGAACTTCGCGCAGGATCGGACTCTTGCGTCCGTCGGGATCGGCCTGGAGTTCCGCTTTCCATTGAAAATAGGCGAAGCTCTGCTTGAGATCGCCGCGGCTGTCGACCCGGCGCCAGGCCAGCTGGTTTACGGCGGGGGCATCGGCTGCAAAGGGCTCCGTCGAGGAGCGGATGTAAAAGTTCAAAATCGTGCCGGGGGGCTCTTCGCCGAGGAATCGCACGCGTCCGCTCCGCACCCGACCGCCGCCCGGCAGCAGGACCCCGGAAATCACCTGGCCCATCTTCTGGCGGGCCCGCATGGTTTCGAAGTTCACGTAACGACGCGGAAACAGCGAGGTTTTCAGGTCGCCGTCCTCGGGAGAGAGGACCCGGGCCGTAATGCGAAATTCGTCGAGGCTGCCGGCATAGCTTTCGCCGATCAAAAACGGCGAGCGGTCCAGCGGATGAAAGCGCAGGCGCCAGACCCCGCTCGCATCCTTTGCCAGGCTCACGCGTTCTTCTTCGCCGTTGATGTAGAGGCGCAGGCGACCCCGGGCGGCTTCGAAGGTCAGGCTCACATGCCACCACTGTCCCGTACGAATCCCGGAACGCGAAACCAGCCGTACGGAATGCAGGCGCCCGCCCGCGTCCTCGAAGAGTTTGTGCGCGTCCACGACCAGGCGATCGTCTTCGATGGTAATCTCGAGGCCGCGGCGTTCTCCACCGAGCATGCTCATCTTACGAAAAATGACGTTCTTTCTATAGAAGTAAATCGGTCGAATCCACATCTCAATCGTGAAATCGTCCGAGTTGCCGGTGCCCGGCCAGAGTTCCTCCGGTGATGCGACTACCACGCGATTCTCCAGGCGATTGAACAGGGCCGCGCCGGAGCCGTGGCGGACGTCCGGGCTCTGAATGTAGCTCGACTCTTTGATCTGGTAGCGACCGGCGGCGTCCCGGAGCAATTGCGGAGCGGGTTGGTCGAAGTCCAGGTAGAGCAGATTCGACGGATCGCCGTGGTGCGAGATCGTTTCCAGGCGAATGTCCTGGCTTGCGTCCCGCGCCTGGAAGCTCTCCGTGCCGATCATGGTGACCCGGCCGAAGTCCGGCTCATCCGGCGTGCCGGCGCTCAGGCGTTCGGCCTGCAAACCGTGGGAGGCGATCAGCAAGGCAATGGCCGCGATGAGAATCAAACCCACAAGAATGCGCGCATTGCGGGGGCGAACAGTACGGGGACGCATACCGAATCTATCGGCAGTTTTCAGGGTTTGTGCAATTCCAGAAGCAGCCTGGAACGTTGCCCGGGGGCCATCAGGGAAAGAAAACGATACAGGGCCAGGTAGTACGGCCGGTAGAGCTGCTCCCGGGGCAGGACCGCCGGGGCCGGGCTGCATCCGTTTTCCAGTCCACCGGCAAGATTGGCCAGGTATCGATCGTAGGCGCGGCCGACCAGGCTCTGGCGTTCCGCCTGCAGCAGTTGCACGGCCTTGCGTGCCTGGAGGATGCGATCCAGCTCCGCCACCTGAGCGGGGTTGTGTTCGTCCACGTCCCGTTCGAGCTGGTAACGCAGGCTGGCCTCGTAGCGAGCCTGGAGCGAGCGCCAGCGCGCGTACTGTCGCCGCTGGAGAATGCGCAGCCGTTCGATTTCCCGTTCCCGGCGTTCCCCGGGCAGGCCGCAGACGTGCTCCGCCAGGTCTGCCTGGCGTTCGGCGATGCGCTTTCGGGAGGTTGCCTCGTACGTCTCGGCCGCGTCTTCGATGAGGCCGAGGTTCAGCACCGGGGCCGAAAAGAGGCGCAGCATGCGTTCTTGTTCGGAGCGCGCCTCGTTTTCCAGGGGCGAGGGCAAGAGCATGGACACCGACGGGAGCGGTTCCTCCTGTACCTCTTCCCGGCCGGGTTTCGGCCCGGAGCTACAGGACAGGGCCGCGCCCAGGAAGAACGGGGCGACCGCAAGCGCTGGTATGGTCTGGAATAATCTCACAGGAAAAAATCGGTGGTCGAATCCAACCCTCTATTAGACAGCGAATCGCAGAGCTGCTTTGCGGGAAGCATTTTCGCAGCATATCTTTCGTTTTCATGTACCAGAGTACTAAAATCACTGGAAGCTGTGACGTTCCGTCGGAGAGTGACGCATCATGAGGTTCGTCCGGTTTCTGGCTCTGGCCGCATACGCTCTGTTTTTCGTCGTGCTCATTTCCGTGTCCGGGACGTTGTCCGGGCAGGAGTCGGAAGACGGCGGCGACGACCAGTACTTCAGCGATGAGAACGCCGGCGGTGAAAAAGCGCCGGCAGAAGCGGAACCGACCGGCCCGGCCGTGGAACCCGCCGCGGAGGAACAGCCGCAGTACGGCACCGTGCCCGTGGACGAAGAGGGCAATCCGCTTCCGCTCTCCATGGAACAGACCATCCGCCTGGTCCTCGACAACAACAATCTCGTACGCATTCAGCAACTCGAAATCCTGAAAGCCGACACCGAGCTTTTAAAAGACGAGGCCCGGTACAGCCCGGTCCTCGAGGGCGGCTACCAGGGACAGAACTCCCGCAGCTTTAAGTATCCCGGCTACCTGTCGCAGGGAAACATTGAAGACACGGATCGCATCTACGCGAAGCTGAGCAAACTCTTCGAAACGGGAACCTACTTCGAAGCCGAGGTCTCGGACACGCGCTTCGACAGCAACCGCAACGAGGGCGACTTTCTCGAAAACCTGGTAGGCGGCGGCGGAGATCCGTTGCGGCCCCAGCGTCCGTTGCACACCGGCGCGCTCACCTTCGTGTTGCGCCAGGAACTCTTAAAGAACGCCTTCGGTTACAGTCAGCGCCGCTTAAATGACATTAATCGCAACTTAGCGGCCATCCAGCGCCAGGACCTGGTCTACGAACTCACCGGTCTGGTCGTGCAGACCATGGTCGAGTACTGGCAGTTATCCATCGCCGAAGAGAACGTGCGTACCGCCGAAGAACTCTTTAAGAACACGCGAAACATCCGCGGCATAACGATTCAGAAACGCCGCATCGGCACCGCCGAGTCGTTCGAGGTGAACCAGTTCAACGCGTTGTTGGCCCAGGCCGAGGCGCGTCTGGACGCCGCGCAACTGGATCGCAACTCAAAGCGCCGTTCGCTCCTGCGCGTTATGAACCTGGATCCGCAACTCCCGCTGTCCGGCGCCACCGCGCTGCGTACCGATCTGCCGCAAGACCTGAACCAGGATCGTGATCTGAAGACGGCCTACGAGTCACGACCGGACTTCAAGTCGATCAAGCTGCAAATGGAAAACGCGCGCAAGGCCTTCGAGATCGCGGAGAATCAGCTCCTGCCCTCGGTCACGATCGGCGGAACTTACTCGAGCCGCGACTACGGCCGGCATGCGAGCACGTCGTGGAACGAGGTCCCGCGCGGGCGTTATCCCGAGTACGGCATCGAATTCAAAGTGGAGTATCCGCTCTGGAACGAAGAGGCCCGGGTGGATGCGCGCAATGCGAAGATCAGTCTGCGCCAGCTTTCGATCCAGGAAGAGCAACTGCGCCGGGAAATTCGCGACCAGATCGCCGAGGGCATCGAAACGATTCGCGTTACCTACGCCGCCATGGAAAAGTCCCGCGAGGCCCTGGCGCAAACCCGGGCGTTTTACAACGGCCTGGTGCGTCGCTATCGCCAGCAGGGTCGCTTTACGGCGAACTCGGTGAAGGAAGCGCTGGACGCCGTGGTCCAGGCCCGCCAGGCGCAAATGGAAGCGACGATCAACTACAACATCTCCCTCGTGCGTTACGACTTCACGCGGAACACGATCTTCTCGCGCTACGGCATCGACATCGATACGGTCATCGATCGCATGCAGTCCGAGCAGGACGCGTTTAATCCGTAGTCGGACCGCGGCGGAAGCGTTACGCAAACGTCCGTTCCACTCGTTCCCGCAACTCATCCACCCGCGTGCGAGTGTCGTATTTTTCCGCGCCGGCCGCAAGGATCCCCAGCTTTCGTTCGCAGGCCGCGCGCGCCGCATCGATTTCCGCCTGCGACAATCGTTCGCGATCGTGTTCCATCAACTTCAACACCGCCCGAATCCGCAGCGCATCCAGGCTGTGATAGCGCGAACTTTCCTGGGGCCAGCCGCCGGAGCGTTTGATCGTCAACGCGCCGTCGCCGGCCGGTGCCTCCGCCAGGCCGATGGGACGACGCGCGAGATAGCGCAGCCACAGCTCGAAATCCTCGCAAACGCGAAAGGCCTCGTCGAAGCCGCCGAGTTCTTCAAAGACGCGCCGCTCCATTAAGATCGACGAACATGAAATTAAGCAATGATAAAACGAGGCCCCGAGAAAGCGGCCGCGACGTGCACGCAGGTGTTGCGGCTGTTGTAACAACCGATCGTTTTTGATCCAGCGTTCCGCCGTATGGCAGGCGTGCAGATGCGGTCGGCGCGCCAGATGTTCCAGTTGCAGTTCCAGCTTGCGTTCCGTCCAGAGATCGTCCGAGTCCAGGAACGCGAGATAACGACAGCGCGCTCCCACCGCGCCGGCATTGCGGGCCGCGGCGGGGCCGGGGATCTCACAAATTACGTGTTCGATCCTCGAATCATTCTGATTTGCATGATGCGCCTGCTGCCAGGCATCCAGCGCCGCGCGATCCCGGTCCCGCGTCGCATGATCGCGAGCGTTGTAGACGACGATGATCTGTTTCGGCAGCACCGTACCCGCACAAATCGAAGCCACGGCTTCTACCAGGAGTTGCGGGCGATCGGAAACGGGAACGATGGCGGTGATGTCGGCAAGGTCGGACATGATGTTTCCGTGTTTTCGAGCTTGCGTAATCGGCGCAAACAGCCAGGCTCGCGTGTATGATCGTTCTTATCGCCGTCATTGCCGTCAACGTCATCATCAGCCTGTGGGGTTTCCAGGCGCTGCGCGGCAACCCCGCCGAAATCGACGGCGTCAGTGGACGTCCCGCGGCGGATCGTTTTTTGTTTATCCCGCACGCCGTGGCCCGCGGAGAAAACGGCATGGGCTGGTTGCTCGCGCACTTCGCCCACGCCGGCTGGTTGCACCTGGCGTTCAACATGCTGGCGCTCTTTTCGTTCGCCGGCGGCGTCCTTGAGGAAGTCGGCCCCGTAGCCTTTCTTGTGATCTACGTGCTTGCGGGCTTCGGCTCCGACCTCGTCGTTTTCGCGCTGCGCCGCCACGATCCGACCTATCGCTGTCTCGGCGCCAGCGGCAGCGTCTTCGGCATTGTGCTGGCCGCGGTGGTGATCGACCCGAGCATCTCGGTGATCTTTTTCTTCATCCCCGTGCCGATCCCGGGACCGGTCTTTTCCCTGGCCTACATCATCATTGCGATTTTCTTGATCGCGCGGAACACCCGGGACGGGATTTCCCACGAGGGCCACCTGGGCGGGGCCCTGACCGGCCTGGTGCTCACGGGCCTGCTGGCCCCGGCGGGTTTCAGCCCCCTGCTGCAGTGGTTTGCGAGCGCCCTCGGTTGAGCGCGGCGTTCGTTTTCGAGTCGACTGCGTTGCCGCGTTTTCCGTATTTGGTCGCATGCCGACCTATACGTACCAATGCGAGAACGACCATCGTTACGACGCGTTCGAGTCCATGTCCGCCGACCCGCAGACCGTCTGTCAGGAATGCGGCGGCAAAGTGCAGCGAGTCATCGGCGGCGGCGCCGGCATCGTATTCAAGGGCTCCGGTTTTTACGTGACGGACTATCGCAAAAAATCCGGCGGTGAGTCAAAGAGCGGCGGCTCTTCCGGTGGCGGCGAATCTTCCGGAAGCGGAAGCGGAAGCGGCGGCGGTTCCTCTTCGCCGACATCCGGCACGTCCAGCGCGAAGTCTTCGGAGTAACGCGGCTCTTTCGTGGCGAAACGCAAGACATCCAAAAAGAAAGCCGCGTCTAAAAAACGCAGTGCGACGAAGAAGCGCCCGGCGAAAAAAAAGGCGTCTGCCGCACAGAAGAAGAAGCAGGCTTCCTCCGCGAAAAAGAAAGCGTCCCTGCCGAAGTCCCTGGCCGCACCGGCCGGGATCCCGGCTGCCGACGAGGACGGCCCGGTGGGCATCCTTGCCGGCGCGGGAGAACTGCCCTGGATCGCCATGCGGGAGGCCCTGCGTCGCGGAGTGGACATCCGGGCCATGTGTTTCACCGACGATCCGCCGCCGGCGGACCTGGCGCATCTCACCGAGCGCATCATCCTCACGAAGTTTTACTCATCCACGCTGGCCGCGTTTCGCAGCCGCGGCATCCGGCGCATTCTGCTGCTCGGCAAATCCACGCGGGATATCCTCTATAATAAACCGCGCTTCGACGCGCGCACGCTGCTGCTCCTGGCCCGCATGGTCAGTCAGAGTGATTACGCGATCTTTGAATTCCTGGCCGGGGTGGTGGAAAAAGAGGGCTTCACGATCATCCCGCAGGATACGTATCTCAGTCATCTGTTCATCCCCGAGGGACGCTACGGGGCGAAGCTCTCGAAGAAGCAAATCGCCGACGTGCGCTTCGGCCTGGAGATGGCCCAGTCCATCAATCGCCTCGACATCGGCCAGTCGGTGGTGGTGGGCGATCATGCCGTTCTCGCCGTCGAGGCCGCGGAAGGGACCGATCGTTGCATCCGCCGGGGCGGAGAACTTTTCCGCAAGGGCGGAGCCGTGGTCTGCAAACTTTCGAAGGAGAATCATGACCGGCGCTTCGACATTCCCGTGACGGGAGCACACACCCTCGGGATCATGGCAGAGACGCGCTGCGCGGTACTGGCCTTTGATCCGGCGCACACCTTCGTACTGAACCCCGCGGAGTTTCTCGAAGACGCCCGGCGCAAGGGCATCACCGTGGTGGCCACGAGTCGGGAACGGGCCCTGACCGACGAGCGTTACCTGGCGAGCCTGAACTCCGCCGGCGGCGGGCTCTAACATCGTCTGCTGCAAAGTTAATAACCCGGCGCGATCGAAAACGAAATGGCATCCTCGCGAAAGAAAAGTACAAAGAAAGCCGCGGCCAAAAAGAAGACTGCGAAGAAATCATCGGCGAAGAAATCGGCGGCGAAGAAGGCCGCTCCTGCGGAACCGGTAAAGAAAGTCGCGAAGAGAAAGGCCGCGCGCAAGACGGCTGCTAATACATCCGCAAAGAAAGTTACGAAAAAAGCCGCCCCGAAAGTCGCGGCCCCGGCCGCGACGCCCGTAGCGACACCACCGTCTGTGCGGCGCTCCCCGGGCCGCGCTCCTGCCACCGGGCGTCCGGTACTGATCATCGCCGGGGAACACTCCGGCGACCTGTTGGGCGGGGACGTGGTGCAGGAACTCGCTCGCCTGGGTTACTCGCGTTTCTTCGGTACCGGAGGCACGCATATGCAGGAGCAGGGCGTCGAGATCCTCGAGGACATTGACAGTCTGAACATTGTCGGTTTCGTGGAGGCGTTGAAGGCCTACCGTCGCATGAAGGCTCTGGCGGATGAGATCCTGGCCGCCGCCGTGGAACGCGATACGGCCCTCGCGATCCTCATCGATTATCCCGGCTTCAATTTGCGCTTCGCAAAAATGCTGAAGGCCGCCGGCATTCCCGTGGTCTTTCTCGTGAGCCCGCAGATCTGGGCCTGGAAGTACGGGCGCATCCGCACGATCCGCGAAAACGTCGATCTCATGCTGCCGCTCTTTCAATTCGAGAAGGACATGTACGATCGCGAGCAGGTGCCGGCGCAGTGGATCGGTCATCCGCTGGTAAATCGTGTGCCGAAGCGATTGCGCAAAGAAGAACCCATTCCGGAACACCCGAAGCTCGCCGCGAAGAAGGATCTCATCACCGTGGGGCTTGTGCCCGGTAGCCGCCGTTCGGAAGTCACCCGACTCCTGCCGGCCATGCTGGGTGCGGCACAAGAACTTAACGAACGTTATCAACGGCGAGGCATTCGCTTTTTACTCGCGGGCATCGAGGAACGTCTGAGTCCCGAGATCCGGGCGGAGCTGGACAAATACCCGGAACTCCCGGTGGAATTGTACTATCAGCGCAGTCTGCGGATCATGGAAGCGAGCGACTTTTTGATCATCGCCTCGGGCACCGCCACCCTCGAAGGCGCCTACTTTCATAAGCCGATGATCCTGCTGTATAAGGTCAGCCTGGTGAACTACATGATCGCGCCGTTCTTGATTCGCACGCGCTTCATCGGCATCGTCAATCTTCTGGCCCAGCGCCAGGCCATGATCGAACTCATTCAAAGTGAAGTGACGCCGGAGAACATCGTGCGCGAGGCCGAACGCATCATTGAAGAACCGGAGTACCGCGATTCTCTGAAGGCCGTCCTCGAAGACGTGCGTAAGAATCAACTCGGCCGGGGCAATCCGGCGGTACGGGCCGCCGAGTACATCGTCGACTTCCTGCGAAGTCGCGTGCGCTCATAGCTCCAGGATTAAGTTTTCTTCGCTGAACTCTAAGATCACACGACCGTGTTCCCGGCGAAACTCTCCCGGCAGCGGCGGCAGCACCGTGCGAAAGATGCGCGTCTCTCCCGGGCGAATCGCCGGAACGGCTTCCGTGGGAATCGCGGCGGTCATGGTTTCGTTCGGCGGAATCCGCATTTCGATGCGCGCCTCCGACCAATCCGCGGGAGGAAAGGCCGCGTCCTTCGCGGAATCGTTTTTTACGTTCAGATAGATGGCCGCTTCTCCGCCGTCGCGCAGTTGCACGGTGGCCGAAAATAAAAACGGTCCGCGCCGAAGACCGCTTTCCGAGTAGAATTGCTTCGGCGTAAGAATGCCGGAGTAGTAGACGCCGGTAAAGATCAAGACGATCACCGCCAGATCCGCGAAGAGAATCCAGTTCGTGCGATTGCGTTTGCTGTTTTTCTCACGTTCCCGGGAAAGCTGATCCTGGAGTTCGCCCGGAGATTTGTAATGGTACTTCATGCTCTATCGCTCCTCGTCGGCCGCGCTTTCGGTTCCGAGCACGGCACACATCAGCTCCGGCAATTCATCCCCGCGCGGATGCGTCCCGCGTTCTCCGGCGGCGTAGAGCAACGCGAGGGCCGCGGCGCTCGCGCGTTCCATCGTCAGCGTGCGACCCCGGCGAGCGAAAACCGCGCCGAGTAATCCCGCGAGGCAATCGCCGCTGCCGGCCGTGGCCAGGTCGCCGGCCGGGCGGTTCCAGACCCAGGCGCGGGTGTGTGCGTTTTCGGGAGTGAGTAAGACCGATGCGCTGTCCTTCACCAGGACGGTACAGCGCAGTTCGGATTGCATGAATGTCTCTAACTGATCATCGCTGTCGATTAGGGCGGCCGGCATGCCGAGTCCCGGGCCGCCCAGTTTGCGCCATTCTCCGGCGTGAGGTGTAAGAATCGTGCGTCGGCGCCAGGCATCGGGTAAATTCCGGATCAACGTCGTTGCGCCGGCGTCGAGGACGAGACCGCCGTCTCCCGGGTTCCCGTCTAAGTCCTGAAGAAAAGAAGTTAGCAATTGCCCGGCCGCTGCGAGATCCTTTTCGGCGAGCCCCGGCCCGGCGACAATGGAGCGCGGTCGCAGTTCTTGCGGCAGCCCGCTCGCGAAGTCGTGGAACATGACGTTCGGCAGCGCCTGTGTCAGAAAGGCCCGGGAGTTTGCGGAGGGAACGAGGGCGTGCAGAATGCCGCCGCCGCCCGCGAAGAACGAGCGCGCCGCCATGATCAACGCGCCTTCCATGCCTTCGGAGCCGCCGATCAAGAGGCCGTGCCCGGCCCCGTACTTATGATCCAGATCGTTCTTGCGAAAGAACGCGCGCAGGTCCTCACGAAACTCCAGCCGACGAATCGCTTGCGAAGACGTTTGCATCTCATCCGGGAGAAAGCCCATCGGCAACGTGCGAATGTTCGTGAAGGCCACCAGAGACGCGTTCCAGTGCAGCGCCAGTTTCTCGACGCCGTAGCAATGCACTTCGTCCGGGGCGGGCAGGACTTCGGAATCTTCGCCGTCCTGCCGCGGCGGTGCGAAGCGCGCCGTCTCGTTTTCGCGCAGGCCCGTGGGTAGATCCAGACTGATCCAGCCGACGCCGTCGACGTCGGCGCGCAGCCGGCGCACGGCACCGATCACTCCGCTGATGATGCCCCGGGGCGCACCGCTCTGGCCGGTACCGAGCAGGGCGTCGATGAGGCAGTCGTCGGCTCGTACTCCGTCGCCGGCGCACAAAGCCAGGAACTCCTCGCACGATGCGACCGGCGCGTTAACTTTCTCCGCGTAAAACTTAGCCGTTGCCGACTTCGGCTCCACTGAACGAAAGAGCCGCAGCTCCGGACCTCCGTCGGCAAAGAGGGCCGCGCGGCTTTCCAGGTGATATGCCAGGGCGTAGCCGTCGCCGCCGTTGTTGCCGGGGCCGCACAGAATCAAGAGGCGCCGGTATCGTGCGAGCACTCCCGCGGTTTCCAGGGCGTAGAGCGACGCCAGGGCCGCCTGGCCCATCAGCTGTAATTCCGAAAATCCCGCGCGGATACTCGCTGCGTCCAGAGCGCTGCACTCCGCGTACGAAAACAACGCGGGCGGGAGTCCTACTTCCATTCGTACAACTCGAAGCGGCCCAGATAGAGGCGCGAGCTGAAGATGCGTTCGTCGATGTCGAGATAGGTATCCCGCCAGGAAGCGCGGAGGCCAGGCAACACAATGAGCCTGTTGTTGAGGTATTCGCCGTCGGGGCTGAAGATCTTAAAGAGCATGCGCGAGCCGTCTTCTTCACTGTTGCGCAGATAAAAGCCGCCGTCGTTGCGGGACCACATGAAGTAGTCCGCCGGATCGTCCGAGCGCAGCAACTCTACCGTGCGGCTGTCTTCCCCCGCCGCCCTGCGCAAAATGATCCGCTGCACGAGATCGTAGTTGCCCTTGCGACGCAGGGCCAGGCTGTAGAGCGCGAAGTCGCCGCCCTGGCCCGGCGCGATGTCTTCCCAGACGGCGTGGTAGCGCCGGGCATCTTCTTCGCCCGGGAAATCCGCGGGGGGGGCGTAGCTGCCGATGCGTCGGCCGTCCTGAAAGATGGCGAGGACCGGGGAGTTCTCCGCGTCGCGGTACAACACGTACAGCAGTCCGTTGTCGTCGGCGGTCAGGCGGTCAATCGCGGGGAAGGCCTCGCTGTTGTACCCGTCAACGCCCAGGATGCCGAGCACGGCGAAGTCATTGTCCGGGTCCAGGTGGAGGATGCGGGACGCGGAGCGGCGCAGGATGGAGCGCTCGTTGGACGGGCGGTTTTCTACGGTTTGATCCGGAGTGGGCGGCGATTCGCTTACCGCCGCAAATGACTGCACGTAGAGATGATCCGCCGTGGCCGCGGTCCAGCCCGGGATGCCCAGGCCGCGGACGGTGACCGTTTCCAGGTCTTCATCGGCGATGGTTGTGCCCGGCGGAACCAGGAGGCTGTCGGGATTCTCGTTCCCGGTAAAGTAGACCCGGATCATTCGCCGGGCCGGGTCCGCCAGGTAGGCGCGGGAGCCATCGAAGGCCGGGCGCAGGGGAAGATTGTACGGCACTCGCCCGTTTTCCATGAGCTGGAGACGATTCCGGGGGTTCTCGGCATCAGCCCTGGTCACCGGAAAGGAAAACACGGCTTCCGGTTGGAGCTCTTCAATGCGAAAGCGGGCACAATGCCAGAGACTGCACCCGATTATACCAACACAGATGAGCGCGGTTCGGAAGGAGTACGGGCGAAGCACAGGAGAAACGTCTGTGGAAACGACGTGGGGTCAACTCTATTTGAATCTACTTGACAGTGTGACTCTCTTCTAATTTTATGCTATTCAGGGAGAGGTGTAAACCCCTCCTTTTTTTATACTCTGAAAAAGTGCGGCGGGTGGAACGACTGAGCCTGGATCTCATAGATTTCATGCAGGAAGTTGCGCCCCCGGGAGTAGGCATCTACGGAGCGCGATTGCTGACGGCGGCGGATGGATATCACTTCGAGGTAGTCCTCGACGGATTGGAAGATCCGGTCGGGGCGGTAACTCTCGATGATTGCGAAGACTTCAGCCGTCGTTTGACTGACAGGCTGGATCGCACCGTGGAGGAACGGGAGCATGAGTCCGGCGAGGATCGCTGGATAGACGTTCTACCGGCCGGGCTGACGATCGACAACTACAGCCTGGAAGTGTCCTCCGCCGGTGCGGAACGAGAGCTGCGGTTGCCGGAAGAACTGGAGCGATTCCGCGGCCAGCCGTTGAAGTTGCGGCTGCGTCGTTCGGTGGGGGGAAACGCCACCGAAACGGATTCGACCACGGTCGAAGTTCGACTGGGCGTTTTCGAAAGCCGGGAAGAGTCGGCGGACGAAGAGCGCTACGTCTTTCGGGAGTACGTTCCGTCCACGTCGCGGGTGCGGCGCCGGGAAGGTCGGCGCAGTGGACGCTCGCTCAAAAAGAGCAAGCGGGGTGCCGAAGAAGTAAGATTCGTTGTCGGGCGAGGAGAACTCGCGCAGGCGAATCTATACCTGGATTTTTAGAATCAGGATTTGCACAGTTATGGCCAGGGCTAAATCGAAGCAAAAGAAAGATGTCGGACCGGATCTCCGGGCGTTCTTCGAGTACCTCGAAGACATCTCGAAGGAGAAGGGACTCGCACGCGACGAAGTGATCGAAGTCGTTTCGAGCAGCTTCCTTACTGCGTATCAAAAGAAGTACGGCCAGGAAGCCGATCTGGACGTGATCCTGGACAGCGAGAAGCCCGAAATCGCGGTCATCTTCCGGCGGAAGATCGTCGAGAACGTGGAAGACCCGGCGATGGAGGTCACACTCGCCGAAGCGAAGAAAGAGGCTGCCGACCACGGCCTGCCCGAACCCGAGCTCGAAGTCGGCGAAATCTTCGAACTGCGCGAGGACCCGTTCGGCTTCAGTCGCATCGGAGCCACGAACGTCCGGCAGATCTTGATGCAAAGACTGAAAGAACTCGAACGTGAAATCATCTATAACGAGTTTGTGAAGAAAGAGGGCGAGATCATCAACGGTTTCTTTCTGCGCTGGCGGGACCGCGACATGATGTACGTGGACCTGGGTCGCGCCGAGGGAATCCTGCCCCGCCGGGAGCAGATCCCGGGCGAGCGCTTTCGCTCCGGGGATCGCGTGAAGGCGATCATCAAGTCCGTGGAGCTGCGTCGGGAGAAGTCCCGGGAGCCGGGCCCGTTCATCACGCTGTCCCGGGCGGCGCCGGAGTTCGTGCGCAAGCTCTTTGAACTGGAAATTCCCGAAATTTACGACGGAGTCGTAGAGATTCTGGCCATCGCCCGGCAGCCGGGCTATCGTACGAAGATCATGGTGCGCTCGAACCGCCAGGACGTGGACCCCGTGGGTGCCTGCGTCGGCATCAAAGGCGTGCGGATTCAGTCGATTGTCCGCGAATTGGGAAACGAACGCATTGACATCGTCAATTACTCGGCCGACGCCGAGGAACTGATTGCCAATGCCCTGTCGCCGGCCCGGGTTCTGGAAGTGCGGGTGGAACCGCGGTCCGAGGAAGCCCTGGTCATTG
Source organism: Leptonemataceae bacterium (assembly GCA_965227295.1). GTDB lineage: Bacteria > Spirochaetota > Leptospiria > Leptospirales > Leptonemataceae > JANSYA01. The sequence goes on along the minus strand of OZ245742.1, from coordinate 4,678,394 downwards.
TGCCGGACGATTCCTACAGCCTGGCCATCGGGAACAACGGTCAGAACGTGCGCCTGGCTTCGCAGCTCACGGAACATCGTCTGCTGGTGAAGTCACAGACCCAGTTCAGCGAGGAAATGTCTTCGCCGGAAGCACGCGCCCAGCTGGAAGCTCTGTTCAATCCTCCGGAACCGGAGGGCGAGGAACTGGACTACACGCCGCTCAGCGATCTGCCCGGGCTTACCTCCCGGGTGGCCGGTTTGCTCGAAGAGGCGGGAATCCAGTCCGTTGAGGAGCTCATTGAGATGGAAGCGGAGGCCCTGGAAGCAGTTCCCGGGGTCGGAAAAACCACGGCGAAGCAGATCCTGAAGATCCTGGCGGAGTCGGTGGAGTTCGAAGAGATTTAAGCTCCGGTTTCTCCTTGTTCCTCTGTGCAACGCTCGAAACGTTGCCTATACCTGTAAAAACGTGTCAGAAGAGAAGAAAAAACAAAGCGGCAAAATTAAGGATCGCCTGAGTTCCTCGGGCGGGAAGGCCAAGAAAAAGCTTGTCATCAAGAAAAAGGTCGCCCCGCAGAAGAAAGACATCTCCGAGCACTTTCGCAAAGATCAACAATCCCCGGGTGGCAGAAAGGGCTCCGGGGGAGGGCGTCCTGCGCCTTCGGGTGGCTCCGCACGCCCGCGTCCGCGCCCACAAAACCGAGATTCCCAGGGAGGCCCCGGCTCCGGAGGCCGCGGTGGCCCGCCGCGGCCCGACGCCCAGCGTCCGCCTCAGGGCGGTGGGCGCCCCGGCGGTGCGCGTCCGGCAGCCCGTCAGGGGGGAGGCGGCCAGCGCCGACCCGGCGGTGACAAACCCTCGACCATCGGTGGAGCGACCCCGTTCGACGAAGTCCTCGAAAGTACCCGGCGTAGCCCGGGTGGCCACGGCCAACGTGGCGGCGGAGCAGGGGCCGGCCGCACTGGTGGTGGACCGGGTGGACCTGGTGGTCCAGGCGGTGGCCCCGGGGGCGGTGGCCCGCGTACCGGCGGCGGCTATCGCGGCGGCGGAGGCCGCGGCCATCACGATCGGGATCGTCGTGGCGAAAATCAGAAGTTCTTCAAGCAACAGCAAAGCAAGAAGGCTCCGGCCGCGAGTTCCGTACCGAAACAAATCGAAATCATGGAATCCATCCAGGTCGGCGACCTGGCGCGTAAGCTGAACCTCAAGCCCAGCGAGGTGATCGGCAAGCTCATGAAAATGGGCGAGATGGTTACGATCAACAAGGCCATCGACGCGGATACGGCGACGCTCCTGGCCGCCGAGTACAAGTGCGAGGTCAAAGTCATCTCGCTCTACGATGAAACCATCATCAAAGAGGACGAGGACAAGGTCGAAGAACGCATCACGCGTCCGCCGGTGGTCACCATCATGGGTCACGTCGACCACGGTAAGACCAAACTCCTCGATACCATTCGCAGCGCGAACGTCATCGATACCGAGGCCGGTGCCATCACCCAGCACATCGGTGCCTACCAGGTGCAGATTCCGCAGGGCGCGATTACGTTCCTCGATACTCCCGGTCACGAGGCCTTTACGGCGATGCGGGCGCGCGGTGCGGCGGTAACCGACCTGGTCATTCTGGTCGTGGCCGCCGACGACGGCGTGAAGCAGCAAACGAAAGAAGCCATCACCCACGCGCGTGAGGCCAAAGTGCCCATCATCGTCGCGGTCAACAAGGTGGACCTGCCAACGGCGGACGTGGAGCGCGTGAAGAAGGAACTCTCCGAACACGGTCTCAGCCCGGAAGATTGGGGCGGCGATACGGTCTTCTGCGAAATCTCCGCGAAGCAAAACATCGGCATCGAGCACTTACTCGAAATGATTCTACTGCAGGCAGAGCTGTTGGACCTGAAGGCGAACGCGGACGTGCAGGCCGTCGGTCGTGTGGTGGAAGCCAAGATCGACCCGGGCAAAGGTCCCGTGGCCACGGTACTCGTTCAAAAGGGAACGCTCCGCGAAGGCGATGCCTACGTGGTCGGCGTCTACTCGGGTCGGGTCCGCGCGATGTTTGACGACCTCGGCCGCCGTGTGAAAGAAGCCGGGCCGGCCATGCCGGTGGAGATTTCCGGTATCGACGGCGTCCCGGAAGCGGGCGACCCGTTCCACGCGGTTACGGATGAAAAGTTCGGCCGCGAGGTCGCCGGCAAACGCCAGCACTACAAACAAATCACCGAGGCCGTGGCCCGTCAGGCCCCGTCCCTCGACAAACGTCTCAAAGACTACCTCGACACCCAGGATACCAAAGAAGTTCGCGTCATCATCAAGGCGGACGTGCAGGGTTCGGTGGAGGCGATCCGCGACGGTCTGTTGAAGCTGAGCACGGAAGACGTTTCCGTTCGCATGATCCACGGCGCTACGGGTGCCATTACCGAAAACGATGTAAACCTGGCGGCTGCGTCCGAAGCGCTGGTCATCGGCTTCCAGGTGCGCGCGACGCCGCGGGCCCTGGAGCTGTCCGAACAACAGCGGGTGGATATCAAGTACTACAGCATTATCTACGACGTCGTCGAAGATGTGAAAAATGCCATGGAAGGCATGCTGGAACCCGATCGCATCGAAGAGACCATCGGCCGGGCGGAGATTCGCGAGGTCTTCAAGATCTCTCGCGTCGGCAACGTCGCCGGTTGTATGGTCACGCAGGGCAAGATCAAACGCAACGAGTCCGTGCGCATCATCCGCGACAGCGTGGTCACGCATACCGGCAAGATCAAGGCGCTCAAACGTCACAAGGACGACGCTCAGGAAGTCTCCGAGGGTTTCGAGTGCGGTATTTCTTTCGACGGGTTCAACGACTTTCAGGTCGGCGACGAAATCGAAGCCTTCGAGATCAAAGAGGTCGCCCGCAAACTTTGAGCGGACGCGCGGCGTTGCATGAACGCCGCGCTTAAGGTATTTTCGTGCGACCTTTGCGTAAAAAGCGACTGGAGTCCGCGATGCTCCGCGAGATGTCGAATCTCATCATCAAGCGGCGCATTAAGGACGAACGCATCGGCTTTGTTTCGGTGACCGGAGTGGACGTTGCCGCGGATCTTTCCACGGCCGTAGTAAAGGTCTCGCTCTTCGGCGCGCAGGATCAGGAGAACCGCGATACCTGGAAGGGACTCATTGAAAACCTGGGCTGGTTCCAGAGTGAGATGGGGCGGGCCCTGCGCCTGCGCCAGACGCCGCGACTGCGCTACGAAATCGACACGAGCATCGCCGAGGGCGATCGCATTCTCAACTTAATCGAACAACAGAGCGTTGACGAAACCTCCGAAAGCTGAAGCCGCCGTACGCAACGGTTTTGTTCTGGCCGATAAACCGGCGGGCCTGGGGTCCGCGGCCCTCGTCGGTCGGTTGCGTCGGGAACTCGGCGGGATTCGCGCCGGCCACACCGGTACCCTGGATCGTTTCGCGAGCGGCCTCATGCTCTTGCCGGTGGGACGCGCGACGTCTCTGGCCGAACAGTTTCTCCACGCCGACAAAAGCTACGCCGCCGTCTTTCGCTTCGGCTCGTTCACGGACACCCACGATCCCACCGGCAAGGTCCTTGCGGAGAAGGATGATGCGACGGTTCGCGAGTATTTGGGAGACGAGTCGACGCGGGACCGGATCGGGGCCCTGGTCCGGGCCTGGCGCCGGCAAAACAAACAGACGCCGCCGCTTTACTCGGCACTCAAGAAAGACGGCCGTCGCTTTTCGGATCGGGCCCGTTGTGGTGACGATACTATGCCCGCTGCGCGGAACATAACCGTTTACTCTGTAGAGAATGTTAAGATCAATGCAGATGAGGGCACACTGGCCGTGGATCTTTCCGTCAGCGGCGGGACCTACATTCGTTCGTTTGCCCGGGATCTCAGCGAGGCCCTGGATTTTCCGCTCCACCTGGCCGCGCTACGACGGACGGGCCTGGGTTCCCATCGCCTGGATGATCCGCGGTTGTGGGTTCCGGATCAGAACGCGCCGGAGATCGTTTCGCCGCTTGAGATCCTTCCGGAATGGCCCACTCTTTCGGTTCCCCCGGACGTGGCGGCGGACATTGTGCAGGGTCGACGTCCAGCTCTGGCACCGGAAGACCTGCCGGGGGAGGGGCGGGACTTTTTTTTCCGCGACGACCGAGGGGAAGTCCTGGCCTGGTGCCGGAGCATGGGCGGCGGGCGCTACGAGTTTCGCCGGGTCTTCGTAAATCAGTAAGATTTTAGTTTTCCAGTCGTTCCTGTACAAAAAGTACTTCCCGCAAGAGCCGCCCCCTAAATGATTGCGCAACTTAGAAGAATTGAATCAGTATGATCGAACAGGCGCAGAAAAAGGACATCATTCAGGACAATCGCAGGCACGATAAGGACACGGGTTCCACCGAGGTCCAGGTAGCCCTCCTCACCGCACGCATCCGTGATCTCACGGAGCACTTTAAACTCCACGCGAAAGATCATCACTCGCGCCGTGGACTGCTCAAGCTCGTCGGCAGACGTCGTCGACTGCTTGACTATCTCAAGAAAAAAGACTTCGACAAATACCGTGATCTGATCCAACGCCTCGGCATCCGCAAGTAATCCGGCCGCCCCTGTTCGACGAGGTGGTCTATGCCCGTTCACAAACAAGAAGTCGAGATCGAATCTCGCACCGTATCCATCGAAAATGGTAACTGGGCGAAGCAAGCCCACGGCTCCGTCGTCTATCGCAGCGGAGACCTGGTGCTGCTCGCAACCGTCTGTGCCGAAAAAGAAGCCCGCGAAGGTCAGGACTTCTTTCCCCTGACCGTTGACTATCGCGAGAAGTTCTATGCCGCCGGCCGTATTCCCGGCGGTTACTTTAAAAGAGAAAACCGCCCGGCGGATCACGAGACGCTTATGTCCCGGATCATCGACCGGCCCATCCGCCCGCTCTTTCCGAAGGGCTACTTTTCCGAGGTCCAGCTCCTCGTAACCCAGCTCTCCGCCGATCCCACGACCTCCGTGGAAGGCCACGCCCTGACGGCGGCTTCCGCGGCCCTCATGGTTTCGGACATTCCCTTCGACGGCCCTATCGGCGGCGTGGTCGTCGGTCGTATCGACGGCAACTTCGTGGCCGATCCCTCCGCCGAAGAGCGCGAGAAAAGTGACATCGAACTGATCCTGGCCGGCTCCGCCGACGCCCTGACGATGATCGAAGGCGGCGCCCAGGAGTTCACGAACGACGAGATCCTGGCAGCTCTGGAATTCGGCCACGCGGCCATCAAGAAAAAGCTCCAGATGCAGCTCGACCTGGCCAAAGACGTCGGCGTCGAGAAACGCGAGGTCAACCTGCGCCTGCCGGACGCGGACCTCATGAAAGCCGTGCGCGAATTCGCGTTCGAGAAACTGAAAAGCGCCAACCAGAACTCCGACAAAAAAGCCCGGGGCGACGGCATCGACGCCGTATACAAAGAAACCGTAACTCACTTCGAAGTTAAGTTAACGGCGGACGGCGTCGAGAAGATCGAACGTCACATCAAAGACATCAAGAACGAGTTGCACGAACTCGAGTACGAGGTCGTACGCAACAACATCTTCGAAAACAACCAACGTGCCGACGGCCGCAAGCCCGACGAAATCCGCGACATCTCCGTGGAGCTGGACGTCCTGCCCGGCGCCCACGGCTCGGCGGTGTTTACGCGCGGGCAGACCCAGGCCCTGGGCGTCGTGACCCTGGGCACCGCCTCGGACGCGCAGCGCTACGAAACCCTGGCCGGCCAGAAGGAGCGCAACTTCCTGTTGCACTACAACTTCCCGCCGTACTCCGTCGGCGAGGTCAAACGCATGATGGGCCCCGGTCGCAGGGAGATCGGTCACGGCAACCTGGCCTGGCGCGCGCTGAACGCGGTCCTGCCGAAACACGACACCTTCCCGTACACCATTCGCATCGTGTCGGAAATCATGGAGTCCAACGGTTCGTCCTCGATGGCGACGGTGTGCTCCGGTTCGTTGGGTATGATGGCCGCGGGCGTGCCCGTCTCAGCGCCGGTCTCCGGCATTGCGATGGGTCTGTTCACCGGCGAAGACGGCAAATACGCGATTCTTTCCGACATCGCGGGCATTGAAGACCACTTCGGCGACATGGACTTCAAGGTCGCGGGCACCGAGAAGGGCATCACCGCCTTCCAGCTCGACCTCAAACTCAAGGGCATCAGCATCGACATTCTGCGCGAGGCTCTGACCCAGGCCGAGGCCGGTCGCAACCACATCCTGGGTAAAATGAACGCGGCCCTGGCCGAAGCCCGGGCCGACATTAACCCCAACGCACCGCGCATTAAGACGATCCACATCGATCCGGATCGCATCGGCGAGTTGATCGGCCCCGGCGGCAAGATCATTCGTGCGATCATCGAAAAGACCGGTGCGGACATCTCCGTCGAAGACGACGGCTCCGTGGCCATCGCTTCGCCGTCGGCTGAAGCGAACCAGGCCGCGGAGGACATGATCCTGAACATCTTCCGCGATCTGACGGAAGGCGATACCTACGAGGGCGTGGTCAAACGCATCGCGGAATTCGGCGCGTTCATTGAGTTGTTTCCGGGCAAAGAAGGCCTGCTGCACATCTCGAAGATGTCCGAAGAGCGCGTGCGTTCGGTGGAAGACCTCTATAAAGAAGGCGACATCGTGCCCGTGGTCGTCCTCGGCGTGGATCGTCAGGGCCGCGTGGACCTCATCCACAAGGACCTGCACGGCAAGATTCCCGCCGGCGGCAGCAACGGCCGCGGGGATCGTGGCGGCGACCGTGGTGGTCGCGGCGGCCGTGACGGCGCCCGGCGCGGCGGCGGGGGTCGCGACGGCGGCCGCGGTCGCGGCGGCCCGCGGCGCTGATCATGCGCGGTGAACGGTCGAACGGCAGGGTCTTTCGGGACCCTGTCGTCGTCAGGACGCCGCCGTGAGAATCAGGAAGTAAACCGCGGTTTTCTGAAGTGGATTGTTATGCTACGGCTCTTCGGAGTTGTGGAATTTCGTTTTGCAAAGAACGCTCGTTTCGACCCGGACGCGCCTGGTGCGACTCCGTTCCGGCGACTCTTGCGACGAAGACGCCGTTCCGGTGCGCCTGAACACGCTCCCCGGCCTGACCTCCGTGCGAGGGGAATAACTGTCGCGGCCACGACAAGCGTGGCCTTGCCCCTCGAACCAGCCGTAACCATATTCTTCTTAATCTAAACTGACCGTCACTTACCTCATGGTCCGGGGAGTGCGCGAGCGTATTTCAGCATCGAAAAAGACTCTTGCGTCCGCTGCTTCGACAGTGTGAGCTGTCTTTGTGAATCCCCGCGTCAAAATCCATCGTGCTCCGGGGGCGAAACTCCCGGAGCGTTCCACTCCCGGTTCGGCCGCGCTGGACGTTTGTGCCTGCCTCGAACCCGACATTTACGTGATCGTTCCCCCTGGCGAACGGGCGACGATCCCCACCGGGCTCACCTTCGAAATTCCCGACGAGTACTTCATCTCCCTCCGCCCGCGCTCCGGCCTGGCGTTGAAAGAGGGACTCACCCTGCCGAACGCCCCCGGTACCATCGACTCGGACTACCGCGGCGAACTGCGGGTGATCGTCATGAACCTGGGCCGGGATCCGGTGCGGATTCGGCACGGGGATCGCATTGCGCAGATGCTGCTGGAACGGCGGCTCGACTTCGAGTGGGAGGAAGTCGAGAGCCTCACCGAATTGGAAGGCAGCGAGCGCGGGACGGGTGGTTTCGGGTCTACGGGGATTGCTTGAGAGGAAGATGACTCCGAGGACCGAGGCGCCGAGAGAAGAAGAGTGAATGAACCACCGGGACTCCGAGGTCACCGAGGCTAAAGACTGGTAGAAGCGCGACGGCCGTGTCCTTTGCGCCTCCGCGGTGAAAACGCTTCGATCGCCGCCGGTTTTCTACCGAAGCGATTGAGCGCAACCTCCGATAATCTACGGGTATGGAGGAACCCGCAGTCAATCCGTCCCCGAATCTCCCGAAAAAGTCCGGTCTCACCGAGCTCTTCGGTACGATCTTGATTCTCGTCGGCGTGCTGGTCTTCCTGGCCCTGGCGTCGTTCCAGGCCCAGCTCCAGGCCGGGGAGGCGCCGCTGCCCGAGGCCAATCTGATCGGCACGGTCGGTCACTACGCCTCCGAGTTGCTCTTCTTTCTGTTCGGGAAATCGGCGTTCCTGCTGGGGCCGTACCTGTTCCTGCTCGGCTGCCTTACCTTTTACCGCGGCGGTTTTACCGACCCGCTGTCGCGCATCGTGGCGGTGCTCGTGGTCATGGCCGGCACCTCGCTCGTCGGCGCGTTTCTGTATCATCTGGACGGCCGACCTTCTGAAGCGGCCGGCGGTATCATCGGCTCGCGCCTGGGGCGGGGCTTCCAGTTTCTGTTCGGTTACTATGGCGGTTTTCTGGTTTCGTTCGCGATCTTTACGGCGGGTCTCTTCCTGGCGATCCGCATTCCGATTCCGATTTTTCTCGCGCAGTTGCAGATGCGTATCATGCAAAGCCTGCGCAACTACTCCGACGCGCTCAGCGGCGACGGGGCCTACGGCTTTCGTTCGGCCTGGGCCGCCGCGGCGCAGGGCAACCCCGCTGGTTCGGGGACTCCGGCTCCGGCCGCCGCGCCCGAATCGGAAAATGTAAGAGTTCCTACAAATGCTGCGGCGACTCCGGCGAAACCGGAACTGGTGCGGTTGGAAAGCGGGCAGCGGCGACCCTGGGTTCAGCGGGTGATCCTGCCGGACCCGGAAGCCGTGGAATCAGTCAAACAAAGCGCAGCCACCGACGACGAGGAGTCCTACGTTGTGGATGATTGGTCGGAGTCTTACGAGGACGCGGACTTCGACGACGAATTCGACGGCCTGGATCCCCGTGGAGTCCGCGAGGCGCGGGGCCGGGTGGATCAAAAGCGTCTGGCCGTTTCCCGCAACGCGCGCAGTCTTGAAGAAAATCTGGAACGCCTGCTGGGGCAGAACGAACCGCGGAGCGTGCGCCCGGCCGGGCATCCGAAATCGGACGCGCGAGATTCCAGCGAATCGCGTAAGAGTTCCTACCATCGTCGTGAGGCCGCCCCGGCCGCCCGGATGCGCCGTGGGGACGACGAATCCCTGCGCGGATTCTTTAACGACGACGAAAGCCGCTTTCATTTTCGCACGACGGTTCCCGAGCCGCGCCGACCGCGCCGGGAGGCCGCCTCGTTCCTGCGCAATCGTGACGAGGGCCGTGAACACGACGTATCGCTGATGCGTTCCATGGATCTGAACCTGCTGGAACGCCGGGAGCGCCGGGTCGCGGAACGCAAGCTGCCGGAACGCGTCGAGTTGAATCGCGACGAGATCACCGAGGCCGCCTTCGAAACCAGGCCGAATTCTAACTATGATTCCCTGGAAGCTAACGAAGCGCCCCCGGCGGAGATTCTCCCGGTAGAAGACGCTTTTGATGCGGAAGACGATACCATCGAAGCGTCGGAAGCTGCGGATGTTTCCGTGGAGATGGACAACGCCGAGGCAGGCGACGAAACGGACGACGATGCCGGCGTCGCCGACGCATTCGAGGACGCCGAATCCGACGACGACTTCGAAGACGAAGGACCCGTCGCCGCGGCGGCGCCCGCGCCCCGTAAAGCGAAACGTCCGCCCACGTCGGGCGTGCCCGAGTTTCGCATGAAGGCGAAACGTTATCATCTGCCCATGAACGTGTTGAGCAAACCGGAGCGACCGCTGCCGCAAGATGTCAGTCGGGAGATCGAACAGACCCGCGAGCGTCTGGAAAAGGTCATGCAGGACTACGGTATCCAGGCGCGGGTTGTGAGCACCCAGCGCGGCCCGATCATTACGCTCTACGAAGTGAAACTGGAACCGGGCGTGCGCGTGAATCGCATCCTGAGCATCTCCGATGAAATTAAGATGAACTTAGAGGCGGCGTCCGTGCGGATCATCGCTCCGATTCCCGGCAAGCCGACCGTGGGGATCGAGATCCCCAACCGGAACCGCGAGGGCGTCGTGCTCGGCGACATGCTCGACCGCGATGTCATGATGCGCAAAGATCTGTGCGTCGTCCTCGGCAAAAACATCGCCGGCGAAAAGCAGTACGTCGATCTTACGCGTCTCCCGCACCTGCTCATCGCCGGGGCGACGGGTGCCGGTAAGTCCGTCTACATGAACTCCATCATCGCGTCGCTGTTGTACACGCGTTCGCCGGAAGACGTTCGTTTTCTGATGATTGATCCGAAGATGGTGGAGCTGAAACTCTACGAGGGCATTCCGCATTTGATCATGCCGGTCATCACCGACGTGCGTCAGGCCTCGAAGGCGCTCTCCTGGGTCGTGGGGGAGATGGAAAAACGGTACGCCATTCTTTCACATCATAAGTGTCGCGATATTCGATCGTACAACGAACGTATGGCCTCCCAGGCGCGCCTGCCGGGAATGGGAGAAGCGAACGGCGCGGCGACGAAGATGCCGTACCTGGTCGTGTTCATCGACGAGCTCTCCGACCTGATGATGGTGGCCGCCAAGGACGTGGAAGATTCGATCATTCGCCTCACGCAGAAGGCCCGCGCCGTGGGCATCCACGTGGTCATGGCCACTCAGCGTCCGTCTGTAGATGTCATTACCGCGCTCATCAAGGCCAACTGCCCGGCGCGCATCGCCTTTCACGTCGCGCAGAAGACCGACTCGCGCACGATCCTGGATATGAACGGCGCGGAAACCCTGCTCGGCAAGGGCGACATGCTGTATCGTTCGCCCAGCGCCACCTCGCTCACGCGCATTCAGGCCCCGCTCATTACCGAGGCCGAGATCGAGGATATCGTCCTGGAATCAGCGCGTTTCGGGGAGCCGGTCTACGTGGACCTCGACGACTTCGACGATCTCGATGACGACGGGTCGGATGAGAGCGTGGATGCGGAGCTGTTCCAGCAGGCGTGGAAGATCGTCCTGGAGTCCGGCAAGACCTCGACCTCGTACATCCAGCGGCGACTGCGCATCGGCTACAACCGGGCGGCGAGCATTATCGAAGAAATGGAACGCAAGGGCCTGCTCGGGCCGGCGGTGGGGAACAAGCCGCGGGAAATCCTGAAAAGATCTTGACGGTGGCCAGTTTGACAGCGCCCTGTCAGACTTACGTCCCTTAAAAGCGGAATAAACGCGGATTTTCCTCGCGCGTTCGTCTCATACTACCAGTTCTGCATCACATTCTATGAACTTCATGCACACATTTCCAGCGGTCGGGGCCGGCCGGATCGGCCTCGTGGTATTCGCGGCCGCCCTGTTCTGGGTTGCGCCGGCCCCCGCTCAAGACGAGCAAGGCGGCCCGGCCCAGGACGGCGCGGGTGATCGCGCCTGGTACTCTCACGCGGAGGTGGCCCGCAAGGTCCAGAAAACCTTCGAAGACCTGGATCACTTCACGGCGAGTTTTGACATGACCACCCGCGAGGGCAGCCGCTCGAAGAGCCTCAGCGGACGGGTCTACTACCAGAAACCCGGCAAAATTCGGTACGAGTTCTCCCGGCCGGCGGGCAACCTCATCGTCTCCGACGGACGCATCATGTGGTTTTACATTCGCCGGCTGAACGCCGTGGGCAAACAGGAACTCACACTCAAGAAACAAAACGCGAGCGGCCGGGACATCTTTACGGCGGATCCCCAGAGCGGGCTCAAGCGCCTGTTCCGCAAGTACCATTACAGCTTCGATACCCCCGAGCAACCGCGCGACGTGAACGGCGGTCGGTTCTTCATCCTCGACATGGAACAACGGGAAAAGATCGGCGGCTACGAACGCATTAAACTCTTCGTCGACGCGGAAAGCTATCTTGTGAAACGCGCGGAAGCCGCGGACGGCTACGGCAAAGAAACTACGATTACTTTTTCAGATATGAATACGCAACGCAAGCTCGAAGGCAAACTCTTCCAGTACCAGCCGGACGACGGAGTACGCGTCGTACTGAATCCCCTGGTGAAAGAGGACTGATCGCCGCCGCGATCATCGATACGAATTTATGGTGCTTTCGAAACGAGTTGGAACGATCCTGAAAGAAGCGCGGGAAGAACGCAAACTTTCCGTCAAAGAAGTGGCGCGAGAAACAAACATCACGCCGAAGTACATCGATGCCCTCGAAAACGAGGACTACGCCCAGTTCCCCGGCGAGACGTATCTGCTGGGATTTCTGCGCAGCTACTCCGAGTACCTGAACCTCGACACCGATCATCTGCTGAGTCTGTACCGCGGCCACCAGATCGATCTCTCCGAGGCGCCGCTGAAAGAACTTACCAAACCCACGTCTTCCATGGGGAGCATGAGCTTTCGTTTGCCGGAGATTCCCCCGGCGCTGCTCGCCGGCATTGCGGGCATCGCCATCATCGCGGGCATCGTGGCGCTGTTCGTTTCCGGCACGTTGTCCCTGCCGTCGTTCAGCAGCGGCTCGACGGCGAGCACCGCGGACGCCTACTGCGACGATCGAGAAATCGTTTCCACGACGCTGCCCCAGGCCGGCACCGAGCCCAGGCGCGAGGACCTGAACACCTTCAAAGCGTTGCGTTTCAACGCGGACAGCATGAGCCTCAAGTTCTGCCTGGCACGCATCGTACGGAATCCCGAGGAAGCGCCGCGCGGCGTTTTTCACGTGCGCATCAACGACGAAACGAACTACGAGCTGAGCGTGAGTGAAGGCGAGCAGGCCACGCTGTCCTCCGACATCCGCGGTTTCGAGGGTTTGCAACGCGAGATCTACATCACGCCCGTCGTCATCAGCGAGAACTCCGCGCGTGTGGCCCTGGAAACGGCCGGTGTCGAAGTCGCCGTGAATCCCGAGGTGGATCCGCCGCGCACCGCCGGTGAGATTCAGGTGCGCCTGCAGTTCATCAGTGATTCGTACCTGGCCTGGGTGACCGACGGCACGTCCCATCGTCCGCGCAACGTCCCCGCCGGAGAGAGCCGCAGCCTGGAAGCCGAGAACCGCCTGGAGATTCGCCTCGGCAACGGCGGCGGAGTACGCATCTATCGCGAAGGGGCGCAGCCGCGTGTGGCCGGTCCGCCCAGCAAGATCGTAAACATCGAGTACCGCCGCGTCCCGGATCCCCTGGATCCGAGTCGCTTCGTCATTCAGGAATCGATCCAGGTCGCGCGCTAAACGATACCCGCGCGCTCGCGCTCTTTGCATCATGCCGAACGCTTCGTTTTACATTACGACGCTCGGTTGTCCCAAGAACCAGGCGGACTCCCGGGAAATGGAGCGCAGTCTCGTGCGCCGCGGCTTCGTGCGCGCCCGCTCTTCGGAAGAGTGCGATTATCATCTCATCAACAGTTGCTCGTTCATCGAGTCCGCGCGGGAGGAGACCATCCGCACGGTTCTCGACGCCGCCGATCTCAAACGCGAGCGCGCCGATCAGAAACTCATCCTGGCAGGATGTTTCAGTGAACGCTACGCCACGGCCGTGCGTGACGAACTGCCGGAAGTGGATCTGAGTTTCGGCACGGGCATGTATCACCGCGCCGGTGAGATTCTGAGTGATCGTTTCGGGGCCCCGGCGGAGTTGCGCGGCGACAGCGCCCCGGGAGCCGGAGAACTGATCGCCGCGGCTCACGAGGAGGGCGGCCGTTCCGGTACGTATGCTGCCGTCAAAATTTCCGACGGCTGCGATCGCGGCTGCGCCTTCTGCGCCATTCCGAATTTTCGCGGCGCCTTTCAGGACAACCCGCGGGAAAGCATCCTCGACGAATGCCGGCAGCTTGTGCAGCATGAGGGCGTGCGCGAACTCTGCCTGGTAAGCCAGGACACCAATCGTTACGGCGGCAAGGTCGACGTGTTGCTGGATTTACTGGAAGATCTGCACGGCGCGGACTATGCTTCCCTCGCCTGGATTCGTTTGTTGTATCTCTACCCGGATCCACGGACCGCACAAATCTTGCGAGGCATTCACGAGCGCGGCCTGGGTCTCGCCGCCGGCGGACGCATCGTGCCGTACCTCGAAAGCCCGGTGCAGCACGTATCTTCAAAAGTACTCCGCGCGATGCGGCGTTACGGCGATGCGGATCGCTTCGCCGATTTGTTCGGCCTGGCCCGGGAACTGTTTCCGGACCTGGAGATTCGCACGTCGTTCCTGCTGGGATTTCCTGGCGAAGTTCAGGAGGATGTGGATGCACTGATCGATTTCATACATCGGGTGCGGCCGGAGAAGCTCGCGCTCTTTGCGTACAGCCAGGAAGAGGGCACGCCCGGTTTCGACCTGGGAGATCCGGTGTCCGCTGCAGATAAGGCCGACCGGGTGAACGCGGTTCGCCAGGAACACCTGGACGTTTTAAAGGATTTGCACGTCAGCCGTCGTGGCCAGCGCTACCGATGTCTGGTCGACGGCGCGGACGGTGTGAACTGGATTCTGCGCCGACCCCAGGACGCGCCGGAAGTGGACGAGGTCGTTTTCGTGGAGCGCGCGGATGCGGGAATTTCCGAAGTTCGGCCGGGCGAACTTCTGGACGTGGAGATAACCGGTTTTTACGAGTACGATATGACCGGCCGCATTGCAGGCGAGAGGGTACACGTTTGACCGTAGCGCAAGAAGATCCAGACCCGAAAGGGAAGAACGAAACCATCTGGACGATCCCGAATATCCTGACCATCCTTCGATTGATCTCGATTCCCGTGTTCATCTTCCTGTTGCTCCAGAAGGATTTCACCAGTCGCCTCATTGCGTTTACGCTCTTTGCTCTGGCTTCGATAACGGACCTGGTGGACGGCTACATTGCCCGGCGCTTCAAACAGGAAAGTGAACTGGGCAAGTTCATGGATCCCCTGGCCGACAAGGCCCTCGTCGTCGCGGCCTTCTTAACGTTCATTTTTCTTTCGGAGCAGGTGCAGCTCTGGATGGTGGGCATCATCATCGGTCGGGACATGCTCATTACCGCGTTGCGCTGGCTCGCCATTCATCAGGGCGCCAGCCTGCGGACGTCCGTCTTCGGCAAAGTCAAAACGGCCTTCCAGATGTTCTGCATCACCATGATTCTCATCTCGTTTCTCGCGATCTCCCACCGCGAACGCGATACCATCAACGAGATGTATCGTACGTCCTTCGAAGAGGGCGGGCAGGGCGCCTTCGTCGTCGCCACCGATTCCATGCTGCGATTCTTCAGCGAGGGCAGCGATAGCATCACCTTTGACCTGGCGAGCTTCGGGCCGTACTATCTCATGTTATTCACCACGATCATCACCGTCATTTCGGGGCTGCGCTATCTCGTTACGAACTATCGCCTGCTGTTGCCCCCGTACATCCGTCACCCGGAGGACCGGGCCTGAACCGGAGGATTCTATGTTTGCCGAGATACTCAAGAAGCTGATGGCCAATGAAGATCTTACGAGCGATGAGGCCACCCATGCCATGACCGCCGTAATGACCGGGGAGGCCGGAGAGGCCCGCACCGCCGGCCTGCTCACCGCCCTGGCACTCAAGGGCGAGACCGGCACCGAGATCGAGGCCTTTGCCCGGGCCATGCGTAAGGCCGCTGTATCCTGGCCCGGAGGTTCTCCCGAAATCCTGGCCGATACCTGCGGCACCGGCGGTGACGGGGCGAGTACGCTGAACATTTCCACGCTGACCGCCATGCTGCTCGCGTCGTTGGGAATCCCCGTGGCCAAGCACGGCAACCGCGCCGTGTCCAGCAAGAGCGGCTCGGCCGATTTGCTCGAAGGCCTGGGCGTGCGCCTGAATCTCACGCACGAAGAAACGGCCAACGAACTGGAGCGCGCGGGCATTACGTTTCTCTTCGCCCCCATGTGGCATCCGGCCATGAAATACGCGGCGCCGGTGCGCAAGGCCCTCGGCTTTCGCACGGTTTTCAATCTGCTCGGCCCGCTGACCAATCCCGCTCCGATCACACACCAGGTCATCGGCGTGTTTTCGCAGGAGTTTATGGAACGCATGGCCGCGGCGGTCGCCCTGCTGGGCCGTAAAGGCGCCTACGTCCTGCACAGCGAGGACGGCCTGGATGAGCTCTCCCCGGCCGCACCGACGCACTTCATTCGCATCGAAGCCGGAGAGGTCCGGGAGCAGGGCAAGATGCAGCCCGAGGACTTCGGTTTCTCGCCGGTTTCCCTGGATGAGCTTCGCACCGTGAGTCGTGAAGAGGCCCTGAAACGCAGCCAGTTGATTCTGGAAGGCGCCGGCCAACCCGCGGAAAATCAGACCATCGCCATGAACGCCGGCCTGGTCTACTCCCTGACGAAGGGCGGAGACCTGAAATCCTCCGCGGCACTGTGCCTGGATGCGCTGCGATCCGGGCAGGCGCTGGAATTACTCAAGAAATGGGCGCGTTGATGCTCAGAAGCTATTCTACTGGACACCCGCGCCGCGCTCCACAGTGATGCAATCATGAACTGGCTTGAGTATCTGGCGCAGCAGTCCGCAGGTGAAGGCGCCGCACCGCAGGCAATCGAAGGCGCTGCGCCCCCGTCGGAACCGGCGGGCGGCTCCGGACCGGCACCATCATCCCCGCCGTTTGACTGGAGCATCCTGCTGATGTTCGCCGGCGTCTTTGTTTTCATGTACTTCTTCATCATGCGCCCGCAGCGCCAGGAAGAGAAGCGTAAGAAGGAAATGCTTTCGCTCATGAAGAAGGGCGACCAGGTCGTCACGAGCAGCGGCATCATCGGCAGCATTGCCAACGTCAAAGACGACATCGTCGTCCTGAATATCGGCGACAACACCCGCGTCGAATTCCTGAAGTCCGCCATCAGCAGCATCCGCGAAAAATCGGTGAAGAAGTAACCCGGCGTTTATGCAAGTTTGCGTACAGTCACGCCGCGTGCATGCGCGGTACGTTACACGGACCTGGAGATGGCCGCGCGCGGCCGTTTCGCTGGCCGTCTTTCTCTTCTGTTTCGTGCCGGCCGCGGCGCAGGATGCAGAGCCCGACCCGGCTCCGGCCGAAGAACCCGCTCCGAAACAGTCGGAGCCGGCATCGCCCGAGAAAACCGCGGAGCCGGCCGCTGCTCCGGAGGATTCCGGCAAAGAGCCCGTTTCGGAACCGGCGGTAAAAAAGGAAACGCAGGAGAAACCGGAGCCTGCCGTTAAGAAGCAGCCGGAACGCCGCACCGAACAACCCCGTTCGGAACCGGCCCGGGAACCCGTGCGCCGCGATCCGGCTCCCGCCCCGCAACAAACCGAAACACCGCGCAATACCGAAGATCCCCCCGCCGGCGCACCCGGGGGACCGGCCGCTCCGGTTCCGGCCACCGATCCGGCCGAGGCCATGATCGACGCCCTGCCTTCTTTCGATCGTCGGGTATTGCCGGAGTACGAAAGCCTGGAACCGACGGCCCCGTCCTACCCGCACCTGGACGCGGCCGACGAAGATCCGGAGCCGCCGCCGGAACGCGAGACCGCGGACAATGGCAGTGCCGACGACGGTTCATCCTGGTTCGGTGATCTCTATGACAGCATCAGCCGGGATCCGACGGTGCGCAACGGACTCATCGTAATTCTGCTGATCGTCATCTTCGTGGTTTATCGCCTGCGTACCGGAGGCAGCCGCAAGGGATACTTCTGAATCGCGGGAACAGCTTAACTTTGATTCACTGAATATTATGGACCTCAACAATCTCATTGGCCGATCCGTTCTCGTAGGCGTCGTTGTTCTTACGTGCGCCCTCCTGGCGGCGCCGAACTTTCTCAAGCAGAAACTCGTTCTGGTCTTTCACGAAACCGTGCGCACCGAAGACGGGCAGCGCGTGCAGGTTTCACCGGAGCGTATTGCGGATTTCATTCGAGACCGGGAGAACGGGCTGCGCCTCTTCTTTCCGGATTCACCGTGCAAGCCCGAGGCCGCCGGCGACGTCCCGAAAGAGTACCGCTGCGTGCTGAACGCGCGTTTCATTACTACGGCCCGGGTTAACGAACTCATGCAGGCCTTTCCCGGTCTCATCGACGAATACGATTCCGGCGTGGCGCCGCATCCTATCGAGAATTTCTTCAGCTTTCTTACCGAAGGTGACTTCAAGCGCCTCAAGATCAAACTCGGCCTGGACCTTCAGGGCGGCATGCGCGCCATCTTTCGCGCGGACTTCGATTCGTACCAGGCGCGCCTCCGGGAAAAGTACCAGGGCGAGGTGGTTCGCCTGAACGAACAACTGGGCCGGGCCGATCTGCCGGCCACGGAACGCAGCGATCTCGAACAGCGCCTCGACGCCGTGAATGACGAACTGAATCTTACCGAGTTTCGCAAACAGCAACTTCTGGACGAAGCGAAGTCCATCATCGACAAACGCCTGGCCGCTCAGGGCCTCACCGAACCGGAGGTGCGGGCGCAGCCGGAAAGTTACAGCATCTCCGTAGACATGCCCGGTGTGGCAAACTCCGGCGAGGTACTCGCCCGCATTCAGGACGTCGTTACGGTGGAGTATCGCATCGTGCAGGACGGTCCGACCCAACGCGTACGCGATATTCCCGAAAACATCGATGACCTCCGTACCATCATGCAGTTGTATCGCGAGGGCAAGGTCGACGAGTTCGAAGTGAATGAGATCATCGCCCGCATGGAAGAACGGGCAAACCTGAAACCGGAAGAGGGACGTATCTTTCTCTACTGGCGTCGCGCGAACAACAACCCGGCCTCGCCGCTGTTGCCGCGGGATCTGCTGGTCCTCGGGCCGCCGGAACTCGACGGCGGGGACATGAAGTCCGCCGCGGCTTCGGTGAATCCGGGCAGCGCCTGGTATATGATTACCTTTACGTTGACGGACACCGGTTCGAAGCTCTTCGGTGACGTCACCGAACGCAACGTCGATCGTCGCCTGGCCATCCTCTGGGGCGATCGCGTCGTCTCCGATCCGAACATCAACGAACCCATCTACGGCGGCCACGGCCAGATTACCGGCCAGTTCGATGAAGCCCAGGCCACCGAGATTGCCGGGGTCATTCGCGAGGGCGCACTGCCCATGCCGCTGGAAGTACTCTCGGTTTCGTTTGTAGGACCGAGCCTGGGCCAGGAGTCCATCATCGCGGGCGTTATCTCGATCGTGCTCGGCTTCATTGTGATCAATGCGTTCATGGTGGGCTACTATCGTACGTCGGGGCTGGTCGCCGTGGTCGCACTGTTCCTGAACCTCTTGATCATGGCCGCCATCATGAGTCTCATGGAATTCACGCTGACGCTTCCGGGTTTCGCCGGAGCCATCCTCACCGTCGGTATGGCCGTCGACGCGAACGTTATCATCTTCGAGAAGATCAAAGAGGACCTGCGCGCCGGGAAGTCGGCTTCGGTGGCCATTGAGAACGGCTTCAACGCCTCGTTCTGGACCATCCTCGACGCGAACGTAACGACGCTCATTGCCGCGGTCATTCTCTACCTGCCGAAAGACGGGCCGATCATGGGCTTCGCCATCGTCCTGTTCTTCGGTCTCGTCTCTTCGATGTTCACCGCGCTGGTGGTTTCGAAGCTGCTTTTGGATTGGTCCCAGTACATCTTCCGCTACAAGAGCATGTCCATTGCGTGGGGCCTGAAAGAGTAACCCGCGCCGGCTGAAACATTTATGAGTTTTTCGAAGTACAGAATCCTTTTCCTGAGCCTTTCGGTGATCGCTTTCATTGCGCTCTTCGGCGTTACTTACGGAGTGCACGGCGGCTTCGCCCGTTCGGTTACGTTTAACGGCGGCATTCGCCTGTCGTTGCTGCTCCCGCCGGGTATGGGCCAGACGGAGCTGACGGAGGCCGCGAAACGTGCCGGCCTGGATGACCCGCAGGTCCGCCAGACCGACGTCCTCTCGAATAAGTACGACCTGGAATTGGGTCCGGACGTACGCGAAAAGATTCGCGCGGAAATCGAACAAGCCTCGGCGGAGCGTCGTGCGAAGATCCAGGCATGGCAGGATTCGGGAAAATCCTTAAATGAACTTCCGGACGAGTTACGCCGCGAACCCACGGTGGGGGAACGCATCAAGGATCGCCTGTTGCCCGAGTTGGGTATCCAGGAGGATCGCGTCGTTTCCCAGGAAGCCCTCGCCGCGAGCTACGGCTCGGATCTCTTCGGCCTCGCCATGCGTACGCTGGTATACACCATCATCGTGATCGGTTTATATCTTACGTTTCGCTTCGATTTCCCGTTCGCCGTGGGGGCTTCCCTGGCGCTCGTCCACGATTTACTCATGACCCTGGCGTTTATCGGTGCCTTCCAGATCGAGCCGAGTATTCCGGTACTCGCCGCCGTGCTGACGGTCCTCGGTTATTCCATCAACGACACCATCGTGATCTTCGACCGCATTCGTGAGAACGTAAGCGATCGTCAGCAGGCAACCATCGGCGCGACGGTGGACCTCGCCATCACGCAGACTCTGTCGCGGACGACTATCACGTCGTTGCTGACGTTGCTGTCGTTGCTGGCCATCGTCTTCGGCGGCGCCGACTCGCTCTACGACTTCGCCTATGTCATCATCTTCGGAATTGCCGTGGGCACGTACTCTTCGATTTTCATCGCATCACACTTCGTACAGTTCTACGAGGAGTTCCGCAGCCGCCTGCGCGCTCGCTGAGCGCCGGTCGCGCGGGACACTGCGGAGCCTCGTGTATGTCTGCGGGACGTTTGCAGTCTCTACGTAGTCTGCGGCGCGACGTGCACGACGAACTAGTGGCCGCATCCCTGATCGCGTTCGGCCGCACCGCTCCGAATCCTCCGGTCGCTGCGGTGCTCCTGGTTGTGCGGTCCGATGGGGCCGATGTTGCGCTGATCTCCGGCGCCACGGAACCTCCCGGCTCAAGACACGCGGAGATCGTTGCCCTCGATCATTTCGATGCACTCGCCGAAAATTCCAGCGCGCGCGTGCCGCGCATGTTCGTAACCCTCGAGCCCTGTTCGCATCACGGCCGCACACCGCCGTGCAGTGATCGCATCTTACAGTATCCGCAGTTGAAACGCCTGCGGGTGTTCGCGGCGGACCCCGCGCTTTCGAAGAGCGGGGCCAGCCTGCTCCGGGAAGCGGGGCGTCGCGTTGCCCTCGGCCCGTCGCCGATCGGGGACGCCGCATTTTTCCTGCGGGGTTTTCTGGATCGCATTGTGGGCCGCGGCCCGCGCCTGCATTTAAAAGTCGCCGTCACGGCGGATGGTTACATCGGTCTCCGCCGACGCCGGTTGCGGATCTCATCGCCGGCCGGTCTGCGTGTGGGGATGATTCTCCGCGCGAAACTCGATGCCGTTGTTGTCGGCCCGCGGACGATCGCGGCGGACCGGCCCGGCCTGGAACTGCGCTTCGAGGCGGGACTGGTAGGAACTCTAACCATGCGCAAGATCGACGGGGCGGACCCGTTCTGGGACGGCCTGTTGCTTTCCCGGGAGACCGTCGAGGCGGCTCTGCTCGCGAATCCTCGATCGTACCAACCAGCCCGCGTCTTTCTCTGCGGCCGGCACTTTGAAGAATTGTCGGAGTTCCTACAAAAACAAGCGGACCTGGCCGTCGCGACGGGACGGGAAGCCATCTGCGGGGCGTTGCCGGGACATGCGGAATCGCCGGGCTTGCCGCAACCGGTGGATCGCCTGCCCGACCTCGAAGATGCGGGCTTTGCGGCCGCGTTTCGACGCTTTCTGGCCGTCCAGGGATGGAACGAGGTCCTGGTCGAGGGCGGGGCGGGTCTGTTCCATGCTTTACAGCAGGGGCTCACCGGGGAAGATCGGATCTACGTGCTGCGGTCCCGCCGCACCCTGGCCGATCTGGCCCCGGACGCGGCCGCGTTACCGGAAGAGGAGCGGGTGCGATTGCCGGACTTCTTCGAGAGTCGTACCACATCCTGTGCGCGCTACGATCTGGGTGACGACCTCCTCGAAATGCGCCGCATGAATTCCTGAGTGTTTTTCCGTTACCCGGGAAGCGCACGGCTGTGTATCTGGTATTATGTCCTCTGCACTGAAAGAACGCATCGAAGCTGAACTGGTCGGCAAGCTCAACGACGTCCAGCGGGAGGCCGTGTTGCACGACGACGGGCCGCTGCTCATCGTTGCCGGCGCCGGTTCCGGGAAGACGCGGGTCATCACCCATCGCATCGCGTATCTCGCGCGGATTCGCGACGTGTTTCCCTGGAAGATCGCCGCCGTAACGTTTACGAACAAGGCCGCCGGGGAAATGCGCGAACGCCTGGAAACGTTGATGGGACCGATGGCGCAGAACGTTTTCGTGCGCACGTTTCACTCCCTGGGTCTCTACGTGCTGTCGCGCCACGGTGATCGCATCGGCCTGAAGTCCGGCTTTACGATTGCGGACCAGCAGGGGCAGACGTCGTTGCTCAAGCGCATCCTGAAAGAGCGGGGCATCGACCCGAAGCAGCTCGCCGTGCAGAGTGTCTCCGCGGAGATCAACCGCGCGCGCGACGCGTACATCTCACCGGAACGCTATCGCGAACAACACGCTAACGATTTTTACGGGTCTATCATCGGCGACGTTTTCGTGGAGTACGTGAAACGCCTGCGGGAATCCAACGCCGTGGACTTCGGTGATCTGCAATACGAAACCGTGCGCATCTTTCAAGAACACCCGGACGTGCTCGACGAGTACCGCGCGCTGTGGCGTCACTTCATGATCGACGAATACCAGGACACGAATCACGTGCAGTACCTGCTCGGACGTCTGATCGCTGCGGAACATCGGAACATCATGGTCGTCGGTGACGACGACCAGTCCATCTACTCCTGGCGCGGCGCGGACATCTCGAACATACTGAGCTTCGAACAGGACTATCCCGAAGCAAAAATCCTGCGACTCGAAGAGAACTATCGCAGCACGCCGCTGATTCTACGCGCGGCCGCGTCGTTGATTCAAAACAACGAGGAGCGCCGGGAGAAGACGCTGTTCAGCAGCAAGGGCGACGAGGGCGACCTCGTGAAGTACTCCGTTTACGACGACGATACCGAGGAAGCGCGGAGCATCGTCTCGCGCATTCGTTCCATGAAGTCCCAGGGTTACAAACTGAACGACATGGCGGTCTTTTATCGGACGAACGCCCAGTCGCGCATCTTTGAAAAGATCTTACGCGAGAACGACATCGACTACGTGCTCGTCGGTGCGCTACGGTTTTATGAGCGCAAAGAAATCAAAGACCTGCTCGCGTACTTAAACGTCGTCGTCAACCGGGCGGACGATCTCAGCCTGGAACGCATCATCAACATGCCGGCGCGCGGCGTCGGGGATACCGGCCTGGAACGCCTGCGCAACGTCGCGCGCGCCGAGGGTCTGCCGTTGATGGACGCGCTGCCCCGGGCGGGGGAGATCCCGAACTTCCGCGCGGCGAAAAAGATGGAGCACCTGCACGACCTATTTGCCGGGTGGCGTGCGTTGAACGAGAACGGGGAACTGCCGTCCATCATCGCCACGCGCATCCTGGAGGAGACCGGTTATCTGGCCATGCTCGAGAACGATCCGAATCCCGACGCGCCCGGTCGCCTGGAAAACCTCGAGGAATTCATCGCCTCGCTGGAACAATACGAAGAGGAATTCGACGAACGCGAACTCTCCGCCTACGATCCCGGGGTGGATCCCGATCACTTCGATCCGGACACGGCGAAGCAGCAGGGCCCGGCGCGGCCGAACCTCGCCGACTACATCCAGCGCATTTCTCTCTACACCAGCGATACCGAAAGCGGTGTCGGCAATCCGGAGTCCGAAACGGCCTTCGTCTATCTCATGACCCTGCACAACGCGAAGGGATTGGAGTTCTCGGTGGTGTACCTGAGCGGACTTGAAGAAGGTTATCTGCCGCATTCGCTTTCGCTGGATGAGGGCAACATCGAAGAGGAGCGGCGCCTGGTCTATGTGGGCGTTACCCGGGCCCGGGAGCGCCTCTTTCTCAGCGGGGCCCGGCGGCGGCGGGTCCACGGCGGGTACCAGGATCGTTTGCCTTCACGCTTTCTCCAGGAGATCGATCCCACGGCCCTCGACCGGGACGGCTACGACGGCGGCTTCGGCAGTGGTTCGAGCTTCGGGACTCCGCGCGCATCGCTCGGCAGCGGCCGGCTCCAGTGGCAGCGTTCCCCGGCGCAGCAGAGCGGCGACGAAACCTATGCCGTGAACGAACGCCTGCGTCATGCGAAGTACGGGGACGGAGTCGTGACGGCCGTGGCGGATACGCCCACCGGCCAGAAGCTCACGATTCTGTTTGACCGGGAGGCCCGGGAGCGTAAGTTTCTGGCTATATACACGCCGCTGGAACGACTTTGAGTCGTAACGGTGGAGCGCTCGAGCGCTCGTTTTTCGAGCGATTCGACCGAGAATTCCGGCGTCGTGCGGCTCAACATTGAGCTCCCGATTGCCGAATCATTGGAAGAGTACCCGCGGAGTCCTTTTACATGAACCACAACGTCATTTCTTCGATTGCGATTTCCTCAGGCCGGCGCGCGCTCCGGCTCGTTCCGGCGCTCTCGCTGGCGATTCTCTTTGCACTCCCGCAAGATGTCTATGCCGGTCGGGCCGAGGGCATTATGGCCGAGTTTCGCAAAGTGGAAGAGGCCATTCGCAGCCGCCAGAAAACCCCGGAAGCCCGCAAGCGCACCCTTGAAGAAAACCTGCAGCGCGCGCTCACCCTGGCCATCAGCCGGCGCTTCCACAGGAAGAAGACCCAGATCCTCGAAAATCTTTCGCCGGAAACCTTCCAGTACGAGAACCCCACCTCGGAACTCGTCTATTACGTGAAGTACGACAACTACATCGTACGTTTCGACTTCATTCGCGATCCCGAGATTTACATTCAGGCGCCGGCTTACGAAAAGTTCTTGATCATCAGCGAAGGTCAGCCCGAGCACGAAAGCGAAGAAGAACAGCCGACCCCTTGATTTTCACCGGAGTCTTTCACGCTGCCTGATCTTGCTTCGTATCTGATTCCGCTGCGCGATGCTGTACATCGTGCGGCGGTGGCCGTGCAGGCATTGTACGAAGATCGCAGCTTCGACGTCGAAACGAAAGCGGATCACACCCCTGTTACCACCGCCGACCTGAAGGCGAATCAAATCTTACAGGAAGAACTCGGGCGCATCGACGCGGCCGCCGGCTGGCTGTCGGAAGAATCCGTGGACGACACTTCCGGAGACTCGCCGCACAATCGATTGCAATGCGAAAGCGTCTGGATCGTCGATCCCATTGACGGGACGCGGGAGTTCGTAGAACGCACCGGCGGTTACTCGATCTCGGCGGGGCTCGCCAGAAACGGCCGGCCGGTACTCGGCTGCGTGGCCTTGCCGGTCAACCGCGAGATTCTGGTCGGCGGCCCGGACCTCGGCCTTTCGCTCTGGACCTACGACGACGAGGGATCGTTTCGCGAAACACGACTCGGTGAAACGGTGTACGCATGCGATGATCTGCGTCGGGCGAAGATTCTGGTCAGCCGGACCGAGTGGAAGCGTAAGTCCTACGAGAGCGTGGTGAATGATCTGCACTGGGAACCCACCGGCTCCATCGCGCGCAAGCTGGCGCTGTTGGCCGCGGGCCGGGCGGACGGCGTGCTTTCGCTGTATCCGAAGAACGAGTGGGACATCTGCGGCGGGGCGGCCCTGGTCCTCGGCCGACCGAACGGCACCATCGTGGAACTGGAAACGGGTACGCCGCAGAGATATAATTGCGCAGAGCCCCGCAGCATCGGCCTCGCCGCGGGGCCGGCCGTTCTCGTGGAGCAGCTCCAGCGTTACGTTCGCGAGAAAAAACTGCGGTTGCGCTACAGTTACGATTGAAAAGTAATTGGCGCCCATCCGCTCGCGTCGTCTCTTGAACGAGATGTCGTCCTCGCGCCTTTACCAGGACCGTCTTCTCGACCATTCGGTACAGAAGATGAAGAACGTCACCGTCTATCTCAAGAACGGTGTGCACATCAAGGGCCGGGTGCTCGCCCACGATACGTTCACCATCCTCATCGAGACGGACCGGAACCGCACCCTGGTGTACAAACACTCGGTAACGTCACTCTTCCCTGCGCGGTTGCAGCAACCGCGCGCCCCCCGACCGCACCGTTGAGCGATTCCGCTTGCCTTCGCATCCGGCACCAAAATGCTGGTGCTGGATGGAGCAAGCCCGGGACGATGCCACAACGTCAGGAGTCTATCGCATCGGCGTAGACGCGCGTCCGCTTACTTCTCCCATGTCCGGCGTGGCCCGGGTTATCTCCAGCGTGCTGCGACACTTCCCGGAACCGGAACGCTTTCACTTCGTACTTTACGCGAGCCGTCCGGTACACGCGGACTTCCGCGATCTCCTCGACCTTCCCAACATGGAATGGGTTCAGGGCGAGGGCTGGACTGCCGGTCGGGCGGGCCTCTGGTTTAACATCTCCCTGCCGTTTCTTTTACGCCGGGAACCCGTGGACCTTTTCTGGGGTTCGCAGCAGGTAACACCGCCTGGCATGCCGCGCGAAATTCCTTCGGTACTTACAGCCTACGATCTTGTGTTGTACTTTTATCCGGAGACCATGCGTTCCCTGGCGCGCATGCAACAGCGCGCCGTCATGCAAATGAGCGTGCGCCGCGCGGAACGCATCTTCGGGATTTCCACGCAGACCCGGGACGACATGGTCCAACAATTCGACTATCCGCAAGAGCAGGCCGGGGTCGCCTTACTCGGCTACGACATACCGCCGGTGCCGGATCGCGCGGAACGCGAACAACTGCACGGCGAGATCGCCATGCGTCTGGGCTTTCGTCCGAACGAAAACTACATCCTGGCGGTGTCGACCATTGAACCGCGTAAGAACTACGGTACGTTGATCGACGCATACATTCGTTACTATCGCCGCATGCAGCTAAGGGCTTTGCCGTTGGTGATTGCCGGGCGCCGCGGTTGGGAAAGCGACGAGTTTTACGATCGTTTAAAGGATTATCAGCGTGAGAGCGGTAAGATCTACAACCTGGAGTCGCTTTCGGATCGCCACTTAAACGAACTGTATCGCAGTTGCGCGTTCTTTGTGATGCCTTCGTTGTACGAAGGCTTTGGCCTGCCGTTGCTCGAAGCGTTGTGCCACGGCCGCCGGGCCGTCGCGTCGGACATTCCGTGCTTTCACGAGATCGGCGGCGATGCCGTGCGCTACATTTCTCCGCGTGAAACCTTAGAGTGGGCGCGGGCTCTCGAAGAGTTCACCGAGGACAGCCTCGCCGCGAGTGCCGCTCGCAAACCGCGTCCGGGGCCGCGGGTGGAGTTTCCCGCGGAAGACTGGAACTGGGATCGCACGGCGGCGGTCTATCATCGCGCGTTCGTGGAGATCCTGGAGCCGCGTTCGGAAGATGCGAACGATGAACAGGATGCGCAGGATGCGGATGCGGATGCGGATGCGGATGCGGATGCGAGCACGGACGGCGTTGAGACCGTGCGGGACGAGCCGGCGGATCGAATGGATCGCGCCGATGCGCAAGAGGCCGTCGACGAAAAAGTCATCCCCGTTCCCGAAGCCCCGCCGGAGTCGGTCGATACAGGGGCGGATGAGCAGCTCGCATTGATTCCGGAAGACGGGAGCGACGATTATGCGCCGGAAGAAACGGACGAACGCATGCAGCCCGGG
Source organism: Leptonemataceae bacterium (assembly GCA_965227295.1). Classification (GTDB taxonomy): domain Bacteria; phylum Spirochaetota; class Leptospiria; order Leptospirales; family Leptonemataceae; genus JANSYA01. The sequence continues at coordinate 4,650,936 of OZ245742.1, read as the reverse complement.
GCGCCGGTGAAGAAGAAGGTGACTGCTCCGAAGAAGAAAACGGCCGCGAAAAAGAAAGCGGCGGGGAAATCGGCGCAGAAGAAATCAGCTTCGAAAAAGAAAGCCGCGAAGAAGCCGGCAAAGAAATCCGCAAAGAAATCGGCTGCAAAGACCGCTTCGAAGAAAACGTCGAAGAAAAAGATCGCGCCCGGCAAGGGCTGAGTCCGCCGCGCTTACGACGGATCGATCATTTCACAGTTGCCGTCGAAGACCACGCCGTCGGCAATTTGCAGCTTCGCCGTCTTGATGTTGCCGTGCACCCGCCCCGATTCGAGCATCTCCAGACGATTGCGGGCTTCGATGTTGCCGTAGACCTGACCGCCGACGACCACGGTGCCGGCTTTGATGTTCGCCTTAACCGTCGCCGTTTCGCCGATGAGCAGGACGCCCTCGGTTATGATCTCGCCCTCGAAGGCACCGTTGATCTGGAGGGGTTTCTTGAACTCCAGTACGCCTTCGAAGCTGGTTTCTTTGCCGAGCACGGTGGATACGCTGCCGCCTTCCGTGATCTCGGGCATGATGCTGTCTTTCTTTTTTGCCATAGGGAAACGAGGCCGGTCAGGGGTGCCGGCAGCGCACGGGAGGGCTGCGCCGAATTACTTGGTTTTCATGGTAAAGACGCCGTCCCAATCGTCGCCGGGCGGATCTTTGATGTAGGCCTCACAACGTTCGATGTAGACCTTCGACGGACTCATGCCTTCGGGATCTTCCTCCAGCTTGCGGGCTTCTTTGAAACCCGCCATGGCGTCCTGCCATTTCCGCTGCTTGTAGAGCGCCATGGCGTTGTTGTAGAGCTCCAGGAGCTTCTGCTGATCGGCCGTAAGTGACATAGGAGTACCTTGCGGCGATTGTGCACGGCGGGCACTCTCTGACAACTCCGATTCGGGCGCTATTACGGCATCTCCTCTAATGCCTGCTCCGCCGCCGTGACGATGGGCAACGCTTCTTCGGAGCCGGGCAAATCCTCCGCGTATATCTCGTGCAACTGGCGGACGTAGGCCGTGTTGCGCATACCGACCAGGACCGTTGCCGGCTCCGGGCGGCAGAGTAAAAACAAAACGGCCTGCCGGGCCAGGGGCCGGCCCTGGAGCGCCGGCGAACTACCGGAGAGGGCCTGCTCCAGATACTCCATGCGATGATGATACCGCATGTCCGCGAACTTTTCCCAGATGCCGAAGACCGCATTCGAAAGACGCACCAGGCTCTCCACGGCGTAGCGTTCCTCCTCGCGTTCGGCCACCGTGCGCAGATGATTCACCGTGCGCTGGATCTCTTCCGTAAGCGGGATGCGATTGCGCCGAAAGCTTTCCTTGTTCGAAAAGGCGTGGCGATAGTGGCGTACGATGTCCGCCGGAGACGGCGTGCGTTCGTCGAAACGAAAGTGACGATCGCCGAAGATGCGCAGGGTCTCCGCCTCGACTTCTTCGAGACGCGAGGCCAGGCGCTGGAACTCCGCCACGGTGCTTGCCCCGTCGTCCGGCGGGGGTTGGGCCATGCGCGCCAGGCGTACCAGACCACGGCCGGCCATCATCGCGTTCAGCGGACGATTGGAAAGCGTCCAGAGCTTTGCGGCGCGCGCCTGCTCGCAAAGATTGCCGCCGCCGGACAGCCGTGAAAATCGAAAGTCGTTCTCGACGAGATTCGCCGGAAACTGAATCACTCGAAAGCGCGGGCCGGCCAGGGCCAGCACGCGGTCCAGGTGCAGGGCGTCGGGAGTTTCCTCCGGCACGGCGAACGTGTTGGAAGAGATGCCGTAGTAGCTGAGCCGCCCGCGATCGGCGAGATCCTCCAAGCATGCGAAGGCGCGGCCCAATCGTCGTTCGAATTCCGTGCGGGCTTCTTCGGCGCTCATGCCGGCGGCGAGGGCGTAGCGCAAAAAGTACTCCGGGTTGTGCAAAAGAAAGACGTCCACCGATTCCAGGCGCATGCGCCGCCGGCTGAAGTCGATCTCATCGCTTAAGAATTCCGGCTGGATGCAGTGCAGCAGATCCGGGCCGAAGCGCAGGGCCTCGTGGTATCGTTCGGTGTGTTTGCGGTAGTGATCGAGCAGGCGGCCCTGGATGTAACCGGCCTTGCTGACGATCACCACGTGCTCGCGGCGGATGCGGCCGACGTCCAGGAGTTCGGCGAGCACGTCGCCGACGAGGGACTCGGCCTCGCCGTCGGCATAGTTCGCCGCGGTGTCGATGACGTTGGTTCCGGCGAGCAGGGCCTCGCGCAGGGCGTCGAAGAACGAACGTACGCCGCGCTGCACGCGATACGTACCGAAGCCCAGGCGAGAAACGCGGTACTCGCCGCCGGGCGTATCCGTCAGCCAGGAGGAATCTTTGTAATCGTGGTAGGAACCCCGACGGTCTTCGAAGTACGCGTGCGTGCTTTCGTAGTCCGCGCGTCCGGAGATGAGGCGGGAAGAACCGGCAACGGCCATAGGTCAGGTGATCGTCGCTTGGTTACGACTGCGGCGATTCCAGGCGCTGGATCTGGTGCTGGATCTGCGCGGCCTGCTCGTAGGCCTCATCGTAAATAGCGCGAAACTTCTGCACGTAGAGGCGGGGCAGTTCGTCGCTGCGCTCGGCCTGGTTCTTCATGATGCGCTCGAAGTTGTGCACGTCGTAGCGCGGGTAGTGGTTCTTCATGAACCGAATGAGCCGGCGCATTTCGATGCGCTTTTGTTCGTCGTCCGGGCTGGCGCTGAGGTTTTCGACGAGGTCTTCCAGGCCGTCGATGGCCGAGGCTTCGTCCGTGAGCGGGTCTTCGTTTTTCGTGGCGGCACGGCGCTCCCGGGAACTCCGGCGACGTTCGCCGCCTTCGTCGACGGCTTCGGAGCCGCGGGACTCCGCGGGGAACTCGAACGTGGGCTCGGCGTCGGGATCGATGTTGAATTCCAGTGCCCGGGCCCGCAGGTCCCGCTGGATACGATCCCGGCAGAGTTCGACGTACTCCATGACGTAGCGGTTGAAGCTTTCCAGGCGTTCGCGGATGTACTCGTCCTCGTCGACGCCGGGCGGTACGAGGAAGTCCTCCATGCGGACGAGATCGTAGTTGTCGCCGAGTTCGATGAGGATGTCCAGGTCCGCGCGGGTCGGCAGGGCCGCGGGCGGAAAGATGACGACGGGGAAATGATTCGAGCGCGCCGAGACGTAACTCACCACCACGTTGCAGACGATGATGTCGCCGCCGGGCTGGACGGGGTTCACGCCTTCCACCGTGCAGTAGCACAGCAGATTCCCGGTGGGATTTTCCGCGCCCCCGCGCTCGAATTCCAGCATGGATTCAGAATATCGCTCCCGGGGCCATCCGTCAAGAACTGCTCCGGCAGGATTGGACGCGGGAAGAATCGTAGAAATAGATAAATGTGCATGATTTGCAGGTTTCCGCGGTGTTCGGAAAGAGCCGCCTTGACGTCCGGGGGGCGTTTCATCATACACATGTCATGAAACGTCGGGTGCAATTTGCCGTGCCCTCCGCGGAGCCCACGGATTGCGAACTCTTCCCGGACCCGCGTCGAATTTTTGCCGACTGGAACGAGGACCTGGCCGCGCGCATTCTCCCGGTGGCCGCGTTCGACCTGAGCCGGGCCGGTGAGGGCGATGCCGGCCCCGCGGTCTTTCTGCACTACGACGACGTGGAGCCGGACTTTCTGTCGTGGCAGACGAAAGAAGGCCTGATTATAGAGATCAAAGACTGGCAGCAGATCGATCCGTTCCAGGACCCGCCGGACCTTGCGAAGATCCGCGCGGAGTTGGGCGGCTACCTGAGGTTCGAAGAGTACGAGATCGAGATCGGCGAGCCGTCGGAGTACGAAGAAAGCTGGGGCAGCGTGTTCTCCGATCTTTGCAATGATCTGGAAATCGAAGACGCCATGGGGCGCCTGCGCATCGGCGGGGGCTATCCCGTTTACGTGCAATCGACCTGGGGTGAGCCGGAAGACGGGCCGGGCTTCGTGGCGGAGTTACCGACGGCCGGGTATCACCTGGACCCGCGCTATTATTATCTGCACGCTTTCTCCGAAGAAGGCGGCGTGGTGTCGTTTCAGCAGATTATGATGATGACGTGATGGATGTGGCTGGATTTTTTTTACGTGAGGAGACAGGGAGGCGAGGCCTTATTCTTCCTGGCCTCTCAATGCCGCAAGAGTAGCTCGTAATGCGGGCAATACAAGATGATCACGTTGTCTTCCAAGTGATTCTTTGCTCGCAATGATTCGTTCCAATGAAAGGACCGGCAGATCAATTGATCCGGTTTGGATTCGCGTTACGTTTTCCAGCTCTTCGCTGAACGACCCGAGCCCATGCATATGCGTTACAATATCGAGAAGTACGGCGCCGGGTCCTGAGAACATGGGAGGGTGATGCCCCTCGGGCGGTATATATGTGACACCAGCCTCGTCGCACGCCCGGAGAAAGGCTGGATTGCCCGGACGTTCGAACCAGAGATCGACATCCTCGGTGACAATCGGAGCACCCTGTAGCGCGGCGGCGGTAAGTCCGACGACCATGAAACGGACCTCATTCTTGAGCAGTATCGCCAGGAATTGTTGTTCCTTTTCTGAAAAGAGCGATTCGACCACGGCGTAAACTCCTTTCCAATCTCTCTTCCGGCGTAAGTTCCAGCATGATCAACGTAAGTCGTACATATTCCGGGTCAACGTCCGGATGCTTCGCACAGATCCGATCCACATTCGCTCGAATGTGGCGAGCCCATTCCGCGGCGTCTTGTTCCTGCGCTTTCATACCGGATGTTACGTCCTGCACTTCCAACGATCAATTCATCTGAGCTGCAGCCCGCGCTTCTTCGCGCTCCTCAAGTTCCTTCTCGCTCACGCGATAGTCACTCACCGGTAATTCCTGCGGCGGATCGACGCGTTTACCGTCGCGGCGGACGATCATGCCCGGCGCGCCGACCACCGTGCAGTGCGGCGGGATGTCGCGATTGATGACCACCGTCTCCGCGCCGATCTTCGCATGGTGGCCGACCTTGATGGGGCCGAGCAACGTGGCGTGGGTGCCGATGAAAACGTTGTCGCCGATGCAGGGATGGCGCTGGTCCTCGTGTTTGCCGGTACCGCCCAGGGTGACACCGTGGAACATGACGCAGTTTTTGCCGATCTCGGCCGTCGCGCCGATGACCACGGCCATGCCGTGATCACAGAAGAATCCGCCTTCGATCTTCGCGCCGGGATGGATTTCCATGCCCGTGAGCCAGCGCGAGATCTGGGAGAACAGCCGCGCCAGAAATCTCAGGCGCAGGCAATAGAGCGGCCGGCAGATGAGCCGGTGCATGACGATGGCGTGGAGGGATGGATATACGAGGAATTCCAGGCCCTTCGCCGCCGGGTCGTTCCGAAAGATGGCTTTGATGTCTTCGACGAGACGAATCGTCATTGGACCATGGTAACGACCCGGCTACTCTCTGACCAACAAATTGCGCGATGCAAACATCATGAGGAAGATTGCCGCCACGAGCCAGTAGACGGAGCCGATCAGAATCCAGAGACTCGCCTCGCCGAAGTAGGCCGCCGCGATGGTGAGCACCGACAGGCCCAGAAAATAGAGCGCGATCCAGAACATGAACTCGCGGTTGCGGCCGGGTTCCCGGCGTCCCGTGAGCAACAGCACGCTCACGAGAAACATGCCGAGGCCGGCCAGGCGGGCGAGCAGATTGCGCTCGGCCGCGGCGAGTTCGGTGAGACTCGGTGCCGGCGCTTCGTCCGTTTCCGCGGCCGATGCTTCCGCCGCCGGATGATCGGACATAAGACTGCTTTCCTGGGGAAAGATGTAGGGCAAGAGCGACGGCGGATAAACAGCGAGCCAGAGTCCGATGATTACGTTGGGGAACGAGAGCAGCAGCACGTAGAACGTGAAGGAGGACTTCCACATGCGTCGCGCCATGGCCCAGGGTGCTCGATACGCGGTGGGGTTGTCAAGGATATCGTGTGGGTTTTTTATGATCGCAGGACGGCGTCGGTGCGGTCGGATGCTCCCGTTTCAAAGGGACGGATAGGGCATCACTTCGATGCCGCGCCGGTCCGGTGCATACACGGCGAGGTAGACGAGTTCACTCCCCGGGATCACGACGATCAACGTTGAAAAACGCGAGCCGTCGTGCACGCCGTAGTAAAGCGGTGTCCCTCCGTCCGGGGAGAGCACCAGCAATGCGGTGCGGCGTGACACCGGCTGATAGCGCTGCGGGATGTACATCACGAAACGTTTCCAGAACGGGTGACGATGCAGCCAGTTGATGAGCACGGATCGCTCCACGACCAGAGCCACCCAGATACGACCGGCGGGATCGCGGTCCATGCCGTCCGGGAAGCCCGGCAAACCTTCGATGACAACGTCATCCTGTCCGGCGTTCGCCCCGCGCAGGTGGAGTCGAAGCAAACGAAAGTGTGAGAGCTCGTTGACCAGAAGCGCGGTTTCCCGTTCTCCCGCCGCGGAATATTCCAGGAGGATGCCGTCGACGTACGAGTAGCCGTGGGCGACGAGGGCGGCGGTTCCGTTGCGAAGATCGTATTTCCAGATGTTGCCGTTCCGGCCCAGACTGAGGGCCTCGTTGCGGGACTGATCGCTTACGCCCAGGATGGCCCCGGGATGATCGTAGGGTTCGGTGAAGTAAATGCGTTCGCCGTCATTGCTGATGGCCAGGTCGTCCGCCTTCTCCACGGCCCGACTGTTGCCGGCGTGCATCTCGTCGATGCGCCACCGCGGTTGGGTTCCGTCGGCATAGAGCGTGCCGAATGTACTTTGCTTTGCTGCCGGTTCGCCGTCCGGGATGGCGGGAACACGATCGCCGATTTTCGTCACCTGCCTGGTGGAAACGCGTAGTTGATAGATGCCGGGACCGTTCTCCTGTACCGGGTCGTCCGGTTTTTTTCGGGATGCGCAGAAGTAGATGAGGTCGGGATCACGCGGATGGGCGACCATGCCGGCCGGCATGAGCGGCGGCGTTACGAAGGGGCGCGCCGTTTGCGAATTCAGGTCGATGATCCAGATGGCACCGTCCATGGCGGCCACGAAGGCGCGGCCCTGCGCTTCCTGCAGCAGGATCTCATCCTGAGCCGGCACGTTTTCGTAGAGCGTTCGCAGCCCGACCGTGTCCAGATTCGCCCGGACTTTTTCTATGGAATGATTCGTGGGAAAGTCCACGCCGGCGCCGATTTGCTCGATGAAGTATGGTTCGGGTGTCGCGGAAAAACTCCACAGCACGATGCCTATGATGACAACGACGGCGAGCAGGACATATCGTATGCGTTTCACGGTTCGCGCTCCTGGTTCGGCGCGTTTAAGATGTCGTCGATGGAGAGAGAGTAGAGACCGCGGGCGTGTCGATCGAAGGTCGGCAGATATGCGCGGCCGGAGTACGGGACGGCGACGGAAATATCCGCGACGGCTGAACCGTCGTGCATTGTGAAGTAGAGCGGTTGTCGGGCGTGCCGATCCAGCACGAGGATGCCGGTGGTCTTTGAAACCGGTAACATCGCCTGGGGTATACGTAAGAGCAACGGTTTGATCCAGGGATTCGCGTGCACGAAGTTCATGAGGCCGGAGCGTTTCTTGATGATGCCGATCCAGATGCGCCCGTCGTCATCGCGGTCCAGGCCGTCGGCGAGGCCCGGTAAATCTTTGAAGAGCACCTCGGTTGTGCCGGCGCGCGGGCCGGTGAGATGGGCGCGCAGCAGACGAAACTTCGTGGTCTCGGTAATCAGGACGGACTCTTCTTCCCCGTTGCGTTCTTCGAGCAGGATGCCGTCGACGAAGGTGAAACCGTCGAGTACCAGGGCGACCGTGCGTTGTTCGCGATCGAAGCGCCACAGCTTACCGTGCGGATACAGGCCGATCGCCTCGGGTACGGCGCCGCTGCCCATGGCGGCATGCGGGCGCACGAAGGGTTCGGTTACGTAGATGCGTTTTCCGTCGGCGGATACGGCCAGGTCGTTGCACAACGCGAACGGCCGCGAGTTGTTCGCGTTCATTTCGTCGAGGGACACCGCGCTTTGCCTGGCGGCGGCGTAGACCTGTTCCCCGTCGTCGTCCGGACCGAGCGGCAGATCGAGCAGGAGCGGCGTAACTTTCGCGCTGCGAAGGTTTACTTCGTACAGGCCTACGCGGTTTTCGGCGCCGTACTCTTCGCCGCCGAGACGCGAGGCGCAGAAGAGCAGATCATCTTCCCGCGCGTTTGCGAAGCGCATGCCCGCCGGGTTCACCGGCGGCCGGACCCAGGCCTCGGCCGTGCCGTGATGCAGATCGAGTTTCCAGATCCAGCCGTCCATGCCGGAGGCGTAAGCCGTGCGGCCGTCGGATGCGAAGACGAGGTCGTCATGGCCGGGCAGTTGCGGAATTTCTTTGCGGACCGTTGCCAGGGGATCACCGGGGGCTTCCACCGCCTGGATGGACGCCGGGACTGCGCCGGCCGTGTACGCCGGTCCGATCCGGACGCCCTCGGGTGGTCCGCCGAGCAGAATCAGCGCCAGGAGCAGCACCGCCCCAATTAAAATAACATGTTTAAGTTTCATCGTGCCAACTCCCGGCGCCGCTGATACTTGCGCACGTGGGGAACGTCGTCGTCGAGCCAGTAGGCGCGCTCTTTTTCGACGACCAGGATCTCTTCGAACTTGAAGCCGACGCGGCCGCGGCCGAAGTGCGGTTCGATCGCCCACAGCCCGGTCTTATCACCTTCGTGATCCGGTGTGAGCAATTCGGGCAGCACCTTGTGGGTGGTGAACTCGAGGCCCCCCTGGAGACTGAACCAGCTTGCGAACGTCAGCGGAATGCGCGGCAGGCGCCACTTCCACAATCGCAGGCGATAGACGCGATGACCCAGGACTGCGAACGGATAACGAGCATGGATGTTATCGAAGCCCCGGGCCGCGGCGTCGCGGTCGACTTGCATCCAAATCTCGGCCGCGCTCATGGAAGACGCGAAGTAGCGCGGTAAGGCTTCGCGCAGTTCCAGTAAGTACTCCATGCCGGCGTCGAGCTCCGCATTGGCCTGCAGACACGACGAGTAACCGATGTCGCCGATGTATCCGTCGACGGCGGGCGAGACGTCGAGGATGAACGGTTCGTCGGCCTGCAGGCGACGTTTGCCTGGATGAAAGTCCGTGAAGCGTTTGTAGCCGTCGAAGCGGGCATGCTCACCGAACCAGGCGAAGGGGCGGTGCAGATATACATGCACGCCGTGATCGCGAAGATAGGTGTCCATGAGGCGCGCGGTTTGCTGTTCGGTCCAGCCCGGCTGAAGTTCCTGTTCGACGGCGAGTACGCAGTCATAGGCCAGGCGTTGGGCGCGACGAAAGCCGGCTCGTTCCTCTTCGGCAGGTTCGTGTACGGAACTGGAATGAAATCGTGATATGCGGGCGGACAGTCGGGACAACCAGCCCCCGCGCGTTTCTACGGGCATGATGCGACTCCTCAGTGCGGGGATCATACCCCGGGGGCCTGGGCGTCGCTTGAATGATTTCGGGATGCGCGCGTTTTTTTAGCGATCGTCGTCGGCTTCGCAATCGCGGACCTCCACGGACTTGAGATGGCCGATGAAGAGCGAAGGTACGAAACCGAAGTTTTCTTTGAACGTGCGCGTGAAGTGTGCCGAATCCGCGAAGCCGGCGGCGTGGGCGACCTCGGTGACGCTGAGTCCGCGGCTGAGCAGGCGGACCGAATGCAGCAAGCGCACCCATAAGAGATACCGACGCAGCGGAATGCCCAGGTTTTCTTTGAAGATGCGCGTGAGGCGATCTTCGGAAAGATCGAGATCGCGGCCGAGTTCCTTCATGTTGATGCGATCCGGCAGCTCCGTACGAATCCTGCGAATGATGCTGAGAATGCGATCGTCCGTGATCTTTTTCAGTTGCGGCAACGGATGCACGGTGCGCAGGACATCCAACTGCAATTCCCAGGCCGCGGCGGCGCTTAAGGTTCCGTAGTAGAGTTCCAGCAGACGATCGAGCAGCGGTTCGAACGCGCTGAGTTGCAGCGGCCGCACTTCGCCCTGGGCGGCCATGCCGCCGATGGCCTCGTATTCGTCGGTCTCCGGATCGATGAGCAGGGCGATCATCTCGACTCCCGGCGAGATGGTGCGATGATACGTGTTCGGCGTAACCAGTACGGCCTGGTAGGAGCCGCGGCCGTCCTTCGTTTCAATGTGAAACTGTTTGCGCGTCGGGGAGATGGCGAGGGTGGCCGCGTAATGGGCGTGAAAGTCCGTCTGCATGCGGTTGGTCGCGAAGATCACGCGACTGTTCCAGAGATACAGTATGCTTTTGTCGAGCGGATCCAGGGCCGTCTACGGTTGCGCCGGCAATGTGAGTATCGGGTGATTGCGGGCGGCGTGAAAGAGACTCACTGCGCGCGTCATGCTATCCGGAAAGATCTCTTGCGCAATCGCAAAGTTTCGTCATGACCGCCATGCCGCAGTAGAAATCAGCACTGGCCGCAGTGCTTTTCCGGTTCGCGGGCCTTCTCGAAACATTCCCGACCTTCGCGAAACGAGTAGAACGCGAGGCCCAGCGCGCCGACGGCATCGACGTACGGCAACCGTAGATACGTGTAAGCACCCGCGGCGACGAGCAGAATCACCGACATGATCAAACACGTCTTCGTACAGTTCGCGTCGGCCAGGACGGCGGCCGATCCCATGCGCCGTCCGGCGTGTTGTTTCGCTCGCATCAGCCCACCCATCGTAGCGATGGAAATTGCGGCGATGATCACGCCGACGATGGACGGGGTCGGCCGGTGCGCGGTGATGATGTTGTGAACGGCCATGATTCCCAGGCCGGCCACAAGAATGAAAAAGGCCGTGCCGGTTATGCGTAACGCCGCGGCTTCGAAGCGGTCGGTGTCTTCGGTGCCGCCGGCTTTGAGGCGCAGGATGAGTTGAATGATCGCTATGCCGGAGAGTACTTCGATGAAGCTGTCCACGCCGAAGCCGAAGAGAGTGAGCGCTTCATCGGATGCGCCGAAGTATACGGCGATGACGCCCTCGATGAGATTGTAGACGATGGTGAGAATCGCAAGGGCAAGGGCCAGGTTCGCGGCGCGGCGCCAGTGCTCGTTTTGTGATGCGGGGGCAGCCATGCCTTTATTATAAGCACGATCGGCCCGCCGCGTCCAGGGGCGCCACCGGTTCCTTAACTTTTGTTCGAGAAATCCTTGTACAGCATACTCGGCTGGATCTCGCGGTTGTTCTGGTACTTGTTCGACTTGTACTCGATGATGTCGCCCTGAATCGCGTGGTAGAAGATCTGGCAGATGCCCACGCCCGGGTAGATGCGCACGGGATGGATGGCCGAAATTTCCAGCGTCCAGTAGCCTTTGAAGCCGACGTCGCCGAAACCGGCGGTGACGTGCACGAACATCCCCAGGCGACCCACGGAAGAACGGCCCTCGAGCATGGGGACGAAGTTGTGAGTCTCGGTGTATTCGATGGTGCGGCCCAGGTACAGGCGGCCCGGTTCCAGCAGCAGGCCTTCTTCCGGATCCACGGTGAATTTTTCCGTGGGATTGGGCGACTTCATGTCGAGGGTCTTTTCCGTGTAAGTGAGGAACTCGTCGTGCAAACGCAGGTTGTAGGAGTTCGGGTTCAGCAGGTTTTCATCGTAAGGTTCGATGATAATATCTTTGCCGAGGTGTTTCTTGATTTCGGGTCCGGTCAGAATCATAACGTGTTTTAGATGCGCAACTTACTCGCCGGTGAATTTCGGCTTGCGCTTTTCCTTGAATGCGGCCAGGGCTTCCATGCGATCCTGCGTGGGGATCGTGACGGCGTAAGCCTCGTGTTCGACTTTGAGCGCCGCGTCGATGTCCTTCGCGTCGTAACCGCGATTGATTGCAAGTTTGGCCTGGCGCACGGCGATGGGCGCGTTGTGACAGACCTCGCGCAATAGAAAGGCCCGGGCCGCCGCGTCCACCGGATCGCCGGCCGGCAGCGAACGTTGGGCCACGCCGATCTGCAACGCGTGTTTGCCGTCGATGCGCGCGGCGGTGTAGATGAGTTCTTTCGCGGCGGCGAGGCCGATGAGTCGCGTGAGCCGTTGCGTACCGCCGGCCCCGGGGATGATGCCCAGGGAAGTTTCCGGTAGACCCACGGTGGCCGTATCCTGCATAAAGCGAAAGTCGCAGCAGAGCGCGAGTTCCAGGCCGCCGCCCAGGGCAAAGCCGTTGATCGCGGCGACGGTGGGATACGGCAGGTCTTCGATGTTTCGAAAGAGTTTGTTGATGCGCTTCAGAAAGTCGCGCACCTGGGCATCGCTCATGGTGGCGCGTTCTTTTAAATCGGCGCCGGCGCTGAATGCCATGCCCGTGCCGGTAAAGACCAGGCCGCGAACGCCGGCGTCTGCGCTGAAGGTGGCTACGGCTTTTTCAAGTTCTTCGAGCAACGCGAACGATACGGCGTTGCGCGCTTCGGGGCGATTGAATCTCAGTGTCAGCACGCGACCGCCGAACTCGCTCGGGTGTTCCTCGACGATCAAGGGGGGCTGCGACATAACGACAACTTGACTTCTCGGCCCGCCACGGCAAGTACGATTTGTACTTCCGGCACGAGCTGGATAAGAAGAGGTGGTGATTTTTTGGGCGCGTCACCTTCGGCGACCGCGCTGCTCCGGGGGGAATACGAACTGCCGCGGTCCCGACAAGCGGGACCTTGCCGGCGTCGCTCATCGCTCGGCCTCGCCTGCGGCGAGTCGGCCGCTTCGCGGCCCCCTCCGCATCGCTCGCGCGAAGAGCCGTGCATGTCGAGCGTGAGGCCTGCGAAGGGTCGCAATTTTACGAATCAATACTGATAGATGAAAAGCAATCGAGCAAAACTGAGTGCCGCGTTAATTTCCGTCGCGGGCGGCCTGTTGATCTGCGGGCTTAAGTTCGCGGGGTACGTGGTTAGCGATTCGGCGGCGATCTTTTCCGATGCCGTGGAAAGCATCAACAACATCGTGGCGGCGATGTTTTCGGCCTACGCGATCTGGCAGAGCTCCCACGCCCCGGATCAAAAACATCCCTTCGGCAAGGGACGTCTGGAGTACTTCAGCGCCGGTTTCGAGGGCGCGCTCATTGTACTCGCGGCGATCTTTATTCTCTACGCAAGTATCCCGAAGATCATCGGCGGGCAAACGCTGCATCGTCTCGACGAAGGCCTGGTGTTGCTCGTGGGGGCGTCGGTGTTGAATCTCGGCCTGGGCTGGTTTTTAGTTCGGCGCGGGCGGCGCTTGCACAGCGATGCGTTGGTCGCCGACGGCAAACACGTGCTTTCGGACGTTGTGACATCCGCCGGGGTGGTCGGCGGTCTCTTGCTCGTATACTTTACGGATCTCGCGATCCTCGATCCGATTCTCGCGGTGATCATGGCGCTCTGGATTTTCGGCAGCGGCGTGCGAATCCTGAAGCAGTCGTTCGATCGTCTCATGGACCGCGTGCGACCGGAGGCCCTGGCCGCAACGGCGGAAGCCTTTCAGGCCGTGCGCCGCCCGGAGATGATTCTGCCGCATCAACTGCGCCTGCGTGAAACCGGTCCGCGCCTGGAATTGCATTTTCACATGATCGTGCCGCGATACTATACTATAGAAGAACTGCACGAACTCGAGTCGAAAGTCGTTGCCGGTCTGCAACGCGAACTGCGGCGGCCGCTCTTTGCGACCTGGCACAGCGATCCGTGCAGCGGCGAGCACTGTAACTTTTGTTCGATGCCGGTTTGTCCCGTGCGCGCGGAGGAACAGACGACGTGTATGTTATGGCGCGGAGATACGTTGACGTTGGATGAGGGTTCGTTTCAGGGATTGGATCCTACGGAGGATTAGCCGTAGACGTCGCAAATCCCATCGCGAGCACGCGGGTAGAGGTACTCAGATATGGCACATGTTCGTAAATATGATTCCAGTAACAAGTTAATCGCGAGACTGCGTACGATCATCCTTGCGTTTCCGGATGCGTTTGAAAAAGAAGCGTGGGGTGAGGCCACGTTCCGGGTGGACGGCGGGACGATGTTCGCCATGAGCGATTGTGATCATCACGACAGCGGACACATTGCCGTGTGGGTGAAGGCGCCGCCGCTCGCGCAGGAGCACTTGATCGAAAAAAATCCGGCGCGGTTTTTCCGGCCGCCGTACATGGGGCCGAAGGGATGGGTCGGTGTGCGCCTGGAAAGCAAGGACGGGCCGGTAAAGGTGGACTGGATGGAGCTGGAGAAAATTCTGCGCGCGGGCTACGAGTTGTCGGTGCCGAAACGTAAGAAGAAAGCGGCCGCGAAAAAGAAGAAGGCCGGCGCTAAGAAGCCGGGCAAGAAAGTTAAGAAAAAGGCGGCCGGTAAAAAGAAGAACGCGGCGCGGCGTAAATCCGGATGATCAGATCCGTTGTACTATGACATTATGTCCCCTCCCGGTTCCCCAAAAAACGAGCAGTACTTAACGTAAGTTCCCGAAAATATTTCCTCGCTCATCCGCCGAAACTCTTGCTATTTCCTGGACGAAATGTACCGATAAAGTACACAGTGCGCCGTCTCGCATTGCAAGCGCGCGCCGAAATCTCGTACTAAACGGATCACGGTCTATGGCCACACAGAATCTCGTCTTCAAACCCGTTCAAATCTCCAACATCCAGGACTCCGTCGACCTGGAAATCCCCGACAAGTACAAGAAGTATCAGGGCATCGACGAGGCCGACGAGTACGAGGTCGACGCCGAGGGCAACGTCATTGAGCAGTACCACGGTCCGACGATCGAAGAGATCGAAGCCGAGCTGGAACGTTATCGCCAGGAAACCGAAGAGCGTATCCAGAAGGAACTTGAAGAAGCCCACGAACGCGCGAAACAAATCGAAGAAGAAGGCAAGGCCGTCGCCTTTAACTTAATTCAGGAATCCAAAGAGAAAGCCAAGCGTGAAGACGAGGCCGCGCGCCTCAACGCCGATCAGATCATCGAACGCGCGAAACTCGAAGTCGAGCGCATGGTCAAAGAAGCCGAGATGCGCGTCGCCGAGATCGAACACGAGGCCTACCAGAAGGGCTACGACGCCGGCCGGGAAGTGGGTTTCAAGAAAGGCCAGGCCGAGGTTCGCCGTCTCATCGATCGTCTCGGCACCATCGTCGGCCAGGCCATCGACGTGCGCGAAGAAATCATCGCCGCTTCCGAAAAGCAGATGGTGGACATGATCCTCATGATCGCGCGCAAGGTCATCAAAGACGAGGTCGTCGAACGGAAAGAGGTCGTTCTCAACAACATCCGCGAAGCCCTGAAACGCATTAAGGATCGCGACCGCGTCGATATCCGCGTTAACTTTGCCGACCTGGAACTTACCACGGCACACAAAGACGAACTCATCAAGATGATGGAATCCCTCCGCAAGGTCAACATCTACGAGGATTCCCGCATCGACCGCGGTGGTTGCGTCATCGAAACCGACGTCGGCTCCATCGACGCGCGCATCTCCACGCAGCTCAAGGAAATCGAAGAGGCCATCCGGAACGCGGAACCGTTCTAACGTATGGCGCGCTGACCGCGCGACCGCGTCGCCTGAAACGCCGCGCGCTCGCGGCATCATTCATCCGCGGCGAGTACTTCCGCTTCTGCGCGCATGGTCTCCGCGCGCCGCGGGTTCCCCTGTTTCTCGTAGATCGTCGCCAGGTTCAGGAGATTGTTGCGCTCGCCCGGTCGTCGCATGCGGCCGCGTTCCCCGAGATCCACGGCTTCCTCTAACCGTCCGGCCTTAAACATTACGATCGACGCGAAAAATAAAAAACGCGTGTCGTGCGGATGCGCGACGAGGTAACGATCGGCGTGATTCGCGGCGCGTCGGAAGTCACCCAGTTTGTAGTGCACCCGCGCGAGGGCGCGATCAATCAACGGATTCGATTCGCCGCCGGCCACCGCCGCTTCCAGGCGATACAGGGCGTCGCGATGACGTCCCTTGCCCGTAAGTTCGCGCGCTTCTTCCAGGAATTCCCTGGTCCTGGGACTCACGGCAAGCGTGTCTCCGGCGAACTCGACGCGCATCAACGATAGATCGTCGGCGAGTCTGCCGGTGTTGTAAATTTCGGTGAGTACGTCCTGCAACCGACCGCCGCCGCGTTCCACATGGCGCAGGAACAACGTCTCATCCTCGTTGATGATGCGATGGCCTTTTTCATCGGTACCGATCTCCAGGTCGTCGCGGCCGTCGGATC
The DNA here is from genome assembly GCA_965227295.1 of Leptonemataceae bacterium. Taxonomy (GTDB): domain Bacteria; phylum Spirochaetota; class Leptospiria; order Leptospirales; family Leptonemataceae; genus JANSYA01. The sequence goes on along the minus strand of OZ245742.1, from coordinate 4,634,748 downwards.
CCAGATACAACACGTCGCCGGACTGCAGTCGCAGCACCTGGATTTGCAGGCTTCCGGCTTCGCCCAGGACCACGCCGAGTTTGCGCAACGGCCGGCCTTCCTCGGCGAACGCCGCCCGGCCGTCGCGATAGAGCACGGCCGGCGGATGCTCCGCGTTGATGTAGTACATCGTACCGGTGGCCTGATCCACCGCGGCGAGGAAGACCGAGATCAACATGGAACCATCGAAGGCTTCAAAGACCTTTTGCATTTCGACGAAGGCGTTCTTCAACCAGCGTTCCGGCGACAGCGCCTGCACCGGTCCCGACAAACGCGTGCGTTCGATGGTGGCACTGAAGATCGAACCCAACACCAGAATTCCGCCGGCCCCCTGGATGGACTTGCCCATGGCGTCGGCGTTCAGCAGGATCGTAAGCGGGCGATCGCGCAGTTCAATGTCGTGAGAGATGCATATGTCGCCGCCGATTTCTTCTTTCCACTTTTTGAACTCGAACTTCTTGTTTTGCGATACCACAAACTCGACACTTACGGCGTCGTTCTCGCTGTAATTCCCGCTGAGCGGTTTGAGTAACTGGGAAGTTAAGTAATAATCGCCGTCCTGGCGGTACTTGAGTTCGCGGATTTCGTCGAGGGTCTTGCGAATTTCCGCCGTGCGTTTTTCGACTTTCTTTTCGAGATTCGTGTTCAGGTCCAGCAGCGACGTGTAGCTCTGTTGCAGTTCCGATCCGAGGGAGTTGATGATCGTTGCCAGACGACCGAGTTCGTTCTCCGCCGGGTTTTCAATGCGGTGCTCCTTCAATCGACTGAAGTCTTTGGCGGCGACGAGTTCTCCGACCGCTTCCACGGCCTGGGTTGTTTCTTTGATCGGTTTCGTGAAAAAATAGTGCAGGAGCACCGCGGCGAGGAGGACGCCCACCAGAATGGTTACGGCGATCAAGGACATGAGGACGTTGCTGATCGCCGACGCCACCGCCTGGGCCTCGGACATCGGTTTTACGGCGACGACTTTCCAGTACGATTCCGGAACGTGAAAGACGAACACCAGAGACTCCTCGTTCGTAATGAAGTCGTCGGGAATGGAAAACTGTTCGTAGAGATTGCTTTTTCGGTCGTCGGTCCCCAGGGGATCGGCGATAACGGCGGCGATGAACTCGGCCTCCTCGCGATTGATCTGGTCGCTGTCCGCGTCGATTTGATCGACGATGCCCGGACGGTAGTGGTCCATTTTTTGGGCGCTGTCGAGGATGAACTCGTTCATGCGCTCCACGGCGGAGGCAATGGGTGCGAACAACGGTTCGTCCTGCGCGAAACGTTCGGCGGTCATGAATTCCTCGGTACGATTGCCCTTGTCGTCCGTTTCAACGAGCTTGACCTTTTCCGGAAACGGAAACGTTAAGAATTTATTATTGCGATCTAAGAGAAATACGTAACCGCCGGTCTTCGTACGGATGCGTTCCATAAAATCGTGCAGACCTTCGAGCTTCAGGTCTACCGTGGAAACGCCGATGAACTTCTCGCCGCGGCGCATGGCCACCGTACACGTAACCATCGGCTGATAGGAATACGGATCCATGTACGAGCGGCTCCAGAAACAACTGCCGCCCTTCGAATACTTCACCACAGGATACCACTCGTCCTGATGATAACCGCGGCCGCTGTTGTAATCGTCGTAGAACTTAAGTTTGCCGCTTTCGTCGCGCCCGTAGAAAAACGAGTATTTTTCCTTGCCCGGGTGAAAGGCGTACGGTTCCGGCCAGATCCCGCCGCCGGCCACGTCCATGTCGCCGTGAAAATCCAGGACGTTCGGGAGAATGCTCTGCACGATGCGATCGTCCTTCGGCATGGACTCGCCCATGATGGCGACACTGCGGCTCAGCGCGCCGATCTGCCGGGAACGTTTGCCGATTTCGGCGATGGCGGTGTTGCCGAGTTCTTCAATGAGCCGCGACGATTCTTTGACCACGAGATCGCGACCTTTCGTATTCATGATCACGAAGATGCCGGCCATGTCCCACAGGGGAATGAGCGTAAGCCCGATCAATCCGAGAAAGCTCAGGCTGCGATACCACTTAACTTTACGAACTCCGGAATTGCCCTGACTCATGCTGCGCCTCTGGAACCGTTCCGTAGCGGGCAGGATTCAATAGTAAAGATTTTTTATTTCGCGCAGCCGTTGTTGGGAATTTTTGAGCGCCCTGCGGAGATTTCCGCCGGTTGTTTTATTGATTGTTGTAGTTTTAACAGCGCGGCGTCACGCAATTCTATGCTCGCGACCGTAGCGCCGCCGCCTCTGCCAGCATGGCCCGGCAACGGTCGGGGTCTCCGAGGCGATCGTAGATGCGCGCCAGGTTGCGTAAGTTCCGCACCTCATCGGGGCGTCGCATGCGGTATCGTTCGCCGGCGTCAGCGGCCTCGTTGTACCGCGCCGCTCGAAAGAATGCCAGCGAGGCGAAGTAGAGGAAGTCCGTATCGTGGGGATGCGATTCAACATGCTCCCGGGCGTACTCCGCCGCCACCTCGTAGTTACGCGTGCGATACTCGGCGTACGCGTTTTCCGTTTTACGTTTGTGCGGCGTGCTGTCGGGTTCTCCGATGGGCTTCAGCAGATGCATGCCGCCGTACTCGATGCGCATCAACGAAATGTCGTCCGTGGGGTCGCCGGTCTTCAGAATCTCATCATAGACCGCGTCCAGTTTGCCGCCGCCGTTTTCGACGTGCTGCAAGAAGAGGTCGAGATCCTCATTGAGAATGGCATTGCCGGAGTCGTCGCGGCCTACGGCAAGGTCGTCCCGGCCGTCGGAGCCGGCGAAGATCACGTCCAGGGGTTCCAGGGCGTAAGTCTGGATGTGCGGGATGTCGCCGGGCATGAGAAACCCGAGCTTATGAGCGGGCATGCGGTTTTCCAGAAAACGCGCGCGGCCGTCGCGATACAATACCAGACCTGGATGACCGGCGTTGAGGAAGTAGAGCGACCCCGTGGCTTCGTCCACAAGACCGAGGGTGGCGCTCACTAACATAAACCCGTTGAATGTTTGAAAGACCTTGTGGCTTTCCAGATACATGGTCTTCAGCCAGCGTTCCGGGGACAGGCGTTGCATGGAGCGTGAGAGGCGCGTGCGTTCCACGGAAGCGTTGAAGATCGCCCCGAGGACCAGGATGCCGCCGGCGCCCTGGATGGACTTGCCCATGGCGTCGGCGTTGAGGAAGGCCGTCATGTCCCGGTCCCGCAGGCGTACGCTGCGCGCAATGCAGATGTCCCCGCCGATCTCGTCACTCCAGCGTTTGAAGTGAAACTTCTTCTTCTGCGAGACCACACTCTCGATGTTTACCATCTCGCTCTGGTAACTTCCGCCGCCCAGAGGTTTGAGCAGTTGCGCCGTAAGAAAGTAGTCGCCGTCCTGCTGAAACTTCAACGTGCGAATTTCCTCTAAGTTGCGCTGAATCTCCGCCGTGCGTTCGTCCACCCGGGCTTCCAGGTTGGCGTTCAAGTCCAACAACGAAGAGTACGAGTCTTTGAGATCCGCCGCGAGTTGATTGATGACCGCGGCCAGACGGCCGAGTTCGTTGTCCTTCGGGTAATCGATGAGATGGTCTTCGAGCTGATCGAACTGGCGGCGGCCTACGAGGGCACCGAGTCTTTGCACGGCGGCAGTAGTCTCCCGCAGAGGTTTCGTGAAGAAACGGTACAGCGGAATTGCGGCCAGGACGACGCCGAGTAGAATCGTACCGGCAATCAAAATCAAAATCACCCGGGTGATGGCGCCGGCCACGGCCCGCGCCTCGGACATGGGTTTTACCGCTACGAGTTTCCAGTACGAGTCCGGTACGTGAAAAATGAACACGATGGACTCTTCGCCGGTGATGGAGTCGTTCGGAATCTGAAACTTGCGAAAGAGATGGCCGTCGTCCGGTCCTCCGTCGACGTTTTGTCCGAGGGGATCGGCGATGATCGCGGCGATGTACTCCGCTTCAGCCGTATTGATCTGGTCGCTGCCCTGGTCGATGCGTTCGACGATCTCCGAGCGGTAATTCGGACTGCGCCGCGCGAGTTCGATGATCTGTGCGTTCATGGCCTCCACCGCGTCGGCGATGGGACCGAAGAGGGGTTCTTCATCGGCGAAGTCCCGGGCCGTAAGAAACTCTCGCACCGGATCGCCGTCCGCGTCGGTGCCGATGCGCCGCACCCGCTCGGGAAACGGAAACGTTAAGAACTTATTATTGCGATCTAAGAGAAAGACGTAGCCGCCGGTCTTTACGCGAATGCGTTCCATGAAATCATGCAGGCCTTCGAGTTTCAGGTCTACTGTAGACACGCCGGAGAACTCGCCGTCCGCCCGCATGGCCACCGAACATGTCACCATGGGCTGATGCGTGTGCGGGTCCATGTACGAGCGCGACCAGAAACACTGTCCGGGCTCCGAGTACTTTACGACGGGATACCATTCCTCGCGATGATAACCGCGACCGCTGTTGTAGTCTTCGTAGTAACGCAGGATGCCTTCGGAATCGCGGCCGTAAAAGAAACTGCGCAGTTCGCGACCGGGCGCGAAGGCGTACGGCTCCGGCCACACGCCGCCGCCGGCAATGTTCTGGTCGCCGTGAAAATTCAGGACGCCGGGCAGCACGCGTCGAAAGAGAGCTTCGTTGCGCGGCAGAGTTTCGCCGACGATGGCCAGACTGCGGGTGAGGGCGCTGATCTCCCGGGAACGCCGACCGATTTCGGCGATGGCGGTGTTGCCCAGTTCTTCAATGAGTTTGGACGATTCGCGGACCACCAGGTCATGACCCCGGGTCTGCATGATGACGGCGATGCCCGCCATGTCCCAGAGGGGAATCAGCGTTAAGCCGAGCAATCCCAGGAACGCGAGGCTCCGGTACCACAGGACGGGTTTGCCGGTACGGGAAGGATGCTTCTCACGTTCCACCGCACGAACTCTAACTTGCGCCGTAGAAACGGCAAGCGGAAACCGTAGTGATCATTGCGTGTGAATTAATTGCTTGCGGCGTATGCATGCTTCGCGTACACCATCGGCGTGAGCGTTATCGATCCGGAACATCTGACACCCTGGGAACGTCCCGACTACCTCGAAGGTACTCCATGGCATACCGTGGACGTCGGCAGCATGGAAAGCATCTTCTGTTTCATCGAGATTCCGAAGGGCTCAAAGTACAAGTACGAGCTGCACAAACCCACCGGCCTCGTCATGGTCGACCGTGTCTTGCACAGCGCCGTTCATTATCCGGCCAACTACGGTTTCATTCCGCGCACGTTCTGTGACGACGACGATCCCCTGGACGTCCTGGTCCTGGGACAGGAAGCCGTCTATCCTTCGACGCTCATGCGGGCGAAGCCCATCGGCGTCATGACCATGATCGACAACCGCGAACGTGACGATAAAATCATCGCGGTGCACGCCAGCGATCCGGAGTACAATCACTACCAGGACATCGACGATCTTCCCCCGCATAAGCTCAAGGAACTGCGCCGGTTCTTTCAGGACTACAAGGCCCTCGAGTACGAGGGCCGCATGGTAACCGTGGAAAAATTCGCCGGCGCCAAAACGGCGCGCAGCGTCATTCTGGAAGCGGTGGAATTGTACACGACGACGTACTTAAAAGAAGACGATCGTCCTGCGCCGCCGAAAGGAAATTCCTGAATCCGCCGTTAGCTTTCGTTGGCCGCCTGTTTGGCTTCGGCCAGGACCTCGTTCGAATTCTCACGGGCTTCCTGGATGCGTAGAGACACGTCGCGGGCCTTCTGGGATTTCGTGTACTTCGTGGTCGTGCCGGGCAGTTCGGCACCCGTGTCCGGGATGGCGTAGGTATTGCAAGTTTTCCGCGCAATCAGGAGCTTCGCCTGGATGCGTTCTACGTATCCGTTGTACTGCTCGTTCGTCAGCCGCTCATCGACGCGCAGGGCGAACAGTTCCTCCGCGTTTTCGATAATCGCATCCGCCGCCTCTTTGTCCTGGTCGCAGAGTTCGCAGCCTTCAAAGTTCACAAGTAAGTGATAATAGCCCCGCTTCGCGTTATCCAGGGTGATGTGCACGCCGTCAACCCGCGGGGGGATTCGAATCTTTTTCGTACAACAGGCCTGGATCATGGCGGCGGCGCTCAGGACGGCGAGCAAAGTGGCAGTCCGACGGAGAACCGGGAAGGGGAGTTTTGTTAACATATACTGAGTTCCTGCTAATTATTTATGGAATAAAATAAACTTCAATTCGGGTATTCGGGGGCGGGGAGCAGGTTCGTGTTGGCCGGAATTTCCACCGCAATCGGGCAGAAATCCCGAATGACCTGTTCGCGCCCGTTCGGCTGAATCCGGACGCATTGTTCGTAATCTCCCTTCGGAGACGGCACGCCGATGTAGCGCAGGCCGATCTTGCGGCGATCGGAGTCTAAACCGCGATAATCTTCGCGTTGAATGAGCAAGCCGGTTTGTCGTTCGAAAAGGAACCGCACGGAGCGATTTTCTTTAAGATAGTCAAAGCGCAACCAGGATAGAGTGACGTGGTTGACTCCGTTTTCTAATATGTAGTCCCAGGCCCGGGCTACCCGTAGATTCTGTTCAGGGTATGCTACGGTGAGGCTGCGGACATTTCCATGGTAAAAGGTTGCATGACGGCCGACCAGCCGGCCGTCGGCGGCGTACTCACCGTACTCAATCAGTTCTTCTTCCGCGTTCCAGACGCAAAACCGGCCCCGTGTCTCCACGGGCTGGTAGCCGCCGAGGTAGTAATGGCGGCTGGAGTAGTGCAAAAAGCGCCCGGCGCGGTCAATGTTACAAAAAGAAGCAACCGTGTTCCGGAGTTTCGTGAGTTCCGCCTCCGGAATGCGCGCGTAATATTCTACAAGTTGCCGCGCAAACTCAGTGTCGATGGAGATACCACGCGGTTCGAAGTTTCCCGGCACTACCAGCTTCTGAGCTGGAGTGCAAAACATGATACCGACTGGAAGGACAAGGAGAATTAGCCAGGCGAAGAGTCGCAGACGGGTGGGGCCCCGTGTTCCTATTATAAATGTAGATAAAAACGCTTGAGGTACGGTCATGCGCCGGCCTGGAGACACCGCATTCTCGCGGGTGGTGAAAAATTTGCGTTCGGGAAGCCCCTGGCAATAAAAAAAAAGAATTTTTGGTTGCATTGGCGCTGGAAGGATTCACATTGCATAAAAATTTCCCAAATTAAGTGGAGAAAAGAATGAATAAATTTTTAGCTCTCGCAGTAGCATTCGCAGTAGCGATCGCTATCGCTTGCTCCGGCGGCGGATATGAAGCCCCGTCTGGATCGATCATCCAGAACACCGTTATGCATCAAGGTTCCCTGGGTCAACCGACGGACCTCGGTGGTAAGACCGGTGAAGCTTGCGCTAGCGCTACCGTTGGCATCATCTCTGGTGGTGACGCTGGCGTCAAAGCTGCAGCTGCTGCTGGTGGTATCACCACCGTTAAAGCTGTTGATTACCGGACCGACAACCTGCTCGGATCCGTTCTGTCTAACACGTGCACCATCGTGTACGGTGACTGATAAACCCTTGCCACCAGCCCTTCGGGGCTGGTGGTTTTCCGTTTTTCCCTTCCCTCCTTTTTTCCTCATCTTTTCCATCATTCAGGCAAGCTTTCTCCCATGTAGTGTTTGCAATTTGACCGGCCGTCCGGTATTGCGCGACGTCCCCGTGCATCGCACCAATTTCTGGTTTTCCGGAATTCCTGGCGCAGAGATATGGGCATATGGTGTTTCCAGTTCCTTCGAAGCAGCGCGCGCGTAACCTTGTTCTCTTTACATCTTTGTTCTTGTTAACGGTTGTCCTTCTGACCGCCCCGTCTCCGATCCTGGCCCAGGCCGATAGCGGTGAGGAGGTCGTGCCCACCGACGAGGAGATCGCCGAGTGGCGCCAGCAGGTGGAGAGTGATTTTGTCGAGTTCGCCGGCGGCATCGACCGGGCCGGGGCGGCCCGGCTCCGTTTCCAACTGGTCACGGTCGGTCCCGGCGTGATCGTGGCCACGGCGTTCGGTCACTCGGCCCTGCGGGTCATTGCCGGGGAGGAGTACGGACCGCGAGATTTCTACGTTGATTTCGGCGAATACACCCCGTCCCTGGAGTTTCTTTATCGTTTTCTGCGCGGTAAACAGCGCTTCTACGTGCATGTCATTCCCACCGCCGGCGCGGTGAACGCCTGGGACGCCGCGGCCCGGGGCATGATGGTCACGGACATCAATCTCACTCCGGAGCAGAAATACGAACTCATCCAGCGCGCGCTGACCGAGGTCCGGGACCGGGGCGACGGCTACGACTACGACAACTTCACGAACAACTGCGTGACCTACATCCGCGACGTGCTCGGCGCGGCCGTGGGCCAACCGATCGACCTGGATCCCTTCGACGATTCGAAGGTGTCGCCGGACATCTTCGAGGGCGCTCAGAATACCTGGCGCGGCCGGGAACTGGTTTACTCGAACGAAAACTTCTGGCTCTACATCAACGAAAACCTGCTCTTCGATCCCGATACGGACCTGGTCCGGGAGAACGGGGAAGAACTGGTCTTTCTACCGGACGATCTGCTGCTGGCCCTGCATCAAAACGGTATCGCCGGTGAGACCCGGGTGATCGTGCCGCATCGCCACAATCATCATCCGTTGCTCTACCATCGCTTTCTGCGCATCTTCGATGCGGAGTTTCTCGCGGCGTTCTTTCCACCCGGCCTGAACCAGTTCGGGAACGCTACTTATAGCTCCAAACGCTTCCTGTCGGCGGTGATGATCGCCATCCTGGCGGTGTGTCTGCCGCTCGCTTTTCTCGATCGCTATCGAATCTGGGGTGAACGGGCCTATGCCGTGATCTTCGGAATGGCCGGCATCTGGGCCACGCTCATTCGCTTCGGTACCTTCTTTCATTTCATGGACGGCACCCTCACGCCCCTGATCTTCTTTCCGCTGGACATTCTGCTCTTTCGGAACGCCGCGAAAACGAAAGACCCGGCGGCCTGGCGCAAACTTCAGTTCGGTTACGGTTTGTTCCGCGTGGGCCTGATCCTCGTCGCCATGGTCTTGATTACATTCGTCTGGCCGCAGAGCGTTCTGGATCTGGCGGGATTCGCCCTGGTCTTTTTTGCATTCTATACATACAACCACCGGCCGCGGGCCCAGGCCGCCGCGGCGACGGAGGCGGCATAATGAAACGCATCGAAAACAATCTCATGCGGGCAGTACTGCGCGTGGGAATCGTCGTCGGCCTGGTGTTGTTCGCCGTCGCCTGCCGCGTGGATCGCAAGCACGACGACCCGCAAAACCGGCAGATCAGCGTAAAGTGCGAAACCGACGCTTACTACATTGAGAACCTGTGTGAGGACGAACTCGAGTATCTGCAATGGGCGGAGGACTACAAAGAAAATCCGCGCCTGGAAGATCTGAACGCCCAGGTCCTGCACGAGATCACCCAGGAGACCAAGGACGTAGACAAGGCCGCCGCGGTTTTTTATACGCGGGTGCTCCGTGACCGGAAAAACAAGGCCTTTTACGATTTCCTCGAACGCAAAGAGGAACAAATCGGAAAAAACCCGCCGGACTACAGCGATCTGAACATCCTGCTGGCCCACGTTCCGGGAATGTTTTACGCGGACAACCCCGACATCGGGGCGGACGGGGCGAAGCTTCGGACCCTGGTAGAAGCCATCGGCCTCAAGTCGGACCTGGTAAAGGTCGACCAGACCGGCACGGTGCAGGAGAACGCAAAGTTTGTCTGCGAGTACCTTAAGAACCGCACCGACGTTACCGCCATCATCCTGTCTTCGGTATCGAAGGGTTCCAGCGACATTAAGTACGCCGTAAAGCTCTGCGGCCACGAGCCGTACTTCGAAAAGGTGATCGGCTGGTACAACATCGGCGGCATCAATCGGGGCAGCCGCCTGGTCAACGCCCTGAACGACGATTGGTCGAACAAGTGGGAGGCGCGCACCTATTTTTGTCTGAACGGCTACGACTGGGACGGCCTCATGTCCATGCGCTTCGATGAAGACTCACCGTTGAACTTCGAGGCCGACGTGCCCGAGAACACGCTGGTCATCAACGTCATCGGCGTGCCGATCTGGCGGACGGTGAGCAATCGTGCGCGACCGTACTACGAGTATCTGGTGCGGTACGGGCCGAACGACGGCATCTCGTTGATCGGCGACCTGCCCATGCCGAACGCCGTCACCTGGGTTTCCTGGCGCAACGACCACTACTTTCGCTGGCCCATCAGCGAGGCGAAGGTGCAGGGCTTCGTGGTCTACATCGTGGAACAACGCATGTCGGTCATTCGTCGCCTGCGTAATGCGAAGTAATCGTAAGTTAGCGGTCTGCGTACCTATGCTTCCGGTTTCTTCAGCATCTCGAATACCCCGCGCGAACCGAGGACGATGCCCTGGCCGAGCCAGCCGGCCCGGGCGTTGATGAGCAAACGTTCAATCAACTTCTGGATGCCCAGGTCCAGCGTAATGCGATAATCGTTCCAGTCGATATCGAACTCGAAGGTAAAGACGCCCTCTTCATGCGGATCCCGAAAGGAATCGTGCAGGCCGGCGGAAGGCCCGAGGACCCCCTGGACGTGCCGGCCGGAAGAACCGCCGGTATGTGCGACTGTCAGCGAGATGCGGCCGTCGACGAACGGGATGTTGTCCATCGAAGCGATGCCCGGCAGACTCACGTCGCGCAGGCGAATGTAACCTTCATCCCGACGCGTGCCGATTTCGATGCGGCCGCCGGCGAGCAACGCCTCGCCGCGTTCGGTGCGAAACAGAAAGTCCACCGACGTGGCGATGTCCACGTCCATGTTCTCCACGTCGATGTCGCGCATCTCCAGGCGGTACGTCGGCGTCATGGTGTCGTCGCGAATGAAGAGCCGGCCGTTCTGAATGCGCGCATTCTTGAACTCCACGCGATGGCGCCGGGGCAAGAACGCATTCTTGCGATGCGACTCCATGCGGTTCACATACTCCAGGTACGGTTCCACGAGATCCAGGCGGGTGATGCGCAGCCGTCCGATCAGCAAAAAGAACGGATCCACGCGGAAGGTCAGACGTTTGATGCCGAGATAGACCCGGTCGTGGGCGATTTCGCCGTGGAACATGAGCCGGAAGTCCCGGGCCTGGAAACGGAGCAGGGGGAGGATCAGACCCGGTCCGCGAAATCCCAGGGAGACGTCCCGGTAAAACAGGCGGCGCAGCAGGAACTGGAGGACTCTTTCGAGAATCGGCCCGGCACAGAGAACCTGGAGCACGATCAGCAGTAGAACCAGGATGGCCAGGGAGTATTCTAACATCGTTAAATAAAATGTGCTTGCCCGCGGGAGCCCGATCGACAGGCTGTCTCCCTGTGTCGGAAAAAATCTACCGAAAATACGACGGACATCCCGGGAAACGCCGCTTTCCCTCATACGCGCTGAGTTTCTTCGGCCGCTGGATTCTGCGGCTCTTCTATAAGATCCGCGTGGAGGGCCTGGAGTACGTCCCGGTGGACGGACCGCTGCTGGTCCTGCCCAAACACCAGCGGCTTGAGGACATCCCCCTGGGATACGCCAACGTTCTCATGCGTCGACGCAAAGACGTCTGGTGTGTCATGAAGACCGAGCTCACGAAGCCGATCTTCGGTGGTTTTTTCCTGAAGTGCGGCGGCGTCCCCATCGATCGAAAAAATCCCGAGAAGAGCAAACGTGATCTTTTGCTCGGTCGGCGCGTCCTCCACGACGGTAACGTACTCGTCCTCTTTCCGGAGCAAACCCTCTATCAAGAACGCATGGGGCGCGGACGTTCACCTGGCTTTCGCTTCATTGCCGGCAAACCAGTCGATCCCATCCAGGTGTTGCCCCTGGGCTTTGAGTACCGCAAGCGTCGCTTTCGCCGCACCGAGTTGATCCTGCGCGCGGGACCGGTGCGCCTGTACTCAAGGCGCGAAGATCCCGAGGAGTTCCTGCATGAGTGCATGCTGGACATCGCGCGCTTGAGTCACCTGGAGTACCCGTTCGAAAAACCCGCGGGGCGAAAGGCGAAGTCGGCGGTGTAGGCGTCGTAAGCGTGCCGTTCGTAGTTGCGGATTTTCCATTGCAGCGGTCTCTGGTCCGGTGCCGGAAACTCTCTTTCGCAATCATGACGGCGTAGATCTGCTCCGCCGCCTGGTGGACTTCATTCGTCCCCGTCGCGAGTTGCAGCGCGAGGCCGGCCTGCGTGAGTTGATTCGTTTTCTCCGTGCAAACCGGGAGTGTGCCCGGAAGTTCAAACAGACCGTACGTGAGACCGCGGGGGGACTGCGTTTCATTCGCGCCCTCGTGGAAAGCGGCGTCTTGCCGGAGCGGGGAGTTCTGGCCGGCATCCGGAAACAACTCGGTGCGGCCGTCCTGCCGCTGATTACTCCCGACGACGATTTACGTCCGGTCCTGCTGAAGATTTTTTCGCGCCGTTCGGATTGGGAATGGGTCCAGGCCGTTCCCGATTCTCTCTGGGAAGAGTTGCTGGAGTTCGTCGTGGAGGCCCGGGATACGAAGGGCTGGCCGCATAAAGACACGGCGTTCGCGTTGCGAGCCCTGGCGCAGAAGATCGGCGCCACCGGGATCGACGAGGAAGTCCTGCAACGCATCGGCACCTATGATTCCCCCTTCCTGGAACTCTCGGCCTCCACCCAACGATTCCTGGAAGACCATCGTCGAGGGGCGGGGAGCAAGAAGACCTTTCGAGCCGTGGCCGACATCTCCCGGGCCTGCCGCGAAACGGTCATGTACCTCCGAACGCACAAGGCGGTCTACGGTACCAGCGTCCGACTCACCGGCGTAACCCGCCGTCTCCTGCAGCAACTGAATCGCTTCGACTTACTGCTGTGTGTTGTGCATCCGCGAAAGTCCGGGGACTTTGTCCGCGCCGTGGTACCCTTGATGAAAGATCTGATTCAGGCGGAGCAGACCATGGGCGACCTCCGGCGTCTTGTGGATCAAAATCTCGACCTGCTTGCGTTCCAGGTGACGGAACACACCGCCGACAAGGGCGAGAAGTACATCGGTCGAACGGTCGGCGAGTATCTGGCCTTTCTCATGGCTGCCATGGGCGGGGGTGCCCTGGTCGCAGTGTTCGCCGTGCTGAAACTGTTTCTGTCAGGTCTCGATCTTCCGCTGGCCGCCGAAGCCGTCGTCTACGGCTTGAACTACAGCATATGTTTTATTCTGATTTACGTGACCGGCGCCATCCTGGCGACCAAACAACCGGCCGTCACCGCTTCCACGATCGCACGATTGATTGACGGCTCGTCGGAACGAACCACCGCCCTCCGGCGTATTGCGGATACCATCGTTCTCGTATGGCGCTCTCAGTTCGTTTCGTTCCTGGGAAATATTCTCTGCGCCTTTCCCGCGGCCCTCTGCATCGGCTATCTGCTGGAGCACAGCCTGGGTATTCGCGCGGCGGACGACGCAAAGGCGCTGAAGCTCCTGGGCGAAAACCATCCCCTGGAATCACCGGCCCTGCTGTACGCGGCCTTTGCCGGTGTCTTTCTTTTTGTGGCCGGGGTGATCCAGGGGGCCGTGGAAAACAGAATCGTCTACGTTCGATTTGAAGAGCGGCTCAAGGTGCATCCAGGCCTGCAATTTCTCGGCCGGTTCCGCGATCGTTTTATTCGTTTCGTCGTGAAACATGCCAGCGGTGTCGTGGGCAACACCGCACTCGGCTTTCTCCTGGGCTCAGCGGGAACCGTGGGCATCATCTTCGGTGTTCCCTTTGACATCCGGCACATCGCGTTCTCGGCGTCGCACTTCGGTGTCGTCGTACTGGATGCTCCTGAGCTGGTGGACCTGGGCGTGGTCTATTCCGTGATGTTGGGCATCATCGGGATCGGTTTCGTGAACTTCTTCGTAAGCTTCGGCCTGACATTGTACGTTACGTTTCGTTCGCGGGACGTTTCGTTCGGACAGGGACGGGCGCTGCTGTGGATTTTATTCCGGCGGTTTCTGTCCGGACCGTTTGAATGGTTCTTGCCTGTGGGCAGGGCGGGAATCGAAGCAGACACGCTGAAGCAATGAGTCGTGCGCCGCCTATTCCGGAAAGCTCGCGTGCCGCACGGCGGCACCGCAAGCAACATCAACACTTCCCCGTTTCAGCAGAAAAAAGAATGTAGCGAAGCAGGGACTCGAACCCCGGACACACGGATTATGATTCCGTTGCTCTAACCAGCTGAGCTACTTCGCCGTAACACAAAACCGGCCGAAAGTCCCTGATTGCCGTCGTCGGCATTGTCGGAAGTTTCGGCCGGTTTAATTAGCGCGGACAGGACTTGAACCTGCGACCTTTGGGTTATGAGCCCAACGAGCTACCAACTGCTCTACCGCGCGGTGTTCAGGCCATTATTTCGAAATGCGGTTGCCGGTCAAGACGGATTCATGCGTGAGCAGCTTTCCGGCCCGAAATCGGGGAAACCAGAAAATTTTCGAAATTTGGTAGTAGCTGAAATTCCAGCGGGAAAATATGGATGCTTCTGAACCGGCCTTCATTGCAGGCGTGCCTATGTCGCTCTCTCTCCCAGAGGAAATCCAGCACTACGAAAAAAAGATCTTCGATCTCCGGCAATTGCTGGAGATCTCTCGCGCGCTCAACTCCACGCTTGATTACGAGTACCTCATCCAGGCCGTCCTCGACATGTGTCTGGCTCAGGTGCAGACCCTGAGTGCCGCACTCTTTTTGACGCCGGAAATGGATTCGGACGTCATCGCCCTGGTCCACGGCTACAAGGGCTTCGAGCTCATCAAGGGGCTGGATGAGTACCGGGTGCCGCTGACCTCGCCGCTCGTGCAGTACTTCGAGAATCAGGGCAAGTCCCTCAACATGCGCGAAATGGAAGAGCACGTGCCGAAGGACCCTTCGGTTCGTCTGCTGCGGGAGATCGGCTCCGAACTGGTGGTGCCCCTGCGCGTGAAAGGCAAGGTCATCGGCCTCATTGTTCTCGGCGAGAAGGTCGTCGGTGGTGAGTATCCGGACGACGAGCGCGCCTTCCTGGTGGACCTGGCCTCCCTGGCCGGCATTGCCGTCGAGAATGCCCGTCTCTACGAACGCGCCACCGTAGACATGATGACCGGGCTCAAGAACCACGCCTACTTTCAGAGCCGTTTTCGGGAAGAACGGGAAAAAGCCATCAAACGCAAAACGCCCCTGGCGCTCATGCTCACGGACGTCGACAAGTTCAAGGTCTTCAACGACACCCACGGTCACCAGGCCGGGGATGAGGTCCTCAAGGCCGTGGCCCGGGTGCTCAACGCCGCCGCCCGCAAGTCGGACACGGCCGCGCGCTACGGCGGCGAAGAATTCTGCATGATCATGCCCGGCGCCGACGAAGAAACTGCCATGAAGATGGCGGAGGACATCCGTCGCACCATCGAAAGCATGTCCGTGATGCACGAGGGCAAAGAGATGAAGGTCACGCTCTCCGTCGGCGTCACCATCTTCGATCGCAAGACCGATGCAAAGACCGGCAAAATCATGATCGAACGCGCCGATAAGGCCCTCTACCACTGCAAACGCAACGGTAGAAACCAGATCCAGCTCTACAGTCCCACCATGGACTGAGCCGATAATCAACACAACACCAGGACGCCGGAGGCGTCCGCCTATACAGATCCGGTGCCGGAGTCGCACCACTGCACACGAATGCCAGATCCGCGTCGTTTCAGGGCGCGGCGACCACGGAGGGTCGTATGATTACCGAAGAACAACTCATCACACACGCGCGCACCGCCGGTGAACTTTCCGCTTTTGATCGAGTGGGGGAAGAAGAGGGCCTGGACTGCCTGGTGGAACTGCGCCCCGACGACGCGCTGACCGGCATTCAATTTCGGGAGTGTCTGATCGACTACTCGCGCTGCCCGAATCAGAACTGCATTAAGAAGCTGCTGTAGGATTGTGCCGAAGGTCGGACTTGAACCGACAAGGGATTGCTCCCGGCGGATTTTGAATCCGCTGCGTCTACCAATTCCGCCACTTCGGCGCGCCCGCAAGAATTCCGCGCCGCGGTTCGGTGTAAAGTAAAAAGACATGTTCCTGATATTTCGGGACATTCCCGACGAGTTTCCCCCGGAGTTCCGCCTCGAACCGGACGAGTACCGGCACGCCCGGGCCCGACGGCTTCAGCCCGGGGACGTCGTTTTCGTCGGAGACGGACGGCGTCGGCGGCGGCGCTACGTAGTGGCCGACGCGCCCGATGCTCCTGCAGTAATTGTAGGAACTCCTACAAGTCCAGGCGGC
Organism: Leptonemataceae bacterium; assembly: GCA_965227295.1. Lineage (GTDB taxonomy): Bacteria > Spirochaetota > Leptospiria > Leptospirales > Leptonemataceae > JANSYA01. The sequence goes on along the minus strand of OZ245742.1, from coordinate 4,618,500 downwards.
GACGGCGCCGAGAGCGTCCGCGACGAACCGGACATCATCCTCTACACCGCCGTGCCCGAGGGCAAACGCCTGGACTGGTTGTTGCAAAAAACCGTGGAAGTCGGCGTTAGCGAAATCCGGCCCATTGTGACGGAGCATAGCCAGAAGCGCGGCTTTGCCCGGGAGCGGGCGGAGCGCATCGTCTATGAAGCCGCCGTGCAATCCCGGCGGTTCCGGCTGCCGTCGGTGGCAAATGTAGTACCTCTTACAGACGCCCTGGCCGGCGGGCCGGGCGACCAGGCCTGGTTTGCCCTGGACCCGCGGGGGGAACGGCCATTGTCGGAGTTCCTACAAAAGTCGGTGGCGGATCGGCCGGCGGCGTTTTTCGTGGGGCCGGAGGGAGGTTTCAGTGAGGATGAGGTCGCGGCGTTGCAGCATACGGGCGTCGATATCTTAACCTGCGGCCAGACGATCTTACGCGTGGAGACGGCGGCGGTAGTGGCCGTGGCGGCGGCGGGGGTGTTGAGAATAGAGCGTTAAAAATGAGCCGTGCCGGCCTATGTCGTCGTGACGGTCCGCGAGTCGGCGCGAGACGAAGGATCTTCCGGCCCGGGCTTGTTATTGGTGGATGGACTCTTTGCCGACATCCAGGGCGGCCTCTTTCATCGCCTCTGAAAGCGTCGGATGCGCGTGAAAGGATTTGCCGATGTCTTCCGCCGATGCGCCGAACTCCACGGCCACCGCCGCCTCGGCAATGAGCTCCGAAGCGTTGGGGCCGACGATGAATACGCCCAGGACCTTGTCCGTGCGTTTGTCCGCGATGAACTTGACCAGGCCGTCGCCCTCGTTCATGGCCTTCGCGCGACCGTTGGGTTTGAACATGAACTGACCCGTGCGAACCTCGACGCCGTCTTTTTTCAGATCTTCCTCGGACTTGCCGACCCAGGCGATCTCCGGCCAGGTGTAGACCACCCAGGGGATCGCATCGTAGTTCACGTGTCCGGCCTTGCCGGCGAGTATGTCGGCGACCTTCACGCCTTCTTCTTCGGCGCGGTGCGCGAGCATGGCGCCGTCGATCACGTCACCGATGGCGTAGACGCCGGGGCAGTCGGTCTCCAGGCTTTCGTGGTCCACGACCACCCGGCCGCGGTCGGTGAGTTTCACGCCGATGCTCTCGGCGTTGAGTTTGTCGGTGTACGGGCGGCGGCCGACGGCGACCAGGAGTTTGTCGGCTTCGATTTTCTGTTCTTTGCCGTCTTTACCTTCGGCGGTAATGTTGACCTTTTTGCCTTTCTTTTCGGCTCGCGTCACCTTGTGTTCGAACAGGAATTCCAGACCCTGCTTTTTCAGCACGCGCGTGCTGAGATCGCGTAACTTCTTGTCCATGCCCATTAAGATTCCGGGCAACATTTCAATGACCGTAACCTTCGCGCCGAGGCGGTTCCATACGCTGCCCAGTTCCAGGCCGATTACGCCACCGCCGATGATGACCAGGTGTTCGGGCACTTTTTCCAGGGCGATGGCCTGATCCGAGGTGATGATGCTGTCTTCGTCGATCTCGATGTTCGGCAGGCGGATGACGTCGCTGCCCGTGGCGATGACCGCGCGTCGCGTGTTCACGGTGCCCGAGTCTTCGCCCTCGACCTTGATCTTGATGTTGTCCGGTTCCGCGCTTTCGAAAGAACCGTGGCCGCGATACACTTTGATCTTGTTCTTTTTCATGAGGAAGTCGAGGCCGTCGGTCAGTTCTTTGACGACCTGGACCTTGCGTTCCATCATCTTCTTCACGTCCATCTTGACGTCTTTCACGCTGATGCCGTGGGCCTCGAAACCCTCTTTTGCGTCGTGATACTTGTGCGAGGAATCCAGCAACGCCTTCGAGGGGATGCAGCCCACGTTGACGCAGGTGCCGCCCAGGGTGCTGCGTTTCTCCACGATGGCCGTGTTCAGCCCGAGCTGGGCCGCGCGGATGGCGCAGACGTACCCGCCAGGGCCGCCGCCGATGACTACGAGATCGTGTTTGTCGCTCATAAAGTAAAGTTCCTGAAAGTTAAGCGCGCGCCGGCGCGCTGAGTCGCCGTGTTCTTAGATGTCCAGCAGCATGCGTTCCGGGTTCTCGATGCACTCTTTGAGGCGCACCAGGAAACTCACGGCCTCTTTGCCGTCGATGATGCGGTGATCGTAGGAGAGGGCCACGTACATCATGGGGCGGATCTTGATTTCGTCGCCGATGACCATGGGCCGCTTCGTGATGTTGTGCATGCCGAGAATTCCGCTCTGGGGCGGATTGAGGATGGGCGTGGACATCATGGAACCGTAGATGCCGCCGTTGGAGATGGTGAACGTGCCGCCCTGGAGATCGTCCAGGCCGATGGAGCCGTCTTTGACCTTGCCTGCCAGGCGGCCGATCTCCTGCTCTATGCCGGCGAAACTGAGTTCGTCCGCGTCGCGGATGACCGGGACCACCAGGCCCTTCGGTCCGCCGACGGCCACGCCGATGTCGTAGAAGTTCTTGTAGACCATGCTGCCGTCGCGGATCTCCGCGTTGACGGCCGGATAGGCCTTGAGCGCTTCAATGGAAGCCTTCACGAAGAACGACATGAAGCCCAGCCCGACCTCGTGTTTGTCTTTGAATGACTCTTTGTACTTCGAACGCATGGACATGAGATTGTGCATGTCCACCTCGTTGAAGGTCGTGAGGATGGCCGCGGTCTGCTGCGCTTCCACCAGACGTTCAGCGATGCGCTGGCGCAGGCGGGACATGGGCACCACGGTCTCACGTTCGCCGGGTTGCTTCGGCGGCCGGCTCGGTCCGCTGTCGGAAGATTTTGAAGAGCCGGACGATTTTGACGAGTCCGACGAAGAACCGCTCCCGCCGGATGATTTCGAACTGGAGCGTTGCTCAATGTAATTGACCACGTCTTCTTTGGTGATCTGGCCGCGCTTGCCGGTGCCGGTGACCTTCGAAAGGTCGACGCCTTCTTCTTCGGCCAGGCGCCGCGCCCCGGGGGGAACGGTATCGTTCAGCGGGCCGCTGCCGCTTTGATTGCCGCCGCCGGAAGAACTCGCCGTCGAAGAGGAACTGCTGCTCGCTTCGCTTTTCTCTTCGGACTTTGCTTCGGATTTGCTTTCGGATTTCGCGGAACCGCCGCTGTCGCCGGAACCCGCGCCGGCCTCGAAGACCGCCAGGACCTCGTCGATGCTTACGGTCTCGCCGGAGTCTTTCTTGATTTCTTTGAGCGTGCCCGCTTCCGGGGCGGGGACTTCCATGGTGACCTTGTCCGTCTCCAGTTCGACAATGATGTCGCCGCTGTTGAAACTATCGCCTGGCTGGAAGTGCCAGTCGGCCACGGTTGCTTCGGTGATGGATTCGCCCATCTGAGGGACTTTGATTTCTGCCATGCTCCGTTCCTGAATACGTCTTTCGTGTAAGTTAACGATGATTGCCGGTGCGACAAGTCGAAGTCACACGACGGAGTCGTTTTGTCGGCGCGGGGAAAATCTGTATACCGGAAATCCGCCGGGCTTTCGGGGCTCTCGGAGGCGTAGAATTTGCCGCCGGGCCGGGATTCGCGGAGACGAGACCGCGTCTCGATCCCTACTACAATGCAGTGCCGGCCGGCGATTTTACTGGCCGTCTCATGTTGGCGTGCGACGGAGAGTCTCGACACTCCATACTGTCACGGAGGGAATCTGAGACGGACATGAACCGACGCCTTGCCTTCATTTTTACCTGCACGGCTTTGCTATTGGGGCTGGCCGGTGTGATCTTCCGCGGCAAAGAGCCGAACCTGAAACTCGAACGGCTCAAGCAGGAGTACGCGATCTTTCCGGTGCCGTCCGTAGACCATGCGCGTCTGCCGCAACTCAATCGAAACTTTGCGAGCCCGCAGGAAGTTACGCTGACCTGCATCGGTTGTCACACGGAACGCCACAAGGAGGTGATGGCCTCCTCGCACTGGAACTGGGAGCGCGTGGAGTACATCGAGGGCCGCGGTCTGGTGGCCGGCGGAAAAAAGAATTCGTTCAACAACTTCTGCATCAGCGCGTCTTCGAACGAACAAACCTGCGCGAAGTGTCACATCGGCTTCGGCATGGCGAACGCCGCCGCCTTCGATTTCGGAAACGGCGCCAACGTCGACTGCATGGTCTGCCACGACAACAGCGCGGAGTATCAAAAAGGTTCGCAGGTTGCCGGCTATCCCGATCGGCGGGTGAATCTTACCAACGTCGCGCGCAGCGTAGGCGCTCCGCAAAAGATGAACTGCGGCTCGTGTCATTTTTACTCGGGCGGCGGCAACAACGTAAAGCACGGCGATCTGGAAGAGGCGCTGCTGTCGACCACCCGGGATGTGGACGTGCACATGGCCGCCAACGGCATGGACATGTCCTGTGTGACGTGTCATACCGCGGAGAATCACGTCATGAAAGGGAAGCTCTACTCGGTTTCCTCGGAGAACGTCAACCGCGCGACCTGCGCGCAGTGTCACGGCGAAGTACCGCACACGAACGAACTGTTGAACCGGCACTACGAAAAGGTGGCATGCCAGACCTGCCATATTCCGTACTACGCGAAAGTGAACGCGACGAAAACGGACTGGCGTTGGTCGGCAGCGGGCGAGTTGCGCGACGGGGAACCGTTCACGGAGAAAGACGAGGACGGTAACATCACCTATCTCTCAAAAAAGGGGCGCTTCCAGTGGGGCAAAAATCTGAAGCCGGACTATCTCTGGTTCAATGGTACCGCGGACCACTACTTCCTGGGAGATCGCGTGGAACCCGGAGACATTCCCGTGCAAATCAACACGCTGAACGGCAGCCACGACGATCCGGAGTCGAAGATCTTTCCGGTAAAAATTCATCGCGGCGATCAGATCTGGGATCCGGAACATCGTATGCTGATTCAGCCGAAGTTGGTGGCCGCGCATAAAGGCGAAGGTGCGTTCTGGAAAGATTTTGATTGGGACAGTGCGGCCCGTGAGGGGATGCGGCGAGTCGGTCTGCCGTACAGCGGGAAATTCGATTTTGTCGAAACGGAAATGTACTGGCCCGTGAATCATATGGTCAGCCCGGCGAAGGAGTCGCTCGCCTGCAACGATTGCCATAGCCGGAGCGATGCCGGTCGCCTGGCGAAGCTGAAAGGATTTTATCTTCCCGGGCGGGATACGATCCCGTTCGTGGAAATCGTCGGCAAGGGCCTCGTTCTGTTGACGCTCATTGCCGTTCTGTTGCACGCGAGCCTGCGTGTGCGCGGTGCGTATCGAAGAAAGGCGTCCGCCGCGACGGCGCCGCTCGGGAATCGCAAAGGAGGAGAGCCGTGAAAACAAAACCGTTTATGAATCCGTACCTGGCCGGTCTGTATCTGGGCCTGGTCTTATTGCTTACTTTCTACGTAACCGGGCGCGGGCTCGGCGCGAGCGGCGCCCTCAAGAGCTTCGTGATCAGCGGGGTGGAACAGGCGGCGCCGGAGCATTACGCCGACACCGCTTTTTATAAGGACTATCAGGAAACGCATCCGAAGGGACCGTTGCACTCCTGGTTGGTCTTCGAGGTGCTCGGCGTTTTCATCGGCGCGTTCCTCTCCGGCGTGATCAGCGGCCGCATCGGCTTCTCGGTGAACAAGGGGCCGGGAGTAAGCAATCGCAGCCGCATGATCGCCGCGTTGATCGGCGGGGCGCTCTTCGGATTCGGGGCGCAGCTCGGGCGCGGCTGCACGAGCGGTTCGGCTCTCAGCGGCATGGCGGTCATGTCGTTCGGGGGCATCGTCACCATGATGGCGATCTTCGGATCGGCGTACGCGGTGGCATACTTCGGCCGGCGTTTGTGGATCGGAGGGAAGCAGTAAGATGGGACCGTTGGTACCGGACGTCTTCAGCGAAGAGTTCAGCCTGTTGATCGCCGTGCTTTCGGGCATCGGCTTCGGTTTTTTTCTGGAACAGGCCGGCTTCTCGTCGAGCCGTAAACTCGTCGGTTTGTTTTACGGTTACGACTTCACCGTGCTGCGCGTCTTTTTTACCGCGGGCGTTACGGCCATGATCGGCATTCTGCTGCTTCATAACTTCGGCCTGCTGGATCTCAGCCTCGTCTACGTAAACCCGACGTTTCTCTGGTCCGCCCTGGTCGGCGGAGCGATCATGGGCGTGGGCTTTCTCATCGGCGGCTATTGTCCGGGCACGAGCCTGTGCGCGCTGTCGATCGGGCGGCTGGACGCTTTTGTTTTCGTGGGCGGGGCGTTGATCGGCATCCTCGGATTTACGGAAGGTTATCCGCTCCTGGAAAGCCTGTACACGAGCGAGAACTGGGGCGCACTGCGTTTCAACGAACTCTTGGGATGGTCGCTGGAACTCTTCGCTTTCGTGATCACGGTGATCGCCGCGCTGGCCTTCTGGCTTACGGGCCTCATCGAAAAAAAAGTAAACGGTGAGCCGGCGCGCTTCTCGCCGGCCTTTCGGAACCGATTTGCCGCCGTCCTCGGTGCGGCCGTCTTGATCGTGGCCTTCGTTGCCATCAAGCCGACCCGGGCCGAGAGTATCCGCAATCGCGTCCAGGATCCCGCCTATCAAAAGCAAAACGAACACCGGCACATCAGCATCGACAAGCTCGCCTACGACCTCATGCATGACCACTATCGCATTAATCTCATCGATGTCCGCGACAAACAAGCTTACGATGAGTTTCACCTACCGCTGGCGGTGCACATTCCGTTCGACGAAATGCAGCAGCGCGCCTGGAGTCACTACTACACCCGGGTGAACCTGAAAAACGTCTTCTATTCCGACGACCCGTCCGAGGCCGTGCGCGCCGCCCTCCTGGCGAACCTGATCGGCAAAACCGAGAGCTACTACATCACCGAATCGCCGGCGGAATTTCGAAAGATGTTTTACGAAAGCGAAGCCCCGCCGGCCGGGGCCGGTCGGGATGAAATGCTCAACTATCGCTTTCGGCGGAATGCGGCGCAACGTCTGCGCTATCTGGAAGAGGCGCTCAAACGATTCTCCAGTCCGGTGAAACGAAAGATCAAAAAAGTCCAGGGGGGCTGCTAACGTGCGCCGGGTGTACATTTACCGGGGCTTCGAACGTTTCTGGCACTGGTCTCAGGCGACGTTGATTCTCCTGCTGATCTTTACCGGTTTCGAGATTCACGGTACCTTCGAGTTCTTCGGCTTCGCCCAGGCCGTCGCCTTCCACAATACGGCGGCCTGGTTGTTGATGGCCCTGATCGCCTTTGCCGTCTTCTGGCACGTCACCACCGGCGAATGGCGGCAGTACGTGCCCACCCGGAAATTCCTGCGGGAGCAGGTTCGTTACTATGTGACCGGAATCTTCCGGGACGAACCGCATCCGACGAAAAAGACCGTGCTGAATAAACTGAACCCGTTGCAGAAGCTCGCGTACCTGGGCCTCAAGATCCTGGTCATCCCCGTAATGGTTACGAGCGGGTTATTGTACATGTACTACAAGAAACTGCACGCAAGCGGCTGGATGCCGTTCGACCTGGGGGCCGTCGCCTGGTTTCACACGCTCGGGGCGTTCGCCCTGGTGGCGTTCACCATCGCTCACGTCTACTTAACGACGACCGGCACAACGCCGCTCGCCAACATCAAAGCGATGATCATGGGATGGGAAGAGCTGCCGTCCGGGGAATCGTCTACAGACTCAACGCACGATCAATGATGTTCTGCTGTTCCTTCTGATGGACCTTGAAGTATCCCGTCGCGGGGCTCGGCGACGGAGAGCGGCCGAAGTACTTGAGTTCCTGGTCGTCGTTCACCTGAGATTCCAGGCGGTTTTCCAGGTAGATCCAGGCGCCCTGGTTTCGCGGCTCTTCCTGGACCCAGCAGACCTGCTTCACGTGTTTGTACTTTTCCAGGATGTCGGCGATGGGATTGACCGGATACGGATAGACCTGTTCCAGCGTGGCGATGGCGATCTTCTTACCGGCATCACCCAGTTCTTCCCGCGCCGCCAGGAGTTCGTAGTAGATCTTACCGCTGCACATTAAGAGACGTTCGACCTTCGCGGTCTCAATGCTTTCGTCGCGTTCGTCGATGATCTCTTCGAACGCGCCGTTGCTGAGATCATCGAGGGTGGACTTCGCCCGCGGATGGCGCAGCAGCGACTTCGGCGACATGACGACCAGCGGTTTGCGAAACTCCCGCTTCATTTGCCGGCGCAGCAGATGAAAGAACTGCGCCGGCGTGGTAAGATTGCAGACCTGGATGTTGTTCTGCGAACACAGTTGCAAGAAGCGTTCGAGGCGGGCGCTGGAGTGTTCCGGTCCCTGGCCCTCGTAGCCGTGGGGCAACAGCATCACCAGGCCGCTCATGCGATTCCACTTCGCTTCGCAACTGGAGATGAACTGGTCGATGATGACCTGGGCGTTGTTTACGAAGTCGCCGAACTGCGCTTCCCAGATCACGAGGGTGTGCGGGTCCGCGAGGGAGTAGCCGAACTCGAAGCCCAGGGCGCCCATTTCCGAGAGCAGGCTGTTGATGACTTCCAGGCGCGCGGTCTTGCTGATCTCGTTCATCGGCACGAATTCGTCGCCGGTGTTCGAATCAAAGACGGCGGCGTGACGATGCGAGAACGTGCCGCGCTTGCTGTCCTGGCCGGAGAGACGAATCGACGTACCTTCGGCGAGCAACGAGGCGTAGGCCATGTTTTCGGCCATGCCCCAGTCCAGGCTGCCGCCGTCTTCTTCTTCGAAGACCATCGCCCGCCGTTGATCAAGGAGCCGCCGGATCTTCTTGTTCAGTTCGAAACCCTCGGGCACCGTCGTCAGCTTTTCGGTGATACCTTCCAGATCTTTGCGTTTCACGCGCGTGTCCGGCGCCGCGGTGGCCTGTTCTTCTTTCTTCAGGCCTTCCCACTGACCGTGCAGGGTTTCGTACTCTACGGTGAGTTCTTCGTTTTCCAGGCGCTGAAAGGCGTCTTCCAGACGGTCCTGAACTTCCTTCTTCGCCGCATCCAGTTCTTCCCGGGAGAAACCTTCGTCCGCTAACTTCTTTTCGTACAGAGTGAAGACCGAGTCCATGGACTTGATCTTTTCGTACATGACGGGCTGAGTGAACGCGGGTTCGTCCGTTTCGTTGTGGCCCAGGCGACGATAACACACGAGATCCAGGAAGGCGTCCGTGCGAAAGGCCTGCCGCCAGTCCAGGCAGAGCTGGATGGCCCGGTGCACCGCCTCGGGATCGTTGCCGTTTACGTGAAAGATGGGCACCTGTAGAATTTTTGCGAGGTCCGTGCAGTAGGGCGTGGAGCGAGCGTCTTCCTGGCCGGTGGTGAAACCGATCTGGTTGTTCACGATGATGTGCAGCGCCCCGCCCACGGCGTAACCGCTGAGGCCGGACATGTTCAGGCATTCGTAGTTGATGCCCTGGCCCGCAAAGGCCGCATCGCCGTGCAGAATCAACGGCAGGGCCGACTTGCGTTCTTTGTCTTTTGCGCGGGTTTGCCGGGCTCGCACCGAACCCAGGACCACGGGGTTGATCACTTCTAAGTGCGAGGGATTGAACGCGAGGCTCATGTGCACCCGCTTGCCCCCGGTAGTGGGCAGGTCGTTGGAAAAACCCAGGTGGTACTTCACGTCGCCGGCGGGATCATCTTCCTGTACGCGCTCGTTGAACTCGGCGAAGATCAGCGCCGGGTCCTTGCGCATAATGTTCGCAAGCACGTTGAGGCGGCCGCGGTGGGCCATGCCCAGAACGATCTGTTTGATGCCGAAAGATCCGGCGCTTTCCGTTACCGAGGCGAGGGCGGGAATCAAAGACTCGCCGCCTTCCAGCGAGAAGCGCTTTTTGCCGGGAAAGCGGGTCGCGAGAAACTTTTCGAAGCTTTCGGCCTCGTAGAGTTTGCGGAAGATCATCATCTTCACTTCGCGCGGCAGTTCTTCCCGGTGCTTGTCCGCTTCCAGGCGGTCCATCATCCAGCGGCGGCGTTTTTCGTCGCGGATGTAGTAGTACTCGGTGCCGATGGAGGAACAGTAGATCTTCTCCATGCGATTCACGATGTCTCGCAGGCTCGATGTTACGCGTTCGTTGGCGATGTAAGCGATGACCTCTTTGTCCAGGTCGGCCTCGCTCAGGCGATTGTCCTCCAGGCGCAGGCCGAAGCGGTTCGGCTCGCGCAGTTCCAGCGGGTCGACGTTCGCGGAGAAATGACCGTGGCGCCGATATGCCTGGATCAGCATGAGGGCGCGGACGTGCAGGTCCTGATTCTCGGCGAGTTGATCCTGGTTCAGCGAAGAGATGTTCGTGGCCGGCCCGGAGTCCGACAGCACTCCGCCCGAACCGTTACCGGAATGAGCAGGGCTCGCCGTGCGGCTCCCGTTGCCGTTCCCATTGCCGGATACCTCCAACTGCGTAAAAAAGGCGCGCCACTCTTCGGGCACGCCCATGGGGTTCTGCTGGTATTCCTGAAACTTTTCTTCTAATAGGAGTGCGTTTGCGGGGGAGAGTACAGAATACTGGAAGGAATCGCGCCTGGAATCCATGGGCCGGGGTGCTCCTGCAGGCCTGTTTGTTGTAGGGGTGCGGCCTGCTCGTTACATATTAGGACGAGGGGACTCCAGCGACAGCCTTTTTCCTGAGGAGGAGGACTTCGTCCAGTGAGAACGCTGTGCGCCGGAGGCGAATCAGCGTCGGGTGAAGGGGAGGAGGCCGATCTGCCGGGCGCGTTTGATTTCCCGGGCGATCTTGCGCTGCACACGAGCCGTGGCGCCGGTCATGCGGCGCGGCAGGATCTTGCCGGTCTTCGAGATGAAGCGTTCCAGCACCTCAGGATGTTTGTAGTCGATCTTCAGGTTGCGGGTATCGAGGACCTTCTTGCGATAGCGCGGGCGTTTGCCGCCGCGACGATCCCCACCACGGTTGTCGCGATTGTCACGGTTATCGCGGTTGTCGCCGCCGCGGTTTTCGCGATCTCCGCCCTGACCGGATGATTGCTGGGTGCTGGTTTTGTTTTCTTCACTCATGATTGCTGTGCGATACTTTTCCGTTAATCAGGGACAGATCGGGGGAGGCACCGCGGGCGTAAAGCGATATTCTGCAAAAAATGCCGTGAATCAGCGTTTCTGGAGAAATTCGGCCAGAAACTTCAGTGACTTCTTCTGTTGTTCGCGACCGCCCGGGTCGGCGTTTTCGTCGGGATAGAGTTCCATGGCCTTTTCGGTTTGCAGCCGATTGAAAAAACCGAAACCGGGACGCGGTGGGTTGATCTCATCTTCCAGACAGACAGCGGTGAGCACCGGGCTTTCGATTCCCTCGGCCCAGTTGAGAGGATCGACGTAGGCGAGGGCCTTCTTCGCGCGGCCTTTGGCCCGGGCGCTGCCGTTCCCGAGCACGGCCCGCGCTTCTTCCCCGAGGTCGCCCCCGGCGTCTTCGAGCCAACCCGGCAGCCAGACAAAGCCAGGGCGTTCCAGGGCCACGGCCCGTACGCTGTCCTTGAGCCGGGCGGCCAGAAACACCGCCTGGGCCGCGCCGAAACCACGGCCCAGCAGGCCGATGCGCCCGGAATCCAATCCCTTCTGTAGCCGGAGAAAGTCCACGCAACGCAGGGCATCCAGATAACACGCGAACGGGTAAGAGGTTTCTACCGGATCCAGGCCGGTCTCGTAGAGAGACGACGGAAACCCGGCCGTGGACTCGGTGCCGGGGGGACGGTCCGTGGGTGCGCCTGGCGTTCCCGCGGGAGGCGGCGTCGGAGCCACAACCTCGTGGCCCCGGAGGCGGACTGCCAGGTGCGCGAGGCCCTCGGCCGTGAAGGCCCGGTCCATCTCCAGCGGAGGTTGGTGGTAATCGTGAAAGGAAATGACGATGGGGATCTTGCCCCGGCGACGGGGGATCGACAGCAGACCCTGGAGCCGGTGGGATCCGAAGCTCTGGAACGAGACCTCGCTGCGGGACTCACGGCCCAGGGACTTCGAGAGCACCAGGCGCTGCTTCGGGTCGAGGGGGATTTTTTTCAGGGCCAGCAGGGCTTTTTGCCAGAACTTATCGAGGTCCTCGGGCGCCTGGATGGCCGGGAATGTCTGGAAACATTCGTCGAACGAGACTTTCATGCGGCTCCTGACTGTGTGAAAACGGCTTGTGTGCGGTAAAGCATTGTTTTATACGAATCCGATACTCTATATAGTAGATCGATTCGTCTCATCACCCATATGGCCTTCCAGCTTACCGAACAGGGGACGCCGTGCAGCTTTCAGCCGGACGACGTCATATACAAGGCGGACTACCTCGTCACGGAGCCGTGCGTGTTTCTGATTCTGAGCGGCGAAGTGGAACTCAGCCGCAGCTATACGCCGCTGAAGAAGGAACTGTTCGAGTACACCCAGGGCGATCTCTTCGGCATGCTGGAGGTTTATACCGGCACCGAACGGCTGACGATGGCCCGGGCGAAGACCGAGGTCCAGGCCATGGGCTTCTCTCGCCAGGAACTCGAAAAGAACATGATGGGCAATTTGAAGTTCGCCCTGCTGGCCATCCGCAATCTCAGTGCCATGCTGCGACAGATCAACGCCGGGATTAAGAAGCTCGACTGATGCAACAGTTCGCCGAACACCACGACTTCGATTTGATCAAGCTCGGCTTCGAAGGCGAGCAGGCGATCACCGCGGAACTGTACGCGAAGTACGGCCAGGCCTACGAACAAAAGCAGATCATCATCCGCGAAGGGGAGTTCGGCCGCGAGGTGTATTTGATCATCAGCGGTCGCGTGGTGGTTACGGAGAAGGTCGATCGCGGCAGCTACAAGATTCTCAACTCCCTGGGGCCGGGAGAGATCTTCGGCGAGATGGCCCTCATTGAAAACGCGCCGCGCAGTGCCACGTTGATCGCGGCGGCGCCCACGAAGTTGCTCGCGCTGAAAGAAAGCAGCTTCGCCATGATTTTGCAGAGCCATCCGCGCTGGGCGTTTAAGATTTTGACCGCCCTCGGCCGGCGCATCCAGGGGGCCTTCGAAGTCGTGGAGGCGCACTATGGCGGTCGTTGAAGCTCCCGCCGCGCTGCCCATGCACAGCCTGGCGCCGCTCCGGGATGACGGCAGCCGCGAACTTCCCGAGGTCCGGAGTCCCGGCTGGTTCACTCGTTTTCTTTTGCGGCATACGCCCGTGCCGCTCATCGTGCGCTCCTTTCTCGAAAATCTTCCCGAAGATCGTTCGTATCGTTTCATCGAAGACGTGCATCTGCCGCCGGCGTATTTGCGCTACCTGCGTGCGCGCGGCATCGACGCCGGGCCCCGGGATCAGAACTTTTTTCTCTATGATCGCAGCCCGTTCCGCGCCGGCCTGATCGTATCCGGTCGCCGTTCACCGTACGCCGCCGAGAGTTTACAGGATCGCCTGGCCGAGTGGCTCGCAACATCCGGCCGTGACGCCGGCCATGCCCGCGTGCTTACCATCCCCGAGCAGGAAATCCTCGCGAAGATGCGGCAGTCGCAGTTCGAGCCGGTGTGTTTCGTCGTCTGGGCGGCGGAGCGTTCGCCGCTGGAACGCTGGTTGAGTCCGCGTCCGTCGAAGGCGGAACGATTGATGCTGCCCGCGGAAACCGCCACGGCCGTCCCTTCGGTTGTTCGGGCCCGCGCGCCGCACGTGGTCGAGGAAGATCCAGGCCAGGCGCGGCCGGCCCACATGCCGTCGCCCGCGGACCGTCGGCAACTGGGAGCACCCGGAAGCACGAATGCGGCAAACGCGGCGCATGCTGCCGGCGCGACCAGAGCCGAGGTCCACCAGGCCGGCGTGTTGCACTATCGCATTGCCGGTTCCACCCGGGGCGGCATGTACCGGCGCTACTGCCTGCGCCGGGACGGGGATCTCCTAAAGATTTCGATGCTCGCATCGAAGCGCAAGCTTTCGCCGGACTACGCCCTCGCTTTTTTTGATCGGCTCCAGTTTGCCCCGGACTGCATCCGCGAGCATCGGGAATTGCTGCGCAGTACGCCCTCCGGCGCGGAGAGCGGGTACACCAGCCTCAGTTTGGAACTGCGCATGCGCGGTTCGTTTCGCTGCATCGCCTCGGGGATGCAGCCGGCGTTCTTTCGCGAAAAAAACGGGCGGCTGTATTTGCTCCCCGACAGTACCCCGGAAGGCGAGGACACCGTGAAGATTGTGGAAGGTCGCTTCCATGCCGGCGACGGTTTGTTGATCGTCCCCGGCGGTTTTACGGTTGCCGAGCGACGGGAGCTCGCGGAACGTTTTCGCCGGGCCCGGGAAAGCGGGAAGGCCGGGACGGACGGCGGCGTCGAGGCCCTGGCGGACCTGCTCTCGGCGTGGCTGGATTATCGCCTGCGCGGTCGGGCCCTGTTCGTTTCGCGCGCTCGCTGAGTGCGCAGAATCGTTAACTTTATTTTTACGTATGTTTGCTGTCCTTCGTTTTCTGGGAACGATATGCCTGATTGTTGCGGCGGTCTTCGCCGTGGACCGGGCGATCTACGACGCGTTGATCTTCGCGCCGGCCCATCGCGGGGGCTGGGAGTCCTTTTTCTGGTATACCTTCGAGTATCACGCCCGGCAGTTACAGTCGCGGCGCTCTGAAAACGAGGGGCGACCGTACATCCTGGTCGTCGGTTCGAGCATCTCCCGGTACTCGGTGCAGCAGCGACAGCTCGAGCGTGAACTGCGCGAACGCCACGGCCTGAACGCGCGGGTCGAGTTCTTCATGCACGCGGCCATGGTGCCGACGGATCTGCGTTACTACGCCCCGCGCATTCGCGAGTTGCGGCCGGACCTCGTCGTCTATCTCACCGGCCCGGCGGACCTGGACCTGGAACGTTATGCGGCCCCGTACGAACTCAGCGGGGCCGAGGACGGATACATCGATCGTTCGGCGGAGCGGTTCATGGCGCACCGGCATCCGCTGTTGTTGTTCTATCCCGCCGCGTATGCCCGGGATCACTACGGTTCCAGGTACGTGGACTTCGAACGTTTCCTGAGTTTGAACGGGCGCGGCCTGTTCGCGGCCCTGCGCTTTCGCGACGAATGGTGGGATCCCGTGTACTTCAACTTAATGCGGGCGGGCGCTGCGCCGCTGACCAGGTACCTGAACTATCAGGGCATTCCCGTTCCGGAGGGAACCTGGCGCGAAGGCAATTCCATCGGTTGTTTCACGTTTCCCATGAGCGCCGTTCGTCGCGCCGGGGAACTGAACCTACAGGTAACGAAGCCACTCTTTGCGGCCGGGGACTTTCGCATCGACTTCTACGATCTCGGCGATTTTGCGACGGCGGCGGCGCAGCACGAGCATCTGTCCGACTTCGAGGACGCCTGGCGGCCCGACTGGGTCCACGATCGGGACAACGTAGAACTGAAGAGCGCCGCTCTGTTCCCGGCGAAGTTGCCGAAGTGCGCGCCGCCCGCGGGAGAACCGGTGTATACGTTCACGCCGAAACGCGCGGGCTGGCGCAGCGTGCCCCTGCCCGAATCGTTAACAGAAGATCGTGTGATCTTTGCGCGCCTGAACTACGTGGAGGACATTCGCAGCGGCAAGGCCGTGCGGGTGGATGCGCCGAACGACGACCGGCGACCGGGGCGGGGGGTGCGTTTGCCCGGCAACTTCGGTCTCGCATCGCTGCCCGTGGATCAGCACTTCGTCCGCCGGCCGGCGTGGGAAGACCGGCGCCTCAGCCTCATGAACGCCGACCGCTACGCGGAGGACTTCCAGGCGCGCATCCATCCGGCGGACTGGGAAGCGCCGGAGCACCTGGCCTTTCTGCAACTGAATCGCATTCGTCTCGCGAAGTACCTGACGAACTTTCACGGGTTTTCGGAAATTTACGAGGTGCGGGATTTGCGCAAGTTCGTCGAAGGGTTAAGTGATGATACGCGCGTGTTAGTGGTAAACAACCCCGAGAACCCGCTGGCCCTCCTGGCCTATGACGATAACGGTTGGTATCGCGGCTACCAGGAGTACATGCGCGAATGGGCGGCCTCGTCCGGTGGGCGCGTGCGTTTCGCGGACGTGCATCGCGCGTTGCCGGCGAATCGTTTCCTGGATACGCACCATCTTTCGTACGACGGCATGCTGGAGATGACCCCGGTATACGCGGAGTTGATGGCCGGGGCGCTGCGTTAGTCGAACGACACCACCATCCCATCGTACGCCGCTTCCCCCAGTCCCTCGTGTTCCACTTTCGCCGCCAGATCGTCGTAGATGTGCGTGAAGATCAAGCGCCGCGGTCGCAGTTCGTCGCGGCGCGCGCGGACCTCGTCCAGCGCCACGTGTTTCGTCGGCGGATCGCTTTGCGTTTCCATGGAGAGTTCGATCGCTGCCACGTCCACACCGTCCACGAGTTCTACCAGGCGTTCGTCGAAGGCCGCATCCCCGGAGAACGCGAACGTTTTTCCCGACGACCCGCTCACTCTATAACCGGTGCTCTCATCTTTGTGCGTGATCGGAAACGATTCGATGCGAAACTCCCCGGCCCGGGTCGTGCCGCGGGCCGGTACCTCGCGATATTCAATGGGAAAGTGAAAATCGAAGCCGGGATAACAGATCTCGATCAACGCCTCGCAGGCCGCCTGAACACCGGCGGGCCCGAGGATCGTAAGCGGGCTCTTTCGCTGCCGCACGATGTCCAGCTCGATCAACAAGAACGGCAGACCGCCGATGTGATCGCCGTGAAAGTGTGTGAGCAGTAAGAACGGGATTGCATTGAGATCGGTGCCTTCCTGTTGCAGGCGATACAGCGACGTTGCGCCGATGTCCAGGAGCATCGCCTCGCCGGCGTCGTTTTCCAGCAGGTAACAGGCGTGGGCACGGCCGTTCGAGTTGAACGCATTCCCGCTGCCGATGATGGTGACTTTATGCATAGTATCTATTCCCACTCGCCCCGGAAAACAAAGTAGTGCATCGCGTGCATATGTTTTGGGCGCCCCCGCCGCTTCGCGGCGGTCGGGCTGCTACAGGCTCCGCTTCGCTTCGGTCTTCGCTACGCGAAGACTCGCGCTGGCGCGCGACCTTGCGCATCCCTGGCGCGAAGAGTCCCGTATCCAGAGCTCTTCGCGTCCCGGCGGCGTAGCCGCCGGGACGCCCGAAAAATTCTTAACTTACACTCACCTGCACTTATAGTCGAGGCGTCCTCGATTACTTCAACTGCACGTACTCCATGGGATCGATTGCCAGGTCCGTGCCGAGTTGGACCTCGTAGTGCACGTGGTTGCCCGTGGCGCGGCCGGTGCGACCGAGATAACCGATGACCTGTCCGCGGCGCACGAATTCGCCGGTGTCCACGGCCAGTTCCTTGCAGTGGCCGTAGAGCGTGGTGTAGCCGAAGCCGTGATGGATGCGGATGTGCTTGCCGTAGCCCTGGGACGTGCCGCGTACGGCGCGGATGACCAGGCCCGGGGCCGTGGCGATGAGCGGCGTACCCGGCGCCGACGCGAAGTCGATGCCCGAGTGTGTTTCCCGCGAGCCCTCGGAGGTTACGCCGAAGGGATTCGGCCGATTGCCGAAGATCGATGTCAGAAAGCCGACCCCCGCCGGAAGCGGCCGGCCCCGGGGCATGACGTGATGCACGGACATGCGCGTCCAGACTAGCTGCAAAGAGTGATAGGCGTTGTCACGTAAAACCAGGCGGGAACGCCGGTGCAGGGTCTCCAGTTTCGCCAGGTCGTAGTTCATACGATCCAGGCCGGGATCGGGATCGACGGCGTCGAGGTTCTCCGGCAGGGAGGCCGTGCGCAGGACGGTTCCATCGGCGCGGCTGAGCTCGCCGAAGCGATCGACGTGATCGGCGGCGCGCAGGAGCAGCTGCTCCTTCTCTTCCGTGAGCAGGCGCATGAGATGCAGGAGCGAGCGTCGGCTTTCGATCATGCGGGAGGCGTCGGCGGCGGTCAGGCTTTCCTGCATGACCAGGACGGCGCCGGCCAGGGGAATGCCCAGGACGAGCAGGGCGCTGAATGCCACGACGTAGTAGTTGATGCGCAAGCGCACAGGATGGTCGGCCGCATCCTCCTTAAAGATGAGGACGGACAGGCCGCGCCAGCCTCCGCTCCGGGTACGGTCGAAGCGGCGGCGATAGCGGTCTCGAAAGAGACGGATGCGATCACGCCAGTGCACGCTCACAGAATTTCCCGGATTCCGCGCACGGCAACGAGAATTCGGCGGTGCCTGCGCGGCCCGGACGACGCCGGATGCACCGCGCGCGGCGGCTGTTCGTAGTACAATTTTCGCTTGATGCAGGGGCCGCTACAGGATACCTATACCCAAAAAATGTTACGTAAATTCCTGCGGATTTTCTCTTCCGGCCCTCGTACGATTGAGGGAATGTTGCGCTTCCCGGAAGGCAAACGCATTTACCGGGAGTTCCATGAGTTGCGCCGCGAACAGATGGATCAGGACGCGCTCAAGGTCATCAACCGTCTGAACCGTCACGGTCATCGCTCCTACCTCGTCGGCGGCTGCGTCCGCGACATGCTGCTCGGCAAACGTCCCAAAGACTTCGACGTCGTTACCACGGCCACCCCCACGCAAATTCGTAAAATCTTTTCGAACAGTCGTTCCATCGGCCGTCGCTTCAAGATCGTGCACGTCATTTTCCAGGGCGGCAAGATCATCGAGGTCGCCACGTTTCGCAGCCTGCCGTCCCATCGCCTGGAGTCGGACGACAAAGACAAGGACTACATGCTCAAGCGGGACAACATCTACGGCTCGCCGCGAGAAGATGCGGCGCGCCGGGATTTTTCCATGAATGCGTTGTTTTTCGACCCGCGCAATGAGAGCCTCATCGATTACGTCGGCGGCTTCGACGATATCCAGAACAAACGCATTACGGTCATCGGCGATCCGGACATCTCGTACAAAGAAGATCCGGTGCGCATGTTGCGCGCGGCAAAGTTCGCGGGTCTGCTGGGCATGAGAATCGAAGGGCGCACACTCAAGGCCATCAAACGCAATCGGGGCGAAATCGCCAAAGCCAGTCCCGCGCGTTTGCTCGATGAGTACGCGAAGATCTTTCGCACGGGCAAGTCGGCAACCATCTTCGCCTCGTTCGACGAGTGCGGTCTGTTCAAAGCCATGTTTCCGGAAGGGCACGCCGCTTCGGACATCGGCAAAGTGAGAGACTTCACCGAATCGGGCATCGGCAAACGACTGATCGTCGCCGATCGTACGCTGACCGAACGCGAAGAACTCACCGTGAACATTTTCATGGCGCTGCTGCTGACCGACGTGGTGCGCGATGTCTTCGAAGATGGCGGCCACGACCGCGTCATGGAGTACGTGAAGTCGCGGATCCTGCCCATCTGTGCGCGCATGCAACTGGCGAACGCCGACCGTGATCGTCTGGTGCAGATCTTCATGGCCCAGGGCCGCTTTCATCAAACCGAACGCACGCGCCGCTTCAAGCCGGAAGTCTTTCGCAAGAAGGTGTTCTTTTACGAAGCTTTCATGGTGTTTAAGATCAACTCTCTGGCCGAAGAAAACGACGAGGACATTCAGAAGGCCATGTTCTGGGAGATCGGGCCGCGGGAGCGTCCGCCGGAAACGCATAAGATCGTGAGTCTCTTCCCGGTTCGTCGCGGCGGCAACCGTGGCGGCAACCGTCAGAGCGGCGGCAACCGGAGCCGAGGCCGGCGTCGTTCGCGGAAGAGTTGAAGAATTTTTACAACGAGGACCGAGGTACCGAGATTTTTCCGGAGAGTAATTTTAGCCTGATCGCGTGCAAAGTATGATCACTCTCCCGTTTCTTTCCTCGTACCCTCGGTCCTCGGAGTCAATCTTTCCCTCAGGACCCCTAAGTTGAAAAGCGCCTCTCTCGAGCAGAAAGACCGCGTCGCCCTCTTGTTTCGCGAGGCGGCGGAGCGCGGCCTCGGCGTGGTGCTCATCTTCGAGGGCGTCGGCATCACCGGCATCCTGCATACGATCACGCGGTTGTCGCGAATTCTGGACCCGCGGCATTTCACGGTCCACCATTTTCCGGACAACGCCGCCCCGCGGGATCGCGACCGTGCTTTCCTGCACAAGTACTGGTGCGATCTCCCCGCGCTGGGCGATCTGGCCGTCTTCGACGGCGCCTACTATCACGATCTGGCGGCGGGCATCGTCCACGATCGCCTGGGCAAGAAGCAGCGGCGGCAGCTCATCGACATCGTGAACGACTTCGAGCGCTCCCTGGACGATAACGGTTACCTGGTGATCAAGGTTCGCATCCCCCGGCGGCGTAAGGATCTCGAAAAGGAACTTAAGAAAGACGAGAAACACGTCATCCGCCGATCGCTCAGCAAACAGCGTGCCAAACGATTGCTGAAGCACTTCGACGATTACAAAAAGGCCCTGCGCTCCACGGCAAAGAAAACGGACACCGCCGTGGCTCCCTGGTTCGTGCCCGACGAGGGCAGCGGCAAAGAAATCGCCGGTGCGGTCTTTGACTACATCATCGCACGCATGGAAGAGCGGCTCTCCCTGGATTCCCGTCGCCTGGTCGCGGACTTCGACGAGGCCATGGACCTGCTGCGCCGCATGCGCAAAGCCGGCGCAAGCGGAAAAACGAAGCCTGCTAACGTTCCGTCGACAGAAGTTACGGAGGACGCCTGATGCTGCTGGACTCCCTGGACCTGAGCATGAGCCTCGAAGACGAGGTCTATCGAAAGCGGCTGAAAGAATTGCAGAAGGACCTGGCGAAAGCGGCAGTGCGTGTTTACGAACGCCGGCGTACGGCGATTTTGGTCTTCGAGGGCAAGGATGCCGCCGGCAAGGGCGGGGCCATCCGCCGGCTCACGGGGGCGCTGCCGCCGGAACTGTTTCGAGTGATTCCCATCGGCGCTCCGTCACCGCGGGAAAAACGTCATCATTATCTCTGGCGTTTCTGGAACCGATTGCCGGCTCCCGGGCGCATTGCGATCTTCGATCGCTCCTGGTACGGGCGCGTGCTGGTGGAGCGCGTGGAGGGATTCGCCCCGGAGGATGCCTGGCGCCGCGCTTATCGTGAAATCGCGGACATGGAACGTTCCTGGCACGAGGCCGGTTTCGCCGTGGCGAAGTTCTGGTTGCACATTGATCAGAACGAACAACTCCAGCGCTTCGAAGAGCGGGCGAAGTCTCCGCTCAAGCAGTGGAAGCTGACCGAAGAAGATCTGCGCAATCGCGAGAAGTGGCCGCAGTACGCCGCGGCCGTGGAAGAGATGATCGAACGTACGCATCGTGATCATGCACCGTGGCATCTTGTAGAGGCGAACGATAAACGTTTCGCGCGCATTAAGGTGCTGGACCTGGCCCTGCATGCCCTTGAGTCTCTGGCCTGAGCGTCCGCGTTCATGTCAACTCAACGTAAGTTAAGCATCGCACTCGTCGACGACGACGTGGAATTCCTCGAAAACACCGCCGCGGTTCTGGGGGCCTGCGGTTGCGAGACCTTTCTCTGCCATCGCCCGAACCTGGCGTTTCGGTTTCTGCGCCGCCTGGAACCGGACGCCGTTTTGCTGGATCTGGACATGCCGGACCGGAGCGGCTTTCAGGTACTCGCACAATTGCGAGCCGCGCGCCGAACGGCGCGTTTGCCGGTGTTATTGCTGACCGCCCACGATACGCCCGACGCGCGGGTGACGGGTTTCGAAACCGGTCTCGATGATTTCGTAACGAAGCCGTTCTTCGGCCGGGAGTTGTTGCATCGCCTGGAGGCGGTGGTCCGTCGGCATCGCGAGAGCGTGCAGCAGCGCAGCATGATCGGCGCCGACGCATTCGATGCGCGATTGAGCGCGGAACGCTGGTTGTTAGTGGAAGGTGCGGGGCTTGCGTGGGATGAGGCGAGCACGCGATTGTTTCGGTTCTTGACGCAGCGGTTGCGGGATGTGTGTCCGTTTTCGCAGGATGCGGCGGGACAGGCGGCGGGATCGTTATTCGAACTGCGGACGGGCCTTGCGGCGTTGCCGGCCGCGCGCTCCGGAGGGCCGGATATGTTTGGCCGAATCTTAGCCGCTGCAAATCGTAAGTTAGCACAGAGCGTCCCCGTGGGCATGCTGGTCGCCCGGGACGGCGGTCTGGTACGGGCACCGGTACCGCGCTTTCGTTTGCTGGAACTCAGCGCGGAGGGGCCGGCGATCTTGCCGGAGCTGCGGGTGATCGAGGAGATGTTGCTGGAAGAATTCGCGGGGACGGAGACCGTGTTGCGGCGAGCGGTGTTGTAGGGCCGGCCGGGTTTTCGGGCCGGGGTTGGAGTAGGGAGCAGCGGGAAACGAGGCTTTCTTATTTCTTGCGCCAGGGTGGTCGCGACGAAGTCGCGAGTCGCCGCGAAGCGGGGACCGGAGCCGAAGGCGGAGCCCTGGAAAGCCCGGTCGGCGCGTAGCGCCGAGGCGCCCAAAAAGTCAGGCAGTTTTCTTCCGACTCTTTCCAGTCTTAGCGTTTTCTATCTCTCGTTCTTTCTTCTCAATTTCTGCAACGGCCAGTACGATACAACCTTCCACAAAGTCGTATACGAATCCTACAACCCCACAATCAACTTCCGCATTCGTAACAACGCCTTCATCACACCGAGCTGCTTCATCATGCCTTCGCACAAACGCAGCAGGTCTTTGATCAACGGCGCCAGGCGAAATACATGATCTTCATGCACCGTTTCGGAGAACAGCGTATGCCGCGGTTCCATTAACATGCCGTAGGTTTCTTTGAGGTCCCGGGAGAGTTCGGTGATGATCTTCACGGCCAGGCGTTCGTGATCGCCGGCCAGGTCGTCGATGTTGTACATAAGGTCGCCGATCTCACCGAGCAGCTTCTGTTGGTCGGGCCCCATATCCGACCGGGAACTCAGAACCTGGTAGGCCTGCACGAAATTGTCGTACTGTTCGGCGAGGGGAGCCTTGAGCAGCAGACTGAAACGCAACAAACGCACGAAGTCCAACCAGGTCTTCGGATAGCGCAGGTTGTTCGGATCCGCCGCGAACTGCGCGCGGAGATCGGCGGCCTCGTCGGGGATGCGTTCCAGGACGCCGAGCAGCATGGGCAACTGCTCGTTCGTAATGACATTCGCCAGGTCGTGGAGCGTACGGTTGTACTCGTGGCTCAGTTTTTCTGTCAGCGCGTCGTGCTTCACGATACTCTCTTAGAAATTCAGATCCGGCGTGTGCCAGGCGAAGTCGCGCCACCTTTGCACGAGATGATCCGCTTCGTCCAGCTGAAACTCAAGCGCCGTGCGGGCCGTGCCGCCGCGGCTGATCTTTTTATCCGCGCTGGCGTTCAGGTCCACGGCGCGCCGGTAGAACTCTTCGTCCGCGAAGTGTTCGCTGATCTTCGCGCGTTCCGCGGCGGCGACGTTGGCGAGGGTTGCCCCGTTGTCGGAGCAAAGTCGGACAAGTGCGCCCACGAAATGATGGGCTTCGCGAAAGGGCACGTTCTTTTCGGCGACCAGGGCGTCGGCCAGGTCCGTGGCGGTAGCGAAACCTCGCTCCAGGGAAGCGCTCATGCGCTCGCGGTGAAACTCCGCGCCGGCCGTCATGGCCGTGAGCGCTTCTAAGGCCAGGTGAGTCTGACGATGCGAGTCCAGCAGGGGAAAACGATCTTCCTGCAGATCACGATTGTACGTAAGGGGCAGGGACTTTAAGTTCACAAGAACGTTCATTAAGTTCGCCGTGACCCGGCCGCTTTTGCCGCGGCTGAGTTCGGCCAGGTCCGGGTTCTTCTTTTGCGGCATGATCGACGAGCCCGTGGTCAACTCATCCGGCAGCGAAAGAAAACCGAACTCCACCGAGTTCCAGAGGATCAGTTCCTCGGAGATGCGCGAAGCGTGGGCAAAGAAACCCGCCGCCGCAAACAGAAAGTCCAGAATGTGGTCCCGGGTGGAGACGGCGTCCATGGAGTTTTCGTAGATCGAACGGAAGCCCAGTTCCTGGCGCAGAAACTCACGGTCGGTCCCGTAGTTCACACCCGCCATGGCGCCGGAGCCCAGGGGCAGACGCAGAGCCGTTTCGTTCGCCCGGGCGAAGCGTTCGATGTCCCGGGAAAAGGACCAGAAATGCGCGAGCAGGTGATGACCGAGATACACCGGTTGCGCCACCTGGAGATGCGTATAACCGGGCAGCACCGTGCCGGCTTCGATCTCCTGTTTTGCACGCGCTAAGAGCGCTTCGCATAAAGCTAAGAGCGCAGTGCCGGCTTCGGCGGCGGCGCGGCGTACAAAGAGATGCGTGTCAACGGCCACCTGGTCGTTGCGCGAGCGCGCCGTGTGCAGGCGTTTGCCGGCGTCTCCGATGAGTTCGGTGAGCCGGTTCTCCACGTGCGTATGGATGTCTTCGAGTTCCGGCCGGAGCTGCAATTCCCCCGCTTCGATTTCCGCGCGAATTTTACGCAGTCCGTCTTCGATGTTGCGCAGATCTTCCGCGGAGAGTACGCCGATGCGTTGCAACATGCGCGCGTGGGCCACCGAGCCGCGAATGTCCTCGCGAAAGAGTTCCACGTCCAGGAAGATCGATTCGCCCATGCGGACCATGATGTCCGCCACACCGCCGGAGGAGCGGCCGGCCCAGAGCTGGGAGTTGCCTGTGCCCATGCTCAGAGCTTCAGCTCCCGCCAGATTTCCGGAAGACGAATGGGCAGCTTGCGTACGGTGGTGAGATGGATTTCGTACTCCAGCACGAGACTGCGCACCTGAAAGTATATGTTCTTAAAACGTTCGAGGATCTGCTCCTCGTTGGCACCCGGCGAAAGCACGATGTACGAAAGCGGCGAGATCTGTACGAGCATGTCGGCGTACTTTAAGTTCGAAAGGATGTACTCGATGATGGCGGACATGAGATCCCGCGTCCGGTGTTCGCCCGACATCTCCAGGTAAATGTGCAAATCCTGAAACTTAAAGTGACTGACAGTTACGTGCCGTCCGTGCTTTACGTGTTCGGTGAGAATTTCCAGGGCGCTCTGATCGAGGACGTCCAGGTGATCGATGTGTCGCGGATCGCCGAGGCCGGGCTGGTAAAAAAAGAAGTTCCGCGCGAAGGGCAGGATCTCGTGGTCGAGAAGGTTTTGCCCGGTCTTCGAGAGCTTTGCCGGCAGGACCACCTCGATATTCAGGCGGTGGTCCCGGTGCCGCAGTTCGCGGTAGACCAGGGTCAGGGCGCCCGGGCCTTCTTCAATGAGGGAATCCGGGAGCAAGGGGACGTCCGCGGATTCCCATGGGACGATCTCGGCGCCGAAGGTGAAGACGGCCTTGCCGTCGTACTGGAACGTTGCCTGGAGGAAACCGCCGTTCAGGCAGTACTGGTGCAGATACCAGCGCCCGAAGGAACCGAGCTTTACGCCGCCGTCCTCGATGCGTTCCAGATACGCGATGTACTCGTTTAAAAGGGGGGCCGGCAGTCTGAGCTCGGTCTCCCGCAGACATTCGCGGATGTCGTCCTCGGAGCGGACCAGGACGGGCGATACGGCCGGAAAAAGCGGCATAGTATTATCTTCGTATACCCACGGGCGAAAATATAAAGCACAATTGCCGGTTTTCAGAGTGTGTGCCGGGAGGCTCCGGCGGTTTCCAGACTGGCGTAGGTGGCGTCGTAGAGGTCCGTGGTGAGATAACGCTCCCCGGCGTCGGGCAGGATGACGACGATGGTTTTGCCGGCATAGGCCGGATCACAGGCCAGGCGCAGCGCCGCAGTCACCGCGGCCCCGCAGGAGATGCCGGAGAGGATGCCTTCCTCGGAGGCCAGGCGCCGGGCCATGACGATGGCCTCTTCGTCGCTGACCAGCTCGACCCGGTCAATCAGATCCACGTCCAGGATGGCCGGCAGAAATCCTGCGCCGATGCCCTGAATCTTGTGCGGGCCCGGGCGCATGGGTTCTCCGTTCCGGGTCTGGGTAATGACGGGCGAGGCCTCGGGTTCTACCGCCACGGATTCGATCGGGCGCTGTTTTGTGTTCTTGAAGAAGCGGGAGAGCCCGGTGATGGTCCCCCCGGTCCCCACGCCGGCCACGAGTACATCGACCTGGCCGTCCGTATCGTCCCAGATCTCCGGGCCGGTGGTGGTCTCGTGAATGCGCGGATTGGCGGGATTGTCGAACTGCTGCGGCATGAAGTAACGCTCGGGCTCTTCGCGGCAGAGATCCTCCGCGGCCCGGATGGCGCCGGACATGCCCCGCGCGGCCTCGGTGAGCACCAGCTTCGCACCGAAGGCCTTGAGCACCTTGCGCCGTTCGATGGACATGCTTTCCGGCATGGTCAGCGTGAGTGCATAGCCCCGCGCCGCCGCCACGAAGGCCAGGGCAATGCCGGTGTTGCCCGAGGTGGGCTCGACGATTTCCATGCCCGGCTTGAGCTGCCCGCGCTTTTCCGCGTCCCAGATCATCGCTGCGCCGATGCGGCACTTCACTGAATAGGCCGGGTTTCGCCCTTCGACCTTCGCGAGCACGGTCGCTCTCGCGCCCTCGGTGATGCGATTCAACCGGACCAGCGGCGTGCGGCCGATGGCCAGCGTGTTGTCTTGAAAAATGCCCATGCCAGAATCAGAATGTCTACCAGATTCATAGGAAACCGGAGCGGGTCAATAGATATCTCCGGCCCGCGACCGGCCCGAATCAAAATGTAGGAACTCTTACAAAATCTGTTTGGGCTCCCCCGCCGCCTTCGGCAGCGGTCGTCCCGGCGCGAAGAGTTTTGGAAACTATTGCAAGATCGAATTGTAGGAGTTCCTGCATTCTCAGGCGGGGCGGAGTTTATCATCGCAGGTTGCGATCTTCGAATTGAAACGTTTCGACGGGGCCCACCGATTCCAGTTCCAGCTCCGCCGCCGGTTTAACCGGAGCCCGCGGTGCCGGACGTTCGCGGTACTCGCGGGCCACGGGACCGGGATTGGACGTCGGGCCGAAGTGGGCGAGGACGGCGACGGTGCCGAAGAACACGGCGACGGCCAGGGACCAGCCGGCAATCATGAGATCAAAGCGGCGCTCCCGGTTGGTGCGGCCGCGGGCGTGCAGGGCCTGGGAAAACTCGCGGACCACACGTTCTCCGCCCCGGGCTCCGCCGAGGGTGAGGACCTGGCGATCCGCCGGGTAGGCGACGAGGGACTTCACAATAAAGACCAGGCCGACGAAGAGCGTGCCCAGCAGGGCAAAATCGGCCAGGACCAGGAGGGGACTGCCGTCGCGCAGACCGTGGACGAGGAGAAACAGGCCACCCAGGCCGGCGCCGGCCACGGCGAGGAGCAGGACCCAGCCGCCCACGCTCAGGGCCTCGCCCCTGCGGCGCTCCTCGGCGTAGCGGCGCAGAACCGCGTCGTACTGGAGATCGATGTCAGAATCATTCATGGGCAGTCCCGTCCATTATCGGGATCTTAGCCCACCGATCCTGGAAGTGCAAAGAGAAAAATGCGCGGAAACCGGCAATCGCGGCGTTTTCGAGAGGGAAACGCTTTACAGTGCGCGCGGGTGTAAATTTGTAGCCATTCAAATGGCAAGATATTCAGGACCGAGACTCCGCATGGTGCGGCGATTGGGTGTGCCGCTGCTGGGGCTTACCCGCAAATCCACTCAGAAACGCCCGTATCCGCCGGGACAGGGCGCGCAAAGCCGCCGCCAGAAGTTCAGCGAATACAAGAAGAAGCTGTACGAAAAACAAAAGCTCCGCTACAACTACGGCGTGGGCGAGCGCCAGTTGCGCCGCCTCATGACCGAGGCGAAGAACGCGCACGAGCCGACCGGCCTCGTACTGCTGCGCCTCCTCGAACAACGTCTCGATAACATCGTATTTCGTCTGGGCATCGCCGCGACCATCCCGGCTGCGCGCCAGCTCGTAAACCACGGTCACATCGAAGTCAACGGCCACCGCGTGGACATCGCGTCCTACCGGGTGGAACCGGGCGACGAGGTGGGCGTCCGCGAAAAGAGCAAGAAAATTGAGCACATCCAGAACAGCATCGAAATGCCGACGCTGCGTTTGGCCGGTTATCTTTCCTTCGAGCCTGGCGAGATGAAGGGCAAACTGGAATACCTGCCCACCCGGGACGACGTTCCGATCCAGGTAGACGAGCAGCTCGTCGTCGAATACTACGCGCAGCGCCTGTAATCAGCAAACCGACTGCGACTCGCGAAACGGCGCTACCGGCAACGGGGCGCCGTTTTTGTGTACGGAGGCCCGGTGGTTCAAAACAACGGCAGCACGGCCTGGACCTTTTCGGCGATCAACTGCGGGCTGTCGTCGTGTTTGAAGACGTGGCGCACGCGGCCGTCGGGGTCGATCAGGTACAGATACGTGGAGTGGTCGACGGTGTAGTCCAGTTCCGAGTTTTCCAGCGGCCGTTGTTGGAACGTGGCGCCGAATCGTCTGGCAACGGCCGTTAACTCATCTTTACTGCCGGTTAAGCCGATGGCGTCGACCTCGAAGGACGCGAGGTACTCTTTGAGGCGTTGCGGGCTGTCCCGCTCCGGGTCCACCGTGACCATGACGGTGCTTACGCGCCCGGCCCGGGCGCCCAGAATACGATAGGCTCGCCGGATTTTTGAGAGCGTGGCCGGACAGAAGTCCGGGCAGTGCGTGAAGCCGAAGTAGAGTAGAACGACCCGGCCGTGCAGTTCTTCGGCAAAGGCGAACTTTTCGCCGCTCGTATTGTGCAGCGTGAAGGCCGTGTCCATTTCGTAGTCGCGCAGCTCGCTTCCACAGCGCAGGCCCATCATAGAAAAGAACACGAGCGCACAGAGTGCAACGTACCGCATTCGCATCACTCCTCCTGGACTTTCGCCGTAACCTGTACCACGCCGGCCTTTTCGAAGTGGAGTTCGAGGGTCACGTCTTCATCCGCACTCAGGACCCCTTCGAGGCCGAGGATCATAAGGTGTTTGTTGCCCGACGCGAAGCGCAGGCGGGACAGGGCCGGCACGTCCATCGATTCCACGGCGTTCATACGCATGACGCCGCCCTCGTGATACATGTCGTGGAGTTCCACGCGGGCGCCGTCTATGCCGGCGCCGGAGATCGTTGCGGAGAGCAGACGATCGTCGTTCTCGGTGCCGTTTTCAATGGTGAGATAACCGGCGGTCATGCTCACGTTCGGGCGATTGGCCCGTACGATCGCGTCCTTGACTTCCAGGCGGCCGGTCTTCGGCACGTCGGGATAGTCGGCGCCGCAGGTGAGGAGGGCGAAGAGGACGGCGAGAATGCCGGAATGCGCCACATATGCGCAACGCCCGCGCCACGGAGGAAAAAATGCATTCATCATACATGCAATGCGCCCGGCGCGGTCTCTTGCATAAAGCGAAAAACGTTTCAGTACGTCTCGGGGTCCGGGCTGTCGTCCGTCGCCAGGTTCGTCATGCGATGGCAGGACTTGCAGTAGTTCAATCGCCCGTCCTTGAGAATTTGTGACTGAAACGATCGATCGGCCTTGAGGCCGCGGAAGTACTCGCTGAGATCTTTCTGCGCCGTTTCGCCGTCCGGCGCATACGCAAGCGAGCCGCCGGTCTCTACGATCTTACGATTCTCGCTGCCCTGCGTGGCCGTTTCCACGCTGCCTTCGCAAACGCATGAGAGCATGCCGCGTTCGTTCTGAGTAATGGCGAACATTGTACCACGGACTCCCGCCACGGCCGTGGGAGTTTGTACGGAAAATCCGTTCTGGCGTTTCTTGCCGTTGACCTTGAACCAACCGTAACCGCGTTCAATGCGCACCTTGCCCGGACGAGACGCTTCCAGCAACGTGTCCACGCGACTGCGCGTGCGCGGGCCGAGGCGAATCTGCACGCCGCGATGCACGATGATCAACTGCGAACTCTTGCCGGTTTCGATGCTGTCCCCGTCGGTGACCGCTGAACCGATGCGCAGGGGGCGCCAGGCACTGTCGTCGGCGCCGCGAATGCGCGCCTGGCCGATGAGCCGCGCGACCCGGGCGGCCACCGGCCCGTTCTGGGCGTAGACGCCGGACTCGAAGAGCGGAGCGTCCGTACTCAAGAAACTCCCCGCCGCCGTAGCGGCGACGAGGAGGGACAGGAGGCGCGCCGGAAAACGTCGGCGCGTAAGCTGCGTGGGTGATGTACTCATCGTTCAGTAATTCTCCGGATCCGGCGTGCGATCGTTGGCGATGTCCGTCATGCGATGGCAGGACTTGCAGGATGCGAGGCGATCGTCTTTGTCGATCAAAGCCTGGAAGCTGTTATCGACTTTGAGGCCCTTGAAGTATTTTGTAAAATCCTTTTCGACGCGTTTGCCGTCTTCGGTGTAGCTGTGCGAGGCCCCGGTTGCCGCGGTGTGTTTTTCAGATTCGCCGACCTGACTGGTTTCCACGGTTCCTTCACAGGTGCAGGTGAGGGCGCCGTCGCCGTCTTCGATGACCGAGAACGCCGTGCCGCGGACCCCGGCCACCGCCGTCGGCGTGTGGACTTCGAAGCGCTTGTGCCGGCCCGGGTTGTTTTTATCCATCTTGAACCAACTGTAACCTTCCTGGACTTGAACCTTCGCGGGTTTGTTCGTATTCAGCAGGGCGGCCACGCGGGCTTTCGTGTTCGGTCCGAGACGAATCTCCACGGCCTTGTAGCGGATTACCATTTGCGACGCGTCGCCGGTCTGGATCATGTCGCCGTCCGTTACGGTGGAACCTTTCTTGAGGGCCTTCCAGTCGCCGCCCTCGCTTTTGGCCCGGGCCTTACCGACCAGACGGACGACCAGGGCCGTGCTGCGATCGGCGAACAGGTCGTGCTGGTAGCCGAGACCGGCCAGGATGATCAATGCCGCGGCCACGGCCGCGAATCGAATGTGCTTGTGCTGAGTCTGTTTCATTGCTGTTCCTCTGCGGGATGTTGCAGTGGTTTTAGCACACGGGTGCGTCCGGCGCAAGCGATTGCGCATGTACGGTGCGGGGCCGGAATGAACGACGGGTGGACCGGAATGAACGGTGCAGTTCCTCGTGTTGGCGATTTAGAAGAAAGCGGGGGAGAACGCGAAAATCTTATGGGCGCGTCGCCTGCGGCGACCGGGCTACTCCGGGCTCCGCTTCGCTGCGGTCCTCCGCGCTGCGCGCTCCGGACTGGCGCTGCGCGCCACCCTGCGTATCCCTCGCGCGAAGAATAGAATCGCGCTACTTAATGTTCATCTTCGATTTCAACGCGTCGGCGTACTGGCGGCCCACCGGCAGGACCGACTCGTCTTCGTCCTTTAAGTAGGCTTCGTAGCGCCCGCCGATGAGGTGTTGGATGTGCGAAAGGTAGCCCAGGTTCACGACGTACTGCTTGTGCACGCGCTGAAACAACTCGCCGGGCAGATCGGCCTCGACGTCCTTTAAGAGCCGCGCGGATTCGTGGTCCCGGCGCGTTCCGTGAATGATCGTGCGTTTGCCGTGGGATGCGAGATACACGATTTCGTTGTGCGGGATCAGAAAGTGATTGTCCCCTTCTTTGATGGAGAGCCCCAGTTTCGACGGCTGGAACCAGCGATCCCGGGCCCCGGCCACGGCGAGCACACGGTCCACCGCCTGGTGAAAGCGTTCTTCGGAGATGGGTTTCAGCAGATAGTCCACCGCCCCGATTTCGAACGCGCGGATGGCGTGACCGTCGTGGGCCGTGGTGAACACGACATGGCGTACGCGTTGTAGATCGCCGAGTAGTTCGATGCCGTTGCGATCCGGCAGCTGTACATCGAGAAAGAGCAGGTCTATGTCGCGGTCGCGGAGTTTTTCGACGGCCTCGGCGGCGTCCCGGGCGAAACCGACCAGTTTCAGCTCCGGCCGCGCGGTGACGTAGTCCACCATGAGTTCCCGGGCGGGAAATTCGTCCTCCACGATGAAGGCGTTGAGGGCGTCCGTGTTGTCCGGGGTTTTCATGAGACGGTGCGCGCTGCGACGCTTGCGTTTTCTGCGGGGGCCGGCGGTACGTCAAAGCGGAATCCGGCGACGGCGCCGGTTTTCTCGCCCTCGCTTAAGTTACGCCGGTACAATTCTACGCCGGGGAAGTGGAATTCCAGGCGCTGGCGGATGTGCGCGAAGGTGCCGCCCGTTTCCTCCTCGGCCGGATTTTGAAAACCCGGTCCGTTGTCCTGAACCTCAACTGTGATCTGGGTGCCCCTCCGTTCCGCGCGCAGCGTGATGCGCGCATCTTCGCGCAAATTACGGATGCCGTGCACGCAGGCGTTTTCGATCAGCGGTTGGATGGTAAGCGGCGGGAGTCGAATGCCCTGGAAGGCTTCCGCGTCCGGCAACTGTTCGAGTTGCACCGTCAGGCGATCGGCGAAACGCAGGCGTTCCAGTTCGATGTAATTGCGGGTAAACTCCCATTCTTCGGCGAAGTCGATCAACGTGTTGTCGGCGGTTTCCAGAATAAAACGATAGTTCTCCGCGAGCATGAAGAGCGCGCGGCCGGCGCCCTCCGGATCGCGGCGCAGCGTGGCGTGGATCGTGTTGAGAGCGTTAAAGAGAAAGTGCGGGCGCATGCGGTACTGCAGCGACTTGAGGCGCGCCTCGTGGTACGCGCTTTCCAGTTCCAGACGGCGCCGCGCGAGATGGCGACCCCAGCGATCCACCGCGGTGACGACGATGGCCGCCAGGATCGATCCGTAGATGACGCTGAAAAACGTTTCGTACTGCAGCGGATCGAAGTCCAGCAACAGCTCCGTAAGATGCGCGCCGGCATAGACGCCGGCAAACGCGGCGAGTACGGCGAGCAGCAGGACGAGCACGAAGGCGATGATCGGTCGCCCCGCGCGTCGCCCGTACTCGTATATGCGAATGCCGCCCACGTAGATGGCGATCTCGACGATGATGCAAATCGTATGCGTGTTCAACTGTGCCGCTGCGAAGACCCGGGTGAGCGGTTCGGCGCTGTAGAACGTTATCAACAGCGCGTTCATGATGCCCAGGACCGTGTTGATCGCCAACCAGCCGGTGAGGCGTGCGGCATAGTCCAGGATCGAAGGGCCGGTGGACGGCGGTGGATGAAGGCGGGTGTGATTCATGGGCGTCTGCGGCGTCTGAGTATCATTAGAGAAAGTTCGCGTCCGGCTTGACATCTGCCGGGAAACCGTAGAATGACTTTGCGTCTCGCTTTTCGTGCGGCTTATGCATAGTATTTATTCTATTTTCACTTCTGATATCTATTTCAATTTCTTTTCCGTCAGCGCGATGATCTCGTTTTCCATGTCGACGGCCTACGGGGTATACTTCGTGGCGCTGCCGTCGAAGTCCCGGGCGACGTTGTACCTCGGCATCGCCTTTCTGATGATCGCCTGCATGAGTTTCGGTTACATCTTCGGCTCGTCGTTGTATCATCCCTACGCCGCCTACCATCGCTGGCTCACGGTTTTCGGCGGTCTCCTGCTTACGCCGGCCATCACTCAGTTCCTGCTGCACTATCCGCGCGTCCTGCATCCGCGACTGACCGGCTGGCTGTTGATCGTGCAGTTGGTGCTCGTCTCCGTGGTGGGTGCCGTCTTTTACGGAGACACCCTGGGCTCGGGCTACCGCTACTTCTTTGCGGGCCACTACTGGGATTTTCGCGCCGACACGGGCACGCGCCTGGTCGGCCTCATGATCCTGGTGAATACCTTCGTCATGCTG
Organism: Leptonemataceae bacterium; assembly: GCA_965227295.1. Lineage (GTDB taxonomy): Bacteria > Spirochaetota > Leptospiria > Leptospirales > Leptonemataceae > JANSYA01. The sequence continues at coordinate 4,585,082 of OZ245742.1, read as the reverse complement.
TTCAGCGGTATCTACCAGGTCGTCCGGACGAGCGGGCGCGGTCGCTGGAGCGCGCTCGCAATGCTTCTGGTATTGGGTTGCGCGGGGCTCGCCCAGGGCGTTACGAACTCGCTGAGCCGGGAGGGACTGATCGGCCGGGACGCCTTTCAGACGACTTACAGCATCACCGTCATCGTCGGATTTTTCGCCGTCGTCGTCATTTACATCAACAACACCCGGGACCGCACGAGTTTCATGGCGAAGATCATCGGCATCTCCCTCGTGACGCTGCTGCTGTTGCTCCAGGGAATCAGCTATTACTCTTTGCGCGATCGCGACGAGGCCTACGATGAACTGCGGCGGGAGCGGATGGAGCTCGCGCTCTTCCGGAACGCGCGGCCGGAGGACCTGGAGTATCTGCATCGAGTGGAGATCGACGCGAACGTGGCCGGTGTGCGGGGAATCTACGCGAATCGAGAGAGCGAGATTCGATTCAGTGAAGACGATCGGGCGGAGCAGTCCCGGGAGGCGTACAACGGGTTCGCGTTTCAGCGGGTTCGCGCCGCGGAAGATGCGGCCGCCGTCGAAGATTTCTTAACTGCTACTCCGCGACACTTTGCAGGCTGGGCCGGTTTGATCCGGGAGCAGGCCACCGGAAGTCCGGCCGCTCTGATCGAACGCGTTCGCGCCGCGGCGCGGCCCGTGCGTTATCACTGGAACAAGATCCGCCGACTGCCGGACGAGAACTTCCGCCCGGCCGTGAAGGCATACGTCGCCGGGCAAACCGGCGATGCCGGGGAAGCCTTTCACCCGTTCGGCCGGGCGGTGTCGGATCATCTGAGCCAGGATTCCCGCGACGGCGCCGAACTGAAGTCAGCCCTCGCCGCCTACTTCACGCCCATGCTCGCCCCGGAGGATCGCCGCTATCGCACCGATGCGGAGCAAAACAAACATTACGCGGCGTTCCAGTACGTGGGCCGCGCCGACGGCAGGCCCGTGGTCTACGAGGCGGGCTTTGCGTATCGAAGTTATCGCAGCTACGCGGACGTTGCCGCGGCGCGCTTTGCCGTGTTGCTCGGCGTGGTGTTGTTCGTGGTGTTGATCCTGTTTCGCTTCTTCTTTCACGGGGCGCTCGTGAGCCCGCTGAATGCGCTGCTGGCCGGCGTGCGGCAGGTCAACGAGGGCGATCTGGACGTCGAGGTGCCCGTTAAGGTCGAAGACGAGATCGGTTTTCTCGCGCACTCGTTCAACGGCATGGTGTCTTCGATTCGAGACGCCCGGGCGAAGCTCGAAGAATACGCCGGGCAATTGGAGGATAAAGTCCGCGAACGTACGGCGGAGCTGGAGCAGTCCCTCGGACGTGTGCAGCAATTAAAGACGCAACAGGACGGCGACTACTTTCTCACCTCGTTGTTGATTCGTCCGCTCAGTACGAACCACGCCGAGGGGCGCTTTACGGATGTGGATTTTTACCTGGAACAAAAGAAGAAGTTCCGCTTTCGTCGCTGGGCGGATGAACTCGGCGGAGACGTGTGCATCGCTCATACCATCGAACTCGTGGGCCGCCGCTACATTGCCTTCATCAATGCCGACGCCATGGGCAAGTCCATGCAGGGGGCCGGTGGCGTGCTCGTCCTCGGCGCGGTGTTCGAGGCCTTGATCGAGCGCACGCACTTGTCCGGTGAGACCCGCCGTCGTTTTCCTGAGCGCTGGATGAAAAACTCGTTCGTGGAGCTCCATAAGGTTTTCGAAACATTCGATGGAAGTATGTTAGTGTCTCTGGTTCTGGGCCTCGTGGACGACGAGGCCGGCCTCATTTATTACATCAACGCCGAACATCCCTGGAGCGTATTATATCGCGGAGGGCAGGCGCGCTTCATTGAAAAGGATACTCACTTTCGCAAGCTCGGGACCCTGGGCGTGGAGGGGCAGATCACGATCCACACGTTGCAGTTGGAACCCGGGGACGTCTTTATCGCGGGCTCCGACGGTCGTGACGACATCCGTCTGGCAACGAAAGAGGGCGTCGATGTCATGCAGGAAGATGAGACGCAGTTTCTGCATCGCGTGGAAGAGGCCGACGGCGTCCTTGAGCGCATCGTCCACGGCATCAAAGACCGCGGCGAACTGACGGACGATCTGTCTCTGCTGCGCATCGCCTACAAAGAAGATTTGCCGCTGCCGGCGGAAGAACCGGAGCGAGCGGCGGAGATTCATCGTCTGCGCGAAACCGGGCGCGAGGCCCTGGGGCGCGGCGATCCCGCGGGGGCGGTGACCGCGCTGAAAGAGGCGCGCTCCCTGGACGCGGCCGATCCCGGCGTCCTGCGTTCCCTGGCCATCGCCTATCAGCAGAAGAAGGCCTATCGCCAGGCCGCCGCCGTCGGTGAGGAATATGCCCGGCTGCGTCCCGTGGACACGGAGATGCTGTATCTTACCTCGGTGTGCTACCGGAAGTGCAATCGCCTCGAGTCCGCGGCGGACTACGGCGAACGGGTCCGCCTGCGCGATCACGGCCACGTGCGGAACCTGGTGAATCTCGGACGGATCTACGCGAAGATGCGGCTCTTCGGACGGGCGGAGACGATGCTGGAACGGGCCCTGGAACACGAACCCGGGCATGCAAAGGCCGGGGTGTTGTTGGCTAATGTTCGTTCCGTAAAAACTAAAGCCGAAGAGCCGGGTCAGGCGCCGAAACTCAACGTCAGTACGACCAGGGCGTAGATCAGAAGGATCAGCACGCTTTCGAAGCCGATGTTCGCAAGGCCGCTGCGCTGGCGATGCAGGAGGCCGAGCAGCAGGACGGCGGTCATCAGGACCGTCGAGGATACTAAGAACGTTTCGGTCGCAGTTACGGAATGATACAACGAGCCCGGCCGATAGGCGACGTCCGCCACGGCGGCGAAGAGCGTATCGAAGGCGTTGCCGCCGAGGATGCCGCCCACAGCCAGGGTCAGGGCGTTGCGCCGGACCGCGGCGATGCTCGTAACCATCTCCGGAAGCGACGTCGTAATCGCAATCAACAGAAAGCCCGCCGTGCTGTCGCCGATCCCCGTCAAAGCGGCGATGGACTCCACCGCATGGGTCAACAGCCAGCCCGCGTACAGGACGATCATCGCGCCGACGGCAAACTCGATGCCGATGCGCGTGGTCGACGGGGCATCGTGTTCTTCTTCGTCGGGCTCGTCGGTCCTGGTCTGCGGCGTCAACCGCGGTACCCACATCGGGTATTTATGCGATCGGTACACCAGGTGCAGTCCCAGGATGTAGCCGCCGATCATCAGCGGGGTTGCAGGATGAATGCCGAAGAGCGAGAGGTCCGGCCCGGTCATGGCGCAGAGCAACAGACCGAGCAGGCTGATCAACAACGAACCGCTGATGAGATTCGGCAGCGATGCGCCGGCGTGTTCCAGATTCGCGCGTCGGTAAGAGATGTCCGCGAAGGCCAGGAATACGGTCTGCACTGCGATGCCGCCGATGCAGTTGGACAGGGCCAGGGCCGGACGATCGTGCAGGGCCGCGGTGATCGATGCGGTGAGGCCGGGCAACGACGTGCACGCCCCGAGGAAGAGCGCGCCCATCAGGGCCTCGCCGAGTCCGGTGCGATCCGCCAGAATGTCCGCGTTGCGGCTGAGCCTGGAGCCGGCGATGACGATGGCCAACGCGCTCGCCAGGAACGCCAGGAAGGCCGGCACCGGCTGCGAAAGATCAAAGATCATCTACACGACGAATCTCACTGCAGGGTGATGCTGTCTAAGATCTTTTCGAAGAGCAATTGGGCCGAAACAGCCGCCGCGGCCTGCTGTAGAAGTTCCTACAGGGCCAGATGCACTATTCCAGGGCATGCTTGATTTAAAGCCAGGTGAGAGTTTGGCAGAACGCACCAACGAGAGGCGTTCATTTGAATCAACCTGTTGGCCATTCCAGGGCCTGTCCAATCTAACATCGTTTTCAATTGTCCAGGGCCTTCCCGGAGCCGGAATCTCCTGAAAAACAACGTTAGGCACGGTCATTGCTATACGAACTGTCAAAACACTGACAGGGTGTAAGCGAGCCTGCGAGGCCCGCTGCCCACAAAGATCATGCGAAACCGCGCCGGTCTGCCTCGGGCCGGCGCGGAACATACAGGAGAGAACCGATGCAACATCTTTCTAATTCAGAGCGGCGCCGGAAACACGCCCTTCCGATTGCCGCAGCGCTGATCGCTCTGTTTGCGACCAGCACGGTGGCCTTCAAGTCGCCGTCTCCGCCGCCGGAGAGCCCGGTGGACAAATACCAGCGCTCCTGGGAGCACAAGGCCCTGGGCCTGCAGAGCGCGCTGCAGATCGACTCGCCGCTCGCGCGGACGACCTTTCTGCACTCCCACAATACCTACAACAGCTCCGAGTACCGGACGGCCGTTCGCTATCTCGATCCGAATCACGAGCATACGATCAAAGACCAACTGCGCATGGACATTCGGGCCATCGAGTTCGACGTGCACTGGTACTTCAGCATGGACGGCTGGCCCTGGGAATGGGGCAAGCGCCCGCTGCTCTGCCACGGCCAGTCCAATCACCTGGGCTGCAGCAGCTATGATCGTCACCTGAAAGAAGGCATGTCCGAATTGAACTCGTTCATTCGCGGCAACCGCGGCGAGGTGGTGATTCTCTATATCGAAGATCATCTCGACGGACGGCAGAACGACGCGCTGAACGTGATCAAGAGCTACGTCGGCGATTTAATTTATCGTCCGGCCATGATCAATGCCTCGTCCACCTGCATGGACGTGCCGACGACGATTTCAAAACGCACCGTGCTGAACGCCGGCAAGAACATCATCCTGTGGACCGGCGGATGCAAGGGCGGCGAATGGGGCCGCTGGGTCTTCCGCAAAGACCGCAACGTACCCGAGTCGAACGTCGCTTCGTTTAAGAACTATCCGAACTGCACGCGTTCCCGCAGCGAGTACGACACGAAGCTCATTCGCTACTATGAAGATCGCACGAATCTGACCGACTGGTTCGGCGGCGGCTCCGGCAAGACCACGACCCAGAACGTACCCGAGATGATGAAGTGCGGCGTCAACCTGCCCGGTTACGATAAGATCAACCCGACGGACGGTCGACTGGCGGCCGCGGTATGGTCCTGGGATCGGAGCGAACCGAACGACTGGGGCGGTCGGGAAGACTGCGCGCACCAGTGGGGCAACGGACGCTGGAACGACAATCGCTGTGAAGTCAACTATCGTTTCGCGTGCAAGAACGCGGCCGGCGAATGGTACGTTACGAACGCGTCGGGACAGTGGCACATGGGCCATCATTACTGCTCATCCGAGACCGGCGGGGCGTTCTCCTTCGCGGTCCCCATCGACGGCTACGATAACCAGAAGCTGCTCGAAGCCAAACAGGCGAAGGGCGTGAGCGACGCCTGGATTCGCTATCACGATCGCAACCAGGAAGGTACCTGGCAGCAGTAAGATCATCTGAACCCATTGGTACCGCCGCTATGCTTGCCGGCGGTACCGCTTGCACGGCCGCCGGTTCCATACCGCCGGCGGCCTCTTTTTGGAGGACGGCTTTATGAAAACGAAATCATCACGGACCTTAATCTTCTCCGCCTTCGCCGTCAGCGCCCTCGTGCTGACTTCTATTCTGTGGATGTTAAGCGACGCCGATCCGAACGGCACCATCGATTTAAGCGGCACCGACCCGGACCCGGAGGGTTACCTGGCCGGCGAACACCAGCGCCAGGGCGGTCTGTATCCCACGGACGTCATCGATCCCGACCGCATCAGCGAGGCCGGCATACTCGAAGACGTGCGCTCCGGTCGCATCAACCTGCTCGCGGAGCTCCGCCAGCTGCGCTCTCAATGCCCGCGACATTTCGGCGAGGAGTACACTCCGGAACAGTGCCGCGGCCTCGTCCTGGATTTTCTCAACCAACTACCGGAGCCGGACGGCGGGAAACTCGTCCAGCTCTTCGACGACTATGTACAATACGAGAGCAAACGAGCGAACGGTGAACTACGGCTCGAACCGGGCATGAGTCTCGGTGATCGCTACGCCGCCGTGCGCGAGCAACGTCGAAACATCTTCGGCGAAGAAGATGCGCAGCTCATCTTCGGTCTCGAAGAGGCGAACTTCGATTACCAGGATCTCATTCGTGCGGCGAGCGCCGGGGAGGGTGTGTTCGCCCGCGGCTCCGTGCAACAACGCCTGGCCGCCTTCGAAGAACAGCGCGGCCGCATCTTCGGCCCGTACTACGAGACGCTGCTGGACCGTGAACCGGCCGGCGCGGGCTACGCCGTCGAAATGATCGTCCGCGGTCCGGAGCTGAGCCAGGCCTCACCGGAAGAACATGCGCGTATGGTCCACAGCCTGCGCGTCAAACACTTCGGCGAAGACGGCGCGGAGTCCATGCGCAAATCCGAAGCCGCCGCCGCGGCGGAGTTTGCCGAACAGAACGAAAAGCTCGAAGAGTTTCTTGCGAAAGAGCAGGCGTTCATCGCCGAACATCCCGACATGGATCCGCAGGAACGCCTGGCCGCGATCGAGAAGATTCGCAAAGATATTATGGGTGTACATTAAACCGGCGGCGGACCGGCCAACACTAAGCCGGAGGCACCGGCGCTTTCGGCGTGCCCGTTCCGCCGGCATACAACGCCGCCATCAAGAACAATACACCACCGGCCAACGCGAAGACGCCGCCCAGGCCGGTGGTGCCCCGCAGCAATTGCGCCGGAAACGGTGAGAGAAACTGTCCGGCAAAGACCGACGCGGTGAGACCGCCCACGGCGCGTCCGCGCACGGACTCCGGCATAAACGACACGAGATACACGCTCAGGTTCGGCATAAGCAGACCCAACCCCGCCCCGGCCAGGACCAACGCCGCGACGGCGACGGCGTAGGTCTCGGCAAAGTACAGCAGCACGAAACCCGCGCCCTGCGCGGCGAACAGAAGCGCGAAGATTGCGCGGAAGCTGAGCCGCGCTCTGATCTTCTGGTACTGACTGGCAACGATGGCGCTCGTCATGGTCATGGACGCCATGGCGATGCCGGTGTAGACGTTGGCCGTTACGCCCAGGGCTTTGATGTAAAACGGAAACTGCACCGGCACGAGATAAAAACAAATCATCGAGACGAGGGCCGTGGCATAGAGCAATCGTACCTGGCTGGTCTGCTCCGGATTCAGATGTGCAATGATCGGTTCCCCGGGATCGTCCTCGCTGCGTTCGTGCTGCGGCGGTTCGTAGATGAAGATCACGGCCGGAATCAACACCAGGAAGGCCGCGGCGTAAATGATGAACGGCGCGCGCCAGCTGATGTCGGCCAGGGCGCCGCCGCCCGTAAGAAAAAAGACGCCGCCGAAGGCCATGAACGCGCCCTGAAAACCCATAATGCGCTGGCGCTGATCACCCTCGAAGTAGTCCGCGATCAGCGTCGTGCAGACCGTCATGATCGCCGCCACCGCGACGCCCAGCAACGCCCGGCCGACCAGGATGGCGTAGATATCGTCGAGGAAGAGGCCCGAGGTTCCGGCCAGGCCGTACAGGACTAAACCTGCGATGAGTGGAGGTTTGCGGCCGAAGCGGTCGACGATCAAGCCCGCAAAGCCGGCCCCCAGGGCGATGAAGAGGGCCGGCGCCGTGAGTACGAACTGAATCAACTCGTCGGCGTAGGCTTGATCCGTGAACGCCAGGCGCATGGCGGGCAGGGCCGGGGCGATGGTGGCACCGGCCATCACCGTGAACGAACTCATGATCAGGAGGACGGCGATAATGATGATTGTGCGCAGGCGAGACGACGTCGCGAATTCGGGCATAGTTGTATGAATCTTTGCAGCGCGAATCCTGTCTACTCGTTTCGGTCCTCCCCGCGGTCGCGCCAGGTGATGAGCCGTGACGAACGCTGAAACGTGCAGTAATGCCAGATCCATTCGAGCATCACGCTGAGCCGATTGCGAAAGCCGATCAAAAAGAAGACGTGCACGACCGACCAGAGCAACCACGCGAACCAGCCCGAAAAGTTACGGCCGTAGATTTGCGCCACCGCGCGGGCCCGGCCGATGGTGGCCATGCTGCCGCGATCCCGGTACCGAAAGGGCGGTCGTTCATGCGGGTTGTATCTTTTTTTGATTAAACGTGCTACGTATTGACCCTGCTGGATCGCCACCGGGGCGAGGGCCGGCAACAACTCCGGCGCACCGGGGTCGCTGGCGCCCGGGTGGACCGCCGCGGCGGTGTCGCCGATTACGAAAATCTCGGGGTGATCGCGCAGCGCCAGGTCCGGGCCGACGACAATACGTCCGCCGCTCCCGCGTTCGGCGCCCAGGCTGTCGACGACGCTCCGGCAGGCGTTACCCGCGGCCCACAGGACCGTGCGGCTTTCGATCCAGTCTTTGCCGACGCGGACCCCGCCGGCATTGACCTCTTCGGCCAGGGCGCCGGTGCGAACTTCCACGCCCAGGTGCTCCAACTGTCGCCGGGCTTTTTGCGATAACTCTTCCGGATACGGGGGCAGGATGCGATCCATGCCCTCGGCCAGTATCACGCGGGCCGACGCCGGATCGATGTTCCGAAAATCCCGGCGGATCGTGCGACTCGCAATTTCGGCGATCGCTCCGGCCATCTCGACTCCCGTGGGGCCGCCGCCGATGACGACGAACGTAAGTTGTGCCGTGCGTTCGGCTTCGCGGTCCTCGGGCAGTTGCTCCGCGCGTTCGAAGGCCAGCAGAATCTTTTCGCGAATGCGCAATGCGTCGTCGAGGGTCTTTAAGCCGGGGGCGTGTTCTTCCCAATCGTCGTTCCCGAAATACGTGTGTCGGCTGCCGGTGGCGACGACCAAAAGATCGTACGGCACGGAACGATCGTCGTCTTTGAGACGGACGTGCCGATTGTTCGTATCGATAGCCGCGGCTTCTCCTAATATCACATCAGTGTTTGTTTGATTTTTTAAGATGCGGCGAATCGGTTCGGCGATGTTCGCGGGGGCAAGGGCCGCGGAGGCCACCTGGTACAGCAGCGGTTGAAACAAATGATAGTTGTTACGATCGATGAGGGTTACGTGCACGTCCGCATTCTTCAAGCCCCGGGCGGTCGCGAGTCCGGCGAAGCCGCCGCCGATGATGACGACGCGTCGCCGGTCTTCGTCACGGTGGAAAGCGTCGTACTGTTCGTTGGAGGAATCGGAATCGCCCATTTGGGACAGCATACGAACGATCCGGGCCGCCGTCCAGGCCGCTCCCTGGTCGATGCCATCGGGTTTTAGTACTTCGCAGGTGGCCGTGTTTTACGCGGCAGTACGACAGCAGTACAACTGAAACTATAAATATTAAGGAGAAGATCATTCATGACAAAACTATTGAATCGATTCTGTATCGGAGTGATCGCTTTCGGTCTGGCTCTGCCCCTGGTAGCCCTGCCGATCGACGACTCCGTGCGCGAAGACATTAAGGAACAATACCGCAACGACTTTCGGATCGACGCCGACGACGTCAGTGTGAAAGTAACTGACGGTCAAGTGAAGCTAGCGGGAACCGTTCCGGACTACTACGCCCTGCAGGCGGCGGACCGAATTGCCTGGCAGACCCCCGGCACGGCCTACGTCATCAACGATTTACGTGTCTCTTATTACGGAGAAGCCGGTCTGCTGGAAGACACCGAGATTCGCAATGCCGTGGAACGCAGCCTGGACTGGACCGCCAGCGTGGACGCGAGCGACATCGACGTCACCGTGGAAAACGGAACGGTGCGGCTGAGCGGTAACACGGACACCTACTGGGAAAAAACGCGCGCCGAAGAAACGGCCGCTCGGACGGACGGTGTGTTATTCGTGGAGAATCGCATAGCCGTCGTACCTACGGAACAACGTTCGGACGAGTTGATCGCGGAAGATGTCATCGCCGCGATCGAGCGAGACTCCGCGGTGCGTGCCGAATACGTCACAGTCAGCGTACAGGACGGCATCGTGGAACTAAGCGGTACCGTCGCGGATTGGGAAGCCCGCTACGCGGCGGCTCGTGCGGCCCGTAATACGCTCGGCGTAACCGGCGTGAACAATCTTCTGCGACAGACAACGGGCACGCAATAACTCAAGCATCGAAAACTTAAAGGAGGTATATATGAAATACGCATTAACGAACTACCGGCAATTTGCCGTCCTCGGCGCGGCGCTGTTATTGGCCGTCGGCTGCGGCCCGACGCCGGAGGAAGAACGCATGAAGAACGACATCGCGGCGCGTTTACACTGGTCGAGCCTCGTGGATCGAGAGGACGTCCAAATTGAAGTGGACGACGGCTATGTCACTCTGAGCGGCGAGGTGGGCAGTTATCTGGAACTGAACGCGGCCGCCGACGAAGCCTGGCTCGCCCCGGGCGTATACGGTGTCGAGAACGATCTGCGCGTCGAGTATCCCGTCGCAGGTTTGCCCACCGACGCGGAACTGGAAGAACGCATTACCGCGCTTTTCGCCTGGGATCCGGGTATCGAGGCCGCGGACATCCAGGTGGAAGTGAACGCCGGTGTGGTGGACCTGCGCGGCAGTACGGATACGCTCTGGAGTAAGACGTTGGCCGAAGAACTCGCGGCAGATATCTACGGCGTCGTCCTCGTGGAGGACCATCTTACCGTGGTGCCCACCGAGGCCGTAGCCGATGAAACCCTGGCCGACAACGTCATGTCCGCCCTGCGCAGCCGCAAGCTGGTGGACGCCGACGAAGTCACCGTGCGCGTAAGTAATTCTAAAATCACATTAACGGGCGATGTCGACAGCGTGCGGAAGCGCAACGCCGTCTTCGATGCGGCCATGGGTGTGATCGGCGTGGACGGCCTGGTCGTGGACGACCTGGATGTCGTGCCGGACCAGCCGGAAGTCTCCGCGGCTCTCTGAGTATGCGGCGCGAACTGCGTCCCGGGCTTCGCCGGTGTCGCGTACGCGACGTGTCTGCGCCGAAACGCACACTCCTGCTTGCACACATGAAGGCTTACGCAAACTGTGTAACCTTATGCCCGTGGAACTTCGCATCCGTCCTGCCCTGGAAACCGACACCGATCTGATCTTAGAATTCGTGCGAGCCCTGGCAGAGTACGAGCGCCTGGAACACCAGGTCACGGCGGATGCCGCACTCGTTCGCAAACATCTTTTCGAAGAACATTACGCGGAAGCCGTGATTGCGGAAGCCGGATCCACGCCGGTGGGTTTCGCCCTGTTTTTTCATACCTTCTCGACGTTTCTGGGGCGGCCGGGCATATACCTCGAAGATCTTTTTGTGAATCCGGAGCACCGCGGGTGTGGTTACGGCAAGGCGTTGCTGTTGCACGTCGCCGCCCTGGCCGTGGAACGCGGTTGCGGTCGCATGGAGTGGTCGGTGCTGAACTGGAACGAACCTTCCATTCGGTTCTACGAGTCTCTGGGCGCCCTGCCGCAGAAGGAGTGGACGATCTATCGTCTGACCGGCGACGCACTCCGGCGCCATGCCAGGGCTTGAGTCACCGCCAATCCGCGAAAAAAACTTTCGCCGTGACGGATTTCGACTACTTTTGCCTGGAGCCGATTAGCGCGGATCCTGGTTTTCGCTTACACTGCGGAAACCATCGGAGACCGGCGCCGCGGCGCCAGGGGGAATAAATCTATGTCAGCAAACAAAGCAAAAATCGGCTGGATCGGCCTGGGCATCATGGGGCGTCGCATGGCCGGTCGGCTCTGCGATGCGGGTTACGAACTCATCGTTTACAATCGCTCCACGGCGGCCGTCGAAGAGTTCCGGCAAGACCACGAGGGCGCGCGGTCCGCGGTTTCGGCGGCGGAAGTCGCCCGCGAGGCGGACATCATTTTCACCATGCTCTCGGATCCGGCGGCGGTGCGCGCGGTGGCCCTGGAGCCGGAAGGCGGTCTTTTGGTCGGAGCCCGGGGCAAGCTGTGGGTCGATGCGTCGACGGTGGACCCGGCGTTCAGCCGGGAACTGGGCGGCGCGGCCCGGGCGGCCGGCGCGGATTTTCTGGACGCCCCGGTCGCGGGCAGTCGTGAACCGGCGGCGAACGGCGAACTGGTCTTCCTGGTGGGCGGTATGAAGGATCACTTAAATCGTGTTGAAGATATGTTAGCGATCATGGGCAAGAAGACCGTGCATGCCGGCCTGGAAAACGGGGCGGGCTCATCGCTCAAGCTCGTTGTGAACTTCATGCTGGGCCAGGCCGTGGCCGCATACGCCGAGGCGTGCGCACTGGGACGCAGTCTTGGTTTGAACGATGAACTCATGCAGAACGTACTGCTCGCCACGCCGGTGGCCGCGCCCATGCTGCAACTCGTCCGGCAACGCCTTGAGTCCGGCGATACCTCGACGCACTTTCCATTGAAGCATATGCGCAAGGATCTGCGCCTGGCGGTGGAATCCGCGGCGGCAGAGAATTTACAACTCGCCCTGGGCGAAACCGCGGGCGCCCTCTACGATCGTGCGCTGAACGCCGGACTGGGCGACGGTGATTTTTCCGCCGTCTTTCGGGTGGTCAACGGAAGCGGCGGCGGGGCGCAGTCGTGAAGATTGTTCCGCGCGCGCTCGTGCAGAATCCGCGCAAGGGCGTGCGGGTCCTTGCCGCGGACGTCGACGCGGGGCTGGCGATCCTGCATAAAAGTCTCGACGTGCCGTTGGTGCATGACGAGGTTTTCGCCCAGGCGCATTCGTTGAGCGTGATTCTACGCGGCGAAAAACGCATCGCCGATCCGGACGGCGTGAGCCTGACCGTGGGCGAGAACGGGTTCGTCTTTCTCCCGCGCGATCTGTACATGATCTCGGATCTCTTGCCCGCAGAGGGGCACAGCTTTGATTCCTACATCTTTTTTTTCTCGGACGCGTTGCTCGACGAGTTCTGCGCGGCCCGGGACGTAAGTCGCCGACGCTCAGCGGAGGCGGTGCCGGACGATCTCGCCGTTCACCGCGGCACCTGGGGCCGCACGCTGACTTCTTTTGCGCAGAACTTACGGGCCGTCTTCGCCGGTGTGCAGGACGCAAAGATCCGCCGCAACCTCCTGAAACACAAACTTCTGGAACTGCTCATGCTCGTCGAAGCCGCCGAGGCCACGGACGACTTCGTGCATCGTTTGCTCTGCCTGGCGAACCGCGGTCAACGTCGGGAGCGCGATCTCAGATCCTTCATGGAACGCTACTACGACAAGCCGCTGAGTGTCGAAGATTACGCCGACTTAACCGGACGCAGCCCGTCGACCTTCCTGCGCGACTTCAAACGGCAGTTTCAGTCGACCCCCCGGCGCTGGCTCACGGATCGCCGCATCGAAAAGGCCCGGGAACTGCTCAAAGACGGCCGCACCTCGGTCACCGAGGCGGCCTACGAGATCGGATACGAGAACATCTCGCACTTCATTCGCGAGTTCAAGAAACGTTACGACGTCTCCCCGAAGCAATATGCGTTGTTGCAGGAACGGCGGATTTAGACCGGCGCGGCGCGGACTACAGGAAGAAGGCCACGCCGAATTTCATGTAGATCTCTAACTTGTCGCTCTTGAAACTTTGTGAGGTCTCGCCGATTCCAAGGCCGGTGGGTGTCTTTTGTTGAAAGGGAATCGTCGGATTCAGCGGGAGGGTACCGCTGAAGTACGTGCTGTAGGAGCGATCGATGTCCTCTTTAAGTACGCCCAGGTGGACGGAATAGCGACAATAGAATTGAAAGACCGTTTCGAGATTATGGCGAATGCCGGTTTCGGAAAACTCTGCAAACGCCGACGGAATCAGTGCGGACACGTTGAAGGTACCGTTGACTTCGTCGGACTGCTGGATCGTGCGCACACCGAAGTAGGAGAGTGTCCCCTGGCGATTCACCAGGGTGAGCTTGTAGTTCACACCGAGCCAGTCGAAGATTTGATAGCGCAGGGCCGGACCGAACACCAGACCCTTTGCACGAACGTCCACCGGCGTAACGGCGCCCTGAGACCAGTTCAACGTTCCGGGGGCTACCGTGTCGCTGAGATTCGTGGCGACGTAGGAACCGAAGCTCACTTCGTCGCGTTCGAAGTACCATTCCCGGGCAAAGTAAACGCCGGCCTTTAATCCGCGCAGCCAAACCGGGTAGAGGTACTGCACGTCGAGGGTATGATGCTGCTCTTTGTACTTTGCCAGGCGGACACCTTCGAAGTAGGACCAGCGTTTCGTGGCTCCGGCGGGATGGAAAAAATCCACTGTGGCCGGCGCGTCGCGGCTGAAGCTCTGGTTCATCCCGTAGTAGCGCAGGCCGACGGTGAGGCGGTCATTGTAAGTCCACTCGCCCTCGGCATACAGCGGCCAGGAACGTAAAGAACCCGGCTCGGATAGTTGCACGACCGGCGAAGTATTCGCGTCCACCGCCGAAATCAAGAACGAGTTCAATTGCCAGGACGGCCCGGCTTCGCGCAGGATCGCCGGCGTAAACGTGGCGCGACCGAATCCTAAGAGGAACCGAAAGCGATTCGCGAATCCGTTTCCCAGGTTTTCCCGCGGTTCGTCCGCGGTCGGTGTCGGAGTGCCTTCGCCGGTGGTGTCTGTCGTGGTGTCGCCGGTGCCTTCCGTTGCTTCTCCGGCCGGGGCAGTTTCATCGGCCGGTTGTTCTTGCGGAGTCTTCTCGGGCTCCTGGGGAAAAAGCGGGGTTGCTAATGCTAAGAAAGATAATGTTAAGACGGCAATTGGGCCGCTTATGGAGCACAAATCGACCCGCTTAGAAATTGAGACGGTGGTTTTCCGGAGAGGAGCGCTGTTTTTTTGTAACATGAGATAATATGAATTCAGCCGGCTCAGGCGCACGGCCGCGTCCTTTCCAGGAACGAGGCCTCGCCCGGAGGTTCTTCGATGGTGACCTTACCCGGCGTGAGTCGGATTTCCACCCGGCGGTTCCGGACTTCCGGTCCGTTGGTATCCACGACTTTCTGCGTATCGGCGAAGCCTTCGACCTCGATGATGCGCTTTTCCACGATACCCATATTCTCGATGAGTTCTTTCTTAACGGCTTCGGCGCGCCGAAAGCTCAGCTTGATGTTGCTGGCGAACGTGCCCACGGAGTCCGTGTGCCCGCCGATTTTCGCCAGGGTGTCCTTATACTCCAGCATCGCCGCACCGAGTTTCGAAACGAGCTCTTTGGCCTTGGGCGTGAGTCGCGAACTACCCGTGGCGAAGGCGATGTCCCCGTCCAGGGAGACTATGAGCTCTTTCGTGTTGCCCTCGGGACCCACGTCTTTCTTGAGCTCAATGCCCTTTGCGCGGAAGCCGTTGGCGACCTCGTCCAGCTCTACGCCGGTTTCCTCGAAGTCCTCTTTCACCTTCGTGTAGAGCTTATCCAGCAGGAAGGGATCCAGGCCGTCGATCCAGCGGACCGAAGGGAAGGCCACTTCGGTTTGATAGGGCGGACAGCCGGTGACGGCCTGCATGGTTTTGCTGTTGGCCAGGCTTTCGCAGTGCACGAGCACCGCCGCCCCGAACAGGGCGGCGGCAAGGCCGAAGGTGCGTGAGTTTCGCATATTAATAGTCAGCAATCTCCTTCTACTGTTGCACACAGATCAACTGCCTCTGGGTCGCACAGGTGTCCGTCGTCGAGCTGATGGACGTGGCGCCGGTGGCCCCGCCGACGCCGTAGCGTCCGTTGAAGCCGGCCGTATCGTTGGTCCAGTTCGAGCAGTTATCCGCATTCGTCGTCCAGTCGGTATTCAGGCCCGTCCAGAAGGTGCCGCTGCCGCTGAACGCAGTCGTAAGCGTGCCGAACGTAAACGTGCCGTAGGAGTTCGTCGTGAACACCAGGGACGTATACGGCGGGCTTCCGCCGGTGCCCAGGTAGTAGCTGGTGTTCGCGGTGAGCACCCAGTTCAACTGACCGGTGCCGTCCGTGCCACTGGTGGTGGCCACGCGGGTGCCGCTGTCGACCAGCAGCGCCTTGTAGGTCACGCCGTCGAAGTAGCCGTTCGGTTTGTTCAGGTCCGTGCCGTCGTTGCAGAACGTATCCGCGACGCCCAGTCCGGCGTTGAAGTTACCGCGCAGACCCGTGCCGGAGTTCGCGTTCGTCGTCCAGACGACCTTGTCGTCGTCGAGGTTCTGCGCCGGTGTGATGGCCGGCGGCGTAATGCCGTTGATGGTCAGGTCCGTACTGGATGCCGCGCCGAAACTCACGCTCAGACCCTGCGGTCCGTCGGCGCGGTTGTCGTCCTTACCGGTGTAAGTCACGGTCTGATATACGTTCCAGTTGCCGGTCGTATACGTCACGCTCGTGGGACTAACGTTCTTACACTCGCTGTTGCCGCACGAAATGCTGACGGTTACGTCGGCCGCCGGGGCCGTCCGCAGACGAACGAGGAAGGTCGACGAGTTTTCCAGCGCCTCCGACGTGTTCGCGGAGCCGGAGGTATCGAACTCAAACAACTGTTCGTCGTCGGTGTTATAGAGCTGAAAGTCCGGCGGATTGAACGAGGTGTAGATGGCCCCGCCCGTGGTCGGCGGATCGATGATGAACGTGTAGAGAATGTTGTTATCGAAGAGCGCGTCCGACTGGCCGGTCATGATCAGACGGTTGCTGCCCGCGGCGCCCATGGTGTTCCAGTTGCCCGAGGTTACCGTGGCCGGGCTCGTCGTAACGACACCCTCCGTCGTATCCGAACTGGAAGCTGCGACGGTTACCGTGCCGCCCGGATCGGACTGGGTGATCATCCACAGTGTCGCCGTGCCGCCGGATTCCGTAGTGCCGAAGCTGCCGGAACGCCGACAACCGACAATGACGTTCGCGACGTCGTTATCGCAACTGTGCAGCGAGAACGACGGGCGCGCAACGAAAGCCGTGTTCGAGTACTTATCGTCCGTGGTCACCGGAGTGACGCTGACCGAGTAGTCCTGGTTGCCCTCGTTGCTGCCGTCCGAGGCGCCGTAGAGCGTTACGGTCTGCGGCGTCGCCCAGTTCGCCGGCGTGAACGTGCGCGACGTGGTTGTCGTCAGCGTATCCGTGAAGCGGCCGTCGTTGTTCGGTCCGTTGGCGGTGAAGTTCAGTACGACATTCGCCGTGGGCTCCGAACGCAGGCGGATCGTGAAGCTTGAGTAAGTACTGTTGCTGAGCTGATTCGAATCGTCCGTTGCCAGGCCACTGATGGTGCCCGCGGAGCCCGCGGTGTTCGTGGTCTGCCCGTTGGCGACGATCGTAAAACCGCCGATGTCGTCGTCCACGTTGTTGACCGTAACGAAGTTCGGCGTCGGCGCCAGGCCGGAGTAGTCCGGGTCCGCACTGGTGGCGTTACTCACGGAGACCAGCCATTGTACGTTGCCGTCAAAGATGTCTTCGTTCGTCGGCGTCACCGTAACGGTCTGGGGCGTGTCCCAGTTCGCCGGCGTAAACGTGAGCGAGTATTTGTCGATGGTGCCCTCGGAGTTGCCCGCGTTCTTCGAGTCGCTGGTATCGCTCAGCGTTACGTCCACGTTTGCGGTGGGCTCGGACGTGAGGACCACCGTGAAGTTGGCGTTCTGGCCAGCCTCGGTGGTGTTCCGTGACAGGGTCGAGACGACAATGGACGCGGTTTCGTTGTCGGTGATGTTGACCGTGACGTCGTCCGGTTCGGTGTTCTGATAGTTCGTGGCCGTTCCGAGGTCTACGACGAACGAGACGTTGCCGTCCGCCAGGTCGTTGTCGATGGGATCGACGGTCACCGTTTGCGGGGTACTGAAGTTGCCGGTCGTAAACGTGAGGAGCGTCGGCGTAACGTTCGCGCGGCCTGGCTGCGGGTTCGTCACCGAGATGGTTACGTTGCCGGGAGGTTGCGTGCCGAGCGACACGTTGAACGTACCGTTGGCACCGTTCTCCGTTAAGTTTAAGACAGTGGGGGTTACGTTGATGACCGGTGTTTCGTTGTCGATATTCGTGGCCTGGACCGAGTTCGTCGACGAGGACGGCACGGTGTTATGATACGAAAAGTACTGCAGGTTGTTGAAATCCCCGTCCGCACTCGTGCTGTTCGGGAGATCCACCGTGTAGTTAACGTTGCCGTCCAGGAAGACGTCGTCGACACCGGTGACGGTTACGATCTGCGGTGTGCTCCAGTTCGCGGGTGTAAACGTGAGCGTGGTCATGTCCGGCAGTCCTTCGGTGGTATCGGAAGATACGATGGTGGCCGGTACGACGACGTTTGCGGTCGGCTCGTGCGAGAGTACAACGGCGAAGACGTCGGCGGTGCCGGTTTCCGTGGTCACCAGACCTGCCGGCGGCGCAGACACGATGATGCTCGGCGCGTCGTCGTCGACGGCGATGATGCCCGTAATGGACGGAGCCACCAGGCCGCCGTACTCCGGGTCGTCGGACTCCGCGGCACCGAAGACCAGGGAGGTGATCTGGTTGCCGTCGATGTCCGGTTCAATCACGCCGGTGATGACGAGATTCTGCGGCACATTCCAGTTGTCCGGCGTGAACGTGACGCTTTCGGGCGACACGGCCGATTCCGCGGGATTCGCCATGCTCAGCGGGATGACGACATCCGCCGTGGGCGGGCTGTTCAGGACGATGGTCAGGTCCAGCGTTCCGTTCGCCTGGTTTTCCGGGATGATGTAGCCGCCGTCGAGAGTACGAATCGTGACGCCGGTGGTATAGGTCTGGGTGCCTTCGTCCGTCGTCGGCGTGATGGCCGCGAGGAGTAGATCGCTGGTAAAGCCGAAGAGCAGGGGATCGGACCCGCCTTCGCCGTTCGCGCAGTTGGACAGCGAGATTGCGCCACACAGCGCAGCAGCGGTGAGACTTCGAATGAAGGATCGAGAACCTGTACGTCGTAGTGTCATCTTGGGACCTTCCTGCTCATGGAGCCTTAGACCCAATTATGGGCGAACGGTCAAATCAGGCAATACAATGATGTAGTAAGTTGCTAGGGTTCTGTTAACCGAATGTTATTTTTTCGTTAGGAAAATCCCGGCGAAAACTACCAGGAATCCACGCAGGGGCGTCGTTTTTTGTATTCTTGAGGGCTGTACGTCGTCGGTGGCAACGAGGCCAGGCCGCGCAGAACCCATTCCCGGGATTCCGCCGGGTCTATGACGGCATCAATCTCCAGGTACGAGGCCATGTTCAGGGCCTTGCCGTGCTGGTAGGCTTCTTCCACGAGTTCGCGAAAGCGCGCGTCGCGTTGGTCCCAGTCCTTGATTTCGGCCAGCTCCTTCTGGAAGCCCACACTCACGGCGCCTTCGAGTCCCATGGCGCCGAATTCTCCCGACGGCCAGGCGGCGGTGAAAATAGATCGATGAAAGCTGCCGCCCGTCATGGCCATGGCGCCCAGTCCGTAGCCCTTGCGCAGGACGATGGCGAAGATCGGTATGTTGACGGACGCGCCGGTGAGAAAGAGCCTGGCCGCGTGACGGACCAGGGCGGTGCGTTCCGCATCCGCGCCGACCATGATGCCCGGCGTGTCCACCAGGCTGAGGACGGGCAGAGCAAAGGCGTCGCAAAGCTGTAAAAAACGCGCGGCCTTGTCGGCGCCGTCGGCGTCGATGGCCCCGGCCAGGTAGCCGGGATGGTTGGCGATCAAACCGAGCGGTCGGCCACCGATGCGAATCAGGGCCGTGATCATGCCGGGGGCGAAAAGCGGCCGCAGCTCTAACATTGAATCAGTGTCAGCTAAGAGTCGAATGATGCGACGCACGTCGTAGGCCCGCAGGCGATTGTCCGGTACCGCGGTACGCAGGAGGCGTTGATCGGCGTGCTCGTAGTTCTGTAGCGGGCCCTGGAAAAACGACAGGGCGTGCTTTGCGGCGCGCACGGCTTCGACCTCGTCCCGGACCAGGACATCCACCACGCCGCTCCGCGCGTGCATGGCGGCCGGGCCGACGTCTTCGGCGTCGATACGGCCCAGGCCCGCGCCCTGGATCATTACCGGCCCGCCCATACCGATCGTCGCGTCCTGCGTCGCGATGGTAATGTCGCTGGCACCGAAGAACGCGGCGTTGCCCGCGAAACAACGTCCCGAGGCCACGGCGATGCGCGGGACGAGGCCGCTCAATTTCGCGTAGGCTGTAAACGTATGCAGGTCGAGAGCGCCCACGGCCACCGCGTCCACGTCACCGGGACGGCCGCCGCCGCCCTCGGTAAAGACGACCATCGGTAACTGCAACTCTTCGACGACTTGCAGCAGGCGATCGGTCTTTTTGTGATTCATCATGCCCTGGGTACCGGCGAAGACGGTATAATCGTAGGACATCACGGCGCAGCGTGAGCGTTCTTCTTGAAAGCGATCACCGTTGACCGCGGCCAGGCCGGCCACCAGTCCATCCGCGGGACTCAGGCGAATGAGATCATCCAACGAACGCCGGGAGCGTTGGGCCGCCAGGGCCATGGCCCCGTACTCTTTGAACGTGCCGGGATCGCAGAGATCGGCCAGGTTTTCCCGGGCCGTGCGCTGGCCGCGCTTGTGACGCTTTGCCGCGGCCCGGGGTCGCCCCTCGTCGGAAATTGCAAAGTGTCGATCGATAACTTCTTGCAAGTCCGGTCTAATCGCATTCAAATCCGCGGCTTCGTTTTCGTCGCCGGCCTCGGGCCCGTCGTCCGCGCCCGGACGCAGAAACAGCAACGGTTGTCCGTCGCTCACGGCGTCTCCGGCCGATGCGAACAGCCGTTCTACGAAGCCGGCGCACGGCGCCTGGATGACGTGTTCCATCTTCATGGCTTCGAGTACGGCAAGCTGCGCGCCGCGACTCACGTTTTCCCCCGGACTCACGCTGACTTCGATCAACCGACCGCGCATGGGAGATGCGATCGCCTCCGTTCCCGGCGGGGCTGCGAGTGAGTTCGTCGGCGAGGCGGCGGTTGCGGTGCCCCCCTCCGGAGTAGCGCCTGGCGTCGCGGCCACGAGTTCCTCGACGTGATCATCGACGAAGCCGGTATCGAGATCGTACTGAACAAACTCCGGGCGCGCAAGAATCGCGGCGAGGAAGTTTGCGTTGCTACAGGGCCGCCCGTCCGTCGCGGAGACCTGGAGCTCCGCCAGGGAGCGACGCAAACGATCGACAGTCCGCGCAAACGTTCCGCGGTGATGGACGATGAGTTTGGCGAGCAGGGAATCGAAGTTGCCGTTGGTGCTGTCGCCCTGGCGCGCGGCGGTATCCACGCGCACGCCGGGCCCGCCGGGTAGATCGAAGCGAGCCAGTGTAACGTCTCCGGCGGGCCGGGCCTCGCCGCTCACGTCCATGGTCTCGGTGTTGATGCGGAGTTGCACGGCGTATCCCGAAGGCTTCGGCCCGGCATCTTCGAAGCCGGCCGCGTTCAGGCTTTCACCCCCGGCAAGCCTTAACTGTAACTGAACGAGATCTACGCCGCACGCCGCCTCGGTGACGGTATGCTCCACCTGAACCCGCGGATTCGTTTCCAGGAAATAAAACGCACCGGCTCGCGTATCCACGAGAAACTCAAACGTACCCAGGCTGCGGTAGCGCACGGCCCGGGCCAGTTTTACGGCGGCCTCGATCAATGGTTCGCGCAGGGCCGGGCTCAATTCCGGGGCCGGGGCGATTTCGATGAGCTTCTGCCGCCGGCGTTGCACGCTGCATTCGCGTTCGTGGAAGTGCGTGATTCGTTCCCCGTCGCCGACGATTTGCACCTCGACGTGGCGCGCCCGTTCCAGCAAACGTTCGGCGTAGAGAGCGCCGTTGCCGAAGGCCAGGCGGGCCTCGGAAGAGCAGCGTTCGAAGGCCGGCTCCAGTTCTTCGGGCCGGCGCACGATGCGGGTGCCGCGTCCGCCGCCTCCGGCCACGGCCTTTAGGATGATCGGGCCGTCCATTAACAATTGCCGAGCGTCTGTTAATGAGGCCGGACCGGAACTCCCGGTGAGTACGGGCACGCCGTGTTCGAGAGCGAGGGCGCGGGCTCGCATCTTGTCGCCGAAGAGTTCCAGGTGTTCGGGCTCCGGCCCCACGAAGACGAGGCCGGCTTCCCGGCAGGCCCGGGCGAAGCCGGCGTTTTCACTGAGGAAACCGTAGCCGGGGTGGACTGCATCGCAGCCGGCGGATCGCGCGGCTTCCATCAGCGCGGCGGGATTGAGGTAGGCGGCGGGACCGGTGCCGGGCAGGGGCCGGGATGCATCCGCGTGGCGCAGGTGACCGGCGCCGGCATCGTCCTCCGAAAATACGGCCACGCAGGGCAGCTCGAGATCAGCGGCGGCCCGGGCGATGCGTACGGCAATTTCCCCGCGGTTGGCGATGAGCAGTTTCGTGACGGGCATGGGCCATGGAGAATGATTCCCGGAACGGAATCAACGATGAACCGGGGGAGCTCGCCGCGCATTTTACCGGGCGAGCTAAAAGTAGTAGACATTGTTTCATTTATGTGTACAATCCGGCTAACATAAAACTAACATTTCATGCGAAAATGGTGATCCCATGACCTCCCCCGAAACCGCGCCCCCCGAAAAGGCTGCAAATCGCGATTCCTTCTATTATACTGGCTCGGTACGCCTGCCGAAAGGTTCATCCCGGCCTTTGCTGCTCTGGCGCATCGTGCAGGCGCGGCAGGAAGTACAGGACGGGCGTCTCCAGGTCCTGAAAAAGACCTTCCTCGCTCACATTCGCGATTCGGAGGACGACTTCACCGAGTACAATCCGTCCCTGGTCGGCAACATCAAGAAGCTCCTCGAATCCGCCGGGCGGACGCGTGTCGACCAACTTGCGCGGGTGGCCCTGGAAGTGGCCTCGGCCTATCGCAAAGAAATTATGTCGGTGGGTGACACCGCCGGGCAAATCTCCTTCGACATTCTATTTCAAACCATCCAGATCCTGGCGCTCAACCCCACGCGGGAAAGCGCGGAGCAGACCATTATGCAGATGGGCCGGCGGGCCCATCACACGGCTCTTTCGGAGCAGGACCGCGGTCGGCTCATGCGTTCGTTCCGGGCCTACATCTATCTTGCGCGCCGCCTGGCTCGCATGCGCAACATGCGGGCCGCACTGGAGAGCCAGGACGAGATCATCGTGAACGCCTACCGCGACCATCCCGAGGTTTCGCTCATCTTTCTCGACCGCGCCTATCGTTCCCTGGTGGCCCAGGTCATTCTTTCGAAGAAGTTCAAGTGCGATACTCTGCTCGTGGAGTGGCTGAAGGAATACGGCCTCGGCCCGGAACACATGATGCGCGTGGCCCAGTACATTCCGTTCGAGACGGGTTTCTGGAAGTTCCGCGCCAGCTATCGGGACGCGGTTCGTTCGCTGCGGGACTACACCCCGGACAGCGGCGAACCCTTAGATTCAGATTTGTTTCTGTTAAGAAGCCTGGGAATCTTCTACACGTCCTGGATCATGCAGACCTCGCGGCAAATTCCCGCGGCCTGAGTTCGGGAGAATCGAATAGCAGGCTGCTGAAAAAGTCGAAATCTCCTGGCGATTTAGCGGTGCTTGTTCAGATTTCGTCGCATGCGCGGCGAAGAAGAAAAGCAACCGAGTATCTGGAGTCACGTTTCGATGGAGGACCGGATTCCGGCCAACCATCCGTTGCGTGACATTCGCAAGTTGACGGATGCGGTCCTCGCGAATCTTAGCGATCGATTTGATGAAATGTATCCGGCTTTCGGGTGGCCCTCGATTCCGCCGGAGTACCTGTTGCGCGCTCTGTTGCTGCAAGTGTTGTTCAGCGTCCGCAGCGAACGTCAGTTGATGGAGCAAACGAACTACAATCTGCTGTATCGTTGGTTCATCGGGTTGAGCGCCGACGATCCCGTCTGGGATGCGAGCGTCTCTTCAAAGAATCGCGACCGTCTGATGGAAGGCGGCATCGCCGACGAATTCTTTCGCGGCGTTCTGGAAGTGGCGGATGATCGCGGGCTGATCAGCGACGAACATTTCACCGTGGATGCCACGTTGCTGGAAGCCGCAGCGAGCCTGTGACCCGGGCAATCCGTCCGTAAGTTTTCACGGTGAAAAACGCCGCAACGATACGCACGAATCCACTACCGATCCGGATGCGAAGCTGTTTCGCAAAGGCAACGGCAAAGAGGCCCGGCTGGTGTATATGGGGCATGTCCTTATGGAAAATCGTCACGGCCTCGCCGTGATGGCCGGCGTGACACACGCGACCGGAACGGCGGAACGCGATGCGGCAGCCATCTTCATGAAGGAACTACGCCGAAGCAAAGATCGCCGCCGCATCACTCCGGGCGCCGACAAAGGCTACGATACTAAAGCTTTCGTAGAAGAACTTAAAGCGAACCGGATTGTGCCGCACATCGCACAGAAGAGCCGCTCCAGTGCCGTCGATCACCGCACCGCTCAATGGATTTTCCGTTTCGCTGTTGCCGTCTACAACTTGCTGCGAATCAGAAACCTACAGGAGGCAGCAGCATGATCGCGAATGCTAACTTGCGAAATACAAGCGTTAGGGATGTGCAGGGTGCCGCGCAGCGGCAGTCCGGAGTGCGAAGCACGGAGGACCGAAGCGAACGCGGAGCCCGGAGCAGCCCGGCGCCCGGTCGGCGGAATGGAGCGACGCGCCTTGCGCCTCGTCGGGTTCACAAGTCGCTACGACCGCGACTTGTGTGCGGCCCGGCCGGGCGCAACGCCCAAATGAATTTCACAGATTCCGCTTTCGAATGACTTTTTCAGCAGCCTGATAGAGCTCAATCATTGAATCGCAACGCATCCCCGATGCGATTCAATACGTGCGTAATGTACCGTCGGCGGTCCCGGCCGCCGATCGGCAGTCCGTTTACGTGTTCCCAGGAAAGAATCGAAGCAAGGCCGTGCATGGTCGACCAGATGAACAGGGCCTCCGCGTCCACGTCGCGCCGCGCTCCGGTCATGGACTGCATGTCGCGGACGCGATCGCGTAAGATCTCGAAGGTGGCCTTGCTGCGGGCTGCCATGCCGGGATGTTCTTTCGCCGGCGGATGCGGCGACGAGAACATGAGCCGGTAGTAGAGCGGATAGTCCAGGGCGAAGCGGATGTAAGCCTTGCCGAGGCTGCGCAGGTTGCGATTGGCCTGCTTCGATTTTGCGTCGCGTTCGAGATACTCCGCGAACGTGACAAAACCGCGCTCAATGATTTCCGCGAGCAGATGATCTTTGCTCGCGAAGTGTTTGTACGGGGCCTGATGAGAAAGCTTCAGGCGCCGGGCGACCTGGCGCAGGCTCAGATTTTCCACGCCGTGTTTTTCAATGATCTTCAGCGCCTCGCGGACGCAGGCCTCGCGGACGTCCGCCGGTTTCTCGCATTTATTTCTGCGGAGCCAGCGAAACGTAGATCGAAAAAGTTGTCTGTGGAAGGGGAGATTGCCGCGCATATCCGGCTGATGTTTACCCGCTTGCTTGATGAACTGCGAAACGCCCACGGCGGGGCGAGCGGTGGGCCCCTGTCCCAGAAACTCTATGACGAGCAGAGGGTATTCTTCGTGTTCCACGCGGATGGACTCGCACAGTTTGAGCGCTTCCATGCCTTCGTGACTGACGATGATTTTCTGAATTGTTTCCATGTGATAGTTTCCTCCGGGGGAAGGCTAAATACATGGCGGCATATTACAAGTTTAAACTCAAGGAAAGTTAATTTTTTGCTGACAAAAACCTGGCGACATGCTAACATCATGCAATGTTACTCTAGTAAATATCGATGCATGAGATCGCCCGCTTCTCTCTTTCAGGGGTGCGGGATTCGAACCCACTGCCCGGGAGACACAATCCCGGATGTTAGCCACATACACCAACCCCTTATGAAAATCCCGATTACCGGGATGCTTCGAAGCGGCTGGAATCGAACCCAGCGTTATGCGTTCACGCATAACGCTGAATCTTCGTCTTTAACCAACGGCATATCAGACCGTCGTTCTCAACCGTTAAACTACGCTTCGTATGCACCACGTGAGGGAATCGAACCCTCGCCCCCTGAGAGACAATCAGGAGTTCTACCATTAAACTAACGCGGCATGTAGAGCCCGCGGGACTCGAACCCGCAATCTTCAGATTCGTAATCTGATGCCTTGATCCATTTGGCCAGGGCCCTGTGTTGGACTTGCAGGACTCGGCCGCTCTCGGACCTCCTGTCCTTCGCGGCATAAGGCCATCCGTGGCCAAAAACCTGCGGCCTACCGCTTCGGAAACGGGCGCTCTGTCCCTCTGAGCTAAAGTCCAATTTGTGGAACCGGTCGGAATCGAACCGACGTCCCTTGTTTGCAAAACAAAGATTCTCCCGTTAAACTACGGCCCCATGTACGGGCTGCCGGATTCGGCCGCTCTCGGCCCTCCTGGCCTCCGCGGCATAAGTGCATCCATGCACAAAAACCAGCGATCTCCTGTTTGTAAGACAGGCGTTTATATTGCGTCCTAAGCCCGTATGTTGCGGCGGAAGGAATTGAACCTCCGTAGGACGGGTTATGAGCCCGCTGCATCGCCACTATGCTACACCGCAATGTTTTGCCCGGTGCACGGATTCGAACCTGCAACCAGCGGTTCACAAAACCGCCGCTCTAACCATTGGAGCTAACCGGGCGTGTGCATCAGCAGGGAATCGGCCGCTCTCGGACCTCCTGTCCTCCGCGGCATAAGGCCATCCATGGCCAAAAACCCTGATGATCTGTTTGGAAGACAGACATGTTGACCGTTACATCACTGATGCGTATTCGTCGGGCTCGGGATCGAACCGAATTCCTCCGGGCTTCAACCGGATGCAATGACCACACCTGCTCCCCGACGTTCCGTCTTATTATTCTTAAAGTCACTTTCGTTCATATTAACCTCGCTACTTGAAATGTGGGTCCGGTGGGATTCGAACCCCCAACTGAAAGGCGGGAGTAAGATGAGAGTGCGAAGCACTCAACCGATCGCCATCCGATTAAAAGTCGGATGCTCTACCCCCGAGCTCCGGACCCGCTATTCTCTAAACGTCTTCTTGTCATCTTCGCTCTTCATGGCGTACCTCCTGTTTTCTGTAATGTGCACCGCAAGAGACTCGAACTCTTCCCTGCTGCATGGCACACAGCTATGCTTGCCACTGACACCAGCGATGCGTATAAACGAAAAAACCCTCCAGGGCGTCGGCCGGGGAGGGTTCTTCATGAATGCGTCTGTAGATTCTTCTCAGCAACGCATGCGCAGAACTCCTCCGGCGATCCGGCCGTCCTTATGGCCCGCATCGATCCGCATCCCGATAAATCGGGCGGTCCTTACAACCGTTGCTGTTACTGTTAAGCTCATGATAGAATACTCAGACGAATCCATTGTTAAATTTCTTATGAAAATACCTTTGCCGACGCGGGGAATCGAACCCCGATTACCGCAGTGAAAGTGCAGCGTCCTTGCCGTTAGACGACGCCGGCGATTTGAGTTGAAACGTAGCTTGATCCACGTTCCCGCTCTCGCGGCATCGCTCCGGCTGATACATATGTACGTCCTGCGCGGTTCATTGTACTATGAGACATGGGTGGGATTCGGCCGCTCCCGGACATCCTGTCCTTCGCGGCATAAGTGCATCCCTGCACACAAACCCACGTTAAACGGCTTTGCAGACCGCCCGCTGGCCTCTCGCGCACCATGTCGGGTTTACTCTGGCTTGCGGCGGTCGGTAACATCGTTCTCTGTCTTCCATATCTCCCTCATAACACTTGAAAAATAAGCAAAATGCCCATAAACGAAAAAAGGCGAGCCGTTGATCCGGGCTCGCCTTTCGCATCCAGCAGGTTACACTGAATCTAAGACGAGCGCATGACTCCCTGAAACACATCACGCTCACAACCCGCATGAATCATGCCGGCCTTCGCGAGGTCTCGTTCCGTTGTCTGTAGGCGCTTCTGCGACATTCCGTTTCCTGATTACTTACTCGGTATTCGACGTCAACAACTTCATAAAGATTTAAATATTTTTTTCATAGAACTCAATGCTCCGGGAGATGGTGAGGACCCGGAGTTGTGCGTTGCCGCACAACTCCGAACCGCCGACTTTTGCCATAAGGCAAAAGTCTATTTGCGCCCCCGACTTCAAAGGCCGGTGTTCTACCCGTTGAACTACCCCGGAATGAGTTGCACCGGAGGCAGGACTCGAACCTGCATAGAACGCATTAACAGTGCGTCGCCTTACCATTAGGCTACTCCGGTATTCTGGCAGAGGGACAAGCGCAGCGCGTCAGTAAGATGAAAGATGCGTAGCATCTTCCTCTTTCAGGATTCGGCCGCTCCCGGACTTCCTGTCCTCCGCGGCATAAGTGCATCCATGCACAAAAACCTGTGAACATCGGATTTGGAGTCCGACAGCCTGGACCGCTCGACTCATCCCTCTATGTCGGCGTGGTGGGACTTGAACCCACGACCCCCGGTTCCCGATACCGGTGCTCTACACCCTGAGCTACACGCCGGATAATAAAAAACCCCCTCAAGCTTCCGCCGGAGGGGGTTCTCGCGCAAACGCGCTGTTGCTCAGAGCACTACACGACCACCTCCAGGCAGATGCCGGGATTCTGTTGGGGCCAGTTGCTCTGTGGGAAGTGCATCACGTTTACCTGAAGTTAAGAGACGACGGTTTTCGAGAAATTCTTAACGAAAATATATTTTTTGGAACGAAAGCTTCGCTTTGCCTCGTCTCATGTACCGTATCATGAACGGTATGTTACTATCATCGCTGTATCTTCTCAGCTCCGGCGGCATGCGGGAGGCGGCGATGTAGTACGCGCGGACAGTTCTCTGTCTTCGAGAAGCCCCTCCCGGTAAACCCGCGAGGGGCTTTTTCTTTTTAAACGCGCTGCTTTCCTCCTGCCGGTCTGTAAACGCCAGCAACTGAAAGGCGGTAGTAAGTCAAGGCTTGCGCAGCAAGGTACAGTTTACTCGTTAAACGAGGAGGTCGGGTGACGAGAGGTTCAAATCCTCGGCAGCGCATACTGGATAGATGCCCGAGTGGTAAGGGACCCGTTTCGAAAACGGAGGTCGGCGGTTCGTCGCGTGGGTTCGATTCCTACTCTATCCGCAGCGTGGAGGGATGACCGAGTGGTAAGGTATCCGGTTGGAAGCCGGCGGTCGTCTTAACAGGCGCGAAGGTTCGATTCCTTCTCCCTCCGGAAATTGGAACAGTGGCCGAGAGGTAAGGCAGCGGTCCGCTAAACCGTGGTCGTCGTAACAGACGCGGAGGTTCGATTCCTCCCTGTTCCGCAGCGAGCGATAGCCCAATCAGGCAGAGGCAGTCGACTTAAAATCGGCAGAGTGCGGGTTCGATTCCCGCTCGCTCGAAACGCATCCGTAGCCCAGACTGCGAAGCAGTCTGAACCGCCGCAGTTGCGACCACCCGGGAGCAACTGCTTACATTCGCGGTAGAGGCAGCACGCTCAGAACGTGTCTAGTGTGAGTTCGAGTCTCACCGTCCCCATATAGTCTCCATTGAAGAGATTTGCGATCTCGTGCATCGACATTTACTAGAGTAACATTGCGTGATGTTAGCATGTCTCCAGGATTTTGTCAGCAAAAAATTAACTTTCCTTGAGTTTAAACTTGTAATATGCCGCCATGTGCGTCCATCTTCAGGAATTTTCACGGATAAAGCTCTAAATCCCCGCAATGAGAGAGGATCGAGGCCCGGTAATGGGCGAAGTTTCGGAAGCCCCGGGCGCGAGTTTTGATCGCCTGGATTCGTGAATTCATCCCTTCCGAGCCGGCGTTGGTTATGCAGTGGTCGAAGTAGGTCATGGATCAATTTTTCTGCGGAGCCAGCGAAACGCAGATCGAAAAAGCTGTCCGTGGAAGCGGAGATCGCCGCGCATATCCGGCTGATGTTTCGGTTCTGGATGGCCGGCAAGAAACTTGCTGCCCACGGCTGAATTTGTGGCCACAAATGCGTGGGGCGTGTGGCCAGTGCGCCGGGCAAAGCCCGATGTTTCTGATAAGGTGAAAGTCCATATGAAGTAAAGTTTAGCGAACAACTTCTACCGAGTGTTGCGTGGAAGCGGGTAACCGCCACACGAAGCGTACACAGGGAAGCATGCAGGCCGTAGGGGAGTCCACACTCCCGGAAGCTGTTGAGCCTCGTAAAATGCCATAGATGCAGACGGTGACATCATTGGTCAGATGGAAACCAGCACAAAGGAATCGTTTTAGCGAGATTCTGGAGGTCTGTCGGGGTCGCTTGAGCGCGGCATGTATGCAGAGAAACATCGTGGAACCCGGGAGACCCCGTTGGTTCCTTCGACGATAGCGAAGGTAATTCTGACCGAATGAACAAGGAAGAATGATGATCAACGGGGAGTCGGATCAGCCCATAGTACTCAGAGGGCGGGAGAGCCGTCCACAGAATCGAATGAAACTCGAATGGAGTTTCGACGGGTTCGGTCTTCGCGTGCGATGCGCGATGATCGGGGAAGGGGCTGACGAAAGTACGCAGCTCGCAGAGTCAACATCAGCCGGACGGCAGGATCGGAACAACTGATGCAAACCTCACTACGGGCAATAGCAAATAAAGCGAGGAGGAGTAAGAAACATCTGTTTCGTAATCTGTATGGGATGCTCAACCAGATGAATCTCGAAGATTCGTTCGCAGGAATGAATCGCCGGGCGGCTCCGGGCGTGGACCGTGAAACGTTTCGCGACTACGAAGCGAACCTTACGGAAAATGTCGGGGATCTGGTGGAACGCTTAAAACAGAAACGATACCGAACAAAACTGATTCGCAGGGTCTTTATCCCGAAAGCGGACGGAAAACAACGTCCGCTTGGATTGCCGGCCCTCGAAGACAAACTGGTACAAACATGCGCGACGCGTATCCTTGAAGCGATCTATGAGCAAGACTTCCTGTCGTGTTCGTATGGTTATCGGCCGAACACCGGTCCGCGTGAGGCTTCGAAGACTCTGAGTTCAACTTTGAGTCCGGGGAAGCTCGGCTGGATTGTGGAAGCCGACATCAAGGGTTTCTTCGACAACATTGACCATGATTGGTTGATGCGAATGCTGGAGCAACGAATCGATGATCGGGCCTTTCTCGGTCTGATTCGCAAGTGGCTGAAAGCAGGCGTGCTGGAGGTAAACGGTCAGGTCTCGCGCCCGACCGCTGGGACTCCTCAAGGCGGCGTGATCAGTCCGGTTCTGGCGAACGTCTATCTTCATTACGTACTGGACCTCTGGTTCGAGAAAGTGGTGAAGAAGCACTGCAAGAGACCGGCCTATATGTGTCGATACGCGGACGATTTTGTTTGCGCCTTTGAATCCAAAGACGATGCGCTGAAATTCTATGCGACGCTTGGAAAACGTTTGCGAAAGTTTGGTCTGGAACTGGCGCCGGAAAAGTCAGGAGTGAAAAGTTTCGAGCGCCCGGGCTTCCGCGCGAAGTTCAATACCGGGCGTGAGGCGTTCGTATTTCTAGGCTTTGAATACCGCTGGGCTCGTTCTCGAAAGGGGTTCTGGTGGGTTCCGCGTCGCACCGCTCCAAAGCGATTGCATGCGTCGATCCAGAATGTGAAGCAGTGGATTAAAGCGAATCGGCATCTACCCATGCGCAGGTTCTTCAATCTTCTGAACTCCCGGCTGCGTGGATACTATAACTATTATGGCGTCCAATGCAACTACAAGAGTATACGAAGCTTCTACTATCAGGTGGAAATGAATCTGTACAAGTGGCTCAATCGGCGCAGTCAGCGCCGGAGTCTGGACTGGCAGGGGCTGAGGGATCTGATGGCGCACTACCGGATCGAAAAACCGCGCATCATGGAACGACCAGTATCTCAGTTGCGACTTACTCTGAATTGACTTTATGTGGAAGCGAGTGCTTTCGAAGAGCCCGGTGCGAGAATACCGCACGCCGGGATCTGTGCGGGGGCGGCCGGGCAACCGGCCGTTCTACCGCGACCAGAGAACGGACGCGATCAGCGGAGCGATCACGGAAAGAACTCACGGAAAGAACTCACGGAAAGAACTCACGGAAAGAACTCACGGAAAGAACTCACGGAAAGAACTCACGGAAAGAACTCACGGAAAGAACTCACGGAAAGAACTCACGGAAAGAACTCACGGAAAGAACTCACGGAAAGAACTCACGGAAAGAACTCACGGAAAGAACTCACGGAAAGAACTCACGGAAAGAACTCACGGAAAGAACTCACGGAAAGAACTCACGGAAAGAACTCACGGAAAGAACTCACGGAAAGAACTCACGGAAAGAACTCACGGAAAGAACTCACGGAAAGAACTCACGGAAAGAACTCACGGAAAGAACTCACGGAAAGAACTCACGGAAAGAACTCACGGAAAGAACTCACGGAAAGAACTCACGGAAAGAACTCACGGAAAGAACTCACGGAAAGAACTCACGGAAAGAACTCACGGAAAGAACTCACGGAAAGAACTCACGGAAAGAACTCACGGAAAGAACTCACGGAAAGAACTCACGGAAAGAACTCACGGAAAGAACTCACGGAAAGAACTCACGGAAAGAACTCACGGAAAGAACTCACGGAAAGAACTCACGGAAAGAACTCACGGAAAGAACTCACGGAAAGAACTCACGGAAAGAACTCACGGAAAGAACTCACGGAAAGAACTCACGGAAAGAACTCACGGAAAGAACTCACGGAAAGAACTCACGGAAAGAACTCACGGAAAGAACTCACGGAAAGAACTCACGGAAAGAACTCACGGAAAGAACTCACGGAAAGAACTCACGGAAAGAACTCACGGAAAGAACTCACGGAAAGAACTCACGGAAAGAACTCACGGAAAGAACTCACGGAAAGAACTCACGGAAAGAACTCACGGAAAGAACTCACGGAAAGAACTCACGGAAAGAACTCACGGAAAGAACTCACGGAAAGAACTCACGGAAAGAACTCACGGAAAGAACTCACGGAAAGAACTCACGGAAAGAACTCACGGAAAGAACTCACGGAAAGAGGGCAAACATCACATGAGATATTGTTAGAGATTAAAGCACCAGGTGCCGCTGAAATCGAGTCCACCTGGCAAGAACCCAACTGGATTATATATACGTCAATCGCGGCGACCAAAGACGTCCACGCTAACATATCTCGGCCGAACTCTAACCCCCGCCGCCCAGGTCGTGTCGTTTTTCTGGACAATCAAGGGAGTTCGAATTTCACGGCCAGCGCCGAGATCCCGCCGCGCACATCGTCGGTAATGCATCTGTGTATTTTGTGTGCGACGTCACGAAACCGCCGTACATAAATAGCGCGTGCAGGCGAAAACCCACCGGGTCTTCGCCTGCACGCGCGCGAACGTCACCAGCTCCAGCCGATTTCCTTTAACTGCTCCTTTTCTTCGGCTACGTCTTCTAACAGGTGGTCGGCGATCCGTTGCCAGTCCACTTTTTCGATGGCCCCCTGGAGTAACTCGCGCAACAGTTCGGGAAGTTCGAGCCTGTGCAGATACTCCCGGTGACGATCTCTCAAGTGCGTGGCGAGTTGTTCTTCCTCGCCGTCACGAACACAATCGCAGGCAATGCCCATAAACAAATCGTTGGTCGCCGTGTCTTTGTACATGCGCTCAGACACACACCACGTTTCGTAGTTGCCCCAACCGCAATAGTATTCGTTACTCCTTCCAGCCGTCATCGCAGAGGACCTTCTCCGGCTCTTTGCCGATCAATTCCCGGAGCGGCGGACGCTTACGCAGGTCCGCCGCAATGAGATTGCGAATGTGCTGTGCCGTGTTCGCGAAGCGCGTGCGCAATTCGTAGCGCATGTCTTCGCTGATGCCGACCAGATACTGAACTGATTTTCTTCCCGGGTCTTTCATGCTTCGGCCTCCTGGTCCAGGTCGTCGAAGAGCGGGTAGAAACGAGTGCTTTTCGGCGCTCCCAGGTAACACGCGCGGCGGAGTTCCTGGTCCCACTCGCAAGCGACCTGTTGAAGTTCGAGAAACACTTCTCGATTTACTTTTAAGAGGGAATTCAGCCGGGACGGCTGCGGTACCTTCACCGGGGTGTAGACCTCTTTGAATTCACCGGTAGTTTCACTGGCGAGCAGAAACGGAAACCACTCATTGTCCGCCGTGATTTCGAACTGCATTTCGCGAGCGCACAGCCAGCGGCCGTTTGCTTGCTTGATGAACTGCGAAACGCCCAGGGCGGGGCGAGCGGTTGGACCCTCTCCCAGAAACTCGATGACGAGCAGCGGGTATTCTTCGTGCTCCACGCGGATGGACTCGCACTGCTTGAGCGCTTCCATGCCTTCGTGACTGACGATGATTTTCTGAATTGTTTCCATGTGATAGATTCCTCCGGGGGAAGGCTAAACACACGGCGGCATACTGCAAGTTTAAACTCAAGGAAAGTTAATTTTTTGCTGACAAAAGCCCGGAGACATGCTAACATCACGAAATGTTACTCTAGTAAATGTCGATGCACGAGGTCGCAAATCTCTTCAGTGGAGACTCTATGGGGGCGGCGAGATTCGAACTCACACTGGACACGTTCTGAGCGTGCTGCCTCTGCCGTTGGGCTACGTCCCCGTGTGCATCCGGCCGGATTCGAACCTGCACTGACCAGGCTCTCGACCTGGTGCCTCTACCGTTGGGCTACGGATGCGTTTTGAGCGAGCGGGAATCGAACCCGCACTCTGCCGATTTTAAGTCGACTGCCTCTGCCTGATTGGGCTATCGCTCGCTGCGGAACAGGGAGGAATCGAACCTCCGCGTCTGTTACGACGACCACGGTTTAGCGGACCGCTGCCTTACCTCTCGGCCACTGTTCCATTTCTCGGAGGGAGAAGGAATCGAACCTTCGCATCTCATCGATGACCACCGGCTTCCAACCGGATACCTTACCACTCGGTCATCCCTCCGTAATGCGGATAGAGTAGGAATCGAACCCACGCGACGAACCGCCGACCTCCGTTTTCGAAACGGGTCCCTTACCACTCGGGCATCTATCCAGTATGCGCTGCCGAGGATTTGAACCTCTCGTCTCCCGACCTCCTCGTTTAACGACCCCGGCTTTACAGACCGGCAGGAGGAAAGCAGCGCGTTTAAAAACAAAAAGCCCCTCGCGGGTTCACCGGGAGGGGCTTCTCGAAGACAGAAAACTGTCTGCGCGTACTACATCGCCGCCTCCCGCATGCCGCCGGAGCTGAGAAGATACAGCGA
This sequence comes from Leptonemataceae bacterium, assembly GCA_965227295.1. Classification (GTDB taxonomy): domain Bacteria; phylum Spirochaetota; class Leptospiria; order Leptospirales; family Leptonemataceae; genus JANSYA01. Next base: position 4,550,108 of record OZ245742.1, on the reverse strand, counting down.
TGATAGTAACATACCGTTCATGATACGGTAGATGAGACGAGGCAAAGCGAAGCTTTCGTTCCAAAAAATATATTTTCGTTAAGGATTTCTCGAAAACCGTCGTCTCTTAACTTCAGGTAAACGTGATGAGCATGTTTTTCCCACAGAGCAACTGGCCCCAACAGAATCCCGGCATCTGCCTGGAGGTGGTCGTGTAGTGCTCTGAGCAACAGCGCGTTTGCGCGAGAACCCCCTCCGGCGGAAGCTTGAGGGGGTTTTTTATTATCCGGCGTATAGCTCAGGGTGTAGAGCACCGGTTTCGGGAACCGGGGGTCGTGGGTTCAAGTCCCACCACGCCGACATAGAGGGATGAGTCGAGCGGTCCAAGCTGTCGGACTCCAAATCCGATGTTCACAGGTTCGAATCCTGTTCCCTCTGCCAGAATACCGGAGTAGCCTAATGGTAAGGCGACGCAATGTTAATGCGTTCTATGCAGGTTCGAGTCCTGCCTCCGGTGCAACTCATTCCGGGGTAGTTCAACGGGTAGAACACCGGCCTTTGAAGTCGGGGGTTGATGGTTCGAATCCATCTCCCGGAACATTGAGTTCCATGAAAAAAATATTTAAATCTTTATGAAGTTGTTGACGTCGAATACCAAGTAAGTATTCAGGAAACGGAATGTCGCCGAAGCGCCAACATAGAACGGAACGAGACCTCGCGAAGGCCGGCATGATTCATGCGGGTTGTGAGCGTGATGTGTTTCAGGGAGTCATGCGCTCGTCTTAGATTCAGTGTAACCTGCTGGATGCGAAAGGCGAGCCCGGATCAACGGCTCGCCTTTTTTCGTTTATGGGCATTTTGCTTATTTTTCAAGTGTTATGAGGGAGATATGGAAGACAGAGAACGATGTTACCGACCGCCGCAAGCCAGAGTAAACCCGACATGGTGCGCGAGAGGCCAGCGGGCGGTCTGCAAAGCCGTTTACGTGGGTTCGAATCCCACCCATGTCTCATAGTATAATGAACCGCGCAGGACGTACATACGTGTCAGCTGGAGCGATGCCGCGAGAACGGGAACGTGGACCTAACTACGTTTCAACTCAAATCGCCGGCGTCGTCTAAAGGCAAGGACCTCGCACTTTCACTGCGGTAATCAGGTTTCGATTCCCTGCGTCGGCAAAGATATTTTTATAAGAAATTTAACAAGGGATTCGTCTGAGTATTCTATCATGAGCTTAACAGTAACAGCAACGGTTGTGAGAACCGCCCGATTTATCGGGATGCGGATCGATGCGGGCCATAAGGACGGCCGGATCGCCGGAGGAGTTCTGCGCATGCGTTGCTGAGAAGAATCTGCAAACGCATTCATGAAGAACCCTCCCCGGCCGACTCCCTGGAGGGTTTTTTCGTTTAAACGCATCGCTGGTGTTAGTGGCAAGCATAGCTGTGTGCCATGCAGCAGGGAAGAGTTCGAGTCTCTTGCGGTGCACATCATAAGCAACAGGAGATACGCCATGAAGAGCGAAGATGACAAGAAGACATTTAGAGAATAGCGGGTCCGGAGCTCGGGGGTAGAGCATCCGACTTTTAATCGGATGGCCGTGGGTTCGAATCCCACCGGACCCACATTTCGCACTAAGGAGTAAATATGAGCGAAAGTGACTTTAAGAAGAACAAGACGAACGTCGGGGAGCAGGTGTGGTCATGAGCGCTCGCCTGAAAAGCGAGAGAATTCGGTTCGATCCCGAACCCGACGAATACGCATCAGTGATGTAACGGCCAACATGTCTGTCTTCCAAGCAGATCATCAGGGTTCGATTCCCTGCTGATGCACACGCCCGGTTAGCTCCAATGGTTAGAGCGGCGGTTTTGTAAACCGCTGGTTGCAGGTTCGAATCCATGCACCGGGCAAAACATTGCGGTGTAGCATAGTGGCGATGCAACGGGCTCATAACCCGTCCTACGGAGGTTCAATTCCTTTCGCCGCAACACACGGGCTTAGTTTAGCAGGTCAGAACGCCTGTCTTACAAACAGGAGATCGCTGGTTCGAATCCAGCAGCCCGTACACGGGGCCGTAGTTTAACGGGAGAATCTTTGTTTTGCAAGCAACAGATGTGGGTTCGATTCCCACCGGCTCCACACTGGACTTTAGCTCAGAGGGAAAGAGCACCCGCTTCCGAGGCGGAAGGCCGCAGGTTCGAGTCCTGCAAGTCCAACACAGGGCCCTGGCCAAATGGATCAAGGCATCAGATTACGAATCTGGAGATTGCGGGTTCGAGTCCCGCGGGCCCTACAGTTTGCCGCATTAGTTTAACGGTAGAACGCCCGATTGTCGATCGAGTAGCAGGGGTTCGACTCCCCTACGTGGTGCATACGAAGCGTAGTTTAACGGTTGAGAACGACGCTCTGATATGCCGTTGGTGTTGGTTCGATTCCAGCCGCTTCGAAGTATCCCGGTAGCTTAACGGGAAAAAGCACGGGGCTTCTATCCCCGTCGATCGGGGTTCGAGTCCTCGCCGGGATTTTCAATAGGGGTTGGTGTATGCGGCTAACATCCGGGACTGTGTCCCCCGGGAAGTGGGTTCGAATCCCGCACCCCTGAAAGAGAGAAGCGGGCGACCTCGTGCATCGACATTTACTAGAGTAACATTTCGTGATGTTAGCATGTCTCCGGGCTTTTGTCAGCAAAAAATTAACTTTCCTTGAGTTTAAACTTGCAGTATGCCGCCGTGTGTTTAGCCTTCCCCCGGAGGAATCTATCACATGGAAACAATTCAGAAAATCATCGTCAGTCACGAAGGCATGGAAGCGCTCAAGCAGTGCGAGTCCATCCGCGTGGAGCACGAAGAATACCCGCTGCTCGTCATCGAGTTTCTGGGAGAGGGTCCAACCGCTCGCCCCGCCCTGGGCGTTTCGCAGTTCATCAAGCAAGCAAACGGCCGCTGGCTGTGCGCTCGCGAAATGCAGTTCGAAATCACGGCGGACAATGAGTGGTTTCCGTTTCTGCTCGCCAGTGAAACTACCGGTGAATTCAAAGAGGTCTACACCCCGGTGAAGGTACCGCAGCCGTCCCGGCTGAATTCCCTCTTAAAAGTAAATCGAGAAGTGTTTCTCGAACTTCAACAGGTCGCTTGCGAGTGGGACCAGGAACTCCGCCGCGCGTGTTACCTGGGAGCGCCGAAAAGCACTCGTTTCTACCCGCTCTTCGACGACCTGGACCAGGAGGCCGAAGCATGAAAGACCCGGGAAGAAAATCAGTTCAGTATCTGGTCGGCATCAGCGAAGACATGCGCTACGAATTGCGCACGCGCTTCGCGAACACGGCACAGCACATTCGCAATCTCATTGCGGCGGACCTGCGTAAGCGTCCGCCGCTCCGGGAATTGATCGGCAAAGAGCCGGAGAAGGTCCTCTGCGATGACGGCTGGAAGGAGTAACGAATACTATTGCGGTTGGGGCAACTACGAAACGTGGTGTGTGTCTGAGCGCATGTACAAAGACACGGCGACCAACGATTTGTTTATGGGCATTGCCTGCGATTGTGTTCGTGACGGCGAGGAAGAACAACTCGCCACGCACTTGAGAGATCGTCACCGGGAGTATCTGCACAGGCTCGAACTTCCCGAACTGTTGCGCGAGTTACTCCAGGGGGCCATCGAAAAAGTGGACTGGCAACGGATCGCCGACCACCTGTTAGAAGACGTAGCCGAAGAAAAGGAGCAGTTAAAGGAAATCGGCTGGAGCTGGTGACGTTCGCGCGCGTGCAGGCGAAGACCCGGTGGGTTTTCGCCTGCACGCGCTATTTATGTACGGCGGTTTCGTGACGTCGCACACAAAATACACAGATGCATTACCGACGATGTGCGCGGCGGGATCTCGGCGCTGGCCGTGAAATTCGAACTCCCTTGATTGTCCAGAAAAACGACACGACCTGGGCGGCGGGGGTTAGAGTTCGGCCGAGATATGTTAGCGTGGACGTCTTTGGTCGCCGCGATTGACGTATATATAATCCAGTTGGGTTCTTGCCAGGTGGACTCGATTTCAGCGGCACCTGGTGCTTTAATCTCTAACAATATCTCATGTGATGTTTGCCCTCTTTCCGTGAGTTCTTTCCGTGAGTTCTTTCCGTGATCGCTCCGCTGATCGCGTCCGTTCTCTGTGGCCACACGCCCCACGCATTTGTCGAGGCGCGCGGCGCTCGCCGGCAGGCTGATTTCCGCGGACCTACCTTCGAAGACTCGCGCGTAGCGCGAGGCCACCACAACCCCACGCCCCGTACCGGTACGAGATCCACGCCCGGGTCAGCCAAAGATTTTACCATGGTAAACTCCCGCCGACCGCACCACGCGCCTCGACAAATGCTCCGCCTTTGTGGCCACAAATTCAGCCGTGGGCAGCAAGTTTCTTGCCGGCCATCCAGAACCGAAACATCAGCCGGATATGCGCGGCGATCTCCGCTTCCACGGACAGCTTTTTCGATCTGCGTTTCGCTGGCTCCGCAGAAGTAAACGGAATCGAACACCCTGACATTTGCGGGGTGTGCGGTGGTAAGCTCGCGGCGGCGCGCTGCGCCGCGAGCTTACCACCGCTCTTCCAGCCCCCGCGCGGTTTCGTGAGTGCCAGATAGATGCCTTCGTCCGCCAGGAAGGCATACGGCTCTTGCCAGTCGAAAATGACCTCGTCGCCGTCCACGTAGATCGCGCGCACCATGTTTCGCAGAAGTTTCGCTTTCTCCGCAGTGGTCCGCGCCGCCAGATACTTTTCCGGAATCGTCCGCAGTTCTTCAATGTATCGCAGGATGGTGTTGTTGATCTCGAAGTCTTCCGCGCGCAGGCTCTGGCCTTTTTTCTCCAGCGTCTTGATTTCATCCTGCATTTCGCGGATGGTTTCCATGATCTGCCGCGCGGCGGCTGGTTCGCTGGCCGCGTATTCTCTGTATAACCGCCGGATCTGCTGATCCAGGCTTTCGCACTTCAACCGGATATACTTCTGGTCCGATTTGAAATTCGACGCTTGCTGAGTCATCGCCCCCTCGAAGAGGCGGCCGAGACGTTCGGCGTAGGCTCCGGTAAATTGAAGCGTAGCCACGGCGCCGTCGATCGCTTCGATAAGACGGGTACACACCTTGATTCTATTCAGGCCCTACTTCTTTAAGTAGGCGATTGTCCGTGGACAGACTCTCGAAGACATACTCTGCATATGACTCTGGATATTTATTAACTCCTGTGGACAGAATTACTTGATATTGTTCTTCTTTGCCGGCGGGGATGACAGCCTCTAGTGCCTGAAGCGTGTCCATAAATACGTCATAGTCTATCCCGAGGTTCTCTGGTGTGTCGATAATCAGTAAACGTGGGAAGAGCACGGTAGGATGCTGTAGCGAAATGTGAAGTAGGGCGAAGTAATAGAGGAGTCGGCGTGGTACGGCCGAGCTTGCTTGTTTATATATTCCGCCATCTATGACAGGCATGTAATCCTCTTGAATTGCGGCCGTATTTACTTCTGGCAGAGATGAGCGGATCAGTTCCTTGTATTTTTTGGAAAATATTTCAAGTATTTCTTCCATGGCCTGTGCTGCCTCTAGTTCTAAACTCTTGCTTGCGGCGAGCAGTCGTTTATACTCATTTTCATTTTCCTCGTGTTCTTTCTCGATGATGTCCTGCTGTGTTCTGAGTTCTAAGTCCTTTTGTAGGTCTTGTATTTCAGAGCGGACTCCCAGAAGCTTGTTTTCAATCTCATTGAATGCAGATAGGTCAATTCCCGTTTCGATGTCTCGTGACAAGTTTTCGATTTCGGTTGAGCTTCCTTTTATTAATTCATCTATGTTTCTTAGTTGCCCCTCCGTCGCTTTCAGGTCCTTTGATACTGATTCGATCGCTATCTCAATTGTTTCTATGGACTTTTGCTTCGCCTTCAAGATATCCAGATATTCCTCGCGATCGTAAAAGAATTTTTCGTAGTCCTCTTCATTGATAGGCTTCCCACAGACGCACGCACCGGCGTTTCTGTCGATTTCTCGAAGGCAGTAGGGGCAAGTATTTGGGGAAAAGAGCTTTAGTTCGTCATGGGAGTAGATAATCTTCCGCATCTGAGTTGCTTCTAAGATGCGATCTTCTCTAAGATTCCGGAGTTTGACAACTTCCCCTATTTGTCTGGATCTCTTGGAGTTAAACTCAACACGTTTATGTTGCTGGGCTGTCAATTCACTCGTCTTCTCAGAGATGCGCTGACGCAGTCCTGCCCCGGCTTGGGGTGCGTTGGATTGAAGGGCTCGTCGTGATTCTTCTAACTTCTCGTGCTGAGTCTGTTTTTCGCGTAACGCGGCTTCAATGAAGTCGCTGTTCTTGGGTTGATTCTCAGAGTGTAGTGTCGCGGCTATCTCAATAAATCGCCGAAGAGTCTCCTTTGTCACCTGTCGCTGTTGGTCGGCCCGCCTTGTCTTGCCAAGAGTGGAGTAGTAATCGTTAAACGTCTTTCCTGTAAGAACTTCAAATATTATCTTCCTCGTGCTGGCAGAGTCGGACAAGAAGAACGATGTGTCTGGAGCTTTGAATATGCTTCGTACGTTGCCAGTGTTCTGGTCATGGTAGATTAGGCGAGCGAGGTCCGTAAAGTTGATCCTCCAATTGTGAGAACCTTGAAAAATCTCAAAAATTTCGAATCCAAGCTTGTCAAGTAGCCAGTCGGAGAACGTTTCGCTCGACTCTCTTCGGTCCAAAGTGCGAGTGATTGTGATTGTTTCGTGGGTGATGCCTATGTTCGGATCTCCGATGTAACGACGAAGTTGGTATGGCGTTTCATTGATTCGGATGAACAGGTCGACGAAGTTGTTCTTATCTCCGGTTATTTCGGCATGTCGTTCTTTTGCATTCGCGCGGAATTCTTCTACATGGCCGCCGAGTCCATAGTATATGAGATTCGTGAAAGTAGTCTTTCCCGTAGCGTTCGCCCCTTCGAGGATATTTATCCCAGGTCCAAGTGTCGGCGATTCATATTCGAAAGAGTCGCCAGAGTATTTAAGCTTTTCAATCAGTAGTCTTCCCATATCATGATGCCATTGTCTGAATAAGTGCGTTCCAGAAAGGTGCGAGCAAGTAGGTTTGATAGGCGGTTGGTTTGGCGCCGAAAAGATTGGATATTTGAGATCTCATAAGCAAATTCTTCGGAGCGAAGAAACCCGGAAGGTAGCTTCTCGGGATTGAGTCTCAAATTAAATGTTCCATCTCTTTGCTTGGTCGCAGTTAGGATGCCGTTGTGAGCAAGAAAGAGAGTGATTCTTAGCACCTCGTTCATCCTGGTCAATCCGACAGAGTAGCTGCGTGATAATCTATCACGGTCACTGAGATTTATGGACCCGTTCGATTGCCCCCTCTGTAAGATTTCCACAAGGCTTCCTTTGGATGTGAATTCTATTATGAAGCTGAGTTTGCGATGGTCCCGGAAGGTCCTCTTTCCTTCGACACAATTGAGTTCATTTAAAATTATAAGGATGTTGTATGCAAGGAAGTAGTAATCCTCCCGTTGCAGAAACATGATGGCTCGTTTTATCTTATTTAATTCAGGGGTCATTGTCAAAATGTAGGTAGCAAGAGTCGAATAATTCTAAAACTAGGGACCTGATAAAGCTCTCGGTTTCGAGAGGGTAGGCGTATGCTCGGCTGACGTCGGCAACAGTCTCCTGGGCTGCTATCTGGAGGTCAGATATCCAGTCGCATACCTGTTCCGGATTAGATTGTGGGGAATAGGCATGGATTAGCGGGGCAAGTTGGAGGAGTCGTTCTTGGCAAGTTTTGAGAATGCGGAACTTTAATGCCAATAAATGCCTGTCACCAGCGAATTCCTCCTGTTCGAGAGCTCCCGTTGCAATATCCACAGCGTATAGCTTGATCCGTTTGGGATCGAGGCTCGGCGATATTCCCAGAAGCTTATCCTTTATGTTGCGCTTGTCATCTGGAGGAGGTAGCTCTTGCCAGAGCTTGAATACAGGATCCGTGCGTTTGATTTCTCCTGCCGCAACATGGAAAAACTTCAAGGCAATGTCAGAGCCGTGCACAAAGCGTGCTGTCGGTGTTTTATTGCTTTGTCGTTCATCGAAGAGTTCGATTATGGCGGCACGGATGAGATCCTCTTTTCCGCTGTGGTTTGTTGTGTAGTGTTTGCACTCGCGGATTTTTTTGTCTATACGGCTAATGAGTTGAATTTCGTCTTCGCTCCCAAAGTGCCAGCGGATCTGAGAAAAGAAAGATCGCCACCGAGCAGTGCTCCAGCTCTCAATTTCGCGGATATTACCAGGCCTGTTTTTGTACTCGGCCTTATAGGTGTGGAGGACGATCTTGATTATTTTTTCAAGCTGCGTATCACTGAAGGTTGCATTGACAAGAGATTCTAAAAGGGCGTCTCCGCCTAATGTCACCCCAATCTCGCTCAAAGATTTGGTCTGTTTTTCGGAGGCAATTCCGTTTGTGGTGTAAAATCCAAAGTTGAGCTCCGGGCTTTGGTGTTTGGCGAAGTATATGTCCAAAAAAATGACGATGGACTTTTTTACTTCGTCGCTAGAAAGGGTGAATGAAGATGACTTGGAATAGTTCTTGTTTTCCTCTGAATACTCTTTGAGCCCGCGTTGGGACGCTTCTGCGATAAGGACATCACCTTCGATTTCTATGCTGGCATATGCATAGGCGGTTTCCGATGAGGCGAGGCTGTCTAACATTAGTTCGACCGCGCGTAGTTTTTGCAGTCTATACCCTTTGGAGGTTTTGCTCGCGTCTCGATCTATAATGTCAGTCATGAAGAATCTTTGGCGCAAAAAATGCGGGGCTTGTGCTGTAGTAAAACTGGTGTTCTAAGTAGGCGATGTAATCCAAATAGGGTACGGCCTTGATTGCGTTTAAGAGAATTTCGCTTGCGCTTAAGATGGAGGATTTCACAGAATTCTTCATGACGCAGAATGAGAAGAACGCAATTGTTGAATTACTGAGGCGCAGATCTGGCCGTACTATATCTCGAAAAGCATTCACTGTAGATCGAGTGTCCAGCACATCTCAAGAGGACGGCACCAGTCTCGCATACCAGAATGAACATGGTATGGCTCAAGCGAAGCGTGATGGTTACGAAGTCGTCCACAACTTTCAGTTCATCGAGAGCGCATCTAAAGAGCAGCGTCCGTGGTTTCAATTTATGCTACAGTGCGCAAACACTTATCTTGTGCCGGCGATCGGATTTACTTTAAGGATGCTACTCGAGCGGCCCGGAATTTGCCGGACATTAATCGAATCGATGAACTACGCCGCTCAGGAATCGTCATTGTTTTTTATGCGTTAGGCATTACTCTCGACGAAAACACTCATCCCTCCATCGTAATGTCGTACCTTGTGCAGGGCGTCATCGGCAAGCATGAGACGGACAACTTAGGCTGGCGCATTCAAGAAGGCCAACAAAAGAAGCTCTCGTGGCGTGTAAAGCCCGGTCATGGAGCTTGGGGTTATCTCTATAACCGCCAGAAAAAACTCTACGAGATCGACCCACGTTCTGAATATGATCTTCGTTACATCTTCGATAATTTTGATTCCAGCAATTATACCCTCCCCGAGTTCGTTGCTCACCTGAACGATATCGGCCTCAAGAACCAGTCCGGCAAGGCGTGGACCAAAGGCAATATATACAAACTCTTAACAGAGCGCCATGAATACCACGGAGAATTCATCTGGCGCGGGAAAGTTTACAGCTCCCATTATGACGCCGATGGTCAAAATGTGCACCCGCTGGCCTTGGAACCACAAATTTACTACGACAAAGCCCGCTGGCTGGCAAGAAAAAAGCGTATCGCAACCCAGGCCGTGGGGCTCAAAAAAAACCGTCGCCAGGCACATTTCACCCGTCTAATCCGTTGCGCTCACTGCGAAGATGACCGTAATCTCTTCACAGCAGACCACCAAAAGGGCAAAAGCGGCCGGGGATCGTACGTATACTACAAACACCGTTGCGCCCACGAAATCCGCCCCCGCTATATCTCAGAACCCCGTCTTATCGAAGCGATCGACGGCGCCGTGGCTACGCTTCAATTTACCGGAGCCTACGCCGAACGTCTCGGCCGCCTCTTCGAGGGGGCGATGACTCAGCAAGCGTCGAATTTCAAATCGGACCAGAAGTATATCCGGTTGAAGTGCGAAAGCCTGGATCAGCAGATCCGGCGGTTATACAGAGAATACGCGGCCAGCGAACCAGCCGCCGCGCGGCAGATCATGGAAACCATCCGCGAAATGCAGGATGAAATCAAGACGCTGGAGAAAAAAGGCCAGAGCCTGCGCGCGGAAGACTTCGAGATCAACAACACCATCCTGCGATACATTGAAGAACTGCGGACGATTCCGGAAAAGTATCTGGCGGCGCGGACCACTGCGGAGAAAGCGAAACTTCTGCGAAACATGGTGCGCGCGATCTACGTGGACGGCGACGAGGTCATTTTCGACTGGCAAGAGCCGTATGCCTTCCTGGCGGACGAAGGCATCTATCTGGCACTCACGAAACCGCGCGGGGGCTGGAAGAGCGGTGGTAAGCTCGCGGCGCAGCGCGCCGCCGCGAGCTTACCACCGCACACCCCGCAAATGTCAGGGTGTTCGATTCCGTTTACTTCTGCGGAGAGGGTGGGATTCGAACCCACGGTACCCAAAGGGCACAACGCATTTCGAGTGCGCCCCGATCGACCACTCCGGCACCTCTCCAGAGTTTCGCCGCATCCGGGGACACGGCGGAACAACCATCTCCCCAAATACGCGACAGGAGCCAACCGGAAAACGGCCGTGCGAATGCGTCTTTAGTTCTGCGCGGGATCCCAGCGAAAGAGCATGGCCCCGCAGGTCCAGCCGGCGCCGTAGCCGGCACACAGGACCAGGTCGCCGCGCTTCAGTTTGCCGGCCTGCATGTGCTCCCAGAGCCCGGTGGGCATTGCGGCGGTGCTGATGCAGCCGTACTTATCCAGAATAAACGGAATGTCTTCGAAATTGTAACCGAGGGTCTCGCACATCTTCTTCACCAGATGCACGTTGGTTTGGTGCGGCATGAACACGTCGACATCCTCGCGGGAGAGGCCGTATCGTTCCTGCGCGGTCTGAAAGAGCCGCGTAACCACGTCCAGCGTGCCGTTGATGGCGAGTTTCATAGATGCCTTGCCGTCCATCTTCGGTCGGGCGCGAGGGGCCTGAGCCATGTCCCGGCCTTCCAGATACAGTTCCACGGCGTTGTGTTCTTCGTGATGGTACGTAGGATGATGCAACGCGAAGGACGGCACCGTGTTCGTCGCAAAGATCGGCATGCTGACTTCTTGTGCGTGGCCGTTAGCGCGAGCACTGAAGGCGTCCGCGTCCTCGGCGGTGATCACGGCCGCGCCAGCGCCGTCGCCGAACAGGGCGCTGTCACGATCGTAAAGATACAGCGAACGAATGAGGGATTCCACGCCGATCACCAGCACGCGCCGGGCCTCGCCGCCGCGCACCAGGGCGCAGCCCAGTTGCATGGCGTAGAGCCAGCCGGTGCAGCCGGCCTGCAGGTCCGAGGAGGTGGCGCTTTCGGCACCCAGGGCCTGCTGAATTTTTGATGCTGTCGAGGGAAAAATATCGTCCTGGGAGTTCGTGGCGCACAGGATGTAGTCCAGATCCGCCGCGTCCAGGCCGGCCATGTCCAGGGCGCGCCGGGCGGCGGCGGAGCCCAGGTCCGCCAGGCTCTGGTCTTCGCCGATGCGGCTGCGAGTGCGAATGCCGACGTTCTTTTCCAGCCATTCGGCGGATGTGTCCGTCATGCGTTCCCACTCTTCGTTGGAGAGCCGTCGCGGCGGAATCTCGGCGCCGATGCCGGCGATACGCGCATGAATCATACAGCGTAGAGATACGAAATGTAAAGCTATGTAAACAACTTATTTCAATTAGAAGGCAACGCACGGTTTGTTTGATTGCGGCCGTGCGGTCAGGAACGGCGCCGTAGCTGCAGGAGTTCGGCCGTATCATTCAAACTGGAACGCTCCACAATTTCCCAGTCCGTCGGCGAACAGCGTTCGAAAGTGTCGAAGTGCGTGTCCCCGGGGACCAGGTCCTTCACCAGGGTGACCAGGATTTCATCGGCGGCGTCGAGGAAGTGATCATAGACCCGCGCCCCGCCGATGACGAAGACCGGCTTTTCCCGCGGGGCCAGCTCCAGGGCACCGAGGGGCGTGCGGGCGTGGGCGACGCCGTCGGGGAGTCTTAGCTTTACCTGAGATGATATTACGATCATCGTGCGGCCGGGCAGGACGCGGTTGATCGAATCGAAGGTTCGCCGGCCCATGATCAGCGTGCCGCCCATGGTGGCCTGTTTGAACATGGCGAGGTCTTCCGGAATGCGCCAGGGCAAATCGCCGTCCCGGCCGATCACACCGTTCAACGATTGCGCGAGGATGAGCGTCAACGACAGGTCCCGGTCCGCTTTGACCATACCGGCCGCCTCGACAAATTCGAAGTGGTCTCCGGGAATCGCGCCGCTTTGATCGATGGACATGGCTCAGTGCAAACCGTTCAGACCGCGATGGGCGCCTTAATGCGCGCGTGGCTCTGGTAATCGACGAGCTGAAAATCTTCAAAACGAAAGTCGTCGATGTTCGTGACGTCCGGGTTCAGCGTGACACGCGGAAACGGCAACGGCTCACGTTCCAGCTGGGTGCGTACCTGATCAAAATGATTTTGATAGATGTGCACGTCCCCGCCGCAAAACAGAAACTCGCCGGGCAGAAGCCCCGTGATCTGCGCCATCATCAGCGTTAACAGCGAGTACGACGCGATGTTGAACGGCAGCCCCAGGAACACGTCCACGCTGCGCTGATACAACTGGCACGAGAGCCGGCCGTCGGCGCTCACATAGAATTGAACGAAGCAATGGCACGGCGGCAGCGCCATGTGGGAAATCTCACCGACGTTCCAGGCCGAAAGAATATGCCGTCGCGACATGGGATTTTCCCGCAGGCTCCGCACGAGCTGCGCGATTTGATCGATGCTTTCGCCGTCGGCACCGCGCCACTTACGCCACTGTGCGCCGTAGACCGGCCCCAGCTCGCCGTCGGCATCGGCCCATTCGTTCCAGATCGTTACGCCGTTCTCGGTAAGGTAGCGGGTGTTCGTATCGCCGCGTAGAAACCACAGGAGTTCGTGGACGATGGACTTCCAGTGGACGGCCTTTGTCGTCAGCAGAGGAAAGTCCGTGCGCAAATCGAAACGCATGTTCGCACCGAAGATGCTCCGCGTGCCGACACCGGTACGGTCTCCGCGGTCTTCCCCGGTTTCCAGGATACGCTTGAGTAAGTGCAGGTATTGATACTCGGGATGGATCTGTGATTCGAGAGTGCTCATAAAAAATTGCGCTACACCCTCCCAGGAGGGCTTCTTATGTCCCGTATCGGCCGGGCCCCTGTCCATTAAAAAACTCGCCGCCTGATCCGCTTTCCACAGGCTAACATCGTGGCACCTGGCGAATACCATGAACCCGTGCTCCCGGCCGAAATCCTGGACCTGGCGCGGCCCGTGCTCTCTAAAAATGTAGGAACTCCTACAAATTACGTCGACGGGACCCTGGGCGACGGGGGGCACAGCCTCATGATGCTTCAGGAATTTCCCGGCGTGCGGGTTCTCGGCCTGGACCGCGATCCGGAGATGCTCGAGCGGGCCCGGCAGCGGATCACGGGGCAGGGCCTGGCCGACCGGGTGGATTTCCAGCGCGCGAATTTCCGCGAGCTGCCGGCCATCCTCGACGAGCGCGGGCTCCAGGCCGACTTCGTGCTGCTGGATCTCGGCGTATCCATGTTTCACTTTCGCGGGGCCGGGCGGGGCTTCTCTTACGGCGACGACGTTCTGGACATGCGCCTGAGCCCCGAACTCGAGGACAGCGCCGCCGATCTGGTGAACCGCCTCGATCAGCACGAACTCCAGCGCATCTTCCAGCAATACGGCGAAGAACCGTACTCCGGCCGCATCGCCCGGGTCATTGCCGAAAACCGGCCGATTGCCGGGGCGCGAGAACTGGCCGATCTGGTTCGCCAGGCAACGGCGGGAGCCGGCAGGGCCCAGACCCGGCGCCAGGCGAAACGCGGCAAAACCGGGAAGGCCGGCAAAGACGCCGGCGGAGATCGCGGGGGCCGGATTCATCCGTCCACGCGGGTCTTTCAGGCCCTGCGCATCGCGGTAAACGATGAGTTCGGCGCCATCGAAAGCGCGCTCCGGGAGATTCCGCCCCGTCTGGCTCCGGGCGGGCGCCTGGCCGTGATCTCGTTTCATTCACTGGAAGATCGCCTGGTCAAGGAGGCGTTCCGGGAGATCGGCGTACCCGCCCATCAGCGACGGGCCGCCGAGGCCGGGTTTCGCATCATCACCCGCAAGCCCCTGGCCCCCGGTGACGCCGAGACGGGGCGCAACCCCGCCGCCCGCAGCGCGAAGCTCCGGTGTCTGGAACGCGCGCCCACTGACCGATAATCATACAGCATGATTTCCATTTTCCGGGAACTTCTCCGCCAGACCGGTGATATGCTGCGCATTGTCGCCCTCGCGGCGCCGATCTTCCTCGCGATCCTGGTCTATCTGCATTTGAATGTGGAGATGGCGGCCATCAACCGGGACCTGCGCTCGGCCGCATTGCGCAAAGACGAGCTCCTGAAACGCAATCGCGCCCTGAAAAGCGCATTGTTTGATCTCGCCCTCCAGGCCGGCGAGGACCCGCTGCGCTGGAAGACCTACGAAACCCTGCCGCTCCTCGAGAAAAATAAAATTGTCAGAATCCGTCTGCCCGAAAGCGTATTAAACGAAACGGGCGCCTCGCTTGAAACGCAAACTCCTCACGCTGCTGAATAAGATCCCGGCCCCGGCCGGTCGTTATCTTCTCGATCCGGGGCAATCCCCGCCGGCCGCGGACCTCGACATCATCGCGCTCACCGACGACTCGCGGGAGGCCGGCCCCGGCACCATCTTCGTTGCCACGGACCAGGGCCGGACCTACCTGGAAGCCGTATTGCGGAGCGATTGTACGGCCGTGCTCCTGCGCCCGGAGGACCGGCCCCCGGCATACACCGGCCAACCGCTCTTAATCGTCACTGAAAACATCTTAGCAATCCAGGGCGCGCTCGCCGACGCGTTGTACGATTCGCCCTCGCAAGCACTGGTCTTGTTCGGAGTTACCGGGACCAACGGCAAAACCACCGTGACCCGCATGTTGTTTGAAATCTGGCAGGGCCTCGGCTACAGCGCCGGATGTATCGGTACCGTCGGCGTCGAGTGGGTGGATGCGAATGGCGTCAGGCACAACCGCAAGACCGGTTATACCACGCCGCGGGTCCCGCAGTTGAACGCCCTGCTCGCGGAGATGCGTGACGCCGGGGTCAACCGCGTCGCCCTCGAGGTTTCGTCCGAGGCCCTGGCCCTGGGGCGCCTCGAAGGCTTAACCTTCGCGCATGCAATCTTTACGAATCTTACGCCGGACCATCTGGACTATCACGGCGACATGGAGGCCTACTATCTTGCCAAGCGCCGCCTTTTCGAAATGACTCTCGCTTCCGGCGGCACCATGACCGTCGCCGTCGACAACGACGCGGGCCGGCGCCTGGTGAGCGAAATGCGCGCCCTGGATGCGTCCGCGAAGATTGAAGCAGTGCCGGCGCCGTTCGTCGAACGGCTGCCGGCGCCCACGGCCTTCAATCGCATGAACGCGTCCCTGGCAATTACGGCGGGCGTTGCCGCGGGCGAAACCGAGCGCGCTCTGAAACTGCTGGCCCGGCATGCGCCGGTGCCCGGTCGTTTCGAACGCGTGGATCCGCCGTCGGTTCCGTCCGGCTCATCGGAGCGATCCGATGTCTACGGCATTGTCGACTACGCGCATACCCCGGACGCCCTCGACAACGCCCTGCGTGAAGCCCGCGGCCTCGGCCTGCGTTATCTCGTTTGCGTCTTCGGTTGCGGCGGCGACCGCGATCGCAGCAAGCGCGCGCCCATGGGGGAAATTGCCGGGCGTCTGGCGGACACGGTCATTGTCTGCGACGATAATCCGCGGACCGAGGACCCCGCTTCCATTCGCGCGGAGATCCTGGCCGGCGCCCGCAGGAGTTCCTACCAATCCACGCGGACCGGCGGCGCGCCGGAAGAGGAGCGTATCCTGGAGATCGGCGATCGCCGCGAAGCAATCCGGCGCTCGGTAGAGATGATCCTGGCTTCGGCGGAACGGCCGGCGGCAGTGTTGGTTGCCGGCAAGGGTCATGAGGACTACCAGATCTTCGGCAGGCAGCGCGTCGATTTCTCGGATCGGCGCGAGCTGGAAGATGCCTTTGCGGCCTGTGCCGCGAGCGGTTCCCCGGGAGGCATGCCGTGAGTCCCTGGAACCAGGCGGACCTGGCGCTGGCCCTGGGCGTGACGCCGCTCCACGCCGAAGATCCGAACTGGCGCGCCACCGGCGTGGCCATCGATAGCCGCACGATCCAACCGGGACAGATCTTCGTCTGCGTGCGCGGTGATCGCACGGACGGTCATCGCTACATCGCCCAGGCCATGCAGGCCGGCGCGGCCGGTCTTATAGTAGAAGAAAGTGCACTTTTAGCCGGAGGCCTGGAACTGCCGGAGCCGGGCCGTACCACCGTCTTTTCGGTACCGGACGGCCTCGTCGCCCTCCAGGATCTGGCGCGTTTTCACCGCGAGCGCATGAGCGCGACCAGGTTCTACGGCATCACCGGCTCCAACGGCAAGACCTCGGCCAAGGAAATGGCCCACGGCATGCTCGCGGAATTGCACGGCGCCGATCGCGTCGGCGCGACCCGGGGCAATCTGAACAATCACTTCGGGGTGCCGCTGACGCTGCTCGGCTTCCGCGGGGACGAGGCGGCCGTGGTTGTGGAGATGGGCATGAATCACGCCGGGGAGATTGAACTGCTCTCGGACCTGGCGCGACCGCACCTGGCGTTGATCACGAGCATCGCCGAGGTTCACATCGAGTTCTTTGAGAACATCCAGGGCATTGCGCGGGCGAAGCTGGAAATTCTGGCCGGCATGGACGGCGGCACGCTGGTCTATCCCGCCGACGCCGTGCTCGCCGACGTCGCCGCCGCCCTGGCGCGCGAACGGAATGTGGAGATCGTCTACAACGGCTTCGCCCCCGGTGAGGTGAGCGTGGACCCCGCGCACGGCCTGCGGTTTCCCTGGCGCGGTCACACGGTCGTTGCCCCGGCATACGTGAATCCCGTCATGGCTTCGAATTTGCGCGGCGTCCTTGAGATGCTCGCCGCTGCCGATTTCGCACCGGAGTCGCTGGTAGAGGCGGCGCGGAACATCCGACCGCTCTCCGGCCGGCGCTTTGAAGTGATTCGACTCCCGCGCGAAACGGAGCGCCCGCCCATCTTACTCGTCGACGACAGCTACAACGCCAACCCGGCCTCGTTCGTAAAATCTCTGGAAGCCCTGCGCGCGCTGCTCCCGCACGGGCGATTGATTTGCGTCGCCGGTGAGATGGGTGAGTTGGGTGAGGCCCATGCCGCCGCGGGGCATCGACAGGTGGGGGAGGTAGCCGGGGACCTCGGCTTCGAATTTCTGGCCGTAAGCGGCGGGAAATTTGCCGAAGAAATAAAAAACGGTTTTCGCGCACGTCGCCCGGAAGGCAGGATCGTCCAGGCTGCGGATGCGGAGGCCCTCGGCGCGGCGCTCTTTGAAGAACTACGTGCCCCGAATTTTCCCGGAGGCCTCACGGACTTCGACGGCGTACTGGTGAAGGGTTCGCGCTCCGCACGCATGGATCGCGTTGCCGACGCTCTGCGCGAACGGCGCACGGGCTGAACGCCTGATGCGCGATTATTTTTTGATATGTTCGAATACTTTTATTCTCACTTCGATTCCGTGCCGTCCTGGTTCCGCCTCTTCGGTTTTGTCAGCTTTCGCGCGTTGCTCGCCGGCCTGACCGCCATGGCGGTGGCCTTTCTCACCGGCAACTGGATCATCATCAAACTGCGCAATCTCAAGTTTCGCGAAACGATCCGCTCCGACGGGCCGGAGTCGCACCAGTCCAAGGCGGGCACGCCGACCATGGGCGGGCTTTTGATTCTGCTCAGCTTCAGCGTGCCGTGCCTGCTGTTCGGTAACTTTCACAACCCGCACTTCGTGTTGCTCTGGATCTGCACGCTGATGATGGGCGGCATCGGTTTTCTTGACGATTACTCCAAGGTCGTGCTGCGCATTAAGAACGGCATGAACGCCCGCACGAAGATGGCGCTGTCGCTCCTGGTTGCCGGCGGTTTCTGCGTGCTGTACTATCTGCTCACCCCGCTCGAATCTCCCGAGGACAACACCATCGCCTACACGAATACCGGTCTGTTCGTTCCGTTCGTTAAGGGCCAGGTCCTGGATCTTACGCCGTTTATTGCGTTGCCGTTCTGGGTGATTGTCATCGTGGGCTCGTGTCACGGCGTGAATCTGACCGACGGCCTCGACGGCCTGGCCATCGGCAACGTCTGCATCGTCGCGGTGACCATGGGCATCCTGGCATACATCACCGGTTCGCCCCGCGCCGCGAACTATCTCAACTTACCCGCGGTCATCGACGCTCACGAGGTCTCGGTTTTCCTGGCCGCTCTTACGGGTGCCGGTGTGGGATTCTTGTGGTTCAACGCCGCGCCGGCGCGCATCTTCATGGGCGATACCGGCTCGCTGGCCCTGGGCGGCGCCCTGGGCATGACCGCCATCATCTTAAAAAAAGAACTCCTGCTCGTGATCGCCGGCGGCGTCTTTGTTCTGGAAGCGCTTTCGGTGATTTTGCAGGTGGGCTCGTTCAAGCTGCGCGGCAAACGCATCTTCAAGATGGCGCCGTTGCATCACCACTTCGAACTCCTGGGCTGGCCGGAAACGCGCGTGGTCATTCGCTTCTGGCTGATCGGCGTGATCTTGAGTTTGCTGGCGCTCTCCACCTTGCGCATTCAATAACTAATCTGCTCCCGGTAATTATTTGCTGGAAAACCTTAGCATTCTGATTTGCGGCGCGGGCGGACTCTCCGGTCGCTTTGTCGCGGAACTGTGCGTACGCCTGGGGGCCCGGGTGCTGCTCTCCGACCGCAGTGAACAGGCAGCCTGGCCGCCGACCGTTGCCGCAAGCATCGCGGCGGGCGTCGCCCGGGACCTCCGCCCTCGCGACGATGCCGCGTTGCTCGACGAGATCTTGAACGAAAGCGCCCTCGACCTGGTCATCACTGCGCCCGGGGTGCCGTTGGCATCGCCGTTGCTCCAGGCCGTGCAGGCGCGGGGCATTCCACTGCGCGGGGAGAACGACTTCGCGTACGAAATACTGCGGAAGCTTTGTGAGCGCGACGGCCGGGCGATGCCGCACCTGATCGCCGTGACCGGTACCGACGGTAAGTCCACGACGACGGCGTTGATCGCGCACTTGATCGCGGGCGCCTGCGGAGTGCGGGCGTTAGCGTGCGGAAACATCGGCCGGCCGCTTTCGCAGGTGATCGTGGAGGCGAATGAGGCGGATGTGCTGGTCGTGGAGTGTTCTTCGTTTCAACTGGAACTCGTACAGGAATTCGCGCCGGACGTCGCGGTGATCCTGAACCTGGCGGACGATCATCTGGATCGTTATGATAACCTGGACGCGTATCTCAATGCAAAGTTGAACGTACTGAAACAGATGCGAGCGCCGGCCGTCTTTCTCGCGCCGCTCTGGATTGTCGAACGAGCGCGTTCCGTGGTCAGTGGAGAATCGCCGCCGAAACTAAGTCCCATCACCACCATTGCAGACAGCGGCGTACCCGAACGCCTGCACTACGCCGGGGCCGATCTCACCGCGGCGGCAGACCTTCCGCTGCCCGGCGTGCACAACCAGGAGAACCTGCGCTTCGCCCTGGCCGTCCTCGAAGCCCTGGATACCGTTGCCGGCGAAGGCCTGACTGTCGATCGTACGAAGTTAGTCGAAGCCGTACGGAGTTTTCAGGGGCTCGAACATCGCATGGAGGTCGTCGCGGAGCAGGGCAATCTGCTGTACATCAACGACAGCAAGGCCACGACCGTGCAGGCCGCCGCGGCGGCCCTGGCATCGTTCACTCAAGCCGGTGAGCGCGTCTTTCTGCTCTGCGGCGGCAAACCCAAGGGCACGGATTTCCGGGAACTGGGCGGCCGGGAGAACGTGGTGCTCTTTCCGTTCGGGGAGGCCGGCCCGGGCATCGTCACGGCCGTGGGCCGCGCACAAATACATGTAGCGGCGCCCTTCGCCGATCTAAAAACAGCGTTTGAGGCCGCTCGCAAAGCTGCCGAAGTATATGTCAGGAACGAAGGCGGCCGGGCCATCATCTTACTGAGCCCGGCCTGCGCTTCGTTCGATGCGTTTGCTTCGTATGCGGAGCGGGGCCGGTTCTTTCGCGAACTCGTGCACGCCGCGCCGACGTAATTGCGGACGCCGTTGCATATGTCCTCAAACCAGGCGACGATTCCTCCAAACGCCACCGGGCGATTGTTTCAGATCCTGCCGCGCACACGCGATGTGGCCGGCCGCGATATGATTTTGTTTGCCCTGGCCGTGGCTCTGACCGCCGCCGGCATGCTCGTGTTGTATCCGGCCTCGGCGACCATCGCCGCGCGGGAACTGGGTGATCCGGACTTCTTTCTGAAGCGGCAGCTCGGCTGGTTCTTCGCCGGCTTCGTGCTCATGCTCTTCGCGGCGGTGACGCCCATGCAACTCATGCGTCGTCTCGCGTTGCCGGGAATGTTGTTCGCGATCGTCGTGTTGTTGCTCGTGTTTGTCCCGGGCCTGGGACACAGTGTAAGTTCTTCGCGGGAGGCGTTCCATCGCTGGCTGCGCATCGGGCCCATTGTCTTTCAGCCGTCGGAGTTCGCCAAGATCGCGATGATCCTGTATGTCGCGTACGTTCTGTCTCGCGGCGGCGAATTGCAATCCGAGTACGACGTGCGCAAACTCGCGCCGCCGCTCGGCCTGGTTCTGTTTCTTCTCGCTTCGATTGTGCTGGAACCGCAGTACGGAACGACACTCTGTATGCTGGCCGTACTCGTATGCATGGTGTATCTCTCCGGTTTTCCCATGCTGCGATTGGGATTGCTCTTTCTCGCCACGTTGCCGCTCCTGGCATTGCTTGTCGTGTTCTGGGAGTATCGCCTGGAACGACTGATGGTCTGGTTTGATCCGTACGAGTATCGCCACGAGGGCGGTTACCAGCTCGTGACGTCGTTCCGCGCTTTTCGAGAGGGTGGTTGGTTCGGCGGCGGCGACATCGCCGACGGATTCTCTCATCGTTACTTAACCTACGGTCACACGGACTTCATCTTTGCGTTGCTCGCGGAAGATTTCGGCGTGCTCGGTGTTGCGGTCATTCTGGGTCTCTTTGCGGCGCTACTCTGGCGCGGGAGTATGATGATTCGGCGCATCGAGGATCCGTTCGTCTTTCTGCTTGCCTCCGGCGCGCTCGTCATGCTGGTGCTGCAGGCCGTCGTGAACATGTGCGTGGTAACGGGACTCATTCCCACCACCGGAGTGAGCCTGCCGTTCTTGAGCTACGGCGGATCGAGTTTGATCGTGAGCCTGGTGTTCTGCGGCCTGCTGGTCAACGCGAGCGCCCACGCCCGGCCGCCGCGCCGCTGAGGGGCGGCCCGGAATTCGGTGGCCTGGAAAAGGGCGAAGCGTAATTTGTCCTTAATGTCCAGAAGCATTTTGATCATCGCCGGCGGCACCGGCGGTCACATCGTCCCGGGCCTCGGTCTGGCCCGGGAGTTACAAAAGAGTTTCACCGTACATTTTTTGACCTTGGGCAAGGACCGCGGGTACGCCGACTTTAACGATCTACCGTTTCCCCTGCACACCTACGACGCCCCGCCCATCCGCCGCAGCCTGCGCGGTCTCGTCAGTTTTCCCCTGCGTTTTGCAAAGGCGCTGTTTGCGGCGCACAAACTCCTGCGCGAAATCCGCGCGGACCTGGTCATCGGCATGGGCGGCTACTCCATTTTTCCCGGCATCACGGCGGCGATGCTGGGCGGCGTGCCGTTTTGCCTGTGCGAACAGAATGCCGTGCCCGGCCGGGCCACGCGTCTGTTCGCCTCATGGGCACGGCGAACGTTCTTGAATTTCCCCGTAACTTCAGATAAGTTTCAGCTAAGTGCCCGGGCGCGCACCGTTGTTGCCGGCAATCCGTTGCGACCGAAGATCCTGGAGTTCGCGGGCAGGCGGACCGGTAGCGCAGGGAAAAAGAAGGCGGCTTCGAAAAAGAAAGCGACGAAGTCCAGTAAGGCCCTCACGGCCCTGGTGCTCGGCGGGAGCCAGGGGGCGGCGCAGATCAATGCCATGGTCGTCCAGGCGGCCGGTGTTTTTTCCGGCAAAGAAATCCGCTGGATCGTGCAGTGCGGACGGGCCCACGTCGAAGAGATGCAACAACGCCTGCCGAAAGGACAGTATCCCCACGTCGAACTCCTGGGCTATCATCCCGGTATTCATGAGTTTTACAAACAGGCGGACGTGTTGATCTGCCGCGCCGGGGCCGGCGTACTTTCCGAGGGCCTGGTCTTCGGATTGCCGATGATCCTGGTTCCGTATCCGTACGCCGCCGACGCCCATCAGCTCGCCAACGCGCGTTACTTAGAAGAACACGGCGCGGCCGTCTGCCTGGACCAACGCGACGAGGACCCGCAGTTGCTCATCGAAACCCTGCGCGCCTGGATCCAAAAACCCGCGCTGCGTCGCGCCGCGGCGAAAGCTTCCGTTGACCTGGGCCGACCCGGGGCGGCGGAACGCATCCGTCAGGAACTGGAAGCGGATGACTTTTTCTGATTCTGCCTTAAAACCGCGCGGTCGAGCCTTTCTCATCGGCGTCGGTGGTTCGGGCATGGAACCGTTGGCGCGCTTCGCCGTGCGCGCCGGTTATACGGTGCACGGTTCGGACCCCGGCATCACACCGGAAAAACTGCGTAAGCTGGAAGGCGAGGGCGTCGTCGTCCACCGGCAACACGACGCCGCACATCTTCAGGCCGGTTACGATCTCGTAGTCTATAGTTCGGCCATCGCAACGGATCATGTCGAGCGCGAGGCCGCGCGACGCCTGGCCGACGAACGGAAACTGCGTCTGCTGCATCGCATGGACTTTCTGAATTTGTGCTTTGCAGATTGTCCGGAAGCGCTTTGTGTCGCCGGCACCCACGGCAAGACGTCGAGTTCGTCCATGGTTGGTTGGGTTCTGCGCGGCCTGGATCTTGCGCCGCACATTCTGGTCGGCGGTCGGCCCTTGTACCTGCCCGGGGGCGTGGAGTACGGCGCCGGTCGCACGGGCGTCTACGAAACCGACGAATCCGACGGCTCCTTCCTGAAAGCGAGGGCTCGCTTGCGTCTTATCTTAAACGTCGATCACGATCACTTAGAGCACTACGGCAACTTTGCGAATCTCAGCCGCTCGTTCGGGGAGTTCGCCGCCGGCGGAGCGCTGACGGTCTATAACGCCGGCGACGCCCACCTGGCCGGGGCGGTGCGAGCCGCCGGACTAACTTCACGTGATACTATATTTACGTACGCCGCGGCGGACGCGCGCGAGGTTGCTCCGGAGCGGCACTACGCCGGCGAATTCCTGGGAGAAAGCGATCGTTTGCGCGTCATTACTCCCGGCGATTCCCGGGCCGCGGGTGAACTGGAACTGCGCATGCCCGGCCGGCATTTCGCCGGCAACGCCCTCGGCGTATTTGCGCTGATCGACGCGTCGGTGCGGCGTGGGTTCTTGAGTTGTCCGGATTACCGGCCGGAACGGAGCATTGAGCTCTTGAACGCTTTTCCAGGAGTGGAGCGGCGCATGGAGTTACTGGGGCAATTTCAGGGCGCGCGCTACTACGACGACTACGGCCATCATCCGACGGAGATTCGCGCCGTGCTGGCCGCCTTTCGTCGGCGCCTCGAAGAACCTGGAAAACTCCTGGCCGTATTTCAGCCGCATCGTTATTCGCGTACTGCGGAGCATTACGCCGCCTTCGCCCGGGCCCTGAGCGGGGCGGACCGGTTGTTTCTGTTGCCGCTGTACTCCGCGGGGGAACAGCCGCGGCCGGGAGTGGGGAGCGAACTGATTGCGGAAGAACTGGAACGTTTGCGCATGGCGGGGGAAGCGGTACCGGAGACGAAGCTCCTGACGTCAAACGATGCGGCGGCCTTTGCCGGGATTGCGGCGGCCGCGTCGCCTGGAGACGTGGTGGCCTGCCTCGGCGCCGGTGATATTTCCGGAAGTGTGCGCGCCTTCTTAGGGCAGCGGACCCAGGACGACGTTCCGGCTTAAGTGTATGCACGAGAAACTTTACATCATCGACACGACGTCGCCGTTCTTCGTCAAACATCCGCGCACGCTGATCAACTGGTCCAAAGTCCCGCATCATCACCTGGAAAAAAAAGACGGCCTGCCGCATAAGAAGCGCCAGAAGAAGATTCGCTCGAACTTCGAACGTTACGTACGCCGTGCCGCCGATCTCGGATACAACTCCATCTCCGTGGATGAACTGAGCCGGGTGGCGCTCCTGGATTTTTATCCGCCGGAACTGCGCAAGAAGATCAAACGCTGGCGCAAGTACTACCGGCGTCTGTTTCAGATCGCAGCTCGGTTGAAGATGCGCATCTTCCTCACGACGGACCTCATGTTCTTTCATCCTGCCATCGAAGAAGCGACGCAGAACCGTGAGGGCAGGCTCATCGAAGTACTGAAAGCGGCCATCGAGGATGTGCTCGCAGAGTTTCCGGAAATCGCGGGCATCATCTTCCGCGCGGGGGAGTCCGACGGCGTCGACGTGAAAGGCGATTTTCGCAGCCGCATCGTGCTGCGGACCCCGGCCCAGGCCAATCGCTGGATCCATGAACTGTTGCCCCTCTTTGAAAGCCGCAAGCGATACATGATCTTTCGTACCTGGAGTGTCGGCGCGTATCGCATCGGTGATCTCATGTGGAATCCGCGCACCTATCGGCGCGTCTTCCGCGGTACCGGGGCGAGCGAGTACTTCATTGTTTCAATGAAGTACGGCGAAAGTGATTTCTTTCGATACTTAAAGCTGAATCCGCATTTCCTGCGCGGACCGGAAAAGAAACTCATCGAACTGCAGACGCGCCGGGAGTACGAGGGCTTCGGGGAGTTCCCGTCTTTCACGGGGCGGGAGTACCGGCGTTATTACAAACAACTGCGGGAAGCGCAGGGCATCGCCGGCATTCACGTGTGGGCGCAAACGGGCGGTTGGTCGCACTTTCGCAACTTTACGTTTCTCAAGAATACGTCGTACTGGAACGAATTGAATACGGCGGTGACGCTGCGCATTTTTCGGGACGGGGCCACCGTCAAAGAAGCGGCGTCGGAGTTTTACCGCGCGAACGCGGCGCAGTCCTCGCCGAACGAGAAAGACGTGCGAAAGTTTCTCAAGTTTCTGCGTTTATCGGATCGTGTAATCCGGGAGCTGCTCTACGATCCCGAGTTCGCTCCGCGGGAACTCTACGTGCATCGCTCTCGCGTGCCGCCGCTACTGCACATTTTCTGGGACAACGTTACGATTTCGGATCACTTCGTGACGCTCTACAATCTCTTCGTTTCTCGCAAGGGAGCCCGGCGTTCCGTAACGGCCGGGCGTAAGGCCCTGGACCGTATCGGCAAGATGCGCAAAATTGCTCACGAGCTCAAGTTGCCGTACGACGCGCGTTTTCACTACGATACGTTTCGTTTGTTATCGCTCTGCCGCGAGGTCATCTACGCGAAAGAGGGCTCGAAGCGTCGCGCAAAGGTTTTGCGCAGGATCGAAAAAGATCTGCCGCGGTACCACGCCGCGTATCCGGGTACGTATAAGTTCTTCGTGCAGGTGTCACCGGAGCGGCGCGGTTTTTTTCTGCGATTGTTCCTGCGCGTCGCCATGCGCCAGCGCGCGCGGTACCGTTTTCTCGACTACGTATTGTTCAACGGAATCATGGCGCGCCTGTACTTGCTGATTTTTCGCATGCTGCGCCACCGCTTTCCGGAGTTCCTGGACAACCGCGGGATGCCCGTGGAGAAGATACTGAGTTGATCCGGTACACACATCCATTAAGTGAAAGTTTTTTTACGTTATAAAAGCGGAACGGAAAAAACTGTTGCGATTGCAATGCGACATAATATTGCAGACGGGTGAAGCTGTCTTCCCTGCCGGAAGCAGGGACGAATTCGCGCGGTCTCATGGTCGTGTTCGTGTTCGCCGTAGTCGCATTGATTGCGGGCAGCGTCATGTTGATTTTCGGCCCGGTGATTCCGGAAGTCGTGCAGCGGGTGCAGGTCGACGGCACGCAGACGCTCACGGCGGAAGAAGTGCGCCGCATCGCGGGGCTGGAAATCGGTCGGCTGTATCCGGACAAAGAGCTGGAGCAGGCGGAAGAGCGATTGCGGTTGCATCCGCTCGTGCGGGATGCCCGCGTCGAGCGTCGCGGCAGTGACGGGTTGCGGGTGATCGTCGAGGAGCGCGAATGCGCGGCGATCATCCACGGCCGGGTGGACGGGCGCGAGGTGCTCTTCGCGATCGGGCGAGATCTTACGATTCTCGCGGAGAATCGTGTGCGCTGCGGCGGAGTGCCGGTGTTGCGCGGGACGTTTCATCGCGACGCGGAACGGTTCGACGATCCGGGGCTGCGGCGGCTGCTGGAGTCGCTGGATCGCATGCGCCGAACGTATCCGGAGCTCGCGGCTCGTGTTTCGGAGCTGCGGGTACTGGATGGCGGAAGCGGGTTGAGCCTCTTTCTTTCGCCGAAACGTGTGCGGGTGGAATTGCCGCCGGAACTGGACGACGAGACGATACGTCGGCTGTACGCCGCGGTTTCGTACTACGAAAACGCGCAGGTGGACAGCGGCGGCACAATTGATCTGCGCGGAGATCGCGGCGTGGTGGTGCCGGGTAGTGCCCCGTAAGGCGCGACTGAGTTTTAGAAATACATTCGATGAGAGATTATATCTGCGCCATAGACATCGGTTCGTCCCTGTGCCACGTTCTGGTCGGTCGCCCGCTCGCGGCGGATCCGGATCGTATTGAAATCATCGGCGTGGGTACTGCGCCCACCCGCGGCGTGCGCTGCGGCTCCATCGTCAACATTGACGCGGCGGCCCAGTCGGTCAGTGAGGCCGTGCGCGAGGCGGAACTCATGTCCGGCCTTACCGCCGACGAGGTGCTGATTAACATCACCGGAAAACATCTTAAGGGCGACAACTCCCGCGGCGTGGTGGCCATCACGAACAAAGAGCGGGTCGTCACCGAGTCGGACGTCTATCGTGTCATCGAGGGCGCGCAGAACATTCGCATTCCCGGCGATCAGGAAATCATTCACGTGCTTTCGCGCGAGTTCACCGTCGACGACCAGGGCGGCATCAAGGACCCCGTGGGCATGACCGGCATTCGTCTCGAAGCCGATGTGCACATTGTCACCGCCGGCGTAACCGCGCTTACAAACCTGAACAAAGCCGTGCAGGCCGCGGACATCCACGTCTCCGGCGGCGTCATGTCTTCGCTGGCCTCGGCCGAGGCCGTCCTCGATCCCGGCGAAAAAGATCTGGGCGTCGCCGTCGTCGACATCGGCGGCGGAATCACGGACATCATCCTCTACGTTGAAGGCGGAGTTTCGTACTCGTCCATCGTTCCCCTGGGCGGCCTGCACGTGACTCAGGATCTGTCGATCGGTCTCAAGGCGCCCATGGAGATCGCCGAGGTCGTAAAGAAAAACTACGGCGCCGCGCGGGTGAACGTCGTCGATCCCACCGAAAAGATCGAACTGCCCGGGGTTCCCGGCCGACCGGCGCGCTGGGTATTGCGCCAGCAACTCGCGGAGATCATCGAACCGCGCATGAAAGAAATCCTGGAAATGGTGGATGCGGAGCTCTTGAAGTCCGGGAAGAAAAACTTCCTGGCGGGGGGCGTGGTCTTAACCGGCGGCTGCGCGCTATTAGAGGGTATCGAGGAACTGGCGGAGGATACCCTGGGGCTCAGTGTCAGTGTGCGGAGTCCCTTTGCCGTGGAAGGTTTTACCGATCGTGTCTCCTCGCCGGAGTTCGCCACGGCCGTGGGCATGATCCATTACACGAATCGTATGGCCGGTGATCCGGGCGGTGCGTTGCACGCGGACGAGCGCCGCGGTGGCGGCATTTTTGAACGCATCAAAAACTGGATCAGTGAGAATCTCTAATAGCTGTCAGTCAGCTGTTAGCAGGAGTTTGTTATGTTACATCTGGAAGAAGAAGATCGCACATCTCCCACCGTAATCAAGGTCGTGGGCGTCGGCGGGGCCGGCATGAACGCCGTGAACCGCATGATTACCGCGGACCTGCGCGGCGTGGACTTCATCGTAATCAACACCGACGAACAGGTGCTGCGTAAGTCCGCCGCCGAAGAACGCATTGCCGTGGGTCAGAAGACGACCCGCGGTATGGGCGCCGGCGGCGATCCGGACATCGGCCTCAAGGCCGCGATGGAAGATCGGGATCGCATTCTCCAGGCGTTGAAGGGCGCCGACATGGTTTTCATTACGGCCGGCATGGGCGGCGGTACCGGTACGGGCGCCGCGCCGATAGTGGCACAGGTGGCACGAGAAGTTGGTGCTTTGACCGTGGGCGTTGTGACGATGCCCTTCGCCATGGAAGGCGGCAAGCGCATGGACTTTGCCCGTCGCGGTCTTGAGGCCCTGCGTGAAAAAGTCGATACGCTCATCACCATTCGCAACGATTCGATCTTCAAAGTGATCGATCAGATGACGCCGGTGGATGTGGCCTTTCGCCTGGTGGATGAGATTCTCCTGAATGCCGTGAAGGGGATTTCCGATCTCATCAACACCGCGGGACTGGTGAATGTGGACTTCGCCGACGTCAGGTCGATCATGGGCGAGACCGGAGATGCGATCATGGGGGCCGGCGAGGGCGTCGGCGAGAACCGGGTAGGCGAGGCGGTGAATCAGGCCATCAACAACGCGCTGCTGGAAGACACGTCCATCGACGGGGCCACGGCGTTGTTGATCAACGTTTGCGGCGGTGAAGACATGTCCATCACAGAATGGAAGGATGTATCAGAATTGATCACGCGCCAGGTGGATCCGACGGCGAACATCATCATCGGCCTCACCATCGATAAGGCGTTGCGCGAACGCATTCGGGTGACCGTGATTGCCACGGGCTTCGGCCGCGGTGCCTCCGCCGCGTATCCCGAAGAACAAGAACTGCCGCGCGCCGTGGGCGACGGGCGTTCGGCCCCGGGCGAAAGCTGGAAGAACTATGACGGGGCCTCGCGCGCGCCGGCGCCGTCCCGGGAGTCGCATCCCGTGGTTTCGATTCGCTCTCCTGAACCGGCACCCCGTCCGGCCGGTCGGCCGACGTCCTCGGGGACCAGTCTGCCCCCGGGTAGCCGCGCGCGCCTCGAGTACGGCGACGATCCGGACGTTCCGCGTCGACCGGCACCGACGAACCGTGTGCCCAGCGTCGAAGCGGAACCGGCGGACGCCGATCTCACGGAGCTTACGGATCTCGACGAACTGGCGGATTACATCCCCGAACGTCCCGCGCGCAAGCCGAAGGCCGACATCGACCTGGACGACCTGGAGATCCCGGCCTATCTGCGCCGGCGTAACCGGGGCTGAAGAAGTGTAACTCCGAGGATCGAGGTCTCCGAGGGGAAGACGAGCAGGCCATCGGGGGCTGTGGCTGATCGTTTTTCAGCTATGAACGCTCTCTGTGCTTTAAACTCGGTGACCTCGGCGCCTCGGTGGTAAATCTTATCTTATGAGCCTCAACATCGCCCAACTGGCGCAGGATCCCGGCGCCGTTCTCAAAGAAAAAGTCGTGATTACCGCGGCGCTCACCGGCGTTGCCGCGAATCGTGATCAGTGTCCCGCCATTCCGTACACGCCCGCGGAGATCGCCGAAGAAGCGAAGCGCGCCCGGGATGCCGGCGCGGCGGTGGTGCACATTCACGCCCGGGAGGATGACGGGCGGCCCAGTCATCGCGTGGAAGTATACGATGCGATCATGCAGGAATGCCGCAAGCGTTCGGACGTGATCATTAACTTTTCGACGGGGGCCGTGGACATTCCCAAAGAAGAACGCGTCAAACACATCAGCGAACTGAAGCCGGAGATCGGCGCGCTGAACATGGGCTCCATGAACTACGCGAAGTACTCGAAGAAACGCAAGGAGTTTGTGTTCAACTGGGTCTTCGAGAATTCCTTCGATACGATTCAGTTTTACTTAGAAGCCATGCGCGGAGCCGGTGTGCGTCCGGAGCTGGAGTGCTTCGACGCCGGTCACGTTACGAACATCCAGCCCTTCGTGGACATGGGACTCATCGAGGCGCCGTTGCAGTTTTCGTTTATTATGGGCGTGCTCGGCGGCATTCCCGCCACCGCGAAGAATCTTTCGAACCAGGTGGAACAGATTCCGGCGGGCTCACACTGGGAAGTCATCGGCATCTCGCACATTCAGTGGGCGCTGATCGCCGCGGCCCTCAGTATGGGCGGCAACATCCGCGTGGGCCTGGAAGATAACTTCTACGTGGAGCCGGGGGTGATGGCGAAGTCCAACGGCGACCTGGTGGAGAAAGCCGCGCGCATGTGTCGCGACGTCGGCCGTGAGCCCGCGACTCCGGCGGAAGCGCGGGTGTTGCTCGGGTTAAGCCAACAGGGAGGATGAGAGCAGAGTAGTTCTCTATCTCTCATCCTTCTGTAAAATCATGTTTCCTGTTCTTAGTTCCAGCAGAGGCAAACCATGCGGGCAGTGGTGTCGCTACAGGTGTGTGTATTGCTGTTGTTAAAGTCGAAGCCGAGCCAGTCGCTGTCGGCCTGATCGGATCGCCCGCGGGATCCGGTGCTGCCGCTGGAAGTCCAACCGGCACATGTGCCGGTACTCAGGGCGGACACGGCGCCGTTGCCTGCGGTGCCGGTCCAGTAGTAGGTCGCAGCCGTCGTGAAGACGCCGGCTGTGTCCAGAGATGCCGAAACGCGGTTGTCGAGGGCGTCGGTCCACGTGTTTGCTATGACTGTTCCGTTCACAGATTGAAGCTGACGATCCAGCGGTACCGACCAGACAAACGGCATGTTTGATACAGAGTCCCCGGAATCAACGCTGATCAAGGCGCGAATATTCGAACAAACGAAGCCGGACGGGACGTTGACCGTGCAGATTGCGTCGGCGCCGCTACGCGCGCCGATAGCCGTACCCGCGGTCGGACCGGTACCATATAGTACGATGGCAGTGGGTGTCGTTCTGAATAGGGAACTTGCCCCCAGAGCTGCCAGGGTGCCGATTATCAGACTGTCGTCCTCCTCATCCGTTTCGCCGAAGCCAAACAGACTACAGGCGTTCATGAATACGAGGGTAAGCCCTAACACGGCGAATCGACGGAGTGAGTGTGTAATGGGAGGAAAGGAATTGTGTGACACTTGAAGTCCTGAGACACAAAATTAATGGCAAGGGATCCAGGATATTTGAGCCGGCCTCGGTCAATCGAAATTCACTCGTAGGGTAGAATGCCGAGAGGAAGAGAGCGCCTCCATCGCAGTGATGGAATGCGGCCTCTCTACCCCTCAGCCTCCTGTGAAATCAATCGCTGTCGATCAACCGGTCCAGCAGATGCAAATGAGATGCACGCTGGTGTCGCCGCAGAAATTGCCGAGGCCGTTGTTTTCATCGAGGCCGATCCAGTCGCCGTCGGTTTGATCGGACTGGCCGCGAGCCCCGGTGACGCCGCCGGTGTTCCAGTTGCTGCACGTTCCGGCGGTACCGGCCACGGCGCCCGTGCTGCTGGAACCGGTCCAGTACGTGCTGGAACTCGTGGAGAAGACGCCGGCGGAATCCAGCGAAGTAGAGATGCTTCCGTCGAGGGCGTCGGACCAGCTTGTGGCGATGGTGGTACCGTTCGAGGATTGAATGGTACGATTCGTGGGCACCGAGTAGTTCGTCGGCATGTCCTGGATTTCATCCGTGGAACTTACCGAAAGATACGCGCGGAAGTTCGTGCAGGTAACTCCGGAGGGAGCGTTGCTCGTGCAGATGGAATCCGCGCCGGTGCGTCCGCCGATGGCGGTGCCGGTGGTCGTGCCGGTGGAGTAGAGCGTAATGATCGTGCTGGTGGCGGCGGAATTGAGCAGAGTGCTGGCCCCGACGGCCGCCAGTGCGCCGATAATGAGCCCGTCATCATCGCTGTCGTCGCTGCCGCCGACGATGCTGCAGGCGCTCATAAATACTACCGCGAGTGTCAGCGCGGCCGTCCGGTACAACGTGTGTGCCGCCGATTGATTGTATTTGTGTATCATGTGATCTCCTGGACAATTTTTTTGCGGCCTGAATTGTATTCGTGATCGAATCGCAGTCAAGAGGAAAAGCGCTTTCTTCTTGCAACTACGGTCGCTGTGTGTGATCCTCTCCGAACCGAACTTATGGATCATCAAGCAAGTATGCACCGAAAAATCGATGAAATGCGTCCGCTGAAGTTTCAGCGTGGTTTCCCCACGAATGCTCACGGCAGTGTTCTGGTTACCTGCGGCGAAACGCGGGTGCTGTGCACCGCGAGTGTGAGCAGCGAACCGCCGGGATGGCTGTTGAAAGCCAATCCGCCGCGGGGCTGGGTGCACGCGGAGTACAACATGTTGCCCGGATCCACCACGGAACGCAAACGCCGCGGTACCGACGGCCGTGCCACGGAAATCCAGCGATTGATCGGCCGCGTGTTGCGGGCCGCCGTGGACCTGGAAAAAATGCCGGGTGTCGCCATTACCTGCGATTGCGACGTGCTCTGCGCCGACGGCGGCACGCGTACCGCCGCGATCAACGGCGCGTACATCGCGCTCGTGGAGGCGATCACGTATGCCATGGACGAAGGCATGATCACGGCGTCGCCGTTGAAAACCCAGGTGGCCGCCATCAGCGTGGGCATCGTGGACGGGCAGGCGCACCTGGACCTGGACTACGCCCTCGATTCCAATGCCGACACGGACATGAACGTTGCCATGAACGGCGACGGTGAGTTCATCGAGATCCAGGGCACCGCCGAAAAGGGCGCGTTCAATCGAGCGCAATTGGATACGCTGCTCGACTACGCCGAAAAAGGCATTCGCGAGATCATGGAGATTCAACAGATCGCGCTCGGCCAGAAACCGGACGCGTTCTAGATGCGAGCGGCAGCGAAGTATCCCCGCCGTTCCATGCCCGGATGGGTCCTATGCATGTCGGTGACTGTGCTGCTGGTCACCGGCCTTGCCTGTCAGTCGTCGAGCGGGATGTCTCCCGCGCCGTCGCACCGGGATTTCTCGCAGTACGCTTTCGATCCGTCCACTTCGCCGATCGATCGCCTGGGAGCAATGCCGGCCCCGGCCCTGAAGTTCATACGCGAGCTCGACGAGCGGCCGGACTACGCCGATCACAAACTCAGCCCGGCCGAACGCCGGGCCGTACAACGAGAACTGCGGCGCCTGCCGCCGCTCATCCGGAAGACCTTCCAGGAACGCCTCCTGGGCATTTACGTCATCGACGACTTTCTAACCAGCGGGATGACCGACTACGCCGTGGACTCGCATAGCGGTAAGATCTACGTCTGGATCGTCCTGCATCCGGACATGTTTCGCTTAAGTGCTCGTGATGTAATCTTAAAGCGCGAGAATACCGCCTTCATTCGCAACGGCGTTGCTCCGCCACCCTGCGAAATCGAAGCCGACGTCGGTGGTAAAGAAAGCGCCCTGTTTTACATTCTCCTGCACGAGGGTGTCCACGCCGCGGATTACGTGCATCGCCTCACGCCCTATGTCGAGGCCTCCGTGCGTCCGATGCAGGAACGCCTGGTGCAGACCGGGCGTATCGTGGATCGTTATTGGGAGTCGTACAATCAACCGCGGCCGGACTTCGACTTCGCGCTTCGGGATGATCTTACGTTCTACGGCTTCGGCGGTGGGCCGAAGATTCCCATGGAAGATGCTCCGCGGTTGTACGCGGGTTTTGCAAAAAGTCCGTTCGCGTCGCTGTACGGCAGTCGCATATGGGCGGAGGATGTAGCCGAGCTCTTGAGCCTGCATCATTTAACGAACAAGCTCGGGCATCGCTACGAGCTGCGCCTGCGTAATTCGAAGACGGGAAAACTCGTGTTCGACTATCGTCCGTTCGAGAATCCGAAAGTGCGCGAGCGCATCGAGAGTCTTAACGTTTTTTACAGGTAAGTTAGTGGTGCGCGTCTTGCGCTACACCACGTTCGCTTCTTCCTCGACGGGGATCACATCCACTTCGACTTTTACGGTATGTTTGCCCCCGCCGAAGATGACGCCCTTCAACGGCGTTACGTCCGTGTAGTCCCGGCCGTAGCCGAGGACGATGTGCGAATCGCCGGCAATCACGCCGTTCGTCGGATCGAAATCGACCCAGCCCGCCGGCGGAATGAACACCGAAACCCAGGCGTGGGATGCGTCGGCGCCCTGGAGCTTCGGTTTGCCCGGCGGCGGTTTCGTTTCCAGGTAACCGCTTACGTAGCGTGCCGGTAACCCCAGGCGTCGCACCGCGGCCAGAAACAGGTGCGCGAAGTCCTGACAAACACCGCGCTGATGTTTAAGGATTTTCGTAAGAGGCGTGCCGATCTTTGAAAACTTCGAATCGTAGGTGAACTCCTGGTTGATGCGCACGTTCAGCTCGTTGCACGCCTCAAAAAGCGCGCGTCCGGGAGTGAACGAGGCGGCGGCGTAGTCGGCGGCCTCGGCGTTCGGAGCCGCCATGGGGGAACTGCCCAGGTAGTCCGCGAGTTCGTGGCGCGGCGGTGCCGGTGTGATCTGCGTGTCGCCGCGCAGAGCGTCCCGGAACTGATCCCAGGCGATGTAGGTCGGTTCCGAACGCAGGCGTTCCGCCGGGGCCGTGGCCGGCGCGGCGGTACGCAACAGGGACTCCGCCGTCACCTCAATGTTCCGATGGCTCTGCTCCAGAGAAAAGTAATGGACCCGATTGCCGAAGTAGTCCAGACGTTCGTCCACGCGGGTGGGCCAGGGTGAGATCCTTAAGTTACTCTCAATAACAAATTGTCCCTGGATATTACGCGGAAGGAGCCGGGCCTCGTTGTGGCTCAGGCTCACGTCGTCCTCGTAGCGGTAGATCGTCTTGTGGATGATGCGATACGTGGTCATGCGATCACCTGCTGCGGGAAGATGCCGTGGACCAGGTACGATTCCGTCAACGATTCCGAGAATGCCAGGGTAAGATCGCCGAGGCGACGCAGCAGCTCCTCGCGGTCTTGCGGCGCCGCGGACAAGGCCTCGGCTTCGGCGAGGCGTAGTTTCGCGAGGGCTTCGATCGTAAGTTTCTCTTCCCGGCTGCGGCTCGCGGCCTCGGCCGGTCGCGGCAGGCAGGATGCGTGTTCCGCGAGGACAGCGAGCTGGTAACCGACGGACTGCGGATGGCTTTCGTCGAGCAGCAGCGTATCCAGGGTGGATGCCTCGTCCATACGATTGCGGTAGCGCCGGCGATGGATGCGCAGACTATCTTTCAAGAAGAGCAACGTTTCCAGGAGTACGTCGTTGCGTTGTGCCGCGAAGACCTGGCGCAGTATCGAAAGCGTCGCCAGGGTTCGTTCCGTGCGCCGGCCCATGTCCAGGAAGCGCCAGCCGATGCCGTGGTTCATGGTTTCGTTGGTGACGCCGGCGAAGGCGGCGAGCCAGATTGCCAGGTTTTCCAGCGAGGCCAGGGCCGTGCCCAGGTCTCGCTGTTGTTCGAAGTGTTCGTGCATGGTGTTGAGAATACGCCAGCCGTCCTCGGAGAGCCGGTCGCGCACGGAACGGCCGCAACTTAGCGCGCGATGCAGGTTGAACGCCAGCGAGCCGCTGCGACTGCGATCGTAGATCAGGGAACTCAGTTCTTCCTCGGGCTGCTCGCGCAGTTCGTTTGCCAGGAAGCCCGGATAGTTCGAGGTAAGGTGCGTTAAACTGTAGAGGAGCGTATCCAGGGTTTCCCCGCCGGACGCCTGGGCCTCAAGGACGATCGGCAGGATTTCGCGCAGCAGCCGCGTCATACCGTCCGCGCGTTCGATGTACCGACCGATCCAGAACAGATTGTCCGCCACCCGGGAGGCCACCTCGCCCCCGCCGCGATTGATGCCCGCCGCGGGACTCTCCGCCGCATGCAGCAGCGTAACTTCCCGCAGCGGCTCCGAGGCCACGACCCAGGTATCCTTCGAAACACCACCGCGCTGGTTCGAGACGATGGGACTGTCCGTACGATCCGAGACGCGCGTGAGGCCGCCCGGCATCAACACGAACTCATGGTCCCGGGCGAGCAGAAAGGTCCGCAGGATCATGGGTCGCGCTTCCAGAAAACGGCGATTGTCGGCGGCGTGCAGACACGGCAGCGTAGAGAGCGGCAGCGGGTCCTGACCGACGAAGGCGTGGGGGCGCGAACGAATGCGGTCCACGAGACGACTGCGCTCGTTTTCGTTCAGGCGGTCGCCGAGGATGGAACGCCCGCCGGGCTGCGGCGCCAGAGGCTTAATGATCATTTTGTCTATGTTAGCGATGACGTGGTCGCGCTGTTTCGGATCCCCGCACCAGTAGGTCTGTACCGAGGAGATACGCAAGTCCTGCCCGAGTAGATGTTTGCAAAGAGCGGGTAAGAACGGCAGCAGGGCCGGATTGTCCAGGACACCGCTGCCCGGCGGATTCACCACGGCGACGTTGCCCAGGCGCATGGCCTGCAGCAGGCCCGGCGTGCCGAGCAGGGAGTCCGGCTTCAGTTCCAGGGGATCGCAGTAAGTATCGTCCAGGCGGCGGAGGATGACGTCCACCTCGTCCATCTGACCGCCGACGGTCTGGATGTAGACCCGGCCGTCGCGGACGGTGAGGTCGTTGCCTTCCGTGAGAATGTAGCCCAGGTAACTGGCCAGGTAGGCGTGCTCGAAGTAGGTCTCGTTGCCCGGGCCCGGGGTGAGGACGACGATGCGCGGGTCGTCCTTGTTCCGCGGGGCCAGGGCGGCCAGGGTGCTGCGCAGGGCGCGAAAGTAGACGGCCAGGCGATGGACCTGGGAGTCCCGATACAAACTCGGTAGCGCCCGGGAAAGTACGATGCGGTTTTCCAGGGCGTAGCCCGAACCCGACGGCGCCTGCGCTCGATCGGCCATGACGACGAAGTTGCCGTCCCGGTCCCGGGCGAGATCGTTCGCCAGCGTCAGAAAGCCGCGGTCCGGCGGCTGCGTCGGGTCCACGCACGGCCGCAGGAAACCGGGATGGCTGTAGACCACTTCCGGCGGAAGCAGACCCTTGCGCAGCAGGTCCCGGGCCCCGTAGAGATCGCGGAGAATCAGATCCAGCAACTCCGCGCGCTGCATAAGTCCCTGTTCGATGCTGTTCCATTCCCCGCTCTCGATGAGCAGGGGAATCGGATCGAGCTTCCAGCGGCGCCGGCGTTCGTTCTGTTCGTTGTAAACGTTGTACGTGACGCCGCTTTCACGCAGCAGGCGATCGGCCTCGCTGCTCCGGCGATTCAGTTCGTCGAGGCCCAGTGCTTCCAGGGAACGCATGAGGAAACGCCAGTGGGGCCGCAGGGTACTGCCGTCCCGGGTTTCGTCGTAGACGCCGCCGGGTTGGGCGTACCCGTCGGAGAGGATCATTGTTTCAGCTTCGGCCATGGTTGCGATGAAGGGAGATGAGTTTTACGTCGTGAGGATGCGCTGACGTGTCAGGGAGCGTCGCGTCGCAGATCAAGGGTCATGGGATATTCCGCGTTTACCCGTAGCGCGGGCACACCGTTTTTCAGCGGGCCGGGGCTGTGTCCGGCCCGCTCGAAGCGGGCCTCCCGGCGACCCTCGGCCTCGGCGGCGTTCACCGGCCGCGTTTCATAGTTTCGGCCGCCCGGATGCATGACATGATACGTGCAGCCGCCCAGGGATCGTTCGGAACGGAGATCGACCAGATCAAAGATGAGCGGGCTGTGCACCTGAATCGCGGGATGCAGGGTATTCACGGGCGACCAGGCCTTGAAGCGCACCCCGGCTACGAATTCCCCGCGCACGTTCGTGGCGTGCAGGGGGATCTGCACACCGTTGCAGAGCAGGACATGGCGTCCCGGGACCAGGCCTTCGATGCGAATCTGGAGGCGTTCGACGGCGGCGTCCACCGGCCGCGAGGTCGAGCCGCCGATGTTCGTTTCGCCGAGGACCGGCCAGGGTTCCAGGCCCATGCGCAGTTCCAGGCGCGTGTCGCCGATCTGCACGCTCCCGTACGTGGGAAAGCGAAACTCGAAGAACGGCTCGAATAACTCCGCATCCAGGTCGTAGCCGCTTTCGCGCAGATCGTGCAGGATCTCGTAAAAGTCCTGAATCAAAAAGTACGGCAACATGAAGCGATCGTTGAGTTCCGTGCCCCATCGTACCAGTCGATGATGATAGCTGTCGTTCCAGAAGCGGGCCGTGATCGCGCGCAGCAGTAACATCTGCGCGAGGTACATTTGCGGATGCGGCGGCATTTCGAAGGCGCGGAATTCCACCAACCCCAGGCGTAACTTGAGATTATCCGGCGGATAGAGTTTATCGATGCAGAATTCGGCGCGGTGCGTGTTGCCGGTGATGTCCACCAGGATGTTGCGCAGCAAACGGTCCACGAGCCAGGGGTTCTTCTCTTCGGCGGTGGGCAGTTTGGAAAAGGCGATTTCCAGTTCGTAGAGGCTCTCGTGGCGGGCCTCGTCGATGCGCGGGGCCTGGGACGTGGGACCGACGAAGAGTCCGG
Organism: Leptonemataceae bacterium; assembly: GCA_965227295.1. Taxonomy (GTDB): domain Bacteria; phylum Spirochaetota; class Leptospiria; order Leptospirales; family Leptonemataceae; genus JANSYA01. Next base: position 4,511,420 of record OZ245742.1, on the reverse strand, counting down.
CGAACAGGTACGACAGCGAGGGATGGTGCTGCCAGTAGGTGATCAACGAACGCAGGAGATCCGGCCGGCGCAGGAACGGCGATTCGGCCGGCGTGCGACCGCCGAGGGTAATGTGATTGCCGCCGCCGGTTCCCATGGGCCGTCCGTCGATCTGAAACTTTTCGGCGATCAACTTGAGCGCGCGCGCTTCTTCGTAGAGTACTTCCGTTGTATGTTTGAGTTCCTGCCAGGAACGCGAGGGGTGCACGTTCACTTCGATGACGCCCGGGTCCGGCGTGACCATGAGCTTCTGCAAACGTACGTCGCCGGGCGGTTCGTAACCTTCCAGAAAGACCGGTTGCCGGACTTCGCCCGCGGCGCGTTCCACGGCGGCGATCAACAACAGCCAGTCTTCGAGACTGTTCATGGGCGGCAGAAAGATGTGCAAATGACCGTTGCGAACCTCGGCGCAGAGAGCCGTGCGCAACATCACCGGATCCGTCGGCGGTGGCGCTGCCGGAGTCGACGCCAGGCCCTGGTGAAGCTCGTCGACATCCGGAAGTTCGGCCGGTGTATCCAGGGGATCGCTCTGCGGAGCGAAGTCGTAGCCCGGTACTTTTTCGTCGGGAATGCGATGCAACGGCAGGCGGTAGCCCATGGCGGAATCGCCGGGGATTAAGAAAAGATCGCCGCGTAAGAAGCGCCAGTTGGATGTTAGCCAGCGGTCTTCACCGGGATGCCGGGCCAGGGGCACGACATAACCGCGCACGTCTTCGCTCTCGGCGAGGGCCGCGGCGATTTTCTTCAGGCGCTCGTCTTCGCCGAGGGCCTCGTCCGCGTACATCGAGCCGCGCTCCCACATGCGATAGTAGACGTCCTCCCGGGCGCGACTGATGCCCGCGTCGTCGATGTGTAAGATCTTGCAAATAGAAGTTAAGAACCTGTGCGCGTCTTCGGTCTTTGCGTGGCCCGGTGTTGCTTCGGCTTTTTTGCCGGAGGCCGGTTCGCCGCCGACGCTTTCTCGGGCCAGCAGGCTCTGATCCTTCCAGATCGCCCGGCCGTCGTCGCGGAAGAACGTGCCGAGGGCCCAGCGTGGCAGCTCTTCGCCGGGATACCACTTGCCCTGGCCATGATACAATACGCCGCCGTTGCCGAAGCGATCGTGCAGACGATAAAGCAACTGCCCGGCCAGGCGACGCTTGGTCTTGCCGAGCGCGCCGAAGTTCCATTCGAAGCCGTCCGGGTCGTCGCTGAACACGAACGTGGGCTCGCCGCCCATGGTAAGCCGCACGCCCTGTTTTTCCAGGTCTTCGTCGACCCGGGTTCCCAGCCGATCGATATTTTCCCAGACGGTTTCGCTGTAGGGCCGGGCGTGGCTGTGGCCTTCTTCGAGGCGCTGTACGGTCATGGCGTATTCGAAGGTGGACTGCGCGGGTTCCAGGGCACCGCTCACCGGAGCCGCGGACTCGGGCTCCGGCGTGGCGGCCAGGGGGATGTGGCCCTCGCCGGCCAGGAGGCCTGACGTCGGATCGAGGCCGATCCAGCCGGCGCCGGGGACGTAGACCTCGGCCCAGGCGTGAAGATCGGTGAAGTCCTCGATGGGGCCGACGGGCGCGCCCGGGTCCAGGGGTTTCTCGTCGGCGCGGAGTTGAATGAGGTAACCGGAAACAAAGCGCGCGGCCAGGCCCTGTTCACGTAAGATCTGCACAAGTAGATGCGTCGAGTCCCGGCACGAACCGCTCTTGTTCTTGAGTGTTTCCTCGGGCGCCTGCACGCCGGGTTCCATGCGGATGAGATACTGGATGTCGCCCGCCAGGCGCTGGTTGAGTTGTACGAGATAGTCCACGGTGCGCCGCGGTGTTTGATCGATCCCTTCTTCCCACGCTTTCTGCAGGGGACCGCGCTCGTGTTTTTGCATGTACGGATAGAGTTCTTTCTGGAGTTTCTGATCGTACGTGAACGGGAACTCCTCGGCGTACGGCTCGATGAAAAAATCAAACGGATTGAAGATTGCCATCTCCGCCACCAGGTCCACCTGGAATCCGAAGCGGCGGGTGCGTTCCGGGACGACGATCCGCGCTACGAAGTTGCCGGAGGGATCCTGTTGCCAGTTGATGAAGTGTTCTTCCGGCTCGATCTTCAGGCTGTACGAGAGAATGCGGGTGCGGGTGTGAGCGGCCGGGCGCAGGCGAATGAGCTGGGGGCCGAGGTTGATGGCGCGCTCGTATTCGTAGCTGGTTTTGTGGTGCAGGGCGATCCGTACAGACATATGTTGTTAACGTAAGGGTGGAGCAAGGAACGTGCCAGAACTCCGGTGGAAAAACCCGGGCAAAACCGCGCACCGCCTCGATCCGGCCCATTGTAGGAACTCCTACAAATTCGGCGATGTCTAAATCCTGCCTGATCTGCCTTTTTTTGAGGCGAGTGTACAGGCCTTACGCGCGAAAACCCTTCGCGAGAGAGTGTTTTGCCATGGTATGAATATTGCTACTCGTTTGCGCCGGACAGGCACAGGAGCGCACCTTTTCATGCCCCAACGAACCGCCACACTCTTAGAATCGTACGATGTCGGTCGTTACTACGACGAAATGTTTTCGGCGGATCGCAATGTGCGCCCCGGTTACCGGACGTTGCGCGACAACATCGGTCGCCTGTCGCCGGATGATCTGACCCGCCGCAAACACGCCATCGAACGCGCGTTGTATCGTATGGGGATTACGTTCAACGTCTATGAGGACGACGAGGGCGTGGAACGGGTGCTTCCGTTTGACATTATTCCCCGCGTGATTGAGGGCTCGGAGTGGGAACGCATCGAAGGCGGGCTGCGCCAGCGAACCACGGCGCTGAATTTGTTTATTCAGGACGTCTACGGCGAGCAGAAGATCTTAAAGGACGGTGTGATTCCGCGGCACATCCTGGAATCCTCCCGCGCGTTCTTGAAACAATGCATCGGTCTGCAACCGCCGAAGGGTGTGTGGACGCACATCACCGGCACCGACCTGGTCCGAAACGACGACGGTGAATTCTACGTTCTCGAAGATAACCTGCGTTGTCCGTCCGGGGTGGCCTACGTTCTGGAAAACCGCGAGAGCATGAAACGCACGTTCGCGGACCTGTTTCACAGCATGGGCGTGCAGCCGATCAACGACTATCCGTTGCGGTTGCTGGCAACGTTGCAGGCCATGTCCGAACGCGAGTCGCCGACGGTGGTGGTGCTCACGCCGGGTGTCTTCAACTCCGCGTACTTCGAGCATTCGTTTCTGGCGCGGCAGATGGGCGTGCAACTCGTTGAAGGGAAGGACCTGGTTGTCACGGACAGCGGTGTCATGATGAAAACCACGCGCGGCCTGGAGCGCGTCGACGTAATCTATCGCCGCATCGACGATACCTTTCTCGATCCGAAGGCGTTTCGCGAGGATTCTTTGCTGGGTGTGCCCGGCATTTTTGAAGCGTATCGCCGCGGTCAGGTGGCCCTGGCCAATGCCCCGGGGACGGGGATCGCCGACGACAAGGTCGTCTACGCCTACGTGCCGCGTATGATCAAGTATTACCTGGACGAAGATGCAATCATTCCGAACGTTCCGACGTACGTCTGTGAAGATGACGACGACCGCAAGTATGTCCTGGATCACATCGATCAACTGGTGGTGAAGGCGGCAAACGAGGCGGGCGGTTACGGTATGCTGATCGGGCCGCATGCGAGCAGCGGGGAGTGTGATCGCTTCCGGGATCTCGTACGCGATAATCCGCGGAACTACATTGCGCAGCCGACGCTCTCGCTGTCGCGTGTGCCGACGCTCGTCGAGAATTCTCTCGAAGGACGACACGTGGACCTGCGGCCGTTTATTCTGTACGGCGACGATATCTTCGTGATGCCCGGTGGGCTTACCCGGGTGGCGTTGAAGAAGGGCTCGCTGGTGGTTAACTCCTCACAGGGCGGCGGGAGCAAAGACACCTGGGTGTTGAGATCGTGAATGCTGAGCCGGGTCGCAGATTCAATCTATTGGATGAACCGCTACATTGAGCGGGCGGATAACTATGCGCGCTTCATCGACGCCAATCTCAACTTAACGCTGGATCTTCCTCCGGGTATGCAGGAGCAGTGGGGCCCGCTGATCTCCACGACCGGAGATAACGATCTCTTTCATAAATTGTACGGCGAGGCCGCGGGCGGTGAAACTGCGAGCGGGGCCGCCGACGGCGTTTCCGCGCCCACTGCATCCACCGCGTCGGCACCGGCAGCCCGGGACGACGTGATTCGCTTTCTCCTGGCGGACGAACGGAATCTGTCGTCCATCGGTTCGTGTTTGAGTCGTGCGCGGGAAAACGCGCGCTCGATCCGTGAAATGATCAGCCTCGAAATCTGGGAGCACCTGAACGATTTTCACATGCAGGTCCGCGATGCGATCCGCCGCGACATGGGCGACGTTCTGCGCGATCCGTTGCCGCTGTGCACGCTGATCCGCCAGCAGACGCAACTGTATCACGGGCTGTACGATACCACGCTCTCTCACAGCGAAGGCTGGCACTTCGGCATGCTGGGGCGTCAACTGGAACGCGCGGACCAGACGACGCGCCTGTTGGACGTGAAGTATTTCATCTTACTACCGCGTGTAGAAGACGTCGGCCGCTCGTTTGATCTGTTGCAGTGGTCCTCGGTCCTGAAGTCCGCCAGCGCTTACGAAATGTACAATCGCGAATTTGATCGCGTGGATCCGCGCAGCATCATTCGTTTTCTTGTGCTCGACCGATATTTCCCGCGTGCAATTCGTTTTTGCCTGAAACTTGCCGAGACCTCGCTCCGGGAAATCACCGGTTCGGAGATGAGTTCATTCACGAACCGGTCCGAGAAACTCCTGGGCCGGCTGCGTTCGCAGTTGGATTACACCGAGGTCGAAGACATCTTTCACCAGGGCCTCCACGAGTACCTGGACGTGATGCAATTGCGTCTGAACGAAATCGGCCAGGGTCTGGGCGAGTTCTACTTTCGGATTGAAGAATGAGCGGGTGAGGCCGCCCGGCCGCCCTTTTTTTGCGCAACGATCGACGTGTTTCTTTCCCTCCTGCGTGGCGCCGCCATCGGCGGCGGGGAGGGATCATGCAAATTCATTCTACGGACAGCCCGGCTGATCTGCCGCTGAGATTTGAACCACAGATGGAATTTCGACGTCCGCTGGTTACGTTTCCGGAATCGTTGCCTGTGACTTTGCTCGTGCCCGAGTATCTCTGTGACTTGCTGGTTGCAAAACTGGAACGCTACAGGCGTCGGCGTGGACTTTATGTAGGAGTATTACTGGCGCGCTTTCGCACGCGCTTTTTCGAACGGGAGTTTTTGCAATCCGCGACATTGAAGTGTCATTATCAGCGGTCCGGCCTCGAACTCCGGCGCTTTTGCTTGCGCGTGCCGAACGAGGCCTGGATGGAACTCGGTCAGTGGGCGGCTTATCTTGGTGTATCGCGGTGTTTTTTATTCGCCTGGTTGCTTGAAGAAGATTTGCGCGTTGATCCAGGGAGGCTAAGCGTAAGAGTTCCTACAAACGAGCTTCACAACTATGACAGCCAGTTCCCCTTCTACATTGAGTTCTCAAACCGCGTTTACATAGCGCGAAATCACTACGAAAGAAGGATACGCCTGGAGTCGGCGCCGGAAGACAGGCTACCGTATAGGCTCTGGCTGAGATACTACCGCCTACCACGACTCCGGCGCGGGTGGCAGTAAGCCCGGGCCGTCCCGCCTACATCTTTAAATGCTTTTGAATCTTACGGACGAGGGTGCCGCGGTCGATAGGCTTTACGATGTAATCGTCCGCACCGTGGTCCAGGGCTTCCTGGATATCGTCGACGCCTTCGCGTGCGGAGATCATGATGATGACACCGGCCTGGCTGCGCATGCGGATGCGCTTCAACGCGAAGAAACCGTCGGAGCCGGGCATGTTGATGTCGAGTAGAAGGGCGTCGGGCTTCAGGCGTTCGTAAAGGTTTACCGCATCGACGGCGCGGTCGCCCGCGGTAACTTCGAAGCCTTCGTTGCTCAGGACCTGTTTCAGGTAGGCGACGATCTCGGGGTCATCGTCTACGATTAAGATAGATTTCGCCATGACAGATAAAACCGCGCGGATGTGCCCGCGCAAGAACGGACGGCACTTTACGGTGAACGTCCGGCATCGCAAGCACTTTCGCCTGCGCCCGATCTTACAGCCAGTGCCGGAACGGATAAAGCAAATATGCCCGGAAACCGGCCCGGTACTCGCGTTCGTCGAAGGGCCGGCTGTACTCGTGAAGATAGTGAAAGAACTCCTCGGTTTCCTGCATGAACGGCGGATCTTTACGAATCACCATGGATTCCAGGTGAAACAAAAAACTTCGGCGATCGAGGTTGCTCGTGCCCACGCCGACCCAGTCATCGAATAAGGCCACCTTCGCGTGGCTGAAGCGTGGCGCCTCTTCCGGAATTCGTCCGCCGTGAAACATGAAGATGCGCACGCCCTGGCGATGCAGGCGCCGGGCCATGAACACGGCCATGTCACGCATCCAGGGCAGATCTGAAACGGAGGACAGGTAGATGCGCAGGTCCACGCCGGAATCCCGCCTCGCTTTGCGCAGGATCCAGCGCATCACACCGCCGTACGGAACGAAGTACGGGTACGTCAACCAGATGCGGCGCCGACTGTGATTCATGAGTTTCTTGAGAGCGCTGACGATGGTCATACGCGGCGGCAAGCGTCGGCGCAGTTCCGAATGTTTGCGTCGCCAGCGTTCCGGTACACCGAGCAGCGGTCGTGCGTCGCCGGGCGGATGAAAGATCGCTTCGCGGGTGCGCTTGTGCAATGAGCGCGGAAGCTTGCCCGGGCCTTCAATGCGCCGCAGGGAATCGCGAAAGTACGCCTGCAATCCCAGGACCACCGCGGGCACGTCGCTCTGATAGGCCGCGTCCAGCCAGCGTCCGGGTCCGTAACGTTCCAGACTGCACTCGTCCATGATGTTAAAGCCGCCGGTAAAACCGATGCGTTCATCGACGACGAGGGTCTTGCGATGATTGCGGCGAAAGAAGGCCAGCAACAATCGTTGCGGTAGGAAGCGCAAAAAATCGTGCAGCCCGCGCCAGGGATGGAAGGCAAGCACGCGCACACCGGCATCGCGCAACTCGCGCCAGAAACGATCCGGCGTCCCGATGCAGCCGATGCGATCGTAAATCACCGTAACCTCGACGCCGCTCCGGGCCCGCTCCATCAGGGCTTCCGCAAACATCCGACCGGACGCATCGTCACGGAATATGTACATCTCCAGCATGATGCTGAAGCGCGCCGCGCGAATGGACGCGAGAGCATGCGCGTAGAATTCGTCGCCTTCGTAGAGGAAGCGTTCCACCGATACGATACAACTGTCGTTCAGCCGAATCCCGCAAGGTCTTTCTGATTTACAGCAACTCCGGCCGGCCCCATACGGTCCCGTGCCCGTCGCAAAGTTCGCCCTGTTTCAGGCCTTTGTCCTGCTTCCGTTTGTCTTCGGGCAGATCTTTCGCGGACAGTTGCGGCACCGCGCGAGTCATCTCGTGCGCTTTAATCTGATCTTTCTCGAACCCTGGGTGGTGTTCTGGTCGACCTGGGGCCTGCAACTCGCCGCCGATCGTGCCGCGTTGCCCGTGGCCGGTTTCCTCATGGTCGGCACCGGATTTGTTCTCGGCCGCTGGACCACGGCGCGATCCGCGGAGAACCAGGCAGCGGCACAACACGAAGGCACATCGCCAGCGTTACGCGCGGAACGTGCCGACCGGCGCCGCGCCGCGTACAACATCAGCGCCAGCCTGTCGAATCACGGCTTTACCATGGGCGGTTTCGTTTGTTATCTGCTCTACGGTGAAGTGGGGCTCGGTTACTCGGCACTGTTCGTGTTTTATTTCACGCCGTATCTGTTTCTGGTGATGTTTCCTTACGCGCGAAGGGCGGCACGCAGCACGCCGGGGGAGGATCGCCTGAATCTGCTCAGTTTTCTCCGGAGCTGGAATCATCTGCCGCTGTATGCGGCCGTCGCGGCGTTGGCCCTGTTGTTCGCGGGCATCGAACGTCCGGCCTACGACATCCAGCTCGAGTACATCCTCCTGCCGTCGGTAGGTTTGTACTATTGTACGTTAGGACTCAGCTTCGACGCCCGGAGCTTCGGCGCGAACCTGCGCGACGTCGCCGTGCTGAGCGTGCTCAAGTTCCTGCTCACGCCGGCGCTCACGTTCGCGGTCCTGCTCGTATTCACGCAGCCCTGGGGCCTGCCCGTACTGTCGAACGAAATCGCCGGTGTCATCGCCGTTATGGCCTTCATGCCGGCCGCGGTGTATTCGGTGATGACGGCCGTGCTTTTCGATCTGGAGAGCGCCTACGCCTCGGAACTTTTCGTCGGCACCACGGCGGTGTTTTTGTTTCTGGTCCTGCCGCTGATCTTTCTTTGCAAAGATCTATTGATATTCAGTTAGTCGGATGTGGCGTCGTCGAAAGAAGTTAAACCACCGAGGCTCCGAGGACGCCGGGAGAATATCATCCGTCACGGATTCACAAACTTCGGCTTACGGCGTTCTTTGACGGCCTGAAGGCCCTCGTCGAAGTTGCCGGACAAAAAGTGCCGCAGATGTGCCAGGCTTTCGCCGGAGGCCGTGCGCACCAGCTCCATGCGCGGCGCCCGGATGGACGCCTTCACATCCTGCACACTCTCTAACGGCAATTCGCACAGTCCTTGCAGATAATCCTGCGCGACCTGATCGAGCTCGTCGGCCGGTACCACACGATCCACCAGGCCGATCTCCAGGGCTTCCTCGGGACGGAAGGCCGTGCCGAGCATGGCGATCTTTACCAGGTGCTGCGGACCGACGACCCCTTCGATCAGCCGAATCAGAAACTCGGGCACGGTCAGGCCCACGGGAACTTCCGAAAAACCGATGCGGTTCTTGCCGGCGGCCATGAATCGAAAGTCGCAGAGAATCGCGAGCACCGCGCCGCCGGCCATGGCGTGCCCGCGAAGAGCACACAGCTCGATCTTCGGAAACGCGTACATCACGCGCATCAAATCAAACAAACGTTCGAAGACCAGGGCGCGGCCGTCCACGTCGCGTTCCAGCACAAAGTCCGGCGACACGCCGTTGCAGAAGAACTTATCGCCGGCGGCGCCGAGGGCCACCATCCAGACGTCGTCGTTCGCGGCCAGCTCGTGATGCGCGGCGATGAGTTCGTCCAGGACCTCGGGATCGAGGTCGTTCAGCGGCGGTCGATTCAGCCGCAGCCAGGCGATGTGATCTTGTATTTCGAGGGAGAGGAATCGATACGCAGGCACGACCCGTTATCAGGCCGCGCGAGATTTTTGTAAAGTCTGTAATACGGAGAGCGCTTGATCGTACTCGCCGCTGAAGAGATAGGCCATGCCCAGTTCCATGCTCTCTTCGAAGGAGCGATCTTTTTTTCCGGCGAGTTTCGCCTTGTTGCGAATGGCGGGAGCGTAGTCGGAGACGGCGTCTTCGTAGCGACGGGACGGATCGTACTTCGCGCCGGTCAATTTCGCGTAGAGCGGCATCAACAGGCGCTCGGCGTCGCTGTAACGTTCCAGGCGCAGCAGGGCCAGGGCGACCTTCTGCAAAACCACCTGATCGTCGAAGTGCTCGCGGAATTTTTCAAAGATGAGGACGGCTTCTTTCGGACGATCCGCGTGAAAGACGCTCAAGAACAACGGCTCCGCGGTGAACTTCTGATACGCCGGACGATCGACGAAACGTTTGCAGACGCGCCCCAGCAGGCCGTATTCGCCGGCGCAGCGTGCGGCGTCGATGAATGCGGTGAGCACGGTTTCGCAGTAGTAGTCCCGCTTTAACAGCCACTCACCGAGACTTAGTGCCGCCTGATCGTACTCCGCCACGGAGTAGAGTTCCATGCCGCGCAGCAAATCGGTGAAGATGCTCACATCCTTGCTTTTGCCGCGCTTTGCCGGCGTGCCGCCGTCCGCCAGAACGGCGAGGGAACAGAGATCCCGCACGGCTCCGAGTTCGGAATTCGTGAAGCGTTCAGTGAGCTCCGCGTATGAGCCGTCGGCGTAGAGTTCCCACGCTTCAACGATCTCGGGTACGGAAGAGGATACGGACTTGCCGGCTACTTGCGTTTTCATGCGACCTACCTGAAATACCGGTCGGCCGAATCGCGGGAAAATTTAAGAACATTTCAGGCCGCGTCGGGCCCGCCGGCCGTGCCGGGTTCCTCGTCGGCGGGGCCGTTTTTGAAGCGCGACGGATCGATCTCGTACTCTTCGAGCTTCCGCGAGAGGGTGTTGCGGTGGATGCCCAGCAGACTGGCCGCCCGATGGATGCTGGCCCGGCTGCGTTTCAGCGCACGTTCGATGTGCCGGGCTTCCATCTCGCGCAGATCCGGAAAGCGAGACGCCGGATCTTCGTCCTCGCCGTCGGCGAAGGCCGGTCGCCGGTCTCCGCCGGGACCTTTCGCCGGTTTGAGGGCCGGCACTCCGCCGATCTCTTTCAGGACCCGCGGGGGAAAGTCTTCCGGAGAGAGTTTGCCGTTCCGGGATAACACGATCAATCGCTCCACGCAGTTTTCGAGCTCGCGGATGTTTCCCGGCCAGGAGTACTTCATCATGATGTCACTGATGCGCGGGTCCACTTCGTTGATGCGCACGCCGACCTTTGCCGCGAAGCGTTCGATGAAGTAACCCGTCAGCGGGGCGACGTCCTCGCGACGTTCGCGCAGGGGTAACAGGGTGAGCGGCACGACGTTCAAACGAAAGTAAAGGTCTTCCCGTAAGCGCCCGTCGCGCACGTCATCTTCCAGGTTCCGGTTCGTCGCGGCGATGAGCCGCACGTCCACGTCCATCTCCCCGGAGCCGCCCAGCGGTTCGATCTTCTTCTCTTGAAGTACCCTCAGCAATTTTACCTGGAGCGGGGCCGTGAGTTCCCCGATCTCATCCAGGAAGATGGTACCGGTATCAGCGCGGGCGAAGCGGCCTTCGCGCGATTTGTTCGCGCCGGTGAACGCGCCTTTCTCCACGCCGAACAGCTCGGACTCAAGCAACGTTTCCGGAATGCTTCCGCACGATACCGTAACCAGCGGGCCGTTGCGCCGCGGGCTCTCACGATGAATGCGCGCGGCGAGGCGCGACTTGCCCACCCCGGATTCACCGAGCAGCAGGATCGTCGTATCGCTGCCGGCGACCTTCAGCGCCGTCTGCTGGATTTGCAGCATCTCCGCGTTCAGCGATTCCGGCGGCTGCCGTTCGCCGGTGCCGGTGGTTTTCAGGTGGCGCATGGCTTCCCGCCAGTCCGGCGGATCCATCATGCCGTCGGTGAGTACCGCTTCGCGCAGGCCCTCCACGGATTCGAAGTTGCGCGCCAGCAAATCCCGAAACTGTCGCCGGGAAATGAAGGCGTGCTTCAGTAATATTCGCAGTTCACTTTCCATCGTTTGTTTATCTGTGACGCCCCGAGAAGACTAAAATGCAGTGAATAAAAGTTAATCCTTTTGGGCGTTCCGGACGGCGCCAGGCCCAGGCGCCGTCCGTCGGGCTGCTCCGGGCTCGCGCATTCGCGCTCGTTCCTCCGCGCTGCGCGCTCCGGAATTGCGCTCTCGCGCAACCCTGCGCATCCCTAACGCGAAGACCGTTCATTCGCAAGTAAACTTCACACTACGAACAATCTCCATTTCTTCCCTCGGTATCTCGGTATCTCGGTATCTCGGTATCTCGGAGTAAAATCCTCTTCCTTCAGCTCAACCCGTGTTGCTTCAACCGATACTGCAACGACCCCCTCGAAATATTCAAGATCTTCGCCGCGGCGCGTTGATTGCCGCCGGATTTCTGCAACGCTTCCATCAATAACTCCTTCTCCAGGCGGCTCTGCTCTTCGGCCATGCGTTCCAGCTGCTGCTTCTTCCGATTAAAATCCAGCTCGTCCCGAAACATGACCGGCAACTGATCCTCGTCCAGTTCGCTGCGGTCGCTCAGCACCGCCGTACGCAGCAGCAGATTTTCCAGTTCCCGTACGTTGCCCGGCCAGGCGTATTTCGTGAGCAACTCCCGCGCCCGGTCGGTCATGGTAAGTTGCTCGCGATGAAAGTTACGGGCCGCCAGGCCTAAAAAGTGATCGATCAACAACGGAATGTCCTCGCGCCGTTCCCGGAGCGGCGGTACGCGTAGTTCGAACGTGCTGATCCGAAAATACAGATCCGAGCGAAAGCGGCCGGCCTGCACGTCCTCTTCCAGGTCGCGGTTCGTGGCGAAGACGAAACGCGCGGTGGAATGAAGTGTCTCGCTCGAACCGATGGGTTCGTAGGCGCCTTCCTGGACCAGGCGCAGCAGTTTCGTCTGGCCCTCCGGCGACAGCTCGCCGATCTCGTCGAGGAAGAGCGTGCCGTCCGCCGCCCGGGCGACCAGGCCGTCCTGGGCCTCGCCGGCGCCGGTGTACGCCCCCTTCACGTGGCCGAACAGTTCGTTTTCAATGAGGTCCGCCGGGATGGCCGAGCAGTTGACCGTTACAAAACGTCCGCCGCGTTTCGACAGACCGTGAATCATGCGCGCGATTTCGCCTTTGCCCGTACCGGTCTCACCGGTGATGAGTACCGGAGAATCCTGGCCGGCGAACATCTCGGCCTGGCTCAGGATCTGTGCCAGGTTGCCGCCCGGTTGGAAGACGAAGGCCGGCTCCGGTCTTTCGCCGCGACCGTTGGCGCCCCCGGACAGGGACGCCAGGCTCTGGTTCAGGCGCCGGGTGATGCGGCGGTTCTCTTCTTCGAGTTTTTCTTTGAGTCGGGTGGTATCCTGAAGCAGCGCCTGGTTCTTCAAGGCGAGGAGCGTCGGCGCTCGCAGCAACCACAGTAAGTGATAATCAGAGTAATCTAAGGGACGCCCGTTCGCCAGGATGCCCATAATCAGGATGGCTTCCGGTCCCGCGGTGTGGCCGGAGCGGGAGTCGTCGAAGAAGGGCAGGATCAATTCGGCCCCCCGGGCCGCGAGCGCGGTCAGGGCCTCGCCGGAAGCCGCATCGCCCTCGGTCTCGGCGCGGACGAGCAGGTCGGCGATCAGGCCGCCGTCCGTGTCCACACCCGCCTGGCCGTCCGCCACGGCGGTCGCCGCCTGACGCCGGCGTTTGAGAAAGGCCACGAGTTCGTCCGGAAAAACGGTGGGAGGGATCGACTGCAGATCCGTGGCGCGTGTGCAGGATTTGTTTTGAATCAGGCCTCCGCCGGATTCCGGCAGGCGTTCCCCGGGGATGCCCTCATCTTCGCCCGCGCCGTCTTCGATGTCGCGGAAGTACAGTGCAAACAGGCGCGGTCCGTAGAGATCGTCCACGAATTGTGTTAACTGTCGCGGAATGTCACTTTCGCCGGAATCTCCCAGGTGCAGGACGCGATTGTTGAAGTCCGCGAGGCTCTCGTCCATGCGCGCCTGCTCCTTAAAGATCAAACGCGAGATGCGCGGGCCCAGGAATCGCGCCGCGGCGTAGAAACCGACGAACAGCGCGCAGAGGACGAAGGCCGGGAGGAAGGACTGGTTCGGTTCCATCCAGTCCAGCAAGCCGTCGATGACGTAGAGCAGGGGCAACAGCGACAGTGCATAGACGGTGAAGAGGGCGCCGTTGCGAATGAGGTTCGCCCGGTAGCTGATGCTCAGGTTCTCCAGCATGTTTCGCAGAAAGAGGGCGAACGCGAGGACCATGCCGGCCTGCAACGCCATGAATTCGTTCTCGTAACCGTACAGCAGAAGCAGCGTGGACAGCAGCGAAGCGGAGCCCAGGGCCCCCAGGGCGGTAATAAAGTACCGCGCGTGGACGCGCCGCGGGTCCCGGCGGTGATAGGTCAGGAAGCGGCGTTGTTCATAAGCGGCCAGGCCGAGACAGAGCGGCATGTACAATCGTATGAGATAATACACCGGACCGTAGGCGCCGTAGTACGTGCCGGGCAGCGGATCGTAAATGCGATCGTAGACGTAATGAATGTCCAGGAGCGCCAGGGCCCCCAGGGCGAAGCCGAGCAATCCCAGTACTACCAATAGTACGAACAGACGTGCCCGGCGCCCGATGTTTTCCCAGGGACCCGAGCGGCGTGGAAAGATGCCGCCGAGATACACGAGCATCAGCGCGGCTGCCAGGAAGAGCAACTCGGCGGCGCGAAAGGGCAGGTCGCTGAGAAAGAACTTCTGATACAGCACGAGGCGGCCGGCCGCGTCCACGGTAAAGCCGGCGCTCAAAAGAATCGTCGCCAGCAGGAAGTTTCGCCGAATGCGATTTGAAGATTCCGTAAAGAAGGAGTGCAGACCCGGCCACAACAGAAGCAGGCCGATGCCCAATTCCAGATAGATCGTCAGCGGGGACGCGCTCATGATTGCCGTCCGCCTCCCGGGCAGCCGCGGAGAACGCCGATCACGGCTCGACCTCGAATTCGGCGGCGAGCTGTGACTCCGGCCAGGCGCTTTCTTCGGAATCCACGCCGTCCACGCGACTGTGCGGCGGGCCCTGGCGCAAATGGCGTTCCAGCTCGCTCAGTTGTTCGGTGGTTCCGGCGGCCAGACATTCGACGCTGCCGTCGGCCAGATTGCGGACAAATCCGCGCAGGCGCAGGGAGCGAGCCCGGGTCATCACAAAATGACGGAAGCCGACACCCTGTACTCGCCCGTGGATCCTGTATTTGCGCTGCATCATTTACTTGAGAAAATTGATGGACGTGCACCGCCAAAAGCGGCCAGTAATACTACCGGCCGGTAGTCATCGTGCAATCATTTTCCGGGAATCAGACCGGAACCGTCGTATGGATTTCTTCAGCATCATCATCGACCGCGTGAACTCGACGAACGTGTTCAACATCGTGCAGGGGCGTCTGCCTTCCCGGGATACGCATCTCCAGACGCGCGTGGATGACGACCTGATCCTCGAATTCCTCCAGGAAACGGAGCGGCTCAGCCACATCTCGAACAGCATGCAGGCCGGCCAGGGCGGGGATGCGGCCGGTGCCGTGGAGGTTTCCCGGGAACTGCGGCGCATCGGCGAGACCTTCTTTTTGCAGTTCTTTCCCGAACAGATCCAGGATCGGTTGCGCAGCGCACAAAACGCCTTTCTGTTTTTGCATGTGGACCATCGCCTGCGGAACATCCCCTGGGAAGTACTGCACACCGGCCGCTGCTTCCTCGCGGATGCCTTTTATCTCGGCAAGAACATTGACGGTTACTGGCGCGAGACCAGTCGCACCGAACGGGATCGACTGCGCATGTTGATCATTGCCGATCCCACCGAGGACCTGGAGTGGGCCCGCCAGGAAGGCGAGGGACTGTTCGAATCGCTGACGGCCGAGGTCAGCCCGGATCGCCTGGACGTGCAGTTCATGTCCGGCCGGCGCATCTCGAAGCTCAATCTGCTGAACGCCATCAAGGATCGCGACATCATTCACTACGCCGGGCACATGCACTACAGCCGCGACCAACAGGAGAGCGGCTGGCTGCTCGCCGACGGCAAGGTCCTGCGCGCCCGGGAAATCGAAAAGGCCGGCGTCGTGCCGGACCTGGTCTTCGCGAATAGTTGCCTCAGCTTCGCCACGGATCCGGAACTGGACGAGGAGATCGAACACAGCGGGACCACCGGCGGTGTCTTCAACGATCTCGCCGGCGCGTTCTTGCGCGCGGGCATCTGCAATTACCTCGGCACGAACTGGGAGATTGCCGACTCCCGGCGCACGTTCGAATTCGCGCTGCAATTTTATCGGACCATCTTCGAAGAGCGTTCCGTGGGCGAGGCGTTGTTCGAAGCGCGGCGTCACGCCCGGCGCGTCTACGAACCCTACGATCTCACCTGGGCCCGCTACGCGTTGCACGGCAATCCCATGGCGCGCATCTATCGCTCCGGGAACCGCCGGTCCTTCGATGCGTCGCGCAACGTGCTGCATGCCCGGAGCGTGGTGGAGTCGTATCCGCAGCCCATCGCCGAGGCCTACTCGGCGCTACAGAACCTCAGCGATAAAGAGGAACTGGACATTACGCTGCGCATGGATGCCCTGTGGCGTCTTTTCGAAGTGACCATGCAGCTCACCGGAGCGCTCATTTTCGGTAACTGTCGCTACTTGAACATTAAGGCCGAGTTCCCGGATCCGGACATCCCGCTGAAGTTCCGGGAGTACGTCGACGCCGTCTACAAGGCCACGGCGCGGTTGCGTTCGTTGCACATGGAACTCTCGCCGGGTCGCATGGTGGAGAGCCTGTACCTCCACCGGGATACCATCGAAAAGTTCCTGGATGCGCGGGACGAGTACGATCGCACGGAACTGGACGAGGACATCGCCGGTTCGTACTTCGTTACGTACCATTACTTCATCGACAACCTGTTGTTCGATCTGGCGCCCCTGGGTCGCTACCAGTTATTGTACCTCGAACATCGCGGCTTCGGCGCGCTCATGCTCAACGGCATGAACCCGCGCCCCATTCATCTTTTGCCGGCGGAGTTCGAGGACGAGGAACTGAAGAATCTCATGGAAGAGAATCGCGGCGAGGTTTGTTTTTACAACAGCTCGCGCCGCATTCTCATTCCCCTGACCGATTTTATGAGCTACGAGACCGAGACCGGCTGCGTGTTGTATCCGCGACTGCGCGATTCTCTTGCCGGTCGTCGCAATGCAACGTCAGGACCGGCAGCAACGTAACGTGACCGAATCCGCCTGCCAGCGTCGCGGGGTTTCGTGCGGAGCCTGCTGCGGTATTTTTAATTTGCAGTTGAATCCGGCCGAGCGCACCCAACTGCTCGCGGATCGTGAGCGGGCCTTTCGCAGCGTGCGCGCGGATTTCTCCCTCAATGAAAGCTACGTTGCGTATCGCACGGAACGCGAATCCCTGGAGCGTAAGATCCCCCGTTCGAATCCGGAAGTCTACGTCTGCCCGTTCTTCGGATATCTCGATGACGAAATGGACGGCAACGGCTTTCGCCGCACCGGCTGCATGGTGCATCCGACGATCACCGGGCGGGAAAAATCCCAGGACTTTTCGTTTTACGGTACGTCCATTTGCCAGGCCTACGACTGCCGGAACAAAGAACGCGACGAACTTCAGGGCTCGCCGTACTCGCGCTTGCTTGCGGAACTCTTCGGCCCATCGGCCGGCGAACCCGGCGACGCTCCGGGCGGAATGACGGAGGCCTACGCCCGGCTCATGGCGGATCTGCCGTTCTATGCTTTCCTGGAGCGGCTCTGCGAGTTCGGCGGTGGCGTGCGCACCGTGGACTCCTTACCCCGCGCGCCATTCGAGCGTCTCTGCCGCGCGCGCCTCGACGCAGCGATTTCGGCACGCATCACCTCGTTTGAGCTTCCCGAGCGATCGTATCGCTCCGCAGCAGCCGATCGCAGCGAAGTCGAAGACAGCCTGCGTGCCGGGTTGCGCGATCTCTGCGCTCCGGACGACGGGGCGCAGGCGGATCGTCCCAACCGCTTTAGTATAGAAGAAATCGAGGCGGCATTTTCCGCTTGCCTCGCAGCGGTGTTGTCACGGTAAGCCACGGCATGCTGCTACGCGTTCATCCCGAGACCCCCGAGAAGCGCCAGGTCGATCGTATCGCCGCCGATCTCCAGAACGGGAAACTGTATATCCTGCCGACGGACACGGTCTATGCCTTTGTGGCGACCCTCGACGCGCCCCGGGCGATCAATGAGATCTACCGGCTGAAACAGCTCCCGGAAAACCGCCCGCTCTCGCTTTTGTGCCGCGACGTGGCCATGGCCAGCCTGTATGCGCAGCAGATTCCGAATCCCGTCTTTCGATTCATGAAGTCCCACACGCCCGGGCCGTACACGTTTATTCTTAAATCCAACCGGACGGTGGATCGGCGCGGTGTCGGCAAAAAGAAAGAAGTCGGCGTGCGCATCGTCGATCATCCGTTGCACCGGGCGCTCATGGAACGGCTTGACATCCCTCTGATCGCTTCGAGCCTGACCATAGACGATGACGACGGCCTTACGGACCCGGAGGATCTGGATCAACTCTACGGCAACCAGGTCGCGGGCGTCGTCGACGGCGGCATTCGCGCGAAAGAGTACTCCACGATCATCGACTGTCGCCAGGAACCGCTGCACCTCCTGCGGCGCGGCGTCGGTGATGTCGCCGAACTCGAGGACCTTCTGGTCGACGACGAGGGCTGAAGCAATTTAGAAACGCAGCAAGGCTGAAGGACGAACGTATGGCAGGGCATTCGAAGTGGGCGAACATCAAACATCGCAAAGAGGGCGCGGACCGGCGTCGCGGGCGCATGTTTACGAAACTCGCGAAGGAACTCATGGTCTCCGCGCGCCTGGGTGGTTCCGATCCCAACTCCAACTCGCGGCTGCGCATTGCCATCTCGAAGGCGCGCGCGGCGAACATGCCGAAAGACAACATCGAACGCGCCGTCAAGAAAGGCGCCGGGGAACTGGAAGGCGAAACCTTCGAAGAAGTCCTGTACGAGGTCTACGCCCCGGGCGGTGTCGGTATCGTCGTCGAAGCGCTCACCGATAACAAAAACCGCACCACGCCGGAAATCAAAAACATCATCAAGAAAAACGAAGCGAACCTGGCGGAGCCCAACGCGGTGACGCGGCTGTTCAACATCAGCGGTTACATTTCGATTCCCGGTGACGCCATGTCCGAGGACGATCTCATGGAGGTCGCCGTGGAGGCCGGCGCGGATGACATCCGCAACGACGGCGACTCCTTCGAAATCATCACCGCGCCGGAGGACTACTCCACGGTCTCCGACGTTCTCTCCGACAAAGAGATTCCCACGAACGAATCGGGCATTCGTTTTATGCCCATCGAGGGTACGGAGATCCCCGTAAACGACGCGGACCAGGCGCAGAAGATCTTGAAGTTGATCGACCTTCTGGACGAACACGACGACGTCCAGGCGGTGTACACGAACCTGGATCTCTCGGACGATGTCATGGCGGCTTTGAATAGCTGAAGCGGAAGAATCTACACCGAGGCGCCGAGGCTCCGAGGGAAGAGTTTGGGAGAGTTGTCTGGTTTGATGGGTCGCTTGCGAATGAGAGTCTTCGCGTGAGGGATTGGAAGGGTGGCGCGCAGCGCCAGTCCGGAGTGCGTAGCGCGGAGGACCGCAGCGAAGCGGAGCCCTGGAAAGCCCGACCCGGAGCGCGTAGCGCGGAGGGGCACGCCCGGAAAGCAATTACCTGACATACTACCTTCTGATTCGGGGCTGCCGCGAAGCTCCGGCCGGATTAATGTGACATAATCCGGTTGACCGCTCCGGTGGAAGCGGGACACTGAGTGATGCGTGTGCTGGCCTTCGATCCCGGCTACGGCCGTACCGGATGGGGCGTCGTGGAATCGGCGGGCTCCGATCTGCGCGGCGTGGCTTACGGCGTGCTCGAAACGCCACCCGGCATGCCCATGAGCGAACGTATGGTCTCGCTCTTTGATCAGGCCGGGGCCGTCCTGGCCGAACACAACCCGGATTGTGTGATCATGGAATCGCTCTTTTATTCAAAAAATACCACCACCGCGGCCGGGGTGTATCAGGCCCAGGGCGTGCTGCTGACCGTCGTCGGGCGGAGCGGACTGCAGTTGCTCGAGATCGGACCCGGGACCATCAAACAGGTCGTCGCCGGATCGGGGCGGGCAAAAAAGGCCGACATCACCCGCATGGTGGAACGGCTGCTGGGATTCTCCGAACCCATTCGCCCGGACGATGCGGCGGACGCCCTGGCCGGGGCCGTGGCCGGCGTGTACAGGGCCCGTTCCGAAGCGCTGATCGCGGCGGCCGGGAAGAAGCAGGGGCGGTGAACGCATGATCGCCGGACTGCGGGGAACCATCGTACGCTTCGGCGCCGCCCGGGTGTACCTCGATACCGGGGCGGGGAGTGCCTCCGGTAAGTCGAGTTCCGGCGGCGTTATCTACGAGGTGCAGATCCCGCTCTCGGTCCAGGCGCGGTTGCAGGCCGCCGGGGTCGGGGCGAGCACGGAACTCTTTATCTATCATCACATCACCGAGAGCGACCAGCGCCTGTTCGGCTTCCTGGACTTACAGGAACGGGAATTCTTTATCGCGCTTCAGAACATCAAGGGCCTGGGTACGGCGCTCGCGCTCAGTATCCTCAGCCACCTGGATCCCGCGGCGCTCCTGGATCTCTGCTCCCGCAAAGACGCAAAGGGCCTCTCGAAGATCCCGCGCATCGGTAAGACCACGGCGGAGACGCTCATCTTTGAAATCAACCGGCGGCGCGAAAAATGGGAGAAGGCCCTGCAACTGGCGGCAGCTCCGGACGGTGCTCAGGTTGTGTCAGACCTCGACGAACAACAGGACCTGGCCGTGCAGGCGCTGCTGCAACTCGGCTACAAAGAATCCGAGGCGCGCAAGGCCATTGCGAAGATCGCGGAAAAACAGGACACTACCGGCTGGGGTGCGGCGGAATGGATCGCCGCCGCGCTGCGGGTTCTATGAGCCGTTTTGTTTTTGCGTTCTGTAACGCCGCGACGAGATTGACGTATTCGTGAGTGATCAACATGTTTTGCGCAGGCGGGTCGGTGTCACCGATGCCGTCTTCATCATCCTCGGCAACATCATCGGCATCGGCATCTTTCTCATGCCGGCCGTCGTAGCCCAGGGCGCCGGTGATCCGTACCTCTTTCTCGGCCTCTGGCTGGTCGGCGCCCTCATTGCCCTCGCCGGCGGCCTCAGTTCCGCGGAGCTGGGCATCATGATGCCGCGCGCCGGCGGAGACTATGTTTTCCTGCGTGAAACCTACGGCCTGCCCTGGGGTTTTTTGTATGGATACCTCAGCCTCACGATCACTTACACCGGCTCCATCGCCGCCATGGCCGTGGGCGTCGCTCAATACCAGGGCAGCACCATCGCCAACTGGCTCGGCTGCGGCCACGCGATGGATGCGGCGGGCAAGACCTGTTTGCAGAACTCACTGCTCAGCTTCGATGTTCCGGAGATCGGCGCGGGCACCTGGTTGCACTTCTCCGGCATGACCTACAGCTTCGAGGTGATGCATGTCGTCGCCATCGGCATTGTCCTGTTGCTCACGTATCTGAATCACATCGGCATTACGCGCAGTTTGTTGCTACAGAAGGCTGTCACCATTGCGCCGGTCATCTTTCTCTTTCTCGCGGGCGTGGCCATCATTATCGATGGATTGTTCATTGACGAAAGTGTATGGAAGACCTTCTCCGCGAATCTTGGCGGCGAATACAGCATTCCCGCGGACATCGCGCAGCGCATCGCCGAAAAGCCCATGATCGCGCAGATCGGCATGGCCATGATCCCCGTCTTTTTTACGTATACCGGCTGGAACGTAACGCTGTACCTCGCCGAGGACATCAAGAATCCGGAGAAGGTCATTCCGAAGTCCATGCTGATCGGCATCGGTTTTGTGGGCGTGGTCTACATGCTCTTTTGCATGGTACTGCTCGCCACGATTCCCTTCGGTGAGATCGTCGCGGGGGAAGGGGATCTGGCGTCCCGGGCCCTGAGCGTGGTCTTCGGCGGCCTGGCCGGCACGATCATGACTTTCGTCATCGCCTTTTTAGTTCTCGGCACGCTCAACACCACGGTCCTCTCCGGCAGTCGGGTCTATCTGGCCATGGCCCGGGACGGCATCTTCTTTCGCAGGGCGCGGGAGTTGCATCCGCGCTACGAAACGCCGACCTGGTCGTTGTGGCTGCAGTGCCTGGGCGCGTGTTTGTTGATTCTGATCTTCCTGGACTTCGGCACCATCGTCGATCTTACCACGATCATGATGATGTTCCTGTCGATCATGACCATCAGCTCCGTGTTTATTCTGCGCCGCCGGCACCGGCGCGACCCGGTCGCCGTCGCGAAGCAAGAGGGCGGGCGCGTGCGGGCCCTGGGCTATCCGTATCTTCCGGCATTCTACGTAGCTTCTGTTGTGCTCATCTTAGTGGTGAACATCTTTTTCGACTCCGGCGCGCGCCTGGAAGCCCTGCTCGGCGTGGTGGTCGCGCTGATCGGCTTCGCCATGTACTATCTCTGGCGGTCGGTCTTCGCCAGTAACGGTGGTGCGCCGGGGAACGGAAACGGCAGCGATGACGCGCGCCCGGTCGAGTACGAAACCATGATGGAAGAAGATTCCCGGGATCGGCACTGATGAGCGCGCCTCATAGCCGGGCAGCGCGTTTTGTCGTCGGCGTCGGATTTGCGGCGGCCTGCGTCATCGTGTTTGTGTCGGCCTGCGGCGGCCCGGACAGCGCACCGCAGGAGGCGTCCTCGGTTTCCCCGGACGCGTCGGCACCGGCGGCTCCGCAACGTTCGGAGCTTAACATTGGCGGAGTTGAAGTTACGGTGGTCGCCGGCGCGAATCCCCGGGCCGACGTTCTGGTCTTGCCTGGCTGGAAACATCGGCGCACCCGCTGGTTGGACGAAACCTCTCTCGACGAAACTGCCGCTCGCCGCGGCTTTCGTTTGATTTGCCCGGAGATGGGCGTGTCGATCTACGCCTCGCAATACTTTCCCGAGACAACGCGTCGCTGGGACGGCAACGACGATCGGCCGGGCCTGGTCTACATGCGTGATGTCCTCGTGCCTGAACTTCGCAGGCAGGGCTATATGACGCCGGAGTCCTCGTTCGTCCTGGGGCTTTCCACCGGGGCCCGGGGCGCCGCGTTGATGGCCCTCGAACGCCCGCAATGGTTTCGCGCCGTGGCCGCGCTGTCCGGGGATTACGATCAAAGCCTGCAACCGAAGGATCGTCTCATGACAGCGGTCTACGGGGCCCACGACGATTTTCCCGATCGCTGGAAACACACCGATAACATCGTACAAAGATCCGCTGAGTGGAAGTTGCCGCTGTATCTTGCGCATTCCCCGGAAGATCGCATTGTGCCGTTTTTTCAGAGCCGGGCGTTGTTCGACGCGCTGCGCAATGCCCACGGCGATCGCCTGAACCTCGTCTTCGATCGGGAGGCGCGGCCGGAAGCCGGTAAGGCCCACGACTACGGCTACTGGGACGCGCATACGAACAATGTCTTTGACTTCTTTGAACGCCATCTCTAAACACGAGTAGAACCATGTACCGAAGCCTGCTGTTGATTGTGATGACCGGAGTTCTGCTGAGCGCTTGCCGTCCGTCGGAAAAGCCGCACAGTTCCAACCCGGGCGACGAAGAACCCATGGCGACCTTGCCCTACGATCGGCGTGACGGCCTGAACGATACGGCCCTGTGGATCGCCGGCAAGAGCGACGGCGGGCGTTTGCTGTCCGAGGAACTGCGGCCGCTCGCGGAAAACAAACGTTACCCCGGCTACGAGCGTCGTGTGCGCGCGGCGTGGGAGCGCTACGATGCGAATCATCTCGCGAAGATGCGTGAGTGGAACGCGAATCTGAGCGACCAGGCCTGCGGTCGTCACGTGTTCTATCCCTTTTCCGGGCCGGACATCGCTCACGCCGTTACGTTGTTTCCGAACGCCCCCTCGTACGTAATGATCGGCCTCGAACATCCGGGCTCGGTTCCGGAGATCGACCCGGTGCAGGCCATGAAAGGCGGCGGTTATCGGGAAGGCGAAGAGCTGGGCGCCGTCTACCAGGCCGTGGGCGAGGTCCTCGGCCGGAACTTCTTTAAGACCATCGATATGGCTGTAGAGGTCGGGGCGAACCGCTTCAGCGGCGTGTCCGGTCTGCTCTTGTTCTTTTTGAGTAACCTCGGGTACGAGATCGTCGACGGCTACACCGTGCGTCTGACCGAGGACGGGCGTCTGGTTCGCGAGGACGAAGCAGCGGAGTCCATCGGCGTGGCCTACTTCGTACGCCGCGCTAGTGGTCCCATGCAGACGGTCGTCTACTTAAAGTACAATCTGGCGGATTCGTTCATGGGCCCGGAGTTCGAGGAGTATCTTCGCCGCCGCAGCGATACGACGACCATGCTCAAGGCCGCTTCGTATCTCATGTACCGCGCCTCCTTCGACGGCATTCGGTCCGGAATCTTAGGTCGCAGTGAGTGTATCTTAACGGATTCTTCCGGCGTGCCCTTTCATTATCTCGATAACGGTCGCTGGAACCTGCGCCTCTTCGGCGTTTATCGCCGTCCGGTTCCGCTGTTTCGCGATCGTTTCCAGCCCGAGTTGTACTCCGCCATGCGCGACGAGCGCCGGACGATCGAAGAGCTGCCGTTTTCGTACGGTTACAACTACGGCCCGGGGCTTTCGCATTTGATTTTCGCGTCGCGCCGTGACGATCATCCGAAGTTCCGTCCGGTCTTCGATCGCAGCACGTCGATCGGTGAGTCCACTGCCTGGGCGAACAATACCCGTACGATCGAGCGCCGCTTCACCGACGAAGAGGTGGCCCTGACGCCGGCCGAACAGCGCGAAAGCCGCTTCGAACGCCCGAACCTGCACGGAAAAAAGAAGAAGTGATTCGGTGAGCCCTAAAGTTCCGGGCGTCTACGAACTCAGCGCAACGCCTGTTCGTTGGCCGGTAGGTCCACGGACGTGTTCGCAATGAGGCGATCCAGTAACTTTACATAGTCGCCGGCTAACTTAACGGAGCCGGCCCGGTAATCGCCCAGGCGGGCGGCGCGATAGTTCGGCGGGTTGCCGACGTGCAACAGCAGGGAGTCTTCGGTCGGGAAGTAGCGCAGTTCCGCGAAGATGCCCATCCAGATGCCCGTGTGATAGACCTCGCTGATATTGCCGTCGGCATACTGGACCCGAACGCCCAGGCCGTAGTACATGCGGTACGGATCGTTATTGCCCTGCATGTGCACCGGCGCGGACAGCATCTCTTCGACGGCCCGGCGGGAAAGCAGACGCACCGGATTATTGCGCACGAAGACCGCCGCGCCGAACAACGAAAGATCGCGCACGGAACTGCTGACACCGGACGCGCCGTTGGCCGCCGCGGATACGCGTGCGTCGCTCATGCCCGCGCGCTCGAAGATGTTTTGTTCGATGTACTCGTTGTAGGCCAGGCCGGAGAGTCGTTCAATCAACAGAGCCAGGGCGTAGTAGTTGTAGTTCGAATAAGCGAAGCCCACGCCCGCCGGACGGTATTGGCCGGGGATGTAGTACGAAAACTTGCGATGCCGGCTCTCGATGGAGACACCGGGCCGGGAAGTGCCGTAAGGGACGCCGGAGGTGTGTCGGAGCAGATGGCGGACCGTTACCGGTACATCGCCCAGGGGTTGCTTTGCATACGGAAGTTCGGGGATGTACTTGCTTATCGGATCGTCCAGGCGCAGCTTACCGCGCTCCATTAATTGCAGAACGGCTACGGCGGTGAAGGTCTTCGTGACCGAAGCCAGGGGACGAACGGTTCGACTGTCAAAGCCCTGATTCTCGGTGAAGATCGGAGTGGCGTCGCGGTAGATGCCCAGGGCCAACTGCGGCAGCGCCCTGGAACCCGCGCTCCGACGAACATGATGGCTTAAGTTGTTCTCGGCCTTTCTTAAGCGCTGGACGTCCGCCGCATTCGGATGCAGAGTTTCGATGATGCCGTTGCTTCCGCTGGAGCCGAAGATGGTGCTGAGCCAGGCAGCGAGATTCGCCGTTCCTTCGGGCACCGTACGGTTTTTGATGTACTCCCGGGACAGGGTCTCCCATACGGAGTCCGGCGTCGCGGTGCCGGAGATGTGTTCGCCGGCCACCGTAACGGACGGAACCGTGAGGATCATGGGCGCACAGAGCAGGGTCGTAACAACCAGGACCGCAGCGCGGAAGATGGGATGGCTCGCGAAACCGGGGATTCGGAGCGATGAGAAAGATTTAGACTGGGACATATCAGCTCGGAGCGGGCTTTTCTGGTGCACTGCTCCCACGTTTCATAAATCGGCTCGAACCCTGCCGGTGCTGCGTAAAATTTCACCGGTGAGGACGACCCTCTGAACGCTTTCTACGTCTAATACAATTTGGGTACTCGTTTTGTAGGCACCCTGCTGGGTGTCAAAACATTGTGCGTTGCACAGGAAACAAAGCGTTCGGTCAACCCGGGCCGAAAAATCCTTGTTTTTCCGGGGAGGGGGGGCATCCTCCTATACAGGGATTCGAGGAGTTGGTGAGTCCTCGCCTGTTCGGAGCAACCCATGTTACGTGAAATCAACATTTCGGCTCAGAACAATGTCGGTGCGCGGCAATTCAGTCAGAGCGCGCTGACCGTGAACAATATGCCCGAGCCAACGCGACTATTGACCGAGGCCGACCGCGCCCGCCAGGCCGATACCGACATGCGCAAAGCCGGGGTGGACTCCGCGGGCCCCGGTCCCCTCGATAACTTTCGCATCAACCTGCTCGCTTAGCCACATCGGCCGACTTTTGAAAAGAATGTGGACAGAATGCCGATATACGGGAGAGCCTCGTACAGGTAACGGCTCGCGCCGACTCCCGTTTCGATGACCTATCTCCCGTCAGAACGTCTCCTGGCCCGGATCCGCCGACGGTTCGGGAGATGTTTTCTCGTTTTCGTTTCCCTGTTCCTCTGCATCCACTGCGGTTTGCGCTTCGATGAGAGCCGCGAGGCCCGGCAGGGTTTGATCGACATCGCGAGCTTCGACTTTCACAACCGCGACCCGTTGGCCCTCGAAGGAGAATGGGAGATCTACCGCGACCGGCTCTATACCTTCGCAGATTTTCGTGATCCCGCAAAGCAAAAATTGATCCAGGCGGAGCGCCGTTATCTGCGACTGCCGGCGTCCCTCGATGATCCGCTCGAGGCGGATGAACCCGGCACGGCGGAGGATCGGCCTTCGACGGGTTTTGCGACGTTACGGTTGCGTTTCGCTTCCGTCGACGATCTGCGACGGGATCTGAAGTTTTATACACACCAGCGCGGCCTGGCGTTTCGTTTCTATTGCGGCTCCGAACTGTTGTTCAGCAACGGCCGGATCGGTACGAGCGTGGAGACCAGTCATCCCGGTCGGGTGCCTGTCAGTCGCCGGGCCGGGGTGGAGTGTTACGAGCATCCGGAGTTGATCTGGCAGGTCTCGAACTTTCACGTGCAACGCGGCGGCCCGCGCTTCCCGATCCTGGTGGCACCGGCCGCGAAGATGGACGCCCTGATCTTTCGCCAGGACCTCGCCGCCTACGTGCTCATCGGCGTGTCGCTGATCATCACAGTGTATCACATCATACTCTGGACCTATCGGCGCCATGATCGCAAACATCTGCGCTTCGGCCTGCTGGCCATTGTGGTTCTGCTATGGACCGTTTGCGATTCGAGCATTCCCCAGCGCCTGCTGGGCGCCGACGATCTGTACCTGAGTGTGCTTAAGTTACAATTGCTGGCACTTTTCTTTTTGCCGCCGGCGATCTACGCGTTTCTGCAATCGTGTTACGTCCAGGAATTTCCGCCGAAGCCCATCCCGGTGATGCTGGTCATCGCGGCGTTCTTTGGTCTGCACAATCTGCTGCGTCCGGCCTACGAGGTCACGACGCTGCTGCCGTACTACTTCGCTCTCATCGTCGTGGTGTTGCTCTTTTGCATGGGGGCGACCGCCGTGGCCGCCGCCCGCATGAAGCAGGGTGCCCCGGCCATGTTCCTGAGTTGCGTCGTCGCTTCCACGGGGATCGGCAACGACATCCTGGTTTATCTGGGATTCTACATCGCCCCGTCGCTCATACCCCACGGTTTCTTTTTGTTTATACTGATTCAGTCCGCGGTCCTGGCCGGTTTTTTCACCGAGGCCTACCGTACGGCGGATGATCTTTCGCGCAATCTGCAAATCGAGGTGAGCGAGAAGATCAGCGAACTGCGCGGCGCCAACGATAAGCTGCGCGAACTGGACGGCCAGCGCACCGCGTTCTTTCAGAACATCTCCCACGAGTTTCGCACTCCGCTGACGTTGATCAAGAGTCCGGTGGAAGCCGCTGAACGGCGGGGCGAGCTGATCACTCGCGACACTCAACAGGTGGTGCTCTCGAACGCCCGCCGTCTCCAGCGTTTGGTGGATCAGCTTCTCGATCTTCAAAAGATCGTCGCCGGCAAAATGCAGCCGAGGCGCCGTCCCATCTCCCTGGCCGAGTTCGCCACCCTGGTTACGTCCTCTTTCGAACCTTACGCGCGCATTCGCGGCATTGAGCTCGAGACGGTGGTCTCCGGAGAACTGCCGGTGGTTTCGGTGGACCCGGAGATGCTCGATAAGTGCATCTTTAACTATCTTTCAAACGCACTTAAGTTTACCAAACGGGACGGGCGCATCGTATTGCGGGTTTTCCCCGACGACGGCGGCGCGGTCGTCGAGGTCGAGGATACCGGCATGGGCATTCCGCCGGAGCGGTTGGATGGATTGTTCAAACGCTACGGTTATTCCGCGCAGCCGCTCGCGAAGGACCAGGGCGGTACCGGTCTCGGCCTCAGCCTGGTCAAAGAACTCGTGGAACTGCACGAGGGGCGGGTCGGTGTGACTTCGGTGGTGGGCGAGGGTTCCCGGTTCCGCTTCTGGTTGCCGGCCGCCCCCGAGGGCTCCGTGCCCGATCACATTGAACGCGAGTCCTTCGGCCACGACATCGCGCTCACCAACGCCGACATCGAGCCCCAGGTGCCGGCGGTGAGTTCGTCGCCGCGCACGAACCGCGGTCGCGGCCGCCGCATTCTGGTCGTGGAGGATAATGTCGATCTGCGCCACTACATGGCGGACATCTTCGATCGCCAGGGCTATCGTGTCGGGGAGGCCGGAGACGGCCAGGAGGCCCTGGACGGCCTCGAGTCCTTTCGCCCGGACTTAATCATTACGGACCTGATGTTACCGCGCATCTCCGGTCTGGATATGATCACTCAGATCCGCAGCCGCAGCGAC
Organism: Leptonemataceae bacterium; assembly: GCA_965227295.1. Classification (GTDB taxonomy): domain Bacteria; phylum Spirochaetota; class Leptospiria; order Leptospirales; family Leptonemataceae; genus JANSYA01. Next base: position 4,482,699 of record OZ245742.1, on the reverse strand, counting down.
TATCGCACCACGCCCATTCTGCTGCTGACGGCGCGCGCCGACGACCAGACGAAGCAGGAGGCCCACGAGGCCGGGGCCGACGCCTATCTGGCGAAACCTTTCGACGAGGCTGAGATCCTGGCCATCATGCGTAACCTGCTTTCGTTAAAAGCCAGGGAGAAAGAATTAGAGCTGGACCTGGCCCAGGCTCGACGCATCCAGGAAAACCTGCTGCCCACCACGCTGCCGAATGCCGAGGGTCTGGTGCTCGCGGCCCTGTATCGGCCCATGGACAAGGTGGGCGGGGACCTCTACGATTTTATTACGTTGCCGGACGGCAGCATGGGCTTCTTCGTCGGTGACGTCTCCGGCCACGGCATTCCGGCGGCGTTGCTCGCGTCCGCGGTGAAGATGACGTTGCAGGCCTTCGGCACGCGCACGAGTTCACCGGCGGAACTGCTGCGCTACATGAATCAATCCCTCTACGGACGGACGGCGGACAACTTCCTGTCGTGTTCCTGCGGTTTCGTGACGGCGAAGCGCGATCGTCTGATCTACAGCATGGGCGGTCATCCGCCGGCGCTGTTGATCCGCGACGGTGAAGTCCGCTGGCACGAGGCCCAGGGAACGTGGCTGGGCATTACGCCCGAGGTCTCTTTCGAAGAAGCGGAGATTTCCGTGCAGGCCGGCGATCGCATCATCCTGTATACCGACGGCATCATCGAGGCCATGAACGTGGAAGAAGAGATGTTCGGCGAGGATCGCTTTGCCGAATGCAGCCTCAAACATCGCAAACGTCCGTTGAAAGGACAACTCGAGGGTATCGTCGAAGAAGTCCTGAGTTTCCAGGGCACCGGCTCCGTGCAGGACGACATCACGTTGATCGGCATCGAGATTTTGTAATGCCGGGGCCGGACCTGGACGCCGTCGCCCTGGCGATTTTCGGCGTGGTTTTCTTCGCCATGACGATCCGCGCCGTCTTCGGATTCGGTGACGCCGTCATTGCTATGCCGCTGCTGGCCCTGTTGACGGAGCTCAGCGTGGCCGTGCCGTTCTTTGCGATCCTGGGCGTATTGGTTTCGGTTTACATCTTTCTGCGCGGCTATCGTGAGGTGCACTTTGCCGACGCCGGCCGGTTGATCCTGGCTTCGGCCTGCGGCATTCCCGTGGGCCTCTTCGTGCTGACGTACGTGGACTCCGGCCCGGTCAAACTGGGCCTCGCGTTGTTTTTGATTTTCTTTGCCGTCTTTCAACTGCTGCGTTTCCGTACGCCCGCAACGAACCAGGCGCCGGTCGTACAATCCGAGCGTTTCGCGTACCTGTTCGGATGGCTCTCCGGAGTCCTGGGCGGCGCCTACAATACCAGCGGCCCGCCCATCGTTGTGTTCGGTGTCCTGCGCAACTGGACGCCGTCGGTGTTTCGCGCGACGCTGCAGGGGTACTTTCTGCCGACGGGCTTAATGATCTTGATCGGTCACGCCCTGAGCGGACTATGGACGCCGGTGGTCCTCGGCTATGCAGCGCTGTGTTCGCCGGCGGTGGTTCTCGGCCTGTGGTTCGGGAGTTTCCTGCACGATCGTATTCCGGCGGATCGCTTTCGCCGGCTGGTCTTCGTGCTGCTGATTGCGCTCGGCCTGGGACTGGCGATGAGTGTTTTTTTGTGAGGATGATTTGATGGAACTGGAATTTTACGGGGCCACGGGAACCGTGACCGGATCGTTGCACTGCGTACGCGCGGGCGGCCTCACGATCCTGCTGGACTGCGGATTGTTTCAGGGCAAACGGGCGGAGTCTTTCCGGCGCAATAGCGATCTGCCGGACTTCGCCGTAACTGCGGATTGTCTGATCTTAAGCCACGCTCACATCGACCACTCGGGCAATATTCCGAATTTGATCAAGTCCGGTTTTGCCGGCAACGTCTACGCCACCCCCGCCACCAGGGATCTCGCCAGTGTAATGCTGCGTGACTCGGCCTACATCCAGGAACAGGACGCGAAGTTTCTGAATAAACGCGCGGCGAAGGCGGCTCGAGAAGAAGGTCGGCCGCCCCCCGAGGAACACGCGCCGCTCTATACCGTGGCGGATGCCGTGCGCAGTCTGGACCATTTCGTGAGTGTGCCGTATCGCCGGCGCTTTCCGCTGAATGCCGACGTCACCTTTACGTTCTTCGACGCCGGTCACATTCTGGGCTCGGCCACGGTAATCATCGAGGAAAAACAGAGCGACGGTTCCACCAAACGTCTTTTGTTCACCGGGGACCTGGGCCGTCGGGACATGCCCATCTTACACGATCCGGAGTTCGTCGACGGCGTGGACTTTCTCATCACCGAGTCCACCTACGGCGATCGTCTGCACGAGGCGCGCTCCGCCATGGACAGTCACCTGGCCGAAGAGATTCGCCGGGTGGTGGACGGCGGCGGCAAGCTGTTCATTCCGTCGTTTTCGTTAGAACGCGCTCAGGAGATCTTACTGTCGCTGCACGTTCTGGAACGGGAGAAGCGCATTCCGATCCTGCCGGTCTACCTGGATTCGCCGTTGGCCATTGCCGTGACCGAGGTCTTTCGCCTGCATCCGGAATGTTTTGATACCGAACTTTCCGCCATGATCGCGAAGCGCGAGATGCCGTTTTTTACAGAACGTCTTTCGAAAGTACATACGGCACGTGAGTCGAAGGAGATCATGGAGCTGGAGGAATCCGCCGTGATCATTGCCGGTTCGGGCATGTGTGAAAACGGTCGCATCCGCCATCATCTTTTTCACGGCCTGGGGGACGTGCGGAACTCGGTCCTGCTCGTGGGTTTCCAGGCCCCGTATACCCTGGGGCGCCGGTTGCGGGACGGGGAGCGCAAGGTCCGCATCTTCGGTGAGCAGATCATGGTCAATGCCCGGGTGCGTTCGCTCGAGGGCTTCAGTGCTCACGCCGATCGAAACGATCTTCTGGAATTCGCCGCGGGCCTGGCCGGCCGCCATGCACTGAAGCGGATCTTCCTGGTCCACGGCGAGTCGGATGCCATGCACGCCCTGCGCGAGGCCTACGCCGAACGCGGGCTCGCGGCGCAGGTGTACATTCCGGAATCGGGAGAGCGTTTTCCGCTGTAAGTGTTTCGTATTTCCGTTAGAAAGATATTGCCGGATCACCGGCGGATCTTAAGTTACGGTCGTCCATGTCTGTGCCCGAGATTCCTTCCCGTCGCCTGCTGGCCGTCCTGGATGCGGCGGGCGAACGTTTCGGCCGTCTGGCCGTTTCGGCGGTCATTGAAAAACTTCCGGAAGACCTTAAGGCTGTCTGCCTGAATCTTAAAGAACTCACCAGCGTTACCGTCGAGGCCGAGCGGGACATCGTACGGGCGCTCTGCGACGAACTGGACGCCGCCGATCTCATGCTGCGCTTTCTGGAACGCAGTTTTGCCGACGGCGAGTTCAGCGGCGGGGCGGGGCACTCCGGGCCGGAGGCGCGCACGGAGGAAATCCTGCAACGCTCGGCCGGCCTGCTCCAGGAAAAGCGCGATCTGTTGACCGCCGTCGATTATCTCAACCTGGCCAACGACGAACTGGAGCGGCAGATCCGCATGAACCGCCGGGAACTGGAGATGGCCCGGAACATCCAGAAGGGTTTCGTGCCCCGGCGCATTCCGGACTGGAAGGGCCTGCGGTTCTGGGTGAAGTTCTATCCCATGGCCGAGGTCTCCGGCGATTTTTACGACTACTTCACGCTGGGCAGCCTCAAGCTGGGGTTTCTGGTCTGCGACGTCTCCGGCCACGGCGTTCCCGCGGCGCTGATCTCGGCCATCGCTAAACTTTCATTCAACGCACATTTGCTCGATTCACCGAAAGAAGTCTTCACGAAGGTCAACCTGGACCTGTTGCATTACGTAAAGAAAGAGGGCTACCTCACCGGCTTTTACATGATCATCGACGCGAACAATCAGGTGGTCTACAGCAACGGGGCGGCCCCGGCGCCGTTGTTGTACCGGGCGCGCACGCACGAGGTGGAGAAACTTGCCGGCGGCGGCACGCTGCTCGGCATGTTTCCGGACGCCGGCAAACACTTTGAAGATCATGAGACGCAGCTCGAACCCGGGGACAAACTCTTTGTTTTCACGGACGGCCTCACCGAGGCCCGCAACGATCGTGACGAGTTTCTATCCGAAGAAGAACTCGTCGAAGTCATCAAAGGCAGTCGCGGCATGGACGTGCAGGCTGCCTGCGAACACGTCATGGAGTTTTACGAAAAGTTTACGCTGGGCCGCGACGCCGCCGACGATCTGACGCTGATTACGATCATGCTTTCGGAGCGGGAAGCGGAGTTCAACGAACTTGTGCGCACGGCCCGTCGTCGGCACAACGAGGGCGACCTGATCGCCGCCTGCGAAATCTTAAAGGAAGCCGCGGCCATCTTTCCCCGACACACGCAAACGCTCTTTCTGCTCGGCAAGTATCACTTCCAGGCGGAACTTTTCACTACGGCGATCGACTATCTACACCAGTACAACGCCCTGAAACCCTACAACGCGGATTCGTATACGATCCTGTCGGAGTGCGCCTGGCGTCTGGGCAACCCCGGCCTGGCCGTGGAACACTTCAAACGTTCGTTGAGTCTGCGCCCCGAAAACCCCGGCGCCCTGTATCTCGCGGCGCGCATCTATCACGACGAGGATCGCATGGACGAAGCCCGCGAGGCCTTCCGCGAGCTGGAACAACTGCGTCCCCACGATCACCGCACCAAAGAACTGCGCTCGCTCCTCGGGATGGACTAAACACGACCGACGCAACGAACCTCGGCTCTTGAACTACCGGAAACGTTTATGGTATTCGCACACGTCCCGAATCGTGGGGTAAGTTGCGGCCAGTGTATGTTAAGGCTTTTATGGGTACAGCTGGTTCCAGCAGATGAACGGAGGTTGTGTCGGGGAGTATGGTAAGGCGCACCGGACCGGCGTCTTCATCGTAGAGATCCATCCAGCGAACCCGCACCCCGGAGCCCCGCTCTATCCGCGGGGCGGAGCGGGTGCGGGTTCGCGGCTTACAAAACGAAAATCCACAACTCCTGCGGACCGTAGCCAAAATATCCCCTGCGCGTTTCGCGACTTACTTTCGGTTTTTCACGGCCGACGCGACGAACTGCAGTTCTTGAGCTACCGAAAACCTTCGGGGTGCTCGCTATACACCCCCGCTCTACTCGCGGGGCGGAGCGGGGGCGGATTCCGCGAAGAACGGCCGGAGCGAGCGTTCCAGACTTTCCAGCGCGTCGCGAACGTTGTTCTCGGCGAGCTCTCGTGCGCGCTCCTCGCCTAACTTCTCGCGATTGCGCTTTAAGTAGACCTCGGCGCGGCGATTCAACGGACGCAGATACTCGTACTTTTCGAACAAGGCCCGGCGTGCGTCAGCATCCCCGGCGCGGACGGCGGCGTTCAGGTCGCGGTACAACTCCCGGTTCAGGGCGTGGTCGAACACGTGGGGCCGGGGCGCGCCGGCGAAACGATCGCGCGGGTCGGCGAGCGGGGGCAAGGCGTCGATGAAGGCGTCGATGTCCGCCGGGCGATCGGCGCCGGCGATGCGCGCGCCCTCGCGCGTAAGATTTACCACGCGAATGTTAACATCCGGGATGGATTGCTCGAACCAGGCGCGGTACAGATTCAACACGTAGTCGCCGAGCACCGCGCTGCCGTCGAGACCGTCCACGGGAAACGTGCGCCGTTTGCGCACCACGCTTTCAATGATGTGCGGGAGGGAACGATCGCGTTGCAGCGCCGCAAGCCAGCGTTCCTGATGATGCGTGCCCGGCGAATGGATGCGCCGTCCGGTATAGGCCAGGTCCTGGCCGATGAGCAAGATCGGATCGCAGCCGAGATTGCGCAGCAGGTCGAAGCCCGTCGTCGCCACCGAGCCACCGGATTGCACCGAACCTACCTGGCCGTGGATCTCTTCGGCGTGTTCGGTACCGGGAGTCGCCTCACGCACCTGCGAACCGTCGGCGCGGTGCTGCACCCGGGCCGTGGTGGAAAAGATCATAGCGCGGGCGTGCTCCTCGACGCGCCGCAGCACCGCCGGATGACAGACCAGATCGGCAAAGAACAGAATCTCGCCGGGGGCCGCGGCGAGACCGTCGGCGCCGAGAAAGTGAAAGAGAGTATGTTGCTGGGCGTCCAGGGTCAACACGGCGTGGGGTACGATGCCGGCGCGAATGAGCGGTTTCAGTGCCGTATCGCAGGCGAGCAGGAAGGCCCGCTCCTTTAACCGGGCGATGCGTTCAAAGCTGTCCCGCAGCGACGGCCCGGCCGCAATCAACACGCCGGGCAGATTCGCCAGGGCATTCTGGAACGGCCCCACGGTGGCGCGGGCAGGGTCTTCCTCGTTTGTAAGAGTTCCTGCATCATCTCCGGAAAGGGGCGGGAGCCGACGGGAGTTGATGACAATGTTCTTGAGCCAGGTGCGCTCGAACTCGAAGCGCGTGAGGAGATCCGACATCTTGCTCTTGAGAATTTCGCGGATGTCGGCCTCGACGCCCTCGTAAAAATCCGGAGCCAGGCGCAGTGAGGCCGGATGGCGGAGCACGCGCAGGCCCGACAGTCGTTCGGCGGGCAGCCCTTCGATATAGTGTTGCAGCGATACCAGATAGTCCTTGCCGGGGAACAGATGGCAGCCGGGCCGCTCCAGGTAAGATTGTACGAGCGGAAGTTTGCGGCAGAGCAGTCGACCGAGTTCGAACGAGGCGTCCACGGCCAGACAGATCTGCCCGTCCGCCAGGCGAGCGCTGACCGCGTCGAGGACGAGCGGATTGCCGAGGCCCAGGATCAGCACGATCTCCGAATCGCGTAGTGTATCCAGGCGTGCTGTGTCGACGAGGCGCTCGATCTCCCGCCCAGGATCGTGGCGCGACGCCAGGGCCTGCTCGCGGTCCCCACCACGATGCAGAACGACCGGAGCATCGTTCTTCGCAACGGCGAGGGAAAAGGGGCCGGCGTCGCCGTCTTGAAAGAGGCGCCCGAGGTACGGTTTGCGTTGTAGGAGGTCCGTCATGTGAAATAGTCGGTTCTTCGCGCCAGGGATTGGAAGGGTCGCGCGTAGCGCGAGTCACCGCGTAGCGCGAGTCACCGCGTAGCGGCGAGGTGCGAATTTACTTTCCTTTGGGCGTCTCCCGGCCGCCAGGCCCAGGCGGCCGGGACCGCGCTTTCCGGGGCTCCGGCTTCGCCTCCGTTCCTCCGCGCTGCGCGCTCCGGAATTGCTTCGCAACCCCTCCAATCGCTGACGCGAAGAGGTTCTGTGTCCGTGGAAAAGCCGTGAATTCTTTCCGCGGCTCCGATTCCAAAAAACGGCTGACCGGCGTGCGTCGGGACATAATCTCGGAACAGGGCTTACGCGACATAATCCGCAAAGCGCGGGACATCTCGCGAGACATCGAAAGCGGCGTCAAATCAAACATACATCCGCCACCCATACGGCATATACACAGGGATAGGGCATTGAAAGTCAAAAAGATACGCATGGTCGGCTTTAAGTCGTTCGCCGACGAAACGATCATCGACATGCAGGAAGGCATCACGTGCATCGTGGGGCCGAACGGCTGCGGCAAGTCCAACATCCTGGACGCCGTGCGCTGGGTTCTCGGCGAAAAGTCCGCCAAGGGCCTGCGCGGCAAAAGCATGGAGGACGTGATCTTCCTCGGCTCGGAGCACCGCAAGCAGGGCGGTATGGCCGAGGTGGAAATCTACTTCGAGAACAAAGACCGCACGCTGAAGCTGGACGCCGATGAGGTCATCATCGGCCGGCGCATCTATCTCGCCCAGGGCAGCGAGTACTATCTCAACGGCAAACGCACCACCCGCCGGGAAATCGAGCGGGTCTTCATGGATACCGGCATCGGCAAGTCCGCGTATTCGATCATGGAGCAGGGCCGCATTTCGGAAATCCTGAAGTCTTCTCCCGAGAACCGCCGCAACCTGCTCGACGAGGCCGCCGGCGTTTCGCGTTTCAAGGCCGAGCGCAGAGAGACCCTGGACCGCCTGCATGACACCGAGCAGAACCTCCTGCGCCTGGGGGACATCCTCAAGGGCAAAAAGGACGAGATGGAAAACCTGGAGCGCCAGGCCCGTAAAACCCGGCGCTACATCAAACTCAAAGAAATCTTAGATGTCCACGATCGCAACTTAAGATACCTGAACTACATCGACCTCGAAGAGAAGTCCGGCAAGGTCGAAGAGAAGCTCGCGGCGTTGTTGAAAAAACGCGACGAGGCCCTGGAACGTCAGCGCGAATGCGAACGCCGCATCGAAGAGATCGAGGGCGAAAACGAATCGCAGCTCGAAGAACTGCAACGTCTGGACCGCGCCTTTCACCAGGATCTCTCCGGCCTCGAAAGCATGAAGACCGGTCTCGAACGCCTGGATACCGAGCGCCAGGAACGCGGCAAACGCCTGGGCATGTTGAAGGGCCGCCTGGAAGAAGAACGCAAGCGCGAGGCGGAGCTGCGTAAAAAACACGAACGTTCGAAGCAACTCGAACTGAACCTGCAGTCGGACCTGGAAAGCCTGCAGGAAACCGGCACGGCCATCGAAGCCCGCCTCAAACAATTGCGCACCGAGATCGACGCCACGATCCAGCAGGAAGAAGCGTCACAGAAAGAAATCTTAAGCGGTGAGGAGCGGCAAACCGAGCTCCTCGAAGCACTCAAGGCCGTAACCCACGACCTCATCCTGGAACTCGAACGCAAGAAGCGCGAGCTGGAAAGCCGCGAGGAGTACCGCGCCGGACTCAAAGACGAGATCGTCGACAAACTCAAGGCCGGTGCCGATACAGTCCGCGAGATCGAGGCCTTGCTTACGGAAAACAAAGCGCCGGAAGCCCTGCAGCAACTCCAGTCCCTGGGGCTCGACGGCGTCATAGAAAGTTTTCGACGTTACGAAAGCATTGAGCAGGAGTTTCGCTCGCTGCTCTTCGACCGCAGCGGTTTACTCGCCCGCAAGGAACAGCTCGACCAGGAAATGGACGAACTCGCCCGGCGGCGGGAGTTTTTGCAGAAAGACATTGTCCGATTGCAGGAAGTTCGCAAAATCCATCTCGGCGATCTCGACAAAGAAAAGAACCGCAAGGTTGAACTGGAACTGCAAATCCGCGACGCCGAGGTACGCAAAGAGAACTCGCTTGAGGCCCGTGAAAGCCTGGAGTCCCAGCTTGCCGAGGTCAGCGAGCGCGTAACGTACTTAACCGAGGAATTCGGCGGTCTGGAGAAACGCATCACGGCCCTGGGCGAAGAGGAACGCGACGTGAAGCGCGAAATCGAAGCCGCGCAAAAACGCACGCGCGAGCAGTCCGCCGCCATCGACAAAATCAAAAAGGTCATCGAAAAATCCCGCAGCGAAGTTCAGTCGCTCCGCGAACGAACGAAACGGGAAATGGAAACCTTCGAAAAAACCCTGCCGGAAATCTCCAAACAGGAACGCAACGCCGAGCAGTACCGCCTGGCCATCAGCAGCATCGAAGAGGATCTCTACAACGACTTCCAGATGTCCCTGGGAGAACTCAAGGCCGAGGCCACGAAACGCAACCTCAATCGTCAGCGCGAGGACGGTGAGTTTCGCCGGGTGCAGCAGGAGATCAAGGACCTGGGTGCCTTCAATGCCCTCGCCATCGAAGAACTGGAACGCGCCACCGAGGCCCACGACGAGCTGGAAAAACAGCGCGGGGATATCGAAAGCGCGAAGGGCGACATCCTGGCCATCCTCAAAGAAATCGACGACCAGTCCCAGGCCATGTTCCGGGACACCTTCGAACGCATCCAGGTGAATTTCTCCGAAATCTTCACGACGCTCTTCGGCGGCGGCACCGCGGCGCTGTCGCTCCTGGAACCGGAGGACCCCATGAACAGCGGGGTGGACATCATGGTGCAACCGCCCGGCAAAAAGAACTCGAGCATTGCGTTGCTGTCCGGCGGCGAGCAGAGCATGACCGCCATCGCGCTGATGTTCGCCATCTATCTGGTGCGGCCGTCACCGTTCTGTTTCCTCGACGAGATCGACGCACCGCTGGACGACACGAACGTGAGTCGCTTCTTGCGCATGCTGGAACGCTTCGCGCCGCGCACGCAGTTCCTGGTCATCACGCACAACAAGCTCACCATGGCCAAAGGCGGCGCGATCTTCGGTGTCACCCAGGAAGAGGCGGGGATTTCGAAGATCCTCTCGGTCCGCCTGCGCGAAGCCGAAAAACTGGCGACATAAAAGATAGACTCCGAGGACCGAGGTACCGAGAAATTTTGGGAGAGTTGTCTTTGCCGGAACGCGTTCTGGCTATGAGAGCTCTCCGATTTCTACCCTCGGTACCTCGGTCCTCGGAGTTTTATCCCGGTTTTTTGGTTTCTCACGGACACGCGCCGAAAAAACTGCACGCCATGCGGAGGATTCGCCGGTTTACGGCGCTGCTTCTGACGATCGCGATGTTCGTCACGTTGCCCGGGATGCCGGCGGCCCAGAATGTGCCCGACGACTCCGGCGCCACGAACGTCTTTCAGGATATTCCGCGCCCCGGTTCCGGCCGCACCATCGAAGACCCGGCGGATCCGGCCTTCACCCTCTACGAGCAGGAGCGGCGGCTCATCTTCCTGCCGCTGCTCAATGACACCCGCGACGAGACCATCGACTATCTTTCGGAAGGCATCATCAAGATTCTGGGCGGCAAGGTCGAGGGAGTCGGTTACGTGCGCCCGGAAGATCCCGGCCGGCTCTTTGTGGTGACGCCGCTCAAGGGCGGCGAGGCGGAGCGACCGCGGGAGAACCTGCGTTTCACGCGGGAAAACAACAGCGCCCTGCCGCCCGGCGAATGGCAACGTGTTTTGCTGGATGTCGAAGTCCGGCAACTGGACGACGAAACCAATGCCGCCTCCCTGCGCTCCCGCCCGGACCAACGTGCCGCGGACCTGAAGGCCGACTACCTGGTGAGCGGATCGTATCGTTATGCAGCGGGCGGCGGAGTCAGCCGCGACGGCGGCATTACCCGGCGCGGCCCCATCATCGTCCGCATTGAGATGTACAACGCCGTCACCGGCAAGAGCGCGAACTTCGAGTTTCAAACCGACATTCAGTTCGCGTATCGCAATCTGGATGATCCGTCGAATCGCATTCGGAACTTCGTGAGCGGCGGCGAAACGGCCCCCGTGCAGGTGAGCACGCCGGAACCCGGCGCCATGGTCTACCTGGACGATCTCTATCTCGGTCGCACGCCGGTGGATGCGCGGGCCCTGCCGGGGGAGTACGAACTGCGCGTCGAACAGGACGGCTACCAGACCGTGCGTGAAACGGCGGTGATCAGCAGCGGCGAACGCAATGTGTTCACGGTGCGCGCGCCGCGAGAAGATCACCGGGCCGCGTTGAACGTCACGACCGATGTCGAGGGCGCGAGCGTTTTCCTGAATTATGAACTGATCGGTGAGACGCCGCTGCAACGTGACGATCTTCCGCCCGGCGTCCATCGGTTGCGCATTGTGAAAGAAGGTTACGTGGATCGTTTCGTCGGCGTCATCTTAAAGAACGGCGAGTCCCGGGACGTAGACGTGGAAATGCAGGAAGGCCATACGGAAACGTTCTATAAAGATCCGAACTACGCCGTCCTCGACTGGAACTATTACGACCTGGGTTTTTATTCGGCCATCGGTTCCCTGGTTTTTTACGGCGGCTGGATCCACTTTCAAATTCGCGCGGACCGCATCCGCGATCGCATTCGTACGGAACTGCCGTTTCTGTCGATCTTCTCGATCACGAATCTCTTCAGCGCGCAGGGCGTCCCGCTGTTGCTCTACCAGCAGAGCGTCATCGAACAAAACGAATCCAGAGCCAACGCCGAGTTCCGTAAGGCCAACATCAGCGCGGGCCTGGGCATTGCATCTTTGCTGGCCGCGAGCTTTTTCGTCATTCGCGGCCTGGTCCTCGACGAACGCAAAGAGGTCGGCGAAATTTCCTGGTTCTTTCGCGACGCCCCCCGGGAAGATCGTCGCAGTGTGATGTACGCCGCGGGTTCACCGGTCATCATCGAAAGCGGGAATCCGGATACGAAACGTAACGGCACACGTACCGACGAACAGTTCTACGAGGCGGGATTGCAATTGCGTTTCTGAGGTAGCCGTGGCCCGGCGGCGACGGCGATTTTACTTTTGACTCTGCAATCGTCGAATGGCATCTAACTTTCGGCGGGACAATCTTAGATATTCCCCGGCGGCCCGCCGGTTCGGTTCCACCAGCAGCACGTTTTCAAAGTTCGTGATAGCCGCCTCGTAGCGCCGGGCCTCGTAATCGGAGATGCCGCGTTGCATAAGAGTCGGCAGTGACACCGACAGTTTCCGGCGCAGGCGCGAAAGATCGCGGTGGATTTGCGCGGCATTCGGGTCGATGCGCAGCGCGGTTTGCAGTCGGCGCAGGGCCTCGTAGGGTGCGCGGTTCGCCAGGGCCTGCGCCTGACGGCGGAACTGTTCGGCGTGGGCCGCGCGCGAACGCACGAGGCCGCGTTGCGCCGTGTCGTGACCGGGATGTAGTTCCAGTACGTTGCGGTAGATCGTCACGGCATGTCCGGGGTCGCCACGCTGTTCGGCGGCCTTCGCCCGGGCCATGAGTTCGGCCAGTTGACCGCCGCTCTGCCGGGCCAGGGTCTGTTCGAGATAGTAGGCTGCCGTGCGATGGCCCTCGTCCTGTTCCAGGATGGCCTCGAAGACCCGGCGGGCGGAGTTGTACTTTTGGTGCCGGAAGAGGCGAATGCCCGTCCGGCTGAGACCGGTCAATCGATCGCGCTGAACCAGCGCCGGCGGCGGTTCGATGCCGGACTCCCGGGAAAAGTCGGCGTTGAGAAAAAAGAAGTAATCGGAACGTTCCGGAAAAATGACGCCTTCGGTCGCGCAATCGGCGGATCCGGAGAGGATGCGCCCGGCGAGATCGCCGGTGAGCAGGCCCAGGCGGGCGTAGTCCGGGCTGTAGCCGAAGGTCGCGCCCAGATCGACGAGGCGGCGAAAGCCGGTCATCAATACAACGCCCTCGCGTTTCGCGTAAGCTTGCAGTAAGCGAAAGTTAGTGCGGTTGTAGAGCGGGTCGGCGGTCATGTAGATCGCGTCGATTCCGGCCGGGGTGGCGCTTGTTTCCAGGGCTTCGGCGAAGTCCGCCGGGTCATCGATGCGACGGCTTTCGTAAATGAGTCCGTGCTGTTGATCGAAGTAGCGGCCTTCACCGGCCAGGTACTCGCCCTCGGGACTGGAGTGAAAAGCGAGCACCCGCCGGGCACCGGGCTGTAGCTCGCGCAGAGTACGAAAGTATTCTTCCACCGGAACGTGCATGGACAACCCGCAGAGCGGGCGGTTGCCGGCGACCTTACGCAACAGGCGCGGGCTGGTGACCATGCTGAAAACAACTGTGGGTCGCCGGGCATAACGATATGCCGCCCGGGCCGCCGCCGGCCCCAGGGCAATGATCAGCCTGGAATCCTCGCGCGCGCGAAAGTACTGTTCCAACGCCGCGGTCCCGTTTGCCTGCAAAACATTCAGGTACGATTCTTCCACGGTTTCGAGTCGTGCGTTGTCCAGGGCCAGGCGTATACCGGCAAGCCCTTCGAGATAAATATCCGAATCCGTGGACAGGAGAATCGGAATTCGGCTTTCATCGGCGGGCCTCGCAGGTACGGACACTGCCAATACTGCAAGAACTACAAAGGCAAGCTGCATCCGTCGTTGTACCTGCATGTCATGTATTGAGACGCTGTAAAACCCTGCGTAAAGTATATTTTTCTTGCTGGATCTTTGCGAACGTTTACAGTTCCGCGATGCGCAGATGGGCGGCGGTGTGTACGATCAGCGTGTGGTCTATATTCGGCGCGGCCGTCACGGAAGTCACGGCGCAAACGACTCCAGGGTCGGTGGCCGTGCTGGAGTTCGAGGGCCTGAGCGGTTCCGTTGCTCCGCCGTCCCTGGGAGCAATCATTCGGAATGATCTACAGCAACGCCTGGAACAGGACGGCTTTCGCGTGCTGCGCCTGGAAGTCAGGAATCGTGAAGAAGCACTGGCACAGGCCCGCGCAAAGGGCGCACGTTTTCTCGTTGGCGGTTCTTATTCTCGTTCTTCAGCGCGGGCAAACCTCAGCCTGTACGCCCAGATCTACGATCCGGACACCGGCCATCTCATCGACGCCTACCATATCACCGATGAGGATCTGAGCCTCGGCGACATTGAACTGGACCGGGAAGAGTTGCGCACGCCGGATCCGGAACGCATCGATCGTTTCGTGCGGCGCATCGCGCTCGCTCTGCGCGCGAACCCGGAACGTCGCCCCCGCCGGGCGAACATCGATGAACACGTGCTCAACACTCCGGTCGGTGGCACGGAATTTCCGATCCCTGCCGAAAGCGCCGACCAGGCGTCCGAGGATGTCTTTAAGGTTCTCGCGGCAGATCTTACGATCGCTTCGAAAGTCGAAGGCCGGGCCGAGAAGCAGCCGGCCTCCGTTTCGATCATCAGTCGCCGGCAGATTCGACTGAGCGGGGCCCGTACACTAAATGAAGCTCTGATGATCTTTGTACCCGGTTTCTTTCTGGTGGAAGATCAGGACGACGTCGTCGCGGCGGTGCGCGGCTTCGCGCCGGACAGCAACAGCAAGATCTTGATGCTGCTCAACGGATTCAACATGAACACCGAGTGGTTCTGGGGCCCGCCGGATTCGATCTTACAGAGCATTGATCTGAATTTCATTGAACGCATTGAAGTCATACGCGGGCCGGGCTCGGTGACGCTGGGACAGGGAGCCCTGCTCGGTGTGATCAACGTCGTCACCCGGGACGGTTCTTCGCTTTCCGGTGCTGCGCTTACCGGCGGCGTCGGCGGAGACGGCTATTCCCATGCTTCGTTTCAGGGCGGGCGCGAGGGCGAACTGGTGCCCGAGCTGCGGGCCTACGCGTATCTCGGTACGACGAATTACGCCGGCCAGAAACTGGACGATCGCGGCTGGGCGAAGGACAAGGACTACGAGGGCGCGGAGGGCTCCCTTGATTTACGGCGCGGGCGAAACACGACCGAGGAACGCAGTGATTCCTACGGTGATGCGCAGTTGCCGCTGTGGGAAGTTCCGGGCGGAGACGTACTCGTGAACACGAAGAACGTCGCCACCTCCGGAGCCCGACTCAAGAAAACCGACAACGTCACCGGAACCGGACGCATTGATTATCGCGGCTTCTCGTTCACCGGCTTCTACGCGGACCAGCAGCGGGACCTCTACAATTTTTACCGGGATCGCAACGAAGTGCAGAACGTGGTCCGCTCCGGCGCCACGAAGTATACCCACGACTTCGGCGAGAACCTGAGCCTCGGCCTGTCCTCGAATTACGCCCAGGACGATGTGATCCTGCATTCGCACAGCGGCCTGGTTTTGGGCGGTACGCGGGAGAATCGCTACGGCGGTGCGCTGGTTCTGAACGTGCAGGAACTTCCGGCCGAGAATCGCTTCGCCCTGGGCGCGGAGTTTCGCCGGTACGACGTGGGGCAGAGTGATCGCAACGGAAACAACTTCATCCTCAATCGTTCGGACGCCCTGCTCGACACGGACGTGAATTCCGAGAATCGGTACGTGTTCTCGGACAGCATCACCGTGGGCAGCGTGTTCCTCGAAGATTTTTATTCGCTGACGACGAGCCTGGATCTATTCGCCGCCTTTCGATTCGACCGGCATTCGTTCTGGGGCGACAACGTTTCGCCGCGTCTCGGCGCGCTGTACAATCCGCGGGCCCTGCCGGAGCTGCGGTTGCGCGCCTCGTACCAACAGGGCTTTCGCGGCGCGCCCGGTGTGGCCTTCGCCGGCGGTTTTCAGAAGGACGGCCTCCTGCGTACGGAGAACTACGATCAGGTATTGTTTGCACAAATTCCGCGGACGGATCGTTTCGGCAATGCGGACGTTTACCGGAACATCCCGGAGGCCAAACCGGAGACCATCGACACCTACGAGCTGGCGGCGGGTTACATCATCAATCGCGAGTGGTCCGTGGACGGCGTCGCTTTCTACAACGTGGTCCGCAACATCGTGGACGTCGGCGTGATCTTCGCGGAGCCGGACGAATTCACCATGCCGCGCATCGGCTCCGACGAACCCGGCGACTGGAACGGCTACTTCTTCTTTCGCAATCTACCGGGGGAGATCCGTACCGGCGGCGCGGAGTTTTCGTTAAGTTACAGTGGAAAATACTTAAGCGGCAGCCTGTCCCATGCCCTGGTGCGCGTCCTGGACGCCTCCCGGGAGCTCTACGACGAATTCGAGGGCGGCATGTACCTGGCCGATGACAGCGACCTGCATGTTCGCTCGTATCCGGAGAACGTGAGTCGACTGAACGTAATCTTTCACCCCGTCGAGCAGCTCGACGTCTCGGTGAATTATTTATACTACCGTGTGTGGTACTCGCCGTTCGGCAACGAGGTGCGAGGCCAACACGTTCTGAACGCCGGCATCGGCTACAGCTTCGATGAGTTTCTGGAAGTGACGCTCACCGGAAAGAACCTGCTCAATTCCGGAGAACTCTGGCCCATGAACTCCAACGCGGGCGGGCAGGATAACTCCGACGGCACTCCTGCATTGGAAGAGCCCACGTATTGGGCGACGTTGACGTACAAGTTCTGAACGTTCAGGTGTCTTCGCAGCCGCGGCCGTTCCAGCAACGCGAACCCGGGCAGTAGCAGCCCATCTTACGTTCCATGGTGCAGATCGTCACTTCGCCGCGGCGGTACTCGCAGTGATCCAGACAGCCGTTGTTGAACATTTGCCATTTGCCGCCGCTGGCCCGACACGAGTCCGGCGTTACCGCGACGGGCGCCGGTTTTTCTTCGGGCGGTGTTTCCGTTGAAGCGCACGTACCGGCATATGCCAGGGAGGCGAGGAGCAGAATCAACAAGACGACGCGGCGCATGGTTTAATATCGACACCTGACGGGAAGAAACTCTGCACCACGATAGCAAAAATAAAAGCGGCCGCCGTGGCTCAGAGGACTCGCGTCCGCCCGCGGGGATGGCCGCGACGTTCCGGATGCGAGATCAGGGCGTAGACCTGTTTTTCGAGAATCTGCGTGAGTTCTTTGGCGGCCTTCTTTTGGTCTCCCTCGGGAAAGTCCTTCGGCAGAATGGGCTGCCCGATGTTGTAGACGATGCGCGTATTGAAGATGCGGCCGGACAGGACACTGTCGAGTTTCAGGAAACGCCACGAACCGGAAATGCCCGACGGCACGATGGGGACACCGGCGCGAATGGCGAGCTTCGCCGCCAGGGCCTTAAACGGCCCGACCAGGCCCGTCTCGGTCCGCGTGCCTTCCGGGTAGATCGAAAGGAAGTTCCCCTGCTTCAACAGCTCGACCATATAATCTTCCAGCTCTTTGTAGTACTGTACGGCGTCCCGGGCCCCGTCCCCCCGGAAGGCTCGCTTGATGGGCTGGCCGCCCCATTCCATTAACTGGACCCGGGTCAGCGCGCCGTAGAGTTCGAGCAGGCGTTCGACGACCACCTTGCCCGGCAAGAACAGCGGCAGATTCAGAAACGAACCGTCCTGAAACAGGAAGTTCTTGATGTCCGCGTCCGGCTCGAACAGCTCCTGCTTGCCCAGATAGATGCACTTCCGCGGACAGTGGACGCCCTGAATCGGCACATCGATGTAGTCGGTATGATTGCTGATGATGATCCCGCCGCCTTCGAGGGGGATGTGCTCTGCTCCCGTTACTTCTATATGGAAGAAAGTATCCATTAGAAGCTTTACAAGGGCCTTTGCTGGCTCGATGGGAATCGTGAACAGGCGTGCTACCTGCTCCAGATTCGGATCGTTCATTTCTTCGTTTTCCGTGGCGCCGGATTCACTCATGGAACCTCGATTCTTCCCACGTCGCTCTGATCCGCAACAGAATTTTCCGGCCCGAAATGCGACGAAATCCTTGCCGCCCCAGGCCGGGAGGAGATAAGGATCTTACCGAGATGCACCGTCTGTTCTCCGCGACCCGACTCCTGTCGATCCTCCTGCTTGCCCTGCTATCGGCCGCGTGCGGCGGCCTGGACCCGGATCTGCCCATGAGTCGCGGTCCCTTTCTGTTGCTCCACGAGTACCTGGATGGCCCGAAGACGGGCTATCTGACCGCCATCGATCGCAATGGAAACGTCCGCGAAGCCGGCATCGTCCGACGGTCCTGCTATCCTGCCGATGACGATTCCCTCTCCGGCGGTTGCGATGAAATCATCGAGTACCAGTACAGCAACCGCGTGGACATCTGCTCCTTCGAGTACCGCGTCCATTATCCGGAGGACGGCCATGCCGAGGCCAGGCTGGACTATGCTCAATGCCGCTACCAACAGCGAGATCCGGCGAATCCGGGGGCCCCGCCGCAGGAACTGGGCGTGGACGAAAGCCCCGGTAGCTTCCGGGGATTCACGCGGGGAACCCTGGTTGCATTGCAGGGCACGTTTCGCATTCCGGGCAGCGACGAACATGCCGGGGTGCGTCTGTGGATGTCGGCTCAACACGGTCCGAACAATCCCGTCGTCCAGACCATGGAGTACTCGGCGTTCTTCGGCCTGGTGGATCTCGGCCGGGTGCAAATCCTGTGGCTGGACGGCAACCTGTAAGTCGAAGCGTTATGAACCTCAAAGAAGTCGAACAACTCGGAGATGTACTGGCCGGTGTCACGGAGTACACGGCGCGCCAGGTCATGTTCTATTCCGGCAAGGGCGACAAACATCGCGCGGATCAGGCCGCGGTGGAAAGCATGCGTGATGCGCTGAACCGCCTGGACCTTAAGTTCCACATTGTCCTGGGCGAGGGCGGCAAGGACGAGGCGCCCATGCTCTACTCCGGCGAGGTCCTCGGCCGCAAAGCCGACGACGCATCCCTGAACGCGGTGGACCTCATCGTCGATCCCCTGGAGTGCACTACCAATTTCGCGAAAGGCCTGCCGGATTCCATGGTCGTCCTGCTCGCCGCGCCCGCGGGTACTGTGCGCGCCGTTCCCGGTACTTACATGGAGCAGATGCTGCTGCCGCCCGCCGCCGCGCATCTCATCCATAACGGCGAGATCGATCTGGACACACCGGTGCCGGACGTCTTAAAAAAAGTAGCCGTGGCCATGGACCACGACGTCGAAGAACTGTGCGTCGTCGTACAGGATCGGCCGCGGCACGAAAAACTCATCGCGGAGATTCGCGAAGCGGGAGCGGGCATCTCGTTGATCGATTCCGGCAGCATCTCCTCGGCCTTTCGGGTCATCCTCGGTCGCAGCCGTCGCACACATATGTTATGGGGGACCTTCGGCGCGCCGGAAGGCGTGGTCATCGCGTTCATGGCCCGGGAAGTCGGTGGTGGTTTTCTGGGGCGCATTCAACCGCACAACGATGAGAGCCGGGCGGAGACAAAGTCTCTGGGCCTCGCGGGGCGTACGTTGAACGAAAAGGATTTCGTGCAGGCCGGAGGGGTGATCGTACTCTCGGGCATTCACTCGAGTTCGCTGCTCCGCGGCGTGGAACTCATTCGTGAAAACGGGGAGCGTCGGCACCGGGTCTACACGATCGTATGGACGAAGACCGGGGCGCAGCTCCTGGTGCACGAGGGCGGCGTGCTCAAGCGCAGTGAGCCGTTTGTCTGAAGGCCTTCGGCACTAACGTCATCCTATGGCATTCTTAGAGGAAAAAGTTTATCCGTTCCTCGCTTCTCCCAATGTGCGACGCGCGGCGCTGCTGTTCTCGGCGCGGGCCGTGAACCCCATGGTGTCGCTGCTCTATTCGCTGATCGTACCGCGCATTCTCACCGTCGAAGACTTCGGCGTTTATTCCTGGGCCCTCGCGCGCATCTTCGTCGTGCAGGCCTTCGCCGAGGTCGGCCTGCAACAATCCCTCGTGCGCTTTCTCGCGCCGGCGTTGAGTCGCGGGGAAACGGGAAACTTTCATTCGATTCTGCGGGCGTCGCTCCAGTTGAAGTTCTACGCCTTTGCCGTCGCCGTTCTGCTCGTCGGCGCTTATCTTACGCTTCTCGCTCTGGCCGGGGAGGTCACCGGATTCGGTACGGTGGCGGCCTTCTTCGGTTCCACGCATCCGGACATGATGCCGTTGGTGTGGTTCATCCTCCTCGGCGGCTTCGGTCTTTCGATCTTGACGTATCTGGATGCCGTGCTGGTTGCTCACGAGGAATTTACGCGGCTCTCGTTCTGGTTGCCGAGCGTCGGCGTCATTCGCTTTTTGCTGCTCGCCCTCTTTCTCGTGAATCACGGGGGCAAGCTGCGCGCCGATCACGTACTCTTTGCCTTCGCCCTGGGGCCGTATCTTTCGATTGTGCTCTTCTTTTTTCTGTATCCGGCCTCCACGTTTCTGCATCGGCCCGCGAAAGAAGACTGGAAGCCCTGGGTCGGCCGGCTCTTAAAGTTCAATTCGTATATGATGATCGCCGCGTTCATGGCGATCGTCTCGGACTGGATGGAGGTTCTGATCATCTCCGAGCCGGACGACAACGGCCACTTCAACGCGGCCCGTCTGCCCATGCAGGGCTTTTTGATCCTGCTCGCCACGATGAACTCGCTTCTGTTGCCGCGCTTCTCGCAGCTGGAAACGCCGGAGCAGTTCCGCGATTTTTTTCGGCGCATCTACCAACTGCTCATTCCGGGCTTTGTGATTTTTCTGCCGGGCTTCTGGCTATTTCCCTGGTTCATCCGGGAGTGGTTCGGGCCCGACTTCTTGATCTCAATCAAAGTCTTCTATATATTGTATCCCAACTTTATCTTGCGAATCTACTTCGCCCCGCTGGGTGTGGCCCTGGTCGCCCTGGACCAGCCGCGGCTGATTGCCATCGAAGCGGGGCTGCGCATGATGGCGGGCTTCGTACTGAACATGATTCTATATCCGACCGAGGGCATCATCGGCGCGGCGTGGGCGAGTCTGATGGCCCAGGCCGTGGGCTGGGCGTTTTTGTTGTATTGCTACCGCACGTTTTTTATGCAGGGTAAGTTCCCGTTTCACCGCGACAGGCCGGAGTAATCACGGTGTTGTGGTTCGCACAAGTCTTGAACAGGAAGAGAAGTGGGCAGGAGTTAAGAAAAGAAGCATTTGGGTACGGCACCTGGAGAGTTGCGGAGTTTCGTTTTGTTACGAATGTTGAATTCGGCCTGGAACGAATCGGAGTCGCTGGAACCGACGAAGAAGACGCCGTTCCGGTGCGCTCCCCACAGTTCCCCGGCCCGGGAACCGTGGTCGCCTGGAACCAGCCGTACCCAAATAAATATGTCCCAAACTTTAAGCGCACATACCTTTAGATTCCGGGCGTACACGAATCACGAAACAAGGGCATCTAAGTACTAACCATGAGCAGCGACAAGTTAACCGAAGGCGAGAATCCATACCGGCAGAGCATCTTTACGCCGCCGGGACGGACCGGGTTGTTCGCGCGCACGTTCTACTACGGGCTGAACCTGAGATTCGCGCGCTGGTGGGGCGAGAGCGACGGCAGGGCCCTGCGGCGCGCGACGCTGGTGGCTCTGGGACTCGGCGGTTTGTGCCTGGCGTTGATCGGCGGCACGCCCGCGGATTTTTACCGGGTTTACACCGACTCCGGCTACAATCAGCCGTCGATCATCTACGGTGTCGGCGAAGACGGCGAGGCCATGGAGATCTCGGAGCTGCTGCGCAAGAGCCGGCGGGTCATTGAACTGGAAGAGGGCGACGGACCGCGGGGCATGAACTCAAAGATCGTCCGCTGTTTCATTGCCACCGAGGACAACAAGTTCCTCTCGCATCCCGGCATCGACTTCGAGGGCATTTTGCGTGCGGCCCTGGTCAATGTGCTCGCGGGTTCGGTGCGGGAAGGCGCATCCACAATCACGCAGCAGGTGGCGCGACTGCGTTTTCTTACGAACGAACGCAACATCGTGCGCAAGCTGCGTGAGGCCTTTTTGTCGCTGCTCATCGAAATGCGCTACAGCAAACGCCAGATCATGGAAATCTATCTGAACATGGTCTACCTGGGCCACGGCGCCCACGGTGTCGAAGCGGCGTCACAGTTCTACTTTGAGAAGCCGTTCCATGAACTGGAGTGGGGCGAAGCGGCGGTCATCTCTTCGCTCACCACGCGGCCCGAGTCTCTGTCGCCGTTCAAGAATCCCTCGGAATCGCGGCGCAAGGTTCGTGTTACCTTTCAGAAACTCGTCGAAAACGGCGACCTCACCGTAAGCGAGGCGGAGCGGGAGTTTCGCAAGCTCGAGCAGGATTTCTACGCCGTCCTGGATCGTTCGCCCCACGACAACGCCTTTCACCAGCGCCTGAATCTGCATCCCTACGCCACGGCGTACATCCTCCGCCAGATCGACGAACTTACGGACCGCGGGGACCTGCCGTCCGCGATTCGCCGCGGACTCTACAGCGGCGGCTATCGCATCTACACGACGATCAACCACGCCCACCAGACCGCGGCCGAAGAAACCCTGCCGCCGTATCTCCTCGAACAAACCGCCCGCCGTCGGCGCGCGCCGTTTCGGTTCTTCGACGCCTTCGATGACGAGTACAGCGAACTCCAGCGCATGAGCTTCCTTTTGTTCGAGCAGCCGGACTTCAAGATCAAGATCAGCCGGGAAGAACGGAAGTTTCTGCGCGCCTTCGAAGAAGACATGGTGCCGGAACTGTTTTTGCTCGGTCATCTGGCCGGAAGCTGGAACACGCCGAACGCGCTGGAACATCACACGGCCGAGGGCTTTCGTGTGATTGAAGAATCCCAGGCCGTGGAAGGAGCGCTGATCACCCTGCGTCCGGAGAACGGGGCCATTACCGCGGTCATCGGCGGATCCGGTTTCAAATCTTCGAACCAGCAGTTGCGCTTCGTGCAGGCCAGTCGTCAGCCCGGCAGCGCGTTTAAGCCGCTCGTCTATGCCTCGGCCATCGATTCCACCGCGGATCAACCGGCCGGCGAACGCACCCTCACCGCGGCGACGCTGGTCGACGATTCGCCGGTGACCTTCGTGAGCGCCGATCTTTCCGAGTACTCGCCGGAGAACTACTCACGCAGCTACGAAGGTTTGATCCGCCTGCGCCGCGGACTCGCCCTTTCGAAGAACGCCGTCGCCGTGCGCGTCTACGAACGCGTGGGCCCGGACATGATCAATCCCACCGTGGAAAAACTCCTGCGCATGAAAGCAGGATCGCTGCCGCGTGAAGCGGCGGTGGCCCTGGGCAGTCACGCGGTGAGTCCGTTCGAAATGGCGCGGGCCTATGCCACGTTCGCTTCCGGCGGCTATGCCGTGGAACCGTACGTCATCACGCACATCACCGACACCGAGGGCAACATCCTCTATGACGTGCGCGACCGGAACGGCCCCGAAGTGGAGCGCCGCCGTATCCTCAAGGCCGGCACCGCCGAGATCATGACTTCGCTTTTGCGTGACGTCGTTGAGCGGGGCACGGGCAAGGCCGCGCGCCTGGGCGGATGGCCGGTCGCCGGCAAGACCGGAACCACCAACCGAAATTCCAACGCCTGGTTCGTCGGCTACACGCCGCGCCTGGTGACCGCGGTTTACATCGGCCACGACCGGCCCATGTCTCTCGGCGCCGGCGCGACGGGCGGCGGTCTGGCCGCGCCGGTCTGGGGTCGCTACATGCAAAAGGCCCATCGCACGGAGGAGGGCACGCGCTTCGAATTCCCCGAAGCGAACCTGGTGCGCGTGGAGATCTGCGAAAATACGGGCATGTTGCCCGGCCCCGGTTGCAGCGGCCGCCGGGTGGAACTCTTTCATCCAGGCACGCAACCAAAGGATGCCGGCGAAAACCTGGAAGAACTCTTCGGTCCGGGAGGAATCTCGGGCGAGGAAGAAGTCATCAAACGCCCCGGGGATATCTTCTCCGAGGATGATTTGTAAGATGGATTGACTCCGAGGGCCGAGGTACCGAGGGTTTTGGGGACGGCGTGTCGTCCCCGTATGGCGTTCGGATGAGATCGCCCTCAATCCTTTGTTCTCGGTACCTCGATCCTCGGAGTCCAATCTGCTTCCCGTGAACAAACCAACCCTCAGCCCCCGCAAACTCATCGCCTTCTACGCGATCGCGTTCGTCCTCATGGCGCTCGTCGGCCTCGCAGTCGCGGAACTCACGCTCCGATTTCTCGCAAACTACAACCCCGGCCTCGAAGAAAACGCCCGGTTCACCCGGGATTACTTTCAGCCGGATGCCTTCGCCGGGCACGTCCATACACCGAACTTCGAGCGTGTGCTGCCCTGGCCCGAAGCGGAGGAGGGCGTGCTTACGTTCCGCACGAACAACCGCGGTTTTCGGGAGGATGAGCCGACCCCGCTCGCTTCGACTCACCGCCACCGGGTGATGGTCTTCGGAGATTCGCATACGGACGGTTACGTTCGCAACCGGGATTCGTTTGTAAATGTTGCGGAGCGAATGTTAACGGACTCCGGCCTGGACGTGGAGCTGATCAACGCCGGCGTCGGCGTAACGGCCCTCCATCATCAACTGCGTTTGTTTATGAAGCACGCCGAACTCCGTCCGGATATCGCGGTCTTTGTCTTTTATACCGGGAACGACTACGCCGAAATCTACGGCGCCGGTTTTTCCGAAGATCCCGCCGGGAATCGCGCGGCCCTGGATGCCATGCGGGTGGTGCAGCCCTTTGCGCTGGTCGAAGGGCCGCGCCCGGTGCGTGGTCTGCACGTCGTGCACGGATTTCGCAGAGCCTTCGGGTTACTGGATCCCATCGAAACACGCGAAGAAGTCCGGCGACGGATCTTTCGTACATCCTCCGGTGCCCTCGCCCAGGGCTATTTGCAGGCGCACATCCTCCGTGCGGACGACGCCTTCGCCGCGGCATCGGCCGGAGCTGCTTTCTTATTGAAAGAAGTCGTACGTGAAACTCGCAGTCGGAACGTACGTCCCGTTTTTTTGCTCCTGCCGACCGGAGTACAGGCGGAGCGCAGTCGGAAAAAACCGGAGTTCGCGCGCATGGAAGCCTTCTTCGCGCTGGATGATGCGGCCCCATTGATGGAGGAGCGCGTACGCCGTGACTTTACGGCTTTACTGGAACGCGAAAGTCTTGTGTTCGTCGACCTTTTGCCCCCGTTGCAGGCCGCGCCGGTCGCGCTCTTTTATGAAAAAGACCGCCATCTAAACCGTCAGGGCCATGCGATGGTTGCCAATTCATTTACGGAACTGCTACGGCGCCTCTTGTAAGCGCCGGCCGAATGTCGGATTTACGTCAGGGCACACCTGCGGGGATTATGTTCCCTTGAACGAACGGTCGAATTTTTTTAAAGCGCACGCTGAAATGACCGGCAATTTTTTTAGTTGTAAAAATAAGGGGCCGGTCTGAGGATCATAAAACATGCGTCCGCGTCGTTTATGGCTCACATCGCACGCTCTCGCATTGCGCGTTTCCTGACAGACGCGTTCCCCTGGTTTCAGAGAAAAGAAAACGAAATACAATTCCCTTTAAGTTAGAGTCGGAGGCATCCTATGGCAGTGGGGCAATTCCCGAAAAGCCCGAATAAAATCGATCCTGTTCTTCCCAGTGCGGTCGCATCGCGTACCTCATTGGTGTGGGAGGGTCGAGACAAACCCGCGGAAGCGAAGCGCATCATCGACGAGACCGCGCGCTACATTTCCGAGTACACGCAGACGAAGTTGCCGCCGGAAGTCGTCAAAGACGTCGACGTAATGGCGAGCATCGAAGACAAGCTCTACAACTACGTCAACCAGGCATACGTGAACATGTTCAACCGTTACGCGATAACGGTGGAAGATGAGATGGTCAAAAAGGTCCGCGACTTCGTCGACAAAGAAGAAGTCAAAAGCCTCGCCCGGTACACTCCGAAAGAAATCGTCGAACTGCTGGATAAAATCGGCGGCTCCGACAAGTTCAACACGGGTGAATTAGAGAAGTCCGTCGTGAACATGTACGGTCACCTTCAGGGCCATATCCAGCGGGGTATGAACGACCTGGAGAACGAAACGAACGCCATCCTCCGTCAAAAAACGGACATCGGCGCCTTCGTTCGCGGTGAGAATGCTTACTCCATCGTAAAGTGCGCGTTCAAGGACAACGCCTTCAAACCGAAGACCGTTTCGGACATCAAACTCTCCATCAACATCCTGGACTCCGAGCTCATTTCCCGGATCTTCCACTATCAGGTAACCGTGGAGCACCTGCTGAAAGAGCAGCTCTCCCAGCACATTTCCGAACTCATCGATCGCGAGATCGAAAAGCTCAAAGAAGAGATGGTGGACTCCGGTCGTGCCGAGCTCAGCGACTCCGAGATCATGTTCGAGAAGATCAAGCTCGTCGAGAAGTTCACCGACGACAACGTCTCGGACCCGAACTCCCGTCGTTACACCATCCTCGGCAAGAAGTTCCTCGATAAAATCGACGGCCTGCGCGCAGAGATCGATCAAGAAGACTACGACCCGCTGAACATGCGGGAGCAGATCAAGAAGATCATCGACAACGAGAACATTCGGAACCGCGGCTTCAACACCGCCGTGAACACGCTGACCTCGATCCTTGATACCTCGCGCCTCGGTTATCAGTTTTGCGATAACAACAAGAACGCCCGCGAGTGTATCATCCGTGAGTACGAAGATCTGGACGAGACGCAGCTTCCGGACGAGCGCTACGCCATCCGCCTGGTTTACTTCGATCAAAACCAGATCCGCGAACTCAAGCGCATCTACGACAACCGCATCGCCGCATTCCTCCGGGAAGTGGACGCTGTCTGGGACGTCGTGCATACGCTGTACGAAAAGCGGAAGTCCAAGTGGCTCGGCCTCAGCAAGAAGATGGGCGACTTCGAGGACCTAACCGAAAAGCTCATGCCGCGCCAGTGGGTGAAGGATCGCAAGGCCATCAATCAGGATCCGGACGAACTGCACTGGAACGAACTCCAGTTCCGCGATCCGGCGAGCACCTTCGTCGAGAAGAACAATCGCACGTATCAGGTCGAAATCAAGAACGTCGGCGATAAACTGAACTACCTCCAGAGCATGCTCCAGGAAATGTTCGGCTACCAGAACCCGGTAGAACGCGTCGTTCTCGATGAGCGGTTGAATCTCCTCGAAAAAGAGTTCAACTCCTTCATCTACGAAATCAACCCGCATCAACTGCAGCCCGGCCTGCTCCTGGACGTGGACCTCACCACGACCAAGCGCAAGCAATACATGATGAAAGCCATGGCGAACGTTCTGAACGAATTCCTCCACGGCGTCTCTCAGGGCTTCGCGGACGCGGCCTTCGCTTCGTTCAAGCGCCGTCGTTCTACGATGCGTGCGGATATCGATCAGAACTTCGGCAGCGACGAGATGAAAGAGACCGCAGCGTCTCTGGCGTATAGCACGGCCGATTCCGCGAACCAAAACCAGGGACCGGACGACGACGGTGGTGGAGCACCTCCGCCACCGCCGCCCGCACCCCCGTCCGGTGGCGGAGGAGGCGGCGACGCCCCGGCGGGAGCCGGCGGAGTCGCAGGCTCGGCCGATGTAACGCCCAAATCTTACGAGGACAAACTCAAAGAGATGGGCTTGAAAGAACTCTGAGAAGAGTTTTCGAAGGGGCCGGCGACGGCCCCGCAAACCCGCGGTCTTCGGATCGCGGGTTTTTTGTTTTTTCGTTGAGTTCCCCGTGCTCCGGGGCTGAATAGGTCAGCCCCGGGCCCCGGGAGCAAGCGAGGAGTCATGGCAGTCAGCACCGGAAAAGAACTTTCGAATCTCGGAACCCGCGAGGCGTTCAACCAGACGTTGCGTCACATTGTGAACGTTACAAACCTGGTGGAAGCCGCAAGCAAAGGCGGAAACCTCGCCGATCTGCTGAACGACCTGCTGGAGAACAACGTCATCCAGCGCGAACAGATCCCGCCGATCCTCAGCGTCATCCTCATCAACAAACTCGATCTTCCGTATCGTTCCACCAACCTGAAGGCCAGCGTCGACGACGCGGCGCTCGGCAAGATCGCCGAGCAATTTAAGAAGTGGAACGGTATCGACCTGGTCGTGGTTTACTATCACCCGACCACCGGCGTGAACCTGGTAAATCCCGCGAAGCAGGAACACTGGGACTCGCTGCACGGCGTGAAGGTCAACGAACTCATGATCGTCTATGCCCGGGCGAAGAACAACAAACGGGAAACGGCCGAAAAGGCCCTTGAGGCTTTCTTCGCCATGCTCGACGGCAAGACGCCGGAAAGCGATCCGGAGTTCGAACGTGCGGCTCCGCCTCCGCCGCCCCCTCCGCCGCCGCGCCAGCAGTCGGCTCCCGCGCCGGCCCCGAAGCCCGCCGCTCCGCAGCCCGCGGCGCGTCCGGCCCAGCAGGCCGCGCCGGCCGGCAAGAAGCGCATGACGCCGAAGTACTCGGTGCAGGTGACCAACGAACTCTTCCACAACGGCAACGTGGAGGCCTGGAAGAACATCATTGAGTCCTACGAGACCCGCTACAATACTTCACAGGTCATCGTCTACCACGAGGGCGAACTCATTCAGGACCTGAACACCCTGTTTAAGTGGGGTAAGGTGAAACACGGCGGTCTCATCTTCTTCCAGGTGGCCGGCGTGGAGATCAAGGGCGTCAGCAAGCTACAGAAATACCTGCACGAGGGCGCTTCCTCGCGCTTCGAGAGCTTTCTGAAGCACGACGTAAACAAAGTCCTGAATCTTTTCTGACGTTCGAGGGGAAAAGTCGCCGATCATAAAATA
The DNA here is from genome assembly GCA_965227295.1 of Leptonemataceae bacterium. GTDB lineage: Bacteria > Spirochaetota > Leptospiria > Leptospirales > Leptonemataceae > JANSYA01. The sequence continues at coordinate 4,454,035 of OZ245742.1, read as the reverse complement.
GAATGTTCTCGGAGTACTTCGCCAACCAAAGCACCGACCTGGAAAAGGCCCTGGCTAAAAAGCTGGGGAAACGGGGAGTCAAACTCCCCGAGAAAAAGAAAGACCTGAACCTTTTTCAGGAGTTCTATACCTTCCTGAAGGATCACCTGCCGCCGGAAATCTCGCTGGCCACGGGCAAGGTGCGAAACAAAAAGCACCTGCTGAATCGCGACTGCGACGTGTTGATCTATCGCAAGTGGTGCGCGAAGTTCCTGGACCTTACAGGCGGTTATGTCCTCGCGGACGCGTTGAACGCGTTCATTACGATCGAAGCCGGACTGACCGCGGCGAACCTGGCCACCCACGCGAGCCTCACCCGGGCGCTTAAGGTCCTGCACTCCGGTGAGCGCGAAGTCAGCGAACTGGATGTCGTTCCGATGTACTCGCTGCTCTTCGCCTACGATTCGGAGCATTCGCTCCTCTTTCACAAGCAGAACCTGATCGAAATCTCTCAGGAAAAAGAAATCCCGGTCAACATGGAGACGGACTTGATTTGCGTTCTCGGCCAGGGCCTGATCATCAAGGACTGGGAAATCGCCGGCGGGTATAAGGTCGTGGAAACCGGCCCGGATACCATGATGTGGTTCTACATTTTACTCATGGAATATCTTGACCGCGACGGCGCTTTGAATTTAAACTTACGCGACTACATTAAGAACAACAAGGAATACAACGAGTATTGACCAGGTCGGTCGTCGGCCCTGGTCTCCTTCGCTGCATTACGTCGCATCGTTCTTTTGTGGTCTCGTGAGTTTGGCCTGAATTCGAAAACGGTACCGAGCATTCCTATGAGAATCATTGCACTTAAGAATTTTTCGCGACTCCTGCTGAGCGCCGCCCTGGCGCTCTCGTTCGCGACGGGCTGCGGCCTTTTCGGCGGCGGTAAAGATTATGTTCTCGTGATCGATACCTCCGGTTCCATGGCCTATCGACCGGGAGGCGACGCGAGCAAAATCGACAAGGTCAAGCAGAGCATGGATGCCTTCCTGCGTTCCGTGGACGACGGCGACACCATCACGCTCATGAACTTCGATACGGAGACCTACCGGGTCGGCTCCTACAAAATCAACGGCGACGAGGATCGAGCCCGGGTCGTAAGCGCCGTGGAGACCCTGGCCGCGAAGGGCCGGCATACGTTCATGAAAGGCATGGTCGGGTCCGTCCGCGAAGAAGTGGAGCGCCTGGAAAGCCAGGACCGCAACGTCTTTGTGGTAATCATGTCCGACGGTCGCGACGATCCGCCGGCTGAGTTAAAGGACCAAAAACTTAACATCGAAGACCTGAAAGACCCGTCCGAAACCCGGGACCGACCGGTGCAAAACGCATACATCTACTACGTGAGCCTGGGTAAACTCAAGGACCCGGCCCTCGAAGCGAAACTCGAGGAACTCTCGCCGGAAGTGAAGACCGTGGAGCCGGCCAAAAAGAAATCGGCGGAACCGAAACAAGCGGCCCCGGCCAGCGATTCAGAGAGCGGCGACGCTGCCGCGACTGAAGCTGAGACCGCGGACGATTCCGCTGCCGCTGCCACGGCCGACGACGGCGAAGCGCAAGACGAGTCAGCCGCGGCCGCCGACGAAATCGGCCTCACCGAGGTCAGCGAGGATGTCGACGAGGTCCAGTGGAAGACGCGCTACGGGGCCTGGGCTCCGATCATTCGGAACGTCCTGTTGGTCTTGTTCATCCTCGGTGTCCTGATCATACTCATCCGCTGGTTTATGAATCGTCACAAGGTGGCCGGCGCTTTCACTTACTATGAAGCCGACGTCGGCCAGCCGGTGAAGTCTTCCTTCGATTTGGACAAGCTGGACAAGAGCAAGATGTCCATCGGCAGCAAGCTGGGTGCGGATTTGAAAATTCGTCAGATGGGACTCCCGAAGAACGTGGACCTCAAGGCGAAGAAAGTGAAGGGTGAGTCGATTCTGAAGCCCGCGGGCAGGGACGAGGCCCACTTCAAGTACATCAAACAAAAAGAAGACGGGCTCATTTCCCGCGGTGATTCGTTCCGGTTAGGCAATTACATCTTCGAGTACAACGATGGCGGCGAATAAAAAGCAACAGGTAATCGCAGAACTGCGCGGCAGTGACCGCGTTTTTCAGATCGACCGCGATACGAGCGTGATCTACACCGGCCTCCACAGTGAGGACATGCGGCCGTTCATGCGCGTCGGTGCGGGCAAGTCCGTTCCCGGCGGCGTGCTCCGGCATATCGAAAACGTTCTGCTTGTAGAAAACGATCCCATCAACATCGGCCTCGAAACGGCCTGGCTCCAGGCGACGATCGACGAGGGCGAGGAAAGCATTCGCTACGTCGGCAGCAAGGATCGCGTTCAGCAGATCTACGCTTTCACGGGCATGCGGGAACTGGAGGAGGGCAACCGTCCGGTGGAAGCGGTGCCGTACAAACCCGTACGCCTGGCCCACGAAAAGAACCGCGTCACTACGACGTTCTTTGAAACCGGCAATGCCGTCGTAAACGTCGGCACTTCGAAGGTTTACGATCATCAGGCGGCTATGCGCGGCCGCATCGACATCGACAAAGAGTACGATCTCATGGCCCGGGCCATGCGCCGTCGGCACAAGAAGTGCGAGGACGGCAAAGGTTTCATCTACTTCGGCCCGGAGTACTCGCCGACGCCGACCCGTCCGTGCATCTACTGGAACTTCGACGGCCGCGGCCTTTTTCTGAATCCGTGCATCGACCCGCACTACGCGCTGTTCGAACAGGAAGTCGATCACGAACGCGTGGAGATGGCCGTATCGTACACGCCGTTCTCCGCGGGGCTGGGCGAGTTCCTGCGTCGCATGAACCATCAGAAACGCAACGCCGGCATCTACATCGCCGCGGCGTATGAAGAGCGCGTTCCTGTTCTCAAAAAAATCTACAACGCCGCAAAGCTCTTTACGTTCGGCGACGGCAGCGCATTGCCCCTGGCAAAACAGATCAGCTACTTTGTATCGAAGACCGGCTCCCACGGCGTGTTTACGTATCGCATGGGTCCCCAGGCCGATCGCATGGTGCAGATCCTGTTTCCCCTGGGCGGCGGCAAACAGAACCGCAGCTTCGACTTTCTGCGTCCGCCCCACGACCTGGAGTTTCAGGTGGTCCATTCGAAGCAGGACCTGGAAGGCGCCCAGGGACGACTTTGCCTGCAGATGCAGGGCGATCTCGACGACAAACGTTTTCAAAACGCTCGTCTGAGCGAGCGGGCCACGCCCCTGGTCCGCAGTTCGGAGTATCGCTTCCACGAAGCCGAAGAACCGGCGGCCCTGGCCGAGACGGTCATGAACATCTTCGCGGAGACGCCCCTGGCCGATACCGTGCGGGATTTTCTAATGTTACACCTCGGCTTAGATCTTACGGAAGGGAATTTAAGCCGCGCCCTGAACGATTTTATCGAACGTCCGTTGCCGAAAGAAAACATCCGCGAACTCTACAATCTCAGCCGGCTCTTTGAATACGTGCGGCACCTGCCGGTCTATCGCCAGGCATACACCGAACATCACCGCAGCCTGCTGGAAAAACTGCAGAAGCGCTATCATCCGCGCAGCATTCGCTACAGCGAATGGCTGGCACTCAGGACCCAGGACGCTCAGTTTCACATTCTGTTTACCCCGCGGACGACGCTGCAATTCGTCGGCCAGGCCCACCACGAACCGGTGGAACTTCGCATGCCGCCGTCCTACGCCGATCTGGAAGCGAACCCCAAAGCGTACGCGAAGCAACTCCGCACCTGGGAAAAGGGCATCGACAAGGCCGGGGATCCGCCCGGCTTCCGGAACTGCATCGAATTTCTGGAGCGCATCTACGAAGAGCGCCTGCGTATCCTGGAAGATCGCAAACGTTTCCAGGGTTTCCTCAACGATATAGGTATCGTAAACACTCGCGAAGAAGAAGAAGATCGCAGTAGCGCCGGCAATCACTGGTCCAAACGCCGCAGCTGGGAACCGCGACCGAAATCCGGCGGCGAAGGCTTTCGTAAGGCGAAGGCCGGGCGGCCGTCGTTTTTACCGGGGGACAATCCCGGTCGCGTCGTGGCGGCCAATCGCGGCGGGGGCGGCATCATGGATCGTCTGGCGGACTCCGGCATCGGCCGGACCGCGGCCCTGGCGGTCGCCGGTGTCGTTGCGGTTCTCCTGGTTGTCGGCGTGCTCTGGATCTCCACGTCATCGGCCAGCTCGGACTTCACGAACGAGCTGTCGCTTCGCGGAGACAGCGCGGCCGAGCGTCGGGCCGTGGAACTGGCCGGGCCGGGTAACTTTCAGGAAGAACAACGAGTTCCCGGCGAGGACGACATCGAGGCCGCGGACGAAGAAGTCCTCACGTATGCGAACATTCTCGCGCGGCGCAACGGTTTTGCACGACTCGGTACGCGCACGGCGGCCAGCAAGCGTGATCCGGATCGGGTCTTCCCGGGCGATGAGCTGGAGTTACCCGACGGACGTCGCGCTCGCGTCGAGCCCAAAGAGTACATCTGGGAAATCGCCCGGCAGCACTATCGCAAGGACTTCGCGCGCATCAACATCCTGGACCGGCAAATCTCCACGAATCTCCTGGAGTACGAGGAGTCCGGTAGCACGGAATCCCTGACGAAGGCGAAAGAACTCCGTGATAACCTCGCCCGCCTGGCCGTCACCCCGGCCATGAAAAGGATTCTCGAACTCAAAGACCGCGAAATCGAAAAGCGGAGTTTGTAGGCGTCTACGTCTACTGCCTGTTTCTTTCAATCAGCGCCAGCATTTCGTCGATGAAGCGGCGGTGATCCTTCAGAATGTGTGCCAGATCGTCGAAGCGGCCTTCGCTGATCAGCAGTTGTACGAGTTCCGACAAATGCTTGCGGATGATCATGTCGTGGGCGCGGGGATGGGCTGATTCGGGAATTTCTTCGGGCACGGGCGGCGTCGGCGGAACGGCGCGGGCATGGACGTCCGGCTGCGCGTCGGGGCGACCGGGACGGGTGCCGGCCTGGCGGAGGACCTCGGAGATACGCTCGGCGCGCTGGGTGCGGGCGCGCGGAATCTGTCCGTCGGGGTTCTGCTTGCTGGAAGCCTCAAAGTCGAGGCGGCTGGAAAACGGCGGCTCGGGATTGCGGTCGAGGATGCCCTGCTTTGGCGGCTGGCCCAGAAAGCTCTGCAGGCTGTCCGCCGTGAAATTATCCATTTTATCAAACGTGCCCATATTCTTAAATTACGGAGTTGTGGAGCGGGAATTTAAAGGAGTTTTCCGTTTTATCCGATTTTTTTGCTTACGGTGCAGGGCGTGCAGGTTCTTCCGTTTGCGTCAGGAGTATGGTTCGGAAAAGCAGTTGCCCCCGAGCGCCGGGTGCGGATACCTGAAGCCATGCCGGATTCGACCGACATTGAGCGCCTGCGTCACGAAAACGAGCGCCTGTACAAGGTTCTCGAAATCAACGCGCTGCTGTCGTCGAGCCTCGACCTTAACGTCGTGCTCGACTCGCTCATGGAAAAGGCGAAGGAACTCTGCGACGCCGAGGCTTCCAGTCTCATGCTGGTCGACGAAGAAGCCGAGGAACTTTACTTCCACGTCATCAAAGGCGAGAAGAGCGAGGCCATCCGCAACATCCGTCTGAAGCTGGGCGAGGGCATTGCCGGGTGGGTGGCGAAGCAGGGCGAGCCGGTCCTCGTGACCGACGCCGCGTCCGATCCGCGTTTTTCGAGCCGCGCCGACTCCGAGAGCGGGTTCGTTACTAAAACGATGATGTGCGTGCCGCTCCTGGCAAAACGTCGCAGCCTGGGCACGGTCCAGGTCCTGAACAAAAACGACGGCCGCCGCTTCAACGAGGACGACCTGCAAATATTTCAGACCATGGCGAACCAGGCGGCGATCGCCATCGAGAACGCGCGCCTGCATACCATGGCCACCGTCGACGGTACCACCGGTCTCTATATTAAAGATTACTTCAAGGCCCGTCTGGAAGAAGAATTCCGGCGCGCGAGAAGCTCGGGGCAGCCAGTCTCGCTGCTTATGTCGGATATTGATCTCTTTCGCAACGTAAACAATACCTACGGCCACCAGGGCGGCGACCAGGCCCTGGTAGAACTCGCTCACGTCATCAAAGAGACCGTACACAAGCTCGGGAGCGACGACATTGCCGGCCGCTACGGAGGCGAAGAGTTCGTGGTGTTGCTCCCCGATTCCGGCCCGGACCGCGGCATGGAAGTCGGCGAACTCATTCGTAAGAACATCGAGTCTCGCCCCATCCCCATTGGTGATCAGGTCGCCCACATTACGATATCCATAGGCGTGTCCAGTTATCCACTGCACTCGCAGTACATCAACGAGGTGGACGACTTCGTCAAACTCGCCGACGACGCGCTCTACATCTGCAAGCACCGCGGGCGCAACAACGTCTCCATTTACGAACCCGGCGTGGCACCGACGGACCAGAAGAACGCCTAATAAATCGTTTACAATTCGGGTGTGCGTTTCAATAGTTCGCCTGTGCGTTCCCGGTTCCAGAAGGCCGTTGCGCGCAGCCGTAGACCAAACATGCGCCGGACGGCGCTCATCCAAATCTCAGCGGAGTCATATTACTCATGTCACAAATTCATATGTTCAGCCAGGAAGGTTGCACCTCGGACCAGGACGTCTGGGAGCGATCCGGAAAACGGGGGCAGCGAGCACTGGAACTTGCCGAACTGAAGATGCCGGTGGTGCCCGGCTTCATATTCGAATCCCGCACTGTTTCTAAGATCGAAAACCTCGATGTTAAGAGCATCGCTCCGCCGGGACTGGCGCACATCGAAAAAGGCATCGGCCGCAAATACGGCGATTCGGAAAATCCGCTGCTCGTGAAGGTCGTGTGCAGCGCGAACCTGGTGCTGCCCATCTATCCGACCGTGTTCAACGTCGGACTGTCTCCGGTCACCATTCCCGGCTTCGCGAAGATGATCGGGGAGGCCTCGGCCTGGTTCGAGTACTGCTACCTCTTGCGTACCGCCGGCATCAAACTCTTCGACATCGAGCCCGGGAAGTTCGACGAGATCGAAAAGAAGTACGAACGCACTGCCGAGGACATGCAGAAGTGCGCCGACGAAATGCAGGCGCTCATCGGCCCGGACAGGATCCCGGACGATCCCATGGCGCAACTGGAAGCCGTCATCAAACATGCGGCGAAACGTTATTACGACCCGGAACTGGACGAAGACGACAACCTCTCCGTCATGGTGCAGGGCATGGTCTTTGGCAACCTCAGCGAGAACGATATGGTGGGCATGTTCTTCACGCGGAACATCATCACCGGCGACGCTAAGTTACAGGGCAGTTTCGTGCGCAAGGCCTACACCCTGGAAAACAAGGGCGAAGACATTCACGGCATGGACGAGACCTACCTGAAAGAGATGAACGAAATCGGCCGCAAGCTGGAGCACAAGTTCCGCGAACTGCGCGAGGTGAAGTTCATCGTCGAGCAGGGCAACATCTGGATCATCAACCAGACCGCCGAGGACAAGAAGTCCACCCAGGCGCACATCCGTACGCTCCTGGATCTCATGAAAGAAAACGTCGTCGAAGACAAATGGCTCGTTGAGCAGATCCCGCCGGGACAACTGGCAACGTTGCTGCACCCCATCGTGGATCCGGAATCGGTCACGTCCATTCCGTCCGTGAGCGGCGGTCTTGCGGGTTCTCCCGGTGCTGCCGTGGGGCGCGTCTACTTTTCGGCGGACGCGCTCATGGAAGCCCATCGGGACGCGTTGCAGAAAGGCGAGGACACGCGGCTCGTCCTCTGTGTCGAGGCTTCGTATGCCGAAGACGTGAAGGCCATCGAGGTCGGGCAGGGCGTCATCTCCGTGGAAGGCGGATACAGTTCCCACGCTCCGGTGGTCGCGCGTTCGATGGGTAAGGTGAGCGTGGTGAACACGGACATCAAGTACGGCGACAAACAGTTCGAGCTCAACGGCGTCACCGTGAAAGAAGGCGACTACGTAACTCTCGATGTGCCGGTCTACAAGGAGCCGACGATCTTTCTCGGTAAAGCGGAGCTGATCAACCCCGACATCCACACGAACGGGCTGACCGACTTCATCGAGGTCATCAAGAAGTTCATTAAGCCGGACTTCGTGGTCCGTGCCAACGCCGACCTGGGGCGCGACGCCAAAGTGGCGAAGACCATGGGCGCTTACGGCATCGGCCTGTGCCGCACGGAGCACATGTTTTTTGCCGACGACCGCATCAATCGTTTCCGCGAAATGATCCTGGCGAAAGACACCGAGACGCGCATCAAGTGTCTGGACGATCTGCAGCCGCTGCAGCGCCAGGACTTCTACGATCTTTTCAGCACCATGGCCCCGCATCCGGTGACCATCCGTCTCCTGGACGCGCCGCTCCACGAGTTCCTGCCGCGCACCGAGTCGGTCATGAACGACTATCTTGAGTATCTGAAAGGCAAAGGCATTACGCCGGACACCACCGAGATCGACGCCCAGGTGGATCGCCTGCACGAGTTCAATCCCATGCTCGGTCACCGCGGTTGCCGCGTGGCCATCACGTATCCGGAAATCTACGAAATGCAGATCCGCGCCATCCTGGAAGCGGCGTGCAAGCTCAAGAAAGAAGGCAACGACAACGTCGTGCCCGAAATCATGATCCCGCTGATCATGAATCCGTCCGAGTTGAACATGATCCGCAACGGCAAGAAGATCGAGGGCAAGCATGTTCGCGGCGCGGCGGAGATCGCGGCGGACGTCTTCGAAAAAGAAGGCACCTCGGTCGAGTACAAGATCGGCACCATGGTGGAGCTGCCTGCGGCGGCCCTGCTTTCGGACGAGCTGGCGCGCTACGCCGAGTTTTTCAGTTACGGCACGAACGATCTTACCCAGACCACCAACGGCCTCAGCCGCGACGATTCGAACTCGTTCTTCCCGGCCTACACGGAGTACGACCTCCTGGCGGCGAATCCCTTCCAGGTCCTCGGCGTGCCGGTGAAAGAACTCATCAAGATCAGCAGCATCCGCGGTCGGCTCACGCGGCCGGACATTAAGCTCGGTCTGTGCGGCGAGCACGGCGCCGATCCGGAGAACATCGAGTTCTGCCGGGCCGCCGGTTTGCAGTATGTCTCGTGCAGTTCCTACAGCGTGCCCATCGCACTGCTCGCCGTGGCGCAACTGGCGTTGAAAGAAGAAGTGGAAGCGGGATAAGTAACAGGCAGGGCTTTCCAGGGCTTGAAGGTAGCGACGCGCCTTGCGCGTCTTCGGGTGAGGAATCGGCTACGACGATTCCGTGCCTTCGGCTTCGGGGGATGACCAATAAGTCGCGGGAGACGATGTCGCCATCAAAAAGTCTCGCTTTAATTCCATAGTTATTTCAAGCCAAAAATCGCAACGTTAACTTACAGTAAAGTAATTCTTGCCTGGGAGTTCCCCTCCGCGCTTCGCGCTCGGTGGGGAAGAGAAGGAATTCCGCCCCGACAAGCGGGGCGGAATTGGTCGCGCTTTTTTGGCCATGGATGGCCTTATGCCGCGAAGGACAGGATGTCCGAGAGCGGCCCGGGGCTCCGCTTCGCTGCGGTCTCAGCCGAAGACGGCTGAGACTGGGCCTTCGGCCCACCCCTCCAATCGCTAACGCAAGAATTGATAGTCTGCGGCCGCTCCGTCATCCCTGAGCGGCCTTTTTAGTCAGGCCCTCGCTTCGCGACCCTTCCAATCCCTGGCGCAAGAGTCGAGCAGCCGCATGCGCTCTGATGAATGTACTGCATTGGGTTCCCTGGCTAATTTCACCTGGCGTACGTCTTAAAGCGAAGTTGTGCGACCGCGCACGAGCGTAAGCGAGCTCGCAGCGCTTAACGTGCAGTTAGATCAAAGGTACTCCAGGGAAAGGTACGGCTTAGAAATTCGCAGTAGCTGGATTGCAGAGTATGACCGAGAAATTGCAGCGCGATCTGAATTGGTGAGCTGTCCTTGCCCTTTTCTGTCCTCTTATCCAGTGAGACTTCTATGATCTGGTTCTTTTCCATTCGGCAATAGACTCGAAGTTCACTGTCGAAGCAGAACGCCAGTTCTTTGTCGTATAGTCCGCCCCACATTTGAGCGGTGTAATAGACGATGGTAGAGCTACTGCTGGACGCAATATTCTGGAGTAGCTCCAAGAACTGGGCGGGCAGAATCTCAGACTCAGAATCCTCAAAACAGTCTGATGCGTTGTTTAAGATCCGGGACACACTTTCGGATGGAGAGTTCGAGGAGTAGGAGAGCCACGGCAAAGAGGCTTTAGAGTACCATTTGGATTCGTGGGTCTCCGCTGCAAAGACTACTTCCCTCGCTACCAGCAAGTCTTCTGAAAGGGAAAGCCCATCGATGTGCATGGATTTCGGAATTCGGTAGAGGCCTTTCGAGAGGTAAGGATCTTTTTGAAGCTCGGGGAGTGCTGCTCGACTGGCTAATATTTGGCTCGCATACCAGGTCATATAGAAGGACCGGATTTCGCTTAACGTAGGCGGCTATAGACGCGTGAGTCGCACGCCTACAATGAGGACTCGGCGCAGCCGAGTCAATCGCTAATGTCCTGGAAACGGGCGCCGGCCCTTAAAACGGTTGAACCTGCGAATCCTCCTGTTCGTCTGACACCAGCGAAACATACATACCGGTCTGGAACCGGTGCTCGCCGCGGCGAGCAGGAGGATTCAATGCTACGTTCTTTCCAAAAGTCGAACCGTCTGGTGTTAGCGGCCGTTATCCTGGCCGTCCTGTCCGCGCCCGCGTCCCTCTTTGCCCAGTCCACGGGCTTCAAAGAAGGTCGTTTCCTTTTAGACCTGAAGGCCGGCTGGGGTCTCCACTTCGGCGGCGACGTTTACAATCTCTATAAAGATCAGAACCGCATTTTGCCCATTGGTCCGGTGACCGCGCTCAACGGTGACACCAGCGCCGCCGCTTTGCAATACATTTCGCGGCAGAACGCCCCCGAGGCGGATCTAACTTCCTTCGGCGGTCAGCTTACGTTTGAGTACGCGCTCTTTGACGTGCTGGGCATCGGCCTGTCGGCGACTCATCAAAGCTACTCAGCGCAGAACGCGCGCCTCGTACCGGCGGCGGCGGAGTTCGGCTTTCTCGGTACGGCCCTGTTGATTCCGTCGCTGCGCGGAACGTTTGCCAGCCTGGAAAACGTGTGGCCGTATTTGACGACGAGCGCCAACGACTTCGATCGCATTACGGCAGGTGATCTTAACGTCGCGTTCCACCCCTTCGGCGGTGACGGCGCCATCGATCTCTACTTTCGGGGTATCGCCGGTTACGGCCAGACCCAGGCGTCGCGCCTGGACGTGATACGGTACGGGATCGGCGCGGGTTTTCGTTTCTTTTTCACGGACAACATCTACGTTGTAACGGAAGCCGACTGGGTGAACAACGAGATCAAGGGCACGGTAGCCAACGGCGCCGGCGATACGCTCTTCGGCGGTTCCAGCAGTGGCGGCGACAGCTTCGACGGCGACCTGCGCGAAATCAACGGCCGGGTCGGTGTCGGCTTCGCGTTTTGAAGACGGCTCAAATTACTAAAGATAACTTCTAAATCGACGATTCTTCGCGTCAGGGATGCGGAAGGTCGCGCGCCAGCGCGAGTCTTCGCGTAGCGAAGACCGAAGCGCAGCGGAGCCTGTAGCAGCCCGATCCCCGCCGCCAGGGCCTGGCGGCGGGGAGACGCCCAAAAGAAAATACAGATAATTTTTTTGGGGCGTCCCCCTCGCTACGCCGGAGAGGAGCAGCTAACGCGAAGAGAAGAATGGTAAATAAAAAGCCGGCGAGGGGAGGTTCCTGCGCCGGCTTTTGTTGTCATCGTGTGTGACTTCTGTGTGTTGTGATTGTTTTTCCCTGTAAAGATCCTGCGATAAACTAAAACTTAACGGAGGAGCTGCATGACCGTCTGCGTCCGCATGTTCGATTGGGCGACCATCGCGGTGGCGGCCTGCACGAGAATCTGATAGCGGGTGAACGACGTCATGCGTTCGGCCATATCGGTGTCGCGAATGCGGGATTCCGCCGCCTGGATGTTTTCGTAGGCGTTCATGAGTCCCTTGGTCGCGTGTTCGAGGCGGTTCTGGTAAGCACCGAGGTCCGCGCGTTGCTTGCTTACGCGGCGGAGGGCGTCGTCCGCCAGTCCGATGACGGAGTTGGCCTTGTCCGGCGTGCTGATCGAAATAAACGTGAGCACGGTGGGGTTCCGCAGACCCAGGGCGGCAGTGGTCATGGTGTTTACATAGACACGTTCGCGCTGGTGCATGTTGGCGCCGATGTGAAACCACATCGAAGCGGACGGGTTCAGACGGGCGAAGGCGCCGGTGAGCATCTTCATCTTATTGAACTCGGCCTGAGATGCAATGCGATCGATTTCATCGATAAGCTGGGAAATTTCCACCTGGATTTGCTGGCGGTCTTCCGCGGTGTAGATGCCGTTCGCGGCCTGGACGGCCAGAACACGGATACGCTGAAGCATATTCTGCGTTTCCTGTAAGTAGCCTTCCGTTGTTTGAATGAACGAAATGCCGTCTTCGGCGTTCCGGGTCGCCTGGCGCAGGCCGTGGACCTGGGTGCGCATCTTTTCCGATACCGCGAGACCCGCGGCGTCGTCGCCGGCACGGTTGATCCGCATACCGGACGACAGCTTCTCGATATCGCCCATCATTTCGTAGTCGTTAAACTTCAAGTTACGATGAGCGTTGATCGCGCTTATATTGTGATTGATGACCATTTCGAGTGTCCTCCTTGAACCTCTAAACGCAGAATCTTCACATTCAAGATCGGTCTCTTGAGAAATGCAGAAGAAACTTTTTTTCGGGGGCGTACCAAAATTCAAATCCGCTGAGAGCGACTATATATAGAAAACAGCACATCGGATGTAGATTCTTGCGGTAGCGATTGGACCCGGGCGTCTCCTGGCCGCCAGGCCCAGGCGGCCAGGACCGCGCTACTCCGGGCTCGCTAATCGCTCGTTCCTCCGCGCTTCGCGCTCCGGAATTGCGCCTGGCGGCGCAACCCTCCGTATCGCTGACGCGAAGAGTTGAAATCCGAAAAAAGTCCGCCTGCGTCTTGTGCTGCGCCGACAATCTCGAAGATGTCGGCCGCAATCAGCAGAGTACAACCATCCACTCAACGAAACTTAGAGGTCGCCGTGCGGCGCATCGGCGCCTCGAAGGTGCGCGTGAGCGCCGGCGAACTCTGGACCGCGAAACAGCGGCAGATGCATCCGATCCACTATACCGTCAGCTATCGCGCCTCGTTCAAACCGGAGCTGCCGGACTTTTTCATTCGCCGCTATCTTACGGATGCCGGCGTTCGTTCGGCGACGGTGCTGGATCCCTTCGGCGGCCGCGGGACGACCGTGATCCAGGCGAATCTCCTGGGCTTTCGCGGCGTACACAATGACCTGAACCCCGTTTCGCTCTTTCTGGCATCGGCTCGCTCGCGCATTCCGTCCCTGGCCGAACTCAGCGAACGTGTGCAGGCCCTGGACTTGAGCCGGGCGCCGGAATTGCCGGAAGGCGATCGCGAACGGTTACTGCCGTTCTTTCATTCGAAGACGCTCGAAGAAATCGCGGCGCTGCGTGCCCTGGTCCTGACGAACGAAGCGCTGCCCTTCGAAGAGCGCGACCATGCCCTGCGCTACATCGGCCTCACGGCGCTTTCGCGACTGCACGGCCACTCCGGAGGTTTCTTTTCGGTTTATTCGTTTCCGCAGATTTCGATTTTACCCGAGGCCCAGCAGCGCAATAACGTGCGGCGCAATCAACGCCCGGAGTACCGCGGGATCAAAGAACGCATCATTCGCAAAATGAAAACGGACCTGGGTACCGCACTGCCGGAGCAGTATCGATCCGTCTCCGCGCGCAATCGTTACTTAAACGAAGATGCTCGCAAACTCCGCGGTCTGCGTCCCCGTAGCGTGGACCTCGTGGTGACCTCGCCGCCGTTTCTGGATAAGGTCGATTATCTCACCGACAACTGGATGCGGGCCTGGTTCCTGGGCCGGGAAGGGGTGGAGCCGGAACTGACGATCACCCCGGACGTTGTTGAGTGGTGTGATTTTATGGCCGCGGTCATGGCGGAGCTCGGCCGGGTTCTGAAACCCGGCGGCCGGGCGGTGATCGAGGTCGGCGAAGTGGTCGTCGGTGGAGCGGTGGCGAACCTGGAAGAACTGTTGCTGGAGCGCCTGCCGATTCGTCTCTCCGGCGGAGATATGCTCGTCGCCGATGAGGTCTTCATCAACACCCAGAAGTTCACCAAGCTCGCCAACTGCTGGGACGTTAAAAACAACGAAAAAGGCACGAATACGAACCGCTGCCTGGTCGTCCGGCGGCAGCCGAAATAGTCCCGCAGCCCTCGATTTACTCATTCTTTTTCCGGAAATGCCGATCCTGTACAGGACGGGGCGCGTGCGTCCCGGCGCCGGTCGTATGCGGATCGGCAGGAGAACGGCAACATGCTTAGATCGCTCTGGAGCGCCGCCAGTGGAATGGTGGCACAGCAGTACAACATCGATACGATTTCCAATAACCTGGCGAACGTAAACACTTACGGCTTCAAAAAGAACCGGGTGGACTTTGAGGATCTCGTCTATCAGCAGCAGATCCTGGCCGGAACGCCGGCCACGGCGGTGAGCGAGATTCCCACGGGCGTCTACGTCGGCCACGGTGTGAAAACCGCTGCGACGCAAAAGCTCTTCGAGATGGGCAGCCTCCAGGGCACGGGCAATAAGTTCGACATCGCCATCACTTCCGAGGTGGGCTTCTTCAAGATCCTGCAACCGGACGGCACCTTCGGTTACACCCGGGACGGCAGTTTCAAAATCGACAGCCGCCGTCAGATCGTAACTTCCAACGGTTATCTCTTAGAGCCGCCCATTACGTTGCCGCCCGGGGCGATCAACAACACGCTCCAGATCACGGAAAACGGCGAAGTCTCCGTCAAGATCGGCGACGAGATTCGTCCCACGCGCATCGGGCAGATCGATACCTATCGTTTCGTTAACCCGGCCGGGCTGAAGGCCATCGGCAAGAACCTGTTCAAAGAAACCGTGGCCAGCGGTCCTGAGATTCAGGGCACACCGGGCCTGGACGGCTTCGGCGGTCTGTTGCAGGGATTTCTGGAAACTTCTAATGTAAAGCTCGTCGAAGAAATGGTGAACATGATCGTCGCCCAGCGCGCCTACGAATCGAACTCCAAGGCCGTAACTACCAGCGACACGATGTTAGGCACCGCCATCGGAATGAAGCGATAATTGAGGAACCTTGAGTTTGCCCCGTTCACATAAGCGCGCGCTTCCGGTACTGATCGTCTGCGGTCTTTTCTTAATGATGCCGCAGGCGCTCTTTGCGTACTCCGTCTATCTCCAGAGTCAGGTGCAAGTACCGGCCGGGCCGGTCCGTCTGGGCGACCTGGGTCGTGTGGAAGCGGGGGCGGAATCCTCCGCCGCGGATGCGAAGCAGATCGCAGAGAAGCTGCTCTTTCGTGATCTGCACGCACCGCGTTACGTGCAGGCCGCGGAGCTGCGACGCGGTCTGGGAAACGGGCCGGGCAAACTCGAACGTGTCTACGGGGCGGGGACCTGGGTTGTGCCGCAGGGGCGAGTCCTGGATAACCAGGCGCTGGAAGCCATGCTTCTGAAAGAAATCGACGCGCTGTCCGGCGGTGAGCGCGACGGTAGCCTCGTGCTGCGGCTCGCTCCCAACGTAAAGATCCCGGTGCCGTCCGAGGGGGTTCGCCTTCTATATCGTCTGCCCTCCCGTGCCGGTGCGCTCAGCCCGGGGCGTCGCATTATTCCCCTGGACGTCGTTCCGGAGGACGTCGGCGAGAGTCCGTCGAAGAACGTGGTCTTTGCCCGGCACCAGATTCAGGTAACGATCTTAAAGAAACGCAAGATTCCCGTTGCCGCACGGGATTTGCCCGTCGGCCATCGTCTGACGAAAGACGACTATCGTCTGGAAGAACGCGAACTGGAACATGAGGACGCACAGTACGCCTCCGGTGATCTGAGCGGCCGGCGTGTAATGAGCGACGTGCGTTCCGGCACCGAGCTTACCTCCTCTCACGTTCAGCTTATGCCGGTGATTCGCCGCGGCCAATCGTTGCGCCTGGTGTATCAACGGCCGGGGATGGTGTTTCGACTGCGTTCGGTAGCCCTTCGCAACGGCGATCCGGGCGATCGCATTCCGGTGCGCGTGCTGTATCCGTCCGGCCGGAATTCCAAAACGCTGACCGTCACTGTGATCGGAGAGGGCACCGTCGTTTACGATCGCAAAAACCAATCCGACGATCACGGGGAAGGGCGATGAACGAATTCATCTACAAAATCCTGACGGTCTTCATCGTAGTGGTGATGTCCGTCCCGTATCTGTTCGCCCAGAATCTCTGGCAGGATCACAATCCGTATGGATCTCACCGCAATCTGCGGCAGGGAACCATCCTGAAACTGAACGTGGACGAGCCCGTTCGCATTCGCTACGAATACGAGAACATGTCCGACGAGGACATCACGATCAAGATCGTTCCGGATCAGAGCCTGACGCCGTTTTTGCCGCCGGCGGACAGCACGAAGAGCATCACGAATAAGACCACGGCGGACGTGGAATCCGACAGCCACATTCGTTTCCGGATGGCCGTCACGGTCAGCGACGACGTGGAAAACGAAACCGTAACATTCACCGGTACAAAGCTACTGGCTCAGGAGAACGGACGCACGCGCCAGCTTTTCCAGGTCAGCGGCCGTGTACATATCGGCGACATTCAGCCGGGTCGCCGCATCGACTCCGAGGCCGTGGCCGACCTCCAGATCACCGTTACGGGCCTGCCCATCCCGCAGACCAAGGACATCCCACTGAAAACCGTGCCCGGTGAAAACCCCGGCGATCCGGCGGTGCCGTCGGCGGAACTGTCCGAGCGCGAACAGCAGCAACTCCTGCTGGAGTATCTGAACCGTGTCCTGGGAGAAGGCGGCGAGCAGTGAGATCGTTAGCTATAAATAATATCATGTTAGTCACCGTGCTGACCCTGCTGGCGCTGCCCCTGGCCGCCCAGCAACCCGAGCAAGAAAACGCCGAAACGCCGGCGAACGCAAAAGACGGCGTGCGTCTCAAGGATCTCGCGCGCATCACGGGTGTGCGCACGAACCAGTTGATCGGTTACGGACTGGTGGTGGGCCTGCCGGGCAGTGGAGATTCGCGCTCGAAGCTCGCATCGGAATCCATTCGCAATTTACTGGGCGGTCTCGGCCAGAATCTGGAGAACGCCGGCCTGAACGCGCGGAACATCGCCGCGGTCATTGTGACGGCGGAGGTTCCGCCCTTTGCCGGCCGGGGCGATCGTTTGAACGCCACGGTTTCTTCCATCGGGGACGCGCGTTCCCTGGAAGGCGGCGTGCTGATTCAGACGCCGCTCGTGGCGGGCAATCAAAGTATTTATGCCGTCGCCCAGGGAGTCGTCACCACCGGCGGCAAAAGTCCGGAACGCGGTTACAGCCGTACCGGTGAGACGGTCGGCCTGGTGTTGAACGGTGCGATTGTGGAACGCGAAGTGCCGGCGAATCTGCTCGAACCGAATCAAAACGATCCGGCGCAGAATCCCGACGCCCGCCGGGTACGCGTGTCGCTCTTGCAGTTTGATTTTTCGACTCTCGATCTCGTCAGCAAAAAGCTCGCCCAGGAATTAGAAGGGGCCGAGATCGTCATCGAAGGCGGTTCGATACTCGTAACGATTCCGGAGGGCGCCAACGTCGTCGAAACCATCGCGCGTATGGAACAGATGCGCATCCAGCCGGACTACCGCGCGCGCGTCGTCATCAACGAACGTACGGGTACGATCGTGATGGGCGGTGAGGTTCGCGTGGATCCGGTGGCGGTAACCCGCGGCGGCATGGAACTGATCGTAACCGGCGACATGCGCGATGCGCGTTTGGGAATTCATCTGCCCGGCCAGGAAGGCGGTGACGGTGAGCGCAAACCGGTGACGCAGGAATTTTCCGGTACGAACGTCGCTGAAATCGTCAAAGGGCTGAACGAGATGGGAGCCAGCGTCCAGGACGTTATTGCCATCCTCGAAGCCTTGCGAGACTCGGGTGCCCTGCACGCGGAACTGATCGTAAACTGAACATTAACAAATATTAGAGAAAACGAATGAATCCCTTGAGCATAGAAGCAGCAAAAGCACGCATCCCCGGTGCTAACGTACCTCCCGCAATCGCCCGGCAGGGACAGGCCGCTGTCGGCCCGGCGTCCACGCCGCAGCGCGCGGAACTGGAACGATACTTTCCCGTGTTACAGGAAGAGGGCACTGTCGCCTCCGGGCAGGTCCGTCGGGAAGTCGACATCGAAGCCGAACTGGAACGCGATCCGCAGCGCCGCCGCCTCTACGATGCCGCCGAAGAGTTCGAGGCCATGTTCATCAACATGATGTTCAAGTCCATGCGCAAGAACCTGAAGCCGGAGAATAATCTTCTGCACGGTGGTTTTCGACAGGAAGTCTTCGAGGATATGCTCTACGACGAGTACGCGAAGTCCGTGGCGAAAAGCGACGGTTTTGATCTCGGCAAGGCCATGTACGAACAGCTCACGCGTTCCATGCCGCCGGTACCGGGGGCGGAATCGCGCAGCGACGGCACTGCGCCGGAAGAAGCCGGCCAGAAGAGCACGGAAGAACGGCGGCGCATGGAACGTGCGGCGCGCTCTTACGACGCGAATACGAATAGCATCTCCACGGACCAACTCTGGAACGAAAACGACTGGCGTCCCTGAGTTTCAACGAAAGGAATTTTCCGCGGACGGAAAGCTGCGATCGCGCACTTCTTCGCAGTAGCTTTCGGCGGCATCGATGATTGCCTGACCCATCCCGGCGTATTGTTTAACGTGGCGGGGTTTGAAGTCCGTATCCATTCCCAGGAGATCGTTGATTACCAGGACCTGGCCGGAGCATTCGTTGCCCGCCCCGATACCGATCGTGGGGATCCCCGAGGCCGCCGTTATCTCTTTTCCCAGCGACAGCGGCACGAGTTCCAGGACCATGGAAAAACAGCCGGCCTCTTCTAACTTACGCGCATCTTCTTTTAGTCGTCCGGCACCGGCCTCGTCTTTGCCCTGGACGCGAAAACCGCCGGTACTCAAATAACTCTGCGGGGTCAGACCCGTGTGACCCATTACCGGGACCCCGGCGGCGGTCAGCCGGCGTATGATTTCCAGCGTGAGCGGATCGGCACCTTCGAACTTTACGGCGCTGGTGCCGGCCTCCTTCATTACGCGGATGGCCGCCGCGACCCCTGAGTCCACACCGGACTGATACGTGCCGAAGGGCATGTCACCGATCACGAAGTGCCCCGGTGCGCCCCGGCGGACCAGCTTACAGTGATAGATCATTTCATCCAGCGTGACCGGGAGCGTCGACGTTTGGCCCTGGACCACCATGCCGAGGGAGTCGCCGACCAGCAGGGCATCCACGGAGGAACGCGCGAGCAATCGGGCCATCGTCGCATCGTAAGCGGTGAGCACGCTGATTTTGTCGCCGCTCTTATGTTTAACGATCCAGTCCTTCGGATAACGTAAGGGACTGTGGCCTGCTTCACGAATGGTACTGCTCATATCATCACTCCCAACGAAAGATCGCGCCGCTTTCCGGATCGACGTCCGCGTAGACGATCTCACTCAGGGCAATGCGATCATCAAAGCGTTCACCCGGATAAACATCCAGCGCGGTAAACTTAATGCGAATATAACTCATGTTCTCCGGCCAGCCCGAACTCGGCGGTGCCTGCGGCACATCACTGAGATCCAGGCGTTCCGGTCCCGGGGCGTCGGGCAGACGGATCAATCGCGACCACAGGACTTCCTCCGGTGGAATCACATACTCCTCGTCCATCACGTTAGCCCGGCGGGCCAGGAGTTCCACGCGCACCGACTTCCAGCGCCCATGGCTGCGAAAGCGAGTCCCGTCGCAGCGCGTACACGGGCCGTTAAAAATTTCAACGTAGGCCGGTTTCCGCGGCCGCGGCGCTGCATCGGACTCCGGCGCCGGCCAGTGGCTCAGTCCCAGATCGATCAACAACCAGGTCCCCTGCGGATGTGGAGACGGGTACAGCAGCACCGCCGCGCTTTCCAGATCGCCGTCGATCACGTGATCGTCGTTGCCGTTCCGCTGCGGATCGCTTTTATGATGAATGAAGTCGCCGGAGGAAAGGACCAGGCGGCCACTGCGCAAGATATGGCCGGCGAGATCGTTCCGGAACGCGGTGCTTTGCCAGAGCGACAGCGCTGTGACGATCAACACGGGCAATCCGGAGAGCAGGACAAACCGCATGGAGTCAGTATGAAAATCCTCTGCCTGGGAGCAAGCTTTACGGGGCGTTATCTTGCGACGCATTTTCCGGAACACACAGTCCGGTTTCTCAGCCGCAGTCCCGGGGAACTCCAACGCTCGGGTTATCCAGCGTACGATGCGCACAGTGTTGAAGCTCCTGCCGCCGTCCTCGATACGGTACCCGCCGTAGTTGTGAACGAGGCGGGCGATCTTGCGCCGGTACCGTATCACGAAGCCATCAGCGAACTCTTTGAACGCCACGGCCCGATCCCGTACGTCCATGTCAGTTCGACCTCGGTCCTCCCGCCCGGAGAATCAGGAGAGTGGTACGATGAAACATCTCCGCCCGCGCCGGGGCAGGAGCGCGGCGAGCGCCGGCTGCGCCTGGAAGAAAAGATCCGTACAGCGTATCCGCAGGCCCGCATCCTGCGATCCGCGGGTATTTACGGGCCGGGTCGCAGCGTGGCCCTGCAATTTCGCGACGGAAACTTTCGGCGCACACAGAGCGGGAACGCCTGGGTTTCGCGCATTCACGTACACGATCTTGTGCGGCTCTTCCTGGCGATGGTCGTGCAGCTACAGAACACCGCAATCGAAGTTCCCGACGTGGTGCACGGTGTCGACGAACGTCCCACGGAGAACCGCGAGGTCTTTGCGTTCCTCGAAAACGAATTGGGCATCACCGTGCCCGGTCCCTGGCGTGAGGAAGCTGCGAGCGGTCGTCGGGTGCGCAGTCTCTACGCGAAGGATCTGCTGAACGGCGAGTATCGTTTCCCGACTTACGTGGAGGGCTTTCGTTCGGTGCTCGCCGGGCGATGATACGCCGTGGACACCCGCGTCTTGATGCCGCCGCGTACATTATAATCGGCATGAATGCGCAACCAGAGCGGAGCGCAGGCGCGCACGATATCATCCCGCACGCGATTGACGACGTTTTCATGAAAGATGCCGACGCCACGATACGCGGTGAAGTACTCCTTGAGGCTCTTCAATTCCAGGCAGAATTCATCGGGTTTGTACGAAATGTAAAAGATGCCGAAGTCGGGCAGGCCGGTCTTAGGGCACACGGCGGTGAATTCGGGGATCTCGAAATCCACGCGGTAGTCGCTGCCCTGATAGACGTTGCGAAAGACGTCGATGTCCGGCAACGAGAGCGAAGGAATGTGATCCTGGCGATCATCGTAACTGTCGGGCTGAGCGTTCATAGGCAGTAATAAAGCGACGCCTGCGACGGTGCGCGCAATAAAAAACCCGGGCAAGGCTGCCCGGGTTTGTTCGACTCACAGAAGCTGCGAATCAGCCGGCTGCGCCGCCACGAATTTCGTTGATGCGCTCGTCGATGACTTTGCGCAGTTCTTCGATTTTGTCCTTGAGTTCGGTCAGGCGATCCTCCGGAACAATCGTTTTGATCTGATCGATGGCCTGATCGTAGAGGCCCTGCAGTTGCTTGAGGCTGTCCGCGTAGGCGGTGTCGGCTTTCGAGCCGAGTTCGTTCGCCTGCTGGACGATGTCGTCCAGAGCTTTGCGCAGTTGCACTGCGGCTTCGCTGGAATCGGCGGCGCCTTTTTCTTTCAGTTCGTCGAACGTGCGCTGTACTTCTTTTACAGCGTTGTTCATAGAATCTTCGCCGGCACGAAACAGTGCGATTCCGGCGTTCAGAATATCGTGAAGGACTTTCTCCATGTTGTTACATCTCCGCGTGGTGTTTTTTGTGCGATGCACTAAGATTTTGTGCGCCGCTTAATCCGTCAACAAGGAATTCAGATTTTTCACAAAAAGTCCACGAATTCAAGATTTTTTCATGGTTTCAGTGAGAACAGCGGCCTCGTCCGGCATTTTCTGCGCTTCGGGGAGGTGTTCCACGACCCAGCGGCGCAGATCCGACAGGACCCGTTCCCGTTCCGCCGGGGTTTCGTTGTAGATTTCGTGGAAGAGGCCCGGGTAGAGCTGTAGATCGCGATCCTTTGAGACACAGCGCTGATAGAATTCCAAAGAGCCGTTGACGTCGACGATGGGGTCGGCGTCGCCATGGGTGATAAATACCGGGATCTTGAGTTTTGTCGCGCGAGCCAGGACATCTTCACCGGCATGCATCAAGGACAGGGCCATGCGGATGCTGATGACGCTGTGGGTGAGAGGATCGCGGTCGTAGTCCTCGGCGACCGAGGGGTCGTGGCTGAGATACGTCGGTGGCAGACCCGTGGGCAGGGTGAGACCGGGCGAAAAGGCGTGCAGAATCTTGCCCACCTCGGTTTTGATTTTCTGTGAAAAGTCCAGATGCGGGCGCAGAGCTGCTCCGCTGGTAACGACGGCCCGGATGTGCCACTGATTCGAGTGATGGACAGTAAATCCCAGAGCCACCAGGCCGCCCATGGAATGCCCGAGGAGAATCGGCCGCACGACGCCGAATTCATCTTTGAGAAACTCGAAAAAGCACTCGAGGTCGTTGACCAGGTCGAGGAAACGCCGGATGTCGCCGCGTTTGCCGGGGCTGCGTCCGTGGCCCCGCGCGTCGAAGGTGAAGATGTTCACGCTTTCGCCGTCGAAGGCGTCCACCACGGGCTGGTAGCGACCACTGTGTTCTCCCAGTCCGTGGTGTATGACGAGGCTGCGCTCCGGTTGGTCCGGATTGGCGATCCAGCACTGAAAGAAGAGTGCCAGTCCGTCGTGTGCTTGAAAGGTTCCGGTTCGGTACTCGTACGCCACAGTTCCTGCCCGCGAATGAAAGGATGTTACAGAATTGCCGCGGACGCGGGATTTGCATATTGAATTTTCGTGTCCGCACCGGCCGGTTGCGGGGCGAAAGTGGCCCAGGCCTGGAACAGATCGGTTTCTCCGCGGCTGAGCGGTTCGTCCAGAGGCACGTAGCAGTCCAGGCGGCAGGAGTAGACTCCGTCTTCCCCGACCACGTATTGATCGAGGAGACGAATGCCCACGTCCTGTAAGAGTGTGCTCAGGCGGTCCATACTCTCCAGATCGGTGTGCCCTGGACGTGCACTGCCCTCCGGGTGATTGTGCGCAATGATGGCCCCCGAGGCTCGATCGTTGAGTAGTGTGCGCAGCATGTCCCGATAGTAGACCTGGACTGCATCGGCCGATCCCCGGGCCAGGCGATGGTACTGGATGAGCCCGTAGTGACGATTGAAGCTGAACAAGAAAAAGAATTCGTACTCCCGGCCTTCTAATTGGTAATGAAGCCAGCGGGCGACCTGGCGGGGGCTGATCCTGGTACCGGGGACGATGGTCCCCGCATTTTCGCGCCGGGCCAGCTCAATGGCCGCCAGGATTCTTGCCGCCTGGGCCCGGCCCACTCCGCGAACCGACGTCAAAGCCAGGGGGCCCAGGTTCATGAAGCCCCCGTTTTGCCGTGCCAGGCGGGCCAGTCCCCGGGCGACTTCCATGACACCCTGACGGCCGGAGCCGGTGGACAGCAGGACGGCCAGGATTTCCTCCAGTTCCGCGTCTTCCGGGCAGTTCAGAATTTTGTAGCGTGGCTCTTTCCCGTTCCAGTCTTTCTTCACTGCGCATACTAATCGCATGATTAGCATGTTGGTCAATTATTTTTCCCCCTCCGCCGTTTCTTGCTCGAAACTCCTGACCAGAGCGGACCAGTGGAAATCATGTGGCGAAAAATTCTCGGAGCACTGAGCGTCGGAACGCTGTCCCTCCTGGTCTCATCCTGTTCTCTGAAACTGAGCGGCCCGGCGGCATTGCCGGAGTATCCCATCGAAGGCCTCTGGATCGGCGAGGGCTTCAGGGCAGACGTGGATCGCGGGCGGATGGTGTATATCAGCTCGCCCGGTAACGCTGACTATCCTTACCGTTTCGTTCTCTTTCAGTTTCACCGGCGGAACCTTCTGGTAAACGGTAAGCGGATGTTCTTTGTCCGCCGAACCGGGTACGTAGATACCTCAAAGACCGAGGCTCTGCTCATTCAGGAACGTTTCACGAACGGCTGGCGAGACAACAGCGATACGGAAAGCGAGGAATTCTGGCCGGTGAAGGATTTCCAGCCCGAGAAGGTGGACCGTTCCGCGGAAGAGACCAGCACCCTGGATCTCCTGCGTTTTGAGGACGGCGGGCGCATCCTCGCCGGAGATGACTATCGTTTGCACCGCCTGCTGCCGCCGGCCGAAGTCAACGGTGAAACGGTGCACGTTGCCGAGACGGATGTGGGCGTGGTACTCTATGTCAGTCCGGACGGCCGCGAAGCCGTTTTCGCCACGTTCAGCCCGAGCATGAGCGTCGCCGACGCCGTGCGTGAAGGTTTTAGCGGTGCCGGTGATCGGGCCCGATTGAAGGTCAACGCACTTGTGGATGGATTCACCCAGGTAAGCGTTCTCAGCGGAACGGTGAAACCCGGGGACGCGGTGGTTCCGAATAACTGGCAGCCGTCAACTGTTTATGAACGTCGACTAAGCCGCGAAGAGGTGCTGCGGCGTCTACAACGTGGTGAACCGGTGCCGCGGGAAGACTTGATTCGAGTGCTGGGCGAAGACGCCGCCCCGTGAATTTGCTGTTCCCTCATGCCGCCGGCGGCAGCGGCACCTGCATGCAGAGCATGAGCAATGCCATGCGCACGATGACACCGTTGCCGGCCATGCGAAAGTAGGCGGCATTGGGCAGATCGTCCACGTCGGTGCTCAGTTCGTTGACCCGGGGCAGGGGATGCATAATCAATGTATCTTTCCGGGAGGCCTGCACGAAGGCCCGATTTACCACGTAGCTATTTTTCAGGCGTTCATACTCCGAGCGATCGACGAACCGTTCTTCCTGAATGCGCGTGACGTACGCTACGTCGCAGTCCCAGATCGCTTTGAGATCCTCGGTCTCGTCGAAGTCCACATCGTTCTTGCGCATCTCTCGCCGGTAGGCCTCGGGAATGGCCAGGTCCACGGGGGAGATGAGTACCAGTTCCACGTCATAGTTGTACAGGAGTTTGATGAGGCTGTGAATCGTGCGGCCGAACTTCAAATCCCCGATGAACGCCACGCGCAGGCCGTCTACACCGCCGCGCTCTTTGAAAATCGTATAAAGATCGAGAAGGGCCTGGGTCGGATGCTGACCGCTGCCGTCACCGGCGTTAATGACCGGAATATCCACCGCGGCCGAGGCGATGCGGCTGGAGCCTTCCACCGGATGGCGGATGACTGCAATGTCCGAGTAGGCTTCGATCATTTTCATGGTGTCGTAGAGTGTCTCGCCTTTGCTGATCGAAGAAAACTGAAAACCCACCGTAGAGATGACCCGGCCGCCGAGGCGGTTCATGGCCGTCTCGAAGCTGAGTCGCGTGCGTGTGGAGGACTCGAAGAACAGTGAGGCCAGCACCCGGCCTTCCAGGAGGCCGAAGGCCCCGCCGGAACTCTGGAGCCGTTCCAGGCGGGCCGAATAGTCCAGGATGGTCTCTAAGTCCTTACGAGAAAACTGATCCGCGTCGAGAATGTTCACATGAGGAAAGTCGGGGAAATCCATGCCGTAAAACCTGTACGGCGGAGCGGGCATGACTGCAAACAAAAACAGCGCGTTTTGCTCCGGCGAATCAGCTTTCCGTTGTGCGCGGGGCTTGCCTTGCTCGGCCTGCCGGTGTTGGTCTTCGCCGCGCCCGTGGTTCGCCCCTACGAAATCTACGACGCCCGTTTTTGTGAACTCACGCCCCGGCCGTTTCTATGCGGGGCGTGCTTGAAGAAAGGCGAACAGTTTGTGCAGATCCTGAAGTTCGAGGACGACGGCCGGCCCGTGCGAACCTATGCCTGCCGCCCGTGGGAAATAAAGTACCTGAAGTAAGGCTTATTCCTGCCAGCCCTTGCGTACGGAAGGCGGGACCTCGTCGGGCACCGGGCCGCTGTCCAGGGAATCGAGGACGGCTCCGGGATCGTTCGTATCTGTGGGACGGCGCTTCGAATCCCCGCTGACGCTACCGGGATCAATGCGCATGGTCCGGGGCGTCTCGCCGCTGCGATAGTTCTGTTTCGCGCAGGGGCCGCCGGGCTGGATGCATACGGTCCACTCGCCCACGCGTAGATCGTTCTTGAAGTTACCCTGCTGGTACGGTTTGCCGTTGGCGAAGTAGTAGGTCCAGCGGCCGTCGGCGTCGTCGTTCTTGTAGGCGCCTTTCCAGAAGACCTGACCGTCCTGGTAGTAGTTCACCCATTCGCCGTGTTTCTGCCCGTCCTTGTACGGCCCCTTCG
Organism: Leptonemataceae bacterium; assembly: GCA_965227295.1. Taxonomy (GTDB): domain Bacteria; phylum Spirochaetota; class Leptospiria; order Leptospirales; family Leptonemataceae; genus JANSYA01. Next base: position 4,427,522 of record OZ245742.1, on the reverse strand, counting down.
CCTCCAGCTTGCCGTTGCCGTAGAGGAACTCCCAGACACCTTCGCGGCGGTTGCGTTTGTACTCGCCCTGGGCATAGACCGTGCCGCCCTTGCGATAGAGCTTCCAGGGGCCTTCTTTGAGATTGGCTTCGAATTTGCCTTCGCCCTTCTTGTTGCCGTTGGGAAACCAGAAAACCCACTCGCCCTCACGCTGCCCCTGGCGGTACTCCCCCTCGGCCTTCTTCGTACCGTCCTGGTACCAAACGATCTGCCGATTGTCTTTCTCGAGGACCCAGACCTTGCCGTTGGATACGAACTGTGCGTCGGCCGGAACCTGGCGCGGCGGCGTGGGCTGGCTGGCGATCGTGGAAGCGCCGGCGTGAAAAAAAAGCAGGCCACCGAAGAGCGCGGAAAGGGCGCGGGTCTGAAAGTAAAAGAGGGCAGGGCGATTATGTTCCATACATATAGTATGACGGAATTTCGGCCCTCCGGGTAAATATCCCGGCAAAAAATTATGGCCCATCCGGGCCGAAATTCGACGGAATTTCCCTCCGGCGGGACGTTTTTTGCCGTTTGTCGCGCTTCAGGAATCGGCGAAGAGCCGTCCGATCAACTCGCGTACCTGGCCGTGGAAGAAGAGGTCCCGTTCCAGTAGCCCGGTAATCTTTTTGCAAGCATGGCTGACCGTCCCGTGCTCCCGCCGACCGATCAGCGTGGCCGTGTCTTTCAGATTCATTTGAAGATATTCAATGCAAAGATAGGCCGTGAGGTGCCGGGCGAGGGCATGTTTTTTATCCCGGGACGGACCGCGGATGGCGTCGGTCTGTAGCTGGAAGAAATCGGCCACGGCCTGGAGGAGGCGATCCGGGTCCACTCGCGGGCGTTTGGTGTAGAGATCCTGGCACAGTTGGTCCAGTTCCGCGTTATCCCAGGCCAGGCCCGGGCCGCCGCCTTTCATGGAGACGCCGTGCCGGAGACGCCGTGCCGCGGCTTTCAGGCGGCGCATATCCCGCTGGATGCGGCCCGCGAGATAGGCGAGTTGCTCGTCCGTGAGACCGGTCTCGCCCGCGGCGTCGCGGAGGATCTGCTCGCGTTGAGCCTGCTCCGGATAGGCCAGCTCCAGGCGATGTCCGGAGCGGATGCGAGATTCCAGACCGGGACTGAGACCGCTGCCTTCCCCGCCGTGATCGGGGCGGCGGTCCAGGCAGAGGACCAGGAGTCGTCCCTGTTCCAGGAACTCATCGGCGATGTACTGGAGTTCTTCCTGCGAACGAATTGCCTGGGGTTTGATAAACTGAAAATCGTCGATGATTAAGAGTTCGTGGGAGCGAATCTCACCGCGCCAGGTGAGGCTGTCTTGCTTGCGGCAACTGAGGCTGAATTCGGTCAGGAAATCCTCGGCGGTCATGTAGCGTGCTTTCATACCACGGCTCAGTCGATCCTCGACCAGGGCCCGGACCACGGAGGTCTTTCCCGAACCGGGCAGGCCGTAGATCGTGAACACGCCGGAGCGTGGTTCGCCGCGCCAGAGCAGATCCAGTTCCCGGCGATTGCAGCCGGCCGGATAGTGGCCCGGCAAATGAAAGCTGGGCGGTTTCGCATCCGGCAGTGTGGGGCGCACGGCGTTCGTTTCCGTTTCACTTTCGTGAAAGGGACCGGAGCGCAGCGATGCCTGAGCACGGGCGGTGATCGGCTGATCCCCTTCTTCCGGCGTGCGAATGTCAATGCGATCGGCGAGCGGAGTATCACGCAGGCACTCTTCGATGAGATGCAGGTAACGGACCTCGACGTGACGCTTCAAGCCGGCGGACGGAGCGATCAGCACGAGCCGTGAGTCGTCTTCGTCGGTCGGGCGCAGGGGTTCAATGAACGTGCGGAAGAGCGCCTCGGGCATGCGTGCGCTGAGTTGTTGCTTGATGTGCGACCAGTTCTGTCGGGGCGCATCGTCCTGTACCGCGAGGGCCGCGGATGTCGAATTTGAGTTCATGCGATGTACGAATTCAGTGAGTGATTATGTCTCTTTTTATGCGCCGGGAACTCACGAGCATTATGTCACATGAGCGCGGCGAGCGGTAAGTACACCGGGATCGTTACGGTACGGCAAGCGTACCGTAAAAGCGGAGAACGTTTTGTGGTGGATAAAACGTGGGCGAGGCCGCAAACAACCCGGACTTTGTTTAGGCGAATCCGGTGCCGCGGCCTCGTTCGGTATGCGCGAGTTTAATTGAGGTTCTGCGCCACCAGCCAGTGTTCCGCGTCGAGGGCGGCCATGCATCCGCTACCGGCCGCGGTGATTGCCTGGCGGTATTTCTTGTCCTGAACATCACCGGCGGCAAAGACGCCTTCTATGTTCGTTTGCGTCGTCCCCGGTTTGACGATGATGTAGCCGTCCTCGTCGAGATTCAACTGACCGACGAAGGGATCCGTGTTCGGCTTATGGCCGATGGCATAGAACAACCCGTTCACCGGGAGTTCCCGGGTCTCGCCGTTCTTTACGTTTTTGATTTTGATCTGCTTGAGCTGCCTGTCGTCGCCGCCGGCCTCCAGGGTTTGCGTATCCCACAGTACTTCGATCTTCGGATTCTGCAACACCCGGTCCCGCATGATCTGGGATGCACGCAGTTCGTCGCGGCGGTGGATGAGATAGACCTTCGAACCGTACTTCGTGAGGTACGTGGATTCCTCCGCCGCGGAATCGCCGCCGCCGATGACGGCGAGCGGAGCGTCACGAAACAGGGGCAGGGCACCGTCACAGACCGCGCAGGCCGAGATGCCCTTTTGCCAGTAAGCGTCTTCGCCGGGCAGGTTCAATCGCTTTGCCGTCGCCCCGGTGGCGATAATCACAGAATGCGCACGTACCGGTTCCTGGTCTTCCAGGCCTTCGCGCCACAGTCGAAACGGTCGCCCGGAAAGATCGACTTTCGAAATTGTCTCGGTAAAGATCTGCGTGCCGAAGCGCTGCGATTGTTTGCGAAACAGATCCATCATTTCCGGGCCGCTGATGCCCTCGGGAAAGCCGGGATAGTTTTCCACATCGGTGGTTGTGGTCAGTTGGCCGCCCGCGGCCACGCCGCCCGCCATGAAACCTTCGAACATGATCGGAGCGAGATTCGCCCGGGCCGCATAGATGGCCGCCGTGTGCCCGGCCGGTCCACTGCCGATGATCACCACGTTATGGATTTTGCTCGTTAGTTCGTCGCTCATGGATTGTTCCTTCTCAGATTTACCGCGTTCGGTCTCGTTGAGACGCGCGGAGCCCTCTCTGGTAACGAAGCGAGGCGTCCCTGCGCTGTCGCCTGGATTTTTCCCGCGCGGCACGGGAAAACGGCCGGAAATATGCCGGGAGGATCGAAAAGATTTGTCCCGCCGGCGGCGGCCATTATTATTAGAATATATGATTGAAGCAGGCAAGAAGGTCAAAGATTTCAAAGTCACCGTCACGGACGGCAGCGCGAAAAAGTTGAGCGAGTTCGCCGGCAAGCAGGGATTGATCGTCTATTTTTATCCGAAAGACAGCACGCCGGGATGTACGAAAGAGGCGTGCAGTTTTCGCGACAATCATACGAAGCTCAAGCGCATGGGTTACGGCGTCGTCGGCGTCTCTGTGGATTCGGTGAAGTCCCATCAGAAGTTCGCGGAGAAGCAGGGCCTCAACTTCCCGCTCATCGCGGACGAGTCCCACGAGGTCGTCGAGTTCTTCGGCGTCTACGGTGAAAAGAAAATGTACGGCAAGACCTTTATGGGCGTCGTCCGTTCTACGTTTGTCCTGGACGAGAAGTTGAAAGTCCGAATCGTTTACGAAAAAGTAAAGGTCGACGGCCACGTGGATGAGATCGTCGCCGACATCAAGGCTCTGAAGAAATAGAAACTATGGAATTAGTATCCCCCGCAGCAAAGTTTAAGTTTAAGGCCGGTCAGGCCGCAGCAGATAAAAAGAAACACCTCATTCGCGTGATTCCGGTCTTTCGGGAACAGGACGTGGATGCTATGGCCGCGCTGCTCCCCGATGGCGACGCCGGGGCGGTGAAGAAAATCCTGGAAACCCATCGGGGGATCGGCGGATTCAAGGGCGGCGACCATCAACTGCTGCACATCGCCGAACACAATGTGCTCTTCGGCGGGCTGGGCAAGCGCGGGCGTTTTCATCCGGAGAACTGCGCGGCGCTTTTCCGGGCGTTGGGCGAACGCCTGGCGCGCTTTCAGAACATTATTGTGGAGGTTGTCATCCCGGACGATCTCTCTGCGGCCATCGACGATTACGCCGCGCGGGATGACGGGCCGGCCCTGGCCCTGGATTTTAAGAAGAAACCGCGAGCAAAGACGGCGGCACAGGGCGCCTCTTCCTCGAAGAAGAAGGCCGTGTCGAAGGCGGGCAACAAGTCCGCGGACGATGAGGCTGACGACGGCATTCCGGATTACTCCGGCCCGTACACCGTAGAGGACCTGGTCCAACAGATGGCCGTGTGTCTGGAGATCGGCGCGGAGTCCATGCACGTTCTCAAATCGAAGAAGGATCAGAAGAAGGACGACGCAACGAAGAACAAGATCACCGACGTCGCCTTTCACGCCGGCAACAACAAGAAGCTCAGCGCGGCCGTCGAGCGCGGTCGGGCCGTTGCCGAACTGCTGAACGGTGCGCGCTACATTGCATCCCTGCCGGGTAACTACCTGCATCCGGCGAACTACGAAACTTATGCGCGGCAACTGGCCAAACAGTACGGTCTGAAGATCCAGGTCTGGAACGCTCCGGCCCTGGAGAAACTCGGCTGCGGCGGCATTCTGGCCGTCGGCCAGGGCTCTGAGATTCCCCCGCGCATGATCGCCCTCGAGTACAAACCGCCGAAGAACGTGAAGAGCGCTTCCGCGCGACCGCTGGTGCTCGTGGGCAAAGGCATTACCTTCGATACCGGCGGCATCTCGATCAAACCGTCCGGTGAGATGCACGAGATGAAGTTTGATATGTGCGGTTCCGCCCTGGTTGTGCACGCCGTGGCCCTGGCCGCCGCGCGCAAGCTGCCCATTGAGGTGGTTGGTCTGATCGGCGTGGCGGAGAATATGCCGGACGGCCGGGCTATTAAACCCGGCGACGTTTACACGGCTTACAATGGACTCACCGTGGAAGTTCAGAACACTGATGCCGAAGGACGTCTGGTCCTCGGCGATGTGTTGTCGTACGCCTGCGAGACGTATGATCCGCTGTGTATCATGGATTTTGCGACGCTCACGGGCGCCGCGATTATAGCCCTGGGCCACGAGGCCGGTGGAGTGATGACGGCGTCGGAAGATCTCTACGCGCGCATCTCAGCCGCGTCCCGCCGTTCACTGGATCGGGTGTGGCGCCTGCCGCACTGGGACACCTATACGGCGCCGTTGAAATCCGACACGGCGGATGTGCGCAACATCGGCGGTCGTCCGGCGGGGACCGTCACGGCCATGCGTTTTCTTTCGAAGTTCGTGGATGCTAAGATTCCCTGGGCGCACGTGGACATTGCGGGAACGGCCTGGCGTGGCAAACCATCCGGGTCTCAGGGCAAGGGCGCTACGGGGTGGGGGATTCGATTGATGGACCAGTTGATGGAGGATCTCGGCACGGAAGGCCGGTCCTGAACAGCGGCCCCGGTTTCGGCAGCGCCGCTAGAAATTCGTTTCAATCATCCAGCAGGTTATTGAGGCTGTCGATCAGTTGATCGATGGGTACGCCGTAGCCCATGCAGACCTGCTCAATGGTTTCCATTTCGTTGATGGAGCAGTGTGAGCAGCCGCCCAGGTGATAGCTGGAAAAAACGAGGGCGGCTTCCGGGTGCAGCTTCATGGCTTCGCCGACGGTCATGCCGGGCTCGAATTTCTTTTCGGATGTTTTTGTTTCGGTTTGCACTTCGGACATTTGGAATTCTCCGGCCGTCCGTGGTTTCGAAAAATCGCCCTCCGGAATAATGAGCCGGAGCGGGAAACCTGCGACGGTTGAATCTACGATTTCAGAGAAAGCGCATTTCCTGCCCGCGTCAAGGCAAAATCATACACAAATTCTGGACTTGCCATCGGCGAGCGGCCGGACTTTTTCATCGTATATGAACATGGAACTCGACGCCCATCCGGAGCTGGCGGCTGACGTCTCCGGCTTCTTCGATCTCCCCGGGCGTTTTATGGTGCGCATTGAGGGACGGTTCGAGTCCTCGCACTACCTCTACAATTACTTCCCCGACGGCCGGGACGAGCCGGTCCACGGCCATTCCTGGCTGGTGGAGGTTTTCCTGGCGCACGCCAGCGGGGGGACGCGCGCCGACGGCATCAGCTACGATTTTCTGGATGCCCGGCAGCGCCTGGACCGGCTCATCGAACGGATTGAGCACATCTGCATTAACGATCTCTCCGAGTTTCAGGGCGTGAACCCCACGTCCGAGAACATCGCCCGCTGGTTCTACGCCGGCCTGCGCGATACGGTCCGGGCGAACGAAGGCCGCGTTCTGGAGATTCGCATCCACGAGGGGCCGGCAAATATCGCGATCTTTCGCCCGACGGAGGCCGTCGAATCGCCATGATCCGGAAACTGGTCCCGGGATTCATTGCCGTGCTTCTGGGCCTCGCCGCCGTGCCGGCCTGGTTCGGTGCGTCCGGGGTGTCCTCGGACTGGCTGTCGCCCGGGTCACTGTCCGCCACGATTACGAATCCGAAGCCGCCGGAGAAAAAAGAAGAGGAGCGCCCGTGCTGTCACGTCGGCGTTTCGTACCTTTCGGGCCCGGGCAAGGTTACGCTCACGCAAATCTGCAATCGTGGGAATCGCTCCATATTCTATTTTCGCACGCGTAATCTGGATTCGACATGCACGCATCCCGGGGGCACGTTGCTCCGGGATCAAAAGGGGCGGCGCTATCGCATGACTTCGTTTTCGGGAATTCCGGGTTGCTCCTCGGGTAAGTTCAGTTCAAAGAAGGACATGAAGTTTCGTTGGGTTTTCGAGCGCCTCAAGCCGGACGTGAAGAAGTTTACGCTGCTGGAAGTGGAGAACGAGATTACCCAGGGCCTCATCTTCTGGGCCTGGCGCGACGTCGACGTCAGCAAATGCCAGATGTAGGCGGTGGTGCTTAAGGTATGCTAAAGTTCAGTTACCAGGTCCTGGCGACCGTTCTTTTGTTTTTTGTTTTTGCCGGTTGCAATGACAGCGACGCCCGCCAGGCGCAGATGCCGAATCCCGCCTCGGTGCACTGCGCCGAATCCGGCGGTCGGCTGGTTATCGTCGAAGATGCGAGCGGGCAGCGCGGCATGTGCGTGTTTTCCGGACGCAGCGTCTGCGAAGAATGGGACTTCTACCACGGTCGCTGTCAGAAAGGCCAATGCCGGCTGAACTGCCACGGCGGTGTGTGGCACGATTGCAAGGGGTTGAGTCTCGGAACTCGTTGCGGGGGTTGAGTTGCTAACCGACGCCCGGTACAACTTACGTTTGTTGCTCACGGTCGACGCCGGAAGCCGCGGCTCTTGATTCACTGCAACTCGTACCGTTTCCGCAACTTGCGCCGGACGGCGGCCTGCTCGGGTTTGCTCCAACCACGCAGACGGCCCAGGCGCTGGACCAGGCTGCGTTCCACGGTCTCCGGCAGCCTGCCCACCGTGCCCATGCCGGAGCGACGGAACAAAAGATCGCCGATGTTTTCCACTTCGTGATGCTCCACCAGGTAGTCGATCTCTTCGGGATAGTAGAGCTCCCCGTTGTCGAGTTTCCAGACCTCGCCGGAGGAATCGGCACGTTCCAGAATGCGAAACGCCTCGTTGCCGTAACGCCCGGCCAGAATGCGCAACTTGCGATGCGCCACGTTCGGATATCGCCGGCCAAGATCTTCGCTAAGTTCGGTGAGTGACGCGAAGTCGCCGCCGGGGAGGGGCGTGTGTTCCGTGGTGCAGGCTGAGAAGGAACCCGGCAGGTACTCGCAGATGCGATCCAGGAGCTGTTCGGCTAAATGTCGGCTGGTCGTATATTTACCGCCGAGGGCCGTGAAGAAACCGGCGTGCCCGTTCTCATCGTGGTGGACGATCTCGGTGCGCCGGGATGCGTCGTAGGAAGAACCGCCGTCGTCCACGAGCGGGCGGAGGCCGCCGTAAAAATACTCGATGTCGTGGAGCGCGAGATCGGCGTCCGGGAAGAGCCGGTTCACGTCCGCGAGCACGGACTGTGCGTCTTCGGTGGTGACGGCGAAGTCGTCGGGATGACGGTCGTAGCGCGTGTCCGTGGTGCCGATGAGCGCCTTGCCGCGCCAGGGGATGACGAACAGATGCGTGTTGTCCTCTTTCATGAGGACGACGGTTTTGTCATGCACAAAGCGCCGCGTGACCAGGTGAATGCCCTTCGAACGAATGATTGTCTTGTGTTGATAGTCCAGGCGGCCGGTGAGGCGGCGATCCAGGTAGTCGGCCCAGGGACCGCCGGCGTTCACCACCGTGCGACCGCGGACGGTAGCTGTCTCACCGCTGAGTCGATCGTTGATTTCCACGGCATAGCTTTCGTCGGCCTGGCGTTCGATGCGCCCGGCTTCTACATAGTTGCGTACCCTGGCACCGCGTTCCCGGGCGGCGCTGATGATCTCCACGCAGAGGCGCTCCGGATTCAGGTTGGCGTAGTCGTAGTACACGAACGAGCCTTTGAGATCACGGAAGTCCAGACCCGATTCCTCGGCCAGGGTCTCCGTGCGTGAAAGATGGCGGGCGGCGGGGAGCTGGTGCTCGGCGTCGACGCCGCGGTTGCGGTCGTAGCCCAGGATGTCGTAGATCGTGAGGGCCGCGCCCATCTTGAAGCGGCCGATGCCCCGGTTGCGGTAGATGGGAAACAGAAAGGCCTCCGGCCGGAGCGCGTGGGGGGCCAGCCGGGCCAGCGTCCGCCGCTCGCGCAGGGACTCCCGGACCAGTCCGATCTCACCGTTCTTGAGGTAGCGCAGGCCGCCGTGAATGAGCTTCGATGTGGCCTGGGTGGTGCCCGAGGCGTAGTCGTTCCGCTCGACCAGCAGGGCCTTGAGCCCCCGCAGCGTGGCGTCCCAGAGCGTCCAGGCCCCGGTGATACCCCCGCCGATGATCACGACGTCGTAGGTTGTGGCGGGGAGCGGGCTGAGGCTCCGGCACTGCCGGGGGGATTGAGTGCGGGCGTATTGGGTTCTGGCGGCCATGCGGGTCTCCCGCGCCATGTGTAGGAGTTCCTACATTCTGACGCTACGTCAGTGACAGCACGTCACTGACGCGGTGTCAATAAAAATGGGCGGCGCGGGGAAATTTTATGACATGGCGTCAGGGGTCCCGGGCGGCGCAGCCATCGGTCTTTTGGATCGATTGGTACATCGGATGAGAGAGCGACGGATTGCTGATGAGATTGTAGAGGGGCTTGCGTTCAGCGTTGGAAATGAGTGTCGCGATTTCCAACGGGGTTCGTTCGATCACGCCACGAATCGTGGTGTAAGTTGAGGCCAGTTTGGATTAACACTTTTTTGGGTACAGCTGGTTCCAGGCGACCACGGAGGTCATGCCGGGGAATGTGGTACGGCGCACCGGAACGGCGTCTTCTTCGCAATAGACGCTACAGTTGCTGAGTCACAAACCGACGTCCGGGTCGAACGCAGCGTTCTTATCAAAACGAAAATCCACAACTCCCGCTTCGCCGTAGCCAAAAGATCCCCTTCACTATGCTGCAACATACTTCATATTCATTCCGGTCAACGCAGCGAACCGCAGCTCTTGCTCTACCGGAAAGTTTTATTCGTTCGAGCACGCCCCGAGTCGTGGCGTAAGTAGCGGCCAGTGTACATTAACCCTTTTTTGGGTACAGCTGGTTCCAGCAGATGAACGGAGGTTATGCCGGGGGACGTGGTAGGGCGCACCGGAACGGCGTCTTCGTCGCAAGAAACGTCGCGATAGCCGAAGCGCACAACCAGCGTCCGGGTCGAACTCAGTGTTCTTATCAAAACGAAAATCCACAACTCCCGCAAAGCCGTAGCCAAATCAACCCCTGCAATATTTCACAACTTACCTTATGATTCGCACGACAAACGCCGTGAACCGCAGCTCTTGAATTACCGGAAAGTTTTATTCGTTCGAGCACGCCCCGAGTCGTGGCGTAAGTAGCGGCCAGTGTACATTAACACTTTTTTGGGTACAGCTGGTGCCGGCAGCCGTCTCAGTTGAGTGAGTTCGCGTAGTACATACCCGCATGCCGGCCCGCAAAAAAGCGGCGGATGAGCGGATGATCCACGGGTTCGTCCTCGGAGTCCACGTCCAGGTTTTCTTCGGCAACGTAGGTAGTGTGCGAAGCGCCGTCGACCAGGACGTGATACCACGGCTGGTCGCGATTCGGTTGCGTGCGGTTGCTCCAGTACCAGGCCTCGTCGTGCTGGAACGTATGATCGCGGCCGAAGACGACGCCGCGGTAGCCGTAGCGACGGTGACGGATGATCTGACCGATGGAGTACTGCATGCAGGAAGCGCTGAGTCGTGGCGCGGTTTACTTGTGCTTGTGCCCGTGCAGGCCGTAGAGGAGCAGGTGTTGCGCGATCTGGAGATCCTCGGGCATTTTGATCTTTCCTTCCCGAATGCCCACGGCGAAACCGATGGCGATGGCGCGCATCATCCAGGCCATTTTTTCCGGCGGAAACTCCGGGAACTCGCCGGCCTCCACGCCCTCGGCATAGACGTTTACCAGCGGCCGAATGACGTTCTCGCCGGCGCGCTCCAGTTCCTGGAGGACTTCGTCGCCGATCTCCTTGCGCAATTCGTGGCGTTTGGTGACGATGAGGTCAAAGAACTGGTGGTTCTTATTGTAGAACTCAAAGAAGACCAGGGCGAAACCGGTAAGTTTCTCCAGCGGTTTTTTGCCGCTCTTGCCCAGAACCTTTGCGTAGCCCTGTTCGAGTTCTTCCATGCCTTCGACGAGCAGGGTGGTGTAGATCTCGCTCTTGTTGCGAAAGTAGAGGTAGAGCGTGGCCCGGGACAGCTCCAGGCGTTTGGCGAGATCCTCCATGGTGATCTCTTCGAAGGTCTTTTCCTGGATGAGCTCCCGGGCAGCGGACAGGATGGAACGACGGCGCTCGGCCTTCTCTCGTTCTTTGCGTTCGAGAATTCCCACGTTACTTTGATGTCCGACAGTTTCCTGTTACTTGCTGTGACTGGAAATCACGGCCCGCACGACGGACGGATCAATCTTCATGCGTTCGGCGATGAGATCCGCGTCCCACTTGTGATTCAAATACAGACTCAGGATGCCGTTGCGTTTGTGCTCCGGTACCGGTGCCTTACCGTTCGCAGCTTTGCCGCGTCCTTTCTGAATCGGGGCCAGATTTTCAGAGAACTCCGCGCCGGTCGAGTCAAATCGCGCAGCCTCGTCCAGCAGGGCGTCGACGGTCTGGTAGAACGCGGTGAGCCGGTCCATCTTCTCGTCCGCCTCGCCCACCAGGGATTCGAGTTCCTGGCGAACGTCGTCGCCGCTCTCACGCATCTCCTCGATGCGTTTGCCCATGGCGTGGATCTGCTTCTGTTTTTCTTCGAGATCGATGAGCAGGCCGTCCATTTGTTCGAAGCGCGCTTCGACGCGCTGCATCTCTTTCTCGAGGCCGCTCAGGCGATTGGCGCGGCTCTCCAGGGATTGAATGTTCTCCTGCATGTGATCCTGGCGCAGCTCGGCGCGTTCGACCTTCTGTACGAGTTTTTCGGCGGTCTCGCCGGCGTCCCGGGCCTGGTTCTTTGAGTTCTCGATGTGCCGCACGGCGTTCTCGATGAACTTGCGACGGTCCCCCAGCTCGGCGTAGTACTTCTCGAAGCTCTCTTTGAACTCGTTGAACTGCGTAATGCGTTTTTCGATTTTGCCGGCCACGTCCTGCGCCCGGTCGATGTCGCCCAGCCGCACGTGTAGATCTTCCAGTTGTTTCTCGACGTCGTGGAAGTACTGCTCCGCCTGGGTCAGTCGTTCGCGCTGGCCTTCGAGCATGCGCAGTTCGCTTTCGAGCTCTTTGCGATTGACGCGCACCTCTTCGAAGTTGCGCACGTACTCGTCGAGCTTCGCGTTTTCCTCGCGCGCCAGGTCCAGGCGACCGGTGAGGACTTCCAGGGTTTCGTCCAGGCGATTGATCAGGTCCTCGGCCGTGTCCACCATCTCCAGTTGTTCGCGGAACTTCTGCAGACGGACACCGTCACGTTCGATCTCACCGATGACCTCGTCTTTCAGCGCGCGAGCCTGCTGCATTTCCGCGGCAATGTCCTCGCGGAGTTGATGGAACTCGCGGCCGGCCGCTTCCAGGTCGCCTTCGAGACGTTCCACCGAAGCCTCGATGGTCTTGTGCGTACGTTTTTCCAGTTCGGCCAGTTGCAGTTGGCCCTGGTCGGCGAGAGACATGAGTTGTTCGGAGATCTTCTCGTCGATGTCCTCGGAGAGCCGGGCGAGTTTTTCGTCCTGCTCGTCCAGGAACTTCGCGGCGCGTTTTTCCAGTTGTTCGACGCTGCCGTCCCGGGCTTCCAGAATTTCTTTGCGCACGCGCTCCACGTGATCTTCCACGCGGTCCTTGATGCGCTGGATTTCTTTGACGCTCTCTTCGTACTCGGCCATGCGCGATTCGAAGCCGCGTTGCAGGCGTTTGTCGAGTTCCGTCTCGGCGCGAGCGAGCAGGGTGTCCATGTGCTCGCGGATTTGTTCCTGTTCGCCGCGCAGTTCTTCGGATTGGGATTCCAGTTCTTCCTGGAAGTGCCGTGCGGTGCTGCGCAGTTCCTCGTGCAGCATTTGCTGTTCGCCGTGCAGGCCGGCCTGGCGTTTGTCCAGTTCACTGCGGAAGCGTTCGATGTCGGCGTCGAGACCCTTGCGACTCTTCTCGAACTCGCGCAGGCGATCCTCGACGTGTTCCGCGGCTTCACCGACGTTGCCTTCGAGTTCGTCGATGCGGCCTTCGACCTCGTGGCGGAATTTCTCTTTGAGATTCGCGAGTACCTCGCTCTGTTCGCCGAGCATCTCCTCGCTTTTTTTGCGGAAATAGTTTTCCTGGGCCGCGCTGATCTCCTGCAGTTCGTCGCGGAGTTTGTCGCCGTACTCTTCGAGCTTCCCGCGGATGCGCGAGACCTCACGGAACTGTTCCTCCACGCGGTCAATGCGATCGTTCAGTTCCTGGCGGAAGCCTTCCAGCTCGGCCCGACTGCGGGTGAACTGTTCTTCTTCGGTCTTGCGCGCGTCTTTGATGAGGGCGATGCTGTGTTCCATCTCACTGCGCAGGGACGCCTTCATCTCGTGGCCGAGCATGTTCAGGTTGTCGCGGAGACCCGAGAGTTCGTCGCGAGCGTTTTGCAGATCGCGTTCTTCTTCGCGCTGGAATTCCCGCAGACGTTCCTGGCCCTGATTGACCTGGCGGTCGATGCGTTCGGTGGCGTCGCCGGCGAGTTCCTTGAACTCTTCGCGCAGGCGTGCGGCCTCGTCGGACAGGCGATCGTGCTCCTGGTTTTGCAGGCCGCCGATCTGTTCCTCGAGTTCCGCGGCGCGTTCTTCGAATGTGCGCAGGAGATGATTCTGGCTGTCGTTCCACTGATTTTCGAAGGCCTCGTGTTTCTCCAGCAACTGACGATTGTAGTGCTCGGCGTCTTTGATGAGCCGATTCTCCGCGGAGAGGTAGTTCTCCTGGAAGGCCTTGACCTGATCCTGCATGCCCTCGGCCATGCGGCGGGTCTCGTTCAGAATTTCGTCCCGGCGGCTGACGGCTTCGAGGTTGAAGTCTTCAAGGTCGTCGCGCATGCGTTTGATTTCGCTCTGCAGGGATTCCACGGCGTTGTTGCGGATGCCGGCCAGGCCATCTTCCATGCTGGAGAGGCGTTCCGTAAACTTACGCTCCGCCGCACCCAGGCGCTCTTCGATGCGATTCGTTTCGCTGAGCCACTTTTCTTCGAAGCGATTGGCAATGGCCCCGACGCGTTCGCCCAGGATCTCGCTGTCCCGGGACTGATCGTCCAGGCGCGTTTCGAGTTCTTTGTACTCGTCCTGTAAGATTTGAAACGAGGAACGAGCGTTTTCGGTGAGGCTGCGCGTGCGTTCTTCGGTCTCGCGAATCAAACGGGAGATGACGTCCGCCAGGGTCGCCTCGGATTCCTGGCCGCGTTTTTCCACCGTGGCGCCCAGTTCCCCCAGGCGTTCGTGGATTTCGGCCATTTCGTTCTCGGCGAGGGACAACCGTTCCAGGCCGCGATCCAGGCGCTCCACCTGATCGCCGACGGAACGCGCACTGCCGGCGATCTCGGCGAGTTCGTTGGAGATGTCGTCGATGAGCTCGCGCTCCTTGCGGATCTCGGCCATGCTCTCCCGATACGCCTCGATGCCCTGGCCCAGTTCCTCGCGGACGCTGTGGGACTGGCGGAGCAGGAGATCGTAGTCGAGGATGGCGTCCTGGATGCTTTGAATATGCCGGCCGGCCAGGTTCTCCAGGCGGTTTTCCTGCATCTCGGCCAGGCGTTTGAGCTGAGTCTCCCGGGCCGCCGGCCGTTCCATGCGGCGCAGGAACAGACTGAAGGCAATGGAGCCCAGAAAACTGATTGCAATCAAGAACAGATACATGCGGATTCTCCGAACAGATAGAGGAAGGCGCCGCCCAATCGGGGTGAATGTGATCCCGGATTATGTCGCATTAAAAGCTACAGCTTTCTTCTTTAAAGTCGTAGAAGACAAGTAAAATCTCATAAATGACGGGCAAAAAACGCAAATCTCTCGCCGCCGATGTTCAGGCCGGCCTGGCGCCCCCGGCCCCCGCCGCGGCGGGCGAGCCGGACAACTACGAGATCTTCGCCCGGGTCTACGATCGCTACATGGAGCACGTCCCGTACGGGGAGTGGGCCGGTTATCTGCGCCGCGCCCATCGCCGGCTCACCGGCACGGAGGCGACGGCGGTCCTGGACCTGGCCTGCGGGACCGGGAGTTTGCTCGGGCATTTCCCCGCGAAACTGCGCCGGGAGGGCCTGGACCGTTCCGGGGCCATGCTGGATCGTGCGCGGGAAGCCCTGCCCGGGGTGCGCTTCTATCGTTCTCGCCTGGAACGCATGCCGCTGCGGGAGCGGAGCCGCTCGTTTCTGGTTTGCACGCACGATAGTCTGAACTATCTTACCAACCCGGACGATTTGCGGCGTCACTTCCGGGAAGCCGCGCGCATCCTGAGCCCGGGCGGCCTGTACTCGGTAGACTTCGTGTCGTTGAGCAACATCCTGGGAAACTTCGACGGCAAGACCACGGTGGCACGCCTGGGCCCGTATCGTCTGGTCTGGAGTAACTCCTACGATCGCCGGACGAAAGAGATGCTCTCGGTCCTGGAATTTCGTGCGGCGGATCGGCGCGCCGGAGAACAGATCGTGCAGGCCGAGCGGCACGTGCAGCGTTACTATGAGATCGCCGAGGTGCAGGCCTTTGCGAAAGAAGCCGGGCTGGAAACGATTGCCGTCGAGGGCGACTACACGGTCCGGGAGGCGCGGCCGAAGGACAATCTGTGGAACCTGCACTTTCGCAAGTCGGCTTAAGGTACACGAATCGCCGATGTACGGGTCTTTATCGGCATGAGCCGCAAAGTTGTAATTATGGGAAACTTGTTTGATGAACGACGCACCGAGCTCATGCGCGACGTGGTGCCGGCGCTCGGCCGGTTTCTGTCGGCGCGGGATCGGTCCAGTGGCGAGGTGATTGAGCAGCTCAAGAAAAAGCAGCTCTGTTTCGCCGAGGACTTCGACACGGTGCTCGAGATTCTGAGCGACGAAGGCTGGATCGACGACGAGCGCTTCGCCCGCAATCGCACCGAACATCGCATGCTGGACGGCTACGGGCCCATGTACATCCGCCAGGATCTTATGCAGCGTTCGGTTCCGCGCGACGTGGTGGATCTGGTCCTGGACGAGGTGGAACGCGAGGAGTGGATCGAGGCCGCACTGGTGACGCTGCGCAAGAAAGAGCGCGGGGCCGCGAGCAAGGACGATCCGGAAAAGTCGCTGCGTTCCGCGCTCCAGTACCGGGGCTTCAACTTTGAACAAACCGAGCAGGCGCTCCGGCGCCTGTACACCGACGAAGAAGACGGGGAATCATATGCCGGATAAACAGGACATCGAAGAACGCAAGGTCATCGAACCCGAGATCGTCCGCGACGGTCAGGACGAGGACGTGCCGCTGACGTTGTTTCAGCGGATCGTGTGGATCATCGTGGCGGTACTCTGCGCGGTGTGGATCGTCATCCCGGAATTTACGGACGCCGTGCCGATCATCGGTTGGTTGGACGAGGGTGCCGCCGCGGCGTTGCTGTTCACGGCGCTCGCGAAGTTGCGCGTGCGCATCCCGTTTTTGCAGCCGATCATCGACTGGTTCATGGGGCGGCGCGGGAAGTCGAAGGCGCTTAAGAAGAAGTGACTCCGAGGACCGAGGTTCCGAGGTTTTTCGGGAGGATGGTCGTATTGTGAGAGGCTTCCTGGCCAGGCATGCATGCTCAGCCTGCGTGCCTGGCGCTTACGAGCGCCCTCGTCGTAGTCTCCTCGATACCTCGGTCCTCGGAGTCATCTTTTTTCCAGAGGCACGTATTCCCGGTTCGGCACCCCCGCGTAGATTTGCTGCGGGCGCACGGGCTTCGGCGTAATGCGGCGTTCCTCTTCCCAGTGGGCGAGCCAGCCGGCCATTTTGCCGATGACGCGCATGACGTTGTACATACTGCGCGGGATGCCCATGGTCATGAACGACAGCGCCGAGTAAAAATCCAGGTTCGGATACAGCCCGAATTCCTTAAAGAACGGATGACCGAGCATGAACTCTTCGACTTCCAGGCCCTTGCGCACGAGCGGATTGTCGCGGCCGCTTGGATGGTTTTTTAGATAGTCGTGGAAGAGGCGCCGGGAGATGGCCGCGCGCGGGTCGACGGTGGCGTACTTGCGGTGACCGAAAGCCGGGGACTTGAGTTTCTTCTCGCCGTTGATGAACTCGGCGAAGAACTGCTCCGCGGTGAGGCCGTTGTTGTGCATGGTTTCCAGCATGGGAATGGTGTGCACGGTGTAAGCGGCTTCCCGCGCCCCCCAGAGCGTGCTGATGCCGGCATTGATGCAGACGAAGAGGTTCGCTTTCGTACTGGAGATGAAGCGCACGGTGGACGTGGCCGAGTTCTGTTCGTGATCGCTGTAGAGGATGAAGATCTGGTTCAGTAACTTGGCGTCGTCGTCGGGTACCGTGTACGGCTCCGCCGGAACGGCGAACATCATGTTCAAAAGGTTGTGACAGTACGGCAGCTCGTCCCGGGGATAGATGACCGGATGGCCGATGGACTTTTTGTAGGCCCAGGCGGCGAGCGTGCGGACCTTGGCGAGCAAGCGCGTGCGTTGGTCGACGCCCATACGGATGTTGTCCTCGAAGGTCTCCGGATAGTAACTGGACAGGGCCGTGACCATGGTCGCAAGAATGGCGAGGGGGTGCGCGTTGCCCGGGAAGGCGTCGAAGACGTTGCGCATGGACTCGTGCACCATGCTGTGATTGCTTAACAGGGCCGAGTAATTCTTGTACTCTTCCTGGCCGGGCAGTTCGCCGTTAAACAACAGGTACGAGGTCTCGACGAACGTGGACTGGTCCACCAGGTCCTCCACGTCGTAGCCGCGATACAGCAGCTTGCCGTTCTTAGAATCGATGCGCGTGATTTCGCTGCGGGCGACCGCGGTGTTGTTGAGCGTCGGATCGTAGGTAAAGAAGCCGGTCTTTTCTTTCAGTTCGGTGACGTCCAGGGCCTGTTGTCCGTCAGTCCCTTCGACGATGGGCAACTCGTAGTTCTGTCCGTTGATTTCCAGTTTCGCGTTCGCCATATTTGTAGATGCCTTTGCCGTCGGCGTGGACGCAAGTCTTTTCTATGACTCGTGGTCGCTCGAACCGAGAATTCGCGACTCTTCTTCTTCGCGCGAGGGATTGGAAGGGTTGCGGCGTAGCCGCAAGTCCGGAGCGAAGCGGAGGACCGCAGCCGAAGGCGGAGCCCTGGAAAGCCCGGTCGGCGCGTAGCGCCGACGCGCCCATACTAACTTAACTTGATTTTATATTTACTCTTCACCTTCTTCGGAGCCTGGCTTTCAGGTATTCCACGAGTTCGCCGACCGTCATGTTCGGATGCAGCTTCGGCAGCGGCGGGGCCTCGGCGGTCACGACGGGCAGCGGTTCGGTCAGGGCTTCGCCGTCCACGGCCCCGGCCGTATGCGACGACGCCACGGTTTCGATGGCGATGCGTTCCGCGCCGCCACGGCGACGTTCGCCGCTCTGCGGAAGTTCACCGGCCAGTTCAATGTCAATGCGCAGAAACTTACGATTGATGATGCTGATGTCCAGATGCCCTTCGAGAATGCGAATGATTTCACGCACAATGGCCCACTTAACCCACAGGCTGCCGCGCTCCGGATTCAGACCGGTAAGCAGTTCGTAGAGCTGGCGGGTCTTGCGCACGTTGTTGTGGAACATCAAGAAACGGAAGTGCACGTGTCCTTTGAGATCCGACGTGATGATTAAGTCGATGTGTTTAAACTCACGAAAGGCCGGGAAGTCGATGAGGCGGATCACCAGCGAGTTCACGAGTTCGAGCGACGTGTTCAGTATGATGTTCGGGTTCACCGTGATGTGATGCGTAATGACGCCGCGCGGAATGACCGCCGTAATAAAATCGTGGAAGTTCACCTGCTCGACGTACTCGGCCTCGCTGATGACTTCCAGGCGTGAGAGTTCCAGGATGTCGTCCAGGTTCGTTTGCAATTGTTCGAGCTCGTCCTCGAGATCGCGGACGTAGGATTGCTGCGTCCCGTTCGCCGCGACGGCGGTGTTGCTGCGATGCTCGAGCAGGCTGCCGGACAGGCTGCTGATGTTTTCCACGGGTTTGCGCACGAAGGTGTTCAGGTAATGAAAGACGCGGTCGCGCAGAACGTTGACCGAATCCAGGCGCCGGCTGCGTTGTTCCACTTCCAGTTGAAGTTCGATGAGCCGGTAGATCAACGCGAAGGCCAGCGTCAGATTGAACATCAGGACGCCGGCGGTGAAGTAGTGGGGCGGGGAGATCAACCCGCGCTCCACGCCGTAGTACTGCAACGTGGAGAGCAGCATGAGCGAGATGCCGACGGCCAGGATAATGGCATCGCGTTCGCCCTCGTTCACGGCCCGGCGGAACGTATAGATCAGGAAGTAGAGAAAGAACGGCAGGTTGATCGGGAACCAGAACGTCATGATGCGGTCCCAGAGCAACGGCGACATGGTGACGATGATTGCCAGGGCCGTCAGCGCGTTCACGGCGACGTAAATCATTCCGACGCTCTTTAAATTGAGTCGTCGCCCGCGGCCCAACTCGAGGTGCTCGGCCTGGAAGAAGGCGGCGTGAAAGTAAAAGTAGATGGTGGGGATTGCAATGTACGTGAGCTGCTCAAACAATTTATAGACGAAGAACCAGTCCAGAATCGCAAAGCGGATCTCGTTTACGAGAAACTGTTGCAGGCCGAACGTTAGCGCGAACAGGCCGAACCAGAAGTACTCCGGCCGGTTGCGCAGGCGTTGAAAGAGAATCAGAAAAAATATACCGGACGCGATGTAGAGTGCCGCGAAGACCAGGTGCCGCAGTTCCCGCGCCCACAGCCCGGACTCCGCTTCGTTCAAGAACTGGATGCTCACCGGTCCTTTTGTAATGCCGATGTGATTGACGAAATCCCCCGTAATGCGGATCGCGATGAGGTTTTCGCCGTTGCGGAGCAAGGTGTCGGGGATGGGATAGATGCGCGGGCGGCCGTAGCCGTTGACGGGCAGCGAGCGCGTGCCGTCCCGGCCGATCAGTTCGCCGTTTATGTAGACGCGATCGTGGTCGTAGACGGCGCCCAGGCGCAGGGCCAGGGTCCGCCCGTCGGAGGAACGGCTGAGCGACACGGACTTGCGCAGCCACACCGCGCGGCCGGGCTGCGCGCCGAGCAAGGCCAGGTTGGCCGGTAACTCGACGCTCTTCCAGTTCGCATCGGTCTGCTCGGGCAGGGCGTTGTATGGGTCGTCGATGAACGAGTAACGCCAGGTGTTGTCCTGGATCTGCGCGTGCAGCAGGCCGACGGGAGTCAGCAGCAGGCCGAGGATCAAGCCGGCGCAGACTTTTGCGGAACGTAAGCTAAGCTGTGTGAACATTAAGCGCCGACCTCCCGAGCTGCGGCCAGGGGCACGCTGAATACGAAGGTCGAGAAGAAACCGGCCCCGCCTTCCAGGCGCACGTTGCCGTCCAGGTACCCGGCGATCAGCTCCACGATGGCCAGGCCGATGCCGCTGCCGGCGATGCCGGAATCCTCCGCGTCCGGGCCGCGGACGAACTTTTGAAATACGGCGTGTTGTTGGTCGCCGGGCAGGCCGGGACCCTCGTCGCGGACGATCATACGCAATTCGCCGCGGCGGTTTTCGACGCCCACCTCGACTTTGCCGAGAGAATAGAGCAGGGCGTTTTCTACAAGATGATAGAGTGCCGTGGCGATGAGGTCCGGGTCACCGGTGATCTCTTCTTCTTCCGGCGGCAGTTCGGCATGCACGCGTTTCTTCGTTTGTGTCGTGGCGATGACGGCGCGTTCCAGGACCTGCTCACACAGGCGCCGCAGGCTGAAACGCACGCGACGTTCGTTGTACTCGTCCGCTTCGAGTAAGTACAGTAGATTGCTGTCGTTGACCAGGTTTTCCAGGTTGATGGTGGACGTGCGGATTTGCTGATCCGTACCGTCGCCGCCCCGCACGCTGCGCCCGTCCTTCTTCTTGCGTGCCGGCTTTGCGCGTTTGCCGCCGTCGCCGCGGAGGCCGCCCAGTCCGTCGCGAAAACCCAGGAGGATGCGCTGGAATTCCGTGGAGATGTTGAAGATCGAGCGCGCCTTGGATTTTTCGAGCTGCCGCAGACCCAGTTCCTGTTCTTTCATGTCGCGATACAAATCCAGGATGGAGTTCGATAACTGCATCGCGGCGAAACCTAAGAAGATCACGAATCCGAAGACCACGATGCGCGGGGACTCGATGAGTTCCAGGGTGTCCAGGATGTCGTGAATCATGAACGGGATGATCGACAGAAATCCCATGAGCAGGTAGCGCAGCTTGTCCCGGTGCTCGGCATAGTTGCGCCGGAAAATGACGTATACCAGGACGATGACGACGACCAGGAACGCCAGGTTCGTGTAGACCAGCGGGTACCAGGCGTCGGGGTTCTGCCCGAAGACCAGTGTTGCGAGCAGGAGGACGGCGTAGCCGGCGTAGATCATCTTCTGCACCACGCCGCGGCGCCCGTTTACCAGGTGCGTGAGGAATTCCAGGAACAGAAAGGGCAATGTGAAGAGCAGCAACAGCTCCATCTGCCAGGAAAACTCGAAGTCGCTGAAGAACCAGTAGCGCAGCCCGGTGCGGATGAGATTGTAGAGGCCCAGGAAGAGCGAGAACAGCGCGAAGAACAGGTTCTCCAACTGGTGCCAGAAGAAGACGTAGAAGACCCCGAAGAAGGCCGCCACCAGGATGTAGATGGAACAGAAGACGATGTTCGGCACGTCGCTCAAGATCAACGAGCGTCGCACGGACTGCTCTTCCACGATCGCCGGCGCATCATACAAACCGCCGTACGGTGTAACCGCCCGGAGCTGGACGGCGATGACGTTCTGACCCTGCTGCCAGAACGAGGCCGGCAAAGAGTACAGCCGTCGCTTTTCAATGTCGATGGCGCTGCCGCCGACCTCGCCGGTCTGGCCGACCCGGCGTCCGTTGAAGTAGACCGCGTCCGCGTGGCGCATCAATCCCAGATAGAGGCCGTAGCCTTTCGGCGGCGCGCCCTGCAGGGTGATGTTGCAGCGATACCAGACGATCCAGTCGTTGTTGCGAAACTGCGTGCGCGGGATGATGGCTTCGACGGTTCCCGGCACCGCCGTCTGGCCCCAGCCGTCGTCACCGAAGTCCGGCCGGGCCGGCGCCGGGTTGGCCGCCTGAGCCGCGGGCAGGGCCTGGTAGCGCCAGCGTCCGGAAAGATCCACGGAGTCGAGACGACCGGAGTTGATCAGAAAGGCGTCGGGGCAGTCCGCGAAGACCTGGCCGGGCACAAGGAACAGCACGCCGGCGATTCCGGCGGCGAGGGCATACGTGAAGATTCGAAAGCGCACCATCTTAAATATCGACCGCGGCGACCCGGGAATTCAATTCCCGGGGATCCTGCCGGTGCGGACACGTCCCGTGGCTTTGATATAATCTCCCGTGCGGACTTTCAAAGAGTATTTCAGCGAATCGATCATGGCTTCGAGGCTACGGAGACGTTCCGGATGCACCGTGCCCGGTTCGTGGGCGGGCACGGCGATGTTGGGATCGTCCTCGATGTCTTCGATCTTCTCGTAGTACTCACGGTAGAATTCTCGGGATTTCTGCAACACGGCCTGCACGGCGCAGCCGCGGGAGTCGGATTCGTGCAGGCAGTCGCGGAACTCGCAGTCTTCGAATGCCGGTTGCAGTTCGGGATAACCGGCGAGCAAATCTTCTCGACCGATGTGCTGCACGCCCCAATCCTTCACGCCCGGCGTGTCGATGAACAGCGCCGTGCGATTCGTATGCACGAACAGGCGCGAGTTTGTCGTGGTGTGCCGGCCCTTGCCGGTGCTGTCGCTGACCTCGCCGGTCTCCTGGACCTCGGTGCCCAGCAGGAGATTGAGCAGCGTGGACTTTCCGGTACCGGACTGACCCGCGAGCATCGTCACCCCTTTGCGCGTGATGGCCGTGATGCGGGCGACTTCCCCGTTGTGTTGCTCCGGCGCGAGTAGATTCAGTACATACACGCCGTAGCCCAGGCGCCGATAGAGATCGATCATGCGTTCGATGTCCGGCAGGTCTTCTTCGGCGACGGCGTCGATCTTGCTGAAGACGATGTGCGCCTCCACGCCGCCACCGGCGCACGACGCGAGAAATCGATCCAGGAAACCCCAGCGCGGCGCCGGCCGGGCGAGACTGATGACCGCCACCGCTCGATCCAGGTTCGCTCCCAGGCTGTGCAGCTCGTGGCCCTGCGCGCGATAGACGACGTTTTCGCGTTCGCACAGTTCTTCGACGATAGCGCCGTGCTCCTGTTTTGCATCGAGGCTGTAATCGACGTGGTCGCCGACGATGAGCAGGTGCCGACGGCGCATGGCGTCTTCGCCCGGGCGGCGGGACGAGGTGTCTTCGCTCCGATCTTCCAGACGCAGACGCCCGCGCAGGCGCCCGCGCAGTTCCGGTTCCAGTTCGGGCAGGGGCAACAGATCGTAGTAGGCGCCGAAGATGCGGCTCACCACGGCGCGCCGGTGTTTGCTGTTTCGGGCGGATGCGTCGGACTGTTTGTTCTTTTTGCGAGACATGCTGCGGCTAAGGGCCAGTCGTTAGATGTTACGGCGCCGATTCTTCCAGGCGAAAAAATTTCCGCTGCGCGTCGTTGTATTCTTCGACGAGCCACTCTTCGCCGTCCTGCTCGTACAATCGAAAAGTGCGTTCTTCCGCCGGGCCACCGTTCATGGGTTGCAGTAAGAACGTCACGCGCCCGTCCGGATACTGAGCGATGCGTTTGATGTCGAAACCGGTACTCCGCGCCCGGGTGCCGTTCGACGACGAAGTGACGACCACCGCGGAAACATAGATCACCGCCGGAACCGGCGGACCTTCAAAGTGAAACTCCCCGTGGCCGGCGCTGCCCCAGCGGCCCAGAAACTCCCGGGGCGGAACCACGCGGTCGCCGGTAATGATGACGGCCGGCCGCACGCGCTCGGTGACACAGGCCGCGGCCTGGCTCAGAAGGAGCAGGAGTCCCGTCGTCAGAAGGATGCGACCGAGTCTGATCATATGTTTGTTTGTTGCCGTGCGCGGCGAAGGTTGTAAATCAGAAAAAGCGTGACCATTGAAGAACTCAAAGGGGCCTTGATTCGCCTGCGGCCGACGGATCAGGTCTGTCGCCTGGTGCTGGGATTTTTGACGGAAGCCCTGCATGCGGCCCATTCCGGCATCTATCTGTGGTCCGAGGAAGTCGGTTCGTTTCAGATCTGGCCGCCGCGCCGGGACGTCATCGAGCGATTCATGGTCTTCGATCCGTTCTTGCTGCACGTCACCGAGGACGATCGTGTCTACTTTCGCTCGCATCCGGACGTACCCGAATCCATCGCCGAGGATGCGCAACGTTTCTTCGACGATACCCGCGCGGACATCGTCATCCCGCTGGTGTTGAACCAGTCGTTGGTGGGCATCATCTTCGTGGGTGAGACCGGCGTGGATCCGGACTCCCCCGAAGTGCGCAATACCATCGGCGAGATTCGCCAGCTCGCGGTGATGGCGCTGTCGAACTCGATCCTGTACGCGCGCCTGGAAGGCATCCTCGAACACTTAGAGGAGAAAGTCAAAGAACGAACGCGGGAACTGGAAAACGCCCAGTCGCAATTGGTGCAATCGGAAAAGATGGCCATGCTCGGTGTGATGGTGGCCGGCATCGCCCACGAAATCAACACGCCCTCCGCGGCGATTCAGGGCGGGGCGGACAATCTGGCGAAGAACCTGAAGTTCTTTTTCTCGAACTTAAGCGAGGCCCGGGAACGATTCCCGGAGGCCGAGACGCAGATCTTTCGTTTCCTGGAAGATGTCGGCGGCGGTCTGTTGGATGAAAACCCGCCCCGGGTGCGGGACGCGTTCCGGCGCAAACGTGAACTCAGTGAATATTTAGAGCAGAACCGCTTCCCCGCCGCCCGGGACGTGGCCGCCTTCTTCGTGGAGAACGGTTTTTATCCGGCCCCCGACGATGCGGAACCGGACCCCGCGCGCTTTGCCGAATCCGAGATCGTCCAATCCTTTCGCAAGATGCTCGCTGTCGGTGATGCGTCCGGTGAGGATCTCGCGAAGTTCGTCCTGCGCTTTGCCAGCGAAGCCGGCAACACGGCACGCAATCTGCGCAACATTCGCGACGGCATTCGAAACATCGTGCGCATTGTGCGGGCGCTGAAATCCTACTCGCACCTGGACCAGGGCGGCATGAGCGAGGCGGACTTAATCGAAGGCATTGAGAACACGCTGATCATTCTCGGTAGCGTGAACAAACACGCCGTGGATATTCAACGCGACTTCGCGGATATTCCCAACGTCGTCTGCAATCCGGACGAGATGAATCAGGTCTGGACGAACCTCTTGACGAACGCGTTCCAGGCCATGAAAGGACAAAGCGGGGCGGAGCTGAGGATCGCGACGAAGCCGGCGACACTGCGGGATGCGGAGGCGGTCGCGGTGATCATGGCCGACAACGGTCCCGGCATGCCGGAGGATGTGCTGTCGAAGATCTGGGATCCGTTTTTTACGACGAAGGACCAGGGCGAGGGCTCGGGCCTGGGTCTGGGCATTGTGAAAGGCATCATTGACAAACACCAGGGTAAGATCGAGGTGGAGAGTGAGGTCGGCAAGGGGACCGCGTTTACAGTGACGCTGCCGATCCGGCGTGCGGGGGATGAAGAGCAAGATTAACTCCTGGCCCCCCGGAGTAGAAGTTCGTATATTTGAGGGAACAACCATTATGCAAAGATTATTCACACTAACATTGACGCTGGCCATGTTAACGTTGCCGTTGCTTGCAAACTCGCCCGTCCTCAAGGCCGGTTCCACGTTCGAGGCCCCGGAGTTTACGGATCAGCACGGCACCGCGCAGACGATCCCTCCGGATACGCGCACGCTGCTCTTCGCCGCCGACATGGATGCCAGTGAGTTCCTGCACGAACTGCTCGAGCCCCTGGGGGACGATTATCTGAATCGCCACCGGGCCGTATTCGTAGCCGACATTCATCGGATGCCGGGCATCATCAGCACGCTGATCGCAAAACCGCGCATGCGCGATTACAGCTATACCATCCGACTGATTGAGGAAGAAGGACCGGGCGCGGTGTATCCACGAGCCCAGGGCAAGATCACGGTCATGCGCATTCAGGCGGCGCAGTCCGGCGCGGGGGAGGGCCTGCCGGTGTTCAAGGTCGGGTCGGTTGAATACGCGGAGAACGCGGGCGAGCTACAGGAACTCATCGAACGCGATTCTGCGAAGTAGGGCGCGAGACAACGGGAGCGACGCGCGGCCGCGGTGTGAGCGCGCGCATGGCGTAGTAGAGCGCGAAGCCCGCGACGAGGATGAGGGTGAGCTCCGGTAAAAGAGAACTGGATACGATGCAAGACATGGTTTGAGGATAACGATCGTGTTCGGAGGTGTCGAGGAAAAGAATTGTTACTCCGAGGACCGAGTTACCGAGGGACCGAGAGGAAAATCTTCTTCCAAATCTACTCCGACCAGTTCTTTACGCGTGCCACGGCCTTGTGCCAGTAGCGGATCTCGTGGTCGCGGCCGGCGTCGTCCATTTTCGGTTCGAAGCGGGATGTGCCGGACTGCAGTTTGCGCAGATCGTCCACGCTGCCCCAGACGCCGGCCTCGAGTCCCGCCAGGTATGCCGAGCCGAGCGCCGTCGTATCGACGTTGGCCGGGCGTTCCACCGGCGTGTTGAGAATGTCCGCCTGGTATTGTAGAAGATATTCGTTGGCCGTGGCGCCGCCGTCGACGCGGAGCAGATCCATCTTCTTGCCCGTGTCTTTTTCCATGGCCTGCACAAGATCGTAGGATTGCAACGCGATGCTCTGAAGCGCGGCGCGGGTGATGCGGGCCGGATCCGTATCGCGCGTAAGGCCGAAGATGGCGCCGCGCGCGTCCTGGTCCCAGTAGGGCGCACCGAGTCCGGCAAAGGCGGGAACGAAGACCACCTCATCGTGCTCGTCGGAAAGATTTTGCACGAGCTTTTCGGACTCCGGGGCCTGGCCGAAAAACTTCATGAAGTCCCGGAGCCATTGGATGACCGCACCGCCGATGAACACCGCGCCTTCCAGACAATAACATACCTGGCCCTTTGCATCGCAGGCGAGAGTGGTGATGAGTCCCGAACCGCTGACCAGGAACTGCGGACCCGTGTTGAACAACAGGAAACAACCGGTACCGTAGGTGTTCTTGGCCTCGCCCGGGTTCACGCGGAGTTGGCCGAACAGCGCGGCCTGCTGGTCGCCGATGAGGGCCAGCACCGGCGTGCCGTCGGGAATGGTGCCGACACCCTGTGTCGTGCCGAACTGCGAGCGCGACGCCTTAACTTCCGGTAAGATGCCCTTTGGAACGCCGACGATTTTGCACAGCTCGTCGTCCCACTGCTTCGTTTCGATGTTGTAGAGCATTGTGCGCGAAGCGTTGGTGTAGTCGGTGGCGTGTTTGCCGGTAAGTTTAAAAAGCAGCCAGGCGTCGATGGTGCCGGCGGCCAGCTCGCCGTTCTCGGCGCGCGCACGGGCGCCGTCCACGTTGTTCAGCAACCATTCGAACTTCGTGCCGGAGAAGTAGGCGTCGATGACGAGACCGGTTTTCTTGCGCACGAGATCTTCGTGGCCCTGCGACTTGAGTTCGTTGCAGCGCTTCGCGGTGCGCCGGCACTGCCAGACGATGGCATGGTGGATGGGCTCGCCGGTTTTCCGGTCCCAGATGACCGCGGTCTCGCGCTGGTTGGTGATGCCGATGCCCGCCGCGTCCGCGGCATTGAGGCGGCCTTTGTCGATGGCCTCTTTTAACAGGTCGCGGACGCCGTTCCAGATTTCGTTCGCATCGTGCTCGACCCAGCCGGGTTTCGGAAAGTGTTGAGTGAATTCCCGGTAGGCGCTGGAGAGGACCTTGCCCTGGGCGTCGAAACAAAACACGCGCGAGCCCGTGGTTCCCTGGTCGATGGCGATGACGAACGGTTTTCCCATGGGAGCAACTGCGCAATAATCGGCGCAGTGATCCAGTCATTTTTCGTGTGGGAAGATGGACTCCGAGGACCGAGGGACCGAGGTGAAGATAGGAGAGTAGTCTTAGCCTGAACGCAATCAGCGCATGATCGCTTTCTAAAAATAAATTCTTACTCTAATTCTTTACCTCGGTCCCTCGTTCCTCGGAGTAGACCTTCTTCCAGGCAAGCGTACACAAAAAAAGCGGCCGGTGTTGCGCGGCCGCTTTCGTGTTGAGGTCCGTCTTCGCTTACGCGTTGATGGCGAGCTTTTTGTAGATGTAGGCGTTGATGCCCATGACGATCGGACCGGCGCCGATGTAGATGGCGAGGATCACCAGGTAGAAGATCCAGCCGATGTACGGGATGCGGCCCAGGGCCAGCAGGATACCGACGGCGACGCCGAGGGCGACGCCGAAGGCCAGGTAGGACAGGAAGATGGTCCACTTGTGGCCGTAGGTGAGGTCGTTCGACTTCTTGAGAGCGTCGATGGATCCGTAGCCTTTGTCGACGACGAGGAGCAGCGCCAGGCTCCAGGCGATACCGAGGACATAGCCCGGGATTACCATGAAGAGTGTAGCCACGAGAACTCCGAAGAAGAGGAACGCATAGGTCAGAAAGAACTCACCCATGTACTTGCGGTACTTGGGATCGAAGACCTCGGTCATGCCGATCGGTTCGTCTTTTGCCATCTTTGCCGGCAGGGTGATCAGGCCGATGAGTACGCCCACGTTCAAGTAGGGAACGATCATAGCGAGACCGCCGAGAATGGCGTTCACGAGCAGCGGAACAAAGTTTTTCAGAGCGATCTGAATGCCGTTCTGAATTACGTCCGCAATTGACAGTTTGTCATCCATATTATAGAAACCTTCTGTGTTTGAGTTTTTTCAGGAACGCACGCGGGGACGCGCCCACGTTGCTGAAACTGCAAAAAGTACCGCTTATACCTTTCTTTCGGAATCCAGG
Source organism: Leptonemataceae bacterium (assembly GCA_965227295.1). Taxonomy (GTDB): domain Bacteria; phylum Spirochaetota; class Leptospiria; order Leptospirales; family Leptonemataceae; genus JANSYA01. Next base: position 4,398,806 of record OZ245742.1, on the reverse strand, counting down.
CAAGCGTTTTTGTCCGATCTCGGACTAATATCGCCCGAAAGACACGGAAAACTCCACAGCCGGCAGGTTGCGGGCCTCGATTCTTAAAGTTCGATTTCCAGGCCCTCGTAGGCCATCACGATCTCAAGGCTGGTATCACCCATGTCCATCATCTCTTTGTAGCGGACGGCGCGCAGGTAGACCTCGTCGAGTTTTTCGTCGTCGTAGGAGGGGTCGTGATGGAAGAGCACGAGCTTCTTCACGCGGGCTTTGAGTGCGATGTCCGTCGCAATCGAAGCGGAAGAGTGGCCCCAGTCGATGCGCTGCAGTTGTTCTTCGAAAGTGTACTGCGTATCGAAGATCAGTACATCCGCGTCGCGAAAGTACTCGAGGTACTCATCGATGGTATCCATGTCGTCCAGTTTGAACTCCGCGTCGGTGCCGAAGATCAGGACCTTGCCGTCCTCTTCGAAGCGGTACGAGTACGATGTGCCGGGGTGTTTCAGGGCCTTCTGACGAATTTTGACGCCACCGATGGACCAGTTGTCTTTCTCTTCATGTTGGATGAACTCTTTGGAAGAAAGCAGGCCGTCAAAGGGTACCGGGAAGTGGCGTTCGCTGTCCTGTTGGTAACGGAGCCGGTCCTCCATTTCTTCGGAGATCGCGTGAATGTGGAACTTGTTTCCCGGGATGTAGATGGGGCCGAAGAAGGGCAGGCCCTGGATGTGGTCCCAGTGCGAGTGGGTGAAGAGCATGTGGCATTCGCCGCGGCCCTGGAGGAAGCCGTCGTTCGTGAGCAGCTTGTTCCCGAGTTCCCGCAGGCCGGTGCCGGCGTCGACGATGATGATGCCGTCGTCCTTCGAGCGCAGTTCCAGGCAGGTCGTGTTTCCGCCGTAGGTATGCAGAAGCGAGAACGGCAGCGAATCGAGGAAACGGTCCACGGCCGGTTCATCGAGGACGTCGCCGGGGGAGGCGTACGTCAAAATCTTGCGGACCTTGTCCCGCACGGCCGCGCCTTTGATCGGCGTTCCGATGGAACCCCGGACTCCCCAGAATTTCACTTTCATCTATAAATAGATATCGGGACCGCAACGGGATGAGTCAAGCAGAACCCGGGATGCAAAACTCTTCCGCGTTAGCGATCCGCAGGGTGGCGCGAAGCGCCAGTCTCAGACGCGAAGCGGCTGAGACCGCAGCGAAGCGGAGCCCGGAGGAGCGCGACCCGAGCGCAGCGAGGGGAACGCCAAAAAAAGGATCAAAACCAGTGTGAGATGATTTTTCTTTGGGCGTCTCCCGGCCGCCAGGCCCAGGCGGCCGGGACCGCGCTACTCCGGGCTCCGCTATCGCTTCGGTCCTCCGCCTTCGGCTCCGGACTCGCGCCTACGGCGCGACCCTCCGTATCGCTGACGCGAAGAGCTCCATTGTAGGAACTCCTACACGCCGAAATTTCGCTGTTCGCCCCCGGCCGGCGTGAAATCCCGGCAGGATGGCACTGAGATGTGGTATCGTGGGTCTGCCCAACGTCGGCAAGTCCACCATCTTCAACGCGATCACGAAGGCCGGCGCGCAGTCGGCGAACTATCCGTTTTGCACCATTGAACCGAACGTCGGGCGCGTGGATGTACCGGACGAACGGTTGGATAAGATCTCCGCGATCGTCAAACCGAAGGCCACGGTACCGACGTTTACGGAATTCGTGGACATCGCCGGCCTGGTGGAGGGCGCGAGCAAGGGCGAGGGCCTGGGCAATCAGTTCCTCTCACACATTCGCGAGACCCAGGCCGTGGCGCACGTGGTCCGTTGCTTCGAAGATGAAAACGTCGTGCATGTGCGCGGCAAGGTCTCGCCGCTCGATGACATCGGCATCATCAACCTGGAACTGATCCTGGCGGACATGGATTCCCTCGAACGTCAGCTGGAAAAGCTCGTGAAAAAAGCGCGCTCCGGGGACAAAGAGTCGAAGCAACAGGTCGAGGTCGGCGAGAAACTGAAGGCCCGCCTGGAAGACGAGAAACCCATTCGCGGCCTGGACCTGGACGATGAAGAGCGCGCGATTACGCATCGCTTTCAACTCGTCACGGCGCGGCCCATGCTCTACGTCACGAACGTCGACGAGGACGCCGTCGAAGGCGGCAACGATCTCACGAAAGAAGTCGAGCAGTACGCGAACGATGTCGAGGGCGGAGTGCCCGTCGTACGCATCTGCGGACGCATTGAAGAAGAGATCGCCACGCTGGACGAGGCCGAACAGATCGAGTACCTCGAAACGATCGGTCTCGCCGAACCGGGACTCAATCGCATGATCCGCGAGTCCTACAATTTGCTCGACCTCATTACGTTTTTTACGGCCGGCGAACAGGAAGCCCGGGCCTGGACCGTGCGGCGCGGCACGCCGGCACCGCGAGCCGCGTCGGAGATTCACACGGACATTGAGCGTGGTTTCATTCGCGCGGAGGTTACGTCGTACGAAGATTTTCTCGCCGCGGGTTCCATGAACGCGGCCAAAGACGCCGGCAAGATGCGCCTCGAAGGCAAAGAGTACATCGTGCAGGACGGCGACATCATGTATTTTCGATTCAACGTTTAGGCAGTACACTGGCGGTATGATCCACGAACTCGGCGAACTGAAACCCGACCTGGCCCCGGACGTCTGGGTGGCCCCGGACGCGCAGGTCATCGGCAACGTAAAGATCGGGGCCGGCAGCGGCGTGTGGTTCGGTTGCGTGGTGCGCGGCGACGTGCACTGGATCGAGATCGGTGAGAACACGAACGTCCAGGACATGTCCATGCTGCACGTCACCGGCGGCAAGTTTCCGCTGAAGATCGGCAACAATTGTACGCTGGGCCATCGCGTAACCGTACACGGCTGTACATTAAGCGACTACGCCTTCGTCGGCATCGGCGCGACGATCCTCGACGACTGCAAGCTCGGCGAAATGTCGTTCCTGGCCGCCGGCAGTCTGCTCCCGCCGGGCAAAGAGATCCCGCCGCGCATGGTGGCCATGGGTTCACCGGCGAAGGTCGTGCGCGAGATCAGCGAGGCCGAAGAAGAGATGATCCTGAACATTCCGAAGAAGTACAAAGAACTGCGCGAACGCTATCGTAACTTCTAAGGCGTGCCGGGCGCATGTTAGCATATGCCGGACTTCCTTGATCGACTCCGCGGGCTCCCTCTCTTCGCGGACGATACGTCGCGGGAACTGCGGACCTGGCAGTGGCTGTCGATCATCGCTCTCGGCGTTGCGCTGCTTTTGCCGCTCGGCGCAGTCGACGTTTCCATCTGTGTCTTTTACAACATGACGGGCCTCCCGTGTCCCGGCTGCGGCCTCAGCCGTTCGTTGCACAGCTTCGTGCATTTGCAGCCGGGGCATGCGTTGATGTACCATCCGCTCGGATTCTTCGGCGCGCTCGGAGCCGTGTTCTTCACGCTCACCGCCGTGTGGCGCGCGCCGGGGCGTCTGTTCGAACGTTACAAACATCACACGGCGTTTGCCATGGGCGTGCTGGCCGTGGCGCTGATTGTGTTCGCGATTGTGCGGATCGTGTGGATCAGCGTGGACCCGCAGTCACCGCTCGCGATCGTGCTGATGGAACGACGTCTCGACTGGCAGGGCGCGCGCGGCCTGTTGCGATTGCTCGGCTATTGAGCTCTTCGCGTGAGGGACACGGAGGGTGCGCCGTCAGGCGCAATTCCGGAGCGCGTAGCGCGAAAGAGTCTCGTTTCTCTGCGCTTTTCCGTTGACTCAGTACGCTGCGCCGATTCTCTGCCGCGTTAGTATGGAAAAAACCCTGATCATCATCAAGCCCGACGCGGTGAAGAACAAGCACGTCGGTCACATCATCACGCGCATCGAGGAAGAAGGCTTCACGATCCTCGGCATGAAGTACAAACAACTCACGAAACAAGAAGCGCAGGAATTCTACAAAGAGCACGCCGAACGTCCGTTCTACGACGACCTCTGCAATTACATGACCGGCGGTCCCGTGGTCGTCGCGGCCCTCGCGGCCCCCGGCGCCGTGAAAAAATGGCGCGACATGATCGGCGCCACCGATCCCGCCCAGGCCGCCGAAGGCACCATCCGCAAGCTCTACGCGGAAAGCAAAGAAGCGAACGCCGTGCACGGCTCGGACTCCGACGAGAGCGCCGCGCGGGAAATCAAGTTCCACTTCCAGGATTCGGAACTGACGGGATGACCGGCGGCCCGGAGCGGTTCCTCGCTCGTTACGCCGAAGCATTCAACGACTTCCTCCGCTCCGACGTCTTCCCGTACATTCGGGAGCGTTCGGTCGCGGAAGTCGCCGATCCCGTCATTTATAGCTACGACGCGCCGGGCAAACGTCTGCGTCCGGCGCTCTGCCTCTGGGCCGCCGGCATTGTTCTGCCGCCGGCCTCACCGACCCACACCCGCGCGGCCTTCTTCGCCGCCGCCGCCGTCGAGGCGATTCACACCTACTCGCTGATTCACGACGATCTGCCCGCCATGGACGACGACGACCTGCGTCGCGGTCGGCCCGCGTGCCACAAGCAGTTTTCCGAATGGGCCGCCATCCTGGCCGGCGACGCCTTAAATTCATTTGCGTTTGAGTTAGTGGGATTGGCCGGCGCCGAAGCCGAAGATCCTGCCGTCACCGGGCGTCTGCTGTCGGCGCTCTCCGACGGCGCCGCGCGCATGGTGGACGGCCAGGCGTTAGACCTCGCGCGGGAAAAAACCGGCAGCGTACAGGGCATCGCGGACGACGCGGAGTTGCTGAGTCGCATTCATACAAACAAAACCGCCGCGTTGATCCGCGCGAGCATCGAGCTGGGCGTCATTCTTTCCGGCGTTGCAGCGGATTCTACGACCTGCGCCCGCTGGGAAGAGTACGGTGCGAAGCTCGGCTTGTTGTTTCAGATTTCGGACGATCTGCTGGACGTGCACGGGGACGCCGCCGTGATGGGCAAGGCCGCGGGCAAGGACGCCGGCCGGGGCAAGCTCACGTATCCGTCCGTGTTCGGTGCCGAAGTCGCCGCACAGGTGGCCGAGAAACTGCGCGGGGATGTTGTGCAACTGGCGGAACAGCTTGGCAAAGACGGCGCGCCGGCGGATCGGGAGTTGCAAACTGCCTTCCGTGAACTACCGGACTTTGTGTTAAAGCGGGGGCGGTGATGATCCGGGGATTGTGGTTCGTGGTGTGGGCCGTGAGAAACATAACGTAAGTTGCAAAACACTTAAGGGGTTTATATGGCTACGGCACCTTAAGAGTTGTGGATTTTCGTTTTGTTAAGAATGCAGCCTTCGACCCGGACGTCGGTTCGCGACTCGGTCACGCGGCCGCTAGCCAGAAATGAGTGCACTGAAGAAAAGTCCCCTGGTCGATCTGGTCGCGGCCCGCGGATACGATATCGACACCGCGCGCTCGTTGATCCTGGCCGGTCGGGTGAAAGTCAACGGCGCGGTGGAATCGCGTGCCAACGTTGCCGTGGCGGAAGACGCACAGATCAGCGTGACACCCGGTCGCGAGTACGCCGGGCGCGGCGCATACAAATTGCTCGGCGCCCTGGATTCCGAAGAGTTGCGCGACATGGCCTCCGAACACGGCCCCCGGGATCGCGTGTGTGTGGACCTCGGGGCGTCCCACGGCGGATTCACCCAGGTCCTGCTCGAACGCGGGGCGCGGCGGGTCTACGCCGTGGACGTGGCCTACGGCATCCTCGACTACGCCCTCCGCCGGGACGAACGCGTGGTGCCGCTGGAAAAACGCAACGCGCGCAACATCACGGCGGAGTGGTTCGACACCGCCGATCTCGCCGATCCGCGCGGCTGGTTCGTGGCGGGGGACCTTTCCTTTATTTCGATTCGCCGGATTCTGGAAGCGCTCGTTAAGTTTCGAAAATCTGTCGTTAACCTGGACTGTCTGTTGTTGATCAAGCCTCAGTTCGAAGCGTCGGAGGCGACGGTGGACGGCGTGCTGGAAGATGCGGCAATGCGTACGGAGATCGTCGCCGGGGTCGTCGAACACGCGCGGGAACTGGGATACGTTGTGCGCGCGGTTCTGGCATCGGAGTTGCGCGGGGCGAAGGGCAACGTCGAATACTTCTTATGGGCGGCGCTCCGCTAACGTTCCCGTTACGTGATAGTGAAGTTCGGGAAACAATGTTCATTCCGGTTGTAAGTTTTTCTAAATATAATTTGATCTTTACTTAGTGCTTTTGAAACTGCGCCGTGCAACATATCGCGGCGTACCTCAACAAAGGCAAAGAACTCGGTTTTTATCCCCGACGTTACGACGTCCTCGCGAAACGGGGCAATACCTGGAGCGTTCGCGCCCCGGGTTCCGAAGACGTCCTGAACGTTTTGAACTTTTGCAGCAATGACGTGCTCGGCCTCGGTCAACATCCGGAAGTTAAAGCCGCCGCCATCGCCGCCACGGAACGCTTCGGTGCCGGTAACTCCAGTTGCAGCATCTACTGCGGCCGCGTGAGTTCGCACATCGAACTGGAGCGCAGCGTTTCGGAATTCAAAAAGGTCCCGCATACGCATTTATTCTTAAACGCCTGGATGGCATTGCAGGCCTTCACCGATACCTTTGCGCATTTGAGCATGCGTTTGCCGGGCTATCCCACGAAACTCAAGACGCTCTTTTTGCTCGATCAGGAGAATCATTCCTGTTTGCAGGCGGCGGCGCTCAATACCCGCGGCGGCATTGCCGGTCAGTATTTTCCGAATCAGGAACATTCGGTGCAGGTGAAGGCGTATCGTCACAACGACATGCAGAGTCTCGCCAGCCGGCTCAAACGATTTGCCGATGCCGGGACGAATGTCGTTGTCATGACCGACTCGGTGTTCTCTATGTCCGGTGCCGTCTGCGATCTGCCCGGCCTCATTGACGTGCTCAAGGAACATCCGGGCACGGTCTTGCTGGTGGACGAAGCCCACGCCAGCGGGGCCATTGGTCCGCACGGCGGCGGGGTCTACGATCACTTCGGCATCGAACCGCTGAGCGTGCACGAGCAGGGCGTGCATCCGGTCATCCTGAGTACGTTTTCGAAATTCGCGGGCTCCATCGGCGCGGCGATCAGCAGCTTTTCGAAAGAACTCATCGATCTTCTCGACACGGCGCGCACAAGTTCGGGCACGGCCTCCCTCGGAGCGCCCCAGGCCGCGGCGGCTCAGAAGAGCATCGAAATCCTGCAACGCGAACCGGAGCTGGTGCAACGGCTGCATCGCAACACGGCCTATCTGCGCCGGCGCCTGAACGAAAACGCCTTCGATCTTCCGGGAGCGAGTCACATCATCTCGGTGCGGGTGGAAGTCTTTCCGGAAAAGTTCACGGAGCATATGATTCACGAGCACGGAGTCTGGGCGACGCCGGTCTGGTTCGTGGCGCAACCGTCGCTGCGCATCATGGTCAACGCGACGTTCTCGGACGAGGAAATGGATCGCCTGGTAGATGCGCTGGTGAAAACGCGGGAGTACTTTCGTGAACGCGCCGAATAAAGAAGTATGGAAGCTTCACTCTATGTCCGTCTCGGAATCTCCCTCGGCATCGGCTTGCTCGTGGGAATGCAGCGCGAGCGCAGTCACGACGGCCCGGCCGGCATTCGCACCTTTGCCCTGATCGCCCTGTCGGGAACCCTGTGCGGCATGCTGGCCGCGAAGTACAGTGTCTGGATTGCCGTTGCGGGGTTGCTGGTCACGGGCTTCCTTGGCGGGCTGAGTTTCTTCCGCCACCACGACGAGGATGCGGAGGCCGGCGAGGGCCGGGGCCGGACGCCGGGACTGACCACGGAGTTCGCGATGTTATTGGTCTACGGCCTCGGCGTCTATCTGGCCGACGGGGACGTGGTCACGGGCATTGCCATCGGCGCGGTTACCGCCGTGCTGCTCCAGTTCAAGAAGCCGTTGCACGACTTCGTCGCCCGCATCGGCGAGAAGGATCTGCTCGCGGTCATGCAGTTCATCGTGCTGGCCCTGGTCATTCTGCCGGTGCTGCCGAACGCGAACTACGGTCCGTACGATGTCTGGAATCCGTTCGAGATCTGGTTATTGGTCGTGTTCATCGTCGGCATCAGTCTGGGCGGATATCTTACGTATAAGATCGTCGGTCCCGAGGCCGGCGCCGTTCTCGGCGGTATTCTGGGCGGACTGATTTCGAGCACGGCCACGACTGTAAGTTACTCTCGCCGCGCGGCTTTGCCCGGAGCCGGGCAGGCGGCCCTGCGCCTCACCACCTTCGTGGTGTTGATCGCCGGCGCCGTTGTCTACGGGCGCATCCTGGTGGAGATCGGTGTCGTGGCTCCGGGGCGCGTGCTGGAGGTCGCTCCTCCGCTCGTGTTGATGCTCGCGCTCACGGCCGTCGTCGCGTTGATCGGTTATCTGCGTATGCGCGGGGCGGCCCGCACGCAGGACGGCGACGGCCTGCCGGAGATGGACAACCCCGCTCAGCTCAAAGCGGCTTTTGTATTCGGCCTGTTGTATGCCGTGGTCTTGCTGGCCGTCGAGTTCGCCCAGGATCGTTTCGGCGAAGCGGGCATGTACATCGTCGCGGTGATCTCCGGGCTCACCGACGTGGACGCGATTACGCTATCGACGTCGCGCCTGGTGCAGAACGGTGCGGTGGAAGCGGGGGCTGCCGCGCGTACGATCTTAACGGCTTCGCTTTCGAACCTGGTGTTCAAGTGGTTGATCGTGTTTACGATCGGCGGCAAGAAACTCGGCCTCTACATGCTGCCGTACTTCGGCGCGGTCTTTCTGGGCGGGGTGGCGTTGTTGTTTTATCCGTTCGGATGAAATTCCGGTGACGTTCGTGAGACTAACTTACGGTCAGGTAGAATTTAGTTCGGGCGTTCTCTTCCGCGCCGGAATCGGCCGGGCTCACTCCACCACGATCGTATCTTCTCTTCCCGGGCCCACCGAGATGAACTGAATCGGCACGCCGCTGAGTTCCTGCAGGCGGTCGATGTAGGCGCGGCAGTTTTTCGGCAGATCGCCGAGGCTGCGGGCCTTGCTGATGTCCGATTTCCAGCCCGGATGCGTTTCGTACTCCACCTCGATGCCGTCGAAGTTGCCGTCCGTCGGGAAGGCCGCGAGTTTTTCGCCGTTGCGATGGTAGGCAAGGCCCACCGGAATCTCGTCGTAGTCCGCCAGGATGTCGATCTTCGTCAGCGCGATGCCGGTGAGGCCGTTCACGCGCACCGCGTGACGAATCAACTCCGTGTCGAACCAGCCGCAACGCCGGGGCCGGCCGGTGGTGGCGCCGAATTCGTTGCCGAGCTTGCGCAGCCGTTCGCCCTCGTCGCCGAACAGTTCCGTGGGGAAGGGACCTTCGCCCACGCGCGAGATGTAGGCCTTGCAGATGCCGATGGCTTCTTTTAAGTACTGAAACGAAATGCCGCTGCCGGCGAGGGCCCCGCCGGTCGTCGGGTTCGAGGACGTGACGTAGGGATACGTGCCGAAGTCGATGTCGAGGCCGGTGCCCTGGGCGCCTTCCAGTAACACCGATTTACCGGAAGCTAAGGCCTTATTCAGTTCCACCGAAGTGTTCACGACGCTGCCGCGCACCCTGTCGCCGAATGCCGCCAGTTCGTCGAAGATGGGCTGCATCTCCACCTGGTCCTTGCCGTAGATGTCTTTCAACACGGGGTTCTTAATGTCGAGGAGGTGTCGCAGCCGGTTTTCCAGGCGTTTCTCGTCCAGCAGGTCGCCCATGCGCAGACCGATGCGCATGACCTTGTCGCCGTAACACACGCCGATGCCGCGCTTGGTCGTGCCGATTTGATTGGCCCCGGCGCGTTCTTCCCGGGCGCCGTCGATGACGCGATGCAGGGGCAGTACGATGTGACAGGCGTCCGAGAGCAGCGTGCGCGAAAGAACGTCGATGCCGCGTTCGTTCAGGTACTCGGCCTCTTTCAGAAATTCCACCGGATCCAGGACGACGCCGTTGGCGATGACGCAGGTGGTCTCCGGATACAGGATGCCGCTCGGGATCAGATGAAAGACGTACTTCTCGCCGCCGACCTCTACCGTGTGGCCGGCGTTCGCTCCGCCCTGGTAACGTACGATGTAGTCGATCTTACTGGAGAGGTAGTCGATGAATTTGGCTTTGCCTTCATCGCCCCACTGAGTTCCGACAACGAGTTTTGCGGTCATAAGTATATCCTGTGCAGCAGTTAGCGGCGGCAGCGGCCCCCGTCAGAGTTTCATAAATCATTGTCGACCAGAATCGACAGGTTCAGCGCAAAGCCGCAGGCGGTTCGGTGCTCGCCGCCGAACTCGGCGTAGAGGTCGTCGTACACGCCGCCGGTGAAGATCTGTTCGCCTGAGCCGGGGAGATAGGCCTCGAAGACCGGGCCGGTGTAGTACGAAAGCTCGCGAACCAGGCTGAAGTCGTAGATGACGTCGGCGTGCCGGCGGCCTTCTTCCAGAATCTCGAGCAGGCGCGGGCGATGGCGACAGATGTCCAGCAGGCGCTCCATGGCCTCGGGGCCGCCGAAGGTCAGCGGAACCTCGGCGGCAATGCGGGCGACCTCCGCGTCGACGCCGCGGGCCTTGCAGATGGCGGCGATGTTCGCGCTGTCTTTGTTGTAAAACGCCAGGGACAATTCCGATCGACTGGCTTCCGGCGCCAGCTCCAGCAGGCGGCCCACGAAGCGTGCGTCGCCGTAGAGAATGCGCGGTTTCTCCTTACAGAATTCCAGGCAGCGCCGCGCCAGGTCCAGGAGTTCGCCCACGCGGTTGTCCCCGTGCTCGCCGATCAACTCGACGCCGGCCTGGAGGAACTCCCGCTTGTGACCGGAGCCCCAGGGGCGGTCCTGGAAGACCGGCTGGATGTACGAAAAACGAACCGGGAAACCTTCGCCCAGACGGCGATTGGCCACGGCCTTGATGACCTGTACGGTAAGATCGGACCGCACGGCCAAAAGTTCGCCTTCGCCGGCGCGCATGGAAAAAACCGGGGAGGGGCTGTCGCTGCGTGCCGTCAGGGAAAAGGTGGGCGCGAAGTCGATGGCCGGCGGAGTGATTTCGGCGTAACCGGCGGCGCGGAACTGCTTGCGCACGCGATCTTTTAATAGAAGCTGTTTTTCGGTTCCGGCGGGCGTAAGATAGTCAAACCCGTGCGGGATCCAGCTTCGAAATCTTTCCTGGCGGCTGTACATCTGCAAAATTCCGGACTTTTTTGAGTCATTTGGCTTGTCTCTCCTTTGAACTCTGCTGACAACCAATTCTAAGGCGTGAATCCTGCCTTTTCCCGGACAATCTTTGTGCAGATGCTCCCTCCGGCGGCCGACAATAAACTACAGTGCCGGTAAGCATGATTGTGAGAGTTCTATGAACGTAATCGCACGCAGTTTTTTAAACAGTATGATCCTGGCGATCCTGGTGACGGCGGCCCTGCTGACGTCCACCGGTTACGTCTTCTTCACGGTGGGCAGCATAGGTCTCAAAGAGGCCAAAGATCTGGCGCGCTCCCGGGGCATGGAGGTCGGACTGGCGATTGCGCAGTTGGCCGGTGAACGCTTTGAGGGCGAGGCCTCGGTGAAACTCTCGTCGGTGATGGGCCGCGTGGTCGAGGTTTCGGAGTCGCGCTTCGAAGACTTCGTCGTCAACGAGATCTTCATGACGGACATCGAGGGCCGGCTCATCGCGCACAGCAACGTCGCACTGCTGGCGGACGAAGCGCAGAATCCGTACGGCGGCGAAGATTTCGAGCGTATCTTATCGCTGTCGAAGCGCTCCCCCGCGCGCATTCGCGTGCTGAAGGAAAAAGACATCGAACCCATCCCGCTCTTTCACGCCGTCGGGAGCCTCTCTGAAGAACTGGGCGCCATGCTCAAGAAGACCTTTCCCGCGAAGGTGACGACGGAGTACCATGTCGGCGCGGCCGTGTTTCCGGTGGACCAGGAACTTCCGGCGGGAGCCGTTCATATGTTCGTCACCGTGAACACCATGAACGAGTACGTCACCGCGCTGCGTCATTACAGTGTGAACACGCTCATGATGGTGGCCGGTTTCGTTTTCTTCATCGCATTCATAATGTTCTTTCTCATGAACCTTACGTTCCGCGATACCGGGGAAGTGCAGCGTCGCCGCTCGCCGCCCGCCGCCCGCCGGGCCGTGCTTGACGAAGAGGACGAGGGCGACGAGGGCATCCTGGCGCCGAAACACGAACCCGTGCAGACGGCACGTCGTCCGTCGCGAGCTTCCGGAGGCCGCGCCGCGGTACTTCCGGAGCCGGAGATGGATCCCATTTTCGATGAAGGGCCCGGCGAAGAATTCGCCGCGCACGCGTCGCACGCGCAATCGGAAGACGTCGTCTACGAAGAAAGCGCGGACGATCTCTTTCTCGAAGAAGAGCCGCCGGTGGTGGCGGCGCACCGTGACGACGGCTTCATCGATGACCGCGGGCAGACGGAGTACGATGCATCGCCGTACGCCGGTGACAGCGATCATGCTACGGCGCGTTCGTATCGTTCGGCGGAGCGCATCATGGACGCGATCCCCCTGGATCGCATGTCCCGCAGCAAGATGAAATAATCTTCCGGCTTCGGCCGATCTTCCCGATGATAAAACGTGGTGCTCGATATAGCTACAGATCGTACCTTCGAGGCGCGGATCCTGGTGATCAATCTGCGCGGGCGCATCGATGCGCTCAGCGCGCGCGAATTTGACGAGTTCTTCGACGAACTCATTCGTTCCGGAAATCGTTTTTTTATTCTACAGGCCGTGCACCTGGAGTACGTCTCCAGCGCGGGCATCGGTTCGTTGATTCGATTCACGCGCCGGCTGAAGGGCATGGGCGGCGGCGCGGTCCTCGTGCAGCCCTCGGATGAGATCAGCATGCTCTTAGAGTTCTTCGGCCTCTCCGATATTCTGCCGGCCTTCGCCGATCGGACGAGCGCGCAGGAGCATCTCAAGCAGGCCATTTCGCAAACGGACTACTCCCTGGAAATCGAACGCGAGCGAGTGTTACGCACGCGCATCCATCCGCATCGCAAAGAGAAGATGCCGACCCGTCGCGAAAGTTTTCCGGAAGATCGTGATCGCGATCCGGAGGTTACGGCCACGGTTGTCGACGACGAGACGCAGCCCCGTTCGCGCTTGATTCCGGAACGCAAGCCGGAGCTCCGTCGCGAACGTCCGCGGGGGGAGCCCTCGCCGGCGGAACGTTCGCCCATCGCTTCTCCGCAACCGGAAACGAAGCACGAAGCGCCGCGAAGGGAACCGGAACGCCGGGTGGAACCGGAGCGCAGATCGGCCCCGGAACCGGAACCGGAGCCGCAAAGGGAAGCCGCGTTGCCGGACCTGGACGAGGAGCCGGCCTCCGGCAAAAGGGGACACGGTCTTGAATTCGACGAGTACGCCGGCGATGCGGATCCCGGTGAATTTACGGGCGAGGCGGATACTATGTCGGAAGCCAGGCGAGAAGGCGAAGGCGGCCACGGTTTTTCCGAACCGCGCATCGTAACGTGCGAACAGTGCGAACTCATTTTGCGGGTCTATCGAACCGGCATGCACATGTGCCCGGGCTGCGGGATTGAGTTTGACGTCAAACGTGACGGCGGAATCTCGTTTTACGAGAAACTGTGAGCAGCGCCGCCCGGAATTCCCTCAAACTCTCCGCGTTCACCATCGCGTCCCGATTGCTCGGTGTCGTCCGGGATCACTTTCAGGCCGTGTTTTTCGGCACCGGCGCCGTGGCCGCCGCCTGGGAAATCGCCTATCTCCTGCCGAACATGCTGCGCAATCTGCTGGCGGACGGTATTCTGGCGCAATCGTTCATCCCGGTGTACAGCGAAGCCCTGGATCGCTCCGAAGAAGAAGCGCGCCGGGTCGCCGGGGTGATCCTCACGTTTCTGTTTTTCTTTTTGTTGCTGCTCGTGCTCGCCGCGACCGCCGCTTTTCCGTACGTGCTGCCGTATGTTGCCGACGTCAGCGGGGAGGAGGGCGAGCTGCTCGTGGACCTCGCCAGTGTGATGTTCGTGTTCATCATGACGGCGTCACTCACCGCGATCTTCGCCGGCATGGCGAATACCCACAGTCACTTCTCGGTGCCGGCCATGTCGCCCATCGTGCTGAACTTGATTTTTCTGTGCGGCTTCTTCTTCGTGCTGGATTTACAGGCCCACGCCCCCGCGGACAACGCGCGCCTGCTCGCGATCATCGTTGTCGTCGGCGGTTTTACGCAGTTGGCCGTCCAGGTCGGCTACAACCTGGCGAACGGCTGGACGCCGAAGCTCCGGCTAACATTCAGTGATCCAGCGTTAAAGAAAATTTTTCTGCTGATGGCCCCGGCCGTGTTGGGCGCGGGCATCTTTCAGTTGAATCAACTCACGGACATTGTGCTCGCGAGTTATTTTATTCCGGACGATCAGGAGGCGATCCCCGCGTTGCGCTTTGCCCAGCGTTTGATCCAACTGCCCACCGGAGTCATCGGCGTGGCGTTGTCGACGGCGATCCTGCCGGCGTTGGCGCGCGGACTGCGTGATCCGGGGCGGCGGGACGAGCACAGTCGGGAACTGGAAGGGGCATTGGGCTTCGCGTTGTTCGTTACGGTACCGGCGGGGCTGGGACTCTTCGTCCTGGGCGAGCACATCATCAACCTCATCTACTTCGGCGGCAACTGGGACTTACGTTCCACTGATGTTACGTTACAGGCGTTGTTGTTTTATTGCTGGGGCGTTCCGTTTTTTTCGCTGAATCGGGTGTTAACGTCGGCGTTTTTTGCGCACCAGGACACGGCCACGCCGCTGCGGTTGATGGTCGTGGTCGCCGTGGTGAATCTCTGCGTCAACCTGGTCGTCGTGCACTCGCTCTATCAGAGCGGCATCGCCATGGCCTCGGTGTTGTCCTCGGGATTGAATACGATCCTGTTGATGACGTTTTTGCGCCGCCGCTATCTGCGCTTGAGCTTGCGGCGTATGGGTGCGTCGATTGCACGATTGGTGCCGGTGTGGTTGATCTTCGTCGTGTTTATAGTGGTGGTGCGGTTGTTTATCGAGAGCGCGAACGGTGCGGCGCTCGTGGAAATGTTTGCCGGGCTCTTCGGGGCGGAGGCCTCGCCGCGGTTTGCGGCGATTGTCGCTGTGGTCCTCGGCGTCGTGGGCGGCGGCGGTGTGTACTTCAGTTGTGCCTGGGCGTTTCGCGTGGAAGAGTTACGCGTCGTTACGGGGATTCTGAAAAGGCGGCGGAGCTGAGTCATTCCAGAATTCCGACTTACTTTCGGTTTCGTGCGGCCGGCGCCATGATTTGTTGTTCCGGGGCCATCCTACAATCGTACAATGTCTCGATAAAACCGCCACCTGCGGCCGCGCGTGTCGCGACAATCGAGGACATCCACCGGAATCAACCGGCCCTCGCGCCGGTAGTCGCAGTCCAGTTTTCGAAACCAGGCCAGGCAGCCCGGTGCGCCATCGAGGAAAACGCGCAGCCCGTCTCGCGACCAGCGGCCGTCGCCCACGATCACCTGTTCACGCACCGTGCCGTCCAGGGCATTTTCGAAACACGTGAGAGTATCCGGACGGTCCAGGACGATGCCAACGGATTCATCATCGGGATTTGTTCCATCCATATAGAAATGCGGTAACGGATCGTCCCGGGGCCCGCAATGTCCGGGCAGGACCGATACAATCAGTAGAAGATACATCCAGCTTCGCATAAGCTGCGCGCTCTACGCGCCGAAGTCGGTACTCAGATCTCTCAGAAAATTTTCCGACGGATCGATGTGATTCATACCTGCATAGGATCGAAAGCGGGCGCCGGGCAGCGCTGCGCGAAATTCGTCGAGGTGCGAGCACGGGACAATGTCATCCGCCGTCCCGTGATAAAAAGATAGCTCACGCTGTTTTAGAACATCGAGCTCTTCCGGTGATAAAGCGAAGGGACTTACGTTCCAGGCCGGGTCACGTCCGCACCAGAAAGGCGCCGCCGCAATGTGGGCTTTCCGTACCGGCGCATTCGAATCCGCGAGAAACTTCAGAACCACGGTCCCACCAAAGGAATGGCCGACGAGATGCAGCGGGCCTTGGACCGCGCTTACCCGCTTGGTCAGGAAGTCGAGCCAGGCGGATAGATCAGGACTTTCGGGAGCGGGCATGCCCGGCACCAGGACGTTCGTATCCACTCCGGTGACGCTCTTGATTACGGGGGGCCACTTGCGCGCGATGTTGTCGCGGGCGAGGTTGCTGGCCCCGTGAATGATGAGTACGGTATTCGGCATCGTTTCCCCCGAAAGACCTGGAGCCCGCATTAATGGACGGAGTACAAACGGTCTTGTAGCGCCTTCCCTTTTTTACTCGCAGGGTACTTTTCCAGATACGACGTCAGGTACGCCGCCGCGGCGTCGGGCCGGTCTAACTTATACTGAATTAAAGCCAGGTTGAACAACGCCGGGTAAAACTCGGGCTGCTCCGCGAGGATTGCGCGATAGGCCTTCGCGGCTTCCTCCAGTTTGCCCGCCGCATACAACTCGCGGGCCGTCGCCGGTTCGGGGGCGGCCCCGGCTTCCGGTGCGACATTCACCTCCGGCGGGCCGTCGACCACCGGCATCTCCGCTTGCGGCGCCGGCTCGGCCTGATCCGCGGAAAGAATCATCTCCGCTTCGGCCGCCTCTACAATGATGACGTCCGACTGCGGCGGTGGTCGACTCGTAACTGCTCCTCGCCGTTTCTTAAGCACGACCAACACCACCGCAAATGCAATCCAGCGTACGACGAGAAAAGCGATCATGGCGGAGCCGACGTAGAGATCGAGCTGGAACGCCGGCTCCATCGCAACGAAGTACGTCAGACGATCCCCCGAACCTTCGCGCGTTTCGTAAAAGCCCTCACGGCTCACGTAAGCGAACGCGTTCTGCGGCCGTTGCACATCGACGCTCCACGATTCCAGGTCCAGTACGTCCGCGGCCTCAGTCAGGATGCGATCATAGCTCCGGCCGATCAACAGCACGGCCGCGGTCCCCCGGCGCACGCGAGCCGGCGGATTGCACAGCGGAGCCACCGTCAGGAGACGCACTGCGAGACGATAACGTGTCGTGATCTGCGTGATCGAACCGGCCGTTTCTTCGTTTGTGCAGGACTTGCGGGCGAGGGCGAGCAGGTCCTGTTCGAGCGAGTACTCGCGCAGTTTTTGTACGCCGGCCGGCGTGTTCTCGGCGTCGATCCAACCGTTCAATATTTGATTCTCCGCATCCAGAATCAGGGCGAGGTCGTAACGATCCTGCCGACCGTCCAGTGCGTTCGTGCGCAAACCGGCGGGGATGCTTGCCAGGTGATGCAGGTCCCGGGCCTGGTTCTCGCCGCTTTGCCGGAGATACGCGTCGGCATGATCGCGAAGGTCGGCCCGGCGGTGTTCGTCCAGGAGGGCGGCCGAACCGCCGAAGACTGCGGCCACGAGCAGCAGTTCCACGAAAGCGTAGATGAGCAGCGGCGGCTTCCAGGATCGTGGGCGCATAAGCCCTTGATTGACCCGACGGCGCGAAGCATGTGTCAATTGAATTTCCCGGCGCACTGCGCGGCCATGCTGCTTGACGGCGATCGGCACCGTAACTTTCTTACCGGCATCCCACGAACATCATGGCCAGATCATCGAAAACCGGAATCCGTCGCAAAACTTCTAAAAAAAGCGCGTCGCGCAAGAAAACGAAAACGGCCGGCGTCGCGTCGTCGAACAACGGCGCGTCTGTCGTGGCCGCGCGCAATCGCGAAGTCATTCACGTCCAGGGCGCGCGCGAGCATAACCTCAAGAACATCACCGTCGACATTCCCCGCGACCGGCTCGTGGTCATCACCGGCGTTTCCGGTTCGGGTAAATCTTCACTGGCCTTCGATACGATCTACGCCGAGGGCCAGCGCCGCTACGTAGAATCCCTGAGCGCCTACGCCCGGCAGTTTCTCGGGCAAATGGAAAAACCGGACGTGGATCTGATCGAGGGACTCTCGCCGGCCATCAGCATCGAACAAAAGACCACGCATCGTAACCCGCGTTCCACCGTCGGCACCGTCACCGAAGTCTACGACTACCTGCGCCTGCTGTTTGCCCGCGCCGGCAAGCCGCACTGCCCGAACTGCGGCCGCCCCGTTTCCGCCGTCTCCGTCGATCAAATCGTCGACCAGGTCATGACCATGCCCTCGGGGGTGCGTATTCAAATTCTCGCGCCACTTATCAAAAACAAGAAGGGCGAGCACAAGGACGTCTTCGAAAAGGCCCGCAAAGAAGGTTTCGTGCGCATGCGGGTGAACGGCGAAATCCAGGACCTGGGCGAAGACATCAAACTCACGAAAAACAAACGCCACAACCTGGAACTGGTCGTGGATCGCCTGGTCGTGAAAGACGAGATGCAAACCCGCCTCACCGATTCCATCGAGACGGCGCTGGCCCAGGGCGAGGGCAGCATCTTCGTTTACGACGGCGAAAAGGACCACATCTTCTCACGCCAGCTCGCCTGCAATCACTGCGGCCTGGCGTTGCCGGAGATCGTGCCGCAGTCGTTTTCGTTCAACAGCCCCCAGGGGGCCTGCCAGACGTGCGACGGCCTGGGCGTCCTGCTGGAATTCGACGAGGACTTAATCATCCCTGACAAAGAGTTAAGTCTCCTCGACGGCGCCGTGGCCCCCTGGGGCGGTCCGAACTACTGGTACGTCGAAACCATCCACGAACTTGCCGGCGAGTACGACCTGGATCCGCACCGCCCCTACGGTAAGCTCGCGCAGAAGTGGCAGAACCTGATCATGCACGGCAGCGAGGCTCTGCCCGGCGGCGGCGAGTACTACTTCGAAGGCGTCGTTCCGAATTTGCAGCGGCGTTACCGGGAAAGCAAAAGCGATGACGTGCGCTTATGGATGGAAAAGTACATGACCGAACAGCCGTGTCCGGCATGTCAGGGCAAACGCTTACGGCCGGAGTCCCTGGCCGTGCGTTTTCACGACAAAACCGTCGACGGCGTCACGGATATGAACATCCGCGATCTGGACTCTTTCTTTCAGAACGTCGAACTCGGGGAACAGGAAGCGAAGATCGTCGGCCGCGTCCTGAAAGAAATTCGTGAGCGCCTCGGTTTTCTGCACAACGTGGGCGTCGGTTATCTCACGCTCTCGCGGGCCGCGGGCACGCTGTCCGGCGGCGAGGCGCAGCGCATCCGTCTCGCCACGCAGATCGGCAGCGCCTTAATGGGCGTTCTCTACATATTAGACGAACCGTCCATCGGGCTGCACCAGCGCGACAACGATCGTCTGCTCACCACGCTCAAGAATCTGCGCGACATGGGCAACACGGTCATCGTCGTCGAGCACGACGAAGATACAATCCGCCAGTCGGACTACGTCATCGACCTTGGTCCTGGAGCCGGCGTGCACGGCGGTGCGGTGGTCGCCGCCGGTTCACCGCAGGAGATTGCGAAAATGCCGGAGAGCGTCACCGGCGCGTATCTGTCGGGCAAGCGCAAGATCGACGTGCCCGTCGAACGGCGGGCCGGTCACAAGAACAAAAGCATCGGCATCCGTAAGGCGCGCGCGAACAATCTTAAGGGCATCGACGTGGACTTCCCGCTGGGCAAGCTCATCTGCGTGACCGGCGTCTCCGGCTCCGGCAAGAGCACGCTGGTCAACGAAATCCTGCTCAAGGGCGTCTCGCAGAAGCTCGGTCTGTCGCGCATGTACCCGGGGAAACATGAACGCATCACCGGGCTCAGCGAAATCGATCGGGTGATCGCTATCGATCAGGAACCCATCGGCCGCACGCCGCGATCGAACCCCGCCACGTACACGGGGCTCTTCACGCCCATCCGCGATCTCTTCGCCAACCTGCCGGAGGCGAAGCTGCGCGGTTACAAACCGGGGCGTTTCAGTTTTAACGTCCAGGGCGGACGCTGTGAAAACTGCGAGGGTGCCGGCATCATCAAGATCGAGATGCACTTTCTTCCGGACGTGTTCGTCACCTGCGAGGTCTGCAAGGGCAAACGTTTCAACCGCGAAACCCTCGAAGTAAAGTACAAGAACAAAAACATCTTCGATGTATTAAACATGACAGTCGAGGACGCCCTGAAGTTCTTTGAAAACATTCCGGCGGTGCGGCGCAAGCTGGAGACGTTGTCCGAGGTGGGCCTCGAGTACATTCGCCTGGGTCAGGCCGCGACGACGTTGTCCGGGGGCGAGGCTCAAAGAGTGAAACTGGCTACCGAACTTTCGAAGCGCAGTACGGGCCGCACTCTGTATATTCTTGACGAACCGACGACGGGCCTTCATTTTGAGGATATCGCCCGCCTCTTAAAAGTGCTGCACAGTCTCGTGGACCGCGGCAATACCATGGTGGTGATCGAGCACAACCTCGACGTCATCAAGACCGCGGATCACCTCATCGACCTGGGGCCCGAGGGCGGCGAAGACGGCGGCGAGGTCGTCGCGGAGGGAACGCCGGAGGAATTGAGCCGCCACGCGAAGTCGCATACCGGGGAGTTTCTTAAGAACGTGTTGGTCTCTTAAGGGCTTTTCTTCTTGCGTTAGCCTGGGATCTGCGTTGTAGGAATTTTATGGACGACGCAATCCAACAACTCCGGGAACTCATCTCGGCGCGCACCGGGATCTACCTGCGTTCCGGCGACGAAGGCAAGTTCGAAAACGTCGTCCGCGGGCGCGCTCGTAGTCTCGGACTCCCCGGACTCACCGAGTATCTGCAACAACTTCGCGGAACACACGCCGGCGACGAATGGGAACGCCTGGCCGTAGAACTCATTCCCGGCGAGTCCTACTTCTTTCGGGACCGCGGGCAGATGCGGCTCATCGAAAACGTCCTCCTGCCGGAGTTGCTTCAGCGCCGGGGCGCCGGCCGGGAACTGCGCATCTGGTCGGCGGGATGCAGCACCGGGGAAGAGCCGTACTCCATCGCCGCGCTGCTTACCCGCGTGCTGCCGAATCAAAGCGGCTGGAAGATCACGATCCTGGGGACCGATTCGAACCCGGAGGCCCTGGCGCATGCGCGGCGCGGGCTCTATAACAAGTGGTCGTTCCGCCAGGTGCAGGAGCACGATCGCCGCGAATTTTTCGAGGCCGACGGCCCGGCCTTCCGGGTGCGACCGGACATTCGCGCGCTGGTCTCGTTCGAGCTGCAAAATCTGCACAGCGACGATTACCCCGCCGGCAACATTCGCGATTTTGATTTGATCGTCTGTCGCAATGTCTTCATTTATATGCGCTACGACGTCATCGCCGCGGTGGCGGAGAAGATGCAGCGCTGTCTGCGGGATGAAGGTTTTCTTCTCACCGGCCACGGCGAACTATCCGGGAGCCGGCCGAAGGGTCTGTCCGTTCGCGTATTTCCGGAGAGCATTGTTTTTCAGAAGGGGCAGGATGATGCGCCGCCCCGGGTGAGTTCCCGGGGCGCGCTGTTCAACCTGGGGCCTGCCGGTCTCGCGGGGGCATCGCCGCGCACGAAGCGTACGAGTTCCTACACTCCATCGCCGGTGAATGCGCCGCGTCCGCCGCCACCGGAATCTCCCGCGATTGCCCGGCGCCCGTCGGCGGAGGAATCGGCGCCGGCCGCGGACCTGAGTGAGCTGCGTCGCATTGTACGGACTGGAGATACTCAGGCGGCCCTGGAAGGCCTCGTCGCCTATCTGGCCGATCATCCCGACGACGCCGAAGCGGCTGATCTCCTGGCCCGGGCTCACGCCGATCGCGGCGACCACGACCGCGCCGCGATGATCCTGAACGACTCCATCAAGGCGAGCCCGTTCCGACCGCAGCCGTACTTCTGGCTCTCCCGCATTGCGGAGGAGCAGGGGGATCGCCAGCGCGCCGAGGAACTGCTCCGGCGCGCGCTGTACCTGGACCCGGAGTACGCCCCGGCGTACCTGGAACTCGCGTCCCTCTACGACCTGGACGGGGAACGGGAACGCTCGGAACGGCAGCGAAGACTTGCGATGGACCTCCTCAAGACGCTTGATCCCGGGACCGAAATTGAAGAGTACGGCGGAGAAACGGCCGGACAATTCCTTGAGCGGCTCCTGGCCTGAGGCCGGGCCGAAGACCTATGCAAGCCGGCGATTCCAACGCGTATCTTCTCTTTGAACTGAGCGGTGCCCGCTATGCCGTCCGGGTGGATCGCGTCTTCGAGATCCTCTGGTTGCCGGAGCTTTCACCGGTGGCCCAGGCCCCGTACGATGTGGCCGGCATCTTTAACTTACGCGGGCGGATTGTTACGGTTCTCGATCTCAATCTACGCCTGGGCTATCGCCTGGCTCCCTATCGTACCGAGGACCGCGTCATCGTCATCTCCGGCGGCGACGAACTCACGGGCATCATCGTCAACGATGTCTCCGAGGTTCGCGAACTGGACGAAACCGAGGTCTCCGACGCGCCGAACTACGGCTTCGCCGAATCGCAGCGGGCGTCGCTGTACATCTCCCGCATTGCCCGGGTGAACGGCGAACTGGTGACGGTCCTTGACGAGGACCTGCTCTTAAAGTATCCCGAAGGTTTACACGAGAAGATCTTAGCGCTCAACGCGCAGATGATCGAAGAGCAGGATGACTTCGAAAAACTGCCGGCGAATTACCGCGAGCTGCCGCTGTTCTGCCCCGATGCAAACGAAGACGAGCGCCGGATTTTTCGCGAGCGAGCCCGGGCCCTGGCCCGGGACGCGGACGAGCACGAAGAAACGGACATGCTGCACCTGGCCGTCGTGGCGTTGAATCAGGAACGTTTCGCCGTGGAACTGGACGGCGTCGTGGAGTTTACGGACGTGCGCCAGCCGACCCCGGTCCCCTGCGCGCCGTCCCACGTCGTCGGCTGTATGAACCTGCGCGGGGAGATCCTGACGCTGCTCGATATTCGCGGCATGCTGCAGCTCTCCATGTCCGCGCGGAATCGCGGCGGCAAGGTCGTGGTGGCGAGGACCGGCTCGATTCCCGTCGGCGTCGTGGTGGACGAGGTCCTGGACGTCCTGCCCCTGCGCCTGAGCGAACTGGACGAAGCGCCCACCGCCGTGCGCTCCTCCGCGTCGGAGTACGTGCGCGGAGCCTGCCGCTACGATCAGGGCAACGCCACCGTGTTGAACTTATCCCGCATTCTCGAAGCCCCCGAACTGGTGGTGAACGAAGAGGTCTGAAATGATAAACTTTATTGAGCGATACATCCTGCGTTATACGTTCAAGGCGCGCATCGTCATCTTCAACGTCGTCCTGACGATCATCGCTATCGTCTTTTTTATTCTGGTGTCGTATCTCTTCGCGCGCAACGGGGTCATCCGGGCGGTGGAGGAGCGGCTCTCGGACATTCGCAATCTCAAGAAGGCCGGCCTCATTTCACTCTGGGAGACGGCCAGTACCAGCATTCAGATCGAAGCCTCGAATCCCGCGACCATCCAGGCCATGAAGGAGTTTCGCTTCGCCTTCGACGAACTCGTCGAGGAAACCGGCAGCCGCGAGGCCGCCATGCGGCGTTTGCAGCAACTCTACATCAGTGAGAATCCCTTCGAGATCGGCAAAAAGCACGACCTCTACGATGCGAAGGACGGGAGCGAGTACAGCCGCTTGCACTCGCGCTATCACGGCTACTATCGTGAAATCCTGGAACGCAACTATCTCTACGACTTCTTCCTGGTAGAGCCGGAGACGGGACACATCCTGTACACGGTCTTCAAGGAAAACGACTTCGGCACCAGTCTTCTGGACGGTCGCTGGAAGGATACGCACATTGCCCGCGTCTTCAAAGAAGCCCGCTCTTCCACCGACCGTGACGCCATCTTCAATACGGACTTCGAACCCTACGCGCCCTCTAACGATGATCCGGCGTACTTTAAGGCCACACCCATCGTCGAAAACGGCCGGACCATCGGCGTCCTCATGGTGCAGTACTCCCAGTCGCGCCTGGACGAGTTCATTCAGTACTCGAAAGGCATGGGTAAGACCGGCGACGTCTACATCGTCGGCAAGGACAAGTTGTTTCGGACAAACTCACGCTACGTTCGGGAGCACTACGACGAAAGTACGCTCCTGAACGAGAAATACCGCGTCGACACCCCGAGTGTTGCGAAGGCCTTCAATAAAGAAAGCGGCACCATGGTTACGACGAACTATCGCGGCGCCACGGTCATGAGCGCGTACGACTCCGTTACCCTCGACGACAACGAGTACGCCGTCATCGCCGAGATGGATACCGCCGAGGCCCTGGAGTACCTCGATACGTTGCTGTTCTTCTGGGCGATCATCGGAGTCACGATCCTCGCCATCGTCATCGTGGCCACGGCCTTCCTGGCCGGTCGCATTGCCTCGCCGGTAAACGAAATCATCGGCGTACTTACGACCTCGACGAGCGAGATCGCCGCGACGGTGGACCAGCAGGAGCGGACGGCGCAGCAACAGTCCACGGCGGTGAATCAAACCAGCACGACGATGTCCGAACTCGGCGCGTCTTCGAAACAAACCGCCGAACAATCCGAGAGCGTCGCCGCCGGTGCGCGGGAAGCGTTGAGCATCGCCGAAGAAGGTACGGGCATGGTCGAAGAGATGCGCGGCGGCATGAGCGAGATCAAAGGCAAGGTCAGCGCCATCGCCGAACAGATCTCACACCTCAGCGAACAGACGCATCAGATCGGCAACATCACGAACTTCGTCGGCGACCTCGCGAACCAGACCAACATGCTCGCGCTCAACGCCGCCGTGGAAGCGGTGCGGGCCGGGGAACACGGCAAGGGATTTGCCGTCGTCGCGGCGGAGATTCGCAAACTCGCCGATCAAAGCAAAAAATCCGCCGAACGCATTCAGAATCTCGTCGGGGAAATTCAGCAGGCCACCGACTCCACCGTTATGGCCACCGACGACGGCACGAAATCCGTGGACCGCAGCGTCGATCTCGCCGAGCACACCGCCACCGCCTTCCGCGAGGTTTCCGGCGCTATGAACCGCGTCGTCGAAAACACGCAACAGATCTCTCTGAACGTGAAGCAGCAGTCCATTGCGGTGAACGAAGTCGTGCAGGCCATGAACGATATCAGCTCCGGCGCGCGGGAGAACGCCGCCGGTGCGGCGCAGACCAAACAGGGTGTGGAACAATTGAACCAGGCCGCGGTGAAGCTGGAAGCCATCGCCTCCGGCGGACCGGACGCGTACGATATCTTTCACCGTGAGATTTCCAGAACAACATGATCGAAGACGAGGAACTCCGGGATCTTTTTAAGATCGAGAGCGAGGAGCACCTTCAGAAACTCGACGAAGGCCTGCTCCATCTCGAAAAGTACCCGGACGACCAGGCGGCACTCGACGAGGTCTTTCGCGAGGCGCACAGCTTAAAAGGCGCTGCGCGTATGTTAGGCGTGGAGGACGTCGAACAGCTCTCGCATCATCTCGAAGATCGCCTGGGCCAGGCCAAACGTCACGAGGCCGAACTGGATTCCGCGACGGTGGATCGCATCTACTTCGCCCTGGACGCCGTCCGCGCCCTGGTGGACGAAGCGGTCAGCGGGGAGGCCGCCCGCGTCGACGTCGTGCACGTGAGCGACGTGCTGACCGGTCGACGACCGCTCCCGGAAAATCGTTCCGTTCAGTCAAAGAAAGCGGAGCCGCCGCCCGTACCGGGCTGGCAACAATCAAAGGAGTCCGCGGATCGCCGGGCTGAAGCCCCGGACAGCGTCGAGGCGGAGCCGATCCCGGCGGCCCGACCGATTGCGGAAACTCCAGCCGCCGATCCCGCTCCCGAGTCATCATCGCCGCCGCCCGCGGATCCGCCGCCGTCGGAAGCGCCCGCACTCACACCATCGCCCCCGGCCGCGCCACCGGCACCTTCGAAACCGGACGCCGCGCCGCCTCCGGCGAAGGCGCTGCAGGAGCGCAATACCGGCGACGACTATCGCATTGAAACCATTCGCATCGGCACGGAGACCCTGGATGCACTGCTCAATCAGACGGGAGAACTGACCGTCGCTTCGCAACGCGTAGCCCGGCGTCCCGGCGACATTGAGGAGATCCTGAACCTCTGGGAAGATTGGGGCCGTACGGGAAGCGCTTATCGTCGGCTTATTCGCGAACTCGAAAGCGCCGACCAGGGGGCGCGGGAAAAAATGATCGAACGCCTGCGGGAGTACTTCCACGGCGAACACGAACGCTTCGAAAAATTTTCCGCGGTACTCGAACGGCTGAAGTCCGAGGTCTCCGAGGACGCGGCGAAACTCGGCCTGGTTTCCGATCGTCTGGAAGGCGGCATTCGCGACGCGCGCATGTTGCCGCTGTCCACGTTGTTTGCATTGTTTCCGCGCACGGTTCGTGATCTGTCTCGCGAACAAAACAAAGAAGTGGAGTTCACGAGCGAGGGCGGCGATACCCGGGCGGATAAACGCATCGTCGAAGAGATGAAAGATCCGCTCATGCACATGTTACGCAACGCGGTGGACCACGGCATTGAGGAGCCGGACGAGCGCGAGAGCGCCGGTAAGAATCGCAAGGCGTCGTTGGTGCTCCGTGGTTATCGCAGCGGGCGCAACGTGATCGTCGAGATTCAGGACGACGGCCGCGGCCTGGACATCGCAAAGATCAAAGCAAAGGCGGAGCAGAAGAACCTGCACAGCGCCGAGATCCTCGCCGAGATGAGTGACGAACAGGTCTTTAATCTCATTTTTGAACCGGGCTTCTCCACGAAGGATCTCATCACCGACGTCTCCGGTCGCGGCGTCGGCATGGACGTCGTGCGGACCAACGTCGAACGCATGAAGGGCAGCATCCGCGTGCTCAGCGAACCGGGACGCGGTAGCACGTTTCGGGTGACGCTGCCCACGGCCCTCACTACAACGCGTGTGTTGTTGGTAAGCTCCGCCGGCCAGGTCTTCGCCGTTCCCACCGAATACGTTGAGATGACGCAGATGGTGGCGCGCGAGGACATCTTCACGCTGGAAGGCCGCAACACGATTCGCGTGGGAGACGAGCTGATTTCTACGGCGCGACTGTCGCTGCTGCTGGAGCTTCCGGAACCGCCGTCGGCGGAGCAGGACGGCGGGGAACTGATGCCGGCCTTCGTGATCAACGTGCACGGCGACACGCTGGCGCTGCTCGTCGACGAACTCCTGGACGAGCAGGAAATCATACTAAAGTCTACCAGCGGAATGTTAAAGCGCGTGCGTAACGTATCCGGCATGACGATCCTGGAATCCGGGTCCGTATGCGTGGTGCTGAATCCGCGCGATCTGTTAAAGTCGGAGCTGAGTCGCAAAGCCGCGCCGGACCTGCGGACCCGGGAAGAAAGCGGCGATCGAAAAACCTCCGGCAAACACACGATCCTGCTGGCCGAGGATTCCATCACCACGCGCATGCAGGAGAAGCGCATCCTGGAGCGTGCCGGCTACGAGGTCCTGGTCGCGGTGGACGGCCGCGAGGCGTACCAGAAGCTGACCGCGAATCCGGGGAAAGTGGACGCCATCGTCTCCGACATCGAGATGCCCAACATGGACGGTTTCGCGTTCACGTCTCGCGTGCGCGCCCACGAAGAGTTTCGCGACCTTCCGGTGGTGCTGGTCACCACGCTTTCCTCGGAGGAGCATCGCCGGCGGGGCATGGAGGTCGGGGCGAATGCGTACATTACCAAGAGCGGCTTCAATCAAGAAGTCCTGCTCGATACGCTCAGGAGACTGATCTAATATGCCGCGTGATTCCATCCGCGTCCTTCTCGTTGACGATTCCCCCCTCGTGCTCGCCATCCTGCGTCGCATGATCGAAACCGCGCCGGATCTGCAGGTCGTGGCCACCGCCGCGAACGGCGAAGAGGCTCTGCAGGAACTGGGCGCGCGGGAAGTGGATGTCGTCTGCACCGATCTCAACATGCCCCGGGTCGACGGTCTGGAACTCACCCGGCGCATCATGCGTACGAATCCGAAACCGATTCTGGTCATCAGTGTGGCCGTACAAAAAGAAGACGAACACACCGTCTTCGAACTGTTGCGTGCCGGCGCGGTGGATGTTTTTCCGAAACCGAAGGGCGGACTGAAAAGCGAAGAAGAGGCGTGGACAAAGGCCCTGGTGAACAAGATCCGCGTCGTCTCCGGTGTCGTTGTCTTTCATAAGCACGGCGAGCGGACGCAGTTCGAGTCGGCGAAAACTTCCGTCGTGGCTCCGGCCCCGGAGGTGGAACTGCTGGCGATGGCCGCGTCCACCGGCGGTCCCCAGGCCTACGCCGCGGTTCTCTCGGCTCTGCCGGCTAACTTTCCCGCGCCGATCATTTGCGTGCAACACATCAGCCTGGGGTTTCTGGACGGCCTGGTTCGCTGGCTGAATGATCGCTGCGGTATTCGTGTTCGTGTGGCGAAACACGGCGAAACCGTGCAGCCCGGGAACGTCTACTTTCCCGAAGAAGATACGCATCTGGAAATAGAACAGGGCGGTCGCTTGCGCTCCGTGCGCTCGGAGCCCTTTCACGGCTTTCGGCCGTCCGCCACCGTCATGTTCGAGTCCGTGGCAAAAAGCCACGGCAAACGAGCAGCCGGCGTAATCATGACCGGCATGGGAGACGACGGCGCCCGGGGTCTCAAGGCATTGCGCGAAGCCGGCGGATTGACCATCGCCCAGGACGAGGCGACCTCGGTGGTCTACGGCATGCCCGGGGAGGCCGCCCGCCTGGGGGCGGCGCAGCACATCCTGGCCCTGGGGGATATCGCTCCGGCTATGCTTAAGATTTTTCGGATGTAAGTTAGTCGAATACGGTACCGACAGGGATGAGCGACAACGGAGCGACACACATCGTAATTGCCGAAGACTCGCCGGTACAGGCGGTCGTGCTGCGCCGCGCCCTGGAGAACAACGGCTATAAAGTCACCTGGGCGAAGAACGGCCGGGAAGGCTTCGAAAAGGTGAGCCAGGTCCGGCCGGCGCTGCTGATCAGCGACGTGGAAATGCCGGAACTCACGGGCTTTGAGCTGTGCCGGAAGATCAAGAACGAGGACGGGCTGCGCGCCATCCCCGTGATCCTGTGCACTTCGCTTTCGCAGCCGGAGGACATCATCCGCGGGATGGAAGCCGGGGCCGACGGCTACGTTACGAAACCTTACGACGAACGATTCCTAATGTACCGCGTGCAGGCGACCCTGGAAAACCCGCCGAGCCTCGAGAAATCTTCGCCCATCGAAATGCGTTACGCCGGCGAAGACCACGTCATTACCGCCAGCCGCCGACAAATCCTGGGCATGTTGCTTTCGACGTACGAAAACGCAGTCAAGCAGAACCGCGAGCTCGTCAACGCCCAAATGGAAGAGAAGCGCCTGAATCAGCAGATCGAACAGGCGTTGAAAGAGAGCGAGCGTTTGCTCTTGAACATTCTACCGCGCGAAGTGGCCGACCAACTCAAAAAAGAAGGCCAGGTCGAACCGCGCTCTTACGAAAGTGTGAGTGTACTGTTCACGGACTTTCGCGGATTTACGCGCATCGCCGAGAAGATGACGCCGCAGGAACTCATCAAACAACTCGACTCCACGTTCTCGTTTTTCGACAGTGTGGTGGAACGCTTCGGCCTGGAAAAACTCAAGACCATCGGTGATTCCTTCATGTGCGCCGGCGGCATTCCCGTTGTAAACAACACTCACGCGGTGGACTCGGTCCTTGCCGGCCTGGAGATCCAGGAGTTCATGAAGCAGATCAAACACTTCAAGGAATTGCGCGGCCAGGAGTTTTGGGAGTGTCGCGTCGGCATCAGCACTGGACCGCTCGTGGCCGGCGTATTGGGAACGAAAAAGTTCGCGTACGACGTCTGGGGCGACACGGTCAACACGGCGAGCCGCATGGAGTCGAGCGGTGAGATCGGCCGCGTAAACATTTCGCACACGACGTACGAGCAGGTCTACGAGTTCTTCGACTGCGAGTATCGCGGCAAAGTGGAAGCCAAAAACATGGGCGAGGTGGACATGTACTTCGTAAACGGCATCCGCAAAGACTTGAGCGTGCAGGCCCTCGGACACGCGCCGAACGACCACTTTCGCAGGAAGTACGAAGAGCTCCAGCAGCGCGCGCCGTAATCCTTTCGTATTACGTAGCTTCTCGTTTCCGTGGTTCGTTCGCGCAAAGGTTTTCTTGCACAAACCTTGCGGCCGTCGTAAAGATAGTCCATGGAACGCGAACTGAGTGGATTGCAGAAGGCGGCGGTCTTTTTGATCGCTCTCGGCACGGAGACTGCGGCGGAGGTGTTTCGACATCTGCGCCCGGCGGAAGTGGACGCGATTGTTCGGGAGATGACCCACCTGCGCCAGGTTGGCGCGGCCGAGCAGGATCGCGTTCTGGCGGAGTTTCAGGAACTCATCCTGGCCCAGGAGTACATCGAGCGCGGCGGCATCGACTATGCCCGTCAGGTTCTGGAGCGCGTGCACGGCATCGAGCGGGCGAACGAAATCATCGAACACATTCTGGCCGATCTTCATCCCGCGCCCTTTCACTTTTTCGCGAACGTGGATCCGGGGCAAATCCTGAACTTCATCCAGAATGAACACCCGCAAACCATCGCATTGATTTTGTGTTATCTCCAGCCGCTTCAGGCTTCACGCGTGCTCACCGCGTTGCCGCACGGTTTGCAGGCCGAAGTGGCCCGGCGTATCGCGGAGATGGGACGCATCGCCCCGGAAACGATCCAGGAAATCGAGAACGTCCTGCGCCGGCGCCTGGAAGTATACGCGCGTCACGGCGGCGGCGGTTGGGACGCGGAGACCGGCGGTGTGGACGCCATCGTGCAGGTCCTGAACCTCGCGGATCGCGCGAGCGAGCGCACCATCCTGGCCGCACTGGAAGAAGAAAATCCCGAGCTCGCCGACGAGATTCGCCAGAAGATGCTCGTCTTCGAAGATCTCATTCATCTGGACGATCGTTCGATGAAGCATCTTTTGCGCCAGGTACACTACCAGGATCTGGTGCTGGCCCTGAAGGACACCACGCCGGAACTCAAAGAACACGTACTGAGCAATCTTTCGAAACGCCACGGAGCGATGTTGCAGGAAGACGTGAATCTATCCGGGCCGAAGCGACGCCGGGAAATCGAAGAAGCGCAGCAGCGCATCGTGGCGGTGGTGCGCCGACTGGAAGAAGTCGATGAGGTGAGAATCCTGCGACCGGGGGACGGCGAGATCGTCTACTGAACGGCGTCTTGCCCACGGACCAACTGCGAGGATCGAAGTCGAAAACGACGACCCCTCGGGGAGAGGCCGTCGTAACTTCCACACAGTAACTGTTTATTCTTTCGGCAGGATGTAGACTTCCACGCGGCGGTTTTCGCGCACGTTGCCGGTCTTCGAGGTGCCGGGGAGGGGTTTGTCGTTCGCCCAGCCCTTGATTTCTGCCACCCGGCTGGAACCCACTTCCAGTTCGTCCGCAACCTCGCTGGCACGTGCCCGGCTCAGACGATCGTTGACCGCGCGAGAGCCCGTGCCGTCGGTGTGACCCCAGACGCGGACCGCGGTTTCCGGATACTTTTGCAGCGCTTCGGCCAGGGTATCCACGTTGTTTTCGGCGGAGCCGGCCAGTTCGGCACTGCCGGTATCGAAGGAAATGTCGCCGTCCATGTTCACCTTCAGCTCTTCGGTGTCGCCGTTCGGTGCTTTGACTTTTTCCAGCTCAATGCCGCGATCCTTAAACTGATCTGACATGTCCTCGTACATCAAGTCGAGGTACAGGCCGACACCCAGACCGGCGAGGCAACCGGTGGCCAGACCGACCATCTTACCGTCGTTGCGTTGCTTCTTCTTGCGGAAGATGCCGAAGATATCGTCGCGCCGCTGGCGGCTGTCCTCTTTCTTTTTATACTCATCAATGATCGCGCCGATGCCGAGTCCGGCCGCGCAACCAATGCCGGTCGCCGCCGCGGTACGCCAGGTCAGGCTCTCACAGCTCAGACCGCCAACGACCAGGCTCGCGAGGAGAGCAAAGATCGTCATACGTCTCAAAACAAAATTCATGCGTATAGCTCCTGTGATTACCGGCCCGGGCCGGTAATCTTTGTACGTAGACGAATCGACAAACAGCGTTCGATGATCAATAGAAATGCGCGGGCGGGAGCATAAAAAGTGTGAATAACGTAAACATATTGTCGTAAGATTTTTGGAACCGGGTCGGCCGGGGCTTCGTCGCAGAACGCTGTTAGACTACTTTTTCATCGAACATTGATTTTGGAGTCAATGTACTTGACCATAGCGAGCCCTGGGGAATCATAGTCGTGCGTTCGTTGACACAAATGTCAACGAAAAGGAAGATCGAACGGAGGCTCCAGATGGTCCAGGGGAATTATTTCGAAGATAACGCAGACGTCCAACTGCACTTCAATGAACTCATAGATTGGGACGAGATCGTTCGTGAGTATGAAGGCGACTTTGCCGATCGTAAAGAATTCGAGCGAAGCGGCAATGATGCCCTGGCGTTCGCACCGGCGACGGTGGAAGAAGCCGTGGAGACCTATCGCATGATCATGGGCTCCTCCGGCGATGTCGCGGGTAATTTCGTTGCCGAACGTGCCGCGGATATGGATCGCGAAGGGCTGAAGTACGCCGACGGCAAGGTTACCTTTCCGCAGGGCATGCTTGAGTGTTACGAAAAAGTTCGCGAGGCCGGCGTTCAGGCATACAGCATGGGCCGTCGCCACGGCGGTCTCGGTCTTTCGGCGTTGGCACAGTCCATGCAAATGGAACTCGTTTCCCGTGCCGACGCATCGTTCGCCATTGCCATGGGATGTTTCAACCTGGCGGAGACCATCGAACGGTTCGCCGACGAGGACATGGTCAATACCTACGTTCCGAAAATGGCGGCCGGTGAACTCTGCGGCGCCATGGCCCTCACGGAACCGAACTACGGCTCCGATCTTCCTAACGTTCGTACCCGGGCGGAGAAAGATGAGGACGGGAACTGGCGTATTACCGGCGCGAAACGATTCATTACGCACGGCTGCGGTTTCGGCGATATCCCCTCGGTCATCCTGACCCTGGCCCGTACGGGCAGCCCCACCAGTGGCGCGAAGGGCCTGTCGTTTTTCCTGGTAAAAAGCGAGGATGTGTTTATCGCCGGCATCGAGAAGAAGCTCGGCCTGCATTGCAGCCCCACGTGTGAGGTCGTATACGAAAACAGTCCGGCGCAATTGATCGGCAAAGAAGGCTACGGTCTCGTGCGCTACGCCATGGGCATGATGAACGCCGCACGGCAATCCATCTCGGCGCAGTCCATGGGCATCGCCCAGGCGGCGTACGCCGAGGCGAAGAAGTACGCTTCCGAGCGGGAACAGTTCGGCAAGACCATCGAAAACATTCCGGCCGTGCGCAAAATGCTCGATCGCATGGAACGCGAGACCGCGGCCATGCGTTGTATGCTCTACGAAGCCGGGCGTTGCATCGATCTTTACACCTGGCGCAAGCATCGTCTGGAACACGAGGGCGTGGACGACCGGGCGATTCGCAAAGACGAGCAAATCCGCAAGTGGGAGAAGCTGGCCGATTTCTACACCCCGCTCACGAAGTACTACACGTCCGAAATGTGCAACAGCATCGCCTACGATGCCGTGCAGATCCACGGCGGCGCGGGATACACCCAGGACTACGACGTGGCCCGGCTCTACCGCGACGCACGGATCACAAATATCTACGAAGGCACCACGCAGTTACAAATGCATGCGGCGGTGGGCGGTGTGACAGCCGGCATGTCTCCTACAGGGATCGTGCGCTCGTATATCGATGATCTGCTCGGCAAATTTGCGCCGTCGGCGAAACTGCAAAAGCTCCGCGAGGCATTCGAGACGGTAGTGGGGCAATACCGTGAGATCGAAAGCAGCGAGATCAAAGAGAAATACGCCTTCGAAGCGGTGGAGTCCGCGGCGCGCTTCCTGAACTCCATGCACTTAGAGTACACGGCATCGAAGTTAAGCGGCGAAGCTCAGGAGCATCGCAAGAAGCTGGCCGGCCAGTACATCGCGGACAGCCTGGCCATGATTCGCGGCAATCAGGTGCGCCTGGAAACGGCCCGGGAAGAAGAGCAGGCGGCCCGCCCGGCCCTGGCCACGACGGCGTAAGCGGTATTATCGGTTCACCGATAAAAACAAAAACCCGCCGCCTGAGAGAATCAGAGCGGCGGGTTTTTTTGTATGTCGGGATGACTGGATTTGAACCAGCGACCACTCGCCCCCCAGACGAGTGCGCTACCCCTGCGCTACATCCCGAAGTCGCCCGAGGTTGCGGCACCAGGCGGCACCCAACTCCAGCGTCCACTGTTAGTTTTTTCCGCCCGGGCCTGCGGTCAAGTACGAACGGCGCTTACGCCCGGCAACAGGCCGGCTGTCTCCGGTTGACCGAGCATGAGGTTCAAATTCTGTACGGCCTGGCCGGCCGCGCCCTTCACCAGGTTGTCCAGCGCGGTCAACATCACGGTGGTGTTGCCGTCGGAGCGGAGGGCCACGTCGAGGTAGTTCGTGTGCTGGACCCGGCTGAGTTCGATTTCCTCCGGCGTATTTCGAAAGCGGAGAAAGGGCTCTTGCTCACATGCGCCGCGGATGCGATCTTCCAGATCGGCCGGTGCGGAATCTTCCCAGACCAGGACGATGGTGGCCAGGATGCCGCGATAGAGCGGCAACAGATGCGGTGTGAAGACGACGGGCAACGTACTCCGGCCGTCCCAGTGCGTGGCGGCGTATTCTTCGATTTCGGGTTGGTGCTGGTGGCCCAGGATCTTGTAGGCCCGAAAGTTTTCGTGAACCTTGTGAAAGACAAAGCCCCCGTCCTCGGATCGACCACCGGCGCCGGAGACCCCGGACTTGGCATCGATAATGACGCTCCGCAGTTGCGTGCGCGCTTCGCCGAGCAGGTAGAGCGGCAGAATGGCCGCCGTCGAATAACAGCCGGGGTTTGCGATCAACCGCGCGCCGGAAATTTGTTCCCGGAATAGTTCGGGCATGCCGAAGACCGCTTCTTCCATGAGATGAAAGGCGGTGTGCTCCAGCTTGTAGTACTTTTCCCAGATTGTACGATCGTGTAGACGAAAGGCCCCGCTGAGATCAATGACCCGGTGTCCCGCATCCAGGAGTTTCGGTACGGTTTCGAGCGCGGTGTCGTTGGGCACCGCGAGGAACACCGTGCAGCCCGGCGGTAGTGGATCGTCGTGACGGGAAAATGTAACATCGTAAACGCCGTCGAGATCCGGAAAAACTTCAGCGATGTGCGTGCCCGCGTAGAGATTCGAAGTAATGTGAACCGGCCGACATGCCGGATGATCGCGGAGCAGATTCAGCAGCTCCCGCCCGGAAAATCCGCCCGCGCCGATGATCGCAATGTCGTTGCCGTTTGCTGTCATGATAGCGCGGTGTCCCGGGGCGGGAGCCTGATGTCAACCTGCGTTCTCTTCGACATCCTCCAGGATTTCGCCGGTATCCGGGTCGATGTTGGCCGGGGCCGTTTTCTTCGCGGAGGTTTTCTTTGATTTCTTTTTCGGAGCCGCTTCTTCGTCGCCGTCGTCCGGATCGGCTTTTTCTCCGAAGGCCTCTTCGAGACCCTGCTGCCGCGCTTCCAGTTGACGTTTGCGCAGTTCCGCTTCGATTTCCCCGGCCACATCCGGATTCTCTCTCAGAAACTGGCAGGCGTTCTCGCGCCCCTGACCGATGCGATTGTCCTGGTACGAGTACCACGTGCCGGAGCGCTCGATGAGCCCGTCGTTCACGCCGAGGTCCAGGAGGCAGCCGACCTTGTTGATGCCGCGATCGAAGAGAATGTCGAACTCGGCCTGGCGAAAGGGCGGGGCCACCTTGTTCTTTACGACCTTCACGCGGACACGGTTGCCGAAGGGCTCGTCGCCTTTCTTCAACGTTTCAATGCGCCGAATGTCCAGGCGAACCGAAGCGTAGAATTTTAGCGCGTTCCCGCCGGTCGTCGTTTCCGGCGAACCGAACATGACGCCGATTTTGTGGCGGATCTGGTTTACGAAGACGACCGTGGTGTGCGACTTCGAGATGGTGCCGGTGAGTTTGCGCAACGCCTGGGACATGAGCCGGGCGTGCAGACCCATTTGGGCGTCGCCCATGTTGCCTTCCAGTTCCGTTTTCGGAACCAGCGCGGCCACCGAGTCCACGACGATGATGTCCACCGCGTTCGAACGAACCAAGGACTCGGTGATTTCCAGGGCTTCTTCGCCGTTGTCCGGTTGGGCGACCAGGAGGTCGTCGATGTTTACGCCGAGGCGCCGGGCGAAATAGGGATCGAGGGCGTGCTCCGCGTCCACGAAGGCCGCGATGCCGCCGTTGGCCTGGGCATGGGCCACGGCCGAGAGACAGAGCGTCGTTTTGCCGGAGGACTCCGGTCCGAAGATTTCCACGACCCGGCCGCGCGGAAAACCGCCGATGCCGAGGGCGAAGTCCACGGTGAGTGCCCCCGTGGGGATGTGACCGATTTCCTGCGGGATGGTCTGGTCCCCGAGTTTCATGATCGAACCTTTGCCGAACTGGCGTTCGATTTGCTGCATGGCGCCGGTGACGGCCTGCAGGCGTTCTTTGATGTCGCCGGAGCCGGCCTTTTCCCGGGCCGCCTTCATGGCGTCGAGTTTGGATTCGGTTTTTTTAGCGCGTGCCATAAATGATTCCTCGCTGTGTTTAAGATGCCGTCAGCCTACCACAGGGGTGTGACATTTTCCGGCCGTCTCGGGGAGCAGGGGACATAATTTTCGTGATGATTCAAAAAAAATGCGCGTGAGCGCTCCCTGAAATA
Organism: Leptonemataceae bacterium; assembly: GCA_965227295.1. GTDB lineage: Bacteria > Spirochaetota > Leptospiria > Leptospirales > Leptonemataceae > JANSYA01. Next base: position 4,362,177 of record OZ245742.1, on the reverse strand, counting down.
TTCTACCGCACAATAAACAATGCTCCACATCTGTCAAGTAATTATGTTGGATCAGCTTTCCTCTTTTTCTTCATCGGCCTTGCCGTAAAAGATCACGTCCCAGTAGGTCCACCAGTAGGCGGCGATGCCGATCACCATGACGACGGCGTAGGCGTAAGCGGCGAGCCAGGGCATGTTCACTACGTGGTCTTCGGGGAACAGCAGTTGGAGCCGCGGGGACAGGGCGTACCACAGTACGCAGAGCGCGGTCAGCGTGACCCCCAGCTTGCCCCAGATGTTCGGTTTGCCCTGCATATCGCGCTTAAAATACAGAAACGTTCCCATCCAGACTCCGCCGACCTCCCGGAAGAGAAAGAGCAGGAAGACCCACAGCGGGAATTCGAAGTACAGCAAAAGGATGATCAGTGCCACCAGGCTGGTGGTTTTGTCGGCGATAGGATCCAGATAGCGGCCCATCTTCGTTTCCTGGTGCCAGCGGCGGGCCAGGTAGCCGTCCAGGAAGTCGCTGAGTACCGCGAAGACGATCAGAACGACGACGATGGCCATGAGGCGGTCATTGCCGGGATCGGCGGCGTAAAGCTTGCTATAATAAAAGAAGAACGGCAGCAGGATGATCCGCAGCACCGACAGGCTGTTCGAGACGTTCAGAAAGTTTTCTTTGAAGACGTCGGTGAATTTCATGCGCCGCGGGAATCCAGGCCCCCGGACCGCGAATCGGTCAAGTGATAATAGTGAAAGATTCCGGCCTTAGACTCTTCCGCGTCAGCGATACGGAGGGTGGCGCGCAGCGACAGTCACGGCCGAAGGCCGGGACCGAAGGCGAAGCCGGAGCCCGGAGTAGCGCGGTGCCCGGTCGCAACCGCGGCGCGGCCGGGCAGACGCCCAAAAGAATTTTGAATCTTCTGTTTTCGTCTTTTGGGCGTCTCGAAAGGCGCCAGGCCCAGGCGCCTTTCGACCGCGCTTTCCGCCGCTACGCTTCGCTTCGGTCCTGCGCTTCGCTCCGGACTGGCCTTCGGCCACGGCTCCAATCGCTGACGCGAAGATTTCTGGATTCCGGGTGTAGGAGTTCCTACGTTTCTTCCGGCTTGCGGGACTTGCTGAGCTCCAGGAGCTGTTCGATGCTGCGCTTGAGATGATGGCGGGCGTTCTGGTCGCCGAGTTCCATCTGCAAATGCGTGAGCATACGCACGAGATCCGGATCGGCCAGGATGTACTCGATACCCGCGGCGTCGCCCTGAGCCGAGGGATCGATGACCGTGGCGACTTCCACGCCGTAGTAATCGGAAAGGGCGAACAGGGTCCGGAGCGGGATCTCCGCCTTGCCGCGTTCCATGCGCGAAAGATACGACGGATCGATCTTCACGCCGTAAGTCTCGCGAATCTCCCTGGCGATGGTCATGTTCTTGCCCCTGGTCTCACGGACGGTGCGCAATCGCTCACCGATCTTTTTGACAATGTGTTCCAGGGACTTGGCCATAGACGCCATGTTCGTTTCCCGAAATGATTCCGGCAAGCAGGCCGTCATGCAAGACTGTAATTGAGCTAAGAAAAAGTGCGAATTTGTGTAATAGTCTTAAATCAGGCCCTGGATTCGTTCACAATATTATTAAATAAATTAAAGTATTTTCAGTTTGACGGAAGAATAATCCCGTTCCCGGCGGGATTGGAAGGATCTTACCGCCCCGTCGGCTCAGTCGGGAGCGTCGGGGCGGGCGGCGCGATATCGGCGTCCCCGCCCGTCGCCCTCGTTCAGAGAGTTCACGAGGCGCGATAACTGTAGCAGGATGCGGGCGGCTTCTCCCTCGCCCCAGGTATCCCGCAGTTGCAGCAGCTCGCTGGTAAGCACCGGATCGGTGAAGACGAAGTCGAGGCCGGTGATCTGTCCCTGGGAGGACGGGCCGAAGAGCGTCGCCAGATCCGCACTGTAGTAGTCGATCATCGACAGGAAGGTTTTGAGCGTCGGCGGGCCTTCTTTGCCGCGTTCCATCTGCGAGTAGCGACTGGGTTCGAGATGGATGTCGTAGCGGGCGGCCATCTCCTCGCTTAACTGCGATTGAGATACACCTTTGCGCCGGCGCAGCTCTTTGAGCCACGGGCCGATTTCGCGCATCAGGGCATCGATATCCCGCACGACGACACTCTGGACAGTGCCGATGCGACGGCAAGGCCGGTAAACAGGGAGTCTGAGAAGATTTACAGTTTTTTTCGAGTTTCTTTAATATAATTAATTTCGCGTTGATGTCGTATGAATTATTTTAATAGTTCTTGAGTTCATACGAAATACTGTTACAGAGTTCCGGCGCGCGGGACGTAGCGCCCGTTCGGGTGGATGCGAAATTCCATGTTCCCGCGTTCGGCGCCGTCGGCGATGTAATAGCGTACTTCCAGTTCGCCGCCGTAACCGATGATGGCCTCGCCGGTGGCGCTGACCTGCAGGTCGTTTGCGTCGCCGCGGACACGCAGGCTTACGGCGCCACCCTCGGTGCTGCGCAGGATTTGAAAGCGGTCGAGATGTGTTTCGCCGGCCGGCAACGCAGCCTGCAGGCGAATGGCTTCCAATGTCGGCCGGCGGCCCAGGCTTACGTTCCCGGCTTCCAGTTCGAAGCGGCTGTATGATCGCTGAATCATGTCTCCCGCCAGGACCCCATCACCGCCGTAACTGAAGCGCAGGTCGATGCTGCCGGGCGGTTTTTCGCTGCCGGTAAAGCGCGGGAAGGCTTGCCGGTTTTCGGGGACCTGCCAGCGCAGTTGAAAGTCCTGGCGGGGCAGGAGGGCCTGGAAGTTCGCTTCGTACCGGAAGTCCAATTGCTCCGAGTCGCTGTCGATGCGCAGGTAGCCGTTGGACAGGCGGGCGCTCAGGTTTTGCCCGGGCGGCAAGAGTCCCTGGGGCTGAGCGCTGCGGACAGTCAGGTTCCCGCGCAGATCGACGTTGCCGATGAGCGTGGTATAGAGCGGGCTTTCGTAAAACTTGTTGTGCCAGACGGGACCGAGGTCCTCGGCGCGGCGGGTTTCGGAATTACTTCCGGTACTGTGGATGCTCCGATGGCCGTCGTAGATCACGTTGACCAGGTCCGTCACGGACAGGGAGTCCAGGCTGCTGTCGAACTCGCCGTCGACTGCTATGCGATACGCTGACGGACCGCCCGCGGGGCCGGGGCCGTAGAGCAACTTCGCCGTTCCGCTGACGTCGGCCTCCAGTTTGCCGCCCAGCAGAGTGGCCTGCACGTTGCCCTTGAGCGTCGCTTCCGGCCGGCGTTCGTCGTTGCCCGGTTCCAGGGTAAGGTTTGCGCTCTGAATCAATAGCGGCGGTGCTCCCTCGTCGCTGCCGGGAGCCCTGGCGAAGTCCAGCAGTTCCGGCCGGGCGCCGCTGATGCGCAGGCTGCCGCGCGGATAGCTTTCCTGTACTCCGTAGCGCGGTCGTGTGAACGGCCGGTCGAAGCGCAGGTCGAACTCCAGCTCTCCCGCGCTGAATCCCTTTACCTGCAAACTCTCGCTGGCTAAAAGCTTGCCACGAAAACTCAGGTAGGCCTGGTCTTCGCCGCGCCGGCTTTCCAGGGGCAGATCGTAGTGCGCAACGTCCAGTGTGTAGGGGCGTCGGCCGCCGGGGTCCCGTCGGCTTTCCACGCTCAGTTCGAAGTAGGCGCCGGTGTGTTCGTCGCGGTGTCGGCCTTCTCCCGGGTCGGGGATGTAGCCCCCGTTGTAATGAATGCGTCCGCCGGTCTCTTCGATGGCAACCAGGGTGTTTTCGCCGTCGCCGGCGCTCAACCCCGTGCGCCGATAGCGTCCCGTAAAGTTCAGACCGATGGATCTTTGTACCGCTTCCTCGCCCCCCGGCGGCGTGACGTAGGAGTCGAAGGATCCCTCGCCGTTCAGTTCCCCGCCGCGGATTCGCAGCGGGGCGTCGTCGCCGGCCAGTTCCACGGGCACGAGCGGCGTATCGTCGATGGCGGCGGCCAGGCCTTCGAGTTTCATGTCTTCGATGCTGAAGTGCAATCGGCCGGCGCCCCGGGCATCGAAGGAACCGTGGGCGCGCAGTCGGCCGCCGAGCTCCTGTTCGGCACGGATCTCCATTTGTATGTGACCGCCGCCTTCGGGGTTGTGTTCGTAGGTGAGGTCGAAGCGGAGCCGCGGCGCCTGGACGTTGCGGCCGGGGTTCCAGCCTTCGAGATCGATGCGCAGATCGCGGAGGCGAATGCGCACATCGTCGCGAAGATAGTCGGCCGCCGCATCGTTGCGTGGATCCGTGGCGGCGCCGGGTTCCGGGGACCGGGTGAGGGATTCCGTGAACAGATCCCACCAGCCGGACGGACGGCGGTGCATGGAATTCCAGCGACCTTCTTCCAGGCGGATCTCGTATACCGGCGGCAGGCCGCGGAAGTAATCGAGCAGGGAAAAGACCAGATAGACCTTCTCGGCGCGGACGAGGTACACGCGTTCGACGTCCGCGGCGTTCGGTGCTTGCCGCTCATCGTCGGTTTTTTCCTCGTAAAAAGCGGCTCCATTCAGAACGATACCGCGTAGCAGATCGAAGCGCAGCCCCTGGACCTGGAGATGCAGCCCGGTGCGCCGGTGCACGGCGTTCGCCAGTTCGGTGCGAATGCTTTCGGTATTCAGGCCGGCGGCGATGCGTTGTTCAAGCAGGTACGGGACGACGGGAATCGCGACGGCGAGCAGAATGACAATGGTGATGATGCGGCGGAAGGTTCCTCGCTGGCGCACAGACTGTCAGGCTGACCGCCGATCCTTTTCGGTCAAGTTCTATCGTCTATTCCTGCCGGGTCTCGTTGCGACCTTTCTGTTGGCACTGCCGTCACAGCTTCCGGCGCAACACTGGAAGATTCCGGCGTCACCGGTTCCGCGGTGGCACGTCCTCGAAACACAGCACTTCCGGATTCACTATCCCCCGGGCTACGAAGAGGTCGCCGTACGGGCTTCGGTGATTGCGGAAGAAGCCCATGCGCGCTTTCGACGCGTGCTCGGCCATCGCATGCAGGAAGTTATCCCGATCTTCCTCTACGCTTCGAACCAGGACTTTTCGGCGACGAACATTCTGCCGTTTTCGCCGGGTGAGTCCACCGGCGGCTTTACGGATTTTTTTCGGCGGCGCGTGGTCGTCCCGTTCAACGGCGACTACGAGAGCCTGCGTCATGTTCTTTCGCATGAGATTGCCCACGCCTTCCAGTTCGATGTATTCATCGGCCCGCGCTACGATCTCTATCCGTTGTGGTTGATGGAAGGGCTGTGCGAGTATTTGACGCTGGGCTGGGACGCTTCGGCGGAGGTGTTCGTGCGTGACCTGGCGTTGCACGGAAAGCTGCCGTCCATTGCCGACCTGGAAGCCGGTCGCGTCCGGTCGGGTTACGCGTTTTACAAGATGGGCCAGGCCGTGTTTGTGTTTATCGAGGAGCGCTTCGGCCGGGAGCGGGTGGAATTTTTCGTGAAGGAGATCGCGGCGCTCCGGGATCCGCGCACGGCGTATCACTCGGCTTTTGATATGACACCCGAGGAGTTCGACCTCGCGTTCGTGGATTATTGGTATGATCGCTACGCGCCGGCCCGGGCCGCGTTGCAACAGAACGACGCGCGGATGCGGCCGGTGTCCCTGCGTTTCGATCCCGACGGCCCGCTGAGTGATCGCATCGGTTTTCATCTGCATCCGGCGTTGTCTCCGGACGGCAAGTCCATCGCGTACATCTCGGCGACGGGCATCTTTCCTTCGATCGTGGTGCGTCCGGCGCCGGGTCCCGACGTCAGTCCCGATCAACTGGATGAGACCGTGATTGTCGTCAAGGCGTTACGTTCGAAACGTTACGAGGAGTACCAGCCGCTCACCACGCGATTGAGCTGGTCTCCGGACGGCCGGTTTCTGCTGGTCGCCGGTCGTTTCGCCGGCGAGCAGGCGCTGTTGATCGTCGACGTTCGGGAAGAAAGCGTGATCCGCGCGCTCCGGCCGCCCTTCGATGCCATGCAGTATCCCGTGTTCGGTCCGGACGGGCAGTCGGTGGTGTTCACCGGCGTCACTCGCGGGCGGTCGGATCTGTTTGTACTAACTTTGAGTGACGGAACATTACGGCGGCTGACGGATGATGACGCGTACGAGAGCGATGCCCGGCTTTCGAACGACGGCCGCTTTGTCTTCTTCAGCGTCGGCCGTGACGCGCCCGGTCGCCGGGATCTTGTGCGCCTGCGTCTGCGCGCGGACGACGGTTCGTGGCTAAATGCAAATGAACGATACTTAAGCCGCAATCTGCTGACGGATCTTCCCGGGAGAGCGGAGGCGCCGCTTCCGGCGGAGGGAGACAGTCTGATCTTCACCAGCGATCACAGCGGCGTGCGCAACCTCTACCGCCTGGAAAACGCGAGCGTGCGAAGCGTCGCAGTCGTCGCCGAGGATGTGCAACCGCTCACGCAGTCGGCGACGGGAGTTGTCCACGCGTCCCTTGTCATGGCCGGGCGCTGCGAGATTGTCACGCAGGAGGATGATGCAGCGGACTCGGTCGCCGTTCCGGAGGAGTGCGAGGGCCTGGCCTTCACCGAACGCCGCGACGGGGCCCTGGAACTCGTCTATCTTCCGGCGGGCCTTGGGGCCGACGGCCGGCGTTCGGAAAACCCGCGGCGAATCAGCGCGGCGACGCCGTTGGACCCGGAGACGCGGACGTTCGATCCCGCGCTGTATCGTTCGCCGCTCGCGAACGTCGTGCTCGACGAGGCGCCGGAGTACCTGGACTTCGGCCGGGAGTACCGACCGGCGCTGTCCTTCGAGGGTTTTCCGTTTGTCCTCGTGGGCGGCGGCAGCGACGCCGACGGAGAGACCCGCATTGCCGGCATCGCCGCGGCGCAGTTCGCCGACGACGCCGGTGACCATCGGTTGTTTACGCTGCTGGGTTACGGGGAGGCCCCGCCGGAATGGTCCCTGGACCTAAGATACTCGTATTTAAAGTTAAGACCGGATTTCTTCGCCGGGGTCTATCGGCAGTCCGGGGCCTTTCCGGTGCAAACTTTCTACGATCTCAGCTTAAACAACATTCTCTATAATCCGTACTTTCGCGTGCTGGACCAGGATGTGTACGGCGTTTATGGCGGCGTGGAGTACCCGCTGCACAAGTTCGGCAGCCTGACCCTGGCGTTCGAGCAGGGGCGGGAGGAACGCATCTTTCGGCGGCGCCTGCCGGAGGAACGCGAGCAAGAGGACGTCTTTGTAAATCATTATCAGGTTTCGTTGTCCTATCGTTTCGACAACACGGTGTACGGGCGTTACGGGGCGCTGGACGGTCACGGCATCTTTTTTTCGTACGGTGTGCCGTTACGTCCGCTCGGTATCGAACGCGAGGTCTATGCTCTGGCCGCAGAGTATCGCCTGCACCACTGGTTCGAGAACGGCTGGACGTTTCACTGGCGTTTGTTCGGCGGCTCCGTGACCGGCGGCGACGCCACGGATTATCCCTTTCGCATCGGCGGTTATGCGACGATTCGCGGTTACGACTTTCAGGAATTCGAAGGTCGTCACGCGTTCTTTTCGAACGTGGAGTTGCGCGTGCCGTTCGTGAAATACATCCTGTTCGGTTTTCCCGCGGAGTGGTCGCCGGGCGGCATCCAGGGCGTACTGTTTGTGGACGCCGGCTCCGCCTTCGACGACAGTGATACGTACCAGGCCTACGACTCGGACGCGAACTCCACGCGGGATCTATACGCCTCGTACGGCGTCGGCATTCACTGGCAGAACTTCATGTGGTTCGTGATTCCCGGGGCGGTGATGAAGATCGAGTGGGCGACGCCGTACGATTTCAAGACCAGCGATCCCCCGCGCAAATGGAAGGGCGTCTTTTCCGTGGGGTTTAATTTTTGATGTCGCGCTCCGAGAATCCGTTTTCTCCCGGGGATCATCTGAAGGCAAGTGAGACGCGACGCATCTCGCTTTCGTATTTTGCGTTTTGTATCGTCATCGGTGTTGCCGTCTTGAATGTGGGGTTGCAGGCTTATGGGGCGTATCTTTCCTGGAATGACGTCTTGTGGCTGGAGTCGAACGAAGAAGGAACGCGCTTCGGCTTTGCCTGGTTCCTGGCCGGCGTGTCCCTGGTGGCGTCCATTGCGGTAGTGGCGCGGTTTGTTGCGGCACCGTACATCATGTTCCCAATGATAGTGATTTATTTCGGGATCCTTGTTCATACCTTTGCGGGTTTGTTCTTCGGCCGGGACGATCAGGAACGTTTACTGCCGGCACCGGTCTTACACGGCGCGCTGGCAGTGCCGTACCTGTATGCCTGGCTGCTCGTATTTCTGCACACGTTTGCGCTCCGATTGCCGGCTCCGTTCGAATGGTGGAATCACCTGCATCGACTTTCGGACGACTACCGGCTGATTGCGTATGGCGGAGCGCGCAGGGCGAATGGAATTGCCGTGTCTCTGCTTTTGTTCGCCGCGATCTGTCTGCGCATCGTTACGGCCTTCATCCTGTATGCGGAACGCGCTGAATTGCCGGACGCCTACCTGGTCGCCGGTGCTCTGGTCCTCGGTGGCGGCTGGCTGGGGGACATTCTCATGCTGATGCGTCTGCGGATCGGCGCTTATGTGGCACTCTGCGCCTGGGCCAGCTCGTTTGCTTTGTTTGCGAATATCTACGTCGTTCTCATCGCTTTCCCGTGGATGATCATTGTGGAAGTTCTGGCGGGAGATGCGGCCATGCTGGAGAATGCGCCGGACGATTGGAGACTCATCCTGGCTGTGATCTTCGCGAGCCAGGCCGTATTCTTTGGTTCCTTGATAGGGATTGTCGAGTTTTTGCGTCGGCAATTGCGGCCGGCAGACGCGGCTTAGGGCCGTCGGCGGTCTATATGTCGAAGTTCCTACACGGTACTTTTTTTAGATGCACAGGCAAATTCTCCGGAACGATCCGGATATCTGGATACCTCCCTAAAATCCCGGAGAGTCCACACATGCTTCAGCTTAGATTTCACAGTAATCTCACATTCGTTCGATCTGCCAGGAGCAGGCCGAACACACCCTGTACGTTGTTGGTCCCCGCTAACTTACATGAGGACCTACAACGGATCCTGGAACTCAAGGGCTATGGCATGTCCAAATACCTGCGAGTCCTTGTGCGTAAGTATCGTGCCACCTGCCTCGCCTACGGTATTCCACAGGCCGGCGGCGTGAAGCGCTGTTACCAAACCGCCGGTCTTCAGCCCGTTCGTGTCTCATTCCGCATCGAAAACGAGATCTGGGTCGAGCTTGGCCAGATTGCGGCTTTTCTCGGAATGTCTCGCTGCTTTCTTTTTACATGGTTGCTCCGATTGGAAGCCGCGGGGGGTGCGAAGAAATTTGTCGGAGTTCCTACAAATTCTCTGGAGAACTATGATGCGAACTACCCCTCTTACCTTCAATACTCAGAAAGACTGTATATACACCAGAATCGATACGAACGAAGGCTCAAAATCCAGCCATGCCGGTGGCGTGCATTGCCGTCAAACCTGAGACTGGACTATCTCAGCGATCGGAAGCGTATCGCCGCCATGGACGGCGGGTACATTCCAGCGCACTAATTTTCTCGAAACACGCCGGACTGCGAAGCACGTAAGATGAGATCACGTTCCCGCGGCCCGGTGAATCCGCCGCGGCCGAAAGCGTCCACAGCCTGCTGGGGTTGCAGGAAAAACTTGTCCTCACCGATCTCCTCGAAGAATCCCGTGCGCCGAAAGAAATCCCGTACAGGTCCGATGAGCGCCGTGAAGTAGACTTCGATGTCCTGCTTGTGTAAGTCCGCGATGAGCCGGCGCAGTTCACTCAGGGCGGTGGAATCGACGAAGTGGATGGAACCACAATGCAAAAGGACCAGTTGCAGTCCCGGCCGACAACGAATTTGTTTTCGCAGGCTCTCCAGAAAGTGGTCGATGTTGGCAAAAAATAACTGAGCGTCGTAGCGGAAGACCAGGATCTCCGGGCTTGTGTCCAGGTCGCCGAAGCGTCGGACGTTCCGATAGTCGGTGGTGCCGGGGATGCGGCCCAGTACGGCGTAGTGCGGAGACGTGGTGCGACGAATGAGCAGCAGCAGCGAAACGAGGACGCCGGCCCCGATGCCCGGAACGATGCCGAAGATGAACGTAATCGCAAACGTGAGCATGAGCATGGCGAACTCTTCTTTGTTCGTGCGATACAGATACGCGGGCAGTTCACGATCGAACAGGCCCGAAACGGCCACGACAATGATGGCGGCGAGCACGGCTTTGGGCAAATGATAAAACCAATCGGCGAAAAACAGGAGGACCAGGGCGACGATGCCGGCGCTGATCACCGCGGCGAACTTCGTGCGCGCCCCGGCCTGGGCGTTGACCGCCGAACGCGAAAAGCTGCCGGTCATGGCATACGATTGAAAGACGGCGCCGACGGCGTTGCTGATCCCGAGGGCGATCAGCTCGCGGTTGCTGTCGCCGTCCGGTTGTTCGTCCGGCGGTCGCACGGACTGCGCGATGGATACGGCTTCGAGGTAACCCATCAATGCCAGGGAGAGTGCCGCCGGCAGGAGCAACTGCGCGTCGGCGACGCTAATGCTCGGCAAGTGAAACTCAGGCAGACCGGCGGGCACCGCACCGACGATGTCCACGCCGATGTCCTTGAGGCCCAGCAAACGCACAAACAGGATGCCGGCGACAACCACGGCCAGGGCCGCGGGAACCTTCGGGAGCCGCCGTTTGAACAGCAGGATGACGGCGATGGAAGCGAGGCCGAGGAACGCCGTGCTCAGATGCGCGTCGGGCAGACTTAATAAAATCTTGCCGAACATTAGAGGCGTGGACGCGCGTTCCACGGGGATGCCCAGGAGATTCGGCACCTGGTGTAGACTGATGATCACCGCCGCAGCGGACGTGAACCCGCTGATGACCGGTCGGGACAGGAAGTGTACGAGGAACCCCAGACGCAGGAGGCCGAAGAGAAACTGAAACGTACCGGTGAGTAGGGCCAGACCCAGGGCCAGTTCGATGTAGCGATCACTGCCGGCCAGGGCCAGGGCGGAGACGCCGCTCGCCACGAGCAGGGAATCCATGGCCACCGGGCCCACGGCGAGTTGCCGGGACGTACCGAAGACGGCGTAGACGAGCAGGGGGACGAGGGCGGTGTAGAGTCCGTAGACCGGCGGCAGGCCGGCAATGGAGGCGTAAGCCATGCCCTGGGGGATGAGCAGCACGCCCACGGTGAAACCGGCGTTGATATCGCCGCGCAGGTGAGATGTGAAGTATTCGGTGAGCCGCATCATGCTTGACGCCGGGAACGAAGAACGTTATTTCGGGTATATACCATATGGGGTATGATATGCCCACCGTTTTCCGGAGGTTTGTATGGCGCCGATTTTTCGACAGTTTTATGATCCCACTTCCAGTACGTATACCTATTTGATTGCCTCCGGGCCGGGCCGGGAGGCCCTGCTGATCGATCCGGTCGTCGAGAATGTGGAGCAGTATTTGGAGTTGATCCGTTTCTTCGATCTGAAACTCGTACAGGCCGTGGACACCCACGTGCACGCGGACCACATCACCGCCCTCGGCGCCCTGCGGGAGCAGACGGAATGTGTCACCGTCATGGGGGCACAGTCCAGGGCGGACTGCGTTTCCATGCGGGTCTCCGACGGCGAGACACTCACGATCGACGGCGTGCAGCTTCGAGCGATGTATACGCCCGGTCATACCGACGACTCGTACTGCTTTCTCTGGAACGGTTCGGTCTTTACCGGCGACACGCTTTTGATTCGCGGTACCGGGCGTACGGATTTTCAGAACGGTTCGCCCGAAGATTCTTACGACAGCATTTTCGAAAAACTGCTGACCCTGCCGGACGATACCTTTGTCTATCCGGCCCACGACTACCGCGGGCGCACGGTGAGCACGATCGCCGAAGAGCGGGCGCTCAATCCGCGACTGCAGGTGAAATCGAAGGCCGAGTATGTGGAGCTGATGAACAACCTGAATCTGCCGAACCCGAAGATGATGGACATCGCCGTGCCGGCCAACCAGGCCTGCGGGGTGACGAACTCCTGAAAGGCTTTTTTTACCACCGAGGCGCCTCGGTGGTTGATCCGTCTTTGTTCTGCGAACGAAAAAATCTCCCTCCAATGGAATCCTGAGCGCCTATATTGTAAGGAAGTATGAGTGACCGCGAAGACATCCTCACTTCCGCCTTCGGCCGGGCAATGGCCCTGGGCGGGCTCGCCGGTCGCCTGGGAACGTCCTGGTTCGGCACGAAGCTGCGCCTTCCGTTTCTTGACGATCTCGCGAAGACCGAATTAGTTCAGAAAGTTTATGTTCGCGAGGCCGAACGTCTGGTGGAACGCCTGGGCAGCATGAAGGGCGCGGCCATGAAGTTCGGGCAGATGCTGAGCATCCACGGCGCCGAGGGTTTTCTGCCGCCCGAGGTCACGCAGATCTTAAGCGCCCTGCAAAAGGACGCGCAGCCCATCGCCTACCGGCCGAAGATCGAAGCGGCGCTCCGCGCAGAACTCGGCGATAACTTCGCGTTGCTCGAAAGCATCGACGAAACGGCCTTCGCCTCGGCGAGCATCGGCCAGGTTCACCGCGGACGCATGCGCGACGGCCGGGAGATCGCACTGAAGATTCAGTTCCCTGATATGCCGCGGGTGGTAACTTCCGATATTCGCAACTTAAAGATTCTCGCCGCCCCGCTGCTGATGATCCTGGGCGTCCGGGACGTCGAGCCGATCTGGCAGGAACTGGAAGACCGCCTGCACGAAGAACTGGACTACGAGGCCGAGGCCCGCCACATCAAGAAGATGGCCGCGCTGCATCGGGACAACGACCGCGTAATCATTCCCGAGGTCATCGACGAACTCTCCGGTCCGCGGGTGCTGGCCATGTCCTTCGAACCGGGCCTGGACGATGCGACGAGCAGCGGTTATTCCCAGGAACTTCGCGATCGCTGGGGCCGGGTGATTGTCGAGACGACGCTGGAAAATCTGCTCATTCATCGTTTTCTGCACGCGGATCCGAATCCCGGCAACTTCGCGTATCGTGAGGACGGTCGCATCGTGTTGTACGATTTCGGCTGTGTGAAGACGGTGCCCGATCGTCTCGCCGCGGCCTACGGTCGGATGGCCCGGGCGTTGCTGGAACGGCGCTACGGCGACGTGCCGGAGATCGTGAAGGACGCCGGCATTCATATGCGCGACGGTTCGCCGCTGTCCGTGAACTTCGTGAAAGACCATGCGTTTTTGTTCGAGCAACCCTTCGGCGGTGGTTCGTATCGCTTCGGCTCGGACCCGGAGCTGGGCGACAGGCTGATGCGGCTGGCGGGGGATTATTGGTACGAGTCCCTGGGAATTGTCTTTCCCGCGGATATTTTGATGGTGCACCGGACCTTTGCGGGGACGTCGGGAAACCTGGCGCGGCTGGGGGCAAGCGGGGACTGGCGGGATGTGCTCGACGGCTATCTGGCGCGGGCGGGATTTTAGAAACGGCGCGACGCCGGTGTCACAGCAGCTTCTTGCGAATTCTTTTGTAATCTTCCCAATCGAAGCCGTTCAGGAATTGTTCCGCGGCGAGTACGCCTTTGCGAAAGAGGCTCAGCTTTTCCGCCTCCTGCATGGAAAAGTTCAGCCAGTTATGAGACGCCGTGTTGATGTAAGTGATCAGCTTGTTGTAATCCTGGTTATTGTAGAGGAAATCGTAGTCGGCATAGTGGCGAATTGCCGAAAAGACGGCCATGCCGTACCCGGTGAGGTCCGCGATCTCGTTCAACTGACGTTCAAAGGGCGACAGCTTGACGCCCAGGGTTGGTGCGTCAGGCACCTTGTGTTCGTGAAAGAGGCTGATCGGAAAGTTTGACATGATGCCGCCGTCGGCGAAGTAGACCGCCGCGGGAATTTTTCCGGTGTAGCGGCCTTCGTCCTGCCAGTGCTTCTTGACGCCGCGAATGCGCGCAACGCCTTCCACTTTCAACGGATGAAAGAACAGCGGGATCGACATGGACGCGCGTACGAACAGGGCCGGAGATTTCTCTTCCGGCTTTTTCCAGTACATGGGCGCCATGCGCGGGAATACCGCCTTGGTTTCCGTTGTGATATCCGCCGCGACCAGCGCGAGTTTCGACTGCGTGTTCCGCATGGACTTGCCGCTTCGGCGATGCTTCAGGCCCGGCGGATTGCGCCGAATGCGCTCGTTGAGTTTCTGGAGGGTTTCGGTTTCGAAGTTTTCCAGGTGGCCGTGGATCCACCGGCAGAAGGCGTCGCCGGGGTTCAGACCGAAGTCGTTCAGGACGTTGTCGACCACCTGCGCTCCCTTCCAGACCGCCTTGAATTTTTGATTCTTGAGGTCGCCCTCGGCCAGGAAACGCGAGAAGTCCTGAGCATCGGAGTCTCCGTCGATGAAATCGTGCAGGTTCATGTGGAACAGGATTTCCACGAGTTTCTCCGCCCGGGGTTCCTCGCGATCCGCCACGGCCATGAGCAGGAGCGCAGCGATAGAGCCCGCCGAGGTGCCGCCGATGCTCAGGAAGCGGATGCCGGCGCGTTCCAGGGCGTAGAGATAACCGATGAGCGCGACGCCGAGGACGCCGCCGCCTTCCATGACCACGTCGACGTATTGATACGTGCGCCCGTCGCGTTCTTCGATGATGTCCGAAACGATGTACGGGTTCTCCCGGAAGCGTTTTTCGATGCGCTTCACGGCTTTTTGGATCTCCGGATCGTTTTCGATTTTTGCGATGCTGCTCATGGCACCTGCCTCTTAATGTTCGAATCAAATCCGTTCTGCCCGGTGCGAAAAACTGCCGCAAGGAATTATTCGGTCTCGGGGAAAATGTTAAGTACATGACAGTAGACATTATCGCTGACAGGCAGTTAGATTATGTTAGTGCAGTCTTTGCCCGGTGAGGATCCCTCGGTCCCCGCGGGGACCGGCCGCCCTGGAACCGCTCCTCACGAATGAGCATGCCGGTCCGGATTTCCGCAAATCGTGGCGGCTCGGCCTCGAAACGGCGGCTGAATGGGCTAAAGTCTCCCAGGGTACATCATACTACAAGGGTGTGACATTTTCGGTGGACTCCCGGCAGGATTTCTGATAAACGGGACGGAGTTCGGGCCGCGCCGCCGCCAGAACAGATCATTTATATCATCCCTCCACCAGAGAAGAGCCACCCTCGGGGGTGGGCGAAGTGTGTCCGTGCAGGTTACCGGCAACAAACTCAGTTTTGCATCTGGCCCGTCCGTTGGCGCGTTTACCGGCGGGCGTGGCGAAGTCGATGGCACCCTGCAGCTGTACTATCATCACGAGGGACAGTGGGTTGCCGTGGCCGCGTTAGAAGAGTACGATCGCCGGCCGTTCTATGACGCCTGGGAATGTTGCGAGGTTCAGTCGGCGCGCCTGCTGGAGTTGCCTGGTGACGCCGGCCTTGCGATTGTTGTGTGCAGTCACAGCGATGCCGAGTGGAATGTCGGTGGGCCGATGCAAAGCCTTGCCGTCTATCGCAGCGAGAACGGCGCGAACTGGCAGCCGGCCGCCTGGGATCACAATACCATGTCGCGCGCGGTGGAAGTGGAAGTGCTCGAAGCGCGCCCGAAATCGACGTCGGCCTGAGTTTACACACGGCGCCGGATCAGCGATCGATCTTGCGGTGCTTGCGCAAATGTTTCATCTGCTCGGGGCTCAACGTTTCTTCGAGAATCTGCGCCGGCAGGCAGCGTAGCTGATCGCGCGCGGCGATTCTCGTAAGGATCAGCGCGGGGATGTTACGTTGCAGGGCGGTGTACGCCAGCGCCTTGTGATGGCCGTCGATCAAGAACGCGTGGGATTGCTGCTCGAGTTCCGGACAGTATTGATCGGCGATGACGACGAACGGTTTCGCGCCGTCGGCAATGCTTTGTTTGTAGAATTCGACACGATCGTTCCGGATGACGCCCCGCGATTGTGTGCTGAGGATATTGAATCCCTCGAGGGGATAGAAGCCATCCATGCCCGAGCGGATGTTGTCGTCGTAGTAGATTTCGTCCTGGCCGCGTTCCAATTCCTCGCAAGCGATGCGATACGTGCCGTTCGTGAACAGCCGCAGAAACGGCCAGGCCAGTTCGAGTAGATTGTACTCACGGACTTCGCGTTCCACCGTCGTGCGGACCTCCGCCAGGAATTCCCGGCGCTGCGCTTCCGGGATTCCGGCGATCTTGAGGTATTCGGCAACGGAACCCTGGAAGTCCGGCCAGCAGACCGCGGCGACCTTGCCGTTGCAGAGCAGGGCGCTTTCGAAGATGCCTTCGGAAATATCGAGAATCCCGAGACCATCCTGGATCTCCACCCGGGCGCTGGCCTTCACTCTGCGTCCCGTGTCTCCGGCGATCCGGTGGTGGCTTTATCTGCGGCCGACGCGATGGGATACCTGCGTACCGATGACTCATGGACCCAGCCGGTCAGCCCGTTGCTCGTGCGCACCCACAGCCAGTTCGATGCCATGGTTTCCCCGCGCTCGCGTTCGATGCGGTACTCTTTGTCCGTCGCTTCTTCGATGTAAAGAATCGTATAACGTTCGACCACGCCTTTGATGCGTGCGCGCTCCGTGGGTTCTGCGTGCAGCATGGCCGGGCCGTCCGTGTAGGCCGCGACGATCTTCGGATCGTGCAGTTCCTGGATGCGCCGGCGAATGAGTCTTGCGTTCTCGCCGTCCGGCCGGCGGAGCGAGTGGATCATCAAACTTTCCCGGGCCGTGGGGCCGCCGAGTTTCGCAAGCAGTTCGATCGCCGCGGCTTCGACGGGCGCCTGCACGGCCTCGTCTTTTAAGTATCGGAGAGCGTATGTTAATGATTCCGGATGGCCGATCCGCCGCGCCGCGGTGAGGGCGGCGGCGGTGACGGCCGGATCGCGGTCCAGCATGTCGCGGACGTGCGGCCAGTGCTCACGTTGCTCCAGGCGGCCGAGGCCGATGAGCGCGTACCGGCGGACCTGCACGTTCTTGTGAAAGAGGCCGCGGACCAGGATCGGTGCCAGGCCCTCGGAATAAGCCGGCGCGGCGACGCGTGACAGGTACTCGTAGTAGAGTTCCGCCTCGGTCTTCGCGGGGCCGCCGTCCGGGACGTGATAGAGTTCCGTGAGGAAAGCCGGGCTCATGGCGTCGAGGTGCCGCCCCAGAGAGCCGAAGGCCGCGCGTCGGGAGCCCGCGTCGTCGCTCCGGATGGCCGCTTCGAGGATGCGTGCGGCCCCGGAGGACGACGGGCATTCGCCCAGGGCCGCCAGGGCGTACTCGCGTTCCACGGCAATCGTCGCGTTTTGGGCGATGTAGAGATAGGCCTTGCATTCACCGGCCGGGTCGGCGGCCTCCTCGGAGTGAATCGAAGAGAAACAGGTGAGTACGAAAAGGACAGTTGCTGCGCGTCGAATCATCGGTAATTTTAACCTTCTACTAATAATCTCGGTCTGGCGGGCGATGCAGAAAAGGTTGCAACCGGCTGCTGTGCGAAAAATCCTGAACCCTGACCGATCCGGGCGGTCTATTAATAGAGAAAAAACTCCGGAGCTGGAAACATGTACCTCATGCAACGCATTCGCATCACCGCCATTCTGATCATCCTCACGCTGCTCGCCGGCACGCCCCTGGCCGCCGACGGTTCCGCCGCCCTCACATCCGTGAAGAAGCTGGTCGGCTTCATCCGCTACGAAAAGAACGATAAGGCCCTCGAACAGGTCGGCCTGGAAGCCATCTCGGAATTTCTGATGGGTTCTTACTATAGTAAAGCGACGCCGGAGCAAAAAGACCGCGTCTCGGCGCTCATGGGCGAGTATATCGAACTCCAGGCTTTCCCCCTGGCCCTGAAGTACTTCAAGGACATCGACCTCGCTTACGATGAGCCCAAAGAACAGGGCAACGACGTGCACATTCGCTCGACGCTGCTCTACGCCGGCTCCGAGCGCGTAGTCTTTACCTGGGTCCTTACTGAAGTGGACGGCGAGTGGGTCGTCACCGACTTCCTCGATGAGCGCGGTGTTTCTTCCATGAAAGCCAGCCGCGATAAGCAGGTCCAGCCGGTGCTGAAGAAGAGCGGCGTGGACGGCCTCATCGCGCAGTTGGAAAAAGTCGTCGCGAAGTTGCGCGACCGGTAAACACGCCGCATGCGCGAACTCGTCTCTCGTTTCTGCGATTTTTACCTATCCCGTCCGTTCACGAGCGCGGCCGTCGCGCTCGTGGTCTTCGCCGTCGGTGCGTTCTTCGCGTCGCGTCTGTCCATCAATTCGAACCAGCTCGACACACTGCCTCCGGATCTGCCCCAGGTCGAGGAGGCCCGCAAGGTCGAGAACATGATCGGCGGGGCCGGCTTCGTGATCCTGGCATTTCGCATGCAGGAACGCGACGAGGGCGATGAGATTTTTTACCGGGCCCTCGATCTCAAACGCAAGAGCAAGGACGCCGAGGCGGACGAACTCATTAAAGAAGCGAACGAGATCTACGATAACCTCCAGCAGGAAAACGCGAAGGACGTCACGAAACTCAAGACCGCCGTCGACGAGATGGTGGCCGAACTTCGCGAACTGGAAGAGGTGCGGTTCATCCAGCATAAGGTGGATCTTTCCTCGGTTCTGGAACGCATTCTCTTTTACGTGAAGACGCCGGACCTCCGGGAAGGCCTGCGCCGCGTTTCGAAGAAGCGCGACGATATGGTGGAACGCGCGTCGCCGTTCTTCATCGACCTCGGACAGCCGCAGTACAGCCTTAACTTAAACGATCTCATTAACAAGTATCGCGTGGTGGGTCGCAAAGAGATCACCGACGACTACTACGTCTCTCCCGACCGTAAAATGGTCACGATGATCTGCAAGCCCTGGTTTTCGCTCCAGGAGATCGACAAGACCCAGGCCTTCGTTAAAAAGATCCGCGCCATCGCGAAAGAAAAGAAGTTCGAACAACGCGGCATCGAGGTGGGTTTCACCGGCGGCTACGTGCTCTACGCCGACGCCTACGACTCCATCCAGGAGAGCATCCAGCCGACGTTGATCTACGCCCTCGTGGGCATCGCCTTTGTGTTGTTGCTGTTCATTCGCCGCATCACGCTCATCGCGTCGATGCTCATCGCGCTCATCTACGCCATCGTCCTTACTTTCGGCATCACGTACTTAACTGTTGGTGAGCTAAACTTAATCACGTCCATGTTCGGCGGTATTCTGGCCGGCCTGGGCATCGACTTCGGCATACATCTGATTTACCGCTTCCGCGAGGAATACTCGGCGAACCCGGACTTTATCCCGGCGGTGAAAGAGTCCATCCTGCACACCGGCCGCGCGGCGATCTACTCCGCCATGACGACGACGGCGGCGTTCATTTCGCTGATTCTCTCCGAGTTCCGCGGCTTTTCCGACTTCGGCATCATCTCCGCCTACGGCATCATCACCACGGCGCTCTGCATGTTCTTTTTGACGCCGCTGATTCTCGCCGTCATCGTTCGCATCTTTCCGAACATCCTGAACAAGTACGCGAAGTCCGACCGCGATCACAGCTTCGAGGACGGCCTGGAACATCGCATCAACTTCCCGCTGGTCACGCGCGGGGTGCTCATCGCCTCGGCGTTGCTCGTCATCGCCGCGGCGATCATCGCGCCGCGAGTAGAGTGGGACAACGACGTTCGTAACATGCTCGACTACGACATCCCGTCCGAGCGGCTGCAGGACGAGATCGCGCTGCGTTACGATTTGATCGGATCGCCGGTGGCCATCGCCGTGGAAACGAAAGACGAAGCCCGGGCGCTCTGGGAGTTCTTCGATCCGTTGACGGAAGAACTGGATCAGAGTGTTGCCCAGGTGGTGTCTGTCTATCAGTTCGTGCCGCCGGTGCATCAACAGCGCGAGAACTACAGGCTCATTCAAAGATTCCGACGCGAAAGCGAGATCGTGAAACGTTCGCTCATTCCGCAGCAGTACCAACAGTACTGGGGGCAGTACCAGCGCGTCGTGGCCCAGCGTCCGTTTACGTTCGAGGATCTGCCCGAGGACATCAAGTACCAGTTCCGGAGCATTCCGGAAAGTAAGTACGAGGGCTGGCTGACCTTCGTCTACCCCGAGGTCTCGCAATTGTACCGCCAGGAGGGCGTGGCGCGCCTGGATCAGTTGATCGGCGACTTCGAGTATCCCATCGTCGGCCGGCACAGTCTGAAAGACCTGGCCTACTTCGTTCCGGAATGGGAGCGCCTGCGCCGGACGCGCATTAGCGGCTCGCGGAAAGTCGAAGAGGTGCCCGGAACTCGCGGCGTGGAACTTTCCGAACGCGACATCAACGGCCTGCTGGACATAGCGAACCGCGCAACGGAAAAAGAACTGCAGCGCACCGGCCTGAGCGACCTGGCCGTGCGGACGATCCTGAAAGAACGTCCGTTCGAAAGCGTCGCCGACCTGCAATCGCATAGGCTGAGCGCCATCGGCACGGGCTCCGTGGTGATCGTTGCGAAATTTACGTACATCATCCTGAAAGAATCGCGCAACCTCGTGATCAGTACGTTCGTCCTGGTTCTCCTGATCCTGTTCATCACGTTTCGGAACGTGCTGTCGTCGGTGCTCGCCCTTGTGCCGCTCATTGCCGGCGCCGTGATCATGGCGGCGCTGATGGTGCTACTGGGCGTTAAGGTGAACTATTTTAATGTTATGGTGCTGCCCATCGTCGTCGGCTACGGCATCAACAACGGCATCTTCGTTTTTTATCGTTACCTGGAGAACGGTTCGATCTATCACACGTTGTATCACACCGGCCAGGCGGCGCTCGCGTCCTCGCTTACGTCGGTGGCCGGCTGGGGGGCCCTGGCCATGGCCGATCACCCCGGCCTGGAAAGCATGGGCATCCTGGCCTGCGTCGGTTTGCTTTCGATGATGTCTGCAACCCTGGTGCTCTTCCCGGCAATCCTGGCGTTCCTCAGCGAAAAGCGTCCGCAGGTCTTCGACACAATGCGCGCGAAGCACGGCATCGAACTGATCTCAGCCCCCGGAGGTTCCCAATGAAAACGTCTACGACCCTGCGTATCGGCGCTACGGCCCTGGTCGCCGTGATGATGAGCGCGTGTACCGTGAAGCATACGTATACGAAACCGGGTTACGCCCAGGACGAACGCAATCGTTTGAAGCGGGTGGTGCTCGCGGTTTCGGAACCGCCGACGGCGGGCAAGGACGTGATGGAACTCTATCTGGGCGTCGTGCGCGAGTTCGTTTCGCATCACAACGAGTACATCATCCTCGATACGAAAGTCATTCAGGACCCGAACGGTTTCGAAGAGTTGTGCCAGAGGAAGGCGAACGGCAAGTTACCCCACGGCATCGTCGCGAGCACGTTTGAAAATCTGCGCCTGGGCGCGGACGAACTGGAAGTGCGCATTCAGGCGAAGCTGAACGACTGCGAAAACGGTACGCTGGTGTGGGAGGCCGTCGCCGAGAACGAGTATGACGTGAAAGACGATGATCTCGAAAAGACCATTGCGAACTACGCCAACCGCTACGGAGCGGAGACGCGGCCGTACGTCGCGGGTTTTTATTCGATCGTGCGCAAGCTCTTCGATTCATTGCCCCAGCCGAAACTCAACGACGAGGACATCGACGAGAAGATCGAGATGGATGCGATTGCCGCGGAGTGGTTTCGAAAACTGCGCGGCTTCGGCGACGTCCTAAGATTTTGAGCGCGGACGCGCATCGTTTTTGAGCGCCGCGTCCACCATGGCCCGCATGGCCGGCTCGCGTCGCAGGAGTGCCTTCGCCTCCTGCCGCGCCTGGCGATCAAAACCGATCTCGCCGAGAAACTGGATGTGCCGGAGTGAACTCACGTCTGTCGGTGGTTGATCCGTCGATGCTGCCGGTACCAGCGGTACCGTAATCTCGTAACGCAGTCCGTCCTCGTTTTCGTCGCGGCGGATCGTAAAATCCGAGCCGTGAATCTCGGCAATGCGCCGCACGAGCGAGAAGCCGAGGCCGATGCGTTCGCTGTCCGCCCTGGCCCCCGTGCGAAACTCTTCGATCAGCTCCGCGGCTTCGTCGACGTTCAGCCGGGATTCGCGTTCGTGCACGCAAAGATACGCGCGTCCGTTGCCCCGGCGACCGGCTTCCAGGGTCACGGTACCGGCGCGGCCGTGGGCGGCGACGTTGTCTACCAGTTCGGCCAGGCAGATTTCCAGCAACTCCGGATCCGCGTGCAGGCGACCGGGATCATCCAGGACGCGGACGCGAAGATTCAGCTCCGGATGGCGTTCTTCGAAGACAATGGCCTGACTGTTCAGAAAGAATACCGCGTCCACGGTCTGAAAGTTCGCCGGGCGGTCCGCCCCGTCGCCGCCGAAGTGCAACTGGATGCGCTGGAATCTCCGCAACATGCGTTTGGCCGTATCCATCATGTGAGAGAGCACCGAAAGCTGCGTGGAGTGCAACCGGTACGCCGGATCGCCGACGATGTCGAGACAGTGCGCCAGCATATCCTGTAGCGGCGCGATCATCTCCCGGGCACTGCCCACGATGTAGCGGTTCTTCTGGCGGTCGGCGAGCATTAACTTCTTGTTAGAGTCTCTTAGTGTGCTGCGGGAGGTCTTGAGTTCGCGATGCATGTGATAACGCTGCGGCCGCATGAGCGCCATGCTGGAGAAGACCAGGACCAGCGCACCGGCGGAGGCGTAGAGCGGGCTCCGGCCGTCCAGAATCAGTCCGTAGTCGGCGATGAGGGCGATTGCCGTGCCGCCGCCGCCCACGGCGGCCAGCAACGACACGCGATATTTCCTGTGCAGAGCGAGCAACACGGGGACCGCGGCCAGGATCATCACCGGCGTGGAATAACCGTAGAAGATAATGTTCAGGTACGGCGCGTATGCGCCCGGGGGCGTGCCAAAAATAATCACGCTCAACACCACGGCGCAGCCGCGGACGAGTCCCAGGATGATGCGCATGCGCCGGGTATACGGGGTGCCGATCTTGTTGCGCGGCCCCGGGTCGGCGCCGAGTCCCGGGAAGAGTACGTACAGGAACGAGCATAAGAGCACGGGCAGGGCGACGGCGATCATCCAGATCTCCAACGCGAAAAACCACTGCGCGAGTTGTTCCGGGGCCACTCCCAGGTGCGGAGTGACGAATGCTTCCAGGAGATGCTGCCGGCGAGCGTGCATGCCGGCAGCCAGCAGGGTCAGCACACCGAACCACAGGTGGGATGTATTCCGCGGATTCGCGCTTAATAATAACATGTTAAACGTTCCGGCCAGAAGCAGGATGCCCAGGATCACCCCGTCGACGAGCCGGTGGTTCGCGTGCTGCTGACGCAGTTCTGCGGCACTGCCGGTACGCAGGATGACTCCGGCATGTCGCGGTGAGGGGACATGACTGAGGCGGAGTTCCAGGCGGCCGGGTTCGGCGTCCGGTAGTTCGACGATGGCCGGCGGGATGCGAGTGTGGGGATCACGGCTGTCGCGGATCGTGGCCAGGGTGCTACCGTTCCAGAGGACCACGGCGGTGCCGGGTAGCTCGGTGATCTCTACGGCGGCGGGAGGCCGGGTGTAGTCGTAGATGACATAAAGTTTGTCTTCGGAGATGCGGGTTTCGGTGGGGGGCGTCGGGTTCGCCGTGCAGTGAGCGGCAGCCAGGGTAAGGAAGATCGCAACGGCCGGGCGCATGGGGATGCATTATTTTCGGATGCGGCCGCTTGATTTTTGACGACCCCGCTGCGAATTTCGCAAACGTCCGGACGGTGGTCAGGCTATCGCCTTACATCACCAGATCCAGAATCGCCGGGCCCCAGAAACGCTTCGTAAAAAAGTACGTGGCCACGACCAGGAACAGTACGACGCTGAGCAGCCCGGCGGTGCTGAGCCACTTCGCGATGTCCGAGCGCAGGAGTTCCCGGCGTCGAATGAAGACCTCGGCAACGGCCAGGTTCGGAAGATAAAAGAAAAAATCCATGAAGTAATCGAAGGGGCCGGTGAAATCAGCGGTGTGTCCGACGGCGCCGGTCAGCATGTACCAGAAGCCGTAGTCCATGCGATACAGCCAGGATCCCAGGGCGAGGGCGAAGAGCCGAATGGCCCATGCGCGGTGCGCTTCGAAGCGGCTCGCCCGCGCATGGCGGATGGTTTGCACGGCGGCGAGCAGCATCAATATACCGTAACCGGCGAATCCGATGTCCATCACCAGCCCGCCGATCGTTCCCTTTACGAAGATGAACACCAGCCCGCCCACGGCGGTGAGCAGCGCCGCCAGTACGTACACACGTCCCAGCCAGCGATGCACGGCGGGATAACGAGTTCGCAGCGGCTGAATTAACTGCACGAAACCGAGGATTAAGATGATTCCTCCGCCGGCGAAATGCAGGCCGATGCCCCACGTGGCCGAGCGGGTGCCTGAATCGAACAGGCCGGGCAGAATTTCGTTCCACTGCGCCGTGTTCCCCTGCAACAGCGCCGCGAAGTAAAACGCGAGGATGAACAAACCGAACAGGATCGCACTGATCCAGACCGTTACGACTAACAGCCGCCCGGCGAAAGTCAGTGCCTGGTCACTGTACGAAACGGAAGACATCACCATCGTCCCAACAACCGCGCCACGGGTGAATAGAGTCTGCTGCCCGCATCGCCGGCCGTCAAATCTTCCACGAGATCCGCGACGTTACGGGCCGGTTCCGGAACCAGCGAACGCACCGCCGCCGATGCGCCGAAGGGCAGGCCCGCCGGGGCGATG
Source organism: Leptonemataceae bacterium (assembly GCA_965227295.1). Taxonomy (GTDB): domain Bacteria; phylum Spirochaetota; class Leptospiria; order Leptospirales; family Leptonemataceae; genus JANSYA01. Next base: position 4,337,521 of record OZ245742.1, on the reverse strand, counting down.
AGCGTGCGCGCGTCCGCCTTGATTTCGGGATAGAAGTTCATGGCGAACTCCTGGTCCTCCCGGTACCCGCTCATGCGACGGTACTCCGCCACGACATCGTAGAAGCCCGCGCAACCGTCGATCATGCCGGCGTCGGCGAAGCGCTGTCCCGCGAAGATGCGACCCTCGGCCATGCGCTGGACTTCTTTCGCGGTGGTGGCCCGGCCCAGGGCCACGCGATTGAGAAAGAGATCGTAAGTTACTTTGAGTGAATGTTTGAGCAAACGCTGCGCCGCGGGGCCGTAGCGACCGACTTCCGAGAGCAGTTCCCGGGTCGGCTGCTTGCCCAGATCTTCTCTTTTAACGCCGAGTTTTTTGTAGAGCCCGCCGATGTTCGGTCGCACACGAATGACGCCGATGCTGCCGACGATGGAAAACGGCGAGGCGTAGATGCGATTCGCGGCACAGGCCAGGTAGTACCCGCCCGAGGCGGCCACGGTGCCGACGACGGCGATGACCGGTTTTACCCGGGAAAGCGTGTAGATGCTTTCGAAGAGCAGTTCGGATGCGTCCGCGCTTCCGCCGGGGCTGTTGATGTATACGATCACCGCCTCTTCGCGGGAGTCGGCCAGATTGTAGAACAAATCGCGCAGGTTCAGTGCGGCGATGTTGTGTGAACGATGCGGGTCACCGGGCCGGCCGGTGACGATGGGGCCCTCCAGGGTTACGAATGCCAGGGACGGCAACGAACGAATGCGCAGAGGATTGTAGCGGGAGCGGCGCCAGTAGTTGTAGAGCGCGCTTTCGTTCGTGAGTTTTTTGCTCGCGCGCACCTTGTGTTTGAGTTGTTGCTGAAGTTCTTTGAGCGTCCGGCGGGCCTCTTCCGGCGTGGGCTCCGCTTCCTCATTGCTTGTGTCCTGGGCCTGGTCCGGGGCGTAGCCGTGCTGCACGTCGTGGGACCAATCCGGATGATCGCCGGTCAGTACGAAATCCTGGAGTCGCGAAGCCTGCACGAGATCGTCGAAGTAGCCGGCGGTTTTGAGGTCGGCACTCTCGCCCAGGATCTGCCCGCCGATGAGTTTACTTAACTTCTTCTGCGCGCTTGTTTCGAGATTGCGGGCCGCGCCCAAACGTTCTTCGATGTGTTTGCGAAAGTCGCCGGTGAGCTCCTGGAGGTTCTTGCGCGCGGCCGGCGAGAAGCCGTTGCGCGTGAACATCTCGTAGCTTTCGCCCTTGTGTTTGCCGGCGGTGTAGGTTTCCACGGCGACGCCGAACTTCGCCAGGGTGTCCTTGACGAAGTAACCGTCGAGAGCCGGCAGCAGAAAGGAAAAGCTCGCGTGGGGAGCGGCCAGGCGCCGGCCGGCGTAACTCATGAGATAGAGACTTTTCAGTCCGCCGCCCTCGGTGTACGCCGTAAGCTGGATGTTCTGATGGGAGAGCGTCTCCAGGCAGCGACCGATTTCCGCGACCTCGGTCCAGGAGGCCTGTTCCAGGTCCGGCACGGTGTAGACGAGGTGTCGGAGCGTCGGGCTCTCCTGTAAGAGACGCAGAAAGCCCAGGTACTCGAGAAAGTGTGTTTCCTGACGCGGCAGAAAAAACGCGAAGAAACCCGCGGGGCGGACCATGGTAAAACGATCGGGCAGGCGGTGAAACAGAACGCTACCGGGGCGGCGCAGGTTGCGTAAGCGCACGTATGCGAACCAGAGGAGGCGCAGCGGGAGAAAGATCAATCGGAGGAACCACATCATGTATCAACCCAAACAGAACGTGGAGGACGATATTCCGGCGCGGTGATGCGCGGCAAGGAGAAGATGAAAGCGGCTTGACGGGACCTGGCCTGGCGAGAGATAAGCGGGCGTGAAGCACATCCTGTCCATTTACGTGAAGAACCGTCCGGGCGTCATGTCGTCCGTCTCCGGCCTGTTCACCCGCCGGGCCTTTAACATCGACAGCATCGCCGTCGGCACCACCGAGGATCCCGAGGTTTCGACGATGACCATCGTCATGAAAGGTGACGAGAACGATCTGCGGCAATTCCAGGGACAGTTGCTCAAACTCGCGGACGTCATGGAAGTCCGCGCGCTGCCGTATCACGGTTCGGTTACGCGCGAGCTCATGCTCGTGCGCGTGCAGGCCTCGGCCGAGAACCGCAACGAGATCATGGCTGTCGTCGAAGTCTTCGAAGGCAAGGTCGCCGAGCTGAGCGAGACATCCATGTTAATCGAGATCAACGGCAACAACCGTCGCATCAGCGGGGCCATCGGTTTACTCAAGAAGTTCGGGATTACGGAGATGGCCCGCACCGGTCAGATCGCGCTGGCGTTCGAGTCCGACGGGGAGTGAGCGAAGTTCGACTCTTTGCGCCAGGGATGCGCAGGGTCGCGCGTTAGCGCGAGTCCGGAGCCGAAGGCGGAGGACCGAAGCGAAGCGGAGCCCGGAGCAGCCCGACCGCCCCACAGGGGCGGGGGCGCCCAAATTAATTCTTAAGATTCATCTGGAAAATCTTAATTGGGATGATGGGCGTCTGCCCGGCGGCGTCGGAAGCCGCCGGGCACCGCGCTTTCCAGGGCTCCGCTTCGCTCCGGTCTCGCTGCGCGAGACTGGCCTTCGGCCACCCTTCCAATCGCTGACGCAAGAGTTGTGATTCACGACGCGGCCTTGTTCCGTTTGCGCTACTCTCCGATCGCCTTAAGTCATTCGGAGCGATGCGCTGATGTTCCTCGACGCGTAACGTGCCGCCGAACTCGCCGTCTTCGTAGACCGGCTCCGTGTCGTAGTGGTACAGCCACATCTTGCGTTTCAGGACGTTTGCCGGCGTTGGTCGATTTGATCCAGCAGCGTCTGGACATCGACGTCGGTATTTTTCCGGCGCTCTTGCCGGCCAGCAGCAGGCCGGCGACCATACAACATCGTTTCCCGTACTTCAATCGAACTCCCGCTGAAACCGCTGCACTGCCCCGAGCAAATGCGTCACGAACATCTCCGACGCATCCCACTCCTTCACGGACACCCACCGCATATCATCATGCTCATCCGAAAGCCGCACCTCGCCGCCCAGGAATTCCGCCAGATACGCGATGCCCAGGCCCTCGTATCCGCTTTCCTGAATAAAATGCGGAAAAATAAAAATCGGTTCGCCGCCGTTTGCGATCTCGAACTCGAAACCGTCGCCCAGTTCCTCGCTTAACTCACGTCGAACGGAATCTACCCACGGCTCGTAGATCTCGCCGGGATTCAGCCGCCCGCCGGGCAGGTCGCCGACGCCGGCCTTCGCGTCCCGGAGCACCAGGAACTCGTCGCCCCGTCGCAAAAAAACCTTCAGCGTAATCTGAAAGACACCGGGCTGGCCTGGTGCCGCATCGCCGGGGCCGCGGGACACGTCGCTCAGTTGTGCCCCCCGGCCGGCATGAGCTTCGGCCGGCCCTCGTTATCGAGGATGATCTGAAAACCCACGGCGCCGGCGCAGGCGCTCCAGCGTGCCGGGCCGAGATCGTCCCCGCGATCGCGATAGGTTTCGGCGTCCGTCGGCAATGCCAGCTCCAGTTCGGCCAGCAATAACTGATCTTCGCGCACGAAGGCGAGCAGAAAGTTCTGGAACGCCTCGGGGTTGTAGTTCGGCAAGCTCTCAAAGAATGACGGCAGAATCAACGACGTCTCCAGAAGAAAGTGCAGGTCTTCTTCGGTTAAGAGCGACAGGATGCTCCCGGTAAATTCGGCGATGGGCTGGTAAACGATTTCGTGGCCGTCCTCGACGGACTTCGTCGTCCAGGTCGAGAGCATGCCCGACTCAAGCAGGCGAATCCAGCCCGGCAACAGCGAAGCATGCGTGATCTCGAAGTACACGAGCAATACGAACACCGTCTCGTGGAGGAACTGCGGATCCAGGTCCTGTTCCCAGTGGACGTCCAGCTCGCCGTCGTGCACGTGATCGCGAATCATCTTGTGAATCGCGGCGAGCATGGGCCGGGTAATCCGGGACGGAAAGTTAAAGCGGCTGCGGCCGATGTTTTCGTCGAGGGACTCTTCGATCAAGTCCAGGTCCACCACGCAGAGATAACCCAGCAAAATCAACTTTTCGTGTATGCTGTCACGGCCGGCCATCATGCGTTCGATGAGTTCCAGGTCGAAGTGCGCGTCGGGCATCGTGTCCAGGTAACGCAGGGCGATCCAGATATCCACCCACTCGTTGTGCATCAAAAAGTTCTGCGCCGCGTCGTGGGGAAAATCGCCGCCGATGATTTCGTAAATCTGAAAGTCGATCTCCGAAAACTCGAAGTTTTTCAGCATGCGATAGGCTTCATCGTCGATGCTCGCGAAGAACGGCAACCGCGCCTCGTTTAAGTAAAACTTCGTAATCTGTTGTTCCGGATCGTCCTTCGGCTGGTAGCTCGATACCGCCTCCGCCGTATGCATGAGGCCGAGGTCGATCAAGTCCTGGCTCGAAAACTGGTATTCCTCGGTCTTCGTAAAAAACTCGTTGAACGCCTGGAGGAACTTCTCGTCGGGTTTGCCCTGTTCCAGCCAGCGGCCCAACTCGTGGTACATGTAATGTGCAATTTCCCGGCCCGCGTCGCGATCGTCGTTGTGTTTGTACGTTTTATATTTTCCCAGGATGTGTGTTTCCATACGTTATGGGACTCCCGTCAAGGTTGTGTCGTTTGCAGATCGGATTCCCCGGTGGAAGCGGGGGGCCAGATGCGATTGTTTTGTTCGAGATAACGTGCGAACTGGTGGAAGTGGCGACTGCGTTCCACGAAGGCCGCGCCGATGTCCGGATGCTCCGGAAACAAATCGCTGACGTCGGCCGGGTGGCGTGCCGTAAGTAAAATGCGATTCTCCGCGCCGATCCACTGCATCAGCATGAGCTCGCCCTGAATCCAGCCGATGGCCCCGGTACCGGAACCGCCGGCATAGTAGGCGTGCGGTGACGGGGTGTCTTCGTGCAGCAGGTCGCGACCCATGGCCGCGTATACGCCGTCGCCGCCGGCGAGGCCGAAGATCGTCGGCAGCAGATCCAGTTGACTCGCCAGGTCCGTGCGTCGCCCGCGCAAGCGCGCATCGTTGCGGCCCGGCGCGTAGATCAGGAGCGGAATGTGTCGATCTTCGAGGTAGTTCAACTGCGCATGATGCGCGTGGTCCGCCGTGAAGACGAAGATCGTATTGTTGTAATATGATTTCGTACGCAGTTTGTCGAGAAATGCGCCGAGCGCTTTGTCCGTGGCGTGGTACGAGTTCAGAAAATCGTGCTGGGGCTGCGCGGCATCGAAGATACGCTCGTCGCCGTTCGGCACTAAGTACGGATGATGTGTATTTAGCGTAAAGACCGTCGCGAAAAACGGCCGCCCGTCGTCCCGTTTCGCCGCGTCGTCGATCAACGTTTCCGCGACGCGGAAGCTCACGTGATCCAAGAAACCCCAGCTCGTGCGCCGGTCGTCTTCGTTCAGTCCCAGGCCCGCGCGATCTGCCTCCATTTCGCGCCAGCCCACGGCCGTTTCGAATCCCAGGTGCGGCAGCATGCGGTCCAGGCTGTCGAAGCGCAGGTCCCCGCCGTGCACGAAGATCGTTCGGTACTCGTGGTTGTCGCGTAAGATGCGCGCGAGCCCGCCCATGCGATTCTGCGCCTCGTTGCTGCGCAGGATGGTACGATTGGCGCGGTCCGGCAGGCCGGCGAACATGCAGAAGAGGCCGTTGGCGCTGCGCCCGCCCGAGGCCATGAAGCGCTCGAAGTAGAGCCCGTCGCGCGAGAGCCGCTCGAAGTTCGGTGCAATGCGCGGATCGCCGCCGTGGGTGGCCAGGTACTTCGCCGTGAACGATTCCAGGATGACCAGGACGATGTTCGGTGCCTTGCGTTCGCCGGCGAGGCGACGCGGGGGCATGCGGCGGAGCAGGGGATACTCGTCCGAAAGGAAGGCGTTCGGTCGCGGGTCCAGGAGCGTGCGCACGGCGGCCACGTTCTCCGCGGGGTCGTAGAATCTTACGAAGTCGGAGCGATCCTCGGCGTCCCGGCTGACGGTGAACAGACCGTTCAGCGGCACGTTGTTTAGATACGCCGTCCCGTACCGAATGGCGTCGGGCGAGCGGAGCGGAGTGTCCTGGAATCCTCCGCGGATCGCGAGGGACATAATGCCCATGATGCATACCTGGGACAGAAAGATAGCAAAAATCCGCAGGGGCAGGGAAAACGTGCGAGTTTCCTGTGAGTAAACCGGGGCGGGCGAGCGGCGGAGCAGGAGCCACCCCCCTGCCGCGAATCCGAGCGCGATGAGCACGGCCAGGGGCAGGAGCAGCGGGGAGCGCTCCGCGACCCCGCCGATCAACGTGGATAGATCGTTCAGATAGGCAAAAAGCTCCCATCCGAGGTGTTTGCCGTTGAAGGCGAAATTGTATGTGCTCGCGGCCAGAACGACGTTGCATACGCCGAGATAGATCCACTGGGCCAGTTCGAATGCCCGCACAAGGCGGTTCGTCAGCGGCCAGCCGGCGCTGTATAGTGGAAGAAACAGCGCTATTGGTAAAAGTAGCACCGGAAGCGTGGAGAAATCAAACCAAAAACCCAGGCAAAACTGCTCCGCGAGGGTGACGAGATCGGTGTTTGCCGGCAGGTAGGCCAGGGTGAAGAGGAGCCGGTGCGCCAGAAGCACGATCCAGCAGCGTAGAGTCCAGTCCAGAAGCTGTTTGCATGCGTGTCTGACCGGAGATCCGGTGTCGGTCATTTTGGTTGCCCTGAGATAGCGGCGCGAAAATGTGAACGAGTGGCAAGTATAAATCAAAATCGCAAATATGACGTCTACGGAGTGGGCAACGCCCTCGTGGACACCATCGTCTTCGTGGACGATGACTTTCTCGAAAAACACGGCCTGGCAAAGGGCATCATGACCCTGGTCGAAGGCGACCGCCAGGGGGACATCCTCTACGATCTCCAGGACAAAACCATGGAGCTGCGGTCCGGCGGATCGGCCTGCAACACCATGTACAACATTGCATTGTCCGGTGGTTCCGGCGTTTATACCGGCAAAGTCGCCGACGACGCGAACGGCGAGTTCTACCGGCGCGACCTCACGAAGGCCGGCATCGGCTTCGAGGTCCAGGCCGTGCCCGAATCCACCGGCCCCACCGGTACCTGTGTCGTTCTTACGACGCCGGACTCCCAGCGGACCATGTGCACGCACCTCGGCGTGTCCACGCAGTTGCAAAAATCCGACATCGACACGGACGTGCTCAAGGACAGCAAGATTGTCTACGTCGAGGGTTATCTCTGGGCCGGCCCGGATACGCAGAAGGCGTCCATCGAGGCCTTCGAGCAGGCGAAGAAGAACGACGTCACCGTGGCGTTCACGTTCTCGGACCCCTTCTTGGTAAACAATTTCCGCGACGACTTCAAGAAGATCGTCAAAGATTACTGCGACATCGTCTTTTGCAATGCCGAGGAAGCGAAACACTTTACCGGCTGGGACGATATGGACGCCGTCGTTAAAGAAATCGCGACGCTCTGCGAACTCGTGTTCGTAACCAGTTCCGAGAAGGGCGCCTACGTCTGCGAGCACAAGGGCACGGAAGTACACCTGGAGCCGGGCTTTCCGGTCAAGGCCGTCGATACGAACGGAGCCGGAGACGCCTTCGCCGGCGGCGTATTGTATGCGCTGACTCACGGTTACGACAACGCGAAGGCGGCGCGCTGGGGCAACTACATGGGCTCCCAGATCGTCCAGGTCCACGGCGCGCGTTTGCAGAATACGTACAAAGATCACGTCGCTAACATTCTGGGATAATCTGCTAAGGGCGCACGTTCATGAATCCGCGCGTCCTGCATTTGAATACGGCGAAGACCTGGCGCGGCGGCGAACGCCAGGTTTTATTTCTGGCGCAAGGTTTGCGCGACGTCGGCCCCGAAATTCAGCAGCTCGTCGTCGGCCGGCCGGACTCGGAACTCCAGGCGCGTTGTGAAGAGGCCGGTCTGCCGTTCCGTGCTGTACGCATGGGCGGCGAGTGGGACCTCCTGGCCGCGCGACGCATTCGGAACATCGCGCGGGAGTTCGGGGCGAACCTCGTGCACGCCCATACTTCGCGCGCCCACGGCCTGGGCCTCATGGCGGTGCGCGGTCTGCCCAAAACGAAACTCATCGTTTCGCGGCGCGTGGATTTCCCGGCCGGCACGAACTTTCTTTCCCGGCGCAAGTATCTGAGCCCGCACGTGGCGATGTACATCGCCATCTCCGAGAACGTGAAGCGCATCCTCATGCTGGACGGCATTCCGGAAGAGCGCATCCGCATTGCGTATTCGGGCATCGACCTCGAACGTTTTGAGAAAAAGCATGATGCGACGGCCATCGGGCGTCTGCGCGCGGAGTTGGGCCTGGCGGATGAGACGATCGTCTTCGGCAACGTGGCCATGCTGGTGGGGCATAAGGATCAGAAGACCCTGGTCGCGGCCACGGCGGAACTCGCGCGCCGCAAAGATCAGCTCCCCGCGTTCCACGTCTTAATTGCAGGTGAAGGTAAGTTACGCGAAAGCCTGGAGGTCCAGGCCGACGCCGCGGGTTTGCTCGAGGGCGGTTTTCTAACATTCACAGGCTATCGCAACGACGTGGACGATCTCTACGGTCTCTTCGATGTTTTTGTGATGTCGTCGAACGAAGAGGGCCTGGGCACGGCGGTTTTGGACGCCATGGGCTACGGCCTGCCGGTGGCGGCGACGGCGGCCGGCGGTATCCCGGAAATGATCGTGGACGGCGAGGGCGGGCTTTTGAGTCCGGCGGAGGATCCGGGCGCGCTCGCGGAAAACATGGCGCGCTTGTTGACGGATGCGGGTTTGCGTGCGAAGTTCGGTAACTTGAATCGAGAGCGCGTGAAGAAGTTCAGCAAAGAGGCGACCGTAAGGGATACGATGGCCGTGTATCGTGAGGTGCTTGAGGGAAGATGAATGGACTCCGAGGACCGAGAGTTCGAGGTTTTCGGGGAGGGCGTGCGTGATGGGAAAGCGTTCAGGTTATGGGAGCTTTCAGTTTTCTTTTTTACCTCGGTACCTCGGTCCTCGGAGTGGAAAAGGTTTAGAACATGCCCGGTGAATTCAGAAAATTTTACGACCGCGTCCGCGATCGGCTCCGTCGCGGCCGGAAGCGCGTCGAACAGAGCGGCCAGGATGCCGGGGCCTACATGCGCTCGCTCATGGATTCGTTCTCGGACGAGAAGTGGATCGAACAGGCCTTCGATCGCGCCCGGGAACTCACGGCCCCGTCCATCGAACAACTGCCCGTGGATTTTCAGTTGCGCCAGTCCTCCTGGCCGCGGCGGCTCTACGAGCACCTCTTTCCGATCACGCACATCTTCCGTTTGAACTACAAACACGATCGCGAGTTTCTTGAAGATTTCATGCCGATTACGCCGGAGTCGTACATCGGGCGCGGTTCGTACAAGTTCGTCTACAAACTCCCGTGGCAGATGGTCGTCAAGGTTTCGAAGGACATCCTCGGCTCGGACCCGGTCTTCGGCTCGTTGTACCGGGAGGTGGTCGACAACAAAGAAGGTTTCTTAAGACCCGAAGAGTTGCACTTACTGGATCATTACGAAAGCCGGCTCCCGCGCTGGCGCCGGGAACGTCTGCGGGGTAAGTTCTACCGCCTGGGCCTGGAGCGGTATCATTACTGGATCGTGCGTGAGCAACTGCGAGATCTGGTGCTGCCCACGAAGTTTTTTATGGGCGTGCGCTACCGGCGCCGCTTGAATGAGGACTTCTATTCGCGCAAGATGATGCCCATGGACTCCCAGGTCCTGCTCATGGGCAAACACCTGAAAGAATTCGCCACGGCCGGTCGCAAACGCGATCAGGGCCTTCTGGGCCGCACGTTCATGCCGGCTTACGATTTCGAATTCGACATCGGCCGTTTCGGGAAGATCAAAAAAAAAGTGCTCTTGAAAATTACGGAGGATTTCCGCCGGTTGATCAAGTTCACGGAACTGCTCGCCACGCGGGATCGCTTGATCCTGGACATTCACACGGAAAACATCATCATTACGTTGCCGGACTTTCAGTTAAAGATCTTCGACTTTCATTTGTTCGACGAGCATCTCTACGAACCTTCGAACATACACGACAGCCCGGAGAAGGATCATATTGAAGTGATTGAACGGTTCATTGAATCGTTTGAGTTGGACCGGTGAAAGATTTGCTGAGTGCGTCTCTTAAATCTTCGCGCCAGGGATACGTAGCATGGCGCGAAGCGCCAGTCCGGAGCGAAGCGGAGGACCAGCAAGGCCACGCTTGTCGTGGCCGCGGTAGATGTTCCCCACTGGCCGATAGCGGAGTGCGGAGTAGCCCGACCGCCAGGCGACCAACAAGACGTTGGAAGTGTCCGCGGAGGCATGGATGCCGAGAGCGGACCCGTGGCGGGGGCGCCCAAATAAAGAGGCGGTTAAGATAAGATTCAGGAAGATTTGTTTGGGCGCCTCGCCGCTACGCGGCGACCGGGCTTTGCGCGACTCCGCTATCGCTTCGGTCTCACCTGCGGTGAGACTGGCCTTCGGCCATCGCTTCAATCCCTGGCGCAAGAGTTAAGAAATCTGTATGACATTCAATAAAGCGAAAATCAAAGCCATCTTATGGGACGTGGACGGCACCCTTTTTTCCAGCGAGGGCATGATCCACACCATCTACGCCCGGTCGTTCCACGAGTTTCGAAGTACCTACGGCAAGCCGAAGAAGGTGCCGTCGCTTCCCGAGATTATGGAACAGGTCGGCAAGCCCGTGAAGGTGATCTTCGAAAACCTGGCGCCGGACCTGGACGAACGCGAACGATCGCAGTTGAGCCTTACGATCCTGCACGGCCTGGTGCGCGGCATTACGTTCGGGGAGGGCGAGCACTACGACGGGGTAACTGAAACTCTGCGTAAGTTACGCGAGCGCGGTTACGAATTCTGGGGCGTCTCCAACGGGCGCTATCCGTACGTAGAGGCGATCTTGAGAAAGAACGGCACGTACGCCCTATTTCGTGACGTGCCGTTCGTGGACAATCGCACCATTCACAATAAAAACGAGCTCGTGGCGTACTGCCTGCGTGCCGGCGGCTACGCGGCCGACGAAGCCGTGGTAATCGGCGACCGGACCTCGGATCGCGACGCGGCGATCTCGAACGGCGTGCCGTTCATTGCGGCGGCGTACGGCCACGGCACGGTCGAGGAATGGGAGGGGGCCGCGGCCGTGATTCAAGACATCAAAGACCTGAGTAACATCCTGTGAGCGAACTCTACGCGGCCGTGGCGCGCGGCGAACTGGAACGCGTACGCGAGCTCCTGGCTGCCGGCCGGGACCCGAACGATAACGAGTCCCTGTATCACGCCGCCGAACACCAGGACCCGGTCTATCTGCGCATATTGTTGGAAGCCGGCGCGCGGCCCGAAGGTACCAACGCCCTGAAACGCAAGCTCGACTTCGAGGACGACCCGCACGATGAAACCGGCGGCCACCGGGAGGGCCTGCAACTGCTCCTCGACGCCGGCGCCGATCCGGACGAGGATCTCAACAACTCCGGCACGGCCCTGCACCACGCCGTGCGCCGGGGGCGGGGCGTGGTTTCGATTAACATGTTAATCAAAGCCGGCGCGAACGTCGCCGCGACCTGGCACGGCCACACGGCCTACGCCCTGGCCGTAATGCTCGACCGCGATCCGCAAGTGATTGGCACGCTGGCCGCGGGTGTGCGCACCGCGCTGTCGCCGGTTGAGGCGGCGGTGGTTGTTTGCGCGAACGGCAAGACCGCCCACGTCCCGCCGCACGCGGAAGCCTCCGAATACGTGCGTATAATCCACACGGACCTCGCGAAAGAGGGGCGCACGGCGTTCATCGAACGTTTGCTGGATTCGGCGCCGCAGATCTTCGACATCGATGCGCCTGGCGACTCAAAGATGACGGCGCTGCATCACGCCATCTGGTTCGGGCACGTCGATACGGTGCGTTTGCTCGTAAACCGGGGCGCGAGCCTGGAGTATGTGAACATGTACGGCAGCAACGCGTACGAACTGGCATTGTACGCGCAGGAATACTCGAAAGAAGCGGCGGCCGCCGGGAACCACGAGAACTTTCCGGAGATCATCGAGCAGCTGCGGAAATGACCAATTCCACTCTGCCGGGCGGGCGGGTCGCCCCGGTAAATATCAACTTAAGTTAAGCTAAGCCGCGTGTTGTCACCGGAGATTTTTTCAGGGCGCCTCGCCGCCTTCGGCGTCGACCGGGCTTTCCAGGGCTCCGCCTTCGGCTTCGGTCTTTGCTGCGCAAAGACTCGCTTCGCGACCACCCTGGCGCGAAGAAAGCGTATTTTCCCCCTATAAGTGACTTGACCCCTGAGCCGGTCGCCCGAAATCATCAAGACTCGTTCTAAATTTCTACGTAAACCCAACGGAGCTTACTCAAACATGGCACGAAAAAAAATCGCATTAATCGGCGCCGGCCAGATCGGCGGCACCATGGCCCTCCTGGCCGCCCAGAAAGAACTCGGTGACGTCATTCTCTTCGACATCATGGACGGCGTTCCGCAGGGCAAGGGCCTCGACATCCACGAGGCGACGCCGGTCGAGAGCTGCAACGCAGTCATCAGCGGCACCAACGATTACAAGGACATCGCCGGCGCGGACATCTGCATCGTTACCGCGGGTTTCCCGCGTAAGCCCGGCATGTCCCGGGACGACCTGGTCGGCAAGAACACCGAGGTCATCAAGCAGGTGGCCGAGGGCATCAAGGCCAACGCGCCGAACGCGTTCGTCATCGTGATCACGAACCCGCTGGATGCCATGGTCTACGTAATGCAAAAAGTGACCGGCTTCCCCAAAAATCGTGTAATGGGCATGGCCGGCGTCCTCGACAGCGCACGCTTTCGCACGTTCATCTCCATGGAGACGGGCGTTTCGGTCGAAGACATTACGGCCTTCGTTCTCGGTGGCCACGGCGATACCATGGTCCCGCTACCGCGCTACTCCACGATTGCCGGCATTCCGCTGCCGGACTTTCCCGGCATGACCCAGGCGAAGATCGACGCCATGTGCGAACGCACCGCGAAGGGCGGCGGCGAAATCGTGAACTTGCTGAAGACCGGCTCCGCGTTCTACGCGCCCGCGGCTTCGGCCATCGCGATGGCCGAGTCCATCCTGAAGGATCAAAAGCGCATCTTCCCGAGCGCGGTGCTCTGCGAAGGCGAATACGGTCACAGCGGTATCTTCATGGGCGTTCCGGTACTCCTCGGCGAGACGGGCGTTGAAAAGATCATCGAAATCGAACTCACCGCCGACGAAAAAACGAAGCTCGATAACTCGGCCAGCGCCGTAAAAGAGCTCATGGAACTCGTCGATAAAACCGGCGTTCTGTAAGATTCGGCCGGCATAAGTTAGCTGATGAAAGGCGGCGCGTTCCGATTTCGGGCGCGCCGTTTTTTTTCGACCGCGCAGGACAGGCGATCATCCATGGACCAATCATCTTACAAACTGAGTTCGCATCCCATCCACCTGGGTCTCGGGGCCACGGCCGTTCCGGAGTCGACGATCACCGGGTTTGAGTGGTTCGCGGACTACGTGCAGCGTCACGAGTCCGACGGCTTAGAGGCGCGACTGGTCGCCGAGTACACGTTTCATGAATCCTGGACGAGTTGGGAGATGCATCCCTCCGGGGCCGAGGTCGTGTATTGCCTCCGCGGGAGTATGGTGCTGATCCAGGAAACGCAGGCCGGCGAGAATCGTGTCCGGCTTGAGGCCGGAGAGTACGCGATCAATGCGCCGGGCGTCTGGCATACGGCGGATGTCGACGGCGAGTGCACGGCCCTGTTTATTACGGCCGGAGTCGGGACCCGGCATCGCGAGCGCTGAGCGAAAAGCGCTTGTCGGTTCTCGACTGCATCATCAAAAAACGTCATGGCCGATAAGATCCAGCGCAGCGTCTACTACTACGAACTCCTCGCACAGAAACACACAGAGAGCGGCCTCGCTCCGAACCAGGCGCAGGTCTACTCCGATCTCGCAAAGCTCGTGGGCGAGTGCGCAAGTTACGAAGAAATCCAGAGCCGCATGAAGGCCGAGGGCTATTGGGAAAAACCGGCCCAGGCCCTCTACCTCGACAAAATGCACGCCCGGGAAAAGGCCGCGCGGGAATTCGCGCCGACCCTCGACGGCGCGGCCGATCTCTACCGCGCGCAACACGACCGCGTGGCCGCCGACTACCAGGCCGCGTACGTCACCGGCTGGGACCAGGACGTTGCAAAGGAACTCAATCGCGTCGGGGACATCGTCGGCGCGCTGGATGAAATGCTCGCGCTGGTCCTGCAACTGCGCGGTTTGTTTCCGGCGGACCCGGGGCATGCGAAGGCCGTGCAGCGGTTGCGCGATCTCGCACGGCGCATCGAAGGCGCGGGCAGTAGTTTCGCGGAGGCCGTGGGCCAGGACTACTTTCGCAAACATTCGGTGCTCGGAGACGAACAGTACGCCGCGGCCGTGCGGGACATTCAGGACGTACTCGCGGCGGACCCGGATCGTACGGCGGCGGAAGCGGAGCTGCAGGAACGCAGCCGGGCGGCCCTGGAAGTTGTTAAGTCACGCGCAGAAGATCTTAAACAGATGGGTCGCGAATTTGAAGGGCGCTGCACGCGAACCGTCTACCTGGCCTGGGCGCCGGAAAAGGAGCCGGGCGAGTATGATCGCAAGGAATTCTATTCGGGGCCGGTGTGAGCAACCGACAGGAGGACGTTATGGACGCCATGATTCAACAGACCATCGACGGAATGCTGTCCGGCTTCGCGCATGTGCAGGTGAGCGATCCGGGAGTGCAGGCGGAGATTGACGCCTTTCGTGAAGAGATGTACGCCCTGGGAGAGCGAGCCGGCGACGTCGGCGCGTTCATGACGGAGCTGCAATCTTCCGGCTTAATGCAAAAACAAACGGACTTAATGACTCGCGCGTCTCAGGCCGCGAGTGCGCCCGCCGCGGCCGCGGATGCGCCGCCGGCCGGGGAAACGGCGCCGAAACTCCCCACCGTAAGCGAGTTCCTGGAGCAGTACCGTGCATCCTACGAGGCCGCGCAGAGCCACGGCTACCAGGATCGCGCCGTCGCGGCCTACGAAAAGCTGTTCGCCGTCGCCGATCGCACGGACGACCTGCTGGAAATGCACATCATCTTAGAAGAAGAGGGGCTGCTGCGCGGACTCACGGCGGAAGCCCTCTACGATATCAACAGGCTCCACTACGATGCCAGCGATCCGAATCATGCGGGCGTTCGTGAGCAGTTCCAGAGCCTCATGCAACTCGCCGAAGAATACCGCACCGACGAAGAACTGGAGTATCGGACGGAGGTGCTCGTTCAGGAAAACCAGCAACGCACCTATCGTTTCAACGCGCGCATGCATGCGCCGCTCAACCTGGCGCACGCTTTGCTCGGTTACGTTCGGTGCAAGCAGATTGTGTGGACCGGCCAGGAGCTGGAGAAGTACGTGCCGGCCTTCATCATCGCGCGGGAAAACGTACGGCGGACGTACGGCACCGTACAGCAACTCTTCGATCTCGACTATGACACCATGCTCGCGGATCCCTGGTTGCAGAGTAAACTGCTGGTTCAGGTGGCGGTGGAGCCTCTGTCTCTCGGCAGTCGTTGCCTGAACCCCGCGAACCTGGAATTGTACCGGGAGATCCTTTTTACCGAAGCGTTGAGCGACTTAAGTGACGCGGAGTTGCTGTTACGACCTTTCGAAAACGCCGTGCACTTCGACATCGACCCGGCCCACGTTCCGGAGCACAAGGGCGTCGAGGACCGGCTGCGTGCCGCGGCGGAGGAACCGTTGAAGGATCGTTACTACTTCGGTTATCAGGAGAAGGTGGGTCGATCTTAAAATTCCGGCTTATTCCGGTCCCCCCACAAACCTTTCAATCGCCGCTTCCAGCGTCTTCCGATCGATCGGTTTCGTCAGATGATCGTCCATTCCCGCGTCCAGGGCGCGCCGCCGTTCTTCCTGCATGGCGTAGGCGGTGAGCGCCAGGATCGGCGTGCGCGGCTTACCGGTACTGACTTCGTGGCGGCGCATTTCCCGGGCGGCGGCGTAGCCGTCCAGTTCCGGCATCTGCACGTCGAGGAATACGATGTCGAAGCGGGCCTGCTCGAAACAATCCACGGCCTCGCGACCGTCGTGGGCGAAGGTAAGTTCTACTGAGCTATTCTTAAGAAAACGTTCGATGAGTACCCGATTCACCTCGGTATCCTCGGCAATGAGCGCGCGTACCGGTTGTTTTCCCGGTCGCCTGGCGCGGGCTGCGCGTTCCCGGCTGTGCCCTGCGTCGGCCGGTTCCGATTCACCCTGGTCTTCGACGGCGGACGGCGCTTCGTAAGCTACCGTAAAACGAAAGCAGGCCCCGGAGCGTCCCTCCGCCGGAGTGCGGTTGCGGGCTTCGATCTCTCCGCCCATAATATGCACCAGGTGTTTCGTGATCGCCAGGCCGAGGCCGGCCCCCTCGCGCGGCTGGTCGCTGCCGGCCTGGCTGAAGGGATCGAAGAGATGCTGGAGAAAGTCTTCGGGAATTCCGGTTCCTGAATCTTCCACGGTGAATTCCAACCGTCCGTCCGCCGGTTTTCTTAGATTAATATCAATAAAACCCTGCGATGTAAACTTAATCGCGTTGCTCATAAGATTCGAAAGCACCTGGGTGATTCGCTGGGCATCGGCGCGTATGAGTTCCGGCGTATTCTCCGCAATGCTGAAACGCAGCGTAGTGCCTGCTTCGGCGGCCCGGCCCTGGAAGATGCCCTGCAGGTCCGCGAGCAGCTCGGCCGGGCGAAAGTCCTCGGGTTGCAGCGTGACCCGGCCGGCCTCGATGCGCGAAATATCCAGAACGTCGTTCAGCATGTTCAACAACGTACGTCCCGCGGTGCGAAAGATGCGCACGAGCTCGTGTTGGTCCTGGTTTAACGGCGACTCGCTTAAGAGATCCGCCGAACCCAGGATCGCGTTCATGGGCGTGCGAATCTCATGACTGATCATGGCGATGAACCGGCTCTTTGCGGCGTTGGCTTCTTCCGCGCGTCGGCGTTCCGCTTCAAGTTCGCGATACGCCTGGATCCGTTCGGTGACATCCTGCACGGTCCAGACTTCACCGCGGGTGGCCCGATCGGAATCGCGTAGAATCGTTCGGCGGACGACGAGGGATATTTGGTTCGCGCCGTCGCCGAGGTCGATGGACTCGCCTGGGTCTGCGAGCGCGTACAGTTCGGGAACCAGAGCGGTTAGCGGAGTCCCGGCTTCCCAGCGCCGTCGGGCGTACGGCGCGAGCATGGTTCGCGCGGCAGGGTTCCAGTCTACCAGTTCGTGATTCGGAAAAGCGGTGACGAGAACTCCGTCCACCATCACTTCCAGCACGCGTTCCCGGGCGATGGGAACGAGATCCAACAAACGAAAGCGGAACAGGGCCACGGACAGGATGATGTTCGTAAACGTAAACGTGATCGGCGTAAGATCCAGGCCGGGATGGGAAAACGGAACGGCGCCGCTGACCGTGAGAACCGTGCCGACCCAGGGAACCAGTACACCGATCAACACCAGACCGATCTGTCGCCGGGACAGACGCCCGGCGAAAACAAAACGATGACCGAGCAATACGACCACGCTCAGTAGCTGCAAATAAGTCAACACTACGAGGAACCACAACCACGGGCCGTAGTCATAGACCAGGTACTCGATGCCGTTGCTGCTGAGCATGCGGACGTTGCGACGCAGCAGATTGTCCGGACCGAGCCAGACCACAGCCTGGTCGACGACGATCAGAATTCCAATCAGAGTCACGAGCCAGCGTTGTCGGGCCTGCGGAAAGCAGTAGGAAATGGCGAAGGATAACACGCAACCGGGAGCGAGCAGGGTCGGCAGAAACTGAGCGTTGTCCCAAAAAACGGCGCCCGCCAGATCCCGGCTCGCAAGTTCAAAGGCGTGCCCCAGAGAATAGAGCGTCGTCGCGACGATCATGCCGAGGAAAGGTGCCGCGGCTGTCGTCCGGCGGAACCGCAGGGCTACGAAAATATTCGCCACGGAAACGAGAGCCGTGGCGTACGGCAAAAAAGCGTAGGAAAACATGCCTCGATGGCGACGGCGATCAGCGCCTCAGTTCTTCTTCAATCACACCCACAAACGCCTCGTAGTCCTGTGCCCCGGCAATCAACCGACCGTTAATAAAAAACGAAGGCGTGCCCTGCACCCCGATTGCCTGGCCCTGATCAATGTCCTCTTCGATCTCCGCTATGATCGCATCGGCATCTTTGACGCATTCATCGAACTTTGCCAGGTCCGCCCCTGACTTACCGGCGAGCCTGCGCAGATTCGCGGCGGACAGATAGTCCTCGGGCTGATCGTGTCGGTACAAACCGTCAAAGAACTGAAAGTAAGCCGAAGCACTCTGTCGACCCACGCAATTCGCGGCAACGTGAGCCGGCATGGCGTTTGCGTGAAACGAGAGCGGGAAGTCTTTGACGATCCAGCGGATGCGATCGCCGTAGCGCTCGCGCAGGCGTCGGCTGGTGTCCTGTACGCGGCGGCAAAACGGGCACTCGAAGTCGGCGAATTCCACGATGGTGATCTCCGCGTTTTTGCGTGCGCCGGGCCGCACCGGTTCATTGTCGACGGGCACGTCGTGGCGCACCACCGGCCCGCTGTGGGATTTGAAGCCGTACTTCTTTTCCAGTCGACGACGCTCGGCGTCCATCACCTCGCTGAACTTAAGCGCGCGCAGATAGTTCGCCACGGAGTCGCGCAGATCCTCGAAGCTCTGGCCGTCCTCAAACCGTCCCGCGGCTTGCAGACGATCATAGGCCTCGCGAATTTCCTCCTCGGAAGGTTCTCCCGCTTTCTTACGTAACTTTTCTTTGTAAGATTCTACCGAAATGTTCTGAGCCCGGGCCTCGCGTTCAAACAGCTTCTCGCGGCCGAAGGACTTCAGCAGCTCGGTCAGCTGTTCGCGATAGTGCTGCTGCAAAGCCGCGAACTCCGGCGAATCCTTCAGGTCCGCCCCGGTATAACGTTTGCCGTCGACCTCAACAAACGGCTCCTCCTGCGAATCCTGAGCAGGAACCCCGGTGACTAACAAAAGAAAAGCCACAATTAAGAAAGTACGATATGACACGATAAAGAGATCCTCGGGACTGGAGCGGCCATCAGGAACTACCCGGTCCCCCCACGCGGGCGACGTCCCCACCCCGGGGGACGCTTTATGCGCACCCGCGCGTCTCCCCGGGGGTGGGGAAGTCGCTAATTCAGTTCTTCTTCGATGATGGACTCGAAATCTTCGTACGGCAACGCGCCGGAAACGAAGCGGCCGTTGATGAAGAAGGCCGGCGTTCCGCGCACACCCACCGCCTCGCCCTGGGCGATGTCCTTCTCGATCTCCGCGCGCATTACGTCCGGATTCGACATGCAGATGCTGTAATCCTTCATGTCGGCACCGACGCGCGCGGCCAGAGAGTTCAGTTCTTCCGGCGCCAGGTAGTCCGCCGGGCGGTCTTCGGCGAAGAGACCGTCGAAGAAGGCCCAGTACTTCTCTTTGTCCTGGGCGAGCACGCAGTTCGCCGCGACGTGGGCCTGCATGGCATTTTCGTGAAAGGAGAGCGGGAAGTCTTTGACCACCCAGGTCATCTGATCGCCGTACTTTTCGCGCAGGCGCGAGGCCGTGGCCTGGACGCGCGTGCAGAACGGGCACTCGAAGTCCGAGAATTCGATGATCGTGACCTTGCCTTTTTCCTGGAGACGGTACGGGTCGTCTTCGATGGCGACCTCTTTGCGTTGCACCGGGCCCATGCTGGCCCTGTAGCCGTATTTTTCTTTCAGGCGGCTCACCTCACGGCCCATTATTTCCTGGGACTGCTGCCCCATCAAAAACTGAGCAATGCGGTCACGGACTTCCGGGTAGCTTTCCGTGCTGATCTGGCCGGTGGCTTTGAGATCGTTGTAGGTTTCGAGGAGTTCCTGCTCGGAGGGCGGCTTCGCCTGGCTGCGGAGAGTACCCATGTACTCGTCAATGCTCTGTCCTTTTTCTTCGGCTTCCAGCTCGAAGAGTTTCTGGGTGCCCATTTGCTGGAGCGCGCCGTAGATGTTTTTGTTGTACTCGTCGCGGATGGATTCGTAGCGAGACGGGCTCTGGCTTTTGAGATCGGATTCGGTGTAGGTTTTGCCGTTGATGACCACACTGGGACCCGGCTCGCCGCAGGCCGTGAGGCCGAAGAGGGCGATCAGAGCTACGGCCGGGAGGTGGCGGATCGAAATGCGCATGAGAAATACTCCTGTTCTAATAAAAAGACTGCTCCGGATTGGACGAACCGGGAGCAGGCGGGGTTTCGAATTCTATAGCAGGAAAATCCAGAACGCCCGCACTGACCAGCGGAATCCGGAGTGCATTTCTTCTTGCGTTAGCGATGGAATCAATCACCCAGGCGTCCGCGATTCTCCGGCCACCGCGTCCGCCGTTACAGCGCACAGCCCGTCATAATCCACACTGCACGGTTGAATCTGAAACGCCCGATCCGCGCAGCGCGACTCCAGGATTTGCTGGACCTTCGGCAGGATCTCGGATTCCCGGGAGCGGTCGAAGTACACCAGCAGCGACGGCCCTGAACCGGAGATCGTTACCCCGTACAATCCAATGTCCTGGGCCCGATCACGCAACTCCTGGAAGCCGGGAATGTCCTGGCCGCGATACGGTTCGTGCAGGCGATCCGATGCCAGGGCTTCGATGAGATGAGCGACGTTGCCGTCTTCTAAGTACTCACGCCACAGAAGCACACCCTTCATTGTCATGAGGCAATCGGGCATGGGAATAGACTCGGGCAACTTTGTGCGGCTGACGTGCGTGGAGATATTGAAGTTCGGAAACAACACGGCCAGGCCGAGTTCGTCGGGCAGGCGTTTGCGGATGGTAATAATGCGCCCGTTCGATTGTGCATAGCCCAGGACGAAACCGCCCAGGCGGGCCGGCGCCACGTTGTCCGGATGGCCTTCCAGTTCGTTCAAGATTTGCACATCTCCGTCACCGTCTGCGAAGACGTCCAGATCCAGGGAGTAGCGCGCCGCGGCGATGCCGGCCACGAGGGCGCTCGCCGAGGAACCGAAGCCGCGGCCGGTGGGCACGTCGTTTTCCACCCGCACGGAGAAGCCGGGACGCGGCTCGCCGGCCCGCTCCGGACTGTTGCGGTCGCGAAAGGAACGAAAGGCCGTGGCGATGAGGTTGTGCTCTTCCGGGATGGGCAGGGGGGCGCCCGTGCGATCGAAGAGGGCGGTAGTTCCCGGCGCCTCGTCAAAGTTGAAATGATAGGACGTATGCAGGCTCAGCGCGACGCCGAACATATCAAAGCCCGGGCCGAGGTTGGCGCTCGTGGCTGGTACGCGGATGCTCAGTAGGGACACGGTAACCCGCTCAGTTCATGATGCAGTTGCCGTTGAATTTGGAACCCGGCTCGATGCTGAGATCCGGCGTGCGGACGTCGCCGCGCAGACGGGCCGTTTTCGTAAGATCGATGCGCTTCTGGGCCGCCACGTTGCCGTGCAGCTCGCCGTGAACGGAGACGTCCCCGGCTTCAATGTCCGCATCGACCTTTGCGCCGGAGCCGATGATCAGATGACCGCCGGTGCTGATGAAGCCCTTAAAGCGGCCGTTGATCTGCAGCGTCTTTTTGAAATGCAGCTTCCCGCGGAAGCTGATGTCGTCGCCCAGGACGGTATCGATCTCACGATCGTCGGATGCCATAATTTCGTCATCCGTCCCGGGAAGGATGCGGTCAATTCGAAAATTCTTTCTCAACGGTCACGCCGGGTCGGCCGTTATACAGAATAGCCGCGAGTTGCGCGGCCTGAAGAAATCCCATGATTCAACCCGGCGTATCTCTCCCCGACAGCGGGCAGCTCCACAATCTCTGGAAAACGCGGCAGTCCCAGCAGGAAGGCTTCACCCGGACCTACTACACCGAGACCCCGGAAGGGGACGAGCTGGAGGTCGATTTCAGCTTTGCCCGGCGGATGGTGCGCATCTGCCTGCGTTCGGCGTCGGAAAACGGCCGGGAGTACGTCTCGTTGATCAAGGGCGGGACGATCTTGCAGGAACGCGAGGTGGCCGGCAAACGTTCGGTGGACCTGACCTCGCGCCTGAGTCGCTTCGCGCAGTACTTCGCATTCTTGCCGGAAGCCCCGGTACTCGAGGCCATCGGCGGATGCTACGGCCTGCCCGAGGAACCGCTGTTCCCGGCGGGCCGGGATCGGGGCGGGCGCGGATCCGACGTGCTGCCCATCACCACGCGCTTCAGTCTCCTGGAGCTCATCCGGGAGTACCTGGCGAAGAAGCGGGACCGCGCGCGGAAAGAACGCTACGCGCCATGGTACAGCCGACTCCTCCGGCGCATGCCGGCGGAGCTGACCGATCTGAGCGTGGGCCTGTGGCTGTACTGGGCTTATTTACAGAACATGTTTGGTGTCACCGAACTCGCCGGATACCTGGGTGCCCTGGGGGTCTTCGCCGGGGCCACCGACTGGCTGTGGCGCCAGCGCGATCCGTTCCTGCCGAAGGTCATGATCCTGATGTGTGCGAGCGCTGTGACGGTCTACTGGCAGATCCAGTACCGCATGTGGGGCGTTTTTCTTTGATCGGAGCGGCTGCGGATGGCTTGCTTGCAGCGGACGTCTTTGATAAGGTGTTCGCATGAAGTCCCCCGGCACGGGTAGAGCGCAGGAGCGGGCCCACGAGAAGGCCCAGCAGGAAATCCAGCAGAAGTACCTCACGTTCATGTTGGGGGAAGAGGAGTACGGCATCCCCGTCCTGCAGGTGGCCGAGATCGTCAAGGTCGAGAACCTCATCAAGATCCCGCACTCACGCAATTATTTTCTGGGCCTCATGGACATTCGGGGCAAGGTCCTGCCCATCGTCGACCTCAAGCGCAAGCTGGCCATTCAGACGGACGACGAAGATCGGCCGCCGGAAGTCGGTGCGAAGCAGGCCGACGCGTCGTCCACCGGGGAAGGCGCAAAGCCCGAGACCGCGGCCGCCCAGGCCGTGCGCAACGCACGCAAGAAACTGGACCGCGCCATCATCATCAACATGAGCGGCCGCCGCATCGGCCTGGCCGTCGACCAGGTTTCGCACGTCGTTCGTTTCCCACCGGAATCCATCGACCCGGGCCCGCCGTCCTTAAAGTCCGCCGCGAGTAAGTTTGTAACCGGCGTCGGTAAGAACAAAGATGAGTTCGTGGTGTTGATGAATCTGAATCATCTGTTCACCGAGGACGAGATCTCCGGTTTGTTTCACGTGCCGCAGTGAGGAAGAGGGTTCACTCCGAGGACCGAGGTCGCCGAGGGGAAGATCGGGAGAGTCGGTGGGCGGATGATATTGCTCGTCTCTTCGCGCCAGGGATGCGCAGGGTGGCGAAGCCAGGGGCTGACCAAAAAGGTCCTGGATACGGACTTGACACAACGAAAATTCCTGGAAAAGGGCGATGGCCGGTTGAGGCTCTGCCCATGTCAGATCCGCACGCAGACGAACTTTTCCCTGAAACGACCGAATTGAGTGGTGCCTCGCGGAAGCCCAGGGCGCAGAAGTTCAAGCCGTATGTTCAAAACGAGAGTTATCTTTTCCCGCCGAGTACAGAAGACTACGTGGAGCCGGGGCATCTGGCACGGATTGTCAGCGAGTTGATTGACAGGATGGACCTCAGTGAACTCTACACTGCCTATCGCGGCGGCGGCACGAGTGCGTATGATCCGCGCATGATCCGCGCATGATGCTCGCAGACACTAAAAAAAACTCCGCAGAACGCGTGAGTTAGAACGCCGGCGCGAAAAGTACGAAAAACAGCGGGAAATCCTGCAAAATCGCAATGGCTGTTCGCGCACGGATCATGACGCCCGGCCGATGCGCATGAAAGACGGCATCATCTCGTGAAAGATCTCCAAAATGGAATGAAGAACGTGTACGCTTGAACCGTTTTTCGTATGATGAATTCAGTGACGTCTATACCTGCCCGGCCGGGGGACGTTTGCCTTTTCAGCGAACGAAGAGTCGTCTGAGTCGCACGGGGTATGTGGAGCACAGCCGTGAGTACAGCGCGCCTCCGGATTGCATACAGTGTCCGTTACGGCAGAAATGCACGCCGGGTAGTTCCGGCACGCTGACCGTGCGTCCGAATCTGGAGAGGCTGCGTAACATCACACGAGAGAATCTTAACAGCCCGCAGGGTCGTGAGTTTCAACGAGTGCGGGGCCATGCTGTGGAAACCGTTTTCGGAGACGGCAAATTCAATCAAAAGCGGCGCCGGTATGTAACCCGGGGCCTTGCCGGCGCACAAGCCGACGCCGGGTTGTTCTATCTTGCCCATAATGTTAAAAGAATGAGCTGCGAACGGAGCCTGCACACCGAGGGGGTGGCGGAGAACCGCGAGCCCGGGCCAGGCTTGCCCGGAGGGTGAGCCGGTCGCCGAAGGCGAGGCCCGGGCGTTCGCGTAGCGACGCGGGTCGGAGCCAGGGGGAGCGGAGCTCCCCCCAATAAAATGAATGCCCTATCTCTTCTGGCAGGCCACTTTTTGGTCAGCCCCCGCAGCGAAGCATGGAATCCGCGCCAGCGGATTCCCCACCCGACGACGCGTAAGACGCGTCGCTACTTTCACGCCCGGAGCAGCCCGACCGCCCCGGAGGGGCGGGGGCGCCCGAGAAATTCTTACTTCATCTTACCACGCCGGTCCCGCAGCCCACAGACCTTCGGCGATGGATTTGTACAGAATGAAGCTACTCGCAATCAACGCCAGGTGATAGATGTCGTTGTGCAACTTGCGTTGTTCCAACCACGGCACGCGTTCCAGGCCGAGCCACAGTACGTGCGAGAGGATCATGCAGATCCAGGCGATTTGCAGCAGGCCCTGCGTGAAGATTGCGCAGAGCGTGTAGACCGAGGCGAGGGCAATCGCAATCAAGAAAAACGTCCCGGTTCTTACGAACAGGGAATGTACGTAGAGACCGCAGAAGAGCACCGTGATGAGCATGCCCAGGATCAGCGCCCACATCGGAATGTGGATCGCCCGCAGCGTCGCATAATTCAGAAAGACCAGGCCAATCGAAATCAGAATCCACACGAAGTTGTGGCGTTCCCGGTTCGGCAGATCGACCCAGGGCAGATGCACGATGATTCCCAGGAACTTCAGGATGGAGACGAAGAGGAACGTGAGGAAGATCCAGACCGTATAGCGCTCGTCACCGGCCTGCATGTAATAGTAGACCAGCGTGGTATAGGTAATCAGCGCGGCGGCGTGCATGGCGTTGGTGATCGAATTGAGCATCGCGTTCGTGTACGGGGCGGGGGCTCTGAGGGCAAGCTGAAACACTTTTCCGGTTGACCCGTTGCGCACGCTACATAACGTGGCCGGGATTGCTGATGCGAGGCGTTAGCTCAGTTGGTAGAGCATTTCCCTTTTAAGGAAGTGGTCCAGGGTTCGAGCCCCTGACGCCTCACAAAAATAGCTTGAGTTCCGGCCGCGTGCCGGGAATGAGGCTATTAAAGCGAAGTTCGCCGGCCCGCCGGTGGTCTTCGAGAACGGTCCTGACTGCTGTTCGCATTTATTTTCTGTTTCGAAAATAGATAGATAACACGTCCCGTTCGTCTAGCGGTTAGGACTCTGGATTTTCATTCCAGCAACAGGGGTTCGATTCCCCTACGGGATGCATGTCGCTCCGGCGACGACTTATGATGACGGCAGGTTCCGGTTCCCCGGGCCTGCCGTTTTTTATGTACGGGCCACAATGGCTGGTTCGCGCTGAATTTTTGAATCGCCGCCGGTAGCTGAGTCGTAAATCCGCGTCCGGGTCGAAGGCGGCGTTTTTAGCAAAACGAAAATCCACAACTCCCGCGAGCCGTAGCATAAAAATCCACTTCTCAATTCCGCGATTTACTTCATGTTTCTCACGGCAAACTGCGCGAACCGCGGCTCTTGTGCGCCGACGCCGACCCGTTAAGATTCCCCCGGCAACCCGACGCGCACTTCCAGATACTCTTGAGCTATCCGTTTGACGATCTCCGCCGCCGGCTTCAGTTGATCGATGTCACTCACCCCGTGCCCGGCCGACCAGATGTCCCGCCAGCGTTTGGCATCCTCGTGCACGTCTTCGAGGGACTTGCGTCCCGTCGCGTTCTCGATGATGTCCTTCGATTGTTCCAGGCTCTGCCGCATCCAGTTGGCCGGAATGCCGGACACGCGGTCGGTGTAGACGATGTCCTCCGGCTTCGCATCTAACAGCATCTGCTTGTAACCTTCGGCGGCCTGCGCCTCGGGCGTGGCAATCAACCGCGTGCCGAGATAGACGGCGTCCGCGCCCAGGGCCAGGGCCGCGGCCATTTGTTTGCCCGTGCTGATCGCCCCCGCCGCGACCACCGGCAGGCCGGTCCGTTCTTTCAAGTACGGAAATAACGCGAACGGCGTGATGGACCCCGCGTGACCACCGGCCCCGGCGGCCACGGCGATCAACGCGTCGGCGCCGGCCTCGGCCACCACCTGCGCGTGGCGCAGCGTCGTCACGTCACAGAAGATGCTCGCGCCCGCGCTTTTGATTTCACCGACGATGCTGCGCGGACTGCCCAGGCTGGTGATGACCAGCTCCACCTTCTCCTGCATGGCGATCTCGTACTGCTCCGCCCAGCGCGGGTTGTGTTCTTTGTGTAAGATGAGATTTATGCCGATGGGTTTTTGCGTGCGCGCTCGCATTTCCTGGAGCCCGTCGCGGAGTGCTTCCGAGGTGCGATAGTTCAACGCCGGAAAACAACCGATGCCGCCGGCCTCGGAGACCGCGCTGACCAGGTCCGGATACGAAACCAGGAACATCGGCGCGCCGACGATGGGCAGATCGATGTTCAGAAGATCGGTGAGGGGGGTACGGATTTTCATGTTTCGCGGTGTGCCTCTTTGTAGTCATCGATGGCGTCCCGGCAATAGCCCTCAGTCCTGGCGTCCTTCGATTATCTGCAACAGTACGACCGCGGCGATTCCCAGGCGGCGGTCCAGGGCGCTGTCGGCCTTGAAGTGGACCCGGAACTGCGCGATGAACGGGTTGAACGTTTGATTGATCTCGCCGGCTTCCTGTTCGCCGAGGCGGATCGTGAAGTTCTGCGGCACCAGGTTCGTGAGAAAGCGACGCAAGAGAGCCATGCCCATGCTGTCTTCCATGACGGTGCCGATTTCGTTATCGTTGGCGTCGAGGAGGAGCCAGGTATCGCGCATGAGCGAGGCCATGGCCTTACGCCGCAGGGCGCCGACTTTCTCACCGCTGTTCGCGTCGCTGACGTCGTAGGTCGCGCCGAAGTCGATGATGCTCCGGGCCTGGATCTTCAGCAACGGCCGGCTCTGGCCCTCGTCTCCGAAGATGGTAATGTCTTCTTTTAGTTTAAAGGCCTTTTGTTTGACGAAGAAGAGCAGGTTGTTCTTGCCTTCGTCGAAGATGCGGATTTCTCCGCCGAAGATTTTCAGGAACTTCTTGCGGGAGTAGTAAGAGTTGTGTGCGGTAAAAGCTGCGTCCATATGGAACGAGCTTCGCTCATCTTAACCATTTATGTCTACAGAAAATTCTTCGAGGAACTCCAGGGTTCGGCGCACGTCTCCGCCGCAGACGGCCTGGGACGAGTAGAGGGATGCGAAATGCATTTGTTCGTCGTAGTCGGCCTGCGCGTCTTCGATGTGCACGATCTCGTAGCCGCGATCCGAGGCGTCCCGGGCCGTGGTCTCCACGCACTGAGACGTGGCGAGGCCCGTAAAGATCAAACGCGTGACGCCCAGGCTCCGGAGATGATCGTGCAGTTCGCTTTCGGTGAACCCGCTGAACGTGCGCTTTTCGATGACAGCTTCACCCTCCCGTTCCAGCGGCGCGAGTTCGTCGACTACGTCCGCCATGGGCTGATCGAACAGCGGATAAACGTTGCGAAAGCCGTGGGTTCGCGCCGCGCTCCAGGTCTCGCGAAAGAAACGATGCAGATCTTCGCGCTCCGGATCCCGGGAGCAGAGCTTTAGAAAAATGAGCGGCGCGGCGGATGCCCGAAAGGCTTCGATCAGGCGGGCGACATTCGGGACGACCAGGGAATTGGCACGGCGCGAAATGTAGGCCATGCAACCGGGGCGCCGGGCCTCGCAGTAGCGTTGAAAATCCGACTCGGGGCGCAGGTAGTACTTCTGCATGTCCACCACCACGAGGGCGGTGTCGTGGGCATGGTTCCCTGCGTTCACGAAACGTCGTGCGGTCGAATGATGTAGGCCGATACGTCGGTGGACTCCAGGATTTTCTCCGCCGTGGTGCCGAGCAGCAGGCCGGCGATGCGCGGTAGCGAAACCCCGGCGATGATCATCAGGTCGATGCGGTACTCGAGGACGACTTCCGGGGCCACGCGGCCGATCCAATCGCGTTCGATGATCACCTCCCAGCCGTCCCGCTGATCACCCAGGAGTGCGTTGATTTTGCTGCGCGCCTCGGCCTCCACCTGCGCGTGATATTCCCGGAGGGCCTCGCGGGGGTCCGGCGTGCGATGCATGACGATGTCCTGGGGAAAACGCAGGCAGTGGAGCAGGTACCGGCGGACCTCCGGCCGGCGTTCGTGGATGGCATTGGCGGCGGCCACCAGGTCCGCGCTCATCGGCGAAAAGTCCACCGGCACGAGCAGGTTTCGCATGGTATCACTGATGAGTTCGCCGGAGACCTTCAAGACCGGCACCGGCGACTGGCGGATGAGCCGGCCCGCCGTGCTGCCGTGGATGAGCCGGGTCACGATACCCGGGCGATGCACCACCGGCCCGATGACGATCAACCCGGCGTCCCACTTCTGCGCCTCGTCCAGCAGGCACACCCAGGGGCGGCCGACGCTGATGCCGTAGCTTACCTTCACTTCGGTAAAGCCGGTGTTTTTTCGCGTCTCGTCGATAAATGACTGCAATACGGCCTCGCGTTCGGCGATGAGCTCCGATTCGATTTCGAGCCCACCCGGAGCCTCGGCCCACTCACCAATGTGCAGCAAACGCACTTCGGCGCCGATGAGGTCCGCGATGCGCAACGATCGTTCGAGGATGCGGCGATCCTGATCGGTGGCGGCGACGTTGTGATGCGAGGTCCCACCGAGGGCGGCGCCGACCAGAATTTTACGCGGCAACTGGAAAGATGACATGATGGTACGTTGGGTTGTCGTGAACTATCGTAAACAAAAAAACGCGGCGCACGCCGAACTACGGTGTGCGGATGATGTGCACCTCTTCCAGAGCAACGGGGACCGAACCGCCGCCTGCCGGTAAACGACCGATCAGCCTGCCCTTTTCGAAGCTCAACTCCGTGAAGTAACGGACAGTGCCGCCTTTCCGGGAAATGACTTCGATGAGTCCCGGCCACTCACCGGCACGCGGCGGCACGATGCGGCGAATGCGGGCCACCGGGAGATGGATGCGCGCGTCCGGCCCCGAAATGAACATGCTTTTGCCGGAGCGGTGCTCCAGGGTGCTTACGCGAACGACGCTGCCATCGCCGAGCATGACGCGGGTCAGGGCCTCGGCCGCGTTGCCGGCGCTGCCGGAGCCGGAGAGCCGGATGCGCTCCGGATCTTCCGGGACAGCTCTTGCCGGCAGTGTGAGATGGTGACGGTTCGCCGCGGTCTCCTGAGCGTTTTTTGAATCCTGCGCGGACGGTTCGGCCGGGACCGGCTCGGGTTTCGTTCCCTCCCGTTCGGGGGCCGCAGGCCCGGTTGCACTGGCCAGTTCGTCGCGCAGAGAGTTCAGCAGATCGGGAGCAGGGCCGTCCGGCTTCTGGATTTCTTCGACGATTTGCGCGGGCTGCATTTCTTCGGCGACCTCGACGATTTCTCCAAGAGCCGTCGCATCGCCCAGCCGTTTGGCCTCGATTTCGGCCTGGGAGCGGAGTTCGGGATCGCCGGCGTAGAAGTGGCCGAGGATCAGCAGGCGCCGGTTCGACAGACGCGCGGCTTCAATGCCGCCGGGGGCAAAACCGGTATCGTAAGTGCTGATGATGTTGCGGTACTCCGTTGTGGCCGCTCCCACGCGGCCCGTTTCTTCGAGGCACAGGGCCCGGCGGTAGCGATCCAGTAGCTGCAACGAGCCGTGCGTTGCGGCCTGTTCGTAGGCGCGCAGGGCGGCCGGGCACTGTCCTGACTGAAACAACTCCCGGGCGAGGGCGAGGGGGGAATCCGTCCGAGAATGGATGCGTTCCCGGCGGCGGCGGCCGTCCTCCAGGACGTGGAGCAGGACGGCGGCGGTCGTCGCAAAGTGCGTTCCGGCGTAGGTTTCGCGGACCACGCGCAGCCTGCCGGCGGCTTCGTCCGTGCGGCCCACCGCCATGAGGCAGTATCCGAGATGCAGGCTCACGAAGGCGTCCAGGTCTCCCTCGGTACCGAAGAGGCGATTGGTCAGGAGATCCCGGTAGCGCTGGATTGCGGCCTCGTAGCGCCGGTTTCTTTCCATATAAAAGGCGTAGCGCAGCAGGACGAGCGTCTCCGTGTCGCTGATCAGATGGACCAGGGGTTTCAGTGATAACAGCCGCGCGGTGTTGACCGCCACGTAGCCGGTATACTCCAGGAGGCCGGGTTCGAGGGCTTTCGGGCGTTCGTCGTTTAAGAGACTGGATTCCAGAACGCTCTGGCGGATCTCGGCACGAAAGTCCTCGCGTTGGGTGCTGAGGCGCCGGGAGCGGGCCTCCAGAGCCCGGGACGAAAGCTCCAGGTTCAGAATGCGATCGCGCTGGATGCCGGCGCGCAGTTCCAGGATTTTCACTTCGATCACCGAGCGGGCCACGAAGGCGAAGAACGCCGCGAGCAGCAGGACCAACACGGGACTGAAAATCCGCCCGCGCATCAGGGAATCTCCAGTACGATGATGCTGACGTCGTCTTCGAAGACCTCGGTGTGCGCGTAAAGATCCGTGCGGATGATCTCTAAGATACGTTCAGGAGATTCTTGTACGTTCTCGGCGAACACTTCGAAGGCCCGTTCCCGCCCGTAGAGTTCGCCCTGGCCATTGAGGGCTTCGGTCCAGCCGTCGGAGTAGACGAGGACCTTGTCGCCGGACTGCGTATCCAGG
Organism: Leptonemataceae bacterium; assembly: GCA_965227295.1. Taxonomy (GTDB): domain Bacteria; phylum Spirochaetota; class Leptospiria; order Leptospirales; family Leptonemataceae; genus JANSYA01. The sequence continues at coordinate 4,306,467 of OZ245742.1, read as the reverse complement.
CGGGCACCGTGGATCTCCATGTCCTCCACCATGCCCAGGGGGGTGCCCGATGCGTTCAGTTCAAAGCGCTCGCCGGTGGACGGGCGCACGATCAGACACGGCGTGTGCCCGGCGTTGGAATAGCTGATGCGGCCGTTCTTCTGAAACACCAGGAAGATGGCCGTGGCGTTGAAAAAGGGATTCAGCCGCGCGGCGATCATGTTGTTCAACTTCGTCATGACCTTCGCCGGTTCCTGACTTTCTTTGAGGCAGGCCTCGAGGGAAAACGAAGTCAGCGCCGTGATCAGGGCGGCGGAGACGCCGTGTCCCGTGGCGTCGGCGAAGAACAGGCCGTGGCGGCTGCGGGAAAATTTGTAGAAGTGATAGATGTCGCCGCTCACCTCGCGCAGCGGTTCGTGAAAGATGGCGGGTCGATAGCGTTCCAGGCCTTCTTCGATGGTGCTGAACGATTCCTGGACCTCCTGGCCGATCATCAGTTCGGTTTGCATGTCACGATTGAGTTTTTCGATGATGGTGTTTTGTTTGCTGATGGTTTCGATCTTCGTCTGGATGTTGTCGGCCATGGCGTTGAAGCGGTCGCCGAGTTCATCGAGTTCGTCCCCGCCCGCCGGCGGGCGTTTCCAGTCGGCCCGGGCGCCCAGTTCTCCCTGGGCCATGCGCACGCTGGCAGAGTCCAGTGTATTCAGGCGGCGGAAGATCGTTCGATAGACGAAGAGGCCGAACAGCACATGAAAGATGACGCCCCAGACCACGGCGATGCCCATTTGATAATAGAGGGCGTTGAGGCGGTCTCGCATGGGGGCGATGCTGATGGTGGCGGCAACGAAGGCCTGGTCGATGTCGGACTCCGAGGGAATGATCAAATCCACCGTAAAGTCCTGCTCATTTAATTCCGTCGAGTAGCGCGAACGAAAGACCAACTCTTGATTGGCCATTTCGTTCGCGCGCCGGAGCAGGCGCTCATCCACCTGTGTCGTGCTGCCGGCGGGTTCGATCGGGTGTGTGTGCCATACATTGCCGTCCAGGTCGAAGACCGTAATGCGTTCGACATCGTAAGCGGCCAGGTTGGAACGCAGGCGTTCAAAGTTTTCGGTGTCCTCGCGGTGCAACGGGACCTCCGCCAGTTCGTCGAAGATCGTTTTGACCACGCTGTCGGAGAGATAACGAAAATTGTTTTGCAAAAGATCCGTCTGGTTCTCGAAGATCATGATCGAGAAAAAGACGATGTTGATCATGGCGAGCACGGTATAGAGCAGGCCGATGCGCCACGCCAGGCGGTGCCGCCGTTTGTTTTCGCCGACGGATTCCGGTTGTCCTGCGTTCAAGCGTCGTCCTCCGAGGTAAGGCGGACCAATCGATTGCCGGCGAATATGCCCTGACGCCGCACGCCGTCCGGGAGGACGAGGGTGCCCGGGCCGTCTTTTTTGCCGTCGCGATAACGACCTTCATAGAGGGAACCGTCGCTGCCCTCGAAACGACCGTAGCCGTGGAAGCGACCGTTCTGGAACTCGCCGGTGTAGCGAGCCCCGTCGGCAAAGGTGTAGGCCCCGGCTCCGTGAAAGCGATCGTTCTGAAACTGGCCGACGTACTCGGCGCCGCCGGCGAACGCGAACAGTCCGGCACCGTGCATGCGCCCGGCCTGGAACTCGCCCTCGTACCGACTGCCGTCCGGGTACTCGAGGATGCCGCGGCCGTGAAAGCGCCCGTCCTGAAAGTCGCCGGAGTAGCGCAACCCTGTGACGAGGCTGAGCCGGCCCGGCCCGTTCGGCGCCCCGTCTCGAAATTCACCGGAGTAGTCGTAGCGTACCTGGCCGGACGAACTCTGGATCTGAAGCCGCCCCTGGCCGTCCCGGCAATCGCCGTGCAGGCAGACCGGGCGCAACTCGCTCTGCGCCGGCAACGTTGTTGCGGCGAAATAGAGCAGGATGGGCAGGATCCAGCGCCGGTTCAACGACCTTGCTCCTGTGATCCGCCCTGATCCTGATTGCGCCGGGCCCTCTCCGCGGCGCGTTCTGCCGCCTCGCGGGCGGCCTCGGCGCGTTCCCGGGCCCGGCGTTGCGCTTCCTCGACGCGCTTGCGGGCATCGATGCGGTCGGCCTCGCGGGTGCCGACGCACTGCCGGATTTCCAGGGTATTGCGTGTTACGCTGAACATCGTACCGAAGAGAATGGATATGATCCAGTCCATGGTCGTTTTCTTTTGTTCGAAGGCGTAGACATAGCGATCCGGCTCCGGGAAGAGCGTTTTCGGATCTTCCCGTCGGAGCATGGTGGTGCCGAAGAAGAAATAGTACACGGTATGCTGTCGCGGTGCTTCGCATCGATACCGTTCCTCAAAGTCCGCTTGATCCGTCGGCGCGTAGATGCCCGCGTACCAGGTCTGCGAATTTACATAGCGTCCGCCGGAACACTGAGCCGTCAGGAGGAGGACCGCCATGGCAATCGTCACCGGCGCTGCCCCTTTCCCGGGGGTGTGGCCCATGTGATTATATACCGTCAGGGGCCGGGTTCATTGCAAGCGTTTCCCGTGATCTTCTGGTGCAGAGCTTTGATGCGGGGCCCAAATTATGCTTGCAATCTCCGCCGACACGGTGTCAGTGTCCGCAGGCACCGGTACACATATATTCGCCGGTGTTTGTTTGTTCATCAGGAGAGCGTTCATGAAAAATCGAATTCTGGCCGGCATTCTTGCGGTCGGGGTCGGCTTTGCCGTATCCCCGCTGGATGCAGCCACCTACATTTTGCACATCGGGGGGATGTGCTCGACGAAATGGGCCGAGTCCGGCGCCCGTCTTTCCAACTCTTCCGGAAAGGTCTCGATCGACGCAAACATCAACACCACCGTAAGCGTGCCCAACGCGGGCTCGCAAATCAAAGCACGTTTCGACCAGTACTGCACGGGCAGCAACTGGTGCTACGTGATCAACTACTCGGGCGGCGACGCGAACGTACGTTACGTGCTGTCCACCTACAACACGAACTGGAACATCGCATGGGTCGGCACCTCGGCCGGAGCGGGCGGCGGTTCGGAACTGGCCCTGGGCTGGCTTTCGGAACTGTTCACCTGCGATTACACCGGCGACCTGTGGGTCTCCACCATCCGCAACATGTTCAACCACCACGACACGAACGGTGAGACCATCTACCACATCGCCGGTTACGACGGCTGGTGGTACTCCTCGTGGTATCTGCCGGGGGAAGACGACGGCGCGGTGAGCTATCACTCGTCCTCGGGCTGCACCAGCTCCGGTTCCTACAATAACATGTGCTCCTGCTCGTGGTACTCCGGTCACCAGGTGGCCTGGACCTGCGATGGTTACGACCTGGATCACTACGGCATGAAGATGAAATTCATCAACAACATGGGCTGGTAAAACATCGCGCGCCGTCGGACTCCGGCGGCGCCGTTTCGTTTTTTACCGTCCTTTGCCTTTCAGAAAGGGCGCGCTCTCGGGCGCGCCTTTTTTATGCGTGCACTTTTCGCTTGCAACGCTTTGCGTTACCGTATTGGATTTGCCTGTTTATGAAAACCCGTCATTACATCATCATCGCGATCACGGCCGTGCTGGTCTTTACTGTACTTATTGTTTTGATCGTTCAGAGCGAGACGTCCGGTCCCGATTACAGTGGAGGCCCGGGCGGAGGTCCCGGCGGCGGCGACGGACCCGGCCGCGAGGACAACTACTTCGCCGAACCGTTTTTTACCGGTGATCGGATGGACCCGAAGGCCATTCTCACGCAATACAAACAGTATGCCATCTATCCGCCGACGTCGCGGCCCTTGAAAAAAGAAATGATCGGCCTCATGGAACCGAACCGCCGTTACGAAAACTTTCTGCCCATCGGCGGGCCGCCGGAGGGCTTCGATCAAAACAATCCGCCGAAGAATCCGCCGAAGGCCGAGTTCTATTATCTGCTCACCGGCGATCGTTACTACGTCGTAGGAGACGGCGCGGTTACCTTTACGCTGCAGGCCGCGCCGCTGCCCACCAAGAAGGCCGCGCCGGTTCCCATGCGGGTGTTGTCCGCCAGTGTGAACAAGGGGCGTTCGCATCTCGACTACAAAAAGTTCATGGACGTGCGCTTCAATGACGAGGGCTCCGAGGGCGATCGCAAAGCCGGGGATCTCATCTACACGTTACGGTTCCAGCCGTCGTCCACGCCGCTCATCAACTACATGGGTCGCCTGCAACTCTACGTTAAATTCGAAATCGGCGACGAGACCACCGAGGCCCTGGTGCCCTTCGAGTATTTTCCGGAGTCGGCCATTCCCGCGCGTTTCACCGGACGTTTTTCGGATCGTTTGAGCGAAGGTTCGTTGCTCGTAAGCGCCGGCATCAAAGTCGAGAAGGCCGGCTATTACATCATCGACGCGAACCTCTTCGATAGCGAAGACCAGCCGGTGGCGTACACGCGGTTCAAAGGAGACCTGGAGGGCGGGGAGCAGGTGGTGAACCTGGAATTTTTCGGCAAGGTCATCGTCGACCAGGACCCCACGCCGCCGTTCTACGTGAAGAACGTGCGCGGTTATCGTTTGCTGGAGGGGCAGTCCCCGGACCGGCAGTTGATCCCGTCGTACGAAGGCAGCTATCAGACTACCGGCAACTATTCGGACCCGACGGTCTTCTCCGACGCGGAGTACGACTCGGCGCAGAAGCGCAAGAAGATCGAGTTCCTGGAGCGTGAGATTGAGAGCGGGGTCAAGATGCCGCCGCCCCCCGCGCCGTAACTCGTGAGCGCGCGCTTTTCGTTTTCGATGCCGGCGGTGCGCCCGGCCACGGCACTGCTGCTCTGGCTCGGGCTTTTGCCGTCGATCTTTCGTCTGTACATGTTGGCCGTGTTCGTTCCCGCCGCGGACTTTTCCGTGTTTGCGGCGGGGCTCACCCTGCTCACGGGCCTTGCTCAGGATCTCACGGCGGCGGTGGTGCTTGCATTGCCGGCGGTACTCCTGGCCGCGGTCGCGGAGCTGCGCCGGTGGTCGTTTGCCGCGCTGCTGCTTAAGTTCTATGCCTTGATTGTTAGCGTGTGGTATCTTGCGTTTTACTGCACGGACGCCGTGTTTTTTCGGTTTAGCGCGCGGCGTCTGGGCGGCGAGGTCTTCGCTTTTTTCGGCGCAGACATGATTCCGGTGTTGCGCACGGGGTTCGCCGCGGCCCCGGTGCTGGCCGTGTTCTTCGGCGTTGTGGTGATTGCCGGCGTGTTGCTCGCCGTGCGTCTGCGCCAGATTTTCGGGCAGGGGCGGCGGGAACTTTCGGCCCTGGTCATCGCGGTGGCCGTTGCCTTCGCACTCTCTCCGCTCGCGTACTACGCGCGCATGGAACGTTTCAGTCCGGCGGTGATCTACCAGGAGGTGGAGCAGAACCTGGCGGTGAACCTGGTCGTGGAGCGGGCGTTGCTCTGGTTTTTGCCGCGTTATGCCGACGACACGGAGGCGCGGGAGCGAACGCTCGCGGCGATTACGTTAGCGGATGACGCCGCGATTGCGGAGCGCGGTCTGAATCACGGCGACGAACTTCAGAACATCGTCGTGATCTTGCTCGAAGGCGTCTGGGCCGGCGACGTGAGCGCGGAGCGTGCTCCGGAACTGTTGGTCTTGCGGGAGCAGGGCGTTTCGTTTTCGAACTTCTATGCGAGCGGTCTGCGTACACGAAACGGTCTGTTTGCTTTGCTGACCGGCTGGCCCGATCTTGTAAACTACAGCGCCGTTAAGACCTACACGATGTACCACGACTTTGCGTCACTGCCGGAGTTCCTCGGGGAACGCGGCTTTGCGCCGTACTTCATCTACGGCGGCGATCCCTCGTTCGAAGGTTACGATCGGTTCATGCGGCGCCTGGGCGTTCCGGCCGAGAACATTCTGGGTCGGCGTGAAATGCGGAAGCGCCATCCGCGGGCGCCGGCCACGGGTTTCGGCGAGGCGTTGCACGATGACGTTACCCTCGCGGAAACGTTGCGATTGCTGAGTCGGGACGACGCAAAGAAATTCATCGTGACCATGTTGATCAGTACCCACGCCCCGTTCAGTTTGCCGGAGGATGCTAATGAACAGTCTTCTGGAGTTAGCGGGAATACCGGCGCGGACTATCTGCGCACGTTGCGATTCACGGGGCGTCACGTGGTGGAGATGATTGAGCGGGCGCGGCGCACGGAGGCGGGGCGGCGGACGTTGTTTATCGTGACGGCGGATCATACGCATCAGATGGGGCTTTCGCCGGTGGAACGGTTTCACGTCCCGTTTTTCTGGATCGCTCCGGGCGGAGTAAACGGTGAGCGTTCGGTGGTGGCGGGCCAGCCGGATGTTTTACCTTCGATCCAGGCTCTGTTTGATTTTCAGGAACCGCCGCTGCGTACGGTGGGCGCGGATTTCTTTCGCAAGTCGCCGGACGAGGGTTTCGCCTTCGCCTCGGCCGGACGCAGCATTTCCTGGATCGACCGCTGCGGCGCGTATCACGGGAACGTGCAGTCGGCCTCGTTTCAGCCGGTCTTTCATCCGGCGGATGCCGCCGCGGCCTTCGAGTGCCGCGGCGGGGTGAACTTCGACGAGCGCCGGCGTTTGCTCTACGCTTACTTTCAGTTTACGCGGGATACGTTGTTGAAAGACGAGTTCGTACCGGCACGTAAGTAGAGGGCTACTCCCGCACCGGTATCTGAATTTCCGTTGCGTACTTCTTCGGGTTGCCGCGAAAGAACATGCCGGGGCCTTTTAAGTAGACCTCCCGCGTAGGTGGTCCCCAGCTTAACTTACGCGCGTTGATGAACTCCAGCAGCCGTTCGTAACTTCGCCCGAGTTCGGTGTACGGGCCGCGGTGAATTAACGTAACACAACGGACCGCGGGAAGCTCGCGGCAGTCCAGGCCGCTGATCTCCTTCGGTCGTCGCAGGGGAAAGCCGGCCTCGTAGTCGGCGTCGTCTTTGTACTCGCCGTCATAGCACAACGACATGGCCGGTCCGCCGATCCAGCGTCCGGCCTTGCGTCCCACGGTGTTGAAGTTTGCGCCGATCTCGTCCCAGCGACCGGTGCTGCGCAGGCCGGCGAAGTACAGGGCCGGCACATCTTTCAGCTCCACGGCGTCCGCGGAGGGAAGCTTCTGCAATCGGCGAATGTGCTCGATGGCGTTTGCGAGGCCGCCCCGCCGGCGTTGCATGTCACGCAGCTCTGACTCAAGTTCGTCCCGGCGCTTCAGCAAGTGATCCAGGATGTCCTCATCCTCGGCGCAACTTGCTAAGATATTCTGAATATCTTTTAACGGAAAGTCCAGATCCCGCAGCGCGCTGATCAAGCGCGCGCGTTCGACGGCGGCTTCGCGATAGTAACGATAGCCGCTGTCTTCGTCGACGTGATCCGGAATCAAGACGGCGTTCTCGTGATAACGCCGCAGCGTGCGCACCGGGATGCGGGTGATCAACGAGAACTGCCCGATGCTGTACATGCTCAGCGCTCCGGCGTGGATTTCGCGGTGAGTACGCCGTCTATCGCGTAGCCCATGAAGAGGCCGCTAAAGATCATTGCGAAGTAGCGCAGGCCGATTTGCACGAAGTACTCGCCGGGGCTTTGCCCGCTCAATTGCAGCAGAATCGCGAAGTCCAGGCCCCAGTTGATCAGGATCCACACGATCCCTGCGAAGAGGCCGCGCTGTAGATAACGATCCGGACAACGCCGCAGATGCACGGCCATGAGGAAGAGACCGAGCGGCGTCGAGATGAGGAGCATGATCGTCTTGAACAAGAAGATGTCGATGCTCAGTTCGCCCTCGGGAGTGAAAAAGGCCATGGCCGCCAGGAAGGGGACGAGCCAGACCAGGAAGCCGTACAAAATTATTCTTGTGATCGGTTGGAAGATGGATGAGCTTTGCATTTTGCAATCTTGAAGTCTCCCCCGGGGGAGACTCAAGCCCGAAATTGTGGCGGCGCAGGGAAAGCGGATAGGTAGTAACACATGTTGAAATGCATCGGGATGGGATTTCTGGGCGGACTGATCGCCGGCGGACCGGCGGCGCTGGCCACCGGCGGGGGCCCGGGCGGCATGATGCCCGCGCTGATTCTCGGCGCGGTTACAGGAGCGATCCTGGGTTTCGTCGCCGGCCTGGGCTATGCTCTCGCCGCGCAGTTTTTGGTCCGGGGCGTACCGCGGCCGCGCCTGGCTTTTTTCATCGGAGCCCTGGCACCCATCGTTGCGGCCGTCATCGATCGGCTGAGTTAAGCCTGGAGAATCGTACTACATAAGCTATGAAAACGGATGTATCCTTCGCCGCCGCGGCCCGCCATTACCGGGTGATTTTCTTCGACGCCTACGGCGTTTTGCGTAACTCCCGGGGCATCATCGACGGCGTGCCGGAAGTCCTCGCCGGTCTCACGGCCGACGGCGTGCGCAGTTACGTCATCACCAACGACGCCTCGAAGTCGCCGGACGTCATGGTGAAATCGTACAACGAACTGGTACCGCGTGAGCAGATCGTTTCGTCGGGCATGCTCGCCGCGCAGTTTCTCGCGGCCAAGGTTCCCCGGGACCGGCGCGTGGTGGCCTATCTCGGTCAGCCGCCGTCGGCGTACTACATTGAATCCGCCGGTTGCACCGCGGTGCCCATCGCCGAAGTCAGTGACGCGCACGGTCTGGGTGCCGTCGCTTTCATGGACGACGAGGGTTTTGATTGGTTTTTGCATTTGAACGAAACCTTGAATATTTTGCGTGAGGTGAACGTGCCCGTAATCGTCGCCAACACGGACGCCTCGTATCCGGTGAACTCCCGGCGGATCGCGGTGGCCGTGGGCAGTCTCGCCACCATGATCGAAAGCATTCTGGGTCGTACGTTCGTGCGCTTCGGCAAACCGGATACGCAGATTTTCTCGTACGCTTTTGCTCGCGCTAAGGAACTTTTGCCGGATGTTAAGAAGTCCGAGATACTCATGGTGGGCGATACGTTGCACACGGACATTCTGGGGGCGAATCAGTTCGGCATCGATACGGCGCTGGTGCTCTCCGGGAACACGCTGAAAGAGAAAGCGCGCATGCAGATTCGGAGCAGCGGCATTATCCCGACGTTCATGTTTGATTCGATTATGACTTGAGGATTGGATACCACCGAGGTGCCGAGGGGGTGGCGACGGGAGTCAGGTCTTTGCGTCAGCGATACGCAGGGTCGCGGCGAAGCCGCGAGTCCGGAGCGAAGCGGAGGACCGAAGCGATAGCGGAGCCCGGAGTAGCGCGGTCGGAAGGCGCCTGGGCCTGGCGCCTTCCGAGACGCCCAATTGGTTTCAGGTTGCTCACCTGATTTTACTCAATCACCTCACGCAAATCCCCGAAGTCCAGCTCCTCCAGCCCCGGCAAATACACGTCTACGGATTCCTTGCGCAACCGGTCGCAGTAGCTTTTGCGAAAGAAGTGATCGCCCTCGAGGATCACGTAGTTTAGAATGAAAAAACGGTACGATTCTTTCAGAAAGAGCAAATCATCTAAAGTTAGCGCGCGAACGCGGTGGTACTCGCGCAGAAAGATGCGAAAGCGCGGCTCAAGCAGCGGATCGGCGAGATAACTGAAGACCGTGCGATCGCCGACTTTGCTGGCGACGCGGGAACAGAAGTAAAAGTCCAGGCCCGGCGGTTCAATGCGAAACCAATCGTAGTCCCAGCGGCTGTAAAAACGAAAGCCGGGCAGACGGCTCGCGTCGCGGTCTTCTTCGTTGAATTCGTCCCAGCGCGGAAATTCCACGGAAAAATTGCCGAGGTTCCAGTCGATGAGCACGGGGATCTTGCGCCAGTAACCGTAGCGCATGCGCGTGAGATTTTCCAGAAACTCGTGGCAGTGATATTCCAGCAGGCGTCGACGGTTGCGACCGAACGGGAACCGGCGCGAAAAGTGGCGATCGCGTACCAGTTCGAGCAGGTGAATGATGTCCGACTTGATGGACTTGGACGTGAGCGGCATCTGATCCGCCACGGAATCGCAGGCGTTGTGAAAGGCGGCCATTTCCCGGGCGAGGCCGCGGATCTGTTCTTCAGTTAAGATGCGCGGTAAAAATTGCTTCTTCGGTATGTCGTGATAAAAGATGGCCCAGACGTACTCGTCGTGATAAATGAACAGATGGCCGTCCTTGTGCAACGAGCCGGCCAGAAAGTTTTCGTACGGCCCGCCGGCCAGGAGGCGGTGCAAAAGATCGATGCGATCGTGATCCTCGCGAAACAGATAGTAACTTCCGTACGAAGAAATCTTGGCGATGAGCGTGCTGCGATCCTCCAGCTCGATGCGAAAGACCTGGTTCGTGGAAACCTGAGCGCTGACCTCGACGATGCCGGTGATTCGACGCGGATCACCGTACTCGCGCCAGGCGGCGTAGACGATGTCCGGAATGCGGGAGCGCAGGCTGCGAAACATGGATTACAGCAGACCCTCTTCCAGAAAGGCGCGCACCCACGGCGCCAGGTGTTTTTGTCGACGGAGTTCGCCCGGAGAAAGAAGGGACATGCCGTAGGCGTACTCGTAGTTTACGGCGGGCAAATGTTTAGAATCGACGGCATACAGCTCGCAGATCTCGTGTTCCCACCACTCGCCGTCGTGTTCTTTGTAGTGGACCTTGCCGAGGAGCCTCGCGGCGCCGACCAGGTCGTCGACGAAACTCCATTCGCGCCGGAGCGTGGGCAGAATCATGGACGCGCAGTCGATGAGTTCCTCGCCTTCATAGTACGGATGCGAAGAAGCGGTGAGGTCCAGGACGGCGTCGAAGACGGGATGCCGGCGATGCTGGCAGACGATGCGATCGTCGTAGTACACGGCGACGGTGAAGGCCCGGTGCAGCAGAGCTTCACGATGCGCCCGATGCCGTTCGATCCTTCCGGTAACCTGGTCCTCGCGATCAACGCCGGGGATGTAGATCGTCTTCCCGTAGTAAGACAAAATGATTTATACCTGAGCGGAGTCCTCGGATTTTTCTTTTCTATGGGAATGGCGATGGCGGAGCCACGTGTGCATGCCCAGGAAGATGAAACCGATTAACAAGGTTACCGCGACGAAGGGGACGACCACGGACAGCACGGCGAAGACGATGGAGCCCAGCAGTTCCAGAGTGGCGACGAGGGCGTTGCCCAGGCCGGCGGTCATGGACGTGGACACCGCGCGCACGGCCACGGTGACGGCCTGAATGATTCCGGCCAGGCCGCCGCCGGCGACGACCGCCACGGCCCAACCCGCCACGGGTTGATCGGCGAGCAGTTCGAGGCCGAACAACTGCGACGCGGCAATGACGCTGCCCGCGATGACGGCCAGAGGACTCGCGATGGTATCGAAGAGATTGTCGAGGACGGGGATATAGTAACTGGAAACTTCGAGCAACACGGCCGCGCCGAAGGCGAACGACGCTTCCGGTGTCGCCATCCAGGCGAAGTCCTCGGCCACGCCGATCCAGCCGAGCTGTGCCGTAATGCTTAAGAAGAGCGGCGGCACGAAGACACGGAGGCCGCAGACGGCACTCAGGGCCACCGCAACGACGATCAACTGGAAGGTTTCGAATTCGGTCATAGGCCGGAGGTGTGCGCATCCGCGCCGAACCTGACTCAGTGCATCACAGCGCGGAAGGTCGGCAAGCCGTTTTTCGGCACAGCGTAGTCAGCCGAGTTCTTTTTCGATGCGCTCATACAGGCGCAAACCGAAGCCTTCACGTTCGAAGAAAGCGCGCAGCTCTTTCAGTCGAGGGCCCTGCCGGCGTAACTTTTTTTCGGTAACACTTACCGGGGCATTCACGGCGATTTCCGTGACCCGCCGGTACAACCGGGCCTCGTCCGCGTTTTCGCTCAGGGTGCGGGCGATTTTTTCCGCGCCGCGTACGGCGCCGTCCTTGACGATGCGCTCCGGATGTTTGAGCAGTTGTTCGAGGCTGCCGTACTTCGCAAGCAACGTCGCCGCCGTCTTCGCCCCGATGCCTTTCAGGCCCGGCACGTTGTCCACCGCATCCCCGGCCAATGCCAGGTAATCCGCCACGGCCTCCGGGGGGACGCCGAACTTTTCGCGCACCGCCTTCGCATTGTACCGAACGTCTTTCGCGTAGTCCCAGAGCTCGTCCCCGTCTCTGGCGACGATCAATTGCGCGAGATCCTTGTCCGAAGTAACAATAACAAAACGAAACTTAGCACTACGCCGCAATTTTTTCATGGCCGTGCCGATGAGATCGTCCGCCTCGTAGACGTTGTCCGCGAATTCGGCGAGGCCCAGGAGCGACGCGACTTCACGACAGAGTTGGAGCTGGCGCTTGAGATCTTCCGGCGGCAGGGCCCGGTTGGCCTTGTACTCCGGGAAGAAGTCGTTACGAAACGAGGTGGTGAGGCTTTCGTCGAAGAAGGCGGCCGCGTGGGTTGCTTTGGTTTGCGCGAGAAACTTTGTAAGAAAATCGGTGAAGCCGTAGAGGGCGTTCACCGGCCGGCCTGCGGAGTCGCGCATGCTTTCCGGGATCGAGAAGTAAGCGCGGAAGATGTAGACACTGGCGTCGATGAGGTACAGCGGGTTGCGCTTCGGCATGTCACACGACGCGGTGGGACACCGGAAACGTCAACGCAAACGGCTCCACGGCTACAGTCGTTCCACAAATTCGAAAAATGCCTTCAGCACGTCTTCCGGCGCTTCCGTTTGCGGATAGTGTCCGATGCCGTCGAGCAGAACCACATCCGCTTTCTCGCCGGCATATTCGCGATAACGTTCCGCCAGGTGCCGACCGGAGACCGGATCCTCCGGCCCGTCGATCAGTCGCAGCGGAACTTTTGAAGAGCGCAACGGTTCCACCCAGCGCTCGCGATGTTTGTGCCGCTCCGTGATGTAGCGAATCAGAAGATGGTAGACCCGCACGCCGTCGTTGTGTTCGATGAGGCGCCAGAAATCCTTCAGCTCTGCGTCGGACGGCTGCGTGTTCGGTCCGAAGACCGCGGCGAAGTTTTTTCGAAACGTACGTTCGGTGATGAGCCGCGTTACGAGAAAGCCGATGGGACTCAGCAGCAACTTCTGAATCAAACGCGGGCGGTGGGACTCGGGCATGATACCGCCGTTCAAGAAACAAATGAACTTCCAATCTTCGTGCCGCGCGAGCAGCTCCTGGGCCACGGTGTCGCCGTAGTCGTGGGCGAGGATGCCCGTGCCGGCAGTGGCAATGCCGAGGTGCCGTAAGAGGCCCTCGCAGAGATCGGCCTGGTCCATGATCGAGTAGGCGTAGCCCTTCGGTTTCGCCGAGAAACCGTAGCCGATCAGGTCCGGAGCAATCACTCGATAGCGTCGGCTCAGATCGTTCCAGACGTAGTTCCAATCGAAGGACGAGGTCGGAAAGCCGTGGATCAACAGCAGCGGATCCCCCGCGCCGGCTTCGATGTAAAAGATGTTGTGACCGTTGTGTTCGAAGAAGTTACCGCGGTCCTGCCATTCGTCCACGGTGTAAGCAGGGGATTTGTGATGCAACATAGGAGCATGGAGCATATCACGCGCCGGTTCCGCGCGACTTGAATGATTCTGCCGTTATGGTTCGCCGCCTGATGCGTTCGGGCTGAGTTTCGAAACGTACGTGAACTCGCGCCGTACCGTTTCCAGGCGCAGCGGCACTCGTATGAACTCGCCGCGCATCCAGAGTTCGGTCTGGTCGATCAGATTCGGCGTGGAGAAGCGACCGTCCTGGCCGCCGAGTAATACAAAGTAGTTCGCGTCGTCGTCGTGCATGAGAGAGATGTGCCGGGCGTTTGCGCCGTAGCTGGTGTAGTGCTTTTCGTCCGTAATGTTATGCGCCGTCTTCCAGAGGGTCGTCGCCGAACCGTCCGCCGGCGCCTCGTACAAACGATAGCGTGCGCCGAGCCAGGGAATGTTCCCCAGGGGATGCGCCAGTCGCAAGCGATGCATCTCACCCCAGGCCCCGAATTCTTCGAAAGGCGCGCGCGCCCGGCGAAAGGCCGCGGGAAGGGCGGCAAGAATCCGCGGACGATACGGACCGCTCAGATCATCCTTTAAAAAGCGCAGCGTGAGTTCCGAGGACAGCAGCGCAGAAGGAAATTCTTCGCCGTAGATATCTCCGTAAACTTCTTCTGCGAGATACTTAATGATCAACTGAAAGGCGAGCGCTCCGGTGGAATCGCGATCATAGTTGCCGTCCCAATCAGCAAAGGCCCTGTAAACTTCACCGGCCTGGTTGTTTACTTTCGCGTGCGCGGTCTTTTTCGCATTCAAAGCCGCGAGCAAAGCGTCGCGGACCTCCACACCTGAGATGGAATAGACGTCCTGTTGCACGGCGTTCAGGGCTTCACGATCCAGCACGCCGCGGTCCCGGGCGAGCAATTGTTTGAGGCGGCGGATGCGATCGTTGCTGCCGAAGAACGGCGAGATGGGCGGATCGACGTGCATGGGTTTGTTGTTCGCCGAGGCGAGAAAACCTTCCGCGGGATTGTAGGCGTACGGCAACTGCGTGGGATCGCGAAAGCCGCTCCAGCGATGGGCCGGGTTGTCGGGATCCAGCACCAGCGGATCATGTTCCGAGGCCCGACGCAACGGTTGCCGGTAGGCCGCGATCTGGCCGATGTTGCCCCGGCGGTCGGCGTACAGGAAGTTCTGCCCGGATACCGCGTAGCTTTGAAAGGCGCGGCGGAATTCCTGGAAGTCACTTGCGCGTTGCATATCCAGGAAGGCCGAGATCTCGTCGGAGGCGTCGTGGCCCACCCAGCGCAGCGCGATGCGTCGTTCCCCCGCGCCTTCGATGAGAGCGGCGTCGGAGAGCACCGGGCCGTGAGGAGACATGCGTACGCGGCGTTCCTCATCGAAAAAAGAACGGACCCGAATGCGTTCTGTCTGTATGGTAAGTTCTGATTCGGGAATGTTAGTGACGTCGTAGAGGTCGCTGGAGCGCGAGCGCATGTTCGTGCCGCCCCAGGCGATGTCCCGGTTACGACCCAGGCCCAGGATCGGCAGGCCCGGGATCATGAGTCCCACGGCGTGGAACGACGGCGAGCGGTAACCGGCGATAATCCACACGTTCGGAATCAGAATGCCCAGGTGCGGATCGCTGACCACCGCCGCGGCGGGCGTGCCGTCGGGTGCGCGAAAGCGATCCCGGGCGAGGACGAACGAATTCGAACCGGAGCGACTGTGGCCGGCGAGCAACGACGCGAGCAGTTCGCGCTGTGCGCCGCGATTCG
Source organism: Leptonemataceae bacterium (assembly GCA_965227295.1). Lineage (GTDB taxonomy): Bacteria > Spirochaetota > Leptospiria > Leptospirales > Leptonemataceae > JANSYA01. The sequence goes on along the minus strand of OZ245742.1, from coordinate 4,291,324 downwards.
CAGGACTTCGCTTGAGAGCACCGGCCGCAAACGACGGAAGGGATCCGGAGCCGATGCGCATGTATCGACCGCGGAGTTCGTCGTACTTCGGATGATCCGAAAAACTCAAGAGGCGCAACCACAACAGCCAGTTCACATCCGTAGCGGCGAGACGGCCGAGGGTCATGACATCGGCAACGCTCCAGGGTTCCCACTCGAAGTTCAGAGCGGCGAACTCGTAGGGCAGGCGCCCTTCTTTCTTAAGATTCGCTGCGTAAAAATTAATGCCGCGCACGTACTCTTCAACGAACCGGCGCGTATCCGGACGCAGGGCGTCGACGCTCCTCGCCCCGGCCCGGGCAAACCCGATGATGCGCAGCGCATGATCGATGTCCGTCGTCAGCGGACCCGCCATTTCACTGATGCGTCCCTTCGCGATGCGGCGCAGGGTTTCCATTTGTCCCAGGCGCAGATGGGCATGGACCAGTCCCAGGGCGAAGAAGAGATCGTGGTCGTCCCGCGCGTCGATGAACGGTACCTGAGCGTCGTTCCAGTAGACGTGTACAGATTGTTGCACGGGCAGCGGGCCCGTGGGAAAGTCGGCGTGGCGTTCGGCCCGGCTGCGTTCCGCGGGCAGCCGCGTCGTAAGCAGAGAGCAACGGGCCACGGCAAGGAGGGGCACCAGGACAACGGCTATCAGACAGATGAGTGCGATGCGTCGAGGACGACTCAGGGCTGTGCGCATGAGTAAAAGAAAGATCGGGCGCCTCCGAAGTCGAGCAACGAATGCATAAAATACGTTCCGGCCGCGCCGCAGGGGCACAATGCGCGAGAACGATTTTTCGTATCGGGAGTGACGGATGCCCGCACGCTTCGTAACTTAAATGTTATGAATCGACCGTTCGCCCTGCGCCTGTTCCTCGGCGCCGTGATCGCAGTAGCTCCGGCCGTGCTGTCCGCCGATCGCGGTAGCACCACGGAAGTCCCACCGCTGGAAATCATCACGCAACCGTACTATCATACCAAACACCACGACCTCACCGGGGGTTATCGCAACATCTGGCCGAAGAACGATTACTCCACCTGGCGGGCCGTGGGCTGGTTGGCCGGCAAAGGCTTCGAGTCCGGTAAAGATTACAAAGGCATTCCGCATCAATCCATAGACGCGAACGACTTACGTAACGCGGCCGCGCCGCGGCGTTTTCGCGTGCACTGGCTCGGCCAGGCCACGGCTTACATCGTGTTGCGTTCCGGTCGGGCCGGCGAGCGTCCCACCACGGTTCTTACGGACCCCATCTTCGGCAATCGCGCGAGTCCGGTTTCGTTCGCGGGGCCGCAGCGCCTGGTTCCCCTGGCCGTCGATCTCGAGGATCTTCCGTACGTCGACGCGGTGGTGATCTCGCATGATCACTACGATCATCTGGACGTGGAAAGCGTCGACGGCCTGGAGCAACACCATCGTCCGCGGTACTTCGTCCCCCTGGGCGTCGACCAACGCCTGCGGTCCTTCGGCGTGCCGGCTTCGCGCATTACGGCCATGGACTGGAATCAGTACGCGGACTTTCGTGATCTGCGCGTGCACTGTACGCCGGCGCGGCACTTTTCCGGACGCAGCGGTGTGGATCGCAACAGCACGCTCTGGGCGAGCTGGATGATCGAACAAAGACTAACTTCCGGCAATGATGCATTAAGGTTTTACTTCGCCGGAGACACCGGTTACTCCGATCACTTTACCAAAATTCGCGAGCGCCTGGGCGCGCCGGACGTGGCGCTGATTCCCATCGGCGCCTACACGCCGCGCTGGTTCATGCGTGAGGTGCACGTCGATCCCCCCGAGGCCGTGCAGGCATTTCTCGATTTGCAGGGCAAACACATGATCGGCATTCACTGGGGCACGTTTGATTTAGCCGATGAACCGATCCTGGAACCGCTGGAACTGACGCCGCAACTTGCGCAGGAGCGCGGCGCGAGCGGGGTGCATGTGCTACCGGTGGGCGGGATGATCGAAGAATAGCAGTTACTCGCCGCCGTGTCGTTCGCAGCGCGGCGGTTTCACATTTCGCGGAAAGATCTCGTCGCGTTTGTGCGGGCACTGCGCGCGCGCGAGATGACCGGTCTTCACGCATACCGTACGATACACGCCGTGCGGATCAAAATGAAAACGTTTGCCGCCCACGCGATAGCCGCGGGAAACGATGCGGCCCCACAGCGGCCCCGCCGTGGATGCGCCCGTGGCGCGACCCATGCTGTTGGCGGGGTTGTCGTAACCGACCCACACCGCCGCCGAAAGACCGGGCACGACGCCGACGAACCAGGCGTCGCGGTTCGCGTTCGAGGTCCCGGTCTTGCCGAGAAACTGAGAGCCGTTGGAGTAGTAGGTGCCGCCCATCTTCGCCGAATCCCGGAGCAGGCTTGCCATAACGTGGGCGACGTCGCCGGAGATGGCGGTACGTTCCTCGGGTACGCGCAGGGAAAACTCGTCGCGACCGGTGCCGGAAAAAAGCAACTCGCCGTCGGCGCTTTCGATGCGTTCGATCAAATGCGGTCGGTGAATCACGCCGTTGTTGCCGAAGGCGGCGTAGGCCGCCGCCATTTCCAGCGGCGACATCTCCAGCGAACCGATGGCCACCGTAAGATCCCTTCGAAAGCGGTTAGCGAACACCTGCTCGTTCGGAAAGAAAAACTTTCGAAAATGATCGGCGATGCGGCTCATGCCCACGCGTGAGCCGATCTTCACCGACGGCACGTTCAGCGATTTTGCTAAAGCGTATCTCGCGGTAACCTTGCCGTGGTAGCGGTCCTTGTAGTTGCGCGGTTTCCACTCCGGATCCTCGGGCAGGCCCGGGCCGTCCTCCGGAAAGGCCTCGTCCTCGATGATGCTGGCCGGGGAGATGCGCCCGCTTTCCACGCCGGCGGAAAAGATGATCGGTTTGATGGCGCTGCCGGTTTGCCGGCGCATGGTCACCGCGCGATTCAACTGATTGTCCGTGCCGAAGCCGGAGCCGCCCTGCAAAAATAAAACGCCGCCCGTCTCGGGATCGATGCCTACCGCGGCGGCCTGGAGGCGGGCCTTGCGCGAGCGCGGCAGGTTCACGCCGAGAACCTCAAGCCCCAGGCGGGCCTCTTCGAAACTCTCCACGAGCCCGCCGTAACTTCTCTTGCGTACCGGTTTGCCGTTTTCGTCGATACGATACGGCGGATAACGCGGGGCGATTTCGTTGATGAAACGCACGGTCTCGCGCACGGCGGCGTCCTGCATCGCTCCGTCGATGGTCGTATGGATCACCAGGCCGGAGTCGTACTGCACCGCCCGCCCCAGGAGTTTCACCAGGTTCAGGCGGACGTACTCCGCGACGTAGGGCGCGCGGTTTACGCGATCGGCGAATACGTTCAACGACGGCGGTTGATCGAAGCCGGCAAACAACGTGTTTTTCTGTTCGCGGTAGAGTTGAGCCGGCGGATGCAGGAAGTCCTCACGCACCATGCGATTGTAGAGGAGGTCCATGCGTTGTTCCAGGAGGGCCGGGTTGCGTAGCGGCGAATACTCCTCGGGACCGGGGAGCAGGGTGACCAGCATGAGCTCTTCGGTGAAGTTCAGATCGTTCAGGGGGCGGTGAAAGTAGAACTCCGCCGCCACCTCGAAACCGTAGGCGCCGTGCCCCAGGTAAACATGATTCACGTAAGAGTTAAGGATCTCAGCTTTGGAAAGACGGCGTTCCAGGTGTGCGGCGAGCACGGCCTCCTGGAATTTGCGCAGCAGCGAACGTTCGTGGTTGCGCAGAGCGATGCGCGCCACCTGCTGGGTGATCGTCGAGCCGCCTTCGACGTAACGCCCTGCGACGATGTTGCGGCCGAAGGCCCGGCCGATCGCCAGCGGACGAAAGCCGCCGTGATCGTAAAACGACTCGTCCTCGATGAAGACGATCTTACGGCGCAGCGTGTCCGGCAGTTCGCCGGGCCGCACGTCGGAGGTCTTACGAAAAAAAAGTTCCGCCAGTAGTTCACCGCTCCGATCGAGGATGCGATTGGGTTGCACCGGGGCCAGTCGTCCTTCCAACGCCGTCGTGCTTTCCGGCAACGCCAGCGGGGGAAAGAAGTATGAGGCCGTTCCGTACAGCATGAGCAGCAGGAGCGGCGCGCATAGATACGCGGTGATGAGATAGTGCGTGGGAATGTCCGGTAGAAAGATCGGACGCAGCGCGGCGCCGATGCGCTGCAAGATCGATGCGAGTCGTCCGCCCGGTTTTGAAAACGTGGCGGCACTCGCCGCGGTGAGAGCCGGTACGGCCACGAGCGCCGACGTCGGTTGCGAGGCGCGGCGGCTGCGACGCCGGAGACGTTCGCCGAACTGCACAATGCGCCGACCGATGCCGCCGAAGAAAAAACGCACGCGATCCGCAACGATCGTCAGTGCGTCTCTGCAACTGCGTACGAAGGAACTCCCGCGGCGTTGCAGCGGTCCGAAGGTGCGTTCCGCAAGAGCGCGCAGGCGTTCCCCGATCGACTCCCGGCTTTCACGCGGAGTGTACGGGAAACGTTCGCGTCGCCGGGTGAACATCGCCATGCGCGCGGACCAGCCTTCCGTGATGTTGTAGCGCAATGTATGGAAGAACGATGTCGTGCTTTCGCGCACTCGCCGAAAGAAACGTTGCGCGCGTTCTTTGCGGACACCCCATCGCGCGCTTACGCCCGCGAAGAACACGGCCAGGATTTCTCGTTGTCGACGCAGGGCACGCATCCGGCGCAGATAGAACCGTTGAAGCAGGCGTTGTCTCGGTTTTGGCCGCGCGTTCGCCGGTTCCATCGGCGTGGAAACTTCCGCCGGCGCGGAGATTTCCGTTGGCTTCGGAGGCAGCGCTTCCGTCATTATCGCGGGAGCATCGAGCGCGACGGGCTCCGGCTCCGGCGGGGAAGGCTCCGGCTCCGGAATGTAATCGATGCCCGGCTTGAGATAGTACTGGCGAATGGGACGCGAAAGCAGCCTGGTACGCTTGAGTGTTTCCAGGCCGCCGTCGGTGTTGTCGAAGAGGACTTTGGTTTTGCAGTCGGGGCAGCGCGTGCGCAGGTGTCCGCGTTTGTGGACGAAGATGATGAGCCGGAAGGTGAGACCGCAGTCCCGGCATTCGTGGGTGTAGAACCTGGCGCTGCTCATGTCGCTCGACGATCAGTGCATCGGCCTTCGGCGATATTGGCAAATCATTGCAGGGCGTTCGGAAGAAAAAAATCTTTCGCGGCGCGGGACATAATCATCGGAGAATGGTACCTGCGTCATCCGGATGTGTTGGGCGGGGGGAGACGGCAGGGTGCGCGCCACGTAAACATACACTAAAACGCACTTAATACGCGATGCCGGGTAGCACCGTATCCGGCGCGCCGACTGCCTCGTTCTCCAGTGACGCCACCGGGTACGAGCAGTAGTCCGCCGCGAAGTAGCCCGCCGGGCGATGATTGCCCGAGGCGCCGACTCCGCCGAAGGGCAGGGCGCCGCTGGCCCCGGTGGTCTGGCGGTTCCAGTTGACGACACCGGCACGAATCTCGCGTAAGAATCGCTCGTAGAGCGAGGGATCTTCCGTGAAGAGGCCGGCCGCGAGGCCGTAGCGCGTGCGATTGGCTTCGGCAAGGGCCGCCTCAAAATCAGACACGCGAACTACCTGGAGAAACGGGGCGAAGATCTCCTCGTCCTTGCGCGAGTCCGCCGGAACGTCGGTAACGTCCATGATGCCCGGCGCGAGCAGGTTCGGTACGTTCTTTTCCGGTTGCCGGAGCTCGACTAATGTGCGTCCGCCGACAGCTAAGAGTTCGGTCCGGGCGGCCAGGGAGTGTTCCGCGGCCGCCTGCGAAATGACCGGGCCCAAAAACGGCTGCGGTTCCGCGTCGTAGCGTCCCACGGAAAGGCCGCGGGTCATGCGCACGAGTTCTTCGAGGAACGCATCGCCTTCCGGCGCGGCAGGCACGATGAGTCGTCGTGCGCAGGTGCAACGTTGCCCCGCACTGATAAAAGCCGAAAGCACCGTGAGATAGGCCGCCGGACGTGCTTCGAGCGGCGGCCACACGATCAGCGGATTATTGCCGCCCATTTCCAGGGCGAGGATCTTCGCCGTCTGCCCGCCGGCCGCCCGGTGCAGGGCCGCGCCCGTGGACGAACTGCCGGTGAAGTAGAGCCCGTCGATCTGTGCGTGGCCGGCCAGGGCGATTCCTGTCTCCCGGGCGCCCTGTACAAGATTCAACACACCGGAAGTTAGCCCGGCCTGCTCCCAGGCGTGGACGAGCCAGGCGCCGCTCAGCGGGGTGAATTCGGACGGTTTGAAAACGATCGTATTGCCGGCCAGGATCGCCGGCACGATGTGCCCGTTGGGCAAATGCGCCGGCATGTTGAACGGGCCGAAGACGGCGACGACCCCGTGAGGTCGAAAGCGCAGTACGGCCCGGCCGCCGGCCGCCTCTGTTTCACTGTCCCCGCAGCGATCCAGGTGGGCGCGGACGGACAACGCGATTTTCCCGGCGACGGCCGCGGCCTCCGTCCGACACTCCCAGATCGGTTTGCCGGTTTCGCGAGCCAGCAGGTGCGTAAGTTCTTCGGAGTGCTTGTTAACGAATTCGGCGTAGCGCTCCGCGACGGCGCGGCGTTCTTCGAAGGATGTTGCCGCCCGGGCCGGGAAGGCCCGGCGTGCCGCGGTGACGGCGGCGTCGACATCCTGCTCGTTCGCCGCGGCGACGTTCGCCAGGGTTTTTCCGGTGTATTTGTCGACCGAAGCAAGGGCGGCGCCGCGGCCGGAAACCCAGGCGCCGTCGAGGAAAAGTTGCTCGTGCTTCATTGTGCCGGCCATTCGATCTCACCGTTCTCCAACTTAAACAACAGCCGCGCTAAGATACGCGCGCGTTGAGTTAACGAATCGACGTGCAGGTACTCCTGATCGCTGTGGATGTGGCCGCCGTGGGCCCCCAGGGTGTCCACCGCCGGGATGTCCACGGCGTACAGGCGGTTCCCGTCGCAGACGCCGCCGCTGGGTTTTGCCTGAAGTTCCAGGCCTTCCTCGGCGGCGCAGGCGCGCAGGTAATCCAGGAGCCGGGGAATGCGACCGCTCAGCGGTTTCGGCGGAGACAGAAAGCTGCCGTGCAGTTCCACGGTGAAACCGTCGGCGGCGTTGAACTTCTCGGCGATTTTCCGTAACTTCTGTTCAGCAATCGCTAAAGTTTCTTCGTTTTCCACACGGACGTTCGTGCGGAGGACGGCCAGATCGGCGACGACGTTGACCGGGCCGCCGCCGTCAATCTTACCGACGTTCGCAATGATGTCGGGATCATCGTTGAGTGCCGTAAAGTCACGGATGAGATCCGCCGCCAGATGCAGCGCCGATCGGCCGCGGTCGAACTCCCGGCCGACGTGCGCCGCCCGCCCGCGAATGACGAACGTAAACGTGCCCGAACCTTTGCGCGCGCCGACGTAGTGGCCGTCGGGCAGGCACGGTTCGAAGAGTAATCCGAAGTCCGCGCCCTGTGCGTAACGCTGCAACACCGGTGCCGAGGAGGGCGAACCGAGTTCCTCGTCGCTGTTTAAGAAGAGGCGCCAGCCGATGCGGGCGGCGTCTCCGCGTTCACTCACGGAGCGTTCGTAAGCCTCAAGAGCGTGCAGCATAATGCAGATACCGCCCTTCGCATCACTTACTCCGGGACCGTTTAGTGTGCGCTCGTCGATCCATTGAACGTTCTGGAACGGGCTGTCCTTCGGGAAGACCGTGTCCATGTGAATGCAAAAGAAAATCTGCAGCGGCGCGTCGGGGCGCACGGCCGCGGTGAGGCAGTTTGCCAGGGGAAGTTCTACGATATTGCCGCCGGCGTCCACGATGTGATGCGGGTCGAGGACGGGTTCTTCTAATGAAGCGGCACGGGGAAATGTACGTTGCAGGCGTTCTTTCAGGATCGCACGCAGTTCGTCCAGGCCGCCGGTGTTGTAAAAGTGCGTGTTGATGTTGGCCCAGGTGATCGTTTCTTTGATCATAACATCACTCCGCGAGTCGAGCCAGGTCAGAGCGTCGGTGAGATGGAGTTGCGTGTCCGGCATACAGGCAGTATAAATCGCGCGAAGACCACGGCACCACACATTTTTCTTGACCATGCCGGGGTAGCTTCGTCCTGTATTGCATGAGCACGACCCCGTCGTCCGATGCAGCGCCGGATTATCCCACCGTAAGTTTTTGGTACGCTCTCGCACCGGTTGTCATTCTCATCGCACTGCTCTTTTCGATCGTGTGGATCTTCGGCGACGATGCGACGTCGGGTCCTTCCCAGGTGGCCCTGATCATCGCCGGCTTTGTTACGGCGGCCTTCGCGTGGGTGAAGCGCGTGCCCTGGGTCTACCTCGAACGCCAGGTCCTCGCGAGTGTCGGTTACGTGGCGCAGGCGATTTTCATTTTACTGCTCGTCGGCGCGTTGATCGGCACCTGGATTCTCGGCGGTATCGTTCCGGCTTTGATCGTATGGGGCCTGCGCATTCTTTCGCCCGAAATCTTTCTCGCCGCGGCGACCATCATCGCCGCGCTGGTGTCGCTGGCCACGGGCAGTTCCTGGTCCACCGCGGGCACGTTGGGCCTGGCGATGATCGGCATCGGCGACACCATGCAGATTCATCCCGGCCTTACAGCCGGTGCCGTCGTTTCCGGCGCGTACTTTGGCGATAAGATGTCGCCGTTTTCAGAGACGACGAACCTGGCCGCGTCCATGGCCGGCGTCGATCTCTTTGTACACATCCGGCATATGCTTTATACAACCGGGCCGAGCATGATCATCGCGACGATCCTCTTTGCGATCATCGGCGTGACGTCGTCCACGGACGGTTATGATCCGGCGCGCATCGACTTCGTCATTCGTACGATCGATGCGCAGTTCGACACCGGGCTGCACATGTTTTTGCCGCCGTTGATTCTGTTCGTGCTCGTGGCGCGACGCACGCCGGCAATTCCGGCGCTCTTCTTCGGCAGTGTGATGGGTGCGCTGTGGGCGTTTATCTTTCAGGCGGACGTCGTACTGGAATTTGCGGGCGGCGGTGCTTCGTACATCGGAGCCGCGGCACGGGCGACGATCCAGGCGGCGGCGACCGGTTTTGTGCCGAACCTTACCGGCGACGCGGACGATGCCGATCAAATCGCCGCCGTGGCGAGCCTGCTGGAACGCGGGGGCATGTCGTCGATGCTCACGACCGTGTGGTTGATTTTGTCGGCGATGTTCTTTTCCGGTGTGATGGAGGGCGCGGGTTTTCTACAAAGGTTGGCCGCGGGAATCTTAAGCGTGGCGAAGGGCACGGGCAACTTGATCGCGGCGACCCTGGGGACCGCACTCTTTTTGAATACGACTGCGTCGGAACAATATTTGTCAGTGGTGCTCACGGGGCGAATGTATGCAGACGCCTACGATCGCGAGGGTTTGCATCCGAAGAACCTGTCGCGCGCCATCGAAGACTCGGGCACGCTGACCTCGGCCCTGGTTCCGTGGAATACGTGCGGCGCGTTCATGGCATCGACTCTCGGCGTGGCGACGTTGACGTATTTGCCGTTTGCGTTCTTGAACTGGATCAATCCGCTGATCGCGCTGATCCTGGGCTACGCGGGCATCGGGGTCGCACAAAAAGACACATCTCACCCACCCCCTGTGGGTGGATCTTCTCCGGAGGGGGGAGGATAAGTCAGGCCCGACATCACTCCGGCTCGCGCATCACGAAAAAACCCGCCCAGTTCGCCGGGCCGGCCAGGCCGGTGCCGTCCGGATGCGGGTCGTGCGCGAGTTCGAAATCCATGCCGCGGGTTCGCGCGACCACGGCATGTTTGTGACTGCCGCGCGGCGACGGTCCGGCCAGGATGCAGAGTGCATGGTCGACCGCAAACTGTAACTTTCCAGAAGTTAGGGCCACCTTCAGAAACGCGAGGCCGCGCGATTCCAGCCAGGCGTTGATGGCGGCCGCGTAGTCCGGCGCTTCAATGAAATTCGGTACGTCGGCGAGGCTTGTGTCGAAGATCGATGCCACGCAGGCCTGGAGGGCGTTGCCGCGAGAGGCGGTGAAGTTGGTCTGATGGACGGGCGTCATGGTTTCAATATCGGCGTTGACAGCCGTGGTCCGCAGGCCACGCTCCGGGTGTGATTCGTTGGACCGGCGTCGACCTGTTTACCGCCGTGCAGTTGGCCGGGGCGGCCGTGGCGATTGTCCTGGGCACGGCACAGTTCCTGGCGCGGGAACGCAATTCCGGTAACGTGCTTCTGGGGTCGCTCTTCGTACTGCTGGCGATTCCGCAGCTCAGTCTTGCCGCCGAAAGCGTCGGTGTCTTTCATGCGTACCCGCGCGTCGCCTTTATGCACGTGGCCCTGTATGTGTTTATCGGTCCGGCGGGCTATCACTACTTCCATCAGATCATCGAGCCGGACTTCACCTGGCGCCGCGCACATCTCTGGTATTTCGTGCCGTTCTTTGCGGCATCGACTGCGTTGTTTGCGTTTCAGTTTGCGAACTTCGAAGACCTGCAGGCGCTTTCTTACGGCCGGGGCCCGCTGCCGCGGTACCTCGACGCGATCTTCGTTTCAATTCTTGCGTACATCGGCGTTTTTCTCGTGCTGACGCTAAGCGACTTTTATGTGATTTTAAGGGATCGCTCGGCCGCGGGCGGGCTGCCGCCGGTCTATCGCCTTACGATCGCCTTTCTTTGCTACGGCATGTTCATCATCACGTGCCTGACCATCAATCAAGTGGAACGCAGCAGATCTCTGTTGATGCTCGGTTTCATCGCCCTGTCGCTTTTTCCGGTGCTGGTTTTTTGGGCCGGCCAACGTTACCCGCGCTACCTGAACCTCATGCAACGCGAGGCCGCCCGGGCCCGCTACGAACGCACGCGTCTGGCCGGCCTCGACACCGACGCGTTGATTCGGCGGTTGCACGAATTGATGGAGTTCGAGCATCTGTACGCCGACGAGGACCTCAGCCTCGGCCGGCTTGCGGAGGCCCTGGACATTTCGTCGCACCAGCTCTCGGAGATTCTGAACAGCCGGTTGGATGTGTCGTTTAAGAACTTCGTGAACGGCTTTCGGGTAAAGGCTGCTCAGCGTATGTTAGTGGAGGAGCCGGATCGCACGGTGCTGTCGATCGCGGGGGCCGTGGGCTTTGCGAGTAAGTCGTCGTTTAATGCGGAGTTTGCGCGGATTGCGGGGGTGAGTCCGAGTGAGTTTCGGCGGGGGTGAGGGGTATCGTTTTTTCTTCAAAGGTCGTCGATACAGGTGAAATTACTGGGTCGATTTGAGGAGAAACGAATCTTGCTGCATATAGTATTCTTGGTCACGACTCGTATAAGATCGGCATGCATGAACGAACTCGATATCAGCCGTGCGTCCTGAAAATCAACACTAATAAGGTGCGCGCTCATGAAGTCTGAAAGTAAGAGTTCGGCTCCGGCAAAGGAAACATTCTCTAGACGAGTGTCAACGAACGAAGTTCCAATTGCGCGCACATTGCGCATTTGAGTGTCTTCAAATCGGGCCTGAACGAAGACTGCTCCGTCCAAGACGGTTTTGTTCATGTTAACGTTTTGGAATTTGCTCTTTATGAAAATTACGTTCTTGAGATTTGCGCCGCTTAGATCTACATTTGCAAAGCTCAATCCGGAGAAATTTGGTGCCTTGCTACGATTTTTTGCGCGCCATTCATTCCATGTGTCAACATCTCTCTCAAGGATCGATTTTAGCTGTGTGTCGGGATATGAGAGTAGCCACTGTCGGTATCCGAATGTGACACTTGCCAGAGATAAGCAGAGCATTAAGAGCAACGCAGATACCATATATTTTTTTAAGTTCATATCATTTTTGTGTTTCAAGAAATTACTCATCTATACAGGACAAGTTCGGCGGCCTTGCAGGTCGAAACACGATTCCGGCGCAGCGCGTCTCGTTGAATATTACGTGGAGTTGTGGAATGTAGACAAAGCTCGACCTGTACAATAGTGCGCTTGTGAAATCAACTTTAAGCAGATTTGCCCTCCAGAAAGTTGACAAGGATAGGTTTGCCGATTCGAATGATACATCCGTAAGTGTGCTTCCGTAGAAAGATGCTTGAACACCAACTGCTCGTCTGAACGACGTACTCTGGATGGAAGCTCCATCGAACTGAGTATCCGTGAGGTTCGTGTCGTTGAAATTGGAATCTGTAATGGTGGCGTCCCAAAATCTGGCTCCACGTAAGTCTGCGTTTGCGATGTCGACAGAGGCAAATACAAGCCCTGAAAAATTCGGATCGATATCAGGATTCTTTTTTCGCCAAGTGTTCCAGAGTTCTACGTCATGAAGGAGTAGTTCATATAATTCTCGATCGGGGGCGTGGAGTTCCCATCTTCTAAAAATCCAAACCGTGAGAAGAGCGACAAGGACAAGAATTGAGACCCCGAAGAATCTGCCTGCTTGCTGGAGTGTCATAAGCCTTTACCGGAACCTAAGCGCCACTGGTTATCGTACCCTTTTGTGGCAAGTGGAATCGTCTCATGGTACCCTAGCGCTATGCCCAGCCCTGGGCCGATACCTTGATCGACTGAAATATACCCGGGCTGATTCCAAACGGGTGAATGTGTCCAGCCGTTTTCGGATCCCGTTTTTGAATGACTCAAGCCGAAGGCATACGCCTTAACGTCAACATCTAGTTGAGTCGAGCGCCCCGCGAAATATGCATGGCCACCGCTGCCGAAAATAATATTTATATTAAGCTGGCCTCCGGCCATGAGGCCAAACATTAGATTCTCTCCCTCGGAAAGCGTATGCACGCTGCCTCCATCAAGTCCCCCATAGAATGCTTCTGTCGCATCAGGGTTGCCACCGTATTTACCAAAATATACATATTGCAAAGTACCCTTGCCGCCAACTGTTAGCAGGGCCGCTTCGGCTTCTAGCTCAACTCCAACTGCAACACGGCCTTTTATAGGTGTGTACCTCAGCCCCATATTAACGGTGTCAACAGCTCTTTTTAGCGGACTGATGGTTTCGGGATCAAACCCGGGGGTACTCGCGTCTTGTTTCGGACCAATTTGATTTAATAATTGATCCTGCTTTGCTGTAATTTCGTTCTTAACGCTCTCTGGTATATTCGTTTGCCGGCTAGATTTCGGCGCCTCCGATACTGCTGATCCTCCACCACCCGGTCGCGTAGGTCCAACAAAATTCGCATCCCCCGGCCGCGGTGCAACCAACGGCGAGTTGGAAAGCCCACCACACGAATCCATGATTCCTGCCGCACACGGTGCATGCCCGGTCGGATCTTTAAACTTGATCGGGTTCCCCAGCACATAACTGAACCGGTTCCACGACTGTGTATTCATCGCGCCGGGCACGACTTTATCCGCACTCGCAAACCTCGCCACCTGCGGATCATAATGCCGGGCGTTGAAGTAGTACAACTTACTCTCCGAATCCAGTTCCTGGGAATTGTACTTCGGAGCGAAATCCTGATCGCCCTCGTGCACGAAGGTCTCGCCGTAGGGTTTGTATTGAATGCGCGTGAGGGTCTCGGCCTGGTCGTCCAGGACGTGGGAGACCGAGTCCACCTGATCCGTGAGGTAGTAGGCCAGTGCGCCGTTCTCCGCCATAGCGGCGACGCGCACTCCGTTTAAGTAGATGTTGTTGATCGAGTCGGTGCTTGAGTCTTCCGGCACGTGTTCCAGGCCGAAGAACATGGACGGATACGGGATGTTGACGTCCTTGTAGGTGCAGGGCCGCCGGCTGGACGTTTCGTTTAAGAACTTCGTGAACGGCTTTCGGGTAAAGGCTGCTCAGCGTATGTTAGTGGAGGAGCCGGATCGCACGGTGCTGTCGATCGCGGGGGCCGTGGGCTTTGCAAGTAAGTCGTCGTTTAATGCGGAGTTTGCGCGGATTGCGGGGGTGAGTCCGAGTGAGTTTCGGTACACCGGTCAGAAGCCAATTTCCTGACTCTGGATTTGGGTCAGGATGTGGGTAACAGATCAATCGCTCCATGAACCAGGGGATAGTTGATCTATAATAAACGAATACTGCCCCTCTCGTTTGTCGGATCACAGAGCCGTTGCAAGGTATCGTTCTTTGTATGGAACGCTGTTGCGTTTTACAAAACAGATGATTTCTATGTGTCGACCTTTTGGCGTCTGCCTGGCCTGCTGCTGCATCGTACAACTCAAGACAACTGGCTTTCCCAATTTCTTCCGACTCCGTAGTACGATCTCAGATTGAGTGGATAAAGAAAACTCTTCAACAATCGTATCGACGCGGCCCTGGCTTTCAAGGGCGTACAGTGTATGCATGTCAAGAATGATCGGAGCGGGGTCCGGGATAAACTCCTGTGAATAGTTTGTTGAGACAATGTAGATCGCGGTGATGACATTTAAGGCTCCGATTGCCGCCGCAAGATTTCGTAGTCGTAGCTTCATACTCAGTTAGAATAACCCGGGATCCTGAGAATATGTAGCTGATAAACTTCCTGTAGATGATCATCGCGCCAACGACTCGCAATCCCGTTGACAACAGCATCTCGTTCCCGCACACCATGCCAATGAAAATCCTCGCCGTATCCGGAAGCATCCGCCGTGCATCTACGAACACCGCCATGCTGCGCACGCTCACCTGGCTCACGCGCCCGCGCTTCGAGCTGCACCTCTTCGACGGCCTGGCCGACTTACCGTACTACACGCCCGACCTCGATCAAGACGGCGACGAGGCTCCGGCAACCGTGCGCGCCTGGCGCGCGGCCATCCGTGAGGCGGACGGTGTGATCATCGCGTGTCCGGAGTACGCGCATTCGATTCCAGGCGTGTTGAAGAACGCCCTGGACTGGATCGTGTCGTCGGCGGAGTTCCACCATCGGCCGGTGGTGTTGACCAACGCTTACGGCAATCGCGATCGCGGCGTGAAATCCCTCACATCCCTTGCGTACTTGCTGCGTGTCATGGACGCGCGGGTCGTGGCGACGACGGTGCCGACGATCGCGGGCGAGGAGGCGGATGCGAGTGCGCCGGTGTATGCGCGATCGGTTCGCGATGCGCTGGAATTGCTTGCGACCGCTTAAGTACGCGCACTCAACGATTGAGCCTCACGGCTTAAGAAACGCCTTGATGGCCGTGCGCTCGTCCATGGCTTTATAACCTTCGGCCACACGATCCAGCGGAAGCACGAGATCAAAGACCTTGCCTGAACGTGCGTAAAGAAAAGATCCCAACCGTTAGACGAGACACCGTGCGGAACACCCACGTAACCCACGCTGCCGCCGGTCTGTAGCCTTACGATCGCCTTTCTTTGCTACGGCATGTTCAAACGACCGCATCGTCGATCGAATCCACACACCGGCAAAACAAGAACGTAAAGCCGCTGTGCAACGAAAGGCCAGGGCGAGGATCAGCGCAACCGGCAACCCAGCAGCCACGTCGCCAGGACGGAAACACCGGTGACGATGCATGCGTAAATGCCGTGGCGGATGAGGTTCATATCGACGCTTCCAGACCTACAACAACTTCAGCACAATCTCGTCTGCCGCATCATCCACGAAAATCCAATCATCCGCATCTTCCATGGCGGGGATGCATTCCATCAAACTGGCGCGGTTCCGAAATTGTTCCATGGCTCGCGGGCCGAGCTCGATCTTCATTGAGTGATGGATCCGTCTCTGGGAACTTCACGAAGTTTGCAGAACGAAAGAGAATTCGGCAGGCGAGAAGGGAACTCAGCAATGGCTGCGGGGTAGACGGGACTTGAACCCGCGACCTCCGGTGTGACAGACCGGCACTCTAACCAACTGAGCTACTACCCCGTGTGTCGCCGGGGCGACTCACTGATAATGCAACAATTTCCCGTCCCTGCGCTCCGTCAAATCATTCACCGGATTTGCGCGGTGACGCCATTCAAAAAAATGCAACCACACCGGATCGCCGAGGCGGCGGTAGATCCACCACGCCGGAATCATCTGCGGCAGGCTGAACAACAATCCCGGTCCCGGTACCATCGACACACAGGCCGCGGTGCGCAGCCAGCCGCGGCTCGCCAGAAAGTGCGAGAGCGTAATGCTTACGATCACATTGCAATTCAACAGGCAACCGTACCAGCTGTAGATGATTCCCGCGTGAAAGTGCGGCCCGGTGAACGGCTTCACAAAACCCGGCGGATGCAGGCTGAACAGAAACACGCCCAGGGACCAGGCGAGACCGAGCAAAGCCAGCACGAGCAGGCGGCGGCGAATGCGACGATGCTCGGGAACCAAAAGCGAGGGATGTTGGTCAAGTTGGGCCACAGTACGAAATAGTAAGATGAGACGCGCGCCCGAATCCGGAGCGTCTTTCTTCGAACATAAGTCATCGGGCCGGGGCCTGCAATGCAAAAAGCGCAAAACGATTGCCCTCCCGCGTCGCCGAATCCACAACGAGGTATGCAGCGACTGCGAAGCATCGGCCGGCGTCTCTACAGCGCGTTCTTCGGCCGCCGGGTGAGCCTGGCTCTTGCGGGCGGCGGCTGCAAGGCCTTCTTCGCCCTCGGCGTCGGCCAGGTCCTTCTGCGCGCCGGCCTGCCGGTTCGTCGCATCAGCGGTACTTCGGCCGGATCAGCCATGGCCATGGCGCTCATCAGCGGCACGGCCGAGGAAGTCGTGCGCTACTTCTGCGCCATTACGCTCCGCAATCGTTCGAATTTTTATTGGAGCCGGCTCATCCTGGGCAAACGCCCCTGGCCCCACGAGCGCATGTACCGCAGCGCCGTCGCCGGTTACACCGACTTTGATCGCGTGCGCGCTTCGAAAATCGAACTCGCCGTGAACGCCCTGCGTGTCCCGCCGGAATTGTATCCGCCCGAGCGGCGCCTGCAGCGCTATCGGCTGGTCACACGCGTCATCCGTGCGTATCGGCGAGAATTGCAACTGGCCGCGCAGGGCATCTATCGGCCGTGCATGCGACCGCTCGCCGAAGAAGAAGGCCTCGAAGAAACCGTGTTTTCCAAAGATCATCTTACCACGCCGCGGCATGTCGAAGACGTGGTGCTCGCCGCCAGCTCCGTGCCGCCGCTGGTGCGCTTTCAAAAATTGGACGACGGTAACTATTACCTGGACGGCGGGATCACCAACAACCTGCCCATCTCTCTGCTCCCGCGAGAGGATCTCATCGTCGGCGTCTACTATGACGACGCGCACATGACCCGACACTTCTACGAGCGTACCGGCGACGACGCCGGCCGGGACATCGTCTACATCTGTCCGGAGCGCGATCTGCCCATCGACGTCTGGGACTATTCCAACGCGCAGGGCGTGCGCGAGACTTTCGAAATGGGCAAACGCGCCGGCGAACGCGCGCTAAAAAAAATCCGCGATCTCTTATGAACTCGCGCCCAGACGCAGAAGCAACTCTTCGAAGTAATCGAAGTACTTCCCATCACCGCTGAGCCGCCACATGTGCACGGCCCCTTCGTACTGCATCAGCATGAGCGCGCTGTGTTTGCGTGCCGCCGCCCGGGAAAGTTGCAGATCGCATTTCGTAAGATAGGCCGCCAGGTCGGATCGCCAGCTCTCCATCGCTTCTTGCAGGAGTGCATCGAATTCGCCGGAGCTTTGCGCCCGGGTATCGGCGAAGGCGCAGCCGAAGAAATTGCCGGAGCGCGCGTCCTCTTTCAATGCCAGGACCCAGGCGCGAACGAAGGCGCGGTAGTTGCGATCCTTGAGTTCCGCGAAGAAACGTTCGCGCCGCCGATCTTCTTCCAGGAGATATGCCTCGCCGAGTTTTGTTTTGCCCGGAAAGTGGGCGTAGAAACTCGTCTTCGAAGCCTGGGAACGATCGATGACCTCGTTGATGCCGGTCTGAGCGTAGCCCTGTTCGTAGAAAAGGGCCCGGGCCGTCGCCAGGATGCGTTCGCCGGGACCCGGGGCCGCGCGGGCCGCGGACAGGGCGTGCAGCTCGTCCTCGCCGTCCGGGTCTCGGTAGCTCCGTGCCATAATCATATTTTTCGGCGGGGGGAAGCCGCGGCTACAAAAAATAGAGGACAGATCTGTCCTTTTCTGAAACCGTGGGAGGACAGACTTGTCCTTTTGGACCCGGAGCAAACCATGCCGAACGTCGACGAATTGATCCAGCACATTGTACCGAAAGAAATGTTCACCCTGAGGAGCGACGGGAGCTTCGAAGAACGCGCCCAGCACCTCATCGACCAGTGCTTCCCGGCCGCGACGGGCATGGAGATGACGCAACTGAGCGGCGATGCGGCCGAGGCGCGCATCCCGTCATCGCAGGGCAACCGTGCGTTGCACGGCTTCATGCACGGCGGTTGTTACTTTACGGTGGGCGATACCCTGACGGCGATCATGTGTTTGTTCCACGTGGAGAAAGAAAGCGAGCGCATGCTTACGGTGAACGCCTCCGTGCGGTACCTGCGTCCGGTAAAGATGGAAACGGTGACGGCAAAGGCCCTCCTGGTGAAGCGTGACGGGCAGATCCTCGACTTCGTGTGCGATTTTTTCAACGAGGCCGGGAAGCGGGCGGCGCAGGGGAAATACAAGTATGCGTTGGCGGAGATGGGGTAGTGCGAGTAAGACCCGAATCTAAGTGAAAATTATTGTGTGTTAAGAATGTGGGCGCGAGTTTGGCGCGAAGCGCCAGTCTGGAGCGCTCCGCGCTTCGGTCCTCCGCTGCGCTCCGGACTCGCGGCTGCGCCGCGACCCTTCCAATCCCTGGCGCGAAGAGCTGCAAGTTAGCAGGCATCACTTTTTGATAGCGACGTCGTCACCCACGACTTTTTAGTCAGCCCCCGGCGGGCCCCTGCGCATCCCTCGCGCGAAGAAGAAGAGCCCCGAAACCAGGGGGCTTACTTTTTACTTCGCCCGAACGTCGCGCCACCAGTTCGGAGACGCGGCCAGGACACCCGCTTCGCCGCGCAGGCTGTTCGCCAGTTCCAGGCTGGCGAAGCCGGCTTCCGAAGAAATCAGGTAAAAATTACCGGTGATCGGCAGTCTTTGTTTTACCAGTTGTCCCTGGTCGTTGACCCAGGCCTCGCACTGAGCCGGAGACCAGGCCGGATCCAGCGAAACGATGACGCCGCCGGGCAGGGCCAGGCGTTCACCCGCGTTCGTCGTAAAGACCGGCGACAGCGTGGTGCTTCCCAGGGACTTGCCCGCCGCGATGTTGCCGAGCACGCCGGAATCGCTCACGCGATAGATGCGGACGCCGCCGGCGAAGCCGACGATCTGTGCCGCCGCGTCCTTCGATTTTGCCGCACCGGAATCGCCGAATTCGGCGACGAGATCGTCCTGGAGCGTGACCGTAACGGCCTTGTCGCCGTCGTACCAGGTATAGCTTGCGTCCTCGGCAAAGACGGCCGGAACGAAAAAGAGCGCGGCCAGGGCCGCCGTAGCAATTTTCAGAGTGATGTTGCGTTTCATAATGGCTTAACTCCTGAGAATCTCAGATTAGTATCCGTAGAACTTCATGTTCCACGAGGTGAAGGTGCCGTTTGCGGTACCCCGCGCGCCCTGGTCACGCACCTGGAGCGACCAGGTGCCGTCCGCGGATTCCATCATGTGGCGCGTGGTGCCGAAACGCCAGGTCGTGTTCACCGAGCAGTTGCCGTTCGGTTCGATGGTAAACGAGCTGAGGTTCACGCAGACACCGTCGGCGGCGCCGCTGGTCGTGCCGCGTTTCAGGATGATGCTGGTGGTGCCGGCCGGAGAGGTGAGAATCATTTCCAGGTCCCGGTAGTAGTTGTGGTTGAACGTAACATTCACGTCGATGAACTCGATCTTCGAAATGTTGCTGCCGCTCACGACGATGTTGTTCGTTACCCCGGTGGCGCTGCCGTCCGTGATGGTTGCGCTGGGAGAACTGGTGCCCGTCGTAAACGTTTCCTGCGAGGCCACGTTCGTCCAGGAACGCGCGAGCGTTACCGCCGCGTTCGCGTCCACGGTGCCGAAGCCGTACTTGTGGTTGATGTTCAGGCCCGCGCCGTTGGTGGCCCAGTCCGAATCGCTCGCGTCGTTCTTTCGCGCCGATTGGGCGAGGATAATGCGCACATCGCGGTACGTGAGGTTCGGATTCGCCTGCAGGACGAGACCGGCTACACCCGCCGCCAGGGGCGCGGCCGCGGACGTTCCGTTAAAGGTGTTCGTGTAGTCGTCGTCAGAAAGGTTGCTGGAGCTGCTGCCGCTATTGTAACCGAGGGAGCCGATGTTGTCGGTGGTGGCGATGGCCGTTCCGCTCGTGCCCTGGGAGTGGGCACAGACCAACAGGTTGGCCCCTTGCTCCGAGTACGAAGCGCGCTTGCCGTCGTCGCCGACGGCGCAGATGGCCATGACGCCGTGGTAGTTGGCGTAACCGTCGAAGTTCGCCGTATCGATGCCGGAAAAGTTGCCGCTGGTATCGCCGTTGCCGGCGGCCCAGAAGTAGAGCGTGCCCAGACCGCTGCGCCCGGTGCTGAGACCGGTTTCGATGGCGGAGCGCCAGGTGGATGTGGAGTCCGAGAGTTTACCGGAGAGGTCCGCCGGTCCCCAGGAGTTGTTGGAGATGTGAACGTTTGCGACGTCGCGGGTCATGGCGTCGGACTCGTTCGCCGACGTGGCGTTTTGCAGATAGTTGTAACCGCGCAACGAGGCGAGGGGCGAGGCGCCGCGTACGCCGAAAGAATTCGAGCGTGCCGCCATGATGCCCCCCACGGAGGTGCCGTGATTCCCGCTCGAAGAACTGGGATCCGAGTCGCCGGTGGTGTAATCGTAGCTTGCGCCGGCCGTGACGTTCGGGCTCAGGTCCGGGTGGGAGATGGCCAGACCGTCGTCCACCACGGCCATGGCCACGCCGCTACCGCACAGGCCGGAATTCCAGACGGACGTGACGTTGGCGTCTTCGCCCGACGTGCCGCCGAGCTGGCCGGTGTTGCTGAGGTGCCACTGCTGCGTGTAGAACGTATCGCTGATCGTATTGCAGGTGGAGTTGGCCGCCGCGTTCGTGATGGCGGCCTGGGCGAAGAGCAACAGGAACAGTGTGGTGAAGTCGAAGCCGTCGTCTCCGCCACCTCCGGTACAGTTCGTGCCGCTGAATGCGACGACTCCGGCAAGTAGTGCGGCCCCGGCCTTTCTGCGTAGATAGCGTAATCTCATGTGAGTGAATCCCCCGCGTCGTTGGACCGAAAACGATCCGAACAGGTTCTAAAAAAAGTTGATCGAAATGCGATGATAGGATGGCGCGCGGCGATGTCCACTATGTTTAACCAGCGGGCAAGAACGCGGAGTGGCCCTGGACACGTCCGGATCCATACTGAACCGACGGCTTGTTTTCCGCAACGCGCGGATTAGCCGTTCTTCAGTTCTGCGAGCTTCTCATCTATCATTGCGTTCACCTCGTCCGGGCGTGCCTGGCCGCGCGTGGCTTTCATTATCTGACCGACCAGGAAGCCTTTGACGCGGTCGTTGCCGCCCAGGATCTTCTGCACCGGATCGGGGTTCGCTTCGATGACTTCGGCGACGATCTTCGGCAGGGACGAGGAATCCACCGGCTTGTAGTTGTACTTCTCGATGACGGCATCCGGATCGAGGTTTTCTTCATAAATATGTTCGAAGATTTGCTTCGCCAGGCGACTGGTGATCTTGCCTTCGTTCAAAAGAACAATCAGCCGCCCCAGACGCTTTGCAGTAACCGGAAAGTCCGCGAACGTGAGATCGTTTTTGTTCAGTACGCCGAGCACCTCGTCCTTCACCCAGTTCGACGATTTCTTCGGATCGCCGGAAAGGCTGCAGACCTCTTCGAAGAAGTCGGCGGTCTCGCGTTCCCGGGACAACACGTCCGCGTCGTACTCGGGCAGGCCGAACTCGGTGCGGTAGCGTTCGCGCTTGGCCGCCGGGAGTTCCGGCATGTTGTCACGAACCTCGTCGATGAGTTCGTTCGCAATGTAAAACGGGGGCAGGTCCGGTTCCGGGAAGTAGCGGTAGTCCTCGGCGTCTTCTTTCGTACGCATGAGCCGCGTCTCGCGTTTGTCCGCGTCCCACAGCACCGTCGACTGGATGATTTTACCACCGCTGTCCAGGACCGACGACTGCCGTGCGATCTCGTAATCGATGGCGGCGCGCACGGCTTTGAACGAGTTCAGGTTCTTGATTTCCACGCGCGTGCCGAACGGAGCATCCGGCCCCGGCCGCACGGAGACGTTGGCATCGCAGCGCAGCGAGCCTTCTTCCATGTTGCCGTCGGTCACCTCGATGTTTCTCAAAATGCTGCGCAGGGTTTGTAAGTACCAATAGGCATCCTCCGAACTGCGCAGGTCCGGTTCGCTGACGATTTCCAGGAGCGGCACGCCGGCACGGTTCAGGTCCACGTACGAAGCCGGCGAACCACCCGAATAAGAGTGCAACAGTTTGCCGGCGTCCTCTTCCATGTGAATGCGATGCACGCGAACGAGAGTGTCCTCGCTCGCATCCTTCTTGCGGAACGACACCTGGCCGTCGGTACAGTAGGGCATATCGTACTGGGAGATTTGATAGCCCTTGGGCAGGTCGGGGTAAAAATAGTGCTTCCGGTCGAACTTCGTGATGTTATGAATCTTGCACTGTAGCGCCAGGCCCGCCATGATGGCCAGGCGCAGCACTTCTTCGTTCAGCACGGGCAACACACCGGGCAGTCCGAGGGTGATCGGCCCCGCCTGGGTATTCGCCGGCGCGCCGTACTCGTACGGGTCGGGCGCGAATATCTTCGAGCGCGTTTTTAGCTGACAGTGTACTTCCAGTCCGATTACAGGTTCGTAGGCCACACAACACGGAAACCGCGCACAGTGGCTCCGATCAAGCAGGAAAATGCCTGAATCCGTCATATGCATCGCCAATCAAAAGGGCGGCGTCGGTAAAACGACGACGGCCATCAATCTGTCCGCGGGCCTGGTGCGCCGGGGCAAACGCGTGCTCATCGTGGACCTGGACGCCCAGGCGAATACCACGTCCATTTTCTTAGAAGAAAAACCCGGCGACCAGCAGTCCGTTTACGCCGCCTTCAAGGACAAAAAACCCGCCGCGGAGATCGTGCAGCCCACGCGCATTGACGGCCTGGGCATCCTGCCGGCCCTCGTCCAACTGGCCGATGTCGAAACGTTGCTGGCCGGCACGGTGGACGGCTTCTTCCGATTAAAAGATTCCCTGGACTCCCTGAACGAACCGTCCGCCCCGCAGTTCGACGTCATTGTCGTGGACTGCCCGCCGAACCTCGGCCTGCTCACGGTGAACTCGTTCGTTGCGGCGAGTCATCTCGTGGTGCCGTTGCAGACGGCCAAGTTTTCCCTGGACGGCCTCAAGACCATCCTCGATACCTCGCATACCATCCAGAAGCGCTTTAATCCGGAGTTGCAAATCCTGGGCGCACTCATCACCATGCACAACGCGCGCACGGCCATCTCCCAGGCGGTGGCGGAACCCATCGGCGAGTACATCAACGTATTTGCAACGCGCATCAGCCGAACGGTGGCCATCGAAGAGTCGCATCTCATGCATCAAACCATCTTCGAGTACCAGCCGCGGTCGAAGGCCGCGACGGAGTACGCGGCGTTTACGGAGGAAGTCATCAGTGGCGTCGAAGCGCGATAAATTCAGCAAACTAAAGAAAGCCGCGAAGGATCACATCGATGAGACCATCGGCGGCAAAGAGCGAGCTCCCGAAGAGGAGCGCCCGGCCGATATGCGCGGATTCATGGAGAGCCTGGCCCGGGACTCCGACGAGAAACAATCGCCGCCGGAGACGGAAGCTCCGGCAGAAGGGCAGGCCGCACCGGTCGACGAATCGGAGACTACGGCAGGAGAGCCCGATCCCGCAGGGAACGAGGACGGCGACGCGGGCCGGCCGGAAACGCCGGAGCCGTCCGGGGCGACGCTGGTCGAAGCGGACAGCGACGCGGGCCAGGCCTCCGAAATTGAGTTGCGCCGTGAAAGCCAACAGACAGGCTACGCAGAGGAACGGCCGTCCCGGCCGTCATCATCCAGATCTATGCCGAAATCCAGAGACTCCATCTACAACGTCAGCAGCGACATCCGTCTCGAAGACTACACCGAGGGCGGAGGCGGCGGAGGCGGTTCGGGCCGCCTGGGCATGATCGCCCGGATCGGCGGACTCATCGTGCTCGTTCTACTGCTGTGGTGGGGCGGTAGCGCCCTCGTCGGTTACCTCACGGCGCCCACGTATCGCCTGGCCATTGCCAACGAGTACATCGACGACGCCAACGCGCAGTCTTTCGCCGACCGCGATCCCATCCTCGTCAGTTCCGGCGCTCCGGTTTACGTGCGCTTCGATTGGGAAGAGGGCGAACTCGCTACCGATTACTTAAAAATCGAAATCGTGCGCACGGGTGGCGGCGAAGAGGCCGTCATGGGCCGCCGCACGCCGACGACGGTGAACTACATCTACTTCATGGGTCCGCTCGACCCCGGTAACTACGAACTGCGCGTCCTCGACCGCGAAGAGAACGTACTGTCGAACCGGGAATTCCGGGTGAACTGAGGACAGGATCGTCCACTCCGAGGACCGAGGGATCGAGGTTTTCTTCGGGAGGATGATCTTAACTCAGGCAGCAGCCGGGCTACATACGCTCCCCGGTTTTTGACCTCGGTACCTCGGCCCTCGAAGTACGAAAGATTCCTATGCGAACCTCAACCACAGCCATTATCATACTAACTGCCCTCGCGCTCTCGCATTGCGATGATCGCATCAACCATCCTCCGAAGCCGGAGGGCGTTCCCGAGGATGCCGTGCGCGATCGTATGACCGGGCTGTGGCAGCATGCCGCTCCGGATACCGGCTTTCGTCTCTTCTACGATAACGGCAACGTGGCCGCACAGGGCGGGCTCGCGGGGGCCTTTCGCAACGGCGAGTTCCGGATGTACATGGACGACGGCGAGCGCATCACGTCCGAGGGGGTCTACGTACAGAACTGGCGCGACGGAACCTGGAAGTACTACGACGGCCGCGGTAGACTGTATCTCACCGTCGACTACGCCCTGGAACCGCGGCGGTTTTTCGGCCTGATCGCCACCACGGACTACGGCAACGAGAACGGCGAGTATCGGCGTTATTATCCCGACGGTTCCCTGGAAGAACGCGGCGAGTTCTACTCGGGGTACCAGCACGGCCCGGTCGTGCGTTATCATCCCAACGGCAACAAGGCCTACGAGGGCCGCTACGAACTGGACCAGCCGGCCGGGCAATGGCGTTACTATTACCCCGACGGTACGCTGGAACGCGAGGAAAGATATACGAAGGGCGCTCTCGACGGCCCGCTGCGGAACTATCATGCGGACGGCAGCCTGTACCACGAGACCCGCTACGCGAACGGCCAGGAAGTGGGGCCGAAAAAGATCTTTCCCCGTAAACCGGATGATGCATAAGTTATCCCGATGCTCGCCCTGGCGACCCGGATGCTCCTGCTATTGTATGCCGGCCTGAGCCAGATCGCGCTGGCGTATCTGCTTTTTGTGGCGATCCTGCCTTATCCCGCGCTGATCGCACTGCCGATACCGATACTGGGACCGCTCTGGTTGAGCAGAAGGGTCAGCCCGAGGATTCAGGGTCACTGGTACCTGGGAGTACAGGCGATCGGAGTCTCCGCCCTGCTGATGCTGCGGTTGTGGCTGGACCTGTGGCTTCCAATATAAAGAACGATGAACACCCGCGTACGACAGAAACGCCGCCCGGGCCGTCCCGCCGAAGCACGTAGCTGTGTTCTCATTTACCGTGAGGGCGGGGAACAATGTCTGCGCATCGATCTTCCCGGACGTCGCACGCGCGGGCGCTGGCTGGTTTTCGGCAGCGTTTTCGTGTGCTTCGCGCTCGCGATCTTCGCCGGGGTGCTGTTGTTGCACACGGATTACGCCTATGCGCCGGAACAGGACTTCCAGGCCGCCCTGGAAAGTACCGGTGCCGCCGGTGAACTACGCCGCCATGACCGCCGAGCGTTCCTGCGCGAGTTCGTATCCATACAGCGTAACCTTAGCGAACTGCGTGAGCGCCAGGCGGAGATCAACGCCCGCCTCTTCGCGCGGGAGTATGCCGCGAACCTGCCGCTAATGTTCGAAGAAGAAACATTAACGGAGCGCGCGCCGGCGTCGCAACGACTGCGTTTCGAGCAGGGCCTGGAAGAGCTACGGAACGCTCTCGCCGAACATCGCAGCTACGTCCTGGTCTATGCCCTGCACATTCGCACGGTACCGCATCGCTGGCCGGTCTTCACCGCCCGCCGCACGATCAACTCCGGCTTCGGTTACCGGCGCAATCCCTTCGGTTTCACCGGCGGCGATTCTCCGAAAAAGTTTCATCGCGGCGTGGATCTGAAAGGCCGCCGCGGGGATCCGGTCATCGCTTCCGGTGAGGGCCTGGTGAGTCACGTGCGTCATTCGTCCCGGGGCTACGGCAATCTGGTACGCATCCAGCATACTTCCGGTTACGAAACGTATTACGCGCACCTCGACAGCATCGCCGTGAAAACCGGCGTTCTGGTGAAACCGGGGGATCGCATCGGTACGGTGGGTTCCACCGGCCATTCCACGGGCCCGCACCTGCATTACGAAATCCGCCGCGGCGGGAAAGCCATCGATCCGGACGAGTTCCTGGATCGCTGAGATCGAACACGACCCGAATCTAAGTGCAAGGCGCGACCCTTTCGATCCCTGGCGCAAGAGGTGTTCGTTTCGCGACTCTTCGCGCCAGGGATGTGCAGGGTGGCCGAAGGCCAGGGGCTGACCAAAAAGGTCCTGGATACGGACTTGACACAACGAAAATTCCTGGAAAAGGGCGATGGCCGGTTGAGGCTCTGCCCATGTCAGATCCGCACGCAGACGAACTTTTCCCTGAAACGACCGAATTGAGTGGTGCCTCGCGGAAGCCCAGGGCGCAGAAGTTCAAGCCGTATGTTCAAAACGAGAGTTATCTTTTCCCGCCGAGTACAGAAGACTACGTGGAGCCGGGGCATCTGGCACGGATTGTCAGCGAGTTGATTGACAGGATGGACCTCAGTGAACTCTACACTGCCTATCGCGGCGGCGGCACGAGTGCGTATGATCCGCGCATGATGCTCGCAGACACTAAAAAAAACTCCGAAGAACGCGTGAGTTAGAACGCCGGCGCGAAAAGTACGAAAAACAGCGGGAAATCCTGCAAAATCGCAATGGCTGTTCGCGCACGGATCATGACGCCCGGCCGATGCGCATGAAAGACGGCATCATCTCGTGAAAGATCTCCAAAATGGAATGAAGAACGTGTACGCTTGAACCGTTTTTCGTATGATGAATTCAGTGACGTCTATACCTGCCCGGCCGGGGGACGTTTGCCTTTTCAGCGAACGAAGAGTCGTCTGAGTCGCACGGGGTATGTGGAGCACAGCCGTGAGTACAGCGCGCCTCCGGATTGCATACAGTGTCCGTTACGGCAGAAATGCACGCCGGGTAGTTCCGGCACGCTGACCGTGCGTCCGAATCTGGAGAGGCTGCGTAACATCACACGAGAGAATCTTAACAGCCCGCAGGGTCGTGAGTTTCAACGAATGCGGGGCCATGCTGTGGAAACCGTTTTCGGAGACGGCAAATTCAATCAAAAGCGGCGCCGGTATGTAACCCGGGGCCTTGCCGGCGCACAAGCCGACGCCGGGTTGTTCTATCTTGCCCATAATGTTAAAAGAATGAGCTGCGAACGGAGCCTGCACACCGAGGGGGTGGCGGAGAACCGCGAGCCCGGGCCAGGCTTGCCCGGAGGGTGAGCCGGTCGCCGAAGGCGAGGCCCGGGCGTTCGCGTAGCGACGCGGGTCGGAGCCAGGGGGAGCGGAGCTCCCCCCAATAAAATGAATGCCCTATCTCTTCTGGCAGGCCACTTTTTAGTCAGCCCCCGCAGCGAAGCGGAGCCCGTAGCAGCGCGGTGCCCCGCCGCCTACTCGATCCCAAACTATTAACTTCTCCCCACCTGTACTTTAGTTCGAGGCGTCTACCGATTCACCCGTTCCACCACGTCCATCACCATCGCCGGTGTGAGTTCCTTCATGCATCGAAAATGCGACTGCGGACAGCGCTTCGCCCCGTGCAATCCGCAGGGACGGCAACCGAGTCCTTCGAGCTCCGCCACGGCGGTGCGCGGGGCAATGGGAGCGTAACCAAGGGCCGGAACGGTGGGACCGAAGATCGCCACGACCGGAATCTTCGCCGCACAGCCGAAGTGCACCGGGGCCGAGTCGTTCGAGACTAACAGCAGACTTTTTTCCATTAAGGCATACAACGCCGGCAAAGATGTCTTGCCGCAGACGTTGTGCACGCGGCGGTCCGGCCAGTCCGGGTGCGCGAGTTTCAGAAACTCCAGCACGCGTTCCGCTATCTCGCGGTCGCCCGGAGAGCCGACGAGCAGCACCGGTTTCTTGTAACGTTCGATGAGCAGGCCGATCAACTCCGCGAAGTTCCAGGGCGTCCAGCGCTTCGTCGGCCAGACCGAGGAGGGGGCCAGCAAAATCGGCTGTGAGGCGTCCAGTTGTGAGAGGATGTCCCGGGCCTGTTCCCGGGCCTCGTCGCTCACGTAGAGCTCCAGATCCCGGGGAAAGAGCTGTGTATTTTCGCCCAGGGCGTCCTCCAGAAACTGGAGCAGGCGTTCGATCTCCGGGCGTTCCATGGGCCGCTGCAGGTGCTTTGTATAGGCTGCCCGGGCCCAGCCGGCGTCTTTGTAGCCGTACCGCCGGGGAATCTTTGAAAACATTGCCAGAAATCCCGTGCGGTGAGATTTGTGCGGGGAGAGCAGAAGATCGAAATTTCGGGAGCGGATTTCGCCGATCATGCGAAACATGCCCGCGGCACCCCGGTGCTTGCCTTTTTTGTCGATGATGAGTAAATCATCGACGTGCGGGTTGTGCCGCAGCAAGGAGGCCGCCTCGGGTTTGACCATGACGGTGAGTTTCGCTTCCGGGCGGTACCGCTTGAACGCCGCGATCATGGGCGTCGTCAAAACCACGTCGCCGATAAACGCGGTTTGAATCAACAATGCGTTCTTTACTTCGAAAGCAGCAGGCATCAGATGCCATGACAGCGGAGCCCGCCCATCGCGTCCATACGGATCGCAGTTGGTGGCGCCTCCCGGAATTTACGTTTCGCGGCCGGCGCTTCGGCGTGACGGTCGTAGATCGTTACATCTTTCGGGAAATCCTGCAGCCCTTTCTCATGGCGCTGTTTTTCATTACGACGCTGTTCATTTCCGTCGCGCTCAAAGATGTCATCGGCGATCTGCTCAGCAAGGGCGTGGATCCGCTGCGCATCGCCCTCTTTCTCGTGAACTTGATCATGGAGACCCTCGGCCTCACGTTGCCGGTGGCCTGTCTCTTCGCGGGTATCCTGGCCGCCGGCCGCCTGTCCGGCGACTCCGAGGTCACCGCCATGCGCGCGGCGGGAATTTCGTTTCCGCGCATGTACGGCGTCTTTCTGTTCGCCGGACTTTTGTCCATGCTGATCATGGGTTATCTTCTGTTCTATGTGAGTCCGGCGAGTGCGAAAGCGCGCGAGGATTTCCAGAACTGGCTCAAGACCTATCATCAGCTCAGCATGGTGAAGACCGGTCGTTTTCTCGGACGCGCGGATTTCGACGGCATGTCCTCGAAGGGCCAGGACATTTACGCCGAGAGCCGCACCGGTAGCGTCCTGCACAACGTGCAGATCCGCGAATGGCAGAACGAGATGGACGCGGCGAAGACCACGACTATTCAGATCGGCAAGGTCTCCGTACCCCTCGGCAACGGTTTTATGACGCAGATCGTCCACGCCCGGGAAGGCGAGATGCTTTTGCGCATCACCGAAGAAGGCACGCCCGAAAAGTTCATTCGCCTCACGAACGGTTTTGCCGTGGAGTTGAACCAGGAAGAAGAGACCTTCCAGATTACCGACTTCACCGGCGGGACCATGGACTACGTTATCCCGGAACCGCCGCCGCCCCTCGGACGGCTGAACGTGCAGCCCAGTTCCCGGACTTTCGACGAGCTGTTCGAATTCGTCCACCGGCTGGACAACGGCGGCATTGAAATCACGCCCATGACGCTCATCGGCAGCATGGCCAACGTGGCCGGCGTGCGAAAGTACAACAGCCTCATTGGTAGCGCCTCGGATGCGCAGATCGAAGGCATGCTGAATCGTACCATCAAACTACCGTCGATTCAGGGCATGGAAGTCCAGGCCATGCAGTTCCGCATGTTACTGCCGCAATTGATGCAGGGCAAGATCCCGAAGAACATGCCGCAGCAGTTTACGGCGCTCGCGGCCAGCATGGGAGAGGGGGACCTCTCTCCGCAGATGATGATGATGTTTGCGGCCATGTTCGACGGCCTGGTGAAGATGGCCAAAGAAACCCGGCGCCGTTTCATTTATGAAATCCACTCGCGCATGGCCACTCCCACGGCATGCCTGCTGTTTTTCTTTATATCGTTTCCGCTCGGTCTGGTGGTCAAACGTTCCGGCAAGGGCATGAGCTTTGTACTGGCATTGTTCGTCTTTCTGGCGTACTATAGTTCGGTGATGCTGGCGCAGGCGGAGGCCTACGGCGGCGGCATCGATCCTGCCCTGGGCGCCTGGCTGCCGAACATCCTGCTGCTGGTTTTCGGCTTTTACATCATGGCGCGCCGGACCGACGGCTTCAATCCGTTCTATTTCATTACCCGTCCCGTGCGTCGTCTGCTCGGGCTGCTCTGGAAACCCCTGGCCCCCTGCGCCGGGGCTGCCGGTGGGTGGTTCCTGGGCCTGGCCTTTGTCCAACGCATCATCGCTGCGGTGCAGGCGCTACGCCTGCGGGTCGCTATCCCTCTGCTGCGGTGGCTTCGCTATCGTCTGATCCGACTGCGCCGTCGGTCACGACGATCACCGGGCTGAGCGATTTTCTATTGGACATACGATCGGAGCTTTGCACGCTGTGTAAGGTGTGCCGGCAAAGGCGGTGCGCGGCGTAAAGTTCATGCAGACGTCGAAGATCTATCATATCTCGGAAGGGCGTAAGTTCCCGCTCATCTCCCGGGAGTCCGGACCGTTCCGCATGGAAGTGGTCGAGGCGCATCTGAACGACCTGAGCGGCATTCACCCGGCGCGATCCTCGAATTTCCATATCTTCCTCATCCAGTCCGAGCGCGGTCAGGTGGAAACCATGCTGGAGGCCCTGCGTGCGGCCCGGCATCTCGACGATTTTCCGAAGGTGATCATTCTTCCCGAAGAAGAGTACGCGCGTTTCGGCAAGGAAGCCGGCCTCATTCCCCGGGCGTTGGTCCTGGACGACGATCTGCGGCCGCTGCATCTCAAGCTGTTCCTGGAACTCTCCCTGCAACTGGAGTACTACCGCAACGTCGTCTACCGGCTCTCCCACGACAGCCGGGAGCGCGGCGGGGTCTTCGAGAGTCTCCTGGAACTGGCCCGGGGCGAACTGCGTACCCAAAAAGAAGAAACCGGTGCCTACAGCTCACTGCTGGAGTACGAGCAGAGCCTGCGCGACTTCGACAAGAGCATCCAGGGGGCCATGGAACAGGCCATGAACCTGAAAGATCAGGAGATCCTGGACATGAAGTCCCAGTTAGAAGCGAGGGAGCGCTTGAGCGATTACCGGGACTTCGAACTCAAACGTGCCAAAGACCAGATCGATGCCACCGAGATCGCCCTGGACATGAGCACCCGGGAAAACCTGGAGCGGGATAAGATCATCTCCGCCCTGGATTCCCTGCGTATCTTCACGGACAAAGAACTCATGGATCTCTTTCATGAGAACCAGGAGCTACGCAAGAAGCTCGGCATGCCCCCGCGCGATACGTAGGGCCTCAAAAACGCTTGAAACTCCGCTTTCGTCTCTAATATTATGTCACATCATGACCCGGAGGCGTCTCATTCCGCGGCTCGGCCTGGCAACGCTGCTCGTACTGCTGCCGGTCCTGCTCGTGCCCGGCCCGGACCGGGTCGCGGCCCAGGAGATTCCGCGCTTCCGCATCAAAGAAGAGCGGGCCCGGGACTTTTTCCAGAAGGGCCTGGTCTTCCACAACTCCATGCAGTACGTGGCGGCCCGGGAGTTCTTTCACAAGTCGCTGAACGTCCAGCCTTTCTTTCACCTGGCATTGCGTTATCTCGGAGACGCCTACTACTACTCCGGTGACTGGAACGAGGCCCTGGAACAATGGGAGTCCCTGGACAGTATCTCCGATGGGGCCTATCCTCTGGTCCGCCAGCGCGGCGAATTGCTGCGCTTCTACCTGAACCGCTATCGTAACCCCGGCGACTTCGTCTTCCTGCGCCAGTACTATCCGCATAGCTGGAATTCCCACAGCTTCCAGCGCCCGGTGGATACGGCGGTGGATGAGAATAACCGGCTGTATCTGCTCTCGTACGAAAGCGGCAACATCTTACAAATCAACCCGTCGGGACTGCCGGAGCGCGAAATCACCGGCGTGTTCTACGACGCCCTGCGTGGTCCCATGTCCATGGCCGCGGACGACGGGCGACTGTACATCGCCGATTACTCCGGGGACCGGGTGCGTGTCTTTACCCTGAACGGCTACGAACTCGCGGACTTCGGCGGCTCCGGTTCCGGCGACGGACAGTTCCGCGGGCCGGCGGGAATTGCAATCAGCAAGGACTTCATCTACGTTACCGACAGCGGCAACAAACGTGTTCAGAAATTTGACCGCGAGGGACAGTTCTTGATCTCGTTCGGCGGGGATGAGCGCGGCCGCAATCTCGTTTTTCCGGCCGGCGTCGCCGTGCATGCGGACGGGACGGTCTACGTTGCGGATCGGGATGATCGGCGCATCTTACGTTATGACCGTGACGGTAACTTCCTCGGCGACATTCGTTCGGAACTGCTGCGCAAACCCCGGGGTTTGCATCTACGTAATGATCGGCTGGTGGTGGCCGACGAAGAGGCGGGCGTATTGTTTTACCAGCTTCGCGAGAATCGTTGGGAGACCTTGCCCGACCTGCGCGATGAACAGGACCGCCCCGTGGTTCTGGACCGGCCGTTCTCGGCGCGCCTGGATGATTACGGAGCCCTGCACGTCGCGGACTACGGCAAGAACACGGTGCTGACCCTGGTGCCCCGCGGCCTGCGCATCGCCAACATGGACACGCGCATTCAGCGCGTCGACACACGATCTTTTCCGACGGTGGGCGTCTTTCTTACGGTCAAGAATCGTCTCGGGGACCCCGTGCGCGGATTGTCGCGACCGGACTTCGCGCTCTATGAAAACGACCGGCGCATCGGCGGCATTCGCACGGACAACATGCGACCCTACAACCGGCGGGTGAACCTGGTCCTGGTTCAGGAGAGTTCACTCTATTTCGCGGAGCAGTTTGCGCCGTATCTGCCGACGACGCTGCGCGGGCTGCTCGATCCTCTGCGCCTTACGGATAACCTGCGCATCGTGCACGCGGGGGACGCTGTGCGCAACGTTTACGAGGGCCTGGAGCGCCGACGCATCCTGCAGCTCTTACAGGAAGGCGATCGATCGACGGAGCCGAATCTCGGCAAGGGTCTCTTTGAAGCCCTGACGATTCTCGTTCCGGAACTCGGTCCGCGCAGCGTCGTGTTGATTCTTTCCGGTAAGGCCTTCGCCGGCGCTTACGATCAGTACACGTTGCAAAAGATCATCCAGTATGCCCGGGCCAACGAGATTGCCGTGCACGTCATTTCTTACGAGGCGGAATCCCTGGGAGAAAATGCGGACGGCGGGAGCGCCGAACGCTGGAAGGCCATGCACCGGGAACTTGCCGAGCGGACGGGCGGAACCTACTACCGCGGCTTCGATGAGACCGCGCTGTCCGGCGTCTATGAGGCCGTTCGCGAGAACCTGGACGAACGTTACATCATCACCTATCGTTCGGCGCTGAGCCGGGAATTGAGCGGGCGCTACGTCGACGTGCGATTGCAGACGAACTACCTGGGAACCTACGGTGTGGCCGATGCGGGCTTTTTCGTTCCGGAGTAAATATTTGGTCACAGAGTATTAGTATGATGAAGTTAGCAAAGCAACGCCGGTGTTGCGTTATTGTCCTCTGCCTGGCCGGCCTGATGTCCGTGCCGT
Organism: Leptonemataceae bacterium; assembly: GCA_965227295.1. Classification (GTDB taxonomy): domain Bacteria; phylum Spirochaetota; class Leptospiria; order Leptospirales; family Leptonemataceae; genus JANSYA01. The sequence goes on along the minus strand of OZ245742.1, from coordinate 4,257,319 downwards.
CCTTCGCTCCGGTGACGACGGCCCAGCCGCGAAAGAGCGCCCTGCAATTCGTGCGGGAGGGCGAGAGCGCGCTGGGTCGTCGCCGTTATCAGGAAGCGGTCTATCTCTTTCACCAGGCCATCCAGCGCAACCAGCGCTCGGCGGCCGCCCATCTCGGCGCCGCGCGGTCTTATCTGGCCCTCTCGCAAACCGGACGGGCGGCCGAGCACTACCGCAAGGTCCTGGAACTGGACGACGAAAACCTGGACGCGCGCGTCGGCCTCGCGCGCACGCACTCTCTGGCGGGGAACTTTGCCGCGGCGGAAAAACTGCTCAAAGAAGTACGCGCGAAGGACCCGGGCAACGTGGCGAACAACCATGCCTTCGGAGTGTTTTATTATCTTCGTGGAAATTATCGTCTCGCCGAGGGTTACTTTCAGCGGGCCATTCGCGTGCAGCCGACCCATGTGGGATCGCTGGTGGGGCTCGCGTTGACCACGGCGGACCAGGAACGCCTGGACCTGGCGGAGGATTATCTGCGCCGCGCTCGCCAGATTGACCAGAATGATCCCAGGATCTATGCCGCTCAGGCGCACATGGAACTGCGGCGTGCTTTTTCCGTGAGCGATGAAGAAGAACGCGGCGAACACCTGGACCTGGCCCACGCGGCGCTACTGAAGGCCGAGAAGCTCGCCCCGGACGACCGCGATGTTCAGGGCCGACTGATTCGCATCGACCTCTATCGCAATCGTTCGGAAGCTGCGCTCAGGCGCGCGAATGCTCTGGAGGACGTTCGTGCGGATCCGGACCTTCTGTACATGATCGCGGCGCTGCGGTTGCGTTCGGGTGGCAGTAGCGTACGCGACGGTGTCCGGGACCTGCAGCGGGCCCTCGCCATCGATCCCGGGAATTCTCTGACACGATTTTCATTGGAAGAAGCCGTGATTCATCACGCGCGGTTGTTTCCACCGGCGGGTTCGTTGCGGCGGGAACTGGCGCGTTACCACTACGACCGCGCGCGCTACTACCGTTCTCGCAATCGTCGGGACGTGATGAACACGCATCTGCGCCGATCTCTGGAATTGTATCCGTATCATCAGGGGGTCTTGCGCATTCAACTGGAGGACTATCGCCGGGCCGGGGACTACGAAAACTTTCTGCGCATCCTGCAACGGCTGCGCGGGCTGCATCCCAACGACGCGCGTCTGCACAATCGCCTGGAACGTGCCCTGCGCGAAAAGAACGAGGCGTTGCCGTATCGCGAAAACCTCTTGTTTGATGAGGCTACCGGCGGGGCGGGCACTTATCGGCGTACGCCGGTGCGCGTGCTGGTGTTCGACATTCGTCCCGAGGATCAATTCCCGCTGCATCCGGACGGGGCGGATCGCGTCGCGCAGGGTTTAATGTTTGAACTCGACCGCCCGGGACCGGTACGTTCCGTTTCGTCGGAGTTTCGCACGCGCGTGCTCAGTGACATTCGCCAATCCGGGGCGGCCGCGGACAACGGCCGTTACGCCTACGGCATCTACTACAGCCCCAGGTTTGCCCGGGAAATCGGAGAGCAGGAGAAACGCAGTCGGACCAAGGTCGACTATATCGTATCGGGAAGTTATCGGATCACTCAGGGCGGGGAGGGCATTCGCATCAGCTACTCCGTGACCGAAAAGAACACCGCGTCTCCCATTGATCGTTTTACCGTGGAAGGGCGCGGCCGTGATGCGATCTATCATGCGAATAACGCGGCCGCCGTTCGTTTGCGGGCACGACTCGCGCCGCACGGCAAGATCATTAAGGTGAAGCCGGGTTCGATTTACGTAAACCTGGGAGCGATCGACGGGATCAAGAAAGGTCAGCGACTTACCGTCAGCCGCCTGGGCGCTCCGCGAGGACGGCTGCGGGTCGTGGAGACCGCGACCTACATTGCACGTTGCGCGCCGGTGGAAGGCGGCGCCTGGGATCGTTACGATCCGGAAGATGTTGTGCGCCCCGAATGAGCGCGCAAGAGCGGTTCAGTACTCGCGATCCACGGTGACGTCGAATTCCACACTCGCCGTGTTGCCGTTCAGATCTTCGGCCGAAACGATGAGCGTGTTCTTGCCGGCCTTCCATTCCAGTTCGCCCAGGTTATACAAACCGTGCTGGAAGACTTTCGGAAAGGTGTACTCATCCTGCAGGACCCAGTCCCCCACGTCCTCGTTGTAACTGATTTCGTCGAAGACCCGGCTTTGCGCGGGCAGGCCGTTCAACTCCCAGGTGAGCCGGTATATGCCGCGCCGGGTCGATCGTTCCATGCCGGGATCAATTACGTTGATCAGGATCGGATACGATTGTGTGAGCCGGATGCGCTCCGGGCGCGAGTGGGCAATAAGAGTCTTTCCGTTGGGTGTGTATACGGCGAGCTGTCCGATGACCGGCGCGTTCGTATCCGTGCTGCGCGGCAACAGCATGAGCGGGTTCAGGATGGTGGTGGTCCCGTCGGCACTGTACCGGGCGACGAAGAAGTGCAGGTGCGCCCCGCCGGAATGGCCCGTATTGCCGGCGCGGCCGATGACGCTTTCCTCGCCGACCTGGCCCCGTCGCGCCAGGGTTGGATCGCTTTTCAGGTGATAGTAGCCGCTCCACCAGCCGCGGCCGTGATACAGGAATACGTAGTTGCCCGGTCCCTGCTCCGGCAGGTACGGGTCATCTGCCGCGCGCCGGCCGTAGACGATGTAGCCGTCCGCCACGGGGTAGATGGGGTCGCCGAGGCCGGCTATATCCAGGCCGTTGTGAAAGTGGTCGCCCCGGGATTCACCGAAGGTCGAAGTGAGCCCGCGGACGTCCGGATAGTTTCCGGCCTCCATGGGCCAGCGAAAGTTCGGTCGTGAGTCCGGCACGTCTTGCTGCGCGCCCAGGGGCAGGGCAAGATACAGGACGCCGGCGCAGAACGCGGCGGGAAGCAGGATCGAAAAAAATCGTGGACATTGCCGAGGAATCATCAGTTTTATGCTTACCGGTCGCGACGATCCTGCAACTGTTTTTCGGTCACCCACCTTTTTCATGAAACTATCGTACCTATTCGCGCGCGACAGCCAGGACTCATGAAGCCCGCGGATCAGCAGAACGAAGCAGCCGCTCCCACGGAAGAAGAGGAAGCGGAAAAACAACGGATCCTGGAGCTTGTCGACCTCTGCGGGAAAGGAGACGCTGCAGCCCTCAAGCAGTTCTTCGAAGAGTTCGCCGAGGACATCTATAACTTCCCGATCAAGGTCTTTCACCTGGACCAGGACGCGGCCTCGGATTTTTTTCTGTACGCCTTTGAACGCCTCAAGGACGGCGGCCGCTTCGGTTCCTTCCAGGGGCGCTCCTCGTTTCGCACCTGGTTCTATACGGTCCTGCGCAACCTGGTCATCGACTGGATGCGTACGATTCGGGAAGTGGACACGGTCCAGGTCTCTCGCTCGGACGAGCGCGGCCACGAACACAATCTCGTGGAAAACACTCCGGATCCGCGCAGCCTGGATATGGGCGATCAAAAAATCGTTCAGGCGTTCCAAAAAAAGATGCTCGATTTGCCCGTGGAGCTGCGATCGGTCTTTAAGCTTTCCTACATCTACTACCTGGACCTGAGCCCGGACGAACTCCAGTACATCAGTGAGCGCTCGGGCAAGGATCGTTCGGAGATTCTCGCGACCCTGGCAGACCTGAAGCATATGCTTTCGGAGAAGGAGATCAAGAACCTCGGCGCCGAGGATAAGATCACTTCGCTGTACCTGGCCATCCTTGAGCTGAAGCAGAAGAAGGAGAAGCTCCTGGCTGGTTCGGGCGGTAAGAAGGTCGATCCCGAGGAGATAGAGCGGGTGGAGCGCTCCATCGAGAAGAAGTACCAGCAGCGCGAGAAACTACTCGTTAAGAAGAGCCGGGGACACTTTATTGTGCGGGTCCCGTACCGGTATATCGCGGAGTTGCTGGACATTCCCGAGGGCAGCGTGTCCGTGCAGATGATGCGGGCCCTGGACCGGGTGCGCGGCGGGTTGGTTAGTGAATCTTCTTCGTAAACCACTGAAAACGGCCATTTTTCAGATCTTTTTCCGGCCAGGGTCAGGAAAAATCGGGTGGAACCCTAAGGAAAATATTTCCGTCACCGTCGTATAGATCAACAGAGAGAAACAGGGAATCAGGTAGTCCAAACCATGCCGCCGGGCTCAGCCCTTAAATCAGCGGCCCATGCGAGCAAAACATGAAATCATCGAACGAAGCCGGCGGTCCTGAAATGGACAGACTTTTTGTTGAGGACCCCGAGTCTCTCTATCAACATCCGGACCGAATAAGCCCCGAACACCGCCGGAGCCTCTTCGCCCTGGAAGAGGGCCTGGTATCCTGTCTCTCCCTGCAGCACACCGCGCTTCCCGCCGACCGCGAAAACGAAATCTCACAGCTCGCCGACGAACTCAGACGTACCGGGTCTTTCCCGGACAGCCTGGCCCGGGCGGATCAGGAAGCCGTCCTGGCGGCCTACTTCGCCGGCGATCTCATGAGTCGCACGGACGCCGGACGGCAGGAACTTCCGGAAGCGCTGCGCCACGTCATGGGCCGCGTCCTCGCTCAGGATGCGCAGACGGAGCAGCCCGAGGTGCCCGCGTTAATCCTGCATCTCGGCGAGGGCCTGCGTGCGGTGAAGTCCGCGTGGCAGGGTTTGTTTCTCGAAGACGAAACCCTGCTCGCCACCCGCAACGCCGCCATTCCCTCCGCCCGCACTTCTCACCTCGTTTTTTCTCAATCTCTCCCGAACTCCACCGCCCGCCTTCAGTTTCAGATCCTGGCTGAATCCGACGAACGCCTCACGCTGATCGTCACCTGCCCGGACGGATACTGGAAAACGCGCCTGGCCTTAAAACAGGACGGACGCACCGTGGACTCGCAGTCCTTCGCGTCCGGGCGTCCGTCGCTCAGCTTCGAGCACTTAACCGAAGGTGAATACCGGTTAGATTTTTCCGGCGCCTTAGAACACAGTTGCTCCATCGTCGTGCGCGTCTGAGTCGTTCGTTGTGCCGGCCCTTCTGATTCTCTTCGCGATCAGCAGCGTGCTGGTCTGTATTCTCACGTTCTTTGAAACGGGCATATTCTTCGCGTTCCTGAAGGCCGTTCCCATCTGGGCCCTGGCCGCCAGGGTTTTTCTGAATCTCGACGACAGCAAGGGACGACTGCTTTTCGCCGGCCTGATTGCCTCTTCGGTGGGGGACATCATTCTATCCTTGCCCCTGGCATCTTCGTTTCTTTTGGGGCTGGCCGCTTTCTTCACGGCGCACGTGCTTTATACTTCGAGTTTCTTCATGCAGTTTCACTTTCGTCCGGCCAGGATCATTCCTGCCGGCGCGGCGGTGATACTCGTCTCGCTGGTCGGCTATCATATCGCGCCGCACCTTGGAGCCATGACCGGCCCGGTCTTTGCATATGTCGGTGTGATTGCCCTGATGACGGTATCCGCGGCTTTTCGGAGACCGTCGGCGCTCACGGTTTATTTCGGTGCCGTGATCTTCATGTCCTCGGACTCGTTGATCGCGCAGAAGAACTTCGTCGCTCCCGTACCCTACGCCGGCCTGGCGATCATGCTGACCTACTATGCGGCACAGCTTTTGATCGCCGAAGGATCCGTGCGGGACGCGAAACGTTACGGTTCGCCTTAACGTCCTTCGAGAAAAACATAGCCCAGGGGCGGGACCAGGACATCCATGTCCGTTGCGAGAGGGGCGCCGAAAGAACGGATCGGCGGTGGTGTGCCGTCCGCGCCGACATTCAGGGTGGTGCCGTTGACACGGACGATTTGCCCCAGCACGTCGTCGGTATTTACGACATAGACCGTGCGCTGTTCCGGAAATTGCGGCGAGTTGATCCAGCCACCACAGGCCGCCGATGTAGGCGTCCGAGACCCCGGGCTCGCCGCCGAACTGGGCGTTACCGGTTTCGCCGACCCACAGTGGTCGGCCGGGGGGTGCGGCACTTTAAAATTTACAATGAAATATTCATTCCGCGAAACTTGTTGCAAGCAGCGGTTTGTCATGTTACCGCAATGTATATGAAATTGATCAGTCCCTCGTTCCACGGCGTGCTCGATTACGCCACCGTGCTCATCTTTCTGGCCGCTCCCTCGCTGCTGAGCTTCGGCGAAGTGCCGCGACTCATCGCCTATGCCCTGGCCGGCGGCCATCTGTTGATTTCTCTGGCGACGGCCATGCCCCTCGGTTTGTTGCGACTCATTCCGTTCCCGATCCACGGCTGGATGGAACGAATCATCGGTCCGGCCTTGATCGCCCTGCCGTTTCTCGTGGGTTTCAGCGGCGATACCATGGCGCTCTACTTCTTTGCCGGCTACGGCGCGATCATCATCGTGGTCGCACTCATCACCGATTACGAGGCGGCCTGATATGCAACAGATCTGGATTTCAAAAACCGGAGCGCCGGAGGTGCTCGAATTACGCGAAGCGCCGGACCCGACGCCGGGGGAGGGCGAGGTATTGATCGCCGTGCGTGCGACGGGCATTAACTTCGCCGACATCCTGGCGCGCATGGGTATGTATCCCGACGCGCCGCCGATTCCCTGTGTCGTCGGCTATGAAGTGGCGGGTACGGTGAGTGCCGTGGGCGCCGGAGTCCGCGAGTTCAAAGCGGGCGATCGCGTTTTCGCCATTACGCGGTTCGGCGGTTATTCATCCGTGGTCAGCGTGCCGGAGCAGCAGGTCTTTGCCATGCCGAAAGATGCGAGCTTCGAAGAAGCCGCCGCCATTCCCGTGAACTACTTCACGGCGCACCTGGGCATGTTTTTTCAGGGCAACTTAAAAGAAGGCGAACGTTTCTTAATCCACTCGGCCGGCGGCGGCGTGGGCCTTGCCGCGATTCAGCTCGCACAACTTAAGAACGCGGAAATCTTCGGTACCGCTTCGGCGGGCAAACACGCTTTTCTGAAAGAACACGGACTGCATCACGCCATCGACTATCGCACGCAGGACTTCGAGGCGGAGGTGCGTCGCATTACGAACGGCAAGGGCGTCCATCTGATCCTTGACGCGGTAGGCGGTAAGTCTTTTCAAAAAAGCTACGATTCTCTGGCGAGTCTGGGACGCCTGGTGATGTTCGGCATCTCCAGCGCGGCCACGGGGAAGCGGCGTTCCATGATCAGCCTGCTCACCACGGTGTTTTCGATGCCGAAGTTCAAACCGCTGAGCCTCCTCAATCAAAACAAGGGCGTCTTCGGTTTGAACCTGGGTCACCTGTGGGAGGAGCTACCGGTTCTGCGCCACATCGGTCTTGAATTGGTGGATTTGTTCGAGGTGGGTAAGATCAAACCGCACATCGCTGCAAGCTTCCCGTTAAGCCAGGCCGCGGAGGCGCATCAGTTCATCCAGGATCGCAAGAACACCGGCAAGGTTGTGCTTACCGTAGATTAACCTGAGAGATTGTTACGGGAATTTTCCGGGTACGACTGGTTCCAGATGACGGGTGGAGGCCATTCCGGGGAGCGCGGGCCGGGCGGACCGGCCCGGCGTCGTCGTTGTAAGAGTCGCCAACGGGAGCGGAGTCGCAAATCGGCGTCCGGGTCGAACGCAGCATTCTTAACAAAACGAAAATCCACAACGTTTCTGAAGGCGGACATGTCCCGGCCTATCCCTCAATCTCGCCGAAGCGAGATTGAGGCTCCCGCAAAGCTGTAGCCATAAAAGCCCCTCACACATGCGGCGACTTACTTTATATTTCTCACGGCCGACGTGACGAACCGCAGCCATAAACTTCCCTCAAAAATCCCGCAACTACCTCATGTTTTTCACGGCTGCCGCCGCGAACCACGGCTCCTGAAGAACCACCGACTCACGCCGAAACCACGGCCCGCTGTTCGTTCTTCGCACAGTTCACGTCGTAGCGGCGATGGATGTTGCCGCCCACCGAGATGTAAATGCCCTGCACCTGATCCAATCGCGCGAGGCGGTCGCAAAGTTCCTGGGTGAAGTTTACGTTGAAGCTGTCGTGGGCGCGGATGACCATGGTGTCGTCCTCATTGTTGCCGCGTTGCAGGTGAAAGTAGACGCTCAAGTTCCCCCGGGAGCCGCGCAGGATCGTTTGCAACTGGACGAGGGAGTTGGGATCCAGGGCGTTCGGAGAGAGCTTGAGGTGCAGGGCCTTCTCCTGTTTTTCCTCTAAGGAGTCGTGGTTCAACGGCCCGAGGGCGTTTACGATCATGTTCGGCGTGCCCGTGTCCTCGCGTTTCTCCAGATTACCTTTGATGAAGAGCGGGGTGTCTTTTACCAGGTCGCGTTTGATGCGTTCGAAGGCCGAGGGAAAGATCACTGCTTCCACCGTGCCGGTCATATCCTCGATGTTCAGGCGGGCCATCTCCTTGCCGCTTTTTGTCAGTCGAATGCTGTAGTCCGAGATTACGCCGGCCACCTCGACCTTCGCGCCGCTGGCGATTTCCGGCAACGCGCCGATGGGGATGGCCCGGATTTTCTTTAAGGTACGCTCGTACTTCTTTAAGGGGTGTCCGCTGAAATAAAAACCGAGGACTTCTTTTTCGAGCTTCAGGAGTTCCGTGGAATCGAATTCGTTGACGTCCTCGCCGCGGGGAATCGGCTCCTGGGCGGCCATGCCGGCCGAACCTTCGAGGGCACCGAAGAGCGAGTTCTGCCCGGATTCGCGGTCGGCCTGGTGCTGCTGGCCGTGATGAAAGGCCACATCCAGTCCTTCGATCAACGCCTTACGCGTGTAACCCAGGTTATCGAAGGCGCCGGCGTAGATCAGCGATTCCATGGCGCGGCGGTTGCACTGCCGCAGGTCCACGTACTCCATGAACTGAAAGAGCGACGTGTACCTGCCGCCGTCAACTTCGCTGCGTTGTTCCCGAATGCTTTCCACCGCCGGATCCCCGACGTTTTTCACGGCGCCGAGACCGAAACGCAGCGTGCCTTCTTTGACGTAGGCGAAGCCGTGGCCGGACTCGTTGACGTCGGGCCCCAGGATCTCGATGTTCATGTTCTTGCAGTCGGCGATGTAGTTGACCAGTTTTTCGGTGCGGTCCAGTTCCGTGTTGAGGACCGCGCGCATGTAGTCCGTGGGAAAGTTCGCTTTGAGATACGCGGTCTGGTAGACGATGTACGCGTAGGCCGCCGAGTGCGACTTGTTGAAACCGTAGCTCGCGAACTGGGCCATCTGGTCGTAGAGATCGGCGGAAAACTTTTCTCCGTAGCCGCGTGCGATGCCGCCCTCGATGAACTTCACGCGCATGGCGGCCATTTTGTCGTGAATCTTTTTACCCATGGCCTTACGGAGCGCGTCCGCTTCGGCCGGGGAGAAACCGCCGATCACGCGGGAGATGAGCATGACCTGCTCCTGGTAGACGATGACCCCGTAGGTATCGGAGAGGACATCTTCCAGATCCTTATGCGGGTAGACGACTTTCTCGCGGCCCTTCTTGCGGTTGATGAACGAATCCGCCATGCCGGCCATGAGCGGGCCGGGGCGAAACAGGGCGATGAGAGCGACAATATCCTCGAAGCGTTCGGGCTTGAGTCGGAGCACAAACTCGCGCATGCCGGGGCTGGACTCCAGTTGAAAGACGCCTTTCACATCGCCGCGGCCGAGCAGTTCGTAGGCCTTTTTATCGTCCTGGGGCAGGGTGGACATGTCGAGCTCGGGACCGCCGCGTTCCTTGATGCCCTTCACGCAGTGCGAGATAACCGTTAAGTTGCGCAGGCCGAGGAAGTCCATCTTCACCAGGCCGACGTCCGTGAGAGCGTTCATGTCGTACTGCGACACCGCGACGCGTTCGCCGTTTTTCTCGGACTTGTTGGCGATGGTCGCGAGTGGCACGAGCTCTTCGAGCGGCTGCGGTGCGATGACCACGCCGGCCGCGTGCACGCCGGTGTGACGCACGTTGCCTTCGAGGGTGCGCGCCACCGTGAAAAGTTTCTTCTGGACCTCGCCGCTGTTGCTGTAGTCCCGCAGTTCCTTTGAAGCGTCTACGGCCTCGTCGATGGAGATGTTCAGCACGTCCGGGAACATTTTCGAAATGTTATTGGCTTCGTCAAAGGGAATGTTCAGCACCCGGGCCACGTCTTTGAGACAGGCCTTCGCGGCCATGGTTCCGTAGGTGATGATCTGGCCGACCTTCTCGGAACCGTACTTCGCGCGCACGTAGTTGATGACTTCCTCGCGTCGTTCGGCGCAGAAGTCGACGTCGATATCCGGCATTTCTTTGCGGTCCGGATTCAGGAAACGTTCAAAGAGCAGGCCGAAGCGCAGCGGCTCAATGTCCGTAATACCCAGGGCGTAGGCCACGATGCTGCCCGCCGCCGAACCGCGGCCCGGTCCCACCGGAATGCCTTCGCGCTTCGCCCAGTTGATGAAATCCTGAACGATGAGAAAGTAACCGGCGAAGTCCATGTTCGTGATGACACCGTACTCAAATTCGAAGCGCTCTTGAATTTGTTTGGTGATGGTGCCGTAACGCTGGCGCAGGCCTTGTTCGGCGAGCTTGCGCATGTGCGTGTTCAGGGTTTCACCCGCGGGCACCTCGAACTTCGGCAGCAGGGGATTGCCGAACTCGAAGTTGAGGTCGATCATTTCGTTGATGCGTTGTGTGGCGTAGAACGCGTCCGGAATGTCCGGGAATAACCGGCGCATTTCCTGAGGCGACTTAACGTAGAACTCCGGATTGAAGCCGAAGTGCAGTTCGTCCTCGATGTTTTTCTTTTGATTGATGCGCAGCAGAATGTCCTGGGCGATTTGATCGTCCCGGGTGAGAAAATGCGAGTCGTTTGTCAGTGCGATCTGAATGTCGTTGCGTTTTGCGATTTCGATGTGCGCCTTCGCGACTTCCATTTCCTCGGGCAGGCCGTGGTTCTGGATCTCCAGGTAAAAACGATCGCGACCGAAGATTTCTCGTAACTTGCCGGAAAGATGCGCGGCCTCATCGTGTTTGCCGGCGAGGACCTTGCGTTGCACTTCACCACCCAGGCAGGCCGTGAGGCAGACCAGGCCTTCGGAGTGGTCGGCGAGCAGATCGTAGTCGATGCGGGGTTTACGATAAAAACCCTCGGTGTACGAGCGGCTGGCCAGGCGAATGAGGTTGCGATAACCGGTTTCGTTTTGTGCGAGGATGATTAAATGATAGTTGTTGCCGTCGGCAAGTTTCTCAAGGACCTTCTTCTCCCGGCGATCCCCCGGGGCGACGTAGAACTCCAGGCCGATGATGGGCTTCACGCCTTCCTGTACGGCGGAACGATAGAATTCGATGGCGCCGAACATGTTGCCGTGGTCGGTCATGGCAACGGCGTCCATGCCCAGTTCCCTGACCTTCTTCATGAGCGACGGAATACGTATGGCCCCGTCGAGGAGGCTGTATGAGGTGTGAAGATGTAGATGCGTGAATTTGTCGTCGGCTGATTGCATCGCCTTCTCCTGAGAACTTTCCTGTCGTTGATTCGCCGGCCGGGATATTCTGGATATTCGTGCTTTACACGGTCAGGGAACAGTATAGATTATGTCCCGAAACTCTTCAAGAGACATAATCCCCCGGGGCTCCCGGGCAGAGTGCATCAGGGCGGCGCCTCTGGCAAGCATTGCAGCCCCTTGCCGCTCTGATTTTTGGCCCGCGGCGAACAAAAAAACCAGGGGATGGAGCATAGCGGTGAAGGTATCCGAAGCGGCGCTGAAACTGGCGGTCCCCCGTCACTACATCGACTACTGGCGTAAGACCGGTCTTTTGACCGGACTCGGGCCGGAGCGCCCCGGCGTGTCCGACGACCCCGGGGATCTTTCGTTTCAGGATCTGGTCCGCATTCGCCTCATTGCGAGTTTTCGCAAGCAGGGCCTGTCTCTCCAACGCATCCGTCGCATCGTGGAAAACGAGGCGGAGGCCGACTGGCACAATCGGCTTTCTCTGCATGGCAGCGGTACTTTATTAAGAAAGGACCAGGGCCGGCTCCTGCATCCGGAGACCGGGCAGTTGTATTTCCGCTACGAGGGGGACGGGAAGAACTCCGGTGATGTCCGCCCCCTGCACCCGGAGCCGTCGGGGGAGGGCGGCTTCGGGGAAGATCCCGCGGTCCTGGGTCTCGAAGAACGTTACCTGAAAGTGCTGGGCACCGGCAACTTTCGCCTGGTCAGCCAGGTGCTGGAAGAAATCATCCGCGAGAAACCGGATCACGTCGCCGCGCTCATCGAGTTCGGCAATCTCTGCTTTGAACATCACAAGACTGCCGACGCCCTGCATTACTACGAGCGGGCACTGGAACTCTATCCGGACTGCGTCGAGGCCCTCTACAACGTCGCCAACATTCACTTCAAAGAAAAACGCTACGCCGCCGCCATTCGTTACTTCCAGAGCTGCATTGAACTGGATCCGGAGTTTCCCGAGGCCTACTACAATCTGGGTTTGCTCTACTACTCGCTCAAGTACTTCGAGCAGGCCCTGGAATGTTTCGAGCACTACGCCGCGCTGGACGAGGACTCCACCTGGACGGACCAGGCCCGGCAAATCATCGAAGACATTCGCCAGGCCGTGGAAGGCGAACGCAATCATTCGCTGTTTGAATGACGGCAGAGCGGAATCCGGCCGCGTTTGCTGTTAATATTGTAAAAACTGATGCTAACGGGAGGAGGTTTTCCGGCGAAACCAGAATCATAGTTGTCGCCTGGGCCTGAAAAATCCGAAGGGCTTAGCAGACGGAATTTCCGTCTAATTTTCAAGCTATGCTCCCGGACTCGCCTCAGTCTCCTTCCGGTGCCGACAGCGGGGAATCGGATGAGTTTCTCGAGTACGCGGCCGGTGTTTTTCGGGAGATCAATCTCCTGGAAATCCGGAAGTCGTACCGCCTGCTGTCGGAGCTGGAGCCCCACGTCATTGAGAACTTCGTTCAGAAGTACTCGGACTTCATTATCTTCCTGCTGAACATCCTGGATTCGAAACGTTCCAACGAACTCCTGAGCAAACTTACCGATTCCGCCCTGGTCTACATCGTCGAAGAAGAACTGCGCACGCTGTTGATCCGTGAAGTGGGTAACATTGCGCGGGTAGGCGGCGATTTTACGGACCTCTCGTTATTTCTGGAAATCAGTGATCGCCCGACGGAGCAGGAGGAAATCCCCGAGTTCACCCAACGCGTCATCGCCATGGGGGATACGTTTCGTGAAGCGTCCGGCCGTTTGTACTTCGCTGCGCTGGACAACGTTTCTCCGGAGCGCCGGGCAAAGGTCCTTGCCATGACGGCGGATCGAAACCTGCACGTTACGGTGGGCCTGCTGTTCTTTTCGTCCGAGGAAGTGCAGGCGGCGGCACTGGACGAGATCGCCGACCGCAAGCCCGTGCTGTTGCGATTCATGCCCGACGAATGGTTTCGCATACGCTTTCGCCGGAACTATGCTCCGTACCTGCGCCAGGGTATCTTCTCAAATCTGCCGGACAGTGTACAAAGCCGCCTTTCCACGCTGGCGAATTTTCTCGATGCGGAAAAGCAGGAAGTACAGTCCATTCGGACGATCATGCGCGACGAAGACAAGAAGCCGGCGGAGCGGCGTAAACTTTCACTGGACTTAATCTACGGCCTCATGCAAAGAGCGCCGGATGAGGAAACCGGCGATCTCATGCTGCAGAAGTTCGTGCAGGAAGGCTTGCTGGCCGGGGACGATCGAGATCTAATCCGTACGGTGGCCCGCAAATAAAAAAACCGGCGCTGCCGGTTCTGTCTGGTTCAGGCCGCGAAGAAGTCCGCTTTCACGACTTCTTCGATGTGCACGCTGGCACCGGTTCCCTCACGACCGTTCTTAATGATTACATCGCCTTCGAGGGTGCGATTCTTGTCGAGTTCGATGCAGGTACCGTCCTTTAGATGCAGGACGATGTCAATGCCGCGAAAGTCGATGTACTGAGCGAGTTGTTTGCGAAAGTCGTCGGAACCGAGTTGCATGTGTCGTGTATCTCCTGGTGCTGAGGGATTATGTCTGATTTGTTTAACGGTACAAGTCGTACAAAGGTACAGTACTTTTTCGTACAAACTGAGAAAATGTTCACTTTAATAATTTTATGTACCAGTGAATGGTACTACTGTACACATGTCAGCATGTCGCTCGCAATGGACACGGGCCGGCGGGCCCCCGGACGACGGGAGGCCTGCACACCCGGCTTTCCAGGAAATCCCTTGACTCTGCCTTCCCCCTTGAAAAACTGGCAGAACCCGAAAGTATGCAGCGCCGCCGGCGCCTACTTTCCGGAATACGGAGGCAGGACAGCAGTTTGTAATGATTGGAGTACAGGTAAAAGAAGGCGAGTCCATCGACGCCGCACTGAAGCGCTTCAAGCGCGAATGTGTCAACGCGGGCATCCAGTCCGAAATCAAGCGCCGGGAATTTTTCGAGAAACCGTCCGAGCGCCGGAAGCGCAAGCGGGAAGCAGCGCTCCGCAAACGCGAGAAAAAGCGGCTCATGATGATCCGCAAAGAGCGCAACAACTGAGTCGCGCCTCATAGCACATATTTTCCGAATCTTATCCGGCGGGCGGACAGTCAAAGCCCCGGGAATCCCCGAAGATGAGCGGCCTCAATTGGTTGCATTTCGGGGATTTTCTATGTCCGGGCGTACTGCCGGCGCATCATACCAGACAACGAGGACGAACATGGGTGAACTCTACGAGAAAATCCAGGCCGACATGAAGGCGGCCATGAAGAGCAAGGCCGAGGTCGACCTGGCCACGCTCCGCATGCTGAAATCCGATCTCCAGTACGAAATGACCAAAGACGGCAGTGACGACATTGCCGACGACGCCGTGGAGAAGATCATCCAGCGCGGGATCAAGAAACGCCGAGAGGCCATGGAGCAGTTCGAAAAGGGCGGCCGGGCCGAAATGGCGGCCAAAGAGCAAGCCGAGCTGGAAGTCCTGGAGCGCTATCTGCCGCCGGCGGTGCCGGAAGAGGAAATCGCAAAGGCCATTGACGAGGTGCTGGCAAAAACCGGCGCATCGAGTCCCGCGGACATGGGCAAGGTCATGGGGCCGGTGATGGGTAAGTTCAAGGGCCAGAATATCGACGGCAGTGTCGTGAAGAACCTGGTGATGGCGAAGCTGAAGGGCTGAAGCCTGTGATCTTCTTCACAGGAGGATGAGAGGTAGAGAGGCTTGATTGGCTCCTCGCGCAGCGAGGGGAACGCCCCAAAGATCTTACTGACATAGATACTTTGTCTTTTTAGTTTTGGGCGCTCCCGCCGCCTTCGGCGTCGGTCGGGCTACTCCGGACTCCGCTATCGCTTCGGTCCTCCGCGCTTCGCGCTCCGGACTGACGGCTTGCGCCGGCATCCTGCGTATCCCTGGCGCGAAGAGTTAAACACCGGAGCGTGGATCACTATGCACACTTAAATTCCTGAATGCAGTTGAAAGTGTACACTGTGCTGAGCAGATTCGCCTTTGGATTATGTCGTATTATAGTAGGGAGTCGTGAACTCTCAGGATTTCAAAGAACAGGTGCTGACCGCGGTGCCGATCGAGGCCTACATCGGCCGAACCGTGGCACTCAAACGAGCGGGGAAACGCCTGATCGGACTGTGTCCGTTTCATTCGGAGAAGACGCCGTCGTTCAGTGTCACGCCGGAGAAGGGTTTCTTCTATTGCTTCGGTTGCGGCAAGGGCGGAGACCTGCTGCGTTTTGTCATGGACCACGAGGGTCTGCCGTTTCCCGAGGCCCTGGATACCCTGGCGCGTTTTGCCGGTATCGAAAAACCGGCGCATTTGAAAAAGGGCGGGCGGGGCAATGATCGCCGGGACAAACTCAGTGAACTGAACGAGCGCGTGCTCCGCGCGTTCCAGACCTACCTGGCCTCGTCGGAGGGACGACGCAATCGCGAGTATCTGGCGAAACGCGGGCTGACCTCCGAGACCATCGAGACGTTTGCCCTGGGCGCGTCCCCGGATTCCTTCGAGTGGCTGCGGAACAAGTTCCAGGGCGATGAAAAAGAGCTCGTGGAACTCGGTCTGCTCAAGCAGGGGCGCGAGGATCGGCCGCCGTACGACTTCTTTCGGGATCGCATCCTCTTTCCCATCCGTGACGGGGCGGGGCGGGCCGTCGCCTTCGGCGGACGGGCGATGCCCCAGGACAATCCGGATCCGGAACGTAAGGCGGCGAAGTACATCAACTCGCCGGAGTCGGCGCTCTTTCATAAGAGCCGGGTGCTCTACGGATTGTATCACGGCATGAGCGAGATCCGTTCGCAGGGCGAATGCATCCTGGTCGAAGGGTATATGGACGTGATCGGCCTGTCTCAGGCCGGCTTTCGAAACGCCTGCGCGCCCCTGGGCACCGCGCTAACCGCGGATCACTTAAAGTTAATCTCGCGTTATTCTTCGAAACTGTTGTGCATCTTCGACGGCGACGGGGCCGGGCGCCGCGCTGCGCTCAAGTTCGCGCGCCTCTCCCTGGAGCAGGGCGGTCTGGGGTCCCAGGTCCTCCTGTTGCCCGGCGGCCTCGATCCCTTCGACCTTTCCATGAAAACGCCGGCCCCACAAATCGCGGAGCTGCTGGAGCACGGTCGGATTCCGGCGGAAAAATTCTATCTGCTCGAAACGATGTTCCCCGATCGGTTCGCCGGTTTCGCCGACGGGCGACAATGGGACGATCCCCGGGAGTTCGCCCGCAACGCCCGGGAGTTTTACCTGGGAGAACTTCAGGCGGCCATGCCCCGGGGCACGGAAAAGCGGCCGGGCCTGGATCGGCTGTTTGCCGGCGTGGGGGAGATCGGTCGGGAGTCGGATCGCGTGTTCTTGCTGGAAGAAGCCGGCCGGATGCTGGGACTCAATCCGGTGGAAGTCTTGCGAGAATGGGAACAGGCCGGTCGTCCTGGAGTACGCCGGGATGCCGCATTCGGTAGCCGTCCGGCACCGGCGCGTTCCCGGGAAGGGCAGGGCCCCGGGCCGGACCCGGAGTTCGCGGGCGAGCCGGCCCGGCCTGCCCGTGCGGTCGGCGTGCAGCGCCAGAACCGTGGCCGCCCGGACCCGTTGCTCCGGCGGATTGCCTCGTGCGAGCGGGCTATCGTCCTGGAATTGTTGTTCGCCCCGGCGATCTTCGGCGAGTTCCAGCAGGATGTGGCCGGTGTGGAATTTGAGGACGCCCAGGCGGAGTTTCTGTGGCGTTATCTCGAAACGCGTTACCTGACCGGTAATCTATGGCGGCCGGACGACTTCGGCCGCTTTGAACTGCCGGAGGAGACCCTGCAGGGCTTCACGGAAGCCGTGTTACGTCGCGAAGAGGCCGGCTCGGGATCGGACGGCGGGGGGAATCGGGATTTTCACCTGGAGCGTTCCGTTCTCCGCGACTTGCTGGTGGAGCATCAGATCCTCCAGTTGAAAAAAAGAATAGCGGAAAACGAGCGTCGCTACACGGTGGCCGATTCAATCGATCAATCGTATCTTATAGAAGAAAACGGAAATCTCTTAAAGGAACTGAAAAAACTGGAATCCATGCGACGGAATTCAGGGCAGCCCGCACGCTGAGCACTCATTTTTACCTCGTCCGCACGATTCTTTCACCCCCGGGAGTTGCTTTTCGGCACCGCCGAATCGATAATACTGAAACAGGGCGTTCGCGCCCCCGAACCGTTCCGTAAGATACAGCCGTTTCGAGAGATATCGGCAATCAGCACGATCAGCACACTGAACAGAGGAGTTAGCTGCAATGGCGATGGAGGACCTCCCCGAGATCCAGAAAATCATTTCGATCGGCAAGGCCAACGGAGAAATCACTTACGACGAAATCAACGAATATCTCCCCGAGAAAATCGTTAACTCAGAGCGCATCGAAGACGTCTTCACGCTACTGAATCAGCTCGGCATCGAGGTCGTCGAAGAATACTCCAGCAGGGCGATTGAGCAGGAAAACCCGGCCCCGGCCCCGGCGCCGAAGCCCGAGAAAAAAGTCACTCGCAAGAAGAAGGACTCCGGATCCGGAACCATCAGCGACGACCCGATCCGTCTGTATTTGAAAGAGATCGGCAAGGTCTCGCTCATCTCCGGCGATAAAGAAGTCTTCCTGGCGAAGCGCATCGAAAACGGTGAGAACATCATCGAAGAGACGATCCTGGAATCGTCGCTCCTCCGCGCCAACTTCTTCAAGCTTATGCCGAAGATCCGCGCCCGGAAGATCAAAATCTCCGACGTCGTGCGCGTAAACAAGGCTTACTATCTCAGCCAGGCCGAGATGGAAAAACTCGAAAAGATCTTTTTCGAGAAGATGGAAATCATCTCCGGCGAAGAGAAGCGCTTCAACGAGGCCAACTCGAAGCTCCGCAAATACGTGGAGGGTTCGAAGAAGTGGCGCGAGTACAAACAAAAGTCCGACGAATCCCGCGGCGTCATCGACGCGGCCGTGCGGGAAGTGGGCGTCTCGCAAAAAGAAATCCAGCGAATTTCGCAGAAGATCAAGTCCATGGTCTTCCGCATCAAAGAAATCCAGCGCCACTTCCTGGGCATCAAAGCGAAATACGGCAAAGACATTAAAGAAATCAAAGCATTCAACCGGTTCATCGAGAAGAACGAGAACCTGGACGAAATCGAAAAAGAGATGGGCTGCGACATCGAAGAGGTGCGCGAGGTCATCAAAGACATCCGTAATAACGAAAGAAAGCTCCGCCGCATGGAACAGGAAGCCGGATCCCCGATCCAGGACATCCTGCGCTGGGGCGAATCGTTGAACAAGGGCGAACGCGAAATCGCCCAGGCCAAGAAGGAACTCATCAAGGCGAACCTGCGCCTCGTGGTTTCGATCGCGAAGCGTTACGCGAACCGCGGCATGCACTTCTTCGATCTCATTCAGGAAGGCAACATAGGCTTAATCAAAGCCGTCGATAAGTTCGAGTACAAGAAGGGCTACAAGTTCTCGACGTACGCCACGTGGTGGATTCGCCAGGCTATTACCCGCGCCATCTCCGACCAGGCGCGCACCATTCGCATTCCGGTGCACATGATCGAACAGATCAACAAGGTCGTGCGCGAAACGCGGCTCTTTTTGCAAGAGACCGGTCGGGAGCCGACCAACGACGAAATTGCCGAGCGCCTGGGCTGGCCGGTGCAGCGTGTAAAGGCCGTGAAGAACGTGGCGCGCGAACCGATCTCCCTCGAAGTTCCGGTGGGCAGCGAGGAAGACTCCGAACTGGGCGATTTCATTCCGGATACCGAGGTGGAGTCGCCGGTCAACGCCACCGCGTCGCGTCTGTTGTCCGAGCAGATCAAGTCCGTGCTCAACACGCTGCCGGCGCGGGAACAAAAAGTTCTGCGCATGCGCTTCGGTCTCGACGACGGTTACTCGCATACCCTCGAAGAGGTCGGTTACGTCTTCCAGGTAACGCGCGAACGCATTCGCCAGATCGAAGCGAAGGCCCTGCGGCGTCTGCGGCATCCGTCGCGCTCACGCAAACTCAAAGACTACATCGACTGATGCCTTTGCCGGGTTACTCAGTCACCGCGATCATGGGGCGCCGTCAGTGGACGGCGCTCTTGTTGTTTCTGGCCCTGGGCGCGCTCTTCGTGAAGTTCGTCGAGATCAACGTACTGGGCGTCTTCGGTTTCAACTACGCGATCTACAATCACTTCGCGATGATCGACTACGTCTTCGATTCGAATCCGTACGCGATCCCCGAGGTCGCCGGCATTGCCGGTGACGATCATGCAAACCCGCGCCTGCTCGACTACCCGGGCCTGCAGCATCTCGTTTATAAGTATTTGTACATCATGGGCGCGCGCTGGGGCGTGAACGGTTTCGTGGTGTACTCGTTCGTGTGGCTCACGCTCGCGTTGTGCCTGGTGGCCTACCTGACCCGGCGCAAAGACCTGCCGCTGTACTCGTTCTTTTTCTTTTTGATCTTGTTTTTTGCGAACGGTCTCTGGTGGCGCATCTTCCACGGCAGCTACGAGGACAAGGCACTGTACATCGCATTGCCGTTTTTGATCTTTGCGTTGTATCGATACGGCGGCGGCCTGCTCAGCACGGCACCGCTCCTGGGATTGCTCGCCGCGCTCAACGGCGTGTCCGCGTTTTTGTTGCCGGTCGTTCTGGTGCATCATGTCAGATCAAAGCACGTCGGAGACGGCCGCGAACTGTCGCTTGCCTGGATGATGCCGGTGCTCAAAGATTGGAAGATCTGGGCGGCGATCGCTCTGTTCTTCGCGGTGTTCGCCATCGGCATGCTGCCGTACTATCCGGAATCCCTCGTGGGCTGGGAGCGCCGCGGCCGCCTCGAAAACGCGCCGCCGCACTGGTTCTCGATCTGGCACCTGTATCCCTGGTACTTCACGGGGCTGAACCGCATCGTTATGTTCGCCATGACGGGCCTCGCACTCACGGCGCTGTTTTTCCGGCGCATCACGTTTTTGCACGCGCTGATTCTCGTGCCGTCGTTCTTTTTCGTGTTCTCGGTGACCCAGGGCGGCCAGCGCATCGCCCCGCTGTTGATCATCTTCGTCTATTTGCTGGCCGGTAACTTTCGTTTATCAATTGTTTATATGTTCACGGCGTTTGTATTTCTGAGCCACGAGGGCCGGCATTTGCACGTGTATCCTACGGAATGGTTCGAATCGGCCGTGCAGGCGGCGTTGATGCATTCGTGCGTGGGATTGGCGTACGTGTTGTTTTTGTACGATGTGGTGCGCCGGTGGCGGAGTGTGACTGATGGACGATCGTAGTCTTTGGAGTTCGACGAAGACGCCGTTCCGGTCCGCCGTATTTTGTTCCCCGGCATGACCTCCGTGCGTCAGCTGGAACCAGTTGTACCCAAATTCTTATTAATGTACACCGGTCTTCACTTACACCACGATTCGTGCCGGTCGAAACGAGAAAAACGTATCCGGTCGTTCAAGAGCCGGGGGTCGTAAGGTTTTCCCCGGGAAACACTCAGTGAGTTGCGCAACGGTGAGGGGCTTTTTTTCTACGGCACCTGAAGAGTTGTGGATTTTCGTTTTGCTGAGTATGCGGAATTCGACCCGGAAGTCGGTTGTGCGACTCAGTCTCGCAAGTCGATCTCATACACCGGCAGGTAGCGGCCCTTAACACTCAGCGATTCGCGCTTACCGATCTTCTCGGCGCCGACGGCCAGGTAAAACGGCTCCGCGTTCGGATCGCCCTGGATTTCCAGCAGATCGTAGCCGATGCGCCGTGCTTCGACTTTGGCGTGTTCGATGAGCCGGCGCCCCAGGCCTTTGCCGATCCACTTCGGTTCGACGAAGAGGTAGTCGAGTTCGCAGCGGTTGTCGTCGCGTTTATCCAGGACCTGGCCGATCGAATAAAAACCGGTGATGCGCCCGTCGCATTCGATGACGAACGTGGGGTTGTCCTGGACAAACTCCGGCCGCACGGTGAGCTCGTCGCGGCAGGCATTCAGGAATTCTTCGTTGTAGTTCCAGTAGGCCTTCGAGCGAATTGCGAGGTTGCTGAGGAGCCGGCACTCGTCGGCGTCCGGTTCGACCCGGCGGATGGTGATGTGAATTTGATCTGACACGCTGCTGCCCATTTTGGAACGTGGTACCATGCCCCATCCACAGCGCTACGATTTCTCTGTTCCGATCCGCGTCGCCTGGGGGGACATGGACGCCCTGCGCCACGTCAACAACGTGTCATACACGCGCTACTTCGAAACGGCCCGGGCGGAGTATCTGGTTCATCTGCACCGGCGTTTTGATTACAAACTTCCCGAGAACGTCACCATGATTCTCACGAAGCTGGAGTTCAACTACCGCGGCCAGGTCGTGTTCCCGGCGGATCTCGAAGTTAGCATCGGCCCCACGAAGATCACGCGGCGTACGCTGGTGCTCGGCTGTTCCATGTGGGACATCAAGGACAACCGCTGCGTGGCCGACGGGCTCAGCCATCACATGTGGATCGATATGGCCGCCGGCCGCGCCATTAGCATGCCGCCGGAGTTCGATGTCGTGTATGAGGCGTACAAGAGTAATCTGAAAGAAGATTAAGAATTCTTATTTAAGAGGGGGCTCCGCCCCCTGACTCCGACCCGCGTCGCGCTGCGCGCGAACGTCCGGGCCTCGCCTGCGGCGAACGGCTCACCCTCCGGGCAAGCCTGGCCCGGACTCGCGGTTCTCCGTCACCCCCGGAGAATTCCCGCATCGCCAACGTCTGTAAATTCTTCTCTCGGTGTCCTCGGAGCCTCGGTGGTAAAAACTCTTACGGCTTATAATCCCCGCCACCGCCGCCGGGAAACGGCGTCAGTTCTTCCGGCCTCACGACATCGAATTTGATCGAGGCAATGATCATGTCGTGCAGGTTGTCTTCGAAGACGTCCTGCGGGCTGTCGATGTCCTCCGGCGCGTCCAGCGTGATGGTCTGGCGGTGCGGCGTCATCACCCCGTCGACGTTACGAAAGTCATCGTAATGCATGGTGCCCGCAAAGAACGAACCGCTCTCGCGGACCGTGTAACGCAACTTGCGAATGAGTCCGCTCTCGCGTTCAATGTATATCAAGTACTGGTCCACCCGGTCGTTGGGTTCGAGGTCGCCCCAGGTGGCGAAGACGAGATCGTAGGTGACACCGTCCAGCGTGCGCTCTCCGGCCGCCACGATGGTATCGGCCGAGTCGATGCGAAACGGAAACTCGAAGAAGTACTGTAGCGTCGGCAAAAGAAAGAACATGTCCGCATTCTCTTCGTGCCTGGCATTCGCACCACCGGCGCCGGCGACATAGGTCTTCCAGTTCTGCATGCCGAAGACCGTGCCGCGTTCCTCGCCGCTCAGTAATTCTACGCGCGAAGTGAACGTTCCCAGGAGAAAATCCTGGCGAAACTTCTGCGGATTCTCCGGCCAGGGACCGATGAGCGCCCCGATGCCGTTCCAGGTATCGTCAACTTCCACGCTGGCCGTCACGTGCTTCTGCCAGGCGCGGAGACCGGCCCGCTCCATGGACGTGCGCAGCAATTCGCGACCGGCCGCCGCCGCTCCCGGGTCGTCGGGGCCGCGGAGGTCTTCGGGACGGACGTCCGCCAGGCAGTGGCAGAGAGCGGCGAAGGCGAGGACGATCGTGATAGCAGTAAAACGTTTCATGGTGATAACTCCTTAATTGATTAGCATGTTTACTTAATGGAAAGATCGCGTTTGATTTCGTGGACAAGCACCTGGATGCGTTTTTTTATTCGTCCCCGCCGCCGGCGGTGTGTTTTTCGATCTCTTCGATGAGCACGGCCAGGCCCGGGCGGCCGTGGCGGCGGTACGAAAAGTAAAACTGGCGTTCGGCTACGAGTTCCGCAAACGGCAGGGGGCGCAGCTTCTGTGTGAGACAAACTTCGGAAAGGAAGCCGATGCCCAGACCGGCCTCGACGCTGCGAATCACGCCCTGGAGCGATCGCAGTTCCATTACGATTGAGGGATTCAGACGCGGCCGCAGGGAACGCAGTTTTTTTTCGACGACTCCGCGGACCGCCGAGGCGGGATGAAAGAACACGAAGTCTTCCCCGGCCAGGTCCGCAACGGTGAGTTTCTTTTTGCGGAAGATGGGATGATTCTTTGCGGCCACCGGCAGGATGCGATCGACCAGGTACGGGCGTTGTACGAGGGTACTGCTTTCGCTGATCTCGCCGGTGAGGATGCCGAGATCGGCGTCGCCCCGGAGCAGGGCTTCCCGGGTTTCGTGGGCGTCGCCCTCGTACACCCGAAACACCAGGCCGGGATATTTTTTGCGAAGGCGGCGCAGAATTTCCGGAAGCACGTACGCGGCCACGGTGCCGCCGGTGATGAGACTGAACTCCCCCGTCGGTTCTTCGTCGGGTTCCTTGAGGCAGTCCTGGAGTTCACGCCAGAGATCGTTCAGGCGCACGGCATACTGAAGAAACGTCTCACCGGCCGGAGTGAGACGCACGTCCCGGGCTCCGCGTTCCAGCAACTGCTGGCCGATCTCGCGTTCCAGGAGCATCATCTGTCTGGACAGGGCCGGCTGCGTAAGGCCCAGGCGACCGGCCGCCTTCATGAACGATCCGGCGCGCTGGATCTCAAGAAAGTAGCGGATCTGCCGGAACTCCATGGTGATGTCTCGATTCCCCGGTGCCCGGGGTAAATCACTTTACGGCGCGACGCCGGTGAGACTGCAATAACGAAACATGAAGTCCACGGAACGGATCATCTGGATCTTCAGCGAAGTCGTCTGCGTCGCCGCTATCCTCGTTGCGGTGTATCGCATCGTCATGCCGCTGTCGGAGATCTACGACGTCGCCATCTACGATGAAACCGTGCTTTATCTCAAGCCCGCGCTGAACTTCGAGTGGTCCGAGTTTTCATTCTATCGCTCCCCGGCTTACGTGCTCTGGTACGTCGTGCTGGAATTCCTGAGCGGTCTGGATCCGCTCGGACTCTACTATGTGAATCACGTGGTGTTGCTCGGCGGCCTCGCGACGTCAATCTACGTAAGCCTGCGTTCGTTCGTCGTGCGTCGCTGCATCGCGCTACCGCTCTCCGTTTATGCCGCGTTGTGGACCATGCACCTCAAGGCCCTGCCGCGTTCCGTGTACTTCTTGCTCATCGTCTTCTTATTGTATGCCGCGTTGATGCGCCGGCTCGTGCGCAGTGAGACCGGGCGCGTGGCCGCATTGATTCCGCTGATCCTGTTCTTAAGTTACGTTCGAGCGGAGTTTGTCGCGGCCCTGCTGTTGCCGGCATTGTATCTGGCGTGGCGGCTTCTGAGTTCCCGGGGCGACGTTTTCGGCGGTCGTCGATTCTCCGCCTTTCTATTGCCCGGTCTTATGCTGACACTCGGCCTCGCGCTGTTTGTGGGTTACGGTTCCCCCGGCGGTGACCAGAGCCGGGTCGACATCCTGGAACTGACCGTAATGCAGCACTACGTCCGCGCTTACGGCGAGCGATTTGATGTGCCGGTGCCCGTGGACCTCGCGGCGTTGCCGGCGTGGTATGCCCGCTCCTTCGGCCCGGGCGAACCGGGCGTGTGGCACATGCTGATTTCCAATCCCGGCGAGTTCCTGCGGCATGTCGGCTTCAACGTTTCGTTGTTATTCGAAAACTTCTGGCGCGAGTTTCAGCAGCACTGGCCGGTCTTCGCCCAATCCGACGCCGCCGGCATGGCGCGGGAATCTCGCTGGATCGGATATGTCTTTGTCGTCGTCCTGGTTGCCGTGGTGATCGGCCTGCGCCGCAAAATCCTGGCGCGTAATTTTCTCGAACAGGTCTTTGTGCTGATGGTGCTCATCACGCCCTTTACCGCGGCCTGCCTGGTCTTTTATCCGCGAGAGCACTACCTGTTGCCGCTGCTGTGCGCGGCGTTGTTGCTGTCCAGCCTTCTCCTGGAACTCGGCGTGCGGGAATTCCCCTGGCGGTTAACGCCTTCGGTACCGATTGCGTTCCAGGGTGTGGTCACGCTCCTGGGCTGCGCTCTCATGCTTCTGCTGATGCCCCGCGCCGTAACCGTCGTTGAAAATATATTAGCTGGCCCCTTGCATCGTCCGAACCTCACAACTATTCATTTTCTGAACGAGCTGGCCGCGGAGCGGGACGGCCTGCGGGTTGCCACGGCGGATGAGGGCATGCTGGAGTACGTGCCGAAGGTGCGGAAGGTCACCCTGGAGCGGGACGCCGACGTGAGCCTGGAAGATCGGTTGCGCGAAAGCGATGCCTTTTTGTTCGATTATCCGGAACTCCTGCCGGCGTACTTTCCGGAGAGCGAACTGCGCCGGCGATTGCAGGCCGCCACGGCCGACCCGCCGCCGGGCTGGGTGCGGCGGAACATTGAAGCGGCGCCGTTTCGGGTTCTGTGGCATCGAGTCGACCTATAACGAATCGTAATAGCTGCAATAATTATAATTTATTTGCATTATGGGCCCGGATCGGTTAGCTTTTATGCAACAGGACGGAACTCATGACTGCAAAAACCATGTACGACAAAATCTGGGACGCCCACCTGGTGGACGATGCCGACGGATCTTCGCTGATCTACATCGACCGCCACCTGGTGCACGAGGTGACCTCGCCCCAGGCCTTTGAGGGCCTGCGCATGGCCGGGCGCCAGGTCCGCCGCCCGGATTTGACGTTTGCCACCATGGATCACAACGTCTCCACGCGCTCCCGGGACTGGGGCGCGGCCGGGGAAATCTCCAAAAAACAAATGGAGGCGCTGAACGCGAACTGCAAAGAATTCGGCGTCCGCCTCTTCGATCTCAATCACCCGGACCAGGGCATCGTGCACGTGATCGGCCCGGAGATGGGCATCACGCTCCCCGGGACCACCATCGTTTGCGGCGATTCGCATACCAGCACCCACGGTGCCTTCGGCGCCCTGGCCTTCGGCATCGGTACTTCCGAGGTGGAGCACGTGCTCGCCACGCAGACTCTGCGCCAGCCGAAATCGAAAAACATGTTAATCAAAGTGAACGGCAAACTCGGGCGCGGCGTAACTCCGAAAGATATTATCTTAGCGATCATCGGGGAGATCGGCACGCGGGGCGGCCAGGGCTACGTCATGGAGTACGCCGGCGAGGCGATCGAAGCGCTTTCCGTGGAAGGACGCATGACCGTCTGCAACATGTCCATCGAGGCCGGGGCCCGGGCGGGCCTCATCGCTCCGGACGAGAAGACCTTCGAGTACCTTAAAGACCGGGACTTCTCGCCGTCCGGCGAGGCCTGGGAACAGGCCGTGGCCTACTGGCGGACGTTGCCCTCGGACGAGGGGGCGCACTTTGATCGAGTCATTGAACTGGACGGGGCCGCCATCGAGCCGCAGGTCACCTGGGGGACCAACCCCGGCATGGTGACAAAAGTTAGCGGAAACGTTCCGGATCCGGCCGCTCTGGGCGACGAAGGCGAAAAGAAAGCCACCGAACGAGCCCTTGAGTACATGGGCATCGCCGCCGGCGCGAAGATCACCGAGATCAACATCGATACGGTGTTCATTGGTTCGTGCACGAACTCGCGCATCGAAGACCTGCGCAACGCCGCGGACATTGTGAAGGGCAAGAAGGTCAAAAGCGGCCTGCGGGCCATGGTGGTGCCGGGCTCCGGCCGGGTGAAACGCCAGGCTGAAGAAGAGGGCCTGGATCGCATCTTTATCGAGGCGGGTTTCGAGTGGCGGCAGGCCGGTTGTTCCATGTGCCTCGCCATGAACGACGACAATCTGAAAGAAGGCGAGCGTTGCGCTTCGACGTCCAACCGGAACTTCGAAGGTCGTCAGGGCCGAGGCGGGCGTACACACCTGGTGAGCCCGGAGATGGCGGCCGCGGCGGCCATCGAGGGACGTTTTGTGGACGTGCGCGGCTGGAACTGAACCGGCACTCTAAGAAGGACTGACTGACTATTACTGGAGATACATTATGCAACCCTTTAAAACTCACACGGGCCTCGCGGCGCCGCTGGACCGTTCCGACGTGGACACGGATCAGATCATCCCCAAGCAGTTCTTAAAGAAGATCGAGCGCACGGGCTTCGGCGTTCATCTCTTTCACGACTGGCGTTTTCTCGACGACGACGGCAAACAGGAGAACCCGGACTTCATTCTGAACGCGCCTCGCTACAAAGGCGCTTCGGTCCTCGTGGCCGGAGAAAACTTCGGCAGCGGCTCTTCCCGGGAGCACGCCCCGTGGGCGCTGAATGACTACGGTTTTCTCTCCGTTATCGCGCCGTCGTTCGCAGATATCTTTTATAACAACTGCTTTAAGAACGGCATGTTGCCCGTGATTCTTTCCGGCGCGGAAGTGCGGGAGATCATGGCGTGGATCGAAGGCAACGAGGGCGCCGAGATTACGGTGGACTTGCCGGAACAAAAGGTACATGCCGCCGGCAAGAGCTACAGTTTCGAAGTGGATGCCTTCCGGAAAGAATGTCTGCTGAACGGCTGGGACGACATCGGCCTGACCATGCGCAAAGGCGACGCCATCGACACGTTCGAGAAAAAGTACGCGACGAACCATCCGTACTACGCGAACGTCTCATAATCATGCGCATCGTAAGTATTTTTTGGGGCGCGACGCTGATCGTCGTGCTCCTGGTGGCCGGCTGTGCCGGCGACGAACGGAAGCCTATTCCTACGGGCGTCGTCGTCAACGAACTCAAGGACGGCGGTACCGAGTTTCTGAGCACCGGCCGGGCCTCCGAAAAGGCCCTGGCAGAGAACAGTTTTCCCATGAAGCAAACCACCTCGTGCAAAGCCGCGAAGGAGATGCTGGAACGGGAACTGAGCGGCCGCGGCGAACGACCGAACTACAGCAAGGCCGAGTTTTTCTTGATCTACGACGCCGAATACTGTCGGGTTCGTTACGTGGTGCGTTAGGAAGATTACTCCGAGGACCGAGGCACCGAGGTCTTGATGGGAAGGACTTTTGTGGGAGATCGATTGTCGGGTTACGAACGCTTTCAGTCGCCAGTTCATTCATCCGACTCAATCTTCTCCTCGGTACCTCGGAGTAGCAAATTCTTCTTGCTCAGATGATCCACGTGCGGTGATCATCTCCCATGCCCGAACCCATCCTCCTCGACGGCAAAGCCCTGGCCGCCAAAATCCGCGAAGATCTCAAACAACGCGTAACACATCTCGTGGAAACGAAGGGCCGGCCGAAGCCCGTGCTGGCGACCATCCTTGTCGGGGACGATCCCGCCTCGGCCACCTACGTGAAAATGAAAGGCAAGGCCTGCGAATCCGTGGGCATGGATTCGCGCAAAATCACGCTGCCAGCCGCCACGCAGACGTCGGCGTTGTTGCGCATCATCGACGAACTGAATCGCGATCCGAATGTGCACGGTATTCTGCTCCAGCATCCGGTGCCCTCCGGTGTCGATGAGCGCGCGGCCTTTGATCGCATCGCTCCGGCGAAAGACGTGGACGGCGTAACGACGCTCGGCTTCGGCGCAATTTCGTTCGGCATCGAAGGGGCCTATGCGAGCTGCACGCCGGCGGGTATGATTCGCCTCATGGATGAATACGATCTGCCGATCCAGGGCAAACACGCCGTCGTTGTCGGCCGCTCGCCGATCCTGGGCAAGCCCATGGCCATGCTGCTGCTGGGTCGCAATGCGACTGTTACCGTCTGTCATTCGAAGACGGAGAATCTGGAAAGTCACCTGGCGACGGCGGACATCGTCGTCGCCGCGGTGGGCAAGCCGAACTTCATCAAGGGCGATGCGTTGAAAGAAGGTGTCGTCGTTCTGGATGCCGGTTACAATCCGGGCAACGTCGGTGACGCGGAGTTTGATTCGTGCGCGCAAAAGGCGTCGTACATTACTCCGGTGCCGGGCGGTGTCGGGCCCATGACGATCGCGATGCTGCTGCAACACACGGTGCAAGCCGCGGAGCGAGCAGGGTAGGATCGTGCCGGTTCTCAGGGCGTAGCGCAATACGCCGCTAAGATAAGGCGTCCAATGCCTTCTCGATCTGTGCCGGCGTCAGGTAACAGTACGACAGCAACCTGCCGTCCAGTACGGCGTTAAACACCCCGTAGGCGCTCGGGGATTTTTCGCGAATGCTCTTGCTGTCCTTCAAGTCCATCACGCGTGACGGGATACCACGCGCTTCCGCGACGCCGATGAAATTCCGGGTCGCATCTTCTAAGTACGGGCACTGATCCGTGCGGACGATCGTAAGACCGCGGCCGAATTGTTTACATTTCTTCTCCCAGTTTCCACTGAAGCGCGGGGGCGGAGTTTTGCCGAAGGACAGGACCATCAGTTCGAAGGACGGCGGCGCCTGGTCCACGGAAGTGAAGCCGTGCGTTTCGAGAAACTTTTTGCCGAGCAACCAGTTGCCCTCGCTCGTGACCATGGCCACACCCTTCGCGCCGGAGGCCCGCGCGTCCTCGATGCAGGCGTTGAGCAGGCTGCGAGCGATGCCCCGGCCCTTGCTCTGTCCGACGACCCACAGGCAATGAATGACGAAGTAGCCCTTCGCTTCGACCGGCCGCCAGGCGTACTCGCCGGGAATGTACTCGATGAAGGCCCGCCCGCCGCCGCCGGCCATTTTGATGCGCATGCCTTCGCGAAAGCGCTGTTGCAACCAGGCGAGTTTTTGTTGGTAACCCGGGGACTTCGGTTTGCTCATCATACAGAAGAAGCCGGTTTCCGTGACGTTGTCCGCCGTGACATCGATCAACAGTGCCGATTTGGGCGCGGTGGTCTTCTTCGCGGCGGTCTTCCGCGCGGTTTCCTTTCCCCTGGCCGGGACTTTCTTTTTCGATGATGCTTTTTTGCTCATGCAGACTCCTTCAGGCTGTGGCTTTGAAGCGCGCCGATGATCGCACCGCTCATTACACAAAAACGGCCGCGCCGGTTTCCCGAACGCGGCCGTTGCCGTTCTGAATCTTAACCTGTGATCAGCCGGCTTTAGCGGCCCACGAAGCGCAGTGACCTTCCGCGGCCACCGGTCCCGGGAAGAGCTGGCAGCCGCCGCAGGCGGAACCGCCCTCGGGGACCTTGTAGAGCTGGCAGTTGTCGCACTGCTGACCCGCCACTTCGGATTTTTCGACGTACTTCAGGTTCGTCGTCATGGTCTGACGCTGCTGTTTTTCGGCGTCGGTGAGGCCGGAAAGATCGCTGCATGCGGAACCGGCTTCGGATGCGACTTCACCTTCGTCTTCCGCCGGCGGACGCCCACCGCAGTATGCCAGCACGGCGCTCGCACCGACGCTGACCGCGCCGAGGACTGCCGAGCGGCGAATGAAATCTTTACGTGTTAGTTCGCTCAAGTTGTTACTCCTTGTACAAGTCTGTGGAAGATGACCCGACATTAATCAACTGCACGGCGTTTGTGCGATCCACCAGATTATGCCGCCAGGACCACAGGCACGTCGAAATTGAGAATCAGTCGCGTACGGCGCAGGCCACACGTCCTGGTGTGCAGCGCCCCTCCGTGGGCTTAGCGCACCAGGAGGGGCCGGCTAAAAAGGCCGCTCAAGGATGACGGAGCGACTGTAGACTATCAATTCTTGCGTTAGCAGGCTGCTGAAAAAGTCACTCGAAAGCGGGGACCAGTGAGATTTCTTTGGGCGTTGCGCCCGGCCGGGCCGCGCACAAGTCGCGGTCGTAGCGACTTGTGAACCCGACGACGCGCAAGGCGCGTCGCTCAATTCCGCCGGCCGGGCGCCGGGCTACTCCGGGCTCCGCAATTGCGTAACTAGTAAATATAGTAAGCGGCTGACAAGTGTTTTTTCCCTTGCCGGTTTCAGGGGAATAGTATGTCCGCTGTATGTATGGAAACATCAAATGTTGTTTCGTTTATTCAATATAAACGAAAAAAGTTTAAGGATTTTAAGGGGCCGGAAATTGTCCGGAATCCCGACACGCCCGCGTCAGCCGGTGCATTTTCCGCGACGAATCTTCTAGACTACTATTCGGGTTTGGTGATTCCCCGGCTCCCTTTGACCCGGAAAAAAGCGGAAAACTCCAATCTCCGGAAAATTAACGCCAAACATCCGAACGGGATGACCTTGCAGGATATTACAGCGTACCTGGAAGAGCATCTAAAGCGCTACAAGCCCCAAACAGTCCGTAACGTGGCGTTTCAATTCAAGGGGGCCGTTATCAGCTACTACGGGGACGCATACGATCTCGATTTCGCGCTGCAAACCACAATCGACCGGACCTTTAAGAAGTGGACCTCACTCAAGCGTGTACCGGCCCGAATCATCGTCCCCACGCTAAAACAGGTCATGCAGTTAATCGATGAAGCGCTGGAACGCGACTCCGCCCTGATCGAGTTTCTTTTGTTCAGTGCCCTACGCATCAGCGAACTGTGCTCCCTCCGACTGTCCGATTTCAATACCGATCACCTAACGCCCGACGGCGGTATTTACTACACCGTCCGACAAAAGGGGGGGAGCATCGACACGCGGGAATTGCGCTACGACGTCTATAAACGCATCCGCGAGGTTTTCAAAGGCAAGGTATTTCTCTTCGAGAAGACAGACGGGACTCCGTTTGACCGTCATCACGCCTTATTCCGCTGTAAAATGGCGTGCCGGAAAGTATTTGGACATGGGACGCACTTTTCCCCGCACAAATTCAGGCACGCGTTTGCGCAATGGTTCTACAATGCCTCCCCGGAAATGCTCCCGGCCATCATGAAACACGGCGGCTGGCGAAACGTACAAACGTTTATCCAGTTTTATCAACAAGGATCTTTAAAGGCTTCGGACGTCCCGTCCTGTGCAGAGCTACGACGAATGGTGTACAGCGAGGAGCAAAAGAAGGGGCGTCGCCGCTCTAACGTTTCACGCAAGTCATCGACACGGGGGCCTCACGCGAAAAAAGACATGAGCAAAAGGAAAAAGGGAGATTAAATTAACATGTTAAAGTTTACTCTCAAACAATTTCTTAAAGAGGCGTCGCGCATCAAATCGGAATACGGCGAGGATGCGCGTTACCGTTTGCGCATCCATCGCGCCGGTATGGACGCAGTAGAACTCCATAGCCCGGATCTGCCGGACCTGGAGCCGGGGGAATACACCGTGGAACTGTTCGCCCGGGGCGAGAAGGATAAGGACTGGACGCGGGTTTTCTCCGGCCAGGTCACGCGGCCGATGCACGGCAACAGCGCCGCCGCGAAGAACGGGAAGAACGGAGGGGGCGCGGCGGCGCTCTCTCCGTTCCCCGATCCTACCGAACAGACCGTACTCAATCGTGCCTTTACCTACATGGAAAAGATGGAACACAAGCTGGATGAGGCGCAGAAGATCCGGGACAACGCCGCTACCGCTTCCATGAAAATGATGATGGAATCGATGCAGGGCACGTTTCGCACCATGTTTGAGGATCTACAGCGAGGCCATGAACGCAGCCTGACTTTGATCCGCGAAGATATGGACGAGATGCGCCGGTCTTATGAGCGGCGGATTGATCGGTTGCACGAGGAACACGACCACGATCTAAAACGCCAGTCTGACCGTCTGTCCACGGAGAACCAGACGCCCGGGGAACGGATGTTTTATCGGGGCCTGGACCTGGGCGGCGAAGTCCTGCGTAATTTGGGAACGATTCGAGAGATACTTAGCGGCCAGGGGTTGGCGGCGGCGCAGGGTGCGCCCGCCGGGATTCCGGCCGGTCAGGAGCCTGTATAATGAATGATGCAAGTAATCAGCCTACTCCGGCGGCGGTCGCCGGGGATGCGCCGGAAGATCTCGCGGAGCGCGTCGAAGCCCTGGAACGGGCTATGAAGTACTACGCGGAAGCGGCGGAAACCATCGTGAGCGATGTGCAGGAAGTGGAAGCCATCCTGTTTAACCTGGAACGCGCTTTCGGCCTGGTCTTGTCCGGCCGGGATATTTCTGACCACGTCGCGCGGATGCGGGAACGTCTCGCCCGCCTGCAAATCTTCCAGCCGGGCCGTGCGCCGGGGGTGTCTGATTAACTCCCTGCGTGACACCCTGCTTTCGATTCAGGCGAAGCTTACGCAGGACCTGGCGTCGTATGAAATTACCGTCGCGCGTATGTTCGACATGGCGCGGCGCTACGCCGCCGATTTGCTCCCGTTTGCTCACCTGTCTTTCGAGGAGTTTTATAACCACGTCCGGCGGTTGAAGTATCACGCCGATCCGCCGGGCGTGGAAATGCTTTCCCGCCCGCGTTACACCGTCCGGCCAGACTGGCCGTTTGCGCGGGATTGTGACGACAAGGCCATCTTACTTTTAGCGTTTGCGTTTTTGAAAGGACTGCGCTCGCGGCTGGCGTGTGTCGGCACACGGCCGGGGGCCGGGCCTCATCATGTTTATCCTGAGATTGAGTTAGGCGGGGCCTGGGTGCCCACCGATGCAACGTATGATGATCGGTGTGTGTTTGGGGGGCGCCTGTATGATGAAGAGTTTCGGAGGGTTTTTTATGGGACGGCGGATACCTGAACCTGTGCGACAAAAGATTAGGGAGCTAATTAGCCAAGGCTGGCAGGCTCCTGACGTTGTTTCCTTCTTTAAACGAGGTGACCCAGATTTTCCATGGATGGGTTCAATAAATATTTCAGAACGGACCGTTCGTCGAATAAAGAAGGAAAAATCCCTGCAAAGCCCTTAAATGAAGTCAAGGTAGTCTCGTAAGATGCTTGACCTACTTAGAAATGCCTAAAATGTGAAACTTACTGAGGCATATTCGGGAGGGGTTGGAATGGATTTGATCGAGCTGACGATACAGATTGCGCAAATATTGTCCATCTTGTTAATTCCCGGCGTCCTTATCGTGGCACATAGAAGGAATCTACGCTTTCAGAAACGAGAAAATGCTATGGACTACATCCGGCAATGGACCGGGCCAGAGTATATAGAACGCGTACAGCTGTCAGTAAAACCGCTCTTCTTACTAGCGTTTAATAATGATCCCACAGATGCGATAGTAACATACAAAGGGTCATACCGTGCCGCTACGGAGGTTCTCAATTATTTGGAAATGGTTTCCCTGGCCATTGAAAACCGAACTGCCGACGAGGAAGTCCTCGCGAGATACTTTCAAAGAGCCGTGCTCTCATTACACAAGAGTCACGGGCCAATAATCCACTTTCTGCGCGAACACCACGGAGGCATGGAGGTCTACGCAGGTTTCGATCGGCTAGTTAAGCGTTGGACAGTTCAGGCAAGTTAGGGAGACTGTTTATGGGCGCAATAATTCCTGACATCGTGGGGGGCTCTCCTCAGGTTGAGACCATCCGGGTGATGCCGTGTCCAAACGACAATTGCTCGGCAACTTTTAATATCACAGACCACAACGCGGGCTCAAGGGTCAGGTGTCAGTCATGCGGAAATGTAACTTGGCTTCCTGAGTTTAAACCGAAGTGGTGGCAGAAGACCATCGGCTATTTCGCATCGCTTACGGTTAGTTTTATTGTCGGTTTTCTTTCTTCTGTAGCTGCATCGTATGTAATCGGTGCATATTTCGTGCAACCCGGTGAAGTACAAGAGCAACCACGGCATACTTCAGGACAAGAGCAAGAATGGCGGTTCTTTCCCCGGCACTAAAATAGTATTGTTTTTGCTGCCACCACCCGGACACGTAGCGGCCAATCCCCACACACTAACCCATTTCCCGCTATACAAACCCCGCGCGATAGTATTAACTTTTGCGCGTGGTTGCACTCTTAGAACTCCACGGCGACGACTTACGCGCCCATGAAACGCACACACTGTACGGCGAAGCCGTGCAAATGTGGGGCGATTTCTACGACGGTCTGCCCGAGCACGTCGCGGTATCGTTAGAAGGTGACTACGTCGTCGATGACGTGAACCAGTGGACGCTGGCGGGCGATGACACGCCCATCGATGGCACCTGGTTTCCCGATACGCTGGTCATTACAGACGAACTCTCCGGCGCAGAACTCGGCCGGTTCTCTCTCGGTAAGTCCTTCGGAAACGCGTTCAAGTTCAAAGGATTCAAGATGAGGCTCCCAAAGTTCAATTTCGGGAAGGCGTTTAAGGGCCTGGGCAAGTTTCGAATGAATTTGAAACTACCTAAGTTCAAGTTACCGAAAATCAGGCTTCCGAAATTCAAGTTACCCAAATTCAAGCTGCCGAAAGTCAACTTGAATCACGTAACGAAACCGCTTTCCCGGGGCTTTAAAGATCTGAGTAAAGGCGTAAGCCACGCCGCGAAGGGTTACGGCAAGTTTGTATCAAACATCGGCCAGGACGCGGGCAAGTTCGTTTCGAGCATCGCGGAAGGCGCGGGCGAAGTGCTCCAGGCCGCTACGTCGATGATGCCGGGCGCGGATGGTATGATGCCCGGCGGTGGCGAAGATCCGTACGCGGCGGAAGATCCTTACGGCATGGGCGAAGACCCGTACGGTATGGCTGAAGATCCTTACGCGATGACGGAAGACCCGTACGGATACGATCCGTACGCGGAAGATCCCTACGGCGACGCGTACGCCGATTCCTACGCCGCAAAAGACCCGTATTACAGCGATCCCTACGCGGATACGGGCTACGGGCAACAGAGCTATTATTACGACGATCCCGGCGCGGCGGCGCTCTACGGTTTCGCCGCCGGGACGCTGGCGGGCGAGCTGGGCTTTCTGCCCGCGCTCGCCGCGGTGGTGCCGGGCATCACCGGCGCGGCCGGGGCGGCGGGCGGTCTTTCGTCGCTATTGCCCGGCCTCGCCTCCGGCGGTGGCATCGGTTCGCTCATCGGCAAAATCAATCCGCTGCAAATCGCGCAGCAAATGAGCGCGAAACGCCGGGCCGATGCGGCCCGCAAGGCCCGCGAACGCCAGCAGCTGCTTAGGACGGCGTTACAGTTCGCGCGGCCCCGGCCCGCACCGCGCCCGGCTCCGCGTCCCGCGCCGGTGGCCCGGCCGCGCGTCTACGTGGCCCCGGCCCCCCGGCCGGGTGGGATGCCGCGCGTTATGCTGCAATCCCCGCCCCCGGCGAAGGCGTCGGACACGATCGGCGGAATTCCTAAGACCGCCGTCTATATCGGCGGCGCGGCCCTGGTCGGGGTGGCCGTGCTCGCCATCGCCATGCGGGGAAAATCCAAATAGGAAGTACGATGATGTTAGGAAGTCTATTCAGTTCCGGCATACGCAAAAAGCAGGTGTGCATGACCGAAAGTAAATTTAACGCCATCAAGAAAGCGGCCCAGGCGGGCGCTAAAAAGAAGAAAAAGAAAGTTAAGAAGAAGGTCAAAAAGAAGACGAAGAAGAAAGTCAAGAAAAAGGCCAGGAAGAAAGCGCGTAAGAAGACCACGAAGAAACGCGCGAAGAAGAAAGCGAAGAAAAAGGCGAAAGCCCGGAGGCGATGAAATGTGTGATGTACAGACGAACAAACTCGGCCTGGTCATGGCGGGCGGCGCGGCTCTCGGCGGTATGTGGCTCACGCACAGTCTCGGCAAGATCGGCGAGGAATTCTTAGAGGGCAGCAAGCTAACGCCCTGGGTCCGGCCCGGTCTGGCTACGGCCCTGGGTGTCGGGGCGCTTTTGATCGGCGACCGGCTGGACTCGAAGACCTACAAAGACAATGCCTGGATTGCCCCGGCTATCGCGGGTGTCTTCATCGGTACGCTGGCCTATGGTCTGCCGCGCGGGTTCTCGGCGATGGGCTTTCCCGCCGTTGCCAGCGCTACCGGCCAGCTGGCCGGGCCGCCCGCAGCCCAGGCCGAAATCCAGGACCCCCGGCAAATGCTCGCGCTCGCGTGGGCGCTGGCGGACGGCGACCAGCGCCGCGAAATGCTGGAGGCTTTGCGTGAGGAAGAGAGCGGAGCGCTGCCCATGCCGGAAGACGATTACGAAATGCGGGGCGATCCCGTGTATCGCCATGAGAAGGCGGCGGAACTCGACGAACTCTTACACGGAGACGACGACCCCGGCGATTACTACGACTATTACGCCGCGTAAATGTACGGCGAACATAACTCAGGAGCGAAGACTATGGACGGAAGCGGACCGAATCGACCCCGGCGGAGGTCGCCCTACGATGTGGGCGCGTATCCGCACACGCTGGTCAGTATCAAACGAATCACCGGCGGGCAACCGGCAAAGATCAACTTCTTTGACGGCCAGGCCGAACAACTCGGTGCGGATACATCTTACCGCACCAACGGGAACAATGCCTGGCAAACGGGCATCGGCGGCGCCGTGCAAATGGTCCTGGACATCATCGGCGAGGACGGCGGCGCATTCATCCCGACCGGCGGAGCCACTTTCATGGACCGGTTCAACGACTGGGCGAAAGTCGTCAACCGGGCGTACGTGAAGTTAATCCGCGATACGTCACAGTTGCTCGACTGGTCGTCGGCCGTGGATCTCACGGGGCCTTTGCCCTGGGTCTTCTATCCTCACCAGGTTGAGACAGACCCGGGGAATGCTCTGGATGTCGCGGCCGGAGTGGCCGTGCTCATGCCGACGCCCTCGGCAGCGCTCGCGGGACCGCGTTCCAATGTGGCGTACCCGTACGAATTCAAGTTCTCGCCGGACTGGCGGAACTCGGATCAATCAATGTCGCTGGTATTCGAGGCGGCGGGCTTTAACTTTCCCGCTTCGTTGAATGACCACTTTGTGCGGTTACGTTTGCGCGGCATGGACCACGCTTCGCAACCGGCCCGCAAATAAACGACGACCGGAGGTTAAGGCATGGCCCGCGAAACTCTGCTCTATCGCATCGTGAACGATAACCCGGTCAGCGCGTCGGCTACACTCGGCAAGGTCGGCACACGCACGAACCAGAGCGGCCACACCCTGGAGATCATCGGGCTGGTCGTGCGTTATCCGGAACCGGCCGCACCCACCGTGTTTGACGACGTGCTCTTTGCCCTGAAACCCCAGGGTACGAACGCGTCGAATCTTACGTTTCAGGACGCGGTCGAGTTAAGTCAGATTGGAGCGCCGCGCGATATGGAGCGGGTCTTTCAAAAGATCCGTCCGCTCACCTGGCCGAACGGGCGCGAAATGGAAATGCACCTGCAAACCTTTGCATATGCCGTCCCGGCCCGGGGCGTATCGGTGTTGCTGATCTGCGAAACCACGGGGTAAGTTGTGGGCCTGGTCGTCGAAACAGTCAGTCAACAGGTGGTGTTTTCGCAATCGTACGATGCGGCGAACGATCTGTACAGTGAAACGTTTTCCATCGGCCTGGCGGAAGTGCCGCAGAACGTGTACCTACGTATCCGGTCGTTTCTAAACCAGGCCCATTACTTCCGCTCACAGACGGCGCTGGACACGCCGGTAACGCTGGCCCTGGTCAGTCTCCCCGGCCAGCCGTACCAGCGATTCGCCGCGCATTTCGACCAGGGGGCCGAAATCCTGTACGCGCCGGAGACGCCGCTCCTTTCCAGCTACACGGGATTTCCGGAAACACTGCTCGTCTCTCCCCACGCGCGAAACCGGGGTTTCCCGTTTCGGATCGGCTATCGTCTGGCGGACGCGGCGTATTATCCGGAGTGGAGCGCGTACGGTTTCATAAACAATTTAGAAGAATTTCACGAAGGGTTAATGATCCAGGGGACGACATACGCCGCAAGCCTGGATTTGCCGTTTTATTCGCGCGGCGGCTATCTGGCACTCATACCGTATCTGGCAAGCCTGAAGCAAACGGAAGTTTACGCATCAACCCGGGTCCGGTTCGTCATAGAGGTAGACGTCGAGGCGTACAACCATCAATTACCGGATTTCTTGAACGCGGGGGCGTACTGATGCCCGCGAACGGTGAACGCATCGAAGCGCGGGACTTCGCGGATCTGTTCCAGGTCCAGGACATCGAGGGGCTGGAGTCGGAGCTACAGAACAAGGCCGCCCTGGGCCATGCGCACAGTATCCCGGACATCGTTTCGTTAGAAACGGAGCTGGCCGCGAAAGCGGATGCGATTCACTTACATGATATAGCCGACATTCACGACTTACAACTTGAACTGGATCTAAAGGCCGACCTGGCCGCGTTACTAGCGAAACCCGATGGTTTTTATGACCTGGATGATGTTTCCATCGCCGCGCCGCTGTTGCATATCGGCGAATTTCTCGCCGTCGGTCTTGACGGTTCGATCGTCACGGCGACCGGCGGTGAAGCTTCGTCGTTAAGCGAAGGCCAGGAGCTGCAAACTAAGAAGTTAATCTTACGTTCCCTGTACCCTAACGACGTCGTGCTGTGGACCACGCCGGGGACACATTCTTTCCTCTGTCCGGCGAGCCTTGATTTTGAAATTACGTTGCGCTGTGTGGGTGGCGGCGGGAGCGGCGCCGGTGGTGAGAACGGCGATGACGGCGGCGGCGGTGCCGGTGGCGGCGGAGGCGCAGCCGGAGGACTGGTTGAAATCCCGGTCTCACTGGTTCCCGGGGCCACCTACCTGGTAACGGTCGGCGCGGGCGGGCCGGGTGTTGCCAATCAAACGACGGGCTACCCCGGCGGCGCGTCGTCCTTCGGGGCGCTGGCTACCGCCCCGGGCGGTAGCGGGGGTGCGCGGTTCGGCGGGCAGCCTCCGGTCGGCCCATCCGGCGGCGAGGGCTCGAACGGTGGGGCCGCGCCGTATCAGACGTTCGGTGCCGGGAGCAAGGGCGGGAACGGGGGCGATGAATACGTACCGGGCACGTCCAGCGTCAGTGCGGCGTCGGGCCTGGTTATGCTCGAATGGGATTATTCGTACTAAGTCAGTGTGATGTAAAGTTATGTCTTTTCCCATCGGACTGATTCTTGATCTGGTAAGCGCGGCTCAGGGCATGGCGGAGTCGCACCGTCAGCAAACGGAATTCAATCAGGCCATGAGCGACGTTAACGCTCAGGGCCAGGAGCTACAGGTAGAAATCCGGAAAGCGAAACAGCTTCGGGAACAACTTAAAGAGCAGGCCAAACAACAGGTGGCCGAAGCCCAGGAACAGGCCCGGCAACAGGTAGCATCCACGACGATTCAGACCGAACGGGGAATGCGAAACATTTGGGAGGAGCTGCAAAAGTGCAAGCAGCGGGCGCAGACGAAAGACGATGAAATCAAACGCTTAAAGCTCCAGGTCGCCGCCTTCGGGCAGCGCGTCCAGGCGTTTCCGGCGGGGGCATGGTACTAATATGATTCAATATACAGTTAGATCAGGGGATACACTTTCACGGATCGGCGCACGCTACGGAGTGCGCTGGCCGGAAATCGCCCGCGCGAACCACGGGCGTACGGTGCGCATCGGCTCGCGGGTGTATACATTTCAGAACCGGTCGCCGTATACGATCTGGCCGGGCCTGGTGCTGGCGATCCCCGGCACGGCTCCGGCCCCTGTACCCGTGCGGCCGCCCGCGCCGTCCCCGGTGGTGGTCGCGTCTGATCCCGTCCCGAAACCGCAGCCCGGGGCGATCGATCCGGACTGGCGACCGCCCCCGGAAATCTTTGTAAACCCCGTCAAACCGCCGGAGCGACCGGACGACGGCCCGCCGGTCGCTTTGATTCTGGGCGGTCTGGCGGTCGGTGGTTTTGTGCTGTGGGCGTCCGGGGCCTTCGGCGGTCAGACTTCGCGGTCGGGCAAAAGAAAGAAAAGGTAACATCATGCCAATCATTCAAAGCCCGCAGTATGTTTTCCTGGATCTCTACCCATCGCAGCGCGACGCGGCGACACAGGCGAAGATGTTAGGCGTACGGGAAGAATTACAAACACGCGGCATAGACTTCTTTTCGTTTGATCCTTCGTACGTCTTCGTAGACGCGGACCGCGTGGAGGAAGCCCGCGACGTTGCCCGCGCGGCCGGGTTCGTTTCCGTGCGTGCGCCCGTGGACGGCCTCCGGTTCAATCCGGACCGCACGATCTACCAGCCCCACCGGAACGCTCTGGCGATCGTCACCGTGGGCCTGGCGGCGGCGTTATTAATTTCGATCATGCGCGGGAAATGATATGAAGGCTCGCGACGTACTCGAGGACCGCGCCCGCTTCGCCGCACTGTCACCGGCGCAGCGTCAAATCATCCGGGCGGTAACGCGCGCCGGCGGCGGAGATCTCCCGGTGACGTCGACCGACCGCGGGGATAGCGGTTTTCATGGTCGACGCGCCGCGGTGGATTTCGGGTGCCCGGCCGCGGACGATCGCTGCCGGGCAACGTTGTGGCACGTCGCGCGACGGCTCACGGCTACGAGCTGGCCCGGTGGTGTCGCCCTCGGCTATCCCCCGGCCGACCGTCACTTACACGTAGACGCGCGGCCGTCGCCGTTTTATTTTGTGGAACTCTCTAAATCCCGGCCGGTGAAAGTTACGAAGCTGACCGGGGCCTGGTTCGATCGGTTGCGGCCGGTTTACGGAGTACCTGCAGGTACGCCGCTCGATTCGTGGTTGGTCGGGGGGCTGGTGTTTGCCGTGGGTGTTTTGGTGTTTGCGTTGCTGGCGTCGTCGCGTTCGGCGGAATCGTATGGTGTGGAGTGATTCGGGTGTCTTGTGTCGGCTGGAAACTGTGGGCGATCGTCTGGGAGAAAAGGCTAAAAATGCCCTCTTGCCCAATTACGAGCGATGCCCTCGCAGCCGCGAAATTCTTTAATGATCACGGGGGAGCCGATTTCACGGTCAAGAACTATGGAACGTTCGATCATGGGATTGATTTTCTGGACATAACCGGCGGCGATTCTAAGGATCTCTGGCGCGTTTTCAATTATGCCCGGATACACTGGGGCGGCGGCCTGGGATTGATTTTCGGTCCCGGCCGAACGCACGTCTTACGGGTAGACGGCCGACACGAAACCCGATTGCGGATGCGAAAGACGGTGTACATCATCCATGATGACGGAAAGAATCCGACCAAAATCATTTACCAGTCATCGCCCGAATTCGCGACGTATTATCAGCGGGCAAAGGCGGAGTACTTGAGTGAGCAGGCCCAGGACCCGGAAAAGCCTATCATCACGGTGGACGACGTAACCGGGGGCCTGGATCGGATAGAACGTCTAGGAATTATCGCGGCCGTAATTGTGGTTGGCGTTCTCGGCTGGCGGGTGCTGGCCAGGATTCCGAAGAGTACCGGCAAGACTCCCGGGCCGAAAGTTAAGCACAGGAGCAAGCGCTATGAAGACGCGAAACGAATTAGAAGAGGTCGCGCAGAAGCTCCAGCGGATTCGTAACGGGCTGGCCGGGGCGCGGCCGTGCGGTTGCGGTGGGCTTCACGGCGCGGGCGAGACCGTCGGTCTGGATCTTGTGCCGGACGCCGTGAAACAGTGGTGCGCGGAAAAGGCCGGGGAATACGTCTGGAATCAATATGGCCCCTTTCTCGTCCTCGGCGGCGGCCTGCTGGTATGGTTGGCCTG
This sequence comes from Leptonemataceae bacterium, assembly GCA_965227295.1. Lineage (GTDB taxonomy): Bacteria > Spirochaetota > Leptospiria > Leptospirales > Leptonemataceae > JANSYA01. The sequence goes on along the minus strand of OZ245742.1, from coordinate 4,214,693 downwards.
GCGGGGCGTTCGGTGTCGAGCCTCAAGCTAAATTTGCTTGTCAGAACGTTAGAAGCGACGGAGCGTCTACCATCATGAACAATGCCCGGCTTTTTTCTTTTCTAATTGTCATGACTGTTGCCGGTTCTGGTTGCTCCGGCGAATATAGCCCTACGAAAACAGAACTGCGCGAAATTGTCGGTTCGTATTGGACCTGTCCCGAAGAATATGGACAGGTCTTCGAGATGTATTCGGCACCGGATGACATTCCGCCTGACCGCCTTACGGTGGATATGGGAGGGGGGCCGCGTGCTTTTGATCAAATGCGCGGGGAGAATCCCGTACAGGCTCTCGTCCTGCTCCATGACGGCGGATTCCGATTTCAGCTAGCACATCAAGGGACGGTGGGAAGCGCCTTCGACGTCGTGCTGGTTGGACGACCGCCGGAAAAGATGACGTTGTTTGCGGATGGTCAATTGCAGAGGGTTTGCTTTCGGAATACGGAGCTACTTAGCGAAACGCGATAGAGCATTTAGAGAACTGTACCGGGCGTCTTTGTCATTTGGCGAATGCAATCCACGACGCTTGTATTTATCATGCGAAGCTTTTTATTGTCCGAAGCATGAACAAAGAACCGCTGTTGGGTGAATTCTCCTGTCCGCCCTGGATAAGAAAAGCCGACTAAGCCGTCATCGTACAGCCTTAGCGTTCCCCCCTCAACCCTTAAGACAAGCCCTCCGCCTGGCTTGTTTCGCTCCGATTGGAGGAGCGAGAACAAGAGTTTGTCACCCCGGGGCGAAGACCAAAATCTTAGAAAAGACGTAAGCTCTCTAGTCTCGCATTTCCAGGCAGTACCGGCAAGGTAGCTCTTAACTCTTGAGGGTGAGCTGAGCTGCGAATACTCTGGCTTGCGACAAGAGGCCGACAAAGCCAAAGAAACAAAAAGGATAAATGCAAGACGCACGACGGTATAAAAACGCCGTGCGCCCCTGATGCAATACATTTTCCTCTTGTAGTTTATTGCTCAACACAATATAGAGCGTTGTTCGTCGAGATTGGCGCAAACTCGTTGCCGTTGTTCCAGAAAGTCACGGTTGTACTTGTGGCCAGTCCAATTCCGCAAGTAGAATTCGCGGTCCAGCTACTACAGTTCGTACCATCGCCACCGGTCCAAATTTCGACAGGCGAAGATGCGGCGATTGAACTTGTTAAGGGAGTCGTCAGACTTCCCGTGCCGTCCGTTGTTCCAATGGTCGTTGAGTCGGGCCGCGTATACTCCTGGTTAGCAGCAAAAGCAGAATTACCGGCGAGCCCGGCTTTATATGTGCTTGAATTCGGCTTGTTTGCGTCGGCATTGCAAAGCGCGTCCGCTCCGGTAAAGCCCCCCAGGATTCCGCCAAATGTGGCGGCAGTGACAAAGATAAATTTTGGTGTCGCCGGAGTAGCCCCCCCTCCGCTACCCGATCCTGAGGAACCGCTATCACTTGTGTCGGTCTGAAAACTAATGTCTGCCGCCCCGTCGCCGTCTGTGTCGAGGCCACCGGCGACGATGTTAACGGCACTGCCGGTACAGTTCTCGCCGGTAGTCAGGCCCCCCGTATTACTACAGGTGTGAGCCTCCGCCGTTCCGTCGCCGTTCGTGTCGATGGCATCGAAAATCCCATCGTTGTTCGTATCAAGTAGAGCTGAAACCGTTCCCGGCGTTAGCGTCCAGGCGATGGCATCAAGGACGCCGTCGCCGTTCGTATCGTAGGCGGTGCCGTCCGTGGTGCCGTCCCCGTCCAAATCCAGGGGCGTTCCGATGTTCCCGAGCCCGGCCGCGAGTAGTAAAAGCGGCCCTGAATCTGCTACATCCTGACCCGCTTGGCCGAAAATGGTTGTGCAGTAATTCAATGCAAAGAAAGAAGAGATAAGAACCACTAACATGGTGAAAATTTCTATGACTCGCATAACTAAACGCCCCCTGTGTGTGCTCGTCGCCCACGCATGTAAACCGATCGGGAGCACCCGAAACTTTCCTTTGCGGCGTTTTTTTTTGGTATGCTCAGTGCTTTTTTTCGCCTCCTGTACGCTTTTTGGCGAGGAATCACCCAGGGAATCAGCGGGGCAATTGGCGCGTATAGAATTCCTTAATCCTGAAACCGTCATCGTGGGGACGATCTACCGGCAGACCACAGGCCAAAACGCATACATCCTTTTAGAAAGCTCCCTCGGCGGGGGCCGCTATCCGCTTGCAAGAGTACGCCGTATACGAACAGCGCTTTTAACTGATGTCAGGGTTCGCTTAATCACCGGGAAGAATCAAGAGATTATCGGACATTTGACACGGCACGATGCGCAGGGGGTGTCCGTCCTTCCGATCGGCCAAAATGGTTCAACCTCGTACGCGTGGGATTCAATTCAACGTATAGAGTATTTTTTTCCGGCCGATTGAAATTTTTTGCGATACCAGGAAAGTTTCCGCGTCTCTCGATCGGTTCAGAGTAAGCGGCTAATAGCTGCTGCCGGTTCAAATGAGCGAATACGAGGAATTGGAACGGGAACTCACCCGGATTTACAAAAGGGAGCAAGAGAAGCTTGTCCGGTACCTCGATCAAAAAACCGGCCATCCTGAGTTAAGTGATGACCTGGCGCAGGATACCTTCATATTGCTGTGGCGAAAAATCCAGGCGGGCAAGCTCGCGTACATCCGACGAGCCTTGCTTTATCGTGTGGCGGAGGGTTTGCGCAAAGACCATGCGAAGCGGCAGGGCTCCGGTCGGGAGAAAGAATTTGAGTTAGAAGCCGACCGTGTCAAGCGTACAGTAAACGAGCACCTTTCGCGATTGCGCGAAAGCAGTACTTCGCCGATCAAAAGTATTTATCAGGACGTACTCTTACGTCTACCGCCAGAACAAGCGCAATGCGCGAGGCTTCGTCATGAATGTGACCTTAACCTCTCTGAGATCGCGCAGGTTATGGGCGTTCATGAAAGCTGGGCCAGTAGACTTTTGAGGCGTGCAAACAGAAGCCTTATAGCGGAATTCAAAAAAAGGGGGATCAAGCCATTATGAGTTCATACGATGATGATAGAATCCCCAGAGAATGGCGCAAGACATTCGAGTCCTTACGCAACGATACACCCGTTTCTAAAGAACGACTGGACCGAATCTTACAAAAGATTGAAGAAAGAAAGAAACGACCGGACGACGCTCCGACGTATCCCGGTCTTGACGCTGACATCGAAGACTTCAACAAGATTGGAGGAGTGCAACAGTCATTCACGCCGTTCTATTTGAAGGTCGCAGCGAGTCTTCTGTTTGTGGCTGGCGCCTTTGCATTGTTTTGGGGATTACTCGTCCAGCCGAATTCGTTCGGTGCCGCATTGATAACTTCAGTTGAAAACGGCGCTTATCTGAAGCGGAACGAGGAGCAACTTCGAATACCGGGAGCGACACCGGGTGATCTGAAGGCTGGTGATATTCTGGTCCTCCCGAATGAATTTCACGGCCAGGTAATCGTACAATGTGGCAACGCGAGAATGGTTTTCTTGCCGCCTTCCCTGGTGAGCTTCCCGGGAGTGGACTGTAAAAAAAACACGGCTCGCCTCTACGTTTCTTACGGCAATATCACTGTTTTTTCGCGCCCCCTGGCCGGGGAGGCGAAACACTACGTAATCGCATCGGACAGGGCCGATTATACACTAATTGGAACCGAATTAAGATTAGGCGTCTATCACAATTCGGAGTTTCTCCAGGTCGTTTCAGGTTCTGTCCGCGTGGCCAACCGAAACGGGAAAGCCATTATTGTTAACGCCGGTGAGGGAGTCGAATACGACGGCCAGCGCGAAAAATTCAGCGAAACCTTTCAACTGTCGCGCCATGCCATAGAGGCCATCAAAGATTTGCTCTCTGATGCTCCAAAGAAGTTTGAAGCGTTTGGCGCGGAATGGACGGAGGAACAGATTAAAGATGAATATGGAAGAATTGGCACATTTTATTTCATCGGGGAAGAGGATAGCCCAATGCGCGGCGTCGTCTTTACACGCGCCGGGAAAGAATACGTTCATCTCGTCGGGGCCGGTATTGTTCCTATTAACGGCCGCCCTTATCATATCGATTTCGATTAACCCTTTGTATTCGCAATCGATCGTCGCGGAAACTCCCGAGGCAAAGATTGAGCGATTGGAGCTCGAAAACAACACTCTCAAAGTGGGCATGGGAGCCAAAGAAAGAGAATTGAAAGTAGAGCGCTTCGATGTGCGCACGCGGGAGTATGAAAGATCAGCCAACGAAGAAATTGCAGCGATCAAAGATCAGAAAAGGAGAAAATTGGAGCAGGACAAGAAAGCCGCCGAACGCAAGAGCGATTTGCAAACATACAACCTCATTTGGCCCGGGGCCGGTCATATGGGAGAAGGCTTTTATTATCGGGGTGGTTTCTATGCTATCGCCTGGCCGGTGTTTTTAACCGCCGCGTATTTCAGTAATCGGGAGCTGGTGCGGCGCGGGGCCTCGGTTGATCGTGCGTGGTACGAAGCACCCTTCGATTCAGCATCACGCGAACGAGAGTTGCGAGCTGCGCGTACGCGTGCAGAAATCTCGCTCGGCCTCGCCATAGCAGTCTATGCCCTCGCGCAGATAGACTCACGACTGCATGGCGTCACGCGCCCGAAATTCTTCGATGAGCACGGCGACTTACCGGCGCTAACTTTTTCTCAGGATAACTTTGTATTGTCCTGGTCCTTTTCGCTGTAAGTCGCATGAGAATGAGCGCTCGAATGAAAACTATTATTGTCGATGACGACACTTTCAATATGCACAATGCGCACAAATGGGCCGAACAATTTAAAATCCATTCTGCATCTTACTCACGCATTATTGTAGACTTAACGCAAGTCCTGGTTATCGATTCGGCCGCAATCGGTCAATTGTTCCAATTACAGCGGATTTGTGAGACCGGCGGGGGCCGCGTCGTTGTCCTTGTGGGCGAAAACAAAAGAGTCGGAAGCATTTTGACGCAAAGTCACATTCCCCTTGCGCTCGCGCATGGCGAAGCTGAAGCGAAAGCGCTCTTAAATTCGTTATGAATCAAATTTTTTCCATCATTTTCGCCCTCAAATTGCGAAGAATTCAAGCGTAATCACCGGGAAATGGACGCGAATTTGAACTCAGTTTTATGCTAACTCCAAAAACATACGAAGATGCGGCGAAAAAAATCGCGCAAATCACGACCGGCCAGACGAACGAGGGCCTATTTCTGCCCGCCACTGTCGTAAGAAGGATCGGAAAGCAGATTCGCGAACGCCGGTTGCAATTAGGGCTTGAGCCTCCCGCCATTTTTCGACTGTGCCGACGACTGCGCGGAATGGGCAAGCACCGGTTGAAGGCTATAGAGAGAGGAACGCCGGGAAAGTATTCAGTATATGCATACTTGCGGCTATGTGAATTGCTGGACCTGGACAGTTTCAGTGTCTTTCGCAATGCAATTGCGTACGCACCCGATACGGTTCTTGAAAGGCAATTAGAATCTTTTCTGAGCAAGGCGCGACACCGTCGGACCCTTGTTCGGACAGCGTGGGCAGAGGAATTGACAGGAGGGCTCGAAGATGCCACTATTCGAAATAGTAGACGTAAACTTTCCGACGGCGGCGGCGATAGTCTGGAGTGAGGCGGAAGCCCGTCGCCTGGGACTGCTATTGCAGCGTGTGCGAATCTTATCAGACATTGCCCGCGAGGATGTCGCGCGGGTTTGCGCCTCACTGCCGATTACGTTAGAACGGCTGGCCGTGATTGAGGATCACGGCGGCGGCAGGGGTATTGACCCGGTCGAATTCGTGCGACTATGCGAAGTCTACGATTGCGACCCGGAAGAGTTCATGCATGTGTTTTCTCGTACCATGGTTACGGCGGCGCGGCGGGAACGGATTTTATTTACCTCACTTGAATCAATCAACAACGCGGATGCCGTATTGAGTCACTGGCGACGCTTCCTTAGCCCGCCCTGGCTGGGAGGACAAGGGACGGCCCCCGGCACGTCCCCCGGCACACCGGACGAAGGGGCCGGGGAAACTCCAGCGACAAATCAAAAGCGGCTTGCGTCCTTTGTAACATTCTGAAACGATAGGGAAATTTTATTGGAGGATGGACAACAAACCCTCCGAAAACCGGCTTGCGCGGCCGGATTTCCCGAAACGGTCTTGCGGTATTCTCCGCCCCGGTCATAAGGGAAGCGAACCGCGCGAAATAAGCGAAATTACACATTTTCACGCCGATTTACTCCGTGCATTACGCAGTGCTCCGCTTCGCTTCGGTCCTCCGTGCTTCGCACTCCGGACTGCCGCTGCGCGGCACCCTGCGCATCCCTAACGCTTGTGTTTCGCAAGTTAGCATTCGCGATCATGCTGCGGCCTCCTGTAGGTTTCTGATTCGTAGCAAGTTGTAGACGGCAACAGCGAAGCGAAAAATCCACCCGACACGCCTTCCAATCGCTGACGCGAAGACTTTGGCTATCTATGCACGATCCGATCAATCAAAATCCCCGCCGCGACCCCGGCGTTCAATGATTCGGTATCGCCCGGCAGATCGATCGTGATCACGTAGTCGCTGCGTTTGATCGACAACGTTTTTACGCCGTCGCCCTCGCTGCCGATGATGAGCGCGATTTCCTGGGCCTCCGGAAGCCGGCCGAGTTCGGTATGCGCCTGGACGGGATGATCGGCGGGGAGATCCTCCGGCAGATCTTCGCGGGCCGCGGCGGCGCAGATCCAGTAGCCGGCGTCTTTGAGGGCGTCGAGTAACTGTGCGAGGTTGCTCTTACGAAACAGCGGCAATCGTAAACTTGCGCCGCTCGAAACCTTGTGCACTGTCTCGTTGACCGGCGCGCCCTGGCCCGTGACGAACACGCAGCGTGCACCCAAAGCCTCGGCGCTGCGGATGATGCTGCCGAGATTGTGCGGATCCTGAATGCGATCCAGGAGAATGATGAGGCCGTTCCGTTCGCGGACAATGTCGTGCCAGTCGTCGCCGGCCTCGGCTTCGCCAGGCATGGGCGCGCCCTCGTGAAATTCAAGGACGACGCCCTGATGACGCAGACCGGGGTACAGGCGATCCAGTTCTTTGCGCGGCAGCTCGTGAAAGCTTGCGTTCGCAAACTTCTTGCGCAGCTCGTCGCCTAACTTACGCGGGAAGTGTTCGCCGAGATAGACCGCGGCCACGGCCTGGTCGTCGCCCGCGCCCTTAAGATACGCGCTCACCGGATGGCGACCGTAGATGATGCGTGCTTTGCTCACGCTACTCCACTTCCCAGGTGGTTCCTTCCGGGCTGTCTTTCAGAATGATGCCTTCATCTTTCAATTCGTCGCGGATGCGGTCGGCCAGGGCGAAGTCCTTGTTCGCGCGCGCGTCTTTGCGTTCCTGAATGAGCCGTTCAATGCGATCCGCATCCACCGCGTCGATGCCGGGGGCCGCGTCGGCCTGCTCGGAAAAATCCAGGATGCCGAGGACGGCGTCGGCCTGGTGCAGGAAGATGAGGGCGCGCTCCGCGAAGGCCGTGCCCAGGCCTTCTAAGTTGCGCGTGCTTTCGCGGGCGAGATCGAAGAGGGCGGCGAAGGCTCGCGCAACGTTCAGGTCGTCGTCCAGGGCCGCCGTGAAGGCGGCGTGGGCCTGCTCCGCCGCCGACGTCGGTGAGTCCTCGTTCGGAAACAGCGGTTCGGCGCCGGGGCCGCGCTCGCGTTCTTTCGCGGCGTGGTCCTCGCCGGCCCGGCGGATGTCGGCGGCGGACCAGCCGCTCTCTTCCTTGAGGCGGGCGATCATATTTTGAATACGCCCCAGGGCGGCGTCCGCGGCCTGGATGCCGGTGAACGTGAAGTTGAGCTTCTGGCGATAGTGCGTGCCGATCAGCAAATGCCGCAGGCAAACACCGAGGCGCCCGCGTTCTTTGAGCTTCAGCAGGAAGTCCGGGGCAATGCCGTCGTTGACCAGGGCCTGCAGTCGTTCGTTGTCGCTGAAGTCGCGCAGGAGAAAGTAGTTCCGCTCGGACTTGGACATCTTCTTGCCGTCGACGAGCAGATGTTCGTTGTGCATCCAGTAGCGAACGAAGTTGTCGCCGGGGTAGGCGCAGGCGCTTTGCGCCAGTTCGTTTTCGTGATGCGGGAACAAGAGATCGATGCCGCCGGTGTGTATGTCGACGCCGGCCTGGCCGTAGACGTCGCGGATCATGGCGGAGCATTCTAAGTGCCAGCCCGGTCGGCCCGGGCCGAAGGGCGAATCCCAGGCGGGTTCGTTGTCGAGCTGCGGCGCCTTCCAGAGCGCGAAGTCGCGGACGTCTTCTTTGGTGTATTCGTCCGCTTCGAAGCGACCGTCTGCCGCCGTCTGCAACTGTTCGGCTTCGATTTTTGACAGGCGCCCGTAATCGGTGAACGTTTTTAATCGAAAGTACACGTTGCCGTCGCGGGTGTATACGTGGCCGTTCTCGTCCAGGCGTTGCATGATGTCGATCATGGCGTCGATGCTGCGTGTGGCCCGCGGCCGGTGTTCCAGGTCCTGGATGTTCAGGAACGCCAGGTCTTCTAAGAAGGCGTCGATGTACGGCTTTGTGAATTCGTCGATGGAGCGGCCCGCGTCCAGCGCGCCTTTGATGATCTTGTCCTCGACGTCGGTGATGTTCATGGTCTGTTCGAGGCCGTAACCACGGAACAGGAGATAGCGGCGCAGTAAATCGACGAAGACGTACGCGCGGAAGTTGCCCAGGTGATTGTAGTTGTACACGGTGGGCCCGCAGCTATAGATCTTCACCCGCGCGGGGTCGGCGGGTTCAAACGGTTGCTTCTCGTCGGCAAGGCTGTTGTAGAACTGGACGGGCATGGACTGAGACAGGGAGTTCGGGAGCGGCCTGAGTGTCAATTGAACCTCCGAGACACCGAGGACACCGGGGGAAGATTTTCGCGGGAGGATGAGAGGTCGAGAGGGTGACTGTGGCACTCAGGGACGTGTCGTGGATCCTTAGGACTGCGACTCCGAACCGAAGTCCCGTTTCCGCACCGAGAGACCCTCCAAGACTTTGGCTGCCTCAGGATTGCAGTATAATTGTTGGTGGGAACGGCGAATAAGGTGATTGTTAAATATTTCAGTTTGAAACTCGGACATCTCTCGGTTCTCTGTTGTTTCTAAGCCATTTTGAGCGGGAGCGACAAGCAGGGCCAGATGAGGAGATAGTGGATAATACAGTTCTAAGTCCTCTGGCTCCTCATCTTCAGTCGCAGCGATATTCACGACGGGCTGGTCAGATGTAAGAAATGGGATGTTGTGCGGATTGTGTAGTAAAGATATTCTCAGGGGTACGGCACTGAGCCTCATGCCCAGTTCTACTGAAATCATTTGTCGAAGTACGGGCCATACTGCCGCTGTAAGAACCTCACTGGACATGGTTGGTATTTTTTCCACGATTCGTTGGTGCATATTGTAAGTTCGGAAATACTGCCAAGCCAAGAAATAGAGAAAATTGAACCGAAAGTTTTCATCAGACATGAATAAATTACAGTGGCTTAATCCTAAGCATTTGAGCAAGCTAATCGCGGAACCCTCGATACGTTCCAATGTATCTTCTTCCATGTTGTTTGCAGACGCCTCCGCCGCTTTATACAAGTCACTCGTTGCAGAGTATTCTTGCTCCGTAATATGTCTATCCAGTCAAAAGGAGCCGTGAATATTTTTATCCAATTATGGTGAAGCGCGCGGTTGACTGGTGACATTGTCTCAATCCAGCGCACGAGAAATTGTTTTTCAATATCTGACAGAAGCTCAAGTTTGTAGAAGTCTTTCTTAACTGCAATGTTCAATGGGTTGAAGCCGATCATCGGCAGAAAGATAGCATTATCATCACCATCCCGTAATCATGCGATTACTTTCGCCGTTTTACAGCAAATTTCTTCGCGCGAGCGATTGGAGGGGGCGCGCGTTAGCGCGCGTCCGGAGGGCGAAGCCCGGAGGACCGTAGCCGTAAGGCGGAGCCCCGGAAAGCGCGGTCGCCGCAGGCGACGCGCCCAAAAAAGAGTTTCGGGCATCCCAACATTCAGCCGGAAATTATTATGTTAGCTTTGAATAATGTAATATTTGTAAGGGCGTTCCCCTGCGCTTCGCTCCGGGTCGCGCTCCTCCGGGCTCCGCTCTCGCTGCGGTCTCAGCCGAAGACGGCTGAGACTGGGCCTTCGGCCCACCCTCCGGATCGCTAACGCAAGAATGAGAGTCCCCGCACGTGCCGTTATTCCGGTTCGGTTACCCGGATCTTACTCCGGATACAAAGCATACGTCGTTTTGTAGTGCATGTAGTTTTGAAACGTGACGCGGCAGTAGTTGCGGGGTTCTTCTTTCGGCAGGTTCTCGAGGAAAAAGTAAAAGTCGTCCTTGTAGTAGGCGGCTTTCCAGCGGCGCAGATTCCCCGGGCCGCCGTTGTACGCAATGCTCGCCCAGCGAAAGTTACCGGTGGAACGCACCAGGTCCGACATGAACTTCGCGCCCATGTTGATGTTTACGTCCGGTTCCATGAGATCGGGATTGCGGATGTTCATTTTGCCGGCGAGCCACTTGCCGGTGGCGGGCATGATTTGCATGAGCCCCCGGGCACCGGAGCGTGAGATGGCCTGCTCTCTAAACATACTTTCCTGGCGCATTAGGGCGTAGACCGCGTTCGAAGAGATGTTGTAATCCTGCGAGTACTTCGAAACCAGGTCGTAGTACGGGCGGGGATAGAGCGCTTTCAATAATCCCTCCGGCATGGAGAAGGGATCCTCGGGCACGCCCATGTCCCGCGCGAGCTGGCGGGTGAAGTAGACCGAATGATGCAACCAGTTCGCCCGGTCGCCGAGGTACGCGCGCCGCGCTAAACGTTCGCGGTGTGAAACCTTACCGTCGTAGTAGTGCTCGAAGAATTCGGAGCCCAGCGTGAGTTCGCCCAGGCGGTGCAGATGCTGGATGTCCTCCGGCGCACGATAGCGGCCGGACTGGAAGTCCTTCCATAAATATAGGGCCTGCGGATCGTGGAAACGCGTGAGGTTGCGGCGGCGCAGAAACAACACGGCCTGGTCGTTGCCGCCGTGGCGGCCGACCCACTGCAAATAACTGCGGCGGTCGTTGACCTGCTGCCAGTCCCGGGCGAAATCGCCGCCCTTCGATTCCTCGACGAAGTCCTCCCAGAACGCCCCGGCATAGAACGAACCCGGGGCCATGGCGTAGAAGTTCTCTTTGAGATCCTCGATGCCCGCGGTGTTGTTCTTGTGAAGATAGTAACGCTTGAGCCAGTAGACGAAGCGACCCTTGCCCGTTTGATCGGGCAGCTTCTGGCGCGCTTCGTTCCAGAGTTCGTCCGGCGCCCAGTTGATGTTGGAAGCGCTTTCGCCGATGAGCATGGCGATGAGGCGATCCGCCGTGGAGAAGTGGGCGTGGTAGCGCGCGTTGTACTCTAAGAGTTCGTTGAAATAAAGTTTACGATCGCGCTCTTCGACCAGGTCCAGGTACACCTGCCACAGCGACGGCGACTGCGCGCGCACGTGTTTGAACTCGGTGAGAAGTCCGTAGGCCACGCCGTTCTCGCGTTTGCGGCGGAGCGCGTAGGCCCATTCGCGCAGGATCTCCGGCGAATGCGAGAGATGCGTATAGGCCGCGTTCGCGAGGGAGATGAGGGAGTGTTCGTCCCCGGCGGCGATGAGATAGAGCCCGTCGCCGCGCACGCGTTCCGCCGTGGTCGTGCGCACCAGTTCCGGCGGCGTGATGCCGCGGCGGAGTGCTCGCAGTTCGCCGGCCGGCATGTACTCCGCGAGCTGGACGATTTCGCGGTTCGCCGGATTGTTGGAAGCCAGCGACGCCGTCGTAAACAACCCGGGATAGTTGCGCATGACGTCCTGGGCGATGGCGCGTTCGAGCCAGGTGACGGTGGTGTCGCGCATGGCCTGGAAGTACAGCCCGAGCGCGCGGTCGCGATCGCTGACGGTGTTGCCCCCGGCGTCGGTGGTAGTGCCGGGAGATTTTACCAGGGCCCGGGCGCGATAGAGATTCGCCGACGGGCCCTGGAGTTCCTCGTAACGATCGGCCAGGGCGCGGGCCGCGGAAAACTGCCCGGACTGTACGTACGTGGCCAGGCGGTCGGTGAATATTTTTTCCGAAAGAGGATCGTTTTTTGACAGGTTCGCGCGGGCCTGGAGAGACGAGGCCAGGCTCACGTAGCCCTGTTTGTCCGCGTACTCCGCGGCCTTCCAGATCGCCAGGCGCTGCATAAAATCATCCAACGACTCCTCGCGAATGTCTTCCAGACAGGCCTCGAAGGCCGCGGCACTGGAGGCCTGGCAGTTCGAGCCTAATATTTGAAAGAAGGCCGCGTAGCCCTGGGCCTGGTCTTTGCTGAGGCTGCCCCGCCGCGGCGGATTGGTGCGGAAGATGGACTCGGCCAGGGCGTAGTACTCGGTACGCGTGCGGGGGCGGTAGCGCTGGAAGTGCGCGCGCAGATCATCCCAGCGATCGGTCTGCATGAAGCGATAGACGTCGTAGCCCTGGGCCTGGTCGGCCCCGGCGCCGGTGGGGTTCAGTAAGATGAGGACGAGCAGCAGGGGCAGCGCGCGGTGCATATAAGTGGACATAATTTCTGGAAAGCGGGGAATGGGGCGGGATTTTTGTAAAACAGATTCCGCCGGTGTTTCGATACTATACATAAGATGGCTTCTGCGAATACCCAACCCCGTCACCACCTGCGTCTGAATCCGGACGCAGCGCGGTACGCAAAGACCTATGATTACTATCGGGCGCTGTTCCACGATCAACTGGAAAATCTGACGCATCGTGACATCCTCATGGAGCGCATCTTCCGCCCGGGCGTCTCCGGTCGGCCGTTGCCGGATCGCTTCGCCTTCGTGTTCTGGAAGGCGCGGTTCATCTTACATCCCCAGGCCCGGCGCCGCGCGCGCGAGCTCATGCCCGAGCTATATCGTTGCTACTTGCGCAAGCCGTTCGAAGATCCCACCGACGGCCGGCACGAGATCGACCGGCGCATCATCGTCGCGTTGATTCATTTCGCCATCTGGACCGGGAGGTCGCAGTGGGTCTTCAGCCTGGCCGAACACCTGCGTGCGCACGGTTGCGAATGGGACGCGGTGTACCGGACGGCGGCGCTGCTTTCGGCCTGCGAACATCCGGAGCGCCCGCTGGCCGCGGATTTTTACGCGCGTTCGGTGGGCCACGACGATCCGTATTTTGATTATTGTTATGAAATTTTGCGCGGGCGCAAACGCCCGGGGGCTCACGACGATCCGGAGGCCGTGCCGGGCGGCGGGGCCGCGGCCGGCCACGACGGCGGACCTTCGGTAAAGCGTTTGCTCTGGCTCGAAGCGGCCTACACCGGCGACACGGAGACGGAAGCCTACGTGATTCGCCGCATGGCGAAGAATCCGCCGGTGGACGAGGACGATCTGCTGGACCTCTACGCGAACCTCCAGATGCGCGGCAAGCTGTTCCGGGCGAACCGTCTGCTGTTGCGACACGCTAAGTTCATGGGGGAAAAAGCTTATCTGTCGCGATTAGTGTTGAACGCTTATTTGATCAACGGTAAGTACGTGCACTATCTGCGGCGACTCCAGGAGTTTTCGGTGTGGCCGGGGCGTTCGGCGTACTTCGAAACGGTGTACTGCATTCATCGCCTGGGCGCCCACGAACGCGAAGAGCGTTTGTTGCAAAAGGCCATGGCGGATAAGCAGGATCTCTTGTTGCCGCCGGAAGAGTTGCGCTATCGTTTTCGCACGGCGTTGGAAGTGGCGCGCAACGGTCATCCGCCGGTGCTCGGTCCCGATCACGAAGAGCGCGGCGATCTTGTGGAGAACCATTACTTTCTGGAAGCCGCGGCGAAGATCAGCGGCGGCGGCCACGACCCGCGTCTCATGCAGGAACGTTTTCGGATTTTTAAGGAGATCGTCTCCAATTTACGCGGGGACGGCCCGCGCGATTACGAACGGGCGGCCTTTTATTTTAAGACTTTGTTGCGTACGTTCGAGCAGTACGCCGACCGCCTGAGCGGGGCGGTGCGTCCGCAGTTCGAAGCCATGGCCGGGCGCTGCCTGGCCGCGCGCGCGTTCTTCGGTTTGCAATTGTTCGATCAACACGAGTTCGACGCGGCGGGCCGCTTCTTACGTAACGCCGGCGGCGCGCACCCCGCTTTGTTGCATGCGCGCAGTGAATTGATGATACGCGAAGAACGTTTCGATCGGGCCGAGGCGATCTACGGTCGGCTGTTGCGTTTGTTTCCGGATTCGCCGACGTTGCTATTTAACCTGGGCTTGATTTACGAACGCGCGTCCCGGTTCGATGAGGCGTTAAGGCAGTACCATCGCGTGCTGGAAGTTGATCCGACGTTTAAGGATGCACGGGAGAAGATTGGGTTGTTGGGGTAGGGTTGGGATTGTAGAGTAAATGAAGGTCAGTGTAAGCTGATGCGGTCTTCGCCGTCAGAGACGCTTCGGTAGCAGAGTCGTAAGTCGACGTCCGGGTCGAAGTGAACGTTCTTTGCAAAACGAATTTCCACAACTCCGAAGAGCCGTAACCAAAAGATACCGCTACTATTACACGACTTACGCTTTGATGTTCACGGCGGCGTGCATAAACCGCGGCTCTTGAATGCCGGAAATGTTTTGATTATTCGCACACGCCCTGAATCGTGAGGTAAGTAGCGGCCAGTGTACATTAAGCCTTTTATGGGTACAGCTGGTTCCAGCTGACGGGCGGAGGTCATGCCGGGGAGCATGGTGAGGCGGACCGGAACGGCGTCTTCGCCGTAAGAAACGATACGATAGAGAAGTCGCACAACCGACGTCCGGGTCGATGCGGACTGTCTTAACAAAACGACATACCACAACTCCCGCTTCGCCGTAGCCATAACAACCCCTTCACCGTTGCGCAACTTACGTCATGTTTCTCACGGCGATCGCAACGAACCGCGGCTCTTGAACTACCGGAAACGTTCGGGTAGCTCACGCACGCCCAGAATCGTAGTGTAAGTAGCGGCCAGTGTACATTAAGCCTTTTATGGGTACAGCTGGTTCCAGCTGACGGGCGGAGGTCATGCCGGGGAGCATGGTGAGGCGGACCGGAACGGCGTCTTCGCCGTAAGAAACGATACGATAGAGAAGTCGCACAACCGACGTCCGGGTCGATGCGGACTGTCTTAACAAAACGACATACCACAACTCCCGCTTCGCCGTAGCCATAACAACCCCTTCACCGTTGCACAACTTACTTCATGTTCCTCACGGCAATCGCAACGAACCGCGGCTCTTGAACTACCGGAAACGCGCGGGTTGTTCGCGGACGCCCCGAATCGTAGTGTAAGTGGCGGCCAGTGTACTTTTTGGGTACGGCTGGTTCCAGCAGATGAACGGAGGTCATGCCGGGGAATTTGGTAAGGCGCACCGGAACGGCGTCTTCGCCGCAAGAAACGTCCGGTAGTTGACTTGCAAAGCGACGTCCGGGTCGAACGCAGCGTGCTTTGCAAAACGAAACTCCACAACTCCCGCTAAGCCGTAGCAAAAAGAACCCCTTCAACATTGCGCAACTTATATCGTATTTTCACGGCAACCGCCGCGGGGCACAGCTCTTGAACTACCGGAAGCGTTTTATTCGTTCGCTTAGGCCCGAATCGTGGTGTAAGTTAAGGCCAGTTTGGATTAACACTATTATGGGTACAGCCGGTTCCAGCTGACGTGCGGAGGTTGTGCCGGGGATCGTGGTTCGGCGGACCGGAACGGCGTCTTCATCGTAAAGATCCAGCAAGCGAATCCGCACCCGGAGCCCCGCTCAATCCGTGGGGCGGAGCGGGTTCGGATTCGCGGCTCTTGATTTCGAAGAATTCCGCTTGCGTTCACCCCGGCTTTCCGTAAGTTAAGAGCCCTATGCAAATTAAAGCATTCCGAACGAATGTTACGCTACTGTTAGCCTCCACTCTGCTTACGAGCAGCGTGCTGCTTCTCGCGTGCAAACCTGCCGGGCATGACGCCGCCGCTCCCGTTGCCGATCTGCCGACGCTGAAGACGACGGCGCATCAGGGCATCATTCCCGCGCCGGCCGGAAAGATCCAGGGGCAACTCGTGGACTCCGGCGATCGCAAGGCCTACGCGTACACGGGCATTCCCTTCGCCGAAAAGCCGGTGCGGTTCGCGCCGCCGGAACCGAAGGCCGTCTGGGAAGGCGTCTTCGATGCGACGGGACCGGGTAAAATTTGTCCGCAGGCACCTTACGATCCGAAGACCATGGACGAGGATTGTCTCATCGTCAACGTGTGGACGCCGGAGCATGTGCAGCCGCATACGCCGGTGATGGTTTTCATTTACGGCGGATTTTTCATGGCCGGCTCGGCGCAGACGACCCTGTACGACGGCGCCTACCTCGCCTCGCATCACGACATCATCATCGTGAACCTGAATTATCGCCTCGGTGCTTCGGGTTTTCTCTTTGTGAAGGACGCCGGCCTATTGGGGAATTACGGTTTCCTGGATCAACAACTGGCGCTTCGCTGGGTGCAACGGAACATCGGTGCCTTCGGCGGCAGTCCGGACAAGGTTACCATCTTCGGCCAGAGCGCCGGGGCCATGTCGGTGGGGTTGCATGCCTCGACCGCGCCGGGTAGCGCGGGCCTGTTTCGTTTCGCAATCATGGAAAGCAATCCCATCGCGCTGGCCTACAAAGATGCGCAGCAGGCCGATAAACTCGGCCGGGCCTTCAGCCTGGTGAACCTCTGTCCGATTCCGGGAGCCGCACGCGCGGAGTGCCTGCGTTCTAAGTCCACAAAAGAAATTGTTAGCGGCGAGACGAATTTCGTGGGTCTCCTGCCGGTGCTGACCGAAGGCATTGCCGGGCCGGTCATCTGGGCTCCGGTCATCGACCACAGGGTAATCACGGACAACCCGCCGCCGATCTCCAAGGCTCAGTTCCGTGTGCCCATGTTGATGGGCTCGAACGCGAACGAGGCGGTGTTGTTCATCGCCATGGCGACGAAGGTCATCGGAGCGATCACGCAGGCCGAGTATCAGTTCGTGTTGAATCTTTTCTTCGATCAAAACGAACGCAAACTCATTGTGCAGCAGTATCCGCCGGTGAAAGGCGACAACAGCGCGACCCTCGCGCGGCTCGCCACGGACTATCTGTTTAAGTGCGGCAACCGTTCAGCGGCAGTGGGGCAGGCTGCGCGTAACTTTGTCTACACGTTCGACTACATCTCCGCGTTCAATCCCTGGCCGCAGTATCCGCAGTGCGCGGACGCGGTCTGCCACGGCTCGGAGTTGCCGTACGTCTTTCATAACTCCGACGACAGCACGGGCGCCGTCGACGGCGGCTTTAACGTTTCCGAGAATCGCATGTCGGACATCATGGGCGGCTACTGGACGAGCTTTGCGAAATCCGGCCGGCCCGTCGCCGATGCCGCCGCCTGGAATCATTACGACGCCGGCAAAGACGTGATGGTTTTTTCGAACGACAGCATCGTCATGCAGGCGGATCCCTTCGCGAAACTCTGCAAAGTCTGGGACGAAGTCGGTTACAATCCGCACGCGCCGTTGTTCGGCGTCATTGAAGCCACGCTGGACGATCTTCTAAAAGATGCGTTGCATGACGCGGAAGGCGAAGCGAAGCAGGGAATTCGGGCGGTGGAGTCGGCGTTGTGATCCGGCTCCGTCACTCAAAAAAGCATACTTAAAACAAGTAAGATGCGATGCATAACGGCGAGTTTTCCCGGTCATCACGAAAAGAGCAAGGACGTTCCCGCCGGATGATTTAGATGGACAGCGAATCGGAAGACTGCCATCGTCGCTGATCCGTCCTCTATCATGAACATACGCAAGAACGAACAATACATCACGTTTCCGGTGGACGATGTTGAACCGGCGCGAGAGCCGCTGCCCGAGTGCAAGATCTACGACTACATGGCCGGCACCATCGACAGTGTGGATCACGGGCCGTACAGCTATCCGGAAGAGGAAGCGGCTCCCCTGGAGGCATGTTACAGTTATACCGATAACGTGGTGCGAGCGCCCGGTCATCCATTAGTCGGTGCCGTGCATCTTGCCTTCAGCGAGCATCGCCCGCTCATTCTCACGCCGGATGCGATCTGGATTACGATCGCCCAGGGCCTGGCAAATCACGTGCACAATCATGCGGAGCATCTGCGAGATCGCCTGGTCTCACATGAAGGCACGAAAGACATTACGATCGAAGTCGAAGGTTTTGTCGACGGCGCTCCGGAAAATCCCTGGCAGCTTATGTTTCCCATGTTTGCAGAGGAAATCGAGGCGCGCGCTCCGAAGTCTTTTCAATGGCTGGAGGCCGACTTCAGTACCTCCGGCCCGCTGGAGCTTTTGGTCAGTCGCCTGGTCATGATGGATGTCTTTCAGCCGTTTTACAACTATCGCTCTGTTTGTGTCTGCGGTATTCCGGAAATCACACTGGAAGGTACTCCGGCCGACTGGCAACGTTTGCGAGCCAAAGTGGAGTACCTGCACGATTATGACTGTGCATGGTGGCTGGAGTATCTGGTTCCGGTGTGCGATCAGTTTGTGCGCGCGCGTTCCGGTGACATTGACCTGGACCACTGGCGACGCATCTACAAACTCAGGGATGCTTACGGCGAAGAGTTGATGAACGGTTGGATCGCGCATCTCTTTCCGTATGTGCGCAACTATGTTACCGGACGGTTTACGATTCCCAATCCGATCCTGGGCGTTACGGACGAAGACTGGGAAGATGCAAGTTACGATCTGGGACCGGGATTGAGCGCTGATTCTTTGCCTTCCGGCCTCTCCTTCGTTCCGTTTCAGTACAGGGACCGCCTCGTATCAAAACGCATGGAATTCGTGGGCGGAGTCGCGGGTGTGCATCAGGAAGGCCTCGCCCTGAAGCCGAAGCCCGGATGGGCCGTCCGCGAAGTACGCACGGCCTTACAATTCATCGATGAGCTGATGCTGTACGGCAGCCCGCGACCGCCAAAGCCGGCCGGCGCGGTGTCCGAAGCGTTGCACGGTACCGTTTCGTTTTTACTGGGCGACGTTCCCGCGGAGCTGAATGCGTTGTATCATAAATGTGACGGCATTCGTTTCCCGCAATGGCAGTTCGAGTTTTTGCCGGTGCAGGATCTGGAACCGCTGGCGACGGTGGAGCATCGTACGGACGGTGGTGTCGACTATTCGGATATGCGAGGCATCGCCTTCGGCAAAATGCAGGACGGCGCCTGGATCGCCGTAGATGATTACGGTTTCGAAGTTGTACTGGAACGGACTCCGGAGGACCGTGTGTTCATTGCACGGTCCGTAGGTGAATTTCTACGCCTGTTAATGGAAGACACTACTTCAGCCTATTTCCTGAAACCGGAGTTTGTTCCCCTGGAACAAGAGCGCGAGGAATGGGCCGGGTGAACAAAATCGGGCGGATCATCGTCTAAATTTTGCATAGATTGCCTGGAGATTTTTTACATGAATTACCTGTCGTATCGATTACTACTCTGCATTGTGCTCGCCGTTTTCGCGCTGCCTCTGTCCGCCGGCGGTCCCGAACAAACGGTCGTCCTGCATCTCAAAGACGGCAACATCGAAGCCGGTCTGGCCGGCGAATCCGCGCCGCGGTTCAGCATGCCGGCCGTGATCGGCACAAGCGCGAGTCCGGGACCGATGATCGGCATGGGCGGTACAAAAACCTATTACGGCAACGAAGCCCTCGAACGCAAAGCTACATTAAAAATTACTTACGCCCTGGAACCCGGTGGTAATACGATCAGCGACCGGAACGCCTTCGAAGCGCTCGTGCAACACATTCTATCGAGCAAACTTCAGGTAGAACCGGACGAGGTCGCCGTGGTTCTAAACGAGGCCGCGAATAGTACGGACGAAGCCCGCGAAGCAACCACGCAGTTGTTCTTCGAAACCTTCGGTGTCGCCGGATTCTTCATGAGCCCGCACTTTACGAGTTGGTCCATGACGTCCGGCATGGCGGCCGATTCCACGTTCGCCGAAACGATGATCACGCCGGACGAATACGATGAGATCGGCCCCGAGGTCATTCACCGCAAGTCGCCGAAGTAAGGGAGCGTCAGCCCCACGTCACGTCTTCCGCCGGCAGCGGCGTGTTCCCCAGGATCGCGTCCGCGGCCTTCTCGGCCATCATAACCGTCGGCGCGTAGATGTTACCGTTCGTAATGATCGGCATGATCGAAGCGTCCACGACGCGCAGGCCCTCCGTGCCGTGCACGCGCAGGCCTTCCGGATCGGTGACGGCCCATTCGTCCGTCCCCATCTTGCAGGTACCCGAAGGATGGAGCGCGGTTTCCGCGTCCTTCGCAACCCACGCTAAGATCTCCTCGTTCGAACTTACGCCGGGGCCCGGAGAGATCTCGCCGCCGTTGAACTCGGCCATGGCCGGCTGATTCAGGATGTCGCGGGCGCGGTCCACGGCTTCCTTCCATTCCCGACGATCCTGTTCCGTACTGAGATAATTAAACAAACACTTCGGATGCACGCGCGGATCCGTCGATTGAATGCGCACGTGGCCGCGGGCGTCCGAAAACATCGGACCGACGTGCACCTGGTAACCGTGACCGCCGGCCGGCGACGAGCCGTCATAGCGAATCGCCAGGGGCAAAAAGTGAAACATGAGGTTCGGATAGGCCTCGTTCGCATTGCTCTTGATGAAGCCGCCGGCCTCAAAGTGATTCGTCGCGGCCGGGCCGGTACGAAACAACCACTGCGCTCCAATGAACGGTTTGCGCCACCATTTCAGCGCCGGGTTCATCGACACCGGCTTCTTGCACGCGTACTGTACGTAGACTTCCAGGTGGTCCATCAGATTCTCACCGACGCCCTTCAGGTCCAGGCGCACGTCGTTCACGCCGGCGGCCTTGAGATGTTCGGCCGGGCCCACGCCGGAAAGTTGCAGCAACTGCGGCGAGTTGAAGGCCCCGGCGCACAGAATGATTTCTTTTCCGTAGACGACTTCACGTTTACGCCCGCGAAAAAACTCCACACCCACGGCCCGGGGTCGACTACCGCCTTCTTCGAAAATGATGCGCGACGTTAATACACGACTGCGCAACGTTAAGTTCTTGCGATGTTTGACAGGATGATAGTACGCCCGCGCCGCGGACCACCGCCGGCCCTTGCGCACGTTCCGATCAAACAACGCGAAGCCCTCCTGCTGAAAACCGTTGACGTCGTCGGTGAGCGGGTAGCCGGCCTGTTCGGCCGCCTGTAAGAACGCGGCGAAGAGCGGATTCACACCCGGCCCGCGTTCGAGCCACAGCGGTCCGTCGGTGCCGCGAAACTCTGCGCTGCGCCCGCCGCCGCCCAAAATACCGTCGCGTTCGGCCGTGCACTCTTCCATGCGCTTGAAGTACGGCAGGCAGTGGGCGTAGTCCCAGTTCCCGAGGCCCGGCAACTTACTCCATTTTTCGAAGTCCCGGGGATTGCCGCGCTGGAAGATCATGCCGTTGATGGACGACGAACCGCCGAGGACCTTGCCGCGGGCGTGATAGACGCGACGGCCGTCCATGAACGGTTCCGGCTCCGATTCGTACATCCAGTCGTAGTGTTTGTTGCCGATGGGAATCGTGAGCGCGGCGGGCATGTGGATGAACAGGTCCCACCAGTAATCCGGGCGGCCGGCTTCGAGCATGAGCACGGATTGATCGGCATTGGCCGACAGACGGTTGGCCAGCACGCAGCCGGCCGAGCCGCCGCCGACGATGATGAAGTCGTACGTAGAGGGCATGAGGAAACAAGCCGTGACGGCGGGATCGGGTCAACCATTTGGGCGACGGAGTTTCAGTAGCCGGGCAGGGCGCAGGTGCATCGAGGCAAACCTCGTTTTTTCTGGCAAGAAACGCGATCGGATAAACCATGTCCCATGAATCGGGGACATACCATTCACCAAACATTTCTCGCGATCCTGGCCGGCGCTGTCCTGTCGACGATGCCGGCCTGCCTGACCGTGGAAACAGAATGCGATGCCCGGGATCCCTATTGCGGTACTGCCTGGCTCGCCTATCTCTTTTATACCCCGCCCGAAACGCCGCCGACCATCAAGGCGGATTTCAACAACGACGGCAACGAAGACCTGATGATCGGTGGATTTGGTTACGATGGCGGCGGTACCGATCGCGGGCGGATCTACATCTACTTCGGTCCCCTCAGCGCTACGGGAAGCATTCAGAACGACACCGCCGACGTTAAAATCACGGGTGTCGAGAACAGCGGGCAGTTCGGGATCATCCAGGCCGTGGGAGACATCAACGCGGACGGCCTGGACGATCTCGCCTTCAGCGCCTTTACGGCCAACGGCGCCGGCACGAGTCGCGGCTTTGTGTATGTCTTCTTCGGGCGGAGCTCCTGGCCGGCAACGCTTCTGGCCTCGGACGCGGACATGATCCTCACCCACACCACCGACAACGCGAGCCTGGGCAACTCCATGACCATCGGCGACCTGAACAACGATACGGTGGCGGACCTGAGCGTCGGAGCCTTCGGCGCCAACGGACCCAACGTAACCAACTCGGGAATGATCTACGTCTATCTCGGCAGCAGCAACATCAGCACCGGCAGTCTCACCGAGGCCGACTCAAACATACAGTTCGAGGGAGCGGTGTCCGGTAGTTTCTTCGGGTTTCGCCAGAACGTGGCCGACATCACCAACGACGGCATCAACGATCTCATTGTCGCGGCGAACCGTGAGGACGACACGGCCAACGGCCAATCCGATGCCGGCGCCCTGCGGCTGTATGCCGGGCCGTTCACGAACGGCAGCCTGATCACAGCGGACCAGGCCTTTGCCGTCTACCGCGGCACGGTCTCCAACGAGGCCTTTCCGTCATTCATCGCCCACGGGGACCTGAACAACGACGGCCTCATCGAAATCGCCGCCAGTTCCGTACAGGCCGGCGGCGGAGGAACCCAGCGCGGCGAAACTCACATCTACTTTCCGCCGTTCGGCGGAACAAAGTTTCGCACGAACGCCGACGTGACCATCCGGGGTGAGGCCGACAACGATCGCAGCGGTGACCTCCTGGCCGTGCGCGAGGACATCAACGGCGACGATTACCCGGACCTCTGGATCACGGCGGCCCAGTCCGCGGGCGGGGGGACCGGGCGGGGCGAGGCCTACGCCTTCACCGGTGCGGCGCTCACTTCCGGTTCCACGCTTCTGGTGACCCAGGGCTTCGTGCGCGTGCAGGGGGCCGAGGCAAACGAGGGCTTCGGGGCCCCGTTGCTCCGCCAGGATCTCAACGGGGATGGGACATTGACCGAGATCGTCTTCAGCAGCCCCACCGCGGACGGCCCCGGCACGGATTTCGGGATGGCCACCGTGCTCTACGAAAACACGGACACCCGTCTGAGCGGTACGGTCAGTCGGACGGTCAACGACCTGATCATCCAGGGTGCCGAGAACAACGAGCAATTCGGTTTCTCCATCCGCGAATGAGCGATCGGCGGCCCGCCAGGCCGTGGTAAAAAAGACTTGCTGAATAGCAGTACACACCTGATTTTCACGCCGTGGCGTACAATCTTACCGATCAGCAACGCGCGGAAGTCGAAAAGGTCGTAAAGTACCTCAAACAAATGGAGGGAATCATCCGCACCTCTCCGAGCGAAGAGCAAAAGGCCCGGGTGCAGAAGGAACTGGCGAAACAGCGCGCCCGCCTCACCCAAATGGTCCCCGGCCTCGACGCCACGAAGATGAGCGCCGACCAGGTCGTTGAAGAACTCGGAGTCAGCGCCCCGGCGGCCGCGGCTCCGGCGGCCCGCAGCGCCGCGCCTTCCGGCGGCGGAAGCGGTCATCGCGTGCTCGACAAATTTCCGGTGAGCAAGGCCACCCCGCACAGCACGGACCCGGACGTAAACTTTCTCGCCACGGTCTTTCGCACCATTCAAAACGAGTACTGGCCGGCCATTGCCGAGCAGCACTGTCGCCTCGATTTCTCCCGGGCCTCGGAGCGCGACTCCCTGCGGACCCAGCTCGAAAACGTCATCCGGAACATGAAGGTCCTCCTGGAAACCATTGAGGAGTACTCCGGTGCGGAGAAGCAGGACTTCCGCGAGCAGCTTCTGAAAATGAAGAACCGCCAGACCCGCGCCTTCATTTTCGACTCCAGCGAAATGCTCAAGAAGTTGCGCGAATTTCTGCGCTCGCTTACCGAAGACCTGGAACGCGGCGGCGGCATCGTCACCAACAAGAACGAGCCCATCAAGTTCAACTCGAAGTACGAGGACGCCACGGTCCTGGAAGGCCGGCCGGTGAGCGAGGGTATTCGCGAGTTCGCGCAGTTTGTAGAAGAGGCCATCGAAGAACTGAACATGCCGACGCTCAAGGCCGACCGCAGCCCCCTCCGGCCGGGCTGAGCGGGTCGCGAGATCGCAACATACTTGCATTGATTCCGCTCAGTGAAAAAGTATCCGTAGCGATTCTTTTTCATGCAGAGACAACTTCGTTCCCTAACTTCTAACAATAAACTATTAACCCTGCTCCTCCTCGTTCTCGGCGCGATCGGCTTTTCGGGTCACTGCGCCGGCGATATGGCGGAGCCTCCCTGCGCAACGGCCGACGTTGCCTGCAATCCGGCGGCGCTATTCTTCTGGGGCCGGCCGGAAGCCGCGGTCGTGTTCACGAATCGGCAGACCACCGGCATCGTGGAATCGGCGTACCTGATCGGAACGGCGGAGGCATCCACGCCGGTCCTGGGTGTAGAGGTTGCATTGAACGACGGTGAATTTCAACCGGCCGAAGGAACGACGACGTGGCGCTATCGTCTGCCGACGACGGCGGGCTACGGAGAAGGAACGGAACACCGCGTCACCGTGCGGGTGAACTCGATCTATGCCGCTCCCTCAAGCAGCGTCGAGACGACGATTACCATCGGTCGCAATCGGGATATAAACGGAGACGGTTTCGCGGAGTTGCTCGTTGCTGCCACGACCTACGACTCCGGCGTGAGCAATGCGGGACGGCTCTATCTCTATTACGGACGCAGTGACGGTTCACGTATCGAATCCACCTCGCCGGCCGCGGCCGACGTCATCATCACCGGTACCGCGACGAATGAAAGTCTCGGGTCCGGCTTCAATACCGGTGATCTGAACGGCGACGGCTACGCGGATTTGTTTGTGGGTGCATCCGGGGCCGCCGTGCCCGCCCCGGGCAGTGGGGCTATTTACGTTTACTACGGCAGCGCGAACGGTATCTCCGCGACGAGCCCGGCGGATGCCGACGCGACCTTGCGCGGCACGGCGAGTACCGCGCTCGGCCAGTTGCTGTACACCGGCGACGTCAACGGCGACGGCTACGCCGACATCGTCGTCGGTGCTTCGGGTTATCTGAGTGATCGGGGTGGGTGGTTCGTTTTTCACGGTTCCGCCGCTCCACTGGCGGATGGTGATATCAGCAGTGCGGATACGACCGTGCAGGGAGAGGCGGGGCTCGAGGAACTGGCCGACGACCTCTTCGTGGCGGACGTCAACGCGGACGGTTACGCCGACGTCATCGCCAACGCCCTGGGCTATCCCGCGGGCGTCTTTACCGGGCGTAGCTACGTGCACTACGGAAGCCCGGGCGGTCTGGCGAGCGGTTCTGCGGCCATCGCCGACGTGATCTTTACGGGCACGTCCCCCGGCAACGAGTTCGGCGCGCACCCGCGCGCGGCCGACCTGAATGCGGACGGCTACACGGATCTCTTATTTCAGGGAAATGCCTCGTATCGGATCTTCTTCGGAAACGCGGGCGGCTTCACTTCCACCGTGGATACGGCGAACGATACCGAGGTCCTGGCGGCCAACACTGCCGGGGCGCGGGTCGCCGATCTGAACGCCGACGGATTGCCGGAACTGATTCTGCTTGCCCAGGGCTTCAATTCCCTCCAGGGACGGGTGTATGTCTTTTCCGGGCGTAGTTCCTGGGCGGCGTCGGTCCCGGAGTCGGAGTCGGTCATTGCCACCGGCGAAAGCAGCGCTCATTCGTTCGGAAGCGACCTGCGCCTGGGCGACTGGAACGGCAATCGCCATCCGGAACTCTTTCTATCCGCCCCCCGGCGTGATGCCGGCGCCGGCGCCCAGCAAGGCTCGCTCTACCTGTTTTATGACGCCGATCTTGCGTCTTCTCTGGACCTGTCTCCGTCCCTGGCGGACGGGGAATTGCTCGGTGAGGGCACGACGCACTTCTTCGGCGATCTGCACTAAAAGTGACCGCTACGAGACAATAAAATCCTTCCCCGCTGCGACGGAGGCCGAAAGTCTGGTACTGTAGCACTACTGGAAAATTCGGAATCATCCACACATGGCACTTGTAAAAGCAGCATCGGAAGTCACCAACTCCACCATCGGCGAGAACTCCTACTTCAGCGGCCGCTTCTTCATCAACGGTTCGCTCAAGATCGACGGCAAGTTCGAGGGCAAGTCCCTCCAGGCCGACCAGCTCTACATCGGCGTTACCGGCCGGGTCCGCACCAACGTTACGGCGGCCTCGGTCATCGTCGAAGGCATCATCGTCGGGAACATCACGGCCCGGAACCGGGTCATGTTGCTGCCCACGGCGCGCATCCTCGGCGACATCAGCACGCCGGAGCTCATCATCCAGAACGGCGTCATCCTCGAGGGCCGTTGCATGATCAGCCACGACCTCAAGCACTCCGCGCGCCAGTACATCGAAAGCGAGTACGGCCGCGATAACCTGTCCCTCGAAAAACTGTTCGGATCGCGCCAGAAGGCGTCCTGAAGCCCCTCCTGATCACCGGCGGGGACCCCGCCGGCATTGGTCCGGAGATCCTCCTCGATAGTGTCCAGGACTGGCGCAACGCCGGTCGCAAAATCGTTTACTACGACACGGCCGGTCATGCGGATGAAGTCGTCCATCACGCGAAAGGATTCGGCCTTCAGATGGGCCGGGACTTTGAGATTGTCGATGTGGACGCGCACCTGGCACGGGCGTTTCCCGACTTTCGCGAAGCCGCTCCCATCACCGCCGGTCGGCCCGGGCCGCATACCGGTGCCTTGTCCTTCGCCGCGTTGAAGCTGGCCTGTGATTTTGCCCTGGAGCACGGCTGCTCCGGTCTGGTAACCCTGCCACTTTCGAAGGAGTGGGTGGCGAAGTCCCTGCGGCCGGACTTCCGCGGCCACACGGAGTATCTGGCGGAGCGCTTTCAGAGCAACGTGCTCATGCTCATGCACGGCCGGGAGTTTTCCGTGGTGCCGATTACGGTGCACATCGCCGTCGATGAAGTACCCGCCGCGCTCCGGCAACGCCTGGCAGAGCCGGCCTTTCTGGAACTGTTGCAGCAACTCCAACGTCTGCCGGAGTACGGCGGGGCACGCTGGGCCATGTGCGGACTGAATCCGCACTGCGGCGACGGCGGGACGATCGGCCGGGAAGAACTCGACTTCCTGAACGACTTCTGCGAGGATTTGCGGCAGCGCGGATTTCCGCTGGAAGGGCCGAAGCCGGCCGATACTCTATTTATGGAATCCGTGCGGAGGCGGTACCGGCTGATTTTCAGTTGCTATCATGACCAGGGGCTCATTCCGTTCAAGGCCTTCGAGGGCGCGTACGGGGTCAACGCGACGATCGGCCTGCCCATCGTACGCACGAGTCCCGATCACGGCACGGCCTTCGACCTGGCCGCGAGCCGGGCGTCGAAGCCGGACGCCGGCAGTCTGCGCGCGGCCATCCGTGCGGCGCTGAGCGGAGAGCTGACCGCCACCTGATCGCGATGCATTGAGTGAACATGGAGCTGGATCACATCATACTACCGCTGTTCTTGCTGTGGCTGGTCGGCCTGGTCCTCCTGCTGTTTCGCCGCACGATCCCGCTCGCCTGGAAGATCAGTGCCGTGCTGGTGTTCGTCTTTTACGGGATCTACTTTTCCCGCGAACTCTTCGACGCGGCCCTGCCGCGTTACATCGAGGACTGGGGCACCGAGCTTCCGCGTTTTCTGAGTGCCGTCGTAACTTTGTTTCCGTTATTGTTAGTGCTCTTCTGGCCGTTCGCGTTGATTGCGATTCACCGCAACCGCACGGCCGAGGAGGCCCTGGTGTTCTTGCGGAACCTGGTGTTGGTTACGCTCTTCTTCTGGTGTTTCTGGTTTCTCGCGTATTTCCTGGGATGGGATATGAGCGCGGGTGTCGGGGAGGCGTTGCAGAACGCATTGCCCGAAAAACTGGAAATTCCGGAGTGGTTGCAAAACCCGCCGACGGAATAAGTTTCCCTCATTTCGCTGCGGTACCGGCCCGCGCTAACGCAAGAGTCTAAGAACCTTACGTTTCTTCCGGCTCGCTGCGCTTCGGTCCCAGCGCATTACCGATCATGGAATGCGCAATCACCAGAACCAGCACCGGCGGTAGGGCACTCAACCACACCTGCGCATTCGAATAACCCAGTACTTTCAAAATCACCGGCCCGAGCATGGCGAAGTTTACCGCGAGATACAACGCATTGACCCTGGCGCGCGTCCAGCCGTCTGCGAAGCGTACGAGCAATTGGTACACGTGCTCACGATGCGGGCGCAGAATGTTTTTGCGCCGACGCAGGCGGCGCAGTAACGTCAACGCCGGGTCCAGCAGAAAAGGCGTCCAGAGCAGTGCCAGCAGAAACTGATCCGACGCGAGGCCGACGGAACCGGCGCCGGTATCCGCTCGGAGTACGCTGAACCGCACGGACTCAAAACCGCCGAGGGCATCCCAGGGGACGTCCGGAACGAGGTCCGTCGGCGGAAAGGGCAGCAGCAGAAACCCCAGCGCGAAGCCGAGAAAGTGCGATCCGGCATCGCCCATGAAAATGCGGGCCGGGGGAAAGTTGAACGCGAGAAAACCCAACAACGCCGCGGCCAGGACGAAGGCCGCGAGAGACGCCGTTTCGTAAGCGGTGCGCACTGAGCCTGGTTCCAGGCGGCCGGCATCCAGGGCCAGCACGATGCCGGACACCGCGGCGATGAACACGGCCTGCTGGGTGGCGAGGCCGTCCAGGCCGTCCATGAAGTTAAAAAAGTTAATGCACGTTAGAATCCAGAGCGTTTGCAACACCAGGGCCGTCGGGCCGCTGAATTCAACCAGGCCGAAGAAGTCCACCCGATGCGGAGCGCCGAAGGCGCATACGATGCCGGCAATCACCGACTCCACGAGCAGACGATGCACCGCGGGCAGGGTGTACAGATCGTCCAGCCAGCCGAGCAAAGACATGGCAAAGCTGCCGGCGAACAGCGAGTAAAGCCCGGCTGTGCGACTGCCGGGCACAAGCACAAAGACGCAGGCCAGCGCGAGTAAAAAGATGAGCGCAAAGACGATGCCGCCGCCGCGCGGAACCGGCGTGGCGTGCAGGGAGCGCTCGTTGGGCACGTCGGCCGGGAGCAGGCGCACACCGGAAAGCAGAGCGCCGATCGCGGCGAAGGAGAGCAGAAATGCAAGGATGGGAAAGACGATTTGAAAGGAAAACGGCATTACGTTCGAGGGATTTTTGTGTGAGAAATGCCATAGCGCTCAAATTGTGGACAAAATCAATGCTTTTGCAGCAGATCTCCGTATGAATTTCGAAGGCGTATACACGGCCATCCTGACTCCGTTTCAAAACGAGGGGCGCAGCATCGACTACGGCGCGTATCGTGAGTTGGTGGAACGCCAGGTGGAAGCCGGCATCGCGGGCATCGTTCCCTGCGGCACGACCGGCGAGTCACCGACGCTCAGTCACGACGAACACCGCGACCTCATCCGCAAGACGGTGGAGTTCGTGGAAGGGCGCACGAAGGTCGTGGCCGGCACCGGTTCCAACAGTACCAACGAGGCCATCGAACTTACGAAGGCGGCGTGCGCGGACGGCGTAGACGGTGTCATGCTCGTGAACCCGTACTACAACAAGCCGTCCCAGGAAGGTCTCTACCGTCACTTTCACACCATCGCCGCAGTGAGCACGGTCCCCGTCGTCGTGTACAACATCAAGGGCCGCACGGCGGTGAACCTGGAAACGGAAACCCTGGCGCGGCTCATGCAGAGCCCGAACATTGCCGCGGTGAAAGAGGCCAGCGGTAATCCCGGGCAGATGGCACGCGTGCAGAAAATGTGCGGCGGTCGCCTGGCCATGCTCTCCGGCGACGACAACATCACCCCCGCGCTCATGGGCCTCGGCGGGCGCGGCGTCATCTCGGTGGCATCGAACCTGTACCCGCGCCGTCTGGTGCGCATGGTGAATCACTTTTTGAAAGAAGAATTCAGCAAAGGCAATGAGATCTTTTACGGCCTGCTGGACTTCATGAATGCCCTGTTCTGGGACACCAATCCCGTGCCTGTGAAAGCCGCCGCCGCGATTCGCGGCTACTGTTCTTCGGCGGTGCGCCTGCCCCTTGTCGAGCTTGAGGACGATGTGCGTGCGAAGCTCGCCGACGTCCTGACAGCGACCGGGGAGGACGCCTGATGTCCGGCACGGACACTGCCGTTCCCTTTGCCATGGTCGGCGCCGGCGGTCGCATGGGTCGATCGATCATCGCCCTGTCCACCGAGCAGAGCCTCGAACAACAGCCGTGGCTGCGCCTGGCCGGGGCCCTGGAACGCAACGGTTCGGAGTGGATCGGCAAGGACGCGGGAACCATGGCCGGTGTGGCCGAACTCGGTGTCACCGTGAGCGCGGACCCGGCCGCGGCTATAGAGAATGCCCGGGCCGTCATCGATTTCTCCGCGCCGGAGACGACGCTGCGCGTGGCCGAGCTCTGCGCGGAGCGGAGCATTGCTCTGATCGTCGGTACCACCGGCTTTACACCGGAACAACGCGAACAACTCTCCGGATTCGCCGATCGCCTGGCGCTCCTGGTTTCGCCGAACATGTCCGTGGGTGTGAATCTGCTCTTTCACTTAACCGAGGTCGCCGCGAAGGCCGTGCCTGGTTTCGAAACCGAAGTTACCGAAATCCATCATCATCATAAGAAAGATTCACCCTCGGGTACGGCGCAGCGCCTGAAAGAAGTTCTGCTCGAAAACCTGGGGCGCAGCGAAGCAGACGTGGTCTACGGCCGCGAGGGCATCGGTGAACCGCGGCCGGCGCAAGAAATCGGCGTGCACGCCCTGCGCGGGGGGGACGTCGTCGGCGAGCATACCGTCTATTACTTCGGCGACGGGGAACGCATTGAACTCGTGCATCGCGCGACGTCGCGGAAAATTTTTGCCGCGGGGGCGCTGCGTTCCGCCGCCTTCCTGGCCGGTAAGGCCCCGGGTGAGTACTCCATGAAGGACGTCCTGGGCATCGGCGACTCCGGCGGCGGGCCGTAAGTACAATCATCGTGTGGGATCTGCTCGAAAGTTTCGATTTCCTGGAGTTTGCCCGGGTCGTCGTGGACATTGCGATTGTCGCCTTCGTGGCGTACCGCGTCCTGCTGCTCCTGAACCGCACTCGGGCCTTTCAGTTACTCACCGGCGTCGCGCTGATCGTCATCGTCTACTGGATCGCCGACATTCTGAGCCTGGCCACGTTGTCGTGGATCATTACGAACGTCTTTTCGTACTTAGTCTTCGGTCTGATCGTTCTGCTCCAGCCGGAACTGCGCCGCCTCATTGCCGAGATCGGTCAAATGCCGGTCTTCCGTTTCTTGAATCGCGTTCCCGATGTACCTCTGGTGCCGATCGCCGAGGCCGTAAAGAGCATGGCCTCCGCGCGGGTGGGGTCCATCATCATCATCGTAAAGAACATCAAACCCGAACCGATCATCGACAGTGCCGTGCGGGTGGACGCCCTGGTCTCGGCCGAGTTGTTGCAGACGATCTTTCACAAGGACACGCCGCTGCACGACGGTGCCGTGTTCATCGAGGGCAACCGCGTGATTGCGGCCTCGTGTTATCTGCCGCTGTCGAACTCCCGGGCGTTGAAGCGGACCCACGGTGCGCGGCACCGGGCGGGCATGGGCATTTCCGAGGAAAGCGACGGCGTGGTGCTGGTGACGTCCGAGGAAACCGGTCGCATCAGCATCATGTACAACGGCGAACTGAAAACACCGGTCCGCCCGCCGGAACTGATGCCCCTCGTCGAGTATCTGCTGACGGACACGAATCCGTCCCTGGCGCAGGGAGTCGAGAACGTCCGCTGGTTGGAAGGCACGCCGCCGCCGAAGAAAAAAGCATAAGTATTGCTGAAGTATTGTTAGTAGCATGAGCTGGATTCGTAGAAATTTTGTAATGAAAAGTGCGAGCGTGGGCATTGCGCTCTTTTTGTTCGGCTACGTTCAGTACTCCTACAACGTGACCCGCCGGGTCAACGTCCGCGTGGAGATGACGCCGCTCCCGGATAACCTCTTGTTGTCGCAGCGCGTGCCGTCGTTCATTGAAGTGAGCTTCCGCGGTTCCAGAGATCTCATGGACTTCGAGACCTCGACGTTCCGGGTGTTGCTGCGCAACTCCAAACCGGAGCCCGGCCCCAACGTCTACCAGGCCTATCTCATTCCGGAGCCGCCGGAGAACATCAGCGCCTCGTACACAAAACGCGTGACGGTCTACCTGGACGAAAGCATGACCCGGGAACTTCCCGTCGTCGCCGACCTCGCCCCGAACCTGGCGAACAATCTGCAGATCGGTTATGTTTCCGTGCGCCCGCAGACCGTACGCCTGCGCGGTCCTTTGACGACCCTGGCAACCATGGATCGCATCTCCACGACCGAGGTTGCTTTCGAAAGTTCGGTGGAGACGCAGTTCGATAAGTCACGCCTGTTGCTGGCGAACCTGCCGCCCTTCGTCGCCCCGGCCCTGGGCCAGGGCTCGGACGTGGACGTGAAGGTCCAGGTGCTTTCGGAAAACTGGATTGATCGCCCGGACCTGGTGAAATTCGAACAACTGCCGGTGCGGTGCAGCAACGAGATTCCCGGCCTGCGCATGAAGGTCGTCGGCGAGGAGACCGTGGATGTCTACGTCACCGGTTCGCCGGATTCGCTGCGCCGGGATCAGTTCCAGGCGAGAGTATTCTGTCCGGTGTTTTTTGATGAACGTGATCGATCCGTGAAGCCGGGTTTTTTGATCAAGGATCTCCCCGTGCGGATCATCGACCGTCTCAATCGCAGCAACGTTCCAGTCCGCAACGTCGTTCCGGCGCGCGTCGATCTACAGTTCGAAAAAGTGGAGCCGCGCATTTCGCCGGAAGAACGCCAGGGCCTGGAGGAGCATCTCCTGCCGTGATTCTGGGCATGGGTACGGACATCGTCGAGAACGATCGCATCCGTGCGGTCTTCGAGAAACACGGCGAACGGTTTCTGCATCGCATCTTTTCCGACGAGGAGATCCAGTACTCGTTGTCTCACGAGGACCCGGTGCCGTATCTCTCCGCGCGTTTCGCCGTAAAAGAGGCCCTGGTCAAAGCCCTGTCGTTACCCGGCGGTTCGGGGCTGAACTGGAAGGACGTCGAGGTCTCGGGCAAAATCTTCGGCAAAAAGCAGCTTGTACTGCACGGCCGCGCGAAAGAGATCGCCGACGAAAAAGGCGCGAATCGTTTTCACATTTCGCTTTCGCACAGTCGCAACATGTCGTTGGCCGTGGTGATTTTAGAGAAGATCTGAGCTTCCCGGCGTCCCGAAGCCCGGCGCGTCGCGCCTGCTTTCAAATTCGCACCGTCACCTTTTTCCCCAGGACGTCTTCCAGTTCCTGCTTCCGTGCTTCGGCCGCCCAGATCTCCAGCGCCACATCCCGGGGGCCGGTGAGTTCGCCCACGGGTTCCAGAACGATCGCCACACCGGCCTCGTTCTCCTCGACCGACAGATTTTGAACGGACTGATCCGCCCCGCGTTCCAGGCCGACGCAGATTCTTAATATCGCAGAGAATAAAGTTAACCGGCGTTGCCAGAGGACCGGCAGAGCGGCGAACTCGGAGTGCTTCATGGTGGGCGCGGCCTTGCGATGGTAGCGGGCCGTGAGAGCAATGATCTCGATTTCCAGGCGCGTAAAGCCGAGGAGGGTATCGCTGTTGCGAATGACGTAGTAGCTGTGCTTGTGGTGCGCGGAGTGCGCGATGAACATGCCGATGTTGTGCAACACCGCCGCCGACTCCAGCAGAAAGCTGTCGTTCAACGAGAAGACCGGTTCGTCCGGAGCAGGAGGGTGACGCGGGTCGGCGAAGTCTTCTTTTTTGAGGAGATCCTTCAGGCGCAGTTCATCGAAGAGGCGGACCGACAAAAACGCAATGTGCCAGGCCGAACGCAGCATCGTCGGATCATGCCCCAGCATGGCCTGCGCCAGGTCTTTCACGGATTCACGGCGGATGTCAGGAATGGAACCGGCCCGTTCCGTGCGCCGAACCACGGAATCAAAGATTACGCCCTCGCGCAGGGCATATGGAGAGATGGCCATGTCCTCGATGTCGAGGCCGGCGAATATTTCCTGTAAAAGCAGCGCCCCGCCGATGATGATGTCCGCGCGTTTGTCGTCGAGGCCGGGCAGCTTCGCCCGTTTACGATGCGTGGGCACGCTCAGGATGCGTTCCACCGCGCGGTCCAGACCGCTGCGGCTCAGGTGTAGATCTTTGAATTCATGGTCCTCATCGTCATCGGAACTTTCGGTCAGGATCGCCATCTTCGCAAGAGTCTCGATGGTGCCCGAACAACCCACCGCCGCTTCGAAGCCGGAGTTGCGCAGATCCTCGAACACGCCGGAGAGCTGCACGCGAACGAAATGACGGCACTCTTCGATCAGGTTCGCCTTCAAGGGCTCTTTCGCGAAGAAGCGGTCTTTGAGTCGAATGGCGCCGAGCTTACGCGATACGGCGTACTCCGGATGGCCGGCGGTGCCGATGAGAAACTCGGTGGAACCACCGCCGATGTCCAGGACGAGAACGCGTTTGTTATAAACCGGAATGGCCTGCAGCACGCCGAGGTAAATGAGTCGCGCTTCTTCCGTCCCTTGAATGACTTCGATCTCCAGGCCGATTTCTTCCCGGGCGCGCCGAATGAAGTCGTCGCGGTTGCGCGCTTCCCGTAGCGCCGAGGTGGCCACGGCCCGAATCTCCGCGTCGTGACTCCGGGCAATGCGCGCGAAACGCGTGAGCGTCGCGAGGCCGCGCTCAAAGGCGTCTTCGGCGATGTTGCCCAGGTCCCCGCCGCCGCTGCCGAGCCGCACCGATTCTTTCTCGTCGCTCACGATTTCGAATTTACCGCGCTCGTCCGTACGCACGACGACCAGGTGAAACGAGTTCGTGCCGAGATCAATGGCGGCCAGGTGCGACGTGCTCACAGTTGGATGCCTTCCATTTCCAGGATCTTCAACGCGTTGGAACTGCGAACCGGTCCGTCTTTCAGGGTATAGTCGAAACTCATCCCGCTGTCGGTGACGATTTCTTCGAAGTGATAGCTGGCCGTGTCACTGTTCCCGGTTTCGCCTTCGATCTGTTCCACCAGGTCCAGGTCGTGGGTGGCGATCATGGCCGCCGCGGGACTCTTGCGCAAGTGTTCCAGGATACCCCGCGATGCAAGAAAGCGTTCCCGGGCGTTCGTACCCCGCAGCATCTCGTCGACCAGCAGGAACGACGGCGGGCCCGTAAGCAGCGAAGCATCCTGAACTTTCTTGATGCGTTTCACTTCGGCATAAAACAACGAGAGCGAGCGGGCGAGATCGTCGCGCTGGTTCATGGAGGTCATGAGCCGCAGCGGCCGAAAGCGAAACTCCCGCGCGCACACGGGAGCGCCGGCCAGGGCCAGCACGAGCGCCGTGCCCACGGTGCGGAGAAACGTCGACTTGCCGGACATGTTCGACCCCGTAATCAGCCAGATCTTACGATCCCGCCGTAACGCGAAGTCGTTCGCCACGCGTTCATTGCCCGGCAGCAGCGGATGCGCCAGGTCTTTCGCTTCGATGAGCAGATCGGCGTCGCCGTCGTTCGCCAGGTTTTCCGGAAAGCAGAGCGAGGCGTCGGTATCCCGGAGCGCGCTCAAGGCGGCCAGGGCGTCGAGGTCCGCCAGGTCCTCGAACCAGCCGGCGAAGTCGTGGCGGCAACGTTTTTGCCACTGCGCCAGGGCGTGGACCACATGGCCCTCGTACAACAAAAAGATGCCGGCGAGTCCGTGCAGCAGGGGATTGCGGCGAAAGTCGAAGTAACCCGCGAGACTCGCCAGGCGACGGATTTCCCGCGCCGGCCGTTCTTCGAAAACGCTCAGGGCCCGGAGGTACGGCGCAATCATACGAAAGCCGGCCGTGGACG
This sequence comes from Leptonemataceae bacterium, assembly GCA_965227295.1. Classification (GTDB taxonomy): domain Bacteria; phylum Spirochaetota; class Leptospiria; order Leptospirales; family Leptonemataceae; genus JANSYA01. The sequence goes on along the minus strand of OZ245742.1, from coordinate 4,178,544 downwards.
CGAACAAACGATCGAAGCCGGCCAGTTGGTCCGCCACCGGCCCGTGGGCCTGCGCCGTTTTGCGATGGCGATAGTGCATCCAGATGAACAGTAAAATTTGGACAGGGAGTGTGAGATAATGATAGGCCGGGCTCCAGTGCATCTCGTGGCCGATGTACGCGGCCAGGGTCAACGGCGGTAAGATGCGCGCGGCCCAGAGCGAGACCAGGCCTGCCGGAGCGTCGGGCAGATTGCGGATGTGTTCGATCCAGGCCAGGTCAAAGAGTTTGTGGAAGCCCGGCATCGCGGCGATGGAACGACCGCGGCGACGAAAGCGAAACCGAAACAGCCGCCGATCACAGAGTTCGCGCACGGCCGCCCCGCGTTCCTGCCAGGCCGCGGGATCCAGAGCGCTCGCGTCCGGCTGGCCGGTGAGGAGATTGGACAGACGTCGGCGACCGCCGGGGGTCGTGGTGCGATCCAGAAACTGGAAGATGGAGAAGCGACCGAAGAGATTCAGGTCGTCCGCGTAGGCGTGTTCCCGGTCGAGATCCTCGGGCGGCGGAGCTGGAGGCAGTTGTTCCCACCAGTCGTTCTCGCAGCGCGTGGCATCGCCGGCGTACAGGTCAATTTGTCCAAGCGCGAGTTCGCGTTCACGCCGCACGCGGCCGTAGAAGTAGAGCGAGATTGCAAAACCAACCAGGCCGGGCAGGCCGGTGAGCACGGACCAGGTCGGCGCCAGGATGTTGCCGGCATACAAGAGCACGCCTGGAATCACGAAGGTGGCTGCAAAGGCAAGCAAGCGGAGCGTGGAGAGCAGGGTCAGTCGCCGGTTCAGTCGTTCGAGCCGGAGACGCAATCGGGCCTGGCCGCGTTCGTGGCGGGAGCGATGTGTCATGTAGACGGTACGTTTCGCAGCCCGGACTGAAAACGCAATCGCGAAAAACCGGTTGTCATCGTCATCCGCCTGCGCTTCGCTGCGGCTCTGAGTACCGGACGCGCCTTTCAGATCGAAGCCCTCTCTCCGTCGCAGCTCAGCGGTTCCGGCCGTCCCATCTTACTGCCTGCCGGTCTGCCCGCCGCCCTCGACGTGTGGGAACCGCTGTGCCGACGTCTCGGCCTGCGTTACGAAAGCTATGATCTCGCCGCACGTTCCGGTGAAGCGTTGCGCGAGCAGGCCGCCGCCTGGCTGAGCCGGGAACCGGCGCTTCTGGTTCTGCCCACCTCCGTTCCCATTCGTGCGGACGTCTTCGGCGATCTGAACGGCCGCATCGGTGCCTTCGCTTCGGTGTCCACCGGTACGGATCACGTGGACCTTGAGGCCCTGGCAGGCTGCGGTGTTCCGTTTCTGCACACGCCCGGAATGAATGCCGACTCGGTGGCCCAGTATGTTCTCGCGGCTTTACCGGTGTTGCTGAAGCCTGAACGACTCCATGAGAGCGACTGGTGTATGGCGATCATCGGCTACGGTCGCATCGGCCGGCGACTGAGCGCGTACCTCGAAGCACTGGGAGTGCGCTATCGTTACTATGACCCGTACGTTCCCGGCGGGGCCGCAGACGCGAGTGCCGCCGCGGCCGGCGCGGACGTGATCAGCTTTCACGTCCCGCTCACGAAAATCGACCCGCATGCTACGCTGCGCATGGTGGATGAAGCATACCTGGCGAACGTCCCCGCTCACACCGCCGTCATTAACACGGCCCGCGGTAAGATCTTCTCAGCGGAAGCTTACGAATTTTGTTGCGCACGTCGCAAATGCGTTATGGACGTCTTTCCGGAGGAGCCGCCGCCGCCGGCCTGGCTGGAAGGCCCACGCCTCGTCACGCCCCACGTCGCCGGTTACCACTACAGCGCCCGGGCCGGAGGCAGTGTCGTCCTGGCGCGGAATTTCTGTCGTTGGTTGGGCGCGGACCCGAACCTGGTTCCCGATTTGCCGGAGCCGGAGTACGAGCTCGATGCGTTGACCTTCCAGCCGTTGGAAGATGAGTTGCTCCGGCAGCGCCCGGAAGGCTTCACGCGCCGCCGCCAGTTTTACCCGAACCGCTCCGATTTTCAATACCTGGCGCGACACCCGGCCGCGCGGCCGGCCGGGCTTACGCGGTACCAATCGCGCTTGCTTGAGATCGCCGCGGAGCTTCCGGCCATGAATCCTTCGTAGCGCAACAGGTAGGCATATCAATAATATCGCTGATACTACCTGCACCGTCGTCGCCGGTCGGGTGTCGGTCTTTTCCTGCGCGTCGCGGAAATTTTCTTGTCGATATTCGCCTTTTCCAGCCTGCTTTCGTTATGCCCGAACCCGGTGACTTCTTTGCGAACCTGACGCTCCAGGATCTGCCGGGGGAGCCGCGCTTTACCGTACGGCTGAGCGACATTGACAGCCGCTTCCTGCGGTTCGAGACCTCCGACACCGCCCAGGAAAATTTCGAGCCCGGGCGACGCGTCGTGCTGGAGTTCGTCCTCGATCGGTTCGCCTTCGAAGCGGTTACCGTCGTCAATCGCATCGGCGCGCGCGGTGAGGTTTTCCTGGACAAGCCCGCAAGCTTCGAACGTCGTCGGGTGCGCCGCACCGTCCGCACTGACATCCACACGCCCATGCACTATACGCTGTGGACCGAGGTCGGGCGCTTCCAGGCGGAGTTGCTCGACATCAGCGAAGACGGCATGCGCATGCTGGCGTATCGTGACCTGGCGCGCGGCGAGTTGATCAGCCTGGATTTTTATCTCAGCGAGCCGGGCATTCGCGTGAGCTGTCAGGGAACCGTGAAGTGGTGTCGTTCCATGGAAGACGGGCGCAAACTTTACGAAACCGGCGTGCAGTTCATTACCATTCCGGACGAGGTGCGCCGGCAACTCGCACGCTTCGCCGAAGAGCACCCGACTCCGGCTAACGCCTGATCCTTTTTCACACCCGCTTGCATTGTATGACGCCGGAACCCTTCGAAGATGCGGCGCGACGCGTCGCGCTGGAACACGGCTACGACCTGGCCGGCTTCGCGTCCCTGCGCATTCCCGACGGAGATCGCGAGAACCTGCGCGCTTTTGTAGACGCGGGCCGGCACGGCAGTATGACCTGGTTTGAACGCCATCTGCATTTGCGGGAGGACCCGGCGCAGCTTTTTCCCGGGGCCGCCACGGCATTGGTCCTTGCCGTCTACTATCGGGATCAGGAACACGAACGCGCGCTGAGTTCCGCAAAAGTTAAGTTAGCGCGCTACGCCGGCGGACGCGACTATCATAAAGTTCTGCGCAAGAAAGGTACGCGCCTGCTCGCCGCCCTTCAGGAACTGGACGGGGACCTCGACGGACGCATCGTGGTGGATTCGGCACCGGTGCCGGAGAAAGTACTCGCCCGGGAGGCCGGTCTGGGCTGGCAGGGCAAACACACGAATTTGATTCATCCGGAGCTCGGTTCTTATTTTTTCCTGAGCGTACTCTTACTGAACCGGAGATGCAGCCCGGGCGTACCTGTAAACGATCTTTGCGGAAGCTGCACGCTGTGCATCGATGCGTGTCCTACCGACGCGCTCACACCGTATCGAATGGATGCCCGGCGTTGTATTTCGTATGTTACGATCGAGAGCGCGACGGGATCGCCCGGCGAAGACGAACACCTCGGCCCGGAAAACGCCGCTCGTTCGCCGGACTTCGAGAACTGGGCCTTCGGCTGCGACATCTGCCAGGAGGTGTGCCCGTACAATCGCAATCGCCGCGCGCGGGATTTGCAGACGCAGGAGCGGGCCTTCGTACTGCGCGCAGAGACCGCGCGACTCATGCGAGACGCTGAGTTGAACCATGCGGACGAGTGGGAAGCCCTGAGCCGCGGGAGTGCCTTTCGTCGCGTGAAACTGGAACAATGGAAACGTAACATCGAATATGCCCGCGCGAAACACGCTGAGTGAATCATCCCTGGCCCCGCTGCTGTCCTGGTATCGTAAACACCATCGCGATCTACCGTTCCGTCGCACGAAAGATCCGTATGCGATCTGGGTGTCCGAGGTCATGCTGCAACAAACTCGCGTTGCGGCGATGTTACCGCGCTACGAGGAATTCACCGCGCGCTTTCCCGATCTACCGAGCCTGGCCGCATCGAAAGAAGAGGACGTGCTCGCGGCCTGGCGTGGGTTGGGGTACTACAGTCGCGCGCGCAATCTGCGTCTGGGCGCGCAGCAGGTCATGCACGAACACGACGGTGTCTTCCCGCGGGACCTCGCATCGGCGTTAAGACTCAAGGGCGTGGGCCCGTACACGGCGGCGGCGGTGCTGAGTATCGCCTACGATGAACCCCATGCGGCCTTCGACGGCAACGTAAAGCGCGTCCTCTCACGGTTGTTGCATCTGCCGGAGGCCGGGGAAAAAGAACTGCGTGAACTGGCCCGGCAGGCCATGGACCGGCGCGGCGAGGCTTCACCCGGCGATCACAACCAGGCCATGATGGAACTCGGCGCGACGGTCTGCATTCCCGGGCGGCCGAACTGCGACGCGTGTCCGCTGCGGGAGACGTGTGTGACGTTCGCGCGCGGCGGGCCGGAGCTGGCCGCTAAGATTCCACGAAAGAAAGTTAAGGCCGAAGTGGTGGACCTGCTTCTGGACGTCTATCTCATGCACGATCGCAAGCGCGAACGGTTGTTGATTCTGCGCGAACCGGAGTCGCGTTTTTTCCGGAACCTGTGGTTCTTTCCGTACCGGTTCGGCGGCGACGGGGTGTACTTCGAACCTTCGGCGGCCGTGGGATTGCGCGGGCGGGGTCGACCGTTTGCGGAGATAGTGGAGTTGCGGGAATTGCGCGCGTTATCGAAGGGATTCAAACATACGATCACCCATCATCGCATAGAGGGCCGGGTGTGGGATGGTGTGATCGACACGGCGCCAGGACCGGTACTAACGGCTTTGCGGAAGTTAAGCGCGGCGGCGGGCGAGCAGTGCGAATGGGCCTGGGTGCCGCGAGACGAACTGGAAGAGCGCGTGGTCAGCGGCATCGCGCGAAAGATTGAGAAGATTTATGCGGCGGATGGGGAGTGATCGTTGAGAAAATGATCATATCGAGCCCGCATATGCATAGAGCGGCACTCCAAACGGATTTCGCGCTCCGGACTGCCGCTGCGCGGCACCCTGCGCAGCCCTAACGCTTACCTTTCGCAAGTTAGTATTGGCGATCATGCGGCGGTGGTCGCGATTTTTCGAGAACACACTCGCATCCCGGACCGGATCGTCGGCGCTCAAACTGATGAACGAACGATACCACAGCAGAATCTTTGCGCCTCTGCGGTAAAACGCTGCAATCTACCACAGAACCGTTACGAAAACTCCGCCGCAATCTCCGGTCGCGTCAACAACCAGATCGTATAGCCGCCGATCAAAAGGCCGATCGGCATAAAACCGGCCATCCACAGGACACCCCAGACAATCATAAAGTAACGAGCCCAGACGCGGCGACGCATGAGACCGACGATGCCGGCGATACCGGGTAATTGCAGCAGGCCGCCGACAATGCCGATCGCCACGAACTCCGACGTGGACGCGTTCTCGTTGATCATGCCGACGTAGAGAATCAAACCGGCCAGAGCCGAACCGATGATCTGCATCACAATGTAGACAATCGCGAGTTGATTCACCCGCGCGTCCCGCGGGCCTACAGAACCGGAAGCCGCGGGAGCCGGCGTCGCACTCGCGTACGGATTGCGGACGACCGTTTCGGACTGCGGGGTGGAGGCCGGCGGCGACGCATCCGTTTGCCGTGGCTTTGCCGGCCGGGAGATGTCCAGCCAGCGCTCTTCGTCCGCGTTATGATCCCGGTCCCCCGGCATGCAACGCCTCGTTCAGACGCCGGCCGGTACGGACTGGCGATGATCGGCGACGCCCAGGCCGCGCATCTTTACCATGACTTCGCAGATGTAATCGATGCACTCCGCCTGGGTCTTGGCCTGGACCTCGTCGCGACCCCAGACGTAGATGCCGTGATTGCGTACGGCCACCGCCGGCGTTTTCGGAAACTCTTCGATGGCCGCGCGCAGCGAATCGGTGAGGTCGCATTCGTGGGGCGTATTGTCGATGACCGGCAGGACGAAGGTATCGTAAAAACCGTGGCCGGCGATGCCCTTCAGCATTTCCAACTGCGTGAACTCCAGGGTGGAGATGAAGCTATGCTGCCGCTCGGCCAGCATGGTGGCGAGGACCACGTTCACGGAGTGCGAATGAATGACGGCGCCGGCGTCCCGCAGATCGTAGGCGCTGTTGAAGAGCGGGGCGCACTCGCTGACCTTTAACTTCGGATTGGCGGCAGTTTCGAGGACGTTGGCCTGACGATCCAGAACGAAGACGTCCTCGGGGCGGATCTTCTCTTTCTCGACGCCGCTGGGCGCCATGAAAACGCGTTCTCCGCGCCGAATGGAAATGCCGCCGCCGGTGCCGCTGACCCAGCCCAGGCGATAAAAGTTCCGGCACATCTCCGCAATCATTTCACGTACATCCAGGTCGTTCATCATCATACTCCACAGATCACTAAAAGTTCGTCTGAAAGGACACTCCACTGGTTTTCTGGATATAGTCCAGATGAAAAAACGAGTCCCGAATGTCCTCGTGAAACTTGCGTTCCTGATACACATTATAGCGGACCGCGGTCTGGTAGGCACCACCGACGTTGGCCAGATAAAACATGAGGCCCACCACGCCGAAGATGCCCGAGGCGACGTGACCGCTGCCCGCGCGATTCTCCAGGTCGTACATCACCACGGCGGAACCCAGGAACATGGCGTTGAAGAAAAACGCGGTGGCCCCGTCGGCGTAATGACCGGCGTAGATTTGTCCCGAACCCGGCAGCACTGCCGAGAAAGTCCCGGCGAGCCAGGGCGATTTCTGATCCAGCGACTCGTACTCATCGAGGGCCGTCAGCAGTTCGCCGGCTTTCAGGCGCACGAGTTCAATGTTTGAGTCTCGTTGCAATTGCGTATAGTACCGGCGCGATTTTTCGTAGTCGCCCTCTTCAAGGTAGACCGTGCCGCCGAGCAGTCGCGCCTGGTCCTTCTGCTCTTCCGAAAAGGCATTCGAATCCAGGATCAGCGCCTGCTTCGACAAACCCTGGAAGGCCCAGCCCGCGCGAAACGAGGCGAACATACTCAAGTACAGATGACTGAAGTCCCGGCCGTCGTTCATGATCGGAAGGGAGTCGCGAAAACGATGCTCACGCATGAGGCTCAGGCCGAGCTTCGCCCGATACTCGTTTTCCCGGGCCCCGCCGCGCAGCATGCCGCGTTCGTACTCGATGCGCGCGAGATCGAACTCTTCGCGGTCGTAGTAGTAATCGCCCAGGGCTTCCCCGCTCAGACCGCGACGAATTTCCGGCGATTGGCCGTGGGCCGACTGCGACGGTACGGCGATGAACGCACACGCGAGGCCGAACAACAGCACGGCGATGACACCGTCGCCGCGACTCCGTTCGTTGCGTTCTCGACGGATGTCGCCAAAGATGAGCCGGATGATGCGATCGCGATCGGCTTCGCGAATGCGGGTGAACTCTAAGTGCATATGATCAGAAGTTACGGCGACGACCCGGGCCTCGCAGTCCAGGCTCACCGGTCGTCGGTGGCCGTCGTCGAGGAAGATTTTCAGCCGCCCGTCGTCAGCTTTGTCGGCACCGGCACTGCGGTCCAGCCGGATGCGCGCGCCGCCGCCGCCGAGGTCCACCGTGCGCCCGGGAATTCCGTTCCATTCTACGGGCACGCCGAGCTCCCGGCGTACGTAGCGGCGCAACTGGCGCCGCTTCAGGTTATGGTCCTGGCGGTGTTCGAGGATGATGCGATCTTCATGATGCGGATCACGGCCGAGCCAGGTCGTGCGCAGGGAATAGAGGCCTTCCGAACGTTTCACAACGAACTCCAGTTCGCCGCCGGAAGCTTGTGCAAATTCTTCGAAACGATTTGCGTCGATGAGGCGCGCGGAAATGTGACCGGGCTCGACCCGGGCGACGCGGAGCAGCGGCTCGCCATCGTTTCCGAAGAGCAGGGTGCCCTCGGGCAGATCGCTGCTGGATCGCAGGATGTGGCCGGCGTCGCGGCGATGAAAGCCCAGGCGGACTCCCAGGGCCAGCAGGTCCCGACCGTAACGTTCCGGGTCGTCGGTCGTAGCCCGCAGGAGTTCCGACGTCCGGCGAAAGCGATCGCGGTCGCTCAAGAGCAGATGCAGTTCCTCGTCGGGGCGGTCCAGGAATTCGGAGAGTTCGTGGAGCAGGGACCGCTCGCGCGGCGTGAGCTTTAGCTTTACGGCCTGGCCGGCAAAGGCGTCGCGGCTGCGTTCTTCGCGCGAGCGCCGCAAACGGTTTTGCACCACGCGAAAGACCACGAAGTACAGAATCACGACGGCGAGCACCACGCCCAGGTCCACGGCGACATCGGCCAGGCTCCGCGACTGAAAACCGGTGGCGACGTTCTGCATGAACTCATCCACTCGCTCCTGATTCCAGTATCTCATGAAAAGCCTTGCGTATCCTGCATCCGTCCGCAGGCTGCGTCGGTGCGGCGGATGTTACTCAGTATATCGGTACTCACGCTGGCGAACTGTGCCAGTATGATTTCCGCGCCCCTGGATGTCATCATCGAGCAGCACCGGGAGACCGGCACGCACATCGACGGGCCGCGCTGTCCCATGTATCCTTCGTGCGCGGCCTACGCCGGTCACGCCGTCCGGGACCACGGCTTCTTCGGCCTGCTTATGTTTGTCGACCGCCTCTTTTACCGCGAGTTCGGCGATCTTTCCACGCGGTACATGACCGTTCCCCGGCGATTGTCCCGGGCGCCGCGATTCTACGATCCCGTGAGCGATGCCCTTCCTCCCGGCGAAAAGCGGCCGTCCCTGTTCACCGAGGAATTTCGGCGACCGGCGGGGCGCTGAATATGGTTTCGTGCTTGTAAACCGGACATAATCTGTCATTATCGGGACATGTCATTGTCTACGGCGTCCAGCCCCTCCATCGATCCGCCGTCCGGAACGGATTTTCCCCGACACGTCCCGCCGACGTTGCGAGAGATCGTCCGGCATCCGGACTACGCTGCCGCCCGCCAGGACCCGGAGGACTTTTTCAGCCCGGAGCCGGGTTTCCATTCCCCGCTGTTGATCCCCGGCCTGGAGGAGGCCGTGGACGTGCTCGGCCGGGCCATCGAGGACGGGCAGTCCATTCTGGTACTGGGCGACCGCGATGTGGACGGCGTTTCGTCGACGGCGTTGCTCGGCAATTTCCTGAAAGAAATGCACGACCCTCCAAAGCTCGACCTGCGCGTCTCCGATGAAGGCGACGACTACGGTCTCTCCGGCCGGCTGTTCGAAGACATCCGCGACGGTCAGGCCGATGTGGTCATCCTGCTGGACATGGGGTCTTCCCACGGTCCCGAGGTGGAGACCCTGGTCAAGCGCGGCAAGGCCGTCATCATTCTCGATCACCACCAGTTGCACGACCGCGTGCCGGATCCGGAGCGCTGTGCCTTCGTGAATCCCATGCGGGATCCGGAGAGCGTCGGTTCTCTGGAGCACGAGGGCAAGATCGCCACGGTCGGCCTGGTCTTTAAGCTGCTCCTGGGCTACGCCCTGGCGCATACGCGGGAATGGCAACGGGTCTACTATCTTACGGAACAGGAAGATGAGACGGCCGTGCTCGCGTATCGCTGCGGTTGTTTCCTGGGACGTTTCACGGATCTTGCCGCGGGCCAGGCGGCGATTCCGCAGTGGGAATGGTGCAATCTCAAGGACGAAGCGGCGTATTGTCCGCGGCCGGGGGAGCGCGCTCGCTTTATGGATGATCCGCACGCGGCGGGCAAACTGCTGCTCACGCGCATCATCCTGAACCGGCGGCGCTTGCTCGACTTCGTCGGCCGCATTGCCGACCTGGCGGCCGTCGGCATCATGACGGACATGGTCCCGTTGGTCGGCGAGAACCGCGCGCTCGTGCGCCTGGGCATCGGCCTGGCCGGCTTTCGCAACGGCCGGCGTCCGTACATTCCGGGTTACGCCGCGTTGATTCGCGCGCTGGGATTGCCGGAGGATCGCATCGTGAGTCGGGACCTCGGCTGGAGCATTGGTCCCGCGTTGAATGCCGCCGGCCGCATGGGCAACACCCGGCTCGCCCTGGATCTATTGACGGCGGAGCGCGGCGAGCGGGCGAGCAAGCTGGCCACGGAACTCGTAAAACTCAACGAAGAACGCAAGAAACGCACGGCCCGCAACGAAGGCGTCGTCGCGCGACTCATTGCCGAAGACCCGGCGCGGGTGGAGCGGCCGCTGGTGTTCTGTTATCACAAAGACCTGGAGCCAGGCGTTTCCGGTATCGTGGCCACGCGGCTCACCGAACGTTACGAGCGACCGGTCGTCTACGTGAATCCCGACGGCGACTATGCCCGCGGTTCGGCCCGAAGCTTCGGTGGGGTGAACGTGCTCGATCTGCTGTCGACGGCGGCGGAGTTGTTCATTCAGTTCGGCGGGCACCCGGAGGCGGCGGGATTTTCGATCCAGTACGACAATATCCCGAAACTCGAGGCGGCATTGCTGGACGGTTTCGTTAAGATGCAATCGCAGGAAGTTAAGAGCCCGCCCCCGGCCAACGTCTCGCGGGAGTACCATCTTGAAGTACGGCCGGCGCAGTTGTCCTACGATCTCTTACGCGAGCTGGAGCTGTTGGAACCGTTCGGCCCGCGGAACCCGGAGCCGGTGTTTCGCGTGGCCGGCGCCGTCTTACAGAAAGTGAAGTACATGACGCAGGGCCTGCACGCGAAGTTCAGCATAACCGGCGGGCCGGTGTATCTGGAGTGCGTGGCCTGGCGGCAGGGCAAGTTGATCGCGGACGCGCTGGAGAAAGATGCGCGCGGGCGGTTTGATTTGTACGGGTCGCTGGAGATGAGTTACTTTGCGGGGCGCAGTCGGTTGCAGTTTCGGGTGGATGGGGTGGAGGTGGTTTGACTGACCTGGGCAATTGGTTGAGGACAAACTGCTTTAGATTGAAATGCTTCAAGATTTGATTTTGTTCTAAAGAAAACCGTGCCTCGAGACGCTCAGAAATTCGTAGCGAATCTGGGTTAACCAGAATGATCCGTGGTTTGTGTGTAGTCAGGACTGTGCGCAGGACTGAAACGAAATACAAGTGTGCCACAGGGAACCAGTAGCCGCAAAATACGAGCGCAGATGATTCCTTCATGTGCTCTTCCATGCGCCTCCATATTCCTTTTACGCTCCTATTCTGATCGAACACCATGCGAATTCCCAGCGTGTTGATTCTGTAATCCGATCAACTTAAGATGCGTCGGGGCGATTATGACAGCCCAGGGCAACTGATGAATCATCCACAATCACAGTGCCCTGGTCGTCGAAAACCCAGTTAACAGAGCCATGGGGCTTGAGGACAGGTATCCCATTTTTTGCCTGCAGTTCTTGATAGTGCCAACCAATTGAAGAGGAGAATACACCTCACCCACCCCCTGTGGGTGGACTCTTCTTCGGAGGAGGGAGAACAGAAACTATCCCGGCAGGCGGCGGCGCTGCGGGGGCAGGCGAATCATATCAAAAAAACCACGGCCCGTCCAGCAAAATGTCACACCCTTGTGCTAAACTTAAGCTGGATCAAACTTACCCAACGCGACCGCAGAAGCAGCGCACCCACCACGCCCACTCTCCGCGAACTTCGCGCCTCTGCGGTAAAAACGCCCCGATTTTTTGCGGCAATCTCGCCGCTTACTCGCCGGCGTTCTGATCTTTCTCGATCGTTCCGTTCTTTTCGGACAGGAAGTACACCACGCGCCAGACGTCGGCGTCGCTGATCGCCGCGCCGCCCTTCGCGGGCATGATCTGACCGGAGACGGACTGGCCGGCTCCGATGCCGCGCATGATGAGTTTGCCCATATCCGTTTCGTTCTGGTGGTGCCACCATTCGGCGTCCGCAAGCGACGGGCCCACCAGGCCTTCGAGGTTCTGGCCGTGGCAGGCGACGCAGGCGCGTCCGTAAATCTCTTCACCGAGCTGAATGTTTTCGGGCGTGCGCGGCGGAACCTCCGCCACGGTGGGAATCACGTAAGCGTTGATCGGCGTGGGGCCGAGAAACACATGATTAAAGATACCGTAAGCGCCGCCGACGATCAGCGATCCGACGAACAGAAACAGAATCCAGTTAGGTACACCTGCGGGGGATGGATTGCTCATATCAATACTCTTATTAATTACTGGTTATTGTAGAATTTTCCGGCGAAGTCGGATTGTTTTTTCCCGAGGCTGAGGAGATAGGCCACCAGGGCGTCGCCGCGACTTTTGTCGTTCAACTGTTCGAACGCGCTCTTTTGAAAATCATCGGAAAGCGGCGCGCGCCATTCCATCATCATGCGAATGCGCCAGGACAGGAAGAGCGGATTGATGCCGGCGTCACTCTGGAAGAGGTGGCCGTAGCGATGGTGGCCGCTGCGCAGACTGTCCGTCTTCGTGCTTTTCAGAAGCGAAGTGAGCTGAGCCTCGTCGAATCGGCCGGCAACGCGAGAGAGATCCGGGCCGAGCCGGCTGCTGCCGCGCAGCGAGGGCATTTCGAAATTGTACTCCATCATTTCCGGCAGCGGAAAGTAACCGTAGGGTTGTTCCGCGCCGGATTGAGCGAAGCGGGCGACCTCCCAGTTCAGCGAACGCAGGTTCTGGCTGTGACAGTACTGGCAGCCTTCCTGATAGTAGACTTCCTGGCCTTTCACGACAATCGCCTTCTCCATGGTGAGATGGCGACTGCCGTAGGCGGGCATGCTTTCGTACGGAAAGTGCAGCGCCGCGAAACCGATGCCCAGGCTGAGCACGATCGTTGCGCCGGCGAGCTTGAGCGGATCGCTCATGAGATCGTCGAGGAAACTTGCGATGGGATTTTGTTTTTCGCTCATAGTATTCAGTCGTTTACTGTTAGTAGTTAGTGCCGATCAATGAGCGCCGTGCCCGGACGCTCCGGCAACGGCGGCCTCTTCTGCCGCGCGTTCCTTATCTTCCAGATCGGGTTCGCTGTACTCCGGTCCGGAGACTACATGATGCAGCAAGAAGGCCAGGCTCGCAATCAGCACGGCGAGTACGATCAGCAAGTAGCCGAAGAACGCCAGGCCGCGCAGGCTGATTAAGAACTTCCCGAGGAAGTCTTCGCCCTGATAGAGGCTGCCCGGAACCAGGACTGCGGTCCAGTCGGTGACTTCCGGAACCTTTACGCCGGGCACGCCGCCGTCCACGAGAGCGCTCTGGCTTGCGCCCTGGAGCAGACCGCCCGCGACGGAGCCGATCCAGAGCAATGCTGCTCCAAGAACGAACAGGAAGACGAACCATCCGGCCGCGGAAGGTGACAGGCGGCGGTTGCTGATCTTCTGGGTGATGATGAAAGCCACACCGATGGCGATGGGCAGGGCGTAGGTCACCACGTCCAGGCTGAGATCTTTTACGTTGTATGCGGTATAGCCTACGGCGGCCTGCATGAAGAACGGCGTCGCAAAAATACGCAGAACGGCGACAGCAATCAAGAAGAAGAGACCCCAACGCAACGTGAGGCCCACCGCATCCGAACGGAAGTACTTTCCGGAACGGGTCAGTGTGTTGCGCACGTTGAAGGCGCCGGCGAGAATCGCGAAGCCCAGAGCGAGGGCCGTAAAGACGCCGACGGTTTCCTGGAGGCCGGGCGCCGCCGAAAATGCCAGGCCTGAAGCCCCGGCCAGGGGCAGCAGGATGATCATGGCGAAAGTGTGAAAGCGCACGGCGCTGGTGCTGTACAGCGGGACTTTATAGTAGGACGGAACGAAGTAACTCAACATCGCGAAGCACGGAAACAGGATGAAGTATCCCAGGACGCCGTACCGGAACATTTCCTGGAGCGTGGCATCCATCATGCCGCGGTAAATGCCCACGGAGGTCAGCGGGCTGTTCGGCAGGCCGAAGTTCGCGAAGAAATACGAGATGAGTCCGCCCGCGCCGGCGACGACGGCCAGAGAAATCGGCACGAGGGCGGTTGCATCTTTCTTACCCGAGGCGATCACCGCCTGGATCGTCGTTACGAGAAACAGAACCAGTGCGATGATCAGCAGGTTGTCGGCGATCCAGTTGAGTTCGCCGTACTCCCGGCCGCTGTTGTAACCGACCAGGATCGTAATGATGCCGAAGAGCACCGCGATCTGGTGCAGCTTGAATCCCGCCCAGGCGGCCAGGGCCAGGGGCGGATTGGAGCCCGTCACATTCTTGAGAATGTAGTACGACGCTCCGAAGAAGAACGAGAGCAGGGCGCCGTAAATGAGGGCCGTCGTGTAGAGCGGGCGCACGTAACCGTAGTCCAGCTCCGGCGGAATGCCCAGGATCACGAAGAACTGCACCTGGTTCAAGAGGCCCAGGGCGAGTGCCGCCAGGGACCAGAGGAAGCCGGCGAGCAGATAGGCCTTCACGGTGAAGTGAATGTCTTCGACGAGTTTAATGAGATTTTTGATCAGTTCCATGCTTGTCTCTTAACGTACAGGCGAATCATATTAGCGCTTACCGGCCCGCCAGCTTGCGTGTATAGTCGTAAAGGTCCTGCCACTCTTCGGTGCTGAAGTGCGAAAATGAGCGCAGGTTTTGCCCCGCGTCACTGGCCGCGGCGTGAGCTTCGGAGAAGGCGCCCGCGCTCTGCAGGGCCGTGCTGTCGGCGAAGTCCCGGGTGGAAAGGAACACGCCGCACTGCCGATCGCGCTCATCACAGCGGTACAGGCCGAAGCGTTTGCTCGACGCCATGCCCTCGCCGTACTTGCCGTGGCACATGACGCAGTTGTTTTCGTAGAGTTCGTAGCCCGCATGCGTGACATCGCGACGGTCTTTGCGGGCTTCGTCCACACTGACCGTGGCGTACTCTTCTTCGACGCTCGTGAGTTTCATGAGCGAACCCAGCTCCGGTGCTTTGTCACGTTCTCCGATGGGTTTGTAGCCCATGACCCAACGACGGTCCGAAGCGTAGGCCGCATGCACGGCCTGCTCGTCTTTCGCCAGTTGGGCTCCGTGAGCCGCGGCTTTCGGTCCCGAAGGTTTCGTGGTCAGTGAATACAGAAAGTGGGCCATGGCCCAGCGACCACGGTCCGTGTAAGATTGGTACGAGTGTGTCGGCAGCTTTTCGGTGCCCACGGTAATGGCTTTGAAGTAGGCCAGGGGCGTTTTTTCCGGGGCGATCTCAACGCTCTGGAAACCCGGCACGCTGAGGCCGGTTTCGCTCTGCACGCCGCTCGCGTCCGGACCGGCGCCGTCAAAGCCGACGCCGTGGCACTTCGCACAGCCGGCTTCGGCGTAATAGATGGAGCCTTTGTATACGACCGTGGCGTTGCTTTCGTAGACCGGCACCTTCAGCGGGTTCGGCGAATGATGGCCTTCGATGCTGCCGTCCGGTCCGCCGCAGGCTACCGTGGCGGTCGCGGCCAGGGCCGTTACCAGGAACATCAGACTATTTCGTTTTATGTTCTGCATGCTGCTTCTCTGCTTGAGTTTCGATGAATACAATTCGGCGCGCCGTCTCACTGGTGAAAGTGCAGACATTCCTCCAGGCGCGGGTCTTTTTTCGGAATCAACGAGTTCCGTGACAGGCCCCACGCCACCAGGTAGATGAAGGCGCCGGCTACCATGAGCAGCGGGCCGAGTTCCTGCCAGCTGAACATGATGAAGGCTCCGTGACCGTCCAGCGTCGGGTAGACGATCCAGTACATATCCAGGACCTGGCCGAAGAGGATCCAGGCGGACAGGACCGCCATGTAGTTCCAGTTGCGTTTCACGTCGCGACGCACCAGAGCGAAGAACGGAATCGCAAAGCGCGCAATCACCAGGAAGAAGGTTACGTAGTACCAGCCGCCGGTGGTGCGGTATTTATAGTAGGTCGTGACCTCGGGAATGTGTCCGTACCAGATGAGCAGGTACTGAGAGACCGCCATGTAGGCCCAGAAGATCGTGTGGCCGAACATGAACTTCCCGAGATCGTGGAAGTGGTTCTCGTTGAAGGTGTCGCCGTAGTAGCCGGCTTTCTTAAGAAAGTAAGTCCAGAGAATGAGCGTCGCGAAGAGCGTGAGCGCCAGGCCCGCGAAAATGTAAAGCGCCCACAGCGTGGAGAACCAGTGCGGGTACAGGCTCATGGCCAGGTCCCAGGTCGAAACCGAGTATGTGAGACCGAAGACGACGAGGAAACCGCCGCCCAGGCGCGCGAGCATTTTGGTCCGGCCGAGTTTACCGTCCTCGTCCTGTTTCGTGGACCAGCGCCAGAACAGATAACCGAAGACCATCCATACCAGGAAGATGATGATGTTACGAACGGTAAAGAAACCGACGTTGAGATACGGTTCTTTGTGGGCGATCAGGTGGTCGGATTCCGCCTTGCCGACCCAGTGATGGAATACGTCGCCGATGCCCAGGAAGAGGATGACCAACAACAACACGAAGGCCACCGGCAGGCCCCAGAAGAAGTTCTCCGCCACGCGGCGGACGGTCACGCTCCAGGCCGCACCGGAGAGATGGTTGTAGGCCGAGAAGTAGACGCCCGACAGGCTGAGCGGGATCAGGATCAACAGTGCCAGATGCAGCGAGTAAAAGAAGCGCATCTTTGCCGTGTAGCCGTGGTGTTCGCCGTGATCCTCTTCGCCGTGCTCTTCCGCCACGGCGTGATCTTCCCCATGCGCTGCATCACCGTTTTCGTCAGCAGCGTGGTCTTCGGCATGCGCCGCGTCGCCGTGGTCCGCCGCTTCGGCATGATGGTCGCCGCCGTGGTGGGCGTCACCGCCGGGCAGCGCAATCACCGCCTGGATCACCGTGAGTACGAGACCAACCGCAACCAGCGCGAGGCAGATCGTTTGCAGTTGTTTCGGAATCTTGAACTGGAGTTTCGATTCTTCCGGAAGGCTTACCATGATTTCACCAAATGTTACTGTGTTTACTGTTCGCTGTTCGCCTGAAGCAGGCGTACGTATCGGATGATCGCCCAACGATCATTCGGTTCCACCTGCGCCGCGTACGGATACATCCGGGCGCGGCCCATCGTAATGATGTGAAAGATCTCACCGTCTTTCCAGGCCTTGATCTTTTCGGAATTCAGGCTCGGTACGTCCGGAAAGCGTGGGGTGACCGGGCCGTCGCCGTTTCCGGTGTAACCGTGGCACACCGCGCAGTAGGCGTTGTACTGGTCCTGGCCCCGGGCGAGGATGGCCTTCGTTGCCGGCAGCGGGTTGCGCAGTTCGGCCCCGGCGGCGGCGAAGTCCGTGGCCTCGTAGGGATACGGTTCTTTGTTACGGGGGATTGTGCCTTCCGGCGGCATGCGAACCACCGTACCGGGGCCGCCCCAGATTTCGCTGTTGTCCATGCCGCGCGTCCAGGCGCCGTTCTTGCTGACGTCCAGGTTCGTGTAGTCTTCTTCCTGGCTTTCCACGGAGTAGCCGTCGTGCATATCCAGGAACCAGTGGATTCCGGAAAGACTCCCGCCGTAGTTGCAGTTCGCGAGAAAGAGCACGGCAGCCGCGATGCCCGCGGTGCGAAGGACGTTGCTGTATCGTTTAGATAACTTCATGTGTTTCGCCGTAAGTTTGCGTTAAATAGAAATTAGCCGTTGCCGGTTTCCGGGGCGCTATCACCCGCAACCGGAGCGTCGCCGCTCACGGCCGGTGCGGAGACCGCGCTTTGATTTTCGCCGTCCACCTTCGTAATGTTGTCCGCGCCGAGTTCCTTCATGAACGCGGCCACGCCGGCCTCGTCGTAGTGGGCGGAGTCCGCCGGAATCCAGAGCGCGAATTTGTCGTTCGTGATGTCCGGGTGCAGGACGCCGCGGAAGGGTTTGTACATCTTCGCGAGCAGGATGAGTCCGGCCACCGTCGTGTGTCCGCCGATGAGGACCGTAAGTTCGAAGAGAATCGGTACCATGGCCGGCCAGGCGAACGTCGGTTTGCCGCCGATGTTCAGCGGGTAGGACCAGATGTTCGGGTAGCCGTCGAGGAAGGCCAGGAACTCCGGCCGTTCGATGATGTTTTCGTGCACGATGGTTTGCAAACCGAACGCAATCGCGAGGCCGGTAAGGCCGGCGAAGAACGTGATGTACGGAATCTTCGAGCGCGTGAGGCCCATGTCGAACTCCAGGCCGTGCACCGGGAACGGGGTGAGGCAGTCGAAGTTCGTGTAGCCTCTGGCGTGCGTGGCCTTCGCGGCCTTGCTCATCTTTTCCGGCGTATCGAACAGACAGTAAATGCCCTTTTCCGTCTCCCGGTAGGTATACTGGAAGAAGGACTCGACGAAATTGAAAAACGCCAGGCCCGGTGCGGTGAGGGCCGCATCGATTTTCGAGGCCAGGCCGGCCAGAAATGCATCCAGTTTTTCTTTCATAGTATCTCAGTTCCGTTGGCGCATGGCCGTTCGAATCAGTGTCCGTAACCCTTGGCCGCGTCCTTGGATTTCATGACCGTCTTGATTTCCGCCATGGCAATGGTCGGCAGAAAGCGGCAGAACAGCAGGAACAGCGTAAAGAACAAACCAAACGAGCCCAGCATGATGCCGTAGTCGTGAATGGTCATGACATACATGTCCCAGCTGGACGGCAGGAAGTCGCGGTGCAGCGACGTGACAACGATCACGAAGCGCTCGAACCACATACCGATGTTGATAAAGATCGAAACCACCCACAGCACGTAGATGTTCGTGCGCAGTTGTTTGAACCAGAAGATCTGCGGGCTGATCACGTTGCACGAGATCATGATCCAGTAGGCCCACCAGTACGGACCGAAGGCGCGGTTGATGAATGCGAAGGCTTCCGGCTCGGAGCCCGAATACCAGGCCACGAAGAACTCGGTGCCGTAGGCGAGGCCGACGAGCATGCCCGTGAGTGTGCAGACTTTCGCCATGTTCTCCAGGTGTTTCATGGTAATGTAGTCTTTCAGTTGAAAGAGCTCACGCATGAGAATGAGCAGCGTGAGTACCATGCCGAAGCCGGAGAAGATGGCGCCCGCGACGAAGTAGGGCGGGAAGATAGTCGTGTGCCAGCCCGGGATGACCGACGTCGCAAAGTCGAAGGATACGATGGAGTGCACCGAAAGGACGAGCGGCGTCGAAAGGCCGGCGAGGATCATCGCCGTGGATTCGTAGTGCGCCCAGGAGCGCGCGCTGCCCACCCAGCCCAGAGACAGGGCGGAGTAGAAGTTTTTGCGGATTTTCTGCCAGAAGTCACTGCCCTTGATACGGTCGCGGATGGACGCGAGGTCCGGCACGAGGCCGAGGTACCAGAAGACCAGCGAAATTGTTAAGTAAGTAGAGATTGCAAAAAGGTCCCAGAGCAGCGGCGAACGGAAGTTCGGCCACAGCGTGCCGCGTTCGTTGGGCAGCGGCGGGAACCAGATGAGTACCAGCCAGGGACGACCGACGTGGATGATCGGGAAGATACCCGCGCAGGCGACCGCGAAGATGGTCATGGCTTCCGCGGAACGGTTGATGGCCGTGCGCCACTGTTGCCGGAAGATATACAGGACCGCGGAAATCAACGTTCCCGCGTGACCGATGCCGATCCAGAAAACGAACGTGATGATGAACGAGCCCCAGGAGATGGGAACGTTCACACCGACGACGCCCATGCCGTTGGCGATCAGCCAGCCGATCTCGATGCCCAGGAGCCCGAGGAGGCCTACCGAAATGCCGAACGCGATCCACCACAACTTCGTGGGGAACGCGTCAATGGGGGCGACGACGTCATCGTTGACGTCTTTGTAGACCTTATCGCCGGTTACGAGCGGCGGTTTGATCTTCCGCCACTCTTCTTCGTATGCCGAGTCTTTGTCCTGTGCCATGCGTTAAATACCAGTAAGCTATTGTTAGGAGCTCAGCTCTGCCCCTTGTTTCGAACCCGTGCCAGGTAAGTGATCGAGGGTTTAACCCCGAGGAAGTCGAGGACCTGGAAGGAGCGCTGCTCTTCTTTCTTCTTGAGCTTCTGCACGTCGCTGTCCGGATCGAGGATGTTTCCGAAACTGATGCCGCCGGTGGGGCAGACTTCCTGGCAGGCCGTAACCACGGAGCCGTCCGGAACGTAGCTTTCGCCGCGGGCTTTGCTTTCCTGGCGAGCCACCGCGATGCGTTGAATACAGAACATGCACTTCTCGATGACACCACGCGTGCGCACGGTGACGTCGGGGTTCATGGCCAGATGCTGCGGGTCGCGAATGCCGCGCCACAGGCCTTCCATGTAGTTCCAGTTTTCGTACCAGTTAAAGCGACGTACTTTGTAAGGGCAGTTGTTCGCGCAATAGCGCGTGCCGACGCAGCGGTTGTAGGTCATGACGTTCAGACCTTCGTGGTTGTGCGTCGTGGCCGCCACCGGACAAACGTTTTCGCACGGTGCGTTTTCACAGTGCTGACAGAGCATCGGCTGGTGCGCGATAACCGGCGCTTCTTCGATTTCGTCCTGGTCCAGACTCTCTTCCGCCGTCGTGACGAAGTAACGATCGATGCGCAGCCAGTGCATCTCGCGACCCCGGGCCACCTGATCACGGCCGACCATGGGGATGTTGTTCTCGTTGTTACACGACGTAACGCAGGCGCCGCAACCGGTGCAGGCGTTCAGGTCGATGACCATGTGCCAGCGCGTATCTTTGTAGTTCCACTCCGGCATGAGTTCCGCGCCCTTCGGGTAGTAAAGGGCCGGCGGTTGCAGTTCGAACTTGCCGGTTTTGTACTCGCTCCAGGTCGTTTCGCGGACGATGGGGCGTTGCTGGTGTTTGCCGTCGCGCATCCCCGTGTAGAGAGATGAGCCGGCGAAGGGAACCTCGTGCGCGCCCTCGGGCGTGCCGGGAAGATTGCGTTTGCTCTGATCGTTGAAGCCCTGGCGGTAGATCGTTTGCGTGCTGGCCAGGGTATGACGACCACCGGCGGCTTTGACCTCGACGACGTCGCCGGAGAAGGCCAGTGAGTCAGAGCCGATGACGACCATGTCCAGGGCCTTCTTGCCCACGCCGTCGCCGATTTTGCCGGCCGCCTCGCGACCGTAGCCCAGGGCCACCAGGGCCGCCTGAGGATGCAGGCCGGGCTGCAGGTGCACGGGCAGCTTCATCTTAGCGCCGGACTTCGTGGTGAGTTCCACCATCGAACCCTGCTGCAGGCCGAGACTGCGCGCCGTGGCGGGCAACATGGCCACGTAGTTGTCCCAGACGATCTTCGTCACGGGATCGGGCAGTTCCTGGCGGTAGGCGTTGTTCGCGCCGCTGCCGTCGAGAACCTGCACGTTATAGTAGAGGCCGAGGACGAGTTTGCCGCTGTCCGTTTCCGGACCGGACGCACTCGAGAATTGCGGCAGTCGGCCGAGGGCGCCCGGACGAAACGTACGGGCCGGACGCGAGCCTTTCAGGGCGGACCGGCCGGGGGCGTAGTAGCCGGCCTGGAGGACGGAGACCCAGAACTTACGGAAGTTCTTCCCACCCGCAAGCCCGCGCCAGCGGTTCTTCACGTAGTCGTGGAACGTGGACTGCCCGCCGAGGTTTCCGCCGGCGAGCTGGATCAAGCGATCTTCGAGTGAAAGTGTATTGTAGAGCGGACGGATGACCGGCTGACGAATGCCGTGTACTCCGGCGATGACTTCGCTGTCGCCCCAGGCTTCCAGCCAGTGACTGAGCGGCAACACGGCGTCGGCCAGTTGTGCGCTTTCGTCCAGGCGATCGCTCAGGGCCAGCACGTAGTCGGCCTTGGCCAGCGCCGCATGGGCATTCAGATTCTGGGGCAAATGATAGACCGGGTTGGCCGCGAGGATGATCGTTTTGTAGCGTTTGCCGATGTCGCCGATGACCGCCTGGAGTTCGCGATCGGAGATGCCGGTGCTGTACTGGAGCGGCTGCCCGTAGGCCACGGTCACTCCGTCGTTGCCGAGGATCGAGTTTAACAGGTTCACCGCAATTTGAGCGGCGGCGTTGTTGCCGGTCGCGGCCAGGGGCGAACCGCCGATGACCAGGCTGCGACCGCGATGGTTCCACAGTTCGTCGGCGACGCGGGCAATCACCTCTTCGAAGTGACCCTTGCGGTACAGGCCGCTCTCTTGCTTGAGCGCGTTGGCAATGGTTTCCGGGCGATACTGTTGCAGCAGCGAACGCACGGCGGCGTTGCCGGCCAGATTGCTGCGACGTTGTTCAACGATTAAGTACGATGCGATGGCGAGGGCGATGAGCGTTTGGTCCCCGGGACGGATGCCGTAGCGTTCGTCGGCGTTGGAACCGGTGAGCGTGAACATGGACTCGAAAGCCACCAGTCGGTTGATGGACTTCTTGCTCTTGCGCAGGTCGCGCTTCGAAGTGAAGGCGTGTGAAAAGTAGGCCGGGTGAATGAGCGTGCCCAGGAAGTCGCCGTCAATGGAGACGACCAGGTCGGCACGATCGAAGCGATAGTTCGGGACGAGGTCCTGGCCGTAAGATTCCCGCTGGCCTTCGGCGATCTGGCGGAGCGCCGGATCCGGACGAAACTCTACGTGACGACCGCCGGGATACTTGCGCAGAAAATCGGCGACGAGGGAGCGCGTCGACGGGCTGTCCACCGGACCGGTGAAGAGCAGGTAACTTTCGCCGCTCGCAAGTTTGGCGGTGGCCGCGGAGACGATGGCGCTGTCCGTGCTGACCTGCTTGCGGCGCTTGCCGTTCTTCTCTTCGAAGACGACCGGCTTGCGTAGACGATCCGGATCGTAGAGGTCCATGATCGATGCAACTTCCGAGGCGGTCACACCTCCGTGGGTCAGCGGATGGTCGGGGTTGCCGGCGATTTTTACCGGGCGTCCGTCGCGGGTGCGCACGACAATGCCGGAACCGCCCGGGGTGGTGCTGGAGTAGAACGTGGGCAAACCGGGGACCTGTTCCGGCGGTGCTTTGACCGCGGGAACGATCTGCTCGGTGGGACGGCGGCAGGCCGCGGTGGCCATGACGGCACCGGCCCCCATGAACTTCAGGAAGTCCCGGCGCGAGAAGCCGGACTTCGCGGACGTTTCCGGGCGTTCCGGAAATTCCGGGCGCTCCCAGTCGGTAAGCGCCAGGTCCTGTTTCTCTTCGAGGGATTGCCAGTATTTCTTAAACGTTCCGGCGGTTTGGGCTGATTTCTGCGAATGCTTCATAGTATTTCAGGCTGAACGTCTGTTGGTCTTCGCTGCTCTTTTGCTTGGCTGTCCTCGGTTCGGCTATTCAGGAGCAATCCGAAACAGAGGAATTAATAATGGCATGTGCCGCACGTGGTTAGATTGGAGGCCTGGTTGAAACCGGCCGGTGTATCCTGGACCTGGTTTTCGTAACTGCGGTGGCAGTTCACGCACCAGCCCATGTTGAACTCGGAGGCGACGGCGACCTTGCCTTCGACTTCGCGCATATCACCGTGGCAGTGGGCACAGGTCTCGGCAGTGTTCTCCACTCCGGGCTGCCCGCCCAGAAAAGCGATGTGCGGTTTGTGACTGAACCGTGCGTGGTCGGGAAGGTCGTGCGCTTTGATCCAGCGGATGGGCACTCCCTGTTCGTAGGACTGGCGGACGTACTGAATGTACGGGCTGTCCGATGCGACCTGTTGGTGACACTTCATGCAGGTTGCGGTATCCGGCACCGAAGCATGCGGTCCCTTCTCGACCGACGCGTGACAGAACCGGCAGTCCATGTTCATTTCACCGGCGTGAATTTTGTGAGAGAAGGGAACGGGTTGGTCGGGCTGGTAGCCCTGGTACTTCGGCGGAACGATCCAGACCCAGTAGATGAGAACAACGGTCGTCGCAAGAAGAATGAATTTGGCGCTGTGTTTCTTGAGGATGGTAACGAATTCGGCCATAATAATCAGGAATCCGGGTTTCTATTCCAGCTGAACAATCGACGAAGCGTTGCAACGTCGCTATACATCGAAGACTGTGTGTTTGCCGAACCATATTTGCGCAATGATTTTGCGATATGAGGGCCGCTTTTTACTAAAAAATGTCGTTTGCGCCCATTCCATTCGCGGAAGCAGAGCGGCGCTCGCAAAAATCCGCCGATTTTAACAGTATAAGCTTCATCAACGCGGCGACGGACGTTGTTACAGGCCTGCTGTCATCGTGACATGCACGTCGGAAATATCTGACGCTGTCGAAGGCGCAGGCCGCACAACGGGCTGGTCTGAGCTTTGCAACGAACACACTGAGATGAATTATTATAGAGAAAATGAATCATACACACTCGGCCGGGAAATGGTACAAGCATCAATGGTGCGCAAATTTGAGATTAGTTCTCAATAAGCTGTGCGGGTTGGGAGGATCATAGTATGTCTTTAGATCGAATTACTCATAAGGCGGGCGAAGCGCTGAACCAGGCGCAGTTCCAGGCCCAGGAAAACGGTAACCCGGAGTTGACCTCCGAGCATCTGCTGTTGGAAATCTTTCGGCAGGACGACGGCATTGGACCGATGGTTCTTGATCGTCTCGATATTACATCCGCTTCGGTGCTTCCGCTTTTCGAAGGGGCGGTGCAGTCTCTGCCGCGCGTGCAGAGCGGCGGCGGCACGGCCACCGAGGTGCGGGCTTCGCAGAGCCTGGGGCGTCTTTTAACCCAGGCCGAGAATCTCATGCGCAAGCGGGGAGATCAGTATCTCTCCACCGAACACATGCTGCTCGCGTATCTGCAGGATCGCACCGCGCGCTTGAGTTCGGAACTGGAACGTCTGGGGCTGACCGCCCAGGCCGTGGAGGAAGTGGTGAACGATTTACGCAGCGGACAACCCATCAACAGCGACAACCCCGAGGATGCCATGGACGCCCTCGGCAAGTACGCCATCCATTTAAACGGCGCGGCCCGCAAGGGCAAACTCGATCCGGTGATCGGCCGTGACGAAGAGATTCGCAGAATCATGCAGGTCTTAAGCCGGCGCACGAAGAACAACCCCATGCTGATCGGTGAGCCCGGCGTCGGTAAGACCGCCATCGTCGAGGGTCTGGCGGGTAAGATCGTGGCGGGCGAGGTCCCGGAAGGATTGCTGGATAAAGAAATCTACGCCCTCGACCTGGGCGCCATGGTCGCCGGGGCGAAGTACCGCGGCGAGTTCGAGGATCGGTTCAAGGCCGTGCTCACGGAAGTGCAGAAGTCCGACGGACGCATCGTGTTGTTTGTCGACGAGCTGCATACGCTCGTGGGCGCCGGTGCCAGCGAAGGCAGTCTCGACGCCTCGAACATGATCAAACCCGCACTCGCCCGCGGCGAGTTGCGCTGCATCGGCGCGACCACGTTGAAAGAGTACCAGAAGTACATCGAAAAAGATCAGGCGCTCGAACGCCGTTTTCAACCGGTCTACGTCAACGAACCGGGAGTCGACGAGACGATCATGATCCTGCGCGGCCTTAAGGATCGTTATGAGTTGCATCACGGCATCAAGATCACCGACGGCGCCGTCATGGGCGCGGCGAAACTCTCGGACCGTTACATTACGGATCGTTTTCTTCCGGACAAGGCGGTGGACCTGATCGACGAGGCGTGTTCGAAGATGCGCATTGAACTGGATTCCCTGCCCGAAGAACTGGACCGGGTCCAGAAGGACATCCAACAGCTTAAGGTACAGCGAGAAGCTCTTAAGATGGAAAAGGACAAGGCTTCGAAAGAACGCCTGGCCACCGTCGAGCAGACCCTGGCCGACCTCGAAGAAGACTTCGCGCAAAAGAAAGGCATCTGGGAGGCCGAACGTTCCGAGGTGGAACGCGTGAAGCAGTTGCGCGAGGAGATCGATCAACTGCGCGTTCAGGAAAAAGAGTTCGAGCGCCTGGGCGATCTGAACAAGGTTGCGGAGCTGCGCTACGGCAAAATCGTGCAACGCGAGAAGGAAATGGAGCAGCTCGAAGCGAAGATCCAGGAGCGCGAGTCCCAGTACTTAAAAGAAGAAGTCACTTATGAAGACATCGCGGCGATCGTCTCGCGCTGGACGGGCATCCCCGTATCGAAGATGATGCAGGGCGAGCGCGAACGTCTGCTCGGCATGCTCGATACCCTCAAGGACCGCGTCGTGGGCCAGGACGATGCGCTCGCTTCAGTGACCGAGGCCATCCAGCGCTCGCGCTCGGGGCTCTCCGATCCGAACCGTCCCGTGGGTGTCTTTTTGTTCCTGGGGCCCACCGGCGTCGGCAAGACCGAAACGGCGCGCGCGCTCTCGCAGTTTCTATTTGATGATGAGCAGGCCATGGTGCGCATCGACATGTCCGAGTACATGGAGAAACACGCCGTGGCGCGACTGATCGGTGCGCCGCCGGGGTACGTCGGTTACGAGGAGGGCGGTCAGTTGACGGAAGCCGTCCGCCGCCGGCCGTACCAGGTGATCCTCTTCGACGAGATCGAGAAGGCGCACCCGGAGGTATTCAACATCTTTCTGCAAATTTTCGACGACGGTCGCTTAACCGATGCCAAAGGGCGATTAGTGGACTTCAAGAATACGATCATCATCATGACGTCGAACATCGGTTCCATGCATCTCATGAACGACGAGCTTTCCGGCGAGGAGAAAGAGGGCCGCGTCCGGGAGGAACTGCACCGCGCGTTCAAGCCGGAGTTCCTGAACCGCCTGGACGACATCATCTTCTTTAACCCGATCAGCCTGGAATCGTTGCAGAAGATCGTAACGCATCACGTGCAGTTGCTGATCGACCGCGCCGCGGAAAGCGGGCTGCACGTGAAGATGCCGGACAAAAAGATTTTGAGCTGGCTCGCCGAACGCGGCTACGATCCGCAATTCGGTGCGCGGCCGCTGAAACGTTTGATTCAGCAGGCCGTCGGCAATCTGCTGAGTCGGGTCATCCTGAAAGGCGAGTTCGATCCGGAGACGGAGTACACGCCGGTGCTGGATGGGGAGAAGCTGAAGTTGAAGGGCTGAGAAGATGACTCCGAGGACCGAGGTATCGAGGGGAAGATGGGGAGGGTGGTCGTAGTCTGTTTGTGCTCGATGCGCATGCAAGACGGCATCATGCGGCCCGGTAATAACGAGGGCATCGCACACGGGGTTTGTGGAGCACAGCCGTGAGTACTGCGCGCCTCCGGATTGCAGAATGCACGCCGGGTTGTTCTATCTTGCCCATAATGTTAAGAGAATGAGTCGCGAACGGATGCTGCACACCGAGGGGGTGGCGGAGAACCGCGAGCCCGGGCCAGGCTTGCCCGGAGGGTGAGCCGGTCGCCGAAGGCGAGGCCCGGGCGTTCGCGTAGCGACGCGGGTCGGAGCCAGGGGGAGCGGAGCTCCCCCCACTAAAATGTATGCCCTATCTTTTCTGACAGGCCACTTATTGGTCAGCCCCGTGCCGTCGGCTTCGGTTTTAGCCACGGAGGGCTTTATGCAGCGAAGGCCAGGAGGGCCGAGAGCTGCACCCGTTTCGCGGTGACTCGTGCTGACGCGCGACATAGTGAGCCCTTGCGCGAAGACACACCTTGCCCACCCCCTGTGGGTGGATCTTTTTTGGCGGAGGGAGTAAAGAAGGAATCCGGGCAGGCGGCGCGGCCGATCCGGTGCCGGGGTTTATATCAGACAAAGCGCCGGCTGTCCACCGAAAATGTCACACCCTTGTGCTACGATGTAAACTGGGGAGATCTGTCCCTTTTCGATCGGCATCGTCTGAAACGAAAGAGTATCCCGGGACTCTTTTGGTCAACCGCACGATCCAGGACCCGGTGTTCCTCTGATTAATCCTCTTTGCCCGTAAGTTTACGCCGCGCGTGGAAGTACAATCGGCGTCCGCTTGTCTCGCGGTACATGGCTGAAATAAAAGCGCTTGCGTCGGCAATCGACGTAGTATCGACGTACGAACTATGAAATATTCAGCGCGCGTCCACGTCCTTGCGTCGCAGATACTCGAAAACAAACGTACCGAACGGAATCAACGACAGTGCAAATCCAACCGCACGTTGCAGCCACGACCACTGCAATGCGTTGCCGCTGTTCCAGAGCCCCTGTATATATAGAAAGAACAACGTACCATGCACCCATCCGAGCAGACCGGTACCGCCGTCGAGGGAGAGACCGGCAAAACGCTTGAGCGGCAGATTCACCAGCACCAGCAAGATCAGCGTCACGCCTTCCGCGCGGGCGATCCACTTAAACCAATCCCAGGTGCTCCGTGCTTCCGGCGCCGTGATGTCGGCACGATCATCCAGAAAGGCAAACATCAGCGGCACGGCCAGAGCGAGCGAGATGCCGATCAGCAAGGCCGAAACCCAGGGCTCGGCGCTGTGAAAGATCATCACCAGCACGGCCGCGAAGATACCACCCGCGGCAACGCCGGCCCGCAGACGTCGCCATCGCTTCGTGGCCGCATGAGCCAGATCCGCCGTAGAGAACAACGAAACGAGACTCATGCCGACAGCCGCCAGGATCCAGGGTTCCGTGATCCGCATGCCGGTACTGTGCATCATCATGTAACCCGCGGCCCAGGTGAGTACCAGGCCCAGGCTCGTGAGCACGAGTCCGCGCATGCGGTTCGGCGCGGCGGTACTCAGGGTCGCAGCGAATACGCCGCCGGATAAAAGCACGAGCCCCAGAAACTTGATCGCCCGCCAGATGATGTACTCGCTCATGGTCCCATCTACTTCCGGCGCCCGATTCGCGCATTACAATTATGGATGACACACAATTCGAACAGGCCCTGGCCTTCGCTCAGTCCCACGGCACCCACTTCATCGACTTCGCCCGCGATCGCGTGATCATCGGTGCGGACGACGAGCTGAACGAAAACGAACACGAGGAACTCCGCGAATATCTCGACGCCCTGGGACCGTGGCGCAAAGGACCGTGGCGTATCTTCGGACACGACATCGACGCCAACTGGAAGTCCCACATCAAGTGGCAGCGCGTCCTGGGCATCCTCGATCCGCTGCGCGACAAAGACGTCTGCGATGTCGGCACGGGGAACGGCTATTATCTGTTTCGCATGATGCACCAGCAACCGGCGTCGCTGCTCGGTCTCGATCCCACCACGCCGTTTCGGCAGTGCTTTGAATTCTTGAATACCTTTGTAACCGCCGGCCCCAACGCCCCCTGGGCCGACGGCGTCGAGTTTCGGGAAGCGGGCTACGATCTGCTCGCGGGCGAAGAGTTTCACGCCGCCTTTGACGTGATCCTGTGCATGGGCATTTTGTATCATCACGAAGAGCCGCTGGAAATCTTAAAGATCTTATACAATGCACTGCGACCGGGCGGGCAGCTCGTCGTGGAGAGCCTGGGTCTGCCGGAAAGTTACAGTGCGGAAGCGGCGGAGATTCGTCCGGAGAAGGGCCGTTATGCCGGGGCGCGGGGGCATCGCGTAATACCCAACGCGCGCAAGTTAGGCGAGTGGATCGAGGCCGCCGGTTTCGCGGACGTCGTGTGTCACGGCGAGTTCGGCTACGCGGACGAGCAGGTGGCGACGGACGTGCTGCCGGGCCTCAATGACAACCTGGATCCGGAGGATCCGTCGAAGACGGTCGAGGGCTACCCGGCGCCCGTGCGGATCTTCTTCAGCGCCCGGCGGTGAAGAAGATGTGACTCCGAGGACCGAGGGACCGAGGGACCGAGAGGAAGAATTGGAGCATGTTCTTTGTGGGAAAGCGATCGGGTTATGATGGCTCTCAGGATTTTTTTTCTCGGTACCTCGGTCCTCGGAGTGGCCATATCCTCTCTTGTTATTGAGAATAAATCTCAAAAAGATCTGGACAATTCTCGCGTCCCGGCCGTAATGAGATAAATTCTCAATTACGGAGGCGCGCATGAATGCACTGCCGGAGTTCTTTGAATCGGCCCCGAACGGGCCCGATCATCGCATTCAGAACATCATCAGCACCGACATTTGCCGCGTGGACCGCTGTAGCTGCGGAACCCTGCATGTCCGCGTGCGCAACGCATACTTTCAGATGAATCCCGACGAGTTCGTCCATTTCGCGGCGGCCGTGGGGTTCGCCGGCGAGCCCTATCTCGGCCACGTGAGTCACAGGGGGAACTGATGGCGTATCAGGAAAATTCAGGAGCACGGGCCGCCCTGGCCGTGGGAGATCAGTGCCGCATTGAGTACCGCGGCGGGGCCGTCTACGT
This sequence comes from Leptonemataceae bacterium, assembly GCA_965227295.1. Lineage (GTDB taxonomy): Bacteria > Spirochaetota > Leptospiria > Leptospirales > Leptonemataceae > JANSYA01. Next base: position 4,148,559 of record OZ245742.1, on the reverse strand, counting down.
TACGACCGGCGGTGTGACCGTGCAGATCAGCCCGGAGGCGTTCTTCGATCTCGCCGGTGCCATGATGCTGGCGTGCAGGCGTTATCGTGAACTCACGCTCTCCTGGGAAGACCGGGGCTGAGGTACTTTCGATCGAACAGGTTCCCGGCAACTGTGCGCCGGTGTTTCCACTTGCTGCCGCGCCCGGGTGCGATCGGGCGCGGTGTTTTTTGGATCAAACTTCTTTCACGTAGAACCGGCCGCTCACGGGATCGTAGTACACGATCTTACGACCGCCGCCGCTCGGTCGCGGCGGTTCATCGTACGTACGCTCGCCGCTAACATCATCAGGGCGTGGGTTAATGACTTTTTCGCCGCGTCCGCCGCTGCTGTACGGCGAACGTCCGGGGCTGCCGCCCTGCATGCGACGCATCATCTCTTCCATTAACCGTGCCACCTGTTCGTCGCGGGCGGTAGTACGTCCGCCGCCGCCGAACGGTCCGCCGGAATTCGGTTCGCCGCCGAAGGGCCCGCCCGCGCCCCCGAAGAATCCGCCGCCGCTCGCCATGCGATCGTGCATGCGACCGTGCTTGAGTTCCGGGGCGAGGGCCAGCCAGGTATAAATGAGTCCGCCGACCAGGCCGCCGAGGTGACCCAGGTGCGAGATGATACCGCCGGTATCGTAAATCGAAAAAAACAACGAGATGAGACCGATGCCGATGGCCGCGGTGCGTGCCTTCACCGGAAAGATGAAGATCAACAATCGCGAGTTCGGTGTGAGCACGGCAATCGCTCCCAGAAGTCCGAGCAGCGCACCCGAGGCACCCACCGTCGGCCGGCCGTCGGCCCAGCTTCCGTCCAGGAACTGCCCGCCGATGACGAAGAGCGCGCCGGTGAGTCCGCTGATAAAATACAACCAGCCGTACTTCGCCGAGCCCAGGCTGCGTTCGAGGAAGGTGCCGATGGACCACACGCCGATCATGTTCGCCAGGATGTGAATGAACGAACCGTGCATGAACATGGAAGTCAGCGGCTGCCAGAAGTAACCCTGCTTCCAGAAGAGGGCGGGCACCAGGCCGAAGACCTCGAACATGGATTGCAGCGAAGCCGGGGTGCCGGCCAGCATGAGGTTGATCAAAACGAACGCGGCGATGTTTGCGTAGAGGATCGCCTTTGTTACGGGTGGTATGTTGCGAAAGAGACCCATGGGCGTTACTGAAGACGCAAGATTCGCGCCCCGACTCAATGTAGCCGAAACCCGGGGAAACGACCAGCGACTGAAAGAGGGCTGACGATTCGACGTGTCTCTGTCATTCTGTCAGGAGACGAACATGAGCATAGAGATTTTTCTGGAAAAGTTTTCAAGCGGAACCTTTGCGTTTCGAAACTGTGGCCTGTTGTGCAATCAGACTGCGTACTCGTACGCGCGCGGTCGCTATCTGTTTGAGATCCTGGCGGAGGCCGGCGTTCTGCGGCGCCTGTTTTTACCGGAGCACGGCCTCTTCGCCGAATTGCAGGATCAGATCGCCCTCGACCTCGGGCCGGAGGCGGTGCCGGAGTTTTATCGGAACGCCGCGCCCGGGGCGGAGTTCGTTTCGCTCTACGGCAGCAACGAACAGAGCCTCGCGGCCACGCCCGCAATGCTGAGCGATCTGGATGCATTGATCGTCGACGTCCAGGACGTCGGCGCGCGCTACTATACGTTCGCCACGACCGTAAGTTACGTTTTTGATACATTAGCACAGCACGGCATCGATCTGCCCGTGATCGTCATCGAACGTCCGAATCCCGCCGGGCGACTCGTGGAGGGCACGGTGCTTCCGGAGGCGTTCCAGTCGTTCGTCGGCCGGCCGGGGATGATTCATCGCCACGGATTGACGATCGGCGAGCTGTGCCGATTTTTTCGCGCTCAGGTAAACGGTAGTTTCGATCTGGAGATCGTGTACGAACCGTCGTTCGAGTACAACCGCGCGCCGGCATTCGAGATTCCGCCGTCGCCGAACATGCCGTCGCCGGTTACGCCGCTCGTGTACTCCGGGCAGTGTTTGCTCGAAGGCACGAATTTGAGCGAGGGCCGCGGCAACACCCGCCCGTTCGAAATCTTCGGCGCACCGTATCTGGACGGACTGGATCCGGGAACGGCGCCGGTGCAGGCCGGCGCGACGTTGCGACCGTTGCGGTTTATTCCCACGTTTCACAAGTGGGGCGGTGAAGTCTGCGCGGGCTTTCAGATTCATGTGCGTGACGGCGCGGACTATCATTCCCTGGCGCATACGTTGAAGCTGCTGCGCTGGTGTCGCGAGGAACGACCGGCCGACTTCGCCTGGCGCACGGAGGAGTACGAGTTTCGCTCGGACCGCCCGGCCATCGAGATCTTAGCCGGCGATGAGACGATGTTAGCGTACCTGAACGGAGCGGGCGGCGTGAATTTCGCGGACGTGCGCGAAAAGATGCGCGCGGCGGAGGCGGAGTGGATCGAACAGGTGCGTCCGTTCTTGATTCACAAAGATGAGCCGCGGCGGGTGGACCTGGACGCGGCGGAAGACTATCGGTAAGTTTCTTCGCGCAAGGGATTGGAAGGGTTGCGGCGAAGCCGCAAGTCCGGAGCGCGAAGCGCGGAGGACCGCAGCGACAGCGGAGCCCTGGAAAGCCCGGTCGCCGCCGAGCGGCGATGCGCCCAAATGATTACTCAGTGAAACTTACAATCAACACCCGTCCCTCCGCAGCTTCCACGGTCACATGCGTTCCTTTCTCAATCTCCGCGCCTGCTTTCGCGCGGGCCTGCCAGAGCTCCCCGCGTACCCGCACAAAGCCAGGTGTGTCGGCCGACACCGGTTGCACCGTTTCCCCGGCCAGGCCGATCAAAGCCGCCGGCCCCGAGGGCGCGGCGGAGGAAGCGAGCATGGAAGCGTAGGCCGGGGCCACGAAGGGATACATTACCACGTCCTTGAGGAGCCAGGCGCCGATAATCACGCCGGCAACGATCGGTGAAATCCAGCCGAAGTGCCAGCCCGCGTACGCAATCAGGCCGACCACGGAGATCCCGGGAATTTGCAAGAGTGAGTAGACGATCAGCGTGCGCATTACTATAGAAAGAAAGACTCACGCCACGAAGATGATGATGCCCGCGAATACGCCGACGGCGAAACGCAGCCAGGCCGGCGGGCGGTCCTCGGGGCGGCGCTGCATGCGCAGGAGCACAAAGCGCAGCCCGGCGATGAGCATGAGCACGCCGATGCCGGCGAAGAGAAACGTGGACGGAGAACGTGTGCCGGCGTTGATGAACAAACAGTGCGTTTGAAGCAGCAACAGTGCGATGCACGTACGTTGACAGACGACGGCTCCGATCGACACTGGCGAGGAAGCTATGGCGCGGGACTTTGACATTCCTTTATTCTATCGTTCGCCTATTATCTCGCGCGTGAAGAGCGCGCGGCGGGAGGCGGATCGCTACAAAAAAGACACGGCCCCTTCCGTCGTGGATCTGGGCCGGCTGCGTTTCAAACTCGCGCGGCACTTCGGCTTCTGCTACGGTGTCGAGAACGCCATCGAGATCGCCTACCGGGCCATCGCCGAGAACCCGGACAAGCGCGTCTTTCTTTTGAGTGAAATGATCCATAACCCCCACGTCAACACGGATCTTACCGAGCGCGGCGTACAATTCTTACAAAAGACCGACGGCACCGAACTCTTTCCGCTGGAAAAATTGCAGCCCCAGGACGTGGTAATCGTGCCGGCCTTCGGTACCACCGTCGAAATCTTCGGGCGCCTGCGCGAGTTGGGTATCGATCCGCAAACCTACAATACCACTTGCCCGTTCGTCGAAAAGGTCTGGAACCGCAGTTCCCAGTTGGGCCGCCAGGGTTACGCCATCATCATCCACGGCCGGCATACGCACGAAGAAACCCGCGCCACGTTCTCTCACGCCCGCCAGGACGCCCCGGCTTTGATCATTCGCGACATGGACGAGGCGCGCACGCTCGCGAAATTCATTTACGGCACGGAAGACGGCTTCACGGACTTTGCGAACTTCGACGACTACTTTGCCGGCCGCTACTCCGACGATTTTGTTCCGGAGAAACATCTGGCGCGTTTCGGCGTCGTAAATCAAACGACCATGCTCGCTCAGGAAACCCAGGCCATCAGCAATCTTCTTAAAGATGCGATCATTGCACGTTACGGCGGCGAGAACTTAGCCGAACACTTCGCCGATACGCGGGACACGTTGTGTTACGCGACCCAGGAGAATCAGAACGCCACGCTGGGTCTCATGGATTCCGGCGGGGACCTGGCGTTGATCGTCGGTGGTTACAATTCCTCGAACACCTCGCATCTCGTGGAACTGCTCGAACAACGCATGCCCGCCTACTACATCAAGGATCGCGAAGAAATCCTGGACGCGGAAACCATCCGCCACCTGGACTTGCACCAGGGCGTCATCACCTCCACGGATTGGTTGCCCGCCGCCGCCCGTGCCGATGCAGTCAGCGCGCCGCCGGTGGACATCGTCGTTACCTCCGGGGCCAGTTGTCCGGACGCCCTGGTGGATCAGGTGATCGTGCGCGTCGCGGAGTTGTGCGGATTGGCGGATCGCATCGAGGATGCGGCGAACGCGGCGGTGGCATCGATTGAAAAGGAAAGCGGCGAGGCCGGTACGGCTCCGGAGGCGAGTTCCTGAAAGCGTTATCGATCCAGGCATTGCGGAAGACCTACCCGGGCAAAGGCGAGGGGGCCGCCGTTGAGGCGTTAAAGGGGGTGGACCTGGAGGTGAAAGAGGGCGACTTCTTCGGCCTGCTGGGCCCCAACGGTGCCGGCAAAACGACGATCATCGGCATCATTTCCTCGCTGGTTAACAAGAGTTCGGGAAAAGTTAAGGTCTTCGACTACGACATCGATACGCACCTGGTCGAGGCGAAGACCCAGCTCGGCGTCGTTCCGCAGGAATTCAACTTCAACATCTTCGAAAAGGTGCAACAGATCGTGGTCAACCAGGCCGGTTACTACGGGCTGCCGCGTTCGAAGGCCCTGGAACGTTCGGAAAAGTATCTGAAACAACTCGGCCTGTGGGAGAAACGCGATGAGGGCGCCGGTCGGCTCTCCGGCGGCATGAAGCGCCGGCTCATGATCGCCCGGGCGTTGATCCACGAACCACGGCTCCTGATTCTCGACGAACCCACGGCCGGCGTCGACATCGAATTGCGGCGATCCATGTGGGATTTTCTGCGCGCACTGAACGCGGAGGGCACCACGATCATCCTGACGACGCACTACTTAGAAGAAGCCGAGTCGCTGTGTCGTGATATCGCCATCATCGATCACGGAGAGATCATCGAAAACACGTCCACCCGCGAACTGATCAGCCAGCTCGACAGTGAGACGTTCGTTTTTGATCTGCGCGAGGAAACCCGGGCCGACGATGCGCGGATCGAAAGACTCAACGCCGGTGCGGAATTCCCGGCGCGCCTGGCCGACCCGCGGACCCTGGAAGTGGACATTCAGCGCGGCAAGGACATCAACAATCTGTTCGCCGAATTCAGTCGTGTGGGCCTGCACATTACCAGCATGCGCAACAAGGCCAATCGTCTGGAAGAACTCTTCGTTAAACTTACGGAGAAGAGAAGTTAACGCCATGAATCAGGCCTTCATCGCCCGCATCGCCTTCCAGACCATCGTCACGAAAGAAGTGACCCGCATTCTGCGCATCTGGATCCAGACGCTGATCCCGCCGGTGATTACCATGTCGCTGTATTTTTTGATCTTCGGCGAACTGGTGGGGAGCCGCGTGGGCCAGATGGGCGGCTACGATTACATGGACTTCATCGTGCCGGGGCTGATTCTCATGTCCGTCATCACCAATACGTATTCGAACGTCGTGTCGTCGTTCTTCGGGGCACGCTTCAACAAGAGCGTCGAAGAACTCCTGGTCGCCCCGGTGCCGGCGTCGGTGATCATCGCCGGCTTTTCCGTGGGCGGCATCGTCCGCGGCCTCATGGTGGGCACCATGGTCCTCGGCGTCTCGCTGTTCTTCAGCAACCTGAAAATTCACAGCGTGCCGGTGCTGCTCGGCACCGTGGTGCTCACGTCGATCCTGTTTTCCCAGGCGGGTTTTCTGAACGCCATGTTCGCCAGGCGTTTCGACGATATTTCGATCGTGCCCACGTTCGTACTGACCCCGCTTACGTACCTGGGCGGCGTCTTTTATTCGGTGGAGCTTTTGCCCGAACCCTGGTATACGATCTCGCTCGCGAATCCAATCCTCTATATGATCAACGCCTTTCGTTTCGGTTTCCTGGGCGTGTCGGACATTCCGTTGCTGCACGCCTTCGTCATCGCGGGCGTGTTTGCCGCGGGCATGTTTACGTTGAACCTGGTGTTGTTGCGCCGCGGCGTCGGTGTGCGGACGTAAGATGCGGCCGTACGATCTTATCATCCTGGACCGCGATGGGGTGATCAATGAGGACTCCGACTCGTATATCAAGTCCGTCGACGAATTTCGGCCATACCCGGCGAGCCTGGAAGCCATTGCGAGACTGAAGGCGGCCGGGATCACCGTGGCGGTGGCGACGAACCAGTCTTCGTTGGCGCGGGGTTATTTTGATGTGGCGACGTTAGATGCCATGCATGCGAAGTTAGCACGAGAGCTGGCGGCCGTGGATCCGGCGGCGAAGATTGATAAGATTGTGTACTGCCCGCATCATCCGGATGACGGTTGTGATTGCCGGAAGCCCAGGCCGGGGATGTTGTTGGAGTTGATGCGGGAATTCGGCGCGGCGCGGGAGAAGACCGTGTTTATCGGTGATAATTTGAGTGATCTGCGGGCCGCGCGGGCGGCGGGTGTGGCGTTCGTGTTGGTCAGGACGGGGAAGGGAGAGCGTGTGTTGAAGAAGGCGGCGGATGATGAGGAATTGCGTGCGGAGTTGGCGGGGGTGCGGGTGTTTGATGATCTTGCGGCTGCGGTCGAGGGTGGTATTGTGCTCGGTGTGTCGGAAAACGGGGATAAGCCAGGATAAGTCAGGGTGGCCCGCCGCAGCAGTAAAAATGCAGTTATTCGGAGGTGGACAGTCAGATGTTTTTGATAAACTCTTCCATTCTGGCTATGATCATGCTCCAATCTTCTTCATGTATTTCGTGGCCAGCATTCTCAAGCGGAAACAATTCGGAGTTTTCCAATTGGTTTAATCTTTCTGCATGCTGAAAAGGTAATACTGGATCCAGAGTCCCATGAATTATAAGAATCGGTTTCTTAATCGAACTATACTTTCCATATAAACTTTCTCCTCCGCCCATCAGGGTGTGATTATAACTTGAAAGGATATTTTCTGTTCGTTGAATGTCATTAGAGATTAATTCTTTTGCTTTTTTTTCATTGAATGGATGTCTCGTTCCGGTTTGAATTCTGAGACCGATAGCCATATATTCGATTACAGATTCTTTGTCTGACCAATTGACCGATGTAGAACCGGCAAAATGATTTAAAACTTTTTGGTCTATTCCGGGGAGATCTTCATTGGCATCAAATGGGCTGGAAGAAATTAATATAAGCGATTTAACCACTTCTGGATTTTCAATTGCTATGATTTGGGCAATCATTCCTCCGAGAGACATCCCGGCGAAATTAGCTTTGCTAATATTGTATTCTTTAAGAATGGCCATCGTATCAGCTTTCAAATCCATTATATCGTAGTTAATCGACCCTGGGGCGTATGATGTGGACTTTCCTGTATCTCTGTTGTCATAACGAATGACAAAAAAGCCTTTGCTGGCCAGTCGGGAGCAAAAAGAAGCGTCCCACCAGAGCATAGAAGCTGTAGCACCCATAATGAGAATGAGTGGCTCGTTCCCTTTGTTTCCGAAAGACTCGGTAAATATAGCAACGTCACCATTCTGAACAATCATTGTATTCCTTTCTGTTGCGCTCTCGGATAACGTCTATTGATCGAATAACGTACGAATCGCTCGCCTTCATCATAACCACGCATTCGTAGATTCAAGCAGAAAACCGCCTTACCCGAACTTCGCCTAACCCCATCCAGCCCTCGGCCCATTCACGATCCGCGCAACCCACCCAAATGCTTAAAAACAAATCTATCCGATCTGACCTGACTCCCCTCCCAACCGCCAGAAAACCATGCAGTGCTCGAAAAACCGCCGCCAAAAATTCGCCGGCTTAACTTTCGCGCACCAAAACGCACGAGCGGCTTATCATTCAGCCAGGCCCGCCCGCCACAAAACGCGACGCCCGGCCGGCGAGCTTTCATCATCTCGCAGAAAGTTCGATATCAAACAATAGCGAACGCGTACTCATCCCACACGAATTTCCCGCCGCTGCGCGAGCCGGGCACAGCGCTTGCAAAACAATCGGCAAAAATCAAGACACTGCCGGCCAACGGCGGTGCAACAGGAAAAGAAGTTCATGAAACAAAGCGTCTACGTACTCGCGGCGCTGCTCGTCGCCGGAATGACCACCGGCCTGAGCGCAGCCGACTACACCATCTTCGTGCACGGCCGGTCCGGCACGAACCACTGCGGCACCGGCACCAGCGATAACGGCAACTACTGGGGAGCCGCGAAAAACATCAACACGTCCACCACGAAGTACTTCGTCGGCTACGACGGATCCACCGACCCGCGCTCCTGGGGTTCCTGCCGCGCACAGTCGAACATCAACACGGTCTTTAATCAGCGCTGCACCGGTTCGAACAACTGCAAGGTGATCTGCCACAGCGCCGGTTGTTATGCCGTTGAGTACTTCCTCGATAAAGCATCGGGCAGCTACAACATCGATTTCGTTATGGCCTCTTCCAGCGCGGCCGGCGGTTCCGAGCTCGCGAACCTGGCGTTCTGGGCCGGCTCCGGTGGAATGGACAACGCGCTCAAGACCGCCAACGCCCGCGGCTCCTACAACCACAACGACACGAAAGGCGTCGGCATCTGGGCCATCGCCGGTTACAAGTCGCAGTGGTACGTAGGCTGGCTGCTGCCCGGCGACGACGACGGCGCCGTGTCTCTGCACAGCACCTGCGGTCACAGCAGCACCGGCTCGCACACCTCGTGCACGCAGAGCCGTTACAGCTACCACTACATCTGGGACGGTTCGTACAATAACAACAACAACTACAGTTCCAGTAAGAAGGCCTACAACCGCACGCACGTCGGTGACGACAGCTCTTCCATCAACGACGCCACGAAGCGCGAATGGAACGACTGCAAGGCCACCACGGTCAACGGCTTCAGCTGCAACTAAGCTTCTGAAGAAAAGAAGTTAGAGTTTTTGGATGGGGGAGCTACGCTCCCCCTCGCTCCGACCCGAATCGCGCTGCGCGCGACCGCGCCACGGCTCGCCTGCGGCGACCGGGCCACCCTCCGGGCAGCCCTGCCGTGTCGCTTTCGGTTCTCCGCTACCCCCACACAACCGCCTGTGATCTGCGCGAATTCCTGCTGACCTGCCCCCAACATCAGGTCCAGTTCTTTTGGTGTAAATCCTCAGGCTGCATTTGATTTGAATCTCTTTGCGAACAACTTCGGCGGGATGCCACCCAGCGCACTATGGGGACGTTCGTTGTTGTAGTGCTCCCGCCACTCCGCGATGATCCTGCGTGCGTCTGCCAGGCTCTGGAACAGGTGCTCGTTCAGACACTCGTCCCGGAAGCGGCCGTTGAAGCTTTCGACGAACGCGTTTTGCTGCGGCTTGCCTTTCTCGATGTGCGCGAGTTCGACGCCGATCTCCTCCGCCCAATCCGCAAGCGTGTTGCAGACGAACTCGGGGCCGTTGTCGAGCACGATCTGAGCGGGGCGCCCGATCATCTCGACCAGCGCACTAAGTTCACGTCGCACGCGCTTACCGTTGATGGAAGTATCGACGACTTCTCGTAGATACTCGCGCGTACAATCGTCGATGATGTTCAACACGCGGAACCTACGGCCACCGCGCATCACATCCGACACGAAGTCGATGGACCAGCGAATGTTCGGACGTGGCGCCGGCACCAGCGGTCGACGCTGTTCCGGAGCCACACGCCGCTTCTTGCGTCGGCGGCGCAGCTTCAGCCCTTCCTCGCTGTAGATGCGATAGACGCGCTTGTGGTTCACCGTGAAGGTCATCCTGATCATGTCCGTGATCATGCGGTAACCGTAGCGGCGGCGCCGGAACGCGATTTCACGGATGCGGCTGCGCAGTTCAGAGTCGTCCGGTCGTTGTGGCTTTCGCCGGTACGCGGAACGAGCCATGCGAATGAGTTGGCATGCACGCCGTTCACTGATCGCCGCGAGTTCGATCATCAGATCGATGGCGCGACGACGCTGCGAACGGCTTACCACTTTTTTTCGACGACGACCTTCAACGCCTGAATGTCCAGAGCCTGATCGGCTACGAGCCGTTTCAGCTTCGCGTTTTCGTCTTCGAGCTGCTTGATCCGCTTCAGCTCGCTCAATTCCATTCCACCGTATTTCGACTTCCAGCGGTAGAATGTGTTCTGGCTGATGCCGTACTTGCGGCACAACTCGGCCGTGCCCAGCCCCGCGTCCGACTCCTTCAGGATCGCGTGGATCTGCGTTTCGGTGAATCTCTTTCGCTTCATTGGTTTACCTCTTGTTTCTTCACTGTCTCGTGTACAAGAGGATTTTCACCTTCAGAGTGGACCGAATTACGGGGGCAAGGTCACTGCGGCTTAATTGAATTGCGGTAACGCCTCGAACTCTCAGACTCGCCCCGTGCTCGACCATCCGATTCTCAGCGCGCATCTTCCCGGCACCGGCGGCACGCTCAAACAATCCGCGACCGACTTCATCGTCGTAGAGGAACCGCTCTACGAACCGTGCGGGGAAGGCGAGCACGTCTACGTACGCCTCACCCGCGAAGACCGCAACACCCGCGACCTCGTGAAAGATCTCACGCGCCTCTTTGCAATTTCCGACAGGGGCATTGGTACCGCCGGCCTCAAGGATCGCCACGCGCGTACGACGCAGACGTTCTCGCTGCACCTGCACACCGCCGATCCGGAAGACGTCGCCCGCCGCATGGAAAGCGAGTTGGGCGTAAACATTGAAAGCGCTTCGCGGCATCGCAACAAACTGAAGACCGGTCATTTGCGCGGGAACCGCTTCGACATTCTGTTGCGCGACGTCGTCCCGGATGCAGTCGAACGATTGCAACGCAAACAGGAGTACTTCAGCGGCGGACGGTTACCGAATTATTACGGCGAACAACGCTTCGGTGCCGAAGGTGACAACGCTCTGCGCGGCCGGGACCTGGTATTGAAACGCGGCAAACGGCCGTCCCGCTGGCTCGCGAAGCTTCTGTTGTCGGCCTATCAGTCCGACCTCTTCAATCGCTGGCTCGCGTTACGCATCGAACACGAACTCTTCGCGGACATCCTGGCCGGCGACGTCGCGCGGAAGACCGAATCCGGCGGCATCTTCGTCGTCGAGGACCCGGCCGTGGACCGGGAGCGATTCCAATCACACGAGATCGATTTCACCGGTCCGCTCTACGGCAGTAAGATGCGCCGGCCCACCGGCCGCCCCGCGGAACTGGAAGACATGATCCTGGACCCGACGAGCGACGAGGGCCGGGCCGTCCTGCAACACCGCGAGCTTCAGGGCAGCCGGCGCGCGGCCGGCATCCCCTGCGACGAGCTGGAGTTCACCCACGCCGTGGTGGACGATGGCCTGCGATTTCGCTTTTTTCTAAGACCGGGGAGCTACGCCACGGTGCTGCTTCGAGAATTCATGCATCCCGCGTAACCAGGAGCCACAGCATGATTCCAACCATACAGGCGCGCATCGAGGCCAAACTGAAATCGGCGCTGGAGCCGGCCCGGCTGGAAGTCGCCAACGAAAGCGACGCCCACGCCGGGCACGCGAGTTCCCCTGGCAGCGGCGAATCACACTTTCGCGTGAGCATTGTGGCGGAAAAATTCCGCGGCCTCAGTATGGTACAGCAGCACCGCCTGGTCTACGAACTCCTCGCCGACGAACTGCGCGACGGCGTTCATGCCCTGGCCCTGCATACCAACGCGCCCGATACATAAGGATTGTTAACAATGAGTAAACCGCACTTAATCAGCTTCAAGATCTGCCCGTTCGTGCAGCGTTCGGTCATCACCCTGCGTGAAAAGGACGTGGACCACGACGTCACTTACATCGATCTCTCCAACAAACCCGACTGGTTCCTAAAGCTCTCGCCCCTGGGCAAGGTCCCCGTCCTGCAGGTCGGCGACGACGTGCTCTTCGAATCCGCCGTCATCAACGAGTACCTCGACGAAACCAACCCGCCGCAGTATCATCCGGCCGAACCGCTGCAGCGTGCGAAGAACCGGGCCTGGATCGAGTTCACCTCGCAGATTCTCATGGACCAGTACCGCAACTTCATTGCGAAAGACGAGGCCGGCTTCGAGGACAGCCTGGCCGCCGCCCGGAACAAACTGGAACGCCTGGAGGAAGTCGTCACGGGACCGTTTTTTAACGGAGCGGAGTTTTCGTTAGTAGACGCCGCCGCGGCCCCGCTCTTCATGCGTTTCGCCGTACTGCAAGACGCCCTCGATCGACCGCTGAATCTCTACGACAATGCGCCGAAGGTCGCACAGTGGGCCGAGAGCCTGCTCGGGCACGAGTCGGTAAAAACTTCGGTCGTTCCGGAGTTCACGGAATTGTATCTCGACTATGCCCGGGACCAGGGGGCTTACGTGGCGGGGCTCTTCCGGGAAAAACAATCCGCCTGAGCGGGGAATTTTTGGTTTTCGGATGCGCGGAAATGCGCTACTTACATGTGTAGACAATATGACTATTGCAGAAGTACAGCAACGCATTGAGCAGGGTCTCGAAGGATCGCAGGTGGAGATTCTGGATCCCATGAACGACGGCGTGCACATCAAAGCAATCGTGGTTTACGCCGGCTTCGAAGGCAAGCCGCTCATCCAGCAACACCGCATGGTGTACGATCTCTTTCAGGAAGAACTGAAAGGCGAGTTGCACGCGCTGGCCCTCGAAACGCGGGTAACCTGAGTGTCGGGGCCGGATCAACGCACAACTATATCATCAAAGTGAGCATCAGAATGGACGAAGCACTGAAAGATAAAATCGAAACCAACATTAAATCCAAAAAAATCTTTCTGTTCATGAAGGGAACGCCGCAGCAACCCATGTGCGGTTTTTCCGCGGGCGTGGTCAGCGTCCTGAATCAGGTTGGCGCGGACTACGGTTCCTTCAACGTCCTGGCCGACGAGGGCGTACGCCAGGGCATCAAAGAATACGCCAACTGGCCGACCATCCCGCAGCTGTATGTCGACGGCGAGTTCGTCGGCGGTCACGACATCGTCGTGCAGATGGCGCAGTCCGGCGAACTCCAGAAGATGCTGGGCTAATTGAAAGTGGTCCGCATCTACCAGACCAGCTCGTGCCCGTTCTGCGTGATGGTGGTAAGCGAAGCGCGGCGCCTCGGTCTCACCGAAGGGCGGGACTACGAACTCGTACACGCCCCGCGCGGCTCCGAGGGCCGGGAGGAGATGCTGGCCATCGGCGGCCGCAACCAGGTACCGTTTCTTACGGACGGCGACGTGAGCATGTACGAGAGCGCGGACATCATTCAATATCTGCGTGCTAAGTTCACGGCCGGGGTTTGACTCCGAGGACCGAGGGGCCGAGGTTGCCCCGGTCCTCGGAGTGTATCATCCTAAAACCCCAGCGCATCCAGGATCAGATTCCCCACGTCGCGATTCTTTCCCTCGTACGGAAAATTGTGAATGTACAGAACCGGATTGAAGTTGATCTCCAATATCGCGTAGTTGTCCGCCGTGGCCGGCCGTTCCGGGTGCGGGATCATAATGTCCACTCCGCAGATCTTAGCGTTTGCTGCCGCCGCCGCCCGTACGGCCAGGTCCTTGTAGCTCGCATGCACGTCGTCCGTGCGATCGATGGAGTCGCCGCCCGTTGAGATGTTCGAATTCTTGCGCAGAAAGACCGTCTCGTTCGCGTCCGGAACGCCTTCCGGTGTCAGCTGCTGCCGCTTGAGGTAACTCAATTCCGTTTCGGCGAGCTGGATCTTCTCCAGCGGCGTCACGTGTCCCACGCCGCGCCGCACGTCCTCGTTCTTCTTCACCACCAGCTCGCGAATCGTAGAAGTACCGTCGCCCTTAACATTCGCCGGTACGCGGTTTGCCACGGCCGCGCAGACGTCGCCGATCACGAGAAAACGAAACTCATCCCCCTCCGCGAACTCTTCGACGATGATGGAATCGCCGTGAGAAAACGCCTCCCGCACGGCGTCGCGGAAGGCGTCGTCGTCGAAGTCCGCCGCGAAGACCGTGATGCCCACGCCGAAATTCGTGGCGACGGGTTTGACCACGGGCCGCTTCGTCTTCCAGAACTCCAGGTCCGCGAACACCGCCTCGGGATCATGGTACTGCCGTCCGGCCGGGACGCGCAGGCCGCCTTCTTGCAGGATGATCTTCGACATCTCCTTATGCTCCATCAAGAGAAAGGTGATGTACGAATCCAAACGGGTCTTACTCGCCTCTTTCACGTACTCAACATGATCACCCTTCGAGAGTCGCAGGAAGTGCGCCTTGCGATCCAGGACCTCTACCCGGATGTCCCGGGCCCGGGCGTCGCGAATCACGATTTGCGTCGAGATCTCGAGGTCTTCGAATCCGGGGAGGGTGTACTCGCTCATAAGATTACTTGAATGAAAGCTAGCCGCCGGAGCCGGCGGTGCAGACTTCCGGGGCGGCGCCGGCGGCCGGCAATTCCGCGGCCCGGGCTTCGATTTCGGCCTGGCGCTCCAGGGACCGACTTGCCGCGCTTTCCAGTTTGCGCCGGACCGCCGGGGAGAGCCGCCGGCCGAAGTCCTTCAGGCTGCGAGCGTGGCGGTGAGCGAGTTCCAGGCCGTAGTCGATGTGCCCGGCTTTTTGTTCGTGCATTTCCCGTACGATGCGCGCCGACGGCGTAAGTTCTACTTCGGCAAACTTAGCGCGTTGATTGTCGAGGCTGCTCCGATAACGATTGCCGCCGCTTTCGCGGTCCAGGCGCTCCGCGATGCCTTCCAGGGCGTCCAGCCAGCGTCGTCCGGCGTCGCGCAGCGCCACGCTCTTGTGTTCCGCCAGGTCGAAGATCTTGAGGCCCGGTTTGCGCCCGTACCAGGCGACCTTTTTATGTTCGTCTCGCTGACGGCTGCAATCTTTCCGTGAAAGTCCCGGCGACGGGCTTTCCAGGCAGTGCATCAACACGAGATGCGTGAAATCCATGCGGTCGCGATCGATGCCTCCGGCGCAGAACGGATCCAGGTCCAGGCATCGGACTTCTAAGTAAGCGACGCCCCGGCGTTCCAGGGCCGTGAGCGGTCGTTCCCCGTCGCGCAGATTCTGCTTGGGTCGGATGACGCCGTAGTGCTCGTTTTCGATCTGCAAGAAGTGATCGTTCAACTGCTGACCCTTCTCGAAACTCCAGCGCGAGAAGGCCGGGTTCGGCCGACTGACCGCCGTACACATGGTGCTCACGTACTCTTCGAGCGAGTCGTAGGAAATCGCCAGCTCGCACTGATTGCTGTTCGTATAGCCGATCTCACTCTGGCGCAGCGACGTCGCAAACTCGCCGAAGAAGGTCCGCGAGCCGACGGTCCGCAGGCGCTCGTCTTCGGCGGCCGCGGGGCGGGTGAGGGCTTCGCCGTGCATGGCCGTTTGCGGCAGGAACGATTTATCGAAAGCCGGGCTGCCGCCGAAGAGATACAGAAAATAAACTGCTCTTCGTTGAAAGTTACGGATCATCCCGAAGTAGGCCGGCGTTCGCAGCGCCAGGTCGCCGAGTTCCTGCCAGAAGTCCGCGCCGAAGGAAAAGTTAAAGTGCACGCCGGAGACCGTCTGCATGCGCCGGCCGTAACGCCGGGCCAGGCCCTGGCGATACACGTGTTTGCGTCGGCCGACCTCCGAGGGCCCGTACCAGGCAATGGGGATGCGTCCCTCGGCGGGCAACTCCGCCGGCATGCTGAGCGGCCAGAGCAACTCCCCGGAACGATCCAGGTTTTCCTGCGTGAAGTACTGCAGTTGTTCGAGTTCCCGGAGCACGGCGTCGGGTTTCGCGTGGGCGCTCGTCGTAAACTCGATCTGAGACTCGCTGAAGTCCGTCGTTATAAAAGGGGATGTAAGCGAGGAACCCAGTTCCCGTGGATGCGGGTTCAACGAGAGGCGGCCCCGGCTATCGACGCGCAGGCTCTCGCGCTCCAGGCCGAAACGATCGCTGGTGTGAATGAGGGTTTTCGGAAGGGACATGAGATTTTCAGATGATTTCTACAATAATGTATTAATTCCCTGGCGGCTCGCCCATCGGTTGTCCGTCCCCGCGCGGGTCCGAAACGCCGACAAAGCCCTGTTCATCCCGCCGCACGAAAAATACTTTCGCCTGCCAGCGCGCCGTGACCGTGTCGTGACCCAGTTTTTTCAGAGCGCCCGCCCGGGACCGACCGCGCGGAGAATCCGCGATGGAAAGCTTGTTCGGCAAAAACTGGTGATGGATGCGTCCCCGGGCCACGGAGACGTAGGGATGCAAACCCAGATCGAGGTCGTGCAGCATGGTTTGCAGGATGCCGGTGATAATGCGCGAGCCGCCCGGCGCGCCCACGGCCATGAGAGCGCGGCCGTCTTCGTCGAAGACGATCGTCGGTGACATACTCGAAAGCGGCGTTTTACCGGGGGCGATGGCGTTGGCTTCCCCGCCGATCAACCCATAGGCGTTGGGCACGCCCGGCGACTTGCTGAAGTCGTCCATGGTGTCGTTGAGCACAATGCCCCAGCCCGGCAGCATCACCCGGGCGCCGAAGCCGTAGTTCACCGACTGTGTCGAGGCCACGGCGTTGCCGTCCGCGTCCATGATCGAAAAGTGCGTGGTCTCGTTGGATTCGTCCGGGAGGGCCGGGGCGAGGACTGCCGGCGCCACCGCGGCGTTTTCCGTAACTTTTTCCGGAGAAAAGTTAGCAATTCGCTCCCGGGCGTACCGGCGCGAGGTGAGTTGCGCCGCGGGAACGTCAAAAAAGCGTGCGTCCCCGCCGTAGGCGGCGCGATCGGCGTACCCCCGGCGAAAGACCTCGGCCAGGAAGTGTTCGTATTGCACGCGGTCGCTTTCATAAAGCGCACGCAGGTCTTTCGTTTCGAGCATGTGCAGCATCTCGAGGATGAACACGCCCGAGGACGGCGGCGGCATAATCGCCACTTCAAAACGGTCCCGGTATTTCGTTCGCAACGGTGGCCCGGCCAGGACCCGGTACTGCGTAAGATCCTTCGTCGTGATCAAACCGCCGTTCGCCTGCATGTACCCGGCCAGGGCCTTCGCGATTTCGCCGTCCGCGGAATAGAGCGGTGCCCTGCCGTTCTCGGCTACGATTCTTAATGTCTTTGCAAGATCACTTTGTACGAGAACGTCGCCGACGTCGGGGAGTCGTCCGCCGGGCAGAAAGACCCGGGCCATCTCATCGTCGAAGTCCGTCCGGGCCAGCATAATGGAACGTTTCAAGTCCGGGTAAACCGGGAAGCCGTCCCGGGCCAGGCGCAGCGCCGGTTCAATGGTTTTCGCGAGCGGTAGTTTGCCGTACTTCGCATGGATCTCCACGAGTCCTGCGACGGTTCCTGGAACGCCCACTGCCCGCGGCCCGAAGAGCGACGCTTGATCTTCTTTGGAGACCGTACCGTCTTCGTCGAGGTACATGTCGCGGTGAGCGGAGAGCGGCGCGCGCTCGCGAAAATCAAAAGACTCGGTGCGTTCTGAATCGGCGAGGTGCAGGACCAAAAATCCGCCGCCGCCGAGACCGGTGGATTGCGGGCGTACCACTGAAATGGCAAAACTCACGGCCACCGCCGCGTCGACGATGTTGCCGCCGGCCTCGTACATCTCCACGCCGGCCGCGGAGGCCTCGGGGGCGTCGGTGGCGATCATGTATTTTTGGGAGCGCGTCCAGTAGCGGCTGTGACTTCCGGTCTTCGGCCGGCTGAGTTCTCCGGCCGGCACCTCGATGCCGTCCAGAACCACGGGGCGCGGCCCGCAGGCGGCGAGCAGAAAAATCGAAACGGCAACAAGACAAAAACGCATACGAGCAATTAGATGTACGGCGAATCGTGGCGCAACAGACATTTGCCTTCAGCCTTCCAGGGCGGAGCGGATGGCATCGAGGAAGGCGCGCCGCGTGACGGGTTTGGGGAGAAGCGAATCGAAACCGGCGGCGAGGATCTCGTCGCGCTCCGTTTCCATGGCGTGGGCGGTGAGGGCGATGATGGGCAGCGCGCGGCTGCCGCGGAAGACCCGCCGTTCCCAGCGCCGGAAAATGCGCGTGGTCCTCAGGCCGTCCATCACCGGCATCTGCACATCGAGAATAATCAACTGATACGACGTCGCTTTCATTTTCAGCAGGGCCTCGCAGCCGTGGACGGCGAAGTCCGCGGTCCACGGCGAATCGCGCAGAAAGACTTCCAGTAACATGCGAATGTCTTCGTTGTCCTCGGCGATGAGGATGCGGCTCGTAGGATCATCATTCCCGGTGCTTGATGCTTCCGGCGGACTTGCGGGCAACTCCGCCTCGCTCGCGACGGCCGGCCGCAGCGGAAGTTCCAGGCGGAAGACGGAACCCCGGCCGACCTCGCTTTCCGCGCTCAGGCTGCCCTGCATGAGCTCCGCCAGGCGCCGGCTGATGGCCAGGCCCAGGCCGGCCCCCTCGTGCCGTCGTGCCAGAAACTCGTCCGCCTGTTCGAAGGCTTCGAAGATGTTTTCGATTTTATCCCCGGGGATGCCGGGGCCGGTGTCCTCAACTTCTACCAGGAGTTTCTGTTCCGCCCCGGCCTGCCCCCGGAGTGAGCAGGAGTAAGCAACGTAACCGGCATCGGTAAACTTGACGGCGTTGCCGAGTAGATTAATCAAAATCTGAGATATTCTGCCAGGATCTCCGAGGGCGTACCGCGGCAGATCCCCGTCAATGCTCACCCGCAGGGCGATGCCCTTGTTCCGGGCCTTCAGGCTCAGCATTTCCGCCGGCGATCGCAGGACCTCTCGTAAATCATAGACGCGCTCCGCCGGTACAATGCGATCCGCCTCGATGCGGGCCAGGTCCAGGGTGTCTTCTATTAAAACCGACAGGCTCCGGCCGGCCCGCTCCAGCATGCCCGCGTAACCGCGGCGATCCTCCGATTCCTCGCCGGACGCGATGATCAGTTCCGCCGCACCCAGCATGGCCTGGAGCGGCGTTCGGATCTCGTGAGACATGGCGGCGAGAAAGCGACTCTTGGCGCGGCTGGAGGCCTCGGCGCGTAGTTTCTCGTGTTCCAGGTCCATGGTACGTTCCCGCACGCGTTGTTCCAGGCTGCGGTTCATCGCTTCCACGTCGCGGTAGATGATGTGCACACGTCGCGCGAGGAGGACCGCCACGGCCGGCAGCAGAAAGGCGAAGGCGATCTGAGCGATCGGCGGCGTCGGCAAAAGCAAGTGGGAAACCAGGACATCGTGGATCACCGCTCCCAGCAGAACGGCGGCTCCGGCCAGTAGAATGCGGGCATCCCGGTGGCCGCCCCAGGCTTCGTACACGATGCGAACGGAAGCGTAGGCGAACGTGCTCAGCATAATGACGTGAATACCGTAGAGCGTATAGTGCACCGTCTGCACCCCGCCGATGAGTATGGGCGGGACCGGCAGCAGGGCGGCGAACAGAAACCAGCGCAGCAGCGGCGGATGTTTCCCCGTTAAGTACTGCTCAATGAAAGCTAAGACCAGCGGCGGCAGGCATGTTAAGAAGAGGAACTCGAGCTTCAGGCGTTCCACGGCCCACGGGCCGGCAAACACGTCGCGAAAGGCCGGCGAAGCGAGGAAGAAGTACAGCGAAACGAGGACGCACAGGAGGCCGAAGTAGAGATCGTAACGCACGCGCCGACCGGTGAGGAACAGGTAGAGATGATAGGCCCCGGTTATGAGATACACGCTGAGCAGGATCAGAGTCAGCGAACGGCGGGAAGCATGTTCGTTGTAGATCGCGGGGAGGGGGCCGATCTCCATGCCGGGTTTGCGCACGCCCGCACGAAAACCACCGGCGCTCCATAAGGCGATGCACAGCACGTCGCCGCCCCCGGGCCGCAGGGCCGTATGCGGGATCGGCAGGATTCGTGTGCGCATGTGTCCGGCTTCGTACTTCGGCGGCGCCTGGCCGATGCCGTGTATGAACACATTGTTTACGTAAAAACGCGAAACGTCCGAGGCATGGCCGGGATGCCAGGCCACGGCCTCGCCGCCGCGAACGCGCTCCGCGAAATCCGCGGGCAGGGCGCGGCAGAAACACTGCCACTCCCCGGCGGGATCCTCAATGAATTCGGCGACCACCGACGGCAGCGATACCGGCGTTCCATTCTCGAGTTCAGCCGCCAGGAGATTCGGCGGCGGC
Source organism: Leptonemataceae bacterium (assembly GCA_965227295.1). Taxonomy (GTDB): domain Bacteria; phylum Spirochaetota; class Leptospiria; order Leptospirales; family Leptonemataceae; genus JANSYA01. Next base: position 4,128,182 of record OZ245742.1, on the reverse strand, counting down.
GCCCCGGACGGGAAGCGAAACCAGGTGCCGCTCAGCGAAACGATGCCGGAATTCGAATCTTCACCGGACGACGTGATCGGGGCACAACCGACGAACGTTGCGGCGAGGACGCAAAACCATCCCGTGAAAAAAATACACCGGAGCATGAGCGGTCGATGGCATCACGACGGTGTCTCCGGGAAAGCACGAAATTCCCGACGAAGCCGGAGCCGCCGACGAAAAGATGCTTCGGTTTTGCATGATATTTCCTGTTGCGGTGCTCGTGCTTCGTCTGTACTCTGCGTACGCATGAACGAAGTCACGGAACTGCGCGCCTCGGATTTCGGAAAGGATTTCGTATGGGGCGCGGCCACGGCCTCGTATCAGATCGAAGGGGCCCATGACGAAGACGGCAAGGGACCGTCCATCTGGGACGATTTTGCCCGGCGCGGGAAAATCAAAAACGGCGACACCGGCAACGTCGCCTGCGATCATTATCATCGTGTGCGCGAAGACGTCGCGCTCATGAGCGAGTTGGGCCTGGATGCGTATCGTTTTTCCATCTCGTGGCCACGTGTTTTTCCCGACGGCACGCGCGCGGGCGGTTTGAATGCGAAGGGCATGGACTTTTACAAACGCCTGGCCGAAGCACTGCACTCCGCCGGCATCCGTCCTTATGCCACGTTGTATCACTGGGACCTGCCACTGGAACTGGAACGCCGCGGCGGCTGGGCCTCGCGGGAAATCGCCGACCACTTCGCGGAGTATGCGCAAACGTGTGCAAGGGAGTTGGGCGATCTTGTCGAAGACTGGATCATCATCAACGAACCCTTCGTCTTTCTCATGCTCGGCTACGGCATTCGGTACTTCCCCCCGCAACGCTTCGGCCTGCGAACGCTGCTCAAGGCATCACACTACTGCATGCTCGCCCAGGGCCGCGCTGCCCGGGCCGTGGCCGCCGAACGTCCGGGCGCAAACATCGGCACCACGATTTCCACGCTCGCCGGCTACCCGCGCTCCGACGGGCCGCGGGACATACGGGCCCTGGAGCGTCACGACGCGTTTTTCAATCGCCTCTACGTGGACCCGGTCGTCGGTCGCGGCTATCCCGTGGAGTCCTTGCCCGTGCTGCGCAAAATGGAACGCTACATCGAAGACGGCGACATGGACACCGTGCAGTTTCCGTTTCACTTCCTGGGTATCAACCATTACTCCCGCGCCGTGGTGCGTCCGGCCTGGTACGTGCCGTTCTTAAAGTTCCGCGAGCAGAAGTTACCGAAACACGCCGAGCGTACGGACATGGGCTGGGAAATCTATCCTCCGGGCATCTATCAAATCCTGAAAAAGTTCGGCGACTATCCGGAAATTCCCGCGCTCATGATCACTGAAAACGGCGCGGCGTTTCCGGAAGGGCCCGGGGCGGACGGCCGCGTGCGCGACGAACGCCGCGTCGCCTATTATCGGAACTATCTCGCGCGCTGTCTCCAGGCGCAGCAGGAAGGCGTCAATCTCACGGGCTACTTCGCCTGGAGCCTGCTGGACAACCTGGAATGGCGCGAAGGCTACGCAAAACGTTTCGGCATCGTGCATGTCGATTTCGAAACGCAGAAACGAACCATCAAAGACAGCGGGCTGTGGTACCGCGACTTTCTAAAACGTTAACTTATGATTCGAGCAACTTTAGTTTTTAGCTGCGCACTGTTCCTGGGCGCGCACTGCAGCGGGACGGAGAGCAGTTGCACCGCCGCGGACGTGTTCTGCCAGCCCGCGGCATTTTTCATCTGGGGCAAACCCCTCGGGCCGGAGAACGTGAATCTCGTCGAAGGCGGGCAAATCAACAGCGGCTTCATTACCGGCACCGTGCCGGCGCTCTCCGGCGGCCGGGGTGTCGAGGTCTCCATCGACGGCGGGGCTTATCAACCGGCCACCTTCGATGCGGACGGTACTTCCTGGCGCTTTCGCTGGCCGTCGGTGCGGCCCGGGACGAGTCACGCCGTCTTCATCCGCACGTCGTCCGTGTTCTGGAACGAGTCCGCTACGGTCAGCGCCACCGTGCGCACCGGTGAAAATCGCGACCTGGACGGCGACGGCTACGCGGACCTGGTGGTTGGAGCCGAACTCTACGATACAAACGCAACGAACGAGGGGCGGGTCTATATCTTCTATTCACCGGACAGCTCGTTTTCTTCGGTGACCTCCGCCGCGTCCGCCGACGCGACGATTTCCGGCGTGGTGAGCGGCGAGAACTTCGGCAGCCGCATTCTCTTCGGCGACGTGAACGGCGACGGTTATGCCGATATCTTCGTGCCCGCGCGGGATCGCTCGGTTCCCGTGGGCAGCGCCGGCGCGGTCTACATCTTTCACGGAGGCAGCACGCGGTTCTCCGGCGATCGGAGCGTGAGTACCGCGAACACCCTGATCGAATCTCAGACCACCGCGTTCTTCGGCCAGGCCCGGTCCATATCCGTCGGCGATTTGAACGGCGACGGCTTCGCGGATCTTGCCGCGCGTATTCAGGGGCAGAACAATCTTTTTCTCCACTACGGTACGGCGTCGGGCATCAGCAGCCGCAACGCCCAGGCGGCGGACTTTCTGCTGGATGCGGAAAACACCGGCGACACCCTCGCCGTGGCTTCGGACATCGGATACTTCAACGACGACAATTTCGCGGACCTGATCGTCGGTGCCGCGGGCTACGCCTCCGGCGCCAATAACGGCCGCGCGTACGTCATTCACGGGCGTACGGACGGTCTGTCCGGTTCTGCGCTAAGTTTATCTGCGGCAACGTTTACCGGAACTCTCGCGGATGAGTTCGGTACCGCACCGGAGGCCTGTGATATCAACAACGACGGCGTAACGGATTTCGCCGTGGAAAGCAGCGTCTCGCCGCAGATGTACTTCTTTATGGGCTCGTCTGTCGCGAGCTTCGACCGCCTGGACTCGGCCGCCGACGCGTCCGGCAAACCGACGAGCGGCACCATCATCCAGTGTTTCGATACGGACGGCGATAACGTCGATGAGATCGTATACTTTGCTCCGTCGTTTTCGTCTTCGCTGGGAAGACTGTACATTTATGACGGAACACCGCCGGCCACTTTTACGGATGCGGCCGCGACACAGATCCTGGTGGGGGATACGGCCAACGGCGGCTTCGGGAACATCGCCGCGACGGCGGACCTGAATCGCGACGGGATTGCGGACCTGGTCGTCGGCGCGCACCGCCTCGACGGCGGGCTCGGACTCTTCCAGGGGCGCATTTATATTTTCTACGGCCGGCCGGGGTTTGCCCATGTCAGCGGGCCGGCCGATGCCGACGTCACGATTACCGGCGAGCAGGGGAACTCGGCGTTCGGCATCGGACTCTAACGTTCGATCATCGTACCTTTAGCAGATCGCCCAGGGACTTCACGGCGCTGTCGAAGCCGGAACGCAGTTTTTCGAAGGCGGAGTCGCCGGTCTTGTCGTCCGCCGTATCGCCGTCCGCGTTCTTGCCGAACTGCCGATCGTAGGCCTTTTCCAGATCGATGATCGAGCTTTCCAGGCGATCCAGAATGCCCTTGCCGTCTTTCTCGTTTCCGAAGTTGCCGAACTCGTATTCCACGATTTCGTCGCGAATGTTGCCCTTAAAGAGCAGATGCATTTCCACCTGGAGATACTTTTGCGTGAGGGCGAAGCGGCCTTCTTTTTCCAGGCGGCGGATGCTCACTTTAATAGAAGAATTTTTCAGTACGCGAAACGTGCGAAACTCCGCGGCGCGCTGCACGAGATCGTGGTCCTCGGCCAGCTTCAGTGTTTCGTCGAATCCATTGATGCGTCGGAAGAGGCGCCGGGTGATCAGGATACAGAAGCCCGGTGCGCGCGGGCTGATAGACTCGTTCATTTTCATGGAAAGATTCGTGACACGAAACATGACGTCGTCCAGGCGCAGGTCCGATTTCGGCCAGAACTCGCAGGTGGCCACGTCCAGGAAACGTTCGTCCAGTTCGGAGAGAGCCTTCGCAAGAAAGTCGCGGTCCTCCAGTTCGACGTCGGCATCGAAGAAGAATAAGAACTCCCCCTGGGCCACCTCGGCGCCGCGGTTCCGTCCCGGACCGGGCATGCCGCCGGGCACCACCTGCGCCCCGTAACTCTTCGCGATTTTCGCGGTGCGATCCGTGGAGCCTGCATCGGCCACAATGATTTCGTAATCCGTGAAGGACTGTTTTTTTACGGACTCAAGCAAGACCGGAAGGAACTCTTCTTCGTTGAGAGTGGGCACGATGATCGAAATGCGCATGCCCGGACTGTGATCCCCGCGAGCCGGCCCGCAATCGATTTTCGTAAATATTTTCCCGGATTCGCACGGCCGCGAAACGCGCGCCGGCCGATACTTATAGCAGTGCGCAGACCCATCGAACATAGCGACTTCAAGCTCGACGCCCGGGTGGCCGAACACGTCATGGGCTGGGTCCGCAATCGCCACGATCGCCTCTGGCCGGACCGCGGCGAATACGGCTTCCGTCACAGCCGCGGTCATGGTTTTATTCCCGCGTACTCCGACGACGCCTCCACGGCTGTCGAAGAGGTGCTCACGGCGCTGGCCGCAAAGAAAATTCGCCTCGAATGTCTGTCGCAACGTCCGGAGCTGGACGGGAACTTCGAGTGCACGCTGATCAAACAACCGGGCAAAAGCAAGGCCGCGGCCCTGCTCTTCAAGGCCGTCGCGCCCACCGCCGCCCGGGCCATCTGCCTGGCCGCCCTCAAAGCCGTGGAAGAGGCGCAGCCCGGGAAACGCTCACGGCCGGCCGCAACGAAACCTCAGGCATCCGCGCGCAAGAAAACCGCCGCCAAAAAATCGTCCAGACAATCAAAAAAGAACGCCGGTTAGAGCGAGACTTCTCGCTCGGCCGGCATGTCGACGGTCGGGGCCGTTGTGCTGCGGTTGACTAATCCGTGGGGCCGCGCTAAGCTTACCCTATGCTCGTATTCGGTTCGAAACCTGAGACCCTTCCGGTAAGTATAGATCGCGACGCCTCCACGGGCCTGCCGATGTTGCATGAGCAGGACGACATCTTTGATCTGATCCTGGCGTATCTGGCCCTGCCGTACTCCGTGGCGGAGTACGGCTGCGGTAAGAAGGCGTCGCTCATCATCGAGTATCTTGTGCAACTGGGCATTCCGTCCTATGCTCTGGCTCGCGGCCTGATTATGGAACGCAACATGTCGCCGGCGGCCCTGCAGGAGGGCGATCTCGAAAAACGCAAGCACGCCCTCGTTCTCGATAATCCTCTGCACAGTCTGGGAGACCTCAACGATCCGCGGCTGCGAAAGATGCTCGTGGAGACGTGTCCTGACGTGGAGATCGAAGCCGGTGAGATTCACGCCGGAAACTACGTGTTGCATCACGAGGAGCGCGTACAGTTCGCCATCGCGCGCACGCACATCTTCACCGTCTGCACGTTCTGGGACGAGGACAACGGCCGGGCCGTGGAACGGGTGATCGATCCGACCCTGTACGTCAACGAGCCGTTCCCGGTGGCTCTCGTGCGGGAGTTCCTGCACTCCCCGGACGCCCTGGTCTTTCGTGCGCCGCTCCTCGGCCACTTCCGCCTGGACGAACACGAACTCACCATCGAACAGCGTCACCACATCAGCGAGCTTCTGGAATGCGACGCCTCCGAGATTAACTTACGTGCAATAGAACTTAAGGATCATGCGGATCTCGTGCGCCGGCTCAGCGGAGCCGAGCCGGGCAGCATCGGCGATCCGGAAACGTGGACCTACGCGAACAACATCACCGTCGAACACATGGGCCACCACGATCCCACGCCCCGGGACGACGATCGGGATCGCCGCACGGGACGCGGAGACGCCTTCGCGGACCTCGCGCGGCTGTTGATATACGCCCGGGAGGAACGCAGCGGTGACGTGCCCGCCATACTCGCGGAACTGCGCCAGCTCGTACGCGATACGAACCTCGAACACATCGTTCGCGAAGACGCGCGTTGGTCCGAGCAGGAACTGGAAGTCCTCGCGGACGTGGCCTGCGTGATCGTATACTACAATACTCTGAATCATATCGGCCGGGAACTGGAAGAAGGCGCGGACATCAGCAGGTTCCTGAGTGATGTCCGCGAACTGGAACGCTTGCGCGGCGTCGGGGTGCGACTGCGCCGCCGCATCGACCGTCTCGGCGCGGTCTCCAAAGAAGAGGACGGCCGCATTGACGCCCGGGCGCTTACGCCGGGATTCGTGCGTTCCACGATTCTTACGATCCAGGACATGCAGGCGGCGGGGCTCTCCGTGGCCGTGGACCGGGTGGGCAATCTGCACGGTTTGCTTCTGGCTCCCGGCGAAGACGCTAAGATCCGTTCCGGGGAACTTAAGATCGCGGACGTGCTGCGCCACACCGTCGCCCACGGTTCGCACATCGATACGGTGAACGACGGGGGCAAATTCGACGGCCGCCTGGGCGTCCTGTCCGGCATCGAAACGGCCCACACGTTGCACGACCTCGAGCAGTACTGCAGTCATACCATCGTTACGAAAGACCGCCCTGTGCGTCTGTTGGTGAGCGCGTTCATCGGCGAGGAGATGACGTTTACCGGCCAGGGCGTATCCATGCCCGGCAGTGCGGCGGTGGCCGGGCGGGCGACACCGGAACTCATCCACGATATGACCAACGGCAACGGCGAACGCTGGGGCGATCTATTGCATCACATGCTCGTGCAACTGGCCGCCGTTCAACAAAGCGGCGACATCCAGCTGTTGAATGATCTGCCGAAACCCGAGGCCTCCGCCGACGGTCATACGCCCACGGACTTTGCGGAGTTACTCGAAGCGTGCTATGATCCCACGGAGTTCTATTCACCGCACAGCTACGAACGTCACATCGAACAGGGGCCGATCCTCGACCGCAACGGCGTGCCCATCGTGATGGTGGGTACGATCATGGGCATCTACCAGGAGGACTTCTTCTTCGAAGGCGATCAGGCCGAGGCCGCGGCACTGGAAATGAACCGCCGTCTGCGGGAACTGGTTCTGGAATTCCTGGAAGGCGACGACGACGTGCGTCTGACCGTGGGCATCCTCGAGGGCGAGCACCAGGACGAGTCGGAGACCTCGGATACTTCTACCTGTCACGAGGAGACGAACCTGGCGACGCGCTGGACGTTCGAGGGGGAGATGAATCACGCCGGCGCCACGCCGACGTACGATCGTCGGGATCCGGGGGTGGCCGCGGGCCGGTTCACGCATAAGTTCATTGAACTCGTCCAGGAGTTGGACGCAAGCGCAGGAGACGATCGAGAATTCCGCGCCGTGGCCGGTAACGTGCGCCTGCAACCGGGTACGAACCGCAACGTCATCCCGGGCTCGGTGAGTTTTTCCCTGGCCGTGGAAGGGGATCGCCTGGACGAGGAACAACGCGAAGATCTTGTGCGCGATCTGCAAGCTTACGCTGCGACAACATTAGCAAAGAACGTGGAACGCGGCGGGGAGGGCGTCCGCCTCTGCCGCATGGATCACGTGAGCTACATTCGCAGCAGTTCGAAGGCGCGCCTGTCCATCGACCTGCGCTCGGAAAAAAACGAGGTCACCCGGCGTTATCTGGATCGGGTGGCGGAGATGATCGCGCAGATTGCGAAGCAGTACGAGGTCGGCATCGATCGCGCCAAACAACAGGAGGTGCGCCCGGTGCACCTGGAAGAAAGCGGTCAGGTGCTGATGATGGAACGCAGCTACGGCGGCTCGCACAATCCGCGGGAGACGGAACTGCTGAGTGACCTGGTGCGCGGCTGCATCTTACAGCTCGCCGTTTCCCGCGAGCTCCTGTTAATGAGCGCAGTGCCTGCGGACCTGAACCTGTTTCGGATGGTGGAAAGCAAACTACCCGCCGCCTGGCTGGAACGCCTGGATCGATTTACCTCGGGCGCGCTCCACGATACGTGCAACATTGCCGTGCGCGCGCTGGAGACCAGGGACGAGCGCCGGCAAAATGTACCGTCGGCGTGATGTATCTTGCCGCGTCGGCGAAAGCGATTGACGGAACGGCCGCCCTGGATTCCCCTGGTGTCGTGTTTATCGCGGCCAATCATTCGTAAGGGTCGGCGCACCGCGACTCCGGGCAGCCCACAATAATACTTCGTAACGGCCGACGGCGGCCTTCTCTCGTTGTGTTCTGCTCGCAAGCTTCGCCTGCGCGGACTCACTCCTGTCCCGGGCCTCCAGCCCATCCTCGCCGTTACAGGAGATGATACGAAAATCCGATGACTTCTCTTTCGAGAAGATTCCAGTAAAACGCGGGCGTTCCGCCCACGATCACGCACCGAAGCCTCATCAGAAACAGAAGGCCGGCGCTGACTTTCGCTGCCGCAAGTGTCGGGCTCTAATCGGCCCGGCGCATTCCGGTACGACGCAACGCAATCATTGTCCGCTCTGTTTGCACAGCCTGCACGTAGATCATCGCCCGGGGGATCGGGCCGCGGACTGCGGCAGCATCATGGAACCGATCGCCATATGGGTACGCAGCGACGAATGGGTCCTGCTGCATCGATGTCGCGGTTGCGGTGTCATTCATTCGAATCGCATTGCTCCCGACGATAGCGAAATGCTGTTGCTTTCGCTGGCGGCGAAACCCCTGGGACGGCCGGCCTTCCCGTTGTTTCTTACGGAGGATGGTTGATTTCGGGCGTGTGGAACGTTTCACGTAACCGTCGCGCCGAACACGCGTCTCAAGGCCCATGATCCTCGTTACCGGAAGCAGCGGCGCCGTCGGCAGTCGCGTTGCAAGAATCTTACACAAGGACGGAGCGCGGGTGCGGCTCCTCGCGCGAGATCCGTCGCGCGTGCCGGATGATTTGCAGTCGTGCGAAATCGTTACCGGCGAGTACGAAAAACCGGAGAGCCTCGCGTCAGCAATGGACGGCGTACAGGCGGCGCTGATCGTCTCGGTATACGCGGAGCCGATGAAGCGCGCACTCTTGCACAAGAACGCCATCGACGCCGCGGCCGCAGCGGGCGTCCGGCACCTGGTGTACACTTCGTTTCAATGCGCCACGCCGGAGTCGAAGTTTCCGTACGGCCGCGATCATCATCAAACGGAGCTGTATCTCGAAGCGAGCGGCATATCTTTTTCATCATTGCAGGATTCGCTCTACCAGGACATCGCCCCGCATCTCACCGACGACCAGGATCGCATCCGCGGGCCGGCCGGGAACGGCAAGGTCGCCTGGGTGGCGCGAGACGATGTGGCGCGGGTCGCCGCCCAACTGCTCGTCCAGCCGCCGGCTAACTCTCAGCGGTACGAACTTACGGGTCCCGAGGCCCTGGACCTGGATGCCACGGCGGCGCGGCTCTCGAAAGTTCTCGGCCGGAAGTTTACGTACGAAGAAGAAAGCGAGGCCGACGGCCGCAAATGGCGGGCGGAGTTCGACGTCCCGCAGTGGGAACAGGACGTGTGGATCGGCACGTACCTGGCCATGGCGGCCGGAGAGATGGAGTCGCTTTCTTCGGCGGTAAAGGACCTTACCGGCCGGGATCCCCAGGCGTTCGAGGAGACCCTGGGGGGAAGCCGGTGAGACGGGGAGCGGCCGGGAATGTTTCCCGTCTCAGGATAGATCCGCCGGAATCCACACCCGGGATGTAAAATCATTCGCCTGCGCATGCGTTATTACTAACGTTGGACGTGTGAGGCAGAATCTCCCCGTTACAGACCAGGAAAATCCCGTTCGGGACTCGGACGTAATCATTTCTCGTACCGATCTCAAAGGGCGCATCGTTTACGTGAGCCCGGACTTCGCCCGGCTCAGTGAATTTGCCCCGGAAGACATGATCGGCAAAGCGCACAACATCGTCCGCCATCCGGACGTTCCCCCGGCCGTCTTCGCGGACCTCTGGGAGACGATCAAAGCGGGCAACGCCTGGCGGGGCATCGTGAAGAACCGGGCCAGCAGCGGTAACTTCTACTGGGTAGAAGCTATGGTCACACCGGTTCATGAAAACGGCGCGATTACCGGGTACATGTCCGTCCGCCGCCGGGCCGGAGAAGCGGAGATCCGGCGCTGGGAAGCTCTATATCGCAAAGCCTGGCGCCGGGATCGCCTCGAACAATCCCGCTTCCGGCGCATCCTGGAGCGCTTCGTACCAATCCTGACCGGAACCGCCGCCGCGATCCGGCGCATCGAAGGGGCCCTGGGCCTGCTGTTGCGGGGAGATTTGATCGGCCTGCGCGACGCCCACGAGCAGAAAGGCGCCGGATTCTTGTTCCGGCGGATCTACGATTCCGTAAACAGTCTGTCGGTGAGTCTGTGGGGCATTCTGTTCCAGGTGCGAACACAAAACGAAGCGCAGCAGGACCTGGCCCGGCGACTGGCCGATTCCGCCGAACGCATGTCCGACAACGCGTCGAGCCAGGCCGCGGCGGCGGAAGAGATCTCATCGGCGGTGGAACAACTGACCGCGTCCTTTGAAGTTACCGGCAACAACGTTAACAAGCAGAAAGAAGATATTAAGCTCATTGCCGGAGATTCCCGGGATCTGGCCGCGGGCCTGGGCCGGGCCCGGGAATCGGCCGGGGGACTGGCCGGGGTTTCGAAACAATGCTCCGACCTGGCCGGGGACAGCGAGCGCAAGGTCGGCCAGGCCATTCAATCGATGAAGGAGATCCGCAACAGCTCCGAGGAAATCGGCAACATCATCGACATCATTCGGGACATTTCCGAACGCATCAACTTACTTTCGCTGAACGCCGCTATCGAAGCGGCCCGGGCCGGCGAGCAGGGTCGCGGATTCGCAGTCGTCGCGGACGAAATCTCCAGGCTGGCCGATCAGACCGCGCACAGCGTAAAAGAAATCGGCAATTACGTGAATGCCACGGTGGTCTCCGTTACCGACGGGACGGCCGAGGTCGAACGCGCCGTGGACGGTATTCGAGAGGTGGGCGATTCCGTGCGTCGCATGGAAGTCGGTGTGACGGAGATTGCCGGTATCGTCGAAGAGGAGGGCCGGCGCTCGGAACGCATCGAAGCGTTCGTGAACTCCGCGAATCAGTTCGCCGTGGACCTTACCCGCGCCGTCGATGAAGAACGCCGCTCGGCCCGGGAGATCGCCGACAGTATCATGAGCCTTTCCAACGACACCCAGGCCATCAGTGACGAGGCCCTGGAGATTAAGACGATCGGCGCAGACGTGCGCCGGGGCGGCGAGCAGGTTTCGGAGTTGATCCGCCACTTTCGCGTTTGAAGGTTTCTGCTTGCCGTTATGCGCGGCTCGCTGATTCTCAATTCCGGCGATGTTCACGTACTTTCTCTACACTGCGCAGCTCCTGGTGTTCAGCATCGTTACGGGGTCCGTGATCGGACTCTTTCGCTACGACGACGGTTGCCTCACGCTGGCACAGCGCGTCTTCATCGCCAGCGTGAATACTTTTTTGATCTTCGGTTCCGCCGCTCTTTTCTCACGGAAGTACCGTGAGGGGAACAATGAATCGCGAACGCGTTTTGCACTGAGCCTGCTGCTTGCCGCGTTGTTTACCGCCGCCTGTGTTACCACGATTTCCGTGACGCTGACTACGTTCGCCATCGCCCCGGATACGCTGCAGTTTTCGGACTATGTATACATCTTCTTCATTCCCGCGCTGTTGGTCTTCGCAACGAGCGCCTACTTCATTCGGCTTTACGATTCCACGCGAAAACTACAGGCCGCCGTGCGGAAGTTTCAGGCTCGCCCGAATTCTTTGCTGAGGAATCCCGACACCGATGCTCCGGGCCGCTCGAAACTGGAAATTCGTGAACGATCCGCAAGCATTGCGATTCCGTTTGCCGACATTCTGTACGTGGCGTCGCGGGGTAAGAAGTCGACGATCCATACGTTAACCCGCGATTACGAAACGAGCCGGCTCCTCAAATCATTACTCGAACACGCGCCGCCCAACATCGTACGCGTGCACAAGTCTTTCGCCGCGAACCTGGACTTCATCGAAAACGTGGAACACGCCTTCGGCGGCACGTACGTCCTGCGTCTGCGCGACGAGGACGATAGTGTGATTCCGGTCGGCCGCAGTTACTTAAACGAACTGCGCGCCGTACTTCGCAACGCCCGCTGAACTAAGACCGACCGTACTCCCGCACGAAGCGGGGAATAAAAAACAGCGGGTAGATCATTAGGAACAGGTTGGGCAACCACCAGCTCCAATCGAACCAGCCCTGGATCGTCCAGAACGCGATGGCCTGCAGGCCGGACGTGAACGTCAACACCAGGGACAGCAGGGCCAGCGGTTTCCACAGCTCGTGATCGCGACCGTAGAAGTACACGCTCGTGAGCCCGGTCAGCGAAACGAAAATGTCCAGCGGGAAAAAGGACCAGTTCCAGGTGACCATGAGCACGTTGTGATAATCCGGGAAGAGATATTCACCCGGTATCAACTTCCAGAACGTGATCACCCAGTAGATGATAAATCCGATATCCACGAATAAGAAAAATGGTCTGAGAGTTTTCAATTACAGCTTCCTCCGGAAAGCTCTGCGCTTTCGTTTTGAAGAATATACGCCGGAACGGCAGGGCCGGTCAACGGTGGGGGCAACGAACGACAACATCACGTACTGAACGTCAGTCGTCCCGGTACTGTCAGACATGCCGATGTTTTGTCATTCACTCCGCCGCATATTGACTCGTCGTTCACGATCGCTTACAGTCCGACGAACTTCAAATGCTGTCGGGGGAAACTATGACTCAGATCACGATCGCACGAGACTTTTCAGTCTCTGCACAAGAAGCGAAAGAGCGCGTCCGTCTCTTTCTGCAACGCATGCAACAGGACGAAGGCATCAACAGTACGTGGGAAGGGGATCACTGTCGCATTGCCGGCACGGGCATCCAGGGCGAGGTCCGCCTGGGAGCACAGCGCGTCGACATCGACATTGAACTGAGCCTGCTCATGCGGCCGTTCCGTTCCATCGTCGAAAAGACCATCGAGGAGGGACTGGTCGAAGCGTTTACGATGGAATCCGCCGACAATGAAACGAACTTCGAAGATATTGCTGCGGAGCCTTCGGCCGCGCCGGCCGGGAACGAAGGCATCCGGCAGTGGATTGCCGCGTACGAACACGGCTACAGCCTGCCGCGTGAATTTTACACTCACAACGACGTCTTCGAGACGGACGTGCGTTACGTCTTCCAGCACCTCTGGTTGTATGCGGGCCATGTATCTCAGATCCCGGAGACCGGTTGTTACTTTCTATTCGATGTGGCCGGGGATTCCATCATCATTCTGCGCGACCAGGACGGGGACGTGCGCGCCTTCCACAACGTCTGTCGCCATCGCGGCTCGCACATCTGTACAAATCCTACCGGTAAAACGCGGACGCTGGTCTGCCCGTACCATGCCTGGTCGTACGATCTCAACGGCTCGTTGAAAGGCGCCCGGGCCATGCCCGCGGATTTTGATCCGGCGGCGAACGGTCTTATGGCCTGCCATGTGCAGTTGGTCCACGGGATGATCTTCATCAACCTGAAACGCGACGGCGTGCCACCGGATTTTTCCCGGGCGTCTTCGATGCTGGACGAGTACCTCGGGCCGCACGGCTTTGGTGATGCGCGGGTCGCGCACATCGATCGCACGGTCGTGCGGGCCAACTGGAAGCTGGTCAGCGAGAACTTTCTGGAATGTTACCACTGCGTGCCGACGCATCCGCAGTACTGCAAGGTCAACGCCCACGCGGCCGGGAACTCCCTGGGAAAACAGAGAGATATCGAAGCCTATCAAAAATTAACCGCGCACTGGGAGGAGGGCGTCCGCGCAAAGAACGGCATCGTCGGCATGAGCGATCACGTCACCCGGGTCCTCACCGAACAACCCATCGTATGTTATCGCCAGCCCATTCGTGAGGGTTTTGAGACCCTGAGCGAGGACGGAAAACCCATTGCCCCGCTCATGGGTAACTTCCGGGAATTCGACGGCGGGGAAACCGTCGTGGCCCTCGGGCCGATTCACTTTGTCAGTGCCGCCGCGGATCATGCGACGCTGTTTCGTTTCACGCCCCTCGCTCCGGAGAAAACCGAAGTCACCGTCACCTGGCTCGTAGACGGCGGGGCCGAGGCGGGGCGCGACTACGACCTGGATCGGCTCACCTGGATGTGGCGCCATACCATCGAACAGGACACGCGCATTACCGAGGACAACCACGCCGGCGTGCGTTCCCGTTACTACCGGCCAGGTCGGTATTCGCTCCTGGAACTTCCCGTACAACGGTTTATCAGCGCGTACTTACAGATGATTTCGCGGAGTTGATTGAGAGATGTCCACTTCCGCAATCATCACTCCGTTTCGATACGCATCGGAGCGCTGGAGCATGCTGAGCATCGCGTCCCTCGCGCACCTGGTTTCCCTGGGCATGCTCTACATGTGCATGCCGGCGCTCTTTTACGAAATGACGCAGAAGACGCACATGTCCATGCGCGAACTCAATCAGGCCTGGGCCTGGATTCCCCTGGCGTCCATTCCCGGTTCCATCCTGGGCGGTTCTTTGACGGATCGCTTCGGCCTCAAGTATGCGGGGGCGGCGGCGTTGTTTGCCGCCGCCCTCTTTGCCGGACTCCGGGGCGTGTCCGATGAGTATCCGTTGTTTGCCGCTTTCATGGCGCTCTACGGTTTCGCATCCGCGGTGGCCTATGTGAATCTTCCGAAACTCGTCGCGGCGTACTTTCCCGACGAACACAGCGCGCTGGCCCAGGGCATTCTGTTCGCCAGTTACGGATTCGGTGCGGCACTGGCGACGGTTCTGGCCGCTCCGCTCTCCGCCTGGTTCGGCGGCTGGCATGTTACGTTACTCGTCTTCGCCGGGGCGGCCGCGGTGATTTCGTTCGCCTGGCTCTACAGCGTCCACGATACCCGGCCGCCGGCACAGGCAGAGAACACCGTCGGCGAAGCGCTGCGCCACAGCGCCAGGGAGTTGCTCGCGTGTCGGGATACCTACACGCTGTGCGCGATCTACTTTCTGTTTACCGGGGCGTATCTCGGTATTTCCGGACTGCTGCCGTACTACCTCGAACGAAGCGGCTGGTCCGCGGAAGCGGCGGGTTCGGCCCCGGCCGTGGCGACGCTCGCCTTCGTGTCCGGTTGTGTGTTGGTTCCGTACTTAAGCGATGCGCTCGGTTATCGCCGGGTGATCTTTCTCGTTTCCACGGGGCTCAGCGGGTTGATGTTACTCGCCACCTGGTGGACGGCGCAAACCCCGGGCGCCTTTGCGCTGTGGATCTTTCTCGGCCTCCAGGGATTTACCACGGGAGCCATCGGCATCTACTTCGCGCTGTTTATGAATCACGAAATTCTCGGAGACCCGCGCCGTTCCGGGGCGGCCCTCGGCCTGGCCACCGCCTGTTCCTACGCCGGCGGCGCGTTGTTTCCTTTGATCGGTTACGAACTCTTCGGAAGCCATCCGATGTACGCCGCGTTGTTCTTCGGCCTCGGCGGCTTCGGCACGGCCGGCCTGCTGATGATGTTCGTATCGGCGGAAAAACCTACAGGAGAAATTATATGAATGAAACAATGATTGATCGATCGGAACGTTACTGCATCATCGGAGCCGGCGCCGCCGGATTGGCCGCGTGCGCCAATTTTTTGAAGTACGACATCGCCTTCGATTGCCTGGAACGATCGGCGGATACCGGCGGGCTCTGGGACTACGGCAATCCCGCGAATCCGATCTACGAATCGACGCACTTCATTTCATCGAGCCGGCTGTCCGGTTTTCCGGACTTCCCGATGCCCGAAGACTATCCGGATTACCCGCATCATACGCTCGTTTTGAAATACCTGCGTTCGTATGCGCGTCACCTCGGTGTCGGACAAAAGATCGAGTTTAACCGCACGGTGGAAAACGTCGAACCGGAGGGTGATTGTTTTCGGGTTCATCTGGACGGCGGGGAGACGCGTCTGTACGGCGGCGTGGTCATTGCCACGGGACACAACTGGAATCCGAAGATGCCGCGTTACGAAGGTACCTTTACGGGAGAACTCTTTCACTCGCTCCATTACAAGAAACCCGCGCAGATCAAGGACAAACGCGTGGTGATTGTGGGCGCGGGTAACTCCGGCTGCGACATCGCCGTGGAAGCGGCGTTACACGCGCGCTCGACCAGCCTGAGTGTTCGCCGCGGCTACTACTTCGTTCCCAAGCACATCTTCGGTCTTCCGGCGGACGCCATCGGCCACCTGTTCGCGAAACTGCGCACGCCGGTATGGATCCGCCAGCGCGTGGAACCGTGGATGCTGCGCAGACTCTACGGTGATATGACGCGGGTCGGCATGCCGGCGCCGGATCATAAACTCTACGAATCGCATCCGGTCATCAACTCACTGATGTTTTATTATCTGAGCCACGGCCGAATCGACGTGCGTCCGGACATTGAACGTTTCGAGGATCGTACCGTGCACTTCAGCGACGGAACCAGCATCGAGGCGGATACGGTCATCTACGCGACCGGGTATCGCTATACGTATCCGTTCATCGACAAAGAGCACTTGAACTGGAACAAAACCTACCCGGACCTGTTCGCACATTTTTTTGCGCCGGACTTCGAGAACCTGTTCATGGTCGGCCTCTATGTAAATGACGGGAGCTTCAACGTGCCGGCGTACTATCAATCCGAAGTAATCGCCCGTTTCATCCAGGCGCAGCGCAAAGGAAAACGCGGGGCGCGCAAATTGATCGCGCTCAAGAACGGCCACCGACCCGAACTGTCCGGCGGCGTGAAATACATGCGCAACGAACGACACAAGGCGGCGGTCCGGCACTTCGAGTACATTCGCTATCTACGCCGGCTGAGTGCGATGCTGTAGGGTTGCGGAGTCCTTGACGGCATTCATCGCAATTAAACGATGAACGCATGGCCTGGCTGCGTTCGCATCTCACGCTTCCGCATTACTACGCCGAGTTGATCGGAACCTTCTTTCTCGTGTTCTTCGGCTGCGGTTCCGTCATCCTGGCCGAGACCGGAATGACGGAACCGGGCCCGGCGATCCCGGTGGTCTTCGGCGCGACGGTGGCGATCATGATCTACGCCGTCGGTCACATCTCCGGCGCGCATTTTAATCCCGCGGTCACCATCGCGTTCTGGATGAGCGGTCGCCTGGATGTCTCGCGGATCCCGGGCTACATTTTTTCGCAATGTCTCGGCGCCGTGCTGGCCTCCCTGGCGCATCGTTTTGTCTGGGGGATCGGACATTCTTTCGGCGCAACCGCGCTGAACACCGGCATCGGCCCCGGCATCTTTCTCGAACTTTTGCTCAGCTTCGCGCTGATGTTTGTGATCATCAGCGTGGCGACGGATGCCCGCGCCGTCGGCGAACTCGCGGGCATTGCCATTGGTACCACGGTGACGGTCTGTGCGTTCGTCGGCGGCCCGCTCACCGGCGCGTCCATGAATCCAGCGCGCTCTCTCGGGCCGGCGTTGTTGAGCGGCGAGCTGGATATGCTGTGGTTGTATATGATTGTTCCCGTTGCAGGTACCTGCCTGGGCGCATTGGCCTACGAACGCATTCGTTGCGCGCAGGAGGAAGAGAGCGGGGGGCCGGGCAGTGGATGTTGTTAACATCGACCTCTCAGCTCCGTGTTCCATCATCGCGGCCGCAAAAAGTGGAGCAAGCTCATCGCCTTGTGAAACATCGTCTCCGTGAAAGAGCGCGAGTGACCGGCGTCGTCTGTTTGTTTTTGCGGCGTCTGTGCCGGCGCAGGGATCGGGCCCGGGATTTCTTGTGTTCGAACATGAAAGGCGTTGAGCTCGATACCTTCGTTCACGATGACTCGAAATTCTATTTTCCATCCGATGTATTTGCCGGTGTCGAGGTAGAGCATCGCGGACGCGATCTCACGATCCGTGTTTTCCAGGCGGCACTCTGCGGCCCGGACGAACTCGACCTCGCCGGTATCATCCTCTCGCGATAGCATGATATCAAAGACCCCGGGGCAGCCTCCGGCCGGGTGCATGGTCAGATAGGTCAACTCGACGGCGAGGAACATCGCTCTGGCCGGGCGAATGTACGGCCCGTAGACCAGGGCGCCGGGCATGCCGCTGGACCGGACACCGTATTCGAACGTATGGGCGACGTCGTGCTGCATTTGATCGCAGTGAAAGATGTGTCTTTCCAGGCGCGGCGTGCCGTTGGTGTAGTGATCCTCGAAGTCTGTCAAAAAATCATCCAGCGTCGGCAAATTCGGATACTTGCCTTCCGCGTCGATGAACAGCAGCAGGTTCAGGAAACGTTGCTCGAAAAACCAACACGTTTCGGAGCAGGCCAGTCCAAAGGCCAGGCCCGCGCCGTCCTTCCACATAGAGGTGGGATCGAGAATGCTGAAGCCTTTCTCGACAAGACCGCAAAAGATATCGATGAACTGGACGACGGGGGCTTCCCGCCGGTAACTCGACCAGAGAAACGGAAAGTGTTTGTAGGGTTGTGTCGACGCCCGGCCGATCCCGTAGACGTAATCATTTTCGGCGATGGCGTTGGCGCCGCCGCGTAACATCGAGTAGTGCGTATGATGGGCCGAAAGTCCCGGGTCCGTTCGTCCCTGGTGCACTTCCTCCAGAACGCAGGTTGCCAGGTCGACTTCATAGATTCGATACGGAGTCAGCTCGTGAACGATAAACAGCCGGCCGTCTTCCAGATACGGCTGCCAGTTCTTGCCCCAGAAAAAATCGTCCGGGGCCTGGAGCGGGCGCAGGGAGTCGTCCTTTTCGACGTAGAGAAAGGCCGGATGGCCGGCCTCTCCGTAGCCGATGACGTAGGCATAACAGTTTTCGCCGTCGCTGACCATCCGGGGGTCCGCGCCCAGACCGATGCGACGCCGGCCCGTGGGCACCAGTCCGTTGTCTGTAAGTTCGTATTCGGTTTTGTACAGCTCCGCGATTTTCGCGCCGGCTTTGCGTCGCTGGTGAAACGTTTCGATTTTCATTTCCCCGTGCAAAGAGACGTACTTCTCGCCGACCTTGCAGAACGAATAGAACGCCGCGAAAATAGAATCCGCCTCGGCCCAAAACGTTTCGTGCCACAGGACCTTTACGGGGTACCTGTGAAACCGGTCGATGATTCTCGACACGGGTAACGTTCGGTTTACGAAGTTCTCGCTCACTCTGAAGAGCCTTCCCGTACGGAAATCTGTATGCCAGGTTCGCGGGGGTCTTCGTTTTGAAAGTACCCGGCCGCGCTGAAGATTTGCTCCACGAAGACGTGAATGAAAGTGCCGTCATCGTTTACGCCGTAGACGCGCTCCACCGGCTGGCGCGCCAGCGTGAATTCGCTGACTGCATTGCCGTCGGCGATCCGCAAGCGAACCTTCTCGTGCGGGCCCGCGTTGGTCAGCGTGATGTGAACGGGAACCCGGGCATGGAGAAAAAAATCGTGCCCGTGACACCAGTTGTCGGGATAGTGTGAAAGACTGACGATGCTTTCCCGGCCGCTCCGGCTCAGCGTGAGCTTTCCCGCGAAGTAGGTCGGGAAGCGGGGGGCCGAAACATGAGGGCGAAGGTGCTCCAGAAAGTTCGCGTCGTTGAAGCAGAGCAGGTCTTCGACAAAGTGTCCGGTGAGCATGGCTCCGCGCAGTTCCGCGTAGGACCGGATCGGTATCAGATCATGATGCAGTCGGTCGATCAAAAACAGGTGCTTAAACAGGGACGACAGGCGCTGATACAGGTCAAAGCCGCCGCGCTCCACCTCGAGAGAACGATGTTGTACGTTGAATTCAATCAGGGTAACAGGATCATCGCTCCGGATGGTTTCCGCCGCTCCGTTCAGTACCGGGAGTTCCCAGTTCTCCACGTCGATTTTCAAGATCTTAACATGTAGTCCGGGATGTTGTTCCCGTAGATACGTGTCCAGCTTTGCGGTGGGTACCGTTTCGGAATGCGCGATGATGCGTGTTCTATCCGGGCTGCCCGCGACGGTGGCTCCCCCGGGCGCTCCCGCGGGGACCTGGATTTCGCGTACCATCCCATCCCGGTCATCTATGATCGCCCGGCGGGCTGTGACGTTCGGGACCTGGTTCTGTTCCAGGTTGGATTGCAGACAAGCAAACAAGAACGATACCGGCTCAATGGCGACGACGTTGCCCTGATGCTGCAAGCCGGCCAGAGCGAGCGAAACGATGCCGATGTTCGCTCCAATATCCACCGCGTCTTTGTCGGGACCGAAATAGTCCGAGGTAATTTCCAGATACTTCAACACCCAGGGCTCATACGAACCGTCCGGAGCGATGGTATCGATTACGTTCAGGGCGGGCGTGCCGGCGTTGAGTGTAAAGGTTCGATCGCGAAATCGAAAGTGTATCGTTGCATGATTGTCCCCGGAAGTCCGGCCGGTGATCCGCGCCCGGAGCCGCCGGAAAACCTGGATGGCCCGGGCGAGGATGTGTTTCATCGAACCGTACATGTCAGCGACTCTCTTCCGGGAGCATATGAGCCAGGTATTCATCGACCACCTGCCCGGTGGGACCGACGGATTGAAGCCGGCCGTTTTCGATCCAGAGTGCGCGCGTACACACGCTCCGAACCAGGTTCGGATCATGCGTGACCAGGACCACGGTTTGATCGGACTGAATCTTCGCTTTCATGAGTCGTTCCGATTTTACCTGGAAATCAATGTCCCCGACGCCGAGGATCTCGTCGATCAAGAGCAGGTCCGGCTTCAGAAAATACGCGATGGAAAAACCGAGCCGGGCGCGCATCCCGGAAG
Source organism: Leptonemataceae bacterium (assembly GCA_965227295.1). Classification (GTDB taxonomy): domain Bacteria; phylum Spirochaetota; class Leptospiria; order Leptospirales; family Leptonemataceae; genus JANSYA01. The sequence continues at coordinate 4,107,499 of OZ245742.1, read as the reverse complement.
AGTATGTGATCAGCGGATCGTGGATGGCGTTGCCGATGTCCGCGAAGGCGATGATCTCGGGCATCAGTGCGCTGATCTCGCGTTTGGAGAACGAGTTATACAGGCCGCTCAGAAAAATGTTCTCGATACCGGTGAGCTGCCCGGAGAATCCCAGCTCGATGGACAGCAGGCTGACCTTCCGGCAATTTTTGATGATGTTTCCACTGTCCGGGACCACGATCCCGGACAACAACCGCAAGAGGGTACTCTTGCCGGCACCGTTTCGCCCCAGGATTCCCAGCGTTTCGCCCCGCAGAATGTCGAAGGAAAGATCCTGTAAGACTCGTTTGCGTGTCTTCCATTTCGAGAAGATCGAGTGGCCCGTTCTATACGAGAAAGAAACGTTTTCCAATTCCAGTAAGGGGTGCATAGTTAACGAAACAAAATTCTGGGCACGTCTTTATCCAGTGTCCGATACAGCGCGAGATTCATGAGCCCGAGTACGCCGGCGATCCCCAGGATATAAGCGCAGTCCTGTAAATTGATGGGCGTGCCGTGGATCAGCACATCCCGGTACATTCCGATGAGCAGGGCGACGGGGTTCAGCAGGAAGAGTGGCTGAAAGGCTTCCGGCATATCGCGATAATCGTAAAAAGTACCCGAGCCGAACATCAACACCTGCAGCAGCGCCGGCATGATTTGCCCCAGGTCCAGGAGATAGGGCAGGCCGATGGAGAGCAGGTAAACCACGGAGGCGATCAGGATCAACTGGAGCGCGATCACAACCGGCAGGAAGAGCCAGGCGGAGCGTGGCGCAACGCCGGCGATGAGCAGCGTCACGATGAGACAGGCAAGCACGATCAGCTCCCGCGTGAAGTCCTGCAGGATCGCCACGGTGGGGAAAAATACTTTGGGAATGTCCGCGTCCATGATGATGCTACGGCCGCTGACAATCGAGCCCATGCCGCCCGAGACGGATTTGTGGAACCAGATCCAGGGCACCAGGCCGCACAGCAAGAAGGGAATGTAGTGCTCCTGGGCGCTCTGGCCAAAAAAAACGCCGAAGACCAGAAACAGGATCAGCAGATGCAAGACCGGTTCGATGATCCACCACAGGTAGCCCAGGGCGTAGTTTCTGGTCGCCGCTTTCAGGTTGAACAGAACGGTGTAAGCGACTAATTCGGCGAAGTGCCTCACTGCCATTTCCCACCCAGCACCGCTCGCACCGGTTTCCGCGCCGTGCGAATCAACTTTAACAGCCAGCTTTTGTTCCTTAACGGGGCGAAGGTTCCAATGCGCTCGGCCACCAGGGCGAGGACATAGTAACCGTAGGCGTGAGCGACATAGTAGACCTGCGCCAGCAAACGTCCGAGCAGGCGCTCGATCACGGTGTAGTCTCCCGGCCGGGCCGGCGGCGCTGCATGCAGCGCGACGGCCATCGTCCGCAGGTGTTCCGCCTGCCGGATCCATACCGGCCGTCCCGTCCGCATAAACTCCCGGGCGTTTTCGCCGATGGGCTTACCGGATCGAATGATCTCGAAGGCGTCGCGAATCTGCGCGCGAATGAGGGCGTTGTCTTTCGACTCAAAGTCGATGAGGAAACCGTTGTGGCCGTGGTAGATGTACTGGTCGTGGGTGGAGTTGTTGTTCGCGAACACCACGCAGCCCATGGACATGGCCTCGAGAAAAGCCATGCCGATGCCTTCGCTCAGTCGTGGAGCGAGATAGAACCTGGAATTCGCGACGATTTGGTCCAGCTCCTGGCGCTGTTCGAACCAGTCCGAAGTCGCGGTGAATTGGTCCGGGCTCCGCGAAGTGGAACTCAGGAAGTTGTAGCCGTCCGGGCGGTCGTGAATGTGAAAACCGCCGACATACGGCGAGAAGAATTCCACGATGCGGTGTTCCGGCATTTTTTCCAGCGGCCGGCGTAGCCAGTAGAATAGTCGGTCCTGTTTCGCCTTCCAGGAGACCGGCTTCGTCTTCACGGGCGGGTAGTACGTCAGCGGATACGATACGATGCCCGACTTCGTGCAGCGGGCGTGCAGCTTCTTCGAAAAGTTGAACACGTACGCGTTATCCAGCACGCGAAAGTAACCCGGCGGCGCGTTGGCGCAGCCGTCGAACATGGGAAAGACCACCGTCTTGATGCCCCGGGTGAGGAACCAGGGCGCGAGAAATTCCGTCTGAAACAGGAAGTAGACGGCGTCGGGATGCGCCTTCACCAGGGTCTCGATAAAATGCAGGCGAAAGTCGTACACGATGATCTCAATCGCGAACTCGTCTTGCAGCAGCTCCTGAAAAAAAGCGTAGGAGCCCGAGACCAGATGGTCCTTATGACAGATAATGAAGAGTCGCTTCATGTACTTCCTGCTCGAATTTTGAAAACGCGGCATCCATCTTCTTTTCGATACCGGGCGGCGTGTAGTTCATGATCTCTTCCAGACGCGCAAATAGTTCCGGCTTGGTTTCGTAGGTCCAGCCGGAAGACCAGCTTTCGACTTCCTGGACAAAGCCGGACCCTTTCCTGGCCAGCACGGGGATGCGATTCGCAATGGCTTCGTAGTGAATCGCCGAACCTCGAAAGAAGTACACCGAGGGCTCGTAGTGCAGGAGAATGAGATCCGCTCTGCGGTACGATTCCATGATTTCTTCCCGGGACAGGATCGGCGGCAGGAGCTCCACGTTCACCAGGCGTTGGAGCTTTCGCTGGTACTTCTTCCGGAAGTGCCGGTCCCACTTCTTCATGTCCTGAATAACGATCTTCACGTTCGGAAAACGAAAGAAGAGTTCCTTCGCCAGATTAAAAAGCTCGAAGTAGCCCTTGTCCGCGCGGTTGACACCCGGCAAGAGCAGCGTGAACTGCTGCCGCTTCCGGGACCTGTCGGCCTTCGCCGCGGGAAGCGCTTTCGTTTCGACGGGGAACGGTTCCGCGATTACGGAGCGACCCGGCAGAATCGTATCCAGATAGCGAGCATAACGGGGTACTTCCGCGCTGACCGTGACACGGTCGGGAATTTGATTCAGGCGCGTGGTGAGATCCAGCAGGCTGTTGCGAAACGAATGCCGGGCCAGCTCCAGCACGCCAATGAAGCGCAGATGCATGCGAGGCCGGGCCGACATCGGGATCTTCTGAAATTTCTTCAGGAGCGCCCTGGTCCCGTAGTAGTCCGCACTGGGAAAGATGATCAGGTCGTCCGGGCCGATGCGGTGCCGCCGGAACATACGCCGGACGGCGAGGTTCGCGCGCAGGTCCCGGATGAGTGCGCCGCCGAGCAAAAACGACAGGCCCTGGGAGATTCGCAGGAGAATGCGTTTGAGCTTGTTCTGTTCGGCGTCTACGATGACTTCCGGGTAGAGTACCGGTAACGTAAAAAAGAAATTCTTGAGCTGGAAGCTCTCGTAGGATTTGGCCCGGCGACACACGATCGCCTTTGTTTCGCGCTGCCGGGCTTCCTCGCGCTTCTGGTAAAGTTTTACGCTGTAGAGGTTATGGCCGAAGGGCAGGCAGCAGCCGAAATCCACTACGAACGATCTTCCTTTTTCGTTATTGGTTTTCATGGATGAGTTCGAAAAAGTAGGCGGTGACGGCCGACCGGCGCCGGGTGAATACTCGCGTTTGAATCAGAGCCGACCCGGCCGCATGTCTGAGGTCGAAGGTAAGGCGCACTCGTTGCGACTCGCCGACCGTGCCGAAGATGTGCGTGCTCGCGACAATCCTGTCAACCCCGTCTATGTTTAAGAGGACATCGAAATCTCCGACTCGTTTCGACGTCGCCGCCATACTGGAGTAGCAAAGTTCAATGGCCCAGCGTTTGCTGAGATCAATGGTCCGGCTGGGGCCGCAAACCAGGCAGCCCTTGTGACCGTTGTTAGAGATGCCGCCGTTCTGAGACACGGAATCGATGAGACTGTCCAGGTCGTCGGCGTGGAAGATGATGGAACTTCGCAGCGTGTCGCAGTTCAGAGCGAAAGGCGTGGTACGAAAGAACACATGTTTCTCGATGAGCACCAGAACGTTGAGAAACCACTGGGGATGAAACCAGTCCCGTTGGGAACAGGACAGGCCCAGGGCGAAATGATCGGCGTCCCATTCGAAGAACGAGGTGGGGTCGACGATGCTGTAGCCCCGATCGCGGAACATCCCGTGTAGATTCAGAAAACTGACCGTGGGGCCCGCATCGCTCAGCTTCCAGATGTACGGCTGGTGCATGTACGGCCGGACGGTGGCGTGACCCCAGCCGTACAGGGTGTCCTCGTGCAGAATCGCGTTCGAACCGCCGCGCAGAATGGGATAGTCGTCGTGGGCCGCCGGCAGGTCAAGATCCAGGGGCCACTCCTGACTGCGCGTAACTTCTCCCGAAGTGATGTTTATCTGCTTTGTTCGGAACGGGGCAATGCTGTCCACCACACACAACCGGCCGTCCCGCAGAAAGGGCTGCCAGTTTTTACCGGGAGGCACGCCGGGGCCTCGCTTTAGTCGGGTTTGTTCACGGGAGGGTAGCCTGGTTAAGGTAAAATCCACACCGGAATGCACCGCGCCCTCGGAAAGCACGAAGGCCTCGCTTCCATTGGAGACAACGCGCGGATCGTTCCCGTCGCATAGCACTTCTTCGGACTCGATTTTCCCGGGGTCTTTGTTCGCGTACCCGGTGAGTACGATCTGGCTCAGGTTCTCGGATTGGCTGCGCGGCCAATTGTGGTATGAAAACAGCCGGTGCCGGCGGTGAACGGAAAAGAGCGTTTGGTCCAGATAAAAGAAGGAATAAAAGCAGTCCGTACTCTGCCCGATGGACGCGTAGAACTCGCTGACCTTTACGATTCTCATTTAAGCCGGGCGCCGGGCTCCGCTCGCCTTCACCGGGGCAGCCGATCGCCCGGGATAGCGGTCGCGCATTTGATCGTAAATCCAGGCGTAGGTTCGCTCCAGGCCGTCGGCCAGGGAGATAGAGGGCTCCCAGCCCAGGCGTTCCCGGATGAGCGTGTTGTCGCTGTTCCGGCCGGCCACTCCCCGCGGCGCGTCCGGTTTGTAAATGCGCTTAAGTCGCACCCCCGCGATGTCTTCGATTATGTCCACGAGCTGGTTGATGCTCACGAGCCGGCTGGAACCGAGGTTCAGCGGCTCCGTAACATCAGATTCCATGATCTTACGGGTGCCGATGACGCAGTCGTCCACAAAGGTGAAGCTCCGGGTCTGGGAACCGTCGCCCCAGATTTCGATCTGCTGGTGGCCGCTGAGTTTTGCCGCGATAATCTTACGACACATGGCCGCGGGGACCTTCTCCCGTCCGCCTTCGAAGGTACCGAGCGGACCATAGACGTTGTGATAACGCGCGATGCGTGTGGACAGGCCGAAGTCTTCGCGGAAGTGGCGGCACATGCGCTCCGAAAATAGTTTCTCCCAGCCGTAGCCGTCCTCGGGCATGGCCGGGTAGGCGTCCGATTCTTTCAGGGCCGTAACTTCCGGCGAGGCCTGTTTTTCCGCGCTGTAGACGCAGGCGGAAGAAGAGAAAAAGTAGTTCGCGGTGCCGGCTTCTCGCGCCGCCGTAAGCATCCGGGTGTTGATCATTACCGAGAGCATGCACAGGGCCCGGTTGTTTTCAATGAAACCCATGCCGCCCATGTCCGACGCCAGGTTGTAAATGCTGAACGCGTCCCGGGCGGCCCGAGAACATTGCCCGGGTTGCATCAGGTCCAGGACCAGGTTCTCGACATCGTCGAATCTCTGGTGCCAGGACTCCAGGGGCTTACAGTCCACGGCCCGGATGCGACGGAAGCCCGCGCGCCGGAGATCGGCGATCAAATGACCACCGATGAAGCCGCCGCCGCCGGTGATGCATATGAGTTGGTCTTTCATTAGAATACAGTTAGCGCGCTGCCGCGGCCGAAACGTGGCGTTTTCGGAGGGATGAGCAGGCTGTGAACTCGGGGCTGCGAGCAAGTTTTTTTTGGCAAAGCCGCGGGAAAATCAACCCGGGAGAGGGATCCGCGATATCTTTGAGCGAAAGGTGTAGATTGTTGAGCGTTAGCAGCGGCCGGAGTTTCGCGTCGGAAGACATGAGGCTGACTTCGAAGCGCAGTCTCGTACCACCCGCGGTGGGAAAGCCGAGGCGCCTCCATCAATTTATGATGGCCCCTGAAATATCCTGCGTCATCGAGCTGATGTCGCCGGTATCGGATCGATCCGTTGCCGGAGTTCGCATGTGCCGGTTGGGAATGATGCCCGCCACCGGGCCAAAGGATAGCGACTTCGTGTCGCACACTCGAAAGGTCAGCCGCGGCGCGGCGATCCCAGAGTTTTTGCATGTCGCTCTTCAGCCGCTGCAGTCGCACGCGGTCCATGAAAGTGTTCGCGGCCTTCGTGGTATCGTCGAGGCGCCCGGCGGCCGGGGGCGGTATTGCTCACCGTTGGCATCATAATCGGCTGAAAGAAATTCGCATACAGGTTCAGGTTGTCATAAAGTTCGGCGAGGATTTTCCGGTGGGCCTCTTCGTAGCGAAAGTAGCCGACGTTGCGGCGAATCACGGCAGGGGCCGAGCCGATCCCGGGCGCCGGCAAGCAGGCGGTCGGCGGTGGCCGCAGAGATACGCACGAGCTTTGCTTTCACATCGCGCGAGACTTTGATCTCATCGAGGGCGATCAGCTTTTCGAGTACCTCGGGTAAAACGGCCACAAGGCGTTTGCCGCAGACATAATCGAGCACTGTCCAGATCTTCTCCAGTGCCAGCCGCACGTCGGAGTCATAGACGACACGCGAGGGTCGTTTCTTACGAACGGCGCGCACGGGCTTGAAGTCTCTGAGCGCGCGGGTGGCGTAGCTGCGATTGTAGCCGGTCAGTACGACAAACTCATTGAGCAGCAGAATCTTGTCTTTTTTCCCGGCCTTACGGTACCGGTCGGCGAACACCTTCGTCAGGGTACGTCGTTCGTTCATGGTCAGCCTCATCGTGTACTCCGGAGGTTCCCATGCGGAAGTCCCATTCCATCAGGAATAGCAGGAGTACATATTTAGTTGAGGCAACAGCGCTGATTACGAGTACTTTTTATCATGAGGCAAAATGTGGTCGAGTAGGGTCAGCCCGTTTCCGGGCCAACCCCCTCTAAGAACCGTACGTGCGAGTTTCCCCGCATACGGCTCAAGCAGTTCGCGCCTTTGAATGCACCTGCTGATGACACATCAGGTGCACAAGCTCCAGATTCTGCAAGACATCTTCTCCGCCTGCTGAGCGCGGATTCTTGTGATGCCGGTGAAGTTCCTCACCGTTGTCCAGTTCTCCGCCGCAGTGCGGGCAGAGGCCCTTTTGCAGAATATAGAGGATCTTAAAATACGCTCGCAGGTTTTTAGCACCCTGGCGTCGACGATCTTCCCAGTACGAAACCAGATCCGGGTCATCGGGGGAGGAGTCTCCTTTCACCATCTGGTATCGTTCGATATTCGTCCAGGCCAGTTTGGCGAGGTGAACGAAGCCGCTTTCTGTCGGTTCCCCAAAGACCCAGTGATCCCGTCGGCCTTTCGCATATTGACCCCAGTATCTCTTCTTGAGCCAGCGCCGGCCTTTCTTCGGATGTCGGTGCAGAGCCCAGCGCCACAGGAGCCACCATGTGTAGTGGTCCAGTTTCGCGAAGGTCTTTGTAGCCGAGCAGTACTTGTAGTAGTTGGCCCAGCCGCGAAGTACCGGCGTCAGATTTCGAACCAGCGCCGCCTGGGGAGCGGCCCGATGCTGACGAACAATGGAGCGAACCTTACCGCGTAAGGCCAGTTGGCCTTTTTTCGCGGGCCAGATCCGGACCTTGTATTCGTCGCGAACATCGGGAGTCAGCGTCGCCTTTCTGCGTTTGCGGGCCGGAGTTCTCAACACCCTCACATGGAAGCCCAAGAAGTCGAATCCTTCGGTCACATGCGTAATGCGTGTTTTCTCCGGCGAGAGCCGTAGACCGCGCTTCCCGAGCCATGATTGCATCATGTCTTCGATGGCTTCGGCCTCGGCTCTCGTTTTGCAGAAGACGATTAGATCGTCCGCGTAGCGTACCAGACGTCCGGCCGGAATCAGGTCTTCCATGCCGTCCAGCGCAATGTTGGCGAGCAGGGGCGAGATTACGCCGCCCTGGGGAGTGCCTTCACCCGTGGGAACAAGCAGACCGTCCGCTTCGACGACTCCGGCTTTGAGCCATTGTTTGACCAGCTCGCGTGCCGGAAAACCTCCAATCTTCTTTAGAAGAAAATCATGGGAGATGCGATCAAATGCACTCTCGATGTCCGCATCGATGACCCAGGGTTTGTGCGCTCTGCGCGCAATTCGTCTGGAAATCAAAGTGATGGCATCGTGAGCACGTCGCCCCGGCCGAAAGCCGTACGAACAGGCTTCAAACCGGGCCTCCCATTGGGGCTCCAGTGCGTTTTTGACCACGGCCTGGAGCGCGCGGTCACGTATCACCGGAATTCCCAGAGGTCGTCGTTTGCCGTTCGCCTTCGGAATGTAAACCCTGCGAACGGGGACCGGCTTCCATGGCTCCAGAGAAGCCAAAGAGTCAACCAGTCGGGCCCGTTGTGTGGGCGTCTTCACCAGAAGCTTATCGACGCCCGGCGTATTCTTTCCTCGATTATGCTGCGTCACCCGCCTGACCGACAGCAGCCGGTTCGAATGGCTTCGCAGCATGAGCTTTTGCAGGGAACGAACCTTGCGCGCGTTCCCTGATTTTTCGGCTCTGTAGATTCTCTGCCTCAGACGACGCACTTCTCGTTCGGTCTTCCGCCAATCGACGGAATTCCAAACGGTCGCGGATATTCTGTTTTCACTGTTGTTCACAGCGTCAAAACTCGACTATCCTTAGTCGGCCTCACAGATGCACTCAGTGAACCACCACACCGAAGTCAGCAGTCTTTCAACTCGATCAGATGATCTATTCCGCCGGTTATGGGTTCCCGTGGCCTTTCGACCTGCGGACGTTTGCTTTTTCGGTGATCCTTTACCCGCTGAAGAGTTCGGCCTTTCTTGCGATCGACTTACCCGCACGTGAGGGCACGGGACTTCATCGGGCTTACCACGTTTCACTATCCGAAGATACGTCGAGGGCAGGCGCCTGCACTTACTCCGGCAGACACTATGGGGAGGCTGCGTCCGCGTGGTAGCATCGCGGGTTCCCGGGTCTGCAAGCTCGCCGATTCCCCCGAATTGCGAGGTCATTATAACGGAGCTGATCAGATTCACTTTCGTTCGCCATTTTCGACTTTCCCGCTCGCAGGGGTTCCGGGGGTTCGGAACGTCCATTACGATCTACCAGCAGCTTCACACGATCCGTTGCCGGGGTTCGCATGTGCCGGTTGGGAATGATGCCCGCCACTGGGCCATCAGGTTAACCTTCTTTTGTTCTACTTTAGTCTCCTGAACTTCAGGATAGCGACTTCGTGTCGCACACTTCCGATAATCTATCTTATGTCACACGGGGTGGGGACCGTTTTGTATGGTCGGGTACATAGGTAACACTTCTGTCCGGTCACATGGGTGACAGATCCGTACTGTTACTTATTCCATTCTTCGGCATGATTGGAAGCGTTTACTGAGTACTTTCTTGTGCTTGAGGATCTTCGGATACGGCCGCAGGCCCCGTAGCCCGGGACCTGCGGCTCGCAAAGTCCTTACCTTCGCCGAATGATCGCACTATCAGATTGTAGCCAGACGGCATCGACTATCTTCCGGCCAAGTTCTTTTCCGGCCAGATCGAGATGACGATTTACTTCCTCGCCAACGCGTTCCGAGTATAATCGACTTTCGTAGGTCGATTCAACACCTGTGTGCGTCCAGCCTTGATCTTCAAGAACTCGCCTTACGATGCTCGAATTGTCTCCCGGAGCATCCAGCGACAGCAAGACCGTAACGGTCGGAAATATAGGTTGGTACTTTTTCATTTAAAGCTTCCTTTCGTTTGAATTCAGCCGCTTGTTCCGGCTGAATTGTTTAGTAAGGTATAATACGAAAGATCCTATTTCTCTAAAGCCACCCGCGCGTACTTCGGCGAATCATACTTCAAGACTTTTCCAGTATACACGTCCAGCACCCCCAGCACGGCGTGGGCAAAATTAATCCGCCGGTGCCGCTCATCGATTTCCTCCAGCCCGATCCGCTCGCCCCGGAGCGCAGAACTCAGAAACACCCGGTGAATCCCATACCGGATCGTGCCTTCGTCCGAGACCACCGTCGACTCCATGTGCGTGGGATAGTGCAGTTCCGGCACCTTCTTCGGGAAACGCCGGCGAGAGCGCTTGTAGACATCTGCCGGCGCACGGTATGAAAGTGCCTCATGTGGCCGTTCCACGTTGTATTCCTCCCGAAACCGGTCAAATTCCTGCTGCTGGCGCCTCAGAGACGACATGGGCGGCAATGCGGTCTCTTTCTTCAAAGTCAGGTGCATACGCTCGTGACGGCCGTTCTGCTGCGGTTTCCCGGGCTCTATGCGCTCCAGCGAGATCCCCAGCTTCAACCACCACACCGAAAGCCTGCTAAGGCCGCCCAGCGCGGTTGCTGCGAACGGTGAGCCGTTGTCCGTGCGGATGGCTCGCGGCAGTCCGTATTCCTGAAAGACTTTCTCGAAGACCTTCTGTACGTTCTTTGTGTTCGTGGCCATGACGGCCCGGCAATCCAGCAGAAAGCGTGAGTGCGCATCAGTGATGGTTAAGGGATCGCAGCGCTCGCCGTTCCCGACGGTGAAATGACCTTTGAAATCCGCGCACCAGAGATCATTCGGATTGCCGACGTGCGCGAACGGAAACAACGTCGGCGGAGCACGGCGGCGCTTCTTCACCTGGCGCACAAGGCCCGCGCGTTTCAGGATTTCTGAGATCGTCGAGTGACACGGCCAGTCGCTGTCTTTGATTCTCGGATAGCGACCGCGCAGACGTGCGAGCAACTTACGCGGCCCCCACGAAGGATGCTGCTGGCGCATATCGATGATGAGTTCCACCAGCTCCGGGCGGGTGGCGTTCGGATGGAATTTGCGGGCGCGGGACTTGCATTTCAGGCCGTCCACGCCCTCTTCCTGGTATCGTTCGAGGTACTTGTATCCGGTCTTTCGGCTGATTCCGAATTCCCGGCAGAGATCGGTCATCGTCCAGCCGCCGGTCTTCCACGCGGCAACGAACTTAACTCTTTCTTCCTGCACATTAGACTCCTTCCACGGCATCGGATTTTCCTCCGATGTCGAGACTGAAATCTGTTACCTATGTGCCAGGAATGTCTTGTTACCTATCTAACCGGACCGGACCGTCTTGTGAATAAACTGGCTGATTGGTAACACATCAAACCGGGACGATGGGTTACACCTGGTTCTCTTGTATTATCGTCATGGGGTTCTTGTATGCAAGTAATTTTCCGGTGTATGCATCCAGCACTCCGAGCACCGCGTTCGCAAAGTGTATCCGTCTGTGCCTTTCGGAGATTTCCTCAAGACCCACTGTTTCTCCGCGTAACGAAGAAACCAGGTTGCGGTATGTCAGATAGCGAATGGTTCCTTCGTCCGAAACAACGAACGGTTCCATGCTTGTCGGATACTCAACCGGCGGAAGCTTTCCTGGATACTCCCGATTCGATTCACAGTACAAACTCGCTGGCGTTTTCAGATCCAGCGCATGATGCGGCCGCACTTCGTTGTACTCCTCGCGAAAGGCATCGAAGGCAGCCTGTTGTGCTTTCAAGGATGACCGCGGCGGCAATGCCGTATGCTGCTTTAACGTGAGATGCATCCGCTCATGGCGACCGTTTTGATACGGCTTGCCGGGCTCGATCCGTTCCAGTCTGATCCCTAACTTCAACAACCACACGGCAAACGGCGTGAGTCCCGCAAGACCGCGAGACGCAAATGGAGAGCCGTTATCGGATCGGATGGCATCGGGCATACCGAACTCCTGAAAGACGCGCTCAAAAACCTTCTGAACGTGCCACCCACGACGGGTGTTTCTCGCGGGCATCGACGATCAGCTCGACAATAAGCGGCCGGGTCTCTTTCCAGCCGCCGGTCTTCCACACTATGTAGCCGATGACAGGTGTCGAGCCGGTTGTCTAATTCCTTACAGCCGCGATGTAGTCATTGAGTCGGATAACCAATTCATCACCCAGCGGGCCCATTACGTTCTGTAGGCTTGCACGTAAATTGCGGTCTGTCGTTGCGTCTCCACCCCGCACAGATCCCTGAATGCGAAATACGTTCCGGCGAGCATCTTTGCGTGCGATGTCGAACCAATTTACCGAAATGAATTTGGCCGAACTACCGCCAAATTTCGCTGGTTCGCTACTAAAATCACGAATCGTGAAGATCGTGGGCAGGCAACCCTGGTTGCCCGGATTCAGAAGATTCGTGTCAGGCTTGTTTCCGTAGCGCATGTCTGGTCGTGTGCGAGCGTTTAAGGCCAGGGAATCCCAACCGACATTCACATCGATTTTCATGATATATTTGTCGGTTAGCTGTCCCGTGGCCGGGTCGCGGACCGGTTCCGAACCCTGCGTACTGATGGTTTGCGGAATCAGGCGGGGCGAAAGAAAAACCATTACATAGACAAAAGCGTCTTCGGGATGAGCGGCGATGAATTCCCGAAAGGCCGGTGACTGAATGGTGCTTTCGTATTTTTTGAGTGCGGCAAGGGGATCGGGCAGGTCAACTCGGGGTCCCAACGCGTTTTCGAGAAGCTCCTGGGCACTTCGAAAGCCGTTTAGTTTCCGGCTGTTGGCGGCATCGACGAATGGAGCCGATGCATTGGCATAGAGGCGATCCTGCAGGGCGGTGCCGGCTGCCGCCCTCGCGGCCGCGAAGGAAATGCGGTAGCGGGCGGCCCGGTCGCAGTCTTTGCACGTGCCACTTACGGGAAAATTACCGACCGCACCGTAATTTTCAGAATCAATGTGTAACTCACCGTCAACGAAGCCGGTATCACCACCGGTCCCCCCCGTAGCCATATCCTGCATCTGCGTGAGGGATCGACTGCCGCCGAAATCGCCCGGCGCAGCAGGCGGTTGCCAGGCCTCTGTAACATACGAAGGGCCGACAACTGCTACACCGAGTAAATGTATGCGCTGAATTTTCTGGAAGTCCTCGCGTACGGGGGAGCCTCCGCAATAGGCGAATGCCGCACTCAACGAGAGAAGAAGGATAGCGCGGGATATCGACGCGGGGAGTTTGAAGAAAGCGCATGAAGCCCCGCGCATAAATAGCGCCTTGTGCACCTTTAAGTCATCCTGAAATGAATTCATAAGCCAGATCTAAGCCTCCTTCCCGCATGACAGACCTAGCATCTTTCACAGTAATCCTGAATAAACAAGAAGAAAATCGCCGGCGTCACTTCGCCTGAAACAAGGCTAACTGCTCCGCATATTCTATTAAGATGATGTGCCACCTGAGCGCAGGCTCGCACAGAAACCCGGGCCCATCGCACTCACAACTCGCGCCGTCCGGACTGAAGACTTCGTAGTAGATCGTTTTTGAAGGATTCATCACATTTACCGGTCTTCTGCAATACCCCGCGTTCAAAGCGATACTCAATTAACCTGCAACCGTTGCGATCGGTTTGCGCTTCTTGAAAGCGAAGTGACTCGCCATCCCAATGCGGCCGTACGTCGAGCATGCCGATCTTATCCACCACGAGCGCGCAGGAGAAAGGATCGATGATTTGAATCTATCGCACCGCGCCGGTGCCAGGGCTGATCAAAACGAATGTGCCGGCAGGAGACGGCACGATCATGATCGGTTCACCGTATTCATACTCAAATCGACAGACCGGCTTTTGCGTGGCGTCGAGGACGTAGACGCGACTGAAGCGATCTTCGGCATATACCATGCGAACAGTGGCGCCGTCCTGTAGCTCATACACTTCATCCGACGGAGTCGCAAGATACGCACCAAAAACGAAGCCCTGTTTTTCTCCGTCCACCTCGTGCCAGACATCCGTGAGTCCGCCGATGGTTTCTTTGTTTTCGGTTCGGCACGTCTGAACCAGCGCCCCTTCCGGAAGAACTCCAATGCGCGCCGCGTTCGCCGAGGGCTGTGTGCGGATCAACAACGATGAAGCCGTCACGAACCGCGGCTCACAGGCCCGCGTTCCAGCAGCATAGTCACATGACACAGCAAGCAAGGCGATCGTAATTGTGAAAGCTGGTGTACGCATTAGTAGCCTGATGGATCCGTCCGCATATTCCCAAACCGTCGTTGATCAAATATGACTTTCAGCTTAGAACCTGGCGCGTTCCCTCGTTCAATCAATACAGAAAAGCGGTGTCTGGAAAAAGTCCAACTCGAAGACGGTCTGTCTCTTGATCCTCAGCCAGCTGCAGGGCTATGCAACACTGGTGCACTCTCGTAAGATCTATTCCCTGGGTTTCGCCCCTGACGACGTGAATCAAGACGGGAAAAAGATCTTTCGCATGTTTTTTGACTCCATGCGCGTTCGTTGAGACCATCTCAACCTTTCAACACATCTCGCAAATCCGCCCGTTTCTCGAACGTGGCTTTGGCAAACGGACACAGGGCGATTACGGCCTTGTGATTCTCGCGAGCCCAGGCAACGGCGGCTTCCACGAGTTTTACGCCGACGCCCTGGCCGCGCAGTACGTCGTCCACGTGAGTGTGATCAAAAATCACGGTATCGCCCGCGCCGGTGTAGGTGAGCTCCGCCAATCGTACGCCGTCGCGGCGTACGACGAAGGCGCCCTTGTGGCCTTCGTCCACGTATTCAATCAGGATCGACTCGCCGGAGTTTGCTTCGTTCATGTGCGTAAATGATCGGACTACTGCGTCGTCGTCCACGCCAAAACTTATACGCAAACTTCTTTCAGCAACGCCGGTATGCGCCGAACTCCAATTGCGGCGCACCCTGCTATTGCTCGGCGCAAATCAGACGCGCGGTTCCGGACTGGCAACTGTAGCCGCCGCCATAAATCGAAGAGCTACTCGTAACATTGGGATCGCTGATGCCGCCGAACAGGCCCGCCGACGTATCCGTCCAACCGTTGCAATTGAAGTTCGTCGCGCCGCCGACCCAGTCGGCGTAGAAACTCGTCCAGGTCCGCGGGAGGGACGTTGCGAAGGCGTTCGTCAACGGGAAGATGAAAATGCGCCCGCTGTTCGTGGTTCCGATCAGGGCATCGTCATCCGCACGGTAATAAGTCAAGTTCGCGTAGAGTACCCAATCAATGCCCTCGTCCGTCGTACAGTTGGAGGTAGTACACGCTCTGCGCAACGGCGGATAACTGGCGTTGGGCTGCGCGATCAATGCCTTCCAGGTTCCCGGATAACCGCGGCTCGCGGCTTCGGTGGTACACTTAGAGTCCGCGCCGGCCGTGCCGCCGATGCTGCCGCCGATCCACTGGTTCGTCGTCGCAAAGATCCGACGGGTTTCGTCGTCCCAGTTTACCACGCTAACATCCGCCGGATTGCTCGAAAGATAACCGGACGTGTCGCTTCCCGTCGGGATCGCCGTAATGATCGAATAAGTAACGTTACCGTCCACCGCGCCGTCGTCCACGCCGGTGACCGTGACGGTCTTCGCCGAACTCCAGTCGCCCGCGTTGAACGAAACGGAAGTTCCCACGGTACCTTCGGCCGTATTACTGCTGCTGAGACCGATGTTCACCGTGCCTGTCGGCTCCGAGGTAAGGCTCACCGTAAATGTCGCCGTGCCGCCCGACTCGGTGGTGCCGCCGCTGATCGCGGAGATGTTGTAACCCACGGCGTCATCGTCGTTGTTCGTAACGTTCACGCTGGTATTCACACTGCCGTAACTCGACTCGGTCCCGCCGCCGGATACGGAGATCGTATAACCGATCGCACCGTCCGCCACGGCATCCTGCACCGGGGTGACCGTAACGGGTTTGTACGTCGTCCAGTCGGCGCTGGTCCAGGAGACCGAGGACGTTACCGTTCCTTCCGATGTGTCGTTGCTTACAAAGTTCGCAACAATGGTGTTCCCGCCGGACGGTTCCGTATCCGGCCGGATGTTGAAGGTTACGGAGCCGCCGCCCTCGGCAGTCGTTACGGGTACGCCGGTCATGCTGAAGCCCGCAGTATCGTTGTCGGCGTGTGTTCCGTTGACGGTCTGTGTCCCGAGTCCGGAGTACGAGGATTCCGTGCTGCCGGACGGATTCAGGTTGATGGTATAAGCGACCGCGCCGTCGGTGAGGCTGTCGTCCACCGGCGTGACGGTGATAGTCGTAGCCGAGCTCCAGGTGGCGTTGCTCCAGCTCACGTTGCTCGGCGACACCGTGACCTCGCTGGTATCCGAACTGCTGATCGAAAGACTTACGTTGTTGCCCACCGCCGGTTGCGTTTGCGGTCGAACGGTAAACGTCACGGCACCACCGCCCTCGGCGGTGCTCACCGGCGTGCTGGTATAAATGAAACCCGCGGAATCGTCGTCGTTGTTCGTGACGTTCACCGTCGAAGTCCCCATGCCGGCGTAAGCCGCCTCGGAACTGGCGGCGGGATTGATGGTGAGCGTGTAGCCCACGGCGCCGTCGGTGAGACTGTCGTCCACCGGCGTGACGGTGACGGATTTGTACGTGGTCCAGTCGGCGCTGCTCCAGGTCACCGGTGTCGCCGATACGGTGCCCTCGCTTGTGTCGTTGCTGCTAACTGTTATGCTGACGATATTAGCACCGGAAGGTTCGGTGGCCGGGCGAATCATAAACGACACACCGCTGCCGCCTTCCGTTGTGCTCACCGGCGTACCCGTCGTCATGAAGCCCGGTGAATCATTGTCGTTGTTCGTAACGTTTACGGACTGCGTGGGGAGCCCGGCATACCCGGCCGCGGTACTCGCCGCCGGGCTGAAGTCCACAGTAAAGGCCTGGGCGCCGTCGGTTAAGCTGTCGTCCACGGGCGTGACGGTCACTGATTTGGCCGTCGTCCAGTCGCCGTTGTTCCAGGTGATGGTCGACGGAGACACCGTTGCCTCGGTGGTATCGTTGCTCACGAGGGAGACGCTCACGATGTTTGCCCCGGCCGGCTGAGTGTTGGGACGGATCGTAAAGTTCTGCGCGGTGCCCCCCTCCACGCTCGTGACCGGCCCGCCCACCACGGTAAAGCCCGGGCTGTCGTCGTCCGAGTTGGTGACCGTAACATCATCCGGATCGAGGCCGGCGTAACCGGTGGTATCAAAGGTGGAGCCGCCGTTGATCGTGAGCGCCAGGGAAAAGACCTGCGCGCCGTCACTCAGGGCATCGTCCACGCCGGTGACGTTGACGGATTGAGGAGTATCCCAATCGGCGACGGTGAACGTCAGGCTCGCGGCGCTGATACTCGCCTCGCCGGTGTCGGGGTTTGCAATGTCTACGACGACGTTGTTGTCCGGTTCCGTATTCAGCACGACGCTGAACGAATCGACGGTCGCGGTTTCGGATACGTTCACCGACGTGGGACTTACGGTAACTCCCGGCTGGTCATCGTCCGAGTTTACGACGATTACATCGTCCGGATCGAGGTCCGCGTAGCCGCTGGTGTCGCTGGTGCTGCTGCCCAATGTCAGCAGCACCGTAACGTTCTGATTGCCGTCGGCCGTCGTGTCGTCCACGCCGGTGACGGTGACGGTCTGCGCCTCGGACCAGTTCGACGTGGTGAATACCAGGCTGCCGGCCCCGCATGTGGCCTCGGTATAGTCGGACATGGCGACGTCCACGACGACCAGACCGTTCGGGGCCGCGTTCAATCGTAGATCAAAGCTGGCCGAACTCCCGCTCTCGCTGACGATAAGATTCGTGGTGCTGGCGGTGAACCCCGGAGAGGCGGAGGCGGAGCCGCCGGCACCCGCCCCACCGATCAGGGCCGTCAGGGTCAGTAGATCGCCGGTCCCACTTCCCCCGGCACCGGTGCCGCCCAGGGCACCCAGTAGCCCGGTCACAGGGTGTCCGGCCCAACAGTTGGTGAATACCGACAACGAAAGTATAACGAGGGCCCGTTTCATCCCGCTCTTCTGTCCTCAGACGGCTGCGACTTCCTTCAAAATTAGACGGAAGATCATACGCACATACTCTTAAACCAACAACAATGCCAGGGATTCTCTCACATTTTTACCAATTTTGCCGTACGGTTCGGAAAAAAAGTGAACCCTGGCCAACATTGTTCCGCAGATGATGTCTGACCAGAATCGGCGCTCCCGCCTACGGATGGATTTGCAACCCGGAAAAATACGGCGACTGAAGGTACGGTTCCACATCTTCATAACCCCGCGTGACCGAAACCCCGTAGAAATCATTGGTCCCGGCCCCTTCGAACGAAAACGCGTTCTCGGTGTCCGCGAAGCTGCCGGTGTATGATTGGCCGCGAAAGAAGCGCAACACCCCATTCCGCGGGCCGGTGGGAT
Source organism: Leptonemataceae bacterium (assembly GCA_965227295.1). Lineage (GTDB taxonomy): Bacteria > Spirochaetota > Leptospiria > Leptospirales > Leptonemataceae > JANSYA01. Next base: position 4,089,185 of record OZ245742.1, on the reverse strand, counting down.
AGTTGAAGTGGGACACGGCAAAGTCGGCAATGCCGTCGTTATTGAGGTCCCCCGGCGACGCGACCATCCAGCCGAATTTGTCGGTGCTCGTGATGATTGCATAGGCGGAAGAGAATGTGACCGTCCCGCTCAGGGACGGCGAGTAGGAGTACATGTAGGCGCGCTCGGAGGCGGGGTTTCCGTCCGATTTGGAGGCTGTAATAATGAAGTCCCGATATCCGTCGCCGTTGTAATCCGGCAAAAGCTCGACGGACTGCCCGAAGTAATCCGCGCCCGTGGTAAGGATGTTTTCACCGGTGAACGTCACGACACCGGGCAACTCGCTGATCAGAGTATTCTCGGGAAAACCGGTCATCGTCGGGCCGCAGAACAGAAGATACGCCCGACCGTCGTCGGTGGTTGTCGATCCCGCCGGCGCCCCGATGAGCACGTCGTCGTAACCGTCCAGGTTGATGTCTCCAAGATCCGCGATCCCGCGGCCGATGCGATCCGGAGCGACCCCGGAAATGACCAGGTCCGCATCGCTGATGCCGAACGAACCGCCGCCGTAGAGTTGATCATCGCCGAAGTAGACGTAGACCTGACCGCTGTCCGCCGCCGCCCCGGTGGCCCGCGGTGCCCCGACGATGAGATCGCGTCGGCCGTCGCCGTTCCAGTCGAAAGCGGCCACCCCGAGGCCGGTCCCGCCGCCGCCGGCGATTTCCAGGGACGGCTGCGTCGTATCGCAGTTCAGAGTGCTGCCGCCGAAGAAAACATAGAGGATGTTCGCACCGCCCGTGTTCAAGAGGTTTGTGGCGGCCACCGCAAAATCGTCGATGTTGTCCCCGTTCAGATCGCCGAGGCGTGCGATGTGCGACGCGAGGTAATCCGTGGCGGTAATGTTCTCGGACTCGATGATACACGTGGCCGCGTCCGAGGTCTGGTTCTCCGGCCATACGTGGCGGCCGAGAAACACGAAGCCCCGCCCCTGACCGGCACCGATCTCTCCGAAAGCCACATCATCGATCCCGTCGTTATTCACATCGCCGATGCCGCCGACGAGGCCGAACTGCCCGTTCACCGTATCCGTACCCGTGATTCGCGCGGTCTGGCGGCTCGTGAAGAAGTCCGCGTTCCCGAAGATGAAATCGGCATAGCCGGTGCTGGGGCCGCCGCTCTGGGCCGCGCCGACGACAACGTCAGAGTAACCGTCGCCGTTGAAGTCGTTGGGGGTGACCGGTACGGTCACGAAGTTGTAATTAATGAGTAACGTCAGCGGATCGCAGGCCTGGCCGAAGGAACAGTCCGCCGGAGCGGCGGCACCGGTGCAGGCCGTGCTGAAGATAAAAGCGCCGATCATAAGTCGTCGCACGATGCGGAGAGAGGTCGATTCGAATTCCATTAAAGTTATTTACTATTTTCGGAATCGTGTTCATTTCGCAATCCGAAAAGTGCTCGGTTATTCGGTTGCGGAATCGTTTCCCTGTCAAGGTAAGCGTCATTCTATTCGTGGGGATCGGCACCGCCTTCACCGTAATTCTGCAGTCGTCTTCGGCGACGCCCGAGCGTTAGCTTTTTTTTATCGAATGTTAATTCTGGTGCCAATGCTGTTTCCGGGGATCCGACCGCCCGAGGTCGGCGCCAACGATCGCATTCGTAAGATCATGGAGATCGAAAACGAGATCGACGTGTATTACGTCCGCATACTCGGTTCTCTCAGCGACGTGGAGGAAGCCGGCTCCCGGGGCGTCACTGCCGGAGGTTTTCTGGCTCAGATCGATCGCACGAAATCCATCGGAGGAGTGAGCGACGCCTGTACCCGCATTGCCCGGGGTTTGAATGGGCGATCAGTTCAAGGAGTTCTGGAAGTCTTCCTGCACGACTTCCTCGATGGATTCTTCGAGGATGGGCTCGCGGTAGCCGTCCTGACGCTTGCGCAGGTACCAGAGGATGATGACCAGCGGAAGTTCGTTGTGAAGGTCCAGGCGCACCTGATTTCGCCGTTCGATTTCCGCAACGACGTCGCCGGGAACGATGGGGAAGCCGCTTCGATCGAACTCGATGCGGGGGAAGTCGTCGGGGAGGTCGAGGCTCTGGATGCCTTCTTCTCTCAGCTTCCGGATGAACGCGCTGTCTTCCAAGATGAATGAACGGTGGCTGCGGCTGATTCTTACCGCAAGAACTATATTCCAAAAAGCGCAGCCTGCGTCCGACCTTGACCCTTCAAGGTGAGACGTGTATTGGGACAATAATCCCCTTGCTGTTTCAGAAAATGAAAGACTCACGCCGACTTTCGCAATGCCAGGGCGGCCACGAGCAACCAGGCAACGTGTTGGGTGTAGGCCCAGGCCGGAATGTTTCCGAAGGCGAACACGGCGCTCCGGAACTCCGCACCCGTGGCATATTGATGCGGTAGTTGCCCGAAGTAGTAGGCGAACATGGCGTTAATCGTTGCGAGCACCACGACCGTGCAGACAAGCACCACGGCCTGCCAGGGCAAATCATCCATCTCTTCCGCGGCGAGACCGAATGCTATGATCACCGGCGGGAACAGCTCCACGAAACCGCGGTGTCCGAAGGAATGACCCAGGTCCCACTGCTCCCAGTAGCCGTAGAGCGCGGCGTAAAACAAAACGACGACGAGCATGATCAGCGCCAGGGGACGACTGCGGCCGTAGCTGAGGGCGACGATCATCATCACCGCCAGGACCAGGTAGTACGGAAAGATGCCCGTGGAGTAACTGAACAGGACGCTCCACATCATGGGCCGGTCCCACAAAAATCCGCCGGAGCCCTCGTAGCTGCTCAGGGCGAAACCGCCTTTGATGTACGCGTTGTAACTCAACTGCACCACTATGCCCGCGAGTACGCCGACACCGCCGGCCAGAGCAGCGAACAATCCGCGGCGACTGCGCAGAAACGCGAGGCCGAAGAACGCCAGCAAGAGCGCCACCAGAAACACGTTCACGTTGCGCAGTTGAATCACGAAGAACGCAAAGACGAACGCAAGCAGCGGCAAGAGCGCCGCGTGAGTCGGTGCCAGGGCGTCGGGCAATCCGGGACGCAGGCGCCACAGGCGCTCGCCGATCCAGGCGAGGCCGGAAAGAAACATAGCCGAGTAGATGTGGGACATGCTGTTTTCAATGATCGCGTAATGATACATGCCGAGGCCGAGGACGCCGCTCAGGACGACGAACTGCGCGCGCCGCGGGCGGACTCCCTGGCCGTGTAAAATCATGCTCAAAAAAAAGATCGTGAGTGCCAGAGCGAGAGCGCCGAGGTACGACGAAGCCTGGTGTTCACCGTACGAGATGGCCGTGCTTGTGTGCGGATCGACGAACCAGTACATCACCGGAAAGCGCAGCACCGCCAGGCCAGGCGGGTACTTGATCTGACAGTTGCCGTTCCCATCCACCGCGAAAGCGCCCACGTCTTTCAGGAGTCCGCCGTAACTGCAGAAATCCAGGTTGCCGGTGATGAGGCCGTGGGTCCAGAAGTGATAGCCGACGCCGTCGCCGACGATCTGGGCGTGGGGCGCCAGGGTGCGCACACCGAGAAACAACAGTACGGCGGCGGCGAAGACGGCATACATGGACCAGCGAGTCAGGGGCATGCGTTCCACCGGACTCCGGCGACGGTCCTTGTCTGCTAAAAAATGTTCGCCAGCGCATGCCGTCGCGCGAGCCTTCGATATGATCACCGAACTGCAGGAACACGAGACTCTCATTGAACTGGCGCGAGACTTCGCGAAAAAAGAAATCGAAGCCGTCGAGGCCGAAAACGATGAACGCGAACACTTCGATCGCGGCCTCTTTACGAAGGCCGGGGCGGCCGGGCTCACGGGCGTCGTGGCGCCCGAGGACTACGGCGGCGCCGGACTGGGCTACGCGGTCTACGCCCTTATTTTGGAAGAACTTGCCTGGGCCAGCTCGAGCTTCGCGGTTACGATTGCGGTTAACGGTCTGCCGCAAATCATCCTGGAACGCTTCGGCACGACCGAACAACGCGAGCGCTGGATGCCGGCCCTCGCCGCCGGCGAACACCTGGGCGCCTTCGCCCTCACGGAAGCGCACTGCGGTTCGGACGCCGCAGCCCTGCGCACGACGGCCCAACGCCGGGGCGATGAGTACATCATCAACGGAAGCAAGCAGTTCATTACCCACGGCGGCGCGGCGGATGCCTACATGGTCCTCGCGCGCACCGGGAACGATGCCGGCACGCCGAATCACAAAAACATCTCGTGCTTTTACGTTCCCGGCGACGCCCCGGGGCTTTCGTTCGGCAAGGCCGAGAAAAAACTGGGCTGGCGTTCGTCGCCGCTCGCAAGCTTACGTTTTGAAGATCTCAGCGTGCCGGCGAATTATTTGATCGGCAACGAAGGCGACGGTTTCTCGATTGCGATGCAGGCCCTGGACTCCGGTCGGATCACCATCGCCGCGACGTCGGTGGGCATCGCCCGGCGCTCCCTCGATGAATGCGTACGGTACGGAAACGAACGCTCGGCCTTCGGCAAAAGCCTCAACGAATTTCAGGGTTTACAGTGGACCCTGGCCGATATGGACACGCGCATTGCGGCCTCGCGTCTGCTCGTCCTGGATGCGGCCAGGCGCAAGGACGCGGGCGCGCCGTTTTCCAAAGAAGCGAGCCGCGCGAAGTTGTTCGCGAGCGACACGGCCATGTTCGCGGCCACGGAGGCGGTGCAGTACTTCGGCGGCTACGGTTACATGCGCGAGTATCCGGTAGAGCGGCTGTTACGTGATGCGAAGGCGACCCAGATCGTCGAAGGAAGTAATCAGATTCAACGGAACATTATTGCCAAACATTTGCTGAAAGAAGGTTAACCACCGAGGACCGAGGTACCGAGGAGAAGATGGGAGAATGGTCGCAGTGTGCAGGCGATCGGGCTCCCTCAGAGTCTTTTTCTCGGTACCTCGGTCCTCGGAGTCCATTATCCTCTTCGGATCGTCGTCTTACACCACGGGCACACCTTCCAGAACGAACCCAGCACGCCCCAGCCGCAGGACTTACAGCGATCTCTCGAACCGGCTATGGTCCAGGGCTTGCGGACTTTGCGATTGCACCAGGGACAGTAACGCATAAACGGCATGAGTGTTTTTCGGCCGCATTTTGTGTTGGAACAACGGCCGGTGTAGCGACGATCCGAGAACTCGCGGTTGCTCTGGGGCCCGATGGCGCCGCCGTAACAGTGCGGGCAGAACTTCCAGTCCGCTTTGACACCGCGTTCGCAACGCGGGCACTGGTACGGGAAACGCGGGGTGCCTTTGAACTTCGGCTTTGCCACCCCGTGTCCGCACCAGGGGCAATGCTGCATGGTTTCGGCGATGGGCCCGGAACAGCGCGCACAGGTATTCTTCGATTCAAGTTGTTTGCCGAACTCACGCTGGAACTGCTTGAAGAGGACGAAGCGCCAGTCGTTCTTCTGCCTGGCCTTCGCCGCGGCCTGCTGCTTCTTTTTTTTATCGCCGCGCTTCAGTGCCGAGGGTTTCAGCCGCTGGAACGCGCGCAGCATGGCGCCGGCGTCGGGAAAACGTCGCGACGGTTCAGTGTCGATCGCGCGTAACAGAAACGCGACGAAGTTCGGATGCAGGCGCTTGCGCAGGCGTTCGTAGCCCGGCAGCGGTTGACGAAAGGGCCATTCCGGAAGTTTGCCGGAGAACATGCGCCAGAGAACGAGGCCCGTGGAGAAAACGTCCGAGGCGAACGAGGCCTTGCCCATGGCCTGCTCCGGCGCGATATAACCCAGCGTGCCCGAACCGGAGACCATGAGCGTACGCCGGGCCACGCGAGCGATGCCGAAATCCGTAATGCGCAGGCGATTCTCCGGAAACAGTAAAATGTTTTCGGGCTTCATGTCGCAGTGAATGATGCTTTCACTGTGCGCCTCGGCCAGACCCTCCAGGATCTGCTCGGTGTACTCCAGAGCGGTCTTTAACGACAGCCGGGTCCGCAGGCGTTGTTCGAGCGTTTGCTGGGCCAGGGGAATGGTAATGACGAACATGTCGTCGATGAAGTTGGCGTTCTTCAGCGGCAGGATGTTGGGATGATCCAGCCGCGCCGTGAGCCGCACCTCTTTCTTGAAGATCTCCAGGGCCTGAGGCGACATGAGATTCTGGTGCGGAATCTTAAGCGCGACCTTCGTACCCTCGATGGTATCCCGCGCCCGATAGACCCGCGCAAAGCCGCCATCGGCCAGGACCCGCTCGATCTTGTACTTGCCGAGCTTCTGTTTGGCTTTCAGCTTCTTCGCCACATTACCTGGAAATCATACCGGGCTGTGTAATCCAGCAGAAATATCCCGCGCGGGTTTTCGGGTTCTACGGGGAGCCGTGCGCGGCGCCCATCCATGTGTGTTGATACGTCCGGGCAACTTTCATTCCAGGGATCATGCCGATTTTTGGAAGACAGCGGCGCGGCCCGGACAAAACTGGAAGCCCGCCCGGGTTTTATGGACAAACGCCCTTACATCCGCAACTTCAGCATCATCGCTCACATCGACCACGGGAAATCCACGCTGGCCGATCGTCTGCTCGAACTTACCCGGGTCACCGACGCGCGGACAAAGCGCGATCAGATCATGGATACCATGGACATCGAGCGCGAGCGGGGCATTACCATTAAGTCCAACAGCGCCTCGTTTCTGTACACCGCGGAGTTCGACGGCAACACTTATATCTACAATCTCATCGATACTCCCGGCCACGTGGATTTTTCGTACGAGGTCTCGCGCTCCCTGGCCGCCTGCGAAGGCGTGCTTTTGATCGTCGACGCCACCCAGGGCGTCGAGGCCCAAACCCTGGCGAACCTCTATCTCGCCATGGAAGCCGATCTTACGATCATCCCGGTCATCAACAAGATCGACCTGCCCGCCGCCGACATCGAGCGCACGCGCAAGTTGATCGATCACAGCCTGGGCCTGGACCCGGACGAGGCCATTCCCGTTTCGGGCAAGACCGGCGAGAACGTCCAGGCGATTCTTGAGGCCATCGCTCAGAAAATCCCGGCCCCGGGCGGCGAGGTGGATGCGCCGTTGCGCGCGCTCATCTACGATTCCTACTATGACAGCTACGCCGGCGCCGTAATGAAGGTGCGCGTTTTTGACGGCAGCGTTCAGAAACAGGATCGCATCCACGTAATGTCTACCGGGCGTGAGTTTACCGTTACCGAGCTGGGCATCACCACCATCGTAAACAAACCCGGCAAAGCGTTGTACGCCGGCGAGGTGGGCTACATCATCGCCGGGATCAAGAGCGTCGAGGACACGCCGGTGGGCGATACGGTCACCCTGGCGGACAAACGCGCCGTGAAAGCCCTGCCCGGTTATCAGGAAGCGAAACCCATGGTCTTTGCCGGCCTCTTCCCGGTCAACGGCGAGGACTACCCGGCCTTAAAAGACGCCATCATGAAGTTAAAGCTGAACGACGCGGCCCTGGTCTTCGAACCGGAGTCCTCGCCGGCCCTGGGCTTCGGCTTTCGCGTGGGTTACCTGGGTCTGCTGCACCTGGAGATCGTCCAGGAACGACTGAGCCGTGAGTTCGACCTGGCGTTGATATCTACGGCGCCCACGGTGAAGTATCATGTCGTCACCACGAAGGGCGAGGAGATGGAGATCGACAACCCGTCCCGCTGGCCGGCCCCCGTCACCATCGAGAAGATGACCGAGCCGTTCGTGAAAGCGTCGATCATGACGCCCCAGGATTACCTCGGCAACGTCATGAACCTGCTGCAAGAAAAGCGCGGCGTCCAGGAGAACATCATTTATTTAGAAGACGGCAAGATTCAGTTAATCTACGCCGTGCCTCTCGCGGAACTCATCTTCGAGTTTTACGACAAGCTGAAATCCTGCTCCCGCGGCTACGCGTCCCTGGACTACGAACTCGGCCCGTACCGCGAATCCCAACTGGTGAAAGTGGACATCCTGGTGAACGCACAGCCGGTGGACGCCCTGGCCATGATTGTCCACCGCAGCACGGCGGAACATCGCGGGCGCATGCTCATCGAGAAGCTGAAAGAGCTGATCCCGCGCCACCAGTTTCAGATTCCCCTCCAGGCCGCCATCGGCGCGAAGGTCATCGCGCGCGAGAACATCTCGGCCCTGCGCAAGAACGTGACGGCCAAGTGTTACGGCGGCGACATCTCGCGGAAACGCAAGCTCCTCGAGAAACAGAAAGAGGGTAAGAAGAAGATGAAGTCCATCGGCAACGTGGACATTCCGCAAGAAGCGTTTTTGGCGGTCCTCAAGACTGATGAGTAAGGACCGGCCCCTGTCTTCATGAAGCGCAATGAAATTATAACCGGCGTGGCAACCACGCTGATCAGCACAGGTGCTCTCTTCCTGATTGGGAAAGCGTATTCCTCATTGGAACATGCATTATTCGACGAATTTCGCCTGTATCTCTTTTTGGCGCCCCCGCAACTCTACACCGTTGAATACTGGCGCGCGCAGAAAAAACTACATTGCCGAACTTGCGATTGCGAATTAATACGTGAGCCGACATTATTACCGGGCATCAAGCTATATTGCCCGAATTGCCAGACAAAGTTTCGATACCGCGCAGCGGCGGGGGCGCCCAAAATACAAGTCCTGAAGAATCGAAACGTTTGGTTTGATCTAAGTACGGTAGTCCAGGGCGTTCCCCTTCGCTGAATGTAGCGACGCGCCTTGCGCGACCCGGAGCTCCGCCTTACGGCTCCGATCTTACGGGCTTCGCCCTCCGGACGTACGCTAACGCGCACCCCTTCCAATCGCTAACGGTCTCGCAAACTTACGCGAATATCGTTGGTTTTTCCTTGCGTTAAATTACAATCGTACCATACTTTCCCGTGCAAGCTCAACAAACGCCCACTTTGCTTTCGGAGGCCGCGCGATGATCCCCGCCCTCGAAGCCCTGTACCGTCCCGCCGCCTATTTCGCAGCGGTAACCGAAGACCGCGCACTGTTAAGAAATTTCCTCATCGCGTTCGCGTTGTTCCTGGTCGTCGGCATGCTGCTGGTCTTCGGCACGGCCTGGGCGAACCAGGCCGCCATCACCGCCACGGGCGAACAGTTTTTGGATCAACGCAACATCGATCTCAGCGAGGACGTCGGCCAACTACAGTATCGCATTCCCTGGGATACGCTCTGGGCCCCGCTCTACTGGTTTCCGGTGCTGGGTATGCTGTTCGTGGTGCGTTTCATCGCCCTGGCCGTCTTCGGCATTCCGCAAAAGGCGGCGCCGATCTTCGGCATCTCCGGTCACGGCGTGCTGCCCATGATCGTCTTCGGCGTGTTGATCCACGTCTGGAATAACCTGATGCCGATCTCATCGCTACAGGAGCCGGGCACCGCGGCGTTCGTTCGTCTGTGGGCCGTTATCGTTCTCGTACTGATCGGCCTGGCCTGGGAAGGCTGGATTAGCATGAGCGGCTTTCGGAAACGCTTCGACTTAAGTCGCGGGCGCGCTTTCATCGTGTGGTTCGCGCCGTGGTTTATGATTCCGTACGCGGTGTTTATGTTCGGTTGGATTCGCGGCTAGCTTTCGTCGGACTGAAGTTTGTTGATGCGAGCCCGGGCGTCGATGATCTGCTGCATGTACTGCCGCGGCGGGGCCTTGCGAATGAACGTCTCGAAGTTCTGAACGGCCTCGTCTTTGCGATCGAGTTGCGTCAGGACAATGCCCAGATTGAGATAAGGCCGTACGTTTGCCGGATCCAGCTCCAGGGCTTTGCGGTAATTGCTTTCCGCCGCGGCATATTTTTCCTGGGACTGCCGCAGCACGCCCAGGTTGTAGTAGGCCAGAGCGAACTCCGGATCCAGCGCAATCGCTTCCAGCAGATGCGCCTCGGCATTGATGGGATGTTCCATGGCGATAGCGAGGGTGCCCAGGTTCGTCCGCAGCTCGGCGTTGTCGTGGATCTTTACGGCCTGCTCCCAGTACTTGCGCGCGTTCTTGTAATCCTGTTCGTTGTAATTGAGCAATCCCAGATACGCCGGCGGATCGTAGTAGTTCGGGTTCAGCTCAATGGCTCTTTCAAACGCGGCGACGGCCTGTTGGCGTTTGCCCGCCTGGACGTAGGCCAGGCCGCGATTGTACGGATACATCGCCTGCTTCGGATCGATGTTCATGGCCCGCTTAAAATCCACGGCGGCCAGTAACGGCTTGCCCTGGCGCAGTCGAGCCATGCCGCGATCGTTGGGATATTGCGCGTTGGTGGGATCGAGTTCCTCGGCACGATCGAAGAGTTCGACGGCTTTGTCGTACTGCTCGTTTTGATAGTGCTGCCGCGCCAGCCGATTCAACGCGGCGGCGTCCGCGGCGTCTTCGACGGTGACGGACGGGCCGCAGGCGGTGAGCACAAGAGCAATTGTGACGTTAAGAGCGTGTCTGAATTTCATCGTCTGCGCGTGATTGCGGCGTTCATGCGCCGATTGCAACCTGGATCATTTCTCGGTCCTGTGCACTCATATCCCGCAGGTAGACAGCTGAAAGCTCCCCTGCCTCCGTCAGGCCAATACCAACGGAGGCGTCTCCCAGAACCCGATATTCCTTTTTATGGGAGATATTCAAAGATACATATTTATCCATTATCATGAGTTGAAAACCCTGTTGAATATCGTATTTTAGCGTGCCCGGGTCGGCGAAAATATCTGTCCCGAAACACTTTTTCCGGGCCTCTTCCTCCATCATCGGCAAAACGCCGTGGACTATTTCTGGAGCTGCATCTCGGTTGTCTGCATACAACACCCATTCGGACGGAATCAGAACTAACGAAATATCCTGTAGCATTCCACTCTGTAAATCAACACCGATCTCCAGAAGATGCCGGGAGTCCGTATAGCGAATCCAGCCGATCGGACCTGTTTCAATCCGTTGCGTCAGGAAGCGGATCTGAAAAGGTACATAGCCGTCACACGTCACCGAGGTCGTAAATTCAGTTTTGATTGAACCGAACACTTCACATACCTGTCGGCTGGGCATGGATCAGAACCGGGGTGCCTCCATCACGAGCTCTTTGAAATATGAACTCCCATCCCCTGTAATTGATTTTTTCACCGTATCGAATTCCCTGATTCACAACATGTTCTATATTTGAAAACATTTGTTGCGAGCGCATCTGATGTTGGAGAGGCACCGAATGTGTAGTTGCGTTCCGTGTGAATTCTGGAACGTGCTTAAGTGCCGAGGGCAGGATACGAAACCGTGTTCCATTTTGCGATACGAAATTCAGTCGTGTCGCATTCGCGGGATTCTGGAGTAGACGAGTCAGAGCATACGTCAGATTCGGAGCCCCTCCGGCCAGATACGCGAGTTGAAAGGAACCCGCGCTGTTGTAGGCGTTGCCCAGCCAGGTGGCCAGTGCTGCGCAGCCGCCTGCCACACATACGCCGGCACCGAGAGTAATACCCGCACCCATAAGCTGCTGTTCAAGGTATTCCTCGTCCGTATCACCATCCTCTCCCAGGCCTCTGTTAACACCGAGAAAAAGGATCACCCCGGCTGCACCGATAATGAACGGGAGATAGTTGTGCACCAGAACCTGAGATTCCGTCACGAAATAGGTATGGTCCTTATCGACTTCAATATTGTACACCGTCTCGCGCCGAAGCTCCTGGGAAATTCCCGTAATCTTTAGCCCGATTTCCCGCACTGATATGTCGCCAAACCAGCTTCCTTCCGCCTTGTTGACAGAGACAGGGGGAAACCCAAGGTCGCGGGGGGTGTATGAATGCTGGCCGATTCGTAGGTCTTTTGTCTCGACCCAGCCACGACCGGCGATATAGAATGGGTGATTCCAGGTTGTTTCTACTACTGTTCCATCCTCGTAACTGATGGTGTGAACCAGAGTCGTCTCGTTTTCGAATATAAAAGTAACCGGGTTATAAGAAAGCTCTCCGGTACCCTCATTCCAGCTCAGCACAACGTCGCCGACGCGAATGTTTTCGATCTCCTTAAACCAGGCCCCGTTCCGTTCGAAGGCGCCTTTCGTGTCGGGATGTACTCGTATAAGAGTTCCCGCAGTAAAGCATGTACGTTCATGATAGTTGCCCTCTGCATCGACGTAGCCGGCATCGTCACTGTGATGCCAGAAGAAATTGCGGATGCCGTCCTCAACCTTACCCAGCATGGTATCGACCCAGCTGTCTTCATCACGACTGTCGCCCGCGGCCTTGTTGTCCTCATGCAAAGTGATGTATTTGAGCCAATCCGCCTTCGTCAACTCCCCGCCCATCATCAAACGGTTCGCCGTTTCTGTATCCCCCGCTTCCCGCGCCCGCTCAATCGCCGTCTGCCGCGCCGCGTACTTCGGATCCGCCCAGCGCCGCATCATCTGGAGATGCTGCATGTCCTCTTCGAACTCGGCCATACGCTCCGCGTACTCGTCCGGATCCATGCCGTCGCTGTTGAAGATGAGGTCGTCGTACTGCTGCTCCATCTCCTCCCAGCGCTCCATGATGTTCTCGCGCGCCTTCGCGGCCTTGAGCCTGCTGAGACTCTGATCGATGTTCTGGCTGACGTCGGCCAGGCTACCGTCGGGATTGAAGCTGAACGTATTGTTGTTCGTGAGTTTGACGCCGTTCACGCCGCCGACCAGGCCGTAGCCGTGGGACATGGTTTGATTGATGCCGACGGAGAAGTCCCCCTCGCGGTTGAAGTTGAAGTCCATGCCCATCGTAAACTCGGTGAACATGTCGTTGGGCTGGAAGTTTTCGAACGATGCATTCGCCCCCGCCGAGAATCCCGTATAACTCAAATCGGATCCGAAGTTAAGGCCGGCGTTCACACCCCAGGACGAATCGTTTTCTTCGTTCTCTTCGCCGTAGTTCACACCGAGCGAACCGCCGGTAAAGGTTCCCTGACCATCGAAGTTCAGGCTGAGACCGCCGCCGACGCCGTTGAAATCCGAATCATCGTCTTCGATCTTAACGCCCGCATTCAACCCGGCACCGGTAATGCCCTCACCCTCCTGGAACGAAATGCTCGCCCCCACGGTAAGCGGCGTGTTCTCAATCTGATAACCGAAGCCGATCGAACCGCCGAAGCCGTTATCTTCGCTGTAAGCCAGATCCAACTGCACCGGCGTCATCTGCGACACGACCACCGACAGGCCGCCGGCCAGCGCACCGATGGCGCCGCCGCCATCCTGGGAACCCATGTAAGAACCCTTGGCCGCCATGTAGCTGATGAAGGCCGGCGCCGCCCAACCCGCGGTGGCCACAGAGGCCGCAACACCCGCGCCGATCTCCGCGGCCTGGAGGGCCATCTGCTGATCCTTGCTGCCGTATTGAGCACCGCGCCAGATGTTCCAGGGATCGTTCGCCGCGCGTTCACGCTGGCGCTGGAATTCTAATCTTTCTAAAGTATGTTCGGTGTACTGGCGAACCGCGCCCACGACCTGTGCGCGCAGTTGCGGGGGGATGTCGTCGCCGTAGATCGAGGTGGCCGCGTCGTCGTAGGCCTGGGCATACAATGCTTCCTGGGCGCTCTCGCCCCGGGCCATCGACATCAAGAACGCTTCGTTCTGACCGGTGACGTCGACGACCTGTTGCATCAGACTTTCGCGGACAGCCAGCTCGGCCGGAGAAAACTCGTCCGGCGGATTCATGAGCGCACCGAGCGGCCCCATGACGGCGCCCATCGCCCCGGAAAGATAACCGGTAATGCCCTGGCCGATGCGACCGGGCAGATCCGCGAGAGTCATATTCTCAAAGCCGTCCATGGCCGCCTGGTTTTGCGCCGCGTAACGATCCAGGCGGTCGCGGTACTTCTCTTCCAGATCGCGACCGTCCACCCGTCCGTTCGCGATATCACTCATGTCGTCGACGGAATCCCAGAGTTCGTCCGCATCGGCGGGGATCATGCCGCCGGGCAGTCCCTGGCAGACGTCACAACCCAATTGCCCGCCGATGATCCCGGTCAGACCTCCGCTCACTCCGAGGCCCGGCGGCAGGCCCATCGCTTCCATCGGGATGCGCCCGCTCAAAACACCCAGCGCGGAATTCGTGGCTTCACGTCCGAACTCCGTATGTTTCATCGCGTACGCGGCCGCCGCATACGGGCCCGCCGGCGTCAGCAGGGCACCCAGCATGTTGCGCTCGTCGTTCACACGCTCGCGCTCGTCGATGTGCTCCTGCATACGTTCCATCACCAGCGCGCCCAGGCCGGGAATGCCCGTTTGTTCTTCCAGGGTCTCGGACCACACCTGGTTCGTGTAGTTCTGGAACGCGGCGCCCATGGTCTCGCCGCTGATGTCCAGAGACGCGCCGTTGACCATGCCGCCGATAAAATCGATGGGCAGGCCGGTGGCCTTCGCCACGGCTTTCGCCGTATAATCTTCTACTAAGTACTCCGTGGCATCAGTTAGTGCATCCTGCCAGCGTCCGCCGGCGAGTACGCTGCCGAAGAAGTCCATAGGGATGCCGGTGAGCCGCGCCGCCTCGGCCGCCCACTGGTTGTGCTGAAACTGTTGCGCCGCCGCCTCGATGCTCAGTCCGCTCATGACTCCCTGGAAGATGCCCTCGGCATAGGCCTTCCAGCCGCCGGAGCGACGATTGTTGGCCGCAACGATGTTGGCCTCGACCTGGGCCTGAAACATCGCCTGGTTTTCCGCACGCACTTCGTCCGCGGCCTCGGTCTCACCGCCGATGTACTCGTAGTAGTTAGTCAGCGATTCGCCGTACGTCTCCTGGGTGTCGAAGTGATCGGTCATCACTTCGTTGTGATCCCAGGTATCGAAGAGACCGGCGGTGGCCACGAGCTTCACCGCCGGCGGCGGTGCAATCACAAGGCGCTGCTCAATTTGTTCTGCCGTGTAGTCGTCGGCGGAAGTCCCGTTCCCACCGGTCCGGCTGGCGTTCCCGCTCGCAATGTCCCGCGTGGCGATGATGCGGCCGTTTTCGTCGATGGTAACGTTATACTGACGCTCGGCCGCGTCCTGGCGCAAGGCCTCCAGGGCTTCCGGGATGCTCTCACCGGTTTGCGCGGCACGATCTTCGGCAGCCTTCTGGCGCTGCTCCTCGGTCATGTTCTCGAAGTAGTTGGCGCCGATATTTTCCGCGACGGCCTGCACAACGGCGTTGCGTTGTTCGACGACGTTGTCGTTTAATTGACCGGCCAGGGCCAGGTTGACCACGCCCTGGGTGGCCTGCTGAAAGCTCTTGTGTAGATCCACCAGAACGTTCAGATCCGGCTTCTCTATTTCCGGCACGACGCCGGCCGCGGCGATGTCATTCAGTTTGTTCGAGAATGCTGCGGCCGTCGTTTCGAACTCCGGTGCCGCCGCGTTGGGCTCTACCGTGGTCTTGCCCAGGACGACCCATTCGTTGCGGCCCTTGCGATACTCCTCGCTCATTTGCGTGAGCCACTTATTGCGGCTTTCGACGATACGGTTGACGCTGTCATTGTACTGCTGCGCGGCCTGTTCCCGCTGGACCGCGGCGCTCGCGAGATAGGCCTGGTGGTTCGCCGTGTACTCCGCCACCTGGGCTTCCCAATTCTGAATGGACGGTACGATGTTGTCACGCCAGTGAGCGAGCACCGGATCCATGTCGTTGACGTAGCCGCTCCAGATCTGGTGGTTGGCATCGGCGTTAGGATCGTACCAGTTGTAGTTTACCTGGACGTGACCGTACTGTTCGTACGAAGTATGATGGCTGGTATACTCGCCCGGACACCATGCAATGCCGTACGGTCCCGGGCAGGCGTACACATAAGTGTGTTTTTGTTCCCAGTTAAAATGGAAGGCATTGTCCCCGTGCGGGTTGTAGGATTCACCGGCACCGCTGTGGCCGACCTGATCGGGGTGTACGTTGTAGCTATGCGAGTAACCGCGAACGTTCGCCCAGTTGACCGACTCCACGACGCGCGGATCGTTGTTCGCCGCCACCATTCCGGCAATGCCGGCGTTCATACCGCCGCCGAGGACCGCCAGCGCATGGCTGATTTCAGGGACGCCGTAGGCGTTGTTATTGAGCGCGAATCCGGCACGATCGTACGTGTAGTTATTGCGGATGAGCCCGTCCCAGTAATCACGCCGATCTTCGGCGATCTGGTGCTCGTCCTCCAGGTAGTCGTTCATCAACGTGGCCAGCGTCGAGAGCGGCGCGTCCTGGTCCAGGCCGTCCTGGAGATCGTGGATCAGCGTATTCAGCCGGTCGCCGGCATCGCTGTAGGTGTTCATGTCCGTGGTGCACGTCTGGGTCTGGGTCGCCGCGGCCCCCTCGGCCACGCAGGTTTCTTTATGGAAGAGACCGTTGCTCTGGAGATAGTTGTCGAGGTTGTAGACCGTCTGCTGGATGCCGTCCCGTACGACCTGTTCGTAGTGTTCGATCTGCAGGCGGTATTCCTCGAACTCGTCTTCTTTCTGCTGGAGTTCCCCGAGAAAGCTGGTGTACTCGAAGTGCACCTCGCCCAGGGCCTTCTGGAATTGCTGGAAACCGTCGTCCACGGCGTCGCCGAATTCTTCTTCCCAATCTCGCTGCTGGTCGGAAATATCGGGCACGCTGGTGTCCGCTTCGTCGATGGTGTCGTCGGATTCCTGGAGGGTCTTGCGTTGCTTCTCGGCTGCCAGGGCCGCCAGGAAAGATTCGCGGCGCCCTTCGATGATGACATCGGCGGAGAGTTCCCAGGCGGCGAAGGCGGTTTGTTTTTGTAACTGCAGCTCGTCTTTGAGATAGTCGCGGTACTCCGCGACGGTGTGGAAGTGATCACTGGTGCCGACCGCGCTGAGATGATTCGCAATCTCCGTGTCAACGGCGGCCTCCCATTGCGCGGCCAGGGAATAGCGGCCCTGACTTACGATATACTCCCAGGAGGCCTGGGTATTGCTGCTGAGCGCTTTTTGAAAGTACGGATCAAAGTCACCGCTCTGAAAAGGATTGGTATTCAGACTCGGGACCGGCACCGGCTGCGCCTGAATCGTGGTATGCGGCCCGGTAAATGTGCCGAAACAGGTAAGGAACAGGATCGCGGCCGTGAGGCGATGCCACTGCTTCCATCTTCGCAGAGATGGGAGCGTCGCTCGCCGACGACTTACTCGATTGGATGATAGATTCGTACCCGGCTGCATGATAAACCACTCCCGTGAAGCCTGTGTCCAAGGATGATCCACCTTCAGCGAAAACTAATATTTGCAAACTATTTCTTAATAAAAAGAGATTAACTGTGTTTCATTCTTACTCAAGATTGACTAGCCCCGGAATTGCTTTTTTGCTCGTATTTATACAGTGCTATTCAGCTCCCGCCCTTCACTACACCTACAGGGCGGAACCGAACGGCTCGACTTACAGTATTCACAGTATCACTAATTTTCGTTCACTATACTTTAAGACTACCCGCAGCACCAGCCGGCCGTTCGAAACCCGCGGCCTGTTCCTCTCCCGGGAGCAGCTTCGCCGCGAGGCCAGGCGCCTGGACCCCGACTTCGCCGACGGCAGCCCGCCGGAAGTCACGGCCCTGTATCTCGCGGTCCTGAACTACGGCGACACGCCGGTCCGACTGAATACATACTGGTTTCAGATCCGCGATACCGGCGACGATCGCATCTTCCGGCCCATCGATGCGCGGGAGTACTCGGAAAACTACGGCGGTTTCGGGAACTATCCTTACGTCTACGAGTACGCCTTCGCGCAAAAAGATTCCCTGCGCTTCTCGCATCCGGTACCGGACTGGTATGCATCCTTGTTTCTCCGGCACACGCTTTCCCCGGCCGAAGAGGAAGCGCACCGGAAGAACCGACTGCGTCGCGGGGAACGCCGGCACGAACGGCGGAGCGTTCTTGCACCCGGCCGCGAAACGAAGGCCCTGCTGATCTTTCCATCGCTCGCCCCCGGTCGCGAGTACGTCCTGGAGTATCGCGCGGAAGAAAGCCGGAGCGATCTGCGTGCATTCGTGTTCGAGCCCCTGCGCTTTCGCCTGGATACACGCCGCGAAGATGCGGCGGAACTGCGCAACGTACGTGAGAGCGAAACCGAACAGGAAGAACGAGAGCTGCGCGAAGAGCGTGGTCAGCAGATCTTAGAAGAACTGCGCCGGGAAAACGAACGAGAACTTCGCGAACTCTATCGTATGCACAGGCAACGGCGGCGACACGAAGAACTGCTCACGCCCGCGGAAACCAGGGCACAAACAAATTCGTGCGCGCCTTGTAGGCCTGGTACTCCGGGAGATCGCCGTAGCGTTTCTCGTGCTTCTCTTCGAGCAACGGAATGCCGCTCACGAACAAAAGAATCAGCGTGATGCACACGGGACCCAGCAACGCAACGAGGAGCATGTACACCGGCGCGGCGAACAATGCCGGCAACGCCAGAACGAAGACGCCCCACCAGAGCAACGTCTCGCCGAAGTAATTCGGATGGCGCGAGTACTTCCAGAGGCCGGACTGAATCCACTTCCCGGAATTAGCCGCATCGTTCTTGAACGCGAACTTCTGCTGGTCCGCCACTGCTTCGACGACGAAGCCGATCAACCACAGCGCGAAGCCGACGTAGTCCGGGAGGCCCGGCTCCGGTTGCGGGACGATGCTCATGGCGATCGTAACGGGCAATAGAATCAGCCATACCACGAGGGCCTGGAAGATCCAGAACTTCGCGAACGACCAGAACGAATCGCGCTTATCGTCGAAACGATCGTCCTTGCCCATTTTGAAGATGCGAATCAATAAATACGCACCCAGGCGCAGGCCCCACACGCTGACGGCCACGGTGAGCAGAATGCGCCGGAGATGGGGTTCACCGTCCAGGGTGACAGCGCACAACACCAGGGCCAGGATGACGAAGTTTAAGCTGTAAGTAATGTCGGTGAATTTGTCGGTCTTGAGCGTCGCCGCCATGAGAAAGAGCACGGCCTGGAGGCCGGCGGTGACGACGGCCGTGAAGAAAAGATTGTATGGATCGAAGGCGAAGATCATGTAAGGCTCGTGCCGCAAACGGGCGGCTACGAAACACAAACAACTTCGCGCCGAAACGGCGACCGGGAAAATCGACCTGCATCGTTCAGGCGGCTCACGGGTGCAGGGTCTTGCCGGGCATTGGCCTTGTAAAAGTTATTGCTCCACCCCATCACCGTCGCAATCTGCCGTCATGCAGTATCGCCCACTCCACATCGTCCTCACTCTCGCCTGTATCTTTGTCGTTGGCACCGCGGCCGCCGTAGTGCCTCCACTCTCCGCCGACGAAGGCAATTTCAACGAAGAAGAACGCGACGTCGCCCTGGAACTCTGCGTGGACGCGCTGTGGGCCAACATTGCGAAAGATCCGAAGATCAAAAAGAAAGACGCGGCCACCCGGGATAAGTTCTGTAGTTGCGTCATTGATGGCTGGGAAGAAAAGTTCACGTTCGCTAAACTCATGCGCACCATCTTCCGTTCCGGCTCGGGCAAAATCGCTCAGGATCACCCGGACGCCCTCATGATCGCCGAACCCACGGCCGTGTGCGCGGTCCGTTCCGGACTGCACGTGGACAAGGCGCAGAAGATGCCGGAAAATCCGTAACGGCGTGGACGTCGTCCCGTGCAGACGTACCACCGGATCGTTCGGGTCTTAACCAACGAGGCCCGCTCCGAAACGCTGCCCCGCATGGAAGGCCGCGCCCTGATCGTGGCCAGCGTGGCGGCTCTGGCCAGTTGTCTCGCGACGTCCGCCCTGGCCACGCTGGATCTGGTGTTTATCGCAAGCCAAATCGCGGGGCGGCATAAGGCGAGTCCCCGGTCCCCGGTTTACCAGACGCCGGTGGAGAGCCAGGTTCGAAACCGGCCCAGAAATCGGAGCGGGATATGCTCGTTCACCCACGGTTCGCCGCCAGGAAAGATCGGAACTGGAAACACGGGCCAGGCCGATGTACACAGGACACTCCGTACTTCCTCACATATGAAATCGCCGGGAGGCTCGCCGGACGTCGCGTTCCACTGTAAGCGGCCGCGTGACAGGTCGCGTGCGGCCCGACGGAGCCAGACCGGGATGCCTTTCCGCGCGCCTACGAATCGGACAATCTCCTGCAATACCGCGGCCCCTGGACTGAGTTTCGGAAATCGGCACCAGGGCAGACGCGCCGGGCAGGAATCTTTCGGAATATGATGCAACACCCAACCGTAGCCTGGATTCAGCAGCAATATGACATGTGCGCCGTGTTGCTGCGCTCTGCCAATCAGGGCCGGGAATCGTTCATCGTCCGGATCCAGCAGACAAACGACGCAGGCGACGTCGCTTAGATCGCATCTTTCCCCGGCGTCGATCGCTTCCAGTCGCCGGCATCCGTATGCCTCCAGGGCCGAAACGATGTCTACGACTGCAGCTCCGAAACCGGAGACCACGACCCGACCTTCGGCCAACTTTTTTTCGTGTCCCAGCGGGATTCGATAGTTGCTTCGCGGTATGTGATCAATCTCACGGATGCACTTCCGCAGATGCTCCTCAAAGAGAGCCAGCGGCACGCTATAGAGGCCGTCGCCGCCCTCGGTTGTATGCGCATGCAGGTCTTCTGCGATGCTTTCGATCTGCGACAGGACCCGATCATTGCGGACAATGAGATGACCTCTCCAGGAATCCTGGTAAAAACAGCCATGAATCGTAGTCAAAAACAGAAATACATCTTCGCCCTTGCACAGGGTTCGCGAACCCCAGGAACCCGGTGTACCCACCAGCCGGATTTTACGACTTCGATCGGACGGGGTCAGGCAATGTTTTGCGCAAAGGACCTCGCCGATCTCTACGTCGTACTGTTGATTGCGAAAATCTTTGAGAACTCGCGCGCGAACCAGATCATACTGTAACAGTTTCTGATAGATGATGCTTTCAAAAATCATCCCATCATCGTACGGTATCACCGCGGACGCATCAATCTTCATCCCCGGCGAACTTCAAGAATTCGTCGGGCACGCCTTCGATCATCTCGCCGATCTGCACGCACAAACGTCCGCGGATTTTACCCGGCCGGCACTTGAACTTCGCGCGCTCGCCGATCATAAACGTCATGTCATCGTGCACGTGCGTCGACGCGATCTTCACCACGTCGCCGACTTCCAGGCCGGCCACGGTGTTCAGCGGCAATTCCACCTCGCCCACTTCACAACGCACCGACACGGGCATCTCGTCCAGGCGTTCTTTCAGTGCCGTCTCGTGGCCGCCGCTGCTCTCCCCCTGACGATAGAACTCGTGCGGCGCGAGTTTGTTCATGATCGGCTCGATGGTAATGTACGGAATGCACAGGTTAACGAACGTCTCGATGTCGCCGATCTTTGTATCGAAGACAATGAGCACGGCCATGTCCCGGGGCGGAACGATCTGCGTAAAGTACGGATTCGTTTCGATGCGCGCGATGCGCGGCCGCAGATCGACGAGTTGCACCCAGGACTCGCGCAGGTCGCCTAACATCCGCACGATCACGGTTTCGAGGGCGTTCATTTCGATGTCGGAGATTTCCCGGTGCAGCTTCACGGGTTCGCCGCGGCCGCCGAAGAGTCGATCGATAATGGCGAAGCTCATTTCCGGTGCGAGTTCCAGCACCGCCGAACCGCGCAGCGGTTCCATGTTGATGATGCCGAGGGTCGTCGGGTTCGGCACCAGGCGGACGAACTCTTCGAAGCTCACCTGGGTGACGTCCACCACGCGCATGGACACGATGCTGCGCAGACGCGCGGACAGCGCGGCGCTTGCCGTGCGGGCAAAGTTCTCGTGGATCATTTCCAGGGTCTTGAGTTGCTCCCGGGCAAAACGATCCGGATGCAGAAAGTCGTAGGGTTTCACCCGCCGCGGGCGTTCGGAGCGCGGCCCTTCCCCGGTGTCGTGGCGCGCCGGATCGCCGGCCTGCATGGCGGCGAGCAGATTCTCGAGTTCTTCACGGGAGATGATTTCAGTCATGGCGCACCTCTGATGAATTCTGACTCGCGCGCGTTCGGATCACAAGAAAAAAACCGTAAAAAGTAAACACGGTAAAGTTTTCTGGAGTAATACTAAGGGATTAGTCAATCTTGTAACAAGACAAACTTTCGGGATGCGAAGCCCGGAGGAAGTAGTAACTTGTGGTGCTATGCGGTCTACGAGAGAAGGCTACCCTGGACTCCCATCTGGCTCGATGACGAAACCGGCGTTCTCGGTCCTCCATCGGATGCCTCCGGGCTGCACATGGGAAAATCAAAAGCAAAACTAAACGTCCGCCAGGCTGGAAGCAAACCTCCCCAGTTTAGCATAGCACAGGGGTGTGACATTTTCGGTGGACGGGGGGAGGTTTCTATGATATAATACCCCGCCTTCCGGCCGTGCCGCCGCTCGCCTGGATCACTTCTTCTACGACCCTCCTCCGAAGAAGATCCACCCACAGGGGGTGGGTGACCTATGTCCGGATGGTTGGCAAGACTCCCGCGTTAGCGATCCGGAGGGTGGCGCGAAGCGCCAGTCTCGCGTCTTCGCGAGACCGCAGCGAAGCGAAGCCCGATCGTATTCATTGCTTTGAATGTAACGACGCGTGTCCAGCGAATACACCACGCCGACACGCCCACCTACAGACCAGAGTAAACACCCCTCACAAAAGGAACCCGGCGTCCTCGGAGCCTCGGTGGTTCAAATCTCTTCTTCGGACTTCGTAGATCCCAGCAGTTCATCCGGGATGTCGTCAATCGTCTCACCGATCTGAATGCACAACCGCCCGCCGATCTTACCCGGCCGGCACTTGAACTTCTGGCGGTCGCCCACCTTCACGGTCATGTCGCTCTTAATGTGCGTTGCGCCCAACTTAACGACGTCCCCCGGACCGAGACCCAGGATTTCCGACAACGGCAACTCCACCTCGCCCACTTCGCAGCGGAGCGGAATCGTAACCTGGTCCAGGCGTTCCTGGATGATGGCCTTGTTCTCGTCCGCCTCACCGCGACGAATGGACGAGTACCAGTACTGCGCCGACAGCTTGGAGATGATCGGCTCGATCGTGATGTACGGGATACACAGGTTCGTCATGCCCTCCACGTCGCCGACCTTCGTTTCCAGCGTGATCAAAACCACCATGTCGTTCGGCGGAACGATCTGCGCGAACTGCGGGTTCGTTTCAATGTTTCCCAGGCGCGGGCGCAGGTCGATCACCGTCGACCAGGCTTCCCGTAAGTTGCCGAGGATGCGTACGATGATGCCTTCCATAACGGACATCTCAATGTCCGAAAGTTCCCGGGTGATCTTCGTGGGTTCGCCGGGGCCGCCGAAGAGGCGGTCGATGATCGTAAACGTAATGCTGGGGTCGATCTCCAGGACGGCCGAACCGCGGAGCGGGTCCATGTTGATCACGGCCAGGGTCGTGGGGTTCGGAATCGAACGAATGAATTCTTCGTACGTCAACTGGTCGACCGAACCCACGTGCACGCCGACGAGGGCGCGAAGCTGCGCCGAGAGCGCCGTGGTGGTGAGACGCGCGAAGGTCTCGTGCATCATCTGGAGCGTGCGGATCTGGTCCTTCGAGAATTTGTCCGGGCGGCGAAAGTCGTAGATCTTGACCTTTTTTTGTTCGCCCACGGCGGAGTAATCGTCGGGATCGACCTCGCCGGAGGAGATCGCCGAGAGCAGCGCGTCGATTTCATCCTGGGATAAGATTTCAGTCATGGTGTAACTCTAAAATTTGTCTCGCTAACAGTTTGTGGACCAACACTTCCCATCAGCGAATCAATTGCGCCTTGACGTAGATGATCTTCCAGAAGCCCTCGGAGCGACCGCGGCCCGGTTCCAGGGTGTATGTGTATTCGTAGCGGGCCGTGAAACCGTCGCTCTCCCTGGTGGCCTTCACCTTCACGAACGAGCGCCCGTTCGGCAGCACCCGTCCGTCGCCGTCGCGTTCCGGCTCCACCGCTTCGATGCGAAAGCGCACCAGGCGGTTGGCCGGATCGCCGGTGAGATAGTCCGCGAACGAACGGAGGACATCCGGGCGTTCGTGGCCCCGCGCCTGGACGTACCGGGATGCGAAACGATCGTACGCCGTAATGTACTGCGGCAGATCCAGATATTTCAAATAGTTTTTCCAGTTCCGGCGCATTTCCGCGGACAGAAACAGGTAGACCGTTTCCTCGGGGGACAACTCCGGCGTGCGACCGCCGTCGGGAAGGTCGACGTTTTCCGGACCGTCCCGGCGTCCGTCGCTCCGCCGCTCGTCGATGCGAATGCGTGAAATGCCCGCCGAACGCACGAAGTATTGATCCCGCTGATCCGGATAAAAATAAGCCGAAATGCGGTACTCCCGCCCGGCTTCAAGGCGATAGAAGTCATTCAGGTACAACGTCTTTTCCAGGCTCTCGCCGGGGTGCAGGACGATTTCTTTGACCATCTCACCCTGGAGATTGACCACCGTTCGGTCCCCGAGCTCGCGATTGTTGAACTGGCGCGAGTTGAAATGAACCGGAATCTCCTGGCCCTGGCGATTGGTGACGAGAAAACGAAACGTGGACAGCGGCCGGGCCGAAGGATAGATTCGAATGACGCGATAACCGCGATTGCTCACCCGAAAACGTACGGGGATGTCCTCGTTCGCGGAAAACGTGATGCGTTCGAATTCCAGTTCCACCGCACCGTAGCGGCTCCAGAAATCCACCGTCCGATCGCCCCGGGGGTCCCGATCGACCTGGGCAAAAAGCTCGCCCGCGGCGGCGAACACCAGGCACACGGAGAGCGTCGAAAACGCGAAACGTCGCAACATGTCGTATATAATATCGGCCGAATCGCACCTGGCGGTAGCGGAAAAGAGTGCCGGCCGACCATTAATATATTTACAAATTATCAGCGGAGCTAAAATATAATTTTGGCCGGCTCAACCCATGAGGCGTAGAATCATTATCGCAGACGACCATTTCCTGATACGGAGCGGCCTCCGCCTGTTGCTGGAAGCCGAGGCCGACCTGGAAGTGGTCGGTGAGGCCGGGAGCGGCAAGGAACTGCTGGACTTGCTGGCCGGCCGCTCCTGTGACCTGGTCATCCTGGATCTCAGCATGCCCGGCATGGACGGCATCGCGGCGCTGGAGCGACTGAAGGCCGGCTTTCCGGACATCCAGGTGCTCGTCCTCACGGTCCACAAGAACCAGGAATTCATCCGCAAGGCCCTCAACCGCGGGGCGTGCGGCTACGTAATCAAAGAAGAACAGGAACACATCATCCTGAACGCCGTACGCAAAACCCTGGCCGGCGAGACGGCAATCTCCACGGGCTTCTCACAACCCCGCATCATGTCCCCCGAACCGGCGACACCACGCCGCGAAGGCCAGCTCGCCACGCTCTCCGACCGCGAACTCCAGGTGCTCATCTGTGTGGCCCAGGGGCACTCGTCCAAGATGATCGGCACCGAACTGGGCATCTCCTACACGACGGTCAACAAGCACATCGAGCACATCAAGCAAAAGCTGGGCATCCATCGCAAAGCCGCCCTCATCCGCTATGCCCTCAGCAAAGGTCTGAACTAGGCCGGGCTGAGTGTCCCTTTGCCACAGAGGCACAGAGGACACAGAGTCTGGTTTGATAAAGCTAATGTGTGATTAGCGCTGGTTAGCAATGTGGCTTATCCCCGAAAACTGATACACTAAATCGGGCGTCCTGAATAAGGAGGTCAGAGTGAAAAAGAAGAGGTATCCGCGGGAATTCCGCGAGGAGGCCGTGAAGGCCGTAGTGGAGGGTGAGCGCACCCTGAAAGAAGTGTCGGCGTCGCTGGGGATCAGCTACTGGACTTTGCGTGAGTGGAAGAAGGAGTATATGGATCGAGAGGCCAAAGAAGAAAAAGGCAAAGGGAAGCGCAGCAAGCTCAGCGTCGAAGAGGAGCTGGAGCAGCTTCGTAAAGAGAACGCCGAACTGAAGATGGATAACACGATCCTAAAAAAGTTCGCGGCCATGCTATCGAGAGAACTGTAGTTTTCGAGTTCATGGAAGCTCATCGCGAGGAGTTTCCAATCGGTCGCATGGCCCGCGTACTTGAGGTTTCGCGAAAATCGTTCTATCGCTTCGTAAAGCGTGCACCGTCGGCGCGTGATCGTGAAGATGTCAGACTTACGCGTTTGATCGTGCAGGCCTATCACGAGCAAGGTCGCTGCGGCGTCGCCAAGATCCGGGAAATCCTGCGCGGTTGGGGCGAATACGTGGGCAAAACACGTATCCACCGACTGATGAAACAGGCTGGAATCAGCGGGAAACAAAGGCGAAAATTCAAGGTCTGCACGACGGACTCGAATCATCGCTTCAAGGCGTCTCCGAATCTGCTCGGCCGTAACTTCAACGTGGCGCAACCTAATCGTGTCTGGGCTTCGGATATCACGTTCCTGAAAACGCGCATTGGCTGGGTCTATCTATGCGTTGTGATGGACCTGTTCTCGCGTCGCATCATCGGTTGGGACGTGCAGGATCGTATGCCTGCGCAACTCGCCGTGGCGGCGCTGGATATGGCCGTGAAGACGAGGCAGCCGGGCAAGGGGCTGATGTTCCATTCGGATCAGGGCGTGCAGTATGCATCGCGTGAGTTCCGCGTGGAACTCCGTCGCCACAACATCGTGCAAAGCATGAGCCGGCGGGGGAACTGTTGGGACAATGCGTGTGTGGAATCGTTCTTCTCGATCCTCAAGGAAGGGATCGGCACGGACGAGTTTGTAGATGTGGATCATGCCCGGGAGGCTGTGTTTGAGTTCATCGAACTCTTCTACAACCCCCGGAGGGTTCATAGTAGCATCGGGTTTATGAGCCCGAATCAATTCGAGGATTTAGAGGTCGCTTGAATTTTGGTGTGTCGGAAAACGGGGATAAGTCAATGGTTGTCAGCGATGCCCTCCGATTGGGGGCATTTGGCTACCGGGCCACATCCGAAGACGACAATACCGCACGAAATTCCCCCCGCCTTTGCGAGGGTGTCTCCCCCTCTGACAGTCACGCGGCCAGGAAGGCCGCGCCTCCTCGCGCTAAGCCATGGATGGCGCCGCGCGAGGAGCGTCAGAGGGGGAGATACCCTCGCAATTTTGCTGTACGAAAATATGCGTATATTTCATATTTGCATAAGAAAATGCGTAGGCAGATTCTTACGTATCTAACGCTTTTTAGTAACTATGTTACCAGAATTTTTGACAGAGCGTGTGGATAAGTTTTATGAGACGCGGATCGCCAGGCATGGCGGAAACGTCTTCAACGGCCGGGTGCCCGGCAGTGGTTCGATTCTGCTGAACTCGAACGACTACCTGGCATTGTCCCGGCATCCGGCCATTTTGGTGGCCCAGAGCCGGCGATTGCTCGAAGAAGGAAGCGGGCCGCAGATGTCGGCGGTCTTTCTCAACGAGTACGACGGCCCCTACTCCAGGCTACAGCAAAGCCTGGCGGAGTACGTACAGATGGACGCTGCGGTCCTCTGCCAGTCGGGCTACGCGGCCAACGTCGGCCTGATCCAGTCCATTGCCGACCGGCAGGCGCCGGTCTATATCGATCGTTTTGCACACATGTCGCTCTGGGAGGGAGCACACAGCGCCGGCGCCACGGCACGCATGTTCAAGCACAACGACGTAAATCACCTGGAGTCCCGCATTCGCCGCTACGGTTCCGGAACAGTCGTGGTGGATTCGGTCTACTCCGCCCTGGGGACCAGGGCCCCGCTACAGGCAATCTGCGAGGTATGTGAACGCTACGATTGCACCCTGGTCGTGGACGAGTCGCATTCCCTGGGCCTCTTCGGCCCGCACGGGGCCGGCCTGGTGGCCGATCTCGGCCTGAGCGATCGGGTCAATTTCATTACCGCGAGCCTGGCCAAGGCCTTCGCCAGCCGGGCCGGCGTCATCTTCGGACCGCAGCGCATCCTCTCGTACTTTCCCTGGGAGGCCCGCCCGGCCATCTTCTCGACAATGCTCGAACCCCACGACGTAGCTCGCATTCAGCGTACGTTAGAGATCGTGCGTGATGCCGACGACCGGCGGCAACGCCTGTTCGAGGTGGTCCAGGACGTGCGCAATCATATGATCGTGGAGGGTTACACCTGCGCGGCCCTGTCGGCCTCGCCGATCATTCCACTCCTGGCCGGTTCCGAGGAGAGCACCACGTTTCTACGCGATCGCCTCGAAGACTTCGACGTCTTCGGGGCGGTATTCGTGAAACCCACCACCCCGCCGGACCGAACGTTGTTACGCCTCAGTTTTCACTCGGCACTGAGTGAGGATGATGTGGAGTTAATCAAGGCCGTGATCGTCGGTGTGCGGGAACAGGTGCGCCCGGAAATGTGGCCGGATCCGTTTGCGGGCATGGCTTGAGCTTTGCACAGGAGGAAGAGGGATAGAGAGATCTTTTGAAATGTTTGAGAGCCAATGCAATGTCTCAGAAGCTCTCGACCTCCTGTGCCACCTTAACACTTATCACTTAACGGAAACACGAGCTCGAACTCGGCGTACTCGCCGGTTTGGGAACGCACATAGATGCGACCGCCCAGGCTTTCCATAATGTTCCGTACGTTCCAGAGTCCGACGCCGGCACCTTCGAAACCGCGCTTCGTGGTGAAGAACTGATCAAAGACGTGGGGCAAGACGTGCGGCGGGATGCCCGGCCCGGTGTCGCGAACGTACAGGTGCACCACGCCTTCCGAACTGTTGCGCACGGCGTAGATGCGAATGGTTCCGTCACCGGCCGTATGCACTTCGAAGAGTGAGTTCTTGAGTAGATTGTACAGGACACAGATGACCAGGGTCCGCTTACCGCAGAAGACGGCGTCGGGCCCCGGTTCGTGGACCACCAGGGCCCGCTCTTCGTTCGAAATAAACGGATAGTTGGCCAGAGTCGTCTCTACGATTTCCCGAACCCCGATGGGTTCAAGTTCATCCGGTTCCAGCTTCTGCCCCGGCGCGGTATGCAAAAGCAACATGTCGATGATCGTGCCGGCATAGTTTGCCTGGGAGACGATATCCTGCTTCAGATGGTCGAACTCTGCCATCCGTCGGCGTTGTTCCTTGCCGGCTTTTTCGAACAGGCGTTCCAGTTGCCGGGCAATGCCGGATACCCCGATCTTGATGCCGGCCAGGGGCGTGCGCATCTCGTGGGCCATGCGCGCGCCGAGCAGGAACATGGCCCGGGCGCGCTCCCGGCGCAGCATCTCCGCCCGGTAGTTGAACAGCGAACCCATCACAATCAAAAACAGGATGACCGTCAGGTCTTCGACGTAAACGGGCGGCATGGGCCGACCGTCGGTAGCGTAGTAGAACGCCGCATACGCGGCCCCCGTACCCAGACTGAACAGCACAATGACATTAATCCAATCGATGAGTAGAATCATCAAAAAATACGCCACCAGCGCCGACATGACCCAGGCCCGCACGGCCCCGTTCATGAGTGTCATGTACGTAAAGAAAAACGGGAACACGAACAGGAGTGTGACGTAGGCGTAAGGTACCAGCCAGCGCACGCGCAACGTGGGCGGCCAGTAACGGCTGAGGGCCAGGCCGAAGGTTAAGACCATGCCGACGGATCGTAACGCCAGGTTCTCGTAAGGCTGCGGGAAGACATGACTCCAGACGAACCAGTAGACCGGAAAGAAGGCGCCGCCCACGGAGCACATCCACAGGAAGTTGGATTCGTAGAGCTGCACGCTTCGAACGAAACGAGCCGAGGCCGTCGTGAAGAGATCGCCGGGCAGGCCGAAGATTCTTTGCAGCAGCAATTGCCCGGTCACGGTGTCCCCGGTGAGAACACGAGCCGGCAACGTTCATAGCCGTTACCGGCGACGTGGCGAAACCCCCGTACTTCCACTACATCGCGGTTGTCTTCCCCGGCGTAGATGTCGACGACAGTGTGCTCCAGGACCAGAATCTCCCGCACATCCCCGTCAATCAGCTCGGAGAGTACAGCCTCGCGGCTGGCCGACTGCACCGACAGCAGGACGTCCCGCCGATGCTCTACAGCCGCCGTACGAATCCCGGAGTAATCTTCGCCGTCTTCGTCTTCCGGCTCCACGCCTTCCGTATATTGAAGAACGTCGATCCTGACCGACCCTCTCATTGCGTCGGAAGCGTGCACCCGTCTGAAGTCCCGTGTCAAATCAAATGTATATTTTTCATGTTTTCCGGTGGAAATACTCTAAGGTTTTACGTATAAGTGCGTAAGCGAATCGACGGATTATCTCTTGTAATTCCACCGGATGTAAGGATGCTGGGTTCGCTGACCTTGCTCTACATTGTATGTTTCTGTTGTTTCAACTATGCTAACAAAGTATTTACGTCCTGCTCATGCCATCCTAACCTGCGCGATCCTGACGCTTGCACTGGCGGGGCCGACCGCCTGCGCGGGATCCGCGGAAAGCGAGACCAACGTGACGGAGGATTTTGTCCGTAAGGTCGGCCGCCTGCATACGGAAGGCAAACGCCTCATCCTCACGGAAACGGTCCAGGACGGGAAACGTCGCTACATCATCAGCGGGAAACTCACCGGCATGCTCCGGGAGTTCTACACCGGAAAGGTGATGCAGTTGGACGGCGTGGTCCGCGAAGAAGCCGAAGACGGGGAACCCGGCGAGTTCTTCGTAAAACGCATCGCCATTAATATTGATTAATTAAAAGTTTGCAGTGCAAACCTAACCGATTTCGATGCCGTGACTGCCGGCGTATTCCTCAATGAGCACTCGCTCGCCGTCGAGGCCCATGGACTGCGCCAGGCTATGAGCCTCCGCCAAGCAATCCCTCGCCCGCTCCGCGAACCAGGGGGCCCGGGAGGCCCGCCCGGCCAGGTAGGCCCCGTACTCCCGCAGGGCCGGCACCAGGGTCATGACGTACTCCGCCTTGCGGGCCGTCTGCACCGCGAACTCAAAGTACGCATCCGCCTTGTCCGGCAGGCCGGTCACAGAGCGGATCTCGTCCAGCAGCTTACGCGCGTTGGGACCGAACTTCCCGCCCTGGGCCAACACGAGGGCGATTCCCAGGTGCGTGCGCCCGTTCTCCACATCGGAACCGCCGAGTTCCTGGATGTTCTTTAAGTGCTGGAGCGCCGCGTGCAGGGCCTTCGCGGCTTTGTTGGTCCGCGCGAACGTGCACGTCAGGTACGCGAAGACGTAACCGTAGTAACCGCGCGCACCGATCTTACGCATGATTGTAAAGGCCTGCTGGAAGTGCTTGAGCGTTTCGTCGTAGCGGTGGAGATGATAATAAGCCGTACCAATGCTGAACAGCGTATAACCCACGGCCATGGACTCGCCGATTTCCTCCGCCACCGAAAGCGCGTGCGCGAAGTATTCCAGGGCCTTATCGTACTCACCCCGGCGCATCTCGATGACGCCAAGGTTCAGCAGGGTCGCCGAAGAACCGCTGCGATAGCCGATCTCGGCGTACAGCTTCTCGGTTTTTTCGAAGTACTCCCGGGCTTCCGCCAGACGCCCCTGGTACTGGTGAATGATTCCGATATCGTAGAGCGGGTACGTTGCGTAGCGCCGGTCGCCGATCTCTTCGAAAGTGCGCAGACTGTCATTGTAAAGCTGCATGGCCCTGTCGTACTCGTTACGATCCCGGTATACGACGCCGGCATAGTACTGGCTCAACGCGATGCCCCGGCGGTCGTTCAGGCGACGATTCGCTTCGACGGCTTCATCGAAACACTCCAGCGCCTTATCGTAACGACCGGTGCTCCAGTAATTACGCCCCAGATGACCGTGAGCGTCGGCGAGCAATCGGTCGGCATTCAGAGCTTTGCCCAGATTCGCCGCTTCGAAGAGGTAGGTCGCGGCGCGATCATAGTCGCCTTTTTTCTGATAGACCTCTCCCATGCGCGCCTTCCACTCGCCGGCCTTCTGTTGATCCTCGCCGGCAAGTTGCAGCCCGTCGTTGATGATGCCCAGGGCCTCGTCCCAGCGGCCCGTAAGTTCCAGTAAATTCACCTTACGTTCCAGAATGGCGATGGTTGCGTCTGTGTCCTGTGCATAGTCCAGGAGTTTGTCGAAGAATTCCTGGGCCTTGTCGCTCTTGTAGTTGTCGTAGGCGTAGTCCGCCGCGAGGCCGTAGTACCGGCGCGCGCCGTCGTCATTCTCCGCCTGCTCGTAGTGATAGGCCACTTCCGCGGCCCGGGCAGGATTTTCGCCGTAGCGTTCCACCAGGATCTCCGCGGCCCGGCCGTGAATTCCGCGCAGGCGATCCCGCAACTGCATTTCGTAGGCGACCTCCTGCAGCAGGCCGTTCTGAAACGTGCACACATCCTGGATTTCCGTGGGCGCCCAGATTTGTTCGGAGCGACCCTGTTCGAGAACGGAGGCGATGTCCTCCCGGCCGAGCAATCGTCCCAACACGCGCACATCGAACTCGCGACCGAGCACCGCCGCAATCTGCACGGCTTCTTTTAATTCCAGGGACAGTCGATCGATACGGGCGGTGACGAGGGCGTTGACGCTCGCGGGAATGTCCGCCACGTTCGTGTCGGCAAGGTCCAGGACGCCGGCCTGGTTCGCCAGCAACTCGTTTTGTTGCAGATACGTACAGAACTCCGTTATGTAGAACGGATTGCCCCGGGTCCGCTCACCGATAAACTGGAGCAGATTCGCCGCAATCTCTCCGCCGAGGCGATGGCCGGCAAGCTCCTGCACCGCCGGAGGTTCGAGGGCGGACAGCTCCACGCTGCGCACGACGACGTCGTCGACCAGGCGGAGGCGCGGGCGGGTGCCGTCGTCCCGATAGCGGCCGGAAACCAGGACCAGCAGCGGCAATTCGTCGACGTAGCGTAACATGTTTTCAATCACACTTAACGAGTCACTGTCGACCCAGTGCAGATCTTCCAGGACGATGACAGTGGGCCGAATCAACGCCAGGGCCTTAAAGTACTCTTTGATCGCGATCAGGGTGTTCTCGAAGCGCCCTTTGACGTCGAGCTGTTCGTAGAGGCTGCCGCTCACGTCGGCGTCCACCAGGTAACCGAGGAGCGAACGCGTCCGCCAGAGATCGGCGAGCACCGTCTCCCGGTGTCCGCGCAAGTGCTCGTCGTCGGGTACCGGCATGGCTTCGATTTGCCCGAGCAGAGCCGTGATCCTTCCGTCTACGGCGTCTCGACGAGCGACCGGGTCATCGATCTCGTGGGTGCCGAACTGCGTAACGAAGTAGTTCACGAAAGGATTCATGCTTCGTTTGAGAATCCCGTCCGCGTGGGTAAACGCGAAATCCACCCGGTCCCCGGAAGCGTCGGGCGCGCCGTACTTCGCAAAGACTTCATGCAGAAAACGCGACTTGCCGCTGCCCGCCTCGCCGTAAATATAACGTACACCGGCGAAACGACGATCGTCGAGTAACGTCCGAAAGTCCTTGCTCAACTCTTCCAGTTCCGCCTCGCGGCCGACGAAGAGCGATGCGTCGAAGTCCTCGAACGTTGCTTCTTTTCTATCGGTGAGTTTGCTCACGGCTATCGCTTCGGACTTGCCTTTGAATTCTCGCCGGCCCGCATCCTCGCATGCGAAGAGGGGGCCGAGGAACTGCGCCGTCGCCGCGGTGGTCAGGATCTCTCCCCACTCCGCGGACGTCATGAGCCGCGCGGCCGTATTTACGGCATCTCCCTCGACCGTATACGTACAGCGAATGTCCGAGCCGATCATGCCGGCGAAGGCCGTGCCGTAGTTTAATCCGATCCGCACGCGCTCCCCGAAGGACGAGCGGACCTCGAGGGCGAAGTTCGCCGCCCGGCTGCCGTCATCCTCGTGAGACGTCGGTGCGCCGAAAACGAACAATGCCGTACCACCCTTATCGCCGAAGTCCAGGTTGTTGAAGTACCCCTCGTAGCCGTCGGAGAGTTCGCGCAGTCGCGCGGCCAGGGCGTCCAGTTCGTCGTGATCCTCCGGACTGCGCAGCGACACAAAACAACACAGGATGTTACGAAACTCTCCGGCCGGCGCCTCGATGGCCGCCCTGGGAAAAAATTCCAGGGCCGTTTCGGTGTAGATCTGCCGTTGTTCGTTGCGATGAAAAAATGACAGGGCCTCCGCCACCGAACGCTCGGTGCCCACGGACAGTTCCACGAAACGATGATAGCCCGGCGCCTTCGCTTCGACGGACGGCCGCTCGTCGTCGGAGTACTTCGCGAAAATCGCATCGTCCAGGATGATCTCGCCGCTGTCACAGTGCTGCTCGGACTGCGCACAGCCGTCGATGGCCGGCCCGCGAAAGTAATAACAACGCGCGCCCCCGGAACCGGTGATGCCCCACTGCACCAGGCCCGAGGACAGACCGACCTTCACCTGAAGCTGGAAATTGCCGAAGCGCGTCTCCGCGTGGCCGTGATCGTTGAAGATCTGTTGGATCTCCTGCGCGGCTTCCAGAATCTGCAACGGCTTCTCGCCGACCTCCACGTCAAAAATCGCCGTAAAGGCGTCGCCGGCAAAACCGGTGATGATGCCTCCGCGGCTGTAGACCGCTTCGATGAGTGCAGTGAACAGCCGATTGATCTCGGCCGAAAGAATCTCCGCGCCCTCTTTTCCTTCCTGCATGAGCCGCTCGGTCATGGGCGTGAAGCCCGAGATGTCCATAAACATCGTGTGGGCCGGGAGGGAGCCCTCGTATGTCTCTTCGTGCAGGCGCTGCTGAATAAAAAACGGGAGAAGATTCTTCATAGTAACGGCGGTTATTTCAGTTTCGGAGCCTCACGCCCGGCTTTCAATGCTTTTCCGGCTCCGTCTCCGGAACGCGGCATTTCCTGGTTGAGTCTTCAGAAGCTTCATGATTTTACGAACGCATGACCGAGCCTCTGGATTTCGAAAAAATGAATTTCGCGGTCCTGGGCGGCGGCCCGTTCGGACTCATCCTGTCCTCGCTCCTGGCCGGAGGCACCGGCGGCCCGGTTCGCCTCTGGTATCCCGATCCCCGGGACGCCCGCCGGTTGAGCCAGGACCGCATGGGTCAGGTCCTGGGCTCTCCGTATCGTCTGCACGAGAATGTCGACGTCATCCACGAGTACGACGAATTCGAAGACGGCCCCCAGGCTCTGTTCGCCGCCATGCCGTCGCGGCAGTTCGAGGATACGGTGGAACATCTGCTGGATCACCTCGCGCCGAACTGCGCTCACCTGTTCGTGATTCTTACGAAGGGTCTCCTGTCCCGCGCGAGCCGCCGTAAATTCGGTTCGCATCTCTGGACTTTCTCACAATTCGTCCGCGAAAGCGCGCGGCGCAAGGGCCTGGATACCGGGCAACTGCGCGTGGCGGTGGTGAACGGTCCGAGCCTGCTCGCGGAAATCTATGCATCGAACTACACGTACTTCAACGTCGGCTGTGAAGATCGGGATACGGCCCAGGCGCTCAAGGATCTGCTCACGAACGAATTCATAAGCGTGTCCACCACGACGGATATCCTGGGCACCGAAATCGGCGGGGCGCTGAAGAATCCCATCGCCATCGCCTGCGGCATGGCCGAGGTCATGCCCGGGGCGGCCTCGAATCTTCAAGGACTGCTCGTCAGTCAGGGCTTCAAAGAAATGTTTCGCCTGGGTGTCGCCCTGGGCGCGAAGCCGGCAACGTTGTTCGGCGTCTCCGGGCTCGCGGACATCGTCACCACGGCGACCTCCCCCAACAGCCGCAACCGCGGTTACGGCATGCAGTTCATGCGGCAGACGTTATCCCACGAGAACGATCCCGGCTTCTTTGAACGCATTGAACTTTTCTTTCGGCCGACGCAGTTCATTGAACGTGAGGTGAGCGAGAGCGCCGATCTCGTGGAAGGGGCCTTTGCCCTCACCCCCATTCTCGAACTCGCCGAGGATCACGACGTAAAGATACCGCTCTACACGACGATCTTCGACGTGCTCTCCCGCCGCAAGACGCCGGAGAGTCTCATTACTTTGTTCGGACGCCCAAAGATTCCCACCCCGGACGAGGATTCCACGGCGACGAAAAAAATCGGCCTCGCCCATACCGCCGGGCACAACTTCAAGAAGCTCACCGAAAATCGTATCTTCCGCCACGTGAGCGGTTCCCGGGGCATGATCGACCGCGTGCACAAACAGGCGCCGAACATTGTAAAGAACCTGGAGCGCCGCGTGGAAAAGGCGCGGCGTAAAAAGAATCGTCGCGAACTGGAAGCCCTGCCCCAGGAACTCGCGTTGTGGAAGGCCATGGACGCGGCCGATCCCGATCACATTCGCGAAACGGTGGAGGAGTTGATCGAGTTTTACGTCGACGAGATCTCGGACTCCTACAGCCCCACGGTGCGCACGGCGTTGATTCACACCATCGGCCCGTTGCGTACCCTGGTCGGCGGCCTCCGTCCCGGCTCGGCCATCCCGCACGTGGGCGGTGAGATCGAAGAGCTGAAGTCCCTCGCCGCGCGCTACAACATTCTCTACGCCCCCACGCATCGTTCGCACCTGGACTCCGTGGAAGTGGGCTACGGCCTCTACGGCGCCGGCCTGCCGATCCCGCGCTACGCCGCGGGTTCGAATCTCATGACGAGTCCGTTCTGGAACTGGATCCTCAAATCCCTGGGCGCCTACGCCGTGGACCGCGAACGCACGCGCAACATTCTGTACCTCGAATGCCTCACGCGTTACGCCACCATGATGCTGGAGATGGGCATTCCTTCGCTTGTATACCCGGAAGGCACGCGCAGCCGCACCGGCGGCATTGTTCCGATTAAGACCGGCCTGCTGTCGACGGCGGTGGAAGCCTACCAACATTCCGGCGCGGAGATTCTCATTGTCCCTCTGGCCGTGTCGTACGAAAACATTCCCGAGGACCTGGAGTTCGCGGGTGTGGCGAAAAGCACCGACGTGAGCGCCTTTGTAAAACACCGCACCCGCGTTTTCATGGACGTCGCCGAGCCGGTGCGGGTTTCGCAGTTCATCAACGCGGAGGATCCCATGACGGCCCTGGGTTTTCAGATCCAGCAGGGCTGGGCGAAGAAACTGCGCGTGCTGCCGAATCACATCATCGCGCGATTGTTGTGCGAGGCCGAAACCGCCCTGCCCGTCGCCGATCTGCCGGCCATGGTGGACGAGTTCGTACAAACTCATCCCGGGAATTACTTAACGCGCGACGCCAGGAAGATTACCAGCGGCGGCCTCAAGGTTCTGAAGAAACGCAAGTTCGTGCAGGTCTCCGGCGGAAAAGTGGAAGCGAAGATTCCGGAGGTGC
Organism: Leptonemataceae bacterium; assembly: GCA_965227295.1. Classification (GTDB taxonomy): domain Bacteria; phylum Spirochaetota; class Leptospiria; order Leptospirales; family Leptonemataceae; genus JANSYA01. The sequence goes on along the minus strand of OZ245742.1, from coordinate 4,052,166 downwards.
TGGAGTTCTACGGCAACATGGCCCCCGCCAGTAACTTTTAAGCGGACAAATTTAGCAAAGAGCGTTTCTTGATCAATGGTATCAACAACATCCGCCGGCAAAGGTATTCGTGCTTTCGCTCCGGGCCGCCGGGGTGGCGCAGTCCTGATACAAACCGAAGTGTTTGATGGGCGCGCTGACGTCGAAGTACGGGGCGAGACGCGTCTCCGAAAGCATGCGCGCCGTGTTGCGGCAGACCGTGACGGGCCGACCGGCTTCAAAGAGATGGCCTTCATCCAACCGGAACTTCGCCGGAGACGATGCCAGGTTCCCACGATACGTGGCGATCTGACCGTAGTCCTCACAGCGACGGTCCATATCGTTCAGTTTATAGCCGCGCCACACCACCGAGAAAAACTTCGCGTTCTCGCCGCGCTTTGCAACACGTGCGTTCTCCGGCAGCTCGCGTTGTGAGTAGATCCGCACGTCCGGGAAACCGGCGCGCTCCATTGTATCGTGGGCATCGTGGATGTACGGGGCCAGGCCCAGACACTCGGCGACGAGCACCGGATCGTCCGCGAGGTCGACGCGGCGATCGGAGACAATGTCCGAGATGAAAAACTCCCCGCTCGGTTTCAGAATGCGCTGAATCGTTTCGTAGACCAGGTCCTTGCGCGGCGAAAGGTTGATGACGCAGTTCGAAATGACAAGATCCACCGAGGCGTCCGGAATGCTGTCCGCCGTTTCGATGAAGTCTTTTTCGAAACGCAGGGAGTCCGCGGGATAGCCCAGGCGCTCCAGAAACTCCCGGCCGGCGTCGCGCGCGACGGCAAGCTGTTCGTCGGTCATGTCCAGGCCGATCATCGTACCGCTCTCACCGAGATAGTAACGCAGGATCATGGAGTCCACGCCGGCGCCGGATCCCAGGTCCACCGCGGTGAGCCCGTTCAACGTGGCCAGGTCGTCCGGCAACGGACTGCCGCAGCCGTAGTACCTCTCGGTGGCGCGCCCTGGAATGAGAGCCACTGCTTCGCGATGCAACTGCATGGTGTTGACATCGCAGCAGGCGTTGGTTTCGAGATCGGCGGTCTTTGAGATTTGCCGGCCGTAGAATTCTTGAAGCAGGGACCGGAGATTTTCTTGTTCGGATGTGGCGACGGGACTTGCGGACATTGCCGATGAGACGCCCCCGGAAATGAATGGTTACGTTTTTAACCCGCAGTCCGCGCTCAGACCTTGAAAAACTGAATGTCCGAGTCCAACTGCGACGCCCGATCGGCCAGGTCGCCGGAGAGTCGGGCCACTTCTTCGGCGGCTTCGGTGATGGCCGTCGTGGCAATGCTGATGCGATGCAGCCCCTCCGTCAACTCGCGGTTCGTGCGGGACTGTTCGTCGAGGGCGTTCGAGGTATCGGAGGACATCTTCTGTACTTTTGCAAACTTCGTGCGCACGGAGTCGCTGGTCTTGAAGTTGCCGTCGATCTCTTTCGTAATGCCGTCGATGAGATTCTTGTTCTCGCGCGTACTGCGAATGATTTCCTGAAAGACCCGCGAGGTCTCCTGGATGGACTGCATGCCTTCCCGCGAACGCTCCACCGCGTGATTGACGAGTTCCAGAATCGTCTGCCCGTGCTCCTGGGTACGATCGGCCAGGCGTGAGACTTCGTCGGCGACCACCGCGAATCCGCGACCGTACTCGCCGGCCCGCGCGGCCTCGATGGAGGCGTTGAGCGAGAGCAAATTCACGCGATCGGCGACCTCGTTGATCAACTGCATCGCCTCCACGATGCGATCGGTGTTTTGTGAGATCTCCTGCATCGTTTGCACGGTGGCTTCCAGGTATTCCTCGCCCTCGGCAGCTTTCTGATAGGACATCTCCGCACGCTCGGCGGCCTGGCCGGCGTTGCGATGAACGGTTTCCAGTTGACTGTGAAACTCGTCGATCTCCTGATCCGCCTGGCGCGCCTCGTCGCTTTGCTCCCGGGCATTCTTCGTAACGTTCTCGCCGCTCGCCGCCATTTGCTCCAGCGCCGCGGAGATCTCTTCGGAAGATGAGGCCTGCTCCTGCGTGTTCGTCGTAAGGCCGCGACTGCCGTTCGCCAGGCGTCGCGAGACCTCGGTCATGTGCGCGGCCTCGGCACGGATGGAACGCAGCACGTTGGAAACCGCCTGGACGATCTGATTAAAGTAGATCGTGGTCTCCCCCAGTTCGTCGGTGGAAAGCTGGGGGACGATGCCGCGAAAGTCACCGGCGGCCAGGTTGCGCGCCGTGTCCTGCATGGACGCCACCGTGCGTAGAAACGAAGCGGCCGCCACTCCCGAAACCACCGTCACCGTAACAACGAACAGCAGAATGAGGGCGATGACGTGAAACAACACGAGCTGGATTTCGATGTAACTCCAGGCGATCATCATCAGTAGATAACCGAAGACCCCGAGCGGCATGAGCACGACGGAACCGATGGTTGCGAGAAATCTCCAGCGAAAGCCGACGGCCCGGCGCGATTCTTCCGGCAACAGGACGCGAGCCACATCCTCCTCGCTCAACACGGACGCCACGTAGTTTTCGGTCAGATAAAAGTAACCCACCATGGTCACCGGCGTTACGATGAGGATACCGCCCAGCGTCGCGGCGATCTCCAGGGACTTGAGACCGAGAAAGAGTTGCCCCAGGCCCAGGGCCGCGATGCCGCCGACCACCCAGCGCAGCCCGACCAGGCCGGCCTCGATGCGCGGCAGGCCCAGGAGGCGCCGCTTGATATCCAGGATGAGGTGCTCGCGCTCCGCATCGTTTCCGGAAAAACTCTGTGGCGCGTCGAGGAACGCAAAGAACGGCCGCAGGATGAGGTAGCGCACGATCCAGCTTCCGAGAATCATAACGGCGAGAACACTGCCGGAGATGATGCCGTGCGGCAGCAGGCGACCGATGTCGGCGTTGCTGCCGACGAAGACCATGTAGAACGCAAAGGGAATCGGAATGAATACGGCGAAGCTTTCCAGGCGCAGCGTGAGATTACGGAGTATGTGCGGATGAGCGTTCATGCCTGTGGTTCTGTATCGGCGGCGCGGCGACCTTCGCCCATAGGATTTTCCGCGCCGGGACGGTTGTAAAGTGCTTTCGCGAAGATCAGGAAATTCGCGCCGGGGGATTGGTCGGAAACGAAACTATCTTACGGCCGTTTCGCACAACGTATCGGATTGCCTTTGCCGTCCAGGACCACGTCGATGTGCAGGGCCTTCTGTTGCGCGACGACGTGGTAGTCGTAGGTGCAGTCCCCCGGCTTCGGCCGCGCGGGATCCGTCGGAAGCTTGTTCGCATCGCACCAGACGCGATCGTTCTTGTTTTTCCAGAGGCGCCAGTCGGACGGCACCAGGTTCCGAATGCCGCCGGCGATGAGCGCGTTCGATCTGCGCTCCGGCGGCAGGTACGGATTGCCGCCGCCGTGTACGCCGACGAAGATATCGATGCGATCCGACTTTATGTAGTGCGGGCTGCCGGTATCCGTGGCACAGAAGTATCCGTCGTGGATCGTACCGCCGGGCATTGCGATGTTCTTCGCGGCCACCTCGCGGATGCGCACCAGACTGCCGATCACCTGTTTTTTGCCGCAGCGTTTTTTGTTCGGGAAGATCTTAGCACACACTCCACGAAAGTTAACGGCGATCGTTCGGTACGGGAACACACGGTAGCCGTAGCCGGCGCCGTGGCCCCACATGTCTTTTGCGTAGGTGTTGAAACGCATGTTCGATCCGCTGTAGTGCAGCCGCAGGCCGTTCTTTGCGATGCCGCTGCCCTGCCAGGTGACCTGCTTGAGAAAATCTTCCGAAGCACGCCCCAGTTCCAAACCCGCCGGCGTTTTTACGGCCACCTCTTTGCCGGGATGATAGTGTTCATCGGCGAGATGATAGTACGTGGCCCAGAATCGGCCCAACGAACGATGCGGTTTTTGACTCAGCGACTCCACCGTGGCGCCGGGCACGATTTTATCGAGGGACTTCGGCGTGTGGTCGATTTTCTTAAGTGGCGATTCGGGGACTTTAGCGTACGGCATGGGCCGCAATTCGGTTTCGGGATACCAGCAACTTACGCCCCGGGTTTCGAGTTCAATGGGGACGCGGCCGTTTTCCGCGGCGCCGGTGGATCGTGCGGCTTCGGCATGGTACGCGACGTTGTTGCGGGCGTTGCCGGTGGCGCCGGTGTAGCAGGCGCAGCCTTCGATTTTGCCGACGCATTCGATGCGAAACAGGTCGGGGAAACGTTCGCTTTGGGCGTTGGCGGGTTCGGGTTTGCAGGTTGAGAGGGCCGCGACTAAGATGAGCGGGATGATGACTGTTATGATGCGTTGTTGCATGGGCGGGGATAGCGTGGGGATGCGGGCGACGGCGTCAAGGATCGTTTGGGGTCTCACGATTCGGAGCCGGAGCGGTGCTCCGGAGTGCGCCTTCGCCTGGTGGCTTTTCCGAAGCGACGACGCCGTTCCGGTCCGCCCTACCACATTCCCCGGCATGACCTCCGCCCGTCAGCTGGAACCAGCCGGACCCATAAAAGTCTTAATGTACACTGGCCGCCACTTACACTACGATCCGGGGCGTGTGCGAGCTACCCGAGCGTGCCGGTAATTCAAGAGCTGCGGTTCGTTGCGTTGCCGTGAGAAACATGGAGTAAGTTGTGAAATGGGGGAGTGGACTTTTTTGCTACAGCTGAGCGGGAGTTGTGGATTTTCGTTTTGTTAAGACTGTCCGTCTCGACCCGGACGTCGGTTTGCGGCTCAGTTACCGTCGCGTTTCTTAAGGCGAAGACGCCGTTCCGGTGCGCCTTACCACATTCCCCGGCATGACCTCCGTACGTTAGCTGGAACCAGCCGTACCCACAAAAGGCTTAATTTACGTTGGCCGCCACTTACACCACGATTCGGGGCGTGTGCGAACTACCCGCTACTGCGGTTCGTGACTGTTGCCGTGAGAAACACGAAGTAAGTTGCGCAATGTTGAAGGGACTTTTTTTGCTACAGCTGAGCGGGAGTTGTGGATTTTCGTTTTGTTAAGACTGTCCGTCAGTGGGGAACCAACTGCCGCGGCCCCAATAAGCGGGGCCTTGCCGACACCGGACGTCGGTTTGTGAGTCAGCTCCCGTTGGCGAATGCTGCGAGGAAGACGCCGTTCCGGTCCGCCCTACCACATTCCCCGGCATGACCTCCGCCCGTCAGCTGGAACCAGCCGGACCCATAAAAGTCTTAATGTACACTGGCCGCCACTTACACTACGATCCGGGGCGTGTGCGAGCTACCCGAGCGTGCCGGTAATTCAAGAGCTGCGGTTCGTTGCGTTGCCGTGAGAAAGGTGTGACATTTTTCGTTGACCGCCGCGCATTTTTCAGCTAATCGCACCAGGGCGGCCGCCGCGCGGCGCCTCCGGTAGGTCATGCACCAGTATCATCCCACCACCAAAAACCACCCACGGGGATGGGCGACGTGTGTCTTTTGGTTGCGATCCGGTCCCCTGATCAATTCATTGATGAATGCGTTTGATTGAGTTCTTCCTGGACCGCACCCTCCTCGTCAACATCGTGCTCATCGGCATCTTCGGCGTGGCCTTTTCCACGGCCCTGAGCATCAACCGGAACGAGTTCCCGGAGGTGGACCTGGGCACCATGATCGTCACCACGCGCTACCCGGGCGCGTCGCCCAAAGACGTGGAACAGAACGTCACCCGGCTCATCGAGGACGAACTCAAGGGCATCGCCGGCATCGATAACTTCAAGTCGGTGTCCGCGGAGAACGTGTCGTCGATCACGGTGGAGATCGACATCGACTATCCGGATCAGGACGAGGTCAAAGACGAGATCCGCCGCGCCGTGGATAGGGTGTCGGACCTGCCGGCGGAGGTGGACGGTCGACCGGAGGTGCGCGATCTCAAGTCATCGGAGATCCCCGTCCTCGTCGTCGGGATTTCCGGGGACGCGGACTACGGCGAACTGCGGCGCACGGCGAAGCTCGTCGAGCGGGACATCAAACGCATCCGCGGCGTATCGCAGATCGACAAATACGGGTACCGGGATCTCGAGTTCCACGTGGACCTGGATCCCGCGAAACTCAAGCAACAGTACATCGCCCTCAACGACATCCTGTTCGCCCTGGACAGCCGCAACGTAAGAGCCACCGGTGGAAACTTAGAGTCGTATCGCACGCAGCGCAACATTCTCACGCTGTCGCAGTTCGAAACCATCGAAGACGTGCGGGAGGTGATCGTGCGCTCCGCCTTCGGCGGCGGCGACGTGCGCGTGGAAGACGTGGCCGAGGTCAAAGAAGGCTACGGCGATGAAATGATGCGCACGATCTTCGACGGCAAGCGCGGAATCCTGCTGATCGTAAAAAAATCGGCGAACGCCGACATCATCAGCACGGTAGACCGCATCTACGAGTACCTCGACGAAAAAGGCACGGTCCTGCCGGAGAACATCCGTCTCTCCGCGGCGAACGATTCCTCGAAGGTCGTGCGCAACCGCATCAGCGTCGTGGCTTCAAACGCGGTGATCGGTTTCTTTCTCGTCGTCGTGATCCTCATCGTCTTCCTGGATTTTCGCTCATCGTTCCTCATCGCCCTGTCGATCCCGACGTCCTTCGCCATCACGCTCATCATTATGCCCGCGGCGGGCGTGGACATCAACGCGATCAGTCTCGCGGCCATGATCATCGCCCTCGGGATGATCGTCGATCAATCCATCGTAATTTCAGAAAACTCCATCGTCCATATTCAAGAAGGGCGTTCGAAACGCGACGGCATCCTGTCGGGCACGATCGAAGTGATTATGCCCGTCGTCGCGTCGGTACTTACGACGGTGCTCGCCTTCGGGCCGATGTTCGCCATGAGCGGAACCATGGGCAAGTTCATCTTCGTGATTCCGGCCGTCATCATCGCCTCGCTCATCGGCTCCTTGTTTAACGGCTTCTTGATCATGCCGAATCACCTTACGCATACGCTGCGGGAGAACGAAGGCGCCGCCGGATCGGAACCGCAGCGCACCTGGCAGGACCGGCTCTTCGACGGCATCGCCATTCCGTACCGCGCCTCGCTGCCCATCGCGCTCCGGCATCGTTATCTGACCTCGCTCGGCGCCGTCTTGTTGTTGTTCGGTTCGTTGTACGGCGCGGCGAAGCTGGTGCCGTTCAACCTCTTTCCGGCGGACGGGGCGGATACGTTTTTCGTGTACGTCGAGCTGGAGGACGAGGCCACCTTCGATGCCACCGAAGAAGTCATCGTGCAGATCGAAAAGATCATCGATGAAATTCCCGCGGAAGAACTGGAGTACTACACGGCGCGCATCGGCACGGACGTCTCGAACAACCTGGCGGCTCCGGTGGGCGGCGAACAAAACCTGGCGTATCTACAGGTAACGCTCGTCCCGTTCTCCGAACGCTCACGCGAAGCGGGTGTAATCCTGGAGGAAGCCCGCGAGAAAATCATGAGCACCGTCACTGGCGCCAAAGAGATTCGCACGGAACTTCAGAAGCCCGGTCCTCCCGCGGGCAAACCCATCGAACTCCGCGTCCATTCCGACAACGACGAAGACCGCGCGCTCTTCGTGAACAAGATCGTCGCCGATCTCAAAGCGATGGACGGCGTCTACGACGTGACGACCTCCGCCGAGCTCGGTCGCGAGGAGTACAAACTCGACATCACCTACGATACCCTGGCCGCCGCCGGACTGACCGTGCAGGATGTGGCAAGTACGCTCCGCATCGCCTTCGACGGCATCGACTCGACATCCATCGTACGCAACAACGAGGAGATCGACATCCGCGTGCGTTTTCCGGTGCAACATCGCCGCGAGGTACGCAACGTCCTCGACCTGGACATTCGCAATCAGCAAGGCCAGCTCGTTCCGGTGCGCGCCTTCGCGAAACTTTCTCGCATCCGCGCCGAGACGGCGATCCAGCATACGGACGGCGACGTCACCACGACCATCGAAGCACAGACCGGCATCGCCACGCAGCCCCAGGGCGTCATCGATCAGATCCTCGCGAAGTACACGAAAGAAACGCAGGAATATCCCGGCGTCACGTTCAGCTACGGCGGCGAGGCCGAAGAAACAGCCGAGTCCATGGCGTCGCTGATGTTCGCCTTCATCGGCGGCTTCGTCGCGATCTATCTCGTGCTCACGCTGCTCTTTAACTCATTGACGCAGCCCCTGGTCGTACTCTCGGCCATTCCGTTCGGATTGATCGGCGTCATCTGGGCCTTTTACTTTCACGACCGACCGTTTTCGTTTCTCGGTCTCATCGGCGTGATCGGACTCTCCGGCATCGTCGTAAACAACTCGCTCATGATGGTGGAGTTCATCAACAAACTCTGCGCCGATCGCGAAGCCGCCGGCGGTTATACCAGCGCCAACGAACTGATTCCGGACGTCGTCGCCGGCGCGGCCCGTCGCCTCCGGCCGATCATCATCACCACCATCACCACGGTCACCGGTCTTCTGCCGACGGCCTACGGGGTCGGTGGTTCGGATCCCTTCATCGAACCCATGGTGCTCGCCATCGCCTGGGGACTCATCCTGTCGACGCAGATCTCTTTGTTTCTAATTCCGTGTTTTTACTTAAATAACGTTGATGCAAGGTTAGCGTTCGGTCGCCTGTGGATGTTCGGCAAGGCACGCGTGCTGGGATTGATCGGGCGCGCGCAGGGACAGGAAGAAGATGCAACCACCGAGGCGCCGAGAAAACAGCGAGCCGCGAAAAAGAAAAAGTCGTCTGAGAATTGAATGATGGTTTTTGGGCGTGCCCCCGCGCAAGCGCGGGGTCGCGCTTTCCAGGGCTCCGCCTTCGGCTTCGGTCCTGCGCTTCGCTTCGGACTGCCGCTACGCGGCACCCTTCCAATCGCTCACGCGGAAGAGGCGTCTGAACGGCTCACTCGTCGCACAATCCCCCCGCTTACTCTATCATCCGGGTGTGACATTTTCGGTTGACCGGAGCGCAACGGGGGCGGGGAAATCTGTCCTGGCGTGGTTTCAGATGAGTTCGCCGCGCAGCGTCGCGCCGGTGGATTCGGTGACGCGCACCGTCACGAGCCTCCCCATCCAATCATCCAGCGCGTTCACGTCGTCCGCGCCGTCGGGAATCGGGAACACGATCGTGCGATTCGCGTCGTTACGACCCATCAACTCTTTCGCCGAACGTTTGGAGCGCCCCTCAATGAGCACCTCGAACGATTGGCCGATGGCCGAGACGTTGTTCTCCCGGGCAATCTCCGTTTGCAGTTCGATCAGCCGGCGCAGGCGTTCGAGTTTTACCTCTTGTGGAACGTCGTCCGGTAAGCGCTTGTGAGCGTACGTTAGCGTGCGCTCCGAATAATGAAACATATACGCCATGTCGAAACGCACCTCGCGCATAATCGAGAGCGTCTCTTCGAACTCGGCGTCGGTTTCGCCGGAGAAACCGACGATCACGTCCGTGGTCAGGCCGACGTCCGGCATCAATTCGCGGATGCGCCGCACCAGCGCCAGGAATTCCTCGCGATTGTAGTCGCGCTTCATGCGTTCGAGCGTAGACGACGCGCCGGACTGCACGGGCAAATGAATGTGCCGGCAGAAGCGCGGTTCGTCCGCCATTAACTGTAGCAGGTCTTCCGGAAAATCGTGGGGGTGCGGCGACGTAAACCGAATGCGCGCGATCTCCGTTTCGCGCAGGATGCGCTCCACGAGATCCTTAAAGCGTACGAGGCCGTCATCACGATCCCCCCGGCCTTCGTCGGCGCCGAACTTATACGAGTTCACGTTCTGCCCGAGCAGCGTCACCTCACGCACACACCGATCGTGCACGAGGCCGTTGATCTCGCGCACGATCGTATCCGGATCCCGGGAGCGTTCGCGGCCGCGAGTGTACGGGACCACGCAGAACGAACAAAAGTTATCACAGCCGCGCATAATCGTCACGAACGCGAGACGGCCGGAGACCACGCACGGATCGATGTCATCGTAGGTTTCGGTGCGCGACAGTTGGGTGATGTTCAAATTGCTTTCGACACCGCCACGGATGCGCGCGACGATCTCCGGCAGCTCCCGATAATTGTCCGGCCCCATCACAAAATCCACGGGCAGGCCCTGGGCGAACAAATCGTCTCCCAGGTTTTGCGCCATACAACCCAGCACGCCGATCACCACGCGCGGCTCGCGGCGCTTCAAGTGGCCCAGGGACGCCAGGCGATTGTAGATTTTCTCGTGCGCTTTCTCGCGAATGGCGCAGGTGTTGAGCAGGATGATGCCGGCGTCTTCCGGCGAATCCGCGCGGCTGAAGCCGCCGTCCCCCAGGATCGAGCGCACCAGGCCCGAGTCGTACTCGTTCATCTGGCAGCCGTAGGTTTCGACATAGAACCGCCCGAGCCGTGCTTCACGATCGGCAACGACCTCGCCGGCATTTGAAAGATTCTTTCCGGAATCGGCGATTTCCGGGTTTTTCAGGGCGCGGGACATTCTGCCTGCAAGGAACCGAATTGCGGTGAAATCCCGCCACCACTATATTTTCGAAATCATGGAACGCCTCCGCGAAATCCTCTCACATGTCGAATGGCACTCCCGGCTGATCGTGCTGCTCTTCGGCATGGCCGGTGGATTGTGTTACTGGTTCTATATGCTCTACGACGCCCGGCTCTCCGGCCTGGTCCGTCGGGCGCGAAGGCGCACTGGCTCGATGGCTTTTCCGAAACGAAGACGCCGTTCCGGTCAAAGAAGACCTTACGCGCATCGAACTGCGCGACGCCGGCGTAAACAAGTGCGCAGATGAAATTAAGGGCATGAAGAAGGCCCAGGCCGAGCAGGTCATCACCGCCCTCCGCACGGCCAGCACCCGTGCCGCTCGCGTGCGATACCCCGAGCATGCCCGTCGTCTCATTGCGTCAGCCGTTCCATGCAGAACGCGCTGCTGGTCTACCGTTCCGCGGACCAGTCCTTACAGGACGTGGCCCGTGCCGGGCGGTTGCAATCCATGGGAACCATCAGCGCGGCCGCGAACGAGGCCCGCTACGAAATGGCAAGATTGTTAAGCTTACGCCGGGACGCACAGAACGCGCGCGATCAAAAGGCATTTCGGCTCCGCCTGGAAAACCTGCGCGAGGCGACGGCGGACGAAACGTTGCAGATGAAGATGGACGGGCTGTTGCTGCTCGATTCCCCGGCCGGGAAAGACTAACCCGCCGGAACCTGGAGCGTACTCTTAATGTCGTCCAGGATCTTCGACGCAATCGTGAGCGTGCGAAGTTCTTCCTGGCCGCCGACGATGATTTCCTGCGTCCCGCGAATGCACGCGAGGAAGTGCTGGTGCTCCTGGCGCAGCGGGTTGTCCCGATGCACGGCAATGTTCTCGACGAAGGATTCCTGCTTGTACTTCAACTCTTCGCGGGTCATGAGATACGCGGACGAAGCGCGGCGATGGATTTCGATGTCCTGCGTCGAAAAGTCCAGGACGATAAACGCGCTCTCCTGCGTAATGTTCAGCCGCCGGATCTTAGCCTGGGTGGCCCGCGACGCGATGAGGTTCGCCACGCAGCCGCCTTCGAACTGAATCGTGGCCACGGCCACGTCCTCGTGGTCCGAAAGCGCCCGGGTCCCCCGGGCGTGCACCGATTTCACGTCCTCGTTCACCAGGTTCAGCACAATGTCGATGTCATGGATCATGAGATCGAGGACCACGCCGACGTCGGAGATGCGCGGGTTGAACGGGGCAAGGCGACGCGATTCAATTAGTAGCGGATGCTCCACGATCTTACCGAGTTCCAGGACGGCGCCGTTGAAGCGCTCCACGTGGCCGACCTGGAAAATCAGCCCGTTCTTTTGCGCTATGTCGACCAACTCCTGCGCCTGGGCGACGGTTTCGGTCATGGGTTTCTCCACGAGCACGTGGCGCCCGGCCTGCAGAGCCTTGAGGGCGTACTCATAGTGGAGGACCGTCGGCACGGCGATGACGATGGCCTCGGCCTTCTGGACGAGTTCGTCGTACGTGGAGACCTCTGGCACGCTGAAGCGCTCGGAAATTTCTTTGCGCCGCTCCGGATCGATGTCGAAAATGCCCACGACGTCGTAATCCGCGATTCCCGCGCTGACGTTGACGTGGTACTGACCCATGTGCCCCGTTCCAACGAGGCCGACTTTTACTTTTGCACTCATGTAAAATTACCCGGGGGAAGATCGAGGACACAGCCCTGGCTGTAAAGGGGAAAAAGGTTGACCATGGCAATCACGAAGGATCTTAGCGAACGCCTCAAAGAGCAACGGCCGCGCCTGGAGGCAGGAAGACGGATTGCCTGGAGTGTACTCGGCAACGTCGGACCGAGCATCATCGCAATCGGCCTGCTGGCTTTCCTGGGCTTTCTCGTCGGGCTGGTCTCCGGCACACTCATATCCGTGGGAATGTTGCGGGCTACGCTGCACGCACGGCATGCCGCAGGGGCATTCATCAGCTTCATGCCACAGTTCATCTATTATGCCCTGACCGTCACTCCCGTTGTCGGAGCCGTACTCGGCGCTCATCTCGGCTATGCCCTGTTGGAACCCCCCGCCACCATTGTGATGTTGATTCGATGGATTCGACAAGCACGCCCATGGCATCCGGCCATGCTCATCCGCCTGCTCACTTTCATTCCCTGGCTCAGCGCGCTGCTTGCCAGCGTCTACTCCATAATAAGCCGGGACAGCGCAGACCCGGAGGGGGATCCTACGGCGGCAGTCAACGCATTGATCTACGCCGTGGTCGGAACGTTCTTCATGGTTCACGGCTTTACGCTGGGGATCATCCTGTCCGGCTCGCTCATGGCCACGACACGCCGCGGTCGATCGTTATGGGGTTGGATCACCGGCGCGGACGTCTATTCATTGATCGCAGCGTACTCTTGCGCGGCGTTTCCGATCGTCGTCGCGTTGCTGTACTTCGCGCTGACCCTGTATATCCCGGTGGTCCCGTTGTTTGTCCTGGCGGGGCTTTGCTTCGCGTGGTCGCATATCTGGACCGGCCGCTATCGCTGGCTCGTGATACCGGCCGCGTTCACGCTGTTGCTCGAAGCGGCCGTGCTGATCATATTCGTAGTGATTATCGCCTTGAGCGATCCACCGGAAGAATCCGCAATTCAATCGTACCCAACGGTAACCCGCGAATACTCCGCCTCGCTCCCAACTTCGTCTAACTCTTTCTGAAGTTCAGTTACGAGCTCTTTCGCCTTGCGGCTCAGATTCTTCGGCACCTTCAGCGAAACCAGCACGTGCTGATCGCCTTTCCCGTAGCCGCCCATGTAGGGCATGCCCTTGCCTTTCAGTCGGAAGATCTGACCGGCTTCGGTGCCCGGAGGGATCTTCATACGGACCTTCTTGCCGTCGATGGTGGGCACCTCGATCTCACCGCCCAGAATGCCGGTGGTGATCGGAATGTTCGCCTGCACCACAAGATCGTTGCCCTGGCGCTCGAATACCTCGTGCGGTTTCAGATGCGTCACGACGTAGAGATCACCGTGGCCGCCGCCGTTGGGACCGGCCTCGCCCTCGCCCGCAACTTTCAGCCGGCTGCCGGATTCCACACCCGGCGGAATCTTAATGTGCAACGTGCGCTTCTTTTCCTGTACACCGGAGCCGTGACACGCGGAACACGGATCCTTGATGCGCTGTCCGCGGCCCTGACAGGTCGGGCAGGTCGTCGTCACCGAGAAGAATCCCTGGGTCCGGCGTACCTGGCCGATGCCGCCGCAGGTGTCACACGTAATCGGTTCGCTGCCTTTTTTCGCACCACTGCCGCCGCAGGTATCACAGGTATCCTGGCGCGGGATTTCGAGTTTTACTTCTTTGCCGAGAGCGGCGTCTTCCAGGGAAATTTCCAGGTTGTAACGGAGATCGGCACCGCGCCGCATACCGCCGCGCCGGCCGCCGAAACCGCCGCCGGCGAAACCACCACCACCGCCCCCGCCGAAAAATTCGGAGAAGATGTCGCCGATGTCGCCGAAGATGTCGGAAAAATCTTGATAAGCCTTCGCGCCGCCGAAACCGGCACCGCCGCCCATACCGCCCAGCCCGGCCTTGCCGAACTGATCGTAGACGCGACGTTTTTGTTCATCGGAGAGGACCTCGTAGGCCTCGGTGGCCTCTTTGAACTTCTCCTCCGCCTCGGCATTGCCGCGGTTCTTATCGGGATGGTACTTCACGGCCATCTTGCGGTACGCGGACTTGATCTCGTCCTTCGACGCGCCCCGGGAAATCCCGAGAACCTCGTAATAATCTCGATCTGCCATATGAGTACCTTTTATCGCTAAGTTGCGGGAAAGGATTATTAACACCGAGGACCGAGAGCGCCGAGGAATCAATCCTGAGAGTATTCATAGCTGACAGGTGATCAAACCATGATCGCCCTCACAGAGAATCTCGGAGACCTCGGTCCTCGGTGTTAATCCTATCTTCTATTTCACCCGTGACTCACCGGGCCGCCCTCGTTCGAGGACGGCCCTCGCAACCTCACTTCTTCTCGTCGTCCACGACGGTATAATCCGCGTCTACGACCTTCTCGGATCCCTCGCCTTCCGATTGACCGGAGCCGTCGGGGCCCGCTTCGCCGCCGCCCGGGGCGCCTTCGGCTCCCGGTTGCGGTCCGGCCGCGGCGGCCAGCTTCTGGCCGAGTTCCATAGCCGCGTTGCGGATTTCATCCCGCGCCGCAATGATGCGATCCTTGTCACCGGAGTCCAGTGCCTCCCGCGTGCGTTTGATCACTTCTTCGGCCTGCTCTTTGTCCGCGGCATCGGCGGCATCACCGGCGTCTGCCACGGCTTTCTCGAGCGTATATGCCAGGTTGTCCGCTTCGTTGCGGGCTTCGGCCGTTTCGCGTTCGGCCTGATCCTTCGCGGCGTTGGCCTCGGCGTCCTTGACCATTTTGTTGATCTCGTCCTCCGAGAGGCCACTCGAAGATTCCACGCGAATCTTCTGTTCTTTGCCGGTGCCCAGGTCCTTCGCCGACACATGCACGATGCCGTTCGCGTCGATATCGAAAGTTACCTCGATCTGCGGCACACCGCGCGGGGCCGATGGAATGCCGACCAGGTCGAAGCGCGCGAGCGTCCGGTTGTCCCGGGACATTTCACGTTCGCCCTGCAGCACGTGTACGGATACGGCAGTCTGATTGTCCGCGGCCGTGGAGAAGATCTGCGACTTGCGCGTCGGGATCGTGGTGTTGCGTTCGATCAGCTTCGTAAACACGCCGCCCAGGGTTTCGATCCCCAGAGACAACGGCGTAACATCCAGCAGCAGAACGTCGCTCACCTCACCGGCGAGAACGCCGCCCTGAATCGCCGCACCAATGGCCACAACCTCATCCGGGTTTACGCCTTTGTTCGGCTCACGACCGAAGACGTTCTTCACGAGCTCCTGCACCGCGGGAATCCGGGTGGAACCGCCCACGAGAATGACCTCGTCGATCTCGCTCGCCGAAAGACCGGCGTCCTTAATCGCGTTCTCGCAGGGAATGCGCGTGCGATCAACCAGGGACTTCGTGAGCTGGTCGAACTTCGCGCGACTCAGCGTCATGTTCAGGTGTTTCGGCCCGCTCTGATCCGCAGTCACAAATGGAATGTTGATCTGCGATTGGGTCGTGCCGGAGAGTTCGATCTTCGCCTTCTCGGCCGCTTCTTTCAGACGCTGCAACGCCATGCGATCTTTACCGATGTCGATGCCGCTCTCTTTTTTGAACTCTTCCACCATCCAGTCCATCACGGCCTGGTCGAAGTCGTCGCCGCCTAAGTGCGTGTCACCGTTGGTGGACTTCACTTCGAAGACGCCGTCGCCCAGTTCCAGGACAGAGATGTCGAACGTGCCGCCGCCCAGGTCATAGACCGCAATCTTCATGTTCTGATTCTTGCGATCCAGGCCGTAGGCCAGAGCGGCCGCGGTGGGCTCGTTGATGATCCGCTCGACTTCAAGACCGGCAATGCGGCCAGCGTCTTTCGTCGCCTGGCGTTGCTCGTCGTTGAAGTAGGCGGGTACGGTGACCACGGCCTTCGTAACCGGGTGGCCGAGATAGTCTTCGGCAGTCTGCTTCATTTTTTGAAGCGTGATCGCCGAGATTTCCTGGGGCGTATGGCTGCCCTGATCCGTTTCGACTTTCAGTCCGTCGGAACCGGAACGAACCACCTTGTACGAGACTTTGGCCATCTCGCTCTCCGCCTCGGAGAAGCGCATGCCCATGAAACGTTTGATGGAACGAACCGTGTTTCCCGGATTCGTGATGGCCTGGTTCTTCGCGATCTGGCCCACGAGACGGTTGCCGTCCGCGAACGCCACGATGGACGGAGTAGTCCGGGCGCCCTCGGCGTTTTGAATGACGACAGGCTCGCCGCCTTCCATGACCGCCACGCAGGAGTTCGTGGTTCCCAGGTCGATACCGATAATCTTTTCTTGTGCCATGTTTATTTCCTCAATTCTTCAAGATTCGCTGACTCGGACGCCGCTCCGTGTTTTTCGGAAGTTTCGCCGCTCCGAATGATGCTCCGTTATGATTCCTCTGCGTTGTTATCCGTTGCCGGCGCTTCGTCTGCCGTCGGCGTCGTTTGTTTGTTCGCTTTCACGCCGACTTTTACCCGGGCCGCCCGCAATACCTGCGAGTCGCCGCCGGAAAACTCGATGACGTAACCGGCCTGGTAGACTTCCAGCACCGTGTCGCGTTCGAGGTCGTCGCGGTCTTCTTTGGCGATGGCCTCCATGGACGACGGGTCGAAGGGCTCGCCCTCCGGGTTTACCGTGCGAATCCGATGGTTGCCGAGAACCTGAATAAAGTTCTCGCGAATCATCTGCACCCCGGTAAGAAAGTTGCTCACCTCGGGGTTATCCGATTTCATCGAAAGGACCCGATCCAGGTTATCCAGAACGTTCAAGAGTTCGCGGGTGAAACGAGCTACCGCTTCGCCCTCGGCCTTCTGGCGTTCTACAATCGTACGCTTGCGAAAGTTTGCGAAGTCCGCGCGCTCCCGGTTCCAGTGATCCTTGAGCTCGGCGATCTCACGCTGAGCGTGTTCGAGTTCGCTCTCGCCCTCACCTTCCGTTTGCGTACTGCCTTCGTCCGCGGCCGGGGCCTGCTCATCGCCGGCTCCGCTGCCCGCACCTTCCGTATTCGCGGCAGCGTTGGCCGCGTTGTTGTCTTCGTCAGCCCGGCGCTCTTCCCGGCCTGGAGCCACGTCCACGCCTTCGGGATGTTTGCCTTCCTGTTCTTCCGACACACCTTCCATCTTAATATACTCCGTATAAAACTTAACGACGTTATTTGCTGATCCTGGTTACCATATTCGTTGTCAGCCGCCGAATGTACTCGACGATGCTCATCACGCGCACGTAGTCCATGCGATTCGGCCCCACGATGCCCAGGCTGCCGATGCGCTTCTCGCCCATCTTGTAGCTCGCCGAGATTACCGACAGACCGGCCAGGCGTTCGTCCCGATCTCCCTCGATCACAACCTCGACGTCATCCAGGCTGATCGCCTTCTTAAACACGCCGCGCAAGAAATCCGTATGATGAAACAATTCACCGATGTCCCGCAGGCGGCCCGGCTCCCCGCTCTCGGCCATGGCCCGGTAGAGGTTATCGAGGCCGTAGGTGAAGACCTCTTCCTCGCCGGAAACCGAATCGAAGTTTTCCGCAATGGTCTTCGCAATCAGCGGGAAGTAACGATTGGCCCCTTCGATGCTGGACTTGAGCCGCTCACGAATCTCCGACAGGTCCATGCCCTTGAACATTTCGTTCAACTGGCGCGAGATCTGCCGCAGGGTGTCCCCGGGAATACGATTCTCCAGAAACAACGTCCGTGAGTACACGGCGCCCGAACGGGTGACCAGGATGACCAGGACCTCGTCCTCACCCATGTCGATCAGCTCGATGTGCTTGAGCACGGCCTGCTCCGGCTCCGGCCCCAGGACCACCGCCGCATACGTCGTCAGCATCGAGAGGATGCGAGACGTCACGTCCAGGATGTCCGGCAGGCGGAACTCGTGTTTCAGATACTCGGCCTGAATGACGCGCTGATCCTCGTCCAGGAGGACGGCCGGCGGCGGCAACTGATCCACAAAGTAACGATAGGCCTTCTCGGTGGGGATCCGGCCCGAACTCCGGTGCGGGGAAAAGAGGTATCCTTTCTTCTCCAACGCCGCGAAGACGGAACGAATCGTGGCAGAACTCAGGTTCACATCGTAGTTCTCAATAATATAGAAGCTACTGACCGGCTGGGACTGGTGAATGAAGCCGCTCACGACCATATTCAACACTTCCGCCTGCCGATCGGTGATTTCCGACTCGTTGCTGTTGCTCTTGCGCCTCGCCATATGCAAAAATCTGCGGTTTTATCCGCAGCTTATCCACATGTTCCTGAAATTATGTCCAATCTGACGAATTATTTTACCGATTTATTAGCACTCTTACCTGTCGATTGCTAATATTAGACAAAATTAGCAATCGACAGGGCGAGTGTCAACAATAAAAGAATTACGCCGGGTGAGGCCTACGGGCGCAGGCCTTTGTAACGTTCGAGGAGAATCCGGGCGCGGCTAACATGGCCCAATTCATCGTGAATCGCGAACATGTTGTAAACGGCGTCACTGCGGCCATCCGGATCGGCGGCGAAGCTGCGTTCGAAGGCTGCCAGGGCCGGTTCCGACCGCCCGGAACGCCACAGGGCCAGGCCCAAATAGAAACGGCGGAGCCCCAGGGCGGGTCCGAAATCCTGCACTTGCTCCTGCATGGCCTCGCATTCCTGTAAGAGCCGGGCAGCCTCACCGTAGGATTCCCGTGAGACCGGTGCTTCCTGATGCAACAGGGCCAGGGCCAGGTGATACAGCGCCCGCTCATCGTACGGCCGCAGTTCGACCAGCTTACGCAAATACGGAATGCTCTCCCGGTAGCGCCCCGCCCGGGCCAGTTCTCCCGCGCGTTCGACCAGCGCGGAGTAACGCCCGGCCTCCTTCGCCGTCGCGGGACCGGCCGCTGCGGTCAGCAGTACCGCCAGGAGTACAAATGTAATGCGAGCAAACATTAGAGTCCCGGAGCAATGTAGTTGTAGAAGTTCCTGCCGGACTCCGGATATCTCAGGATTCTATGCTTGAGGCCCTGGCCCCAGTTTCCGGCGCTCTCCCGGGCCGCGCCGATGACGCTGTCCGGCGAGGTTTCTTTCAAAACTAAAATGAGGCGCTCGGGCGTGGCGCGGATCAATTTCTCACCGGGACCGATGGCGGTGGACAACGACTCGGCGATGCGGGCCAACCGGGTGCGCCAGGCGCTCTGTTGCAAGAGCCCCGGAAAACGCAGATGGATGACGCACAGTTCGTCGCGTCCGCTGCGGGAGACGTGCTTGAGTAACTTGTAGATTTCGTCCACGATGCTTGAGTCCACCGCGGATTGATGCTCCGGTTCCCAGGCAATCGTACGGTAGCGGTTCAGTACCGGAAGCACGTCGCGCATGATCGGCGGCAACGTAATCTCCAGTACGTTTTCGGCCAGGCGATTCAGGTCTTCATAGGCCAGGACCAGGAACCCGGGAAGTCCGGACGGGTGCAGGTTGATGATGTACAGACCGTCCATGCGTTCGAAGAAGTCCGTGCTGAAACGCTTCTTGAAGTGGAAGTCCTCGCGCATGGCGTCGCTGTTAAAACGAATCGTCTGGAAGTGCGATTCGCTGCCGACGTACTGATCGTCGATGCCGATGTAGAGATTGCGTTCGGAGGCTTCGTCGAGCCCGCGCCCTACAAGCGTACGGAAGACCATTTGCATGGAATCCAGCAACAGAAAGGCCAGCGCGTCCGCCCGGCTCTTTTCGAGAACGAGGTCCAGGATTTCATGAAAGTCCGTCGATTCAATGCGGCGTTTCGTATACAGCTTCTGGAGCGTGATCGTGGTGTTGTCCGGCAGCGGGGAGTCTGTCTCCGCCAGCAGCCTGTCGCTGATGCGCGGTTCGCCGGACGGCCGGGCAACGGGCACGGAGGCGACCCCCGACTGCGCTGCGGCGGTGGCCTCCGGTCCTTCCGACTCTTCTGATTGCTCCGGTTCCTGCGCATCTTGCGAAGACCGGGTTTCAACGACAGGTACGGCTTCGGGCACGGGACCCGACTCCTCGTGCAGAATGTGGTCGGCCAGTTCGGAGTCATCGAGGAGGATGTCCTCTTCTTCACTGCCCTCCGGCGTCCGGGCCGATTGTGTCGCCCCGGGGGATGGTTCCGACAGGCTCTCGCGAATGTGTTCGTCGATTTTTTGGTCGAGGCCGAGCTCCAGATCCAGGCCGGAATCCACTTCGAGAAACTCTTCCATGTCCGGCGCATCGCCCTTCGCCCTGGGCGACCCGGCTACGAAATCGTCCTCGATATCATTTTCGTTTTCGAGCGGGCTCAGAAAGATCGGATCGTCATCGGCAACATCGAAGGGATCGGATGTATCGCGCCCGGGAGTCGGTCCTGCCGACGCGGGTTTGCTCATGACTATATCACCGAGATCATCGTCGCTGTCGCCCTTGCGAATTTCGTCGAAGAACTCGTCTTTGAGGCTGGAGGATTCTTCCGGGAGTTCTTCTTCGTCCAGACCCTCGTCCGGGAAGGCCTCAGACTGAGTCTTCGGTTGCGCGGGATCATCGCCCCCGTCCGATTCCTCTACAATTGCTTCGGCCGTCGGAACCGCAGCCACCACCGGGGTCACGGTCATGGGCGGGGCGTCCAGGTCCGGATCGTCGAGGAGTTCGGACGTATCTTCTTCGTCGTCAGCGGTGACTACCGGCGGAGCAGTTATGACAGTACTCGCTTCCGGCTCGGGCGGTCCCTCCACGACAGGTTCCTCGACGGCAGGTTCGCCCACTTCGGTGCGATCCACCTCAACGAGGACCGTCGCCGGTTCTTCGACCGCGGGCGGAGCCACGTCCGGTTCTGCCTGCGGCGGAACCTCTACCGGTTCCGCCGCGGCCGCTTTTTCCTCATCCGGAGCTGCGAACGACTCCGATTCTACAACTACGGTCTGTAATACCCGGGCCGCCCCCCGAACGTGCTCCGGCAACGAAACGAGATCATCCGATTCCAGGAGGACGACCTCCGGCGGTGGTGCCGGTTTCGTTTCCGAGTACAGCGGCGGAGGCGGCGATATTTCCGCCTGGGCGGCACCGGTCTCCGGCGGAACCGGGGACGTTTCTTCTTCTTTCAGGGGCGGGGCCGGGCTGATCTCCGCCGCCGGCGGAGCGGACTTTGTATCCGGCGCATCCGGAGTCGTCTCCTTGCGGATGGACCGGAGCCAGGGGCGTTCGGCACCCGGCGGCAACGACTTCGGCGGCGTGAATTCGCCCTCGTGATTTCGCAGGCGGCGCAGGGGATGTGAGGTCTTTTCCGCGGCCGGTGCAGGCGCCGGTGACTCTGCCGCGGCCGGCGGTTCCTCGTGCAGTTCAGATTCTTCGCGCGGCGGCGGATCCAGAGGGCGCCGCAATTCCCGGCGAATCGGCCGGACCCCGGCAGACGGCCGGTGTTTCAGGACGTTTCCGGTGACGTTGCGGAGCTCACGGGTAAAGACCCGTTCCCGGGCCGGTGGCGTGGACGTGCTTTCGGGCTGCGCCGGTGCAGGCGCTCCTGCAGGAGCAGACGTCTTTGTTTCGGGGCGTCTACCGGAAACCGGCCGACGCCCGCGCTCCAGGCTTTCCAGGGCGGCCGGAGCGGGACGCTCCTCGTCAAAACCGGCCTGCCAGAAAATTGGATCGGGGGTTTTCAGGATGCGCAACGGCTCTTTCACTGTTTTCCGGGACATAGGATACGGGCTCTACTGGTCTTTTCTTTTAATATACAACAGGTGCTGCGGCGAGAGTTTGCGAATTCGTGCGGGTAATTTATCTATTTATCGACGGCGTGGGTCTCGGGGAGAACGATCCCGACCGCAATCCGTTCAGCCGCTACGCCCTGTCTTATTTATCGGCTCCGGGCGACATATCTCCATCGGAATCCACGGCAGAGGGCTGGGAAATCGCCGAAACAGACGCGCACCTGGGCTTTGACGGCCTCCCCCAATCGGCCACGGGCCAGACGTCCCTGTGGACCGGCACGAACGGAGTCCGGGCCATGCAGCGACACAAGACCGGTTTCCCCGGGCCGACGCTGATTCGAGTCATTCGGGAGTATTCGGTCATCAAAGCCTTTCACGACGCCGGTCGCCCCGCCACCTTGCTGAACGCCTATTCCGACGACTACGTGCAGCGCATCCAGCAGAAGCCGCGCCTGAAATCCGCTTCCACCCACCTGCATACCGCGTCCGGTCAGGCCCTCAAGCGCCTGACGGACCTCGAACGCGGGGACGCGCTTTATATGGACATCACGCATGAGATCATGCACCGGTTGTATCCGGACGAGGCCGGCCGTTTCCCGTTGATCGATGCGAGGCAGCGCGGGCGGGACCTCGTGGCGATGGCCCGGCGCTACGAGCTGTGCGTCTTTGAGTTTTTCCTGAGCGACAAAGCCGGCCATGATCAGGCCTTCGATCTGGCGGAATGGGTCGTCCGCACCCTGGAAGAATTCATTGCCGGCATCGTGGAAACAATCGATCCCGAGGAAGAGCTCCTGCTCATAACTTCGGATCATGGAAACCTAGAGGATTTGAGCACGAAGTCCCATACGAACAACAAGGTGCCCACCTTCGCTTTCGGCAAATACGCCGCCGAGGTTCCCGGGCGCATTCGCAGGCTTACGGACATTGTGCCGTTCATCTACGAAAAGGCGGGCCTGGATGTCTCGCTGCCCGGCGACGACGAGAATCCGGACCCGCAACGAGAGTACGAGTAGGCAGTGCTATCGCGAAGGCTGGAGCCCTATTCCTCAGCCTGTTTCTTTTCTTCGGTCGCCTCGTCTTTCTCCGGCTCCCGTTTTTCGTCGTACGCACTGTTCTCGACGATCGCCTTTTCGCGGAGTTGTGCCAGGACCTCCTGACGCCATTCCAGGGCGCGATCCGTATAACGACCGCCCGGGTAGTCTTCGACGGCCCGCTGGAAAGCGGCACCGGCTTCTTCCAGGTTGCCCTTCTTTTCCAATAGGATGCCTTTCTTTACAAGGGCCGCCTGGTCGTAGGTCGAGTCGGCGTTCTTTAATGTACGATCATAGTAGCTTAAGGCTTTATCATCCTGACCGGCCCCGGCGTAACTTTCTCCCAGCCAGAATAACGACTTTTCCGTAATCCGGGCGTCGCCTGAAGTACGCAACGCGCGGTTCAGATAGCCGGCCGCGTCGTGATAGCGGCCCTGGCGATAAGCGGCGATGCCGCGGCTGTAAGCGTCCCGGCGCAGATCCGATGAAAGTTCCTGTTTCTCTTTTGGATCCAGGTTGCCGTTGCCCACGAGGTAATCGTCGTAGTGCTTGTAGGCTTCCCAGGCACGGCCCTGGCCCTTCAGCGCCGCCGCGCGACCGCGCTCCGCCTGGAGGTTCTCGGGATCGTATTTCAGAGCGATGCGGAAATTCGCCTCGGCACGATTGCGTTGCCCCTTGCGCAAAGCGAAGTGACCGAAGGCGGCGTGGATCTTAGATTTGAGGCGTTTGTCCTTCGTGCGGGCGAGCAGCGTCTTTAGCAGGGAACTGCCTTCTTCTTCGTGATCGATGTAGAGCAGCAGCTTGCCCAGGGAATAGTCCACGCGATCGGCCAGGGCCAGGTCATCGACACCGCGCTCTTTCAGTTCACGGTAGTACTCCAATGCCGCCTGGCGATCGTCCATTTTTTCCAGGGCCACGGCCAGGCCGTAGGTCGCCACGTCGTTGATGTCCGGCGCAATGTTTCGGGCGAGCACGCGATTGAAGATTACGGACGCCGCACGAGCGGACTCCCTGGAATTCTGGCGCAGATACTCGTCGGCTTCGCGCAGGTCGACGTAGGCCTCGCTACGACGTTGGGCGGCCAGTTCTTCGGCGCTCCAGCCGATGCCGCCGGCGGCAAAGAGCACGGCCACGCCGCCGAATATCATCAGCGCGCCGAACAGGAGGATCGTAAGTTGCAATCGGTTCATGTCTTAGTCCAGCTTTTTGATCGTGCGGTCGTACCAGAAACTCGAACGTTCCGGATACTCCTGGCGCACGCTCTCCTGCAAGAAATAATCGAGACTCACACGGTAACGTTTCATGTGATAGTAAGAGAGTCCGGTATACAGCAACGCCCGGGCCCGCACATGGCGCGGAACCGTCGACCGTGTAAACGGTTCGATGCGCCGTACGGCATCCGTGTATTTTTCTTTGAAGTAGGTCTCCGCGAGAATCCGGTTCAGTTGGTCCAGGCTGCCGTCGAATTCGAAGTTCGGCTCTTCGCGGCGTTCATCCGGATCCAGGCTCTCATCTTCGCGTCCGTCGTCCGTTTCCCGCCCGCCGATGCGCGCCGGGAAGCGCGTGTAATTTCGCCCGGCGACCATGGTACGCTGCACGCCCTGTTCGAGCTCCAACAGAATTGCGTAATAGTACGCACCTTCGTCCAGGCCGATGTCGCGATACTTCGAGGTCCCGGCAGGGAACTCCGACACCAGGCGGCCCCATTCCTGCACTTCGGCATATGTTCGCATGGGACGCTCGCCGCGATACAGTAACAGGCGATAGTCCTGGGCCAGGTCCTCACGCACCACGTTCCATTCGAGGGACACCGAGTCGTCGTTCGCGTCGGCGGCGATGTACTCCAGCGCCGGTTCCGTGAGGGACTGCTTCTCGTCCTCCGAGAATTCCAGCTCGTTGTCGTCCGTGGTCTTACCGTCGACTTCCTTCTGCTCTTCTTCCTCGCGATTCTGCGGAAAGATCGTCACCGCCCAGCCCGTGAAAGTCCGACCTTCCTCAAAGAAACGCAGTTCGCCCTTCTCCGTCCGCGGCATGACGGCGTAGTAGTAGGTCCCCGGACGAAGCTTCGTATCCCGAAACTTCGTTTCACCGGACTTTACGCGGCCGAGGAAACGCGCGTTATTCAGAGCCGCCTCGCTGGTAATGGGCCGCCCGGAACGATAGACGCGCAGGTCACGAACATCGGCCTCCGGCGGGGTCCAGAGCAGCGTCACCGCATCCGCACCGGCCAGGAATGCCGTAAGTGCATCCGGAAGAAACTTAGCGTTATCCTCGGAAATGGGCTCCTTGCGCTGAAAGGTATGCGCAATGTACGAACGATTCAAAGTTAGTGCGCGATACTCTTTGTCGGCCTTGCTTACGGTAACACCGTAGTACCGCGGCTGATCCTGGACGGGCTCCAGGTCCTCGTAGAGCAACTGGCCGCCGCGCACCACTCCGATACGCCGGGCCTGGTCCAGGGAGTTCGGAGTATCGAGGGGCTTATCACTGCGATATACGTTATAGATGGCGTTGTCGACCCCCGCCGCGGACCAGTTCAGTTTTACGGAGTTGGCGGCATTGATGGCAGTAAGATTGCGAACCTCCGGTACTTCCGCGCCGGGCTCCTGTTTCTCTTCTTCGTCCTTACGAAAGATGACGATCGGCTTCGTGGTATAGTTCACCTCGGGTTTTAGCCGCACGTCGTCGCGTTTGCTCATCTCAAACGTGGTAACCACGACGTAGTAGTAGGCGCCGTCCGGCACGTTGCGATCCAGGTAGGAGTTCTCTTTCGGGCCCAGGGGCGGCGAGGTCAGGTTCTCCGCTTCGAGCACCAGGCGCCGCGTGGACAGCGGGCGGATGTACCGACCGACGTAGATGGCCGTGTCCGAGGCCGGATCGACCTCCCAGGAAATGCGGACGGAATGCGGATACTCCTTGTCCGCTTCGACCTTGATGCCACGGATCAGCGGGAAACGCTCATCCACCTGCACCACGGCGTCTCCGCCGCCCCCGCCGTCGCCGGTTCCATCTTCACCACCGCCTCCACCGTTCGGAGACGGTTGTGTCTTCCGGCGCGGATCCCCTTCCGGATACTGCGCGGTCGGCAGATCGTCGATGCCTGGAACCAGGGACGCCGTGTTCTGCGCGCGCGCGGACGCGACGAAACACAGGAAAGCAAGCAGTCCCGTTATTGCGAAACGAATTGACATAATCCGGATGACCTTATAGTTCTTATCGGAGACCCGAGGCCTGAAATCCAGCGCCGGCCAGACGAAGTTATCCATTGGACGAGGGCCGGCGTCGAATTGTTGCCGGCCGTGAACGGTTTCCCTTTTACCGAGCATGCGCGGCCGGCCGTACTACGAAGAACCCGAGTATCACGAGTATCTCCTGTCCCGGGAGCGCCGGGAATTGTTTCCGGCGGATCGTCTGCTGTCCCAATTGCAATGGGCCGATGTTGAGAACCTGCTCGACTTCGGCATGGGCAACGGCTACTTCCTGCCGGCGTTCTACCGATTCATTGGAGAGGAGTGTCAGATCTGGGGCGCCGAGGCGCAAGAAGAACTCATCGACGAGGTTCTCCGCCTGAAGGTTCGGGAAGACTTCGATCGGTTCATCCCCTTCTACATTGAGCGCACCGAGCATCCGCTCCTCCCGGACTGGATTGCCCCCATGGATCTTATTTTCTGCTCGTGCGTGCTTTCAACGTTTGCGGACCCGGCCCTGGCCATTCGCGGGATCGGCCGCAGCCTCAAGAACGACGGCCGCCTGGTCATCCTCGATTGGGAAAAAATCGAAGCGCCGTCCGGACCGGAATTGGCGCAGAAGATCTCAAAGGATCGCATGACGTTTTTCATCGAAGACGCCGGTTACCGGATCACGAATAGCCTGCGCACGAACCGTTACATCTACGGCCTGGAAATCGCGAAGACCGAGGAACAAAAGGAAATCGACGCGAACTACGTGAAGCACGACTACGAATCCGATGATTAGGCACAACAACGACATCCGAAATCAAAACCAATCACCGATGGAAGGCGCCCTCGAAGCAATGGACGCCGAAGAGCTGCGCTCCTGCCTGCGAGCCATTCTGCAACAATTGGACGACGAACACTTCAATCGCTGTAGCGACTTCCTGCTCACCCGGGCTGCACAGGCCGCGTCCGAGTGGCGACCTGTGCAGCCGCCCCGGAAGGATGTCGTGTGGGCCATGCAGGTGATTCGCGAGGCCGTCGAGATGAATTACGCCGATCCGGCTCCCATCAACGAATGCCTGCGCATCGCGACACGGGCTTTTCTGGCGGGCGCTTACGAGAACGCGCACGAGATTTTGGCGGCGCTATCGCCGCCCCTGTTCGATGGAGAAATTGACCTCGGCCACCAATGGGACCGGAGATGTGCTGTTTCGCCTGAAGAAGGCCTGGGTTACTGAGGCGAATCTTACCCGGCTGGTGCGCCTCCTCGGTGCCGGCGAACGCACGAGAACCGCCTGCGGCTGAAAACAGAGCGCGGGGGATTCTCGGGGAAAAGCGCAGGCGGTACTACAGTCAGGTGGCGATGTTCATGGCCTGCTGCGTGGAACTGGCGCCCCGGGTCGGTCGCGAAGTAGAAGTCCGGCAGTGGTTTTCGAAGATCAGGCGCGAGTATTCCCGATTCTCCGCGTTTCAAAAAGAACTGATCCGGCTTTGACCCTGGCGTACCGGCGCTCAGGATACGAAGTTATCCCAGAAGATCTTCAGCGCCACCACGATCAGTAGCAAACCGAACAAACGATCCAGGGCCGCACGACTCCGGCGCATATGCTTCTGCAAGAATTCCGTCTGCAATCCCAGCACGAACAACGCCCAGAGCACCGCCGCCTGAACGACCAACATCACACCGTAGCCGGCCTTTGTCGCCGCGCCGGTCTCCGGCCCGATCACCAGACTGAACAGACTCAGAAAAAACAGCGCCGCCTTGGCGTTCAGTAAATTCGTCCACAGACCTTCGCGATAGGCCGTAAAAGCCGACTTATGCCGCTGCACACCCTGATCGACGTCGCCCGCAGCTGCGCTTTCATCTTCGCCGGCGAGCAGCGATTTGCATCCCAGGTAGCCGAGATAAGCGCACGCTCCCAGCAGAAACCCCTGGAATACGAACAGGTTTTGGGCGAGCACCGCGCCGAGACCCACCACGGAAACGGTAATGTGAACGCTGAGCCCGCTGCAGATGCCGAGCACCGTGGCGAGGGCCGCAGGCCGGCCGGCTGTCGCGGCGTTGCGCATCAAGAGCAACATGTCCGGACCGGGACTGAACTGAGCGATCGCGTTGGCGGTAAGAAGCAGGACGATGTTCTGCATCAGTCTGCAAGTTCGCCGACGAGAAGAAAGCGTGCCGCGGCGTTGGCGTCGTTGCCGTCTCCGGCCGGCGCGAAGTCCCGAATGCGCACGGGGATCAATGCTCCCTTGCGCGGCCTCCGGTCTGCAGGCGTAACTTTCACACGCAAATAGTTATCGGTAAGAACTTCCAGTTCGCCGGCGCCCGGCTTTTCAACGATCCCCTCGCGCACACTGCCAAAGAACCGCTCCGCGTACGCACGAAAGCCGGCATCTTTTTCAGCAATGAGGCGCTGCATGCGTTCGCGCACGACATGCATCGGCACATGATCGGCGAAGTCCGAGGCCGGCGTGCCCCGGCGCGGCGAATAGCGAAAGCCGTGGATGTTCGCCATTTGCGTATCCCGGCAGAGCTTCAGGCTATCGGTGAAGTCATCCTCGGTTTCGCCCGGAAACCCCACAATGACGTCCGTGCCCGGAAACAGCCGCGGATTGATGGCAAGCACGGTCTCCATGCGCTTGAGAAAACTGAAGGGGCTGTAGGTTCGACGCATGGCCTTAAGAATCCTCGCCGAGCCGCTCTGGAGCGGTACGTGCAGAAAATCGCAGAACCGCGGGTGCAGCGAGAGTTCGGCCAGGGGCGCGTCCACATCGCACGGTTCAATGCTGGAAATCCGCAGGCGCGCGTGTCCGATTGCGTCCAGAATCTTCTCGATGAGCCCGATGAAACGCACGTCCTGAGCACGATCCCGATACCAGCCCAGGTTCACACCGGTGAGCACGATTTCCGGCACGCCCTCACCGTCCAGGCGGCGGACGTGCTCCAGGATGTCGTGCGTCGGCCGGGAGATGCCGCGACCGCGGGCCATGGGAATCTTGCAGTACGTGCAGCGTCGATCGCAGCCGTCCTGGATTTTCATGTAGGCGCGCGTGTGTCCCAACGGAACGACATCGCCGTAACCGAAGGGATTCTCCAGGATGGGGCGCGCCCCGTAACTTCCACCGTCCGCATGTTTGCGCAGACGCTCGGATTCTTCGTAAAATTGCGGCTCGTATACATCGGCGGAACCGGAGTCCGCGAGCATTTCTTCAACGAGATCAAACAATGCCGGCTTGCGATCGTTGCCCACGACCAACGCCACGCCCGGTAAGTCTTTCAGCAGTTCCGGGTCGGTCTGCGCGAAACAACCGGTGACGATTACGGTGGCGTCGGGGTTCTTCCTGAGAAACGAGCGCACGGCCCCGCGGTTTCGGCCGTCGGCCTGGTCGGTCACGGTACAACTGTTGACGATGGCGATGTCCGGCCCGTCCTCCGGCCGCACGGCAGTATAACGTCCGCTGTCTACGAAACGATTCAGAATGCCGTCGGATTCGTACTGGTTCAAACGGCAACCGAGGGTCTGGACCGCCACCGTGGGGCGTCGCCGTTCCGTCGTTGTGCCGGAACGGGGCATTAGATCTCTTTGGCCTCCACGCGGGCTCGATTGCCGCGCGCCGTGCTATTGTCCGGGTCCAGGCGCAATGCGAAGGTATAGTAGCGCAACGCTTCGCGAAAGCGCACCGCAGCATCCGCAGACTTGCCTTCACTGACGAGGGCATCGCCCTGGCCTTCGTACGCAAAGCCGAGATTCACGTACAGGTTTACGAGATCGGTCTTGTTTTTCGGTTTGAGATCCAGCGCGTTTTGCAGGCGAAACTCGGCGTTGCTGTACTGGCGCTGCTTGAGGAAGATAAGCCCGTCCATGTAAATGGCGGCGAAGTTCCGCGAGTCTTCGGCAATGACCTTTTCGAGATGCGTGCGAGCGGTTCCGTAGGAACCCTGCGCGAAGTGCGCTGCCGCTGCTTCCAGCCTCAGCTCCGGAACATTGCCGAACTTACGAATGGCCGCGGCGAGCACCTGCAGGGCCGCCCCGGACCGTCCCTGCTCGCGCAGAATCGTCGACAACACCGCCCGGCACTCGAAGCGATCCGGATGCTGTTGCATACAGTACTCCATGTGCGCGCGAGCGTTTTCGAAATCGCGTTTGCCCAGGTAATTGTGCGCGGCCAGGAGGCGGAGTTCGATGGCGCCCTTGTTATCGTCGAAGACCGCGCGGATGACTTCCAGCGACGCGTCGAACTTGCCGTCGTGAAACAGCTTCAACGCCTCTTCGTAGCGCGGCGCCAGCGCGAAGGCCGGCAGTGTAACGAAGCACAGCAGAATAAAGACGGACACCGCGCGCGCGGTTCGGGTGCATTGCAGAAAACGGGACATATTCGGCCAGTCAGGAGCCGGTCGATCTATTTTCGACCACTTTTTTCGGAAGGATATCCGCTTCCACCGGAGCGTTGTGCAGCGGATCCCTGTTTCGATAACGAATGCGGATGTGTTCGCGGAACGTCAGCAGATAGTGTTCGATGCTCTCCGCCCCGACGAAGCGTCGCCCGTCATGAAAGAGCACCGGCAGATCGAGACGGCTGTCCTTCCAGATCATGATCTGCTGCGGGTGCCCGAGAAAAAGATGCACGGGCAATAGGCACGTCCCGGCAAAAGGTTCGTCCCGCACGGTGAAGGCGTAATCGCACTGAAGCCACTCCGTGCGAATGGGATGGTCCGGGTGAAACAGCGGGTTCAGGCGGAGGATCTCCGCCTGGACCAACGACGAAACACCGAAGTGGCGGCGGAGAAACAGCAGCGTTAAGAATAGAAGTACAGCCAGCACCATCCCGAGGACCGGAAGCCCTCCGTAGACGACCCAACTACCGACCGTCCCCCAATCGTTCAACCTGGTGCCACCTAGCTTACCTGCCCCGTATTGGCGGACTGCTCGGCCGGCTCCGAATCATCATCGCCGGCCTCGGTGCTGTCCGGAGACGGAGCGCCCTTGCGTTTGTTCAGTTCCTCTTCTTTGCGAGCGATCTCTTCTTCCCGGGCCCGACGAATGGCCTCGTAGCCCGGCCAGGGTTTCTCGTCGTACTTCAGAAGTTTGTGATCTTCCACCGTCTCCACGCCCGCCGTAATCTCAGTGGGCTCTTTGTAAGCGCCTTCCAGCATACGATTCGCCATGTAGTCCTCTACTTCGCGTTGCAGAGTTCGGCGTAACGGCCGCGCCCCATACTTTTCGTCGTAACCCTTGTCGGCGATGAGGTCCTTCGCGTCCTCGTCCATCGTGAGCAGGATTTTCTTATCCTGGAGCTGGCGATTCATGCGCATGAGCATGATGTCGATGATCTTGCGAATGTGTTCTTTCGTGAGCGTGTGGAACGTGATGATCTCGTCGATGCGGTTGAGAAATTCCGGGTTGAAGTGCTTCTTGAGCTCTTCCATGACCCGATCTTTCTTCATCTGTTCGCGACGGCTTGAGTCTTCGGCGAAGCCCAGCTTGCCGCCGCGCTGCATTTCCCGCGCCCCCAGATTCGACGTCATGATGATGATCGTCTCCGAGAAGTCCACTTTGCGACCGTGGGTATCCGTTAAGGTACCCTCGTCGAGGATTTGCAGCAGCAGGTTGAAGATATCCGGGTGCGCTTTCTCGACTTCGTCGAAAAGCACCACCGAGTACGGATTGCGGCGGACGAACTCGGAGAGCTGACCGGCGTCATCGTAGCCCACGTAGCCCGGCGGCGAACCGATGAGCTTCGAGATGGAGTGCGGTTCCATGTACTCGGACATGTCCAGGCGGAAGAGCTTCTTCTCGTCGCCGAAGAGAAAGTCCGCCAGAGCCCGGGCAAGTTCGGTTTTGCCGACGCCGGTGGGCCCCAGAAAGATGAACGAACCCGAGGGTTTCTTGTGGTCCTTAAAACCGGTGCGCGCGCGACGAACGGCGCGAGCCACCTGCTGCACCGCCTCGGACTGCGCCACCACGCGGGCCGCGATCTCTTCTTCCATGCGGAGCAGTTTTTCGGCCTCGCCCTCTTCGATCTTTTCGAGCGGGATCCCGGTCCACAGCGAAATCACCGCGTAGATGTCCTCCGGGGAAATGTCCACGGAGTAGTCGGCGATGCGCTCCTGCCACTGGTTGATCTTCTCTTCCAGGACTTCTTTTTTTAGATTAATGGCGTCGCGGATCTGGGCCGCCTTTTCGTACTCCTGCGCCTTGACCATGTCGTCTTTTTTCTGGACGAGTTCTTTGATCTCTTCTTCCAGATCGATGATCTCTTGCGGACGGGAGGAATTCGAAAGCCGCGCCCGGGAACCGGCCTCGTCGATGACGTCGATGGCCTTGTCCGGTAGATAGCGATCGTTGATATAACGTTCGGCCAGCTTCACGGCCAGTTCCAGCGAGTCGTCGCTGTAGTGGACCTTGTGATGCGCTTCGAAGGCTTTCTTCAGGCCTTTCAGAATGAGGATGGTATCATCGGCGGACGGTTCTTTGACCAGGATGGACTGGAAGCGACGCTCCAGGGCCGAATCTTTTTCGATGTACTTGCGGAACTCGGTGAGCGTCGTGGCGCCGATGCACTGGATCTCACCGCGGGCAAGAGCCGGCTTCAGCATGTTCGCCGCGTCGATGGCGCCTTCGGCGGCACCGGCACCGATCAACGTATGCAACTCGTCGATGAACACGATGATGTTGCTGGAGTTCTGAATCTCGCGCATGATTTTCTTCAGGCGATCTTCGAACTCACCGCGGTACTTCGTGCCGGCGACCAACGACGCCAGGTCGAGGGCGATGACGCGCTTCTCGAACAGTAGATCGGGGACGTCGTGACCGACGATGCGTTCGGCCAGGCCTTCGACGATGGCGGTCTTGCCGACGCCGGCTTCACCGATGAGCACGGGGTTGTTCTTGGTCTTGCGGCAGAGCACCTGGACGAGGCGCTGGATTTCCTGATCCCGACCGATGACCGGGTCCAGCTTCTTCTCGCGGGAGAGCTGGGTAAGATCCCGGGCGAACTCGTCGAGGGTCGGCGTGCGGGACTTCTCGGAAGACCCCTGCCGCGAAGACGAGGACGATCCCGACGTGGCCACGCCGAGGATGCGCAGGATCTCGCCCTTAATGACGGAGTAGTTCACGCTGAAGTTTGCGAGGGCGGCCCCGGCGACGTTGTTGTTATCGCGCAAAAGAGCGAGCAGGATGTGCTCGGTGCCCACGTAGTTGTGCTTCAGGCGCTTCGCTTCTTCTTTGGAATAGTCGATTATTTTTTGATATTTATCCGGATTCGGTGAAATATCGATCAGAAGCGTGTTCCCGCCCTGCTTGGAACGGCGCTCGACCTCTTTCTTGAGTTCGTTCAGATCGATGTTCAGATTCTTAAGAATCTTGATGGCCACCGAGTCTTCTTCCCGCAGCAGTCCGAGCAAAATGTGCTCCGGCCCGATCATGTCGTGCCCCAGGCGCTTCGCTTCCTGCTGGGCATACTCGTTGATGACTCGTTTTGCTCGTTTGGTAAAATCGAACATATAGCTCTCCAAAAACTACCTGGATCCAACCCGACTGCCACATGCCTTGTTTTGACTGATTTGCAGCAGAGGATGCACCCCCGTGACGCGGCCGGCTGTTTATTTGTGTACAACGTCCGAAATTTCCCCGTGCCGGCGCAGGGTTCGGACGTGTGAGTTGCCCCCATTCCAGGAAAACCAGGGCGTCAGGCTTTGTCACGGAAAATAATGCCCGCCGGGGTTTTCGGACTTTCTCTCAATATATTGTCGGAACTATAATTAAAAATTAAAGCGATGTCCCGCCTCCGGACCGGCGTTCCACACTTTCGGCGGCTGCCAGCCGCCCTACAATCTCCAAAAACCGGCCTGCCTCGGCCCGAAGGTCCGCATCCGCAGTCCAGAAACGATTCGAGACCTGCACCCGCTCGTCGCCGGAGCGCGTGGCCCCTTCGCCCCGGGATCCCCGAACCTCAAAACCCGCCTGAATCAGCCGTTCCCGCCAGATCGACCAGCGCCCCCGGCGCATGAGTGCGTACAGATCCAGCAGAATCGAGAGCCGGATCCCCGCCCCGCCGATTCCGGGACAAGCGGTCAAAAAACCATGATCGTCGTGCCACTGGTAGGCGTAGAGCGTATCTATCTCGGCGATTTCCTCTATAGTAGACGAGATAGATCGGTGCAGGGTTTCGACTTCTCGCACGGGATCGAAGGCCGTAGACGGCTCGTGCTCGAAAAGCCACTGGATGCGAAAGTGATCCTCGTCGCCGGTATAGATCCAGACGTCCCTTCCGGGGACCCGACGGGCGGCCGCGGCCTGGGCCGGCAGGATCCCGGAGCGTTGCAGGCGATGCAGTTCCTCACCGAATACAGGCTCCCCGGAATAGTTGGCCGCGGGGGCAAAGTACAGACCGAGCGCCTGGGACGGCGAAAGCAGGCTGCTGCTCAAAAGGGCCTGGGCGGAAGCTTCCAGACGGTTCCAGAACGGCAGCCCGACGATGTTCCGGGCCAGGCGTACCCTGCAGCCCAGGATTGGTGAACGATCCGGGTTGGCCGCTCCGACGGTCGCCGCCGGTGGGGGCAGGTCCTCCGGTGCCATTGGATCCGGTCCATTCCCTTCGCGCGGCCTCCCCTCCAGGTGATTTTCCGGTGCCGTCCCATCTTCCTGCTCCGCCAGAACCAGGCCGGCCAACTCCGCACTCCGGGACCGGGCCAACCGGCCCGGTCCGTGCGCGGTCCTCTGTCCCGGGGACGCCGGCCGCGTCCGACCGCGGTACTTCTCGACGATGTCCTGGAGATCGGCCGCGAAGGTATCGTAACAACGGGCACAGCCGAGCAGACCGGAGCGCAGAAAACGGCGGTACGTGGAGCCGCAGTAGAGACACCGCCGATCGCCGGGCTGGTTCTGGAACGACCGACAC
The DNA here is from genome assembly GCA_965227295.1 of Leptonemataceae bacterium. Classification (GTDB taxonomy): domain Bacteria; phylum Spirochaetota; class Leptospiria; order Leptospirales; family Leptonemataceae; genus JANSYA01. The sequence continues at coordinate 4,017,301 of OZ245742.1, read as the reverse complement.
GCCGCGCAGTAGAGGCGTTCTTCCCAACGACCCTCGGGCCCCTCCAGGACGTGGACGGTGAGGGCTTTTCCGCAGTGCGTGCAGTTCATAGGTCGGCGAAATCAGAGAAGGCAGAGAATATGGAAACGGCGACCTCCGCTTCGTTCCGGACTTGCGCCTGACGGCATAATCCTTACAATCCCTGGCGCGAAGAATTAAGAATCTAATGTTTCTCTAAGTTCCCACCGGCAAGGCGGTACCGCACCGGAACCCGACCGGCCAGATCCATGTCGTGGGTAACAATTAACAAAGTGAACTTAAGCTCGCCCTGTAATTTCCACAGTAAGTCCGCGAGGCGATCGGAGTTGCGCTGATCCAGGTTGCCCGTGGGTTCGTCGGCCAGGATCAGTTGTTTGCCGCCGACCAGGGAACGGGCCACGCCGGCCCGGGCCATCTCACCGCCGGAGATCTGGGTGGGATAGTGGTTCAAGCGCTCCGCCAGGCCGACCATATTCAGTGCGTTCGCGGCTTCGTCCCGGCTGGACGGCACCGGCTTGCGCTGGATGAGCATGGGCATCATGACGTTTTCCAGAACGGTGAAATCGGGCAAAAGGTAATGATGCTGAAAGATGAAGCCCAGGCGATCGGCGCGGAAGGCCTCTTTGTCGCGCTCGGTCATGGACGTGATCTCGGCACCGTCGATGATAACGGTACCCGACGTCGCCTGGTCGATGGTGCCGATGATGTTCAAGAGCGTGCTCTTGCCCTCCCCGGACGCGCCCTCCACGGAGACAATGCTGCCGGCCGGAACGTCCAGGTACAGGTTGTTCAACACGGTAATCGTTTCGCCCTCTCCGCGGAACTCCTTCATGAGCGAGGAGATGCGGATCTCGCCGGAGGCCGTCGCGCCGGGGACGTTGTTGTTTTCTGCCGTGCTCATGTTAACTTACGTTCAGTGATCATTACTCGGTGCGAATGGTTCGAACGGGATCCACCCGCGCGGCCTGGAGCGACGGGAAGTAACCGGCAAGGCCGGAGAGGATCACGGTGGCCACGGCGACGCCGAAGATGACCGCCGGGTCCGCCTCAACCGGCAGGTGATCGAAATAATAAATGTTCTGCGGAATAAAACTAACGGGCTGCCACGAGGACATGAGGTAACCCATCACGGCGTTCGTGCCGTCCTCCATGAGCTGGATGATCGCTTCCAGACGTTCGGCAACGAAAATGCCGATGCTCCCCCCCACGGCCGTGGCCAGCACGCCGATCAACATGGAATGCGCCGTAAAGATGACGATGATGGATCGCGTGGACAGCCCCATGGCCCGCAGCATGCCGATGCTCCGGGACTTCGCCTTTACAAGCAAATGCACCGTCACCCAGATACCCGCGACCCCGGCCAGGATCAGGAGCGAGAGGATGATCATCATCAACGTTTTTTCCAGACGCAACGCCGCGAGGAAGTTGCCTTTCTCCTGTTTGATAGTGCGGATGGCGTAGTCGAAGCGCGGTTTCGGCAGACTGTCGCGGACCAACGCCTCGACGCGATCGATGTCGCTGAGATCGTTGAGCTGGACGATGATTTCGGTGGACTGGTTGCCGAGTTGCAACACGCGCTGGGCCGTGGGCAGTGACATGAAGATTAAGTTGAGATCGAACTCGTAGTAGCCCGTGCGAAAGAAACCCGCGATGGTAAACTCGGCCTGGCGGACCTGAATGCCCCGGGTCAACAGACCGCCGCGGGGCATGAACAACTGGATGCGCTGGCCCACACGCCAGCCGTAGTACCGCGCCATCTCCCGGCCGACGAGCACGTAGTTATCCTCGTTGAAATTCAGAAGATAGTCGCGATTGTAATGCACGATGGGCGGAAAGTCTTTGAGCTTGCCCCGACGTAGTTCGTCCTCGGTGGCGGGGATCGCCCGCAGGCCCTTGCCTTCGAAAATGTTGTCGATTTCCAGGAGCGCGTTCAACTGAATGCTCGGAAAAACCGAGCGCGCCCGGGCCGCGATGGCCTCATCCTTTTCGATGTTCTGCAACACCTCGCGATAGTTGCGCATGGGCAGGCCCGAAGGCTGCCGGCTTACGATGACGTGATAACCCGAGTTCGTCAGCGACTTGTTCACTTCTTTCTGGAAACCCGTAAAGACGCAGAGAACGAGCACCATGATGTAGACGAGCAGCGCCAGAAAAAAGAACGACAGCCGCGTGCCGAGGTTGAAGATCACGGTGCGTCCCTGGCCGCGGAGATAGCGCAGGGCAATGAAGAGTTCGAGGAAGATGCGGGACATGCGCGAGAGGTCAGTTTTCCGCGCCGAAGTGCCGGGTCAACCGAGAACGGGAAGGAGTCTGCGATTTCACTGGACAGCGCATCATCTTCCAAAAACGTTTCCGCTAACCGATGGCCCGCCTCAATGTTCTGACACTCGCCCTGTATTTTCTGTATTTCCTGTCGTCCATCACCGGCGCGCCGGCTTTTGAAAGCGGGCTGAGCCCCTCGGAATCGGTGGAGTTTCGCGAACGCTCCACGGGCTCGTTCCTGTACGCCGGCGAGTCGGCGGAAGAGGCGTCCCGGCGCCTGGAAGAACTCAGCCGCAAAGAAACCGAGGTTCGCTGGGTCTGGTCGCCGGGGCTGATCGAACGCGTCTACGTCCAGCGCGCGCTCATGGGCACGTTCGACGATCCCCTCCTGGAAAGCGATTCGCGCCCCGAGGATCTGCTGCGGGCCATGTCGCGCTCGTTCACCTCGGATAGCTTCCGCCTCGGAATCAACATCTTCTGGTGTACGGTGATGGTGCTCTGTCTGCTGGCCCTCCGCAAGCGCCACTGGTTCTACGATCCCATGTCCACGATGATCGTTTCCATTTCGATGTTGATGATCGGCTCGGGCCTCTTGACCGCACGCCACGGTCAACTGCTGCTGTTCCAGAATACCACGGCAGTCCTCGCCGTGGCCGCGCTGGAAATTCTGCTGATTCTACTCGGGGCGGCAGTGTTGCTCCGGCGCATCCTCCCGACATCCCCGGACATGCAACTTTCCGAAACGAAGTTCATGGAACACATGCGCAGCGATCGTCGCCGGCAGTCCGGCGATCGCACGGTCCTCGACGCCACGATCGAGGTCGTCGTGATCATGGGCGTGGGGCTGCTGGTCGCGAATCTGTTTCTGCTGCCGGTCTACAAACTGCAGTTGTCGTTCCCCGGTTTTTTTGCGCTGTTGCTGTTGTTCGGCGTCGGCGCGCTCACGGTGTTTTATCTACGCGCGTATCTGCGGGTCGGCCGGAGCCAGGCGCCGGAGGCGGACATGACCTCGGCCTTTGCGTTCCTGGGTTTTCGCATGCTGGCGAATACCGTGTTCCTCACGATCATGTTTTCGTTGATCACGATCATCCTGGGCATCGTCGTCATGCTGGCGGTGTACAACGTGCTGTTGTTGCAGGATTTCTCGTTGTTGCCGAAAGCGGATTCGTTGTAGGAAGATCTTTTACCGGAGGAGGAGAGTCAGGGACGGCAGCTACCAACTGCGCGATATCCTTCGACGCGGGCGAGGCAACTGGCCGGCGGTTCCCCGGGTATAAGCCATATCTTCAAGATGTATTCTCGTTTGTCTTTGAATATTTGTTACGTTAACTTGTAATCAAGCGATATTTATTTGGGCGTTCCCCTCCGCTACGCTCCGGGTCGCGCTCCTCCGGGCTCCGCTATCGCTGCGGTCTCAGCCGAAGACGGCTGAGACTGGGCCTGCGGCCCACCCTCCGGATCGCTAACGCAAGAATTGATAGTCTGTGGAGAACCTCAGTTCACTTACACTTAAATCCGGACCGGCTACGAATCACAACGAAATCTCAATCCGCACCGTGGTCTTCTCTTTCTGCGGCTCCGGGAAGATGTTCGTCTTGTACTGAATGCCTTCTTGTTTGCAGATGTCTTCGAGATACGAGTTATACAACAGCCCCAGACCGGCACCGAGTTTGTCCGCGTCGCCGTCGCCGCTGGAATAGAAGTCGGCGATGCCGATGCCGTCGGTGTTCGTCTTCATCTTTTTGGCCAGGTTATCGCGCACGCGTTCGTCGATGAGGCCGTAGTTCGAGATCGTAATCCAGATGCGATACTGCCTGCCGACGGCGGCGCGTTCCGGGTTCATGTTCCAGGCGAGTTCCAGCCACTGCCCGGCCTTCTTCGCTTCGGAAATTACGAGCGTGCGGTTCTCGCGCTTGCGTAGAAACTTATCGACGTGTTCGCGTTTGGCCAGGCCGTTGCGCACGATGATTCGCTCGAAGTGCGCCTTCTCCGCGTTCTGAATAAACTCCATGACGAGATTGCTCAGGTGCGTGGCGATCTTGGTGTGATCGAGATAGCGCGCAACCATTCGTGCGAAGACGTTGCGCATCTGCTCGCGCGCGTCGGTGAGATAGATGACGTAGTAGAGAAACCAGATGCGTTTGTCGATCCACTTGATGAACTTGCCCAGGCTCATGACGCGCGACTGGCGGTCCTCGTCCGAAATAGCGGGATCGTTCATGATCATCTGACGCACCACGGCCATGATCTCTTCCTCGATTTTGCGAAACGTGTCGGCCTTGGCCTTGATCAGCGTCTCGGCCTGCTTCGGCGAAATGTGCTGTAGATCGACGATGGAGTTTTTCGGATTCTTGCGGTTGAACTCGCGGACCACGTTCGTCTCGAACATGGTCTTCGCCAGCGACGGACTCAACTTCTTGTACAGAATGGCGTAGACGATGAGATTGTTGGTGCTGATGATTTGATAGCGTCGCGTGAGCAGATCGGGCAGGCGGGTATAGATCTCCGCCAGGTAAGAATTCATTACCATTTTCTGCGCGGTGGCCGCGTTGAACTTCGGCGACTCAAGGCCCTCACAGGCCGAGCCGTCGCGATTGCTGATGCGTTTGAGCGGCGTGCCCGAGCGCTGGAAGAGATCCAGGCCGGCGGTGGTAAGGATCATCCGGGACGGAAGGTCGATGAACTTGTCGCTTCGTTCGGTTTTCAGTCCCTCCATGTGATGAACATTCTTACACCCCGCCGGAGAATCGGTCAAGACCGATTCCGGGAAAGAAGCGGGCGAACATGGTTCTCTTCGCGCCGGGGCTCTCATCGCGTTGCGCGCTCCGGGTCCCTCGCGCAAGATATGCTTCCCATCAATACCGGAAATTTCCCGCTATAGATCTTTCCCATGCCGCCGATCTTACTAACAATGACCGGACTGCGAAGTACAATCCTGGCGCTGCTGTGCCTGTGCATTGTCCCCGTTTATGCGGAACAAACCCCGGCGAATCCGGCGGACGCATCGCAAAGTACAAACCGGACCCCGAACGATAGCACAAACGACGCACCGTCCGACGAATCAGCCGACACCACCGAAGGCGCGGGCGAATCCCGGACCGAATCCACCGACACACCGGCTGAGGTCGAAAAAACCCCCGAGGAAATCCGCGCGGCTTATGTCGAACGCATCGAAAATCCGGAGAGTCGCGAGTTGCTCGCCCGGGCCGAGCAGCATTTCTTCGCCAAACGTTATCACATTGCGCTGAAGCTCTTCGAGCGTGTATCCGAACGCGAGCCGGAGACCGCCCTCGCCTATCGCTATGCCGGGGACATCTACTTGCTGCGCCGCGAACTGGAGGCGGCCGAACAGAACTTCCAGATCGCCCGGGAACTCTCCCCGTACCCGGAGGAAGAGTTCTTTCGCCTGGGTCAGGTCTATTACTTACAGAAAAACGCGGACGCTGCGGCCCAGGCCTTCGAGGCCGCCCTGGAAGCCCGCCCGAATTTTCATCTCTGCCACTTTTACCTGGGCCTGATCGCCTACGGACTCCGGCGCGATAAAGACGCCACCATCGCACATTGGGAAAAATATCGCGAGCTGGCCCCGGACGACCCTCAGGGCCCGCAGATTGATCAGGCCCTGGAACTGCTGAGAGACCCGAACTTTAGCTTCGCCGGCGAAAAAGACGAAGTTCCGGAAGGTACGGACAGCAGAGTTCCGTACATGCCGGGTCGATTCGAGGGCGAGAAGTCCGATAATAAAGGCGAAAGCATCATCGAGCTGGATGATCTGTGAGCCCACACTCGCAGGAAAAAGGTAATACCATGTACGCACTCTTTCGGAATCGTCGCGCCCTGGACGTTATGATCGGCGGGGCCCTGTTCCTCTGCCTGGCCCTGGGTTACAATCTCTACCAGCGCGGCCAGACCGATTTACCCGGGGACGCCCTGGCCGCCGAGATCGCGGAGCTGGAAGCCCGCCTGGACGACGACGCCGGCGCCCTCTACGACTACCTGGACCTCGCCCATCTGCACAGGCTCCGCGGTGATCTGCCCCGGTCTATTGCGGTCCTGGAACGGGCCCTGCAACTGGAGGGCATCGTCCGCGAACAAAAGTACGCCGTGATGGTAAGATTGTCCGAGCGACAGTTAGAGGCAGGCCGCCTGCCCGCTGCCTGGGGTAGTGCCGCCGATGCTTCCGCCATGCTGCCGGACCGCGCCCCGGCCTACAACCGCCGCGGCGACGTCCGCCACATCGAGGGCCGCACCGAGGACGCCGTCTTCGAGTACGAGACCGCCTCCCGGGTGGAACCGGGGCATCCTGAATCGTACGCGAAGCGCGCGGCCGTCTTCGAAGAAGAAGGCGATCGCGAGGCGGCCGAGGAAGTCCTGAACGAAGGCATTCGCAACAATCCCACGAGCAGCGTTGCCTTAAAGAACAAGGGCGTGTACCTGTTGAAACAGGGCCGGGTCCACGAGGCCGTGCAGGTTCTGGAAGCCGCCGTGCGCGCGAAGCCGGAGACCGCGGAGAACTGGCTCGCGCTCGGCCGCGCCTACGAAGTCCGTTTCGGCAAGGAACGACGCGGTAGCGATCTCACCGGGGCCCTCGCCGCCTACGAACGCTCCGTCCACCTGGACGAACGCCAGGCCAGAGTATGGGAACGCGTGGGCGATCTGCGCCGCGCGACGAACGCGCCCGCGGCCGCCGTAGAGTTGGCCTATCGCATGGCCTTACGTTACGACATTGACAATCGCATCCTGCGCTCGAAGTTTCTCGCGGCCCAACGCACCGCCCGCACTCCCGCGCAAAGCCTGGCCCACGATGAACAGGCAACGAACGAACTGCCGTCGGACGTCTTCGACCTGGCGGTGGATCCGAACGGCGCCATTACCGTGGCCGGCTTCGATGCGTCCGGTGAAACGAACGGCGAGGCCCCTAATTCAAGCTCAGAAGCAGCTAACGAAGACGGCGTGCTGGTCACGGTGACGGACCGCGCCGGCCGCGAAGTCACCGCGGCGCTTTCGTCGGACGTTTTCGAAGACCCGGGCCGCGGCCAGTCCGTGACCGATCTCAAAGCCGAGGGCAAACGTTTCTACGAAGAAAAAGAGTACGACCGCGCCCTCGAGAGTTTTCGCCGCGCCGCAAGCCTGGCGCCGAAGGACGGCGAGGTCCACTACTTCACCGGTCGCGTGTATGATCGGACCGGCCGGCACCAGGACGCCCGGGCCGCCTACGTACGCTCCGCCAACCTGGGCCCCAAAGATCACCGGCCCCGCTACTATCTCGGTGAGATCCACTTCCGCGAACGCCGCTACGCCGATGCGGTGCGTTACTTTGCGGATGCCGTGCAGCTCGCTCCAAACTTACACCAGGCGCGCTTTAACCTGGGCGTCAGTCAGGCGAAGGCCGGCCGCACGAACGAAGCCATTCATACGTATGAAGATCTCCTGGAACGCGATCCGGATCGCTGGCAGGCCGCGCTCAATCTGGCCATTTTGCTGAAACAAAAACGGCGTAGTTCGAAGGCCCTCGATGTTCTGGAAACGCAGAGCCGCCAACATCCGAAAGTCGCCGCGCTGCATTATCAGCGCGGGGAACTGTATTCGATGAAGCGCGATCACAAGTCCGCCGCCGAGGCTTACGGTCGCGCCGTGCAGCTGGAACCGAAACGTTACGAGGCGCATTTCAACCTGGCCCTCGCCCTTTCGAAGAGCGGTGACACGGCCGGCGCCCTCCAGGCGTTGGAATCCGCTTCGAAGGTAAAGCCCGACGACCCCGCCCTGCATTACACGATCGGTCGATTGCACCGGGACAGCGGCGAAGACCAGGCCGCCCTCGCCGCCTTCGAACGGGCGTTGAAGCTGAATCCCGGTCACGCCGACGCCGCCATCGAAGCGGTGCCGCTGCTCCTGAAATCCGGCCAGCGCCTCGACGCCGTTTCGGTGATGCGTCGCGCGACGACGACGAACACAAGCGATTATCGGCTGCATTTCAACGCGGGCAATCTCTACCGCAAACTTGACGAGCACGCCGAGGCCCGGCGCGCCTACAAGAACGCCATTCGCATTAAGTCACGGCGTGCGGAAGCTTATCTGAACCTGGCGCTTTCGTACCGGGACACCAACGACTACCAGGCCGCGGCCAGTACATATGCCTCGTTGCTCGCGGTGCAGCCGAATCACGTGCAGGCGAACGAGCAACTCGGGCTGCTGCTGTACCGCGATCTGAACCGCCCGCGGGATGCGAAGGCGCACTTGCAGAAGTATCTGGAGCTGTACCCGAACGCGCCGAATGCGGCGGAGATCCGGAAGCTGATTGAGTGAGCGTGAACATCTTGAAGAAGGATTCAACACCGAGGACCGAGGGTCCGAGATTCAAATCCGGAGAACTCTCATAGCTGGAACGCGATCAAGGAACTGCAACCCTCCACACTCTTTCCTCGGTCTCTCGGTCCTCGGTGTTATCCCCCTCCCATCCTCCTGTCACCGAATCGTCACAGGTCCCCGTTTCATCATTCTAATACCGCTCGACACGGCATTGCTGCTCACAAAACTGGCTCCCCATGAAATTGACAGTAGTGGGTACGGGCTACGTGGGTCTGGTCGCAGGAACCTGTTTCGCCGAATACGGCAATCAGGTCTACTGCGTGGACATCGACGAAGGCAAGATCGAGAAACTCAAGAACGGCATTATGCCGATCTACGAACCCGGACTGCAGGAAATGGTGCTCCGCAATCACCAGAAGGGCCGGCTGCTGTTCACCACCAATCTCGCAGAGGCCGTGCAGGACAGCATCGTCGTGTTCATTGCCGTGGGCACGCCGGACGGCGGCGACGGGCGCCCCGACCTGCGGGGTGTACTGAAAGTGGCCGAGGACACCGGCAAACACCTGAACGGTTATAAGATCCTGGTGAACAAGTCCACCGTTCCCGTGGGCACTGCGGACCTTGTTCGAGAGGCCGCGGCAAAACATGCGCAGCACGAGTTCGATGTCGTGAGCAACCCTGAATTTTTGCGCGAGGGCCGGGCCATCGACGACTTCATGAAACCGGAGCGCGTCGTGATCGGCGCGGACTCGGAGCGCGCCCGCGACGTGATGCTGGAACTCTATCACGCCTTCGTCAACGAGACCGACAACCCGATCCTCAGCATGAACGTGAAGTCGGCCGAACTTACGAAGTACGCCTGTAACGCTTTTCTCGCGCTGAAGATCTCGTTCGCCAACGAGGTCGCGAATCTCTGCGATACCCTGGGAGCCAACTACAACGACGTGCGCCTGGGCCTCGGCACGGACTCGCGCATCGGCCGCAAGTTTCTGTATGCCGGCATCGGCTACGGCGGCTCGTGTTTTCCGAAAGACGTACGCGCCCTCGGGCAGATCGCCGACGACGCCGGCTACGAGGCGCCGCTCATCCACGAAATCGAACGCACCAACGATCGCCAGAAAGAACGCATGCTGCGCATCCTGGAAAAACACTACGGCACCACGGACTTCAGCGGAAAAACTTTCGCGGTCTGGGGCCTGGCGTTCAAGCCCGGCACCGACGATATGCGCGAGGCCCCGTCGATTACGATCCTCCAGCACTTAACGAAACACGGCGCAAAGATCCAGGCGACGGACCCGGTCGCCGAGGAGACCTCGAAGGTCATCTTCGGTGATTCCATTACCTACGCCCCGGACATGTACTCCGCCCTGGAAGGCGCGGACGCCCTGCTCCTGCTCACGGAGTGGCCCATGTACCAGGAGCCGGACTTTGATCGCATCAAACAGGCGCTCAAAGAACCGCTGCTCTTCGACGGCCGGAACATCCACGACCGGGAGCAGTTGATAAAGCTCGGGTTTACGTACTACGGCATCGGGACGAATGCGTAAGAAATTTCCACTCCGAGGACCGAGGAACCGAGAAAAGATTTCTAGAGATCTAACTTAGCCCGAAAGCATTCAGGCTACGATCGCCCTCCCGAAAAAATCCTCGGTCCCTCGATCCTCGGTGTCTATCTTTTGGATTGAATAATGCAACTCCCCGAATCAGGAAAGACAGCAATCGCCGGCAAGTCCGTGATGGGCCGGGACATTGAACTCAGTCGTTTCGGTACGGGTGGGCTCCACGTCTGGCTCATCGGCGGCGTGCACGGTGACGAATCCGAGGGCTATCTCCTCGCCGAACGCTTCCGGGACGCCGTAACTGCCGGTGATATTCAGTTAGAAAAAGGCCTCTCGCTCTTCATTACGCCGCGCCTGAATCCCGACGGCTGTGCCGCCGATCGCCGGACGAACGGCCACAACGTCGATTTGAATCGCAACCTGCCCACGCAAGACTGGGTCGGCGAATTCACCAACGTGCGCTACTATCCCGGCGCGTCCGCCGGCAGCGAGCCCGAATCGAAGCTCACCCTCGAAATTCTGACAGGCATTGCGCCCGCCATGATCGTCTCGCTGCACTCCTACGAACACGCCATGATCAACTTCAACGGGCCGTGCGAAAATCTCGCAGCGGCTATGTCCGCGAAGAACGGCCTGCCTCCGAAGGGCGACATCGGCTATCCGACGCCGGGCAGCCTCGGCACCTACACGGGCTGGGAGCGCAACATCCCCACGATTACGCTGGAGATCTTCCGCGGCGAAGACCCGGAGACGGCCTGGGCGAATCAGAAAGACGCGCTCGTAACTGCGTTTGAGTTTTACTTAACGAACGACCTGCCGGCGAAGAAAGAGCCTTAAACGCCCCTCTTCGCGTGAGGGATACGCAGGGTCGCGCGTAGCGCGAGTCCGAAGGACCGCAGCCGAAGGCGGAGCCCGAAGTAGCCCGGTCGCCGCAGGCGACGCGCCCAAAAATTTCTTACTACATGATCCGCGGTTTATTTTGGTTTTCCGCAGCCACCACCCCGATTTTTCTGGATGAATGTCCGCAGAACTCCAATCAAAGATCGACGCACTCTTCGAAATCCGCGACGGCCTGAAAGACCCCGCCAACCAGCAGGCCGTGAAAGACGCCGTCGCTTTGTTGAACGACGGCAAACTGCGTGTGGCCGAGCCCGTGAATCAGGGCGAATGGAAGGTCAACGCCTGGGCCAAAAAAGCAATCTTACTCTACTTCGGCGTAACGCAGATGCGCGAAATGAACGCCGGCGAATTTACTTTCCACGATAAGATCGACGTGCGCACCGATCACAAAGAACGCGGCGTGCGCGTGGTGCCGCCGGCTCTATGCCGTTACGGCGCCTTCGTCGAACCCGGCGCCATCATGATGCCGTCGTACGTCAACATCGGCGCTTACGTCAGCAGCGGCACCATGGTCGATACCTGGGCCACGGTGGGAAGTTGCGCGCAGATCGGTAAGAACGTGCATCTCTCCGGCGGCGTCGGCATCGGCGGCGTGCTGGAACCGCCCCAGGGCGCGCCGGTCATCATCGAAGACAACGCCTTTCTTGGATCGCGGGCCATCGTCGTCGAAGGAGTCATGATCGAAGAAGGCGCCGTGCTCGGTGCCAACGTGGTCATTACGGCGAGCACGCCGATCATCGACGTCACCGGTTCCCAGGAAGTCGTGACCAAAGGCCGCGTACCTGCCCGCTCGGTGGTCATCCCCGGCACGCGCATCAAGAAGTTCCCCGCGGGGGAGTACGGCACGCCGGCCGCGCTCATCATCGGCAAACGCAAAGAAAGCACCGATAAGAAAACGACCCTGGAGCAGGCCCTGCGCGATTTTGAAGTGAGTGTTTAGTGCTCCCGCTCCCAATAAATCCACTTGCCTGATGAGGACCATCCCGTGAAAATGCGTCCGTGTCCCCGAAGGTCCTCGAGTACGTCCAGAAGATCGGTTCCAAGCGTTTCCCCCAGGGCCACGTAATCTTCACCGAAGGCTCCATGCCGGACAATACCATGTTCTTCGTTTTCAAGGGCGAGGTGGGTATTTTCAAAGACCGCCCCGGCGGCCAGGAAGAGGAGATCAACCGCATCGGCCCGGGCAACTTCTTCGGCGAGATGGCCCTGGTGCACACCCGCAACCGCCTGGCCACGGCCCGCGTGCTCAGCGATGAAGCGCACATGGCCGTAATCAACAAAGAAATGCTGTTACGCCTGGCAGGCAGCAGCCCGCAGTTCATCTTTTACCTCATGCGCTATTCCATCGGCCGCCTGCTCGCGGCCGAGGATAAGCTTCAGCGTGTACGGGAAGAGCTCGCCGAGGAAAAACGCAAGCGGGGAATCTACTAATGTCGCTCAACATCTTCAACTACGTCAACAACCTCGCCATCGACATGCGCAAGGAGGGCGACGACATCTTCAAACAGGACGACGAGTCCGACGGCAAGATGTACTTCGTGGCCGAGGGGGAACTGGCCATCATCCGTGACGTGGACGGCGAACCCCACGAACTGGCACGACTGAAACCCGGCCAGTTCTTCGGCGAAATGGCCATCCTGAACAAGAGCGCCCGCACCGCCACCGTGCGCGTGGTATCGAAGTGGGCGAAACTGGGCTACCTGGACGAAACGATCTTCATGAAAATCGCGCGTGTGAATCCGATCTTTCCGTATTCACTGCTCAAACTGGTGATCCAGCGCATCGGAAACATCGAAGACACCATCGAGCAAAGCTACGAGGAACTTGCAAAGCTCCGGAACGGTTGAAGAGGCATCGACTCCGAGGACCGAGTTACCGAGGTTTTTAGGGAGGTTGATGGGAGCTTGAATACGTTCGGGTTATGATTGCTCTCTGTTTTTTAAAACTCGATACCTCGATCCTCGGAGTTCACCCTGCTTCCTCCTGGACCGCCCCACAATTTTCACAGACATCCTCGCGCCGCGGCTGACCGCAAGACTTACACAGCACGTACGAACCGCGCTCCAGTTTCGTCGTGACGGTGCATCGATCGTCAAAGACGAAACACTCGCCTTCCCATAAACCGTCCGGATACTGCTCCAGGTAATTCAGGATGCCGCCTTCGAGTTGTTTTACGTTCGCGAAGCCGTGCGCGCGCATCATCGGCACGGCTTTTTCGCAGCGAATGCCGCCGGTGCAGAACGTGACGATGGTCCTGTTTTTGTAGGGTTCCAGTTCGGCCAGGCGTTCTTTGAGTCCGCTGAAACCCTCCAACGGTAACGTCATTGCACCGGCGAACGTCCCGACCCGCGTCTCGTACTCGTTGCGCGTGTCGACGAAGACGACGTTCGGATCTTCCGCCATGCGATGAAAGTCCGCGGGCTTTACGAAGGTGCCCGCGTTCAACTCCAGGTCCGCATCCCAGCCGCCCGTGGTTACGATCTCGTTTTTGACTTTCAATAGCATGCGCCGAAAGGGCTCTTCGTCCTCCGCGATGGGCATGCGTTTCACGGAGGCTTCGTCGAATGGAAGCTCGGGTTGCAGTTCCCTTAAGAATGCCTCAACGGATTCGGATTTCCCGGCTACGGCGATGTTCGCGCCTTCGGTGGCGATGAGGATCGTCCCGCGCAAAGCCAACGCGCGCGCCCGCTCGTGCCAGCGTTTGCCGGTGACGTCGGGATGCGGGATGTCCTGGAATTTGTAAACGTTAGCGACAATGCGATTCATGAAAGATCAATCACTCCGAGGACCGAGCTACCGAGAATCAAAAAAACGAGAGCGTGCATAGCCTGACACGGTAGAACAGGACGAGCGTCCTCAAAACACCTCGGCTCCTCGGTCCTCGGAGTCCAACTCTATTCCACCGGCGCCCGCAGATCGCCGCGCCAGATCAGTTCCAGTTCTTCATCAAAGAAGTCGGCGAAAGCATCCGGCTCCGCGCTTCCCAGGATTTCGTGCAGGCGGGCCGTGTCGCCGACCACGATGCTCGCCGGCGACTCCAGCGCCCGGCCCTGATTGGCAAACATGTCCGCGCGCAATACGATGTCACCGAGAAATCCGGTGAGGACCCGCTGTTCCGGTAACGTGCCGCGCGAGATTACGGCCACCGGCGTATCCGGATCACGGCCGTGTTGCAGGAGATTGCGTACGATGACCGGCAGCATCTTCACGCCCATCAGAAAGACCGCCGTCGGCAACTGCGCCGCGGCCGACCAGGGGATGCCGCTGGACACGGTACCGTCCCCGGCCTCGTGACCGGTAAAGACACCGAAGGCCGTCGACATTCCGCGATGGGTGATGGGAATGCCCGCCGCGGCCGGCACGGCGTGGGCCGAGCTCACGCCCGGGACGATCTCAAACTGTATATCATTGGATGTTAGTGCCAGGGCCTCTTCTCCGCCGCGACCGAAGACGTACGGATCCCCGCCCTTCAGGCGCACCACGATTTTCCCGCGGCGCGCATAATGAATCAGCAGACGTTCGATCCTCCGCTGGCGGTTCTTCCCCGGGCGCCCCGGACGTTTCCCGACCGAAACGAGCTTCGCCCCGGCCCGGACACGCCCCAGGATTTCCCGACCGACCAGGCGATCGTACAGGACAACATCCGCCTGGGCCAGCAGTTCCGCGGCGCGCAGGGTCAACAGACCGGGATCCCCCGGCCCGGCGCCGACCAGATACACCGTCCCCGGCCGCGCATTGCTTAACATACCTTTCCCGGACATTAGCAAGTTACGACTCTTTCACGTGGAGACCGCACTCTTTGTTCGACGGGTCTTCCCACCACCAACGGCCGGCGCGTTCGTCTTCGCCGGTCTGGATGGCCCGGGTACACGGCTGGCAACCGATGCTCGGGAATCCCTTCGCATGCAGCGGGTGCACCGGAACCTTGTTCGCCTGAACGTATTCCTGCACCTGCTCCGTGGACCAATCCACGAGTGGATTGATTTTCAGGATGCCGCCGTGGGCCTCGTCGATCTCTACTAACTTTGCATCGGTACGGGTTACGGACTGTGCCCGCCGCAGACCGGTGATCCAGGCGTCTTTATCGGCCAGGGCACGGCGAAGCGGTTCCACTTTGCGAATGCCGCAACATTCCTTGCGATTATCGATGCTGTCGTAGAATGAGTACGGGCCCTTCTTGCGCACCAGCGCTTCCACGCTCGCGGCCTTCGGAAACATCACCGTAAGGTCGGCCCGGCCGGCGTAGCGGTCCCGACACATCATAAGCGTTTCGTAGGTTTCCTCGTGCAGGCGTCCCGTATCCAGGACGAAGGCCTGGGCCGTAACATTCTCCGGGGCGGCCTTTGCCGCCATGTCCAGGAGCGCGGTGTCCTCCCGGCCCAGGCTGCACGCCAGGGTGATGCGTTCCCCGAAACGTTCCAGGGCCCAGGCGAGGATCTCGGACGGATCCTTGCCGGCAAAGCGTTCGTTCAGCTCGCTGATTTCGTCGGCGGTAATGCTGGCAGTGGTCATAATCGGCTCCTCTTAGATCTCGTAGTCGACCGGCGGCGGCTTGCGTTTCACTTTCAGGCCGAGCTTGATCTTACTCCAGATTCGTTCGTGGAAGTAGTACAATACCATTTTGGTAAAAACTTCGAGAAAGCCGATGGAAGCCGCGGCGGTCAGGTTGCCCGTAATCAAATACGAGATGATCATCGTGTCCAGGGTCCCCGTGGCGCGCCAGGATACGGCTTTCACGATGCTCCGGTAGGCCTTCTCCTCAATGACACCGTCATTGTCGTCGTCTTCCTGGTTCGAGCCGGCCGGCCGGACTGTGTCTGCGGTCTGAGTCATGCGATAATTGGCCCGAATCGGCCTTCAGGAGCAGAAATCCGCCTGCCCACGCGAGCCGCAAGCCAATTCCTATCTTTTCTATAGGAATACTAAGAAAACGATTTGACGGCATCTCCGGCCGCTATTTCCTTCCAAAAAATTAGAGGCGATCAGCGGTCGCTTTGAATTCGTGGAAACACATCCTCATACATGTCTCAAATCGCCATGAATCCGTCATCATCCAACCCGGGCGCGGGCCACGTACTGGAGCACCTCGATCTTCTCGAAGGCGAGGCCATCTACATTATGCGCGAGACCGCGGCTCAGTTTGAGCGCCCGGCCCTGCTCTTTTCCGGGGGCAAAGACTCCATCACCATGGTCCATCTCGCCCGAAAGGCGTTCTGGCCCGCGCCCATTCCGTTTCCCCTCGTCCATATCGACACCGGGCACAACTTCCCGGAGACCATCACGTTCCGGGACAACCTGGTCGCCAGCGTCGGCGCAAAACTCATCGTGCGCTATGTCCAGGATTCCATCAACCGCGGTACCGTCAAAGAAGAGACCGGGCGCCACGCCTCCCGAAACTCCCTGCAAACGACGACGTTGCTCGAAGCCATCGAAGAACTGCAATTCGACGCCTGCCTGGGCGGCGCCCGCCGCGACGAAGAAAAGGCCCGGGCGAAAGAGCGCTTCTTTTCCGTACGTGATGAATTCGGCACCTGGGATCCGAAGCTGCAACGCCCCGAACTCTGGCACATCTTCAACGGCAAAATCCACAAGGGCGAAAACGTGCGCGTCTTTCCGCTCTCGAACTGGACGGAACTCGACGTCTGGCGCTACATCGAGCGCGAACAAATCGACGTGCCGTCCCTCTACTTTTCCCACGAACGCGAGGTCATTACGCGGGAGAACCAGCTCTTCCCGGTCAACGAGTTCATCTACATGGACGACCGCGATCAGCCCGCCGAAAAATCCGTGCGCTTTCGCACGGTGGGCGACATGACCTGCACCGCGGCCGTGGAATCCCGGGCCACGGGCATCTCCGACATCATCGACGAGATTTTGCACAGCGGCATTACCGAGCGCGGCGCCCGCCTGGACGACAAACGTAGCGAGTCGGCCATGGAGGATCGTAAGCGGGACGGGTACTTCTAGACCGCAAGCGGGGCGGTCCTTCTAAGATCGTACGAACAACGGTTAGCGAAATATGGAACTCTTACGATTACTAACGTGCGGCAGCGTGGACGACGGCAAGTCCACGTTGATCGGGCGAATGCTCTTCGACAGCGAGGCGGTCCAGGTGGATCTTCTCGAAGCCATCCAGAAATCCAGCCGGCGCAACGGCGACGAGCGGCTCAATCTCGCCCTGCTCACCGACGGTCTCAAGGCCGAGCGGGAACAGGGCATCACCATCGACGTCGCCTACAAGTACTTCAACACCGACAAACGCAAGTTCATCATCGCGGACACGCCCGGCCACGTGCAGTACACCCGCAATATGGTCACCGGCGCGTCCACGGCGAACCTGGCCATCCTGCTCGTGGACGCTCGCAAAGGCATCATCGAACAAACGCGCCGGCACAGCTACATCACGTCGCTTCTGGGAATTCCGCACGTGGTGCTCTGCGTGAACAAGATGGACCTGGTAGGTTACGATCAACAAACGTTTGAGAAAATCCGCGACGGATTCAAGGCCCTCACGGCACAGCTCGGCATTCGCGACTCCCGGGTGATTCCGGTCTCCGCTCTCGAAGGCGAAAACGTGGTCAAACGTTCGCCGAATATGAGTTACTACGACGGACCGACGCTGCTGGAACACCTGGAGACGGTGGAGCTGGAACACGACGAGAACTTAGAGGATCCGCGCTTTCCCGTACAAACGGTAATCCGCCCGCAGACCCCGGAGCATCCGGACTACCGGGCCTTCGCCGGCCGCGTGGCCTCGGGCACGTTCCGCAAAGGCGACACCGTGCGCGTGTTGCCCGCGGGTACCGAAACGAAAATCAAAAGCATCGATGTTTTTCAGGGGGAACTCGAAGCCGCATTCGCTCCCATGGCGGTATCGTTGCGCCTGGAAGACGAAGTCGACGCCAGCCGCGGCACTATGATCGTTCCCGCGGACAACGCTCCGTTTGCCGGCAAAGAATTGCGCGCGAAACTCTGCTGGATGACCGACGAACCGCTCCGCCCGCGCGGGAAGTTCCTGTTGCAACACACGACGCATCGCGTGCGCGCGATCGTCCAGGCCGTGAACAATCGCATGGACATCGAGAGACTCGAAACGGAAAACGCGGACGAACTCACGTTGAACGACATCGGCGAAGTCGAGTTAAAAGTGGCCGCACCGATCTTCTACGACGACTACCGCAAGAACCGCCGCACGGGTTCGTTCATTCTCATCGACGAAGGAACGAACAGTACCGTTGCCGCAGGGATGTTGCTTGCGCCGGAGTAAGCCCACGATACTCGAGCAAATAAAACGTTTCCGGTAGTTCAAGAGCCGTGTTCGTTGCGATTGCCGTGAGAAACATGAAGTAAGTTGCGCAACGGTGAAGGGGTCGTTATGTCCCCGTTGCGTCTCTTACGGCGAAGACGCCGTTCCAGTGCGCGCCCCACATTTCCCCGGCATGACCTCCGTGGTCGCCTGGAACCAGCCGTACCCATAAAAGCCTTATTTTACACTGGCCGCCACTTACACTACGATCCGGGGCGTCCGCGAACAACCCGCGCGTTTCCGGTAATTCAAGAGCTGCGGTTCACGGCGTTTGTCGTGAGAATCATAAGGTAAGTTGCGAAATTTTGCAGGGATTGATTTGGCTACGGCTCGCGGGAGTTGTGGTATTTCGTTTTGTTAAGAATGCTGTGTTCGACCCGGACGCGGTTGTGCGACTCAGCTACCGAGGCGATTCTTGCGACGAAGACGCCGTTCCGGTCCGCCTTACCATATTCCCCGGCATGACCTCCGCCCGTCAGCTGGAACCAGCCGTACCCATAAAAGTCTTAATTTACACTGGCCGCCACTTACACCACGATTCGGGGCGTTTACGAACAACCTGAGCGTTGCCGGTAGCTCAAGAGCTGCGGTTCGCAACTGTTGCTGTGAGAAACAGGAAGTGAGTTGCGGAACAGTGAAGGGATTTTTATGGCTACGGCGAAGCGGGAGTTGTGGTTTTTCGTTTTGCGAAGCACGCTTGCTTCGACCCGGACGCCGGTTGTGCGACTCAGCTACCGAGGTGATTCTTGCGATGAAGACGCCGTTCCGGTGCGCCGGGCGCGAAGGCGCACTCGCTCCGCCCCGCGGATAGAGCGGGGCTCCAGAGTGCGCCTTCGCTTGATGGTTTTTCCGAAACGAAGACGCCGTTCCGGTCCGCCTTACCACGCTCCCCGGCATGACCTCCGCCCGTCAGCTGGAACCGGTTGTACCCATAAAAGTCTTAATTTACACTGGCCGCCACTTACACTACGATTCGGGGCGTTTACAACCGCTTGAACATCACCACGCGGTCCTCGCCCGGGCCGCTGTAGTGTTTGATCACCGGCACGCCGTGTTCTACGGTTTCACCGAACAACCGAAAGCCCATGTGTTTGTGGAAGTGGATTGAAAAATCGTTCCAGGGAGTCGTGACCGCCTTCACGGACTTCACGTCCCGCGCCCGGCAGTAGTCGAAGAAGTGCTGATACAACTGCGTGGCGAGGCCCCGGCGGCGATGCGAACCGCGGACCGCGCTTAAGTGGATGTAACCGTAGCGGCCGTCGCGGGCCAAAAGGCCGAAGAGATAGGCCGCAATCACGTCGCCGATTTTAATGACGAAGGCCGTGTCCCGAAACTCATGGACGAGCAACGGATGATGCAGATGACGCGTGCGATCATCGCCCCAGTAATTCTCGATTTCCCCCAGGATCTGCGCGAAGTCTTCGAGGGAACACGTCCGGATTTTCATGCATCCTCGTTCTTGCGACCCTCGGCCTCGATCAGGTATTTATCGATGGCCGCGGATTCTTCGGGCGTCATGCGTTCGATCTCCACACCGAAACGATAATTGTCCGTGAGATTCTTCACGTTCTGAATGACGCCCTGCAGACGCAGAGCATCATCCTGGCCGGGAAGATGCAAATCAAAAAAGATGTCCTCGCCGGGCATCAGCGACTTGAAAAACGGCGCCCCGCGCGGATAGAGAAATCCGATACCGTGGTGCGAGATATCCTCCACGACGCACCGGAGCGGATTCTTCGGCAAACAGTCGTAACCGAGCAGATCCTCCTCCAGTTTACGCGCGAGTTTCTCGACCATCTCGTACTGTTCGATGGTCAGCATCTCCCGGTGGATCACCTGAAGATAACCGTACAGATAACGATCACGAAACCAGAGCGGCTCGGAAATTTCCGAAGTATAAGTCCGCGGAATGTCCTCGTATGTGCGGATCTTCCGGTACTCGGAGAACGGGACAAACTCGTGCATGCCCTCGCGGTGCCAGCCCTCCTCTTCGAAGCGGTTCGGCGCGAAGATGGGCTTGCGCAGATTGTTCATGGGGCGCATGCGATGGTCCAGACGATTGGACTTACGCAGATGCACCTTGACCATGGTTTCTTGATCGAAACGTTCCTTCAACGCCAGGGCGTAGACCCGCAAGACCGAATCCCGCTTCGCATCCATGGAGGCGAGCGACGTGGGCACGCCGTCCACCGGCAGCGTACCGGTAATGTAGGGCTCGTTGGCCCGCGCCGTATGATCGAACTTCAGCCGCGCTTCGGCGCGCTCCTTCGTACGGATGTGCAAACGCAGGGGTTTGATCATCTCCGTGTTTTCGTTGCTCTTCAGCACGCCGCACTCGATCATGAGGCGATGGTCGCGATGCTCCACCGTCAGCAAACGCAACCGCGCCGCATCCCCGGGCGGTTTCTGGATTTCCATTACGGGAAAGGTATACCTCAAAATTCGCGAAGGGGTATCACCGTTACGATCCCGCAGAAAGATTGTCCCCGCCGGCACGAAGACGCGCTCAATGACTCTCTTTAGCTGCTCCGGATCGTTGGTCTGTCGGTGATTCTGTGACATTCAATATGAACGACGCCGTAACGGCCTCGCAATAATATTAACAGATTTTAATAATATTGGTAATTTAGTTCCATGAGCGAAAGGCCGGCACGAGAGGTTGCATGGAGATGTTTCTTGTCGCTCGCACACAGCCGACGGAGCAATCAAAAATTCCGGAGAATCGACGAAACACCACAGCCATGCAAACAATCACCAAAAAACGAAATTGCCGCGGCCTCCCGCATCGTCTCCGATTCCGGCTCCCGCTTCTAATGCTTTTGCTTTATGTTGCATGTTATCCCCCGGAACTCAAGAACGAACCGGTACGCACGCCGGCACCGGCTCCAGGCGCGGGAAACCCGGTCCTGGCCCGGCTCGCCTTCGGTTCATGCAACGATTACTACGCCGATCAACCGCTCTGGGAAACCTTGCACGCCGCCGAACCCGATGCGTTCCTGTGGACCGGCGACATCGTCTATGCCGACGTATGGGTGTGGCCGGGCGTGGCCGGTCAGGCCTGGCTGCGCATTCCCACCGGACAGGTTCGTGACGAACAGAGCCTGCGCGCGGCCTATGCGTTGCAAAAACAACATCCAGGCTATCGAAGCTTCACCGCGACGCTGAGTGCGGGTGTCCTGGGCATCTACGACGATCACGATTACGGCAAGAACAATGGCGGTCGCGAATTCCCGCTGCGGGGTGCGGCCCGACGCGCCCTGCTCGACTTCCTCGATGTTCCGGACAACGCACCGCGACGGATTCGCCAGGGCACGTACGAGGCCTACGATTTTCCCCTGGCCGCTCGCCCCGGTCGATTCGTACGCATCATCCTGCTCGACACGCGCTATCACCGCGACGCCCGCCCGAAATCGGACGAGGCCGCCGCGACCGCGGACATCCTCGGTGAGGCCCAGTGGACCTGGCTGGAAGATCAGCTACAGAACAGCCGGGCGGCGGTCCATGTGATCGTCTCCAGCGTTCAGGTCGTGGCCGAAGAACACCGCTACGAAAAGTGGGCCAACTTTCCGGCGGCCAGAAAGCGCCTCTACCATCTCCTGGACCGCCACCGGCCCCGGGCCGTGGTCCTAATCTCCGGCGACCGGCACTTAGCAGAAATCTCGCGAACGCAAACGCCCGGCGGCCTGGAGATCGTCGACGTAACGTCCAGCGGCATGACCCACAGCGTGCCCGTCGGCTGGAGCGAGGAGAATCGCCATCGCGTCGGAGAACTCTTCGCCGGTTTGAACTTCGGCGTCCTGGAGTTTACGGAGGCCGCCGTCGTCGCCCGGATCCGTGACCGGGAAAACGCGACGGTGCTCGAAACTCGCGTTCAATACTGAGCAGATTTCTGCTTGCGTACGTTTGGTTTGATGATCTTCTATAGTATGATTCACCGCCGGGGAAGTCTCCCGGGCCGCGCCCTGGCTCTGATGGCGACGCTGCTGTTCGCGCCGCCGCTTGCGGCCGGCGAGTTGCGGTCCGCCCTGGAACGCCTGGCCGAGAGCGCCGCGGAATTCGAAGGCGGCGCCCGGTCCGGCGCAGACGCGGACGTGAGCGTGGAGAACCGGGCCGCGGCTCGCGTCGCGTATCTCCTCGGCCGGCGTCGCGGAGAAGCTGGAGATTTTCCAGGCGCGCGACAGCTTTTCGAAACCGCGGCGTTGCTCGACGCCCGTCCGGAGTACTACGTTGCACTCGCCGAAAGTTACGAACGTCTGAGTCTGAAAGACAATACCGGTGAAAAACTCCAGGCGGCCCGCACGGCATACGAAACGGCCCTCGGTCTCGCCCGCGGCGAGTACGGCGAGACGGACGCGCGGACATCGCAGCTCTATGCCCGCCTCGGACTCGTGCTTCTGCATATGGGGCGGGCCATCGAAGCAACGGGCTATCTTCAGCGCGCCTTATATTTAGATCGCAAACTTCTTGCCAGATTTACTCAGTCCGTAACCGAAAACACACAGCCCGCTTCCGGGGCGAAGCATACGGAAGAACTCCGGCGGCGCATCGGTGCGCTGCTGCACAACCTGGGCGCAGCCTATCACGCGGCCGGGGCCTACGATCAGGCCATTCAATCTTACGAAGAAGCCCTCGCCCTTGATGCCGGCGAAGGCGAGCCGCCGGCCACCGCGACGACCGCGCGGCGCTACAATAACATGGCCGCAGCCTATGATCGCCTGGGCGAACATGCGCAAGCCATCGAATACTACGAGAAAGCGCTTACGATTCTTAAGGCGGGTGACGTCCCGGATTCAGGCGACGGCGTGGCGTTGGGTGTGCGCTACAATAACCTGGGTCTGGCGCTGGCGAACTCCGGCGATACGACACGGGCCAGAGAACGCTACGAACAGGCGCTCGCAATTTTCACGGAACGGCTCGGTGAAGAACACGAGTACACGCAGATTGTGCACAGGAATATGGAACGCCTGGAGGCAAAGAACGAAGCGCCGACGCCGAACACGGAAGCGGCACCGTCCACAGCGGGCCCGGGCGAACCAGAAACGGCAGCCCCCGGATCGTCATCGGAAACTCAGAACGAATAAGAGCGCTCTCGTCCCCCTGCGACAGAATCTCCCAATCCGCAATCCGCGCTTGACGCTCGCCCCCGGATTATGTCCCCTGCCCGGAAGGCATGGCCACCGGCAACCGCACATCATCCCGCTCGCGCCCCGCACGCAAGGCCGGCGGCAAGGCTCGCGGCCTCAATCCCGAACAGGCCGAGGCCGTGCGTACTCTACGCGGGCCGGTGCTCATCCTGGCGGGAGCCGGCTCCGGAAAAACCACCGTCATCACGCATCGCATCGCCGGGATGATTGAGAGCGGCATGACGGCCCAGTCCATCGTGGCGGTGACGTTCACGAACAAGAGCGCGCGGGAAATGAAGTCGCGGCTCAGTTCCATGCTGGAGCGCAAGAAGCTCCGGGGCATGGTGGTCTCCACGTTTCACAGCCTGGGCAATCGCATCTTACAAAAGGACATTGAACGCCTGCCGGGCTATCGCTTTCCGTTTTCGATCCTGGCGAAAGAGGATCAGGAGAACGTCGTCGCGGACATCTATCGCAGCCTGCGCCTGGACCCGGCGTCGGCGAAAGAATCGAACGTGCTCGCGCTCCTCTCGCTGTGCAAGAATGCCGGTGAGGAACCCGAGGTCTTCGCGGAACGCCGTGGTTTCGCAGAAGGAGCGGAACTCTTCGGCGAGATCTTTCGCCGCTACCAGAAGAACATTCGCTCGCTGAACGGCGTGGACTTCGACGATCTCATCTTACTGCCGCAGCAAATCCTGTTACAACATCCCGAGGTCCTGGAGAAGTACCGCCGACGCTGGAAGTACTTTCTCGTCGACGAATTTCAGGATACGAACCCGGCCCAGTACGAACTGCTCCGCATCCTGGTCGGCGATTCCCGGGAACTCTGCGTCGTCGGTGACGACGACCAGTCCATCTACGGCTGGCGCGGCGCCGACGTGAACATCATCCTGGGTTTCGAGAAAAACTTTCCCGGGGCGAAGGTCGTGCGCCTGGAAACGAACTACCGCTCCACCGGCCGCATTCTCGACGCCGCCAACGCGGTCATCTGCAACAATCTAACCCGCACCGGGAAGAAGTTACGGGCAGTGGCCGGCATGGGCGAGCCTTTGCGCGGCATCATCGGGGCCGACGAGGTACGCGAGGCCGAGATCATCAGCGACGAGATCCAGCGACGTGTCGTCCAAAACGAAAATCAGCCCGGAGATTTTGCGATTCTCTTTCGCACGAACTTCCAGTCCCGCGCCTTCGAGCAGGAGTTACGCAATCGAAATATTCCACATCACGTCGTCGGCGGTTACAAGTTTTTCGACCGTCGCGAGGTCCGCGACCTCATCGCCTATCTCCGCGTGCTGGCGAATCCCCGTGACGAAACCGCGCTCATGCGCATCATCAACCGGCCGCGGCGCGGTATCGGCGAAGGTTCCATCGCGAAGATTTCGCAGTTCATCCTGGATCAGGACGAAGAACACCGCCAGGACGTCTACTCCGTGCTGGAACGCATCAGCGAAGAAGCGCAGTTGATCCCGGGCATGCGCACGGATGCCGTCGCGGCCATCTACGAGTTCCTGGAGTTGCTCGCCAACTATCGTTCTAAATTCGGCCGGGCGACGAAGCTCGCACCGGTCTTCGCCGAGCTGGTCAAAGAATTGAACTTCGAAATGGAGTTCCGCCGGGACAACGACAACGACGGCGCGGTGAAAGCACGCATGCTGAACATCTCCGAGTTGATCAACATGCTCGCGTTCATGGAAGACAACTGGGACGACTCCGGCGCACCGACCATCTTCGACTTTCTCGCGCGCATTGCCCTGCTCGCTTCGGACAATGGTGAGGACGAAGACCGGGAACGCGGCCGGGTGCAACTGCTCACGTTGCATCTTTCGAAGGGACTGGAGTTTCCCGTGGTCTTTCTCACCGGTCTGGAAGAAGGACTCTTCCCGGCGTCGCGTTCCCTGGAAGAAGCAAAAGAGGGCGGCTACGAAGAAGAGGCCCTGGCCGAGGAACGCAGGCTCTACTACGTGGGGATCACCCGCGCCAAACGGGAACTGTTTCTCTCGGCGGCCTCCTCCCGGCGCAAATTCGGCGAAACGACCCTGGTAGAACCGTCGCGCTTCTGGGACGAACTGCCCGAAGGCACAGTGGAATGGATCGTGCGCGAGGGTTCCGCCGTCGATGAAGCGGACGAACAAAATACGTTGACAGGCCTTCTGGCCGGGCTGGAATCTCTGGGCTCCCCGGCGCCTTCCGGGGATGCCTGAGTAAACCCATGGACTTTGCCGAACCTTCGTACGCACCAATGATCATCTTCGCCGTGATTACGGCAGTGCTGACCACCATTCTGACGCTCAGCGCGTCTTACGTTTTCTTCGTCGCGTATCTGCGTCAGAAGATCTACGAAGAAATCATCGAAGAACTTCAGAGCACCACCGGTTACGTCAAAGAGCAACTCCGTGAGGGTGTACTCGAAGCCGGCCAGGAACTCATGCCCGAGTTCCGTGAAGAGGTGCGCGAGGGTTTCAAAGAGGCCCTCTCCTCCGTAATGAGCGGCGACTTAATCGAACACACCACCCGAAAAATGGCGCAGAACTCGCAAACGATCGTCGAGCAGGGCCTCGGTATTTTGCTGGGCCGCAAACCGTTCGAAACGGATCCGCCGAAGAAACCGGAAGGTTCGTAGACGGCTTCGGCTTAAGTTTAGAAATACGAATCTTCCAGGTCATCCCCGGCTTCATCGATCAAACCATCACCGGCCACGGGAGCCTGCATATCCAGCACGTCCTGGTAACCCGTGGGCTGCGCGTTGTCGTCACCGGCGCCGTCGTTCGCGTCGTCTTCGTTCTCCGGCGGCACCAACGGATCGCTGTCTTCCGGGCCCAGTTCGTTCCGGTTTTCGGTATTGCGCCGCGGGAGTACGTAGTCCGTGTAGAACTGACGCGAATCCAGCTTCGAAGTAAGCTCCAGCCACACGGAATCCCGGGTGTCAATGCGGCGGTTGTAGTTATCCTGATGGACTTCCATGAGAATGAGCGTAACCGGCTCGGCCAGATTGCGTGACGTCACCGTAGCGGGGATGCGCTTTTGCGTGATGAGATTGCGGAGCAACGTGGAGACGCGGCCGTAGTCGTTCAACGGCGGCTGCTTGCGGCCCTCGGGCGAACGGATCTCATCGTAGGAGATCTGGCGGAATTGCTCACGTTCTTCAAGGGGCAACCGCGCCTCGATCATGGCGAGGACGGCATAACGTCGGGCGGCACGCGCGTGTTTGATGCCCTGGCGATAGTAGTAGAGCTGATTCTTGTGATAGTTCGGATTGATGTTGTAGCCGCGCAGACGAAAGGCCCGGGCGTGCTCCAGGTTGGCGTAACCTTTTTTCAGGAAGTACTTGCCGTACGAATCGCGCATGCGCACGACCAGCGGCGCGGCCCCGTCCAGCAGCGAAGCCGTGGTATCGTTGTAAAACCGCAGCGTGCGCTCGTAGGCCTGCTGCAGGTGATCCATGGAAATCTTCAGTTCTTTGCGCGTGCCGGAGTAGTTCCCCTGCATGTACCAGAGGTTCGCGTGAAAGTCGTGCTGCAGGGCCAGACGATAGCGTTCAATGATGTCGGCACGCAGGGAGTTCGGATTGCCCTGGCCGTCTTCAAGCGGCAGGTTGCTGACCACGTTGTCGAAGTACCGCAGATTGCTCTGGTTCCGCTGGATCAAGCGACCCATGTTCGTTTCGTCGGGAGCCTCCGCGGACAGCGGACCCACGAGCACCACGGCAAGGCCCAGGCACAACACGAGCCGGGCGGCACAGACGGCCGGTGCGGGAAATCTGATCAGCGGTTTCGACATGTCCGGATCGCTCTTTACAGTATCGGCCCGTACATCGAAAATTTCCAGTGAAAACGGGGAAGAAGGTGACTCCGAGGACCGAGGTCCCGCGGAATCACTCCTCGCCGCGAATGAGATCCTCGTACGACTCCCGCCGCCGGATGAGTTTCGGCAGGCCCTGGTCCACCAGGACCTCCGCGGCCCGGGGACGGCTGTTGTAATTCGAAGCCATGACGAAACCGTAGGCCCCCGCCGAGGCCAGGGCCACCAGGTCGCCCTGTTCGAAGTCCGGCAACTCCCGATCGCGCACCAGGAAATCCCCGGTTTCGCAAATCGGCCCGACCAGATCGGCGGGACCTGAAGCCGTGCGGCGCTCCTCGACGGCCGGCCAGACCTCGTGGTAGGCACTGTACAAAGCCGGACGGATGAGATCGTTCATGGCCGCGTCGATGATGTGAAAGCGTTTGCCCTCGTTGGACTTGCGATACAAAACGCGTGTGATCAACGCGCCGGCATTCCCGACGATGGAGCGTCCCGGCTCGAAAACGATGCGCAGATCACCGAACTCCGTCTCGGGCAACGCTTCGAACATGGTGCGCACGTAGTCCTCGATAGACGGCGGTCGCTCATCGTTGTAAGTAATGCCCAGGCCCCCGCCCACATCCAGGTGTTCGAGTTTTACGCCGCGCTTGCGCAATTCCGCCGCCAGACCGCGCACACGCCCGGCCGCATCGCGATAGCCGTCCAGGCCGAGGAGTTGCGAACCGATGTGAAAACCGATCCCCCGCGGCTCCACGCCCGGCAACTCCATCGCCAGATCGTACAAAGCCAGGATTTCTCCGTGGGGCACACCGAACTTGTTTTCTTTCAGCCCCGTCGAGATGTAGGGATGGGTCTTCGCATCCACGTCCGGATTCACGCGAATGCTCACGTGCGCCGTTCGATTCGCTGCCACGGCCAGCTCCGAGGTGCGCCGCAGTTCCTCGCCGGATTCAACGCTGAACATGAGGATGCCCGCTGCCAGGGCCTCGCGAATTTCCTGGTCCGATTTGCCGACGCCGGAGAACACGATGCGATCCGCCGGAATGCCCGCTCGCAGGCAGCGGAAGAGCTCGCCGCCGCTCACGATGTCGGCCCCCGCCCCTGTATCGGCGACAAGCTTGAGAATGCCGAGATTCGAGTTCGCCTTTACGGCATAACAAACAAGGTGTTTGCGACTCCCGGCACCGGCCGCGAACTCCGCCAGACGCGCCCGGATGGCCGCCGCGGAGTACACGTACAGCGGCGTGCCGAACTCGCGCGCGAGGGCCTCGACAGCCAGTTCGTCGAAATGCAGGGCTCCATCCCGGTAGTTCAGAGGGATATCTGTCGGCGTAAAATCGGACATAATCGTTCACGTTCTGAAAAAATTTGCCGAAGCACAAGTATGGACCTGCGTCTCCGTCTATGTAAGAAGATTCTCGTGCTCGTCGCCGCTCTGGCCCTGGCATTCCCGCTCGTCGCCGAGCAGGACGATGTCCCTGCGGACGGCGACGGCAAGGTCCGCGTGCGACCGGACGAATCCGGTACCGACGAACGGTTTTTCTTCGGCAGCAACGATGATTTTGAGCAAACGTCTGAGGACAACCTCTTTGACCACGCCTTCGACAAAGGCGAGAACGACGACAGTTCTTCGGGCGTCGAAGAGGAAAACCGCGACGACCAGAAGTGGGTCGACGAAGACATCTCCCCGCTCTTTCCCGAACTGAAAATCCTGGACGACGTATCCAGCGAAACCTCTATGGAACGCCTGGAGCAGGCCCGACGCCAGTACCGCGAATCTCTGCAAACGATCAAGGCCGGCGAGTTCGCCGCAAAACGCACGCGCGCCGAACTCGAAGCCGATCGCCCGCTCAAAGAAGAGGCCTGGCGCAACTCCGAACGAACGGAACGCATTCGCAAACACATGGAGCAGGTCCGCGCCGAGTATCGTCGTGAAGCCGTTGGTCGGCTGACCCGCGCCATCCGCATTCTCGACAGCATTCAGAATCCCTCGGTCCGCGACTCGGCACCGTACCTCGATCTCAAAGAACAGGTCTTTCGCCAGTACGTGAAGCAGCAGTTTAAGTCGCGCAACTTAACGGACTGCATCTTCATCCTGGAGCGCTACATGAGCCTGCGCGAAGATAACAAGCAGGATCCCGAGGCGCATCGTCTGCTTGCTGCCTGTTATCGTTACGAAGAAGTGCTCGCCGACCGCCGCCAGGACCATAAGAACCACACGCTCTTTAAGAAGAAAAAGAACGGCCATCTGTTACGGTACGCCCTTCTCGCCTACGGGAAAGACTCACCGGAGTACGACGCGATTCATAAACGCGTGCGTCACGATATGGTCGAAGTCCTGGCGGGGGATGAGTAGGTTAGTGGACGGCCTGAAGATTGTGAGGTAGTTTGTTTTTGGGCGCATCGCCGCGAGTGTAGCGGGGCTGACCAATAAGTGGCCTGTCAGGAAAGATCGGGCATTCATTTTATTGGGGGGAGCTCCGCTCCCCCTGGCTCCGTTCGCAGCTCATTCTTTTAAACCTCGCTGACGATCCGCGCGAGATGCCCCGGCTCCACGTAATCTTCCGTACTCGGCGGGAAAAGATAACTCTCGTTTTGAACATACGGCTTGAACTTCTGCGCCCTGGGCTTCCGCGAGGCACCGCTCAATTCGGTCGTTTCAGGGAAAAGTTCGTCTGCGTGCGGATCTGACATGCACAGAGTCTCAACCGGCCGTCGCCTTTTTCCAGGATCCGTTCGTCGAGTCCGTATCCAGGACCTTTTTGGTCAGCCCCTCGCGCTAACGCGCGACCCTTCCAATCCCTTGCGCGAAGAGTCGCAAACATTCATAACAAACCAGCCCAATCCAAAAAGCTCTCTACCTCTCTACCTCCTGTGACATTGTCTTCTCCGTGTCCTCGGTGCCCCGGTGGTGCATTATTATGAGGAAAAAGCGTGACATAATTTTTTTCCTTCCCCGGGCGATTTTCACGGTTTCCTGTTGACAGTTTTCTAACGAAGGCCCAAATCTCTCCCCCCGCTTACGGGACATAATTCCGGGAGCGGCGGGGTGTAGATCGGGACCCGGCGTGGGCCAGGAAAGTGTAAACTTTTTTGCGACGACTCCAGGGGAAATCAGTCAAAAGGATTTGACCGAATGCAAGGCAAGGTGCTTTAACTGGAACTGAATGTGACATAAGACCAAACCGGCCATTGCTTAAAAATGCGACATAATGCTTTCATTTAAGCTGGTTTGATCGACGTCACACCACCCCGCGTACAGCGGAAACATTCACGAAATAAGAACAAAGAAACGGCGTATCCCGATTGAGCCCGGGAGCGTCATAAGCAAGTGTTACCTGAATATTTGACGGGTAATTCCTTGACTCGTAGCGGGGCCGCACAAGAATTCGGAGGAAGACATGCTCGTTAAACGCTACCACACTTCGCACGCCGCGAACTGGACGCTCGATCCGGACGGCGCGCCGCACGAACAGACTGCGGTCTGGGAGGGCTTCGAATGGACGCATCGCGTCAGCCGGATCGTGAATCCGGACGGCACGGTGGTCTTCGAAGCCAATGACGTCGAGGTTCCCAAAGGCTGGTCCCAGGTGGCCACCGATATCCTCGCCCAAAAGTATTTCCGCAAGGCCGGCGTCCCCGCACGCATCAAGGCCGTGCCCGAGGACGGCGTACCGCAGTGGCTGTGGCGCCATCAGCCGGATCACGAAGCGCTGAACGCCCTGCCCCCGGACGACCGGACCACCGGTGAGGTCTCGGCGAAGCAGGTCTTCCATCGTTTGGCCGGTTGCTGGACCTACTGGGGCTACAAACACAACTACTTCACGAGCGAGGAAGATGCCCGCGCGTTCTACGACGAGTTGCTCTACGTGCTCGCAAGCCAGACCGCCGCACCGAACTCCCCGCAGTGGTTCAACACCGGCCTGCACTGGGCCTACGGCATCGACGGCGCCGGTCAGGGACATTACTACGTCGACCCGGTAACCGGCGAACTCACGCGCTCTTCCTCCGCGTACGAACACCCGCAGCCCCACGCCTGCTTTATTCAGTCCATCAACGATGACCTGGTAAACGAAGGCGGCATCATGGACCTGTGGCTCCGGGAAGCGCGGCTCTTTAAGTACGGCTCCGGCACGGGCACGAACTTCGCGAACCTGCGCGCCGAGGGCGAGCCCCTCTCCGGCGGCGGCCGTTCCTCCGGCCTCATGTCGTTCCTGAAGATCGGCGACCGCGCGGCCGGGGCCATCAAGTCCGGCGGCACCACCCGCCGCGCCGCGAAAATGGTCTGCCTCGACATGGACCACCCGGACATCGAGGAGTTCATCAACTGGAAGGCCGTGGAAGAGCAGAAGGTCGTGGCACTGGTGGCCGGTTCGAAGCTGGCCAATCGTCACCTGAACGCCATCATGGCCGCGGCCCACGCCGGCACCGATCCCGAGACGAAGTTTACCATTAATAAGAATCCGGAACTCAAGGCCGCTGTCAAAGAAGCCCGCGCCGTCATGATTCCGGACAACTACATCCATCGCGTGCTGGAGCTCGCGAAGCAGGGTCACACTTCGATCCTCTTCGAAGAGCTCACCACGGACTGGCAGTCGAAGGCGTATCTCTCCGTCTCCGGACAGAACTCCAACAACTCCGTGCGCATCACCAACGGCTTCATGGACGCCGTGGAGAATGACGGGGACTGGAATCTCTACTGGCGCACCGAGCGTGAGGATGCCGAGGCCGAGGGTCGTGAACCGAAAGCACATCGCACTGTAAAGGCGCGGGAACTCTGGGATCAGATCGCCTACGCCGCCTGGTCGTCCGCCGATCCGGGCGTGCAATTCGACACCACCATCAACGAATGGCATACCTGTCCCACCGACGGACGCATCAACGCGTCCAACCCGTGCTCCGAGTACATGTTCTTAGATGACACGGCGTGCAACTTAGCGTCCATGAACCTGCTGAAGTTTCTGAACCAGGAAACCGGCGAGTTCGACGACCTGGGCTACCGACATACCACGCGCATCCTCACCATGGTCCTGGAAATCTCGGTAACGATGGCGCAGTATCCGTCGGCAAAGATCGCGCAGTTGTCGTACGAATTCCGGACGCTCGGCCTCGGCTACGCGAACCTGGGCTCGCTGCTCATGGTCCTCGGCATTCCGTACGACTCCGACGAAGGCCGGGCCCTCTGCGGCGCGCTCACGGCGATCATGCACATGAACGCCTACGCCACAAGCGCCGAGATGGCTGAACGCCTGGGCACGTTCCCGAATTTCCCGGGCAACAGAGACGCCATGCTGCGGGTCATCCGTAACCACCGCCGCGCGGCCTACAACAGTGAGGCATCAGAGTACGAAGGGCTCACCGTTACTCCGCTCGGTATCGACCCGGAACACTGCCCGGACTATCTGCTCAAAGCAGCCCGGGAAGAGGCCGATCGCGCGCTCGCCATGGGCGAACAGCACGGCTACCGCAACGCTCAGGTAACGGTGCTCGCACCGACGGGTACCATCGGTCTCGTGATGGACTGCGATACCACCGGGATTGAGCCGGACTTCGCGCTGGTGAAGTTCAAGAAGCTCGCCGGCGGTGGTTACTTCAAGATCATCAACCAGTGCATCCCGCCGGCTCTGAAGAAACTCGGCTATAACGATACCGAGATCACCGGCATCGTGAAATACGCCGTGGGTCACGGTACGCTCAAAGGCGCGCCCGTTGTAAACCATGAGAGCCTCAAGGCCAAAGGCTTCACCGACGAAGTCCTGGAGCGCATCGAAGGTTCGCTGTCGACGGCGTTCGATCTGGGGTTCGTGTTCAACAAGTTCACGATCGGCGAAGAGTTCCTTCGCGGTACGTTGAAACTGGGCGATGAGATCGACTCGCTGGAATTCAATCTGCTGGAGGCACTCGGCTTCGCAAAAGAAGACATCCGTGCGGCCGGCGACTATGTCTGCGGCACCATGACCGTGGAAGGTGCACCGCATCTTAAAGAAGAACACCTGTCCGTCTTCGATTGCGCGAACCGCTGCGGTCGCTACGGCAAACGTTTCCTCAAGTGGGATTCGCACATCCGCATGATGGCCGCGGCGCAGCCGTTCCTTTCGGGCGCGATCTCGAAAACCATCAACATGCCGGGCGAAGCGGCGATTTCCGAGGTCAAAGAAGCGTACGAGCTTGCCTGGAAAGTAATGAACAAGGCTGTGGCCCTGTATCGCGACGGCAGCAAGCTGTCCCAGCCGCTGAACATCCAGGTGGACGAGGACGAAGAGGAAGATGCGGCGGACGACACCGTGGCTGCCGAAAGCGCCGTGCAACAACAGGATGCGCAGTCGCTGATCGAAAAAACCACGGAGAAGCTCGTGTATCGCTACATGGCGAAACGCAACCGCCTCCCCGATCGTCGCGCCGGCTATACACAAAAGGCCGTCGTCGGCGGTCATAAGATCTACCTGCGCACCGGCGAGTATGAAGACGGACGCCTGGGCGAGATGTTCCTGGACATGCACAAAGAAGGCGCGGCCTTCCGATCGCTCATGAACTCCTTCGCTATCGCCGTGTCCCTGGGTCTTCAGTACGGCGTGCCCCTTGAGGAATTCGTGGACGCGTTCTGCTTTACGCGCTTCGAACCCAACGGCATGGTCCAGGGCAACCCGCACATCAAAATGTCCACGTCGATCATCGACTATGTCTTCCGGGAACTGGCCATCACGTATCTCGGTCGCACGGACCTGGCGCAGGTTCAACCGGAGGATCTCCGGGGCGACGTGGTCCGCGGGCCTTCGGACGAGTCGTCGAATCCCGTGGGCCTGCGCGGTGTCCGCGACACGGACCAGGCACTCGAAGGACTCAGCGCTTCGGACGCGGAGATGGACGAGCTGAGTGAGACGAGTCTGGGACAGCGCGATGCCGAGGGTCGGCTCTCCTGGATGCCGGACATCGGCGATGCCGGCGACTTTGCCGCCGGTGCACTCATCGGAGACGGCGCGCCGGGCGTGTCCGTCACCACGACGCTGCAGACCACTCAGAAAGAGACCGTGGAAATTGCGAAGATGAAAGGCTACGAAGGCGATCCCTGCCCGGAATGCCAGCAGTTCACCCTCATCCGCAATGGAAGCTGCCTCAAGTGCATGAGCTGCGGCTCAACGACCGGCTGTAGCTGAATTACGGCCGCTTTCACAACAATAAAGCCGGCGTTCGCGGGAATTGCGACGCCGGCTTTTTTGTTTTCGATCCTTTGCCGGGCCCCATGATCCTGTAACCCACGGGCGTTCCGGGTTTCTCATCTCTTATGATGTACTCCTCGCTCTTCTTCGCAGCTTCGGCCGTGGTCGCAGTGCTTCTTTCCGGCTGCGGCCGTGCCGACGGCGCTCCGGATGAGGCCGCCGAATCGAATCCGACTCCGGTTGCCCCCCTTGCCGCGGCGGGCTCAGGCTTTTCCCCGGATTCGTTTCAAAAACCTTCAAAGGAAACCCTGAAGCAACGACTCAGCTCCGTACAGTACTACGTCACCCAGGAAGACGGCACCGAGCGTCCCTTCCAGAACGAGTACTGGGACAACAAAAAAGAAGGCATCTACGTCGACATCGTCTCCGGCGAGCCGTTGTTCAGCTCCACGCACAAGTACAAATCGGGCACGGGCTGGCCGAGTTTCTACACGCCCCTGGAAGCGGACAATGTCGTAAGCAAGACCGATACGTCCCACGGCATGGTTCGCGTGGAAGTGCGCAGCAAGCACGCGGACTCGCACCTGGGTCACGTATTCGAAGACGGACCGCCGCCGACGTATCTGCGCTACTGCATCAACTCGGCTTCGTTGCGCTTTATCGGAAGAGAGGACCTGGAGAAGGCCGGTTACGGCAGTTATCGGAAGTTGTTCGAAGAATAAAAAAAGCGGCGCGCTCGCCCGAAAACGAGCGCGCCGTTTACACTCAGCACACTTTCACCGGCCGGCTATCGCCGCCGGATAATCAAAAACAATACGCGCCTCATAGTTACTGCTTCCGGATCCGTCATCGATATTCGTGTAACCGGAATAGACCAGCAGGCGCTTCGTCTCGCGATCGTAGCTGACGTAGAGCGGCTTCACCAACTGCCGCAGAATAAAATTTTGCGGTGCGAATTGAAACATAACCGCCGAACGATCGCCGATTGTCAGGTCCTTAACCTTCGAAACACGGAAGCTGTAATACGCAAGGCGGGCCGGCACCGCGAAATTGACCGTATGTGCTTTGCCCGCGGCCAGGCTGTCGAAATTGCGGCGAATGTAATAGTCGAAACCGCCGTCGATCACCGCCGGTCGCGACGCCTGCACCACGCCTTCCTGCAACTGCGCGCTCTCACTGGATTTTTTGTAGAACCGGTATCGGTCGGAGCTCAGCCGTTTCGCCCCCTCGACATAGCCGTCGCGCAGATCTTTCATCTCAAACGTGGGCTGGACCGGATTCTCGGTAAACGTAATACGCTTGCGCGCGATCGCCTTGCCGGACGCGTCCCGATAGGTCACGACGGAGTAGATGTGTTTCCCGTTCGACCAGTGCTCCGCATGGTTTTCGGAGTAGATGAACTTGCCCGTGTCGAGATCATAAGCGTTGCCGCGATAGCGAACCACGCCGTTGTCGGTGATTGCCGACGCGGGCGCGCTGAATGCGACAATACCCAGCACAAGCACGGCCACGATCAGGATGCGTTTGCGGTTTGTGTTCGTGTTCATGGTAGCCTCCAGTAATTCCCCGCTCACGAGCGAGGAATGTGAACATAATTGCGTAGTTTCAGATTCTGCGGCCGGGCGAACTGAATCTGTAAATCGTTGATGTAGTTGTGACCGAAGCCGCACTCGCAGAAGAGCAGATAGTAACGCCACTTGCGAATGAAGCGATCGTCGAAGCCCAGGGCCCGTACGTCATCGAGGGCGGCCTCGAAATTACGGCGCCACTCGCGGAGCGTGCGCGCGTAGTGTCGGCCGATGCTCTCCACGTTAAAGACGCAGAGGTCTCCGGTACGGCCGAGGCTCTGCATCGTCTCTCGCAGCGAAAGCAGAAGCGACCCCGGAAAGATGTGTTTCTTCGTGAAGTCGGTGGAGTTCATGTAACGCCGGTAGTACGGATCCGGGAAGGTGATGCACTGGATCACCATGATGCCGTCTTCGGCGAGCAGTTCGTTGCAGCGTCGAAAGAAGGTATCCAGGAATCGATAGCCCAGGGCCTCCACCATTTCGATAGATACGATTTTGTCGTAGCGGCCTTGAATGTCGCGATAGTCGCAGAACTGGATATCGATGCGGTCTTCCAGGCCCTCGGCCTTTACCCGCGCGCGGGCCAGGTCGTACTGCTCCCGGGAGATCGTAACGCCGGTCACGCGGCAACCGTAGTTCTTCGCGGCGTAAACCGCGAAGCCGCCCCAACCACAGCCGATTTCCAGGACGTGATCCGTATCGTTCAATTGCAGCTTGCGCGCGATCATCTTGAACTTCGCGAGTTGAGACTCGTGCAGGGTGCTCTCTTCGTTCTCGAAGACCCCGCTGGAGTAGGCCATGCTTTCGTCGAGCCAGAGCTGGAAAAATTCGTTGGAGAGATCGTAGTGCTCGGAAATGTTCCTGCGCGACATGTGTTTCGTGTTCGGCCGCAGACGATAGGCAATGCGGTTCAGGAACGCGAGCGGTGCAATGAAGAGCCCCTTGATCAGCGAGCGGGAAAAGGTCGGTGCCTGGGCCGAGTTGCGCATAAAGAACGCCATGACCTCAAGCACGTCCGGGGAATCCCACCAGCCTTCGACATACGCCTCGCCGAATCCTATCTCGCCGAAGAGCACCGAGTGCCGGAAAAAAGAAACCGGTTCCCGTACTTCGAGGACGGCCGGCTCGGCCGCGTCGGCCTGGCCGATACGGCGGACGCGGCCGTCCGGAAAGACAACGTCCAGTCCGCCGTCCTCGATGTTCTGCAACGCACGGAAAAACAGGCCCTCATAGAAACCAGGGCGATGCTGCGCTGCCTGCCGGGCACCTCGACCGGCGCCCAGGGGCGCGGTACCGGAAACCGGTGCTTCGATTTGCACTTCCTCTTTTGTCTCCAGGGCTGAACTCATTTTATGCTCCAATCAATCAAAATATAATCAATCCTTTCTCTGTTCGAAGGTAATTCAAACTCCGGCGGGCTCCCGCTCTTTTTTTCGGGGCGCACGACGAACCCGGGTGGAATATTCGCGCCTGGCCGGCACATTTGTGTCACAGACGACACCTTCGCTCTCGCCGTACCGGACAATGCGCTCATCACTTTGTTTTTTATCGAATACGAAGAGCTTTCGTAAATACAGCTTTAGTGCATAGAGATGAATCCAGGCGATGACCTTCAGCGTAATGAACGGATAGCGGAACATCATGCGCAGCAGGCTGCGATCATTCAGGTCCCGGCGGCGACCGTGGATCTGCGCCTTCAGGATCGTCCGGCGTTTGAGATAAGAATCGATGCGCACGCGCAGAAGTTCGCCGGGGCCGGCAAACTTAAAATAGAACTCGGTATCATGCCGAATAAAAGGCGAAACATAGAAGTTCTTCGCAGCCCGGCGTTCGATATCACCGCCAGCCTGGAGTTCCAGGTCCTCCGCGGTCTCCACCCAGGTCAAAAAAGGTTTCTGCTCCAGGTAGGTATTGTTCACTTCCGAAATCACGGCGCGCAGACGACCGGTTTCGTCGTAACAATAGTAGAAGCTCACCGGGTTAAAGACATAGCCGAATACCCGCAGATTCGTAACGAGGAGCACGCGCCCCACCGTAAAGTCCGCACCGCGTTCATGCAGGTACTCGATGACTCGATCTTTCGTACTGCGGCCCAACCCACCGTCTCTCTGCCAGACAAAGTGATCCTGATCGTAAAACGAAAACGGGCGCAGACAGTTGTGGCCGAACCAGAGGAGCCGACGATTCAGCTCCGGAAGTTCGTCCAGGTCGATGCAGAACAGAAAGATCCGCCGGACGAACCGCAGATCGGTCCGCACATACCGCCGGTGGAAGACCCGGCACTCATACAGGGAGGAGACGAAAGCGTTCACTGCTGAGTTTCTCCACCACGCGCAGCCCGGAAATGAGGCCGTCCTCGTGAAATCCGTAGCGAAAGTAGCTGCCGGCAAAGTACAGCGGACCGCGCGCGTTCAGTTCATCCAGGCGCGACTGGTATTCGATGGCCTTGCTGGAAAACAGCGGATGTTCGTAATCGATGCTGCGTATAACCTTAGCCGGATCGATGTCTTCGAAATCGTTGATGGACACAAAGTAATTCGTCCGGGTGGGCAGCGCCTGGAGGCGATTCATCCAGTAGACCGTGGCGGTTTGCGTGGAACCGCCCGCGCTCTGCCGCGACTTGTAGTTCCACGACGACCAGATTCTGCGGAGCGGCGGCATGACGGATTCGTCCGTGTGCAACACGGCGCGGTTCGCCTCGTATTTGTAGGCCGCCAGTAGTTCGCTCTCTTCCGGCGTGGGATCCTCCAGCAGGCGCAGGGCCTGGTCGCCGTGCACGGCCAGGAGCACGCGATCGCAGGCATACTCACCGTGTTTCGTACGCACGATCACACCCGGGCCGCGGGGATCGCGACGCACGCCGAGGACGCCTTCCCCCGTGCGCACCGTCGCGCCGGCTTCGTCCAGGTGATCGAGAATCTTGCGCACGTACGAGTGCGAGCCGTTCGTCACCGTGCGCCACGGCAATTGCGTACTCATGCCGAGAAAACCGTGATTGTGAAAAAAACGAATCAACGCCGCCGCCGGAAACTCCAGCATGCGATCCACGGGTGTCGACCATACCGCCGAGCCCATGGGCACAATGAAGTTAAAGATGAAGTAGTCGTCGTAACCCTGCGCTTTCAGATAATCGAAGAGCGGCGCGTCGGCCAGGCCCTGCTCCAGGTGCAGCGGTGCTTCGTTGTTGAAACGATTGGCCTGCATGAGAAACTTCCAGTACTTCGGTCGCAGGAGGTTACGGCGTTGCGCGAAGAGCGTGTTCAATCCCTGGCCGCTGAATTGCAGGCCGGTGTCGTGATTAAACATGCCGAAAGACATGTCCGAACGGTGGGTGGCGACGTCGAGTTCGGCGAAGAGCCGCGTGAGGTTCGGATACGTAGTTTCGTTGTAAACGATGAAGCCCGTGTCCACCGGCATGGGCCGCCCCGCATCTTCTACGGTAACGGTGTTGGTGTGTCCGCCGACGTAGTCGTTCTTCTCGAAGACGTCGATGCGAAAGTCGTTGCGAAGATAATAAGCGGCGCCGAGACCTGAAATCCCGCTGCCGATAATTGCCAGCGATTGCATATTTAAGGATACGAAGTTCGCGGCGAAACGGTGGTTACTTTTTTCAACGTCGCGCGAAAAACGCGGAGGGTATCAATTTACGGCTTCGCGTACACTTAAGCTTTCTTTCGCTGCGGCCTTGCGTTCGAGATTCGTCGCCCCGGAATGCCCGCCGTTTGAAGCGGTGACCTGGCTTCGATCCCTGTCGCTGAACATGTAGCCGCCGAAATAAACTCGCAAACTATCATCAACGCCCTTGATATCGCGACGCAGCGCTTCGATTTTATCCTTCGCCTGGGGTAGTACGCAGGAGATGCTTACGTTGCGATACTCGCCCTCGCGAATCTCACGCAACAGTTCTTCTTTCGGAAGGTGCCCGGCGAAGCGGACGCCTTTGTTACGACTTTGCAACAAAGCGGCGTGCATGAGTGCGCCCAGTTCGTGTTCATCACCGGGAAAGGTGACGACCAGCCAGTCGATCTTCTCCGGCCCGGCAACTTCACGGATGCTGTTCTGTACGAAACCCTGGAACCAGCGACTGAACGCATGTTCTTCCGTTACGGAAAGAAAACCGGTCTCCCAGGCCCGGCCGGTCATCAATACCAGCGGCTGCAGCACGGTGCGAATCCACGCGGTGTAGGCCAGACCACCGCTGTCGCGTTTCTCTTCGACGTATTTTCCGAGGTCCTTGTAGCTGGAATCCTTGATCCATTGGATCAATTTCCATTCTTCCTCGGAGAACTCGTCGTTGATGAGGTTGTTCAGCAGATGCTCGCGCCCCAGAGACATGACGTGGGAGAGCTTCTGACCCAGGGCCAGACGCTGCTGGATACTCCGCAAAACGAGATAGTCCTCGTTGGTGTAGTACCAATAGCCGTTGCTCCCCTGGGTCGGTTCAAAAATACGATATCGTTCCTGCCACTTGCGAATGCGCGCCGGAGAAAAGTTTGTCATTCGGCTTAAATCTTTGATGAGGAACTTCATATGGATTTCGGACCTATGCTCAGGTTACGACAGAATCCGACCATCGTCCAATCTTTTTCTTGCAAGATGAGACGTTCCGGATTCCATGTCGAACACCGTTCAAGTCCGATGCATTGCGGAATTTCGATTCCGTCGCCGGCGCAGAATCCGCTGCACCTGCATGTGCTTCCGATCGGTGAGCGGCATGAGCGCAAACAGCAAGGCCCCCGCAATAAACAGCAGCCCCACCCCCGGACCGAAGATAAGCGCGAGACCGGTGAGCGTGCCCGCGCTTTGCTCCGCGGCCTCGCGTTCAAAGCCGATCAAACTCAACAGCGCCACCGCGAAGAGAATGCCCACCGCCCGGGAGACCTTCGTACTCATCCGCCAGGCGCCGAAGTAGAGTCCCTCCCGGTTCTGGCCGGTCTTGAGTTCGTCGTAGTCCACGATGTCGGCGACGAGGGATTCCAACAGGACGAGGGCGCCGCCGAGCATGCCGCCGATGAACGCCGCGATCAACGGCCACGTCGCATCGCCGGGCGGAAAGAGCGGGTAGACGATGCAGGTCATGAGACCGAGGCCGAAAATTCCCGAAAAGGCCGGCCATTTTTTACCGAGGCGTTTCGACGCGAAGACCCAGGGCAGGATCGATGCGATGATAAAAAAGAAGAACGGCAGTAGAATCTTGAAGACCGTTTCGCTCTCCGGCAGCTCCAGGCGATATTCGTAGTAGTACAGCGCGATCGATGCGTTGAGCGCCCGGCCGATGCCGGCTACGGCGAAGGCCAGAAGCAGCGGCAGGAACACCGGGCTAAGGATGATTTGCCAGAGCGACACAAAGAACGCGCCCACCCCGCCCTCACCGGCGACCACGTCCTGATGCGCCCGCTCCCGTCCGGCGGTGGACCAGTACGAGAGCACGGCGGTAACTAAGATGGGGACGGCCAGGTAAACGCTCGCCAGGTTGCGCGAGGTCTCGATGTTCTCCGGAGTTTCTTTGCCGCCGAGGCCCGCCAGGACCAGGCCGGGCAGGATCGTCCCCAC
This sequence comes from Leptonemataceae bacterium, assembly GCA_965227295.1. GTDB lineage: Bacteria > Spirochaetota > Leptospiria > Leptospirales > Leptonemataceae > JANSYA01. The sequence goes on along the minus strand of OZ245742.1, from coordinate 3,975,748 downwards.
AAGCAGACCGACAGTGCCGAAGAAGAGTCGCGAACCGTAGACCTCGGTGCGTTCGTCGCGATTAAAGGAGAGTTCGCCGCCCAGAGCCGAATGGGGCACCGCGATGATGGTCATGCCGGTGTTGACCATGAGATACGTAACCAGCAGGAACAGAAACTTAAAGAGCTGCGAGTCCAGCTCCGGCGGGTTGAAGATCAGAATAAACGAAACACTCAGCGCAATCGCGCCCGGAATGAAGTAGACCCGACGCTTGCCGGCCCTGCTCCGCGTACGATCCGAGATGGCGCCCATAATGGGATCGCTCAGCGCGTCCCAGAGTACGGCGATGGCCAGGGCCAGGCCCGTCCAGATCTCATCGAGGCCGACGACGACGTTGTAAAACTTGAGCAGGTATACCTGGATCAGCATCTCCACGGCGCTGACGCCGAGTTCCGCGGTACCATATCCGAGCTTCGCGCGCAGCGGGAGCTTTGCTTCGTCGCCGTTCGTGGGAGCTCTTTCGCTTTTCGCCATGCAATCAAACTAAAACGTCGCCGGTTCGATGACGGTTCATTTATTTCCATCCTGACATGCTATTAGATCGTCTGTTAGAAAAAAATCTCTTGCCCGACATGCTCATTCGCCTGGGGATCCGCCGGTTGAACAACGGGCGGCTGCGCCGGTTCGCGGCCCAATCTTCCGAAGAACAACAACGCGAGTTCATGCAACTCGTCGAAGAACTGCGCAAGTCCGACATCGCTTACGCGACGAAAGAAGCGAACGAGCAGCACTACGAGCTGCCGCCGGCGTTCTTCGAACTTTGCCTGGGTAAACATCTTAAATACAGCTCGTGTTACTGGGAACCGAACATCACGAACCTGGACGACGCCGAGCGGCGCATGCTCGAACTCACCGTGGATCGCGCGGAGATAACGAACGGGCAGTCCATTCTGGAACTGGGCTGCGGCTGGGGTTCGCTCACGTTGTTTATGGCCGAAAACTTTCCGAACAGCAAGATTACGGCGGTCTCCAACTCAAAACCCCAGCGCGAGTACATCCAATCACAACTCAAGGCACGCAATCTCAAGAACGTGCAGGTCATTACGAAGGACATGAACGTCTTCAAAACGCAGAAGAAGTTCCAGCGCATCGTCTCCGTGGAAATGTTCGAACATATGCGCAACTACGAGGCCCTGTTTGCAAAGGTCCGAAGCTGGCTCGCTCCGAAGGGCAAACTTTTTATTCACGTATTCAACCATCGCGAGCAGGCCTATCTTTTCGAAAGCGAAGGTCCGAGTGATTGGATGGGTCGCTACTTTTTTACGGGCGGCATCATGCCGTCGCGCAATCTGTACCTGCACTTCGCTCCGCCGTTGCAGATCGAAAAGATGTGGGTCGTCGACGGCGTTCATTATCAACGTACGTCGGAAGCGTGGCTGGAAAACATGGACGCCAATCGCGAGAGGATCCGGCCGATTCTGGAGAACGTCTACGGAGTGGATCAGGCCACGAAGTGGTGGGCCTACTGGCGGATCTTTTACATGGCGGTGGCGGAACTATTCGGCGCGCGCGGCGGCAAGGAATGGGAAGTGACGCATTACTTATTTAGAAAGTAAACGCGCAACCGCACCCGCTCCGCCCCGCGGATAGAGCGGGACTACGGGGTGCGGATTCGCTTGCTGGATCTTTACGAAGAAGACGCCGTTCCGGTGCGCCTTACCACGTCCCCCGGCATAACCTCCGTTCATCTGCTGGAACCAGCTGTACCCAAAAAAGTGTTAATCCAAACTGGCCTCAACTTACACCACGATTCGGGGCGTACTCGAACGAATAAAAACTTTCCGGCAGTTCAAGAGCTGCAGTTCGTTGCGTTTACCGTGAGACACACAAGGTAAGTTGCGCAATCGTGAGGGGGTTGATTTGGCTACGGCTCGCAGGAGTTGTGGTATTTCGTTTTGCTAAGATCGCCCGCCTCGACCCGGACGTCGGTTTGTGACTCAGCAACTGTAGCGTCTCTTGCGAAGAAGACGCCGTTCCGGTGCGCCTTAACACGTTCCCCGGCATAACCTCCGTGGGTGGGGAACAACTGCCGCGGCCACGACAAGCGTGGCCTTGCCCCTGGAACCAGCTGTACCCACAAAAGACTTACTTTACGTTGGCCGCCACTTACACCACAATTCGGGGCGTGTGCGAACTACCCGGGCGTTTCCGGTAGTTCAAGAGCTGCAGTTCGTTGCGTTTACCGTGAGACACACAAGGTAAGTTGCGCAATCGTGAGGGGGTTGATTTGGCTACAGCGAAGCGGGAGTTGTGGTATTTCGTTTTGCTAAGATCGTCCGCCTCGACCCGGACGTCGGTTTGTGACTCAGCAACTGTAGCGTCTCTTACGAAGAAGACGCCGTTCCGGTGCGCCTTACCACGTTCCCCGGCACAACCTCCGTTCATCTGCTGGAACCAGCTGTACCCAAAAAAGTGTTAATCCAAACTGGCCTCAACTTACACCACGATTCGGGGCGTACTCGAACGAATAAAAACTTTCCGGCAGTTCAAGAGCTGCGGTTCGTTGCGTTGACCGGGATGAATATGAAGTATGTTGCAGCATAGTGAAGGGAATCTTTTGGCTACGGCTCGCAGGAGTTGTGGATTTTCGTTTTGTTAAGAATACTGCCAGTGGGGAACCAACTGCCGCGGCCCCAACAAGTGGGGCCTTGCCGACACCGGACGCTGGTTGTGCGACTCAGCTACCATAGCGATTCTTGCGAATAAGACACATCATCGTCTGTGGCAAGAGGATCACGAAACCACTTTCCCGCCGAGCACGCCCAACGCCGCGTCGATGTCGGCGTGGGTGCCGATCATAATCACGATGTCCCCCGCCGCAAAGACGAAGTCGCCGCCCGGATTGTGCGCAACGCTCTGATCCGAACGAACCACGGCAATGATCGTCACATTCGTTTCACCGAAGATGTTCGTGTCGGCGACGCTTTTGCCGATGGCCGGCGAGTCGTCCAGGAGCAGGCCGGATTCCGTGGCGGTGGCCGAAAGAATGTGCGTGAGTTGCTCTAACTTCGATTGAGTGGAACCTGCCTCGTTGCCCACCAGCGGGCCGTAGTCCTCGCTGCGGATGACGGCGATCTGGGTGGCGACGACATTCCGCGGGATGTGATAGTGCCGCAGCACCAACGAGAAGATCTCGATGGACGTCTCCATTTCCTCCGGCACCACCTGATCCACGCCGGCGAGGCGCAGGGATTCGATGTCGTCGATGTAGCGGGTCCGTGCAATGACGTGTATGCGCGGATTTTCTTTGCGGGCCACGCGCACGGTGCGCGCGACGATGTCCGGCGTCCCGGCGGTAAGCACCAGGGACGAAGCGCTGTGCACGTGGAGTTTATGCAGGATCTCGGTGCTCGCCGCATCGCCGTAGATGGCCGGGCTGTCCTGTTCCCGGGCCAGACGAAAGCGCCGGTGGTCGATCTCACACACGACAAACTTAATGCCCACGCGCCCGAGGACCTGGCTTAGCTGCTGGCCGGACTTGCCGAAACCCACGATGATGACGTGACCCGAGAGCGCATCGGATTTCTCCGTCTTCGCCTTCGTCTTTGCCGGCGACGCCGATTCCGGAGCGGCGTCGGCCCCGGCTTCGCGGACGCCGGTCTCCTCTGTCCGCTCGCGGGACAGGATGCGCCGCAGTTGTACAAACGGTTGAGAGAGACGTTCCAGGCCGAGTCGATCTTCCAGTAAAAAACCGAAGCGCCCGGCGTAACGAATGAGGAAGGGCGCGAGCATCATCGTGGCCACGCTGGCCGAAAGAAAGAGCTGGTAGTCCTGCTCGGCGATTAACCTGTATTCGTTGGCACTCAGTGCCAGAATGAAACTGAACTCACCGATCTGCCCGAGGATCAAACCGCTGACGATGGCGAGACGCAAGGGATAGGACATGGCATAGACGACGAAGGTGATGATGGCGCCCTTGAGCAGGAGAATGATCGCCGCGGCGCCCAGCACCTGCGCGTAATTCTCCCGCAAGAAGTCCACGTCGAGAAACATGCCCATCGCGATGAAAAACAACGACGACAACGCATCGCGCATGGGCAGCACGTCCGCCACTACCTGATCCGCGTAGTCGGACTCCGAGACGATGAGCCCGGCCAGGAACGCGCCCAGGGCGAGCGACAATCCGAAGTACGTCGCGATGTAGGCCGTGCCGAAGACGATGAAAATGACCGTCAGCAAAAAGAGTTCACGATTGTTGGCGCTCGCCGTGAATTTTAACAGGTACGGCACGACCAAATACGCGCCCACGAGAATGAACACGACGCCGCCGAAGGCCACGCCGATCGTCGCGGTGAGGCTGCCCAGGTCCACACCGCCGCCGTCGGCACCGGCCGCGAGCAACGGCAGGATCAGCATCATGGGCACGATCATCAAATCCTGAAAGAGCAGAATACTCAGCGACACGCGGCCCTCGGGCGTGTCCACTTCGCCGCGGGCACCGAGGGTCTTGAGCACGATCACTGTCGACGAGAGCGCCACAAGAAAGCCGAGAACCATGGCCCGCTCGAAGCTCACGCCGCCGTACATCGCGGTGGACCAGACCACCAGGATCGTGAGTCCCACCTGGCCGCCGCCGGCGAAGAGCACCAGGAACTTGAGGCGCCCGAGTTTTTCGAGGGAAAACTCAAGACCGATGGTAAACAGCAACAACACCACGCCGATCTCGGCGAGCAACTCCACCTCGTGCCGGCTTTCCACGAGTCCGAAAGCCGACGGGCCCAACACGCCGCCGACGATCAAGAAGACGACGATGGACGGAATACGCAGGCGCATGCCCACTAAGATCGCCGGAATGACGATTACGAGAATGACGATGAGTTCTTTGAGGAGTGGAATGTCGTGCATGGAGGGTCCGTGAGGATTTTTTAACTCCGAGGACCGAGGGTACGAGATTCAAGGCGGGAGAAGATTCTTAAACAAACCGAATCGCATAGCTGACCAACGATCAACGAGCCCAACCCTCCCCAAAAAACCTCGGCCCCTCGGTCCTCGGAGTTACAACAAGATACTTCAACCCTCCGCCCGGAGCAAGGGAAAGAGGATCGTATCGCGAATGCTATGTGAATTCGTGAGCAACATGACCAACCGATCGATGCCGATGCCCATACCTCCGGTCGGCGGCATGCCGTATTCGAGGGCCCGGACGTAGTCCAGGTCCATGTAACCGCCCTCCGCGTTGCCCGCCTCGCGCTCTTTCACCTGCGCTTCGAAGCGTCGCTTCTGATCCAGAGGATCGTTCAACTCGCTGAAGGCGTTGCCCATCTCGCGGCCGCAGATGTACGGCTCGAAGCGTTGCACGACTTCCGGGCGATCCGGATACGCCTTCGCGAGCGGCGATAGCTCCAGCGGAAAGTCCGTAATAAACACCGGTTGTACGAGATGGTGCTCCACCTTTTCGTCGAACAACAGCTCCGCGACTTTCCAGACGGAGTCGCAGTCGGCGAGAGCGTCTTGCTTGAGGCCGGCCTTTTCCGCGGCGGAGCGCGCCGCGTCCACGGCCATGCCCTCTTCGAGTTTCACGCCGGAGTACTTTTCAATGGCTTCGAGGTACGGCAGGCGTGTCCAGGGCGGCGTGAGATCGATGGTGTCATCGCCGTACGGAATCTTATAGTCACCGAGTAGCTTCTGCGCCGTTCCCGCGATCAGCTCTTCGCAGAGCGCCAGCATGGTGCTCATGTTGCCGTAGGCTTCGTAGAGTTCGAGCATGGTGAACTCGGGGTTGTGCTTGAAGCTGATGCCCTCGTTCCGGAAGTTTCGGTTGATTTCGAACACCTTCGGAAAACCGCCGACGATGAGTCGTTTGAGATACAACTCCGGCGCGATGCGCAGATACAGATCCATGTCCAGTGTGTTGTGATGCGTGATGAACGGCCGGGCCGCGGCCCCGCCCGGGATGGGATGCATCATGGGCGTTTCTACTTCGAGAAAGTCGCGCTCCGTCAACGTCTGGCGCATGGTCTGGACGATACGCGAACGCAGAACGAACGTATCGCGCACGTGAGGATTGACGATGAGATCGACGTAGCGCTGGCGATAGCGTTGCTCTTTGTCGGCGAAGGCGTCGAAGACCTTGCCGTCCGCCTCTTTGACGGCGGGCAGCGGGCGCAGGCACTTCGCGAGCAGGATGATTGCTTTGAGATGCAGCGTGGTCTGGCCGGTCTTCGTTACGAATAAGAAGCCGCGCACGCCGACGACGTCGCCGAGGTCCAGGCCGGTGAAGAGTTCGTAGTCGTCACCGAGATCCTTCTTGCTGCCGTAGAGCTGAATGCGGCCGCTCGCATCTTCCAGGTCGAAGAATCCGGCCTTGCCCATGAGCCGCTTCGAACGAATGCGACCGGCCACGGCAAATGTGGTTTCCTCGGAGAACTCGGCCTCGGGAACCTGGAGCAAATCCGCGGCACCGATCTCCGGCTGGAACTCCTGCATGTAGGGGTCCTTGCCGGACTCCTGTAAAACGGCCAGCTTGCGCAGGCGCATTTCGTAGATGTCCGAAGGCGACAGATCTTCTTCAGGATTTTGCGGGGGGGCTTTCTGGTTCGATTTCTTCTGCGAATCTTTGCCGGACATAAGGACGTGTTTCGCCTGCGGCTCATCCGGTAAATAAAAATATAGCATTTGACAGGGGGAACTTGCCATCGAGTGTGGGCACTCCGCCCGGCATGGACCGTCTCATCGAAAAGCTGCGGGAATTCTACGAAAGTCTCGCCCTCAAGTTTCGTAAGAAAGGCGAAGAGCGTCTCACCATCATGGTCATTCCCCATGGCCAGGAAAAGATGTTCTCCCTCCAGTTGAACTGGTTCATGATCGTCTTTCTGGCGGGCACGCTGGCCCTGGCGGTCTTCCTGGCTTTCTACGGTTTTTATCTGAAGCGCCTGCATGTGCAGGAAATCAATCGCCTCCAAACGCGCTACGGCGATAACTTCCAGCGCGCGTTAGAACTCACCCGCAGCGTCAACGAAACCCGCGCGATGAAGCGCGACCTGCGGGAACGCCTGTTCGGCATCTCGGAAGTCCTGGGCGTTCCGGAGTACGAGCTGGGTGTTTTGCCGACGGAATCCGCCATGGTGGATCGCGCGCAACTCATGCTGCTCCGCGAAAGCATCGAGGATCCGGAGATGGGCATTTCCGAGTATCTACCGCCCGTCTACGCCCTGCGCACCACGCAGTATCTGCTCGACGGCCACACGCCGCTGCTGGCAGCCCTTACGGAATCTTTAGAAGACGGCCTCGGCGTGTACACCGAAATGCCCCTGGGCCGTCCCTTTCGCAACTTCGGCGGCCTGCACGATACGTCGCGCTACGGCGTTCGTGTGAACCCGCTCACGAAACAGGGCTTCGAGTTCCACACCGGCTTCGATACCTCCGGCCCCCTGGGCACACCGATCTACGCCACCGGTCCCGGTGAAGTCCATCGCGTCTACGGCGCCGGCAACGGCTACGGTCGCGCGGTGGTCATCAAACACGACTTCGGTTATTACAGCATGTTCGCGCACATGAATCGCACCGAAGTGCGCGTCGGCGATCAGGTCTTTCGCGGCCAGCGCATCGGCACCATGGGCCGCACCGGTCGCGCCACGGGTACGCATTTGCATTACGAAATCTGGCTCGGTACCTCGCAGCGGATCAACCCGGAGCCGTTCTTGTGTTCCATCGATTTTCAGATGGGCCGGTGCCGGAGTTTTCATCGAGAATCGGTGGCTTCGGCGGATTATTGAACGATTTTTAGGGTCGAACACGACCTGAACTTAAGTGTAAATTCGCATTCCTCATTCTTCCCTCGGTGTCTCGGGGCCTCGGTGTAAATTCTTCTCTTCCACTACCCCGCCACGGCCACCCGCTTCCGCTTCGATTTTGATGAAGCCGCCTTCTTACGCGGCGGCTTCGCCTGGATCTTCTCCAACACCAGGTCCTCTAACTTCGGTCGCGCCAACTCTTGTTCGTACTTGCGCCACGTAAACGGCCACACCTGAGGCTCACCGCTATCGCTTAAGTACCACGAACTGCAACCACTCGCCCAGGCCGAACCAGCGAGACCCTGGCGCACTTTTTCGCGAAAGCGCTCCACCGCTTCGACTTTCGGCTCGACCGCATCGTAGACACGCTCGCGCCACAACTCGATGAGCTGCATGATGTAATCGGCCTGGCACTCGGACATGGCAATCACCGAAAAATTACTGATGGGCGTGTACGGGCCGAGCATGAGAAACATGTTCGGAAACTGCGGACACAGCACCGAGTTGTAAACATCGATGCGTTTTTTCCAGGCCGTATCGACGGAAAGGCCGCCGCGGCCCTTCAGGTTCATGGGACGCATAAAGTAGAACGGATGAAAGCCCGTGGAACATACGAGCACGTCCAGCTCGTGCAGCTTGCCGTCTTTCGTAACAATGCCCTGCTTCGTAACCCGATCGATGCCGGTCTGGACGATGTGCGCGTTCTCTTTCTGGATGGCCGGGAAAAACGTGGCGTTGATGACCACGCGCTTGCAACCGACACGATAGTCCGGCCGCAGTCGTTCGCGCAACTCGCGATCCTTAACACCAAAGCGCAGACTGAGTTTACAGATCCATTCCACGAGTTTCTTGTAAGGCATAACGCCGGCCGTCGCCGCGTTAAAAAAGAGCATCGTATAGCGACCGATCCGGCGCTGCAACGCCAGCAACATTCTTGATCGACGCACCCAATTTTTGAACCATTGCGGATAACGAAAGTCCGGAAAATACGCGATCCACTGCGGCGTGCGCATGAATACCGTAACCTCCGCCCCGCTGTTCACGAGTTCCGGCACGCACTGCGCTGCCGTGGAGCCGTTGCCGATCACCCCCACCCGCACGCCGGGACCGAACTGCACGTCGTGGTTCCACTCCGCCGTGTGAAACATGGGCCCGCCGAAAGTTTGCAGGCCTTTGAGGTTCGGCATGGCCGGATGATGCAGAATGCCCGTCGCCGCGATAAAGAAGTCGGCGACGTAGGTCTTGCGCTGACTCGTCTTCACGGTCCACTTCCCGTCTTTATAAGATGCGGCCGTCACCGCTTCGTTCAAATGAATGATCTCATGCAGGCCGTACTTCTCAACGACGCCTTCGAAGTACTGCTGAATCTCACGGCCCGGCGCAAAGAAGTTCGACCAGTGCGGGTTCAGTTCGAAGCGATAGGTATAATAATGCGCGGGCACGTCGCAGGCGATGCCGGGATAGGTGTTCTCTCGCCAGGTCCCGCCGATCTTTTCTTTTTTTTCCAGGATGACGACGTCGTGAATGCCGGCCTCGCGCATGCGAATGGCCATGAGGATGCCGGTCATACCGGCTCCCACGATCACGACGGACGGGTTGCGTTTGCTCTGGTTCATGGAGGGCCTCAGGGCCGCATCTTAAAAAAAGTGACGCATGCGTCAAGTTTTTTGCAGGATGTGGGAAAGAATACGACGGCCGCGAACTCTCAATTCTTGCGTTAGGGATTGGAGGGGTGGGCCGAAGGCCCAGTCTCAGCCGTCTTCGGCTGAGACCGCAGCGAAGCGGAGCCCCGGAAAGCCCGACCCGGAGCGAAGCGGAGGGGAACGCCCAAACTAATATAATTTTATATTCAATTAGTGATTTGCATTTTACGGACCGCCAACACCTGAAAAACGTAACAAAATGCAACTTTCCTTCGTCCAATCCATCCAACACACGCAATGAATACGCATCTTTACAACGACGCACGGCCTTGCGCCGCATGGGTAACGGGGAGCCGGGACGGGCCCTGACCGTACGCATCGTTGGGAAGACGTGCAGGGGGCGGGTCCATCCGGAAGAACGGAGGCCCGCCCTTTTTGCGTACCCATCAAGTTAGAGGAACGAAACATGAATCACATCAAATGGCCGTCGATTGAGAGCTTCAGCCATGTGCGGCGAGCGGTGGAGATCTACGCGGAACGCGTGGGACCGACCACGGTCGCACACAACGGTCCGATCCGCTACCGGCCGAAAGTAAAACTCCACGGGACGAACGCGGGCATCAGCCTGTGCGACGGCGTGGTCTCGCCCCAGAGCCGCACGTCAGTACTGTCCGTCGAAAACGACAACGCGGGTTTCGCGCGGTGGCTTCAGGAAAACAACGCCGGCTGGCAGACGCTCGCGGCCACGGTTCCCACCGGTGTGACGATGACGGTCTTCGGCGAATGGTGCGGGCCGGGAATCCAGAAAGGCGCTGCCATCTGCGACATTCCCGAAAAAATCTTCGCGGTCTTTTCCATACAAATCGGCGAAGACGTCTACATGGGACCGGAGTGGATCGCAGAACGCCTCGGTCCACTTCCGGGAGTACACATCCTGCCGTGGGACGAACCCGACGTGGACATCGACTGGACGAATCCAGGTCAAATGCGCGCGGCCGTGGACGCCATCAACGCCCGCGTGAGCGCCGTGGAAGCATGCGATCCGTTTGTGAAAGCACGCTTCGGTGTTGCAGGAACCGGCGAAGGCCTGGTCTATTTTCCGGTCGGCCTCGCCGGCGATGCGCAAACCATCGATCGCGAGATGCTTGGGCAGTACATGTTCAAGGCCAAGGGCGAGAAACATCAGGTCGTACGCAGCAAAGCGCCGGCGACGGTGGATCCGGAAACGGCGCGCAACATCGCTGAGTTCGTGGACTTGTTCGTCACGCCGAACCGCCTCGAACAGATCGCGACGGAAAGCTGCGATGCGGTCTACGATCCGCGCAACACCGGTCGTTTTCTGGCTGCCTTCACACAGGACGTTCAGAAAGAATCGGGCGCCGAACTCGAAGCGAGCGGCCTCGAATGGAAGACGGTCCAGAAAGCCGTCACCACCGCCGCGCGTGGTTGGTTCATCGAACAGACGAAGATAATTTGAACGTTGCCGCGGGCCTCAGCGGTGCCACCGCGCCCGATGCCCGCGGCAATCGAAGTGAATCATCTGGTATTGCAAAAATAAGGGCTCGCCCTTGTAGGTCCCCACCCCGCCGCCGTCGCGCACGATCACGCGATTCAAAACATCGTAGACGATGTCGACGTCTTTCGCATCGGCCGACCAGTCGCCGTTCACATCCAGGACGATGAGGTCCACGGCTTCCGCGTGCACGTGCCGGCTGAACGGTGCCGCGCCGAAAGGACGCAGCAGCTCGTTCAACCAACGCGGGCGGATCGTGGTTAAGATGAAGTAGTTCGGCGAGTGCCTGCGACGACGGAGTTCCCCGGATAATTTTTGATAGTACGCGACTGTTTTCGGATGCACGCCGATGAGCGTTTGCGCGTAGATGAGATAACCGCCGAACAACAGCAGCGGGGTCAGCACAAGGATCAACAGCACACGGCGCACGACCTTCATGGAATTCGGGTGTCCTGTCTGGCCGCGATAGCGTCGAGAATTTTTAGCGGATCCGGCGAATCAGTTCCGCTCGCCCACCGCCGGCAGTACATCCCGTGCCTCAACGAACGCCAGGCCGAGCACGAACAGCGCCTCCAGGCCCATGTGCACGAGCAGCAGAATCGGCGGTTTACCGTGGGACAGCCACCAGATCTGCGCGAAGCACTGCCCGGCCCAGACGCTGTTGGCGATGATCAACAGAATTACGCCGGCCACCGGGACGCGACCGAGGCGACGCCGGCTCAACACCAGCAGACCGGAGTAGCAACCGTACAGGACGTTGGCCCCGCCGATGAAAAAGACGTATTCGATCGGCCACTGAAAGAACGGCCCGGTGAGCAACGGCGTAAGCGCCAGGGTCAGGACGCCCACTGCCAGGCCGGCCAGGGAATCGACCGTGAGAATGCGAATGGCTGTTTTCATGACGATATCTTAACGGCTTCGTCCGGCTCGATCGACCGGACTTATAAAGTGAGCCCAAAAAAATTGCGCGCGCCTCATGAATTCACTCCCTGGTTTCGGAACTGCGCCGGGTTGTCTCCCGTGAATCGAACGAAAGCTTTGTTAAAAGCGGATTTGGAATTGAAGCCGACCTCGAACGCAATCGAGAGCACGGTGCGATCCCGCTCCGCCAGGAGCAGGACCTGGGCCGCCTGCACCCGACGGCGATTCACGTACTCGGAGAAGCTCATCTGCCGGATCCTGTTCAGGTACTCCGACAATCGATGCGGCGTCGTATCCAGCAACTCCGCGAGAGCCGGCAGCGTGAGATCGTCCCGGCGATACACGTGTTCCGCATCCATCAACTCCGTCAGCCGTCGCTCCAGTTTCGTCAGATCCACGCCGGCCAACTGCGATTGCAGATAGCGCGCCCGCTTTTCGCGCTCCGTACGCAGGAGCCCCTCCAGCACGTCAAAGAGATCCGGATAGCGCTTCTGATAAACATACAGCAACGGCACCACCAGCGCGAGCAGACCGATGGCGAACTCCACCAGCTCTCGTTGCGCGAAGAGTATGCCCGCGAAGGCGCAGCCCGTGCTGATCAATGCCAGGGCGGTCATGGACAGAAAGGCGCGCACCGTTGCCTGGCGGCGCAGCGTTTCCAGATTCAACAGCAGTAGCATCGAACGCACGAGCAAGGCCAGGTAGATCGCAACATGGATGAGCGCGAGCGGGGTCAGGAGCAGGTACGGATCCGAAAACAAACCATGTGCCGCGCCGTCAAAGAACGCCCCGGCAACGGCGATGCGTTCGATCGTACTCGCGCCGGGCTGCATCACGTTGGGGATCGTCAACACGAAGACCAGCACGCCGGGAACGAAGTGCGGCAGGATTTCACGCAGATTCGTCAGCGATGAATGCGCGGCGCGATGCAAACCCAAAGCCTCGCGCAGATAGATGTAGATCAGCGGGCCGATCCAGAAATTTACCGGCAGCGTGGATTCGTACAACAGAGGTACCGCCGGCATCCAGCCGGAGAACAATAGAAAGGCGCGCAGCAATACGAGGGCGTAGGCAAGGAAGATCAGCGCAAGCCAGACGTTTTGCCGACGTATGTTACGAACCGCGAGTTCACCGGCCGCGAAGACAATGAGCAGGCAAATCGCCGGCAGGGTCACATACAGAAAGGCGTGCATGCAGGCGACAGCATGGGCATCGCGCGAACGCTGTCATGACATTTTGGTGTACACTTTTTCGACGGTGCGATGGGGAATTTTTGTATTTAGTGCGACCACCTGGCTTGACTCGGTTCGCCCCTGTGCTACAATGCAGCCATGCCGCCGGAAACGAAGACACCCCGGACTTATGCAGACTACGCTCGATTAGATGACGGCGCGGCATATCAGCTCATCGACGGAGATCTGGTTATGAGTCCCTCGCCCACGCCGCATCATCAACGCATTGCCGGAGAAATCTACTGGCAGATCAAGGCCCACCTGAAGGAGGTCGGCGGCGGAGACGTATTCATCTCTCCCATCGACGTATATCTCTCCGAGACGAACACCTACCAGCCGGACGTGATTTTTATTTCTGAAGAACGCCGGAGCATCATCGGCGCGGTCAAGATCGAGGGCGCGCCGGACCTGGTGGTTGAGGTGCTATCGCCATCGAATGCGCACTACGATCTCGGAAAGAAACAGGCTCGCTACGAGCAGTACGGCGTGCGCGAGTACTGGATCGTCGATCCCGCGGAACGAACGCTGCGGATTCTGCGATTGCAAGACGGGCAATTCAAAGCAGCCCGGGAATTGCGCGAGCGTGGGTTGATCGAATCGACCGTATTGCCGGAGCTCGCCGTAGACATCGCCGACATCTTCGCCACCCCATAACCCACTCGCCCAATTTCGCACGCGCGCGTGCAAAATTCGCCACCCTCCCCATCTTCCGCTCGGCGTCCTCGGAGCCAATCCCCTTGCCTTCTAACCGCAATCTGCCTATTTTTCAGGCAACGGAACACCCATCCGCCCGCCCATTTCACTGGACAGACATCCCTGCTGAAAAATTCTACCATTACCTATTATGCCCAAACGCACCGATATCAAATCCATCCTCATCCCCGGCAGCGGGCCCATCGTCATTGGACAGGCCTGCGAATTCGACTACAGCGGCACCCAGGCCTGTAAGGCACTCCGCGCGGAAGGTTACCGCACCATTCTCGTGAACAGCAATCCGGCGACGATCATGACCGACCCGGAAATGGCCGACGCCACCTACATCGAACCGCTGACGCCGGAGACGCTCATCCGCGTGATCGAAGAAGAAAAGCCGGACGCGATTCTACCGACGGTGGGCGGACAGACCGCGCTGAACTTAATGATGTCGCTCCACGACATGGGCTACTTCAAGAAGAACGACGTGAAGCTGATCGGCGCGAACGTCGAAGCCATCAACAAGGCGGAGTCGCGCAAAGAGTTCAAGGCCGCCATGCAGAAGATCGGCATGCGGTTGCCGCAGTCCGAACTGTGCGGCTCCATCCAGGAGGCCATCGAGTTCAAGAAACGCGTGGGCCTGCCGTTGATCGTGCGGCCGTCGTTTACGCTCGGCGGTACCGGCGGCGGCATCGCCTTTACCGAAGAAGACTTCGAGAACATTGTCCTGAACGGCATTCGCCTTTCGCCGACGCACCAGATCCTGCTCGAAGAAAGCGCTCTCGGCTGGAAGGAGTACGAACTCGAAGTCATGCGGGACACCGCGGACAACGTGGTCATCATTTGTTCCATCGAAAACATCGATCCCATGGGCGTGCACACCGGTGACTCCATCACCGTCGCCCCGCAGCAGACCCTGAGTGATCGCCAGTATCAGGAAATGCGCGACGCCGCCATCGCCATCATCCGCGAGATCGGCGTGGACACGGGGGGTTCCAACGTGCAGTTCGCGGTGAATCCGAAGAACGGCGACATGATCGTCATCGAGATGAACCCGCGCGTCTCGCGGTCGTCGGCCCTGGCCAGTAAGGCGACGGGTTTTCCCATCGCGAAGATCGCCGCCCTGCTCGCCGTGGGCTACACCCTCGACGAAATCCGCAACGACATCACGCGCGAAACGCCGGCCTCCTTCGAGCCGACCATCGACTACGTGGTCACCAAGATGCCGCGCTTCACGTTCGAGAAGTTTCCCGGTTCGGACAACACGCTCGGCAGTATGATGAAAAGCGTCGGCGAGGCCATGTCCATCGGCCGCACGTTCAAAGAATCCTTTCAAAAGGCCTGTCGTTCGCTGGAGATTTCGCGCCAGGGCTTCGGCTCGGACGGCTTCTTGCAGGAGTTGTTCGATCGCTACGAACTCATCAAAGAACACGGCAAACAAAAACTCTACGAAAACCTCATCGCCAGCCTGGAACGGCCGAACCCCGAGCGCATGTTCGACGTAAAGACGGCCCTGGCCGCCGGCGTCGAAGACCCGTCGAGTGGTTTCACCGTGGAACGCGTCTACGAACTCACCGCGATTGATCCCTGGTTTCTGCGCCAGTTTCGCGACCTGGTGCTCATCGAGAAGGAGTACCGCGAGAAGGGCTGTCCCGAGGACGATCACACCCTGCGACTCATGAAGCAGTTCGGTTATTCGGACCGGCAACTGGCGTATCTGCGTCGCAGTGATGATATCGCGAAGCTCATTGCAGACGAGGAAACCCCGCTGCACAAACGGCGCGGCGAGATCATCCGTCTGTTGGGCGAAGAAGAAACTCGCGTCGCTTACAAACGCAAAAGCGCAAACCAGCGTCCGGTCTACAAGACGGTCGACACCTGCGGCGGCGAGTTCGAAGCGTATACCCCGTACCTCTACTCCACGTACGAAGATGAAGACGAGTCCCGCGTGGACGACAAAAAGAAAGTCGTGATTCTCGGCGGCGGGCCGAACCGCATCGGTCAGGGCATTGAGTTCGACTATTGCTGCTGTCACGCCTCGTTCGCGCTCCAGGAGATGGGCGTGGAATCGATCATGGTGAACTCGAACCCCGAAACCGTCTCCACCGACTACGACACATCGGACAAACTCTACTTCGAACCGCTGACCCTTGAAGACGTTCTGCACATCTGCGAAAACGAAAAACCCGACGGCGTCATCCTGTCGTTCGGTGGACAGACCCCGCTCAAACTCGCGAACGGCCTGGAGAAAGCCGGCGTGCCGATCCTGGGCACCGCTCCCGATGCCATCGACCGCGCCGAAGACCGCGACCGTTTTTCGGAAATGTTAAACAAGCTCGGCCTGCGTCAGCCGCCGAACGGCTTCGCCTATACACTGAGTGAGGCCGAAGAAGTCGTCGAGCGCATCGGTTATCCCTGCCTGGTGCGGCCCAGCTACGTCCTCGGCGGACGCGGCATGGCTTTGGTCCATGACCGTGACGACCTGCGCGATTATCTCAAAAAATCCGAGAACATATCACCCGAACACCCGATCCTCATCGATCGTTTCCTCGAAGAAGCCGTGGAGATCGACGTGGACGGTCTTTCGGACGGCACGGACGTCTTCGTCGCCGGCATCATGCAACACATCGAAGAAGCCGGCGTGCACTCCGGTGACTCGGCGTGCATGCTGCCGCCCATCGGCATCGTGCCGAAGATGGTCGAAGAGATCAAAGAGGCCACGCAAAAGATCGCCATCGAGATGAACGTCGTCGGCCTGCTGAACATTCAGTTCGCCATTCAACGCAACAATCTGTACGTCATCGAAGTGAATCCGCGCGCGTCACGTACCGTGCCGTTCGTTTCGAAATCCATCGGCCTGCCCATGGCAAAGCTCGCGACTCAGGTGATGTGGGGCAAGAAGCTCAAAGATCTCGGCATCGACTTCGCGAAGTACGACAAATACGACGGCGTGCCCGACTACATTTCCGTAAAAGAAGCGGTGCTGCCGTTCCTGAGATTCCCTGGCGCGGACATCATCCTCGGTCCGGAAATGAAGAGCACCGGCGAGGTCATGGGCCTGGCCGAGACTCCCGGCGAGGCTTACATCAAGGCGGTCATCGGGGCCGGCGACAAACTGCCGGACCGGGGCGGCATCTTCTTTTCGGTCACCGACGACGCGAAGACCCAGCTTTCCGAACAGGCGGCGACCCTCGCGGACATGGGCTACACCCTCTATTGCACAAGCGGCACCGCCGACTTCCTGGAGAAACACGGCGTGAACGGCATTGTGCGCGTACCGAAGCTCAGCGAAACGAAGGACGACAGCGAAACGCCGAACGCCGTGAAACGCATCCGCGACGGGGAAATTCAGATCGTCGTGAACATTCCGGACTCGCGCCGTACGCGCGACGACGCCTTTCAGATTCGCCAGGAGGCCACGCGCCACCAGGTCATGGTGGTCACGACGACAGCCGGCGCGGTGGCGTTGACGAACGGCCTGCGAACCATGCGGGATAATAAGTTTTCGGTGAATGCTTTGCAGAAGGTGCACGCGCGAGGAAAATAATTAACTATAGATCACGAAGAGTTAGCAAAAATCCTTTTTTGGGCGCCCCCGCCGCCTGCGGCGGCGGTCGGGCTCTCCAGGGCTCCGGTCTCGCCTGCGGCGAGACTCGCGCTACGCGCGACCCTTCCGATCCCTGGCGCAAAGAGTTGTAAGATCCCATCAGGCAATCGGACATCGTCACCACGGTATCATGTCCCCCACCACCATCATCCTCCAGCTCGCCGCCGTCCATTCGCTGATCCTGGCGCTCGCTCTCTTGTTCCGACGCAATGCCGGCAACCAATCCGCCAACCGCATCCTGGCCGCCTGGCTCGTCCTGCTCGCCGTCGATCTCAGTAGCACCATCCTGTACACGGAAGGCCTGGTCCTCATGTTTCCGCATCTCATCGGCATCCGTTACGGCCTGCCGATCTTGCACGGGCCGATGCTCTACTTCTACGTGCGCGCCCTCGCCGGCGGAGGCGGCCTGCGTCCGATCGACGTGATCCATACGCTGCCGTTCATCGGACTCAAAATCTATCAGTCCCCGTTTTTTCTGAGGAGTGCCGATCATAAGGCCGCACTGTTTGCAAATTACCTCCGCGGCGAAGCGCCGGTATTTGCGATCCTGGACTTCACGATCATCGCCGCGGGACTGGCGTACACCATCGCGGCGATCGCAATCCCTCTCCGTGAACGTCGGCGTCGGCGCGAGGCCTACTACTCCCGTCGTGACGTCTGGCCGGGCGTGGCCCTGGCCATCAACGCCGCGATCTGGACGGCGGCGCTGTTGCTCCGCAGCGGCGCGTTGATTGTCGGCCGGCCGCTCTTTGATCAGTCACTCTACGTCCTGGTCGCTTTCTGGGTCTTCGCTGTCGGTTACCGCGGCGCCTTTGCTGCCAGGGACGACGCCCCCGAACTTAAGGCGACGACGGCATCCGCGCCGGACGATGTTCCGGATCCCACCGCGGATCGCGACCTGGCAGAACGCCTGGAAGCGTACATGCGCGAAGGTTCCTGGCGTCAGGATGATCTGACGATTCAGGATCTTTCGAACGCGCTCGGCGTTCCCATCCACCGTTTGTCGCGTTTCATCAACCGGCGCTACGGAAAGAACTTCTTTGCCTTCGTCAACGGCTACCGCATCGAAGAAGCCCGGCGCCTGCTGGCTGATACGGCCTTCGCGGAGTACTCGATCCTGCGCATCGCCTTCGAAGCGGGTTTTCAGTCGAAGTCCTCGTTCCACTCCGTGTTCAAAGAAATAAGCGGGATCACACCGGCGGAGTACCGCAAGCGATCACTAAAACGAGTCCGAACTTCCGAAGCCAGGACTACGACTCCCGTGGATCGGTTATGATCCTCCCATGAACCGAATCACTGTGTGTTTCTCGTGCGGCCTGTTGCTCTTCGCGGGCTGTGCCGTCCTCCCGCCGGCCATGGACGTGCCCGCTTCGTTGCGCACTCCGGCGGAGTTCACGAAGTTCTTGAATGATCTTACCGCGACCGGAGAACCGCCGGGGCTCACATTCATTGCCGCTCGACGCAAAGGCATCGTCTACAGCCACGCCGCCGGACTCGCCGACGGGCCGCGCAACACGCCCATGCACATCGACGCCGCCTCGCAATGGTGGTCCGTAACGAAACCCTTTACCGCCGTGGCCGTGTTGCAACTCGCGGAAAGCGGAGCCCTGGATCTCGACGACCCGGTGGCGAAACACCTGCCGTTCTTCGGCACCATCGTCGACGACAAAAATCCGCGGCACGCGTCCGTGACGATCCGCCAACTCCTGCAACATTCCTCGGGCCTGCCGAACACCGGTCCGGAGATCATCGGCTGGATCCACTACACCGAAGACCGCGCGGCCCGCGGCGGCCGCGGCCTGGATCAGCTAAGTTTTGTTAAAGATAAGTTATCGAACTACAACGAATTGCAGTTCACACCGGGCAGTCGCTCCGCGTATTCGAACATCGGCTACGTGGTTCTGGCCGCACTCATCGAAAAAAAAAGCGGCCTAGACTACGAGACGTACCTGCGCAGGCAAATCCTGGAGCCATTGCACATGGATGCCACCGCCTTCGACGTCGGCCGCGCCCGGCTGACAATGACCGGCTCCCATCCCCGGGACATCATGCGTTGCATCGTGCCGTTTTACATCGATACCGATCGCGCGTATCGCGAAGACTCCGGCGGACGCATCTGGTTCAACACGGTCTTCTCCGACCAACAGGGCGCCACGGGTTTGATCGGCCCGGCCCCGGACCTCGCGCGTTTTGCCGTAACGTTCCTGGAAGACGACGGTACGCTTCTAAAACCGGAGAGCATAAGATCGATGCTCGCCCCGGGACTGCCCACCGAAACACCGGACGGCACGCCGGCGAAGATGGGCCTCGCCTGGTTTCAACGCACGGATCCTCGCGGCCGCCACTACATCGCTCACGCCGGAGCCGGCGCCGCCTTCACGGCGCATCTGCGGATTTACCCGGAGGATGACCTCGCCCTCATCGTGCTCGCCAACAGTACTTATCTCGGCCGCGATTTCGGAGCGGCGCTGCTCGATGCCGGCGCAGGGATCGACTGGTGAGCGCCGGTACGTTATACTGACGCAGAACATGGTTCGATCTTCCGCAGCACGCTACGTTTTCCTGCCTGGCCTCGGCGCCACCGGGGCCATGTACGACCCGCTGATCCATCACATCAACACCCGACGCAAACAACCCATCGTCGCGGAGCACGTGGAGTACATTGCGCCGGAACGTCGTGAGTCCCTGAGACAATTCGCGGCGCGCCTCTTCGATGATTACAGCCGGCCCACTAACAATAGAAAAAGTTTTATTAGCGAACCGGACGTACTCGTCGGCTGTTCCTTCGGCGGCATGATCGCCCAGGAATGGATCGCGCAAGGCCTGCTGCAGCCGAAACGACTTGTCCTCATCTCCACGGCGTTTTGCGGCGCCGATCTTTCGAATGTCGCCGGCAAGCTCGCGCGCGCCGCGGACCTCGTCCCGGCGTTTGCGTACCGGCCCATGCGAAACACCGTAGCCCGGCTCTTTCCGTTTTTCCGACCGTCGCCCTGGGCGAAGGGCCTCGCGCAGATGTCCCGGGAACTGCCGCCGCCGCTGATCTTTCGTGCGGCGAAGATGATCCGACAATGGCGGCGCGGCCTGGATGAGAACGAGCTGCGCGACGCGATCGCCGGCGGATTCACGAAGGATACGCTTTTCATGATGGGCCTGCGTGATCCGGTAATCTCCGCACGGCGGGTACGCAAGCGGCGGGAGCCCGACGTTATCTTCGAACGCGGGGATCATCTGATCGCTGTCGCGCGGCCGGCGGAAATTGCGCGCAAGATGGCGTAAGCTATCGCGTCGCACGGGGCGCCTTGATTCAATATTTCGGCGACGGCCGGCATACCGGCAAAGTGATTCTGACCATCCCATAGCGTAGATTCCCCCACGCTATCATCGCACAGGGGTGTGACATTTTCCGGGTTGACGGATGCGAAAACCTCTGCTAAAGCCGACTGACCTAAAGCGCCGCGCCTTTAAAAAGTACACCAGTCATCACCCACCACCAAACCACCCACGGGGGTGGGAGACTTGTGTTTTGAGTGAGCCTGCATTTATGAAGCAATTCCTGTTGTTGCACTACGGATTCGAACAACCCACGCCCGAAATCATGGAAGCCTGGAAGGAATGGTTCGCCTCGATCACCGACGTCAACGTCGCGCAGAGCGGCTTCATGGGCGGCCGGCAAATCACCGCGGCCGGCGTCACAGAACTCCCCTGGGGACCGGATTCCATCACCGGCTACAACATCATCGAAGCCCCGGACCTGGACGCCGCGGAGAAGATCGCGGCGAAGTGCCCGTTTATCAAAGGCATCCGCGTCTACGAATTGCGGGGAATGTAGAGGATCCGCCGGGAGATGTCAGCGTGCGTCGGCACGCGGGCACGGATGGCCGCAAGTAGATTTCAGCATCAGCCTTTCCCCCGCTGCTCAATCCGTTTCCGGCTCGCGGCGTACAACTTCGCATCCAGCACAATCGGCATCGCGGGCAACTCCACCACCGGATCGATGACCCCGCGGATCAAGGCGCAACGGCTGAGTTCACCGCGCGACAGCAACTCCATGGGATTGTAGAAATCGTGCCGCGCCTGGAAGATCGCGTTGTAATCCGCGGCGGGCTGCTCCCGGTGAATCTTAAGAATCGCGGCCCGTTCCTTTACATACCAGTCACGCAACTGCCGCACGCGTTTGGCGCCGTCGGAGTACGGTCCGCCGTGGCTCGGCATCAGCGTGAACTCATCGCCCAGAGCTGCCAGGCGATCGAGCGACGCGATCATGTCCGGCACCGAGGTCTCGAAAAACGCATTCGGCAGGCGCGGTGCAAGATACAGATCCCCGCTGATCACAAAGATGCGCTCACCGTCTCTTAAGGCGAACGACTTGTGCCCCGGGGTATGACCCGGCGTGTCCAGAATCTCCAAATCAAAACCGCCCGCATTGTAAACATCGCCGGCGTCGTACGGAATCAGCTCCAGATCGGGATAAGCCCGCGTATCGCCCCAGTGATCGATGCGGTACTGCGGTACGGTGTAACCGCTGCGAATGATTTCCAGGTGCTCCCGCGGAGCATGCACCGGCAGGCGTCCCCAGGCCTGCACGAGCCGACCGAGTCCGCCGATGTGATCCTCGTGCTGATGCGTGAGCAAAATGCGCCGCGGCGGATCTTCGGCCATGGCCTCGATCAAAAACGGCGCGGCGGATTCGCTGCCGCCGTCAATGAGCGTATCGCCCAGGCGAAAGACGTTCAATGCAGACGAGGCCTTTTGCCCGGGGATCGTTTTGGTGAACGTGAACTTCGAGAACGGGCCGACGGTTTCCTGTTCGAGTTTCAATGAAGCGAAATCGAATCAACCACCGAGGCACCGAGGACACTGAGTAAAAAACCAGAGAGCGATCATTACCTGAATGCAATCAGCTACGAAATCTCTCCCACTCTTCCCCCGGTGACCTCGGAGCCTCGGTGGTCACCCTCTTCTCAGTACGCCGGAGCGGCGCCTTCGAATTCGCGGGACATTTCGTAGTACTTCCGCGTTTCTACTTCGCGGCTTTCTACGACTTTGCCGTTCGCGCGCATGTGGATGACCTGACGATCGCCCGCGTTCAGACGCGAGACGTCCAGCTCTTCCAAACGACCGTCCACATCACGATAGAAGACGCCCGGCTGCGAGCGCAGCAGCGTCATGTTCCCGCGGTAGTCGCCGTCTTTGTACATGTCGATGGAAAGCACCTCGCCGTACTGGCGGTAGGTGTAGACGACTTTCTCGCCGTCTTTCTCCTGGACGCGGACGAACTCGCCGTTCTCGTCGAAGTCGCCGTGAGCCATGGGATTCGAACCGCTCCAGAACTCGATGGAGTTGAAGATAATCGCATCCACCCAGATGGCGATGCCGTAGACGATGCACGTAATCAGAAAGACAATCCAGCGCAGCCATTTATTGTTGATGCCGCTGATGAAGCCGTGCCACTTGCGCGTCAGAACAAAACCGCCGAAGCAGCGGCTGCCCATCGTGGGAATCAGCAACAACACAACGAGAAGGGATGCTATCGTACGTTTCATAAAATGAGAACCTCCAGATACTCTCACTTAACGTCCACCGAATCGAGGGCAAGATTATTTTCTATTTTTCCAGCAACTCACGAATGTGCGCCAGAATTTCCGCGTTCCCCGGAGCGCGCTGCAACGCTCGCAGCAACGCCCGGCGCGCCCGCTGGCGATCCCCGTGCTTTGCAAGAAAGACACCGAAGCTGTCCAGGTACGCCGGATGATCGGGCTTTTGCTGTAGAGCGCGCTTGAGACAATCGAAGGCCTCCATGCGATCCTTACGTTCGCCGTGCAATGTCAAAAGATAGCCCAGGCTGTTCAGGGAGTTGATGCTGTCCGGGTCCAGCTCCAGCACCCGACGGTGCATCTGAATCGCGTCCAGCTCCCGGCCGGTCTTTTCGTAGACGTGAGCCAGCATGGAGATGAGCCGCGTATCGGTGGCGTAGCGATTCACACGTTCGTTCAAAATCTTCTCGGCCGCCGCGAACTCCCGGTCTTCGATCAAACACAACGCCTGGAGCGCCATCACCGAGGCGATCTCCACGTAGTCCCCGTACTCTTCGATCAGATCGGCCAGGAACTGCGATGCCTGGCGAAAGTTATGCAGATGAAAATAACAAATGCCCAGCTCGTGCAGTTCGATGGGACCGCCGAGGCCGTCCTTGATCATCTGCTTGAGACCGAGGATCCGCTCCAGGATCTTGTGTTCGAAGTCCTGGCCGGCGTCCCCGTCTACCGCGGACGTTTCGCCGACCTCAAAGTCGACGCCGGCCGCTTCGGGACTCAGCTCGAAGTCGTTTTCGTTCTCGTCTTCCGGAACCATTTATGCAATTCCCGCCGATCCGTGGTGAACGTGCTGAGGGGCGTCACCGAAACAAATCCGTCCGCCACGGCCTCGCTGTCGGAGTGGTCCTGCTTCACGTGACCGAACTCCGTTTCTTTCAGGCGGAGCAGCCAGTGCCCCTCTCCGTCCAGGACGTGATACTCGTCTTTATAAGTGCGCTTGCCCTGATACGTATAGCGCACGTCCGGGAGCGGTGTGTCCAGCGTAACCTCCGGCGTTTCCGGCGGAAAGTTGATGCTGTAGACGTTCCCGACGCGCAGCCCGTCCAGGTTTTCCCGCAGCCAGGCGGCCAGCCACTTCGCCGTTCGCTGCAAATGCAGTTCCGACGGATCGTAGTGCGCGCAACTGATGGCCACGGCACGAATGTCGTGCACGGCGGCCTGGCGCGCCACCGCCACCGTGCCGCTGTAGTGCACGTCGTCGCCCAGGTTCGGCCCGTGATTGATGCCCGAAACCACCAGATCAAACGGCGGCAGCAGCCCCGAAAAAAAAGCCACGTTCGCGCAATCCGCCGGATAGCCGTTCAGTGAAAAGCGACGCTCGCCCACCTGTTTCAAGATGAGTTCTTCGCGAATCGTCAGCGCGTTGGACGTAGCCGAACGCTCGCGATCCGGGGCGAGGACCCAGACCTCGCCGAGAGCGGCCAGGCTTGCTTCAATGCAACGCAGGCCGGGCGCGTCATAGCCGTCGTCGTTCGACACCAGGATGCGCCGACCGGACATTACTGCATTAACCCCGTGAGTTCCAGGGTAATGAACAGAAAAAACAAAAACGGAAACACGAGCACGATGCCCAACGAACGCAGGTAGATCAGCACCGCGTTACGGACCGTGAGCTCGTACTGATAGATGATGCCCTGCACGGCGATCCACACGGCCCAGACCATCAACAAAAGTTGCGCGGGCACCAGCAGTAGCTCCGGGTTCCGCAGCAGGCGGGCCGGCACGGCAAACGCGATCAGAAAAATGTTCGGCAGAGTCGACATGATCAACATACCGGCGGTGTTCCAGGCCTTGCCCGCACGCTCGGCGCTGCGCAGGGAAACCAGAGCGTCGATCACGCAACCGAGCAACACGGACCACAACACCGCAATGCCGATGTGCACCAGCGTCAGAAAGAAAATGGCCGCGAAGAACGTGGAGTGGTAGTAATCGCGGATGTAGAACATGCCCGTCGCCGTACTGAGCGATGACAGCAACAGAACCGTCCCCAGAATCGGAGTCCGCCGGGGTGTGCGCTCAAGGCCGGTCGAAAGTTCGCCGGGGGATTGGAGCGCCATGTGGCAGAGGGTCAGAAAATTGAGAACGGCTTCGCGCATGATCTTCGCCGGGGCTATCGCCTATCGTTTTGCGCCGACCGCGCTCACTTCGAGCAGGTCGAGCAGCATACCCGCACCGTCCGGATACAGATACAGCACCGGCGCGCTCAGCAGGTCCTCGTAGCGGGCACCGGCCCCGCCCCCGCGGCTTCCGAACGAAGCATCGTAGCTGAAGAACAGCTCTTCGAAGAACGTGCGCGGCGGTTCGAGCAGCGGCAGGTCCTCGTTCGTTTTTAACATGATTTTAATAGCAGCTACGGCCTCGGCCCGTCCGCCGATGTCGTCGATGATTTGCTGGGACTTCGCGTACTTACCGGAGAAGACCCGGCCCTCGGCCCACTTCTCGACGGTGTCCTTGCCCTGCTTGCGCCCTTTGGAAACATCTTCCAGAAACTGCTGGTAGGCCGCCTCGATCATGTCGTCGTACATGCGGCGCTCTTCGTCCGTGAGCCGACGGAACGGATACGACATATCCTTGAAACGGCCGGCGGTGATGGGCTCGATGCGGACGCCGTAGCTCGCGAGAAAATCCGAGACGTCCGGGCGCAGCATGATCACGCCGATGCTGCCCAGAATGCTGCCCTCGTAGGCGAAGATCTGATCCGCAGCGCTCGCGACGTAATAGCCGCCGCTCGCTGCGACGTCCGTCACCACGGCGACGACCGGCTTCACCAGGCGCACGTCCATGACCTTGTCGTAGATCTTCTTCGTGGCCCCCACGGCCCCGCCAGGGCTGTTCACGTCCAGGAGAATGCCGCGGACCGAAGAGTTTGTCTTCGCCGCGTCGAGCAGCTTCACGATGGAGTCCGCCCCGTTCGAGCCGTAGCCGTTGCGAATGGCGCCGTGCACCTCAATGAGCGCGATGCCGGCCGTGCCGGAGCTGAGAAAGCTCTCCGTGTCACTCACGAACGGTGAGTCCGAACTCCGCACGCCGATGTTGGCGATGCCCAGGATAACGGAAAACATGGAAAAGACGAGAGCGAGGGCGGTAACGAGGCGCGCACGGTCCATAATTCCGGAATATGTCGCGCCACGGTACGGGCCGTGTAAAGCCTTTTCTTCGGTCCCGGCCGTAATGGGACGCCAAAAAAAATCCGAAAAACGCGGCGATGTTCAGGAAAAACAGTCAAAAATCTCCGGAGACTCGTCGATAGACCTATAGAGGACTCAGGTCTTCACGATTTTGATTGCAATTGTAATTGGTGACATAAATCATACGAGCAGGTCCAGAACCATGCAAATCTCAGGCAAAGCACTCCTCAATTCCGCAGAAAACATCATCAAAGAACGGCGCCAGGAAAACCAGCGTTCCGCCGGGGACGGGGTCGGCGTCGGCGCAAAGGCCGGGTCCACGAACTCCGCGGAGGGTCTGTCCCAGTCCTCGCTGGAATCCCGGCTGCTGAAGCTCCAGGCCGATCTCAGCGGCGTGCAGCGCGAGTACTCCCGCGAGCAGAGCCGCAGCGAGTATCTCAACCGCAACCCGGAGCAGATCAGCGCTGCATTGCGTTTCGGCGAGGAACCCCTCTTCCCGGAGCTCCAGGACGGACAGAAACCGAACCTGGATGCACTCAGCAAGGCCACGGCCGATCGCATGGAGCATCTCATGCGTTCGCTCAAGAGCGTCCAGGTCGAAATGGAAAACCTCTACGCACTGAACTTCAACGGTCCGTCCGCGGACAGCGTCGATGCGGCGCGCCTGCTGGAACAGGGTGGCGTCAAGCAGCTCGATCCGGCACGAGTCGCCCATCTCACCCGCTCCTGATCCCCCGGTGTCCTCTCCCCGCGAGCGCATCGCTTCCATCCGGGAGCGGCTGTTAGAACTCGGCCGTCCCGGTGTCCGCATCATCGCCGTCTCGAAGACCCACGGCCCGGAGCGCATCCGGGAGATGCTGGACGCCGGTCTGCGGGACTTCGGCGAGAATCGCCAGAACGAGGCGCGGGACAAGTTCCCGCTGGTGGATGTGTCCGCTCTAAACACAGACGCCCTTCCCGTCTATCATCACATCGGCCCGTTACAATCCGGCGCGGCCCGGCAGATCCCTGGTCTCTTCCACTGGGTCCACGGGGCTTCATCCTGGAGCGCACTGAAGAGTTTGCACAAGGCCGTGCGCAAGTATGCGGATGATGACGGCGACGCGAACTTCATGCCCCTGCGCTATCTCATCCAGGTGGATCTCACCGGCGAGGCAAGCAAAGCCGGCGGCATGTCCATCGAGGAAGTGCGTAACGCCGATGGATTTCCCGGCGACGACGCAATGATCTTCCGCGGCTTTATGGCGATGGGTCCCGAAAGCCAGGACGCCGGCCGGACGCGCGAGGTCTTCCATCAACTGCGCGAACTGCGCGACGAGATTCTGCCGGACGGCGAACTCAGCATGGGCATGTCGGGGGATTGGGAGCTTGCCGTCGCAGAAGGCTCAACGATGATCCGCATCGGCACGGCCCTCTTCGGAACCCGCGGGGACGGTCCGTGGAAGCCGCAGTAATTTCCCAAAACCGGAAGGCATTTCTATTCGCGTCAGGGATGCGTAAGTGTAAGAGCTTTGTTCGGGGAATTTTGCTTTACCGATGGCCCCGGCAAGGTGGATGGTTGTGGCAGTGGCCCTCGATACCTCGAAACCGCTTCAGCAACAACAGGTCCCCGCCGGGACCGTGCTCTTTGAAGCGGGTCAGCCTGCGGGAATGCTGACCATCCTGCACAAGGGCGAGATCTTCGCCCTCAATCGTTACTACTCCCAGGGCAAGCGCCGCATGTACAAGCTGGGGCCGAACAGCGTCCCCGGCTTCGCCTCCCTCGTATCCGGCGAGGAGTATCCCTGTCATTACATCACCGCCACGGACTGCGTCATCAGCGCGTTTCCCATTCCAAAGGGCGGCCAGTTCACCCAGCTCATCCTGGGCAAACTGAACGTCGGCATGATGGCCGTGCGCTCGCTCATGAACGAGACCATGGCCATCCAGCACGCCGTGAAGAACCACTCCGGCTATCTCGCAAATCTACTGAAGACCATCGACAACCTGGCCGTGGCCTACTTTAAGTGTAACCCGCAGCCCTTCGAGGCCGGGCCCGCCGACGACGACGCGCCGCCGCCCACCGACGCCGTCATCGACCCGGTGGTCTCCACGGCTAAGGTCGTGGTCTCGGAGTTCCAGCAAAACGGCGGGCAAATCCCGGAACCCATCAATCAAATCTGGCTCCAGGGCGATCACTCGAGCATCCTCAAAAAAAGCTACGAGTTCGACTCCGCCTTCCACCTGGACGACTTTAATTTTCAACGCCGCCTGCTCGGCCTGCCCGTTAACATCCAGGGAGCGATGTTTAAGGCCGATGTTAAAATCCTCGAGGGCATGGCGAAGAAACTCGCCGGCTTCGTCATTCAGGGTTCCGGCGAGGTCTACGCCCTCCAGGAAAGTGTCGACGTCGCCATGGAATCCCTGGTGTCCGGCGACTACTGCTACGCCGAAAAGTTCTATCTGCTCTCCGATCTGCTCAACTCCGGCTTCACCAGCGTGCCCCTGGAAGAGTTCACGGCCATTCTGAAGTACGTGCATCACTCCATCGACACGTTCGTAAAGAACTACCGGCAGCTCCAGGGCATCCAGTATCCGGACGTGCATCCGTCTCTCGAAAAGATCGACACCTTCCTGAACACCAACCAGGACGTGCAGAAAGTCGAAGAGAAAAAACAGCACGTCGAATCCGTGGGCGTGGACATCGAAGCCATTCGCAAGGATCTGCACGGTTCGCCGGGCAAGATCATGTCGTTTTTGCAGATGCCCGCCGAAGAAACCAAGAGCATCGTCGACATGCTCAAGAAGTTCAAGGCGATGCAGAACCCCATGGACTCCGGCGGCGATCCGCGCAAGCTCCGCCGGCAAATCGGGCAAATCTACTGGAAGACTTACGAGAAGGCCTTCTTCAAGTTTCAAGAGACGAAAGGCCAGGTGCCCCAGGCCGTGAAGCTCATGCTCTATTTCGGTTTCTTCGACGAGGATTTGCTCGACGACGAACACCTCGCCTATCTCTACAATGCCGAGGATACCACCCGGGCCAATCATCCGGTGCACAACGTCATTGACTGGTTGGAGCTCGTCGGCCGGAGAGAAGAGCCGCCCAGTGTCGACGAGATGGGCCTCACCTACTTCGAAAAACTCAAGGGCGAAAACAAGAGCGCCGGCTGGAAACGCGAGTCCGATCTACCGGACGAGATGAACACGCCGGAGAAGCGCATCCGCTACGAAATCCAGAACTTCCTCGAGGTCAACACGCGTCTCACGTCCGGTCAGCCGACGTCGGCCTTCCCCATTCTAACGCGCTATCAAATCACCATGCCGCTGGAAAAGGCCTTCGTAACGGCGGAACGTTTGAGCGACGAGATCGACAACCTGCTCAGCGTCGACTTTTCGGCTTACCACCGCGAGGTGTTGATCAACGACGAAGAACGCGGCATCTTGAAAGAGTTCGTGCAGATGCGCGTCATCCCGAACTTCATCATCATACCCAGCATCGGCACAAAAGTAATGATGTGGCAGGACACCTCCACCCGCTCCAAGTCCTCGCGCGGACGTATCATCGTACCGACGTTCGCCACGGCCGATCTTCTAACGCTACTCCTCGAGGCCACGGCGGCCTTTCGCTGGGAACTTACGAAAACGATCATGGGCGCCGACTGGAACAACGTCTCCCAGCCGTCGATCACGGCGGATTATACGGACTACGTACAATTCTACAAAAAGAATCGCGACCTGAGCCCCGAAATCAAAGAGAAGCTGTCCTCGGAATTCAAACGTTTCCGCACGGACCGCGACCGCTTTACGAACGACTACATCTCGTGGATCAAATACGAGGCCGAGGGTGTCCTGAAGCTAAACAAGGTGGCCCGGCAAATCTTTTACCGGCACGTGCCCTTCGCGAAGAAGATCCGCGACGAAATCGCGTCGCAGCCGGCCTACGCCGACATTCACAACCGCTTCAAGAACATCCGCAACCGCAAGTTGAAAGAACTCGAAGTCAAGTACCGCAAATACGGCGAGGACCTACCGAAAGAACTGGCCGGCAACGTCGAGTTTTATAAGGTTTAGCGACCCTTCACTTCCAGGACCTGGATCTTTTTGCGCAGGCGGTTTTTGAACGCCGATTCGCGTTTGATCAACGACAGTGACCGCTTGTAGTCGGAGACCGCGCGCTGGTAATCCTGGGCCAACGCGTGGGCCCGGCCGCGATTGTAGAAGTTCAAGGGGTCACGCACATTCAGTTTGCACGCCCGATCGAAGTGCTGGAGCGCTTTTCGAAAGTCCTCGTTCTTCCGGACCTCTTCGGGACTCGCCCCGTCGTCGAGATGATCCTTCGCACGGCGCAAATAAATCAAACCCAGGTTGTGATGGCTGCGGTAATGGTCGGAGTGCGATGAGATGGCCTTGAGATAGTGCCGCTCCGCATCCTGGAGTTTGTCCTCTTTCCGGTAGAGGTTCGCAAGATTATAGTGCGCGGAAAAGAAGTCGGCGTCGCACTGAATCGCCTGACGATACACCGCCACGGCTCGCTCGCGTTCGCCCTGATCGTAGAGGATGTTCCCGACGTTGTTCAACGCGCGGGTGTGACACGGTTTCAGGGCGATGGTCTCTTCGTAGGACTGCCGCGCCTCGGGCCGGCGGTTCATCTTGTGATACAGATAACCGATGCGATAATGAATGCGCGCGTCTTTCGGTGCCAGCTTGCGCGCCCGAAAGAGCGTCTGTAGTGCCCGGGCATCGTCCTGTTCCAGGGCGGTCTTGTAGAGATCGTCGGCCTCCCCGGCGAACAACGCGCCGGCCATCGCAAGGGCGGTGAGGAGCATGAAAGCGGTGCGGGTCATGATACTATACAAAATCGGCCGTTCGAGGAAATGCTTTAGACGCCTGTAGATCGATCCGGGCGTTTTTAAGAGGATGGACTCCGAGGACCGAGGCACCGTTTCGGCTCCTCGATCCTCGGAGTTATCTATTGCCTCGATTTCCTAAAAGTCCTCAACGAAGTACGGCTTCGTATACTCGCGCACGATCTCGATGATGAATCGCCCCCAGGACTTCGCGTCGCCCGTGTCGATGTGCACCTGCTTGATTTTCGGGAAGTACGGCTGGGTCTTCGTGGTGCTGTGGGTGAGCTCGATGGCGCGGACGTAGTGATCGACGCGTTTGGCGCGCACGAAGTTGATCTTTTCCATCTCCAGACGCTCGGGGGGAATGTAGCCGATGATGAGCAGCTTCGGAAACAGGGCCTTCTTTAAGAGATTCAAAAAATCGGTGAAGCTGTCCACGCGATCGATGAAACCCTCGTAGGCCCCGCCGCCGATGTTCATGATTTGAGTGACGATGTCCATCGACAACGAAATGCCCTCGGGGCTCGACATGTCCGAGATGATTACGATGCCCTCGTCCGGCTGGAACGTCTTGAACGCGTCGTCGCTGCCGAAGTGCCGGCGGAGGAGCTTGGCCCGGGAGATGTCGATTTCCGCGGACTTGGACAGGAGGATGCTGCCGCCCGGGGCGGTGACGACTTCCCGGGAGAGAATGTAGCGTTTCTTCAGCGCCGACTGGTTCATGATCCGGAAGGCCTTGACCTTCTCTTCGAGTTCGTCAAGATTGCAGACGCCGATGCGGAGCGGGTTTTCTTTTTTTTGCGGATCTTTATCCATACCGGCAGGCGTTGAATTTACTTGATGATCAGGAATACGGTCAAAACTATATTCCAGAGCAGCAACAGGAAAAACGCGGTCTGGTACCAACGCATGCGGCCGGCCAGACGGCCGAGGCGCCGCGCCAGGCGCTGTTGGTCCCGCTCCAGATCCTGAAACGTCGCCCGGTGATTGACTTCCGCCCACTTATCGAAGAACAGAGGAATCAGGTCCGCGATCATGGGGACCACGGCCTTCCAGTACTCGAATGCTCCGGAGGCGTCCCCCCCGGGAGCGGCTCCGCCCGCCTGAGATGTGGTTCCGGTGTTGCTCCGATCTTGTTTGGAATCCATGCCACTACAGACTTCACGGTGCGGCCGGGAAAATGAAAGTAAATTTCACGCAATCACACATTACTGTCGCGATTTTCATCACGTTGTTCCTCGGCGGCTGTTACTCCGCGGAGTTTTATCCCGAGGACGACTATCCCAATCTCCGGCGCGCCGACGTCGAAGAAGTGGAAATCCGCGTCCGCCCGCCGTCACGCCCCTACGAACGCCTGGGGACTCTGATCGTCCGGGATCCGTCCGCCGACCTGCAAAACGAAAACTTCCGCCGCTATCTGCGCGGCGAGGCGCGGCGCCGGGGGGCCGAGGGCGCCTGGGTCACGGCCCGGGACTTCACCACGAACACGCTCATCACCGGATCCCCCACCGACGCGAACCAGTACGTGGAGACGGGCAATCTCACTCTCGAATCCGGGGTGGTAACCGTAATCCTTTATAACTATACTGATCCCTGATGGCCCGCACCACACGACCCGGAATCACCATCGCCGCCGACGGCCGC
Source organism: Leptonemataceae bacterium (assembly GCA_965227295.1). Taxonomy (GTDB): domain Bacteria; phylum Spirochaetota; class Leptospiria; order Leptospirales; family Leptonemataceae; genus JANSYA01. The sequence goes on along the minus strand of OZ245742.1, from coordinate 3,943,175 downwards.
TGGTTCTTTCGTGAGAACGAAATCTTCCAGGAAGGCGTGCTCACGTACTTCAAACAGAACCTCCGCCAGGACGGCGACGGCTACTACATCATCAATCGCTTCGGCGAACTTTTAGAACACGGCTACCTGGATCGTGTCGAGGGTTTTCCGCTCTTCATAACCGCGGCCTACCCGGAAGCCGATCCGGACGACCCCGGCGGAGTACGTCTGCGCCTCGTCCTCGACTCCGGCGAAACCCTGCGCGTCCCGGGGAACTCTCTGCGCATTTACGGCGACGATCTGCTCGCTGTCATCATTCCGGAACGAGACGTCCCGGCCCGCCTCACCGGCCCCGCCATGGCCTCCCTGGTCGAGTACCTGCACGTGGACGACAACGACGAGTACTTCCTGGTGCTCCCGGACGAACAACGCAAAGTCCATCTTGAACACGGCGACGCGACGAAGCTGTTTTAGCAACAACTGTTCGATTCGTTCGAGTACGCCCCGAATCGTGGTGTAAGTTAAGGCCAGCGTACATTAAGCCTGATATGGTTACGGCTGGTTCCAGCAGATGAACGGAGGTCATGCCGGGGAACGTGGTAAAGCGCACCGGAACGGCGTCTTCGCCGTAAGAAACGCGACGGTAGCTGAGTCGCAAACCGACGTCCGGGTCGAACGCAGCATTCTTTGCAAAACGAATTACCACAACTCCCGCTTCGCCGTAGCAAAAAAAGGCCCTTCAACATTGCGCAACTTACTTCCTTATTTTTACGGCAACCGCCGCGGGGCACAGCTCTTGAACTACCGGAAACGTTTTGTTCGTTCGATTACGCCCCGAATCGTGGTGTAAGTTAAGGCCAGCGTAAATTAAGCCTGATATGGCTACGGCTGGTTCCAGCAGATGAACGGAGGTCATGCCGGGGAACGTGGTAGAGCGCACCGGAACGGCGTCTTCGCCGTAAGAAACGCGACGGTAGCTGAGTCGCAAACCGACGTCCGGGTCGAACGCAGCATTCTTTGCAAAACGAATTACCACAACTCCCGCTTCGCCGTAGCAAAAAAAGGCCCTTCACCAATGCGCAGCTTACTTTATGTGTCTCACGGCAAACGCCGCGGTTGTTCCAGGGGCAAGGCCACGCTTGTCGTGGCCGCGGCAGTTGTTCCCCACCCACGGAGGTTGTGCCGGGGAAATGTGGGGCGCGCACCGGAACGGCGTCTTCATCGCAGCGACCCGCTCCGCCCCGCTCTATCCGCGGGGCGGAGCGGGTACGGCTCCGGGGCCCTGCTCAAAGAGTTTCACGAGAATGACCTCGTTCCCCCGCCCGCGATAGCGAACCGTATCAAAAAAACGCGTGGCGATGGCGATGCCCCGACCGTGATAGACGTCGGTGGGTACCGGATCCTGTCGCAGCACATCCTCGTAATCAAAGCCGGCGCCCTCGTCACGAACGAGAAACGAGGCCCGCCTGGAACTTAAGGCGTAGATGATCGTAACCTTGCGATCGCGGTAACGAGGGTCCCGCTGGCGTTCGGTAATGAGCTGGTAGTACTCGCCGGAGTTGATGGCCGCGCTCTTTTCGTCGAAGCTGATTCCCAGATTGCCGTGCTCAATGGCGTTGATCAAAATCTCCCGCAGGCCGATGCGAATGCCCGCGTCGTCATCGTCACTCAGGCGCGGGGACGTACTGGTGATGAGCACGTGCGCCAGTTGGTCGGCCACGGTCAGATAGTTGCCGATAACGTAACGCCGCACCTCCCGGGAACAATGCCGGCTGATGACGTCCTCGGGCGCGCTGCCGGCCTTGCCGAAAATCAACGCGCCGGCGTCACCGTTTTCACGCATGATCTCCAGACGCACGTCCAGTTCCCGGGGCTCGTCCTGGCTGGTGCGAAAGTCCATGCGAAAGACCGCGGGCCGCCGGGACTCCCGGAGATTGTGGAAGTGCTGTTGCACGAGCTTTTCGCGCAGATCGGCCGTCTTTTCATCGAAGCGAAAGAGCAGGTCCGTGAACTGCCGGCCCACCAGGCCGTCCGGGTTCCATCCCAGGAGTCGGTGCACGGCGGCGTTGATCGTAACGATGTGCCCGCCGCCGTCCAGGGAGAAGATGATGTCACTGGAACTCTCGACCAGGTGTTTGTACTTTTCCTCGGAGTTCCGGATTTCCAGTTGGGCCCGTTCGAGATCGAAGATTTTGCGCTCCAGCTCGCGATTGGCTTCTTCCAGGCTTGCCGCGTAGTCCTTGATTTCCATGTCCCGCCGCTCGATTTGCCGGGCCATGCGATTCGCGCTCTCCACGATGGCGTTCAGGTCGCGCTGGGGCAGCACCGGCAACGGATGGCGATAGTCTCCCCGGGCGATGCGATCGATCCCCCGGCGCAGACCTTCCAACGGCGCGGCCAGGATCCGCTGCAACAGCAGGCGCGTGGAAAAAATGACAGTCACCGTCACAAATCCAAAGACGAGCAGAATGGAAATTAAGAGTTCCCGGTGTCGGTCGTCGGCGGGACGATGGGAAAACGTCGCAATAAGCCGGCCGCGCAGGCCCTGCTCGTCGTAAAGTTCCCGGCTCAGCTCAAAGGCCGTCTCGTCTTCGCCGTAGATGCCCGGTTGTCGGACGCGGGTCAGGACGACGTCGTTTGCATCCAACAGGCGGACCGAACGGAGCGGGCCGCCCTGGAGATAGGCGTGGGCCAGATGCGAAATGCGATCCCGGTCCAGGTTTACCACGTGAGGCAGCAAAAGATCGGCGAGCTCGTCGACGAGTTCTTCGGCCTGGAAGCGCAGTTCGTTCTCCGTCTTCCGTTCGCTCACAACATAGATGAACAGACCGACGCAACAGAGCACCAGCGCAATCACACCGACCAGGCCCGTGGCCAGGTCCCGGGACAGGGTCCGGGAAAACACCCCGGACCGAAGAGCGCGTGGGAGAAACCGGCGCATCTAACAATCAGAATTGATGAAAGCACGGGGTCAATCAAACCCGTACGCACGCCGGACTTCTCCCTGAACCGAAAGCAGTCCGCGCTCGACGATGTCGTCGGCCTGAGCGTAACTCAGGCGAATGCACTCGTGCACGTGTGGCCAATCCTCACCAGCATGGCCGGGATAATAATAATGGCCGGGCACCACCAGGGTTCCCCGCGCTTTCAGTCGCCGGTAAAGTTCCATCGTGGAAATCGGCAGGCCCTCAAACCAGAGCCACAGAAAGAACGCGCCCTCGCTACGGTGCAGGCGTACGCCGGGCAGATCTCGAAACAGTTCCCGGAAACGCGCGGTGGCCGCGTCGGACTTGCGCTGATAGTACGGACGCACCACGTCCCGGGAGAGGCGAATGAGTTCGCCGCTGCGGACCAACTCCAGGGCGATCGCCGGCCCGGCACTCCCCCCGGCCAGATTCAGCACGGCATTCATGCGGCCGAGACATTCGATCACTTCTTCGTCGGCGACGACGATCCCGGTCCGCAAACCCGGCAGGCCGAACTTCGACAGACTGAGCGTGACGATCATTCCTGGACGCCACAGTGGTTGCGCATCGCCGAAGACGATGTCCGGAAACGGGCCGCCGTAGGCCGCGTCGACGATCAGCGGGATGTCCCGCGCGGCGGCGAGGTCGGCGAGTCGCCGAAGGTCGTCGTCGGGAACCACGTTGCCCGAAGGATTCGACGGACGTGAGATGCACAGGGCCGCCGCGTCTTCCCCGGACGGCAAATCATCCAGAGTCGCGCGCAACGCATCAAGGTCGACCTGGTACTTGAAGACACCGGCACGACGCGCGTCGGATGCTTCGAGGATGTCGATGCGCGGCCGCACCGAGAGAAAGAGTTCCGGGTCGATGCCGGTGTCCGCATAACCGATGTACTCGGGCACGATGGGCAACACAATGCGTCCCCGGCTCCCGTCGGCCCGTCGGCCGCCGAAGAGATTGAACAGCATAAAGAACGCGCTCTGGCTGCCGTTCGTGAGTGCGACGTTGCGCGCGTCGATCTCCCAGCCGCAGTGATCCCGGAGCAGCTTTGCCATGGCGGCGGCGAAGTCCCCGGCGCCGACGGGCCTGTCGTAGACGCCCAGCAAACGTTCGAAGCGATCACCGTCGTTCAGGAGTTGCTCCATCTCCGCACGGAAGCGGCGCTCCAGTTCCGGAATGCGGCCCGGATTCCCGCCGCCGAGCATGAGCAACTCCGGCGCACCGGGAGCGCGCGGTTGGTTCAGCGCAAGATCCAGGTCGTCCATGAGTTCCAGGATACCGGAACTCCCACGAAACTTTTCTCCGAACTGAGACAGTCGCACGACGCCACCGTGCGCGCCCCGCGCCGATCGTCATGCGAATTCTAAGTTAGCATCGCCGCAAATCGATTGCGGCAATGCGCGCGGGCGGGATCTCTGTCACCATGCCGTCCACCGCCAACACGCTGGAAATTTCGGACGAGGGCAATCTGCGCATCAGCGGCCTGATTCCGAAACCGCCGGAGAACGGCGACGACGCGGCGGCCTGGCTGAAACTGTGCATCCTGAGTCTCAACGGCCTCCAGGCCACGTACGACCGACTGCTTTCGGACGACGGTTTCCTGGTGGGTCAGGAACGTTTTGAACTCACGTCTGCCATCGACGAGACGTTGAATCACTTCGTAAAACTGCGCGCGCTGCTTTCGCGCAAACAACGCTACACCGCTGTAAATTTGCGTTACGACTATCGCATGCTCGTTACGTTCGAGCAAAACCGCTGGCGCGGCCAGGGCCGGCTCGGCCGCTATCGCAACATCAAAATCTCCGAGTTTCAGCTCTGGCTCGCGCGAACGCGCAAGCAACGACTGCCGCAACTCATTCAGTTTCTCGGCAAGGCCCTGGCCGACGGCAAGATCGACGAGCGCGAACAGATCATCCTCGATCGCGCCATCGATCGTTTGCTGTTCAGTTTCATTCTGGTGCGGGTGAACGTGCAAACCGGGCGGCTGAGTTAGTGCGATCGATGATTCCATGGAAGACACGGCCGGCCTGATCCCCGACTTCGCGGATTTGCAGAGGGCCCTGGATAGCGGCGGTGTTTCCCGGCTCCTGAATCTTCTGCGTGCGAGTGAAGAGCGCGCCGCCGGCAACGGAGGAGCGCGACGTATCCTGAAACACGTGCGCGTCGCGGTGCGCCTCGATCATGCCTGGCTGAGTGAGTATCCGGAAACGCTCTTTCCGTGTCTGTGGAATCGCTGCTGGTGGTTCGACTGCCCGGATCGAAAGATCTTCCTCCCGGCGCGCGACGACCGTCCGCCCCTGCTCCATCGGCAGCTCGAAAGATGGCGCGCCGAACGTCAGGGCGGCGTTCGATCTGCGTGGTTGCGTTCTCTCCGACCACCCGTGGTCGGTCTGGATTCCGGCCTGGTCGCCGACATACATCTCGATGCAGCCGGCCGGTGTACCTGGGCCGGCGTGGCTCCCGACGGCAGTATCGAAATCGAGTACGAGCCCGTGTACGGTTCACGCCAGGTCTCCGGTGCGCTCCGGATCTCCTCCGACAACGGCATCGACACGATTCCGAACCGCGGGCGCAGCCGGGAACGCGTCGCGCGCACGGGCGTCTGGATTCGTACCGGCCGCAGACGTTCACCACCGATGATCATGGATGCTCATGACAACGTACTCGCGGAGATTGATACCCGGGACGAATCCGGCCGCCTGGCTTTTCTCTTTGAAGGGGCTTTCTCCGAAGACGGCTCGCGGCTGGCCCTGCGGGGTGAACGCAGCGAAGAAGAGTGCGTCTTGTTGGTCTACGAAGTTTTCAGCGAGGGCGGCGCGCTGAAGACGAGCTTGATCGCGAGCGGCTCCACGCCGTCGCCCTTCGGTTCTCTTGCCCTGTCTTCGAGGGGAAACCGGCTCGCCGTCCTCGAATACGCCGCCGTGCGTTTGATCGATCCATTGGACTTCGAAAACGATGTCCGCATCCCACTGGCCCCGCGTTTTGGGGATGTCGTCGCGGTGACGGATGACGGCGAGACCGTGGCCGTGATTGGAGACTGCCGGCGGCTCCAGGTCTACGAACCGGACCGGTATCGAGCCGACGGAGCGGACCTGCGATCGCAGGATCACTCGCGCGTGATGTTTTCGCATCCGTCCGGTCGGCTGTTGTATTCGCAGCCGCATTTCTGGGACGCCCTCACGGGGCATCCGCTGGGCACGGTGGAGGAGGACGAGCCGGGTAACTATCTGGAGGGCGGGCCGCCGCAAAACTCGCATCACCTGACCGATGACCGGCTCATCATCTCCGATCACGGCCTGCGGATCGCAGACACCGCTTCGTGCGAAATCATTGCGACGTACCGGGAGCGGCCGGAAGACCTGAGTTATAACATTCGGACCATCATCGCCCATCGCCATGACGGCCGGTTCCTGGCCGTGAGCGACCGTAACGGAAACACCGTCTATCTGCTGGCCGTGGAATCCGGGCGGGTACTGCACGCCCTGGACGTACCAGGACGGGCTTCGGCCATGGCGTATTCTCCGGACGGGCTGCTGCTGCTGGTGGGTTCGGAGAATCCGGCGGAAGGGATTCGGGTCCTGGCTTCCGGCCCGGACGGCCTGGAGGAACGCTCAGGCTTTTTCGGTCACTCCGCCGCGATCAGCAGCATCACCTTTTCCCACGACGGTGCCCGCGTCCTCTCGACGGGCGCGAAAGAACGGCTGCGCATCTGGAACCTGGCGGACGGCCGGGAGATCTTTTCCCGGCCCTTAATTTCAGAGGATGCCCGGCTTACGGGTTACTACAGCGATCCGCACTACGTCGACACGGTGACCGCGGACGGCCAGGTGTTATTTCGCCGCGTTCCGCCGCGGAAATACGGGCATCGATTGCACCAGGGCCGGATGGAAGTCCTCGATGAGAGCGGCGCGGCCCTGGCCGCGATTCGCGTCGACAATGATCCGAGGCGGCATCCGACGGAAGCCGTCTGGGCCACGCCGGAATTGCATCTCGTACTGGAGGTGGATGGCTGAGCCGTGAGCAACATGAAGTAAGTTGCGCAATGGTGTAAGGACATTTTTTGCTACGGCGAAGCGGGAGTTGAGGTAATTCGTTTTGCAAAGAATGCTGCGTTCGACCCGGACGTCGGTTTGCGGCTCAGCTACCGTCGCGTTTCTTACGGCGAAGACGCCGTTCCGGTGCGCTTTACCACGTTCCCCGGCATGACCTCCGTGGTCGCCTGGAACCAGCCGTAACCATAAAAGGCTTAATGTACGTTGGCCGCTACTTACACCACGATTCGGGGCGTAATCGAACGAACAAAACGCTTTCGGTAGTTCAAGAGCTGTGCCCCGCGGCGTTTGCCATTTCATCTGCTTCCGGGTTGCAACAACCACACGTCCTCGTTTGCTTCGACGCGGCCCTTGAGTTTGCCGGAGACTGCCGCACTTTCGATCAAAGTCGGTCTGTACTGCGCCGCGTAGTGCTCGCGCACTTCTGCGTGACTGATGGAAAACGGCGGGCCGTCCATTTTCTTTTGATCGTACTCGAACGTAATCAGAAACTGCGGCGCGGTGGCTGTGAGTTCCATGAGATGTCGTGTATAACGCTTGCGCATATCCTCGGGCAACGCGACGAGGGCCGCGCGGTCGTAGACGGCGTCGATCGGCCCCAGGACTTCTTTCGTAAGATCAAAGATGTCTCCGACGAAAACGTCGACGTTCGGCGCGCTGTAGCGCTTGAGTTTGCCCGCGGCCTCGACCTCCGGCGTAATGCCGAGTTCCGCGAAGAGTTGCTGCACCGCGCTTTCCACCAGTTCGGCACCGGCCACGCGATAGCCCTGCGAAAGTAGATAGCCGACATCCAGGGTCTTGCCGCACAGCGGGATAAACACGCGCTGGCCGGCAGTTAGCGCAAGTCTCCCCAGGTGTGTCACGAGCAGCGGATGGGCCTCGCTCTGATGAAAGGCGATTTTGTTTTCGTTCCAGCGTTCGTGCCAGAATTGGTGTTCCATGGAAAAGCTCCCTGGTGATGACCTGGCCGGGGAATCACAACGAAAAAAGAAAGCGAAGTCGGGTGCGCCCCGACCGAATTGAAGCCGGGAATCTCACAGCGAAATCACGCCGCCTTTTCCATGTCCGTGCTGTACTTGCCGAAGCATGCCGCGCTGTTCAGCTTCGCGCGTTTGATCAACGCCGCCTGGGCGTCGCCGACCTTTCCGGCTTCACCGCCCCAGGCCTTGAGGGCCGGCGCCTGAAGCGCACGACCGTACGAGAAGCTGAGCAGCCAGGGCAGCGGCCCCGTAGCGTTCATAAGGTTCAGGTGTTCGGTGGCGAGTTCGTCCGATTGACCGCCGGAAAGAAAGACAATGCCGGGAACCGCCGCGGGGACGACGCGGCGCAGGCAACGCAACGTTTCTTCCGCCACCTGCTGCGGCGACGCCTGCTGTGCACACTTCTTACCGGCAATGACCATGTTCGGCTTTAACAGAATGTTTTCCAGTACCACGTGCTGATCGTAGAGCGCTTTAAAGACCGTGTGCAGGGTATGCTCGGTGACGGCAAAGCAGCGTTTGATGTCGTGGGCGCCGTCCATCAAGACCTCGGGCTCCACAATCGGCACGAGTCCGTTTTCCTGGCACAGTGCCGCGTAGCGTGCGAGGGCGTGGGCGTTGGTTTCGATGGCGTAACGCGACGGACGCGCTTCTTCACCTGGCGCAGCCGGATCGATTTCGATCACCGCACGCCACTTCGCAAAACGCGCGCCGAGTTTGTGGTACTCCTGCAAACGTTCGCGCAGGCCGTCGAGGCCTTCGGTGATCTTTTCGTCGTTCCGGCCGCCGGCCAGAGCTTTCGCGCCGGTATCGACCTTGATGCCGGGGATCATGTTGTTTTGTTTCATGTACTCCGGGAACGGCGTGCCGTCCTTCGTGGACTGACGGATGGTTTCGTCGTACAGAATGGAGCCGCTGATGAACTCCGAAATGCCCGGCGCCGTAAAGAGCAGCTCGCGGTAGGCCCGGCGATTCTCCTCGGTGTTTTCGGTATTGATTGTAGCCAGCCGCTTGCCGATGGTGCCCGTGCTTTCGTCGGCGGCGAGAATGCCGCGACCGTCCGCGGCCAGCTTGCGGGCGATGTCGGCGAGTTCCTGAGAGTATTGCATGGACGGGATTGTTCTGCTTATGTCACCGTTCGATCAAGCAAAAAACGACGGCGAGGCGTGCCGATGAGCCGCGGCGATTTTCTCAATCGCCGTCAGTTTCTCCGCGACGGCGCGCGAACCGCCCTCGCCTTCACGGCCTTGAGCCGCCTCGCCGCCTGCGCCCATACAGCTCCAGGCTACCTGCTTCGCGGATACGGCGATCTGCGCCCCGATCCCGACGGGATCCTCGATCTACCACCCGATTTTCGCTACACGATTCTGGCGCGTCGGGGCGACCCCATGGACGACGGCCTCATCTTCCCCGGCCGGCCCGACGGCATGGCCGCCTTTCCAGGCCCCGGTGGCCGAACCGTCCTGCTGTGCAATCACGAACTCGACCCCTCGGAATTCTGGAGGAGTTTTACCGGCAACTACGACGCGTTCGGCAAAAACGGCCGGCTGCTGTCGCGTCTGGATGCTTCGAAGTTGTATGATCGGCGGGCGGGCCGACGACCGGCGCCCGGCGGGGTGAGCGCGATTGTCCTCGCACCCCGCGCAGGCGATGCGCCGCCGGAAGTCGAAGCACGCTATCTGCGATTGGGCGGGACCATGCGGAACTGCGCCGGCGGCCCGGCGCCCTGGAACGCCTGGATCAGTTGCGAGGAGAACGTGAAAGATGCGGACGCCGACGAAGGTTATCTCGTGGATCACGGCTATGCATTCGAGGTGCCGGTCCCGTTAGATGTCAGTCGTCCGGAGTTAGTGGCGGCCGTGCCGTTGAAAGCGATGGGCCGCTTTCGCCGCGAGGCCGTGGCGATCGATCCGCACAGTCACGTGGTCTATCAGACCGAGGACCGGCCGGACGGATTGTTGTATCGCTTCGTGCCGGAAGAACGCGCGACGGGTTCCCGGCGGACGGACCTGAGTCGCGGCGGACGCTTGCAGGCGCTGCGCTTGATCGATGCACCTGGTGCGCTAACGAACAATCGTGGAGCATTAAGCATTCGCCCCGGGGAGACCCTGGCCGTGGACTGGGTGGATCTGGACGAACCGGAAGCGCCGCTGGAGGATCTGCGCCTTCAGGGCCGTGCACGGGGCGCAGCGGTCTTCGATCGCGGGGAAGGCATGTGGTTCGGGGACGGGGAGTTTTTCTTCGCGTGCACCACCGGCGGCCTGGGCTCCCGCGGACAGATCTGGCGCTACCGGGCGGAGCGCGCTAAGAATATCTCAGTAGAAACTAAAGGTGTTCTCGAACTCTTTCTCGAACCACGGAACTCGGACATCCTCGAAAACGCGGACAATCTATGCGTCGCACCGAACGGGGACTTGATCGTATGCGAGGACGGGCCCGGTAACAATTATTTGCTGGGCATTAAGCCGGACGGCGGCGTGTATCGCATTGCGCGAAATGCGGGGAGTTGGTCGGAACTATGCGGGGCCTGTTTTTCAGCGGACGGACGGACGCTGTTCGTGAATTTGCAGTTGGATGGACTGGTGCTCGCGATCGAGGGGCCGTTCAAACCCGGACGCTGATGGAGCGGCTCTGCTCATGCCGCAATCACGTGCGTGCCGGCCAGGCGATCGTGCAGGGCCTGTTTATTTTTCGTAAACAACACCGCGAGAAAGCCCGCGCACAACGGCAGGGCCGAGAGAATCTTCGCAAAGAAGCGCACGTTCGCCCGCAGGAAACCGATGCGCCCGCCTGCCGCACGAATCACGCGTATGCCCAGGATACGTTTCCCCGGCGAGCCCTGCCAGGCCGACGACTCACCGATCGTAAACATCAACCAGGCAAAGAGCGGCGGCCAAAACAATCTCAAGACGGGCAGCGGCAAGCCGGGTACGAACGATTCGTGCCGGGCGAAACCGGCCGCCGCATGCAGCACCACGAGCAGGAACGCAAAAGCGCTGCCGAGTGCAAACACGATCGTCAGATCGATCAGCAGGGCCAGTGCCCGAAGAACGAATCCGGCGTACCGAAACTCTTCGGTTTGTCCCGGCGCGTGGCCGTCCGTCATGGATTCACCATTGATGTGGACGAGTTGGGCTCAAGGGCGGGACTCTCATAGAGATGCTTGATGACAAGTTGGGCCTTGTCGATCACAGTGCCGTGACAGTTGTCGCCGTAAGTATAACAATACAACAAGAAGTTATTGATCTTCGCGACCACACGTTCATAGGCCGCCCGGCGGGCAGTATACTTTTCCGTCAGGGTCAAGTTCGGATCATGTTTGATCCGCCGGAGTTCTTCGGCGAAGTTTGCGGTCAGCAATCCCATTTCCCGGGCGATACGTTGTTCGTAGGAGTACGTTCCGGCACGGTTGTCGGCGTCATGCTCGACATCGTAACTGTCGGGCCCTGTCGCCATGGATGCGAGGCGATATGGTCCGAGGTCATAGTACTGATCCACGTGGGCCATCTCGTGGTCCATCAATGCCTGGTCGGGGTTGTTCTCGACATAGATAAAAGGTCCAATAGCGAAACCATCGCCTTGATTGGTATCGCTATGCCAGTTTGCCGTGCCCGAATTCTCGGTAATGATCGCACCATCCTGATAGGAATAGGTCGGGAACGTCGGCCGGCCGGTGACGGTATTGTAGACCGCTCCCACCGATAGATCAATGGCGCTCTGCGCCATATTGATGCTCATGTACAGCGGATCCGTAAGTACCGCTTCGACGAAGCTGTTGTCTCGATTCGGCCGGAACGCCGAGCGTACGCGGGTGTTTACGAAACCGTAGACCAATCCGGACGGCAACCCGGTTGCCTGCGCGATCATAGTCGTGAACGCCTCGGTGGCGGTGTCCATAATGATCTGTTGCGTGTTCATGCCGAGGTAAAGTCCGCGCAAAACCGAACTCATGAGGCCGTCACCGCCGGTGAGAGCGCTGATCTCGGAAAAAACCGCACCGTCCACCTGGTCCTGCATGTATGCTTCCAGGGCCTGCTGGAAATTCGCTCCGCCCAGCATGCTCTGCGCAATGCTGCGGAGCATCTGTGCTTCCGAAGCCTGAGCCAGGGCGTTCTGTTGAAACATCTCCTGGCGATGCGTCGCGAACTCGTTGGCGGTCTCAAGCATCTCCGTCGACTCGTCGAACTTTGCCTGCATGGATGCGCCGAAATCCTGCGAGTTCGCGGCGAAATCGTCCTGCACCTGGGCCGTATCCCAGTGATTGAACAGGTTGCCGGTTTCGGCCAGGCGTACGGCCTGGGGCGCGGCGAAATCCAGGACCTGATCCGTTTGTTCGGCCTCGTAGTCGTTCACGTTGGTAGCGTCTCCGCCTTCACGGAGGCGTGCCCGTCCGCTCGCGATCCGGCGAGTGGCCCGGATTGTGCCGTCGTCCAGTACGTCCGTTTCGAAACCGACGCTCTCCGCCAGCGCCTCCAGCTCATGGGACGCATCCGCCTGGGAATCCCGCGCTTGCTCGTTCATGGCGGAAGCCAGGGCCGTGTTCTGCATACCGCCCAGGGAGGTCTGATACTCACTCGAGAAGTTCGCAAGCAGGCTGAAGTCCGGCAGGGCCGGACTCGCCGCGCTCACCGGCACGGAGGCCGCCGCACTGGCGGATGCGCTTGCGGCCGCGAATGCCGGTACACTGTTGTCTGCACTCGCCCTCGCCTTCGCTGTCGGTGCCGCGAGCATGGCTTCAGCGTTGCTTTGCGCCGTCACCTGCAGGTTTTGCCATTGCAGTTCACCGCGGCGATAACTGGATTCCATGCGCGCCAGCCAGCGACTGCGATCCGCGTTGATCGCGCTCGTTCGTGCCGCGAGTTCCGCATCGGCACGCGCGCGTTGCTCCGCCGCATCCTCCTGCCAGGCCGCATGGTCCGCACGAAACAGCTCGACCTGCGCCTCCCAGGTACCGATGGCCGGCACGATATCGTTTTCCCATTCGGCGAGGACCGGGGCAAGCGCGTCCACATAACCCTGCCAGGTGTTTGCGTTGTCTTCGGCAATCGGATCATGCCAATCGTAAGAGATCGTCAGCCGCATTTCGTGTTCGCTATGTGCTTCGGTGACCCACACGGGAACACTGAAGGCCCCGCCTATGCAGGTCGCATCGAAAGTTAACGAGCCGCTTCCAGCCGACGAATAAGATTCGCCGCTCCGCCCGGAACTGTAAGTCAGCGGACAGGGCGCGTAGTTGGAACTCCATGCCACGCCGTCCGCGGACACGCTCGTGATGTTCCGCGTCTCACCGCTGCGGGCGCGAATGACGTCGTGCATGCCCGCGGCGAGACCGTACGTGTGCAGGTCATGCAGGGCAATAATTTCCGTGATGTTATGAATCGCGCTTTCTCCCTCGCCGTTCAGACTCACGTTAAAGGCGGCCATATCACGATGACCGCTGATGTCTGCCGCCCATTCCTGTTGGGTCAGTTCGGCCTGTTCTTTTTGCCGGTCCATATAGTCGCGCATTTCGGTCGCAAGTTGTGAAAGGGGGACATCGTTATTCAGACCGTTCTCGACGGATGCGATTAGATCCTGCAACTCCAGCCCCGCATCGTTCAGTTGGTCGTCTTCGTCATAAAAGAGTCCGTTCGTTTCAAGATACGTGCGCATGCCGCCGACGGAGGTCCGGATATTATCGCGGACGATCTGTTCGTAGCCTTCGATGGTGCGCAGGTTTTCCTGAAAGCGCGCCTCGGCGGCATCCAGAGACGCCACGATGGTATCGTGCTCGGCCTGAGCGTTTTCCAGGGCTGCGTCATAGGCCGCCAGTCCGTCGGCGATGGCCTTACGGTACCGCGCGCTCCAGTTCTCTGAGGTCCGATTTACAGCGTCCGCATCGCCCTGGCCGGCGTCACGATCGCCCCGGCGCAGATCGCGGTCCAGGCCCGCATCCGCCCGGGTAGTCTGCTCTGATGCCAGTTGTTCGAGGAACGGCAAACGTTCGTTCTGGATCGCAACATCCGCGGCCAGTTCCCACTCCGCAAAGGCCTTCTCTTTTTCCAGAAGCAGAGTCTTGCGAAGATAGTCGATGTAACCCGGATTATTGATGTACGCGTCCGATCGGGTCGCACCGACAACCTGCTCCTCAATCTTAAGGTCTGCGGCGAGCTCCCAGTCGGCCATGAGTGCGATTTTGCCATCGCGGACAATCTCTTCCCATCCGGCCTGACTGTTGCTTTGCTGCGCCGCGCGAAAGTAGCCATCGAAGGCGGCGCGATCGAAATCTGGCGCATCGAGGGGGGCGACCGGAACCGGTTGCGTGCGGACTGCCTGCATGGGCAGCGCGAAGCAGACCGCCAGCGCGGCGCAGACGAATAGAATTCTGCGATGGTGAATAATTTTTTGACAATAGGCGAAGTGATTCGGCTGCATAGTATGCTCCAACTGGTGCTTTCGCGCGAACGAAAACGGTGCAGAGTATACTACACAACGTAGCCGATTGCAACCGGAGACCCGGGCCGGTCTCGCTTCACGTGAAGGCAGCGTTCCTCAAATTAGAGGACGCCGAATGGCCAATCATCACCTAATGCGACGGTCAGCTCAACATAGCATTCTGCCACTCGACCCATTCAGAGAAATCGTCGGGATACTTCGGATGATTCTTATCAAACCATTTCACGAGTTTCATCCCGTAACCCATGCCCTCACGGAATCGGTCTTCGAAGTCATCGAAGTCCATGCCCATGCGGATGGCGAGGATGTAGTTCCTGGCACCGATGTTGTCGTTCGGGTTGGTCTTGAGCAATTTTTTGAGCAAATCGAGGGCGAGGACATTTTCATACTTCATCCAGAGCCCCACGGCCTTCTTCAGTAAGGCGCGAATGATGTGGCGGTTCTCGTGCCAGCCCCACTCCAGGGAATCCGGCCACTGCCCATTTTTATCGAGGATCATCTCCAGCGCCTTGCCGAAAGCGCGGTCGAGAATCTTTTCGGCCTCGTCGAAACGCTCCGCGTCATCCAGGATTTCATGCAGCAATGAGTACGAATCCAGGAACTCTGCATCTTTCAGGATAAGCTTACGGAGCGACTTTTCGACTTGCTGCGCGCTTAGCTTCTCCGCTTTCTCCAGGATGTCATAGTATTCCTGTGCGACCTGGTGGGGTTCGTCGATGTACTCGCGTTTTTTCCGGGGCATACCGGCATCTCTCGGTGGTGAAATCATCCTACAACACCGCCCGGGCGATGTTGCCCTCAATCACTAACTTCAACTCATTGCCACGCAGTGCCTCGCACCAACCCTGCACGTTCCGCAGAATGTGTCCTGCAAACGGCTGCTCCACCACCCGCGGGACGAACGGATCCGGCTCAAGCACCTGGCCGTCCACCTGCAACGGATAGCGATTATCCAGGTTCAGGGGATACAACACCAACTCCGCGGGCACCACGCCGCTGGCCCGACGTTCGAATTCTATCTGTGCAATGATTCCGTGCAACTTCGCCCCGGCCTGCAGGTGCCGCGACGTAATGCTGCCGAAAGAAAAGTTACCGAGGGAATAAAAGATCAGGCCCTTCCCGTGTTTCTCGATGCTCTGAATCACGTGCGGGTGATGACCGAGGACGATCGTGGCGCCGGCGTCGATGAGTGAACGGTAGGCGTACTGAAAATAATCGCCGGGCACGTGAGTGTACTCGGCGCCGTGATGCACCGAAACGATGATCAACTCAATGTCCGGATGCGTCGCGCGCAGCTCCGCAATCTCCGCGACTGCCCGCTCCAGTTCGAAGGTGTTCACCAACGGATGCGTAACATTGCCGAACGCAAAAAACGCCGTGCGAAACGATACGGGTTTGCCGTCCGCCCGCCGGCCGTTTGCGACGAACACGCGCGGCAGTATCGCCTCTTCCGGCGTGCGTCCCGTGCCGCCCCAGACGATCGGCGCGCCGGCATTATGTTTGCGTTGCATGAGGTCCAGCGTGTCCGTGATGCCTCCCACTCCGGCGTCGTGGGAGTGATTGTTTGCGAGACTGAACAGATTAAAGCCGGCCCACAGCAGATGGTCGAACTCCTGGGGATGGGTGGCGAACGCGAATTGCTTTTGCACGACGGGCGCGCGATCGGTGTACGGACTTTCCAGGTTCGCGAACGCCAGGTCGGCGGCCTGGATGATGTGCCGCGTCGGTGTGTACTTGTCGCGGCCGAGTTTCTCGAACCAATCGCGCAGGCCGCCGGCGTAGTCGTGCTGCACGTCGCCCACGGCGACCAGGCGCAGGCGGTCCGGTCCTTCGGGAATGATGTTCCGACTGAACGTAAAGGCCGAGCAGGATATCGAAAGCAGGCCGGCGCCGAGAATCGCTAAGGCACGTTGAATCATACTTAATTAACAAATCGATTGAGGAACGCCGCAAGCGCCGTCCAGGTTTCTTCGCGCGCGACGCCGGATTCCCACAGCGCCTTCGAACCGTGGACACCGGCGGAACTCTCCGGCAGCCACAGCACCGCATCGCCCGGAATCACTTTTACGATGGCGCGGACCTCCGCAACTTCGGAGCGCGTGCAGGTAATCCAGACGGGCAGCTTAATACTTACTGCGTGGGCCTTAATGTAGTCCGCGTCCTTCCATTGAAAGTATTCTCCCGGCGAGAACGCAACCACACCGTCCACGCGCACGCCCTCCCCCGCGATCTTCAGGACGAGGGACGCCGAATACGAACTGCCCCAGAGAATCACCTTGCCCGCGGCGAGTTTTTGATCGCGAACGTACGCGATCGCCGCACGCAAGTCCTGCTCCGCGTCGAGGTACTCCGTGCCGCGGTTCTGGGCCACGGCTCGCTCCGCCGTTCGATTGCGCACTCCGCGCACCCCGCGTCCGGAACGTTGATCGATCGCCAGGGCGTTGAAGCCCGACGCCTGTAACTTCGGCGCGATGGGAATGTACTCGCCGCGGCTGTAGCGGGCCTGATGGAAGAGCAGGATCAGCGGTTTATGCGCGTCGCCGTCGTGATAGAGATCCGCGGTAATGCGCAGGCCGTCGAGGGAAGCGAACTCGATGGTTTTGTAAGGTGCTGCTGTGAGTGAGTTAACGCCCGCGACGAACAAAAGGACAACCAGCAGGACGCCGGGCGCGCCGCAGTGGTTCCGTGGATTAAACGGCCGCCGCAAGATCCTTTACACTCACCGGCACGTCCGTGCTCACCGTCACCTGGAATCGCTGCCGCGGATCGCCCTGCTCGTAGTTCAGCGCGAATGCACGATCGCCGTAGAAGTTTTTCAGCGCACTTTCGAGATCGCCTTTCACCGCGGCGAATGCCTCCGGTGTATTCTCCAGCACGCCGCGATCGTTCACGAGGATGCGCGCATCGCCGGCATTGAAACTGACTTTGCCCGCCCACAGTTCGTCCTGTTCCAGCAGCGCGCAGGCCTTCAACGCCTGACGCAAAGCGTGGCTCAAGCGTTCCACGTTATCGCCGTCGCGTTTGATCTTTACATTGTAGAGCAGCCCCGGACGACTCTCCGGCCCGAGGTCCAGGCTGTACGCGCCCTCGTGGCCGATCAACAGGACGCCCGGGCCCGCCGGAACGTGCTGGTAATCGGCGACGTCGATGAGCATCTCTTCGACCAAATCGTTCTGGATCCAGCGATGGAAGATGAGGATGGCCTCTTCCAGGGACACCGCCTCCGGGGTGGAGGCGTAGATTTTTACGTTAACGTGTTGTAGTTCCATTGTATCTTGCTAACTTGTGTTGAATTCAGGTTACCGCGGCCGTGAGATTCGCGATGGCCTCGTCTCCCATGCGGGCGTTGCAGCTATGGCTTGCCTCGATGAAGAGGCCGGCTTCTTCCACGCGGTGATGGGCCGTTTCTTCCGTGAATTTTTCCGGCGCCGCCTCGTGGGCCGCGAAGTAATAGTGCGCGAACTTGCCGCCGGCGTAGGGATCGAAGAAGTACTTCGTATCGTAGAACTTTTTGCGGAACTGCTCGGTGATGACGTCCGGATCCTCCGGCACGTCGAGCCAGCTCAGTTTCACCAGGCCCTTCGCCGCGTGCACCATGGAAATGTAAGCCATCTCCCCGGCCTTCTGGTGTTCGCCGGAGTCCAGGGCAACCTGCGCCTCGAAGAGCTCGCGCTCCGCCGCGGCCAGGTCCATATCGATGCGCGAGACGACTTCGCCGGCGCACTCGCCGATGCCCATGTCCCCGGTGGTGTACTCCCGGGGATCGCGCCAGTCGCTGTACAGACTGCGGTCTTCTTCGTAGGCGGGTACCTCGGTGAGATCCATGAGCATCTCTTTGATTTTCGCCTTGCCGATGCGTTTGATGAAAGCCTGAAACGTTTCCGGCTGGCCGCCGCTCGTATCGCGTTCGTCCCGGTACTTCGTCGCCATGCGCCGCACGACTTCGGGGATGCGCTTGGACGGCACCGCCATGATGGGCAGGCCGTAAGACCCGGCGTTGTTTGCCCACTGGCCGCCGAGGACCACCTGGAAGTGCGGTACAGTGTGATTGCCGACCTTGCGGGCGACTCCGTAGAAACCCAGGTCCGCCACATGATGCTGCGAGCACGAGTTGAAGCAACCGCTCACTTTGATCTTCAGGCGTTCGATGACCTCGTCCGTCTCTAAATCGCCGCTCATGAAACGTTTGCGCAGTTCACCCACGAGACCGCGCGAAGCGGAGATGCCGAGCTTACAGGTATCCGTTCCCGGGCAGGCCACGAGATCGGTGATGCCCTCGGCCCCGGCCTCGGCGAGGCCGGCCCGCACCAGTTCTTCGTAGACGGCGGGCAGATCGGCCTGACTGACCCAGCGCAGCACCAGGTTCTGTTCCACCGTAGTGCGAACGGTTTCTTTCATGTATTTGCGGGACAGGTCGGCCACGGCACGCAGTTGGGCCGCGGTAATATCTCCCAGGGGCAACTTAACGGTAACGATGGCGTAGCCGTCCTGCTTCTGAGTGTAGACGTTGTGTTTCAGAAAGGCGTCGAAACCGGCCGGACGGTGGCCGTTCAGCGAGCCCGGATCCGCCAGCGGGCCTTCAGTGTGGTAGCCTGCCAGGTTGTCCAGGTACGCGGTCCAGCGCGGGTCCGCGGGCATGATTTTGCGCTCTTCTTCGACGAGTTTCCGAAACTCCTCGTCCCCGAGTTTCGCGACCAGGAATTTTACGCGGGCCCGGGCGCGGTTTTTCTTTTCGCCCAATCTTGCAAAAACCCGGCATACGGCCTGAGACAACGGCAGGAGTTCTTCTTCGGTTACAAAGTCGAAGATCTTCTTCGCCTGGTGCGGCACGGCACCGAGGCCGCCGCCGACATAAAACTCGAAGCCGCGTTGCTCTCTGCCGTCCACCGTCTGCGTTTTTGCAATGAGGCCCAGATCGTGCAGGCCGGTGAGGCCGCAGCCGTTGTGTTTGCAACCGGAGAACGCGATCTTGAACTTACGGCCGAAGTCCTGCACGTCGTGGTGACCGAGAAAAAAATGCGTGAGTGCCTTGGCGTGGGGCGTGACATCGAAGGTTTCTTCCTGGCAACAGCCGGCCCGCGGACAGGCCGTAACGTTGCGCACGGAGTTGCCGCAGGCTTCCTGGGTGGTGATACCGACGGCGGCCAGGCGACGCATGATGGCCGGCGTATCCTCGATGTGAATGAAGTGCAGTTGAAAGTCCTGGCGCGTGGTAATGTGACCGATGCCGTCGGAGTACTCTTCCGCAAGATCGGCCATGACCTCGAGCTGCGGCGCGTCCATGCCGCCCCACGGGATTTTAATACGCAACATGCCGGGAGCGTCCCAGACCGTATCCGGACCCTTGGTGAGCCCCTGTTCCACGGACGGGAAGTTCAGCTTGCGGGACTGGTGACCGTCATGGCGCTGGCCGTTGTCGTAGCGCTGTCCGTAGGCCCCGCGACGCAGCCGCTTCTCGGCAAAGAGCTTTTCGTCGAGCTTGCCCTCTTTGCGCAGAAGCATTTCGGTTTCGAATGCGTGGATCTGCTGCTCGAGGTCCTCGGGCATGGCGTCCTTGAGTTTGTCGGTCCAGATGGGGTTGGATGTCTTCATATTAATGTGCCGCTCGTGTACATATCCGGTATTTTGCGGAATTCAAGACAGAAAAGGAAAAATCCCGCGTGTGTCGAGTTTTTTTCCTGGTAAATGAGTAG
The DNA here is from genome assembly GCA_965227295.1 of Leptonemataceae bacterium. Lineage (GTDB taxonomy): Bacteria > Spirochaetota > Leptospiria > Leptospirales > Leptonemataceae > JANSYA01. The sequence continues at coordinate 3,923,070 of OZ245742.1, read as the reverse complement.
GAATGCCGCCGGCGGGCGTCGGCTCAAGAAAGCGCCAGCGAAATCAACCGCTTCGCCTCGACCGGCAGGTCCAGTTGCAGCGCGGCCTCGTGTCCGGCATTGCTCATCTTCTTCCAGGTTTTTTGTAAGATGTCGATGACCTTCTCTTCCGGATGCTCTTTCGCGAAGTCCAGAAAGTAGTACTGCAAAAAGACCAGGCAAATCACATCTTCCAGTGTCTGCGTACCCTCGTCGCTCCGCAGGCTTTTCTTCTGAATGAGATGCCGCACCCGATCGATGGTTTCCGCATCGTAGCCCACCCCTTCCAGAATTTCCGCCGCGCGATCCGCGTGGAATTTGTAGAGCGTCGTCCGCCACTGGTGATAGCCGGCGCGATCCATGGGAAAATCTTTGCGCGGGATTTCCCAGCGACGGATATGCTGGGCCCGCGCAGCCAGTTGCAGCGCCTCCGAAGCCTGCGGCGCAAAACGCGCGAGTTCGGCGGTCATGCGTCGCGCATACAGCAGTTCCTTGGGCTGATCGTTGCCGGCCTCGTCTTGCTCGGTGTTTGGATCGTTGCCGTTTGCCGCGTCGATCTGCTCAAAGGCCGCCCACAATAGCGCGCTCTGCTCCGCTTCGCTCATGCCGTTCAGGGGTTTCGGCGCGGGCCGCGGGTCAACAGAGTTTTTCGGGCTTTACGCCACGGCCGTCCGGAAGGATGCAACAGCCCTGTGAATCGTAAGGAGTTCCTACAAAAAGCCGCCGGACTCGCGGGCGCGGCAGCGCTGGCCAACAGCTGTGCCCTCGGACGCCGCACCTTCTTTCGCGGAGACTTCGACGTGCTCATCCGCGGCGGTACGGTCTATGACGGCACGGGAGCCGAAGGTTTCGTGAGCGACGTCGGCATCTCCCGCGGGCGCATCGCGGCCATCGGCAATCTTCAGAATAAAACCGGCACCGAGGAAGTCGAAGCGCGCGGCCTGGCCGTGGCGCCCGGTTTCATCGATCTGCACTCCCACAGCGACTACACGCTCTTCTGGAATCCCCTGGCGGAGTCGAAGATTCGTCAGGGCGTTACGACGGAAGTCGTCGGTCAGGACGGACGCTCGCCGGCCCCGATCCTCTGGGTCCGCGGCAAAGAATGGCGGCAGTATCTCAAGAACTCCGGCGTGCCGGAGGAAGACGTGTGGTGGGACTTCCCGGGCTACCATCGCGCCCTCCGTCGTAAAGAGGTGGCCGTCAACGTTGTGAGTATGATCGGCGCGTCGGCGTTGCGCCAGTACGTCGCTCTGGACGATGCGCGGGCGCTCACGGAGTGGGAACTGCGCGAGGCCGTAAAAACCCTGCGGGTTGCGATGCGCGGCGGCGGGCGTTTCGTTTCCAGCGGCCTCGAGTACCTGCCGGGCGCCTATGCCACGAAACGCGAACTCATCGCCTACGCCCGGGAAGCCGGCACGTACGTTACGCATCTGCGCAACGAGGACGATCACGTCCTGGAGGCCCTGGACGAGGCCATCGACATTGCGCGCCGGGCCGGTGCTAACTTACACGTGAGTCACATTAAGGCCCAGGGAACGCGTAACTGGAACAAACTGGACGCCATGCTGGATCGCCTGGACTCCGCTCGCGGGCTGCGCCGCCGGGCGACGTGCGATCGTTATCCCTATATCGCTTACAACAACGGCCTCGCGAATCTGTTTCCCATCGCCGCACGCCAGGGCGACGGGGCGGACTTTCTCGCGCGCCTGCGCAACTCCGGTGAACGCGCCGCGATTCGCGCGGACGTGGAACGCAAGGTTACGTCGCTCGGTGGTTACGATAAGGTAATGCTATCGTATATTAGCGGCGCCTATTCCGGGCTGAGCGGTCGGCGCCTGGACGCGGCCGCCGCCCGCCTGGGGCGGGACCCGTACGACCTGCTCTGCGACATCTTGATCCAGAGCGGCGGCAACGCCACCATGGTGGGCTTCGGCATGTCCGAGGAAAATCTCAGGAAGCTCCTGCGCTATCCGCACTGCGCCATTGCTTCGGACGGCGCCGCCCTCACCACCGGAAGCGGCGCGGCCCATCCGCGCAACTTCGGTTCGTTCCCGAAGGTGCTCGGCGAGTACGTGCGCGACAAAGGCGTAATTTCGATGGAGGAGGCGATCCGCAAAATGACTTCGCTCCCCGCGGAAATTCTGGGTATCGACGAGATCCGCGGACGCATCGCGCTGAACTACGCCGCGGACGTGGTGGTCTTCGATCCGCTGCGCGTGCAGGATCGGGCGACGTACCTGAAGGCGCAGTATCCGGAAGGCATTGCGCACGTGATCGTCAACGGTGTGACCGCGCTACGCGACGGCGATCCTACCGGCGAACGGCCGGGTGTGGTGATTTGAGTCGCACGGCGTAGGCCGGAAAAAGGCGTGGCTCAGTCCCCCAGCCCACGCCAGAACTGCGGGTCCTTCCAATCCCACACGCGGCTGCTGTCGTCGTCGATCGAAAGCGGCTGAAAGCCCCAGTCCTTCGGCCCGCGTTCGTTTGCGCCGCGATAGTGAACGAATCCGGACCACAAGATACAAATTCCCAGAAACACGGCGAGCAACACTCTGACCGCGCGGCGTAACGACATCCAGAAATCCCGCACAAAGAACGGCAACATCAGGAACATCAAGAACGGCAGCACGTCGATCATGCCTCGGGGACCGTAGGACAGGCCCAACCACCAATGCGAAAAATTTGAAAGTACGAATAGATGGATCACAGGAATCAGGGCCACGCTCAGGAGCAACGCGGGTCGTTCCCCGCGATGAAACATGCGGAACATGCCCCACGGAACCAGCACGAGAAACGGCGAGTACACGAGCAGACCCCGCGCCGGGCTGACCAGGTTCGCGGCCACCGCCTCCCAGTACTGCGACTGTGCACCGGCGATGCGATTCGCCGCGTAGTACGGCGAAAAGATCCAGCCGTACAGACTCCAGTTGTATGCCAGAAACGGCAAGGCCACGAGCCCGGCGCCGCCCAGAAATCCGGGCAACCGGCGCAGATGCGCAACGCAAACGTACGCGCTCAACACGACGACGGGAATCGCGTTCAGCGGGCGGACCACGAACGCCATTGCCAGCGGGACCCCGGCGAGCCAGACCCACCGCGGATTCTCCCGCGCCTTTGCCAGACAATAGACGGTCAGCAAGAGCATGCAGACCGATGGACCGTGCTGCCACAAGGCCAGGCTTGCCGTGGACCAGAGACTCGTTCCGAAAGCAAAGACCATCGCGAAACATGCGGCCCCCGGAATACTCGTGTGAATTCGGGCAAGCGCATAGGCAACGAGCATCGCCAGGGCCACGACGCCGCCGGCCGCAAAGGCGTGCACGAGTTGATGGGGATCTCGATTCGTATAACCGCGCAACGTAAAGAACAGATAACGGTCGGGCAAATGATCGACGATGAATAGAAACGGCATCGCCACCAGGGACGAGCCGATGGGAAACTCGTAGTACAGGCGGCCGTCGATTGTAACCGTTGCGTAGTTGACTTTATGGACAAAGGCGGCGTACTCATCGAGGTCCGCATCGCCTTCTTTCAGCAGACTGACCCCGGTCCAGGTCGCCCAGACCGGATCGGAGTAGGCGTCGGAATTAGAGCTGTGAAAATGTACGCCGAAGACGAACAGAAAGACAAAAGCACCGGCAATCAAATCTGCGAGATAAGCGCGCATGTGGTGATCAGACGGGAGCATGTCTATCACGGTCAAGGTTTTTCATTGGGATGCGTTTTCCCGTAACGGTACAGCATACATCCCCGCGAGCACTGCCGCCAGGTCCCGCGGCCGGTAGCCCGTACGCATGGCGAGCAACTGCTGCACTTCAATGGAAGGGCCCGCCCCCGCGAAGTGCAGGAAAATGTGATCCTCGAAATACTCCATGCCCTTGACGGTTTTGCGAATGCGCTGGATTTCGATTTCTTCCAGGCGCCCGGCGGGGCGGCGCCAGAGTTCACGCAGGAGACTCTTGCCCGTAACATCATTTTGAGTAAACTTAATGTACGTGAGGCCGCGGCATGCGTAATAGATCCCGCCGGCCATCACGGCCAGGCCAAGAAGCGTAAACAGAATGCCCACGATCCAGTCGTCGGTCTCCATGGGCTTGCGCCCGAACAGCGACGACACCCAGATCAAAACATAAAACGCAAGACCGAGGGCCGTGCCGCCGCCGATCAGGATACTGAACTCCAGGCGCCGGCTGCCGACGATGGGCGCGTTCGGATCGCGTTCGTTGCGCTGCATGGCCGTGTGCATTAACTGCGGCGCGCGACGGATCAGCTCGGCTTCGAGGTCCGGATACGTTTGTACGTTGATGGGGATGCGGATCACCGTGGCACAACCGGTGGTTGAGTCCGGGCCGCGGATTTCCAGGTGAATGCGCGCGAGAAAACTGTTCCCCGGCGAAACCGTCGCGGCCTCGTAGGCGATGCTGCGCACGGTTCGCAGGGGCATCGTTAAGATGATATGTGTGCCGGTTAGTGTGACTGCTTTCAGGCCGATGCGGAGCGTCCACAGCCCGCCGATATACAGGGGCGCAAGCGCCGGGATCAGCGCGAGCCAAGCGTTCAGCGGGCGACTTTCCAGAATCATGACCGGCAACAGGATGAGCGTGATCAACACACCGCCGCCGAGGATGATGATGCCGGCAATGGTCGGCGGGCCGGAGAGAGAGTAGCGAATCGCTGTGGGCACGGGCGGACCTGATGAATCATTCAGACTCATTTCGATCCTTAAAAGGGACGTTGTAGAGTCGAGCAATTCCCCGGCCGAAGAGTCCGGGCGAGAGGCCGCGGGGCAAAGGCAAATCTGCCGGTAACGACACTGGATCGTGACCGCGAATGAGAATTTGGAGTTGCCTTAATCTCGATATCCGCGCCATCCGCAGGCCGAGCAGTTGCTTCACGGGTACCGCCTCTCGCTTCCGAAGGCCGTAAAGAAGGCTGATACGATTCGTCGTGAACTCGACGCCTCGAAATAAAAAGAAGACACCAACAACGCTGGCGGAACCGACCATGACAAGCGATGTGATGATCCACCAATACATCCCGGCGACATCGATGGAAAACCCCAGAGCCAACATGCAAATCGCCAGCAAAACAGTCATACAGACCTCCCGCTGCCAGCTTCGTTCCAGGAACAGCGGCAACTGTATTTCGCACAAGTGCGGGGCCAATTGAGCCAGGCGTGCCTCGCAATCCACATATTCCCTACCTTGATAGGGCAGCCGAACCACCGTCTTTCGGTTTTCGGCTGCTAGCTTCAAATGCAGAGGTATCATAGTACGCTCTATGCGGGCGCTTCGCAGATCAAGCTCAACTCGCTTGCCGGGCATGGTTAGTACGAGTAGCGGCCGATCGCCCTGCCCGTTCGACAACTCGACGATCTTGCAACCAGACCTCCAGGCCTGGACCGCACCTACCGCCAGCAACACGATGAATCCGCCGAAGAGATAACGAAGCGGTTCCGAAAACGTACCTGCGCCAATGATGACGCCGCACATGACGCCAATCTCCAGAAGAATAAAAGCGAACCAGCGTAGCCCGCTGTGCAGCGAATAGGTTCTCATCGCAAAAGGCTAGCGCTCGTACTCGGCCAGAATCGTCACCGCCGCCACCGCCGGCTCGAAGAATTCGCGGCGCACCGCCAGGTACTCCGCGTCACCGAAGAAGCCGTCCTTCGATGCACGATCAGGAAAGTGGATCATGAACAATCGGTTGATCTTCGCGTCGACTTCGGACTTCAGCGTTTCTGCAATGCGAAAGTCGTAGCGAAAGCCGCCGCCGTAACGCGCGAGAATCGGCAACATGCCTTCGCGATACTTTTGATAAGCGGCCTCGTCCGTAACTTCCAGGCCGACCAGGTTTTCGATGTTGCTCATAGTGTGATTCGACGTGCTCCGATGTGAAACGTTCCAGGGAAGGTTACGATTACCAACTCCCGCTGGCCCCACCGCCGCCGAAGGAACCGCCGCCCCCGCTCCACGAAGACGACGAAGAACTCGAACTACTGTAACTGCGATTACTGCTATACGAGGACGACGAGTAACCGGACGAACGATAGCCGCTGGAACTTCGGGAACCGCCGCGGCCACTGGAGTTCATGTTGCCATAGATGAGCAGGAGCACCGTGAGATAGGCCATGAAAAAAACGCCGGTAAAGACCAGCCACTCCACGTGCAAAAAGTACGCGATGGGCAACGCCGCCGGAGCGATCAGGCCAACCGGCAGAAGCAAACCGAGCACGAAACTGTTCCGCGCGAGGGCGATGACCAAACACAAGCCCAGCACCACGAAGACGAACGGCAGATAGTACTCGTCGATCCAGCCGCGCTGCTCCAGCAGGAAGGCATCCGCGCGCTCTTCGAACGTCGGCGGCGGTAGCGCCTCGGGCTCGATGCGTTCGATGAGCGATTCCACCGCCGCCTCGATGCCCGCGCCGTAACGATCAAAACGAAAGTTCGGCACCAGATCTTCTTCGATGATCCGCTTCGCCGCGGCGTCCGGCACGGCTCCCTCCAGGCCGTAACCGACTTCGATGCGAACCTTGCGATCACGATGCGCGACGATGAGAATGATGCCGTCGTCCACCCCGGCCCGGCCGATCTTCCATTGTTCCGCCACGCGAATGGCGTACTGTTCGATGCTCTCGGGCTCCGTCGACGCCACCGTGAGCACGGCGATCTGCGAACCCTTACGTTCTTCCAGCCTCGCGGACAACGCTTCAATGCGTTCGATCTCCTCGTCGCTCAACAAATTGACCGTATCGCTAACCCGCGATTGCAACGTCGGGATCGAAGCCAGATCCTGGGCACTGAGCGCGGCGGGCAACAGCGCGCCGACGATAATCCGGAACAAGCCGCGGCGGTACCGAAAGAACATGGGGATAGTGCTTGCCTTTTCCGGGTCTCTGTAAAGCGTTTTGCTCGTGACCCGGCTCGCGCGTTATCTGATTCTGCGCCCCCTGTTGACGAACCTCGTGCTCGTGCTAATCGTCCTGATTGCCGGGGCGTCGCTCTTGCGCGTCCAGCGCCAGGCCTACCCGCGCGTGGACCTCGGCAAGGTCAACATCACCACCATCTTCCCCGGGGCCTCGCCGGAGGACGTCGAGCTGAACGTCACGGTCAAACTGGAAGAGGCCCTCAAAGAAGTCAGCGGCATCGAAAAGTACATCTCGCGGAGCACGGAGAACGTATCGTTCATCCAGGTCTACATCGATCCGGACGCCGACGATCCCGAGGACGTGAAGAACGACATCCGCACGGCGGTGGACCGGGTCTCGGACCTGCCCGAGGAAGTCGAGGAACGCCCGACGGTGAACGACATCAAGATCGACTACCAGCCGGTCTACGAGATCTCCCTCACCCTTTCGCAGGAAGGCGACATGAGCGTCGCCGGAGAACGACTCTTAAGATTCCATGCACGGCAGTTAAGAAAAAAACTGCTCGATCTGGCGTTCGTCTCGGGTGTCGAGGAGGTGGGCATCCGCGATCGGGAGATTCAAATCCTGCTGGATCGGGACAAACTCGCCGCACGTTACATTTCTTTCGACGAGGTCATCGAGGCGATTCGATTAAACAAGCTGCGCGTGAGCGGCGGCAACCTGGAATCCTACACGACGGAAACGGGCATCGTCACGTTCTCGGAGTTTGAAACGCCGGAAGACGTCGCCAACATCATCGTGCGTTCCAGCATCGGCGGCGGCAGCGTGCGCATCCGGGACGTGGGCACCGTGGTGGACGGTTTCGCCCCGCGCTACAACATTGTGAAGTATCAGGGACGGCCGGGCGTCTCGCTCTTCGTCACAAAGAAGTGGGCCTACGACGTGATCTACGCCGTGGATCGCATCAAGGCAGTCATCGGCGAGTATCGCGACGGCATCGCGCCGCCGGAGATTCGCTTCGAATCGACGTGGGACTCATCGATCGAAACCCGCGATATGCTCGGCATCATGTACGGCAACGCCGCCCTGGGTCTCACGTTACTCGTGGTGATTCTGTTTTTGTTTCTGGATCGCCGCATCGCCTTCTGGACCGCGGCCGGCATCCCGCTGTCCATTGCCATCGCCATCGTACTCTTTCCCTGGCTGGGCATTACCATCAACAGTATCTCCCTCGTCGGTGTGATCGTCGTGCTGGGCATGATCGTCGACGACGCCATCATCATCGCGGAGAGCATCTATCGCGCACAGGAAGAAGGCCTGTCCATGCAGGAGTCCGCCGTGACGGGCCTCGCGAACGTGGTCCGGCCCGTGCTGGGTACGATCGTCACAACCATCATCGCGTTCCTGCCGATGTACTTCATTCCCGGCATCGTCGGCGATTTTTCGCGGGAAATTCCCACGGTGGTGATCATCATGCTCGTGGCGTCGTTCATCGAAGCCACGACGATCCTGCCGGCTCACCTGGGCACGGAGCATCCCGGCGACGGAGGCAGTACCCGGCGCAGCGTCAATACGTCGCTCATCGCTGAGTTTCGCAAAAACTACATTAGCGATCCGCTGCGTGCGTGGATCGGTGCTGCCGGCAGACGCCTGGGGCTCCGCGGCGACGAACCGCCCGGGCGGCGTCTGTTCGTGAGGATGGAGGCGATCTACACGCGCGTGCTGGACTACAGCCTCGCCCGGCCCTACTTTACGAGCCTGTTGTTCCTCGGCTTCCTGTTATTCGGCAGCGTCTTCGGTGCACTGTTCGCGGAGTTCGAGATGTTCCCGAAAGATCGCGCGTATCGCATGTGGATCCTGGGCCAGGTCCCGCGCGGCAGCAACCTCGACTATACGAACCGCCTGACCGAACGTATCGAAGGCGTACTGGATCGTATTCCCGACGGCATGTTGCATACCTACAAAACGTTCGTCGGCCACGAGTACGATCCAGGGACGGATTCGGTAATCCTCCTGTCGTCGAGTTTCATGACGGAGGTCACATTGGTCCCGGCCAGTGAGCGCGATCAATCCGCGCAGTGGGTCCGCGACTGGATCGAAGCCGAGGTGCATAAGATCGATCCGGAGAACCTGTTCACACTTTCGTTCTACATCGACGGCGGCGGGCCGCCCGTCGGTCAGCCCGTCGAAATCCAGATCATGGGACCGGAGGACGCGGAACGCCGCAGGATCCTCGAGAACCTGCGCACGGAAATGCAGGCCGCCGGCGTCATCGACATCAACAGTGACATGCGCGAGGGCAAGCGGGAGATTCGGCTGTTGCCGAACTACGAACGTATCGCCGAGTCCGGGCTGCACGTCGCGCAAATTGCGAGCAACATCCGTACGGCCTTCGACGGCACCGTCGTCACGCACTTACAAACACCCGACGAACGCATTGCCTTTCGCGTAATGCTGGCCGACGCCCACACCGCTGAAGGCGCCGCCGATCCACTGCGCAAGTTACGCGTCCGCAATTTCACCGGCAACCTGATCCCTATTGAAAATCTGGTCCGCGAAAGCAGGGTGCGCTCGCCCCTGGCCTACTTTCATTACAATTCGTATCGATCGAACAAACTCACCGGCAACGTCCCGGCCGACAAAGACATTAACAGCGTCTACGCAAATCTTAAGGCGAAATTCGCCGGCTTCGAAAAACAGCACCCGGGATACAAGCTCAACTTCGGCGGCGAGGCCGAAGAAAGCGCGCGCTTCCAGAACCAGATGATCGCCGCGATCCTGGTCGCCGTGGTGTGCATGTACTTCCTGCTGGTCGTGCAGTTCAACTCGTTCTCCCAGCCGGCCATGGTGATCCTGGCGATTCCGTTCGGACTCGTGGGCATCCTCCTGGCCTTCCCGCTGCACGCCATGCCGGTGTCCATGCTCGCCATGATCGGCATCCTGGGCTTCACCGGCGTCGTCGTAAACGACTCGTTGATCATGGTGGATTACATCAACCGCCTGCGCCGGGACGACGAAGGCCGGTTGCGCCCGCTGAGTTACGATGAGTTTGTATTAGCGGTCCGCGAGGGCGCTCGCACCCGTCTGCGGCCCATCGCCCTGACCACGTTCACGACGGTGGCGGGGCTCATCCCCACGGCCTACGGTTTCATCGGCGGCTTTCATCCGTTCATTTCGCCCATGGTAATGGCGATGACCTGGGGCCTGCTGGTCGGCACGACGAGCGTGTTGATCATCATCCCGGTTTTTTACGTGATCCACGCACGGTTGATCGGCAACGCGCATCATGGGGAAAATTAGGAACAATATAATCCTCCTGAGAAATATGAAGTGTCTTTCTTTTGGGCGTTCCCCTTCGCGCTTCGCGCTCCGGGTCGCGCTTTCCGGGGCTCCGCTTCGCTGCGGTCTCAGCCGCTGCGCGTCTGAGACTGGCCCTTCGGGCCACCCCTCCAATCGCTAACGCGAAGAGACGAACATACCCGGTCTTCCCTGCGTGCCTCGGTGTCTCGGTGGTTAAATCCCCTTGACGCAACCGATCATCGCCCCGCCTCTACCGCCATGCAGGAATCTTACATCATCGACGGCGCACGTACACCTTTCGGAAACTTCGGCGGCGCGTTAAAAGACGTGCATCCCATCGAACTCGGACGCATCGTGAGCGAGGCGGCGCTGAACAGGAGCGGTGTTTCCGCGGACGATGTCGAAGAGGTCTTCTTCGGCAACGTCATCCCCGCCGACGCCCGGTCCATCTATCTGGCGCGACACATCGCGCTGCAGGCCGGCGTGCCCATCACTTCACCGGCGCTTACGTTGAACCGGTTGTGTGGTTCGGGACTCGAAGCCGTTGTGCAGGCCGCGCAGGGCATCGCCCTCGACCGCTTCGAATGCGCGCTCTCCGGCGGAGTGGAAAGCATGTCCCAGGCGCCGTATGCCGCACGCGGCGCCCGCTTCGGCAATCGCCTCGGCTCGGCCGAACTTGAGGACATGTTGCTCGAAGGCCTCACCGACAAACACGTCGATCTCGCGATGGGCCAGACCGCGGAAAATCTGGCGAAGATCCACAGCATCCCGCGCGAAGAACAGGACGAGTACGCCGCCCGTTCGCAGAGCGCCGCGGAGGCGGCGCGCGACAACGGCGTCTTCGCGGACGAGATCGTACCCGTCACACTCAAGAGCCGCAAGGGCGACGTCGTCGTGGAGCAGGATGAGTTCATCCGCGGTAAGGCGGGCGCTGAAAAGTTACCGAAGCTCCCGCCGGCGTTCGCGAAAGACGGCACGGTAACCGCCGGCAACGCCTCGGGCATCAACGACGGCGCCTCGGCGGTTACGATTGCATCGCAGGCGTTCGTGGAAAAACGCGGACTCACTCCGCTCGCGAAGATCCGCGGCTGGGGCGTGGCCGGCTGCGCCCCGGATCAGATGGGCATCGGCCCGGTGCACGCCATCCCCCGCGCGCTCACCATGGCGGGCGTAGACTTAAATGAAATAAACTTAGTGGAAGTCAACGAGGCCTTCGCGGCGCAGTACCTTGCCGTCGAGAAGATGCTCGGTCTCAAACGCGAGATCACGAACGTGAACGGCGGCGCCATCGCCCTCGGTCACCCGCTGGGTGCGTCGGGCAACCGGGTGCTGTTGACCCTCGCCAAAGAACTGAAGCGCCGCGGCGAAAAACTGGGCGTGGCGTCGCTCTGCATCGGCGGCGGCCAGGGCATTGCAATGGTGATCGAGGCGGTGTGAAGAATTTGCCACTCCGAGGACCGAGGGACCGAGGATAAGATTGAGAAGAAGTGTATGACGGCCGGAGATCGCCGGCTCTTCGCGTCAGCGATACGGAGGGTCGCGCAGCGAGGGGCTGACTAAAAAGTCCACGGAACATACAACGTGCCGTATTTTGACAGTTTTGCGGCGAAGCCGCTCTTCGCGCCAGGGATCGGAAGGGTTGCGCCGTCAAAGCGGATCATCTGTCATCTCCCGACGAGCGGGAGATGACGGCGCAAGTCCGGAGCGCAGCGGAGGACCGCAGGCGAAGCCGGAGCCCTGGAGAGCCCGGTCGCCGCGCAAGCGGCGAGGCGCCCAAGAAAACATTGCAATTTCACTATGATTTTCAGTTAAGAGATCGATTCTCTAACTTCCAAATGAAGCAATATTTGTAGTCGCCTCCCGACAAGCGGGACGCGACGGCCGGGAGACGCCCAAATGAATCTAACAATTCACTTTGCCTCACACCCTCTCATCCTCCCTGTGGCTTCCCATACCCCTGCACGTCTCTCAGCATCTCCCGGAACACCGGCTCATCGATCCCCAGTTCGTCCAGGTGTCGGACCAGATCGGCCAGGTAATCGACCGCGCGCCCGGAGTTGCCGACGCCCGTTGCAATCAAACGCACGGTCTCTGCGCGCGAAAGATCGCCGGCGTAGGTCGGATGCTCGGGATTCGGCACGTAGACAATTGCAGCCGGCGCATCCGCCGTACGATTCTCAAGCAAACGCACGGGAAACTCGCGGCGATGATAGCCCGGCCCCTCGCGTTCATCGAGGTACGCAAGCACGTCGTCGACGTTCGATGCTGACACGCGAAAGGTGCGACCGTGACATGCCCCGCCGGGCATGAGGCCGGCCACCATGCCCGGCGCCTCCGGCGTACCGCGGTGACGCCAGGAGAGCCGGCAAAACGCGCGATGCCAGCCGTCCAGGATTGCCGGCTCCGTCAGTTCGTACGGAAAGCCGGGATTCCACATCAACGAACCGTAACCGAAGACCCACAACGATCGTCCCATTCTCTGGACAGATGAGAGGCCGATCCTTATTTTAGCTATAGAAAATGAGTCGCAGTGCGCAGATCACCATCCACACGGACCCCGCCGACTTCGCCGATCTGCGCGAACAATGGAACGCCGCCTCCGATCCGGATCATCCCTTCCTGGAGTACGAGTTCTTGCACGCCCTCCAGGCCTCGGGCTGCGTCGGCGAAGACACATCCTGGCAACCGCGCTACTTCTTGCTGGAACGCGACGGCCGGCTCGACGGGGCGGTTACGCTCTACATCAAATTCGATTCCTACGGCGAGTACATCTTCGACCACGGCTGGGCCGACGCCTACATGCGCGCGGGACTGCGGTACTATCCCAAGGGGCTCGTCGCCGTACCCTTCACACCGGCCAACGGCGAACGGTTCCTGGTCCACCCCGACGCTGACTACGAAAGCACAGTCACAACCCTGACGGATGCGGTCGTCGAGTACTGCGAGGAGCTCGGACTTTCCTCGCTGCACTTCTTGTTTCTCTCGGAGCGCGAAAGCCGGATTCTGGAAAAGCGCGGCTTCCTGACGCGCCTCTCGACGCAGTTCCACTGGCAGAATCGCAACTACGCAAGCTTCGATGATTACCTGGCCGACCTCAAATCGCGCAAACGCAAGACGATCCGCAAAGAACGCGAAACCGTGCGCGACCAGAAGCTGGAGATTCTTACGCTCACCGGCGACGAGATTCAGCCGCAACACATGCAGGCCATGTATCATTTTTACATGGACACGGGCAGCCGCAAGTGGGGCCGCCCCTACCTCAACCGCGCCTGGTTCGATCGTATTCTTGATACGTTTCGTCACAGAATGATCCTGCTGCTGGCCCGGGAAAAAGACGGGCCCGGACCGCCCGCCGCCGCCCGCACCGGCGGCTGGGTTGCCGGCACGCTGAATTTCCACAAAAACCGCAAGTTGTACGGGCGCTACTGGGGCTGCGTCGCGGATTATTCGTGCCTTCATTTCGAATTGTGCTATTATCAATTGATTGACTACGCCGTGGAACACGGGGTAGAGGTGTTCGAGGCGGGTGCCCAGGGCGAACACAAGTTCGCCCGCGGTTTTGCCACCATGCCGTGCTACAGTTCGCACTGGCTGGCGCATCCGGAGGGGCGGCGGGCCATCGGCGGTTTCCTGGAAAACGAGCGGATGTACGTCGACCGGGCCATCCAGGAGAGCAACACGCACTCGCCGCTCAAATACCTGGGCCAACCCGAAGTTTAACGGACCTCAACCAGACATGGCCGGAAGAGACAACGATCATCACGAAGACGACGACCACGGCGGAGGCACACAGCTTCTCACGCGGAAAAAAATCCGCACGAAGAAGCCGAGCATGTATCGCGTGGTCATGCTGAACGACGACTACACGCCCATGGACTTCGTGGTGTGGGTGTTGCAGAAGGTCTTTCACAAGGCGCTGGAAGAGGCGACGCATCTCATGCTGGAGGTCCACAACAAGGGCAAAAGCATCGTCGGCCGGTATACGCACGACGTGGCCCGCACGAAGGTGCAACAGGTCCACGATCTGGCCGAGCGTAACCAACACCCCCTGCAATGCATCTTAGAAGTGGAAGAAGGCGAAGAAGGAGACGGGTAAGCTATTTCATTCTTCGCGCCAGGGATGCGGAGGGTCGCGAAGCGAGTCCGGAGCGCGAAGCGCGGAGGACCACAGCGAAGCGGAGCCCGTAGCAGCCCGACCGCCGCACAGCGGCGGGGGCGCCCAAAAAAGATCGGAACAGACTATGTGGCCCGTAAAAATTTTCGCTGCTAATGTAGAATCAATGCATGCTTATATGGGCGTTCCCCTCGCTTCGCTCGGGTCGCGCTCCTCCGGGCTCCGCTTCGCTGCGGTCTCGCCTGACGGCGAGACTGGCGCTGCGCGCCACCCTACGGATCGCTAACGCGGAAGAGTTGAAAACACACGAACGTTGAGATACCATTATGAACCTGAGCGATGAATTACAGAAGACACTCCAGCGCGCCTACGAAGAGGCGAAGCGACGCAAGCATGAGTTCATAACGCTCGAACACCTGCTGTACGCCCTCACCTTCGATAAAACCGCATGCAACGTACTGCTGCACGTCGGCGCCGACGTGAACGAGATCGGCAGCGACGTGAAGCAATTCCTGGAAACCGAAATCGAAGCGTTGCCGGAAGACAGCGTCGGCGACGACTACGAACCGCAGTATACGCTGGGCTTTCAGTATGTCATGCAGATCGCCATCGCCCACGTGCAGTCCGCGGGCAAAAAGGAAGTCAGCTCCGCCAACGTACTCGCGGCCATCTTTCGAGAAAAAGAAAGCCACGCCGTGTTCTTTCTCGAAAAACACAACGTGTCGCGCCTGGACGTGGTGCGGTTCATCTCCCACGGCATCTCGAAAGTCGACGCCGGTTATACCGGCGACGCGGAAGACACCGAGGGTGACGGCGGCGAAGCCGATGAAGAAGACGGCCGGCCCCAGGGCAAAGACGCCCTCGCCCGGTTCTGCGTGAACCTCAACGATAAAGCCCGCGAAGGCAAGATCGATCCCATGATCGGCCGGGAGACCGAGCTGGAGCGCACCATTCACATTCTGGCACGCCGTCGCAAAAATAACCCCATCTTCGTCGGCGACGCGGGCGTGGGTAAAACCGCCATCGTCGAGGGCCTGGCGAAACGCATCGTCGAGGGCGAGGTCCCCGAGGCGTTGAAGAATCGCGAGGTCTTTGCGCTGGACATGGGCGGCCTGCTCGCCGGCACGAAGTACCGCGGCGAATTCGAAGAACGCCTCAAGGCCGTCATCGAAATGCTCAAGAAGAACCCGAACGCCGTGCTCTTCGTGGACGAAATCCATACGATCATCGGTGCCGGCGCGGTGAGCGGCGGGGCGCTGGACGCCTCGAACATGATCAAACCGGCTCTCGCCAACGGTGAGATCTCCTGCATCGGCACGACCACCTATAAAGAGTACCGCAGCATCTTCGAAAAAGACCACGCGCTCTCCCGGCGCTTTCAGAAGATCGACGTGCGCGAACCCACCGAAGAGGAATGCATCAAAATCCTCGAGGGCCTGAAGAAGTACTACGAGGACTACCATCACGTCTCCTACAGCCCGGGCGCCATCAAGGCGTCCGTGGAGCTTTCCGCGCGGCACATCACGGATCGTTTCCTGCCGGACAAGGCCATCGACGTGCTCGACGAAACCGGCGCGGAAGTGAAGTTACGCCACAACGTCGCCCCGGTAGACCTCGACACATTGCAGGACGTGGCGGCCGGCGAAGTGGATGAGGACGAAGACATCGACATTACCGCCTCGCTCTCGGATCGCGAAAGTGCGAGCGCCCTTCTGGAAAAAACGGGCGCGGACAACGACAAAGGAACTTCCGCTAATAATCAGCAAGAAGAAGTCAAGCGCCCCAAGGTCACCGTCAAGGACGTGGAGCAGATGATCTCGCGCATCGCCAAAGTGCCCACGAAGACGGTGCGCACCGACGATCGCAAGAAGTTGCAGAACATTGAGGACGAACTCAAGGCGAACATCTACGGCCAGGACGAGGCCATTACCCAGGTGGTGCGCTCCATTCAACTTTCCCGCGCCGGCCTGGGTGAGCCGGACAAACCCGTCGGTTCGTTCCTCTTCGCCGGCCCCACGGGTGTCGGTAAAACGGAACTGGCCAAACAACTCGCCGAACTCCTCGGCATCGGCTTCATTCGTTTCGACATGTCCGAGTACATGGAGAAACACACCGTGTCGCGGCTCATCGGTTCGCCGCCGGGTTACGTCGGTTTCGATCAGGGCGGCCAGCTCACGGAGGCGATCCATCGCCAACCCCACGCCGTCTTGTTACTCGACGAAATCGAAAAGGCCCACGAGGATCTGTACAACATCCTGCTCCAGGTCATGGACTACGCCACGCTTACCGACAACAACGGCCGCAAGTCGGACTTCCGTCAGATCATTCTGATCATGACCACGAACACGGGGGCGCAGGAAGCGTCGCGGCGCAGCATCGGCTTCGGTGATGACATTCATACCGACCGCAACCTCAAGGCCGTGGAGCGCGCGTTCAGCCCGGAGTTCCGCAACCGACTCACGGCCGTCGTGCAGTTCAACCGCCTGGGCGATGATCACGTCGATCGCATCGTGCGTAAGATGGTGGGCGAGCTCGAAGAACGGCTCAAATCGAAGAAGATCAAACTCGAACTGGACGATGCGGCACGCACGTATCTTGCCGACAAGGGCTTCGACGATCGCTTCGGCGCGCGGCCCATCCGGCGCGTGGTGGAGACCGAGATCAGCCACGCCCTGTCCACGGAGATTCTGTTCGGCAAGCTTGCGAAGGGCGGCACGGTCAAGATCAGCGCGCAGGAGAAAGCAGACGGCGGCGGCAAAGAACTGGTCTTCACGTTCTGAATGTGATACACTGGCACGAGCGGCCCGGCCGCGGGAGTGCTTATGTCCTTCGACGAATCGGAACTGGAAGATTGGGAACGCGAGGCCCTGAAAGGCGCCGAAAAACGTTTCGCGCAGTCAAAACCTGACATCGATCACGAGTTCTCGGACCTGCCCCAGATCGGGCTGCGCACCATTCGCGGGACGTACTTCTCGGTACACGACAACCGTTTTCCGACCGACGGCATCCCGGAAAAGTACCGCAAGGCCGTACTGCTGATCCATTCCGAAAAGAATCGCCATCGTGTGCTCTGCGATCACCTCGCCCTCCACTGGTTGCCCGAATTCCCGGCTTTCATCGACGTCATCGATAAAATAGAAAACATCCACGCCGACCCGGACGGTGAGGTCGACGAGGATCTCGCCTGGACCGCGGAGTCGTTCGGAGTCGACGTGCACGCCGACTGCTACCGCCTGGGTTTCTCCGGCCCCGCCGCCACGGTCTTCGTGGCGAAAGATCTGTTGCTGCCGCTGCTCGAACTGGTGGCCGAGGGTTTAACTGTTGTCGGCGAAGACTTAGACTACCGGCCGTCGGAAATTGTGACGAAGGTGCGCGACTTGATTCGGCGCTGCATGCCTCAAATCCAGGGCGACGGCCCCGGGCCCGATGACTTCGTGTAGATCTGTGCGAATTCGCTTCATGGATTTTCCGAGATAAAGACGCCGTTCCGGTGCGCCTTACCACATTCCCCGGCATAACCTCCGTTCATCTGCTGGAACCAGCCGTACCCAAAAAAGTGCTAATCTAAACTGGCCTTAACTTACACCACGATTCGGGGCGTATTCGAACGAATAAAACGCTTCCGGTAGTTCAAGAGTGTGCCCCGCGGCGTTTGCCGTGAGACACACAAGGTAAGTTGCGCAATGTTGAAGGGACTTTTTGGCTACGGCTCTTCGGAGTTGTGGTATGTCGTTTTGTTAAGATGGTCCGCATCGACCCGGACGCGGGGTTGCGACTCATCTCCCGTCGCGTTTCTTAAGGTGAAGACGCCGTTCCGGTGCGCCTTACCACATTCCCCGGCATAACCTCCGTGGTCGCCTGGAACCAGCTGTACCCATAAAAGTGTTAATCCAAACTGGCCTTAACTTACACCACGATTCGGGGCGTGCTCGAACAAACAAAAACTTTCAGGTAGTTCAAGAGCCGCGGTTCGTAACGGTTGCCGCGAGAAACATGAAGTAAACTGCGCAACCGTGAAAGGCCTTTTTTGGCTACGGCGAAGCGGGAGTTGTGGATTTTCGTTTTGTTAAGATGGTCCGCATCGACCCGGACGCGGGGTTGCGACGCAGCTACCATAGCGTTTCTTACGGTGAAGACGCCGTTCCGGTGCGCCTTAACACATTCCCCGGCATAACCTCCGTGGTCGCCTGGAACCAGCTGTACCCATAAAAGTGTTAATCCAAACTGGCCTTAACTTACACCGCGATTCGGGGCGTAAGCGAGCGAATAAAACGTGTCCGGTAGTTCAAGAGCTGTGCCCCGCGGCGTTTGCCGTGAGACACACAAGGTAAGTTGCGCAATGTTGAAGGGACTTTTTTGGCTACGGCTCTTCGGAGTTGTGGCATGTCGTTTTGTTAAGCCAGTCCGCCTCGACCCGGGCGTTGGTTTGCAACTCAGCCTTACAGCGCCGGCAACACGTATAAAGCCAACGACGCCAGCAATCCCAGCGTCCACGCCGCCGTTCGCAGAAAACTGAAACCCGCCAGGTACAGTGCCGTATACGCGACGCGAATCACGATGTACGCGATCGAAAGACTCGCCGCCCAGAAGGCGTCGCCGCTGCCGATGTGCGCGATGATCACGCCGGCGGCGAAGATCGGAAAACCTTCGATGGCGTTGTTGTGCGCACCGATGCTCCGGGCGCCGAATCCGCTGAGGCGCGCCTGCTGTTGCCGCGGATGTACGTTATCGTAACCGCCGGGGCTTTTCGCCATCACCAGGCCCGCCGGGAGTTTGGCGAGATAGATCATCACCGCCGCAATCAAAACACACCAGAAAGGAATCGTCATGTTACCACCTGTCTCTGAGCTTGCGTAACGCCAGAAAGACCTCGCGTTCGCTGCTCTGATCGTTAATATTCGAAAAGTGTTTCTTAAGATCCCGCCGCAGTTCCGCCGAATCCAGGCGAAAGAACGTGTTGATGTCCCGTTCCAGGCCGATCGTGGACACGATGTAGCGACCCGCGGCGATTTCGGTTTCGTAATCGTTCAGCAAATCCCGCGCCGCGGTGTTCGACGAATCATACTCCAGCGTAAAACGCAGGTTGTTGCCCATGTACTCGTGGCCCGGATAGACCCGTACGTCGTCGCCGAGGTTGTGAAACTCGCCGGCAATCGTATCGTAGAGCGTCCCCGGATCCCCGCTCCGGCAGTTCCCGACGCCCGCATTAAAAACGGTATCGCCGGTAAAGACGCCCTCATCGCGTTCCCCCGTGCGCAACAGCAGACATACGTGCGTAAACGTGTGCCCGGGTGTGTCGAGTACGCGAAACGACACGCCGTCCTCAACCGCCAATTCCTGACCGGCCCGCAGGCCCTCGTCCATCTCCGGAATCGATCGTGCGGCGCCCTCGTGGGCCAGGATGCGCGCCCGCGGGTAACGTTCCCGCAGACCGGCATTGCCCCGGGTGTGATCGTGATGCTCGTGGGTGTTGACGATGTGCGTGAGCGCGAGGCCCCGCGCGTCCAGGAAGTCCGCGATCTGCGTGTCGTCGTAAGGATCGATACAGTATACCGAGGACCCGTCGCCGGATTGGATGATGTAGGCAAAGTTCCGCAGCGACGACCCGGTATAAATTTGATGTACCTGCACGGTTCCAGCTTATGAAATTCCGCTCGTGTTCAAAGAAAAAAACGCTCCGGTTTGACGGCGAAAATCCGAAGAGATACTGATGAGCACTCTGACGTTACACCGCAAGAAGTACCGTACCGCCCGGGATTCCTACTACCCCGGCGACTATGCCCACACCGAGAGCACCGAGGAGCGCGCCCGGGCGCACACCAATCTCCTGTGGCTGTGCGAGGAGATGGAAAAGCTCTCCGAGGATGTCAACGACCGTGAGATCTGTCGTCGCATGCGCCAGTTCGCCGGGCAGATCGAGTATGATTTACCGGCCGAAGTGGTCCTGCAACTGCGCAGCCGTCGCGACGAGATCGAGGTCGGGCTGATTCCCGAGGCGCTGGTTCCGTTCTACCGTCACTTCCAGTTTATGCGAAAACGGAAGATGCGGGCAAGAATTATCTAAAATTAACTTAGTGACTCTGTGGGGCGTCTCGGAAGGCGCCAGGCCCAGGCGCCTTCCGACCGGGCTTTCCAGGGCTCCGCGCTTCGGTCCTCCGCTGCGCTCCGGACTTGCGGCTTCGCCGCAACCCTTCCAATCCCTGACGCGAAGAGTTCTCTACCTATACTGACGAAAGGATTCGGCCATCCAATCTCCAATTCGGTCTTGCAATTTTTTCGACCTTCTCAAGCTTACCACAGAAAAGCTATGAGTAGTGCAACAAAACGCAAATCGGACAAAAAGCCGGAAGGCACCAAAAACAAGCGAACTCAGCCTCCTCCAAATTTGGCAGAGGATCGACCAAATAAACAACACCTCATTAATTTCCTAGGAAAGGAATCCATTCTCTTAGCTTCTTTTACCATAACGGGGTATTGTGTTTTGTTTATATATAAGTACGGCTACATCTGATCATCCCTCTATCCCTATACTTTGTAGCCTCTGGAACATATTCAACATTTTTCAGAGCAAAATCAGAACTCGCGCGATTTTTCATAGAGGAAAACGTTCGATTTTATGTCCTCGCATTTATTTGCATATATCTTTCGTATAAAATCAGTTGGCTCTTCTTGGCCTATCCGATAACCGGCACTCTATCGCTCAGTGCACAGTACATAGACACAAAGAATCTAATTGCTGCCGGAGCAACGGACAAGCAAATTGTTTCGTTCTTCGATTCAATTTTTGTAGAGAGAAAAAAAGTCGATGTACGGCTCGGCGATGGAGTCTACCGCAATGCACTGCATTTGCTTATGCTTCTACTTATCGCGTACTGGACAGGACACCTTGATGCAAAAAATAATGGGACATATTCAGTAATCGACTATGAACTTCAACCCCATGCTGTTCTGTGGCAGGATCATGACATCATTATTGCGACTCCATTGGAGGTAGAAGAGAACTCTCTGAGAGCCAAAGTTCATCCAGATACTAAGAAAATAGTAGAATTCGTTGTATTCCAGAAAAGTTCATTCAAACAACTTACATACAAGACTAAGGATCTTGGAGACATCATGCAAGAAAACGAGGAGAAAAACGAAAAAGACACCGAAAACAAGAACCCTACCCCGGTAACTCCCGCAGGCGGTACACCTGCAACGGTTCCTGTTTCCCCTTCACCATGACGCGCGGCATGCGCTCCGCGTCCTCCGGTTGCCCCGTCTCATCGAACGTCGCCTGAGAAATCAAGAGCATGGCGTTCAGTTTCTTGCACAGCGACTCGATCCGCGAGGCCGTGTTCACCCCGTCACCGATGACCGTATATTCCAGACGCGAGCCGGTGCCCACGTTCCCCGCGAAGACCTCCCCCGTATGCAGGCCGATACCGATGTAGATCGGCGCCTGGCCGGCCTGCCGCCGATCCCCGTTAAACCCTTCCAGTTCTTCTAACATCATCCGGGACGCAGCTAAGGCGTTCTGTGCATCGCGTCCCGGCTCCGCGGAGGGATGCGGCGTGCCGAACGTCGCCATGATCGCGTCACCGATGAACTTATCCAGCGTACCGCCGTTTGAAAAGATCGCCCGGGACATGCGTTCGCGAAACTCACCGAGAAAGTCCGCCAGTTCCTGCGCGTCCATGCCCTCGGACATCTTCGTGAAGTTGCGGATGTCCGAGAACAACACCGTCACCCGCTGACGCCCTCCGGTGGGCAACGAGTCGGGGTTCTCTGTAATTGCTTCGACGATCTCCGGAGAAAAGTAGCGCGCAAGATTCGACTTCTGCGCTTCGATGGCCCCCAGGCGACGGAGCATGAACAACGCGCGATAGATCGTATACAGGATCACCACGGCCCCGCCGATGAACACCAGCATGCGCGAAAGCACGAAGTCTTCCACCAGGACCGCCGGACCGTTGATGTAACGGTTCCAGTTCTGGGTCAGCTCCACGCCGTGGTGGAACGTGAGACCGACGAAGGTATAATAGACCGCCGCAATCAAGAAGAGCGCAAAAACCACCGGCTTCACGCGAAACTGAAGCAGCGTCAAAAAGAGCGGCAGAAAGTAGTACCACAGCACCGGATTCTTGATGGCGAAGGCGTAGTTGTTCGGGCTCTCGGTGTGCGTATAAAATACCATTGCCGTCGTGATCAGCACGCAGTCCAGGAAGATCGTTAAGTATTGAAAGGTACCGATTAAGCCTCGCCATTTCGGTTTTGCCAGGATCAGCGTGTGCGCCACGGTAAGCAACAGGTAGGTCGTAATCAGCCCCAGGTTCACGAACGGGTCGCCCGTACCGGTGCTGATCGTGACCACGGCCCATATGTACATAAGGCCGGCGAACAGATAGCGAATGCGGTTTGCAATGCGCTGCCCGTGCAGTTCCTCGCGTTCCAGCAGGCCGGTCAGACTCGCGGACATGTTTCGCCGCGAGAAGATCTGCGTGAATTGCGACAGCGGGCCGCTCATAATCCCAACTCGCGCGCGAGATCCTTCGCCGAAAGCTGCGGCGAACCGCTCCGCTCTTCCGCCGCCCGGATCAACTCCACCGTACGCCGCGCAACGGGCGCCTGAAGTCCGTTCGCATCGGCCAGGCGCACAATCTCACCGGTAATGTAGTCAATCTCCGTCGGTCGCCCGCGGCTCAGGTCCTCCCACATCGAAGAACGCGCCTCGGGATCGATCTTCACCATGGAAGCGGCCACGCGAAAGAAGAGCCAATCCGGCAACGCCAGGATCTTCGGCGCGAGCCACGGAATCATGCGACCCACCGAAAGCGGCCGGACGCCCGAGGCTTTCATGACACCGAGCGCCTCGCGAATCGTCGCCGCCATGATCCGGCGATAACCGCGCTGCGAAAGTTCTTCGCGGAGCGGCACGCCGGCCAGTGCGTTCACCGCGTTGTTCAAGTTGAAGATGAGCTTGCCCCAGAGTACGCCCGGCAGGTCGTCGTGGACTTTTGTCGGCAGACCGGCGGCTCGCAACGTAGCGGCGATGCGTTCCGTCGGCTCGGCGGCGGCGATCATGAGTTCGCCGGAGGTCCCGCAATGAAAGCGCCCGCCTTCGGAGCGAACCACGTTGTACGGTACCATGCCCGCGAGCACTTGCGGCGGCGCGGCGCTCACGGAGGTCACCGCCTTGCTCAAGATCTCCGCGTTGCGCACACCGTTCTGGAAACTCACAAGGACGGCATTCGAGCCCAGGGTCTTCCCCAGCAACCGACCGGCCTCGTCGCTGTCCCGGCTCTTGACGGTCACCAGCACGACGTCGCAGTCGGCGAGGTCCGCCGGGTCCGTGACGTAATTGATTTGCTCCGGGCTTAACTGAAACTCATCGCCGGTTAGATCACTCACATGCAGGCCGTGTTCCCGAATCTCCCGGCCCAGGGACTCCCGCCCCAACAACGTAACGGCCACGCCGCCGTGGATCAGTTTTGCGCCGACGTAACAGCCGATGCTGCCCGCGCCGAAGATGCCGATACGAAGGTTCGAAGGATGACCGTTGCTCATAGGACCGTCGTATGGTCCGTCCGATCGGGGCCGTGTCAAGAGCGATTGCTACGGGCAAATCGCGGTCATCACCTGATGCACGTCAACGCCGCCGAGCCCCGCCACGGCGACGAAGCGCCCGTTGCCGTAGGTAAGGCGAGTCCAGGTGTTGTCCTCCGGCGCGGCCCGGGCGGTCCAGCTGATGCCGTCGGTGGAGGTCATGATGCGATTCGTACCGTCCGACGACACCGCGATGAAGAGCCCGCCGCCATAAGCCACGGACTGCCAGGCATTGTTCTCGGCCGCCGCCCGCGCGGTCCAGGCCACCCCATCCGGCGAAGTCATGACCGGACCGAGCGAGCCGGTGGACGCCACGACGAAGAGCGTGCCGTTGCTCGCAATGGGCCACCACTGCATACGGCGGTGGAGAGAGTGAAGTCGGGCCCGTTCATGGTGCACGAGGTCGTGGTACCGCCGGAATCGTCGTCACCGCTCGCGGCGGGCGTGGCCGGAATCGCCGGTAAGGGCAAAAGCAGCAGCGGGCTGCTATCACTACCGCCCGCACCGAATCGGGTGTACATAGCGGATGATAGTAGCACGACGCCCCGAACGACAATGCAAGGAGGCTCAGAAGCGCGCATCGATATGCGGCGGCCAACATACCGAAAGCAGGCTTCCACCAACTGGAATGTCACTAAAATTTTCCGAAAAAACGTCTCTCGCCGCAACTTTGTCCAGGGTTTTGGCTTTATGCCACTAACTTCTTATACCCACTAATTAACGAAACATCAGAGCCAGTCGCCGGCATTCATCGGCGTCCGGCAATCTTCCGAAACCCGCGCCCATATTGTCGCGCATATGTTTCGGTTTCGACGTGGCCGGGATCACACACGTCACCGCTTCGTGAGCGAGAATGAATTTCAAGAACGCCTGGCCCCAGGAGTCGGCGAAGCCCCGCACGAACTGCGGCAGGTCTTTGCCGCGTACCTCACGAAAGAGCGCGCCGCCTTCGTAGGGTCGATTGATGAGCGTCGCCACGCCGCGGTCCCGGCACAACGGCAGCAGTCGCTCTTCGGCCCCGCGCGTCGCAACGGAGTACGGCAATTGCACGAAGTCGATCTTGTGTTGCCGGACGATGCTCATGAGATCATCGAACGCGCTTTCCAGATAATGCGTAATGCCGATGTAGCGAAACGTGCCGGCCTCTTTCCAGGCGCGCAGCGTTCGCATGTGTGTGCGCCAGTCCACCAGATTGTGAATCTGCATGAGCTCCAGCTTCGCCGGTCCCTCCGGTCGTAGCTTACGGATCGAAGCAACCATCTGTGCTTTGCCCTGCTCGAGGCCGGTGGTCCACACCTTTGTGGAGAAGAAAAACTGCTCCGGACGGTCCGAGCACAACTGACCGGCGACGGATTCGGAGCTGCCGTACATCGGTGACGAATCGATCAGACGCCCCCCGCGTTCCGCAAAGATACGCAAAACGTCAGTTAGAGCGGCGAGTTCGTTACGATCGCCGGCGGCGTCGAAGGTCTGCCAGGTTCCCATACCGACGGCGGGAATGCCTTCGCCGGTGGAGGGAATCGTGCGTTGTAAGATGCGTTCGGGAGTTTCGGAGTGGAGGGTACTCAGCGGCAGGCTTGCCGTGAGGGCAATCGAGCGCTTCAGGAATTCGCGGCGGTTCACTAAGAGAAGATAAACTCCGAGGACCGAGGGACCGAGGATTTTTTTGGGAGAGCATTCTCAGCTGAATGGCTATCAACTGCGATTGCTGTCTAAAATTCTTTTTCTCGGTACCTCGGTCCTCGGAGTTAGTTTTTCTTCTCAGCCGATCAACTCTTTCATGGCCTTGCCGATTTCCGCCGGCGATTGCACCACGCGGATACCGGCGGCCTTCATGGCGTCCATCTTGGACTGAGCCGTGCCCTTGCCGCCGGAGATGATCGCGCCGGCGTGGCCCATGCGTTTGCCCGGAGGCGCCGTCTGACCGGCGATGAATCCGACGACCGGCTTCTTGCAATTGTCCTTAATCCAGGCCGCGGCGTCTTCTTCGTCCGTGCCGCCGATTTCGCCGATCATAACGATGCCTTTGGTCTCCGGGTCATCGTTCAGCAACTGGATGGCGTCGATGTGCCGGGTGCCGATGAACGGGTCCCCGCCGATGCCGATGGCCGTGGTCTGGCCGAGGCCCTGGTCCGACAACTGCGAGACCGCCTCGTAGGTGAGCGTGCCGGAGCGCGAGACCAGGCCGATGTTGCCGGGCTTGTGAATGAACCCGGGCATGATACCGATTTTGCACTCGCCCGGAGTGATGACGCCGGGACAGTTCGGCCCGATGAGGCGCGTCTTCGAAGCGCGGATGACCGGCATGGCCACCGCCATGTCCGCCTGGGGAATGCCCTCGGTAATGCAGATGGCCAGGGGAATGTTCGTCGCCGCACATTCAAGAACGGCGTCCGCTGCGAAAGGAGGCGGAACGAAGATGACCGCGGCGTCAGCGCCCTCGTTGTCGATGGCTTCCTGCACCGTGTTGAAGACCGGAACGCCCTGCTCCGTCTTTTGACCGCCCTTTCCGGGGGTTACGCCGGCGACGACCTTCGTGCCGTATTCGATCATTTGCGAGGCGTGGAATCCGCCTTCTTTACCGGTAATGCCCTGCACTACCACGCGAGTTTCTTTATTTACGAGAACCGCCATGCTATAGAATCTCCTGTAAGATCTTTCCTGTGTAAGTTAAGGCTAAGGCGCGCTCAGCCGCCTTTAATCGCTTCGCCGACGCGATCCGCGCCATCCTGTAGAGTGACCGCCGGTCGCACGGCGATTTCGCTCTTGTCCAGGATTTCCCGCGCCAGTTCGGCGTTGGTGCCCTGGAGGCGCACGATCAGCGGCACGGTGATCTCCACTTTTTTCGCCGCTTCGATGATGCCGTTGGCCACGCGGTCGCACTGCACGATGCCGCCGAAGATGTTCACGAAGATGGCCTTCACGTTCGGATCGCCCAGGATAATACGAAAGCCGTTCGCCACGGTTTCGGGATTCGCCCCGCCGCCGACGTCGAGGAAGTTGGCCGGCTCGGCGCCCGCCAGCTTGACGATGTCCATGGTCGCCATGGCCAGGCCCGCGCCGTTCACCATGCAGCCGACATTGCCGTCCAGCTTCACGTAGTTGAGGTTGAATTGCGACGCCTGAACTTCGAGGGGATCTTCCTCGGTTTCGTCGCGCATCTCCGCCGTGTCCGGGTGGCGATAGAGAGCGTTGTCGTCGATCTGGAACTTGCAGTCGAGGGCGATGAGTTCGTTGTCCGCGTTGAGTACGAGCGGGTTGATTTCCAGCATCGACGAGTCTTCGGCGATGTAGGTATCGTACAGCGTTTGCAAGAATTTGCTACCCTGCTTCATGGTCTCTTTGGGCACACCCAGGAAGAAGAGGATCTGCCGGGCCTGCCAGGGCTGCAGACCCAGGCCGGGCTCAATGGCGACCTTGAGAATTTTCTCGGGGTTCTTCTCGGCCACCTCTTCAATGTCCATGCCGCCCTCGGGAGAGCACATGATGATGGGCTTCTGGATGGCACGATCGAGGAGAATACTGAGGTAGTACTCCTTCTGGATGTTCGTGCCCTTCTCCAGGTAAATCTTAAGGACTTTCTTGGCGGTGTCGCCGGTCTGAATGGTGTGCAGATAGTTGCCCAGCATGTTCGAGCCGAACTCGACCGCATCGTCACGGGATTTCGCGACCTTGACGCCGCCCTGCTGCACTTCTTTGGAGGACTTCGGGTCTTCTCCGTCGTACAACGTGCCCTTACCGCGGCCGCCCGCGTGGATCTGCGATTTCACCGCGACGATGCCGCTCGCGGAGAGACTGTCAAACGCCGGCCCGATTTCGTCGGCCTTATGGACGACTTTGCCCTCGGGAACGTTGACGCCGTGTTTGCGTAGGATTTCTTTTGCCTGATATTCGTGAATCTTCATGCGCCGGAGCTCATCCTTTCTGGTTTGGTTTACTCATGTGAGGATTGTGTTAGAGGCTGTTGGGAATAGCCACAGAACAAATGCAGGCGTTCCCGGCAAAATATTTTTTATGTGAAATTTTTTAGATTGAACGTCCGGTGCGTTCACGATTCAAAGCAATACCGGCAAGATGTGGGTCATCGGAGACATTCACGGTTGCCTCGACGAGCTGAACGATCTCCTCGAGCAAATACCGGACGAAGATCCTTTGATCTTCATCGGCGATTATATCGATCGCGGCCCCGCTTCAGCCGGCGTGGTGGATCGGGTCCTCGAGGAAAACGATCGTTCGGTCTACCTGCTCGGCAATCACGAGGCCATGATGCTGGCCTTCTACCAGGATCCGGACAGCCGCGAGGGCATGGCCTGGACCTTCTGGGGCAACGGCGGGCCGGCGACCCTGCGTTCCTACGGCCTCACCGAAGATGACAGGTACGGTAAGCTTCCCAGGGCGCACCGCAAGTTCTACGAGGGGCTGGAACTCTACTACGAGGGCGAAGACTTCGTCGCCGTGCACGCGGGCGTCCGCATCACCAAAGACACCGAAATCTCTCACCAGGATCGCGAGGACTTGCTCTGGATTCGCGAGGAATGGATCCGCAACGAAGAACGCTGGAAAGGGAAACGGGTCTTCTACGGTCACACCCCATCGCGCTACGTCCTCGGCGCGGCAAAGCAAAACGAACCCATCGTGGGTAAGAACTCCGTCGGCCTCGATACGGGCTGCGTCTTCGGCGGCTCGCTCACCGCCATGAACGTAGACACCGAAGAAATCATTCGCATTCCCGCCCGCCGATCCTACGTTTGACCGTACCGTGCACCGGCCCGATCTGCTCGAACCACTTCCCGAAACCGTGCGCCGCCATGTACGGGAAATCCACAGCACCCTTACGGAAAACGGCTACGAGTGTTATCTCGTCGGCGGCGCCGTCCGCGATCTCCTGCTCGGCCGGCCGGCCGGCGACGTGGACATCGCCACGAACGCCAGGCCGGAAACCGTGCAGCAACTTTTCCGCCGCACGATACCCACGGGTTTGCAGCACGGCACCGTCACCGTCGTTCTGAACGGCGCCGGCTACGAGGTCACGACGTATCGTGCGGAGAGCGAGTACAGCGACGGCCGGCATCCGGACGCCGTACGTTTCTCCGACAGCCTCGACGAGGACCTGTGCCGCCGCGACTTCACAATCAACGCCCTCGCCTACGAGCCGGGGACGGGACTCATCGAAGACCACCACGGCGGTTTAGGTGATCTTGAAACAAAGTTACTGCGCACCATCGGTCGGGCGGAGGATCGTTTCTTCGAGGACGGGCTGCGTCCGGTGCGCGCCTGTCGCTTCACGGCCAGCCTGGAGTTTGATCTGGAAGCGAAAACCCAGGCGGCCCTCGGAAACTCCGCGGTTCAGAAACGCACGCGGCTGGTCGCCGTCGAACGCTTCAGCGACGAACTCTGGAAAGGCTTTCGTGCGGTGCGTGTATCGCGGATGATTCGGTCTCTGGAACACAGCGGCCTGTTGTATCTTTTTTTTACGGAACGTCCGGCCCCCACCTCGGAAGCGTGTCTCGCGGAACTGGATATTATGGATCCGGCGGTGCCGGTCTTGCGCATTGCGCGTTGGTGGGAGGACCTTGGTTATTTTTCCGGGACGAACCTGAAGACCGTCGGCAACCTGGCGAAGCGCCTCAAGTTTTCGAATCAACACGCACGGGACATCGAGTACTACGAACACTACTTTCGCTTTCAGCGCGAAGAACTAAAGCTCCCGGGCGAAAACCGGGAGCATCGGGCGCGGTTGTTCCTCTCGAAGCTCAAAGAGGTCTACGGCGACGGCGGCGACGCTTTTTTGCAGAGCACGGAATCGTTTCCGCACATCAGCGTGACCCCGAGTCTGCTCCGGGAGCTCTACGCCCGGGATCCCTTAATTGTCCGCGATCTTACATTAAACGGACGCGATCTCATGGACCTGGGCCTGAGCGGCCCCGCCATCGGCGAAACCCTGCGACGCCTCCTGGAACGCGTCCTGGCCAAACCGGAGCTGAACGAACGCGAGACATTGCTCGCGGAACTGAAGAAACTCTGAATCAACCACCGAGGCATAATACTTCACGAGTCAGTCGTATGATGGACCGCGCTGTCGGTGTCCCAGTTGTACGGCGTGTCGCGGGCGCCGCCGACTTCCAGGGTGTACTCAGGGAAATACTGAAAGAAACCGTTGCGGGGGACGATCCGGTAGCCCATGCCGTATTTTTCGTAGAACTCGTTGGAGTACTCGACCTCGGGCGCCATGTGAAACGGAATCTCCTGCTCGAAGCGGTTCATGGTTTCCTGCTGGATGCGCATGCCGGGCACGAGTTGGGTCTTCATAAAGGCCCAGTCTTTTTTGAAACGCAACGGGTCCGGGCGCAAATCCTTAATGCGCTCTTCAATCATGACCAGACGTTTCAGCGGGCAGCCGGTGTCGGCGAAGGGCACCAGGTTGACCTTCACGAAGACGTGGGCCAGGCCTAAGTTTTCACAGACCGGAAGTTTGTCGCGATTCGGATGCATGCGCGCGCGGCGAATGTCCTGGGCGAGCTGTTCCAGGGTATTGTCGCGAATGTGGGAGCCGGGGCCGAACTCGCCTTCCCACAGCC
This sequence comes from Leptonemataceae bacterium, assembly GCA_965227295.1. Lineage (GTDB taxonomy): Bacteria > Spirochaetota > Leptospiria > Leptospirales > Leptonemataceae > JANSYA01. The sequence goes on along the minus strand of OZ245742.1, from coordinate 3,892,604 downwards.
AGCGATAGATGTCCCGGGGATCACCGGGATTGTAGCGATCCAGATACTCCTCGGCAATGAAGACCTTCTCTTCGAGGTCCAGCTCGTCCGAGCCGAGTTCCTGTATGTCGTCGAAACCCATCGCTTTGCGTATGTGCGCCCCGGTTTCAGCGGCCCGGAGCTTTGATCATGCCGTGCTCCTTTCCCGCCAGGAGCCTTTTGATATTGTCGGTATGCCGCGCGTAGACGATCAGCACGGCGAGCAGACTCAAATACAACAACGGGCGATTCGCAGGATGCCAGGGCTGCTCTTGCAACAGAAAGTAACTCAGCGGGAGGATGAGCACTCCGATCAGACTGCCCAGAGAAAAATACCGAAACACGAAGGCGGCGACGAGTCCCGAAAGCGCGCCGGCGATGAGGCCCAGGGGAAACAGGACGAGGTAAACGCCGATCACCGCGGCGACCCCCTTGCCCCCCCGAAATCCCAGGAACGGACTGAACACATGGCCGAGCACGGCCAGGACTCCGAGCAGGATTTCGTACCAGACGAGCGCCCGCGCCGGCCAGTGCGATAACCAGAAATACGCCAGCACGATGCACGCGGCGGCCTTGGTCGCATCGAGGAGGAACGTCAGGATACCGGGCCCCGGCCCCACGACCCGAAAGACGTTGGAGGCCCCGGGATTGCCGGAGCCGTGCTCACGGATGTCGATGCCGGCAAAAAACCTGGCGATGAAATATGAAAAGGGAACAGCCCCGGCAAAAAAAGCGGCCGCGGGTAAGACGATGTATGCAAGCAAAAATTCGAGGGAGCTCATGACGCCTCGGCTTTGTCCTTCTCCCTCACAAAAATACGCAGGGGTATGCCGTCCAGACGATATTGCTCACGCAGACGGTTCTCAAAGTAGCGCAGCATGTCGCCGCGAAACTCTTTCTTACGATTCACGAAGAATACAAAGACCGGCGGCTCCACGTCGGCCTGGTTCACGTAAAGGATTTTCAGGCCCCGAACGCTGCCGGGCGCCCGGCGCAGCCAGCGCTCCACGCTGCGGTTGAGCTCTCCCGTGGGCGCGCGCACCTGCATGCGTTTTTCCAGGTCCAGCGCGGTTTCGATGATCTTGCCCACCCGCTGGCCGGTGAGCGCCGAGCAAAAGACGATGGGAATCTTCTTCACGTGCGGAAACAAAAACTCCATGCGATCGCGGAACTCGTCCAACGTGCGATCGTGTTTCTCGTCTTTCTGGTAGGCGTCCCACTTGTTGACGGCGATGACCACGGGCCGCCCGTACTCTCGAATCAAAGCCGAGATCTTTTTGTCGAAATCGGTTACGCCGACGGTGGCGTCGATCACGTGCACCACCACGCGACAATCGCGAATGGCGCGTTTCGTGCGTGACACCGAATAAAAGTCCACCCGCTGCCGCGGATCACGCAGCTTACCCGGCCGCCGCATGCCCGCGGTATCGACGACCCGAATGGCCTGGCCGTGGTAGTTGAAGATCGTATCGACTGTGTCGCGCGTGGTGCCGGCGACGTCGGAAACCAGGGCGACCTCGCGACCGGCGAAACGATTGAGCAGCGACGATTTACCGGCGTTCGGTCGGCCCACGACGGCGATGCGCGTCTCGGCCGCGCCGCTGTCGGAGATAACCGTGCTGTCCTCGCGGTTCGTATTCAGATCTTTTTCGCGCTTGCGATGGTGTTTCTTTTTTTCACCGGCGGGCACATCTTCCTGCGCATGCGGCGAACGCAAAGCCGGCAGCACCGTCTCCATGTTTTCGAGCAGCGTATCCAGGTTCCAGCGTCCCTTCGCGGATACCGGCGTGAACTCGGGCACGCCGGCCTCGTAAAACTCGGCCATGACGTCGTCGGCCTGTTCGCTGCCGTCGACCTTGTTTACCGCAAAGACCGTGGGCGGCGTCGCATCGTCCTGTCCTTTGCGAATGAGTTCCAGGAATTCATGATCGAACGCCGCCGGCGCCGGCGCTTCGAACAAAAAGAGCACCAGATCCACCTCACGGATGAAGGCGCGCGCGCGTTCCACCGCCGCGCCTTCGATCTCGTCCGGGTTCTCGACGTCCAGGCCCGGCGTATCGCACAAAAGAAAATGATACGGACCGCGGCGCACCTCGACTTCCAGGACGTCCCGGGTGAGCCCCGCGTGCGCGTCGGTGATGGCCCGGCGACGGCCGTAGAGGGCGTTCAGCAACGTGGACTTGCCCACATTGCGGCGTCCCACCAGGGCTACGCGTGGTAACTTCTTGCGAGTGCGTGTTACGGAGGATGACATAATGTTTGTGCCGCGATCTAGTGCCCGGCATCCCGCAGGGAGCGGGCAATCTCGCGCTGGGCCTCGTTTTTCTTTTCGCTTTCGCGCTTGTCGGTAAGTTTCTTACCGCGCCCCACGCCCAGAAGCAATTTGACTTTTCCGCGCTCGTTGAAGTACATCTTGAGCGGCACCACGGTCAGCCGTTTTTCCCGCACGCGGGAGTAGAGCTTCTCAATCTGCGCTTTCTTTAAGAGCAACTTGCGCGTACGTGTCTCTTCGTGATTGAACGCCCCGCCGTTGGCGTACGGGCTGATGTGCGCGTTCAGCAAGAACATCTCGCCTTGCTGCGGCACGGCGTAGGCCTCGGAGATGTTCGCCTGGCCGGCCCGCAGCGACTTCACTTCCGTGCCCATCAATACAATGCCCGCCTCGAAGGTATCGAGGATCTCATAATTGCGGCGCGCCTTCTTGTTGTCGATGAACGGAGGGCCGGACTTCGCGTCGTCTTTTTTGTTTTTCTTGCCCATGGCGGATTGCCGTTGCTGAATGCGGCGAACATGCCAGCGTGGGCAAAGCGCGCGGACTGTCAAGTGAAAGAAGTCCCAGAGAGAATCCCTACGAAGTAACACCGGCGGCGATCCTGCGCATGCACCGGCGCGGCGAGCCTGCGAAAAAGCCGGCTTCGATGTACAGATCAGCGGCGTGTGGTACTGCAAGGTACTATAACACATCGTCCGCCAGGCGCAACGTCAACTCCTCACTCTCGATCCACCAGCGCACTTCCGCGTCACCGCGAAAGATCAAGGACGGTTGAATGCCGAACATCTTCCGGAACTGGTGCGAGAAATGCGCCTGATCATAAAAGCCCGCAGCCACGGCGGCATCCGTAAGCGAATAGCCGCGCCGCAGCCAGATCGTCGCGACTTTGAGGCGAAACCAGGTCCGCAGGGAACGCAGGGGAATGTCGACACGATCCTTAAACACATGCGCAAGGCGCGACGGAGACAGATCGGCGATCACGGCCAGTTCCTCGATCGAAGGCGGATCGTCCGCGTCGGCCCGCGCTATGTTGCTGCTCGGTTTTTATTCCAGCCCGGCTTCGAGAAACTGAATGCCGTGCACGGAACGCACCTGGGTGTCGGCGTCGTTGAGTTGATCGTGAGCGATGACGATGAGCCCGCCGCCTTCGATGCCGAAGGCCAGATCTTTTTCCTCACGCTCGTTTTCGATCATCAGTTCGCGCAAATGCGCCAGGTTGCGCACGACGATGTTGTTCAACGAAAGGACGAGGACACGCTGCGTGCCGGGCACGTACGCCCCGCGGTTTTGTTCGATGGGCAGCACACGATCCAGAACGACGAAGCGGCGATTGCCCGGCACCGGCGCAATGCGCGAGCGCTGTGCGAGATACTTCAGGTGCGCCGGCGATTCCCCCTCGTTCACGTAGCGCTCACTCAGCTCCGTCAGTACCAGACCACCAACGATGATGTACGGCGGCAGCGCATACTCCCGGGGAACCTGCACGAACTCCCGGGCAAACGGGTACAGTCCGATCTCCACCGTGCGAATCTCCCGGTCCCGCGCCACCCGCAGCTTTACCCGCGAGCCGGACGGAACCGGTTTCCCGTCTGCGAAACCCAGGGCGGCCCCCAGCGGAAGCCGGCCCAGGACTTCGTCCTGCAACGTCGCACCGGGGCTTAACTTACGACCATCTATACTTAGAATGACGTCACCTTCCACCAGGCGATCCCGCAGCGGTCGCATCCAGGGCAGCACCTCCGTGACCAGGGCCCCGTTGGTATCCGGATCCAGGCCGTAATAACGCCGCGCTGTTTCCGCCGGAAGGGCCTCGTAACGAAAACCGGAGTCCACGAGCACCGTTTCTCCCTCCCGGGGCAGACGACCCGGGCGGACCTCGTCCACCTCAGAGGCCCGGGCCAGCGACGATCGCACGTACTCCTGAATCAACGCGGCCGGCAGCGCCGTGCCCTCGTTCTCCTCGCGATTGAAACCGAGAACGATGCCGGCCAGCCGGCCGTTCTCTGAAAACAACAGATCCCCGCGCGAAATGCCCGCGGTCCAGCCGCTGAAGCGCAGGACCGGGATCATTCGACTGTGACCGGGGGCCATGGAGCCGCCGACGCCGGAATAAAAAACCGTATGATTGCGCAGGGTCCTGTCGTCCGCGGCGTAACCGACCAGATTCAACTGCTGACCGCTGCGTCCGTAGGCAAACTTCTGATCAATCGCAGTTAGCGGCACACTGCCTTTGAACGGTGAGGCCTCCCGGCTCTGGGCATCGAAGGCGAGCAACGCAACGTGGAGTTCGCGATCGTAGTCCAGGACACCGGCGGAAACTTCCAGGTCGTCGGGTACACGGACGGCCGCGCCGATGGCGCTTTCGATGTGCGGGTCCAGCATCAAAAGGACGTCTTTGCCGAGATACACGGCGGGGCTAAGGCTCCGGCCGAGATCGTCCCGACGCCAGGGAGATCGGTGCGGAATGTTCCGAAACGTAGTGCGGACTTCCACCACACGAGCGCGCAGATCGGCGGACGTGTCAGCAAAAGCAACCGGAGCCGTCGCGACACCGAAGACCAGCCCCACGTAGCACAACAACGCGTACCGTAGATAACGCCGGCGATCAACGCACACGGCCGTTCTCCTGAATTTGATACTTGCGCACAATGCGTTCTTCGGACTGCCGCGCTTCGTCGAAGTTCAGGACCAGCGGATCGCCGCGGTCAATGAAACGAATCACGACATAGTCGTCCCGAACGTACGACCACTCCGCCGCGAAGCTTTTAAGATCACGGATGCGCCGCCCGTTCACCGAGTGCACCACGCCGTGAATGAACTGCTCCGTGCCGGCGTTCACCGCGTCCGGCAGGCGCGCCGTGAGTACGACGTCGCGGTCCACCTGCTCGTTGTAACGTTCCTTGAGAAAGTCGAAGTAGCGGTGGCGCAACATCTGCACGCGACCGGCTTCGGTATTGTGAATGAGATCGTAGTCCAGTTCCTGAAAGACCAGGCCGCCGCCCAGGAAGTAGGCGCGCTCCGGCACGGCACGCGCACGCTGCACATCGCGCCCGGGATACACCGAGGCCGTAACCTTCGTGCGTAACACGCGGCCGTTGCGCAGCAGACGTAACGTGGTCTCCACGTTGCGCTCACGAATGTACTCGTCGATCTCCAGGCTGCGCTCTTTGAGAACGATGCGCGCGGACAGCGAGTGCACCGGTTCATTTTCAACGTAGAGCAAAACGTCGCCGGGACGCAAACGATCCCACGCCGGCGAACGATAATCCACCCGCCGGACCAGGACACCCACGTCCTTCTCTTCGCCGTCCAGGGGTAAACCGAGGTACTTGCGCGCGGCCGCGCGCTGCACCGGTTGCACGTAGACGCCGGTGTGACCGAAGCCCTCGTAACGACCGTCCGAGGCATCGAGCAAAAACCGACGCACCACGGAAACGTCGAGCACGTACGCACGGTTGTCTCGTGCTTGCGTAAGATCGGACGGCGCGTGATAGATGCCGAGCCAGCGTTCGCCCACGGCCACCGGTCCGCCGCGGTACAACAGGCCCGGTCCGCCCGGACGCTCCTGGATCAACGCCATGCTGCGCTCGTCAATGTCACTGCCGGCAATGAGCTCCGGGCGTAGCGCGCTGACCGGCACCCGCCGCACGGACGGCGCTTCCCCGGGACGATCAAAGCCGTGCACGCTGATCTCGCTGCCCACGGGAATGCCGGCGCCCCCCGGGAACGTTTCCACCGCCCCTTTCAGTACGGCATTCACGGCGTCGCGGTCGAGCGTCTCCCCGGTTACGATGATCGCGAGACCACAATCCCGGCCGGCATGCAGCACGGATGCATCCGCGGGAATCTCGCGCTCCGGCGCTCCCGGTTCGCGGACCTGCTCCGGCGACCACACCTGGACCACCGTGGCGTGACGGACGAGTTCCAGGTCGGTCAGATAAACGTTGGAACCGAGCTGCGCGGCGCTGCCGAAAACCTCGCGAACCTCCGGGGCACTGTAGGGCTCGGAGACATCGTACAACGTCTTCACGACCCGCACGAGGGATGTCCGCGCACTGGCGGATATTTTGTTATCCTCCGGTTTTTCTTGATTGCTCTGGGCAAAGAGCGGGATGACGAACAGCAGGGCCAGGCCGACCGGGCCGACCAGGGCCGGAAACCACGGCCGCCGCGACGGGGCCGCCGATGAATCGGAGTGAGACATAAAAACGCGCATTTCAGGAATCGGCCTGTACTTCTTTTATCGTATCCCAGACCAGCCGATATTGACGCCCGTTCTCGATTTTCAGGATTTCCCGGAAACGCAATCGGGCAAGGATCCGCTCTCCGGGGCGATATGAGGCCAGTTCCCGCGCTGTCGGCGAGCCCGGGGGCAGTAGAATTTCGATGTGCGGGCCCAGGCGCTCCGCGGCCTGGTTCTCCAGACAGGTCAGCACCAGGCGCAGCCGCTCAAATTCTGCGGCCGGTTCGCGTTCGAGGGATTCAGCCACGCGCAACGGACAACTCCGGCCGAATTCCAGGTAACTCCCCGGCGGAAACACGGCGATAAAATCTTCCATGGGTAACGAACGTTCCCCGGTCGCCTGCGCCTCGCGTTCCAGTTCGGCCTGGAGCCGCCGCAGTAACGTCGCCGTGTTCTTGCGTAAGGTATCCGGATGCAGCAGTTCCGCCTCGGAGACGTCCGGGTACCGGGCCCGCAGGCTTTCCAGGATCACGTTGGCGTAACCCACGCTTCCGGGCAGCCAGCGCCAGTAGATGCGAAAACCCTCGCGCAGCAGCACGCGTTCCAGGTAGAGCTCGCCGGTGAACTCGCGTTGTTCCCGCAGTCCGCGCAGCAAATCGTACTGTGCGAAGTCCACCACGATACGACGCTGCTCGTTCGCTGCTTCGACTTTCTTCTCCGATTCCGCGGCGCGGCCGTTCACGGCGTTCGTACGATGCAGGCGCAGGATAAAATCCGGCCGATAGTTCTCCGGCACACAACTGACTTCCAGGCTCACGTACGGAACGTCTTCGCCCTGCTCCGCGGGATCGTAGACGAGCGGGCAATCCCGATCAAAGCGATACCAGCCGGCCGTCAGCGTGAGATCCAGTTCGTCCCGGAGACGTTGGAGGACGACCGCTTCGAGATCGTCCTCGGAACGGCTGAGATCGTCGAGTTCCTGTTCGAAGCGCTGGAGATACAGGGCCAGGGCACTCGCGGGAAAGTCGCGGCTCGGTTCGTCTTGTTTCTGTTCGATGCGACTGCGTTCGGCGGGCGACGGGATGTGCACCGGCGGCGCATCATCGACGGCGGGAATGTGCACGGGTTCGGCCGCATGCGCAGACAACGTCGCGAACAGCAAAACCGTTGTGGCGCATAACAAGCGCAACACAAGGCGTGTGTTGATGTTGTAGGATGCGACGGCCGGCATGATTCTCTCGCTATGTACCCGCGGCTCCCGTGGTTTCCGCACCGGATGGGGCTCCCTCCTCGGTGCCCGTATTACCGGGGGCGCCGAACTCGGGGCGGCGGAGTTTGAATTCCGGTCGGCCCACCGGGCCGTTGAGATCGGCACAGACTTCGCCGCCGGCCGAACCGCCCATGGCGAGCATCAATCCGAAGAGTTGCGGATTGCGTTCCTGCAAATCATCGACGGGGTCGAGACAGATCTCGGTGTCCAGGATCGTCGTGCCGATGGAGTTTTGCATCTGGCCGGTTCCGCTCAGGCGTACGGAGAAGAGATCACTGGCGAGGCGCGAGTCCTGGAAGTTTACCTGGCCGTTGGAGAAATCCATGTTCAATTCCAGGCTGCTGATCTGAAGTTCCGAGGGATCGATGCCGGGGATGGGCAGTCCTTCCAGGGGCAGTTTGGAAAAGCTGATGTTCTGTCCGCGAATGCCGATGCGTCCTTCGAACATGCGCGGGGGAACACTGGCATCATCCAGATTCAGGTTCACGTCCAGGCGCGCCGCCTCGAAAGCCAGGTCCCGGGTGCTGAACTCAACGCCGAGCATGCGCATGAGTCCCTGATACCGCGACGTAATGTACGAGCCCAGGCCCTCCTCGGCATCCAGATCCTTCACCGAGACGTGCATGGAGCCGTCCGGCAATTGCACGCGCAAACCGCGGACCGTGGTACGAAAGTAACCGAGGTCCATGGAAGTGAATTCAATCTGTACCTGACGCGAAAAGCCGGCCAGAGAAAAACGAATGACCTCTTCGTACGGGAAAAAAACGAACGAGAACCAGATGAAACTTACAAAGACCGTCAGCGTTACGACGATCTTCTGACGCAGGGTGAGCCGCGGCTCCTCGAACTCGTCGCCGGGTTCGTCGTCGCCTTCCAGCAGCGCGTCCTCGTCCGCGCCCTCCGGAGCGAACTCGTCCTCCTCCGGTACTTCCAGGTCCTCGAGTTCTTCGTCTTCCAGTTCGTCGATGTTCATAATATGGCCGTTCTACTCCGCCGGTAACGATATGCTCACCGTGAGATTCACGTCGTAAACCTCACGTCCGGAAACCGCACGATTCACACGGATGCGATCGATGTTCGCGGGCACACGGCGTTCGTATTCGATGGCGTGCAGGTAGCGCAGCAGATCCTCCATGCGCACGGCCCGCATGGTCATACTGACCTGGTAGATCGTCCGCCCCGGTGCGCTCTGCTCTTTTTGATTCACCCCGGAACCTTTGAGATTGTACTGGCTCAGCAGGTTCGTTACGTTTGCAAAAAACTGCGACTTGGACGGCAGGGCCTGGGGCGGCTTCATGGAAGAGATGGCGCCGGAGAGTCGTTGCATGGTTTGCACGGCCTCGCGCTTATCGGCGACATCTTCACTCACACGCTGGCGCATCTCCCGCACGCGGGCGCCACCGAAGAACAACAGCACCGTTAAGACGAGGGCCACGCCGCCGAACAGCAGCATCCTTTCCCGGGGTTCGAGTTTATCCAGCATCTTATCGGCACCTCAGATTTGCCACGCCCGCACCGGTGGCCTTGAGTGTCAGGGTCAACGTCAGGCGGACGCGACCGTTCGGTAGTACGTTCGGTCGCACCACCTCGACGTTGCTGAAGAGCGCGCTCTCGCGGTACTTCTGTTCAATGACCGGAACCTGGGTAATGTCCGCCAGTTCCGCGACCACCTGCACGGACTTATCGTCGTACTGAAAACTCGAGAAGCGAAAGTCCATGTCCTGGCGACCGGGAGTAAGTTCGGTGAGAGTCTGCAATACTTCCAGGACCCGCGGCCCGCCGGCCTGGCCCGCTTCCGAAGCAAGACGATCCCGACACATCTTCTGCGCCGACCGAAGGTATTCTTCGACGGAGTTCTTTTGCCCCAGGCCGGGAATATTCCGCGCGATCTGCGCCACCTGGGTCTGGTACTTACGGATCTCCCGACGGTCCTGCCAGATGCTGAGCAAGAGGCCGAGCAGGAAAATGATCACCGCGCCGGAGATGAACAGAATCGGCGTGGAGAAAATGCCGACGTTGAAGCGACCGCCCTTCAGGGTGGAACCGAACGGGCTGTTCAGAAAGTCGAATTTTTCCGGCGCCTTCTGACGATAGTGCTCGGCCGTTCCCAGGGCCGTGGCCCAGGCCGCCGCCGGCTGGCCGGACGTGAGCGCCAGGGGATACTGCTGCACGCGGTACTCCAGGCGGTCTTCGAGATACTCCCGCACGCCGCCTAACATCGATCCGCCGCCACTTAAGAAAAAAACGACGGGATTCTCGCACGGCAGCGCCAGGATCGAACGGTCGATCTCCGCGGCCAGGTCATCAAAGATCTCGCGCAGGGCCTTGATGATCTTCTCGTAGTCTTTTTTATCGATGCGGTGCCTTTTAAAGAAGGCGTCCGGTTTCGCGGCGAGCTTCTCATCGTAGCCCAGGTTCAATTCCAGGTCGAGCTTCTTGACCTCGGCGCTCTCGATATCGATGCCCAACATCTCGGCGATCGTTTCCGTAACGCTTTGACCGCCGTACGGCAATTGCCGTGTGAATACGAGTCGTCCGTCCTGGAGACAGTTGAAGATCGTGTACTCGCCGCCGATGTCGATCTGCCCGACGATGCGATTGCGGTAATCGTCCACCGGCAAAAGGCGCGCAAAGCCGGCCAGGCCCACGGCGTCCACGGAGAGCATGCGGATCGAAGTCTCGCCGCGCAGGACCGGCCGTACCGCGGATTCGAGGCTGTCGTGTTTCGCGGTAAAGGTGATGACGCTGGAGTTATCCCCGACGGTTTCCCAGGACTGACCGATGACCTCGGCTTCTTCGAGGGAGACCGGCAGCACGCCTTCGACCTCGAACGGGATGATCTCCGCCAGTTGTTTCGGATTCACGGCGGGTACGCGCACGTCGCGAACATAAATGCGTTCCAGGGGAACGTTGAGGAGAAAGTTCTGTTCCTCGGGAAAGAAGGACTGCACGAAACGGATGACGTTGTACTCGTACTCGTCGAGTTCCTCTTCTTCTTCGAGGCCGCCTTCCAGTTCTTCGCCGCGCAGGGAGACCAGCGGTAGCGTTTCGAGACGCAAGATCTTATACGAGCCGCCGCCGCTTTGCAGCAACGCCCCCTTGATATGCGTCGTACCGTAGTCGATGACGAGAAACTTTTCCGAAAATAGCTGCACTGAGGCTCAGTCCTCCGAGTAATAGACGAGTCGCCGGTTGTTTTTGTCCCAGATTCCGCGGACCTTGCGTTCTGCCAGGATATCGGATGTATTATCGGTCTCGCGCATCACATACCCGACCCCCACGATTTGATAATAATCGCTCTCCGTCTTGATGAGACCCGACACATCGCCGCCTGTGCCGGCCAGTTCCTGGTACAGCGTAACCTCCGGAATGCCCCCGGGCACGTTCAATTCCGGCAAATCCCGTAGCTCGGATACGTTCTTGATGTAGCCGTTATTCTGGCGCCGGTACTTGAAGATCGCGAGCACGGCCTCGCGGCTCATGGCGTCGGACAGGCTCATCATGACGTGAAAGCGCGCGGCGTTGATGTTGACCTTATCCTCCACGGACTCGGTGAACGGCATGAAGGCGGTCACGTTGTTCGCGAGGATCCAGTCCTCGGGTTGCAGCAGATTGATCTCGTCGTCGGTCTGAAAGGCGAGCTCCTCCTGGCGTTCTTCCCAGCCCTCCGGCGCCCGGGACTCGTAGACCATGTTGCGGTCGAAACCCTTAATCGCGGGGAGCTCGGACAGTGAAAACATGCGATAATTCTTGATCTTGCGTGGCGGCTTGAGGGCGGCGTAGTGATCGTCCTCGGCGCCGGCGGGTTCGGTGTAATCGTTTTCGTCGATCCAGTCGGTAACCGCGTCCACGTGATCCCCGGGGATGTCCAGTTGACGAAACAACCGCCGCACAATGCGATTGTAGTTCTCGTTGATCTGATCGTCGTAACGCACCAGGTTGTTCAGATTGATGCGGCCGTCTTCAGGCAGGATCTGGTAACTTACCTTGAACTTGAGGCAGTCGGTCTCCTCGTCATCGAAGCACTTCTTTCCGAGAGGCAACGCCGGCGGGTCCATGATGATGCCCTGCTGATACAAGAACTCCTCCGGGATCGTCTTCACCGCCGTGATGCCCGCGTTGAAACCGGCCAGGGCCGCCTCCCGCGCGCGCAGTCCGTCGGCACTGGAACGCACGGCCAGGTACTGATCGGTCACGTCTTCGAGAAACTGCGCCGAAACGAAGAGCGACGAAGCCCCCACCAGCAAAATCGCAAGCAGGACGATGGCGCCACGGCGACTCACGTCTCCGATAAACGAGCGACGTCGGCGACGTTCCGCCAGGCTCGTCGCCGAGGCTAACTTGCGGCGAAGCAATCTTTGTAAGTAATCTTTCATCGATTGTAGAGCCCCGGTTGGGCCACGGTTTCGTACAGCGTACGGTTCCCGCCGGGCCCTGCAATTTGAATGCGCACTTCCACCATGCGCGGGATGCGCCGGAGTTTCGTGCTGTCCCAGGTGTCCCGCCAGTCGCGACCGTTGAGGCTGTAGCGAAAACGCAGGGAAACGACGTTGCGCATAAGTTCGTAGTGCCGGCCGCCCTCGCCGGGCTTCTCATCCACCATTTCATCTTCGCGGCGAAACAGAATGTAAGACGTTTCCGACGTGCTGCGATCTTCTTCCAGATAAAACGAAACCTCACGCACGGCCGGCACTCCCAGGTCGTCGGCGTTCGCGTGGACGCAGGCGAAGGTCAACCGATCCGCGCGATCGGCGCCGCTGCCGCCCTCGTCCCCCAGGAACCAGAGCTGTTTGACGTCCCGGTGAAAGTAGGATTGGTCGATGCTCGAACGAATGTTTTCGAGAGCCAGGAACGCCCGGGCTTTGATGCGGGACTCCGGCGACGCGAGGCTGGTCACGCGAGTGAGGCCGAAGATCACCGCGAAGAACATGAAAAACAAAAAGCCCACGAGCAGAATGACGATGGACATCTCCAGCAGCGTCATGCCGGCCCGGGATGCGGATCGCAGTCTTAAGGTTCGGCGAATCAATCTTACTCTCCGCCCGCGCCCACGGTCTTACGCTGGGGCAGCAGCGTTTCGATGTGATAGGTATTGTAGCCGTTTCCGGAGGGATAATCAATGGCGACAATCACGCGGAGCACGTCCACCAGGCCGCCGGTCTGGCTGCGCTCGCTGGTGCCCAGGCTCTCTTCCTCGGCCGCGGTATTCTGGACGCCCGTCTCCAGAAGATCGTCCACCGACGGGCTGTCCTCATCGTCTTCGCCCTGGGCGAGTTTGGCCAGGTCCAGTTTCTCCTCCGCGACCCGGAGTCGGAAGCGATAGCCGCTGTACTGGCCGGCGTTTTCGATTTCCCCTTCTTCGTCCAGAGGGGACAGGTTCGGATTGTTGCGCAGTTGCGAGAGCTTCGCCTGGGCGACGACCATGGCCAGGGTCAACCGGTCCGATTCGATCTGCATGCGCAGCCCCTCGGAGACGGTCGCGGTAAGTACCACGAGAAAGGCCGAGGCCACGCCCAGCGCCAGAGCCACCTCAAAGAGTGAGAAACCCAGGCGCTGCCGGAGTCGCCGCACCCACCGGCGCAGACGGCGTCGCTTCGGAGAAAATCTTATCGGGGTTCGTGACTCCACTGTGGTTTTTCCAGCTCCGGCTCGTATTCGCCGGGCTCCGTGCGAAAGTCTCCACCGTAGCGGCTGAAGATCAAGGTCGATTCGATTTCCAGATCGCTCGGTCCCAGATAAACGCACAGTTCTTCGCCCACGCCGGACGGCAGAAAACGCACGGTAAACTTGCCTTCCACTACGCGTTTGCCGTTGCCCGCGGCTACGGCGGCGATGCGGGCGCTGGTCTTTTCGATGTGCACGGACTCTTTGAGTTCGCCGTCCTCGCGCTCGTAGGTATACGAACGATACTCTTTGTCGTCGAGATTAAACTCGAAGTAGAGCATCTCGTTGGATTTGATCGCCTTCGCCCGGCTGGCCATTAGCGACCGCCCGAGGTTCGACGCCTGATCGCCGGAGGTCTGAAGAAACGTGAACTCGGTGACGATCGGCGCGAAGATGGCCAGCAACACGCCGATGATCAGGATGACGATGATCTGTTCGGCGAGGGTAAGCCCGGCCCGCAGGTCGGCCCGGCGAGCCAGGCGGAGATCCCGCCGTGTATTTCGGACGGCAACCCGCATCCCGACTCCCCGCACACATTCACTGGGTTTGGGTCAACCAGTCCGGCCAGGAACTTTTATCGGTTAAATAGAAGTCCTGGTTTTCGCCCTCCCCGCCGGGGGCCCGGTCCGCACCGTAGGTGCAGATTTGTTTCTGACCGAAGTCGTCGAGACAAATGAAGTACTCCTCGTTCCAGGGGTCGAGGACCGTCTTTTCATCGATGGGGCGCCAGCCCGGATTGTTCGGATTCTTTTTCGCGAGCACACCCAGGCGCGTGCCGTCCGTCAGGGCGGCGTTGTTCATTTCGTAACGCATGAGGGTGACTTCGAGGGTTTTGGCGTTGTGTTCTACGGCCAGTTTCTTGGCCTGATCCACGACCGAAAAGTCCAGGTTCGCAATGAGAATCGTCATGATAATCCCCAGCACGAGGATTACGATGGCGAGTTCCACGAGGGTCAGGCCGCGGCGGGAGGCGGTCCCGGCCGGACGGCGCCGATTTTGCAGTTCGTTGCGGGCGTTCTCGTAAGAGTCGCACAGGGTTTTCCACAATTTGCGTGTGGTTTGCATCATGATTGGGTCTCCGTAAGCTCAGGCGCAGGATACGCCGGAAGACTGTATACTACATCCGTATCTGCCGCGTCAAGTTGTACATGGGCAGCAGAATCGCCACCATGATCAAGACGATCATCCCGCCCATGATCACGATCATGATCGGTTCCAATAACTGCGACAGCCGGGCGATATTTGCGTCCAGCTCGTTGTCCAGCACGTCGGCGATTTTCGAGACCATCTGCGGCACGCTGTCCGACAGCTCGCCGGCGTTCAGCATACCGAGGGTCATTTTGTTGATAATGACGGAGTCCTTGAAGGCGTCGGAGATCTTGGAGCCCTCTTTCAGGCGCGTGATGGCGGTTTCGATTTCGGTGCCGAAGATGGCACTGTCCACGACCTTCGAGACCACCTGGAGCGCCGCGATCAGCGGCACCCGGTTTTCGAGCATGACGCCCAGGTTTCTCGCAAAGCGCGTCAGCAGGATTTTCTTGCGCAGCGGACCGATCACGGGAATACGCAGCAGAAACTTCTCCCAGAGCAGCCGGCCGTCCGGTTGGGATTTCCAGCGATGAAAGAGGTAGTACGCGCCCCCGCCGAACAAAAACAAAAAGAGAATCTTACCACTGGCCACGAAGTCGGACACGCCGATGACTATCTTCGTAATCATGGGCAGTTCAGCGTCCACCTGCGTGAAGAGCTCCTGAATCTTGGGGAATACCACGCCGAGCATAAACAGCATGATGCCGCCGAGCATGAACAACATGATCAGCGGATAAAACGCAGCGGTGACGACCTTGTTTTTCAAGGCCTGGTTCGCGTCCTCCAGGTCCGCCAGACGCAGCAGGGCCTGTTCGTAGGCGCCGGTCTTTTCGCCCACGGACACCAGGTTGTAATAAACCGGTGGAAAGATGGCCGGGTGTTTTTGCATGGCGTCGGAGAGCGTCTCGCCCTCCACGACGTTGGCACGGATTTCGATGATGGCCTTTTTCAGAAACTCATTCTCGACGGTTTCCGTAATGCTCGCCAGCGAACGGTCCAGGGGGAGGCCGGCGTCCAGTAGAGTGCCGAGCTGGCGCGCGAAGAGTCCCACGTCTTTGCGCGGCACACGATACAGCATCTGCGTCAGAAACGGAAACAGTTCGCGTTCTTTCTTCTCGCGATCCTGAGAGAGGTTGCGGACGTACAACCCCTTGCCCCGCAAATTCTTGCGGGCCTGGGCCGGGTTCGGGGCATCGACGATGCCTTTCTCTTCTTTGCCCCGGCGATTGAGCGCGACGTAACGATAGATGGGCATGTGACAGGCTACGGTGACCGAACGCGAGGGCTCAGGTCACGCGGAGAACTTCTTCGATCGTGGTCACGCCGTCGAGTACTTTGGCGGCGCCGTACTCCATGAGCGTGAGCATTTTGTTTGGACCGTCCCGGCGCGCAACCTCTTCGATGCGATCCGCATCGTCTCCGCGCAGGACGGCGCGCTGGACGTCGTTGTCCATAAGCATAAACGAAAAGATGCCGGCGCGACCGCGATAGCCCGTGCCCGCGCAGTGATCGCAGCCCTCGCCGCGAAACAGTTTGCCGCCTTTTACCTGAGACGGCTTGAGACCGATGTCGTGCAGTTCGCCCGGGTCCGGTTTATGCGGGCGTTTGCACTTCGGGCAGATGACGCGCACCAGGCGCTGGGCGAGAACGGCGCGCACCGTCGAAGTGATTAAGTACGGTTCGATGCCCATGTCCGTCATCCGCGTGACGGCGGACGGCGAGTCGTTGGTGTGCAGCGTGGAGAGCACTAAGTGACCGGTGAGTGCCGACTGGATGGCGATGCGCGCGGTCTCCTGGTCGCGAATTTCACCGACCATGATCACGTCCGGGTCCTGGCGCAGCATCGCGCGCAGGGCCGAAGCGAACGTAAGTCCGATCTTCTCCTGCATCTGCATCTGGCCGATGCCCTCTACCTCGTACTCCACCGGATCCTCGGCGGTGAGAATGTTGCGGTGTTCCTGGTTGAGCTCCGACAGTACCGCGTAGAGCGTCGTCGACTTACCGGAACCGGTCGGCCCGGTCACGAGAAAGATGCCGTCGGGTTCGGCGATGACCTTGCGCAAGCTTTTGTCGAGCAACGGCGTAAAGCCCATGGTCTCCATGTTTACTTTCGTGTCGCTCTTGTTCAAGAGACGCATGACCACGCGTTCGCCCCAGCGCGTCGGAATCGTCGAGACGCGAATGTCCACGTCCTTGCCGGAAAGTTTGATGCGAATCCGACCATCTTGCGGCAGACGGTTTTCGGCGATGTTCAGGTTCGCCATGATCTTCACGCGCGAAACCAGGCCCGGATGAATGACCTTCGGCGGCGAAAGACGTTTGTGTAAGATGCCGTCGATGCGATAGCGCACCTCGACGTTTTTTTCGTAGGGTTCGATGTGAATGTCCGAGGCCCGCTCCTGGACGCCCTGGGTGAGGATGGCATTGACCATGCGAATGATCGGCGCCTCGTTGGCCATGTCGATCGTGTCTTCGCTGATCTGGTCGAGGTCCGCGTACTCGTCCTCGTTGATGCCCTCCATCACCTCCCGGGCCGCGGCGGCGGCCTGATCGAACGAGCCGTGGATGATGCGCATGATCTCGTTTTCGGTGGAGAGCACGAACTTCACACGCAGCTCTTTTAATGAACTGCGCACGTCGTCCATGGGATGCAGATCGGTGGGATCGGAGATGGCCACCGTGACGGTTTTGCCCTTGCGGTCTACCGGCACAATGCGCGAACGGTGGATGAGGTTTACGGGGATGCGCGCGAAACTCTCGTCGAACTTGAAGTTGAGCCGCGGCGAGTACGAGAAGCCGAATTGCCGGGCCAGGGTATTGTGCAGTTGGTCCTCGTCCACGAGGCCTTTCTTCACGAGAATCTGCCCCAGCTTGAGAGAGGATTTCTTTTGAACCTTCAGGGCATCCTGAAGCTCGTCCCGGCCGATCACGCCTTCTTCGAGAAGAATTTCACCGATCTGCTTTTTCATACGGCACGTATAGAGAGGCACGACTCCGGCCGGCGGGCAACCGAAAAATCATTTTTACTCCGAGGACCGAGGTACCGAGCTCAAGCATCAGGAGAGCTTTCTTAACCCGCACATCGACCGGATACGATCGCCCTCACATCTTCTCCTCGGAACCTCGGTCCTCGGAGTAGAACCCCTCTTAATCCAGGTCCTCGTCGATGATTTCGAACGAATCCTCGTGCTCCTCGTTCATCCGCGGCTCCGGCCACAGGATCACGTCGTTGTGGCGATCACGCACGGCGTCGAGCTGTTCCCGGCGCTTGTACTTCGTGATGCGATCGGCCTCGGCCTGGGCACTCAGAATGTGCGGCGTAATAAAAAGCATCAGGTTCGTCCGGCGAATGTTGTACGTCGTCCGCCGGAAGAGATGGCCCAGCAGCGGGATGTCGCCGAGCAGCGGGACCTTCTGCACTTCCTGGAGTTTTTCGGTGAAGATCAAACCGCCGATGACGATCGTCTGCTTGTTACCGACGGTTACGAAGGTCTTGATGTTGCGTTTGTTGAACGTCGGGTTGGACGTCGCACTCGCCGCGCCTTCGATGCTCGTCACTTCGCTGAACAGATCCAGGCCGATGCGGGATTCCGCGTTCACGTACGGCGTGAACTTGAGTTTGATGCCCGCCGGCCGGTACTCGAAGGAGTTGACCGTCGCCGAAGAATCGCCGCCGCCCGAGGAACGTTCCTGGGTGCGCACCGGCACATCCTGCCCGACGTTTATCTCCGCTTCCTGGTTATCGAGCGTCAACACCTGCGGCGAGGACAAAACGTTAAAGTTACGATTGTTGATGTTAGCGTTTAAGATGCCGAGCAGATCGCCGTTCTGTTCGAGGAAGCCCAGGCTGAAGCCGTTCAACGTATTGTTGCCGGTAATCGCGCCGGTCTCCGGATCGACGATGCCGCCCTCGGCGGCCAGGCCCGTATTGAACTGCGTCTGCGGCCCGTTCGTCGGCGCGTAGCGCCAGTCGATGCCGAAGTCATTCAACGACTGCGAGGTAACTTCCGCGATCAACACTTCCAGCAGGATCTGTTCGCGCTTCTGATCCAGACGCAGAATGATCTGCATGATCTCCGACCACTCCGCCGGAGTCGCGGTCACGACGATGGAGTTGGACTCTTTGTGCGCGACGGCCTTGATCTTCTGCGCCGGACCGCCGGGATTTGCCCGCACCACCGGCTGCTGCGGTTGTTGCGGTTGATTGGGCTGGTTCGGTTGATTCGTATCGCCGCTCTCCGCCGGACCGGCATCCACGACCTGCGGGTTGTCCAGGCGCACGAGCACCTGAGCGAGACTCTCCGCGGTAATGTGCTTCGCGCGATAGATCTGTACGGTGGCGCCGGGACCACCCGGGCCGGTTTCAGTACTCATCTGCGCGATCAGCTGATCCGAGATCTCCATGGCGCGCCGAACGTTCTTGGCGTAACCGGTGAGCACGACCGTGTTACTCGGAAGGTACGGAACGACCGTGGTGTTCTTGCCGGCGATCTGTCGCAGCACATTGGCCATCTCGTTGACGTTAATGCCGGTGGGCAACTTGAGCACGCGGGAGATGATGCCGGTCACTTCCGGATCTTCTTCGTCCGGAAGCGAGGCGTCCTTCGCCTGTTCCATGGGCACTACTTTTAAGAAGTCCCCCTCATCCACGATGCCGAAGCCCTTCACTTCGAGGACTTGCTTCAGGAAGTCCAGGGCGCGGGCCCGCGGAATGCTTCGTGGTGATACAACCGTGATGTTCCCCTTCACCGCGTCATCGATGAGAATATTGCGGCGGGTATGGCCCGCCATGGCCTTCAGGAAGTCGCGAATGTCGACGTCCACGAAGTTCGGCCGGAAACTCCCTTTGAGTTCCGGCTGAGGCTGGGAGTACGCGGGATAAAAGAGCAGCGGCACGCTGCACAGAACAATCAGCAGGATGACGATTCGTGGTTGGCTCCGGATTCGGCTCATATGTGTCTTTCTTCGCCCGCGAACTTCGGACGCTTCGGTACACTATCGGCCGCGGCCCCCCGGCGAATCTAACCCGGATCGGCGCTTTTTTTACTGGATGAGAATTTCGTAGGTAAAGATTTTCCCGCCCCGTTCGATGTCCACGGTGACGCTGGAGGCGTTCTGGAGGGACTGCCACATCTGGATCATCTTTTCCTGGGACTCCAGGGGCTCACCGTTGAAGCGGCGCAGGATATCCCCGCTCCGCGCGCCGAGCTGGTGCAGGAAATTATCGTTGGGGACGTAGATCAGCTTCCAGCCGGCGATCTTGCCGTTGACCAGGACCGGGCTGAACTTGTTTTTGTAGATCTCTTCGGGATTTTTGATCAGTTGCTGGAAGCGGTCCTTCGAGAGCGTGACCTTTTCCCCGCCGCCGCTGGTGGTCTCGGCCGCCGTGGTCTGAGCCGCCGAGCGCGCCTCCCCGGATTTCTCCCCGACCTTGATTCGAAAACGCGAACCACCGGCTTCGACGGTGATGGCCTCGGGATGAATGCCCACGAGTTTGTAACCGGACTCCGCGATCGGGCCGAAGGCGTACGACTCCGCGGACTTATCACCGTCCTGCTTGATCAGGGCCCGGGAGTAGCGTAGCGGGCGTGAGTAGAGTACGCCCATGAGTTCGATCTCGCTCTGAACACCGGTGGGGGCGTCGGCTCCGGCCTCGCCCGGGGCACCGGCCCCGCTATCGCGAATGAAGTCACCGGTAACGATGCCCAGGAACTCGTCGACACTGCGGAACGATGTACGGTTGGTGTTGGCGACGGGAGCCGCACGGCTCATAGTGACCGTGGGCGTGTTGGAACTCAGAAAAAAACGCAGCGC
This sequence comes from Leptonemataceae bacterium, assembly GCA_965227295.1. Lineage (GTDB taxonomy): Bacteria > Spirochaetota > Leptospiria > Leptospirales > Leptonemataceae > JANSYA01. The sequence continues at coordinate 3,872,294 of OZ245742.1, read as the reverse complement.
CACCGAACCGAGGTAGGCCATGGCAATGCCCAGGACGACTGCGGTGGCGATGGTAATCGCGAAGATGTTTTTCTGAAGTTTGAGGACGTACTCGCCCATAGGCAATCATCGCACACAGGCGACCCTGGTGTCGCGCAAGTTATCGGCGCGATGCGACTTCGTTCGGCACCAGTTCCTTCATGCGCAGCGCGCTGATAGGATTGATGGCCTTCTTCCACTTACGCACTTCAAAATGAAGATGCGGCCCCGTCGCGGTACCCGTGCGACCGACCTTGCCGATCACCTGGCCCATCTTTACGACCTCGCCTTCTTTCACTTTGTTCAACATATTGTGCGCATAAACGGAGACGTAACCGTTGGAGTGCCGGATGAAGATGCAGTTCCCGTAACCGCCCATGCGCCGGGACATGATCACCACACCGTCCCGTGCGGCGCGAATCGGCGTACCAATGGCGGCCCCGATGTCGATGCCGCGGTGGTACTGGCGCCGGGAACGCACAAAGGGATTCGAGCGCCGACCGTAGCCGGAAGTGATGGTGCCGCGCAACGGCCATTCGAAGACGCGCGCATAACGGTAACCGTTCGGCGGACCGGCCGTGCCCTTCACGATCTTCAGCCGCTGGCCGATGCGGATGATGGATTTATTGCTGATGCGATTCCACTTCTGTAGCGCGCCAACCGACACGCCATGCCGACGGGCAATCTCGGAAAGCGTGTCGCCTTTCTGTACGCGATGATAGACGACTCTCGCGCGCGCCTTCACCGGCTTCGCGTCATCGCCGCGGATAATTAAAATTTCTTCACCGATGTAGAGCGGGCGCTTGCGCAGCTCCGGATTGTGCTGCACGACCTGTTGCGGTTTGATGCCGTATTTCTTGCTGAGACCCCAGATCGTATCGCCGGCCACGACCTTGTGGGAAACCAGGCCGTCGTCCTCGGCATTCCCGCGATTCGCGAAACTGAAGCTGCCGTCCTCGTGATCGTCGGGGTGCACCTCGTTGTCGATGCTTCGCGACGGACCAAAGATCTGTTCGAGCTTGCGCTCGTCCACATCCACGCCCTTGTTCTCGCTCATGCCGGCAAAGTAGCGGTCGATTTCGTGGTCGATTTCGTCCCCCTCGTTCTGGTCCGAGATGGCCTTCCGCGCCGCGGCCGGGGCTTCTACGGCCTGGCGCTGCCACATCTCGTCGGTGGAACGGGAGACGAGCGTCGCGGGCGCAACTCCAAGAATGAATGCAATGATGAGAAAGGTATTCCAACTACTCCGGGTCATAATTCCAGTATCGACCTGATCCCTCTGAATTCTATAATGCGACTTTTACTCGATTCCGGACTTATTCCGGCCGGAACAGGGCGTCAATCTCCTGCTGGAGACGATCCGGCGGGTAACGATCCACCACCTCGTCCGGCTCTTCGTCTTCCTCAAGGAAGTCGCGAAAGACGTAGATGACCACCTGCCCCGGGTTGTGCTCGCGGTCCTGGTCCGCCGGGATGGCCCGCACACGTAACCAGTCGCCCTGGCTTTCCACGCGCAACCGCACACGCGCGCCCCGGGCAAACAGGATCTCCGGTTTCTCGGGATTTTCGGGCGTGCTGAAGCCGGCCTCGATGTCTTTCGTCGCCACGAAGATCTGATTGCCGTACTGGTTGTTCAGATTCTGGACGTCCGGCTGCCGCAACAGGGCCGGAGCGCAGGCCGGCGCCAGCAAAACGGCTACGGCAAGAATTCCGCAAAGAGAGATGCTTCGGATCGCAAACACCGGTGCACCGTTCTTCATCGCGACCTGTACGGCAAAAAAAAATCAACTTTCGCGGAAAAAGTGCGCAACGAACGAGGCCGGCCACTCCCTCTCCACGGCATGCGTCGATATGCCTCCCTCAGCACCCTTTACCTCAACGGACCGTTCGAAAGCAACGTGACCACCGTCGAAGCCGTGTTCCGACGCGGATTGCCCTCGTTTCAGATCAACGGTCTCCAACGTCATCGCGAGAGTGCCGAACGCATCAAGAGCGCGCTGTATGCGAGCGGACACCGCTTCCCGGCCATGAATCTTCTGGTAAATCTCTCGCCGACGGAGGCCCGACGACGGGGCGCGTACCTGGACCTGGCCGTGGCGGTCTGTATCATGAACGCCCTCGCCCCGCCACCCTCCGGCTCGCTGCTCGAAGAGCTGATCCATGCGGAGCTACGCGAGGGCCACCGTACGCTCTTCGCCGCCGAACTCGCTCTCAACGGAGACCTCGTTCCGGTGCGAGACCTGGTCGGACTGCTGCATAACGCGAGGAGTTACGGATTTCGATGTGCGGTGGTTGCCGCGGAACAACTACCCGTGGCGGGAATGGTGACGGATATGATCGTCTACGGGCTGCGCAATCTCCGCGAACTGCACGGCCGGCCCACACCCCCCGCTTCCCCTTCCCAACTGAGATTGGTAGCCCGCCAACCGCCTTCGCGCCTGGATCGATTGAAAATCTCCCGGCAGAACCAGCGTGCACTCATGGCCGCGGCCGCGGGATTCCACGCCCTGCTGATGATCGGCCCGCCGGGAACCGGCAAGAGCAGCCTGGCGCGGGAACTGGCCCCGCTCCTTCCCGCGCCCGACGCAAGCGAACGACTCGATATCTTCCTGAATAACAGCGGCGGCGAATTCGAAACGCTGCCCCGCAATGGAGAGATACCGGTGTGGCGACCGCTGCGCGCTCCGCATCATTCCTGTACTTTGCGCGCCATGATCGGCGGCGGCCAACCCCTGCTGCCTGGAGAAATCACCCGCGCGCACCGCGGCGTGTTGATCCTCGACGAGCTCGCCGAGTTTTCTCGCGATAGTCTGCAGGCATTGCGCGAGCCTCTACAAGAAGGTCAAATTCGCATCAGCCGCGGTCGGGAGAGCACGGTGTTGCCGGCGCAGTTCCTGCTCGCCGCCACCACGAACCCCTGCCCCTGCGGTTATCACAAACATGCGCGCAAAGATGCGCCGCCCGGCGAGGCGTCGCTCTGCGAATGCACGCCGCAATCGGTGCGCTCGTATCTCGGACGCATCCTCGGCCCGCTGCGGGATCGCATCGATATCGAAGTCCGCGTGGACGGCGACACCCGTGATGAGCCTTATACCATGAAAGAAATGCACACGCGTCTGGCCGCGGCCGATACACTGCGACGGGAACGTTATGCGAAGCGCAGGAATCTTTGCTACAATGGTCGATTGAACGTAGAAGAACTGGAGCAATACGCTCGTCTGGATGCAAAGGCGCGCGGCCTGTGGGAAGAATTCAGCGGAAATGCGAAGTACAGCAGGCGGGCTCTCGTGGGAATTCGGCGACTGGCCCGAACGTTGGCTGACCTCGAGTCAGCCGCCGAAATTCGCGAGGTAGATATTCTGGAAGCCGAGGGATTTCGGATGCTCGATGAGTACCGTTTGGCCCCCGAATGACGGGCTTTATCGTGAGAGAAAGTGCATCAGCTCCAGAGCAATCCGGTCAATCGCGTGCTCCATATAATCTTTATCAGATATCTTTCGTTTGAACTCGTCGATGTCCCGATCGATGTACGGGGTGCCTTTCTTTTTCATTAACACGGGATCCGGACCGAAGCCCCGATCCTCGCCGGCGAGGGCGACGTCTTCTAAGAGAGTTTTCATGGTTACGTCCCTGTAACATATGTTGTGCGTTCCATCCGTGGAACGAGGTGCGCTCGCTTACTTTAGCGCTCCCGAATACATCTTCGGTCGGGCACAAAAATCGCGATGGATGATTTTCATGACTGCACAGACCCGCGTCGTAAAAAAGCAAACCGGCGGGACAATCCGCACGTCCGTGTTCAAGTGACATAACGGCCTGCCATATCGTGCAGGAATTTCGAATCAAAACAATTCCGAAAACCACTCCACCGAATCGCCGCGCAGCCAGGCGAGATCAAAGCTTATGTCGAGCTCATCCGCATGCAGGCCGTGTTCCGCGATCAACCGCGTTACGCCCGCATCGTTTTCCAGCTCACTCATAAACGACAACACCGCCCGCCGCAGGCCGTCCCGCTTCTTCTTCGTTAAAAAACTCTCCGTCGGATGGACCATGTCTCCGGCCCAGGCCTTTACTTCGACGACGTGCAGTACCGCGCGCGCCGGTTCCAGCGTAAGCAAATCGATTTCGGCATAGCCGGTGTGATAGTTGTGACGCAGTAAGATGTGGCCGCGGCCTTCGAGAAATGCGAGCGCCCGGCCTTCATCGGGGTGGCGAAACTTGCGATCGCTACGGCCTTTCACTGCGGCGCTTAGATCTCGGAATCCAGGTCGATGCCGGCGGACGGAGCGTCGAGGGCTTTGACGATGTAGACGTCGGTTTGTTTGATGAGGTCGACGAACTCAAGGCCGTTGTACGGCAGCCCGCCCTCGTCCCGCATGAGTCGCAGGATCGGACGCAGGGGTTTGTCCGGGCGGCACGCCGTCACCATGCCGATGTGATTGCTGCTCAGTTGCACGAGCGAACCCAGCGGGTAAATGGAAATGCGTCCTAAAAATGTACGCAGGATTTTCGGATCGAACTTCGCCATCTGTACCGAAAGCATGTTCTTCATGGCATCATACGGCAGGACCGCCTTACGATACGGCCGCGGCTCGATCATGGCGGTGTATACGTCGCAGATCGAAGCGATGCGGGACGACTCTTCGATCTGGCCGGACTTCAGCGATTGCGGGTAGCCGTTCCCGTCGAAGGACTCGTGATGCTGCAATGCTACCGTGGCCAGGGAGCCTTTGACCTTGCCGATCTTGACGAGCATCTGGTAGCCGATCAGTGGATGCGTCTTTACCGACGCGCGTTCGGCTTCCGTAAGTTCAGCGGCCTTGTCGCGAATGTGACCGGGCAGTTTGTGCATGCCGGCATCCATGAGCAGCATGGCGAAGGCCAGTTCCTGAAGCTTCGGCCGGGAATAGTTCAAAGCGTGTCCGAGGGTGATGCCGTAACACGCGGCGTGAATGGAGTGGAAGATACTCCAATTCCCGCCGTAGCGCAGACCGCGCAACGACAGTAACAATAGATCCTTAGAAGTTAGCTCCTCAACCAGGCGCCCGGCCACTTTGATGACAGCCTGGTTCTCGAAGTTCTTACCGTCGACGAGAGCCTGGATGTTCGTCTGCAGCACTTCCCCGGTTTCAACAATGAGGTTCCGGAAGTTGCGCTTGAACTTGCGCAACGTTTCGTACTCCGCGCTGATCTTTACGATTTCTTCGCTTTTTTTATCGCCGCCAGGCGAGACGATCGTCCCGCCTCCGCCGGCCGGAGCACCGCCCTGGGGGGCGCCGGCTGCGGCGGGCACTGCGGCGCCGCCGGACGCCGCGCCCGCTTTCGCTGCCGTTGCCGCCCCGGCAGCTTCCTCGTTCGCTTCTTCGTTGAGCAGTCGGCCGCTGGTTTCGACCTGCAGGATGCCCCATTTCGTGAGCCGCTCGATGTCCTTCGCCGAAATTTCCTGCTTCGCCTGGACCAGAACGTTCGTGGGATCGATGTACACGGGCTGATCGAAAACCATGCCCGGCTTGAGATCTGCCACTTTGATTTTCTTCATAATCTATTATTGCTGTTCAACCGGTAGACCAGGGCAAAGACGCCGGCCAGGGCTCGATACAAATTCTCCGGCACTTCTTTTCCGACAGGTAACTCCGCCAGGCTTTCCGCAAGCGCGGGATCACTCATTACCGGGACACCGCTCCGGCGAGCCGTTTCGATGATCTCCGCGGCCAGCGCGCCCTTTCCACGCGCGAGCAATCGAGGCGCTCCCTCCTCGTCCGGGCGAAACCGCAACGCGCCTGCGCGCATCCTGTGCAAATTCTTATCCGATTCTAGAGACATTAGCCTGGCAATCGATCAAAAAACCTGAAATTCCGATCTTTCGTGACAATTTTGTATTTCATCAGATTGTAAGTTTAGACCTGGACATTGAGCAATCCACCACCGCCCGCATTCTCCCGGGGCGCCACCAGCTCCAGGGCGTCAAACATCACGCCGGCACCGGCCAGTTCCCTTCGCCATTCCGCAATCTCCTGTTCCAGGCGCCGTGCCGTATCCGCTTCCTCCGGATGCAGGAACAACGAAAGCCGGCGGAATTCCGCATCCGGCGCGAGAAAGAGCGCACCGATTCTGCCGAGGGACCGGGCGCGCATCTCCGTAAGAAAGTAGAACGGTGCTTCCGCCAGGCGACCCAGGCCGGCCACGTACTCTCCTTTGACGGGCTCCGCGCCGCTTTCGTTTCCCACACCCTGTGCGAAAAAAAGATCCGCGTTTGCGTCATCCGGAAGGCGCAGCATGGCTTCCCGGAGCGCGCCGTCCTGGAAAGCGGGCAGTTGCTGCGTGATGCGGCGGAGCGACTCACGCAGTTGTGATTTCATAGAGGCGTCCGTATCTCCCTGAGCCCGGCCGGCCGATGAGTCAGGCGACGCGGCTTTCGAGGTAAGCTGCTCCGAAGCGGACGGCTTCGAGGATTTCTGCGTATGCCGGAGAAAGGCCGCGAAGAGTGTCGCCAGGGGTGTGCTGAGTCCGGAGAAAGCCGGTGCGTTCAGAGCAGCGCTTGCTGCCGGCGGATTCAATACCACCAGACGAAAGCGGCCGCCATGGTCTTTCTCGACACGCAGATACAGATTCTGACCTGCCTCCAGGGGACGTCCCTGTAGCCGTGCTTCGATCTGAACGCCGCCGGTGCGCAGGAGGACCTGGGCCCCGCCTCGAAGCACCGTGGCACGGATCTCCCGGCCCGCCATGGAGCGGATGAAATCCATGGCGTTCTTCGAGAGCCGGAGCGGCTGGAGCTGTACCGCGGACACGTCCATATCGTCCTACAATAAAACGGATTTCGCGAATGAGAAGTTAAATGCGGCTACCAACGATACGAGCGGCGATGGATCGGCGAGGGCCCAACCCCGGCGATGCGCTCCCGGTGCCGCTTTGTTCCGTAGCCCTTGTGATCGGCCAGGCCATAGCCCGGGAACAGGCGATCATAACGAAGCATGCGCCGGTCCCGGGTCACCTTCGCCAGGATCGAGGCCGCGGCAATGCTGAAGACCCGGGAATCACCTTTCACCACGCTTTCGAACCGCAGTCGCGGAAAGGCCCCGCGCACGGAGGCCAGCTTGTAGTTGCCGTCCACCAGTACGACATCCGGGAGAACTGTCGCGGCAAACGACCGCAACAGGACCCGCCGAATCGCAAATTCTATCGCGGGATTGATCCGCAGGCGATCGATCATGCGGCTGGATACGTGGACAACGGCGGAAAACAGGGCGTGCCGGCGGACGGCATCATAAAGCTGCTCACGCACCGCGGGCTTCAGATTCTTGGAATCGTCGAGGGCTGCCAGGTCGGCGGGGACCGGTGCATCGAAAAACTCCGGCGCAAAAACGGCGATGCCGACGGACACGGGGCCGGCCAGGGGGCCCCGCCCGGCTTCGTCCACCCCGGCCACCAGGGTACGTGAAGACGCCGGCATCGTGCTTCGATACCGGCGTTCCAGATCTTCGAACGGCACGCGAACGTGCTCCGGAGATTATTCGGCGTTCTCGGCGGGCGCCTCGGAAGAGGCTTCCACCACGGTCTCGGCTGCGGCCACCGGAGCCGGCTCGGCCTTCGGTGCTTTCTTCTTGCGAGTCTTGCGGGGCTTCTTGTTTTTCTTCGCTTCTTCCGCGGCAGCGGCATCGAAGACTTCTTTGATGCGGCCTTCTTTGCCGGACTTGTGACGCAGATAAAAGAGCTTCGCCCGACGGACGCGACCACGCCGGGTGGTTTCGATCTTCTGGATGGACGGGCTGTGGTACGGGAAGATCCGCTCGACGCCGACTTCATGAGAAACGCGACGGACGATGAACGTTTTGTTCATGCCGGCACCACGCATGGCAATGACGGTTCCCTCGTAGACCTGAACGCGTTCCTTGTCGCCCTCTTTGATTCGATAGTGGACCTTCACGGTGTCGCCGACGGAGAAGTCCGGCCATTCCTGGAACTGCGCATCCATGTCCAGGGTGGTCGCGATGCTGCCGCCGTTCAGCGGGAGCTGTGAGATTTTTGCGGGGGCCGGTGCTGCTTCTTCTGCGGCTTCGGCGTTTTCAGTTGCTTCGTTATTTTCTTCGGACATGGTTTGCGTCCTCGTCTCTCTTTGTATGTTCTCTTGCTCTATTCTCTCACGTCCTGGCCGGATTCGTTCCGGCGCAGTTGCGTGATGCGGCGGCTCTGTTCCCGCCGCCAGTCATCGATTTTCTGATGATGCCCTTCTAATAAAACGTCCGGTACCGTCCACCCCCGGTATTCCGCCGGACGCGTGTACTGCGGATACTCCAGCAGCCCGTCCTCGTTGCTCTCTACGACCCCGCTTTCTTCACTGCCCATGTAACCGGGCAGCAATCGCGTAACGGCCTCGATGAGGCACAACGCCGCGAGGTCACCGGAACCGAGGACAAAGTCTCCGATGCTGATCTGGTAATCCACCAGATGCCCGGCGACGCGTTCGTCAACGCCCTCGTAGTAGCCGCAGACGATGGTTAAACCGCGCGGCTCCTCCGCGTTCAAATCCTGACCGTACTCCGCAAAAAATCGGACGCGATCCTGCGTGAGGCGTTCGCCCCGGGGTGTCAGCAACACCACGGGAAACCGATGCTCCAGTGACGCCAGCGCCCGATCGACCGGGCCGACCTGGATGACCATTCCGGGCCCGCCACCGTAGGGGGTGTCGTCCACCCGCCCCCGCCGACCGGGCTCGGCATACTCCCGTAGATTCACGGGGCATAATTTGAACAAACCTCCGGTATGGGCCCGTGCTGGCAAGCCGGTTTCCACATACGCGGTATAGCGTTCGGGAAAAAGCGTTATTATCTGAAAGATCACTGTGAATTACTGCAAGAAGTACCCGAAGTCCCGCGCCTCGATCCGCCCGGCACTCAGGTCCATGCGGACATATGCTTCGACAACGGGCAGCAGAACTTCCTGGCCGTCGACCGTGCGGACCTCAAGCACTCCATGTGCGCCGGTCTCCAGGAAACCTTCGACGTGGCCCGCAGGTTCCGCGGATACACTCCCATCCTCATCGACGGCGAAGACCGGCAGGCCCAGAATCTGAAAGACGAAGAACTCATCCTTCCTCACCCGCGCCGCCAGCACCCCTCGTTCGACGCAGATCCACCAGCCCTGAAGTTCGTCATTGATCAGTTCGCCGCCTTCGCCCGGAGTCGCCTGCAGATCGACGTAGCCGCGACTCTTTTCGGTGACCCGGGCCTTGTCCAGCACGGCCGCCCGAAACTCACCGTCGTCGCGGGGATGGGGACGCACGGCATCCAGGATCCGCTTCAGATCGTTGCCCTGATACGCGGCGCGATGCAACCAGACCTCCGCCGGCAATTTCAGCGCAGTAAGCCCGTCACCGCCAATGGTGATACGATGCCTTCCCGGCCTCGGGTCCCCGCTGGTTATGCGGGCCACGGCAATCAGATCCTCGCAATTCAATTGCCAGGCTTCAGTCGATGATTTCGAGGGAGTAGTTCTTGTCCTCTCGCGAACCGAGAGCGGACAACAGCGTGCGCAGCGCACGTGCCACACTGCCGTTTTTGCCGATTACTTTGCCGACGTCGTCCTCCGCCACCCGGAGTTCAATGATGGTCTCCTCGGTACCGGGGATGGCGTTGATCTGAACTTGATCGGGTTGTTCGACAAGGCTGTGAACGATGTATTCGACGAGTTCGTTGGCGTGCATGATGAGAGGATGCGACGGGAAGTTACTTCGCCGCCGCCGGGGTGAGCAGACCTTTCTTTTGCAAGATGGAGCGAACCTTCTCGGTGGGTTGAGCGCCGACGCCAAGCCAATGCTTGATGCGCTCCTCTTTCAACGAGATGTTCCCTGCCGCCAGGCTGACCGGATCGTACGTGCCGAGGATCTCAATGAAACGGCCGTCCCGGGGTGCCCGGATGTCCGCTGCGACGATGCGATAAAAGGGCCGGTGCGTCTGGCCCAGTCTTTGTAATCTAATTCGAACCACGATGGGCAGTGATTTCCACCCCCGTGTTGATGTCAATGTTATTCCGGACATAAGCCGCCTCGCAGCGAAAAGGGCGGCGGCCGTGGGTGATCAGACAGCGATGCCGCAAGCGCTCTTCAGCTGCCGCGCCCGGTCGTTCGGTCCCTCCCCTTTGAACAGGAAGGAACCGGCCACAACACTGCGCGTGCCCCGATCCCAGAGCTTCGCGACGTTCTCCGCGTTCACCCCGCCGTCCACCTGAACCAGGATATCCCGGCCGGCGGTCAGATTCTGAAGGCGCTCCAGTTTACGATAGGTCGCTTCAATGAAGGACTGGCCGTAGAACCCCGGCTCCACGCTCATGATGAGCACCATGTCGATGGAATCGATGAAGGGTTCCAGGACGTCCACGGACGTGGCCGGGTTCAGTGAGACGCCGGCCTTGATGCCCTCGCCGCGAATTTGCTGGGCCAGGCGCACGGGAAAGTGCGTGGCCTCGACGTGAAAGGTGATGTTGTGTGGCTGGAGTTCGAAGTACTTCGGCACCTCGACCTCGGGTTGATCCACCATGAGATGGACGTCCAGGGGGATGTCCGTTGCTTCTTTGACGGCCTTCGCGTATGCCTCGCCGAACGACAGTTGCGGGACGAAGTGCCCGTCCATCACGTCCAGGTGAATGAGATCGATGGCGGAAGCGTCCATGCCCGCCAGGGTCTGCTTGAGATCGATGAGGTTTGCGGCGAGGATCGAAGGAGAGATTTTCATATGCACTGCTCCATTAGTAAGTACACCGGGGCGCCATACCCGGCAACGATTTTAATGCGGCGGTTTCAGCCAGGATAATCGGGCCGGAACGTCCGATCGTAGACGACGCTGTCTCCACAGGCGACGCGCACGGTGTTGACGCCGGAGCGATAGAAGATCAGCCGTATGCTTTCGTCATTTGCCGCATGGCGACTCCGGAAGATAAGGTTCGATTCATCGTCCGGATCGAGCGCGACAAAGCTCTCTTGGTCCGAAGCGGGCGTAATGCGTTCCGCCCGGCATTCTCCGGCATCGCTTAATTCAACCTCGATGGATTCATAGCCGTGACCGTAACGTTGCTCCGGCTCCAGGTAGTAGACATCGAGCAAATACGGGCCGTTCGCCGAAGACGGCGCGTGCACCGCGTGTACGAGTCCGTTCGCATCGGGCTCCGGCGGAGCGCTGATCTCACCCACACGATACTCAATGCCGCGCCGATTCAAATACGAAGACAGGATCGTGATGTTCTGGCCTACCCAGGCGTCCACGTTCTCTTCGCTCACCGGCCCGGCCGACTCCCGGGCGATCAACAGATAGACCGACTCCCCCGGTGCCACGCTGCGCCCCGGCGGCGGGAATTGTTCCAGGACCGTTCCGGACGGGACATCGCTCCGCTCCACCTCACTCACCGCCGCCAGCTTCAGCCGGTAGACGCGCTCTTCGCCGGTGACACGCTCCAGGGCGGCCCCGGCATTCAACAAAGACTGACGCCGGAGATCGGGCATGGTGAGCAGCGGATCGGGTTGATTGACGATGAGCTGGACCTTTTCCTGGGGTTCGATGAGCGCGCCGGGGGCGACGCTCTGGTACAACACCAGGCCGGACGGGCGATCGGAAAACGTGCGTTTCTCCAGGCGTACCCGGAGTTGCATTCGCGTGGTGAGATCCTCGTGCACGTCGACGTAGTACTTGCCGGTGACGTCGGGCATCTCGTTCAACCGGGCCGTGGAACCCCGGAGGATGAAGATCAGAACCGCCGCTCCGAAAAAGAGCGCCATGGATACGACGAAGTAGAATACGAGGCGTGCCACGCCGGTCAGGAATTGGTATTTGGATTCATTGCTCATGGGATTTCGTTCCGCTGCGGGCCGGAAAACGTTCCGTTTGCTCTGCCCGGTATCCGTTCAGGAAGTCTTGTGCGGTCAATTTCTTTCTGCCCTCGGGCTGAAGCTCAAGGATCTCCATTACGGAGTCACCAGCCCGCACCACAAGTTTCCGTGCATCGTCGATGCGCTCCAGACCAAACGTCCCCGGCTCCGCGCTCGCGTACCTGGAGGTCGCTGCTGCTTCCGGCGCCATCAGTGCCGTGCGATGGATCTTGAGATTACTGCCGTCCGGCATTTGCGTGCGGGCCGTGGGTCGCGGATTCAGGGCACGCACCAGGTTGTGAATGTCCTGCGCCGCCAGGGCCCAGTCGATCACACTCATCTCTGTGGTAAATTTTGTACAATAACTTGCCCGGCTCTCGTCCTGGGCCTGCGCGGCGTTCCAGAGTTCTTCGTAACGTTCAAGTACATCAAGCATGAGACGCACGCCTTCCGGAAGCATGCGTTCGGCGAGTTCCCCGGCACTTTCTTCCGGATCGATGGGGATTTCCGCGGTGGCCAGAACATCGCCGGTATCCATGCCCTTCGCGATCTTTTGCACGCTCCAGCCGGTGGTTTCAAGGCCGTGCAGCAAGGCCGACTGAATGGGTGAGGCACCGCGAAGCAACGGCAGGAGTGACGCATGCAGATTCACCGCGCCGAGAGACGGCAGTTCGTAGACGGCAGACGGTAGAATTTTCCCGTAAGCGAAAACGACGAAGAGATCTGCGTCGTGAGCCTGCAGTTGTTCCACGAGTTCTTCGCGGCCCTCGCCTTTTTTCAGCGACTCCGGTCGGAAGAGGGGGATGTCTCGTTCGAGGGCCAGCGCCGAAACCTCGGTGGGATGCAGGCGCGACGATCGACCACGGGGACGGTCGGGATTGGAGAGGACGAAGGCAACTTCATGCCGTCCGGCGTCGAGGATGGAGCGGAGAAGATGCGCGGAGATGTCCGGGCTGCCCAGGTAGCCGATGCGGTATCCGCGTTGCAGCATCTACCCTGCAGCGTGCGGGAGCCGCTGAATCGCGTCAACTCCGATCCTGTTGATTGACGTCGGGATGGGGAGTGGTTATGCTGATGGGATGCACCGGCTGCCCCTGTTTCCCCTGCACTCGGTGTTATTTCCCGGCGCTCCCATCTTCCTGCACATCTTCGAGGAGCGTTACAAAGAGATGATCCATCACTGCATGCGGGAGGAACTGGAGTTCGGTGTGGTGTTGATCGAGGAAGGCCAGGAAGCCCTGGGCCCTCTGGCCCGCCCGCACCTCTGCGGCACCACGGCACGCATTCTAAAGATCGAACACCTGGCGGAGGGTCGCATGAACCTGACGGCCCTGGGTTCCCGGCGCTTTCGCATCGGCGAACTGGACCACCACGGTGCGGCCTATCTCCAGGGCGAGGTGGAGATTTCGGACCTGCTGCCCGGCAACGACAATGAAAACCGCCGCGGCCGGGCACTGCTGCCGCTCTTCGATGATTACCTGCGATTGCTGGCGAAGAACGAAGAGATCGAAATCGACTTCTCCCGCCTGCCCACGGATGCCCGCACGTTGTGTTATACCGGAGCCTATCTCTTACAGGTACCCCAGGTGCAGAAGCAGGCCATGCTGGAAACGGATACCGTGGACGCCCTGCTGGACGACCTGGAAGCAACGTATCGCAAGCAGATCGAAATCCTGAAGCTCGTGCAGGAACAGGGCGAAAACCCCACGGATGAGTCCGGTTTTTCTTTGAACTGAGTGGGGCTCTGCCGCATCTCAGCGTTGCAAAACTACGCCCGCCGTCGCCACAACCTCACCGTTCACAACGAGCTCCGCTAAATGTTCGCCGGGATGATGTTTGCGTGTGGTCATATCATCGAAGCGGTGTTTCTTTTTTGCTTCGAACACGGCGCCCGGATTTAGTTCTATTTCCCGAAACTTAAAAACCTTTGTCGACGTCCGGCCGTTCTGTTTGCGATAATGCACGCGATAGTCCACGACCAGGTTCTGTGCGCGCTTCGGCTTTGCCGCGGCTTCCAGACGCACGGATAATTCCACCGTCTCGCCGATTTTGACTTTCTTGCGCGAGAACTTCAGCGCCGCGGACTTCAGCCGCGGCTTTTCGGAAAACGAAAACAACGCGAGAGCCCGCGGATGGCCGTTCTTGATCAACGTTCGGCAGGCGTGTTTCTTGATCCAGGCCGTGCCCTCGTCGTCCGTTTGCCAGGCGCGGGCGGAAATCCAGTCCAGCATGGTCTCGGGATGATCCTTCGAGATATCGTTGAGGTGATTGGCCACGGACTTCCGAACGTAGAGCTCCGGATCCCTGTTGAGTCGGTCGAGAATTGCTCGCGCGGGGGCGGGATTTTCGATGAGATTCGTCAGCCGAAAGGACCAGGGCAGTCGCGGACGCAGGCCCTCCGAGGACAATCTGCGAACGTGGTAATTTTCGTCCTCGGACCAGCGGAGCATGTAGGCGTATGCCCGATCAAAGTCACGTTTGAGAAATTCCCGGACAGCCAGTTCCGAAGAAGAGTGTTCCGTGACGTCGCGCAGAGCCTCCATGCAAAAATCGAAGAGTTGCGGATCTTCTGCGCCGAAGCGGCCGATGTACTCCGGGACAAAGATGCCGCCGTATCCGCCGCCGCGCCGGCTCAGGTTTGGCGCCACTGCTTTCAGGATGGCGACGTTCTTCTGAAAATCCTGCGTAAGATGCTCGTGCAACAGCTGCGCCGTGCGACGCATGCGTTCGTTCAGTTCGAGTTTCGCGAGGCCCTTCGTTGCCGAACGCACGAAGACCTCGGCTTCGAAAGATGGGTGCTCGACCAGTACGAGTTCGGCCAGTTCCCGGTAGAACGCGCGGTTAAAGATCTCTTTGAGTGCTTCGGCCACGCGCTAATGTCTACTCAGGCGGATTCAGCCGGCCGGACTCGCCACGGCCGGTTCGGCCTCTTCGGCGTCGGCATAGGCTTCGATGGGCGGACACGCGCACATGAGATTGCGATCTCCGTACGCGTTGTCGATGCGCCCCACCGGAGCCCAGAACTTTTGCGCGCGCAGACTCTGCACCGGATACACTGCCGACTGTCGGCTGTAGCCGTGGTTCCAGATATCGGCGCAGGCTTCTTCCGCGGTATGCGGGGCGTTCTTCAGTACGTTGTCCTCGGCATCGACCTTGCCGTCGATCACTGCCTGAATTTCCTCACGGATCGTAAGCATGGCCTCGACGAAACGATCCAGCTCTTCTTTGGGTTCGCTCTCCGTGGGTTCAACCATGAGCGTGCCCGGTACCGGCCAGGACATGGTCGGCGCATGAAAGCCGTAATCGATCAAACGTTTCGCCACGTCTTCCACGTCGATGCCGGCCTTCTTGAACGGACGGATGTCGAGAATCATCTCATGGGCCACGCGACCGTTCTTGCCGGTATACAGTACAGTGTAAGCTTTATCCAGGCGTGACTTAAGGTAGTTCGCGTTCAAGACCGCATACTTCGTGGCGGCAGGCAGACCGTCCCGGCCGAGCATTTTGATGTAGGCGTAGGAAATCAGAAGGATGCTCGGGCTGCCGTAGGGTGCCGCGGCCACGGCCGGGATGGCTCGTTCTCCGCCGGCCCGCTCGGACAGCGGGTGTCCGGGAAGATACGGTTCCAGGTGTTCGGCAACGCAGATCGGTCCCATGCCGGGCCCGCCGCCGCCGTGAGGAATGCTGAAGGTCTTGTGCAGATTGAGGTGGCAGACATCCGCCCCGATGCGACCGGGAGATGTGAGACCCACCTGGGCGTTCATGTTCGCGCCGTCCATGTAAACCTGGCCGCCGTGCTGATGAACGATATCGCAGATCTCGCGGATGCCTTCTTCGAAGACGCCGTGCGTCGACGGGTAGGTGATCATCAGCGCGGACAATCGATCCGTGTACTTCTCGGCTTTGCCGCGCAGATCGTCGATCTCGATGTTGCCGTCGTCGTCGCACTTTACCAGGACGACGTCCATGCCGGCCATGGTAGCGCTGGCCGGATTGGTACCGTGAGCCGATGTGGGAATCAACGCAACGTTGCGCTGCCCTTCCCCGCGATCGCGCTGGAACGCGCGAATGACCATGAGGCCGGCATACTCGCCCTGGGCGCCCGAGTTCGGCTGCAGCGACGTTGCCGCAAAGCCGGTGATGTCCGAAAGAAAACGTTCCAGTTCCGCGAAGACGGCGGCATAACCCTCGGCCTGATCCGCCGGCGCGAACGGATGCATCTTTGAAAAGCCGGCAAACGTTACGGGAATCATCGCGGCGGCGGCGTTGAGTTTCATGGTACACGAGCCCAGCGGGATCATGGCGGTGTTCAGCGCCAGGTCCTTCTGTTCCAGCCCGCGGATGTAACGCATCATCGCCGTTTCGGAGCGGTGCGCGTGAAAGACAGGATGACTGAGATATTCGCTGGTGCGCTGAATTTTCGTAGCGATGCGCTCCGGTAGATCCGACTCCGTTACCGAAGCCGGATCGTACTGTGTGGATTGATCGGCGGTGCGGGCGAAGACCATGACCAGGTTCCGCAGGTCGTTCGCGCTGACGGTTTCGTCGAGGGCAATGCTCACACGTTCGTCGTCGATGTAACGCAGATTGATGCCGGCGTTCAAAGCCTCGCTCTCCAGACGTTCCATTTTTTCGGCCGGTATGCGCAGTTGCAGCGTATCGAAGTACGCCGCGTTCAGTTGTTCGTAGCCGAGATCGGAGAGTGCTTTTTCCAGGGTGCGCGCGAGTCGATGCACGCGTTCGGCAATGGCCTTCAGTCCGTCCGGTCCGTGATAGACGGCGTACATCGACGCCATGATGGCCAGCAGTGCCTGGGCCGTGCAGATGTTGGACGTGGCTTTCTCGCGACGAATGTGTTGCTCCCGGGTTTGCAACGCCAGGCGAAACGCGGCCTTGCCGTGCCGGTCCACCGAGACGCCGATCAAACGACCGGGCATGGAACGTTTGTAGTCGTCCCGCGTGGCGAAGAACGCGGCGTGGGGCCCGCCGTAGCCCAGGGGGACACCGAAACGCTGGGTGTTTCCCACGACCACGTCGGCGCCGAATTCCCCGGGCGGCTGCAGCAACGTGAGCGACAACAGATCGGCGGCCACCACGCAGCGAATGCCGTGCGCCTGAGCGGCCTGGATGATGCCGGTGTACTCATGCACGGCTCCGTCGGCCGCGGGATACTGGAGCAGGATTGCAAAGTGTTCGTCCTTCGGCTGGTAGTCCGCGGCGCTGCCGACTTCGACCTGAATGCCCAGGGGCTCGGCCCGGCCGCGTACCACCTCGATGGTTTGCGGGAGACAATCGTCCGCGACGAAGAACGTGTGCGCCTCCCGTTTAGAAACCGCGGGCGGGCGCAGACGATGTAACATGGCCATGGCCTCGGCGGCGGCGGTGCCCTCGTCCAGCAACGAAGCATTGGCGATGGCCATACCGGTAAGATCCATAACCACGGTCTGGAAATTCAGCAGGGCCTCAAGACGGCCCTGGGAGATTTCCGCCTGGTACGGGGTGTACTGGGTGTACCAACCCGGATTCTCGAAGATGTTCCGCGCGATGACGGCGGGCGTGATGCAGTCAGAATATCCCAGGCCGATGTAGCTTTTGAAGACTTTGTTACGCGCGGCCAGATCGGCGGCCTCTTTGATGAAGACCGACTCGGCGGAGGATTCGGGGATGGCTTCGAGGACCGGTGCGTCCAGACGAATGGAAGCAGGCACGGTCTCCTCGATGAGGGCCTCCAGGCTGTCGGCGCCGACAACGTCGAGCATGGCCTGCAACTCTGCCGGGCCGGGCCCGATGTGGCGTTGTTCGTATCGATCCGTAAATTGCATGCTGTTTTGCATACTTCCTCCGAGCTTTACCAATTATTCCAGACGCATTATGTCTAAAAGGGAATTTTCGCCGCTACCATTCACGGTACAAAAATTTTACAAAAGATCCACCGGGTCGAAATCCACTTCCAGATGAAGCTTCGCCCCCCCGCCGCTCCCGCGCTCGTCGGCGAGTAGCTCCGACAGAATCTCCCGCAAACGCCGCATGCGACCGGTTTTGAGGATCATGTGATAGCGGTACTGATTGTGCAGCTTTTCCAGGGGCGCCGGCGCCGGGCCGAGGAGTGTCGTATGATCGGCCGTCGCGAGCTCCGGGGCCCGCTGGAGGCGCCCGGCCAGGCGATTCGCGGCCGTGCGTGTGGCCCCCTCGTCCTCACCCCGGTAGAGCAGTCGCACGATGCGCGTAAACGGCGGATAACCGGAGGCCTTGCGCATCACGACTTCCTCGCGATAAAAGGCTTCGTAGTCCTGGCGCGCGGCATGATGCAGTACAGGATTCGCGGGGTTCAGACATTCGAAGATGACCCGGCCCTTGTGCTCGCCGCGCCCCGCCCGGCCTGCCACCTGGGTGAGCAGCGAGAACGTGCGCTCCGCGGCGCGAAAGTCCGGCAGCGCGAAACCGTGATCGGCCTGCAGCACGGACACCAGCGTAACGTTCGGTGCGTCGAGACCTTTGGCGATCATTTGCGTGCCGAGCAGAATGTCGATCTCTCCATCGATGAGACGATTGATGCAGTCCCGTACGGCGTGGCGCTTCGTCGCGGCGTCGGCGTCCAGGCGTTCCAGGCGTGCGTCGGGATAGAGATTCAGCAAAAACTCCTCGAGCTTCTGCGTACCGCTGCCCACGGGCCGCGCCGGACCGCCGCAGTTCGAACACTCCCCGCGATACTCGCGCTCATACGCGCAGTAGTGACAGAGCAGTCGACTGTCCCGGTGCAGGTTCAACGCCACCGAACAGTTCGGGCAGCTCTCGGTGCGTTCGCAGTTGGCGCAGTACACGAACGGATGATAGCCCCGCCGGTTCAGCAGGAGGATCGTCTGCCGGCCGGCCTTTAAGTTCTTCTCAAGTTCATTTAAGGTATCCCCGCCGAGCGGCGCATCGCCGGAGGCGATCTTCGTCAAGCGTACGTCCGGCAACTCCGCCCCCGTGGCCCGCCCGCTGAGTCGATAGTACCGAAAGCCCGTCGTTTCGGACATGGCCCGGGCATGATACGCCGTTTCGATGCGGGGTGTGGCCGAGCCCAGCACCAGGTGAGCGCCGTGATCCGTGGCTCGTTTGTGCGCGATCTGCCGGGCGTCGTAACGCGGCGCGCTGTGTTCTTTGTAAGATGCATCGTGTTCTTCATCGAGGATGATCACGCCGGGATCCAGAACCGGGGCGAAGACAGCGGAACGCGTCCCCACCGCGATGCGTTGATCGCCGCGGAGGACGTGTACGTACGAGCCGAATCGTTCCGACCCGCCGAGGGCGGAATGCAGCAACGCCAGCTCATCACCAAAAACGGAACGCAGGCGTTCGATCAACTGCACGGTGAGTGTGATTTCCGGTACGAGCAGGAGCGCGCCGCGGTTTTGCCGGAGGGCGTCGAGGATTAAGTGGATGTAGATTTCGGTTTTGCCGGAGCCGGTGACGCCGTGGATGAGATGCGCCCCCTCCCCGGGCCGCGCCGCCATGATGGAGCGATAGGCGGCTTCCTGTTCCGCGTTCAGTTCGTGATTCGGTGCGGCCGGAGAACGGCGGCGTTTTTCGAGGCGCTTCGGATAGCGCCGGCCGGCGGGGAACATTTTGAACAGGCACTCCCCGGGTCCCGCCAGGTAATACTCCGCCATCCAGAATCCTAACTTGAGTTGATATTCGGTTAAGATCGCTTCGCTGTCGATGAGTTTCGTAAGCGGCAACACCTCGAATTCCGGGGCGTTCGGATGTATTACGCAGACCACGGCTTCCTCGTCGCGATTGCGAAACGAGACCTGGACCCGCATGCCCGGCCGAATCGTATCCTGCAATTCGTCCGGCACGCGATACGTGAACGTTCCGGGAATCGGGAGGCGTACGGCGACGTCTGCGTAGTGGTCGAACATGAGTCTGTTGGGAAGCGGGCGAATCCGCGCGGTTTCGAAATGTTATGAGACCCCGGCCAGAGCCGCCTGGAGCGCGGTGAGCATCTGCCGTTTGATGCTCTTTTCTTGTTCGGCCGTCTCACGGTACCGCGCATCGTCGGCGTCGGCGCGCTGGAGTCGCTTGCGTTTCGCTTCCAGAGCCAGGAGAGCCGCCGGAGAACGCATGACCAGAGCGGGAATCTCGCGTGAGCCGGTATTCACGCCGATGCGTTCACAACTCTCGGAGAGTTCCCGCGCGCGCTCCGGGCCGAGGAGGATCACCGCGGCCGGTCCGGTGAGAATCAACAGACGGATGCCCTCACGCTCCACGGTGTCGTGGACGTGAGTCAGGCAATGCGCCCCGCGATCGCGCCAATCGTCCGGTGTTGAACGCACGGCGTTGAAGTGACACGCGGGATACTCCTGGTAATGCAAATCCTCGAGCACTAACTTCGTCTCTCCGGAATCTACAGCTCCCAGCATGCGTTCAAACAGGTCGTCCTCTTCGGCGCTGCCGAAGATAAAATCCCGGCTGCGGTCAAGGCGCGCCGGGCCTTTGCCGAAGGAGCCGCCATGATACAGGACCAGGACCGGCTTGCGACCGGACCGATTGTAGCGGCGCACCGGGTACATGCGATCGGGGCACAGTGTGCAGCGGAAGTTTGCCGGCAGTTCCCGGGGCGGCGGGGCCGCCGGCCTCTGCGCGGCCGGAGATGCCGTCGTAGTCGCAGCCGCGGCGGGACTCGCCGCCGGCGCACTGTAGGCGATCAACTCGATTTCTTCGGGAGGCGGCTCATCGTCCAGACACGGAATCCAGGCGCCGGGCTCCTCTTCCAGGAGATCGGCGAAGTCCTGCATGAGGACGGCGATGTCGTTGGCGCTAACCTGCATCTTTCGTAAGCTAAGCCGCGCGGCTCAGATCTCCTCCGGATCGATGCTGAGTGACTTCATTTTGCGGTGCAGGTTCGTGCGTTCGATACCCAGGAAACGTGCCGCCCGACTGATGTTCTTTTCGTGTTTGCGCAGGGCTTCGATGATGTACGAACGTTCGAAATTTTCCCGGGCCTTGCGCAGATCGCCGGTGAGTTGTACCTCGTTATTGCCGCGATTGCGCGCGTCGTTCAGGTGCTGGGCCACGGTTTCCTCGGTAATCTCGGTTTCGTCGTCGCCGCTCATGATGGACAGGCGCTCGACGACGTTCTTGAGCTCGCGGACGTTACCGGGCCAGGCATAGTTCACGAGGGCTTCCACGGCCTTGTTGGTAAACTTCTTGATGGGGATCTGGTTTTCACTGGCGGACTCGCGCAGAAAATGATCCAGCAGGAGCGCGATGTCTCCCGTCCGTTCGCGCAGCGGCGGCATGTCGATGGGTATGACGTTCAGTCGATAGTAGAGGTCCTCGCGGAAACGACCTTCCCGGATCGCTTCTTCCGGACGGATGTTCGTCGCCGCAATGATGCGCACGTCCACCTCGATGTTGTCGCCGCCGCCCACGCGGGAAAAACGCTGTTCCTGCAGGACGCGCAGTACGCGCGCCTGAGTAGCGAGCGACATGTCGCAGATTTCGTCGAGAAAGAGCGTGCCGCCACTGGCCTGCTCGAACTTGCCGATGCGTTGTTCGGTGGCGCCGGTGAAAGCGCCCTTCTCGTGACCGAAGAGTTCGCTTTCGATGAGTTCTTCCGGGATGGCGGCGCAGTTGACTTCGACGAAAGTATCGTCGCGGCGCTTCGAGTTTTTGTAAATCGCCCGGGCGACCAGTTCCTTGCCCACGCCGTTCTCGCCGTAGATGAACACGCGCGCGTTCGTGCGTGCGGCCTGGGCGATGGCGCGTTTCACATTCACGATCTCTTCGGACGTACCGATGATGTCGTCGAACTCCAACTCGGGCGGCGGGGCGTCGCTTTTGCCGTTCGCCTTGCCCGGTTTTAATATCTCGGCAATGCGCGCGAGCACCGTATCCAGAGAGAGCGGCTTCTCCAGGAAATCGACGGCGCCCTTCTTCGTGGCCTGCACCGCCTGTTCAATCGTACCGTGCCCGGAGATCATCAACACCGGCAGGGCCGGATAGGTCTCTTTGATTTTGTCGAGAATCTCAATGCCGTCTTCTTTGCCCATCCAGACATCGAGCAACACGAGCGCGGGCCGGCCCTTTTTTTCGAGGGCCTTAAGCATGGAACGACCGGTGGCGAAGTCCTCGACCTCGAAGTCCTCGTCCTCCAGGATCTCGCGCAGCGTTCGGCGGATGCTCTTATCATCGTCTACGACAAAAATCTTCATAAAATTTCTAAATGCTAACTTCGCGTAACTTAGCGCCCGGAAGGATCCGGGAGCGGAAAGAGTATCGTAAACTCAGCCCCGCCCAGGGAAGACGCGCCCACCTGTAGCCGGGCGTCGTGTTCCATGGCCGAGCGTTCCACGATGGACAGGCCGAGGCCGCTGCCGGCCCGACCCTTGGTGGTAAAGTAAGGTTCGAAGATGCGATCGCGCAAGTCTTCTTCGATGCCCGGGCCGCTGTCCTCAACGCGCAGTCGGACAAAACGTCGAATGCCCTGGCGAATCAACGCCGTCGAGAGGACGACGCGCTGGGGATTCCGCCGCTGCTCCGCCGGCTGGGAGGCAATGGACTCCACGGCATTCTTGACGAGATTGTTGGTCATACCGATGATGATGGTTCGGTCGAGGGGGATCTCCGGCAGGTTTCCGGCGAGGCGCATCTCGATGGATATGCCGGGGACTACGGCCTGGAAACCGTTCACCGCCTCGGAGACGATGGCGTCCAGATTCGATTCCTGCATGCGCGCGCGGGGAAGACGCGCGAACGATGCGAACTCCGAAACGAGTTCCTTGAGTACTTTTACCTGTTCGATGATCGTCCGACAACCGTTGCGCACCACATCGGCGAGGTTCCCTTTCTCCGGCCGCTCCAGACGGCGAATCATTCGATCCGCGCTCAGCTGAATGGGCGTGAGCGGGTTCTTGATTTCATGGGCGAGACGCCGCGCGACCTCCTGCCAGGCGGCCAGGCGTTGGGAATGCAGCAATCGTTCGCGCAGGCTGCGCAGCTCTAAGGTCATCTGATTGAAACTTTCGATGAGGATGCCCAGCTCACCGCTCGCCTTCAAATCCAGGCGGGTGTCCAGATCACCGTCCGCCACCTGGCGCGTCGCCGCCGCCAGGGAGACGATGGGCAGCGATATCTGTCGTGCGATCAAGAGCGAGATCACCAGCGCGGAGCAAATCATGAATACGTAGAGCAACGCGAGTCCCAGGCGCAGCGTGCCCGGCACCTGTTGATTCCAGAAGCCCACCTCTTCGAAACTGTCGTGCACACGCTGGTAGTTCGTAACGTGGTCTTCCAGGCCCGGATGCAACCGTTGCCCGACAATGAGGTGGCCGTTGATTTCGCGCTCCGCGTCCACGGCGTCGAAGCGATAAAAGATATAGTCGATGCCCTTCCAGCGCGCCGCGGCGAAGGGCGCGCTGTAGTTTCCGGCCTCGCTGAAAAGCGGCATCTTCTCTCCGCGGTACGCGTTGCCGGAGGCGAAGACGAACTGGCCGCCGTGGGAGACGCCGACGAAATCCTTACCGGCAACCAGGATGCCCGCCTCGCGCAGCCGATTGATATCACGTCCGGGATTGTCGGTCGTCCCGTCTTTCAGGGCCGGCGCCGCCGCGGTGATTTCTTGATAAAAGCGATCCGCTTCCTGGCGTTCATAGTAACGGATGGCGGCCTGGGCCGATTCCATGGCGCCGGCCACGTCCACGTTAAACAGCGATTCCACGACCTGCTCCACGTTGTTCGCGGAAATCAGAAAGATGGGAATCGACGGAATGATGGCGATCAGCATGAACGCAATGCTCAGGCGATAGCGCAGGCTGCTGCGTAGATTCCCGGTCTGGCGAATGCGGCGATTGCGGTAGTAGTAGTGGGCAATCAGATTGAACGTGCCCATGGGAATGAAGAGCAACAGGTACGTGAAGATGCGATCCACGATGGTCGCCTCTTCGTTCAGCAGAAATTGCTCCGAGACAAGCACGCTTACGACGACGATCAGCGCGAGAAAAAAGATGTCCCGCAGATAGATCTTGCGCTCTTCCTGTTGCCAGGGAGCGTTCGAAGACGTGCGCACTCCCACCATCTTTAGAAACTCCCTGAGAGAATCCCGGCGAGTTTCTCGGCGGCGTCCTCTTCGTCGCTGCCGTCGGTTTCCAGCGTGACCACCGCGCCGCTGTTCAACGCGAGCATGAGCAAACCCATGATGGATTTACCGTTCACGGTGGTGCCGTCGGATGTCAGCGTGACCTCGGATTGAAACTTCGCCGCCTCCCGGACGAAGATCGAAGCGGGGCGAGCGTGTACGCCCTCGGCATGAGTGATGGTAATTTCTCTCGATTGCATGTTAAGCCTGATTGATGATCAAAAGCACCTAGGGTCGTTTGGTGCTCTTTTCGGAAATCTGCCGGCTGATGCGTTGGGACAATTCCCGCGCCGCGTGATAGCCCATACGCTTCGAGCGATGGTTCATGGCCGCCGTTTCAATGAGAATGGGCACGTTCCGACCGGGCCGCACCGGAAGCAGAATGCGTGGAACCTTGACGCCCAGGATGTCGACGTACTCGTCTTCCAGGCCCAGGCGTTCGTAGTCCTTTTCCTGATCCCAGTCCTCCATGCGAATGACCAGGTTGATGCGGCAACGCCCCAGGATCGCGCCGACGCCGAACAGATCTTTGACGTTGATGATGCCCACACCGCGCAGTTCCATGTGATGTTGAATCACCTCGCTGGCCATGCCCACCAGATCGCTCTCATCCACGCAGCGAATGTGCACGATGTCGTCGGCCACCAGGCGGTGACCGCGCTCGACGAGTTCCAGGGCCGTTTCGGATTTACCGATGCCGCTCGGTCCCATCAAAAGAATGCCGACGCCGAAGACGTCGATCAACACGCCGTGCAACGACGTGCTCGGCGCCAACTCCTCGCTCATAAAGCGTGTGAACTGGACAATAAAGTTGTGCGTGGTCATCCCCGTGCTGAACAAGGGGGTGCTCGTTTCCATCGAGGCGTCGACGAACTGCTTCGGCGGACGTTTGTCGTGCGTGAAAATGAGACCGGGATGTTCGAAGCGAAAGAACTCCGCGATGATGCGTTCGAGATCGCTGTCGTTGCAATCCTCGAGGTATGCGGTTTCGCCGCGGCCGAAAACCTGGATGCGGTCCGCGGCAAAGTTGCGGTAGTATCCGGCCAGGGCGAGGCCGGGCCGGTTCACGTCGATGGAGACCAGGTGACGACCGAGACCGCCCTCCCCGGCCACGAGCTGTAGACCCAGCTCCGGCTTTTTTTCGAGGAGTTCTCCGGCCTCAATGTAACTCATGCTGATTCAGGGGTTCGCCGGCGTTCAGTGCGGGCGATGTTTGCGATCGAGCACTTTCTCTTTGTGGCGGCGGATTTGTTTTTCAAGTTTCTCTTCGACCAGATCGATGGCGGCGTACATGTCCTCGTGGGACTCCGAAGCAATGAACTGCTCTTTGTCCGCGTTAATCTGGATCTCCACGATCTGTTCGATCTTCTCGACCTTGCAACGCACGTCGGCGGACATAAGGGAGTTGAAGTGCGACGACAGTTTTTCGATCTTCTTGTCGCAGTAGTCTTTGATCGCGTCCGAGGCTTCGAGGTTCTGAAAGTAGTACGTGATGTTCATTGCGAACGAAACTCCTTGCTTGATGCGGGTATCATTTTTACCGGCGTCAGCGTGCTGTCAATTGGATGATCGGGCGTTGTTCAACTTCTTCAGTTTCTTGCGACGATCCGCGGGCAGAATTTTCAGGATCTTACGGTACTTGGCGACCGTCCGACGGGCGATCTGCACGCCCTCCGCCTTAATCTTCTCCATAATTTCCTGATCCGAGAGGGGGTTCTCGTCATCCTCTTCTTCGACCAGGATCCGGATGCGGTCCTGGATGCTGCGGGCGGAGTGTTTCTCGCTGCCGCCGCCGGACGATCGCAGTGAACTGGAGAAGAAGTACTTCAGTTCGAAAACGCCCCAGCGCGTCTGGGCGTACTTGTTCGTGGTAATCCGGGAGACCGTGGATTCGTGCAGTTCCACCTTCTCCGCGACCATGCGCAGCGTGAGCGGGCGCAGATGGCCCTGGCCGTTGCGGAAAAAATCTTCCTGAAATTCCAGGATCGCCTTCATCACGCGATAGAGTGTCTGCCGACGCTGGCGAATACTCTTGATCAGCCACTGCGCGGACGTCAGCTTCGTCTGTAAGTACTCGCGATCTTCGGTTTGTTTGCGGGTAGACCGCAGCATATCGCGGTACTCGTCGTTGATGCCCAGGGTCGGCAGCCAGTCGTCATTGATGACCACCTCGAAGCCGTCAGTCAGGTCGACGATGAGCACGTCGGGGACGATGTACTCCGGCTGTCGACCGGCAAAGAGGGTGCCCGGGTACGGCTCCAGGGTTCGAACGAACTGCAGCGAGGTTTCGATGTCGTCGCGCGAGTAACCCGTCACCCGCTCGATCTTTTTATAATCGAGCTTTTCCAGGTCCTCGAAGTGTTCGGCGAGCAGCCGCCGCGTAATGAGGTCCTCCGGATGCAACAGCCGCGCCTGAACCAGCAGCGACGACGGAATGTCCCGCGCCCCGCAGCCGATGGGATCGAAACCGTGAATCTGTTCTAAGGCGCGGCTCGCGTCGGCGAACTTTACTTCGGTGCCGGCAATCAAATCTTCCAGCGGTTCCACGAGAAAGCCGCGCTCGTCGATGGCGGAGATGATCATCTCTCCGGCTTCGATCTCGGCGCTCTCAAGATCGGACATGCGCAGTTGCCAGAGCAGATGATCGGCGAGAGACTCGTTCGAAGAGACACCGTTCTGAATGAACTGATGCTTCTGCTCGGCGCGCTCGGCACCGCGGGCGGCGTCACCGGGGCTGTAATCGTTGCGGTTGTACTCCCGGGAACCGAAGTCGCGTTCGGCCGCGCGCTCGGATGTTTCACTGCGCCAGGAATCTTCGCCCTCGCCGTCGTCCTGGCCCTCGGTCTTCGGTTTCTCGGCCGGCACGGCCTGGGCCGCCGCCGAATTTTCGCCGCTCTCGGATTCACGTTCCTCCAGCAGCGGATTTTCCAGGATTTCTTTTTGAATGCGCTCCGACAACTCCAGATTCGAAAGCGGCAAGAGTTCGATGGACTGCCGCAGATCCTGGGTGATGACCAGTCGCTGGGTCTGCTTCTGTACTAAATTTTGACTGAGCGCCATGTTTGCTGTACTCTCAAATGACCTTCGCCGCCTGCTACAGACGAAAGTCTTCTCCCAGGTATTTCTTGCGGATCTCCACGTCGTTTACGAGTTCTCGCGGCTCGCCGCTCCGCAGGATTTGCCCGGCGTACATGATGTACGAACGATCCGTAATCTTCAACGTTTCGCGAACGTTGTGGTCGGTAATGAGGATGCCCAGGCCGCGATCGCGAAGATGGTCCACCAGTTCCTGGATGTCTTTTACGGCGATGGGGTCGACCCCGGCAAAGGGTTCGTCCAGCAGGATGAAGTCCGGTTCCGTGGCCAGGGCCCGCGCAATCTCACAACGTCGGCGCTCGCCGCCGGACAACGTATAACCGTTCTGATTCGATACGCGATGCAACTGCAGTTCGTCCAGCAACGCGTCCCGCCGACGCACGATCTCCGCGCGGGCGAGGCCCTGCATCTCCAGCACCGCCTCGATGTTCTCGGCCACCGTTAACTTACGAAAAACGGAAGCTTCCTGGGGCAGATAGCCGATGCCCAGGCGCGCCTTACGGTACATGGGCAGATGCGTAATGTCCTCGTTGTCGATGAATACGCGACCCTCATCCGGCTGCACGAGTCCCACGGCCATGTAAAACGAAGTGGTCTTGCCGGCCCCGTTCGGCCCGAGCAGGCCGACGATCTCGCGCTGGCGAATCTCGAAGCTGACCCGGTCGACGACCTTGCGTTTGTTGTAGATCTTTACCAGGTTCTGCCCGCGCAACACGCGCGCGGACGGATCGAAGGGAATCTCCCGGCGCTTCTTGCGCGCGGTGCTCCGGCGTTTGGTCTTGTCTTCGGTTGCAGGCATCAGCCCTCCGTTCCCAGGTAACCGCGAATGCGATTGTAGAGTAACACCCGGTTTTTCTCCGGATAAAACAGAATCTTCTCGGCGCGAATCTTACTCGGCCCGTCTTCGAGACCGGGTTCGCCTTCGAGTACGATAACATCGGCGTCCTCGTAGAACGTGGCCATCTCACCGGTGGCCGTGTAACGTTCGCGTTCAATGCGCACATCGCCCCAGGCCGAAGTCGAACCGTCGGCGAAGTCGCGTTCGATGACCGCGCCGCTCAGCGTCGCTTCCACCGTGCCGTCTTTTTTCAGAAAGTCGATGAACGGATTGCCTTCCAGGCGCAACATCTCTTCGTTCGATTGATAGTCCATCACGCCGGCCTCGACGTACATACCGCGTTCGCGGTCGGTCATCTGCACGCCCTCCTCCGTGTGGATCGTATGAAAGTCGCGGCCCAGGGCGACGAGATACGGCGTCTCAATGACCAGGGATTCGCCGCGTGTCATGAGCACGTTGCCGCGCACCTCGGTGGTGGGTTCTTCGCCGCGCGGGAAGCTGTGCTGGATTTGATCGGCGGTTAAGTAAAACGGCCCGGCGTCTTTCACCTCGCCGTCCTCGCCGTCGTTTTCTGACGGAGCCGGCCGATCGATGTTGCCACCCTTGCGCGTGTACTCTTCCAGGCCCGGCGGCGGGCCGGTGGCCACGTCGCCGAAAACGTTGTCGTCGCCGTCCCCGCCGGAGATGTACGTGGTGCGCCCTTCCAGAAACGCGGTGCGTTCTTTGACGTTGTAGGTGATCTGATCGCCCGAGAGAAACTGCCGCTCCCCGAAGAGCAGCGGATTGTCTTTCACAACGACACGATTCTCCTGGTCGTAGTAGACGGCGGCGTCACCGATCACGGTCCAGGAATCGTGGTGGATGCGCACGTCGCCGTCAAGAGTCGCCGTCTTCGCCGCCAGGTCCCGAACGATCTTCGTGCAGGTCACGAGCGTGGGCTTCTGGCCCTCCTGCTGAACGGTAAGATGCGGGCTGCCGCTGAGATTCACGAGCTGTTCGTCGCGATCGTAGTCAGCGCGGGCGGCATAGACCCGCAGTCCGCTCTCACGATCATAGATGCGCACATTGCCCACTAGTTCCCCGCGTACGCCGTCGACCACGGTCATCTTCGAGGCGGTGATCAGTACTTTTTCGTGGCGAATGGTGGCGTTGCCGCGAATGGTGATGATGGTCGTTTTGATGCCGAACTCGTCCTCTTTGATCTCGCGAATCAGCTCGTAACCGGAGAACGAAGTGCGAACCTTGCGGCCTCTTTTATCGGGGCTTTCGTCGACGATGAAATTCTCGGAATCAGCGGGAACGGGCCCGGCTTCTTCTTCCGTCTGATCCTTCGCGGCGTCGCCTTCGTCGACCAGTGCCGGGTCGCCATCGGAATCGGTCGACGGCCCGGGCACATCCCGCGGACCGCCGAGAGAACGGCAGGCGCTACCGGCAGCGATCAGCAGCACGATCGCAAAGATGTCGAGGCGTAACTTCATTTTAGTTTATGTTTGCACTCAGTTGAAAATATCGGCGGCGTCCGTGCCGCCTTCCTCGGACACCGAGATCACCATGGGCCCCTTGCAAACCTGGCGGTTGTTCAACGTATCGATCTCCGCCCCGCGGGTGCAGCGGGTCACCATGCCCTCTTCTTCGATGACCAGGGGCTTCTCGGACGTCATAATGCCCTCAATGCGATCGTACTGGATTTCCTCGGCGGTGATCTTGCGCTTCTCGTCGCCGAGCTGGTCCTCGTAAAAGACGTTCCCCGTGAGATAGTACATCTCGTCCAGGTAATCGATCTCCCCGCGGTCGGCGACCATCACGTCGGAGAGTTGGCCGTCTTTGTTGAACTGCTCGAATTCAAAATCGTAGGCGACAATGCGGACGGGCTTGTCCTCTTCCTGGTAGAGAAAGGCCTCTTCGGCCTTCACGTACCACACGGGAGTGCCGTCCACGGAAATGGACTGCCGGCGGAAATTCTTGATGCGTACGGTGGCGTCGGTTTCCCGGATCTCCTCGTCCACAAGGCGTGCGCCGTCCGAACAGGCGGCGAGCAGGCTGGCGGCGCAGAGCATCAGCATAACATTGAATCGCCGCAAGTTAGCTGGATTGAACGGATGCGCCGGCATCGGAAAGGACCTCCGACTTCACAAAACGATCCAGGCGATACAGGCGCCGCACGAGATCCGGCGCCTTATCGAGCCAGTACTGGTTCGAGGCGTCGGACCACGCCTGCGCCGGATCGGGATGCACCTCCATGAAGATGCCCTCGAGGCCCGCCGCCACCGCCGCCCGGGCGAGGACCGGAACCATCTCACGATTGCCGCCGCTGGTCTTGCCGCCGCCGGGCATCTGCGTGCTGTGCGTGGCATCGTGGACGACGGGAATGTCCATGCCGTGTAAGATCTCGTTGGAACGCGGATCGAAGACCAGGTTGTTGTAGCCGAACGTTGCCCCGCGTTCGGTCATGAGGTACTTCTGCGAGCCCCGCCCGGTGATCTTCTCCACAATCGCCCCGCAGTCCGACGGCGCCACGAACTGGCCTTTTTTCACGTTCACCCAGCGCCCTGAATCGGCACAGGCGATGAGCAGGTCGGTTTGCCGGCACAGAAACGCGGGGATCTGCAACACGTCGCAGACCTCGGCCACCGCCGGCACCTGGGCCGTCTCGTGAATATCGGTGAGCACCGGGACCTTGAATGTTTCTTTGATGTAGCGCAGATGTGCGAGCCCCTCGTCGATGCCGGGCCCGCGCGGCGAATCCACCGACGAGCGGTTCGCCTTATCGAAGCTGCTCTTGAAGATGTACAGGATGCCGAGTTCTTCGCAAAGCTCCTGCATGATCTCGCATGTCCGCGCGATCATATCGCGGCTCTCGATGACGCAGGGCCCGGCGATCAGGAAAAACGGCTGATCCCCGCCGATGCGCCGCCCGTTCAGAAATTCTCGTTCGGTGATCATCATAGGCAAATCGCAGGATAGAGTCAGGGCACGCCGAAGGCAAGTATTATTCCTGGGGTTGGGTTAGATGGATTTTTTTGTGGTTTCGGGAGATTTTTTTGGTGATGATTGGGGAAAAAATGAGGAGGCGGAAAGGTGGCTTATCCCCGAAAACTGATACACTAAATCGGGCGTCCTGAATAAGGAGGTCAGAGTGAAAAAGAAGAGGTATCCGCGGGAATTCCGCGAGGAGGCCGTGAAGGCCGTAGTGGAGGGTGAGCGCACCCTGAAAGAAGTGTCGGCGTCGCTGGGGATCAGCTACTGGACTTTGCGTGAGTGGAAGAAGGAGTATATGGATCGAGAGGCCAAAGAAGAAAAAGGCAAAGGGAAGCGCAGCAAGCTCAGCGTCGAAGAGGAGCTGGAGCAGCTTCGTAAAGAGAACGCCGAACTGAAGATGGATAACACGATCCTAAAAAAGTTCGCGGCCATGCTATCGAGAGAACTGTAGTTTTCGAGTTCATGGAAGCTCATCGCGAGGAGTTTCCAATCGGTCGCATGGCCCGCGTACTTGAGGTTTCGCGAAAATCGTTCTATCGCTTCGTAAAGCGTGCACCGTCGGCGCGTGATCGTGAAGATGTCAGACTTACGCGTTTGATCGTGCAGGCCTATCACGAGCAAGGTCGCTGCGGCGTCGCCAAGATCCGGGAAATCCTGCGCGGTTGGGGCGAATACGTGGGCAAAACACGTATCCACCGACTGATGAAACAGGCTGGAATCAGCGGGAAACAAAGGCGAAAATTCAAGGTCTGCACGACGGACTCGAATCATCGCTTCAAGGCGTCTCCGAATCTGCTCGGCCGTAACTTCAACGTGGCGCAACCTAATCGTGTCTGGGCTTCGGATATCACGTTCCTGAAAACGCGCATTGGCTGGGTCTATCTATGCGTTGTGATGGACCTGTTCTCGCGTCGCATCATCGGTTGGGACGTGCAGGATCGTATGCCTGCGCAACTCGCCGTGGCGGCGCTGGATATGGCCGTGAAGACGAGGCAGCCGGGCAAGGGGCTGATGTTCCATTCGGATCAGGGCGTGCAGTATGCATCGCGTGAGTTCCGCGTGGAACTCCGTCGCCACAACATCGTGCAAAGCATGAGCCGGCGGGGGAACTGTTGGGACAATGCGTGTGTGGAATCGTTCTTCTCGATCCTCAAGGAAGGGATCGGCACGGACGAGTTTGTAGATGTGGATCATGCCCGGGAGGCTGTGTTTGAGTTCATCGAACTCTTCTACAACCCCCGGAGGGTTCATAGTAGCATCGGGTTTATGAGCCCGAATCAATTCGAGGATTTAGAGGTCGCTTGAATTTTGGTGTGTCGGAAAACGGGGATAAGTCACTGAATCTTATCTTACGATTCCCCACCCGGTCTCAACATCCATGCGCCCCCTCAAAACGGCAACGTCGGCCATCCTTGCGCCGGCCCTGGCATTCCTGCTCACCACCGCCTGCGCCGTCGGGCATCCCGTCGTCGGACTCCGCGACTTCGAGCAATCCGACGCCTCCACCGAGACGTTCCTCTTGTTGAACCTCTTCGCCTTCGGCCTCGTGCACTCGCCCACCACGAACGCCACGGCGCCGAACACGGTTTCCGATCTCGTCCTCTGGCTCGATGCCGAAACCTCGCTCAACCGCAACGGCGGCACCGTGGCGGACTGGACCGATCGCTCCGGCAACAACATCACCTTCGCTCAATCCACCCCGAACCAACAACCCGCCGATATTACGATCGGCACGCGAGCCGCCATCGGTTGCGACGGTGTGAACGATGAACTCAGCGCCGGCAACGCCACCGCGCTGAACATCAGCGGCGACGAGAGCTGGACGTTCGTTACAGTAATCCAGCTAACATCTACCAGTACAAACTTTCAGGGCGTCTTCAGCAAACGCGATCCGGGCGGCAGCGTTACGAATCCCATGTTCCTGGGCATCGAGATGTCAGCAACGACGGCGCGCCTCGGCGTCACGAGCGACGTGGCCGAGTATCCTATTTCGACGGCGACGGGACTGACGATCGGCAGCCCCGCCATCATCAGCGGCGTTCGTACGGGGCGCACTGAAATTCTCGCGTATCTCAACGGCAGTCTGAGCGGCATTCAGAACTCGACGATCGCGGGGAGCCTCAGCAGCGCGGGCAATCTTACGCTGTGCAATCAGGACGGAACGGTGAACTACTTCAACGGCCGCATCGGCGAAGTCATCGTCTACCGACGCGCGCTGTCCGCGGGCGAACGCAGTGGAGTGGAATGTTATCTGGCCGGGCGTTACGGTGTTTCGGTGGCGGGATGCTTTTGATGCGTCGGGCCGCGCCGCCTACTTCACCATCTTCGCGGCCGCGCGAATGAATCCCGCAAATAACGGATGCGCGTCCACCGGCTTCGACTGGAACTCCGGGTGAAACTGGCAGCCGACGAACCAGGGGTGATTCTTGAGTTCGGTAATCTCCACGAGCTGTCGGTCCGGAGACATGCCGGAAAACACCATGCCGGCCTTTTCCATGGCTTCTTTGTACGCCAGCGTAAACTCGAACCGGTGCCGGTGCCGCTCGCGGATCTTCGCCGCGCCGTACTCTTTGAACGCCAGGGTACCTTCCTGGACAATGCAGGGATAACCGCCGAGGCGCATGGTCCCGCCCTTTTGTTCCAGGCCGTGCTGTTCTTCCAGCAGCGAGATCACCGCGTGTTCCGTCGACGGGTCAAACTCCGAGGAGTTCGCATTTTCGTGGCCGAGCACGTTGCGCGCGAATTCGATGATGGCGCATTGCATGCCCAGGCAAATCCCGAAGAACGGAATCTTCTTCGTGCGCGCGTGCTCAATCGAAAGCAGCTTGCCCTCGATGCCGCGGCTGCCGAAACCGCCAGGCACCAGAATGCCGTGCACACCGGAGAAGCGCGAACCCACGCCCTGTTCCTCTAACTCTTCCGGATCTACTTTTAAGAACTCGACCTCGACCTGGTTCGCAATGCCGCCGTGCATCAGCGCCTCGTAGACGGAACGATAGGCGTCTTGCAAAGCGATGTACTTACCGCACACGGCGATCTTAACCGTTTTTTTCGGATTGTTAATGATATCCAGGATTCCGGACCAGCGCTTGAAGTTCAGCCGCTTCGGTTCCAGGCGGAAGTGATCCAGCACGACCTGGTCGAGTTTTTCCTGCCGATACATCTCCGGAATTTCGTAGATGCTCGAGTTAATGTCCGTGGCCGAGATGATGTTCGCTTCCGGAACGTTGCAGAAGAGCGAGAGCTTTTCTTTCATGTCCTTCGAGAGCGCGCGGTTCAAGCGGCACACAAGAACGTCCGGTTGAATGCCGAAGGTTTGCAGTTCCTTGACGCTGTGCTGGGTCGGCTTGGTCTTCGCTTCGCCGGCCACGGTGATCGTCGGCACGAGGGTCAGGTGAATGAAACACACGCCCTCGCGCCCGCGTTCCCGCCGCATTTGCCGGATGGCTTCGAGAAAGGGAATGCCTTCGATGTCGCCGACGGTTCCGCCGATCTCCACGATGACGAAGTCCCATTCTTCGTCGCGGTTCAGCTTGGTAACACGTTCTTTGATTTCGTTGGTGATGTGCGGAATTACCTGAACCGTGCGGCCCAGGTAGTCGCCGCGGCGCTCGCGCTGGATGACGGCGTTGTAGATTTGCCCGGTGGAGACCGAGTTCAACTGCGTGAGCCGCGGATTCATGGTGAACCGCTCGTAGTAACCGAGGTCCAGGTCCGTCTCGGCTCCGTCGTCAGTGACGTAGACCTCGCCGTGCTGGAACGGCGACATTGTACCCGGGTCCACGTTGATGTACGGGTCCATCTTCTGGAGTGTAACTTTGTAGCCGCGGCTTTCCAGCAGGCAGCCCAGGCCGGCCACGGTCACGCCCTTGCCCAGGGACGAGCAAACACCGCCGGTGATGAAGATGTAGCGAGTGGGAATTTCGGGAGCCTTGCGCGATTTCTCGGCTTTTTTGTCGGACTTCGGGGAACTGGACTCGGCCATGGAACGACATAATCCAAACGGCCCCTGCGTCCGAAAGTGTTTTTTCCAGCACGAGCCGCCCGGATTACTTCATTTTGTTCACGAGGGACGTCGTGGAATAACCTTCCACGAAGTCCAGGATGACGATCCGCCCGCCGCCTTGCTCAACGACGTCCTTTTCCGGCAGGTCCTCCGGCTTGTAGTCCCCGCCCTTGCAATGAATCGCCGGCCGAATCACACGCAGTGTTTCGATCGGCGTTGCCTCGGCGAAGCCCACGACGTAGTCCACACACGCGAGGCCCGCCAGCACAATGGCGCGGTCGCGTTCTTTGTTCAACGGCCGGCCCGGTCCTTTGAGTTTCGCGACGGAGTCGTCGGAGTTCAGGCCGACGACCAGGAGATCGCCCAGATCTCGCGCGCGACTTAAATACGTAACATGGCCGGGGTGCAACAGATCGAAGCAGCCGTTTGTGAAGACAACCTTAGAATTCGCCCGGTTCTCTTTAAGAAATGCAGCAAGAGTTGTACGATCACGCTGGATCTTTTCACCGATGGCTTCGTAATAGTTCATGGCTAATAGTTTGGGCGCGTCGCCTACGGCGACCGGGCTTTCCAGGGCTCCGCTATCGCTTCGGTCTCGCTACGCGAGACTGGCCTTCGGCCACCCTTCCAATCCCTCGCGCGAAGAATCGCTGCGCTCTTATTGCGCCTTCAGTGCTCTGCGCAACTCGTCCACTGTTACCGTGGCCGCTCCCAGTTGTGCTACCACCAACCCCGCCGCCAGGTTGCTCAATCTTGCCGCGTCCTCGTTCGATGCGCCGGCCGCCACCGCCGCCGTATACACCGAGATCACGGTATCCCCGGCGCCCGTCACATCGAAGACCTCGCGCGCCATCGTCGGAATATGCGTTTCCCGGCCGGGTTCGAACAACGTCATGCCTTTTTCGCCGCGGGTAATCAACAACGAACTCGCATTCAAACGCGCGACGATCTCCCGACCGCCCGCGACCACGTCCGCATCATCCACTAACTTGCGGCCGAGGAATCGCCCCGCCTCGTGGTGATTCGGTGTAAGCACGTCCACGCGCTGGTAAAAATTAAAGTGCGTCACCTGCGGATCCACCGCAATGAAACAGTTATGCTTCTGCGAGAGTTTCACGATGCGCTCGATCGTTTGCGGCCGCACCAGGCCCTTGTCGTAATCCGAAATAATGACGGCGCGGATCTTCGGCATCACACTTTCAATGAACGCGAACATGCGATCCCGCACGGCTTCGGACGGCTCGTTGCCGCTCTCGCGATCCAGGCGTACCACCTGTTGCTGCCCGGCCAGGATGCGCGTCTTGCGCGTGGTCGGGCGATCGTCGGTTTCGATCAGGCCCATACCCTCTTCGTCGATGCCCATCGCCGCGAAACTTTCCGTAAGCACACGCCCCGATTCGTCGGTGCCGATGATGCCGGCCATAAATACCGGCACGCCCAGGCTGCGCAGGTTGCGCACCACGTTGCCGGCTCCCCCCGGAACCGTGCGCACTTCTTTTTCGAGGACAATGGGTACCGGGGCTTCCGGCGAAATGCGTTCGACGACGCCGTGGATGTACTCGTCGAGCATGAAGTCCCCGAGGACGAGGACCCCGGGTTCGTGAAGATGATTCAGAATCGAGGCGAGCGAAGAAGCGGACATGCGCGGTGATTATTTTTGATCTACGATGAATACCACCCGGCAGCGCCGCAGCACCATACGGCCGGAGGCATGACCCAGAAGCCGCTCCGCATCTTCCGCGTCCAGATATATATCACTTTTCCCCCGCCCCATCACTCCGGCGGCATAGGTGTAGTACGGGGCGTCTCCCAGACGGGCGTCCTGCATGGCCCGTTCCGCCGAGGCATAGTAGGAGACCAGGCCGCGCCGAATGCACGAACTGCCGGCCATCTCCGGGCCGTAGATCAACCGCCCACGATCGGTGAAGATGCGCGGTTCGAGGGACGGCGTGAACTCCCGCGCCTCGCGCAAATCCACGACGAGACCGCTCACGGCGTCCACCACATCCAGGGGCTCCACCACCGGCGGCAGCTCCGAACCGTAGTGCGATCCGACGAGCATGGAGTACAGGCCGTCCTCGCCCAGGAACGGCATGGCCAGTTCCACGGAGACGTAGCCCTCGCCGACGTTCCGGGACTTGGTCAGAAAGCGCTCGCTCAGATTGCCCAGGCTCTCGCGCAGTTCCCGGTCCACGGTCATCTTTTCGTACAGCGTGAAGCTCGAATCCAGGCGGAGCGACGTCAGCGTGTTCATGAGCCGGAGCGTCGCCAGCTCGGTGGCCTTGTTCCGTGCCGCCGCCCGGGCATCGGTGATGGACGTCTCGGTGCCGGCCTTGCCGAAGTCCGGATGCTTGCGATCGTAGATGATGCGGGGCAGACGCACGCGCGCCTCGGCGAAGACGTATCCCCCGGTCCAGTCAATCCGCGCGTTTTCGTCGATGACCTGGACAAAGTGAAACGCCGGCGTGCGAAAGAACAAGGTGCGGTCACGCGCAAATAGAGCGGTTGCCACAACGGAAAAGGCCAGAGCCGCAAAGATCAACCGACGAAATTGGGACATAGTATGAATATCGGTCAAACTCTAAGAATGCCCCACTCTTCGCGTCAGCGATGCGGAGGGTCGCGAAGCGAGTCTCGCGTCTTCGCGAGACCGAAGCGATAGCGGAGCCCGGAGCAGCGCGGTCCCGGCCGCAGGACGGGAGACGCCCAAAAAGATCCTTATGCTACTTTCTTCAGGGCGCCCCGCCCCTTCGGGGCGGTCGGGCTTTCCAGGGCTACGCTATCGCTTCGGTCCTCCGCGCTTCGCGCTCCGGACTTGCGCCTGGCGGCGCAACCCTTCCAATCCCTGGCGCGAAGAATTTCAATCCCCGAACAATTCGTCGCGGATCTGGACCATTTCCTCGAAACTGCTCGCCGCGATTCTCGCCGGGGGGAGCGCCCGCAGGATGCCCTTTCCGTAGTTCTTCGTGCGAATGCGCGGGTCAAGGATCGCCACGATGCCGCGGTCGTTGTGCGTGCGAATCAGGCGGCCGAAGCCCTGTTTGATGCTGATCACGGCGGCGGGGAGCTGGAGCGAACGAAAGGGATCGCCGCCGGATTCTTTCTCACGTTCCATGCGAGCGGCCAGCAACGGTTCGTCGGGCACGCGAAACGGCAGCCGTACCAGGATCACCAGGCGAAGGCGATCACCGGCAATGTCAATGCCCTGCCAGAACGTGGCGAGGCCGAACAGTGCGCCGCGCTCGGCCTGCAGGAACTTCAACAGGGCCGTGGACGCGCCGTGTTCGAGTTGATTGATGATTTCGTACGCGGCGTGATCGTCCTCGTCCCCGGCATAGCGACGCTCGCCGCTCATCAACGCCTGCACGGCCCGGAGCGATCGCCCCGACGTAAACAACACAAAGGCCCCGCCCCGGCTCAAGAGTAACAGGCGCTCAATCTCCCGGGCCGCCGCCTGGTGAAAGCGCTCCTCTTCTCGTGCCGGATCAGGCATGTCCCGGGGCAGGTACAGCAGCGCGCGGCGCCGGTAGTCGAAAGGCGAATCCAGTTGCAGCGAGAGCGGCGGCG
Organism: Leptonemataceae bacterium; assembly: GCA_965227295.1. Lineage (GTDB taxonomy): Bacteria > Spirochaetota > Leptospiria > Leptospirales > Leptonemataceae > JANSYA01. The sequence continues at coordinate 3,833,812 of OZ245742.1, read as the reverse complement.
CAACTTCGCCGGAATCGCCGCCGTCGTCACAGCCGATCTCCCGCGCAAAGTAGGCGAAGGCCGGATGAATCGTTTCTGCTTTCGTTTGGTTTCCCGACGTTTCGCGCGGCGCGCCGCCGCGGGTTGTGAGCGTGGCCGAGGTAAAGACGACCGTGCGAACCTCTTTCAGAAAGTTACGGCGAATCAGCGCGCCAGGGTAGAGCGGAGCTCGTTGCAGACGATAGTCCGGCGCGTCATTCCGCTCGCCGCGATCCTTTTTCGAAGACCGGCGCCGCCGCCGCTCCTCCGCTGCGCGAGAAAGCCAGAACACCCGGTCCTCGCTTTCCGGAGCGCCGTCCAGTAAGGTATTCACAAGAGAAGTTACGCGACTCAGACGATTCGAAAGAGCCTGCACCTCCATCGCGTCCACGTTCGTCTGATTGCGGTCTTCGCTGTCGCCGAGACTCAACTGCTGTTGCTGGCTGAGTTGTTGTAACTTCTGCTTGAGATAGCGTTGCCCACGATCCAGGGCACTTACGAAATCCCGGCCGGCCGCCAGTTCCAGGCCCGCGCCGCCGCAGCGGAGGTTTTCGCCCGGTTTCAAGGGCAACGCTTCGATGAGGGCATCACGAAACGATTCGAAGGCCCGGCTTTCGTCGGCATGTCCCTTGCGCCCCAGTTCGGTGATCATGATCTGCATCTCGCGAAACGAAGCGGCTTCGGCGAAGGCCCCGTGAAAGATCTCCGGGAAACGATGAGCCTCGTCCACGACAACGTGAGAAAACTCCGGCAAAAGCCGCCGGCCGTAGGCGAAATGATACGACAGCAGGCTGTGGTTCACGACGAGGAGGCGCGCGTCCTGCCAGCGCCGCTTCGCAAGAAAATAGTACGATACATCAAAATTCGGACAACGCCCGCCCAGGCAATCATCCGGGTCCCGGCCGATCTTGCGCCAGAACTCCGGGCTCGCCGGGCCGGTGTACTCGTGGCGAACCCCGGTCTCCGTTCGTTTCTCCCAGGCGAGGAACTCTTCGATGGAGTCCATCATCTCCGGGCCGAACGATCCCTCGTCGAGCACGCCGGCCAGGCGGCGCTTGCAAACGTAGTTGGATGCGCCCAGGCACAGCTCCGCCGGTATGTCGCGGCCGAGAATCTTGCGCGCGGTGGGCAGATCTTTTTCGAGGATCTGTTGCTGGAGCGACCGCGTCTCCGTGGACACAACGACCCGTACGTCCTCGCGCTCCCCGTATTCGAGGAGGGGCAGCAGGTAAGCCAGGGTCTTGCCGACGCCGGTCCCCGCTTCGACGAGCAACGAACGACCGTCACGCAACGCGGAGTGGACGGCTCCGGCCATACGTTCCTGCTGCGGTCGCGGCTCGTAGTCCGGCCACACCCGGCGAAAGCGCTCCACCCCGGCCGCGCCGAAAATGGATACTGGATCGATGTCGGTTTCCGAACTCACTTCACGGGGCAAGAGTCCCCATGATCCAGTGCACGACAACGGCGGCGAGAACAATCGGCGCGGAAATCACAAAGCGTGCCCAGATGTCGGCCCGGCCGGTGCCGATCCAGAGTACGGCGAGCGGCAGGCCGGCATAGAGCAGCGGCGCGAACAGGCGAACGGGCAGACTAACGTCCGCTGTAAACAGGCCACCGGGGAACGCGCCGGCGGCGGTGTAGATCAACACCCCGGGAAAGCTCGCCTGGGCGACGGCATACAGACGCAACCGCACACTGTCGGTCGCCAGCACGAGCAACAAGAGAGCGAAGTAGATCCCGCCGCAGAACGCGATGGTGTAGGCGGCCAGCACCGGCGGCGCGAGCGCGGCGAGCAGGATCGTGCTCCCGCCGTAGGACGCGGCCACGGCTGGAACAGTCATTGCGGACAGGCGCACGGGCAGATGTCCGGCGACGAAGACTAACGCGGGTGTTGCGTAGTTTGCAAACAGGATCATGTGCAGTACGGCGGAACTCATGCCCCGCTCGCTGCCGTAGCGGGCCAGGACCAGGTGCAGCAGCAAGTTGCCGACGAAGACAGGTGCCGGCAGGCGCCGGTACACGTAGAGGCCAGCCAGAAACAGAAGCATGCCCAGGGTCAAAAGAACCGGTGGATCCAGATAACGTTCCATCAGACTCGCTCCCCCTGCTCTCGCCGTCGGCGCCACAGCACGAAGAGCGCCGCGGCAAACAGCAATCCGTAGATCGACACCAGGGGGACAGCCACGGGATTCGTCCGAAAGTCCTCTGCGATGCGGGCGAGGTCATAAGAATCCGCGGGACTGTCGGCCGGCAGCATCGGCACAAACCGACCGAGGTCCGGCAGGGCCACGAAAAACCAGGCCAGACCCAGGCACACGAGACCGACCGTGAGCAGGTGCGGCATCGCATCATCCTCTCGATATCTCTTCGCAAGCCGCCAGGCAATGCCCGCCGTCGGGATCAGGAAGGCGTAGAAATAATCGCCGGCCAGAGCGCCGAAGGCCAGCAGTGCGAGCAGCAGGCTGAGCACCAGGCCCGGGCGAGCGGAACGTGGGGATAGTAGAATGAGCGTGAGATACGCGAGGCCGGCCAGGACCAGGCCGGCCCGCAAGAGCAGATCGATCATCAATTCACGATCTGAGTTTCCCGGTGAATTTCGGCAAGCAATGCACGGGCCCGTTCGAAGTCCGGGCGGTGTTTCAGGGCGAGGTTGAGGTAGCGACGGCTGCGTTCCGAACGGTTCCAGCGCCGATAGACGACGGCCAGGTTGAAGAGCGCCAGGTGTTTTTTCGCGCCCTCGGGAGATTTGAGGGCCTTCAGGAACCACTTCACGGATTCACGGAGCTTACCCATGCGGAGCATCACGGCGCCGCAGTCGTTGTAGAGATCGCCGTTCTTCGGATTCAGGCGGATGGCCTTGCGAAAACAACGCAGGGCGTCGTCATTGCGGCGGTGCACCGATCCGTAGATCCAGCCCAGCGTTGCGTAGGCCGGAATGGACGGTTCAATTTCGAGTGATTTCAGCAGATAAAATTCGGCGGCGTCGTAGTCGCCGACGATCGCGTCGCTCATCCCTTCTTGATGAAAGATTCGCGCGTCCGGATTCATAATTCCTCCCGCGGCCGGCGGACGCAGTCCGCCCGAGGGCCACGGATTAAATTTCGGACGGTTCGGCGGCGTAGGTGTAAACTTTTCCGGCGAAGGCGCGATGCTTGCTGAGATATTCGGAGATACCGGGCACGGAGATGTCGTAATCGGCCAGAACCTCGTCGCGACCGCCGTGATCCACGGCTTCTTCCGGAAATGCGAACGTACGCAAATGACGGGCATTCAGTTCGGCCGGCAAACGTTCGCGCACGTAGGCGGCCGCGCTGCTGTAAATGTAGGAATCTTCGATGATGATGAAGTGCTCGCAGTCACCGACGATCTCCGACAGCGTGTCCAGATCCAGGGGACGAATCCAGCGCAGTCCCACCACCGTTGAAAGAATGCCGTAACGATTGCGGATTTCTTTTTCTACGGCGAGGCCGAGGTCCCACATCACGCCGACGCTCAGGATCGCCAGATCGCGTCCCTGGCCGTAAACTTCTGGTCGCAAACTGCTTACGTCGGGAAGTTTCTCTTCGGCCAGACCGGCCGGATCGCAGGCGGCCTTCGGAAAACGCACGGCCAGCGGGCCTTCGTCGTACGTTTCCATGTAACGCAGCATGGCTTTGAGTTCGCCGCCGCTGGCCGGGGCGTAGACCTTCACGTTCGGCACGGACAACAGCACGCCCAGATCGTAGAGGCCCTGGTGCGTTTCACCGTCCGGCCCGACGCAGCCGGCCCGATCCACCACCATGCGAACCGGGAAATTCATGAGCGCAACGTCCTGGATGAGCTGATCGAAGCCGCGGTTGAGAAACGTGGAGTAGATGCAGAGGTACGGGACCAGGCCGCCGGACGCGAGGCCGCCCGCAAACGATACGGCGTGTTGTTCGGCGATGCCTACGTCGTAGACGCGCTCGGGCATGGAGTTGTAGAGCGGACGCAGGCCGGAGCCTTCGATCATGGCCGGCGTGACCGCGACGACCTTCTCGTTGGACTGCGCGAGTTCCAGCAACGTATCGCCGACGATTTGTGAAAAGGCGACTTTGCCGGGGCCGTCCTTACGCGCGAAGCTACCGTCGGCCTTGTTAAAGACGGTAACACCGTGGTAGCGAATGGGATCGTTTTCGGCGTACTCGTAGCCCTTCCCTTTTTGCGTGTACGCGTGCAGCAGGATGGGCCCGCGCATATCGAGGACTTTGCGTAACACGCGCACGAGCTCACGTACGTCGTGACCGTCCACGGGGCCGAAGTAGCGAAAGCCGAGATCGGAAAAGAATCCGCCGGGAGTAAGCAGATCCTTGATGGATTTCTCGAGTTTCTTCGAGAAGCTACGCAACGCGGGACCGATGACCGGCAGCCAGAGCAACAGCGTGTACCAGAAGCGCCGCCACTTATTCCAGGCGGACGAGGTAACAATGCGGTTTAAGTACTGATTCAGCGCGCCCACGTTGTGGGAAATGGACATGTCGTTGTCGTTCAGGACGACCAGGCAGTTCGTACCCACGTCGCCGCCGTGGTTCAACGCCTCGAAAGCCATGCCCGCCGCAATGGACGCGTCGCCGATGACACAGGCAACCTTGTGGTCTTTGCCGAGCTGGTCCCGGGCCATGGCTTCACCCAGCACCTGGGAGATGGAAGTGCCGGCGTGGCCGGTATTGTAGAGATCGTATTCAGACTCCTCGCGTTTCGGAAATCCGGAAAGGCCGCCCTTACGGCGCACGCTCTTTAAGCGCTCGCGACGGCCGGTCAGAATCTTGTGCGGGTAAATTTGGTGACCGACGTCCCAGATGAGTTTATCGTCCGGAGTCTCCAGGACGTAGTGCAGCGCCACCGTAAGTTCTACCGCGCCGAGGTTAGAGGCGAAGTGCCCGCCGACACTGGAGATGGTATCGATGATGTACTCCCGAACCTCCGCGCAGAGCTGCGGAAGCTGGTCCTCGCGCAGGCGACGCAGGTCCGCCGGTACGCTGATGGTTTTTAGCAACGGATAGTCGTGCATCTTAGCTCGCCGCGGCCGTCGATTCTTTCACATCTCGAAGGCGTTCAATGTCCGCATCGTCCTTGAGTCCCATGAGTTCGTAAATCCGCACGGGTTCGTTTTTGCCCTTCACCTGCACCAGGTCGAGCTCCCGGGCCCACACTCGATCCTTGACCCGCTCATATGTAAATTCCGAGATCACAATCTTGACTCCGTAGGTTTTCGTGATGCCTTCCAGACGGGATCCGAGGTTCACGGTGTCGCCCATGAGAGTATAGTCCATTCGACGAGAAGAACCCATGTTTCCCACGACCGCCATGCCGGTATTGATGCCGATGCCGATGTCGAGCTGCGTCGTACCCTTCTCGGCCCAGCCGGTCTTCATCGTCTGGAGCGCGCGATACTGGGCGATGGCCGCGACGCAGGTGTAGTAAGCGTGGTCTGGATTCTCCACCGGAGCGCCCCAGAACGCCATAATGGCGTCGCCCATGTACTTATCGATGGTGCCGCGATAGTGGATGATCAACTCCGTCATCTCGGAGAGGTACTCGTTGAGCAATTGGACGAGTTCTTCCGGTCCCAGGGCCTCGGAGATCGTCGTAAAACCGCGGACGTCCGAGAAAAAGACCGAGACTTCCCGCTTCGATCCCCCCAGAGCGATGGCGGCGGGATTCGCCAGGAGTTCATCCACAACATCCTGCGAAACGAACTTCGAGAACGTCCCGCGAATGAACTTCACGTTTTCTTCTTCGGCAAGGACCCGGAATACAACGAAGGCGATCAGCATGAGCACCTGCTCGATACCCACCGTCCAGAGAATGTGCAGATAGCTAAAGATATCGAAGGAAACATAAACCGTTACGACGTAGTAGATGAGAAAGATGCCCGCGGATACCGCGATGCTCAGCCAGGTGGCGACCCGGGGCTGAAAGAAACCGGTGACGAGGGCAATCACGAGCAAAATGACCAGGTTCACGAGAGGCGGCACGGAATGCGCGAAGTCCTGGTTCAGGATCGTGTTGATGGCATAGGCCTGGTGTTCGATCCCCGCCATGGTTCCGTACGGACTCAAGTGAATATCCTGCGCGGTGGAGACACCGGTGGCGTAGTACATGGCCACGAGGATGATCTTGCCCTCGAAGTCCTTCTGCATTTCGACGGGGTCGATCTCCCCGCGCGCGACGGGCAGGATCTGGTGATACGGAAAGCAGTAGCGGCCGCCGCGAAAGTTGATGTTCATGAGGCCGTCCGTATCCATGGGGATCGTAACGGTGCGCTCGGGATTCGGCCGCGCCATGATGTCGATGCGTTCCATCTGGCCGGTATCGAAGTTCAGTTCTTCCGTAAACTTCTCGGGGATGTTTTTGATTTTGACGTAGCCGTTCAGAAAGTCCACTTCGACGTCGTTCACGGGATCGACGCCGTAGTAGGCGAGAGTCGTGGCCAGGGCCATGCCGGGGAAAAAGTCGTCATCTACAACGGGCGTATAGGTATCCGTACGAAAGCGCTCGATGCGCGGGACTCGCAAGACCAGCGGCACCTTCCGGTTTACTTTCGTCCGCGGGTCGATGAAGACATTCGCAAAACCCTGCGTGTCCAGTTCCTCGCCGATGGATGTGACCGGTGGTTTGGGCAACGTCGCCTGGATGGGCGCGTATTCGCCGTTCTTTACGTTCTTAATACCGGTCCGCTCCCGAAGCACGCGCACGCGGTTTTCGTAGTCCACGAGTTTATCGAGGGACACGGACGAAACTTCAACCGGGTAGTCAGCTACGACCAACTGTTCGGAATTCCGCACGCTCTCGGCCAGGACGTCCACCTGGCGACGGGCCTTGCCGCCGGCAAGGGGCTCGCAGGAAATCGTGCGCCCGCAGCTCTCGCCGCCGAAGACGCCCTTTTCGTCGATGAAGCTGATGTCAAAGACCGTCGTGGTCCCTTCGATGCCGGACATGCCGTCCGTGATGCTCGCGTAGACTCCCCAGTCGAGAGGCCACTGGTTGTTACTCGCTTCGATGTCCCGGTCCGTAATGCCGATGATGGCGATGTCGTCACGAATGCCGGGGGGAATCGGATAACCGGAGGGCTCATGTACGAAACCACCCTCGGCTTTCACGCGCTCGCGTTCCGCGGCCAGTTCGTTTTCGAAGTCCCGCTTCGATTCCGGGTCGATGCAGTACGGCAGTTCCCAGCCGCCGCCGACGAATTCGGTGCGCCCGGCGAAACTGCGCATGCCGAGATAACGTTCGGAGATGGCGTTCTCTTCGAGAATGTAGAACGCCGGCACCTTTAAGAGAAAGAGACCGAGCAATAATGCGATGAGCAGGTTGATCAGCAGCGCGCCGTACTTCTTGCGATCCAGGCCGATGCGGTTGAACGAATTGAACAAATGGACGACGCCCATCACAATCACGAAGAACGACATCCACAACACAAACGTGTGCAGATCGGGGCTGAGTACACCCAGGCTCGTGTTGTCGCCGATGTAGTAATTTCCGTAGTCAAGGAACGGGATGACGGCATAGACCGTCTTGAAGATGGAAGCGTAATCCTCGGTGGCGGCGTAAGCGAGCACATAGAGAATCAAAGCCACGGCCGAAGCACCGATCCAGCCGTAGTCGCCGCCGGTCAGCGTCTTGGAATCGCTGTCCTCGATGCGATGCTGAATGAAGAGATAGATCCCCAGGGCCAGCATGCCCAGAATGACGGTGAAGTATACTTCCTGGAAGAAGCTGACCAGCCACTTATGAAGGTCCGGATCGAAGGACCAGAGCTGGATGATGTTGCCGACGTACAGAAACGGAATGAGTATGAAAACGACAACGGAAACGCCGATCAGTACGAGCGAGAGAACCTGACGCAGGTGCATTGGGAAAACCTCCGCTTCGCCCCCGGTATTTACAACAATTTTTCCCGGAAGTTTGTACAATGAACTGCGACGCGGGTGCCGGTATTCGGTCCCCCGGGAGCGCAGTCCGTCGAACGCCCCGCTCCCGTCAGGCCCGGGAACCGCACGCCGCCGCAAATTCGCGGGTGATTTCCATCAGGTGCTCCCGCGAGTTCTCACCATGCTCCCCGATGATCCGCTGATTGAGGCTGCCCACGATGATGCCGTCCACGATCCCGCTCAGCTTTTGCGCCTGGGAAGGCTCACTGAAACCGAAACCGGCCAGTACCGGCAGCCCCGAACGTTCCTGGACGAGGCGGATCCGATCTTTCAGGTCCTCCGGCAAATCAGACCGCATGCCGGTGACCCCGAGGCTCGTGACGTAGTAGATGAAACCCCGCGCCGCCTCGCAGACGGCCACCAGGCGCGCGTCACCGGTATTCGGCGCCACCATAAGAATCTGATCGACTCCGTATTGCGGCCCCAGCTCACGCAAGATTGCAGACTCCGGCTGATCAAACGGCAGGTCCGGAATCACGAGGCCGCGGATTCCAGATCGGCGGCATTCTTTCAAGAAAGCTTCCATGCCCAGACGCGCGTCGTAGCGGAGCCGCCCGGTGGGATTCGACTGCGTGAGATCCAGGGTGCCCGCGTTTCGACCGTCCGGCAGGGGCACTCCGTTCAGGATGGGATTCATGTAACTCAGAAACGTGAGCGGTACGTCCGGCCGCGCCTCGTGAATGCGTCGTGCCACATCGAAGATTGTGCTCATGGAAAACTCGTTTCGATCCAGGGCGCGCGTCATCGCCGCCTGGACCACCGGGCCGTCCGCGGTCGGATCGCTGAACGGGATGCCGAGTTCGAGAATGTCCGCGCCGGCATCGATCATGCCGATGGCGAACTCCACGCTGCATTCGTAGTTCGGATCGCCGAGGGTAAGATACGGCATGTATACGGAGCCGCCGCGTTCCCGGGCGCGAGTTTGAATGTATTCGTTGAGTTTCATATTCATGACGGTGCTCATAGTACCTCCCGCCCCAGAAGCCGCGCCACCTCGATGACGTCTTTGTCACCGCGACCGCTGACACAAACCAGGATGCGCTTGTCCTTGCCGAGTTGCGGTGCGAGCTCTTTTGCCAGCGCAAAACTGTGCGCCGTTTCCAGGGCCGGCAGGATGCCTTCCAGGCGCGACACTTCCTGAAACGCTTCGAGCGCGATATCGTCTCGCACGCGACGGTACTCCGCGCGCCCGGTGACAGCCAGGTACGCGTGCTCCGGACCGACGCCGGGATAGTCCAGGCCCGCCGAAACGCTGTGTACGTTTTCGATCTGGCCGTTGCCGTGTTGAATGTAGAGCGACTTCGTGCCGTGGAAGTAACCGACCTGGCCGAAGTTCACGCTGGCGCTGTTATCGCCGAGATCGTCGCCGCGACCGCCGGCTTCGGTGCCGAAGAGCCGCACGCCCTCGTCGGGTACAAAATGATGAAAGATGCCGATGGCATTCGATCCGCCGCCGACACACGCGATGACCGCATCCGGCAAGGCGCCGGCACGTTCGAGCATTTGCTGCCGCGCTTCCAGCGACATCACTGCCTGGAAGTCGCGCACGATCGTCGGAAAGGGATGCGGGCCTACCGCCGAGCCGATGATGTAATGCGTGTTGGCCACGTTCTTCGACCAATCCCGCATCGCTTCGTTCGTGGCGTCCTTCAATGTGGCCGTTCCCGATTCCACCGGAATGACCTCGGCGCCCAACAGTTCCATGCGAAAGACGTTGAGTTTCTGGCGGCGCACGTCCTCGGCGCCCATGTAGACAGTGCACTCCAGGCCGAAGCGCGCGGCCACCGTGGCGGTGGCGACGCCGTGCTGACCGGCCCCGGTCTCCGCGATCACGCGCGGTTTGTTCATGGCGACCGTAAGCAACGCCTGGCCCAGGGCATTGTTGATTTTATGCGAGCCGGTGTGGTTCAGATCTTCCCGTTTGAGCCAGATCTCCGCCCCGCCCCAGGCCTCCGTGAGCCGCGGCGCAAACGTGAGTTTCGAAGGACGGCCGGCGTACTCCGACGAGAGCAACGCCAGCTCTTCCTGGAACTTCGGATCGCCTTTCAGGCGATAGTAAGTCTGTTCCAGGTCTTCCAGGGCCGGCATGAGGACCTCGGGACTGTAACGCCCGCCGAATTCGCCGAAGAAACCCGCGGTTTCGCCGGCGGCGTTCTGGATCTGTGTTTCCGTGCTCATCTAACTTACTCTCACATAAAATTAGTATTCAGCCGACTTCGATCTGCTGCTCCAGGAGCTGCCGTAAATCGTCGTAGAGTTTTTCACGCAGGCGCAGGATTTGCGGCACGAGTTCCCGCACGCTACTGCCCTTAAGTACGCTCTGCTCGTCCTTCGAACGCAGCAGGACTTCCAGCTCTCCGTCCTGAAAGAACTTTTTGCCCATGGTCAGGCGGATCGGATAGCCGATCAACTCGGAGTCCGCGAACTTCACCCCGGGCCGCAGATCGCGATCGTCCCAGAGGACGTCACAGCCGGCATCTTTCAGCGCCGCGTAGAGTTCCCGGGCCTGGGTCAACTCACGCTCGCGCTGCTGCGGGTCTTTGCCCGTGATGCTGATCAAACAAATCTCGAACGGCGCCGCGCTGACGGGCCAGGTAATGCCTTTATCGTCGTGCCACTGCTCAATGATCGTAGCGAGGGTTCGATTCACGCCGATGCCGTAGGTCCCCATGATGGGTTTCACGGCCTTGCCGTCCTCGTTCTGTACGGTGAGCTTGAAGGCGTCCGTGTACTTGTAGCCGAGTTTGAAGATGTGCCCGACCTCGATGCCCTTGATTTCTTTGAGCAGGCCGTCGCCGTTGGGAGCCGGATCACCGGCACGCGCCAGGCCCAGGTCCGCGCTTTCGCGCTGCGGATCCAGAACACAGCCTTTGTAGTGATAGTCGACCTCGTTGGCGCCGATGATCCAGGCTTCGCCGGTTTGCAGCGAGGTGTCCCATAGAATCCTGACGTCCTTCGCAATGCCCAGGGGGCCGATGAAACCGGCCACCGAGCCGGCCTGTTTGATTTCCTCGGGGCTCGCCGCTAAGATCTCCTGCGCCGAAGTTACGTTCGCGAGTTTGATTTCGTTCACGTCCCGGTCGCCGCGGATGCACACGGCCGTGGGCTGCCCGTCGATCATGTACAGGACCGTTTTGAGAATCTGCGCCGGCCGGACTTCGAGAAACTTCGCCAGGTCTTCGATGGTCTTGACGTTCGGTGTATGCAGCTTTTCCAGTTCGGAGAGTTCCTGCGTGGGTTTCGCTCTGGCTTCGTCAACGATGTCTGTGTACACGACCGGCGTCTTCTCGCTGTTCGAGCGGTAACTTTCGCTCTCCGAAAGCAGCAGCGTTTCCTCGCCGATCTCCGACGGGACCATGAATTCTTCGGAACCGGTACCGCCCATGGCACCGGAGTCCGCCTCCACCGGAACCGTACGCAGCCCCAGGCGGGCAAACACACGGCGATAGGCGATGCGCATCTTCTGATACGTGTTTTCCAGGCCGGCTTCGTCGAGGTCGAAGGAGTACGAGTCCTTCATGACGAATTCCCGCGATCGAATGACGCCGAAGCGCGGACGGATCTCGTCGCGAAACTTCGTGTGCATCTGGTAGATGTTGAGCGGCAGATCGCGATGCGAGCGAATCAAATCTTTCACGAGCGAAGTCATGGACTCCTCGTGGGTGGGCCCGAGGGCGTTCATCACCTCGTGACGATCTTTGACCCGGAACATCTCTTTGCCCATTTTCGTCCAGCGCCCGGACTCTTCCCAGAGTTCCGCCGGCGTCAAGATGGGCAGCAGCACTTCGACGGCCCCGGCCGCCTCCATCTCTTCACGAATGACCTGCTCAATCTTGCGCATTACGCGCAGGCCGAGCGGGAGAAACGAGTAGAGACCGGAGCCCTGCTTACGGGCCAGACCGGAGCGCAACATGAGTCGATGCGACGCGACCACCGCGTCACCCGGATCGTCACGCAGAGTGGCGATAACAGTGTGAGTTGCCTGCATAGGTGAACCTAAAGTCCGATAAACCAGATCACGTCGCGGTACATGATCCAGAGACCGAGGAATAGAATCATCGAGAACGCCACGCGGTAAATGGCTTCCATCACCCGCGGTGAAACGGGTTTGCCCGCAATGGCCTCGTAGAGAAAGAACACGATGTGCCCGCCGTCCACGATCGGAAACGGGATCAGGTTCATGATGAACAGCGCGATCGAAATGGCCGCGAATAGTTGGAGGTAGTTCTGGTAATCCGACTTCATCAGCATGCCGGCCGCACCGAAGATGCGCACCGGGCCCGCGGCGTTGTCGATGAACGAGACGCGTCCTGAAAACAGGCTGCCGAAGAACGTGGGATAGATCATGATGTTCTTCACGGTGTCCTGATAGGCCGCGGCCAGAACGCCGGTGAAGGACTCGTGGTTGTCGAGGTAATCGCCCTGAATGACCGCGCCGGGCATGAAACCCAGTACGCCGGTTTTTTCGGCCTCGACGAAGGCTTCGTAGCTGTGGCCACCCTGCCCCGCAGATTTGCCGCCCATGCTTACAGATACCCGACGGCCCGCGGCGAATCGCTCCGCCAGGTTCGGGAACGAACCGGGTTGCTTGCCGTCGATCCAGATCTCGGACAATCGCTTTTGATGCTCCGGAAACGTGGACGCGAGAAACTGATCGCCGATCTTTCGACCGTACTTCGCATCCACAACATCGCGCAGGTGAATGATGTACTCACCCGAGGACGGAACTTCGACAGTGGTCTCGTGTTCGAACCAGGGTGCGAGCCAGGGCAGGCTCTCCCGACGCACGTGCACGCTCACGGTTTGCCCGTGATGTTCGCCGAGAACCTTCTGCAACTCGCGTACGGAAGTAATGTCCTGATCCTCCACGGCCAGAATGACGTCGCCGTCGTGCAGATGCTCGATGGCGCGTAACGAACGCGGCGGCTCCACCGGCCCGAAGATCGACACGAAGTTGTACCACCACATGTCGGAGTTCGGATAGTTCACCTGGAGGCGCATCTCGCCCGGCATGCGAATGCCGATGGCGGAACGGCCGGAGGAATCGACGTCGGGTTTGACCGTAACATGCACGGATTCATTGTTACGGAGAACTTCGAAATCCAGGGGTTTGCCCTCGGACAAAACGACGGCCTTCACGACGTCGTGAAAATCCTGGGTGGGCCGGCCGTCGATGGACTGCACCAGGTCGCCGTTCTGAAGGCCGGCCTCGTGGGCCGGCGTGCCGTCCCGGCCCACGGTATTCAGCAGTTGAATGCGCGGGGCGATGGGACCGGAGAGGCTGTGCAACAGCAGGAAGATGAGACCGCCCAGAAAGAGATTGAACAACGGGCCGCCGAGTACCGGGACCATGCGTTTGATGGGCCCCACGGTATAAAAGCCGCCGGGCACCTTCTCGGTCTGGTCCATATCCTCGGCGCCGTAGAACTTTACGTACCCGCCGAGGGGAATCGCGGTGATCTGGTAGGTGGTGTCGCCGATCTTCTTTTTCCAGATGCCGCGGCCGTAGCCCATCGAGAAGACCTCGGCTTTGACGCCGACAAGCTTCCCGAACAGAAAGTGGCCGAGTTCGTGGATGAAGATGCACACCCCGAGCATCAGGGCGCCGCCGAGGATAAATACAATCATGGTAGTCTCAGTATAACAGGATGCAGCGCCCGCGGAAACGCCTATCGACGCAATCGGGCCGCTTCTCCGGCAACTTCCCGGGCCCGCCGGTCCGCTTCCAGAAAAATTTCGAGCTCCGTCCCATCTTGCACATCAATCTCGTCCAGGCAGTGCTCGATGAGTCGCGGAATGTCGTGGAAACCGACGGCGCCCTCCAGGAAGAGCCGCACCGCTTCCTCGTTGGCCGCGTTGAGGACGGCCGGAGCCGTCCCGCCCCGCCGTCCCGCCCGGAGACACAACGAGAAGCCGGGATAACGATCTTCCGAAACCTGCTCGAACTCGATGCCCGGCCAGGTTTGCGGCTCGGTGGCGTGTTCATGCGGTACGGGCACGGGATTCGGATAACACAGGGCGTGGGCGATCGGAAAGACCATGTGCGGCCGGGACGCGCAGATCAAATAGCCGCCGTCGGTAGTTTCGGCCAGTCCGTGGACCAGGCTGTGCTTGTGAATGAGCACGTCGAGCCGGTCGTACGGCAGCGAAAACAGATAATGCGCCTCGATCAGTTCCAGGCCTTTGTTGATCATGCCGGCGGAATCCACGGTGATCTTCGGCCCCATGGACCAGGTAGGATGATTCAACACCTGCTCCCGATCCACACCGGCCTTGAGTTTTTCGATGGGCCAGTCGCGAAACGGACCGCCGGAGGCCGTAAGGATGACCCGCTTCAGATGCTCGGGTTTCAACGCATAGATGAGTTGAAAGATGGCGTTGTGTTCGGAGTCCACCGGCAGTATGACCGGACAGCGCCCCGGCTCTTCCGTGGCCATACGTTCGCGCAGCAACGCCTCAATGGCCGGGCCCGCGGTGACCATGGTCTCTTTGTTTGCCAGAGCAATCTTGAGACCGAGCTTGAGCGCGAGCATCGTCGCCTGAATGCCGGCCGCGCCGACCACGGCGGTCAGAATCGTATCGGCGTCGTCTTCGGCCACGGCCGCCGCGATCATCTCCAGCATCCCGGCGTCGCCGCCGTAGAACGTTACATTCGGGAAGTCCCGGCGCAGGGCGTCGACGTGTTGCGCAAAGACCGGCTCCGAGGAAATCGCCGCGCGTTGAACCGCGTGCTCGCTCAGGATGCGTCGCAGTTTATTGATGGAGCCGTGGACGCTCACCGCGGCGAGGGTTATGCCGGCCCCGGGGCAGGCCTTGATAAAATCGAGGGTGGAACCGCCCACGCTCCCCGACGCACCGAGGACAATCACCGAACGAGCGGGCCGCGCCGCATCGGCGTTCAGAAGCGAGCAGATGTCATTCGCGGCATACACTAAAAAACAACTCCGAGGGCCGAGGGATCGAGGTTTTCTTGAGGGTCTTCGCAATATGGATGTTGGCGGGCTATTGCTTGTGTGGGGTGGTCCATCAACTCATCTTCTCCTCGGCCCCTCGGTCCTCGGAGTCGACGAATCCTGGACTACAGGGCGTACCCCAGCATCAATCTTAACGACAAATAAAAATAACCTACGGGCAACGAAAAGAAGATGGCGTCCGCGAGGTCCAGCATGCCGCCGTGACCGGGAATCGTGGACGCGGAGTCCTTGATCTTGGCGTCGCGCTTGAGAGCGCTCTCGGCCAGGTCGCCGAAGATCGAGAGCAAGGCCACTCCCAGGGCCACGCAGGAGAGCTCCAGGTAGTGCAGCGGAATCTCGCGAAAACCCTCGAAAGCGTACTCGCGCCAGCCCCAGAGAAAACCGTTCGCGGCGAGGACGGCGAAAATGAGGCCGCCGGCGTAACCTTCGTAGGTTTTTTTCGGCGAAACCTTGAGACCGGCGTTGTGACGACCGAACCAACGACCGGCAAAGTAGGCCCCGGTATCCGTGGCCACCGGCAGCAGAATGAACAGCACCAGGTAAAACACACCATGCGGCAGCGCCATAAGCAACATGCCGTGCACGAGGCCCAGGGTGGAATAGACCAGACCGAAGATGCTCACCGAGAGATTGTAGATGGTACCGTCGAGGGGCCGCGTTACAATTTGCGAGATGCTCGCCGCAATCACGTAAAAGAACAGCAGCGTCGGAGCCAGGTTGTTTTCGTTCGGATAGAACCACTTAATAAAAGTGCTCACCGTCGGTCCCGGTTCGTATCCCAGGCTCTGCTTCATGGAAAGAAACTGCGCGTAGTATGCGAGGACGATCAGTCCGCAGAAGAGATAGCCCAGCCTCCGAAAGCCGCCGCCTTCGATGCCGCGATCCGTTAGATGAAAGAACTCATACAGGCCCATCCAGGAAAAGACGAGCAGCAGGACGAACAACAGAATCCAGTGAAAGGCCTCGGTATACAGGGCGAACGAGGCGAAGGCCGCGAGCGTTAAGCCGGAAAGGATGCGTTTTGCGGTTTCATTCATAGTGGCGACCATCGTCTTCCGGAATATCGGCTTCCGTGTCCCCGTGTGCGCTGACTCCGTCATCGGACAGCCCACCGAAACGGCGGTCCCGCCCTTGGTACCAGAGCAGCGCATCGAGCAGGTTCTCTTCGCCGAAGTCCGGCCAGAGGGTTTCGGTTACGTAGATCTCGGCGTAGGCGGATTGCCAGAGCAGGAAATTCGAAATCCGGCTCTCCCCGCCCGGACGGACCAGCAGGTCCACCGGCGGCAGATCGGCGGTATACAGACGGCTCTCGAATTCTTTTTTCTTGATCGGGGTGCGAGCCTTCCGTTTGTCCCCGCGCTCGAACATGGCCAGGCGTTCTTCCAGGATCAACTGCGCGGCGCGCAGAATTTCGTCCTGGGAACCGTAGTTCACGCAAAAGTTCGCCGTCAGGTTCGTATTGTGTGATGTTTGCTCGACAACTTCTTCGATGCGCCGACGAATCCGACCTGAGAGACGGGAGAGTTCACCGGACGTGATGACGCGCACTCCCGATTCCAGGCAACGTTCGAGTTGGGCATCGAAGAACTCGTGAAAAAGATTCCAGATGGCCCGCACTTCGGCGGAAGGACGCTTCCAGTTTTCGGTGGAGAATGTATACAGGGAGACGGTGTCGATCTTCAGTTCGAGAAAGAAGTCGAGCATGCGGTTGAGGTTTTCGGCCCCGGCCCGGTGGCCTTCGGACCGACGCAGGCCGCGCTGACGGGCCCAACGACCGTTGCCGTCGAGAATGATGGCGACGTGGCGGGGATTACGACCGGGTTCGAGACGCCCGAGCTTTTCGGCCGACGCGGGAGTCGGGATCGGGCTGGTCTTCGCAAACGGCATAGTGCAACATCGGCTCTCAGACGGAGAGGATCCCCTCTTCCTTTTTCGCGGCGGCTTCTTCGCCCTGCTTGATGTGCGCGTCGGTTAGTTTCTGCACTTCGTCCTGGGCGCTCTTGATCTCGTCCTCGGAGACCCCATCGAGTTTTTTCAACTCGTCGTTGGCGTCCCGGCGAATGTTGCGCACGGAAACCCGGGCCTCTTCCAGGCGCTTGTGCACCTGCTTCACGAGTTCCTGACGGCGCTCCATGGAAAGCTCGGGCAGAATCAAACGAATGACGTTCCCGTCGTTCTGCGGCGTGAGACCGAGATCGCTCTTGAGAATGGCCTTTTCGATGTCACCCATGGAGCCCTTATCGAAGGGCTGGATGACGAGCATGCGCGGCTCCGGTGCGTTCACGGTGGCCAGCTGGTTCAACGCCGTGTCCGCGCCGTAGTACTCCACGGTGATGTGGTCGAGCATGGACGGAGTGGCCCGGGTGCTCCGGATGTTTGCCAGATCGCGATTCAGGGAGTCGATGCTCTTCTGCATCCGTTCTTCGGATTCAAGCAGGATCATTTCAGTGGAATTTTCGTCGTTGTCTGCCATGCGCGCACTTTCCGTTTGTAGCCTGCTTCCTTGCTTTCAGGCGTAGACCAGGTCGCTCTGCGCCGACACCAGAGTGCCGATGCGTTGCCCCTGGAGCAGTTTTTCCAGATTCCCGTCTCGAAAGATATCAAAAACGATAATCGGCATATCGTTTTCCATGCACAGGGTCAGCGCCGTGGTATCCATGACCTTGAGCCCGCGCTGGATGGCTTCCATATAAGATATCTCATCGAAGCGTTTCGCGTCCGGATTTTTGTTCGGATCCGAGTCGTAGACGCCGTCGACCTTGGTTGCCTTGAGAATCACCTCACAACCCACCTCGACGCCGCGTAGCGCTGCCGTGGTGTCCGTGGTAAAGTACGGATTGCCCGTGCCCGCCGCAAAGATGACGATGCGATCCTTCTCGAAGTGACGCATGGCCCGCCGACGAATGTAGCCCTCGGCGATGTTCTTCATCTCGATGGCCGTCTGCACCCGGGTTACCAGGCCGATTTTCTCGCAGGCTTCCTGCAGGGCCAGGGCGTTAATCACCGTGGCCAGCATGCCCATGTAGTCGGCCGTGGTCCGTTCCATGCCGTGTTCGGCGGTGGTCTGGCCGCGCAGGATGTTGCCGCCGCCGATCACCACGGCCACACTGAGATCGTACTTCTTGCAGAGCTTGATCTGCTCTGCAATGATAGCCACCTTACTGTAGTCGATGCCGGCGTTTCCGAAAGCCTCGCCGGAGAGCTTCAGTAAGATGCGCCGGTATGGGAAGCCTCTGTCCGCCATGACTTCGTTGAACGGCCCTCAGCCTACCTGATACCGCGAGAATCGCGCTACGGTAATGTTCTCCCCGAACTTCGAGATGTACTGCTTCAGCAATTCCTGGATGGTCTGCTTCGGCTCTTTGATGTTCGGTTGTTCGAGCAACGCCACTTCCGAGTAGAACTTCTTCATTTTGCCCGGAATGATCTTCTCGATGGTGGCGTCGTCCTTGCCTTCTTTCTTGAGCTGCTCGCGAAACACGGACTCCTCGCGATCCTTATCTTCTTGCGAGATCTCCTCCGGAGTGATCGCCAGGGGATTCGCCGCCGCGATGTGCATGGCGATGTCCCGGCCGAGCACTTCGAACTCGTCGTTCTTCGCGACGAAGTCGGTTTCGCAATTCAGTTGCACGAGCACGCCGATCGAGCCGCCGGCGTGGATGTACGAGAACACCCGGCCGACTGCCGTGTCCCGATCCATGCGTTTGGCGGCCTTTGCCAGGCCTTTCTTGCGCAGGTTTTCAGCCGCTTTCTCGATGTCGCCGTTCGTTTCGGCGAGGGCCTTTTTGCAGTCCATCATGCCTGCGCCGCTCATCTCGCGTAATTTCTTGATATCGTCGGTGGATACGTCTGCCATCGGATATGCCTGTGTTTCTCCAGTAGTAGTGATTCGGTAGAAGTTAGAGGATTACTCTTTGCCCTCTTCGCTTTCTTCAGTCGTCGTCGTGGCCGCGGCGGCGGTCGTTTCTTGCGCCTGCGATTCCCCGCTGCTGTCGGAGTTTTTCGCGGAGTCGTCCATAATGAACTCGCCGGTCTCGTCGTACTCGCCCTTGTAGCGGACGTCGTCGTTGCTGTAATCCTCGGAATCCATGGACGCGTCGTCGTCGGTGAACTCCGCGCCGGACTCGATGCCCTGGGTGCCTTCAATGACCGCATCGGCCATGGTGGCCAAAAAGAGCGAAATCGCCCGGATGGCGTCGTCGTTGCCCGGGATGGGATAATCGACGAAGTCGGGGTTGCAGTTCGAGTCGACGACGGCAAAAATCTTGCAGCCCATTTTACGGCCTTCTTTCACCGCGATGGCTTCTTTGCTCGGATCGATGACGAACATGATTTCCGGGATGCTCTGCATCTCTTTGATGCCGCCCAGGTTCTTGCGCAGCTTATCGAGTTCGCGCTGGAGTTCCAGGGCCTCTTTCTTCGTGCGCGCTTCCTGATCAAAGGAACCGCTCTCTTCCATTTCTTCAAGGCGGCGCAAACGACCAATGGATTTTTTCACCGTTGTCCAGTTGGTCAGGAGACCACCCGGCCAGCGGTTATTGATGAAGTACATGCCGCAGCGGGACGCCTCGCGTTCGATGGCGCTGCGGGCCTGTTTCTTGGTGCCGACGAAGAGTACTTTTTCGCCGCGGTGCGTAAACTCGCGCAGAGCCACATAGGCCACTTTGGCCATCTGCACGGTTTTTTGGAGGTCGATGATGTGGATGCCGTTGCGGGCGGTGAAGATGAACGGGGCCATCTTCGGGTTCCATTTGCGTGTCTGGTGACCGAAGTGAACGCCGGCCTCCAGGAGGTTCTTCATTGAAATCGTGGACATGTATGTTCCTGCTTAAATGTCTGCGCCGGTTGCGTTCGGAGGTCCGTCTTTAGCGCGCGTTGCGATATAACACATACGCGGCAATGACGAATCCGAGCAGGCCGCCCGACGTCAGTTGAATTTCCAGCTTTGTAATGACGTAGAAGTCCCGGATCAGCGTGACCGGGTCGGTGAAGAGGCCCAGATTCAGGAAGCCGAGTCCGAAGATTCGCTCCAGCAACGAGCCGGCCACCGCGCCGATCAGCAGGCCCAGAACGAGCACCGCCAGTACAAAACTTATGGAATATTTTACCATTCCATGGGTTTCGAGCCAGATTTTCGAGCAAACCGGCTCCGTCAATGATTCTTCCATATTCAGCGCATCACATTGCTATGCGCCGGGAAAGGGACTGGACAGAACTCGCGTATGCCCCTCAAATTGGATACCATGAAACATCGATTCATGACCGCTTTTCTAACGGCGGCCATCGCGGGCGCGACCGCCCTCTTTTTCCTCGGAACTGCCACCCCCGCCGTCGCCGAGTCCGGCGGCTGCTACATCTGCCAGGGGCAGAAAGAGCACACCTACGTGAAGTTCGAAGGCAAGGACACCTGGGGCAAACGCAAGCAGGCCGAAGCGTGCGGCTGCAAGGTCAGCGGCACCACCGCCAGCTGCGACGCGGCGAACTACACCATCCTCTGCGAAGTCAAGGACTGAGCCGGGGACGTCGCGTATCTTGCGGCGAAGACGCCGTTCCGGTCCGCACCCCACATTTCCCCCGCATAACCTCCGTGGTCGCCTGGAACCAGCCGTACCCTCATAGAGCTTAATATAAACTGACCGCCACTTAGCTCACAAGCAGAGGCGTCTGCGAACAACATGCGCGTTTTCCGTAGCTCAAGAGCCGCGGTTCTCAGAGCTTGCCGTGAGACACCCAGGGTAAGGTGCGCAATGGTGAAGGGGTTTTTATGGCTACAGCTTTGCGGGAGTTGTGGATTTTCGTTTTGTTAAGAACACTGAGTTCGACCCGGACGCTGGTTGTGCGCTTCGGCTATCGCGACGTTTCTTGCGACGAAGACGCCGCTCCGGTGCGCCGTACCACATTCCCCGGCATGACCTCCGTGGTCGCCTGATGGTTGCCGCAAGTAACAAAAAGTAAGTTGCACAACCGTGAAGGGCCTTTTTGGCTACGGCTTTGCGGGAGTTGTGGATTTTCGTTTTGTTAAGAACACTGCGCTCGACCCGGACGCTGGTTGTGCGACTCAGCAATCGCGACGTTTCTTGCTACGAAGACGCCGTTCCGGTGCGCCTTACCACGTCCCCCGGCATAACCTCCGTGGTCGCCTGGAACCAGCTGCACCCAAAAAGGCTTAATGTACACTGGCCGCCACTTACGCCACGATTCGGCGCGTATTCGAACGAATAGTACGTTTCCGGTAGTTCAAGAGCTACAGTTCGTAACGGTTGTAGTGAGAAACATGAAGTAAGTCGCACAATGGTGAAGGGCCTTCTTTTGCTACGGCTGAGCGGGCGTTGTGGAGTTTCGTTTTGCTAAGATTGTCCGCCTCGACCCGGACGTTGGTTTGCGACCCTATCAAATCCAGGCGCAACCGTCCAACCGCAAACCGCACACCAACGAAAACTCTCTGTGCCCTCTGTGCCTCTGTGGCTGGAGGGACCACGGTCACACCGGAAAAATCCCGTGCTTCCGCCGCGGCCTTAACACTTCCTTGCCGGCACTCAACTCCAATACGCGCGCAATGATCCCCGGCGTATCCCGCGGATCGATGACGTCGTCCACGCCGAAGAGCGCGGCCGCGCGTTCGGGGCTGACCTCGCTGCGATAGGCGTCTTCGAGTTCTTTGCGTTTCGCCGCGGCCTGATCTGCCGGCAGTTCGGCGAGTTTGTTCCCGTACATGATGTTCACCGCACCCCCGGCGCCCATCAACGCAATCTCCGCCGTCGGCCACGCGGCAATGTAGTCCGGTTCGTAGGCCCGGCCGCACATTACGAAGTACCCGGCACCGTAGGCCTTGCGAACGACGAACGTGAGCTTCGGCACCGTGGCCCGGCTCACGGCGAACAACATCTTCGCACCGTGGCGGATGATTCCGCTCCGCTCCACGCGACTGCCCACGAGAAAACCCGGCACGTCTTGCAAAAAGACCAGCGCAATGCCGAAGGCATCACACAGGCTGATGAATCGCGCCGCCTTCACCGACGAATCGTTTTCCAGCACGCCGCCCAGATGCAAACTCTGATTCGCCACGATTCCCACCGGCCGGCCGGCGACTCGCGCGAAACACGTGATCAACGACGGACCGAAGTCGGTCATGTAGCCCAAACACTCCTGCGCGTCGTCGACAATGAGATCGATCAGCTTCTGCATGTCGAACGGTGTCGCCGGATCATCCGGCACGAGTTGAACGAGTTCGTCGCCGGGCTCCACCGCCCGGTCCCCCGCTTTCACCGGCGGCGCTTCTTCACAGTGCGCCGGAAAAAACGAAAGATACTGCCGCGCGAGTTGCATGGCGTGGGCATCGTCATCGGCACCGATGTGGGCCACGCCGGAGCGCGTAAGATGGACTTCCGCGCCGCCGAGATCTTCTTCGCTGACCGTTTCGTTCAACACGGCCTTCACAAGCGGCGGTCCGCCGAGCGCCAGCGTACCCTGCCCGCGGACAATAATCACACAATCGCTCAGCGCCGGAATGTACGCCGTACCTGCCGCCCCAGGACCGAGGACGACGCTTAACTGCGGTACCACACCGGACAAAGTAACCTGCTCCCGGAAAAGATAACCCGTCGTCGCAAAAAATGATCCACCCAGTTCCTGGACCCGCGCCCCGCCGGAATCCACGAGCCACACGATCGGCCGTTTTTCGCGTAACGCCAGGTCACGAATGCGCGCGCACTTGGCCTCACCGGTACGCCCCATGGTCCCCGCGAGTACGGTAAAGTCGTACGCAATTACGAAACAATCGCGGCCGTCGATCTTGCCCCAGCCGGTCACGACACCGTCCGCCGGAGCACTGCGGTCTTTTAAGTCCCGCGACACCCCGGCATGGTCCGCGTGCAGGCCGATCTCAAGAAACGAGCCGGCATCGAAGAGCAACTCCAATCGTTCGCGCACGTTCCGGCGACCGCGGTCGCGGTGTTTTTCGACGGCCTTCTCGCCGCCCATCTCGCGTGCCTTTGCTTTCGCCGCCCGCAGGCGTTCCAGACGTTCCGGACTCACGTAAGATCGAGCCCCGCCTGCTTGTACATTTCGCGAGCAATGATCAATTTCTGAATTTGCGAAGTTCCCCCGCCGATCTCGATCAACTTGGCGTCGCGCATCAACCGCTCCACGCCGTACTCCCGGGTGTAACCGTAGCCGCCGAGGATCTGAATCGCGTCGAGGGTCGCGGAGACGCAGGCTTCCGAGGCGAACAGTTTCGAGAACGAAGCGCCCAGCGTAACGCGTTTGCCGTCCTGTAGTTTGCGCGCGGCATCGTAGGCGAGCAGCCGGCAGACATACAGCTTCATACCGATCTCGGCCACCATGGCCTGGACCAACTGGTAGTTGCCGATCTTCTGGCCGAACTGCTTGCGTTCGCTGGAGTACTGCATGGCAATATTCAAAGCGCCCTGAATCAAACCGATGGGCAGGCCCGAGAACAACGTACGTTCCATGTCGAGGCCCATGAGTGCGGCGTACCCGCCCTGACCGACTTCGCCGAGCAGGTTCTCTTCAGGCACCTCGCAGTCTTCGAAGAACAGTTCCGTGGTCGGTGACGCGCGCATGCCCATTTTTTCCATGGGTTTGCCGTTCGAAAATCCGGAGAAGCCCCGCTCCACGAGAAACGCCGAGACGCCCTTGTGCGCGGAGTCCGGGGCGCCCGTGCGCGCAAAAACCATGAAGGTATCGGCGACGCTGCCGTTGGTGATGAAGGTCTTCGAGCCGTTCAAAATAAACCGGTCGCCCTTTTTTTCGGCGCGGGTCTGGAGGTTCATGGCGTCGGAGCCGTTACCGGGTTCGGTGAGCGCCCAGGCCGCGAGTTTTTTACCGGAGCAGAGGTCCGGCAGATAGCGCCGACGTTGCTCTTCGTTGGAAGATTTGTAGATGTTGTACGCTCCGATAAAGGCATGCGCACCGAAACTTAAGGCCGTGCCGCCGCAGTTCCGCGCGAGTTCTTCCATAACCAGTACGCCGCTCAAGAAAGACGCCCCCGCCCCGCCATACTCTTCCGGAAGGACAACGCCCAGAATGCCGGCCTCGCCTAACTTCTGAAAGACGGCATGCCCGAAGCTTTCACTGCGATCCAGATCGTCGGCCACGGGGGCCAATTCGCCGTCCGAGATGGACGCCGTGAGATCACGGATGGTACGCTCGTCTTCGGTGAGCGGGATGATTTCGTTCGCTTCGGAATTTTCGGCAGGGGGCGTGGTCGTAACGTTCATACGATCCGATCCTCGCCTGGATCGACTAAAATTCAAACGCTTTTATTCCAGGCACACGTTTGTAGCCCGGTCGCCGATCGGCGACGGTCACGGCGTATTCGATGCCGTGGGAGTCCATGAGCGCGGCATGGATCGCGCAGGTTTCGCCAACGGCGTGGGCTTCCATGAGATCCAGGGCCTGGCCCAGGTCCTCTCCGCGGAGGGCCAGGATCTCCTTGAACAGGCCGTTTAGCGCATTCCAGAACTCTCTCAGTCGCACGGGGCCGGATTCCCCGGTCAGGAAGCGACTCTGAACGCTCGCCAGGGCCGGCACGCCCGTGAAAATCGCCGTTCCCTGCTCCCGCACGCATCCCGCCAGACGATCCAGCAGAATTTCCCGCCGCGGGTCGTCCGAGGCCAGCAGCAGCAGCGCACTGTCGTCCAGATAAAGCTTCAAGATGTACTCTCTTCCATAAAAGAGCGCCTGCGCAACCGGTCGATGGCCTGAAGCTCGCTGAGGCTCGACGCTGGCCGATAGACCTCTTCCACCGCACGACGGACCAACTCGCCAACGGAGGTGCGACGGCGTTCGGAGAGCTGCTGAAGAAAATCATGCTGCTCCTCGCTGAGTAAGATTTGCAGGCGACGGGTATACTCGGCCATACGATCGTTTCGCCCAGGCGATCTCCGTCTACAAGCGGAATTGCCTTTCGCGAAACAACGGGAATTGCCTTTACCTATTCACCGCATGGAATTACAGAGATTCTACGTAATCGTATGACCCTCGTTTATCTGCTACTTCTGCTTGCCGCCGGCATCGCCCTGTTGGGTCACCTGGGCCTGCCCGAAAAACGTCTGCCGCCGCCGCCCGCGCCGCGACCGGAACACATCATGGCAGGGGCCGAGCCGTGGCGCCTTGAAGGGGATTCCGGCGTGGCCTTCCTGGTTTGCCACGGATTCCGGGGCAGTCCGTTCAACGTGAAACCCCTGGGCGAATTCCTGCACGGTCTCGGACACACGGCCATCGGGCCGCTCTTGCCCGGCCACGGCACCCGGGTCGAGGACATGCAGAACTCCCGCTTCGAACATTATGTCGAGTTCATGGAGCGGCTCTACCTCAAGGAACGCTCGAAGTACCGCAAACTCTTCCTCGTGGGTTTCTCCATGGGCGGGACGATTTGTCTCAAAGTCGCCGCGAAGAACGCGGATACGTTTCGTCCCACCGGCATCATTACGATCGCCTCACCGGTCTTCTTCAACGGCTTCTTTAATGGAAGATTCATCATGCATCAGCCGGCCACGGCGCTGTCAGGCATCCTGAAAATTGTCCAGCCCATCGTGAAGCTGGACATCAACCGCCCGCGGACCGCCGAAAAGCTGATGCCGTGGGTCGGTTACGGCGGCGAGGTTTCCATGCATGCGCTGCACAGCCTGAAGACAGCCCTCGGTGGTATCCGCCGCGGCCTGGGCCGCATCTCGGTGCCGTACTGTTCCATCATCGCCGCCAACGATCGCACGGTGTCCGCGGAAAATCAGATCTACGTCCACAATCATATTCAGAGCCGCGAGAAACGCGCCTACATGTTCATCCTCCCGCCCGATCTTACGAGCATGCATCCGATCCTCACACACGTCCGCGCCCGGGAACGGGTCTTTCGGTTCGTGGAGAGTTTCGTAAACGACACCCTCGAAGATTACCGCGACGAACCGGAAATAGACGAGAGCCTTACGGGCCGAGTTCGGCGCTGGCTGGCCGGCGGGCCGGTCCTGCGCAAACCCGAAGACCTGGTTCACAGCGGCCGGGATGGCTAGCTTGCGCGGAAGAGGATTCAGTCTATGAGCGAAGCCGTCGAATCAGTGATTGAAGAAGTCCGCAAAGCGAACCGCGAGTTCTACCGGGCCTTCGAATCGTTGCAGGTGGAACGCATGCGCCGTTGCTGGCTGGACCTCGAAAACGTTCATGTGAAATGCGTCCACCCTGGCTGGCGGCCGCTGGTCGGTTTCGCCGCGGTCATGGAAAGCTGGTCGCGCATCTTCACGCATACCGGCTACATGGAGTTCGAAGTCGCCGACGAGGTCATCTTCGTGGACGGGGAGCTGGCCGTAGTATCTTGCGTCGAGATTCTCCGCACGGCCCCGGAGGCCGGCGCACCGACGAAAACCGCGGCGGGCGATGCGGTGGTGCTTGAGGGTGCCGTGCATGCCACGAACGTGTACCGCCGCCACAATGGTTCGTGGAAGATGATTGTGCACCACGCTTCGTAAGTACAGCTCTTCGCGTTAGCGATCCTCCCTTGTTCCACTTGCCACGGTGCGCCGCACCAGAATCCTGACGTATATGAAGCACGTCATCGTCGTATCCGACAAATTCGATGCCGAAGGCATCAAGCGCCTCGAAGGCGAAGACAATCTCGAAGTCATTTACAAGGGTGGCCATAGCCGCGAAGAACTCCTCTCCGACGACGTCATCGGCCGCGCCGCCGGCCTGATCGTCCGCTCGGCCACCACGGTGGACGCCGAGGTCATGGACAAGGCCCCGAATCTCAAAATCGTCATCCGCGCCGGCGTCGGTGTGGATAACATCAACATCTTTGAGGCCTCGCGCCGCGGCATCATCGTGATGAACGCGCCCGGTGGAAACACGGTCTCCACCGCGGAACAGGCCCTCGCCTTGTTGTTCGCTTCCGCGCGACTCACGCCCCAGGCGAACGAGTCCATGCACGCCGGCAAGTGGGAGAAAAAGAAGTTCAAAGGCGTCGAGCTCACCGGCAAAACCCTCGGTGTGATCGGCCTCGGCCGCATCGGCAAAGAAGTCGTGAAGCGCGCCCGCGGTCTGCAAATGCGCGTACTCGGTTTTGATCCTTACATCCAGGCCTCGAACCTGGCCAGCCTGGAGATCGACATCGTGAAGGTGGAAGACATCATTCGCGAGGCCGACTTCATTACAGTACACACGCCGCTCACCGACAGCACCCGCGATCTCGTAAATAAGGACAACCTGAAAGACCTCAAAGACGGCGTGCGTCTCATCAACTGCGCCCGCGGCGGCATCTACAACGAGGACGCCCTGGTGGAGGGCCTTGAGTCCGGCAAGATCGGCTCCGTGGCACTGGACGTTTTTACCCAGGAGCCGCTACCCGAAGGCCACGCGCTCACGAAATTCAACAACGCCATTCTCACGCCGCACCTCGGCGCTTCCACGGGGGACGCCGAGTTCGCCGTGGCCATGGAAACCGTCGACGAATTGATCGATTACTTCGGCAAAGGCGTCGCCCGCAACGCGTTGAACTTCCCGACGGTGGATCCGGATTCCATGGACTTCCTGAAGCCCTACTACGCCGGCGGCGGGCCCATTGGACGTTTGCTCGGCCACCTGGTCAAAGGCGATCCGCAATCGATTCACATTGAGTATTGTGGTGAGATTTCGAAGTTCATGACCGAGCCGGTGACCACGGCCGTTCTCGCCGGCGCACTTTCCCTGGCCCTGGGCGACGAGGTCAACATCGTCAACGCCCCGGTGCTCGCGAAAGAACGCGGCATTAATGTAAACGAGAACAACACCGCCGAAGCGAAAGGATTCTCCAGCTTCGTGCGCGTAACGTTCCAGTCCAACAACGGCGACAAAGTCGAACTCAGCTACACGGCGATCAAGAACGAGCCGATGGTTTATTCCATGTTCGGCCTGCCCCTGGAGTTCAAGCCCGAGGGCATTCTCGTGGTCCTGAAGAACCGCGACCTCCCCGGCATGATCGGCAACATCGGTGGTTTCCTGGGAAACCACAAGGTCAACATCGCCCACCTGGAACTCAGCCGCGACCAGAAAGGCGGCACGGCCTACTGCGTCGTCACCACCGACGAACCCCTCGACAAAACCGCTCTGGCCGAACTCGGCAAACTCGAGAACATGGTGGACGTGGTTCAGGTCGACTTGCGCTGAATTCGCCGAACCTTTTGTTCGTTCGAGCACGCCCCGAATCGTGGTGTAAGTTGAGGCCAGTTTCGATTCGCACTTTTATGGTCACAACTGGTTCCAGCTGACGAACGGAGGTCATGCCGGGGAGCATGGTAAGGCGGACCGGAACGGCGTCTTCGTCGTAAAGATCCCGCAAGCGAATCCGCACCCCGGAGCCCCGCTCTATCCGCGGGGCGGAGCGGGTGTCTTCTTCGTAAAGATCCCGCAAGCGAACCCGCACCCCGGAGCCCCGCTCAATTCGCGGGGCGGAGCGGGTGCGGGTTCGCGCTTTGTTTCGGTTTCCCGTGAAACGTGTTATGTCTCATCAGAAACTGACACCCTGGTGCGCTGCTCTTCGCCGATCCGCGGGAGTTTTCGCAATTTTTGTAGGAACTCCGACTCCGGGAAACGCGAAATCCTGTGCAAAACAGCGTTCATTTGAGACATAAAATTCACAGTTTCAGAAAAAAACACGCTAGACTCTTTTTGCGGCGCACAAAACTCTTCTCAGGAGCGTCAAATTTACGCAACAATCCGCCCGTACAGTTGTAGTATCATCAGTATGAAAAGCGGGAACCGCTAATGAAAGCGTCAGTCATCGATCCTAAAAACCAGATTCGCAATCACGACCGTTATTCTACGTCCCATCACCGGTCCGAGGGCGGTTATCGGAACCCGTGGGGTCCGCAGGTTCCGCAGCCCCCCGCATGGAAGACCGCGCTGTGGATTGCCGGCCGCCTGTTTCGTTTCCCGGGCTTCGACCCCACGCCGGTGAAACCGATCGACCCGCAACAGCTCCAGAGAACGGTAAACCGGTACGAGGTCACCTGGCTCGGCCACGCCACAGCCCTGATCCGCTCCGGCCGGCGGACCATCCTAACGGACCCGGTCTTCAGCAAGCGCATCGGGCCGGTTCCTGGCATCGGCCTCAGTCGACTGCACGACGTGCCCATCGAAATCGAAGACCTACCCCGGGTGGACGTCGTCCTGATCTCGCACGATCATTACGACCACCTGGACATGCCCTCGCTCCTCCGCCTGGAACACCGCTTCCGACCGCGCTTTCTCGTACCGCTGGGCCTTGAGGCGCCGCTGCGGGCCGAGGGTCTCACCCGGGTCTGCGAGTTCGATTGGTGGCAGTTCATTGAGCTTGAGGAACTGGCCTTCCATTGCCTGCCGGCGAAGCATTTTTCCGGCCGGGGTGCGTTTGACCGGGATCGTTCGCTCTGGTGCAGTTGGAGCGTCGCGGATCGCTCAATCGGTACGCATATCTACTTCGCCGGAGACTCCGGCTACGGCCCGCACTTTAAAGAAATCCGCGCCGTCCTGGGACCGATGGACGTGGCCCTGATCCCGATCGGTTCTTACATGCCCCGCTGGCTCATGAAAGAAATCCACGTGGACCCCGCCGAATCCCTGCAGGCCTTCCTCGACCTGGAGGCCGATCGCATGCTGGGCATTCACTGGGGCTGCTTCGACCTCGCCGACGAAGCGGTGCACGAACCGGCACGCATCCTGCCGGAACTCGCGGCCCTCCGCGGCCTGGAAAAAAATTCCATCCACGTTCTGCCCGTGGGTGGCTCCATACGGCGTTAACGTGCTATATTGAAGTTGACAGGGTACACTTCCGCCGTACCCTGCTCATCCCGGTTCCCTGTGTGCGTTCGCTGCGTTCGGGCCGGAATACTTCGAGGTACATTCATGAAAACTACGGAGATTCAAATCTCGGGAATTCAAAACACTCCGGTTGTGTATCACAACTTGAGCTACGACGACATTTTCGAACATGAAAAGAAAAACGGCGAAACATCGCTGACCGCGCAGGGCGCCATGACCGTGGACACCGGTATTTTCACCGGCCGCTCCCCGAAGGACAAATTCTTCGTAGAAGAGCCGTCCAGCAAAGAAAACCTCTGGTGGGGTGACATTAACAAGTCCTGCTCCGAAGAAGTCTTCGACGAACTCTACGGCAAGGTCCTCGGCCACCTCTCCGGCAAACCGCTCTACGTATTCGACGGCTTCGCCGGTGCGCGCAAGAGCACCCGCCTCTCTCTGCGCGTAGTATCCGAACGCGCCTGGCAGCATCACTTCTGCACGAACATGTTTATCCGCCCGCAAGAAAGCGAGCTCGCCAACTTCGAACCGGACTTCACCATCCTGAACGCTTCCGGCCTGAAGAACGAGGACTGGCAAAAGCACGGCCTCAACTCCGAAGTCTTCGTACTCTTTCACCTGGCAAAACGCATCGCCATCATCGGCGGCACCGAGTACGGCGGGGAAATGAAGAAAGGCATCTTCTCCGTAATGAACTACTACAAGCCCCTGGAAGGCATCCTCACGATGCACTGCTCGGCCAACGTCGGCAAAGACAAGGGCGATGCCGCACTGTTCTTCGGTCTCTCCGGCACCGGCAAGACCACCCTCTCCACCGATCCCAAGCGCCCGCTCATCGGCGACGACGAGCACGGCTGGGACGACGAAGGTATCTGGAACCTTGAAGGCGGTTGCTATGCAAAAGTGATCAACCTGAACCCGGACGATGAACCGCTCATCTATAACGCCATCAAGAAAGACGCACTCCTCGAAAACGTGGTCGTCGGCGGCGACGGTGCGGTGGACTACTCTTCCAATGCGAAGACCGAGAACACCCGTGTCAGCTATCCCATCTTCCACATTCCCAACCGCATTGAAAGCGGCGTGGCCGGTCATCCGGAAAACATCATCTTCCTGACCTGCGATGCCTTCGGCGTTCTGCCGGCGGTGGCACGGCTCAGCCCGGAACAGGCGATGTATCACTTTCTCTCCGGCTATACGGCCAAAGTGGCCGGCACCGAGCGCGGTGTTACCGAACCGACGGCGACGTTCTCGGCCTGCTTCGGCGCGGCGTTCATGACGCTGCACCCGACGAAGTACGCCCGCCTCCTCGGCGAAAAAATGAAGAAGCACAATGTTAAGGCTTATCTCGTGAACACGGGCTGGGCCGGCGGCCCGTACGGCGTCGGCAACCGCATGAAGATCAAACTCACGCGTTCCATTATCGACGGCATCTTCGACGGTTCCCTGGATCACGACCAGTATACGCACCATGCAGTTCTGAATCTGAGCGTTCCGGACAAAATGGGCGACGTGGCGAAAGACCTCCTGCATCCGTGGGAATCATGGTCCAGCCGCGACGATTACGAAGCCCAGGCGAAGAAGCTGGCCGGCATGTTCGTGAAGAACTTCGCTCAGTACGTGGGCGGCGGCAGCGAATTCGATTTCACGGCTCACGGACCGCAGGTGAGCTGATCTCCACTCCTCCAGTTTAGCAGTTCAAAAACGAACCCCGGGATGCGAGAGTCCCGGGGTTTTTTTGTGCGGTCGTGAGATCGGATTTTACCACCGAGGAAGAGAGGATTCAAGGTGGTGGGTGGGCGCGGTTCTTGCGTTAGCGATTGGAGGGATGGCCCGAAGGGCCAGTCTCAGACGCGGAGCGGCTGAGACCGTAGCGAAAGCGGAGTCCCGGAAAGCGCGACCGCCAAAGCCCCGCTGGTCGGGGCTGCGGCAGTTGCTCCCCTCTAAGCGCGAAGCGCGGAGGGGAACGCCCAAATGGAAAAGCTTAAATCAAAGTGGGCGAAAGTAGAATCTCGAAAGTTACGAATGGGACAAAACCACCAACGAAAAAACGGGAAGCGCCTGATCTTTTCGACCAAAGCACTCCCCGTTTCCGATGGGTAGCTAAGTTACGTTAACTTATCGTTTGAGTCCCAGCACTTCCTGGATCATCTGATCACTCGTCGTGATCGTCCGGGAGTTGGCCTGGAAGCCGCGTTGCGTGACGATCATGTCGGTGAACTGCTCGGCGAGGTCGACGTTCGACATCTCCAGCAGGCCGGCGTTGATCTTGCCGCGGCCGGCGACTCCGGCTTCGCCGATGATCGGGTCGCCTGAGTTGATGGAGTAGCTGAACTTCGTTTCGCCCTCTTTCGTAAGACCGGCCGGGTTCGTGAAGTTCGCGAGCGCTATGCGCGCCAGGGGTTCCTTCACACCGTTGGAGTACGTGCCGGTGATCGTGCCCGTGTTATCGATGGCGAAGCTCTCCAGGTATCCCATGGGATAACCGTCTTGCGAACGCGCGCGGGTCGTGAAGTCCGAGGCGAACTGTGTAACGCCTTCCATCGCGCCGGCTTCGCCCATGTTCAGGCGCACGGTCTGAGTCTCCGGGTTACCGGCAATACGGAACGAGAGCTGCACGTCGAGCTGTCCACTGTTCGCGGTGTCCACGCCGTCGGAGACCGAGATGATGCGGCCGTCCGAGGTAAAGCCCATCTCGAAGGTGTTGCTGCCGCCGATGGCCGTGTCCTGACCGCCCGGGCCGATCACGTTCGCCGATACGTTCGTGGCGTCTTCCATCGAGGTGCGGACCTGCCAGCGGTTTTCACCGGTTTTGTACATCTCCAGGCGCAGTTCGTGTTCGTTGCCCTGGGGATCGTAGACGTTGATGGTCGTCACGTGGCCGCGGCGGTCCCGCATGGGGCCCGTGAGATAACGCTGAATGTCTTCTTCAGTGGCGTCCGGCGGCACCGCTTCCACGCTCTGGTTTAAGTTTGATTCGTAAACTACTTCCTGGGTTGCCTTAGCAGGCTTCTTGGAGTAGATGGGGATGCGAATGCTTTCCAACGACGAGGAGGAGTTAATGAACTTGTTGCCGTCCTCGTCGTCACGAGCGTTCCAGCCCTGTACACGCAGGCCGGTGCCGGGATGCACATAGAAACCGTCGCGGTCCACGTTGAATTGGCCGGCGCGAGTGTAGAACTCCTTGTCGCCGTCTTTGATAATGAAAAAACCGTCGCCGGACACCGCGACGTCGGTGTTCTTGCCGGTGGTTTGCAGCGAGCCCTGGGTCATGATCTTGTCGATCGAAGCGACCATCATCCCCAGGCCGACCTGCTGCGGGTTGATCCCGCCGATGTTTTCCCGGGGCTCGGAAGCGCCGGCCATCGACTGGGAAATCATATCCATGAACGTAACGCGCTCCATCTTGAAGCCGTGCGTGTTCACGTTCGAAACGTTGTTTCCGATTACGTCCATGCGGGTCTGGTGGTTTTTCAGACCGGAAACGCCGGAATAAAGCGATCGCATCATAACTTAAGGTACCCCTGTGTGCTCTTTGAAAATTCTTGTGTGACCGACATTCGTGTGTTTGTGTTTATAGGTTCGGGATTATTTCGATAATCTTTACGATTGTTATTGCCTTTCCGTCCCGCCGGGAGCGGCTTTTTCCGCACCGCCGTCGTTCATTGCGGGGGCCAGGTTCCTTTCGTAGGCCGTACCGGCGGCGGCTTTTTTCTGCTCGGTTTGCTTTTGTTCCGGCTCCGCCCCAGGCTGCTGCTCCGCGGCTTCCGCGGCGGGAGCCCAGCCGGAACCGGTCTGCGTCTTCGCCGCATTGTTCGCTGCCGGGGCTTCGCCGGTTCCACCGACCTCTTTCTTGAATTGCGAAGGATCGCCGACGAGCACGACGTCCTTCACGGACATAGCCCGGCCGCCCACTTTCAAGAAGGCGTCGCCCTGATCATCAAAGAAGAAAGCACCGGCAACGCCGGAGACCTGGTCGCCGGTAACGTAATCTTTACCGACGATAAACTTGCCGATGAGATTTTGCCCCTGGCGATCGGCCATGCGGTTCACGGCCGTGGCCATGTTCTGCATCTGTTCGAGAGAGGAAAACTGCGCCATCTGCGCGATGAACTGCTGATCCTTTACCGGAGACGTCGGATCCTGATAGGTCAACTGCGTGATCAACAGTTGCAGGAAGTCATCTTTGCCGAGGTTCTTCGCCGTCTTGCGGATCTCGATGTCCTGCAGGCCGCTCTCCTGGACCTTCTTTTGTTCGTCCAGGTTTTTCTGGAGATTAACGGAACGGTCCTGGCCCAGGTAGTTCTGCCGGGCCTGTTCTGTGCTGAGAATCGTGTTTTCGGGCATATCGTGTAGCCTGCTAAATTTGTTTCAGTAATAGTTATACGCTGATATTTACGGCCAGGTCTTCCAGGCGCGCACGCACATCGGACGTTACCGAACCGTGCTCGTCGTAGTCCCCGGCGGCCTGTTCCCGGCGTAAGCTCACATCGTCACTACCGCTTTCTTCGCGGTCCTGTGCTCGATCCCCGGAGCTGTCACCGGAACGGGCGTCGATGCTTTCGCCGCCGTGACGTTGACCGTCACCCTGCATGCTGCCGAACTGCGATGAACCCGGCTCCCGCACGCGGATGCTCAGGCTCTCCACCTGGATGCCCTGGCGACCCAGTTCCTGGCGCAGGTGATCCATCTCGTCCATCAGCATCTTGCGCGCGGCGTCTGTCTCGACTACGATGCGGGCGTGTACCTGATTGCGATGCACTTCTAAGTTCAAAGTCATGCGCCCCAGGGCCTCCGGATTCATGCGGATGCTCGCCGTGGAGTTGCCGTTGGCCTGCACGTTGACTTTCGCTTTTTGTACGAGTTCGTTGAACAGCCGCCGGTTATCCTGGACGAGTTGTTCTTTTTGCCGGCTCGCGCTCAAAGCGTCCGTGGCGTCGGCGTTCACGGCGTTGGCAAAAGTGCCGAGATCGTTGATGTTCGCCCGCACCGGGCTGCCGCCGCGATTCGATTGTTCGCCGCCTTCACGATCCCCGCGGCCTTCTCCCTTCGATTTGGAGTTTGCGTTCGCTGCTTTGCCGGCATACTCGCGCATCATGGCTTCAAGGCGCGCTTCGATCGTACTACCGTTCTGATTCGACGTATTGCCTTCGCGTTGCACGCGTCCGTGAATGTTCCACTTAGTCGGGTCGAGCTCAATGCGTTCGCGCCGCGATGTGTCGGCTTTGCGCTCTTCGCCGGCCCGTTCTTGTTTGCCGGCCTGCTCGCGTTCCGTTTTTGCGGCGAGCTCGGCCTTCACGGCGTCCAGAATCTTCTCGCGCTGATTCGGTGCGGTGGCAGTCGGTACGTCTTTGGCCGCGGGCGCAAGACCCGCCTCGCCTTCTTTTGCGCGACCGGCTTTTTCGTTGTGTGGTTCCGCGTTCTGCTCTTCACCGGCCATACGACCGCGCATGCGAAGGAGCACCTTGCCGTCGTCCTGCTTCGGAGCCTGCGCCGCCGGTTGATCTTCGTTCTTTACGACCTTCGGAGCGTCCTGAGCATCTTCGGCGACTCGTACGGACTTCTTGCGACCGTCATTTCCATCCTGCTGGACAGAGGCGTCCTTCGCCGGCGTCGCTTCGTCTTCGTTCTTATGATTGCGTCGGTCCGACCGTTCTTCGGCGACCGCTCGTTGCTCGTCCTGCTGCTCTCCGGCCTTCCGGGATTCGGAATCACCGGCCTTCTCTTCTGTCCGGCGCTCCTCACGGGCTTCACGATTTTCACGTGCCTCGCGATTTTCACGGGCTTCACGATTTTCACGCGCCTCGCGAGCATCACGCACTTCGCGATCATCACGGGCCTGGTCGGTGCCCGGCGCCTGTTCGTCCGAACGACGGCTCTCTTCGCTGCGGCGGTCCTGCGCGTTATCCGCTTTGCGATCGTCCGGCACTTCTTCCGGCGCACGTTCCGCCGGTTTCTCCGGGGGCTTTTGCGCCGGGGCCGCCGACTGCTGGAGATGACTCAGAAAACTTGCGCCGGTACTGCCGGCCAGGCCGGCGGTGGAGACATTCTGCATGCCCTGCGCAATGCTGTCAGCGGCGCCTGCGCCCTGCTCAATCACGGCGGTCCGCATGCCGCCCAGAGTTGCACCAAAGAGGTTCATCATTCCATGATTCGCCCGAATCGGACATTTTCATGAGCGAATTCCGGAAAAAATCCCCCGGCGACCCGCGTTCGAGAAACACTTGCAGCATGACGGCGGCTGCGAGACAAGTTCGCGTGGACGATCCTCTCTTTCGTGATCGGACGGCGAGAGAGCTGCGGCACGTGGTGGACGGCGAGGCCTTTCGCTTTCGCTGCACAAGCTGCGGGAACTGCTGCCGCGGCCCCGGAAGCGTTTTTTTTACCCCGGACGAGCTGAACGCCGTGTTCCGCTATTTAGAGCTACGCGGCGAAGAACAGGCCCGTCTGCGGCGACTCGTCGTTCAGGGCGAAGAGAACGGTTATCTCGTGCATCGTACCGCGGGGGCCTGTCGATTCCTGGGCAACGACAATCGCTGCACGATTTACCCGGTACGCCCCCTCCAATGTCGCTCGTTCCCGTTCTGGCCGTCCACGTTCGCCGATCGCTCCGGGCTGGAAGCCACGGCGAAAGAGTGCCCCGGCACTATGAGTACGGACGGCGCCGAATTCAGCCTGCTCGCCACGGCGCGGCGCGTCAACAGCACCCGCCGGAAATTCCTGGAGGCCCAGCCCGATCCCACAAGACACTTCATGATCTAATCTTTCATCAAGTAAAGTTAACAGCCCATGCAACTTCCCGAACCCTTCTACCGCGGCAAGGTCCGCGATCTCTACGCCGTGGACGAGCAGTCCATGATCATCGCCGCCAGCGATCGCCTTTCCGCCTTCGATGTCGTCTTTCGCGAACCGGTGCCGGAAAAGGGACGCATCCTGAATGCGATCTCCACACGTTGGTTCGAGGCCCTGCGTTCCTCCGGGCTCATGGACGAGTTGCGTTTTCGCGATCATCTGATCACCGGCGACGTTGCCGCGTTCCCGGATCCTTTTCGCAATCATCCGGACCTGGCCGGACGTTCGGTGCATGTCCGGCGCACGGAACGCATCGACTTCGAATGTGTGGTGCGGGGTTATCTGGCCGGTTCCGGCTGGAAGGATTATCAGCGGAACGGAGCGGTGTGCGGACACACGCTTCCGACCGGCCTGCGGCAGGCGGAACAACTGCCGGAGCCCATCTTTACGCCGGCGACGAAGGCCGAGATCGGCAATCACGACGAGAACGTAACTGTAGAAACAATGCGCAACGCAGTGGGTTCAGAACTGACCGAACGCCTGGCAACAATCTCGCTGGCCATCTTCCGTTTCGCCTCCGAAAAAATGGCCGCGCAGAACATTCTACTCTGTGACACGAAGTTCGAGTTCGGCCTGCTGGACGGCGAGATCGTATTGATCGACGAGGCGCTCACGCCGGACTCGAGCCGCTACTGGAACGCCGACACTTACAGCATCGGGACATCGCCGCCCGGCTACGACAAACAGTTCGTGCGTGACTACTTAGAACAGAGTGATTGGAACAAACAACCACCACCGCCGGCCTTGCCGGCACCGGTAATCGAAAAAACCGTGCAACTCTATCGTGAAATTGAGCGTCGTATTGAAACGGCTTTATCTTAACGAGGTTCCCCGTGCAACGTAAATCTCCGGCACTGCGCATCCTTCTGTCCGCCGATGCCCTTCCCCGACTCAAGGACGATGTCAAACTCCACGCGATTCTCCGTACCGGCGTCGAAGGCAAGGCCCTCGCTGTCTACGCCCCTGCCGGCCAGGAAGCAATCGTAGAACAGTTACAGAACTCCGGCTGCCCGGTCTACTCGGTGCCCCTGTCGGATCCGAATTCTTTCGACTACGCGGTAGAGACGGATGTGCCCGGCGCCACGCGCCTTTCCTACGAAACCTTCGGAAAACACGTTCGTGGACTGGTTCTTGGCGGCTAACATCTTAGCGAGATAGATTAAGATTCCTGGCGGACCTCAATGCCGTGCTCATGCAGGATCTCGTCCACCGGGATACGGGTGTAGTCTTTGGTATAGTACTCATCCCGAACGATGCTGCTGTCCCAGATGATGATGTCCAGGTCCATGGTCCGCGGACCGGACTTGATCGGACCCTTCACCCGGCCGAGTTTTTTTTCGACATCTTTCAAGTACGCATTGAACGCGTCGAAATTCAGTTGTGTCTCCACGAGAAAGGCGCCGTTTAGAAAATCGTCCTGATCCTGGTAACCATCCGGAGCGGTGACGATAAATTGCGAACGCGCGACCAGGCCGTGATCCGCATCCAGGATCTCCGCGGCACGCTCGACGTTCCGCTCCGGATCGATGTTCGAGCCCACGGAGAGCACCACGCGATGACCCGGCGAGGTCATGGCCCCGCCCCGTCCTGAAAATTGCCGGCGTTGCGCCCGGGATCGCCCAGGGATTCACCACCGTCCGCAAAGAGTATCTGTCCCGTGACGAAACGGTTATCGAGGGCATACAACAATGCGGCGGTGACTTCGTCCGCGCTGCCCTGGCGACCGAGCGGTATGCCCTGCACGCGCCAGTCGAGATAGTCCGACGTACGACTGTCCATGGGCATGACCACGCCCGGGGCCACGCCGTTCACGCGAATTTCCGGAGCGAACTCGGCGGCGGCCAGCTTCGTAAAATCGGCGAGGGCTTTTTTCGAAAGCAGATACGCCGAGTACTGGTACTGATGAAACGCAATCTTGTTGTCGAGGATGTTGACGACGTCTCCCCGGCCGATGCGCGCCGCGAAGGCACGGGTCATAAGATACGGCGCGCGAAAGTTAACGGCGAACTGGCGGTCCAGGATTTCGGCACCGACCTTTTTTATGGCGCCCTGTTCGTAGACCGAAGCGCTGTTTACGAGCACGTCGAAATTCGGGAGCTTTTTAAGCACGCGATCCAGGAGGGCGTCAAAGTCGCGCTCTCCGGCCACGCTGAAGTCGCAGGCGAAACTGTAACTCCGGCGACCGAGGTTCCGAATTTCCTGGGCGGTTTCCTCGGCGGCCCCGGCGCTGCTGTTGTAATGGATCGCGACGTCGTAGCCGGCTCGTCCCAGGGCCAGGCTGAAAGCTCTACCGAGACGAACCGCGCCGCCGGTTACCAACGCGGCCCGGCCCGCTCCGCCCCTTACTTCGCTGGAAGTCATGGCATTATTCAACGCCCGCGCCCGTGATTCGCAAGTACTTAATGTTGCGTGATCGTCTTACGTCGGTCCAGAAGCAATCGCAGCTCGGGCAGCTTTTCTTCCGCGGCGCGCCGGCCGAGTTCCATGAATAGCTCCGTTTTCTCGAAATCGAACATACCGTATTCGAAGACCCGCGGCCGAATCTCGACGTCCGTGAAATCCTGATGCCGGGACGTGGACTGGTGCATCATGACTTCTACGGCGCGCAACATGTTTGAGCCGACGGACTTCGGATTGAATGAAGTCGCGGCGGGTGTGGGACTGATGTTTACGCTGATTACAAAGTCCGCTCCGAAACGACGCGCCTGGGACGACGGCACGTTGTTTCCCAGAGCACCGTCCGAGAGAATCATGCCGTCGTGTTCGACCAGGGGTAGTAGTCCGGGAATGGCCTGGGAGGCGAAGGCGGCTCGCCACATTTCACAACCGCGCACAACGACATCACCGCCCTGCTTGAGATCCACGGATACCGGCAGAAACGGCCGCCGCCCCTCGAACGTAAACATCTCCCCGATGTGCTTTAAGAGAAACTTGCGACCCACGTCTCCTTTTGCCAGAGATCCGCGCAAAGGCAGAGTCCAATCCGGAAAGCGAACCCTGCGGTTGCCCAGGTCCTTCACATAACGTTCGCGAAGTTCGTCGAGTTCGTAACCGTACGCCCAGAGACTGCCCACGACGCAACCGGAACTACTGCCGAGTCCCAGATCGACCGCAATGCCTTCGCGCTCCAGTACTTCGAGGACACCGATGTGCGCGGCCCCTTTGGCGCCGCCGCCGCCGAGCACGAGGGCGATCTCCCGGCCCAGGAATCCGGAGACGGTTCGCCGGGCTGTTTCGTTAAGATACTTTTTATTAAAGCTAATATGCGCGAGACTTTCCGGACAAACGTGCAATAATTCCAGATAGGTCGCCCGATCACGTTCTACGTCATCGCCGACCAGGAGTTGCACGCGATCACGTTCTCCGCGCAGGTTGTTGAAGTACGGCCTGACTGAATTCGTGAGCGTCAGCGTACGTCGGCTGTTCGCTGTCAGCAATGTCAGCAGTTCCGCGGCCTCCGCCGTATGTGTGAACTGCGCCGGAAAAATCAAAAACACCAGGTGATCGATGTGCCGGCTTTCCTCGTGAATCCAACGAACGATCTGTGGAAAGTGCGCCGCCGTAGAAAGACGGGGAACAAACATGGCGTAGCCGGCTTCGGCCGAGAAATAGGGGAGTTCCAGGTCGGGATGATTATGCAACAATTGCACCGAACCCTCAAGCTGCACTCGAAGTTCTTGTAAGAGTGCGTTGAGAATGTCGTGGTCCGGCACACTATCGTAAACGAGGGTGTAGACGTTCGTATCGACGAGGATGTCGTTCGACTGAATGCCGCCGAAGTAATGACGCACATCCCGGCCGAGCAGTTCCGCCGCACTCACGGCCGCCTCGGGTTGTTGCCTGAGAACGGCCTGCAGGTCCTCCGCCATAATGCGAATGCAGCGGGTCTTTACGAGTGCCTGCGCATGTTCGAGTCGATCCTGTCCGCTCAGGGCCCCCGGCAAACCGAAGTGATCGCCGGAACGCGCGCTGCCGAGTTCCAGAGAGTCGTGCAGGGCGCCGTGGGTCGTCAGTCGGACCAGGCCGTATTCCACAACGTAGATCGCATCGCCGGGATCGCCTTCTTCATAGATGAGATCCCCGGCCTCGTAGTATTTCCAGTGGGCGTTCTGAGACAATTCCAGGCGGCACGCTTCATCCAGTTTTGCAAAGATTTCGATGCTGCGGAGCATCGCGGCCAGGTGTTCCGGATTTTCCCGGGCATCCCGTTCGTTTTCGTAGCGTTCGATCCAGCGGTTCAGCTCCGCGACATCAAGGAAGCCGCGGCGGCGCAGGATTTCTCCGAGCGGCACGCGGAACTCTTTGCGCTCCCGGTGCAGTTCCGATACGCGTTTTTTCGAAAGCACGTCAAGATCTAATATTGCTTCTTCGAAAGTTAGTCCCCGGTGGAGTTGGTGATCGATGATGCGTTCGAGCTCGGCGGCTTCCAGGTATTTCTCGGCCGCGGACAACAAAGACGCGTTCGCATTCATGCGCCGCTGCGTGTACAACGCTTCGATCAATTGGTCCCGGCTAATGACACCGTGACGAACCAGAATTTCCCCGAGCTGAGCCATGGCAAATGTTCAAGACACGCGGCCGAATTTCATAAACAGAGACCAGCTTACGACTCGACGCTGTTCGGGATTGCCCCAGCCGCGCAGCAAATCTTCCCGGATGCGATCCATGGGGTCTTCGCCGCGATCCTTCATGTAGCGCCGCGTGGCCGACCAGGTTCCCAGGTAACCCAGGAATTCGTGATAATTCATTTCCCGCTCCATGCGCATGGGCGGCACGGGCAACGGATCGAAAGGGAACGGAATATCGCCGTAGTTCGCATCGATGTGAGCGCGTTCTTTGGGCCAGTACGGGCCGACCACGCGCCGGTAGTAATGCGTGAGGATGGGATCGAGGCCCGCGCCGACGCCCTGGATGCCGTAGCCCCAGCAAGCGATAATGCCACCGGGACGCGTGACCCGCTGTACTTCTTTATAAAACGCGTCGTGGTCGAACCAGTGGAGGGCCTGCGCCACGGTCACGAGGTCCACGCTGTCATCGTCGAGTTCGGAACGTTCCGCCGGCCACACATGGTACTCGATGGAATCGTGGGGCTCGGCCTGTTTGATTTGCTGCGCACTCGGGTCGCTGGCGATGACGCGTTCGAAGTACGGCGCCAGCCCCCGGGCCGCCTGGCCGTTTCCGGTGCCGCAGTCCCAGGCGCGCTTACGTTCCGCGGTCGGCAGCAACGAAGCAATGATCTCGAACAACTGCTCCGGATAGTCCGGGCGAAACTTCGCATAATCGCCGGCGTGTCCGGAGAAGTGATCGTGAAATTGCACGGACATGCCGCTACGCTCCGGGCGTGACGACGCAATGACAATCGTTTTATTTCTGTGTAATGGTTCCGTCCTCATGCGACATAATATTTTCTTGCGATTTTAGACACTGTGTTCAAGTTCGCGGCGCCATGCCGATCTGCAAAATCACTCCCCTGAGTTCTTTTTCACGGAGGTTACGCCTTCACACGTTCGTCATGTTGAGCGCATGGATCGTCATCTTCGCTCCGCGCGATGTGATGCCCCAACAACTGGGCCTCGCCTCCGTCCGCGCCCTGCCCGCGGCCGAGGAAGAGGCCCGCATTCTGGCAGAGATCCGGCGCAAGGGACATGCAACGTATACCAGGTTTGCCGGAGTGCGATCGCGAAGACATTCGGCGATCCGCACTTACGATGCGAAGAGCGGTGAATTGTTGCAGAAGATCGAACTCTCCGCTGAACGCATCGACTACTATGACGGCATGCCCTACGTCAACATTACGCGCTACGTCCTCGACGGCGTTGAGCAGTCGCCGGCAAGCTTCGAGAACTACGAACTGGCTCCGCCCCATCCGGTCTTCGACGAACGCGGCGCGGAACGCTACAACATTCGCCTCGTGGGTTCGCGTAAGATTCGCGGCACGCCGTGCTGGCGCCTGCACATCATGCCGAAGCGCAACGGGCGGCGCTACTTCCGGGGCGACATGTTCTTTACGAAAGACGATCTCAATCTCGTGTACATGAAAGGCACGTTCGCGTCGTTGCAGTTCGGCCTACAGGATTTCGAGTTCGACTTTCACTTCGTGAACACGCCGGAAGGCGCGCCCCTGTTTCAAAGCGGATTTGCCCGCGGCACGGTCTACGTACCGCTGATCATGTACAAGAAGTTCACGTCTTCGATGGAGTTCGAGAATATGGCCGTCGTCCGTAAATGAGCGACGTTTTCCGTTTGTAAAATGACACCCCGGCGAATCTACGGTACGCAGCCATGTCGCTTCGATTGTTTATCGTGTCGGCCATCCTGGTAGTCATCATGCTCTCTCAGGAATCTTCGGTGCCGGACTGTAATTAATTCGGCTGCGTATAGTTCAGCATCTCCCGCAACTCGAGCGGGATCAGACGATTCTTCCGGGAAGTATTGATACCCGCGGCCTCCCAGAATTCTTTGCGGCGATTGCGTTCGTTGGAGTCCATGCCCAGGCGTTCCCAGACCGCCACGGGAATTTCCTCCGGCAACACACCGGCGCGCTCTTCCAGGTAGTCCAGGTAACCGGCGAGCACGTCCACGATCATCGAAAGATGGTTTCGAAAGAAATCGAAAATACGCGCGAAGGCGTGATTGCCGGCCTGCAAGGAATAGTACGAGGCAATGCCGAAGTACTTCGCCGGCACCATAAGATGGACGACGTCGGTGAGGCTGCCGTCGCCGCGTTCGCCGGCAAATTGCAACGTAAGGTGCTCCGCGTTAATGCGCGAGATCGTAACCAACGGCGCGTTGTGACCGAGATAGGGATCGTGACGGCGCACGGTCTGATCCATGGCCTCCGGGTCCTCCACCAGGTAAGTCCGGATTTGTTCCAGGTAGGCGGAGTCGGTTTCCCGGGCGATCATGCCGGCCAGGTAAACCGTGTTTTCGGCGGACATGTGCCGACGAACCCCGGCCGTGAATGTTCCGGGAGCGGCCAGGAAAAACTCCAGGCCCAGGACGTGAAAACGAAACGTCCGACTCCAGTGGTCGGCGCCTCTCGCGGAATGCGAATCGATGCTCATGGTACCCTCCTGAAAAACGTCCGGGTGTTTGCTGCGTAATCAGAGCAAAAAACATGCCCGACCGGGTAGTGGAAGCGGACGCTAACAGCGTCTTGAGAAACTCTAAGTTTCTTATCGATTTTTTAGACGAAAATCATAAGCCCGCGTTCGGCGGCGTCAACAAGAAACGGCGCATTTTGCGTACATCACTCGCTCCCTGCGCAGTAACTATGCGCAGCGGATTTTCTGGCAGTCCAGGCCACGGACTGCTACCCGGCCCGCCGTAATAGTACGAAAACCCTATCTTTCGGGCACGGTCTCTTGCGCGCTCTTACGTTCGGACAGGCGCCCGGCCCAGGCCTGAATGTTCGCGGGAACGTCCACGTCCAGGATGGCGTGAAAGTGCAGGAACGGCATATAGCTGACATCGGCCAGGCTGAACGCGTCGCCGTGCAAAAACGGCCGATCGGCGAGTTCTTCCGTGAGGATCTTGAAGTGTCGTTTGATGCTCTTCGCGGCGGCCTGCATGTCGTCCCTGTTCCAGCGATCTTCCGGAAGAAAACGCTTCGGAAATACGATCGTACTCACGTGCCGCGCG
Organism: Leptonemataceae bacterium; assembly: GCA_965227295.1. Classification (GTDB taxonomy): domain Bacteria; phylum Spirochaetota; class Leptospiria; order Leptospirales; family Leptonemataceae; genus JANSYA01. Next base: position 3,789,591 of record OZ245742.1, on the reverse strand, counting down.
AATTCCAGGTCACAGAGATGCATGTGTCGGCGCACGCGCGCCCGGGACGCGGGATCGGCCGGCATCAGTCCGGGTTCCGGATGTGTTTCTTCTAAATACTCCAGTATGACGTTAGACTCACAGAGACGTAGATCGCCGTCCTCAAGAACGGGGACGCGACCGTAGGCGTTTACCGCCAGATAGTCTTTCTTGCGATGGGCCAGCTTTTCCATGGCGACGACTTCCTCATCGAAGGAGATCGCCTTCTCGACACCGAGAATGCGCACCCGGCGCGAATACGTGGAATTGGGATGATAGTACAGTTTCATTCAGCCTCCCTCAACTTAGACAAGTCGGTCTACCCACAGCAAATCAACATAGACAAAGCTGTCTATTTCTTTTTAATGTATGCGGTGACGGAATCCGAACACAGGATGGGGCCGCGGGAACGCATCCTCGCTTCGGCGGCGGATTTGTTTCTTCAGTCGCCCCATGGCAAACTCGTAATCAGTTAGATGATGGTGAGATCAAGTTAGCCGCCCGGGCGGGCCGGCCGCAGCCATTTCAAAGATCTTCCCCACCACTCACACAGCGCACGTAGTTCTTCCCGCCGAAGTCGGCATACGTCGTCGCCTCGAGAAAGTTCACAACTTCGCCCGCGGTGCCCTTCGGGTCGGTCAATGCATCCGCGCTCCAGTACCGAAAGGGATACGAGGCACCGAAGACATCGATGTTCAGATGCGGGCGCACTTCGCGCACGACAATCAGCGATCTCAGTTCGTTGCGTGCGGGCAGGCGCCATTCGCGGGCGGCGAATTCCAGTTCTTCGCAAACCTTACTCGCGTTATGCCAGGTCATGCGCACTGCCGGCCCGCTGCACAGACTCCCGGTATAATCCTGGCCGAAGCCGCACTTCATCCACACCAGTCCGCTGTGAAGATCCAGTACGGTCCCGTCCGAACGATCCCGAAAGCGCGCGTCCGCCGCCGGGAGCGAGAGCGTGCACAGGAGGATGAGCACTGGCCAGATGCGTTGCATGATTCTAATATCGGGGTGGTACCATCGGAAGATGAATTCACCGGAGACTGAGACGATGGGGAATCCCGGATCGCTCGTCCTCGCTCACTCCTGTGCATTTTTTTGATTTGCACCAGATCACCGGGCCGTCAGTCTGGACCGGCGTTATGTCATCCACGTATCTGGCAAAAGTCTACGTCAAACTCAAAGAGTCCATCCTGGATCCCCAGGGACAGGCGGTCATCCACGCCCTGCACAACCTCGGTCACGGTGAAGCCCGGGACGTCCGCGTCGGCAAGTACATCGAGGTCCGTCTGGAAGCCCCGAACGAGGACGGCGCCCGCAAGCAGGTGGACGACTACTGCAACGCCCTGCTGGCGAATCCGGTCATCGAAACCTACGAGTACGATCTCACGCAGGAGTCCGCCTGAAGATGGGAGCGAAGGCCGGCGTCATCACCTTTCCCGGATCGAACTGCGACCGGGACATGCTCTATATTCTGAAAGAATTCTTCGGCGCGGACGCGCGTCTGCTCTGGTACCGCGAGCCCATTCACGAAAACTTCGACGTGCTGGTAGTGCCGGGCGGCTTCAGCTACGGTGATTATCTGCGCGCCGGGGCCATCGCCCGCGTCGCGCCGGCCATGGTATCCCTGGCCGAGCACGTCAAACGCGGCGGACCGGCCTTCGGCATCTGCAACGGATTTCAAATTCTCTGCGAAACGCAGTTACTACCGGGCGCACTCATTCGCAATACTTCGCTCAAGCACATCTGCAAAGACGTGCGTCTCATCGCAAATCCAGAGAACGCCTTCGCCCGGGATCTGAATGCGAGTCGCGAGTACGTCGTCCCGGTATCTCACGGCGAAGGCAACTACCGCATCGACGAAGACGGCCTTAAGGCGCTTCAGGATAACAACCAGATCGTCTTTCGTTACGCCGGCGAAAATCCGAACGGCAGCGTGGACGACATTGCCGGTGTGAGCGACGCGAGCGGGCGGGTGCTGGGCATGATGCCCCACCCCGAACGTGCCACGGATCCCGCGGTGGGCGGGACCGACGGCCGCGAGATCCTCGCGGCGATTCTGGCCAATGTCGCCGCGCGGGTGTAAAGTATAACCACCGGGGCACGCTCGGTGCCTCGGTGGTTGAATTATAATCCTATGCAACTCTACCGCATCGCCACCGCCGCCGTGAATCAGACGCCCCTGGATTGGAGCGGCAACTCCGCGCGCATCCTCACGGCGCTACGCGAACTGGCCGCGGGCAACGAAGATTTTTCGGGACGACCGGATACCGTCCTCTTCCCGGAGATGAGCATCACCGGCTACGGCTGCGAAGATGCCTTTCACTCCCCGGACCTCAGCCGGCGCGCCTTTGTTTCGTTGCAAAACATTGCCGCCGAAGCGGAAAAGATCCTGCCGCAGAGCGTAATCGTCCTCGGCCTCCCCGTTCGAAGGGACGATCGCATCTTCAACTGCGCGGCCTTTGTGTATCAGGGACGCGTGCGCGGCATTGTGCCGAAGCGCAACCTGGCCGGCGACGGCGTGCACTACGAACCGCGCTGGTTCGTCGCTGATCGCGAGACGGAGCGCCGCGCGTACATCACCCCGTCCGGTGAGAGCGTGCCCTTCGGGCCGCTGCTCTTTGAACACCGCGGTGCGAAGATTTCCGTCGAGGTCTGCGAGGACGCCTGGGTGGCGCGCCGGCCGGCCTTGCTGCACGTCAAACGTGGCGTGGAAATCGTACTTAATCCCAACGCTTCGCACTTCGCCTTCGATAAACACCGCATCCGCCGCAACATCGCCCTGGAATCGTCGCGGAGCCTGGGCGTAGCTTACGTTACGGTAAACTTACTGGGCAACGAGGCCGGCCGCATGATTTACGACGGTCAGTCCCTCTTCGCCAGCGGCGGCGAGATGTTGCACGAACATCCCGGACTAAGTTTCCACGAGTACATCTTAAACGAGGTCGCCCTGGACCTGGAACGCAATCGTGCGCTGCGCTCGCGCGTGTACTCCCATCTGCGTCAGGAACTGGCCGCCACGGGCGACACCGCCGGCGCCCTGGAACGCGAAAATCCCGTGGTGAAGCTGGACGAAGACGAGCGCCCCATGCCGTTCACCGGAGCCCGGGTTGGATTTCGCACGGAAGACGCAGAAACGAAGGCCGTGCCGGCAACGCTTCGCCCCGCAAGCAACCGACCGGTGCCGGAGTACCTGCGCGGTCACATCAAAAAAGAAACGCAGTTCTTGCGGGCGACAACGCTGGGCCTCTTCGACTATCTCCGCAAATCCCGTTCCCGCGGTTTTGTGATCTCGCTGTCCGGCGGCGCGGACTCGGCCACGTGCGCCCTGCTCGTCCAGCGCATGCTGGCCTACGCCGTCGAAGAACTGGGTGCACGCTTTTGCCTGGAACGCCTGGGCCGGGAAGAACTCTGGGTCGAACTCGGACTGAACGACGACGCGGCGGACGTCACCGCTCAAATCGCACAACGCATGCTCTTTACGATCTATCAGGGTACGGATCAGTCCAGCACGATCACGCGCGAAGCCGCCGCCGCGGTGGCCGGGGCCCTGCATTCCCGACACAGGGAGGTCAACGTCCAAACGTTGATGGACGGGTACCGCGACATCATCGAACAAGATGTTATCGAGCGTAAGTTAACCTGGGAAGACGACGATCTGCCGTTGCAGAACATCCAGGCGCGGGTGCGATCGCCCATGGCCTGGATGCTCGCGAACACCACGAACTCACTGTTGATCACGACGTCCAATCGCTCCGAGGCGGCCGTGGGTTACAGCACCATGGACGGGGATACCAGCGGCGGGCTGGCGCCGATTGCCGGGGTGGACAAGGCCTTCGTGCAGGCGTTCCTGCGTTTCATGGAAAACACCGGCGATCACCTGGGCACGGTGCCGGAGTTGTCACACATCAATGCCCAGCAGCCCACGGCGGAACTGCGTCCCCTCGATCAAAAACAAACCGACGAAGGCGATCTCATGCCCTACGCATTGCTCGACCGCATCGAAAAGCTGGCCATTCGCGACCGCAAGCCGCCGCTGGAAGTATTCAAGGCCCTGCGCGCCCAGCCGGACGCGGAACAGCTGCCGGAGGATGACGCCCTGCGCAACTACATTCGCCGCTTCTTTCAGCTCTGGTCCCGCAATCAATGGAAACGCGAACGCTACGCCCCGGCCTTTCATCTCGACGACGAAAACCTGGACCCGCGGACGTGGTACCGCTTTCCGATCCTCAGCGGCGGATACGCGGACGAGCTCAGAGAACTGTAAGATTATAACCCCGGGCAACGATAGTACTTGCCTGAAACTCCGCCCGCGCCATCATGGAATAGTGGAGGCCGGGCATGCGCATCATCCGTGGGCTTACGTTAGGATCTTTTCTCTGTATGTTAGCGTGCAGTCCGCTGCCGACCTCTGAGCCGCACGCCAAAGAAGTAGTGGATATCATCGAACAAACCCGCCTCTTCGTACAGAAGTTCGCGCGCAACGGGGAGCATCCCTGCGCCGCGGAAAAGTGTGTCTTTTTGTCCTTCTGGGACTTCGATGGAACCATCATCCACGGCGACATCACCGACGGGCTCACGAAAGAAGACGGCCAGGTCGTGTACCACGGCCTACAGCAGGTCGCCATCGAAGCCGGACTGTCGGGACGTTACCTGGGAGACGACGGCTTCACCCGCTACCAACGGGACTACGCTGCCGTCGAAGCTCAGGCCGGTTATGAACCGGCGTATCGTTTTATTCCAAAGGCCTTTGCCGGCACGCATCCCCGGGAATTCGAGGAACTGGTGGAGCGCCACTTCGAAGAAACCCTCTCCCACTACTTCTTCAGCGCGTCCGTGGCGATGCTCGATCATTTGCGCGAGCACGACATTGAAACGCATATCGTCTCCGCGTCGCCGCACATCTTTGTGCGCGGCGCCGCGAAGAGCCTGGACATTCCGGAGGAATGGATCCACGGCGTACAGGTGGAACTCGATGCCGGCGGCGCGCTGAGTGATCGCATCGCCGAACCGTTTCCATACGCCGCGGGCAAGACCGCCGTCATTCAACAGGTCGTCGCCGAGACGAAAGCCCGGGAAGGCACCGAATACGTCTACGTCATCGCGGGCTTCGGAAACTCACCCCATACCGACGGGCACTTCCTGGACTTCGTCGCCGGTCAAAGGTTGCCGGACGGACGTCCCCTGGCCGTAATGATCAACGGCGGCGAACCAGAAAACGATCGACTTCACTACGTAACGCAAAGCGAGGTCATGCGGGATCGAAGCGAATAGTGTTAGCTTTAGCTCACCAGGCCCTTACAGGTAACTGAATACTCCCGTAACCTTAGACAAGATGAAGCTGGCGGCGATTTTCGTTAACAGCGTTTCGCAGCCTGGTTCTTTTTTTTAGTTGCAACATCTTCAGGGATCACAAGCATTTCCGGGCTGTGCCATCGCGACAGCGAACCTTCGGCCATGCGTGTCCTACGTTTACTCTCGAATCACTCTCCGTACTTTCTGATCATCACCATTATTCTGGGCCTTATCAGCGGTATCTCCGGAGCCATGCTCGTGGTGCTCATCAAGGAAACGGTCACGGCGCTTTCCGAATCCGACTACGCCACGTACTTCGCGCTCTTCTGCCTGGTTCTCACAATCAGCGAGTTCTTCTCCCAGGCCCTGCTGGTACGTCTGTACCAAAACGCCATCTTTCACGTGCGCGAACAGTTGATTGATCGCATCCTGAAGTCGTCGCTGTCACGACTGGAAAGCATCGGCGCTTCACCGCTCTACTCCGCGTTAACGGACGATGTCTCCGCCATCTCTCAGGCCACGCTGAATCTTCCCGTACTGGTCATCAACACCACGGTGGTCATCAGCGTGTTTGCGTACCTCGCGTGGTTATCCGTCGAAGCGCAGGCGGGGGCCGTCGTCTTTCTGGTGCTCGGCACGTTCATTTACGAATCCCTGCGGCGCGTCGCCCTGCAGTACTTTCGCCGCAGCCGGCTGGAGCAGGAAACCCTCTTCGAACACTTTCGGGGACTCACCACCGGAATCAAAGACCTGAAGCTCGACGCCGAACTCACGCAGTCCTACATCGGAACGGATTACCGGAAGTCCGCCATGACGTATCGCGGTTACAACGTCGCGGCATTTTCGTACCTCTTCTTCGGAGGCAGTGCCGGGCGCATATTCTTGTTTTTGTACATCGGATTCCTGCTGTACTTTCTCCGCGACGACCTGAACCTGAGCCTGGAGGTCGTGGCCGGCGCGTGCCTCGCCATTCTCTTTCTCCGCGGTCCCATTGAATGGATCTTTACCTACATTCCCATGTACGCGAAGGCCAACATCGCCCTGTCCCGCCAGGAACACCTGGGCCTGGAAGACGACGGCGAGGCGGACATTCGTCGCGGCCAGGTACCAACGCCGCATCTCATTGAACTGAAGAACCTCACGCACTCGTACTTCGACGTACACCGTCGACGCAACTTCGACCTCGGCCCCATCAACCTGACGCTAAGATCCGGTGAAGTGCACTTTCTCATCGGCGGCAACGGCAGCGGTAAATCCACCCTGGCGAAGATTCTGGCCGGCCTGTATGCGGCCAGCGGCGGCAACGTGCGGGTCAACGGCGAGGTGGACATCACCCCGGAACTGGTTCCGACGTATCGCCAATTTGTGGCCGCCACGTTCCAGGATTCGTTTCTATTTCCGGCACCGCCCATCATCGGCGACGACATGCAACGCGCCCGGGACCTCCTCGAGCGCCTGAGGCTCACGCAGAAAGTTAGCATCGAAAACGGCCGTTATTCCACGATCACCGCCCTGTCCGAAGGCCAGAAGAAACGACTGCTCTTACTCGAAGCTTTGCTCAAGGACCGGCCGATTTACATCTTCGACGAGTGGGCCGCCGACCAGGATCCGCACTTCCGGGTATTGTTTTATCAAGAGATACTCCCCGAACTTCGGGAACGCGGTAAGATCGTCATCGTCATCAGTCACGATGATGCCTACTACCACGTCGCCGATCAAATCATCCGCCTGGACTACGGGCGACAGATTCACAGCAACGATCTCGATCGTTTTCTCGGTCGCATTCTTACGCGGCGCGGCATCATTTCGCCGGAACAACTCAACGAAGCCCTCAATCAACAGTCGGAGTCGCGCATCGGCGAACGCATCGGTGAGATATTGATTCGCCTGGGCTATTGCACGCCGACGCAACTCCACGACGCGCTGGCCGGTCAGCTGGAAATCGGGCAACTCTTGATCGTGCGCGGCTTGATTACGGATCAGCAACTGCAGTACGCTCTCGACGTCCGCCAGGAAACCGGCCGCGAGATTCGCCTGGGTGAGATGCTCGTGGAACTGGGCATGCTCCGCCAGGAAGAAATCGAGGCGGCGTTGCAGGGCCGCACGTAAACAAAAACTCCTCAATTTTATGTAATACTTATCAATTTCTCCTCCCGGGAAGGAAATTTGTTGACTATGGCAGGACAGTTCAATGTCGTCCTGAAACATGGAGGATATTGAATGTACAGATTTTTTATGATTCTGCTGATCGCTCTGTGCTTCGCCGTTGGCTGCCGGGTACCCCAGGTAGGCACGGTAAGCGCCACGCCCGTTCCCGCGGGAACCTATAAGCTTTCCAGCAGCGCCATTAACGCAACGCACCGTTTCATTACCATCTTTGGAATTCCCACCAACGATCTCAAAGACTACGGCCTGCTTACAAAAGAAGCCCAGGACAAGGGCAACTGCGCGTATCTCCGCAATGTGCGACTGGAGTACGCCCAGGGTGGTTTCATGGGCGTCGGCGTCCAGACCTACACGGTGACCGGCGAATGCTGGGTGAAGGAGTAATACATATGAACCGATTCAAAAAAACATTCCTGGTCCTCACTCTATTCGCGGGCATCGTTCTCACGAACGGCTGCGCCTCTTCCAGCGGCAACTTCGCCGTGCTTTCTTCTCAAAAGATCGATTTCAGTAAGAAGCAGGTCAAAAAAGAAGACAGTGTCACCGGCACCTCAACGAAGTACTGGATATTCGTAATCCCCCTGGGAGACATGCGCCAGGGAACTCTGTTCGATGAAGCCGCGCGCGACGTCACCGAGGGCGGCGACGTCGACCTGCTGAAAAACGTAACCACGGAGTATGTCTTCTGGTACATCCCGTTTATTTTCGGGAAATCGCACTACTCCGTAACCGGAGAAGCGTGGGCCGTCGAGGAATAGCCGATCGATCCATCGAGGCGGGGTGTGCCGTAAACTACACACCCCGTTTGCTCTTAACACGTGTATATTAGCGTCAACTTCTAAATAGATGTGACTTGACGCCGTGCCGTTCCGCCCGATCCTGCTTCACCATGGCGGAAACAAACGGCAATCACAACTGGAACTCTAAAAACATCACCGAGGGCGATCGACGCGCGCCGAACCGGGCCATGCTGCGAGCCGTGGGCTTCAGCGACGCCGATTTTCAAAAGCCCATTGTCGCCGTGGCCAGCGGACACAGCACCATTACCCCGTGCAACGCCGGCCTGGATCGCCTGGCCCGGGCAGGGGTCACCGGCATCAGCGAAGGCGGCGGCATGCCGCAAACATTCGGAACCATCACCATCTCCGACGGAATCTCCATGGGCACCGAGGGCATGAAGTTCTCGCTCATGTCCCGGGACGTCATCGCCGATTCCATCGAAACCGTCTGCCGCGGCCAGTCCATGGACGGCCTGCTGGCCCTGGGCGGCTGCGATAAGAACATGCCCGGTTGTTTGATCGCCATCGCCCGGCTTAACATTCCCTCAATCTTTGTTTACGGCGGCACCATCAAACCCGGCAAATGGAACGGGCGGGATCTCAACGTCGTCTCGGTCTTCGAAGCGGTAGGCGGCTACAGCGCCGGCAAAATCGACCGCGACGAATTCGAAAACGTGGAACGTCACGCCTGCCCCGGCACCGGTTCCTGCGGCGGCATGTATACGGCGAACACCATGTCGTCGGCCATCGAGGCCCTCGGCATGGCCCTGCCCGGTTCGTCGACCATGGCCAACCCGGACCAGGAAATCGTCGATAGCACCCACGCCGCGGGCCGCATGCTCGTGAACCTCATCGCCAAAGATATTCGCCCCGCCGACATCATGACTCGCAAGGCCTTCGAGAACGCCATCACCGTCGTCATGGCCACCGGCGGCTCGACCAACGCGGTCCTGCACCTGCTCGCCATCGCGCACAGCATGGGCATTGAGCTGAAGCTGGACGACTTCGAGGCGATCGCCAAACGCACGCCGCACATCGTCGACATGAAACCGTCCGGCCGTTTTCTCGCGGTGGATCTCCACGCCGTGGGCGGCATTCCCCGGGTCATGAAGATGCTTTTAAAAGAAGGCCTGCTGCACGGCGACTGCCAGACCGTCACCGGCATGACCGTCGCTGAAAACCTGGAGCACATCCCGGATTCCGTTCCGGAAAATCAGGAAGTCATCCTGCCCTTTCACAAGCCGATGTACAAACGCGGGCACCTGGTCGTACTGCGCGGCAACATCGCCCCCGGCGGCGCGGTGGCAAAGATCTCCGGCGTGAAGAATCCGGCCATCACCGGCGAGGCGAAGGTCTACGACTCGGAGACCGAGTGCATGGACGCCATCTTAAACGACGAGATCAAAGCCGGCGACGTCATCGTCATTCGTTACGAGGGCCCGAAGGGCGGCCCGGGCATGCGCGAAATGCTCTCGCCGACGTCGGCGTTGATCGGCAAGGGCCTGGGCGATAGCGTCGGCCTCATCACCGACGGTCGCTTCTCCGGCGGGACCTACGGCATGGTGGTCGGCCACGTTTCTCCCGAAGCGGCCGTGGGCGGCCCCATCGCGCTCATCCGCACCGGCGACGTGATTACGATCGACGCCTACGCGAACCTGCTGGAAGTGCACTTATCGATCGAAGAATTGATGGCGCGCTCCCGGGACTGGCAGCCGCCGCAACCGAAGTACACGCGAGGCGTGGCGGCCAAGTACGCGAAACTCGTGGGCTCCGCCGAATTCGGAGCGCTGACGGACGGCGAAGAAGTCCTCGACCCGAAGCACTTCTTCGATAAAGAGTGGCATAAGAATCTCAAAGAGTATACCAGCGCGAAAGAAATGCGCTGAGTATCATAAGAATCATCAATTATCCGCACGCTGCGGCGGTGGGAGACGGACATGAGCGCAAATAACGGGAAAAAGCCTCATCGACTCTACGACGACGATGGCAACGAAACCCAGGACCGGCCCTGGATCTTTCGGACCTACGCGGGGCACTCGAACGCCCGGGCGTCCAACGAACTCTACCGCTCGAACCTGGAGAAGGGGCAGACCGGCCTCTCCATCGCCTTCGACCTGGCCACCCAGTGCGGCTACTCCTCCGACCATTCTCTCGCGAAGCCCGAGGTCGGCAAGGTCGGCGTACCCATCAATTCCCTGGACGACTTTCATCTGTTGTTCGATCAGATCCCATTGGAAAAGATGAACACGTCCATGACCATCAACGGCACCTCCATGTGGCTACTGGCGTTGTACGTGGCGCTGGCCCGCGAGCGCGGCGAGGATGCTTCCAAACTTCAGGGCACCACGCAAAACGACATCATCAAAGAATACCTGGCCCGCGGTACCTACATCTTTCCGCCGAAGGCTTCCATGCGCATCATCGCCGAGATGTACGAGTACTGCCTCACGAACATCCCGAAGTGGAACGCCTCAAACATCTGTTCGTACCATCTGCAAGAAGCAGGGGCCACGCCGGCCCAGGAGCTGGCCTACGCCCTGGCCAACGCCATCGGCATCCTGGATCTCATTCGCGAGCGCGGCGAGATTACCGGCGAAGACTTCGAAAAAGTCGTCGGCCGCATCTCGTTCTTCGTGAACAGCGGCATTCGTTTCATTGAAGAGATGTGTAAGATGCGCGCGTTCACCGAGCTCTGGGAAGAGATCACCCGCGATCGCTACGGCGTGCAGAATCCGAAGTACCGCCGCTTTCGTTACGGCGTGCAGGTGAACAGCCTGGGCCTCACGGAATCGCAACCGGAAAACAACGCCTGGCGCATCCTCATTGAAACCCTGGGCATCACGTTGTCGCGCAACGCTCGCTGCCGCGCTCTGCAACTGCCGGCCTGGAACGAAGCCCTCTCACTGCCGCGACCGTGGGATCAACAGTGGTCGCTGCGCCTGCAACAAATCCTGGCCTACGAAACGGACCTGCTCGAATACCCGGACCTCTTCGACGGATCACCGGTCATCCAGGGCAAGGTCGACGAACTCAAACAGGGCGCGCGCGAAGAGATCGACCGCATTCTGAAAATGGGCGGCGTGCAGGCGGCCATCGACTCCGGCTACATGAAGAGCGGCCTCGTGAAATCCATGAGCGAGCGCATGTCAAAAATCAACACCGGCGACCAGATTGTCGTCGGCCTCAACAAGTGGACCGAAGGCCTCCCGTCCCCGCTGCTTTCCGGCGACGACGGCGGTATCTTCAAACTGGACGCATCGGCGGCGAAAGAAACCCTGGCCTCCCTGGAACGCACAAAGTCCGGCCGCGACCAGGCCCGCGCCGAAGCGGCCCTGAACAAACTGCGCGAGGCGGCAAAGAACGGCGACAACATGATGGAAGCGTCGATCGAATGCGCGCTGGCCCGCATCACCACCGGCGAGTGGGCGGACGTGCTGCGTGAAATCTTCGGCGAGTACCGCCCTGTGACCGGCATTGAAGGACAGAAGCTCGGCCTGGAAGGCGAACGCGTGGATGCTTTACGCAAGCGCGTCGCCGAGTTCACCGATCGTAGCGGGCACCGCCCGCGCATTGTCGTGGGCAAACCCGGTCTCGACGGCCACTCCAACGGCGCCGAGGTGATCGCGGTGGCGGCGCGGCATACGGGCTTCGACGTCATCTACTCCGGCATTCGCCTCACCCCGGAGGAGATCGTGCAGTCCGCCGTCGAGGAAAACGCCGACGTCATCGGTGTCTCGATCTTAAGTGGCTCTCATATAGAGTTAGCCGGGCAACTCATGGAAAAGCTCAAAGCCAGCGGCGCGGCGGAGCACATCCCGGTCATCTTCGGCGGCATCATTCCGTCCGGAGATTTCGCGGAGCTGGAACAAAAGGGCATCAAGAAGATCTTCACACCCCAGGACTACGGCCTCATCGACATCATGGAGAAAATCATGGACGTCGTCGAAGCAAAAGAAAGCGTCGGAGCCTGAGAATCAATTACTCCGAGGACCGAGGCACCGAGTTTCAGAAGAAGAGCTTATCTAACAGCCTCGCGTTCATAACCGATCGAGTTCAACTACTATCACTCTCCCCAAAAAACTCGGCCCCTCGGTCCTCGGAGTTTAAGACTATTTGAATGCAGCAACTCGTAGAACAGGCACTCGCCGGACAGAAGTTCGCGGTGGGACGACTCATTTCGCACTTCGAAGACCGCCGACACATCGAGGCCGCCCGGAATCGCGCGGAGATTCTCGCGCTCCTCGACCGCGATAAACGCGCGAAACACGGACGTTTTATCGGCATCACGGGCACTCCCGGGGCCGGCAAGTCCACGCTCATCGGTGAACTGGCCAATCGCATCATCCAGAGCGACCGCAATCTTTCCGTGGCCGTGCTCGCCGTGGATCCTTCAAGCGAAGTCTCCGGCGGCGCCATTCTCGGAGATCGCACGCGAGTAAACTTCGCCCTCGACGAACCACGACTCTTCTTTCGCAGCCAGGCCTCGGACCGCGAACTGGGCGGTGTGAGCCGCAGCACTTTTCAGGTGGCACGCCTCCTGCACCGGCTCTTCGACTACGTGCTCGTGGAAACCGTGGGCATCGGGCAAAACGAAATCGAAATCCAGTACGTCGCCGATCGCATTTATCTGGTGCTCCAACCCTTAGGTGGCGACGGGATTCAGTTTATGAAAGCCGGCATCATGGAGATCCCGGACGTCTTCGTACTGAACAAAGCCGACGCCGAAGATGCCGCGCGGGCGAGTTACTACGCGTTGAAGGCGGCGCTGAGTTTCGTGCGCCCCGGCGAGGAGGACCGCATCAAAATCGTACGCACCAGCGCCCTTACCGGCCTGGGCCTTGACGAACTCACGGGCGAGATTCTCTCCACGGCCCAGGAACCGCCCCGGCGCAGCATGCGTACACGCGAGGTATTTTATTTCGACAAGTGGGTGCGCGATGAGTACGGCCGCACCGGCCTGCGTTACCTGCACTCCCTCGACGGCGGCGCCGCAGCTTACGTGGAACGCCGGGGCGGCTTCGACCACGCCCAGGCAGCCTTCGCGGACGAATACGGGCGCGAGCGAATCACGGCGGGCTAAGCCAAGAATAACACTCCGAGGACCGAGGAACCGAGCAAAGAATCAAGAGAGATTCAAGACAACTGGATCGATTTTCATTACCCGATCACACTCAACTACGTGGGGCCCTCTCCGAAAAACCTCGGTCCCTCGATCCTCGGTGTCCAAAAAACTCTTATGCAAACTAAACAGAACATAGCAGTCCTTTTCGGCGGGCGTTCCGCCGAGCACGAAATCTCCCTGGTCTCCGCACGCAACATCATGAACGGCCTGGATCGCTCGCGGTACGACGTCGTCCCCGTGGGCATCGATAAGACCGGGCGCTGGTTCGCGGCGGAACAACCGGAAGCGATCATTGTGGATCGGGAAGGCCGCCAACTCCCGGAACTGAATCCGGCCGGCGGTCGCGAGCTGGGCTTCAGCCCCGGCAGCGGTCGGAATGCGCTCTTTTTTCGCGACGACGGACGCAGCCTGGAAATCGACGCGGTCGTCCCCGTACTCCACGGCCCCTTCGGCGAGGACGGCAGCCTTCAGGGATTGCTCAAGCTCCTGGATGTGCCCTACACCGGCCCGGATACCCTGGGCAGTTCCGTGGGCATGGATAAGGACGTCATGAAACGTCTCTTTCGCGACGCCGGCATTCCCAACGCACGCTTTCGCGTCTATCAGCGCGGTGAGGCCGAACAGCTCGGCGACGATGAGTTCCAGGAAATCATAAAAGAACTCGGCACACCGGTCTATGTGAAGCCGGCGAACATGGGGTCTTCGGTGGGTGTGTCCCGCGCCGAAGACGCGGCCGCCGTACGCGCGGCCGTAACCGAGGCCCTGCTCTACGACGATAAGGTCGTCCTCGAAGAAGCCATCGTCGGCCGGGAGATTGAATGCGCCGTGCTCGGCAACGAAGAGCCGCGGGCGTCGCAGGTGATCGGCGAGATCATCCCGAAAGCGGGCGGCTTCTACTCGTACGACGCGAAGTATTTGGACGAGAGCGGCGCCGCCCTGGAATTGCCGGCGAAACTCAGTGCGGCCGAGGTGGAACTGGCCCGGGAGATGTCCATTCGTACGTACCGGGCGTTGTGCCTGGAAGGCTTAACTCGCGTCGATATGTTCTTAACGCCGAACGGCACCATCTACGTAAACGAAGTCAACACCATGCCCGGGTTCACGCACATCAGCATGTACCCGAAGCTCTGGGAACTGAGCGGCCTGCCGCTCCCGGACCTGCTGGACGAACTCATCCAGCTTGCGGTTCAACGTCATCGGCGCGCGGCGAAGCTGAAAGTCGATGCATGAACGAGTACCTGTTCGTCTACGGATCCCTGCGCCGCGCGGCCAATCATAGCATGCATGCCTGGATTGAGCGGTGCTGTGAAGACGCAGGCCCCGCAACGTTCCAGGGAAAGCTCTACGCCATCGACTGGTACCCGGGTGTCCTGGAATCCGCGACCGAGGACGACGTGGTCCGCGGCGAGGTGTACAGGATTGTACGGGAACGCGAGGAGTTCTTACGTGCCCTGGATCGTTACGAGGAGGCCGGCCCGGAGTTCCCGGAGCCGGCGGAGTACGTGCGCGAACAACGCGAGGTTCGTCGGAGCGACGGAACGATCGTGCGGGCCTGGGTGTATCTGTACAATCACCCGCTGCCGGCGGACGCACGGCTCATCGACAGCGGAGATTATCTGTCAGAGTGATCAGGCCGCGACGCTTTCTTTCGTCGCTCCGGCTTTTCGCAACTCTTTGCCGATGCGTCCCGTGAGAAAGCAACCGTACATGATCCAGTCGGAGATGAGCGACCAGACGGGATACGTAAACGTCGCCGGACGGTTCTTCTCAATGAAGAAGTGCCCCACCCAGGCAAAACCGTAACCGGCCACCGGACACAGCAACAGCAGCCAGGCATTCGCGAAGTAGATCGCCGCGGCAATGATGCCGAGCACCAGCGTGCTGCCGACGTAATGAAAACCACGGTTCACGGAATCGGAATGCTCTCGCAGATAAAACGGCCAGAAGTCTTTCAGCGTGGTGTACTGTTGTTCATTTGCCATACATGATTCTCCCACACCGGCCGCGGAATGACAATTCCTTTTTTTAGCGACCGACAGCACCGGACTTGCGGGAATTCGATTGTCGCGTGGCTTAGAACCTCCATGTTGGAGGCTCATATGGAATCGCTACCGCACATCGGCTTTCTCGGCATCGGTAAGATGGGACGCTCCATCGCCGGGGGCATTCTGCGTGAACATCCCGGGCAAACCATGTCAGCCTTTGATCCGGCACCCGGCGCGGTGGAAGCCGTTCGCGCGGAACTCGGCGACGGCATCAACTTCGTACGCTCCGCCGCGGAACTGGAACGGGCCGCGGATATTTTGATCCTGGCTGTCAAACCCCAGGATATGGCGGCGGCCCTGGGTGAATTGAGCGGGGGAAAAAAATATGTCTCCATCGCGGCCGGCCTGAGCACGGATACACTACGGCGCTCATTTCCAGAGCATCTTAACGAAGGCGCCAGGCAAAACTTACAAATTTCGCGCGTAATGCCTAATATTTCAGCTTTAGTCGGCGCTGGTGTCTGTGGAATTTTTTGCGAGAACGACGAATTATTTGGACTCACCGAGAGGATTTTCTCGCCCACGGGCAGCGTCGTCCGGTTGAAGTCGGAGCAGCTCATGCACGCCGTGACCGGCCTCTCCGGGTCCGGTCCGGCCTACGTGTTCGCCTTTATTCAGGCCCTGGCGGAGGGAGGGGTCCTGGCCGGCCTGCCCTACGATTCTGCTCTGGAACTGGCCCGGGCCACGGTGGCGGGGGCGGCCGAACTGCTGCGCTCCACGGGAGAGCATCCCGATGAGTGGCGGAACCGCGTCACCTCGCCCGGGGGCACAACCATTGCCGGCCTGGCGGAGCTGGAGGATGCGGGCTTTCACGGCGCTGTGATGCGGGCTGTAGAGCGGGCGGCGGAGCGCAGCCGGGAACTCTCCGGCGAATCATCCTGACAGGATCACACGAATGAACGGTGCTCAGTAGAGCATTTGCAATTCTTCACAGAGCCGGCGCTGAAACTCCGGGCTCTGGAAGCGGGCGTCGCCGGGGTCCACGTAGAAGGTGTTGCGAATGCCTCCTTCCTTCGTCGTTTCGATCTCCGCCTCGAAAATGTTAATGTCCATCAAGTAGAAGGCCTGGGAAAGCGACAGCAGGAGGCCGCGCTGGTCCGGGCCGGTAACTTCTATGTAAGTACGCTTTTTCGGCCCGGTCTTGAGGCTGACCTTGCCGCCCGCGGCCTCCTGGGAGTAACGCGGCACCCGGGCCTGCCGCTCGGTCAGGAACTCCAACACGGACACACCGGCGAAAAGCAGGCGCTCCAGATCGTCGATGAGATTGCGCACGGACTCCTCATCCATGACCGCGGGGTCCTCCCCGGGAATGATGTGAAATTCGTCGCTGATCCGCTTCTCATCCGGGGAATGAATGCGAGCGGAACGGATGTTCCAGCCGTACGAGTACAGCACGGCGCAGAGACGGAACAGGACGCCCACCTCATTCATCTCAGCGTCGATTTTCATGCGGAGTCCGGGCGCTTCTTCTTGAATGGTGATGTCCAGTCGATGGTGCTTTTCGTCGCTTCGGGCCCGAGAGTAGATCGATTTGCTGGTAGGGTTCATGTCTTTCCCACGACCCGTGCTCCCGGGAGGAACATGGGTTTTCAGCAGTTTCGGAAGCAATTATCATGCCAGAATCCCGCGACGGTTGCGAAGCGTCCCCGGAGAGAGCGTTTTGTTCTTGTTGGTAGAGCTATGTTACATTTTTACTGAATCTAATTCATGGACGCGGCCCTGTGTAATTCCATCTTCGATCGCTGCATCGCGGACTATCACGTTTCTGACAACGTCGACCAGCCGGAACGCAATCCCTTCGCCGAACAGGGCGGCAGCATCGAGTGGTTGCTGTATCACAAGAACTGGATCGATACGGTGCAGTGGCACTTAGAGGATGAGATTCGCCATCCGGAGCTCTCCGGCGAAACCATCATGCAGTTGAAGCGGCGCATCGACGCCTCCAACCAGCGTCGCACCGATACCGTCGAGCGCATCGACGACTGGTTCCTCCACTGGTTCCTCGGCGCTCCGCGGCGACCGGACGCCCGGCTGAACTCCGAGACTCCGGCCTGGCTCATTGACCGCCTGTCGATCCTGGCGTTGAAGGTCTATCACTGGCAGCAGCAGACCGAGCGCGAGGACGTGGACATCGACCACATTGAACGCAGCCGCTCGTCACTGGAGGTCCTCCTGGAACAACGCCGCGATCTGAGTCGTTGCCTGGACGAACTCATTGAGGACATACGCTCCGGTCGACGATATATGAAAGTATACCGTCAAATGAAAATGTACAACGACGAGCAGTTGAACCCCGTGTTGTACAACAAGACCGGAGCTTCCGGTTTTTGAGCTCGAATGCGTCTTCTCGTACTGCGATTCACAAAGCTCGGTGACGTCGCCCTCCTGGCGCCGGTGCTCGACGCCCTCGCTCGCGATTATTCCAATCTGCATGTCATTCTGGTGACGCGCAAAGAATTCGAAGCCTTTTTTCATAACATTCCCGGAGTCGAAGTCATCGGCGTGGACCTGGATCGCGAGTACCGCGGTCTCTACGGTCTCTACCGGCTTTATCGCGAACTGCTCAAGCTCGGCCCGTACACCCACGGCATCGATCTTCAGGCGACCTTTCGCTCGCGTTTTCTAAAGTTTTTCTTAGGTTTCTCCGGGATTAAGTTTGCGTCGATCGTCAAAGGTCAGCGGGAGAAGCGCCTGCACACGCGGCCGCGTAACAAGATCCTGAAGCCCCTGCCCCACGTCATTGAGCGCTATATGCACGTATTCGAGCGCGCCGGCCTGCACGCAAAGCCGGCCGGCTCCGGGCCGTTCATCAATCCCGACACCCAGTGCCGGGCCCTCGCGAAGGAGTTTCGGTTGCGATCCAACACGGAGAACAAACGCAACACCTGGATCGGCATCGCCCCGTTTGCGGGCACCCCTCAGAAAACCTGGCCGCCGGTACACACCCATGAACTCCTGAGCCTCATTCATCGCAACATGAACGCGACGGTCTTTCTCTTCGGCGGCGGGGAGAAAGAAATCCGCCGTCTCCGCGAAATGCGGGCGAAGTTTCCGAACACGGTTCTGGTGGCCGGCGAACTACCGCTGGAAGGAGAAATGGCGCTCATCTTAAAAATGGACATCATGATCTCGATGGACGCTTTCAACATGCACCTGGCGGCTTTACTCGGCAAGAAGGTGCTTTCGATCTGGGGCGCCACGCACTACTTTTCCGGCTTCGGTCCCTACGGCCAGCCGGAGAATACGATCATCGAAGTTGCGCCGAAGGATCTCAGTTGCCGCCCGTGTTCGATTACCGGGGACCGCGCCTGCCGCCGCGGCGATCTCGCCTGTCTCAACTGGATTACGGCGCGGCAGGTGTATACGAAACTGCAAATGGAACTCGCGGAGAAAGAGTCCACCGAGATCTACAACATGCCGCATACGGATTGAGTCGTTCCGGCGACTGCTACCGTATTTTCCGCAGCACGCCCGTAAAATGAATGCCGTAGCCGCTGCGCTCCCGGAGCACCGCGTGCACCCGCACGTTTTCCAGCACCTGTAGCGTTAACTCAAACTCATCCATGGTTAAGCGTGCGAAGTCCGTATCGTACTCGCCGACGCCTAAATCAAAAACGCCTTCCCGCCGACTCGCCGGCGGAGCGGCATTATTCTTCACTTCCAGGCGTCGTTCCTGCGCGCTGCGCTTCGCAAACCAGCCGCGTACTCTGGCAAGAAGCCCCCGCCCCGGATCCCGACCGGACCAGCGCGTCGTCGCGCGGCCGGATCCGCAGTCGATACTCAGGTTCATGCGACGATCGGCGGGATAACCGGCGATCGCGTGCGTACCCTCGCCGGACCAGCGGCCCCGCAGATACATCTCGCAACGTTCCGCCTCGTCGAAGAATCGAAAGATGCGCGGCAAATCCGCGCGGGCCTTACTCACTTACGATACCGCCAGACCATAAACATCGCCGCGGCCAGAAAGAAACCGGTAGGGCCCCAGCTCGCGAGCGCCGGATGCACGATGCCGCTCTGCCCGAGACCTTCCGTAATACTGAACGTAAGATAATAGACGAACATGGCGATGGTGGAAAGCACGATGGCGCGAATCAAAGGACCGCCGCTGCGATGGTTGCCGGTGGCCCCGGCAATAGAACCGACGATCGTTAAGATCAAACACATGAAAGGAAACGAAAGGTTCGAATGGAACTGCACTTCGTACGGTACCGTGTTAAAACCGAAGTCCCGCAAACGATCAATCTCCCCGAGCAACTCAAAGACGTTCATCTCGTTCGGATTGCGCCCGGGGTTCGCGAAGAAATCCAGGCTGTCCGGTAACTTGAGATCCGTTTCGTCAAAGACCCGAATCTCCTGCACGCGCAGATCGCTACCGAAGATCAAGACGCGCCCGTTATAAAGCACCCAGTCGTTGTTCTCGGCGCGATAGACGGCGCGGTCGGCCTGCCACATGCGCAGCGGCGTGCCTTCTTCGGATACCCTGAGATAGTTGAAGCCGCCGAAGATCTCCTGCTTCTCACGATTGAAGTAATAGATGAAGTAATAGCCCTCACGACCGCGCATGTTCTTTTGAAACACCAGGCCCTTTACCGAGGCCGAGCGCGTGCCCTTGCGTAAGATCTCTTCCTGTTCGTTGGCCGCCTCGTTGGCCGGCGTTACCAGGAAGTCGTTGAATACGAACTGGGCGAGAGACGTGATGAGACTCACCACGAGCAACGGAGCAATGGCCCTGTAAAAGGAACCGCCGGCACTGAAGATCGCCACCATCTCGCGAGAGACCGTGAACTGAGCGACGGTGAAACATACTCCGAACATCAAAGCCGCGGGCAGAATGAGCAGCACGATGCGCGGCGCGGAAAAAAGTAGATAGAGATACGCGTGGATCTGCGGCTGCTCGGATTCAATGCGGCTTAGATCGTAAGCTTCGTACGCGAGAAAGATCGTCGAGAACGCGATCAGCGCGAAGCCGAAGGATTTCACGAACTCGCCGCCGATGTAGCGGTCCAGGATGCGCAGATTCAATCGAAAGAAAGACATGCGGTCGAAGAAAGACTCAGGCGAAGAGCCCGGTGGAATCGAAGTAGAGCTGCATCACATCGACGTCGTTCATGACGAGGGCACAGAGCGCCATGCCGCCGGCGCCGAACAGCGGCACGATGAGGTTATCGTCGAAGAGGCCGCGCAGCGCCACGATCGATAGAAACTCTGCCAGGGCCGCGCAGCCGAGGCCGGCGAGCACGATGACCGGCGCCGCCTGGGTGTTCAGCGCGAACGGCCCGGCCGCGTCTCCGGCCAACGCAAGATGTACGGCGAGAAAGAGGATGCTGCCGATGAAACCGGCCCCCATAAAGGCCAGCAGGCCTTCCAGGGATTTACCGTTCCAGAAACGTACCCGGCCGTAATGGCCGCCGACGTAAGCCGCGAAGGGATCCCCCACCATTAAGAAGATGCACGCGAGGGTCGCCGTAACGTCGGAGAAAAACCAGAGCAGCAGGAGGCAGGCCGTGAAGTACGGAATCGTGGCGTTGTAACGTTTCTTCTCTTCTTCTTTCAGTAAAGATCCGACAACGTTGACGAACAGGCGGTTCAGCGGTTTCAACTGAAAACGCAACGTGTCGACGCACAGCATGAGCAGAATTCCCGCGGCGAGCAGGACGATGCAAATTTCCCGCGTCAGATGTTCGCGCCCGGGAGCGAAGAACGCAAAGGCGTCGAAGTACACGACCAGCGGAATCACCAGGCCGAAGGCGTGGTAGATTTTTCGCGCCACGTTGAACGGTTCGGAGGCCGCCGGCGCTTTCTGAATGGAGACAAACTTGCGAACAGCGCTCATGCAGGAAGAATTTCGCGGAACCGCGAAAGTATGACAGTGCAGTCACCAGACAGCAGATTTCAAGCGATATTTTCAGGCTTGACAGTCTTTGTAAAACGGCCGAAACAAAGATGTGAAGTTAAAGGCCATCCATCTCCTGAACCGCATGGAACGCATTGAGCGCGACCTCGACGAGATCCGCACGCTGCGCTCCACGTTGCAGGAAGACCGCGAGTACAGCAGCCGACTGCGCGAGTCGCTCCAGGAGGAGACGATTCGTCTCAAACAATTACAGAACACGCTACTCTCTCAGGTCATTCACAATCCGCCGAAGAACCTGGCGGCCGACTTTGCCGGCGATGATGCCGAATCCCCCGCCCCGCAACCGAGCCCGCGCAGGCAGGCCGCGTCGGGCCCGGAACCGGAAATCATTCTGCCTTCTTCCTCCTCGAAAAATAAAGGTTCCGCGAAGACGGAAGCGCCGGCCGCGGAGAAATCCGAGCAGGCCTCGGAGAAACCGCGCCGCCCGGCTGCGTCAAAACCGTCCGCAAATTCCCGGGAACCGGCCACGCACTCGAGTCCTCCTGAGACACCGACAAAGGCGGCGAACACGGCTTCGAAACAAAAGACCCAGGACGAAGACTTTCCTTTCACTTTCGATCAGGGCTGAACACCGAGGCAGCCCGCTGCCAGAGCATGCAAAAACGGTTTACCGGGCTCCCCCGGACCGGCTCCTTGACGCATGCAATTCTTCCGTTCCACAAATCTACTGAGCGTCTGCGCATGCGTACTCATGGCCGTGAGTTTCACATCCGCCTGCGGGCGCAGCGGAGAGGTCCTCGCCACCTACGAAGGCGGGCAAATCACCCGCGGCGAAATGCGACTCATGTTTGAAATGATCTTCGGTGCGGACGCCGAACAACAGGCCACCATCGATCAACAAAACCAACTATTGAGTAACTTCGCCATGATGAAACTTGCCGCCGCCGAGGCCGAAGGCGACGAGAACCTGGCCCAATCCGATGCGGTAAAACGCCGCCTGGTCATTTCCGAACGCCAGGCCAAACTCATGGCGTACAATCTCAAGCTGCAGCGCGGGGCCGACGATCACGAGATCGAATTCTACGACATGCAATTCCTGTGGCTTTCCGCCAAACGCCCGGGCAGCGACGGCAGCGATCCGAACGAACGCCTGGCCGAGGCCGAAGACCTGGTTGCTCAATTAAACAAGATCAAAGACGATCAACGCGCCGTCGAAGACTTCATCCGCGAGCGTTCCGAGCATGCACGCTACCGCTGGATCGGCGGTTACCTGGATCCGCAGTGCACCGAGTGCCGCATGAACCAGACGGCGTTCCTAACCCGTCCGCTCAAAGAAACGGAAGCGGGGACTTTCATTCTAACGCGCACGCCGGACGCGCTGTGGATCATCCGGAAGACGAAGGCATACAATCGGTCCCTGGACTCCCTCACCTCCATCTTCGAAGACTATCATCGTAAGACCATGCGCATCTTAGAACGGTACCGCGCGGAATTACCGGAAGAAGAGCGTTCATCCCTGGACCGCATTCGCCTGGACGAAGCGCGCATTGAACAACTGGCGCAGCAGCAGGCCGACCATCTGCGGCGCAACGAAGGCCGCGGCCTGCTGACATCGAAACTCAACGCGTTACGCGAAGAGAAAAATCTGGAGATTCTGCCGGCCGCGCAACCGCAGACCCCGCCGCAGCCGGAGGACTACACCGCGGAGACCGGGCTCTTCAAGGTCGGCGATGATGTCTTCACGATCGGCGACCTGGATGAGGTGCTTGGTGAATACGCCGAAGGGGTCAGCCTGTCCGAGAAAATTCAGATCACCAACTCGGTCATCGTCGCGACGACTCTCCTGAAAGGCGAAAGCGGCTTTGAAAACATTGCATCCTCCGACGAGTACGAGTTTGTCCTGGACCTGCAGCGCAGCGAAGCCCTGGCGCAGTCTTACTACGAAGCCAACATGCCGGAAATCAATATCGATGACGCCCAGGTCCGGCAGCAGTACGAGATCGGCCGGCAAACGCGCTACAAGGGCAAAAGCTTCGGCGAAGTTCGCGACAACATCCGCAACATGCTGGAAGGTCAGGTCCGCCAGCAGGCCGTTCAGGAAATCCAGAGCAAACTTTCGGACAAGTACAAGCTGAAGATCGAACGCGAAAAGCTCGAAGCCAACGTCCTCTGAGTCTATGGCCGGCGGCGATACGAATCCCCGGCCGCTGCGTCTCGTTCAAAACACGGACGACTACCTGGTCGTGCACAAGGAACCCGGCGTGGCCTTTCACGGCCAGGAACAGGAGAGCGGCCTCGTGCAGATTCTCCGTGCGATGGAAGAGGCCGGCGAAATTCCCGCCGGCCCGCGACTCTTCCCGGTGCATCGCCTCGATCGCGTAACTTCCGGTCTGTTGGTGTTTGCGCGCGGACGCAAGAACGCCAACCTGCTCGGCAACGAGTTTCGCCACGGCCGTGTGCGCAAGATCTACCTCGCAATCTCGGATCGGAGTCCGAAAAAGAAACAGGGCAAGATCGTCGGCGACATGATCCGCGGTCGCGGCGGCGCCTGGATTCTCGCGCGCAGCACGAACAATCCGGCAATTACACGTTTCTTAAGCTACGGCATTCCCGGGCGCCGGCCGGGTCTCCGGCTCTACGTATTGCATCCGAAGACCGGCCGCACGCATCAACTCCGGGTCGCCATGAAGTCGCTCGCCGCGCCGATCCTGGGCGACGGCCAGTACGGACGTTACGATGTCGCCAGGCAGGAAGATCGGGCCTACCTGCACGCCTACGCGCTGCGCTTCCAGCTCGGCGACGAAACGGTGGAATGCGTATCACCGCCGCAGCCCGGGGCCGAGTTCGCGTCAGCGGAATTCGAGGCGGTGCTTGCGGAAGTGAAACAGTCGTGTAAGGGTGATCTGTTCGCGTTGTTCGAAAAGGAAGCGGATGATGCAAACTCTTCCGCGTCAGGGATTGGAAGGATTGCGGCGAAGCCGCAAGTCCGGAGCGAAGCGGAGGACCGAAGCCGAAGGCGGAGTCCTGGAAAGCCCGGTCGCCGCGCAGCGGCGAGACGCCCAAAAAAGAAGCGCAAAAGAAACCCCTGAGCCTGCATCATCCTCTCAGGCATCCTTCGCTTTTTGCCGTTATTCTAATATAATGCGACGGCTTGTGTTGATCTGCGCGCTCTTCTTAACGAGCGCCGTATTCGCCCGCGATCTGCCCGCCCCGTACGACGCGCAGGGACGCGTGGAAGTCCTGGACCAACTCATCGAAAGTTACGCCGGCCGGTATCGATTGTATCCGGTGGACCTCTTCGAAAACCGCCGCGTCTACGAACCGAAGATGAACTCCACCATGCTGTCGGACGTGCGCTACATTTATCAGCGCCCGGACGAAGCGGCCTTCGCGCGCGAACTCGAGGTCGTTACGAAACATGCGAACACCAACGCCGTGGGCGAGCAGACGTTGTTCGTGCATACCTCGTTCGAGGTCCCGGGCCGCCAGCACTACCGCCTGGAAGTTTCGGAGCCGGTGATGATTCCCGGCCGATTGTTTCGCGCGTCGCTGTGGGTTCGTTCTTCGATGTATCGAGATAAACTGGAACTACTCTTCGAAACCGCCGAGGGCAAAGAGGTCCGCGTGCCGGCCGGCGATCTATTGTGGCACGGCTGGCGCCGCCTGGATCTCACGTTACCCGTAAGTTTGCAGAAGATGCAACGCAACGTCGAACGCCGCCGCGAACACCGGTTCGTCGGCCTGCTGATTCGTTCGCATCCCAAAAGCAAACCCGGCGACGTCGCCCTGTCGTTCGATAATTTGCTGATTGTTTCGGATCTCGTGGACCTGCGCTATCCCGGCGGCGAGTACGCGGATACGTGGAAGTGAAGTCCTTCTCTTGCCGTTCCCCTACAGGCTCCAGTTTCGCCTTCGGGGGCTGACAAAAATGCCGCCCGGGGATTGGAATACGGCCGCGACCTATCAATTCTTGCGTTAGCGATTGGAGGGGTGGCGCGAAGCGCCAGTCCGGAGCGCGTAGCGCGGAGGACCGCAGCCGTAGGCGGAGCCTCCCCGCAAAGCGCGCCCCGAGCGCAGCGAGGGGAACGCCCTTACAAATATTGCTTCATATAAAGTTAGAGTATCGGTCTTTTAACTAAAAATCTTGGTGAAATTGTAATGTTTTCTTGGGCGCCTCGCCGCCTTCGGCGGCGACCGGGCTTTCCAGGGCTCCGGCTTCGCCTTCGGTCCTCCGCTGCGCTTCGGACTTGCGCCTGACGGCGCAACCCTTACAATCCCTGGCGCGAAGAGCTGCAAGTTCGCAGGCAACACCCTTTTTAGCGACGTCGCCGCCCGCGACTTTTTAGCCAGCTCCTCGCTTCGCGACCTTGCGCATCGCTGACGCGAAGAGCTGTGAATTCGCCGGCTTAGTGAATCAAGAGAGCGATACTCACAACTCGTAGGTATCGCCTTCTTTGGCGGTGTAGATGTTCAAACCGGGGTGCTGGCTCGAAAATTCGGTGAGGTACTCCGACGCCTCGTCGAAGAGTTTCCAGATGGTATCGTCCTGGTGGGCCGGTTCGTGGTGAGTGAGCACGAGTTCTTTCACGCCCCAGTAAATGGAACAGTCCACCGCGATCGTCATAGCCGTGTGGCCCCAGCCCTTGCGTTGCTCGGCTTCCTCTAAGGAATACTGAGCGTCCATTACCAGAAGATCGGCGTTGCTGAAAAAGCGATGGTACTCCTTCATACGCTCGTGGATTTCGGGTCCGTAAAACTCGGTGTCCGTGGCGAAAACGAAGACCTTGCCGCCGGCTTTGATTTTGTAGGAGATGGATCCGCCGGGATGAATCAGGGGTTGCGTGGTAATGTTGTACGGACCGATCTGAAACGTTTCGCCCGGCGGGATGTAATGAAACTGCTTGTTACACGGCGTATCGGGAAACGATACGGGCGCGTGCTCCGAATGCTGCTGGCGCGTGAGGCGCTCTTCGAGATCTTCCAGGCACGAGTAAAAGTGAACGGTATTATCTTCCTGGGAGGCCGGTTCAAAGTGCGGCCAGCCCTGGATGTGATCCCAGTGCGTATGCGTAAGCAGAATGTGAATGTCTCCGCGGTGACCGCGCTCCATCATGTCCCGACCGAGGCGACGGGCGCCGGTTCCGAGATCGAGGATCAGTTCCACGCCTTCATGGAGGACTTCCACGCAGGTCGTCTCACCACCGATGATGGACTTATTGCCGGGGTGCATGGCGTCGATGAGCGCACCCACCTCGATCGCAGAGTCCCGCCCCCACTCGTCTTTCGCAAACGCCAGCGCGTGCAAAAGCTTCGAGTGGTACTCTTCGCGACTCATGGGAGTCGGAAGACTCCCGCGCACACCCCATAGTTTAATTTGCATTCCGACCGTATACCAGGGTACTCAGGGACGTTTACTCAAACCACTCCACAAATTCTCCCTGGAGCAATCCGCTGACAATTACCAGGGCGCCGCCCAGGATCGTAATGAACGGCAGCAGACCGAAAGCAAAGATCAGAGCCAACAGAGACGCAAGGACGACGACGGCACCGGACGCGATGGCGATGATAGACGTGATGCCGTTCAGGGGGTTCTCCGGTTCCAGATAGTTAATCGTTGTATAGAACGGCACCCCGAAGAGGCCGAGTAATGCGAGACCGAGAAAAAATACTGCGAGGATGTACCAAAATCCGGCTCCCGCTGCCAGGGCGACGAACAGGGGCGTCAGGTAAATTCCAACCAGGCCGGCCAGAAGGGTTCCGAAAATTCCGCCGAAAACCATCAAATAACTTTTCATGTATGCAATCTCCTGAGAGTAATCCTTTCTTACGGCTCCCGGCCCGGCTGTCCAGCACAACCGCCGCGTCCGGGATCTTCGCGGGACGTTCATGCAGCCCTTTCACCCGAAACTTCTCCTGCGACGCCTGGGCCGCAGCTACGCCGCGCTCTGGATGACGCCGCTCCTCGTGGCGTTGATTCTCGGGGTTGAGGTCTTCTGGAGCCGTCACCTGATCCTCCGGGCCCAGAGCCAGTCCCGGGTCATCAACCTGGCCGGACGGCAGCGCATGCTCAGCCAGCGCATCACCCATCTCAGCACGCGGCTAAGCCTGCCCGGGCCGGCGACGGATCGTGAACGATTGCTCCGCGCATTGCAAGTGGCCACCGCAAACTTCCGCCAGGTTCATCAGGCCCTCCAGTTCGGCGATCCGGCCTTCGAGATTCCGGCGCTACCGGCCGAACCTGGCGTCGCGCACATTCGCGTCTTGTTCTCCCGCGCCGATCCGCACCACGCCGGCCTCCTTGCCGGCGCGGAGTCCATCCTCGCCCGGGGCCGAAGCAATTCCAACGATCTCGCCGATATCCTGGAAAGCCAGGACACCTTCTTGCGAATCATGGATGCCATCGTCCTCTCGTTCGACGAGCGCCTCGAACACATCATCGATCGCCTGAACATGGTTCTCGGCGCCGCCGCGCTGAGCATTCTCATTGCCGTCTTGCTGTTGATCGCGTTTCTCTGGTATCCAAACCACCGGCGGATGATGCGCTTCGCCGAAGAGATCGTCGAGTTGGTGGTCCGCGCGCGAAACGCGGTCCGCCGGGCCCGCCGCGCGGATCGATCCAAGTCCGAGTTCCTCGCGAATATGAGCCACGAAATTCGCACGCCCTTAAACGGCATCATCGGCATGACCGGGCTGCTGCTCGAAACCCCGCTGGACCGGGAGCAACGCGACTTCGCTTCCGTGGTTCGTCGCAACGGCGATCATCTGCTGGCGTTGCTGAACGACATCCTCGACTACTCCAAGATCGAAGCCGGCATGATGGAACTCGCCGAACAGGAGTTCGACCTGCACGATGCCATTGCCGACGCGGCGGCCACTTTTTCCTTAAAGGCAGCGCAGAAGGACATAGCTTTGCTGGTGGATATTACTCCGGAGGTTCCTTTGCGCGTGCGCGGTGATTCCCTGCGCTTCGGTCAGATCCTTCACAATCTAATCAGCAACGCGGTGAAGTTTACGAACTCCGGCGAAATCCTGGTGCGCGCGGAAACCTGGGAGGCGTCGCCGGAGTCCATCGTGCTCGCCTGCTCCGTGCGGGACAGCGGGATGGGCGTACCGGCAGATCGTCTGGATCGCATCTTCTCCGCCTTTCGCCAGGGCGACGCCTCCACTTCCCGGACCCACGGCGGCACAGGGCTCGGCCTGGCCATCAGTCGGCGCCTGGCAATAATCATGGGCGGGGATCTCAGCGCGGAAAGCGAGGCCGGCCGGGGCTCCACGTTTACCTTCGTTGTTCCGCTCCAGCGCGGCAGCGAGGAGAGCGTCGGTGATCTGATCGGCTTTGAAGGTCGGCACGTCCTGGTCGTCGACGACAATCATATCAACCGTGATATTTTGCGACGGCTCATCACCCAGTGGGCCGTGCATGTCCAACTGGCCGCCGACCTGAAAGAAGCCGTCCTGTACTTAAAGGACAGCCGACCCGACGCGATACTGCTGGATATGCAGATGCCGGGGACGGACGGGATCGACTCCGCGCGGGAAATCCGGCGCCTGTTGGATCCGGCCCCGCCGATGATCCTGGTGCCGTCCATGGGCACCGAAGTCCGTAAGATCGCGGACACGAAAGAGCTCTTCGAACATGTCCTCCAAAAACCCATCCGCATGCGTGCGCTCTTCGAGGCCCTGCACAACCTCTTCGAACCGGAGTCCGGCGAGACCGCCGACGGACAGGCCGGCAGAGAAAGCATGGTCCTCGCGGATCGGAATCCGCTGTCGATTCTCATCGCCGAGGATAATCCCGACGGTCAAATGCTCTTTCTGGCGTACTTACGTAAGCTGGGCTATCGCGCCCGCACGGCGGAGAACGGCCTCGAAGCGCTGCGCCTGGATGCAGAACTGCAACCGGACGTGATCTTCATGGACGTGCAAATGCCGGAGATGGACGGCCTGGACGCCACGCGCCGCATTCGCAGGGAACGCTCCGCAACCCATGAAAAACAACCCTACATCGTGGCGCTGACCGCCAACGCCATGAATGAAGACCGGGAACTCTGCCTGGCCGCCGGCATGGACGATTTTCTAACGAAGCCCATTCGTCCGGATCAATTTCGTAGATACATGCACGAACTCGTCGAGCGCTTAAGTTAACATTACAGAGAGTTAAAGATCGACGCCGCGCAGCCGCAGGGCGTTCGCAATGACCGACACCGAACTGAAACTCATGGCCGCCGCGGCGATCATGGGGCTCAGCAGCAGTCCGAAGATCGGATACAATACGCCCGCCGCCAGGGGAACGCCGAGACCGTTGTAAACGAACGCAAAGAACAGATTCTGGCGTATGTTGCGCATGACCGCATCGCTCAACTTCCGCGCGCGCACAATGCCGCGTAGATCCCCCTTGAGCAACGTAATGCCGGCCGACTCGATGGCCACGTCGGTTCCGCTGCCCATGGCGATGCCGACGGTGGCGGCGCTCAGGGCCGGGGCATCGTTGACGCCGTCCCCGGCCATGGCAACCAGGGCTCCCGCACTCTGTAAGTCCTTCACGATGCGGGCCTTATCCTCCGGCAACACGCCGGCATGTACGTCCTCGTCGTCGAAGCCCAGTTCCCGGCCCACGGCCCGGGCCGTGCCCTCGCTGTCCCCCGTCAACATGAGGATGCGCACGCCCAGGTCCCGGAGGGCCCTCAGCGCCTCGGGGGTGCTTTCTTTGATCGGATCGACGACGGCCAGGATCGCGACGACCTGTTCGTCTACTCCGAGAAAGACCACGGTCCGTCCCTTCCCGCGCAGTTCCCGCGCGCATTCAGCGAGATCATCGGGAATCATCATCGCACGATCTTCGAACAATGCCTCATTGCCCAACGCCAGACGACGATCCTTACCCTCGCCTTCCAGAACGCCGGAGACGCCCTTGCCCGTATGCGCGGCAAAGTCCCGCACCCTGCCGGTCGGCTCCGCGTACTCCAGAATGGCCGCGGCCAGGGGATGCTCACTGCCTCGCTCCAGGGCTGCCGCCAGGCCGGCGGCGTCCTTTTCGCTGAATTCTTTTGACTGACTGTTAGCAATCGTTACCGAATCGACGCGCGGCCGGCCTTCAGTGAGCGTACCCGTCTTGTCGACGACGATGGTATCGATGCGTTCAAAACTTTCCAGGCTGGCCGCGTCGCGGACAAGTACCCCGGCGTGCGCTCCCCGACCGGTGCCCACCATAATCGAAATGGGCGTGGCGAGACCCAGGGCGCACGGACAGGCGATGATCAAGACACTCACCGCCGCAAGCAACGCATACGCGAAGCGCGGCTCCGGCCCCACCACAAGCCATACAATGAAAGCGAGAACGGCGACAGCGACGACGGCCGGCACGAAGTACGCGGAAACCAGGTCCGCGACGCGCTGGATCGGCGCCCGGCTCCGACGGGCCTCGGCCACCATCTCCACGATGCGCGAGAGCAACGTGTCCCCGCCGACGCGCTCGGCAATCATCACGAACGAGCCGTTCCCGTTCACCGTGCCGCCGGACACGGTATCTCCAACCTGTTTTTCTACGGGCACGGGTTCCCCGGTAATCATGGACTCGTCGACGCTGCTCGATCCTTCTTCCAGCGTGCCGTCCACGGGAATGCTTTCGCCGGGACGCACGCGCAATCGATCGCCTGCCTGGATGTCCGCGACCGGCACATCGTGTTCGTGACCGCAGTCCGTCAGCTTGCGTGCCGTAGTCGGCCGCAGGTCCAGCAAGGAACGCAATGCATCCCCCGTCTGCGCCCGGGCGCGCAGTTCGAGGACCTGGCCGAGCAAGACGAGGACCACGATGACACCGGCCGATTCAAAATAAACCGGAACAAGGCCGTGATGGGTATGCAGCTCCGGCGGGAACAGATCGGGACGCAACACCGCCACCGCACTATATGCATAAGCGACACCGGTTCCGAGTCCGATCAATGTAAACATGTTCGGACTGACATTTAACACGGAACGCCAGGCGCGCACGAAGAACGGCAGGCCGGACCACACCACCACCGGCGTGGCCAGAGCAAACTGAATGTACAGCGCCAGTGGCGGCGCGAGGCCGAACCATCGTTTCCAGTCGACGCCGGGAATCATCTCACCCATAGACAGGATGAAAAGCGGAACCGTAAAGACGAGGCCGCCGTAAAAACGACGGCGCATATCGACAAGTTCCGGATCGTCGCCCGCAGTTGCGTCCCCGGAGTCGACGGGGAGACCCTTCGGCTCCAGGGCCATGCCGCACTTCGGGCAATCACCGGGCCCTTCCTGTTCGATCTCGGGGTGCATGGGGCAGGTGTAGATGGTGGGTGTTTCCGTGGTTGTGTTCATAATGTATTCTGAGTGTAAGTTAAAAGATCGAACGTAGATTGAGTTCCAGGTAGCGCCATAACGAGCCGACCACCGACTCGCCGTGTCTGCGCAGCCAGGCGACAGATGCCCATTCCAGGCGACGCTTCGCCCGACGCAGGATGCCCGCATCCACGGTGCCCGCGTTTCCGCCGTCGGGGAACGGCGGCTCCGGATCGTATTCGATCATCAGCTGCGCGAGCCGGGCCTCGCGATCGTTCCAGAGGTTGCGCATGAGATGCAGCCCGGCGTCGATGCCCGCGGAAACCCCGGCCGCGGTGATGATCTTCCCGTGATCCACGATGCGGCGGTCCACCGGCTTCGCTCCGTAAGCGGACAACAGTTGCCGCGGATACCAGTGCGACGTGGCCTCCAGGTCTTTCAAGATCCCGGCCGCCGCCAGGATAAGGGAACCCGTGCAAATCGAAACCGTATGCCGCGTGTGTTCATGGGCCCGCCGCACGTACTCCAGCATGGCCGGATTGCGAGCTTCGCGAAGGAAGCTGATGGTGGAGCCGGGCACCAGCAGGACATCGGGCCGGGGGACATCATCGAAGTCATGGTCGACCTGTACGCTTAAATGCCCGGTATCGGTGCGCACCAGGCCTTTGCGCTCGGCGACGAAGCGCAGATCCACCCCCGGGCCCTGCGACAACACTTCGTACGGACCCACGGCGTCCAGGGCGGTGAACCCCTCATACAGGACGACGGCGATGCTGACGGTCGGCATGCCGGACAGTATAAGACCTTCCGCATGGCTGTCAATCCATATACCTTATAGGGGTATATGGTATATGGGGGACAACCGCACGGACCCTGGATCGCAATGCCATGTTGATCTTTCTGGACCGCGATCTATTTTATGAGCTGATGCGCATTTACCCGGAGCACGGCTCCCAATCTCTTGCGGGCGGAAAACAAAGAAGCCGGCATCGTTTAACCAGGACTGCAATCACGGCAACCGTTTGCGTTCGCGCGCATGCCGGCGACGGCGCCTCCCGCATCGTACTGTAACTGACAGCAACGCAGGAACTCCGCGCGCAGGCGGTCCCGGGCTCGTTGTACGCGGGACTTCGCACTGGAGTACGGCACTTGCTGTTCTTCGGCCAATTCGCGTTGCGAACGACCCCGGAGATAGACGGCACGAATCCACTCCCGGTCCTCCGGCGGCAGCGCATCTACGAAGCCGCGCAGACACGTTTCGATTTCCGCGTGGATGGTGTGTTCTTCATTTTCCGATGTCGGCGTGGCGTCCTCTTGAAACGGGATTTCCTGTGGACCGCGCCGGCGGGCGTGATCGATGAGCGCGTTGCGGACGGAGCGATACAGGTACGCGCTCAGTTCTCCGGCCGGCGGCAATTCCGGCTGCGCGGCCAGGCGCAGGAAGATACCCTGCACAATGTCCAGCGCGTCCTCTTCGTTTCGCAACCGCCGCCGCGCGAAACGCAGCAGCGGTTCCCGTAGTTCACGAAAGGCCTGTTCGATCTTCGCACTCATTTAAGCACAACAACGCCCGCCGCCGCTCCGGCGCATGCGTTCCGCGGGCCGACAGGCTGCATGCAACGGTTCCAGGAGCACCGCGAGGCCGTCGGTCCGGGACAACACTTCGCCTACACGATATCGACCGAGCACGCCCGCATCATACTCAAAAAACAATTCACCGGTCAAGCTTTCCTGCCCCAATAGCTTCCGGCTTTCCGTAAAGATGCGGCTCATGGCCGCCGCCTTCATGGGTTCTCCGTCGTTGCCCGCAAGAATTTGTACGACGACGCTGCGACCGCCCGCACTCACCCCGCGACCACAGTCCACCGTATGCCGCTCTTCCCGACTGACCTCGGTCAAATGATAATTACCCGGCACCGCCCGATGATCCGGTAACAGCAGGCGCACTGCTTCGTCAGGCATCGCGGCCAGGGTATATTCGAACGCTTCGATTTGCATCAGGTTCCTCCTGCCCTGTGTAACGTAAGATCGCGCATATGGACGAATTTTTTTTCCATGGGCACGGCCGTCTTCGACCGGGAAAATTCATCGACATGGGCCGGCGTCGCGCGGAATCTTCCGGGGATGTCGTTTCTGGATCTTCCCCGCGCGTTGGTGCGACACTGGGTTCCGCCGCGTCTGTTTTATCTCGCGGACTCTCTGCGCGGCCGTAGCGCCGGCTCCGTGGCGCATGCCCGAAGAGTCTTTGAGTACTACCAGAGCATCTTCACGTCTTTCGGCATCGACCTGGCCGATCGTCATGTCCTGGAAATCGGCTCCGGGCGCGTGGCCTACATGGCGTGTTTCTTTCTCGCCGCCGGCGCGAAACACGTGAGCATGGTGGACCTCTACGCCGCTTCGAAACAGGAGCAGCTCAACGAACTCGGCGCCCTCGCCCGGGAACTCGGCCTGGATGAGAACCAGCTCGCGGACGGCCTTTCGATTTACCAGGCGGACCTCCTGAAAATGGATACGACCTCCGTAGAACCCCGGCCGGATCTGGTCGTCAGTAACTCCTGCCTGGAGCATGTTAAGGATTATGCCGGGGTGATTCGGCGCACGTATGCGCTGCTGGCAGACGGCGGGATATCCTGCCATAGCATCGACCTGAAAGACCACGGCGCGTTCTCGGATCCGTACCGCTTTTTGGCGTACTCCGACGGGACCTGGAATGCCTGGCTGAATCCGCGGGGCGGCTTTCATTTAAACCGGGCGCGGCGATCGGACTATGTCCGTGCATTCGAGGACGCAGGCTTTTCCGTTACGAACACGGAGGATGCTCTCATCAAACAGTCACCGCCGGCATCAGAACGACTGGCAACGCGTTTTCGCGAGTTGCCGGCCGAGGAATTGCAGGTGGGTACGCTGCGCATCGCGTGCCGGAAGTGAGATCGACAGATATAGATATAGTGTAAATCATGAATCGCATCCTGTTACTAACGTTGCTGCTCAGCTCCCTCGCCTCTTCCGCACTGAGCGCCCAGTCCCTCTTCCAGCCGTCCGGCGCAAACTTCTACGTGCTTCGCAAAGGCACGCAACAGTTCATTCTACGGCAGAGCCGCCTGCGCAACGCCGGCCTCGATCAAACCGCCGGCCAGTTGGCTTCGGGCGAGCGCATCACGTCCGCGGGCCTCGACCCGGCGGGCCTGGCCGTCGCCGAACAAATGGACAGCCTGGTGCGCGGGCTGCGCCGCGAGTCCATGAATGCGGCCGACTTTCGTAATTATCTGCGCCACGTCGAAGGCACGATTGCGCAAAACCAGCAGATCGTTCAGCGCATTCGTGAATTGATCGTCCGCAACACCGGCGGCATCATGGGGCCCGACGAACGCGAGATCGCCCAAAGTGAAATTGATCAACTCTTAGCGCAGATCGACATGCACGCGCGCTTCAGTCAGTTCAACAAGAAGCTGATCGTCGAAGAATTGACGGCAGAGTCTCTGGGCCTGCGTCGCATCGATCTTGTCCGGCAACCGTACGAGGCCGTCGGTCATGCGGACGCAGCTTTGAAAAAACTGAGCCGGCGACGAATCGTTGCCGGCGTAAAGGACAACGTGCTCACCTTTCGCATCGAAGGCCAGGCCTTCTATCTGGTGAACGCGGTGGCGTCCATGAGTCGAATCAGTGACACGGACATGGCCGAGGCGATGTCGTCGTTTCAAAAGAACAGTGTGATCGCGAAGACACAACACGGCGTGTTGATGATGGCACGCGAGTGAGTGACGATCCGGTGACGGCTCCGTCGAAATTCGCTGAATCTTCGATGGCTTTGGTCCGGACCGGCCTTTCTCTTCCTTGACACGCACCGTTGCACAGGCGCAAAACAAACATGCCTGCCGGAAACTCGCTCTTCGATCGTTACACCGAACAACTCCTGACCGGCCTGGACCTCGACGATGAGGACCCGTCCCTCCATTTCATAAAAGAAGCCGAATCCATTAGCCCGGCGCTCGCGCGTACGGTTCGTTTCTTGCTTACATTATTCTTCGATATCCTCCGGGAACGGGAGGGGGTAGAGTTACAACGTCTGGTGGCTTCCGGCGGGAGAGCGGACACGCTCACCGAGGACGGTCGCGCAAGTTTTCTACGAGCCGTGGGCGAAGATCCTGCCCGCATGGAAGCCGTCACCACGGCCTACCGCATGCTGCTGTCACTCCTGAGTCTTGCCGAAGGACTGCACCAACGACAGCGTTTCGCCGCCGAAGGCATGGGCATGGGCCGCACCATCGCCGCCCTGCGAGACGACGGGGTCTCCGCCGAAGAAATCGGAGCCATTCTCCAGCGCGTACAGATTCGCCTCGTGGCCACGGCGCATCCGACCAACATCTTTCGCAGCATCATCCTCGAGGGTCGACGGGAAATGTACGCGCTGCTCAAAGAACTGTACAACGCCACGGACGAGACGCACTTTGCACAACTGGTGCGGAGCGTTCGGGAACGACTGAACGTCGCCGCGGCCACCCGCTTCGGCCGCGTGGAAAAACCCGAGGTGCTGGACGAAGTTCGCCAGGTCATCGGCTACTTTCGCAATACCGTCTACGATGCGGGGCCGCGCCTGGCGGCACAGGTCCGCGCCGAGTTTCAGCGCGTCTTTGATCGATCGCCGGCCGGCCTGGAACGGCCCCTGCTCCGGTTCGGTAGCTGGGTCGGCGGCGATATGGACGGCAACCCCTTCGTGAATGCCGGCGTCTACGAGCGCGCCGTGGACCTGCAGCGCGATGCGGCCCTGGAACTCTTCGGGAAGGCCCTGAACAAAACCAGTCCCATGCTGAGTCTCGCGTGGACGCCGGATCTCGACGCGCGGGATCTATTAACTTCTGTTCGGGATGATCTAACGGCCATGGAGCAGGCCGGCCTGGATCCGGATCCGCTGCTGCGTTTCGTCCAGCGCGAACCCTTTCGTTTGAAGATCGAACTGATGTCGCGCAAATGCGAACGGGCCCGGCAGTATCGTCTGGGCGGAGAATCCGGGCACGAGCTGTTTGCGTATCGTTACATGGAAGAAGCCGATGCGGACCTGGCCGTGCTGGACGCCGCCCTGCGTCGCAACGGCTTCGAGAGTACCGCGGAGGAGCGCATCCGCCCGCTG
This sequence comes from Leptonemataceae bacterium, assembly GCA_965227295.1. Classification (GTDB taxonomy): domain Bacteria; phylum Spirochaetota; class Leptospiria; order Leptospirales; family Leptonemataceae; genus JANSYA01. The sequence goes on along the minus strand of OZ245742.1, from coordinate 3,752,882 downwards.
CGCGATCGTTTGTCCATGTTCGGCTTTCACCTGGCCTCCCTCGATCTGCGCGAGGACAGTGTGCACATTGCCCGGGCGGCGCGGCTCGCCCTGCGCGCGGCCGGCCACGATATCGATCCCGGGGAAAGCGGTCCCGCGAACGACGGCGATCCGGCGTACCGCGAGCTGTTGAGCCGGGAAATTCTGGATCCGAAGGCGGTGGATCTCCGGCGCCTGACGCTGGACAGCGAAACGGGTGAGCGATTTTTCAAAACTTTTGATGACTGGAAGTTTGTGAAACGAATCTACGAGATGCTCGCCGCGGTGCGCCGGGCGCACGAGTTCGTCGGCCCGCACTGCACCACGAATCTGATTCTCACCATGACCTCCCGTCCCGAGGACGTCCTGCACGCGCTCTTGCTCTTGAAAAGCGCCGGCCTGTTTTATCAGAACCTGGACGGCGTTTGGCACAGCGCCCTGGACATCATTCCGTTGTTTGAAACGATCGACGACCTCGAACGCAGCAGCGACATTATGGAGACCGTGTTTGCCGACCCGGCCTGCCAGGCGCAGCTTGAAGCCCGGGGACGCCGGCAAATCGTTATGCTGGGTTTTTCGGACAGCAACAAGGACGGCGGTTACTTTACCAGCAACTGGCTGATCTACCTGGCGCAGAAACGGCTGCTGGCCCTCGGACGCCGCGCAAACCAGAACGTGCGCTTCTTTTACGGCCGCGGCGGTTCCATCGGCCGGGGCGGCGCATCCAGCCGTCACGCCGCCTACTCGCTGCCGCCCGATGCCGCACGCAGCGGTTACGACCTGACCGAACAGGGCGAGGTCCTGTCACGCTACTACGTCGTCGAAGAAATCGCGGACATGCACCTGGAGACCATCGTCAGCGCCGCCGTGGACAAGAACGCGCGCCCCGATCCGGAACCGCCGGAAGAGTTCCTCGCCGCCGCGGCACGCCTGGCCGAACACGCCGGCGCGACGTATCGCAATCTCATTCACGAAGAACCGCGCTTTGTGGCGTACTTCGAGGACGCGACGCCGCGCGAGGTGGAACTGGTGAAGATCGGTTCGCGGCCGGGACGACGGCGCGCCATGCGAACCGTGGCCGACCTGCGCGCCATTCCCTGGGTCTTTCGCTGGTTTCAGTCACGGCAAATGCTGCCGGGCTGGTTCGGTCTCGGCCAGGGACTGAGCGACCTGAGCGGCGAGGTACCGGGAGGCGAAGACTTTGTGAAGCGCATGTACGCGGACTGGAATTTTTTTCGAGCGATTTTACAGAACAGCGCGTTAGCTCTTGCTCAGACGAACTTAAACATCGGCGAACTCTATGCCGGCCTGGCCCGGGATCAAGACGGCGCGCAGTTCATTTTCGAACGGATCCGCACGGAGTTCGCGACTTGCGAGGCGAACCTCCTGCACGGCATCGGCAGCGACCCGGCGGATTTCTACCGGCGCAACTTCCCGAACCTGCTCGCGGCCCGCCTCCTCAAACAACCCTGGGTGGACAGCCTGGGTCTGTTGCAGACGCAATTGCTCCGACGTTATCGGGACCTGGAAGAAGCGGACGCGTCCGAGGAAGAGATGGATCAGATTCGTAAGCTGGTGGTATCGACGATTGAAAGTGTGGCAGTGGGGTTGGGAGCGACGGGGTGATGTGGGATCAGTGTGGACGGTGAGAGGAGGTTCACTGCTCAATTGTGCCTGAAATGGGAAGTTAGAGCCCGTGCTAACCTCTGGTCGTCGGCGACCCGGGCTAACTGAATTGACAAACCACGGAGCCATCAGAACATCATAAAATGATCAATAACGCCACAATTGAGTTTCAAAGCCTTACGCCTGACCAGAACTTCGCCTTCGTAGATGTAACATCCATCTCAGAACTCATGAAGCACCGTGATTTTCTGGGGACACCAATTCGAACAGAACCCGTGTATATGGCAATGAGAACAGAATTTCGCAATCGTCCAGCCATCAGACATGCAGTCAAACTTCTGAGTCGAATGATCGCCTATGACACTCTGGTAATCGATCATGTCGCCGCCAGCTCTCTCAATGGAGAACTGCCTTCTCAACCACTACCAATCAGAACCGTTGAGTTTCCTCAGAGTGTATATAACTCCGCTGCATACCAGACCCACATGATTGCCGATAATCCTCTGTACAAGAACCTGGAAAAAGAAATCCAGCAGAGGGATGACCTTCCTACGACAAGCGATTATGAGAACTACCATGATACGCTCTTCCAACAGAGTGCTCTCGCTATTTCAACCCTGGCTGACACAGGCCCTACGTTACCCCGACTCCTGTTTTACATAACACTCGCAGGTCTGCTCAATGCTCCGCTTTTCTTGAGCCCATCAAAGGATCAACTCCTGGATCAATTGGCAGAACGACAGCGTACCATCCTTATCGATTGTCTTCAGATGGTTCAGGACGAATCCGATAAAATACTACTTGAATCAATGCATGAATTAGTCAGCTCTGAGTTACTTCTCCCTCGACTGGAAGAGTTCATTTTTCTCACTGCACGCAGAGAAAAAATATCGTTGATCCAGGCTATGATCGAAGTAAAGAATACAAGGAATGCCACAGTTTTTCGGCAATGGCTTCATTCCATTCATCGATGTTTGGCTGAAGCTACGGCCAAGGGTGCCCTGGAAGCTAAGCGACAATTCGTGGAGCTACAAAATGCCGTTAAGGGATGGGTAAGTGAGGAGGGTGAGATTGACATTGGCAGGGGAGTCACGCACGAGCGCACGAAGCTGCCAATCGGCATAGCCACAGACATGTTGAAAGAACACTTCGGAGTCACAATCCCACTGCCCACGTTTGTAGTGAAAGATCCAATTCTGAATCAGAAAAGACAATTCAGTTTTATAGCGAGTTGGTATTCTCACGCCGGGTGAGCCATACTTATTTCATAGGAACTATCGCATTAAACACGAGTATCGCTGAGGATCGAAAAAGCGCAGCCAGTCATAGGCCCGAATCAGTTTTCCAGTAGCCGTGCGTTCCCGGGCAAAATTCTCAGTATCGAAAGCTACAGACTCAAGCCGTGAATTCCAGATTCCCGTTTCAATCCTGTGGATTAGTAGTGGTGCATTGAGTTCATTCAGTATAGGCTGGAAAAGAAAATAGTCGTCGATTTCTGACTCAAGACTCTGGACCTCTTCTTGTGTTAAGGGAACGAACGTCATGAGCGCCCTTCCAGTTCAAAGCTCGTCTTGAAAAATCTCCCGGAACTTCTCCACCATGGCGAGAAAGCTTGCACCGATCGGTTCCAGATGATCATCCAGCGTCCGCCGCTCTTCCGCATCACGAGCGGCCGTCAGCCTGGACCAGCCTGCGTTAAACTGACCGTCGCTCTTCTCGAACTGCAAGCCCGTAAGATCCGCAATCTCTTTGCTGTGTTTGTCATACGCCGCAAAGAGTTTTTCTTTCAGGCTGCCGTCCTTGCATTCGACCTCGAACTCGAAAAGCTTTCGCCGCTTGCGATAGTACAGCTTGAACAGGATGGAGCCCGACACACCGGACGCCACCGCACACTGCGGTCTGCGATTCGACGGCGTCGCCCGGTAGCCCTTATCCCGCAGCATCGTCACTATCGAACGAAAGAACGCAAGAATCTCCGGCGGCTGCTGGATATCCCCGCTCCGCCCGGACGGCGTCGCCCGGCGAACGGCAAAGTCTTCGAGCGTGCGAGTCGGGATAAGCTGATTGATATCGATGAGTATGTCGCCGGAGCCGTGTTTGTACGGCCGGATCTCGATGCAGCGGATATCGATATTGTTCCGGCATAGCCAGGCGGCCACCGACAGGATGCGATCGTCGAACTGTCGCCCGGCCAGGATGATTTTCTGCGAACGATTCAGGACTTCGTTCAGGCTCTCCTCCGATTCCGCCTCGACATGCGCCATCAGCGTTTCGAGGGCGTTCTGTTTCAGGTCGAATTTTTTGATGTACTCCTGATAGATCTCGACGATATCCTTCGGCGTCAGCGTGGCACAGTACGAGCAGTACTTCATCGCCTGGAAATCGACCTGCGAGCCGGATGCGTCCCGCTTGAGTTCGATGACGACGAGATCGCCCTCTGAATGCACGGCGAGGAGATCGAGGCGGCCTTCTTTCTCGAAGCCGTCGTACTCCTGGGCGATGATGAGCAGGCTTTCGTCAAGTATCGTCGGATTCTTGCGGACCCACTCTTCGATGTGGCCTCGTTCCACCAGGCCGTTCTCGGCGAACGTCGTTGCTTCGACTTCGGTTAGTTCGTTTTTGTCTGGGTTGTATCGGTACATGGTGATCCGCAGTCTTCTGCGTCAAATGCCCCGTCTTAACCCCGAGATATGAACTGTCTCACAGTTTGGTCGAACGTCCGGTCTCGTGATCGCGCAATGCCGCGTCCGCAAGAGCGTCCAGTCGGCCGGACGCGGCATCATCTTCGATCTTGCGATCCCAGGACTCACTGTCTCGCTCGACGAACCAATCGCGGAGACGCTGCTGTTCTGATTGCGGAAGCGCCGCTATGGCTTCCTTGATTTCTTCGATCGTAGCCATTTGTGCTTCGAATGACCGGGCAAACGCCGAATCAAACCACCAGCTCTTCTTCCCCGTGACGCGCGACGACGATCTCGCCGGCATCTTCCAGCTTGCGGATGATGTTCACAATCTTCTGCTGGCAGTCCTCGACGTCTTTCAAACGCACCGGACCCATGAAGTCCATGTCCTCGCGGAGCAACGCGGCCGCGCGTTTGGACATGTTCTTGAAGATCTTTTCCTGGACCTCGGCGTCGACCGACTTGAGGGCCTTCGCGAGTTCCTGGTTGTCGACCTCGCGGAGGACCCGCTGAATGGCACGGTCGTCGAGCAGGACGATGTCTTCGAAGACAAACATCTTCTTTTTGATTTCTTCGGCGAGTTCCGGGTCTTCCTCTTCCAGCGCCTCGATGATGGTCTTTTCCGTGCCGCGGTCTACGAGGTTCAGAACCTCGACCACCGCGTCGATACCACCCGCCGTCGTATAATCTTCCGAAGCGAGCGTGGAGAGCTTGCGTTCAAGAACGCGTTCGACTTCGCGCAGAACGTCCGGCGAAACGCGTTCCATCGTGGCGATGCGCTTGGCGACGTCGGCCTGGATCTGGTGCGGCAACGACGAAAGAATGAGCGCGGCCTTCTGGGGTTCGAGGTAACAGAGAATCAGAGCGATGGTTTGCGGGTGCTCGTTCTGGATAAAGTTCAAAAGATGCTGCGGGTCCGTGCGGCGAATGAAGTCGAACGGCCGGACCTGGAGCGACGACGTGAGGCGGTTGATGATGTCGATCGCCTTCTGAGTACCGAGGGCGCGTTCCAGAACTTCCCGGGCGTAATCGATACCGCCCGTCGTGATGAACTCCTGGGCCATCATGAGTTCGTTGAACTCAACCAGGACCGACTCTTTGTCCTCCGGCGTGATCTTATCGATCCGCGCCATTTCGAAAGTGAGCGTCTCGACCTCGTCCTCGCGCAGGTGCTTGAAGATCTCGGAAGCGATCTCCGGACCGAGGGTCACGAGGAAGATCGCCGCCTTCTGGCGACCGGAGAGCTGCTGTTTTTTCGACTGGAGCATAGGCGGATGCAGGCGAATTGCCGCTTCGTTTAGTATCGGCAGAAACGCGGCGGGAGTCCAGAATTTCCCGTGCAGCCGAGATTATCAGGGTGGATCGCGGCGCGCAAGATGAAAAATCATGCTGGATGATGGGCCGCGCCTCAGCGGTACATGTAATGGTAGCTGATGGTATCCATACGCACACCGGACGCGCCCTCTACCGACAGGGTACGCAGGCGAAAGTCGGTGGAGCCGCTGCTCTTATCGAAATAGACCACAGCAATCGTCGTAGCCTCCGGGCGAGCAGGAGAACCGAAGTACAGCGGCGTAATGTTCGACTCGTTCCAGGCCGGCATGTTCGCCTCCCCTAATTTCCGAGGGCTCGGAACCGAGTGGGCAGGTATGGCAAACGTGTTCAGCAGTGTGCGGTCTGTCAAGGCCACGGCAACGCCGAGGATGCCGTTGCCGAGGTCCGCCAGACCCGGCCCCTGTAGCACTTTGGAACCACGCACGACATTGGTTCGACTGTCCTCGACGCGTTCGAGAAAATAGTGCCCGGCATTCCAGGTACGATAGTCAACCCGAAGGAGTTCAAAGGCAGCCTGTCTGTCTTTCCCGAGGAAGCCGAGGGCGATCATACCGTTGTCCATCTGCACGAGCCGTGGGGCCTCCTCCGCCACAATGCCGGTCTTCAACTGAGGACCATTGACCCAGGTCCCATCATGGAGCAAGTAACTCAAGAGTTCTATCTTTCCACCAATGACGGCGGCCACCAGGACCTGAGGTTTGATGAAAGAGGATCCGATTTCCGGCGGTGCCGGAGCCGTCAGAGCTATCGCGTCGAAGGCTGTTGTTTTCGGTCCTGTGAGAGCTTTCGGTTTTCCTTCCTTGAGTTTCCCTTCCAATGAAAGATCCCAGGATTTCAGGTACAACTTACCTTTTCGGCGGCGTAAGAAGGCGAAACCGTTCGCGGTCTGCAGGAGACGGACGTTCTTGTCTATCTCACCGGCATCCCAGATCTTCTCTTCCAGAGGAACCAGGCCCGTATCCTGTATGGCAAAGGTGTGCAGGCGGATTCGATTGTCGTTAGTCCCGTTGGCAGTGATCAGGTAATAGTTCTCCGAAGCGTCCGCGGCTTCCAGCCTGGCGACTAACATATCGCTTGCATCCCGGCCGGACCACCTGCCGAGATCAAAGCATTGCCGCTGCATTGTCGCCGGCATATCGTCGATGCGCAAAAAAGAAAGCTCGACTCCGGATCCTGAGTAGGATTTTCCCGTGCAGGCCCGTTGAGCCCGGCGCACCGCAAGAACAGCCATGCTGCCGTTTTGGAGGTAGATCATGGATCCTCCCACAGAATAGCCGGTCTCCTGGATCGTGTAATCGTTCATCTGTGTAATCTTACCATCGCCTCTGCGCTGCGGCTTACACGGCGCGCCCTGGCCTCCGGTAGCGCATTCATAGAGAAGCTCTTGATTATCACCGAAGATGCCGGAAATTTCGTAGGTCTCGCCTTCGCCGGGAATACCGCTGCTGAGCAACCCGACCACTCGATGAGCACCCTTCGAATCACGATAGATCCAGGGGCCGCCACTCGCCCCCTCGGCGAAGGCGGGTTGACTGAGGAGCGCCTGCCTTTCTTCATCGATGGCAAAAACCAGGTTGGTTTGAATCTCGTACATGGTCCCGGCATGAAAATCATCGCCATCGGGATAACCTAACATTCGAATCTGTGGTTGGTCCAGGTTCAGCCCGAATAGAGGCCGCAGTGCCCGGGCTTGCGGAGATTGCTTGAGTTTAACAATGGCCTGATCGTACACTTCCATTTCGGGACGGTGGTTTGGAGGCACTGGATAGGTATCTTCGGAACGCTGAGCATTCGTAAAAATAGAAACGTACTCAATCGGCCGAACGAACCTCCCCCCTTTGCACCCGGTCCGGCTATAAGCGGCGACACAGATGACCACTTCATTCAGCCAGTTCTTGGAATGGGGATCAAAAAGGCAGTGAGTGGCTGTCAGGAGATAGGTATCTCCGTCGGCACCTTCGATCAAAGTACCGGAACAACTGTACTCTCCGGCTCCAAAAGCAAATTCCATTCGGACCACTGACGAATAGGGGACGTCAGTGAGCCTGTCCTTACTTACGGCTTTAGGCGACGCGGGCTTCAAGTCCCTCGATGTGGATGAATGGAGGTCGCCCACAGGACGGGCTTCCAGAGGATCGAAAATACCGACCCCGCCGCAATTCATAAAGAAGAACTGGAGGAACAGACAACATAGTATCAAAAGTGTTTCTTGCCGGAACATTCATGAATGATTGCATCAAAAAATACGCATGGTCAATCAATATTTTGTGGGACGATGATTTTTGCGTGTATCGGCCGGGGCGGGTGTCGTCCGCGTCGCTACGCGAACGCCCAGCCGCGCTTCCGGCAACTCCGCGTGCTGCAACTCCGCGTGCTGCAACTCCGCCTCGCGCAAATCGCCGATCGCCACGCCGTTCTCCCGGACAATGCGCTCCATCGCCCGAAACGGCGCGCTCTTCGGCACGTCCACCAGCCGCTGCCCGCGAAACGCCTGGAGCAGATAATGATCCTCATGCGAAAGCGAAACCGACGCCTCGCTGATCTTATCCATGTGGACGATCGAAAGATCGTTGCCTTCCGGGTTCCCGGACGCGCCGCTCCCCGCACGTTTCCCGACCCCGATCCCATTCGCCTCCTCCCACAAACGATAATTCCGATCATAAATCGCCCGATCTTTCAGAATCACCGCAAAAAACTCCCGCGCCATCTTCGCGAACTGCCTGCGATATTCTTTCAGATCCTCCGGAATCAGCCCCCGATCCATCACCAGGTAGTCGCGGAGTTGAAAGAGCGCCGGTCGCGGTAGAACGGCCGGTTGCCCGGCCGCCCCCGCACAGATCCCGGCGTGCGGTATTCTCGCACCGGGCTCTTCGAAAGCACTCGCTTCCACATAAAGTCAATTCAGAGTAAGTCGCAACTGAGATACTGGTCGTTCCATGATGCGCGGTTTTTCGATCCGGTAGTGCGCCATCAGATCCCTCAGCCCCTGCCAGTCCAGACTCCGGCGCTGACTGCGCCGATTGAGCCACTTGTACAGATTCATTTCCACCTGATAGTAGAAGCTTCGTATACTCTTGTAGTTGCATTGGACGCCATAATAGTTATAGTATCCACGCAGCCGGGAGTTCAGAAGATTGAAGAACCTGCGCATGGGTAGATGCCGATTCGCTTTAATCCACTGCTTCACATTCTGGATCGACGCATGCAATCGCTTTGGAGCGGTGCGACGCGGAACCCACCAGAACCCCTTTCGAGAACGAGCCCAGCGGTATTCAAAGCCTAGAAATACGAACGCCTCACGCCCGGTATTGAACTTCGCGCGGAAGCCCGGGCGCTCGAAACTTTTCACTCCTGACTTTTCCGGCGCCAGTTCCAGACCAAACTTTCGCAAACGTTTTCCAAGCGTCGCATAGAATTTCAGCGCATCGTCTTTGGATTCAAAGGCGCAAACAAAATCGTCCGCGTATCGACACATATAGGCCGGTCTCTTGCAGTGCTTCTTCACCACTTTCTCGAACCAGAGGTCCAGTACGTAATGAAGATAGACGTTCGCCAGAACCGGACTGATCACGCCGCCTTGAGGAGTACCAGCGGTCGGGCGCGAGACCTGACCGTTTACCTCCAGCACGCCTGCTTTCAGCCACTTGCGAATCAGACCGAGAAAGGCCCGATCATCGATTCGTTGCTCCAGCATTCGCATCAACCAATCATGGTCAATGTTGTCGAAGAAACCCTTGATGTCGGCTTCCACAATCCAGCCGAGCTTCCCCGGACTCAAAGTTGAACTCAGAGTCTTCGAAGCCTCACGCGGACCGGTGTTCGGCCGATAACCATACGAACACGACAGGAAGTCTTGCTCATAGATCGCTTCAAGGATACGCGTCGCGCATGTTTGTACCAGTTTGTCTTCGAGGGCCGGCAATCCAAGCGGACGTTGTTTTCCGTCCGCTTTCGGGATAAAGACCCTGCGAATCAGTTTTGTTCGGTATCGTTTCTGTTTTAAGCGTTCCACCAGATCCCCGACATTTTCCGTAAGGTTCGCTTCGTAGTCGCGAAACGTTTCACGGTCCACGCCCGGAGCCGCCCGGCGATTCATTCCTGCGAACGAATCTTCGAGATTCATCTGGTTGAGCATCCCATACAGATTACGAAACAGATGTTTCTTACTCCTCCTCGCTTTATTTGCTATTGCCCGTAGTGAGGTTTGCATCAGTTGTTCCGATCCTGCCGTCCGGCTGATGTTGACTCTGCGAGCTGCGTACTTTCGTCAGCCCCTTCCCCGATCATCGCGCATCGCACGCGAAGACCGAACCCGTCGAAACTCCATTCGAGTTTCATTCGATTCTGTGGACGGCTCTCCCGCCCTCTGAGTACTATGGGCTGATCCGACTCCCCGTTGATCATCATTCTTCCTTGTTCATTCGGTCAGAATTACCTTCGCTATCGTCGAAGGAACCAACGGGGTCTCCCGGGTTCCACGATGTTTCTCTGCATACATGCCGCGCTCAAGCGACCCCGACAGACCTCCAGAATCTCGCTAAAACGATTCCTTTGTGCTGGTTTCCATCTGACCAATGATGTCACCGTCTGCATCTATGGCATTTTACGAGGCTCAACAGCTTCCGGGAGTGTGGACTCCCCTACGGCCTGCATGCTTCCCTGTGTACGCTTCGTGTGGCGGTTACCCGCTTCCACGCAACACTCGGTAGAAGTTGTTCGCTAAACTTTACTTCATATGGACTTTCACCTTATCAGAAACATCGGGCTTTGCCCGGCGCACTGGTCACCTGCCCCTCGTTGTCACTGACCGCCCATTCCTGAAGCTTGTAGAAACTCTCGCGAATGTTCTTGAACCTGTCGTTCTTCAGCTCTTCTGAGCGGTTGCGGTCCCGCACAAACCAGGCATACCAGGCAATCGGCGTCGCGCTCACGGCGAGCAGGAAGGTCCAGAAGTGCCGCTCGACAATCTTACGATCACCGACGAACCATTCCAATGCGAGACCGACCAAAAACACCGCCGCGGCCAACGCCAGCGATAGTCCGAGGAAGATGAACCAGGTCGATTAGCGATGCCGACGCGCGTAGAGCGAAGACGGCCGGAACCAGCGCACGGCCACAGGAACCAGGCGCCGGATCCGATGGATCACGCGGAAAACCCGGAAGCAAGTCAGCGCAGCCAGGCTGCTTACCAGTACCGCAGTGAGATCAAACATCGCGTCATCCATTCCGGGGAAATCCTGCCGAAAAGTGTGCCGGCACTACAAATCCTGTCAATCCGCAACACGCGGGCCCCGCCGATTCAGCTTGACACCGAAATTTCCGCGCATCTGATAGATGCGTGAAGCGGATTACAGGTCCCAACGCCCCCGATCCAAACAACGTCATCGAAAACTACCGGCGCATGCATCGTTTGGTCGCCGAGATGGAACGGCTCCGCCCGTACAAAAAGCCGCGCGGAGTCTACAAGTTCCGCACCTGGGAAGAACACGACGAATTCGTCCGCACCCGCGCGGCCCGGGAGTTGTGAGGCGTCATGGCGCCGAATGATCCGTGGCGCACACTCTCGGACGTGGCCACTGTTTTCAATAGCCACGAAGTAGAGTATATGTTCACCGGCGCCTATGCCTGCGCTCTCCAGGGCCACGTCCGGGCCACGAACGATTACGATATTCTCATTCGAAACACCCCGGAAAATCTAAAGCGCACGGTGGCCGCGCTCGAAAAGCTTTTCCCGGAATTGCCGGAGCCGATCCTGGCGCAGGACATCGTAGAGCACATTGTCCTGAAGATCGCAGATGAAATTGAAGTGGATGTTGCGATCAGCGCATGGGACGTCACCTACGAAGAAGCACTTGCGGATCGCGCTGTAAAGGAAGTCGACGGTGTAATGATTCCGTACATGGGAATCGCCTCTTTGATTCGCAGCAAGTCCACATCGCGCGAGATCGACCAGTGGGACGTGGCCGTGCTTCAGGAAATTCAGCGGAAACGTGATACGTGACCGAATTCCTCTCCCCCGAAGAAATCGAAGCCCTGTTAAATCTCGGCGAGCCGCCCTCCCCGCGACCCGCGGCGGATGTGCTCCATGATGTAATGCGCCGGCTGTCTCCGGAACTCGCCCGGGAATTCGCGGGTCTCCTGGAAAGCGCGGCGCCGCTCGCAAAATCGCTAACTTTCTTTCGCTTACCCTTTGCGGCCTTGCAAAAACTTCACGCACGAACATTGCAGGATTTGTTACGCCCTCTGGACGGCCGAACAATCGCGGCGGCGTGTTTCGGTGCGGCACCGGAACTACGTGAGATCATCCTGCGCAACGTATCGATGAACAAACGCGATGAGATCCAGAACGCCGGCGATAACGAATGGACCGCGGAAGAAATCGAAGACGCGCGGCGGCATTTGCTGGGGCCGCTGGAAGATCGACTGCATGCGTATGCGGAGTACATGGAACCGGAAGAGATATGACGCATACATCACTTCAGGGCGTAGATCAGGATGCGTCCGCCGATTCTTGCCGCCAGAAAATCGCCCCGCACAACAAAACGCTCAAAGCTAAATCGGCGCCCGTCGGTGTCGCGAAACATCAGGCGATGCAAGTGCTCGGGCATTGGCGTGAACGATCGATAAAACTGTAGCTCATCCGGCACAAGCCGATCCATGCCAGAGTGAATGTTCTCATCCTCCGAAAGGATTTTCTCATCCAGGAAGGAGCCATCATGACTCAGTCGCGCGATCGAGTATACCGGTTCCGCATCGTCATCACCGTGATCCAGATATCCGCGCGGGCCAAATAGAATATGAAGGGCGTCTTCCGTAACCCGTAAGTCCTGTGCATACCTCTCCGCTGTCCCGGCGATATGCACAACCCTGACCCGCTCACCATCGGGCGACAAACGCTCGATCATACCCTTCACAGCAGCCCGATCATCATGCAAAATTTCCAGCGTGTATAAAGCACCGTCCTTACCCGTGCCAAACGCAAGCGGCCGATACTCATCTTCCGAACCTATCTCCCATTCCCGCACCGGCCTGCAAGCGCGCCTCCCCGCGAACAGGCGACGATACACCCGGCGCAATCTTTGGACGGCATCCTTGCTTCGCTCGCCGGAACGCAAGAGTCCCCTGGATGCTGGCCTGATATCGCAATGGTTCAAGTACGCGAATACAAGTCGCACTTCACGATCATGCAATCCCCGAACAAAACTTCGCTGTTGTTCGGTCTGCTCCACGCCCAGACGCGCGGCCACTCCCCGCAAGAACTCCAGGCGCAGGTCCTGCGCGGGCAAGCGACGCTCCTGCCTCTCCAGGTATTCCGCGCTCATCGCGGCCGCGGCCCGATCGAGACGTTCCAGCGCCGCCCCCGATTGCTCTACAAACGCCGCTAGAAAGTTTTCAAACATTTCCCGCCGCGCACGTTCGTCGACGCTCAGTTCCTCAATTGGTTCGCCGGGATGATGAGCGTTACGCTGTTGAATCAATGGGCCGAGTTCGGCGAGACCATCGTCTCGTCGCTCGCGCAGCGCAGGCTTTGTGTCTGGAAACAATCGCCGTCGAAGTTCCGGATCGAGCGCGGCGGTAAGATCGATCGCGTTCGATTCCTCCAGCGCCACTTTGTTCCACCAGATGAGCAGACCTTCCCTGAATTCCGGATAAGGCGGAGTTCGATCCATCAACCAACGCTTTAGATCTTTGGTTTCGTCCCGATTCAGATAAGCCAGAACGTCGGCTCCGATCTCTGCGGCCGCTTCGATTACGAAGAAACGGGCGAACTGAATTTGTTCCTGGACGTTCATGACTCGTATGATCGCAAAGACGCCCAACGAAAAAAAGGGGGCATCGCTGCCCCCCAGGATCTCACATTCCCTACGTACTGTGCCGGCCGAAGACCAATGGCGTCAGAACGAGGATCAGAACAAAGGCGGCCGCCGTGGCATTTCTTTAACCGGCGGCCGCTAACAGTTTACGTTTCGTCCGAGGACAACCAGGTGCGGATCAGCTTCGCCACCTGATCGGGTTTTTCCCGGGCCAGATTCATGGCGTTTTCGAGCATCTCGCGCCGGGCCTTTTCGTCCACGGAGAGTTCGACTTCCGCCGCGCCCTCGTCGGCGACCCGCAGGGCCGCTTCGCGCATGAGCTGTTGCTGTGCCGCGAGTTCTTCTTCGCGCAGACGCCGCCGCCGGGCGATCTCCTTCTTGATGGCACGATACAGCAAGTAGACGAAGATCATCGCCGCGAGAGCCACCGCCGAGACGATCAACAGAGTGCGGATAAAACGCTCACGGGTCAGTGCTTCATCTTCCGCGGCAAACTCGGCCGAGCGGTCTTTCTTCAAGTGACGCACTTCGATCTGGTCGCCGCGCGCGCCTTTGAACAACAGGGACGCCTTCAGCAAACGTTCCAGGGTTTGCAGTTCCTCCTGCGCCGGCGGTTCGTAGGTGCGTTCGTAGGCCCAGGAGCCGTCTTCTTTCTGATACGGAATCCCCCGGGTCCAGGTGCCGTCCACGGCTACCGCGATAGAGCGCGAACGCTCTTCCCAGGGCTGACGCGTAATCTCTTTTTCGATGCGGTTATAATCGAAGTTTTCGATGACGTCGTTGTTTCCGTACTCGGAACGCTGGTAGTCGAGATCGCGATAACCCGGCGGCAGTTGTTGTTCGGTACCGGTGGGTCCGCCGGGGGTGAAGCCGTTGCCGCGGAAACGTTCCTGACGACGGTTGCGCGAAACGGTGATCGTTCCGTCCTCCATAATCTCGCGGTCCGGATACGGGGTCTCGGCATTCTCCGGCGTTTTCTCGACGGGCGCCACGAGATGTTGTTTCTCTTCGACCTCGTCCCAGTTTACGGTAAAGGCGACGCGAATGATGGAGATGCGATCTTCCGGATAGAACTCGTGCAACCGGCCGCGAATCTCTTCACGCCAGCGACGTTCTTCGCGATACTCGAACTCCTTTTTGCGTTCGACGAGATCGAGTTCGCGCTGCGCTTCATCAATCTCATCCGGTTCCACGAACTCTTTGCCGCCTTCGTCGGTGATGCTGATGTTATCCCGCTCCAGGCGCGGCACCGAACGATAGATCAGGTTCTTAATGCCCATCACCTGTCGGCGGCTGACCTTTTCGATACCGGGTTGCAGCGAGAGAACAACGGACGCCTTCACCGGTTCGCTGTCCGTAAGGAAGTTGTTCCGTTCCGGAATCGCCAGATTCACATTCGCGCGTTTCACGAAGTCCAGCGTCATTAACATCGTTTCCAGCGAACCTTTGATGGCGCGATGCAACTTGACGTTCTTATCGAACGTCGTCTCGTCCCAGCGCGACATGTCGAAGATCTCGTAACCCTCCACCCCGGCGGGAATCAGGGAATCCTGGGCGAGTTTGGTGATGATCTCCTGGCGCTCGTCCGATTCTACGTAAATCGCCGTGGTGCCGGAGGCAGAGTAGGAGTAACCCATCGCCTGCAGCGCCGACGTGATCGAACCGAAATCCTGAGCGTTCAGGTCTTCGTACAGCGGAACTTTCGCCGGCTTGGACGAAAACGACGCCATGGCGGTGAAGGCAACAATCACGGCGGCAATTACGGCGCCGAGGGTTATCTTCTTGGTGTTGTCGAGTTTCCCCCAGAGTTCCTGGAGCTGATTCAAAATGTTTGTGAGAAAATCGGGCATGGTCTTCGGCCTCTGTTTTTATGTTGGCCGGACCTTAAGTTACCAGGGCAAAAGTACAAGGAAAAAATTATGTCTCGTTAAGAAAAAAATTTCACTCCGAGGACCGAGGAAACGAGGCGAAGAATTAGAGCCAGAAAAAAGCAATCGAACGCACTCTTCCGCCGACACACGTTCTACAACGCCCGCCCTAACATCTTTCCCTCGGAATTCTCGGTCCTCGGAGTAAGACTTAACTTAGAAGCTATCTCGGATTGGTCAGGTCACGATACGCGCGCACAAAGCCGTCCGCCATGGTCTTCGTGAAGTTGATCGCGAAGCGCGCTTTCTCGGCGGCGAGCACGACCTCGTGGGCCTCCACCGAGTCCGGCTCGTAAACGGCCTGGGCAGCGAGTTTGTTGGCGTTCACGTCCAGTTGTTCGACCCGGCGCAGGGATTCGCCGAGCATCGAAGCGAAAGATTCCGGTACGCGCTCCGGGTTGGCAGGCGGAACACCGGGCGTCATGTGCCGCGGATCGCTGACCCGCATGTCCAGGTGATTCTGGTCCTGCGCACCGAAAACCTTCGGATTGGCATTAGGAAAGCTGACGCCTTTCGTGCTGAAAATCTCCATATCGTAGAACTCCTGAGTGTATTTCTTTATATAATTAAGCGCCAGGCGCCTTTATTTTAACATGTTATCCAGAACTAGCCGCGCCCCAGTTCCAGGGTCTTGTTGAACATCTGCTTGGCGCCCATGATCACCTGGGCATTCGCCTCGTAGGACCGTGAGGCCGAGATCATATCGGTCATCTCTTCGACGATGTTCACATTGGGCATCTGCACGTAGCCCTGCTTCGGGCCGATCTTGATCGCGTCCGGATGCGAAGGATCATAGACCAGGCGAAAATCGCTCATGTCCTTTTCGATGCGCTCCACTTTGACGCCGCGGCCCATGCCCGTTTCAAGGCCCCGCGGATAGACCGGAGAGCGCCATACGTTACGAAGGTTTACCGGCGTCATGACCACGCGGTCGCGGCGAAAGGGGCCGTCACCCTGGGCGTTGCGCGTCGTGGTGACGTTGGCGATGTTATTCGAAATTACATCCAGGCGCAGGCGCTGGGCCGAGAGCCCGGTGGCGGCGATGTTTACTACGTCGAACATTCCCATGGTATTCCGTCCTTAACTTACGCGAGTCGCGTGACGCTGTTCAGCAGGCGAAACGAGCTCCCCACCCGATCCACCATCAGCGAGTAATGCAGTTGATTGCGGGTGAGCTTCGCCACCTCGTCTTCGATGTCGACGTTGTTCCCGTCGTTGCGCATGCTGGTGAGGTAGTCCTGATGAATCTGCGGCCCCACGTCGCGCCAGTCCTCGTGACGCCGGGTTTCGAAGTGCGCCGGATGGTTCGTCCGCATGGCCAGGGGATCGGCCTTCACGGAGCGTTCGTGGTCGACGGCGCGCGCGAGCTGTGACTCGAAGATGACCTCGGAGCGTTTGAAGTGCGGCACATCCACGTTGGCGATGTTGTTGGCGAGCACCTTGCGCCGGGTCATCGCCGCATCCATACCCTTTTCGAGCATTTGCAGCGAGCGCATTGTGGACGTGTTGTCGAATAGAGCCATGCGAGAAATTCCTCTATCAACGACATCGGTCGAACCGAGGAATGCCTGAAGCAATTATGTCGCGTGCCGGAAAAAGTACAAGCAGAAAAAGAAAGCACGCATCATTTAAAGGGGGCTTGCACCGGCCCTCCGGCTTTCATCCCCGGCGACCTCGGCGCCTCGGTAGTTGACACCTTCCCCGGCCACCCCAGGATGGCCCCGTGCTCAGTCGCTGGCAGCTATTTCCCTACCGCCTCTCGATCTTCGGCGGCGCCACGGCAATCCTCACCTACCCCTGGTCGGTCAGCATATCCCAGGCGGGCCTCGCTCTGGCCCTCCTCGGCTGGGCCTGGTGGGCCGTCACACGCCCGCAACTCCCGGATGCATTGCGCGAGCAGGCGCCCGAGTTGCCGCTGCTCCGCCATCCCGCGCTCATTGCCGCGGTGGCCATCTACGTCGCGCAACTCCTCGCCCTGCTTTACAACGCGGCCACAAACTCCGGCGAACTCGGCTTCACGGCGTTCTTCGCCCGGGGCTGGCGGACCGAACTGAAAGACGTCTTCATCCTCGGCATGGCCTTCTGGACCGCGGCCTACGCGTCCACGCCGGAAGGCCGGCGAAATATTCCGCGCTGGTTCACCGCGGCGGTGATCATTCTCGTCGTGGCGGGGGTCATCTCAATCTTCAGCAAGTGGCGATTGCACAAACTTCCGTATCACATCCAGCACGGCTGGGAAGCCACCGCGGCGGCGCGCTTCCAGCACTATCTGCTCACCGTCGGCGGCGTGCACGTGTACATGCCCATCGGACTCACGAACACGCATCTCACCTACGGCGGCATGCTCATGCTGGTCTTCCCGTTTCTGACCTTTCGCGTGCTCCATGTCTATCTCGAACGACCGCTGGCCCTCTTACAATGGAAGCATCTCGGCAAGATCATGCTGCTCGGAGCGGCGGCGCTGGTCTTTCTCCTGAACAACGGCCGCTCGGCAATCCTCGGCATGCTCATCGCCGTGCTTGTCGGTCTCTACTGGCTCGGCATCACGCACTGGGGTCGTAAGATCTTGCGCCTGCTCCCGATTCTGCTCCTGGCCGTGATGGCCCTGTTCGCCGCCGATCGTCTGTCCTCGGGTGTGCACGATCGCTTCGAAAAGATCGTGGGTTCCCTGCTCGGCCGGGCCAAACATACGGATTTCCAGCGCACGCTGGTATGGAACGGCACGCTAACCGTAATCGCGGATCATCCCGTCGCCGGGGTGGGCGCCGGGAATTTCTCTTCATCCATCGAAGAGCACATCATCACGTTCTCGCGCGAGCAGCCGCATCTCTGGACCGCCTACGCCACGGCCCAGCGCGGACACGCCCACAACGACATGCTGCATTTCCTGGCCATCGGCGGTCCGTTGTGTCTGCTCGCATATTTGCTCTTTTTCGGACTCCTGATTCACGCCGCGCTCGCGCGGGAAGAAGCCGGCTGGTGGCGCTTCGGTGTCGTCGCCCTGCTTGTGGCGGGATTGTTCCAGTGCTACATGCAGGACGACGAGGTCCTGTTGCCCTTCTGGGCCCTGGTGGGTTGGACCCTGGGCGCATCAGCATCTTCGCAACACAGGCAAGAACAGGCAACATGATGCGCCGCCTGGCCGTGATTGCGAGCGCCGGTCTCATGATGCTGCTTGCCGCCGAGGTGCTGTTGCGACTGTTCGCCTGGCCGGAACTCCGCTTTCGTTACGATGACGCGCGCCTGCACTGCCTGGTCGACGATCCCGAACATCCCGCGCTGATCCTGCTCTGCCCGGATCAACAGATAGAATTCAAACATCCTCGCGGCGGCTTCACGTACCGCGTCACCACGAATCACGCAACGGACCGCGCGGTGAGTTTCGGCGTCGGCCTGGCCGCCTATGTCGACTGTGCGACCTGGATCATCGGGGATTCGCTGTCCATGGGCTACGGCGTCGACGATCACGCGACATTCGCGCGCCTGCTCTCCCGGCAGCCGGAGAACGAATGCGTCGTCGAAAACATGGCCGTGGATAGCCTCGGCGCCGCCGGCATCCTGGCCTCAGTACGCCGCCGCCTGGAGGACCGCGAGGCTACAGTGGACCGCGCCTACTGGATCCTCAGCGCCTCCGATTTCGTCGATGACGTACGCGACGCGCAATTGCAGGCGAGTCCGTTACGCGCGCTGGCCTTTCGCATGCAGTTCCGACTCTCACGCCACAGCATGACCTGGAACGCCGTAAAGATTTTGCTGCGCCGCGGAACCGGCGCTACGGCGCGCAACGAGTACGAACGGGAACCGGCGGATCCTGAAATTCCCGACGATCATCCGACCTTCCTCGCCCTGCGCAGGCTTACCGCCCTGCTCGCAGAACACAACATCCCGCTCTACATCATCCAGTATCCCGAGATCGACCGCGGCACCGGGCGGCCGCTCGAACGGGACCCGCTGAAAGATCGTTACGTCGCCGAAGCCCGGCGCCGGGGCGCACGGATCATCGACGTATCGCCGGACTTTCATAGACACGCAGACGATCCGGAGTTATATCTACCGGAGGACGGGCATCCGGGACCGGCGGCCCAGCGCATCTTTCTCGAAGGAGTCCTGCGACGTTGAGCCTGCATCGATCGATCTTCCTCCTCGTATTTTTTCTCCTGCTCCCCCCGGGCTGTGCCTCGGTCTGGAAGAACTACGAGGGCGATCGTCCGGACTCGGAGGTCGGCGTCCTGCGCAGTCAGGGCTACCAGTTCCGGCTACAGGATGATGCGCCGCCCCGCCGTGTCCGACCGGCGGATGAACTGCGGCTCCTTCCCGGGGAGTACATCATTCGGTTTGTCCACACCACCTATCGCAACGGTGGGGCGGCCCTGTGTGTCATCGAGGCCGGCCGCCGTTATACGCTGAAAGTGAGCGGTCGTCAGTTCGTGTCGGAATCCGGAAGTTTTGCCTTCACCGGCGAGTGCGTCCCGGAGGATGAATCGTGAACCGTGCCCTTTTGATCGTGGACCACGGCTCCCGGCGTACGGCGGCGAACGAATCCCTGCAAGAGATCGCCACCCTGGTGCGCGAGCTTTCTCCCGGACTGATTGTCCACATCGCCCACATGGAACTTGCCGCCCCGGATATTCCGGCCGGCCTGGCCGCCTGCGTCGCCGACGGCGCGGATGAAATCATCGTGCATCCCTTTATGCTGTCCCCCGGTCGCCATGCCACCGAGGACATCCCGCGCATCGCCAGGGAGGCCGCCGCGGCCCATTCCGGCGTGCAGGTTCACGTAACGCCGCCACTCGGCGTGCACGCAAAGCTCGCGGAGATCGTTCTGGAACGCGCCGGGCTGCAAGAAATTGCGGATTCCGCGAACTCCCCGTAACTATTCTTCCCCGGCGCGAAGGACGCCCGGAAATGCAAAAAACCATCGGTTACAAAAAAAAGGTTGAAGTGCCTGTAATGGGGCCAATTTTGTATAAAAATTTTTCTACGTGACTACGGAGGCAATTGCCAATGTCGAAAAAATTCCTTATTCTTCCCCTGCTCGCCGCACTGTCTTTCACCACTCTGCTGTGCCCGGGCGGAAACGACGCTCCCCCGCCGGAAGAAGAAACCTCTCTCGAAGATGAGGCGAAAGCTGCTGCAGAAGATGTGAAAGGCGCTGCAGAAGACAAAGCCAACGAAATGATCGACAAAGCAGCCGGCGAAGCGAAAAAAGCCGTCAACACCGGTGCTGACTCTGCAAAAGAAGGCCTCGGCCTTTAATTTTCGTTCATCGAACTACGCGGTCTCTTTGAGATCGCACACGAAACCGCCCCTTCTTTGAAGTGGGCGGTTTTTTTGTGAGCAGTCCTGAAAAAAACGATTTCACCACCGAGGCTCCGAGGGACCAGGGGGAAGAATGGGAGGGCGGTCGTCGAGTGAGCGCGGACAGGCAACGCTCGTCCTGTCTGCTTTCAATAGGCCGAATCACCTCAGAACTGAAAGTACACAAACGGCGCACTGTCCGTGACCGAATAAAGCAACAGGCAGTAGCCGAGCACGATGCCCGCCGTGGTCCAGAAGATGAAGTTGTTCTTCAGCATGGGCTGGAAAAAATCCTCGCGTTTCTCCTGGATCATTTCCGCCCCCATCAGAACGAATATGGGCAGCAGGATGCCCGGCGCGATGTAGAGGCCCTCGCCGCCGGCAAAACTCAGCGCGCGCCCCACCATCATCCAGCCCACGTCCGCCGCATCGCCGATGCCCGGAACCGCCCGCGCCCGGAAGAAAAACAGCGCGAACGAGAACATCACGAACGTATAGAACACCTTGATCGGCCGCGGCAGGCCGTCTTTGTACAGGGCTCCGATGCGCGGGAACGAAAGGATGAAGCGCTCGATCACTACCACGAGGGCGTGAAAGGATCCCCAGAGCACGAAGTTTAATCCCGCCCCGTGCCAGATCCCGCTCACAAACATCGTGGTGAAGATGTTGAAATACTGGCGCGGGAGCGAAACGCGACCACCGCCCAGCGGAATGTAAACGTAGTCCCGCAGCCAGGAGGACAGACTGATGTGCCAGCGTCGCCACATGTCTCCCATATCCACCGCCAGGAACGGGCGATGAAAGTTCTCCGGAATACGGAAGCCCATGATGCGCCCGGTCCCGATGGCAATGTCCGAGTAACCGGAGAAGTCTCCGTAGATTTGCAACGCATGCAGGAAAACGGCGACCCACAGATACTCCCAGGAAAAACGCCCCGGGTCGGCGAAGATCGGATCGACGATGGTTCCGGCGGGATCGGCGACGATGGTTTTCTTGAACAGGCCCAGGATGATGAGCGAAGTGCCCGCGCGAAAGTTCTCGAATTGGAAGCGATGTTCCTCACCGAACTGGTGCAGCAGGTCCTTCGCGCGCATGATGGGACCGGCAACAAGCTGCGGAAAAAAACTCAGGAACAACGAGAAGCTGAAAATACTGCGGCCGGCCGGAATCGTACCGCGATAAACGTCCACGGCATAGGCGATGGCCTGCAGCGTAAAAAAGGAGATGCCCATGGGCAACACAACGCCGGTGGGATCGGCATACCAGTCGTCGCAGGGCTCGAGAAAGAATAGCCGGTTGTAGACATCGAAAGAAAAGTCGATGAACTTAAAGAAGTACAGGATCGAGGCGTTCGCGGCGATGGCCAGGAACAGAAAGAAGCGCCGGACGGAATCGCCTTTCGAGCGGGCCATCATGACCACGGCAAAGTGCGTACATATAATCGAAAAGAGCAGCAGCAGCGTAAACGGTACGCGAAAAACCGCGTAGAAGTACATGCTGACCGCGAGCAACCAGATGCGCTGGGCCTTCGCCGGCAGCACGAAGTAGATCGCGATCACCGCCGGAGCGAACAGAAAATAATGCAGCGAGTTAAAGAGCATCGGTGAAACGCCGCTCCATACGCTGCAGCTCAATCCGCAACGCCCGCGCGGCCCAACGATTGCCGCGCACGGTCAAATGCCCGTCGCCGGGAATGATGTGATCCATCACACCGAAGGACCGCGCTTCGCCTGCCACCGACGCATCCTCCATCCCGCAGAGTTCGTGCGTATAAGCACGCAGATCCAGAGAGGTAATGCCGCGTTCACGAAAGTACTCTTTCGCCCGCCGCGCATGATTGAAAAACGTGGTGTACTTGTCGTGGGCCGAACAGTGCAGTGTCTCCACCTGCACGGGCAGAAACACCGGCACCAGAACCACGCCGTGCTTCCGCGCGAGATCAATCATGCGGTCATAGGCCGCGGCGGTAATCTCCGGCAGCGGCTCGTCCGCCGTGGGCTCCTGGTCCAGGCAGATGATGTGCGACGGCACGCGCTCCGGACACCGCGCGGCCGGCGACTCGCTAACATCATCCTGCATTACATTAGAGCAGTCCGATTCCGGAGACGGTTTGTAAAACGACCGCTCCATGTATTTGCCGAAGCCGATGTAGGGCACGTCGCCGTCGATCTCCGGGACATGGGGAATGATGCCGGCCTCCACGAACTCGCGGCGTACGCTCTTCTGAAACAGGGCCCGGCGGATGATCAACTGCTGACGCGCCACCGCCGCGGCATGCAGGGTCGCCGAATAGCGCGTGAGTTCGAACTGCGCTCGAAAGAAGGCCTCGCGCCCGGGATTCTTTTCCCGGGCCGCGTCGGTGACGTCGTCCGGCAACACGCCGCGATCCAGTAATTCTTGCGGCAGCGTAAAGTCGTTCGGGGATACGAACAACAACACGATTTTCAGCTCCGGCAACTTCTCCACGGCCTCCGCGAAACGCGCGGCGTAACCCTTCGAACCGAAGGCATCCACGCCCAGGTTTTGCGTCTGATGCGACGAGCCGCCCAGCTCCAACCCATCCAGCAGACTACAGAAGGTCTGATCATCCGACACGCCGAAGCCCATCACGAGACTGTCGCCCAGACAGCCGACGATGGGACGACCGTCCGGCTCCGCGCTGCCGCGATATCCCAGGGAGTTGATTGTAAACTGTCCTTCCCAGAGACCGGTGTTGTGTTTGAGGTAATAAGAAGCGCCCGGGGCCAGGCCGACGCGATACTCCGGATGATAGACGTGCAATAACTTGAGTTTGCGGTAGTAATCCAACGAGGCCGGCTGAAGCGTACGCAGCAAGAGCTCTATGCCGAAGAAGATCAACACGCCGGCCGCGGCAAAACGCAGTAGCAACCAGAAGTAATAGCGAGGACCGCGGGACACGGACGACAGGATTTTGCCGGGGGAATCGCTGTAAAGCACAAGCGCCGCCGGACGCCCGGCCTTGACTTACGCTATTGTGGCACGAGCAGGGTACTCAGGTGCTCGACGACCTTTTCCCGGAAGGGACTCCCGGGATGCGTGCGCATGAAGTGCATGAGGCCGTGCACCTCTTCCTCGATTTCACGGGCCAGCCTCTTCTGAACGTGCTTTTTTTCGGACAGGCTCTGAAAGAACTCGATGCCTTCTTTCGAAGAACGCTTTTCGTCGGAATCCCAGAGCTGCGCCAGTTGCCGCCGTTCTCGGGCAGTGCTTACCTGACGCAGTACGATGATGGGACGGGTAACCAGGCCGCGGCGAAAATCCTGGAAGAGGTCCTTGCCGTTCGAAGACGCGTCACCGAAGTAATCGAGGTAATCGTCACGCACCTGGAAGAGCCGGCCCATACGTTCGCCGAAATCCCGGTAACGCTCCACCCCGGCGGGATCGATGTCGTCCTCGGACTTCGCGGCGAGGACATAGGCCGCTTCGGACATGGCCCCGAAGAGCGCCCCGGTCTTCCCGAGAATGATGCGGTCGTAAGTCTTTTCCTGAAGCTTGAAGTTCCGCTCCCATTCCATCTGCAGCAATTCACCGACGGACAGCATCCGAATGACCCGCGTGAACACGCCGAGCAGTTGCTTCGAACGACTGAGCGTGCCCAGGTGATCCAGACCGCAGGCCAGCAGGAAGTCGCCGGACAGAATGGCCGTTTTGTTCCCGTGCAGGGCGTTCACCGCGGGCTTGCCCCGCCGCATGTTCGCCCCGTCGACGACGTCGTCGTGCAACAACGAAGCCGCGTGGATGAGTTCACCGATGGCGCCGACGTCCTCCCACTCTCCGCCCTGGTAACCGAGAATGCGGCTCACGTAGTAGTGCGTAATGGGGCGAACGCGTTTCCCGCCGCTTTTCACGACGAACTTCTTGATCTTTTTTAAGATGGGCAGATCGGCACCGATGATGCGATCCAGCTTGCGATCGAATCGTTGCACCAGTCCCGCCCTGGTGAGAGGAGAGGAAATCGACGGCATGTTATGAACGAATGGAGTGGCTTTCCAGGATGCTGAAGTGTTGTCGGAGAATCTTTTCCATGCGCGAGTTGCCGATGGCCGAATGATAGTTGATGAGATTGCGATACATCCGCTTGAGGATGGTCAGCGCTCCGGCCCGCGCCAGATACACCACCGACGGCTCCAGTCCCTGTCGGACCAGAAAATTCAGACAGTCGTTTTCCGTCAGCAGATTCCCGTCGTTGAACGGGTCCATATAGATGGTAAAATCCCGCGCCTGATACTTAAGAATGAAGTGCCCCGGCAGATTGACACCGTGGAGCGGCAGGCCCACGCGCCGGGCCAGAAGCAGACACAATACCGAAAGGGAGACCGGAATGCCCGCACCGCCGTCCACCACTTCCGTAAGAAACGAGTTCTTCGGGTCGTAGTAGTTCTCGGAGTTGCCGCGGAAACCGCGTTCTTCGAAGAGATAGCGTCGGAAGACCCGGAGACGCTCCTCGTGCTCCTGATCCGGAATGGCCGTGAGCATGTTGCGCAACGGCACGGCCAGATCGTCCAGGCGACCGCTGAGGTCCTGTGGTACGATCTCCGGGTTGTCCCCCAGGCGCGAGATCAGAAACGCCCCCAGTTCCAGGTCCACATCGCCGGAACCTTGCTCCGGGGCGCCGTCCATGAGCTGCTTGAGATCGTGGCGGAGTTTGAGTTCGTTGAGGAAACGCTGGTAACGCTCGCGGAGCTGCACCCGCACCGACGGCTCGCCCACGGCTTCGATGAACCGCCCCGGATGGTGGCCCACGGGAATCAACTGCAGCAGACGCTCCAGAACGAGCTGGCGGGACTCGGCGCCCTCGGTCTCCACGAGACAGGTCAGGAGAAATTCGATCTCCTCGCGCTTGCCGCCGGACTGTCCGGAATCCGCCATACCCTTAAGAAGGACGCGTACTCCCCAATTTGTCAACAAGAACCCGCCCAAAAATCCACAGCCGGTGCTCCGAAAGTGCCAGGATGATCCACACCGCCGTGAGAACGTAAAAGACTTCCCATCCGCCCCAGACTCCGTCCCGGCGCAGGTAAAAGACCGGCCCGTAGGCGAGCACCAGGCCGGCGCAGAGCCAGGCCCCAGCCCGAAAGTTCCGACGCAGCCCCAGAGCCGGCACAAACCACAAAAAATACCAGGGATGCCAGACTCCCTTCGAGAGGACCACGGCGGCAACCGCCACGAGCAGCGCCTCCCGGGCCCAGCCTCGCAGCGCAATCGGCAGGCCCCTCCCCGCGAACCACACCGGCGCACGGTGAATCCGGCGCAGCAGCAGGATCACACACAGAACCAGGCCTGCGACGAGCACCATCAAACGATAGACCGCCAGATACCACGGCCGCTCAAGGCCCGGGTCGGCGAACCACAACAAAAGATCGACCATGGGATTGTAGCCGATGAACCAGTCCGTAAAAAAACGTGCGGTACTCAGGAAGGCCTCCAGGGCTTCGGCGGAGGGAAACATCCATACCAGCGCAAAGATCAACTGAACGAAAGTTACAAACAAAGCGGCGGCCGTCCAGGCCGCGACGCCGTGCAGGCCCCGGCGATCTTGAAGGAGCGCAAGCAGCACGAGGCCGCCCAGAAACACGAGATAGACCACTCCCTCGGGTTTCAGTCCGACCAACAAGACCGCACACGCCCCGGCCGCCGCGGCGAACGGCACGGATCTTCGTCGGGAGCACCGCGCCTGACGCCACAGAAGGTAACTGTTTATCGCAAGCAGCAGGCCCTGCACATCCGCATGGCGCGACGCCGCAAAAATCAAAAACGCCGGCGAGACATACAGCAGCGCCAGGGCGCGACGTTCCCCGGCCGAAGCGAATCGAAAACTCAGAAACATTAACCCGGAACAAATCAGCGCGTAGATTCCGAAGAAACCATAGCGCTGCGAAAGCGCGGCCCCGGCCAGGGCCTGCATCTGCGTAAACGGAAAATAGATCGTGCCCACATCGGGATGATTGGGCAAACGGTCGAGACCCGGGACGGGGGGCAGATGCGACGGCGGGATCGCGTAGACGTCGACACCCTGCAAAAGATAGAAACCATCGTGCACGTGACGCAGCGAATCGTCCGAAAAAAACGGCGGCGCGAACGCGCATACAAGGACGGCCATCATGGCGAGCCCCGTGGTACGCGCCGCAGCATGTTCGGTGAATGCGAAACGGAGGGAAACGAACCAGGTGATCGACGCCGCAATCAACGCGGCATAGAGCCAGGCCGGTCGATCCACGAAAACCGGACCGAGAAAGATCAGCAGTAATGTGGCGGCCGCGGCACAGCGACGCAGAACGTCACCGGTGGATGGCACTTAGAGTTTTGCGCCGAGTTCTTGCAGGGCCTGGGCGGCCTCTTCGTCGTTCGGGGGTTTGCCGTGCCAGCCGAACTGGTCTTCCATGAACGAAACCCCTTTGCCCAGAACCGTGCGGAACAGGATCATCTGCGGTCCGGCATCGGGACCGGCGGCTACGGCCTCGTGAAATCGCTGGCGAACGGCCGGGATGTCATGCCCGTCCGCCTCGGTAACACGCCAGCCGAACGACGCGAACTTCTTGCCGAGATCCCCCAGGTCGCAGACGTCTTTCGTAAAACCGTCGATCTGAATACCGTTGAGATCCATGAAAGCAATGACCGGCGCGCGATGATGCACGGCCGCGGTGGCCGCTTCCCAGGTCATGCCCTCCCCGCACTCGCCGTCGGAAATGCAACAGTAGACCCGGTACTTTTCTTTTTGATAGCGCGCGCCGAGGCTGAGGCCCACGGCCTGAGAAAGTCCCTGGCCCAGGGAACCGCTGGAGGACTCCAGTTCCGGCAAGTATCCCGTGGACGGGTGACCCTGAAACGGAGAGCCGAGCTTGCGAAAACTCATGACGTCCAGCTTCGGGAAAAAGCCCGCTAACTTCATGGCGGCGTATCTTACGGCGGAGACATGGCCGTTGGAGAGCAGCAGGCGGTCGCGTTCCTTCCACTGCGGTTTCTTCGGATCGATGTTCAGTACGTCGAAGTAGAGGACCGCGAAGATGTCCGCCAGGCCCAGGGGACCGCCCGGGTGCCCGCTCTTCGCCGCGTGCACCATGCGAATGACCATGCGGCGAATTTCCAGGGCCTGTTCGGCAATCTGATCGTCGGTGAGGTTCTTGCGAGCTTTAGCCATGAGGGAATTCCGTAAGTTTTACTTTAAGTTATATTTAGCGTCAATTGTTCTTAAACACAATCAACCCGGAGACGTAGACCACCAGATAGAGCGGGATGAACCAGCGATGCAGGGTCACATGCAATGAACGACGGCGCGTGGCCCCGGACCAGACCATCACGAACATGGTCACAAACGTCACCGAGGCAATGATGCGATGCGTGAGGATCACCCAGTTCGGCGCCGCCGGCAGAAAGCCCGCCGCTTCGCGATCGCCGCCGTGAATGACATAGACCGAAACCAGCAGCACGAGCGCGCCGAGCAGCGTCAGGCCTACTCCGGAAGCCATAAACAGACGGTGCAATCGCAGGTCTTTTTTGCGATAGGCGTAGCCCACTCCGAAGAAAAGGACGGCGACGGTCATGCCCCAGTTTACCAGATGATACGTCAAACGCGGCTCCAGCGAGTTCCGGCCAGGATCTCGCGCCGTCCCGAGGTGTTAACCGTTTTTCCGGAATCGGTAGATGATCTGGAGGCCTCTCAAGGTCAGCAGCGGATCCACGAAATCAAAGAGACCCGGCGCCTCGGCGTGAAACGTCGTGGACAGCCCCCCCGTGGCGACGACGCGATAGGAGCGCTCCGGCTGCGAACGACGTACCTCCTCGACAATCTCCCGGAGCAGGCCCCGCCAGCCGAAGAAGAAACCAGCCTGCAGGGCATGAATCGTGGAGTCGCCGACGACCCCCGACGGCGGCCGACGAAACTCGATCGGCGGAAGCTGGGCCGCCCGACTGCTCAGGGTCTCCATGGCCAGCTTGAGTCCGGGGGCAATGCTGCCGCCGACGAAGGCGGCATCGTGGATCACGCAGAACGTCGTCGCCGTTCCCAGGTCCACGCAGATGAGGTCCGGCGAACCGTTGCCGTTTGCAGCCGGCGCCCCCGGTTCGCCGTAGAGGGCCACAGCGGCGCTGGCATTTACCAGGCGGTCCGCGCCGATTTCAAAGGGACGTTCGTAGTGCACGGCGATGGGCAGCGGGCTGTCGTGATCCACGCGCAGCGCTTCGGAATGAAAGTATTCGCGCACCATGCGTTCGACGATCGGATTAAACGACGGCACCACCGAAGAATAGATCGCCCCGCTGATGGACGCCGGATCGATGCGCATGCTTTCGAGGAAACCCAGCAGAAAAATGCCGAGCTCGTCCGAAGTGCGGTCCCGACGCGTTACCGTCCGCCAGTGATGCAGTATGGTGTAACCGTCCTCGGAATCTTCAAAGAGACCGAAGACGGTGTTGGAGTTCCCGACATCGACGCCCAGTACGTGAGAGGCCATGCGCTAATTCGAAACGGTCTCGCCCACCGTGGCCTTGACCGTAATCTCCTGGCCCTTGCGCAACAATCGCAGCGAGAGCTCGCCGCCCACGCCGGCCTGCTGCACTTCCTTGATGAGGTCCTGCGGTTCTTTGACGCCGTTGCCGTTGACTTCGAGGATGAAGTCGTACTCTTTCAGGCCCGCATCCTCGGCGGCCGAGCCCGGCAACACGTTGATGACCACCACGCCCTCACGTTCGCCGACGCCCAGTTCTTCGCGCAGGGTATTCGCCGGCACGCCGACGTTCACGCCCAGCGTAGGTTTGCCGATGACGCGTTTCTCCTGCTTGAGTTGCGCCACAACCTCCATGGCCTCGTTGATGGGAATGGCAAAGCCGATGCCCATGTTGCCGCCGCTGGTGGAAAAGATGGACTGATTGATGCCCACGACCTCACCGAAGACGTTGATCAGCGGGCCGCCCGAGTTGCCCGGGTTGATGGACGCGTCCGTTTGAATGCGCGAGTAGCGTGAGTTGTCGATCTGCCGTCCGCTCGCGGAGATGGTACCGACAGTGAACGTACGGTCGAGGCCGAAGGGTGCGCCCAACGCAAAGGCCAGTTGGCCGACTTCGACCTTGTCCGAGTCGCCGAGAACGGCCGGCACCAGATCGTGGTTGGAGCCGGTCAGTTGCAACAAGGCCACGTCACTGGATTCGTCCCGGCCGACGACGCGCGCCTGGGCCACGGTCTTATCGTTGAAGATGACTTCGATCTTGCGCGCGCCGGCGACGACATGGTTGTTCGTGACGATGTAGCCGTCCTCGTCGATGATGAAACCGGAGCCCGCCTGTTCCTGTTGCCGGTAGACGTCGATCCACCAGCCCGAACGCACGAGCACATTCGTCTTAATGAACACCACCGAAGGCGACGCCTTCTCGAAGATGTTAATGTAGGCTTGCTGGAGGTCCAGGGCCGCACGTTGCTGGGAGGCCGTCAACGGCTCCGCCGAAGGAACGTAGCGGTCCACGAAGGCGTCTCGAAATCCGCCGTAGATGATCGGACTCAAAAACGCGCCGATCAAAAGAGTCGCGAGAACGATGTTGATGAGAGTCAATCGATTGAGTTTCAGTTCACGTGCCATAAGTATGCCGTACCTGTGTGATGCGGTGCTGTTATCGAGGATAATGTAACTAAGACCGTCGGGACTTTCCAGCCGCCTTGTGGCGCTCCTGCTTCTGTTCGCGGACCTCTTCCGGCAGACGCGGCAGGCCCTCGGGCAATGCACCGGTGTGGCTGCCGTCCACGACTTTCAGGATGTGCTCGCCGTAGTTTTTCAGCTTCCACCCAGTCATCAACTCAAGTTCGCCCAGGGCTTCCAGATTCTCCGGCTTGCGATCGGCGATCTCAATCAACGAACGATTGCTGATGATCATGCCCGTGTCGAAGCCGCGGTACTCGGCGATGCGTGCCCGCCAGCGCTTGAGACGCCGCAGGACCTGGCGGATATGCGGCTGCAATTCCGGCGGCCGGGGCAGGTCCTCGTCGGCGATGGGCGTGGGATTCTCGAAGGCGGCGAGGATCCGCGGGCCGTCCTTCTTTACCATGCGGGGGTTTAGAGCGCGCAGGCGTCCGAGGTCGTCGAGGCTCCGCGGCCGCGCGCGCAACAACTGCATGAGGCCATCGTTCGTGAGCAGGCGGAAGGCCGCCAGGTTTTCTTTGCGTGCTCGCTGGTCCCGCACGGCGTAGAGTTCTTTCAGAATGCCGCGATCCTCGGGGGAAAGTTCGAGGCCGCCGCGCACCCGGGTCCACGCATCTTCCGGCGGTGCCTGGTCCTCCGCTTCGTTCGCGGACTTGAGCGCAGAACGCGCGGCGATCCAGTCGAACTCTTCCCGGGCCTCTTCCATGAGCCCGAACTCTTCCAGTTGGGCGATGAGCTTCTCCCGGAGTTCGGCGAGGTAGAGCGTATCCAGGTGCGCGTAATCCAACTGCGAGCGGGTGAGCGGACGGCGCTTCCAGTTCGACTTCTGCTCTTTCTTTTCGAGCTCGATGTTCATGTACTGCTTCACCAGGCTCTGGAGTGAACACGACTCGTGGCCGAGCATGCGACAGGCGATCATGGTGTCGAAAACATTCGTGAACGTAAAACCGAGATCGCGATGCAGCTCGCCGATGTCCGAGGCGGCGGAGTGAAAGATCTTCACGATGTTCGGATTCGCGAAGACCTCGCCCAGGCCGCTGAGACTCAACTGCGCCAGGGGATCGATGATGTAGTGCTGGTTGCCGGCGGAGATCTGGATGAGGCAGAGCTCCGAGAAGTAGGTGTAGTAGCCCGAGGACTCCGTGTCCACCCCGACGACGGGGCTGTCGCTCAGATACGTGACTGCCAGGTCGAGCTGATGCTGCCGGTCGATGTACTGATAATCCGCCACGCTGCGGACATGATTTTCGGTGCCGACCTGGGAGCGACCGGTTTTTCCCGGGGCAGGCTCGATCAGACCGTACAGCTTCTGCTTGACGGCCCGCCCGGCCTCGCACGCCCTTCTGTTACGTATGGTCCGTCGTGATCGAGATCTTGTACCCACCAGGAAAGAAGGCCTGAGTACCGGTGACTGGATTCGGGGCGCCGTCATCGGCCTGGTGCTCGCCGCCGTCCTGCGCTGGATCATCCACGGCTTTCTGGTCTTTCCGGTGGTCCTGTCGAGTGCCGATATGGCCCCGGCGCTGCCCGCCGGCTCCAAAGCCTATTTCCTGAGAATCTTCAGCGCCACGTCTCTCGAACGCGGCGCGATCGTGCTGATCCGCCATCCGAACGACGACGAGCAATGGATGGTCCGCCGCGTAGTCGGTCTGCCCGGCGAACAGGTACAGATCCATGCGCGAAAGCTCTTTATCAATAACGAGCCCGTCGCCGCCGATTGGGAGCGCCAGATTCAGAAGAGCATCGAGTATCCGGGCGATGCGGTTTCGGGCATCCGCCGTGACTTTGCCGGGCCGCTGATCGTAAAAGACGGTGAGATCTTTCTGTTGGCTGACAACCGCCGGGACGCCCTGGACTCACGGCAACTCGGAACGCTATCCATGGATGCGATCGAAGCCGTGCTCTGGTAATTGCGCAGAAATCTATTCCTGCTCCATAAACCCGGGCAACATCCTCCGCATCGCCCCACATCGATGACCTTCGCCTGCAATAATGCGTCGGCCGATTGGTTGTGCGGCAACATGGATGCGTTCTGCCGGCGTTAGCCTGGCGATGTAGTCTTCAAGCTTCACATACTGCTCAGTACTCGACGATCTTCTGCATGAGCGCGAGGTCCGCGAAGATCCCGTCCGGCCGCGTCGGACCCAGGCGGCCCCGCTCAGCGATCTCGGCGAGGCCCAGCGCAAAACCTCGCATCACCTCGACTTCGTCGTCGTTCAACTTCGCCTGGGCGATCCACTCCGAAATCGCAAAGGCGTGGTACAATGAATCGCAGACATAGAGCCGGTTCATCTCCGCCCACTCGTGATTCTTCTGGGCCTGATCCAGAAGTTTGCGTTCCCGCTCGTAAGATGCTACGGCCGACGCAAGCTCCGGACCGGCGCCGGCGACATTTTCGTCGAGCATCTTAAAGTATGCTTCGCGTACCTTAGGACGACCGAAGGCCTTGAGCGTATGCTCGCCGATGATGTTGTGCGTGCCCTCCCAGGTTTCGTTGATGATCGCGTCGTTGTGGAGCCGCGGCAGGATGCTGAAGTCGCCCAGGATACCGTTGCCGCCGTGAAGCATCATGGCCTCGTGGGTGATCCAGGTCGCATGCGTCGTGGACGCGTATTTCAAAAGCGGCGTGAGCAAATCCGCGGCCTTCGCGAACTCACTGCCCGTAGCATCACGTAAAAGAAAGTTACGGAAACAGGTCCACACGATCGTGCTGTGCAGGATCTGCATTTCCGCGAGGGTCCGTAGCACCGTCGGGAACTCCACGACTTTCTTGCCGTAGGCCTCGCGATGCCCCGCGTACGCACGGCCCTCAATGAACGCGCGGCGGGACATACCGATGGCCGCCACGGCCACGTGAATGCGCGATGTATTGATGACGTACTTGATCATGTTTGCGAGACCGTGGGCCGGGCGACCGAGTTCCTCGGCGACCAGGTCCCGATAGACCGTCTCCACCGTGATCTTGCCCCGCGAACCGATAATATCCTTCTTGCGTAAGATGTGGCAGCCGTTCAGCTCGCCCTCGTCGGTGATGCGCGGGACCAGGAACATGCCGATGCTGTTGGTGTCTTCGCCGCGTTCGTTTTGAATCCGCGCGGTCGTGACCCAGAGATCGCCGGGGTTCGAGCAGAACCACTTCTCGCCGTTCAGGATCCACTTGCCGTCTTCCCGGCGGCGCGCGGTGGTCCGGTTCTGCCCCACGTTCGATCCGCCGACGCGCTCGGTGACGTACTGGCCCGCCATGAAGTACGAAGTACTCTCCGGGCCGGCCACCATCGGCAGATACTTTTGCTGTTGTTCCTCGGTACCCAGGGCCTTCAACACGCGGATCATGCCGTCGGTCATGGCGAGCGGGCAATTGATGCCGGCCTCCCCGTTTTGATTCGAAACGTAAGCCATGGCCATGCGATGCAACATCGTGTAGTCGTACTTCCAGTCCGGGAAATGATCGAGACTCACCAGGCCGGCCTCGTAACTCAAACGACGCGCTTCCATTTGTTCGGGGCAGTAACGAACCTCGTCGATGCGATTGCCGGTATGATCATACTTCACGACGTCGCCGTACTTGCCTTCTTTGTGCGCGGCGTCGATGAGCCGATCCAGGGTGTCACCCACGAGCGCGCCGAAATCACTCAGGTGCTGCGTCATGGCGTCGCGGTGATCCCCCGCGTAGTCCCCGGAGTGCCGTGCAATAATCCGATGCAACAGCGGATCGGTATCGTAAAAATTCGTACCGCGCACGCCGGTGTAGTTGGAGATATCGAAGGATTCGAGCGCGGGATTGGGCGCCAGTTCCTCGCCGCGAGCGTGCGGGGAGGCATTGGAAGTCAGGACGGATGTGGTGGGGACGGAAAAAGCCATGTCTTAATGCTCTTTTCATCGGCGGGCAGCAGTCAATTACATTGTGAATGGATATTCCCAAAAGACTGCGGGCCCGCAGGATTCTGGTTGTCTGCGTATGAACCCGCGTTTATTTAGCAGTATGTCTCCGGTTGCATCCGCGTCTCGCCCCGCCGGCCGCTATATCGACTCCCCGTTCGTCTACCGCCGCTTTCAAAGCCGCGAGGTGAACATCGGCGGCGTGAAAGTCGGTGGGAACAATCCCATCATCCTCCAGAGCATGACCGTCGCCGACACCATGAACACGGAAGCCACGGTCCGCGAGGCCATTGAGCTCTACGAAGCCGGCTCGCAACTCGTGCGCATTACCGCACCGGGACCGAAGGACGCGGAGAACCTCGCGAATATCAAAGCCGAACTCCGCAAGCGTGGTTACGATTTTCCGGTGGTGGCGGACATCCACTTTGCCCCGAAGGCCGCGCTCATCGCCGTGGAACACGTCGAGAAAGTCCGCATCAATCCGGGCAACTTCGCGGACAAAAAGAAATTCAAAGTCCTTGAATACAGCGACGCGGCCTACGCCGAAGAACTGGAGCGCGTGCGCGAGACGTTTCGCCCCCTGGTTCGCCGCGCGAAGGAACTGGGCCGTGCGCTGCGCATCGGCACGAACCACGGCTCACTTTCGGATCGCATCATGAATCGCTTCGGCGATACCCCCCAGGGCATGGTGGAATCAGCCGTCGAGTTTATCCAGTTCGCCCGTGCCGAGGATTTTCACGACATCGTCGTTTCCATGAAAGCCTCGAATCCGCAGGTCATGATCCAGGCCTACCGTCTGCTGATCGAACGTTACTACATCGAAGGCTTCGACTATCCGCTACACCTGGGCGTCACCGAGGCGGGCGACGGCCGCGACGGACGCATCAAGAGCGCCGTGGGCATCGGCGCGCTACTCAACGACGGCATCGGCGACACGATTCGCGTATCCCTTACGGAGGACGCGGTGTACGAAATTCCCGCGGCACGACGCATCGCCGCGTACTACAACGAAATGCACGCCCGTTCCGCCCCGGGTACGACCACGGGGCCTCAGCCCGTAGCGGTGGCCGATCATCTAACGCGCGCCGCTTACGAAACGGTCAACCCCTACGTCTACGAACGCTTTCTTTCCGAGGCCGTGCAGACCGGCCCGTTGTATCTCGGCTCGAAGCACCAGCACCGGATCGTGTTGCCGGTGAACGCTCACGCCGTAACCTCGGGTCAGTTGCAGTTACTGAAAGACGGCGGCGCCGATGCGTTTTACGTCAAAGGCCGGCCGGATCAGTTGCCGGAGCAACCCGACGCCGCGTGGATCATCGACCTCGGTTTCGCGCGGAATGCGGCATCAACCGCGGAGTTTCCGGCGAACGCGGGCATCGCACTGGACATAGATCTCGCGGATGCGCAGGATGAGACGGCCCTCGCCGGGATTCGAACCGCCGTGGGGAACCGCACCCTGTTCCTGAACTTCCTCTTCACGAACGCCGATGCGGCCG
This sequence comes from Leptonemataceae bacterium, assembly GCA_965227295.1. Taxonomy (GTDB): domain Bacteria; phylum Spirochaetota; class Leptospiria; order Leptospirales; family Leptonemataceae; genus JANSYA01. Next base: position 3,717,160 of record OZ245742.1, on the reverse strand, counting down.
AAGTCGGGCGCCTGGAGAAGATCATGCAGGATCTTTCCGCTCACGTCGTCTACTCCGCCGGCCTCGCGACGAACGCCCGCGACGGACTCAGCCAGACCGCCGTCGTGCGCATCTTAGCGGCTGCGTTACAAACGCGACATCGCGATCACGGCGCGGATCTGTTCCCGATCCTGCTGCGCAGTGCGCACGCAACCGTGGAAGACGCCGTCTACGACGCCGCCATTCACGGCGGGGCATTGCTGCTCGACGGTATCGGCGACGGCCTGCTTACGATTGTGGAAGAACCGGCGACTCCGGACGAACTGCTCGCGTTGAACCTGGACCTGCTTCAGGCCGTGCGCATGCGGTTGTCGAAAACGGAATTCATTTCGTGTCCATCCTGCGGGCGCACCCTCTTCGATCTGCAAAGCACCACGGCACGCATAAAGGCGAAGACCGGCCACCTCAAGGGCGTAAAGATCGCGGTGATGGGCTGCATCGTCAACGGCCCCGGCGAGATGGCCGACGCCGACTTCGGCTACGTCGGTGCGGCTCCCGGCCACATTCATCTGTACAAGGGCAAAGAGATCGTCAAAGCAAACGTGCCCTCCGACCGGGCCGACGCCGAACTGGTGCAACTCCTGAAAGACAACGACGCCTGGGTGGACCCGGCGTAGGTTTCTCAACGAAGTCGCAAACCCGCGTCCGGGTCGAATGCAGCATCCTTAACAAAACGAAAATCCACAACTCCCGCTCAGCCGTAGCAAAAAAAGTCCCTTCAGCATTGCGCAACACGGGTAGTTTGCGCACGCCCCGAATCGTGGTGTAAGTAAAGGCCAGTGTACATTAAGCCTTTTATGGGTACAACTGGTTCCAGGCGACCACGGAGGTCATGCCGGGGAAATGTGGGGCGCGCACCGGAACGGCGTCTTCGCCGTAAGAATCGCTACGGTAACTGAGCCGCAAACCGACGTCCGGGTCGAGGCGGACTAACTTAGCAAAACGAAAATCCACAACTCCCGCTCAGCCGTAGCAAAAAAAGTCCCTTCAGCATTGCGCAACTTACCTTATGTGTCTAACGGCAAACGCCGCGAAACACGGCTCTTGAACTACCGGAAACGTTTATTCGTTCGCTTACGCCCCGAATCGTGGTGTAAGTTAAGGCCAGTGTACATTAAGCCTGTGCATTCAATCCGTCGCGGCGGGCGGTTCGAGGAAATCGAAAAACCACGGCGCCGTGTTACCGCCGTGATCCCCCACGCGCACCGAGATCACCACCCCGTGCTGCGGCACGAGGGACTTCGGCAACGCCACACGAATCACCGCGCGGTCGCGCACGTACTCGAACGGCACCGGCCGGCCGTCGACCAGAACCTGCGAGTCGGCCCTGCTGAAGCCGCTGCCCGCGTCGGCGATCATGTACTCGCGCACGAACTCGGTCCCGCGCTCGTTGGTGATCGTCGGATCGTCCCAGAGCGGTTTGTCCAGCAGCCGCGGCGGGCTGTGGTCGCGGAGTTGCGCCAGGGGTCCTTCGTAACGCATGTTGAAACGATAGTACAGACGCCCGGGACGATCGTCGGTCGTCGCACGGCGGCGATATGGGAAGGCCACGAGCAACCATCGTTCCAGAGTATAATTATAAACGTACAACGCCACGCGGCCGTCGACTTCCGGCACGTCCGGGAATTCGGCCGTCGCCCAGGCCCCGCTGCGATAAAACAGGTCCCGCCCTTCGAGGACAAAGACCGGCCCCGTCGGAGAGTAAATGCCCGCGCGTTTCCCTGCCCCGGAAACGCCCTCCTCGGGGCGCGTGAACTGGCCGCGCGTATTTTCCGGAGCCGCGTTCAATCGAAAGAAGCGCGCTTCGCCGGTCTCGTGCAGGCTGCGCGCATCAAAGCGAACTTCCATCCTGGCGTCAGCGTCGCCGGCCTGGAGCTTCGTCGTGCGGCCGGCCGGCACGGTCTGGAACGGGACCTCCGGCCGCAGGCGTTTCTCTTCCCGGCGCGATTCCCGGGACGGCCCGGATTCCCCGGAAAGCGGCAAGCGCACGTCCAGCACCGCCTGGTTGCCCGATGCATCGCTCACGGTAACCTCGATGGGCTGCCCGGCCGTGAAGCGGCCGCTCCCACGGTACAACAAATACACGTACTCGTTGCCGATGACCGTCCGGGCCGTATGGTAGACGGTACTGGATCGCACGAGATCGCCGCGACTCAGCGCGTCGATGTCCTGACGATAGATTTCACGGCCGTCTACGACGAGCTTCAGCCGGCGCACGCCATTGCGATTTCGCGCCGCCATTCGATCATAAGCTCCGATCAGCAACCGCACGCGATCGCCGGCCCGGAGCTCCGGCAGGTCTTCCGCATTGGAATCGATTTCGTAACGAACGGTCTCCGGTGGCGGTCGATCGCCCCGCGACAGCGAGGCATCCACTGCGGTGCCGCCGCGCACTAAGTCACGGTCGCTGAGTTCTTGTGGTTTCGTTTCCGGGTCTTCCACGACGCGCCGCACAGGGAAACGGAGTATCTCCCCACCGGCGCGATCTACGTACAGATTAAGCAGATGCGGGGCCTCGCGGTCCCCCACGTGCAGGCCCTGGAGCGACAACGGATCGATGAACCGGCCGTTCTGGAAAACCTCGAAATGCAGGTGCGGCGCCCCCGAGCCCGACTCCCCGCTCCGGGCAATGCAGTCTCCCGCTTTGAAGCGAAACCAACGCGGAGGTATGCCCACCATCACGCCGCGACGAAATGTGAGCAGGCGCATCGCACGGCGCAGAAGCTCCAGGTCCGGTTGATCGCAGTCGAAATCGTTGAGGTGACCGTAGGTGGTGCGTGTTCCGTCCGGCGCGGTGAGAAAGAGACCGAAGCCGTAACCACGATCCGAGACATGCACACGATCTACGAAACCGTCGAAGGGCGTCCGTACCGGCAAGCCGTTACGGTTGAACGTCTTGTAATCGAGACCGTGGTGATAACGACCGAACTTGCGGTACTCGCCGAAGCTCCCGGAGATGTGAATGGGCCCGTCCAGGGGATGGACGTTTTCGGCGGGCGGTTCCGGTGTCTGCTCCGGCGGCGGTTCGGGGGTCTGGGCCAGCGGGGCATCCTGGGAGACGAACGCCTGGACCGGCAGGGCCAGAGCCAGCAGTGCGGCGAGTGCTACTCGATTTCGAGGAAGGAGCAGAGTTCGCCCAGGATCTCGTGGTACCGCGTTTCTTCGTTGTATTTGTCGAGAATCCATTTACCGTCAGCGACAAACTTATACACGTACCCGCCGGGACGCAATCGCATTCGCAGACGAAAGACACCATCCTCGCCCTTCGTCATGAAATCGTGCTCCGGATTCCAGTTGTTGAACTCGCCCACCAGCGAGAGGTTCTCCGCATCCGGCAGATAGATCGCAAACTCCACCAGCCGCTCGAAAGAGGGCTCGCGTTCTTTCAAGACGCGCACGGTCGCCAGACGGTTGACATCGATATCGTCCAGATAGTAGACGGAGAGAGAGCCGCCCAGGCCGTCGTCTTCGGTATTCGGATGGGTGGGATCGGCGGTCCAGATGCCGTCCACCAGGAACTTGTAGCGATAAGCCTCGATGATTCGCCCGGCCTCGAGCTCGCGGACCGGGAGGATGTGGTAAAACACACCCATCTCGTTGCGCCGCATGGGGATGTTGCCCCAGTTGCTGAAGTCGCCGGAGAGGAAGACTCGCCGGGAACGATAGCTGGCGTAAGTAAACAGAATGCCCTTTTGCAAATAGGAACGGTATCCCGAATCGCCGGAGGCGTAGTGACGCGGATTCAGCACCCGCACGTAGCGCGGGCGCACGGCGCGCCGCAGGGTCTCGATGTTCTGAAGGGTGTAGACCTGTTTTCGTCGCCCGGTGTCCAGGGGTTCTTCCAGACCGGCATCCTCGGAATTGTAGGCCCCGGCCCATTCCGAGGCGTCTTCGGCGGTCTGGGCGAAGCGCGGCTCCGGAACGGCGGCCAGAATCAGAAAAAATACCAGGCCGGACGGCAAAAGTCGGCTTACAAATCCGACGGAAAACGGGAAATGATCGCGAACCATCTACGACATTATGTCGATAATTTAACCGTTATCGATTAACAACTTTCTCGATCACCCGCAAAAATAGCTCACATCACTATGGCCGACGAAGGGCAGCAGTACACACCCGAAGAACTGGAACAGATCCAGGAACTTATCGAACCGCTCACGCAAGAACCCTCTTCCGGTGTCTTTGCGCCGATGCAGGAGCAGTTCGAGTCGGATATGCGCGAATTCGAACCGGAACCGGAAGAGCCCGAGTTCGATATGGAACAGCTTATGGCTGATTCCACGCTACCGGAAGATGGTGAACCGGACGCCGACGACGCTGCTGGCGGTCCCGGCCTGGATCTCGGTGATCTCGGCGGCGACGCCCCGGACGACCCCGGCGACTTTGCGGATCTCGGCGGAGACGCAGGCGATGAACAGGATCCCTCCCTGCTTCAGGGTGAAGGCTTCGACGTCGACGAACTTGCCGACCTTGACGTCGGCCAGACTCTCGGCGGCGACGATGCTACGCCCGATGCGGAAGACGCCGGTGATTTTGACCTCGGTGACCTCGGCGATCCAGGCGGCGATGCGCCGGACGGAGAGGATGCAAGCGCGGATGCAATGAATGCCGGCGATCTCGGCGATCTGGGCCTGGATGACGGCGGCTTCGGCGACCTCCTCGGCGGCGATGAGGACACCGCGGACACCGGACCTGGTGACGCCGCGGATTCCGACGACCTGAGCCTCGGTCTCGACGATTTCCAGCCGGACGATGTCGGTGACCCGGCCGCTGACGCCGGAGACTTCGGCGATCTTTTGGGCGATACGCCGGACGAAAGAACTCCGGCAACCGATGAAGACTTCGACCTCGGCGACCTCGGCGGAGACCTGGGCGATCCCGGGGAAACCGCCGAAGAGGACACGGCGACGGAAACCGGGGACGAATTCGATATGCCGGCCGAATCATTCGGCGATACGGACTTTGATCTCGGTGAGAGCGGCGATGACCCCACGGTGGCAGCCGAGGCCACTGGCGACGACTTCGGTCTCGGCGATCTCGGCGACTTTGGCGGAGATGCCGATGCAGCCGCCGCGGGCGGTGACTTCGGCGATCTGGATGACGCCGGCGACGGTGGACTGGGGGATCTGGGAGACCTGGGCGGAGACCTCGGGGACTTCGGCGGTGACGCCGGGGGCGATCTCGGCGCCGACCTCGGAGACTTCGGCGGCGATACCGGGGACGATCTGGGCGGCGACCTCGGGGACTTCGGCGGCGATGCCGGGGGCGACCTGGGCGGGGATCTCGGTGACTTCGGTGAAGACGATGCCACGGCTCCGGCTCCGGCGGCGGACGCCGGCGGAGACGATTTCGACTTCGGCGGTCCCGATCTCGGCGGGGAGCTCGGCGACTTCGGCGACGACCTGAGTGTTCCGCCGGACATCTCCGCGGATCCCGGCGAACTCACCCTGGATACCAGTGACCTGGCCGACATGAGCGAGCAGGCCCAGCTCGAATCCGGCATCGGCGACGAGTTTACCGACGAGGACCTCGCCAAAATCCGTCAGGCCCTCACCGACTATCCGCCGGGCATCAAGAAGTCGGTCATCGACGTAGTAGTTAACGAAAAGATCAGTCAGCCGGACCAGCGCCTGCTGATGAACATGATCATCGATCAGGCCGAGCCGGATCAGATCGCCGATTTCATCGAAGCGCGACTGGGCTATCGTCCGGACATCACGCCCTCGAACGTCACCAAAGAAGGCGTTCAGATCATCTACGCGGACGAGCTCAGTCCCGAGGAGATGGCGCGCAAACGCCGCCGGAATAAGTTCATTCTGGCCGGTGTCGGAGCCGCGGTCCTCGCCCTGGTCGGCACCATCGGAACGATTCAACTGCTCCGTTCCTGGGACATCGCCGGAAAATACGAACAGGGCCTGCAGTTGCTCTACCAGGCGCGGACGGACGTCGACCAGCGCGAAAGCCTGGGCGCGGCCGCCGAGGAAAAGTTCCAGGAAGCCCTGGTTGCCGCCGGGGGCAGCTACGATAGCCATTATCTCAATCGCTACGGCATCGCCTACATGAAGGCCGGCCTCTATGATCGCTCATTCGAAAAACTTTTCGGCCGTGTGACGCCTGCCTACGGCGAAACGATTCTCAGCAACCGCTGGACCGATCCCAATCGCCGGGCCCCGCTGATCACCGCCCCGGAGAAACAGGCGTGGCCGGTCCCCTATCCTGCTCCGGAAGAATCCGGTGTGCGCGTCGTAATGACGGACCGCAGCAACATTCGGCGCACCGTGGTCATTCCCGGTGCCTACATCGTCGACCGGCTCCGCGACGGAGAACTCCGCCGGCAAACGCTCATGAATCTGGCACGCTTTCATTCGTACCACGCGCAGAACTTCGTAAACGGCGAAGGCGGCCGGAAGTACAAAAACGACGATCTGGCCATCGACTACTATCGATTGATTCTCACGTTGATGAATCGACCAAACGACGTCGAGGCCATCGCGGGCATCGGCGACATCCACTACAACGCGGGCAACTTCACCGAGGCGGCGCTGGAGTACGATCGCATCATTGCCTCGTCGCCGGTGGAGATCGCCGGGCACGCCGGCCTGCTGAATACGTTCATCGAAATCTGGAAGCGCGACGGCGATCCGCGTCGAGTCCTGGCCAAGCACCGGGAGATTCGCAGCCTGGGTCTCGAAGAAGACCTGCCCATCTACCTGACGACAAAGCTCGCGAGTTTTTACATCGACCTCGATGAAGACGAACTGCGCATCAAGTATCAGGTGGATCCGGTGGATGCGCTCTCCGGCCTGGACGTAAAAGACAACGCGCTGCACTTGATCGAGCTGGTCTTTAAGAAAGAAGAAGAGCGCGACGGCGAAACCATCGAGGGTGACAGCTACGGTGAGGGCTTTTATCAGCGCGGCCGCTATCTCATGCGCCAGAACGAATCCCTGCGCGCGCTCCGCCAGTTCCAGCATGCACACAAACACGATCGCCGCCACTGGCTCGCCGTGAACGCCATCGGCGAGTACTACAAGAACCAGCGCGAATTCGACAAAGCCATTCAGTATTTCGAAGAGTCCATCGCGATCCACAAGAACTGGCAGAAGACGGCGGGCAACCGCCCCGAGGACGAGACGCTCATCGCCGGCGATTACGGAAAGATCTTATACAACATGGGCTCCATCGCATTTTTGCGTTACGCCGGTTTTACGAAAGATGCAAAGATCGGTTTTCCGGACACGCGCATCTATCCGGCGCACGGAGAGAACCAGGCCGAGCCGGCTTCCATGCAGGCGCGCCGCGACGAGCTGGCGGAAGCCCGCAAGTACTTCGCCGCCGCCGCCGAGGAAGGCATCAAGGACGGAACGGCACGCACGAACATGTCGTATTGGATCGGCTGGATCGATTACGTGAGCGGTGATTTCGAGGGATCACTGCGACAGTGGGAGGCCATCGATCCGGCTTCCACCGGCGGCGACGCGGATCCGGTTTTGTTGATGGGCCGCGGCAACGCCTACTTTCACACGGACCAGCTCCGGGCCTCCCTCGGAAGTTATCTGAAATTGCAATCGGACTTCGAACGCCTGGCCCAGGACATCGAAACGCCGGACTCCCAGAACGACGAACAACGTTATCTGTTCCTAACCCTGGCCGCGGTCTACAACAACATCGGGGCGGTCTACGAACAGGAGTACAACGAACTCCGCGCGCGCGGCGGCGCCGTCCAGGACCTGCGCGAACTCGAAGAAAACTCGCTGCGTTATTACTACCGCGCCATCGAATCGGCGCGTCAGATGAACCTCGACAACGAGGTCGCACGTACCAACGTACGCCTCGCCTTCCAGGCCGGCCGGGACAATCGCACGCGCGAACCGATCATCGACGACTGGGTTCCACCCGTGTTGTTCGAGATGCGGGACGCGCTGTAGGCCACCGCAACAATCGGAAAGCGCGCGCGACATTCGCATGGTACTCTTCCATCATGCAAACCACCTACGTTTTTCTGCACGGCTCCTTTCACGCGGCGTGGAACTGGCATCGCGTCGCTCCGCTGTTTGAGGCCGCCGGCCATCGTGTGATCGCCCTGGATCTTCCCGGCCACGGTCTGGATACTACCCCGCCGCATCGCTGTTCACTGGAAGCCAACGTGAACGCCGTCGTGCGGACCATCGACGGGATCGACGGGCCGATCGTCCTCGTGGCGCACAGCCGAAACGGGATCGTGATTTCCCAGACGGCCGAGCGCGTGCCGGAACGCATCGCGGCACTGGTCTATGTCGCCGCCTATCTCGTCCCGAACGGCAAGAGCATGATGGACTACGCCGCACTGGATCAGGGCTCGCTGGTTGTGCAGAACGTTTCTCCGAAAACTCCGCGGGCGCAAATGCGAAAGTTCATGCAGTTCTTCCGCAAGCCTTGGGCGCAACGCTGGTTGCCGCGGCTGTTGCCGGCCTCCCGGCAAACACATAGGCTCGTGCGCGAGGCGTATCGCGAAGCATTGTACCATGACTGCGATCCGGAAATCACAGAACTCGCGAACGCCCTGCTCCAGCCGGAACCGAACTGGGCCGGCTTCACACCGCTGCGCCTCAGTGAAAGTCGCTACGGAAGCGTGCGTAAGATCTACTTACTCTGCACCGAAGACCGCGCCGTAACCCCGGCCTTGCAGAGACGGATGCTGAAAGATAGCCGTTGCGACGAGGTGATCGAACTGAAGTCCGGGCACTCGCCGTTTTTCTCCATGCCCGCGGAGTTCAGCGAAAGCATCCTGGCCGCAACGGATACGACAACCCGGACCGTGACCGGGTCCGATTGACTCTCCTGCGAAACCATCCTGTTAAGTCACCGCCGCCGCCCCAACGACTGCCACGCCGATTGCACGGCCTGTAGCGCCCGGTTCCCGCGGGAAACCACACGGCTCTCGGTCTGCAGTGCGCTCCCCTCGATGTCGATGACCACCAGCGCAATGTCGTCGGCAATGCGATCCTCGTGGCCGCACCAATTGATCAACGTATCCATGAGTTCATCGGCGAAACGGTCGGGGGAAAGTCGGGCGTTGGCGCGCACGAAATCCAGAAAGCGCTCCAGGCCGTACTGGTTTCCGCTGCCGTCGGCGGCCGGCGCCTCGTAGACCCCGTCGGTATACAGGACGATGCGGTCGCCCGGTTCCAGGTCCAGGCTCTGGACTTCGTACTCGGGATTCGGCAGCAGGCCCAGGAGGCGGCCGTTGGGACGGAGCTGGATGAGCGAACGTTCCGAAGCCTTCCAGATCAGCAGCGGCGGATGACCGGCGTTGCTCGTCTTCAGCTCCATACGATCGAAATCAATCCAGACGTAACATGCCGTAACAAACTCTCCGCGAATGTTATCCAGCAGAATGTCGTTCATGCGCGAGAACAGCGAACCGGGCGCGGGCAGTTGATCCTTCTGCAACCAGAACGCCAGCTTCACCATCGATACGATCAAAGCCGCCGGGATGCCGTGGCCGGAGACGTCCGCCATCAGCACTCCCAGGGTCTTCGTCCCGGTGCGGAAATCGTAGAAGTCCCCACCGACAATCTGCATGGTTCGATAACGCGCGGCAATGGAAGCGTGCTCGACCTCCGGCGGGACCGCGGGGATGAGCGACTGCTGAATCGTTCGCGCGGCATCCAGTTCCATGTGCAACGTCTGGATGTCGTCAGGACTGCTGATGCTGCGATTGAGCTTGTTCGATAACGATTCGAACTTCGCAAAGGCCCAGGCGAACCGGCGCGACAACATGGCCGCCTGAATCAATACGAAGACTCCGAGGGCCGGGGCGAAAAGCAGCACCGGCGCAGGTTCCGCCCGGGACTGACTGAACATATCAAAGATGCCGGCCGAGGCCAGGAGCAGGACGCCCGGGAGTGTGAGCCGCGCGCCGGGACGGTCCATCCGCCAGGCTCGAAACAACACGTACAGAATCCACAACGCCTCTGCCAGTACGACAAAGCGATAGAGGAACAACAGCGTTATGGCCGTGAGGGGCGGCAGAACCAAGGCCGCCACGGCCACGAGAATCGCAACCACGTATGCCCCGCGCACGATGATCCGCTTGCGGCCCTCGCCGAAGACCTCGTAGACCAAATCCAGGAATACCGGCGCTGCCAGTGCAATGCACACCCCCTGCACACGATCCACCACGATGGCGTGCAGGCTCCATCGGAGCTGAGGGTCGATCAGCGAGACCCACGCCCGCGAACCCGCGAGCAGAATCACCACTGCGGCGAGTAAACAAAAGACACCGAACAAAAGAAAGCTCCGCTCGCTACGCCGTGTCACATACAGAATCAAATACGAGAATGCAATGAGCGTAAACGCGCCGAAGAGAAACATGTCCAGCGCGAGGCCTCGCTCATGCGCCGCAATCATCGCCGCCGCAGCGCCCAGCTGGATTCCGGGCCGGCCTTCGAAGCGCATGTCCTCATTCGGGATGGCGGCGCCGGCCGGCAGTCCCGGGATTTCCGGCGGCAACGGATCTTCCACGTCGATGATGTCAAAAACGAGCCGGTCCCCTGGATTTCGCGGCGTGAGCAATAACAACCGCGGCTGAAGCTGCGGTACCAGGCGTGCATCTACAATGTATGCGTCCGGTGCGCCCTCGCGTTCCGCGGCCGGAATCAAACGATAGCCCACGGCCTGTCCGGCAAGCATCAGCCCGAACAATCGGCCGCGGTGGTGCTCACCCAGATCGATGCTCACACGCTCATCCTCGCCGCGAAATTCCACGCGCAGCGGCGGTTCTCGATCAAAGGCGTTGTCGCTGAGATCGATGCGCTCGGAAACCGTCGGCGTAGCCGTGGGGATGACCGGCGCGGACCGTGCCGGATTTTCCGGAGGCGGACCGCAGGACAGAACCAGCAACAGAACAAGGATGTAACGGAGGGACTTCATCAGTGTGATGGATCGCGCACGTACGCTCGCAATCTTTCCATGGCCGCCTGCATGGTCTCGGGTCGCCAGGCCTTTACGATGATGAGGGAATCGCGCAAATCGTGCTGATCCAGAAAATCGTAGTCCGGTCCCATGGGGGCGTCATCGATCCAGAGAAACGGTTCGCTCAAATCCAGGCGCTCGTGTTTGTACAGGCTGCGCCGGGGATTCGATTCTATGCGATACAGCAATTGGACGTCGACGGGTGAAAGAAACTTCTGAAAGTCTTCCAGAAAATCGATGACACCGTTTTGGTATTCGATCTCCCGATCGGAGATCCACATGACTCGAAACCATTCAACGCAGAGTTCGAGGAACTCGGAGGTATGCTCACAGGACGGAAGAATTACACCGTCGCAGTCCAGATACAAACGGGGCTTCACGCACGCCCCGCTTCGTTAGTTCTTCGGCCGGCGAAAGCCGTGCCAGAGCGTCATGAGATAGAAGCCCAGCATGGCAAAGAAGCGGTCCAGAAGGAACGGCCGCGTGATTGTGCGCCAGAGCCAGGTGAATCCCTTGAGCTGAACCGAGTCCGGGGCCTTCTTGCGACGCCCGGAAAGGATGTCGAAGGAGCCGTCGACACCGACGACCACCGCGTTGGAAAGATAGTCCCAGTTGTCGCGCATCCAGATTTCCTGTAACGGAAAACCAAAGCCGAGAAAGATGATGTCCGGAGACGATTTGCGCAGGGACTCTTTGACGAGGGTTTCGCGCTCTTTCGAGAAGTAGCCTTCCTGACGACCGATGATGCGCACGCCCGGAAAGCTACGCTGCAGATTAAAGAAGACCCGCTCCAGGTTCTCCATGCGCGAGCCCAGCAGGTAGATGGTGAGGTCCTTCTTCGCGGCCAGACGCACCAGATCCATGATCATGGCGATCATGGGAATACGCTCCCGGAGTTCCCAACCGTGTTTCTGCGCGGCCCAGCCCAGGCCGCCGCCGTCAGCGAGAATGAGGCGTGCCTGATCCCCGACGAAACCAAGCTTTTTGCTGCGCCGGATGCGCATGAGCTTCAGCGGGTCCAGGAACAGGACGTGATGGGGGCCGTCTTTCTTCTCGACCATCTCGAGAATGGCCGCCACGGCCTCATCCCGGGTGATATTGTCGACCGGCACGTCGAGAATCTCTTCCCGCCTTAAGCCGGATAGATCGATGGACTTGTACTCGAGGATATAGTCCCGATCTTCTTTCGCCGTTCCCGCCGATTGATCACTCAAAAGTGCGTCACCTATCATTGCAATGTGTGAATTATTATGTCCCCTGCCCCTGTCAAGCCATGTAAGGACTTAATTTTTCGAGAATGCGGGAAATATCCGCATCCTCCAGCGCCGCCTGAATCGCCGCCACCACCGGCCGGGGCCGGCGGCGCAACGGTTCCCGGAACGCCGTTTCAAATCCCTGCAGGAGAGCCTCCACGTTCTCGCCGTGAATTCCTCCAATAAATACCAGGCAGGCCGGGACGTCTTCCTTTTCTACAGATGCCGCCGCCACCGCCGCCCGAAATTCTTCCCCGGACAGGACCGGATCCGGCCCCCCTGGCTTCGAGTCCGTGTGAAAACATGGGCCGATGGCCAGGTACGACCAGTAGGCGTCCGGGCCTTCCAGGGCCTGGTGTAACTGCCGCGAGCCGTGGGTCGAAAGGCCCAATACGAAGCCGGGACGGCTTTCATGCATTTCCCGCAAACGGTCCAAAACCGCGCCCTGGCGGCGGAGGTCTTCCAGGTCCTCCTGCCCGAGATGCAGGCCGGCGAAAGGCTCGGGCCGGGCCAGGACCGCGTCGTAGCGATCGTTGGCGATGATGGAAAACTCCGGATAGCGCTGTCGCAACCGTTCGGCCAGACGCACGTAGGCGTTACACTCCAGGTTCTTCGCGCGAAGCTGATAGTACGTAAGCCCGGGAAAGCGCCGCCAGCGTTCCGGTACTGCTTCCAGCTCCAGCCCGCTCCGCCGACAGGTATCCAGATCGAGGATGGGATAAAAGCCCGCTCCGGGGAACATGTACTCAGCCGCCTCCGACGAATCGAATCAGCTCGATGCGATCGTCTGCCGTAAGCCGGACCTGCTCCCAGGTATCCCGCGGTGGAATCTCGCCATTGCGTTCCACCGCCACCGTCCGGGGATCCAGTTCGAAGCTCTCAATGAGCTCCAGGAGCGTACCGGCCGGGGTTTGTACTTCTTCACCGTTGACGAACATCTGGCTTACTCTCTCGTCTGAAAATACAGCACTCCGGCAGGAGAGTCATCCGTAAATTCCTTTACAGCGCACTTCCTGAGACGGATGAGGTTGTACCCGGTCTTTCATTCATTCTCGTACTTATTGTCAAGAATACGTTTTCCGATTCCACATCTACCTGGAGATATCTGTGATCCATCGCCTGCGTTCCGTTCTGTTTTCCCCGTCCCGCTCCCTTCCCGGCGCCTTTCTGCTGGGATTCGTTCTGCTGTTCAGTCCCGTTCTCATTTCTCAGTTCACAACGGCCAACGGGCTGCACGCCCAGGAACAGCCGGACGCGGCACCCGAGGGCGAAGAGGCCGCAGGGGAAGAGGCGTCGGCGGAAGACGCGAGTGTCGCAAACGATCAGACTGAAGAACAGCAGCCGGAACCCGAGGAGAAAGCTTCCGGCGAATCCATCTTCGGCATCATCTACAAAGGCGGCTGGACCATGGTGGGTCTGGGACTCATCTCAACCATCATCGTCGCCTTCTCGCTGGAACGTGTCTTCTACTTCCGGCGCCAGAACGTAAACACGAAAGGTTTCTACGAAGAACTGAGCGAAGTGCTGTCCTCCGGCGGCCCGGCGGCAGCCCAAAAGAAATTCGCGGACGACGACCGTCTGCTCGGTCGGGTTCTCGCGGCGGGTTTGAAGCACCGCGATCGCGGCTCGGCCCGGGTGGAGAAAGAGATCGAAAGCGCGGCCACCGTGGAAATCGGAAAGCTGGAGCGCGGCCTGAACCTGCTCGCGAACCTGGGCAACCTGGCTCCGCTGCTCGGCTTCTTCGGTACAGTTGTGGGGATGCGCGCGTCGTTTTTGCAGTTCGTAGAGAAGGCGGCACCGACAGCCCAGGACCTGGCCGGCGGTGTCGAAGAAGCTCTCATCACCACGGCGGCCGGACTGCTCGTGGCGATTCCGACGTACCTCGCGTACAACCTGTTCATTTACTACATCGATAACTTCACCATGGAGGTGGAGCGCGCGTCTTCTGCCATCACGGGCGCGGTGAACGAAGAACAGGGCCAGGGGTAAACGCGAAGCAACCGAACGTATGGCCTTTCGAGTCAAACGCAAGACCCGGGAAGTGGACGAGATCCCGCTGGCGAGTACGGCGGACATCGCGTTTCTGCTGATCGTATTCTTCCTCGCGGCGAGCGCATTGTTGGAACTGCGCGGCGTGCAGATCCCGCTGCCGAAAAAAGACGCGCCGCCCATGCAAATCTTAAAAGAAAACATCTTTAAGATCGGCATCGCCCCGGACGGCGGCTTCACGTACGACGGCGCGGTGATAGAACGCGACGCGCTGGCGACGCAGATCCAACAAAGCTTCGCGGAAAACTCGGAGCTGGTGGTGGTCGTCCGCGCCGATGCAGAATCCCCGTCGCGTAAGATTCCGGAACTCGTACGTTTGCTGCAAGAGCTGCGCATTGAACGCGTTTCCATCGGCATGAGCTCGGGGGGCGATCGTTAAATGATGCTCCGAAAAAAACGCAAGGCCCCGCCGATCCCGCTCAGTGCCATGGGCGACATTGCTTTTCTTTTGCTTATTTTCTACATGGCCACCACGATGGTGACGGACCAGAAACCGCGTGCGGTGGACATCCCCGAAGTCGACGGCAGCGGCATGAACTCACCCTACCCGCTTATCATCTACATCGATCGCGAGATGGCGGAACAAGGCCGGGCATATTTTTTCAACAAAGCCATTCCCCTGGCCACACTGGCCGGAGAGATCCGCGAGCGCGCCGCCTTTGCTCCGGCCGCCGTACGCGTATACCTGAACATCGAAAAGGATCTGCCGTACCGCAACATGAACGAGATCGTCGACGTGCTGAAAGAAGCCGGCATCCGCAATCTTGTCATTACCACGCGCCCGGTAGGATCGGGCCCGCCGCAAACGCCGGTGGAAGCCGAGGCCGTGCCATGAATTCCACGGCAACCATAAACGACGGCGACACTGTCGCGGCGAATGAAACGTGGTGGTCGAAACTCTTCGCACGTTTGCAAACCTGGGATCTGCGCGAGTGGTTGCCGGTGGCCTTCGCGTTGCAAATTCTTGCGCTCGTTCTGTACGAAGTGGTGCTCTTTCTGATCCCCGCCGCCGAACCGGAGAACGTGGACCTGAATGTAAGTACCGAGATGACCTTCGTCGAGTTCTCAGAAGTCGAAGACGTGAAACCGCCGGAGTCGCGGGATCTTTCCGACGAGATTGTCGAAGTCGATAAACTGAAAGAAGAAGAGCAGATCAACTGGGCCAACGCCGTAGACCCGACACTGGACTTCAATCAGCGCTATTCCATTTTCCTCGACGCGCGCACCGGCAACGACGACTACCCGGACGCCGCCCGCCGGGCGAATCTGGGCCGGGTTACGGCGGCCGTGCGCGTCTACATCGACAAGAGCGGAAACATCCGGGACGTGAAAGTACGCAGCATTCGCAGCCAGGGTGGCGGACACCAGACGTTCCAGAAAGAGTTCATTCGTTCCATCCGCAACGTGCTTTTAAACAAGACACGCGTCGAGGGGCGCCCGTATATGGTTAACGGTGAAGCGAAGGACATCGTATGGGATACCACGATCTCCTTCACGATCAACTGAACCGGCCGGCGCTTATGTCTTTTCGATTCTTCCGCAATACTCTCGTACTCCTTTTCCTCGCGGGCGCGCTCTGGTCCTGCCGCAGCCAACCGCTCTACATGGGCACCCTCGCCGGCTCCGGCAAACCGGCGCTGCAAAAAGACGCGCCCGCCGCCCTGTTCACCGTGATGATGCTCAAGGTCGCTTACTCGAACAGCAACGGCCTGAACTGGATCGCCCGGCTGAACGACGATGACTACCGCGAGTTTTATCGCGGCGTCCTGGGGATCATGGAAAACGATCTGACGATGCGCCCGGTGGATCGCACGGCCATCTTGAACCAGCCGCTGTATCTGGAAGGCCGGTTCCCCCTGCGGGAAAAGTGGTACCTGAACACGGCGCAGTTGCCCATGGTAACCTCCGCGAGTGAAGAAGAACTGATGCTGCGCATGGCCCGGGGCCTCGGCGTCGAGTACTTCATCACCGTACTCACCGACCACGAGGTGCGCAAGGTCATGGCGCTACCGGCGGTGGTGGACAGCACGCTCTACTTCAACATTTATTCGGGACGCTCGGGTTTGATCTACCAGGCGCAAACGAACGTCGAAACCACGGCGGAACCCTACGGCGGCAGCATCGATCTCGGCGAGGTCTATCGGAACTACCTGCCCGTGCTGAACGAAACGGCGGCAAAGAATCAGAGCCTGCTACTGGAACAATTGCGGGAAAAGCTGCAATCAGAAGTGCGCATCTACGAACCGCAACCCGACGCGCCGGTGGAAACCGAGAAGGCCGATGACCTCGGCTTCTGAGCAAATCGATTCGCGCACCGGCCGTTCCGCCAAACTGGAACTCTTTGCAACTTACGCCGCAGCGTTGGCCCTCCCGGCGATGGCGGTATCGATCAGCGTCACGCAAATCGCCATCGGCCTCGCCTTTGTTCTGTTTTTCGGCGCGCGCCTGCTTGCCTGGAGGGATCGCAACGCTTCGCCGGATGAGCGGCGATTCTTTCCCGAACTGCCGGCTCCGTTCATCGCGGGGGCGCTCTACTTCGCCTGGTTGATTCTCGGCGGACTTATCGCCGCCGTCGCCGATCCCTTCGATACAGGAGACACCCTCCTCGTTTCGTTGCGGCGTGCGGTGCGGAGTGAATGGAGCGATCTACCGCTGTATCTGTTCGGCCTGCTGGTACTGCGCCTCGGTACGCGCACGGACGGACAACGCCGCGTTCTCTTCGGCGGCCTCACGGCCTTTGCCGTTCTGATTGTAGCATCCGGGGCGGCGTCGGTGTTTACCGAGTACCGTCTCGCGCGGGTCGCCATGGCCTGGCTGTCCGGCAGTGAGTTCATTCCCGGCGCGAACAACCGACCGCAACATCCCTTCGGCAGCATCGCCGGCCTTGCTTTTTTTCGTCCCATCGGCTTCATGAACACGCGGCTTACATACGCCGGTTTGCTGATTCTCATCCTCCCCCATCTCATAGCCGGTACGTTCTTTGCCGGCCGGCGCTTCGCACGTATTCTGGCATTCGCCCTCGCCGCCGCGGGTTGCCTTGTGCTCGCGGTCAACGGCACGCGCTCGGCCCTCTTCGGCTTTGTCGTGGGCGGCATGATCTTTCTGCCCGTGCTCTTCTGGCGCGACCGGCACAAGATCGGGCTGCCGTTTCCGCGACTCTCAGGTCGTGACGCAGGAAAAATCGTAGTGGCGTTGCTCATCGCGTGCACCGGCACGCTGGTATTCACGGTGAGTTCCTCCTCGGAAACGGCGCAGGCTTTGCGTGCGCGGGTCATGCACGTAACCGCGCGTATGGATCGGCATACGGATTACTCGCGCATGATTCTCTGGACGGCGGCGGGAGACCTGGCCCTGGCGCGGCCGGCATTCGGCAGCGGCGCGGGCAACTTTGAGATTGCCGGCGAGCGCTGGCGCGACGCTTACGTTCGTAAACATCCGGAGACTTTATACTACGTTAAGAACACGCCGCGCGGCCACGCACACAACGATCTGTTGCATATCGCGGCGGTGGGCGGTTTCCCGGCGGCGCTCTGTTTCCTGGCACTGATCTTCCTCAGCACGCGCGCCCTGCAACGGCCGGCGTCCACGGAAAGCGGTATCGGGCGAGGCGACTACCTGCTCGTCGGCAGCGCCGCCTTCTTTCTGGCCGGCTTCGCCCAGTGCTACTTCCAGGACGACGAGGTCGTAACGTTATTCTGGGTCACCCTCGCCCTGGCACATTGCAACAGGCTCAGCGTTCGGAAAAGTGCGAGTCGCGACAGCTAACGTTGGGATTGATGCTCGTAAAGCGAAGATACATACGATCCCGGGTCGGTGCCAGCGTGGCCACTTCGATAGTCCGCGGGAAAACCGTATCCCCGTAGGTTCCATCGAGCTGGATCTGTACGTCCGTGACGTTGCGTTTGTAGCGGATTTCCCGGAGCCGGCGTTCAACGAAGTCGTAACGATAGTTTTCGTTCCGCTGCGGTTCGTCGACAACTACGCTGAGCTTCGCATCTTCCAGGCTGCGCTTCGCTTTCTTCGTAAACAACGTCTGCGGCAGACGCGCATACAAAAGATCCTGGAACACGCTGAACGGCAATGAGATGGCGTTGTTGCCCATGCCGCGCAGTTCGAATTGTTCCAGGGGCACCGAATAAAGATCCGTGCGCGGATTACTGAGATATACCTGGCCGTCCTTTACAACGAGGCGCGACAGTGTGATTCCCAGAAACGGATCCCGGAAGATGAGCAGCATGCGCTGGTTGATGTTGTCTGCCCGGATGGAACCCCGGGCCTCGCGCTCACCTTCACCGGGTACGTTGCCGCGTACGGTGAAAGCAGCCAGGTAACAATCCGGCGCCGCGTAGAGTTCGCGCACGGCCCGCAATTCGGTACCGGCATCGTCGGTGAGTTCGACCTCTTCGTCGCCGCCCGCGCCTGTACTCCGGCAATGTGTCGCCGAAACAACCGCGACAAGGATCACCAGCGCGGGCAGGATTCGTGACATTCGAAGATTCGTACTATTAAACATAACAATGGATGATTGGACCTCGTTCCGGCGGCCCGGGTTCACGACTTTTCAGCCTTGAGAAATTGCAGCCGCTCTTTCACGTACTCATATAACCGCTCTTCTATGAGCGAAGGTTTGTTTTGCGAAGCACGACGGCGATCGAGCAGGATCAACGCGCGCTCGTAGGCGGTGCGCGCTTCCGCTGTACGTTCCAGCGCCGCATAGACATCTCCCAGATGTGAGAGGACTTCCGGTTCCGGCTCACCCCCGGCTTCCAGCAGGCGCAGCGCAAAGGCAAGATGGTAGCGCGCCTCGTTCATCTTCCCCGCGCGATAGAAGGCACGCCCGAGGCTGTCCTGATAATGACCGTTCGTCGGATCGTTCTTCAGCGCCGTCTGGATCCAGCCTCGAGCCTGCTGTAGTTCCTCGGCTGTAGATTGCCCGGACTCGGCCACCAGGTAGCCGCGAAAGTTGAGCATTGCGGGCAGATCAGAATCGTACTCCATGGAAAGCCGGAGATCCTGCACGGCGCCGTCAAAGTCACCGCGCTCGTATCGGTTGCCTGCTCGAAAGTAATGATACATTCCGAGGATGCGTTGCCGGCGATCTTTGGCCGCCGGCAATCGGTCCGGGGATTCCTCGCGGCTCTCCGCAAGCTCAATGGCTCGAGTGTAGGCGCCCTCGGCCGCCTCCAGTCGTCCGGCCCCGTGCAGGATCGTGGCCTTTACCACAAAGGCCCGCGGAATCTCACCCGCCCCGGCGCAGTGCCGCAGGGCTTCGTCCTCGCGGCCGATCTTCGCCAGCACGGCGGCACGACTGAGCAACAATTGCTCACGCTCCCCCTCTTCCCCGACGGCGTCCCCGGCCGCCTCCGCTTCCAGGGCCTGCCCGTAAGCCACCGCCGCACGATGGAAATGCTGTTCGCCGAGGCCCATGTAATGCTCCGCGCGAATGCGGTAGAGATAGGCCCCGGCCACCCCGGCGTCGGGATTCTGTTCTTTGATTGCTTCGCGCAAATCCTCGGCCTTACGCAGCCAGGCGAGGGCTTCACGGTGCCGCCGGGGCCCGTGATTCAACGCCACCGCGGAAACGTGGACGAGTTGATCGACGTACAGGTCCTGACGGTCCGAACGTTCGAGGACGCGCAGGATGGCGACCCAGGGGACGTAAACTTTATCCTGGTAGCGCTTAACGATAGCGAGCAGATACTGCAAGGCTTCGGCGTCGTGCTTTTGATGGGCGGCAAAGAGCCCGCGTTCCACAGCGTTCCACTTGCCGTTTCCGAGGCTCTTGATGAAACGCATGGTTTCGTAGAAACGTACGTCTTCGAAGTAAAAATACAATCGCGCGAGCAGAGAGTAGGCCCGGCGCACGTCCACGTTTTGTTCCAGGAGTTCCGCGAGGTCATGACCGAGCAACGTTTCCAGTTCGCGCAGGGCCTCGGTATAAAGTCCGCGCCGGAAGTACAGGCGATCCGCAAGAATGAAGCGCGGATAATGCCGGCCGGGATTGTAACGTACGTAACGTTCCAGAAAGCCCTGGGCATCTTCGAAACGATCGGCGCGCAGGTTCAGATCGGCGAGGCGCCAGAGGGAGATGTTGCGATAGATCTGGCTTCGGGAGCCGGCGTTGTCCAGGTGAAAGAGCGTTTTGGTATGATGCAACCGGGAGCGCTCGTACTCCCGGGCTTCGTAGTAGAGTTCGCCGAGCTGGAACTCAATGCCCGGCTCATCCTCGTAGCGATAGAGGACCGACTCTAAAAATTTCCGGGCGTCGGCGGACTGGCCGGATTCACGTAAGATCTCCGCCCGGGCGACGACGAACTCCGCGTCGGCGGGATCGATCTCCATGGCCCGATCCAGTTGCTCCACCGCCTCCGGATAACGACGGTTTGCGGCGAGCAGCTTCGCGTACGAGGCCCGGGCATGGGCTGTTTCCTCGCCGGACTCTTCGAAGTAGCGCTGGTATGCATCGAGGGCGGCCTTCGGATCCCCGCTGATCTCGGCGTAGAACGCCTCGCGCAGATCGATCTCCGGATGCTCGGCCAGCCCCTCCCGGGGAGTCGTATCGCCGTCGGCAATGTTCTCGAAGAGGAACTCGAACGGGGCGCGGTGGCTGCCGGAATCGGGCTCGCGGGGCGCCGTGCGCACGGGAGCCGTGGCCAGGGCGACGACGGACAGAAGCACGGTGAGGCCCGTCGCCTTGATGGTGGGTAGAATTCGCTTAGCCGTTTTTATTTGCCTGCCCCTGCTGCTTCTTGCGCTTGCGGCGTTCCTGGGCCTTGCGATGTTTCCGTTTGACGTCTTTCTGCTTGGATGTGGGCATACTTCCAGTGGAGCGGGGCACGGGTGCTGCGGCCAGCCTTTTTTCCCTCAAGATTTTCTCGTTCCGTAGGGATGATATAGCATACGCGGTCGCCACCGCGCCTTCACATCATGTACGCACTGCGACTCATCCTCCGGCAGATCCTCCGGCATAAGGGACCGATGTCGATCATCCTCATCGTCTGGGTCGCCGGCGCCTACCTCTTCTACGAGTACCGCCACGACTGGCTCAACTTTCTATCACGGCTCACGGTCTCCCTGCCCGAGCGCGGCGAGGAAAAACCGCACCAGGCCTATGCCTATCTCCAGCGGGCGAACGAGATCGTCGCCGAAGACGGTGTGGATCTGCGACTTATGCAGAAGACCTGCGGTACCGGCTTTCTTCCATTGAAGTATCGCGGCGAGATCGAGGACTTCCGCCCCCACTGGCTGGACCGTCTGGAAAACTGGCATCCCCGCAACGTGCCCGACACGCGGACGATCGAACCGGACGAGTACTGGAAGCAACACCGCCCGGCCGTCGTCGACGCCCTGAAGGCGACCCTGAACGCCATGGAACTGGCCTACGAAATCCCGGCCGGGGTCCGGAAAGCGCAGGACGATGCTGCAGAAGAAGACATCTCCAGCACTGCCGGGGACGAGAGCAAGATTCGCGTCGCGGATGAGGTTGCCCTGTTAGCCCGCTCCATCTGCCGCGACGAGATCGGAGTCCTGGCCTACGGTGACTACGCGGAATTCCTGGAAGTACGTGCATGGCGACGTGTCCTCAAGCGGCGCTGCGGCGACGGCTGCGAAGAACGCGACTTCGGGCTGCCGGAAAAACGTCGCCTCACCCTGGAAGCGCTCCGCAACAGTGCCGATCGCGAGAACTACATGCTGGCTCTTCGCCACTATTACTCCAGCTTCCCGCCCGATCCCTACGACCTGCCGCGCTCCTGTCTCTCGCGCCGCTACCGCCTGAGCTGCGCCGCCCCCCGGGAAGCCCTCGACGTCTTTGCGAAGATGATCGCCGTCGCGAGCGACGCCGGCACTCTGCATCGCGCGCATCTGGCATCCGGTTACCTGCAGGTTCAACTCTTACTGGATGCATCCAGCGGCAACGACCCGCAGCATTACAGCGCCGCCGTGAATCATTTTCAGATCGCCACGGGACATGTGGCCACGGCCTCCGACGCGCACCTGGAACTGGCCCGCCTCTACCTGGATCGGGCCCGGCGAGCCGAGTCGGTGCATGCGGGAACAGAAGATTCGGGGCAGCGCAGCCGTTCGCCGGAGGCCCTGGAGTACTACGAGCTCGCCTTTGAACAGGTGCAGCAGTTGAGTTTGATGGACCGCACGACGGTCCTGGAACGCGGCGGCAATCTGCTCGCCGATCGTGAAGATGAGTACCGCGAGGCCGCCCGCCGAACGCTGATCGGCCTCGGTCGATTCAAAGAGGCGGACTGTTTCTCGCAGCTACGCGACGTGGGCTACGGTGCGCGAGAACACTGTGAGAATTTGAGGTTGTGAGTAGTTGAACCACCGAGTCTCCGAGAGCACCCGATCAAAGCAACCCGATGTCCTCGGTGCCTCGGTGGTAAAAAAGTCTTAAAGACCCGGGCCGCCCGGATTGGCGCGCGGCGTGATGGCCGGGCCTTCGCTGTTATCGATGGCGCCGGTGTCGACCTGCCGATCTTCACATCCGCCCTCGGACTTGATCGTCTGGTAGAGCTCAAGGTCTTTTTCGAAGAAGTCTTCTTTGTCGAACTTGTCGTTCTTGGAGATCTTGATTTTTTCTTTGATCTCTTCGTATACCTGCGGAACCTCGCGGCGATACTTCTGAGACTTCAGCATTCCCTCAGCCACTTTCAGGCAATCGTCCAGGGGCAGCGGGCCGACGCGCCGCGGGTCCTTCTCGCGAAGCTCCTGGCAGGCGGCCTTCTTGTCTTCCTCGGAGATCTTGATGCGTTCCCATACCTTTTCGTGCAAATAGAGCTGCGCGATGGTCGTGCGCTTCGTATGTTCGAGGATCTGCTGTACGATGGGGCGATCGAGGAAACCCTCATCCCCGGCGACGATCTCGATAATCTTGGAGTCGCGGAACTGACGGTAGTTCTGCTCCGGCTGGAGCTGAATGGCCATGTCCTGGTACTGGGGGTTCGGTGCCAGCGAGGGATTGCAAATGAGCTTGTAGAGCGTGGCCTTCTCGGCATTGGAGATGCGCGTGGCAATTTCCACTGAGGTGTTGTAGTGCTGCTGGAACTCGCTGGTGGTGATGTTGTGCCCGCCGATGGTTTCGATGGTATCGCCCTCTTCACAGGATACGGTCGTCAGCGCGAGCGCGGCGACGAGAGCGAGGAGAGCGGATTTGGTTAGAATGCTGGTTTGCTTCATAATATGGGTCCTACAGCGCCAGATTTCGCCAGGCAATGCGTCCGGCAAGTGATAAATGCTTCAGGATATTACGATGGAGTAACCGGTAAAGACGGGAAATGTATGTTGGTACTTTCGTGGAAGCCGGGGCGAAGCCCAGGAAGTCCGGGTCCTGTGTGGAAACTTGATGCGCTAATCTAACATTCAGCGATGTTAATCCGAACGTCTCTGCCCGGCGGCCTGCGGTTTGCCGGTGACCTTTCCCTCCGATCCGTCCCGGGCCCGCCGACGACGCATGATTGCCGGTTCCGCCAGGCGGCGCAGCACACCGATGATCTCGTCCAGGCGTTTCGAGACCGGTACTTCTTGCGCCTTCGGTCCGAGGGGCATGCCGGCTCGACTGTTCGCTTCGCCGGCGGCCTCGACATACAACACGTTCGGCTGCCCGGGCATGATCCTGAGGTTCGGCGTTTGTTTGATGCACTGGACGATGTGCTCCGGAGGAACGTTGAGATGTTCCCCGGCCCGCATGCGGACGCGGCCTTCATCGTCCTCGTAGACTTCTTCGAAGCCGGTGCACGACGCGAGCGCCCGCACGGTTTCCACCCGCGCAAAAATCTCGGCGGCCTCGGGCAAACGTCCGAAACGATCCGACATCTCCTGTCGCAACGCCAGGACCTCATCCTCGTCCCGGGCGGCCTCGAAACGTTTGTAGAACTCAATGCGCTGGCGGGTGTCGGGGATGTAGTCGTCCGGTAGAAAAAAGTCCGTTCGTAGATTGACCGTGGTGCGCACCTCGGACTCGACGGCCTCGCCCTTCAAACGTTGCACCGCCTCTTCGAGCAGCTTTACGTAGAGTTCATAGCCGACTTCCATGATCTGCCCGGACTGTTCTTTGCCGAGCACGTTGCCCGCGCCGCGAATTTCCAGGTCGCGCATGGCCACTTTGAATCCGCTACCCAGTTCCTGGTATTCGAGGATGGTGTTGAGTCGTTTCTGCGCGGTCTCCGTTAAGATGCGTCCGGATGAATGTAAGAGATAGGCGTAGGCCTGGCGCCCGGCGCGGCCGACGCGACCGCGGATCTGATACAACTGGGAGAGGCCGAAGGTATCGGCGCGGTCCACGATGAGCGTGTTCACGTTGGGCATGTCGATGCCGTTTTCAATGATGGCCGTCGTGATGAGCACGTCGAACTTGCGCTCCATGAATTGTAAGAGGACGTCTTCGATCTCTTCTTCGAGCATGCGGCCGTGCAACACGGCGAGCCGGACTTCCGGCAGCAGGTTCTGCACGCGATCGGCCACGCCCTCGATGCTCTCGATGCGGTTGTGCAAATAAAAGATCTGGCCGTCGCGTTCCAGCTCCCGCGCGATTGCTTCTTCGATGATCGTATCGTTGTCGTCGATGACGTAGGTCTGCACCGGCAATCGATCCCGGGGCGGCGTTTGTATGATGGAAAGATCACGAATGCCCACGAGGGACATGTGCAACGTCCGCGGGATGGGTGTCGCCGAGAGCGTGAGCACGTCCACCAGCTCGCGCATGCGTTTGATGGCCTCTTTGTGTGTGACCCCGAAGCGTTGTTCCTCATCGACAACGAGCAGGCCGAGGTTGCGAATGTGGATGTCCTTCGATAACAGGCCGTGGGTGCCGACGACCACGTCCAGTTCGCCGTGCAGGAGTTTTTGTTTGATTTCTTTCGTTTCTGCGCGCGAGCGAAAGCGCGAGATCCAGTCCACGGAAACCGGGTAGTTTTTGTAGCGTTCGCGAAAGTTGTGGTAGTGTTGGAGCGCGAGAATCGTTGTCGGCGCAATAATGGCCACCTGGCGGCCGGCCATAACGGCCTTGAACGTCGCCCGGATGGCCACCTCGGTCTTGCCGTAGCCCACGTCCCCGCAGATCAGTCGGTCCATGGGCTGCGGGGCTTCCATGTCGCGCTTCACCGCTTCGATGGCGGTGATCTGGTCCGGCGTCTCTTCGAACGGAAAGTCCGCCTCGAACTCTTCCTGCCAGGCCGTATCGGCCGGGTAGGCGTAGCCCTTGCGCGACATGCGCAACGCGTAGAGACGCACCAATTCGCCGGCGAACTCTTCGATTTTCTGTTCGACGCGCTCGCGGACTTTCTTAAACGAGGCCTTGCCCAATGAATCCAGGCGCGGCTTCTCCGTGGGCGCGATATAGCGCTGGACCATGGAGATCTGATCTAAAGGTACGAAAAGTTTATCTTTGTCCGCGTATTCCAGGACCAGGAAGTCGCGCTCCCGGCCGGCGGCGCGCACCTTTTCGAGTTTTTCGAAACGCCCCACCCCGTGGTTGACGTGCACGACGTAGTCGCCCTCTTTCAGGTCCAGGAACGATTCGATGGGCACGGTGCCGAGTTTCTTGAAGCGCGTGCGGCGGCGATAGGAGCGCCCGAAGATCTCGCTGTCCGTAAGTAAGTAGAACTTCAGCTCCGGAATCTCAAAGCCCTGTTGATGCGAGGAGCGCAGGATGTGCAGCGCCGGCAGCGCCTTCTTTTTCGCAGACTTCTTCTTTTTACCGGCGGTATTGCCGAGGAGGATCGGGCCGGCGCCGGCCGTCTCCTCGGTGTCGCCGATCATGCGGATTTCGATGTCCTGCTCGTGACGGAAGAGTCCGGCGATGCGTCGCATCTGTGCCGCGTAGGGCGATGAAATGCAGACCACGGCCTGTTCATCCACCAGCAAACCGCGAATCTTCTCTCGTACTTCCGCGATGCGTCCGCCGAAGCCGATCACCTCGCGCACGCCCAGCGTAGATGACACGGCGACCCTTTCATCCGTGCTCTCGTCTGGATCATGGCCCGCATCCTCATCATCCACGGCATCAACTGCATCATCTTCCGACTCGTCCGTCGCTCCGGCGTCTTCGATGGGTTTGGACAGACGATAGAGCGGCGTTATCGTGCGTTCGCCCGGGAATGGAACCAACAACGTCTCGGGCTCCAGGCAAATGCGCTGCTCGTGCTCGCGGCGATACAACGTCAGAAACTCACGGCGGATGCGGGCCGCGGCCTCATTCACTTCGTTCGCCGGATAGCTTAGAACGACCGGTGCTTCCGGAAAGGCCGCGAAGACATCGGTGCTGTCGGCAACGAGGGGGAAGAGCTCCTGGAGGCCGGCATGGTGAAACTGCGAATAAGCCGTATCCGCGGCGGCCTCGTGCAAAAAAGCGGGACGATCCAGATCCTTTGCGTACTTCTGCAGGGCCGTGCGGAGCCGCGCGCTCTCGTCGCCGTCGAGGACGACCTCGCCGGCCGGCAGAATTTCACACTCCGGCGTACGATCGGCGCCGAGCTGGGTATTCGCGCTGAAGTAACGAATGCTTTCTATATAATCGTCGAAGTACTCGATGCGCACGGGTTGATCGCCGTTGACCGGATAGACGTCCAGCACGGAACCCTTGAGGGCGAACTGACCCGGCGCTTCCACGCGCTCTTCCCGCTGGTAGCCCATGTCCACCAGAGAACGTAACAGTTCCCGGGGTGGAATCTCATCGTCCACGCGCAGGCGGCGGCTCAGCCGGCTCAGGCGATCCGGATGCGGCATTTTTCGTGAGACCGCGTCGGCGCCGGTGAAAACCAGCAGGCGCTCTCCGCCCGCGACACGGGACAGCACCCGAATGCGCTGCAGGGCGATATCGGCGCTGGAACTCGAGTACTCATACGGAATGTTCTCGTAGCCGGGAAAGTAGGCCACGGCATCCGGCTCCAGATACAGCAGGGACTCCCCGGCAAGGGTCTCCGCCTCCTGGTTTGAGGGAGTGGCGATGACGAGACAGCGCCCGGCGGCGGGTTCTTCGAGCAGTTGATAGAGGGATGCGGCGAAAAAGGCGAACGAGGCCGGCAGCACACCGCCGAGCGGAGAACCGTTCAAAATGTCCGACAGACAGGGACGCAGATAATGGTCGGCGTAGGCCGCGAGAATGCGCTGCACAGGAACCGCGTTAAATCGACCTGATTATGTCGGAAACCGCGGCGGGCACAGCAAGAATTTTTTCAGGGAAATCACCGGGAATTCGTGAATCGGGAAATACAATTTGACGCCCCGCGTTCCGATCCTATGTAATACGGGCAACGCTCGATCTTTATTCACGGATACTCACGCACATGAACGGCAAACGGATCGCTTCTTTTGTTCTCGGATTTTTTGTAATCTTCTTAACGCTCCCCGGCGCACAATTGTTGCCGCAAAACGGCGGCACGGGGGTCGGTGAGACCAATCGTCCCAGCGTGGACCGGGACGAAATCAAGTCTCCCGAGGTGGACTTCGTCAACCGGAGCAACGTCCCCTTCACCCCGGCCCAGCGCCGCGCGGAAATCAACTCCGGGGGGACCATGGCCGACGAGGTCGTGGAAAACCAGCGCTCAGAGAACAACGGCATCACCATCCGCCGCGTATTCAACCGCGAGAGCGACAAATACGGCGCCGATATCATCACGATCCAGCCGAACAGCAGCATCGGTCACATCAACCGGGTCGAGCGCGTGCTCACCGGTTACTTAATGAAGGCGTTCGAATACGATGAAAACGACGCGGCCGTGATCGCTCGTTTCGTGCTCTACTACAACGCCAACAACCGCGGCAACATGTCGCTCATCACCGAGAAGTATTCCGAGGAAGTCGCGGCCGCCGTGGCCGAAGAGAAACTCGGCATCGACCGCACGTATCGCAACTGGGCCGGCAACACGCAGATGGTTCTGCCGCTGCGTAAGTCCGCCGTACGCCCGGGCGAAACGGACCTCAACAACAAGGAAATCGAAGACGAAACGAAGAACGCCGAAGATTCCGAGAAAAAGGAATTCGAAGAGATAACGGACGATCGTCGCGAGGACGAACAGGAAAAGCTCGATCAGAAAGACGACGAACTGAAGAAACAACAAGAAGACCTCAAGAAACAAGAAGAAGAACTGAAGAAACAACAGGAGCAGGCCGAGAGCGAGCGTGAAGACACCGGCCGCCGCCTCGAAGAACTGCGCGACGATCCGAACGCCGATCCGGCAGACGTAAAAGAAGCCGAAGAAGCCGTCAAAGAAGCGGAAAAGAAACAAGAAGAGATCGCCAAGAAGCAGGAAGAAGTCCAGAAGCAGCAAGAAGAGACCCAGCAAAAGCAAGAAGAAGTCAAAGAGCAGCAACAGGAAGTCGCCGAGGAAACGCAGAAGGACCAGCAGGAAGAAACCGCGGTCAATACGAACACCGACGACACCAACGCGAACACAACGACGGATACGACCGACACCACCGGCGATCAGAAGGACCAGGAAGAGAACAAACCTCTCGAAAAAGAGGAAGAGGTCTCCGACAACGTCGTGCAGGATAAGATCCTCTTCATGCGCGTTCTCCGTTATACCAACGACGGCCACTACAACAACGAGCTGTGGTTCATCGACGCCGCGGCGAACGACGCCCTCAAGCGTTCCAGCTATACGAAAATCTGTTCCCGGGATTTCATCGTGGTGCCGGACACCGGCGTCCTGGTAACCGGCTACATCGGCGAAGTGGACGATCCGTCTCAGCACCGCCTGGTAATGCTGGATACCGAGACCCTCGATAAATCGAAAGAGTCTGCCGAGCGCGTCTACTGGGACACGCCGATGATCATTCAGGACGGCAAGATCTACGCCATCATGGAAAAGGACGGCGAGTTCTTCCTGGCACGCTTTAACACCGACCTTACCCTGGACGCACAGTCCTCGGATCCGGTCAGCCCCTACTCGGACATCACCTTCTACAAAGAGAAGATCTATCTCACGGGCAAACCGCGCTCCGGTGACAAGACGACGATCCAGGTCTTCAACAAGGCCGATCTGAAGATCCAGAAAACCATCGAACCGCCGGCGCAGTCCGCGTCGCGGTAAGGTGGGGCGAAGCATTCGCTCCGGTTCTTCGCGCAAGGGATTGTAAGGGTCGCGGCGTTAGCCGCGAGTCCGGAGCGCGAAGCGCGCAGGACCGAAGCGTAGCGGAGCCCTGGAAAGCCCGGTCGCCGCATAGCGGCGATGCGCCCAGGCGTTCCCCTCCGCGCTTCGCGCTCGGTGGGGAATCGATCAACCGATAGCCTCCCCCCCACACACACTTTTCTAATTTTGTACGCAAAAATCTCCGTCGAAATTGTCATTTTTAACAGGTTCGGTCCGCCTGATCGGCCGGTTGTCTAATGACCACGCCGTAATCCTGTTGACCGATTGTATAATTTTCGGAGATTTTCATTATGGGTAAACGCAGTGACGGACGGAAACGCCTTCTGGAAGCGGCCACACGCCTGGTCTGGGAAAACGGCTACGAGTCAGTGAGCGTGGATCAAATCTGCACGAGCACTGGAATGAACAAGGGCAGCTTCTACTACTTCTTTCGTACAAAGGAAGCGCTGATGCTTGAGGTGATGGACGAGAACCTCCGCGGCCAGGAGGATCATCTACGCGAGCACGTCTTCGCCGACGATATCCCCCCGCTGGAACGCCTGGAGCGCCTGTCCCGATACATCGTCGAGGCACAGATGCAAAAACGCGAAGAGACCGGCCACATCTGCGGTTGTCCCTTCGGAAACCTTGGTGTCGAAGTCGGTACCCGCCATGAGAACGTGCGCGTGGCCGGCACGCGCTGGAACGATCTCATCATCTCCCTGCTGACCTCTACGCTGCGCGATGCCGCGGAAAGCGGCGACCTCGAAGACCTGGACGCCGAGGCTGCCGCGCGTTGCATCTACACGCACATCCAGGGCAGTCTCACGGTGGCCAAGAGCTACAACAGCCCCGAATACCTGAACGAACAAATGCGAAACCTGGAACGTTTGATTCCGGCGTTCGTGGTCGCCGGCGCACATTGAGACGCCGGCGGCAAAGCTATTCTTGCAGGAAGGAACGTGCCGGCAAATGCTGCTGATTCATGGAGCCCTTCGCAAGAATCTATGCCCGCGCTGCCAAACGCAAGGGCGGTGAACAGGAACTGGAAAAGCTCCTTCCGAAAGTCAGATCCGCGAAACAACTGAGCAATATACCCGACGATCGTTTCCTGGCGGAGATGACCGCCTGTGTCTTTCGCGCGGGTTTTTCCTGGCAGGTCATTGAGAACAAGTGGCCGAACTTCGAGCGCGCCTTCGCCGGCTTTGATCCGCGCAAGTGCGCGCGACTGAGCGACGAGGCCCTGGAAAAACTCGCCGCCGACGCGAGCATCGTGCGCAATTTCATGAAGATCAAAACCGTACGGGCGAACGCGGTATTCATCACGGACATTCAGAAAGAACACGGGAGCTTCGCGAAGTTCGTGGCCGATTGGCCGGCGACGGACATCGTCGGACTCCGCGATCTTCTAAAAAAGCGGGCCTCACGCCTGGGCGGAAACTCCGGCCTCTACTTTCTGCGCGGCATGGGCAAGGACACCTTCCTGCTTTCGAAGGATGTTACGGGCTATTTGATTCACCAGGGCGTCGTAAAAAAAGATCCGTCATCGAAACGCGACTGGGCCGCCGTGCAGGACGCGTTTGGTACGTGGCAGCAAGAAAGCGGACGACCGTTCGCACACATCAGCAGAATCATTGCGTGTTCGTTTGATGCCTGAATCGAAGAATCCCATCATCCGTTGCGCCTGGGTTCCCGCAGGCAATGAGATGTACGAGCACTACCATGACACCGAATGGGGCGTGCCGGAGTACGACGACCGCGCGCTGTTCGAGAAGTTACTGCTGGACGGCGCCCAGGCCGGCCTGAGCTGGTTCATCATCTTAAAAAAACGCGACGGCTATCGCAAGGCCTTCGATCAATTCGACGCCGAAAAGATGGCGCGCTACACGCAAAAGAAACGTGAGGCGCTGTTAAAGAACGAGGGCATCGTGCGCAATCGTTTGAAGATCGACGCGTTCATCGGCAATGCGAAGGCATACTTAAAACTACGCGACGAACTCGGATCCTTCGCCGATTTTCTGTGGGACTTCGTGGACGGCCGGCCGATCCAGAACGCCTGGAAGAACATCAAGCAGGTGCCCACCGAAACGAAAGAAGCGCAGGCCATGAGCAAGGAACTGAAACAGCGCGGCTTCAAGTTCGTGGGCCCGACGATCGTGTATGCGTTCATGCAGGCCGTGGGCATGGTGAACGATCATACGATCGACTGCCATTGTTACGAGAAAATCAGGAATCAACCACCGAGACACCGAGGGCGCCGAGACAAAAAGAAGTAGAGCGTGATCGTAGCCGGCGCGCAATTCCAGTACGTACGCGCTCCCCAATCTTCCCCGGTGACCTCGGAGCCTCGGTGGTTGATCAACTCTTAGACAGCTCCACCACGCGATCGAATTGCTCTTTCGTAAACGGCTGCACGGACAACCGCGAGTTCTTCACCAGGGCGCTCTCTTTCAACACGGGATCGGCCTTAACTTCTTTGAGACTCACGCCGCGTTTCAGCCGTTTCACCGGGGCCACGTCGACGGCGGACCAGTCCTTTTGTTTCGCGTCGGCCTTGACCGTGGGATCCGGATACGCCGCCTTCACCACTTTCGCAATGCCGACGATCTCCAGGCCCTCGTTGCTGTGATAGAACAAGAGTTTGTCGCCTTTTTTCATTTCGCGCAGATTGTTGCGGGCCTGGTAGTTCCGGATGCCGTCCCACATGGATTCCCCTTCGCGTTCCAGGTCCGCGAAGCTGTATTCATAGGGTTCGCTCTTGATCAGCCAGTAGTTCATGCGACAACCATGCTTTCCTGCACACTCTGCTCCGTAAAGCCGTCCTCCGGTAAACATATACAATTCACGCGGATAAAACCCGAACACGATAGATCTCACAGCAAGAGCCGGTTGCGACGATCGATCGTACCCGCGTACTGCGGACCGGAGACGCAGTATGAAAACCGACATTTCCCGGAACTCTTTACAGCCGGATCGTAACTACGAATCTGTGCGCCAGCAGCAGGGGCGCATCCTCACGGACGCCGACTGGAACGAGCAAGCCGACCTGACGGTACGCCGGGACACACTCCTCGCTCGGGACGGCATCGGCCGCTCCGGTGCGCCGCGGGAGGACGGAGGTTTTCACGTAAGCCCGAACGGCTCCGGCTCCGACCTTACGATTTCAGCGGGACGTTTTTATCTCGAAGGCCTGCTCTGCGAAAACGCCGCCGACGTTCTCTTCACAGAACAAGCTGATTTACCCGGCAGCGCCCTGCCCGCGAATGACGGCGTGTATCTGGCTTACCTGGAAGTCCGGCGCCGCGGAGTTACCTGGCTGGAAGATCCGGCCATCCGCGAGATCGCCCTGGGCGGTATCGACGGCAGCGCGCGGGTGCAAATCTTACATCAGGTGAAGTTACTGGAGCTCGCCGATGCGAACTACACGGCGGCATCGATTCCTCCCGAGTGGACGACATTGATCAACGCCGACGCGGAAAGCTCGCGCGGGCGGCTCACGGCCCGCACCGCCGCTGACGGCGTTTCCACCGATCCGTGCGAGATCGGCGCCCGCGGCGGTTACACGGGATCGGACAATCTTCTCTATCGAGTGGAGATTCACAACGGGGGCGCGCCCGGTACCGCCACGTACAAATGGTCGCGCAACAACGGCACAATCGTAAGCGAGTGGCTGGCCCTGGAATCCGACGGCATCACCCTCACGGTACGCGGAACCGGCCGGGATCGCGAGACGGACTTCCAGGCCGGCAAGTGGATTGAGATCATTGATGAGGGCCTGGAACTCGAAGGCCGGCCCGGCACACTTGCGCGAATCGTCGCCGTCAGTGGGAACAGCCTGACCATCGATCCCGACAGCATCGCACACTACGATGTTAGCATTACTTCCCTGGATATTAACGATTTCAACCGTGGAGTCCGGCGACTGCGACTCTGGGATACGATCAGCGTGCTTGCCGAACCCGCGGTACCGGAAGACGGCGAGTTTTTCGAACTCGATGCCGGGATCGAAGTCGCCTTCGATACGGCGGCGTCCGGACGTCTGTATCGCAGCGGCGACTACTGGATGATTCCCGCCCGCGTTACCAACCGCAACATTGAATGGCCCATGGCCGCCTCCGGACCGGCCGCTCTGCGGAGCGAAAATACGCGGCACTACGCGCGCCTGGGATTTCTAAGATTAACCGGCGGTACGTTTAGCGAAATCGCCGATGCGCGACACATCTTTCCGGCCCTGAGCGACGCCGTGCTGAACTATGCCGGCGGGGACGGCCAATCGTTGCTGCCCAATGCGACGTTGCAGGAAGAACTGCGGGTCGTCGTGGCGGCGGGACGGGAGCCGGTGCCGGGGTCCACCGTACGTTTTCAGATTGTGGACGGGGCGGGTTCGCTCACGGACGCGTCCGACGCCGGCAACACCGGCAGCCCGGTGAACGTCATCGCCGACGCCGACGGGATCGCCGCGGTGACCTGGACCACCGGCGCCGCGCGCGACATCCAGCAAGCCCAGGCAACCTTACTCGACGCGGACGGCAATCCCACGAAGTCCGTGGTTCGTTTTCGTGCTCACAAGAACATCAGCACGGCAACGGAACACAGCCCCGCCCCGGTTCCGGACCCGGATAGCAATGATTTGATGGACGGGGTCGAAACGGTGGCCCAGGCCCTGGATACCCTCGGCGAAATCAAGGTCAACCGCGCCGGCGATGTCATCGAAGGCGACTTAGAGGTCAAAGGCAACTTCACCGTGCGGGGCGATGTCATCGCAAAAGAAACCGAGCAGGTCCCCGGCGACGTTTTGCTGGGCGATCAGGACGAAGACACCGTTACGATTGCCGGACGCATCCAGTCGGACCACAGCTCGGGCGTTCTGGAAATCGAGGACGGACTGCGAGTACGTTCGGTGAATGCGCTCGACACGCCGCTGCGCGTGGATGCCACCATCCAGGGCGTCGCCGGACGCTCGTATCGCATGCCCCTGGTGATCGACAACACGGCCAACGGATCAACCTTAAGTAATTTTCAGATAAAGTTTACGATCGACACGGCGGCCCTCATCGGCGCGGGCAAACTGCGCGCGGACGCCGGCGATCTATTGTTCCTCGACAACGACGAACTCACGGCCCTGCCGCACTGGATCGAGAGCGGGGTGAACACGGCCACGACAATCGTCTGGGTGCGCTTGTCGACCCTGAGCGGCGGCAGTACGCGCACGATTTACATGTACTACGGCAACCCGGACGCCGTGACATCGACGTCGGCGGACAACGTCTTCGTGCGGCGCATCGACGGCATGCTGGCCGCGTACAACTTCGACGAGGGCTCCGGGGCGAACATCCTGGATACCTCGGGCAACGGCTACAACGGCACGACCGTCGGCGGAACGACCTGGGTGCCCGGCCGCTTCGACCTGGCGCTGCAATCCGGCACGGGGGACGAGTACGTCTCGGTTCCGGCCTTCAATTCACCGGCGAGCCTCAACGATTTTACCGTGATGGCCTGGGTGAGAATCGACGCGAGCGCCGGTGACGGCGTCTACGTCTTCCTGGATTTTCGCGGAGACGGCAGCATCGTCGACGACAGCTTCGGCCTGGAAGTGGACATCAACTCCGGCGTGCCCACCGTACGGCACTTCGTGTACTACACCGGCGTTTCGGTCTACACCCAGTATCAAACAGTCATCCCCGATCCGCGCGGCATCTGGACGCACTTCGTACTCGCGCGCCGCGGCTCCGACTTCGAGGCCTACGTCAACGGCCAGCGCATCACGAATGATTTCATCACCGGGAATCCGTACGTGCCGCCGCGGACCGAACCCGTCAGCCTTGCGAATCCGAAGCGCCTCGCCGCGGCCTTTCATGCCGGCGGCGGTCTGTTCGGTGAACTGGACGACGTGCGCGTCTACAACTCCGGGCTCTCCGAAGCGGAAGTCCTCGACATCTACAACAATCGCAGCTATACCACCCTCGCCCTGCCCGGCCGCGATCTCATCCGGCGCTTCGCCGCTAATGATCCCTCAGTAACTTCTAATCCGGAAGAAGCCCTCTCCGCCTCGGAACAGTCCGTACTCTACATTCAAAGCGGCAGCGGCAATGTCGGCGTGGGCACGGACAATCCCACGTCCCGGCTCACCGTCGGCGGTGTCATCGAAACAACGGCGGGGGGCATTCGTTTTCCCGACGGCTCCGTGCAAACCACCGCGGGCGGCGGCGGGAACGGCGCCATCTCCGGCGGTGACAATCTACCGCTGGGTACGATCCTGGCGTGGCACAAGAACTTCGACGGCAGCATACCACCGCTCCCGCCCGGCTGGTTGGAGTGTGATGGACAGGAGATCACGGACCCGGATTCGCCGTACGTCGGCATGAACACGCCGGATTTAAACAATCCCCTGGATACCTGGAACGAAGGCGGTCTCTTTCTCCGCGGCGGCAACACGAGCGGCGGCACTCCGCAACAGGATACGTTTCAGGGACACATTCACCGCGTGTATCCTCATGCCGGCACGAATGAAGGTCAGTATCCTCAGAATAACACCGGCGCCGGAGGTGGTGATAACAACTCCCCCGTCGCTGAACACATGAGCACACGGCCGGTGAATGATCAAATCAACGGCAATCCGCGCTACGGCATGGAAACTCGCCCGGCGAACATGGCCGTGGTGTGGATCATGAAGGTCACCCTGGGCTCGTTCGTCGAACCCACGGCGGGCTATGCGTTGTTCGAAGACCGCAAGCCGTCGGCCACCCAGGGCGGCACAGCCGTCGGAAACTCCTGGAACACCCGGGACCTGAATACGGTCGCCACAAACCTGGACGGGGTATCCTTAGATTCGAATCAGATTACCTTACCGCCGGGCACGTACCGTGTACTGGCCACGGCACCGAACTACCGCGCCGACGTACATCGCCTGCGTCTGTACAACCTCTCCACGAACAATGTGGCCCTGGACGGGCAGTCGGCGTTCAACGAAAGCGGCACGAACAACTCCACGATCGCCACCGCCGCCGGCGTGATCAGTATCGGCTCCGAATCCACGTTCGAACTTCAGCACTTTATTCAAACCTCCTGGGGCAGCAACGACATGGGTGTCGCCTCGGGCATCACCGGCCTCGACGAAATCTACTCACAGGTTTACATTACGAAGCTCATCGACGCCACCGGCCTGGGCGGCCAGTGGGAAGCGGTCAGCGGCGGCATCAACTACGATCGCGGCAACGTCGGCATCGATCAAACTTCTCCTCAGGCGAAGTTACACGTCGGCGGCACCCCCGGCGTCGACGGCATTCTCTTTCCCGACGGGTCGTTCCAGAGCACGGCAGCCGGCGGCTCGCATCTGCCCGTGGGCACGATTCTCGCCTGGCACAAGTCGCTTGCCGGCACGCCGCAATTGCC
This sequence comes from Leptonemataceae bacterium, assembly GCA_965227295.1. Classification (GTDB taxonomy): domain Bacteria; phylum Spirochaetota; class Leptospiria; order Leptospirales; family Leptonemataceae; genus JANSYA01. The sequence continues at coordinate 3,680,388 of OZ245742.1, read as the reverse complement.
GGACGGCTGGGTGGAGTGTAACGGTCAGGTGCTGATCGATCCGCAGTCGATCTACAACGGCGAAACCATGCCGGATCTCAACAATCCGAAAGAGACCTGGAATACGAAGGGCGCGTTTTTGCGCGGCGATACGACGTCGGGCACGTTCGAGGACGATCAGTTCGAGGACCACACGCACTACCTGCGCGGGCGAAGCACCGGACCGATTTTCAACGGCCCTCCTTACTATGCGGACCTGGGCAACGGATTCGCGAATTTCGAAGCCGTGTACACCGGCGTCGACGAGGTCAAGGACGGGCGCACCGGCACCGAAACCCGTCCGGTAAACATGACGGTCGTCTGGATCATGAAGGTCCGCGATACGTTGCAGGTCAACACCGGCGGCTATGCGATGATCTACGATCAGAAACCGGCGGGAACTCCGGGCGGGCAACCGCCGGCGGGAGGTTATGTTACGCGCGATCTGAACATGCTCGACACAAACATCAGCGGCGTAGCCCTCAGCGGAAATCAGTTCACGCTCCCGGCTGGAACGTATCAGATCGACGCCGAGGTCCCGGCACACCGGGTGAATATTACGAGAGCCAGGCTGACGAATATCACGGACTCAACGGTGGCACTCTTCGGAACCAATACCTATGCAGACCAGGGCGCAGGGATAGGTTCTACGACGGCTTCGATCACCGGTATCTTCGAGATCAGCTCACCGAAGACGTTCATCATTGAACATTACATTCCGGCGCCTTCGGAAGCCGGTAACATGGGCATCGCTTCCAATATCAGCGAACCCGAAATCTACACCCGCGTGCAGTTACTCAAGCTGACGTCGCCGGGCATCGCGCCGAAGCAGGAGATCGGTTTCTATGCGGTCACCGATCACAGCTCCAGCGGCTCAGGCCAGGCGATCACGAACTACATCAACATCTACACGAACGTCGGCAACGCCTTCGACGGCACGCAGTTTATAGCACCGGTGCCGGGACTCTACTCGTTCAGCATTCAATTCATCAGCAGTGTCTTTGACGGCAGCACGACCGACGACGTGTACGTCGAACTGCGTGTCAACGGCAACTACCGTGGACGTGCCCGGGCGGGCGAAAGTTCCGGTCAACGCCCCAACGGAAGCCTGACGGCCGTGCTGTATCTAAATACCGGGGATGTCGTCGTCACCGAGGCCGGCGCCGATGCCGGCGCGACCCGGGTCCTGCAGGACCTCGCGTTCAGCGGCCACAAGCTGTGATCCACTGCTTCCGGGCGGAGATCCTTGAGATCAGCGCCGCGAAGACCGACACACGCCTGGATTTCCTGCTGGATTCATAGCTGTTTCGTGCCGCGCCGCAAATTCTGATTGCCATCCCAAAGCCCGCATGAGAAAAACAGTCTACATGAAACAAACCCTCGCCCTCATTGGCCTCACTCTGCTCATCGCCTTCTCCGGCGTGCTCTTCGCCGGCGGCGAAAAATTCGGACGCGAAGAAGCCCTGGAAAACTGGGTCGATTCCTATACCTGCATCAATCAGTGCGAAGAAAAGAAGGCCTGCACGAAGCTCTCCCCGCAATCCAAACGCACGGCGTGCAGTGAAGACTGCCTGGATATCTGCCAGACGATTGAGCTGGAGAAAGAGAAAGAAAAGTAAAATTGGTTACGGCATCATGCCGCCCGGCCGAAGCTGCCGGAGCAGTTCTTTCGCGGCTGATCACCAGCGTGCCGGTTGTCCCGTCCGACCGGCATTACCGCCCCACATCTTCCAGCCCGTCAGTTCCGGCCGCCCGGTATCGAACGACAGCAACGCGTCGTCTTCGGTCGGCACGAAGATGCGACCGTCCTGAATGACCGGCTGGAATCGCAGCCGCGCGGCCTGCTCCGCATCCCGATACTTGCGCAGAATCTCACCGCTCCGCGGATCGATCTCCCAGATTCCGTCGACATACGTGCTGACGAAGATGCGCCCGTCCCGCCGGGTCCGCATCGCCCAGGGAGAGGCGGCGTTGCAAGAGAGCGTCGGCCACGGCGAGGTCCTCCCGCATGCGCAAATCATACAAAACATCCGTGCGGCGGCTGTAATACAGCTGGCCGTCGACGAACACCGGCGCACTCGTCCCGCGCGCCCGGGCGGCGGCGCGAATCGTGCCGTCTTCCTGGTCCAGGAGGTAGAGCGTGCCGGCCAGGGTCGTAACTACAACTTGCTGATCGTTAACGATCACCGGCGCGGTCATCACGTCGCCGTCGATTACGGTCTGCCACAGCAAGGTCCCGGACGTCGCGGCGAAGGCGGCCAGAGCATGGCTCGCATCCCGCGATGCGCCGGGGGCGATGTGTTTGATGGGATAGGCCGCGAACACCCGGCCGTTGTGCATCGACGGTGCGCTCATTTGCGGATCGCCCAGGTAGTGCGACCAGAGCATCTCACCGGTCTTCGCACGCCACGCGAACGTGGTGCACGATTCCGTGTTGAAGACCACGACTCCGAATTCACACACCGGCCCCGACGGTCCGATGTCGCTTAACTTCACGGCCCAGAGCATTTCGCCGGTTTCCGCATCGAGGCCGTAGTACTCGTAACGTCGAAAACCGCCGCTGACCACGAGCACGCCGTCACAGGCGGCCGGCGTGGGAATGAAGGCGCCCTTCGCATTGTTGCCGGCGGGCAACTGCGCACGATAGCCGTAGTCTGTCGGCGTTACTGTGTAGGCGCCGGCCGCGCCGCGACGGGCTGCGGGCTTACGTTACCGCTACGAAATTTGCGCGGAAGCTGCGGGGCGAGCTCCTCGTGATGCTTGCGCACTTCGGTGAGGACGTTTTCTTCACGATACTCCGGCGCGGCGACACTCAGGGCGGTGCTGCACGTGATTGATAGACTGATCAGTAAAGTTGTTAGAGTAAATCGAATGATGATTTGCATCGGAGCCGTCGTAAGTATGATCTGAGGAAGACAACAACACGCTCCGGATAATTTGCATCTTTTTACAGCAAGAAATCCCCGGGCTGGATTACCGACGCATCAAACGGACTCTTAACAACCACCGCCGCCGCCGGAAAAGACGGGCACGGCCACACCGTCTTGAAAGACATACACGCGATAGAACCACCACTCGTAGCCGATGATTTTCGTCCAGATTTCCGGCCGGCCGTTGCCGTCCAGGTCCGTGATTGCGTAAAAACGCTCCACTTCCCGGGCGTCTCCCGAGCTGGAATTAAAGCGTACCAGGAGATCGGCCATCCCCGATGAATCGACCGCGTGAATAGAGAAGCTGTTGGCCGAACCGTTTCGATTGCCCAGCGTAAGCAGTAGCAGTCGCTGTTTTTTTTCCGCATGATCAAGGATAGCCGAAGCGCAGCCACTGCATTGCAATTGCGTTTCCGGTTTCATCTTCTTGTCTCTGAAATACACGGCGTTGACACGCTTCACCGCCTCGTGGATTTGATCCATCGCCAGGCTGCCCGGGCGGTATCCCGGCACACGTGGATTCAGCGGTCCCTGAAAGCCCAGGTCCGGATCCGAGCGTAACGGCGAATTGCTATCCCGCTGCATGGTTCCAGTCGCGAAGTAGCTTTCGGTACAGGCATACGCTTCAAACTGACTGTTAGTCTCCGAGAATTTCGGCGCCGTCACCTGACCGATGGGCGTGCCGAGATTGTCGAGGAGCAGCATCGGCCGATTCGTGTTCAATCCTTTGCGATCCGGCGGGCCGTGACTGCCGTCCCGGGAACTCAGGATTCCGTCCGGCATGATGAAGTTCAGTTCCGCCTGCACCACGGAGCCGTTCGTATAAGTGGTATAACCGATGAGATCGGTCGTGCCGATCTTCAGGCCGACATACGTGCTGAACATCCAGGCCTGTTTTCCGGATGCGGGCACGACCGGGAGCCAGATGCCCCGCAGCCATTGATCTCCGCTCTCGAATTGTAAGTCCTTTCCCGGATGCTGAAATGTACCGATGCGCACGCGACTGCCGCGTTGCAGCGTACCAACGACTCTGGCATTGAGCGACGGCGCTGCACGCAGATTTACGACATCACCGGTCACGACGAACGTATGATCGCGCTCACCTGGCGCGGCCAGAGTGCCGCCGCAGGAAACGGCCGCAGCACCCAGGAACATCGCAAGAACACGGCGCAAAATTTTCCCGCGCATGAGCATGATGGCAGATTTCAATTGCCGGTGAAATCTGCGCAAGCGACCTATCGTCTTACTACTTCCGCCTGCTTAACGGGGATGTCGAAGCCGTGATCTGCCGCGCGCCGGAATTCTACGGGCCCGGAATGCTGGAGCTGCTGCGCGCTACGCCATCGATAACGTGTTCGAATCGCTGTTTCCATCGACGATAAGATATACCGGGTCTTTCGAAATACTCCGCGGTCCAATGATGTGCTTCGAGCGTGACCTCATTCATGGTAAACAGCGGTTCGAAAGTCCCTTGTTGCGACTAAAGTCTCGTTGGGCTATCCGACTAATCGCAGCAAATGTACTTTCATCTATACTGTGCGGCTTCACGTGCCACGCGAACAATTCATCCAATTCCTGAAATAGTTTCTGACTATCCGACACAGCTTGCCGGACCTTCGAAAAAATTAAGTCGGGCGTCTCCCTCGCTTACGCTCGGGCCGCGCTTTCCAGGGCTCCGCTATCGCTTCGGTCCTGCGCGCTTCGCGCTCCGGACTTGCGGCTACGCCGCAACCCTTCCAATCGCTGACGCAAGAGTCGACTCCCCCTGCGCACCCGATCCACCCTCCGCGTCCTCAGCGCCTCCGCGGTAAAAACGCCCCGATCCCCTCAGAGCCCCGGTGATCAAACCCCCGCCGGCTCTCGCTGGCCTTCCACATGCTCATACACCAGGTTCCGCTTCATCGGCGTGAACCCGCTGTCTCGAATAAACTGCCGCGCCTTCTCTTCGGACTTGATGCCGTAACTGCGCAACACGTTCTCTTCGATAACGATGGACGAGATGTCGTCGGCGCCCGCGTTCAACGCAATCGAACCCACGCCCTGACCGAGCACCATGAGCGACGTTTCAATGTGATCGATGTTATCCAAAAAGATGCGGCAGATGCCGAGCACCTTCAAGAACTCCGGCGTGCCCACGGGACGGACATGAAACTTCTTCGTCTGCGGCTGGAACGTCCAGGGGATGAACGACTTGAAGCCGCCGGTGCGATCTTGAAGATCGCGGATTACGTTTAGATGTTCGATGACTTCTTCGCGGCTTTCCTCCGAACCAAAGACCACGTTGGCACTGCCGGGCAGGCCTTCTTCATGACAGGTCTCCATGGCCTTCACCCAACCCGCGACGTTTGATTTCTTCGGCGAGAGAATTTTGCGCATGCGATCCGTTAAGATCTCGGCGCCGGCGCCGGGCACGCTGTCCATACCCGCGGCCTTGAGTTCGCGGACGACGCCGCGCAGGCCCAGGCCGCTGATCTCCGCCAGACCTTCCAGTTCCACCGGCGAAAACGCACGGATGTGCACGTGTTCACCGACCTGCTCTTTCACGGCCCGGATGAGGCCCAGGTAATAGTCCAGCTTCAGCTCCGAATAAACTCCGCCCTGGAGGAACATCTGGTCGCAGCCCATCTTACCGGCTTCAAGCATCTTCTCGACGACCTGCTCGGCCGTGAGGACGTAGCCCCGCTCGGAGCCGTACTCCTCCATGAAACTACAAAAAGCACAGTCCACGTTGCAGAAGTTCGTGTAGTTCACCACGCGGAACATGGTGTACGTCACCAGATCGGGGTTATTGCGACGGCTTCTCAATTCCCGGGCTACGCCCATGATCTTGATGAAGTCGCCCTCGTTGTAGAGCCGAAGCGCGTCGTCCGGTGTGATGCGACCGCCGTCCAGGGCCTTCTCCAGGATGGCGTCGGTGTCGTGGGCGGGGAAGATAGAAGCCATACAGTAAAAAAAATCGGCCAAACTGACAGGGACAGCTTTTTTCTGGACGTGGATGAGTTTTCCCGAAACGTTGCTGGCCTAGACTTAACGTAGTGTCGACAGGAGCACCTCTCTATGCCCGCAACGGCTGACATCCTCACGCATTTGTTTCACCTCACATTCTTCGGCGTCGCGAACCTCTTCTTCGTATACGCCATCTTCATGCGCCTCAAGCTCATGAGTAAGGTCCAGCCGGCCACCGAACTCGCCGACTGGGGGACGCGCATCCGCTCGTTCATCCTCAACGTCCTCTTCCAGATGAAGCTGTTCAAGCATCCCATCCGCGGACTCATGCACGCCTTCATCTTTTACGGTTTCATCTCGTACCTGGTGCACACCACTTCGCAAATGGTCGCGGGCAACGCCTGGTCCATCTTTAAGATGAGCGGCATGAACCCGTACGAGTTCTACCTCACGGACTACACCTGGCTCGGCCTCACCCCCACGGGCCTTCAGGCCGGCCTCATCGTCGCCGCGCTTACGGCCGGCATCTTTCTGTCGTTCTTCATTTTCCTGAATATCAATCCGGGCCGCTGGTCCGGCAAGACCACGGGCGACGCGAAGCGCAAAGGCTTCCGCAACAATGTCGCTCTGCAATGGATTCTGATCGCCGTTGCCCTGGCCCAATTCGCCGGCGTGTTCGCGGTGCTCATCGGTTCCGGCACGGAAATCTACGAAGCCTTTGTTCAGTACTTCTCGCTCTTCGTTCTCACGGGTCTCGGCTACTTCGCGTACCGCCGCTGGATTCGTCGCGCAAAGGCCCTGGACATTCCGTCGACGCAGTCGGCCATCGTCCTGCTGCTCATCGGCACGCTCATGACGTCCACGCTCGTGGGGACCGCGGCGCAGTCTTTTCTCGACGGCGGCGCCCACGCCATCTGGATCACGAACGCCGTAGGCTACATCTTGCAGAGCGTCGGCATGACCGACGAGGTCACCGCCACCGCAGTGCGGAACTTCGCCTGGTGGACGCACATCTCAACGGTCTACGTCTTCATGATCGTCGTACCGCTCTCGAAGCACTCGCACCTCATCTTCGCACCCATGAACTACTTCATGCGCACCGCAGCTCCGAACGGGCAAATGGCCATGATGGACCTGGAATCCGAAACGGCGGTCTGGGGCGCGGGCAACGTCAGTGAACTGCGCTGGACCAGCCTCATGGACGGCCTGTCCTGCATCGAGTGCGGGCGCTGCACCGTCGAGTGTCCGGCCAACCGTACCGGCAAACCCCTCGATCCCAAAAAGATCATGGTGGATACCAAACACTCCATGCTCGATCACTGGGGTTCCATCTGGGCCGGGCCTTCCGAGGACGGCACACAGGCGGCGTCGCCGGTCATCGGCGATCCGTACATCACCGACGAAGAACTGTGGGCGTGCACGAGCTGCATGGCCTGCGTCGAGGCCTGCCCGGTCGGCAACAATCAACTCGAAGCCATCTACGAAATGCGCCGCAACCTGGCGCTGGCCGAAGCGCGCTTCCCCGCACAATTGCAGGTCGCTTTCCAGAACATGGAAAACAACTCCAATCCCTGGGGCATGGGCGCTCACACCCGCGGCGACTGGTGCGCCGATCTCGGCGTGAAGACCATGGCCGAGGACTCCAACGTGGACGTCCTCTACTGGGTCGGCTGCGCCGCTTCCTTCGACGATCGCAACAAAACCATCGCGCGTTCGTTCGTGCAGATCATGCAGAAGGCGGACGTGAACTTCGCCATCCTCGGCACCGAAGAAAACTGCACGGGCGACTCCGCCCGCCGCGGCGGCAACGAGTATCTGTACCAAACGCTGGCGCAGATGAACGTGGAAACGCTGAATAACTACAATGTGAAGAAGATCGTTACGGCGTGCCCGCACTGCTACAACACGCTGAAGAACGAGTACCCGCAACTCGGTGGTAACTACGAGGTGCAGCACCACTCGGACTTCATCGAGGACCTTCTGCGCACGGACAAAATCGAAATGGAGCCGGCGGAAGTCGAAAAAATGTCCAACCGCCGCGCGACGTACCACGACTCGTGCTACCTGGGACGTTACAACGAAATCTACGACGAGCCCCGCAACCTCATCCGCGAGGCCACGGGCATGGATATCTCCGAGGCCAGCGATCACCATCGCACGTCGCTGTGTTGCGGCGCGGGCGGTGCCCAGATGTGGATGGAAGAAGAGTACGAGCGCGTCAACATGAAGCGCACCGGTCAGCTCGTAGACACCGGCGCGGACCTCATCGCCACGGCGTGTCCGTTCTGCATGGTAATGATGACCGACGGTGTGAAGAATATGTCCCTGGAAGAAAACGTCAAGGTCCTGGACATCGCCGAGATTGTGGCCTCTTCGATGAAAGGCGGCAGCGGCGCCATCTCCTCCGGCGGCTTCGCGCCCAAAGAAACGGCCGGCGCCTCGCACTGAGCCGTGGATTCCGGTTGCCTGGCAACCAACCTTCGAAAATCTTGACGGAACCGGCGGGATGACCCGCCGGTTCTGCTGCAATTGCCCGCGTAGCTCAGTTGGTAGAGCACATCACTCGTAATGATGGGGTCGTCGGTTCAAGTCCGACCGTGGGCTCAGAGTTCGTCTCTTCTTCCGTTCCATGGCAACCCCCGCAACCAACTGGCACGAGGACGTCGCCGCCGACGAGGACGAACGCTTCGCCGATTACGCGCGCCGGTTCACCGCCATCCAATCGCAGAAATCCGCACAGTACGGCCGCGGGCGTGCCCTGCACCGCAAACAGCTCCTGGCTGTACCGGCCGAAGTCGAAGTCCTGGCCGATCTTCCCGAGCATGCTCGCCACGGTTTCTTTGCGCAGCCGGGACGATACAGGGCCGCGGTCCGACTTTCTAACGGCGGCCTCGATGTGAAGCCGGACGCCGAACCCGACATCCGCGGCTTCGCTCTGCGAGTCGAAGGCGTGAACGGCCCCGGCGCGCTGGGCGCGGACACGGATGCTCAATGTTTCTTGCTGATCAATCACGAGGCGTTTTCGTTTCCGAAGAGCGCGGAGTTCATCGACCTCGTGGAAGCCGCAGCCCGGGGGACGGGCAGTCTCCTCGGTCATCTCTTCGGTACCTACGGCATCTTCGGGGCGTTCAAGAAAATCGGCGCGACGGCCGCCGCGTTTCGCAAACCCTTTACCGGTTTCGCGACGGAGTCTTTTTTCAGCGCCGCTCCCATCGCCTGCGGCCCGTACGCCGCTCGCGTTCGTCTGGTGCCGACTTCGAATCGTGAACCGAAGTCCGCCGCCTCGAAGGATTGGGGCGCGGACTTTCGGTCACACCTGGCCGGCGGCCCGCTCGTGTACGATCTACAGTTGCAGTTCTTCACGAATGCAGAGAGCACGCCGATTGAAGACGCCTCCGTAATCTGGGATTCGCCGTACACGACCGTGGCCCGGCTTACGATTCCACAGCAGGACTTCGAAAGCGGAGAGATGCGCACGTACCAGGAAGAGGCTGAGGCCTCCGTCTTCGATCCGTGGCTCGCGCTCGCGGAACACCGGCCCCTGGGCGACGTGATGCGTGCACGCAAACATGTCTATTACGCGAGCCAGCAAAGTCGCGGTGTGACATCTACTTGAATTTCACTGTGCAACAGGCGGATTCGTTTCTATTCTGTTAGCCCGGAGGAGAACACTGAATCCCGCAGACAGTTCCGAACAACCGCAATCATCCCGCAAACGCCTGGTCGTCGCCGCAAACCGCCTGCCGGTTACGATTACCGTCGACGACGTCGGCTTTCATTTCAAAGCCAGCCCCGGCGGCCTTGTCACCGCGCTGTCCGCCTTAGAGGGCGAGTACGATCAAACCTGGATCGGCTGGCCGGGCGAAGTCGATCTTTCCATGGTCGATCCCAAGGGTGTCGAGGATCAGTTGCTCCGCGACTACGGCGCCGTACCGATCTTTCTCTCCCGTCAGCATCTCAAACGTTACTACTTCGGATTTTCGAACAAGGTCCTCTGGCCGATCTTACACTACCTGCCGACGCACATCGATTACGATGAGCGCGACTTCCTGATGTATCGCGAAGTGAACGAAATCTTCGCCGAGAAGATCATCGAGTTCATGGGCGAGATACGGCCGGACGATATGATCTGGATCCAGGATTACCAGCTCATGCTCGTGCCGGCGCTGGTGCGTAAGAAGTTCCCGGATGCCCGCATCGGTTTTTTTCTGCATACGCCGTTCCCGTCATCGGAAGTCTTTCGCGCCATGCCCTATCGCGAGGAACTGTTGCACGGCCTGCTCGGTGCGTCTCTCATCGGCTTTCATACGTTCAGTTATTTGCGTCACTTTCGTTCGTCGCTATTGCACATCCTGGGCATCGACTCCGAGATCAACAAGGTGGAACTGGAAACACACCAGGCACGCATGGGCGCGTTTCCGATCTCCATCGACGTCGACCGCATTCAGGAAACCATGCAGGAGCCGGACATCGACCAGGATCTCCAGGTGGTGCGTAACATCACCCACGGTCGCAAGATGATCCTGTCCGTCGATCGACTGGACTACACGAAGGGCCTGCCGGACCGCCTCCGCGCGTACAAAAAGTTTCTCATGCGCAATCCGCAACTCGTACGGGACGTGGTGCTCGTGCAAATCGCCGTGCCTTCGCGCACGCAGATCAAAGACTATCAGGAACTCAAAGAAGCCGTGGAAGTTTCGGTGATGGACATCGTCGAAACCTACGAGAACGAACCGCACGCGCCGATCCATTTCATCTATCGCTCGCTGCCGTTCAAACGCCTGTGCGCGTTTTACATGGAAGCGGACGTCGCTCTGGTTACGCCCTACTTCGACGGCATGAACCTGGTCGCCAAAGAATTCGTCGCCGTGAAGAAGGATGACGGCGTGTTGATCCTGAGCGAACACGCCGGGGCCGCCCACGAACTCGGCGAGGCATTGATCACGAATCCCTGGAACCCGGACCGCATTGCCCGGGCCCTCGAAGAAGCGCTTTCCATGAACGAGTCCGAACGCTCACGACGCATGAGCGCCATGTTCGCGAAGGTCAGCCGCAACAACGTACACTACTGGTCCAACTCGTTCCTGTCCGAACTCGCCGAGATGGACGTCTACGGTACCGATCACCAGTCCACGACCACGAGCATCGGCATAGAGCTCGCGCAAAAGATTCGCGGCGAGTTCTCCGCGGCGAAGCGTCGCTTACTCTTGCTCGACTACGACGGCACCCTGACCGAGATCCGCAGCCTGCCCAGCGAAGCACGGCCGGATCCGGAACTCGTCGAGTTGTTGAAGGACCTTACAGCTCTGGAAAACACGGATGTGTTCATCATTACGGGCCGCAAGCAACGCGATATCAAGGACTGGCTCGGAGATTTGCCCCTGGGTTTTTCGGTGGAACACGGTCTCCACATCAAGTTTCCCGACGAGTCCGAATGGCATAAGATGCTGCCGGAATCCGGCATGGCCTGGTACGAAAACGTCCGCGATCTCTTCGAACACTACAACCGCACAACGCCCGGTTCTTTTACCGAAGAGAAAGAAGCGTCCATCGCCTGGCACTATCGCATGTCCGATCCCACCCAGGGCCGCTGGAAGGCCCGTGAGCTGACGATCAACTTACAGGACGTGCTCGCCAACCAACCCCTGGAAGTACTCTCCGGCAAGATGGTGGTCGAGGTGCGTTTCCAGGGACTGCACAAGGGCAACATCCTGAACCGTGCCCGGGACCTCGATCGCAGCTATGACTTCATCCTGGCCGTCGGCGACGATGAGACGGACGAGTACCTGTTCAACGCCCTGCCGGTGCACGCGTACTCCGTCAAGGTCGGCAAGGCTCCGACGCATGCGGCATATCGGCTCGCTTCGGTTCGCAAGGTGCGGGAGTTTTTGAAAGGGTTTTTGGCGAAACCTTAGGAGATGGTCGGGGATGCGGGCCTACTCCGCCGGCAGAACCCCGCGTTGCCGCAGCAGATCTTCCGAAAGTTCGGTAACGTCCAGCACGGTCGCAAGATCGATACCGCGCTCTAACATGCGCTGAGCGGTTTCGAGTCGGCCTTGCTCGCGGCCTTCCTCGATGCCCTCTTCACGACCCTCTTCAACGCCTTCTTGTTTGATCCAATCGTATACAGGTGATTCAAACATAAGCCTGCCTGCCCGGTCTAAGACTTCCCGCGCGCGGGCGGGATCGTAGACTCCAGTATAGATGCATAAAACAGTAAGTAAACTGGTTTTTTCTTCGTCGGAAAGTTTGCTCGCTTGAATGCGATCCTGCGCATGGTGGATGTATTGATCGCCGTCCTCCATTAGGGGGATAAACGGAAGCAGCGGCGGCTCTGCATGAATGAATTCCGCGGCGGGCAATTCCCAGAGTTTCACCAGATGATAACGAAACCTCAGGGCGTGGTTTTCGAAACTCGCATGTGCATCTTTGTGCGGACGAATCAGAAAGACCAGCGTATCGACCGGAATGCGGTATCGCAGCCAGTAGCGCGCATGATATTCCACCAAACGCATCGGCAGCCCCGTCTCCCAGTTCGTCTGATACTCCACAAGGACGACACGCTCTTCGCCGTCTAAGAGCGTCATCTTCACCGGCGCATCGGATCGGCGGATATTAACGGTTTCTGTCGGCAATTCTTCTATCGTATGAACTGCTGAAAGATCGCGACGCAGGAAGCGTTGCAGGATCTTTTGGCCGCTGATAATCATGAGTTCCCTGGATGCTATGTCGTACTGCATGATCGGCCTCCCCGAGGAGTGCTTCCATTATAGCAGATCCGGAGACATGTCAATCGGGAGATCGCCCGGCGAGACGATCTGCGGAAATTAGCAAATCCGGCGGGAATGTTTTGAGGTGATTCGTATCGACGCGGCGGGTCCTCCGGCGAATCGCAATGACACTTGATCCCGGCTTAGTATCGCATGGGGGTGTGACATTTTCTGGTTGACCGGGTGGGGTTTTCGGCGCCAATTTCGGCAGCTTCGTGGACTATGAGAAAGGTGAGACGACCGTACTCAAACTGCTGTCTCGACGAAAGGAAAGAATCCATGCCAACAGATCAAAAGATTAATGAAGCAGCCGCTGTAATCGACCTGGAAGGATTTACATGGTTCTGCTCTGAAAATCCTGCGCTGATCCAGAAATTTGCAGTCGACTTTACCGACTGGGTTTTACGAACAATGAAAGCACTGGACCCTGAGGGGAAAAGTGTTGAACGACCCTATTTTTAAAGTTCTTAGGCGATGCTTTTTTGTTTCTCTGGAGATTGGTTCCGGATGAGGATGATCCCCCAGAACTCCAAGAAGACAATTTAATCAAATACCTGCGCGACCTGATAATTTCATACAATCCAAATTTGCATGGATTTGCTCCTTCAAGGAATCAGCACGTTACGCCTTTCTTCGGCTACCACCAAAGCCATTACGCCCACTTACCCCAAAAACTGCGCTGCGGACTCTCGTTTGGGGAGGTATCAGCCTACTCACCAAACTCGCACGATTACGGTTTACCCGAAGACTTCGTTGGCACCTGCATTAACTTAGCCTCACGACTGCAAAAAATTAACGGAAAAATCAGCTATTGTGCCGAGGCACAGTCCAACAGAAAGATCGAAGGCATGGAGCGAATTTCCCTGAAGATCCGCGGCTTCAAAAAGCCGGTTAATGTCTACGTCCGGTCCACTGAGTTCGATGACTTAATTCCGGAGCAACAGGCATATCTCCGCATGGACGCTCCTTGAGGTTTTAACCAGCCAAAAACACCCCCACCGCTTCCGCCACGTCCCCCGCATTCTCCAGGTGCAGATGATGTCCGCCGCTTAACTTCACAATCTCGACCGGTGCCTTTACGTGCGCGGCGCGCCCGGTAATCAAATCCTCGTAACCGCGAAACTGCGAATCTTCCGCGAGCACCAACAACACCGGTGCCGTGATTGCCGCGAGGAACGCGACAACCTGGCGTTCGGTCAATCGTACCGGCGACGGCAGTTTCAAACGCGGGTCGGTCCGCCAGACGTAGCCGGTATCTTCCAATGAACGCACGATGTTCCGTTCCACCAGGCGCCGCGCGGAGTCTTCGCTTAAGCCGCCCACGCGTTTGCGCGCACGCACGGCCTGGTCGATGTCGGGATAGACCGATGAATCCGGAAGATCACTCGCGTGCTCAATGAAGTTGCGCAAACGCTCCGGCGCACGTTCGTCTTCGTCGGAGAGCGGCCCCATGCCGTCGATCAGGACGACGTGCGAAAATACTTCCGGAAACGTACCGGCCGCGAGCGTGCTGATGCCGGCGCCCATGCTGTGGCCCATCAGGATGATCTTCGGCCCGTCACTTTCGTTCGAGCCGGCCTTCGCGATCTCCATGCCCAGGGCCTCGATCGCCTGCATCAACACGCCTACGTGATCGAGAAAATAGATGGATGCGCCGGCGGCATGGCGACCCGAGAGGCCGTGGCCGGGCAGGTCGAGGGCAATGAGTGCCAGGTCCGCCGGCAACAGCGGGGCAAGCTGATCAAAGCTCGCCGCGTTATCGAGCCAGCCGTGCAACGCGACGGCAATGCGGCCGGGAACGCGCCCGGCCAGGATGTCTTCGTGAGATGGTCCCCAGGCCTTCGCGGCCAGGGTCAGGTGAGGTAGCTTGAGCTGTACTTCGCGCGCGGACACGCGTCCGAATTACTGGACGGTGCCGCTGTCGTCGACGGCTTCTTTGATGACCTTCTGCGAATCGGCTTCTTCACAGTACAGGCCGCGGTTGCGCAGATCGCATTCGAAGGTCTTGTCGTTATTCACGAAGACGCCGTCACCGGCGTTGCCGTCGTTCTCGAACTGGCCGCGGAAGACGCCGTCCGCCGCGAACGTGTAGACTCCATCCCCCTGGCGAACGCCGTCTTTGAACATGCCGACGTAGCGATCGCCGTTGGCGAAGATGTAGGTGCCCTTGCCGTTGCGCTTGCCGTTGGCGTAGCCGCCGGTAAAGCGATCGCCGTTGGCATACTCGAAAGTACCCTGACCGCTGCGCACACCGTCCTTGAACTCGCCGACGTATTTGTCGCCGTTCGGATAGACGAAGGTGCCCGTGCCGTTTTCACAGTTGCCGAGCACACAGCCCTCGCCGAGCATTCCACCGTCCCGGTCCGTACCGCTCTCCTCGCCTTTCTCCATCGTTTCAGAGTCATCGGCGGGGGCCGTGTCCTCCTGGGAAGATGAGCATTGCCACAGAGACAGCGTCAAAAGACAGAGGATGCTGAGCAGGATGCGATGGTACATGCGAAAGTTCTCCGAATAATTTCCGTACTGCGCGGACTTCGTTCCGTTTGCCGGTTCCAGCTTGACGGCGCAGATTTCCGTCATTTTTTCATAAGAGAGCTGAAGCGAAAACAACAAAATATGAGCCGCCACCCCTCCGCCATCCGTCCCATCCTCCTCATTGCCGCCCTGCTCGCGGTTTCCCCGCTCTTTGCCGAGCCCACACGCGACCCCGAGGGCCTCGAAACGACGGAGAATCTGGGCGGGCAGCTCCCGCTCGATACCGTGCTCACCGACGAGAACGGCAAGGCCGTCCGCCTGGGCGATTTCTTCGGTACGGCACAAAAGCCCGTCATCCTCATCCCATCCTACTTTACCTGCCCGCGACTGTGCACGTTCATCTTTCGCGGGGTGCAGAAGGCCGCGGCGGCGACAAAGGCCACCCGCGGCCTGATACCGGGCCGGGACTATACCATCGTTTCCATCAGCTTCAAGCCCGAGGAAGGCCCGGCGGACGCCGCACGCAAGGGCCGTGAGATGCGCGGAAGCTTCGATCCGCCCTTAAAACCGGAGGCCTGGCAGTTCCTCACCGGCGATCCGGCGTCCATCGCCGCTGTTATGGATGCGATTGGATATCAATACCGCCCGGACGGCGAAGAGGACTACAGCCACGCGGCGGTCATTGTTATGGCGGGGCCCGAGGGGAAGATCACTCGCTATCTCTACGGCGTAACCTTCGAGGAGGCTACCTTCCGGCTTTCGCTGATCGAGAGTTCGTACGGCCAAATCGGCAACACCGCGGAGAAAATTTTCCTGTACTGCTTCCGCTTCGATCCGCAAGAAGGAAAGTACACGCCGTACATGTGGGCGATCATGCGGATCGGCGGCGTTCTCACGGTAATATTCATCGTAGGACTAATATTTTTCGTTCGCAGGGGAGAAAAGGCGGAAAAAGCTTGAGCGGATCGCCCGAATCTCAAGACTGGAAGCATTCGCCCTGATTTATAGAAGGTATCGCTTACATGTACATTGAGTGTGGATCGGAATACTGTGCCGGGCATGACAACCTCATGCTCTGGATCAATATCATCACTGTGCTCGCATTTCTCCTGGTCAACGGCGTGCTGATGTACTTCGTCATCCAGTACCGCCGCCGCGGCAAAGACGACAAAACGTCCCCCATCGCCCACAGCACCACCATCGAGGTCGTCTGGACCGTCATCCCGTCCATCGTCTTCGTCTGGCTCTACATCTGGGGCATGATCGAATTCCTCGAAATGCGTCCCGGTAAATTCCCCGATAACACCATGATCATCGCGGTCGAGGGCAAGCAGTGGGCCTGGGAGTACACCTACCCCGCCGAGTTCCGCCAGGAGCCGGAGAAAGCGACCCAGATCAAATCTTACAACGACGTCTATTTAATGGAAGGCCGGCCCACGAAACTGGTCATGAAGTCCAAAGACGTCCTGCATTCGTTCTTTATCCCGGCGTTCCGCGTGAAAGAGGACGTCACTCCGAACATTTTCACCTACGTCTACTTTGAGCCGAGCAAGTTCGAAGGCGATCGCATGGTCTACGACATCTACTGCACCGAGTACTGCGGTAAAGACCACAGCGCCATGATCGGCAAGGCCATCGTCCTCAAAGAAGACGCGTTCAAGAACCAACTGGCCGTCATCGAAAAAGAAGCCGGCGACATCAGCCCGGAAAAAGGCGAGGCCCTCTACGCGGCGAACTGCAAGGCCTGCCACTCGACGGACGGCTCGCGCATCGTCGGCCCGTCTTTCCAGGGTCTCTGGGGCGCCGAGCGGAGTATGGCCGACGGCACCGCGGTGGTCGCGGACGAGAACTACATCCGCAATTCCATTCTGAATCCCAACGCGCAGATCGTGGAAGGTTACCCCGCGGCCATGCCGGCCCAGGGACTCAGCGAACCGCAAATCCAGTCGGTCATCGCTTACATGAAAACGCTGCAATAAGCGCTGAGGTATCATCGAAAGAAGGTTACGAACCCGATACGGGAGCACAACTATTATGGCACACGCAGAAGCATCATCGTTTTATCAGGTCGGCCGCGGTTTCTGGGGCTGGGCGACCACCACGGACCACAAGAAAATCGGGATCATGTACCTCTACGCGATCCTGGGGTTCTTCATCATCGGCGGCACCTCGGCGCTGCTGGTACGCCTGGAGCTGATCGCCCCGGGCGCCACCATCGTCGGCGCGCAGACCTACAACGTGCTCATGACTTTGCACGGCGCGGTCATGGTCTTTCTCTTTATTGTGCCCGGTATTCCGGCGACCCTCGGTAACTTCATCCTGCCGCTGCAGCTCGGCGCGAAGGACGTAGCGTTCCCGCGCATTAACTTAGGAAGCTGGTACGTTTACCTCATCGGCGCCACCATCGCCCTCGTCTCCCTGCTCTCCCCCGCGGACACCGGCTGGACGTTCTACGCCCCTTACTCCATGAAGTCCAACTCCCTGGTCCTCTGGCTCACCCTGGGCGCCTTCGTCATGGGTTTCTCGTCGGTCATGACCGGCTTCAACTTCATTGTCACCATCCACCGCATGCGCTGCCCGGGTCTTACCTGGGATAAACTGCCGCTCATGGTCTGGGCCCTCTACGCCACGTCCATCATCCAGGTGCTTGCAACGCCCATCATCGGTATGACTCTCGTGATGCTGATCATGGAACGCGTGCTCGACATCGGCATCTTCAACCCCGCGAAGGGCGGGGATCCCATTTTATTTGAGCAGTTCTTCTGGTTTTACTCGCACCCGGTCGTCTACATCATGGTTCTTCCGGGCTTCGGCATCATTTCCGAAATCCTGCCGGTCTTCGCGAAGCGGCCGATCTTCGGTTACAAGGCCATCGCCTATTCTTCGCTGGCCATCGCGCTGGTTTCGTTCATCGTCTGGGGCCACCACATGTTCGTTTCGGGCATGTCCGACTGGGCGCGCTACATCTTCTCGTTCCTAACGTTCTTCGTGGCGGTGCCGACGGCCATCAAAGTCTTCAACTGGATCTCCACTCTATGGAAGGGCTCCATCTCGTTCAAGGCACCGATGCTCTACGCCCTGGGCTTTGTCTTCATGTTCTCGATTGCCGGCCTCACCGGTGTCCACCTGGCCGTCCTCGCAACGGACGTCTTCCTGCACGACACCTACTTCGTGGTCGCGCACTTCCACTATACAATGCAGGGGGGCACGGTGATCGCGCTCTTCGCGGGCCTGCACTACTGGTTCCCGCTCCTCACGGGGCGCATGTACAACGAGAAAAAAGCCTTCTGGGGCTGGCTGTTCTTGTTCATCGGCTTTAACTTAACGTTCTTCCCGCAGTTCTTCCTGGGACTCGAAGGCATGCCGCGGCGTTACTACGACTATTTGCCGCAGTTCCAGACCTGGCATACGATCTCGACGATCGGCTCGTGGTTCAACGGCTTCTCCTATCTGTTCATCCTGGGCCACCTCATGTATTCGGCCTTCCGCGGTCGCAAGGCCGAGGACAACGAGTTCGAGTCCCTCGGCATGGAATGGAGAACGAGCACGCCGCCGCCGCCCACGAACTTCCACACGATCCCGCAGTTCCCGGCGAACGGCGTCTACGACTACGCCACGGACAAAAGCGGTCATCACGCGGCGCCGGACAAAATCGCCGGTTAATCGATCGTTCGCAAAACGCTAACCTGACTACATACGAGATTAAACACAACACGGACGCACTGAACTATGGCAGACGCACACGCAATACGTGATCATCACCCCGCCCACGAGGAACTGGGCGGCTACGAAGGCTCGAAGATGGGCATGTGGCTCTTCCTGGCCACGGAACTCCTGCTCTTCGCGGTGATGTTCGCCGCTTTCACCATCTTCCACGCGAAGTTCGTGGAACCGTTCAAGGTGGCGCACCACTCCCTGGATAAGGTGATGGGGGGCATCAACACGATCGTGCTGATCCTCAGTTCGGTGACGGCCGTGCTTGCCCTGGACTCCGTGCAGCGCGGCAAGAAGAAACTCGCGAACATCATGCTCGCGCTGACGATCGCCTTCGCCGGCGTGTTCATGGTGATCAAGTACATCGAGTATAGCGGTAAGTTCTCCCACGGCATCCTGCCGGGCAGCGCCGAGATGATCATCCCGCTGGATTCTCACGACCACCACAGCTACGCCAACACCGACGCCGAAATTGCGAAGATCGTCGATGCGAAGATCGCGGCGGGAGAAATCGAGTCGTCCGAGCGTAACGCCGAGATCTCGCACTACCGCCACGGCATTGACCTGTTCTTTACGTTCTACTTTCTCATGACCGGCGTCCACGGCCTGCACGTTCTCATCGGCATGGGCATTATCGCGGTACTGCTCTGGAAGAACATTCAGGGACGCTACTCGCACTGGTACTACACGCCGGTGGAGAACGGCACCCTCTACTGGCACCTTGTGGACCTCATCTGGATCTACGTCTTCCCGCTCTTTTACCTGGTGCGATAGCGCGGACACAGCCTAAAGGATCATTACAGGACGAACACATGCATATACCTGATCAAGAGAGCCGCGGGCACATTGTCCCCCGGAAAAACTACATCCTCACCGGCATCGCCCTGCTGGTGCTGACGGTCATCACAGTGGCCGTCTCTTATGTGGACTGGGGCGTCGTCATCGGCGGCGGCTTCGTCACCAACGTCGTCATCGCCATGATCATCGCGACGATCAAAGCCTCATTGGTCATCCTGGTATTCATGCACATGCGCTATGAGACGACCCTGGTAAAGGGGTACGGACTCCTGTTCCCGATTATCCTGTTCGTCATCCTGGTGAGCTTTTCCGTGATCGACATCTTCGGCCGGAACATCCCAGACGAACCGGACGTACTGCGCGAACAACGCGAAGCCCAGGCCCTGAATGCCCCGGCCGCGGAATAACCATCCGCAGCGCATCACCAGAGTTTCGTCTCTTCGCGCCAGGGATGCGGAGGGTGGCGCGTAGCGCCAGACTCGCGACGAAGTCGCGAGGCCGAGCGAATAGCGAGCCCGGAGCAGCCCGACCGCCGCACCAGCGGCGGGGGCGCCCATCTTAGTCTTACTCTTTGTTTTCCCTTTCTTGATTCCCCTTTCCGATCTCCCGGATTCTCATTTAACTTCGAGCCAGCATGTCCGAACCCAAACACACGAACCGCCTCGCCAACGAAAAGTCGCCGTACTTGCTGCAACACGCCCACAATCCGGTCGACTGGTACCCCTGGGGCGACGAAGCCTTTTCTAAGGCTCGCACGGAAAACAAACCGATCTTACTCAGCATCGGCTACGCCACGTGCCACTGGTGTCACGTCATGGAACGCGAGTCCTTCGAGAACGAAGACACCGCCGCCATCCTTAATGCAAAATTTGTAGCGATTAAGCTCGACCGCGAGGAACGACCGGACGTCGATCAGATCTACATGAAGGCCCTGCACGCCACCGGCCAACACGGCGGCTGGCCGTTGAACATGTTCCTCACGCCGGAGTTATTGCCCATTACCGGCGGTACGTATTTCCCGCCGCAGCCGGCCTTCGGGCGGCCGTCGTTTCGCCAGGTCCTCGAGTCCATCGATAACATGTGGCAGAACAACCGCGCGAAGATCGACGAGTCCGCCACGGCGTTGCACAACTTCCTGAAACAGGAGTCGGCTTCCGGCGGCGGTGAAATTCCGGGAGCGGAGGCCCTGGAGGCGACGTTCCGCCAGTACTCCCAGCTCTTCGACGAATACAGCGGCGGTTTCACAAGCAACGGGCCGAACAAGTTTCCGCCGTCCATGGGCCTGCTCTTTTTGCTCACGTACTATCGCCGCAGCGGCGAGGCCCACGCCCTGCGCATGGTGGAGGAAACCCTGGACCACATGCGGCGCGGCGGCATCTACGATCAGATCGGCGGCGGACTTTCGCGTTACGCCACGGACCACGACTGGCTCGTCCCGCACTTCGAGAAGATGCTCTACGACAACGCGCTCTTTCTGTGGGCCCTGACCGATAGCTATCGTCTCACCGGCAACGAACGTTACCGTGATTGGGGCCGGGACGTCTGTGAGTATCTGCGTCGGGACATGACCTCGCCGGAAGGGGCGTTCTACTCGGCGGAGGACGCGGACAGCGAAGGTGAGGAAGGCAAGTTCTACGTCTGGAGCTTAAGTGATTTTGATCAAACATTAAGCTCGGCCGGTTTTTCCGGAGACGAACGCAAGCTCCTCGCCGAATTCTGGGGGCTGTCCATGCGCGGCAACTGGGAGGGCAAGAACATCCTGCACGAGGGCCTGCCCCGGGAACGTTTCGTCGCCGGCCTGCCCGCCGGCACCGACGCCGCGGCCTGGCAAAAGACCGTGGACCGCGCCCGCACGGCGCTGCTCGCGGAACGCAACAAACGCATCCGCCCGCTGCGCGACGATAAGATTCTCACGTCCTGGAACGCCCTCATGATCTCGGCCCTCTCCCAGGCCGCACGAGCCTTCGACGACACCGAACTCTACGCGCGCGCCGAAAAGGCCGCGGACTTTCTCTGGCAGACGATGCGCCAGGCCGACGGTTCGTTGCTGCGCCGTTACCGCGAAGGCGAAGCGCGCATCCCGGCGACACTGCCGGACTACGCGCTCCTGGGCAACGCGTGCCTGGATCTGTACCGCGCCGGCTTTGCGCCGCGCTTCTTCGAACGTGCGCAGGAACTGGCCGCGCAGATCATCACGCGCTTCGACGGAGCCGGCGGCGCCTACTACGAGACGTCCGAGAACAGCGACGACCTCATCGTGCGCTCCATCGAGTCGTACGACGGTGTGGAACCCTCCGGCAATTCGGCGGCGGCACGGTTGTTTCATACGCTCGCGCTCTACGGCGTCGAGCCCGCGGCGTACCATGAGCGCGCCCGCAAAATCTTTGCGGCCTTTCCGACGTCGCTCAGCGAACAGGGCGCGGCGCATTCGTTTCTATTAAAAACGTTCGCGTACTTCCTGGAACCGCCGGCGGAGATTGCTCTCGTCACACCGGGAACTCTGGATGATTTGCGCGAAGTTCTGAACGCCCTCGCCACCGAACAGAGCGGCGAGTCGGTGCAGGCCGTCGCCCACGGCGACAATCGTGACGAGGCCGGGAAGATTGTGCCGCTGCTTGCGGATCGTGCCGTCGCGGAGAAAGATACGTTCTACGTTTGCCGGCAGCTTGCGTGCGAACGGCCAGTGCACAGCCTGGATAATCTGCGGGCGTTGTTGAATTCTTAGTCTTTCTCTTCGCGCCAGGGATACGCAGGGTCGCGCGTTAGCGCGAGACTCGCCGCAGGCGAGGCCGGAGCGAAGCGGAGCCCGGAGTAGCCCGGTCGCCGCAAAGCGGCGAGGCGCCCAAAAGCGGACTGGCCTTTCGGGCCACCCTGCGGATCCCTAACGCAAGAATCGGCATCCACGAACGTCACCCGTTTTCCAAAGACTTGACGCCCCCTGCTCCGCGGAGAGTCTGTCCGATACGGCCGGGATTCGCCGGCCGCGCTGATCGGCGTCGTAGCCAAGTGGTAAGGCAGGGCTCTGCAAAAGCCCCATCACCGGTTCAAATCCGGTCGACGCCTCATCGCAGCCTCCCCTGCTGCGTTCACCTATGCCCGGGTGATGGAATTGGTAGACATACGGGACTTAAAATCCCGGGACTTCGGTCGTGCGGGTTCAAGTCCCGCCCCGGGTACATGCGCTTCGATCAGGCGTTGCGCGGCCCGGCGGAGCAGCATGATGCATGTTTTCATGCCCCGCCTGCCGCATACGTGCGCACGCCGCCCACGTAAGTTTCCAGCACCTGAAGTTTACGTAGCTCGCCGTTCGGAACGGAACGCGGATCGCGGTCCAACACGACGAAGTCCGCGTACTTGCCGACCTCAATCGAACCCAGCTTCGTTTCCATGCCGAGTTGCCAGGCCGCGTCGATGGTCACGGCACGCAGCGCCTCACTCACACTGATCGCCTGGCCGACTCCGATCACGTGGCCGTCGCGGCTCTTTCGATTCACCGCCGTGGCGATCAATGACAGCGGATCCTCAGGATACATGGGCTGATCGGCGTGGAGCGTCACGGTCACCCCGGCGTCCAGCGCGCTGCGCACGGCCAGCATCTCTTCCGCGCGTTCCTCGCCGAGGATGGAAGTTCGCAGGGCCTCGCCGTAGTAGTAAAGATGATTGATGTGATAGCTGAGATTCAGACCGCTCGCCGCAATGTCCGGCATAACGTCTTTCGGAATCAAGAGACCGTGCTCCAGGCGATGACGATGATCCGGCCGCGGATTCTCTCCCAGGACTTCCCGTAGTTCTTCGACCACCTCCAGGGCCGCCTGATCGCCCTGGGTGTGCACCGCGAGCTGCCACCCCCGGCCGTGAAACCTCGCGGCCGTTTCACGGAACTCTGCGCGGGAAATCACCGAACTCCCGCGACTGCCTGCCGGAACGCCGAGGTCTCTCTGCATCAGCTCACTTTGTTTGTATGCTTCCCGCAGATACATGCTACCGGTGTACGGCGAACCGTCGTACCACATCTTAATGCCTATTATTTGAAACTTAGTGTCCTCTCGCTCCGGGCTCTCCGGAAGTTCGAACGGGCTGTCGGCCTTGAGATAGACGAAGTTCCGTACCGCGGGCTCGCGTTCCGGCAGAAAACCGAAGACAGCAAGCGTGCGCAACAGCAGTCCCGGGTTCTCGGCGGACAGCCAGCGTAACATCATGA
Source organism: Leptonemataceae bacterium (assembly GCA_965227295.1). Taxonomy (GTDB): domain Bacteria; phylum Spirochaetota; class Leptospiria; order Leptospirales; family Leptonemataceae; genus JANSYA01. The sequence continues at coordinate 3,656,536 of OZ245742.1, read as the reverse complement.
GCGGACGATCGTCTTTGCCGAAGAGCCCCGCCGTACCGATGCTCGTAATGCCGTGACGACTGTAGTCGCGGAGCACGCCCTGAAAGTTCTTTTTGATATCGAAGGTCGGTAGCGCCGCCTGCATGAACGGCTGCATCGCTTCGACTTCCACGATCATGCCGCTGAGTCCACCATCGTTCTTCTCGTAGTAAGAAGCCGGACCGGGATCCGGCGTATTTGCATCGATGCCGAGCGCTGCAAACGCCGGGCTGTTGGCCCAGGCCGTGTGCAAGGACTGCGCCAGGATCACGACCGGATTTTCCGGCGCGATCTCGTCGAGTTCCTGTCGCGTGGGACCGGAGAGACCGGCGATGAGGATCGGATCGAAACCGCGACAGTAGACCCATTCCCCGGGTTCGGCTTCCGCCACGGCGGCTCGCAACGCGTCCCACACCTGATCGGGCGTGCGATGCGTGAAGCCGCTGAGATCGACGAAGGTGTGAAGATACGCTGAAAGTTCCGGATGCGTATGCGGTGCGATGAAACCAGGCAGAAGCGCGGCCCCGTGCAGATCAATGCGCTGCGCATTCGGCGCCGCCGCGAAAACTTCTTCGACGTTGCCGATGTTTACAATGACGCCGTCGCGAACATGGACCGCCGCGGGCGTCTCAGAGCTTCCCGGACGCATGGTCAGGATGCGGCCGTTGTGAAAGACCAGTTCCGGCGACGGCGGATCACCACACGTGAAAAAGAAGCACGCCCCGAGAATCGCGAGAAGGGTCGTGATGCATGAGCGGTAAAGATTGTTTATCATAAAAAGGGTCCTTGTTCCACAGCCGATCGGGAGACAGTATTACGGGGAGCTGACGCTTCAACATATTTCGCGGAGCGGCGGGGGCAGCGGCCGGAATTGACGGATGTCATTGCATGTCGTCGCGACCGTGCTATCATCCTCAACTGTGAACGACATCCGAATCCCGAAATTCCTGCACGAACTGCACGGCGAAACCGCGCCCCTTTCGCAAATCCTCCTGGTCTACGCCTCCGCCCTGGCCGGCACCGTGTTGTTCTTCATCGCCCTGTATCCGTATCCGCTCCCGCTCTGGAAGTCCGCTTTGCTCGCCGTGCTGCTGGTCGACATCATCGGCGGCGTCACGGCGAATCTCTCCAGTTCCACAAATCAGTACTATCAGCGCGCGAATGGTCGACGCATCGGCTTTCTGTTGCTGCACGTTTTGCAGCCGGCGTTGTTTACACTCCTCTTCCCGGAGCAGTGGGCCTACTTCGCGTACGTCGGCGTCTTCGCCCTCGCGGCTGCCTTCCTCGTCAACTCCGTGAACGATCCGGAACTCCAGCAAAACCTGGGCGCGGCCCTGCTGGTCTGCGGCATCTGCGCCGGAACCATATTCGCGCCGGAGCCCATCGCGCTCCACGCCCTGGCCCCGCTCTTCCTGACAAAGCTGATCCTGGGATTTGCCGTGCGGCGACCGAAGTTCAGCCGGAATTGAAAGTACTTGCGGCCCCGCGAAAGCGGAACGATGCTCGCCTTTTGAAAACGTTCACGACTCAGAAACTCGTCCGCTTCCAGCACTGCGATCCCGGCGGCATCGTCTTTACGCCGCAGTACTTCAATCTCTTCGTGGAGGTACTGGAAGATTGGTGGGCGCACATCGGCTACAGCTTCCATCGCCTGGTCATTCAGGAGCGCCACGGCCTGCCCGCCATGCACATCGACGCCCACTTTCGCAAACCCACGTTCTTAAACAACGTCCTGGACTTCGAACTCTACGTCAAACGCCTGCGGGATACCCACGCCCAAATACACCTGCGAGCCACTTGCAACGGCGAAGAACGTTGCTACATGGATTTTCTGTACGGCTCCGCTAATGTCGACGAAAAGAAACTTACGCCGTGGCCGGACGGCGTGCATGAGGCCATGCGGGATTATCTGCGAACATCATAACAGCTTGCGCAGAAAAATACAGCCGTAGCCCGGCGGGAATTCGGGAATGGAACCGAACTCCTCGTAGCCGGCTCTCAGATAAAACTCCGGCGCCTGGAATCCGAAAGAATGCCCGAAAATCACGCTGCATTTATGCCGACGCGCGATGTCCTCGGCGGCGTCGAGCAGGCGTTTGCCCAGGCCGTGGCCGCGCAGGGGTTCGTCGATCCACAGGCATTGCAGGTTCATGCCGCCGACGTAGATTACGGCGAGCATGCCGGCGACCAGGCGCTGCCCTTCCCGGGCAATGACTGCCACGGAGCCGGTGTGTGCTAGAGCGGGGTTCTTTAGCTTCGAATCGCTGAAAGTTTGCAAGTTATTCCAGAGCGCTTCCTGGAGGGCCGGCGATGGATTCGCGACCTCTTCAAAGTTCAACTCCGGCTCCGCCGCCATACAAACTCAACCCAGCGCCTGGATTACGTCTTCCGGGGCCTGCACCAGTTCGATCAGCACGCCCTGGCCGCCCACCGGGGCGTCGTCGTTCCCTTTCGGATGAATAAAGGTCACGTCGTAACCGGCCGCGCCCTTGCGGATGCCGCCCGGTGTAAACCGTACTCCGGCTTTCGTTAAGTACTCGACACAGGCGGCCAGATCGTCCACCCACAGGCCGATGTGATTCAACGGCGGCACGTGTACTTTCGGGCTCTGCTCCGGATCGATGGGTTGCATGATGTCCACCTCGACGGCGTGCGGGCCCTTGCCCAGGCGCAGAATGTCCTCGTCGACGTTCTCTTTCTCGCTCTTGTAGGTGTCGTGCACGCTCAGGCCGAAGAGTTCCACCCAGAGCTTCGCGAGGGCACTCTTGTCCGTGCCGCCCACGGCGATCTGCTGCAATCCTAAAATCCGAAACGGTCTTTCACTCATAACATGTTCCTGTGCAAAGTTAGTATCTTGCGCCGGCTCATTCCCATTCAATGGTGCCCGGCGGCTTGCTCGTTAAATCATAAAACACGAAGTCCACGCCGTCCAGCGCGACAAGGCGCTCCGCCAGGCTGCGCAGATGCTCTTCACGCATGCGATACACCGAGGCGGTCATGGCGTCCGTCGAAGTGATGGGGCGCAGCACGATGCTCTCCCCCAAACCCGCGCCGTTACCCGCCGGTACCAATACCGTCGGAAACTGCCAGATCTCGCCGTAGATCTGCGCCTCAATCTGAAAGTCGTGCACGATGCGATCCGCCCGACGCAGAAGTTCGATGCGCTCCGGGCTGAGGTCCACTGGAAAGCGGGCCTGGATTTCGGGATACGTCGTTCCCGCGTCGGCCCGGGCCGCGCAATAGAGCACGCGGTTCAGCGAACGAAAACGATTGGGGATGCGCCGCGCGATTTCCAGCGCATCGTTCCAGGCATCGAGATCCGCCGGAGCTGAAATGCGTGCGGCTGTGTCCGGAAACAGAACCGCGCAGCGGGCGTAACTGCGCTGATCGCCCTGTACGCCGACGGAGTACACCGGCAAGAGCAGCGCGGCAACGCCGGCGCGATCCAGCCGTTCTTGAATCGCCGCGGCTTCGCCGTCGCCCGAAGTACGCGATACGCGCGGCCCGAGGACGGCGGCCGCCTCACGTTCGCCGTCGCCGTCCTCCGGCGGTTTTTCCAGACACAAACAACGCACGGCGAGACCGGGGCCCGGGAAGGGATGGCGGAGCACGATGCTGTCCGGCAGGCCGAGCAACGAACCCAGGCGCCGCACCTCGTCCTTGTAGAGTTCGCGGATGGGCTCGACAACGCGCCCTTTCTTAATGAGTTCTTCCACGGCGGCCACACGATTGTGATGCGTTTTGATCTTGTGACTGTGGTCGGTTGCCCCGGATTCGATGGTGTCCGGATAGATCGTGCCCTGGCCCAGAAACCATTCCCCGGCGTTCAATTCGAGACGGCTGACTTCATCTGCCTGTACGTTAATAAAGAGCTCGCCGATGATGCGGCGTTTTTCTTCGGGATCGTAGACGTCTTTCAGTTCCGCGAAGTAACGCTCCGCGGCCTCGGCGGTGTGCAACTGCACGCCCACGGCGTTCAGAGCCTCGCGGACCTCGGCGCCCTCACGATCGCGCATGAACCCCGTGTCCACGAAGAGGCCGACCAGATGTTCCGCGGGCAGAGCGCGCGCAAGCAAAGCGAAGGCCACGGTGGAGTCGACGCCCCCGGAAATCAGAAAAAAGATCTTCTTTTCGCCGACGTCCTCGCGTAACTTCTCCACTTCGTCCTTTAAGAAGTCGCCCAGGCTCCACGAACCTTCCAGGCCGCAGATCTTAATAAATGCTTTAAGATACTCGTCCCCGCGCTCGCTCTCTTTGACTTCCGGATGAAACTGCAGGCCGAAGAGCTTGCGATCCAGGTCCCCCACCGCGGCGAAACGGCAGTCCTCGGTACTCGCGAGGGTAATGAATCCCGGCGGCAGCTCGTGGACCTCATCGCCGTGAGACATCCAGACCACCGGCCCGTCTATCGTATGACTCGGGGCCTCTCCGCTAAAGATTCCGCGAGTGTCAGCTAAGCCCAGGCGCGCGGGACCGAACTCCTGGCTCGCCGATTGACTGACGCGCCCGCCGGCCTGGTGCATCAATAGCTGGTGGCCGTAACAAATGCCGAGCAGCGGTAACCCCGCTTCGATCAATTCCGGCCGGCTCGCGGGAGCGCCCGGAGCGTACACCGAAGCCGGGCCGCCGGAAAATACGATGCCGGAGTACTCGCGTTTCGCGATCGCCGCCGTAAACTCCGAGGGATTGCGGATTTCCGAGTAAGCTCCCAAACGGCGCAGCCGTGACGCGATCAAATGCGCGTACTGGCCGCCGAAGTCCACGACGGCGATCTTACGATTGGAATGTTCGGTAGCCGGACTGCTCACGATTCGCCTCCGTCATTTTCAGCAAAGTAACTGCCCGTGACCCACTCGCGAATCTTGTATGTCAACACAAAGTCCAGACCGTGGCCGATGCTTTCGACGTTTCCCTGTTCGTCGATCCAGACCATCGTCGGAAATAGATTCACACGATAGTCCCGGTGCACGCGCGCGGCGTTGTCGAAGACGACGGGATAGTTGATGCCCTTCTCGCGGGCAAAGCTGCGCACCACGCCGGGATTCTCTTCGGTAATGGCCAGCATCACAAAGTTCGCACCGCGCAGTTCATCGGTGATTTCGATGAGGGCCGGCACCTCGGAAACACAGGGGCCGCACCAGGTCCCCCAGAAATTCAGCAGCACCTTCTTGCCGCGAAGTTCACTTAACGTAACCACGCCGTCGGTCTCGCCTTCGCGCTCGGCCATCACCGGCAGCGTAAAATCCGGCGCCGCAGAGCCGATGAGTTCGCGATCGTTCAAGAACGCAGGCAGGCGTTGGTACGCCAGGTAAGAAAGCACCAGCACGAGCAGGGCCAGCGTAAAGAAATTCGAGCGAATATAGGTGCGAATCTTGTTGATCATCCGTCCGGGGGCTCAGGGATAGTGGGAATGCCAGGCACCGCCAGAATCTTCGTCGCGGGTTTTTCAGCGATTCTTTTTTCCGGCGGATTTTCCGCCGTCCTGGCGGATGCCGTCGACGTTCGGGCCGGGCTCATCTACGGCCGCAACGAAGGCAAACACGTCCTGGAAACCGGCAGCCGCACGCCGGACGCTTCGGGTTTCGCCGGCGGATCGCGACTCACGTATCCGCGGAACTTCGATTACTACGGGCTCCGCCTGGACTTCTCGCGCTCTCTGATCGACGCGGGTTTTAGTTATCGCACGACGTTTCGGTATGTCGACACCGGCACGACCTACAACGAAGACTTCGTCCTGCCCCTGTCCAATTCCAGCCAGCACGAGAACGGTTTCGATACTTCGAAGTGGGCCTTTCGAGATTCCGCCGAGATCTTCTCCGGCAATCGGAACTTCGCCCTCTCCTATGCGCGCACGGACATGCAACACTACGATCTCGAAGCCTCGCTGAAACTCTACGTGAGTCCCCTCGTACAACTATGGCAAACCGGACGCCTGCCCCGGAGCGATGCGGACGACGGCCTGTATCTCGGCGCCTCGCTGCGCTACGCGTACTTCAAGTTTAATACCTACGATGCGGTGCAGTGGATCGGCACGGGCAGCCTGTTACTCTACGGCCCCATCGGCCTCGGCAACAGCTTCGCGAATTCCGTGCTGGAGTTTCCCGTGGGTCCGGGCTATCGCTTCCGCACCGGCAAGTTTCGATTCGACGCGAATCTGCTACTCGTCAGCGGTTACAACTACGCGCGGGATCATCACGTCCAGCGGGGAATCAACTTCATTGTGGAGTACGGCGGCGGCGAGGGCTTTCTGTTGAATCTGGGCGCGGAGTATCACCTGAACGAGGACTACGATATCTCGCTGCGATTCTACGGCCATCGCTACTACAGCCGCGGACAACTGCAGGCCGAGGGCGGCTACGCCAGCGAGGCGCTCGTGGTGGCCCTGGCCGGAAGTCAGGCGGTGTGGATCAACACAAAAGAAGCCGGCCTGGAATTTGCCGTGCGTCGCCGCATTCATTGAACGGCACGGCTCAAATGGATTGACTGAAACTGTAAATCATACAAGGTTGCCACCGTGGATCTAACGAAGACCAGGCACGGCGACGACCTTCTTGTACTCAAACTGGAAGGGAAATTCGATATCGAGCAGTCCGAGACCTTCGAAAAAAACTTCGAAGACATGATCGGCGACCGCCCGGCGAAGGTCGGCGTGGACATGACCGCGGTGAACTTCATCGACTCCTCGGGCATGGGTTCCATGATCAAAGGGTTGAACAAAGTAAAAAACTACGGCGGCGAGATGATCCTCTTCGGCCTCAAGCCCATGATCCTCAACGTCTTTCGGCTGGCGAAGCTGGATAACTTCTTCAAAATCGTCACGCCCGAAGAATTCGAGAGCCAGTATCTCTCGTAAGCATCTTAGATTCCCAGCTCCGCAATAATCGCTTTCGCCCGGGTGTGCATCTCCAGCTCTTCGGAACGCTCCAGTTTCTTCACGACACCTTTCCGATACCGTTTCCCCAGCTCAAAGTACTCCAGCGAGCCGGTCACCGTAAGATCGGTCTTCGCCCCGTTCTCGATGATCTTGAGCTCGGCACCCTTCTGCACCACGAGCGCCCGGGGCGGGATCTTCTTACCGCCGCGAATCAAACAACCCGCCGTAATCATGGCCCCGTCACCGATTTCGGCATGATCGAGCACGATGCTGCCGATGCCGATCATAACGCCCCGGCCGATCACACAACCGTGCAGCATAACGTTGTGGCCCACCAGAGTATAATCACCGATGCTCATGGGCGACCGGCCGTCGACGTGCAACGTGGTGTTGTCCTGGATGTTCACGAAACGTCCGAGCTCAATGCGGTTCAGATCCCCGCGCAAGACGGCCCCGGCCCAGATGGACGAGCCCTCGCCGAGTTCCACATCCCCCTCCACGGTGGCGGCGGGGTGTACAAAGGCCTTGAGTTCGCCCTGGCCGTGAATCTTAACATAATCCGCCCAGGACTTAGCTTTCTTCGATTTCTTATTCGCGGCTTTGTCCTTCGATTTCTTTGCGGCCTTGTCTTTGGAATTTTTAATGTCTTTCTTTTTCCTGGGCATACTCAGCTCTGCTATCGCGCAAACGCGCCCGACATTCGTCAACGGCGCGGAATCATCGTATAGTAAAACGGATAAGCATCTTTTGGGCGCCCCCGCCGCGTTGCGGCGGTCGGGCTTTCCAGGGCTCCGGCTTCGCCTTCGGTCTTTGCTACGCAAAGACTCGCGCTCACGCGCGACCCTTCCAATCCCTGGCGCGAAAAATCAAGCTCACCGCAAACCCTCTGTGCTCTCTGTGCCTCTGTGGCAAAAGTTCTTACAGCACCGCCGCGTTGTGATGCTTGTGCACCAGCTCCGTCACCCTCCCCGCCATGAGCGCCGGCAGGTTCGCGAAGTTCTCGCCGCCGACCTGCACGGACTCCGGGAAGATCGCGTCGGCGATGGCGCGCGGGCCCGTGCCGACGCCCATCAGAATCACACCGCGCTTCGTCAGATCGTCGATCGTCTGCTTGAGGATCGTCGTCTCGCGACTGGATAAATCCTTTTCGATCGTAACCTTACCGCGCGGGCCGCGAAAGTCCGAAACCATGACGATGATCCGCGTGCGCGCCTCGGCCGTGAACGATTCCCCGAGTTCTTCCAGGACCTGGGCCTCGGCCACCGTATCCCCGTGCCAGTCGCGGACCAGGCCGTGAAACAATTGTTCCTCACCGGGCAGGGAAAAATCCTCTTCCAGGCGCTTGTACCACATGAGATCGATGTCCCGCTTGGCGTTCGTCAGGTCGGAGTAGCCCACCACGCCGAACGGCAACTTATGATTGTCCATAATGATCGAACAACTCATGATCGACACGAGCGTCGCGATCGAATACTCGAAGTTAAACATGCGCCGGCCTTTGTTTACGGCGAAGATGATCTCCACGCCTTTCAGGCGATCCTCATCCACGGAAACCGTCGTTTTATCGAAGACCCGGCCGTCGCCGCGACCGGAGAGATACGAAAGATAGCGCCGGGCATCCACTCGCGAACCCTGCGAGAGGTACCGACGATCGATGTCCACCTGCGGGTCCAGCAGCCGATCGAAGTCGATGGTCACGCGATTGATCTCGCCCTCAAACGTCTCTTTGAAATCCTTCAGCGTAACGCCGATGTTGTAGTCCCAGAGCGCGCGGCGTTTTTTCAGAAATTCCTTGTAGAGCTCTTCGGTGCGATAGCCCCAGGCCCCGCCCCCGGCTCCCGGTTCGCCCTGGCCCTGATTGCCCTGGGTGTCGGAGCCATACCAGGCGTCCTCGCCTTCTTTGCGATTGCCGCCGGTTTCGGGGGTGTCGATGTTGATGCCCTGTTTGAGATCGCGGCCGTCCAGCTTCGGCTTGAACTTGCCGGTGTTCGCCTCACGAAAGTGTTCGTCCTGGTCCCACCAGATCTTGCGAACGTTAGTCTTTTTCTGATTTATCTCTTTTTTTTTTGAGGCCGCCCGGAACGCCTCCAGCAGCTCTTCGATGGGCAGCCCGGACAGCAGGTTATCGAGCAACTGCGCCGCGCGGTCCCGCTCGCGCGGGTCCGAGATTTCGTTGATGTACGCCACCCCCGCGCCGCGCAACAGCAATTGCTGGAGTTCCTGGCGCAGTCCGTCCTGGTTCGCCGCACCGCTTTCGCCGAAACCGCCGAGGCCAGCGCGCACATGCTCACACCAGCGGCGCAAATTCGTGAGACCGAACTGGTACGGCTGAATGTTGCCGGAACCGATCTCGCGCTTCGCGGACTGTTCGCGCAACGTCCCGTGGAATTTCACCAGGCTGTTTACGATCTTGCCCGTCGTCTCGGGGTTCAGCTCATCTTCCAGCAGATCCAGGCCCAACCGGCTCTGCACAATCTCCCGCAGACTCATCTCCTCGGTAATCGGTTCCACGACGATCGCCGAGAAGCGGTTCCGGAACGCCCGGGAGATGGACGGCGTGCTCCGTTGCAAACGAAAAAACTTCTGCGCAAAGATGCGCGCATCGTCAGTTAGCTTGAGCGGCTCCGTCTCGCCCGACTCCGGCGGCAGCATCAGTGCGCGGGCGTCGTCCAGTAGCATGTTCAGTTTTTCCACCAGCTCCGGGCCGGCGGCCTCCAGGCCTTTCAATAACACGTAGTCGCCGCGCCGGACCGCGGCGGTGAGCGGGCCGTCCACCCAACGCACGGCGTCGCCGCCTTTCGTCGGATCGTCGCCCGAGGGTTTGAGCCCGCCGAGAACATCCGCCGTATGCATGCCGCGGGAAAGCGTAATCACCGCCAGGCGCTTGCCCGCCAGTTCACTGAAGAAGTGCACGTAGTCCTCGGGCTCGACGTCCGCTTCGCATTCGAGGAGGATGTTCTCACCCATCTCCACGGCCCGGGCGACGGCTTCCAGGACCGGCCGCGCCGCGGTCACCGGCGGAAAATCCTCGAATGCCGTACGCACCATCGAACGATAGGCGATGTCGTCGGTGTCGTCGCCCTGATATTCAATGAATGCCCGCCCCACGCGCACGGCCCGTTCCGCGGTACTCACGTGGAGTTCGATGTCCTCACCGGAGTCTTCTTTATAAGCTTCCGGCCAATCGATCTTAGCGTCGTTCAGGTTTTCTTTCAGGCTCTCGTGAATCGCGCGGCGATCCTCGTCTTTGCGGAAAGGTCGCACGTAGATATCGTCCAGTTCCGCCGGGGCCGTTCCGCTGCTTGCGTTGCTAACGCGATTGGCCAGACGCCCCAGGTTCCGAATGTTGAAATGATAGCGCTCGAGGTCCGCGGATCCGATCTTACGATCCAGGATCAAGCGTTCCACGCCGTCGTTCGCTTTCACGAGTCCGTCCACCGTGTCCCGGGCGAGCCCCGGATACAGGCCGTGCAGAATCTCGACCAGTTCGTCGTGGGGATACGGGTCCACGTAAATCGTGGCGAAGTACTTCTGAATTTCCCGCGGCAGATTCTTGCGGCCCTCAAAGCCCTCTGCCGGGTTCTGAGTCGCCACGAAGTTGAAGGCCGGCCCGGCCTGGATCTCCGTCGAATCCCCTTCCAGGATTTGAAGCATACGATCCGTGAAGACCGAGTAAAAACGTTTGAGGACCTCGGGGGGAGCCAGGTTCATCTCGTCCGCCACGAAGGTAGAGCCGGTACGCATGGCATGAGCCAGCGGCCCATCGGCCCAGACAAAGCCGTGAGACGTCGGATCGATGCGATACGCGCCTACCAGGTCCTCGGGCAAAGTGTCTTCATTGAAGGAGTACCGCACGGTGGGATGACGGCGCAGTTGGTTGATGTAATAGATGAGAGCATTCTTACCAACGCCGGCGTCCCCCACGAGCAACAGATTGTAGCCGTGCATCAGTGGATGGAGGATTTTCTGGAGATTGCGCCGGGTGGTGGGCGTCAGGATGAGCTTTGTCTCCGGAATCCAGCCCGGATCCTCGTGGTAACGGGGGACGTCCAGGCCGGCGATCTTCACGGTTTCCATGCGGTCAGTTCGATTTATTATGACCGGTGAGTCAAGTTTTTCAAGCGGTGCGTGGGGACGATCGGGATTTGCCTTTACGTCGGCTCTCGTCCCCGGCATTCGGCTGTGTATGACTCAGGTTTCGCCGCAGATCTTCTCCGAACGCATGGCCCGCATCGATACCTCCGAAATCCGGCGGGTCTTTCAGCTCGCGGCGAGCCTCAAGAATCCCATCAACCTCTCCATCGGCCAGCCGCACTTCGCCGCGCCGTCCGAAATTCGTGAGGCCGTCACCGAGGCCCTGAACCGCGGCCAGACCGCCTACACGCAAACCCAGGGCATCCTCGAACTGCGGGAACGCCTGTCCCGAAAATTCAAAGAGGTGAACGGCTTCGACGCTCCGGCCGACCGCATCCTCGTGAGTTCCGGCGTATCGTCGTTGATCCAGCTCCTCTTCCAGGCCGTTATCGATCCCGGCGATCGCGTGCTGCTCACCGATCCGGCGTTTCTCATCTATCGCAGCATGCTGCACTTCATGGGCGCGCGCGTGGAGTACGTGCCGGAGACCTTCAGCGCCGCGGACCTCGACGGCATCGATCCGAACGGCCTCAAGCTCATCATCTACTGTTCGCCGTCGAATCCGTCCGGCCACGTCATGACCGAAGAACAATTGCGTTCGCTTGCGAACCTGGCCGACCGGGGCGGCGCTCTGCTCGTCGCCGACGAGATCTACGAACTCTTCGACTACGAGGGCCAGTTCGTCTCCGCCGCTAAGTTCTACTCAAACACGATTACCTTCATGGGTTTTTCGAAGAGCTACAGTATGACCGGACTGCGCCTTTCCGCCGTAACGGGTCCCGAGCCCATCATCAAGGCCATGACCACGCTGCAGCAGTACACCGTGGTCTGCGCGCCCTCCGCCGTGCAGTGGGCCGGCATCGCCGCACTGGACATAGACATGTCCGCGTACGTCGCCGAATACAAACGCAACCGCGATTATTGCCTGGAACGTTTGCAGGGCCGCACCGAGTTCACGTATCCCGGCGGGGCCTTTTACGTCTGGGCGCGCATCCCCGGTACGGACCGTGAGTTCATTGAGCGGGCCATCCAGGAGAAGGAACTGCTGATCGTCCCCGGCCGTATTTTCTCTCAGGCCCAGGACCGCGTGCGGATATCCTACGCCACCGATTCCGCGACCCTCGAACGCGGCATGGACGCTTTCCTGGATCTGCTGTAAGATGGATGATGCGTTCGCGCATCTGCCCGCGGTGATCGTCTACCCCGCGGCGACGTTCTTCGGCCTCACGCTGGGAAGTTTCTACACGGCCCTGGCCTCGCGCGTGCTGTTTTATTTCTACGGCCCCGGCCGCAAACTCCCGAATCGCTGGCGGGAAATCTTCTTCCGGCCGTCCCACTGTTTCGCGTGCGGCACTAACATTCATCCGCTGCATCTTACGCCGATCCTGGGTTACGTGCTGACCGGCGGGCGCTGCTCCGCGTGTAAGATTCGCATCGGCCCCTGGACCCTCGCCGGCGAGGTCTTTCCAGGCCTGCTCTTTCCGCTGCTGCTGGCCGCCGGCTGGTCTCCCGTGGCGGCCCTGCTCACGATCCTGCTCTGCGGGCATCTCTACATTTCGATCGCAACGGACTGGAACTACTTCTTGCTGGATCACGAAAACGCCCTGTTCTTAATCCTCTGGTCCGCCGCCGCCACCGTAGAACGCAGTCATCGGGACTGGGACCTGTTGCAGGTGCACCTGCTCACCGCGGCCGTCGCGCTGCTCATATTCCTGGCGCTGTTCTTTCTTTCGCGCATGCGCGGCTTAGGTTTCGGAGATGTGATATTAGTCGGCGTGCTGGCGCTCTACGGCGGCGTGCCCTGGGCCCTTGTTACGATTCAACTCGGCGCCGTCGGGAGCATCGTATACATCTACGCGATTCAGCGCGACCGCAGGGCCCCGGCTCCGTTGGGTGTGTTCCTGGCGCTGGGGTTTTTCGTGGCGCTGGCGGCCGAAGGGATCTGGAAGTTGGCCGCGTAACGCGAAGAACTTAGTTCCCGTACACGTAGTTCAGGCGCATGTACACGCCCGGGTTTTCGGTGATGTAGTAGATCAGGTCTTCCCGACGAATCACGTAAACCTCGAGATTCGAAGTGGCCTTAAAATCGTAGGCCGACGGCGTGTTCTTCTGGAGTTTGAAGATCTCCCCGCAGAAGTCGCCGGGGCCCAGGGCTTCCACCAGGCGGCCGTGGCGGAGCACGTCCACCGTACCGGTCTTAATAATGTAAGCTTCGTCGAACGTAAGGCCCTGGCGAATCAGCAGATCCGACATGCGCATGGTTCGAAAGTAAACGAGCAGTTCCAACTGGGTCTTCTGCGCCGACGTGGTGTACCGGAAGAAACGCGACTTCGACAGCGTCTCCCAACTACCGGTGCGACGGATCTCCGCCAGGCGCGCGAACTTCTGGTTCAGCCCGGAGCCCTTTATGAAGTTCAGAAACTTCGTTTTGTTGATCGTTAGCGCCTCGACCTGAGTCTCGGCAATGACGTCGGCACTCCGCGGTTGATCCATAATCAGCGAGGCTTCGCCGAAGTACTCGTACGAGCCGAAGCGTTTGCCCTCGTCGGCATCCTGGAGATGGTCCAGGCCCTCGACCCGCACGTTCCCCGAAACGATAATGAAAAACTTATCGCCCGGGCTGTTCTTCTCGATGATGCGCTCACCACGCTCGTAGATCTTACGTTCGACAATCGTTAGAAACTCTTTCGACTTCGCAATGGGGAAATCCCGGAAGATGTCCACGTTGGCCAGGGCGTCCAGCAAACGATAGGCCGTCTCGTGTTTCGGCGGCGTGGTCTCCGGATAGTACGTGTTTTCGATCCCGAAGGTCGCCAGGTTCAAATGCGAGTCCGCCGGCATGTCCTTTTTCGCGATGTGATACACCGTGATGCGCTTCTGCACGTCCTCGGGCAATGAACGCAGGTAATCGATGCGCGTATGCAACGGCGGGATACCGGCCTCGTGATAGATCATTTTGTGATGCCACGGAAATTCGATGAGATCACGATAGCGGCTTTCCGTGAGGATGCCCATTTCGAGCAACTGAGCGCAACGGTCGGGATCGTTGAGATGATCCGACGAATAGATGAACGACTGATCCTGAAAGAAAAACTCGAAGCTCAGGGACGGAATGGAATGCAGGGCGTAATTGAAGCGAAACTCGGCACCGTTGATGATGTACATCTTGCCGATGACCACCGGCACGAAGTCGAAGAGCGAAAAGAGTTCTTTGACCGGAATCTTCGTAAGGCCGTGGTACTTGCGCACGAAGGAGTGCATCACCGTCTCCGTGGAGTAGATGGTAATCTTGCCTTCTTCGAGAATCTTTTGAAACGTGCCGGCGTCGTGATCGGCGTGACAGTGAGTTAAGATGATGCTGTTAATGAGTTTGGGATTGACGTTGGATTCGCGCAACCACTCCGTCGAGTTCACCGGCGGGTCCACCATAATGCCCTGGTGATTGATCCACAGCAAGAAACCGCTGGTGTTTTCCTCGGGATCGAAACCGTGGGACGGTCCCAGGCACGTAATGCCCAACAGCGGCGGCTTGTAGGGCTCCACCGGCCGCTTTCCCGTATCGTAAATGATCTTAAAGTCCACGCCGCCGGGAAGTTCGGTACGCGAGTTCCAGTCCGTATCTTCCAGGCGGAAATTTTCGTTCTCCAGTTTCGTGATCGTGACGTTGTTCAGCCGCACCTGGTTGTTTTTGAAGATCACGAACTTCACCAGGTCGTCCAGTTCCCGGCCGCCGCGGAAGTGATCCATCTCTTTGACCATGTCCGGGAAACCGAACGTGGACTCGCCGTCGACGAATTCCGAGGCAAGGTCCACAATCTCCGGACCGAAGACGGCCTCGTTCAACACGATCTTCAACTGCTCGCGTTGTTCCCGGGTACAGACGATGTAGGTTTTCTTCTGGCGGAGGAAGTGATTGTAGTAGATCGGGAATTCCAGCTCGGCGACGGAGATGCCCTTCTCCACGTGGAAAAACTTGTTCGGCAGGACGAAGATCTGCGGCGTACTGCGCGGCAGCATCATCGTGTCTTTGATCGTCTCCGGCGGGGAACCGAATTGAATGTAGCCGACGGACGTCTCTACCAGGTAGCCGCCCCGGGGCAGCGACGTATAAGGAGCCGATAACTCAACCTTCGTTAAAGCCATGAATCTACCGTTCCGCTCTCCATGAACTGGAAGGCCACCTTTCCGTAAAGAAAGCTAATTAACACTAAAAAAATCCCGGAAATCATCGAAATACGAGACAACCTTTCTAAAATCGGCTCCGCAGCCATGCAAATTGAGTCAAGGCGGACAGCATGAACCGGCGCATCCAGAAAATCACAGGAATGATCATCATCCCGCTCCTGACCGGCCAGGTGGCACATTGTACGTCCGGTAGCGAGGATGGCCGGCTTCAGGCCCGGGTGGAAACGACGGCGCTGCACAGCCACACGACGAATGCGTTCTCCCTGCGCCTGCTACGATCCGGAATTCGGGTGTTTGATCTCGACGAAACCCTGGGACACCGCCACGCCGTCGTCCTCACGGACGAGGAGTCCGCCCTGCTGGAACTCGGCGTTCCGGTGTACGTTCGCAGCGAACGCGCCGGGGATCACGACCACGGCGTGTTCTTGCAGGTTCTGTCGGAGTGAGGAAGGCTCAGCCGTTGTGTTTCTCGATGAAGCTCTTGAGCTGGGGCTTCGGCATGAGACCGACGACCTTGTCTACCTGCTGGCCGTCTTTGTACAGGATGAGCGTGGGGATCGACGTGATGCCGAGCTTCTGAGCGACCTGCTGGTTTTCGTCCACGTTCAGCTTGGCAAAGGTGACGTCGCCCATCTCACCGGAAAGCTCTTCTACAATGGGAGCGATCATCTTGCACGGGCCGCACCACTCCGCCCAGAAATCGACGAGCACCGTACCGCTGGCGGTATCCTGATCGTAGGTGGCATCGGTAAGGGTTTTTACGGACATAATTCGGCACTCCTTCCCGATAAGCAAACCAGGAAAGGCCGGAGCGTCAACCTTTCTTCTTTTTGGCGCCCTTCTTTTCGGACATCTGGGCTTCGATTTTTTCCTTGATGCTATCCAGGGAGATCGAGGCCTTTTTCAGTTCCTCCTTCTGCCCGGTGAACGTGTAGACCCGTTTCTGCATCTCGAAAATCCGCTGGATTACCTGGAGGTCGCCGACCTCGTTCGTACTCAGCTCGTACTTGGAGCGGTATTCCTGAGCGGCATTCTGGGACTCTTCCATCATAAACCGCATGTACTCCTGAAGCGGCCGGTAGTTGTCGTCGTTCGGATCCTTCGTGCGCTCGAACTGCTTGAAGTCCATGAGGTTGCGGGCCAGGGTCACGAGCTTGAGATACATGTCCGGATAGTACCAGCGCCACTTGGAGGTCTCCCCCATGGCCGCGCGAACGTTCTCGATGGCGTCCTTGAGTCCCTGAAGCAGATGGAACTTCTGGAGCGGCGTAAGCTGTGAGATCTTTGCCAGTTCGTCGACGTTGTCGGTGAGTCCGCCGTCAAGGTTCTCGCCCACGATCTTCAGGAGGTCGGAAAGTCGGCTGGAAATTTCTTTGCGAGCGTCGTTGAGGTAACTGTCGTTCTTGATGTTCTGGATCTGCTGCGACAGGCGGGACATCTGCACCAGGGTGTTGGCCCGTTGGGCCCCCAGGACCGCGGACTTCACCTGAAAGTAAGGGTCCAGCTTCGCGTTCCGCCGCCCGGCCCCCTTCACGGTGGAGATTTCTTTTTTGAGGTCTTCCGCCGTGCTCTTGTACGGCCGGACCTTTTCATTGTAGAGATGCTTCTGTTCCTTGCTGACCGCCACGGAATTACCTCGCCTGCGAGAGTGTATCAGCCTCAAAAAAGCGTGACAACTCTAAATCATTTTGCTGGCCGAATCTCCCGGACCTCAGTTTCCTGCCCGTAGAACCGGCGACGGCCGGGCGCCCAGCCGCACTACTATCATTATCGGTTCGGCGCAGGAACAGTCTCATGGGCAATTTCGGATTCTGGGAAATATTAATCGTCTTCTTGATCGTCCTCATCCTCTTCGGTGGCCGTAAAATTCCGCAGCTTGCCAAAGACCTCGGCATCGGCATCCGCGAATTCAAAAAGACCATGGGCGACGCGGAGCAGGAAGTCTCGAACGTCCGCGGTGAAATCGAGGACTCGGTCACCATCGACGGTGTCGATAAAAAGAAAGATTCCTCGAAAACGAAAGCCGGTCGCAGCAAGAAAAGCTGATCCACCACGCCTGAGTCATGCCGAAGAAGAAATCGGGATCCCGCAAGGCCGCGGCGCGCAAAAAGACGGCCGCATCCCGCAAGAAAGCCGCTCGGAAAAAGAGTGCGACGCCCCGCAAGAAAGTCGCTCGCTCTCGCAAGAAAGCGCCCCGGAAGACCGACCGCCGGCCCACGCTGGTACCCACCGGTAGCTACCGCAAAGATGCGGTCGTCGGCGGCCCCCCTGCTCCGCCGGACCAGCCACCCGTTACCGACCACGATCCGCACGATGACGGCTTCGACGCCGACTATCACGACGACGACCCGCGCGAAAAGTACATGTCCGTGGGCGATCACCTGGAAGAACTGCGCGTCCGCATCCTCTGGATGATCGGTGTTTTGGTAACGTTCAGTGTGGCGGCCGGTGTGTTCAGCACGTACATCCATCGTTTTCTCATCGGGCCTTACACCGAGGTCACCGGCGAAAGATTGCTGCTCCAGAGTGTCGTCGGGCCGATGGAAGTTTACATCAAAGTCAGTTTCATTACCGGCCTCGCCACGGCGCTCCCCGTGTTAACGTATATCCTGTGGGGCTTTGTGGCCCCCGCCCTCAGCCGCCGCGCCGCGCTGCTGGGCAACGGCATCGTCCTCTGTTCTACACTGCTCTTCTGGACGGGCATGGCTGTGTGCTGGTTCTACATCTTCCCGCTATCGCTGCAGTTCATGTTCGTGGAGATTTTGCCCGAGGGCATCGCGCCGCAGACCACCGTGGAGAAGTACTACAACTTCCTGTTCCTGTTGCACGTGGGCGCGGGCATCATGTTTCAAATGCCTCTGGTCGTCGTCATCCTGGGTGCCCTGGGAATTGTAACCATGGCCTGGCATCGGGCCACCTGGAAGGTTTTCGTCACGGGCATCTTCGTTTTCTCGGCCGCCATTACGCCGCCCGACCCGTTGTCGCTCTTGATTATGGGAACGCTGCTGCTGGGACTCTACGGGTTTTCGGTGATGCTGGTGTGGTTGATTGAGCGCGCGCGGCGGCGTAAGTGAACGCTTACAGAAGTTAGTCAAGACAAGATGCGATTTCATTGGGCGTCTCGGAAGGCGCCAGGCCCAGGCGCCTTCCGACCGCGCTTTCCAGGGCGACGGCTTCGCCTTCGGTCCTGCGCTTCGCTCCGGACTCGCGCTACGCGCGACCCTTCCAATCGCTGACGCGAAGAATCGTGCATCGAATACGGCCCGAATAACTCAGGCCAGCTTTTCTTTCTTGTCTTTCGACGAAGAACGACCGCCCTCTTTCTTCATGACGAAGACGGGCTGATCCTGCTTCTCAATGACAGCAGGAGTGATGACCACTTCTTCGACGTCGTCCCGGGACGGAATCGAGTACATGAGTTCCATCATGACGTTCTCGACGATACTGCGCAGACCGCGGGCGCCGGCCTCGCGTTGCATGGCCAGCTCGGCGATTTTCGTAATGGCTTCGTCGGTGAACTTAAGCTTCACCTCTTCCAGTTCGAAGATGCGCTGATACTGGCGCAGCAGTGAGTTCTTCGGTTCGGTAAAAATCTGCTTCAGCGTTTCGATGTCCAGGTCGTCGAGGCTTGCCACCATGGGCAGACGGCCGACGAATTCCGGAATGAGGCCGTACTTCATGAGGTCGTCCGGAATGACCTGAGCCAGCATCTCCCGGCGACGCGCACGATCCTGTTTTCCCATGGGCGCATGGTCCGGTTTGCGACCGAAGCCGATCTCCCGACGACCGAGGCGATGCTCGATGATCTTGTCCAGCCCCACAAAGGCACCGCCGCAAATGAACAGGATGTTGCGCGTATCGAGCGACAGAAAGTCCTGATGCGGATGCTTGCGGCCGCCCTGGGGCGGAACGTTGGCGACGGTTCCTTCGATGATCTTGAGCAGGGCCTGCTGCACGCCCTCACCGGAGACGTCCCGGGTGATGGAGGGGTTGTCCGTCTTGCGCGAGATCTTGTCGATCTCGTCGATGTAAATGATGCCGATCTCGGCGCGCTTGATGTCGTTGTCCGCGTTCTGGATGAGACGCAGGAGAATGTTCTCCACATCCTCGCCGACATAGCCGGCCTCGGTCAATGCCGTGGCGTCCACGATGGCGAACGGCACTTTGAGGAGCCGCGCCAGGGTTTGCGCGAGCAGAGTCTTGCCGGAACCCGTGGGCCCGATGAGCAGGATGTTGGACTTGTCCAGCTCGACCTCACCTTTCTTCTGGTTCTGATTGATGCGCTTGTAGTGATTATAGACGGCTACCGCCAGGGCCTTCTTGGCTCGCTCCTGCCCGATGACGTACTGGTCGAGGATGTCGCGAATTTCCGCCGGGCGCGGCAACTCACCCTGGAGGACGCCGCCGCCCTCCTGATCGCCCTCTTCGGCGATGATCTCGTTGCAGAGCTCGATGCACTCGTCGCAAATGTAGACCCCCGGCCCCGCCACAAGGCGGCGCACGGAGTCCTGTTCCTTGCCGCAAAAGCTACAGTGCAGCTTCTCTCGATCTCCGCTTTTCTTCCGTACTGCCATTTTCTTGTCCGCCGTCCGTCCGGGCCCCCGGAGATGATAAGAAGCCCCGGCCTGCCCGGAGTTTCAATCAAAATCCATTGTCTCCGGGACCGTTTGAGCGGTCTTCAGCGCTCTTTTTCGCTCTCGATGACCGTATCGATGAGTCCGTACTCTTTGGCGTCATCCGACGAAATGTAAAAGAACCGATCCACATCCTTCTCGATCTGCTCCAGCGGTCGCCCGGTGTGCTTCGCGTAGATGCTGTTGAGCTTCTCTTTGATGTGCAGGATCTCCTTCGCCTGGATCTCAATGTCCCGGGACTGACCCTGGACGCCGCCGATGGGCTGGTGCATCATGATACGGGCGTTGGGTAACGCGGAACGTTTGCCCGGTGCGCCGGCCGCCAGGAGCAACGAGGAGATGTTGGCCGCCTGGCCGATGCAGACGGTCCGAATGTCGGCCCGTACGTACTGCATGGTGTCGTAGATCGCCAGGCCGTCGCTGACATATCCGCCCGGAGAGTTGATGTAGAGATAGATATCCTTTTCCGGATCGTCCGCATCGAGGAAGAGCATCTGCGCGATGATGAGGTTCGCGTAGGTGTCGTCGATGGGATAACCAAGAAAGATGACCCGATCTTTTAAGAGTCGGGAGTAGATGTCGTAACCGCGTTCGCCGCGGCCGGTTTGTTCCCAGATTGTGGGTACGATCGCCATAGTGTATAGATCCTCCGGGGATACCTTACCAGAAAAATAGTAATTCGACTTATGTCAAGTATAGCTCAAAGAATAGCGCCGAATTCAGGAAAGGGCGCCCTCTTCTTTGAGCTGCTTATAAGAAATCTCATTTCCGGTTTTTACCTCGGCGTTGTCGTAGAGCCACTCCAGGCATTTGACGTAGAGTAGCCGGCCCCGAACGTCGTCCCGGACCTTTTCATTGCCCACGAATTGGTCCAGCTGCGGGCCCTGCAGGAATTGTCCGTACATGGTGCGGATCTCCTGCTCGATCTCGTCGTCCGCGACCTCGATGGCCTCGGTTTCGAGGATTTCCCGGAGCACCAGGCGCTCCTCGACGCCGCGCTGCGCGGATTCCCGGAGTTCCTTTTCCAGATCCTCCCGGCTCTGACCGGTGGCCTTCGCCAGACCGTCCAGGTCCAGATCCTTCTGGCCGATTCGCTGCTTGATATGCTCGAAGCGCTGTCCCATCTCGTTCTCCACGACGGAATCGGGCACGGAAACCTTCGCGCCTTCGACGGCCTGGCGGACCAGTTCGTTCATTGCCTTTTGTTTGAGCGCGGTTTTGGCCTGTTCTTCCAGTTTCTCCCGGAGTTCCTTCTCAAGATCAGCCAGCGTATCGTACTCGCCCATGTCTTTCGCAAACTCGTCGTTGAGTTCCGGCATGTCGGCGAAGCGACAGTCGGTGAGCTTCACGATACATTGGACGGTCTTCCCGGCGAACTGGGCGTCGGGGAAGGTCTCGTCGATGTTCAGCTCGAACGATTTCTCCTGCTCGACCTCCATGCCTTCCACCTGATCGTCGAAACCGGGCAGGCTCTGGCCGGCGCCGATCTGGAAGCGGAACTCCTTGTTCGAGAACATTTCTTTACCGTCCGAGTCCCGGACCACGATCTCGGCGGTGGCGTAGTCGTCTTTCTGCGCGCCGCCTTCCCTGGTTTGCAGGGTGGCGTTTTCTTTGCGCAGGCGTTCCAGCTCTTCTTTCAGAACGGCGTCGTCGATCTTCGCCTTATCTTCACTAACTTTCAGTTTTTTGTACTTACCGAGCTTGACCTTCGGCATGGTGTCGTAAGTACCCTTGAAGACGGCACCCTTGCCCCGCTCAAAAGACTCGATCTCAAAGCGCGGCAGGCTGATGGGTGCCGGATCCAGATCCTCGACCACATCCTCAAAAGTCGCGGCGATGAGTTCCCGGGCGGCGTCCTCGGCCACGCTCTCGCCCAGGTGTTTCTCAACCATTTCCAGGGGCACGCGACCCTTGCGGAAGCCGGGGAGCTTAATCTTCGTCTGGGCTTTTTTGTACGCGGCGCGATACGCCTCGTCCACCTCTTCGGCAGTGGTCTTCAGCGTAACCTCGGCGGTCACTTCAGATAGTTTCTTGATTTTAAATTCCATGGTCACAATTCGCAGGCAGAGTCTTAGAGCAGCAGGATATAAAAATACCCGCCGCAGCGGGTATTCGGAACGTTCTCTCTTGATACGAGATTACTGAGCGGGAAACGGGATTTGAACCCGCGACCCCCTCCTTGGCAAGGAGGTGCTCTACCACTGAGCTATTCCCGCGTTGTGCGAGCGAAGGGACTTGAACCCCCACACCTTTCGGCACCAGAACCTAAATCTGGCGTGTCTACCAGTTCCACCACGCTCGCGTGACGAACCGGATAGAGACAGCAAGGTTTTTCAGCCCCATCCGGTAGTCAAACAGAAAAGGAATTCCCGGCCCCGCCCCGGTAAAGTAAAATTCGTCCATGCGTTGGATCGTCACACTGCCGATTGCCCTGCTTATCGTACACTGCTCGACCATCGACACGCGCTACTACCTGGCGCCGGAGTATCAATACCGCGACTCCCGCGGTTGCGAGGTCCCGTGTGCCCGCTATGTCGCGGCTTCCCCGGCCGGTCCGATCACGCTGCACTATTGGGCCGTTTCCGGTCAGCAGAAGGCATTCATCGGTCCGTGCCTGCTGCCGCTCTGGCCAACGGACAACAACTTCGTCGCGAGCCGGGATGTATACATGCATTGGCGCCTGGAATTCCCGCCGGGAGCCGCCCCGTTGCGCATTGAGCAGGACAGCTTCCAGTTTCGCCACGAGGCGACGACTCTGTCTCCCACCGGTCTGACACAGTATGACTACGATGCCGGAACGGGCCATGTCGATATTGCGGAGTACTACAGCGTCAACGAATTCGAATCGTTGCCCGACTATGTAGAAATCGAGACGGCCACGGAGTTCCAGATCTGGCTCCTGGGAGTTCCCATCGGTGACGTGGAGAATCTATCGGTGCGCCCGCGGATCAGCGTGGCCGGCGTAAACCTGAGCGTACCGGAGTTCCGGTTCCACACGGATCAGGAGTATTCGTACAATCCGTTCGAATCGCCGTTCTATTTCCCGGGGCCGAGATAAGCCAGGCCGGTCCCGAACGAAACCACGCCTTCGCTTTTTGCCCCTCCCTTCTGCGCTGATTGGCGGACAGGATGTCCGCCCCCCTGGGCGCTAAGCCCATGGATGGGCGCCGCGCACAGGGCTGCGCGGGAGGGAGGGGCAAAAACGATGGGCGAGTGAGGGGAATTGAACCCCCGACATCCAGAGCCACAATCTGGCGCTCTACCACTGAGCTACACCCGCCGTGTTTATCTGTTCTGGTTCGGCAGTCCCAAAGCGACTGCCTGCGCGCCAGGGAGGATTCGAACCCCCGACCAGCTGCTTAGAAGGCAGCTGCTCTATCCAACTGAGCTACTGGCGCTCTGTCGGGATGATTGGATTCGAACCAACGACCCTCTGCTCCCAAAGCAGATGCGCTACCCCTGCGCTACATCCCGGTATTCCGGAGCCGGAGCAGCCCCGTAACCCCTATTTTATCGGACGAATACTCGTCCACATAAAAAACAAACCTCTATCCGGTGTGTCCGACAATTCGCGCGGTCGATACTGTAAACGATATGGCCCGATCCACTCTGTGGGAAAGTCTGCGCATCTTCCAGAATGATCCGGAAGAAGAAATCCTCGAACGCCTCGCTGCCTGTCCGGTCTTCCAGGACATCCCCACGCGCGGCCTGCGGATGATCCGCAGTATGTGTCACCTGCGCTACTACAAGGAAAACGAACACATCTTTCGCCAGGGCGAGCCGGGGGTGGGCCTGTACATCATCCTTGAGGGCAAGGTCGAGATCTACCGGACGGAGAATGACGAATACCGCCGGCAGTTCGCGATCCTCGGTGAAGGCGATTTCCTGGGCGAACTCGCGCTGCTGGAAGACCTGCCGCGCACGGCCTCGGCCCGGGCCCAGAGCTACTCGCGGATCATGGGTTTCTTTCGCCCGGATCTTCTGAGCCTGTATCAGCGCAATCCCCGCCTGGGTTCCGTCATCGTCATGAACATGGCGCGCCTGACGGCCCGGCGACTCATCAATACCAACGCCGAACTGGAGAAGATGCAACACCGCCTGTCGATGATCGAGCCGGAAACGGCCTTCGATCGACGGGGATTCGGCCCGGACATCCAGCCCGTTCAACCGCTCGAACAACAGGTGGGCCTCGACGAACCCGACGTTTAATTGCGTTTCGACAGGTATTATGCGCGGCGATATCTCCAACTTCCTGGTTCAACTGCTGTTCTTCGGACTGCTGGGGGCCTTCGTGTTGTTCATGATCGCGGGCGTGACCACGCTCGCCGTCCCCATCGCCATCGCTTTTTTGATCGGCCTCGTCTTGAACCCGCTGGTGGACTTTCTCGAAGGCCTCGGCATCCCGCGTTTCTTCGCCGTTTTTTTCGTGTTCATCGGGATGATCGTCCTGCTTGTGATTGTGGTGAACCTGATCGCCCCGATGATCCTGGGTGAGTTGCAATCCCTCAGCGATCGCCAGGACATACTGCGCGATCGGGCCATAGGCGCCATCAACGGATTGCGGGAAGATTTCGGCGGTTCTCTGCCGGGACTCAGCGGCAAAGGCGACGCCGCGAAACTCGTGGACCGCGCCGAGTCCATGATTACCGGCATGATGCCCCAGGACATGTCGTTTCTCGGCAACTTTGTTACGTATCTGATCGTCACGCCGATCATCACCGTCGTCTTTCTCTGGCAGGGCCATGAAATCTTCCGCCGCCTCATGTACATGATCCCGAACCGTTACTTCGAGATGGTGATTCTGCTCGTGAACTCCATCTACAGCAACATCATCGCTTACATGAAAGGCCTGGTCATTCAGTGGATCATCCTGTCCACGGTCTTCTGTACGGGTTTCTTTTTGATCGGCCTGCCCTACTGGCCGGTCATCGGTCTGCTCGCCGCCACGGTGAACATTATTCCGTATCTCGGACCGATCATCGGTGCTGTGCCGGCCATCGTCGTTGCGATCATGGAACCCGGTGCGAGCCTGCTCGTGCCGACGCTGATCGTCATCGGCATCGGCCAGGCCGTCGACAACGTCTTCATTCAGCCGGTCATTCTGGCGCGCTCGGTGGAACTCCATCCCCTCATTGCAATCCTGGCCGTCATTACGATGCAGCAGTACCTCGGCATTATCGGCATGGTCATTGCGATTCCACTCGCTTCGATCGTGATGGTGTCGATCGAGATCATTTACCGGCAGCTAAAGGCCTTCGGCGTGATATGAATCAGGACTTGTGCTGGATCTGGGGTAGATCGCGGAAGAGAAACTTCTTGTACTCGTCGTGCACCTGGATGATGTAATCCAGCGACGAGCAGAACTTTACCAGCGTGCGAATGAAAATGTAACGCGCACGATCGATGACCTGGCCCTGTTCATCCTTCTGTGCATTCAGGAGCGTACGGATCTTGCCGATGAAAGCGGCCCGGATGGCCTCGTTGTATTCGCCGTCCTTCGTGTAGCGGTACGGCGAGAGCTCGCTGATGAAACCCGCGGCGTATTTGTAGAACTCCTCGACGTCGGACTCGATCTTCTTCTGTTCCGAGGATGCAAAAATCGAAAGGTAATTCCGGAGCAACGTGAGAGACGCGGCGAGTTCGAGATCGCTCGTGTGTTGCAGGGCGATGCCGTAGAACTCGGAAGCCATGCTCGCTTCGATGAAATCCTGCCAGGTCTCAACACTGGTTTCGACGGTATTCAGTTCGTCGATGGTGGCGCTGTGGGTCGTCATGAGAGTCTCGCCGGGAAACGGCGCACTTATGTTCAGATCAGAAAGGCCGCTCTTGGGCAATCAAAATTCCAAAAAAGTTTCTACTGGACCGGAGTAAGGGCCCTCCGAATACAGAAACATGATTCAGGACGAAATCAGCATCAGTGAAATCCGCGCCCGGGAGATTCTCGATTCCCGCGGCAACCCCACCGTCGAAGTGGACGTGGTCCTCGAAGACGGCTCTTTCGGCCGGGCGGCCGTTCCCTCCGGCGCCTCCACCGGCGAACACGAAGCCATTGAACTTCGCGACGGTGAAAAAGACCGCTACCTCGGAAAAGGCGTGCGCAAGGCCGTCGACAACGTGCATCGTATGATCGCGCCGGCCCTCATCGGCAAGAACGCCTATCGCCAGCGCGAAAACGACCGGCTCATGCTGGACCTGGACGGCACGCCGAACAAAGGCAAACTGGGCGCCAACGCCGTGCTGGGTGTGAGCCTGGCCCTGGCCCGGGCCGCTGCGGATGCCTGCGGCCTGCCCCTCTACCGCTACCTTGGCGGCACCAACGCCGTGCAACTTCCTGTGCCCATGATGAACATCATCAACGGCGGTTCCCACGCCGACAACAACGTTGACTTTCAGGAATTTATGATCCTCCCCGCCGGCCTGCCGACCTTCAGCGAGGCTCTGCGCTGCGGCACCGAGGTCTTTCATCATCTCAAGAAAATCCTGCACGACCGCGGCCTCTCCACGGCCGTCGGCGACGAGGGCGGTTTCGCTCCGGATTTGAAGTCGAACAGTGAAGCCCTGGACGTCATCGTGCAGGCCATCGAGGCGGCCGGTTACAAACCGGGCGAACAGGTGCTCCTCGGTCTGGACGTGGCGTCTTCAGAGTTCTACGATAAGGTGGCCGGCGTTTACAAGCTCGCCGCCGAAAACGCCAGCAAGTCCGCGGACGAGATGATCGAGTTTTACGCCGAACTCACGAGCAAATATCCCATCATCACCATCGAGGACGGCCTGGACGAAAACGACTGGGACGGCTGGAAAAAACTCACCGACCGCCTGGGCAAGAAGGTCCAGCTCGTCGGGGACGACCTGCTGGTCACCAATACCGAGCGTCTGTCCCGGGCCATCGAGAACGGGGTGGCGAATTCCATTCTTATTAAGGTCAATCAGATCGGCTCATTGACCGAAACATTAAATGCAGTGCAAATGGCGGACCGCGCGCGTTATACCAGTGTGATCAGCCATCGCTCCGGAGAGACCGAGGACAGCACCATCGCCCATATCGCGGTGGGCACCAACGCCGGCCAGATCAAGACCGGATCCCTCTCCCGCAGCGACCGCATTGCGAAGTACAACGAACTGCTGCGCATCGAGGAAGACCTGGGCGATACCGCCCAATATCCCGGCAAGGCGGCGTTTTTTAATCTCGCATGAAAGCACGTTACGGATTCCTGCTGACGGTAGCCGGCATTACGCTGGCCGGCTACCTCCTGGGATTCAGCGACATCGGCTACCTCAAGCAAAGCCGCCTCCAGGAGGACCTGACGCTCTTGCAGGAGGAGATTCAGGGCCTGGAGCAGGAAAACACCGCCCTCGGCGAAGACTACGTACGGCTGCGGGAACGAATTGGCCCCACGCCGACGGTCGAAGACGCGGCCTCCACCGACGTCGAACTCGCCGGTTACGCCGGGGGCGCCACCATCCTCAAATTCGAAGACCCCGCGGAAGCGGACGACGGTCGCGGCCCGGGGCGCTTTTTTCTGTCCGGGGACGAGCGCATGAGCCTGGGGGAAGCCCGAGCCCTCTTTTTGACAGCCATGTTCTTCGTCGCTGTAGTAGGATTTTACATGGTCAGCCGTCTGGAAGGCGATCTCACGTAACCCCCGGTTCTTCCGGAGCATTCCTGAGTTGACTTACAGGCCTATCGTCGGTTTCTTAGCGGGAAAGCTATGAACCAGTACTCTGAAATCAAGGCCGCTCAGCCGGCGGCCGCCATCGATCCCATCCAATCAAAAATCGAAGAGACCCTGCTTGAGCAGCGGAAGATCTATCTCTGGGGCGCCGTTGAGGATCGCTCCGCTCGCTACATCGTCGAGCGCCTGCTCTATCTGGAAGCGCAGGATCCGGGCAAAGACATCACCTTCTACATCAACAGCCCCGGCGGCGTCATCACCTCGGGCATGGCCATCTACGACACCATGCAGATGATCAGCTCGGACGTTTCCACGGTTTGCATGGGTCTCGCCGCGAGCATGGGCGCCCTGCTCCTCGTCGGCGGCGCGAAGGGCAAACGCAAGGCCTGGGCCCACGCGCGGATCATGATTCACCAACCGTTGATCTCCGGGCAGATCATCGCCCCCGCGGTAGACATCAAGATCCAGGCGGAAGAGATCCGCAAAATCCGCGATGAGTTGAACCGCATCATCGCCGAAGCCACGTCACGCAGTCTGGAGCAGGTCGAACAGGACACCGATCGCGACTACTACCTGAACGCCCAGGAAGCCCTGGACTACGGCATCATCGATTCCGTCGAGACGTAAGGGAAGAGCCGGCGCGGGCGGGCTGCCGTTTTGTTATGATTCGGCGGCGGCCATAATGCGATAGGCCTCGCCGGCGTTTTCGGCCGCGAGCACCTCGGCCCGCACGCTTTCGTTGTTAAACAACTTCGCCACGGCAGCGAGCACCTTGATGTGCTTCTCAAATTTCTTTTTCGGCATGAGCAGCAGTACGACGATGCGCACGGGGACATCGTCCACGGCCTGAAAGTCCACGCCGTTTTTTAATACGGCCGCAACGCCGAACACGTCGGGAACATACTCCGAGGAGCAGTGCGGGATGGCGACGCCCACGCCGATGCCGGTGGACATGGATTGTTCACGCTCCAGCAGAGTCTGCCAGATGCTTTCACGATGTTCGGTGAGGACAGTTCCCTCGATGCAGCGATCGAAAAGGTACTCGATCAACTGAATCTTATCGTCGAACTCCTGCTCAATATGGTACAAGCGATTTTCGGGGATGACTTCCTGGACCTGCATGTCTTCTGTCCATAAAAGGAAAGGCGCATACCCGACGGAAGGAAAAAGACGAAAAAAAGCGATCAGGAAAACCGACGCGCGGCCAGGAACCACTCACAGCCAGCGGAAACCAGCATGGCCGCCAGCAACCCGATGAGCCAGGCCGTGTGAACGAACACACCCGCCGGACCGACAAGATACGCCAGCAAGCCGGTACCGGTAGCCCAAATGAGCGCAAAGACCAGACGCGGCGCAAGCAGGCGATACGGACGGCCAGGAAAAAAGAACGGCAGGGCCGTGAGCGCCAGCAGTGCCGGCAGGTCCGTCGCCGGTAGAAACTGCGCGAGCACGAGACCGATGCACAACCACACGATCAGCGACAGGAAGTAACGCCGCGGCCGGAAGAGCACGAGCAGCACTACCTGAAGCAGCATCCAGTCGGCTCCGCTTTCCACCGGCAGGCACGGCATCCCGGGGTCCGCGGTAACTCCGGGGATGAGGCAGGCAGAGATCGGAACCGAATTCGCGGGCAAAAGCTGCGGCCAGACGAGCAACACCGCACACAACAGGATCAGCACCAGGCCGGCCGGGGAAAGATAGGGGCGGCGCGGGTCCGGCAGAGGCGGCACCACGCAATAAACAACCACGACGACCACGGCCCAGACCATCGCGGCCCCCGGCGGCAAAAGCAACAGCAGCCACAGAATCTGAAGCAGCGGAGCCAGCACCTCGCCGATGAGCCGCGTACGGTGCAGGTCGGCGTTATCTCCGGCCGAGGCCCGCTGAAACAGCAGCACGCGCCAGGCAATGACGATCACGGCGGCGCCCGCTGCCCAGGGCAGTGCGGGCACCACGGGTTCCACCGTGAAGAATAGAATCATCAGCGGTGCGGGCAAATACACCAGAACGGTTTCGAACAGATAGACACCGCGCGCCCGGGACATGAGCCAGCCTTACCACACGGGACGGGAACGCAAGTTGAGTTCCCCGCGCCGCTCCTCTATCGCATGAGAAAGATCGATGCCCGCTTCGCATACGTAGGTGCACAGCCCGCACTGGAGGCAGCGATCCGCACGAAATTCCTCCCGGCGTCCGGCCTGAATCAATGCCAGGGGACGCGCGTCCACTGGACATATCTGTTCACAGGCGAGGCAGCCCGTGCAGGGAAGATTCAAGGCCTGGCGCGAACCGGGATCGCTGCGCAGCAGATACAGCGTCGCCCGGCGAAAGATGTTGAAGTAACGCAGCGCAGGATCAGCCGCATTGCGCGCTGGTTCACGAAAGAAGTCGCCAGCTATGACATGGTGCACCGAAGCGCCCTGCTCCTGGAAATACGTTTCGAGATCGTAGCCGTTCACGAGCGGGTAGATCTGAGTCGCGCCGCTCTCGCGTACCACCGCCAGCGGGCGCGACACGAAGGGCAGCGCCTCACCCGACGGACCGGAGAATAGAAACTCGAACAGAGCATACAACGTTGCCGGCCCCAGATAGGCAACGCCCTGTCCTTCCAGAGGGCGACTGTGATCGAGACGGCGCCCGCACGCCCGGGCAGCCCGCACCTCGGCCAGGTTGCGCGCACGTTCGCGCGGCCCCGAACGATTCCCGGCTAAGATGACCAGGTCCAGTTCCGGGCTCGCGGACATGCGGCGCAACAGGTCCTGCGCCGTCTGCAGACGGTCCCTGGAAAATTCCGGGAGACGTTCGTACTCGATGCCTCCTTCCGGATCTGAGAGATCGAAGACAACGCACGGGCGAACGGTGGCATCGGCGGAACTCAGGACACGATCGAGCAGGGTCGCGAGGGAGAGTCCGCGAAAATCCAGAGACGGTACACCGGCCTGCAACAACCGGCGCAGAAACTCCCCGCGAAGTTCGGCGGCATCGGGAATATCACGAAGAGAGGCGGCCAGTCCGCCGGTGGCCTCAGCATTACCCGAGCGGCCGAAGCGCACACTGCCCTCGGTCTTTAACGTAAAGACCGCCATGGACGGATCGTAATCGAGGATGCCCGGCAATGGGGCCAGCAACGGGAAGCCGTCGGGATCCCCGGCAATGCGCTCGCCCTCGGCGACACGGCGGGGGAAGTCTTCCGGATTCACCGGGGCAAAAGCAAACCCGGTCTGGTCCCGTGAAGCCGCAAGAACGATGCGCCCTGCTACAGGAAGCCGGGCGAAAGTTGCCGACGCGCCGCTCAGGCGCGGCAGGAGAAGATACGGCGTGCGGAACGTGGAACGAAGGGCGGAGAACAATTCAGGAAGATCGTACGGGTTTTTTCACCACGTAGATCTCGTCTTTGATCGGGAGCTCTTTCTTGAGGTTCTTAATGTACGGAAGCAAGTCCCCCATCTCCTGATAGTCTTCACAGTTCGGTTGCATACGCCGTGCAACGGTGAAGTACTTGTAGAGTTTCTCTTCACCGGAGCGTTTAGACCACTTCTTCTTGTTGCAACGAACGCGGAGAATGTACTTATCGTGCTCCGCCTCGTACTGGCGGACGACGATGCAATGAGCGCAATTGGCGCAGTAAACCTTTTCACCTGCCGGCATGTAGAATGACTCCTGAATGATGACCGCGTATGTGCGGGAGGGTACGAAACAGCCAGATTGTGAACCAACGCTTCGCGGGTCAACGGTTTTTCCGCGAATCCTTCGGATCCTGGAAGAATGTCGTGTGGATGTACGCCTGGATCTTTTCCAGCTGCTCCTCGTCGATGCGGGTGAACTGCACGCCGACGGTCTTGCCTGTGACCCGTACGACCTGACCGGCCAGCTCCAGGGATTCGCTGCCGAGGCGCAGACGCACACGCACGGCATCGCCGACATACATGGAGGTTCTGGTGAGCATGGACAGGCCACCGGTGCCAATATCGGTGATGCTGCATTCCACGGGGCGATCATCGTTTCCGACGAGATACTCGCCGCTGAGGCTGACCGTCGTACGGGCCATCTTGCGCTTCTGACGCGACGCATCGCGCATATGAACAGAATCATTAAAGAAGGAACCCGAAACCATGGGACGCTTCTAAGGCGTCCGGAAATATTGTCAAAGCGATTCGCGGTCTAGCCCTGGAGCCGGAACAGAAACCGCCGGATGTCGCCGTGTTCCCGGTCCCGACGGCACGCCGTGTGAAAGGCCAGCGCGGGACTCCCGGCAGACTCGCCGACGAAGAGCTGCTCGCAAAAATCCCGCACAAAACGCGAGGGCCGGTCGGCAATCCGACAGACTGGATAGACGAAGGTCCCCTGGCGGTCGAAGGACAGCTCGCCGGCATCCGGGAGGCAGGCCGCAAATACAAAAAGTGATGGTTCAGGGCCGCCCAGTACGGTGCCCGGAAAAAACGGTGCATAGCCGTCCACCGTCCCGCGAGCCCCCAGGGGAATCGCCGGATACCCGCCGATGTTTCGGCCGTGACCGAAGTACAGGACGACGTCCGCATCGGCGACGGCCTCGAACCATTCGTGTTCGCTCAAGTTGCGCGCGATGTAACGTACTTCCAGGCCGGGCCCGGCGGCTTCCAGCAATGCAAGGATCTCCTGTCCTTCCCGCGCGGCCTCGGGCAATGCAGGTTCCCCGGCCGGGTTGACGTAGATGAGAATCCGTCGCCGGACCGGGCTGCGAAAGTCATGCTCTTCGTCGGTAAGATGAGAGCGTTCGTTCATGCGCACGATGGGAAAGGCCGCGGCCCAATCCTCACCTTCGGCGCCGTGGAGCCGCAACGACTCCAGCGGCGGATTTTCCAGGCCGGAGAATCGCAGTCCGCCGGCCCCCAGAGCCCGGCGATGCACCAGGCGTAGAAAGGCGGCGGATTCGGAACCGGGGCGCCAGGTAAGCTTACGAAAATCTTCTTTCGAGAGCGGGGGCCCGGAGCGCGCGAGCACCTCCTCGCTTTCCTCAAGAAGTTGCCGGCGCTGCTGTGCGGTCTGTGCGAATGAAATCCGCGCCGGATAGCTCCAGGCGTCGGCCTGATCGTAGAGGGTACACCGTGCCGCGGAGAAAACGAGCAGTGGGTACCGGCTGAGGTCGCTCAGGCGGCGTTCCGCGAAGCAAAGCTCTCCGCGGACGGCGCGGACGTGGACGAAGGACGCTGCTTCGGTCGCACGATTTCCCGCGACGCCAGGGCTTCACGGATCGAGAGGATCGACACGTAAAAGAAGCCAGCGGCGTAAATCACCATAAACGGAACGAGCATGGGTCGCGTAAGAAAAGCAAAGTAGCCACAGACAACGCAGTAGACGCCCATCAGGAATTCCACGGCCACGAGCGGATCGAGGGGAATCGTGTACATCTTGCGATCACCCACGCGATCTTTCTTCGACTCAATGCGGAGCTTCGGCGTACGAATGAACGCCGAGCGGCGGCCGGTAATGCCTTCAAGCCAGGCGCGGGTATTCGAAACAGCCACGCCGATGCCGATCATCATCAAGAAGGGCAACCAGATCATGCGGCGCACCCAGCGATCCGGATGCAGGTCCCGCTGCGAAACAATGTAGAAAACGATGGGACCGAAGGTGCCAACGCTCATGAACGCCACGACTCCGAGGATGGCAACCATGGAGACGTCGCTCAGTTGATGGTTCGTCCATTCGCCCATGAGCAACAACGGCAGGGCAAACAGGATGTTCAGAATCATGAGCGGGTGCATGGTATACGAGAGCAGATGGACCACGGCCTCGGCTTTGATCTTCCAGTTGACGTCGGCCGTCAGAATGCGCGGCAGCAATTTAACGGCGGTCTGAATCGAGCCCTTGCACCAGCGGAACTGCTGGGACTTGAATGCCTGCACCGTCGGCGGAATCTCGCCGGGATTCGTGAGGTCTTTGAAGTAGCGGAACTTCCAGCCGGCCAGTAGCGCTCGATAAGATAAGTCGAAGTCTTCCGTCAGGGTGTCCGCCTGCCAGTTGCCCGCTTCGAGGATGCACTGCTTGCGCCAGATACCACCGGTGCCGTTGAAGTTCATCCACAGCTCCGAAGCATTGCGCGCGGTTTGTTCGATCATGAAGTGGCCGTCAATGCCGATGGATTGCGCCTTCGTCAGCAGCGAGTAGTCCTCGTTGATGTGACCCCAGCGGGTCTGCACCATGCCGATCTCCGGGTCGTCGAAGTACGGGACGGTCTTGCGCAAAAATTCGGGCGATGGAACGAAGTCCGCGTCGAAGACGGCAACGAAACGACCCCTGGCCCTGGCCAGACCGGCCTTGAGCGCGCCGGCCTTGTGACCGGTACGATCCGTACGGTGCAGATGTTGGATATTGAAGCCCTGGCGGCGATACTGCTCTACGAGTTCGGCGGTCTTTTCACGCGTGGCATCGGTGGAATCGTCGAGAACCTGGATTTCGAGTTTCTTACGCGGCCAGTCCAGAGCCACCGCTCCTTCGATGAGACGATCAATGACGTAGTACTCGTTGTAGATGGGAAGCTGGACGGTAACGACAGGCAACTCACGCGCCGTCGCCGCCGGGTCCGTTTCACCGGCCATACAGTGCTCCCTGCGGCGACGGGACAACGCAATCATTAAGAAGGCGTGCAGGCCGAACGCAAAGAGCAGCAGGATGTCGAGGAAGTACACTCCCAGTAGTATATATAAGATGGTGTCCATTTTTGAATCGGCGTAAGAGTGTGAAGTGAACGGGGGCGACACGAAAGTGACGACCGGGGCGCGCCGCGTCATGATTTTTGTGCGCCGCGCAAACGTCAACTGTGTTACAAGTTCGTCCTTAGTCTGAGAAATACCAGGCGCTGGCGACGATAGTCCCGGCGTTCCAGATCGGACACATGGAGCAGGGCTGTTTCATCGTCCGGCAGGACCTCCGGTGACGGCTCGTACTCGTCGGGACCATGCACGACGAAGTGCACGTCAACGCTCGTCGGCATGCGCTCGCGCACTTCTTCGGAAGGATGGCGTAGATTATAGAGCAATCGGTCCACGGCTTCTGAACGACCGCGGTTCCAGAAGCTGTACGGCGGATCCACGAAGACCACGCTCCGCGCCTCGGTCAGAATCAGCGGGGCCGTGCGGCGAAAGTCCCGGCGATGGATTTCCAGGCCGTAATCTCCGCGCTTCGCTTCACTGATGAGATGGCGCAGGCGACCACCGTCCACTTCTGTAAGATGTACGGGAGCAAAACCGCGACTGAGCGCCTCGAAGCCCATCTGCCCGGAACCGGCACAGACATCAAAGAAGGCGCAGCCGCTTTCGCTGAAGTCGTCGTCGGCACCGCTTGCCAGTCGACCGGCAAGGATCTGAAAGACCGCCTCTTTGACCAGGCTCAAGGTAAGATGAGAATTCCCGCTGACCGCGGGGGGCGCTTTGATCTTGCGGCCACCGTAACGACCCTTTTGAATGCGTAAGGAATCCAGGACCGTTCTCGCTCAGCGGCGGCGGCCGAAGTTATCCCGCCGCCCCCTAAACCGCAGAAAGGATCGGGCATGTCCGGTGTAAATCAGCGTTCCGAGAATTCCGAGAACCATGGAGCCGATGATGACCTTGTAGAGTTCGAAACGCGCGCTGTAGAAAATGAAGTTCAACTGCACCGGTGCCGGATTGCCCAGAACGAGCAACATCAGCACGATGAATAATAAAAGGAGGAGTGTCAGTCGGACCGGTATCAAGGCTTACAACTGGGTTACGTTAATACTACCGCACATGGGGCAGACGATGCTGCCTTCGACTTCGTCCATACCGCTGTCTTCCCAGCGATAGTCACAATCCTCGCAGACATAGCTTACGCCTTCGATGTCCTCGTCGGCGGACCAGTCCTCGTCAATATCGTCTTCGATTTCGTCAATTTCGTCGGCTTCTTCCTGCCTGTGTGCCATACGACCCCTGCTGAAGTATCAGGTTTTGCTGCATCTTGCAATGCTATTTCGGCATGAAAAAATCACGGCTGTCAGTGTCCGTAATTTTCCGGCACGAGATGACGAATCGTGGGATTCTCCCCGCATACGGGACAATCCGCACGCCGCGGCAATGGAATCCGTCGCATCCGGGTGTCCAGCAGATGCAGCGTAACGAGCTCACCGTAGGGTGGCGCGGCCGCCCCGCTCAGGATCTTCAGGGCTTCCGCGGCCTGGAGCGAACCGATGACTCCGGCGGTGGCGCCAAGCACGCCGGCCTGGGCGCAATTGGGCACGACGTCCGCCGGCGGCGGTTCATGAAACAGGCAGCGATAACACGCCGACTCTCCCGGCCGGAGCGCCAGAACCTGCCCCTCAAAACGCAGAATGCCGCCGAGAATGAGCGGAATGCCCAGAAGTACGGCGGCATCGTTCGCCAGGAACTTGGTCCCGAAATTATCGGAGGTTTCAAGGATGAGGTCGTGGCCGCGCAGATAAGCGGCGGCGTTGTTCGCGTCCAGGCGGTCGGCAATGGGCTGGACTTCGATTTCGGGGTTCAGCTCGATCAAATGCCGGGCCGCCGCGACGGCCTTGGCCTCACCCACATCAGCGCTGCTGTAGAGGACCTGGCGCTGGAGGTTCGTGAGGTCGAGACGATCATCGTCGATGACGCTGATGTGACCGACCCCGGCGGCAGCCAGGTACAACAATGCCGGAGACCCGAGGCCTCCGGCACCGATGACAAAGACCCGGGACGCCTTGAGACGTTCCTGTCCCGCGCGGCCGATCTCCTCAAGGAAGATGTTCCGCGAGTAGCGGCTGAGTTCTTCCCGGCGAAGCAGAACGGCCTCGTTGTCTGGGAGTGACGACTTACTTCTGAAGGACGGCTTTGATTTTGAGGGCCAGGTCGCTCAGGAGTTCGTCGTTGGAGCCTTCCATTTTTTCGGCGGCGGCCACGGCGTCCGCTTTGTTGCCGTCGTCTTTCAGTGCGGCGGCGGCCAGGAGGGCGGCATACTTCACGACGTCGTCGTCGCTCTGGTTGGCGGTGCGAACCACGGCCGGGGCGGCGGACTTATCGCCGATGGCGCCGAGGGCCGCAGCGGCGGAGGCGGCGACATGTTTGTCCGGGGCGCTTTCCATGAGCTGCGTCAGGGGACCCACGGCCTTTTTCTCTTCAGCGATGCCCAGGGCGCGGCAGGCTTCCATCTGGACCACGGGATCGTCGGAGTTCAGATCCTGGATGTACTGGTCGGGAGTCTTCTGCGCGAAAAGCGGGGTGGATACGAAAAGGGCGATTGCAATCAACAGGCTTGTACGGAACGTTGCTTTCATTCGGTGAGTGGGCCCGGTGACGGCCGACCTGTCAAATGCAAAATGTTCGATTTACCACTGCATCCCGCCGTCGTGCATCTGCCTATTGCGTTCGCACTGTTCGCCCCTCTGGTCGGTCTGGGCGCCCTGCTCGTCTCCCGTAAGTCCGGCCAGGCGGTGGATCGGAAAATCTGGGCGGTCGTCCTCGCCTGGCAATTTTTTCAGGCCGCGTTGATCTACGCGGCCATGGCCACGGGCGAGATCGACGAGGATCGCCTGGGCGCCCTGGCCCGGGATTCCGTGGACACCACGAAACTACAGCGGGCCGGCATCGAACCGAACATCCTCCAGCACGTCGAAGAGCACGAGGAAGCGGCCTCCACGCTGCTCGTGGGCACCATCGCCTCGTTCTTCCTGGCCGCTCTGGCGCTGAAGTTCAAACACGACACGGGACGCCTGGCCCTGCGGGTCTTAACTGTATTTGTGCAGATCTTACTGCTCGGCTGGTGCGCGTATACCGCGCATCTGGGCGGGAAGTTGGTGTACGAACACGGCGCCGCAAACGTGCATCGCATTTCAGAATGATGGTCGGGTGCGCCGTTTTTCTGGCTACGGCTGGCGGGAGTTGCGGCATGTCGTTTTGCTGAGAATGCCTCTCTTCGGCCCGGACGCTCATTGT
This sequence comes from Leptonemataceae bacterium, assembly GCA_965227295.1. Lineage (GTDB taxonomy): Bacteria > Spirochaetota > Leptospiria > Leptospirales > Leptonemataceae > JANSYA01. The sequence goes on along the minus strand of OZ245742.1, from coordinate 3,619,092 downwards.
GCGACTCTGGATCGGGCGATGCCCCGGCTTTGCTACGGTGTTGACAGATTCACAGTTCGTTTCAGTCATTCATCATGCGCCTGAAAGTAGAACCGTTGGAGATTGATCCGGATGATCCATTTGGAAACGACGCACTGGATCGCAGGGAAAGTGCGGAGATTCTGACGACGTTTGTGCAATCCCTCGAAGCCAGCGCCGTGCTGGCAATTGATTCGCCCTGGGGTACGGGCAAATCCACGTTCATTAAGATGTGGAACGCGCACCTTAAGCTGGAGGGTTTTCCGACGTTGTATTTCAACGCGTGGGAGAGTGATTTCACGGATGATGCGCTGGTGGCTTTGATTTCGGAAATCGAGGCGGCCATGGCGGAGCTCCGGGGCCGTGACGATGCCGTGCAGGAGAAAGCCCGACAATCCCTGGGGCTCCTTCGCAAGCATGGGGGCAAGCTCATCAAACGCGGGCTGCCGGCCCTGATCCGCATATTATCGAGCGGGTTGATCAACATTCCCGACAAAGACCTGGACGATGCGGTGGGTTCCGCGGTCGGAGATGCCGGCGCGGAGTATGTCGAAGAACTGTTTGATGATTACGAGAAATCGAAGGAAGCATTCCAGGAATTCAAGAAATCCTTACAGGAATTCGTGGAGTTCGTGCAATCGATCAAAGGCAACTCTAATCCGCTGGTGTTTTTTATCGATGAGCTGGATCGCTGCCGGCCGAATTACGCTATTGAAGTGCTGGAAAAGGCAAAGCATCTGTTTGCGATTCCTGGGATCGTGTTTGTGCTGGCGCTGGATAAAGAGCAGTTGGGGCATTCGATTCGATCGGTATACGGCACGGGGATGAATGTGGACGGGTACTTGATGCGGTTCATTGATTTTGATTATCTGCTGCCGCCGTCACAGACAGACATATTCCTCCGAGAATTATATACGCGGCATGGCTTTAGATTCGGCCACAGGCAGATGGATACTCTGCCTGATGCCATGGACCATTGGACAAGGGTGTTTAGTCCGACACTACGTCAAGTACAGAGAGTCGTGTCAGAATTGGCTGTTATCCTGCGTTCGACCTCCCCAGATGAACCAATCCTCGCGCGTCCTTCGATCTTCCTGTTATACATGAGACAATGCGATCGAGAGATGTATGAGCTCGTGAGACGTCTACCGCCGGCAAATCATCTCATTCCGCATGCATGTACAACGGCTGCATAAAGTTCGTCGTCACGCTACCGTTGTATTCGGTAGCGCCGGTACCGCCAATACCATCGAGGCGATAGACTAGATCCGGAGCAAAGTCCGTAAACAAAATGCGGCCGTTGCCGTCGACGGACAGACCGCGCGGACTCGTGGCCGGCGTGGTGAGAGTGCCGGCGTTGAACTCTGTGTGCCCCGCGCCGCTAATGTCGTCGAAGCGATAGATGCGACCGTTGCCCAGGCAGGCCACGTAGATGCGATCGCTGCTGTCAATGTCCAGATCGAACGGGCTACTGAAGTTCGTGCCCATACTGCCGTTGTACGACATGGGCGTTGAGTCGTTGATATCGTTCAGACGAAAGATCTGATTGAAGGCCGAATCGCTGACGTAGATCAACCCGAGGGAGTCCGTCACCACACCCTGGGGATTGCTGAGTGCGGCAATGCTGGTCATCTGGTTCGTGCCGCTCATATCGTCGAACTGATAGACGATGTCACGGTTGTTATCGGTGACGTAGATGCGACCGGAGCTGTCCACATGCACGTCCCGCGGCGCCAGGAACGGCATCGCCCCGCCGTCGTAGTCCACGCGGTTCGTGGCGTTCATATCGTCCATGCGATACAGCCGGTTGTTGGCGATGACGTAGATGCGGCCGTCCTTGTCCGTCGTAATGCCGCCGATGTTCGTAGCGAAGGGATTGCCGCTGCCGCCGGTGGACTCGACTTGATTCGTGCCGCTGAGATCTTCGAAGCGATACAGGACGCCGTTGCCGGTGTCACCGACGTAGATGTACGGAGTCGTGGTGCTGCCGCTGCCGTCCGTTGTGTCCGTGCCGCTCTCGCCGGCGCTCACGGCGACGGGCACGGCGGCGGCCGCCGCGAGCAATGCCAGGGCGGAAAGATCGTCGCCGCCGGAATCATCGCCGGTGATGCCCGTCAGCGGATGGGCGTAGAAACAGTGCGAATGCACGCAGACAGCGAGGCACACGACGCACGCACGCCCCGCCGTCGAGATGTACACACGCAGCCCCATGTCTTCTTACTATATTAACCCAGTGCATCCTTGAGCAGCGTTTCCAGTTCCGCCTTGTGCAACGTAACGAGTCCCGCGGCGGGGCTGGAGGATTCGGGACGGGCGACGCATTCGAACTTCGCGTTGCCCGGTAACTGCGCGTGCAGGCGATCCCGGATGTAATACCAGGCGCCCTGGTTTTGCGGCTCCTCCTGGACCCAGAGAAAATCTTTTGCGTTCTTGTAGTTCTGGATGGCGCCCTTCACGTCGTCCGCGGGAAACGGGTACAACTGCTCCACGCGAACGATGGCCACGTCGGTGCGCTTCTTTTCGTTGCGTTCGTTGCGCAGATCGTAGAAGACCTTCCCCGAACAAAAGAGGACGCGTTTGACCTGCGCTGCATCGATGTGGTGGTCGTGCAGGACTTCACGAAAGATGCCCTTCCCGAGATCTTCCAGCGTGCTACCGGCGTCGGCCAGGCGTAACAAACTTTTGGGAGACATTACGATCAACGGCTTGCGGTAGCGGCGCAAATGCTGGCGGCGAATGAGATGAAAGAACTGCGCCGGCGTAGTGCAGTTGCAGACCTGCATGTTTTCCTGGGAACAAAGCTGTAGAAATCTTTCCAGGCGCGCCGAGCTGTGCTCCGGCCCCTGGCCCTCGTATCCGTGGGGGAGCAGCATTACGAGACCGCTCATGCGTCGCCACTTTGTTTCGGAACTGGAGATGAACTGATCGATCATGATCTGCGCGCTGTTTACGAAATCTCCGAACTGCGCCTCCCAGATGACCAGGGACTTCGGATCGGCGAGGGAGTAGCCGAATTCGAAGCCCAGCACCGCGTACTCCGAGAGCGGCGAGTTTACAATTTCCAGTTGGCCCTGGTTGTCCGAGATGTGATTCAATTGCACGTACTCGTGGCCATCCTCCGTATCCACGAAGACCGCGTGCCGATGAGAGAACGTGCCGCGTTTCGCGTCCTGGCCGGACATGCGAATGTTGAAGCCGTTTTCCAGGATGGAGCCGTAAGCCAGGGCCTCGGCGAACCCCCAATCGATCAAAGTCTCGCCGGACCACATCTTCTGCCGGTTGTCCAGGAGTCGCTTCAGCTTCGAATGCAGATGGAAGTCGTCCGGTACCGTGGAGAGAGTCCGGTAGACCCGTTCCAGTTGTTCGGCCAGAAGCTTCGTCTGCGGCTGCGAATCCAGGGACTCCATGGAAAAATCCGCCCAGCGACCGCGCATGGTATCGACCCGCATCTTCGTATCGCGTTCCCGGGCGCGCTGAAACGAGGCCTCCAGTCCGGACTTCGATCCGTTGATGATGAACTCCAGGTCCTCGTCGGCCACGTCCGTGTCTGCCGTAAGTTTTTCTTCGTAGATCTTAGCGGACGTCTTATGTTTCTTGATCGTATCGTACATGAGCGGCTGGGTGAAGGCCGGCTCGTCGGTTTCGTTGTGGCCCAGGCGACGATAGCCGATGAGGTCCACGATGACGTCTTTCTGAAAACGCGCGCGATAGTCCATGGCCAGGCGCGTCGCCCGGAAAACCGCCTCCGGATCGTCGGCGTTCACGTGGAAGATCGGTATCTGGAAGCCCTTGGCGAGATCCGAGGCGTACTCCGTGGAACGTGACTCCGGCGGCAGCGTCGTAAAACCGATCTGGTTGTTGGCGATGATGTGAAAAGACCCGCCGACCGTATAGCCGTCGAGATTGCACAGGTTCAGCGTTTCAGCGACGACGCCCTGCCCCATGAACGCGGCGTCACCGTGGATCATGACAGGCATGACCCGACGGCGCTCGTAATCTCCACGCAGGGCCTGACGGGCGCGCACGGAACCCATGACCACCGGATCCACGGCTTCTAAGTGCGACGGATTAAAAGCTAACGAAAGATGGACCTCGTTCTGGGAGCGCGTCATTTTCGGGAATGAGTGGCCGAGGTGGTACTTCACATCGGCGTAGTCCATGGTCTCGGGATTGTACTTTTCTTCGAACTCCGCGAAGATCACCCCGGCCGGTTTCTCCATGATGTTTACGAGCACGTTCAATCGACCGCGGTGCGCCATGCCGATGACGATCCCCTCGATTTCCTGGGCCCCGGCTTCTTCGATCATCGTATCCATCAACGGGATCATGGACTCGACGCCTTCGATGGAGAATCGCTTCTTACCGACGTACTTCTGCGCCAGAAATTTCTCGAAGTACTCCGCCTGGAAGAGTTTCTCGAAGAGGCGCAGTTTCACTCCGGTTTCCAGCGGCTCCCAGAATTCGGCCGACTCCACGGTGCGCTCCAACCAGTCACGCTCCTCGGTATTGCGAATGTACTCGAATTCAAAGCCGATGGTGCCGCAGTAGGATCGTTCGTAATGATCGATAATGTCCTTTAACTTTGCCGAACGTAATGTTTGCACGTCGGTGACGAAGCTGGAGTTACGATCCCCCTCATCCAGGCCGTAGAGGGAAAGTTGCAAGAGGTCCCGCTGACGTTCCGCAAGGCCCAGCGGGTCGAGGTTCGCGGCGAGATGACCGAATCGCCGGTACGAAGCAATGAGATTGCGCACGGACACCTGCTGCGCATAGCCCGCGTCGGAGGCGGAGCCCGGCTGCGGCATCATCGCCGGCCGGCGACCGTTTCCCGTGGAAGGCGCCGCGGCCCCGTTGCCGGTTTCCAGTTCGCTGAAGTAACGGGCCCACTCCGGCTCTACCGAGCGCGGATCCTCCAGGAAGCGCGCGTAGATTTCTTCGAGTAGAGCGGCGTTTTCTCCGGATAAAATCATACAATCCTCCGTCCGACTTCAGCGGACCTTTTCCCAACCGTAGACGATTAGACGACCGTCGTCGCCTTCTTCACAGACAATGCGGGTAAGATTTGTGGGCGCCGGGCCCAGACAGCGCAGTCCGGTTTCGAGTTCGTAGCGAGCCCCATGCAGACGACAAATGATGAAGCCGTCTCTGTCCAGGAATTCCCCATCATCGAAGTCCATCGGAATGGAGACATGCGTGCAGCGATTAAAGTAAGCGGCGATGCGGCCATCTTTCAATTTGTAGAAGAAGGCCTGATCTTCCGCGTCCCCGTTGGGAGGATGCGGCAGCATGGCCGTGAAGGCCCGACGGGCCCCGGCTTCCAGGGAGGGGTCCGGAGCAAGCACGATCGGCGGATCATAGCGATGCTCCACCCCCAGATCCCGGCGCAGGTTGCCCGAAAGCTGTGCGTAGCGATCTTCGCTATCGGCAGCCATAACCGATTTGATCGACGTCGGATATCATCGCAACCTTTTCAAAGGACCGCCATCCGTCCACGCGCGCCAGATTGTAGCGGACCGCTTCGGGCTCGCCCGGGTCATAGCCGCCACGGAGGAGCTGCCAGCCGTCGTCGCTGATGTCTTTGCCCGAGGCCGTCGGATAGAAGCACTGCGGAAAGCTCCGCGCCGGTCGGGCCCCGCCGGCGTTCAGCTCCACGACCACGATGTTCCGGTACAATTTCAGGAAGATGCGCCGCCCGTCCCGGGACCAGGCCACATCCGGCATTCCGGGATCGCCTTCCCAGTCTATCTCCAGGCGGCGAATGCTCTCCGTCCCGTGATCGTTCAGTTCGCGAAAATCGAGGAGGAGCTTGCCCTCGCGATCATCGAGCGTGGAACGCGTGAGAAAGACCGCAATGACCGGCTGTCCCGGGGCTGGAATCGCCGCGAGAAGGTACTCGCCCGCGGCGGCCTGGTGAGTAAACGAGGGGTCGACCGGTAAAGCCGCATCCTCCACCGATGCCGTGAGCGGAATAAAAACAACCTCGCGCTGCTCTCCGCCCGGCGAATCATCCGTGCCGCGCAGAGCCACGAGGAAGTCGGCATCGCCCTGGCTCAGAGCCGAGTGCGCGGCGTAGAGCGAGGTATTCAAGGTCCAGCCGTCGTACTGCGCCAGGGCGTAACGTTCGCCGAGTTGTGGTTTAGCACCCGTCGCGCGCAACGGAGTCATCCAGATGGTCGTTTGATAGTTCCGGCTCACCGCCGTAGTATTCCAGGGAACCCAGGAGGCCCGGCTTTCGTACGACATGAGGACTTCGGCGAAGGCGCCGTGTTTGCCGGTATGTGGAATGAACGCGGGGTTGAGCCACTTGCCGCGATCGGAGTACATAAGCGCGCAGTGGAGGGATGCGAGGATCAGGAACGGCAGGAAGATTCGAGGACGCATCGCCGCAATGTAGTTCGGCGGCGGGCGACGTAAATCACTTTAAGATGAACTCCGAGGACCGAGGTACCCAGTTGTACCTTGATCCTCGGAGTCGTTTACTTTCTCAGGATCTCAACGATCAGTAATGCTCTTTCGCATCTCCGTGCGTGTCGCCGCTCCGCATGAGCACGGTGTTGTACCCGCTCCAGCGATGGTGCGTCTTCGAGCACGTGGACAGCCAGAGAAAACCGCAGCCGTAGGATTCGGTGAATGAGCCACTGCCGTTCGGGCAGGAACGATCCACGTCAGCGACTTTGTTGACACCGCACAGCGTGTGGTTTGCGAGCACGCCGTCGTCGTGGCCCGGCAGGAACGGAGACGTTACGCCGAGATAATCCGAAGACTCGCCGGACGTAAGGTCCAGCGTGAGACCGGCCGTGTCGTTGTGGTTCCAGGTGCGCGCGCCGCTGGTGCTGACGCTCTCATCCAGGTTCTTCACGTATGCCGGCGTAAAGCCCAGCCATGAAAGATAGTCCGAAGAAATGTCGGCCAGTTCCGATCCACCCGAGGCGTTGGCCATGAGGCGCACGTCCAGGATGTTCAGACCGCTTGCGCCGCTGTTGTAGAAGTAATAAGCGGCGACCAGACCACCGGTCGAGTGCGTGTAGATTTTGCACTGGTTGCCGCCGGTGCAGAACGTTTGCAGGGCGTTATGAAACTGACGCTGCGCGCCGCAGTTCTCCCAGCTGTAGGCGCCGCCGTTGCGCGTGCCGATGAAGCCGATGTAACGCACGTTGGAAAGACCCGAAAGGTTCGCGTCGCTCCAGTAGCCGTTCTTGTCGGACGTGGCGCTGTTTACGCCGCTGACCGGTACGCAGTGATCTTCACTGGAACGACCGTGTATGAGCAGATTGTAGACCGGGCTGCTGCTGGTGCTCGGAGGCGGCGGCGGGGTTTTGTTCGCAGTTACCTCGGTGGCAACACCGGCTGCGAATACGGCAATGATAGCAAGAGGTAGTACTCTTCGCATAATGAACTCTCCTATAGATATTGATGATACTACTGTATGTTTATAGAGTATCTTGCCAATTCTAACCAATACGGTCGGCGATTGCAAGGAGAAAACAGAAACGGGAAGGTTATGAGATTGTTAGCGGAGGGAAGAAGAATCAACTCCGAGGACCGAGCCACCGAGGTCTTCCGGGAGGGAGAACGTAGCTGGAACGCGTCCAGGCTAAGTTCGCTCTCGGGATTCTTTTACTCGGTACCTCGGTCCTCGGAGTGAAAAAACTCTTTAACGGTAATGCTCTTTCGCATCGCCGTGCGTGTCTTTCTTCCGCATAAGCACGGTGTTGTACCCGCTCCAGCGATGGTGCGTGCGGTGGCATTTCTTCAGCCACAGGAATCCGCAGCGATAGGACTCACTGAATGAACCGCTGCCGTTCGGGCAGGAACGATCCACTTTCGTGACCCGGTTCACGCCGCAGAGCGTGTGGTTTGCAAGTACGCCGTCGTCAATGCCCGGCAGAAAGGGAGACGTGAGCTTGAGATAGTCGGAGCCCTGGCCGGAGGTCAGATCCAGCGTAAGACCGGCGGTGTCGTTGTGGTTCCAGGTCCGCGCGCCGCTCGTGCTTACGCTTTCGTCGAGATTGCGCACGTAAGCCGGCGTAAATCCGAGCCAGCGCAGGTAGCGCGACGAGATGTCCGCGAGCTCAGAGCCGCCGGATGCGTTCGCCATGAGACGGACATCCAGGATGTTCAGACCGCTGCGGCCGCTGCGATAGAAGTAGTACGCGGCCACGAGCCCGCCCGTGGAGTGCGTGTAAAGATTGCATTTTTTGCCGCCGGTGCAGAAGGTCCGCAGGGCATCGTGCAACTGACGCTGCGCTCCGCAGTTCTCCCAGCTGTAGGCGCCGCCGTTCCGCGTGCCGACGAAGCCGATGTAGCGAACATTGGAGAGTCCGGAAAGATTGGCATCGCTCCAATAGCCGTTCTTGTCGTTTGTGGCGCTGTTCACGCCGGAAACCGGAACACAGTGGTCCTCACTGGAACGGCCGTGCAGGAGCAGATTGTAGACATTGCTCGACGGGTTCGTAGCCGGCGGCGGGGGCGGAGGGCTCCGACGCGCGTCGATTTCGAGCAGCGGAATTGTAAGGATCGCCGCAAGCGCGACCGGTGTTAGATATTTTCGCATTGTACTCAACCTCTTATCTAATGTTTTTTGTTTGTATATGGTCAGCGAGAACATACCTTCCAGTATGTGCAAGGGAAAAACTCTCGTGCGCCCGGAAAATGGACCACCGAGCCTCGTCGGTTAAAATCGGTATTACTGAACCTGCGCTTCCAGGAATTGCAGTCGCTGGCGTTTCTCCTCGCTATCCCACTCCGCTTCCGAAAACTGCGATGCGGTATAGGCCTGGGTCTCGTAGACCTCGCCGTAGGGTTTCACGAATTCCCAGATCGGTTCCGTGTGTTGCACTTCCGGGATCGGCGTCCCTTCGCGACGGGATTTTTCCACCATGGACGGAGAAACCGGTGAGTTGTGGCGTTTGCCGCGAATTTCTCGCACGACATAGGGACCGTCGGCTTCCGCGTCGCGGATGATCTTGCCCCAGAACGTGAACTCCACCACGGCGTTCCCGGCCGGCAGATCGCCCTCCCAGGTCGCGCTGGCGATCCAGCGTTGTTCGCCGCCCTGCTCCTGCAGGTTGGCCTGGAACTCGTAGTATCCTTTCTTCTGCACGTTGACGGGAACACTCACCACGAGATTGCCGTCGCGAATGGACTCCGAGGGTTTGCCCGCGAATTCGGCGACGGTATGCGGCGTGGAGAACCAGCCCACGCGCTGGTTGTGCTCGAGGTCGCCGACTTTTGCATCGACCTCGACGTACATCTGGCCCCAGTCCTGCGCGGTGGGTCGCACGACGATCGTGGTGATGCCGTCTTTCGCGGTGACGTCGCCGTTCTCACCGTCATCGCCGACAAAGACCGGCGGCAGGGATCCGTACTGTTTGCCGAAGAGCACGCGATAGACCTTCGCCTCGATTTGCGGCGGCGTGAGTTGTTCGCCCTTCGGATTCGTACAGTTAAAGAATACTCGAAAGTCGTCGCGGCCCACGGAGATGCTCGCCTCGGATTCCAGATCGCAGATCACGTCGCTCATTTCCGGTTGGCGGGCACATTCCAGGCCGCCGTCCGCCGTCCGCTGGCAATCCTGCGCCGGCGTTTTAACGACGCCCAGCGGCGGGCGTTCGGCGTTGTAGGGATCGATGAGATCGACCTGGCCGGCATGCAGCGGCCGACTGAACGGCGGATACACGGCCCAACGGCGATAGCGCTCCAGGCGTTCCACGGGATCGGTGGGCGGAATATTGAACGCGGACTCGCCCTCCCCCTTGCCCTCGTCCGGCGTAAACTGCGTCGGATCGTCTTGCGATCCCATGAAGTCCTCGTCCGCGCTCCGCGAACCGTCCTCGCCGCCGAGGACGAGAATCAAAAAAACAAGTAGAATGGCGATCACCCCCGCGGCGATGATCAATAGCGTGTTGCGTTGCATGAAACCTCTCCGGCGCGCCATGTGTGATTGTGCGGCGCTCTTTTTCGGCGCACGATTTTAAGAACCGGGATTTCGCTGGCAACGAAGTTTCAGGAACGTTTCTTTTTCGTCGCGCGGTTCGATTTCTTTGCCGCTTTGCGCGCGGTTTTCTGTGCGGCTTTTTTGGCCGCTTTCCTGGCGGATTTCTGCGCTGCCTTCGCCGCTGGTTTCTTTGCGGACTTCTTAGCCGTTTTCTTCGCTGTTTTTTTCGCGACTTGTTTGGCCGCTTTTTTCACGGCTTTCTTCGCACCGGCCTTACGACCGGCCACGGCCCGCTGGAGATTCGCCGCGGCGGTCCGGGACAGATCCTTCGGCGGCGCGACGCTCTCCGTTTTTTCCGGCGCGGCTTCGGTTTCACGTCGCGTGAGTTCGCTGAAACCGGCGGCCTTTTGCTCCTCTTCGGCCTTGCGCAATCGTTCGAGTTCCCGCGCCGTACGCCGCCGCCGGCGAATCGGACCTTCGATGCGCCGGCCGTACTTGTTGTCGATGTCCAGGCGTTTGATCTTGTTCTGCAACGTGGAGCGTTTGATCTTCAGCGCCTTCGCGGTATGCGAAACGTTCTGCCCGTGCTTCGTGAGCATGAGATGAATGAACTGACCCTCCACGTCTTCCAGGATGTCTTCCAGGCCCTGGCCCTGGGCGTTTCGATCTTCCAGTTCGTGAAAGAGTTCGCTTTCGCCGGTGTCGTGAAAGAGATAGAGGTAGCCGTGAATGCGGCCTTCGTCTTCGAGATTCAGCACGCGGATGCGCAGTCCCAGTTCCGTACTGTACGCGGAGAGCCGGTCTCTCAATTCACGCATGGGATCGCGTTCGAAAGAGCGCGCGAGCAGCGTGCGCGTGAGTTCGGTGAAGTAACTCTCCGCCAGGCGGATGGAGTTCTTGAGCGGCCCCTTTGCTAAGATGCGTTCGGCGAACCTTTCGTTGTAAAAGAGCGTGTTGCCCTGAAGGTCCGTGGCGAAGAGCGCGTAGGGCAAGGCCGCAAGCAACAGTTCGCCGAGCCAGCGCGCCGCGTCAGAGCGATCCTGCACGATCGGTGCATTCTCCGGAACGGCATCCGTATCGAGGCCGGGGCGTGTGTTCTTTTCAAAGTGCGGTTCGTTGCCGGCGGACTTCAGGCGCTCGCGGAACTCCGCCACGGCTTTCAGCAACTGCGGCTCGTCCCAGTTCGCTAACTGCTGCCCGGCGGCATCGAAGACGGGAACCTGGGGACCGGAGAACTTGAGCGCGCCCTCCGGAACGTAGTCCCGCACGAGCAGATCGTCGGGGATGTGATCGTACTCCAGCCGTGCGCGGTCCAGATCGGCCATGAGGCGATCCACGCGGGAGCGGGACAGAAAGCCGGAGAGGATCAGCCGGGCCGTGCCTGCGGCGGATGCGCCGTCCGCGTCCTCCGCCCCGGGGACAGAGACCACGGGCAGGTACGGCAGTCCGGTGCGGTAGAAGGTCTTAAGCAGACGCGGCAGCAGGGGCACGCGGGGAGCGTGGCCCCGCTATCTATTCGCTGGCAAGCACGAATTGACGGATTTCCGTCAGATACGGCCGGAGCATTTCCAGCTTCTCGGTGAGCTCGTACTCGAGGATGTCGCCGGTAGCCACGATGTCGTTTTCTTCCAGGGCGGACGAAAGATCTTTCAACAGATTCGTAAGATCGGTGGCGACGGCCTGGAAGGTCGTGTCGCCCACTTCCAGATCGTTCAGCGTACGTTTGCCGGCCCGGCGGAGCTGGTAGTCCAGGGCGAAGAGCGCGGAAACGTATTCGTTGAGCCGCTCGGTAATGCGATCCAGGGTTTCCAGCGCGGTGAAATCTTTGCCGGCGTTGAAGCCCTCGTTGATTGAAACCACGCCCTCGATGAGTTGCGGGATTTCTTTTTCGAAACGCTCCACCATCTCCGTGAGCTCTTCAGTACGCGCGTTCATGGTCCGCAGTTGCAGACCGAGCTTCATGACGAAGAACTTAAAAGAACGCAAATCTTCGAGAAAGTCTTCGATGGCGTCGCGCTGGTTGTGTTCGAAAAACTGCTCCACCCGTTTTTCCAGGCGTTCCAGAATACGATCGATGGCCTCGGAGCCCTGGGAACCGGGGACGAGTACGCTCATGGAGCTCAGGTCCAGGTTTAAGATCGAAGAAAATGACGTTAAGATCTGCCGGATCCACTGCATGCCCTCGCGGAGATTCATGGCGTCCGCTTCGGAGACGGTTTCGAGTTCGTAGAGCGTCGTGCCGATTTGATCGACGTAGCGGTCCAGTTCGTGCAGGGTCGTGAGGACCATGTCCAGTTCGTCGCCGACGTAGAAGTCCACCCGGTCGACTCCGTCCATGCCGATTTCTTCCAGCGCGGACAACGCCACGTCCTCGGAGTTCACGCGCATGGACAATATGTAGCGGTTGTTGTTCGCGATCCACTCGCTCACTGCGCTGTAGATTTGTTCGAGGTTTTGTTCGCCGGTCAGTTCGGCGTCGAGTTCTTGTTCGTTGACGTAAATCTGCATGGTCCCGCTCCGGGGTTGATCTTGTTTATGATATCGGGATTCGACGGATATTCTTAAGAAAAAACTGCGGTTCTTTTGTCTTCGCGCAAGGCGAGTCGCTACACTCGCGGCGATGCGCCCGAAGGAGTTTTACATCTTGCCGCGCTCTTGCGTCTGCCACGCCGCCCCTATTGTGACGGCGTGTTGCGCTTGAGATAGTTGCCCATGGCGCGGTTCTGGTGCACGGCACGTTCCATGCGACCGAACCGTTCCCGCAGGTTCTGGCGTTTGTCGGCCAGCTTATCCTCTTTGCGGGCCATCTCGTCCTTGTTGTTGTCGATGGTCTCGCGCAACATGTTCACGCGGGATGAGATGAGTCCGCCGGCGCCGCGGTTGTACGGTTGGAGCTGTTTCTCCAGGCTGACGGCCACGCCGTTGTCGGGGATCTGATCCTCGTTCGTATCGGAGGCGAAGAGTTCTTTTACGGCGCGCGGGTTTTCGTTCAACGCTTCGTTCAATCGCTTCTCGTCGAGTTGCAGGAAACCGTACTGGATGTCCTCCCACTTCGCGCCGACACCGCCGGTGGTGATGCCGATGTCCGCGAGCACACGATACGACGGCTTCGTCGCCGACGGATACGCCAGGGCCACCTGGGAACGCAACGTCGTGATCAACTGGCGCACGGTGGAGTCGGAGGCGAAGATGCCCTGCTGCTCCGCGGGAGACGGACGATTCTTGTTGTCGTCCCCGGCGACCGGCGGCACGAACTTTTCACCGTCCGTCCGCGAGTTCTCGCGGAGAAACAACATCAATTCATTGTAGGTGTCGACCCACTCTTTGATCTGCGTCACGACGTCCTCGGTGTTCGTTTCGACGTTGATCGTCACCGGACCTTTCGTCGTGCGGTTGAGATCGAGGCTGAGCCCCTGGATCATATCGGTGATGGCTTTATTCTGCGAGCGGCGCACTTCGATGCCGTTGACCTTAACGATGGCGTCCTGGGCCGGGCTGGTCTCGTGCTGCGCTCCAAGGCGACCTTCTGACGACGGCTTCGGTTGCAGTTTCAGATCGGCGAAACGACCGCGGCCGCCTTCCGGTTGAAAGAAGTACAACGCTTCGACCGGTTTGCCGCCGGTGAGCTGAGCCAGATCGATGCTGATCTCTTTGCCTTCGCTCCGGGCATTGTTCGCCGGCAGTTCCACGGATTGCACGACTTCTTTGCGAACTTCCTGACCGTTTTCTTTGTAAACGGCACCGACGCCCATTTTTAGAAATCGCGCGAGGCCGTCGTCTTGCGGCTGCGGATCCTTCGCGGCTTCCGGTTGTTTTTCGCTTTGCTCCGGTTTTCCGCGGTTTGCGTCCTCGTCGGTGAGTACACGCTTGCGTTCAATGCTTCCGCCCCGTAGCTCCACATCACCGACACTTACGACGATGGCCGGGCCGACCTCCACGCTCTCGCGTTTTGCCGTTTCCTCTGCGGCGGCCGGGTCTTTCCGGGCCTCGTCTTCCGACGTCGCCTGCTGCTCCGGCGTTTTTTCGGGGGCACTCAGGGCCTCGAGTTTGATACGCAGCGTACCGCTCTCTCCGGCCAGGGACGGATCCTGAAAACGCACGGCTCCGTTGCCTTCGAGTTCCACACCACGACCGGCGGTCAACAGACGATACTGCAACGACTCTGGATTGTTCTCACCAGCTTCGCGGCTCAGTTCACCGCGATCGATCTTGAGTTCTTTTTCGGGGAGCTCCGCCGCGCCCTCGCCCACCAGGCCGATGCGGCGCAGGAGGCCGTTCGGATCTTCGAACGTAAAGCGACCCTTCTCGCCGTTCACCGCTGAGCGCAGGCTGATCAGCATGTGCGCGGCGTCGGTGTTTACGCCGGCCGCGGTTTCCACGACGCCGTCCGACTCGCGTTTGATGGTTTCGAGCAGGCGCCGGATGTCGCCGCCTTCGAAGTCGATTTCCCGCCGCTTGTCTCCGGCGGCGATGACGAAGCGCGAAGCCGGCAGTTGATCGTCGAGGGACACCGGGTTCGAATGGATCTGGTGGCGCGCGGCGAGTTGCACGATCTCGATCTCTTCTTTGCCGGCCTCGGCCGACGGCGACGCCTGGCCCGTAATGGCGCCCGGGTCGGAAGAAACGATCTGTTTGTCCGCGAAAGCCCCGGCGAAAGAGTAGAGCTTGCGGGAGCGATCGGCGAGCAGCGTCGTACGGTTGCGGACCTCTTCCAGGGCCTTGATGCGAATCTCGTTAAGGCTGTTCTCCTGCTGCAGGCGCTGGATCGGAATACGCTCCAGCTCCATGAGCTTGTTGATGGTATCCTGGGTGTTAACCCCGGAACCGAGATCCATTACGGGCGGTGCGGGCATGATGAAAACTCCTGCAATGCGGTGATTGCGATCTGTTTAAACGCATCGGCCATCGAGAAAAAAAGATGAGCCTTCCGGTGTTAAAAATACGTTCGGTGCGGGCGAACGGAAGATCATTTTTTACACCGAGGACCGGGTACCGAGTTTTTTTGGGAGAGTGGTCGTGGTGGAGCGTGTTCGGGCAATGCGTGGTTTTAGTTTTCTTGATCAGACGAATGAAAGCTCACTTCGCCTGCACGCGCGCAGTCTACGCCAACCCTCACATCTTCCCCTCGGCCCCTCGGTCCTCGGTGTTGACAAACCAGAAGCTGAGTCCCTCAGTGCCGGCGTTCTTTGTTGTGATTGATGAGGTTCAGAATGTAGACGAACAGGAAGGCACCGATCAGCGCGGCGATCATGTTTACGTTAATGCGGAACGAACCGAACTCGGGGCTCATGAGCCAGTCCACAAAGCGGCGGAACCAGAGGTTGAAGAGACCGGCCGCCCAGGCGATGAGGATGGCTCCGACGATGCCGATAACCAGGCCGCCCCAGAATCCGCCCAGCAGGTCGCGGCGGCGATGGTGATAGAAAAACCAGGCGGCCACGGAACCGATGAGCACATAGACCAGGAAATCGACGAAAATCGAACTCGACGGCATAGACGCTCCACGAATTGTTTGCAGAGTATTACGACAACCACTTCTTTTTCGAACGCACTTTCTGTCGTAACAAATAATGCATTTACACCGAACGTACTCGTACCAAAGGATTAGCGCACGGCTCTATGGTACCGATTGACGGCAATACGCGGCTCTTCGGCATCCTGGGTCATCCTACGGGCCACAGCCTCAGCCCGCTCATCCACAACGCCGCCTTCGTCGCGCGTAAGATCAACGCCGCCTACGTCCCCTTCGACGTGGAGCGAGCCACCGCCGCGCTGAAAAAAGCCGTGCTGACCCTGGGCATCGACGGGCTGTCCGTAACGATTCCACACAAGGCCTGGGCCGCCCGCTCTGCCGATCGTGCGGACGCGCTCACCGAATGCTGCGGCGCCGCAAATACGCTCATCCGCAATCCAAAAAACAACACGCTGCATGCCTACAACACCGACGGCCCCGGCGCCGTGCGTGCCCTGAAGGTCCATCTCCCGGATTTGCGCGGGCGACGTTTTTTGCTGCTCGGCTACGGTGGATCGGCGACGGCCATTGCCCACGCGTTGTTGCTGGATGAATCCCCCGCCATGCTCACCGTTGCCGGCCGCAGTCCGCGCAAGCTGAGGTCGTTCGTCGACGCGGTGAAGACTCGCCATCGCAAGCGCTCCACGCTGGTACGTGGTACGGACTTCAGCGATCTCGAACCGCGCGACGTCGATGTGATCATTCACACAACGCCGCTCGGTATGAAAGGCGCCGATCAGGAATTGCCGCTGCCGGACAGCTTCGTGCAGGACTTTCATTACGTCTTTGATATCGTCTACAATCCCATGCGCACCCCGCTGTTGCAACACGCCGCCGCGCGCGGCGCGAAAACGGTGCCGGGTTACTTGATGCTGTTGTACCAGGCCGTGCTGCAGTTCGAACTCTTCACCGGCGAAAACGCGCCGGAAAACTTAATGGAGAAGGAGTTGCTGGGAGCGTTACGCAAGCGTGCGGAATAAGACTTGATTCAACCACCGAGGCTCCGAGGACACCGAGAGAAGTGGAGAGCAATCATTGCCTGACGACTCTCCGCCTGCGTTTGCCCTCCCTGAAAAATCCTCGGTGTCCTCGGAACCTCGGTGGTAAAAAAAAAGGATGCACAGCGCAATCGAAACTCTCACCGCCGATCTGAACGCGCGGATCAACCCCGAACGCACGCGGGTTTTTGATCGCGAGCGCCTCATGGCGTCCCGGGAAGAGCTGTTCGATCTTTCCCATACACTCTGGCCGCAGTTAAACGGTCGGCGCATTTCCATCGTCGGCTCGAACGGCAAAGGCTCCACCGCCTGGTTCCTGAGTCACTTCGCCGCAGCGCCGGCGGGTCTCTATACCTCACCGCATCTGCACCATGTGCTCGAACGCATTCGTATGGGCGGTCTACCGATCCCGGCCGAAGACGCCGTCGCCGGCCTGGAGACACTGCGCAAACTTCTGGGCAGTGAATATTACGAGAAACTCAGTTACTTTGAGATTCTGACGCTATTGGCCGTGCATGTCTTTCAAGAACGCAAGAGCCCCGTGCAAATCTTCGAAGCCGGCCTGGGCGGGCGCTTCGACGCCACTCGCATCGCCCGGGCGGAGACGGTCGTGCTCACTCCGATCGAACTCGAACACACCGAAATCCTGGGCAGGACGCACCTGGAGATTTTGCGTGAGAAACTCGCCATCGCTTCTTCGTACTGCACACGATTCTTCGTGGCACCGCAGGCGGCGCCGGAACTGGACCGCGCCACGATTCGCATGGAGATGCGCCGGTACGCCCCGGCCGCCGAGGCCTTCTTTTACGAACCACCGGTGCTCGCCGGACCGGCGGACTATCTGACCACCAACCGCGGCTTCGCCCGCTGGATCGCCCGACACCTGCGCGAGGCCTTCAATGCACAGCAGGATGTGCCGCCGCCGCCGGGCCGGCTGGAAGAACGGGAGACGATGTTACCGGATCGTCACGGCAATCTCATGCGCGCCTACTTCGATGTCGCCCATACTCCCGATGCCGTGGGGCGCAGCCTGCGGGATTTGCGTTTGCGCGATCACCTGCCGGAGCCGGATCGCTGTCTGGTGGTGCTCGGCCTGCTGGCGGATCGAAATCCAGGGCCCGTCGCGGAAGCCGTCCGCGCGGCGGATTTCGGCGTGTCGGCCATGATTGTGGATGAGCAGTACTGCGCCCCGCTGCCGGGCTGCACGGCACTTCCAGGCGGTGACGGCTGCGCGGCAGCTCTGATGGAGATGGCCCGGGACCGCGAGGCCGGGGCGATTATCGTGCTCGGGAGTCACCGGAATTATAAATATTTTGTGGAACTGACGAACGGGGGCGAAAAAACGGACGGCAGTTCGTAGCATCGTTCCTTCGACGAATCTTTACTTTCCTGACTGCATGCCAAACCCAGCGCGATACTCCGACGATCTGCTGCGCCGCTTTGCCCGGCGACGCCAGGCTTTCCAGACCGCCCTGCCCGAAGACGGCGTGGCCGTGTTCTTTACGGCCCCCTCCCGCGTTCGCTCCAACGACGTGCACTTTCGCTATCGCCAGGACTCGGACTTTTTTTATCTCACGGGCTTCGACGAAGAAGACGCCGTGCTCGTCCTCACAAAAAAGGAAGAGGTGCTCTTCGTTCCGAAGAAAAACCGCCAGCGCGAAACCTGGGAAGGGCCGCGGCTGAGCACCTGCGACGCGGCCGAAGCCCTGGGCATCAAAGAAGTGAAGCCCTACAAGGCGTTCCGCGCGCGCCTGGCCGGACTTCTCAAAGACAAGGCCACGCTCTACTATCGTTTCGGCGAAGACCCGAACCGCGACGCCGAAATTCTACCCCGGGCGTATCGGGTGATGCGTAATTCCCGCAAGGGCAGCTACGGCCCGGATACCGTCGTGAACCCGGGCGTAATCTTACATGAGCAGCGGTTAATCAAAGACAGCTTCGATCTCGCCGCCCTGGAAGAGTGCGCCCGCCTCACCGAGAACGGACACCTGGAAATCATGCGCGCGGCAAAGCCGGGTACCTTCGAGTACGAACTCGAAGCCATGTTGCAGTACGCTTTCCGCCGGGATCGTGGTACCGAGGGATATCCTTCCATCGTTGCGTCCGGCGCGAATGCCTGCGTGTTGCATCACATTCAAAACGACCGCGCCATGCAGGCCGGCGACCTGGTCCTGGTGGATGCCGGTGCCGAGAAGGACTTCATGAACGCCGACGTCACGCGCACCTGGCCGGTCTCGGATCGCTACACGCCGGAACAGCGCGACGTCTACCAGGCCGTACTCGACGCGCAGAAAAACGCCATCGCCCGTACCGTCGCCGGTTCATCCCTCGTGGAAGTGCATAACGCCACCGTGCGTGATCTTACGCAATCGCTCCTCGACATGAACGTACTGGATCGCAGCATACCCCTCGACAAACATATCGAGGATGAAAGTTACTCCCCGTTCTACATGCACCGCACCGGCCACTGGCTGGGCATGGACGTGCATGATCTGGGCCCGTACTACGACAAAGGTGAGCCGCGCAAGTTCGCCGACGGCATGGTCTGCACCGTGGAACCGGGCCTGTACTTTTTGCCGCATCATCCGAAGACGCCGGAGGCCTTTCGCGGAATCGGCGTCCGCATTGAAGACGACGTCATGGTCCGCGGCGAGACTCCCGTCGTCATAACCGAAAGCATTCCCAAAGAAATCGAAGAGGTGGAAGCCCTGCGCCGGGAGGCGGCGGAGCACTCCGCTGCCGGCGCGGGCCGTCCGTAACGAAACAATATGATTAGTGAAATTCCCTTTCCCGGCGGCTTCACGCTGCTCGGCAAAACCGGCATCTCGACTTACAGCATTATGCTGATGATCGCCTTTCTCGTGGCCTCGTACCTGGCGCCGCGAGAACTGCATCGGCGCGGGCTCAAGCCCGAGGCGGCGGACTGGTCACTCTTGATCGCCGTCGTCGGCGCCATCATTGGCTCGAAGATTTTCTTCGTCTTCGAGATCTGGCATAAGATCTGGGTCGTGGACACGGGCTTTTTTAATACGTTCTACTACGTCTTCTTCACCTGGCGCGGCATGCGCAATCGCTGGGAAGACGACCCGGATATCGAAGGTTTCTGGGAGAACCTGTTAAGCGGCGGTGGCCTCGTCTTTTACGGCGGCTTCATCGTCGCGTTTCTTTCGATCTGGGTCTATCTGCGGGTGAACAAGTTTCCCATCTGGCGTTACGGCGACGCGTTCATGCCTTCCATGGCCCTGGGTTATGCCATCGGTCGCCTCGGTTGTTTGATCAGCGGGGACGGTTGCTTCGGTCATGCCTCGGGCGTCTACATCCCCCTGCTCACCATGGTCTACGGACCGGAGGGCGGTGGTTGCGCCGGCACCGATCCGAACATGGCCTGGGAGTTACCGTACATGTGCTCCGACGGCGTGCGCGTCTGGAACACGCCCATGATCGAATCGCTTTTATCTTTCGGTCTCTTTTTGTTTTTGATGCTGTGGGTGCGACATCAGCGTTTCCGCCCCGGCATGATGGTGGCGATGTTCTTAATCTTCAACGGCCTCGCCCGTTTCTCGGTGGAGTTCCTGCGCCTGAACGACGCGGTCATCCCGATCCTGGATGCACCGACCTACACGGTGGACGGCGAAACGTTGTCGCTTTCGCACCACATCGACATGCGCGTCGTGCATCCGTCCGCGGTCTACTTCGAGAACTGGCACTGGTACGGCTTCACCCAATCGCAGATCACCGGCCTGGTGCTGGCTTCGATCGGCTTTGCCTGGGTGATGCTCGGTCAGTTGTGGAAGCGCGATGAAGAAGGCGATCCGGCCGAGCAAAACGGCGAGACGATCGACGGCGTTCGCAAGCCGAACAAGTCTTAGTCGGACCGCGGCGAACCCAGTTCCTCAAGCCGCACATCCGCGAACACGCGCCGGAATTCCTCGGAGTTCCGGCCGTGCCGCAGTTCCACGGCCCGCAGTTTGTGGATGTTCTTCCGGCGGCGCAGGGCGCGCAGCGTAACTTCACTTACGCCGGTGTTAGCGCGCCCCCGGCGGAACTGCGCGGCGTAACACATGCTCAGATAATAGTGCAACGGCCATTCTTCGCGTACGGAGGGATCCCCCGGCAGGTCCTGGTAACGTTCGAGTACTTTCAGCGCCGGCGTGAATCCGCCGAGGGCGATTTCGTGGACGGCATACAATCGATACGCGCGCTTGCGGAGTTCGACCACCCGCTCCGAAGAATCGAGGCTCTCGCGATCGATGCGATCCAGCGACTCGAAGGTCCCGCGAAAGTACTGCGCAGTCTCGCGATGATAACGATCCCGAACGCGCTGCTCCACGCGCTCGATGCGATCCACGGCGTCGATCTGTTTCCACCAGAGCGCTTCGCGTAGATTCTCGCGCTCGTCTTTGAGTTCCTGTTCCCGTTCGCGAAAGGCGTTCACGGCGTCCAGAGCGCGCTCGTACTGACTCAGCGCACGCCGATACAACGCCTCGTTCCAGGCGAGATCTCCGGCGGGCGCGGGCCGCGGGCCGGGGTAGAGATCGGTGGGATACGGAAAGGTCGCCCAGGCCTGGCCGTTCGTGGAGGCCTCGCGCACGTCGACGACCGGCCCGGTCCCGTAGCGCTTTAAGAAAAGATCATATGCGGTTAAGAAGTCGTGGTCCAGAGCGATCGAAGGCGCGGCGCTCGTGGAAGAACCATTGGCCACAGAGGCACAGAGGACACAGAGCAAGAGCGATAAGATACGACGACCATCATTGCTGCTGAAACTTATCATACCATGCTCTGTGCTCTCTGTGCCTCTGTGGCAAAGAGATTACCGGCCCTCCTCGTCGATGACGTCGTCGAACAACGGCGTCTCCTTCCACTCGGGATCGAGCACCGGCGGGTCCAGGGGTTCGCTGGTGAAGTTTTCGTCGTACATGCCCTCGATGTCTTCCTGCATCACGGACTTCACCGGGCGCGGACGCCCCTCCTGATCCAGAAAGTCCGAGGTCATACCGAGCTTCGCCTCGACCTTGTACAAATGCCGCTGGATGATGCGATCGTAATCCAGCTCGCCGGTGACGATCTCGAAGCGCGTGCTCTCGATGGTGGGCAGATCCAGTTCGAAGCGGTACTCGTTGGCCTCGTCGGCGTATTTCTGCGCGTGTTTCCAGTAGGTAATCGCCTCGCGGTAGTACGTCCGCGCGATCAAGAACGAAATCTCCAGGTCGTCGGCGAAGTCCAGGTCGTGGAAGTAAAGATGGCGTTTGTCGTAGAGCGATCCCAGGCGCAGATACATGCGCATGATCAGTAAGTTGATCTGCATGAACATTAAGAGCCGGTACTTGTGGTACTGGCGTTCGTTTTCGATCTTGCACAGGGCGTGGCGCGGATGGCGAAAACGATGCGTGAGGGCCTGCACGAGAAAGTAAATGCTCTCTTTGACCTCGGCGGTCTTGTAATGATGGGGCAGACCGTAGAGTTCGTAAAAGTCCTCTAAGTGTCGCGGCGACCACTTGCGCTGCTGAAAAGGAATCCAGTCCGAGAATTTCACCCACCGCCCGGTGCGATCATAGTAATAGTTCAAGCGCAACTGCCCTTTGGGCTGCTGGGGATAGTACGGATCCGGAAGGGCGCGCATCACCACGGACTGCGCCCGGAGTTCGACCAGGGGCGCGGCGGCGGAGCCGGCCAGCAGGGTGGTAGTGAGCACGGCGGCAATACAGCGAAAGATTCCCGAAAAACGCGCGAACATCATTCAAAGCATCGGGAAAAATCCGCCGTAACGTTACGGGAATTTACCAGTCTCGCGGCGGGAGGCGGCGTTCCGCAAAGTCGGCAATGCGCAGGACATCCGCCGCGGACATGCCGTTCGTGTAGACCAGGACGTAATCGATGCTCAGCGCCGAGAAGACGGCGCCGATGCTTGCCGGCGCGCGCAGTTCCCGGTCCATCAACGCCATCTCCGACGCGGTGTCCGAGATTCGAGCGGACACGACGATCACTTCAGCCACGGGGAGCGAGCTTTCGAGGGTGCGGCCGAAGACACTGCTCTCGGTGTACGCGCGGAACTCAGCGTCGGAGAACACGAGCGAACTACTCGCGGACGCATCCCGGACGCCGGCGTAGGCGATGGAGAAAAACAGCAAACCCACGATGCCGAACGGAAAGAGCGCCCACCAGGACCAGCCGTGTTCATGAACACGATCGATCAAAAATAGAAAGCCGGTGATGCACAGGAGCAGTCCCGGAAGCAACATGGCCGGGAACGCATTCTTCCAGGTGAGCACGCAACTTCCATCGTTCTGCAAGTTCGCCCGCACCGTGGCATACTGCGCGGCGCAAACATCCTGCGGTGTAATATCAGCGGCGGAAGACCGCGCGCCGAGCCTGCGCAACTCCGCCGGAGACTCGACCAGCGGCCGGTCCAGGACTTCGCTCAGGCGCTTTTGCTTTTCCTGAAACTCCGCTTCGCTCGAAAGCTCCGCCAGTTCCACCGCCGCCCCGCTCCGATGCATGAGGTCCAGGACGTAGGTCGTGGAACGTCTGCCCTCATCGTCGGTTTCCACAATCACACGTTTGCCGTAGGCCGGAAAATCATCGAACTCCGCCACAAAGCCCGTCTCGCCGGAGGAGTCGTCGCGGATGTGGACACTGCGCGCGGCGGCATCGATCTTCACGCTGAGGCCGGTATAGATCTGCAGAAGGACCGGCACGGCTGAAAGAAAAGTCAGTGCGAACGAGAGCCAGGCAATGCCGAACCAGGTACGCTTGCTGTTGCGAAGAACCCAGACGCCGAAGCCGCCGATGGCCACGGGAAAAACGACAAAGAGCAGCGCCCACCAGGGCATGCCGGTCCCGGAAATGAAGACGTGATCCGAAGCAAAGACGAAATCCAATTGGTTCGTCCCTCCCCGACCTTCAACCCAGGGCGTCTTCCAGGCTGTTGTGGATTTTTACGAAGTCGGTTAAACCGACGATATCCATGACTTTGCGAAAGTGCGGACTCAGCGATGCAAACTCGATTTTGTAGCGGGAGTCCGAGGCGCGCTGGATGAGCTGAATGAGAACGGCAATGCCGGACGAGTTGATATACTGCGTCTCACTGAAGTCGAAGACGACGTGCCCGAGCTTGTCCCGGGGAATGGAATCGTAACATTCGAGCAGGGCTTCCTCCGCCTCAGAAGTGATTTCTCCCTTGAGTTGCACGACAGGAACCCTGCGATCGAGAGAATGTTGAATCTGAAAGTTGTCAGCCATACGTGAGATTTTGAACATTCCAGCCCGGTGGAGCCGTGCGGAGAACATTCCGGGAACGTGGAGACGTGGCAATAGTTTTTTGCCGGACGAGAATCACAGAGAATCACCCAGGGCGGAACGAAGTTTGCGCAGCGCGTGCACCAGTTGCCGGCGCTCTTCGACGCTCAGGGCGCCCAGATAGGGTTCGAAGTGATTTTGCAGGCGCGCCGGAATCTTGCGTTCCAGTTCTCGGCCCCGGCGGGTCAGGCGCAGCCGAAACGAACGACGGTCCTCGGGCAGCCGTTGCCGTTCCACCCAGCCGCTCTCTTCCATCCGCGCCACCATCCGGGAAATGGACGGGAGGTCCTGGAGCGTAACGGCGGCGATTTCCGTCGGCGTCAGCCCATCCGGCGCCTGCCAGAGGGTATTCAACGTCTGCCACTGCTCCGGGGTCATGTCGGAAAACTCGCGCAGGGCCCGCTGGAGCTCGCGCCGGAAGAGCAGCGCGGTCCGGTTGAGAAGATAGCCGGGTTGGTCGTTTAGATGCAGGGCCACGATCCGAAATACGGCCAACTGGTTGTCCTGACAACTTTTTTCAGGCCACGGGATTTTTTTACTTGCCCGGACAATCAAATGATGAACTACTTCCCGCTTGAATACTTGTCCGCACAACTAAATCTGCGCGGACCCAGGAGGTTTCGATGAAGATCATCACGGGATTCGTCGCCACGACGGCGGCACTGCTATTTATTCTCTACGGCGCGAGCAAATTTTATGCCTTCATGCCGGTGCCGCCGGTACGCCCGGAGGCATCGCTCTTTATTTCGGCCGTCGTTGCGACCGGCTATCTCTGGCGTTTCGTCGGCCTGATCGAAATCGCGGGCGGGATAATGCTGTTGTTCCCGCGCACCCGGCTCGCCGGCGCGTTACTGTTGCTGCCGATCATCGCGAACATCGTCCCGTATCTCTGGCTCCTCGCGCGCAACCCGCCCGGCTACGTGATGGGAGCGTTCCTGCTCACGACGGAAGCCGTGATCCTCTGGGGGGCCCGCGAGCGCCTGCGCTCGGTTTTCGCGTGACGTCCTGAGAAACTCTGGACGCTCCGCGCGCTTCGGGCTTCTGTCCTCGCATTCGCGGATGTTCCCACCCGTGAATGCGAGGACGATCATGCAAATCACCGGTACCATCCGAAAAATGAAAACCGAACGCAAGAACGCGAAGGACCCGGTCCGCTACACCCTGGCCCTGGAACAACCGGCGGGGGTGGGCAAAGTTCGCAAGAGTGCGGAGTTCGAAATGAACAAGGCCGTCGGTTCGAAGAAGCCGCTCATCCTCAGTTACAGTGGGAAGATCTACTGCATTCGTTGCGGCCGGGCAACGAACAAATCCTTTGCGCAGGGTTACTGCTATCCATGCTTCCAGAGGGCGCCGGAAACGAGCGACTGCGTCCTGCGTCCGGAGCTCTGCCGGGCCCAGGCAGGAGAATCCCGGGACATGGAGTGGTCGAAGAAACATTGCCTGGTCGAACACGTCGTCTACCTGGCGCTTTCGAGCGATGTAAAGGTCGGCATCACCCGCGGCAGCCAGGTTCCCACGCGCTGGATCGATCAGGGGGCCCACGCGGCCGTGCCGCTCGCGAAGACACCGAATCGTTACACGGCCGGGCTCATCGAGGTCGCGCTCAAGAAACATCTCACCGACCGCACGGACTGGCGCAAAATGCTGAAGGACGAACGCGCCGATCGCGACCTCCTCGCCGCGAAAGCTAAAATCATCGAACTGCTACCGGCAGATCTGAAACAGTACGCCGTTGCGGGCGGCCGCAAGACGGCGATCCAGTATCCCGTGAAGTCCTATCCCGAAAAAGTAAAGTCCGTCGGCTTCGATAAAGAATCGGAGATCAGCGGGCTATTGCTCGGCATCAAAGGGCAGTATCTGATCTTCGAAGGCAACCGCGTCATCAACATGCGCAAGCATCAGGGTTACGAGATCACACTGAAGTTCTGAATCTCACTTATACGATGCGGCTACCATTGCGTTTCTTGCGGCGAAGACGCCGTTCCGGTCCGCCTTACCACGTTCCCCGGCATAACCTCCGCGCGTCAGCTGGAACCAGCCGTACCCATAAAAGGCTTAATTTACGTTGGCCGCTACTTACACCACGATTCGGGGGCGTGTGCAAACGAATAAAACGTTTCCGGTAGTTCAAGAGCTGTGTTTCGTGGCGTTTACCGTGAGACACAGAAGGTAAGTTGCGCAATCGTGAAGGGGTGGTTGATTTGGCTACAGCGAAGCGGGAGTTGTGGTGATTCGTTTTGCTGAGATTGTCCGCCTCGACCCGGACGCTGGTTGTGCGGTTCGGAATATCGTAGCGTTTCTTACGGCGAAGACGCCGTTTCGGTCCGCCTTACCACGTTCCCCGGCATAACCTCCGCTCGTGAGCTGGAACCAGTTGTACCCATACAAGTCTTAACCCAGACTGGCCTCAACTTACACCAAGATTCGGGGCGTTTACGAATCACCCGAGCTTTACCCGGAGTTCAAGAGTCGCGGTTCGCTCACGTTGCCGTGAGACACACAAGGTAAGTTGCGCAACCGTGAAATGCCATTTTTTTGGCTACAGCTGAGCGGGAGTTGTG
The DNA here is from genome assembly GCA_965227295.1 of Leptonemataceae bacterium. Lineage (GTDB taxonomy): Bacteria > Spirochaetota > Leptospiria > Leptospirales > Leptonemataceae > JANSYA01. Next base: position 3,592,770 of record OZ245742.1, on the reverse strand, counting down.
GAGTTTCGTTTTGTGAAGTATGCTGCGTTCGACCCGGACGCTGGTTGTGCGACTCAGCTACCATAGCGATTCTTGCGGCGAAGACGCCGTTCCGGTCCGCCTTACCATGTTCCCCTGCCTGACCTCCGCTCGTGAGCTGGAACCAGTTGTACCCATAAAAGTCTTAATCCAGATTCCACGATTCGGGGCGTGCTTGAACAAACAAAAACTTTCCCGTAGTTCAAAAGCCGCGGTTCGTAACGGGTTTCCGGGTTTACGCGGACACGTCGAGATTGAAACCGGGATCGCCCGCGGCAGGCGGGGCGGCAGGCGGCGGCGTGGCCGGTTGGTTTTCCGGCTGCGGGGTGGCCGCGGGTGTAGAAGCTTCTGCCTGGGTGTTGTCGCTGACGTTGGCGACTTCGCGGATATCGTCCCGGGACGCGGCGGGGGCCGCGGTGTCCGAGAAGAGGATTTGCCTGGAACCGACTGCCATGTAGGCCATACACTCAGGATAACCAGAAACCGGAGAAAATCCAGCGGAAATTTCGGTCCCGGCGTAACCGTCACGGTGAGTAACCTACTAAAACAGCGGAGATTCCCATGCCCCACCTGATCCGCGTCGTCCTCGCCGGAGCCTTCCTCGCACTCGCAGCTACTCCTGCTTCCGCGATCGGCGATCGGCACGCCCTGTTTACCGAACTTCTGCAGGATCACCTCGCGCATGGCTTTGTGAAAGACTACGGCGCGCTCCAGGAGGATCCGCGCCTGGAACACTACATCGCCCAACTCGCCTCCACGGACCCGACGTCCCTGGACGGCAACGATCGCATCGCCTTCTGGTTGAACGTCTACAACGCCCATACCCTCAAGCTCATCGCCGACAACGAACGCGTGGACAGCATCAACGAGCTGCATTTGTTCGGCAGCCTCTACCTCGGCGTCGTTTTCGGCCGCACGATCTGGCGGACCTGGGAGTTTCCCATTCACGACCAACGCTACACCCTGGACGATGTGGAACACGAAATCCTGCGGCCGGTCTACCAGGACTTTCGCCATCACGGCGCCATCAATTGCGCGTCCGTCGGTTGCCCGCCGCTCCGCCATGAAGCCTACGAGGGCCCGCGCCTCGATGCACAGCTCGACGATCAAATGCAAGCCTGGCTGCGTGACCCGCGCTACTCTCGCTACGACGCGACATCCCGTACGCTGTATGTATCAAAGATTCTCGATTGGTACCGCGAAGATTTTGTAAAGGATCCCGGGGCGCCGGAGTCCGCGATCATCGATGTGATCCTGCCGTACCTCGCCCCGGACGTGCAAACAGACCTCCGCGCGAACCGGGGGAACGTGGAACTGGAGTACCTGTCCTATGATTGGGGATTGAACGAGGTGAAGTAAACGCCGCCGATTATCGCAACCGGGCGGCGTGGGGTACGTACGGTTTGAACAGGGCCCGGACAATCCCGGCCAGGACCGACTCCACAATCATTGAAACGATGTACGGGCCCACGAGAGACGCGGCGAAGAGGGCGAGCAGCGTGGACCACTGGCGCAACTCCAACGATAAGAAAACGAGGAGCGTTCCCGCAAGAGACAGCCACAACAGAACGGCGGTGCCCACGGCCAGCCGGTGGACGCGGCGCATCCAGCGGTCGTAGCGGCGACGATAGCGATCTATACGCCCGCGGCGCGCGGCCGTACGACGGCGACGGTTCTCCGAACTTACGGTCGTCAATGGCATTAAGGTCATAGCGTACCTCCTTCCCCCCTCCGTGGGGGAGCACCGTTGTGCGGCGCGATACGTTGGTACGACGAACAGAAATGGAGATCGGTTCAATCGGAATGATCGTTCCTGAGGCGAGAGATACGTTTCTGGTAGTTTTCGACGAGTTCCAGGACGTGGGTGAAACTTTCGTCGTCTTCGTCACGCAGCGCCGCCCGGGCGCTTTCGTAAACGACGTCCAGACAATGGATCACGCGCTGGAGGGACTCGGGAATGCGATTCAACCGGGCGCGTTCATTGTATTCGCCGCGGGAGATATCTCCCCACAGCCGCTCAATCGCACTTTCAATGTCGGCCCGGTCAATGCCGAACAGACCGCCCAGTTCGCCCTCCAGCTCCCGCGCCAGGCGGTGCTTTTGCAGATCGATAGGCTCGCGTTCCGTCATGGCCGGTAGACTACGGCACGGCACCAGGAATCTGCAAAGTAAAAATATGCGGATCAGAGTCCCAGAAAACCGCGGGTATGGCGCCAGAGAACGGCCAGGACGTCGGTGAGCCGGTGGTCCGAGTGCAACAACACCAGCTCCGAAGCGCGATTCTGGCGATGATACTCCATCGCGGTTTCCGGTGGAACATCCTGGTCGTAGAGTCCCTGCAGGATTAACGCCGGGATTTGATGCTCCCCCACGGGAATGTCATCGTACTGTTGCGCATCCTCGACGATGCCGTAGTGCAGCGGCCGGTCTTCGTCGTATGCGTGGTGATAAAAATCCCGCGTGCCCCGGCGTTCCCATTCATCGAAGAACAGCTTTCCGCGAATGCGCAGGTTCCGGCGCAGAAACTGAAAGGCCGGGGCGAGCAAGACCAGGGCCTTCACGCGCGAATGCTCCCGGGCGTACAGCGACGAAACGAATCCGCCCAGAGACGATCCAAAGAGCGTCACATCCCCCGGCGGCAGTGCTTCGATCGTGCGGTGCAGCACTTCCAATTCACGACTGATCGTAAGATGTTCGAAGTCCCCGTCGTTTAGATCGGGCAGATGCAGGGTATGTCCCTGCTCGGCCAGGCGTTCGGCAAAGTAGACGCCCTTGTAGGATTGCGCTCCGGAACAGAATCCGTGTAGATAAACATAATGCATGATGATTCAGGGTTCCGGCCAACTGCGGGCAAAGCCCGTGACGCGAAAGCTCTCGCCCTCGCACTCAATTCGGCCGCGCAATGACGCCAGCCGGGAGCGACCGCGCGCCAGGCTGTAAAAACTCGTGCCGTGGATCTCTTCGAGGGTCGTCTTGCACTCACCGTCACTTGCGATGCTGCCCTCCCAGGCTGCCGGCCAGCGCTCACCACGCTCATCCCCGCGTCGATCACTCACGTCCAGGCTCAGTGCTTCCAGCTGGCGCACGCGGCCGCCCTCGTCGCTCACTTCCAGACGAACGCCCGTATTCAACGCAACGAGCGGTGCGAGTACATCGTTCTCACCGATGTCAAGAAACAGAACCGAACGGACCTTCGGAACGTAGAGCCAGAACTGCGTGTGCCCGCCCGTAAGCGCCGCCCCCACCTCCAGTGACTCAAACGGGTTCACCGCCGGTAGATACATGCTTTCGAACCAGAGCAAAGCTCCGTGGCGCTCGCCGCGATCCTGGCGCACTGCGGCTCCCGTATAAACACGATACTCAGCGAGCCCCTTTTCTTCTGTGCGCAATAGACCCATGGGAGAGGCCTGGACCTCATAGTCACGACCGAACGCCCCCATCTCAAGGCCCATGCCCCGGACTTCCAGACGCCAACCGGAGCGCGGATCGCCGAATCCGCGGAGATGTTCTGAATCAATGGGATTGCGGACATCGCCGTAGGCCGGTTGTTCGGGGATTGGAACGGGGCCTGCGGCGGGCATTTCCCGAAAGCCGCGTAGATAACTATAGAAGAAACCGCGCTGTTCGGCCTGGTAACTCCGTGGATTCTGCGCGCGAGTCCACTCAAAGAGACGGATTTCCGGAAAATCGGAGGAGAATTCCAGCAGGACAGCCTGCTCAAAGGCGTAGGATCGGGGCTCCCGACGCAGTTCAACCGGGGTAATGGTGTAGATTCGATCGAGAGAGGAAGGACCGGAATGACCCTCGTTGCCCTCACTGCCACCACAAGCGGCCAGAAACACGAAGATTCCAGTAATCAGTGAAAAAACGGAACGAAATGGGTGCATGAAGCTGCCTCGAAGAGACTTCTCGCACCGAAAGCAAGAAAACGGGGTGCCGAAAAGACGAAAAACGTCTCCTCAGCACCCGTTCGACGCCGAGAACACGGCTTCGACCGTTAGAAAAGCAGAGAGCCCGCTGCGGGCTGTGATTTTCTTGCGGTCTTCTTCCGCGTGGTCTTCTTTTTGGCTTTTTTCTTGGCTTTCTTTTTAGCCTTTTTCTTAGCCTTTTTTTTGGCTTTTTTCTTGGCTTTCTTTTTAGCCTTTTTCTTAGCCTTTTTTTTGGCTTTTTTCTTTACTTTCTTTTTGGCCTTTTTCTTGGCCTTCTTTTTGGCTTTTTTCTTAGCCTTTTTTTTGGTCACCTTTTTCTTCTTCTTGGCGACCTTCTTTTTGGTCTTCTTCTTAGCTTTCTTCTTCGCCATGCTTTACACCTGTTTTCCTGAGTTTACGGCTGTTAAAGGAAAACTCATAGTCTTTCGACTTTGCATTTCCGACGCATTCTCCGCGTGAGTCCTTTCCCGATCCGAAGACCGATTCCGGCGCCGAAAATCGCCCAAAAACGCAAGTAGACATAATATTCCTAAATGCCGGATTTTTTTACAACAAAAATTTTAAACACCGCGCCTTTGCGATATTTTTCTTCATCTCGATACCGTTTATCGACTCAAGTGATGCATGGGAAGAGCCGTAGTTCAAAACTTTTTTTCTTACGCCGACTAAAGATGTTCCGGCGCGCGTTACGCATCACAGCGGTGTAATCAACCTTCGCGTTTGCGTCCGTTCGTGTAAAAAACTACCACGTTCATCGCGCTTAATCTCTTTCGAGTGACAGTATAGAGCTCCAAAATCTTCTGACAGGCGTATGGATCTGCATCGTTTCGTGCGCATGAGCCCTTTGAATCGGCTGGTGTGGCGTATTTCATTGCCGGTAACGGCAGCAATGGTCACACAAACGGCGATCATGATAACCGACGCTTTGATGGTCGGTCGTCTGGGTGCGCCCGCACTTGCTGCAACGAGTCTCGGCGGCATGGTTTTCTGGGCGATCCTCGCGTTTTTTATGGGCGCAAGCTTCGGTGTGCAAATCATCGTGGCGCGGCGTTTCGGTGCGGCAAATTACGCAGCCGCGGGACGTATTCTCGTTACGGGAATCATACTCGCACTGCTCATTGGTGGTATTGTGCAATGGTTCGCCGTTGCGAATGCGGAAGGCATCATTGCGTTACTGAGCCGTCAGGAAGAGTACAGCGGCACCGCCATTGACTTCGTACGCATTCGCTTTCTCGGAATTGTGCCGTATTTCCTCGTTTTTGTGGTGCGCGCCTTCTTTGACGGTGCCGGACGCACCGAAATCGGGCTGTACGGCGCCGTTGCGACGATGATTGCGAATATTTTCGGCAATTGGGTGCTGATTTACGGCAATCTCGGCTTTTCCGCGTATGGAACGGACGGTGCGGCCATGGCATCGAGCCTGGCAAGTATCCCTGGCTTGTTGATCGAGTTGGTGTTCTTGTTTCAACAACCGTTTCGTTCGGCGATTCGCGCAGGTTTCGGCTTCGAATGGAACGTTGTTCGAGAAATTTCTTACGTCGGCTTTGCTCCGGCCCTCGACAACTTCCTCATGAATGTGTCATTCACGCTCTTTTACGTGCTCGCGGACATGATCAGCACAAATTCCGTCGCGGTTACGGGCATCATCGTGTCGTTGTTGAGTCTTTCGTTTATGCCCGGCTTCGGTTTTTCGGTGGCGGCCACGACGATTCTCGGCCAGGCCGTGGCGGCCGGCAAGCATCGCGAGGCACGTTTCGGCGTGCAGCGCGCGGCGCTCTTTGCGGTCTTGCTTATGACCGGCATGGGAATGCTGTTTATTATCTTCGGACGGCCGCTCTTGTGGGCGTTTACGGACGATGCCCGCGTCCTCGCAGAAGCGTTGCCCGCGTTGATCATTGTATCCCTCGTGCAGGGCGCGGACGGATATCATATGGTCATGGCGGCGGCGTTGCGCAGCGCGGGCATCGTATACTGGGTGCTGGCGGTGTACGCCTTCTGTTCGTTTATGATCATGCTGCCGACGGCCTACTTCTTCGGCGTGTATCTCGGCTACGATTCGGCCGGGCTCTGGTCGGGCATTGCGGTGTGGATCGCCCTGCTCTCGCTGATTTTCGGCCGTAAGTTTCGTTCCGGGGAGTGGCGCGGCGTAGAAATCTAGATCACTCTTCCGCTATAATACCTTCGTCAATCGTACGAATGCGATCACGCAGCCGGTGAAAGTTCCGGAACGCAATGTTTTCGACATCTGTACGGCTATATCCGCTCTCCAGCAGCTCTCCGGCGAGTTGGCGCACATCCGCGGGCCTTTCCAGACCTTCGGGGAGGCGAATCAGCCCGTCAAAATCGCCGCCGAAGGCCGCATGCTCGACCCCGGCCCCGTCCACAATCGCCTGAATGTGTCGAACCACGTCCCCGCGCCGGGCCGTTTTCCCGCAGCTAATGTATGGGACGTGGAAGTTTACGCCGACGAGGCCGTTCGTCTCGCGAACCAGGCGGAGCTGCGCCGCGGATACGTTGCGGGGATGATCACATACGGATCGCGCCGAAGAATGCGAGAAAAACAGCGGATAATAGCCGCCGGTGAGCTCGTAGACGTCCTGTACCGCGGCATCCGAGGCGTGGGAAAGGTCGATGAGGACACCGTGGCGGATCAACAGACGCACGAGATTACGCCCACGCCCGGTGAGCCCCCGATCCGTGCCGGCGACACCGGCGTAAGCGTTTTCGTTGGACCAGACGATGCCGACGTAAACGACGCCGAGGCTTTTTAGTTCCCGGATCATCGTTTCCAGGCGTTCCATGGACGGCGGCTGTTGCCCCGGGCCGTCACTCAGCAAAAAAGCGCCTTCGATGCCGAACAACAGCCCCGCATCACGCTCATCGCGATCGTACAGTACCGGCAGACCCGAGGCACTGCGCAACTCCTCGATGGCGTGCCGCACATACTCGTGGTGGCTCATCGCGTTCATGCGTTGTGCTTGAGCGTTCGTGAGACGAAAGCGCCCGCCGGACAGCGGCAGCGGCGGCCGAAAGATGGAAAAGACGTACTGATCGCGGGCGTAGCGGCTCGCGCAGATTTGTGTGCGGCTGCAATCCTTCCAGGGAATTTGCGCCGCGCTCAAAAAGAACGAACGATCGTTGTGCAAATCGACGACGGTCAGCTCTTCGAGGAAAGTCGCGTTGTCGTCTGCAGGCTCCGCGGCAGGATTGCAGGCCGCCATGAGTCCGGCGTACATCATCGGAAGGCTTGCACACACGATCCATCGCAGGATACCGGTAGATGTGTTGCGTTTACGGACTCGTTTCATTGCGGGCATGGCTCTGTACTGCTTGAACTGCGCGGCCTTCGGAAACCTCACGGGATCATCACGCTCGGACGGCTGGAGCCTGCGCGTATCGTCCGTGCATCGCGCGGAGTTTGCAACGGTTTTTGATCGCGAGCGCTATGCGAATGAGGAACTGGACACGCTCTTTGCGCGCCTTGACGCCCATGCCGACGACGCGTACTGTACGGTTGCATTGCAACGCAACGATCTCACGGCCCTGCGCGGCGGCTGTCGGAACTTCTACGAAATGAACGACTACCGACCGGACCGCGACTTCCGGTTGCTCCGCCGTCTCTACACCGGCGACCGCTTTGATTGTTACAGCGTGGGCCTGTTGCAACCCTACATTATGCACAGTGAACTCGGCTGTACATCGTTAACGATGCTGGATATCGATTGGCGCATCCATGCCGTGCATCATGAACTGCTGCAATCCTTTCGCGCCGGCCGCTTTGCACGGGCGAACGCCGCCGCGCAGGATGCCGTACTCGCGGGCGTGGAACTGGCCTACCCGGCGTTCGGATTTCCCGACACACGCGCCCGGCGGGCGCCGGCCCGGCTGAAGTATCTCTGCCGTTCGATCCAGCAGGAGTACTGCGCAACGGTACTGCCGGAGTTTCAGGCCACGGTGAACGCGGAGTTGTTCGATTCGATTCAACTGGAACTCGCGGCGCTGCATGACGCGGCGTTCGCGCAACCGGACGATCGGCGGCGCATTGTCTATCTTTCGAATGCGATTGAAGATGCGTACACCTCGGACGAACAGTTTCGGTTGATGCTCGCGAATCTGCGCGCTACATCGGGGAACGTACCGGACGTGTTGGTCCATCATGTGGGCGGCTGGAAGTTATTCGGGTTGTATGCGGTTTCACACGCGGGCGGCGTCACGCGGGTCCGCACCGTTTGCCGGGATCCGTATCTATCGCGGTCGCGCGGGGCAGACGGCGAGGCCGTGCGCTATGAAACGTGGTTCGAGCGGTATGCGTTGAACGAAGGCCGGGCGCCGACGTGTGCGGAGCTGCTTGCGGAGCTAACGTTTATGCCCGGCCGGATCGGGGCCGCGCACGCTTTGAAAATCGCCGGTGAAGGGAATCTCAATGCGCGCCATCGTACGATCGTCGACAACACCCATGCGAAAATAATGCGGGTTCACGCCCTCGGCCTTGAGTAACAGCAGGACCATCATCAACCCCAGGCCCTCGCCCTCGGTTTGATCGCCGTGCTCCATATAGAAAGTGACCAGATCGTCGTACTGCATGCCGCGAGCCAGGCGGCGACGCACGCGCTCTTCTTCGCTGGAACGCATAGCAGGATTTTTGACTTCGATCCGCAGGCCGGCCGGTTCGTGATGAATGCGCACCGACGTGACGTGCCCCAGATCCTTCGCCAGCGCTCCATACTTTTTGATCCAGGCCTCGTCCAGGCGACCACGCATGGATTCCGTCGCTTTGAAGACGTCCTCGGGATCGTTCGGGTCCAGGCCGTGATCGTGAAAGTAAGCCAGGCGCGCCGCGGCCTTCGTGGCATTGATGACGAGTTCTTTGAGGCACGTGTAGATCGTGGCCTGGAGCGATTCACGGGCGTATTTCTTGAGGATGGCGGCGACGGTGAAATCGAGCTGGCGCTCCATTTGATCGCCGGGGGAAAACATGCGGAACTGGACGGCATCGCCGGCGTTGACGCCGTCCAGGATGCTCTCACGATGGACCACGTTCTCGTAGTCTTCGAGATCTTCGAAACGAACAACGCGTGATACGGCGCCGGAGGACTCAGAGGGTTCGATCATAACGTAGGACAGTATAATCACATCCGCCGGCAATTGCCCGACAGAATTATGAAATCTCTGTGAATTCCTTCGCGCGGACGCTGCGATAGGAGGGCGAAAAGGGAATTTCCAGGCGGGCCACCGTCCGGCCGTTGCTGGAACCAATGCGAAAGAGGCCTGGATCGATGTTCTCGGAGCGCAGAAACAGAACGTTCATGGCAAAGCCCAGGCCCTGGCCTTCGGTATCGTCGCCGTGATCCTGAAAGAACTCGTAGATGTCGCCGGAGCGCATGGCGTGGGCGAACTTTTCGCGAATACGGCGCTCGTCCGGTGATAGCAGGGGTAGGTTGTTGATGACTTCGATGCGCAGCCCCTCGTCGCCGTGATGAAAGACCACGTCGATGGTCAAACCCAGTTCGCGCACGCGGCGGCGATAGGTCTTCAGCCAGGCGTCCTCGTGGCGCTGCCGCCGAAAATCCCGGGTGCCGCGGGCATACTGCTCGGGATCGTCCGGGTCCAGCGAGGCGTCGAGAAAATGGGCGTGTTTCATGTTCGCCCGGGAAGCGTTGGTGACCATCTCGACCACGCAGGCGTAGAGGCAGTCGCCGAGTTCTGCACGACGATAGTGCTTGAGGACGGTTCGAAGGGCCAGCTCAAGCTTCCGGGTGAGGTTCGGCATCGTAAAGAAGCCGTGGAGACGGATCACGTTCCCGTGTCGCACCGCTTCTACGAGCGACTCACGATCCTTGAGCTCCGTGCGTTCCATTTGCAACATGTTGGACATAAAGCCGTGGTTTTACCACTTCTTTTTGCGGCGCATCAGCGCCAACCCGATTTTTCCCGCGAAAAAACGAGCAAACCGGGACCTACCTGTGCATGATCGGCCCGAATCGCGCAGATCGTGTGGATGTATTTGGTGCGATGCGAAACAGCGTCGCGTCGGTTCGTTCAGCCCTTGCCGTTGAGATACTTTGCAATCTTGCGAATGACGGCTCGCGGCGTAAGGCGTACAGAAAAGGCCAGGAGCTTGTTCATCAGCCCGGAAATGACGACAGTCTTGCCGCGGTTCATGGCCCGGTAGCCGATGCGCGCGACATCTTCGGGACTCATGATTGCATTCATGCCCCCTTCCCGCAGGCGCACCCCGTCCATCTTCGCGCGGTCGAAGAACGGGGTCTCCGTGGCGCCGGGACAGAGGCATGTCACGCTGACGCCCTGGCTGCGGACCTCCTCGGCCAGGCCCTCGGAAAACGAGAGCACGTAGGCCTTCGAGGCATAGTAGTTCGCCATGAGCGGCCCGGGCTGGAAGCCGGCCGTGGAAGCGACGTTCAGAATTTTCCCGGACTTGCGGGCGATCATATCTCCCAGGAAAAGATGCGTGAGTTCGACCAGGGCCGTTACGTTCACCTGGATCATATTCAGTTCACCCTGAAGATCGAGGTCGGCAAAGGCGCCGTTGGTTCCAAAACCCGCGTTGTTCACCAGCACGTCCACACTGCGTCCGGACTTCTCGACGGTGGCCCGAATCATAGCGGGCGCTCCCGGGTCGCTGAGATCCGCCGGCAGGACGGCCGCGCCGGTGCCGTAACTGTCTTTGATTTCCTGGGCCACGCTTTCCAGGCGCTGCTTGCTGCGCGCCACCAGGATGAGGTCGTAACCGTCGGCGGCGAAGAGTTTCGCGAGTTCGTATCCGATGCCGGTGCTCGCGCCGGTGATGAGTGCTACGGGTGATGCCATGTCTCGGTTTCGCAGCGCACGGCAGAGACGCAAGCCTTTCCCGGCCCTGCCGGCGTTCGAAAAAACCTGTAGGGGAATTCGATTGACTTTTCAGCGCCGCCGTGCGCCATGGTTTCAAATTACATTTTTCGTTACTTGAAACTTTTGTTTTCGAGCGAAGAGGAGCAAATTATGCAAAACAAGACACTGGGAAAAAACGGCCCGGCGATCCCCCTGGGAGTGGGTTTCGGCTGCATGGGCATGTCGGATTTCTATGGTTCCAGGGCCAACGACGAAGCCGAGAGCGTGGCTGTGCTAGAGGCGGCCCTGGATGCGGGCATCGGTTTTCTGAACACCGGTGATTTTTACGGCCTTGGCCACAACGAACTGCTGCTACGCCGCGCCCTGGCAGAGCGCAGCAGGCAGCCGTTGCTCAGCGTGAAATTCGGCGCCATGCGCGGTCCCGGGGGAGAGTTCGTCGGCTTCGATGGCCGACCCCAGGCCGTAAAGAGCTTTGCCGCGTATTCGCTGGTCCGCCTGGGCCGGGATGTCATCGATCTCTATCAACCGGCGCGAGTGGACCCCACGGTGCCGATCGAAGACACTGTCGGGGCGATCAAAGAATTGATCGATGCCGGTCACGTGCGTTATCTCGGTCTCTCCGAGGCGTCGCCGGAACAACTCCGCCGGGCGCATGCGGTGCATCCGGTTTCTGCCCTGGAAGTGGAGTACTCCCTCGGCACGCGGATCATTGAACGGGAACTGTTGCAAACGGCGCGGGAACTCGGTGTCGCCGTCGTCGCCTACGGTGTACTTTCGCGCGGTTTGCTGTCCGGCAGGGTGACGCAGTTGGCAGCCGGCGACTTCCGCGCGCACATTCCTCGATTCAGCGGCGAGAATTTCTCGGAGAATAAAAAACGCGTGGCCTTGCTGGAAGATATGGCGCGGGAAAAAAGTTGCACGCCGGCCCAACTGGCGATCTCCTGGGTCCTGCATCAGGGCGACAACGTCATCCCGCTCCTGGCCACGACGAACCGGCGGCGACTCGAAGAAAACCTGGCGGCGCTGGACATTCGTCTCGATAAGGAAGACCTCCGCCGACTGGATGAGTTGTTCCCGGAAGGCGCTATTCAAGGGGACCGTTATCCCGAGGCGCAAATGGCGATGGTCGTCCGCTGATGCACGGACCACGAACATGCCCCGTACGGGACTCACAGCGGAAGAACTACACGATCGCGCACTGGACGCCGCGGAAGAAGAAATTCGCCGCAGCGGTGCCGCACGTATGAAGCTTACGGACGTGGCGCGCCGCATGGAACTTTCCCATGCGGCGCTCTACAAACACTTCGCCGACAAAGAGGCGCTCATGGACGGCGTCTCGGAACGCTGGTTATCCCGCATCGACAACGAACTGGAAAAAGTCGCGGCCAAAAACAAATCCGCGGAGGCACGAATCAGCGAGTGGTTTCTCAGCCTGCATCGCCTCAAACGTGACAAGGTGTCCCGGGATCCGGAGCTGTTCGCGGCCTTCAACATGTCCGCCGAAAAAACACGACCGTTCGTCATGGATCATCTAAATACCACTCAGTCACAGTTAAGACGCATGTGCGCCGACGCCCTGAAAGACGGAGTATTCCGCAATCGCTCGGCCCAGGCCTGTGCGACGGCCCTCTTCGAGGGCACGATCGCCTTTCATCATCCTCGCCTGGTTGTGGAGAATCTCGGTGAAAACCGCGAGGCGGGGCTACGGGCGCTCTTGAAAGTGCTCTTCGCCGGCCTGGGTAGCTGAAGCGATCAGACGTTCGTCGGGTCCCAGCAGGTGCGCAGGTTTTCGTGGAGGCCGTTCAGCCGCGCCTGATCGTCCTCATCCAGGGCAAAGTCGAAGACGTCGGCGTTCTCGCGGATGCGTTCCGGGTGCACGGACTTCGGAATGACGATGTTTCCCTGCTCGAGCGACCAACGAATGAGAATCTGTGCCGGGCTCTTTCCGTACTTGCGCGCGACGTTCTTCAATCGTTCATCGTCGAAGCGTTGGGCGCGCACGAGGGGGGAATAAGCTTCGAGGGCGATCTGCTGCAAGGCGCAGAAGTCTTTGAGATCGCGTTGATGCAGGTACGGATGATACTCCACCTGATTGACCGCCGGCACGGTACTCGCCCCGGCCAGCAGCTCTTCCAGATGGGCGATCGTGTAGTTCGAGACACCGATGGCCCGGCAGAGGCCCTCCTCGTAGAGCAGCTCCAGGGCCTGATACGATTCCTGGCGCGCGTCGGGGACGGGCCAGTGGATTAAGTACAGATCAACGTACTCTAAGTCCAATCGCTCCAGACTTTCGCGACAGGCCCGGAGCGTGGACTTGAGTCCGTGGTCCTGATTCCACAGCTTCGTCGTTATGAACAGGTCTTCGCGCGCCAGGCCGGAGGCCGCTACGGCCGCACCGACGTCCGCTTCGTTTCCATAAACGGACGCCGTATCGATGTGCCGGTAGCCGACTTCCAGCGCGCTGTACACCGCGCGAAGGGTTTCATCCCCCGGAGCACTTTGATATACGCCGAGACCCAGACGCGGAATTTCGGCGCCGTTGTTGAGTGTGAGCGTGGAATCGAGGGCGAGCTGCATGGGAGCAGGTTTCACCGCCCGGGCTCCGAGGACACGGAGTTTTTTACGGGATTACAAAGCTGCGCGCTTCGATCAGCGGGCGACGTCGTTGATCAGACGGCCGAGCAATTGATCGTGCGTCGTCACGGATTTCTGGTTCGCTTCGTACTGGCGCTGCACTTCGATCATTTCCACCATTTGACGGACCAGATTCACATTCGACGTTTCGAGAAAGCCCTGCAGGACGACGGGTTCCTTCATGTTCAGATCATCAAACGTGCGCATGGGACCGGACTCGGGCGTGACAAAATAAAAACTGTCGCCTTCTTTCTTGAGTTCGCGCGGGAACTCCACCGTGCGCATCTTGATTTTGTCGAGTAAGATGGGATCTTCGAAGGTATTCGTCTCGCGGTTCGCGCCGGCGGTGGGATCGTTGCCGATCTTCCCGTTGATCCAGATCTCACCGTTCTCGCGGATCATAAAGTTATGCGGGGCGACTTGAATGGGACCGTTTTCGCCCATCAGCGGAAAACCCTTCGGCGTCACCAACCGGCCGTCGCGATCAATCACGAAGTTGCCGGCGCGCGTAAGCCGTTCGCCCTTGTCGGTCATTACCACGAAGAACGCCGGGCGCTTGTTCGCGCGATCGTCGATCATGACGTCCGTCGGATTCGTCGTATACTTCGCGGCGCCCTGGTCGTAACGCGTAAACGATTCGTTGAACTCCACGCCCGTCCCGAGCTTGCCGGTCATGGGAGCCAGGTCGAACGAACCCATGGGCACGCGACCCTGGCCGTCCTCGCGCATGCGATGCACGAGCATTTCGGGAAAGGACTTGAAGATCGCCTCGTCGCTCTTGAACGCGGTCTTGTCCACGTTCGCCAGGTTGTTCGAAATAACATCCAGGCGATGCTGATTCATCACCATCCCCGTCGCACCGATGTACATACCACGCAGCATAGGAATAACATCGGTTTTTCCGCACAAAGCTAAAAGATTTTAATCCGAGGACCGAGATCACGAGGGAAGATTTCGAGTATTTTTGATGGTGCGTTTGTAAGCGGAACGCGGTCAGGCTACGACCGTTCTCCCTTCTTCATCTCGGTACCTCGGTCCTCGGAGTCATCCTTTCTTCGAATTAAGCCGAAGATCAACCATGAACACCCTCTTCCGCGGGGACGGCGAAACCGTGACTGAAGATCAAATTCCGCGTTACTTCATTTCCCTGGGAGCCGGCAGCCATCAGTTGCCGCTGATCCAGGCCGCCCGGGACCTGGGCTATCGGGTCATCGCCGTGGATCGCGACAGCCAGGCACCAGGGTTCTCCCGGGCGAACATTCAACTGCAATCATCGATCCTGCGCCCGGGACACATCATCCGTGAGATCAAAGAGAACCTGATCGACGCCGAGGTCGTCGGCGTGGGTTGTCGGTCCTTCGGTCGCGCCGGACTCGCGGCTGCGCTGATCGCCGGGAGCTTCGGTGTCCCCGGTAATACCTGGCGATCCCTCCTGCGGTTCGCGGATAAACGTAAGTTCAAGAATCTCCTGGCGGATCACGGAATTCCGATTCCGCGCAACTACGCCTGGACCACGGACAAACACCGCGCGGCTTTGTCGAACGCTCGCGGTACGCTGGTTGCGCGACCGGCGCGAGGCCATGGCAAACTCGGCATGCGTTTGTTGGAACATCGCTTCGACATTGAGGCCCTGCTCGCAGAACATCCGCACGACGACGGCACGCTGCTCGTCGAAGAGCGCATCGCGAACGCGAAAGAAATTACGGTGATGGGGATCGTCGAACACGGGCACTACGAATCGTTGATCATTACGGACAAACATACGTCGCAGATCCCCCCGCTCTTCGTGGAGACCCGCCACGACTTTCCGGCGGAAATCGATGCCCCGGTCCGTCGTTATGTGGATCAGTACTTACAGAAGGTCGTCGAGATCAGCGGTATCCAAACCGGCCCGCTGGTTGCGGAGTTTCTGGTACCCGTGCAACGCCGGGGCGGCGATCCGCGCATGTATCTTGTGGAATGCGCGCCGGAAACCGGCGGCGAATACCTCATGGATCAACTGGCACCCGCAGCCTACGAACGCCTGCGCGAAACCAGTTACTTTCACGATCTTGTCGGCCTGCTTACCGGCAGCACCTTCCCGATTCCCGAGTATCGCACCGAACGACGCTTTCGAGTGACGATTCGTTTTATTCTCCAACGCGAGGGCACTCTGCGTAACCTGCGCTTTCCCGATCATCTGGAACGGCATCCGGGCCTGATCTTCGCCCGGCGCCTCAAACAACCAGGGGAACGCACGTCCTTCGAAGGCGGCAACGCTGATCGCCTGGCCGTCTTCGCCCTGCGCGGCCCCATCGAACACGGGGAGCAGCTCGACCGGGACGCCGACGAAATCGTCGCAGACACTCTCGTTGAGTACGAAGATTGAGTAAGATGATCGACATGATGGAACAAGCCAATCAATCCGCCTGGGAAGAACACTACGCCCGTCCACGAGCCATGCAAACGTACCCTGACGAAAACTTAGTGCGTCTTCTGAAGTCACGCTGCGTGCCGGGAGCGGCCCTGGATCTGGGCTGCGGCAGCGGCCGACATCTGCGATTGCTTGCGGACCTGGGCTTTGCGCCGCTCTACGGAACCGACACCTCCGCGAACTCGCTGGAACTTTCCCGGGCCGCCTGCCCCGAAGCGCGACTCTTCGAACTCCCGGAACGCCCCGAGGACTTCCAGCTCAGCGAAATCGCCGACGGTTCTCTGAACGCAGTCGTTTGCTGGGGCGTGTTGCACTACAACAGCGCGACCGTCGTCGCGGCCATGCTCACCGAAATTCGCCGCGTCCTCAAAGCCGACGGCTGGTTCCTGGGAACGCTGCGCGCGGCTCGCGATACACACTTCCAGGACAATCCCGATATGGCCGGGGCGACGCTCACGCTCTACAGCGAAGACGAAGCGCGCTCGCTGCTCTCGCTAACATTTGCTGATGTAGACACAGGCTATGCCGAACGCACGCCCGTGGGAGACCTGAGTCGCCGAATCGCCCACTGGATTTTCGCCGCGCGCCCTTGAACCTGGAGATGCTTGCTGTATGAACGCTGTCGATGTACACTGCCCGCCCATGAACGCCGTCCCGGGAACACCGGTCGAGGTCTGCCCGATCTGCGGTGAAAGCCCGCGCCATCTCTACACCATCGATCGATTTACACCCGCCTTCGACATCCATCGTTGCCATGGCTGCGACCTGGAGATGCAACCGCTGATCCCGGAGCAACCGGAAGAGCTCTACGACGAAGCCTACTACACCGGCGCAGCCGAGTACAACTACCGCGACGAACGGCGCAAAACACGTTACGACCGCTACGTGCACGACGCCCGTCTGCGAAACATCGCGCGTTTTGTCCCGGCCCCGGCGGATTTCACGGACGTGGGCGCGGCCTTCGGCTCGTTCGTCGAAGCCGCGCGGGACTTCGGCTATCGCGCCCGGGGCCTCGACGTCTCGGAGTACGCCGCCGCCGAAGCCCGCAAACGCGGCTTAGATGTCGTTCGCGGAGAGTTAGAGCCCGGCGTCCTCCCGCCGCAGAGCACCGATGTGCTTACAATGATCGAGGTCTTCGAGCATCTCCCCGATCCGCGCGCTGCCATGCTGGCTCTGCGCGAAATCATGCGCCCGGGCGGCCTGGTCGTGATTCAAACGGCGAACTACCTGGGCCGCCAGGCCCGCAGCGCCGGCTCTGATTATCACTATTATTTACCCGGACACTTCTTTTACTACAACACCCGAAACCTCCGGCGGCTCTTCGCGGAGTTCGGCTTTTCCAGGAGCTTCGTCTATCGCCCGGTGGACTTCGGATTACTCGCGAAACTGCGCAAGTCGCGTGGAGACTTCACGAAAGCCGGCGACTATCTGCGCTGGATTAAGATTGCCTGGTATCATCTTAAGGGCAAAGTCGCCTTCGGTGATTTTGCGCTGACCTCTTCGATGGTGTTCTACGCGGTGCGGGATTCCGACTGATTCAGCCCTCGTAATCGTAAAACGTCCGATCCGACGGCTTCATCACGGCCGGCACGTCGATCTTGCCGCTGCCGAGTGAGTGAATCTCACGCCCGTCCACCAGCAACTTCACGCCCCGCACCTCGGCGAACCGCGTTACGGTAAAGAGCAGTTGGTCCAGGCGATCGCGAATCACATGTGCTCCCATGCGACCGATGCGGTCGTTCAAATCCAGGACGAGCACGCCGTTGTCCAGGCGCATGCTGCGAATCTGAATGCCGTCATCGAACATGTTCAAAAGACCGCGCTCGCGCAGCTCAGGACCGCGGCGTAAGAGATCCAGGACCGTGGCGAGGGTAATGCGTTCGCCGTCCCGCACGGCGGACTTCGGCACCGGACGGTGCACGCGGATCAGGCGCGAGCGACCGTTGCGAAATTGAATAAAGAACAGCTCAATGTGCTCGTCTTTCAGTGTGACCGTATCCAGCGGACGCAGGCTCACCTCGTTCAACGCTTCGACGTTGCGCGGCCGCACATGGCCCGCGGTCTCCTGCCCCGCCGCATCGATCAGGTCTCCCGCGGCTTCCCCGGCTCCGGCGGCGGCGCCCTGGATGGCGTCGGCCGCCCCGTTCCGCGCCGCGTCGCCCGCATACTCAATGCCGTCCCGGGCCGCCTCGCCTGCCTGGCCGGAGTACTCGCCGACCATCTCGGAGGCGCCGTTCAGGATTTCGTCCGCGCTCTCGCGGATGGGTTGGGTGTCGATGGTGGAAAGAGCCTCAACGCTCTGGTTCAGACGATCCGCGGGCGCGCCGGCCACGGATTCGAAATGCCGCCGGGCCTGAAAGTCCATGAACAACAGCAGGACCAGCGTGCCGACGAGAATGAGCAGGATGCGATTGGACTGGGCGTTATCGAGGGGGGGCCCGCCCGAGGAATCATTTTTGCCCGCGGCCGAAAACATCTATATATGATTTTCGGCCGGGAGGGGAGGGAAGGATAGCGCGGTTTTTGTGCGCCGGGTGCGGAGATACAAAATCCCCGCACCGAGCGAGCCTTACTTCTTCTTATGACGCTCGGATTTGCGCTTCTTCTTGCGCTTGTGGGTGCGGATCTTTCTTCTTTTGCGTTTTTTACCGGAAGGCATTCAATTTTTTCCTGAAGAAGGCAGGTTTTTATTTCAGGAATTTTTGTAAAGCTGGATTCGCCTTGAATTCCCCGAGAAAGTCCTTGATGCCGTCGATCTCGCTCTCGTGAGCCAGGAAGAGCAGATCCTCCTCCTCCACCACCACGAGCTTCTCCACTCCCAGCAGCGCCACCAGCTTCTTATCGCTCACCACCAGGTTCCCGCTGCTCTTGCGGGCCACAACGACGGGCGCCTTTTTCTTCGTGGAGACCGTGAGGTTCTCGTTGGCGTCCGGCTCGCCGATGCGCCGCAAAGACAGCCAGGAACCGACATCGTCCCAGGCGAATTCCGCCGGCACCATGGCAATGCGCTCCGATTTTTCCATGATCGCAATGTCCACCGGCCGATCGGGAATCTTCGGGAAGGCCTTTTTGAGTTTGCCGGCGGAAGCGAAGGACTTGCCCTCCTCTAATGGGGCGATCACGTCCGGGGCGTGCTGGCGGAACTCCTCCAAAATACGGGGCCCGGTCCAGATGAAGATGCCGGAGTTCCAGAAGTAATTGCCGGCGGCCAGGTACTGCGTGGCTGTTGCGCGGTCGGGTTTTTCGGTGAACGACTGGATCGACTGCGCCGGCAGACCGTCGCCGAACTCGCCGCCGGCCTGAATGTAACCGTAGCCCACCTCAGGACGATTCGGCCGCACGCCGAGAGTCACGAGCCAGCCCTCCCCGGCCCGGGCCGTCTGGATGGCTTTCTTCAACGTGGTTTCAAAGGCCTTCAGCGGATTAATGTAGTGATCCGCGGACAACACGACGTGGGTCGCCCCGGGAAACTCTTTCTCAAACTGAAGCGCGGCCAGGGCGATGATCGGGGCCGTGTTGCGGCCTTCAGGTTCTACAACGAACTGGCTTTTTTTGATGTTCTTATGCGTTTTGAGGACGGCCTGCTTGAGTTCCGCGTTGCAGCCGATGAAGATGCGCGAACGATCCGTAATCGTCAACGCGCGTTCAATGGTTTCTTCGAGGAGGGTCTTCGACGAATAGACCTTCTGCAACTGCTTCGGATGCGAATGCCGCGACCGCGGCCAGAAGCGCTCGCCCTTGCCTCCGGCCATGATCAGGACGACGGGTTTCTCGGCCTTCTGCTTCGTTTCCTTCGGCGCGGCTTTGTCCTTCGATTTGGCTTTGTCTTTCGATTTCGCGGATTTCTTCTTTTTGGCCATCGGGAGTTCCTGCATACCAACGCCCCGCGAACGACGCGTACGGCAACCGGTTTTGAATTCCTGGCACCGGGGATGCAGAGTGTTATGCCGTCAGCGCGGATGCATCTGTCGTAACTACGGAGAAGACCTGGTGGATCGCTTTTTTGGGCGTCTCCCTCGCTGCGCTCGGGCCGCGCTTTGCAGGGCTCCACGCTACGCACTTCGGTCCTCTGCTACGCTCCGGACTCGCGGCTCCACCGCGACCCTTCCAATCCCTGGCGCGAAGAGCTGCAAGTTCGCAGGTATCACTGTTTGATAGCGACATCGTCGCCCGCGACTTTTTAGTCGGCCCCTGGCCTTCGGCCACCCTTCCAATCGCCGCTGACGCAAGAATCGCTATCGTTACGGCGGCGTCAGATCCCGAAAGCGCGGGTCACCGGTATTCGGCGGTGGTGCTTCCGGTTCCTGCACTTCTCGCGGTGCGCGGTTGTTCCCGACCGGCTCGCTGCCGTTCGCACGTTTCCTGAAATTCGCACGCGCGCGTTCGATTTCGGTGGGGAACCAGCGATCCGACGGTACGACGATTACCTCGACGTCCTCGCTCAGGCGGTCAATGGCCAGGTAATCCTTCAACTGCGGATACTTACGCACCAGACGACCAATGCGTTCCAGGCGCGCGAAATACGCCTCGTCCTGGATGCGCTCCGCGGCCTGGCGGGCGTGGGCGTCGTCCACCAGCTTGAGACGATCTCGCTTTTGTTGTAAAATGAGATCTTCGTCCGCAAGAATCGCACGATACAAACCGGCGTCCGGAACGTAGAGGCGCGACGGCAGGATGTTTCGAAAGACCACGCCGTCCGGCAGGAACTCCTGGTTCAACTCCGTGAGCAGTTCCGGACCGCGCACGTAATCGTACAGCAACAACTCCAACGCGTCCAGGTTGGCAGTGTCCTCGTAGAGTGACTGCAACTTGCGATTCAAGAAGTAATTCAGGCGAATGCGCAGATAAGAATCCAGGAGATCCCAGTTCGGTTCTTCCAGGCGCAGGAACAGCGGCAACAGGCGCTCCGGGAGCAACCTGTACTCCAGGCGCAGCTCCGTTTGAATGTAGAAAGAATCGTCGAGGCCGAGCATCTCGCTTTCGGCCAGGCCTTTCTTATGCTGCAATCGTAAAATGCGCGGACCGATGTCCACGCGATGCAGTGTGACCCGACCCGGAAAGATTCGATTCGCGACGAAACGCACCGTCCCCGGCTCGACGACGTTCTCGTCGAGGCCAAGGTAGCGGTCTTCGATCAGCACGGCCTCGCGCGTGGAAGCACTTACGACTCCGAAGTACCCCCAGGCGACGACTGAAGCGACGAGGACCGCCCAGAAGAAAGCCCGAAAGAATCGCTGGATCATGCGGAAGATTTACGACTCTTCGGATTGAGCCGTCAGTTCGTCAAAGTTCATGGATCGGGAAAGAACGATCGTAGAAATAGCGTGTTTGTAAACGAGTGATTGTTTGCCTTCGTTTTCAATAACAACGGTGAAGTTGTCAAAGCTGGCCACGCGGCCTTTGAGGGGCACTCCGTTCGTAAGATACAGAGTGATTTCCATTTTTTCTTTGCGAGCGCTGTTGAGAACGAGGTCCTGAATATTGTTTTTGTTGCCGGCCATCCGTTTTCCCGTATGTATATATATCTAAAATCAATACAAAACGGCCGAATCGGCCCGCGTCAATAAAATAAACCGCCGCCGCCTTACGGGACGGCCCGTGCGGCCCACTCCCCTGCAAAATCTTCCGCCCGGATGGGCTTCAGTTCCGCTTCCCGGCGCAGCCAGGTCCGCTGGCGCTTCCCGTACTGCCGGTGCAGGATCGCCAGGCGCTCGACCAGCAGGTCACGGGACAAAGTTTCCGGAGCACGATAGGCCTGCAGAGCCAGATCATAGCCCAGGGTCTCGAGACCCGGGCACTCGCCGTAGCGCTCGAAGACCCGGCCGGCCTCCTCGATCAAACCGGCCGCCACCATCGCCCGGGAGCGCTCCAGCAGGCGCGCGTGATAGGCGTTACGATCGTCCGTTTCCAGACGCCAGCCGCTAAACAGCAGACCGGTGTCGCTCCGGCCGGGCTGCTCCGCACGTTCCAGAGCCTCCGTCCAGAACGATGACCAGGGCCGGCCGGCGGCCAGGCAGACCTCCAGCGCCCGCCCCACACGATACGCATCGTTCGGATGGATTTTCCCCGCGCGGACTTCCTCGCCGGCGTCCGGATCCACCAGGGACCGCGGGTCCAGCACACGCAGTTGTCCTATGCGTTCCTCCGGAGAGAGCGCCTGGACGCTCGCGCGAATCTCCTCCGGCACGTGCACGTCGAACGGCTGTGATTTGAGGGCGCGATAGTAGAATCCGGAGCCGCCGACCAGAAAGGGTATCTTCCCTCGCCCGCGCACATCTTCAATGGCGGCCAGGGCCAGGCGCCGGAACTCCGCCGCGTTGCAGCTTTCGTCGGGATTCAGGACGCCGATGAGATGATGCCGGATGCGCGCGGTCAGCTCCGGTTCCGGCGCGGCGCTACCGATTTCCAGTTCCCGGTAGAGCTGTCGTGAATCACAGGAAATGATTTCGTAGCGTTCCGGATCGACCAGCGCGGAAAGGGCGGTCTTACCGGAACCGGTCGGTCCCATCAGCACGGGAACGGGAAACGCTTCGCCGGCGGCCGTCAATCGGGAAGGATGCCCTCTTTGCGCAAGATGAGCACGACCTCATCTACGGCACGATCCAGGATGTCGTTCATGACGAAGTAGTCGTACTCGTTGGCGACCTTCATCTCCGTTTCGCCCTGCTGCAGGCGCAACTGGATGTCGGCCTCGGAATCGGTGCCGCGGCTGCGCAGCCGTTGTTCCCACACATCGCGGTCCGGCGGCAGCAGGAAGATCGTAAGCACGCGCTCGCCCAGCTTCTCGCGCACCGTACGCATCCCCTGGTAATCGATGTTCAGAATGACCGAGATGCCCCCGGCCAGTTTTGCTTCGACGGGGGCCGCCGGCACACCGTAGAAGTTGCCGTGAACCTCCGCATATTCGAGCAGTTCGTCCGCGGCGATCTTCCGTTTGAATTCGTCGGCACTGTAGAAGTGATAGTGGATGCCGTCGCTTTCGTTGGATCGCGGCGAACGGGACGTGGCGGTCACGGCGACGTGCAGATGTTCTCCGTGTTTCTCGATGAGCCGGCTGATGAGCGAGGTCTTCCCGCCGCCGGAAACCGAAGAGATTACAATGACTCTGGAGCGTGTACTCAACATACGTTGCGAATCTGCTCCTTGATGTTTTCGATCTGCGTTTTCATTTCGACGGCCAGGCGGCGGATCTCGAAGTCCCGGGACTTCGAAGCGATGGTGTTCGCCTCCCGCAGCAGTTCCTGGGAATAAAACTCGATCTGTTTGCCGGCCTCTTCGTCCTTGCCGGAAATCAAGCCCCGCACAGCATTCGCATGCAGACCGATCCGTTCCAGTTCCTCGCTGATGTCGTGCCGGTCAATCCAGTCTACGGCGTACTTTAAGGGATCGCCTGCGCCCTCGCCGTTGCCGCTCGTCGTCTTCGAAACACGCAGTTCTTTGCGGAGGTTCTCCAGCTTTTCTTTGCGGTATGTACCGTGGCGTTTGCGGATGTCCTTGTTCGCCGCTTCGATGCTACCGATGTAGCCGCGCAGGATGCCCTCGATGGCCTTGCCCTCCCGGCGCCGGGTTTTCTTGAGACGATCGAGAGCGTTCGCAAATTTTTTTTCGAACTCCTCGATGCGAAAGCCTTCCGGAAGTTCCTGGCGAATGTCCACGACGCCGGGCAAAGCGAGAACCTGCATGGCCTCGGCACGCACGGCCGGATTGCGATCCCCGGTGAGATCGCGGCAGAAGTCGAGATAGTGCTGGGCCAGCGCGCGGTTGAAATGCAGTCGCCGAAAGCTCCCGGGATCGCCGGAGCTGACCTCGATCTCCACGCGACCGCGGCGAAAACGAGAGCGCACCAGTTCTTCCAGATCTCCTTCGAAGGAATGCAGCACCGGCGGACAGCGCAGAACGACTTCGAAAAAGCGATGGTTCAACGAACGCATCCACACGGAGAACGGAATGCCGCAGGCCCGAAAGCTGAGGGCGGCGGTGCCGGTCATGCTCTCAAGCATCACCGGCTCCCGCGGTCTTGTGGTACGCAACCCCGTGTTCGAAATGCTTGAATTCGAATTCCGTGTTCATCATAAAGAGACTTTCCGAATGCCCGACCACCAGATAACCGCCGGGCTTCAGCGCCTGGAAGAAACTCGCCACGAGTTTTTCCTGATCGGCGCGATCAAAGTAAATCATTACGTTCCGACAGAAGATGCAATGCAGGTCCTTCGCCGAGGGCTGAAAAAGATTCTCCACCTGAAAGTCGATCTTCTCTTTGAGATCGTCCCGCACCACGAAGTAGCCGTCTCTCTCCGCGGGCCGGAAGTAACGGTTCAGGATGACCGGCGGGACCTTTTCAATCTTGCGACCGTGGTAACGCGCGACTCTGGCGAACTCCACCATGTGCCGGGAGATGTCCGTGGCGAGGATGTGAAACGGAAACACCCCGGCACTCTTCATGCCCTCGGTCAGCTCAATGGCCAGGTTGTACGGCTCCTCTCCGCTGGAACAGCCGGCGGACCAGAACTTTAAGGTTTCGCCGGGAAAACGTTTGAGCAGATCCGGGAGGATCTCTTCGCGCAGCATGGCGAAGTTGTGCGTGGTCCGCCAGAAGTACGTCTCGTTGGTGGTGACCGCTTCGAGAAAACGAATGTTCTCGTCCCCGGCATCGGAGCCGGTCAGCAGTTCGTAGTAGGCGTCGAAGTCGTCGAGGTCGAGTTCACGGAGGCGTTTGCGCAGCCGATTCGACAGCAACGTGATCTTGTGTTCTTTGAGGTTGATACTCGTACGTTCGCGGACCAGTCGGGCGAAACGCTCGAATTGCTCCGGACTGAGGTCTTTAATCTCCCGATACACGTTCGTTGCCGGCGAGGCGATGCTTCCGCGGCCTGGGCCCCCCGGCCGGCAGCGAGGCGACCAGCTCTATCTCCGGACGGGAGAGACCGGTGGCCGCCTGGATTTCTTCCACACGATAACCGTAGTTCAGCAGCGTGCGGGCGACGTCGCTCTTCTTCGCCCCCTGTTTTTGCAGCCTGTCGGAGAGTTCTCCGGGATTCAACCAGGATTCCGGCTGACCGCTGAAAGCGGGACTGGCCGTCTCCCCCGGGCCGTAGGTCAGACGTTCTTCCGGACTTTCGGGCCGGACCGGTTCCAGCTCCAGGCGGTCCAGACGCGGCAAACGCGGGGCCGGCGGTTCCTCGACCTCCGGCGGGAGTTCGGGAATCGTGAATCGCGCCGGGGGACGCTCCGCTGGAAGGCGTCGGGTCCGTGGTTCTGCGGCCGGAGCCGGCCGGGCCCCCGTGTCCATTTGGGGCAAACCGAACATGCGGCGGACGAATCCGCCGAGACGGCCGAGCAACGCCCCGTCTTCGCCGGGGGCCGGGCCGTCCGCGGCAGTCCGGCTCCAATCGTAACGGTCTCCCGGAACTGCCGAGCGCGGCCGGGATGCCTCTCCGCTCCGGTAGGCGTCGACACTCGAAGCCGGCGACGGACTGATGTCCAATTGATCCTCCCCCAGACCGGCGAGCACGCCCTCGACATTGTAGCCACCCCGGCCGGCGACGGCCTCTTCGTCGAAGTCATCGTCCGGAATATCGTGGGGGATTCCTCGTTCCGGGAGTTCTGCGTCGGTGATGGATTCGGCCCGCACGGTGGGCGGCGGGGCTTTAGACTTCACAGCGGTCTTCTTCGCCGCCTTTTTCGCGCTTTTCTTTTTCGAACCGCGTGGCTTCGCCGGGGCAGCGCCGGATTCCAGCACCTCGTCCCACTGCTTCGTCAGGTCCTCCGCCCGCCGGAGCATCTGGTAGAACGAACGGTTCTTTTGATCCATGAGATCCAGCGACGCGTTGATGAACTCAATGGTCAGCTCGACGTTCTCTTTGAGATCTTTGACGACCGAGTTCTTCCGGGCCTGCTCGACGGCCCGGGTAAAGCGCAGGGAAAAAAAGACGTACATGGCGCCCGCGGTCACGACGTTGACAAGCGCCAGGGCGAGGAGATCCATCCTGTCAGAAGAGACCCGTCGACCGCATTATGTCTACTATAATACGTTCGGAATTCGCAATGCGGATGACCAGGAGGCCACACATGGCAGCAGGACGGCCAGATCTCAGGCAATGAAATCGAGGCTGCGACCGGCCCCATCTTCGGAGTAGATGCGCCGGGACGGGCCGTGCAGGGACACCGGTTCGTAGGTGATTTCGCTCAGGGCCGTTTCGGCGGCGCCGGTTTGATCGCGCTCGTCGTTTCGGCGGCGGACCCGCTCGCGCACCTCATCCCGCCGCGCCGATTCGCCGGACTGTTCCACGCCGCGGAACGTGGCGGCGTAGCTCTCGGCGTTTTCGGTGACCCGGGTGGGCCGATTCAGATTCTCGTCCCGGGACGCACCAAGATTCTGCACCTGGCGG
This sequence comes from Leptonemataceae bacterium, assembly GCA_965227295.1. Taxonomy (GTDB): domain Bacteria; phylum Spirochaetota; class Leptospiria; order Leptospirales; family Leptonemataceae; genus JANSYA01. The sequence continues at coordinate 3,566,539 of OZ245742.1, read as the reverse complement.
TACTGCGTGGCCGCGCTCTCCTGCAGAACGCGGGCTCCCTGATCCGGCAGCGCGTTCAGCGCCACCTGCATGTCCACGGGCCGGATCATGTTGAAATTGTAGCGGAAATGCGCCGCGGTTCAAGCGGTTTTTTTCTGTGAATCATCTCCGATTGCGCCACGAGCGCCCGTCTTGCGTCTCCGCTTTCTCCAGCTTGCCGATCTTCACGTAGCCGTTGTCGTATTCGAGCGAGACCGAGTTGTAGGTGTCGGCGATGTTCTGGTTCGCGTCTTTGATCGTGACCGTAACACCCGGGAACAGTTCGCGTTCGGCGTGAACTTTGCCTTCGGCGCCGAGTTCGTTCATGTACTCTTCGAGCTTCGTGACTTCTTCCTGGGTTTCAGTAAGTTTCTTTTCGAGTTTCTTAACCGTGCTCTCGGTTTTCGTGAGCGTCTGTTGTTGATCCTCGCCGAAGCCGTCCGGGTCGGCGTCTCTGCGGGCCTGGAGAGTCGCGAGAGTTTTCTTCGACTTGCCGAGTTTTTCCTCGGTCTCTTTGAACATGGCGCCCAACTCTTCGTACTGAGAAAGCACGCGCGGGTCCGTGCCGACCACGATCTCCGTGGGCGTATACGCCTGGGAACCGATCATTCGTGCGCGGATTTCCCGGGTGGCGCGAATGTTGCCACCGACGATCTGCGCGCGCCGACCGTTGCAGTGGATGGACTGGCCCGCCTCGACGTTCGAGTGTAAGATGCCCTCACCGACGGTTACGTCGGTGGCCACGCTGATCTCGGCGTTCTGCACGAACTTCGCAAACAACGAGCCGCCGGTACTTTCCAGGGTCGCGCCCTGCACGCCGCCGCGAATGATGATGTCGCCCTCGGCTTCGATCTTCGCCTTCTGCACGACGCCACCGACCTCGACGTTGCCCGCGGCCTTCACCTCGTAGTTGTCCAGCACGTTGCCGCCGATCACTACGGAGCCCAGGAACATGATGTTGCCGGTTTTCGGGCCGACATCGCCGACGACGCGATAGACCGGTTCCACGGCAATCCGGTTGTTCGAGAAGACCACCTGGCCGTTGATCTCGGCGATGAGTTTGTTGCCGTCGTCGGAAAGAATGGTGCCGCGTCCCTGGCGCAACTCCACGTCCTTGCCGTCCCGGGCCTCGACGATGCGATTGAAGATGGTCTTGCCGGCCTGACCGTTCGTTGCCGGTAACTTTTCCGCGAGGATCTGGCCGACGACGACGTTTTCGACCATGTTCATTTCTTTGTAGTCCACCCGGCCCTTCGAGTCTTCCTCGAAATGAACGTTGTCTTTCTTGATGTTAACTTTGTAGTCGATGCGCGCGTCCTGGCCGTGTTTCGCCGGCACGCCCTCGGCGGCGACGATCTCCTGCATGTAACGGTCTTCGAGCAGGGCCTTTTCGATCTCTTCTTCCTGAAATCCCAGAACGACACCGTGGGCCTTCAGAGCCGTGGTTACGTCGACGACTTCCAGGTGGCGACCGCCGGGCTTCGGCGGCGTGACTTTGATGTAGGCCTTCATTTCGTCGGGGGTAATATCGACCTTAACGCTGGAATCGTGATCGGGGCGCGGAATGTAATTCGCGATCTTGATCATTTGATCGTCCGCGTCTTTCACGACCTCCTCGATCTTCGCCTGTTCGAAGTTCGGCACGCCGGCGCGCTGAACCGCGGTGAGCGCCTGGTTGATGTCCACGGGCTTGCCGTCGCCGAGCGGCGGTGCGACTTTCATGAAGACACCGGTGCGGTAGATGCGTACGAGCACGCTGCCGTCGCGGTGCTTCGGTTGCACGTACTGGTCCAGTTCGTCGCTGAGCAGACGATCCCCGGCGCCGATTTTCATGGAGAACTCTTCGAGATCGGCGAAGGGGTTCTGCTCGGGCAGGATGGAAACCTGGATGCGGTACGGGACGGGGTTGAAGAATGATTTCTTGCCGCGCTCAAGGATGTCGTAGTCGAGCTGGGAAAGATCGGCCTGAAGATAGGCGGAGGCGCGGTTCAGGCACGACGCGATGGTCAGCCCGATCACCTCGACCTTGTCCTTGACGACCTCGGTGTTCGCCTTCTCTGATTCAATTAAGAGGGCCTTGAGCCGATCCATACGCTTCCAAATTTAGCCGCAAATCCAGGGACTTCAACAAAGAATTGTCGATTCCCGCCCTCTGCGCTTCTGTTATTATCGGATGATTCGCCTGATCGAAGAAATGTCCCTGAACGCCTGGCCGGCCCTGCAGACCATGCTGGTCGACGGCTGGACCCTGCGTTTTTCCGGCGGTTTCACGAGGCGCTCGAACAGCGTCCAACCCCTCTACGGCGGGGAAACGGCCGCCGGGGCGAAGATCGAGCTCTGCGAGGCCATCTATCGTTCCCGGGCCCTGCCCTGCATCTTCAAGATCAGCCCGCTGGTCCATCCAGCTCGCCTGGATGCTCTCCTGGAACAGGGCGGCTACAGCCGCGAGGGCGAGACCTCGGTCCAGGTCGTAGAACTGGATCGCGTGCGCTCGCTGTTCCCCGAACGAGCGGTGGAGGAACCCGGCGAGGCCCTGCTCGCCGAGAATCTTTCCGAGGCATTCCTGAGTGAAAGCGCGCTCATCCGCGGGCTGAGTCCCGAACAAACTCAGTTCCTGGCGGCAATCTTGCAGAACATCGTCACGCGCACCTGCTACGTGCTTTTGCGTCACAACGGCCGCCCCGTCGGTTCCGCCCTGGGCGTACTACAACAACACTGCATGGGCATCTACGAGGTCGCCGTGCTGCCTGAGTTCCGTCGCCGGGGTTTCGGCCGGCGGCTGATCTATCTTTTACATGATTGGGCCCGCGGCTACGGCATCACTCATGCGTACTTAAGCGCAGAGGTTTCGAACGCGGCGGCGCTCCGTCTATATGAAGAGCTCGGCTATCGCGAACTCTATCGTTACTGGTACCGTACGCGCGCATAAACTCACGCTTCCATGTTTCCGCTCGTCCATCACCGTCACTATCATACCGAACTGCCGTCCGCCCATCGCTTTCCCATGGGCAAGTTCCGCCGGCTCTACGAACTGCTCGTCGCCGACGGCATCGCATCAGCGAAGGACTTTCAGGAACCGGAGCTGCCGCCGCTGGAATTTCTGGAGACGGTCCACACACCGGAGTACGTCGGCGAGTTTCTCGCGGGCCGGCTGGATGCGAAGGCCATGCGTCGCATCGGGTTGCCGTGGTCCGAAGAGCTGGCCCTGCGTTCGCGCATTGCCGTAGGCGGTACGTTGCTTACGGCACGCCTTGCCCTGGAGTACGGTCTCGCGTGTAATACCGCGGGCGGGACACATCACGCGTTTCCGGCGTACGGTTCGGGCTTTTGCATTTTTAATGATCTCGCGGCGGCGGCGGGCGTACTGCGCGCGGAACGGCCCCAACTGAAGGTGATGATCATCGACCTGGACGTCCATCAGGGCGACGGCACGGCACACATCTTTCGCAACGAAGCGATGGTGTTCACCTACTCGATGCACTGCGAAAAAAACTTTCCCGGCCAGAAAGAGCGAAGCGATCTGGACGTCGGTCTCGATGAAGGCACGGGCGACGACGTGTATTTGGAACGCCTGAGCGAGACTCTCCTGCCGGCTCTGGCAGACTTTGCACCGGACCTGGTCCTCTACGACGCCGGCGCCGACCCACATGCGGAGGACATCCTGGGCAAACTCGCGCTCTCGGATGCAGGTTTGCGACGGCGCGATACGCTGATTCTGGAAAGCGTGCGTGGTCGCAACATTCCCTGCGCCTGTGTCATCGGCGGCGGCTACAGCAAGGATCTGGACGCCCTGGCCCGGCGACACAGCATTCTGCACCGCACGGCCCGGGACTTCCTCTGAGGCCCGGAAAATATGCTTGCTTGAGTCGGGGCGACATGTCTGTGTTCCATCATGTCCAACGCGATCACCCGGGGAGTGCGTGTACAGGTGCAGCCGCGGTACGTGCCGGAGCGTTCGAATCCGGTGCAGCCGCTGTACTTCTTCGCGTACGAAGTGACCATCACCAACGAGGGAGACGAGGCCGTGCAACTGGTAAGCCGGCACTGGAAAATTCGAGACGCCTACGGACGCGTGGATGAGGTCCGCGGCCCCGGTGTGGTCGGCAAACAACCGCGTCTGGAACCCGGCCAGTCGTTTGAGTACACGAGCTTCTGCCCGCTCCCCACGGAATTCGGGACCATGCAGGGTGAGTACCGCATGATCGTCCTGGACAGCGGGGAAGAATTCGACGCCCGCATTGAAACATTTCAGCTTGTCTCGCCCCAGGCCGTCAATTAAACCTGTGACAGTCTCCGAACGCAAATCTAACAAAAGTCGGCCCGGTTCGAATTTTTTTTCGTTTACGCGCCGTATCATTCATCGCTTTAGTTAAGAAAGCGTATCGAGACGCAATATCATGTCCTTCACGCAAGAAGATTGTCGCAAAGAAATTCTGTTGAAAGTGATGCTGGCTGAAGCTTGGGCCGACGGCAACCGACCGACGGAAGAGGATCGCCAGGTCCTGGAAGACTGGATCACCTCGCTTTCCATGGAAGGGCCGGAGTGCGGCCGTGTGCGCAAGCTACTGGAAACCCCCGTGGACGAGTTCCAGGCGGAACTCTACTCCAGCGAACTCAAGGCCACGGTCCACGCCATGGGCGCTGATGAGCGCGACATGATCACCCAGACCCTGGAGCGCATGCTCACCCGGCGCAAACACGTCTATCCCCTGGAACGCAAGCTGGCCGAACGCGTCCACGACCTCATCGACGACCGCTCGGGCATTGAACAATTGCTCAATCGCGTTTCGCCGCAATAAAACCTCTAAGCCGTTGGCCACGGCTCACCTCACGGATAGAGCGGGGCTCCGGGGTGCGGATTCGCTAGTTGGATCTTTACGAAGAAGACGCCGTTCCGGTGCGCCTTACCACGTCCCCCGGCATAACCTCCAGGCGTCGCCTGGAACCAGCCGTACCCATAAAAGCCTTAATGTACACTGACCGCCACTTACTTCACGATTCGGGGCGGGCGCAAACAACCTGAGCGTTTCCGGTAGTTCAAGAGCTGTGTCTCGTAGCGTTTGCCGTGAGACACATGAAGCAAGTCGCGGAATTGTGAAGGGGGCTTTATTGCTACAGTTGAGCGGGAGTTGTGGAGTTTCGTTTTGCTGAGAATACTGCGTTCGACCCGGACGCTGATTGTGCGACTCAGCTACCGAGGCGAATCTTGCGACGAAGACGCCGTTCCGGTGCGCCTTACCACATTCCCCGGCATGACCTCCGCTCGTTAGCTGGAACCAGCTGTACCCATAAGAGCCTTAATGTACAATGGCCGCCACTTACTGCACGATTCGGGGCGGGCGCAAAAAACCTGAGCGTTTCCGGTAATTCAAGAGCGGTTCGCTAACAATCCGCCCTGCCATATTCCCCGGGTTCCCCGGCATTTCAGCGATTTTCGAAAATCGGTATCCGCACTTCGCCGCGGGTCATCATATCACGCAGCGCCTCGGCCGTCACTCCCCGTCGTTCCTGTTCGTCCACGAAACGTTCGCGGGGCGGGCGATAATCTTCGCGGAGCGGTAGAATCATTCGCGAGACTGTTTCGCCGGCTCGACGGTCCGTAAAGATACTGAGGCAGCGACTCGCAAAGCCGGCCTGATTCAGCAGGATCAGCACCATCGCAATGCCCATGCCCGCGCCCTCCACGGTATCGCCGTGCTTTAAGTAAAAGTCGTAGAGATTGTCGATGCCCCGGGCCTGCACGAATTTCTGGCGGATGCGGGCTTCTTCGGCCTCGTAGAGTTCGAAGGGGTTGCGCACGGTGGCGACAATGACCTCGGGGCTGTACTCGAAACGAATCTTAAAGTAGAGGCGTTTCTCCACGATGCGCGGGGCGTAGCCCTTGAGTTTCGTTCGGATGAGCTGGCGCCGAAAGATCTGCATGCCCTCCTGGTAACGCGAGTCGTCGTCGGGATCCACGCCCAGATCTTCAAAGAGGATGCGTTTGAGATTCGCCTTGGATGCGTTCTGCACTAACTCGCGCACCGCGGCATAGATGGGACCGGCCAGATCGTGACGATTCAGAAACTGCAACAGGCGATCGACGATGATCTCGAGCTTTTCTTCGCCGCGATCACGCAGCAGGCGCGAGCGCAGTACGATCGTCTTATAGTTGCGAAAGGCTTCGGCCAGCGTTGCTTCTATTTCGTGTGCGCCGCCCATGCAGTTCGTACATCATCCTCGAACGTCGACTCAACCGCCCAGGAGTTCGTTCAGTTTGCGACGGACCGCGTCGCCGTTCGCCGGTAAACGGACGGGTTCGTTGCGATGCGGATACTCGCTCTGCCCCGGCAGCCGCGCTTCGTGATACGCCGTTTTGAACTCCACAAACTTCAGACCATGCGCGGTGGAGATGAGGGCCACACGCTGTCCACCCTCGATGATCCCGGACTCGCGCAGTTTAAAGAGCGACGCCAGGGCCACTGCCGTATGCGGATCGGTAAACTGCCCGTGGCGATCCGTACGCGCCGCCGCCTGGGCCAACTCCGCTTCCGTGGCCTGTTCCACCACGCCTTCGAATTCACGCAGCGTACGAACGGCACGCGGGTAACTCACCGGATTGCCGATGCGAATCGCCGACGCCTGGGTATCACCGGCAGCCACCGGCTGGTACTCCGTGAAGTCTTTCTTAAAACTCAGGTACAGCGGATTCGCCCGCTCCGCCTGGGCCACACAGATGCGCGGAAAACGATCGATGATGCCGGCCTCCCTCAAGAGCTTGAAGCCCTCCCCGAGCGCGTGGACGTTGCCCAGGTTCCCGCCGGGAATGATGACCCAATCGGGAACGTCCCAGTGCATTTGCTGGCACAACTCGACGGCCACGGTCTTCTGTCCTTCGATGCGCAACGGGTTCATGGAGTTCGCAAGATAAATGGAAGGATCCCGGCCGGTGACTTCTCGAACAATTGCCATGCAACCGTCGAAGTCGGTATCCAGGGAAAGGACATGGGCGCCGCAGGCCAGCGGCTGCAGTAGCTGGGCCGTGGAGATCTTGCCCGCCGGTAAAAATACGATCGTCGGCACTCCCGCCGCGGCAGCGTAAGCAGCGAGAGCCGCGGAGGTATCGCCGGATGACGCGCAGGCCACCGCACGGATATTCGTCCCCTGACGCATGAGCGACTTCACGTGGCTGACGAGCACGGTCATGCCCAGGTCCTTAAACGAACCCGTATGCGAAACGCCGCACTGCTTGATGCGCAGCTCCCTGAGTCCCAGTTCCTCCGCGAGTTCCGGCAGATCCGAAAGCGGCGTTCGTCCTTCGCCGTGGGTGACGATGTCGTCGTCGTGGATGTCCGGTAACACCCACTCGCGTTTCGACCAGATCCCGCTCGAATCCGCCTTCGTAAACGAACCCATGCGTTCGGTAAAAAGATTCTTCCAGGTCGTAGCGCCCACCGAACGAATCGGTTCCAGGTCGTGGCTGACGCCGAGCAGGCCGTCGCAACTACGGCAACGATAGATGACTTCGGTGAGCGAATACTCCGCATTGCATTCGATGCAGCGCAGCCTGGCGTGAAAACGCAGTCCGGATTTTGGTGAGGCTAAAGATGATTCCATAAGATGTTTGTATTTGAGGATCAGGCCTCCGCTTCGGCGGCGGCTTCCTCCTCCTGGTCGCTGTGCTCCACCTGGAAGCGGCCGAAGACGTAGAGGCCCTTCTTATTGCGCGAGTTGACATCCACGCCGGGGAAGATGCGCTTCATCGTCAGCGGGAATTTCATTTTTTCTTCGCCGATGTTGTTGATGAAGTACTGCGTCGAAAGCTCGAACTCCACGTATTGCAGCGGGCGGTTATTCTTTACGTGCGCCGCGACTCGAAAGAGCGCCGGGTGACCGATCAGTTCGCGGCTTTCGAAAATCTCGGAACTCTTGAGCGGCTCGATCTTCTGCGCGTGCGGGGCCCGGTAAAAGATATTCGCCCCGGGCACCACGGTGATTTCGTACTCTTCTAAGTCCCGCTCCTTCTTGAACTTCAGCACGAGCTGATCTTCTTTGATGCCGTTCAGGCGCAGCTTGATGTCCCCGTCCAGACAACCCACGGCGATCGTACGAAAGCGCGTCGGATCTTCCAGAATGATGTCGAGGGTATAGCCCGCCTCGGGCGGCGGCGACTCCTGGTCGGCCTTCAGCTGCAACGCCGGATGAATAAAGAGTCGATAAAACAAAAACGCAAACACAGCCGCGGCGACGATCCCGACGATGATCATCACGACGTGCAACGTCTGCGTTACGATCAGCAAAAACATAAGTTCAGCGCGTCTGTTGTTTCAGCCACTCCACGGCCCGACGCTTGCGTTCTTCCTCGGACATGCCTTCCCGCGGATCGATGCGCCAGCGGTACTCCACGCGAAAACGGCGCATGGGTACGCCGCCGTTGGGTGCTTCGAAACGAAAGCGGCTGACGTCGTCCTGAAAGTACTTACTGGCCTGCCAGGTGCGCGGCGTCTTACCGTTCACGTACGTAATGTGTTCGATTTGTCCGTTGATGGGGCTGAGGCGTACTTCAATGGTACCTTCGAGAGTCATCTCAATAAAGTCGATTTCCTGCAGCTTCTCGTGGAAGAACTGCATCTGCTCGCGGTCCCCCACAGGATCTTCTTTGCGTTTGACGGCGTTTTTGTACTGTACCTGCCGGACCTCGTAGTTCCCCCGGCGAATGAGCACCCGAAAGGCAGTGGAGTCCTCGGTATCCTCGTGGAAGAACGGGTCGTCGCCGGGTTCCGGGTATTGCGGCTGATCTTCCTGAAAACCGCCGTCGGACGTTTCGGTCCCCCCGCCGTCGGAGGTCGTCTCACCGCTGCGACAGGCAACAAAAGCGCTACAGAGAACGACACACCCGACGGCCGTGAGGAAAAATGCGCGCGAATACGCCGCGATCACGGAAGACTGCATGATTCTACGATGTCAGGGATTATTCGAAAATGGACAACATTTTTCCGGCGTCATCCGTATCGGCGGGGGCGGTGACGATGTTGTGGTTGTACTGAATGTCCACCGGCGAGCCCGGAAGCAAACGCATGCGCCGGAATTCCGCGCGCAGTTTCTTCGCGAAGACGTCCGCCTCCTCTTTACTGCGGCCCGGCAGAATCAAAGCAAAACGTCCCTGACCGACCCGGGCCATGAAATCCGACTCGAACAGGAACGTCGCAATCGAGCGATTCAGCGCCGCCAGGAATTCCGCGATTTCGTCGGACGGGTTGAGTTCCACCAGACGCTTGATGTTGCGCACGCGAATGTCCACGAGGCTGAGCGGCGCCTGAAACTGCGCCGAACGATCCAGTTCGCGTTTCAGGCGTTCTTCCAGGGGGCTGAACGGATCGCGGAACAGCGTCTCACGCTCGCCCATGATGATGCAATTCGCGAACACGGCGGAAACGATTTCCGCGGCGGTGACCATCAGCTCACGATGGAACTCGGTCCACGGCGCGTTAGTGCGATGAATCGTAATGAATCCCACCAGCCAGTTCATGTTGATGAGCGGTACGATCCAGTAATGTTGCATTAAGGCGAGGTCGTCGTTCGTATAAGATGAAGTGATTTCACGGTTTTCCCTGAAATCCTTGAGATCGTAGACTCGCACCAGGTTGGAGATCGTGGCGATGAGATCCGAGTCCGTCGGGAGCCGGAACTTCTCAATGGACTCCGGACTGATCTCATTCCCGGCAAAGATGCGATACGAGCGATCCTTCGGCGAGAGCAGCACGAGGGAGAACGACTCCACGTGGAAGTCCTCGCGCAGGTGTTGCGTGAGGATGTCGTACATCTCGTCGATGGACTTCGTCGTGGAGGCACGCCGGGCCAGCGAGAACATGCTGCCGTGCACGACGTTCCGCCGGCGCAACTCTTCGGTGTCCCGCTCGAACTCGATGCGGGAAAGCACCCGGTCCACGCCCACCGCCGCAATCTCACCGAGGAGCGTCAGGAACTCCATGTCGTCGATGGTATAGTCATCGCCGGAAACCTGGCCGCCGAGTAAGACAATGCCGAACATGTGATTCATGTTCTTGAGCGGGACCACCAGTTGCGCCCGCGATGTTTCCAGGATCCTGCGTTCCAGCGGCGAGATCGGATCGCCGACGGAGCTTAAGAATTCCTCGGCGTACTTTACGCCGCTTTCTTCGGCGGCACGGTCGTAAAGCTCGTCGCCGCGTTTGAGGGCCCAGCCCTCGGGCATCTCGAAACCCGAATGCGCCACGGGGTAATAGATGGCACCGGACTGCACGCGCTGCGTCGAAGAGAAGATACAGATCGTCTCGGCGCCCACCTGTCCCATGATCGCATACAGCAGGCTCTCCCAGAGCTCGTCGAAATCGGCAATGTTCGAAATCTCTTTCGTGATGTCGAACAACGCCAGGTAGTGATCGATCTTACGCTGGGACGCAATGTGCGCTTCGATCGGTTCGGTGGAAAAACCGTCTCCCTGTTCGAGGACGATGGAGCCGTCGCTGTGCTCCATCTCTTCGGCATCACGGCCCGATGCGAGACGACGGGACTCATCCTCCGCCTGCTGTTCGGCGTCCCGCTCCCATAGGCCGAAGGGGTCTTCTTCATCGGCCTCGTCCGCCGGCGTAAGCGCCGTGCGCCCGTCCAGCGCCGGGTCGTCCGCCGGATCCGAGGGTTTGTAGTCGAGGTCGGGAAAGCCGTCCTCGGCGGCGAAGGGTTCATCCGCGAAGAGGCCATCGCCGGCATCATCCCCGGCGGAAGGCCGTCGCGGTGCCTCAGGCAAGTCCTCGGGCAGAATTTCGCGTTCGAGGAAATCGTCGAATTCCTTCATCGCCTCGGTATCGTAGGCCGGCTGCTCCGCTGTCGCCGCATCGCCGTCCACGTCCATGCCCGACTGCGGAGACGGCGCTTCGCCCAGGCGATCCGCATCGTCACCGATGAGCACGTCCTCTTCTTCAGCGGTCGCGTCGTCCGGCAGTCCTTCGTCATCGAGGAGATAATCGAACTCATCGGTGGCGAAGTCCGACTCCGCTTCGTCGACGGGCTCCTTCTCTAACTCCTGCTCATCAGAAGTTACAGACGAATCATCAACGGCTGCCGATTCGTCCAGGGGATCATCTGCGAAAACGAGTTCTTCTTCTCTGGATGCGGGCGCCGTGTCTTCGTCGGCTTCGAAGGACAGATCGTCGTCGAAGTCGAGAGCGCTCTCCAGGTCCAGGGCCGATTCGAAATCACCGTCGTCGATGGCCGCGGATTCCTCTGCGACAGGGGCCGGTTCTTCCGCAATTGGAGCGGGCTCTTCCGCAATCGGCTCAGGCTCCCCGGCAGCCGGGGCGGGTGCTTCTGCCCCGGTTTCCGGCTCATCCCGGAGAGATTCCGCGCGGGCCAGGAGTCCGCCGCCCTTGCCTTCATCCGACGCGGCAGGCGCAGGAGCCTCCGGGACCGCGGGCGCAGGTTCTTGCGATGGCCTGGCGGGTTCGGGTGTCCGGGCTTCCCGCGGCGCTGTTTCAGCGACGGACGGGGCCGCCTCTGCTGCGGGCCTGTCGGTTACAGTGCCGCTCCCTTCTGCGACCGGCGCAGGCTCGGACGCCATATCAAAGGCGGCGTCGACCTCTTCTTCCGGCAGCATTTCCGCCAGGAAGTCGTCGTCCAGCGCGACAATCTCCGCCTGACTGATGCCGGGGACCGGGCCCTCCGCCGGAGGTTCGCTGGCGGCGGGCGGCGGGGTTTCGATGCCCTGCTCGCGATCGGCCTCACGCATGGTCTCGGCCCGTTCACGCAGACCGCGGATTTTTACGCCGGAGGCGGGAGCCGATGGAGAGGGAGCGGCGGATCGCTGCTCGCGCAGGCCGTCCTCTTTGCGAAAGAGGTCCGCCCGCGCACGGAGCCCGCGCACGGCACGATCAATAGACGGAGGTGAATCGTCGTCGCTGAGTTCCGCGGCGAAACGCGTGGCTTTTTCGAGCAACCCCATAGATCGTGATCGGAAACATCTTACACTTACAGGCCGAGTTCGCCCATGATCTTCTTGTATAGATCAAAGTACTGCGAGCGGCTGAATTCGCGCACGGTGTCCTCGGGCAATTGGTCGAAGAGTCCGTCCAGATACGAGATCATGGTGCGCAGTTCTTCGCGGTTGAGGTTTTCCTCATCGGCAATGCGTTCGGCCCGTGCGGCCAGACCCTCGGATGCCGCCGCCGCAGGAGCCACTGCCGCCGCATCCTCTTCGATTTCCGGCGGTCCTTCGACCACCGGTTCGTCCCCGCCCTGATCTTCGTACTCGTCCAGCACGATGACCTTGCCGTCGGCGAACTCATCGTCCGAGGGCACCACGCCGGCTACGGCCGCGGCCTCGTCCACGTCGCCGGCATCGCCGCTGTCAGCAAAGTCGCCGGCATCTTCAAAGTCGTCGAAGTCATCGAAATCGTCCGGCGGGGCCACTCCCTCGGCGGTGGTGGCGCTGTCCGTGTCCGTATCTTCGAGGATGGACCCCAGTTCGCTGTCGGACAGGGCCACGTCGCCGTCATCGTCACCGCCCAGGGCGTCTGCTGAGTAGGCCTCGTCATCGTCGGCTGAGAAATCTTCACCATCGTCGGCGGCAGCAAAATCGTCGTCCGCGGCACCGAAGTCGTCGTCGGCCTCGAAGGTATCGTCCGTACCCGTCTCAAAATCACCGAAGTCGTCGTCGTCCACGCCGGCCATGGCGTAGTCGTCTTCGCCTAACTCCATGCCGTCGGATTCTACGACCTCGTCGCCTTCGACCTCGGAGACAATGTTCCCCAGTTCTTCGGGAGTCAGTGCGATGGGCTCGTCATCTTCCATATCGAGCGTCGAGAGCGACGGGCTGTCCGGAACATCATCCTCGTCCTCGTAGGAGACCAACCCGGCGCCGTCTTCGTCGTCCAGGTTCTCCGGAACGTCCGCGGCCGCGTTGTCTTCGCCGTCCGCGTCCAACAGGACCTGGCTCAGCTCATCGTCCGAGAGGGTGATGTTTTCGTCGTCTTCGTCTTCCGGCATTCCGTCCACGGCAGATTCACTGCCGGAATCTTCGAAGGGATCCACGTCCGTGTCCAGGTCGTCGACCGGGCCGAAGTCTTCGAGAACATCATCGTCGTCTTCCGGGCCGGGCGTTTCCAGCATCTCGCCGGTGCCCGGGCTCACGTCGCCCATGATATTATCCAGTTCGTCTTCGGAGAGCGCGATGGGTTCGTCGTCATCTCCTTCCAGAATGCCCGCGGAGAACTCGTCGGCCGAATCATCGTCTACCAACGCATCGTCGTCGAGCGCATCGGCGCTGACGGCCGGCACATCGCTGTCGCCGTCGTGAAAGTCATCGAAGCCCAGTTCTTCTTCGGGAGGCAGTTCCAGGCTTTCCGCGTCGGAGAACGCATCGTCCGAGTCGGCGCCGGGTGCAATGGGCTCCAGGTCCACATCGGGGACGAGGTCCGCATCGCTTCGCATTTCCAGGGCGTCTTCGTCCGCCGTGGCCGGAGTTTCGTCCGCGTCGGAACCCTCTCCGAAGTCCTCGAAAAAACCTTCGTCGGTATTTCCCAGGATATCTTCCAGTTCGTCCTCGGACAACGCGACGGTCTCGTCTTCGTCCTCATCGAAAAAGGACGGCGCTACGCCTTCCGCGCCGGCCGCTTCGTCCGGAGCGGAGTCGGTGGTTTCCAGGTCAACGGGTGGAGTTTCCTCGTCCCCGGACGGTACGGCCACATCGCTCGCGTCGAGGTCCGATGCATCGATCTCCGACGCGTCCGGGTCTTCCAGTACGGAAAAATCACCGTCGGCTTCGAAGTCCGCGCTGTCGCCGACTTCGGCGTCCAGCTCGCCCATTTCGGGCATCTCGGACATATCGAGGTCCAGTTCCATTGCGCCTTCTGAGTCGGAGAAATCCCCGCCGATATCACCGCCCGCGGCGGCGCCTTCATCCTCCAGATCTATGTCACCCAGATCCAGCGGCTCGTCGTCGAGGCTGAAGGGCATGTCGTCCAGGGGGGGCAGATCTTCCAGATCGCTGTCTTGATTCCCGAGTTCTTCCATGAATCCTGTACTCTATAGATGAGACTGCCGGGCCTTTCGCTGAGAGAGCCCGGTCTCTACTGTATCATCGGATGATAGGACCCCGAAATCTAAGACATAAGGCGTGCGAAGGGCGGATTCCGGGGAATTTTTACCGCCCGGCGGGATTCCGCCCATCATTTTTCGGGAAAATGGCGGGAAAACGACTCAGCGCTTGAGCTGAGCCGCGTATTTGAGGCGCGTGCGGGCCGCGGCGATGCGGTCCAGACGATCCCGCACGGCGTCGTCGCCGTGGGCGTGCAGGGCCATGGCCTCATCGAATTCGCGCTGTGCTTTTTCGAGGTCCACGTCTTCCAGGGCCTGTCCGCTATTGGCCAGGACCGTCACCCGCTTCGGGGTAATCTCTACAAAACCACCGTCAATGGCAAACATGCGCCGACCGACGGAGTCCGTCAACGTCAGCGGGCCGAAGCCCAGGAGACCAATCAGCGGAGCATGCCCCGGGAGGACCCCGACCAGACCGTCGTGGAGGGGAATCTGCACGGCCGTTACCTCGCCCTCGTAGAGTAACTTCGACGGGGTAACAACGCTGAGTTGCTGGGTCCGGCTTGCCATGCTTACACCTTCGCTCCCATGTTCTTCGCGTTCTCGATGACCTCATCGATGGTGCCGGTCATGTAGAAGGCCTGCTCGGGCAGATGGTCGTACTTACCGGACAGCAGTTCGTCGAAGGAACGAATGGTATCTTCGAGCTTGCAGTAGATGCCCGGGCGGCCGGTAAACTGCTCCGCCACGTGGAACGGCTGCGAGAGAAACTTCTCGATCTTGCGGGCACGGCCCACGAGGATCTTGTCTTCTTCCGAAAGTTCGTCCATGCCGAGGATGGCGATGATGTCCTGGAGGTCCTTGTAGCGCTGGAGGATCCGCTGGATTTCCCGGGCCACGTTGTAGTGCTTTTCGCCGACGATGTGCGGCTGCAAAGCCCGCGACGACGAGTCCAGCGGGTCCACGGCCGGATAGATGCCCTTCTCGGAGATGGCCCGGTTGAGAGCCGTGATGGCGTCGAGGTGAGCAAAGGCCGCGGCCGGAGCGGGGTCCGTGAAGTCGTCCGCGGGAACATAGATGGCCTGCACCGAGGTGATGGAGCCGTTCCGCGTGGAAGTAATGCGTTCTTGCAGAGCGCCCATCTCGGTGGCCAGGGTCGGTTGGTAACCTACCGCCGACGGCATACGACCGAGGAGCGCCGATACTTCCGATCCCGCCTGGGAGAACCGGAAAATGTTGTCCACGAACAGCAGGCAGTCCGTTCCGGTCGTATCGCGCAGGGCCTCAACCATGGTCAGAGCGGAGAGAGCCACGCGCAGGCGAGCTCCCGGGGGCTCGTTCATCTGGCCGTAGCAAAGAACGGCGCGTTCCAGAACGCCGGACTCTTCCATTTCGAGCCAGAGGTCCGTTCCTTCGCGGGTCCGCTCCCCTACCCCGGCGAATACGGAGTAA
The DNA here is from genome assembly GCA_965227295.1 of Leptonemataceae bacterium. Taxonomy (GTDB): domain Bacteria; phylum Spirochaetota; class Leptospiria; order Leptospirales; family Leptonemataceae; genus JANSYA01. Next base: position 3,551,020 of record OZ245742.1, on the reverse strand, counting down.
CCGCCGTGTTGCTTGGCAACGTTGTCGATGAGTTCCTGAATGAGGACGGTCTTACCCACACCGGCACCGCCGAAGAGGCCGGTCTTACCGCCTTTCGTATACGGGGCGAGGAGGTCGATGACCTTGATGCCGGTCTCGAAGATCTCGATGGTCGGCTGGAGTTCTTCCATGGCCGGCGCTTTCTGGTGGATGGGGCGACGCTCTTTGACTTCCACGGGACCGCGTTCATCCACCGGCTCGCCGAGCACGTTGAAGATGCGGCCGAGGGTCGTTTCACCCACCGGCACCGTAATGGCGTCGCCGGTATCGATGACTTCCTGGCCGCGAACCAGGCCGTCGGTGGAAGCCAGGGCTACGGCGCGAACGGCGTTGCCGCCCAGGTGCTGCTGGACCTCGGCGACGACCACGGCCTCGCCCTTATCCGTTTTCACTTTCATTTCCAGAGCGTTGTAGATCTTCGGAAGTTCATCGAAGGTGATGTCGAGGACCGAGCCCAGAACCTGAATGATTTTGCCTTTGTTTTGCGTTGCGCTTGCCATGTCTCGTTTCTCCAGTATTACTTCTTAAGTTGCGCTCGTCTGCGCTTAGAGGGCGTCCGCGCCGCCCACGATTTCCAGAATCTCCTGCGTAATCCCGGCCTGGCGCGCCCGGTTGTAGGTTCGCGTCAGTTGTTTCACCATCTCGCCGGCGGCGTCGGTGGCGTTTTTCATTGCGATGCGGCGGGCTATCTGCTCCGACGCCACCGCTTCCAGTAACATGCGATACAATGTCGTTTTTATGGCCAGGGGGATCATCTTCTCGGCGATGATGGCCGGCTCGGGTTCGTAGAGGACCGGACCGCCGGCCGCCACATCCGGGTCGGCCTTTACCTGGGTCGCTTCTTCGGCGTCGTCCGTGCTCTCGCTTTCACCAAGGCCCACGGGCAGCAGTTGCGTGATTCCGGGCTTTTGCGAACCGGCACTGTAGTAGATCGTTGAAACGATCTCCACACGGTCATATTTACTTCCCGCGAAATCACGCATGAGCATGGTCGCCAGAGCGTCAGCGTGGTCGTAGGTGAACGTGTCGTCGAACTCAAGGTAGGTTTCCTTCATGGGAACCTTCATGAATCGAAAGAAGGACTGCCCTTTCTTGCCGATCATGAAAACGTCCACGTTCTTCCCCTGCTCCGTGAGTTTGACGTAGTACTGGCGCGCCATCCGCTGCACGTTGGCGTTGTAGCCGCCGCACAGACCGCGGTTCGCCGTGACGACAACGAGGGCGACGCGCTTCGGATGATCTTCCACGCGGAGGTACGGCGAGTCGACGTTGCCGCCCTGCCCCGCCAGGGACTCCATGATCTCCCGCAGCTTGTCACCGTAGGGCTTCGCTTCGTTGACGCGGTCGATGAGTTTCTTCGACTTCGCGGTGGAAACCATTTCCATGGTTCGCGTAATCTTCCGCGTGTTCTTTACGGATGAGATCCGTTTTTTGATGATCTTCGCGCCGGCCATAAGTTCCTGCTAACTTCCCTTGATTCGCTGTTACGCCGGATCAGGCGTGGCTGCGGACCTCAGCCGCTTTGCCGGAAATAAAGGCTTCGGCGAAGTCCTTGATGGTGCGTTCGAGGGTGCCCTCGTCCTCGATCTTTTTCGATTCGACGATGCCCTTCAGGAGTTCCGGGTGCGAATTCCGCATGTGATTGATGAGCGCGACTTCGAACTCGGAAACCCGCTCGATTTCGATTTTGTCCATGAGGCCGCGGGCTACGGCGAAGATAGAAACCACCTGCTCCTCGACTTTCCACGGCTCGCCCTCGCCCTGCTTCAGGATCTCAAGAACGCGGTAACCGCGATCGAGCTGGGCCTGGGTGGCGGCGTCGAGTTCGGTGCCGAGCTGAGCAAAGGCTTCGAGTTCGCGGAACTGCGCGAGGTCGAGCTTCAACTTACCGGCGACGGACTTCATGGCCTTGATCTGGGCCGAACCACCCACCCGCGAAACGGAGATGCCCACGTCCACGGCGGGACGCTGGCCGGACGCGAACAGGTTCGGCTGGAGGAAGATCTGACCGTCGGTAATGGAAATAACGTTGGTCGGAATATAAGCGGAAACCTCACCTTCCTGGGTCTCGATGATCGGCAGGGCCGTCAAAGAACCGGCACCCATCGCATCATTGAGTTTTACGGCCCGTTCGAGCAGGCGGCTGTGCAGATAGAAGACGTCGCCGGGATATGCTTCGCGGCCCGGCGGACGGCGCAGGAGCAGTGACATCTGCCGGTAGGCGTTGGCCTGCTTGCTGAGGTCATCGTAAACAACGAGCGTCGCTTTTTTCTTCGAATACATGAAGTATTCCGCCATCGCGCAGCCGGCATAGGGCGCCAGGTATTGCAGCGGTGCCGGGTCCGAAGCGGAAGCAGCTACGAAGATGGTGTAGTCCATGCAGCCGAGTTCCTGCAGGCGTTCGTAGAGGGCGACGACGTTGGATGATTTCTGACCGATGGCCACATAGACGCAGATTACGTCCTGGCCTTTCTGATTGATGATCGTGTCGACGGCGATAGCGGTCTTACCGGTACCACGGTCGCCGATGATCAACTCGCGCTGGCCGCGACCAACCGGGATCATGGAGTCAATGGCCTTGATACCGGTTTGCATCGGCTCGTGGACCGGCTTGCGTTTCGCGATGCCGGGAGCGATGATTTCCATGGGGCGGGTTTCGCTGGTATTGAGCGGGCCTTTGCCGTCCACCGGACGACCCATGGGATCAACGATGCGGCCGAGGAGCGCTTCGCCCACCGGAACTTCGAGAACGCGGCCGAGGCGTTTGACCTGCATGCCTTCCCGGAGTTGCACATACTCGCCGAGAACCACCACGCCCACGGAGCTTTCTTCCAGGTTGAAGGCCAGGCCGAGGGTTCCGTCCTCGAACTCCACCATCTCGTTGAACATTACGTTGTCGAGACCGTAGACCCGGGCGATGCCGTCCCCTACGGCGAGGACTTCGCCGACCTCGGCGAGGTCCATCTTCTCCTGAAACGAGGATATCTCTTTCTTGAGTACACTGGTAATTTCGTCGGTTTTAATTTTCATAGTATGCCTCGCCCGTGATCTTGCGATCTTTCAGTCGTTGTTTGATGCGCCGGAGCCGGCTGCGAATGCTGGTGTCGAATACGGTGTCGTTGGAACGAATGACCAGGCCGCCGATGAGATCCTCACGAACCTGGGTTTCCATAACAACCTTGAGGTGGAAGTAGCTCTGCACGGCTTCGTAGAGGGCCTTTTCCTGTTCGTCCGTAAGTGCCGTTGCGGAATATACGAATACCTCGCGCCGACCGAGTTTTTCGTTCGCGAGCTTGTGAAAGATGTCCGCGATGGCGGGCAGCTCCTGCATGCGACGGCGCCGCACGAGGACCCCCATGAAATTGTAGAGCGTCTTCGAGAGCGCGGGCTTCAGCGACGTTTCGAGGACCTTTTCCTTCGCTTCGATGTCCACCACCGGAGAACGAAAGAATGTCCACACGGACTCGTCCCCGGCCACGACCCGGGTAACCCCGTTCAGTTCCTGCTCCACGTCCTCCAGGGAGCCGGCGTCCATGGCCAGCTCAAGGAGCGCTTCCGCGTAGACCGTTGCTATCTTTGCATTCAACAGCATAAGGGATAACTCAGTTCATGCTCCGCATCTTCTGTACGGTTTCGTTGATGATCTTCTGATGATCCTCGGCCTTCAGATCCCGTTCGAGAATCTGCGCGGCCACCGCGATCGAGAGTTCCGTGACCTGCCGGGAGATGTCTTCGAGGGCGTGCTCCCGCGCCAGGTTGACTTCCCGGAGAGCGCGGTTCTTGAGCTCTTCGGCCTCTTTCTTCGCGGCGCCGAGGATTTCACTCTTCAGAGCGTCCGCGTCTTTGCGAGCCTCGGCGACAATCTCCTGTCCTTCTTCTCGCAGACCGTTCAGCTTATCGAGATACTCGTTCAGCCTGGCCTCGGCATCTTTACGCAGCTTTTCCGCGCGGTCGATGTCCTCGTGAATCTTCTGCGCCCGGGAATCCAGCGCATTCGCGATGGGGTTCCACGCGAACTTGCGCAGAATAAACACCACCAGGCCAAAGATGATAAAGGTCCAGATGACCAGGCCGGGATTCACGTCGAGCAGCGCAATTCCACCGCCTTCTGCCAGAAACTCAAGCATCATATCAAAAATCTCCTGAAGTCTATGCTCTCGTGCTGCCTTTACGCCGACCTACCGATGCGATCGGAACTCCGGAGAAAGACAGGCCGCACGCGGAACGTACGGGAAAGCGTAACACACCATCCGTTCCGGGCGCTGCGCAACCGCGCAGAACCCGAACACGGAGGTAAAAAACCTTACTCGGCTGCTTCGGTCGCTGCCGGTTGCGGTGCGAACTTCTCGATCAGATCGGGGGTGAAGTTCAGACCGGACAGCAGGATGATCACCAGGGCGAACAGAGCCGCACCCTCGATCAGGGCCGCCGTAATAATCATGGCGGTCTGAATCGGACCGGCTGCTTCCGGCTGACGGCTCATGCCCTCAACTGCGGAACCGCCGATACGGCCGATGCCCATGGCAGCGCCGATGATAACCAGACCGGCGCCTACGCCGATACCTACGAATGCTAAAGCGATCATTCAATCCTCCGTTGTATATCCGTTAACAATAGCAAGAAACGTAATATTTGAGATCAGTTGTAACTCCGTCCCTCAGTGACGGTGCATCACACTGCCGATAAACAGCGACGACAGCATGGCAAAGATAAACGCCTGTAAAAAGGCGACCAGAATTTCGAGAAAGTAAATGGCAACCGAGCCTGCCACGGAGGCCAGCGTAATACCGGCACCGCCGACGATACCGATGGGGCCGCCGAACCACAGAGCCTTCGCCTGGAAGATGAAACCAACCAGGGCCAGCAGGATGACGTGACCGCCGGTCATGTTCGCGAGCAGACGAATGGTGAGAGCGAAACCTTTGGCGACGGGGCTGATGATGAATTCCAGCGGCCACATGATGGGATACAAAGCGACAGGCACGCCATTGGGCACCGAGTGCCACAGAAACTTAAAGCCCTGATAACGAAAGCCCGTGATCCACATCAGCAGCGTCGTCATAAGCGCGAGCGGCAGGGTTACGCCGATGTCGCCGGTGGCGGTGATACCAGGCCACACTGCAATGAGTGGAGCCTCGGTGCTACCCGCCGAATGGTTGTCGTGATGCGTGTGCGTCACGGCCTCGTAGATCTTGTTCACGCCTTCGCCGATGGGCGGAAACAGCCCGGCCAGGTTCAGCGCGAAGATAAAGAAGAATAGCGAAAGGATCAGATGTTCGAAGCCCTTGCCGTGAGAGTGCATGCCTTCTTCGACGAGGTCTTTGCGAATCCACAGGACCGCGGCTTCGATCATGCTCGCCGCGCGGCCGTTGACCCGATACGGGTTTTTCGCGATGCGGCGGGCGATGAGAATCAAAATGACGGTAAGCAACGTGCCGACGATGATCATCATCATAACACGGCGCGTGATGTGCATGGGCAGGCCGCCGTCGTAACGATAGAGGCCTTCGGCATCCTTGAAGGTATAGCGCCGGGTGAACGCCGGCGTTTTGTAGCCCTCTTCGCCCGGACGCACTTTCGTGCCGCCGATATTCCACTCGAAAATAACCGAGTCGTTGAGGTGGTGCTCAAGCTTCGCTACGAAGTCGAACCCTTTGCTTTTGCCGTGATCACCGGCGTGTTCGTCGTGCGTGCCGCCGTGCTCTTCGGTGTGACTTTCGACAGCAGGGTGATCGCCGTGATCGTCCTCTTCGGCCGCCAGCGAGACCGCGCCCATAATATAAGAGGCCACAAAGACAGGAAGCAAGGCGAGGAAGAATCGCAACCGAAAGGAACGGAAGGCCGGCCGGGAGTTTAGAATGCGATTTTGGTCGGTTTTTTCCGGGGTCATAGCGCTCTACGCGCGGCCACGGTATTTGCGCCGGGCCTCTGTGACAACCTGAAAACACAAAAAGGTTCCGATCGTTATAACAAACAGGACCACACCCGCCGCCACCGGCCGTGCCGTGACGACGAGCCAGACCAACAGTATCACCAGTGCAAACAGACGCAGCGTACTGCCCAGGAGTACCCACTTGAGGCCGTGCTCCGGTCGCCGGCGGCGGTGATAGCGCTGCATCCAGTGCGGTCCGTAGGAGAATAAAGACGCATAGAAATGAATCCCGTACCGAAACATCGGCTGCACGAGAGTTACGGAAGCGTCATACACGGCATAACCGAGCGCGACCGCGACGGGCAACGCGGCAATCAGCACGACATCCAGCCACCACTGCGACGGTTCGGTATGATCCGGGGCTTCAGTCATCGTTGTCGGGCGTCGCAGCATTTTCGGAGCGGCGGCGCGCGCGACGTTCGTGATCTTCGAGCACCCGTCCGATGCGCTCACTCACCGCATCGATTTCCCGCGTGATGCGGTCGGCCTTTGTGGCGACATCTTCGTCGGCTTCCCGGGCCTGTTTCTTTTCGGCGAGGTGCAGCTTCTCCCACTCGCCGATGGCGCTGGTCCGCCGGATCAAATGCCACAACCCCGCGCCGAAGCCCACAAAGACCCCGGCGATGAGAAAGAGTCCCGGCCGCCCGCTCTCGGTCAGATAACGATCCACGAGATAGCCCGCGCCGGCACACATCAAAAACGCGCCGAGAAATTCGAAACCGAGGCCGAGGTATTGCATGGGCCCGGCCAGATCCGTGTTATTTTTCTTCGATGATGCCAGTTGTGTTCCGCCGATATTCTTAAGGTGCACGTGGTGGAATTTATCGCCGTCGAAGACGGCTACTGGGCGGCCCACTGCGAGTCGCTTCAGGTCGGCTCCCTGGCCGATACGCGTTCCGAGGCCCTGCGCACGGTCCGTCGCTTCATCGACGACGGTGCTGTGATTCCTGAGTTTCCCGAGTACGATCCCCGCGGCAACAAAGTTTATCCCCTGCCGGCACCAGGCCACTACGGCTTTTAATCGTTCCCCGGACTATCGCAGCATCTTTCCGGGACGGTCCCAGCGTACATCCATGCGCGGCACGCGGTTCACGATGGTGTGCCACAGATAACGGCCGATGTAGGTGGCCAGGTTTTCCGCGGAGTGATGCAACATCACGTCACCCTCCGCACACGCGGCGAACTGTTCTTCCGGCGGGAAGTTCGGCAGATGATAGCCCTCGCCAGGATCGGTATCGATGCGGGTACCGCGAAAGGTCTGCCAGTAATTGTAGCAAATCTCGTCGTACCAGTTGATGCTGAAGTAGATGATCAGCGCCTTGCCGAGGATCTTGTCCCGGCCTATGTAGCCGATCATGCGCGAGTCTTTGGAGTCGTCGCGGTTGTCACCCATTACGAGGTAACTTTCGGGCGGAATGATGCAGCCGGCCGTTTCGATCTCCGGGCACAGCTCGTGGTGCGAGCCCTCGGATGCGAGGTACTTTTCTACTATATAATGGTCGTGACCGCCGACCGTCTCGCGATAGACTACCGGCAGGGTACTCCCGCTCTCTTCTTCCGGAAGATCGAGGGGATGCAGGACCCCGACGTTATCCGAGTCTACCAGCAGGTTGCGCGCCGCTTCCGCCGGTATCGGACGCGGACCGTAGTTCAACCAGGGTCCGCGGTCGTTGCGCCGGTACTCGAAGACGGCGATGATCGGCTCGGGCCAGCGCGCGGGGCGGCCGGCGCAGTACTCGTCCGGCACGTTCCGGTCGGTACCGGCAGCATGCTCCGCGGCGAGCGATATCTCCGCGTACGAATCCGGCACGCTGTTTTTTTCCAGGTCCGCTGCCAGACTGCAGATGCCCACCTGGCGAATGCGAATGCGATCCCCGGGCAGACCCATCACGCGTTTCACGTAGTGCTTGTCGCGTTCGTACGGGGGAATAAACGTGATGATGTCTCCGCGCTCCGGTTCGTCGATGCGCACGACTTCCTGGCCGGTAAACGGCACGCGCAGCGAGTAACGCATTTTGTTTACGAACAGATAGTCCCCGATCTTCAGCGTGGGGATCATGGAACCGCTGGGAATGTTGTTCGCGTCGAGGATGAAGTTCTTAAAGGTGATGACGACCAGAATGAGAATCGCCAGGGAACCCACGGACGAAAACGTCGAGAGCACCGACGGTTCGTCGGAATTGCGGCTGTCTTCGTCTCGATCGGGGTTGCTCATTCGGGAATTGCCTGGCGGCGCGGGTCTCGCTCAGAACCACTGCACGGGCCAGGCGTGCAGGATCAACCCGGAATTCCCGGTAGAATCAATCTCAGCCGGCCCTCGGCCCTGCCGGCTTTCGCCGCACCCGCATCGAAGCTGCGCAACACCGAGCCGCCGCCACGCACATCGCCCACGAAACCCTGCGCGGCCGGAGCGGCCTTTGCATCGAATTCCAGTAACATCGTGCCCTGCCCCGCCATAAAACGGGCGAAGGCCCGATCCAGGGCGGCCTCGTTCGTCCGTCGGCGATAGACCACCAGTTCCGGCGCACGTCCGGCCCGACCGAAGCGATCCATATCCCACAGCCGCAGGCGCGTCTTGCCGCACAAAAACTTCCGGAGATAGACCGGGCGCGGCGTCCCGCTGCGACTGTGCTTCGCGTCCAGGCCCAGCGGCCACAGCCAGATGCCACCGGCATCCTGGGCTCCACTGAAGCGCTCTTCGAATCCGGGCGACGCCGTTGCCGAAGAGAGCGGCAGCGATGCCGAGCAACCCTGGGGATGCGCAATTAGATTGTTGGGGGCGAGGCGGTCGGCGTTCTTGTGGACCGAGGGATCGTAAAAGTGCACCGTCGCCGGGCGTGCCGCCGGGTTCGGAAAAAGTACGCGCTCAAACGCGCCGTCGAACTCGGGCTGATAATGCACATAGAGCGTGCGGTTCTTGCCGGAGCCGAGATTCTTACGCACGCTTTCAAACGAAGACAGATACGCCGCACAGCCGTCGGGTTGGGCGAAAGTGCAGTTCAGTTTCATGGCCTCGAGTTCGGTGGGCCGTAAGAAGACGTAATCGATACCCAGCGTACGTTTGTACGGATACAGGACGTAGACGTACCGTCCGCCCTGCACGTCGAAATGGAACACATAGTAGGCGTTACGATCGAGGGAACGCGTACTCAGGTTGCGCTCGCCGGTCTTCGGCAATTGTGCGCGACTGCCGGACCGGGTGGCCGCGGTGAGACTGAGTTCCGCCGCGGGCGTGCGCTCCATGTAACCGAACTTATGTAGTTCCTGGGACCAGAGCGTGCTCGTCAGAAATCCCCGCGCCCCGCCCGGATTGTTGCCCGGTTGAAAGAACGACTCGCCGGTGTGCGAAAACTCGAGCAATAGATTCAGAGCATCCCAACGTCTGCCGCGCAGATTGTAATTCCGTACGGCTTCCAGCAGGAACATGTCCGGCCCGGCTCCACGGTGGACCCACTCGCGAATCGTATAAACGGCCTCGTTGTACGGGCGCTTCGCGAGCAACGTGTTGATTTGTTTGATGAGCGCACTGTGATTGCCGCGCACGTTCATGCGGTTGCGCGCGGTGAGCAGACCCAGGAGCCGCGAATACTCGGCGGCATGTTCGCGCTTGTCGGCGCTCAGAATGCCGCGGGCCTTAATGAAATTGATCACGCCGCGGTAATGTTTGCCCAGATAAACATAAGCCCAGCCGTCGAGTACGGTGGCGTGGTACTCCAGGAGATACCATTCGTTGGCCTGGGCAATGTAGGTGATATCCTCGGCGATCTTGTGGGCCAGTTCCGGATTGTCTTCCAGCACGATCTGGGCCTGGCGCAAACGGGCGTACAGCCGCGCCGGTTCGCCGGCCGGCGTGTTGCCGGGAATATTCGTGAGTCGATCCAGGGCCGACGCCGCTTTTTTGATGTCTCCGGCCAGGTAAAGCAACATCGCACTGCGCAGTTGGATCTCTTCCCGGGACGCGGCCGGGAAACCGGACCAGTACTCGCGCGAATTCGCAGGAGCGATTTTTGCGGCGTTGGTGGAAAGACGGTCGAGTCCCATCTTACCGATGTAGTTCAGCGCCATGGTATAGTGGCCGCCCAGGATCAGCCAGTCCAGGCGCGCGTTCAACAGGGCCGGATCGCTGGTGTGGGAAATCTTTGCGGAAAATCGCGCGGCGCTTTCGAAGTCTCCGGAAGCGGCGAGATAGTACGGGATGCGCGCGCGAATGCCCTGTTCGCGATCGTCCGCGGCGGCGTAGGTCATGCGCTCGGCGAGGATGGCGGCTTCGAGCGGCAGGCCCAGGGCGTAAAGTTTCTCCGGCGCATCGCCGGCGATGGGCGCATAGAACGGAGGCCGAAACGGTGCGCGTCCCAGGAGCGGGCGCGCCGCATCGAGAATGCGTTCCAGGTTCTGCTCCGAAAAACTACGGGCGCTGTAGGCCGCGTCCACGGCCAGCTTCAGCCGGGCCACGGTACACAGGGATTGCTGATCCGGCAGATCGCAGGCCCCGGCATACTGTTCGGCCGGAACGGATTGCCCCAGACGTCCGCGCTCCACCGCGATGTAGAAGTTCGCCAGTTGGGCGGGCAATCCGCCCTTCTTGCGCAGTTGTGTGAGATACGCAATGCGCTTGCCGCTGTTCAAATCCCGGCGAAAGATCGCCGCCACCGCGCCGGAGGCTTTTAAGAACGGATCGCTCTCGTTCAGCAAGATGCCGGGCAACTTGCGGCGATCGTCGGCGGGCAGATCACTGTTGTGAGAGTTTTCGATTAAATACGGCGCGAGGCGACGCTTGCTGCGCAGGTCGAGGTCCGGCCACTGCTCTTGCAATCTGAGTTCACCCAGCGCCAGAAAGCGCTGGTCCACGGGGACCCGAACCTCGGCGGCCACCACATCCACCCGTGGAACTCCGGGGGTGAGAACGACTGCGAGCGTTGTAAATAAGAAGAAAACCACGCCCCGGGTTGAACGAATGGGACGTAATGCGCGTCTGAACATGGACATATCCTGAAATTTCCGCTGTTTTATATGTCGAACCGTTCGAAGCGCCGGACAATAATGTTTTACAGAACAGGGAACTTTTTTTATATGTTCGGTCGTAGTTCTAAACCGCTCCGGAGAATTCGAATGAGCCGTATCCATACCGCGCCTACCATCGCCGTTCTGTGCACTTTTCTTGCCGTCGCCCTGTTGCCGGGCGCCGTGGCCGCCCAGGACGCCGCCCCGACCGGGGAAGGCTCGTCCGGCGCGGAAAGCGTTTCGGAACCGGAGCGCGCTTCTTACCTGGAACGGCATCACGCCGTTCGTCGCATCGGTCCCGTGCGGGATCGCACGCTCAATGACATCAAACGCCTCAAGATTCTCGTGGCGAATTTCGGAAGCGAAGTCGAAGGCGCTCAGGGCGACTTCGAGAAAATCAAAGAGACCTACCACGCCGCCGAGCGCGAGCGCTACCGCCGCCGCTACGTAGAGTCCATGAAAATTCACGCCGAGACCCGTGAACAAATTCAAAAATTGTACAAGAAATTCACAGATAAATTCCAGAACCAGGTCGCCGGCCTGCTGGCCCAGTGCGCCGAGTCCATGGTGGACGCCGAGTTCGCCGTCTCCTCCGAGCCGGGTCAGTCCAACAGCGGCATGACTGCGGATATCTTCCGCAACGCCCAGCGGCTGCAAATCGCCTATCAACAAACGACCCTGGCCGAAGACATGATGGACGACGACCGCTTCGATGAAGCCATCGTTCACTATCGCCTGGCAAAGGCCTTTGCCATCAGCGTCCTCGTCGGCCTGGAACAGGATCCCCAGAAACAGCAGGAACTTGAGAAGAAATACCAGGTCGACCTGCTGGACGCCCGGGGCTTCGCCCAGGGGAACGGAAGCACGGAGCCCGCCAACTGAAACTGCGCACGTATTTTTTCGGTTTCATCGTCCTTCATCTTGTTTTCGCCGTCGCCCTCGGCTGCGAACCCGTCAGTACCTACTCCGTGGTCATCGATCCCGGCCACGGAGGTATGAACAAGCGCCAGAAGGACGACAAGTGGGACCCGGTCAGCCGTGAGTATCTCAGTTACTTCTACTACGGCACCGCCTATCGCAAGTACCGTGAGCATAAGCTCATGATGCAGCTCAGTCGGCGCGTGGAGCATTACCTGGCCTGGACGAAAAGCCCGGCCGACTGGGAAAAATTCGAAGCGCTGCTGCGCAAATTCTCGGACCAGAAACACTTCGAACGCATCATCATCGATGCGAAACTTTCGCGCACTGAAAGTTACGATGAACTGAGCGCGAAACAAAAGAAAGGCGACCTCAACTCGCGCTACCGGCTCTACGATTTCCCCGACAGGCAGGGCCGCATGCAACAGGGGCGCATCTCCTGGATCAATGACCAGGAGCCGTACCTCGTCGTCTCGCTGCACATGAACCCGGCCGGCGCCGGACACAAGGGCGGCATGGCGGCGGTCCTGAGCCCCGGCTACGAAACCTTCGATATGATCCGCCGCATTCACCTCGGTGAACTTCCGCGCTCGAGGTTCGACCAATCGCCCTGGAACAAACTATGGCTGGTTACCGATCCGGGCTGGTCCCAGTTCGAAGCGGCCCGGGCGGACACCTGGGTCTACTTCAACGGCTTTCGTACAAACCGCAAGGGAACAGACATTAACGACAACAAGAACCGCGGCATTCGTTACAACATGATGCAGTGGCGGTACGCCGATCCGCCGGGCTGGTGGAAACTGTACGATCCCGACAAACCGGGACGTTTCGCCGTGGACTTCAAACAGTTCCGCGCCGAGGACGCGGCTTTCTGGGACCGCGAGAAGGCCAAACCGGAACGGTGGCGCCGGGAAGGCGGTCGCCTGGGCTACGGCGGTGACAACCACTACGCCACCGACGAACTCATGCGCTTCGTACAACACGGTGTGCGGGTCCTCGAACCGAAGATGCGCAGTCGCGACGCCATCGGTCCCATTCAGCCGCCGTACGTAAGCACGTATAGCCTGCCTACTTTCGTGAACGCGGTCGTGGCCTACCTGGAGATCGCCTTCATCAATCGCACCCGTGATCGTGATCTGGTGATTGAGGAACGCGAAGAGGTGGCCCAATCCCTCGCCGTGGGCATCTACTCTTTGTTTCGCAGCGTGAAACCGAAATCGGTCAAGGGCAATGAGTTTCAGCCCCGCGGCGAGGCTCTGGACTGGTCGCGGTACGAAAACTACGACGAAGGCAATTACTTTAAGATCGTGAATGACTGAGCATGTATGAACTGTCCCCGGCGCACGATCCTGGTCTTTCTGCTCACCGCCGCTCATCCGCTCCTGAGTAGTTGCTTCACCGGCAAGCTCCTCGATGAGGCCTTCCGGAAACCGGACAACGAATACTGGCAGGCGACGCGACTGCTCGATATCCAGAGTGGTGCCGGCGAGTTGCTCTATTTTTCGTTTCAGGGAGAGAGTACCTGGGGGGCCCGGGGTCCGTTGTGTGGGCAGGCACACCTTCAAGAAGCCTTTCGTCAGAAGGACACGGATTACTTCACGCTGCAACCGCTGAAACTCGGCCCGTGCGACGTTGCTGCCGCGCCGTCCGTCGTCACGGACATACGCAGCTTTCGCTGTGACGAGCTGCCGTTTCCCGTGCGCAACACCGTAATCGATTTCGCAGGCGTTCCCGATGCAGCGGGCCGCTGCTTTGGAATAAACAGAATACGTTTCTCCACGGGTAAGCCGATCTTCGCGGCACGCGTCTCCCCGGGCTTCAGCTATCTTGCACTTTTGACCGAGGACGAGCCTCCGGAAATTTACTGGAGTCATATTCCGTCGAAGCCGGCCCCCGCTCCCGGTGAAGACGTGACGTTCTTTGGAGCCGGATCAAAGGACATACCGGAATCCATGCCGCCCATCGAAGACTGGACTCCCGTTCCAGTGCAGTACTACGACTTCGGCGCGGGCCTGCTCTTTGAACTGAAATCCGTGCAGTGGGCCAAATTGCAGCGACCCGACCAGACGGCGGAGTTTCGCCAACACGCCGTCTTCAACGAACCGACCGGCCGGAGCAAAGATCGCAATCAGTACGCCCTGTTGCCTTTGCTGCCTCTGACGGTCGCCGCCGATGTCATCCTCGCGCCGATCTCGATTGTGGTCGTGCTTGTGTCTCTGGTGGTGTTCGGTTCCGGAACTCCCCTGGGTTAGGGCGGCGGAGCCTTGAGCAAACGCTGCGCCCGCCGCACCACGCCCTCGTCGTCGCAACGCCGCAATCGCGGACAGGCATTCGGCTCCGGGAGAATCGCCACGAGCAGCGCCGCCTCTTCCCGGGACAATTGCGCCGGAGCCTTGCCGAAGTAATGCCGCGCCGCGGCGGCGAGTCCGGTGAGGCGCGCGCCCCAGTACACATGATTCACATAAAGTTCCAGAATCTGCAACTTAGTGAGACGATGTTCCAGCAAGATCGCCGCGCGAAACTCCAGCAGTTTACGGCGCAACGAACGTTCCTGGCTCAAGAACAACGCCCGGGCGAGTTGCTGAGTGATGGTCGACGCACCGCGCAACCGATCGCCGCGCAACGCATAATCCCGCAACACGATGTAGATCTCCCGCGCGCTGTAGCCGTGATGATCAAAAAAGGCCTGATCTTCCTGATACAACAACATGGCCGTGAAGTGTTTCGGCACGTCGTCGACGCGCACGGCGGATTCGGGCACGCCGCTCTTCCACACGACGCCGGCATCGGCCGTATGGTATTCCACGGAAAGATCGCCGTGCACGATGAGTTGCCCGGCCCGCGGCGCGTTCTGGAAGAACAGCACGATCATACAAAGCACGGGCACGACGGCGAAGTACGCGGACCACATGAGATATCGCGGGAGCACGGGGAAGCGTGACGCTCCGGGCAAGCACGGCAATCATTTTTGGCACTTGACGCACGTACGCATCGCGGGTTTCGATTCGTGCGATGCACTGGCAACTCATCGACAGCGCACAGTATGACAGCCTTCTGCGGGAACGCCTCCTGCCCTGGGCGGCGCCGGACCGTCGCATCGCGTACGCCGTGCAGGACGGTTCGAACCTGCAGCTCCTGACGCCCCTGGCCGAAACGTCGGACCGGAGCCCCCTCGGCGTTTTCACTCAAGACGAATTACAGAACCTGCCGGCCTGGCGCGAACTTTTGCGCTTCGCCCCGCCTCATCGCGTGGACCTGGCCGCGTATTTAGACGATCATCCCGACTACCCCGTCGAAATCGTGTTCGAGGCCTTCACCGGTCGCCGACCGAATTTCAAAACCCTGGCCGAGTTTAAAGAACACGCCGACCTGGATGAACTCTCCCGCGAACTGGCACGCAAATTCGATGCTCCGCTAAACGTGCTGCGCCTCTGGAATCGCCTGGCCCCGGAAGAACGCAAAGCCTGGTTGCATCTGTTTACCCGGAGATCGTTGAATCGCAACTTTATCCGGGACATTGTCCTCGACTACTACGACCTCGATACAGAGCAGCGTTCCCGCGCCCTGGCTGAAGCCCGGCGCATGTCCGAACACTGGGACCAGCGCCCGAAGTCGCGCTCGTTTCCGGCGCACGAGGTTCGGGACCTGGTCCGTCGCCTGCGATCGCCGGAGATCGAAAGGCTGCGCAAAGAACTACTGCAACTGCGACGGGACCTGGGCCTGCTCAAGAACATGCAGCTCGATCTGCCGGACGACCTGGAACAGACGCGCTTAACACTGCGATTGGTCTTTGATGATGTGGCGGAACTGGAAGGGCACCTGGAAAAACTGAGCAGCCCGAATTTCCGGGAGGGCCTTCAGAGAATTTTCGACGCGCTGTAGCCGTAAATATCGACCGGGCAGCCCGCGACAGGACGGCCGCATCGGCCGGCAATTTTTCAGTTGTATGACGCCGCCCGTCCTTCTAATATAGCAGACATGCAGGCCACACGCCCGTCGGCGTATCGGATTCTGGCGGACTTTCGCCGGCTCCTGCGAACCGTAGAAGAACGGGTCGCCCGGCCCGACGCGGCCCTCATCAAACGCGCGTTCCGTTTCGCGAACCGCGCGCACCGCGATCAAAAGCGCCTGTCCGGCGAACCGTACATCATCCATCCCATTGCCGTGGCACAGATCCTGGCCGAACAATCCCTCGATTGCAATACGATCGCCGCCGCCCTGTTGCACGATGTCGTCGAAGACACCCGCTTCGGTGCCGACTCCATCCAACGACGCTTCGGTCCCGAAATCAACATGCTCGTCAAGGCCGTGACGAAAATCTCCACGGTCAAGAAAGCCCGGGACGAGGTAAGCCCCGGTACCTACTCGCGACTCAAAGCAAAAGAGGCCGCGGAGAACATCCGCCTGATGCTGCTGGCCACGGCCCAGGACGTGCGCGTCATCTTAATCAAACTCGCGGACAAATTACACAACATGCGCACGCTGGAACACCAGAAGCCCGAGAAGGTCCAGCGCATCGCGCGCGAGGTCCTGGACATCTACGCCCCCATCGCCGGTCGCCTCGGCATGTTCCGCGTGAAGTCCGAGCTGGAAGACCTGGGCTTCTGCCACAGTATGCCCGGCGAATGGGAGGCCATCGAGGCCGGCCTCGCCCAGTCCCAGGGCGATCGCGTCGGCTTCATCGACACCATTCAAAAAGTCATCCAGCAACGCCTGGCGGAGATTCACATCCAGGCGCGCATCGAAGGCCGGGCCAAACATCAGTACTCCATCTATCAAAAGATGATAAAGCAGCACAAATCTCTAGACGAGATCTACGACCTGCGCGGTGTTCGCATCATCGTCGACGACGTGCGGGATTGCTACGGGGCCCTGGGCATCGTGCATACGCTGTGGCCGCCGATCCAGGGTCGCTTCAAAGACTACATTGCCATGCCGAAGTCCAACGGTTACCAGTCGCTGCACACGACGGTGGTGGGTCCGGACGGACGACCGCTCGAAATTCAAATCCGCACGGACGAAATGAACGAGATCGCCGACTACGGCGTGGCCGCGCACTGGATCTACAAAAACGACGGCGCCAAAAATCCGGGCGGCGTGGAGATGGAACGCGTCAAGTGGCTACAGCGTCTCGCGCGACTGATCGAGTCACCCGGGGATACGGCGGAGTTCATCGAGGACCTGCGCCAGGAGCTGGACCCCGACGAGGTCTACGTCTTTACTCCGAAGGGCGACGTCATCGATCTGCCGGCCGGCTCCACGGTGCTGGACTTCGCATTTCGCATTCATACGGAAATCGGCCTGTGTTGCCGCGGTGCGCGCGTGAACGATCGCATTGTTCCGTTGCGCTACGAACTCAAGTCCGGCGATCGCGTGGAAGTACTGACGGATCGCACGCCCAGTCCGTCCGCGAACTGGCTGCGTTACCTGAAGTCCCCCCGGGCCCGTCAGAAGTTGCGCGCCCATCTGCGCCGCTCCGAAGAAGAAGATGCGCCGGGCGAATCGCGCAAGAGTGCAAAGAAAGTCGCCGGCAAGAACGGCAAGGCCCAGCCCGCCGCTCAGAACAAGAAGACGGACGGTCCTGCCGTCGATCCTTCCACCCTCGCTCCGATCCTGGACAACCTGGGCCGTACCGAACTTCGCATCCGGCGCCGCAAGACCACCGATCCGAAGCAGGTCCCCATCGAGGTCGCCGGGGCCAGCGATATACCCGTACGTTATGCCGGTTGCTGCCGCCCCGTTCCGGGCGATCGCATCATCGGTTTCGTAACCAGGGGCCGCGGGGTCACCGTCCACCGCGTGGATTGCACGCATCTGGCGACCCAGGAACAGGAACGCATCATTCCTGTGAAATGGGAAGGCCTCACCGAAAAGTATCCGGTGCCCATCGAAATCAAGGCCCTGGATCGCCAGGGTCTCTATCTCGATCTGGTGGGCCACATTACGCGAACCTACACGAACATTCTGAAGGCCGAGGCGGATATCCCCCGCAACGGCGAAGAAACCATGCGGGCCCGTTTTCTTCTCGAAGTGGAACACCGCGATCATCTCGAAGAAATCTTCGAAAGCTTACGCGACGTGCCCGGCGTGCTTTCGGTGGATCGCAAGGACAACAAGCAACTATCGGCGAAGTAATGCCGGACGGGTCGCGGAGTAAGCCGCCCTGGTTGTGAAAAAGTGTTTGAAATCACGGCTTGCCGGATTTCTCTGAACGACGGCGTTTGCTCGCAGCGACGCCCACGATTACACGGAGATTCTATTGCATGGCATTCAGCGTATTACCGAATAGCACCCTGGAAAGTGACGTCGCCTACCACCGGCCGGACGTCGTGCATCCGCCTCAGTGCGATCTGGATAGCCCGGCCATCGACGCCATGACGGATCTCAAGCGCGTTTCGGCCAGCACCGTGCGCCCGGACGAAAGCATCGACGAAGCCCTGGACATCATGAAGCAGCGCGGAGTCCGCCTGCTGCTGGTCACCGACCGCATGGACCGCGTCGAAGGCGTCATCTCCGCCCAGGACATCAACGGCGAAAAGCCGCTCAAGTTCATCCAGACCAACGGCGTCTCTCGCAAAGAGGTCACCGTACGGGACATCATGACTCCTCACGAACAGGAAGAGGTGCTCATGATCCAGGACGTGAGCCGGGCGCGCATCGGTGACGTGGTGGAAACCCTGAAAAAAACCGGACGCCAGCACGCCCTCGTCTGCGACAACCAGGGCCCGGGCAACGCCAAGACCGTGCGGGGCATCTTTTCGCTGAATCAGATTGCGCGGCAACTGGGCATCAACATCCAGAGCTACGAAATCTCCCACACGTTCGCGGAAATCGCACACATCATGAACAAATAAGGCGTGCGTCGTGCCGCGGGGAACCTCTATGAAACCCGAGTCCCTCCTCGTGCTGATCGCCCGGATACGGGATCGTTTCCAACGCCATCTCCTGCGTGAATTCAAGCGCGCGAAAATCGAAGAGCTGTCTCCGTCTCACGGGGACATCCTCTTCGTGCTGGCGTCGCGTAAAAAAGCGACCATGCGTGAGCTCGCGCAGTTGATCGACCGCGACAAGTCCACGCTCACTTCTCTCATCAACAAGCTGGAATCCGGCGGCTACGTCACCCGCAGCCGCGATAAAAGCGACAGTCGCGTCACCTACATTCAGGCGACACCGAAGGCCAGGCGCGTGAAGTCGCTCATGTTTTCCATCTCCCGCAAGCTGCTCAAAGAAACCTACCGCGACTTCAGCGACGCCGATCGGCGCCAGCTCATTGAGTACCTCGAACGCATCCTCGAAAACATTCCGTACGAACCCGACACATAATCGCGAAGCAAGCCCCGATCGATCGCATGTGCGCCGCCCTGTGCGGTGTGCAAAGGTTTGTCACGAAACCGTCGCACAATGCGTGAAAAAGATGGAAAGCTTCCCCTGCCTGAATAGGTTCCGGGCATAATGAAAAGACCTCTAACGTTTGTTCTTACGATCTTTACGTTTCTTGCGGGCTGCACCAATGCTCACTTCGGGAACGACTCCGACGCGAAAGAAGACGCGGAGCTCTGGCAGGACGCCCTCTTCGGTCCGGCCTTTTATCTCTGCACCGGCCTCGACCGCTGCTTCGATCGTTTCGCCGATCGCGCCCCGTCCGGAGCGAACATCCAGATCATCAACTCCTCGGGCACGCTCGTGTACGAGCGCTGGAAAGACGCAAGCCTCACGAAGTCCACGTACCAACCGATCTTCTCCGCTTCCAAGTGGATGACCGCCGCCGTGATCATGGCCATCACCGAGGACGCCTCCGTTTCCCCGGCGCTCACCCTCGATACGACCACCGGCGACGTCCTGGGCTGGACCGGTACTCAAGGAACCATTACCATGCGGCAGTTGCTTGCGTTCACCTCGGGACTGCGTGCCGCGAGTCGCCTGTCCGGCAGCGATGAATGCATCTCCAGTCTGCCGGACAACGCCAGCGATGCCGATAAAGACGCGTGCATCGAATCCATCCGCACGTCCACCGCCGGTGACAGCCCCGGAGCGTACTTCGTCTACAATTCGAATCACATGGCCGTCGCCCAGCGCATGGCCGAGATTCGCACGGGACTCGGTTGGACGGCGCTGTTCAACAAATACCTGGGCGACTCCAACAAACTTGCGTTCGACGGAACTCAGGCGCGCTGGTACGCGAACGTCTCGACGTTGAGCGGGGACGGCAGCCTGGCCGGCGCCTACGGCCTGGTGCTCACTTCGAACGAGTACATGCGTTTTATGATCATGCTGATGTCCGGCGGCACCTACAACGGCAACACGATCCTCTCGCAATCATCCATCGACACAATGCTCGCCGATCAGTACGAATCCAATACGCAGATCCTGTACTCACAGTTCGCGCAGTTCGGCTTCGACTGGCACTACGGCCTGGGTAACTGGCGCGTTTGTTTTACGGCGCTGTGCAGCGTGGATTCTTCCAATCACAGCTTCGGTGCGAACGGCTTCTATCCGTTTCTCGATCGCGGCCGCGGCTACGCCGTGGTCATCGGCACGATTCTCCCGTCCGGCGGACTTATCCCGGCGGCGTCGCAGTCGTTGTTCTACGGCGAGGACGTAAAACGAAACATCGGCGAGGTCATTCGGTAAAGCCGTGTTGACTCGGAGCAGGGACGTGTCCGACTACGGTATATGAACCAGGCACTTCTTGCTTTACTCGGCTTCGGGGCGTGGACCGCACTGTTGGGATTCACCGTGGTGATGTGGCGGACCATGCTCGTCTTCGCCGGCAAAAAGGCGGCGAACGAGTTTCCCTCCGGCCAGCAGCACGGCGGTGATCTGTACTGGCGCATCAACCGTGCGCACGTGAACAGTGCGGAAAACCTGCCGATCATGGGCGCCGCGGTGCTGATCGGCCAGTTCGTCGGGGCCGTGGATGCCGCCTTCGAAACGGTGGCACTCGTGTATCTGGGCGCGCGGCTCGCGCAGTCCGTCGCGCACATCAGCTCGGGCACGTCCATCGCCGTCACGATTCGGGCGTCGTTTTTGATTTTACAGTTCGGTTGTTTCGCCGTCCTGGCCTGGATGATCGTGACGTAACTCTCGCGGCTACTTCAAAAATTGCGCGAACTCCGAATCAAAGTTCGGCTGGATCAACACATTGCCGTTTACGCGAACCACCGGCAGGCCGACGGACTTCTGCCCCGGGTAGGACGTTTCAATCAGGTCCCACATCTCCCGGGCGCGCTCGGGCTTTTCGTCGACGTCATAAAATTCGTAGGCGAGATTTTCAGATTGCAGGCGCGCGGTGAACGACCGGCAGATCGGGCAGGAGTGCCGGCCGTAGACTTCGATCTGATTGTCGTTGGAATAGTTGCGTTGCGTCCCGGAACGGCAGGCGCCGGCGAGCAAAACGACGGCGGTCAGGCAGACGGTCAGGGACAGGGTCAGTCGGCGGCTCATCCTCGCGTTTTCCGGCGCGGCGGACTGGCGGGCAACGGTTTTCCGGGACCGCTACGAACCGCGAGACTGATTCTCAGAATCATTGACGGCCGATCGGGCTCACTCAGACTGACGTATTATGCGGGGAATTCTCGTCACAGTTTTTCTGTTCGCGAGTGCGGGGGCGCTGGGTCTCGCGGCCCACGTCTATACGCTGCCGGAGCAGGCCCTGAACGCGGAGTTCCCCGAGGCAAAGATCGAGCGCCAGGCGAAGTATCTTACAAAAGCTCAGCAGCGCTTCATTGAGGAGCAACCGGGCCTCGATCGCGTCGGTCGCTTTCATACGTTCTACGTGGCGCGCGGCACCGGCGGCATGGTAGCCGGCTACGCCACCTTCGACACCCATCGCGTGCGCACGAAGGATCAGACGCTCTTCATTGCATTGAACGCCGACGGCAGCATTCGCAACGTGCGGGTCGTGTCCTTCTTTGAACCGGAAGATTACCTGGCCCCGGATCGTTGGCTGGCCCTGTTCAGCGGCAAGCGCGCAACGGAACACGCCCTGCTGCCCGGCAAGGACCTGCCGGCCATTACCGGCGCCACCATGACCACGCGGGCGGTCAGCAACACTGTGCGCAAAGTGCTCTTTCTGTACAAAGCACACTACGCCGACCGTTAACATTTGCTGAGATCAAACTAAGGCACCGTTGAAATTTCTGATTACAGGTTCTCTGCGCAGCGATCGCGGTCCCCGGGCCATCCTCACCTGCGCCCTGATTTTCCTGGCGCTCTTTACGGTGGCGCATCTATTACGTGAAACGCAGTCGTCCGGCCTCACCCCGGCGGCCTTTGCGCAAAATCTGCACGAGCCGGGGGCGGTCTTTTCGATCCGTACGCCGCCGCCGGGTTTCGTCGCGATTCTCGAAGACCTGCACATCGACCTGTTTCTCTTCGGCCTCATGAATCTTTTTCTCGGCGCCGTATTGTATCAGATTCGCCTGCCGTCACGTGCGAAACTCGCGCTGATCTACGTGCTCTCGATTTCGGCGCTGTTCTTTACGCTGGCCCGCGCCCTCACGTTCTTCGCCGCCGCGGCCGCCTGGCCGGCATATCTCTCCGGTCTCATGTTTTATGCGACCTGTTTGACGATCATCGCGTTGATTCTGCTACGACTCTACGAGTCACCGAAAGGCGGTGCGTCGTGAACCGCGATGCAAGCACCGCGGCGCCGGCCGGCGACCATCGCTACTTCCGGCCGCTGTTGATGTTCTTTATGATCTTCGTTGTGTTGCAACTGGGGACGGGCTTCGCACTCTACGCCTGGAAGATCGGCCTGCATCCCGCGTCCACCCTGGAGTATTACCTGGGTTCGGAACGAATGCTCGAAACGTATCCCGATCGTCCGGATCGTTTTCTGCAGGCGCGCACCTTCGAAGGTCTGCTCAAGATAGCCGTAGGCCACCTTGCAGCCTACGGTCTCACGGTTTTTCTGCTCACACATCTCGTGCGTTCCCTGTCCGGCCGGCCCGCCGCCTGGCTCGAGTATCTGTGCGCGGCGTATTACGTGACGGCGGGTCTGGAAATCTTCTCCGGTTTCGTGGTCTGGTCGATCCCGTATGCCGGGCCGCTGTTCCGCACGCTGATCTTTCTACTCTTCGAAGGCCTTTCGTTTGCCTTCATCGCCCTGCTGCTGGGGTACTCTCTCGCGAGGAAGTCATGAAACGGAACACCCTCCGGCTCTTCAGCATTGTCTGTTTGCTCGGCCTCAGCGCCCTCCAGTGCCGCAGTTACTTCAGTCGCTATGCCACGCAAAATTACGCCGGAGACAACGAACGCGTCGTGCGCATGACGGACAACTATCTCGGCGGCTCCTTCGAACTTCCGGGAGAACTCGGTGTCTACAGCGCACAGTTGAATCTACAAAAGGCAATCCTCTTTTCCACGGATGCAAGCGGTCGACAGAGCGAAGAAACCGTCATTTCGTTCTACGCGCGCATCCACGAGTTGGAAGCCGCCGAGATCAAAGCCGGCGAAAGCCTCATCCTCACCATCGACGGCCGGCAGTTCCGTCTGCATTCTCAGAACGGCAGCGAAAAACTACGCAAGCCTTACAGCGACGAGGCCGGCGAACGCCTGGTTACGGAGACGGCCTACTGGCACCACGTCCCGGAGCCGGTGCTGCGCGAGTTGCTTAAGGCTTCACGCCTGGATGTTAAGATAATCGGAGCCCAACGTACGCTGAACTACTTCGCGACGGACGGCAACCTGGCAAACTTCCGGCGATTTATCGAAACGGAGCTGGGGCTGTGACGAAGGCTTACGCGTACGCCCCCCGGACCCCGATCGTGCGGCGGCACGGACACGACGCCCGTACCACCGCACAACGAACCTAAAAGATAAATCCCACCGCAAACGAGATCCGATCGATCTTGTTATTTGACGGGTTGCGGCCTTCGATATCGTCGCTGAAGTCCGTCTTTGATTCCCAGCGCTCGTACTCGCCCTTGAGGACCACGTTAGGATGCGGGTAGTACGCGAGGCCCAGTGTCAGAATGCGGCGATCGTTCACGCGATTGGCCGTCCCCTGAACGCCGTAGGCTTCTTTCAGCGCGTCCGAGTTCTCGATGATCCCGAGCTGACGATTGCTGATGGTGGAGTAACCCGCCAGGGTGGCCGCGTCGCTTTCACTGACCTTGCACGTTCCCTGTAGCACGACGCCGCAGACGAAGTCGTTGATGTCCTCTTCTCCGCCGGCGTAGCGACGTACGGTCTCTTCTTGCGTATTCAAACGCTCGTAACGTACGAAAGGATACAGTTTGTGCGCGGTTTCGAAGAACGACAGAATGTTGTAACCCAGCTCACCGTAGCCGCCGGAGACGCGTTGACCGATGTTCTTGCCGGTGGCGGCGTTCACGGCGCGGGCATCGTCTTCGTTCATCCAGCCCTGAGCATATAGAGCGCGAAACATCACCGGGCCGGCGTTGTACTCGAGGTGACCCTCGGCAATGTGAACACGAATGCGCGCGTTCTCAAGGCGGTTGTCGTCGATCTCATTCAGCGCGTCCACGATTCCCGTCTGATCGTTCAGGGAATCCAGAGGATTCGAAAAACGATTCGTCCAGTCGAGCTTCGAGATTTCGCCCTGGCCGGAGTCACCGCGATAGTAGGAACCGCCGGCGGTCATGCCGTTCACGCCGACGAAGTCGAGGCTTGCCACGTAAGCAAAGTCCTGTGCGCGCGACAGCGAACCCTTTGTGCGACCGCCGCGAATCCAGGACGATTCACTGAACTTTACGCCCCGCGGGCCGTTGACGACACCGGCGCGCCACAGGAACAGCTCGCCGATCTCACCGTGAAAGATCGCGCCGATTTCGCGCCAGGTGGACGGGATAATGTCCGACTCGGTGCGCGGCCGTTCCACGCCCAGGAAGGTCGTGGGTTCGTGGCGATAGTTCGTTACACCGACGGGCAACAGGTTCAGACCGAGTTGCATCTGGAAAGCCTTCGAGAACTCGAAGTCGAGATACGCAAACTCCACAAAGACCTCGCCTTCATTGACGGTACTGGTGGACGTGGAGTTGTCCGTGAAGTCGACGTCGGTCACGACGGTTTCTTCCACGAAACCCGCATGTTCGTACTCGATCTCGGTGTTGAGTACGATCCAATCGTTAAACCGATAACCGGCGTAGAGAATGAAACGATGTACGTCCGCCTGGTCGGTACGAAAGCTGGACTGATAGTCGCGGTACTTCACTTCACCGTAACCGCCCCAGGTCAGCCCCTCGGTGGAATGATAGACTTCCGACGCCGCAGGACCGCGGCCGCCGACGCTTTCATAACGCTTCGTGGCCTTTTCCAATTTCACGTTCTCCAGTTCTTCTTCCAGAATCTGGAGACGTTCTTCCACGGGTAACGCACCCTCTTCGGTTTGCGCCGAGAGCGACGGTCCGAACACGATCACACCGCCGACGACGGCGGCAGTGCTTATAGAACGCAGGCCGCACAACACGCGACCGGATAGAAATTCAAACATGTAAAAAACAGGCTCCTCTGTATTAAACTGTGCGAGACGGGCTCACGCCCTGTATTTGTACTGAGACACAGATTCAATACGAGGTCGGCGGTCAACGCAAAACGATACTGATTCTCAGTTCGATTCTCATATGTCGCAGGATCTACGCAAAAAAAAGCCGGGGCAGTTTGCCCCGGCGCTCCCACAACACACAAACTTGCAAGGATCAGATCTGCTCTTTCCAGAAGACAAGCTCCAACTCCCGGGGACCGAAGTCCGGGTCGTTCAGTTCTACGATGGACCGGCCGGCATCGATGGGCTCCATCCGGAAACCGCCGGCATGCAGAGCCCCGACGCCCTGATTGAGATAGCCTTCAAAGCTTCGGGCCGTCTGGCCCGGGCGACGCAGGGTAACGTCGACACGCAGCGCATCCCGGCGGACTTCCAGCTCGTAACGCACCGGAGCTGATTCCCCGTTCCATGCGTAGGTAACCCACGTTCCCTCCAGGCTCGTGAGGTCTTGTTGCCGGTTCTGGGCCTGCAACGAAGCAGCGGCCAGCCCGGCAGACAGGATCAGAATGATGATGTAGCGAATGAGTTTCATAACGGCCTCCGACAATCAGTAGTTGCAGAGGCCGTACCAGGGCCGACGCGGGCGGGATCACTATATCATATTTTGACAGGCTGCAGGCGCCAGGCCCGCACGAAGGATACGCATGATCCCGACGCCGGCCCGCAGTTCAGAGGGCGCAGCCCGCGGGGCAGCAGCGTCCGGAGTCCGCGACGGCCCGGTCAGATCATGAGCGGAGAGAAGCCAAAAAACACTACAAAACAAGACAGAAATCAGCAAAAATACTCCGGGCGTTTCCCTCCGCTGCGCTCCGGGCCGCGCTCCTCCGGGCTCCGCTTCGCTGCGGTCTCGCTACGCGAGACTCGCTCCGCGACCCTCCGGATCGCTAACGCAAGAATTGATAGATTTCGGCTTTGGTCTTTTTTCGGAAGTGCCCGGAGAGCCCAGGCCGGCAGGAGTCGCTATATTATTACAGATATAGAAATATATCATCGATGCTTTTATATATCAGAATGGCGCAGGTGGATCCGGCCGTCTTCCAGGACGAAGCGGGAGTAACGGTTTACCGGTCGGCCTTCGACGCGAAAGCGGCGCACCCCGGCACCGAAGTGTACCTCGACGCCCGGATAGACGATATCCCGGGCCTCCACCCCCGCCGCCGGATTCGGCGTGGTGTTCGCGGAAAGCAGCCGGCGCTGGTCTTCCAGGTTCGCAATGATTTCGGTGTAGGTCGCCAGGATGTGCCGGAGTTTCGGCTCGGCTTCCTGGCCGGCCTCGTCCGGCTCCCGCCCGCGTTTCCGCGCCTCGTCGATCTGCAACAGATGGCGCTCCACCCGGCGCAACGTGGCCTGCTTCTCAAGATGTTCGCGGTCCAACTCGCGGATCTTCGCCATGGTGTCCGGGGAAACACCGACGGTGAGGTACGTCGGCGTCTCGGCCCGCGCGCCGATCTTACTCGCTCGAATGCTGCGCCCGGCCAGGCTGTTCCCGCCGATCAACTCGCCGCGCCCGCCCTCCAGTATAATATCCCGTCCGGCGGACAGGTTGGCGTTGATGGCCGCCTCATCGATCAGCACGTCCTCGCCGGCATACAAAAAGGCGTCCTGTACGAAGCGCGCATAGACCGCGCCCTCGGCTTCAATGGCGCCCTCGCCGCGGCAGTAGGCTCCACCCGCCAGGATGATGTCGCCCCCCGCCCGCAGATGCACGTTGCCGATGGTCTTCTCGACCAGAATGTCACCGGTCGCGCGGACCTCGAAGCCGTCGAGCACGGTGCCGGCCACGTGCACGGTACCGGGAAAATCGATGTGGCCCGTGGAATAGTCCACCGCCTCCAGCTCCAGGATCTCTTCGATGTCGATGCGGGCGCGCCGATCGCTGTCGGGGCTGATGCGCACCTGCCCGGCCATCTCCGCGTAGAGCGCCTGCTCCCCCGCCGGCGCGGCTTCCAGGCGCGTATTCTTGCCCGCGACGAGTTCAGCACTCTCCCCCGCCCGCGGAGCAAGCTCACGCCCCGTCACAGTCCGACCGGAGCGGCCGTCCGCCGGCGGTTCGACCGAGGCGAGCAGATCCCCCGCGTTGCAGGTCTGGATCACGTTGAGCTTGCGAAAGTCCACGCGCGCTTCTTCGTCCGAAGGCCGGGCGGGAGCCGCCCGGGGGCGCAGCGCGTAACGATGCACGATGCGTCCCGATCGACCAGGGGCCGGCGAAGTACCGGCGGCAATGCGGACACGTAACTTTCTTTCCTTAGAACTTAGCGGCGGAAAATTCCGCGGCGCGTCGTTCTCCGGATCCCGCCGCCGGCTGCCGGCATTCGGGTCCGCGTACGTGCCCGCGTCCAGGGAAGCGACGATGTCTTCGTCCACTCCGAAGACGACCCCGGCCTCCCGCAACGCCGTTTCGATCATCTCGCGATCCACGGCCCGGCCGCCGTGCCTGGGCGGTTCGACGGTAAGATGGGCCTGCATCCCGTCCTCGTCGATGTCCACCGTGAGCTGCGCGTCCACGGCGTCCGGCAGTTTCCAGGCGCAGATGTCGTGGGCCTCCGCGTCGGCGTCTTCGACGATCTCTTCGACGTGCAGGGGGTCGTAGCCTTCCAGTTGAAAGAGTTCGAGGCGGGCCATCACATCTTTCAACGCGACGGGCCGACCCTTCTTGCCCGGTGGAATCACGCGCAACCACGCCCGCCCGTCCTGATGATCAATCAAGAAGTGGCCGTTCTCGTTTTCTTCGAGATCGCGCAGAAAGTCGCCGTGGGATTGCATGTCTCTTTGTCTATACGGCTATCGCGGCGATTTCGTGAGCGGTACGAAGTCGTCAAAGAACCTGGCATATGTTTTGGAAACGCAACCGGGATTCACAATGTTCACTTCGGTACCGAACGCCGCCAGGGCAAAGGCCATGGCCATGCGATGATCGTGATACGTTTCGATGCGCGCGGGCTGCCATTGTTGCGGCGGGCTCACGTGCAGGGCGTCCTCTTCTTCTACGACGGCGGCACCGAGTTTTTCCAGTTCCAGGCGCAGGCCGCGGATGCGTTCGCTTTCTTTGACGCGCAGGTTTGCAATGTTACGAATGTGAGTTTCTCCGTCGGCGAAGAGCGCCAGCACGGCCAGGGTCATGGCCGCATCGGGCATATCGTTCATGTCACGATCGAGAGCGCGTAACTTCGTTCCCGCCTCCGGACCGCGTGCTTCGATCCAGCCGTCGCCGTAGCGAATCGACGCCCCCATCTCTTTCAGTAAATCCGCGAAGGCCGCATCGCCCTGACGCGAACGCCGATCGACGCCGCGCACCACCACGGGGCCGCAGCCGGGCAGCGACCCGGCCGCCAGAAAGTACGTGGCGGCACTGGCGTCGCCTTCCACGGAATAGAACTGTGCCCCGGCCGGACCGGAGGCCTTGCGCAAACGATACACACCGCGCGGCACACGATAGCGCATGTACCCTTCGCGTTCGACGCTAATGCCGAAGTCACTCATCATGTCGATGGTCAGGTCGATGTAAGGTTTGCTTACCGGCTCTTCCGGCAATTCGAGGACGATGTCCTCGTCCCGGGCGAGCGGCGCCGCCATGAGTACGGCCGAGATGTACTGCGAGGAGACACGCCCGGAGAGCTGGATGCGACCACCCCGCAGCCCGTTGGCCTGGATGTGCACGGGCGGCCCGCCGTTCGGCGCGCAATCAATCTGCACGCCGAGCTGCCCCAGGCCTTCGGTAAGATCGCGGATGGGACGGCGGCGCATCTGCTCATTCCCGTCGATGACGTAGTCTCCCTGGCCGGCGCACAACACCGCCGTGAGCGGGCGGAGGGCCGTGCCGGCGTTGTCGAGATTCAGCTTCGCCGAGGCAATGGGAAACGGGCCCCCGGCTCCGCGGATCGTAAGCGCCGGCGCGTCCTGGGCGGCATCCGGGGCGGCGGCCAGCGCAATCTCCACCGGCGCGTCTTCGACGTGCACACCCAGTGCCGGCAACGTGCGCATGAGTACCTGGACGTCGTCGGCGATGGGAAGATTCGTAAGATGCAAACCGTCCCGCGAAGTCTGCGACAGGGCCGCGAGGAGCAACGCGCGGTTGGCGATGCTTTTCGAGCCGGGCAAGCGCACTTCGCCGGAGAAACCGTCAAAGCGAGGGAGATGTAGATCGTCGTTGGATGGATTCGCCATAAAGGGTTGCCGGTCAGGGATCGGCGGTGCTATTGGAATCAGCAGGGCGTTTATGAGTCAAGAACTGGAAGAAGGCCGCGAACTCAAGCTGGACTTTCAAAAACTCCGCAAGGCGGCGGGCGCCGGGGCCGACGTCCTCCCCGTGGTCGTCCAGGACGCCGATTCCCTGGAAGTCCTCATCGTCGCGTATATCAATGAAGAGGCCCTGCAGTACTCGTTTGAACACCGCGTGGCCGCGTTCTGGAGCACCTCCCGCGGCGAACTCTGGATCAAAGGCGCCACGTCCGGTGACTACCTGGACCTGGTCGAGGTCCGGGTTAATTGCGAGCAGAACTCCCTGCTCTTTCTGGTCCGCCCGCGCGAGGGCGGTGTCTGCCACACCCGCGACGCGGCCGGCCGGACCCGGCCGTCCTGCTACTACCGGAAAGTGACCGGCCTCGACGGAGACGCGCTGGAGTTTCGCTAGATCATTTCATTTCCGCAACATGCTGCCGACCAGGCGCATTTTTGTGCTTGATCTCGAATACCATAGGGGGTATCGTATACAAAAAAAGGGAGCAATCGTATGTACTTTGCAAACACCGAGAACTGGTATCTGGAACGGGTGATCTGGCTCGTGGCGGGGGTCTTCGCCCTCGCCAGCGCCGTGCTGGCCGCCTTCGTGAGTCCTTACTGGCTCATCCTGACGGCGCTCGTCGGGGTGAATCTGATCATCTTCGCGCTGAGCGGTTTTTGCATCATGGCAAATATTCTGTACGCCCTGGGTCTTCGGCCGCGCAAATAGTTGCGCACTCAGTCTTCGCGGAGCCACTGCGCCGTTTCTTTCGCATGATACGTTAAGATGACGTCGGCGCCGGCGCGCTTGAAGGACGTGAGGCTTTCCAGTACTACCCGGCGATAGTCGAGCCAACCGTTCTGCGCCGCGGCCTTGAGCATGGCGTACTCGCCGGAAACATTGTAGGCGGCCACCGGGACGTCGCTGATTTCCGCCAGCGCGCGGATGACGTCGAGGTACGGCAGGCCGGGTTTGACCATGATCATGTCCGCACCCTCGGCGATGTCCAGTTCCGCTTCGCGCACGGCCTCGCGCACGTTCGCCGGGTCCATCTGATACGTTTGCTTATCCCCGCTGCGCGGCGCGCTGTCGAGAGCGTCGCGGAACGGTCCGTAAAACGCCGAGGCGTACTTTGCGGTATACGCCAGAATGCCGACGTGTTCGTAACCGTGCTTGTCGAGCTCCGCACGGAGGTACGCAACGCGAGAGTCCATCATGTCCGAAGGCGCAACCATATCCGCACCGGCCCGGGCCTGAGAGACGGCCATGGCCGCGAGGATCGGCAGGGTTTCGTCGTTTAAGATCTGTCCATCGTCACTTACGAGACCGTCGTGGCCGTCGCTGCTGTAGG
Source organism: Leptonemataceae bacterium (assembly GCA_965227295.1). Classification (GTDB taxonomy): domain Bacteria; phylum Spirochaetota; class Leptospiria; order Leptospirales; family Leptonemataceae; genus JANSYA01. Next base: position 3,520,053 of record OZ245742.1, on the reverse strand, counting down.
GATCCAGGGCGACGTCGGTAATGACCAACAGCTCCGGCACCCGCTCTTTGATGGATCGAATGGTTTGCTGGTATAGTCCGTTCTCGTTCGCGGACTCGGTGGCCGTTTTATCTTTTTTCGAATCGTCCAGCGCGGGGAACGGGGCCACCGCGCGCACACCCAACGCAAACAGCTCCTCACATTCACTTACGATGCGATCCCGACTGTAGCGATAGATGCCGGGCATGGACGTGATTTCTTCAGACCGGCCTTCGCCCTCAATGACGAAGAGCGGCTGAATGAGGTCGCTGACCTGGAGTCGATGTTCGCGGACGAGATCGCGAAGGGCCGCGCTTCGCCGGTTGCGGCGGGGACGAATCAAGCCACGGGCCCCTTCTGGCTGACACCGAGATCTTTGATGAGCCCGTCTCGTACGTCGTAAACCCAGCCGTGAATGTGCGGGGCCTCGTTGATGCGCCAGCGGTCCTGGACGAAATAAATGCGCGAGAGATGTTTCACCTGCTGCGCGATGTTCAATTCCGTAAAGCGGCGTTCGCGTTCTTCGGGATCGAGGATGCCGTCCAGTTCTTCCCGGTAGCTCGCGTACGTTGTGCGGATGAGTCCGATCCAGCCGTCGAGAAAGCCGAGGGACTGTTTGGTATCCAGCGCGGCGCGAATGCCGCCGCAACCGTAGTGACCGCAAACGATGATGTGTTCGACCTTGAGATGATAGACGGCGTAGTTGACGACGCTCAGCAGATTGAGATCGGTTTCGACGACCAGGTTGGCGATGTTGCGATGAACGAAGATGGAACCGGCCTGCGTGTCCGTAATCTCCGTGGCCGGCACTCGACTGTCCGAGCAACCGATCCAGAGGTAGCGCGGCTTCTGGCCGGCGGCGAGGGCGCCGAAGAACTCGGGGTTCTCGCCGCGCATGCGCTCCACCCACTTCTTGTTTCCCTCAAGGAGTTTATCCGGCACTACTCTGCTCCGCTACAAATAGTCCGGAGACCATTCGCGCGGGCAGAGCGTGCAGGCAAGAAAGAAAATCAGCGCACCATTTTCCGCAGACGGGCGATGCGCTCGTCCAGCGGCGGATGAGAGGAAAACAGCGACATGCGCAGACCGGAACTGATTTTCGCCATGGCGAACTGGTCCTTCTGCTCGGCGATTTCGCCGCTAAAGTTCTTCAACCGTTCGAGGGCGTTGGCCATGGCGTTCGGCGTGGTGAGCCGGGCGCCGCCGGCATCCGCCCGGTACTCCCGCCAGCGCGAGAAGGCCGCCAGGGGAATGGACGCCAGGAACATGAACACCATGTCCAGTACGAAGACCGCGGCGTAGTAGCCGATAAATCCCAGACCGCCGTTTCCCTCTTCGTCGCGCATGAAATTGTCCAGCGCCATGGCGACCATACGCGAGAGAAACATGACGAACGTGTTCGCCACACCGGTGAGCAGGGTCATCGTAACCATGTCGCCGTTTTTGATGTGTGAGATTTCGTGGGCGGCCACCGCCTCGACTTCTTCCGGACGCATGCCGCGGAGCAGGCCGGTGCTGAAGGCAACGAGGGAACGACTCTGGGTCGGCCCCGTGGCGAAAGCGTTCGGCTCCGGCGAATCGTAGACACCGACCTCCGGAACGTTGGGCAGTTGCGCCTGTTGAGACAGCCTTGCGACCATGGCGTAGATACTGCGCAGGCCCGGGTCGTTTACGGAGTTATCGATGACCTGAATGTTGTAGGCCCGCTTCGCCATCCACCGGCTGATGGCCAGCGAAATGAACGCGCCGGTCATGCCGAAGACCGCACACATGACCAGGATGGCGGCGGTACCCTGAAGCTGGACACCGAATGCCGGCAGCACCACGTTCAGAATGATGCTGACCATTACGATGACCAGAAAGTTGACGAGCAAAAATAACCCGAATCGTTTGAGCATAGTTGCGCGACCTCCGTTGCGCCGACGGTACCGTATGCCGGACACCGTTACAATCTAATGTTTGAACGTTACATAATCATTTTTGCATAGTGCGGCAACTACGACTATTTTTTTCATTTTTTCTTTCAGTATTTTCACCTTTCCGCGATCGGTCTTTCTGCGGTGCGCTCGCAGTTTTTCACAGGCTTTCTTCTAATCTTAATACTGTTCGCAGCGAACTGTCGGGCGCAGGTTTCTCCGGGGCGACCGGTGCGCGGCGGAATGCTGGACCTCTCCGACACCCGCCTGGGCCCGGCAAGCACGCTGGCCCTCAATGGTGAGTGGTGGTACTACGACCGAAGCCTGAAAGAAGATCTTCGCGAGCCGGGAAACGCGGCCACTCCGGAACTCGCCCCCGTCCCCGAGCCCTGGCTGGGCCGGGGCTACGGCACCCTGCGCCTGAACGTACGCATTCCCGAATCGGATGTCGGCCGGCTCTTCGCGGTCCACCTGAACCAGGTGGAGACTTCGTATCGCCTGTGGTTGGACGATCGCCTGTTGCATGCGAATGGACGGGTGGGACGGAGCCGGGCTACCAGCGAGGGCAACATCAGCCCGGCACTGATCGTCTTTCGCGCGCCGGCAAAAGAGTTCCAGCTCGACCTGGAAGTGGCGAATTTTATTCGCAGCAAGGGCGGCCTGCGCTCCGCGATCCTGTTCGGCCCCTACGAAGCCATGCTCACGGCCACGTTGCGTCGCGCTACCTTCGAGTTGTTCCTCACCGGTTCCCTGGCGATCATGGCGATCTATTACGTCGGCCTCTTTCTCCAACGGCGCCGGGAAAGCTTCGCCCTCTTTTTTGCGGTCCTCGCTCTAACTCTCACCGTTCGTCAGCTAAGCACCGGCGAGCGCGCGCTGCTCTTTTACTTTCCGAACCTCGACTACGAACTGGCCTTCAAAATCGCCGTGCTTTCGGGGTTCGCCGCCCTCCCCGCGCTGCTCATGTTCGTACGTTATCTTTTTCCCACGGAGGTCGGCGTCACTCTCTATCGCCATATCTACGTGGTCCTGCTCGCCGCCGCGCTCACTTTCTGCGGACTGATGGCCTGCTCTCCGATTGAGTACTACGAACCCTGGATGCCCTACTACATGGTGCTGATTCTGGCGGGCATGGGCTACTGCCTCTGGATCGCCGGGCGGGCGGTGGTGCACCGTCGCCCCGGGTCGACCATCTTCTTAATCGGATATTCGTTTCTGTTAGTGACGGGGGTGAACGACATCCTGTACGGCACCGGTAGATTGCAGACGACCTACCTGGCCCCGTTGGGCCTGTTCATTTTTCTGGCAACACAGTCCATTGTCCTCTCGCGTCGGTTTACGCACTCGCTGGAATCCGTGGAGCGCCTGTCGCGGGAGATCGCCCGGGCCAGCGAAGATCTGGAAGAACGCATCCGCGAGCGCACCATGGACCTGGAAAGTGCGCTGGAAGAACTGCGTGAACTCAAGGAACGCCAGGACGGAGATTACTATCTCACTTCGCTGCTGCTCAAGCCGTTTACGGAGATTCAGGTGTTTTCTGAAACGGTGGACGTCAGCGCGTATACGCAGCAAAACAAATCGTTCGAGTACCGGTCGCGACGCGTGGAACTCGGCGGCGACTTAAGCACCGCGCGCACGATTGTCCTCGGCGGCGTTGCGTACACGGTCTTTTTGAACGGCGACGCCATGGGCAAGTCCATGCAGGGAGCCGGCGGGGCGCTGGTCCTCGGCGCGATCTTCGAGGCGATCCTGGAAAGTACTTCCATCTCCGGCGTGCGTTCCCGGCTTTCGCCGGAGCGCTGGCTGCGCGACGCCTTCTTCGAAATTCATCGTATCTTCCAGGGCTTCGGCGGTGCGATGATGGTGTCAATGATCTTCGGCCTCGTGGACGATCGTAACGGTTTTGTTTATTACGTGAACGCCGAACATCCGTCTCTTGTGCATTTGCGTGACGGCCGGGCCGGCTACCTGCCGGTGGACGGCGGCATTTCGCAGAAGCCGGGCGTGCCGAATTTTTCCGAGGACATCACGATCCTCACGCATCACCTGGCTTCCGGCGAAACGTTGATCGCCGGTTCCGACGGCCGGGACGACGTCGTCCTCGGTGAGGATCGCAGCGGGCGCGAGGTATGGAACGAGGATCCGGAACGTTTTCTGCGCCTCGTAGAAAGTACCGGCGGCGATCCGCGCGAGCTTACGATGGAACTGATGCACGGCGGCACCCAGGCCGACGACGTTTCTCTGCTGGCGCTGACCTATCGCCGTCATGACCGCGACGCTGGAAACGCCGACGAAAAAGTGCACGCATTGCGACAGCGGCTCCGGGAGGCGCTCAAGGCACGCCGCTTCGAAATCGCCGCAAAACTGGCCGTGGAAATCCTGGCCATCGCCCCGGGGGAGTTGCACGTCATCTACAGCGCCGCCCTGGCTTTCAAGGAACTGCGCGACTACGAACGCGCCATGGATTACGTGGATCGCTTTTATTTACGGCGGCCGAACAGCACGCGCAACCTGTTGCTCAAGGCGGAGCTCTGGTATCATCTGGAAGAGTACGTGCGCGCCTACGAATGCATCTACGAGTTTCTGAAGTCGCATCCGAAAAACAAACGCGGCCTGGAACTCAAACGCCACCTGGAAAAACTGGCCCGGATGTGAGAATGAACGACGAAGACGCCATCTCAAAGGAAAACCGAACGCTTCCGGTTGTTCAAGAGCCGTGTTTCGCAGCGTTTGCCGTGAGACACACAAGGTAAGTTGCGCAATGGTGAAGGGGTTTTTATGGCTACGGCTGAGCGGGAGTTGTGGATTTTCGTTTTGTTAAGAATACTGCGTTCGACCCGGACGCGGGGTTGCGACTCAGCTCCCGCAACGTTTCTTGCGACGAAGACGCCGTTCCGGTGCGCCTTACCACATTCCCCGGCATAACCTCCGTGGGTGGGGAACAACTGCCGCGGCCACGACAAGCGTGGCCTTGCCCCTGGAACCAGCTGTACCCATAAAAGTGTTAATCCACACTGGCCTTAACTTACGCCACGATTCGGGGCGTAAGCGAACGAATAAAACGTTTCAGGTAGTTCAAGAGCCGTGTTTCGCGGCGTTTACCGGGAGACAAACAAGGTAAGTTGCGCAATGTTGAAGGGACTTTTTTTGCTACAGCGAAGCGGGAGTTGTGGATTTTCGTTTTGTTAAGAATACTGCCAGTGGGGAACCAACTGCCGCGGCCCCAACAAGTGGGGCCTTGCCGACACCGGACGTCGGCTTGCGACTCAACTCCCGCAACGTTTCTTGCGACGAAGACGCCGTTCCGGTGAGTGAATCACTGTAACTCGGGCAGGTCTCGATACGCATCCAGGCATTCCGGATTCGCCAGGGCCTCGCGATTCGTTACCGGCCGGTTTTCGACGACGCGTTTTACGGCCAGCTCGACCTTCTTCATGTTGCGGGTATAGGGAATATCCGGCACGGCGATGATGATCGCCGGCACGTGCCGCGGCGAGGCTTCGCTCCGAATCGTTCTGCGCAGGCGTTCCTTGAGATCGTCGTCCAACTGCGCGCCGGCGGCCATCTTCACAAACAACACGATGCGTACGTCGCTCGCATCTTCCGGCAGCGCCTGGCCGATGACGACGCTGTCTTCAATCTCCGCAAACTTCTCCACAATACGATAAATGTCCGCCGTGCCGATGCGCACGCCGCCGGGATTCAGCGTGGCGTCGGATCGACCCAGAACAACCAGGCCGCCGCGCTCCGTGAGCATGGCGAAGTCGCCGTGGCGCCACACGTTGTCGTACTCCGCGAAGTAGGCGTTGTGGTACTTCGAACCGTCGTCATCGTTCCAGAATCGCAGCGGCATCGAAGGAAAGGCGGACTCGCAGACTAACTCTCCCGCAACACCGATTACGGCCCGGCCGTCGTCGTCGTAGATCTTTACGTTCATGCCCAGGCCGCGACACTGGATCTCTCCGGTATACACGGGCAACACGGGATTCCCCAGGGCAAAACAACCGTTCAGATCGGTGCCGCCGGAAATCGAAGCGAGGAGAACGTCGGCCTTCACCTCGCGATACACGTACTCGAAGCCCTCGGGCGGCAGCGGCGAACCCGTAGATAACACCGCGCGTAACTTAGAAAGATCGGCGGCCTGTCCCGGCTGCACGCCGGCTTCTTCGAGCGCCGTGATGTAACGCGCGCTGGTACCGAAGACGTTGATGTCCAGCTCCGCGCTCATTTTCCAGAGCGACTCCGGCCCCGGATGGAACGGATTGCCGTCGTAGAGCACGAGCGTCGCGCCGACACCGAGGGCCGAAGTCAGCCAGTTCCACATCATCCAGCCGCATGTCGTAAAATAAAAAATGCGTTCGCCGCGTTGCAGATCAACGTGCAGCAGATGTTCTTTCAGATGATTCAAGAGTACGCCCGGTCCCTGCACCATGCACTTGGGCAACCCGGTCGTGCCGGACGAGTACATGATGTACACCGGATGATCGAACGGCAGTTGTTCGAAGTCGATGTCGCGTTCGCCGTCGGCCGGCGCCAGAAAATCTTCGTACAGCACGGCCTTCGGAATATCCGCGAGATCCGGGGCGGTACCGGTGGCGGCGCCGACGTAGGGCACGACTACGATGGTTTCGATCGAGGGAATCTTCGCGGCGATTTCGCGCAGCTTCGGTAAAGTGTCGATGACCTTACCTTTGTAAAAGTAACCGTCCGCCGCGATCAACACGCGCGGCTCGATCTGTCCGAAGCGATCCAGTACCCCCTGCACGCCGAAGTCCGGCGACGACGACGACCACACGGCCCCGGCGGACGTCGCCGCGAGCATGGCGATGATCGTCTCGGGCATGTTCGGCATGAATCCGGCCACACGATCGCCGGCCTGGATGTTGCGTGCGCGCAAAGCCCGCGCAAATCGTTCCACGGCATTGTAGAGTTCGGCGTGGCTGTACTCCGCGCGCACACGGTCTTCGCCGCGAAAGATCAGCGCCGGCTGCGCGTCGCGATAGCGCAAAAGATTCTCGGCGAAATTCAGACGCGCCCCGGGAAACCAGCGCGCCCCGGGCAGGCGCCGCGGATCGTCCACGGCACGTTCGTAACTTTGCGAGGACACGATGCCGGCGTAATCCCAGAGGTTCGCCCAGAACTCCGGCAGGCCGGCGTCGGAAACGCTCCATTCGTAGAGATCGTTGTAAGATTCGAAGTGCGTTCCTTCGCGGCGGTTCACGTAGTTCATGAACTCAAACATGCGCGAGGCATGCACGCGTTCCGGAGAGGGTGTCCACAGTGGTTGCATGGATTGCAGCGTTGCGGAACTCCGGCCGCATCTCAAGTAGAAAAAATCGACAGCATGCGTGATCCTTCATCATCGCGTACCGATCGCCCCGCACAGCGAACCGTTCACGTCGGAGACCTTGCGAAATCGTTCGTAATAATATATTGGTTTCTTTATGATTCTTCGTTCCCTCTTTCGCCCGCGATACATACTCCCGGCCATGGCCCTCGCCGTCGTCGGCGTTGTTGCAGTCTACTCGCCCGCGGGATCAAAGACGTGGTTCCGGCAAGCGCGTTCTTCATCCGGAATCGGCGCTCTGTTCGATGCATCCGCGGACGAGGCCTACGAAGATACGGGCCTGCCCGTGGCCACGGCGGAGTTGCGGCGCAACTTTCCGGACAATCTCTACTGGCGCGCCGTTGCGCGTCCGCGCGATGCCGGCGAACGCGAGGCCCAGGAAAAACTCCACGAACACTGGGCCACTCTGTACGGAAAGATCTACTCCGGCCGCGCCGAACGCGCGGAAATCGATGAATACTATACCGATCAGCTCCGCCTGCACGGAGATCAAATACGCATTCTACAGGAGATTCGCGATCGCTACAGCGATCAGATGAGTCCGGAAAAACTCAAGCTCGTTCAGGCCGGCCTGGACGAGTACGCGCAACGACGAAGCAACGTCGAAGCGGAGTACCAAAGAAAACTAGACCAACACACTGACTGAGGCACAAGCTTATGATTGCACACGTTCTGAAAAATTCAGCGAAAAGCAGCCTGCTGCTCGGCGCGATCGTCTTCGCGTCGGCAGCGGCACAGAGCCCGCTCAGCGCGGCACCGCACTGGGGCAGCTTCAAAAAGGATGATTGCACGCAAATCTTCCCGGGCAAGCGCCAGTACTCCGCCGTCCTCCACGGCATACCCTGGGGACAGAGCTGGGAACAGGCCTGCGCGAACATGCCCGCGACCATCAACGGCGAGCACTTCGACCGGCCCACGCGTTGCGTGAACGCCGGCTTCAACATGTGGGGCGAGTTCGATGTCAGCGACGACGGCTGCGAAGCCAACTGGGCCGCTTCGGTCGGCACCGAATACTACACGCACAAAGACGACGGCTGTCAGTCTTCCGGTCCGTACGCGGGCAAACGGAAGTACTCTTCGCGTCTGTGGAACATCGTCGGCGTCAGCTGGGAAGAGGCCTGCTCGCGGATGCCCATGACCATTGCCGGTGTCACCTACACGAGCCCGCACGAATGCGTGAACACCGGCTCCGAAATGTGGGGCGAGTGGTACGTGCCCGACAGCAGTTGCGAAAGCAATCCCCGTTCTTACAGTCGCGGCGCCCACGATTCCCTCAAACGTTCCGGGACGTTGCCGGGTTACTTCGACATGCATACGCATCTCATGTCGCATCTCGGCTTCGGTGGGGTCATCTTTCACGGCGCGCCGTACGGCGATCCGAACACGGCCCTCGGCGATTGCCCGAGCACCGGGAGCGAAGGTCACTCCGCCGGTCACTCGCGGGTGGAAGCCATCCTGCAGGACGACATCATCGGCGCGGTCCTGGGTACGGCCCGGCACGAAAACGAGGGCCACGACAGCTTTCCGTACTGGCCCGCGCACAAGAGTTATACGCACCAGACGATGTACTATCAATGGATCAAGCGGGCTTACGAGGGCGGCATGCGCGCCATGGTCGTACTCGCGGTGAACGGCGATTACATGTTCGGCGCCACGGACAACGGCCTGCCCGACATCATCAAAGGCATCGCCATCGCCACGGATCCGGTCCTGGATCTGAACGATATGGCCACCCTGCGCCGGCAGACCGACGCGGTTTATGACATGCAGGATTGGATCGACGCGCAGAACGGCGGCCCGGGTCAGGGCTGGTTCCGCGTGGTGCAGTCACCGGCGGAAGCGCAGGCGGTCATCGCCTCAGGGAAACTCGCCGTGGTTCTCGGCACCGAGGTCGACTATCTCTTCGATTGCACGCCGGACACCTGCACCAACGCACAGATCACCCAGGGCATCCAGGAGATCCACGATCTCGGCCTGCGCTACGTCTTTCCGATTCACCTGAAGACGAACGGCTTCGGCGGAGCGGCCACTTACAACATCCTGGCCAGTGGTGAGAAGTACGATTGCAAACACTTCAGCCAGGACTGCAACGACCAGGGCATGACCGCTCAGGGTCGCTTCGTCATGAAAGAGCTCATGAAGAAAGGCATGATCATCGACGTCGGTCACATGTCGGCCCTCGCCCTGGAAGATGCCCTGGAAGTCGCCGAGGAACAGGACTACCCCGGCATCGTCACCGGGCACACCGGCGTGTATGATATGGCCAACGGCCTGAACCGCCACGAGGCGAATCCCCGCGGCGCGGATCTCCAGCGCATCACCGATCTCGGCGGGATGATCGGCCTCATTCCCGGCCAGGGCCACCTGGACGAAATCGGCGAATGGCGCAACCCGGACGGTTCTTACATTCCGCACGCCTGCGGAGCGACGAGCCAGACCTTCGCGCAATCGTACATGTATCTGAAGCATCTCATCGGCGATGCCGCCCACGACGGACGCATCGCGGTGGGCACTGACTTCAACGGCTTCGCGCACATGCCCGGGCCGCGCTTCGGCAGCGACGCCTGCCCGGGCGGTCAATCGACGATTGCGCAGCCGACGTACACGAAAGTGAATTACCCGTTCACCCCGGACCCGTCCCTGCGCCATCCGGCCACGAGCCCGTCCGGCATCAGCATGAGCCGCTACGTGTTCGGTACCCGCGTCTTCGATTACAATAACGACGGGGCCGCGCACATCGGACTCATGCCGGACTTCTTCGAGGATCTGCGGCAACAGGGCCTCAAACGCTCCGACCTGGAACCGATCTACCGCTCCGCCGACTACATGACCGTCATGTGGGCGAACGCGCTCCAGCGCAGCGGCAGCATCCAGTAAAAGCGCATGACAGGGCGGTCATCTGTGAGTACCTGTATTCACATATGACCGCCCTGTTCGATCGCCTGACCGATCTCACCACAAAGACCGACCACTTCGCCGAGGTGCGTTACCATAAACGCCGCGTCCGCAGCATGGGTGTGCGCAAGGGCGAAGTCAGCGACATGTCCTCACGTTTCTACGAGGGCGCGGGCATTCGCGTCCTGGCCGGCGGCTCCTGGGGCTTCGCGGCGACGTCGGACCTCAGTCCGGCCGGCCTGGAGGCTGCGCTGCAAACCGCCGAGGCCATGGCCCTGGCCCTGGCCGGCGTCCGCAAAGGAAAGATCCGCCTGGCCGGCCGGGAGCGCCTGGCCCGGGGAGATTTCGCGGTCCCCGGCTACGATGATCTCGATGCCATGCCGCTCGAAGAGAAATTCGCCCTGGTCCGGGAAAGCGAGGAGAAACTGCGCGGCTCGTCGGCGCTGATCGACGCCGCCGTCTGCGCCTACACGGAAATCTTCGAAGACAAATTCATCGTCACCAATGACGGGGCGCGCTGTTCGATCCGCCTGGTGCGGCCGGAGCTGCGCTTCGCCGCCTTCGCGAACGACGGCGGCAAGAACACGCGCGGCTCGGATTCGGTGGGCGGTACCGGTGGATGGAACTGCCTCTTCCGGAACCACGATGCCGCGGAACTCATCGACAGCGCGGCGGCAAGCGCGGTGGATCTGCTGAAAGCGCCGGCCCCCGAGGGCGGCAAAAAGAAAGTCATCCTCGCCCCGGCCATGGTGGGCATTCTATCCCACGAGGCCATCGGCCATACGGTGGAGGCGGACTTCGTAAACTCCGGCTCCGTCGCCGCCGGCAAACTCGGCCACGAGGTCGCCTCGGAACTGGTGACGATGTGCGACAGCGGCCGGAGCGAGTACGCCGACGGTGCCGGCGGAATTCTGCCCGTGGACGATGAAGGCGTCACCGCCGGTCGTACCGTAATCATCGAAAAAGGTAAGTTAGTATCTTACTTACACAACCGCGAGTCCGCGGCCGAACACGGCGTGGAGCCCACCGGCAACGCCCGGGCCTGGGAGTTCGACGACGAACCGTTGATCCGCATGCGCAACACCTACATCGAACCCGGCAACGACAACCTGGAAGACATGATCGCCGGCATCGACGACGGCTTCTTCATCGACGGTCCCGAGGGCGGCCAGGCCGACGCCACCGGCGAGTTTATGTTCGGCGCGTCGCGCATCCGGCGCATTCAGAACGGCAGGCTGGGCGAGCGCGTGCAGAAGATCACCGTATCCGGCAACGCCTTCGACGTGCTGAAGTCGGTGGACGCGGTGAGCAAAGACTTTCGCTGGGACCTGGGTTCCGGCCATTGCGGCAAGGGCCAGCCGGCCAAAGTGGACGCCGGCGGGCCGTACCTGCGCTGCGAACTCCTGGTCGGAGGATCACAGAATTGAGCCATCTACAAACGAAAACGACCGACCCGCAGGCAAAGCGCGGCGAAATCCTGGACCGCGCGGATTTTCTCCTGCACGAACTCGACGGCGGTGACGCTAACCGCTCGCAAAATGAAGTTTACGCCTCGCATTCGACGGAACTGCGCATCGTCTACGAAAACCGGGACTTTGCCGTCAGCACCTCGAACGCGGTGGATCTCTTCGGCGTACGCACGGTCCTCGACGGCGGACGTACCGGCTTCTTAACGATCAACACCAGCGGCGACGACGCTCTCCGTAGCGCCGCCGCAGAAGTGCGCAGTCTCGCGGCTCTCTCCCCGGAAAGCGAGTTTCAGTGCATCTACGATCCGTCCGCCTTCGGCGATGCGGGCGCGAACACAGGCAACGACTTCCAACGCATCGACCCGGCCTTGTTTGAGATCGACGCCGCGGCGGCCATCGCGTATACGCAACGCATCGTGGATGAGGCGCGGCGCGATCCACGCGTGGCCATCGATCGCGCGGAGTTCTCGGTGAATCTTTCGTGTTCGGCCGTGGTGAACTCGTTCGGCGTGCGTCGTTCATCGGTGCGCAACTCCGCGAGCTGGTACATCATGGGCATGGCGCGCGACGGCGAAGAGGTCACCTCGTTCGATTACGACGGGGCCACGGTGGCGCGGCGAAGCGACGTCGAAGCGGAACTGGACGCATCCATCGGACGTTTTCGCGAATCGGTGCTGGCCTGCCTCGATCCCATTCGCGGCCAATCTTACAAGGGCCCCGTGCTCCTGCATCCGCGGACGGCCATGTCCTTTCTCGGCGGCCTCGCCGCGACGAACTGCAACGGCCGCATGCATCAGGACGGCATGAGTTCCTGGAAAGATCGCATCGGCGACGAGGTGGTATCCCCGGCGCTCAGCGTATGGGAAGATCCGTCGAATGCGAATCGCATTCAGGGCTGGCGGCCGTTCGATCGTGAAGGCGTGCCGACGCAGCGCCACGCCCTCATCGACTCCGGGCGACTGCAATTTCTCGGACACAACTGTTTCACTGCGCGCCGCGGCGGTCTCGCCCCGACGGGCAACGCGACCGGCGGCGCTCGCTCTCAGCCGGGCATCGGTTTTTCGAATTTCGTGGTGGAGATTCGGCCGTCCGGAGAGTGCGTGGTCCTGTCAGAGGAGGATCTCTTCCAACGTTTCGGTAAGGGTTTGTTACTCCGGCGTTTTAGCGGCAACGTGGATCAGGTTTCCGGTAACTTCTCCGGGGTGGCAAAGAACTCGCTGTGGGTGGAAGGCGGCCGGCCCGACCGACCGGTACGCGAGATCATGGTTTCCGGTAATACTTTCGACCTGGCCCGGAGCATTCTGGCGGCAGGTGATCGCCTGGAAGAACTCATGGGCGGCGGCCTCGTGCCCTACGTACTGGTGGACGGCGTCAGCGTAACCGCAGCCTGAGCGACGCGGGGCAACGATCCCCGGCGCGATCTCTCAAAAGCTTGTGAATTTCAGAAAGCCTGAAATCATTGGCCGCGAGCCCCCGCCGGATGATGGTCGATCCCATTAAAAAACACGTTTCCATTCTGGTCCTGGATAGCTTCGTCCGGGATCTGCTCAAGGACTGGTCGCACGGCGTGGAAGAGCATCTACACATCGAAGGTCTCGCGCATACGCTGCACTTCGTGTTGATGGAACTCGTAGGCAACGCCGTGAAGGCCAATCTCAAACGCATCTACTTCGAAAAAAACGGCTACGATCTTTCGGACCCGTCAAGCTATCGTCCGGGCATTGAAGCCTTCATGCGGGACTACAACAGCATCGACGAAGAAGAGTACCGCGAGGCCATGGAGGAGATGGAGTTCAACGTGGACGTGCGCATCGATCTGAACGAGGATCGTCTGCTGGTTTTCGTGGAGAACTCGTCGATTCTGCTGGAAGAAGAAGAGCGCCGCATCCGCAGCAAGCTGGCGAGCACCTCGGACATTAAGAACATCGTCGAGTTCAGTCTACACTACGGCGACGAAACCGAGGGCCGCGGCCTGGGCCTCGCCATGATCGTCCTGCTCATGAAGGACCTGGGTTTTGATCCGGGTAACTTCCGGGTATATCGCAACGGAGAACGTACGGTGGCCCGCATTGAGTTTCCATTGAACAAGGACTACGTTCCCATCCGCAATCAAACCAAACGACCGGCGACCTGAATAAGAAGGAACTCCGAGGACCGAGGGGCCGAGTTTTTTTAGGTGAGTGAGCGAAGTCAGTCCGTGAGCAGGTTATGATCGCTCTCTAAGATTCAATCTCGGTACCTCGGGCCTCGGAGTTTGTTTCTTCCCCTCCCGATCTCCACAGCGCCGCCGCGAAGCTGCCTAAGATGCAATGCGTCATCGCGGAGATGGCACCGGGGACATCGGCGAGCGTGCCCGCGAAATTTTTACGCGCGAGGTCCACGCCGAGGCCGGAGTTCTGCATGCCCACTTCGATGCCGATGGTGCGCGCGGCCGGCTCGTCCCCCGCGACCAATCGGCCGAGTACGTATCCCAGAACGAAGCCGCAAAGATGAAAAACGACGATGGCGGCCGCTAACTGCAATCCGGATTCAATTACGGCCTCACGTTTGGCGCCCAGCACCGACCCCACGATCAGCGCGATGGCAATGACCGCCACCGGCGGCGCGAACGGCTTTAACACCTGCGCCGTCGAAGTTAAGTAATGATTCAACAACAAACCCGCGAACACCGGCAAGAGGACTACCGTGGCGGTGTCCAGAAAGAGGCCGAGGGGATTCACTTCCAGGCGATCGCCGACCAGCAGCAACGTAAGGGTCGGTGTGAGCAGCGCGGCAAGCAGCGTCGACACGGCGGTCATCGTCACGGAGAGACACAGGTCGGCCCGGGCCAGGAAACTGATCACGTTCGAAGCGGTGCCGCCCGGACAGCAGGCAACGAGGATCAGCCCGGCGGCAAACTCGTCGGGGAGCTCGAACAGCACGGCGAAGCTGTATCCGGCCAGGGGCATCACCGTATACTGGAGCGCCACGCCGACGAACACGCGGCGCGGTTGTTCGAAGACACGCCGGAAATCGGCGGCCTGGAGGGATAGGCCCATGCCCAGCATGATCACTGCCAGGCCGATCGTGATCAACGAGCCGCTCATCCAGGTAACGGACGGCGGGTAGAGAAAACCCGCGACCCCCGCGACGAGCACCCAGAGGGGAAAGAGATTCGTAAACGTTCCGAGAAGTGATTCTAAGCGGGACACTATTGCTTACTCCGAGGGCCGAGGGACCGAGTTTATAGAGAGCAAGCGTACGCTGAGCGCGTGCCGGCGACGAAAGCCCTCCGTTCTAAATCTCGGGACCTCGGTCCTCGGAGTCAAACATCTTCACGCCGCGGTGAGTCCGCTGTGGCGCAGGAGCGGTTCCGTGGTCGGTTTGCGGCCCCGGAATTCTTCAAACACCTCCATGGGATGTTTGCTGCCGCCGAGAGCCAGGACGGTTTCCCGAAAACGCCGGCCGGTTTCGGCGACGGCGGATTCGTTGTCCAGGCCGGCCTCCTCGAACGCACTGAAGGCGTCGGCGGACAAAACCTCGGCCCATTTGTAGCTGTAATAACCCGCCGAATAACCGCCGGCGAAGATGTGTCCGAACGAACACAGGAACCGGTCCTCATCCAGGGGGGCGATCAACGACGTCTTTTCGTCGATGCGTTTTTGTACCTCGAAGACGCTTTCACTGGACGTCGCCGGGGCGTAACGATGATGCAATTCCATGTCCAGCATGGCGAAGCGCAGCTGGCGCAACATGGCGCTCGCGGCCCGGAACGTCCGCGCCGCCTTCAAGCGTTCGAAGAGTTCGTCGGGCATGGGCGCGCCGCTTTCGTAATGCGCCGTCATGCCGAGCAGCGTCGGTTTATGATAGCACCAGTTCTCCATGAACTGCGACGGAAGTTCCACCGCGTCCCACTCCACCCCGCTGATGCCGGCCACGTCGGCGTAGTCCACGCGGGTGAGCATGTGCTGCAGGCCGTGGCCGAATTCGTGAAAGAGCGTCTCGACGTCACGGAAGGTCATGAGCGAGGGTTTGTCTCCCACGGGCGGCGTGCCGTTGCAGACCAGGTAGGCCACCGGTAACTCCACTTCACCGGAACTTAAGCGCCGCCGGCCGATGCAATCGCCCATCCAGGCGCCGCCGCGTTTATTCTCCGGCCGCGAGTACGGATCCAGGTAGAACGCCGCCACGCGCTCGCCCTGCTCGTCTTCAATGGCGAAGTAACGCACGTCCTCGTGCCACACCGGCGCCTCGCCGTCTTTCGCAACGATGCGTACGCCGAAGAGCCGCGCGGCCAGGCCGAAGAGACCTTCGAGCACGCGGGGCAGCGGAAAGTACGGGCGCAATTCTTCGTCCGTAAACTGAAAGCGCTCTTCGCGCAGGCGCTCGGAATAGTAAGCCACATCCCACGGTTTGATTTCGGTGATGCCGTCTTTTTTTGCGCGTTGCTGAAGCTCGGTCAGGTCCTTCTGCGCCGCATCGTACGAAGCCGAACGTAGTTCTTCCAACAGACGATCCACCTCTTCCACGCTGCCGGCCATCTTTTCGTTGAGGGATAATTCGGCCCAGGTGTGGAATCCCAAAAGCCCGGCCTGCTCTTTGCGTAACGTAAGAATGCGGTCGATGAGCGGGGTATTGTCGAGTTCGCCGGAAGACGCGCGGCTTAAGTAGGCGCGGTACAGAGTTTCGCGAAGATCCCGGCGTTTGCCGTGTTCCATGAACGGTAAAAAGCCGGGTAAATCCAGGCTGGCGCGCCACGGCCCGCTTTCCGGCACGGCCTTCGTTAACTTCCCCGCTTCGATTTCTTCGGCGTGGGCGTTATTGTAAGATTGGGCGGCCAGGTTTAAGTACGACTCGGGCAAACCTTCGATGTCGGATCTGTCGCTAAGATCGAGGCCGTACGCCTTTGTGGCATCGAGGACGTGGTTGGAAAAGTCCGTGCTGAGCTTCGAAAGCTCGCGCGCGATTTCGTTGTAACGTTCGCGTTTATCCTCGGGCAGGCCGACTCCCGCGTGTTCCATGTCCCGGAGGCGCAGTTCTACGGCGCGCTGTTGTCCGGCGCTGAGCGCGCTCCATTGCGCATTGTCTTTGCGCAGGGCATCCAGGGCTTCGTAGACCGGGCGGCTTTGGCCGGCCCTGAGATAAATGGCGACGACCTCGGGCTGCACTTCTTCATACGCGGCGCGCAGTTCCGGCGAGTTCTTCACGCCCAGCAGATGGCCCACCGGCCCCCAGGTGCGATCGAGTTCGTATTCGAGATGCGTGAGTTCTTCCACCACGGCCCAACCGGGAGGCGTATCACGTTCCAGTTGTTCGAGGCGCTCGTTCAATCGACCCAGGAGTTCCCGTACGGCCGGAACCACGTGCTCCGCCTCAATGCGCTCGAACGGCGGCAGCGGCGGGCGCTCAAGCAGGGGATTTTCGGAAGTTACGGTAGAATCGCTCATGATGTTCCATAAGATAGAAAAGCCGTGAGGCGGCGTCCAATTTCCGGCGCCGCGAGAGAAAAATTCCGGGGGAATCCAGCTTGATCGTCACGGGGGAAACGCTACTCTGTGCCGCGCGTCCTATGGACGGGCCGCAAACCCGTGGATCTTCATAACGAAATCCTTACATTACGCCGACGGGTGGCCGAACTCGAAGAAGAGGTCCGCCGGCATCAGAAGGTCGAGAAGTACCTCGACTCCCTCCAGGAATCCGCGGTCAGCCTTACCGGCGAACTGGACCCGGACAATCTCCTGGAACAGATCGTCAAGCGCTCGGCCGATCTTGTCGGCACGCAGCACGGCGCCCTGCATCTGCTCTCCCAGGACGAACGGGAGATGCGGGTCCGCGCGGGCATCGGCCTGTTGCGGCGCTACGTGGGCTGGCCGACGCGCGTCGGCGACGGCCTTGCCGGCAAGGCCTGGCAGGACGGCCGGAGCGTGCTGGTCGAAAATCACTCCACCTGGCCGGAGCGCGGCGAGAGCATCAAAGAAACGTTGTATGCCGCCACGGCCATTCCGCTGCGCATGGGCCGGCGGGTGGTCGGTGTGCTGATGCTCGCCCGGGACGAACCCGAGCGCTCGTTCCAGGCCGAAGAGCTGGAACTCCTGAGCGGCTTCTCGGACCTGGGTGCCGTCGCCCTCCAGAACGCCCGGCTCTACGAAGCGTTGCAGAAAGAACTCGAACAACGCCGCGACGCCGAGGAAGAAACCCGCGAGTACTCCCGACGCATCCGCCGTCTCTACGAGGTGACGTCGCTGTCGCGCATTTCCCTGGACCGCCAAATCGACGAGATGCTTTCGCTGGGCCGGGAGATCTTAAAGCTCGACGTCGGCATCTTAAGCCGCATCGATCCGGAAGCGGACGTCTACAACATCCTGAACGTATCGGCGGAGTCCGGCATTGAACTGAATGCCGGGGCGCAGTTGCGCTTCAGTACCACGCCGTGCCACATCACCTTCGAAGCGGACGAGCCTATCGCCATCGATCAATTCGGCAACTCGCCGTTGCGTCATCATCCGGCCTACACCGAGCACCAACTGGAAGCCTACATCGGCGCGCCCATTCGCATATTCGATCGTCGCTTCGGAACCATTAACTTCTCCTCACCGAAAGCCAGGGAGAAGCCCTTCCGCGACGGCGACAAGGACCTGGTGCGGCTCATGGGACGCTGGTTATCCGCGGCCCTGGAACGCCGGGAGGTCCAGGACCAACTCGAACAGGCCAAAGAAGCCGCCGATGCCGCGAACCGCGCGAAGTCCGAGTTTCTGGCGTCCATGTCCCACGAGATCCGCACGCCCATGAACGCCATCATCGGCATGTCCGATCTCCTGCGCGATACGAACGTCGACGACGAACAGCGGGAGTACATCGAGGTCCTGCGTAAAGCCGGCGACACGTTGCTTACGTTGATCAACGACATCCTGGATCTTTCTAAAATCGAAGCGGGGCACCTGGAACTGGAAGAGCTGGATTTTCAATTAGAAGAGATGCTCGATCGTACCTGCGAGATCATGGCGTTGCAGGCGCACCAGAAGGGCCTTGAGATTTCTTCCCGGGTCGTGCCGGGAACACCGCGGCATCTACGCGGGGACCCGCATCGCCTGCGCCAGGTGCTGGTGAACTTAATCGGCAACGCAACGAAGTTTACGTCCGAGGGCGAGGTTCGCGTCGAAGCCGGTCTGCTTTCGCGCACGGCCGACGGCTACGTCATTCGGATCTCCGTGCGGGACACGGGTATCGGCATTCCGGCGGAGAAACGCCAGGCCATCTTCGAAAACTTCACGCAGGTGGATTCGTCGACGACGCGCAAGTACGGCGGCACGGGCCTCGGCCTGGCCATCTCCCGGCGGCTCATTGAAATGATGGGCGGGCGCATCGGCGTCGACGCCCCCGAGGACGACGGGCCGGGCAGCGTCTTTCATTTTACTGGAACGTTCCGGGCCGGCGTCCCGCCGCGAGAAAGCGAACATCCGGTGGAACCGCCGAAGGCACGCACGTTGATCATCGACGACCACGACATCAATCGTCTGGTGTTGCGCGAGATTCTCGAAGACCTCGGCACGAACTCCGGCCTCGTTGAAGAAGCCCGGGACAGCGACGAAGCGCTGGCCATGATTCGCACGGCCCACGAAGCCGGCCGGCCCTACGAACTCATCTTCCTCGACGGACGCATGCCCGGTCGCAACGGCTTCGCCACCGCGGACGCCATGCACGATCATCTGCACGAAGATGCCCGAACGGTGATGCTGCTGACTTCCGACAGCTACCGCGACGATCGCGGGCGCCTGCAGGAATTCGACATCGATGCGTATCTCGTGAAACCCCTGCGCCGTTCTTCGGTGGCGCGCCTCCTGCGGCGCTACTCGGACACCCCCGAGCAAGAAAACGCTGCCGGCGAACGGGACACCGCGGTGGATCTAAAAAAAGACGGCCTGAGCATTCTCCTCGTCGAGGACACCGAGGACAACCGCCTGCTGATCGAAGCGTTCTTAAAGAAGACGCACCATCGTTTGACCTTCGCCGAAAACGGTCGCGAGGCGGTGGAGCGTTTCAAGAGCGGCCAGTACGACCTGGTGCTAATGGATATGCAAATGCCGATCATGGACGGCTACGAGGCCACCCGCCTCATGCGGGCCTACGAAACCATTCGCGAACAACAGCACGGCGTATCGCCGGGTTCTTTGCGCCGCACGCCGATCATCGCCCTCACCGCCTACGCCATGCGCGAGGACCTGGAACGCACACGAGACGCCGGCTGCGATGAACACCTGACCAAGCCGATCAAGAAAGGTCGTCTGCTGGAAGTCGTAGATACGATTGAGGCGCGGTTAGCGAAAGATACGGTATCATCCGGCGCGGCCGAATAGACCGGTAACTAAAATCCCCGCCCCGGCTCCGCCGCGAAGCATCCTTTCAAAAATCGCAAAAAATTTTTTGCGAAAGCGACGCGCCGTCGTAAGAGAAACGCATTATATCGCTGCTACATC
Source organism: Leptonemataceae bacterium (assembly GCA_965227295.1). GTDB lineage: Bacteria > Spirochaetota > Leptospiria > Leptospirales > Leptonemataceae > JANSYA01. Next base: position 3,499,955 of record OZ245742.1, on the reverse strand, counting down.
TATGCAGTGCATATGAACAGCCAGGCCGACAGAACTCCCGCCCATCCCGCCGACGCCACCGTGCTCGCGGACCAGCGGCAACGGCGCCGCTACCGCCACTTCGTGAGCGAGGATTTCCTGGTCCGCCTGAAGTGTGACGGCCTGCTTCTGGCCGGCCGCCTCGGAGACATCTCGGAGCACGGCCTGAGCGTGCTCATTCCCCGCACGGATCCGATCCGTCTTCCGGAACAAACGATGGTTTTTAACGGCGAACTCTTCGGACGCCCGCTTACGACACCGCTGGACTTTCGCGCAGGTTTCGTGTGGCAGTCCCAGTCCGAACTCAACGACCGCCCCTGCCGGGTGGTGGGGTTGCGGTTTACGAAGACGGTAGAGTTACCGGACGCGTTGATTGCCCACGAGCTTTCCGTTTAGAATGGACTCCGAGGAGCGAGGGACCGAGGAATTTGGGGAGAGACTGCGCAGGCGATCGGCTTTCGAGCTAAGACAGCTTTCTTCGCTTCGTCTGATGGTTCTCTTCATTCTTCACCTCGGCTCCTCGGTCCTCGGAGTGAACCACCTCTTAAGCGATGTTCTCGACCCGGAACACCGAGTGGCCTTCGAACTTGCCGGCCTTGAACAGGTACTTCTTCGCCCGCGGGTCCAGGTGTTCGTAAACATTCGAGGTGAGCAGCGTGGCGTTGCCGTCCGGTGAGTTGATGGCCATGTGCGCGCACAGGTTCAGGGCTTCGCTGTAGATCTGACCCTTGTCCTCTTTGTAAACGGTGTGACCGGCGGTGATGCCCATGCCCAGGTGGATGCGATCCGTGAGGTTCTCAACGGTCATGTTGAAGATGTTCAGGCTCGCCCGAACCTCGATGGCGGCCAGCAGCGCGCCCAGGTACTCCTCGCCGGCGAAGGCGAAAAAGCAACCATCCTCTTTGCGCGTCCAGACGTGACCGTTGTACCGCGGGGCCACGTCCACAAAACGGTCTAAGATGCGATTCTGTAATGTTAAGAACCGGCGCTCATCCATACTGTCCTTGATCGAGTCCGGAAAATAGAGTTGAATGTACAGGTAGATGATGAAGTACGTCTGCCCTTCGACGAAGGCCTTCGAACGCTCCCGCTCCCCGGCCGGACGGGCCCGCACTTTATCGTCGGCGTGGGTACTGCGACGCATCTGCATGCGCTCGGCTCCCAGGTACGAACGCACCCGCTGATCCAGCTTCTCGTACTCGGGGCGGTGCGGCAGGCTTTTTTCGTACTCCTGGATCTTCTGCCAGCGATCGGCCTCCAGCAACGCGCGAGCGATGACGTACGGAAGATGACCGAGCTTGATGTTCTGTTTCGCCACGAAGTCCAGGGCGCCGCTCCGCAGGCACTCCACCACCAGGCGTTCGGTGTGATCCGACGACACAACAATGCTCGGGATGTGCCGCACGGTGAGTTCGCCGATGAACTCAAAGACCGGCATATCGTGGGTTTCCGTTTCCGTAAGAACGATGTCGCAGGCGTGGTTCGGTAGAAACTCCAGGGCCTCGCGCGCCGTCTTGCAGAAGTTCACGGTAACGTTGCGGAACTCCGACTCCAGCAGATGCGTATAGTACTCTTTAATGGCGACGTCGGAATCTACGATCAGGATGTCCATGATACTCTCGGTTGCTCTTCACTGCAATTACGGCTGGTAACGATACACGCGCATGCCGCGGAGTTCCGCCGTGGCTTCAAAGGCCTTGCGCGTCTCCTGGGGCAGCAGCCGGAACATGGCGTCCGTCAGGGCCAGGGAATTCGGCTCGGCGTAGTTCTTCTCGACGTCCTGGGAAACCTTCATGTCCGGCGAAGTGATCTTGTTCACGTCCACGTTGTAAGTGCAGCCGCCGTAGTGCATGCCGATGCGCAGCTTCACGTCGTTCTCCGGGCGCAGCTCGTTTTCGGAAATGTTGAAGATCGGCAGATAGTTGATGATGGACGCCATGGACAGCACGGACATGGGCACGCTGTCTTTTCCGTGAAAGACCGCCATGCCGCCGTCCCCGTACCACGACCAGATGCGGCCGTCCCAGAAATCGACGTGTTTTTGAATATAGTTTCGCAGCCGGGACAGGGTCGTCTCCACGTCGTCTTTTACGTTCGTACGTACAAGTTCGGAACTGGAGACGATGTCAATGCTCGCAAACGATAGCTGGTACTCCTCGCCCTCGCGCATGAAGCCCCAGCCGGTCTGGCGCACGGACTGCTCTTTCTGGAAACGGACGTTCTCGGCGTTGTAAAAGAAGCCGCGCTCTTTGAGCAGATCGAGCAAACGCTGTTCGCCCTTGAGCTGGATGACGCCGCCGCTCATACCCTGTCCGTTGCGCGACAGTAAAAAGGCGATGTACGAGCGAAGGGCTTCGTCGGCGTGGAAGTACTGGATGATGCAGTCGGCCGCGACCTTGCGGGGAATGACGATCTTCTCTCCGAAACCAGAGTACTCGTAGAGATTAAAGCGGGGATCTACCTCGCGGCCGACATGGGCCATCTGCTGCGTATTCAGAGACTGAACGAGGATCTCTTTAAGGGCTCGCCGAACCTGCTTCACTGCAAGGTAACGATCCTTTATGAACTCCGTTGTCAAACGGAAAAAAGCGAGGAAATTGTGGAGACTACCGGGATCGAACCGGTGACCTCCTGCGTGCAAGGCAGGCGCTCTCCCAGCTGAGCTAAGTCCCCATATCCGCTGGCGACCGGTAGACCGGCGCAATGGTAATGACCACGTCTGCCGCGGACACCGAAAAGGCAAGTCGGAATCACAACAAGAAGACGAAAAAGGCTTTCTTCGCCCGATCCTGCGTGGAATTCGTCTATCGTCTTGAACGATTCCAGCGAACAATCATCCCGTCCTGCATCCGCCCGTCGCACGGTACTTGTCACCGGGGCCGGCGCGGGAATCGGCCTGGCCCTGGTCAAAGTCCTGGTCAACGAACAGCGCTCCGGCGCCCCCCGCAACGAGGTCTACGCCGGTGTGCGCCATCTGGAACGAGGGCAGCGGGACTACGCCGCTTTGCTGGACCGGCCGAATCTGCACATCATCGAACTGGACGTGGACCGTCCGGAAGATGCTGCCGCCGCCGTGCAAAAAATCCATGCCGAAAACAACGGTCGCCTGGACGTCCTGGTCAACAACGCCGGCTACGGTTACTACGGAGCCTTCGAAGATCTGAAAGAGGATGATTTTCGCAAGCAGTTCGAAACGAATTTCTTCGGCGCCATGCGTTTGTGCCGCGCCGCCCTGCCCTCTATGCGCGCTCAGCGAAGCGGCACGATCCTCAACGTCAGTTCCATTCTCGGTCGTATGGTACTGCCTACGGGCTCGGCTTACTCCGGATCGAAGTGGGCGCTGGAAGCGTTCTCTGAAGCGTTGCGCTACGAGGTGCTGCCGTTCAATATTAAGGTCGTGTTGATTGAGCCGGGCCTCACGCGTACGAACTTCAAACAGAACACGCAGGTTCCGGAAGGCGCCCGAAAAAGCGACTCACCCTACGAGTTTCTAAACAGGGAGATTGGTGGGGAGTACAGCGGTTATTACGTTTCCGCGGAGACGGCGGCCGAACGCATCGCCGCCATCATGAACCAACGCCGGCCGGCATTGCGCTATCGCATCGGCTGGGACAGCATCCTGGCGAACGGCCTGCGGCGGATTCTGCCCGAAGCCGCTTTCGACTGGATCTTTCGATTTTCGGTGCGGCGGATGTACCGCGCCCACGCCGGGAAGAACGTCCATTAAGTAGACATCATCGCAAGTTAACAAAAGGTTCTCGTTACGTATGGCTAAAAAGAAGACTGCCGCTAAAAAAAAGGCCGCGCCGAAAAAGACGGCCGCAAAACCGGCCGCCAAAAAGAAGGTCGCCGCCAAAAAGACCGCGGCCAAACCGGCCGCGAAAAAAAAGGCCGCGGCGCGCAAGCCGGCCACCGGTCGCGCCTCGGATTTGCGCGAACGACTGCTCTCGTGTTTTGATCCGTCGCTTGCGGACGCCGAGGTCTTTGCCCGGGTCGCGCAAACCCTGTACGATATTCCCGGCTTCAGTGCGCTGAACTTTTACGCCGCGACCACCGCGAAGAACGAGTTGCGGCTGAGCGGCGTCGCCTCCGGTGACGTGAGCGAGGGCGTGCTGTTCTACGACGCCGACGAAGACATCGCGACCCGCCCGGTGCACTCTTTTCAGAAACTCCCGGACGGACCCGGCATCCTGGACGAAAGTGCTCCGCTGCCGGCCTACCTTATCCGCGACGGCCGCCCGGTTTCCACCGCCGATCTCAACGAAGAGGACGCCGCTTTTTTTACCGAAGAGTTCGAAGAAGACATTCGCAACGCTGAAGTCTCCTGGCTTTACGTTCCGCTTCCCGGCGCCGACGCTCCGGCAGGCGTCCTGGCCGTGGCACTGATCCATCCGCGCCCGCGCTACATCGATTCGGACCTGGAAGTGGCCCGGGGATTCGCTTCCGCGCTGCGGGCCCCGGCCCTGCGCCAGGCCGCTCACTGGCGCGACCGGGAAATCAAGCAGGCGGCCGCCCGCATCAAAGAAGCGGACGCCGCCGTAAAGTCCGGCGAGAAGAAGTTAGAAGAAAGCAGCGCCGCCGCGGAAAAAGAACTGGAGCGGCGCCTGGCGGAAGCCGCGGCCGATCATACGAAAGAACGCGGCGAACTGGAAGCGCGACTGCAATCCGAGGCGGAGCAAGAACGGAGCAAAGCCCTGGAGGATTTGCGCGCCGAACACCGCCGGGCCGCCGAAGAACAGCAACAGTTGATACAGGAGCGGGAAGCACGCATCGCCGTCCTCGAAGAACAGACCGGGGACATGTACACGATCCGCAAAGAACTCGAGGCGGAACGCGACGGTTTGCGCGAAAAACTGGAAGGGGCGGAAAAAAGCTCGGAACAACTCCGCCAGGAACTCGACGCGGCCCGGGAAGAACTCGGCTCCGCCGAAGAACGCAACCAAAAGATTCGCGGCCTGGAAAGCACACTGGAAGAAGAACGCGCCGGACGCCGGGACGAACGCGACGAGCACGAGCAAAAGCTGGCGCAGTTACAGAAAGAGCACGAGGAACGACTCGCGGCCCTCCGCAAGGAACAGGAAGAACACCTGGCGAAGGCCCGTGAGGCGAGCGCCGGTGAGGTGAGCCGGGAGTACGCCGCAAAACTCGAGCAGGCCGACAAAGAACGTGAGGACGAACGCCGGGCCCTGGAAGAACAACGCAAATCCCTCGAAACGAAAGTCCAGGTGCTGGAACAGAACCTCCAGCGCAGCCGCGAAGAAGCCGCCGCGGATAAGGACCGCAGTCTCACCGAACTCCGGGAAAATCTGCGCAAAGAACACGCCGCGGAAACCGAACGCCTGCGGACTTCCATGGGCGACGTGGATGCCGAACGTGAGCTACTGAACGAAGAGCTGGAAAAACGTCGCGGCGAACTGGATCAACAACGGGACGAAGTCCGCCGGTTACAGGACCAACTGGCGGCGTCGGAAAAGAATCTCGCCGCGGCGAAGCAGGCCCGGGAAAAACTGGAAGCGGAGCAAAAGACGGCCGCGGAGCAGAGCAACGACGCGCTGCGCAGCGTCCGGGAAGAGCTGCAGCGTACGAAGCAGGCCCTCGAACAAACGACCGCCGACGCAAACAAGGCGAACAACGAATACGCGCGAGAAATTCAGGAACGCGAGCAGAACATCGCCGACCTGCGCAAGGGATTAACCGAAGCTGAAGACAAGCTAAGCAAGGCCCGGGAACGTACGTCCGGGGCGAACCAGGAACTGGAAACGGCCCGAAACGAGATCGCCGCCCGGGACAAGAACATCGAGGAACTGCGCGATCATTCAAACATCCAGACGCAACAACTGGAAGCCCTGCGCCGGCAGCTCGCCACGAAGAACGAAGCCCTGGAACGCCAGGGCGCCGAAATGGAACGCGGCCTGGAAGAAGAACGCAAGAAGAGCGCCGAACTCGCGGCGAACCTGGAGCAGGCCCGCCGTACCATCGAACAAAAAGAGACCGATTACCACGATACCATCTATCAACTAAAACAAAAGGTCAACTCCCTCACGGAGACCACGGAACGCCAGCGCGCCGGGGCCCGCGAAACCGAAGCGCAGCTCAACGCCAGCATCGAGGCGCTCAAGCAGGAAGCCGCAACCCGCGAACAGCAGCACAAAGAGAGCACGTCCGAACTAAACGAACGCTTGCAACGAATCGAGAGCGAACGAAACGAGGCGCGTGCGGAGCTGGAAAGCACCACGAACGCGCTACAAACCGAACGCGGCAGCGTCCGCGAACTCAAAGAAACTGCCGCACGCCGGGAAGCCGAGATCGAACGGCTGAACGAACAAACGCAAAGCCTGCAACGCGAACACGCCGCGGAACTGGAGAAAATCAAGAGCGCGGCCGAACGCCGGGAGAACGAACTCAACGAAGCCGTGCAGCAGCGCGACGCGCAAATCCAGCAGCGCGATCAAACCATCGCCGGGCATGAGAATCGCATTGAGGCCCTGCAACGTGATCTGGGCCAACTGCGTCAGGAACGTTCACGCCTCGAAAACGAAGCCGAGGAACAACGCCGCGTGGAAGCCGCGTTGCGCACGCAGATCGAAGAGCGCACGGGAAATCTCCGCGACCTCAATCAGAAGAGCGAAGGCCAGACCCGGGAGATCAGCGAACTCCAGAACAATCTGCGCGAGGCGCGCGAAGAGATTGCGCGGCTCCGCCAGGATGTGGGCAAACGCCGCGAACGCGAGAGTCGCCTGGAGCAGGCCATCGCCGCGCTCAAAGAAGACGTGCACGGATTGAACAATCGCCTGGGCGAAGAAAACCAGAAGCAGCGCGAACTGGAACGCACGATCGCCGATTTGCAGAACACCATCCGCTCGTTGAAGTCCGACCTCAACGAGGAGTACGCCAAAGAAAAGAAACTCCAGGAAGAACTGAGCGCCGCCGTCGCCCGGGAGAAGGGCTCCCAGGAAGAAGGCCGATTGCTCGCGGACTTAACCAACGCCGTTTCAAACTTACCGGCCTTCACCGAAAAGCTCGCCTATCTCAAAGATCATACGCCCGGGGAAATTCCCCTGGATCGTGTCGTCGTCTATCGTCTGAGCGAAGACGGCGACAGCCTCATCTTCGAGGGCGGTTTTCACGACGATACCTCCCTGGCCGGCGCGGCCGGGGCGCGAGTGCCCATGCAATCGACCATCTTCGGCCAGGCATTGACGTCCCTGCGCCCGGTCCTGAGCACCGGGGACGACAGCCAGCCGGACCCGGACCTCCCCGATCCGATCTTCGCGGCCGTAAACGCCGGCCGCTCCGGCGACGCAGTCGTGGCGGCGGGAGGCATGGAGCATTTTTTGATTTTGCCGCTCATGGAATCCCAGAGGGGCATCGGCCTGCTGATTCTCGGGGCGCGGGATGCGAGAGCCTTCGAAGACGACAAACGCGTGCGCATCTTGAATCATGTATCGCCGTTGATCGCGGTGGCTCTGCAGTTCGAGCGCAACACGGCCGAGCTCCGTTTGCACCGCGCGCGCATCCGTCACTTCAAGGACGTCACGCACTATCAGGAACGCCGCTTCTTACGCACGGCCGACGCCCTGCATCGATTGTCGGATCGCATCATTCACAAAACGGACGACGGCGGGAGCGGCGAAACGTCCGAGGACCTGGCGCGCGAAGCCCGGGACTATCGCGAGACGGCAACGGCGCCGGCCGGAGATTTGCGCCGGCCGGAAAACTGGCAGGCCTGGCTCACGAAACTCGGCGAACGCGCCCGCATCGCTCTTGACCTGGAGTTCCAGGCCACCATCGACGACGACGCGCTCAAACAATTGAGCGCTCGTTTGGGTTCGTCGTTTCAGAATCTCTACTGGCTCGCCGCGGAGGCGGTGGACAACGTGATTCGCCACAGCCAGGCGACGAAGCTGCGTGTCATTCTGACGGACGAGGCCGACGGCGAACGCACGCGGCTGAGCATCATCGACAACGGTGAGGGCCTGGTGCGCACGAGCGGTTCGCCCGAGCCGCGCGGCGCAGGCCTGAAGGCGATTCAGGATCTTGCAAGATCGGCGGGGGCTGCGGTCGAGCTGGGTCGCGATGAAAACAATCACGGCCTGGCGATTCATGTGATGTGGACGCGGGAAGAAAGCGAACTCGACGCGACGTTGCGCATGGACGAGTGAGATTTTCAAAACTCTTCGCGTCAGCGATTGGAAGGGTCGCGCGCAGCGCGAGTCACCGCGCAGCGGGGACCGAAGGCGAAGCCGGAGCCCTGGAAAGCGCGGTCCCGGCCGCAGGCCGGGAGACGCCCAGATTAACTTCGCTTCAGTTTAGACTAGCAACTCAGTGGCCTGTGCACTTCGCCTCCGCGCGATGCCCCGGCGGTCCCATGACTCCCGAACAACGGCGGAATCGGCACGGGCTGGAAAAAACTCGGGGAAAACGGGAAGGAAGATGCGGGTGTGGTGTCCTGGTGGGCCAGCCAAGACTCGAACTTGGGACCCCTTCCTTATCAGAGAAGTGCTCTAACCGGCTGAGCTACTGGCCCACCGGGACACCACACCCTGCGGCGCGAAGGACAGAGTTTTCAACGGAAGCCGCACGGCAACAAAATTTTCTGGTCGCCCTGTCCATCGCGGTTTTCCTTACCGGAATATGCATCGAATCTCAGCGCTTCGTTTCATCGTACTCACCACGCTCCTTATCCTGCTTTTGCCGCTGACTCCGTCGCCCGGCACGCACGCCGCCGGCGATTCCGAAAACCTCAACGAGGTCTTCGGTCGCCTGGAAGAACGGATTCGCCGGGTGGAGCTGAAGAACGGGCTGCGCCTCATCCTCATGCGCCAGGACTACGCGCCGGTGGTGGCGTGTTACATGAAGTTCAAGGCCGGCTCCGCCGACGAAACCGAGGCGAGCTCGGGCATCGCGCACATGCTGGAACACATGTTGTTCAAGGGTACGCCGAGCGTCGGCACCGTGGACTTCGAACGGGAACGCAAGTACCTGGAAGCCGCGCGCAGTTTCGCCGCGCGCATGGATCACTGGCGGCGCATTGAACGCGAAGCGCGCGCCGAGGGCAATGAAGCCCGCGTCAAAGAAGCGCGCGCGGAGATTGCGAAGTGGCAGAAACAACTGCGCATCGTGCAACGCCAGGTGCGGCCGCTTGTTATTGAAGAAGAAGATTCGTATCTCTACTCGATCCACGGCCAGCGCGGTTACAACGCCTACACCACGGCCGATCTTACGAACTATCAAATCCAGCTCCCGGCAAATCGCCTCGAAGTCTGGGCCCGCCTGGAATCCGATCGCATGCAGAACTCGGTGCTGCGTAGCTTTTATACCGAGCGCGACGTGGTTACCGAAGAACGTCGCATGCGCGTGGAGAACGTACCGCGCCGGCAATTGTTCGAACAGTTCATTTCGAAGGTTTACGGCGACGAGCATCCCTACGGCCGGCCGGTGATCGGTCCCATGGAATCGATTCAGTTCCTGAACTACGAACAGGCCATGCAATTTTACGAGCGCTACTACTCGCCGAACAACGCCGTCATCACTCTCGTCGGCGACCTGGACTTCGATGAGGCCGAAGGACTCGTGCGAAAGTACTTCGGTGAGATGGAACCGCGGCCCGTTCGTCGCCCGCGCGAACCGAAGCTGGAACGCCGCCGGGTGCGCGTGGATTTGAAACTCGAAGGTTCGCCCACGGTGGCCATGGCCTGGTTCAAACCGGCCCTCCCCGATCCGGACGATCTGTACCTGGACGCCCTCGCCGAGGTGCTTTCCACCGGCCAGGAATCCCGGTTGTACCAGCGCCTGGTCGCCCAGGAACAACTGGCGGTGAGCGTCGGCGCCTTTACCGGTTATCCCGGGCAGCGCTACACTAACTTGTTTTTTATTGAAGTTACGCCCGTCCCTGACGCCGATCCCGCTCGCATCGAAGCGGTGGTTCAGGAAGAACTGGCGAAGGTCCGCGAGAACGGGGTGACCCGGGAAGAACTGGAACGGGTCCGCAACCGCATGCGGGCGGACTTCATCTACTCGCTACGGAGCAACTCGTATCTGGCCGACGTGCTCTCTTACTACGAGAGCGTCACCGGAGATTACAAGAACCTCTTCAAATACAACGCCCTCCTGGACGACATTCGTCCCGAGGACGTACGCGACGCGGTCCGGCGCCACCTGAAACCCGACTGGACCATGACCGCCACCCTGCAACCGCCGGAGCAGAAACAATGATCGCACGCAAACTGATTCTTACTGTACTCTTAGCCGCCGCTGTTCTCGCGGCCGGTGCTCTGCCCGCGCGTCCCGGTGACGGTGAGTTTCGAAAAACCGCCGGTATCCTGGAAGACCTGGAACTCGCGCCGATCCAGTTCGCCCCCCCGGAAACGGAAAGCGTTCCCCTGCACGGCGGTGCCACCCTGATCCGTGCCGGTGATCCTTCGCTGCCGTTTTTGACGCTGACGCTGTATTTCACCGGCGGAAGCAACGCCGAGTCCATCGAGAACGCCGGTACGCTGGATGCGGCCCTGAATTTGCTTGAGACCGGCGGCGCCGGGGATGCCGACGGTCGCTCCGTGGCCGCGGAGCTGTCCCGTCTCGGGGCCAAACTTCAGTTCAGCAGTGGTTACGAGTATTGGTCCGTACAGCTCAAGGTTCTCAAGAAAGACTTCGACGCCGCTTACAAAATCCTGGAGGACAGCCTGCTCAGGCCGCGCCTGCCGGAACCGGAACTGAACGTGGCCCGCCAGGCCTTCATCGCCGGCATCGAACGGCGGAACGACGATCCCTCGGGCGTCGCGCGGCGGAAAACCCAGGAGCTGCTTTTTCACGGCCTGCGCCGGGGTTACTCGCTGCAAAAGGACGATGTGGCACGGCTCAGCATCGAAGGCATTCGCAACGAACTGGACCGCCGCCTGCGGCCGGGCGGGCTGTTCATCACCGCCGCCGGCGACTTCAGCGGCCTGGACCTTAACAATCGTTTAAACGAACTTATTAAGAATTTCCCGAACGCCGCGGCGGATGTCCCCGTGGTCCGGGAGGCCGACGGAGGCGACGCGGCCCTGCTCGACCGTGCGAAGGCCCTGCGCGGTAAGATCCTGCTCGTGAACGTGCCCGCGGCGCAATCGGTGATCACCATCGCCGGCTACTTGCCCGCCCACGATCATCCGGACTTCTACGCGCTGCAAACCGGCAACTACGTACTCGGCGGCGGCTCCTTCAATTCGCGCCTCACGCGCGAGATTCGCGTGCGGCGCGGCCTCGCGTACTATGCGTACTCCTACAACGATTTCGACGCGTCATCGGGGGCGTTCTTCGCGGGCAGCGGCACGCGCAGTTTCCTGGCGCACCAGACCCTGGGGCTGATGCTCGAGGTCATTGACGGCATGCGTTCTTTCGAAAGCCGCCGCGAACTGGATCTTTCCAAAGACGCCATCCTGAATTCCCTGGCCTTCCAGTTCGACAGTCCGGAGGAAGTCGCCTACTCCGCGGTGCGCAATCGTCTCCACGACATGCCGGAGAATTATCTCGCGACGTTCCCGACGAAGATCCGCGCGCTGGGTGAGAAAGACGTACAGCGCGTGGCAAAGCGTTATCTCGCACCGGAAAATCTGTACATCGTAATTGCCGGTCCGGAGCAGTTAAAAGAAAAACTGGAAACCGTGCGGCCGGTGGTAGTCGTCGGGCCGGAGGACGACCTCGGAGCGTTGCTGAAGTAGCCGGGGCAGCCGCTCGCCTGCACACTACGACAGAAATCCTTCGCAGGTTTTTTATCGGAATTTTCTCAGTACCTTCCCTCGTCTCCTCGGTCCTCGGAGTTAAAAGTTCTTTCAATGAAGTTAGCGGAGTACAAACACAAGACCTACAACTTCCTCGGCATTAGCGAGGGCGGAGTGCAGACGTGCATGCATGTGCCGCGGCTGAAGCTGTGTTTCGACATCGGCCGGGGTTCGTCGCGGCTGGTCGAGGTGCCGACGATCCTGCTGACCCACGGCCACCTGGATCACAGCGCCGGCATTCCCTATCACGTATCCCAACGCAATCTGCGCCGCCTGCCGCCCGCGGACATCTACGTGCCGCCGGAAGTCGAAAGGCCGCTCAAAGAAATCCTCCGCCTGTGGTTCGAGATCGAAGACTTCGAAGCGACCTACAACGTCCACGCCCTGGACTACGATCGCGAGTACGATCTCAGCGGGACCCTGAAGTTTCGCGCCGTGCGCAGCGTGCATCGGGTGCCGTCCAACGGTTACTCCATCTTCGAACGCACGCGCAAGCTCAAGCCGGAGTTCCTGAATCTGCCCGGCCCGGAGATTGCGCGGCTCAAGAAAGAACGCGACGATATGTTTTACGACGCCGTCGTCCCGCACATTACCTTCTCCGGCGATACGCAGATCGAGTTTCTTCTGGAAAACGAAATCGTCCGTCAGTCGAAGATTCTGTTTCTGGAGTGCACGTTCATTGACGACAAACGCCCGGTGGAACGCGCGCGGCAGTGGGGCCACATTCATCTCGACGAAATCGTTGCGAACGCCGAGGCGTTGCGCGACGTGGAGCGGTTGTATCTCATTCACTTCTCGCCCCGCTATCGCCGCGACTTCATCGACGAAACGCTCAAGAAAAAGATGCCCGACTGGCTCTACGAAAAGACGGTGCCGTTTCTTGTTTGAATTCGCAGACGCCCCGAATCGTGGTGTAAGTTGAGGCCAGTTTGGATTAAGACTTTTTTGGGTACGGCTGGTTCCAGCAGATGATCGGAGGTCATGCCGGGGAAGTGTGGTAAGGCGCACCGGAACGGCGTCTTCTCCCTGGAAAATCCATGAAGCGAATCCGCACCCCGCAGCCCCGCTCTCTCCGCGGGGCGGAGCGGGTGCGGATTCGCGACTTACAAAACGAAAATCCACAACTCCCGCTCAGCTGTAGCAAAAAAAACCACCTTAACGTTCGGCGATTTACTCCCTTTTTTCACGGCAAACGCCGCGAGCCACAAGCCTTGAACTACCGAAAACTTTTCGGTCATTCGAACACGCCCCGAATCGTGGTGTAAGTTGAGGCCAGTTTGGATTAAGACTTTATTGGGTACGGCTGGTTCCAGCCGATGAACGGAGGTCATGCCGGGGAAGTGTGGCAAGGCGCACCGGAACGGCGTCTTCGTCGCAGGAAACGCTATGGTAGCTGAGTCGCACAATTAGCGTCCGGGTCGAACGCAGCATTCTCAGCAATACGAAAATCCACAACTCCGAAGAGCCGTAGCCAAAAAAGACCCTTCAGCGTTTTGCGATTTGCTCCTTTTTTCACGGCAAACGCACCGAACCGGGTTCTTGCATCCGTGCAAAGCCCAAAAAAAGAAGGTGCCTCGTAACGCCCGGGCCATACAATCGTCCGAAGCATTGTGAGTAATTTCGACTACGATCTATTCGTCATCGGCGCGGGTTCCGGCGGCGTGCGTGCGGCGCGCTTGTCCGCGGGTTTCGGCGCGCGCGTGGCCGTTGCCGAAGAACGATTCATGGGCGGCACCTGCGTCAACGTCGGCTGCGTACCGAAAAAACTCTTCGTCTACGGGGCCCACTTCGCAGACGACTTCGAAGACGCGCGCGGTTACGGCTGGCAATCGCAACGCCCGGAGTTCGACTGGAAGACGTTGCGCGAAAACAAAGACCGCGAGATCGAACGCCTGAACGGCATCTACCGTAACATGTTAATCAATGCCGGCGTCACCATCTACGACAGCCGGGCGCGAATCATCGACGAACACAGCGTCGACGTCGGCGGCAAAACGATTACGGCGAAGTACATCCTCATCGCCGTGGGCAGCCGGCCGTTTGCGCCGGACTTTCCCGGGAACGATCTGTTTTTATCTTCGAACGAAATCTTCGCCCTCGAAGAATTGCCGCCCCGTGCGCTCATCTCCGGCGGCGGTTACATTGCCTGTGAGTTCGCGAGCGTCTTTCACGGCCTGGGAGTGGAAACCACGTTGATCCACCGCGGCAACCTGATCCTGCGCGGCTTCGACGACGACATTCGCCGGCACGTCTCCGACGAAATGCAGAAGAAGGGCATTACCATTCTCTACGAACGCGACTTCGATCGAATCGAGAAACACGAGGCGAACGGCAGGACCGTCTACCGTACCTGCCTGGAAGGCAATGAGGTCCACGAGAGCGAACTGATTCTGTGCGCCATCGGCCGTCTGCCGAATACCGACGGACTCGGCCTCAAAGAAGCCGGGGTCGCCACCGGGGCGCGGCACGCGATCATCGTGGACGAACACTACCAGACGAGTGTGCCGTCCATCTACGCCGTGGGCGACGTCATCGATCGTTACCAGCTAACGCCGGTGGCCCTGGCCGAGGGCACGGCCGTGGCGAAGAATCTCTTCGGCAATCAGCCCACCGTTGTGGACTACGAAAACATCCCCACCGCGGTCTTCTGTTCGCCTAACATTGGAACAGTAGGACTTACGGAAAAAGAAGCACGCGAACGCCACGGAGACGTAAACATTTTCCGTTCCGTCTTTCGCCCCTTGAAGCACACCCTGAGCGGCCGTGACGAAAAGACGCTCATGAAACTCGTCGTGGACGCACGGAGCGACCGGGTCCTCGGCGTACACATGGCCGGCCCCGAGGCCGGCGAGATCGTGCAGGGCCTGGCCGTAGCCCTCAAGGCCGGCGCCACGAAGGCGGTCTTCGATCAGACCATCGGCATTCATCCCACGGCGGCCGAAGAGTTCGTTACCATGCGCACGCCGGCTACCTAAAAGAGCTTGCAACGCGCCGGGCCGGGAAACATCGTCGCGGTCGTGCTGCGTTCTCCCTTTTCCGCGCTGCCGGAGATCAACAAACACCGCCCCTATCCCATGCCGCCAGGTCCGTGGATTATGGCGCAGTCCTGGCACGACCTGCTTTTCGCCCACTGGGAAGTGGATCCCAACGCGCTCCGCGAACTGGTGCCCTCTTCCCTGGATCTGGATCTCTTCGAAGAAAAAGGGAAGCGTCGGCGCGCCTTCGTCGGTGTCGTTCCCTTTCGCATGAGCGGCATTCGCCCGCGCTTCTGCCCGCCCCTGCCCTGGCTCTCCGCCTTTCCCGAACTCAACGTGCGCACCTACGTTACCGTCGACGGCAAACCGGGCGTGTACTTCTTCAGTCTCGACGCAACGAACTTTGTGGCCGTGGCCCTGGCCCGCGCCTGGTTTCACTTACCGTACTTCAACGCGCGCATGCGATTAATGCCTTCCGACAAGGGCATTCGTTACTCTCATCATCGCACTCATCGTGGTGCCAACCCCGCCGACTTCATCGGTAGTTACGGTCCCGTGGGCGAGGTCTACCACGCGCAGCCCGGCAGCCTGGATCACTGGCTTACGGAACGGTACTGCCTGTACTCCCTGGACCGGCGCGGGAACGTGTATCGCGGTGAGATTCATCACGTACCGTGGCCGCTGCAACCCGCCCGGGCCCGCATCGACGTGGAGAGCACGGCCGCGGCGGCCGGCATCGAGCTTCTCAAGGGCACGGAGCCGTTGTTGCACTTCGCAAAACGATTGGACGTGATTGTCTGGCAGCCGAAGCGTCTTCGCCCGGCCTGAGATCAGCGCAGGCGGCCGAACAACCCACTGCCGACATCGCCGGTGATGATCGTGGCCGCCCCGGAAACGGCAATGCTTCCGCTGCCGACGCCGCTCTCGCTACCGTAAAAGATATACACGCGCCCCAGGGCCGTGCTGTAGTTCGGCGCCGCCATGATGAGATCGTAGTAACCGTCACCGTTTAAGTCGGCCGCGCGCAGCGCACTGCCCAGTTGATCAGAGGCGTTCTCGGCCTGGAACACCGCGTCGAAGCCGCTCACCGCCGCGTTGGAGAAGCTTCCGGTAGAGTACTTAACATAAACCCGGCTTAAGCTAGTTGCACCGAGGATTAGATCGTCCCGGCCGTCGCCGTTGAGGTCGCCCCAGGCAACGGCGGCCCCGAGACCGGAGGACAGAGACTCCTCGGAAAATTCCGCGCCGAAGGTACCGCTGATGCCGGTCGTTGATCCGGCAGCGAAGTAGCCCTTCGCCGGATTGCCCCCGAAGGCCGGGGCGCCCATGGCCAGGTCGGCGAAGTTGTCCGATTGGGGATAACCGAAGGCCACGGAGGTGAGTCGCTCCGTGACGGTCAGGCCGGTGAGTGCCGTGGCGGCCTGGGTTAGTGCATTGCCCGAAGTAAGGCCGGAAGCGCTGCCGTGATAAACGTAGACCCGGCCCTGATCGGTACCGAAGGTGCCTGCCCCGGCGCTGAGGTCTTCGTAGCCGTCATAGTTGACGTCGGCCCCGCAGGCCGTGGGTTGACCGAAGGACTGGTTCGTCCCCTCCCCGGTGATAGCCGTAGTAGACGCGGCCGCGGAAATACTTGCCACGAGCCCCGAGGCGCTGCTCGCAAAGACCCGGACTTCACCGTTTCCAGTTCCCGTCGAAGCCGAGACCACTACATCTCCGTAGCCGTCACCGTTGACATCGCAGATCAGGGCCGCCTGGCCGAAACTGTCCGAGGCGGTCGCGCTGGTGATGATGCTGTCCGCGGACGCCGCCGACATCGCCGTAAGGCCCGTCGCGCTGCCGCGATAGAGGTAGGCCCGGCCCATGTTGGTGTTATGCGACGGCGCCCCGACGATAAGATCGGCGTAACCGTCGCCGTTTTCATCACCAAAGCCGATAGTGGCTCCGTACTGGTCTCCCACGGTACTGGACAACAGGAGATCGCCGCCCGAGGCCGTTAGAGTGCCGGCAAGGCCGGAAGCCTTTCCATAGTAGACGCTGACGCGAGAAGCGGACGGCGCGCCGATCACCAGATCGTCGTAGCCGTCGCCGTTTAGATCACGATTCGTCCCCTTGCGAAACGCAATCGTCGCCGGAGTCCCGCCGAGGCTGCGCACCTCGGCGGTATGCACCGAACCGGCGCGCAACCCGGAAGAGCCGACGGGCAATGCGAACTTCCAATTCGTACCGGTAGTGAGCGAAGCCAGGCTGTAACTGCCGTTATTCAGAGAGACCTCGACGACTCCCTCGGAAGAGGTCCCGGTCAGGTAGTTGGATTCGAGAATACCGCCGCTCCGGACGTTGGTGATGGCGGCGGTCCCCGTGGGCGGAAGCGCAACACTGCCGGCGAGCATGGCCAGGGCGGCGGCCATTGTGACGTTTTCGTCCGCGCCGGGAAGCGGACCGATGCACGCCGGAGCGAACACTACGGACAGGACGAAAGAGCAAAGGCACATCCGGCCGGAGCGCATGATCCGGTGTTGCGAGATTCGGTCTTTTAACGTACGCCGCTTCACACTTATGCCATCGGTGATGTCGGAGCGAATAGAGGGCAACTATGAATCAACACTGCTTATATTTTTTGATTCAAAAGTTGAATCATATTAAAGTCGACTGAATTTCTTTCAGGTTATTCGAGATTGCTTTAATTTCTTTAGTATTCGAACTTAATATCGGTTTCTGGCAACGGCTTTTCCTGGTTTATACGCTGAGAAACTCGCCGCGGCCTGTTTTTTTCAAGGACGCAGCATGAAGTACTGACGGTATGAATAGTTTTAACATAAACCGCGGGGCTTATGTCGGATAGGCCGTGATGAACGGTCGGGAATCTGCTTCAGACGGTAGAGGCGAGTTGTACGGCGGCGGCCAGATCGAGTCGGCCCTCGTAGATCGCCTTGCCGCTGATCACTCCGCCCAGTCGGGGTTTTTGACGGCGCAGGTCCAGCAGCGTTCGCACGTCGTCGAGAGAGGAGACACCGCCGGATGCGATGATGTGCAGACTCGAAGTATCCAGCAGGTTCCGGAGCGCGGCAAGCGGCGGGCCCGTAAGCGCCCCGTCCCGTTCGATGTCCGTGAAGATGATTTCGGTCACACCGCGGGTTTCTGCCAGGTCGCGCACGAAGTCGTCCACCGTAAGCGAACTCTCCTCTTCCCAGCCGGACACGCGCACCGTGCCGTCCCGGGCGTCGACGCCGACGATAACGTGGTCCGCACCGAAGCGGGCCACGGCTTCCGCCGTGAACTCCGGATTGCGCACGGCCGCGGTACCGATGATGACCCGGTCCATGCCGGCGTTGCGGTACTCTTCGACGGCGGTCATGTCGCGAATGCCGCCGCCGATCTCCAGACGCACGGCATCGCCGGCCGCTTCACGGATGAGACGGACGGCCTCGCGGTTTACGGAACGATCCCCCTGGCGGGCGGCGTCCAGGTCCACCACGTGCACCAGTTCCGCCCCGGCCTCGATGAAAGCCCGGATGGGCTGTGCCGGGTCCTTCCCGTAGACCGTGGACTGATCGTAATCGCCCTTGTAGAGACGCACGACGTTGCCGCCCAAAAGATCGACGGCGGGAATCACTTGAAACTTTGACATGACTTGTTCTTGTACACGACGCTCAGACGAACTGTCGCTCCGGTTCCCGGACCCAGGCCTGCAACATAGACAGTCCCACGGCGTCGCTTTTCTCGGGATGGAACTGCGCCGCGACCACGTTCCCGCGATCGTTGGTTACGATGGCCGGGAAAACGTCTCCGGCATAGTCACAGTACGCGACGATGTTCTCCGACGGAACGTTCTCGGCGCGGTAGGAGTGGATGAAGTAGACGTAATCGCCGTCGGTTGCCTGCGGCCGGGCTGCCGGAATGAGTCGGTTCCAGCCCATGTGGGGCACGCGAACGTGATCGTCACTAAAGTGAAATCGGCGAATGTTACCACGAATGAGGCCGAGACCGCGCACGTACCGGTCGGTGCCGTCGTGGATTTCGTCCGAGTCTTCGAAGAGCACCTGAAAACCGATGCATACGCCGAGCAGCGGGCGGCCCTGCTCCACGAACTCGCGGATGCTTGCTTCGAGCGGGGCCAGGCCCTGCATGGCGGCCCCGAAGGCGCCGTCGCCGGGGAGAACCAGGCAACGGGCGTTGCGGATTTCATCGACGTCAGCGGTATATACGACGTCGTCCGCGTAGAGCCGCAGGGCTTTCAGGATGCTGTGGATGTTGCCCATCCCGTAATCGACGACGACGATGCGATCGGACACGGAGTCAGTGTTTTTTCGCGGGCTGTCCCGGGCAGCTTTTTTTTACCGCACGAGGTAGCGAGAATGAAAGGCACTTCTTCGCGCGAGCGATTGGAAGGGTCGCGGCGAAGCCGCGAGTCCGGAGCCGAAGGCGGAGGACCGAAGCCGCAAGGCGGAGCCCTGGAAAGCGCGGTCGCCGCAGGCGACGCGCCCAAATTCGTGTTACTTCACCTTCACTCCAGAACGCCTTTGGTACTGGGAATTGCGCCCTGCTGCCGCGGATCGAGTTCCACGGCCATGCGCAGCGCGCGGCCCAGGGCCTTAAAGACGCTCTCGTGGATGTGATGGCGATTGTCACCGTAGTGCACGTGCACGTGCAAATTCATGGCCGCGTGCATGGCGAACTTCTGTAAGAATTCGTTGGTGAGCTCCGCATCGTATACGCCGAACTTGCCGACCTTGATGGACTCCGGCCCGGTATAGGTGAAGTTGAAACGCCCGCCGATGTCCACCGCGACCGTTGTGAGTACCTCGTCCATGGTGAGCGTGAAGTGGCCGTAGCGGTTCATGCCGGCCTTGTTGCCGACGGCCTCGCGCACGAGATTGCCGAAGACGATGGCCGTATCCTCGACGCTGTGATGGCCGTCGATCTCCAGATCCCCGCGCAGGCGCAGATCGATGTCGATGAGGCCGTGCTTCGAGATGTGGGAGAGCATGTGTTCGAAGAACGGGATGTCGGTCTGGAACTCGTAGCGGCCGGTGCCGTCGAGGTTGATGGACATTTCGATGTCCGTCTCGCTGGTGGCGCGGGAGTAACCGGCCGTGCGTGCGCTTTCGGTGGTGGTGCGATTCATGTGCGTCGTGCGGAGCGGACGGTGCCGCTCTTTTAATGGAAGATACTATGATCATCGGCGCGGGGGTAAAGAAAAATCCAGTCGTTGCGCACCGGGAATCGTGCCGGGATTTCCGTGTTGACGTTCTTCAGACGCGGGGCGAGACCTACTCCACCACGCGAAGATCCACAATCAACTCCACCGTCTCGCTGTCCGTGCACTCCGGATCGCCCTGGCACGAGGCGGCCATGACGCTTTGCGATTCGGTGCGGATGCTCACCTTTGATCCGATGGCTTCTTCCATGTCACAGATGGCGAAGTCGGCAAGCATGTCTTTGGGGCCGTCGGCGTATCGCAGCGTGACGTAACACGCGACGTCGCCGTGTTCCAGGGATTCGAGGACCGGGACAAACGGAGCGGTAGCGGGCGGCGCAGGTGCGAGGGCGGATTCATCCTGCGATGCGTCGCCGGACGGGCCGCCGCAGGCCGGCAAGAACACGAACGTTAACGCGACCAGAACGAGTGATTGATGAAACGATGTGATTGATTGCATGGACGATTTCGTGCGGCCCGGACTGCAGACGCAAACTCAAATTCCTGGAACCCCGCCCGGGAAGACGAAGGAAATCGGCCGGCCACCACGGAGATGGGATTGTGCCGGGGATGATGCGCTCCCGGAAACGCTCCTGACTTGCCGCCCCGTGATTCTGAAAATGATTGCGTCCCGGCTCCGGCCGAAAACTCTGGTTGTTCTGCGCCTCGTTTCAGGAGGCGCTCCGGTCACAAGCTCAGGTGGCGGAACTGGTAGACGCGCTAGTTTCAGGTACTAGTGGGAGCAATCCTGTGGAGGTTCAAGTCCTCTCCTGAGCAATGAACGACAACGGCCCGGGGCCTGCACGCAATGAGAAAGTGAGCGTGCAGGCCCCGGGCCGTTGTCGTTGTGAGGGGTGGCGCCCACGCCGCCACACACATTCGAAAGCGGAATAAGTGAGATTCATTGGGCGTTGCGCCCGGCCGGGCCGCGAAAACGCATCTTCCTGCACAGGTTCGTGCGCGGACTGCTCGTCTTTACTGCTGGTCTTTGTATCTTCGGTTCCATGTGTTACCCCTTTTGTTGTATTCAGCTTAAGGGGTGTCCAGGGGAAAAGGGGGACGGTATACGTCCGCGATCCACGGGCGTTGTCAGGCTCAATCCCTCTACCCGGGCGCAAGTTCCAGATCAAGAATCTTCACAAACTGCTGTCCCGAGTGCATGTCGCTCTCGTATTTATGCCCCTGAGGATTAACCTTGGGCATGGAAAACTTAACAGTCAATAGATCGTCTGCAAAGAAAAACATGATCGAATCAATATCCACATCGTAAAGGGCTGCCACTTTTTCCGGCAAGATGTCCTTCGACTTCTTAATCGTTTCATAATCTTCCCTTGTATCGCAGAAGACATCAATGGTCATCCAGAAGGGACCGGCATTCTTGGACCTTACGTACCTCGACACATCTTTAATAAGACTCATCTTCGCTTTCCTCTCAATTTAGAATCAACTGCTTACATATTCAAACTTCACAAGTTCAAGCGGGTCTTCCAGCTCAACAACATGGTTCAGCTTGAACTCGTAGATGGGACCCTTCTCTATTGCCGACGGAGAAAACGGAAACGCAAAACTCGGCAATTGCTCCTTAAAGTTGTACGGAAAATGCAGCAGATACGGCTGCACCATTTTGTTGATCTTGCTGGCCATTTCCTGCGTACTTCCCGTCGCCGTAAAAAGGACGAGGATCTCCCGGGGCGGCGGCGCATCTTCAGGAACCTTCTCTCCCATGACCGCATTGTAACCGTAGAGTTTCATATCATACGAAAAGGTGCTCGTATCGTACTTAAGCCTCTGAATCTGCGTGTTGATGTAGTTCTTCAAATTCGTAGACCACTCGTCGAGATGGGCACACACCTCAGGGTCCCGAATGCCCACGAGCGTGATCGTCTGGAACCCCACGGCCCCGGCTCCTTCCAGCTTCATCGTATATGTTTCGGCCGGATGAAAACTCGAACCTTCAACGCGCACGGCGATATCGTTGAGTTGTTTATACACGGCCGTACTGGTATCGGTAGTCCCGGAAGGCTCCACCAGCTTATAGGGGTTTGCATTTTCATACAGCATGTGCGCGGACACGGTATAAGGAGTACACCTGGCCCCTTCTAAGGTCGGCTCAACGGTAAAGCCATCTCGGTCCACTGAAATCAACACGCTGCCCTTTGCGGGCATAGAAGTACATTGAGCGCCGCATTCGACGGTCTTCGCGGCATGCCAGGTCGGCCCCGGGGGCAGCCCCCATTTCAACGGAAGCGCCGACATCATAGCCGTATCGGTGGCCCGGCCGCACAGGATGATGTTTGCGCCCTCATCAAGGGCCTTGATAAAAGGCTCGGCCCCGGCAAGAGCCACAATGTGATCACACTCATCCAGCAAGGCTTCGGTGAGATCTCCCAGGGGAGGCAGGGCCCGCACCTTATTCTCCCGCAACTTCGCCTTAATGGTACCGTGAGTTTGCCCGGTATAGATGCACGCAATCTTTGCTCTGATGCCTTCTTCTCTGCAGATTTCCAGTGTGATCTCCTTCATCAGGTCCACGCCCATGTCGGATCCACAGGTTCCGCAGGAACCGATCAGAACCGGGATCGACAGTTCGTTGCCGCCGACCACCATGATCCGCATATCCTCTTTAACCGCCTCTCGGGCATACTTAGTCTGGCCGGTCCCCAGATAAGACGGTCCGGAGTCGGTGGAACCTGCGTCACATGCGATTGCATCCGGACGCCGGGAAAGACCGATTCGGAACTCCTCCTCTGCAATTCCACCGCCCACCGCTCCGATGGGGACCAGGATCCTGCACGTTGAATCATCCATTGCCATTTTCAATTACCTCTTAATTATTAATGCTTCTTCACTTCAAGACGCAGCGCGTCCTACAGGAACAGGCTGAACAAGTAGCCTGCGATAGCGAGAATGAGACCGCCGCCGATTCGTGAAGAGAGCTGCGCATACGGGAAGAGTTCCATGCGCTTCGATGCACCCAACACCTCCAGGTCACCCGAGCCGCCTCTGTCGGCCATACACAGACCCGCCGTAATCGCCGCTTCGATCGGGTAAAACTTGAAGAGCCTCGATGAACAGAGAATAAACAGAACGACTCCCGAAACGATCATGATGATGATCACCATATTCGAAAGAGTCAAAGCGCTGATCATTTCGTTGATGTCCGTCCCAAGACCGATGACAAAGAGAACCATGGGCAGAATCAGCTTCAGCCCTCCCCTCATCACGTTGGTCAAGGCCGCCTTCAATTGCGCGGATACGACATCGAGGGCATTCAAAATAACAAACAGGACGACGACGTAAGCGAACAAATGAATCGTACTAAACAGGCCGTACAGGATGATGGCAACACCCGAAACGGCAAAGGCCAGGTAAAAGGCATTCAGGTGATCCTGGGCCGTGGGCTCGACGTTAACTTTTTCTTCGTCTTCGTTGCCTCCGGCCACATTAGCATCGTCGTAAACGAGCTTCCCGTCGCCGGACAATGATCGAAACTTATTGCCGAGAATATTCAGCAGTGAAGCGAGAACGATGGCGACCAAATTCGCCAGGGTTAAAATTGCGATCGCATAGCTGTAGTAATCTCCACGCGGTTTTCCGGATACGTTCTCATAAATCTCGGCCATGGGAATCGCTCCCGCGCCGTTACCGCCGCCCATAATCGGAAGAACGTAGTGTGTGATGATTCTCGAGAACGGGATGTCAAAGATCAATCCCCCGATTCCACCGAAAGTCACGGCTCCCGTAAGGCCGATCAAAATCAGCGGGATATAGCCGACCAGAGACCTGAGCAGCGTTCTTCTATGCACAGCGAGAATGTTTCCCGCGATCAGCAAGATCAGGGCAAAATAGAGGAACTTGTTTCCGATTGCGCTGGCGGTTAATACTTCGATATCGGCGGCGTTGACGATGCCGAACCTGGCCAGCAGTGCGCCGCCAACGAAGGCAAGAATGTATCCGCCGCCGAAGAACTTGTTCCATACGGGCAACTTTTCGCCGATCGCGAAAAAGATGAGCCCCATGGAGATCATAAAGGGCCAGGCGGTGAGAATGCCCCCTTCCTGAAGGGCCCCCGCCTGCCAGATCGCAACGGAAGTCAGGACCATTACAATCACAACAAACAGGGGAATCCCACCCGGCCTTGCACTCGCCACTCTATTGAATATTTCTTTCATGTTCGCCACCCGTCCTTTTATGTAGTCACTGTCTACATAAAAGGACACAGAATGGCGGTCAAGGATAAACGCAGGTCCTGCGAAAAACGAACTGAATGAATGAGTGTATCGAAAAGAAAGCAGGGCTAACGCGGACGGGCGAGACGGAACAGGAAACGTTCTAATATAATGGAAGACATGCCGGAATATTTGCGTTCGACGCTACGGCTGCTTCTTCATGGAATCATAGAAGCGCTGGAAGATGTTCCGGGAATATTTTTTAACATCGTTCCTGGTGTAGCCGGCGGTATAGATCTTCTTTGAACTGACCAAAGTGGCCAGGCCCTGCATCTTCGAAAGCAGTTCGAGACAAACCTCCTTTACGTCATCCACCTGCCACTCACCGCGTTCTTTCATTTTTACAACAAGGTCTTCGAAGATAAAGTAGGTCATGAGGCCCGCTTTCTTCAATGCGGGATAATCCTGCGAGGGCGGAAGGTCGGAGAGAAATATGATGTCGTAATAAGTTCCGTGTTGGTTGCTGAACTTCATGTAGTTGTCCAGAAGGTTTATGTAATTCTCCGGCAGCGTTTTTTTTTCATAATCGATGTTCTTCACAAGATAACTGGCGAGAAGTTCATAACCCCGGATGGCAATCTCGGCGATCAGTGCATCCCGGTTTTCATAGTGCCGGTACGGCGCGCCATGCGAGATCTTCAATCGACGCGCCACTTCCCTGATGCTCAAGCCTTTGATCCCGTGCTCTTCGATGATCTTCAGCGACTCGCTGACACATGCTTCCCGGACATCAACGTTGTTCTTGTTTCGCATAGGAGAATACGTGAATCTCGCCTGCCGTAACGATCAACCTCAATTTCAACCTCACCGATGGGACGTGTTCCGCGCACACCGAGCAGAGTCGTGCAACTCCTGGGATTTACCGGGGGAACAATATTTTATTGACACGGCGAACACCCATGTAGTCACTGTCTACATAAATCATACCCGCACGAGGGGAACAAACTCCCGGAGGTTTACAATGAGTCGGATTCTTTCGCAGGCAGACCTGCTTCAATTAAAGCGCTGGAACACGCCCACCATATATAATGGCTGGAAACAGATCACCGGCCGCGACGTTGCGCAGGAGTGCTTCAATCTTGACGAGGTCGCGGACTTCATGCCCGGAATGGGGCCCATGGTCGGCTATGCAGTTACCGTTGTTATCGAACCGAGCAACAAACAACATACGGAAACCAACCCCAAAGCAGTCAGCGAGTACCGGGCATACATGGCGAGTATTCCCGGCCCGAAGATTGTAATCATCCAGGATCTCGACAAACCCGCATGTGTGGGTTCCTTCTGGGGCGAAGTAAACGCGAACATACACCGCTCCCTCGGATGCGTCGGCACGATCACCGACGGAGCCGTGCGAGATATTGACGAAATGACCAATGCCGGATTCAAAGCGATTGCAAAACGTCTGTGCATCGGCAATGCGCACGTCACGCCGGTAAAATGGAACTGCGAAGTCGAGGTCTTCGGCTGCAAGGTTCAACCGGGACAGCTTGTGCATGCCGACAAACACGGCTTTCTTGCGGTCCCTCCTGAAGATGAGGCCAAATTACTGGAGGCATCGGTTTTTATGGACGTAAACGAATGCCTCACGATCATCCCCGCTGCAAGGTTTACCAGCGGCAAAAGCCATGATGAGATCCTGAGTAACATTGGAGAAGCCGGCAAAGCCTTCAAAGGCGAGTCGAAAAAGAAGTTCAGCAAAGGCGGCGAGTGGTAGGGCCCCGGCGGGTCCGACGCCGTACCTCGATCCACAATGGAACATTGAAGAATGAAGATAGTTGCCCTTGACGGATATACCTTGAATCCAGGCGACCTGAGTTGGGCCCCCCTGGCAACACTCGGCGACTTTACCGTTTATGACCGATCATCACCGAGCGAAGTCATAGAGCGTGCCGGGGAGGCCGAAGCACTACTCATCAACAAGGTAAGGATCAGCAGATCCGAAATACAGTCTCTGCCTTCATTGAAATACATCGGGCTCCTTTCTACGGGGTACGACGTCGTTGATCTGAACGCCGCTTCGGAAAGAGGCATTACGGTTACCAACATTCCCTCCTACGGCACGGCCTCCGTGGCTCAGATGGTTTTCTCGCTTTTACTGGAATTGACCGGCAACGTCGGCCTGCACAGTGATGCCGTAAGGCAGGGCGAATGGTCAGCGGGAGATGATTTTTGTTTTTGGAAACGACCGCTGATCGAACTCCAGGGAAAGACCATCGGAATCCTCGGCTTCGGTCGCATCGGTCAGGCCACCGCCGGCATTGCCGCCTCATTCGGGATGAATGTACTTTACCATAGTCCGAAAGAAGTCGCTCCGGAAGCAGCCGGGGGTGCCCGATGGGTGCGCCTGGATGCACTACTGAAAACTTCCGATGTCATCAGTCTGCACTGCCCGCTTACCAGCGAGACAAAAGGCATCATCAACATAGGGGCACTGGAGAAGATGAAAGCATCGGCTCTGCTCATCAACACTTCCAGAGGACAGCTCGTCAATGATCCAGACCTCGCCTTCGCCCTGAACAACGACGTCATCGCGGGCGCCGGGCTCGATGTTTTAAGCACTGAGCCGCCTGAAATTGCGAATCCCCTGCTGAAAGCCAAAAACTGCATCATAACACCACATATCGCCTGGGCCACGACAGAGGCGCGGACACGACTGCTCAAAACAGCGGCGGAAAATCTGAAGAGCTTCATGCAGGGCAAACCGCAAAACACAGTAACGTAATAGCGCCCCCACCCGTGGCCGGCGCCGGCAAGACGCGCATTCAAAATCGGCGGGGATTCTATTTGACACGAATGGCCGGATGAACCCACTTACGAAGGGGTCCGGATGCACTCGATCTTCCCATCCGGCCCACAACCGGCTCTGGCTCACTCTGCGGCCGCCATGCATCTTCCGGCCCGCGACCCATCGATGATAGCAAGAATCCATGGAATCATCATGATCGCTCTTTTTGCCGTCATGGTGCCGTTCTTCTGCACTTGCCGGGATGCCGGCGCCGATTCTTTCACTCTTACCGGATTACAACTACAGCGATCCCATTGCCGATGACGACGACGTGAACAGTTACTTCCCGAATCAACCGGGCAACGGCGTGTCCGCCAATTACTGGACGGCCATCGCCTATGTCCCAACCCCCGGGCAATTCTGGTACATTGACATGCGTAACGGACTCGCGGGCGGACAGGCCCCGGCCACGGGCAGTTATGTTCGTTGCGTTTCCGGGGAAACGATGCCCGACGCCGGCTATACGGATCAGGTCAACGGCACCATCTTCGACAGTACGACGAACCTGGTGTTTACTCAATGCACCAACGACACCGCCGGCGTGCCCACGGGCGGTTCCGACTGCACCACCGGGACGGCAACGCAACGAAACTGGGTGACGGCCCTGGCGGATTGTGACGCCCTGGATTTGTCCTCGGATTACTGGACGTCCTCCACGAACGTGGGTACGGTCGCCCAGGCGTGGAGAATGATCTTCGTTTCCGGCTTCACGAGCTTCGGCAACAAGTCGAACACCTACTACGTCCGTTGCGTTCGCACCGGCCCCTGAAGTGTTCGTTCAGCGCGCGACGGCGACCTTGCCCGGCTCCTCCGGCATCACGTAAGCGTCTTTTAAGTTCATGACAATGTCGTACACCTTCCGCGCACGCGCTTCGTCGTGACGCGGGCGTTGCATAATTCGCTGGCACGCCGCCTGCTGGTCCGCCGTGGTCGACGGCTTTTGATAGAGGATCAGCGCGTGACGGCTGAAGTCGCGCACCTGGAAGGCGAAGATCTCGTCGACGATGGCGCTGTCGACGGAGTCGAAGTCTGCCTGTTCGAGGACCAAACCGCCGTACGCAATCAACGTAAACATTTCGCCCACGGCCAGCATGAAGTCCAGGTCCTTCGATTGCTCCGCGTCCGGCGGGCAACTCTGCAAGAATTCACGGAAGGCGTCCGCCTGCGCGAGAAAGACGCCGACGTTGGGTTCGGAACGCCGCGCGTATTTTTCGCGCCACGGCCCGAAACCCACGGCGTCGAGTTTCTTCGTCGTCGCGCCCTGACGGAAAAGATAGTCCTCTTCGTGCGGCGTGTTCCCCGACGGTACGGCGGGCACCGGCGTTTCGTCGAAAAGATACGCCTGCATGAACTTAAGCACGAGCACCATGTTCACATGCGCCGTGCCCTCGAGCTTCGGCAGCATGCGGATGTCCCGCGTCGCCGACTCGAAGTACATATCCTTGCAGAAACCGCGCGCGGCAATGACGTCCCAGATCAAATCAATGACCGACTCCGCCTGCATGGTAACTTTCATTTTTACCATGGGATTGTAGAGTAGATAGCGCCGGTCGTCGGCGGACGCGACGCGCATGTAGTCTTTGGCGCGGTACGCGAACAAACGCAGAGCGACGAGACGCGCGTAAGCTTCGGTGAAGAGCTGTTTGATGTGCGGGAAGTCGGTGACGTAGGAGTTGTAGAGCTTGCGATGGCCGGCGTGGTGGATCGCTTCGTAGAACGCATGCGTGGCGATGCCGCACGAACCCGGGCCGAGATTGTACTTCGCGTAAGCGACGGTGGCGAGCGAGGCATCCCACGCGGCGCGACCGCGACTGAGGATTTCGTTCTCGCCCACGGGATAATCGTGCAGCATGAACTCGGCGACGTACTTCTGCGAGAAGACGACGTTCTGTAAGAGCTCGTACTTTTCGTGGTCCGGGCGCACCGCGAAGAAGGCGAACTCCTTCGAGCCGTCGACCTTCGCGAAACACGAGAGCATGGCCGCGCAGTTGCCGTTGCCGATGTAGTACTTGTCGCCGCGGGCCAGGTAACCACCGCCGTCGTTCGAATGCAGCATCATGTCCGTGCCGATGAGGTCGGCGCCGTGTTCTTTTTCGGAGAGCGCGAAACCGAAGACCCCGCCGGCGGCGAGATCCGCGGCGGCCTTGCGTTTCATTTCTTCGTTATCCGACATCCAGAACGGTCCCAGGCCCAGGATCGAAACCTGCCAGGGATACCAGTGCGACAGCGAATAAAAACCGAGGATTTCGCTCATGCGTGCATTGCGCGCCATATCGAAACGACAGCCGTCCGTTCCGTAGGCCGACGGCGTGAGAAACTTAGCGAACACGCCGCTGTCTTTGATGAAGTCCATGAAGTCCTGGACCCACACGGCGCGGTGGTCCTCGTCTTTCATGGCCGCCTTGCCCTTGTTTTCAAAAAAGGCGACGGTCTTGCGCAGCAGGTCGTTGGTCTCGTTGTCGAAGTCGGGATGAGTCGGATCGGACGGGTGTAACAAATGCATGGCGCGAGCATGATGAGGGGCTAAGGCGCGTCAAGAGAATTGGGTATCGGCGCGGGCGTTGCAAACGATGTTAGTTTGACAGCCGGACCGCAAAACACCGTCCGGCTATCCTGATCTTACACCCCCGCTGTAACCCGCTCCCGTTCTTTCTTAATCGTCTTAAACCGTTCCGCGTCACTCGCCGGCTCAATGCCCAACTGCACGGCCTCGAACAACTCCAGCAAATCTTCCGCGTGTTTCGCCGGGCGGCCGGTCTTCAGATTCACGTGCACCAGGTTCACCCAGGCCGCGGCGTGAATTACGTTCGTTTCCGGATCGCTCAACACCGCCTCGACATTCAATGCCGAGCGCGAATAGTTCAACAACGCCGTCTGGATGCGCACCTGTTGATTCGGCAACAGTGGGACCTGGTAAGCGACGCGACTCGTTCGTACGACCCAGTTCAGATCTCGAAAACGCTCGGCGTAGACGTCGAGGTTGTAGTAGTCCAGGAGCTGCTGCTCCCGGGCGTTGATGACGTAATCGAGATAACGGCCGTTGTTCAGATGGCCGAAGGGATCGCAGTCCTGAAAACGGATGCGCACCAGCGAGGACGGATGTTTTTCGAGATCGTTCATACTTCTGCTCCTGTGCGGCGCCGGGCCCGGGAAAGGGCTTGCCCGGAACGCCGGAGGTTACCATACTGATCGGTACGCTAACCATGGAATTACCGTACCGACCGGTACGAAAACATGCAAGTACTTTTTCTCCCGCACAGTTGGATTGAGCATCATGGCACGACCGAAAACAGACCTGGAACAACGCCTCCGTCACGCGGCGGACGACCTTTTTTACACGCACGGCTACCCGAACACGGGCGTCAGCGACATCGTGGCGGCGGCCCGGACGAACAAGGCCGGGCTCTACAGCTACTTTGCGGGCAAGGACGAACTGGCCCGGGACTTCGTCAAGGGGCGCAGCGATCACATGACCGCGAACATCAGCCGCATCGCGGAAACGGCGCCGGACCTGGTCACGTTCTTTCGTAAGTGGATGAGCTTTCACAAAAACGAAACGGCGCCGGGCAAGAGCCTGGCCAACGGCTGCGGCGTCGCGAATTTCATTATGCAGACGGACTCGGCGGACGAGGAGATGCGTGACTACGTCCGCGATCTGGCCAAACACTGGCTCGTGCGCATGACGGCGTTCATTCGCAACGGCATGAAGCAAGGCCGATTTCCCGCGACGCCACGCGCCGTCTCCATCGCGCGCAAGATGTATGTCTGCCACGAGGGCGCCGTAACAATGTGGAAACTCACCGGCAGCCTGGAGTACTTCGACGAGGCCGTGGATTTATTCGAGCAGTGGTATCACGGTGCCACGGATGCGCCGCAGCAAAAACGTTGACGCGCCCTGCCCGCGGTTGCATGGTTCAGCATGGCCCGCACGCAACTCAACAGCATCGGCATCGTCATGGTGATCATCGGAGCCGCGTGTATGTTCGCCGCCTACTTTGCGCTCACCGCATATTACGTGGACCCTTATCTCGAAACGCAATGCAGCGCAAACTGCGCGGCTTTGTACTCCGGCGACGGCGAAACGAACGCACAACGCCTGGGCCGCTTTACGCGTTTCGGTTGCATGTGCCACGCCGGCCCGCGCGCGCAGGACGAGCCGGGCTACTTCCTGGTAGACAGCGAGTTCTGGGACGACATCGCCGTGTCGGCCCTGCGTGTCATCGTGTTCGGGATTCTTGCGTTCCTCTTCATCTATGTCGTTGCGCGGATCGTAATGATCGTGGGCGTGAAACGTTGAACACATATGCGCGCTCGAACGAATCAAAACTCTCCGGTAGTTCAAGAGCTGCGATTCGTTGCGTTTGCCACGAGAAACACGAAGTAAGTCGCGGAATTGTGAAGGGCTTTTTTTGGCTACGGCTTTGCGGGAGTTGTGGACTTTCGTTTTGTTAAGAATGCTGCGTTCGACCCGGACGTCGGTTTGCGACTCAGCTACCCGGGCGACTCTTGCGAAGAAGACGCCGTTCCGGTGCGCCTTACCACATTCCCCGGAATGACCTCCGTTCATCTGCTGGAACCAGCCGTACCCATACAAGGCTTAATGTACACTGGCCGCTACTTACACTACGATTCGGGGCGTCCTCGAACGAATAAAACTTACCGGTAATTCAAGAGCTGCGGTTCGTCACGTTGGCTGTGAGAAACATAAAGTAAGCCGGCAAGCGTTGAGGGGCCTTTTTGGCTACGGTCCGCGGGAGTTGTGGTTTTTCGTTTTGTTAAGAATGCTGCGTTCGACCCGGACGTCGGTTTGCGACTCAGCTACCGTAACGTTTCTTACGACGAAGACGCCGTTCCGGTGCGCCTTACCACACTCCCCGGCATGACCTCCGTTCATCTGCTGGAACCAGCTGTACCCATACAAGGCTTAATGTACACTGGCCGTCACTTACACTACGATTCGGGGCGTCCTCGAACGAATAAAACTTACCGGTAATTCAAGAGCTGCGGTTCGTCACGTTGGCTGTGAGAAACATAAAGTAAGTCGGCAAGCGTTGAGGGCCTTTTTGGCTACGGTCCGCGGGAGTTGTGGTTTTTCGTTTTGTTAAGAATGCTGCGTTCGACCCGGACGTCGGTTTGCGACGCAGCTACCTTAGCGTTTCTTAAAGTGAAGACGCCGTTCCGGTGCGCCTTACCATGCTCCCCGGCATGACCTCCGTTCATCTGCTGGAACCAGCTGTACCCATACAAGGCTAATGTACACTGGCCGTCACTTACACCACGACTCGGGGCGTGTGGGAACTACTTGAGCGTTTCCGGTAGTTCAAGAGCTGCGGTACGTGGCGGATCTTGAGAAAGATTAAGTGTGTAGCCGCGTTCGACCCGGGCGCAGGTTGTGCGGCTGAGTTCCCGTCGCTTGTCGCAGGTTTTTGCTTGCGATCGGTGATACGCGTACAAGCGTGTATCCGTGGCCCGACGCAAAACAGCAACGGCGGCACCGATCATCTTTCGGGCGCGCGGTGTCACGAAAACGTATCATATGGGCGAGATCGAGGTCGCGGCCCTCCGCGGCGTGGATCTGGACTTGCACGCCGGCGAGTTCGTGGTGTTGCTCGGCGCATCCGGCAGCGGCAAGTCCACGTTGCTCAACATCCTGGGCGGCCTGGATACGGCCACAAGCGGAGAAGTCTATTACGCTCCCGAGCCTCGCAGCGGCGGCGACATCGAAAGTACCGGACGTTCACTGCATACCGCGGGCGATCAGGAATTGACCGAGTATCGCCGGGAACACATCGGTTTCGTCTTTCAGTTTTACAATCTCATCCCCGGGCTCACGGCCGCCGAGAATGTCCGCCTCGCCGTGGAGGTCGTCGAGAATCCGCTGTCACCGGAAGAAGCGCTGCGCCTGGTCGGACTGGAACAGCGCATGCATCACTTCCCCGCCCAGATGTCCGGCGGGGAACAGCAACGCGTCGCCATCGCCCGGGGCATTGCAAAACGACCGCGGGTATTGTTCTGCGACGAACCCACCGGCGCCCTGGATCAATCCACCGGTCGCGTGGTACTCAGTGCTCTGGCCGCGGTCAACAAGGACCTCGGCACCACCACCGTAATCATCACTCACAACGCCGCCATCGCGGGCATGGCGGATCGTGTCCTGTACATGACCGACGGCAGCATCGAACGCTCGGAGCGCAACAAAACCAAAAAACGGCCCGAGGACATCGACTGGTAGTCTAACATGCGGGCGATTCATGTTAAGGTCCTGCGGGATCTGGGACTGCTTCGGGCCCAGGTCTTTACCATCGCCCTGGTCACGGCCGCCGGTATCGCCGTTTTCGTTTCGTCGCTCAGCACTTACCGATCTCTGGAAACCGCGCAGGAGGATTTTTACCGGACCTCGCGTTTCGCCGACGCCTTCGCTGATCTGCGCCGGGCGCCGCTCTCGTTGCGCGAAGACATCGCCGCCATTCCCGGCGTGAGCGCCTTCGAATTGCGCATCGTTCGCGACTCGATCCTGGACATCCCCGGCTCCCTGGAACCGGTGGTGGGTCGTTTCGTCTCCCTGCCGCCGGACGGGGCCACGGCGTTGAATCGTGTGCAGTTGCAGCGCGGACGCCTGCCGCACGGCAGCGCGGCGACGGAGGTGCCCGAGGTTTTAGTCAGCGAGGGTTTCGCGAAAGCCAACGGCTATCGCATCGGCGACGGCATTGCGGCATTGTTCCAGGGTCGTTATCGCAAACTGCACATCGTCGGCACGGCCGTCTCACCGGAGTACATCTACGCCATCCGCGGGGACTCGCCGTTCCCCGACAATGAACACTTCGGCGTCTTCTGGATGCAGCGCGACGCCCTGGCCGCCGCGTCCGATCTCGAAGGTTCGTTCAACTCGCTGGCGTTGTTGTACTCTCCCGCCGGCAGTCCGGAGAGTGTGCTCGACGCCCTCGATCGTTTGCTGAAACCCTACGGCGGCGGGAGCGCCTACGATCGCGAGAAGCAGGTCTCGAACGTTTTCGTTACGAATGAGATCGGCCAGCAGTACGTAATGGCGACGGTCGTTCCGTTGATCTTTCTTTCGGTGGCGGCGTTTTTGATCAACGTCGTCGTAAGCCGGCTCGTACAAACCCAGCGCGGACAGATCGCCGTGCTCAAGGCCGTGGGCTACGCCGACGCAACGGTGGCGCTGCATTACGCCATGCTCGTGAGCGCGCTCATTTTACCCGGGGCGATCTTCGGCCTGGCCCTCGGTGCCTGGTTCGGCTACCTGAGCACCGAGATGTACAAACTCTTCTTTCACTTTCCGACGCTGCACTTCATCTTTGATCCGGGCATTGCGTTTCTGGGCCTGCTCGTGAGTTTCGTTACGGCCCTCGCCGGCGGGGCCGGAGTTCTTCACGGCGTTTTGCGTACGCCGCCCGCGGAGGCCATGCGTCCGCAAAGCCCGCCGGCCTACCGCGCGGGCTGGATGGAACGCCGGCAGCTCACGCGCTTTTTTTCCGTGAGTGGTCGCCTGGCTTTGCGCAACCTGGCCCTGCATAAACTGCGCACGGTGTTTTCGTTTCTCGGGGTTTCCTTTTCCGTGTTGATCGTCGTACTGGGTTTGTTCTGGAGCGACACCCTCGATTACATCTTCTACGCGCACTTCGGTCTCATGGATCGCGCCGACGCCACCGTTACCTTTGAGACGCCCCTGTCCTCACGGGCCCTGCACGAGATCGAACGTTACCCCGGCGTCCTTTATGCCGAAGGCTATCGTCTGATCGGAGTGCGTGTGTTCGCCGGGCACCGCAGGGAAGAGAGCGCGGTGACGGGATTGCCCGCCGACGCCCGGCTGCGCATTCTGCGGGACGCGCAGCTCGAACGCATTCACGTTCCACCCGAGGGGCTCATGCTCAGCGCGGGCCTGGCGGAGAAACTCGGCGTGAGCGCCGGCGACTCGGTGCGCCTGGAGCCTTTGCTCGCAACGGATCGTTTTCACGTGGAGCAGACTGCGACACGTTCGCTAAATTCTAACGAAGTCGAGTTAACCGTGGTCGCCGTGGCCGAGGAGCTCCTGGGCGGCGGGGCCTACATGAACCTGGACGCCCTGCGCCGGCTCCTGGGCGAAGAACGCAGCGTAAACCGCATCGCCCTGGACGTGGACGAGGCCCTCGCCGACGAACTCTACGCGCGGCTGAAGGCGGCGCCGCGAGTGCAGTCCGTGGCCGGCCGGGCCTCGGTTCTACGCACCATCGAAGAAACGACCGCCGGGACCATCGAGGTCTTCGCGGGCATCCTGATTACGTTCGCGGTGAGCATCGCCTTCGGCGTCGTTTACAACACGGCGCGGGTCTCGCTCTCGGAGCGCTCCTGGGAACTGGCGACGCTCCGGGTCCTGGGTTTTTCCCGGGCGGAGGTCTTTCGGGTGCTGGCCTGGGAACTGAGTTTCCAGACGGCGCCGGCGTTATTGCCCGGCTGCGCCCTGGGCTTCGTTTTCGTGGTGTTTCTGATTCGCCTCATGCCGGTGGACGGCATTCGTTTTCCCATCATCATTTCAATTTCCAGTTTTACCCTGGCCGTGATCGTCGTGTTGATTGCCGGCGTGCTGAGCGCCTGGTTCATTCGCCGTCGCATCGATCGTCTGGACATGGTCGCGGTACTGAAGAGTCGCGAGTAACTGTTATGGATCTTAAGTTATTGTTGAATCGACGTTATCTGATGTTTGCCGGGGGCGGGCTCATCTTGCTGCTCCTGGCGTACGTGCTTTTCGTTCCGGCGGCGTTGCCCGTCGAGAGCGCCGCCGTAGAACGCGGGCCGTTCCAGGAGATCTTAACCGAGGACGGCACCACACGCGTGCGGGAAAAATTTTTGCTGCTCGCGCCGGTGAGCGGAGTGTTGCAACGCTTGAAAGTGCACGCCGGGGATCGCGTGCAGCGCGGTCAGACCGTGGCGCTTATCGACTGGGACGCGCGGCGTTCGGTGAGCGCGCCGGTTTCCGGAAACGTACTGCGCGTGCACCGCGAGGATGCCGGTCCCATCGAACGCGGCATGGCGATTCTCGAAATCGGCGACCCGGCGTCGCTGGAGGTTGTCGTGGATCTGCTCACCGCGGACGCCGTGCGGGTGAAGCCGGGGACGCCGGTGCGCATCAGTCGCTGGGGCGGACGCCAGGTCCTCGAAGGAACCGTACGCCGCATTGAACCGTCGGCGGTGACGAAGCTCTCGTCCCTGGGCGTGGAAGAGCAGCGCGTCAACGCATTGGTGGACATTACCTCGCCGCCGGAACTCTGGGAAAATCTGGGCGATAACTTTCGCGTGGAGTGCACGTTGATTCTCTCGAACGCAGAGGACGTGCTGAAGATTCCCTCCGGCGCGCTGTTTCGAGAAGGCGACCACTGGGCCGTCTTTCGCATTGAGAACGGCCGGGCGCGCAAACTCAGCGTGCAGCCGGCCGGGCGCAATGCCGTGGAAGTGGCGCTGCAATCTTCCGCGGAAGACGACGCCGGGTTGAACGCGGGCGACGTGGTGATCGTGTATCCCGGCAGCGAAATCGAAGACGGTGTGCGCGTGAGGGAACTCTAACCGCGTTAAAAAAGTAAGCGACAATCTAAGGCTTGCTGCGAACCTTCGCATTGATTTTTTCGATAGAGCACCCGAGGAAGTTACGAATGAAAATCCACCCCACCGCGATTGTAGATAAAGACGCTGAAATCGGCGAAGGTTGTGAAATCGGCCCGTACGTGGTCATCGACGCCGGCGCGAAAATCGGCAAAGACAACAAGTTCGCGCCCCATGTGTACGTTCAGGGCTCGGTAACAATCGGGGATCGCAACACCATTTGCCACGGTGCATCCCTGGGCGGTGGACCGCAGGACATCAACTTCAAAGACACGGACACGACGCTGCACATCGGCGACGACAACTACATCGGTGAGCACGTAACGTTCCATCGCGGCTCAACGAACCGCAAGACGATCATCGGCAATCACAACTACTTCATGGGCAACATCCACATCGGCCACGACTGCGTGCTCGGCAATCACATCATTATGCCGAACGATTCCAAGCTCGGCGGTTTCGTACTTGTGGAGGATCGCGTTATCTTCGGCGCCGCCGCCGCCGTTCACCAGCATGTGCGCGTCGGCACCCAGGCTATCGTCGGCGGTCTCTTCCGGGTTGCCCAGGACGTCCTGCCGTTTACCATGGTGGGTTCGAACAACGGCCTGGGCGGATTAAACCTCATCGGCCTCAAGCGGAACAAGGCGCCGAAAGAGAGCGTCAGCAAACTCAAAGAGGGCTACCAGTTGTTCTGCCGGAAGCGCATGAAGCTCGGTGACTTTCAAGAATGGCTGAACGGCCAGGACGATCCCTTCCTGAAGAAGTGGGCCGAGTTCGTCGCGCCGAAGTCCCACCGCGGCTACGCGCGGCACAGCTCGCAGAAAGACAGCGACGATTGATGCGAGCGGCGCGGAATGATCGCGCCGGCCCTCAGTCTTTCGCGCGCCAGTATTCCTGGAATGCTTTCCGGCGCGGCTGCTCGGCGATTTTGGAGTCGATCTGGAGGTTCAGTTGCACCCCGGCATCATCGAAGAAACGCTTTTCCAGGGCTTCGTCGAGGTTCGGTTTTTCTTTTTTCTTTGCGG
This sequence comes from Leptonemataceae bacterium, assembly GCA_965227295.1. Taxonomy (GTDB): domain Bacteria; phylum Spirochaetota; class Leptospiria; order Leptospirales; family Leptonemataceae; genus JANSYA01. Next base: position 3,462,373 of record OZ245742.1, on the reverse strand, counting down.
GCATGTTGTTTTCCTGATTATGATCCTTCGCGCAGGTATTCTTCGTAGGCTTTTTTGCGAGCCTCGATGACGGCGGGTGTACCGTACAGGCGACCCATTTTCGAACGGATGTCCCGGAAGAGTTTATCCTCCGGAATATCGCCGTCTTCCTCCTCGTACCATTCATAGACGGCGTCCTCACCGGAGACGTACTCGTCACGGGGGTATTCGTCGCGCATGCGTTGGCGCAGTGCTTCTACTCTGGAGACCACGCTTTCGTAGTAGATGCTCCGGGCATTGCGGGCGAGTTCTTTGAACTCTGCCAGGCCGAGTCTTTCGTAGTATGCAATCGCAACGTCCAGCAACGGCTCTTTCTCGTAAAAAAAGTGCAGGATGTTTCCGTCCCGGGTCAGGAATTCGAATGTAGTTGTGGCGTAGTGACCTGCTGCAAAGGGCGGTACGAGTTTTAAGAACTGCGGCCACTGATTCGAAAATACATGGCGCATCGTAATCCCTTTTATCGCGAAGTACAGATCCGCGAAGTGCACGATGGCGCTGAAAAAATGGTCGTCGAAATACGGAGTGCTCAGAAGGTTTTCCGCTTCTGATTGGACATACTCCCGAAACTTGCGGTGCGCCCTGTCGCAAATGGAGCGGAGTCGATCCTCCGTGGCGGCCGGTGTCTCCGGCGTGCGCAGAATTTCCGCGAGTTCGGGAAGTTCGAACAACACCGCGTAGTCGTGCGGCGTGGCGCCGTATCGATCCGCGAGGTTTGCTTCGGCACCGTAACCGAGGAGGGCCCGGGCCGCCACCGGATTGTTCGTGATCGCCGTGATGTGCAGGGCGCTGATGCCGTTTTCGTTCGTCGCGTTGAGCGGACAACCGCAACGAACGAGACCGTCGATGAACGCCACGTCCTCGTAAATCGCGGCATGCATCAGAGCGGTCGTTCCGTTGTAGGACTGCACCGCGGGATCGGCGCCGAGTTCGTTGATCAGTAACTCCACGATGGAGCCTCCGGTTCCGTGAAGCGCGCAAAAGACCGGCGGGTCGACGTTCTGTGCGGTGAAGTTGACGTCGGCTCCGAGTTCGACCAACAGTCGGATGCGTGCTTCCACCGCATCGAGTCCCGGTCTCTGGAAGTGAACGGGGACCAGGCCGCTTTCGCAGACCGCGCTCAGCGGAGCCGCGGCGGGCAGGTTGATATCGGCACCGCCTTCGACGAGGGCTCGCAACACGTCTTCGCTGTTCTCCCGTGCGGCGCTGGTCAACGGAAGCTGTCCGTACTTAATCCTGGCATTCGGATCGGCACCGTCACGCAGGCAACGCCGCACAGCATCGGCATCGTCGTTTTCCAGGGCATCGTCGAGATTGGGCGGCTCTTCTTTTTCTTCAGGCATGTTCTTCTCCTGTTTATGATTCTTCGCGCAGGTATTCTTCGAAGGCTTTCTTGCGGGCTTCTATGGCGGCCGGTGCGTCGTGCAGATCCTCCATTTTCGAACGGATATCGTCAAAGAGTCTCCCCTCCGGAATATCGCCGTCTTCCTCCTCGTACCATTCATAGACGGCGTCCTCACCGGAGACGTACTCGTCACGGGGGTATTCGTCGCGCATGCGTTGGCGCAGTGCTTCTATTTTGGAGACCACACTTTCGTAGTAGATGCTTCGGGCTTTATGGGCGAGCTCTTCGAACTCTGCCAGGCCGAGCCTTTCGTAGTGTGCAATCGCAACGTCCAGCAATGGTTCTTTGTCGTAAAAAAAGTCCAGGATGGCGCCGCCCTGGGACTTGAATTCGAAGGTTGTAGTCGCATAGTGACCCGCCGCAAAAGGCGGCACGAGTTTTAGAAACTGCGGCCAGAGAGGATCAAAGACACGCCGGACTGTAAGATCGTTCATCGAAAAGTACTGATTCGCGAAAAGCGTGACGACGGCCTCAAAATTGGCGTCGAAATAATCCTGACTCAGCAGTCGTTCAGCTTCTGATTGGACATACTCCCGAAACTTGCGGTGCGCCCTGTCGCAAATGGAGCGGAGTCGATCCTCCGTGGCGGCCGGTGTCTCCGGCGTGCGCAGAATTTCCGCGAGTTCGGGAAGTTCGAACAACACCGCGTAGTCGTGCGGCGTGGCGCCGTATCGATCCGCGAGGTTTGCTTCGGCACCGTAACCGAGGAGGGCCCGGGCCGCCACCGGATTGTTCGTGATCGCCGTGATGTGCAGGGCGCTGATGCCGTTTTCGTTCGTCGCGTTGAGCGGACAACCGCAACGAACGAGTGCGTCGATCATGGTCACGTCTTCATAGAGCGCGGCATACATCAGGGGTGTCGTTCCACCGAAGGATCGCATGGTCGGATCGGCACCGAGTTCATTGAGCAGTAACTCCACGATGGGGCCGCCGGCCCCATGGATCGCAGCAAGCAGCGGCGTCGTATCGTTTTTCCCGATGGCGTTGACATCGGCACCGAGTTCCACGAGGAGCCGGATCCGTGCTTTCAGCGCGTCGAATTCCATGACCGTAACGCGAGCGGGACCCCAGGCGCCACACATTCTGCTGAGCGGGGTGTTCCCGTTCTTGCCCGGGAGATTGATGTCGGCCCCGCCTTCGACGAGCGCTCGCACCACTGCATCGCTGTTTTCTTCGGCCGCGCAAATGAACGGGAGACTGCGCCGGTTTTCGGCGATGAAGTTCGGATCGGCACCGTCGCGCAAACAACGCCGCACAGCATCGGCGTCGTCGTTTTCCAGGGCTTCGTCGAGGTTCGGTTTTTCTTTTTTCTTTGCGGGCATTTTTTTATCAGTGCAGCGTATGCCTTCGACGATCATCCCATCGCATCGGTGCAAAAAAACATCCTCGTTCTTTGCCGCAACCTTCTAATTTTCCGACGCGAGCCAACATCACGAAGTTTGCTTACATCAATCTTGACGAGCGCAGGCGATGCAGGAGACATCCCGCACAAGTCCGCTCAGCCGTAGCCCACAAAAGACTGAACGATGCTGCGGCTTACTTTATGTTTCTCACAGCCAACGTGACGAACCGCGACTCTTGAACTACCGCAAAACTCTATTCTTTCGAGCGCACCCCGAATCGTGGTGTAAGTGGCGGCCAGTTTGGATTAAGGCTTTTATGGGTACGGCTGGTTCCAGCAGATGAACGGAGGTCATGCCGGGGAACGTGGTAAGGCGCACCGGAACGGCGTCTTTGCCGTAAGAATCGCCTCGGTAGCTGAGTCGCACAATCAGCGTCCGGGTCGAACGCAGCATTCCTAACAAAACGAAAATCCACAACTCCCGCTCAGCTGTAGCAAAAAAAAGCCCTTCACAATTCCGCGACTTACTTCGTGTTTCTCACGGCAACCGCCACGAACCGCAGCTCTTGAACTACCGGTAAGTTTTATTCGTTCGAGCACGCCCCGAATCGTAGTGTAAGTGGCGGCCAGTGTACAGTAATGATTTTATGGGTACAGCTGGTTCCAGCAGATGAACGGAGGTCATGCCGGGGAACGTGGTAAGGCGCACCGGAACGGCGTCTTTGCCGTAAGAATCGCCTCGGTAGCTGAGTCGCACAATCAGCGTCCGGGTCGAACGCAGCATTCTTAACGAAACGAAAATCCACAACTCCCGCAAAGCCGTAGCCAAATCAATCCCTTACCTATTGCGCGACTTACCTTATGTGTCTCACGGCAAACGCCGCGAGCCAGAGTTCTTGAACTGCCGGAAACTTTTCATCCGTTTGAGCACGCCCCGAATCGTGATGTAAGTTAAGGCCAGTTTGGATTCACACTTTTATGGTCACGGCTGGTTCCAGCAGATGAACGGAGGTCATGCCGGGGAATGTGGTAAGGCGCACCGGAACGGCGTCTTTGCCGTAAGAAACGCGTTGGTATGTTCTCGGTGCCTGAGCCTCACAGATTGGAAGTGCACATCAAGCGAATCCGCACCCCGGAGCCCCGCTCAATTCGCGGGGCGGAGCGGGTGCGGGTTCGCGGGGGACTTACTTTCTATTTTTCACGGCCAACGCAACGAATCGCAGCTCTTGAACTACCGGAAACGCTCAAGTAGTTCGAGCACGCCCCGGATCGTGGCTTAAGTGGCGGTCAGTGTACATTAATCCTTTCTGAGGCGCAACGGAACGGCGTCTCGAAGGCTCACAACCCCAGCACTGTGCGCAACGGAATCGTGGCCGTGGGCAACCAGGCGCCGACTCCGATGATGAACGCCGTGTAGAGAAACACGAGCTTACGCCGCGGCACCGGCCGGCCCGCGCGTTTTTCGGCGACGCTGTAATAAAAGACGCAACCGACGGCGAAAACGAGTTCGATGAGGATCGCGACGTGCGGGAAGTGCCCGTAGGAATCGAGGCCGATCTTGAGTGAGTCCCGCCCCAGCCATTCATGTTGAAAGCCGACGATGTAGTCGCACCATACGTGCAGCACCGTGAGCCCCGCACACCAGAGCGCCAGAGTTCGATTGCGATAGTATGCGTACACCACGACGAACACGCCGAAGCCGAGCAGCAGATTCGGCACGACGTTGTGGCTGTAGGTCATGTGTACTTTGAGGTTCTGGAACGTGGCGTCTAAAATGGACGCGGGCTCGGTCGCCTCGATGCCGGCCAGCGCCAGGCCGAGCCACAAAAACTCCGCCAGGTTCGCGCAGAGAAGCAACACCCACAACGGCGCCTCCCGCACGTGCGGGCGGGCAATAAATGCGGCGGCGTAGTGTCCGAGTACCATCAATCCGCCATCACCCGGTTCAATAAATAAAAGAACGCGGCGTAGACGAAGATGAGCGTCCAGATCAACGAAGAAAACACGCGCCGAACTTACAATACCGCGCAAACCGGCGCCAGTCTTTTTTCAGACCCGGCGCAGACACCGGAAATGTATTCAAATTCGCGCGGAGTACGGACGGGCTGTCGCTCTGAATATCAGACATCGCCCCTTTACTCGCGGGACGGAGCCGGTGCGGATTCGCGCGAGCGCGTGTGTAAGTACGCCTGGATCACCAGGAACGTCAACGTCGCAATCACGCCGGCCAACAACACGAACAGCTCAATGCCCGGCCCGCCGCCGGATTCGAGGCCCGTCGAAAAGGCGTACGCCGTGATCACCGGCGCAATGAACTGATTCGCAAACAACGCGGCGAAAATGAGGCGGTTGATCCAGCCGGCGGCCAGGAACTGCCACAAAAACAACTGACGATTCGAAAGTACCGCCGTGACGGCATAGGTTCCCATGAACATCATCTCCAACGGCGAGATGCCCACCCGCGGATCTTCCCCGACACTGAGATACAACGGATTGCCAAACAGATAGCCGAGTAAACTTAAGCCGCCGGGAACCAGGGCGAGGTGCAACAGGATGTCGTCCAGAATAAAGGTCGAACGCGGCGTTTCACGCAGGACGATCAGTAACTCGTACAGACAAAAGAGCAGCAGGCCGAGGGACGTGAAGACCGAGGTCATGACCACGTCCGGAAAGGAACGCATGAGCCCCGGCGGCATGCTCGTGAGCATGAGCATGGACGAAAGATTGCCGCCGAGTACCGCGCCGATCAACGCCAGCGAAAGTGCCGTGGGCCAGCCGAAGAGAAACTTGCGCGCCAGCCTCACGATCACGAGCAGCAGCAGCGACAGCGCCGTGAACACGGAAAGCACCGGCTCGCCGTCCGCATAAAACAGGGGCATGCCCATCAACCACAGCAGCACCGCCGTAGCGGAAGCCAGCAGCAAAATGACTTCGAGAACGGCCGTGAGTTTCGCGGGGAGTGAATCCGGCGGCCCGGAGAATCGCAGTGCACCTTCGTTCATGGGAAAAAACTCGCGACCGGACGCGCCGGGACAACCACGATTTTTTCACGGGAGTCCATCGCAATTAAGACTGCGTTTCAAGAACAACGGGCGTTACTTGTGCGTTCGCACAAAGGCGCCGTCCCAACCCTCGGCGGGCGGCGCGGATCGATAGAACTCGCAGCGTTCCACCAGCATGGCCACGGCCCTGTCCGGCCCCTGCCCGCGCAAGCGCTCCGCTTCCGCTAACGTTCGCACCGCGCCGTCCCAATCGCGCTGGAGATACAAAGCGAAGCCGGCTTCGAACTTTGCCGCGGCCTCCACCGCCTGGTCCGTGACAGTACTCCGGCCGCCGATCAGCTCATAGATGCGCACGGGTTTCGTTTTGCCTTTCACAACGACGGCGTCGAGCAAACGCGTGAGCATCTCGTCTTTGATGAGAGCGTTCGTACTCTCACTGATCAAACAACTCACGCCGTAGTCCTTGCCCGCCGCTTCCAGGCGCGCGGCCAGATTCACCGTGTCACCCATCATCGTATACGACGCCAGGTCGTCCGTGCCCATAAAACCGACCTTCGCCGTGCCGGTGTTCAGGCCGATGCGCACCTGCATGTCCTGCGCTTCAGCTATGTAGAGATCGTTCTTTTTCCAGTACGCTTTCAATTCTTCCAGGCGTTCAAGCATCTCCAGGCTCGCCCGGGCCGCGTCGCGAAAGTGTTCGGGCTGATCAATCGGCGCGCCGAAGATGCCCACCACCGCGTCGCCGATGTACTTGTCCAGCGTGCCGCGATGGTGTTTTAAGATGAGCGTCATGGCCGAAAGGTACTCGTTCAAAAGATCGGCCAGGGCCTGGGAACTCAGCCCTTCGCTGATCGTCGAGAAACCGGCGACGTCCGAGAAGAAGGCGGTGATTTCTTTCTCCCCGCCCTGTTTCAACGCTTCGAGATCCTTTAACGCCTCGCCGACGATGGTCGGGTCCACCATGTTCGAGAGCACGCGACGATAGCGACGCTTCTCGGCGCCCTCGGTAAAACTCAACAACGCCATGGACGCCAGAAAAACCGGCGGCATGGAAAGCCAGACGTGCGCCATGGGCAGCGCGATGTCGTACTGAAACAAGACGACCGCACTGAGACCCACGGCGAGGAACACCGTCACGGGCAGAATCACCCGCAACACCACGTTGTGAAAAAACAGGACGCAGGCCACGGTCAACGGCAACAGTACGATCATCATCGCGTAGCCGAGCCAGCCGGGCAGTACGTGCAGGGCGTGGCCCTCGAGTAAGTTCGATAGCAGAATCGCGTGCAGCATAAACCCCGGCGCGATGCCGTAGGGCGTCGTCACCGTATCGTGGGTGGCGGCGGCGGAGGTCCCCAGGATTACTACGCGATCGGCCAGCAGCGTCGGGTCCACGGCCAGTTCGCTGAAGTCGTCGACGCCCTGCTCGATCAAAGACATGGACGCCAGAAAGGCGAAGACGCCCAGGCGGGGAATGCGTTCCAGTTCTTCCTCGCTGTAATAGTGCAGGCGCATCTGCCCGTCTTGCAGAGGATGTTCGAGGGCGGAGCCGTCCTGAGTTTGAATCGTTAGATTGTTTTCAGTGTAAGTTACGTCACGGACACCGTGCACGGCGTCCAGCCCGGCCAGGGCCAGGGTCGGGTAGAACTTTCGATTGCCCGCCTCCCCCACGCCGAACAGCGGGCGGATGCGCCGGGAGATGCCGTCCGGATCCGGGGCGAACGTCACCGACTGCAGCCCGGACACACGATGGCCGATCTCCCCGGCCGGATAGGCGACGCGATTGAAGACGGGCACAATGTCCTCGTTCGCCACGTGCACGTCCCAGGCCTTCGAAAGCAACTCCGGCTCCGGCAACGGCGGCGGCACCCGGGGAGCGTTGGCATCGTAACGAAAGTTGATCGCGTGATAGATGCCCGGAAAGTAGTCGCCGGCGGAGGCCAGGATCTCGTCGTCACTGAACTCCGCGTTGGGCCCCTGGAAAAACGAACGCTCGACGAACAGAATGTCGAAGAGTACCGCCCGCGCCTGGGCCCGGTACAGGGCGAAGTCCAGTACCTCCGTATAAGCGGCGCGACGCCAGGGCCAGCGCCCGAACAACTCGTCGTCCTTGAGCTGCTGCAGCGATTCCTCGTCCACGTCGATGATGGCGATTTTGTCGGAAATGCGGTGCCCGGGATTCGCGACCCGGTAGCGAATGTCGACGAACACGTTGTCCAGGCGCTCCCGGGTGCCGGCAAGGTCGAGCAGCGCAACGTAAACGAACGGCACCAGGACGAACAGCGCGGCCCAGATGAGTTTGCGTTGGATGTTCATGACTGATTGTTACCGGTCGAATGTTAGCGATCGGCTACTGGCGCGTGCTCGCCACCAGGTAGACCGTCCGATTTTCGTAGACGAGCGGCTGGGGCAATCCGCCGGGATCGATCTGCGCCCCGCCCCGCCCGCGCTCCAGGGAAAAACTCAGACTCACGGAGGACGTCGCATCTCCCCAGGCCAGGCCGAAGGTATAGCCCTGCAGGTCGACGTGTTCGTTGCGCAGAGATTGAGCCAGGTCCGGCACCGCCACCACGATGTTCGATTGCGTAAAGACGTCCGTGGCCGAGAGGTTGCCCTCGCGAATGACGCTACGCGCGGCGCCGATGAGAGCGGCCCGAAACCAATCGATGTCCTCGGAGTTCGCCTTGTTCGTGAAGAAACCGCCGCGCAACGAAAAGTTGTCCGTGACATAGTACTCGAGACCCGCGGCGACGTTCAGGGTTTCCTCGCGGCTGAGCAACGGCTCGTCGCCGTTGTCCACGATGAGCGTGCGCGACAGGAGCTCCGCGCCGATATTTTGCTGACTGCTGCGATAGCCGCTGGTGTAGATCACATCGAACGACGTAAGGAAATAGCGCGAGACGAAGTACGCGAAGCCGCCGCGCAGTTCGTAGGTTTCCGGCAACTCGCCCCGCACGCCGGGCGCGGTGATGATCTGATCCTGACTGATCACGGCGAAACGTTTGTCCGTGACCTGAGCGATGCTCAGCGAGTCCGGCGCCGAGTTCGAAGACGTCGTGGTAATAGAAGAAAGCAGTCGCGAACCGCTGGTTACGAAACGTCGGCGCGCCGAAAAACCCAGCGCCAGTTCGTCCGTGGGCATGTACTGCAAACCCAGGACCGGCACGATACTGATGGTCCGGCGGCGATCCTGAAACGAATCGGAGACGTAACCACCGGACTGGTCCACGTTTAAGATGCGCGAGATGATGCGCCGGCTGTTCCATTCTCCGAAGATCGTCGCGCCGATGGAGAGACGATCGCCCAGAGAAATGGCCAGGGCCGGCCCGCCCAGGATCTCGGTAGTTTCGTCGGTAAAGTCCGTCCGCAAGAACGCGGAGTTCGGTCCGTTCTGGGGATAGTAGATCTGATCGGCCTGATCGAACTCTTCCTGCTGCGGGCTCACGATGGCCAGGCCGAACTTTACGTCGCCGAAGGTCGTAATGGCGCCGAAGAAATTCGGCGCGTAGGCGCGGGACGTACGCGTATAGTCCTGGCCGATGCCGAAGACGTTTCGGAATTCCTTCGAGGTCTCACTGTACGAACTCACGGACAGCGAGATGTACTGGTCGTAGGCGTAAACCAGGCCGGCCGGATTGTAGACCATGCCGGAGGGGTCATCGCTGACGGCGACGTAGGCCCCGGCGAGTCCCGCCGCGCGTTCCCCGAAGAAACCGTTGATGTTGTGAAATTCGTCGGCGGCGAGCGAGGCCGGGACAGTGAGCGCCGTGACAAGGGCTATCGTGTAGATCTTTGTGCTGTTCATTGTGTTGGCCTTTGCGGCTCTTCCTCTTTTATTGAAGACAACCGTCTGCGATGATCCAGAAAACGCGTCGCGTGAACAGCGCCGCCTCCCAATCCCTGCTCGCCCAGGAACGCCTTCAATCGAACAACGCGTTCCCCCATGGCCGGATGCGTCTTTGCGAAACGCTCGGTCCCGCTCGCGCGGCCCAGGCGTTCGAAGTAGCGGACGATGCCGGACGGATCGTAGCCGGACGCCGCCGCGAGCATGACGCCGCCACGGTCCGCCTCGAACTCCAGCTCCGGCGAACGCCCCTCTTCCAGGAGCGTGTCCTCTAACTTCTGGACGTTGGATCTTACGGCGGAGTTCAGGACCGCCCCGCCGCCGCTCAGAAAGGTACCGAGCAGGGCCACGAAACGATTGCCGGCGCGAAAGTCCCCGGCATGATCGAGGGAAATGTGCGTGAGTTCATGGGCCAGGACGCCGGCCAGTTCGGCCTCGTCTTCCATGGCTGACATGGCCCCACGAGAAATTAAGACGTAGCCGCCCGGACAGGCGAACACCAGGACGTCGTCGGAATTCAAGAGACCGAAGTGAAACGGCAGCTCCGGCCGGCCGGAGAATTCCGCGACGGAGAGTCCCACCAGGTTTATGTAGCGCGTGAGTTGCTCGTCCCGCACCAGGCCGCCGTGATTGCGAATGAGCGAGGCCGCGAGGGCCCGACCGACGTCGCGTTCCTGGCTGACGTCCGCCACCGAACGACCGGCCGGCGCGCTCGCGCAACCCGCAGACAGCAGAACCGCAAATCCCCCGACCATCAGACTAACAATCGCTCTTTGCATGTTAGTTACGGCGTGCCGGAACGGAAGGCTTCCACGTCGGCCTCGCTCACGTGTACGTCCTCCAGCCAGTCGACGGCGGCGAAGTCGTACTCGTTCATCCGCCCGCGCAGGCGACTCTTTTGCGTGACCACCAGACCCCGGGCCGCGGCGGTACGGGAGTACGTGGACGCCCGGGCCCGGGCCTCCACGGCGTCGCTGCGTTTGATGCTGCCGCCCAGGTTCATGCGTTTCCCCGGCGGATACGGCGAAACGAACAGCCGCGGAACATAGCCGTTGCCCTGGGCCGCGCGAACCTGAACGAACATGCCCTGGTCCCCCAGGGCCGTAAGCGCGGTGCCTTTTTGCAGCGGCGTGCCCGGCGCATTCATGGACGGCTGGTTCAGAAGTTTCGCTTTCGGATTCTGCACGTAGACCGTGCGCGCGAAGACGTTGCCGGCGGCGAAAGTGAGAATGATTCCCAGAAGTACGGCAAGGCGGTTCATAACACGAAGAACTTTCTCCAGCGCGGCGAAGCTTGCAAGGATTTCCCGCGGGATTTTTTCGGAAAATGGTAGGCTGCTGAAAAAGTCTCCTGAGTAGTTAATTCAGTGAAATCCTTGTGGGCGTTGCGCCCGGCCGGCGCCAACGAGACCCCGCTGGCCGGGGTCGCTGTTCGATCCACCCCGTCTGAAGCCGCCGGGCGCCGGGCTGCTCCGGGCTCCGCTTCGCCAGCGGGGAACATCTACCGCGGCACCGACAAGCGGCGCCTTGCTGGTCCTCCGCGCTTCGCGCTCCGGACTGCCGCTGCGCGGCACCCTGCGCATCCCTAACGCTGATAATTCGCAAGTTAGCAGTCGCAATCATGCGGCGGCCTCTTTCATCCGAAGGAGATCGCCCGCCCTCTTTTTTTGGAAGCTCTTCAGGCTCGATGCAGCCTCCAGCAACGTGGCATCCACAGTGAAGTGTTCATCGCTGATCAGCCCGCGATCATCCGCCACCTCCAGAACGCCGCGAAAGAATTCGTCGGCAATACCGCCTTGCATCAGACGATCGCGATTCTTTGAAAATACGCTCGCGTCCCAGACCGGATCATCCGCGCTTAAGCCGATAAACCAGCGATACAGCAGATTACAATTCGTCTGCTCCATCAACTGGCGCTCGCTGCGCACGGTGAACAACACCTGCAACAAAAGGGCCCGCAGAAGATACTCTGGCGGAAGCGAAGGCCGTCCGAATGCCGGATACATTTCATCGAATCGATCGCTCAACTTCGCGAGCACTTCATCCGTCAACTTGCGAATGCCACGCAATGGGTGATCCGACGGGATCCGATCCTCCATCGAAACATGACTCCAGATACTCGGTTGCTTTTCTTCTTCGCCACGCATGTGACTTTTCTGGACGGACGCCGTGAAATCGCCAGGAAAATTCGACTTTTTCAGCAGCCTGCTAATTGTTTACAGTCAAGACTTTATAAAAACGGGCCGGGCTACCGTGTCCCCGAGAGCTGATCACCAACGTAAAGGACATCGCCGGATTCCATTCCAAGAATTTCGGCGCCGTGTCGGATGTACTCTTCCAGGCGCTTGAAAGAAGTACTCCATTGGGCTGATCTGTACTCCCTGGCGGACAATTCGTTTTCGGGTTTACATTACTATTACAGAATGTAGCCTGGCAGACACCATGGCCTACGTCATCGAAATCCAGATCCGCTTCCGCGATACCGACGGCATGGGGCACGTGAACAACGCGGTGTTCATGAGCTACTGCGAGACCGCCCGCCTGGAGTTTTATCGCAAGCACCATCCGAATCTGCGCGGACCTCACGACATTCCCTTTATCCTGGCCAGCACACGCATCGACTACCGGCGTCCCCTGGAGTTGGACCAGGATCGCATTGAGGTGGAACTCACCGTACCGCGCATCGGCACCACTTCCTGGGACTTCGCCTACGACATTCGGCCGCCCGGCGGCGGGAAGGCCTTCGCCGAGGCCGTTACGGTGATGGTGGCCTACGATTACAAACAGGCGACGAAGATTCCCATCAGCGACGAATACCGCGCGATCCTGGAATCCATCGCCCCTTAACTTACAATGGCACACACTTACGCAACGCATCTTATCTGGACCGGTAACACCGGCCCGGGCACGTCCACGTACAAAAGCTACGGCCGGGAGTACGTCGTGCGCATCGACGGCAAGGCGGAACTCCACGGTTCGGCGGACCCGGCGTTTCGCGGCGATGCCTCCCGCCACAATCCCGAGGACCTGCTCGTGGCCTCGCTCTCGGCCTGCCACATGCTGTGGTACCTGCATCTGTGCGCGGTGGCGAAGGTCGTGGTCGTCGGCTACGAGGATGAGGCGACGGGGACGATGCTGCTCGACCAGGACGGCGGCGGGCGATTCACGGAAGTGATCTTACGACCGCGCGTAACCGTGGCGGACGCCGGGATGATCGAACCGGCGAACGCCCTGCATGCGGAAGCGCATGCGAAGTGTTTTATCGCAAACTCAATGAACTTTCCGGTGAAACATGAGCCTGCGATCAGCGTGCAGCCTGTCGCCGACTGAACCAGAGCGGCATGAGTCCGAAGATCAGCAACGAAACGGCGTACACCGTTCCGGAGACCGGATCCCGGGACGCCAGGTAGTCCTCGATGCTGCGCCCCTGCAGATACAGGACCAGGGTGAACTCCATCAGCAGCAAGAGCAGTAATGCCAATCCGCCCGCCCCCAGGGCCGCCGCAGGACGACCGCTCAACGAAAAACGACGCACCACCCAGCGTGCGCTAAAATAAATCACCATGAGCATGATGGGCGTCTCGATCAATTCCGCGGTGCGCTGACCTACCAGCGGGACCAGCCAGAGGATGCGCGGCGGACCGAGCAGAAAACCGGCCCCGAAGACCAGCGCGAAGTATACGAGACCGGCGATGATCATGAGGTCGCCGCGACGTCGGGCATCAAACCGCGCAGACGACTCAGTTCCGCTTCGATGCCGTGAGCCATGCAGATCTCCCGCGCGGTGTCGAGGTAGCGCAGGCGTTTCTCGTCGCCCTCCGGATACGCGCGCGCCGCCGCCGCGTAGGCCTGGGCGCATTCCCAGCGATGGGGCGAGTCGTCCAGGTATTCGATCGCCTTTTCGTAGATCGACCGCGCCCGGGCCGGTCCCTTGCGCAAATGCACGTACCAGGCCCGCGCCCGCTCCGCCGGCCCGCGCAGATATGGAAAGGTTTTGCCGAGGGCCCGCGCCTTCTTCCAGGCACCGGCCGCAAGTTTGAACAGATCCCGCTCGCTCATGCCGCCGGCCTGGCCGCCGTGTTCCCGCACGTGTTCCACGGCAAAGAGCGCCGCATCCGCCGCGTCGACCAGGGCGATCTTAACATGCGGTACGTTGACTTTATAGCGACGGTTGATGTCCAACACCTCCGCGGCCAGGCGCGCCGCCTCGTCGGCGTCGTTGCACATGCGCGCCACCGTGGCCAGGTGCGCCGTGGCGATGAGATGATTCATGAGATCTTCGGCCTGAACCGAAAGGGCGATGGCCTGGTAGAGATCGGCGCGGACCTCGCCCACCAGCTCCGCCGTAGGTTCGTTTGTGAGAAACTTACAGAACGAGGCCTTGCAGTACCTCCAGCCGAGATGCACCGCCGAATTCAGTTCCTCCGCCAGCTCCCCGCACTGTTCGTATTTCTCCTGGGATTCCTTGAATCGAGACAACAAAAATAAAAGCTGCCCCTGGGTTCCGAGGGACGTGAGCAGCTCCCACATCCCGCCGGCCCCGCGATAGATTCGAATGGATTCGTCGAGGGCTTCGAGGCCGCCCTCGGGATCGTCCCAGAACATGTAGAAGGTACCGTTGAGTTGCAGAATCAACCCTTCAATGAGCGGGTTGCGGCTTTTGGATTTGCGCGCGAGCTCAAGGGCGTCTTCCAGGTAGCGGCGCGCGGCGGCCTTCGCACCCATGCCGTTCATGATCATACCGTAGGCGGCCTGGAACTGCGCCAGTTCACCGGGATCGGCCACACGTTCGGCCAGGTTGATGCCGTAGGCGCCGCCCCAGGCGAAACGTTCGAGATCCACGAGGAAGTACATCTTTTCCAGAACGCGCAAACATTGCAGCAGGCGTTTGTTGCGTTCGCGATCGGACTTCGGCAGACGGCGAATCGTAAACGGCATGGTCTGGTACAGGAATCGTACGAAGAACTGGCCGAGCAACGAAACGATGGTACCGACCTTTGTGCGCGGCGGATTCTTGCCGTAGAGTTTCATGGCCTGTTCCATCTCGGAGACGGCCTCGCGCGGTTCGCCGCGCTCCTGGTAAATGAGCCCCATGCCGAGATGCAATCGCGCGCGTGCTTCCGGTTCGCTGACAAGTTCGAAGCAGGACCGGTAACCGTTCAACGCGCTTTCGTACTCGCCGATGCGGCTGCGGATTTCGGCCAGGTGTTGTTTGACTTCGACGAGATGCGCCTGGAGTTCCTCCGGCGACGGCACCGGATCGCCCTCGGGATTGCCCGCGCCCGCCCCGGAGCGCAGGTCGCTCAGTATGCTTTCCGCCTGCTCGTAGTACGCGATGGCGTCGCGGTTCGCGTAGTTGTCCCGGGCCTTGTCCCCGGCGAGCATGGTATAACGCAGCGCGGCGACCGAGTCCTTGCCCTGGAGAAAGTGATAGGCCAGGGTGTCGGCGCGGTCGCGTAAGTTGTCTTCGTACAATGTTTCGAGATGCCGCGCGAGGCGGCGATGAATGAACTCCCGCGTGGAAAGCAGCATGCTTTCGTAGGCGACGTCGCGAATGACGACGTGTTTGAAGATGTACTCGAGCGGCATGGGCGTTTCCAGGCGCGTCAGTTCGATGCGTTCCAGATCGATCAACGACGCCTCGGCCATGTCGTGGCTCAGGGTGTCCGGCAGAAGCTGGCGCAGGATTTCGAAGGCGAAGACGCGACCGATCACCGACGCGGTCTTGAGCGTCGTCTTCGCGTTTTCGTCGAGGCCGTCCAGGCGCGCGAGCAACACGTCCTTCAACGAGTTCGGCACCTGGATGCGATCCACCTCGGTGGCCAGTTCACGCAGGTCCTCGCCGCCCGGCCCGGTGGCTCCGTTCTGTTGGATGTGCCCCTGCTCCACCAGGCTGTCCACGATGCTCTCTATAAAGAAGGGATTGCCCTGCGCTACCTGTAAGATCGTATCCTCCAGGCCGCCGTGTTCCTCGTTCAACCGCAGCCGATGGCGGACAAACTCCCGGGCGTCGTCTTCTTCGAGGTGACCGAGTTCCAGCTTCGCATAGGGCGTGGCCAGGGCGCCGTTGGCGTGATCCTGTTCCAGGCTTTCGATGATGGGATCCGGACGCAGGGACAACAGCACAATGACGGGCAGTTCACGAATGCGGGCCACGACGAACTCGATCAGCTTAAACGAGGTCTCGTCCATCCAGTGGGCGTCTTCGAAGTAGAGGCACACCGGATTCTCCCGCGCGGCGTGACGCACGAGGTCGCAAACAATCTGCGATAGACGCAGGTTCTTTTCCCGCGCG
This sequence comes from Leptonemataceae bacterium, assembly GCA_965227295.1. Classification (GTDB taxonomy): domain Bacteria; phylum Spirochaetota; class Leptospiria; order Leptospirales; family Leptonemataceae; genus JANSYA01. Next base: position 3,446,450 of record OZ245742.1, on the reverse strand, counting down.
TCGAGCGAACGCGTCAGCGGTTTTTCGTGGATGCCGGTGAACCCGAGAAGCACGCCGAGGGCCAGCGCCCATTCCTTCGAGACGTCGGCCAGGGGTTCCAGGGCGGCTTCAATCTTACCGAGCCTGGCCTCGTTGGAATCGTGTTCGTCGATCTCGAAGACCTGGAGCAGGAGTTCCTTCCAGGGAAACAGCGGCGTGTGCCGTTCGTAGCTGAAGCAATGACCGCCGTAGAGTTCCACCCGGCGATTGGCCAGCTCTTCCATGAAGGCGCCCACCAGGCGGGACTTGCCGACGCCGGCCTCCCCGCTGATGGAAACCACCCGGCCCTGGCGATCGTCGATGATGGCGTCCAGTTGTTCCTTTAGGAACGCCAGTTCCCGCCGCCGGCCGATGAGCCGATCGTGATGCAAATGAAAGAAGCCGTGCAGCTCCTTTTCGCCGAGGATGCGATACGTCTTAACCGGCGCTGAGATACCCTTAAGGTTCGTTTCGCCGACGGTCTCCACGGTGAAGCGGCGCGGCAATCGCGTTTGCGTGGCGGCGTCGGCGAAGACGCTGGCGTTCTCGACGGTGTAATCGTCCCGGCCGGTGAAGGTGGCCAGGCGCGAGGCGACGTTTACGTTTTCTCCGAGTACGGAATAGCTTTTGCGAAAGGGAGCGCCCAGGTCGCCGCAGTAGGCGTCCCCGGTGGCAAGGCCGGCCTGCAAATGTTCAATGAACTCAAAGCGAGCGCGTTCTTTGAGGATGCGCAGCGCCAGGCGCGCGGCGGCGGCCTCTTTGTTCTCAAGAGCCGTGGGTGCGCCGAAGAGAATGAGAAAAACCCCGCCCTTGTCGGTGAAGTCCGCCTGCAAAAAGAGGCCGCCGGACGTACGGCTCTCACTCTGCACGAAGCGAAAGAAAGCGCCCAGGTTCGTCGCCAGGGTTTGCGGACGATCGCGGTAGTCGAGGCCCTCGAAGCGCACGAAAAGCGAGGTGGTGTTGCGCAGATCCCCGGTGAATCCGCGGTGGCCGGTGGTAATCTTCTTAATTAAGGCGTCTTGCAGAAAGTATGTGCAACGCCGATAGAGTTTGTCCTGATCGAAACCCTGGGGCAACTGAAACGATACGAAGTCCGAACGGCCGGCGGTATGCGGTACGGTGGAAAGATCCAGGCCGCGCAGTTCGTAAAAGTCTTCGCCGTCGGCCGTGGGCTGCGCGTCGGCCACCCCGTTCGGAAGCAACCGCATCAACGTGCCGGAGATCAACGTCTGGCCGCCGCTCGCGCGCACCTCCGCGCCCACTGCGTCTTCGACGGCCGGTCCGACGAGAGCCGGATAGAACCAGGAGTCCCGCTGGCCGAGCAAGATGCTGTGATACTCACCGAAGCCGGCACCGGCTTTCGTTTGAATGGTATACGTACGACCGAGGGCCTCGAAGTCCGCGAAGGCGTCGACGGCGGAATGCATCTCGGTGACGCAACGCGCGGCACGAACGGCCGCATCCGCATCGCTTTCGTCGGGACCGAGGCGCATGCCCACCAGAATGGAATCGCCGGCGAACTGGTAGACGACGCCGCCGAAGTCGCGGACGAAGTCGAGCAACCCGGAGTAGTAGCGCGACATGATTTCCTGCAACGCCTGGATTCCGGCCGCGCCCTCCGAAGCCAGGGCGAGACACATGGGTGTGAAACCCGCGACATCAATGAAGAGAACACTGCCGCGCAACGTCTCCGTACGGGAGATGCGATCGCTCTCCACAAGGTTGCGCACCGTCGCAAACGGGAGATACGGGATCACTGATTTTAAGCTTGACCTGGTTTCTTGCATAATGATCTTTCAATGAAAGTTTAAGCCTGTAAGCCTATGAGCGAATCTTTACTGCAACTCTTCGAGACCGTCGCCGGCTGGTACCGGGAACCGATGTTCCTGTACTTTCCCATCTTCGCGAACCTCATTGCCCTTTCGGCCTTCTGCCTCATGGCGGCGCCGCTGACTTACCTGGCCATCCGGAATCCGGAGTGGGCCCGGAAGTACCGGGTCCAGGAAAGGCGACTGGAGTCGTATGATGGTATCGTAAACGACTCCGTCAAGCAGCTACTGAGCAACTTTTTGTTAATGTTGGTTTTGAGTGTACTTTCCTGGCCGGTCCTCCGGCTGACGGGCATTCACGCGGGCCCCCTCCCGCCGTGGTACATCATCGCGGGCTCGGTGTTGCTTTTCACGATCCTCGACGATTTTCTGTACTACTGGGCCCATCGTTACATGCACGTCAATCCCTGGCTCTACCGGAATGTTCACAAGGTCCATCACCGCATCACCACGCCCATCTCCATTACCGGCAACTATCTGCATCCGGTGGAGTACATCATGATCTCCAGCATGATCCTGATCGGCCCGATCCTGCTGTCCTCGCACATCGTTACCGTGTGGATCTGGGTCGTCGTCCGACAATGGGAGGCGGCGGAGCAACACTCGGGCTATTCGTTTCCGTGGAATCCGTTTCACTGGCTGCCGTTTTACGACGGGCCGGCCTTCCACGATTTTCATCACACGAAGTTCATCGGCAACTATGCCGGGCTCTACAACTGGACGGACACGGTCTTCGGCACCCGCTCCGCGAAGTACGACGAATACCTGAAGACCGGCTCGAAGGACGCCACCGAGATCGTCCCCGAACCGGAGCCGGGCGAAGGCGCCTGAGCCGCACGCACGACAGCGAGAAACATACATGGAAATCGAAGAAAAGAAAGTCCTCCGCAATCGCATTCTGGACATCCTCAATCCCTTCAGCGACGAACAGCGCTACAAGGAATGGTGGTACTCCGGAGCCATGGATCCCGACGGCAAGTTCTACGTGAGCTGGTACGTGGTGCGCACCTGGCTCGCCGATCAGTTCGTAATGTCGGTGTTCGACCCGGAGTTCGAAAAGCCGGTGCACATCAAACCCATCCTCTACACGGACTCTAAGATTCCGCCGGATCAACTTTACCTGAAAGGCAGCACGCTCTTCGGCGGCACGAAGTTCGAGTACAGCGGCGCGTTTGAGATATCCGACCCGTCCGATCCGTACGTCGGCGAGGGCAACTGGGCGCTTACGGTGGACAACCGGAACATCAAGGCGGACTTAAAGATCACGTCGTCGATTCCGTACTTCACGAAGTTCGACTACGAAATTCGAAACCGCTACGGCCTCATGCATTTCTTCCACAATCGCACGACCGGTACCGTGGAAGCCAACAACAAGACTTACAATCTCGACAACGCCCTCACCTACTACGATCACTGCTGGGGCCGCATTCCCCGGAACACCGGCTGGCACTGGCTCGCTGTACAGAACGAACAGGCCGGCCTGGCCTCGCTCATCAACTACGGCGCCTACGCGCAGCTGTACACGGAAATCTACTTCACCGCGAACGTCAAAAGCCCGCGCACGAATGAGTGGGTGCGGCTGTCGCAGACGGTGTCGTTCGAGTTTCGCGACAAGGACAAATGGAAACAAACCTGGCACGTGACGTCCCCGGACATGGACCTCGCCGTAGAACTCTTTCAGATGAAAACCGACCGCACGTACATCCCCACGGCCATGATGATCTGGCACACCGAAATCTTCGTAAAGGCGAGCGGTGTCGTCCGTGTGGACGGCGACTGGGTGGAAACCGGTGATATGTTCGGCGTGATGGAAGAACACAAGGGATACTGGTAAGAAACCTCTCGACCGCTCATCCTCCTGTGAGTTCATCCGGCCATGCCTCGCGAAGTCCCTCAACTCCCCGGCGGCCTTCCGCTCATCGGTCACATCCTCGCGTTTGCCAGAGACCCGCTGGGCTTCCTCGACCGCACGGGCGAACGTTTCTCCGAGATCGTACGTTTTCGCTTCGGTCTGGAACAGGGTTATCTCTTCATTCATCCGGACGCGGTGGAACGCGTACTGCAATCCAATCATACCAACTACGACAAACAAACCTTCGATTACAGGCTATTAGCGGCGCGACTCTTCGGAACGGGCCTGCTCACGAACGAGGGGGCGTCCTGGCTAAAGCAGCGCCGTTTGATCCAGCCGGCCTTTCACCGCAAACGTATTGAGTTGTACGGGCGCCGGATGCACGAGTGCACGGCCGATCTCGTCACGGAATGGAAACGCCGCGACGGCGAAAGCGTGGACCTGGCCGAAGCAGCGGCGCGCCTGGCGTTGCGCATTGCGGGGCTCGCCCTCTTCAGCCGCGATCTTACAAAAGAAGCCGCCGCCCTCGGCGACGCCCTGGATCGCGCGAACAAGCTGCTGACAAAACGCGTGTTCACCGGCGTGCCGAACTTCGTGCACTTCCTGCCCCTGGACTTTCGATTGCGTCGCGCCGTAAAAGAACTGCGCCGCATCGTGAACGAGATCATCGACGCACGCCGCAATCACCCCGACGAACACGATGATCTACTCGCCATGCTCATGAATGCCCGGGACGAAGACGGCCAGGCCATGAACGCCGACCAGCTACGCGATGAAGTCCTCACGCTGCTGCTCGCGGGACACGAAACATCGGCCACGGCGCTGACCTGGACGTTGTACCTGCTCGCGCGGAATCCTGAGAAACGCGAAGTGCTGGAACAGGAAGTCGGCCGCGGCACGGTCCCGGCATTCGCGGACGTGCCGGAGCTTGCTTATACGCGCGGTGTCGTACTGGAAGCGATGCGATTGTATCCGCCGGTCTGGACCGTCGCACGCCGGGCGATCGGTGCGGACGATGTGATGGGTTACCGCATCCCCGCCGGCGCGCAGTTGTTCGTCGCCCAGTGGCTCACCGGGCGCCATCCGCAGTTCTGGGAAGATCCGCTAACATTCTCTCCGGAGCGATTTGTACCGAACGCCGGCCCGGCGAAACGAGACGGGGACTTCGGCTACGCGTACTTTCCGTTCGGCGGCGGCCCGCGGCTGTGCATCGGGGCGGACTTTGCCCTGGCCGAACTCGTGATCGCGCTGGCCGGGATTGCGGCGAACGTTCACCTGGAACCCGTGCGCAAGGATGTCAGCATTGAGCCGCTGATTACGTTGCGACCGAAGGATGGGATGCCGGTGGTGATTCGGGTGCGCTAAAACTGCTTGATCGTACACGGCCCGGGCGTATCCACAAACATGTCCGACGCGCCGATGCAAATCGCCGACAGTGCCGTGCTGTCAGGCAACGTCCATCTCGGGCCGCGCACGCATATCTCATTCGGCGCGGTGTTACACGACCGCGGTGGTCTTACGATCGGTGCACAGTCGATGATTCTGGAAAACTGCGTCGCCTGGGGTTCGAGCGAGCAGCCGTGCCGCATCGGTCGCAAGACGGTATTCGGGCATCGCACGTTGTGCATCGGCGCAACCGTCGGCGATCTGTGTGAAGTCGGCAACGCCGCCATCCTCATGCCCGGCGCCAAACTCGGTGATCGTTGCATCCTGGGCGAAGGCACGCTCATCCCGGCAGGTGTCGAAATACCGGCGGAGTCGGTCATCCTGGGCCGACCGGGCCGGATCATCCGCCGGCTGCAAACAAAAGATCACGAGATGTTAAGCCGAATGCGCGGCGGAGACCTGAGCCTCCCCGACGCCGAACCGCAAATCATTTCCAACCATCGGAATATACCCATGCAACAACTCTACGACTTCCGCGACAAACATCCGCACGTCGACGCGACTGCCGCGCTTTTCCCGTCCGTCGAGATTCTGGGCGACGTCGTCATCGGCGCCGGCTCCACGATCGGCCCGGGCGTAAAAATCATCGGCGATTCCCACGGCCCCGTACGCATCGGCGCGCGGGTGCAGATTCATGCCAACACCGTGCTGCATCTGCTGCCGTCAAACGAGCTGGTAATCGAGGACGACGTGATCATCGGTCCGGGCGCCATGATTCACGGCTGCACGATCGGCCGCGGTTCGGTGATCGAACCCGGCGCCATCGTATGCGACAACAGTCGGGTCGGCCCCGGTTCGATCGTGCGCGCGGGCTCGCTGATCAACCAACGCGCGGAGTTCGGCGCGCGTTCGGTGGTAGATGGTTTTCCAGGTAAGTTAGTGGAGACGTTAAGCGAAGAGCCGGGGCGGCCGGTGTGGGCGTTCGCCGATGGGGAACTGGCGAAAATTCTGGCGGGTTGACGGAGAGGTTGTCGGGATTCACTGCGAACGGGGCGTTTTCGATTTCGAACAAATTGCCCAGGATCAAATAGCCAGGTATCTTATACGAAAATACAAAGGGCACGGGATGGCCCGAATCGTTGAATCTATTCTAAAGGCCCAGGGATATGAGACTTATTAAGTCCGCCCGGACCTGATAAGGGTGTCGACATAGTCGCCGCTCCCGGAGGCCTCGGCTTCGGGGAACCACGAATCTGCGTTCAGGTGAAGACCTCGGATGCTCCTGTCGATCGACCGGCACTCGACCAACTGCTCGGGACAATGCAAAACGTAAATGCATCTCACGGCCTGCTCGTCTCCTGGAACGGGTTCAAGGCGTCGGTAGATAAGGAAACAAAAAATCAGTTTTTCAGAGTGAGACTTTGGGATCAACAGGCGATCATTCAGGAATTGCTCGAAAACTTTGAATCGCTCCCCTCCCCCCAACCAACCACTTCACCCACGCCCGAAACTCCGCGCAGCGCACGGTACCGTCACTCAAATCCGCGCCGATCTCCAACTCCCGCGCCGTCGCTTCATCAAAGCGATCATGCAAAGACTCGTAGCGCCCGTAGTAACCGCGCAGGTCGTCCTCGTCTCGAAACCGCCCCTCGGCAATCAAACCCTCCGCCCGAAAGCGAGCCAGCGCCGCAATCTCCCGCAGGTCGTACTCCGGATGATACTGCACCGCCCAGAACGACGTATCGTTCGCCGTAATCTCCGCCGCCTGGATGTTAGTCGCTCCGTTCGAAGCGAGCGCCGTCGATCCCCGCGGCAGCACCTCGACGTCGTCGAAGTGCGAGGTAAAACCGTCAAACACCGGCGGCTTATCGGCAAACATGGGATGAGCGCGACCGGCATCGTTCAGCTCAATGCGCCGGGATATACCGAACTCCCGGCCGTTCGGATTCAACCGGCACCTGCCCCCGGCGGCGGTGACGGCGACGTGCAACGCCCAGCAACTCCCGAACGAAGGCACTCCCGCGGAAAATGCCGCGCGCGCCAGCTCGACCTGACGACGAACCCCGGGAATGTCGTCATAGATATTCAACGACGACCCGGTCCATAACAACGAATCAAAATCAGCTAAGGGACGCGCAAGAAACTCCGGCCCGTCGGCGGGATGGACGATCTCGTAGCGCGCGCCCGGCGCGTAGTCTTCGACCATGCGCGCATAGAGATCCCCCGCGAGCGTGCACCCGGCGGCGCCGAGCTTCGCGCGGGCGTCCGGGGCGTAACCGTCAACGATGAGAAAGTTCACGTGTAATCTCTTTTAAGAAAACTCCGAGGACCGAGGAACCGAGGAATGACTCAGGGCGGAGAAAAAAGAACCCTACCGCGATCTTAACTTACCCCGCGTCCGTCCCATGCCGGCCTCTCCCATAAAAGCTCGGTGCCTCGGTCCTCGGAGTCGTCCCATCTTAAACCGGCCGCTCGCCGGAGATGGTCACCCGGAACATCAGTCGTTCGTACTCCTGGTAGTCGTCCACCGCGTAGTGTTGTACGCAACGATTGTCCCAGACGGCGACGGCGTTCGGTGTCCACCGGAAACGGCAACAGAACTCGGGCTTCACGCAAAAATCATAAAGATACTTTAGCAACGGCGCGCTCTCGGCCGCGGTCCAACCCTTGAAACGCTGGGTGAACATGGGATTCACGTACAACGCCCTGCGACCGCTCCCCGGATGCGTGCGCACCACCGGATGCTCCACCTCGGCATGCACCGAATCAGACCAGCGATACGTAATCGCCGTTTTGCCCTCGTATTTTTCCTTCGCCGATTCCGAGGTATAGGCCGGGCCGGCGGAGTGCACGGCCGTCAGACCATCGAGAACTTTCTTGATACCATCCGACAATTTCTCGTAGGCCAGATACTGATTCGCAAAAAGCGTGTCGCCGCCGTGGGGCGGGATCGTGACCCCGTGCAGCACCGAACCCAGGCTGGGTTTTTCAAAGAAGGAGTTGTCCGTGTGCCAGCCGGTACCGAACGTCGCCGGCTCCCCCGCCGGTTTGAGCACCTGAATGATCTCGGGATGTTCGTCCATGCCGTTGACAATGGGATGGACCTCCAGCTCGCCGAAGCGCCGCGCGAAGTCGATCTGGGCCTGCCGGTCCAGCTCCTGCTCGCGAAAGAATATTGCCCCGTACTTCAGAAAGGCGTCGTGAACGGCGGCGAAGCCCGCGTCGTCCAGCTCGCGGATTTGCACGCCGCGGATTTCAGCACCGAGGGCGCCCGTGAGCGGGCAAATCTCAATCCCGGTATTGCGATGGGTTTGGGTCTGCACGTCACAAAAACGGCCCGTGCCGGAGCAGTGGTCAATGAAAATATAGCACGGGTTTCCGGCGTAAATTTTAGATCTGCCGAAGTTTGTACGTTTTTTGATTGTCCGTATCTGTTCCATCCACCGTATTTCAATCCCGTGCGCCGTCCGCCATTCACTCTCATGCCGGTGTTGTTCCTGGGCCTGACGGCCTGCATCCCGGGTCCGAACTCACCCGCGGGCGACCGCAGCAATCCCGTCCGTCTGACCGTCGAACGGCCCCTGGTTCTGAAGGCCGACCAGGACTCCTACGATCTGCGGGACTACGCCTGGGCGGTGTACGAGGATCCCGGGCGTCAGCTTACAATCCGGGACATCCTCCAACTGCCGCCGGCGGTCTTCACGTTTCGCGACGGTCAGAAGGCGGTGGGTTATTCCCGCTCGGCCTTCTGGATTCGTCTGCCCGTACGAGCGGAGGCGACGGAGCGCGACTACGTCCTGGAAGTAAACTATCCATTGATCGACGACGCCCGATTGTATGTCTACGAAGACGGGCGTTACGTGGAACAACGCAACGGTCAGTCCGTGGCGTTTGTGAAGCGCGAGATCCGGCACTTTCAGCCGGTCTTCAAACTTCCGGTGGACGACCTCCACCCGGAACATCCGATCTATCTGCGCATCATCGGGGAGCGCGCGCCGTTGAATCTGCCGCCGCTCATCCGGGAAGCGCGCACCTTCTGGGAAATCGCCACCTTCGAAAAACTCTTCCACGGTATGTACGCGGGCATCCTCACCGTGATGATCCTCTACAACCTCTTCTTGTTCGTATCCATTCGCGAGGGAAGCTATCTCCAGTACGTCCTCTTCGTGGCCAGTTTTCTGCTGATGATGCTGACCCTCTCGGGCATCGGGGCGGAGTACCTCTGGCCCGCGACCCCCGCAGCCTACGCCTTCCTGATTCACTTCTCCGTCTACAACACGGCGTTCTTCGTAAACAGCTTCGCCCGCAGTTATCTACGCACCCGGGACAACTCGCCGGTTATGCATCGCATTCTGAGCATCATGATGCTCCTGGCCTATCCGCTCTGGCTGCTTGAGATTTCCCTGCCGGAGTATCTGGTCAGCCTTAAGTCATACTTTTCTTTCGTTACGATTCTCGCGGTCATGACCGCCGGCGGCATTTCGTTGTGGCGCGGAGATCGCCCGGCTCGTTTTTACATGGCCGCCTGGGGCCTGCTCTTCTTCGGCGCGTCACTGTACATCTTTTACGGCCTGGGCCTCGTACCGGATACCTTCTTTACCCGCAACGCCATTCAGTTCGGCTCGGCTCTTGAGGTATGGCTGCTGTCTCTCGGCCTCGCGGATCGGTTCAATCTCATTAAAGAAGAAAAAGAATTCGCCCGGCGCGAGGCCCTGAAAAGCCGTGAACTGGCCATCGAAAGTTTGCAGCGCGCGGATCGTCTGAAAGATGAATTCCTCGCGAACACGTCCCATGAACTGCGGACACCGCTCAACGGCATCATCGGCCTGGCGGAGTCGTGTTTGTTCAGTGCGGAAGACCCCGAGCGACTCCGGCGCAACCTGGGCATGATCATCTCCAGCGGTCAGCGCCTATCGTCGCTGGTAAACGATATCCTCGACTTTTCGAAACTCAAGAACGGCGAACTGCAACTACAACTGCGCGCCGTGGACGCCGAAAAGATCGGTGAGTTGGTTTTACAGGTGAGCATGCCCCTGGCCGAACGCAAGGGCCTCCAGCTAAAGGGCGACTTCGATCCGGACCTTCCCCTGGCCGCCGCCGACGAAAATCGCCTCCAGCAAATCTTACTGAACCTGGTCGGCAACGCTGTAAAGTTTACGCCGCCGGGCGGAGACATTCGATTGATCGGCAAACGCGAAGGCGAGCGCATTCGCCTGGCCGTGTACGATACGGGCATCGGCATTTCCGAAGACCAACAGCAGCGCATCTTCGATTCTTTCGAACAGGCCGACGGCACCATTGCGCGGGAGTTCGGCGGCAGCGGCCTCGGACTGAGCATCGTCAGCAGCCTTACGCGCCTGCACGGCTCGGAGATCGAACTCGACAGCCGGGTCGGCGAGGGTTCCGTGTTTTCGTTTTTACTGGAGCGCGCCGGACCGGAACTCAAGGCCGGCGGCCTCACGTCCGGCGACGAAACGCGCGCGGGCGACGCGCTCTTGAGTAGTTTCTCTCCGGCCCCGGAAATCCACGGCATGCCCATCGCCGCCGGCCGCGCCGCGGCGCGGGACAAGCGCTTTCACGGCGAACGCGTCCTGGTCGTGGACGATGAACCGGTAAACATCCAGGTGTTGGAGGACTATCTGAGCGACGCGCGCATCGAAGTGAGCACGGCCACGGACGGTTTCCAGGCCCTCGAAATGATTTCCGGCAAACCGCCGGACCTGGTGTTGCTCGATTTAATGATGCCGCGCATCTCCGGCTTCGATGTCTGCCGCACGTTACGCGAGGAACATCCCGCCTCGGAACTGCCCATCATCATCCTCTCCGCGAAAAACCAGGTCACCGACCTCGTGGCCGCCCTGGAAGCCGGCGCCAACGATTACATCACGAAACCCTTCAGCCGGCGCGAACTCCTGGCCCGGGTGGAAACCCATCTCAAATTGCGCGACACCCTCCAGGAGTTGCAGGGCTACGCCGGCCGCCTGGAACAGATGGTCGAGAAGCGCACCGAGGACCTCAAAGAAAAAACCGAGAGCCTGGAAAACGCCCTGGCCGACCTGCGTAAGATGCAGGAACAAATTATTTCTCAGGAAAAGTTAGCGTCCCTCGGACAACTGACCGCGGGCATCGCCCACGAAATCAAAAACCCGCTGAACTTCGTCAACAACTTCGCCGACATGTCCCGGCGCGTCGTCGAGGATATGCTCGAAGAGCTGGCGGAAATACCCACGGAACAACGCGAATCCCTGCAAGAATTGCTGGAAATCATTCAAACGAACGCGGGCAAGATCTACGAACACGGCGGCCGCATTGATCGCATCGTGCGCGGCATGCTCATGCACGCCCGGGATCCGTCGAAGGAGCGCGAGCTCACGGACCTCGAAACCGTACTCAAAGAAGACCTGGACCTCGTTTACTTCGGAACAAAAACCCGCAGCGGTCTGTTCTTACCGGAAATCGAACGGGATTTCGAGGCGAACCTGCCCCGGGTGCCCGTCTTTGTTCAGGACATGTCCCGGGTGTTCGTGAACCTCGCCCGCAACGCCTTCGATTCCTTACAGGAACGCGCGGAGCGCGCCGAGGCGGAGGACGACGACACCTACCGTCCGCTCCTCCGCGTATCCCTGCGCCGGGAGGGTGAGTTCGTGATCATTGAGTTTTACGACAACGGGGAAGGCGTTCAGTCGGAACATCGACAACGCATCTTCACGCCGTTCTTCACAACGAAACCGTCCGGCATCGGCGTCGGCCTGGGCCTCTCCCTGAGTCACGACGTCGTGGTCGGCAAACACGGCGGGCAATTGCGTTTCGATTCCGAGGCCGGGAACTACGCCCGCTTCACCATCACCCTGCCGCTACGCCCTCAAACCCCGGCCGCCCACTAAGTTTTTTTTACAAAGTTCTAAGCACTCGTCATTTTCATGGATGATCTTTCGTCTACTCCAGACGTAAAGAGGAACCCATGATCTTCCAGCGACTGCGTACATACATCACAAAACCGAACAGCAAACGCCCCTGGCACAGCCGAAACTGGCTCATGGCACTCATACACCTCGTCTTCATTCGCAGTGCTCTCTTAAAAAAGAACTTACATAATACTTATGGATTACTTCCGGATGTACAGACGGGGGATCAACGCTATCGCGACGCCGAAGGAGCGGGCAACGACCTGGAAAGCCCCGCCGTGGGCACGCGACGATTGCCCTTCGGACGCAATGTCCCCCTGCAAAATCTCGTGCAACTCAAGGATCGTCGACTGAACGAACCGAATCCGCGGGAAATCAGCCGACGACTGCTGCGGCGTAAGGAGTTCATTCCGGCGAAGATTCTGAACCTGCACGCCGCCGCCTGGATTCAGTTCATGGCCCACGACTGGTTCTTTCACGTGAACTCCACCACCGAACATCACGAGGTCCCCCTGCCCGAGGATGACGACTGGCACGAAGATCCCATGATCGTGCCGGCCACGGTTTCCGGGAGCGATCCGAAGCACCCCGGCATCCTGACCTACGCTAACGACTTCTCGCACTGGTGGGACGGCACCCAGCTCTACGGCAACAGCCGGGAAAAATGCGAGCGCCTGCGCAGCCGCGAAGGCGGGCACTTGAAGATCGGCGCGGACGGCCGCCTGCTTGAAGACGAGCACCTCGGTGTGGACCTCACCGGCACCCAGGAGAACTACTGGGCCGGCCTCTCGCTGCTCCACACCTTAATGACCAAAGAACATAACTTTATCTGCGAAGAACTCAAGCGCCTCCATCCCGCAATGCAGGACGAAGAGCTGTTCCAGCGTGCGCGGCTCATCAACACCGCTCTCATGGCGAAAATCCACACGGTGGAATGGACGCCGGGCATTTTACAGACGAAGGTCCTGGACATCGCCATGAAGGCGAACTGGTGGGGCCTGCTCGGCCGGCACATCAAGAAGCTTTTTCATACCGGCAATCCCATTCTGAGCGGCATCGTCGGTTCGAAGCGCAACTACCACGGTACCGAACACACGCTCACCGAGGAATTCGTCGCCGTCTATCGCCTGCATCCGCTGTTGCCCGAAGAACTGGACCTGCGCTCCCATCGGGACGACTCCGCCCTGGCCGTGCTTCCCACCGGGGACGCGGTAAACCGGCAGACCCGTACTGCCATGGCGCCGTACGATCTTACGGATCTGATGTACTCGTTCGGTACCGTCCATCCCGGCGCGCTCACTCTGCACAACTATCCGCGCTTCTTGCAGGATTTGCAAATGCCCCCGCACCACGGCGGCGTTCGCATCGATCTCGCCACCATCGACATCCTGCGCGATCGGGAACGCCAGATCCCGCGTTACAACGCGCTGCGTAGGTTGATCCAGCTCCCGGAATTGAAGTCCTTCGATGAGATCAATCCGGATCCGAACATCGCAAAAGAACTGAGCGAGGCCTACAACGGCGAGATCGAAGCGGTGGACCTGCTCGTGGGCTGCCTGGCAGAGGACGGCCCCCTGCGGCGACCGCCGGGCTTCGGTTTCGGCGAAACGGCGTTTCAGATTTTCGTCTTAATGGCATCTCGGCGATTGTTAACGGATCGCTTTTTCACAAGCTGCTACACGAAAGAATACTACACCGGCTGGGGCCTGAAGTACATCGACAACACGACGATGAAAGACGTCATCGTCCGCCATCATCCGGAACTGGAAAAACACATTCCACGGAACGCATTCCACCCGTGGCGGAGAGCCCAAGCATGACCCTCACATCAAAACCAAAACGCACAAGCATCAAACGTTACATCATAACACATTTCTGGAACGCGCTGGCGATCTTCAAGTATCGCGTGGCCAAACCGAAGATCATTCAGGCGCCCCGGCGCTACGAACGTCGCATTCGTATGGTACCCATGGGCGAGGTCTTTCCGAAAATCCCGCTCCGGTCCGTCAAAGTCGAAGACCATGTTCCGGCGGACGAGCTGCGCTTCGGGCGCATCCCGTTGCCGTTGTTCTGGTGGTTCCATTGCCTCCAGGCCTGGCTGCAACGCGTGCTGCCGCCGGTGATCCCGGGCACGGCGGCCATGGACGACGATCCGGACCGCGCCCTGCGCAAGGCCTATGACGCCGATCGACGCCGCTTCCGCGCCCCGCGTTTCCCGGAACTCTACGGACGACTGCATCACAAGCAACGCCTCGCCGAACTCGCCGTGCGCGGCCCGTACTTCAATTATCTCCGCGCCGTCGGCGACGGCACGTTCGAGTGGGATCTGCGCGACATGGCTCGCTTCGAACACCGGGACGACCTGGTGAACCTGGGCGTGCGGGTTCAGTTCCTGGTGGATCATTCGCTGGACCGGTTGACGGTGGCCGGCATCGAAACTTCCGACGGGCGTACGTTTGTACCGACGGACCCCGATTGGGAAGACGCCCAGCGCCTGGCCTTGTGTTCAATCACAACCCACTGTTCGCTGTTCCGTCATTTCGCCTGGGTCCACCTGGCCGCGGGCGCGCCCTTCGCCGTAAGCGTGCGCAACAATCTCCCCTGCGATCATCCGCTGCGCCTTCTCTTTCATCCGCACATCTATCGCACCCACGACAGCAATCGCAACGTGAGCCTCGTGCAAATGAATCCCGGCGGTGACTTCGAAATGTTTTCGTACACCCGCCGCGGCCTGCTCGACGCCTTCGAGAGTTTTTATGAGGCGTACGACGCCGTGAACCTGGATCCCCGCTCCCACGCAAAGACGTACGGCTACGCCCGGGCCGGCTTCGATACGCCCTCTCTCGACAATCATTGCCGGCTCTTCGATGTGTTTCACCGGCACACGGAGCGTTACATCAAAGCTCACTACGCAGACGATGCGGGCCTCGCCGCGGATGAACATGTCGTTGCCTGGTGGAAGGAACTCGACGAACTGATTCCCGGCGGCATCCAACGCGAATTCGGTGCGCACATCAGCATAGCTTCCGTTTCACGCCTGGCGGCCGGGTTGATATACACCGTCACCACAGGTCATGAGCAATTGGGCACGCTGCTGTGGGACTACCAGGCCTGGCCCGAGGTCCAGCCGGTTCGTGTTTACAAAGACGGCCGCCGCCTTCCCGCGGATCTTTATCAGCGTTTGATGAATGCCAACTATAATCTGAACGTGCGCCGCACGCGACTCGTGCAGGACTTTGGCTACCTCGCGTCCGACGAACGGGGCCGGGAGGCCTTTCGTAAGTTCGAAGAAGAACTGCTTTCCCTCGAACAACAATGGATGAACGCGCACTGTACGCGACGCCCCTGGTGGATCTATCCGTCCATGTTGGAAGCGAACATGAACGCATAAGGAAGGTTCTACGAAGCACGGCGCGAAGGACTTGACATCCCCACGGCGCGTCGGCCTCCTCTGCCCATGAAGGATGAGCTGCAAAAACGTGTGACGGATATCAGCACGAGCGTGAAGTCCGGCGCCCGAAGTATGGTTCGTACCACCGTACGCATCGTTAAATGGGTGGTGATCCTGGCCGTGGTCATCGGCGGACTGAGCATGTGGTTTCTGTACTCCGCGAACTACAGCGAGGGCAGCCGCAGCGGACGCTTGATCAAGATCAGCTACAAGGGCGTCGTGTTTAAGACCTGGGAGGGCCAGCTCGACGTCGGCGGCATCAGCGGCGGCGGCACCGACGGCGGCATCACCACGCTCTGGGATTTTACCGTGCCCGCGGGCAACCAGGCACTCATCGAACAACTCGACCAACTCTCGGGACGACGCGTAAAGCTCTACTATCATGAGAAGTACTACGCCTTTCCCTGGCGCGGCGATACGAAGTACTTCATCCAACGCGTCGAAGAAAATCCGGCTCCCTGACAATCGATATGGCCCGTCTTATATTCAGGGCGGCCGTCCTGTTCACATGCCTCGGAGCCGCCCCGCTCTTCGCAGAGGTCCGCATCCAGGACGTGATGGTGCTGGAAGATTCTTCCGCCGACCTCGGTATCGAAGACGCACTCCTGCGCGACGAACAGTTCCGTCCCGTCCGCAGTATCGACCGACTGAACTTCGGCATCACCGCGTCGGCCTACTGGCTGCGCTTCGACATTCGCGGCACGGAAAACGAAGCCGCCTTCCTGCGCGTCGGCAACGCCGTGCTCTACGAACTCGATCTCTATCGCCCCCGGCCGGACGGCGGCTACAGCATGAGTCCGGGCGGTGTCATGACCCCGCGCGCCGACCGGGAGTTCCAGTACATCCAGCCGGTCTTCGAACTGCCGGGTGACGGACGTTACTACCTGCGCATACATTCCGATACGGCGCTGTGGCTCAGCCTGAACGTCGAGGCTGCCCATGAACTGCACGCCGCACTCAGCGCCGTCAGCGGAATCATCCTTTTGATCGGCGGCATGGGTTTGGCCATCGTAGTGTACAACCTGATCATCTTCGGCTTGCTGCGGGATCCGGGCTACGCCTGGATCGCACTGACCATTCTCTGCTTCGTTTTATATCAGTTAACGTTAGCAGGCGTCAGCTCGCGCTACCTCTGGCCGCACAGTCCGTTTTGGTCCGGTCACGCCGTAATCGTCTTCGCCGGCGGCGTGATCGTTTTCATCTTACAATTCACGCGCAACTACCTCGGCACCGAACGTTTCGGTCGTCTGGAACTGCTGTTCCGGTTGATGATGATCCTGACCGTGTTGAACTCCCTCTACGGCCTGGCCGATTATCGCACCGCCAATCGTCTCTTTGCCTGGATCGGCCTCGCTGCGACCGCGGTCATCCTCGGCACGGCCCTGGCTCTCATGCGCCGTGAACGCCCGGCCCGCATCTTTTTGCTCGCCTGGCTGCCGGCCTTCTCCGGAGCCGTAGTCTACGTTCTGCTCATGTTAGACCTGGTTCCCTATCACTTTTTCATACGTTATGCCATGTCCTTCGGTGTCCTGGCCGGCGGCTTCTCGTTATCCTATGCCCTGGCGGATCGACTCATTGAAGTCCGCCGACGCTACAGCGATCATCTGGAAGCCACGGTACGATCTCGCACCCGGGAACTGGAAGAGGCCGTCGTGAATCTAGAAGCCGCACGACGCCAGGCCGAAGAAGCCAGCCGATCCAAAAGCGCGTTTCTGGCCAACATGTCGCACGAAATCCGCACGCCCATGAATGCCATCCTGGGGGCGGCGGCGCTGTTGGACGAGACTCCCTCGGAAGAAGAACGCCGACGCTACGTGCGCCTCCTGGAAAAGGCCGGCACCACCTTGCTCGCCCTCATCGACGACATCCTGGACCTCAGTCGCGTCGAGGCCGGCCGGCTGGTGCTCGACGAAAGCCCCTTCGATCCGGTCACCGTCCTCGAAGCGGTGACGGAAATCATGGAGCTGCGCGCGAGAGAAAAAGGCCTGCAGTTGAGGATCGTAGTTTCCCCGGGATTGCCCCGGAGCCTGTTGGGCGACTCCTTGCGATTAAGACAAATTCTATTAAACTTAGTGGGCAACGCGGTCAAGTTTACCGAAAGCGGCCGCATCGAGGCCGGGGTGCGACTGGTGCCGGGGGACAGCGATGAGGAGACAAGCGTACTGGAGTACCACGTCGCAGACACCGGGCCGGGCATTCCGGAGAAACAACAACGCTCCGTTTTCGAAAGCTTCCAGCAGGCTGACGTCTCCGTCACCCGGCGCTACGGAGGTTCCGGCCTCGGACTGGCCATCTCGAACCATCTGGTACGATTAATGAATGGTCAGATGAAATTAGAAAGCGAAGAGGGCCGCGGTTCGGTCTTCCGTTTTACGGCGCGTTTTCGGAATACCCGGGACCTGCGCACCGAGCCGGACGGCGGCACACGCCTCCCCGTTCCGGCAGCGACGATCCCGGAATGCCGCATCCTGCTGGTCGAAGACAACCCGGACAACCGCCTGCTGATCGAAGCCTACCTCCGCCGCACGCCGGTGCATCTGGAGAGTGCCTTCGACGGCGCCGATGCCCTGCGCATTTTAATAGAAGAAAGTCGCCGCTTTGATCTTGTGTTCATGGATTTGCAAATGCCCGTCCTCGACGGTCTGTCCACAACCCGGCGCTTCCGCGACTATGAAACCGAACACGACGTCCGCCGAACGCCCATCGTCGCCCTGACGGCCCACGCCCTGCCCGAGGAACGCGAACGCGCCGCTGCGGCCGGCTGCGACGATTACTTAACGAAACCCGTGAAAAAGAGCGATCTGCTCGATATGATTCTGAAGCACGTGCCGGAGGGCGGGGAAACGTGAGCCTGTCGGCGTAAGTTCCCGGCGATCGCGGTTAAGAAGCCGCGACTTCTTGCGCGGGTCTGCCCAGGTGTGCTTCCAGGGCGCGCGCGCGACGAAGGCCGCCGCCGGCACCGCCGTCTGTACCGTGAAGGGATTCGGACTTAAGAATCTTTTCCACCAGCGCCCGCACACGCCCCGCATAGATCGGGTACGAGGCGTCGTTGGGAAACATGAGCACGGCCTCCGGGGCGCGACGGATGCCGTCCGGCCCCTCTACCGGAACCAGAACGAACTTGTGCTGCTTGAGCAAATGAATGTAACGATCCAGGGGGATGTCGTTCAGTTCCGGCAGTCCGGGCAAAGCCTCCATGACGCTGCGCACCGAGGGAATGCGACCGCGCTGGAAATACTCCCGGTCCAGGTGCTGCAACGTCTGGCGAATGAGAGCCTCACGGCCTTCGCCGGAGCGCCCCACGCTGCGCGACCACTGGGCCTCCTGGTTTTGTTTCTTTAACTTCTTCTGTTCCAGGGTTACCCTGTTTTGCGCCATGGCGGACAGAAAGCCGCGCAGAAACTGAAGCGGGATCAAAAGCAACAACCGCCACGGACCGCTGACGTAAGCCGCCATGGCCCGACGACGCAGCCTCGCAAAATCGCGCACGAACGAGGGATGCTCGCGCAGCAACTCCAGGTGCTCGCTGTTCTCTAGAAGCTGGAAGATCACGTAGACCTTCCAGCCGGGAGCGCTGCCGTCGTCCGCCAGGGAGCCGACCAGAAAACGCAGACTGCCGGGATCGTCGGCGAGAAAGACAAAGAGGGTTCCGTCGCTCGTCTCCCAGCGGCGGTCCATGAGGCCCGGATGATTGCGCAGGAGCGGCCACACCGCCGGATGAATCTTCCGGCGTTCCTCGGGATTCACGAAACGCACGGCCCGGCGCCAATCACCCTGAAAAGCCTCGGGACTCTTGAGACCCTCAAGGAATCGCCCGACGAAACCGGCACTGTACTCGCGCCACTCCTTCTTCTGGCGTTCCACCGCCCGCTCCGCGAAAGCCGAAAGAATCTGTACGGCCAGGTTCAGGCGAGAAAGCAGGTTCGCCTCGGCCCCGGTCGATTCATTTTTTGACACATCCTGCCATAATTTCGCACGCCGAATATCGAAGTCCAGAACCGGCCCGGCGTAAGGTTTGCGCGCATACTCCGCCTCGGCTCGATTGAGACTCTCAAGGCCCGGTTTAATGCGCGGGGCAAGGCGGATCATGGAATCCGCGTTCTTACGCAGAAAGTTCGCGCATACCTGGAAGTAGGGCACGATCCAGCGATCGTTCACGGGCAGGAAGGCGCCGCCGGGTAGTTCCAGGGCCGCGGACTTCGCCATCATCTCGTCGCGCACACCGAGCATGAAATCACGGCACATCCAGTCCGGCGGCGACAGAGACTTCGACGAAGCATGCGCACTGAGATAACGCATGAGGCCCTTCGCATCGAAGCGCAGCGGATTCGCGGAGCCGTCCTCGTTTTCCAGGATCTTGCGTAAGTATTCGTCAGCGTCGCTGATGTCATCGAACCAGAGCATCAACGTATTGGCCGAGGCCTGCATGAGTTCTTTGTAGATGGCGTGCAGGAGTTCCTGCGGCTCTGTGCGCGCCGCCAGGTAACGCACCACCCGCAGGCGGCGCCCCGCGTCGCCCTCGCCTTCCGGATCGAACTCGTACGACGGGAACACAAAGACGTAGCGGCCGGCGTTGAGTTCCTGAAGCAGTTCGCGGTAATCGAGGCTTTCCAGCGCGGTGGCCTGGAGGTCGAAGCCTTCTACGGAAACCAGACGACGCGAGGTAATGTTCCCGGAAAGTGTGCGCTGCTGTACGTGTTCCAGGACGAGCTTTTGCGGGCGATCGAAGATCGGCTGGGTGGGCTCGGTGCCCATGAGTTCGCGCAGGAACCCGGCGGTGGATATGCGACCGGTCGAGGACACCTGACGACAGCAGAGCCGTCGCGCCGGAGCGTGGCAAGTAACAATCGAAGAGTTCCACCGCGGAAATCGCCGAAGGCCGGGAATTGTAAAAAAGTAAGATTGTTAAGATTGTGTGAGCAAAGATTAGCAAAACTACAGAATCATCGTGCCGGGGATCAAAGGAGTTGCTTGCCGGTTTACGACGGCCGGGACCATCTTACAAAGTGGATCGCCGCCGCCTCAACCGGATTCTTTGCGCCGAGGACGAGGTCGATCTCCGGGAAATCGCGCGCATGTCTCTGGGAACTGTCGGTGCGAGAACGACAGGATCGCGAAGATCCCCGTCATCTTTTTAATGGCGCGCGCCCAGGATCACGAAGCGAAAGAGTACATCGACACGGCAGCCGCGCGGGTCGTGGCGAAGCCGGTCGATCCTATGAAGTTACCGGAGAAGATTCGGGGGATCTGGGACGGGTTGTGAGTTCTGATGCGCGGCGATGCGAACCTAAGCCCGCGCCGCGGTCATGGCCGCGTGTTCGCCCGCGATGATTTCCCGCACACGTTCCGTTAATTCATCGGCCGTCGCATCCGCGAAACTTTCCGGCAGAATCTCGTCCAGCACGCGCACCTTAATGCGATGAAAGCCGCGCAGGATCAGACCCTTCTTCGGCAACGCCTGCTCCGAACCTTCAATGACCACCGGCAAAATCGCGGCACCGGTACGCTTTGCAATTTCAAATGCGCCGCGACGAAACTTGCCCACGCGGCCGTCGTTAGAACGCGTGCCTTCCGGAAAAATGAACACCGAACTGCCGCTATCAATGGCGCCCTCACAGTCCTTGATCATCTGCGCGTTGCTGCGATTGCTGCCTCGCCGTAACTCGATGTAACGATTCATGCGCATGTTCCAGCCCACGAACGGAATCTTGAAGTTCTCTGATTTCGATACCCACTTAAAATGCAGCCAGGTCCGGAAGATCACCGGAATGTCCACCAACGAAAGATGATTGCTCACGATGACGTAGGCTTTTTTTCGATCGGCGCGTTCCAGGCCTTCGATCGTTACGTTCCAGTGCGGATTCGGCCAGGTGAACATGTTCGCCCAGAAGCACGTGAACTGGTGCAACATGACACGGCGTCGATCGAATAACGCGGTGAGCAGCCAGATCGTCACGGCGATGAAATAACAGACGATGCACAGGATTCCGATGTAGCCCCAGAAGATGATCGAGGTGATTTTGGCGAACATTGGTTCCAGGATTGCCGGTGATACCGGTGGGGCAACCGAATAATAAAGAAGGTGAGAAGCTAAATCTTTTTTGGGCGCCCCGCCCCTTCGGGTGAGGGGGAACACATGAATTCCGCCCCGACAAGCGGGGCGGAATTGGTCGGGCTGCTCCGGGCTCCGCTATCGCTTCGGTCCTCCGCTTCGCTCCGGACTGGCGCTACGCGCCACCCTGCGCATCCCTGGCGCGAAGCCTGTACTTCGCGCACGTACTTGACAAAACTTTACGTGAGTATAAAAATCGGACATGTCCACAAGTCGCACCGTGTACCGCGCCTGTAATTTGTGTGAGGCCATCTGCGGCCTGGAGATCACCCTCGAAGCCAACGGCGCCGGCGAAAAGATCACACGCATCCGGGGCGACGCCGACGATCCCTTCAGCCGCGGGCACATCTGTCCCAAAGGCGCCGAGCTGGGGAACCTGCACGCCGACCCCGATCGCCTGCGCCGGCCGGTCCGCCGGAACGCGGACGGCAAGTTCGAAGAGATCTCCTGGGCCGAGGCGCTCAACTACACCGCCGAAAACCTGCATCGCATCAAAGAACGCGACGGCGCCGATGCGGTCGGTGTCTACCTCGGCAATCCCAACGTCCACAACTACGGCTCCCTGCTCTTCGGACCGCGCTTCTACGGCAAACTCGGTACGAAGAACCATTACTCGGCCACGTCCGTGGACCAGCTTCCGCATCACTTCGCGGCCTACTTCATGTTCGGCCACCAGTTCCTGCTGCCCGTCCCGGACATCGATCGCACGCAGTATTTCTTGATCATGGGCGCCAATCCCCTGGCGTCCAACGGCAGCATCATGACCGTGCCCGACGTGCGCAAACGACTCAAGGCCATTCAGGAACGCGGCGGCAAATTTCTGACCGTGGACCCCCGGCGCACCGAAACGGCGGATCTGGCGGACGAACACATCTTCATTCGCCCCGGCACGGACGCGTACTTCCTCCTGGCGATTCTGCAAACTTTATTTTCAGAAAACTTAACGAAACAACCGGGGCCGAACACGGGGGCCCTGGAGTTCTCGAAACATCTCGACGAACTGCGCGGTTTCGTCGAGCCCTACTCCGCCGAAACCGCGGCGAAGATCACCGGCATCGACGCCGGCGACATTCGCCGGATTGCCCGGGAATTCGCGAGCGCGGAGTCCGCGGTAGCCTACGGGCGCATCGGTCTTTCGACGCAACCCTTCGGCGCACTGTGCCAGTGGTTGCTCAACGCCGTCAACATCGTCACCGGGAATCTGGATCGTCCCGGCGGGGCCATGTTTCCGCTGGGCGCGGCGGACGTAACCGGCGGCGCCCTCGGGCAAAACCGCGGCGCCTTCGATCGTTATCGCAGCCGCGTCCGCAATCTGCCTGAATTCGGCGGCGAGTTCCCCGTCGCCACGATGGCCGACGAAATCCTCAGCCCCGGCCCCGGGCAGATCCGCGCCATGATCACCGCCGCGGGCAATCCCGTTCTCTCCACGCCCAACGGCCACCGCCTGGACGAAGCCCTGGCGGACATCGAGTTCATGGTGAGCATCGACTTCTACCTCAACGAGACGACCCGCCGCGCTCACGTCATCCTGCCGCCCACCTCGCCCCTCGAACACGAGCACTACGATCTCATCTTCCACGTGTTCGGCGTGCGCAACTTCACGCGCATTTCACCGGCGGTCTTCGAGAAAGAAGACGGCATGTTGCACGATTGGGAAATCTACGCCGACCTCGCCAAACGCCTGGATCTCTTAAAGAAAGGCCGCCCGCTGCCGGACCAGGTCATCGAGAGTAAGATGAGTCCGCTAACTTTCCTGGATCACTTCTTAACCAGCGGCCCGTACGCCGAATCTCACGATCTTTCGGTGGCGACGCTCGAACAGAATCCGCACGGCATAGATCTCGGTCCGCTGCAACCGCTCTTTCCGAAGCGTCTGCGCACCGAGGATCAGTTGATCGACCTCGCCCCGGAGGTCATGCGCAAAGACGGCCAACGCCTCGCAGCAAAGGCGGCCGAATTCGAAGCCGTAAGCGATGCGCTCTGGCTCATCGGCCGGCGGCACCTGCGATCGAACAATTCCTGGATGCACAATATCCCGAAACTCATGGCCGGCAAGTCGCGGTGCACATTGCTGATGCATCCGGACGACGCCCAACGCATCGGCGTCAGCGACGGAGGCGCAGTGCGGATCGTGTCGCGCACGGGCAGCGTGGTCAGCCAGGCGGAGGTGAGCGATGCGATGATGCCGGGCGTGGTCAGTCTGCCCCACGGATTCGGTCACCATCGCAAGGGGGTGCGCATGAGCGTCGCCGCGGAGGATGAAAACGCCGGCGTGAGCATCAACGATCTTACGGACGAACAGGAACTGGACGAGCTCTCCGGCAACGCCGCCTTCTGCGGCCTGCCGGTACAGGTAAGTGTCGTTTAGATTAAGTTATGGCAAATACCGATTACCGCAACCCCACGCGACGGCAATTCGTCGACTTCAGCAAACTCCCCCGGGAAGACGGCCCCTTCGTGATGGTGAATCTGCTGAAGTTCAAAAAAGAGAAAAACGCCGACGGCGAGACCGGCGCCGAGATTTACGAGCGCTACATGGAACAGATGGAACCCATGCTGAAAACAGCCGGCGCCCGACCGCGCTACGCCGGTTCCGTGGACATGACGTTCATCGGCGATCCGGAGGTCGACGCCTGGGACAAGGTCCTGCTCGTGCAGTATCCGTCCCGCCAGGCCTTTCGCGACATGGTGACGAAACCCGAGTATGCCGGGCTCTCGGCCCTGCGCGAGGCCGCCGTCGAAAAAACAGTGCTGCTCGCCGTGCACAAATGGGGCGAGGACTGAGAGTTCATCACATCGCCCTGGCCGCGCAAAATCCTGCGGCCCTGGCGGATTTTTACGAACGGGTCCTGGAGCTACCGCGCATTCGCGAACAAAACGACGCCGGTGCCGTAACATCCGTTTGGTTACAGTTAGATGCGAACGCGATCTTAATGATCGAAGCGGCCACGACAGCCGGCGCCTCCGCGAACGGCTTCCCCGAAAAACGCCCGGGCTATCATCTGATCGCGTTCAGCATCGCGGCCGGCGAGCGTGAATCCTGGCGCACCAGGCTCGCGGAGCACGGCGTGGAGATCGTCCACGAGACGGACTTCACGCTCTACTTCCGCGATCCCGAGGGCAATCGCGTGGGGCTGAGTCATTATCCGGACGGCTGAGCCGATCAGCGGCGGAGGAGCAACGGCTCTCCCAGGATGGCCAGGTCGTCGATGGCGGCCAGTTCACCGGTGAGCACCCAGGTTTGCAACGCGCCCTCGTAGAGCGAAAAGATCCGGCGGGCCAGCAGGCGCGGATTGGCGTCCGGGTCCAGATGGCCGCTCGTTTGCGCCCCTTCCAGGTAATCGGCAATGCGTCCGATCGTCGCCTTCGCCAGCTTGCGGATTTCTGCGTCCAGAACGGCCGACGAACCTCCGAGCTGCGCGTGCAAGTTCGCCATGGCGCAACCGTAAAGTTCTTCTCGCCGAATGTTACGTTTGAGGATGCGCACCCAGGCAATGAGAAAGTCCACCGGGCGCTCGAAACGCCGGGCCAGATGATCCAGGGTCGCGAGGTTCGCCTCACCGTAAGCTTCCAGATAGGCGCAACCGAGATCCTCTTTCGCCGGGAAGTAGTCGTAGAAACTGGCCTTCGCCGTCCCGGACTCGGTGATGATTTGATTGATGCCGGTGTTCGGATAGCCCTGGCTTGCGAACAAACGCGTGGCCGTCGTGAGAATGCGCTCCCGCACGGACGGCTCCCGTTCCGTCGAAATTTTCTTCGATGCTGTCCTGCGCGCCGCCACGCCGAACGATAACGCACTGCACGGGGCATCGGCAAGTGATTTCCGGGATTTTCTCCGGCCCCGAAATTTTCATGGACAGCAGGATACAGACAGACCAGTCTGTCTGTCAATTCATTCATGGGAGGACTCTGTCATGAACACGGGTCATTCAAACATTACGGAAACGGCCGGGGAACGTTTCCTGGCCGTACACGGGGCGGCCACAAATCTATTCGAGGCCGTAGAAAGCCGGCACAGTGTGCGGGCCTACGAGGACCGCCCCGTTCCCGCGGAAGTGCTTGAAGATCTTTTTGGCCGGGCGTTGCGCGCGCCGAGCTGGAAAAACTCTCAACCGTGGAAGTATCACATTGTAACCGGAGAACGGCGAAATCGCCTGGCCGATCTGTTAGTTAAGGCCGCGCAGGAAAGCGAGCCGGCACCGGACGTCGCCTGGCCGGAAGCCTATCCGGCGCAGGCGAAACGACGCATGTTTGATCTCGGCATGCGGGTCTACGGAGTCGCCGGCATCGACCGCAAAGACCGCCAGGCGCGGGACGCCTTCATGCTGGAGAATTTTCGATTCTTCGGTGCGCCGGTGGCGGTGTTCATTACGACGGACTTCGCCACCGACTTCTTTACCGGCATGGACCTGGGATGCGCGTTACAAACCGTTCTATTGCTCGCCCGGGCATACGGCCTCGGCTGCTGTCCCCAGGCCGCGCTGGGCGCCTTTCCCGCCGTAGTCCGCCGGGAACTCGACTTAGCGGAAACCGACAAGATCGTCTGCGGCATCAGCATCGGTTATCCCGAGGCGGGCAAGGCGCTGAACGAATTTCACGCGCCGCGCCTGGAATTGAGCGAGGCGGCAAAGTTCTACTCCTGAACTTCGTCTTCAGCGGGGCTCGGCGCGTAGATCTCAAACTTACGATAACTGCATTCTAAGGGCCCGTTGTACAATGTGATCCGCTTCGAAGCCTTGAGGTGCACGGCCTTCAGCGCCTCTTTGTTCGAAGACAGAATCCAGGCGTCGTATTGATCGTAGCTATGTTTGAGTTTGTCGCCCAGGTGTTTGTAAAAGCGATCGATGTCCACTTTCTTGAGGCGTTGACCGTACGGTGGATTCATGACGACGACGCCCGGCCCCGGCGGCGGCTCGAAGTTTTCGAAGGCGCTCTGGTGAAACTCTACGGCCTCCGCCGGCAGGCCGGCGCGGCGCACGTTTTCTTTCGCGATGTCGATGACCTTCGCTGAAAGATCGGCGGCGACCACCGGCCGAAAGACACCGCGGGCCGGACGCTGATGGGCACGTCCCTTTGCAGCCTCGCGCACTCTGCGAAAGAGCGCGGCATCGTAGTCCGGCCAGTTCATGAATCCGAAGCGCTCGCGAATCAAACCCGGCGCGACGTTGCGCGCGATCATTGCCGCTTCGATGGCGATGGTCCCCGAACCGCACATGGGATCCACGAAGGTCCCGCGACGATCCCAGCCGGAGAGCAGGATCAGCCCGGCGGCGAGAACTTCCGAGATGGGCGCGCGGTCGGCGCGACTGCGATAGCCGCGACGGTGCAACGATTGACCGGAACTGTCCAGCGACACCGTCACGAGTTTGCGTTCCAATCGGACATGAAAACGAATCGCGGGGAACTTGATGTCCACGTTCGGCCGACCGCCGGTGCGATCCCGAAAGTAATCGACGATCGCATCTTTGGTACGATACGCTACAAACTGAGAGTTCTGAAACAGATCGCTGAAGACCGTGGTATCCACGGCGAAGGACGTATCGTTGCCCATGTGCTGCGACCAATCGTAGGCGCGCATTTTTTCGTAGAACTCATCCTGGGAGTTAATATAAAACGTGCGCACGGGTTTCAGCACGCGCAGGGCCAACCGGCTCTCGACGTTCGCACGATACATCGTTTCGGTGTCGCCCTCGAAGACGACGGCTCGCGGCTGCACGGCCGTGCGCCTGGCGCCGATCGCGTCCAGCTCCGCGGCGAGCAACTCTTCGAGACCGCGCATGGTTTTGGCGATCATGGGATACACCGGTTCGGTCATCGGGCAGGTTTTTTTCAGCGGCCCGCCTGGTAAACGTGAATATTATTTCGGCTTGATCCCGTACAACTGCGATTTACACCGAAAGCGCGTTATGCCGGTCTGGTTCCCGGCGGGGTAAGCGGCGCAACATGTACGATAAAACCGAACATCGACCTCAGCACGACGGAGACGGCCCCGGTTTCAGCGCCGGCGCCGCGCTCTCCGGCGGCTTCGGCATCCTCTGTTTTTTTCTGGGCGCGTATCTCGCGTTCCTCGCCTTCTTCGCCGCGTACGATCTCCTCTACGCGCCGGAGAAATTTGCGGCCTGGGTCGAGCTGCGCGATCGCGTCCACGAATTACCCGAGGAACCGGCGCCGCCCGGCGAGATCGCCATCCCGCGGCGCATGAGCGGCGACGAAGAAAGCGCCTACATCTTCGGCGGTTACGTGCTGTTGATCGTGCCGCTGATCTACGTATTTCTGCTCGTGCGCATCAGCATGTGGATGTTACGGAAGAGCGCCGAGTTTATGCACAACGCGGTGAAAGGATTGCGATGACCGTTGCGGAATTCTTAAAGAAGCTCAAGCATCCCCGGGCTGAGCAACTGCGCCGTCTGGATCGCATCATCCGCAAAGTGCGCCCGCGCTGGCAGGCGAAGCTCTACGGCGTAAACAACGACATGGTCGGCTTCGGCGAGTACGATTACGTCTACGATTCGGGCCGGAGCGGTACCTGGTTTTCCGTCGGTTACGCCGCGCGTAAGAATCAGATCACGCTGTATTCCATGGCCACGCGGGACGGGCAGTATCTGACGGAGCTCTACGCAGAGGACCTCGGTCCGGTGAAGATCGGCAAGAGCTGCGTGTACATCAAAGACCTGGATCAGATCGACGCGAAGGCCCTGGAAAAATTCCTGCGCGATTCGTTTCGGACGATGGAAGCGTACTGTCGGGAACAGGGATGGAAGCTCCGAAAAAGTTGAGCATTACGCTTCGAAATAGAGTGCACGGCGGCGTTTTCGGCGCATGTATCGGCGATGCCCTGGGAGTGCCGGTGGAGTTTCTTTCGCGCGAAGAATTACGAAGGGATCCGGTGCGTGACTATCGAGCGTACGGAACGCATAATCAACCGGCGGGAACGTGGTCGGATGATAGTTCCTTGATGCTGGCGCTTCTAGAAGCGTTGGGCGAAGGTTTTACTCTTCAGAAGTTAGCCGGGAAGTTCCTTGCCTGGTGGTCGTACGGCTTCTTCACGGCCCACGGGGAGGTCTTCGACATCGGTATCGCGACATCCCGCGCGCTGGATCGTCTCGCAACCGGTATCGATCCGACGCTTGCAGGCGGCGATACAGCGATGGATAACGGCAACGGGGCACTGATGCGCATTCTACCTCTCGCATTTTTTCTGGAATCCCGGCAATTTCCGGGAAGCCGGGAGAATGAATTGCAACTGATACTGAAAGTCTGCTCATTGACTCACAGGCATAATATATCCAACACGGCCTGCATTGTGTTCCTGGACTTTGCCCGTTCACTAGTGCGGGGTGCGGTCCCCGCAACCGCCTTACAATCCGTTCGTAAGCGATCGGACGAATACCGAAGCATTCTCGGTACCAATCATGCACATCACTTCGACCGCATCCTGGACAGTGCTTTCACCGATATACCTGAATCACAAATTCACTCCACTGGATTTGTGATTCACACGCTGGAAGCAAGTCTCTGGTGCCTTTTGAATGAACATGATTATCCCGCTGCGACGCTGAGGGCCGTCAATCTGGGAGATGATTCAGATACCACCGCGGCGGTAACCGGCGGTCTTGCAGGCATCTACTACGGAATCGATTCTATCCCGCCGAAATGGCAAGCGGGTCTTGCGCAAAGAGACTGGATTGCCGGACTCAGTGAAACGTTTTTGAATTCTCTTTAGATCGTTCCTCCACGTCCTTTCCGGCATTTTTTGTTTCCCGTAACTTCACCACAACAAACACTACGACGCCGACAATCGCCACAACAGAAATGATGTAGATCTTTCCCTCGTTCACGTAATCGAGGAGTTTATCGTAGTTCTTTCCGAAGGCGTTGCCCAGGGAAAACAGGATGATCGTCGTAATCGTGCAGGCAACAAGATCGGCCAGAGCGAAACGAAGAAACGGCATGTGCGTGAGGCCGGCCGTGGTAAACAGGGCGTTGCGGACCCCGAACGGAATGAAGCGACCGAACAAAATCGCGAAGGCGCCGTAACGTTCGGTGAGGCGTTTGGCCTGGGCCAGGCGCTCCGGCGAGATGACGGCCCGGATGGGACGCCATCGAAGCAAGCGCGTGCCGACGATGCGAGCGAGCCAGTAGTTTTCGACGTCGCTGCAAAAAGCGCCGATGTATACGCCCAGAAAAAGAATCGTAATGTTTTCCGGAACGACGGTGGCCGACAGCACGCCGCAGCCGATGGCGACGAGGTCCTCGGATACCGGGATGTTCAATCCAGCGAGCATCAGCAATCCGAACGCGTAGAAGTGCGCGTACTGCGCCTGATCCATCAAGAACTCGATCACGGTTGCGCGGCCTCCTCTCCTTGCAGGGGCTTCTCGTGGAAACGTCGCAGCCGGCGCCGGTACTCCTCGCTCTCGCCGTCGTAACGCTCGTCCAGAAACTTGCGGTCGTCGGCATCGCCGCGTTTGTAGAGTGCTTCGCCGCAGAAGATGCGCAGTGCCTCGGTTTCCCGGGGATTTTCCAGAGCGGAGCGGCACTCGTTCGCTAAGTTTATTTCGTCGTACTTTAACATGATGTCCGTAACCGTGCTGCGAAAATAGCCGCTCCCACCGTCGCGGTCGGTACGAATATACTGAAAAAGAGCGCGGATGAGCCCGCGGGCGCGCTCGTCCGGATCCGCGTGCTCCACGATCAACAGACGATAGGCACTCTTACCCGCGCCGATGCTCCCGCGCAATCGCAGGTAGGGCATCTCTTTCCGGCCGGCAAAGTCCAGCACCACGGTACGGCCGAAGACGGGGCCTTCCGGAACGATGCGCGGCGGAGCGACGGCGTCGGGAAACGTAAAGTCCCCGCCAATGGAACGATCGAGGATCAGCACTACCGTGGGTTTCTCCGGCAGATAATAGTAGTCCGTGTAATCGCCGTCGCGAAACGAAAGGCTGTCCGTGTGTTCTTTTTTGCCGGCAAGCGCGATGGCCCCGCACTTGCGGGCATCGGCACCGGAGTTCGCGTCGGGACGGAACTCACTGCGTTCGAGCATTACAAAGTCGCCGTTACTCGTAAGTTCGTACCGTTCGATCTTACCGGTGGCCGGCGGCAGATCTACCCCGGCCACGGTGTCGTCCGCCAGCATATCTCGTTCCACCAGCACCAGGCGCGCCGGTTCGTCCGGCCCGCGCGCGTAATATACGTCCGCGTAAAGATCACCCCGGGCGAGACGATTGCCCGCGGACCTCACGTGCCAGCCGAACTCCGGCGCGCTGAAGACGTCGCGGTGGGCCTGAGACGTTGCGCGACTCACGAAGGCTTCTTTAATCGTAAGCCGCGTCCAGCGATCCTGATCCTCCTCCGGATGAAAGGCGAACAGCGAAGTCACGCCGCAGGCGAGCAAGAACACCAGGGCCTTCGCCGCGTTGTCTACGAAACGTTTGAGCGCACCCACGGATCGAAAGTCGTTCTTCATAAATACAAATCGCACCTGGTCGTCCGTGCTGCCGGGCAACGGCACTCCGTCGATGCAGATGTCCTCTTCGCCCTCGGGTTCGATGCGTACCTGAAAGTCGCCGCCCTGTTCGACGAAGAGGGCCGGCTCCATCTGCAAGGTCGCACCGTCCAGATGAACCAGGCAGCCGTCATAGTTTACGTTGCGCAGCCGGCCGTCCACCGTCCCCCCGCCGGGACTCGTAATCCGCACGCGCACATCCTTCGCATCCCAGCGCGGATCCAGGCGATGATCGAAGGCCGGCCAGACCTCGACACCGCTTACTTCCGAAACGTCGGCACCGCGCAGAAACACATCGCAGGCCTGCAACCATTCCTCGCTGCGCTCCAGGCGACCCAGATGATCGGCGTTACGAATCACGGCAAAGCGCGCGTCGTCGCAACGTTCCGCCGCGCGAAAGTTATCGCCGCGGGTGGTGAACATGTCGAACTCGCCGGACAAAATCAACGCCGGGCCGGGAACGCGTACGTCTTCGTCGAACTCCGTACCCATGCGAAACAATCGACGCACGTTCTGTACGTACTTTCGCTGCTCGGCCGGCGACATGTTTTGAATCTTATGCGCGAAGAACTTCAGAAAACGTTCGCGCACACCGGTCTGTTCCCACTTCGAGGGATTGCTCATGTGCAGTACGGAAGCCCGGGCGAACTTTTTCATCTCACCGGCTTCGACGTATTGCAGCGCGGACTCCAGTTGGCGCGCGAAGCCCTCGCGCAACTCCACGGTAATGCCGGCGAAAATCGCACGCTCGGTTCGAGCGGGGTACGCCGAGGCGAAGGCGAAGGCGATGAGCGCGCCGAAGAACAATCCCATGGGCGCAATGCGATCCACGCCCCGCTCATCGAGGAAGTCCCGGAGTACCGCGGCCAGATCGTGAAACGAGAGATCCTGGCTGAGTTCCGGGTTCGGACCCTGGCCGGGCAGAAAGACGATCCACACCGGACGATGATCGAGAAAGGTATTCACCTCGCGACGAAAGCCCGCAAAGTTTTGTAAGACCCCGCCGATCAACACGACGGGAACACGATCGGCGTACTCCGGCCTGGAAAACGCGAGATAGTCCACGCGGTGCTCGCCGACCTGGAGCGTCTCCGGTTTTGCGGCGAGAGCGGAACTGCTGAATTCGGACGGCGGATCAAGCACGGGCACAGTTGGAAGTTGCGCTGCAAAAAGGGCAAGGGGTTTATTCTGGACGCCGGACTTCGCTTCGGTTCTTCTCGTAGAATGTTACGAGTGCGTGAAGTATTTACCATGCTCGCGGAGATTCCCCATCGCGGTACGGGAACACACCACGAGTACGAGGCCCGGGAACAATTACGCCGGCATCTGGAAACACACGGCCCCGCTCACGTGAGCACCGAGCTTTTCTTCGCCCCCGCCACGTATCTTCCGTTCTTTGCCCTCATCGCCGCGGGCGCCGTCGCCGCGCACTGGCTCGCGCCGCAGCAGGCCGTCGCCGGTCTCGTCCTGGGCGCGACGGCCTTTCTCAGTCACGTCCTCTTCTTTGACTGGCGCCTGTCGCCGTTGATATGGCTCGGCCCGCGTCGCACAACGGCAAACCTGGTTGCCCGGGGCGGCTCCGGCCCGCGCCTGCTCATTGTGATGGCTCATCTGGACAGCGCCCCTGCCTCGTTCGCCTATCGTCCGGACCAGGTGAAGAACTTCGCCGCGGCCATTTACCTGGGCACGGCGATCATCGGCACCGGTGTGGTGTTACCGGCTCTGGCCCTCGCCGGCATCACGCTCCCGACCTGGGTGCTCGCCGCGGCGAGCACGGCCGTGTTGGTGCAGTACGTCATCGCGTGCATCGATTATCTGCGCTTCGGTTTTACGCCCGGCGCGAACGATAACTTGAGCGGGGTGGCCGCGGCGGTACAAACGGCCGCGCGGCTCTGGAATGATCCGCCCGCGAACACCGAGGTGCGTCTGGTGATTACCAGCGCCGAGGAAGCCGGCATGCTCGGAGCCCGGCACTACTATCGCAAACACCGTCGTGAGTTGCACGAGCGCGAGACCGGCGTCTTGAACTACGACACCCTGGGGACAAAGAACGTGCGGTTCATTGTGCAGAGCGGCGGTTTCACGGCGGTTCGTTACGAGAACGTATTAACCGCCGCTGCTCAGAAGTTAAGCGAGGAGGATCCCGCCTTTACAGACATCAGCTCCGGCCGGCATCACGTCGGTGACTTCGACAGTGTCTGGTTTCATCGCGGCGGCCTGCCCGCGTTGACGATCGCCTCCTATGACGACGAGGGCCTCATGCCGTGGATCCATACGCCTCAGGACACCGCCGACGCCGTGGATCTGGAACGCGTGGAACGGGCCGCGGCTTTCGGCGAGGCGGTGGCCCGGAAGGTCCTGGCGGTTGAATGATCCCGGCATCCGGGTCATACAGCCGTAGGTCAGGTACCAAGCACCGTCTCCCGAAACAACGCATCCAGCGCGGCCTTGTCCAGGTCCTCGGCCACGGGCAACCCGTCGACGACTTGCCCCAGGCGTTCCAGTTCCGATTCGATAAACATGTTAATCTCGGGCACCCGCGACTCCAGGTCCAGTTCTTCCCCCGCACGTTTGCGCTCAAGCAGCACGTCGATCTTCCCGCGCAGGGACGAACCCTTCGGCAGAAACTCGTCGAGCAGCGTTTCAAAGAGCATGGGCGGCGATTCATCGAAACGTTCGATCCACAACGACGCGAGCACCGGACGCAGCACGTAGAAGTACTTCTTGATCTTCACCGCGTCCCGCTGCAGATACTCGCGATAGTTCCGCGCCGCCATGGAACGATAGTGATAGATTCCGGAACGCGGCGAAAAGTAGCGGCGGCGCAGCGTGTTCAGCCGTTCCGCGAAACCGTCGCGATCGAAGTAGACGATCGGCGAACGCAGCCATTCCAACAGCGCCGGGTTGCTCTTGCGAAACAACACGAGGGCCTTGCGCAAATCCCAGCCGGAAATGTCCAGCTCGTCGGTGATGGGTTCTTCGATCACATCGCGGGGCGTGCCGATGGTGAGATACCAGTCCACGTCGTGCACGTAGAGAAAGCGTACGTCGAAGTCGCTATCGCGGGACTCGAAGCCCCAGGCACGACTCCCCGACTCGCAGGCATACAGCACGCGCACGTTACGCGCGGCTTCGATGCGCTTCAGTTCCGCGCCGATGCGTTCCTGGATCGCGATGGGGATGAGTGACAGCGACATCCAGTAGTAGACGAAGAAACCCGCGCGGTCACAACATCAACGGCCGGCTTCCGGTTCGGGCGCCGCCGTATCTTCGCTCGCCGCTTCCGTTTCGACTTCCACCTCTTCGATCACTTCAAAGCTGCGATCGGCCTGCAGCGCGTAACTGCCGCGAAAACGATTCGGCGGATTGCCCTTCCAGTCCGCCGGCGAAAGCAGCGAGAAGTAGAGCGCGCCGTCTTCTTTTTCGTAGAGGTGGATCGGCTGCCCGATCATCTTCTCGAAGTTGCACTTCACCTGGTGCAGTTGCACGTCGCGCTGGGCCTGCTCCATGATTTCCCGGGCCTGCTCTTTCAACGAACGGATCTGATCGACAATGACGTCCAGCTTGCCGTGCACGTGGGATTCGATGGACTGCTCCGCCTGCTCGATCTCCTTCGCACGATCCACCAGGGTATACGCCGGATCGAGGGTGCGCGTCGGGAAGGCCAGCGAACGTTTGTCCTCGACGACGGCCTCGTTCTTGTTAAATCGCGGGGTTTGCTCGGACATAATCTCAAATTACACGAAAAGAATCTTTAGCCGCAACGTCAACCGGAGGAAGATCATGAGTCGGCACTCATAAGGACGGCGCCCTTTGCCTCCGGCGGCGGTCGGATTTTCCCCGGTGACCTCGGTGCCTCTGTGGTTCACTCTTCCGGAGATTTTTCGCTTCCCGAAATGAACGAAATCACCCGAACATTGCTCTAACACGACACTTACGCACACGAGTACAATCATGCAATCACACCGCCTTCGCATTCATTCCCTCACGGCGATCCTCCTGTCTCTGGCCCTGGCCCCGCCGCTGCTCTCCATCGAAAACGCCCCGGCGGGCGCCGGCACGCAGCCCCACCCCTTCCCGATCCGCGAAGTCCAGGTCTACAGCGACCAGGCCCTGGTGGAGCGCGCCGGGGACGCCCGGTTGAAACGCGGCGAAAGCCGGCTCATCATCGACGATCTGCCCGGCTCCCTCTTCGGCGATTCAGTACGCGCCGTCCTCGAGTACACCGACGGCAAGAAGGACGGCCTGAAAATCCGCGAGATCGAAGTCGAAAGCGTCCACGAACAACGTTATCTGAGCGAGGAAGCCCGCGAGGCCGAGGTACTGTTGCGCGAGGCCGAATCGCATTTACGCCGACTCAGCGATGAATACGCCGCCCTCCGCGAAGAAGAGAAGATGCTGCGCGGCATTCAGCCGGGCACCGTGCCGAATCCGAAAAACGGCGAGGCCCCGACCTTCACCCTGGACCCGCGGGCCTGGCAACAGACCCTTGACTTCTTGCAAACATCACTTAAGAACAATCACGACCGCACCCGTACGCTGCTCGGAAAAATCGACGACGCGCGCGAAGAACTGAGTGTGGCCCTCTTCGTCGCCGAACGCTACCGCTCCGCGAAATCCTACGAACGCAAACGCGTAACAATCCAGGTGGACAGCGAACGCGAGGCCGACGTGCGTCTGCGATTGAACTATCGCATCGGCAACGCCGCGTGGTTTCCGGTCTACGGCGCGCGCGTGGAGCGTAGTGCCGGCAGCCAGGCGAAGCTGCGTCTGATCGCCTACGCCCTCGTGCGCAACGAAACCGGCGAGGACTGGGACAACGTGCGTATGACTTTCTCCGCCGCGGATCCGGAAGAATCGGCGCGGCTGCTTTCCCTGCGGGCCTGGCGCATCGGCGCGAAACTCGAAGAAGCCGCGGAAAGCGAACGTCGCGGCAGCCTCGCGGACAAAACGAACTACGGCGACGTAAGCTCCGGCGCCTCCGAC
Source organism: Leptonemataceae bacterium (assembly GCA_965227295.1). GTDB lineage: Bacteria > Spirochaetota > Leptospiria > Leptospirales > Leptonemataceae > JANSYA01. The sequence goes on along the minus strand of OZ245742.1, from coordinate 3,410,403 downwards.
GACTTCGCGTCCGCCCGGGAAGAAGCGGACGAGATGCCGGTCCAGGAAATCGCCAACGAACCCCTGGCCCCGGCCGCCCAACGCCGCCAGGAGAGCCTGAACCAACAACGCAGTCGCTCGAAGGATTACTACACAAAGAACTTCGCGGACATCAAAGAAGAAAAGGCCCGCAAGAAATCCGACACCACGCAAAAGCTCTTAAGTGATTTTGAACAGAACATAAGCAACCGCGACCGGGCCCTGGAACGCGGCGACTTCGACGACGCCCTGCGCTACAGCGAAAACGTCATCGAGAACATCGGCGCGCTCAGTCCGCGGTACCAGAAACACTTCACCGATGAACAGCGCCGCTCCGAAAAGATCAAGCGCCGCTCTCTGGAAATGCAGGAGAACCGCGCCCTGATCGCGCGCCTGGTGCCGCCGTCGCGCTCCGCCCGGGGCTACGACCATCGCTACGTCGCGCGCAATACCGAAGACGTAAGTTCCGACGGCGCCTTTCGAAAGACCTATCTCTACGAAAAAGATCTCAGCGCCGATCTGCTCTACGAGGCCACACCACTGAAGCAACCGTTCGCCTTTCTGACCGGCCGCGTACGTTACACCGAAGAGACGCCGCTCCTGGAAGGACCGGTCTCCGTCTTTCACGATCGCGACTACGTCGGCGAGGCCCTGTTGAAAGATGTCTCCAAAAAAGAGCCCTTCCCGCTGCACCTGGGAGCGAACGAGGACATCAGCCTCAGCCGCACCGAGGATAAATACCGCGAGAAAAGCGGCATACTGAGCACGTCTTACGTATACAAACACACGGTGACCATCACCGTCAAAAACCGCCGGCGCAGCGCCACCGAGCTGGACGTCTTCGATCGCCTGCCCGTAAGCAACGACGAGCGCGTAAAGGTCTCCGACGTGAGCATCGAACCCATGGCGGCCGAGCGCCACGAAAAGGCCGGCCTGCTGCGCTTTCGCCTGAAGCTGCAACCCGGCGAGGAGCGCAAGATCATCGTGCGTTATACCGTCAGCCACCCCGAGGGCGTCCTGCCCTCCTTCTACGAACGCGGAGGCCCGCGCTGGTAATCAACGCCGTCATCCCGAGGATTGAATCATCATGAAACAACACAACCACACCCGTCCCATTCTCGCCGCCGTTTTGCTTATCGGCGCCTCGCTAACTTTTACTCCTGCAAACTTTGCGGGCAACCGGGAGGCCGTCACCGACTTCAGTCCGCCCATCCGGGAGGTGCTGGTCTATCCGGATCGCGCGCTCGTCACGCGTGCCGGGGTCATCGAGGCCGGCCTGAAACCGGGGCGTCACGTGCTGCGCTTTACGAACGCCGGCATCAAACTGGATCCGAACTCGCTGCGGGCCCACGCAAAAACGCGGGACGTCGTCATCCAGGGTGTGACCTCGTACATCGAGCGGCGCAACGGCCCCAACGATCCGAAGCTGAAGGAGCTCGAAACGCAGCGCGATACCTTAGAAGAACGTCGCGACGCAGCGCTGAAGACGGCGCTGCGATCGCGCGAAGACCTGGCCGGCATCGAGCGCTACGCGGCGTATCTATCCCGGGCCATTTCCGAAAACTCCGCGGCGGCCGGCGACAGCGACAGCCAAAAATGGGGCGGGGCTCTTTCGTTTCTGAGCGAGCGCCGCCTTAAGACGAAACGCGAACTCCAGGCCGCCGAAGAACAGCGCGCCCGCATCGACGAAGAGATGCAGATCGTCCAGAGCCGCATCGAGGACCTGCGTTCCCGCGCGCGCCGGGAGTACCGCGTCGTCGAAATCGTCGTGAGCAGCATCAAACAAAGCCGCGACCTGAACGTTTCGTTCAGCTATGTGATCACCGGCGCTTCCTGGTCCACCGCTTACGGCGTCTACCTCGAGGACGACGGCAAAGTCCAGGTCGCCTACTACGGCGACGTCAAACAGGAGACCGGCGAAGATTGGAATAATGTGAAGTTAAGCCTCTCCACGGCGCGCCCCGCCCGCGGCGCCCGGCGCGCGTCCATCACGCCGCTCTACATTGCAGCGCGGGAAGTCGGCAACGTTCGCGAAAGTTACGTGGAAAGCGAACAATCCGTGGCCGTACTAAACGAAGAGCCGGAACCGGGCGAAGGCGGCGGAGAAACCGGCGGTTTCGCATCCGTCGAAGACAACGCCGGCGGCGAGTCGTTGATCTTTCAGATTCCCGGTAAGGTCACGGCGCCGTCGGACCAACGCGGACGGCGCGTAACCATTGCGCGTTTCTCGGAGCGTCCGGAGCTGTTGTACTATCGGGTCGTCCCCGGCCTGCAACGCACGGCGCATCTGGCCGCACGCCTGAAAAACGGCCGCGACTTTCCGTTGCTCGCCGGTGCCGCGGACGCTTACCGGGGCAGCGGTTTCACCGGTCGTTCGCAAATCGATTACACGCCTTCTGGTTCACGCTTCGATGTCGGCTTCGGCGTGGATCGCAGCACCGGGGTCGAACGCAACGTCCGCAACTTCCGCAAGTCCGCCGGCACGCTGTCCTCGGGGCGCTTTGATCATACCGACATCAACGTCGACGTGACGAACCGCAGCGATGAAGCGCGCACGATCGTCGTGTATGAACGCGTGCCGGTTTCGGATGTCGAAGAGGTCCAGGTGGAGATTCTCGGCGATACGACGGGCGGTTATGCCTTCGAAAACAACGACGAGAACACCGGAATTCTGAAATGGGAAATCAAACTCGCGCCGCGGCAAAAGAAGAACGTGCGCCTGCACTTTCGGGTGAAGGTTCCGGAAGGTTATCCGGGGAGCATTTACGGGAAGTGAACGGGGTCCTGCTCGTGAAGCTTCAAAGCATACCGCGAACCGGTGGTCCCGTAATCCTTTTGCGCTGGACCGGCAGCGATTATCGGTTAAGATATCCCGCCCTGGATCGTGAGGATGTCCTGGCATGCCTTACCTAATAGTGCTTGACACCATTAGTGCACGACACCACTATGCGGGGTGATTGCGTCATTCGCCGACGCCGAAACGGAAAAGATCTGGAACGGCGCCCTATCGCGCAAGCTCCCGGTCAATATTCAGCGAACGGCGAGACGCAAGCTAATTGTCCTCGACGGAGCAATCTCGCTGGAAGATTTGCGCATTCCCCGGAGTAATCGCCTCCATGCCTTGAGTGGTGATCGGCAAGGACAACACAGTATCAGCGTAAATATGCAGTGGCGGATTTGTTTCCGCTGGCAAAATGGCAACGCCCACTACGTCGAAATCGTAGACTATCATTAGCGCATCGAGTCACCCATGAACAAAAAACTCGCCGACATTCATCCCGGGGAAATCCTGCAAGAAGACTTCCTTCTTCCCATGGACCTCACGCCGTATCGACTCGCGAAAGAAACCCGCATCGATCAAAAGCGCATCAGCGAAATCATCAAGGGCAAGCGAGCCATCACGGCCGACACCGCGCTGCGATTTTCACGATTCTTCGGTAACTCCGCGCAGTTCTGGCTGAACATCCAGGCGCACTACGATCTGGAACAGAAAGAGCGCGAGCTATCGAAAGAACTGAAGACCATCAAAAAATTCCGCGAGCCGGCAGCCTCGTAATTCCCATCGACCCATCATTCACCCAACCACAACTGTATTCTCTGTGTCTCTGCGGCAAATCATCACACCAGGCGTTCTCGTTTCGCACCGGCGTGTTTGATCTCATCGAAGATCCGCCGCCGTTGCGCTTCCGTGGCGTCGACATACTTAAACAAGAACCGCCCGCGGCTGCCGGGTACAATCGCGCCGCGGCACTGGAATTCGTAACCGCGCGGCAAAGTCATGTCCAGTTCCCACATCTCGCCGGAGCGCTCCAGCAAATGAAAGGGATCGGGCATGTCCTCTTCGAAAAAGAACAACAGCGCCCGATCTGAAACCAACTTCGACATGCCGCGCAACACCACCGGTTCGCGCGGGCCTGCCTCTTTGTCTCCGGAAGATTCCCCGGGCGACGGCAAGGGCGGCCACGGCGTAAAATGCAGCGGCACTTCGATCTCCGCCATAAGATGCTGATTGCCGTGCGAGGAGATTTTGCTCACGTTGCCGAACACCGCCACGCCCTTACCGACTCGCAGCAACCGGCCTTCGAGCAAAAAACCGCCGACGTTCTGGCGAAAGACGTATACGTACGCCGCCGTGTTCGTAAGATCCCGCGTCGGCTCCCAGCCCGGCAGCGAGATCCACAGATCCTCATCGCGCTGTTTGACGATCGTTGCCAGATGGGTCTCACCGTCGAACTCCAGGCTGCACGCCTCGCCGGCCTGGAGATCGCGCAGGGCCTTCACCTCCACTTGAAAGTCCGCGGCCGGGAAGAGCGAATCGAGAATGCGTACTCGATCCCGATGCTGCGTGCCGATATCATCCCGCGCCAGGAAATCGTGCAACTTCGCGTGAAACAAACGCTTGCTGTTTACGATCTGCATGCTCTCATCTTCGCCGAGAGTATCGTAGAATCGGCGCAGCAAACGCAGGTCACTTCCGCCCAGGCGATGCTTCAACGCGTACTGCATCACCACGGTCCAGCGCGCTTCCCGCTGCCCGCGGCGCAGGTACATCCAGCGCGTCAGAAAAAAAACGACGAGCACGAGCACAACAAACACCACGCCGAGGGTAATGAGCGCGGTGCCGGGCTCCGGCCAGGTGAGTAGATCGCCCTGCATAAGCTTAAGATGATTCCAGTAACTGTTTCAAATTCGCGACGTCTTTCTCGATCTGCGCCCGCACCGCCGGCGCCACGGCGGCCTCGACCCCGTCTTCGATGCGCTCGTGAAACCAGTCGATCACCGGCAGTTGCGTAATGCCGATCCGCTCCGCCGGCCCGATCAATCGCAGACGATCGGTAATGCTCACGTGCGTGCCGCCGTCCCGCTCCGTAAACACGTAGCTATCTTCGAACTCAAGAAACGTCGTCGCGCAGCGAGCGATCAGGCCGCCCCGTTCTCCCGGCCGTGTGCATTCGATGATGGCATAGTCGCCGGTAAACGCGGCCACGGGCAAACCGCCCATGTGGCAGCGATACACCGCCCCGGCACTCCCGGCCTCGCCGCTGATCAGTTCGCTCTTGCCGATGCCCTCGCCCCACTGCGCCAGGTTCCGCATGTCGGCGACATAGCCGAACACGTCCGCGAGGTCGCGCTGAATCTGAATGTCGACTTCGGTGACGATCATGGTAGGAAAAATCTGACACGCACTGTGGGAATTACAAGGTGATTTTCATTTGAGCGTTCCGGCCCGCCGCGCCGTGGAGGCGGCGGGCCGTCGGGCTGCTACGCACTCCGCTTCGCTGCGGTCCTCCGCTACGCTCCGGACTGGCGCTTCGCGCCATGCTGCGCATCCCTAACGCGAAGAATCCAACAACCAACAAAAAAGGGGAAGCCCAACCAGACTTCCCCTCTCGATCTCTCAACCTCACTAAGGCTTCTTCAAGCCTTCAGAGAGGACGCCCTCGCCCTACGAAAACCAGCGCTTCGTGGCTTCCGGTCCGACATCGATGCCGGTAGTCTTCGCGCGTTTCACCAGCGTCCAGAAACCGCGGTAGGTCGCGCGGTCATGCAGTTCGCCGTCGTGCTGGATGGGCCCCCAGCTCGCGTCCTGCGCGGCGATGAGGACGTCGACGCCCTTCTTGACTTCCGAGAGGTCCGGCTTCATGGCCTCGACGATGGCGTCGATCTGGGTCGGGTAAATGGACCACATGCGCAGGAAGCCGAAGTCGTAGCGCGCGCGCTTCGCATCGGCCAGGGTCTGGTCGTAATTCTTGAGGTCCAATGTTACGTTGTGGGCCGGGATGACACCGTAGCTCAGCGCCGTGGCCACCATGTTCGCCTTCGCGCGGCGCAGCAGTTCGTGATCGAACTGGCCCGGCGACTTCATGTTCGAAAGCGGGATGGCGCCGAAGTGGCCGGAAATAAAGTCCATGAGACCGAAGTCCAGGACCTGCATCCAGGGCAGAGACGCGATCTGATCCACTTCGCGCAGGGCGCCGTGGGTTTCGATCAGGACGTGAATGGGAATCTCGCGCTTCAGGCCGGCTTTTTGCGCCGCGGCCTGGATGTACTCGATCATCTCTTTGACCTGAGATGCCGCCGTGGGTTTCGGGATGGTGATGTAAGCGAGTTTTTCGCCGGCGCCGGGGACCAGGATGTCCACGTCCTGTTTCCAGTACTGATTGGAGTAATCGTGAATCCGCACCCCGGCCTGGCCGAACTTGTTGTGCTCGGAGTTCGTCAGGCGCACGATCATTTCGGCGTGCTCTTTTTCCTGACCCTGGGGCGCGCCGTCCTCGCAGTCCTGGGTAATGTCGAAGACCGGGCCCTTCTCGTCCTGAAAGCCGAAGGCCTTCATAATCATCTTTTCGTTGCCTGCGAAGTGCTCGCAGCTGGCGATTACGGGGAATTCTTTTTCGCCGGGGAATAATGCCTCACTGGGATGCGTCATGCTCTCACTCTCTATTCGCTGGATTCGGCCGGAAGACGGGCCTCCGACGGGTTGAGGGTCAGGAAAATGAGAGGGGCCGGGGCGGCAAGCGTTTGTCCGCCCCCTTCTGAGCGGCCGGAGCGGGCCCGCGAGCAAGGCGAATGACGGCGGACTCAGTTCCGATGCATGGAGTCGATGGAGGCGTAATCGCCGAAAACGCTGCCGGGAGCCGGTGCGCACTCGCGAAACTTGTGCAGCAGAAAGGTGTTCATCATCAGCTCGATGTACTCGAGGGGCGGCCGGGGCTTGCGTCCGAGATCTACTACTGGTTCGTCTTCCTTCATCTTGATGAAATGAGACGAAGGAAATTTCCTGAATCAGACAATCAAAAATGATAAATTAACGAAAAACCAGATAATCTCGAAAATGCTGCGTCGCACCAACGCTGCGTACTAAGCCTTAAGTATTACACAACCATCAAAATCAAAGGCCCATCTGCCAGGAATTGACTTTGTTGCGTTGATCATAGTACGCCGCGATCTCCATGTCCATGACGTAGATGGCGGCCCGGACGTCCGCGAAGTAGGTGCGCAGGGCCCGGAGCTGAATCTCCGGGGCCGTCTTTTCCAGGGTCCCGCCCATCTGATAGTTGTGGCGGATGGTCAGCAGCTCCACCGTCTGAATGTTCGGGTAATAGAGCCGCATGAGCTTGCGGGTCCACTGGTTCTCGATCTGGATGTTGCGAATTTGATAATCCAGGATGACGCAATCGATGCTCTTGTCCTCTTTGAAGTGGAAGCCGATGACCTTCAGGATGTTTACGTAGACCCCGTCGCGCCAGACGCCCGGTTTATCTTCGAGAATGATTTCTTTGTAGGTCTTGTCCTTGTAGTTCGGGAAGACGCGGACCATTTCCTTGAACTTCTGCTCCACATCGAGGATGGCTTCTTTTACGTTTTTTACCTCGGTGCTCAGCAAGCGTTCCATTTCCTGACGGTACTGGCCTTCCTGGGGGTTGTTGCCCCAGGTCGTGGAGTAGAAGATGAGTTCGCCGGTGTCGGCGGCCTTCGGCTGATTCCCGCGATTGGGACACTCACGTAGCGATTCGGACATGGCGTCGTACTTGCCGTCGACGTCGTCGAGGTTCTCCACCTGCGCGCGCAGCGGACCGCCGAGAAAGAGTGTGCCCGTAAGGAGTGCCGCCCCCAGCGCGGTCCCGGGCACGAGCAACCGGTGCTGTCGTCGGCTTGCATTGGAAGAGATCATGACAATTTCAGTATACGAAGGAAATTTACCATATTGCAAGCCAAAAACATCGGGAGAATGAGGTGACTTTTGATCACGATAATGGTAAACGACGCCATGCGCCTGTGTATCAGTTTCGTCATTTTTGCCGTGGGCCTCACGTCCTGCGCTCTGAATGATTCCGGTTCACGCCTCCCGCCGGTGGCGGAAGCGGGCTCGCGCCTGGCCCCCCGGGAACTGTCCTTTCTCGCCGCGTGCATGATGGCGAACGTCGACACGAACTGGATGTTTGACCAGAACGTACCCGATCCCCTCACCTATCGCGGCAAGGCCATCGGACTGTTTCTCGGCGGAGCGCAAACCCTGCGTTACGACGTGCACTGGTTTCAATGTATGGGAGACCTGGCCGGCACGAACGTACGCGCTCCGTTGCGGTCGGACCTGGCCCTCCCCTACGGCGGATACAAAAAGGCCCTGGCCGAACTGGCGGATCTGCCCCTCTATCAGGCCCGCCAGGGTTCCCAGGAACACTCCCGGGACGTCAATTACTACAATCCCGACATCATTCGCTGGGCCGCACAGAACCTCGTCCCCGTGCCGACCGACAGCGTCTACGGCGTGGTGCGTTACCAGGACATCTACGATCGTGTGTTGCGTCGCAGTGCACGCATCCTGGCGAAGACGTACGTGTATCTGCAAAAAGACGGCCGCCTGGAAAAACTCACGCAGGAGTACGCCGGGAAACAAAGCTACGATCGTCTCGCCATGCGCGAGCGATTCGCGGACATCCACCAGGACGAGTACACGAACGACGACTACGATCTGAACTTCGACGGCGGTCACGCGGCCACGTTCTGGTTCCGCCGCCGCATGGGCGGCACGGATGACGAGGTGTGGGCGCTCGTATCGAAGGCCATGCTAATGTACGATAAAACGTACTTTGAGGGATTGTGAAACTCCTGGTCGGGACGCACATCACTCCGCGCACGTGCATCTGATTCCTCGAAAACGCCCTGTGATTCCCTGCGGCTTGTGCGGGAACGCCAGGTCGGTTAGCCTCGGGCCCCCAATCAGCGACGCGGCCGAATTCGTTCGCACCGACGCTGGATTTTTTACATATGGATGGCGGCCGTGCTCGGCTTCGCGATCGCGTTCATCACACCGAACCTGGTCCACGAGTACTACCAGCTTCCGTTTCTGGTGCCGGCCTGCGTCGTAATGGGAGCGTATCTGGATCGGGTGCCGCATCTTTTTTCGAAAAGGCGCCGGCTGATCTTCGCCGCCCACGCCGTACTGCTCGTCTTCATGACGGGTTATTCACTGATCAAGGTCTCGGAGAAACTTACGGTGGATCCCTTCTACGCGAACTTCGCGGAGCGATTGCGCAATGTTACGGACGGGGAGGCCGATATCGTCTACGTCGATCGCATGCCCCGCACCGAGGTCTTCTACTTCGCCGAACGTGGCGGCTACCTCGCCGTCACCCCGGCCGTACCCATCGGCGGCGACGTACTGTTCGTACCGTCCGGTGCGCAGGAGAAGCTGCTCGCGGACATCGAAGACTTTCGCCGGAGCGGCGCCCGGTATGTGGCCATCCCATACCACCGGGAGTTCACGCACTACTTTGCCGCGGCGCGATCCCGACTGGATGCATGCTACGTAAACCTGCTCCCCGAGCACGAAACAGGCGGCTACGTCTACGAGTTGCTGCCCCGTCCCGATTGCCCGGAACAGGGAAACCTGGTTATGACCTCTTCAAAGCTCCCGCAATCGCCAAACACAACCAACCCACAATGAACGAGGTCCCGCCGATCGGCGCGAAGCGGGTGGATGATTCGCCGCCGGAGAGCGCGTTTACATACAGCGAACCCGCGAACAGCACAATGCCCACGACAAACAACACGGCCGCCGCGAGCAGAAAGCGGCGCGCCCAGGAACCGTTTAACCGGTCGAGCAGCAGCGCCGCAGCAACGAGCGCAATCGTATGATAAAAGTGATACGATGACGCGGTGCTGAAGATCGGATACAACTCCGAACCACGGCCGACGGCGTGGGCGCCGTAGGCTCCGAGGGCGACGGCGCAGGCCCCGCTGAGGCCGGCCAGAACGAGAAAGATGCGTGAGTCCATGCCGTCAGAATTTTTCGCGACGGCCGTCACGCAAGCTCTCTCGCGCTCGTCGCGCCCGGAAAAACCGTCGATTCCTGCATGACGCCGCGGGCCGGTCTCGCTATCCTGACTCTCTATGATTGTCGCGACGAAAGACCCGCAGCTCTACGAAATCAACGGCGTGCGTGTGCTGCACTATCACAACGAAAGCTTCTTAACGAACATTCAAATCCTCACGAACGTCGGCTCCGCGGCGGAGGAAAAGAGCAACATGGGCATGGCCCATATCCTCGAACACATGTTCTTCAAGGGCTCGAAGAAACGTCCCACGGGCACGGGCATCTCCCGCGCGGCCAACGACATCGGCGGCAAACTGAACGCCTACACCACGTACGATCACACGGTCTACTACATCACCGTGCTGAACGATCACTTCTCCCTCGGCTTCGACATTCTCGCGGACATGTACCGCAATCCTCTGTTTCCCCCGGACGAGTTCGCCAAAGAACTGAATCCCATCCTGAGCGAGTACCGCGAACGCGAGGACGATCCGGACTCCTTTCTCGGCGAACGTTCGCTGGAAAAGTTCTTCGGCGATGTTTATCATCCCATCATCGGTACCGAGGAAACGATCCGCGGCGCCACCGTCGAGGGCATGCATGCCTTCAAGGATCGCTACTACGGCGGCAACAACATGATGATCAGCATCACCGGCGGCGTGGACGAGGAGACCGTCCATCGCATCGTCAAAGACCTCTTCGGACCGACGCCGGCCACCGAGGCACCGCCGACGCGCAGCGCGGACGTCAGCGCGGGAAAAATCCAGCTCACGAAGCCGGGTATTCAGGAAGCTTATTACCAGTTGTATTTTCCGGCCCTGCCGCCCATGCATCCGGATCGCTACAAAGAAGACATGATGTGTTACCTGCTCGGCGGCAACGATTCGGCGCTGCTCTTCGAGCGCGTGCGCGAAGAACTGGGCATGTCCTGCTACGGCATCTATTCGTTCGTCATGCGCAACAATCCCTTCGCGGTTCTCGGCATTGCCTGCGGCATCGCGCCGAACGAACTCGACGATCTGCACAAAGAAGTCCTGCAACAAATCGAACGGATCTGCGACACGCCCCTGGGCGTCGACCGCCTGGAACGCGGCAAGGCATCGCTGCGTACTTCGATCGCGGCGAAGTCGGAGACCTCCAACGGAATGGGCAGCATGATCAGTGTCCCCTTTCTGCGCGGCGAAACGGAGAACCCCGTCTCGAAGGCCCTCCGCGAAATCGATTCCATCACGGTCGACGACGTACTCGAACAAGCACGACGGACCCTGAGCGGCCCCATGCTCCAGGCCGTCATGTTGCCGGAATAACGTGCTGCTGCATCGGTGGACGAACGTGAGCCGCACCGATCCACAACTCAGCGTGCGCCAGGCCGCACAGTGCATTCGCGCGGGCCGGCTCGTCATCGTGCCCACCGAAACGGTCTACGGCCTGGCCGCCGACGCGCTGAACGAGGACGCCGTCGCGCACATCTTCGAAGCCAAGGGCCGGCCGCGGTTCAATCCCATCATCTGCCATCTGCCCGACGCCGACGCCGTCTTTCGTTACGCGCGACACTCGGATATCGCCGAACGCCTGGCGGAATTCTGGCCCGGCCCGCTCACCGTACTGCTTCCGCACGAAGGCCGTATTCCCGGCATCGTCACCGCGGGTTCGCCGCTGTGCGGCTTTCGCGTCCCGCGGCACCCGCTGCTCAACGAATTGCTAACTTCTTGTGATCGCCCCTTAGCGGCCCCTTCCGCGAATCGTTTCGGCCGGCGCTCGCCGACGACGGCGGCCATGGCGCTGCACGATCTCGGCGATGCCGTGGCCGGTGTTCTCGACGGCGGTCCCTGCGAGATCGGCGTGGAGTCCACGGTGGTGGCCGTGCGCGACGGCGCGCGCCTGGAAATTCTGCGCCCCGGTGGTGTGACCGAGGAAGTCCTCCGGGCCCGGGGCTTTGACGTCATCGAAAGACAGGAAGCCGCCGGCGATACCGGCGATCGCAGTGAGGCGGCGGGCGCCATCTTCGAAACCATCGAATCACCGGGACAGTTGTCCTCGCACTACGCTCCCGGCGTGCCCCTGCTCTTAATCTCCGGCGACGCCGGTACGGGCGGTGAAGAACGCGAGCGCATTGAAGCGGCGGTGGACCGGCTCAATCCCGGCCGCAATGCCGTCGCATACCTCGGTTACGGCAGCCGGTCCGTGCCGGAATACTGCGCGGCGGCGTTCAATCTATCGCCGGATCACGATCTGCTCGAGGCCGCGCGTAACCTGTTCTCTTTTTTCGAACGCATCGACGACGGTGAGTACGGTTTGATCGTGGCCGAGACGTTACCGGAGTCCGGCCTCGGCCGGGCCATCAACGATCGTTTGCGGCGGGCGGCGACTTCGATTGTGGTGGTGTGAGATTGATTTGGACTCCGAGGACCGAGGTACCGAGGTTTTTCGGAGGGTTATTTCGGTCTGAATGCTTGCGAGCTATGAATGCCAGGGTTCTCTAATCAAAGAGTTGGATGCATTCATAGCATGAACACAGGCTCATCACGATAGCTCTCCACACCAACCTCGGTCCCTCGGTCCTCGGAGTCTAATTACACTGCAACGTGGTGCCGGTGAAGTTCGAAAGCGGCACGCCGCAATCGGTGCAGCCGATGGACGTCCAGGCAGAGTCGTTGTTCAGGAATTGAGTGACCCAGGTCGAAAAGGCCGTACCGTTCGAGGACATCGTCGAGTAGTACGACTCTCCCAGGATGCCGCTCGTTTCGCCCGGAGCAAAGTAGTAATGAAAGTTCGACTGGCCGGTGTTGTTGTTCATGAGACCCGCCGCGGTGCTGTTAAACGTACACACGCGCTCATCACTCACAAGATCCGGCGAACCCCAGAGACCGGGTAAGTCCACGTACGGGGTGCCGGTTGTATCAAGGGAAAGGCTGTAGATGTAAGTCTGCTCCGCATCGTAGGCCGTGGAGTACATTGCAAAGCGCTGTGTGGTGTACGTGCCGGCGATGGTGTTGACCATGCCGGGAATCGAATTCGAAAAGAAGGTATCCTCATCCGCGAAGATCCAGGTCGGAATCCCGTTGGCCGGCAACCAGTTGGAACGGATGCTCGTGGCCAGATTCGAATCCAGGACGCCGACGAAGGAGGTCGCCAGGAAATTCACATCCGAACTGGAATAGAATTCTTTGACGTACGGATAGCCGAGGATCGCCCCGAACAACCCGGAACCCTCCGAGGCCACCAGGACCTGGGTTGCACCGGGGTAGTTGCCCTGCAGGTAGTCGAGGCCGGCCAGGAAATTGTCGAAGCCGGAGTGACGGATCGTCTCCGTGACGCCCGTCGTGGTGTTCGTATAAGCGGCGGAGCTGTTGTTGCCCATGAAGGCGTCGCCGGTACAATTGGGCATGTAGACGATCGTCCAGTCCGCGAGCGGATTCACGGAAGTATCCGAGGTCTCGGCAAAAAAGCCGCCTGGTTTTTCGAGATCGATGTACCACGGCACGTAGAAATCGTGGGTGTGATAGTAGGTCTTCGTAAAGTTGCCGAAGCAATTCTTCGCATCGAAACAGAGGCCGCCGTCCGCAAAATAGAAGAGGACCTTCGTGGCGCTGCCCGGTTTTACCGCAAACCAGTACGCCGTATTGCCGGCCGCGCCGCTACAGCCCGGCGTGTAGGAAAACGTGCGATTCGCCGAACCGCCGACGGACACGGAACCCGAAGACGGATACACGGCGACGAAAGGCGTCGAGGAGAGTGTGGCGGCCAAGGCCTCGTTGACCAGCAGCTCCCGATCCGCGCGATCGTTGCTGATTTCGGTTGAACATGCGCTGCCGAGCAGCGCAGCGATGAGAACGCCGGCAAAGGGTCCGTTTCGGAATAGCCGGGTTGTTGCTGAAAAATTTTTCGTTTTCGAGACGACGCCTGTATGATGATCTTGATCTCGCTTCATTGCTGATATGAATTTCGACGAATTTTTCGATACCGCAAGCGCATTTTATCGCGACCTCCAGGAGGAAATCACGACGGAGCTGGAGCGATTGGAGCGCGAGGCCGGCATTCACGTTCCCGGCCAGGCAGTGGACGCCGGCATCTCGGAGCAAACGGCGCCCGCGCAGTTCCAGGAAGACCTCTGGCAGGGCGACGGCAGTTCTCGACTGCAACTCGGCGGCGGCGGTCGCACCCGGGTCCTCGCCGACGGACGCATCTTTGAAAAAGGCGGCGTGAACTGGAGCGACGTGCATGGAACGTTCACCGAGGAATTCGCGGCGCAAATGCCCGGCCAATCGCGAGAGTTTCGGGCCAGCGGTATCTCCCTGGTCCTGCATCCGCGCAATCCCCACGTACCCACGGTGCACGCGAACTTTCGCATCATCCGGCGCGGGCCCGCGGAGGAACCGGAGCGGCTCTGGTTCGGCGGCGGTGCCGATCTTACCCCGCACTATCTCTATCCGGAGGACGCGCGACAGTTCCATCGCGCCTACAAACACGCCTGCGATCGACACCGCGACGTGGTGGACTACGATACACTCAAAATGCAGTGCGATGAGTACTTTCATCTTGCACATCGGGGAGAGGCCCGCGGGATCGGCGGCATCTTTTACGATTACCTGGACGATCAGCACGAAGAAGTCTTCGCCTTCAGCCGGGACGCCGGGCGGAACTTCCTGGAAAGTTACGTGCCGATCGTAGAACGACGCAGCGGCCTCGAGTACAGCGAGCGGGAGCGCAACTTCCAGCTCTGGAAGCGCGGACGTTACGTGGAGTTCAACTTAATCTACGATCGCGGCACGACCTTCGGGCTGCGCACCGGCGGACGCATCGAATCGATCCTCATGTCGCTGCCGCCCCTGGTGGCCTGGCACTACAACTTCGAACCGGAACCGGGTTCGCGCGAAGAAGAAATCCTGAACGTGCTGCGCAATCCGGTCGACTGGATATAGGATCATGAGTCGTACGATCTTCATCGGTGACGTGCACGGTTGTTCCGCCGAACTGCGCGAAATGATCCGCACCCTGGACGTGTCCGCGCAAGACCGGGTGATCATGCTCGGCGATCTCATCAACCGTGGTCCGGACTCCGCGGGTACGGTGGCCTTCGTCATGGAACAGGGTTTCGAGTGCCTCATGGGCAACCACGAGTACGAGTATCTGAAACATCATCCGACCTCGGAACACTTCGGAAAGATGCGCCGGGAACTCGGCGACGAACGACACCGCTGGATTAAAGAACGACCGTTGTTCATAGAGGAAGACACCTTTCTCGCGGTGCACGCCGGCCTGCAGCCGCATACCCATCCGAAAGATACGGAGCCGCGCGTGCTCCTGAACATCCGCACCTGGGACGGCAGTGGTAAAAACATGAACGATCCTGAAAATCCGCCGTGGTACGATTTTTACGAGGGCGCGCGCCCGGTGTTCTACGGCCACTGGGCCCGGGCGGGTTTGAATTTGCGCCAGCGTACTTTCGGCCTGGATTCGGGTTGCGTCTACGGACGTGGTCTGTCAGCATACGTCCTTGAAACGCACGAACTGGTGCAGGTGGCCTCGGCGCAAGTCTACTACGTGCCCCCCTCCCTGCGCGGAACCGACAACGAATGAATACCCGCGAAAATGAAAAACCACCGGAAAGCATGGAGCCGGACGCGATGGTCACCGAGCTGCGACGACTCCGCGCCCTGGTGAAATCGTTCTCGCTCTTGAATTCCTCCCTGGATCTGGAGAGGGTTCTCCACTATACCCTGGTCACCGCCTGCGAACTCCTGGACGCGGAGATCGCCTCGATCGCGCTCATCAACGACGAGGGCACCCGCCTCGAGTTCCTCGAAAGCACGGACCCGAACTTCGACAAACTCAAAAACCTTTCCGTGCCCCTGGGCAAGGGTGTGGCCGGCACCGTCGCCCTCACCGGCAAAACCGAACGTGTGGACGATATCCACAACGACGAACGTTTCTACGAAAAAATCGATCACGCTCTCGGACAGACCACCACCGCGTATCTCTGCACCCCGCTCGTCGCGGACGATACCATCATCGGCACCGTGCAGGTCATGAACCGCCGCGGCAATCTCACCTTCGAAAGCGACGACGAAGCCCTGGTGGAAGGCTTCGCCCGGCAGGCGGCGCTGGCGATTCAGAACGCGAAGTTGCACCAACTGCGTCTGCAACAAAAGGCCTTCGATCTCGAGATGCAACTCTGCGCCGAAATTCAGAGCAACCTGTTCCCGAAAAGCGTTCCCGATCCCGCGGGCTACGAAATCTACGGCTCTTCCACTCCGGCCAAAGAAGTCGGCGGCGACTATTACACCTACATCCGGCGTCCGGACGGCAGCGTGGATGCGGTCCTGGCCGACGTCTCCGGCAAGGGTCTGCCCGCGGCGCTGATCGTTTCAGATTTTCACACCGGCTACCATCTTCTATCGCAAACCGACGACGACCTGGAAACGCTCTTCAACAAACTCAACGAACACCTCACGGACACCCTCGTCGTCGGCCGTTTCATTACGGTCTTCGCCCTGCGCATCGCCGCCGACGGCAGTTCGTGTAAGTATGTCGTGGCCGGACATCCGCCGCCCTTCGTCATTCGCGCGAACGGTGAGTCCGAAGAACTGGAACGCACCGGGCCGGTGTTGGGTCTCGCGCCCATCCCCTTTCGCCAGGGCGAGGTGCAACTGAATCCCGGCGATCTGCTGCTGGCTTTTTCCGATGGTTACAGCGAGGTCCAGAACGCCGCCGAGGATCTCTTCGGCGAAGAGCGCATGATGCGCTACGTTCAGGAACATCAGTCGGCTCCGCTCCAGGAAATTCACCGGGGACTCGGCGAGGCCGTCGACCGTTTCCGGGAGGACGAGCCGCTGCCGGACGATATGACCATCCTGCTTGTGCGCCGGAAATGATCCTTAAGTTTCTTTGTCTAAAACTTAATCACGCGATCCTCGTGCTGCTCGTCTGCGCCGCCGCCGGAACCGCCCCGGCCTGCCTCGATCTATCCGCACCGGAGCCGGGCAACACCGGCGATGCGCGAAAATGGCTGCGGACCAGCGGCAACGAAAGCAGCGGCTACTATGTGCGGCGCCGTCCCGGACTGGACCACATGTTCTTTTATCTGCCCACCACCGCAGACGGAACCCGTGAACTCGACGATGTTGTGTCGCAGCTACAGGCCGGCGGCTACAACGTCATGACTTACCGCGGCAATGCTAACGCCGAACCACCGGCTCCGGCCGACGCCTTCGACGCGGCGGCCGCGCGCCTCGGCTATCGTAAACGGCTACTCGTGGTAGACGGGCGACGACTGCTGCCGGCGCTCCAGGTATTCCTCGAACGCAGAGGCACCTTCGATGCGATGATGGTCCTGCGTCCCGGCGATGCCTGGGGCGATCGGCGAGAACTGCGAACGCTCCGGGACGAACTCCCCACAGGAACGCCCTTCTACTGGATTCCCACGGGCAGAGGCATCGAAACCGTACGCGCCAATACCCTGCGCTCCATGCTGTTTCGCCGGACGGCGGAACAGGAAGGCGCAACGGTGATTGAACACATGCTATCGGAACTTGCACGCCGCCGTGACGAAGACTTTCGCCTGGAACTGAGTGAAACCCTGCTCTACGAACTGGTTCGCCTGCGCCGGGAACCGGAATGGCAGGAGGCAGCCGGTGTGTTCCAGGGCGGCTGCGGTTACCGGCCCGGCGCCCGGGGCCGGCGATCCCTGAACGGATTTACGAGCAGCGGCAGTCGGGATCGGGACTTCTGCCCCGCCTATCTGCGGCGCGACGAACGCCGCGTTTACCGCAACACCGAAATCCTGGACGACGGTTGCGTATATCGGCGCATGGATCGCCGGGAACGTCTCTACTGTCACTACGAACAATCTTAGATGTGCCTTTCTAAAAGTTACTGAGCCACACAATAGAGCCGAAAGTTCAGAAAGTTGCACGAATCGATCGTGGCCGCAAACCAGGACGTGGTGCTGAGATCGGAGCGACCGGTGCGTCCGTAGGGGGAACCCATAAACGCCCCGGCCGTGGTCCAGGCGTTGCAGTCGTTCCCCGCCTCCCCCGTCCACGCGCGCTTCACGGCGGAAGTATCCAGCGCGACATCGATGGATGCGGGCACGTTCGCGGAGGCGTCCGTGGTAAACACGACGGTGCCGTCGGTACGTTTGTACTCCTGGCTGGCTGCGAGCGCGGCGTTCCCGTAGACCAGGGCTTTGTAGGTGGAGCTATCCGGTTTCGCCGCGTCGGCGTTGCACTTCGCATCGGCGCCGGACAAACCGCCGAGGTTGCCGTTCCAGGACAGGTCGGTAACAAAGATGAACTTCGCCGCGGGAGTGGCCGGAGTTCCGCCGGAATCGCCGCCGGAGTCTGTCGTCGAATCGGTCGTACTGGAACTCTGAAAACTAATGTCCACGACACCGTCGCCGTCCGCATCAAAGCCGCCGGCGATTACACTGAGCGGAGAGCCGCCGCAATCGACTTCGCTTGTGAGACCGCCGCGCTCGCACAAGAATGCCTCGCCGCTCCCGTCTCCGTTTACGTCGATCGCATCGAAGGTACCGTCTCCATTCAAATCGAGTAAGGCCGAAACACTGCCCGGAGTCAACGTCCACGCGACGGCGTCGAGGACACCGTCCCCGTTGCTGTCGTACGCGTTGCCGTCACTGATGCCGTCCCCGTCGACATCCAGGGGCTGTGCTCCGGAGCCGCCCAGGAATAGAAGCGGCAGCGCCGCGGTAGCATCGATTGCACTGTCACCGCCGCCGCCCTTCAACAAGTCGAGGCAACCGGCCATGCCGATCATACAAAACCCGACTTGAATTATAATTATTCTTTTCGCATAAACATTAATATAATTCATACACTCGTGAGAGCGCAGCGAGGGAGATCGTCAAGCAACATCGCGCGAAATTCACGAACTCGCTAAGAAAAGTTCAGAAAAAGTTAGCATTTGGTCGGCGTTTGATGGGACCGCGCAAAGAATGTCCGGCGAGTGCGCGACGATGGTTCTGACTGATGGACGACGTCCTGCGAAACGGCGGACATTCGTGGAGTTGTCCGCCGTTTTGCGGAGGGAGCGGCTTAATCGGAGGCGAGTGGATGTTTGCAATCACCCGCAGCCGAAGCAGCAAGCTACCAGCATACGCGAATGCCTGGCCATCCACGCGTCAAACATTGGATCACTGATCGGTGCGAATCTTCGCCGCGCATGGCGAACTCTGGACCAGCACCGTGAAATCGCAGGATACTTCGACGTCTTTAGCAGCCTGCCGGAGGATCAGAAAAGACTTGTAAAGCTGGCATAACTTACGCCTGGTATGCCTCTGAAAACCCCACGGTGCTCTAATGAACCATATTGATCGACTCTACATGGCAGCCCTTTACGACTATCACTACATAAAAAAGAACATCCTTGATAGCAAAAATCTATCCATGTATGTGAGTATGCCAATCGAAACGAATGCGAATGGCAGCGGGATTACGGACAGCTTGCCATGGCCTGATATTACCACTCAAATACAGCATCTTATGGCGTTCACTGAGAAATCGCTCAAAATGCTTCTCGCGATAGAGCAGCCGAAGAAACCGCCCAGAGAGATTCGCAACTATGGACACAATATTCAAGCCATAGTCAATGATTTGCAGCTAAACATTCGGGGCAGTCTGAGTCAGGATGGTCAGAGCATGCTGGATCAGATAAGCCACATCAATTTTGCCGACATTCGATATTTAGACTCTTCGAGTGGCAAATCAAAGATGTTCATGTATTCGCCGTTTCTTGCAGAAGCGCTCAGTCTCGAATTGTTAAAGATCGTCAGCAACGCCCGGCGCAAACTCTATAGCTCAGGCACGTATACGACTCAAGCACAAGTTTCAGTCAAGCAGGCGAAACTGAGGCCAGGAGAAATTCCTGTCCGTATCAGTCTCAAAATGATGAAGGAGATTCTGAGTAACGAAAAAATCACCAACTCGGAGCGCTCTCTTTTAGAAACACATTATCAACCATTCCATTCATACTATAGACTTGGGAATCCATCCGGAGATATTGAAGTAGAACTGGCAAAGCTTTTCCGAAAATACTGCCCGGGAATTCAATATCGAGATTCTTTCGAGTTCACCTTCTCGTAGAGATTGAATCCCACCAAGGACGCTCTCACCCTCTCCTGCCTCAGCTGACGGACTCAACCGAACAACTCGCCCTGCGCGTCCTCGTCCATCTTCCGCCGCCGGGCCGTCGTGGCCGCTTTGCGCGTTTCTTCACGATTGCGATCCAGATCCGACTCCAACTCCGCTAACTTTTCGTTCGCGCGGGTTAGCACCGACTCCGGCAGGCCGGCGAGTTTCGCAACGTGGATGCCGTAACTGCGGTCCGCGGCGCCCTCTTTGACCTTGTGCAGAAAGATCACGCGGTCGCCGGTGTCCTGAACGTCCATGGTAAGATTGAACACACCCTCGCGCTCGGCCAGGACCGTGAGTTCGTGATAGTGCGTCGCGAAGACCGTGAGCGGCCGCGGACCGGCGTCGTCGCTGAGGAATTCCGTGATGGCCCAGGCCAACGAGATGCCGTCGTACGTGGATGTGCCGCGACCGACCTCGTCCATGATCACAAGCGAACGGGGGCTGCACTGATTCAGGATCCGCGCGGTTTCCAGCATTTCCACGAAGAACGTGGACTCGCCGCGGGTCAGATTGTCCGAGGCGCCGATCCGCGTAAAGATGCGATCGACGATGGGCAACTGCGCTCCGGCCGCCGGCACGAACGAACCGATCTGCGCGAGCAGTTGAATGAGGCCGAGTTGCCGGATGTACGTCGACTTACCGGCCATGTTCGGCCCGGTGATGATCGCGTAACGCCGCTCCGTCGTATCCATAATGGAATCGTTCGGGATAAAGGCGTCGCCCGTGGGCAGAAACTTCTCGACCACCGGATGCCGGCCGTCGCGGATTACGAGCTCGCCGGCGGCACCATCCTCGTCCAGGGCGAACATTTCCGGGCGCACCCAGTTGCCGCTCACCGCGCACCGGGCCAGGCTCAACAGAAAGTCCAGGTGCGCGATGGATCGCATGAGCCGGCGCAGGGCGTCGGTGTGTTGCAGCATCAGGTGCCCCAGGTCGCGGAAGAGGCGGCCCTCGACGCGGGTGATGACCTCGTCGGCTTCCAGTAAGGTACGCTGAAGTTCTTCTAAGCGATCGCTGGTGAAACGTTCGTAGCCCACCAAAGTCTGCCGCCGCACGTAATCGCCGGGGGCCTGGTCGGCCTGGCCCTTGCTGATCTCGATGAAGTAGCCGTGGATTTTGTTGTACTTCACGCGCAGGGCCGTAATGCCGGTTTTGTCGCGTTCTTCTTTTTCGAAGTCGGCGATCCAGCGCGAGCCGCGCTCCTGGGCCTCGCGGGCGCGGTCCAGTTCTTCGTCCACTCCGGCCCGGATCAGCGGGCCGTTACCCAGAACGGCCGGCGGTTCGTCGACAATGTGCTCTTCGAAGTGCACCGCGAGTTGCATGAGCTCTCCGGGTACGCTGATCAGACCCCGCAGTTGTTCCGCATCTTCCCCGGCTGCGGCGTTCAACAGACCGCCGAGACTTTCCGCGGCCCGCACCGTATTCGTGAGGGCCGCGAAGTCCCGGGGGGCGCCACGACCGGCGGCCGTGCGCGAAAGCACGCGCTCCAGATCGTAGACCTGACCGAGCCCGGCCGTAAGATTCTCGCGCAGCCCCAGGCGTTCGGCGAAGACCTCGACGATGTCCTGTCGCCGCGCGATTTCTTCGGCATCCAGCAACGGCGCCAGTAAACTTTGCTTCAGATAACGTTTACCCACCGGCGTACGACATTGGTCCAGCACGCCGTAGAGCGAACGGGACGCGCCGCCCTCGACGGCATTCGAAACCAGGTCCAGATTACGAATGCTCTGTTCGTCCAGGACCATGTACCGATCCCGTACGCTGCGAAAGACCGGCGGACTCAGTTGCACGTCGTCGTTGGGAAACGTACGATTGACGTAGTGCAAGACCAGGGCAACGGCGCCGAGGGACGGTAACGGGGAACGCTCGGCGTCCTCCGGGAATCCAAGTCCCTTCAACTTCGTTGCGAACTTCTGTTCGATCTGCCGGCGGCCCTCGGTGGGCGACGCGCGCCAGTCCTCGACGGGTACGCAGGCTCCAGGGCTCTCGCTAAAGACATTCTGCGCGAACTTAAGAAAATCCGTGGGCACCAGAATTTCCCGGGGCACGTAGTGCGAGAACGCGTCGCGCAGGGCCTGGGTAAAGTCGGCACGGGGCTCGCCGGTTCCCGAGGGTTGCGTTTCGAAACAAAAGAAGTCGCCGGTGGATACGTCCGCCACGGCGATGCCGGCGCCGTCGCACTCTTCGTTCGGCACCACGCTCATGAGAAAGTTATGCCCCGCCCCGTCCAGGAGCGAGTCTTCGACCACGGTGCCCTGGGTGATCACCCGCCGCACCACGCGCCGCATGAGCTTCGGGTTTTCCGGGTCGGCCTCCTGCTCGGCCACGGCCACGCGTTTGCCGCGGCCTAACAGTCGGGCAATGTAAGTTTCGGTGCTGTGATGGGGCACGCCGCACATGGGGATTTCGTTCTGGCGCTTCGTAAGCGCGACGTCCATGATGGGCGCGGCAATTTCCGCATCTTCCAGGAAGAGTTCGTAGAAGTCCCCCATACGAAAAAAGAGAATCGCGTCCGGGTGTTGGTCTTTGAGTTCCAGATACTGCCGCATGAACGGCGTATCGAGGGGATCGCTGCTCTTCGACGATGCGGATTTGCGCGTTGCTGATTTCTGTGCTGCTGCCATAATTCTTGAATGCGACGTAATCCGGACAGCATGAACGCCGCACGATGGGAGCGCAAGTATTCAACGGGCACTGTGAACATTTTGAAGTGCGTGGATAGGATGTGGATAGAAGAAGTTTATATCCCCCGCACCGCCGCGACGAAACCGCGAACCAACGCCGGATCTTTGCGCCCGGGTAGTCCCGGAATTTCCAGGCCGGAGCTCACATCCGCGCCGGCGGCCCCGGACAATCGCAGAGCTTCGGCAACGTTGTCGGGTTTCAATCCCCCCGCGAGGAGATAGGGCCGGCGGACATGCGCGACGAACTCCGGCGCGAGTCTCCGCCCCGTTCCCCCGGGCCGGCCCGGGACGTACGCATCCATCAAGTACAGGGCATGATGCCCGAGGGCGGCGAAGTCCAGGTCCGTCAACGGACGGGACACGCGCAGTACCGGCAGAATGCGATCAAAGAATCGCCCATGCTGCGCGATGACTGAGAGAAAACCAGGTCCCTCCACAATCTGCAAAAAGTCCAGCAGCGGCCGGCCGTCGGGTTCACTCAGGGCCGCATCGATGCCCAGGACCTCCGGCACGCTGTTCCGCGCAAAGACCCCGACGTGACGAATGTACGGATGCTCCCGGCGCAGCGTCTGGATCAGGCGCGCGGCCAGGTTCACGGGAATGCGCCGCGGGCTCTTTGGCGAAAAGATCCAGCCCATGAGGTCCGGGCCGGCGGCGGCCACCAAAAAGGCGTCCTCCGCAAAACGGTTGCCGCAGATCTTGAGCAATCGGCGATTGGCCGGTCGGCCGGGATATGGCAGGTGTGCCGCAAACTTCACGGTACCAGCGTCGCCACGGGGTGCGCCGGGCCTACAAAAAATCGATTTACGAGCGCCCCCATCTCGCTATTATCGCAAGAGCATGAGCGAGACCGGCGACAACCCGTTCGATCAGCACGAACTCGAAGATCGCATCCGCGAAAAGCTGGAAGACTTCCAGGACCATTCTCAGGGCCTGCACTCACGCATTCTGCGCGCCGGACGGTATCGACTGCGCGTGCGGTCCCGGGAACGCCTCACGCGACGTCGACAGAACTGCACCTACACGCCGGACCAGCTCGCCCATCGTCTGAGCATGGCCATGTCCTCCGGAGCGTCGACCGCGCCGGACGGAGAGATCCCGCCCGACTTTTTTCGCGGGGTCCAGGAAATCATCCTCATCCCCGAACTCGCCCGGAGCGATCGCTACCTGCTCACGCACATCTACTCGCCAGGCCGCAAGCTGTTGGCGTTCTATCTTTACCCGCGCCGCTTCGATCTCCAGAACACGCAGGTGCCGGACGGGACTTCCGCTCCGTCCGGTCGTCGCCTCGACTTAAACACCGCGCCCACGGTCCCGTTCCTGGGGCTCCTGGGACGGGTCATCGAATCCGTGGCTGCGCTGAACGGTTCCGCCGATCAAGACAATGGCGCCGCGCTGCATAAGTACCTGGTGCCTCAGGACGTGCTTTCTCTGGAAGAGGAAGCCGAACTCCAGCGCACTCACGATCTTTACTCCGGCAATTCGCTATGATTTCGTATGATCTACCCGGTGAACCCGGAGTGGATGCCTTTACCGCGGCAAAGCCGGAACTCGGGGAGCCGCCGGAGGCCGATGCCGACGAGCAGCGCCGCCGGGAACGCCGCTGGCTCGCGGAGCATACCGGCGTTCCGGAAGAACGCATCGTATTTCTAAAACAGGTCCATGGCGAAACCAGTGTGCGCGTTTTCGATAATGCGGAGGAGTTGCATAAGGCCTTTCATCAGGCCCATTTTGCCGAAGCGGACGCCCTCTTCACGAATGACGCCGGGATCTTGCTCGTCGTGCGCACTGCCGACTGCCTGCCGCTGTTCTTTGCGCTCCGCGCTCCGGATGAGGGCGCAGGAACCTTCGTTGGTGTGATTCATGCCGGCTGGCGCGGCATGCACGCGCACATCATCGGCAAAACCCTGGGGCGGGTGCTCCGTATGTTCCCGAATGGGACCAGGATCAGCGGCAGCGTCTGGGTCGGGCCGTGCATCAGCAGGGATTTCTACGAGGTCGGCGAGGATGTCGCCCGGCATTTTACCCAGGTACGTCCGGGCGGACTGGACCCACAGCGCAGTCCGGAAAAGTTTCGCCTGGA
This sequence comes from Leptonemataceae bacterium, assembly GCA_965227295.1. Classification (GTDB taxonomy): domain Bacteria; phylum Spirochaetota; class Leptospiria; order Leptospirales; family Leptonemataceae; genus JANSYA01. The sequence goes on along the minus strand of OZ245742.1, from coordinate 3,385,644 downwards.
TCTGGCCGCGGAGGCACGGCTACAGGTCGAGGAAGCCCTGCGCAAATTCCGGATGCATCGACAGGACTTTTTACGTGCCGGGGGCCGGGAACACTTGAAAGACGACGGCGTTGCAGTGGAATGGCTGGAACCGCTGTCGGATGGTTGCACCTACGAGGCCAACTCCAGTTTCTTTTCCCACCGGCGCGGCGACCGCGGACGCAACCTGAACGCGATCCGCATCGTGTAACACATCTCCGGTACTTCCGGGAACAAAACCATGGCTGACGACGAAGGAATCCTAACTCAGAACCGCGTGCTGAAAAAGGCCGTGCTCGACGTGATGTTTCAGCACTGCGACACGTTCTATATTCACTGCATGCCCCACGATCGCCTGGTCATCGGCACGCGCGGTTTGCAGGAACGGGAAAAAGAAGAAGGCATCGTCCTGGTCTTTGGTCCCTACAGCACGCGCCATCTTTCCTGGGACGAGGACTTTCTGTACTGCGAGCTGCAGTTCAATCGTTGGGAAGGCGTGCAGATCCCGTACGAGTGCATCGGCCGCGTCTTCGATAAGGGCGGTCAGGTGATTATGCAATGGGCGACGCCGTCCCCGGAAGAAGAGAGCGCCGGCGACGAAACGAAAGCCGGGGAATCGAACTCCGCTTCGAAGAAAGAAGACGGTGACGTGCAGTCCTTCCCCACGGACAAAGCGGCGAAAAGCGGCGGCAAGCGCACGGCTTCGAAAGACAAGGGCAAGCCCGGCGACGAGTCGCGGGTGATCGAAGTGGATTTCCGCAAACGCCGGAAGGACTGAGATTGGTTTTACGCCGAGGACCGAGGTACCGAGGCGAAGATTGTGAGGGTGGTCTGAGTCTGAACGCGTACTGGCTATGCACGCTTCGACTGTCCTGATTCAGAAATCAAAAGCCTTCATAGCCCGAACACGTTCGCAGTACGATCACTCTCCCCAAAAAAACCGGCCCCTCGGTCCTCGGAGTGAAACTTCTTACTCATAAACCGGTGCTTTCTTCGTCAGGGCCTTTTCGACCTTTTGCAACACGCTGTCGCGATCAAAGGGTTTCGTAATGTACTCCGCCGCTCCCAGACGTAGCAGGCTTTCGATGACGGCCTTCGAATTTTCTACGGACAGGAAGATCGTACGCACGCTGTGCTTTTGTTCGATCATTTCATGGAACGCCGCGTAGCCGTCGAGGACCGGCATGATGATGTCGAGCATGACGAAGTCGATCTTCCCGCGATGTTCTTCGAGCATGCGCAGTAGATCGCGGCCGTTTTCGGCGACGTCCACCACGTGATAGCCGCGGCTTTCCAGGATCTGGCGCAGGCGCTGGGCTTCCTGCTTTTTGTCTTCGCAGATGAGCGCCTGATAAGGACGGCCGCCCGGGCCCATGTGTTTTCCGGCTGTCATGCGGTGATTGCTTGAATGACTTTAACTCAGAGTCGGCCGATGATTTCCCGGGCCATCTCATATGTCGAGATCTTTGTTTCTCCCGGACCGGCTATGTCCCCCGTCCGTGCGCCGGCTGCGATGGCCCCCTGCACCGCAGCCTCGATGCGTTTGGCCTCCGCGTCCATGCCGAAGCTGTAGCGCAACATGAGCGCGGCGGATAGAATTTGCGCGATGGGATTCGCCAGATTCTTGCCGGCAATGTCCGGCGCCGTTCCGCCCGAGGGTTCGTAGAGTCCGAATTCACCGACGTCGCCGGAGAGCGAGGCGCTGGCCAGCATGCCCAGGCTGCCGCCGAGCACCGAGGCCTCGTCGCTGAGAATGTCTCCGAACATGTTACCGCACAGCAGCACGTCGAACTGCGACGGGCGTAAGATGACCTGCATGGCGGCGTTGTCGACGTAGATATGTTCCAGCTCGACTTTGCGTTCCGCGCCGGCGTTGAACTTTTCGGCGAACTCCGTGACCACTTCGCGCCAGAGTACCATCGTCGTAAGTACGTTCGCCTTGTCCACGGAGGTCACGCGGCCTTTGCGCATGGCCGCGGATTCGAAGGCGAGCTTCGCGATGGTTTCGATTTCGCCGCGGGTGTAGACCATGGTGTCGTAGCCGCGCTCGTCGGCGCCGCTGCCGTCGCGACCCCTGGGTTGTCCGAAATAAATACCGCCCGTGAGTTCGCGGACGATGAGCATGTCCACGCCGGGAGCGACGATGTCCGCGCGCAACGGCGACGACGATGCCAGCTCCGGGTAGAGACGAACCGGTCGCAGGTTTGCAAAGAGTTTGAAGTGTTTGCGTAACGGCAAGAGCGCGCCGCGTTCCGGTTGCTGCTGCGGCGGCAGGTGTTCCCACTTCGGCCCGCCGACGCTGCCGAAGAGAATTGCGTCGGATTGTTCGCAGAGTTTGAGCGTGGCATCCGGTAGCGGTGAGCCCGAGGCATCGATGGCCGCGCCGCCCACGGGCGCTTCTTCGAATTTGAAGTCGTCGCCGACGACCTTCGCGAGGACATCCAGGGCGACCTTCATGACTTCGGGGCCGATGTAATCTCCGGCGAGGACCGCTACGTTCTTTGGCATAAAGGTCAGGTGCCGGTCGCGGGCGGGGGTGTAAAGAAGGAATCGACTCCGAGGACCGAGGTTACGAGGGAAGATTTTACAGAGAGGATGAGAGGTTGTGAGGGAAGAGAGTTTTTTTGGATTGGGTTGGAGGGCTATGGATGTTTTCGACTCTTCGCGTCAGCGATTGGAGTGGTGGCCGAAGGCCAGTCTCGCGCAGCGAGACCGCAGCGAAGCGGAGCCACGGAAAGCGCGGTCCTGGCCGCCTGGGCCTGGCGGCCAGGAGACGCCCAAACAAGGCTTGAGCAATCTTTTACCCCATCACTTTCTTCAGGGCGGCTAAGTTATTCTAAATGTACTTTAAGCGGCCCCAGGAAGTATTCTCCCCAGCCGTCGTTGTGGATCTCGCGAATCTTGCGCGTGGGCAGGCCGGAGTGATTGAGCGTGAGCAGCGTGCCGCGTTCGTTCTCTTCGAGCGTCCAGGTCACGAGGGAGTCGAAGCAGGATTCGTCCCAGTGCGCTTCGCGGAGCGTGTGCACCAGGCGGCGCGGGTATTCGATCTCTTTCACCGTACCGAACATCTCGCCGTCCCAGAGGGAATAGCGGCCGTTAGGCCGGGCCTGGATGCGAGCCGGGCCGCCGCCCCATTCGTCGATGACGCGGGCATCCACGAGAGCGTCGAACACCGCGGCCGGCGAGGCCTTGATGGTAATTTCGTAACGGATGTCCTCGATATGAACGTCGGTATCACGGCCGGCGTAGATGGTGCTTCTCGACATGACTCTCTCCTCGGTGTCCCTGTGTATTTGTATCGGCGCATTCGCGAAAAGCGATAACGGAAATTCCGCTGGTCTTCGAGGGCCGGAGAGCTGTGCTGGGCCATGCAGTATCTCGCTCTGGCCGCCGGCGGCATCCTCGGCACCTTCCTGCGTTACTGGACGGTGCTGGGTTTTCTTCGCGCAAGCGGTTCCGATTTTCCCTACGGCATCGTAGTCGCGAACTGGCTCGGTTCCTTCGTCATCGCCCTGCTCGCCGCCGGTGCCGCGGACGCCTTCGCCGCGCATCCGGCGTGGCGTTTGTTTTTTATGGTGGGGCTGCTGGGTTCGTTTACGACGTTTTCCACGTTCAGCCTGGACATCGTCTTTTTCTTACAGCGCGGCCAGATGATGTTAGCGTTCGTTTACGCCGGCGTGTCCGTTATCGGCGGCGTGCTGCTGGCGTTCGCGGGTTATGCCCTGGGTCATTGGTGGCGCACCGGTTGATCTTACTCTTCGCCGGTGAGATAACGATACTGCTCCGCCGCGAAACGATCGGTCATACCGGAAACGTAATCGCACACCGTGCGATGCACGCCGATTTCCGCAATGCGTTCCTGGTAGTGCGCGGGCATCATGCCGGGATGTTCGACGTACTCGCGAAAGAGAAACGAAATGATGCGCTGGCCCCGGCGAGACATCTGCTCCACCCGCGGGAAACGATACAACCGCTTGAACAGCAAACGCTGAAGTTCGGCCAGACGCTCGCGCATCTCGCTGCCGTACCGCACGGGATGATCGTGGGCCGGCATGTTCAGGACTTCCGTAAGATCTTGCGGCTCCAGGCGTTCGAGATTGGCCTTCGTCGTTGCGAACAGATCCGCGATGGACGCGTCCATCATGCGGCGGATCACGGCGCGCAGACGCAGCGGCTCCCGGGCCGTGCGAAACGTCTCCCCGCCGGCGGCCTCGGTCTCGCGATACATGTCCCGCCACACCGCGATCTCGTGCAGTTCGGCGAGTTCCAGGATGCGCGAGTCCAGTCCGTCTTCCAGGTCGTGATGAATGTAAGCGATGCGATCGCAGTGATCCACCAGCGAGGCTTCGAGGCTCATGACTTCCCGGCCGCGTTCATTGCAAATTTCGCGCAGGCTGTCGTCCACATCGTAGATGCGGGCGTGTTTCATCATGCCCTTAAGTGATGACCGTGTTAAGTTAAGGCCGGCGTAGCCCGGATAGCGGGCTTCCAGGCCGCTGACCAGGCGCAGGGACTGGCAGTTATGCTCGAAGCCGCCGTGCTCGCGCATGCAATCGTCCAGGGCGTCCTGGCCCGCGTGACCGAAGGGCGTGTGCCCGAGGTCGTGGGCCAGCGCCAGGGTTTCGGCGAAGTCCCGGTTCAAACGCAGCGCCCCGCAAATGCTACGCGAAACCTGCGCCACTTCGAGAGAGTGCGTCAAGCGCGTGCGATAGTTGTCCCCCTCATGATTGACGAAGACCTGAGTTTTGTAGCCGAGGCGGCGAAACGCCTTCGAATGAATGACGCGGTCCCGGTCTCGCTGATACGCCGTGCGATAGGCATGGGGCTCGGAACCGTGAATGCGCCCGCCGTGATGCCGGTGCAGCATGGCGTACGGGGCGAGAAGTTCATCCTCATAACGTTCGAGATCGGAGAGTTCTGCGGGGCTGACGGTGTTCATGGCAGACGGGAAAGGTCTTGTCAGATTTTTCGCGCCGTACTTTTTCTGTAAACCTTATGATGAATCATTCTTCCCGTCCCACGTTATTCGCAAACACGGCTGCCGTCTGCCTGCTCGCCCTGCTGGCCGGAAGTTGCGCCCTCTTTACGGGCCGCAGTGAAAAGGGGGCAGTCACCTTTCATCGCGGCATTCCGGACAACTGCGACACCACCCGCGGCCTCAAGCAAAAGGTGGTGAAACGCGTCACGTCCGAGGAGGAACTGCGGCGGCACTACGGCCTCACCTTTCTCGTGCAATTCCAGGACGGCGTCTCGCCGCGACTCTACGGCACGTTGTACCATCAAAACGAAGACGCGAACTTCTACTGTATGGCCCTGCCGGACGGCCGGTTCGCGACGTTCTCGGATTCAAAGGTCGGCGACCGGAATAACGTCAGCCAGGAAGTGTGCTTTCCGATCAAGGAATGTTAGCCGTCGCAGGGGCCAGGGGTGTTGATTTCCGCTTAAGCGACTCTGTGTTCTCTGTGGCGAAAAGATCACTGAGCCCCGCACGCCTTCAGCTCCGCCAGGTTCGTCGCTTCGATTTCACACAATACCTGCTCGCGGCTTTTCTTTTCGCGGCAGACCGCCGTGAGATCACGGTCCTGTTCTTGAACCATGCGCTGCACTTCGGCCTCGCTCAGAATGCCGCCCGTGCTGATTCGGAAAAAATTCTCCAGACTGCGCAGACACTCCTCTTCGCTCGGCCGCGCCGTGCACGCCGTCACGGCGAGCAGCAGCACGGCAACCAGGGAACGCCGTAACATCGTACAAACTAAGATTAGCCGCATTAGAGACGGCAGTTCGGATTCTTGCCGGCGGCCCGGGCCTGCGCATATAGCGGCAGGACGTTCGGCAAATTATCGCGCAAGCCCTTGATGCGCGTATCGTGGGCCGGGTGCGTGGACATGATTTCCGGCGGCGATTCCCCGCCCGCCGCGGCCATGTTTTCCCACAGTTTCATGGCGGCTTCCGGATTAAAACCGGCCTTCGCCATGATTTGCTGACCGATGATGTCCGCCTCGGTCTCGTGTTCACGACCGAACGGCAACAGCACGCCGTACTGCGCGCCGGCTCCCATGGCACCGAGCACCGTTTCATTTTCCACGACGGCCCCGAGGACCCCCATGGCGGCGTTGAGTCCGGCGGCCTGGCTTACACGCTCGTTGCCGTGGCGGGCAATCACGTGACCGATCTCATGGCCGAGCACCGCGGCCAGTTGGTCCGCCGAGCGCGCGATGGGCAGGATACCGGTGTGCACGCCGATCTTACCGCCCGGCAAAGCAAAGGCGTTCGCCGTATTGTCGCGGAAGACAACGACTTCCCAGGCGGCCACGCCGGTATCGTCCTGGGTAACTTCCAGCAACGCGGAAGTAATGCAACGCACGTATGTATTCGGCCCGGGCGCCGATTCAATGGGGGTCTTCGTCTTGATGTCCTCGAAAGCCTCCGCTCCCATCTGGTTCATCTCTTCATCGCTCATGAAGGTGACCTGGCTGCGGCCGGTGGGAGACGTGGAACAGGTTATGACAACCAACAGGAGGACAATGGAAAACGACCGGATCGCGGACGTGTGTACTACGCTACTCATGACAGACCTCTTAAGGCGTGCTCACTATAATCTAAGAATCGGCCTCGAAACAACGGTTTCGAAAGCGACAGCGCACGCCTTTGCCAGGAAACTATCGCTTCGCGCCTTCGGCAAGGCGCTTTTGTTCGGCGAAGCGGGAGACCAGCTCGCGCTTGGCACCGTCCAACCAGGCCGGGCCGCCGCCGTCCAGGGCCATGTCGAAGTAACGCTCCGCCTCGTCGTAGTCACCGACGTACCAGCTATAGACCGCCAGGTTCCAGAGCGCCGACACGGACTCGCCGTTGGACTCGCTGAGTGCCCGGCGCCAGTCCTTTGCGGCCCGTTCGAAGTTCGCCGCCTCCGCCCACTGGTTCCCCGAATTCAGCCGCGCCGAAACCATGCCGCGCGTCTCTTCGTCCGGGACGTCGTCGGCATCCTCCAGCAACGGGACCGGAAGCTCAACGACCTGTGGAGAGAGATTGTCGGCCAGGTCTTTGGCGGCCTGGTCCAGGGCCTTTTCAAAGGCCGTCAGCGAGGACGGGCATTCCGTATCGCCAACCTTGCCAACGTGACGGTAGGGCTTTTTGTGCAGATGCGACACGGACTTACCGGTCTCCACGCTCGTGAGGCGACCGCGCACGAACAGGGTGAGGTACAGAACACCGGTGCGTTTTTCGAGCTGCGGTTCGGATCCACCGCCATCGCCCTGAGCCTTTGCCAGGGCCAACTCCATGGCGTAACCGGAATAGTCGGCGACCATCTCCTGCTTGCACTCCTGGCGCGGAGCCTGAGTCATCTGCACAATGAACATGGAGTTGATGGCCAGTTCCCGACCGATTTCCAGGGACTCGGCGGTCATACCGCTCTGCGTATAGGCCAGTTCGCGGAGGCGATCCTTCCGACCGGAAAGATCTACGATGCTGTAAAATTCCTTCTTCGTGAGTTCGGTGGTAACCGCGGCTTCAATGGTGTCCGACCAGTCGTTTTCGTAGCCCACGGCCCGCATGATCGCCGGGTTGGGCTTCGCCGCAACGATGCCCACGTTCCGCCCGCCTTCGAGCACGGCCTTGAGCTGGCCGCCCGTGGCGCGGGGATACTGGGGAAAACGAACGGGAATGGTGGGCCCGCAGGCCAGCAATGCCGCCAGGATACCCATGCTGGTGATGCGAATCAGAGGTTTTTGGTCCATCGATCTGTATACGCCTCCGTGCGAGTGTTGGACGAAGGTCGCCCGCTCCGGGAGCGATTTAAACCGGCTGCCCCCGCACGCGTTTACCTGTGACAATTCATTTGTTCAAGATTCGGTCGTCATTTCCACAAAATTTCGGACGGGTTCCGAAAAAAAACCCATCGGATAAAACAGGGGTTCTTCTTTAATAACAGTGGTCTTCGGCACCAGGTAGTGCACGCCGTATGCGCGAAAAAAGAGGCGGGACAGCGTCATGACCCCGGGCACGTCGAAACCGGTGCTCGCCACGACGATGGTTCCGGTAAACTCGTCGGGGCGAATGCGGCCGAGCATCCACACACCGGCCATCTGGGATTCCATGGTGATGTCCGTAACGATCACACTGTAACGGCCCTTGTTGTCCCGGAGCTTCGCGGTACCCTCGGCGGCGTCGATGGCCCGCTCGATCGTATAACCCAGGGGCTCGAAGTGCTCCGTCAACAGGCGGGCGTATTTGTCGTTGTCGTCTACAAGCAGGAGGTGCTTCATTCATTTACTCTTTGCGTACTGACTAATTACTCAAACGTTTTGTTCAATGCCCCGGCTGATGTCCTGCAGCCGAGCGTACAGGCCGCCGCGCTGCATGAGTTCCGCATGGGTACCCTGGTCCACGATCTCGCCGTCGGAGACAACGACGATGATGTCGGCCTTCTCGATCGTCGACAGCCGGTGAGCGATGACGAACGTGGTGCGGCCCTGGAAGAGTCGTTCCAGAGCCTGCTGCACCAGACGTTCGCTCTCGGTGTCCAGGGCCGAGGTCGCCTCATCCAGGATGAGGATCTCCGGATCGTGGAGCAGCGCCCGGGCAATGGCAATGCGCTGGCGCTGGCCGCCGGAGAGCGTCATCCCTCGATTTCCGACGAGGGTATTGTAGCCCTCGTAGAAGTCTTTGATAAAATCGTGGGCGTAGGCCAGGCGCGCCGCCTTTTCGACTTCGCGACGATCGTGGGTCGGCGAACCGTAGGCGATGTTCTGAAAGATGGTACCGTAAAACAGAAAGATGTCCTGGGTCACAATGCCGATGCGCGAGCGATGATCGGCGACGCGGTACTCCCGGATGTCGTGGCCGTCGACGCGAATGGAGCCGTCCGTCGGATCAAAAAAGCGGGCGAGCAGGTCCATCATGGTGGACTTGCCGCCGCCGCTCTCACCCACCAGCGCCACGGTGCTGCCGACCGGCACGGTAAGATTTATGCCGTGCAGGACTTCCTTGTCCGTCTCCGGATACGTAAAGTGCACGCGATCAAAGACGATGTCCGTTTGCAGTTTTTGCAGCGGCCGTGCCCGCGGCGGATCGACGACCTCGGGCTCGCGATCCATGAGCGAGAAGATGCGGTCCCCCGCCGCGCTGGCCGCCTGGATCTTTGCGTACATGCTCGAAAGCTGAATGATGGGACGGATGATGAACATCAGCGTCGCAATGAAGGCGATGAACTGGCCGTCGCTGAACTCGCCCGGCTTCATGTACGACGCGCCGAGGGCAATGATGAACAACGAGACGATGACGCCGGTGAGCTCCACCATGTTCGGGCTGAGCTTTAAGTAGAAGATCTGCTTGAACGCGCGCCAGGAAAAACGATCGTTCACCTGACGAAAGCGCTCGGCCTCGTGGTTCTCCCGCGCCGCCGAGCGAATGATGCGAATGCCCGAGACGGTCTCCTGCAGGTGTCCGTGCAGGCCCGCTAAGAGTTCCTGAGATTTTGTTACGGACTTGCGGATCTTGCGCGTTACCAGGCCCACCGGCGAAATGATCAGCGGCACCATCACCAACGACAGCAACAGCAGGTTCAGGTTCAGCACGGCGAGCAGCGCCAGGTGCGTGATGATGTAAAAGACGTTCGTAATTGCGTCGCGCATGTTGGACGAGATCACCGCCGCGCAGATCTCGACGTCGTTCACCATGCGGGAGACCAGTTCGCCGGAACGCTCCCGATAAAAGTGCGTGAGCGGCAACCTCTGCACGCGCCGGTAGAGTTCGTCACGAATGTCCCGCACCGCCTCGTAGCCGGTGCCGGCGATCAGTCGCACGCAAATTAGAAGAAAAATCAACTTAAGAAAGTAGAGCGGCACCATGACCGAACAGACGAGCACCACGACCCAGAACGGATGGTACTCGCCGGCGTTGACCAGCAGTTGCCAGTAGACGATGGTCTCCAATCGGCTGCGATCGGAGCGGGAAAAGTTGATGTAGTACGGGTGATCGATGTACGTGAGCAATCGCCGGGCCTTCTCCCCGCCGATGGGCTCGGGAACATCCGGCACCAGTTCCATGGCCTTGTCCCGGGCTTCGATGAACGGGCGCTTTTCAACGATGAGTGTCTCCACCCAGAAGTAGGCGTTGCGTTCCATGGACTTGCGCAGCAGATCCCGCTCGGATTCGCTGAACTGCACCACGAAGCTTTCGCGTTTTTCCCGCAGCGCTTCGACGATGGGGATCAGGCCCGTGAGGGAAACGCCGTTTAATACGGCCACGAAGAACGAAAACACCACGCCCGCAAAGAAGCGCCCGCGGTAGCGCAGGCTGTATCGGAATAATCGCAGGAAGACTTTCACTGGTACGGTAACGCTGCCTGGAGAAATCTATGGCCCTCAGTAGTAGAAACGATCTTCGCGCCAGGGATTGGAAGGGTCGCGAAGCGAGTCTCGCGCAGCGAGACCGAAGGCGAAGCCGGAGCCCTGGAAAGCCCGACCGCCACCGAAGGTGGCGGGGGCGCCCAAAAAAATCTACCGTGTTTGCCTGGATTGGATCCGTTTTCTGGGCGTTCCCCTCCGCTTCGCTCCGGGTCGAATCGCTAACGCAAGAGAAGAGCCTGGATTCGCTTACTTCCGTCCCTGCCCTTCGGCGGAGGCGCCGACCAGAATCGACATGTTCCCCGGTGGATGCTTGTTATCTTTCATAAGCTGGTGACACGCGCCGGTTTCTTCCCACTTGAACGTGCGGGACAGACACGGGTCCACCTTCTTTTCGATGACGAGGTCGTTGATGCCCTTGCAGTTTTCGTCGTTGGCGAAGTGCGAACCCTGCAGTCGCTTCTGGCGCATCCACAGGTAACGCAAGTCCGCCGTCGCGTTGAAGCCGGTGGTGCCGGCGCAGATGACGACCATGCCGCCGGTCTCACACACGAAGACCGAGGTCGGCAGCGTGGACTCGCCCGGGTGTTCGAAGACGATGCGCGGATTGTTGCCCTTGCCGGCGATTTCCCAGATGGCCTTGCCGAATTCCCGCGCCGCTTTAGTCCAGCGGCCGAACTCCTCGCCCTTGTTGATCTCACTCGTGAGCGGCCCCCAATGATCGAAGTTTTTGCGGTTCAGTACGCCCGCCGCGCCCAGGTTCTTGCAGTATTCGATCTTGTCGTCCGAGCTGACGATGGCGATGGGCACTCCGCCGCGCGCCTTTGCAATTTGAATGGCCATGGCACCAAGACCGCCCGCCCCGCCCCAGATGAGGACGACGTCATCTTTCTGGACGGTGTTGGGCTCCCAGTGACAGAGCATGCGGTAGGCCGTGGCGCCGACGAGCATGTAGGCCGCGGCTTCTTCCCAGGAGAGATGCGGCGGCTTGGGCAGACACTGATGCGCCTGGACCTTCGTAAATTGCGCGAACGAACCCCAGTTTGTTTCGTAGCCCCAGATGAGCTGCGACGGGGCGAACATGGGATCTTTGCCGGCTTTGACCCAGGGATCGTTGCGATCCCAGATGCCGCAGTGGATGACGACTTCGTCACCGACCTTGTGGGTCGTGACCTCGGAGCCCACCGCGTAGACAATGCCCGAGGCATCGGAACCGCCGATGTGGAAATTTTCCTGCTCGCCCTTCTTCTGGCGGGCCTTAATGACGTCCACGGGGTAGCCCAGGGCGGCCCAGACGTTGTTGTAGTTCACTCCCGCGGCCATCACAGCCACGAGGACCTCGTCCGGGGCCAGTTCGGGAATATCAATGAGTTCTTCCTGAAACGCCTGGGTCGGCTCGCCGTAGCGTTCCGGGCGGATCAGTTGTGCATACATTTTCTTCGGCACTTCGCCGACGGGCGGAAGTTGCCCCACGGGTACAGATTCTACAGACATGACGGCCACAAATTCAGGCTGGACCTTCCCGGTCAGCAGGATTTTTGCCGCATTAGGCCGGAGAGCCGACCGAAAAACGCAAAAACTATTTACGATCGGGCCCTGGGCCCCGATCATAACCCTGAAAGACCGCCGTTGCGGCAACTGGAACTATGGGCGAGTATCTTCCATTCGAATTCACCCCGGAGATCATGGAATCCTTTCGGGAAAACAATGAAATTCCGGTTAACTTCTATAATAAGGACGGCCAGATCCTCATCTACAAGAAAGAGGACGCCACCGAGGCCGAAATCAACCGGGTCCTGCGCTTTGTAGAGCACGGCATCTACTACAACACCGACGACGAGGACAAACTCGGTCTCGGCGGGGACAAGGAACCGCCCCCGGACGGCCTCTCCGATGTAAAACTGCTCAGCGAGAACCACGCCCAGGAACTCGCCGAGGGTACGAAGGACCTCTTCGACGATCTCAAGAAGTCCACCATCACCTCGCTGCACGCGAAACGTTCCAGCGATCAGCTCAATCAGCTCTTTACCGATTTCGAAGAACAGCCGGACGCCATGAACGGCCTCGTGAACATCATCGAGCTCATGGCCGGCACCGATGCCAGCGCCGACGTCGAGCGCGCGGTCAAACGCACGGTCACGGCCATGGCCATGAAGACCCGCGGCATGAAGGCCACGTCGCATCGGGACAAAGTAAAGATGCAGGATATGGTCAACGTGTTGATGATGTCCGCCCTGCTCTGCGACGTCGGCTACACCAAGATGAAGATCCCCGAGCACGAGGGACTGTCCCAGCAGGAAATGGACTACATGCGCCAGCATCCGCTCATGTCCTACATGATGCTGGCTCACGAAACCACCATTGATGTCCGCGTGAAACGCAACATCCTCGTGCACCACCGCCCGCTGCGTCCGGGCACGAAGGGCAACAACTACCCGGACCTCAAGTCCACGTTACACAAACTCGCCGTGCTCGAAGAAAAGTACCGCGACGATCCGAAGCGCAGTTCCATCGCCACGGACGCCCGCCAGCAAATCGCCCTGCTCAAGGCGGACATCCCCTACGATGAAGACGCGAACATCCTGGCGGTGGCCTCGGAGTTCGCCTCGCTCACCTCGGACGTTCCATGGCGCAAGGCCTACCCCGCGGACCGCGCCATTCGTTTGATCATCAACAACTCGTTCTTTACTTACACCGACCGCATCGTGCGCGAGTTCCTCGATCACGTGGCCATGTCGTTGAACGACAACCAGAAGGTCCTCGCCGAAGGCGACTTCATCATTGCGGCGTCGCGCGACTCCAAGGGTCGGCCGTTCTTCGAGGTCTGCCAGATCACCGACGCGAATCGCTACCAATCGAAGCCGGGAGTGGATCGTTTCGCCACGATCTACCCGGACATCGTAACTTCTCCTAAAATGAAGTTTGGATCGTTCAACCTGGAGAAACTCCGTCCGGACCCCCGCTACGCGCACTTCGAACTTTCCAAGGACGACTCGCGCCACATTGTCTACGCGGTGGACCCCGAGTTCGATCCGAAGTTCTTTGAGCGCCTCACCGAACTCACCGCCGGTCGCAAGCGCTACGTTCCGCCGAAGGAACGCGAAAAAAGTAACACGGAGTGACGTGGGCGCCCTGGTTTCCTGGATTAACCACCGAGGCTCCGAGACACCGAGGTCGCACTGAGCCGGCTGCTTCCAGGCGTTCTTACCGCAGACGGGAATAACTAACGCGGACCCGGCTTCGGTGTCTCGGTGGTTAAACTTTCCATGAACGACAACCTCGCCGAACGTCTGCTCGATGATCGCCGCTCCGGTTTGCAGACCGATGCCGACGGCCGGCGTTACTTTCGCTCGCGGCGGGTGCGTTTTGAGACCATCGACGTGCACGCACGGGACCTGTTCACCGGCGGCTGGCTGGGCTTCGAAACGGACCTCGTGCCGCCGGCCTGGCACGGCAATCCTTCGCATCGGGAAATCCGCGATTTTGCCCACGAAGCATCGAAGCGATTTCACGCGTTCTGGTACCGGGTTTTCGATGTGGCCGCCGCGCGCTCCCTCGCCGGCCGGGGCATTGAAATCTTTCAGCAGCCGTTCTTGATCCCAAATACGCTTTTCGACATCGGCATCCCCGACGAACAGGAACTGAGCTCGGTGCCGCCGCTCCTGCATGCGAAGATTCTCGCCGAGTACACGGAGGCGCGGGATGCACCGGTACGCTATCGCATCTTTTATCTGAGCAACTACCTGCGCGGCATTACGGACGACGTCAGCGAGATCCTGCGTCCCTTTCGCGATCTGTGGCGATTGAAAGAACGTCGACTGGCACTGTTCGATGAGCTGGATGCAATCCAGCGTAACCTGGACGCCGTGTTTCCGAAAGACTTTGAACGCGCGGCCCGGGAACGCATCGACGCGGTAATTCTGGAGCGTCTGGAAACCATTGCGCGAGAACGCGGTGAACGACACATCGAACACGCCTCGATTCGCCAGCTCGTGCATCGCAAACGCCAGGGAGATCTCAACCGGCTCACGCGGCAGGAACGCGATGAGGTACTCCGGCGCGGTGCGGAGATCGGCCTCAGCACTCCGGCCTTGAACCTGCATCGCGCGCTGAGTCTGTCGCGTACGGCGCAACGCACGGCCCGGTCGGCGGCGAGCCTCGCTTCGAATGTGTATCGCCTGGAACTGCGCATGGCCCGGCTTGTCTACTTACAACGCGGCCAGGACGAGCCGGATGAACGCAGCGTCGACCGCAACGCGAGCCTGGCCGAACGACGCAAACGTTTCCTGGATCTCTTTGATGTGCGCTACAAACAATGCGCGGAACTAACCGGTGATAGTCAGAAATTAACCGTCCTGCGGGCCCTGTTGCATTACTGCGCGGAGCACTCGGACCACGATCCGCTCGCCATTTTTACGGTGCCGCCGCCCCTCGACGCGGCCGAGCAAAACGCGGCCTCGGCAGACGCGCGGCAACTGGCACGTTATCCGCGCTTACTTCAGGAGATTCGCGCGCTGGACCGGGAACTCGTTCGCTTCCACGAGGACTACGCGCGACGCGAGGCCCCGAAAGCAAAGCCCGCGCCGACGGAGAGTGCGGAACCGGAAGAACCGGAACTGCCGGTGCCGCAGCTTCCGGAAGAGCCGCAACTCTGGGACGGGCCGGAACGATATCCCGGCGGCCTGGACGTCCTCGACACAACCGGCCATGTTCCCGGTAATCCGTACGACGAACCGGTTCTCGTGGCGCGCGCCAGGGATCTGATCCTGCGTCGCCTGCGACCGGTGCGCCGCACGGCGAACTTTTATTCGCTGAACCCCGGCCATCGCCACGGCGCCATTACGCTGAATCCCATCATGAAACTCTGGAAAGACCGGCCGGAGGTCGTCAAGGACGCACCGCGCCTCACCGGCCTGGAGATGAACACCAAAGAAACCGTGGAATGCCTGTTGCGCCTGGTAAGTCTCGCTGATCCAGAGTTAGCGAACCGGCCGTTGCGACGGGAACGCATCGTTCGCGAGATGCGCGGCATCGAGAACCTGGCGAATCTTACCATGTTCTTGCTGCCGGGCTCGTGTTATCCCCTGCGCGAGATTGCCCGCGAGGACTTTCCGGAGTTTCGCGGGCGGGTCATCGGCGAAAGCCGTTCGCCGTTGGAACTGGGCGTCGATCCCCGCGAGGATGCGGTGCTGACCGGCGGTTGGTACCAGAAGTTCAATCATACGTTGTACTATCCCGTCGGCGGAGATCACGGCCGCCTGGTGCGGCTCATCTGGAACTCCGGCCGATCTCCGGGGCCGCCGGCGTTCTTGTTCGCCCTCGGCCAGTTCGTGCACGACTGCCTGGAAGATCCGTTGATCTATTATCGTACGACCGAAAAGACCTTTCGCGAGTGTGTTGAAGAGTACTATCGCGAGGAAGACAGGATCCGCAAGAACCGCGGCGAACGCTTCGGCCGGCGTCGCCTCGATAACTCCCGGGCCGGCGTGCGTTTCATGTTCGCGGTCCACTATGCGCGGTTGATTATGGAAGCGCTGACGGGTTCGTCACAATCACACTTTCGCCACACGCCGACGGAGATCTGGTTCATGAATTACCTGGCCCTGCCGGTTCTTACGAAGAGCGACCGCCACGTGTTTCAGAACATCCGCAAACAGGCCCGGGAGATTATTGAAAGCTACGGGATGCACGGCACGTAAGGCGCGGGAGAAAATATGAATCTCCAGAAGCACTCGTATGGCGCCCGCGCCGCCGTGCGGCGTTTCGGTTACTTCATCGTCACGGCAAGCAGGCAGGCGATCACGATCGACTAATCTTCGGCGAGCTTAAAGAGACCGGCGACGCGATTCAGTTTGTCCGAGAGTTCTTCCAGAGAAACCGTGAGGCGATTGAGCCGGTCCGAGTTTTCGGCGATCGTCTGGGATGCGGAGGCCATGCCGTTCACCCCGTTACCGATCTGCTCCAGCGCCGCCTTTTGCTCCTGAGCCGCGCGTTGAATATCGTCCGTCTGACTGCGGACCTCGTCGATTTTGTTCACGATGGTTTCCGTGGTGGCTCGCTGTATGTCCACGGCGTGATTGGTCTGCTCCATTTGTTTGCGCGTGTTCTCGATGGATGTATGGATGGCGTTGAAGCTGCCGGAGACTTCCTTGACCGACTCGGCGCCGCGTTGTACGGCGCTGTTGGTTTCGCGTACGAGATCGTCGATGTTCTTCACCGAGGTGACCGTGTTTTCGGCGAGGCGGGAGATTTCATCGGACACCACGGAAAAGCCCCGCCCGGCTTCACCGGCTCGCGCCGCCTCGATGGCGGAGTTCAACGAGAGCAACTGCGTCCGCTCGGAGATGTTATCGATGATTTCCAGCACCTCGCGAATCTTTCCCGCGGAGTCCTCCACGAGTTCCATGGCGTCCCGGCTGTGCCCCACCAGGCGGCTGCCCGAGTCGGCCTGTTCACTGGTAACATTGGTCTGCTTTCCGAGATAGTCCATGGTCTCGTCGATGGAGCGGGTCATCTCGTTTAACTTTTGCAGACTTTGACTTACTGATTGCACACTGTTCGACTGAAAATCCACGGACTCCGCCACGCCGCTGACGTTCGCCTGGATTTCCTCGATGGTGGCAGCGATCCCTTCCGAGGACCGAGCGTGCTGTGCGGTACCCTGCTTGAGTTCTTCGGTAAGACTCGCGGTCAGAGCGGAGGTGTCGTCCACCTCGCTTGTAATCTCCTGCAGCCGGCCGAGGATGCGCTGCATGCGAGAACTGACCGTATTGATGCCGTCCAGAATGCGTCCGATTTCGTCCGCGGAACGATCTTCGATGCTGTGCGTCATGTCGCCGCGGGCCAGATGCGTTACCGCCGTGCGGGCCGTTTCCAGGCGCGAGAGGATGTGCCGCGAAAGCACTCCGGCGCTCAATGCGCCGACGAACAGGCAGCCCCCGGAGCCCGCCAGCCTCTGGATGTCCGAAACCGGGTCCCACCAGAACAAAGCCATGGCGCTCGCGGTAATGGGAACGAAGGCGAAGAAAATCTTTGGTCGGAGGCTCAGCTTCATGTAGAGGCCTCTGTAGATTAGGCAGTCTTTGTGTCGATGACCACCGGGAATTCTCCGGCGCCGATATTTTTTTGAATTTGTTCAAAATTCTCCGCAACTCCGCTTTCTTCGTAATGGAGGGCATGTTTGCTGAAATCGCTTGCTCCGATCTCCCCGAGGGTTGACGATGACTCTTCAGTCACTACTGACAGCTTGCGCAAACGTAACCTCTGCCATGGTGGAAAGAAAAAAAAAGAGCGTGAAAAAAACGGCCGTACCTGCCGTGGGCGCGGCGGGCGGGAAGAGCGATCGCACGCGCCGAAAGATTTTGAACGCGGCCCTGGATTTGTTTCGTCGCCGCGGCTTCGATGAGACCACCATGCGTGCCGTCGCCGAAAAGGCCGGCGTCGCCCAGGGGGCCGCTTACTACTACTTCCGCTCAAAGAATGACATCGTTCTGGCTTACTATCTGCGTTGCGAAGAAGAGATGCGTGACGCCCTGCCCGGCATTCTTGCGGAGTCGAAGTCCTTTCGCAAACGCATGCAGGCCGTCGTCGAGTTTCGTTTCCGGCAGTTCGAACCGCATCGCAAGTTCGTGAGTGTGTTGTTTCAGAACTCGGTGAACCCGGACTCGCCGCTCTCACCGTTTCATGCGGCCACCTCCGAAATCCGCGAGGGCGTGGTCCGTACGTTCGATCAGGTTGTGGACGGCAGCGACATCCGCTTCAACGATGAACTGCGCCCCCACGCCCCGCATCTTCTGTGGTTGTTCCAGTTGGCCCTGCTGCTCTACTGGATGTTCGACGAATCCGAGGGGCGTAAGAATTCCAGGCGCCTCTTAGATTTAAGTCTCGGCATCTTAATGCAGGTCCTGCGATTGCAGCGCCTGCCCTTCGCCCGCGGCCTGGTGAAGAGCGCCGCAAAGGCCCTGGCCGAGTTTTCACCGGCCCGGCGCTGAATCGCCGCACTCTTTAACGCGCGGCCGCAACCGAGCGCAGTTCTTCCGCCCGGCGGGCGTCGCCGTAGCGTTCATGGAGGTCGACGAGATGACGTACATTGCGCTCGTGCTCCGGGTTGCGCAGGTACAACCGTTCCCCCGCCTCGATGGCCTCCGCCGGTTTGTAGGAACGAGCCAGGGAGTACGCCGACCACAGGAGGACCTCGTCGTCCTCGGGCCGCGCCTCCAGGTAGTGCACACACAGTCCGGCGGCGGCCTCGTAGCGTCGAGTTCGCACCAGGGCGCGCAAGAGCAAACGCATGGCGGCCGCCTCCGGGACGGACTGCGGCGGTTGCCGTTCCACGAGCGGTGACAGAATTTCATATACCGCATCGAAGTCCTCGTTCCGCCGGGATTCCGTGGCGGACTCCAGGGCCTGCAGCAGTTCCGGGGCAACGGTCGGAGCAAGTTCCGCCCCGTCTTCGCGAAAGTATACGGCGATCAAACTGAGATCATCCACCAGGCCGCCGCGCGAAACGATGCGTTGTTCCAGGGCCTCGAGTTCTCCCCGGGACTCGGCCACATCTTTCAAAAACGCTTCTTCGTCGTCGTTGATGATCGGATGACCGGCGTCGTCCGTTCCGATTTGAATGTCGTCCCGGCCGTCCGAGCCGACCACGAACACGTCGTCGCGCTGCAGGCGCAACGTCTGAATTGCAAAGACCTGGGCTGGATCTTCCATGCCGAGCTTGCGCAGCATACCACGCTCCGGCAAAAACGCGGCCCGTCCCTCTCGTAAGAGGACGACCCCGGGATGTTCGGCGTTCACGAAGTACAGAACGCCGCTGGCCTCGTCTACAATCCCCACCACGACGGAGACCATCATGCGACCGTCAAACGTAAGCATCAGATCCCTGAGTTCCTGAAAGCACAGGTGCAACCATTGTTCCGGATGCAACTCCTGGATTCCCGAGTTCTTTTCCGTACGGGCGACCACGGACTTGAAAACGGTTCCCATGATCAGAGCGCCGCCGGCGCCCTGAATGGATTTGCCCATGGCATCTCCGTTGAAAAAAACGAGCACGTTCCGCTTCCGCAATTGCAGCGAATGTACGGCGCAGAGGTCTCCGCCGATCTCACCCTCGCGATGCCGAAAGCGAAAACGTTTCTTCTGGCGGATGCGCATGTCCGCGCGCACGACTCCGGACTGCCGGCTGAAGTTGCCGGCGAGGGGCTGCAGCAGTTGCGATGTAAGAAAATAATCACCGTCCTGGCGTTCCTTCAGAGTACGCACTTCCGTCAGTGTGTCTTCGAGTTCGGCGGTCCGCTGTTGCACCCTGGCTTCCAGATCGCGGTTTAACTCTTCGACTTCGTTGTGCACGTGAACGAAACGATTGGCCAGAATCACGGCAATGCCCAACACGAAAACCAGAAAGGCAAACGGCATGATCAGCGTAGAAGCAAGCACGCCGGTATCGACAAGTATGTCGTGGATCGTGGCTCCGACGATCACTCCGACACCCAACAGCAACAGGCGGGCGTCCGTATTCCCGCGCCAGGCCGCCCGTCCGGTTACGAAGAAGATGTAGGGCAACACGGCCGGCATCGTAAGTTGCAGCAGGCGGAGCAGGAAGTCGCGGCCGTTCAGCGGCAAAAAGAATTCCGCCACGGCAAAGATTCCGTAGAGGATCGCCATCGCGACGGCAAAGCGACTGTGCCGACCGAGAAAGAAGCGGGTTATGAAAAGCAACAGCGCCGCCACGAAGACCATGAGGGAAACCTGGTCCAGCACGGAACGCAGTTCCAGATGCTCATGAAACAAGAACGGTGAGGCCGCGGAATTCGTGATGTGAAAACCCGTGAATGCAAAGGCGAAGATGCCGAAGTACAGATTATAGATATCCCGCGGGCGTCGCAGTGCCAGCAGCAAATGATACCCGCCGATGCACAGATAAAAAGTCCCGAGCACCAGGGCGATGGCGACGGAACTTCCGTAGTTGCGAAAAATCGTATCCGCCGGTCCCAGAACGATCTCCGGCCCGCGTAAAAAGAGACGGCGCCCCGGAAGACTGCACACCCGGGCATAGAGATAGTCCCCGGCCTGAATCCTCACACCCTCCGGCAACGTCGCCACCAGACGACCGTCATAACCCGTGCGATAGGGTTCATGAGACCCCACGGTACCGATGAGACCGGTGCGCGGTTCCTTCCAATAAAAGGTCGCCGTATCACCGATGTAACCGCTATCGAAGGCGACGGGACTGCGCAATCCGCTCAGCACGCGGACTTCTCCGCTGCTTACTGCGCGACGCAACAGCAGGCATCCGGCGAAGTCCTGATAATCCGGATGCCCGGTCCAATCGAACGGAACCACGACCGTCGGCGCCGCATCCCAGGCTTCCGGGGCCGGCTCCAGACTTTCGTCCGCAGCGCGGACCAGGTACTCCCAGTCTCCGGCCAGAGAGAGGCATTGCGATTCGGATGCTCCGCAGGAAAGGTGCAACAACAATCCGCAGGCCACACAACCTGCCTTCAGGAACTTTTGCATGTTATCTTTTTTAAGCGCGACGATCCGAGCAAACTCAATCAAAATACTCGCGACGATTGTCAGAATTCTGTTACGTACTACGTAGAACAGAAACCGTTCACAATAAAACACTTGCACGAAACCCCTCCGTGCAAATCGTGCTTGTTGCATGGTCAGCATCGGCACGCCCCTTTCGAAACACGCGACGAAGGTACTCCTGTGCGGGAGCGGAGAGCTCGGCAAAGAAGTCGTCCTCGAACTCCAGCGCTTCGGCATCGAAGTCATCGCCCTGGATCGTTACGCAAATGCGCCGGCCATGCAGGTCGCCCATCGTGCGCACGTCCTGCCGATGCTCGACGGCGCGCAGTTGCGGAAGATCATCGAACGGGAAAAGCCCGACTACATCGTTCCGGAAATCGAAGCCATCGCCACTGACACGCTGACCGAACTGGAAAGCGAAGGTTTTACCGTCATCCCCACGGCCCGCGCGGCACGATTGACCATGGACCGCGAGGGCATTCGTCGCCTGGCCGCGGAAGAACTGAAGTTACCGACGTCGCCGTACGCCTTTGCGTCGACGGAAGCGGAGTACCACGCGGCCGTGGAACAACTCGGCCTGCCCTGCGTCGTGAAGCCGGTCATGTCCAGCTCCGGAAAAGGCCAGAGCGTGGTCCGCGAAAAACGCGACATCGATCGCGCGTGGCGGTACTCCCAGGCGGGCGGGCGGGCCGGCGAAGGCCGGGTCATCGTGGAAGGTTTCATCGACTTCGATTACGAGATCACCCTGCTCACCGTCCGCCATGTCGGGGGCACGGACTTCTGCGACCCCATCGGTCACGTGCAGGTGGACGGCGACTACCGCGAGTCCTGGCAGCCGCATCCCATGTCCGGACCGGCCCTGGGCGAGGCCCGCCGCATGGCCAGGACCGTCACCGAAAACCTGGGCGGCCGCGGCGTCTTCGGCGTGGAACTCTTCGTTAAGGGCGATTCAGTGTACTTTAGTGAGGTCAGCCCGCGGCCCCACGACACCGGCCTGGTCACGCTCATTTCCCAGGATCTCTCCGAGTTCGCCCTGCACGCCCGGGCGCTGCTGGGCCTGCCCATCCCGCACATTCACCAGAACGGTCCGGCGGCCTCTCATGCCCTGCTCGTCGAGGGAGATTCGGACAACGTCGTCTTCGAAAACCTGGAGCAGGCCTTAGCTGATGTTGACACGCACTTAAGGCTCTTCGGCAAACCCGAGGTGCACGGCAAACGCCGCATGGGGGTGGCCCTGGCCCGGGGAGCCACCCTGGAAGAGGCCCGCGCCAAAGCCGCGAAGAGCGCCCAGAGCGTGCGGGTGAAACTCTAACGTCGCACGAATTCGCGCATCTGCAATACGCCGGTCACGAAATCGTCGCCGGGCGTACGTTAGTTACGGGGCATGCTCACCGCGCCGGTACCGCTGAAGATCGAGTCGGCCTTTGAATCGAACGGTCGCGCCGGGGTCCTCACCGTGGCCGGCGTCTTGAACCGCAGTTCGGCGGGCAGACTGAGCTACGCCGTCCGCGATCTCGTCAACCGTGGCGCCCGCACGGTCGTCATCGACCTGGGCGGCATCGAGGCCACGGACTCCCGCGGCGCGGCCGAGTTGGTCTTTCTCATGCACCGCGCGAACGTCCTGCACACGGCGGTATTTGCCTGCCGCCCGCCTGGTTATCTGCGCGAGATGCTGCTGTTGTCGCGCATGATTCCCGAAGAACGCATCATCGAACACGAGGATGAAGTATTCGCGCGGTAAGTTTTGGTACAACGCGTTTTGTTCTTCGCTTCAGCGCGGTGCCCTGGCGCGAAGAATCCTTTACGAAAAACTGTTGCAAATTCGTGAAACGCGCCGTCTCTTTCTATTGTGAGAGGTGCCGGATCATCGCGCGGCCCGGTTAGGCCGGGAGTGAGGAAAGTCCGGACACCACAGGACAGGAGACCGGGTAACGCCCGGGACCGCGGCAACGCGGGACGGAAAGTGCCACAGAAAATATACCGCCTCGTTCGCGGGGTAAGGGTGAAATGGCGGGGTAAGAGCCCACCGCGCTTCCGGCAACGGCGGCGGCAGGGTAAACCCTCTCTGGTGCAATTCCATGTAAGCGGCCGCTTGAGACTGGTCCGGTCAAGGCCGTGGGTAGGAAGCGAAGATCGGCGGAGCGATTCGCCGGCAAGACAAATGATGATTCAAACAGAATCCGGCTTACGAGCACCTCTCACGCTTCGGCGTAATCCATACGTTGCCGGGCCGCAGCGCGCATCCTGCGCTTAGCGGCCCGGGGGCGACCATCCGTGGTCGCCTTACAACGTATGGATCACGGCGAATGCTTTTCTCTACCGGAGAGTGATGCCGGCTCCGCGACGGGGCTGAAAAATCTTTACCCAAAAAAACAAACACCAACACCCTAATTGCTAACCAGCAACCAGATTACGTTAGCCTCCACCTCTTCCCTCGGTGTCTCGGCGCCTCGGTGTAAATTCTTCTTCCCTCAAGGCGCTCCCAGTTCGTAGAACGCCACCGAGCCGCTCTCCCCGCCGAGTTCGTCGTCCCGGGGGATGCCGACGATGAGCTTGCCGCTTGCCGCGGACAATGCCCGGCTGAAGTGATCGCCGGCCTGCTCCGTGGACGAACCGACGTCGAACTGCTGCGTACTCGTCAGAACACCGCTGTCCGGCTGAAAGACCGTGGCGTAACCGCCGCGAATGTCCGAGGCGGCGCCGACAATGAGCGAGGCGGTCCCGGAATCCACCGCCACTGCACGACCGAAGTTGTCGCCGATCTGCCCGGCTTCCGGCAGAACGCGCTCACGCAGCGCGTAACTTTCGCTGCCCGAAACATAGTCGTAGACGTAGACCGCCCCCGCGCCGACGCCCAGACGCCGGCCGCGCACCGCGCCGACGTAGAGCGCATCGCCGACATCCAGCGCCACGGTCCAGCCGAAGAGCTCGTGATCCACCGGGCGATGCGGCACCTCGTGGCGCTTCAGTACCGTTCCGGAGGCGTCCACCTCGAAGACAAGGGCCCGACCGCGATTGCTGCCGCGAGGACCGAAACCGGGCATGCCCACGGCGATGCGATTGCCCCGCACGGCCACGGAGTATCCGAAGAACGACAGCCCCGAGTTTTCGACGCTTAGCTTCGTCGTAAAATTCCAGGTGCTGCCGTCGTAGTCGTAGACGTAGACCGCCCCGGCAGACGGGCCGCGTTCGTCGTCGCCGGGCGCGCCGACGACTAACCGCGCACCGTTTTCATCTAAGGCCAGAGACCAACCGAAGCGGCGACCGAGGCGCCCGGATTCCGGGGCCAGCTTCGTCTGCATGGTCCAGGTCCCGGCCTGGCGTTCGAAGAAGTAGACCGCCCCGGATTGCGGCGCGCCGTTCGCGGCCGTCCCGTCGGCGTCGGCAATGAAACAACGGTCGGGGTCCACGGGGTCGATGACGACGGCACTGCCGAAGGTGGCGGTGGGTTCGCCGGGATCGATGGCGCCGTCCAGCTCCCATTCTAAGTTAACGGCATCATAAGTTAGGGAGTAGGCGGAGCCGCCGCCGCTGCCGTCCTCGTTCGGTGCTCCGACGACGGCGCCGGTACCGGTGCCGTCGAGGTAGACCGCCTGACCAAAACGGTCCCCCGGCGGATTCGATCCCGGGGCCGCGAACCGTTCCCCCGCACGTACGGGACCGCCGTGGGAGAAGCGATAGCCGTAGGCCGCACCGGAGTTGTAATCGCCGCGAGTTTGTTTCGGTGCCCCGGCGACCACCCAGCGGCCCTCCACGGATACGGCAGTGCCGTAGGCGCTGTTTTCCTCGGCCGGACTCAACGGCTCAAGGAAAGCGACTTCATTCCAGACATCGTCACCGGGCAGGTAACGATACACGTAGATGGCCCCGGTATCGCCGTTTTCCCCGTCGCGGTGGGTCGCACCGACGACGACCGTATCCCCGTCCACGTCGATGGCGTTGCCGAAGCGATCCGCGGCGGCGGCGTTCGAGGCCTTCAGCGTCGCGCTATGCACCCAGCCGCCGGCTCCCTGGTACTCAAAGATGTGGGCCAGACCGCAGTTCGTCGGCGGACCGTCGCCGTAGCTCATGCCCACGGCAATGCGATCGTAGTGGATGGCCACCGCCGCGCCGAAGCGGTCGGCGTTGTTGATGCCCGGAACGGAGAGGCTTTGCTCAAGCTCCCAGGTCTCCGTGCCGGCGTCGCGACGGTAAACGTACACGGCGCCGCCTTTGGAATCGTAGACGTAACTTTCTTCGGCACCGACGACCAGAATCGGATCGCCGCTGCGGGTTTCGAGAGCCACGGACTTGCCGAAGTAATGGCCGTCGCCGGGCGTGGGTTCATTGAGGATAGCGCCGTCCGGAAAGTAATCTTCGGTAACGGAATCGTACTTATAAACATAGACCGAGCCCGCGTTGCTGAAGCCGCCGTGATCCTGCTGGTACGATCCAACCGCAATGTAGTCGCCGGAGATCGATACGGCGGAACCGATGCGCGCAGACGCCTCTTCTTCAGCGATGCCGAAATCCTCACCGACAAATCGAGCGATCTCCACCCAGGCCGACGTGCCCTCGTCGTAGTGAAACGCGTAGGCGGCGCCGGCATTGCTTATCCCGTTTTCATCGTTGTCCGGGGCCCCGACGACCAGGCGCGTGCCGGTATGATCCAGCGCCACCGCGTATCCGAAGTGGTCGTTCTTGCCCGGATTGCTCGCCGTGATTTTCGCGTCGTACGTCCAAACGCCGCCGATCTCACGAAAGATCACCACGGTGCCGTCGTCCGACTCGACGGTGTTATCGTTCGGTACACCGATCGCCAGCACGTCACCGGATACCGCAATGGATCGGCCGAGTTCATCGCCGTTGCGGGCCGGGTCGATGCCGGTCGTATCGAATTCAATCGGGGTCAGCGTTTCTTCAGCCATGCACTGAGTGTGCACCGGCCACGCAATGCCTACAACAGGGTTTAACAGAGCGCTAACGTGGACACCGGCTTTTGTGCGGTTTATTGAATCACTTGCGCCGATTGCGCCGCTCTTTTCAGTATGTTTCCGAATGGCGCAGAAAGATTCGTCCCTGTCTCTGTATGATCGCATCGTCGCCGTAATCCTGGCGATCCCCCCCGGCCGTGTAGCGACCTACGGCACCGTCGCGAAACTCGCCGGCCATCCACGCGCGGCACGCACGGTTTCGTACGTGTTGCATTCGTCATCAAAGAAACTGAAGTTACCCTGGCAGCGGGTCGTCGGTAGCGCCGGCAAGGGCCTTGCGAAGATCTCGTTGCCGAAGGAGAGCGGCGGGGATCGGCAGATGCGCTTGTTAAAGCAAGAAGGCGTGATGTTTAGCGACGGCGGGCGGATTGATCTGCGCACGTACGGGTGGAATGGGAAGAATCCACAGGGAGGTTGAGAGGTATTCGACTCTTCGCGTCAGCGATACGGAGGGTCGCGAAGCGAGTCTTTGCGAAGCAAAGACCGAAGCGATAGCGGAGCCCGGAGTAGCGCGGTCCCTCGCGCAGCGAGGGAGACGCCCAAAAAATGTGACTCTCAGATCAATCCAGCTGTTCCTTCCTGCCTCCCTCACATCTTCCTGTAATAATCAAAAAAGTTCCTGTTGCTTCGCCACGCGTCGCGGCAGTGCCAGGTCGAGTCCCAACCGATCGTTGAGCGCGCGAATCAAATGCTCCGCCACCGGCACGTTCAAATCTTCCGAGGGCTGGTGCAGAAAAAAATACACGCACTCGAGACCCGCATCGATCCACGACGCCAGGCGTTCGACCCAGGCGTCGACGCGCGCGAAATCCGTGGCATGCAAACGATTGCCGACGAAGCGCACGACCGCGGTCTTCGCAGTCAACCGCATGTGCGCCACGTCGCGACGGCCGGCCACATCCGTAATCACCGCGATGACGTTATGCTCCGCGAACAAATCGAAAACGTCCGGGCCACCGCGCTGAAACCAGGCCGGATGGCGCAACTCGATCGACAACGCAACGCCGCGCGGAAATCGTTCGAGATAGTGCGCGAGCACGCCGAAACGATCGGGACCGAAGTTCGGGCCGAGCAGCAGAAACAGCGGGCCCAGATGATCGCCCAACTCCTGGACGGCGTTGCAGAATTGCAGCGTGAGTTCCTCGCAGTTCACCAGACAGCGCTCGTGGCTGATCTCTTTCGTAAGCTTGGGCGCGAACTTGAATCCCGCCGGCACCGCCTCCCGCCAGCGTCGCAGATTCTCCACGTTCACACCATAGTACGTCGTGTTCAGCTCGATGGCCGGGAACGAGCGGGCGTAATGACGGAGCGCGTCGGCGGGCTTCGCGTTTTCGGGATAGATCAATCCCACGAAGCCGGGGTGATTCCACACCGGACAGGCCACATACACCGATGGCGCCTCCGCGCGCGGCGGCGTTTGCAGGATTTGTGCGTTGCGCTCCGGTTCACGAGGCAGCGCAAAATCTATGCGGTCGAGTTCATCCGGCAGTACGCGTCCGAAGTCCACGCGGCATACTGATGATTGTGCGGAGCACCTCAAGTGTTTTGTGGTTGCTCTGCGGCCCTGCCGGATGATGATTCATCACTTATGTGGCAAGAGAACTTCCTGCTTTCGTATCATTCCACCGACGTCTTTACGCCGGCCCTCACCTGCACCATCATCACGCTCTATCTTCTATTGAAACCGCGGAAGTCTCTGCCCACCTGGGCCCTCTTCGGTGCGTTCCTTTTCAACAGCACCATGTTCTACGGCTATCTCATCTCGTATACGGTCTTCGACGAGTTCGCCGCCTACCATCGCTATCTCACGGTGAGCGTGCTCTTCAGCCAGGTTTCGTTGATGCTGTTCGCGTACAATTACCCGCGCAACGATCATCCGAAAGAGAGCGTGGTCATGGTCAGCCTCGGTGCCGTGGCCGCCGTCTCCGTCTACGCATACTTCGTGCAGGCCACCTTCGGCGGCGACACGTTCTACGTCTTTCCCGCGCACTACTACAACCTGGACGCCGCCGTTCCCGGTCAAATCGTCGCCGTCACGATCCTCTCGTTGTTCACCTGGTCGCTCTTCATCTTTCTGCGCAAGACCATTCGCCACTCGCACTACGAAGGTTTTCTGAGTGATGCGGTGAAACGTCCGCCGTCTTTGTTCTCGCCGCGCTTGTTTTCGTTTATCGGGGCGCGCCTGCTCGTGGGTCCGGTGATCCTTTTGTTTCCGAAGGGACGCGACGCCGTGGCCACCCGCAGCTTCGCGGTGGCGATTCTGTTGCTGATCGGCGTGGGCATCGCGAACGCGCTGAACAAGGCCGGCCTCGTTTCGAACGAGGTCTACGCGTACCTCTACTCCATCGGTTCGATCCTGGCGCTCTTCGGTATGTTCATGGCCTACATGAACAACTCCCCGGAGCCGACGACCTTCATGGTAAAGCTCGTGGGCATTTCCCTGGTAACGTTGCTGCTCGTCCTCGGCATCGTAAGCAACATCACACTTACGTTGAACGAGGCGTCTTACGACCGCGAACGCCTGGCCGAAGTCAAAAACTCTCGCAGCTCCATCCTGCGCGGTGAGTTCAATGATCTACCGGAGTCCGTCGCCTACGTCATCTCCCGCTCGGCGGCGGCCCCTGCCGTCGGCGCCGCCTACGAGTTGCACTACGAACGCGACGCCGTGTTCTCTCTGCAACGCGTGAAGGCCGGCGAAGAGCGCATGCTCGCCCGCCGCGTACCGGTGGAGGCGGCGAAACTTCAGAAGGAGTTCGTCGATCTCGGTCCCGAGGAAGCCGCGGCCCGGGCCACGGTGAACATCCAGACCGAAACGCAGCCCCTGCTCACCCGCCTCTATCGCGACGCGGCGCTGTACTACACGCACTTCGACTTCGAGGCGGGCGGCAGACGCTACGAGGTCGGCTTTTCGTACAAAGATTATCGCGCCTACATTCACACCACCGGCAAACGCCTCGTATACACGATCCTCGTGTCTTCGTTCGCCATTCTGTTCATCTTTCCGCTGTTCTTCCGTTCGTCTCTGGTCAAGCCGCTCAACGATTTACTCGGCGGCGTAAAAGAAGTAAACAACGGCGACTTCGACGTACAGGTGCCCATCAAGGTTCAGGACGAGATCGGTTACCTGGCGGGCTCGTTCAATTCCATGGTCCGCTCCATTCGCGACGCCCGGATCAAACTCCAGGACTACGCCGAAAACCTCGAAGAGAAAGTCGAAGAACGCACTCGCGAAGTCCGGGAAAAGATGGAAGAGGTGCAGCGGCTTAAGGTCCAGCAGGACGGCGACTACTTCCTCACCTCGCTGCTCGCGAAACCGCTCTTCTTCAATGCCAACAAGTCTAAGTTCATCTCAACGGATTTTATCATCCGCCAGAAGAAACGCTTCGAGTTTCGCGAGCGCGAGGGCGACCTGGGCGGCGACATTTGCGTGACCGGCAACCTGAAGTTCCGCCCGGGCCCGGACAGCAATCGCAACGACGCCGCGCCGAACGATCCCCGCGGCCCCTTCGAGCGCTGGACCATGGGCATGAACGGCGACGCCATGGGCAAGTCCATGCAGGGCGCGGGCGGTTCGCTGGTAATGGGCGTCGTCATGAATTCGATCATGGCCCGCTCGGCTTCCGGCGGACGCGTGCTGGAGGTCAGCCCGGAGCAATGGCTCAAGGATCTCTACGATGAAATCCACGGCGTGTTTAAGACCTTCGACGGTTCCATGGTGATTTCGTGCGTGGTGTGGCTGGTGAACGATCAAACCGGCGAATCGTTGTACTTCAACGCCGAACATCCGCAAACGCTGTTGTGGCGCAACGGGCAGACCAGTTTCATTGAAGAAGGTCTCAATTTGCGCAAGCTCGGCCTGGACTCCGAGTTCCAGTTTCAGGTCTTTCGCTTTCAACTGCAGCCCGGCGACGTCGTGCTCATGGGATCCGACGGCCGCGACGACATCAACCTTACTCCGAACGCCGAAAAGCGCGACATCAACGAAGATGAGTTTCTGTTCCTGCGCGTCGTTCAGGAAGTCGGTACGGAACTGCATCACATCGAACGCGCGTTGCGTGATCACGGCGAACTAACCGACGACCTTTCGTTGTTGCGCATCGGCTTTCAGGAAAGCGGCGTGGAAGCGTCGGCCCTCGAAGAACGCTTCGAAGAAAACCTGGCGGCCAGCGTTCGCCCGCGTTTGAACGGCGATGACGTTGATCTGGACGAAAACGCCGGCGACTACGATAGCAGTCGGCACCGCGGCGACCTGGCCTTCGACGAACTCCTGGAACGCGGCAAACAACTCTACCTGGAAGGCAACCTGCGCCAGGCCATCAACGTTCTGAACGAGGCCTATCAAATTGATCAGGCCCATTCGCGATTGAACAAACTATTGGGACTGTTAAGCTTCAAGGGACAGGACTACGAAAAGGCCGTGGAGCTGCTGAGCAAGTATCTCACCGAAGACCCGCGCCTCTCCGAGTTCTGGATCTATCTATCCCTCGCCGAAAAAAAACGCGGCAACTATTCCGAGGCCCTGCGCGCCGCCGAACGCCTGCGTTCCATGGAACCCGAGAACGTAAAGAACCTGATCAATCTCGCCGATTTGCATCGACTACAGGGCGACACCGATCTCGCGCGCTCCACCGCCGAGGCCGCAGCAAAGATTGATCCCGAGGATCGCGATCTTGAGAAATTGCGCAAGTTAATCGGCTGAGAACACTCCTTGACAGTATTGGCGCGTGCGACATTCTGTCATGCGCTTCCTCTTGCCGGGCAGCCTGAATATGCCTATATTCGCGGCAATCTGCGCCTGTTTCAAACGGCGTGTATGCTGGCGGCGCCAACCTCATGAAAAAAATCGAAGCCTACGTTAAGCCGTTCAAACTCGACGCACTCAAAGACGCCCTGCTCGAAGCCGGCGTTTCCGACCTTCGCTTCGTACCCATTCACGAGTCCGCCGGTTCGAACTTTCAGGAATTCTATCGCGGCACCGAGTACGCCGTGGACTCCGACGCGCGCACCATGGTCATGATGATGATCAACGACGACCAGGTGGAAAACATCACCCGGCTCATCCAGGACATCGCCCGCACGGACAACGAAGCCGACGGCAAAATCCTGGTCATCCCGGTCGAGCAGATGATCGAAATCGGCAGGGAGCCTGTAAAAAAAACGGAGTAGCGGCATCGTAACTTATACTCACACAATGTTAGCAAGCATCCGCTGTTTCGCAGTCACGGCCGCGGCCCTGCTCTTCACGCTGCCCTTGGGCGCGCAGGACGGATCGGCCCCGGTCTGGGACGGCGATCTGGAACAGAAATCCACCGGCGGTTACTATTCACTGAACTGGGCCGCGCCTTCCGGCGACTTCGCATCTTTCTACGTCGAAGAAGCCCCCACCCCGGACTTCGTCCAGGGCGAACGCCGTCAGGTCTACGACGGCAAAGACAGCGGCACGACCATCAGCGGCAAAGCCGACGGCACGTACTATTATCGCGTGCACGTGGAGCGCGGCGACGGAACCCGAACGCCCTGGAGCGAAACTCTGAGCGTCACCGTGGAACACCATTCCCTCGAGCGCGCCTTCTCGTTTCTCATCACCGGGGCCCTGGTCTTTCTGGCCACCGCCGCCATGATTCTCAGCGGCTGGATGCGCGAGCGACGCAAAAGTTAATCCGCAAGTTTTATTTTCATGAATGTTAACGATGCTATCTTAGATCCTTATGTGGCCGGCGCTTTGCTCGCCGCCTTCAGCGTGCTCTGGATTTTCCTGGGCTGGTGGTGGGGGCGCGGCCAGGACGCCCTCGACGATTTCATGCTCGCCGGTCGCCGGGTGGGCCTGGCCCTCGGCACGGCCACGGCCATGGCCACCTGGGTCACCGCATCCACGACCATGGTCGCCCCGCAGTTCGCGTACGAGCTCGGCATCTGGGGCATGATCGGCTACAGCCTGGGCAGTGTGGGCTTGATCCTCTTCGCCCCCATGGCCGCACGCATCCGTCGGCTCATGCCGGCCGGCTACACCAGCGGCGATTTCATTCGCCTGCGCTACGGGGTCTGGGCCTGGCGCGTTTTTCTTCTAATTAGTCTCGTCTACAGCATGGGCTGGCTCGTGAGCCTGGCCATGGCCGGCGGTGTTCTCATCCACGCCCTCTCCGGATTACCCTACCACCTCGGCATGTCGGTGATCCTGGGTATCTGCGTCGTGTATACCCTGCTCGGCGGTTTGCGCGCGGTCATCGGCACGGACTTCATTCAAACGGTCATCATCATCACGGGCATTGTGATCCTCGGCTTTTTGACGATCAGTCGTGTCGGCTTCGAAGACATGCACATGCAACTCTCCTCGGAGCGGCCCGAACTGCTGAACCTGCTCATGCCGGCGGCGATGATGTTTCTGTTCAACAACCTGCTCTTCGGTATGGGGGAAATCTTTCATTCGAACGTCTGGTGGTCCCGGGCCTTCGCTTTCGGTGAAGGCGTCGGCTTCAAGGCGTATCTGTTAGCCGGCATCTTCTGGACGCCGATCCCCATCGCCGCGGGTTTCGTGGCGCTGGCCGCGCCGGTCATCGGGCTGAACGTACCGCGCTCGGACATGGTCGGCCCCATGATCGCGGCGAATCTTCTCGGCACCGCCGGCGCGGTCATCGTGTTCATCATCGTCTTCTCGGCCCTGGCCTCGTCGCTGGACTCGCTGCTCGCCGCGACGTCGGATCTCATCCTCGAAGACATCTATCGCAAACATCTCAACCCCGGCGCTTCGCAACAACACCTGCGCCGCGCGGGTTCGTTCGTCATCGTCGGCCTGGGTCTGCTCACCTGGCTCGTTTCGTTGCCGAACATCGACACCCTCGGAAAGATCCTGCACTTCACCGGCTCTTTCGTGGCCTCCACCATCTGGCCGGTGGCGGCGGGACTCTACTGGCGCAAGACGAATCCCACCGGCGCCTTGCTCGGCATGGTGCTGGGCAGTGTGCTGGGCCTGGTTTCGTACGACATGATCGGCTGGTACACCGCGGCCCTCGTCGGTGCCGTTGTTTCCATGGTGTGCACCGTCGGTTTTACGCTCATCGCGCCGCGGGAGTTCGACTGGAAAGACTTACAGGAAAGCCACGACGCCGAGGTCCAGGCCGGAGGTACCACGTTATGATCGTATCCGTAACGTTTCTTTCCATACTGGTAACCGCGGCCCTGCTGGTCGCCGCGACGGCACCGATTTCGCTGCTGGTGATCTTCATTCGGGACTGGCGCTCCGGTAAGATCTGGTAAACGTAATCTAACAAACTCTATGCTGCGAGATAAACTACACCCCCTTCTAACGCAACCCGTGGAAGTCCGCGACGGCGTCAACGGCATCGAACGTCCGGCGGCGCTCGTCGAACACGTCAGCGAAAAGCCGGAGCATTTGCAGAAACTGGCGAACCATCACATCGTCTCGGCGCGCCAGTTCGATCTGTCCGCCCTGGTGCAAATCTGTCGCCTGGCCGCGAGCTACGAATGCCGGCCCCGGCTGATGTACAAACCCCTCGCCGGCAAACTGATGATCAGCGCATTCTACGAACCCAGCACGCGCACGCGCATCTCCTTCGAAAGCGCCTGGCATCGACTGGGCGGGGACATCATGTCCATCACGGACCCGGCCACCACCGGCATGGCCAAGGGCGAATCCCTGCACGACGTCGCCGAAATGTTCAGCAACTACGGCGACGTCATGGTCCTGCGCGACAACCGCGACGACTCCGTGTACACCATGCTGTCCGCGCTGCGCATTCCCATCATCAACGCGGGGAACGGCATCGACGAACATCCCACCCAGGCCCTGGCGGATATGTACACGCTCTTCAAGTGGCGGCCGGACCTCTGCGACGGCAAGCTCCCGGAAGATCGAAAGATTCGCATCGGCGTGATCGGCACTCCCGGCCGCATGCGTACGGTGCGCAGCCTGTTGCTGATGTTCACGCTCATCAAGGACGCCGTCCACGAGGTGGTGGTCATCAACCCGCGGGAAAACATCTTCGACGAGGGTCAGAAAGAGGAACTCGAGGCCGAGGGGCTGAACGTGCGCGTGGAAAAGCGCCTGAAAGAGGTCCTGCCGGAACTGGACGTGGTTTACATCAACTCCATCGCCTGGGTCGGGGAAACCTACGAGACTCTGACCGGCGACATCAAACTCTCCGGGAGTTCGCCGTTGAAAGACGGCGCCGTAGTTCTGCACCCCCTGGCCCGGGGCGAGGAACTGGACGTCAGCCTGGACGACACGGAACACAACTGGTACTTCGCCCAGGCCCGGGGAGCCGTCTTCGCCCGCATGGCGCTGCTCACCTGCCTTACTCAGCGCATCAACCAGGTAATCGACGTGGCACCGCAGCCGCATACGGAAGAGAACGGCAACTAACATCAGATGCACATATCTTAATAACACCACCGGAGCCAGCCATGACCGCGACCCTCAGCCAACTGAAAATCAACTTCGATCGCCTCAAACGCGACATCAACGAGCTCGCGAAGATCGGAGCGTCCGAGGACGACCACGGCATCTATCGCATGGCCTTTACGCCCGGGGACATGGAAGCCCGCGCCTGGCTCAAGGCCCGCATCGAAGACGGCGGCCTGGACTTCGAACAGGACGGAGCGGCGAATCTCTTCGGCAAGGTCAACTGCGCCGAAGGCCGGCCCTCGGTTCTCATGGGCTCGCACATCGATACGGTCCCCGCGGCCGGTCACCTGGACGGCGCCCTCGGCGTACTCACCGCGCTGGAATGCCTGCGGTGCATCCGCGAGCAAAACATTCAAACGAAGTACGGCCTGGAGATGGTGGCCTTCAGCGACGAAGAAGGTCGCTTCGGCGGTCTGCTCGGTTCGCAGTCCCTGGTCGGCGACGTAAACCCGAAACGGCTGAAGACCGCCGCCGATCTCGACGGCCTGCGCCTGGAAGAAGCCATGAAACAACAGGGCCTGGACGTTATGGACGCCCTGCGCGCCCGGCGACATCCGGATACGTTACGTTGTTACCTGGAACTGCACATCGAACAGGGGCCGGTCCTGGACAGTACGAGCATCCCCATCGGCGTCGTTGAGAACATCACCGGTCTCTTTAAGTGGAACGTACGATTGATCGGGGCGGCGGATCATGCCGGCACCACGCCCATGCGCATGCGCCGCGACGCCCTGGGTGGTCTCGCGGAATTTTCTACGGAGATCCCGCGCATTTTAGAAGAGCACGGCGCGGAGAACTCGGTCTCGACGATCGGCCGGGTGCATCTCTTCCCGGGCACGGCGAACACCGTCCCCGGCAACGTGGAGTTTTCCCTGGATGTTCGGGATACCAGCGAAGATGTCCTCCGTGATTTATCCGACGCGTACCGCCGCGCGCTCTCGGCCATCGCCCGGCGCCGGGACCTCATGTTCGAATTCGACGTACTGAGCGAGGTCAAGCCCGTGCCCTGCGAACCGTCCATCGTCCAGGCCATCCAGCAAACCGCCGGCGAACTGAATTTAAAAACACACAACATGCCGAGCGGCGCCGTGCACGACGCCCAGATCATGGCGCGCATCACGCCCATGGGTATGATCTTCGTGCCCAGTAAAGACGGGCGCTCGCACAGCTCGCGCGAGTGGACGCACTGGGAGGACATCGAAGCGGGAGCGAACGTGGCGTTGAACACACTCTTGAAACTGGCGGAGGCCGGGTAAACCATTGGCCACAGAGGCACAGAGGACACAGAGTTTTTTAAGGGATGGTGGGCCCTCCGATCATACGCCGCCTGCTCCCCAAAACTTTCTTCTCTGTGTTCTCTGTGCCTCTGTGGCAAAAGGATAGGGATATGAGCACAGTCGTCGATAACCCCGAAAACGAAAACCTCGATCCGCTCAAGAAGAGCTATCGCGAAACCATCGCGAACGTTCCGGAGCGTCGTGCCGCCATTCGTCGCTATCATACGGCGCTGCTGTGCATCGACCTGCAGTACCTGGACGCCGCCGAGGGCTACGGCGTCTTTAAGGACGCGGCGGCCTCGGGCGTACCGCCGGAAGCACAACGCTACTACTTCGACTCGTTGAAACACACGGTACTGCCGAACGTACGGCGCCTCCAGGATTGTTTCCGCACCCACGGCCTGGAAGTGATCCACACGCGCATTCAGTCGCTGACCATGGACGGTCGGGATCGCAGCGCCGGCCACAAACGCCTGGGTCTGCACGCGGCCCCGGGCAGCAAAGAAGCGGAATTCCTGGAAGCGGTCGAACCGGAAGGCGATGAACTCATCATCAACAAGACCGCCAGCGGTGTTTTTTCTTCGACGAATCTGAACTACATCTTAAAAAACATGGAGATCGACGCCCTCTTCGTCACCGGCGTCTACACCAACGAATGCGTCTCCACCACCGTTCGGGACGCCTGTGACATAGGTTATCTCGTGACGGTCATCGACGATGCGTGCACCACGGTAACTTCACAATTGCAGGAGTTTACCATCGCCGGCCTGCGGGATCGGTACGCGCGCATTCTCAGCACGGCCGAGGGCATCCGGGAAGTGGAGTCCCAGCTCGGCCCGCCGAAGGGCATGCCGCCGCGCATGCAACACCAGGGCGCAAATTGAGCGCACTGGTCGCGGCGTGTTTTCGTAAGTAGTTTAACGAAAAGCGCAGCAAGCAAAGAATCAACGAAAGGATACTCAATACTATGTGCGGAATTTCAGGTTTCATTCACGCCGATAAAAACAAACCGGTCGATCCGGAGACCCTGGTCGCTCAGGCCGCCATCCAGTGGCACCGCGGACCGGACGGCTACGGTTATCAGATCATGGACGGCGTGGGTTTCTCTCACGCGCGCCTCTCGATCATCGACCTCGCGCACACGGCCCAGCAGCCCTTCGTCTCGGAGGACAACAAGCTGCTGATCGCCCACAACGGTGAGTTCTACGACTTCCAGCGCATCCGCGCCGATCTCACCGCTCGCGGCGCACGCTTTCGCACCAAGAGCGACTCCGAGATTCTGCTGCACCTGTATCCGCGCTACGGCATCGACGGCATGCTGCCGTACCTGCGCGGCGAGTTCTCGTTCTCCCTCTTCGATCGCGAGAACGACACCCTCTACATGGTCCGGGACCGCTTCGGCATTAAGCCGATGTACTACGCCTTAAGTGACGACAAAAAGACCTTAATCTTCGGCTCCGAAATCAAGTCCATCTTCGCTCATCCCGAGGCGCCGCGGCGTTTCCACGCCCGGGGCGTGTACCACCAGCTCATGCAGACCATCGTACCGGGCTCGACCCCCTACGCCGGGGTGGAGCAGGTGAAACCGGCCACCCTGGTCACCGTCAAACGCCGCAACGGCCAATTCGAAATCAGCGAACGCCCCTACTGGGACATGCCCTTCCCGGAGCGCGGCGGCCGGGAAATGAAATCCGAGGAATACTACGTCGACCTCGTTCGCGAGAAGCTCTTAGAAGCCATTCAGTTACGATTAGTGGCCGACGTCCCGGTGGGTTGTTATCTGTCCGGCGGCATCGACTCCTGCTCGATTCTGGGCCTGGCCGCGGCGCACCGCCAGGATCCGGTGAAGGCTTTCACCATCGGCTTCGATAACGACGCCTACGATGAAAGCGGCATTGCGAAGCAGATGGCCGCCGCGGTGGATGCGGACCACGACATCATGATGCTCGACGCCGACCATCTCTACGACAACTTCGTGGAAACCCACTGGCACACCGAACGTACGATCTACAACACCCTGGGCGTGGCAAAACTGCTCATGTCGCGTCACGTCCACAACACCGGCTACAAGGTCGTGGTCACCGGTGAGGGTTCCGACGAACTCTTCGCCGGTTATCCTAGCTTTCGCCGGGACATGTTCATGCACGGCCTGCACGAACTGCCCGAGGGCGATCGCGCGGAATGGCAACGCATGCTCGACGAATCCAACAAACTCTTCAGCGGCGCCATGCTCGCCGAAGACGAGATCGACGATCCCGCCCTCAGTTCTCTCGTGGGATTCACGCCGTCGTGTCTGCAACCCTGGCTCGCCGCGTCCTCCCGCGTGCCGGCCCTCATGCACGGCGACATGCGCGGCGAACTGAACGGCTACAAACCCGGCGAGGCCATCGCCGCGGCCCTGGACGGAGAACAGTTACGCAATCGCCATCCGCTGGACGCGGCGCAGTACGTCTGGATCAAGACCATGCTCGAGGGTCAGATCCTGACCTGGGGCGGCGACCGTGTGGACATGGCGAACTCCATGGAAGCCCGGCCGGCGTTTCTGGATCATCACCTGGCCGAGGCCGCCGCGACGATCCCGCCGGAGTATCGCATCAAAAACCGCATTGAAAAGTACGTCCTGCGCGAAGCCATGAAGGGCGTGCTGCCGCGCGTGCTCTACGAACGCGAGAAGTTCGCCTTCATGGCCCCGCCGGCCCACACGGACGAAACGAAGATGCAGGCCATGCGTAACTTAGCACAAGATTACCTTAGCGACGCTGCGATCAAAGACGCCGGCATCCTGGACCTGGACGGCGTGCGTTCGCTCTTTGCGCTCCACGATTCTCCGGACACCCCCGCGGCGACCCTGGTGCAACTGGACGCGGTCATCAATCACCTGCTGGGCGTTCAGATTCTGCACCGCAACCTGATTGCCGCGGACATTCCGAAGCAGGCTCGCGAGAAAGCCCGCGAACTCGGCTGGACCGCCGACGCCGTGACCGGGCAGACCGTGGGCGTCTCGTGAGGCCTGGCTGTGGTTCGCGCACGCCCCGAATCGTGGTGTAAGTTGAGGCCAGTTTGGATTAAGGCTTTTATGGGTACGGCTGGTTCCAGGGGCAAGGCCACGCTTGTCGTGGCCGCGGCAGTTGTTCCCCACCCACGGAGGTCATGCCGGGGAGCATGGTAAGGCGCACCGGAACGGCGTCTTCGTCGCAAGAATCGCCTCGGTAGCTGAGTCGCACAATCAGCGTCCGGGTCGAACGCAGCATTCTTAACAAAACGAAAATCCACAACTCCCGCTTCGCCGTAGCATAAAAAGATTTCCTTTAACGTTTGCCGACTTACTTTCTGTTTATCACGGCAAACGCACCAAACCGCAGCTCTTGAACTACCGGAAACGTTTCATTCGTTCGAGCACACCCCGAATCGTGATGTAAGTAGCGGCCAGTGTACATTAAGCCTTGTATGGGTACAGCTGGTTCCAGGCGACCACGGAGGTCATGCCGGGGAAATGTGGGGCGCGCACCGGAACGGCGTCTTCGTCGGAAGAAACGCTACGGTAGTTGAGTCGCAAACCGACGTCCGGTGTCGGCAAGGCCCCACTTGTTGGGGCCGCGGCAGTTGTTCCCCACCCACGGAGGTCGTGCCGGGGCTTGTGGTACGGCGCACCGGAACGGCGTCTTCTTCGTAAAGATCCAGCCAACAGATTGCTTGACGTGTCTCCCGCGGAATATACATTCGCTCGCGATCATGGCGCGGAAGCGATACCAAAAGACATTCATAAAATTCCTGGAGTACTCGGTATCCCGGACGCTCACGTTCTTGCTCATGCGTTTGCCGTTCCCCTGGCGGGCACGTTTGCTCCAGAACCTGTCACTGATCTTCGGCCGCCTGGCCGGAGAAGCGCGGCAGCGCGTGGGCAATCATTTGCAACTGGCCTTCCCGAACGAGAGCGAGGCCTGGCGGCGAGACATCGCAACCAAACACTTTCGCATTCTGGGGCGCATGGGCGCCGAGTTCTTGCAGAACCCGTTCGTCGACGACGACTTTCTCGAAAAGTGGTTCGTCCTCAAACCGGACGCGGAGACTCACCGGCGCATCTATGCCGACGGCGGCATTTTGATTCTCGGTCACCTGGGGAACTGGGAGTGGAAGGGTGTGGCCATCACGCGCAACGGCGGCGATTTATTCGTGCTTGCGAAACGTCAATCGAACCCCTGGTCCAACGCCTGGATCGAACGCATGCGCGGCTCCCAGGACATCCGGCTCATCTACACGGACGAAAGCCCGCGGCGAATCTTAAAACTTCTTAAACAAAAGGCCGTCATCGGATTCATCGCCGATCAGGACGCCGGTAAGAACGGCAAGTTCATCGACTTCTTCGGCCGCCCGGCGTCCACGTTCCAGGGACCGGCCGCCTTCGCGCGTTTGTCCGACGCCCCGCTGTACTTTCTCTGGTCCTACCACGACGAGCAGGACCGCCTGGTCTACGAGATCCAGGAGTTTCCCCGCCCGGACTTCGATCATCGCCCCGATCCGGAGGCCTGGGACGCGGTCTTTACAAAGACCTGGGTTAACATGCTCGAAGAAAAAGTTAAGCAGCACCCGCAGGATTACTTCTGGCTGCACCGACGCTGGCACACACGCCCGCCGGGTGAAACCGAAAGCACACCGTTACTTTGACGATGCGTCCGATGAGTTCGAGCACGAACTCACGTTCGCCCGTCTTCGCCGTAAGAATCGCTACGGTAGCTGAGTCGCAAACCGACGTCCGGGTCGAGGCGGACCCTCTTAACAAAACGAAATTCCACAACTCCTGCGAGCCGTAGCATAAAAAACCACTTCTCAATTCCGCAACTTACTTCATGTGTCTCACGGCAAACGCCACGAAACAAGGCTCTTGATCTACCGGAAATTTTTCATGCATTCGAGCACGCCCCGAATCGTGGTGTACGTCGCGGCCAGTCTGGATTTACACTTTTATGGTCACGGCTGGTTCCAGCAGATGAACGGAGGTTATGCCGGGCAATGTGGTACGGCGCACCGGAACGGCGTCTTCGCCGTAAAGAACCAGCATCGGTGCGGATTCGCGACATTTTTTACAATTTTTCCGCGAACCGCGCCCGGATTCCGGTAGTCTATTTCAACATGATCGACGGAAACGTGCAGTCCTATTTCGACCGCCCGCGCATCGGCGGCGGGGATCGGCAAAAGCGGCGGCGGCATAAACGCCGCATGATCGTGGCCCTGATGATTTTCGCGGCCGTCTCGCAGACGCCCCGGCTCTTCGCCGCGGACGACGTCGAAAGCACCTACCGCTTCACGGACCCGCGGATTCTGAACGGCTCGGAGACGATGCTGTATCCGAAAAAAGTGCCGGTACCGGGCGTGCTCTGGGGCACCAACCCGGGCTACAAAACCGGCATGGTCATGCTCAAAGTTACCTGCGGCGTGAACGATGCGATCACCGTCTTCGATCCGGCCGAGGACGACGAAGTCGAAGCCTACGCCGCCCTCTTTCGCGTGGAACTGTACCGTTACACGAAGGACGACGAGTGGGAGTATGCCGGCTGGTATCGTTTCGACGGCACCATGGCGAAGCAGTCCTGCGACGGCCTGCGCGCGGCGGCGGCCCTGGCCGGCGAAGCGAAACCCCTGGACGTCGATCTGATCATCCGCTCGCGCGGCGCCCTGCATCGCAACATCGTGCGCTCCTGGGAACTGCACTAACTTCTTCTATTCTAACTCTAAGAGAAACTATTGCGTTCGAGTGCGATTTGCCTGCGGCGAGTTCACTTGAGCGCAAAATTTTTCTACAGCGAAAACTCCACCCCGAAATGAATGCCCCGGCGAAGATCCGCATGCTCGGAACCGTCCCGGGAAAGCAAATACGCCGCCAGGGCGCCGGACTGCGTGAACGCGCTCGACGACGCCGTAAAGCGCTGCACATTCCAGTCCCGCACGCGGCTTCGCTCGCCGGTAAAATCGAAAAACAAGCGCGCCCGCCCGATGCTGTAACCGAAACCGAGAGTCCATTCGTAGCCGCGGATGAGATGATCGCCGGTCTCGCTGATCGCTTCGGTTTCCGCGCTCAGATCGCTGTTCAGGGCGACGCTGAACTCGCTGAGCTGTTCGCCGCCGCGCAAACGAAAGATGCGTAGTGTCGTGTGCACGTCCCAGCCGCCCGCGAAATCGTAGCGAAAACCCAGCCCGAACAGGGGGCCGGTGTCCTCGTACACATAGTCGCTGCGTAACGATTGACTCAGTTGCGCAAACGAAACTCCGGAGATGTCGATGCTCACGATGGAAGTAGTGCTCAGGCGCCCATCGCCCTCCTGACGGCGTAAACCTCCGGTCAAATGAAGTTTGGGGCCGGCCTGTTCTCCACCGTACAAACGATACGCGGCCTGCACATCGACGCGGTGGCGAATGAGTCGCGCCGTATACAGACTCAGTTGAGAGGCGCTTGCGCTGAGCCCCCCGAACGCAATGGACGGCAGATAGATCAGGCCCTGAAACACGCCTTCGCCCTCCGTGCGTTCGTACGCGATATCGAAGGACCATGACTCGTAGTCCAGACCGACCGCGAGGGGAAAACCGGCATAGCCGTCACTTTCCCAGGGTGTCGCACCGCCGATGCCGCCGAATGTCAGCGCGGCGTACTCCAGGTCCTGCCCGAGTCGTTCTTCGAGATCGCTGATAAACGAGCCCCCGGCAATGCCGGCCCGCAAACGCAACGTGTAGTCGGGGGCCGGCCCGGCTGGTTCGCGATCACCTTCTTGCTCCAGCCGGTGCTCCCGCTCCGTAACCCTTGTTTCGCGTTGCTTTAGATCGGCCTCCCGCCGATCGAGTTGTTCTTCGCGTTCTTCCAGGGCACGCCGGCGCTCCGCCTTTTCGCGTTTCCGGCGCGCGTCCTCTTCGCGTTTCCGGCGGGCGGCTTCCTCACGTTTACGGCGCTCGGCCGCCTGGCGCTCGCGGATGGCTTCTTGTTCTTTGCGGTAGCGCTGTTCTTCGGCATCACCGAAGAACGTACGCTCGATGTCGGCCTTGAGAATGGTGCGCGTACTGCCGTCCGCGCGGCGGATGATCACGCTCTCCCGGCTCTGGTTCGTGATGGTACCGTTGATGCGTTCGCCGGATTTCAGGAGCAGTGTATCGGCGAAGGCCGGTGAAGAAAGCAAACCAAAGAGAAGAACTAAAATCACGAAAGAATATGTTAAGGGGGGAGCTTCGCTCCCCCTCGCTCCGGCCCGAATCGCGCTACGCGCGACCGCCCACCGGCTCGCCTGCGGCGACCGGGCCACCCTCCGGGCAGCCCTGCCGGTGGGCTTTCGGTCCTCCGCTACCCCCTCAACGTCCATCAGGACAACGCGCCGGATCTCACCAATCATCCCGCTTACGCTCCTGATCTCGTAAAGGCTGGGCCACTCCGGCGCGTTCGACCGCCGGCGGCTCCGCTTCGTTCTTAACTTCACTGTACGCAATCTTAAGGACGTCGTCGAAGTACGAAGCATACTCCACGTGCATGCCCTCGCGCAGATGATCCGGCAGGTCCTCGTAGTCGTTGCGATTGTCCTCCGGCAAAATGACGCGATCGATCCCCACCCGTCGCGCGGCGATGATCTTTTCTTTTACGCCGCCGATGGGCATGACCTTGCCGATCAACGAGATCTCTCCGGTCATGGCCAGGTTGCGCG
Organism: Leptonemataceae bacterium; assembly: GCA_965227295.1. Classification (GTDB taxonomy): domain Bacteria; phylum Spirochaetota; class Leptospiria; order Leptospirales; family Leptonemataceae; genus JANSYA01. The sequence goes on along the minus strand of OZ245742.1, from coordinate 3,342,393 downwards.
GAACCGGGCGGTTCGTGGCCAGGCTGTAGAGCGCGAGCGCCATGGTGATGCCGGCGGACGGTCCGTCCTTCGGCGTGGCACCGGCCGGGACGTGCAGGTGCACGAAGTGATCGTCGAAGTAATCGCCGTGGCCGCCCTGTTTGCGCAGGAATGATCGCGCGTAACTGAAGGCGATCTCGGAGGATTCCTTCATGACGTCGCCGAGTTGACCGGTTTGTTTGAAACCGCCCTTGCCGGTCTTCACGCCCTGGGCCTCGATGTACAACGTCGCCCCGCCCATGGACGTCCAGGCGAGACCGCTCACGACGCCGGGCACGTCGCGGTCGTAGCGGACCTCGTTTTTGATGGGCGGTTGCCCCAGGTAATCGTCGAGGTTCTCCGGCGTGATCGTCCGCGGAGCACTTTCGCCCTCGGCGTGCTGGAGCGTGAGTTTGCGCATGATTTTCTTGATCTTATTTTCCAGGTTACGCACGCCGGCCTCGCGCGCGTAATTTTCGACGACGGCGTTTAATGTTTCGTCGGAAATTGTTACGTCATTCTCGCTCAAGCCGTGTTCTTCCAGGGCCCGCGGGATCAGATACCGCTTCGCAATCTCGCGCTTCTCTCTTAAGATGTACCCGCTCAACTTTAAGAGCTCCATGCGGTCGAGCAGCGGACCGGGGATCGTGTCGAGCTGGTTCGCGGTGGCAATGAACATGACCCGCGAAAGATCGAAGGGCACGTCCAGGTAATGATCGAGAAAGCTGTTGTTCTGCTCGGGGTCCAGGACCTCCAGCAACGCCGACGCCGGATCGCCGCGGAACGAGGCACCGATCTTGTCGACCTCGTCCAGCATGATCACCGGGTTCGCCGATTCCACGGTCTTCAATGCCTGCACGAACTTGCCCGGCATGGCGCCGATGTACGTCCGGCGGTGGCCCTTGATCTCGGCCTCGTCGCGCATGCCGCCCAACGAAAAGCGATAGAACTTCCGGCCCAACGCCTCCGCCACCGAACGACCGATGGACGTCTTGCCGACGCCGGGCGGACCCACCAACAATAGAATGGAACCCGACAGCGAGCCGGTCTTTTTGCCCACGGAGATGAATTCCAGAATGCGATCCTTCACGTCGTCCAGGCCGAAGTGGTCCCGGTCCAGAACCTCACGCGCCGCGGCGATGTCGTAATGATCTTTCGTGAATTTCCCCCAGGGCAGTACCGTCAGCCAGTCCAGGTAGTTGCGGGTGACCCCGTACTCCGGCGAGGCCGGTTCCAGCACCGAGAGTTTGTTCAGTTCTTCTTCGATGCGCTTGCGCGCTTCCTCCGGTACGGTGAGTTCCTCGTTCTCAATGCGTTCCTTGAAACGCTCGATCTCCTGGCTCTTCTCGTCCTTTTCCAGACCGAGTTCCTTTTTGATCTCCTTCAACTGCTCGCGCAGAAAGTACTCGTGCTGCTGTTTGGAGATGCGCTCTTCGATGGACTTCTTGATCTTCTGTTGCAACTGAAAGATGCTTAACTCTTCTTGCAGTATGCTTAACAGCCGCTCCGCCCGCGGTTGCAGGGGAATCGTGGCGAGGACCTCCTGGAGTTTTTCGCCGGAGGAGGTGGTCATCGAAGCAATGAGATCGAAGATGAGCCCGGGTTTGTCGTGGGAGAGATTGGCCACGAGCATTTTGAGTTGCTCCATGAACAGCGGGTTGAGCGTGAGCAGTTCCTTCACGGAGTTAATGACGGCCATGACGTAGGCCTGCAGCTCCTCGTCTTTCTTGATCTCCGGGCCCTCGGGATCGTAAAAGTACTCAACTTTCCAGATGAGCGCGGAATCGTGGGGGACCTTTTCCTGGAGCCGGAAGCGGCGCACACCATGAAAGAGCAAGTGCACCGGCCCGTCCTCCTGGCCCTCCGCCGAACCGCCGCCCATTTTCAAAATCCGCAGCACCGTACCCATGTCGTGCAGTTCGGATTCCAGGGGAGCCTCCTGGTTGTACTCTTTCGCCAGGACCACGCCCACGTACTTCGAAGCGCTCTTCTTCAAGAACTCCACGGCCGACTGCAAGCGCACGTCGGAGATTTCCAGGGGCATGGTGGTTCCGGGAAACACCGGCCGCTGCTGGAGCGGAATGATGGGAATGCGCTCGGGCAGAACATCGTCAGAAAGAACGAGACCGCCGGGTCCTCCGCCCACGAACTCGGCGTGCAGCGACTCGTCGCCCTGGGTTTCGTTTACATCACCATCTTGCATGATTTCAATGCAAACAATTCCGCGGCAATAACGCAAGTACTAAGGTTGACGGCCGCCGCCTTTCCGTGTACATCTGACTCCGCAAGCATGATGCGCGGACGCTGGAACATCCTACTCCTTCACCTGCTCGTCGCGGCCTGCGCCGGAACGGCCCCCATGGAACTACCCGCGCCGGCCGAGCGCGAGGCGTGGCAGCCGCTGTCGCTGTCGCTGTCTCGTCCGGTTCACGCCGGCACGTTGCGCGTGGAAGTGCTGCGCAACGTGCGGCAGGAAGAAAGCGTCCACGTGGACACCAGCGGCCGCAGCTTTCGTTATCCGCGCGCGGTGCCCCTACCGTACGCCGCAGCCGGGGTGCACATCGGTAACGGGTTGTTCCTCGACGCGAACGGCAACGTCGCCTTCGACATTCCGGCGCTGCTCGCAACTGGAACAAAAACCGACACCGGCGTACTGCGCCTGCGTCGCGAAAGCCAGGGAACCGATCGTGTCCTGGAGATCGCCCCGACCGCGGAAACTCCGCGCTTAACGCGGGCCGTGTTGAAATCCGACACGCTCATCGTCGCGGGCTCCATGGAGGTACGCATGCCGGCCCGGGAATGGCCCGCGGTCATCGAGGTCGTCCGCGTCCACCGCCTGGGCCGGGATGTCGTCGCCCGCGCGGCCCGGACTCAGAATCGCATCGTCGTCTCCCGGAGCGACGGCTCCTGGGCGACGCTGACGTTCATCGACCTTCATTCGAACGGCGACGGCAATCCTCGCCGCCGCCTCATGATCGAAACATCTTACGGAAGCACTGTATACTATGAACCTATCTGAAACCATCACATCCGCCAAACAGGCCCTCACGCAACCGGCAACCTACTTCGGCCCGGACCGGCCGGTCGACCTGAAACAGGCCGCGCTCGCCGCAGCGTTGCTGGTGCTGCCGCTAACTATACTTCAGTTGATCTTTGGGCTCATCAACCAGGCTCACTTCGATGCCGTGAACGCCCTGCTGGCCACCGGCGGCAGTGTCCCGGTATCGCCCTACTCCGCGCTGTATCTGCCGTTCGTCTGGATCATTCTGTTGCTCGTGGGCGCCGCCCTGCGCTACATCTTCACCGTACTGCTCGGTGACGCGAGTTCCTTCGCACTGTTGCTGTGGATCGGCACCCTGGCCGCGCTGCCGTTGATGTTCGTCTCGGCGCTTTTCGGCGCCATCAACGCGGCCATACCCATGGATCCCTCCGCGATCGTGCAGGGACAGATGAGCGCCGTGCTTTCCGTGCGCGCCGGTATCCAGGGATTCATCGTGCTGCTGGCCTTTGCCTGGGAGGGCTTCGTGTGCATCGCCGCCTTTCGCGCAACCCTTTCACAAAACGGCGGCCGCGCGGTAATGACCTGGCTGACCCCGCCGTTCATTACGTTCGCCGCGTGCTGCGGTGTGCTGTTCATGTTCACAGGCGGGTTTTCGTAAGCCCGCAAGCCGTACTGTGTTGGATTCGCAAACCTCTCACCAGGGAACGGTGTCCAGGGCGCACGGCAGTTCCCCGCTGCCCGGCGCGATGGGCATGTCCGTGACGTCGGCGGCGAAGGCGTTCAGTCGATTGCGCAGGTCCTTGTAAAAGCCCATGAACGCGTCCGTGTTATAGGTCCGCGGATTGCTCAGGAACACAAAGCCGATCCCGTGCTCCGGAAAGGCCTGGATGAATCCGCCGACGCCCCAGCCGAGGGCGGCGTGGTTCATCAGTAAGATGCGCTGATCGTATGTTTGGATGCGCCAGGCAATGCCGCGATACTCCGAGTAACGACACTGCGCCGTGGCCGTGGGCGTGGTGAACAACAAACGATAGGTTTCGTCGCGGATCAGGCGCCGATCGTTGTAGCGGCCCCGGGCGAGCAGGAACTGCACGTAGTTGGTAAGATCGTCAACGGAAGAGATCATGCCGCTCGCGCCGTTGGCCTTCGCCGACCAGTGCGTGGCCTGCATGTCCAACGGAGCGAGCACTTCGCGATTCAAGTACGCCTGCAGCGACTCACCGGCCACCCGGGTGAGCACCTCGCCGAGCAGCCGATAGCCGGGATTGCTGTACTGAAACTTTTCGCCCGCCGCGTACTTTTGCTTCGGCACGTAGAGCGTGCCCGAGGCCAGGGCCACCGCCGTCGGGGAGCCGGAGTCGGGAATCCCGGAGGTATGCGTGAGCAGGTGCCGCACGGTAATGGGACGTTCGCGAAACGGCCCGTCCTCCAGGTTGACGCCCAGGTACGTCGAGACGGGTTCGTCGAGATTGATGCGGCCTTCTTCGTAGAGCTGCAGGATGCCCAGGGCCGTGAACGTCTTCGTAAACGAGAGCACCGAGTACTCGCGCTGGATCGGCTGCGCGAAGGCTTTTTTGTAGATCACCTCGTCGCCGTAGACGATGGAAACCCCGGCGCCGGGAGCCACCCCGGCCGCCAGACGTCGTTCGATGTAAGCTTCGATTTCGGCGAGGCCCGTGCGAATGCGTTCCTCGCGTTCATCGGAAAACTCGACGTCCGGCTCCCGCAGTTCCACCAGGCCGTCCGATTGGGCACTCAGGCAAACGGGGGCGAACGCAAGCAGCGCCGGGAAAACGAGCAGGCTCCCGTGCCGACGCCAGGTGAAAGCTAAATGATTTTTATGATTCGCTCTGTTCACGCGAGGTTCCAATCTTTCCTGAGAGACGGCGGGATGTCAAACTCGATCTCCTTCTCCTCGTTATAGTAATGAATCAAACCCTGCAACAGGCGGAAGCTGATGAAGTTCGTAAGGTTCCGAAAGAAAGCCGAGTTCTGATCCAGGGTATCGATCACCGGATCGATCGCCCGCATGGCCGCGAGCACCAGTTTCAGGGCCCAGTCGTCGGGATACTTCACGCCGAGCAGTTCCGCCACGTCGTGGCCGCACAGTTTATTGATGAAAAACGGCGGGATTGTGTTCATAAAATCGAAAGGGAACTTCGAGTTCATGTAATCCACCAGCGAGGACGTAAGTTCACGCCCCGCCGGAGAAGCGCCGCGCTGAATGGCGAAGATGCGATCAAAAAGCTCCCGGGCTTCGGCGGGTTCGTGGGCCACGAGCTCGTCGCGGATTCCCAGGACATGACCGACGACGTTCCAGCAGTGCAGGTAAGCCCGCTGTTCGTCCTCGTCCAATTTGATACCGACCTTCGCCAGGCCGTCGATGCTCACGATGGAGAAACACAACGACGTCGCCGCGAGCAGCAATTGATTTACCGGCTCGCCGTACTCTTCGGTGTCCCAGTCGCCCTTTTGTTTGATGTAATAGCGAATGGACGCGTGGATGAGCCGCACCTTTTGCGTGGTGCGAATGCCGCTGCCGTCCGGGCCGAGACCGCCCCGGGCCATAACGTTCAGAATGAATTGCGCCGTTTCCAGGATGCGCCGGTTCAGCGCATCCAGGCGATTCTTACCGCGCTGGTGTTCTACCAGGCGACCGGTCGTTACCATGACCTCCGCGGCCCGCGGCGCGGCGTAGCCGAAGGGCAGCGCACGGCAGAAGAGCATGAGCACAATGGGTGGTCCGTAAGTTCCGAAGAGTTCTTCGCCGCGTTTGATGAGCGCGGGATCGGCCCAATCCGGCAACTGCACGGATTCCTCGAAGAACTTTTCCGCGGCGGGCGGCAGGCCGGCCGGCAGGGGATCGCGGGTCGTAATGAGCTTATCGAAGAGTTCGTTGATGCGAATTTTTTCGCCTTCACCGCCGGCCATGATCGCGCGGACGGCTTCGTCCGCGGGCGGATCGGTCTCATACTGCATCGATTCCAGAAACTTTTTCGTCACATTGCTCATTAAGTATTCCTCACGAAAAACTAAGTATCAGTTCGGTGAGAGCGCGCAAGAAAGTTTTGCGCCCCGGCGCACCTGCTTGACACCGGCGCTCCCCGAAAGCAGCTTCGCCTCGTGAACTCGCCTCCGTCCCAGGACGCCCTCAGTTTCGCGGATGCGGCCGCCGAACGTCTGGGCCTCACGTCCGTGGAGGATCTTCGCGAGGAACACCAGGCGGTCGTTCTCAAACTTCAGCTCATGGACCTGGCGGCCGCATTGCCGTTGCAGGACATCCGCGACGATCTCGGATACGCCGAAGCATTTCTCACGGACGCCCTGCAACGGCAATGCGAAAACGCCGATCCGCTGTACCGCCGGCGCATTGTGGAGACGACCCTGTCCGAACTCTGGTCCGCACCGGAGCCCGGCACGCCGGAACTGCAAATCGTCCCGGCCCCGGCCGATCCGCCGGCCCGCATCGACGGACTGAGTTCTACGTCCCAAATATTAGTCCTCATCGCCGACGACACCGCCGGCCTCCTCGACGAAATCTTTCCGATCATGCAGCTTGAACATCGCCGCCGTTCGAACTGCGGTATCGTAGCCGCGCTCACATCATGGATCCGCGCCGACGGTCGCCTGGAACGCGGCATCTTCTACGGACCGTCCTTCGAAGAACTGATCGAAATCCCCCTGCAAACGCCGCTCCTGCCGCAGAGCGCACGTTTCCTGGCACTGAGTCGCAACGAGTCGAGAGAACACGCACGCTGGAGCGCCGTCCTGCGTGCGGCCGGCGTTCGTCAGGAGAACGGGTATGAACTTCGTAGCGGCGCGCCCGCCTCCGCCGCCGCCCTGGCCGAGGACAAACTACGTACCGGCGAAACCTTAGCCCGGGCCGGCCTCCCGGCGCCTCCGGCATGGCTCTGGCCCGCGTCCCCACAGCAACTACGGCAAGCCGGAGAGTCCTCTCTTTTCCGGCTGCAACCGCGGTACGGCACGGAGGGTCGGAACCACCGACTCTTAGATCTCGAAAAAGATAACTTAAGCGAAGTGAGCCTCCCCGCCGGCGACTGGATCGTGCGCCCTGAGATCGGCGACGGCATCCGCCCGGACGGTCGGCGCCTGACGCTGCGGTTGAACGTGGATCCGCACGGCCAGTGCAGCGGCTTCTGGATGATCGGCACACCGGGCTCGATTACGTCCAACGGCGGGAGCATCCGCCGGCTGGACGCAGACGACGTTCGCCATCTGCTCAACGACGACGCCAGGCAACGCGGCCGGGACCTCGCCAGGGCCGCGCTTCAGGCGATCAACACGGCCCCGGAAAGCCAGGCCGGACAGTTGGCGGTGGCCGGCGTAGACCTCGAGCCGGTCCAGGGCAACCACGGGATCGACTTCGTGATTCTGGAAGTCAACCCTCGCCCCACGGGATGGAGACATGCCCGATCGTTCTGAGACGGCGGAACTCACGGCGTTGCTCCTCGGAGAGCAGTGTTTTTCGCGGAGTCTCGCCCCGTTCCTGGAACATGATTCCAGGGTTGATCGCCAGGTATGCATTGGGGAACTGGAACAGCTACTAACACGCACTGATTCAGAGTTAGAGCCGCTCCTTTCCCGGATCGGCCGCGAATTCCTGCCGCTGTGGCGCGAACGCCTGTGTTATCTTCTCGCGGCCCTGCATCGTGCGGAAGATGCACCGGAACGTTCACGGGAACTGGAAGAACAGGCCGCGCAATGGGAGACGGCGTACTTCTTCGAGGTCATGCGCGAAATCATGCGGCCTTCCAGGCAAACACGGCCCGCCATGCAGGCCGACTCCTTCTATGCGGTGGCCGGGTTGCGGGCCCCGCTGCACAGCGGCAACGCCTCGGACAACCTTGCGGCGGCGACAATCAACCGCGATGCGGAGGCACCGGGCGGGGTGGCCGTGAATTTCAACGCAAACGTACGCAGTCTGTCCGAACAACCATCGCAAGTGCGAAGATTCGATCAATTTCTCCTGAACGAACTGAAAGCGCGCATCGGCCTGGATCGCCTCACCATCTACGAGGTCCGACCCAACGACGGCGGCGTGAGCGGCGGCCCGGACGAACCGCCGGATTATTTTTACGATCTTAACTCCACATCCAATGATGTTAACACGCAGCAGTTCCCGCCCAACGTGCGCCTGCGCATCCGCGGCATCGACGAACCCCTGCTGCGTATGCACGCCGTCTTTGACGGCCGGGAACACCGACGGGAGATTCCTCTGGACCCGGGCAGCGCCGGCCCGGACTTCGTTCGCACGTTCTTTTGTGTGCCCGGGAAAGACATCACCGCCGCCCAGGTCTTTGCGCCGCAGTACCGTGATACGGAGGGCAACGAGGACCCGGTCTATTTTCTCAAAGCCCTGCTCTGTTTCAGCGGCATCGTGCGCTGTGATCCGTACCGGGCGGACGACACCTGCCTGCGGCCGCCGCAACACGGAGACCATCCCGTGCTCCAGGACCTGCGAGACTTCGCGGGAAGCCGCGGCTTCCGGGGCCTGGCCTTTGAATCATTCAACACCGGCCCCACGGGCGCCGGTTTTTCTTCCAGCAGCGCCGTCGCCCTGCTCGGCCTGCACTGCCTGTATGCAATTTCCGGACAGAATCAATTTTTACATCAGCCGGATATATTCTGGATCGCCTGTCTGTTCGAAAACTGGGTCGGCCGTCGCTCCGGATTTCAGGACGCCTTCGGGCTCAAGGGTGGACTGAACGAGGTCCGCCTCCTGCCGCCGAACCGACGGCAACTCCCGGAACTGCGTATCCGCGATCTCGGCGCGCTCACCGGCGTCGACGCCCTTGAGCTGAGCCGTCGCCTCGCTTATGTTTACACCATGCCGCGTCCGAAAGATACCGGGGCGTTCAGCCGACTGAACGTTCGTGCCGCGGCCTTCTTCCTGGGCGAGGCGAAACCCTGCGCGGCCATGCTCGCATCGATTCGCATGCACGACGACATCGTCACGGCCCTGCAAGAGCGTAACTGGAAACAACTGGGAACGCTCCTGAGCGAGTACCGCTGGCTGCGCACACGCATCGATCCGGGCACGACGAATCCGAAGGTCGAACTACTCTTTCAAGAACTCGAAGAGGCCGGATTGATTTACGGCGGTTGTTACGCCGGCGCGGGCGGCGGCGGCATGATTGAAGTCGTCTTAACCGACGCCGGCATGGAGTTAGCATAGATCATGCGGAAAGCCGGCGCCCTCGTGTTGCTCACGCTTCTCTGGCTCACCGCGTGCGGAGAGGTCCGCGAGGTTAAAGTCCTCAAGCTCGGCCACGGCCTGGATGTTTCGCACCCGGTGCACCGGGCCATGTTGCATCTCGGGGAACGCCTGGCTGAGTTGTCCGGCGGCACCGTGCGCGTGGACGTGCACCCGGGCAATCAACTGGGCACACAACGTGAGAGCCTCGAGCTGTTGCAGTTGGGCAGCCTGGCCATGACCAAGGTCTCCTCCTCGGCCCTCGAGGGTTTCGTGCCGGAGTACCGGGTCCTCGGGCTCCCGTATCTCTTTCGCGATGACGCCCATCGTTTCGGCGTATTGGAAGGCGAAATCGGCCGGGAACTGCTGCGACGCGGCGAACGTTATCGTCTGCGCGGTCTGTGCTATTACGACTCCGGCTGGCGTAGCTTTTACACAAAAAAAGCTAAGCCGCCGATCCTGCACCCCGATGATCTGCGCGGCCTGAAGATTCGCGTCCAGGAAAGCCCCGTGGCTTTACAACTGGTGCGCAGCCTGGGCGGATCGGCCACTCCCATCGCCTGGGGCGAGTTGTATACGGCGCTGCAGCAGGGCATCGTGGACGGGGCGGAAAACAATCCGCCGAGCTTTTATCTTTCCGGGCACTACGAGGTCTGCAAACACTACGCCCTCAATCGTCACAGCGCGGTACCCGACGTTTTGCTGATCGGCACGCCGACCTGGCATCGTTTGAACGAACAAGAACGCGTCTGGCTTCAGCAGGCCGCCGACGAATCCGCGCAGTTGCAAAAGCGACTGTGGCGGGAAGCGACGCAACACGCCCTGCGGGAAGTCCGCCGGGCCGGCGTGCGCATCTACGAGCCGGACCCGGCTCCCTTTCGCAAACGCACGTCCGCCATGCACGAAGAGTTCGCCCGGGATCCGGAGCTGGGGCCGTGGTTTCGGCGCATTCAGCAGTCCCACTAACTTTCATGCAGCGATTGTTTAACATCATCGACGGTTTTCTCGGCGGCGCCACGGCCCTGTTGATGGCGGTGAGCGTGCTGAATGTTGTGTGGCAGGTCTTTACGCGCTTCGTGCTCGGCGACCCCTCGTCTTTTACCGAGGAACTCGCGCGTTATCTGCTCGTCTGGCTCGGTTTTCTCGGCGGCGCTTATGCCGGCGGTCGCCGGCGCCATCTGGCGGTGGGACTGCTGCCGAATCGTCTCGGCCCCCGTGGCCGGGCCGTACTGCGAGTGATCGTGGAAGTCCTGACGGCCGCCTTCGCGCTGTCCGTGCTGATCGGCGGGGGCGGCTATTTAAGCTACACGGCCTTCGAACTCCGGCAAACCTCTGCCGCGTTAAACTTACCGTTGGGATACGTTTACCTGGCGGTGCCGGTGAGCGGTTGTTTTGTATTCGTGTACGCCGTGTATTTCCTGTTTTTCGAGAGCCATGATCGAACTTAACGTACTGCATATGCTCGTCTTTCTCGCGTGTTTCGGGGTTCCGCTCATCCTCGGTACGCCGATCTCGTACAGCATCGGCATTGCCGCAACGGCTGCGCTCCTGCTCAGTTTGCCCGCGGACATCGCCTTCACGAGCACGGCCCAGCGCATGGCCGCCGGCCTGGACTCGTTCGCTTTACTCGCGATTCCGTTTTTTATTCTGGCCGGCCAGTTGATGAACCGCGGCGGCATTGCCCGGCGCTTAATCGCGTTTGCCCGCGTGTTAGTGGGCGGCCTGCCCGGCGGCCTCGCCGCGGTGAACGTGACGGCATGTCTGCTCTTTGGCGCGGTCTCCGGCTCCGCCGTTGCCGCGGCCGCCGCCATCGGCGGCGCGCTTACGCCCATGATGAAACGCGAGGGCTACGACCCGGCCTTCGCCGCCGCGGTGAACATTACCTCAAGCACCACCGGACTGATCGTGCCGCCTTCGAACATTCTGATCATCTACTCCCTGGCCAGCGGCGGCGTTTCCATTGCGGCGCTGTTTCTGGCCGGCTACCTGCCGGGTCTGCTCATCGCCCTGGCCTTGATTCTTACCGCCGCCGTGATGGCCAAACGCCGGGGCTACGGCCGCGCGGCAAACCTGGAACTGCGTGAGGCCCTCCGCGCCTTCGCCAACGCGGCCCCGTCGATGTTTTTGATCGTGGTGGTCATCGGCGGTATCGTGGCCGGTTGGTTCACCGCCACCGAGGCCAGCGCCGCCGCCGTCGTGTATACATTCGTGTTGTCGGTGCTGATCTATCGCGAAATTTCCTGGCGCGAACTGCCGGAGTTGCTGCGCGAAAGCGCCGCCGTAACTTCTGTTGTGTTGTTGTTAATCGCCTGTTCCTCGGCGCTGGCGTGGACCCTGGCCTACGAACGCCTGCCCGAGAACTTAAGCACGGCCCTGCTGGCCTGGAGCGACAACCCGATCATCATCCTGCTGATGATGAACCTGATCCTGCTCATCGTCGGCGCTTTTTTGGACATTACGCCGGCCGTGCTGATTTTTACGCCGGTCTTTTTACCGGTGGTCCGGGAGCTGGGCGTGGACCCGGTGCACTTCGGGATTATGATGATTTTGAATCTATCGATCGGCATCTGCACGCCGCCGGTGGGCAGCGTCCTCTTCGTCGGTTGCAGCACGGCCGGGGTGCCGCTGGAACGTGTGGTGCGGCCCATGTTGCCGCTCTTCGCCGCCATGCTCGTGGTCCTGGGCATTACGGCGCTGGTGCCGGAACTTTCGCTGCTGCTTCCGCGCTGGTTCGGTTACCTGGACTGAAGCCGGTAGGTCAGCGCCGCGCGGATGCACTCTCGCAAGATTCGCACGGGTAACTTCTTACCACGGAGTACTACAGCCCGATTGCCGTCGAAGTCCACGGGCGTGCGACCGCCGCTGCGCGATGCGTATTTGCGGCGAAAGCCGGCAATGAGATTCGTCTGGCAATGCACATACAGGGCGCATTCGCCGCGCTCGGCGGAGTGCACGCCCAGGCGCACGGGGGTACCGGTTTTTACGGAATAACTGGGCTGACCCCACTTGAGGCTTTCTTCGACGTTGCCGATCTCCTCGTCCCCGGCGGCGATTTCGTAGATGAGATCACGGACGGCCAGAAGACGTTCGCGCAGTTCGGCCGGAAATTCGGCGAAGGCCTGTTTGACTTCGAGTTTCGTGATGTGGGGCATGCGGTCATTTTGCAGGGATTACGGCGTACGTCACGAAATACTCGGGACGGACAAGGAGGATAAATACTTCTTCGTTCTTCATCTTCTTCTTGCAAAGAAAGTCACGTCATTCCATTTCTGCCTTCGTTTTCAGGGGGACTTATGAAAGCACTGCTCTGGCGCGCGTTGATCGTAGCGCTGTTCGTCATCTTCATCGCCTACTGGCTGCTGGTCATACTCGTGCCGCGCATCAAAACTCTCGGCGGGGAAAGCCCGCACAAAGTCTACGTTACCTTCGGTTTTCATACGAACCTCTATCACTCCTACCGCATCGATACGAACGACGAGGCCGGCTTCGGCAAAGACATTCGCATCATCCGGCGCATCATCGAGGTGCTCGACGAACACAACGAAAAGGGCACCCCGGTCAAAGCGCACTGGGACATTGAGAATCTGTTTTCGTTACAGGAGACGTTGCCGGAGTACGCGCCGGACATCATCGAAGACATCCGGCGGCGGGTCAAAGAGAACGGCGACGACATCGTGCTCATGTCGTACAACAACGGCCTCATGTCCGCCATGAACGAGGAGGAGTTTCGTGCCGCCATGGAACGCGCCATTACGAATCCGGCACGGAGCGGGAACCAGGACGTCTTCGGTGAGTGGTCGCCCATCGCCCGGCCCCAGGAGATGATGGCCACACCGGGCACGTACGATCTCTACAAACAACTGGGCGTGAACGCGCTCATCTTCTACTATAGCGCCATCACCTTCGATACGTTTCGTGTCTTCGAACGGGAACTCACCCTGGAAGAAGCGCACAACCCGCTGCTCTACAAACATCCGGACACCGGCGAAGAGATCATCGTGATGCCGGCCTATAACGTCGGCGACCTCATCGAAAACGTAAGCCTCAAACGTTGGGTCCGCACGCTGCGTCGCGCGCAGTTGTCCGGCGAGATCGATCGCGATGTGTTGATTACGCTGAACTTCGACGCCGACGACGAGTACTGGTACGGTTATAAACTACCCTCGCATCTCAAGTGGCTGCCGAATACCGGCGGCCTGGAACAACTGCTGCAGGAACTCGCGGGCCTCGATTACGTGGAGTTCACGACGGTCACGGAGTACCTGAACCAACATGATCCGGCCGGTGAGATCACGTTCGGACAGGACCCGGCGGACGGTTCCTTTAACGGCTACTCCTCCTGGGCGGAGAAGGCCACCACCCAGGACTACTGGACCCGCCTCACCGCCTCCCGGCGCGTGGAGGAACTGGCCGAGAACCTATACGGCGGCAACGTGCCCGGCGGCTTAGCACAAACCCTCAAACAGTTATTCGAAGTACGTTTGCGTTTGCTTTCCACTACGAACTTCGGCATGGCCACCCCGTATCTGGCCCGGGCCCGGGAACAGGTCGTCCGCAAACTCGTCGACAACATGGACGCCCTCACCGCCCGGGCCAGGGCGCAACTGGAAACCGCGGCCCGGGGGCGCAGCGCCGGGGCCGTCCCGGGACGCGACCTGCCCGGGGACGCCGAGCGCATCGACAGCTTTTCGTTTACCCGGGCCGAGCCGCGATTCAACCGTGACAATCCGGACAACGGCTTCTCCGGGCAAACCGGCGGCGCGGTGATCACCCTATCGGTCACGAAATTTCCCGACGACGAACGGGACTACCTGGTCACCGACGAACAGGGGAACGCCCTGCGCACGTACACCCTGCTCACGACGGACGACCGGGCGAAACTGTACATCGCCCCCGCCAGCGACGACAACGTACTGCGCGACGGACGTTACTCGCTCTATCTCGCGCCGCGGGAGAGCAGTGTTGCCGTAACCGCCGCAAAAGATCACTTAAGAAACGAATTCGTCGAAATCCTCCTGAACGAACACGGACACGTGCAGGCCGTGAACGCCCGGATGGACGAGGGCCTGCCCTATCTTCCGCGCCTGGAAGCCGGCAGCCTGATCCCGGCCATCACCTACGATCGCCGGCGCTTCGCTCCGGAGAACCTGAAGGTCAGCGTGGAGCAGGATGGGACGCGCGGGGTGGCCACGGTGCGACTCACCGGCGAGTTTCCCCTGCCGGGGATCGACGGCAGCAAAGCGGGGCGCATCGACTATCGCATCAGCCTCGTCGAAGACGTGCCCTACGTCTTCGTCGAAGGCGGCATCCTCTATCCGGAGACGGTACGCGAGGATTACGTAAAGCTCGAACAGGCGTCCCTCACCCGTAAGCTGGATCGCAAGTGGGACGAGGTCATGCCGGCGCCGCTGCGCTTCGCGGTCCCGGCCTCCACGGACAAACCCTTTCGCGTACTGAAGCGGAACTACCTCGGCACCGAGTCCTCGTACACGGTCGATTACTTCAAACATTCGGACGCTAACTTAAATCTGGCAAACATTAACAACCACATCACGGCCGAGTACGCCGCCGTCAGCGCCGAAACACTCGGAGTGGCCGTGGCCATGGATACCACGGTCCAGGCGAACTTCGCCTTCGCCCCCATGCAACAGGTCAAACCCTCGGTCTTCGACGACCGACTCAAGATCCGCATCAATCCTTTCGGTGCCCACTTCGGCGATCAGTACTACCAGCCCACCTGGGGCAATCGTCAGGGCTTTCAGGCGGCCTTCATCTCCGGAAATCAGTACGCGAGTTCGGCGCCGACCTGGAACGGATTCCAGCATCCCTTCTCCCTCATGATCGCCTTTTTCGAGCCCGGCCGCGGCAAACCGAATCCCGGCGCAAACCAGGAGCGCGTCATCCTCCCGCAAGATGTTCGCAACGATCTTGTAACTTTCGCTCGCCCACCCTTAACAGCGACCTCCACCCGCGGCACGGCGACTCCCATCACAGTCTCTTTTGCGCAGGAACTCGCGGCCCCCGGCGGTTTCCTCGCCGCCAACGATGCAAGCGGCGTCTACTTTCACTGGGAACAAGCCGCCGGCGAACCGACGGCCTATCGCGTTTCCCTGGGGCCGGCGCAGGGCGAATATCATCATGAGTACGAGGCTACGGATACCACTTTGTTTCTGAATGAGATCGCGGCGGGCGAACCTTTCGAAGCGGGCAAGACCTACCACGCCGCCGTGAAATCCCTCGGCACAAAAAACGGGGCGAAAACCGCGGAAAGCGACTTCTCCCGGGAATACGTCTTTACATATCAGCCGCCTTCGAGCGAAAAGAAAGGACCCAAGGTGCCGCTTTCGCTGCAACTGAAGATACTCTGGTATGCCCTCCGATCGAACATCGACTGAAACCGCATTCTTAACCATCGTTGATCAAGCGCCCCGACAACCTGCCGATCGCTGGCAGGCCCGGCGTGCGGCGTCCCCGGGACCCGCCGACTCCAGAGACGCCGTCGCGGCAAAACGATTCATCGCTTCCGGCGAAACGTTGCTGGAGGAACTCTCTTCGAAGCTCGCGAAAGAAGTTCGCAAACGTTTGCGCAAGATTCCTCTGCGCTATGTCCACGGCGCAGAACACCTCGTCACAGTCACACAGGATGATCCCCGCATCGTCATCGACGCCGGCGTTCTGGCCCGCATGCAGGACGCCGTCTCACAGGGGACGACTGTTCGCCTCCACGGCGAGAGCTACGTACCGCGCGGCGACGATGAGCGCGGACTCGCCGTACTCGCCGCCGTGGTCCGGTTATTCGCGGCGGGAGTGCTGCCGGCCAAAAAGAAAGAGCGCCGGGGGTTCGTCCCGGCCCTGCTCGGCTGCTTCGAGTTTCTCGACACGGTCCGAAAAAAGGAACCGGGGCTGCTAACTTCTCTCGATCACGTATTACGGGGCCCCTGGCTCGACAGCGACAACGTCTTCGCCCTCACCATCGCCGACTGTTTCGACGAACGCCTGAACTCCGGCGGCGCGGCCTGGCGCGAACAGCGCATCGCCTGGCTGCGCGCCGCGAGCACCATCGACTGGCCCGTCTCCCTCGAAGCCCTGCGCGACGTCGTCTTCTTCGAAAAGAATCCCGACGAACGCAACCACCGCCTGCTTACCGAGGTCTATGCCTCCGCGGACTTCGATGCGGAACTCAGCCGGGCCAACGTCCGTCGCCTGCGCGAACGCTGCCTGGAAGACGGGCGCACGCTGTTTGTCAGCCGCTTCAGCCGCGCGTCGTACTTCATCACTCTGCTCACGGCGGAAGCGCAGATCCTCCATGACGTGGAGAAACTGCGCAAGAAGGTCCGTAAGATGGAACGCCTGCTGCATTCCCGCCGCGACGACGCAGGCCCGGAAGAACTGCGCGAACATCTAACTGCTTTGCGTTCGAAGTTAAGCGCCGGTCTTCGCGATCTGGAAGCCGTGCTCAGCGCCCCTTCCGTTTCGAAGGCGCGGCTGCTGGGAAATCTGCGTCGCTTCGAACAGCGCATCGACGACTACCACGGCCGTATCCACGCCGCCGTCCGATCTTACTACCAAAAGCGCCGCGGCCGGGCCCCCGCGCAGCCGAAGCAGCACGGCGTGGAACGCCTCCGTGAATTTGCGGACCGTTTTGCCGCGGACGTACGAGAGGCCGTCGACGCCGTTTACAAACGCCTGGACCGAAGCGGCGGGCGCGACGCCGCGCTCAGCGTTTCCATTCAGCGCGCGTCGGCGACGGGGGTCTGGAACCTGGCCACGACGGCCCTCGGTGTGGACCCCTTCGACACCACCGAAGGTTTGATTGAAGAATCCCTGCGGGCCGGCGGACACAACGTCCTGGGCGAATCCGACAACGCCTGGTTCGAAGCGGCGGACGTGATCCTCGAGGCCATCGGCCTTTACATTCACGAAACCGACGCAGAGGCCGGCGGCGCGCCCATCGTCATCGAACAGGAAAACTTCGAGAAGGCCATTCGATTGATCGGCCAGTCCTTTCGCAAAAATATCGCCGACGTGATCCTGAGCGAGCATGTCGCCGTGGCCCGGGACTACGCGGCGCGTTTGCTCGGCTTAATCGACGATGAAATGAACTCAGCGAATCCCGGGGCACGCGAAGAAGACGTGCTTCAGGCCCTGCGGGAATCCAAAGAGCAGTCCCGGGTGCGGGAACTCGTCGCCGGCCTGAGCGCCCTCGTCCATCAGCGCTGGCGTGAACGTCGGCGGGAAATCGCCCAACGCATGGAAGCGGACTCGCTGCCGCGCGTTGAGGCCTTGTTCGCGGACCTGGACCAAGATCGGAGCCTCGCCGGCCTCCGGCTCGAAGAACTGGACGTGCGCCTGGAAGGCATCGATACGGCCTTAAGTTCGACTGCGTACACCTTTCGTGCAAGGGACATTCGCGACGCGGTTCTCCGCGAAGACCTGGCGCTCCGCCGCCGTCGTTCGGTACCGCTCTGGATTGTGCTGACGACTCAGGCCGCCGGCCTTACGGATCTCTGCGCCGGCTTCTGGTTCGACGACGAGATGACCTGCACGAATCTCACCACGGCCTTCACTTACGGCGGTCGTACCTTAGAAGAAGAAGCCCGCGAACACCTGGGAGAAACTCGCCGGCACTTTGCGGAGATCGGCCGCTCGGTCATCGAGGAGTTTCGCCTGGACTATCGCATCGACGAGATCATCGGCGAGAGCGGTGCCGACGATTCCGAGGCCGCCGTGGAACGCGCGGTGCTGCAGCTCATCCTGCGCAACCGGGACGTGAGCCGGGAGACGGCCAAACGTTTCGTTCTCTGGCAGAGCCTGCCGCATCGCGAACGACGCTACGCGGAAGAACCGCCGGCGGCGCAGGCGGCGCTGGCAAATCACGGCGAAGAACTCCGGGGCACGGCGCTCGAACAAATCATCCGGCGCAACCCGGAACTGGGCTGGGACATCGAAGACGGCGTTCTGTCGGAAAATGACGTTCAGAATCACCCCGTGTACGGGCTGGAATTTCAGAACGAGCTGCGCATCCTGGCCCGGCAGCGTGCAATCCAGGAACACGCACTCGGACCCACCATGGAATGGTACACGGCCGGCCAGAGCGAGGACAGCCTGCCGCGCATCATCCGCATGAAGCTGGATCTCGGCATGAGCACTCATCGCGACGAGGTGCTGCTGCGCTATCGTCTGCGCACGAACGGCACGCTGATCCGCGAGGACGAGTACCGCGAAACTCCCGGCACGATCGAGGACGAGCCGCTGCCGCTCTTCGTGCTCAAGAACGATCCGCTCTTTTCGTACGAGGCGCGCGGCGGCAACAAGAAGTACCATCGCGGCTACGGCCCGTCGCGGGTGGACCTGGGATTCTGGGAACGCATCAGCGTGCAGGAGTGGCCGCAGTGGATCGGCCCCGCGGACCGGGCGGCCCGCATCGCCATGGAGAACTTTTACGATCTTTACAATTACGACGTGCGTTCTTTCGAAGACGTACGCCACGCCGAAGAATCGAAACCGTTTGAGAACGGCATCATGGAAGCCCAGCTCGCCCTCACGCACATCTTCCAGGCGTTGCAGTTGTCCATCGGTGTCGGCCACTTCCAGCGCCTGGCCGCGGACAGCACCGAACGCCCGGAAATCAAAGTCCGTCCCGGCGGTGCGGGTTCCACGGGTTTCTGTCAACCCAAGGACATCTATTACTGGTACTTCGTGAACGTCATTACCCGGGACGAGGTCTATCGTTACGCCGGCCTGCCGGTGGATCGCTGGTCCTCGCTAACATCTCTGCGCCGCAGGTTAACCGATCGTCTCTCCGGCGTCATGAACGAAACCGCCGTCCGCGATTTTGCGCAACGCTGCGAGAGTGTGTTCACCGCCGTGGAAGCGGCGGAACGTCGACCGGGCTTCGAACCGGCCGAGCACTTCGAGGCCGGCGGTGAACCCTCGCTCTTTCATCCGCGGGGCATGCTGCCTTCCGCGGCTTTCTTCACCGCGGCGGACCGCATCGGCGTGCGCGACCCGCGCGTGGACCCGCGCGGTTTCCTGCGTTCCGTGCACGGCGTGTATCAGGGTAAGATCTTACAGGTGCTCGAGTCGCGCATGCGCTTCGTGCCGGTCAGCCTCATCTTTCTTTTGCGCCAGGCCTTCGACATCGTTCGCGAGCGTCGCCCGGAAAGCCCCGCCTACTCCGACGCCGTGATCCCGCTGCCCGTCGAATACAAACCCGTCTCCGATGCGCGACTCAGCATGGGCCTGCGCATGTTTGAGCTGATGGCCGCCGCCGGCGTGCACGACGGCCGGCACCTGCTCGAACACATCTACTCCAGCCTGGATCGCGAGGGTGAAGCGACGGCGCAATTACTGTTGAACGGCTTCGATGCACAAGATACAACTCAGCGTAAGCTACTGGCCGAGCGCCTCTACGACGACGGCCGGGAGTTGAGCGACGACGACCTGCGGGATCTGGCGCAGCAATACCCGCGGACCTCGGCCCCGGCGGACATCCGCCTGTTCACGCCGTTCAACATGTCCACGCAGTCCGTCTACAACTACGTTTCCGGGAGCACGCTTTCCACCTGGGCCGATCGGGTGCGGCGGCTCATTCACGCCTGCCTGGCACGTTACAGCCGGCGCGGCGCGAACCCTGCCTGGTCCATGAGCGACGAGGAGATCGACGCGAACTGCCTGACCTACGGCGCTCGCCTCCGCTCCTGGACCACCCTCAAAGATCTACCGGACGAAAGTTACGCGGAACTCGCACGACCCCTGGGCGGTCTGGTGCACGCCCTCGTCTTCGACGTCCGCCTCAAGAATCCCGAGTATCGTGCCGGGCCGGGCACCGATCTGCGCGAGGCCTTCCGCGGTTCCGACGTGTTGCCGGTCATCGTGCACTACGACGAACTCACCGGCAGCGAAGACGAGGGGGTGGAGATCGAACGCCATCCCCGGCGAAATAGCGCGCGTACCATCCTGGACGACCTGCCGCGGGCGGCAGCGGACATGCGAGACGGACGGCCCGAAAGCGCTCTCATTCTCTTCGACGCCCCGGTGCAGGGCCGCAAGACCGCCCTCGACCGCACCGCGATCAAGACCTGGCTGTCCCTGGGCGGTTATTATCTGTCACCGGCAGTGGGCTTCGACGAACTACAGTACTACGAGCGCGACGTCCGCGAAGAATGCGAGGCCGCGGCCGCCTACCGGGACACCCTCTTAGCCGGCGATAAAGAGAAGTTAACAGAATGCCTGACCGTCATCCGCGAACTGGCCCGGGATCGTTACCGCAAGGCCCGGGACGAAGAAGAGCTGGCCATCCACTCCGCGGAATGGTGGCGCGGCGGCGGGTTCTACAACTGGTCCGAACGCCATGCCTTAATGCGCGAAGGCTGGTTTCATCTGCTCACCGGCAAAGGTACGCTGGATTACGGTTTGTGGCTCGTCGCCGGCGGGCTCTTCCTGGTCAACGGCCGCCCGGCAGCGGAGGTCGCCCTGGAAAAGCGACGCTTCGAAGAGGCGACGCGGCGGCTGAACGGCAAAGAAGATGAGCACGCGGGCTTTGGACCCGATGCGGTTCAACGCGTCGAAGCATGCTTCGTGCGCCCGGAGTACACGGCGCCGGTGGGTGCCATGCGGGAAGTCTACGGTGAGCGCACTTCCATTAAGAAACGCGAAGAAGCCGTCGACGAATCCGCGGGCAGCGCTCTCGAACGCCATCTTTTGCAGAGGCGCGCGCGATCCATTCGTCGCCAGGTGAGCGGCTATCGCAAAGGCCTGGCCGACGCAACGCCGAATACCGTGGAAGCCCTGTGTGATCGCGCCGCGGAAATACTGAACAGCGTGGACCTCGGTCCGGAGACGCAGGGCATCGCCCGGGAAAGCTGCGGCGAATTTCTGGCGATTACTGAACGGGCCTTTCACGCGATCGTCGAAGAATGTTACCAGGGCGAGGACACGCCGGAAAAACGAGCGATGCTCACGCGCGGTCGGTTGCTCTTCGACGCCGGCCGCAATCCCGAGGCCGAGGCCTGGTTGGAACTCGCCGGCCGCGGTGACGATCCGGGAGACTTCGGCCGCCTCGCCTACCGCTGCGCCGGTCAAAAGGATATGCTGCGACCTGTCGCGCGCGTAGCCGGTCTCTTCGACGTGCTTTTCGCCCTGATCAAGACCGCGGATCTTTTTAATTTAACCTCAGACGAACTTAATACGGAGCAGGAAACTATCTCTCGCCGCCTGCATCTGGCGGTGGCCGAATTCTTCGCGGAGACGATCTACGACCACGTCTTCGATTACCCCTGGCGCATCTTCTCGCCGATGGCGGGCAGCGGCTTCAGCGACTACGATTACATCATGGGATCGTGGCTCGGCGAGGGGACGCCCTTCACCCGCGAAGAGATCTTCGCAATTCAGGTCGAGGAACATCGCTGGCTCGGTCGCTACTTCGATCGCCTCTTTCGTTCGCGCACGTATCTGCGCCAGGCACCGCCGGCTTACGTCGATGCCCTGCTCGGCACTCCGGAGACACCGCCGGTGGGCGGGCCCGCCGCGAGTGATCCCTTACACGAGCGCGAATGGTTCTGGTACACGCACAAGCGTGATCTGGCTCACGTCGATCAGCAGGGCCACCGGGCCCGGGGGATCTTTGACGTCAGCGCGGGCAAGGCCGCCGAACTCTTCGACGACGGCAACCGTCCGGCCGTGGCCATCGTCTGCCCGCCGGGTCGACCGCATCTCTTAACGTTCTTCGAAGAAAACCCGCTCTACAACCGCGAACATCCCGGAGACGCGTGCAACTGGGTGCTCGGCCGCGCCCTGCTTTTCGACGAGAATGACGAAAGCCTGCGCATCCCCCACGGATTCATGTACGTGGATGCCGAAGTCTTTCGCCGACTGAGTGAACATCAAAAGCACTTAACGCTGCCGCCGGGACTTCATGCAAACGCCGGAGACGAACCGCGCGGCGTGATGATCGGCGTACGCTTCGAACGACCGCTACGAAACTGCCTGTCCTTTCCGTTCCACGGCGCGCCCTATTACCTGCAGGGCCTCGACGAACGCATCGGGCTGCCGTCGGTACAAGCCTGGATTCACAACATTTTAATGTACGACAAACTCGAACACGCGCGCATCCACGCCCCCGGCCGCGGCGTCAGCGTACCCGAGGAGTTGCACTGGAAAAAATCATACCAGTTTCACGCGGACGGCACGCCCCGGGACGAAGACGAAATCGTCGCCGAACTCAGCCGGGGCAGCGCTCGTTTTCCCGGCGGCCTCACTCACTTTCACTGGAAATGCATTTCGAAAGCAGCGCGACAGTCCGGCGGGCGCCTGGCCTTCCCGGCCCAACTGCGGGACGGGGCCGGCAACGTGCTGGAGGAAAACGTGCTCACCCAGGCGCGGAACATGGCGCGCGTCGGCTGGATCGACGACCAGGTACTGCAACGACTCATCCCGGCGAATCCCGCGGCGTGGGCGTCGCCGGAGTACCTGCGCCGGTTGCGCCAGGAACTCATTCGCAAACACGGCATCGCCGCGCCGGCCGACGCGGAGTTCTTCGCTTACTCACGCGTGATCGTCGTTTACGTGGACGAAGCACCGGAGTACGTGCTGGAACTCACGGTGGCGTCCCGGGCCGCGGTCTCCAACGTCGGTCGGGGCGGTGTGTTGTTCAAGTGGCGGCCGGCCTTTGCGCGAGACGCCGCCACCGCGGAGACGATCTCCAGCCGGCGCCGGGAAGCGGCCCTGGCCAGCATGCACGCCATCGAGTTACGCTCGGACGCACTGTGGTCGCGCCTGACATCTCCGGACGATCCCGGCGTAATTGAAGATCATCAGCAATTACTGGGGCGTCGTCTGCGTGAGCGACACGATCGAACGGGGCATCCGTACAGCCGGCCGCGCTACATGATGCACGATTTTCTGGACACGCCGGTGCTGCGCATCGGCGGAGACGACGAACTCATCGAGACGCCGGAAATCGTGGGTTACGAATATGCGCGGGACGGCGTCGGCAGCATCGCGGACCGGCTCACATCCATGACGGTCCTCGCCGACAACGGCGCGACGAGCCGGGCCGGCCCCGAGGACATTACCGACTGGAAACCGGTACTCATCGAAAACAACATCGGCTTCGGTCTCTGGAATCCGTTCAAAGAAGACGAACGCCGGGACGAATTGCAGCGGGCACGGACCCAGAATCGCGGCCCCGATCCCGCGCGCTACGGCGGCGATTTACGAAAGATGATGCTCGCCTTCAGCAAGGCCGCGCGAGAATACCTTAAGCCTGCAACAACGGCGAAACTTTCTTAAGTTAACCTGTTGAGTACGTTGACACGGTAAGGCACTCAGGAGATCTAACTCGCATGGTCGGCGATCTGGAATTCCGTTCGTTTCAAAAATCCTCCCGGTCGGCGATCGCAGCACGCCTGCGCGAACTGGCCGCTCAAATCGAAGGCGGCACGTTCCAACCCGGCGAAGACGGCCTGGCCATTCCGGAAACGTTTCACATGAAGATCGAACTGGAAGAGAAACACGAGGACCCGCCCGCGGAATTCGGGGCGCCGCAACATTTTGAAATCGAAGTGGAACTCAGCTGGCCGATCGAGTGGCAGGAGGACGGAGCGGCATGAAAAAAGAACTCACGTTATTTCAGGCGAAGTACGTCACCGATCGGAGTCGCGCCGCAAAACGCCTGCGGCGCCTGGCGGACGCCGTGGAAGCCGGTAAGTTCCGCATCGGCGGCCACCTGGTGGACGCGCCCGAGGAAATGCGACTCAAGCTCCAGTGCGAAAGCAGCGACGGCGCCGCCGCGGGTGAAATCGAAATCGAACTCCTGTGGTATCCGGGAGAGTCTTCGAAAAGTAAGCTGGAAGATTAAGTTTTCCGGCCCGGGACAAATGTCCCCACCGCACGTACATCCGTCCTATTGTAAATCCATCTCGCGCAGCGCATAATCAGATCAAACTGCTGCCCGACACGTTCGGTGCAAAAAAGGAGATCTGACTTATGAATGCGATTCACGCACACTTGATCCTTGTCCACATTCCCGCCGTGGGACCGTTCGTCGTCCTCGCGTTGCTTGTCGCGGCCGCCTGGCGACGTTCCCGAGACCTCTGGATCGCGGGCCTGCTTGCTTCGATCCTGGTGGCCGTCGCCGGAGGCGCGACGTACCTCGCGGGCGAAGCGGCCGAAGAAACCGCCGAACACATCATCGGCACCAGCGAAGCTTTATTGGAAGCGCACGAAGAAGCGGCCGTGTGGGCCCTGGTCGGCCTCGGCATCGCCGGTGCCGCAGCCCTGGTCGCCCTGGCATACACCAGAATGCGCGACGTCTCGCGTACCTGGGCCGCCGTACTGATTGCGATCAACGTCATGGCGCTGCCCGCGGTTGTCTTCACCGCAAACGCAGGAGGCCAGATTCGCCATGGTGTCCTGCGGACGGATTCCACAACCGGTTCTCCGGCGGATCACGACGCCAAAGAGCGGGGTGAATCCGAACGTTACGATGATGATTAGAGCGGTCCGGGCGCGTCGGGACCACAAACGATTCCCGGCGTCCCGTCACTCATCGTCGTCACTGCGTTGCCGCTACGGAGACAAACCGCGCATATTCTTCGATGAACTCTTCCTGCCGCCGCGTTTCGATGGCTCGCGGCGAGCGGGCCTCCCGCACGGCCTGGATGGCCGCGGCGGGATCCGTGAAGCCGCCGAATTTTAAGAGATAACACGCCGCCATGGTGCCCGAGCGACCGAGGCCGCCCACGCAATGGACTAAGAGATTCTCACCGGAACCTAAGACGCCGTCCATCCACTCGACGACCTCATCGGCCTCCGCCAGGGAGGACGGCGGGTTCTGGTCGGGAATTGCGAAGTAGCGAGCACTGAAGCCGCGATCGGCATACGCCTTCCGCAGTTCCGGAATGCCGTAACGTTCGAACTCATCCTCGGTCAACAAACACAGCACCGTGCGAAAGCCTTCTTCGTCGAGCACGGCCAGGTCCGCGTCCAGTTTGCGCGAACGATCCTTGCGACCCGGAAGAATCGTGAGCCCCAGTTCACCCGCCCGGCCCGCTCGACCTTCCCGCGACGGCGTTGCGACCACATCCACCCGCAGCTTCGCGGTGAAACGCAGCGCGGAGCGAATCCGATCGGCGCAAACGGCACCGGCATAGAGGGCCCAGCGCCGCTGCCATTCGTTGGATTCTTCGAACGAAAGTGTATGCATGGCGTAACGCACGATACCGGCGTAGAGCTGATACGGATCGCGGTCGAGCTCGATGAGTTCCGGGTAGTACGAACGCAGGCGGCACGCCGTAAGATACGCCCGCTGAATCTTAGTGCTCTTGAATTCGCCGACGCGTGCCGGGACCGGCGGTTGACCGAGGTCCTCGCCTTCCAGCAGCACGTCCGTGAGCCGCAGGGCCTCGCGTAGTTCCGCTTCGTTTTCGATCTTCGTAAAAATGAACAACAGATCGTTTTCGAGCTTGATCAGATCTTTCAGCACGTGCCCGCGATGCGTATGAAAGAAGTCGATCAACCACACGTTGCCGGAGGCGTCCACCAGGATGTTTGCGCCGTTCAGGTCGCCGTGCACGTAAGCCAGGTAGTGGGGCACGGCGTAGGCCTCAACCAGGTCGGGCAGGTCCCGCTCGTAAAACAGGCAGACGTTCGGGATCGATACGCCCGGCACCAGCTCCATGCTTTCGATCTGCTCGGGCTGCGCGGGGTCCAGGTCCTCCAGGGACGGGACCGGACCGCCGAGCAGCGCTTCCACGCGTTTACGGACACCGGGCGCGTACTTCGCCTGGAAGTCGTAGTATTCGAGCAGATTCAGGCGTTCCCGCCCCGCGGCCTCGTAGAACCGGCCGAGCTGTTTCACGAAGACGACGTCCAGAATGCGAAAGAGCGGCTGCAGGCCCTCAACGCTGTCGTTCGACTGATACAATTTCTGAAACGTCTTCACGTCGCCGCCGAGCATACCGGCGTACCGGTACTTGATGGCGCCGCGCTCGCCGACCTCCGCAAAATCCACGACGTTCGGGGCGCTGTTGCCCAGGACCTCCTGCACCCGCTCGAACGAAATGCGCTCCCGGGCGATGCTGTCCCGCGGTCCGATCTTCACAACGTGGGGCACCTGGGAATGTCCGTAGCGATCCAGGGACTGTGCGCCGAGCACGACGTTGCCGGAGAAACCGCCGTCCAGCACGCGAAAGTTCGCGGACTTCGCGTCGCGGAACAGATACAACAGTAACTGCATATCAACGTCTTCTAAGGAATAGTCGGGGGGGTCGAACTTCAAGTGCGAGGCGTCGATGCGGGAATTACGAATGCGGTCCGCGATGGCCCCGGCGGGCTGTTCGCCGGTGAGGTATTCGGTAAACGCCGCCACCGAGGGAAACGAGCGGACGCCTAAGATATTCTGAAGTTGTTCTAAGGCCGTAAAGTGCGCCTGGCGCGACGAACTCGCCGTAAGCGCGCTGCACACCACCACGTCGAACTCCGGGTAACGCGTGATCAGATCGTAGGCCAGGAACGTTATCTTCGCCTCGGTCCACACGCCGAGCAAACCCACGCGCACCCGTTTGCCGCGATAGGGTTCGAGGACCGCCGCCAGGTTCGTATCCACGAAGTCGTTGAGTCCCGACGCGTCCACGACGTGATGCTCTCGATCGCCCTGCATCACCTGGCGAAAGACGAAGTCCGCCCCGGGCGTATCCTTGATGCAATGATGACCGAACTGATTCAAATGCGCCGATTGTTTTTCGTCGGCGGCGTTGTGCCAGTCGCGGATGTGCACGATGCCCAGTTGCTCCGCCGACGTGTTGTAGGCCCATTCCATGACGCGATGCACCGGCCCGTCCAGGGGATCTTCGCCGATCAAACGCCGTGCCTCGTCGTAGCCGACGTGCAGTTGATTCGGCAACGCCTCGTAGCGATTGAGCGGGGCAACGAAGTCGTTCTGCAAACACTGGGTGATGATCAAAGCGGGCGCGGTCATGAAACAAAAGATTTTCCGCATCCAAAAAGCTGTAAAGCGAAACAGAGGAAGGAACAGGCGGACAAAAAATTCATTTGGATGGGGGAGCTGCGCTCCCCCTCGCTCCGGCCCGAATTTCGCGCTACGCGCGAAACCGTGCCCCGGCTCGCCTGCGGCGACCGCGCCACCCTCCGGGCAGCGCTGCCGGGTCACTTTCGGTCCTCCGCTACCCCCTCAAGAGTTTTAATACTCGACACGGCCCCGCGTGCCCGCCATCGTTTCCCATGGTTAAGCATCCGCTGATCCGCGCCGTACTCTTCTGGACCATCCTGGTTTTCGTCGCCTACCTGGGCGACGTCTTAATGATTGCCGCGTTCAACCTAAGCGACGCCGACGCCTTCTGGAACCGCCTTTCCCGGCGCCTGGGCGGGGAAGCAATTTACGGTCTGCGCCCGCTCCTGGCCCTGGCCGGATACGCCGGCCTGCTCTACGCCGGTGGCGCCGCGGCCCTGCTGGCCGGGCAAGCCCGCATCTTCCGGAACACCGCCGCCGTCCTCACGAGCGTCCTGGTCTTCTGGCACTTCGCGCGCACGGCCATGTTCCATTACATGCGCATCGACATCGATCCCGCCATGGCCCTCTACGCCGTCGCCGAACTACCGCACATGCTCGCCGGTGAATTCGGCGTAACCGTGGCGGCGATTCCCTGGTGGATCACGACCTTTTTCGCAGTGCTCTTCGTTTTCGCCGCCGCGTCCTCCTGGCTGGTGAAACGTTTTCTCGGTCTGGACGAGGCGGCGGCTATCGCCGGCAAACCCGTTATCCTTGGCGGAGTGGCCTGTGCCGCCCTCGCCGGCCCCGTCATCGCCGCCGCGTTGCCCGGCGAAGCCGGCCGCATCAACCCGCGGGCCCACGAAACAGCGGTCATAGAATTACCGGACGGACCGGGACCGTTTCCGCCGGCCGACGAACTCCAGCCGCGGTTGCACGAACCCGCCGCGTACTTCGAGCGGCGCTTCGGTTTTACGCTCCCGGAAAATACCAACGTGGTGTTCATCATCCTCGAAAGCGCGCGCTCGGCCTTCGTCGACCTGGAGATCAGCGAGTACTTCCCGGAGGAGGCACCGGAAACCCTGGTCGTCGAACACGCCTTCGTTCCGGTACCGCACTCTTCGAACTCACACTTCTCCCTGTTCACCGGCCTGCACAGCAAGCGTGACTTCGAAGAAAAGTACAAGAACATGGACGCGGAACCGACGCTGCCCAAACTTCTGGAAAAACGCGGTTACGTGAACTACTTCATTTATACCGATCACACCGAGTTCGAGGACGAGAACATCCTGCTCGACCGGCTGAACATGTTCGTCACCGAAAAAAAGGACTTCGCGTCGCGAGAGAACCCCGACACCGGCAAACCCTACGCGTCGTTTCATTTCGGCCTGGACGACATCGCCCTCGCCCACGAGGCCGCGGAGATTGCCGATCGCCACCGCGACGGCAAACAACCCTTTTCGCTGACGGTGGTGATGACCAACTCGCACTATCCGTACTTCAATCCCCATCCCGAGAAATTCAACCGCCACGAAAATCGTTTCGCCGTGGGCCGGCATCGCAACGGCGTGGACTACGGCCTGCACGTCGCCGATCGCGTGGTGGACGAGTTCCGCAAGCGCGCCCTGGACCGGAACACGCTGTTTGTTCTCATGTCCGATCACGGCGAGAGCTTCGGCGAGCGCGGTTTTTTCCGGCACTCGTTCAGCATCTACAACGAAGAAGTCAAAGTACCCATCGTCTTCCGACATCCGTCGTTTTCCCGGCTGCGGCGAGAGCAGGAAAACGATCCGGCGTTCTTAAAGTACGGCACGGTGCTGGACATCTTTCCCACGGTCTTCGACATGCTCGGCTACCGCTACCGCTCTCCGCTGCACGGGCGTTCGTTGTTCGACCCCAAATATCAACTGAACACACCTTTGTGGGTCTGGCGCCTGGACGACTTTCGCGGCTACATCACCGGCGAGACGAAGTGGATCTACAACAGCGTCGACGGGGAAATCTACAAACTCGATCTGAACGACAAAGTCGAAGAAACGTATCGCGACTTCGAAAACTACCAGGAGGGCGACGACATCGATCAGGGTTACGCCCTGTCCTTCGCCCGCACGCTCATGGACCTGGACTACGGCAAAGCCGGCGGGCTGGCCGTGGCGGCGGGGGATCGCACCGGTCCCTGGATCGATCCGGCGGGGCCCATGGCCTTCGGCTCCACGTTCACCGGCGGCGGCGCGCCGTTCGTCTTCGACTGCGACGATCTGGAAGAGCTGGAGGCACCGCTTCGATGTCTACCGGCGGAAAAACGCAAGGACCTGGAAACGGCCGTGAAAAAAGCCGGCGCGGACGATGCGCGGAAAGTATACGAAAAGCCGAACCCCGGCGAACGCAGGCGGACGGATTATTTGCTGCCCTGAAGAGGTTTGACTCCGAGGATCGAGGGACCGAGTTATTCTGGGAGGGGACATCGGATGACTGGTTGTTTGTTATGCGTGTTGGGTTTATTTGACTTTAAGAAAAACCAAACCGGAGCAAACCAACGAACCCAAACCCCAACCCCAACCCTCCACCTCTTCCCTCGGCACCTCGGTCCTCGGAGTAGACACCCCTCAGTAACCCCGATCGTGCCAGGTGGCGACGACGCGCGGGAAGCGGCCGCCTTTTTTCACGCATTCCTGTTTCGCGCGGGTCATGGCCGTGCGCAGATCCGGATAACCCAACGTCACGCCGATGATGTTGCCGTCCACGGCGATGGCACCGTAGCCGACGATGTCCGAGGACGCAAGGATCTCGATGTTCTCACCGCCGTTCTTTTTCGCGCGTTCTTTCGCCAGGGCCTCGGCTTCTTCGACGGTCTTCAGATTGAACGCGAAGCCGTAGGCCTCCTCGCTCCAGGCCACCGCCGAGGCACTGAAGACAGCGCTGCTGCTCAAAAGGCAGCCGAGCACAAACACGCTAACATACTTTTTTTGCAACTTACACATTCTACTGGCCCGCCGCCGGTTCGCCTGACGGGCCGGCCTCGGCTTCGTCGCGTTTTTCGACGATCATAATTTCAATGCGCCGGTTCTTCTGCCGTCCCTCGGCGGTTTCGTTGGAGGCCACGGGGTGCCAGCGCGACAGCGAAACCGCCGCCAGGCGCGACGGATCCATGCTGCCCTCTTCCACCAGGAAACGCACCACGGTCACGGCGCGGGCCGAGCCCAGTTCCCAGTTGGTCGGATAGCGCGAACGCAGGTTCCGGCCGATCTCCCGATCGTCGGTGTGTCCTTCGACGAAGACGACTTTGTTCTCGAGCTTGCCGAGGACCCCGGCAATGCGCCGCAGGACGTCCCGGGCGTCGACACGCAACAGCGCACTGCCCGAATCAAAAAAGACGCGCTCGTCCACGGTAACGTGGATCTGATTCTCCACGCGGGCGATGCTGATGTCGCCCTGTTTCAATTCTTTTGCCAGGGAATCGACCAGGGCTTTGTAGGATTCCTCGGCCGCTGCGACTTCCTTCTGGTTCGTGCCGGCATCGCGGCTTACGGCCTGCTTCGATTGCAGCGCGGCGATTTCTTTCTTAAGCGAGTCCAGCTCCGACTTGAGTTGTTTTTCCCGGTCCGAAAGCTTCGTCGACAACGATTGATTTTCCGACGAGAGTTTCGAGCGCTCCTGTTTTACGCCGGCCAGTTCGCCCTCGGTTTTCTTGAGCTGCGCTTCCAGTTCCTGGAGCCGTTTCTCCAGCGCGGCCTTTTCTTCGCTGAGCGTGTCCCGTTCTTTTTGCGTGGTGACGAGCGACTCGTTCAACGAGGTGATCTCTTGATCTTTCTCGGCGACGGTCTCCTGGGATGCCTGGTATTGTTTCTCCAGCTCCTCGTACTTCGAAGCGCTGACGCAGTGCGCGAGGGCTGCCACAAGTGAAATGATTACGACCTTAGTTTTCATATATAATCCTTTTGGTTCACAGGAACTTGAGTACGAATCAACGATGACGCTGTTCCAATTCTTTGACGACGTCATCGATCGAAAGATCCTCGTTCACCAGCAAGACCTGTAAGTGAAACAACAGATCCGCCGCTTCGTGGACCAGCTCCGCCCGATCCCGGTTCTTCGCGGCGATGATGACCTCGCCGGCCTCCTCACCGATCTTTTTCAGGATGCGGTCGACGCCGTCGCGAAAGAGGTTCGCGGTATAGCTTTGTTCCGGGAGGCGATCCCGGCGATCGTTTAACAGTCGTTCGAGTTGAGTTAAGAAGTTCATAACGTTTACAATTACAGCCGCACCGGCACGCCCCGCTCGCGCAGGGCCTCTTTCACGCCGGCGATCGAGAATTCCCGAAAGTGAAAGATCGATGCGGCGAGCACGGCATCCGCCCCGGATTTCTCGATGGCCTCGATCAAATGCTCCGGCCCCCCGGCCCCGCCGCTGGCAATCACCGGCACAGTTACGGCACCACGCACCGCCCGCGTCAACTCCAGATCGTAGCCCGCGTTCGTACCGTCCCGGTCCATACTGGTCAATAGAATCTCCCCGGCGCCGCGCTCCGTCGCCTCCCGGGCCCAGGCCACGGCATCGCGGCCGGTGGGCGTCCGCCCGCCGTGGAG
This sequence comes from Leptonemataceae bacterium, assembly GCA_965227295.1. Taxonomy (GTDB): domain Bacteria; phylum Spirochaetota; class Leptospiria; order Leptospirales; family Leptonemataceae; genus JANSYA01. The sequence continues at coordinate 3,310,563 of OZ245742.1, read as the reverse complement.
ATACACCTCGAACTCGAAGTCCAGGGCTTTGCCGTCCGGCCCGGTTTCCCCCGGCTTCACCCGCCGCGCGTCGATGGCGCAAACGATGCACTGCGAACCGAAGAGCCGCGCCGAGTCCGAGAGCACTTCCGGATTCTCGAAGGCTGCCGTGTTGATGGACACCTTATCGGCCCCGGCGTGTAAGATGCGACTGACGTCGTCCACAGTACGAATGCCCCCGCCCACGGTGAAGGGAATGAAGATCTCGTCCGCCACGCGCTCGACGAGCTTCGCCACGATTTCACGTTTGTCCGAACTCGCCGTTATGTCCAGGAAGCACAGTTCATCGGCGCCGCCTTCGGCGTAAAAACGCGCGTTGTCCACCGGGTCCCCGGCGTCGCGCAGGTCGACGAAGTTTACGCCTTTGACCACACGCCCGTCTTTGATGTCGAGGCACGGAATGATGCGAGTCGCGAGCACGAGGCCAGCGTACCAAAAACCGTGCGGGTGAAAAGGAATTATCCGGGCCTTTCCTTTCCTTGCGGGCGTCTCGAAAGCGCTGCATACCCCGGCGTTTTCTCCTTGCCCGCACTGTCGCATGCGGTTCGTTTCATCATGCCCTACGCCACCAACTGGTCCCTGGAAATGCGCGACGAGCACACCGCCCTCGTTCAACTCAACCGTCCCGATACACAAAACATGCTGAACCGCGAGGTCCTCCATGAACTGCGTCACCTGAGCCGCGAACTGGCCGGCGAAACAAACGTGCGCGCCGTGGTCCTCGGGGCCGCGGGCAAACACTTTTCCATCGGCATGGATCTGCGAATCATCGAATCCATGAAAGACGGCAGCATCGACCGAGCCACCTACGAAAACGAACTGCGCGGTATGCAGGAGTGCCTCGACGAACTGGAGGCCGTCGAGAAACCGATCATCGCCGCGGTGGACGGCGGCTTTTGCATCGGCGGCGGCATGGTGATGACGGCGTGCTGCGACCTGCGCTTCGCCGGCGAAAAGGCCCTGTTCAGCCTGCCGGAGGTGAAGGCTTCCATCGGCGTGATCATGGGTTCGAAGCGCATCACGCGCTTGATCGGCCTTACGCGCACGAAAGAAATGATGCTGACCGGCGAATGGTTCACCGCGGCGCAACTCTACGAGTGGGGCTTTCTGAATCGGGTGGTGCCCCGCCGGAGCGGCACGGCCCTGGACGCGGCGGTGAAGTACGCGAAACGCTTTCATGGACTGCCCGCCGACGGCTTAGCTGTCAATAAACGTATCTTAAACGCGGAGGACACGTGGACGATTCGCGAGGGCGAGGACTTCGAAATCCAGGCCCAGGGCGACTTGCTGTTCCCGGAATGAGTACGTCGACGCACCTTCCGTGCCCGCTGATTTAGGAATCGAAATCAACGAGGGACGGCACAGAAGAAAGCGTCGAGACGTCGGCTCATGCAAGCGCAGATCCAACCGCGCCGCATCACACTAACCGACTTCCGCTAACTTCTTGCCGCGGGCTTCCAGGCGCTCCCGCAGCTTGGCCGCGGTTTCGTTGGAGGGTTCGCGCTCAAGCGCCTGACCGAGAATGTACCCGGCCCGATCGAGGTTCCCGGCGTGCATGTAGACCTCGGCCAGGTGCAGCAGGTTCTTCACGTTCCAGGGTTCGCGCAAACGCAGGCGTTCGGAAAGATCGGCGGAGTTGATGAAGTCGCGGTTTTGTTTGTAGGCCAGGGACGCCAGGAACAGGGCCTCCACATCCCAGGGGGCCAGCTCCAGGTACTCGCGGCCCAGGTCCCCGGCGCTCTTGAAATCGTGCAGGTGATACGAGGCCTGGACCAGTTCGCGCAGCACCAGGGGCGAACGCGGATTGCGCAGGCGGGCCTGACGCAGGTACATCACCGCGTCCTTCCAGGCGGGAATCTGCGAGGCCTCGCGCGCGGTTTCCACCAGGCGAAGTGTGTCCTCGTCGTCCTCCGGCACCGGATCCCTGGAACCCAGGAAACGCACGGACAACAGCGACAGGTCGTCGCTCAGTTGGCCCTCGGACAACAAGAGTTCTCGCATGCGTTCCAGTCCGCCGTTGGCCTCCTGCACGATCGTCAGGAACTTCTCTTCGTCTTCGTTGATGATGCGTTCGCCGCTTACCTCGTCCACGCCGAGGACGATGTCGTCCCGACCGTCGGAGCCGGCAATGAGCAGGTCGCCGGGATTCAGGCGGAACGTGGGGATGTGGACCATGCCCTCCATGCCGCAGGTACCGAGCTTACGGAACAACAGCTCGCGTTCGATGAACTCCGCCTGGCCGTCTCGATAGACGACGGTGAACGGATGCTCGGCGTTGATGTAGTACAGGAAACCCGTGTGTTCGTCCACCAGGCCCATGACCAGCGAGATGAGCATGCTGCCGTCAAAGGACTCGAAGATTTTGTGCAGTTCCACGAAGGCGTTCTTCAACCAGCGCTCCGGATAGATGCTGCGCGCGTCCGGCGACAACTGCGTCCGCGTAACAATGGATTCGAAGACCGAACCCAGAACCAGCGCTCCGCCGGCACCCTGCATGGATTTGCCCATGGCGTCGGCGTTCATGAAGACGGTGAACTCTTTATCTTTGAGGGAGATCTGATCGACCATGCAGATGTCGCCGCCGATCTCCGACTTGCGTTCGCGAAACTCGAACTTCTTTTTTTGTTCCACGAGAAAGTCCGTGGCCACGGCCCGGGAGACCGAACGATTCGCGTTCAGCGGTTTGATGAGCAGCGACGTGAGAAAGTAGTCCCCGTCCTGTTGTTTCTTGAGGAGTTGTACTTCTTCCAGGGTATTCTTAAGTTCCGCCGTGCGTTCCTTTACTTTTTCTTCGAGGTGATCGGCATAGTCCTGGAGTCGCGCCTTGGCCGCGCGAATGGAGGAGACCATGCTGTTAAACGAGTGCGAGATGAAACCGATCTCGTCCTCGACCTTAATGGGCAGCTCCACGTCCAGGTCGCCGCTGTTTACGCGACGCACGCCCTTGAGCAGGTTGTCCAGCGGGGACAGCAACGCGCCGTGAAAGAAGATGCGAAAGCCGATCAGTACAATCACAATCACGCCGAGCAACAGCCAGAAGATGCGCACCGAGGCCTCATGGGCGAAGGTCCGATAGTCCAGGTACGAGAAGCCGATCTCGTAGACCGTGCCGGCGCGGACGATCTGAAAACCGACGAAGAAATCCCGCTCCCCCGATGCATCCGCGGCACCGACGGCAACGCGCTCGGCCCCCATCCCGCGAAAGTGCCGGGAGCCCAGGGGCTTGAACGGCCGCAGATACTCCAGAAGGTTCGCCTTGATGCTCGCATCGTCCGCGCCGCGGGCGACGAGATTCGTGAGGGCGGCATCCAGGGCCGCGGCGAAGGGTTGCATCTCTCCGGACAGGCCGGCCAGACGCTCACGCGCGGCGTCCGCAAATTCCGGACCGGCGTCGATGCCGCGGATCTTGTTCGAAGTCCACAGCACCCGGCGGTGCAGAGCGTCGGCGCGGGCGAGGACGTCGCGAGCCGGACTCAGCCCGGTGTCCTCCGTGGCTTCGACCTCGGCCAGGGAACGCAGCAGGGCCGCGTAACCGGCAAACTGCGGATGTGCCGTGGCCAGGACGGTTTCGAGCTTCCCGCGAAATTCATTAAGATCTGTCGCCTGGATATTAGCGATTCTGCCGCGCATAGCCGCGTTGCGGAACTCCGTGCGCAGGTGTTCGAAGTCTTTGTTGGAGAACGTTTCGCCCTCGCGCGCATAGACCATGCGGAACCCGGTGCCCGCGCCGACCTGCTCGCTCTGTTTGCCGACCGCGTCCAGTTTACGGGCCTCGACGGCGCTTTCGGAATCATAGGCGACGACGTAGCGCAAATGCTCCGGATGATAGTTTGGTTTCGTAACGACCAGCTCCGCCTCGCGGTGCTGCACCTCGTCGTAGGCATAGTCCCGATCGTTCAGCACGAGGTAGCCCACGGACTGCAGGACCAGCAGGAAGACGGCCAGGGAGATCCCCACGATCTTCGCCATGAACGTGGTGCGATCCCGGGTGGAGTTGATATAGATGATCGCAAGAGCGAAGAACCCCAGGATGACGCAATAGTTGATGACGGCCTGGTGCGTGCCGCGGGCCACCGCCCCGTCCCGACTGAGGATGTTTGTAAACGTCGGCACGATGGTGGTCACGGTGAATGCCAGGGCCATACCGAGCGCGGACCAGCGCACATCTTTGCGCGTAATGCCGCGCCACACGCCCAGGCCGATGGTAAGTACTACCAAAAGCAGAATGACGATGCCCGTGGTACGGGAGATATCGTCGGCGGCGAAGTCCCAGTAGTGACCGTCGAACTTAAAGATGCGATCCACGGTGAGCGTCTTCATATAGAAGAACGCCGTAATGATTACGCTGATGATGAGTTCCACGATGAGCAGCGTCGTGGCGAAGCGCGGGTGCGAGCGCTCGGGAAAGTGCAGGAAGAACTGGGAAAACGACAGGCCGGCCATGAGCACGAACGGCACCGTGAACCAGCGGTGGTAGGCCATGAACGGATCGAAGAACGTGGCGGCCGGAAAATACGGGAAGTAGAAGATGAACATCCACAGAAAAGACAGGGCCAGCCAGAAGGTGGCGCTGGATTTTTTGTGAATGGTGAACAGGAAGAGCGAAAGCAGCCCCACAAAGACGGCCGGGATCAGGGCTCCCAGAGAAAAGAAGTTCAGATACGGATGCTGGAGATACTCGAAGCCGCTCAGACTCATAGAAAGGTATTCGGCCCGCCTGATCCTTAATGTCAATCAAATGCGTACGATTTGTAAGAATCGTGCAAGAACAGGACTCTACATGTCTCCTGCGTCGCACAACAGCAGCGCACCATAAACTACAAAAAAGTCAGGCGACTTGACGAAGTTATCGTGGCCGGGTCTTCTGCCGTCATGATCAAAACCGTGCTCCTGTATCTCATGGCCCTGCTCTACGTGGCGGCCGGCGTAAATCACTTCGTAAATCCCGACTTTTACATGAAGATTATGCCGCCGTATCTGCCGTGGCACCTGGAGTTGGTCTATTTGAGCGGCGCGATTGAGATTGCGCTCGGAGTGCTCCTGATTCCGACGGCGACGCGCAAGCTCGCCGCCTGGGGCGTCGTGGCCCTCTTGATCGCGGTGTTTCCGGCGAACCTCTATCATTACACCAGCGGCGGCGCGGGCATGGAGATTTCCACAACGGCGTTGATCGTGCGCATGATTCTGCAACTGCCGTTGATCCTGTGGGCCTGGTGGTATACGCGAGATTGAAGTCACTCAATTCATAGCAATGCCAGAGTCATACCCGCGCCTCGCTGAATTCGTTCACCAGTTTCCCGGCAGTTCCTCTCCCACGCTCGCGCGCACCGAAGACGACCGCGAGTTCGTCGTAAAAATGCACGGGACCGGCAACGGCATGCTGTCGTTGATCTCGGAGTTCGTCGCGAATCGCATCGCGCAGTTCTTTGGTTGGCCCGTGCCCGATTGTGCCTGGATCGAAATCGAAGACGGTTTCCCCTGGAATTTCGGCACCGACGAGTTCGACGACATCCTCACGAAATCTTTTGGAATGAACCTGGGCCTCGAATATGTTCCGGAGCTGCGGACACTGGACGCGGCGGAATACGTGAAGATCCCGCAAGACGTGCTGCACGCCATCTTCACGCTGGACCTGTTTTTTCTGAACACGGATCGCGGGACGATTTCGCGGAACATTGCGCAGGACCAGGATGGCAACTACGTGATCCTCGACCACGGCAGCCTCGCGTTATTCCAGGTGCCCATGGCCGTGCTTCGGGCTCAATTGTACTCGAATCACTTCCTGTGCAAGAACGATCGATGGAAGTTGTTAACGTTTGTTGAGAAGATATTAGACGAGCGGCTGTTTGCGCAGGTCTTGCGTGAGGTGCCGGAGCGGGTATGGAAGATCGCAGGGCGGAAACCGGCGGAGTTCCTGGAGACGGTGCAGCGGCGGATGGAGATTTTAACCGAGCGGAAATAGGCAAGATTTATATATCATACGGATTTATTCCTTGTGTGAATTGGCGACTCACTCAGAATATGACTGCACGTATGGGAAAATCGCAAGCACTCAGCAATTTCGAGAATCGCCTGACTGAAATCCAGCAATTGCTTGATGCTCATTCTGCGCTGACACGCCTCAAAAAGGCAGAAAGCCTAATTGCTGGCGGCAATAAAGATCTGAACACAGTGGCAGAGGCTGTAAAAGTTCTTGTACAAGAAACAGGCAGAGGTCGCCCAAAAGAAGTTCAAGCACTGAACGCTGCCGGCATAGCTCTACTATCGGCCCACCTACAGGGTTACATCACGGATGTTTATGCGGAATCTGCGGCATCGATCTTTTCTGGTCAAATTGAAGACATTCAGGCAATTCTAGATATAGCTCGTACGCGAGCGAATCCGAATGCCCAGAACATCATCACATTATTTAAATCATTGGGCTTCACAGATATTCTCGATGGATTGTCCTGGCAGAAGCTAAACAATAAGAATTTACGCGCCAAACTTAATGATTTTACGAAACTCAGAAATGAAATCGTGCATGGGAAAAGCACAACCGTTCATAAGTCTCAGTTGCAGGGATTCTACGAGACATGGGCAACTTTTGGAGTTAAGTTTGATGCCCATCTTGCCCATAAAATAAAGGCCCAGACGAGCAGATCCCCGTGGTAGCGGCGGGCGAACAATGATAGGCCGCACACAGGCACTTCACGCAGGGGAACGCCACCGCACAATCTCCACCACCAACCAAACAAACGGCGCGCCGTGCATTACGACATCAACCCAGTCCAACACGGCCATCGGGCGGCCCTGACTCAGATTCAGAAACTGTTTCCAGAGATGCGGCTCCGGTAATAACGGGGCCAGGCCCAGCGTACAACAGAGCAACACAGGAACCACGAGGCGCTTCATGATCGATCAGGATAGTCAGACGATTTCGTGCGCCCGAAGGTCATCTTCGGTAAGGCCCGTGCACTCAAGGACCGTGGGGAGATCCAGGCCTCGCGCGAGCATGCGGCGCGCTGTCTCCAGTTTGCCCTCTTGCAATCCTTTGCGCTTGCCCTCTTGCAATCCTTTGCGCTTGCCCTCTTGCAATCCTTTGCGCTTGCCCTCTTGCAGTCCCTCGCGCTTGATCAATTCATAGATCGGTGATTCAATCATAAATCGCCTCCTGCGCCGGAAGAACTCCGCAGCCTGGTTCGGATAGTGCAATCCAGTATAAATGCTAAAAAGCGTCAGTAAACTCGTTTTTTCGTAATCCGAAAGATTCCCGGCTTTCCAGATCTTCTGTTCGGCCTCCCGCCGCATCTTCGACCTGGACGGCCTCAAGGCGGGTGACATCCAACTTCAGAAATCGCCGGAGAATGAGCCGGCCGGAGAGTTGCATCAAGTATTTTGAGGCGGCGTCGTACGGCATCCCGCCATGATAGCATCGGGGTGTGACAGATTCCGGATGCTCCGCGGGATTTTTTTAATCGGCCTCGAATTTTTTCGGAATCGATCCCAACAACTTCGCGGCGACATCGGCGCGCGGCACATCATCCTGCTCGCCGCTCTTCAGATCCTTCACACGCACCAACCCGTTCGCTAACTCACTCTCACCGAGGATTAACACGAAGCGGCGGCTCTTTTTTTCAGCCAGCTCGAATTGCTTGCCGAACTTCTTCGTGACCTCCAGGCTGAGCTCGACGTCCACGCCGGCCTTCCGCAATTCCCCGGCGAGCTTCGCGGTTTCCGGAAGCAGTTCGTCCGCCATGAGGGCGACGAAAACGCCGGCGGGCTCACCCAGCGCAGCCGGCGTAAGATCGTGCGAGCGGATGAAGTTCTCAAGGGTGACGTCGCCCATGCCGAAACCCACGGCGGGGATTTCGTTTTTCCCGAAGAGGCCCACGAGTTTGTTGTAACGACCGCCGCCGAACAACGCGCGGTTGTTCTCCGGATCACGATCGTAGATTTCAAAAATGAAGCCGGTATAATAGTCAAAGCCGCGCACGATCGAAGGATCGAAACGCAGCGCATCGCCGTAGCCCTGGCCGTCCATGAAAGCACGGAAGTCCGCGAGACGAGCGGCGACTTCGCCGAATCCGCCGGAGTCCCCGGCCCGCTGCGCGAGTTCGTCGTTCGTAAGCGCGAGCAGTTCCTCTACTTTTGCAATGCCGGCGGACGCATCGTCCGGCGTGCCCTGAAACTCGTTGGCGAGGAGTCCCTGGAACTCTTCGGCCTTGATTTTGTCCCGTTTGTCGATGATGCGCGAAATCGCGCGGACCTTTTCGGAATCGTAACCTTCGAAGAAGGCCTCCAGCAAACGTCGGTCGCTGTAGCGCACCTCGAACATGGAGGCATCGGCGCGGTATCCGCTTAAGATATCCAGAGCGAGCATTAAGATTTCGGCGTCCGCGGCCGCGTTGTCCGGGCCCAGCATGTCCACGTTCAACTGAAAGAACTCGCGCAGGCGCCCGCGACCGGGGCGCTCGTAACGCATGAAGTTGCCGATGTTGAACCAGCGGATGGGGCGCGGCAGCTCTTGCAAACGCGCCGCCACCATGCGCGCCAGGGTCGGCGTGAGCTCGGGGCGAATGGCCACCTCGCGCTCACCGCGATCGGTGAAACGATAGAGCTGATCGGAAACGATTTCTTCGGAAGACTTCGCGCGGTACAGGTCGAGCGGCTCAAGCAACGGAGCGGCGTACTCCTCGTAACCGTAACGACGGCAGACCTCGGCCTGCACTCCGAACATCCAGTTGCGGAACGTTATGCTGTCGGGATAAAAGTCCCGGGATCCAATGTACGGTTTAACGGAGACTGCCACGAGCAAATGCGCAGGCCGGTACCGGTCTCATGACCGGTACTACTTGACCGAGTTGATCAGGCTACGCAGACGTTCGCGCGCTCCGGTACGGTGATCGCTGTGACCCGTGCCCTCGAGGCTTACGCCCACGACGACTCCGCCGGTTCCGTTCTTCTGCACGTGCTGCACCCGGCCGCGGAAACGCAGCGGAGCCTGCATGCGAAAGACGAGGTCGAACGTAACCTGCCTGCGTAAGGGCACGTATTTCACAAGGTCCGGGTGGGTCAACTCAAGTGCCACCCCGCCCTCGGAAACGTTGACCACGTTCTGCTTTTCCTTCACGGTCACGAGCGACGCGTCCTCGATGCGATGGATGATTTCCTCGCCGATGTCCTTAAGACGCTCCACCGCCGAGAGATCCAGGGGCTCATGTCCGTGAGGAATCTCCGCGTAGAAGAACGCGATGGGCAACTTCGAACCGTTCGTCATTTCGTAGAGGATCGGCTGCACGAGCAACGATTGCAACTGACGTTCGAGGTACGCGCGGCGGACCTTCTCCGGCAGCATCTCGTCTTCGTCCACGAGGATCTCGTAGTAGTCCGCGATGCCGGGACCGCTGGAACCGTACGTGGAGAAGTCGGCGACGTTCTCGACCAGAATCGCCTCGTTGCGTTTGTTCAGGTACTTCGTGGCCTGGGGACGCTCGCGCGTGGCGTAGTCGTAAATCTTCATGCCCGGGAATTCCTGGGCCAGGCGTTTTTCGAATTCGGTGTAGATGACTTTGTTTGCAACGTGGGCGCGCGTATTGTCCACGGCGATCTCCGAAGTCGACACCTGGAAATTCGCCGCATGAATGGCGTGGCGATCGTTGTTGATGCGCGGGAACTCGCGATCGGCCCTGGAGATGCGACCTTCCACCGGCGTCAGAAAGACGGCGCCAGGATCGGGGCGGCCCTTGATTTCGAAGTCCAGTTCGACCTGGCGTTTGAGCGTGGAATAGAGCGTGAGTTTGCCCTCGTCCTGCAGAACCGCGTCCGGCGGGCAGTGAAAGAGGATGTTTCCTTCTTTTTGTTCGCCGACGTAAAACTCCGCGGGCGGATCGGTGTTCTTAAGATAAAATCGTACAGTCTTAAGCTTTTCGAGGATCAGGTAGTCGAGTTTTTCGCGTTCGCGAATGAAATCCCAATCCCGTCCCTGTCTGGTAATCGTTGTCGGTTCCACGGTGCGTCCCCGGCCTGCTCCTGGTTTGTCCACGGTGCCCGCGGAAGCGCTCCGCCCGGCTGATTGCATAGCCATAGATTGTTGTGACATAACGTGTAACAGCTTAACCCCGGCCTGAGCCCGGTTTCTTTTAGAAAATTTAATCGTCAGAGCAGATTACTGTTCCGTTGGACGAAACAAAAGCAAAAATTTAACGAATCTTTTTATAAACTGAAACAGACCTGTTTCTTGATTGTTAAAGAACTGTTAGCTTCCAATAACCGGAACAAGCGTTCACTCTTTGACCTCACGAAACTCCACGCGCCTGTTCAGGGCACGATCGTTCGGATCGTAAGGTTCGAGTTTTCCCCGCCCTTCTATCTTTAATCTATCGGCTGCGATACCCCGTGCGATTAAGGCGTCCCGTACGCTTCTTGCGCGGGACTCGGACAACCGCAGGTTGTACTGATCACCGCCGATGCGATCGGTGTGGCCGATCAGACGAATGCTCACGGTGGGATTCGCTTTCATAATGCGGGCGACGGCGTTAATCTTCTCCGCCTCGGTATTACGAAGTTCCGACTCACGAAATTCGAAGAAGATGCGCAGCGAGTAAATGCATTCGACCTTTTGATTGTCCGGACACGGCGGCACATCCTTGAGCGGTTTGAGCGCCATCACAATTTGCTCGCGATCGGGATCATAGCTTAACGTTTCGGTCTTGCTTTCGTACTGTTGGGCTTCGGCCCGCAGGTTGAAGACGGTATCTTCGGGAACGAAAATCCGGAAGCGGCCGTTCTCATCCACTTCCACCGGTACCGGATCCTCGCCTTCCACGCTGAGGTTGAGACGCGCCGCCGGGCCGGGAATGCGCAGACCGCTCTCCGCATCCACCACGACGCCCTCCTCGGAGCGCAGGCGTTTCTCGGGCTCCACCGGTTCGATCTTAATGGGTTGCAGGACGATCACGCGCCGGTCGAGTTTCTTCGGCGGATTTGCGCCGGTGTAATCGAGGCTCAGTTCTTCGGGATAAAAACCGGGCGCGGAGATTACAACGCGATAGCGCCGGCCGGCATCCAGCGTCGTGTGAAAATTGTTTTCGTACTCGCTTTCGTTCAACGCGGGATCTTTGCGAAACACCGACGAACGCAGGACCATCGTTTCACGTTCGTAGTAGATTTTGATCGTCGCGGACACACCCAGGGGCCGGCGCGTGGAACCGTCGAGAACCTGGCCGGTGAACAGGACCTTAACGTTCATGCGCAGCCACTCGGGCAGACTACGACGATACAGATCAAACTCACCCCGCGCATCATCCTGTCGACGATCCGAAGCGAAGTAAGCCCACAGGCCGTCGTGAGTCATGGAGAAGAATTCGTCGTCGCGGCTGCTGTTGAAGTCGGCGCCCAGGTTCTTCGGTTGTTCCCAGATGTTTCCGTTGCGTCGACTGAAGTAGAGATCGTAGTGACCGAAACCGCCGGGCCGATCCGAGGAAAAGAAAAAGATCTCACCGTCCGGCGAAAGCGACGGCGCGTTTTCGTGAAAGCGCGTGTTCCAGGCCTCGCCCGCGTTGACCGGTTTCGTCCACGAACCGAAGTCCGGATCCTTCGCGTTCTTCGTATGCAACTCGCGATAACTGTACCAGATGTCGTTGCCGCCGAAGCCGCCCGGACGGTTCGAAACGAAGTACATGTGTTTGCCGTCGTGGGAGACCACGGGCATGCGATCGTCGAAGTTCGTGTTGATTTCGTTGAGATGGATGGGCGCGGACCAGCGTTGATCGCGAAAGCGCGTGTAGTAGATGTTCAAGCCGGCATAACCGCCGGCATCATTACGACGCGGCGAAGTGAAGTAGAGCTCCACCGGCTGTCCGTTCCGGTAAACTACCGAGGCCATGCCCTCGAAGCCGTCGCTGTTTACAGTGAAGCCGCCGTCCGGATCCTCCAGGGTTCCCACCGGTCGCACGATCTTCATCGTCGGCGTCGCCGGCTTGCCCGGGGGCAAGGACAACGGAATCGGCACGGCCCAGTCCGGCTTGCCGAAACGATCGCTATAGTTCGCGTTGCGCGTATACCAGAGATTGTGTCCTTCGTAGCGGCCGGGGCGATCGGACTGGAAGATCAAGAACTCCCCGTTCGGCGAAATCTGCGGCGCGTAGTCGTGGCCCTGCCAGTTCGGGAGTCCGAGGTTTTCCAGGATGTGCGCGCCGGAGACGGCTTCCGCCGGATCGCTCTGCGCATGCACGGCCCCGGCAAAGCCTGCAAGCAGCGCGGCGAATAGAACGGCGTGGCTGTGGCGGATCATCTGCTTCATTGGCGTTCGGACACGAGGGGCCGTTTCTTAATATCGGCGGGGTTTGCGCGGGATTTAATGAAATATTCATACTCCGAGGACCGAGGTACCGAGGGAAAGAAACGGAGGTGGTCATGAAGGGACATCGTGCGGCAAGGATCGCGGAATGATAAAAAACAAGACGAAAGAAATAGCAACCCGATGTCCTTTCACCGAAAAACCGCCACCTCTTCTCCTCGGTACCTCGGTCCTCGTTGTGAAAGACTCTTCCCTTATTGCTCACTCCCGCGTCCAGAAATCGATCTCTGCCTGGCCGGGCGGCCGGAGGCGCGGCGGCAATTCTTTCGTGTTCTCGTAATAAAACTTCACGGCCGCGGAGAGCCACGCGAGGCGCTGGGCCGGAGTGAGCCGGTGAAACTCGGTGTGACCGTCGAAGTCGGCGGCGGTGAGATCGCGAACTTTCCTGTAGAATTCATCGTCAAGATCCATATCAGTTCGACATGACATGGATCAGACGGTGGAGACTGTAAATCAGTTGTTTTGATCTTACACGTTCTTGAGCAGGCTTCTACATGATTCAAGTCCTACGGATAGAGGACGAAACACAGGGGCTTCCTCGCATTGTTTTTTGGGGCGTTCCGGCCCGCCGCGCCGCGAAAGCGGCGGGCCGTCGCGCTGCTCCGGGCTCCGCCTTCGGCTTCGGTCCTTCGGACTCGCGCTACGCGCGACCCTGCACATCGCTAACGCAAAGATGCGAACGGAAATCATACCTGGCAAGTTGCCCCGGTCACTCAAATTTAAAGCGGTTGTGGCAGAGAGCCGCCTCGCGAGACTTTCCTCAAGTCGTCGCCCCCATAGGCTCTTGCGATGCATCCTGGAGGAGGCACCGGAATTATTGTCGTCGTCGGAGCCACCTCTCCCCAGAAAAAATCGCTCGCGGCCGTGCGCCGATTCGTCCAACATCCCATCATGCGCTTTCCCGTCGTTCGCACCACCGTCATCCTCACCCTCACCACCGCCGCGCTCATCGCCCAACCCGCTGATTCCACGAAAACCGGCGAAGCCCCGGACTTCCGCGCGCCGGACGGAGTGCAACGTGTTCGCGCACGCAGCACCGGCCGTGCGCTCAGCGTCGACGTCAGCAATCGCAGTGCCGTGGCGGCTTTTTATAAGAAGAATTACGTTCCCCATGATGGCGTGCCCAACGCCTGGACCGGCAGCACGAGTTCGTGTAAAGTCGGCAACAACAGCGCGGCCTACGATGCGGCGACGCTCCAGAACCTGCGCTACTATCGCGCCATGGCCGGCGTGCCGGCCGATGTCAGCTTCGACGAAAAATACAACGCCCCCGCCCGCGCCGCGGCGTTGATGATGGAAGCGAAGAACGACCTGAGCCACGGCCCGGGGCCGAACTGGCCGTGCTACAGCGCGGCCGGTAAAAAAGGCGCCGGCTCTTCGAATCTGTGCCTGGGCTGCGTCGGCCCGAGCGCCATCGACGCCTACATTCAGGACGCGGGCGTGGGTGCCGTCGGCCATCGCGTGTGGGCGTTGCATCCGCGGCAGAAGGTCCTCGGCAGCGGTTCGAGCAAACGCGCGCACGCCCTCTACGTGTTCGGCGACTGGCGCTCCGAAGAAGAAGTGGCCGGCATCGAATCCGTGGCCTGGCCGGCCGCGGGTTACATGCCCTACCGCCACGGCTACGACTCCGGCCATCCCTGGTCCTTCCAGCACTTCGGCGAGAACGCCGATCACAAACGCGCCACGGTTCGCCTGACCATGAACGGCCGCAACGTATCCGTGCGCAAAGAAACGAACGGACACATCCTGGTCTGGTATCCGACGGGCCTGCCCCGGGCCACGCATCAGAACGATTACAACCGTCCCACTAAAGATATCTCAATTGATGTTAAGATCGGCAACGTAATGGTCGCCGGCAAGGCCGAGAGTTTCGAATACACCGTCACGTTCATCGATCCGGACGCGGCGGTGAGCGACGAAGATTCGAATGATGATGCCGACGATGCGGACGACGACACGAACGTCACCATCGATCCTTCGTTGAACGTGCCGCTTCTGCGCAGCGCCTATGACGGCGACGGAAAAAGAGCGCAGGACCTGCTCGCTCGCGGCGCCGATCCGAACGCTCGCAACAACGGCCGCTGGACCGCGCTGATGTATGCCGCCTGGTTCGGTCACGCGGACGTGGTGGAGGCCCTCCTCAAGGCCGGCGCCGATCCGGAGCTGGAGCTGGACGGCTGGAACGCGGCCGGCTTTGCGAAACACCGCGGTCACGAGAAAATCGTGCGGATGATCGCAACGAAACCGAAGTCGAAGGCGCTCGTTCCGGCGACGACGAATTCGAAAGAACGCAGCATGGGGCCGGTGAAACCTTAAGGATTGACTCCGAGGACCGAGGTACCGAGAATAAAGAATTGAGGGCAAGCTTATGCCCGACCGCGCTCCGCCCACAGCCACTCTCCCCAAAAAAACTCGGCCCCTCGCTCCTCGGAGTTTGTCTTCTTCAAACCTTCGCGGCAATCGCCTCATCAATGAATCGCCGTCGCGCTTCGAACTGCGCGTCCAGGTTCTTCCCGGATTCCGGAACCGTGCCGTAGACCTTGCGCCACATGCGCTGTGTCTCCATGCACAGGTACAAAAACAACTTCGGATCCACGGACTCGATCTTCGCTTTGATGGAACGAAACATGTCCTCGCGGATGGTCTTGAAGTAACGATGCTTGCCGTCCGGCCCGGCGATCATCTCGCCCTCGCGGGTCAACCGGTCCTCCGGAAAGCGGGCCTGAATCGTTTCGCGCAGATCGTTCGTATAACGAAAGCTGCCGGTGGAAATCCAGGCGACGTGGTCCGGGTCGACGGTGTCGAAGACACGATCGATGAGATCGTGGTACTCGCGCTCCCAGTTTTCGAAGTAGATGAGCGGGTCCAGATGAAAGGCGAGACGATAGCCCGCCTCCTGGACCTTGCGTGCCGCGGCCAGGCGCTCGTCGAGCGTGGCCGTCCCGGGCTCGATGGCCTCGATGACCGGCGGCGGGTTCAGCGACCAGGACACCACCGTGCGCCCGCGATGATCCAGGCCCAAAAGATCGTCCACGTTACTCGACTTCGTCTTGAGTTCGAGCACGGCGTTGGGATGCCGCGCAAAGTATTGCACCAGTTCCGAGGACAGGCCCGTGAGCGGTTCCAGCGCCAGGGAGTCCGTGTACTCGCCGGTGCCGATGCGAAACTGGAAGTTCTTGCCCCGGGTCCGCTGGTCCAGTTCGGCAAAGAGATCGTCTAAGTTTCCGAAAAGTGTCATTAAGGGATTATTCAGGAAACTTTGCAGATAGCAGTAGTGGCAGTCGTAGAGGCAGCCCAGGCCGAAGTTGATGACGTAGTAGGCGCAGCAGACCATGCCGTCGGAACCGGGGCACGTCGACAGGAACTTGCCGGGGAATCGATACACGAGCAGGTCTTCTTTCGTGCTCATATCCCCGCCACCGTGGACGTAACGATCGAGAATTTCTCGCGGCTCGTCCACGAACTCCAGGCGCACGTGGGCCGGCGCGCGCTCGGTGATGTTGCGCACGATGGGATTTTCGCCGGCGGCGGTCAGCCCGCGGTCGATGTAGATGGTTTTGAGCGAGTCGAAGGACTGCATGGCAATCCAGTAACGATTGTGCCGCGAACCGCGGCGTCAAACGGAAAACTGCTTCGAATCACCCCGCCGGCCCGCGCGCAATGACCTTCGTCGTATCCTCGGCCCAGGCCTCTTTCGCATCGTCGAAGTCCACGACGAGCGTAGTAATCAACGCCGGATCGTATTTCCCCGACGCGATCAACTCCAGGGCCGGCGGCAACATGTCCCGGGATTGCACGAAACCCGTGCGAAACGTCAACGAGCGATCGTAAACCGACGCCAGGGGGAACTTAGCGTTATTGCTCATGAACACCGTCGGCGAAGTCAGCGTGCCGCCGGAGGCCGTGGAGTGCACGGCACAGTCCAGACTCTCCGGAGTTCCGCCGGAATCCGAAACAAGATCGAAGCTGCCCAGGCTCTCCGGCCAATCCGGCCCGCCCTCGCGCACGCTGACACCCAGGCGTTCGCCGATCTCCAGGCGGCTGCGATCATGGTCAACGTAGACGACCTCCGCGGCGCCGAGAGCTACGGCAGTCGCCGCCGTGTACAGGCCGACGCTGCGTGCCCCGCCGCCGATGATCAGCACGGACTGATCCCGATCCGCGGAGAGCTCCGGGCCCACGGCGCGCCAGCCCTCGACGACGTTATCCGAAAGCGAAGCGGCATGCACCGGGTCGACGCTATCCGGCAACGCGAGCAACATGTGATCCGCGAAGGGCACGCGAATGCGATTCGCCAGAGCACCGGCGGCGAAGTGTTGGCCCCGGCCGAGACCGTACACCGCGTGTTTGCCCAGGCTCTCACATCCGGCGGAACGACCCTTGCGACACGGCCGGCAGTCGCCGCACGAAATCTCGAACGGCGCGACAATCCGGTCGCCAGGGCGAAACGATTGCACGTCCGGCCCCACCTCGACGACGACCCCGGTGAACTCGTGACCGAGCGGAATCGGCGGGCGCGAGATCATGAAGCCGCGCTCAATCATCGTGGGCTCCAGGTCACAACGAGCAATGGCCAGCGGACGGACCACCGCGTCCGTACTCGCCTCAAGGGCGGCATCGGGAATCTCCCGCCACTCCATGCGCCGTTTTCCGGTGAGATATAATTGCTGCATCACGAGCCTCCACGCGGGTGAACCGATTTGTCTACCCGGCTGTTGGCGATGCAATCAGGAGTAGACAAACCTGTCCACCTGCATTTTCTGTCTCTGTGGGAAAAAACGAGGACAACATCACAGCCCGGGAGCGCCTGACGGAGGCGGCGGCCCTGCTCTTCTATCGCCAGGGCTACGCCTCTACCGGCATCAATCAAATATTAGAAGAGTCGAACACGTATAAGAAGACCTTCTACACACACTTCGAAAGCAAGACGGACCTCGGCCTCGACTACGTACGCAGCCGGCGGCGGGGCGCGCTCCTGCTGTATCTGGGGCTCATCAAAAAGTATCCGCGCTACCCGGACTTCGTAACCGGCTGGATCAAACTCGTGCGGCGCCAGGTCCGGGCCCGGATCTACCGGGGCTGTCCATTCGCCAACTTCGTGAATCAGACGCACGTCCAACGCGCGGACTTTCTACCGGACGTCGCTCGATCGATTCACATGTGGCGGCGACTCCTGGCACGCTACGTCCGCGGCCTGGGAGACCGCGATCCGCGACGCACCGCGGAACGAATGATCGTGATGTTCGAAGGCGCGGTACAGATTTACGTCATGACCGGCGAGGAACGCTACATCGATTTTCTGGAAACGGAGTTATTGCGCCTCGATCCGACGCAGTGAGTAACTGCTCAGTCTCCCGCGAATTCAAAGACGGGTTTCAGTTCGATGCTGATCCGCGAGGCGTCGTAGATCGCTAACTTCACCAGAGCTTCGTTTAAGAGCCGGATGGCCATGGCCCGGCGCACCTGGGATTCGGCGGCCTCGAAGACGATGCGCGGGCGCAGAATCACGTGCAGGCGCTCGATCCCCGCGAACGGCCTGCCGTTTCCGTCCGGCATCTCGGCCACGGCGTCGTCGCGGTATGCGAGAACGTTCATATGATTTCGCTCGCACAGCCGCAGGTAAGCGAGCATCTGCGCCGACGCAATGGACGACACCAGCAGCTCCACGGGCGACACGTGGCCGGTGGAAAAGTCGTGCTCTTCGTCTCCGGAGACAGGCGAACCGTCGTGGGGGGCCGTCACGCCGATGCGGTCCCCGCCGGAGAAACGAACGAAATGCTCAAAGTCCGGAGGCGGCGCTTCTTCGCGTTTCCAGTCCAGCAACGTGCGATAGCGATGCATGAGCATGGTGGTTCTATGCCGCGCGCTTCATGTCAACAGTTTCTAACTCCGAGGACCGAGTTACCGAGGCGATGAATCAAGGGCGATCATAACCCGAAGATTCGCAGGCTAAGCCAAATCGCGATTCTTTGATCTCGGTACCTCGGACCTCGGACCTCGGAGTTGGAAATGATCCTACAACTTCCGCAGGCCGCCCGGGGCGTCGGGGTCGCCGATGATGCAGTCCCCCGGTCGCGGCCGGACGTGGCCGAAGATGCCGTTTTCCAGAACTCCGGGGATCGTCGTGATGGCGTCTTCGAGGGCGATGGGCTGATCGATCTTCGGGAAACGCGCGTCGAGCACCAGGTTCCCGCTGTCCGTGATGACGGGACCGTCCTTACGCATGGCCATGCGCAGGCTCACCTCGACGGCGCCCAGTTCGTTTAACTTACGCTCAACGAAACCCAGGGACTGCGGCAGGATCTCCACCGGCACCGCGAATTTCGCACCCAGGACGTCCACGATCTTGGACGGGTCGGCCACGCAAACGAAACGGTCCGACATGGCGTGCACGAGTTTTTCCAGCGTATGCGCGGCCCCACCGCCTTTGATCAGGTGCAGGCCGGGATCGATCTCGTCGGCGCCGTCGATCGACAGGTTCAGCTTCGAGCAGGCGTCGATGGGCACGATCGACAGGCCGGCTTCGATGGCGAGGCGCTGGGAAGAAAACGAGGTGGCCACGCATTCAATGCGCAGGTTGTCCTCACGCACGCGGCGACCCAGTTCGGCGATGGCAAAGGCCGCCGTGGAACCGGTGCCGAGGCCGACGGTTTGCATATCGTCGACAAGGCCCGCGGCAGCAATGCCCGCGGCACGTTTGGCTTCTGTGTTCGCACTTACGTCTTTCATATAGTTGCGCACGTGCTACGGCTCGAAGCAATCATAGCTTGAGCGTGTTCCACGTACGGCCGCCTCCACAAAAAAAACTCGGCCCCTCGGTCCTCGGAGTCTATCTTTCCTCATACATTTCAATCAACCGGCGCGCGGCCGTGAAGGAGTTCTGCTTTCCCTCGAGAACCTCCCGTTCCATGCCCGGCAGCGCCTGTTTGATAACATCACTTTCGTAAAACTTACGGCGAATCGTCTCGTCGATGGACTCGTACATCCAGTACTGCGCCTGCTCCCGGCGTCGTTCGGTAAAGTGGCCGCCGGCCGACATGTGCTCGTGGTGTTTCTCGATCGTCGCCCAGATGTCGTCCAGGCCGGTGCGTTCCTGTGCGGAACACGTCAGCACTTTCGGAGACCAGCCGTCCGCGGCGAGCGGAAACAAATGCAACGCCGAGCGGTACTCGCCCCGAGCGCGCTTCGCCGCCTTTTCGTTGTCGCCGTCGGCCTTGTTGATGGCGATGAGATCGGCCATTTCCATAATGCCGCGCTTGATTCCCTGGAGTTCGTCCCCGGCTCCCGCCAGCATCAACAGCAAAAAGAAATCCACCATGCGGCGGACCGCAATCTCGGACTGGCCGACGCCGACGGTTTCCACGAAGATCGTATCAAATCCCGCCGCCTCGCACAAGAGAATACTTTCGCGAGTCTTGCGCGCCACGCCGCCGAGGCTGCCGGCGGAGGGCGACGGTCGAATGAACGCGCGCTCGTCGCGGGAAAGTTCGACCATGCGCGTCTTATCACCCAGAATACTGCCGTGGGTCCGCGAGGACGACGGGTCCACGGCGAGCACGGCCAGACGCCGGCCCTGCTCTAATACAAACTTACCGAAACTTTCGATGAACGTGGATTTACCGACGCCGGGAACGCCGGTAATGCCCACGCGCAGCGAGTTGCCGGTATGCGGCAACAGACGTTCGATGATTTCTTCGGCCAGCAGTCGATGGTCGTCCCGGGAACTTTCGGCCAGGGTGATGGCACGGCTGAGCATCACGCGATCTCCCGCGCGCAACGCCTCGCAGTACTCGTCGGCGGTGAACGACCTGCGGCTCAATCTGCGCTCTCCCTGCAACGGCGCGCTCACGCGCTCGCCGCCGTTTCCGGCGCGTCACCGGAGAGTGCGCGGATGATGCGGGCCGCGGCCTTCGCAATGACGGTGCCGGGTCCGAAGACGTCGGTGACGCCGGCCTTGAACAGAAAGTCGTAGTCCTGACGTGGAATCACCCCACCCACGACGACCAGGATGTCGTCGCGACCGATCTTCTTCAGTTCTTCGAGGACCTGGGGAACCAGCGTCTTATGACCGGCCGCGAGGCTGGAAACACCGAGGACGTGCACGTCGTTTTCCGCGGCCTGGCGGGCGACCTCGGCGGGCGTCTGAAACAGCGGCCCGATGTCCACATCGAAACCGAGGTCCGCAAAGCTCGTGGAGATGACCTTCGCCCCGCGATCGTGTCCGTCCTGGCCCATCTTCGCCACCAGGATGCGCGGCCGACGGCCCTCACGTTCCGCGAACTCGTCGGCGAGTTGCAAGGCCGTACGATAGTCGTCGTTTTCACCGATCTCGGAAGAGTACACTCCCGTAAAGGTACGAATCACCGCCTGGTATCGTCCAAACACTTTTTCCATGGCGTAGGAAATCTCACCGAGCGTGGCGCGCTTCTTCGCGGCTTCCACGGCGAGTTCGAGCAGGTTGCCCTCTTTCGTTTCTGCGCACTTCGTGATCGCGTTGAGCGTGGCGTCCACCGCGGAACCGTCGCGCTCGGCCTTGAGTTTCTTAAGCCGCTCCAGCTGTGAATTGCGCACGGCGGTGTTGTCGATATCGAGAATGTCCAGGGGATCTTCCTGCTCCAGCTTAAAGCGATTCACGCCGACGACGACATCGCGGCCGGCGTCGATGCGCGCCTGGCGCCGGGCCGCCGCTTCCTCGATGCGCATCTTCGGCAGCCCCTGCTCGATGGCCTTCGCCATACCGCCGGCCTCTTCGACCTCGCTCATGAGCGCCCAGGCCCGGCGCACGAGTTCGTTGGTCAGGGATTCTACGTAGTACGAACCACCCCAGGGATCGACCGTACGGCAGATCTCGGTTTCTTCCTGGAGATAGATTTGCGTATTGCGGGCGATGCGCGCGGAGAAATCCGTGGGGAGCGCGATGGCTTCGTCGAGGGCGTTCGTGTGCAGAGATTGCGTATGACCGAGGGCCGCCGCCATGGCTTCCACGCAGGTGCGCACGACGTTGTTGTACGGGTCCTGCTCCGTAAGCGAAGCGCCCGAGGTCTGGCAGTGCGTGCGCAGCGCCATAGACTTGGGGTTCTGCGGATCGAACTGCTTCACGATCTTCGCCCACAGCATGCGCGCGGCACGCATCTTCGCAATCTCCATGAAATGATTCATGCCGATGGCCCAGAAGAACGAAAGCCTGGGCGCGAACTCATCCACGCCGAGACCGGCGTCGATGCCCGTACGCAGGTACTCGAGGCCGTCGGCCAGCGTGTACGCCAGCTCGATGTCGTTCGTCGCGCCGGCCTCCTGCATGTGATAACCGGAGATGGAAATGCTGTTGAAGCGCGGCATGTACTTCGCGGTGTACGAAAAGATGTCCGCGATGATGCGCATGGACGGAGACGGCGGATAGATGTACGTGTTCCGCACCATGAATTCTTTGAGGATGTCGTTTTGAATCGTGCCGGTGAGTTTTTCGAGCGGCACGCCCTGCTCGAGGCCCGCCGTAATAAAAAACGCGAGCACCGGAATGACGGCCCCGTTCATCGTCATGGAAACCGACACGCTGCCGAGCGGGATCTGATCGAACAGGATCTGCATGTCGAGCATGGAGTCGATGGCCACACCGGCCTTGCCCACGTCGCCGACGACCCGCTCGTGATCCGAGTCATAACCGCGGTGCGTCGCGAGATCAAACGCCACCGACAGACCCTTTTGCCCGGCCGCGAGATTTCTTCTATAGAAAGCGTTGGATTCTTCGGCCGTGGAGAAACCCGCGTACTGGCGAATGGTCCAGGGTCGACCGACGTACATCGTGGAGTACGGACCGCGCAGGTACGGCGGCAGCCCGGCGGCGTAGTTCAGGAAGTTCAGGCCGTCCAGATCGTTCGGAAAGTACGCCGGACGCACGTCGATCTTCTCGGGCGTGTTCCAGACGTCCCCGGGCACCGCGTGCCCGTTGCCGGAGTGTTGCTTTGCATCGCTCGCGATGCTGTCGTAGGAGATGTTGCTGAAGTTCGGTCGCATAAATTCCAGTCGTGTATTGTAAGATTTGCAAGGGCTCCGCCCCTCGGTCCTCGGAGTTCACATGATCCCAAACGCCTTCTGAAAGTTCGTCAATACTTCCAGCACGTTCGCCTTCATGTGAATGAAGTCCTGCGCGCCGGCGGCTTTCAGTTCGTCGACGACGTCTTTCGGAAACCCGGCCACCACGACATGCTGCTTGAGGCCGGTGGATTCGATCGCCCCAATGACCGCCTTGCCCAGGCTTGCGTATTCCTCATCCGACGAGCACAGAACGACGATGTGGGCCCCGCTGCGGGCGGCGGCGCGCCCGCCCTCTTCGGCATCGTCCACGCCCTTTTCATCGATGACTTCGTACCCGGCACAGCCGAAGAAGTTCGCCGCAAAGTTTGCCCGGGCCTTACGCATGGCAAGATCCCCGAACTGCAACAGGTAGACCTTCGGCACGGTACCGCCGCTGGCCGTGTAGCTCTCCGTCGCGAGACGCAACTCCTCGAACGGTTCCGCCCCGCGAAATTCATTAAGTTTGGTACACTGAATATTAGCGTTTCCGCGCACCTTCGTAACGCCGAGGTCACGCCCGGCCTCCAGGGGCATCGGCTCCGGTCGCGCGAGTTTTTTGCTCATGGCCTCTTCGCGATTCGGATACTGGTTCGTTCCGAGCAGGATGAGTTTGCGGGCCGCGGCGGCCGCGTGTTTGGCTCCGGCCGCCGCCTCGATCTGCTGTTGCACATGGCCGTTCGTCAAAGCCGCGAGCATGCCGCCCTCTGCTTCGATCTTCTGAAAGATGGCCCAGGTCTCCCGGGCCAGGGAGTCCGTCAGCGATTCGATATAGTACGAACCGGCGGCGGGGTCCGCGACCTTGTCCAGGTGAGCTTCGTGTTTCAGTAGGTGCTGGGTGTTGCGGGCCACGCGTTCGGCAAACTCCGTGCCCGCCTCGTAGGCCTCGTCGAACGGCAGGCCGCTGAAACTATCGCACGAACCGAGGACGGCCGACATCGCTTCCGTAGTGGAGCGCAGCATGTTGACGTAGGGATCGTAGAGCGTAAGATTCCACCGCGAGGTCCGGGCATGCACGTGGGCCCGGGCCGCGTGATCCGCATCCGCCGGAGCATACTCACGGACAATGCGGGCCCAGAGAAAACGAAACATGCGCAGTCGCGCTATCTCGAAAAAGTAGTTCGCGCCGACAGACAGATCAAAGTGCAAACGCGCACAGATCTCATCGGTGGAGTGACCGGTATCCCGGAGTTGCGTGAGCATCTCACTGCCGGCAGCCAGGGCGCAGGCGCTGGACAGGGCGATGCCCGCGCCGGCGTTGTGATACACAGCATCACTCACGCCGAGACAACGAAAGCCCGGCAACTGTTGCGCCGTGGTTTTCAGCAGCTCACTCGCCGCGGCGAAGGTTTGCTCTTGATCGAGTCGGCCTTCGCGCGCGAAATCACCAACGGGATCGAAGTCCACCGAACCCGCGGCCCGGGCTCGATCGAGACCCCGGCGCTGTATTTCTTCCGCGTAGAGTTCCAGCACAGCCGGCGCTGCGGCCCCCGCATAAAAATGCACCGGCACCGCGTCGAGCCAGACACCATCGAGCAGGGTTTGCATGGCGGAGGCACCGTCCCGCAGGTCCACACCGTAGAGGGCATTGCCGCGCGGTTGTACTACAAAGGCGACCTCGTCGACGGAGTTTTCCAGCGATTGCAATGCACGCCGATTGGCGGCCTTCGGATCGCGGTCGTCCACGTCGTGGCGGACGTTCCAATCGTTCCCGGCCGGTTTCGCGCCGCGCAGAAACGGCAGGGCCCCGGGCCGGGCGTCCAGGGGATGGGCAACCCGTTGCAGATCTTCCTTACGATAAAAAGGCTGCACCGTAACGCCCTCGGCGGTGGACCAGAACATCTTCTTCTGGTAGGCCGCGTCGTCGAACTTCATGTCCTTGCGGATCTTCGCCTCCCAATCGGCGGAAGAGACCGGGGCGAAGTCCTCGAAGAGAGAGGAGACGTCGATGGAAGAGTCATCCGGCGCGGAGTTGGCGGGATGATCTGACGGAGAGTTTTGAGTCATGCGTTAATCCGACGGGAGGGTGCCGCCGGTAAACGCTGCGCAGTGTGATGAAAGTGCGATGTGAACCGGCTTATTTGACGGCGGCCGCTTTCTCCCGCTTCCTTTCCATGGCCGCCTTTTTCTTGAAAAAAGCAACCTGTTTTTCCAGCTCTTGCAAGTCGAGGCAAATCATTTTGCCCTCGTCCAGTTTGAGCCAGCGGTTCTTGAGCAGATCCATAAGGAGGTTCTCGTCCTTCTGCGGATCGAAGCCGACCATCTTCAAAAGATCTTTGCCGCCGATGTCGAAGTTGTACGAGGCCCGCGCCGCGATGCGCACGTGGTTCTTCTCCGCCAGGGTGAGCAGCGTATCGTAGAGCCGGCCCACGGGATCGGAGATCATGAGGTTCGCGAGCTGACGATAGGCCATCCAGATGCGTTCGGATAACAGGGTAATCAATTTCGTGGCGAGCTGGGGCTGGGCCTTTACCATGGACTCGAAGTTCGCCTTGTTGATGGCAAGCAGCGAAGCATCCTCCGCAACGATGGCCGTGGCGGACCGCGGCTTGTTGTCGAGGATGGCCATTTCGCCGAAGATGTCTCCCGGTTGCAGGACCGCGAGCATCACTTCCTGGCCGTCGAGCATCTTGGTGATCTTAACCCGACCGCCCTGGATGATGTAGAGTTCGTAGCCGGGCTCGTTTTCACAGAAGACCATGTCGTCGGTTTTATGATGACGGTTGATGTTCGCCTCGGCCACCGGCGGGGCCTTCAGCGGTTTGTTCATGGCCTGCAAGCGCATCTTCGCCTGAGAGATTTTGTCGCCCTTCGGCACCCACTGCATGTATCGCTGGTAGGCGTACGCGGCATGATGAAAGCGCTGCTCCTTAAACCAGAACTCGCCCAGATCGAAAAGATGCGACGGGTCCTCTTCGACGGCGTTGCGAAACGACAACCGGGCAATGGTGTTATCGAAGCTGCGCAGCTTCATGGAGAACGAGCGGATGATCTTCATGGCCACCGGCGCGTTTTTTTGAATTAAGAGACCGAACTGATCGTTGGGAACCTCAATGAGGTTGCAGTCGCTGACGCAGATGACCGTTTCAATGCGGCTGTGATTGGACATGGCGCTTTCCACGCCGAAGAAGTCGCCGGGTCCCAGCGTAATGGAAGAATCTTCCCCGACCACGGGAGTCGTCTTCTGAGTGCGTACCTTGCCCTGGATGATGATGTAGAACTTATTGACGTCCCGCTTGCCCTCGATGATGACATACGAGCCCGCCTTGTATTGGATCATCTGAAACGCCATAAATACAGCCTGTCGCGGTTCGGCGCTCGCGCCCCGATACCTGAATTATCGGCCCCCCAATAGCCGTAGGACACTCAGGACTCCTGAAAACTATAAAATGTCCCCCGTCCCGTAATATCAAATGAAAAAGCGCAGTAAATCCGCCTGCGCTTATTCAGATATTTCCACGCCCTCGCCGACCCGGTCCAGCAAGGATTCACTGCCCTGCCGATTACCAGGACCTTCTTCGCCGGGACTGCCGGTCGTGTCTCCCTGGTTTTGCCGGTTCCCGGACGGCTCCGGCTTCGTCTGTTCCGCAGTTCCGGCTCCGTCCAGCATGCCCGCTTCACCGGTGCTCGCGCCGTCGGTGTCGGCTACGCCGGAAGCATCCGGCCCGGCGTCACCGCTGTCCGGCCTGGCCGTACGGTCGTCGTCGCCGGTGGACGTCGCATCTCCGCCGCTCGTTCCGTCGCCGGCCGGGTCCGTGGCCGCGTTGTCAAATCTGCGGAGGCCCAGGGCCTGGAGTTCGTTTCCGGCCTGGCGGGCCACACGGGAGTCCGGTTTGCGCCGACGGATGTCTTCGAAGACCTCACGCGCGGTCTCGGTTTCCCCCAGTCCGGCCAGCAGACGGCCGGCCTGGAGATAGGCCTCAAGACCGCGGTCCTGTCCCGGGACCTCGCGGAAGGCCCGGCGATAGTAATCGATGGCCGGCACCGGCCGGTCTTTTTCCACCTCGATCTCGGCCAGGATGCGCAGGGCCTCGAAGCGGCGGGGATGCCGGGGAAAGAGTACGAGAAAATCACGGAGGATCTGCGCGGAGCGATCCCGAAAACCGTCGGCGTGCAGTTCGCGGCCGTAGCGGAATCGGTTCTCGCCGTCGATCTGGAACTCTTCGCGGAACTTGCCGGCGGTGACCGACGCCTGGGTCGGCGGCAGCGGCCCGCCGGGCACGACCCGATCGGACGCGGTGTCGCCGGCGGGATCGGCGGCATCCGCCGCATCTTGCTGCGCCGGATCATCCTGCGCGCGAAGCGGAGTGCTCAGTACCACGACGGACAGAAAAAACGCCGCGACCACCGGGAGGGCGGACGCGGCGCAGGCTACGACGTGGATCTGGAAGCAATGAAAGCTGATGCTATTGGCCGACCGCATGTTTTTCGGAGCCGAGAAATCCTTCGAACCAGGCTTCGTCTTCAGCGCTGAGTTCAGTGCGTTCGAGCCCGAGTTCATAGTAGTAGTTGATCAGAATGTAGAGATGGGCCTTTTCTTCTTCGGCCTCCGACCATTCGTTGCGGGGTATGCCGTAGACTTCCAGGCCGCTGGCCTTAACGCCCTCGAAGAACGCTTCGGATTTTCCCTGAAAGATCTTAACGGCCGAGATCAGATCGAAGCGGATGGTATCGATGATCGTCGAGAAGTCGGCGTCGGCGGTGTCGAAATATTCGCTGGCCGTTTCGGTTTGAAAGTAGTCGCCCCAGGTGACGATGTCCGGGCCGGTCCCGTACTTGTCGACGAGGACCTGGTACTCTTCTTCAGAGACGTAGTTTTTCGTGGCGAAGCGATCCACCGTCTCTTTGAGGCGAATCAGCTCGGCGATCTTGCGGCCGGACAGTTGTCCGCGCAGCAGCATGTCATTCAGTTCGGGGTTGAGGCCGTTTATCTCCATGATGCTACTATCGGCGGGCGCCTGGAAATTCGGTACCGTTTTTTATGTCGCGCGATCAGATCGTGGAGCCGGAAGATATAAGCGGATGTGTGGTACGGACCGGGCCCGTCTCATCTTCCTGTAGATCAGGAGAGCAGCCTGCTCGATCGAAACGATCAAAAGCTCACATTAAACCCGACACCGTAACTCACCTCATCCTGCGCGACGTAGGCGGACTGGGTGTCGTCGTAGACCCAGGTCCGGGTGTAGGTGACCTTCGCGGAGAGGCCGCCGAAGAACGTGTAGCCGAACTCCGCCGCGGCCAGCGAGCGATCGTCGTACACGAACGATTTGCGGATGTCGTCGTAATCTTTCTTGGTATAGTAGGCGTTCGCGAAAAAGTTCATCGCGGCGGGGATATACACGCCCACGAAGATCGTCGAGTTCTCGGGGCCCTCGTAGTCGGCGTAGTTCGCTTCGATGACGACGGTCTGCAACCATTCGAAGATCAACAGCACAAAGTAACCGCGCACGCGATCGCCGTCGACGGGAAGCGTCTTTAAGTACGCGAGCTTGGTGACCCCGGTGGCGGAACCGGAGCCGGTGCCGTCCCCGCCGGGATCGTAGATGGTGCGTTCGATGGCGTGGTACTGATCGAAGTACGTGGGAATGTAGTTCGAAGCCATGTCCCGGTACTCCGGACGAAACGTAATCTTAAGTACGTTAAAGCGAAAGCCCATGTCGACGCCGTAGTGCCGGCCCTCGGCGCCGTCGATGTCTTCGAACGTGTTGAAGTCGACGTACGGCGTAAGATCCATGAACTCGAACGGCGACATGCGCAACTCGGTGTCGTAACCGACCACGGTGAGATCCTCGGTCTCGAGACCCCGCGGCTGGCCGATCTCCGGGTCGATCACGAGGTTGCTCGAACCGTCGTACTCCAACACCAGCGGCGCATCCAGATCACGAACCACCGACGAACCAATGGCCCAGCGTTCCCAGAACGAAGTACCGCGTTTCTCGGATTCTTCTTTCTTTTTTGCGATGACCTTCTCTTCGCCGGTCACCGGATCGCGCACGGTTTCGAAGTCGAGGTCGGACTTACCGAGATCTTCGCCGATGGTCCCGTAGAAGTACTGTTCGAGACGACCGCCCTCTTTTTTTTGATCGGGAATCTTCTCCTGGTAAAACACACCGCGGTTCGTGTCGGGATCGCGAGATTCCAGCAAGGACATGGCCACCTGGCGCCGCGTGGGCAGGCCGCCGCCGTACACGATCATGTCGTGAACCGAGTTGAAAATACCGAACGGGCGGACGTACCCGCGCCAGCCGACGACTTCTTTCCGCCAGATGTCCGACGAGAAGTGTTCGACACCGCCCCAGCGGTTGTTGATGTCCGCCATCACACCGGCGCGATAGAACGCGGGATCGAAGTTGTTCTGATAACGAAAGATGATCGTCTTGTGGCCCATCCAGCCGTCGAAAAGTTTGCCGTAGTAGAAGGACCAGTTGAACGCGTCGTCCGGATCGAAGTAAAGGTGCGTTCCGTAGCGCACGTAAGCGATGATCTTAAGATAATCTTCCAGCTCGTCGTAGGTCCCGGCGCGCAGGACCGGCGGCTCCTCTTCGCCCGTGGGATCGCGGTCGAGGACGAGGACCTCCAGGGGAATCTGCAAACCCACGCGGAACTTGCCCAGGGGGAACTCGATCAGCGGGGTAATCGTAATATAAATATCGTCGTTTATTTCTTGATAGCCCGTGCCAAGGCCGAAACCGGAGCCCTCGATGTTTTCCCCGGAGCCGTAGCCGGGCGGCTGGTAGACCTGGGCCGCAAGGCCGGCCGGCCACAACACGGCGCAGCCTGCCGCCGCGAGCAGCGCCGCGGCGGTACAATATCTCCTGAGAAATCTCATGATTCCTGGTCCCCGTGGACCTGATCCAACTTAGACGACGAAAACAACAAAGGTTCTGTGCGGATTATCGGCCGGATTTCGGCGCAGGATTCGAATTTCCGGGCACAGCCCGCGCGGTGAGGGCGTGAAAATCATTGATCATATGAGCCGGACGGTCGTCTATAAACAGCACCATGACAGCGCGCGGTTCAGGAACGGCACGGCATCGTTCCCCCGCCGAAGAGCCGGCGCATGACCATCGATCCGGACATTCCCTGGGACGACGTGGACGTGCCGGACGAGGCCGCCGGCGGGGAACTGGTGCCGCAGTTCCGCCACGGCGCCTGGGTCCTCGGCCTTGAGTATTCGCCGAACGGGCGTTACATCGTCACGAGCGGCGGCACCGCGCCGGACCATCCGCGTATATGATCGCAGCGGGCGGGAACAACGCTCGTTCCAGATGCCGTACCAGCTCATCTACGAGGCACGTTTCCTGAAAAACGATACACTCGGCGCCGGCGGTTTTGCGACCAACGGCCTGGAGCGATTCTCGCTGAGCAAAAAATCAGAAGCTGAGTCCGCTGAACGGCCACTCCGACTATGTGGTGTACATCGCCCGAAGCGCCGCAGCGGGGTCAACTGTTCACAAACGGCTCACAAACTTCTGAACATCTGAAGTTACCCGCCGCGGCGCTTCCTCCTGCGGTACGTGACCAATGCCCGGATACGTGATCACGGTCGCCCCGGGCAAATCCTCCGCGAAGTGCGACGCGTGGGCCACGGGAATCCAGGCGTCGGCCTCGCCCCAGAGCACCAGCACCGGCACACCCAGGGCGTCCAGCCGACGAATGCGCGGGGCCTCCGCATCCAGCTCATGATTCACGCGTGCCACAAAGGCCCGCCGATTGCCCCGGCGAAGCAACAACTGATGATGGCGTTCGACCAGGGCCGCATCGACTTTCGTATCGTCGCCGTAGACTTCCAGCAGGCTCTGCCGGATCAAGAAGCGCGGTGTAATCCATTGCTGCACGGCCCCCAACAACGGCACCCGCGCAAGGGCGATGCCCGCGGGTTTTTCCGGCCAGGGGTATCCCAGCGAATCGATCAGTACCAAACCGCGCACACTCTCCGGACGTTGCAGCGCGAACTCCCAGGCGATGCGCCCTCCCAGAGAATTGCCCGCAACAATGACCGCACGTTCCTCGCCGACGGCTGCAAGAAATTCCGCGACAACGCGGGCATCCTCGGCGGGGCTGTAACTGCAATCCTTGCACGGACCGCTGAGGCCGAAGCCGGGCAAATCAAAACGGAGCACACGGTGCCGCTCACGTAATCCCGCGGCGACGTCATCGAAGGTATGCAACGACGATGCGGTGCCATGAAGCAGTAAGATCGGCTGGCCGCCGGTAGGACCTTCGTCGCGGTAATGGAGGCGCCCGTGCGTCGGCGTCGCCGTAAAACGCGCACTACTTCCGCCGTAGACGGCTTCGAGCCGCGCCGGTTCCACACCGGCGTATGCGTGAGGCAGGATGAGAGCGAGCAGTACCAATACGGGCACTGCGACTGCGAAGAATCGAAAGAGTCGGTTGGATTTCATGCGCCCAGCCTACATCGCCTGGGCCGCATAAAATTGAACCAGGGCGACACGCTCGCAAAAAAATCTGCGCTTATGTTCCCCGTCCGCATAAACGGAAATCCTTGCGAGATGATCGAAGGCATGCAGAGTGGCAGTGGTACCGGCCGTGTACGATGCCGAATTCACAGAGTTCTCCCCCGACACGATCGTCGCGGACCTGGCCATCGCCGGCTTTCGCTGGCGAGGTTCCCAGGCGCGTCGCGTCCGCATCCTGCCGGATGCCTGTGACTATCTGTTCAGCGATAGCGACGGCACGTTAACTCTGCTGGGCGGGAATCGCCGGGCATTTCAGGAAATGGAACTACCGGCCGGCGAAGTGCACGGTTACAAACTGTATCCGGGATCCGCGGCCGCCCTCTTCGGCCTCGACGCGCGGGATCTGCCGGCGGGAACACCGGTGCACGTCACGGACCTGAACCTGTCGAAGACCACGGTCGGGATGATCCGGCGCCTGGATTCGCACGGGGACAATGGCAGGATCCCGGACCTGGCGCTCCGCTCGCTCTTGCCCCGGCTCTCTTCGTCGCCGCAATGGGAACACCAACGCTTGCTGCGCTACTTCGTCAGCCGCATCGGCGACTCCGGCTCCCTGACGGACCTGGCCGGCGAATGTGGTAGCAGTCTGCGCACCCTGGAACGCCGCTGCCGGTCCGCCTGCGGCCTCAGTCCGAGTGATCTGCGCTCCGTTGCCCGGTTCTTCTCCGCGTACCGCTTGCTGCGCCGTGGCGAGCAGCATGACGGCCGGCTCCGTTTGACGGACATCGCCTATGCCGCGGGTTATGCCGACCAGGCCCATTTCATTCGCGACTTCCAGCGTTTCGGGGGCATGCGTCCTGGCGATGCCCTGCGTCGCCCTCAGACCTACGCCCTGACCCTCGACGACCGGGGCGCCGGCACCACATAACAGAAAAAAGTTTACGGTTCGAACGCGCAACTCGTCTATTCCAGGACGCTTGCATCAGGAGTATCATCATGCTAATTCGCCTTTCCTCTAAAATAATGCCCGCTGTCGCGATCTCCGCCGCACTGGCCGCCGCGCTCATACCGGCCGCTCTCTTCGCCGATCGCGGTGCCGAACTCAGCGAGGCCATCTGCGACAGAGATCTGTCGAAAGTGAAACGCATCCTGGCCGCCGGCCACGGGGTGAATCAACGCATGGGCGAGAACGGTTCCTATCCCCTCGAACTCGCGGCTTACTGCTACGGCGGCGCGCCGGAGATTGCGGATTATCTCATCGGCCGCGGGGCAAATGTGAATCTGCACAACAAGAATCATTACAGCCCGCTCATGTGGGCCCTGCGCAGTGTGAACACTAACAGCGATGGTGATCCCATGCGCAAGGTCGTGAAGCGCATGATCCAGAAAGGCGCGCAGGCGGATTACCACGATCCGACCCACGGGCGCACGCCGCTCATGATGGCCGCCTCCAACGGCGACGAAGAGATTGTGCGCACGCTGATGCGCAAAGGGGCCACGAACAAGCCGAAGACCAAAGGCGATTGGTGCGTGTCCGGGAACTACAAGATCCAGTGCACCGCCTCGGACTACGCGCGCCTGGGCGGGCATGTGGAACTGGCGCTGAGCATCGAAGGCAAGTCGAGCGCAGCGTACAAACAGACGCTGCACCATGCCGCGAAAACCGGCAACGTATCGAAGCTCAAGGCTTTGATCGCCGCGGGCCAGGACGTCAACGAACAGGAACAACTCTCAAAGTACACGCCGCTCTACTACGCCGTGGTCAACGACCATGCGGACGTGATCCGCGCGCTGGCCGCCGCCGGGGCGGACATGAACGCGATCAGTTACTCCGGCACCACGCCGCTGCGTGAAGCCGTAGTCTATTACAAACGCGACATCGCGAAGCTCTTGATCGACAACGGCGCAAAGGCCGGTCATGCTCAGACTCAGGGCTGCGGTGGCGGGCTCACCGAGTTCGGCTGGGCCATCGAATACGGGCAGCACGATCTTGCGAAGTACATGATCGAAAAGGGCGCCGTGAGTCCGCGCAATCCTGGTATGGCCTTTCAGGAAATGTACGGGCGCTCCGAAGCCGACATCCCCGTGGCGCAACTGCTGATCAATAAGGGCGGCCGCCCGGACACGAACGACATCGACCGACTCAAGAAAATCGCCGCGAACAACGACTGGATTCGCCAGGCCGGCCACAATGCAAAGCTCGTAGCGCTGTACGAAGATGCCTTAAACAAACCGGCGCCGGTTGTAGACAACGAGGACAGCGAGGACGTCGCCGACATCACCGACGTAATGCCGGACATCCCCGAGGACATCTTTCAACTGCGCATCCGTTCCGCGGCGCCGGCCCAGGTCAAACATCGTTCCATGAAGGCGAAGCAAGAAGCCGACCAGCAACGTGCGAAACACCGGGCGTCCATGCCCGACGAAGCACGAAGCTTCGATGCGCGCTACCGTGGGAAGGACGGCAAGCTATCCCCGACGCCGATGCGGTGAGGAACGGGTAGTCGTTTTTTACTCCGAGGGCCGAGGTACCGGGGGAAGATGGGGAGAGGTTGCGTCGAATGATTGCAAGCAGGCGATGAACGGCGGATTGAAGTGAATTTCCGTGTCCCCTCGGTACCTCGGTCCTCGGAGTCAACCCTGCCTTACTGCTTATTCGCTTTGATCAGCTCTTCCAGGAAGGCCCGGGCTTCGGTGCCCGAGTCCTTGAAGACGAAGAACTCGTCCAGCTTGGACATCTGGAAGATCTTTTCAACACTGCCCTGGGTGTTCACCAGGATCATGATGCCGCCGCGTTTCTTCATCCAGTTCGAGATCTGGATCAACGTGCCGATGCCGGACGAATCGATGTAGCCCAGGTCCGTGAGATCGAAGACGAGGTAACGATAACCGTTGTCGATGTGGCGTTTGATCTCGCTCTTGAGGTCCGGACAGCGGTAGAGATCCAGCTGGCCCGTGAGCGGCATTTCGAGAATGCGGTCGTGGACCTGGCCGGCAAAGTGTACGTCTTGAGAGTACGAACGCCCGGATAGTTCGGCGCCGCCGGCCATGAGATGTTTGCGGGTGAGGTTCAGGTTTTCTTCGAGGTTGCGTTCCATGTCCTCGAGCCGGCGCATCATGCGCTTGAGCGTCGCCGGTTCGATGTCCACGTTTTGTTCCAGGCGACGGATGGTCCGCGCCAGGATATCCCGGGCCGCGGAGAGATCCTTCTCCGACGCGATGCGCGAGGCCTCGATCATGGCGCGGCCGGAAGCGGCGAGCAAAGATTCCAGGCGCACCTGCTTGTGAAAGTTCTCGGAGGTCTTCGGCTTGAATTCCACGGAGACGTTCGCATCGTACTTCTCCATGCGCGAACCTTCCAGCATGTTGTAGAACGAAAGCTCGGCCGTGAGAAAGGGGCCGGGATGCGCCGCGGCCAACTCGCCGTTGACTTCCAGCACCAGCACGATGTTGCGCAGGTCGTCGGAACGCAGATCACCGGGACGTAGAATGAGCTCGCCGCTTTCTTCAAAGGTGTGCGGCACGTCGTTGAGCAGTTCTTTCACGGCCACACCCGGGGCCGTCTTCATGCGAACCTCCAGGCCCTGACCGAACAACGCGGCAATGTCGCCGAATTCTTTGAAGAAAACCTCGTGGGCCTGCTCCGGTCCTTCGATGAAGTAGAAGTTCCCCCCGCCGGCGATTGCGATTTCGCGCAGCAGGTTTTCGGAAAAGTCGCGGCCGAAGCCGATGGTGGTGGTGCTGATGCCGCGCTGGTAGTGATCCGCGGCAATCTTAACAAGTTCGCTGGTGCTGACGACGCCGGTATTCGCCATGCCGTCGGTCAGCAGGATGACCCGACGATAGGCGTTGGGCACGTCCGCATCTTCCACGGAGCGCAGGGCCTGGAGCCAGCCGCCGCTGAGGTTGGTCGAAGTTCCTACGTGAATGTTGTCGAGTTTCTTTACGACGGAGAATTTATCCGTCAAGGGGATCAGGGGTTGCACGACTTCCACCTGGGAGTCGTAGGCGATGATGGCGAGATGATCGTGGCGGGTGAGCCAGTTGACCAGCGATGCCGCCGCTTCGAGCGTCGACGAGATCTTCTCCCCGTACATGGACTTGCTCTTGTCGATGGCGAGACCGACAACGAGGGGCTGGCGCTGGGAACTTTCAGAAACCGGCGGAGTCTCGATCTGGACGAGAAGATGGGCAAGCGAAGGATCGCGATTGGAGAGTTCGGGGTATTCGAGAAGAAGCCTGAAGTTCATGGAACGCCCGTTCGGCGGCCACCGCACCCGGCGCCGCAGTCAATACCGGATAGCAGAACCCGGTCATATGTTCAATCACTATATTCGGCCAGGACAGGAGCCCAGGAACATGTATCCGGCCGAATCCTTCCATAAAGTCGCGCCGGAGTGATCGTGAAAGTGCTGCAGGGCCAGGCAGGCGAGATCCGGATCGTAGTGAGGGCCGGGCACGCTGTAGATTTTCGCGAGCAGATACAGGGCTTCCCGTGCCTGTGTAGATGTTTCATAATCCGCGAGAATTCGGTAGAGGGCGTCGATGGCGGCGTCCGTATCGTCGTCGTGCAAATGCAAATGGGCGGCGGAAAGCAAGGCCGGAGCGGCTTCATTACTCTGCGGATAGCGCAGTGCAAGTTCCAGAGCCAGGGCCAGGGCCTCGGGACGACGCTCCGCCTGTTCCAGGGCCTGCACGGCTGCGAACCAGGCACGGGGAATCAGCGTACGATCTTCGAAGGCCAGCAACACGGTGCGAATCTGCGGGACCACGTCGGCATTCGCCGCATCGTCCTGGTTTTGCACGGCAATCAGGCGAATGAGCTCCAGGCGTGCCAGGTCCGCATAGGTCCCGCCTGCAGCCACAGCCTGATCGAGAAACGCGCGGGCCTGCTCACGATCGCCCTTGAGGAGATAGGCGAAGGCCATCTCATAGTTCACCTGGCCGGCCTCTCCGGGCAGGTCCTCGTTCTGGGCAAAGACCAGGCCGGTGAGCCCGAGAAAGAGCACGGCCGCGAAGACCGTGTGATTATTGCAGCATGGGAAGTTCATCATCGGAGTTTGTAGGCTCGTTCCGCGAACCGGTTGGTTCGCGCGCGGGTTGAGACTGTTCGGACCGGGTCGGCGGGGTCTGCGTTTGTTGATCGCTGCGGCGGGCACGCTCGTCTTCGCCGGGCAGCGGGAGCAATCCGCCCTCGCCCGGTTGTGTATCGAATCGTTCGCGCACTCCGCCGACGCCGGCATCGCGATTGGGCACGTAGGATCCGCCTTCCTGCAGCGGCGCCGGATTGTCGCCCTGGTACGTGGGCTCGCGGGTATCGGAGGGTTCGCGAAGTGCATCGTCTTCTTGCATGACGGTCGGCTCGCGTTCGCCTTCGTACTCGTACTGGAACGGCGTCTCACTCCGCTCGCTGCGTTCCGGCAGGATCTCATCCAGGCCGGGGATGCTCACTTCGCCGCGATCCTTGAGATTCTCCTCGCGCTTCTGCCGTTCTTTCATCTCCGCGATCGACAACTCCTGGCCGATCTGAGGCGCCGACTCCGTCCCCTGGCTCCACGAAATGATCACCACCACAATGGCCATGATGGCCCACAGACCGATGGCCCCGAAACGAATGACCGGCAGCAGTTGCCCCGGAATCATCTCGGTGATGCGATCGAACATCTTGTACAGGGCGTCCATGTATCGCTATTATCGCCTGGATTTAAGAAGTGCGCAAGGGGGTTTTTGGGGAATCGTGGCTCTGTATGCAGTCGGAAAGAAGAAGGACGTCGTGGTCTGATCCTTCACATAGAAGGGATCTCAGTCCGGACGTTCGCCGGCCAGGGCCTGCGCGAACTTATCGAAATTCGGCCCTTCCAACACCACCCTGCCCTTGACGTGAAGGTACCTGGCCCGCGTTGTAGAAGCCGGAACCTTGCGCATCATCGCGTCGACATGCAGGACAAGGCGCTTTTCTTCGGGACGGTACTGTAGTACCTGTACTTTTTCCCGACAGCGATTGTTGTCAGGCACGAATCCCCAGCTCCTTCGCAAATAGATTGCCGTCACGCGTCCGAACGATCCCGCCTCGTGGAGGTAGCCTTCTGCAAATCGATCTACAGGAATGCTCAGGGTCAATGAACCACGTTCGTCCCGAAAGAAAAACGAAAGCGCGTCACCCTTAAAGGTCTTCAGGTCCAGGCCGCGAGCGACCCCCATGAATCCCGGCATATCGATGCTGGTAGTTTCTTCCAGGTCAATGCCCCTGAATTCCGGCGCAACTTCGCCACTCTGTCGCAGGGCTTGATACTCGGGCGATGCTTCGAGGATCCGCATGAGTTCTTGAAACTGCCGGCCTCGCACGCGGGCCGTGCCCTTGATTTCCAAAACTTCGTTCTGATCCGCTTCTCGGCCCTTCGGGCGTAAGCGAACATGGACGTTCAGATCCAGTTGTTTTCGAGCAGGATCCAGGGTCGCGACTGTCAGTCGTTCGAAACTATCTCCGGTTTCTTTGAACTCCCATTCTTTTCCATTGAGATGGGTTTCCGTACGTCGATCCACCCACGCGCTCGGATCGTGCTCATAACCGCTCTTAAAGACACCAGCCGGAAGCTTTACTTTCAAAAAGATTTGCCCCCGCGCAGGTTGATACCCGGGGCCGAACCAGAAGTCCACTTCCGTACGCTTCGGTGCCAGAGGATAGCGTGCCACGATCTTCTTCAATGCCGGTAGCTCGTGGACTATCGGCGGCGATGGAGGTACCGGTTCTGCGAGAACAGTTACCGACAACAATGCAATAGCGAGAATTCCGTGCGCGTATGGTTTCATGGGGTGCGCCGTGGCAAATCACATCTCTTTGAGTCTCTGCAACAACACGCTCGTTACCTGCGGGTAACACGTCGCCGACATGTGCGAGGCGTCGTAGTAGCTGTCGCAGTTTACGGCGGCGTCGTGGTTGAGATCGAAGGCCAGGCCGCCGTGTTGTTCGGTAATGCGTTTGAGGCGCGACCAGAGCGCGCGGAAGCGCGGGTCTTTTGCGTAAGCCTCGCGGAGAAACGGATTCACTTTAGGCCAGAAGACGACCGTCTTCACGCCGGCCAGTTCGGCGAGGCGGAGCGTCTCCGTGAAGTAATAGACCTGCTCTTCGCTGACGGTGTAGTTCTGAAAATAGAGATTCACCAGGCGGTTCGTTTCGTTGCGGAGTTCACGGTTGCCCGCGGCGCCGCTCCAGACGTACTGGGCGCCCTGGGCGAGATCCAGTAACTTACGCTGAGGAGAAGCTTCGAAGCTGTAGAGGGTCCAGTCCTCTTCCTGGGTGTCGTTCATGGCCGTAAGATACGGTCCCACGTTTTCCATAATATCCCGAATGGCCTCGGGGGTCTGATCGCCGGATTGCAGGGACATCATCATGCCCATCATGGCGAAACGTTCGGTGTCCGGCAGGGGCTGCGGCTCCTGAAACTCGGCCAGGGTCCGCTGATACATCGTCTTGAACGAGAAGTTCATGCCCACTAAGGCATAACGCCTGGAAGTTACGTAGGCGTCGTAGTCTTTTTCCGGGATGTGCGTATGATGGCGCCGCACGAATTCGTGCGGTACACCGAACTTCAGCACCGGGTCCGCGAACTGGAACGACTCGCGATTAAAGACGTCCGGCGCCACGCCCAGGATCAAATACTCCGGGCGGCGCTCCGGCGGTCCCTGGAAGAGCTGCTCCGCGAGATAGGCGTGGTACGCCGGCACCGCCTGGGGGGCCGCAAAGTTGTAGAGGCGCCAGCCGCGGGTGTCGTAGCCCATCATGGTCTCCCCGACGGCGGCGGCCAGGTTGCCGATGGAGAACGAACGCGAGTCGCCGAAAACCACTAAAGTTCGATGAGTTTCATTTAGCGACGGTAGCTTTTCTTTGAGGCTGTCGATCTGGGCCTCGCGTTGATAGTAGTACATCGCCCCGCCCGGCTGCACGAAGGCCTTCCGGACCTCGGGGAGGAGGAAGATTTTATCCACCACGAAAAGGGCGATCAGGAAAAAGAGGGGATAGAGTAAGTATTTAGCGCGAATGAAGTACATAAGACTTTTTGAACTCCGAGGACCGAGGGTTCGAGTTTTTTTGAGGGAGGCTTTTTCGACGCTTGAATGATGACAGGTTATGCTCGGTTCCTGGATGCTGAAACCAGAAAACAACCACAACGTGATTCACCAACCGTCTTACCCTGATCTACAACCCTCCCTGTTCTTCCTCGGTCCCTCGGTCCTCGGAGTAATCCTTCCCTGGAAACCTCAGAACTGAAAATAAAAGAAGTCCTTGTTCTGACCGGCAAACTGCGTGAGCGCCAGGATCAACGCCAGGGCCGCCAGCGGCAGAAGCCAGATTTCGTAGCGCCGGAGCCAGGTGAAGTACTCCGGCTTTTCTTCGAATAAATGAAACACGAACACCGCGAGGAGCGCGTAATAAACCTGTTCCGCCCCCGGCAGCACGGCGAGCTCGTAATCGGCCATGGCCGTGAAGTCGAACATTTGCAGCGTCGCCGCGAGTCCGAAAGCCCCGCTCGGCGCGAAGAAGTACATCGACGACACGATCAAAAACAACCAGGCGATGCTCAGACGAAAGATGCGCAGGATCCAGTTGTCCGGCCACATGGAGATGCCGCGCTTCTCCAGCGCGCCCTCGACGGCCAGGAACAGACCGTTGCCCGCGCCCCAGATCAAAAACGGATACGCCGCGCCGTGCCAGAGCCCGCCGATGGTGAACGTTACGAGATAGTTTAAGTACACGCGAGTTTCACTTACGCGACTGCCGCCCAGCGGAATAAAAATGTAATCCCGAATCCAGCGCGAGAACGTGAGATGCCAGCGTCGCCAGAAATCGGCGATGCTCGTCATAAAAAACGGCGCCTTGAAGTTAATGGGAATCTCGAAACCGAGCAGCAAACCGAAGCCGCGGGCGAGATCCGTATAAGCGGAGAAGTCCGCGTACAACATCATCATACAGGCGATGGTGCCCAGCCATACGGAGCCGGGATGAAAGGCGTCCGGATCGCTCCCGGGACTGAAGAGCGGCGCGGCGTAAGCGATCATTTGATTCGCGATCAGGACTTTCTTGAAAACGCCGGCGAGAATGAGCCACAGGCCGCGCTTGTGTTTATCGAGATCCGGCCGCGGCCCGTTGCCCTGGGACACATCGCGCAGTTGCGGCAGAAGTTCGTTCGAGCGCATGATGGGCCCGGCGATCAACTGCGGAAAGAACGACTTGAACAACAGCACCTGGGAGAACGGGTGCCGCTCCGTGTACACGCCCCGGTAGATGTCGATGCCGTAGGCCATGATCTGGAACGTGTAAAAGCTGATCGCCAGGGGCAGAAAGATCTCGTGCCCTTCCAGTCGATGGGCCTCGCGCAGGGCGGACTCGTGGAGCGCCGGGTCGCCGATGATCCGTCCGATGATGTCCGCGAAGAAGTAGTAGTACTTAAAGACGCCGATGTTCGCGACGTTAAGAATTTGCAGGCCGACGAAGATCCAGGTCTTGCGATGAATGCGCCACAGCTCCATCACCAGGTAGTTCACCGTGACCACGAGCAGGAGGTGAAAGGTGAACAGAAACGACCAGGTGGCGTAGAAGAACAGCGACGAAACAATCAGCAGCGGAATGCGAAAGCGATCGGGGAGCGTCCAGAAAAGCAGGTAAACGACGCAGAAGAAGAGCAGAAATTCGTCGGTGACGAAAAGCATAGGATCGCTGGCAGGCTGAAGTTTCCCGGGGCGGCGTCAAGCCGAATCGCGGCGGAGGGGTTCCGGATCAAACTCGACCACCCGGCCCTCGTCCGCCCGACAGTTCCGCTCCAGGTGCAGCGGCCCCACGGCGTAGCGATAGAGATCACGAATCCGCAGGTTCAGAGCCCGGAACATGCGCCGCAACTGACGATTGCGCCCCTCGCCCAGAGCCACTTCGATCACCCCCCGCTCGCGGTCCGCCACCACGACCTCCCGGGCCCGCAACAACTCCCCGCCCTCGGCGATGCCGCGCAGAAAACGATCGCGCAGTTCCGATTCCGGCGGCAGTCGCTCCGGCACTTCCACGGTAATGCGATAGCGTTTGAGCAGCTTACCAGCCCGGGACGGATGGCTGACGTCATTGAGGAAGTCCCCGTCGTTCGAAAGGATGAGCAGGCCGCGGCTCTCTTTGTCCAGGCGGCCGGCGTACTTCAACGCCTGCAGGTTCGCCGGCAAAAGATCGTAGATGGTGCGCTCGTTCTTTCCGCCCCGCCGCGAAGTCACGTACCCCGCGGGTTTATGGAGCACGTAGTAGAGCAGATGCGCTGCGGGCCGAACGGCCTTGCCGTCCACGCGAACCAGGTCATCGTCACCGACCCGGGTGTGCAACTCCCGGACGATCGCCCCGTTCACTTCGACCCGACCGGCGGTCACCAGGGACTCACACTCCCGCCGCGAACCGTAACCTGCACTGGCTAAGTATTTGTTAATACGTGCTTGCATTTTTAAAGAGAGGACCATCGACTCCGAGGGCCGAGAGACCGAGGTCTTTGGGTGAGGCTTATCGTATCCTGACAGCGAGCGGCGCATGATCGCTCTCCGTTCTGAACACTCGGTACCTCGGACCTCGGAGTTCAATAAATCCTAAGGCGCGCTCGCTTCGCCCGGTTGTTCGACGACCTCCGGCTCTTCCCCGGGTTCCGGGGCGTCGGGGTCCAGATGCAGGCGGCGAAACGAGATCTTCTTGCCCTCGCTTTCGGAAAACAATCGGAACTCCGTGCCGATCTTTTTCATGCTGGCCCAATCGCTCATGGCATTCGGCGGATCGAATGTGAGCCGCTGATCCTCGGGCGCCATGGCATACTTGCCTTCCTGCCAGGGATTATCGCCGAAGGCGTACTTGTAAGTACCGTCGGGCCAGAGATAGACGCGGCGATACCCGCTGGTGCCGTCCGTGCGAATTTCCCACCATTGTCCGACCACGGCCTCGCGGAACTGCTGCTCCGTCATGCCCCGGCGCACCGGACCGGCCGCGGCGCTATCGCCGATGGACAGGTTCGATCCGTAGACCCATCCTTCCAGGCCGGACTCCAATCGCACACGATACCAGTACTCTTTGAAGCGGCCGATGGACACCTTTTCATCGGTGCGGCCGACGACTTTCACACTCACCCCGCGATCGAGAAAGTCCACCTCGGAGGCCGAGCTCAGCGGATCAATGCGCATGCTCACGCCGTCGTTGAGAACGTCGGCGACGCGGTACGAGGATTCCGTGGGCTTCGCGTCACCGCAGGCGACGGCCAGGCCCAGAATGATTGCAAGAACAACGGAAGAGCGCTGCATACGGCCACGTTGGTTGGAAGATGC
This sequence comes from Leptonemataceae bacterium, assembly GCA_965227295.1. Lineage (GTDB taxonomy): Bacteria > Spirochaetota > Leptospiria > Leptospirales > Leptonemataceae > JANSYA01. The sequence continues at coordinate 3,268,356 of OZ245742.1, read as the reverse complement.
GGCGGGGCAAGGGGAATCCGGGAAGACCTCGCCCCGTTAGTACCGGGACTCAGAGCGGGCTTCTCCCTGATCGGAAGAAGCCGCACGTCTCTCTCAATAATTCACCGGAATGATTCCGTCCAGCGTGGACTGGTGGATCGCCTCTTGCAAGATCGTACGGATCGTCGGATCGGCTTCGATGGCCAGGGCGGCCCGCAGGCTTTCGATGGCTTCGTACATCGCCACCGTGCGCATGGCCACCGCGGCCTGGAAGCGCACCTCGTGAACGTCGCTTTCGAGGAACTGAACCAACTCGTTGTAATAGTTCGTGCGCGTTTTGTCGTTGCGCAGCACCGCGAGAGCAATGCGAACCTTGACGCGCTCGTCCGGTTCTTCAGCGTAACGCTGGTCCAGCAAATCCATGGCGGCCTTCGTGCCGATCATGCCCAGAGACTTCGCCGCCATGGAGCGCACGAAGGGATAACGATTGTTCAGATACTCTTTGACGCCCGGATGCGGGTCCGCGCCTTCGATGGCTTCTTCGTCACCGATTTCCCCGAGGGCGGTGAGCAGCGCGCGCACCAGGTTCATGTACGTGGCGCCTTCGAGGAGAATGCGATGGTCTTCCGCCGTAACATCCACGGCGGGGATGTCCTTAAAACGGTTCGATACGTTCCAGAATTGGTCCGGGCTGTACGGAAATTGATAGCGCAGTTCTTCCAGTTCAAAAGGACCGGGCTGATCCGGATCGAGGATGATGACGCGCACCTTCGGCGGTGTGTCGCCTTCCGGAGCGTCGGCCTGGCGTTGCTGCTCCAGTTCCGCGGCGGTGGCGTACTCTGCTTCGCGGCGTTCAACGTTCGCCTGAATCTGTGAGTCGAGGATGGCCAGGGTCGAGGCCAGGGCCTGCAGCAGACCGGGGACAGCGTGGGGGTGACCGATCTCGCCGAGGGCCCAGGCGATTTCGGATTTCACGAAGGGATCGTTGATGGGCGTCTTGCGATACGCCGGCTCGTCCAGTTGGGAGTTCAACTCGGCAACCAGCGGACGCACGTAACGCGACTTACCGTGCCGGCCAAAGAGCCGGGCCGCTTCGATTTTCTCAAACGTGCTGCCGTACCGGAGATCCTGGTACGCCTGGCGGTAGATCTCCTGCCACATGGCGATGGCATCGTCCTGGGTTCCGCCCAGCACGGGAGAACCGGCGATACCGAGAATCGTAAGCGCCACGCAGGCAAGCTTCACGGCCCGTTTAGAAATGCCGGCGAACCCGCCTTGAGAATGTAAAGACTGCATGAGAGTTGACCCCGTTTTTGTGGTACCTATTCGGACCTGCCGGGGGTCGACTTTAACGGCCGGCGACGGAAATGCAAAAACAAGATTTCCCGGAGCTACTTTTTTTGCATGTCCTGGATGATGCGGGCCATCTCGTCCAGTTTCGAGGAGAGCTCCTCGACCTTCTTGTCGCTGGACGACATAAGAAACTCGCTGCGCAACACGCCGAGACCCTCTTTCGCGCGATCGTGGATACGGTCACTGCCGAGCTGTTCCAGTATGTGCTCCACGTAGTCCGTCTTCTCGGACATTTTCAGATCGCCCTGGTCCACCATGCCCTCGACGATCTTTTCCAGGCGATCCAGGGTCAACTGACCGATGCCGATGCCGCCGTCCACGAGCTGGCTGAAGAGACTGGAGACGTTGTTGGAAACCTCGCGAATGAGCGAGGTCAGCAGGAAGGTGCTGAACTCCAGATTCTGCTGCTCCATGCTGATTTTGAGAAACGTCTGGCCCAGGACCCGCGCGGTGATGTCCTCGCCGGTGATGTTGTCCACCACACGAACTTCGTCGCCTTTCTTGATGAGCTCTGCTACATCGTCGAGGGTGATAGTCTTGCTCGTCTCGGCGTCGTAGAGTCGCCGGTTGGCGTAACGTTTGATCAGCTTGGTCCGGGCCATTGCTCGCTACATCATTCCATCGGATTATGCGCCGCACAAGTACATTTTTTTCGAACGGTGTCGGCATCCTCCCGGTCCAATGAGCCCATGCACGCGCAGCTGTTCCGATCGCTCTCTCAGAAGACTTTCCGGCAGATCTGCCCCGGCGCCGTGATCTTCCTGGTACTCGCCGGCTCCCTGGCGGCACAGACGCCGGTCACGTATCCATCGGACTGGTCGGACCTGGAACGCCGTCCCATCTACGGCAGCGAGAAAGAACAGAAACTGCGCATCAATGCCCTGGTCGTCGAAGAAGAGCACTGGGACGGCCACTACGCCCTGAACGCCTTCGGCCTCTTCCGCTACACCGACTACCCCGCCTTCTCCCGACTGAGCATCTATCCGTTCTATTCCGGCCTCGAAAGCAAAACCGACGGCCGCAGTTCCGGCTGGGTCTTTCCGTTTTTTTACACGTTCACCGAGCACGGCGGCGCCTCGGTGTTGCTCACGCCGCTCAGCCTGCATACGCGCGAGGATCTTCCGACGGCCGGCGGTGAGCGCGGCGGTTTTGATCTCATCGCGTATCTCTACGTCGATTCCCGCTCGGGTTCCGTGGAACCCGGCGGCGGCGAACGCAGCCGGGCCCTGCTGCCGATTCTCTTTCACAGCCGGGACGAACGCCGCAATCTCACGTCGTTGGCCGTGGCCCCGCTCTTCTACGGACGCAGCATCGACAACGAAAACGAGGACGCCTTTCGTTTGATCAGCGTGCTCGGCTACTTCGACGAAACCAGCACGCGATCCGGCGATACCACGCTCGATTCGAGCTTTCACGCGGGCCCGCTTTATTTTTACAGCGCCGACCGCCGCACCTACGATGGAAACGAAAGCTACCGCAGTTCATTCTGGTCGCCGCTCATGCCGCTGTACTTTTCGAACCGCGAGGAGTCCGGAGAAATCCAGCGCCTGGTCGGCAACGTATACTACGAAACCACGGAGAGCGGCGAGCTGGACCTGTTGGTGATTCCGCCGTTGTACGCCTACGTCCAGGACGAGGACCGCGGCGCGACGCACATGTCCCCGCTCTTTTATTACAGCAGCACCGGCAACGAGCGGACCGTGTCGGTTCCGATCCTGCCCGTCTACTACGCCTCGGACGACGCCGCCGGTTCCACGCGTCTTTACGCCAACGTCCACATTCGTCGCGATGCAGGCGGGGCTGTGGATACCTGGAACGTCTACCCGTTCTTCTTTTATGCTTCCGCCGATGAGGCCGAACGGAACGCCGGTGATACCGGCGTCCTGGCCGTCGTACCGTTCTACCATCGCCTGCGGGTACGCGATCACGCGGGCATTGATACGACCTATACGTTCGGCGTACCGTACTTTGCGCAGGCCTCGAACGGAACGCGGTACGAGTCGTCGTCAATCTACACACCGCTGGGTTTCTACGATGCCCGGGACGATCGACGCGGCGAAACTCGCAGTCAACACGTTGCTCATGCCTCACCGTTGCACGCGTACAGTTACCGGGAAACGCAGTCGGGCGTTACGTCGGCGTTCCGGGCACCGTTCGTTCCGATCTACTACGCCTCGGATTCAACGGAGACCGGCAGCACGCGCGTCTACGGCCCCGTCTTCACGCAGCAGGACCCCGAAGACGAACTGCGGCGCCTCGGGGTACTGCCGTTCTTCTATTATAGTGCCGGCGCGGACGGCATGCTCGCGATCGTCCCGTTCTACTTTCACACCCGCCATCGCGACGCGGCCGGCACCGATCGTTCCTACACTTTCGGCGCCCCGTACCTCTGGACGACGCGTCACAATGAGCGCGGCGAGTCACAATCGTTCTATTCTCCCCTGGCCTACTACAGTGATGCAGCTACCGCGTCGCCGTCCGGCAGAACGACACAATCCGAGAACCACATCTCGCCGTTCTACTATTACAGCGACCGGGTGGAACGCGACGGCACGGACGTGGAGTACGCCACGTCCTTCTGGGCACCGCTCATCCCGCTCTACTACGCGCGGGATTCTTCCCGGGACGGCAGCGCCCGGTTGTACGGCAACGTAAGTACCGCGCGCAATCCAAACGGCGAGCTGGAACGCTTCGTCGCGTTTCCGCTGTTCTTTTATTATCCCAACGGCGCCGGCGGTAACACGGCCGTCTATGCGCCGCCGTTTTACTTTCAGTCGACGCACAAAGAAACGGAGTCCGGCGGCGAACATCTGAGCTTCAGCCCCCTGCACTATGCTCGCACGACCCACGGCGGCACGGCGCAGGAATCATCCACGCTCTGGGCCGGCCCGTACTACCGCAGCTACGATCGCGCGGCGGACACGCATACGTCACTGCTCGCCCCGCTCTATTATTCCTGGGACTACCCCGAAAGCGAATTCACCCTGGCACTGCCGGCCTACTTCAGCTACGACGACGGACAACGTTATCTCCACGTCAACGCGAGCGGGCTTTCCATCAGCCGGAACCGCGGCATGCTGCCCACCCTCGGTCGCAACGAAACGAACGAGTGGTACGTGGACCAGGACATCGCCCTGTTCTACAGTCTGTTTCGATTCTCGACGCGCATCGTGCTTACGGGAGACGACGCGCCGAAAGACACAGAGCCGAACGCTAACTTTGCGGAGTTTGATCTTAACGGCACGAAGCAACCGAACGTCGCCGATGATGAGCCGGAGCGGCGGCGCGCGAAAGATCGCCTGGCAGACGCCGATGAACGGCGCCGGGACGTCTCCCGGGAAAACGCCCGCACGTTCTGGGGAATCCAGAGTTTCTTCGGACTCGTCGCCTACGAACAGGCCGATACCCGCCGCCACTTTCGCATGCTGCCGCTTTCCTGGCTGACCTGGGACGAGGCGTCCGAGAACCGCACCCTGGTTGTACCGGGCATGTTTCTTTCTTACTTAAATGAGAGCGAGGACACGGAGTACTTCGCGTTGTTCCCCGGTTTTATTCCGCTCTACGGTCGCCAGCGCGACGGCAAATCGTTTACGGAAGCGTATCTCGCCCTCGGGTATTTGCGTGAGTACGATGCCGAGGAGCAACGCTCCGAACACTCGGTACTCTGGCCTATCGCGAACTACCACAGCTCGCCGGACCGCCGGGGCGGTCGCATCTTACCGCTCGTGTGGCACAGCGCCGAGCGCGATCCGCATGCCGAAGATCCCGACAACGCCTGGAGCAGCCTCACCATCGCGCCGATGTTTTATCTTCACCAAACACCCGATGAAACCTCGCAAGCGTTGGTTCCGCTGTACCATACCTACGAACAAACACGCTACGACAACAGCCGGGAGTTTCGCTGGTTGTCCCTGCCCGGTTTTTATTACCGGGCCCGGGAACACGACGGCGCAGGCGGCGGCACGGCGTTCGAAGAAACGGAGAGCTGGCTCCTGCCGCTCTTCTACGATTACCGCTACGATTCGCAAGGGCAACAGACGGCCCACCGCCAGGTCTCGCCGCTGCATTACATCTCGTCGAACAAGACCGAAAACTACGTGTCTTTTGCGTGGGCCGGTTATATTTACGAACACAACGCCGCGGCGGATTCCTTCGAACACACGGCCCTGTGGCCCCTCGCCAACTTTCACAGCTCGCCGCAAAGTTACGGCGGACGCATGTTACCATTTTTCTGGTACCGCGCCGATCGCGTGGACGGGTATCGAAATGCGGCGAGCGGCGATACCGGCGCCAATGCGAACGTCGCCACGGCAGAACGCTGGAGCAGCACCACGATCACGCCGTTGTTCTACCGATCCCAGGACACGGCGGCGAACAGCGACACCATGCTCCTTCCGGCACCGGGCATCTATGCGCACAGCTCGCCGGATCAATCGACATACAGCTGGCTCGGCCTGGCTCAGCTGGATTATGATGTCCCTTATACGGAGGACGCTGCGCAGGATGAGCCGGCGGCGCAGGAACTGAGCGCCGCGCACCTGGCACCGATTCTCTTCTACGAACGCAACGACCACTTTCACGTCGCACCGCTGTACTTCGGCTTTTTCGGCGGCGGCAATGCGACACATTTCGGCCCCGGCTACTATCACAGCAGCGACGCCGTCGGTACGCATACGAACCTGCTGCTCCTGGCGGATCTCAGCACGGATCATAAGCGCGGCCTGGAACGTTTGTGGCTCATGCCCGTCTTCGCCCATCGCGGTTATCACGAGGACATGGCCCGCGGCGATTCCGCCTACACCTACGTCGCACCGATCTATTACGGCCACGATCCCGGCGAAGAAACGACGTCCCTGCATCTTTTACCCATCGCGTACAGTTGGTACACACCGGCATCCACCGGCGACGTCGCCGGGCGACCTGCGGAGTTCACGCTCTTTGCCGGCGGACTTTACGTCCGCCGCGCGGGCGATGAATCCCGGGACAACTTCCTCTACCTGGTGGACCGCGACGTGCGCGGCGCTTACGCGGACTACGGACTCCTCCTGAACTCCCTGAGCCTGGAGACCGGCCCCGACAAACTTCACATGAACGCAGGTTACGGATTGCTGGCCGGCGTGCGTTCCGAGGAAGAACGCTTTTCGGCCAACATCCTCTGGGCTTCCCACGAACACGACACCGACACGTTGCATAACAGTTTTTTTCCGCTGTGGTGGTACGAACACGAAAGCACCGCCCGGAGCACCACCTGGTTTCTCGCCCCGCTCCTCAGCGGGGGCAAACATACACCGAACGAAAGTTACCAATTGATCGGCGGCGGCGCCCTGTACCACGAGTTTTCCGACACTTATGCCGACGAGTACTCCCAGCGGATTCTGCTGGGCGCCGTCTACGAAAACGTTCGCCGACCGGAGCGCGGCTTCTCCGCCCGCGGTTCTCTCTGGCGTTATCTCTGGGAGTACGAATACGAAACGGAAACCGATTACGAAAAGTTCTCCGTCCTCAAGTTCGTCTACAGCCGCACGCATCACAACGGCCGCACGAACTATCGCATCCTGGGCGTCCGCGTGTCCGAAAGCTGACTCGGACCGCCTGCATCGGTAAAAACTACTTTCCCGTATGCCTGCATTCGGAAACGCTGCTCTTTCCGAAAATATGTCTCTGCCCCGGTTAGAAAATGCTCAGGTGAAAGATCAACGCGTCCTGCTGCGCGCCGACCTGGCCGATGTCCTGGACGGCGGCGGTCGGGTACAAAACACCGCGCTGCTGAATGCACTTAAACCCACCGTCGAACTCCTGCGCAGTCGCGGGGCGGAAGTATTGATCGCCGGCCATGCCGGAACTCCGGACCGGGCGCCGGGCTTTGCGGAACTCGCGACAGCGTGCACCGAAGCCCTGGGCCTGAATGTGGAGTTCAGCGAAGACGGCAGCATTCCGGCCGGCGGCGTCGGCCTGTACGAAAACCTCTTCCGGGTCTACGGTGCCGCCGAGGCCAAAGGCGACGGGGCCGTCGCGAAGAAACTGGCCGGCCTCGCCGATCACTTCGTGAACGATGCCTTCGGTGCCTCCGCCGAAAACTATGCCTCCCTCACGAAGTTGCCGCAACTGCTCCCGGCCCACTCCGGCCTTGCACTCTATAAAGAAGTCGATGCGTTGCAAGCGCTCCTGAACCGGGAGAACCGCCCCTTCGTTCTAATCCTGGGTGGCGTGCAACTGGAACGCAAGCTGGCCCTGCTCGGCAAACTCATCGATAAGATCGATTCGATCTTCGTCACGGGCGGCCTGGCCTACACGTTCCTGAAGTCCCGCGCCCTGCCCGTGGGGTCGTCCTTCGTAGAAAAAGAACTGGAGGTCCCGGCCTTCCAGATGATCGAAAAAGCCGAGCTCAGCGAAACCGAATTCTTTCTGCCGGTGGATCACGTCGTCGCCGAGGGTTTTTCCAAAGACGGCAAAACGAAGACCGTGGCCGCCGGAGCCATCCCGGATCGCTGGATGGCTCTGGACATCGGCCCGAAGAGTGTCGCGGCCGTCGAGAAGGCCGTCCGGAAGGCCGGTTGCGTGTTCTGGTACGGACCGGCCGGAGCGGTGGAGATCGATCGTTTTCAGAAGGGCAGTCGTTCCCTGGCCGCGGCCCTGGCCAAAAGCAAAGCCCACACCGTGGCCGCCGGAGTGGATACCCTGCGCATCATCCACGATAGCGGCCTGGCCGAAAAGTTCGCCCACGTCAGCGGGAACAGCGCTGCGGCTCTGGATTTTCTACTGGGTCGGAGCCTGCCGGGCCTGGACGCCCTGCGCGAATCCACCGACGACTGAGCCCGCTATCACCGACCCCGAATCTCGCTTGCGGCCCTGATTCGGCCGGAAAACCTGGCACTGAAATGCAGATTCTCCAGACGCTCATCCTCGTTCTCTTTTTCATCGCCTGCGCGATCCTCATCTTCCTGGTGATGATCCAGTCCGGCAAAGGCGGCAGCGTGGGAATCTTCGGCGGCGGCGGCTCCACCACCCCGTTCGGCGCTTCTACGATGGACGTCGTTACCAAGGCGACCTGGTGGATGGCGGGCATCTTTTTTGTCCTGGCCCTGGCAGCAGCGGTGGCCTTCGCGGACTCCGGACCGCAAATCGACGTCAACCCGGCCGAGGCCGACGATGGCCTGAACTTCAGCGATTCCGCAGTCCCCGGCGGGGCCGACGCCGGCGCTACCGAAGCGCCGGCAGACAGCGTTCCGGCCGAAGAAGCCCCTGCGGCTCCCTGAATCCCCCACCCAGAACCGCAGGAGGCGGCCCGGAGGGGGCGCCGCGGCAAAATTTTCCCTCTAAAAAAATCGAAAACACTGGCGTTTTTTGGCCGGAAACCTTAAATTCGAGGCGGTTTCCGACCAATAATGTAATGAACAGAAATCGAAGGATTTCCCGGGGTTCTTGTGCTCGCCGCGGCGCGGGCCTTCCCGGGACATAAGTGCAAGGAAGGCAGACATGAAATTAACGAAATGGGTCGTAGCTCTGGCAGCGCTGTTTTTCATGAGCGCGCTGTTCGCACAGCCGCGCCTCGTGAATCGGGCCGAGGAAAAAGAAGAGTTCCCGGACCTGCAGACCACCGAGGCGAACCAGGAAAAGAATATCCAGGACGCCTACCAGCGCCTCCGCGCCATGGGCTTCCTCGTCCGCATGACCGAAATCGACCGTGCGACGAAATTCAAAGAAGAAGAGGACCCCCTCAACTTCGACTACACGTTCCGCTACGTGGAGTACACCCCGCGGAATACCTACATCCGCTTTGTCGTCAACGATCAGGAGTTCCTCCTGAATACCTTCGGCGCTCACCAGGAAGTCAAAGCGCTGATGGACGAGCGCATCGGGAAGGCCAAAGAAATCGGCGCCTGGAACCAGGAAGGTTCGAAGGATCCGAGCTTCGGTGGTGACAAGAAAGGCGTCGAGCTGACTCAGTATGCATTCATCTACAGCAACGACCGTGACGGTGTTCGTCGCGTGGTGGGTTCCCGCCGGAAGAGCGTAACGCTCTTTTTCGACGGAGCCGAGGGCGAACTCAAGCAGGGCGAGTTGCTGACGCTCCACAGCGTCCTTACCCGCATCGTCGAGGACAACTTCCGTGAGGGCGTTACGAACACCCAGCTCATTGTGGATCCGTCCCCGAATACGCAGGCCATGGACGATCTGGTCATCCTGCACCGCTACAATCAGAAGCCGACCAAAGTCACCGTACTCGGCATGATGTCCAACACGGCCACGAACCCGCACCGCAAGCGGTTCAAGCAGAAGTTCTACGTCAAACTCATGGATCACTTCTTCCGTCTGTATCGCATGGTGGCGAACTACGCTTCCAAAGGCGACAACGACTACAACGAAGAGGTCATCGAACTTCTCGAAGAGAGTCTTGACTACTGACGCGCTAAGGCCGCAACGCTCCTTCCTGTAGCCGTGGGCCGCCTTCTCTTTGGAGAGGGCGGCTTTTTTATTTGCGCTGCACCGGCGCGCGGGCAAGTCTGAGTCATGGCCGACGCCGGCATCCGCAGACTTCAACTTTCCAGCGAAGATTCGCGCACGATCATCGACGCGCTCCCGCTGCCGCTCTTCGCGGTAGACCGCGGCTTTCGCATCGTCGCCTACAACCGTGCCGGTCGGAACTACCTCGGCACACACTCGGGGGCCCCGAATGAAGGCGATGATCCGGCCACGGAGCAATCCTGCTACGAAATACTCTACGGCCGCAACTCGCCGTGCCCGTACTGCCCGGCCTTCAACGACGCCGAGCGCGTTTTCTACCACGACCGTCCCGTAGAAAAACTCATCCAGCAACGCCGGGAAGGCGGCGAAGAAGCCTCTCTGCGCATCACCTTCTCTCGCGCCGACAGTCCGCGCATTATGATGCTCGAAACCATCGAGGACATCACCGCCCGGCGCCAGAAACAGGAAGAGGCCCTGCGCAAGGAAAACCTGGCGGCCCTGGGCATCATGATCAGCGGGATTGCCCACGAGCTGAACAATCCCCTCACCGGCATGGGGCTCAATCTTCAGAATCTTCAGGCGAACCTGGAGGCCATGGACGCCGGCGAAATTCAAAAGCGCATGGGCATCCTGAAGAAAGATCTGCAACAGGCTTCGCGCATCGTGCAGGACATTCTCAGTTTTTCCAGGCCCGGGCAACTGCGTCTCGCCAAAGCGGACATCCTGCAAACGGCGGAGAAGGCCGCGGCCACGACCCGACGGCTCTACCCGGTGCTCTCGCGCCAGACCGAATTTCAATTCGAGGGCGAGAGCATCATCTTCGCCTTCGATCCGGAAAAGGTGGAACGTTTGTTCATTAACCTCTTTCGAAATTCCATTCAAGCACTGGACTACGGTGCCGGTTATATCCGGGTGGACGTACGGCGCGTCAGGAAATCCGTGCACATAATCGTCGAGGATAACGCGGGCGGAATTCAGCCGGAGAACTTGAAGAACATCTTCAAACCTTTCTATACCGGGCGCAGCCAGCGCGGCACCGGCCTGGGATTGACCATCTGCCACAGCATCGTCCGCGAACACGACGGCCGGATTCACGTGCGCTCCTTCGAAGGGAAGACGAGGTTCTACATCGCGCTCCCCCTGACCCGCACGGGGCTAAGACAGTAAAACTATGAACGGCGACGCAGCGGACAAACACTCGATCCTCGTTGTGGACGACATTGAATCGATCCGGTACTCCATTAAGGATTACCTGGCGCGTGAGTTTCGCACGTTTGCCGCCGCCGACGGCTTTGAGGCCGCGCGCATCTGCAAAAACGAAAAGATCGATCTGGTCATCACCGACATTCGCATGCCGGGCATGGGCGGCCTGCAATTGATCAAACTGCTGCGCCAGAGTCACCCGGACATGCAGTTTGCGCTGATGACTGCCTACTCCGTGGACGACTACATCGCCTTCGTGCGCAACGAGCGGGTCTGGAACATCATCCCGAAGTCCACCGCCATGGATCTGAGATTCATCTTAGTGATGGCGCGCAAACTGTTAACGAAAGAAATCTTCGGAATTGAGCAGTATTTCCCGGGCACGGTAGCCGAACCGCTGTCCATCTCGGACATCCATCGCCTGCACCGGCGCCTGCCGGAAGAGAAACTGGACGTCGATCATTTCTACGTCTGCCGCGTCACCACGCCGGAGGAAAACCACGCCATCTGCGACATGGCCGGCGATCTGTTGATCGAAAGCGGAGCGCCTTCGATGGTACGCCTGGTCCTCGAAGAACTCGCGGCCAACGCCATGATCCACGCGCCGCGCCGGGACCGTGAAGAGGTTCGGGAACGCGAACGTGTTTCCGGCATTGCGCGACCGGGGACGGCTCCCGGCGAGTATCAGCCCATGGCCGACGAAGACGCCTTCGACGTCAGCTTCGGTGTCCTCGGCGACAACGCCGTCGTCTCGATTACCGACTACCACGGCACCATGGATCGCGAGGAGATTCTGTACCGGCTCGAACGCCAGGTAACGCCGGATCCGGAGACCGGCCTCCCCCTGGGCCTCGTCGATACCCACGGCCGCGGCCTGTACATCAGCCGCGAACAGGCGGACCAGTTGATCTTCAACATTTCCCCCGGCGAAAAGACCGAGATCATCGGCATTCTACCCACGGAACCCGGCATGCGCAACCGGGCCATCTCGATTTTCCAGGCCGAGCCGTAAGCATTCGCAGGCGCCCCGAATCGTGGTGTAAGTAAAGGCCAGTGTACATTAAGCCTTTTATGGGTACGGCTGGTTCCAGGGGCAAGGCCACGCTTGTCGTGGCCGCGGCAGTTGTTCCCCACCCACGGAGGTTATGCCGGGGGACGTGGTAAGGCGCACCGGAACGGCGTCTTCGTCGAGATGTTCGCCAACGGTAGCTGAGCCGCAAACCCGCGTCCGGGTCGAATGCAGCATTCTTAACAAAACGAAAATCCACAACTCCCGCTCAGCCGTAGCAAAAAAAGTCCCTTCAACATTGCGCAACTTACCTTGTGTGTCTCACGGCAAGCGCAACGAACGGCAGCTCTTGAATTACCGGGAACACCCGGGCAGTTCGCACACGCCCCGAATTGTGAAGTAAGTGAAGGCCAGTTTATATTAAGCCTTTGATGGGTACGGCTGGTTCCAGGCGACCACGGAGGTCATGTCGGGGAATGTGGTAAGGCGCACCGGAACGGCGTCTTCGCTTCGGAAAAACCACGCAGCGAATCCGCACCCCGGAGCCCCGCTCTATCCGCGGGGCGGAGCGGGTGCGGGTTCGCTGCTTACAAAACGAAAATCCACAACGTTTCTGAAGGCGGACATGTCCCGCCTCCCTCAGTCTCGCCGAAGCGAGATTGAGGCTCCCGCTCAGCCGTAGCAAAAAAAGTCCCTCCACCGTTACGCAACTTACTCCATGTTTCTCACGGCAATCGCAACGAACCGCAGCTCTTGAAGTACCGGAAACGCGCGGGTAGTTTGCGCACGCCCCGAATCGTGGTGTAAGTAAAGGCCAGTGTACATTAAGCCTTTTATGGGTACGGCTGGTTCCAGGGGCAAGGCCACGCTTGTCGTGGCCGCGGCAGTTGTTCCCCACCCACGGAGGTTATGCCGGGGGACGTGGTAAGGCGCACCGGAACGGCGTCTTCGTCGAGATGTTCGCCAACGGTAGCTGAGCCACAAACCCGCGTCCGGGTCGAATGCAGCATTCTTAACAAAACGAAAATTCACAACTCCCGCTCAGCCGTAGCAAAAAAAGTCCCTTCAACATTGCGCAACTTACCTTGTGTGTCTCACGGCAAACGCCGCGAAACACGGCTCTTGAACTACCTGAAACGTTTTATTCGTTCGCACACGCCCCGAATTGTGAAGTAAGTGAAGGCCAGTTTGGATTAGTGCATTTATGGGTACAACTGGTTCCAGCTGACGAGCGGAGGTCAGGCAGAGGAAAGTGGTAAGGCGGACCGGAACGGCGTCTTCCTTTCAGAAAAATCATCAAGCGACGGCGCACTCCGGAGCCCCGCTCTATCCGCGGGGCGGAGCGAGTGCGCCGGCGCGCCCGGCGGACCGGAACGGCGTCTTCGCTTCGGAAAAATCATCAAGCGAATCCGCACCCGCTCTCAATTCGGCAAGACGTACTCGTACATCTCGACGCGCTCGTCGCTGTGGATCGCGAAGATCGAAGGCCGCGGACCAGGCAGCAGGCGAAAGTGTTCGCCGGCCGTATCCACGGGGATGCGCACAACTTCACGACCGGCGTGATTCAGTACGATGACTTCGTTGCCGTCGCCGTACGCGAAGAAATCCGTCGCGGCATAAACGGGACGATAGACCGCGCCGGTTTCCCGCTCGCGCACCCAGGATTCGCCGGCATCGAAGGTGTGAAAGAGCGTACGATCGGGAGCCGCAAGCAAGAGCCCCGCATTACTTACGGAAAAGTGCAGGAGATGCGGATAGGCGATCTGGAGGTCGATGACGTCGAGCTGAGTCGCCTCGGTGGACGGCGGGGCGTCCGCGTCGTCCGGCTCCGGCACGCGAAAGACGCGCAGCACGTCCGCATCGCCCTCCAGCAAATGCACCGCCACGATTTTTCCGTCCGGCGAAATCGCCGTACTCTTTACGAACATGGGAACCGCGCTTTGTTCCGGAGCGAGTTTCAGAACAATGCGGCCGCTCACGTCGAGGACGTAAACTTCACCTCCGGAGAAGCTAATCGCCGCCGGCCCGGCCGCCGAGAAATCGAAGTCGGTCATGAAGTTCCCGGAGACACTGCCCGCGCCGGTAACGTTGCCGTTCGCATCGATGAGATCCACACGATTGTTGTCGCCGGTCAGCAATAACACGATGCGCCCCCAGGGATCGCTGACGGGATACGGTTTGTACTCTTTGCGCCAGAGTTCTTCGCCGGTCCGGCCGTGAAAGATCAACTCGCGGCCCACTTTCTGATACGAAAAATAACCGCCCGCAAGGAAAGGAACAAAGATGCGGCGATCCTCCGCCAGCGGGACCTCGCCGACGCCCGGCCCCTTCAGTACCGGCGCCTCGCCGAACGACGGCGGCTGTTCTTCGGTGCCCGCAATCGATTCCCGGGACAGCACCAGGTTGAACGGCACATCTCCGCTTCGGTTCAGTTCGCCGCGCAGATCGGACGGCAGGGTGGTGGAGGTATTCGCGCGCAGATCGTATCGCCAGACGAACGTAAGGCGCGCGGCTTCATCGATGGAGCGCGTCCAGAAGATGGTCAGCAGGATCGTGAATAGAACGGTGAACAGGCCGACGATACGCAGCATGGAGACAGGCTGAAGGTCTTACGATCGCCGGTCAAAGAGAAATCTACCACCGCGGCACCGAGGACACGATGTATTTTTCTTCGCTCGCTCCGCGCGCCGGTGCACCTTATCATAAATACGCCATTAAGTACTGACCGCACTCGCCGGTGCGCATTTTGCGGATGGCCTTTTTCTCGATCTGGCGGATACGCTCTTTCGAAAGGCCGATGCGTTTGCCGATCTTTTGCAGCGAAAGGACCGGGCCGCCGCCGAGGCCGAAGCGCATGGCCAGCACCTTGCGCTCGCGTTTCGTGAGGCCGTCCATGCAGGTGTCGATTTCCCGACGCAGATCGCTGAATTCCATTTTATCTTCCGGCAAAACGGCGCTCGCGTCTTCGATGTTGTCGCCCAGGGAAAAATCTTCGCCGTCCGCCATGGGCGCGTCCAGGCTGAGGTGATCCCGGCTCATGGTCATGAGGTGCGCGAGGTCTTCCGTCTTCATGTCGAGAACCTGGGCCAGGCTTTCGACGGTGCTGTCCATGCCGTCCTGGTTGTCGATCCAGCGCTCGGCTTCTTCCAGGCGACGCAGCTCCGCCGTGCGATTCAACGGCAGGCGAATGAGATGGGACTTCTGCTGGATGGCGAAGAGGATCGACTGTTTGATCCACCACACCGCGTACGAGATAAAATGAAAGCCGCGGTCCGGGTTGAACTTCTCCGCCGCCTTGATGAGCCCGAGATTCCCCTCGTTGATGAGGTCCATCATGGTGAGGCCGTATGACTGATAGCGCCGGGCCACGGTCACGACAAAACGCAGGTTAGAGCGGACCAGGAGATCCCGCGACCGCTGGTCTCCGTCCCGGGCTTTTTCGGCCACGTCGGTTTCCTGCTCCCGGGTGAGCATGGGGATCTTGTGGATTTCGTTCAGGTACCAGTTCAGAATGTTATCGTTGGCTTCCACGCTGGTCTTGCGGCGCTTCTTCGCGGCGATCCCAGTCTTGCCTCCGGAAATTGCCTGAGATGCCGTTTGTTGATCGGCCTCCACTGCTTGTTCGGGTGCGAGGGTCATTGTCTTATTTTCCATAATGATGTGATCCTGGGGCTTCTTGCCGCATGCGGTTCTGACAAAGTAACCAGGCTGCGACAATTTTGTCAAAGGTAAAAATCAATCCGTCCAATCTTTTTCGTTGGTTTTGACACCGGATCTCGTTTGGGGAGTGTGGCCTGATGTCCGATCTTCTCGAACGGGTCCGGCTCCAGCACGAGTTTCGCGCCGCCATCAGGAAATTCTTCGATCAGCAGGGCTTCCTGGAAGTGGAGACCCCTCTCCTGAACGTCCACGGGGCGGTGGAAGCTCACCTGGACTCCTTTTCCGTTCAGCGCGCCGGTGTTCGGAAGAGCCCGGAGGCCCCGCCGCCGACCGATGCCCGGGCCGGCTATTTGATCACGAGCCCGGAGTATAATATGAAGATTCTCCTCACGGAACTGCGGCGGTCCGTCTATCAGATCGCCCACTGCTTCCGCGAGGGGGATACCGGCCGGCTCCATTCTGAAGAGTTCCTGATGCTCGAATGGTACCTGGTCGGCGCCGACGAATTCGCCCTCATGGATCAATGCGAGGCCCTGTTCCGCGAACTCGGCCGGGACTTCGCCGTGCCGGAGACGGCAGCGCAGATCCCGAACGACCGCTTTCCACGGCGACGGGTCCTGGATCTCCTCGCCGAATTCGCCGGTCTTCGCTCCTGGGAACGCGCGGACCTGGAACGCTGCGTCCGGGACCGGCGCCTGGCCGGAGACGGCGATCTTTCCGACTGGTTGTACGATGAAATCTTCTTCACCGTCTTCCTGAATCTTGTGGAGCCGCACCTGGGTCGCGGCGTCCCGGAGTTCGTGTACGATTATCCGCCGGAACTTGCAGCCCTGGCCCGGGTCGAGGACGGCCGGGCGCGGCGCTTCGAGATCTACTGGAACGGCTTTGAACTCGGCAACGGCTACTTTGAGTTAAGCGACGTTGCCGAACACCGCCGTCGCTTCGCGTACGAAAACGAACTCCGCCGGCGCCTGGGCAAGCCGCTGATGACGGCCGATGGTCGCCTGCTCGCCGCGCTGGAAGACCCCGGCCTGCCGGAGTGCAGCGGCATAGCCGTGGGCCTGGAGCGCCTTCTCTCCGTGTTCCGCGCGGCGGCGTCGATCAAAGACGTCGGGAATTTCATTTGACGCGATGCTGTTCGCCCGGGACCCTGGGGTGGCCGCGTTTTGGCGCGACTCATCCCATCCCCCACGGTATCCGGACATGATCGACTTTTCCCGCGTCAGTCGTACGATCGCAGAGTTCCTCGAAAAACATCCCAGGACCTACGACGAGGCCGTTCCGATGCTGCAGAAGTATCGCGACGAAGTTTTCACCACGTTGAATCCCGAGGACAACGCCGTTGTCCGCTCCATGATGGACTGGGATCACCAGCAGCTTGCTTTCGTCATTGTGGAGTACTCCGGTTTTTCGAACGAGGCCATCCACATGCTCCTCGACGCCATGATCCGTAACCACGACTGGCCGGAACTCAAGAAAGAGATCGAACACAACATCGCCGAAGAAAAGGGCTCCGAAACGAAACACATTCCGCACTTAGAAATGATGCGTCAGGGCTACCGGCTGGATCTGGGCATCGAAACGGACGGCGTCACCTATTCCGCCGTAACGCGCAGCTTCCTCGAAAAAATGCGCAACATTTTCAAGCACGACGACAACGCCTACTCCGCCGGCGCCCTGCTGGCCTTCGAAGGTACGGCCATCGCCGAGTTTCGCATTCTGGACAAGTTCGTCCGGCGCTACAAAGAACTGCTGAACGACGACTTGCGTAAGGGCAGCCTCACGAACCTTTACATCGACGGCCACAAGGACTTTGAGATCGGCCACGAGGAAGGACTGAAGAACAGCATCGCCCCCTACATCGACGGCGAGAACATCCACCGTTTCATTCGCGGCTACTTCGCGGTCTGCATGGCCATGGCGGCCTGGTGGGAACACCTCGCCGTGGAGACGTATCTGCGCGGGGAGTCTCGCCGCCTGCGCGTGCACGACACCGAGTTCTTCGACGCCACCGACGTCTTTCGCAGCGCGAAAAATCAGGCCTAAACTTCACTTCAGGAATTACTAACAAACACTATGGACAACTCCATCCACGACGGCAAAGATCCCCTCTCTTTCTGGAAACGCCCGGAAGGCAAGACCGGCATGTTCTTTCTGGCGCTGATTGTCATCGGCGCGGGGATCGGCCTGTTCTTTCTTTTGCCGTTCATCATCGTCCTCTTGCAGAACGCGCTCTATGCCGCCATCCTGGGCGTGGCTCTCGCGGCCATCATCTACGTGGCTCTCGACAAACGTTTCCGGAGACTCATCTGGCACGGCTACAAGAGCGTCATGCGCTTCCTCACGGGCCTCTTCATCGAGATCGATCCCATCGGCATCATGAAGAACTACCTCGACGCTTTGCGCGACAAGCAGGAAGATCTGCAAAGTCAGATCTCGAAAGTCGCCGGCGTGCGCGGCCGCCTGAACAAGGTCATATCCAGTAACAGCAAACAAATCGAACTTTCCATGCACAAGGCGAGCGTCGCCAAAAAGACCGGCCGCGACCGCCAGGTGCAACTGCATACGCGCACGGCCGGCCGCCTGGAAAGCGTAAACCAGCGCCTGGGCCCCCTGGCCGAACGCCTGGAACACTTACTGGGGATTCTCGCCAAGGTCGACGACGCCGTGGGCATTTCCATCGACGATCTCAAAGAAGAGATCAAAGTTACGGAGATGGAGTTCGAAAGCATGCGCGCCGCCTCGAAGGCCATGTCTCAGGCGACCGGCGCCCTCTCCGGCAGCGGCGTGGACTACGAGTTCTTCGAGATGGCGAAGGATTACGTTGAAAAAGACGTCGGTGAAAAACTCGGACAAATCGAAAATTACTTACGCATTTCTTCGAACATCATGGAGAACCTGGACTTCAAGGACGAGGTGGCTCTGGACAAGGGGCTGCGCATGCTCGAAACCTGGGAGCAGACCGGCTCCGTAAATCTCGGCGGCCGGGAAGTGAAGGCCGACCCGCACCTCGACAGCAAACCGGCCGACAGCGTCGCCGAGGATCTGGGCAGCGAGGGCGGCAAGTATCACGACGTCTTCGCACGCTTCCGGCAGGAAAACCAGTCCCGGGCCCGCTCCGGGGCCTGAATCGCGGCGCATCACTCAAAACACTAAAGTAAAATCAGTAAAAGTTATGGCACAACGCAGACTCAAACCGTTACCGAAGTTCTTAATCATCCTGGCCATCGTTCTCGGCCTGGGCTGGCTCATCTGGTCCTACGCGCCGTCCGTTTCGTACGGCGGGGACGTGCCCTCGGGCATCTTCAAGGCCGCGGGTTCCGGCGGGGATTATGATCCCGACGCGGGCAACCCGAACGCGCGCAAGCTGGAAAATCCCGGCGATCCCCTGGGCCGGCCGATCCGTGTGGGCGTCGTCACCTGGGGCGGTTACGCCGGCGGTCAGTACTTCAACCGCGGCTTCCGTCCCAACCCGGACTCGATGTACAAAAAAGAATTCGGCATCGAAGTGGAGTTCGTGGTGAATGACGACTTCGACGCGTCGCGGGCCGCCTGGAAAAACGGCGACGTTGATTTCCTGTGGACCACCATCGACGCCTTCCCGACGGAAAGCGCCGGCCTCGCCCCTTACAAACCAAAAGTCGTCTTCCAGGCCGACTGGTCCCGCGGCGGCGACGTGATCGTGGTGCGGCCCGGTATCGATACGGTTTCAAACCTGCGCGGCAAGAAGATCGCCTTCGCCCAGGGGACCCCCTCGCATACGTTTCTGTTGTGGCTGCTCGATTCCGGCGGCATGAGCCAGAAGGACGTAACGCTGGTCCCCGTCTCCGATGCCATCAAAGCCGCGGAAACGTTTAAGACCGGCAGCGTGGACGCCGCCGTGGTCTGGTCGCCGGACGACGACGCCTGCGTCGAAGCCGTGCCCGGCTCGAAGCGATTGGTCTCCACGAAACAGGCGTCACACATCATTGCCGACGTGTTCTTCGCGAAAGAGGAGTTCCTGCGCCAGTATCCCGCCGAAACCCAGGCCCTGGTCGCCGGCTGGATGATCGGCGCGGCCGAAATCAATTCCAGCGACAGCGCGAAACAGGAAGCCGTCGACATCCTCACGGAAGGTCTCCAGATGCCGCGGGATTTCTGTGAGAACGCCATCAACAACGTGCGGCTCACGACCTACGGCGACAACGTGAACTTCTTCGGTCGCACCGGCAACACCGGCGAAGATCTCTATCGGCGCATGACCGAGGTCTACGCGAGCGTCGGTCTCGCACGGAACGCCCCGCCGTGGCGAGTCATCTCCGATGTTACGTTCATTCGCAGCATCAACCTTACCGGCGACCGGCACTACGCCGAGAGCCTGGAATTCGAAGCCCCCACCCAGGACGAAATCGACAACCCGACGATCATCGCATCGAAGCCGGTGACGATCAACTTCGCCACGGGCAGCGCTTCCATTTCCGGCGCGGCGCAAACGATCATCTTAAAAGAAGTCGTGCCCATGATCCGCGGTGCCGGCAAGGCACGCATTCGCATAGAGGGTAACACGGACAACACGGGCAGCCGCGCCACGAACGTGGCCCTGTCGCAGAAACGCGCCGAGTCCGTGCGCGATTACCTGGTGCAGAACTACGAGTTCGACGCGGACAAGTTCATCGTCGTCGGCAACGGTCCGGATAAACCGCTGCTCACCAACGCCACGGCCGTGGGCCGGGCCGCCAATCGACGCACGGACATCGTGGTTCAGCAGTAATGTCGGAACTCTTTACGCCCCGCGGTACTCCTTCCCGGCTCGAGTCCCTGGGAGTGCAGATCGCGGGGCTCGTCCTCTTAGTTTTCATCTGGTCGTTGTTTACGGTGGGTGGCTTCATCGCCCCGCAGATTCTACCGTCTCCGGTGGGCGTCTTCTTCGCGTTCCCGGAATTGCACGTCCAGCACGCCCTGCTCCGGAACGTCCTCTACTCGCTCTTCTTAAATTTCAGCGGCTACGCCATCGCCATCACGTTCAGCATGGTGATCGGTGTCGCCATGGGCGCGGTTCCGTTTGTACGCTTCTTGCTGAAACCCTACATCGACGCCGCGCGCTACCTGCCCATCAACGCGCTGACGGGTTTGTTTATTCTGTACTTCGGTATCTTCAGTACCATGAAGATCATGTTCCTGGCGGTGGGCATCATCGTATATCTGTTGCCGCTGGTGGTGGATCGCATCGACCAGGTGCACGAACAACTCGTGGATACGGCGAAGTCGTTGCGCGCTTCGAAAGTCCAGATCGTTTTCAAAGTACTCGTGCCCGCCGCGTTCTCGAACATCTTCGGCGACATCCGCGTGATTGTAGCGGTGTCCTGGACCTACATTACGATCGCGGAGATGCTCAACCGCGGCAGCGAGTTCGATCCGAACGTCGGCGGCATCGGCGCGCTCATGTGGCTCGCCCAGCGTAACTCGCGACCGGACTGGATGTTCGCGCTTCTGTTTACGGTCGTCCTGATCGGATACCTGCAGGACCGATCGTTTCTGTATTTAGACCGCGTGTTCTTTCCGCACAAGTACAGCCGGGAGACGTCGGCATGAGCCTGGTGGAATTCATCGACACCGATTTGCCGGACATTGTCCGCGCGGAAGATCTAACCGTAACCTACAGACGCGACGACGGCTCGGCGATTGTCGTGCTCGATCGCGTGAACTTTTTGATCGAGGGCGAGGCCGGGCGCTTCATCGTTTTGCTCGGACCGTCCGGCTGCGGCAAGTCGACGATCCTGCGTTGCATTGCCGGCCTGCAGGAACCCACCGGCGGTCACATCTATATCAACGAGCGACGTGTGATGGGCAATCAGGGCATCGGCATGGTGTTTCAAACGCCCATGGGTTTCGAGTGGCGGCAGGTCATCGACGACGTCGCCTTCGCGCTGGAAGTCCAGGGCGTGCCGCGCAAAGAACGCTACGAACGCGCCACGGAAATGTTACAGTTGGTCGGCCTGGAAGAGCATGCGCAAAAGTACAGCAAGATGCCCGATCTCTCCGGCGGGCAACTCCAGCGCGTGGCCATCGCCCGCAGCCTCATGTCGAATCCGTCGCTGCTCCTGTTGGATGAGCCTTTCGGCAAACTGGATGTCCGCACGAAGCTGGACATGGAACTGCTGATCAAAAAGATCTTTCTGGACCTGGCGCGCAAGCATCCGCATACCGTGTTTTTTATGGTCACTCACGATCTCACCGAAGCGGTCTACCTCGCGGACGAGATCTGGGTGATGCGAGCGAACCCGGGTTCCATCGTGGAGCGCGTGAAAATCGACGAGCCGGTGCACGACCGCCCGCCGGCGTTCAAGAAATCGAAAAAATTCAAAGAGGTGGTGGAGTTTCTCGAACAAACGATCATGAACCTGGACCCGGGCGACGGGCGGGTTTGATTCTAATGTTTGCTGAGATGATGTTATGGCCATTTTTGATCGATTTATGAACCTGATCTTCGAAGAGGGCGGCAGCACCGTGCCGCCGACGCCGCCGTCCGCGGGCGCGGTCTCCGAGGACCCCGCCGAAGATCCGGGCGGGGCGGCCACGAGCGATCCCGCTGATCCCGCCGCCGGCAATTCGCCGAGCACGCCGTCGTCCTCGGTCATCCGTCGTGCCGGCAGTTCCGCTTCCGGCACACAGTCTTCCGAGAACGCGTCCGGTGCTCCGTCGTCTCCGGAACACAGCGAAAAGGTTTACAGAGAGTTCATCGAAAGCCTGAACCGCGCTCTGGAAGCGGAGAACCTGCCGGGCTTCGACTTCTTCGAATTCCAGGAGCTCTACCGACGATTCATCGGTGAGGGTAAAAACGAGGGCGAGGCCCTGCAGACGGCCTTGCTCTCCGCGGAAACCATGCGGGTTACGAAGAACACGCTCATCGCCAACTATCGCCACTACGAAAAGGTCATGGCCGTCCAGAAGGCGCAGTTCGAAAAGGAACTGGATAAGTTCTACGAAGAAAACATTAAGGATCCGCACAAGCGCCAGTCCGAAATCGACGCGAAAATCGCCGAGAACGAAAAGAAGATCCAGGAACTCCAGGCCGAGATCGAACAGCTCAAGCAAAAGAAAATCGACATGGGCATCAACGCCGGACGGGCCCAGGAACAAACCGTCGAGGTCCGGGCCGCATTCGAGAAAGCGCACTCCGAGGTGGCCGCTTCCTTGAAGACCCTGGTGGACAAACTCAAAGGCAATCAGCAGTCATAAACTTTCACAATCACTCAGGAGAAACGCATGTATACAGCCGAGATATCTCGCAACAACCCCGCCTTGATTCTCTTTCTCGTCGACTGTTCGTATTCCATGTCCGAGCAGTACGCGAATTCCGGCAAGACCAAGGGCCAGTACCTGGCGCAGATCACCAACGACGCCATCGACCAGTTGATCCTCTCGTGTGAAAAGGGCGACGAGATCCGCGCCTACTTCGAGATCGGCATGATCGGTTACGGCGAAGGCACCGTGGATCTGCTGCCCATCCAGTCCGTCATCGATCTGGCGAACAATCCGAAGTCCCTGGGCACCATGGAACTGGACGGCATCCAGATTCAGAAGCCCGTGTGGGTCGACGATCCGACGCGGGAATGGAACACCGACATGGAGGCCGGCTTCCAGCACGCGAAGAAAGACCTGTCGAGCTGGTGCGCCGGACATAAGGCGTCGTTCCCGCCGGTCTTGATTCACGTGAGCGACGGACAGTGGACCGCGGACAATCCCGTGGCGACGGCTCAGTCCATTATGGCGGACGTCTACACCGACGACGGACCCGTGATCGTCATGAACATCCACATCTCCAGCGACACCGGCGGCGCGCTGGCGTTCCCGGATGACGAGCCCACCACGAGTGAGTTCGCGAAGGGCCTGTTCAACATGTCCACCGTCCTGCCCGATTCCTTTCTGGAACGCGCGCAGGAAAAGTACCCGAGCGTCACCGCCGGAGCACGGGGCTACATGTTCAACGCGAAGCCGGAGGATCTTTCGAAGTTCTTCGACATTGGAACGAGATTGAAGAGTTAATTTTCCACTCCGAGGACCGAGGTACCGAGAAACAAAAACAGAGAGTGATCATAGCCTGCTCGCTTTCCAGCTACGATCGCCCTCCCCGCAAAACCTCGGTCCTCGGAGTAAAAAAAGGAAAGAAACATGCCCCTCGCATATCGTACATTCGAAACCGCCAAGGCCGGCGTGGAAGAGGACCGTAACGAAGACTCGGTCTACGTTAAGAAAATCCACACCGGCGCGCTCATGCTCACGCTCTCCGACGGCGCGTCCACTGGTGTCTTCTCGAAGGAGTGGTCGGATCACATCACCCGCGGCTTCGACTCGGCCTGGCTGACGTCACCGGAGGACTTCGAGAGCGGCCTGCAATCCCTGCGCGAAACCTTTCAACCGGAGATCTCCCGGCCCACGGCGTTGCGTAAGTTTCTCATGGAGGGAAGTTACGCAACGGTCCTGGCCGCCGTCATCGAGCGGCCCACCTGGTGGTTCGGTCGCATGCGTCTGAATCTCTACGCCGTGGGCGACGTCTCGTTGTTCGTCTTCGATCGTTCCGGTGAGGTGGACTACATCTTTCCGCCGTCCGCCCGGGAAGGTTTCGGCAACACGCCGGAGATGCTCCGCTCCAACGCGCGTCTCCAGGAAGGCAGCCCCTACACGATCGCCCGGGACGTGCATCTCACCTCGCCTTCGAATCTGTTGGCCTTCGTCTCCGATGCCCTGGGCGAGTACCTCTACAAACTTCCGGCGGGCGAAGCGGCCAATCTCATACGTCGCATTCTGCGCACCCATAGCCCCGAGGACTTTCGCACGATTGTCCGGGACCTGCGCGAAAATCGCGGCATGAAGAACGACGACGTCACCCTCTGCTGTCTTACCGATCGGCCGGACCTGCATTTTCCGGAGCCGCCGCTTAAGCCGTCCGTGCCCGCGGGCCCGGACGCAACTCCAAATACGGAAGGCAATTCGCCGAACTCGTCATAATCGCTAATATAAAATGGAATAGCTTTATGGAATACCCTCCCCTGCGTGCCTACATGGCGTCCATGATGGACGCCGCGAATCTTCAGATCCCGTTCTTTCAATCTCAGACGATGAAGATCTTCCTCAACCGCCGTGGCGCGCCGTTCATGTCCGTGGGCGGTTTCGGAGCGGTCTTTCGTTTCAAGGACGCCCACGATCGCCAGTTCGCACTCAAGGTATTCACCCGGGACGTACCCGGTCGTGCGGAACGCTATCGTCTGCTGCACGACACCCTGGCGATTACGAAGTTTCCGTTCCTGGTGGACTTTCAGTACGTCGAGGACGGGATCAAGGTCGGCAAAAGCCACTATCCCGCCGTCGTCATGGAATGGGGCCGCGGCCTCGGACTCGATCGCGCCATCAGCAGCGACCTGGCGGACGACGGCATTATGCAGAGCGCGCCCGAGTTTGCGGGCAACATCTTCTCGGTCGTACGCACGCTGCAACAGTGGAACATGGCCCACGGCGACCTGCAGGAAGGCAACATCCTCGTCCAGGACGACAACCGCATCACGCTCATCGACTACGACGGCATGTTCGTTCCCGCCCTGGAAGGCAAGAACGCCACCGAGATCGGCCTGGCGGACTACCAGCATCCCGCGCGCACGCAGTCGAACTTCGGCCCCACGCTGGACGATTTTGCGCTGCTCACGATTCTTTTCCAGCTCGCGATCATCGAGCCCGAAGTATGGGATCAACATCACGACGACCGGCGCCTCGTTTTGAAAAAGGCCGATCACGAGAACCCGCAGCAGTCCGAAATCATCAAGAAGCATCTTAAGTCTCGCACAGCGCACATTAAGGCTCTCGCCAATCTGCTCGCCGAGGCCTGCGCCATAAAAGACCCGCTGCGCATCAACGCCGTGGCAAAGATCGCCGGCGACTCCGACATCATGGGCTGGCTGCGCATCACCGAAGAAACCGACGCCGACTCACAGTACACTTCGATCATCTCGAAGGTGGTCGCTCTCTCCGAGGATGAGGTCCAGGAGTACGAGAGCCAGGAGGACGTCCTCGTCGAAGACGAAGAATACGAGGAAGAAGTCGACGCAGCAGAGCCCGCCGCGGCCGCGCACCAACGTCCGGAACCCGAGGGCAGTTGGGGTGCCGCCAGCACGGTGGCGGAGAACTTTCAGAAGGGCATCATCGACTTTTTCTTTGAAGAAGTCGAAAGTTCTCGCAGCGGCACAAATCAGGACGGCCCGGCGAAGACACCGGCGGAAGGCGAGGACAACGCCTTCGATAAAATCAAGAGCGGCGTCATGAGCTTTCTGTTCGAACCGACCGCCGGCAACAAGGGCGGTGCGCAACAACCACAAGATCCGCCACCCGCGAAACCCGCGCAGCCGGTAAAAGCGGCTCCGAAGCCGAAGCATACAACCAAATCCTCCGGCGGTACCGCGAAAAAGAGCACCACGAAACGCACGAAAAAAACCGCACCGAAGAAGAGCGCTCCGAGACCGGACGCGAAGAGCGCGCCGCTGCCGGACTGGATGAAGCAACGCCGCCCGAAGGACTGAACCGTGCGCATTGAAACACGAAGCAAAGAACTGAGCACCCTCCAGGCGGAACGTCACAAGAATCCGCTGCAACCGCCGGAGTTTTTTCGTGACCCCACACCGAACCTCGATCGCGATCGCACGTATACCCTGGCCTCGCCGTTTACCGTGGACGGCATGGCCAGTTTCGAAAACAAACCCATGACGATTCGCGTGTCTCCCTGGAGCAGCCGGTCCGCGGAAGAGCAGCAACTCCTCGGCAATCATCCGGGCTTTCGTTACAACGGGGAAATGCTCCCGCTCAAAACGGAGCACGCGCGCAAGGGCGCCCATAACATTCAATTAGGGGAAATTAAGATCATCGAACACGTCCTCGCCTTCCTGCTCGCCCTGGGCATCGAAGCGGACTTCGAGGTTTCGCTGCCGAGTTTTCCGACGTACGATCATTGCAACCGCCCGTTTCTGGACGCGGCGAAACCGCTGCTGCGCCCCACGGGCAAGCCGAAGTTCTTCACGGTCAAACGCCCCTTCGCCGGTATCTTCGAAAACGGCGGCTACTTCGTCCTCGAACCCGACGACGGCGAACGACGTTTCCTCATGGATCACCAGGTCAGCTATCCCGGCGAAAGCGTCGGCAATCAGCGCATCATCGCGGAGATTACGCCGGAGTTCTTCGCTTACATTTGCGACGCACGCACGACGTCCTTCCGCAACGATACCCGGCGCATTTACTGGCTGGCCCGCCTGGGCATCGCGCGCTGGTTTTATCCGGTCACCACGCGCAACATTCTCTTCGCCGACGCGCAAAAGCTCTACAACCCCCGCAGCAAATTCGACGCGAACGGCACGAACTATGAGTTCATCTGCCACGAGCTCATGGACGTCATGGCCTGGTTGAAGTTCGTGGAAGCGAAGTACAACGGTCGCTTTGCCGGCAAACTCACCACGTTCTTGTTTGATCATCACCGTCAGGTCGACGCGGCGCAGTACGTTTGCGAAAATCCCGAGTTCGAAAAAAAGATCGGCATCACGGCGGCCTGAGACGAAGGCACACCCGCCCCGCAAAACAGGCACCGCCAACGTCGTAGCGTTTCGTACGGCGAAGACGCCGTTCCGGTCCGCCGTACCCCGTTCCCCGGCATGACCTCCGCTCGTCAACTGGAACCAGTTGTACCCAAAAAAGGATTACTTTACTCTGGCCTCAACTTGCGCCACGGTTCGGGCCGTGCCCGAACGAATAAAACGGCTGTCTCGCGACGTTTACCGTGAGACACAGAAAGTAAGTTGCAAAATGGCGGAGTGTTTTTTTGGCTACAGCTTAGCGGGAGTTGTGGTGATTCGTTTTGTTAAGAACACGGCGTTCGACCCGGACGCTGGTTGTGCGGTTCGGATATCGCAGCGTTTCTTACGAAGAACACGCCGTTCCGGTCCGCCTTACCACGTTCCCCGGCATAACCTCCGCGCGTCAGCTGGAACCAGCTGTACCCACAAAAGTGTTAATCCGGCGACTGCGCGTGCAATTAGAGAACGGGGCTGTGTCTTCACTAACATTCACTCGCAGCACATTTATCGAAGCGGAGACGTCGGATGGAACGATCATCGGCGTGGACCGCGGCCGTGGCTATACCGGCGCACGCGATGCGCCGCGCCCCGCGGAAGACGACGGCGAGGTCAGCCTCTATCTCGAGTCCTTTCATCTCTACCTGGAACTCCCGCTGCGCCTGGCCGCCATGCTGGAGGACAGGACCGCGCCGCACATTGTCGCCCACGTGGACGAACGCACTCGCGACGGCCGGCGCTACGATCTTGTCTTTGCCGCCCCCGGCAGCACAAGCGGCGCCCCCGATCCAAACAACGATCAATATGTCCTATGGATTGCCGCCGACACTGGACAGACCGAGATCGTCGAGTTTACCTATCGCGAAGTGCTGAGAGGATACAGCGGCGCGCTTTTTCACGAGGGCCGTACGAAGCTCCATGGGAGCCGCACGGTACACTATCCCGGACGCATCAAGATCACCGACGGCCCCCAGGGGGATGATTCCGTGCACGAATTCTTGATCGAAAGCGCTCGCACGGTCGCCCCTCGGGAGTAACATGCGAATCGAAATTCTGGTAAAGCCCGGCAGCAAACGGCCGGGTATCGAAATCCCCGCCGGGGAAAGCGGTGCAACCCTGATCGTCCGCGTGCGCGAGCCGGCGCGGGAAGGCAAAGCCAATGCCGCCGTCATCCAGGCCCTCGCCCGGCATTACGGCGTTCCCCGGAGTTACATCCACATCGTCTACGGCACCGGCGGCCGGCGTAAGATCGTGGAAATTGCCCGGGAGTGAGGTCGACCTGGTCGTATAATTCTTGAAAACCGGAGCGAATCGCCAACTCTGGGCTCGAAACTACATTTTCGTGAATGTCTTACTATCTTAATGAACAAGATCGTTCACACAACGATCCTAACAGAATCACGACCCAAGGAACCTGCATAGATGAGCAACGACCCCTTTAACGCCCGCACCAAACTCAACACGAAATCCGGCGACATCGACTACTACCGCCTGGAAAGCCTCGCACCGGCCGATCGCCTGGCGAAGCTCCCGTACACCATTCGCGTGTTGCTGGAAGCGGCCCTGCGCAACCACGACGACTACGTCATCAAAAAAGAAGACGTGGAGCAACTCTTGAACTGGGATGCAAAGGCAAACCCGAGCGAAGAGACGGCCTTCAAACCCGGCCGCGTCATTATGCAGGACTTCACCGGCGTCCCGGCCGTCGTCGACCTGGCGGCCATGCGCAGCGCCATGCTTCGCATGGGCGGCGACCCCGCAAAGATCAACCCCGAGGTTCGTTGCGATCTCGTCATCGACCACAGCGTGCAGGTGGATTACTTCGGTTCCGCGGACGCGCTCCAGAAGAACATGGAGATCGAATTCGAACGCAACCGCGAACGCTATGAATTCCTCAAGTGGGGCCAGCAGGCCTTCGAAAACTTCGGCATCATTCCGCCGGGAGCCGGCATCGTCCACCAGGTGAACCTTGAGTACCTCGCGAGCGTGGTCCTACAAAAGGACGGCGTCGCCTACCCGGACTCCCTCGTCGGCACCGATTCGCACACCACCATGATCAACGGCATCGGCGTGCTCGGCTGGGGCGTGGGCGGCATCGAGGCCGAGGCGGTCATGCTCGGCCAGCCCATCTATATGCTCATCCCCCAGGTCGTCGGATTCAAGCTGCACGGCAAACTCAAAGAAGGCGCCACTGCCACGGACCTCGTCCTCCGCGTCACCGAAATGCTGCGCGCGAGAGGCGTCGTCGGCAAGTTCGTAGAGTTCTACGGAGTCGGCCTCAGCAATCTCACACTGCCCGACCGCGCCACCATCGCCAACATGGCACCGGAATATGGCGCCACCTGCGGTTTCTTCCCCGTGGATGACGAAGTTCTGCGGTACCTCCAGCGTACCGGTCGCGAGGACAAACTCATCGATCTCGTCGAACAATACTACAAGGCCCAGGGCATGTACCGCACGGACGACAGCACGGATCCGACTTACACGGACACCCTGGAACTGGACCTGGCCACGGTGGAGCCGGCACTCTCCGGGCCCAAGCGGCCGCAGGATCGCATCAACCTCAGCGACATGAAGCCGAAGTGGCAGGACATCCTGCGCGCGCCGATCAAACAGCGCGGCTTCGAACTGAACGACGCCGCATTACAGAAGACCGGCAACATCAACAACGGCTACCAGGCGGAGATCACCCACGGCAACGTCGTCATTGCGGCAATCACCTCGTGCACGAATACTTCCAACCCCGGCGTCATGCTGGGTGCCGGCCTGCTCGCGAAAAACGCGGCGGAGAAAGGACTCAAGGTCAAACCGTTCGTGAAGACCAGCCTCGCCCCCGGATCCCGCGTGGTGACGGATTACCTCGACAGCGCCGGCCTTACGGACGCGCTGAACGAGCTGGGTTTCCAGACCGTCGGCTACGGCTGCACCACCTGCATCGGCAACTCCGGTCCCGTTCCGGAGCCGGTGGTGAAGGCCATCAACGAGGGCGATCTTGTCGCCACCTCCGTGCTATCGGGCAACCGGAACTTCGAAGGACGTATCTCTCCGAACGTAAAGGCCAACTTCCTGGCGAGCCCGCCCCTCGTCGTGGCGTATGCCCTCGCCGGCACAGTGGACATCGATCTGCTGAACGATCCCATCGGCCAGGGCAAAGACGGCAACGACGTCTTCCTGAAAGACATCTGGCCTTCGCCGCAGGATGTACAGGCCCTCATGGAAAAGAACATTACGCCGGAGATGTACAAGGATCGCTACGGCAATGTCCTCAAATCAAACGACGTATGGAACGATATCCCGGTCTCCGGCGGCGCGGACTACAAATGGAAGGATGAATCCACCTACATCCAGGAGCCGCCGTTCTTCGTGGACATGCCCGAGAATCCGCCGGCCCTGAAGAATATCGAGAACGCGCGCTGTCTCGTCAAAGTCGGTGACTCCGTAACGACGGACCACATCAGCCCGGCCGGTGCGATTCCCGAAGAAATGCCGGCCGGAACCTATCTCAAATCCCGCGGCGTGGAAAAGAAAGACTTCAACTCCTTCGGCTCCCGGCGCGGCAACGACCGCGTAATGACGCGCGGCACCTTCGGCAACATTCGTCTGCGCAACCAACTCGCACCGG
Organism: Leptonemataceae bacterium; assembly: GCA_965227295.1. Lineage (GTDB taxonomy): Bacteria > Spirochaetota > Leptospiria > Leptospirales > Leptonemataceae > JANSYA01. Next base: position 3,237,479 of record OZ245742.1, on the reverse strand, counting down.
GTACGGAAGGCGGCTGGACCTCGCACCAGCCCTCCGGCGAAAAAATGACCATCTATGACGCCTCATTGAAGTACAAAGAGAACGACGTCCCCCTCATTGTTCTCGCGGGCACGGAGTACGGCACGGGATCTTCCCGGGACTGGGCCGCGAAAGGAACATTCACTCTGGGCGTGCGTGCGGTCATCGCCACGTCCTTCGAACGCATTCACCGCTCGAACCTGGTGGGTATGGGCGTACTCCCGTTACAGTTCAAAGACGGTGAATCCCACGAAACCCTGGGCCTCACCGGCAAAGAGGAATTTCACATTCGCGGAATCGACGAAAACCTGAGACCCATGCAGGAGCTCGAGGTGCACGCGGAAGATAAAAAGTTTAAAGTAATTTGCCGCCTGGATACGCCTGTAGAAATAGAGTACTATCGCAACGGCGGCATTCTGCATACGGTCCTGCGAAAGTTCGTAAAAGAAACAAAATAAAGAAAACATAAGAACTCTCTTTCTTGTGTCACTAATATTTTGTTAAGATTAGAAGTGCGTAAGAGAGTTCGCTCCGAAGCCGCCGATGCAGAAAGTTTAAAGAATTGAGATTTTTTTTCTCATTCGTAGAGATCTGGGGATATATTATTGCGCGAATATTTGCGTTAATTTATGTGGTTCATCATTAATTGACTTTCGCGTACCTCGCATCGCACCGGTGGTGAAACGGTACACCCGCCCCGGCATAATATAACTCAGGAACTTAAGAAGGAAATCGTATGACGCCAGAACAGCGCACCGAAAAGATCATGAAAAAAATCAACGTGTCGCGTCAGGAGTTGAGCAGCACGTTGGGTATCTCCCTTTCATCGGTCGCCATGTACTTTACCGGTCACCACAAAATTCGCAAAGTGGTGGCCCTGGCAATTCAGGCCTGCTACGGAATCAGCGCCGAATGGATCATGACGGGGAAAACGCCCATCTTCATTAAGCAGGCGTCCGGCAAACTCTCCAACGAAGCCATGGAAGTTGCCATCATGTACAACACATTGCCGAAAAAGTTACAACCGACCGCGAAGACGCTCATGACCGGTCTGCAAAAGCTGAAAGACGAGAAGTAAGACGGCCGGGCCGCGCACCGGCCCGCCTTCACAATTTATAGTTTCGCAGCAGGAGCCGGGAACTTTCGTAGCCGGCCTTCACGAGCGCATGCATCTCTTCCTCCGTGGCCTCTTTCACGGAGAATCCGTTCTTAATGTAGTCGACCACCTGGATCGGGCCAAGCTCTTCCAGGACGACCACCACCTTGCCGTCCTGGCGCCGCAACCAGGCCTGGAACTCCCGGTACCCGAGCATCAAGCTGTGTGATTTTAGTCGCATGTTCGTCTCCCCGGCAGCCTGCACCGACCTCAGGTGCCCGCCGCGCTCCTGGCAACGAAAAAAAGGCCGCCGATTATGAGAGCAATGCCCAGGAGACGCTCTCCGGTCATGTTTTCTCCGGTATAAAATCCGTAAATGATCACGATGACGTAGCCCAGCGACACGAACGGCCGCGCAAAGCTCAGATCCGCGTGGGAAAGCACCCCCAGCCAGAGTACGAAACTCAGGCCGTAACATCCCACTGCCGCGAACATCGGCAGACTCACCACGGCCTTCACGTAGAAAAAAAGCAGATCTGGCACCGTGGTGAAACCGGGAAACGGGCCCACCGCCCGCATGGCCTCTTTCATGAAAATCTGCCCGAAGGCACCGAGCACCACGGAACATAGTAACGAGACGTATACCATCATATCATGTCATCCATTCCTGAGCGCGGCCAGCCGTGGCAGTTCCACCAGCAAGGCCTGGACAAAACCGGCCAGACTTTGCTCTGCCGCCTTCGCCAGGGACGGCCCCTCCTGACCCGGCAGTACCGTCACCGAACGCTCATCGGCGAACTCGTGCTCGTAGCGCACCCGACCGTCCGCGTCCAACAACACCGCGCGAAAGAGGAAGTCCACCCGGACTTCCCCCCGGGCTCGCGGCTTCGGCGTTTGAATGAACTCCCGGGGCGGAAGCCACAACAAAATAGCCCGTTCGACGTCGACCTGGAGGACGTATTCACCGGCCCCGCCCTGTTCGAGGAGCGGCGCGCGAAAGCCCTTCTGCCGCAGCACTTCGCGGAGCGCGGGTTGCAGCAGTTCCCGCAGAGAGCCGCTCTGATTCTCCACGCTGCTGTAAAAGAATCGTGAGATGGTCAGTGCCTTCACCCAGGCAGAGTCATCGACGTTGTCCCCGACAATGCGGATCTCCGCCCGCGGCGCCGCCGGGCCGGGATCGGGCACGGCATCCACGCGCTGGAGCAACGGAGCCGCAACTTCGATTTCGAGGCAGGCGCTGAAGCTGGCCGCCAACACCAGGGCGGCGGCGATCCTTCCGACCGGTTGCCGGTAGATCACCCCCTGTCCTCCGCAAGGCCATCGACATGCAGGACGATGCAGTGCATCCCGCTGCCCGGCGTGAAGTCGTCCCACTTCGGCTTACCCGCGCGCAGGCTGTCGTGAAACTCCCGCAGACCGTGCGGACGGTCCACGGGATACTCGGTGTGCAGGATGAGGCGGTCCCCGGCCTCGCAGTCAATGTTCTGGCACAACGGCTGCCAGTCCGGAAAAAGGCCGGCCGGGACCCAGGAACGTACGGGAAAGACCATGCCGTCTCCGCCGTCGTAGATGTGAATCAGCGGCGGCAGCCCGCCCGTGCAAATCTGAATGTGGGTGAGCCGGCCCTGGCGTTCGCGTTCCTGTTCTAGTGCGGCGTGGAAACGCTTGGGCATGATGCGCGTGAGCATCTCGTCTTCCCCGTCATCGTCGCTGTCCCCCTCGGAACCGGCGGACACCTCGATGACTCCGATTTGCAGTTGAGTCTTGTGACCGTAGGCCGAGGCACCGGCCGCGGCCACATTGTGTTGCATGGAATCGTCCGGCTGCTCCAGGGCTTCGTACAGATCGGTGGTACTCAACGGCCGGTCCTCGCCGGAGGAGCGCCGGGGATCCGGGCCGATACTGGCCAGGGCCAGACGCATGCTCCGATCCTCCCGGGCAGGATACAGGAGGACGCTTGCCGTGGGACTGCCGGCATCGTCGTCCGCGGAGCCGCGATCGAACAGGCGGGCGTCTCCGTAGACCTCCAGGCGATACTCAAAGCGACCGCTGGTAAAACGGCGTTCTCTGTGTTGCGGTTCCGACATGGGATCTGTTGTTATTTCGCACGCTGTAGCCGGCGGTTCGCCGCGTCAATCTTCCGGCGGATGGCCCGGTCGGCTTCCCGGCGGAGTTTTTCGATAGCCCGGTTGCGTTCCCGGCTCAGCCGGATCGACGCAAAGCTCAGACGTACGGCGTAGCGCCGCTCCCCCTGGATGCGGTAGTAGACCCGCACCAGGGTGTCGTCCCGCTCCATCTCCAGATATGCCGACGCGGGCCCCGGCTTGCCTTCATCCGGCATGGCCTGACCGGCAAAATTCTTGCGCACGCCCCGGGGCTGCTCCGAGCGGGCGGGCGTTCCGTAGAGTTCCGTCAACTTCTGCAACAGGGCGTTCTCCGCGTCCTCCGCGCCCCGGGGTGGATCCAGCGGAATCCCCGGCAGCAGGATCACGGCGGCGAACAACACGGCATCCCCCGGCGGGCCGTCCGGTTCCAGGACGAGCTCTTTCAGCACCGCTCGTTTTCCCGCTTCCGTCTCCCGTTCGGTGAGAACTATGTCACCTATCTTTTCGTCGCGGTAAAAACGATAGCGGACCTCCCAGCCGTCCCCGGCCCGCAGACGAATGAGTTCTCCAGGGCTGTCCTCCAGGACATTATTGCCGCCGGACAGGATGTGGCGCAGATCCTCGTAGGTTCGTCCCCAGCCGAAACGCAACGGAAGCGCTTCTCGACGCACGGTCTCGCCCGGCTCGGATCGCACGATCGGGCCGGCCGGCAGCAGGGCCAGGACGGCAGCGACGGCGATGATCTGTCCCTGGCGGTTCATCATACTCTTTCTCCATGATTGGACGAGTGCCGTCCACCGAAGTGCTCGCCTGCTCGCCCGGCCCCGGGAAAGTGGACGGCATGCGCATCGGCCTGGTTCGATATCTCAACGCCCGCCCGTTGGACCACGGCTTTCGCACCGGCGCCCCGGGAACTCCGGCGTCCGTAGAATGTATCGAAGAAATCCCGTCCCGACTGTATGCCATGCTCGGCGCCGGCGAACTCGACGCGGCCCTGATCAGCTCCGTGGAGTGCCTGCGCAACCGGGAACGTTTTTCGTTCTGCCGGAGCGTGGGCGTCTGCACCCGGACCGAGGCCGATTCCATTCTGTATTTGCAATGTAAGAGTTCCTATAAAAAAGGGGAGCCGGCTCCGCCCCTGCGCCCGGTCTCCGGCGTGCTCGCGGATGTGGGCTCCCGGACGTCCGTGGCCCTGCTCCAGGTATTGTATCACGCCCGGAACGGCACGCTACCCGAAATCACGTCGCTGTCCCCGGGCGAAATTCCCGACCGCCTGGACAAGAACCACGGCGGTCTCTTGATCGGGGACGGGGCCCTGGCCTTCCTCGACCGCCCGGCCGAGGACCGGGAACGCTTCGAGGTGTACGATCTGGCGCGGCTGTGGTACGAGAGCGAGGGCCTGCCGTTCATCTTTGCCCTCTGGGCCTATCCGCTCTCCGCGCCCGTCGAGGACTCGGTCTTCGAAGCGTCCCTCCAGGCCGGCGAAACGTCCATCGACGACATCGTCGCCGCCGCCAGCTATCCGGACGCGCGGCGCTATCTTACACAGATCTTACATTACCGTGTGAGTGAGGGCGATCTGCGCGGCCTCGCCCGCTTTCAAGAACGTCTCGATACGTGCGGCCTTCTGTAAGATTCTACTGTTTATATTCTTGAACGAAGCAGCCCGTCGTCGGAGATTGTCGGGCGTATGGGCGTCTTCGCTTCGGTTTCCCGGTATCTGCGTATGATCAAGTTCTCGCATACGCTCTTCGCCCTGCCCATGGCCGGCATCGCCTTCGTCCAGGCCCTGCCCGAAACCCGGCTCATCTCAGGCGGCGCACCGAACGCGGAGTTCTGGTGGATGCTCGGCAAGGTCGTGGTGGCCATGGCCGCGCTGCGGAGCGCCGCCATGGGCTTCAATCGCATCGTGGACCGGGACATCGACGCCCGCAATCCGCGCACGGCGAGCCGGGAAATCCCCGCCGGGGAAATCGGCCTCGGCCAGGCCCGGGCCTTCGTCCTCGTTTCCACGGCGATCTTTTTTGCCGCGGCCTTCTGGATCAATCCGCTCTGCGCCGTACTCGCCCCGGTGGCCCTGGCCTTCGTCTTCGGTTACTCGTTTACGAAACGTTTTACGTTTCTCTGTCACTTCTTCCTGGGCCTCGCCATCGGCATTGCGCCGTCCGCGGTGTGGATCGCCATGCTGGAACGCATCGATCTTTTGCCGGTGTTGTGGTCGGCGGGTCTCATGTTTTACATTGCCGGCTTTGATATTCTCTACGCCTGCCAGGACCACGACTTCGATCGCAACGCCGGCCTGCATTCGGTACCGGCCCGCTTCGGTGTTCCGGCGGCGCTGTGGATCGCGCGCCTGGCGCACGTCATCGCCCTCGGTGCGTTCCTCGGCGCGGGTTTTGTTTCGGAAAGCGGGCCGGTATTTTACGCGGCGGCCGCGATTACGGCCGCGCTGTTCGTCGTGGAACACCGGCTGGTGAGCGGCGGGCGTCTGGATCGCATTCCCATCGCCTTCTTTCACGTGAACGCCTCGATCAGCTCGATTCTGTTTCTGGGCGTATTGATCGACGCCCTCCAGCGCTACGGTTTCACTGCTTAACTTTCGTTTGTTTGATATTACCCTATGACCACGGCATCCAGGCAAAGCGTTTCTCTCGTGCTCGGTGTGAGCGGGGCCAGCGGGGCGTTGTACGGTTTTCATCTGTTGCGAAGCCTGGCCGTCGCGGCGGAGGGCACCTCGCATCTCATCGTCAGCGATACGGCCCTGCGGGTTTTCTCCGAGGAAATGCCGGTGCGTGTCGAGAGCGCGCAGGAGTACCTGGATGTCGTCCTCGACGGCCTGCCGGAGGATCAACTGCGGCATCGTTTCGTTTTGCAGAATCACCGCGACGTGGGGGCGAAGGCCGCCAGCGGCTCCACGCCTTCGGACGGCATGGCCATCGTCCCGTGTTCCATGAAGTCCCTCGCCGCAATCGCCCACGGTTACACGACGAACCTGATCGAACGCGCGGCCGACGTCTGTCTCAAAGAACGGCGCCGCCTCGTGGTGGTTCCGCGGGAGACGCCGTACAGCCTGGTTCATTTGCGCAACATGACCGCGCTCACCGAGGCCGGCGGAATCGTGCTGCCGGCCAGCCCCGGCTTTTATCAGCGTCCGCAAAGCATCGACGACCTCGGTCGCTTTATTGCCGGCCGGGTGCTCGCGCTCTTCGGCATTCGGCACCGGCTCTTTCGCGGCTGGTTGGAGGAAGAACCATGAACCGCTTCGGTCTCGCCGACTTTCATCACGGGAACGCCCACATCTACGCCGCCGATCATGCCGACGGTGGCCTGGCCCTGCACATGAAGGGCTCGCTGTACATCGCGGATCCGACCACGGACCTGCTGCCGTATCTCCAGCAAGCCCAACGAAAACTGCGCGAACAAAAGAGCGATCATCTGTGGATCGACCTGGCCGCGCTGGAGCTGATGAGTTCGTCGAGCCTGCGCATCTTGATTCGCTTCTTGAAAGACATCGACCGCCTTCCGCCGGGCGAACGTTATCACGTTACCATTCAATACTCGCCGAAGGTGACCTGGCAGGAAGCCCAGATCCCCATGTTCGAAACGTTGCAGCCGGATTTGATCCGTCTCTGCGCTTCGAAGTAGTTGCCACGGCGCCCGCACGCCGGATTGTATCCTCGCATATGGCAAGTTCGGAGAAAAAATCCTACGCGAAAGAGACCCTGGCCGCGTTCGAAAAGATCCGGCGCGGCAGCAGTGAAATCCTCCCGGAAGAGGAACTCCTGGATCGCCTCGAAGAAAGCCGGAAGTCCGGCAAGCCCCTGCGCATCAAGGCCGGCTTCGATCCTACGGCCCCGGACCTGCACCTGGGCCACAGCCTGCTGTTGCGTAAGCTGCGCCACTTCCAGGAACTCGGTCACCACGTACAGTTTTTGATCGGCGATTTCACCGGTATGATCGGCGATCCCACGGGCCGTTCCGCCACGCGCAATCGCATGACGCGCGAGGACGTCGAACGCAACGCGGAGACCTACAAGGAACAGGTCTTTCGCATTCTGGATCGTGAGAAGACGGAGATCGTCTTTAACTCGAAGTGGTGCCGGGACATGCGCTTCGAAGACGTGCTCGGCCTCACCGCCCGTTATACGGTGGCGCAGTTGCTCGAACGGGACGACTTTCAAAAACGTTACCGGGCCGGGGAAAGCATTTCGCTGATTGAGTTCATGTATCCCCTGGTGCAGGGTTACGACTCCGTCGCGCTTAAGTCCGACGTGGAATTGGGCGGCAACGATCAGAAGTTCAACCTCCTCGTCGGCCGGGAACTTCAGAAGGCCTACGGCCAGCAGGCCCAGTCCATTGTTACGGTGCCGCTGTTGGTGGGCCTCGACGGCGAACGTAAGATGTCGAAGTCTTACGATAACTACGTGGGCATCACCGAGGCGCCGTACCAAATGTTTGCGAAGATCATGTCCGTCTCCGACGAACTCATGCGCGAGTACTACATTTTGCTGACCGACGTTCCGGAGAAAGAAATCGACGCGCGCATCCAGGCCGATCCCTTCGAAGCGAAAAAGCTCCTGGCCGCGGACATTACGGACTCCCTGCACGAAAGCGGAGCCGGCGCGGATGCTCGCCGTCAGTGGGAAAAAGAAAAGAGTGAAAAACGCAACGAACTGGTCCTGCCCCCGGACACGCCCGAACATTCCGTTGATGAAGCCGGCGAACATCTGCTGGTCCGTCTGCTGGTGGACTCGGGCATCGAACCGACGCTGACGAAGGCACGTCGCCTGGTCAAAGACGGCGCCGTAAAGATGGGCCAGGAGCTCGAGGTCGTGAACGACATCGAACACAAACTTACGTTTCCTGGATCTTACGATCTCAAGATCGGCAAGAAACGTTATCTGAAACTGCGCGGTTAAAAATTTCGGGACAGGTTCGCCGTCGCTCGCAAGAATGACACTCTATGGCAGGAAGTAGATTCTCCACAGACGAGGCCGATCTGCGTGCGCTTCCTCCGGGAGCTCTGAAAAGCTACCGCGACGCGCGCTACACCGGCGCAGACCTGGGCACGAACCTGGAAGCCTTCGCCCCGCCGGATCGCGAAGTCCTCAAGCATACCTACGGCGTGCTGATCGAACTCGACGTACTCCTCGGGTCCGCGGAGAATCGCCGGGCCGACATCGTCGCGGACTTTACCCGGCGCGTGAACTGGTCCGGCATCCTCGGTGACATTCGTTCGTTGGGCCACGCCACGTACTCCAGCCGGGAGGCGAGTCCGGCGCTCCGGCGCATCGTGCACGACATCAAGGGCGGTCCGTTTCAGCCTCTGTCCGCCTGTCTGCAACTGGCCGGCATAGGCGAGATCGAAGCCGAAGACGCGGCGATGATTTACTACCTGAACCGCGACTGCCTCAAGGTAATGCGCAATCTTTTAAGAGACATCGACGAGCCGCGGCGCGTCGCGGATGTGAGCGGCAAGGCCCATCATGTGGGCTTGCTGGTCGAAAAATGGAAGGACGGGCTGCTTCGCGGCGGTGCCCCGCGCGGCACGCGTCTGGATTTCGTTTCTTTTTATGACGGCAACATCGCGGACTCCTGCCTGGAGTTCAGTACCCTGGAACGGCTCCTGTACAATCTGATCAACAACGCCGTGCGTCACGCCATCGACGGCCTGGTGGGACTGCGCGCCCTGAGCTTAGATGATGATCAGGCAAACTTACGATTTATGGTTTTTAACCGGATTACGAGCGATCACGCGGACGCGCTGCGCCAGTCCGGGGCCGGCCGGGAAGACCTCGGCCATCTCTTTCGCGACGACTTCACCACGCACGGCACCGGCCTGGGCCTCGGCATTTGCGCGGAGATTACAGCCCACGCCTACGGCCTCCTGTCGGTCAACGACGGCATCGCCGGCAACTACATCCGGGCGATGATCCAGGACGACACGTTTCTCGTGTACTTCCACTGGCCGGCCACGGCGGCCTGACCTGCCCGCCACTTACGGTTCCGGCGCATCTCCGGCGAGGTACGCCGCCTGTTCTTCGAGTTTCCCCACGGTGTGCTGCATGTCCACGGCCATGCCGACCAGGGTCGATGCGCCGTCTTTAAGATCGGCCAGGGCCTGTTGTAGATCGTCCCGACCACCGCCCTGTTCTTCCACGGTGGCGTCCAGTTCGCGGGAGATGCTGCGCAATTCCCGCAGGGAAACGTAAAAGCCCTTCGTGACTTCCTGCTGCCGGCCGACCTGCAGGTTGAGTTGCTGAAAGTTCATGCTGATGTCGCGCATGGTGTTTTGTTGGGTGCTGACCATGGCGTCGGATTTATGCGCACCGGAGGCGCCGCGTTCCACGTAGGTGCCGCTGTCGGTGATGATGCCGCCGATCATGCCGGCGTTCTCGGCACTGTTGTCCGCGAGCTTGCCGACTTCCTGGGCCACCACGGCGAATCCGCGGCCGTACTCGCCCGCCCGGGCCGCCTCAATGGCCGCGTTCAGAGACAGCAGGTTCGTGCGATCGGCGATTTCGGAGATGATTTGGTTGATTTCGCTCATGCGTTTGAACGAGGCGTTAATCTCCTGTAAAGATGAGTTAACGTCCGCCACCGTGCGACTGACCTCGTCGCCGGAGCGCGAGGTTTCCATCATGCGCTGGTTGAGATCGTCGACGGTCTCCGTAACGAAGTCGAAGCCCGCTTCGAGAATGCTGGATTCCCGGGTCATGTTTTCGATTTTCTCGTTCTGCATTTTCAATCGACTGCGCGAAGATTCCATGCCGTTCGAAAACGACGTCACCGCCCCGCTGATACGTTCAAAGGCTTCCACCTGGCGATGCAATTCGCCGTTGAACGTTTTTAAGAACCCGTCGATGCGTTGTACCGTTTCGCCCAGAACCTCCGCCGCCTTGCGTCGTTCCTGCGTTTCGCGATCCAGGCGTTCGTAGGCGCGGCGGTTTTCGTCTTCTTGATCCTCCAGGTCCGTCTGTCGGTCCAGGAGGATGCGCACCAGACGGTGCAGTACGAAGGCCGCCCCGGCCGGCATGATCGTTCGAAGAACTAAAGCCAGAACGGACATGGCTTCCGTGCCGCCCGTGAACGTTAGGTCCATGCCGTGACTGAGCATGACGGCCGCGAAGATACCGACCTGGGCGGCGGCGGCCAGAGCGCCGGCGATGCGTACCAGCGTTCCCGACAACAGCAACGTCGCGTTGATGAGCGGATAAAAGAAAATACCGAAGACCACCGCGGAACGCGCGACGACGATTGCATGGGAACGTTCCGGTGTCGTGACGGCGGCGATGATCAGCGCCGCCAGGATCAGCGCGTCGAGAAAGACCAGACGACGACCGAGTTGCAACGGCGCCGGCCTGCCCGGTCGGTTTCGGTAAGTAAAATACGCGGCTCCGGCGGCCATGAGCAGCAGGAGACCGAAGATGATGCCGTTTTGAACAGGGCCCTGTTGGCCTACAAAGGCCAGGGCCGTAACGAGCAGGGCCGCAAGCAGGATCCAGCGAATTCGGTTGGCCAGGGCCGGCCCTTCGGCGAGGTGCGTCATATCGTTCCAGTGAAGCTCAGGCAGTGCGGACGTAAATGATTTTCACAAAAAATTAGTGAATGATGTAAGGATCCGCGCGAGGACCTCGTCCCATAACTCCGTATTAGCGGGGACTAACGCGGTGAAACATTCAATCAACACCTGGCATTCAGTGGAAAGCAAACACTCTGTCATCTTTTCGGAGGATTCCGTCTTGCATTAATGTGCGAAACAACAATGTTTCTCACGGCCGCGTGTGCGAACCGCAGCTCTTGAATTACCGGAAACGCTCGGGTAGCCTGCGGCCGTCCCGGATCCCAGTGTAAGTGGCGGCCAGTGTACATTAAGCCCGGTATGGTCACAACTGGTTCCAGCTGACGAACGGAGGTTATGCGGAGGAGCATGGCAAGGCGGACCGGAATGGCGTCTTCGTTTCGGAAAAATCATTACGCAAGATACGCTACGGTAGCTGAGTCGCAAACCGATGTCCGGTGTCGGCAAGGCCCTGCTTGTTGAGGCCACGGCAGTTGGTTCCCCACCGAGAACCCCAAAGAATCTTACCGCTTTTTCTTTGTCTTAGCGGCCTTTTTCTTCGTCTTAGCGGTCGCCTTCTTTTTCGCAGCAGGCTTTTTCTTCGGCGCGGCCTTCTTCTTAACCGCCACTTTCTTTTTCTTAGCAGCCGGCTTCTTTTTCGCGGCGGCCTTTTTCTTCGGAGCGACTTTCTTTTTCGCGGCGGCCTTTTTCTTCGGAGCCGTTTTCTTTTGTGCCGGCGCGGATTTCGACTTAACCGGCGCCGACGCAGGCTTTCCCGCGGACGCACCATCGCGTGCAACGTAATCCAGCGCAAAACCCGGCACGCCCTCCAGGACGCGCGCAATTCGGAGCAACTGATTCTCCAGGAACGGCGCGCCGAGCAGTTGCAAGCCGATGGGCAGGCCGTGAGCGTCCAGGCCGGCCGGGACGTTTACGGCGGGAGTGCCCGTGAGATTCGCGGCGATCGTAAGAATGTCGCTCTGATACATGGCGATGGGATCGTCCACGCGGTCGCCGATGGGAAAGGCCGTACCCGGAGACGTCGGTGAGAGAATCACGTCGACTTTCTGAAAAAAACCGGCGTACTCCTGCTGGATGATGCGCCGGGCCTTCTGCGCCGATTTGTAGTACGCGTCGTAGTAGCCGGAGGACAATACGAACGTGCCGAGCAGAATGCGCCGCTTGACCTCGGGACCGAAGCCGCGGGTCCGGGTACGCACGTAAAGGTCCATGAGGTCTTCGGGATCCGGGGCACGATTCCCGTAGCGCACGCCGTCGTACCGCGACAGATTTGAAGAGGCTTCCGCCGTGGCGAGGATGTAGTAGATCGGAATCAGTGACCTTTCAAGCCTAGATTTTAGCGGGACAATCTTAGCGCCGCGCCCTTCGAAATACTGCGCCGCCGCGCGACAGCGTTCGATGACCGCCGGATCGTATCCGGCCGCGCCGTCGTCCGGGAGTATCAGCCCCACGCGCAGTTTTTTGTACTCCGCATCCGTGATGTCCGGAAACTCGTAGACGAGCGGGTGTTTGTCCGCCTGGGGATCCGAGGTACTGTCCCGGGCGTCCCGGCCGCTGATGGTATGCAGGAGCAACGCCGCATCTTCCACACTGCGCGCGAACGGGCCGATTTGGTCCAGGCTCGATGCGTAGGCCACGAGGCCGTAGCGCGACACGCGGCCGTACGTCGGCTTGAGTCCGACGACACCGCAGAACGCCGCCGGCTGGCGAATGGAACCGCCGGTATCCGAACCGAGCGCCAGGGGCACAATGCCCGCCCCCACCGCGGCCGCGCTGCCGCCGGAAGAACCGCCGGGCACACGCTTCGCATCCCAGGGATTGAGTGTCTGCTGAAAGGCCGAGTTTTCCGTGGAGGACCCCATGGCGAACTCGTCCATGTTGGTGCGACCGAAGAGCACGGCCCCGGCCTCGCGCAGTTTGCTGATGACCGTCGCATCGTACGGCGACGTAAAGTTTTCCAGGATCTTCGACGCGCAGGTGCACTTCAGCCCGGTTTCGCAGATGTTGTCTTTGACGGCGACGGGAATGCCGTCGAGCGGTCCCGGGCTCCGGCCCTGTTTGCGCCGCTCGTCCGAAGCCGCGGCTTGCTCGCGAATGTAGGCCGCGTCGAGTTGTAAAAATGCGCCGGCGTTTTTTTCGGCATCGGCCGCGGCAAGGCAGGCGTCCGCGAGTTCCACCGCGCTGTACTCACCGGCTTCGAGAGCCCGGGAGTGTTCCATGGCGGTGCGCACTAAGGTTTGTCGATTGATACTCATAGGATGATGACGTCAGCCCTCCGAATCAAGGACACCCGGCACGACGAAGTGACCGGCCTCCCACTGCGGAGCAAAGGTTCCGATGATGCGCGGCGTGAGCACTTCCCCGGTATCGTCCGCACGCACGGCATTGCGCGTCTCCGACTTAGAATAACTCGCGTCCACGGACGAAGTGTCGACGGCGTTGATCTGATTCACGTAATCGAGGATGTTGTTGAAGTCGTCCCGGATGTTCGCCAGGGAAGCGTCGGCCGGATCGAGGCGGGCCAGTCGGGCGAGATTCTGGAACTCGTCGTCGGTGAGCATATTTGCAGGGAATCGGTGCGCAGCCTGGAGTCAATTGGAAATCCAAGCACGCCTAAAAGTGATTGAACGCCTCGCCGGTACTGAGATGCCTTCTATAATAATCGTGTGGATACTTCCTCGTTGATCATGCTGATCGCCCTGGCCGGCATGTTCCTGGCCCTGGCCCTCTCCCTGGGCTTACGCAACCCCGGCGAACATGAACGCCCCCGACCGGCCCCGCGACGGAGAAGCCCGCGGCGACAGCAAGCGCCGGCGGTCCGGTCCGGCCCGGGCCACAACCGGAAAGCCGGGTACATTCCGGCTCCCAAACTCAGCAAACGCGAACGCCGGGAAATGCTCGACGGCATGAAGAACCGCCTGGAAACCGACCCGAAACGCATGGCCCTCCTCGTCCGCGAGTATCTCCGCGACGAAAATCGGCGCCAGGCGTAAATCAATAAAAAACACAGCACAATAAAATATGAGCGACGACCACGTACCACCTCCGTCCTCCGACGACGAACACCACGACGGCCCGCCCCCTTCGCTCTGGCAGGACATCCGCCTCATCTTCGCGACGATCCTTACGGACCCCGGCTCCTCCCTGGCCTACGGTGCCGACGCCCTCATCGCCATTACCATCGTCCTTTTCGCCAACGACTTTCGCACGGGCATGGTGGCCACGTTCATCGCCGGCGGCATCGTGATGGGCGTCTACCTCATCGCCATCATCGTATACAACAGCATGACGCGGCATCACGTGCACCGCGTCCTCGGCGGCGGCGCCTTCGTTTCTTCGCACATCACCAGCGAACAGATTCGCACGCCCTGGCTCAAGAAGTCCGTACAGTTCATGGGCAAGATGGGCACGTCGTCGCTGCTCTCGGATTTCCCCGCCACCCAGGCCATCTCGTTGATCGCCGGCGTGGAGGCCATGTACTTCATTCCCGTGGAGCAGCGGCTCCCGGTGGCGGTTTCGTTCATCTTTCTGCTTTCGATCGTACAAAGATACGGTCTCGGAAACTTAGCAAAGTTCATGATCTGGCCCGTGGTGGCCTTTTATGTGAGCAACCTGCTGATCCAGGGAAGCGGCATTTATTTCATCGCAACTCACGGCTGGGTCTGGCCGACCATCCCGCCGGAAATCCTCGAAAACCCTACGTTCTCGGACTTCTGGCCGGTCATCTTTACCGCGGTGGCGGCCGGGGCGACGCTGATCACCGGCGTCGAGGTGGGTTACGCCTCGGTCAACTATCCGTATCACAAAGGCAAGGCCATCCGGGTGTCCATGTGGATGCTCTACGCCCTGGTATTCACGACCTACTCCATGCAGCTCATCAACTTCATGGGTCTCGGCGTAACGTACGACCGCCACATCTTAGTGCCTCTGCAAATCGCCACGACCCTGGGCGGGGACAGCCTCGGCGTGCCCTTCGGCGTGCTCACCGCCGTCATGCTCCTGCTCGCGGCCCAGACGGCGCAGTCGGACTTTCCCCTGGAAATTCTGCGCGCGTCCCGTTCCGGCTTCTTTCCCCGGGGCATCGGCGACACGGCCTGGCGGCGCACCAAACCCGTCGCCGGTCTGGGCGGTCATCACGGCGTTTATAATCCGCGGGCGACGATCCTGCTCGGCGTGCTGTCGTTCATCATCCTGTACTTTTTTCCGTCGTCGCACAAAATCGAAGCGATGTACGGCCTGGCCGTCATCACGGCCATGACCATCGACATCGCCAGCTACCTGCTGCGCCAGTTGCGCGCGCGTAAGATTTCAGCCATGACGGTGATCGGCTTTTTGATCATGATGTTCATGCTCATCAACATCGTGTACAACAAGTTCTTCGAGGGCGCCTGGTTCATCGTCATTCTCATGGTGCTGTTTATGGTGCTCTTCCTGTTCTCGGAGGCGGTCTACGGGTTGTGGCGACAAAAGGTGAACATGGTACCGTTGGCCTTCGCGTTGAACTACCCGGCCTTCTTCGGCCTGCCGGTGGACCGCAAGAACATGCTGCTTATTTCGAAGTTTCATCCGGGCGTTATTCACTTTCTGAAGAACTACATCAAGAGCGGACACATGCCCCTGGCCGTCCACTTCCAGACGGACCCCGAGGAGAACATTCCCGAGGACCTGCCGGAGTGGTTCGAGAACCGCGTCGTCCCCCAGGGCATGGATACCATCACGGCCATTACGCTTTGCGTGCAGGAGCTGAAACCGGAGCGGGTGCATTTGATTCCGCTCCTGGTTCGCGGCGTGGATTCGATCAAGCAGTACTACTTCGGCAACTCCATGGAGACATTGAAACATTCCATCTCACAGTTCGCCGACGTGCAGGTGGAGTACAACCGCGAACGCATTCTGATTACGTTCACGGAAATCCTGAACTACATCTTCCCGTATTTTCGCAAGCAGGCCCTGCATAAACAAGACCGCGAGTATCTCAAGAAAGTCCGCGAAGCCCGGGAAGGCGCGACGGACGAAAAGGACTCGTAGACGCTGGAACGATATGACAACCATCCTTCACAATCACAATCTGCGCTTTACCGCGGACATCGACGGCCCCGACGACGGACCGGCAGTGCTGTTGCTCCACGGCTTTCCCGACACGCGGCATAGCTTTCACAAGCTCGTGCCGGCCTTAAACACCGCCGGCTTCCGCACCATCGCTCCGACGATTCGCGGCTACGAGGTATCGTCCCAGAGTCTCGAAAACGATTACCACATGTCCGCCGTCGCCGGGGACGTCTTCGCCTGGCTGGACGAACTCAGCATTGAACGTGCGCACCTCGTGGGCCACGACTGGGGCGCGCTCATCGCCTACGCCGCGGCGGCGCGCCGTCCGGAACGTTTCCTGTCGTTTACGTCGCTCGCCATCCCGGGCCTGCGCGACTACTTCTGCAGTCTCGTAACTTACCCCGAACAGATCTTAAAGTCCTGGTATATTCTGCTGTTTCAGTTGCCGTTCCTGGCGGAGCACGCCCTCAAGAACGACGACTACGCGCTCATCAACAAGCTCTGGGATGATTGGTCGCCCGGCTGGAAGTACTCCGCGGACGAACTCGAAACCGTGAAGGCCGCCTTTCGTTCACCGGGCGTTCCCGGGGCCGCTGTTTCCTATTATCGCGCCCTCCTGGATTTTCTCAGCGCCGCGGGACGGGATAGCTACGAACTGCTCTTCGGCCCGGTAAACGTTCCCACCCTGGCCCTCACCGGAGCGAAGGACGGCTGCCTCGATACGCGCATGTTCGATACGATGTTTGAATGGGAAAACTTTCCGGAAGGTTTACGCGTGGAGCGCGTGGACGGTGCCGGGCACTTCCTGCATCGCGAACGCCCCGCGGTGGTCAATGAACTCATCGTCGAGTTTCTGAAATCGGTTTAGTCGCAACGCCTGGCAACAACGGCCTTACTTCTTCAGAAACTTGCGCACGAAGATCATGCGCAGCACCGAGAAGAAGTAGCGCCACTTGTCGCCCATGGTCTCTTCCTGCACTGAGCCGTAGCGTTTGTAGAACGAAACCGGCACTTCGATGACCCGCATGTGATAACGCATGATCTCGATCATCATTTCGAGCGAGAACGTTTTGTTCTTCGCGTTCAGCTCCGGCGCGATCTTCTTAAACGATTCCTTCCAGATGGCGCGATAGATGCAGCCGATGTCCGTAAAGCGCGGCTCCTGGCCCCACCAGAGAATCTCCACCAGTTTCCCGAAGAAGACGTTCAGCCAGCGGTACAGGCCGCTCAGGTTCGAACCCTGTTCCATGAGCTGTCGCGTGGTGCGCGTGCCCACGGCCATGTCGGAGTCCTTTAAGTACTCGAGCAGCTTCGGCAGGTCCACGACACGAAAGGAACCGTCCGCCGGCGCCACGACGATAATGTCGCCCTTACACTGATGCATGGCGCCGTAAATGGCGGGGGCGTAGTTCACGCCGGCATGTTCCGCCGGAACGCTTTCTTTGAATACGCGTAACGTCTTGCCCTTCGGCGCCTTCACTTTTTTAACAAGATCCGGCGTGCCGTCGGTGGAACCCATGTCCACCACGACAATGTCGTCCACGTGCTTTTGAAAATCGCTGAGCACGTCCGGCAGCGTCGCCGCGTTGTTCAGCGCGGGAATGACCATGGAGATTCGGTACTGGTTGAACTTCTCGGTGCGGATCATGTAGTTCGCGGCGTAGTAGTCCGCCAGCGAGTTGATGTTAAAGTAACGCCCGGTTAACTTAGCACCGTGGACTTCCAGTTCGCGGGACATGAGATCGATGACCTCGGTGAGCTCCACGACGCCGCTGCGTTCCGAGGGCGGTGTTTTGTCGAAGTACTCGAAGTAGCGCTGCGAGAATACGTAGGAGCCCAGGCCGAGTAGATTGTTCGGCGGGTCCTGAGGTTTTTCCACCAGGTCCACCACCCGGGTGCCCTTAAGTTCTACGGAGTAGTTTTTACGGATGTCCGAAACGAAGAGCGACGGCAGCACCGCGATGAGGCAATCCGACTTCGGTTTGCCGGCCCAGAGTTTCTTTAAGAGGTCGTGGTTCGTGTCATAGTAGAACTCGTCGCCCAGAATCAGCGAAAAATCCCCGTCAATACGATCCCGGAGCGAGGCGACGTCGGCGCCCAGGCCCTGCTTCGTCCACTGCGCCGTTTCGATTTCCAGGCCCGGGAATTTCCGGCGAATGCGATCCACCTCGGCGATGACGTGTTCCTGGAGATGGCCCACCAGGACGATGACCCGTTTCACGCCGATTTTTTTGAACTGGATCTCGACGTTGCGTTCGAGCAGGGTCACGTGTTCGAATTCAAACAGGGGCTTGGGGATGAACGACGTCCGGGGATACGCGCGGGTACCTTTGCCCGCCGCCGCAATGACGCCGGTGCGAATCTGTCTTCTGGCCATATATTGGAACAAGATCTGAAAAGCCGTGGGCCGGTCAAGCGAGTGCGGGAGGCATCGGGATGGTGATTCCGTCCGCTGCCGGGCCGGCGGGCCGCACCCGTATGTCAATTCTTGCGTTAGGGATTGGAGGGGTGGCCCGCTTGTCGGGGCTGCGCCAGTTGGTTCCCCGCCGAAAGCGCGCCCCGGAGCGCGCAGCGCGAAGGGGAACGCCCAAACTAGTATTACCTGATACAAAGTTTACGTGGTAGATTTCCACTGGAAATGCAGGTTCTTTTTTCAGGGGCGCCTCGCCGCTGCGCGGCGACCGGGCTGCTACGGGCTCCGCTATCGCTCCGGTCTTTGCTGCGCAAAGACTCGCTTCGCGACCCTCCGTATCCCTGGCGCGAAGAGGCGCTGCTGTCAAAATTTGACACAGATCAGTTTACGCGTCGCCGCGGATCAGTTGCATGAAGGCATTTCGTACAGTGATGATTTCATTCGCCGCGGGAGAACGACGGCGCGGTTCGGTGAGGATTTCCTGCATCTGCCGGCGCTCGGCGGGCGTCATGGACTCGTAGAGAATTTCCAGGACCTTCGGCCCCAGACCGGAAAGCACAATGAAAATGCGATCGTAAGGGGCGATGTGCCGCAAACCCTCCGGGGCCATGTTCTGTTTTTCCCAGTACCAGTTACGCAGGATGTGGCGGGCGTTCTCGCGCTGAAGGATGACCAGTTCCTGTAGAATGCGTTCCGTGAAGCCCGGTCCCGCCTGGGAGTTCCGCGCGCCCGATTTCGCGGCGGAGCGGGAGGCCGCGTTGGCCGGGACGGCGGAGTCCGGATCGGGCGTTTTGCGGCGAACCACGTGTTTCGCTGCCTGACCCGAGACCCGCGGGAACAACGGCTTGCCGGGACTGGCCTCGTCGCTGCGATCCACCCGGGGCGGTTGCCAGGAACGAGCACGCTTAGGCGCATCGGAGTCGGGCTTCGGCCGCTGCGCGCGCCGGGCAATATCCTGGATGGCGTCGGCACTGCGCTTGTCGTCGCCGCTTTCCAGGGTCTCCTCTTTCGGCACGCCCTTGAAGTCGGCCTGAGCGAACTCCAGGTCCGGCGACCACTGACCAATGCGAATCTTTTCATCGGAACCGGCCGGCGGCGAGGTCGGCGGCGGAGTGGGAGATGCCGGCCGGGCCGGGCGGGAGGACTGCGGCGGACGCTGCGGCGGCGCGGGACGCTGCGGCGGCGCGGGACGTTGTTCCGGCGCGGCCTTCTTTTGCGACGGCTTTGCCTTCTTCTTCCGAACGGGAAAATCGGCCTTCTCGAAACTCTCTTCCGGCTCCCACGATTCCATACTTCCTCCATTATAACGGTGCGCGAACCACAACGCCAGGAAAAAAGCATTCGATTGACGGTGGGCCTTCCGGAACGAATCTGGCGGGAGCCTCTGCAACCTTTTGCCACAGAGGCACAGAGGACACAGAGTTTGCGTTTGATGGGGTGGACGATCGCGCTCGCCCGACCGACAGCCGGCTTAGCCCGCCCGCATTCGCATCATGTAAATTTCTCTGTGCACTCTGTGCCTCTGTGGCCAACGAGATATGAGCACCGCCACCGATCCTAAAATCGCCGCCGAGATCAAAAAAAGGCGCGCATTCGCAATCATTGCACACCCCGACGCCGGCAAGACGACGTTGACCGAGAAGCTCCTGTTGTACGGCGGCGCCATTCACCTGGCCGGCCACGTGCGCGCACGCAAGGACCGCAAGAAAACGAAGTCGGACTGGATGAAAATGGAACAGGAACGCGGCATCTCCGTGAGCACCGCCGCCCTGCAATTCGGCTACGAAGACCACATCCTGAACCTCCTCGACACCCCCGGCCACGAAGACTTCTCCGAGGATACGTACCGTACGCTCATGGCCGTGGACGCCGCCGTGATGTTGCTCGACGCGGGCAAGGGCGTGGAGCCGCAAACGATCAAACTCTTTCGCGTCTGCCAGGAACGCCGCATCCCCATCGTCACGTTCATCAACAAGATGGACATGCCCGCCCTGGATCCCTTCGAGTTGATGGACAACATCGAAAAGGTCCTGGGCATTACCGCCTCGCCCATGCTGTGGCCCATGGGTTCAGGGCGTGACTTCAAGGGCGTCTACGATCTCAGTTCGCAGTTGGTGCATCGTTTCGAACGTACGGTGGGCGGAGCCTACATGGCGCCGGAAGAAACCTCGGGCCTCGACGATCCGGAACTCGCGAGCATCATGGACGAGGAGCTCTACGAAATCTTCAAAGAAGGGGCCGAGCTCGCGCAGGAGGCTCTGCCGCCGTTCGACCCGGAGGCCTTTCGCAAGGGCGAGATCACTCCGGTCTTCTTCGGCTCCGCCATGAACAACTTCGGCGTACAGCTCTTTCTCGATCGTTTCCTGGAACTCTGCCCGCCGCCCGGACCGGTGCCCTTAAAAGATTCTGAGGAAACATTAGCACCGGCCGACAGTCGGTTCACGGGATTCATCTTCAAGCTCCAGGCCAACATGAACCAGAAGCACCGCGACCGCGTCGCCTTTTTGCGCGTTACCAGCGGCGTCTTTGAACGGGGCATGTCCGTGAACCACGATCGCCTGGGGAAAAACGTACGCCTCTCTTCGCCGGTGGCCTTCTTCGGCCAGGACCGCAACACGGTGGACATCGCCTATCCCGGCGACATCATCGGCCTCATCAACCCCGGCACGTTCTTAATCGGTGACGTGTTATCTTCGGGGCCCACCCCGTCGTTTGAATCGATTCCCCAGTTCGCGCCGGAACTCTTCGCACGCCTGGTTCCCACGGATACTTCCAAATTGAAACAGTTCCGCAAAGGACTGCAAGAGTTGTCCGAGGAAGGTGTCGTCCAGGTCTTTCAGTCCCCGGACGGCCAGGGCGTACTCGGCGCGGTGGGCAATCTTCAGTTCGACGTCTTTCAGTTTCGTATGCAGGACGAGTACGGCGCGCCGTGCCGCGTGGAGATGCTCGGCTACGAGTGCTCGCGCTGGATTCGCGAAGAAGACCGCGATAAATTCTCAAGCTACGACTGGGTCATTAAGGATCAACTGGACCGGCCGGTGGTCCTGTTTAAGAGCGAATTTCGCATGCAGAACTTCCTGAAGAATAATCCGGAAGTGCCGCTGTATGAGCATCCGCCGGCGTAAAATCATGCTTGCTACTCGCTCTTAAATCCGCCAGACTGCCGTGTCACCATGTCCGCGGGCAATCCCTTTCATCGTCCCTCGAATCACGGCGACGAAGAGTTTCCCTCTTCGTTGCGGGGGTATTTCTTAATCTCCGAATCCAACATGCCGGATCCGAACTTCTTTCAGACGGTCGTCCTCATGCTGGAGCACAACAAAGAAGGCGCCTTCGGTCTCGTGGTGAACCGTCGCTCGAAACTTACGCTGGGCGACATCATGCCGAAGTACAACACCCCGCGCGGTCAGAGCACGCCCATTTACGTCGGCGGCCCGGTGCAGCAGGAGTATCTCTTCGTGCTGCATTCGGAAATGCCCGAGAGCCACGACAGCAGCGAGAGCATCATGCGTCCGGTGAAGGGCGTGGTCTTTGAGCCGTCGTTTCAGAACGTGGAGTATCTTTTCGACGAAGAGAGCTGGGCGCAAATCCCCGCCGACGATCATCCGAGCATCCATTTGTTTCTGGGTTACAGCGGCTGGGCGCCCGGCCAGCTGGAAAAAGAAATGCAAATGGGTTCCTGGGTCATCCACCCGGCTACACCGAAGATCGTCTTTCACGCGGACCCGGAACAGGGCTGGAAAGACGCCCTGAAAGAAAAGGGCGGCATCTACCGTGTCTTCGCCGAAACGGATCAGAACCCCACCCTGAACTAACATTCAGGAAAATCAACTTACCCTTGAACGATCCTTTCTCCGAAGAACCACCATCCCCGGATTCCCCGGACCCGCGAGAACAACGCCGCATTGTGGACATCGCCGTGTGGTTTGAGGGCGGCCTCGGCCTCGCCGCCGTATTCATCGGCTGGCTGAGCGGCTTTCCGGCGCTGGCCCGGGTGCAACTGGACCCCGTGGAACTCGGCGGGGACCTGGGCCTGGCGCTCCTGTTCACGCTGCCCCTGCTCGCCTTCTTCGGCATCATCACCACGTTGCCCGTGGGGCCGTTTCGCAGCATCCGCCGGCGCCTGGACAGCGTGATCCTGCCGCTCTTTCGCGAACTAACAATCTTTGAGCTGCTGTTAATCTCGCTCATGGCCGGCTTCGGCGAGGAGATCCTCTTTCGGGGCCTGCTCCAGCCGGTGTGCGCCTACGTTTTCGGCGGCGACGTTGTAGCCGGCATCGTCGCTTCGAACGTCATCTTCGGCCTGGCCCACTGGATCACCCCCACCTACGCCGTTGTCGCCGGACTCATGGGGTCCTACATGGGCTTCGTCCTCGAGTACACGGACAACCTGCTCGCGCCGATTTTACTGCATGCCCTCTACGACTTCGTGGCGCTCGTGCTTTATCTGCGGGTTATCCACAAACGTGAAAATTAGCCGCCCCGAATATTAAGTTAGTGGCGGTGTAGATCGATATCATTTGGGCACGGCTCTTCTGAGTTGCGGAAGGTCGTTTTGTTGAGATTGTTCGCTTCGGCCCGGACGCCTTACCGTACCTGCGTCTTGATTCTCCCCGGCCGGCGTGAAAAACGTTCGCAGCAGTTTGACCTGCCACGACCACGCCGCCGGATTCGCAACCATACCGCTTAACTCGCGCTCCGCGTTATCTAAGGCGTCTTCAAGCAGCGCGTCGTGCAGCCGGCGAAACGCCAGGGGCCACGAGAGCTTCGCGAGCCCGTGCACGTGCATCACGATTTCGTGGCGCAGCACAATCGCTTCTGCGTCATCTACGACCTCCAGAAAGTGGACGCCGGCAAAACCGGCCGGCCGCGTAAAACGAAACACGATGCGCCGCCCGGGAACGTATTCGTCAATGACGTAACCGATCGGCCCGTGCCCGCCGCGGAGCCCCTCCCGCAAACCGCCGGCGCGGCGGGCGAAACGCATGGGCGGCCAGCCGCGATTCCCCGGCCAGAAGCGATCCTCCGGCCCGGCCAGGCCGTCGATCAAAGCGGCGGCCCGGCCGCGATCCGCGCCGGGAATCCGTCGTTCGTGCACGTTGCGGATTTCCAGCCCCGCAACGGCGCGCAGCATTTCCAAAAATACGTTGTGATTGCTCATACAGCCTCCTGAATAACATACCATACCTTATGGTATGTTCTCTGGCAACAAAAATTCGCCGCCCTGCGGACAGTCCGGCGAATTTCCAGGCTCAGGCCCGATAAATCGAAGCACCCCCGTCCGCCATCAGAGCGGAGCCGGTGGTGAAACTGGAGGCATCCGAGGCCAGGTACAACGCCGTTTGCGCGATTTCCCCGGCCGTGGCGATGCGACCCAGGGCATGCAGATTACTGACGTACGCCAGGACTTCCGGCGTATTCGCGACGGACTGCCCCATGGGCGTATCGACGCCGCCGGGCACGAGCGCATTGACGCGCACTCCCTGGCGACCGTACTCCGCCGCCAGGACCCGGGTCAGCCCCAGCAGCCCGGCCTTGCTCGCCGCATACGCCGCCATGCCCGGGAGCCCGGCGGTATGGCCGACGAACGTCGATGTAAAGATCATCGAGCCCCCGCCCCGTTCGACCATGGCCGGCAACTGGTACTTCGCGGCCAGGAACGATGCCGTGAGATTCGTATCGATTGTCGCCTGCCAGCCGGCGAGAGACAGGTCCACGGCACCGGCCAGTTCCCCCAGCGCCCCGGCGTTGTTGAATGCAATGTCCAGGCCGCCGAAGCGCTCCCGGGCAAGTCTCACGAGTTCCTGCTGCAACGATTCATCGCGGACGTCTCCGCTGACGGCAACCGCTTCGCCGCCGTCTTCCGCAATCTCCCGCACCAGTTCCTCCAGGGCTGCGTTTGATCTTGCTGCAACCAGCACGCTCGCTTTCTCACGCGCGAACAGCTTCGCCGTCGCCCGACCGATGCCGGAGCTCGCCCCGGTTACGATGGCCACCTTGTTTTGTAACGTACTCACTTTTGATTTTACCTCCTGCCGGCACTGGGATGAGCCGGCTGCTTTCAGAAAAGCACGGAGGATGCGGCGCGGTACTCCGCTTCTTGCTCAGGCGAGCTCGCGAAAGATCCTTTGCAATTGCCGGCCGGTGATGGGCGGGATGATCTGCTGGGCGCCGACAAAGGCGCACAACAAGATGCGGGCGCGCAGGGCGGCCTCCCGACGATCGCCGATCTTTTCGACGTACAGAGAACGCACGTACTCGAAACGTGCGGCATCGATGCGTTCCTGAGCGTCGCGAACGGCCGCGTCCGTCAGGGCCCAGGCGCGAATGGCGATCTCATGCCGGAAGGAGCCGCGGGTCAGCAGGTTACCCAGGCGGCGCAGCTTCTGGTCGGCGTCACGGCCGCGCGCGCTCTCGGCAATGAAAGCCCTGGTATAACGCTCCTCCCAGAACTCCAGCAACTCCCGGCTGTAAATCTCCCGACTCCCGAAGTGATGATAGAATGCGCCCTTCGTGAGCTTGAGGCGACGGCAGAGTACGTCGATCGTCAGATGCTGCGATCCGGATTCCCCCAGGACCGCGAGACCTTCTTCGAACCAGAGCGTTTTAGCAGGACTCGACGTATTAGGCATGACGAATGCGCCGTTCCAGGTCCAAAATCCGGCTCTCCAGTACGTCCTCGAGGTCGCTTTCTTCGAGATCGCCCTCACGCATGCTGTCGGCGAAGCGTTCGAGCAGGAAATCCCGCAGCGCGGGTCGACGATGACGCAGAAACTCGAACAACCGCCCGCTGCGCAGATGGCTAACGAGATCTTCGAATTCCCCCTCGGTGAAATCGATGCTCTCGCCTTCCAATTCCCAGAAGACCATTCCGTATTCGGCGTAACCGCTGGAGCGCAAAAAAAGCATGGGATTTTTATAGACACGCAGACGGCAGCCGCCCATGAAATATGCGGGCGCCGCGCAGGGCCATGTTCCGTGCTTCGCCGTATTCCTCGACGAAAAAATCCATGCAGCCCACGCATCCAACGAGAAAAACTACGCGACAATGCCTGCGGGCAACTGTTTCGGCGGTGCTGCGCTCCGGCCCGCTGTTCGTTGCCTGGGCCCTGGCCCTGGGCCTCGCCTGCACCGCCGGCGGCTCGGTGAACCAGTGCCGGAGCGAACGGGATCAGGCCGCACTGTGCGGCATCGCCCTGCTGGAGTATACCGTGGCCTGCACCACACTGAATTCCGGCAACGACTCCGCGGCGCGCTCGTGTCTGCTGCCCGCCGCCGGTTCATTGCTCGTCTGCCCGCTGCTCGTTTCCGAGGAGTGCTCCAACTAATGCTCAATCAAGTGATGTTAATCCTTCGGCTCTTTGTGCTCGTTGTTTTCTGCGCGCTACCGGCGTCCGCCTGCGCGGTACTACAGCAGGAAAATCGTGTACTTACCGGCGCCCTGGACGAACACGCCGCACCGGAGTCTCCCGCGGCCCGGGTGGCTCTGGCACCGGTGGCCATGCCCGTCGGCCTCACAACACTCCTGATCGACGGCGCCCTCATTAACCCGGTGCGGGCCATTGAGCCGTCCTTCGAACTCGCCGAATTCGTCTTCACCGAGGTGCCCTTTGCCGGTGTCGGCGAGGTACTGGTCTTTCCCATGCGCATCATCACTTTCCCGGTTCTTTTCGTCGGAGCGATGGTAGCGCACATCACGCTGCCGATCTGGTAAAGGCTACACACACTAACATCACATGAAAACCATCTACCGTTTTACGATCCTTGCGTTGCTCGGCGCCTCCCTGCACTGCGCCTCCACGGATCTAAACCACATGGCGGTGACAAATTACACCGACCGCAATCTGACACCGGACGACCCCGTCCTGCAATGGGTGGCCACCCCGCTGTTGATCCCGCTGTGCATCGGGACCCTCGCCGTGGACAACTTTATCGTGGCGCCCGCCGTGCATTTGCCCTCGGCCTACGAAAACGCCGCCGATTTTTTTACAGCGGACTTCGACGGTTACTATTCGAACCTGGGAATTCTACCGTTTCAGACCGCGCTCACACCCCTGGTCTTTGCGGGCTCCTGGATCTTGCGAACGACTTTCGCCGTGGAGCCGACGGAAGACGCCGCCTGGGCCTGGCCCGAGTGGGGTCGGCAATGGCAGCGCGACGAGGACGGGCGCTTGATCGGCCCGCCCAACGCGGAATCGGCGGAAGAACCCGAAGACGGCGAAATCGTCGAACCGACCGAACTCAAGGAGCCGCAATAGATGCGTGTTCGAATCCTGCTCGTAACCCTCGTCGCCGCCCTCGGCAGTCGTTGCGGCTTTCTTGCCGATCCCTACATCAGCGAGGCGTACGTCGAAGCGTTCTTTCCGGAAAGCGTGACCGAGTGTCTGGTTACCTGGCCGCTGCATGCGGTGGCCCTGCCCGTGGTTGCCACGGCGGATCAGGGCATTCGCACGGTGGAAGCCGTTGTGCCCGCCGGCCGGGACGCCGTAGATTACGTTTATCTGGATTTTACCGAACACAACGTCATGCTCTCGCGCACGGTGGCGATTCCGAAGCTCGTGGCCACGCCGCTGATCTTCGTGGGCTCCTACGTGGCGCGCTGGTTTTATCCATTCGAACGCGACGAACGGCCGTTCGTGGCTCAGGAAGAAGAGTACGAAGAGTATCCGCCGGGGAAAGCAGAGAAGCTGGAGCAGCCGGAGCCGGAGCGGAAGCCCGAACCGCCGACGAACTGATCAATCATACGGACCGCGCTCCCGCGGTTGCTCCGTTAAGTTTGCTTCATCAGTGGTTAGTGTTCGATCCGCCGCGGCAACGCCGCCGGCCTCGTCCGCGCGGCGATAGGCGAGCATCGTGGCGCTCACGGCCACCGTCGATACCAGGTCGCCCAGGCTGAACGCGATCACCGTCGAGCACACGAGGATCAATGCCGGCGTCGAGTATGCGGCCTCGTACAGGGACTCGGGCTCCGTCGCCGGCGAGAGTTGCTCCACGGCCGCCTCGACACCGCCGAACAGTCCGCCCAGGTAACAGACGAAGAGCACCGCGGCCGGCAGGGCCAGGTAAATCGTGCCCGCCAGCACGTAGACCGCAAAGAGTTTCACACCCCGCTCCGAATCAACGCGGTCCAGGGGCGCCAGGATGCGCCGGAAGCTCCAGCCACCGTAGACCGTAAGGGGGGCGAGCAAACTGAAGACACTCAACATCAACAAACCCGGCAGCCCGGCGACGAAGTAGCCGACAAACGTCAGCGGCCGGGTAAACAAAAACAGCACCACGAACAACGGCGCCACCGTGAAGAAACGCTGCACGGCATCGCCGGATGTGCGCAGGCATCCGCCGGGCCCGCTTTCCACGAAAACGGCTGCGAGCAACTTGAACACGGCACGCAGCACGGTCAGGGCTACCCACACGGCCAGGAGCAGCAGGAATAGATTGCCCAGGTTTTCCAGGATGCCGCTCATGTCTCCGGTACTGACGATATCGCCATTGGCCGCATAATCGGCGGCAGCCGCAGAAACGTAATGGAACGTGATATGCAGCGCGCCGTACAATAGCGCCACCACCACGAGACTCTGGAGGGTGCCGATCACGCAGATGTGCGGGAACAACCGCACGGAGGTTTCGATCACAGAACGCAGCAGCGCTCCGAGTTCCGGCGGACGTTCTTTCACTAACTACGCCTCTCCGTACTTTAGCGGCGCTTCTTGCGAGACTTGCGGCGCTTCGTCGCTCCGCCGGAGGAAACCGTAGTTCCCGGGGCCGCGCCGCTGTTACCGGCGTTCGGCGCGCCGGCGAAGGCCTGGCCGCCGGCCGCGCGGCCGCCGTTGTTGGACTGGGCCGCGCCGGCGAAACCGTCCACCGATGCGTGCATGGCCGTGCCCTGGTTGCGACGCCGCGGTTCGGTTTGTTCCTCGGGGACGAAAGTGCCCTCGACGCGCACGCGAAAGAGATTGGAAGTTACCTGGTCTTTAATGGACGCCACCATCTCGTCGAACATTCGAAAGCCGTCGAGCTTGAACTGTACCAGCGGCTGGCGTTCCGCGTAGGCCGAAGCCCACACACCTTCGCGCAGTTGGTCCATGGAGTACAGGTGTTCCTTCCAGCGCGCGTCGATGACGTCCAGGGCCAGACGACGTTCCACGTAGCTGAACGGTTCCTCGCCGACTTCTTCGACTTTCTGCGCGTACGCCGAGTGGGCCGCGTCGCGAACTTTGTTGAACAGCGCCAGTTGCGGATTGCGATCGCCTTCGAACTCGGCTGCATCCAGCGGGACGTCGATGGTGAGGCCGAGGCGCAGCCATTCGTTCAGGCCGTCCAGGTCCCAGCGGGTGGGATCGTTGGTTTCGCAAAAGTTCAGGATCTGTTCTTCGATGACTTCATCGGCCCAGGTGAGGAGGTGTTTGCGCAGATCGACGTTATCGAGGACAATGTTACGTTCTTCGTAAACGTACTCGCGCTGGCGGTTCATGACCTCGTCGTACTCGAGGAGGTGCTTGCGAATGTCGAAGTTGTGCGATTCCACCCGCTTTTGCGCGCGAGCGATGGCGCGGTCCACCATGCCGGCTTCGAGTTCCTGGCCCTCTTCCATACCCAGGCGGGCCATGAGGTTCTTAATGCGCTCACCGCCGAAGATACGCATGAGGTGATCTTCCAGCGAAAGATAAAAACGCGAGGAACCCGGGTCGCCCTGACGTCCGGCGCGACCGCGCAACTGGTTGTCGATGCGCCGGGACTCGTGGCGCTCGGTGGCCAGGATGTGCAGGCCGCCCGCCGCTTTGACTTTGTTGTGCGATTCGAGCCAGATCTGCGAACGATCGTAGATTTCTTTGCAGAACTGTTTGTCCTGGGTGCCGGGGATTTCGTCGACGATGTTCGCCGCGGCGTCGAACTGCTTTTTCAGCATAAGCTCGCGGAACTTCTCGACGACGGTATCCGTGGGGCCTTCGACCTCCAGTTTTTCCAGATCGTCTAAGTACAGCGGATATCCACCTAAGACGATGTCGGTGCCGCGACCGGCCATGTTCGTGGCCACCGTCACCTGACCGGGTTTACCGGCGTCCCGCACGATCTCGGCCTCGCGTTCGTGGTGTTTGGCGTTGAGTACGTTGTGCGCAATGCCGTGTTTTTTTAACAGGCCGGAGAGGTACTCCGACGCGTCGACGGAGATCGTGCCCACCAGGCACGGTTGGCCGCGCTCGCGCCCCTCTTCGATCTCTTCGATGATGGCGTTGAACTTTTCCTGCTGCGTGCGATAGACGCGATCCGGATAGTCGATGCGCGCGATGGGCACGTTCGTGGGAATGACGACGACGTCGAGTTCGTAGATCTTGCGGAATTCCGTGGCCTCGGTGTCGGCCGTGCCGGTCATGCCCGAGAGTTTGTCGTACATGCGGAAGAAATTCTGGAACGTAATGCTCGCGAGCGTTTGCGTTTCTTTTTTAACGGTAACGTGTTCTTTCGCTTCGAGGGCCTGGTGCAGGCCGTCGGAATAGCGGCGGCCGGTCATCTTGCGACCGGTGTGTTCGTCGACGATCACCACGTCGCCGTCTTCGACGACATAGTCCACGTCGTTCTGGAAAATCAAGTGCGCCTTAAGCGATTGCGAAACGTGGGCGACCAGTTCCTGGTTTTCCGGCGAATAGAGGTTCTCGATGTCGAGGATCTCTTCCATGCGATGCACGCCGTCCTCGGTCAACAGGACGTTCCGCGACTTCTCATCGACGTCGTAAAAATAGCCGTGGGTGACGTGAGGTTCTTCTTTGCCCGGCTCCACTTCCGGGGCGGGGGCGGGGCCGTCTTCTTTGATGCGCTGTTCTTCCGCGGCAATGAGTTTGCGAATGTGTTTGTCGATGATGCCGTACTTCTCGGTGTTCTCCTCGGTGGGCCCGGAGATGATGAGCGGGGTCCGCGCCTCGTCGATGAGGATCGAGTCCACCTCGTCGACGATGCCGAAGTGATGTTCGCGCTGCACCCGAAAGGTCTTCTCGGTGACCATGTTATCGCGCAGGTAATCGAAGCCGTACTCGTTGTTCGTGCCGTAGGTGACGTCGCAGGCATAGGCCCGGCGGCGCGCCTCGTGATCCATATCGTGTTGAATCACACCGACGCTGAGGCCGAGCAGATCGAAGACGGGCTGCATCCAGGCGGCGTCGCGGCGGGCCAGGTAATCGTTCACGGTGACCACGTGTACGCCTTTGCCGGAGAGCGCGTTGAGATAGATGGGCGAGGTGGACGTGAGGGTCTTGCCCTCCCCCGTTTTCATCTCCGCGATCTTTCCGCTGTGCAGGACGATGCCGCCAATGAGCTGCACGTCGAAGTGGCGCATACCAAGCGTTCGCCAGGCGGCCTCGCGAACGGTGGCGAAGGCTTCCGGCAGGATGTCGTCGAGGGTATTGCCGTCGGCGAGCAGGGCCCGGAACTTCGCGGTCTGGGCGCCCAGTTCTTCGTTGGAGAGTTGCTGGATTTCCGGTTCGAGGGCGTTGATCTCGTTTACGAGCGGGACGATCTTCTTGATGTCGCGCTCGTGTTTGGTACCGAAAAGGAGGTTGAAGGTCTTCTGGATCATGACTTTGGTCCGGCCGGGGCTGCCTGGGGTTAAGAACGAGGATTGATTTTCCTCTACTGTACAGGATTTTCAGGCGGGGGTCCACGATCATCCATTTTTTACTGTGAAGCATGCCGCCCCGCGTGCCAGTGTGCCGCCGATGCCGGATCGCCGCTTACTGCTCCCGTGGACCTCCACGCTCATCGTTGCGGGCGCGCTGGCGGCCTCGACCTTCCTGGTCAGCCGCGCGGCGGGGCGCGCCGAAGCCCTCAAATCCATGACCGGCCGGCTCATCTACTCTTCTTCCACCTACGCGGCGCCGGAACAAGCCGCTCAGGACCCGCGCCGCCTCATCGACGGCGATCCCTCCACGGCCGTTCCGGACCTCAACGCCCCGGCCCGGCGGAGTTCCGACCCGTCACGTAGGAGTTCCGACAATTCCCCCCCGGGAACCGGCCCGGCGGACGGGGCGCCCTGGCCCTGGAATCCGGCGGTGATGTTCGTCCAGCTCCAGGCCGGCCTGAGCCACTTCCCGGCCCGACCGCCGGAGCCGCATCCGCTGCGGTCGATTCGCATCTGGAGCGGAAACCAGGCGTCGCCCGAGGACTTCCGCCGCCACGCCCGGCCCCGCCGCGTGCGGCTCATCTACTTTCGGCAGCAGGTCGTGGACTTCGATCGCGAGTATCGCCTGGCCGGCGAGCCGGTCTACGCCGGCGAAGAAGTCGTCACCCTGGCCGATCGCATGGGCGCCCAGGACTTCCCCGCCACCGCCCTGGCCCCGCCGCAGCCCTCGGAACGCTTTCCGCACAATGTGCGGCAACTCTGGTTGCGCCTGGAAGTGCTGGACTTTTATCCGGGCACCGGCGTAACCTCCGATGCGGTGGCCCTGTCCGAAGTTGCCGTGATTCGGGAACGACCCGAATAGCAGTGTAGTGGATCGGGTGAAAATTTTCTGGGCGTGCCCCCGCGCGGCGCGCGGGGTCGGGCTGCTCCGGGCTCCGCTATCGCTTCGGTCTCGCGCCGGCGCGAGACGGCCTTCGGCCCCCTCCGCATCCCTCACGCGAAGAGTTTCATGAACACTACGTTAACATCAACAATTTCTAAGGGCAAAGATCTCTGGCAGCGCACGTTTCCGACGTTCCGCACCACGTATCAGATCATTCGGGCGGCGCTGGAGAAATTCCTGGCGGACAACTGCACCGTGCGGGCCAACGCCATCGCCTACGCCATCGTCATCTCGATCATCCCGGTGTTTACGGTGCTGATCCGCTTCGCGTCCATCGACAAGGCGGACATCCGCACGAACGTGGCCGCCTTTCTCGCGGCTTACGGCCTCACCGAAACGAACGAGGTGCTGTCGATCCTGGACGAGATCCTGGACAACGCCACGACCATCGCCGGGGTCGGTCTGGTCTTCGTCGTGTACTCCGCGACGAACCTGTTGATCCACTTAGAAGACGCCTTTAACTTCATCTACCGCGCACGTAAG
Source organism: Leptonemataceae bacterium (assembly GCA_965227295.1). Taxonomy (GTDB): domain Bacteria; phylum Spirochaetota; class Leptospiria; order Leptospirales; family Leptonemataceae; genus JANSYA01. The sequence goes on along the minus strand of OZ245742.1, from coordinate 3,205,180 downwards.
GCGCGGCCCATGGTATACCGCTTCTCGCTGTACATCGCCTCGTTCGCCATTTTGCCGACGTTGATCTACGTCATCGCCAGCGGCGCGTCGTTCTTCCTAAATCAGATCCGCCCACCGAACCTCAACGACATCCTGAAAGTCGAAGGGCGCTACTGGATCGTGGCGTCCAACGGCATCCTGCGCACCACGACCGGAGACGCCGAGCGCTCCGGCGACTTCAGCGAAATCAACCTGCGCAACATCGTCGACGCCCAGGCGCCCTTTCGGGACCTGTACATCGATCCGGACTCCCGGCGCATCGGCGGCGCGGACGACATCATCGCCGAGCAGTACCCGGGCACACCGCTCACGGTGGACGACTTCTTTTCGTTGAAGGAGGTCGGCTACGGCGGGGACACGCTCTACGTCATCTCGGAGACGGGCGCCCTGTTCTACTCGGACGACGGCGGCCGCACCTTTCGCTTCCAGAAGATTCAGTTCAAGTCCGGCACCGGTTCCCGCAATCCGCAGCTCAGCGACATGCACGTGGACGCGGACGGCCGGCTCATCTTACTCGTCAACGAGGGCTCCCGTTCCGGGCTCATCTACCGCACCGGCGACGGCGCGGAGTACTCGGACTGGCGCTACGCCCCCCTGGACGGCATCTATCGAAAGATCTTTTTCATTAACAACATTTCGCCGGATGCTAAGAACATCTTTCGCAATGGATATTTTATTACCGGCAAGGGCCGCTACATCTACTCGGCGGACGGAAACAACTGGTCCAATTCGTATCTGGAGCGATTCAAGAACCGCGTGGTGAACATCGGGGCCATGCAGGCGGACGCTGAAGGCAACATGTACTTCGGCGGCTCCAACGGCACGTTCTGGATCAACGCCAACGGTACGAAGACGTACGTAAGTCTGCGCGCGAACTTCGACCAGTCCGTGCGGGGATTTTACATCGACGAGGACGGCACCGGCATGCTCTACGGTTCGGGCGGCCTGTTTCGATACACCGTGGACGGGGGGCGCACCTGGCTGCGCACGCAGACGTCGGCCCTGGAAAGCAATGTCTTTCTCGCGCATCATCGTCTGAACGGCCGCGGCGTCCTCCTGGCCGGCGAAGAGGCCTCGATCCTGCGCATCAATGCCGCGAAGATTCTCGAGGATAACCTCGACGAAAACCGGCACCCGTACGTAGCTTTCGATTACGAGATGTTAGCGCGCTTTCACAGCGTGCGCTCGATCCTGCTGCGCCTGGTCCTGGGCGTGTTCCTGCTGCTGACGATCTTTTTGATCATTGCCCTGGCCTATGCGTTGGTCCCGTTCGCCTCGGTGGACTGGCGGGCCGCGGGCATCGGCGCGGGTCTTACCTCGGTGGCCCTCGTCGTGTTCATCGTGATCTTCCGCACCTGGATGGCCGGCTCCACCACCACCGGCTACATCTACGGCGTGTGGGCGGCCATTCCCCTGGGCCTGCTCGTGATCTTAGTTTCTGCTCAGATCATCTTATTCGGACTGGAGGTGGCCTACGTCTTACAACATCCGTACCTGTATATGGGAACGGCGGCCCTCGCGCATAACGAAGAAGAGGCCGAGGACTCGTTGCTGTGGAACTTCCTGCTTTTGATTTCGCTCACGTATCATCATCTCTACGATCGCAAACGCCCGCTCACCGATGAACAGGCCCTGCGTTTTTTTCGGCGCGACGCCATGAAGCTGGAGTACGCCCGGGACCGCCTGGTCGGCGCGCAGATGATCGGCTACGACGCCGTGGCCGGCGAGTACTTCCCGGTCCGTCCGCCCTCGGACATTCACGTAAGCTCCCTGGAACGGCTCATCGTCGAGAACGCGCTGCACATTCCCGAATCCGCGATTCTGCCGGAGGGCCGTTTTCACAAGCGCGTCTCTAAGTTACAGCAAGCGATGCTTAAGGAACTGGATCGCGTGGCGGGAGAAGTGACGATCGCGGATCTGCTGCCGTTGTTGAAACACGAGGAAGAGGCGAAGGCGAAGGGCGGTTGGTTGCGGCGCGGAAAAAAGAAAAAGAAACAGGACAACACGGAGGAATCATGAACAAACCCGTATGCGTCGTTCTCGGCGTCGGCCCCGGCAACGGCGAGGCCTTCGCCCGCAAATTCTCGGAGCAAGGCTACGCCCTGGCCTTGTTGTCCCGCAGCCCCCGAACCACCGAAAAAATCGCCGGCGAGTTGCCGGACTCGCGCTACTACGAATGCGACGCCGCCGATCCCGCAAGCATCCAGGCGACGTTTGCAAACATTCGCAAAGATCTCGGCGAGGTCGACGTCCTGATTTACAACGCCGGCTCCGGAGTCTTCGGTAATCCGGAAGAAACGTCCCTCGACGATTTCGAAAACGCCTGGAAGGTCAACGCCCTCGGCGGACTTGCGGCGGCGAAAGAGGTCCTGCCGAAAATGAAGAGCCGCGGCGCGGGCAGCATCGTGTTCATCGGCGCGACGGCCTCACTCCGGGGCGGGGCGAAGTTCACGGCCTTCGCCTCGGCCAAGGCCGCCCAGCGTAACATGGCCCAGAGCCTGGCAAGGCATCTCTGGCCGGCGGGCGTACACGTCGCGCTCTTGATCATCGACGGCATGGTCGATCTCCCCCGCACCCGCCAGATGGTGCCGGACAAAGACGATTCGTTTTTTCTGAAGCCGGCAGAAATCGCGGAGACCGTTTGGAACATTACGCAACAGCCGAAGAGCGCGTGGTCGTTCGAGGTCGACGTGCGACCGTTCGGCGAGACCTGGTGAGATCATGCACAGGATGTGAGGCCGCCGTGCCCGGCGGCTCCCGACGCCGCCGGGCACGGCGGCCAAACAAACACTCATTCATGTTTCTCAATTTGAGACCGCGATTACGGCTAGACATCGCCGGGAAGATTGTTTTGTTTAAGTGATATGTCAAAACAAGTCTACACCTACGAAGGCAGCAATGCAGACGTGAAGTGGCACGGCGGCCTGTGCATCCACGTCGGGGAATGCGGGCGCGCAAAGGGCGATCTATTCGTCGGCGGCCGCAAGCCCTGGTGCCAGCCTGATCAGGCCGGCAACGGCATGGACGAAGTCGTCGACGTCATCGAGCGCTGTCCCAGCGGCGCGTTGAGTTATCATCGCAAGGACGGCGGCGCGGCGGAAAGCGCCCCGGAGCACAACACGGTCATGGTGGCAAATAACGGTCCCCTCTACGTGCGCGGAAAGCTTAAGATCCAGGAAGTCGACCTTAACGAAATGCCCGGCGTACAGTTCCGCGCGGCCATGTGTCGCTGCGGCCTTTCGAAGAACAAACCCTTCTGCGACAATTCCCACAACGACGGAGAGTTCCGCGATCACGGCGCCGTCGGCGAAAGCGGCGACGGCGCGACACTGGAAAATGCCGGCGGTGAACTTGAGATCGCGAAGGCGAAAGACGGCCCCCTGCTCTTAACCGGTAGTTTTTCGATCTTAGCGGGAAGCGGGCGTCCGGCCTGGTCCGGCAAAAAGGCCGCGCTGTGTCGCTGCGGAGCATCGGAGAACAAGCCGTTCTGCGACGGCAGTCACAAGGGAGCGGGGTTTACGGCGGAGTGAACCCTGGCGAGCCCGGCGTAACTTTACTATGCTGAAGGCATGATCCAACTACAAAACAAACTCACCGAAGAAATCACCGAAGTCCCCGAGACGGCCGAGGTACAGGTTTCTCCCGAGCTTGTGGACAATGCCGGAGAGATTCCCGGCGAAAATACGATGCGCAGCATTCCCGTTACGGCCCTGAAACCCGGCGAACTCTGCGTGTATCGGGAGCGACCCGACTTTACCCTGGCGGTCTACGAAGTCGTAGGCGGGGCCGCGGCGCAACGCTGAGCCGGCACTAACCGGCGGCCACAAGAACCTAAGACTTCCAGTCGTTCGGCCGCCGCACGAAGATCGAACGTCCCTCCGGATCGTCCAACACGGCATCGCGCTTCGGCCTTCGCGGTCGGCGATACAGTAAATACAACGCCGCGCCGAAGGCCCCGCCGATGGCGATCACCAACAGCCAGTTCATGCGCGTGAGACCGGCGGCGGGCTCGTTGCGCGCGCAATCCACCAGGGCGTAGATCCACAGCGCCGTGAACGGCAAACCCAAAAGCAGTAACAATAAGAAAATCGATACGACCTCGTCTCCGTTCATTGCAAACAACCTCTCACGCTCCCGGATTCCACTTGACCGGTCCAATCCTACAACCATATTTTCGCCATGCTCGGCGTCGCCATCCTCATCGGTTTCTTAATCCTGGGCTTCGGCCTCTTTGTCCCGTTCATGATCTACCGTGCGGTACGCGGCAGTCGTAGAGCCCGCAACTTCGTACCGGATCTCTTAAGACGCACCGGCCTGCAACTCCAGGGCAATCGACTCACCGGCGAGTACAAAGGTTATCCCACGGACGTCTACTTCGGCCTCGGTACGAACTACGGCAAACTCATCCTTTCCGGCGAGAGCGGCTGGGGCATGGTCCGCGAGTTGGAGGGTCGCAACACGTTCTACCAGACCCTGCACGTACAGATGCGGGTGCCGGGCGCTAACTTTCCTAAAATCATGCTTAAGGAACACGTCGGCCCGCTGCGGACGGACCAGTGGCTCATGGACATGTTCGAACAACGCAACGTGGAGTTGCCGGAGTTCGAGGATCTGCGCGTGGGCAGGGCCCGGGTTTTTGGTACGGACCGCACGTTTGCCGAAAAAGTGGTCGCCGACGGAGAACTCCAACGCCTGGGACGTAACTGGCACTTCACCGACGTCCGCGCCGCCGGGGACGTCATCGAACTCGTGTTGAACGATAACATGGTCATGCCCACGTTCGGAAGCGAACGCATGTCGGAGCCGGGCTTCGTCGTACAGGCCCTGGACATCTGCGCGCGCGTGGCCGCGCAGAAATAAACATCAATCGAGCAACACTTAGCCGTTCCGCGCGGCGAGTTTCTCGTGTAACTTACGCGACAGCAATCGTTCCAGGCCGTCGCGCTGGTTATCCATGATGCGAAAGATCACCGGCGGGGCGGCGTGCCAGCGGGATTCGCGGCGAAAGAAGTACAGCAACCCCGCCTCGGCGTCCCAGTGATAACTCGTGAGTTCGTTCCATTCGAAGAAACCGCCGGCCGCGGCGAGACCGCCGTCGTAGACACCCATGCGAAAAAAAAGATAGCTCACATAAAACAAAAAGAGTCCGCCGCTGAGCAATGCCGGCGCGGCATTGATGCTCCAGAAGAACGCGAGGAACAACTGCAGCGCGCACAAGAGACCGAAGCCCAACGTTACCAGGCGCATACGCCGACGGCCGACGCTGCGGCAGGTCAATAGAATCCGTCCCAGACGCCGGCGCTTACGCAGCAGATAAAACAAAAAGACGATTACGAACACCGCGAAGGCGACGCCGACGGCCGTAAGAAACGGCGTGACCACGTGCGGCGGCAGGCCGCGGCGAATCTCGGCCAGGGGTTTGCGGTAGATCGAGTACGCGGCACCGCCGGCGGCAACGAGCACGGCGAGGGTTACGGCGATGCGGACCCATAAGATGGGCGCGCCTGTTCGGGGAAACAATGACATTTTGTTGAAAGATGCGTGAACCTCCGGTGACGTCCGGTAAATGGTTTACGCAATGACCTCGAATCTGAATCTGGCCCCATGGCAAAGATTCCCGTCAAATCCTTTCAAGAACTCGCACCGAGCACTCCCTACAGCGGAGATCACATCAAAAAACCCGAGTACGGGCGCTTCCTCGAGGACTTTCGCGAAGGCGACGTCTTCATCCATCCGCGCGCGTGGACCATCGATCGCTCGTTCGCACAGGAATACGCAACGACCTTCCACGACGCGAATCCGCTCTTCCTGAGCGTGCCGTACGCAGAGGCCCACGGCTTCGCCGACATGCTCGTGCATCCCATGATGGTCTTTAACATCGTGCTCTCACTCGGCGTGCAGAACAACAGCGAGAAAGCCATCGCGAATCTCGGCTACTACGACGTGGCCTTTCTCAAGCCGGTCTATCCCGGCGACACCATCACCGCGCGCTCGAAAGTGCTGAACCGCCGCGAACGCGGCGAAGGCAAACCCGGCATCGTCCACGTGCGCACCATCGGCATGAACCAGCGCGGCGAAGTCGTCATTCAATACGAACGCAAGATCATGGTCCCCCCCCGCGGCGGAGACGGCGCCGGTAATCCCGGCGATCCCAACGCGGCCTTTCCTGCCGTGGAAAATCCGGAGATCGACCTGCCGGATCTTAAAGTACCCGGAGATGATATTAAGAGCCAGACCGGATCGGACACCTACTTCGAGGACTTCCAGCCCGGCCAGATCATCGTGCACAAGAACATGCGTACGATCACCGACGAACACGTGCCCTGGACCTATCGCATGGGCAACACGCATCCGCTACACTACGATCGCATCTATTCCACGGGTCTCTCCGGCAAGATGAGCGGGGAACCTATCGTCTACGGCGGCCTGGTATTCGCCTGGCTCATCGGCCTCGCCTCCCGCGACACCACCGAGAACATGGTCTGGGACCTGGGTTACACCGAGGGTTATCACACGCAACCGGCCACCAGCAACACCACGGTGGGTGCCATCTCCCGCGTCCTCGCCGTCGAAGACGGCCCGCTCCCGAACACCGGCACGGTGCAGTTTCAGTTCATCGGCGTGGCCGGCATGAAGACCTCCGAGGCCCTGGATCAATTCGGTGAGGATCTCTTCATTAAAGAAAACGACAAGAAAAACCTCGGCAAAGAAAAGATCACGACGAAGATCTTCGAGATCGAACGCAAGGTCCTGTTGAAAAAACGGGGCTGAGATTCATAGCCAACTCCGAGGACCGAGGTACCGAGTCAAGGACCAGGGAGGGTTTTCGTAACCAGAATACGAGCAGGCAAAGAAAGCTCACATAGCCTGCACACCCTTCTATTTCACTCTTCTTCCCTCGACACCTCGGTCCTCGGAGTTTCATCACCCCATGCTCACCCGCGATTTCACACAGCTCTCCCGGGAATTCGACCTGGCCGTCATCGGCGGGGGCATTACCGGAATCGCCGTGGCGCGCGAGGCCGCGCACCGGGGGTTGTCCGTGGTCTGCGTCGAAAAAAACGACTGGGGCTGGGCCACCTCGGCGGCCACTTCGAAGCTGCTCCACGGCGGCCTGCGCTATCTTAAGAACTACGAGTTCGGCATCGTCCGGGAAAGCCTGCGCGAACGGCGCATCTCAGGTTGCGCCGCGCCGAACTTAGTGCGACCGCTGCGATTCCTGGTCCCGATTTACGCGAAGCGCAAGCCGAAGAACTGGGAGATGCACGCCGCGCTCACCATCTACGACTGGCTCGGCTACGACCGCAACCGCGGCGTGGCCGAGGACAAGCGCCTCCCGCCGTACAAAAAGATCAGCCGCGAAGAGCTCCTGGCCGAGGAACCCGACATCGAAAGCAAGGACCTGATCGGCGGCTTTGTCTACTACGATTACCAGAGCATTCACCCGGAACGGCTGAGCATCGCCTGGGCCCTCACCGGGGCCCGGGACGGCGCGCTAATGTTGAATCACTGTGAATTAACGGACTTCGACATCGCCGACGCGCCGAAGGGCGGCCGCCGCATTCGGGCCGCGCAGGTCCGGGATACCATCGACGGCACAAACCACGAGCTGCGCGCGAAACTCTTCGTAAACGCCTCGGGACCCTGGATGGACCGATTGCTGGCCCTGGCCGAACCGCAGGGTGAGAAACACGTCGTGCGCAGCACCGGCATTCATTTGATCACCGAACCGCTCTTTGCGGACAAACATCCCCGGGATCACGCCGTATTTATTAACGGCAGCCGCAATGATTTTTTGATCCTCCCCTGGCGCGGGCGATCGCTCATCGGGCCGACGGATCTTTCGTACCAGGGCAGTCCCGACGACGCCCTGCCCCGCGAAGAAGAGATCGACGGCCTGCGTTCCGATCTGCGTGAGAATCTGCCGGCACACACCTTTGAACGGTTGCGCCTGCGTCATGCCATCACCGGCGTACGCCCCCTCGCCGCCGACGGCGCCGATCCGGAAAAAGGCACGCGCGGCTTGTCCCGACGCTCCGAGGTCTACGATCACGCGCCGAAACTTGCCGGCTTGCTGAGCGTCGCCGGCGGTAAATGGACCACGTCCCGTGCTCTGGGCGCCCAGGTCGTAGACCACGCGCTGCGCAAAACGGAACTGCGCGGGTCACCGGCCCGGCGCAATCGCAGTCGTAGCCATCGCGAAGCCTTCGTCGATGCGCCGGGTTTCGCCGAGTCGGCCGAGGAGTACCGGGCCTTCGCGCTGCGGGAGTACGCCGCGCCCGGCATCTCACAAGCAGTGCACGATCATCTCATCACGTGTTACGGCGTTCGCCATCGCGAGGTCCTCGCCCTCGTGCAGCAAGATGCAACGCTCGCCGAACGCATCCTGCCGGAGGGCAGCGACTCCCCCGCCGACCCCTGCCTGGACATCCTGGCCCAGGTCGACTACGCCGTTCAGCACGAGGGCGCACTGACCCTGGAAGACCTGGTGCGGCGACGATTGGTCATCGGAACCTACGGCGATCCCGGCGAGACGGCGCTCGCAAAGATCGCCGGGCGCGCCGCGGTGTTGCTCGACTGGAACGAACAGCGTACCCGGATGGAAATCGAGGACGTGCGCGACTTCTATCGAAAGTCTTTGGCCGGCGTTAAGAATTCCTGAAAAAAGATTGCGGCGAACCTTAAGCGATTTCATACTTCACGGTGTCCTTCCACCGGCCTATGGAACCGCAACACCGTACGCACAACCCGCCCCGGGATTCCGGGGGCTTTGAATATCCGCTGCAGGGTTACATCAACCTCGAAGGCTTCTGGAATTGGAACGTCGATGAGGACCAGCTCGTCTTCGCGCCGCGTACGCTCTCGCTTCTGGGCTTCGACTACGAGGTCGGCGAACCACGGCTCATGAAACTCGAAGAGTATCTCGCCATGGTCCATCCCGAGGATCGTGAGGACTTTCGCCTGGACATCCAGGCCCACCTCGACAACACGACGCCGGTCTTCGATAACATCCATCGCATCGGCCGCAAAGAGGACGAGAACGAAGTCCGCTGGATACACTGCATGGGCATGGCCACCCGGGACGCCGACGGCCGGCCGCGCATCGTTACCGGTTCCATCGGCGACATCACCGGGCGCAAACAAACGGAGCGTTCCCTCGACGAAAGCCGGCGCTTCATCCAGGGCATCACCGAGGCCATGCCGGCCGTGTTGTATACCTACGATTACCAGGACCAACGCATTACATACATCAACGCCCAGTCCGAGGAAATCCTCGGCTACAAACCGGAAGAGATCCTGCGCCTCGGCCGTAACTTTCTGGCAGAGGTACTTACGCCGCAGGCCTACGATCAACTCCAGGGCAGCGACAATCGTTACACCGATGCGAAGTCCGACATCCTTGAATCCGAGGTACACGTGCGCCGCCGCGACGGCGATTGGGTATGGCTGTCCGTTCGGGAAATTGTTTTCTCCCGCGACAGTGAAGGCGTTCCGCTGCAAATCCTCGGCACGGCCCAGGACATCACCCGGCGCAAAGATGCCGAGGTCGATCTCTTGCAGGAAAAAGAATGGCAGGCGGTTACGTTGCGCGCCATCGGCGACGGCGTCATCACCACCGATCGCCTGGGACGCATTCTGTTCATGAACCAGGCCGCGCGGGATCTCTGCGGTTTTGCCTCGTTACCGGAAGCCGCCGGTCGCATCGTCGACGAGATCTATACGTTGATCGACGAACGCTCGGGCAAAGAACTCTTGTGTCCTGTGCGCAGTGCTTTGCGGACCGGCGAGGTCATCGAGTATTTCGGCGACATGCGCATGCTCACCGAGGACGGCCGCAAACCGTTCGTAAGCCTCAGCGCGAATCTGATCTACGGCGAGGAAGAAAAGATCCTCGGCGCCGTCGCCGTACTCCGGGACGAAACCGAGAAGGTCCGCGCCGAACGCGAGCTGCGCAAGATGCAGGCCCTGGATTCCCTGGGCCTGCTGGCCGGCGGCATCGCCCACGACTTCAACAACATCATGACGGCGATCCAGAACAACATCTCCCTGGCGAGACTGCATACGAACGATCCCGAAGTACTGAGCCATCGCCTGCAGGAAGCCGAGAACGCCTGCGACCGGGTACGCGGTCTTACGCAGCAACTGCTCACGTTCGCCCGCGGCGGCGCGCCCATCAAAAAGACCACGTCCATCGCCGAACTCATTCGCGAGACGGCGGACTTCGTACTGCGCGGCAGTCGCGTCAGCATCCTCTACGACATCGCCGACAACCTCTGGCCGGCCGACGTCGACGAAAACCAGCTCTCCAGTGTCATCAACAACCTCGTCATCAACGCCGTGCATGCCATGCCCGACGGCGGGCGCGTGGCCGTTCGATGTCGCAATCGTTTTCACGGCGAGATCGGTGAAGACTTTCCGTTCGAGGAATGGCCGGCGGCGCTGCATCAAAAACACTACGTCGAAGTCGTCGTCCGGGACGAGGGCAAAGGCATCGCGCCCGAAAACTTAGAACGCATCTTCGATCCCTACTTCACCACGAAAGAAACCGGTACCGGCCTGGGTCTATCGAGTACATACAGCATCATCAAGAAACACGAGGGCATCATCGGCGTTTCGTCCGTGTTGAATCAGGGCACGACGTTTTCGATTTTTCTGCCGGCCCGCCCCGGTGCCGCGGTCGCCGGCACGCCGGAGCCCGTCGCCGAACCGGGCGGAGCAAACGACACCGGCCGCATCCTGTTGATGGACGATGAAGAAGACATTCGCGAGACGTTAAGCCTGTTGTTGGATCGTCTGGGGTACGAAGTCGCCGAGGCCGACGAGGGCAGCAAGGCGGTGGCCATGTTTGAGGAAGCCATTTTGCACAGCCGCCCCTTCGACGTGGTCATCGTCGACCTCACGGTACCCGGCGGCATGGGCGGCCTCGAGGCGGCGCAGAAGATGCGCGCCTCCGCGCCGGCGCATACGAAGTTTGTGGTGAGCAGCGGTTACTCGAACGATCCGGTACTGGCCGACTTCGAAAGTTACGGCTTTCACGGCGGCGTGGCGAAGCCGTTTCGGATTAAGGACCTGAACGGATTGTTACGGAAGTTGATGGAAAAAGAAAGTTAAGCCCATCATAAATCCGGGCGAAGAAACGCACATACAAAGACTCGCGCCCCCCCGGCTTCAGTAGTTTCGTTCGTATACGTTTTCACTGCGCACGCGATCCAGAACGCGCAGGGCGAATTGAAAGCGACTTTCTTCGACGATTTCCGCCGGCGCCTCGCTTACGGAGAGCGGGCCGATGAAGTTATACTCCAGCGACACGGGTTCGCGGCGAAAGAACAGCGTCTCCGGCGTTCCGGTGATCAGGCCGTCCGCGGGCGAAACCTGAAAGCGATCATCCATCACGAGCACGGGGACTTCGATGCCGTACTTTGCGACGTCCTCGCGCAGGCGTTGCATCACCACGGTTCGGCGCTGCTCCGGTGTGGACCCCGCCGGCAGATCGATGCCGTGGTCCGACGGTTCGCTCGTGGCCACGATGAACATCGGCACTTCGAGGGCTCGCGCACGTTCATAGAGGACATGCAGCGCCGGCAGCTCTTCGATGCACGGTCCGCAGGTGGGGCTGTACACGTTCAGCACCAGGCCCCGGCCACCGAGCAGATCGAGCTGCACGCTTTCTCCGTCCAGGGTCCAGCCGGCCCACTGGTCCACTCCGAAGTTGCTCTGCAGCCCGGGCCGGCAGGTCGTTGTCGCGGTGAGCAGGATGCAGGCGAACAGTAAGATGAGACGGCCGGCGGGGCGGTTCACGGGAGAGTCCATACATCCAACAAAGGGGTGCCGGTGGTTCCGGAAACCTCTTTTTTAGAAGAAAATCTATTGACCGGGACGGCCCCTGCGACGATCCGGTATTTTGCACGTTCCTACCCTGCGAGCCTACCTGCATGTCTAAAGAATTCGAAATCAGCCGGCTGCTGTCGCTGTCGGACCAGAACAAGTACGCCACAGCCGTCGCCGCCTTTGAGGTCATCGATCTCCTCGAGCAGATCGACATCCCAAAGAAGATCATCCATCGCAAGCCGGCTGTCAAAGCCATGTATGCCCTGGTCGACGAGATCGTTCATTGGGACTACATCGACGACGAACAGCGCGCCTCCCTGGCCGCGGAAATGGAAAACTCCAGGCGGGCCCAGCTGGACGCGGTCTTCGGCGAGGCCCGGGACGCCGCCAGCGGCGAACTGGAAGAACCGACCTTCGCGCGCCCCGAGCATGCGCCGGAAGGCTTTCAAGAGGCCAGCAACGAAGCTGACGATTCGGATGATGACGACTCCGACGACGATTTCGATGATGATGACGATGATGATGATGACGACGACGACTCGGATGTCGACGATGACGATGACGACGACGATGATGACGACTACGACAGCGACTTCGGTGATTCCGACGACACCTGACTCACTGAAGCGGCGGACCCCGGTCCGCCGTTTTCGTTAGTACGGCCGGCCGCATGGCGCAGCCGCAACGCCTCATTCCCGCGATTCCCGTTACCTACTCGGCCAACGTCGGCGGAACCGACAACCTGTGGTTCCAGAAAGAGGCCCTGCACTCCACCCGCGATCCGGTGCGCGAGGCCCGCCGCTCCGCCGCAACCCTGATCGATTCCCCGGGCAATCCAGCCCCCCTCATCGTGGTCGGCATCGGCTGGGGGTATGTCCTGGAGGAACTACGCGCCCTCGCCCCGGAACGCTTCGCCGCGATGATCTTCTTCGAACCGTCTCCCGAGGTCTTCGCCCTGCTCCAGGAACACGGCCGGCTTTCCGCACTGGAAGACCTGGGGGCCCGTCTGATCACCGACAATGCCGTCGCATTGCGCGAGGCCGTGGCCCGGGGACCGGGTTCGTATCGCATCGAAGTGCTGCCGGCCTACGCCCGCCGCTTCCCCGACCTCGGCCGGCAATTGCAGGAGTTCCTACAACCGGCCGGAGGATCGGGTGGAACGGACGTGGACACCGCCACCCGATCACACTTTCTACGCCAGTGGACCCGCAATGCCTTCTGCCGCCTGGCGGACGCGACCGGTAAACTGGAGTTTCCGGGAGGCGCATCCCACGAGCCGGTGGCCGGACGGTCTGCGCTCTACTGCGGGGCCGGCCCGGGGCTCCCCCGGGACCTCGATCGGCTTTCGTCGGAGTTCCTACAATCGGCAACGGTCATCGCCGTCGACACCGCGCTTGCCCCCTTGTTCGCCCGCGGCATCCGGCCGGACCTGATCATTTCCGTGGACAGCGGGCGCGGCAGCTACTATCACTTTGCCGCCGCGGCGGCATTGCTTCCGCCGGAACAACTCGGCCACATCCCCGTGCTTACGAACCTGGCCGGACCGCGCTTTCTCCAACTGTGGTTCGATCGCATCCTGCTCTATCGCTCCACCACCCCGCTGGATCAGCTACTCGCTGCCCCCGGCGGCGCCCTGGAAGGGTTGCCGGAATGGAACAATCCGCCGCGCAACGCCGTGGGCCCGGCCCTGCATTTCGCGCGGATGATCGGAGCGGAGACGCTCTGGACGGCCGGGACCTCGTTTCGCAGTGACGGCAGTCGATCCCATGTCCGGGGGACCGGCTACACCGAGTTCGCCCGGGAATGCGTCCGTCGTACGCGTTCGCTGGAGATGTATCGCCCGGGCGGGTACGGGCGGGAACTTACGGCGAAAAACCGGGTGGCCGTCGCGGGTATGGAAGAACTGGCACGGGAACTCGGCCTGGCCGTCCGTGCCATTGGGGACGCAACATCGCAGGAACTCGCCGCGCCTCAAGGACCGCGCGCGGCCGATCCGGGAGCCGGTTTTATAACGGTGACAACGGCCTCCCTGCGCAGGCATCTCCAACACAGCTTCCATCACTGGAACTTTGCGGCCTGGCAGCGCCTCGGCATCCGCCCGGAAGATCTGGAACGCTGGATGTTGATGCTTCGCTGAGCAAGGCCTCAAAAAATTCCTCGATCCAGGGCGCATCCGTCATTATGTTTCTGCTTTGATTCAAAAAGTGCGCGAAACGCCCGTCTAACATGAAAAAAGTCGAAAAAGACTGGTCGTACTGCGCCGATCTTCGACGTATCGTTAGAACAATTATAAATGCGCAAACTATTGCATGCGCGCTTTCACAGGTACCGGTATGATCATTCCCAGAGAAGACAAACTCACCGACGCTCAGGTTAACGAGGTGACCGCCATCCTCGAAGAGTTCGGCTGCACCCTCTCGCCGATTCCCGGCGCCACCCGTACCATCTATGCCATTCGCGGTGACGAACGTCACGAGCTCATGATCAACCGCGTCGAAGGCCTGCACTACATCGAGCGCGTCGATACCATCCAGTCCCCGTTCAAACTCATGGACGTGGATTCGGAGCTGGCCCGCCACGACATCGCCATTGCCGGCCGCACCCTGGGACGGGACATGCTCATCGTCGCCGGCCACTGCACCATCGATCCGAAGAATCCGCAGTACTACCTCGAATCGGCGCACGGCGTGAAAGAAGCCGGCGCCCACGTACTGCGCGGCGGCGTCTGGAAACCGCGCACGTCCCCGCACTCGTACCAGGGGGATGCGAAGGCCATTGAGGTCCTCCTGCGTGCGCGGGAAGAGACCGGCCTGCCGATCAACACCGAGGTCATGGACGAGGAACAACTGCGCATCGCCGTCGACGCGGGTGCGGATATGATCCAGGTGGGCGCACGCAACGCCCTCAACTACTCATTGCTGAAAAAGATCGGCGAGTACACCGCGCACAAGAACATCATCATCTTGCTCAAGCGCGGCATGCACATGGGCCCCATGAAAGAATTCGTCTCCGCCGCGGAGTACATCGTGGCGAGCGGCAACCCGAACGTGGTGCTCTGCCCGCGCGGCACCGTGCCCGGCATCGACGGCTACCGCAATCATCCGGACGAGTGCATCACCCCGCTGCTGAAGCAAATGACCTGGGCGCCGGTAGTGGTGGATCCTTCGCATTCCGTCGGTAAGGCGGACTACGTTCCCCAGGCGGCCCTCGCCGCCATCGCCTACGGCGCGGACGGCCTGTGCATCGAAACGCACTGCCAACCCGGCAAGGGCATCGGCGACGACCCGAAACAGGCCATCACTCCGAAGGTACTCGGCAACCTCATTAAGGACGCCGCGGAAATGTTCGAGCTGAAGAAGAAGTACCAAACTTACCTCCCGGAACCCGCGCCGGTAACGGCGTAAGAGCGCCGGCGGCGTTCATGTCGCAGCGTAGCATCGCCGTCTACTTCATCGTCGCGCTGGCCACGGCACTGCTGTGCGTCCTGCCTCTGGCTCTATTGTTCCTTCGCTTAAATGCGGAAAGCGGCGGACGCGCACTGGAGTTTTTGCCGTTCTCTATTTTATTGCCCCGGTTTCTACTGCCCGCCCTGTCCCCTTTACTCGTGGCGGCCTTCCTGTTCGCGTACTTTCGCCGACAGAAAGCAGCCCCGCCGGGACGGCTCCGGGACTGGGCATGGATCGTCGTACTATTCGCCGGCGCCGCAATGCTCGATCGGGCTCAGTTCCTGTACGTAAAGCTCGCGGTGCTGCTGCTCTTCGCGGCGATCTCGCTGCATTTGCTGTCCGGCCGCCTGCCCGCGGGCCCCTGGTTCCGGCGCTGCGCCGGACTGCTAACTTTCGTTTTGTTTCTATTACTGCTCGCCGAACCGGTGTTGATCGTCGTGGAACTCGGTCTCCTGCGTTCCGGCTTCTCCGCGGCGGACAGTCGCCTCAAAGACTACGGCGATCTCTTTCAGGACGGCTTCGGTCCCGGCGGCGGCCTCGCACCGAACTTGAACCTAACCATGAAAGACGGCTACGGCCGGCCCATCGCGGCGCGCACGAATGCGCACGGCTTTCGCACGGACCATGAGCTGAAACTGCCGAAGCCGCAAGATGAACTGCGCATCATCCTGCTCGGCGACAGCTTCAGCGTCGGCTACCGCATCGACCAGGAGCGCATGATCAGCAGCGTCCTGGAAAGATCCCTGGCCGAACGCGAACGCAGCGTGCGTGTCTTTCCGGCGCATACTCTTGATCAGTACGAGGCGTTGCAGTGGATGCGCCGCTACGGCAATAAAAACGCCTTCGATGCCGACGTGATCGTGATCGGCATCTGCGAAGCGAACGACGTGCACGGTTCCTACTTTCACGCCCGCGCCGCTCCATCGCCGGCGCTGCGCCGGCAAAGCGAGGCCGTCCTCGCAAGCAGCATGCTGCCCGCTCATGCGTACGAGAAGAGCGAAAGCGATTACGTTTCAGATTACGGCCGGCGTCTGCGCCTTCTGGACCTTGCGCTGCGAATCTACGGCAATCGCATCACACCGATGCCGTACGACAACGGTCGCCCTGGAGCGCTGCGTTTCTGGGAACACGGCCTGGGTCTCTACCTGCGCGAAACCGATGCGACGGTGAATCAAGTGTGGGATGCGTATGCGAAGACGCTCGTGAAGATCCAGGCGGCGGCTCCCGGCGACGTACCCGTGGTCTTTGCGATCTTCCCCATGCGATTTCAGATCTCCGACGCCGAATGGGAGGTCACCCGGCGCTACTGGTGGCTCCGGGACGCGGCCTTCGATCCCCTGCTGGTAAATCGAAAGATCGGCTCCATCTGCAAACAGAACGACCTGCACTGTGTGGACCTGCTGCCGGAATTCCGTGCCCGGGCCGATGACGGCCTGTACTACCCCAACGATTTTCACTGGAACAATGCCGGCAACGCCGTGGCCGGGGAGGCCCTGGCCCGTCGCCTGAACGCCGTTCTGGACTGAATTTTTCACTGGATTTTACACACGGTATAAGATGTCTTGCGGTGTATGACGATTGTTCAGGCTCTTTTCGGTATTCTCGTTTTCTGCGGCATCGCCTGGGGCATCGGCCGGCTCACGGAGTCCGGGCGCGCGGTCTCCTGGAAACTCGTGGGCGTCGGTCTCTTGTTGCAGATCGTGCTCGCGGTGATTCTCTTACAGGTGCCGATCATCCAGCAGGGCTTGTTGTACTTAAACAATCTCGTCAAAGCCCTGGACGACGCCACCGGCGCGGGCACGTCCTTCGTGTTCGGGTACGTCGGCGGCAACTCCTTCACCCCGTTCGAAACCACGAATCCGCCGGCGGGTTTCATCCTGGCCTTTCGAGCCCTGCCGCTCGTCATGGTCATCGGCGCGCTCACGTCACTGTTGTTTTATTGGAAGATTCTACCGCTCATCGTGCGCGGCCTCGCCTTCGCGCTCGAAAAGACGCTTTCCATCGGCGGTGCGGTGGGGCTTTCGGCGGCGGCGAACATCTTCGTCGGCATGGTGGAGGCCCCGCTCTTCATAAAACCGTACATGCAGAAGTTAAGCCGCAGCGAATTGTTCATGGTGATGGCCACGGGCATGGCCACCATCGCCGGTACCATGATGGTGCTCTACGCCTTCGTCCTGCAGGGTGTGCTCGGCGACGCGGCCCTCGGACATCTGCTTGTGGCTTCGATCTTGAGCGCCCCCGCCGCCATCGTCATGGCTCACCTTATGGTTCCGCCGGAAGCAAACGAAACACCGACGTCCGGCGAACTCATCGCCCCGCATCCGGCCGAGAACTCCATGGACGCCGTCACCCAGGGCGGCCTCGACGGTCTGAAGCTCTGGCTGAACATCATCGCCATGCTGATCGTACTCATCGCCCTTGTGGCCCTGGTGAATACGTTCTTCGCCTGGATCCACGGTTTCGTTTCGGACAATCCGAACCCGCAGTGGCTGCAAACCATCCTGGGCGTGATCATGATGCCGCTGTCCTGGCTCATGGGCATTCCGTACGCCGAGGCGTTCAAGGCCGGGGAGTTGATGGGCATCAAGACCATCACCAACGAATTCATCGCCTACAGCGACCTCGTGGCCCACGTTACGTTGCCGGCCGGCCTGGAAGAAGGAGCCGACCTGCCCGCCGGCTACGTGGCCCTCTCCGACAAAACGCAACTCATCTTAAGTTACGCTCTGTGCGGCTTTGCAAACCTGGGCAGCCTGGGCATCATGATCGGCGGTCTGGGCGGCATGGCCCCGGAACGCCGCGGGGAAATTGCCGCGCTGGGTTTTCACTCCATCGTGGCGGGCACCCTGGCCACCATGATCACCGGCACGGTCGCCGGCATCGTGTATTCGCTATTCTAGGTTTTACTGAGACGATTCTAAGCGGCCCGGGCCGCGCATAGTTATATGGGCCTTCCGAGACATCCTCTGCGACGGCGGTGGTACGAATTATCCACCGGCTTTCTGGCGAGCCTCAGTTCGCTAGTCCTTTCGGTATATCAATCCACTCTGGAATACGTAGTAGAAGGCGACGACCATTTGCGTATGTTGCACGCCCGTCGGCAGAACTATATCTTCGCCGTCTGGCATACTTTTGTCGATGCGGCGATTTTCTGTTTGCACTCCCGCGGCGTTTGTATATATTCCGATCATCCCCGCACGAAGGAGTACGAGAACTCCTGGACGCATTACTTTCGCGAGATCGGCCTGAAAACGATTCGCGGCATGGGATACGAAGTGCTGGATGCTTCCCTCGGCCGTCAGTCCCAGGGAATCATAAACTTCATTAAGATCATCAAAGACGGCACACCGGCCCTGGTAGCCCCGGACGGTCCGCACGGACCCATTTACAAAGCGAAGCCCGGTGTCGTCTACATGGCGAAGAAAGCGGATACGGTCGTGGTCCCGGTGGGCATGGGATTTTCCCGCCGCGTGGTCGGGCCGAATTGGGACGACTTTGCGCTCCCGCTTCCGTTTTCCCGGGTGGCCCTGGTCATCGGCGAGCCTATCGTGCCGGCCGAGAATGCCGACGAAGCCGTCCTTGCCGAACAGGCGGACCTGGTCGAAAGTCGTCTCGACGAACTCTGCTTTCGTGCGAACGACATCATTTTTGGAAGACAAACATGAGTCGATTGCACATGACAGCGGAACAACGCGGCGCGGCGACCGTGGTCTTTCTGACCGGTCACGTGGACAGCAATACGGCGCCGGAACTGCACCGATTCCTCCAGGATCTCAACATGAACAGCGAGGCGAAGATCGTCCTGGACCTCCACGAGATCGGTTACATCTCGAGCGCGGGCATGGGTTCCATGCTTCAGTGTGCCCAGGCGGTGCGCGAAAAACGCGGCGACCTGAAACTGGCCCGCGCAAACCCCAACGTAAAAAAGCTCATCAACCTGCTCGGCTTCGGCGCCCTGCTGGAACTTCACGAAACCATCGACGAGGCTGTCGCCGCTTTCGGCTGACCTTTGTTCGCACTTCTATGGATCTATGCTTACGCCTGTTATCGAAACTCTTTCCCCGCCCCGGCCTCATCCGGCGCGGCATCGCGGTTCTGGTCCGCAAGCTGAACCTGGGCTCCCGCCACGCCTTCACGGTTCATAACGACTACCGCATTTACTTCCAGGCCTCCAGTCTTTCGGAACACTACTGGATCCGCCCCAACGGCGGCCCCACGGAATATCGCTTCCTGAACGAGCTGGTGGAACCGGGCCACGTCGTCATCGATGTGGGCGCAAACATCGGCACCACGGTCATTCCCACGGCAAAACGTGTGGGGCCGGAGGGGCACGTCTACGCCTTCGAACCGGTGCCGGCGACGTTTCGTTTTCTGGAGCGTAATGTTGCATTGAACGAACTTAAGAACGTGAGCCTCTTTCGGGCCGCCGCCGGGGATCGGAACGGTCAGGTCTCCTTCGCCGAAGAAAACGAGGACGTCGTCAGTCACGTTCAACCGGACAGCGCCGGGGAGATCGATATGCTCCGCCTGGATCAAATGAGCGAACTGAACCGCCACGACCACATCGACCTTCTCAAGGTGGACGTCGAGGGTTTCGAGCAGGTGGTGCTCGAAGGGGCCACGGGCATTTTCCCGAAGATCCGAAAGATTTACCTGGAGTTCTCCGAGGAGGAGTCCGGCAAGTTCGGCCGCTCCAACGCGCAGCTCTTCCGGTTGCTGCGCGATCACGGTTTCGAGTTATTTCTGCGGCCCAAGGGCGCGAAAGAACTTGTGCCTTTGCCCGAAGATTTCACGCAGACGGACCATCACAATCATATCCTGGCGCGAAAAAAATAACTACATCAACTGAATAATGTCATCCGCCTCAAACTCTTTCACGAGGCGATAGACCTGCTGGGCGGCGGACTTGCCCTTAATCGTAAACGGTTCGAGTTGTTCAAATTGATAGCGCGACCGGGACTCTTCGCTAATATTATCGTACAAATCTTTAGAGAGCAGCAGTTGGCCGGGGCGGGCCAGGCCTTCCAGGCGCGCGGCCAGGTTCACGGTGTCGCCCACGGCCGTGTACGAGATCTTCTGAAACGAGCCGACGTTGCCCACCACCGCCTCGCCGGAGGCCAGGCCGATGCCCATGGCCGGCCGGATGCCGTAGGCCGCCTCCCAGTTCGTCTGCCACAGCTCAAAGATGGAAAACATTTCCATGGCGGTGAGCACGGCGTTGTCCCGATGATTCTCCTCGGCGATGGGCGCGCCGAAGAGCGCCATGATGCCGTCGCCGATGTACTTGTCCACCATGCCGCCGTAACCCATGATCACCTCGGTCATGGACGTAAAGAACTCGTTCAAAAACGAGATGACCTTCTCCGGCTCCATGTTCTCGGTCATGCCCGTGTAATCGCGCAGGTCCGCAAACATCACCGTCATTTCCTGGCGTTCGCCCTTCTGCTCCAGGGTAATCTCGTCCTGCATGATGCCCTGAACGATCTTCGGATCCACGTACATGCCGAAGACGTTCTGCATGCGGTTCTTTTCTTTTTCCAGGCGTAACTTCTCTTCGTACTCACTTTCCAGATCCCGGCGCATCTGCTCGATGGTTTCCTGGAGCGAACGAATCTCACCCCGGGAGGCGCCCTCGACGTGTTCGAAGCGCTGCATGAGATCGCTCATGTTCGTGCGCAGGGCCCGGGCGCGGATTTCTCGCTGCACCAGGTTGCGCAGGCGATGTTCCATGAGTGAGATGCGCAGGCCGAACTTGGTATAGAACTCCGCGACGCCCTCCTGGAAGGCACGCAACGGCAGACGCGGATCGTCCAGTGCTGTGATTACGACCACGGGAGTATCCCGCAACTGCGGGGCGTGGGTGATGCGCCGCAACATCTCCTCGGGCGCGGTGGCGTCACCGGCGAAACTCAGCTCGGTGATCACCAGATCGTAGCCGTCCTCGTCGGCGTTCAGATGGTCCGGATGTTCGATGTGCCGGAAGCGGATGCCGGTGCCGAACCAGGCCTCGAAGAGTCGGCGCAGGTGCCGGTAGGCTTCGACATCGCTCTCGATGTACACGGCGCGGATCGCGTCGTCCCCGGACAACGCCGACAATTCGGAAAGAGAGACATCATCCGCCATATGATCCGTAAGTACGTCGGCCGGGCCCGTCGCAGCAAGTATTAATCGAATTCCTTCGAAGCGTCTTGACAGTAACTCGATGTCTTTTACGGTTTCGCTCCACCGTCCCGCCGACATCTGATGGGACGACTCGCAGGGCTTCATTCAAATGGTGGATCTTCCTTTTCCAATTCCATTTCGCAAAAATCCGCCGATCTTCGTGCCGGCCGACTTCAACGCTCCCGTGGCGTGGGGCCTCGACGCCGCCTTTCCCATCCTCGCCAAAACCGCGCTGAACCTTGAGGGCGTGGACGTCGACCCCGACGATCGCAAGCTGCTGCGCTCACTCCGTCACGGCCGCCTGCTCTACATGAGCAATCATCCGACGTTCATCGAACCGCCCATCGCTTACTACGTCGCCAATGTGATGGGCGCGCGCTTCCGGTACATGGCCTCCCGCACAATCTTCAACTGGTACGGCGGCGTGCTTGGTGAACTGATCAAACGTGTAGGCGCCTTTTCGGTCCTGGCCGGCGCCGCGGATCGTGAGGCCATCAAGGCCGCTCGCCAGGTCCTGGGGCGCTCCGACGGCAAACTCGTCATCTACCCCGAGGGCATGATGACCGGCGTGAACGATGACCTCATTCCCTTTCAGCCCGGTGCCGTGCAGATCGGCTTCTGGGGCCTGGAAGACGCCCGCAAGCGTGACGCAAACGCCACGCTGCCGGTGCTGCCGGCCTTCGTGAAGTACGTGATGAGCGGCAGCGCCGATCGCCATCGGCGGGACATTGAGCGGGGGATTCGCCGCATCGAAGACGAACTGGCCCAACGCTTCGGCCCGGATGAGCGCTCGGCCTTTGTCGAAAGTCGCCCGAAGGGATTGCTGCGACGGTTTCTCACGGTGGGTCGGGTCCTGCTGGAACAGGGCGAGCTCATGTACAAAATCTCCATCGCCTCGAAAACGGACTACGAGTACCGCATGGGTCGAGTGCGGCACGCGGCCCTGGAAGAAGGCGCCCGCATCATGGGCATTGAACTGGATTCGAAGACGGACGCCATCACGCGCATCCGGGAATTGTTCACCGCCATCGAAACCGCCGAGTGGGGCTACACCGGTCCCACGAAGTACCACGTCGATCCGGAGAGCGTCGCCGCCGCGAAAAAACACGTGGATCGGGCGTATCTCTTCTTAATTAAGAAGCCGCGCCATCTCATTCAGCATCCCACGGCCGAGCGCTTCTACGAGTGGCTGAACCTGTACGAAAACCTAACCTTCGGCGAACAGAAGCTGCGCCCGCGCCGCGGCCGGGTGATCTTCGCGCAACCCTTCGATCTGGGCGACTACTACACGGCTTACAAGCAGGACCGTCGCGGTGCCGTTGCCGAAGTCAATGCACGTCTGCGCGGTGAGATGGAAGCCCTCATGCAAAGCGCCGTGAATTTCACGCAGCCCATCGCCGAACCCTACGATGTCGGCGAGGACCTCGCGTTCTACCGGCCGCAATAAGCGGCGTCAATCGACGGCCGCACAAACGTCCGGGCACGGAAACGTGGTGCGCTTTTTTCGCGAAATTCCCCCGCGAGACGTTTTTTCCCTTGCCGCGCCCACGGAAGCACGGACAATCCCGGCTCATATAAAAGACTTTATCGATTTTAAAGGAGCATCTACGATATGGCCGAAGAAACGTCCTTCATGGGCAAGATCATGAACTCCATCGGCGGCATGCTGATCGGATTTCTGCTGATTCCCGTTTCGTTCTTCGTGGTAGGATACTCGTCCTGCCGCGAACGCACCACGGAAGCACTGCGCGACGCTCAGGCTGTGGGCAGCGCGTCCGCCACGCAGCCGGAGTACGCCACGGGGAAAATCCAGGCAGCGCCGCTGGGCGATCCACCCTACGTGCGGGCGGGCAACTACCTGCAGTTGAGCCGTAGCGTGCAGATTTACGCCTACAAAGAAATCAAGGGCGACAAAGAGAAAAACGAACCGGCGCGTTGTGAGACCCACTGGACGTCTTCCCCGGATCGTTCCCTCGGCGAAGGCTGCCGCGGTAAAAGCAATCCGAACATCCGCACGCCTACAACGAACCCCAAGGTAAGCACGGTCCGCCTCACGGCCGACGGTAAGACTTACACGTTCAACTATCCCCAGGCGAGTACCTACGGCCTGCCCTCTGCTAACATCGACGGAAGCAAAGTTACCGGCCTTGTCGAGAACGGCGGTTACTTCTACATGAATCAAAACTGCGCCGGCAGCCCGTACGTCGGTTGCGAGCGCATCTCCTATTCCGGCTACAGCTACGATCCGGGAGCGGAGTACACCATAATCGGCAAAAGCAGCGGCAACACGTTCGCCCAGTATACGTCGGCACGGGACAACAAGTATCTCGCCTTCGGTGCCGGCAATCTGAGCCAGACCATGGAGAGCATCTCGTCGTCGGACTTCATGATGACGCTGATCCTGTTCATCATCAGCGTGGCCTGCCTGGGCGGCGGCATGGCGATGATCGTCGGCCCGCTCTTGAGTCTCATCGAGTACATCCCGATCATCGGCGGCTTCGGCGCCGGCCTCATCCGGGTGATCTTTTTCATCTTCGCCTTCGTCATTATGGCGATCACGTACACGTTCTTACGGTACTGGTGGGTGATTCTGATCCTGGTGGTCCTGGCCATCGCGGCGGTCATTCTGATCGGACGCATGCGCAAGTCAAAGGCCGAGGCTTAAGAGATTTTTTGACTCCGAGGACCGAGGCGCCTAGGGAAGATTACGAGAGCATTCGTATCCGAATGCATTCAGCCTGTGAATACTCTCCGTTTTCTTAAACCCGGTACCTCGGTCCTCGGAGTCTCATCCATCTTTCTCACCACCCACCTTAAGTTTTCCCTCTCAAAACCGAAGAAGAACGCATGAACGCCTTCTTCCCCGCCCTGCTCACCGTTATTGTTTTCTTCAGCGCACCGCTCTTTGCGGATACCGTTTATGTTTATGATCGCAGCGGATCGATGGCCGAGACACTCAGCGGTCAGCCCAACGACGTGCGTAAGATCGACGTCGCGCGATCGGCCATGCAGTCGACCTTCAGTTGGGTTCCCGGTGACCGCGGCATTGCCTTTCTGTCGTTCCCGTCGGACGGAGCCTGCGGGGTGACTTCGAACATCCCGGTGGATCGCGGCCTGAACGCAAAGTCCCGGCTCACCTCGGCCGTGCAGGGCATCGAACCCGACGGCAGCACGCCGCTGGCCCTGGCCATCGATACGGCCGGCGCGAAGTTTCATAACCCGAACGAAGACAATCGCATCATCGTAATCACCGACGGCCTCGAAACCTGCGAGGGCGATCCGGCGGCCGTTGCGGCGAAGTGGCGTAACGCCGGCATGAACATCGTCGTGCACATCATCAGCTTCGCCGTGGACCCGCAGATCCAGGCACAACTGCGCCTCATCGCCGAAGCCGGCGGCGGGGTGTACATCGACGTGAGCGGCGGCTCCGATTTGAGCTGGATTCTGGTCGGCCTCAGTCGTTACCAGGCGGGCGGTAAGTGTGACGTGCTGCGTTCCGGAAATCACGTGGATCGCGGCAACGGTTTCGTCGTCGACAACAGCAGCGGACTGACCTGGCAGAAGTGCGCGCCGGGGCAAACGTTCGAACTCTGCAATTGCCGCGGCGAAGAACGCGATTCCGTCATGACCCAGGCCCGGGCACAGCAGTACTGCGCATCACTCAAGGCCGGCGGGAAATCCTGGCGTCTCCCGGAGATGACCGAACTGCAAACGATGATTCAAGCGAACGCAACGTCTCCGTACATCGACCGCAGTCTCTTCTGGTCGACGGGCACGCATCAGTACTGGACGTCGATGAACTTCTCCGGCCGCGGCATGATCTACGACTTCCGGCTGGGAGAGGGCGAGATGGTGGACGGCGGAAACTATCGCGTGCGCTGCGTGGCGCGGTGAAAGACGGGATTTGACTCCGAGGACCGAGGTACCGAGTTAAAAAAAATCAGAGAGCGTTCATAGCCCGAATGCATTCAGATACGAATGCTCTCCCAATCTTCCATCGGTGCCTCGGTGCTCGGAGTCTCATCCATCTTTCTCAAGCCGTAGACGGCCGAAAGCCGAACCAGCGGCGGATTCTTGCCAGGAAACCTTTGCGGCGTTTTTCTTTTCCGAAGAGCTCGAACGCCGCGGCGAGACCCATCTCCACCGTGTGATGCAACAAGAAGACGTTCGTCGACAGCATGTGCGCCGGCAAGGTGTGTCGCGGATCGATGATGCGCACGCGCACGCCCGGCGGCGGATTGTTGATGAGATTGTACGAACGTTGATGCAATACGTGCATCTCCTTCGTCAACTTGCGCTGCACCTGGCCGTCCCAGGGAAAACACATGAAACTCAGAAACGGCCCGATGCGCCCCTGCTCGTGCGTCCGCGGATTCGTTAAGATGACCGTAAGATCCGTGTAACCGGCGTCGATGGCCGCCTGGACCGGCAACGGGTCCAGCACGCCGCCGTCGGTATACTCCGTCTCGCCGATGCGCCGGCGGCCCTTCGTCGCGATGGGCAGCGACGTGGCGGCTTTGAGTAAGTTGAAGAGATTGTCGCCGCGCGCGCGATGGTACTCGGGTTGCAGCGTCTTGATGTTGCTCACGACGATGTAAAAAGGCGTCGTCGATTTTTCGTCGAGGATCTCGCGTTTTACCGGATAACGACGGCCGAAGAGTTCGTCGATGAGATACTCCTGATTCAAAAACGGACGACCGCGGAGCAGGTTGCGGTACGACATGAGCTTGCTGCCCGCCAGTTCGTAGCGCCATACCTGCAAGATCTTGTTGCGCCGCGCCGTGTCGATGTTCTTCTCCGTGACGTAGTATGAGGCCGAACAGGCCCCGGAGGAAACGCCGATGACGATGTCGTAGTTCTCCGGCGGATACAACTCGCCCATCATGCCGAGGGCACCGCCGGCGAAGGCCCCGCGCATGCCGCCGCCCTCGACGATCAGCGCCCGACCGGGCCGACCATTCTTACGATTGCCGTCGAACTTCGGAAGTGAGTACATCATATTTATATTCGACCGCGGGTACCGTAAATCTGTTGCAAAATATTCTCACCGGACGTCCGGAAATCCCGCCGTCGGAGGTCCCGTAGCACTCTGAATTATTTGCATGAACCGCGCTGTAAATACTGCAATTTCCCGGGAATTTTCGTCATGCCTGAGGCCGGTCCCGGGAAGGATGCTTGCGAGGGCCCGACCGAACGGTTCAGCATGGAAGCATGTTTGGATCAGCAATTCTGGAAACGGCACTCGGCCTCTTACTCGTTTATTTCGTACTCAGCACGATCAGTTCGTCGCTGAGTGAAGGCATCTCGCGTCTGCTCTCGTGGCGCGCGAAGAATTTGAAATCCGCCATCGGTAACATGCTCGGCGGCGACGGTCTCCTCGATGAACTCTACAAGACCGACGTCATTCGATCGCTTTCGAAGAACGGAAAGCCCTCGTACATTAAGTCGAAGGACTTCGCCCGGGCTCTCATCGCTCTCGTCGCCGAGAAGGACGGGCAAAAAGGTCCCGTCACAGCGAATCGCGTGCAGGGTGTGCTGAATACCCGCGGCGTGGAGTTCGCCGCCGTTCGTCGCGGTCTGTTGAATCTTGTCCAGGAAAGCGGCATGGACCTGGGCAATCTTACCATCGGCGTCGAAGAGTGGTACGACTCCGTCATGGAACGCGCCGCGGGTTGGTACAAACGTTTGGTGGCCTCGGCCATTCTGGTCATCGCGAGCTTGCTCGTGATCGTCTCCAACGCCGACACGATCATGATGCTCAACGTACTCTACAGCAGCGCCAACACGCGGACGACCATCTCCGCCCTCGCCGACGATGTTCCCGGTACGGCTGCAAACCAGGACGGCGAAACCACCGAACAGGAGTTCGCCCGGGCCGCCTACGACGTCATGAATCAAAATCTGCTCGGCTGGGGCCCCTTCGAAAACGAAGCGCCGCAAGCGGGCCTCGCCGGATACGTGCATCGTACCCCGCCGTCGTACACTTGCGGCCAGGAGGGCGCCGCCGCCGGATGCCTGCAGAACTTCATTCTGTCCTGGCTCTTTAAGTTGATCGGCCTCGCACTTACGGTGGCCGCGGTGAGCATGGGCGCGCCGTTCTGGTTCGATTTGTTGAATCGTATTACGAATCTGCGGGGCGCCGGTGCGCGCATCGTTTCACGAGTGGAGGCGGCCGCGAAATAAGCGGCCTTACTCGCCGAGCTTCGCGATGGTTTCGTTTTCGTAGACGTGCATGCCGCTATCCGCGGCGTGCGCGCAACGCAACATCGCGCGAGCCACGGTGCGGCCCTGGATCGGTTTGTAACGACGCAGTCCGCCGAAGCTCAGGAACGGCCCGAGCATCGCGCCGGCGATCTTACCGGCTTCTTCACCGATGCGCAGTCCCTGCCCGGAGCGTTCTCCCAGCAACAGCGACGGACGGAAGATGTGCACGGCGATGTATTTCCCGGCCGCACATACCGTACGCAGACTGTCTTCCACGCGGCCCTTGATTTTGTTGTAGTAGATCCCCGAACCGGCGTCCGCCCCCACGGCAGTGACGATCAGGAACTGCCGGGCTCCGTAGCGCGCGCCAGCCTGGGCCGCCGCCACCGGGGCGTGCAGATCCACCAGTTCGAAGGCCCGCTTCGAACCGGCCGCCTTCATCGTGGTTCCCAGCGTGCAAAATACGTCGATGCTGTCCCCGCGCAGCTCTTCGAGAAACGGCAACGGCGCACCGCCGTCCACAGCCAGGGTGAAGGCGTCGAGTTCCATTTGCTGCTGCGTGAGTTTGCGTTCGTCCGCGTATTCGCTTAACGTACGACGACCGATGGTTAGCAGGCGATCGTAGGTTTCGTCGGCAATAAGATGATGCAACAGGTGCCGGCCCACGAGGCCGCTGGCCCCGATGAGGACGGCGGATTTTCTCATAATTTATGACAGGAGGCAGTCACATACTCGAACGTGCGGCGACCGGCGCTCCAATTTGACCGTCGAGAACTTTGCGTCGGGCGGCGAAAATTGCAAAGCAAAGCTCTGAAAGCTCAGGAGAACAATCCGCTCGCGTAAACGTGATGCCCGAGGCCAGATCCGTCCAAACAGGCGGGAGCTGGCCGATTCGAGAAGCCATTCCTCCGAGTTTGTCCGGCGCCCCGAACTTAACAGTCCCGACTCCGGCCGTGATCAAACGCGCCGTGCACATCGGGCACGGCTCCAGAGTTGTATACATGACGAACTGCTCAAGTCTTGAGCGCGGCCGGCTCGCTTGAGCGTCCTCATATTGATTCATGGCATCCATTTCCGCATGCAAATCACTCCGAAAGTGCGGTCGAAACACCCGGTTGCGTCCGCGGGAGACAATGCACCCTTTATCGTCAACCAGGAGTGCTCCGACACCGAAGTTACCTTCCTCCGCCGTGGCAATGGCATCGACACAGGCCGCATGAATATACTCGTCATCGGGATGAGAGGCACGTGTCTTCAGCGACTTGAGCGCGGCATTCAGCGATTTCAGGGACCTGATCATAATACCCCAAATACCATTCCATGGATGCGGCGACCGTAAAGAATACAAGGAAAACGATGCCGCATATACACCCGGCCTTAAATTTATCGTGCTTTCGTGTCCAGGTCAATTGAAATTTTAGTCGTTCATAGCTCAAAATCTCAATGATCTGATCCTCGCTCAGTTGTTTGATCTTTTTGCTCCGCAAAGGATCGGACCAATCAGAGGCTCAAAATCATAGACGGCTCGGAGCAATGTCCCCGAAATCGTTGCTCCGACGAACAGGATTGTCAGAAACACTCTGACTTTGGAATCTATCGAGTGCACCGCGGTCACTCCATCATCAAAGGAGCGATACGCAAATTCCAGTTGTGATTCTTTCGACATTCGACTGCCTCCAGACTAATTTAATCTGAAGCATACCTTGTAATGCCTCCCATTCAAGCTGATTTTGATCGCTTCCTTGCAATATCGGAACCGGCGGGACACTTCACCAGGCATTCTCCGGCGGCCGAATCTTGTGAAAGCGAATGGAGTTCGTCTCCCGCCCCTCGCCCAGGGGGATTGCGCCGACGACTACAATGGTATCTCCCGGACTCGCGCCCGCTCGCTGCGTAAGATACGCATCGGCCGCTTCGATCTGCCGGTCCATGCCGGCCTTATCGTGGATGGACAGCGGGATGACCCCGCGCAGGACGTTCAGCCGGCGTAAGGTCGGTTCGCCGGAACTTAAGGCGATAATCGGTACATTGGAACGCCACTTCGATAACAGCAAGGCCGTCAGGTTCGAGCCGGCCAGAGCCACGATGGCGCAGGCCTTCAGGCGCTCGGCCGCGCTCACGGCGGCGCCGGCGGCCCCCGCGGAAAACGAAATCATGTCCTCTTCGAAACTGGGCCGCTCGATGCGCTGGGCCCGCGCCGCCTCGGCGGTAATGCGCAGCATCGCTTCGACGACCACGGACGGATGGCTGCCCACGGCCGTTTCCTCCGAGAGCATGACCGCATCGGCGCCGTCCAGGACGGCGTTGGCCACATCGGTGACCTCGGCGCGGCTGGGGCGATTGGCGCGCACCATGGAACGCAGCATCTCCGTGGCAACGACGGCCCACTTGCCGCGCATGGTCGCCTCGCGTAAGATTTCTTTTTGAATGAACGGTACGCGCTCGAACTCCACCTCCACGCCCAGGTCCCCGCGCGCGATCATGATGCCGTCCGAGGCCTTTAATATACCCTGAATGTTTTCGAGCGCCTCCGGGCGTTCCAGCTTCGCCATGACGGGAATGCGCGCATCGCCGAGCAACTCCCGGGCCCGGTGCAGGTCCTCGGCGCGGCGGACAAACGAGACGGCGACCATGTCGATATCCGTATGCGTGGCGATGAACCGAAGATCCCGCTGATCTTTTTCCGTAAGTGTTTCTATGCTTAAGTTAGTGCCGGGAAGATTCAGCCCTTTGTTCGAAAACAACTGCCCGCCGCGAACGACCTTCGTTACAATGTCCGTTTCCTTTTCGATGCGCAGCACCTGGAGTTCGATGGTGCCGTCCGCGAGCAACAGTCGCGCCCCGGGCCGCACGTCCGCCGGCAACTTTTGATACGAGGAGTGTACGATGCTTTCGTCCCCCGTATCGATGTCCCTGGTGGTGATCACAAAGTCGTTGCCTTCAACCAAAAGGACGCCTTCTTCCGCGAGCCGGCCGATGCGCAGCTTCGGTCCCTGGATATCGGCGAGTAGCGCAATGGTTGCACCTTCCTGGCGGGACACCCGGCGCACGGTTTCGATGAGCGGCATCATGCTTTCGCCGTCACCGTGAGAGAAGTTCAATCGAAAGCAGTCGGCCCCGGCACGGATCAGGGAGCGGATGTTGTCTTCGTTGGAGGAGGACGGGCCGAGGGTGGCAATGATCTTCGTATACTTTACGCGCTGCTCCATAGTACAGACGCTACGTCCGGCGTCCGGTGGGTCCACCCTTTCCCGGGCGTGTCCGGAAATTCTGATTGCCGCCCGGATGCGCGCTCGTGGAAATGAGGCTATGCGGAACATCGCGATCCTGAGTACCGACGCCGAAGTCAACGCGATCATCGAGCGGGTCTGCGCATCCTTCGGGGGCGACGAGCAGGAAGGCGAGGCCGAGTTTGTACCGGCGTTTCACGAGAAAGAAGAAGACTTCATCCAGTATCTCAACTACGAGTTCCCGGAAATCGACATCGTCCATTACCCGGATTCACGCCTCCAGGTCCAGCGCGCGCTGGACGCGATCAAGACCGATCCCTGGCTGCACTTCGGCGGCAGCATCATCGTCTACGACACCGAGGTCGAAGAAGAACTCCAGAACCGCCTTGCCGGCATCAACATCATCGCGCTCATTCGCCGCTCCCGCCTGGAACCGTATCTCACGCGGGTGCTGAACGTATTGCAACAGAATCGCAGCATCCTGTTTCAGCGGGACATTCACGCCCTGCTCCAGTCGAATCTCTCCGGACAATTCGTCATCGACAACGATCCCTTCGACGTCACGACCTACTCGAATCTGCTGGCGAACTTTCTGTACAATTCCAACCTGGTGAACTACGAACAGAAAGAAGACTTCTACTCGGCCATGGTGGAGTTGTTGATCAACGCCATCGAGCACGGCAACTGCCGTATCACGTTCGAAGAGAAGACGAAATTCCTGGCGCATACGCCGGACATCCTGGAACTGGTGCGTGAAAAAAACGAGGACCCGGCCATCCGCGCGCGCAAGGTCCATGTGACGTATCGCATCACCCCGCAGAAATCCAGCTTTCGCATTCGCGATGAGGGCGACGGCTTCGACTGGCGCTCGCGCCTGCAGGAAGCGCGCAATGAATCCCTGGATGCGGAAAGCAGCGGGGAACATCCCGGCGCTCATCGTTACCACGGCCGCGGCTTACTGGTCGCCGACTACTACCTGGAAAAACTGAGCTACAACGACAAGGGCAACGAGGTCTCGTTCGAGATCGATCACCTGCATCACGAGTCGAACATCGTACCCGGGGTCTTTGAAAACCAGGAAGAGGTCGCCTTCGAAGACGGCGAGGTCGTCTTCGAACAGGGCGATCATTCCAGTCATCTCTACTACATCATCTCCGGCCGCTTCGACATCATTGCCGGCGGACGCACCATCTCCACGCTGAGCCACGCCGACATCTTTCTGGGCGAGATGTCCTTTCTGCTAAACAATCGCCGCTCCGCCCGCGTCGTCTCTCGCGGCCGCGGCGTATGCATGCGCATTTCGAAAGAAAACTTCATCAACGCCATCAAGAACCATCCGCACTACGGCATCTTCCTGGCGCGTCTCCTGGCGCAACGCCTGGACCAACTCCACGACTTTACGTTGTAACGCTCCGCCGCATCTTCCTGTAAAATTTTCCGCACACCGGAAAAAAGTGCGCAACGATCGGATGGTTTTACCCCATCCCTCCGCATGCAACTCAACAACATCCCCGAACTCAAACAATACCTCGCCGGCGCCGGTACTGCCGTGTGCCGGTTGTCGACGGACTTTGCCGTGCCGTACAACTGGAGCGCCACGTTACAGGTGCTCGTCAGTCACCTCAAACTCACTTCGGTACGATGCATCGCGCTGGCTCGTGTGAATCTGCTCCGTGAATCCGCGCTGCGCGAGGAAACCTCCGACCGCTTCGCCGAAACACGGTTCTACTTGATGGGCATCTTCCTCGATAGCGAAGAGGTCGGCCCGTCACCGGCAACCCTCAGAGAACTGGAACTCCGATTGCAACGCTGGTTTCCGACAATGGCGGACGATCTCCCCGTACGTTTTGTCGTGTCCCCCGAAGAGCGGACCGCTGACGGCATCAGCCCGTATCCGCTGTTGCCGCATCTGTACCGGCGTGGTGTCTCTCTCTACCGGCGGCCCCTCCCCCGGAACACCTGCCGTGTTGCCTGAGGCCAGATTTATGTTGACTTTCTTCTCTTTCCCAACTTTGTTCTTCGGAGTCCGAGGTCATGGCTGTGCAACGTGCCGATGTTTCTTCTCATTCCTGGTCTTACGAGGACTACTACGCCCTCGAAGACGGGGCGCGCTACGAGGTTCTCGAAGGGGATCTGCTTCAAATGCCGGCCCCTGAGACGTCCCACCAGACGGCGTCCCGGGATCTGGGAACTTCGTTGTGGGCGCACGTCCGCGAGCGAAACCTCGGAGAAGTCTTCTGGGCGCCCATCGATGTCGTGCTTTCAAAGCACACGGTGCTGCAACCGGACGTTCTGTTCGTGAGTACGGAACACGCCGATCGCATTCGGCGACGGGGTGTCTTCGGTGCGCCGGACCTGGTCATCGAAATCCTCTCGCCCTCCACGGCGTTGAAAGACCGCAATCGCAAACGTGAACTCTACGAAAAACACGGTGTGCCCGAGCTGTGGCTGGTGGACCCGGCCCACCGCATCATTGAAGTGTTCGGTCGCGCGGAGACCCGGGAACGCTATGCGCTCATCAGCGGCGCGGCCGAAAGCGGCAGCGTCACATCAAACATCGTGCCGGAGTGGAGCTTCGACGTCGCCGCGCTTCCGGGCTTCACTCCGGAAGTTTCGTAACATCGTCTCGTAGAAGATTAGCCGAACGAGGTTTCGACGATCTCGTAGAGCTGGAGCGGCCCTTCTTTGCCCTTTAACCGCTCCGGGCCCACCGGCCGGCACAACGCGCGTTCCTCCGACCCCAGTTCCGCATAAAAACCTTCCGATACCAGGATCGCCTTGCCCAAACGGCCGCACAATCCTTCGATCCGCGCGGCGGTGTTCACACTATCGCCGATGATCGAAAAGTTTTTGCGATCTTCACTGCCGATGGTGCCCTGTAGCACTTCCCCGAAGTGCAGGCCGATGCCGTTCTCAATCGGGCTGAGTCCGCGTTCGCCCCGGAGTTGATTCAATCGCGAAAGTCCGCGGCGCATACCGACGGCAGATCGAAACGCCGCGTTACACGGTCCTTCCAGTGCGACCAGGCCGCCGAAGTAGGCCATCACCGCGTCGCCGATGAATTTATCCACCGTGCCCTGTTCCAGCGCAATCGCATCGACCATCACGTCGAAGTACTCGTTCAACTGCGTGACCACATCCGCCGGACTGTTACGTTCGCTGAAGGCCGTAAATCCGCGAATGTCACAAAAGAGCACCGCCACCATGCGCAGCTCACCGATGGTCCCGCTCTTTTCGCTGATGATGCGGTCTTTCACATCTTCCGAAACATACTGACCGAACAAACCGCTGATGGCCGACTTCTCGCGTTCTTCGGAACGAATGCGCGCAATCAGACGACGGGCCGTATTCGCAAAGGTCCCCATAAATATGCCGCAAAAGAACAACAACACGCACTTAAACGCGTAGATCGGAAAAGCGACCAGATCCTGACGCAGCAGCGGGTCCGCGGCCTGGATGCTCTGCAATCCTCTGCCGGCCAGCAGCACGGCCACCGTGTACTGCAAACTACCGACCAGGCCCGCGAAAATCGTCAGGCGCGGATTCAGGGCGAACCCACTGAGGATGACGACGGCAAAATATAGATACGAAGGCGGCCCGGTGATGTACGTCGCCGTGCCCGATTCCAATAAGAAGAAACTCAGTACGTAAATGACCGAAGGCAGCGAGACGAAGCCGAAGACCACGCCGTAAGTCATCACACCGCGAATACTTCCGGCCCGGGCAAGCAAGTAGACGGCGGTGCAGTAGAGGCCGCAGATGAACGCCCAGATCAGCGGGACCTCCATGGACCGTGTCGCGCCGGCGAACATGCTGCTGCCGATGCCCAACGTACAGACGTAGCCGAGCACGGCGGCCCAGAAACCCGCCCGGCGCAGCGTTCGGTTGGCCTCGGCGTCGATGTACATGCCGTATTCGGCATCAAAGGATTCCTGGGAGTGCATACTGGAAGGGAGAGATCAGGCCGCGGCGAAAGCAACGACATATTGCGCGCACGCACGAATTAATACTTAACCTGTTTTTTAATTGTTATTTTCACCGCTCGCGGTACGCGTGTCCCTGGAGGAACCATGAAAATCATAAAGTACATCACCATCGCCCTGGGCGGCCTTATCGCCCTGCTCTTGCTCATCGCACTCTTTTTGCCGAACACGGCCGTCGTAGAACAACGTATCACCGTCACGGCGCCGGCTCAGGAAGTCTTCCAGCCCATCGCAAAACTACGTACGTGGCCGGAGTGGACGGCCTGGAACGCGGAAACGCTGCCAGGTGTCGAATACACCTACGGCGGTCCCGAACAGGGCGCCGGTTCGTCCATGACCTGGGATAGTCCGCAGACCGTCGGCACGTTGACGGTGCAGGACTATCAACCCGGCAAACGGATGTCGTACTCCATCAACATGGAAGAGGGCATGGGTACATCGGAAGGCTACTTCGAGTTAAGCGAGGTCGACGGCAAGACCGAGGTGGTCTGGCACGATGAAACGCAGATGCACGGCATTCCCCTGGTACAACGGTACATGCTGGCCATGTTGAAAGGCATGATGACCGACGCCATGGGCGAAGGCCTCCAGGGCCTCAAGGCCCGCGTGGAAGGCGGCGGGACTCAGTAAGTTTCGTTCCGTACAATCTAACGGCCGCGACGGTTCAACGACAACAACCGTCGCGGTAGCCGTCGATCTGAAAGGCGTTCCCCGCGATTTGCAGCGTGTGGAACGTCGACAGGCCGGACGGGTACGTCACCACGATATAGGCCTCGTCGCCGGGGCCCTGCCATACGGAAAACACGGCCGGCCGATTCTTCGTGCCGGCGTCTCCGCTCAGATAACCCGAGGAATAGTCGGGCCGGCCGATGCTGTCGAAGTCCAGGGCGTTGAAACCGCGCTCCCGTTCCATGTCGTACCGCACGCTGTTGTCGGCGCCGAAGTCCCATTGAACGTCGGTGCTCGCATAAAACGAAACGTCGCCGGAAGACGCGCTCGTCTCGCTGCGATAACGAAACGTCTTTTTTTCCCGCAGCCACTTCTCGACGTCCTCCCGGCGTTGAACGGCATCGTTGTTGAATTGCAGGGTAGCGAGATGCGCCGGCAGGCTTTCGAAAAGCTCGGACCACTTCTGAAAGTCCGCCCGCGTCTCTTTGGGCTTGAAGTTTCGGCTGTAGTCGTCGAATTGAATCGACGTGCCGATCAACAACGAATAACCGGGGCCGTAGACGAGATAACCGGCGCTGCGATACGAGTCGTCGTCTTTGTACTTATAACCGCGGTCGATCACCAGGCTCACGAAGTCCAGGCCGTTCGAAAGTCGACCGTCACTCGCGGCGACGATCTGCGGCTGCACGCTGCTGCTGTAGCTTCCGCGATAGTTCCACACGGCCCGCCGCAACAAAAACGAAGCGAGCGCCGCCTGAGGATCCACAGGGCGGCTGGTCTGTAGTTCCATTACGACCGGAAACGGATCCACGGCGAACATCTGTCGCTTCACCGGTGACGTGTAACGAAGCTGATGCGCAAAGACCTGCTCCGCGATCCGCCAGTCCGCCGGAAGCTCGATCGAAAAGTTAAAAAACTTTACGGAACCCCGTACCCCGGCAACCTTCGGCACAATTGCGCGCGGAAGTTCTACCTGCACGGACGCGTCCAGGGCAGGTGAAACCTGTTCAACAATCTTCTGAAAATCCGCGTTACTTCGCGCGAGCGCCACGATGGTCTGAAAGCGCGCGCCCGCGGGAAACGTATAGTAGGCCGCATACCATACGTCCTTCGCATTCTTGCCGCGACTGATGCGACTCTGAAAGGCGTAACCGTAGCCGGACTTCGTAAGCCCGCTTTGCGGCTGAGGCGGAAACGCCTTAAGCAACGTACGCCCGCTCTCAAGCTTCTGCGCGGCACTCGTTAGCGAAAGGGGCGCCGTGCCGTTGAGGTATTCCTGCGAGGCGCCGAAGATGAGCCCCGCGTTCGGTGCGAAATCCGGCTGCGCTCGCAGGACGTTGCCCTTCGAATCGACGGCGGTCTTCCAATTGCCGGGCAACTCCGCTCTCAGGCGGTCGTGCGTGATGGTATCGGCAAAGAGCGGCGCGGTGAAGGGGCAAACGAGGAGCAGTAACAGGAACTGGCGCATGACGAACGCTACACGCGCCGCGAATCGTCGTCAACGCAAGATTGCAAAAGATGAATGCAGCTTTGTACGGAGACGCTCAGCCGAAGACATCACGCAGGCACAACTCGCCGTCGAACAACGCCAGGCTCTCATCACCGGAGTACGTTTTTACTTCACGATACGCTTCACCCGACGGTTGCGTATGTAGAAAAGGAACGCTTCACCCTACGCGCGCCCCTCGTAGCCGATCACATCCATAAACGCGCTCACCGAAAACACGGCGTTGCCGGGGCCGGGATCGCCGTAACCTGGCGGCACCGGAAGTTTGTACTTCTCGAACGTCGCTTTCCAGACGGTCAGCAATTCCAGGAAGTACTTGAGCGGCGGCATGGTCTGCTCCGCCTCGCTGGAGAGCGTCGTATACGGTTCCGGACACCAGGTCGTAAAACGCGGCACGACACCGTGAGACATGAAAAAATCCAGGCCTTCGCCGGTGGACGCCACCGCTTCTTCGATCGTCGCGAAACCGTGGGGCCGCGAAAGCTCGACGCCGCCGACGAAGTTCGGAATCACCGCGGACGGACCAAAGACCTCCGCCGACTCCACGATCCGCCGCACCCAGGTCTCGCGGCCGATGAAGCGCGTTTTGCCCGGACAGAGAATCTCGAAGAGCTTCGGATCCCACACCTCATAGTTCGGATGATAGATACGAATGCCCACGTCTTTGAAACGGAGCAGCTCTTCTTTCTCCCAGGCCTGCACGACCATCTTGCCCATCCAGCGACCGGGAAAACGTTTCTCGATGCCTTCGGCGTAGTGATAATAAAAATCCGTTTCGTTCCGGCCGCGCAGTTGTTCAAGCACCGAACCGCCGGTGATCGTATAGACCTTTGCGACGTCGTCCTCGGCGTCGATCCATTCCAGGACTTCCAGGATTTCTTCCAGGGACTTCACGCCCGTGTACGGCCGGCCCTGTTGTTTCTGCTGTCGCCAGTTATGATTGATGTCGCAGAACGCGCACTCCTCGGTCTTCCCGAAGTACTGGCAGTTTCGGAACACGGTGAGATAAATCAAGTACCCCCACTCGATGACCGGCGCGATTTCGCCCGGTGACTTGCCCTTCGCCGTACGATGACGATACCAGGACGGCACCGGCGGGAATTCCACATCACCCAGGAACGTATCGCCGAGAAACAGTGCCGGTGCGCCGCTGCCCTGCACGTTCGCCCGCACGCGGTACGGTGAGTCCGGATTCACCCGCACGGAAACGATGGTCGGCAGCAGCTCGAAGTGCCCGCCGCGCAGGCGAATCTCTTCCGGCACGCGAAAGCGAATGGCATCGCCCTGCTCTTCCAGCGGGACGTGATCGAACGTAAAGATGAAGTAGTCCTTCTGTTTGAACTCCGCGCCGGCCAGGGAGTCCTCGTCGAAGTTCAGCCCCAGGCGCAGGATGTCCTGCTTGAGGATGGCCTCGAAGGGAATCGAACGATACTGCCGCTCGAAGCTTTCGAGATCGTCAAGGGTTGTGGTGTCCAGGACGGTCGCACTCATACGCGGACAGGATAGCCAGCACAGCGAGATTTTACAGCACAAAACGCGCGGCGGCCGCAACCGATGCCCGGACGCCGCAGGGTCGGCCGGATACGCCGTAACGCCTGGATTTGCCTGGACAGCGCGACCAACCAGGCGGACATTGGACCTGAAATGTCAGCGCTGTTCCGGAAGATCTTTTCGTTTCCCGCCCCCTTTATCGAGGTATTCCCGAAGGTGTGGCTGTTGCTGTTTGTCGTTCTCGTCGGTGCCGATCTCGCGTCGAAGAAGATCGTCACGGACCATCTGAACTTTAATCTGGGCCGTCACCAGCGCGCCTCCGCGGTGTCCCTGACGCCGGCGGAAACCGACGGCACCCGGCAAATCGACATCCTGGGCGAAAACGGCAACCTCATCAAGTTCAGCCTGGTCTTCAACGATCGTTTCGTCTTCGGCCTGGGCCCCTCCGCGCCGGTGCTCGGCTTCTTTCTCACGGTCTTCGCCACGCTGTTCCTCATTCTCTATCGCTGGCATCATCCCCGTTTGGGCTACCAGACCGCCTGGCTCTTCGTATTCTCCGGCGCCTTCGGCAATCTCATAGACAAAATGTTCGTGAAGAATCTGGAAACGCGGGAATGGGTCTTTTCGCTGACGCCGCAGCCCGGGCACGTCTCCGGCGTGGTGGACTTCGTAGAGTGCATCTGGTTCGGCTGGGACGCCGTACGGGACATCTTTCTTCTAAACATGCTATCCATGGAACGCTGGCCCACGTTCAATCTGGCGGACAGCCTCATTGTCGTCGGAATTGTTTTATTACTGTTAAGTATGCGTGAAGAAACGGCGAACTCTACCGAAGAGGCCGGCAAAACCGCGGACAGCCGGGCCTGAGAGACGGCAACGTAAACCTGAGGTTAGCGAACATTAAAGGCACGATGGAACAGGTCAGCGAGCAGAGAGCGAAAGAGCGCGAGTTGATCCAGCGCGTGCAGGCCGGCGACGGGGATGCCTACATGGAGCTCGTCGGCGAGTATCGCATCCGGCTCTACCGGAAGGCCTGCTCGCTCATCGGCGATGCCGAGGACGCCGAGGACGTCTTACAGGACGCCCTCGTTACGGCCTACAAGGCCCTGGGAAAGTTCCGCGGCGAGAGCGGCATCTACACCTGGCTCTATCGCATCACCGTCAACAAGTGCCGGGACTTCCTGCGCTCCCGGAAGAACCAGAGTCAGGACAGTCTGGAGCACTACGAGCCCATCCTTTCGGACGAGCGCATCAGCGTGGAAAAAAATCACGAACTTTCCGACGACGGTGCTTATCTAATCCAGAAGATTAAGGGCCTCGACGACAAGTACCGGCAGATCCTCATGTATCGTTATTACGATGATCTGTCCTACGAGGAGATCGCAGAGCTGAGCCACGTCAACATCGGCACTGTCAAGAGCCGGCTGTTTAAGGCGCGGGAGTTGCTCAAGCGTTCGATCATCCGCAACGGGAGGGGCGAAGATTATTTCGACATCTAGCGGAGCGCATCGATCGACGAGTGTTATAATCGATGAAACTATAAATCCATGAGCACGTCCGACAAAACCAACCAGCCGTTGCGCGACATCGGTGAATACGTCCGCGACCCGGAGCTGAGCCTCGACCCGTCCGTCGAGCAACGGCTCTCCGAGGCCGATCGCGAGACCGCCCGCCGCCAGCGTTTTCTGGACGAACGTTTGCGTTCCGCCTTCGGTGAACTCGGACGTTCCGCGGACGCGAGTGCCGCCCGTCTCGACGACGGCTTCATGGTCCGCCTGCGCAACGAAATCGACGCGGTGGATGCGGCCGGCCGGAAAACCGGCGAGGCCTACGCCGCGAAAATCAAACAACGCCTGTTCGGTGAGTATCTGCGCGAGAAGCTGTGGTTCAGCGAGTCGCGCACCATGCACTGGGCCGGTGCCGCCGCGGTCTTTGTTTTCGTCATGATGCCCTTCGCCCTCTACTACGGAGGAAGCGATTCTTCTTCCTCGGTCGCCATGCACGACGAACCCGTCAACGGGGACAGCATCGCGGCCACTTCCGCGCCGCCCGTGGCAGCCGATAGCGGCGCACGGGAAGAACGCGAAGAGAGCGCGGCTTTCGGTGACCGCGAAGAAAAACGCCTGGCCACGGCACCGCCGGCCCCCGGCGAAGGGGAGACGGCCGAAGCAGCGGACGCGCCGCCAGCCCCGGAAAGCGAGGACGACGTCATGGTCGCCTCACGGGAGGCACCGCAATCAGCTCTCAGCGATTCCGAACACGCGGCCGATGAAACGCAGCGCAAAGCCGCGGCAGTCCCCCCCGCGACCATCCAGGAGCGCCTGCTCAAGCAGCGCCTGGAGGCGGCGGAAACGAACGAAGAAAAAATCCTGATTCTGCGTAATCTCAAGAGCCTCTACGAAACCAATAACCGCAAATCCGACGCCGCCGAAATGCAGCGTCAGATCGACGCACTGAAGAAGTAACCCCGGGGTAGCCGTGACGGCGCTTCGAGGTTTTCTTAGAACAGACAGGTTGGTATCGTATGGCCGAAAAAGTTCAACTCTCCGAAGAAGAATGGCGCGAGAAGCTTACGCCGGAACAATTCTACGTAGCCCGCGAAAAGGGCACCGAGCGCGCGTTCACCGGTAAGTTTCACGACTACAAGGGCGACGGCATCTATCGCTGCATGGCGTGCGATGCGAAGCTCTTCGATTCGAACACCAAGTACAACTCCGGTTCCGGCTGGCCCTCGTTCTACGAGCCGATCCAGGAGGACGCCGTCCGCTTTGAGGAAGACGTGAGCCACGGCATGCGTCGCGTGGAAGTTCTCTGCAACAGCTGCGGCGCCCACCTGGGCCACGTCTTCCCCGACGGCCCGCAACCGACGGGACAACGCTACTGCATCAACTCGGTCTCACTGGATTTTGAGGATCGTGAATCCTAGATAGCCTGTTTCAGCAGCGGCACGCCGGCAATTTCCGCGTAGTCCTGAATCAACAGATCGTGCACCGCGGACCAGCTCCGTTGTTCGGCACGAGCGCGGGCCAGCTTCGACATACGGCGAATGAAATCATTCGAAGCCAGCAACCGTTCCACGGCGTCGTGGAAGAGCGCTTCGTCGTGCGCAGCAAAGAGATAACCGTTCTCGCCGTCTTTCACCAGGTCCACCGGGCCGCCGGCCGCGGCACAGACCGCGGGCAGTCCCGCCGCATTGGCTTCCAGGACGACGTTTCCCAGGGTCTCGGTGGCACTCGGAAAAGCGAACATGTCCGCGGAGGCGTAGGCCGCGGCGAGTTCTTCGCCGCGCAGGATGCCCGTAAATACCGTGGGCGTGTCGGCGAAGTATTGCTCGAACTCGGCGCGAGCCGGCCCGTCTCCGACGATGGCGAGACGCACATCGTGCCCGTTGGACTGCAGGCGATCCAGGAGACGGCGCAGCCAGTCGACGCGTTTCTCGTGCGAGACCCGGCCGACGTAGAGCAGCAGCGGTTTGTCCGGTTCGCCGCCGGAGAGCCACTCGCGCATGTCGCTGCGTCGGCGACCGGGATGAAACAATTGCGTATCCACGCCGCGCGTCCAGATCTTCAGACGTTCGAAGCCGTAGCCCTCCAGTTCATTCATGGTCGCCGTGGACGGACAGAGGTTCAGGTCGGCCTGGTTGTGAATCCAGCGTTCCACCCGCACGGCGAAATCGCTCAAGAAGCCCAGGCCGAAGTATCGCGCGTAGGCGACCAGGTCGGTATGATAACTCGCCACTACGGGAATGCCCAGGTATCGGGCCTGCCACATGCCGGCCATGCCCAGAGAGATGGGATGCAGGACGTGAACGACGTCCGGCTTGAATCGCTCGAGTTCTTCGGTAACGTCGATCGTCGGCGAGACCAGTTTGATTTCCGGGTACAACGGACACGGCATGCCGGGCTGGGTGATGACCCGGGTGTTCGCGTAGTGATCCGGAGTTCCGCCGGCCTGCGGGGCGAAGAGCAGGCTCTCGTGCCCTTTCGTTGGAAGGTATCGCAAAAGGTTGCAGAGCGTGTTGACCACGCCGTCCACCTTCGGCAAGAATGTCTCCGTGAAGTATGCGATGCGCATGTTGCTATCCCCGTCCTTTTGTGTGACCAGATTGGGGATAAAAGATGAAAAGTTTGTGAAATTCGAAAGACGATTGCGTAAATTCCAATTATGTCACGCGTCACGCCGATGACTTTGAAATGAAACAATCCGATCGCGATTCGCCGGGGTTCGATCAAATCTCAAAGGCATTCCGGAAGAATCGGAGCACATCGCGTGCAAGCTGCTCATGTGCGGCCGCCCGGTCCACTCCCGGCGGATCGTCACAGACCGGAAACCCCGCCAGCCG
Source organism: Leptonemataceae bacterium (assembly GCA_965227295.1). Taxonomy (GTDB): domain Bacteria; phylum Spirochaetota; class Leptospiria; order Leptospirales; family Leptonemataceae; genus JANSYA01. Next base: position 3,162,278 of record OZ245742.1, on the reverse strand, counting down.
GGCGAGCACCGGGCCGATGATGGCCCGACATTCGGGCACATAAGTAAAATGCCCGACGGGCCGAACGATCTCCTGCGCCCCGGGGATCAATTCCGCCAGTCGACTCGAATTCGACGGCGGTTCGAGGATCGCATCAAACTGCGCGGTATCGACCAGGAACGGGGCCCGAATGGACCGTAACGAAGCGTCGCGGAAGCCCATCCCCGGGCCGCCAGCCATCACATAATACGCCCGGATGCGGCCATCCTGAAACGACGCAGGCTGGTTCGAATCGTTTTCCTCTGTGCTGGAGCGCTCATCATCTTCGCCGATGTTGATTTTCTTTTGGAAGGACATATTCTCATCGCCGGAATCGTAGAGTACGAATGGGGTTTCTTTCCTCGCGGAACTTCGATCGCAATCACGATGCTGCTCATCTTAAGCACGGGCTGCCTGCTACCGGCGTTTGCTTGTCTGTGGCAGGCCCGCCGCGCGGTTCGGGAAATTTCGATGCGATTGATCGCACTCTTCGCACTGTGGTGTCCCGGTGCGCAGTCGGATTTCTGGCTGCAATTCTCAGGCGTTTGGGCGGGACTGTCGGCGGGCGTACTGATGAGCTGGTTGATCCTGTTGGCCATGCCCGACGCTCTGCGCACGGCCGCTTCCGGGCCGACGTTGATCGCAGGCAGTCTGACCGGGCTTTTGTTTTACTGGTTCTGGATGCGCATCAGTTGAGTACAGCATATTATGAAAGCAATCATTCTGAAAGAGTACGGCCCGCCCGAAGTCCTCCAGCCCGGCGAACTGCCGACTCCCTCCCCGGAACGCGGCGAAGTGTTGATCCGTGTGCGGGCCACGTCCGTAAATCCCATCGATACCAAACTCCGGGCCGGCATGCCCATTTCGCCGGAACCCCCGGCCGTGCTGCACGGGGATGTGGCCGGTGTCGTCGAGGCCGTGGGCGACGGCGTGCACGCCTTTCGTCCCGGCGACGAGGTCTTCGGCTGTGCCGGCGGAGTGCGGGCCGGCGATCGCAACATCAACGGGGCGCTGGCCGAGTTCATGGCGGCGGATGCCCGCCTGCTCGCCCGCAAACCGCGCAGCCTTTCGTTCGAAGCGGCGGCGGCGTTGCCCCTCGTGAGCATTACGGCCTGGGAGGCTTTGTATCATCGTTGCGCGTTACGGGAGCGCGTGCGGGCGGCGCGGGGCCCGGTGGGACCGTCTCCCGCCCACGCGGCGCCCGATCAGAAAGCCGGAGAGAGCAACGTGCAAATCCTCGTGCACGCCGGCACCGGCGGCGTCGGTCACATTGCCGTGCAGCTTGCCCGGGCGGCCGGGGCGCAGGTCTTCACGACGATCTCCGACGAAACAAAGGCCGCGGCGGCGCGAAGCCGCGGCGCCCACGTAACCATAAATTACAAAGAGTTAGCCGTAGATGATTACGTGCGCGAGCACAGCTGCGACGGCCGGGGCTTCGACCTCGTCTTCGACACGGTGGGCGGCGAGAATCTCGATCGTTCGTTCGCCGCGGCCCGCCCCGGCGGCACCGTCGCCGCCATTGCCGCGCGGTCCACGCACGATCTCAGCCCCCTGCACATGAAGGACCTTTCCCTGCACGTGATCTTCATGCTCCGACCGCTGCTGAGCGGCGAAGGCCGTGACCGGCACGGCAACATCCTGCGCGAAGTGGCGGCGATGGTTTACGAGGATCGCCTGCGGCCGTTGGTGCACGAACGCGTGTTCGCCTTCGAAGAGGCGGCGGAGGCGCACCGGCTTCTGGAGAGCGGCGGTGCTACGGGTAAGATTGTGCTGCGTTGTGATTGGTGATGAGCCGCTTCGGTTAAAAACCGGCGCCGGCAGCTAAACTTGCACTTTCTGCCACTTACCGGCCTGCCATAGAATCACGAAGACGGCCGCCAGGACCAGGCGATAGCCGATGTTCACCGACCACAGTACAATCAAACCGTAACCCAGCCAGGCCAGCAATCCCACGAGCGGCAAAAATACGCACCACTGCATAAATATCGACGCCACCATGACACTGCGCGAATCACCGGCACCCAGCAGGGCGTTCATGAGCACCAGGCCGAAGGCTTCGATGATCATGCCGGCCCCCGTAATCATGAGCGGGATGCGTGCGAGTTCGATGACGCCCTCGGAGCCCTCCCCGGTAATGAACGCGCCGATGATGGCCTTCGGAAAGATGACCATGGGCAGGCCGACGATCGTTAGAAGCACAATGGCCACGCGGACCACATCCCAGCCCCAGGAACGGGCGTCGTCGGGTTCGCCGCGGCCCAGGGCCTGACCGACTAAGGTTGCCGCGCCGAGACCTAAGCCGATGGCCGGCAGATAGCCCACAAGCATGATGTTCACGATGATGTTCGCCGCGGCCAGCTCCGCCGTGCCGACACTCTCGATGATCAAAAACAACGTAAAGAGGCCGCCGGAGAAAAACAACTGCTGCACGCTGTTGGGTATGGAGATACGAACGAGTGTCAACAGCGACGCCGCATCCGGCAGCCTCTGCAAGAAACCCAGGTGCCGCACGTGCACAAAGCCCATCACAAAATAAAAGACCGTGCCCGTCACCACGGAGAGCGCGGAAGCGAGGCCGGCACCGAAGGTTCCCAGCGCCGGCGCGCCGAAGTTTCCGAAGATAAGGATGTAGTTCCCGACGATGTTTACGACGTGCATCACAACCAGCGTACCCATGTAGACCTGGGACTTCTTGATGCCGTTCCAGAATCCGCGAAAGCTGAAGTTGATGCCCACGGCAAACGCGGCGCAGAGACGAATCTGTACATACGGCACGCCCTCGGCGACCACGGCCGGATCGGAGACGAGCCAGGGAAACCAGACCGGCGTGAAGTACGCGAGGCCGAGTCCCAGCGGCAGGCCGCCGAGCACGGCCAACAGGATCCCGCCGTTCAGCGGAACCGCGGCGCGTTCTTCGGCGCCCTCGCCCATGCGCCGCGCCGCCATGGCCTGCACCCCCGCCGAGAGACCGAGAATGATTGCGATGGAAAAGAAGTTCGCAAAACCGCCGAGACCGATGGCCGCTACCGCCGGCGCGCCCAGGCGTCCCACCATCGCCGTATCCACCAGGTTCAGGATGTTCTGGGACAACATGCCGCCCATGATCGGCAGCGAAAGAGCAATGATGTGTTTGAGGCGACCGGCTTCGACGGGCATAGCCCTGTTTACGAAGCGGGCCGGAAGTACCCAGAGTTTTTTACGGGATCCGGCGACTTAAATGCGAATCGATAGGCCGTCCACGAGCGCGTTACGATATGCGCGATACGCAGGGACGAGTCCGATAAGAAAGCCCGCCACAATCACGCCGCCGAGGTAGATGTACTCGAGCAATGCCGGCGCGCTGATGGGCAAGAATAGGCCGGTGGATTCTTCGATCATCGGTTGCGCGAACCACAGGCCGCCGTACACCAGTACGAGGCCGAACACCGCCCCCGCCGCGGAAAGCAGACCGGATTCCAGCACGAATAAAAAGAGGATCGTTCGCGGCCCGGCTCCCAGGGCGCGCAAGATCGCCATCTCGCGTCGGCGTTCGTTGAGCGACGTGTAGATCGAAACCAGCATGCCCGTGAGCCCCACCAGCACCACTGCAATGGAAACGATCCTTAATGCCGCCTCAGCATAACCTACGGTGGCCCACAACTCCCCCAGGGTGACCCCCGGGATCACGGCGAGCAGCGGTTCCTGTTCGTCCTGGTTGATCTCGCGCTGGAGGCGCAGCGTGAGGATGCGCGATTCGCTGCGCAAAAAGAAGGCCGTAATATTCTTCGGCTGTAAGTTAACGTCTCCGCCGAGGATGCGCTCCGCGGACACCTCGTCCCCCGGCAACGGCGGCGCGCCGGACTGCCAGTCCACGTGAATCGCTTCCATGCCTTCGAGGCTGATGTAGAGCGAACGATCGATGGGCGTACCGGTGCGTTTGAGAATGCCTTTCACGGTAAACGGTTTGTCCCGGTGATCCATGATCCCCCGGGCCGCCATCCCGTGATTGAGCACGATCTTTCGACCGAGTTCGTAGCCGAGTTTCTCCGCCACCTCGCTGCCCAGGGCGACATCGAAGACGGCGCGCGGTTGTTCTCCGTCGCGAAACTCCACCTGGCGGTCCTGGCGAAAACGATAGTGTTCGTAAAAGTTTTCGTTCGTCGCCACAACGCGAAAACCGCGATGCCCGTCGCCCAGGCTGATGGGAATCGTCCAGCGCACCGCCTGATGCTCCCGGTAACGTTTGTAGGATTCCCAATCGATGTTCGCCGTAGCCTGGCCCAGATGAAACACGCTGTACAGCAAGAGTTGCAGCGGCCCGGTGCGCGCGCCGACGATGAGGTCCACGCCGTTTACAGTACCGCGAAAGCTTTCCCGGGCGCCCCGGCGCACGTTCTCCACCCCGATCAACAGCGCCACGGACAGCGCGATGGAAAGCACGGTCAACGCCGTGCTCAACTTACGATTGGCGATGGACTGCAGGGCAAGCCGGACTAAGATCATATCAGAATTCCTTAATCTCCCACCGGGATCGCCGCCCGATTCAGAGACGCCAGGGATACGCTGCGATCAAAAAGAGCACCCAGGGAACGATCGTGGCTTACGAACAGGATCGTCGCGTTGTTCTCTTGCGCGCTCTGAAACAGGAGATTGATGAATCGCTCGCGGTGATCGGCGTCCAGCGCGGACGTCGGCTCGTCGGCGATTACGATTTCCGGTGCCCCGATCAACGCCCGCGCCGCCGCGACTCGCTGCTGCTGGCCGACGCTGAGTTTCGTGACGACCTCGTGCAAAAGATCGGCGATGCCCAGGTGTTCCGCGGCGTGGCGGGCCGCGGCGCTCAACGAGGCGTCGTCGGTGTTCTTAAGGCGCCCGAGACGCTCTTTGTTCAGGCGACACGGCAGGACGATGTTGTCGTGCACGTTGAGATACGGAATGAGGTTAAACATCTGAAAGATGAAACCTGAATGCGATCCGCGAAAGGCGTCCCGTTCGGAACCGCTCATGCTTCCCAGGTCCCGGCCGAGCACGGTTACGCTGCCGGAGTCGGCGGTAATAACGCCGCCCAGAATGCCCAGCAACGTCGTTTTTCCGCTCCCGCTGGGACCGTGTAAAAACACGCGCTCGCCCCGTTCGAGGCGAAACTCCGGCACGTCGAGCACCGGTGCACCGTCGCCGTACGCAAATTTCAGGTTCTGGATTTCGACGGCGGGAGCTTCCATAACATTCGTTTACAAAAACTTAGAGATCGATGCCGGCGCCGTCTGCACGTACATTCGCGGACTTTTCACCGCTGTCGCTCAGCACCCGAACGTAAACCGTTTCGATCCCGGGAAAGCGACCGTGCAGGCGCAGCGTGACGGTCGTCGGCACACGATCACAGGAAAACGCATAGACCGCATGCACATCCAGGTGGCCGGCCTCATGCTCGTGATCATGCTCATGCTCGTTATGATGGTCGTGATCGTCCTGGTCTTCCGCAGCGCCGCTATCGTGGACGTCCGCCGACTCTCGCAGGCACTCCGCGCCGCCGAAATCCAGGAGTTGCTCCGGCTTTGCGAGATCCGTCAACGCTGCGTTGCGCGCCTGTGTTTCTTGCTCCGTCCGCGCCTCGTGTTCGAAGCCGTAGAGATTTACGGCGGGCGAGCGCAACTCCACGTCTACCCGCGGAGCATCGGCTTTGCCTTCTACGGCGACATCCATCTGCACGACTCCGTGGACGTGCGCTCCGGGATCCGGAGCACCGTGCGAATGTGGTTCGCAACCGAGCGCAAAGCAGAAGAAGATGAACGCGGCAAGAAAGGCGGAATATTGTTGCATGTTGTAATACTCAGTACTCTTCGAAGGGTTCGTCGTAGATTTCGGTCTTGCTGCCGTCGAGAACGTACGAAGATTCGGCGTAGATGTTCTTCTCGCGCTGGATGTTCAGCTTGCCGTAGGCCCAGACCGGTTCGAACCAGTAGACCTTCGCCTTGCGACCGCCGCGCATTTTTACGTGGACGATCTGATTGGGCGGCGGCGCGGGAACGTGGATGCACGCCTGGGGATACGGAACAAGCAGGAACTCGGTGACCGCCTCTTCTTCGTCTTCCAGGGGCACCATGAAGCCCGGAATCTTAACAAACGCTCCGTTTAACTTACGCAGCGAGGCCGGCGCCTTGCCGGACGAGTAGTCCAGCTCCCGAAGTTTGCGCCAGTCCACGGGGGTGGCGTCCGCGTTCGCGTAGAGCAAACCGGTCGTTAAGAGAATCAGGGCCGCCAGGACGCCGGTCGTAACACGGCGCGGATTGCGGAACTTAAAAGAATGTTGCATAATCATCGCTCGCTGATCGCTCGAAGATGGCTTCGTTGCGGTCTCAGTCAACATAATTATGCGCGCCCTTTGCGGCCGTCTTTTGTTTCGTAGGAAGACGCATGCAACGCCTGGTGCTTTTTGACATTGACGGCACGATTCTCCGGGGCGGCGGCCTGGGTCGCGAGTGCCTCGTGGCCGCCGTCGACGAAGCCCTGGATTCCACGGGCCGACCGACACTGCAAGAACTCCAGGAACAATCGGCGTTGGACGATCCGACCCGGCATCCCATCGCCGGGAAGACCGATCTCCAGTTTCTCCATGAGACTCTGCTGCCGCTGATCGGTCACGCGGTTCTCGTGGAAATCCTGCAGTTGGTCTTTGAATTTCATGTGCGAAATTTACGCGAAGCTTTTACGGAGCAGCGCGGGGTCGTCCTGCTTCCCGGCGTTCGGGAACTCATCGCCGCCCTGGAAGAACGCGCGGAGTGTCGCCTCGGTCTGCTCACCGGCAACGCTCAGGGCGGGGCGCGGGCCAAGCTCGACGTCTTTGATCTGAATCGTCACTTTTCCTTCGGCGCGTTCGGCGACGAGGGCCTGCGTCGCCGCGATCTGCCCCCGGTCGCGCTGGGCAAGGCCCGCAGGTTATACGCGGTGGACTTCGCTCCGGATCATGTCTGCATCATCGGTGATACGCCCAACGACGTGGACTGCACGCGCCCCCTGGGATTACGAAGCATTGCCGTGGCCACCGGCCCGTACGATCTCGAAAGTCTGCGCCGGGAACAGCCGCATCATCTTTTCCCGGACCTCAGTGATACCGGCACCGTGATCGACGCGATTTTTTTATGAAGGCCGCGGCGAATTTTTGACGGAGACGTTTTTGCCCAACAGCCACGCCACGATCGTCGCCGCCGCGGCCGAGGCGATCGTTACGTAGGTCCAGCCGGGACGATCGGCGAGGCCGAGCCACGGATAAGCGAAGTTCGCCGCAAGCGTCACGAAAAAGCCCGCGGCCAGAGCGCCCAGGACCGCGGTTGCCCTGACCGGTCGGCCGCGAGTCAACGTAAAGACCGTGAACACACCGATCAGTCCGCCGTTCACGTAGTTCATGGAACTCATGGCCAGATCCAGAAAATTCCGCGTGCGCTCGGCCACCACGATGAAGGCCAGAGCGAATCCCACGAGCACGATCAGCGAAAGAAAACTGTATGCGCGGCCGGATCGATTCGGCCGCTCATTCTGCGGATCCAGCAGGGATTTCCAGACCGCGCCGGTGCTGTGCATGGCCGAGTCCAGGGTGGACATGGCCGCGGCGATCAGCAGAACCGCAAACATGCCCGTGACCAGGTCCAGATTCGTGCCGGCGATGTAGTCGACGAGAGGCGTCTTCGGGCTCACGGCAAAGTCTAACACGCCCTGATCAGAACTTACGGAAAGCAGCCAGCCCACGGCGAGATAGAGCAGGATCACCACCGTGGCGCCCAGGCCGGAGAGCACCAGCGCGCGCCTGGCGATCTGCCGCGACGAGGTGGCCAGCACGCGCTGCAGCATGTCCTGATCCGCGCCGTGGCTGCCCAGAGAGAGAACCAGTCCGCCCAGGAACAGGACCGGGAAAAACGAGGCGTTCTTCAGCGCGCTGTCCGTATTCACCCACGCCGGAGCACTAACTATTGAAAAGTCAACATTAGTGGCCAGCGCCGCGAACACCGCCACGCCCATGCCCAGAATGACGTAACCCTGGATTTGATCGGTCCAGACCACGGCCCGCAGCCCGCCGATCATGCTGTACGTGCCCGCGAGCAACGCCATGATCAAGATCCAGGCCGGTAGACTCTGACCGAAGAGGCTCGCGAGAGCCACCCCGCCCAGATAAAAACGTACACCGCTGGAAACGAATTTGGCGAGCAGGTAAAACATGCTCAGCCAGCGCCCCGCCGTCGGATCGTCCCCGGTGACGGTGGCGTAGATGGATAGGCGATGGCGATCGTACAAACGATCCAGATAAAAACGCGCGACCAGGTACCGCCCGGCAATGAAACCAAAGCAGAGCCACAGCAAAGACAGGCCGCCGGCGAAACCCGCCTGGGGAAAGACCAGCACCGTGGCCACCGAGGTTTCCGTGGCCACTACGGAAACGAACGCAAAGACGGGACCAAGCCGCCGGCCGGCCAGAAAGTAGTCAGCGTCCCCGCTCGCCGCCGGGGACCGACGCCCCGTATAAAATGTGATAAAAATCAACAGAAATAAATAAACGCCTACGGGCAGGATGGTCCAGAACATGAGCCTACCCAAAGATGAATACGTTTCGTCGCGGGCACTGTCGAGTATATTTCATTCGGCGCGCGCAAGATGATTTGACGCCCGGGGCGTGCAGACTTCGAATGTATTCGTGGAGAAGGTCGAAGAAACCGCCCCGGCGGCAGCAGCCCGTGCAGAAGAACGCGAGGCGGCACCGGAGATCGCGAAGACGCCCATCGAACCGGATCCCCTCCGCCGCGAAGAGCAGGACTGGCAGGAACACGTTCGGCGTCTCCTTAAAGAACAGCACGCCGAAGAACTGCGCACGTTTCTCGACGACATCTACGCCTCGGACATCGCCGATTTACTCGAGCACCTGGATTTCGAACAGGGCCATCAAATCTTCCAATTACTCTCGCCGGACGAACAGGGCGAAGTCCTGCGTGAACTCGACGATACGCTGCGCGATCATTACCTCGAAGACGTCATTCCGCCCTCGGACGTCGCGCAAATCCTGGTCGAACAGCCTTCGGACCAGGCGGCGGACCTGCTGGAAGAACTCAATCTCGAACGCGTTTCCGAAATCCTTTCGCACGTCCCGCATCAGGATCGCGTAAAGGTCACCGAACTCCTCAGCTATCCGGAAAACACCGCCGGCGCGATCATGACCAAGGAATTCGTTTCGGTCCAGGAGAGCGACACGGTCAAGAAGGCCATCTCTTCCATCCGCAAAATGTCCAAACCGTCGGACGAGATTCACAACGTTTACGTCGTGGACAAGGACGGCCGTTACAAGGGACACATGCGCATCGCGAAGCTCATTCTCGCGAAGCCGCAGACGAAGGTGAAGCGCATCATCGAAGAAGAGCTGTTGCCGATTCCCGTGCTCACCGACCAGGAAGAAGTGGCGCGCTTCTTTACGCGCTACGACTTTTTTACGGCCCCCGTCGTGGACGACCGCGGCGTGCTGGTGGGGCGCATTACCGTGGACGACGTCTTAGAGGTCGTCGAGGCCGAGGCCACCGAAGACATCCAGCGCATGGGCGGGGTGAGCGGCGAAGAAACCCTGGGCTCTCCGCTGCTGCGCTCGTCGCTGCAACGCATGCTCTGGCTGGCCGTCAACCTCACCACGGCCTTCCTGAGCGCCGCGGTAATCGGCCTCTTCGAAACCACCATCGAAAAAAAGGTCATCCTTTCGGCTCTGATGCCCATCGTCGCCGGCATGGGCGGCAACGCGGGCTCCCAGTCCATGGCCCTGGTAATCCGTAACATTGCCCTGGGAGAACTTACGCCCACGAACACCAGGCGCGCGCTTTATCGCGAGTCGTTGATCGGCCTCATGAACGGTTTGATGATCGGCCTGTTGACCGGCGCGGCGGTCTTTCTGTTTACCGCGGAACTTATGCTCGGCGGCGTAATTTTTCTGGCGCTGTTGTTTAATCTTACCGTCGCGGCCACGGCGGGCACGCTCATCCCCATCTTTCTACGACGCACGGGCATCGACCCGGCGATCGCTTCGAGCATTCTCGTGACGACGTGCACGGACGTGGGCGGGTTCTTCGCGTTCCTCGGATGCGCCTATCTCGCGCTTTCGTTCGGGATGGGGTGAAGATTTTTCACCACCGAGGCACCGAGGCACCGAGGGAAAATCATCTGCCTGGCGCCCCTTCTCGTCTTCGATTTGTTACAGCACGTCGTTTAAGAATTCCTTCATCCGCGCCCAGGACTTCTCGTCGGCTGCTTTGTTGTACGCGAGGCCGTCCGAGGGATCGTCGCCGGCGGCTTCCACCGTAAACGCGTGAACCGCGCCGGGATACTCGTACCATTCCAGCTTCACGTTCTCGGCTTCTTCCAGGGTCGTCTTCATCGCGTTGACCTGCTCTGCGGGAGTGAAGCTGTCGTCCGCGCCGTGATGAATCTGAATCGGGGCCTTAACGTTGCTCACGCCGCTCTCCAGGTTCGGCGACATCAGCACGCCGTGGAACGAAACCACGCCTTCGACATCCGCGCCGGAGAGAGCCAGTTCGATCACCGACATGCCGCCGAAGCAGTAGCCGATGGCCGCGATTTTGTTCGGGTCCACGTTCGGATTTTCGCGCAGCACTTCCAGCGCACGATCCATGCGCGAACGTAAGAGATCACGATCGCCGGCATACTGGCCCATGAGTTGGCCGGCCTCGTCGTGGTCTTTGGCGCGGATACCCTTGCCGTATACATCCATGGCGAAGGCCACGTAACCAAGTTCGGCGAGTTGTTTCGCGCGATTCTTCGCGTAGTCGTCCAGGCCCATCCAGGCGTGAATCACCAACACCGCCGGGCGTTTACCGGTGGCGTTTTCGTCGTAAGCGAGGAAACCTTCGAAGGTTTTGTCACCCTGGGTGTACTCCAGCGGCGCGGCCGTGATCTTCGGCTTCGCCCCGCCGCACTGCACGAACGTCGCGACGAGGATCAGCATCATTGCGATGAATATAATCCGTTTCATAGTTACTCCTGTTGTGTTAGTCTGATTCAATTTTTCTTTTTTCGGATGATGACTTTGCGCGGCCCCAGGATGCGAATCTCCCGCCCGTCAATGATGACGGCGTTCTCCATGTCGCCGTAGAGATCGTTCAACTGCGCGTCCATGCTCTGCATCATATCCGCAAGGGCCTCCGCATCCGCGGTGCCCAGGGCATTCTGTAACTTCTCGCGATCCGCGTAAAGATCTTCCACCTGGCCCTGGAGGGATTGGATCATGCCGGCGATGGCTTCGGCGTTCTCGGTACCGACGGCGTTCCGTAACGCCTCCCGGTCCGCGTAGAGATCGACGAGCTGCCGTTCCATGCTCGCTTCGGATTCCACGACCTCGCTGACGCGGTCCAGGCGCACCAAAAGATCACCCAGATCGTCGCGCATGGGATCCGTCAGAAAACGATTGATGGCCGCCAGGTCGTTCCCGGGCAGACAGCCCTCGAAGAATCCCACCAGATGACTCACCAGGGACGCCCGGAACGTCGTCATCGGCTCGGCCATGCCGTCGAGAAAGGTCTGGTACTGAATCTGCGTGTTCAAAAGAAACCAACGGCTCTTCAGTTCGATGTACTGGTTCGCCACCACTTTGCGAAAATCGGTTGCTTCGTCGACGTTCTCCGCGGTCTCCACGAAAGAATTCCAGAGTTCCCGCTTGTCCGAAAGCAACTTCGCGCGCTGCTCTTCGGAGAGCGGACTGTCCGCCAGGATCTCCTGCAACGTGTTCTCAATATTCTCGGTATTGTATTTATTTTTGATAGCCTGTAATGAATCCATGGTTCTCCCGTTATGTTTGCCTGTATTCAGTTCGTGAGTCGTTCCAGGGTGCGCCGCCGATCGATCTCGCCCTTGCGTGTACGAACGATGTTTCGCGGATCCAGGGCCTGGACCCGATCCACCCGCAAACCCGCGGCGCGACGTACCGCATCGATGGAAGGCTCGGCACCGTCCGCATTGCCGCGAACGTAACCCACCAGGATCGAAGCGCCGTCCGGGCTGTAGACGATCACCTCATCCATTGCGTCCGGAAAACATTCGATCAAGCGCGCTTCAAACATTCCCGCGCGTACAAAACGGCCGTTCTCCAGCTTGAACGAATCATCCCGCCGGCCCTGAAACACGAACGCCGGCGACGATGATTCCGTATCGTGCAGGGTGCCGACCAGATCCCCGGTGGGCGCGAAGCCGTCCGGCGTCGTTCGCAGCGGTTGCAAACCGCGCGCGCCGTTCCAGATGCCGGCGCAAACATTCGCTCCGCGAAACTCAAGCTCCTGCTGATCGTTCACGCGCAGTTCGCAGCCCGCGGCCCGTCCGAGGTAACCGGCGACCGGCCACTCCCCCGGTTCGCCCAGGGTCAGACCCGGCCCGGCCTCGGTCTGTCCGTAGCCCGCACGCAATCGCGTGGAGCGCAACTCCCGGGCCAGGCTCGACGTCACCGGCGCCCCGCCGATCACGCCGCCGCGCAACCGACGCACCAACGCCCGGCCGTCGGCGTCTGCGAAGAGCCGGCGAAAGATGAGCGGCACACCGGAGAGATGGGTGATGTCGTGTTCTTGTGCGCGACTTAGAATGGACCGCGTGGATCGCCCTGCCTGCGGATCGCGGACGATCTCGGCACGGCTCAACAGGGCCGGCAAGAGATCGATCATCAAACCGAAGGCGTGAGCCCAGGGCAGCACCGACAAGACCCGCGGTATCCCGTCGTCACCGGCGGAATCTCTTAATACTTTCTGATGTGACATTAGCACCGCGAACAGATTGGCATCGGTCAATGCGACCAGGCGCGGCTGTGCGGTGGAACCGGACGTGCGCAGCAGCAGACGTAAATCCGGTTGCGCCGGTTGCGTACTCGACCGCAGTTGCGGCAATTCGAAGGATTCCCCCGCGGGTTCGTTGCATGCCGGGGGCAGGCCGCCGGCGTCCGTCGCCCAGATGTACTCCGCGCTCTTCGTTCCGTTGCCGCGGACGACGGCCAGGCGCGCGTCGGCTTCTTCCGTCACGATGCGTTGCACGTCGGCCAGAAAGTCCGGGCGCGTGAGATCTTCGTCATGGACGACGATGGGTGCGAGGCACAGCCGTTCACTCAAAGCGGCGATCATTACATACAGGAATTCCGGCGACGGCGGCACCGCCAGTACAACGCGATCCCCGGGCCCAAGACCGGCCGCACGAAAGGCGCGCACCCAGAGCCGGGCGCCGGTCCACAACGACGCTGCCGGCACGACGTTGCGATCGAAGACCAGCAGCGGATACGGCTGATCACGCAACGTGTGATAGAATGCGGACTTCCAGTCTTCCAGCAGAAGCCGGGAGCCACGGGGGTACCTGGTCTCCCGCGACGCCATATCAGGTGGCCATTTTCTTAATGAAGATCCAGTTATCGCCGGCTTTCCTTTTGAACAGGAAGACTTTTACGTAGGTCGGCTTCATGCGATAGGTAAAGGTGTAAAAGAACATGATCTTGAGGCTGCCCTGCTCCACGCCGCGCTGAAAGCTGCCGAGAAAGAGCCGGTTGTTCGTGCACGGTGCCACCTCGTAGAAGAAATTCTTGCCCATGGCCTCGTTCTTCGCGACGCCGGAAAACTCGGACTCGTAGCGACTGTAATAGAGGATCTTGCCTTCGTCATCCAGGCGGATGACACCGAAGTCCAGATCGTCGATTTGTTCCGGCGAGTAGCTCTCAATGTTTTCGAATACGCTTTCCGGTACGAAATTCGCCCCGGATTGCGCCTGGCGTTCGCCTTTTTCCTGAAATTTTGTAATCAGATCACTCATAGCAACAATTCCTTCGTTTGTTCCCTCCAGGATAAGGGGCGGGCGCCGATCCGGCTTCGCAAAAATTCAGATGCGGTATAAATTTCGCGTGCCTTCCCGTTCGTGTCGAGTACTCCGTCTCTTCGCGGTCCTCTCTCGCCTATGGTTCAGATCTCTCTCGCATCCGACTCCGTGTGGAACACAGAACAACTTGCCGGGCTTGCGGACCAACCCCGGCTTCGGTTGGAAATCGCCGACTCGACTCGCGCGGCCCTGTCCCGCTCGGCCGAAGTACTGCGGAACCTGGTGGATCGCGGCGAAGCCGTCTACGGATGGACCACGGGATTCGGCCCGCATGTCGGATCGGGCGCTGCGAAGCCGGAGCCGCACGCACAAAATCTGCTGGAACACCTGGCCGTCGGCGCCGGCCCGGACACACCGCGCCGCGTGGTCCGCGCAGCCATCTTGCTGCGCTGCCTCACGCTCTCTCGCGCGCGCTCCGGTGTGCGCCCGGAAATGTGCGCGGCCTATGCGTCGCTGTTATCCCGGCCGGAGTATCCGTCCGTTCCGGTGAGCGGTTCTCTCGGGGCCAGCGGCGACCTGGTCCCCCTCGCACACATCGCACGCATTCTGGCCGGACGGGGGACCATGCGCTCCCCGGACAACGACACGCGGCTCCCGGCCGCGGAGTACCTGCGTCTGAATCCGCGCGCGGCGTTCGCGCTGAATCCGCGCGAGGCCCTGGCCCTGGTGAACGGCACATCTTTTTCCACGGCCTGGGCGGCCCTCGCCCTCGAACGGGGGCAACATTTGTTGATGACGGCGGAGCGCCTGGCGGGTCGCCTTTACGCCGTGCTCGGTTGTTCCCACGACGCCATGGATGAGGCCCTGCATGCGGCGAAGGGCCATCCCGGCCAGACGGCTACGGCCGCGGCGGTGCGCGCGGAAATCCAGAGAGCGCCGGAGCATCTCCGACAATCCACAAAAACTGAACGCCCACTTCAGGAAATATATTCCCTGCGCTGTGTCCCGCAGGTCCTCGGCGCCGTTCGGGACCAACTGGAGTACGCCCGGCACACGATCGAAACGGAAATGAACGGCGTGGACGACAACCCGTTGATCTTTGCGGAGCAGAACCGACTGCTGCACGGCGGGAACTTCTTCGCCCAGCACGTCGCCTTCGCCGGCGACGCCGTCGGCGCGGCCCTGACCCAGTCCGGCCTGCTCGCCGAACGGCAACTGGACGATCTTCTCAATCCGACTATCAACGGCGGGGCGCCGCTGCTCCTGGCCCCGCGACCGGGCGCGACGTCGGGCCTGGCCGGCCTGCAACTCACGATCACCGCGATCGCCGCGGAGATGCGCTCCCACGCACGTTCTCACGCCACCGGCACGATCCCGACGAACGCCGGCAACCAGGACATCGTGCCCATGGCCGCGGAAGCGGCCCGGGTCTCCTACGAACAAAACGAACGCCTGGCATACATCCTGGCCGGCTTGCACATGGCCGTCGAACAACTGGCCGCGCTGCGCGACGGCCGGCGCGGTGCGGACGACGGCCTGCCCGAGTTCGCACCACTAACTTCGGATGACCGTGAATTAAGAAGCGATCTGGAGCGCATCGCGGCGGCGTTCCTGAATGAACGAGGCCCGTCGTCGTGAAGCTGCATCGCTTCTTCGTGCTGGTTCCACCGCTGCTGGGCGTGCTCGCGGTGTTCTCGCAATCGCCCTGGGAAGAACCGATCCCGCCGTTGCTCGACGGCGACAACGTCTATATGCTCATGCTCGTGGACGATGTGCTGGCCGGCCGGCCGTTTCGGGAATGGACGCCGCCCCCGGCGCCGGTCCTGGTCCCCGACGGCCTGCTCATGATTCCGTCGGTTCTACTGGCGCGAATCTTAACTTCCACTCCGGGAAGCTTTGCGGGCGCGGCGCAATTGTGCTACGCCCTGCTCTTCGGCACACTGATCAGCCTCACCGCCATGTCGATGCTGCGTCGGCTGCAAAAAAACGACGACGGCCTGGCCCGCCGGCTGGACTGGGCGGTGTCCCTGGGCATGTGTCTCTTTGCCGTACTCGTGGCCGCTGGTTTTCAGAAGATCCGGCTGAGTGAGTTCTGGATTCCCTCGTTCCACGGCGGCGCGTTTCTCGCCGCGTTGATCTTACTGCGACTGTGTCAGGCTTCGTTTGCTTCCGTGATGAACGCGCGCTGGTTTGTCGTGCTGATCGCCGTCGCGTTGTTGAGTCTGTTTGCAGCGCCCTCGGATAAACTCTTCTTGATCTACGGCTCGTATCCGGCGGCGGTGCTGGTGCTGTTGCATCGTCTGCTGCGACCGGGGCACGACACGTTGCTGCGCCTGGGTCTGCGCCTCGCCGCGATTCTGATTCCCGTGCGATTCGCCGAACCGCTCACGGACCTGGTCCGCGAGCGTGAGTGGTTGCTGCTTTCGCCGCGCTACTTTTCCGAGATGTTCAAGCAGCTTGTGGAGTGGCACGACCTGTTCGATCTCGGCCGCTACGTTGCCCTCGCGGAAACGCTGATCGAGCGTACGTCCGTCGTCTACTGGGCGGCGGGCCTGCTGTTCGTCGTACTTCTCGGCCTGGTGCTCCTGCGCTGGTTCCGGCGGCGAGACGGCGAGTTCGAACAGCAACGCTTTTTTCTGGCGGCGGCCGTGGGTCTCTGCCTCGCCTTGAGCACGGCCGCCTTAGTTTTAGTCGGCGCACAGTTAGGCCTGGCCGAGGTGCGCTACGGTTATCCGCTGTACGTGCTTCCGTTTCTCTTCGGCCCGGCCTTTGTTGTGTTACTGCTGCACGAGCGCGGCCGGGCAACGGCGCTCGTGCCCGTGGTGAGCGGGGGCCTGGTTTCCGCGCTTGTCGCCGGGGTGCTCTTCGTCAGCGGCCATCGCCTGCCGGACGCCGATCAACGCGGCACGCTGACGCCGTGCCTGGAAGAACTGGCCGCGGAACACGGCCTGCGCTACGGTTACGCCGATTACTGGAACACGAAGCCCGTGAACCTGCTGAACGAAGCCGGCCTGCACATCCTGCAACTCCGGGACGGGGACCTGGGCGTCTACTACTGGGTCAACAATCTCACCATGTTCACCCGCGACGATCTAACTGCCGATCAGTTTAACTTTGTAATCACCGAACGACTGCCCCGGGAGAAGATCCTTGCGGAGTTCGGCGAACCACGCCTGAGGCTGCACTGCGGCGTGGCGGAAATTTTGCTCTACGATCCGGCGCGGGATGCGAAGTTTCGCGCGCACTTTGATGTACTGCAACGCCAGGTTCCGGACGTCCGGGCGCTCAAGAAAGAGTATGGTCTGTAAGAAGAACTTGACCCTTATTTCGCCGATCGATTTATAACCGCATGGGATTTGTGCGCGCTGTGTGGGAGTACTTGACCGCGGTCTTTCGCCCGGTGAAGGGCGACATCCCGGCGTTGAACGGCATTCGGGCGATCGCCATCTTCATGCTGTTCTACGTGCACTTCTACCGGCCCATCCGTGACGCCGGCCTGCTTTCCGAAGAGAACGTCTACTTACGCAACTTTCTGGATAACGGTTCGCAGAGCATCGACATGTTCTTCGTGCTGAGCGGCTTCTTGATCTCGCGGCCGTTGTTGAACGAGGTCATCCGGAACAAGACCATCAACCTGGGGCGTTTTTACTGGAAACGTTCGCTGCGCATCTTTCCTCCGTACTACATCTTCCTGGGACTCTACGCCTGGTGGGCGGCAGGTTTCCTGGCTCAGTTCGAACCCTACGCGGTTACGCCGGAACTGCGGCAGCAGTTCGAAATGCTCAAGGCCACGCGCTACGACGCGATCATCTGGGACCTGCTGTACCTCAGTAACTACATTCCCGGCACCATGACGCACGGCTGGTCGTTGTCCCTGGAGGAGCAGTTCTATCTGTTTCTGCCGGCCTTTCTGTTGCTGGTCTTTCGTTACGTTCCCGAACGCCGGCGTCTGCTGAGCCTCATCATTCTCTACTGTCTGCCGGTCATCTACAGGCTGTGGTACTTTTACGCGCACATGCAGGATCTGCCGCCGGAAATCGATGCGAACAACCCGGCCATGGTGCAGTTCTACATGAAGGAGACGTACCTCAAGCAGCTTTACTATCCCTTTCACGCGCGCATCGACGCAATCTTTACGGGCATCATCGCGGCCTACATTTACGACTACGAACCGCAGTGGATCACTTACATCACGGAAACGACCTGGGTGCGCCGCACGTTGCACGGCGGTTCCTGGCTCGCGATTGTGTTGATCTCGTTTCTCGTAAACGAATTCGACGGCGGCGTCTTCGGTTACGTGCTGCGCTTCAACGCCCTGGACATCGCCTGGATGATCATTATGATCATGGCCATTCGTCCCGTGGGTACCGGCACCACGTTGCTCGCCAGGGCGTTGTCGTGGTGGCCATTTTCGCCGGTGGCGAAGCTTTCGTATTGCGCCTACATCATCCACGGCGTGGTGGGTGCCTGGCTTATCGGCGAGGTCTTCCAACCGAATCCGCTGACCGGCCAGCCGGCGTATCCCATCACCATGGCGCACATCTTTCTGTGGTGGCTGCCGTTCTCATTCGTGACGCTGTTCGCCGCCTACTGGTTTCACCTCATCGCCGAACGACCGTTTATGTTGATTCGTAGCTGGCTCGGCAAACGTTCGCAGATGCACCAGGTACCGGGGAAACCTTAATTTACGCTGACCGCTACTTAACCACAATTCGGGACGTGCTCGAACGAACAAAAGTTTCCGGTAGTTCAAGAGCTCTATCTCGCGGCGTTTACCGTGAGACACATAAGGTAAGTCGCGCAATGGGTAAGGGGTTGATTTGGCTACGGCTCTTCGGAGTTGTGGATTTTCGTTTTGTTAAGACAGTCCGCCTCGACCTGGACGTCGGTTTGCGACTCAGCTACCGTAGCGATTCTTACGGCGAAGACGCCGTTCCGGTCCGCCTTACCAAAATCCCCGGAATGACCTCCGCTCGTCAGCTGGAACCAGTTGTGACCACAAAAGTGTTAATCCAAACTGGCCGTAACTTACACCACGATTCGGGGCGTACTCGAACGAATCAAACGTTTTCGGTAGTTCAAGAGCTCTATCTCGCGGCGTTTACCGTGAGACACACAAGGTAAGTTGCGCAATGGGTAAGGGGTTGATTTGGCTACGGCTCTTCGGAGTTGTGGATTTTCGTTTTGTTAAGACAGTCCGCCTCGACCCGGACGTCGGTTTGCGACTCAGCTACCGAAGCCTTTCTTGCGGCGAAGACGCCGTTCCGGTCCGCCTTACCAAAATCCCCGGCATGACCTCCGCTCGTCAGCTGGAACCAGTTGTGACCAAAATATTCTTAACTCAAACTGGCCGTAACTTACACCACGATCCGGGGCGTTCGTGAGTTACTTCACCCGATACACCGTCGCCCTGCCGTAACTTTCCGGTAGCGGGATCACCCGCACCGCTTCCAACGATTCGTGCGCCGTGAAGGCGGCGTTTACCGCCGGACCCGCGTTGTCACCGGGGTTGCCGAACATCGACGGCGCTTCGTAGACCACGACCGTCTTGCCCGCGGCGTGCGTTTTCAATCGCTCCAGCAGGGCCGGCGCGCGCCTGGGTTGCATGAGCAACATCGACGGAGTTTCGAAGTACTGCAGGCCCATGTGTTGCGCGAAGAGCGGATTCGTAAAAACACGCACGTCCGCCGGAGCTCCGGCGAAGTCCTTCTGAAACTTGCGCAACTGTTTCACCGCCGTGCGATAAAAGTCAATGCCGTACATCGTCGGCGTATAAGCAAGGCCGACAAGCAACAGGGCAAAGAGCAAAGCCACGGCACCACGGCCGTAGCGCCGCGAAGATCCGATCGCCGAGCCGCCGGATAAATCCGGGGCACTGCGCAGGCCGGGACGCTCGTCGTTTTTCTCCGATGCCAGGTCGAACAACCAGCGACCGAAAGTGGTGCGAGACGCGGCGGCGAACCCGTCGCGCAGGGCGCGATCGAACAGGAGACAACACGGCAGGATCGCCAGGGCCAGGTAACGCGGTCCCCAGGCCGTGATGCCGTCGTGGGGAGCGAACCAGGGGACGAGCGGCACAAAGATCAGCGTGCTAATCAGTAGTGTGCGTAAGTTAAGCGAGAGCGCACGAAAGATGGACGGCCGCAGCAGATGCAACCATACGATCAAAAACACCGGCATATAGGCCAGGAATCCGAGCTTCGGCAGCGGTTGCAGCTTGCCGAAGACCAGGGTGATCCAGATATCCAGCTTCACGGAAAAGTCCCGAAAAAAACCGGCGCCGCCGCCCTCGGCAATGTAGCGCGGCCCCAGAAAATGTCCGTAATCGAAAGCGTTCCAGACGCAGAACGCAAGCAGCGCCGCGAAAAAACCGGCGGCCCCGGCCAGCATGCAAACGATGTTTGATCGCCGCCAGCCGCGATGCACAACAAAGGCGACACCGCCCAGGATCGCAAAAAAGATCAGCGCTTCGAGACGCAACCACACGCCGAGACCGACCAACAATCCGCCGCCGATCGCCGCCGGGATACTACCGTCCGCATCGTCCTCTTCCGGCAACGATTTCAAAAACAACGTCAAACCGGCGAAGACGAGCAGTATGAACAAAATGTTTTCCGAGTATTCCACGGCATAGAGAATCAGCGGCGTGGTGAACGCCGCCCACACGATCGTCAGCGGATGCACGGACCACCAGCGCTGGAGCAAATAGAGGAGCAACAAAAAGAGCACGCAGTTCCACACCGGCAGCGCGATCTTACCGAACACCGCCAGGACGGGAACGCTCGCCGCCGCAAACAGTACCGGGAACGGACCGACGAACCGCCCCGGCTGTACTTCCAGGCGATAGACCCCGGGGAACGGATAGTACGCGTAGCGCGGATCGATGTCCGCCGCCGGATAATACAACTGTTCGCTGCCGTGGAACAAAAGCGAATGCGCCTGAATGGCCTTCGTAAGTCCGTCTCCGGTGTAACTGTACTTCGGCGGAAGTTTGTACACGGCGAAGAGCGTGAGCACGATCACCGCTGCCCAGGCGATGACCCGGGCCCGGCGAGCGGAAAACGGCGGGATGGTTGCGTTGGATTCGGACATGGTGTTTACGGTTCCGGCAGCGCGTCACGAAAGAGGCCCATGGGCACCCGGGCGTCGCGCTCGCCGGTAATGGAATAGGTGTAGCGAATATAGAACGAATGCACGGGACGATAACCGAACAGGCGCGGATCGAAGTTACGCAGAAAATCATCTTCCTGCCAGGGACCGTCGAGACCGAAGACGATGTACTCCGGGCGGTGACGGACGTAGGTCTCTTCCATGAAATCGCTGATGAGCCGGGCGCCTTCATCGGCGCCGACTACGGTCATGAGCGTCGGATTGAAGTACCGATGCGGTGTGCGGCGATTCGTAAAAAGATAGACGGCCGGCCGAAATTCGTAGAGGAGCAGACTCGCGTCTTCCTCGGGCATGTGCGCGTCCAGTTCCGCGGCAATCACCCGGTCGCTCTCCGGAGAATGAAACGGGCCCACGAAGGTCTTGAAGAACGTGGACTGATCCATGTTTCCCCGCACGTAAGCAACGACGTTACCGAGGGCGCCCGTGTAGTAGTTGGACGTGGACATGTACGAGGCGTCGCCGTTGTACACACCCGAAGCGATCAGATATACGTTCACGGCCAGGCAGAGCCCCAGACAACCGCGTGCCGCCGGAACACTCATGCGGCGCTGGAGCTGCGCGGACAACCACAGCGTGCCCAGGGCCGCGAGTACCGCCGCACAGGGCATGAGCACCATCATGTGATAGATCCAGAACTTGCGCTGCACGGCGACCAGGACGAAGAGTAAGATCATCCAGCCGAAAGTTAAGAAGACCGCCCGCCGCTGCGCGGACTCGCCGGCACCACGCACGAAAAGCCGCCACACTCCGATCGCAAAAAGAATCAGCCAGCCCGCGCTCCACAGCATGGTGAACTTGTAGAATTCGAAGTACGTCGGCGGCAGTTGATTGTAGCGCGCGTACAGTCCCGGCAAGTACAACGTGCCGTAAATGAGGTCGCCGAGGGCGCCGTAAGCGTAGAAGTACAGCAGCATCCCGAGCACCGGCAGGGCCGCGCCGACGGCGTGTACGACGGCGCGCCGCACCGTTCCTCCGCGCAGCGCTCCGGCATCGCGCCACTCCAGGTAAAAAACGTACACCGAGAGCAGGCCGAGTAGAACGAAGTTTTGTTTCAGCAAGAAAACCAGGCCGAGCAGAAGGCCCGCGCCGAACCAGGCAATTCCGGCGTAACGCGCGCTCTGCGCTCCGGCCCCGGGACGCCGATAGAGCAGCAATTGCAAATAAAACAAACTCGCGATGCCGAGATAAAACTCCGTCTGTGAAAGATTCCAGAAGTCGTTGCCCATGAAGTACAGGGCGAGGTAGAGGACGTAGGCCAGTGTGCCGCCGGAAGGGCTGCGTCCGATCGCCTGGAACAGAGCGCGCAACGGAAAGACGGCCAGGGCCGCCGTAAAAATTTCCAGCAAACGATAGTTGTAGAGGTTCCGGCCGAACAGCAGTTCGGCGAGCATGTAGACGAGATAGATGCCGGGCGGTTTGGTATCGAGGGCGTCGCGGAACGGCAGATTGCCGTCGAGCCACAGGCGGGCAATGTAACTAAACGTCGCCTGATCGGAGCCGGGCGGATACCAGAGCAGCGGCCAGGCAATGACCGCCGCAAGCGCGAGGGCTCCGAGGTAGCGGCCGATCACCAAACGCACAGCCCCTCCCATGTACTCCAGAGCCCGCTTGCGGACGCACAGGAAAAGCGCAAAAATCCGGTGGTCGTCCGGAGGGACGTTCGGCGATGCTCCCAATCCATGCGCAGACGAATCGCACCGCTCGCCATGATCGCCGTCAACGGAATTCTCGCGATTCTTGCGGCGCCCAACCTTTCGGACAACGTCTTTGCGCTCAAGGCCACGGAATTTTACGATTTACGCGTCTACGCCCTGGATTTGCCGCAGCGATTGTTGCTGTACTCGCCGCTGCTGATTCCGCTGTGGCTGTGGATCCTGCGCCGGCGCGGGCACCGGTTGAACCGCAAAGTCGCCGTGGCCGCCGTTTTATTCTTTGCAATTTCCTTTGTAACGAATCTACCGTTCGCCCACGTCGATCTCACGAACCCCCTGCCGCTGCGTTATATCTACCAGCTCGGCCTCATCTTCGGCCTGGCCCGACCGGCGGCGACGTTCTTCTTTTTTTACGGCTGCTGGCTGCTCTTTATGGACGGCGAGCAAGATGGGACCCGCCCCGGCGCCGCGTCTAACAACGTTTTATCATTCACCGGCGTGCTGCTCGGCGCATACGCCATCGCCCTGCTCGCCCGCCCGCTGCTCTTCGGCCCGGCCCTCCCCCGTCTCGAAGATGAAATCGCCTATCACCTCCAGGCCCTGTTGTTTGCCGACGGAAGATTGACCGCCCACGTGCCGGCCCTCTCCGGCGTCAGCACGGCGGGGCTCGAACAGTTGATCCATGTGCCCTATCTCATCGTGAACCCCGCGCCCGACGGCGGCGTGTCGTACTACAGCGCTCACCTGCACGGCTGGTCCTTCGTTCTCGCCGGCCTGTCATTCGTCGGCCTGGCTCCCTACGGTACGCTGCTCCTTACGAGCGCGAACACGGCGCTCCTGCTCCTCGCCGTGCGCACGTTCTTTCCGCGGAGCGGTTCCGCTCTGCGCGATGCGACGGTGCTGCTGTGGATCACGTCCCCGGTGGTCTTTTTTCTCGCCAGTACCTACATGGCCCACACCGCCGGGGCCACGCTCATCCTGCTCACCGTCATTGCCTGGCGGGGAATGTCGCTGTTCGACGAAGGTACGCCCGGGACCAAAACGGCGCCGCGGAGCCTCGCCTGGGGCGGTGTATTTGTTTTCGCCGCCGGCGCCCTGGTGTTTCTGCGGCCCCAGGCCGGCCTGCCGATCATGGCCGCGCTCTTAGCTTTCGACGGCTATCAGTTAGCTGCAAGATGCTACGCCCGAATCCAGGGCACAAACGCCGGCCCGGAAACCTGGCCCCTGCCCCGGGTGATCGGCCGGATGGTGTTCACCGTTGCGGTCTTCGGCCTGGGCCTGTATCTGTTCTCGCTCTATTCGCGGATCTTCACGGAGGCCGGCGAGAGCATCTTCTTTACGTCGATCTACATGGGCGAGTACTTCCATCCCGGTTGCCAGGCCATCGGCTGGTGGCAGGACCAGGGCTGCTTTCCGACCTACGGAACGTTGGGCCACTCGTTTCGCAAAGTTTTGCTCGTAAGCTTCGATGCCCTGTCGACGCTGAATCAAGAGGCCGCCCCGGGCGGTGTGCCCCTCTTCGCCGTGGCCGTACTGCTGGGAGTGCGGCATTATCGTCGTCTGCTCACCCCTGGTTCGAACGAGTTGCTGTTGTTCTTGATCTTCGCCTCGGTGACGTCGCTCTACAGCCTCTACTTTCACAACGGCGGTGAAAGTTATCGCGGCCGTTACTTAACCGAGGTGATCTTCGCTTTTTATTTGCTGCTCGCCCGTTTGCTGATGCTGGAGTTCGAACAGAAGCGCAGCGTGCTCCACGCCCTCGCGCTCCCGGAACGCATTCGCACCCCGGCCTTCTCGCGAGCCGCACTGGTGACGGCGATCTTTATCCTCGGATTGAATCTGCTGCTCATGATCCGCGGCGGCTATTTTTCCATGCACTTCCAGCCGTACCGTTCCGTGAATGAATTCACCGAGGAGCCGGTGCAAAACGCCCTGATCAGCGTGGAGGACCTGGATGTTATGATTCCCCAGGCAGCCGCCGAGGACGGCCTGTACTACTATCCCGACGAACGCCGGCCCGGAGAAAGCCGCGGGCTCAGTCTGCGCAGCATGCGGGCCTTCTTGAACCTGGGATATCCGAGCCTGGTGGCCACCGCCGCGACGATCAGTGAAATCGACGGCCTGCCCCGGGATCGCGACGGCAACGTACTCGTCGGCCCGGCGTCCCCGGAGTTGCTGGAACGAATCCGCGAACGTACCGGCGCGAATCCGATCTATCGCATGCACTACCCGGTTCCGGAACCGACGCGAGTGCGGCGGGGCCTGGTCTACTGGACGTTCTACGATCCGGTGCTGGAACGTTTAACGAAAGACGTTGGTGCGCAGTAACTTCCAGTAGTAGCATCGCAGGGCGTAGCCGCGGCGCCCTGGAATCAAAAACAACAACCAGTAGAACGGCCGGAGCAGCGGTTCCGGCAGGGGCAACGCGAGCCCGGCATACTCCGGGAACATTTGCCTTAACTTTTGCTGCGTATAGGTTTGCGGGTCGACGACGTTGCGTACGAGATAGCCCCGGCGATCATCACCGACCTGGCCGTCCACCGTCGCAAGCAATGTATCCAACGAACACAGGCTGTAACGCGGCTTCGGCCAGATGTTCACGGCACCGCCCAGCTTCGGCAACTGCAATCGATCGACGATGCTTTGCCGACGCACGCCGTCGGTTCCAGGGGGATCGTAGAGCGGACCCAGGCGGAGGATGCGCACGTCAGCGAGAACCTGTGCATCGTACTGCTTTTGTAGGAACTCCTCACACGCGAGCTTGGAGCGACCGTAGCTCGTCGCCGGGCGCAGCTCGCCGGCGTTCTCCGGGCTGACCGGCCCGCGACGACCCGCCGCGCCGTAGACCTCGACCGTGCTGAGATGAATCCAGCGCTTCGCGCGAACGGAGGCCGTAAGATGTTCCAGCATGCGCAGGTTCGCGTCGGAGTCGCCGGTGAGGCTGTCACTCGCCCGATGGGCCTGGGCGGCCGCGGCGTGTACGACGCAGTCCAGGGCCGGCAGCCGATCGGCCAGGTCGCGAACGGCGGCCGGATCTTCCAGATCGCAGACGTGTTCGGTGATGCCGCTGCTCCCCGGAACGGATTTGTAGGAACTCCTGCGGACGACGGCGTGGACGGCGGCGCCCCGCGCGGCAAAATAATCGGCCAGGGCCCGGCCGGCGTAGCCCCCGGCGCCGGTAATGAGAATCTTCGGTGCAGTCATTTTTTGCTGTACAATCCCGGGATTGCGTTAATATTTACGACATAAATCCGAAGTACAAACGGAACCGTCATGCGCAGTGAAAACCCCATCGATCCCCTCGTTCCGTCGTCGAACACCGATGCCGTTCCCGCGGAGCCGGCGAAACGAGAACGGCGCCGATTGCGGCGCCGCAAGTTGCACTTCGCCCGCCCGGACATCGGCCGGGAAGAGATCGCCGCGGTCAACCGTGTGCTGCGCTCCGGCTGGCTGACGTCCGGCCCCGAGACCTCGGCCTTCGAAGAGGAGTTCGCCGCCGCGGTGGGCGCGAAACACGCGGTGGCCGTGAACTCCTGCACCGCGGCCCTGCACCTGGCCCTGGCGGGCTGGGAGGTCGGCGCGAAAGACGCGGTGATCCTGCCGGCCATGACCTTCACCGCCACCGCCGAGATCGTCGAGTACGACGGGGCCCTGCCCATCATCCTCGATGTGGACCGCGAGAGTTACCTGCTCACGCCGGAGATCGTAACGGAGTTCATTGAGCGCGAGTGTCGGCTGCAAAACGATCGCCTCGTTCACAAACAAAGCAAACGCAACATTCGGGTGATCGTTCCCGTCCATCTGGGCGGCCGGCCCTGCGATATGGAAGGCTTTCGCAAACTCGGCAAACGTTATAAACTGAAGATCCTGGAAGACGCGGCCCACGCCTTCCCTGCCCGTTTGAACGACGGCCGCACGATCGGCGGCGGTTCCGGCGACGCGGTCGCCTTTTCGTTTTACGCCACCAAGAACCTGGCCACCGGCGAAGGCGGCATGCTAACCACCGAAGATACAAAGTTAGCGGAACGTCTGCGGCGCATGCGCCTGCACGGCATCAAGGGACAGACCTACGGGCGCAAGCGCTGGGTCTACGACGTCACCGAACGCGGCTTCAAGTACAACATGTCCGACATGAACGCCGCCCTCGGGCGCGTGCAGCTCGCGCGCAGCGAAGAAACCCTGGAACGTCGCCGGTCCATTCACGAACGCTACAACGCGGCCTTTGCGGACCTGGAAAACGCGGCGAAGATTCGCCGCAATCCGGCCACCGGGCACGAGTCGTCGCATCATCTCTACACGCTCGAAATCTCCCGCGGCTGCGGCATCACTCGCGATCGTTTCGTCGAGGAGATGTACGCGCGGAACATCGCCGTATCGCTGCACTTTATTCCGCTGTATCGCCTCAGTCGCTACCGGAGCACGTATAAACTGCGCGTCCGAGATTTTCCGAACTGCGAGGCCGTATACAAAAACATCGTCTCGCTGCCGCTATACAGCGCCATGTCCGACGACGACGTCGCCGACGTGATCTACGCCGTGCGCGAGATCATGCGGCTGGTGTGAGCCGGACGAACGCGGCCCCTGATACTATGGACCGAACGGAAGAAAGATGCTGCTGTTGACCGCGTACTCGTAGTTGCTGCTGCCCTGAAAGAAGGCCCGGAGACTCTTCATCATCACTCGTTTGGTACCGGACTTCCGTATGAGACGGGCCAGTTCCTTGTGCGCTCGCGACGAGACCGCGTTATTCGCGACACCCCGCGACGGATGCCTGCCGATCGCACCCGTGGACTTCTTGATGAAACTGACCCCGCTCGTGGGTTCCTGCATTTTCCTGAGTTCTCTGATTAAGAATCGCTGGCGCTTCAAGGACGGGGCCTCGGATACCATGCCCCATTCGTGCAAGCCCCCTCTGCCCCGCAAAGCTCTCATAATCCCTTTTTTGTTTTTGGACCACTCCGCATAGAATTCCTTGTCCGTCGAGTTGTCCCAGAAGTCGTCGAAGCTCTGAAACTTCTTGTTTCCCCTTTTGCCCCAGCAGTTGACGTTATGGGCCAACAGCCCCCGGACGCCGGCGTAATAGTTCCGATTCCCGGCGACGGTAAAATTGAACACGCGCCGGTTCTCCCGACGCTGCTCCACGGAAACGACCGGCGCGCTGTTGCCGTCGCGCTGTAGAATCCGATCACCACTCTGTAATTCGCCGGCCTCGACCCAGCCTTTGCCCGCGACAAAAAACGGATGTTCCGGCGTCGCTTCGACGGTTGCGGTGCCGATCGTAATCGCCAGCACACCGGCCGCGATTCTCGTATACAGGCGCCCGACGGATTTTAGTTCACGCGTCTGCGAAGCCTCGTTATAACTCCATACCTTTTCGCCGACTTCGATGTCTTCGATCGGCCTGGGTCCGTCTTCGGTGGCGACCTCCGTACCCTTCGCAAAACTCAGTCCGCACACGGCTCCGGACTCCGCCGCAATCTCAGCGTCTTCCAGCCCCGCATTCAACACGCGACTGATACCGCGCCTTAATGCTCGGTAACCGGCACCCAGGGCGCGCACGGCCCCGCCGAACACGACCCCCATCGCGAATCCTTCGAGAAACGATTTGCCGACTTCTTTGAGGTCGCCGCCGCCCATCGCCTTATAAGCCGCGTTCTCCGTTCCTCCGATCATTCCTTCGAGGGCCAGGGTCGTGGCCAGATTCAGCTCGGCCTCGGCCACCGCGGCGCCGAACTCGACACCGAGCGCGCCGATGACCCCACCGCCGACAATTCCGGCCCAGGTCTGGCCGGACTTCCAGTTCCAGTGCGCCGGGTTGAAATCATGATTTACTGCCGCGCCGCCGGCCATCGCGCCGATCAGCGCACCGAGCGCAATGACGGCCAGAACCGCGGCGCTTCCGTCCGGATCGAGGTACGCCTCCGGATCATCCGCCCCGTAGATGTACGGACTGGCGTACTGACGACCCGGGTCCGGACTAATGAAACGCCCCAGGGCGGCGTCGTAGTAACGCGCGCCGAAGTAATAAAGATCAATGTCGTGATCGAGCTCCTTGCCCGCGAACTTACTGCGCGATTGATCTTTGCCGGAACTCTCATCTTCGACGATTTTACCGAAGGGATCGTATACGAAACGACTCGTCTCATTTCCCTTCGCGTCCGTGACGAGCCCCGTGCCCATCACGTGATCCTGATGAAAATAGCTGATGCCTTCGACGGGTACACCGGCGCCGTTGGGCCCGGGTTCGAGCCCGGCGTACAGCGGTCGTTCCATGCCTGTGGCGAAAACCGCGGCGGCCAGCAAAACGGCCGTACTCTTGCGCAGCATACCGCGCAGAGTTCGGCGTCGCCGCGGACGCCGGCCGCTGTCGCTGTGCCTCGTGAACGCACGCCGCAGCATGCTCCAGGGATTCGGAAGGCGCCGGCGCTGTTTCCAGGCGAGCAACATCAACGCCGCGAACGCAAGACCACGCACGGGTCGGCGAGGCGTTTCCGCGGGCGAGGATTTGCGGGCTGCAACAAGTTTCACCTGGCTCGCGTTTTTCGTGATCGACGCAACCAGACCCGACGGGCCGTGGACATACTTCGTATGCAGCGCGCGGCCGCCCTTCAGCTCCGTAACCTCGTAACCCGGTGAGACGTACCAGGTTGTGATGCCATCGCTCGATTCTTTTTTGATGCGCCGCCCGCCGTCGTCGTACGTGAAGCGATCCAGCGTCTTTGCATTCGCAAGGTCGGACCCTTTACTCACGCGGCGCAGTCGTTCCTGTCCGTCGAAGTCGTAGTACCAGCGGTCGCCGTCCCCCGCCGGCCGCGCCCGCAGGTTGCCGCCGGCATCGAAGTGGACCTCACCGCTCAGCCCGGAAATCGAACTCAGCTGATTCTTCTTCTGCCCGTCGTAGGTGTATGTCCGATCATTCTTACGTTTGAGATTCCCGTTCGCATCGTACTCGTAACGAGTTTTCGGGTACGGACCGCTCGCCTGAACCAATCGGCCGGCGCTGTCGTAGCCGAACCTCTGTGAATGCGTCGGTGCCTCGCCGTCTTCGATAGCGAGCAACTTGTTCGCGTCGTTCCAGACATACTTGTTCCTGAGATAGATCGTTTTCCCGCCGCGTGCGGCCTGGCCCGTCTCACGGCGTCCGAGTTCATCATACCGGTAGTCGACGACCATGTCGTTGCCGTAGAGAATCTTCTGCGCCTGGCCTCGCGCCGTGTAGTCGTCATACTCTACAAGGGTTTGCCCCGTCTTACTGCCCGCCTCGGTCAGCTCCAATGCGGCGGGAAGGCCCTCCGGCGTGTAGCTGTAACGGAGGACGGAGCCGTCCGGATATGTGCTCGAATGAATGCTGCCGTCCGGATTATAACTCGCCTGCAGGACGAAGGTCGTATCACCTAATGTGATCTTTTCTTGAGTTACGTTCCCGTACGCATCGTATTCGAAAACACTCGTGATATCCGGAGTACTGATCGAACTGATTTGTCCGAGATTGTTTTTCTGTTGCGTGTTGTCGTACGTGTATTTGGTGTGATCAACGAACTCTTTCCCGGCATCGTAAACGGTCTTGCTCCGAAGGCGATTGAGACCGTCGAAGGTGAACTCGATGCGCTGCTTGAGCGCGTCGGTGCTTGCGACCAGATTGCCGGCCGCATCGTACTCATAGCTGTGTTTTCCCCGGGACGGCATGCTGCTTGTGATCATGCGCCCGAGGGAATCGTAGCTGTGCTCCGTAACCACGCCGAGCGGGTCGGTGCGACGCACGAGACGTCCCGGTAAATCGTACTCGAAGACAGTCACACCACCGTCCACGGCCACGCTCTTTTCGACCTGACCACGACTGTTCAAATACTCAGTCCGCGTGACGGTGGTCTTGCCCTCCTCCGCGGCCGACGGTGACGGCATGGTGATGCGGACCTTGCGATCCGCGCGCCCCCCGTCCTCGGAACCGAAGTCGTAGTCGCGATGGAGCTTCGCCCCGTTGGGTTGTATGATGTCGATCGGATGGTTTCGAAAGTCGTAGGTGTGTTCAACGTATTGCGGCTGATCCCCCGTGTAGTGGGCGAGGGATTGTTTCCAGGTCCGGCCGGCGTCGTCGAAGAGAGCGGTGTGAATGATGTCCTGACCGGATTTCGGTCCGGTGGATTCGGTGCGAAACGTTCGGCCGAGCCCGTCGATATACGTTCGCTCGCGAGGCCAGGCCTTCGTGTCGTCCCCCGTCCAGGTGGTGCGTTCACTGGATTCGACGAAGACCGCCCCGATCCCCGCGCTTACATAACTCCGATGCGACATGAGCACGGAATTGCCGTCCGGATTCGGACCGTAGATGTCGCGCAAACGACCGAAGCCGTCCGTCTCGTACTTCGTGACATGGCCGTTCACATCCGTCTCGCTCCGTTTCGTACCGAACGCGGGTTCATAGGTGGCGTGACGCATGAGCGGACGGATGTCGACAGTCAGGCGACGACTACCTACCTGAGGCACGGGATCGCTTTCGCTCGCGTAACATGCTTTCGTTACACCAGGGGCCGGGTCGCCGCCGAAGACTGCGTCGCTGCAATCAATGCCGTCGCTCGCAAGGCGATAGTACCATTGCGAACCGTGGCCGTACTTTACGAGGCGCCGCCCACTGAACGTGCACTTTTTGCCGGCCGCGGCACAGCTCTCGCCCCATTGAGTCGTGCCGGCCGGCGGCGCGGCCCAGGTCTCGACGAACGTATTGTATTCACCGTACAACTGGACGGCTGTGTTGCCGAGTGGATCACTGCTGGTAACGCGGTTGCCGTAGACGTCGGAACTGTAACTCGAACGCACCCAGGTCTGCTTCGTATCAAGATACTCTGATTCCGCGAGCAGATTGCCGTGGCGGTCGTAGGCCGTGCGAATCCAGTACGCGTCGTCCCGCGCGCTCCAGGTTTGAAAGTCCGCGCAGGTCCGCATGGAGGCGGACATCTTCGTCTCGACGGGATAACCGATGGCCCACTCCTTCGTATCGTTGTTGTACCGTGTGCAGGTGTAGATGATTGGATCGCCTTCCGACGCATCGCCCTTATCCGTGACCGCCGTGATGTTTCCGTAGTCGTCGTACTCGAACTCTTTGTAGAGCGAATATGCTTCTTCGCCGTCTTCGTACTGGATGATGGTATTGCTCTTGCGGCGAAGTCCGTAGACGCCGGGGTACGGCTGTACGGAATCATAGTAGTCGTATTTCTTTTCCTGCAGCAGTTCACCCGTTTTTGTTACGGCAACACTGACGCTCTGAACACCGCCGACTTCCGGAAACTCCGTAGCGTGCACCGTCCTGGTCGTGACCCCGCTCGACTCGTCGATGAGGTCCACCTTTTCGAAGCCGAGCCAGCCGCGGCCGTCCCGGTCGATGCGTGCACCGGAATAGAAATGCCGGAAGCGATAACTGTGCGAACCGTCGTTGGTTTCCGGCCGGCCGTCGCTGATCGTATGGACATACACGACGACCAACGAACTGGCCACATCGGCCGACGGATACTTCGCGCCCCAACTGCGCTGAAAGACCTGGCGTAGCGGATCGCTGTTCGTCAACGCGGAGTATTGCACGGACGTTGTTGCGCCGAGGCCGTCCGTGATCGTTTGCAGTTGATCGCCTGGATTCCGATTCAGGGCGACGCGGAAGTGGTCGTCTTTGGCCGGTAGATAGAGAAAATCAAGCTGGCTGTCGCCGTCGTAGTCGACCAGCCACTGCGGCCGGCCGTCCCAGGCCACGCTCATTTGACGATCCAGCCAGATGCGGGGCTCGCCGAACTTGCGGCCGTTCTCGTTCAGCGCGACGTAATAATGCGGCTTGCCCTCGCGCTTGTAGATCATGTCGGGCAGTTCGTCGTTGTTGAGATCCTCCAGCCACTGCGAGTTGTTCCCGTCCCAGCCCACACCGAACTCACGATCGAGCCAGAGGCCCTGGCTCAGGAAGCTTGAGCCGCGATTGATGATCGCGTGGTACTCCGGCTCCCCGCGTTTCTTGTAGAGAAAATCCAGCAGGCCGTCGCCGTTCAAATCATCGATCCACTGCGAGTTGTTTCCGTCCCAGCCGACCTGCACGCTCTGGAAAGCCACCTGGTCCCGCTGAGCGAAGCCGTCGCCGGTATTGACGGCCAGGTAGTAGTTGCCGCTCGGGTCGCCGCCTTTCGCTCCCGCGTACAACACATCGGGAAGACCGTCACCGGTGAAGTCCTTGAGCCAGTTGGCATTCGCGCCTTTCCAGGGAATCGTGTCGTCCTTCACGCCGGTCTCGCCGCGATCCAGCCAGACTTTGAGATCCGCAAATCGACTTCCGTTATTCAGGGCGGCCCAGTAGCGCGGTGCCTTCGAGTCCGGCAATTCGATGTACACGAAGTCCGGCTTATTGTCACCGTTGAGGTCCAGCAGCCACTGGCAGTTCTTCCCGTCCCACGGCAGATCCGTAGAGCGCGTGAGCCAGCGACTCTGTTCCGTGAAGCTCCCATCGTCCTTTTGCAGCGCGGCCCAGTACTCGCCGGTATCCTTACGCCTGTAGAGAATATCCATGCGGCCGTCATCGTTCAGATCTTCAATCCAGTGGAAGTCTGCGCCTTCGGTCCTCGGAACATCGTATTTCCGCTCGAACCACAGTTCTTCTTTGCCGGGCTTCGTTCCGGTATTCCGCGCGTAGTAGTACTTTTTTGTACCTGCGGCGAGGTACAGAAAATCAACGCGACCGTCGCCGTCCACGTCCTGAATCCACTGCGAATCGTCACCGTCCCACGGGACGTCGTACTTCCGCTCGAACCAGAGCTCCGGCGCCCGGCTGCCGTTGAAGAAGCTGTAATATTCTTTCGTATCGTCCTTGAGATAGAGCAAGTCCGGCCTGCCCGTACCGCGCAGGTCCTTGAGCCACAATGCGTGTTGGCCGTCCCAGGCGGCCGGCCCGCGCTCCATCGGCAGAACAAACTCCTGGTTCCAGGTCGGCGTATGCGAATCTTCACTGGCCCACTCAAACGTCGTCGGCGCGAAGCAACGTTCGTCCGCGTCGCATTCCTGCAACGACGTAAGCAGACTGCGCCCGTTAAAACTACTCTGCTTGTACTTCAGGTGATATACTTTCACGAGAGATTCGTCGACGTACGTACTTACCGTTCGCAATCGTCGGGAACGCTCGCTCTTTGCACCTGAGTAGTGTGTTACAACGTCGGGCCGCTCTTCGTACTGAAAGCGAACCGAACGACGGGGCTCAGCCTTGCTGTTTTCGTTACCCGTGTAATCAATGCGCTCGACGAGAGCCAGGGACGTCTCGCGATCGTTCGAGTAATGCACATCGACGTAATTTCCGTTGCGGTCAACGGTCCGCGCAATGCCCCAGACGATCACCGCATCCTTAAACTGCGGCCAGCGCTGAATGCGTGATTCCTCCGTGCTTCCGAATTCCTGGCGGATACCGGTCTTCGTCGTCACCGTAAAAGAACAAACACCGTTGCAGATTTTCTGGTCCTGATGCGAGACTACCTTCGCCCAGCTCTCACGTTCCGTATGATACACGGTGCCGTCGCCGCCGTACTTGCCCTCCACTGCGATCAACCGCTGGCCGTCCAGACAGAAGCGATCCATATCGCTGACGGTCACCCCGCCCTGAAAACCATCCTGGGCGATGGTCTGCGGACAACGTGTGATCGCCGAGATTCCCGAGAGCGAAAAGCCTACCCCGGCAAGACCGTTCTTACGCTGACTGTCATATTTAACGCTGAGGCTCGGAGCGACGCCGTTCGTGCCTGGCGGGACTTCAATGGGGATGATGTATTCAGCAGCGCCGTTGCCGTTAACGGAAAACTGACCGGGTGTAGTGCCGGCGACGGGAGACCCGACATTGGCATGCACCTCCGTTTCGAGACCGAAAAGTATAAATATGAATAAGAGAGAGATTCGAATGAAAGCCGGAAGCCGCGTCGTTACATGCAATGATATACCCTCGCCGGAGGGCGACGCTAAGTGCTTTTTTTAGAATATCAAGAAGAAAAGGAGCTTAATGTAAACTTTTTCGAACTTTCCCGCAAGTGGCATCGATAAAAAATCACACGAATGAGTATGATTTCGCGTCACTCCAGCACGCCGCCGGCCCAGCGATCGCGCCAGTAGCCCGCGTTCTCTTTTCGATCCCGGAAACCCTGCCGGTACGGCGCCGTCACCGGATCGTAGCGGTTCGCGTGATCGTGGCCGACGATGGGCCCGGTTCCGAACTCGGCGTTGAACGCAAGATAGACCTGGGTCTCCCCGGCCGGCCCCGTGCCGCGAGCGATGCTTAGCTTTAACTCGGGCAATCTTAAATACAGAACGTTGATGGAAAACGAAAAGGCCACGCCGTATGCCCCGGCCCAGGGCGAGTCCGAGTAGATCTTACGATCAAAGACGGTGCCGTAATCATAGAACAGCGAGACACCCACGCCGTTGAACATAAAAAAGCCGGTACTCTGACCGAACAGGCCCTGCGAGAGCCAGATCAACGGAAAGCGGTACTCGTAGGTAAACACGAAGGCGGAATGATCGGACGGGGCCTTGTCGTACTCCTGGCCGCGGACGAAACGATTCAGGCGAACCTTTTGCAGTTGCCGGTCCGGCCCGTAGCTGCCGTAGCCGTAGCCGTTGAGATAGTTCACGTGATGAGAAAAGAACGACGGCAGATACAACGCCAGGCCGCCCTCGGCCACGCCGTACTCGATCTCGTGGCGGGTGTTCGGGTCCGGCTTATCCGTGGATTCCGGTTTCGTGTAATAGTCCGTGCTCGCAAAGAGGCGCCAGCCCAATTCCGGCGACACCGACTCCGGGAAGTAGTGCGTGCGCCCCAGGGTGAGCAGCGCCGACGGCCCGCTCAGGTTCAGATCCCGGGCGTCGTATTCGGTTGCGCGAATGCGGCGCGCATTGCGTAACTTCTGATGAGCGTATCCCAAGAGGATCTGACCGTCCGTGTAACGACCGCGACCGGTGTAGCGCACGTAGCCCCGGGCCTCTTCGAAGAACCAGTAGCGACCGTCGCACAGAAAGCGCAGCGGGTCCTCGTCGTTCAGGCAGCCCGGCTGCCGGGGCCGTTTCCAGTTGTTCGTGGCGTAGAACGCGCTCAACCCCAGGGCAAAGCGGGCGTAGTCGTACTGTGCGAGGGCGACCGGGTCCGGCACCGCGGCGCCGACGCCGGCCAGGAAGAGATGGCGGAACATGGGATCCCGCGCCAGTACGGCAAAGTTCAGCGACGAAATGGGGCCGAACAGGCCGAGGACCGTAGGGCGAATCTCCAGCGGCGGAAAATAACCGGACTCCTCCCAGGCTTCTTCGCCTTCCACCGGAGACAGGCCGTCGTACGTCAACGCGTCCTCGGCGACGCCCGGGACGGGTTGATCGAACAAACTCACCTCCTCGCGCAACAGGTCCGCGTTGCGCAGGCGCACCACGTCGTAGCCCTCGGAGAAATAGCCGAGGGCGTAGAGCGAGTCCCCGGACGGTGCCGGGAAAAACAACCCCGTCAACGTCCGCGTGAGTCGTTGCACCCGACCGCTGTTAACATCCACGGAGTACAGGTTATAGATGCCGTCCACGTCCGAGGCAAAGATCACCTCCGCGCCGTCCGGCGAGAAGCGGGGCTGGATCTTGGTGCCCGGCCCGCCCACGAGCACCCGACAATCCGCCGGACTTCCTTCCGGGGGCAGAGTGTTTACATCACACAGCATGAGCGCGCCCTGACCTCGCTCGCCCTCCCGCACCAGGACGGCGAGCCGGCTGTCGTCCGGCGACAGGGCCGTGTATTGAATGAAGCCGGTAAAAGGAACGGTGAGAATCCTGCGCTCACCGACGAGGTCATCGTCGGCATCCAACTGAGCCGTGGCCAGGTAACGTTCGTCGTTGTCACGGCCGACGTAGAATAACCTGCGCCCATCGGAAGTTAGTGAAGGATACTGGCCGCTCTCACCGCGACGCAGGCGATCCAGGAAGAACCAGTCGTCGCCGTCGAAGAGTTCGTAGCGCAGGCCGAAGCCCGGCAGAAAGAACGTGTCCTCACTGTAGACCTTGCGTTCGCCGCCCTCGGCAAAGCCTCTGGTCGCGGACAGATAGCGCCGGCGATCCTGCTCGCCGTCTTCTTCGAGGACGTACAGGCCGGGCAAACGATCCCGCGGGCTCGCGAAGTAGGCCACTTCGCCCTCCGCATTCACATAGAGAAACTCTTTGGTGTAGCCGTCGTTCGTAAGGCGCTCGAACTCGGTGATGCCCTGCGCGCGCAGTTCGTCGAGTTCCTGTTCGTAACGTTCCACCTCTGCTTTGCGAAATTCCCGATACAATGTAGCCACCGGCAGCACCGGGCTCAACCGTGAGTCGATGGTGAACGGCAGATGATCTTTGTGCCAGTATCGGCGCACGGCTTCGTCGCCGTAGCGGTCGGCGATGTACTGCATCAAACGACCGCCGTAGAGATAGCCGAGGCTGCCGAAGGGCCAGCGGTGGGAACCGTTCAGGATTTCGGCCAGGCTGGGATACGCATCTTCCAGGACCGCGGTGCGAACCGTCATTTCGGTGAGGGGATCGTGGATCCGGCCGGTGCCGGTTTTGCTTTCTTCGAATACCGCGACCCCCTCGATGAAGCCGAACGGCGACAGCAGGTTCGGCGGCACACCGAAGACGAAGCGCAGGATCGTAAGCACCGGCTGATCCTGCAGCGACC
The DNA here is from genome assembly GCA_965227295.1 of Leptonemataceae bacterium. GTDB lineage: Bacteria > Spirochaetota > Leptospiria > Leptospirales > Leptonemataceae > JANSYA01. The sequence continues at coordinate 3,124,961 of OZ245742.1, read as the reverse complement.
ACTGGCGCAGCGAGAGGATGTGCGTATACTCGTGGCGAATCAGCAACTCGGCCCAGAGATCAAAGCGCGAAAACGAACCCTGGCGCGGATTGTCGAGGAACAGGACGATGGTATCGATGCCCACCGGCGTCGCGAAGGCGTTGACTACATCCGTGCTGTAGACCAGGATGATGTGCGTGTCCTCCGCTCCACTGCGGTACTTCGGTTCAAGCTCGGCGTGAATGCGTTCGGCGATGCGACCGGCGCGGCGGGCGAAGTCTTTTTGATCGCCGGGATAGTGGACCTGGAAGTGTTGGGTCTTCAGCGTGCGATACGAACTCGTTTGCGGAACGAGCTGCGCGGCCAGATCGGAAGCGCCCAGGGTAACGGCAAAGGCCAGCGCCACGACGACGCCCGGTATGGTTCGAAAAGATGCCATGCAATTCCGCTGCGAACTTCATCTCTCATCCCCGCACGGCAGGCAATGTGTTTTTCGTCCGGACCAACCGTCTGGATGGACGTCGCAGCAAAAATCGAGAACGAGCGTCGCCGGCATTAAAAAGATCGTTCGAGCTGACCCATTTCGCCGGCCTGGAAAGCCCGCCGTACCCGAAGGATGTCTTCCTGCGAATTCATGCAGAATGGTCCGGAGAATACGATCGGTTCTCGCAGGGGCGCTCCGCCGGCGATGATCACTCGCGCGCGGTCACCGGAGGCGACGATGCGCAACACTTCGCCGGCTTCCGCAAAACCCGCGGCCTCCCGTCGCTCGATGCTCACCGTCTCACCGGAGGAACCCGCGTCCACCCGACCCTCGAGGACGTAGGCGAATCGTCCTTCCCCCGGTAGGACGTCAGCCTCGAACACGGCATGCGCTTCGAGTTCTACATCGAGCAGCGTCACCTCGGTCGGTGGCCGGAGCGGCGACTCCGCATCTTTCCAGCGTCCGGCGACGACCCGCACTGTCATGCCGTCGCGAGCGACCAGCGGAATATCCGCCGCGTCGACGTGCAGGACGCGGGGCTCCATCCACTTGCGATGCGAACGCAGATTGACGAAGATCTGAAGGCCGTGGGCGACGACACCGCGGACGAGCGGCGTTTCCTCGTGCATGATACCGGCGCCGGCGCCGGTCCAGTGCAGGTCGCCAGGACGTATGTCGATTCGATCGCCGCGGCTGTCGCGATTGAGAAAACCGTTCTCGGAATCCGGCAACATGTACGTGACGGCCGAGAAACCTGCGTGCGGATGCGGCGGAAAAAAAGGCTGGGCCATTTCGAATTCGGAGAACGATAAAAAGGGATCCATGATCTCCGGCATGTCATTGAGTTTCAGATCGGCGATGAGCAGGCCCTGCGTGGGGCTCATCATTTCGGCACGGACTGTCTTTACAACTTTCTTGATCATCATGGCCTCCCGACCGTGCTAAAGATGATTGCGCCGTGCTTTCCTGACTCGAAGCTGTTCGTCATGGATTCGTTTTCCGTGCGCCTGTTCTCTGAAACGACCGGCTATCTGCTCAACACCGCCGGCGGGCTGATCCGCACGGCGACGAACGACCGCCTGGGGCGATACGGTCTTACCACCGCGCATCTCCAACTGCTGGAAATCCTCAGAGCCGGCGGCCCCATCAACCAGAGCAATCTCGGTTCCCGGGCGAGCGTGGACCGTACCACCATGGTGGCCCTGGTCGATCAGCTCGAAGCGGCGCGGCTCGTGGAGCGCCGCAAGGATACGAACGATCGTCGGCAGAATCTGATTCATCTGACCGGTTCCGGTCGCAACCTCCTGAAAGAACTCTGGAAACTCGCCCGGGCTGCGCAGCAGGAGTTCCTCAAGCCGCTGAATCGCACGGAAAGCGATCAGTTGCATCGCATCCTGACGAAGCTGATCGTCGCTCACGCCGATCAAAACGAATAAACGTAACGACCCGAATGATTTCAAGTAAAAATAGTCAGCGATGCTGACTATTTGCAGCACTGAAAAGCTGAGACGCCCATGCCTTCACGGCAGCCGATCGCGCAACCACTCCGTGAGGTCCGTGGCCCCGCAGGCCGAAAGATGCGTAAGATCCGAGTAGCCGCCGGTCGCGCGGATGGTGTCCGCCGGCGGCCGCGGCAGCACCTGAATTTCCGGCCGGTCGGCGGTGAGTTCGGCGAGGCGCCGATCGAGCATGGCATAGACCGCGGCCTCATTCACGATTCCGCCGTAGCCGGGCGAGAACGGAAGCTGCACAATCACAATGCGATAACCTTTCTTTAGAAGAAAGTCGAAGAGATCGTGGTAGGCCGCCGCGGACGCCGGACGATCCGGATACACGTAGAAGCCGGGAGAGGCGGCCGTATCCAGGTCCGGACGCGCCGGACAGTCTTCGTAATTGTAGGAACTCCTACGATCGCTCCCGGGACCGGCCGCGCCGTAGTCTTTCCAGATCCAGAAACCGCCGTCGGAGCGCAGGCGATCTTCGAGGCGCCGGTTCCGTTCCCGGCGCTGCGCGATTTCCGCGAACGGGCCCGGAGCCGCCCGGAGGTACTCCTCGTAATCGGCGGCGGGGATCAGCTCCGGCTTGCGTCGCAGTTCCGACAACGGAAAATCCGACAGCCCCGCCTCACCGAGACCGATCAACGGACCGAGGACATAGTTCGCCCGGTACGCCGGCACAAAAAGCAACACCTGATGCAACCAGTCCCCCGCCGACGTGCCGACCAATCCGGGGCTGCGCGCGGCAACGCCGGCCAGGTCGTAGCGCAACAGCTCCTGACCGTAGTAGTGACGGAACGATCGGCGCACCTCGCTTTCGAAGAGGTTGAACGGGTTGATGTTGATGAGTACGATGGGACGGCCGGCATTACTCACACCGCCGCCCGCCTGCGGCAGATACTCCGCCAGGCTGCGCATGCCCTCGGGCTGCTGGGACGGTAACGCCAGGTTGTAGGAACTCTTACGGAGCAGCTCCGGACGAATGCCGCTCATGGTCTGGGAGTCGCCCAGGATATAGAGTTCGTAGCTTTCGAGGCGACCGGCACGAAGTTCGTGAATCTTGTGATTCCACACGAAACGGTCGCCGCCGCGCAGGTAGCGCAGTTCCGCGGACAGGGCGAATTCCTGGACAAGGTTCCAGGCAACAAAAGTTAACAGCGCCAGGGCGGCCGGTCGCAGCAGGAAGTTCATTCGACTCTCTGGTACTCGCCGCCGGCCGAAGTATTGCAGGCGTAGTACGGCTTGTGGTTCATGATGTAGTCGGCCAGGTCCCGCTCCCCCGCGCGATCACTGAAGTCGAAGGCGTCGAGGCGTACGTCCGGTTCCACCTCCTGCCACAGTCGATAGTCCAGGGGATCGATGCACATCTCGTCGAAGAACATGCGTGCTCGCAAGAACGAACGCCCGCACTGCCCACAGCGCGCAAGACTGCCCTGCTCGCCGATGTTCCGTACCACCTCGACGTTCGTGTCGCTGAGGCAGCAGTCTTTGGGTCCGTTCTCGTTCATTTGTGTTCGAACATCTGGATGCTCTGCCAGTCCGGCGGGGTCCCGTGTTCGGCGAAGTACTCCGCGCGCTTGAGGTACTGCTGCGCCGCCAGGTCGTCCGGATTGTGCCGGAGCACCGCGCGAAAACTCTCACAGGCTTCCCGGAACTCGCCGCCGTGGTAGTGATGAAAGCCCTTCTCGAAGTTCTCGCGCGTTTCCAGTTTGCGTTTCGCGTTTTCTTCTTCGGGATCGGCGAAGAGTTCGATCACCGACACCGGTTCCTGTTTGCCCTTGACGATGACCGTATCGAGGATACGGAAATGATAACGGGTCGGATCCTCCAGAGCAAACAACGTCTGGCCGCTGAACACGACGCGGGCTCCGTAGTATTTCGTCAATCCTTCCAGCCGCGCCGCGGTGTTCGCCGCATCGGCCATGACATCGCCCTGCATGCGTTCCTCTTCACCGACGGTGCCCAGTCGCACCACGCCGCTGTGAATGGACACGCCGGTCTGCACCGGATCCCGGCCCTGAGCCCGCCGGGACTTGTTGTACTCCGCAAGCACACTCTGGATTTCGATGGCCGCCTCCAGAGCGGACTCCGCGGCCCCGGGGAACGCCGCCATGATGCCGTCGCCCATGTACTTCGCCACGAAGCCGTGGTGTTCGCGAATGATCGGCGCCAGTTTGCGAAAGTACGAGTTCACGAAATCGAAGTTCTCTTCCGGCGTCATGCGTTCGCTGAGCGACGTGAACGAATGAATGTCCGTGACCATCAGCGTGAGTTCCATCTCGACGGTATCGCCCAGCTCCACGTCGACGATGCTCTCTTTGCCCATGTAACGTAAAAATTCCCGCGGCACGAAGCGCGCGTAGGCCGCGTTCATGCGTTCCAGTTCCCGCGCGTGTTCGGCGATGCCGCGGCGGGCCACGTGAAAGCGTCGTTCGAGAATGTAACCCAGGGCGAAGATGAATACCAGCATGCCCCAATGAAACGTATAACGCTGCCAGGGAAGCACCGCCAGGTAACCGCCGAAAATATCGTAGGCCGTGAAAATCGTGAACACGAGAAAGCCCGCGAAGTAGATGCGCGAGCGACTGCTGCCCTGCACGGCCTGCTTCGCCGAACGCACGAGATAGATCGTCAGTGAGATGAGGTACATCACAAAAACAGTGAGTACGATCCAGAACTGATGTTGCAGGCCGGTGGTTACGAAGAGCGCGACGAACGCAAGGGCATGGGCGAGGTGGATCTTCCACAGGATGCGTACCAACGGGCGACGGCGTTCTTCCAGCACGCTCGCCGTAAAGATGCCCAGGGCCACCGGAATCGCGAACAACGCCAGGAACAACAGGCACGTCCAGAAGGCGGGCGCATCTACAATCAAACGACTCACGTCCGACAGCGCGATCGTGTACACACCCACCGAGATACTGAGAGCATCGAAGGCGACCACGGCCCGGCGCTCACCGCGACCCACGACGGTCAACACGCCGACGAACAAACCGATCAACACGAACATGATGCCGAAGCTCACGAGGTCCAGCTGCGAACGAATGAGATACAGAACGTGGGCCGTTTCATCGCCGTAAGCGAAGTCGCGGATCTGAAAGAGTTGATCGGAACGGTGCCGGACGTCCAGGCCGATGACCCGCGCGTCGGCGGGAACGGAGACGAGATGCCAGGTGAAGTGCAACGATTCCACCGGCGGCCGGGCCGCGTACAGCCGCACGTCGTCGGCATAGACCGTAAATCGCGCCCAGAGCCGGCCGGCAAACAGGGACGCCTGCCGCGAAGTTACCGGGAGCTCCTCCGGACGAAAGCAGAGGTGAAAGAGCTCCGGGGCGCGCGTACGTCGAATGCGATCGCCGGCGTCGATCAACCTCACCCAGGGCGCCGCGCCGCAATCTTCGAACGACGGCGTTGCATCTTGCGAAACCTCGTGCACGTCGTCGCGGTAGTACAGATGCGGCAGCAGGTCCAGGCGTTGGGCGCCCTCAACAATGCCGTCGCGCGCCTGGCCACAGAACGGCAGAGAACTCGCCAGGCACACGCAGACGACCAGGCGACGCAGTGGAACCGAACACTTCACAATGTTCCGTTTATCGGAAGTTAGTTTCACGGTCAAGCGCGGATAGGCCGCCGGGAACCGCCGGCTATGTCTTAAAAAAGTTCACGCGCTTGTTCAGGTTCTCGGCCATGGTCGCCACATCCTGCGCGGCGGCGGCCATTTCTTCGGCCCCGGCAGCAACCGTGGTCGTCGTCTCGGTGATGGTGGAGATGGACTGGACGATTTCCTGCACGGCGGCCTTTTGTTCGGTGGAGGCGTTCTTGATTTCGTCGGCGCGCTCCCGGACATGGCCGGCCTCGCGGTTCACCTCCGTGTTCGCGTCGAGCTGGCTTTTCATGTGGGCATCCAGTTCAAAGAGCATATTACCGATCTGATCCACGCCCTGGATGATGCGACCCACCACGTTCACGGAGCCCTCGACGTTGGCCAGGCCGGCCGTAATCTCATCGCTGTTCGCCTTGATGAGCGAATTGATGTTCTTGATCGAAGACGCCGTCTTGTCGGCCAGGCGCCCGATCTCATCCGCCACCACGGCGAACCCCCGCCCGGCCTCTCCGGCGCGAGCGGCCTCGATGGCGGCGTTCAGTGCCAGCAGGTTGATCTGTTCCGAAATACCCGAAATGATGCCGACGATTTCCGTAACTTCGTCTGAGCTACTATTAATGCTTCGCATGCCTTCGGTCATGCCCTGCAGAGAATCCTTGCCGGTCTGAGCCAGCTCCAGGACCTCCCGCGCCAGGGACATGTGACTGCTCAACTGCTCACTCATTTGATCGATGAGCCGGGAAAGTTCGTCGATGCGCCGACTCAGAGAATCGATGAGGGCGACCTGATCTCCGGCGCTCGCGGCCACGTTCTCCTGGCCGGCCGAAATCTCTTCGATCGTGGCCGAGATCTGCTCGGTGGAAGACGCCTGGTTCTGGGACGAGTCCGAAAAGCGCGCCGCGGCGGTGGTCATTTCTTCCGCGGAAACCGCCAGGTTCGCGGCGGTCTCTTTCACCTCGCGAATCACACGCCCCACGCGTTCCGTAAAGTTACGCAGGGACTGAAAGAGATCCGCGAACTCATCGCCGCGATGTTCCGGAATCGCCGTGTCCATCATGCCGCCCGCGAGTTCGTTCGTGATGTCCACGGCCGTATAGACCGGACGCGTGATGGAACGCGTAAGCACCCAGGCCATGATGATGGAGAGCAGGACGATGGTCCCGCCCGTAATGCCCGCCGTCAGCAACTGCGCGTTCATAGAGGCGAGACTCTGATCATACTCGTCGCGGGCTTCCTCCAGGGATTGCACGGTGAGAAGGTCCAGGGTCGTGCGCATGGCTTCGAACTTGTCGCGGTATTCGCCGGAGTACAGCGCCAGCGCCGGTTGGAACTGCCCGGCACGAATCCGTTGTTGCAGCCGCGCGGACTCAGCCGTCCACTCAGGATACTGTTCGCGAAACTGCGCAATATTCGCACGCACCTCGTCCGCGTTGTCGGCGTACTTAACGCCGGCCTGGCGCGCGGTGACGAAGCCGTCGAATCGCTCCAGCACCTGCGCCTGGTTTTCCTGAATGGCGACGGCGTCGGCCGCACCGTTCTCCCGGGATGCCAGGGCCAGCATCCAGCGACTCAGTCCCAGGCTGGCCTGGTAGGCGTCGCGATCCGCCTCGATGAGCAAATCGATACCGATGAGCCTGGACTCGTAGATGCTCACCAGATTGCGGCGAACACTCATGAGACTCCAGACGTTGTATGCGAAGCCGGTCGCCGCCACCATTAATATGATTCCGAATACAATAACGAAGCGGTAGCCGAGTTTCATGCCAGACGAGAACATATTTCACGAAACCGTCGACAAGAAAGCCACCAACCGTGTGAGCGGATCGTTAAAAGGCGTACAGCATCCTCTTGTCACAGTGTTCGCCCTGCACCCTTACTTATGTCAGGAAAGTGTTAGAAAAAACGTAATGATAAATAACCCCCGACCGGCAGACTTGACCTGAGCAATATGATCGATCTTCCCGGTTACAACATCCGCGAGACCGTCTACGAAAGCAAAGAGTCCCTCGTGGTGCGCGCCGTCCGCCAGCGAGATTCGGCGGCCGTACTGCTGAAGACGAATCGCACGCGCCATCCTTCACCCGCGCAACTTGCCCGCCTGCGCCGCGAGTTCGAAATCGCCCAGGACATCCGGCACGACCATGTCGTAGCCTATCACGCCCTGGAACCCTGGCGCAACGGCCTCGTCCTCATTCTTGAGGACTTTCACGGCCGCTCCCTGGCGCAAGTCCTCCGCGAACGCACTCTGGATCTGGGCGAGTTTCTGCGCGTGGCCATGGCGCTCACCGACGGCCTGGGTGCCGTGCACGCCGCCCGCGTCGTTCACAAAGACATCAAACCGGACAACGTCATCCTTCACGAAGAGAGCGGCACCGCGAAGATCGTGGACTTCGGCATCGCCTCGCGCATCTCCCGGGAAACTCCGTCGGCGGCGACGCCCGGCAAACTCGAGGGCACCCTGGCCTACATGTCGCCGGAACAAACCGGACGCATGAATCGCCCCGTCGACTATCGCGCCGACTTCTACAGCCTGGGCGCCACGTTCTATCAGATGCTCTCCGGCAAAACACCGTTCGCCGGCGCGGGGGACGACTCCGATCCCATGTCCATGGTGCACAACCACATTGCCCGGGAGCCGGCGCCGCCGGTGCTGGCCGCGCGGAACAACGCCCCCGTGCCCTCGCCGCTAAGAGCTATTCTTTCAAAGTTAATGGCGAAGAACGCCGAAGATCGTTATCGCAGCGCCTTCGGTTTGCGCGCGGACCTCGAGGCCTGCCTCAGGGCCGTGGAATCCGCCGGCGGCGCGAACACGGCGGACGGCGGCCTGGCGGCCCTCGAACAGTTCGGCGCGAGTTTTCAAGCGGGGACGCGCGACTTCTCCGAGGTCTTTCAGATCCCGCAGAAACTCTACGGCCGGGACAAAGAAACCACTGCTCTGCTTGAAAGTTTTGATCGTTCGGCCCGGGGCGACGTGATGATGCTGCTCGTCGCCGGGCGTTCCGGTGTCGGCAAGTCCGCGCTCATCAACGAAATCCATAAACCCATCGCGAAGCTCGGCGGCTACTTCATCTCGGGCAAGTTCGATCAATTCAAACGCGACGTCCCGTACAGCGCGCTCATTCAGGCCTTTCAAGAAATCGTTCAGAAGATCTTAACGGAAAGCGCGGAGCAGATCGAAGAGTGGCGCGAACGCCTGGTGGAAGCCTTCGGTCGCAACGGCCAGGTCATCATCGAGGTTATTCCGGAAGTCGGACACATCGTCGGCGAGCAGGCGGCGGTGCCGGAGCTCCCGCCCACGGAGTCCCGCAACCGTTTCGTGAACACGTTCCAGAGTTTCATGCGCGCCTTCGCCCGGGAGGATCATCCCCTGGCCGTGTTCCTCGATGACTTACAATGGGCCGACTCGGCGACGTTGAACCTTCTGAAATTGCTGATGACGGATCCTGACGCAGGACATCTTTTTTTGATCGGCGCCTACCGCGACAACGAGGTGAACGACGCCCATCCGCTCATGCTCGCTCTCGAAGACATGCGCCTGAACAAAGCGACGATTCAGGACCTGAAGCTGGTCCCCCTGGGGTTGAATGACGTCGCCGCCATTACCGCCGATACGCTGCGTCTGGAGAACGCCGAAGACTGCGACGATCTCACCCGGCTCATCTTCAAGAAAACCGACGGCAACCCGTTCTTCGTAAACGAATTCTTAAAAAGCCTGGCCGAGGAAGATCTCGTCCGCCTGGATCGCTCCAACGGCCAGTGGAATTACGATCTCTACGAAATCCAGGCGCGCGGCCTCTCCGATGACATCCTGGAACTCCTGCTCGCGAAGCTGCGCAAACTGGACGCCGGTTCCCGGGACGTGCTCAAGATCGCGGCCGCCCTGGGGGCGCGTTTCGATCTGCGCATGCTGTCGTTGGCCTTCGAACGATCGTACTTCGAAACGGCGCAGTTGTTGGAACGTCCGTTGAAAGAAGGCTTCCTGGTTCCGCGGGACGACGCCTACAAGTACGTCGCCGAAGGGACGGACGCCGAAGCCGCCGCCGCCGTGGGCTACGCGTTCCTGCACGACCGTGTCCAGCAGGCCGCCTACGCTCTGTTGGACGACGACGAAAAAGAAGAACTGCACTTGCGCATCGGCCGGCTCTATGTTGCGAACGTTTCGTACGAGGAACGCGACGAGAAGCTCGTCGACATCGTCAATCACTGGAACCTGGGCCGCAATCTCATCCGCGACGAGGACGAACGCGTACAGCTCGCCGAATTCAACCTGGGCGCCGGTCGCAAGGCCAAAGACGCCACCGCCTACGAAGGCGCGTTGCGCTTGTTTCACATCGGCCTTGAGCTGTTGCCCGCGGACGCCGCCACCCGATTCTACGATGTCTTTCTCGCGCTGAACCGCGAGTTGGGCGAGACCTACTACGTCGTCAACGACCTGCGCCGGGCGGAAAAGTTTTTCGACGTGGTTCTGGATCGCGCGAAACGACCGCTGGAAAAACTGCGCATCTACGAGATCAAGATCGACGTGGCCACCGGTCGCAACGAACCCGAGGAAGCCGTGCGCATAGGTATCGAGGCCCTGGATACCTTAGGTACTCTCGGCATGAAGTTAAGCGCGAATCCTTCCGCGGCCACGGCGCGCTCGGAGCTGAGCCGGGTTTCCGCGCAGTTCAAGCGCAAGGCGCCGCAGAGCCTGCTCTCGCTGCCGCGCCTGGATCCCGACGCTCAGGAACTGCAAAACGCCACGCTGCGCATCCTCATGCAATTGGGTATGCCGGCCTACGTCCTGTCTTCGAATCTTTTTCCCGTGCTCATTGCCCGCATGATTCTGATTTCGCTGAAGTACGGGAACGCGAAACCCTCGGCTTACGCCTACGCCGCCTACGGTATGCTCTGCGCCGGCATGCTGGACGATCCGGACCGCGGCTACGAATTCGGCCGCGTGGCCGTGGACCTGCTGGAAGAACTGGGCGCCCAGGAGCTTAAGTGCCGCGTGTTGTATCTCTTCGCGTCCAGCATGCATCACTGGCGACACCACGTTTCGCAAAAAGAAGCCGTGTTGCTTGAGGCCTACCAGAGCGGCCTTGAGACCGGCGACCTGCCCTACGTGGCGCTCTGCATCTACACCATCAACGCCACACCGCTGTGGGCCGGAACAAAGAAGCTCAGTTCCGTGGACCGCAGCATGGAGAAGTACTACAACGCCCTGTACAAAACCGGCCAGTCCAACATGCTCGCCTTGAACGATCTCAACTGGCAGTACATCCGCAACATGCAGGGCGGATCCCGCAACAAAGCGCGCCTCTCCGGAGATCGCTTCCGGGAACAGGACGTCGTTCCGGAATGGGAACGTACCGGCAACGCGAATGCTTTGTACTACGTAAATCTGAGCCGCACCGTTCTTTCGACGCTCTTCGGCAATCACGAACAGGCCCGGGACTTCGCCGCGCAGGCCGCGAAGTACGAAAGTGCCGTCACCGGCTCGTATGCGCCGCTGGTGTTGCGCTTTTACCTGGCCCTTTCGCTTACGCATCTCTTCGGTGAGGAGTTGCAACGTGCGAAGGGCGGCCGGCGTAAGTCTTTGCCGCAAGAAATCGAAGATCTGCGCTTTACCCTGGGCACATATGCCGAACGTTGCCCGGAAAATTTTCAGCACATGTTCGAACTGCTCGAGGCCGAGCTGGCCCGGGTGCATCAGGATCACGGCCGGGCCATGGATTTTTATGATCGGGCGGTCGCATCCGCCCGCGCGAACGAGTATGTCCTACACGAGGGCCTGGCAAACGAACTTGCCGCCGCCTATTACCTGGACCTCGCAAAGACTCGCTTCGCGGCAATTTACCTGGGCGAGGCCCGCCGGGCCTACGTCCGTTGTCGGGCCACGGCGAAGGCCAGTGAGATTGAACTGAGTCACGAAGAACTCATCCGCAGTCGTTTCGCCGCAAGTTCCGCCGGCGCCACGCCGACGGTCCAGGCCACGGGTGTACCGGACGAAACAAGCGCGGACATCGCCCCCGACGATCCCGACGATACCACGACCAGCATGACGATCACCCAGGAAAGCGGCGGTTCGGCGCTGGACATGCAGTCGGTCATCAAGGCGTCCCAGACCATCGCCGGGGAAATTCAGCTCGCCGAGCTTCTACAGAAATTGATGCGCATCGTCATGGAAAACGCCGGAGCACAACGGGGCGTATTGCTGCTGACTCGCGGCGGCGGCAAGAAAAATCAGGCGCCGGGATTGAACATCGAAGCGGAGATGCACGTGCAGAGCGGCGAGCCGAAGGTGCTTCAGGCCCTTCCGCTGGAGGACATCCAACCCGCCGAGGACCTGCCGCGCTCCCTGGTTCAGTACGTGGAGCGGACACGGGAAAGCGTCGTCCTCTTCGACGCGTCCCGGGAAGACGGCGCCGGCAACTTCGCCGCCGATCCCTACATTCGCGAGATCCGACCGCGGTCCGTCCTGGGCGCGCCCATCATCTTACAGGGCAAACTCATCGGCGTCCTCTACCTGGAGAACGCCGGTACGCCGGGCGCGTTCACGAACGAACGCATCGAAGTCCTGAACATGCTCTCGTCCCAGATCGCCTCGTCCATCGAGAACGCCCGGCTCTACCAGGCGCAGATCGAACTCAACCGCGCTTCGAGTCTCTTCGTGCCCACGGAATTTCTGCGCCTGCTGGGCGTCGAAAGTATCGTTAATGTGAAATTAGGCGACAACATCCTGAAAGAGATGACCGTACTGTTCTCGGACATTCGATCGTTTACGTCGCTCTCCGAAAGCATGACGCCCGAGGAAAACTTCGAGTTCATTAACACCTATCTTTCGTTCGTCGGCCCGGTGGTGCGCGAACACAACGGCTTCATCGATAAATACATCGGGGACGCCATCATGGCGCTCTTTCCCACGCCCGAGGACGGCCTGCGGGCGGCGGCATCCATGCACCAGGCTCTTGCCCGGTACAACAACGAACGCCGGAGCCGCGGACAGGACGACGTCCGCACGGGCATCGGTGTAAACACGGGCACGTTGATGCTGGGTACAATCGGTGAGGCGAACCGCATGGAAGGCACGGTAATCGCCGACGCGGTCAACCTGGCGGCGCGCATGGAAGGCCTCACGAAAATCTACGGCGCTTCACTAATCGTCAGCGGCCACACCTTTGCGAAAGCCGCCAATCGCGAGGACTTCGAGTATCGGATCCTCGACCGCGTCCAGGTGAAAGGCAAGACCGACCCGGTGGACATCATCGAAATCCTGGACGCCGAACCGGCGGACACCCGGCGACTGAAACTCGAAACCCGCTCGACGTTCGAAGAGGCGAGCCGGGTCTATCGCGGGCGGGACTTCGTAGAGGCCGCGAAGCTCTTTCAGGACATTCACGAAAAAAATCCCGACGATCTCGCGGTGCGCCTGTATCGGCGGCGCTGTAAGATCTACCACGAAAAAGGCGTGCCGGATGATTGGAACGGAGTGGAAGTACTGAGCGTGAAGTAAAGGGACGCCGGGGGGCCGGGGCTCAATCTTTCTTCACTCGTTTCGCGAGCGCTTCCATACGTTCCACGAACGCCCCGCGGTCTCGCGGGTCCACCAATGCCAGTTGCAGCTTGAACTTGATCTTTTTGCCGTCGAAGTTCTTCCCGGCGACGTGGATTACCCGTTTTTTCCCGTCCGGCCGCACCTCGCTGATATCACCCAGGCGCATGGTCTTCTTCGTGAACATGCCGAGGTTCGCCGTTAACTTTTCATTGTCGACAACTAACAAAGTGCCCCGCCCCCAGAATGCCGCCAGGAGCCAGGCCGCGCCCACGCCGATGAGAATCGGGGAGATGCGCCCGCCGTGATACCATTCGAAGAACGCAATGGCGCCGAAGATGCCGGCGGCACCGAGAAAGAAGTACGTGTACGTGGTGTTCTTGCGAAAGCTCTGCACCGTCAACCTTCCGGTGTTTCAATGGGGAAATGTCCCGACCGCGCCGAACAGCGAGCCAGCCAGGCCCGCACGTTCACGTAGGGTTCCAGATCAAAGCCGCCCTCGTGGGCGTTATGCGTGTACGCGTACAATGCGATGTCCGCGATCGTAAAACGTTCCGCGGCGAAGTACTCGCGCACGGCGAGGTGTTGGTCCATCACTGCCAGGGCCTTGCGTCCGGCCGCCTGTTTTTCCGCGAGCACCGCCGCGCGTTCTTCGGCTTCGCCGCGCAGAATCATGGCCCGGGACACGGCGATGCTCGGTTCGTGGCTGTACTGTTCGAAGAACATCCACTCCAGCACGCGCGCCTGCTCCAGGCTGTCCTCGGGAACGTACTCACTGCCCCGGCCCAGGTACCAGAGGATCGCATTGGACTCCGGCAGGAACTCGCCGTTTTCCAGTTCCAGCAGCGGGACCTTGCCGTTGGGATTCTTCGCCAGGAATTCCGGGGTCCGGGTTTCACCGGCGAAACTGTTCGTCTCGACGTAACGGTACTTCCGGCCGGTGTAATGCAACATCAGCCGCACCTTATAGCAGTTACCGGAGTCGATCTGTCCGTAGAGTGTAAACATATGATGTTAGTGTCCCGGTTTCCCCAGGAGTTGGAACATCTTCGATTTGTAGGCTTCTACGCCCGGCTGATCGAACGGATTCACCCCGAGCATGTAGGCGGAGACACCGCAGGCGTATTCGAACATGTACAACAACGCGCCGATTACGCCCTCGTCGATTTGCCTGAGCTGCAAGCGCAAACACGGCACCCCGCCCGAGGCGTGGGCGGAGAGCGTCGCCGCCAGGGCCGTACGATTGACGGCATTCAGTTCGCGGCCGGCCAGATAGTTCAGGCCGTCGTCGTCGCTTTCCGCGGCTTCGATGCTCGGACCGGCGACGTTTTCGACGTCCAGTACCGTTTCGAAGATCGTGCGCTCGCCGTCCTGCATCCACTGCCCCATCGAATGCAGATCGGTGGAAAGATCGACGGACGCCGGGAAGATGCCCTTGCCGTTTTTGCCCTCGGACTCGCCGTAGAGTTGCTTCCACCACTCGTGCACGTAATGCAGGGCGCCGTTGTACGACGCCATGATTTCGATCTTTTTGCCGTCGCGGTAGCAGGAATTGCGATACGCGGCGTAGCGGAGCGCCGGGTTGGCGTCAAAGTTCTTTTGATTTGCAGCTAAGAATTCGCGCATGGCCCGCGCGCCGGCGATCAACTTGCGAATGTCGGCGCCCCCCGCGGCGATGGGCAGTAGTCCCACGGGCGTAAACACGCTGTAGCGACCGCCGACGTCGTCGGGAATCACGAAGGTGCTGAGCCCCTGCCGATCGGCCAGGGTGCGCAGACTGCCCTTGCGCGCGTCCGTCGTGGCGAAGACCAGCGAACGCAATTCGTCCGCGGAAAAACGCGCGGCGAGATCCTTCCATAGAAATCGAAAGGCCAGCCCGGGTTCCGTGGTGGTGCCGCTCTTCGAAATGACGTTCACCGCGTAACGTTTGCCCGCCAGATGTTTGAGTAAGTCGCGATGATAGGCCGCGTCCATGTGGTGGCCGGCATAGTACACGGGAAAGCCGGGATCGAACGGCGAACGCAGGGCTTCGAGCACCGCCCGGGCGCCGAGGTACGAGCCGCCGATGCCGACGACCACGAGCGCCCCGGCCTCGCGAATCTGCGCCGCGGCCGCTTCCACGGCGGCGAGGTCCGAATCGCCCAGGTTCGCGGGCAGATCGATCCAGCCGAGAAAGTCGTTGCCCGGCCCGCCCCGGGACTCGAGCAACTCAGCGGCGCGCACGGCCTCATCCGCGAGGGCGGCCGGGTCTACGGTGCCCGCGTGTTCGAAGTCGAGTTGGATGAGTTCAGAGACGTTCACGCGAACAGGTTGCGGCGCGAGTCGTGACGATCAAGTGTTTTGCGGGGAACGGAAGTTGACTCCGAGGACCGAAGGTACGAATTCCTCGGAGTAGAAAGTTCTTCAATCCCACTGCGGCGACCAGCCGGGGTTGATGAGTCGGCGGCCGGCGTCGAGGTTCTGCACGGCCTGCATGTCGGCGGCGGTGAGTTCGAAGTCGAAGACGTCGAGGTTCGCGCGCCGGTGTTTGTCGTTCGACGCCTTGGGAATGACGGCGACATGCTCCTGCTGCAACAACCAGCGCAACGTCACCTGGGCCGCGGACTTGCCGTGTTTCTCGCCGATCTCTTCTAAACTTTCGTTCTTCAGAACCTTGCCGCGCGCGAGGGGGCTGTAGGCCGTGAGCAGAAAATCATGTTCTTCGGCCTGGCGGCGCAACTTCTCCTGATTCAAGAAGGGATGGAACTCCACCTGGTTACAGAAAATGCGGTCCACGTTCAGCGCACGATCCACGAGGGCCGTCGGGAAGTTCGAGACGCCGACGTGTTTCGTACGGCCGTCCTGCTTGAGCTGGAACATGGCCTCCAGGCTTTGTTCGAGCGGCACGTCCGCATTGGGCCAGTGGACCAACAGCAGATCGACGTAGTCCGTGCGCAGTTTCTCCAGGCTCTCCGCGGTGGACGAGCGGACCTTCTCCGGCGTGAGCTGGGACATCCAGACCTTCGTCGTTAAGAAGATGTCTCCGCGTGGGACGGCGGCCGCCTCCAGGCCGGCACCGACCTGGGCCTCGTTTTCGTAGACCTGGGCCGTGTCGATGTGCCGGTAGCCCATGGCCAGGGCGGCCTCGACGGCCTCCTGACACGCCCGGCCGTCGATCTGCCAGGTGCCGAAGCCGAGGGCCGGCACGGTGGTCCCCTGAATTTCGCGGAGGATCTGGTTGTTGGTCATTGGGGCTAAGATAGTATGATGAAGGGATCGTGTCGATGCGAATCAGAAACTTCGGACGTCCCGCTCCCGGGTCGCGGCGGACGCTTATCGCACTTGAAATCCCCTCCCATCGTCCGATAATAACCCCAGCCCCATGCGCAAATGTAGGAACTCTTACAAATCCACCCGGCCCGGCCGTCGCGCCCCCCTGCTCGCCCTCGCCATGGCCGGATTCTGTCTTCTGGCGGCCCCCGTCGCCGGCCAGCAAAAGCAGGCCACGCAGCAAACCGGCACGAAGTACGAGGGCTCGGACGGATTCGCGGTGGTTCGGCTCAAGAACCTGGAAAAGGCCGGGGTCGTCTTCACGAACTGGGTCGGCACGGTCGAAGTGGCGGGCTACAACGGCGTCGAATCCTGCGATGAGGAGTGTTACACGCCGACCATCGAGGTGGTTCCGTTTGAGCTCGCGGATGACGATGAGCTGCTCGTGAACTTCCTGCGGGCCAACCAGGGCAACGTCATGTTCGTGCGTTATGATCTGCCGACCTTCGGCGACGAATGGCAGATCGTGGACGCGCGGCCCTGGATCAAGACGCCGCCCCCGGGTTTGCCGTCGGTGCTCCGGGTAAAACCCAGCGGCGCCCGGCGGAATTTTTCACTCTACGGCCGTGTCCTCCGGCTCCAGCGCGAGGGTACGTTTGGCAACATCTGGGAGGGTCTCTACATGGAGAAAGACGGCCGCCGCGTGCATCCGGTCTCCATCACCAGCGACGAGGTCGCCCTCTTTCTCGAAAAGGCCATGGCCAGCCAGGAATACTACTATATGGGCATCTCGGTCGCGTTCTTCTCGGGCTTTCGAAACTCGGCCCACGACATCTTCGAGATCAACTACAAACAACAGGCCACGCTGCCGTGAAGTAATTGTTTTTGCCACAGAGGCGCAGAGGACACAGAGAGTCAGCGTAGTTTGGTTGGCTGGCTGGCCGAATGGCCGAGGGTTGGATCAGACTGATCAACCCCAACCATTGCGAACCAACGAGAAGATTGGCCCACTCTCTGTGCCCTCTGCGCCTCTGTGGCAAATCCCCCTGGGACGTAAAGAGTTGACGAGGCGCTTCGATGGCCGATTCTGGCTGCGAAGCACCGGTTTTGCCGGTTTTCGCGGGCGTAGTGTAACGGTAGCACAGCAGCCTTCCAAGCTTCTGGAGAGGGTTCGAGTCCCTTCGCCCGCTCACCTTCCTTCCGGCCTCAACTTCCGCCACGGTCCTTCTTTTGTCGAACCTGCCATTTCATCGCTTTATTCATTGCGTTGTCATCGATTTGTAATAAAGTATCCACATCGTGGTCCCGCGCAGGAAAATATGAAATGTCTGTGACGGAAAAAGTGACGGAAAAGAACGCAACCGAAAAAGCGGAGCAACCCGCCGGCGATGATCGCAGCCGGCAGGACAGCCGCACCCTCAACGGATATCGCATCCTCGTCGTCGACGACGAGACCGACATCCTCGACATCATTCGCTACAACCTCGAAGAAGAAGGCTTTCTCGTAACGGTCTCGGACAACGGCCTGGACGCCTGGAATCGTCTGGAACGGTCCCTGCCGGATGCCATCATCCTGGACCTCATGCTGCCGGGCATCAACGGCCTGGACTTCTGCAAAAAGGTGAAGGCGCGGTACAGCGAAGTGCCCATCATCATGCTGACGGCGCGCTCGGGGGAGACCGACGCCGTGCTCGGCCTGGAGATCGGCGCGGACGATTACGTACGCAAGCCGTTCTCGCCGCGGGAACTCATTGCCCGTCTGCGAGCCGTTTTGCGGCGCCAGACACGGCCGGCAGGCGAAGAGTCGCGCTCGGGCAACCTGTCCATCGGCAGCATCACCATGGACACCGCCGCCCACCGTGTACTCGTAAGCGAGGCCCTGGCCGATCTAACTTTAATTGAATACAAGTTACTCAAGCTCTTCATGGAAAACCCCGAGATCGCCTTTACCCGGGACCGCCTCCTGGATCGGGTCTGGGGCCGCGATGTGTACGTTTCCGACCGCACGGTGGACGTGAACATCAAACGCCTGCGCGAAAAACTCGGAGATGAAAAGAGCCGCCTCGAAACCGTGCGCGGCGTCGGCTATCGTTTCCGCGGCGATTGATCGCCGCGGTTCGTTCGCTTTCGCGCCCCATGCGCAGCATTTTTTTTCGCATTCTGTTCATCCACCTGGTGGTGATTGCCATCTTCACCAGTGGGCTGTTCCTGTTTTTTAATCTCTGGAACCTCATCCAGGATTCGCCGCGGGCGTTTACCCTGCTCTTCGCGGGCGCCCTCGCACTCACGCTCATCCTTTCGCTGTCCGCGTCGCGGACTCTGACGTTGCCCCTCGAAGCCCTGTTGCGACGCATTCGCCAGTTTCCGCAATCGGGACCGTCGTTCTTAAAGAAAACACAGATCCTGGAAATGGACGCGGTCTCCACGGCCCTGGATGATTTGATCTTCCGCCTCAATACCGAACTGGCAGGCATGAAACTCGAAAAGGAACTCTTAAGTTCACTTCTCGGCGCCTTACGCGAGGGAGTCCTCTGCCTGAATCGCCAGGGCATCGTGGTCTACCAGAACCCGGCCCTGCCAGGGCAATTGGTCCAGCCCGCGGCCACCGGCAAACCCTACTTCAAGGCCATCGCGAACAGCGAGCTGCTGGAGTTCGCGCATCACATTATGCAGGCAGAGCATTCGAACGGCGCGAACGGTAACAGTAATGGTGACGGTAACGGGCGCCAGGTCTTCGAAATGCATCACGGCCACAATCACTACCGGGTGCAGGAGTATCCCGTGCGCACCGGCGAAGAGGTGGAGCTGCATCTCATCCTGGTGCAGGATCGCACCCAGGAGTACAACACCCGCCGCCTGCGCGAAGACTTCTTGCAAAACGCCTCGCATGAACTCAAGACGCCGATCACGTCCATCCGCGGTTATGCGGAGACGCTCATCGCGAAAGAAAACCGGCAGCCGCAAACTTCGTTCTTGAAGGGCGTCCTGCGCAACGTCGAACGCATGGAAGCGATCATTGAGGACATGGTAACCATCGCTTCATTGGAAGCCCGGTCGTTTCCGTTTAATCCCAGGGTGACGGACCTCGACGAATTTCTGAACGGCATTGAGATCCTCGTCGAAGGCACGCTCAAACAAAAGGAACAGACCCTCTCCATCGATTCACCCAGGGGACGGCGCATCGACGCCGATCCGCTCTTGCTGGAACATCTGCTGTTGAATCTCATCGCCAACGCTTCGCGCTATTCGCCGGCGAACTCCACCATCCAGGTGCGCATTCGCCGCGAAAACAACCAGGCCACGATCTTTGAAGTAGAGGATGAAGGCCCGGGCGTGCCCATGGACCTGCGCGAAAAGATTTTCGAGCGCTTCTTTCGCGTGGACAAAGATCGTTCCCGGGAACAGGGCGGCACCGGCCTCGGCCTGAGCATCGTGCGGCAGATTACGCGCCTGCACGGCGGCAGCGTCTGGGTCGAGGCCGCGCCGCGCGGCGGAGCGCTGTTTAAGGTGCGCCTGCCCGGCTGAGACGATTCACATGCGGTAACAATACGTCAGATAGCGACAATCCGTAACATTCGCCACGGTTGATTCACCCAAATTTCAAGCCGGTGTAATGATTTTGTATTGATGCGCGACGAAAGTTATGTTCCAAAAGAAACAATCTCCAATCAAAGGCGAGGAAATCATGTCTGGATCGGTACAAACAGAGAAAGCGAAGCGTCAGTTGAAAGTGCGCCTCGCACAGAACCAACTCGAAATCGAACGCACGCTCTCTTTGCGTTACGAAATTTTTAACCTGGAATTACAACAGGGTCTGCCCGAGTCCCACGCGACTCAGAAAGACCGCGACCAATACGATCTCCTCTGCGATCACCTGATCGTGGTGGACGAAGCCCGCGATAACATGATCGTCGGCACCTACCGCGTGCTGCGCTCCAGCGTTGCGAAAGAGCACGACGGCCTCTACTCGGAAAACGAATTCAACCTGAGCGGCATCTACGACCTGGAAGGCGAAGCCGTCGAAATCGGCCGGAGCTGCGTGCATCCGGACTACCGCGACGGTTCGGTGATCTCCCAACTGTGGATCGGCCTCGGCATGTATCTGCGCGACTTCAATTGCCGCTATCTTTGCGGCTGCGGTTCCATTCACACCACCGATCCCGCGAAGGCCTCGCAAATCTACGCGTGGCTCCGGGAAAAGGACGTGCTCGTAAAACCGGGCTTCTCCGCGCTGCCGCTGCCGGAGTACAAAATGGAAGGCTTCGATCCCAACGTTCAGGTCGAGGACATGAAGGCCCTGAGCAAAGAAATCCCGCCGCTGATCAAAGGTTACATCCGCGCCGGTTCGAAGATCGTAGGACAGCCGGCCCTGGATAAGGTCTTCGGCACCACCGACTTCTTCATCCTCTTCGACATCAGCGAAGTGGACAAGCGCTACGGCCGCCACTATTACGAAACCCCGCTCTCTATTTTCAAGCAAGACGAGAACTGAGCCGCAACGCTTCAGTTTCTTGTACGTCAGTGTTTCGCCGCGGATCACCGAAAGGTGCCCGCGGTTTTCTTTTTGTGGTATCGGTGCCCGGTCGGCTATTCCTTATGTTGCCGCCCACCGATCCAGCAGCTCACCGCGAATCGCAACGACGGCGCTCTTCGGCCGATCGCCGTCGGGCCAGCGAGACGTCATGTCGGAGAGCGTCGTCGAACGCAGGCCGGGATGCTGCACGGACAAAAACAACGTGCGGCCGTCCGGCGCAAAACACGGCCCTGTAAACTCGGCGTCCACCGGCGCACTGGCGACCTGGATCACCCGGCCGGCGTCGGCTCCGCGCATGGGAATAAAAAACAAACCGTTGTTCTTGAACGGGGCGTACTCGCCTTTGTTCATGCTCTTTTCGGAGATGTCGCTGACCATCCACAGATTGCCGCGCGGATCGAAGACCAGGTTGTCCGGGCAGGCGAAGCCGTTCTCGGTCCCGCCGCTTTTGAAGACGGACGCTGTGAATTCCGCGGCGAAGGGATCGCCGCCGTCTTCTTCGATGCGCAGAATGGAACCGAACAAATTCGGTATTTCTTTTTTGTTATCATAGGTGAGCGTAACATAAACGTCTCCGCTATGCGGATCGACTTCGATGTCCTCGGGGCGATCCTGTTCCGTGCCGCCCACGGCCATCGCGGCCTGGCGGGCGTGGATCATGACGTTCGTCTGCGAACGAAAGCGCGCGAGCCGCGGATCGCGAACGTTCAGTTCCACCCAGCGCCCGCGAATTTTCTTGCCCTCGGCGGCAACCTCCGCCCGGGGAGACTCGTCCATTACGGCGACGAAGAGCCGCCCCGCCTCCACGCTCTTAGCTTTCGTTGAGAGAAACTTATAGATGCAGCCGCCGTAACGATCGTCGCCGGTGTAAACGGCTACGAGACCGCTCTGATCGTAGTCCCGGGCCTGCGCCACGGTGGCGCATTCGTGAAAACAACGCCCCAGGGAAACGTGTTTCTGTGCGCGGCCCGTGCGCGGGTCCACCTCGACGACCCAGCCGTAGTGATTCGGCCGATTTCCCGGACGAAAACGATTCCAGGCGTAGCCGCCGGTTCGGATCGCATCGAACAGGTCCACGTTCCGCCCGCCCTGCCACATGGAGTCGCCGTAGTAGTAGGTGTGATTCTCCTCGCACGTTAAGATCGTACCCCAGGGAGTTAAGCCCCCCGCGCAATTGCCGAACGTACCCTCGGCGACTTCGGCCCCGTCGATGGGCACGCTAAACGGAATCATCGTCGTCGCATCGATGCGAAAGTTCCGTTGGTCCGCCGTTTCCACGTGCCACTTGCGCTTCGTATCCCGGCGGATCGTCAGACAGCTCCCGCCGACGGCAGTGCGCTGCGCCGCGAACTCGGCGGCGTTTTTCGGACGCCAGATGAAACGCCCGGTCGGTTCGTAGAACATGCCCGCCGGTGTTTCGTGGTTCGCCCAGAGCGTCAGTCGATCGGCGCGGCCGTCACGGTCGGGGAGCAACGCCAGGTAATCGTTGTTCATTCCGAAACGCAGCCCGGCTTCGTTTTGAATGATGTCGCCGTGACGCACGAGGATGTCGTAGTTCAGACCGTGCGCGAGAAGCAGAGCGTCCCTGTCCGAGGGAGCGATGCCCGCGGGTGCGTTACCGGGCCGGCAACGGTTCATGAAAGCGCCCAACATGGTTGCGGCGGGAACGGCCGCGGCGCCGCGGCCCATGAACTTCAGAAAATCTTTGCGAGACCAGAGACGATCCTTCATGCAGGAATCGAAACGTCGCCGCCGTGGTGCTCAACCTTTTTTCGCGCGCCTGCGTCGATTCAACGCTTTTGTAGTCGAGCCGTTGCAGGATCGTAACGGCGGCGTTATACGAACGCGTTTATCCCTCGAGGACCCAGGCCTGGTTTTCACTGAACTGCAATGCCGCCGCGTAACTTCCAACCCCGGACGCCTCCGCGGCTTCATCCAGGTCGCCGTCCACTTCGTCGACGACGTCTTCGCGATTCATTTCTTCGAACGAGGCCGACCAGGCGCCGTTCACTTCGGGGACGGGCTCCCAATCGTTCTGCTTCAGATTTTCGAAAAAAGAACTCTTCTGTTCCTCCGTCGCGTTCTTGAGATCCAGAACCAGCAGGACTTCGAGGGAATTGTTTTCGGCCATGGTTATGTTTGGACCGCGGAGCCGCAGCGTGCAAGCACAAAGTGCCGATCAACCGGCGTGATTCTTGCGAACCAGGCGCAGCAGTTCCGGAACGTGGTCTTCGGTTAACTTATCTTCAGATTGACTTAGCCCGCCCGCGGATTCCCGCTGCAGGGCCCGATCATACAACTTCAGCCGGGCGAATTCCTTGTGATCGTTAGAGGCGACCGCCGCAGCGAGGACAGCGATAGTGCACGGTGTCGCGCGCGTCCGTTGAAGCGACAGGCAATGCAGAACGCGGCGCGTTGGACTTGACGGCGATCCGCATCGGTGAGATTGAGTCGCAATATCGTGAAAGCCGAAACCACACGTACACTCTTTCGCTGGCATTACTGGAGCGGGCTGATCAGCGGGGTGAATCTCATCATCCTGAGCCTTACCGGCGCGATCCTGGTCTTCCACGAGGAACTCGAGGCCCTCATGCATCCCGCCGGGGCCGACGCACGGCGCCTGGAAAATCCCGCGCAGTTGCCCGTCGTGGCCCTGCAACCCATCGTCACCGACAACGTCGCGGCCCATCCGGAGTTTCGGGCAAGTTCCATCGGCCTCGCCGGCGCGGAACGTGCCCAGCACCGGATCATCTTCGTGCCGACGGAGTCCGCCCTTGCGACCGCTGCTGAGCGCGAGAAATCCATGCCGGAACGCCTGGACGTCTACGTGGATCCGTGGACCGGCGAGGCCCGGCCGGCCGAAGAAGAAGGCCTGGATCTCCTGCACATCCTCTTTCATTTGCACGTGGACCTCTTCGCGGGCCGGGCGGGCCTGCTCTTTCTCGGATTGATCAGCCTGGTGTTTCTGTTTTCGACGGTGAGCGGTTTTATTCTCTACGGCCCGTTCATGAAACAACTCGCGTTCGGTATGATTCGACCGGGCTCCGTCAACCTCGCCGCCGCGGACATTCACAAGTTCGTCGGCGTTGTCACCCTGGCCTTTCAGGGACTCATGGCCTTCACCGGCGCCTGCCTGACCCTCGGAACGTTCGTGCTGCAAATTTACGTTTACTTTGAGTTAACGAGCGCACCCGCACCGGCCTCCGTACAAACGATCAGCACCGGGGAAACGCTCGCCGACGTCGACACGATCCTCGCGCATTCGCGCGCGCACTTCGCCGAACAAGCGGAGCCCGTGGTCCTGACGGCCGTGCTCTTTCCCGGCGGTCTGCAGGGTGACGATTACTTCGTAACACTCGGAGAAGAACCGGCAGGCCTCAAGCGCTTCGTACCGCGGCCGCTGCTCCTGGATCGTCACAGCGGAGAGCTGATTCGGGAACTGGTGCTGCCGTGGTACATCCAGTTGATCGCCATCTCCCAGCCGTTTCACTTCGGCAACTTCGGCGGTTGGCCGGTGAAGGTGCTCTACTGCATCCTGGGGCTTACGACCGGCGCGCTCGCGGTCACCGGTTACGTGATGTACTTTGCACGGCGACGACGCAAGAAGAACGGTGAGTCGGCATGAGGAAACCAGCCCGGAGCGACGCGCGGAGCAAAGCCCGCAAAGATTCTTTCCTTGATAGTTACGGTGTGCCGGTATTGATTTCAACTGCCGCGCTCACGGGGATTTTTATTTCGGTGCTCGGTGAAGGTTATGCCGATGTCGCGGGGGCCGTCTTACTGGCACCGTCGGTCGTGCTGTTGTTGTGGTTTCTGGGCCGGGCGTTGCGCGGAAAATAGAATCTGAACGGATCCGGGTCAGGAGCTTAGAGCGTTCTTGAAACATAATCACCTCTTTTATTTTGGAGTACAGGGAATGTCCTTTCGCCCAGACCGAAGGCAAGACGCAACAGCGGAACGCGCTTCACCAGCAACTCGTATACGATGAACAAACCGGCATACGTACCGACCGTCATCATCACAAATGCCACCGGCGGAGCAAAACGATCGATCACATACCAACCGATCCAGATCACAAACGCCATGTGCGCCACATACACGAACAACGAAGCCTCGCTTAAGTAACGGAGCAGCGCGCTCGATTGCGTGAAGATCTTGCTGCCGTAGTGCATGATGATCAGCACCCAGAGAAACGCCGTCGTTACGTAGACCGGCTGCATGGCGAAGTAGACCCACCCGGGGCCGTTGTCCGGCAGATAATACGCCCGCACGCCGAGGAGCAACGCCATCGTCACCACGGCAATCGACACAATCAGTACCGGGCGTTCACGCAGGCTACGAAAGACGTCAAAGTCCGCCTGCGCCGTACCCAGGGCACAACCAATCCAGAAGTACGCGAGAAAGTAGACGGGATTCGGATACGGCAGCAGCGTAAGCTTTGCAATTAGAATGCAGAGCAACCCAAACAGGAGCGGCCTGCGTTTCGCCAGGCCGGACAGTCGATTCGCCGCGAACATGCGCAAGATCGGGCCGCTCACCACGGCATAGATGAAAAGATAGAGCAGAAACCACAGATGCGACGGCGTCAGATGTCCGGTGTAACCTTCGAGACTCGCGGGGTCCGGTACAAAGAAACGCGGATAGTACTCTAAGAAACCGATCGGTTCATTCCCGTGTTGATTCGTATACGCGACGTAGCCGACCAGTGGCAGCAGCGTCACGATACCGAAAACCAGCGGCACCAGGAGACGTTTTGCGCGTTCGGCCCGAAAGGCCGCGAAGCCGCGGCGTTGAATGGAAAAGGCCGCCGCCATGCCCGAGATCACGAAGAACAGCGGCATGAACCAGGCGTCGAGAAAGCGGATGTACAGCTCCGCCGCGAGGTACTCGCCCTGCTTCAGATAAAACGGCAAATGGTCGAACACCCGCGCCGCGTGGGCCGTCACCAGCACAAGTACGAACAGTACTTTAAGCCAATCCAGGTAATACTTACGATCATTCATGTGGCGTTTATCCTTTGTAGTCGAACTTCCCGCGCACGAAATCCCATATCCCGATTACCTGAATCTTGAACGGGTTGTGTCCCTGGAATCCGGTGGTCACACCGTAAACCGGCGGTTCCGTCTCCGCCTGGTAGGTTCCGAAGATGCGGTCGAAGATCATCGTTACGCCGCCGTAGTTTTTGTCGATGTAGACGTGGTTCGAGGCGTGATGCACGCGGTGCGCCGAGGGTGTATTGAGCCAGCCTTCCAGGAAACCCAGCTTCGGCACCATCTCGGTGTGCAGCCAGTACTGATAAAACAGATTCGAAAGTACGGCCGCGCCCACGAGCAACGGATGAAAGCCGATGAAGATCATCCACAAATGAAAGAGCGGCTGCACGACGGGGTCCAGCCACGGCAGGCGCAAACTCGTCGTCAGGTTCATCCAGGGGCTTGAGTGATGCACGAGATGCACGGCCCAGAACGGCTTCGATTCGTGCATGAGCCGGTGCTGCCAGTAGTACGTGAACTCCGCGAGCACGAAGACCGCCACGAACGTATAGACGTTCGACTCGATCGTAAATAATCTGTAGTCGTAAGTTAAGTACAGCAGAAAGATCTGATACGCCCCGAGGAAAATCTTACTGCTCAGCAACGTGCCGTACATAAAAACATTGGCCGCGCTCTCTCTCAGATCATAGTTGTGTTTCTTGCGCCTCCAACTCCAGATCAACTCGACAAGGAGCAGGACACCAAAGCCGGCGAAGATTTGCGGCCGGTACTCAAGCATGAAGTTCGTTAGAAATATATCCATAAATCGCTCCCGAGATTGAGCTAGGCCCAGGACATTTTACGATGTTCATCCCTGAAGCGCAGGATCGCCCCCGCGAAACACAGTACGGCGATGCCCGTGAGAATGCCCGCCGCCGGCAACACCTGCCGGAGACCCGCGCCGTCCAGGATGATCGCCTTAAACGAAGCGATGGCCCAGTAGTTCGGAGAAAACACGGCCGCGCTCTGCATCCACGGCGGCAGGTGTTCGATGGGAGCGAAGGCCCCGCCGAGACCCGCCAGCAGCAACGAGCCGATGTTGATAACGGCGTTCACCTGTTGCATCGAGGAGAACACCGCCGTGCAGAGAAAACCCGCCGACACGACGAACAACGCAAAGGCCCCGGCGATCAGGCAATACGCGGCGAAGCTTCCGCTCAGCTGCACGTCGAAAATTAAATGCGCCGCGCCGAGCATTAAGATCTGTTGAATCACTACTAAGCCGAAGGGCAACAGGGCCTTGCCGGCGAAGATCGACGCGCGGGGCACCGGCGCGTACATCAAACGGTCCCAGGTGTTCCAGGTGTGCTCGCGAAAGACGGCGAAAGCCAGGAAGGCCATGCCGAAGTTTCCGAAGAGCACCGCCATGCCGGGCATGGCCTGCTCGGCCCCGCTCGCGTCCGCGTAACCCTGCATGATCATGGCCGGACGCATGGCCGGCGCCACGAGATACAACACCGTAAACGGCATCACGAACAGGATCGCGAACAACGCCGGGTCGCCCCGGGCGATGCGCAGTTCATGCGCGAGTATATTCAGGCTGTGTTTCATAACGTTCCTCCTGATGCCGCGCGGTCGGCTCATCATCCTGCGCTTCGTCCGTCATTCGTAGAAAAACCGACTCCAGGTCCGCCTCGGGCCGAACGACGCGCCGCACGCCGACGCCGTACCGCGCAATCAATTCCTGAAGCGGAGCACAGGTTTTGATGATGCCCTGGTGCAGGATCGCCACGTCGGCATTCAGGGCCTCTATTTCCGGAAAGTAGTGGCTCGTATACAGGATCGCCGAACCGCGGCGGGCGAGTTCCTTAACCGCATTTAATATATAGTTACGGGCGCCCGGGTCGGAGCCCACCGTGGGTTCGTCGAGCAGGATCAGTCGCGGCCGATGAACCACGGCCATGGCCGTATGCAAACGACGCTTCTGTCCTCCGGAAAGCGTGCGCGCGCGCTGCCGGGCCAATCGTTCCAGGCCGAAGAGTTCCACGGTTTCCGCGACGCGGCCCGCGAGATCGCGCCCTCCCAGTCCGTAGCAACGGCCCATGAATCTTACGTTTTCTTCCGTGGTAAGATCGGGATACACACCCGTGTCCTGGGGGGCCACTCCGACGTCCGCCGGGGGAATGGCCGACGCGCCGCCCCAGGCGATGCTGCCGCCGTCGGGTTTGAGCTTGCCCGCCAGGAGCGCGATGGCCGTGGACTTGCCCGCGCCGTTTCGCGCGAGCAACGCCGTAATGCGACCGGCCGTGAGATCCAGGGAAACATCACGCAACACCGGCCGGCCGACCTCGTAGCTCTTGCGCAGATTGCGTATGCGTACGAGCGGTTCAGCCTGCATGAGCGCTCGCCTGGATTTTGCCGTGGGCCTGTTCGTATTCCTCGCGACGGAGGATCATAAACTCCGCGACCTTCTCCGGAAGTTCGAGCTTGCGTACGGGGCGAAAGCCGACGTAACGCATGAGACCGAGCACCTGGCGATTGCGTTCGTCCGGTTCACCGATGATGCGCCGCGTGCCCGGCCGGTGCAGAAACGTAAAACGAATCACCGAAAGGCTCAGGCGAATGATAAATCGTTTTAAGTACTTCTCTTCGCCGATTAAGATATGCAGGCCCTGATCGTGGGGCTCCACGTCATAATACTCCTTCATGCGGTCGTGAGCCGGATCGTAGATCTCGATGTAACCGAAGGGTTCCTCGTCCATGTACACAATGTGCGGATCGAAGCCGGTTCGTTCTTTGCATTCCACGAGATATTCGCGGATTTTTTCGATCGGCCATGCCTTCTCCCAGAACTTCTCGACGTGCGGCAGGTTCATCCAGCGATGAATGACGCTCAGATCAAAGTGCACATCCACCGGACGCATCCAGATGGTCTTGTTCGCCATGGGATAGTGTTCGGAGTAGGCACAGTGTTCGAAGAGACACTCGGTGCGCGGCATAAATACTTCCGTCGTTGCAGTCATTGGCTTACCTTCTGTTTCATGTTTTGTTCGACGGCATACAGGGGATTCTCCAGCATGCTTGCCACGGAGGCCGTGGGCCGTTCGGCGCTGTCGGCGTAACCGATGTCCAGCAGACGCGTGCTGTTCAGCGTGAGCTTCGGAAAGACCGGCGCGAACATGTTAAAGTGCGCGAAACGATCCTGTAGTTCGGGAAAACGTTGTTCGTAAGCGCGCATGGTTTGTACGACGCGTTCCCAGAAGTCCGTCTCGGTCAGAAGCCCGTCGTCTTCCAGGATTTCCGTAAGGTAACGAAAGACGCAGACGAACAGTCCGCTCTGGATCCACTGAATCAGCACCGACGGTTCCAGGGAGTCGAGCAGGTCGTAGATGTGCTCGGGCAGTTCCTCGTGTTCGGGCAGCGGGTCCACGCTGAGGTTCGCGTCGTCCACGAAGTCTTTGATCACCAACCGCGTGGGCGTGTGATTGCGGAGCGCGATGAGCGCGTTCTGACCGTGCGGTGAAAATACAAAGCCGTATTTGTACAGAAAATGCAGCAACGGCAAGAGCACCGCTTCGAGAAACGCGTCGATCCACTGCGCCGGCGAAAGTTCCGAGGCGTCGATGATCGCGCGCAGCACCGAGTCACCGTAGCGATCGCGTTCGAAGAGCGCGGCCAGCGGCAACGCGCGTTCGTCGTCGTCCAGGCGAGTCTCCAGGCTTTCGCGAAAGATCACGCCCAGCAACTCGTTGTACTGGTACGGCACCTGATCGAGGCGACTGTAAAACGGATGACTGACGTTGAGACTCGCAAACTCGCCGAGCAGAATGATCCGGCACTCCTCCGTTAAGAAGGCGTCACGATCCACCATGGATTGCAGCCAGGCCGAAAGTTCCGGGGCGGTCTTCGTACGTTCCGACGGCAAACCGCGATACACCGAAGTATTCAAAATGCTGATGGGCAGTTTTACAAACGGCCGCTCCGGGTGTGTTAGATTGCTCAGCGTGCGAATGGATTGTTGCGGAAGATAGTTGTCACGCCCTTCGCCGAGCACGATCAAATCTTTCGTCGCCAGCTCCCGCGCAAACAAACAGGCGATACGATTCTCGAACTGCCACGGATGTACCGGAAGCATGTAGAAATCTTCCGGCCGTTCCGCGCGCGCTTTAAGGGCCCGCTCAAAACGCTCGCGATCTTCGGGGTCCAGGACGCCCGCGATCAACTCTTCGTAGTTCCAGCCCGGCACGGATCGAAAGTCCGCCACGTTTCGCCGCGCCGCGAGCCACAGCAAACGCAGAGGTTTTTTACTTTCCGGCGCGAAGTTCCGATAGTCCGCGTAACTGAAGCCCAGGCGGCTCTTGTTCGCCACGATCCAGGGATGAGCGCTGAGTTCGCCTTCCAGCCAGGCATCCGGCGTCTCCAGCCACTGTCGCGCGGAGAGCGACTGCGGATTCTGCAGCATGTGACAGTCCGCCACGAGTGTATTGAGAATCTCGCGCAGGGCCGGCGCCAGGATGCCCGGGTCCATCCTTAGCATACGGTGAAGATCTTCTAAGAGCGTGATTACGTCCGGAGCGTCACCGTGCGTTTCCGCCGGTACGCCGTAGCGCACGACACTTTCCGGAATCACGCGATGAAAGCCGAAGAATTCTCGCCGCAGCGTCCGGAACTCATAGCGCAGGCCCTCGACGATTTGCAGGGTAAATCCGTCCGGCACGTCTTCGTTCGCTTCCGGCGCGATGATCTCTTCGTACATAAACTCCGAGAGGATCTTCGCGACGAGTCGCCGGTTGGCCTGTGCCCAGGTGCGTTCGTCGAGGGCTGCCTGGAGCCGTTCGTAACTTTGTGTTTGTGTTTGATCGATCATCATAATCATGCTCCTCCCAGGACACCGGCGAGATCGTCGCTCGTTGCCACGACATCGACGTCGACATCGGGCACACCGAAGGTCTGAAAAACGTTCTTCCGATCCAGGCGATACGCGGCGCGACCGAGCAGCGTATTCACGATGCTCGCGCTGCGATACGCACCGAGGCCCAGGTCCGGCGCGCCGATGCCGTGACTGTGGATCTCCCCGTTTTGAACGAAGACGTCTCCGGGCCGGCCGTCGTTTCGTCGCGCGCGATAGTCGCGATCGATTGCCAGGCGCCCCTGTTCGTCGCGTTCGAGAATCGGCAACAGGTTGTCGAGAAACTCCGGCAGACGATAGGCGTAACCGGTACCCAGAAGGACCGCGTCGACGTTGCGGACAAAACGACGATCCAGTTCGCGGTGTCGCAGATGCAAAGCGAAGCCCCGGCCGTCACGTTGGATGTCGAGCAACTCCGTGTTGCCGGCCAGGGTCACCGGTACGGCGTCGGCTTCGAGCTGCAGTTCGTACAGCGTGTCGTAGATCGCGGCGATGGTATCATCGGACATGCCTTTGTAGTACAAGTTCTGGCCGGCACGAATGCGATCGCGCGCCGCCGCGGGCAGTCCGTGAAAGTAGTCGATGTACTCCGGTGAAAAATGTTCGAGACCGAGCTTCGAATACTCCATGGGCAAAAAGCCGGGGCCGCGGGTGAACCAATCCAGGGAGTAGCGCCGCTCCGCCTGATCCTGCAGCAAACTGAGCACACACTCTCCGGCGCTCTGCCCGCTGCCGAAAACGGCAATGCGTCCGGCGTTCGCGAAACGTTCTCGATTGTTGCGAAACTGTGCGGTGTGATACACGCCGTCGCCCAAAAACGGCCGCGCGCATTCCGGTACGTTCGGGACGGTGCCGTAGCCTAACACAACATTTGCAGAAGTTACAGACTGAGTTGCACCGCCCCCCGCGGGACGATAGTACAACTCAAAGCCCCCGTCGTTCAACGGCCGCACGTCGATTACACGCGCGCCGAACTGCAGGCTGTCCAGTTGCTCCGCGACCCAACGACAGTACTGATTGTACTCTTTGCGCGGGATCTTGAAGTTTTCGTAAAAATAGAACCGATACAGGCGCCGCATTTCGTGCAGGTAGTTCAAAAACGAGAAGCGACTCGTCGGATCCGCCATGCTCACCAGGTCTGCCAGGAACGGAACCTGCAGCGTGGTACCGGGCAGGATCATCCCGCTGTGCCAGTCGAATTGCGGTTTGCTTTCAAAAAATACAGGCCGCACGTTTTCGCCGTTCGCTCGCAGGGGCTCGAGCAACGCCGCCAGGCTGAGATTGAAGGGGCCGATGCCGACACCGGCCAGGTCGTGCTTACATAGTTTCATAAAGTCCTCTCTGATTTCGAAACGTTCGGAAGCGGGCCGAGGTCCGCAAAGTCCTCCCGGCGGCACGCCAGGATCGTCGCGATTTTGTCCGGCAGGACGGCCGTGCCGATGGGGCGATGGCCGAGCTTCTGCACGAAACGCAACATGCGTGCGTTGCGTTCGTCCGGTTCGCAGAGCACCCGCCGGCAATTCTCATGTTCGAACAACGTCGCGAGAATCGCGTGCCCCGCGTGCATGGCGTGACCGGTACCCAGAAAACGTTCTTCGCCAAGAAAGATGTGCCAGCCCCGGTCCCCGTCCTCGCCGGGAAAGATCTGCGCCACCGGATCGCGGTTGTAATCGTAGAGTTCCGCATAACCGGCGTCCGTGCCGTCGATGACGATGATGTAAGGATTAAGATGCTCTAAGATTATCTTAGCGAGCAGATACTCGCCTACGTCGACCCGGTTGTCGCCCAGGTCCTGCCAGAATTCGCGCACGTGCGGACGCCGGGACCAGGCGTAGACCTGCTCCGCATCGCGCTCCACATTCACCGGGCGCAACTCCACGCGCGTCGCATTCGCGATCATCCGACTCCCCCTTGCCTTACGATGTTCGGAATCGTAACGTACACCGACTGCGTCGCGATGTCCCCCACCAGTTCGTCCATGTCGAACAACTGCGTGAGCAGATTGCCTTTGCACGGGAGACGTTCCAGGTTCTTGAGCTGATCGATCATCGTCGTCGGATAACGCGCGCCGTCTTCGGCGACACGATCCAGCATGACATCGAACTCACGCATGAGTTCGTGTTCGTCGGCCAGGCCCTGGGTTCCCAGCGCGTTGATGATCGAAAAAACCTGGTTCACGATGAGATAATAGACCAGACGTTCGTTGGCGAGGTCCTCGGGAAAGATCGACTCGGTGACTTCGCCCAATCGCGGAATGACCTTCGTGAAGTCCTCATGAGCGGCGGCGCGATGAAAGTATCCCTGGCTGTCGCGGTAAAAGTACCGCACCGGATAACCGTTCTTGAGTTCCAGCAACGAATTTTGACCGTGCGCTTCGAAACACAGGCCCCACTTGAAGAACAGTTTGAGCAGATTGTAGATGCTCACGCTTAAGTACGCGCGATACCAATCGAGGCTGACGGCTTCGACATCGCGGCTTTCGCGCGCGGCAATGCCTTCGATGATGCTGCCCAAACGCGGCACGCCGCCGCGCGGGTGATCCTGGACCAGGGCGGCCACCGCGCTGATGTCCTGGACACCGTTCACCGTTGCGGCGTCGCGCAGCGTACACGACAGCGGTTCGATCACTTTGCCGTTCCATTTCACCGCGACGTACGCCGGATCCTGGATGAACACGAATTCGGGCACGTCCGCCTGGATCGTCCGACCGTAGTCGGTCGACATGAGTCGCGCCATCTCCACGGAGCGATCCAGTTCCCGCGCGAGGCTGACACGCACGCTGTTGGTGATCTTCACGTTCAGCGAAAACTTAAACATGAACTCAAAACCTTCGCGATAGACCGTACGGATCGAAGTCGTCGGCGTGAACTCCGAACCCGCCGGGCCGAGGTCCTCCAGCAAACCTTGCGCAAACAACTCGCGCACTTCCGGCACGTGCTCCCGCACGTACCGCGCCTGCCAGGGATGCACGGGAAGCAGCGCCCAATCGCGCTTTTCATCGCAACGTTCACGGAACTCCGCGCTCACCGCGGGATCCTGCGCGATCATGTCGCGTAAGATTTGATCCGTGCTCCGGCCGGGAACGGCGGAGTCGCTGTGCAGCACGGATGGATGCACTCGAAAAAAATGCAGCGCGAAGCGGCCCTGCAACTCCGGCGAATAGAGTTCCATCTCCGCATCGTCGAAACCCTCACGCGTTTTGCCGACGGGATGCGTCTGGTGACCGATGAGCAAACTCTGCTCGGACTCGATGAACGATTGCGGCGCCGCGCTGTTGAGCGCCGTTATATCCGCCGAGCGCGCTTCAATGAATCGCTCGATGTTCGCGGCGCTGTTCTGAATTTTGCGGATCAGCAACTCCGGCTCCGGCCGGCGTTTCACGTTCAATTTCTCCGCCGTGCTGCGCAGGCTTTGCTCTACAAAATCCGCCAGGTCCATTCTATGCCAGGCCTCGCCGCGCGCACGCGTGAGTACCGGGAACTGTAGTTGATGGCGCAGAGTCAACGAGTGGTACCGAATGCCCACGGCGATTTCTCGTTCTCCGGTCAGCGGAATCAACGCGAAAGAGTCCAGCCCGGCCTCCCGAAATTCCTCCGGGCAGGCTTCGTGTTCGAGGGGGAGCCGGCTCCAGTCCGCCGTCTCGCGCAAGAAGCAGTTCAAGACCGCCTGATAACTAAAATCAACTTTAACCTGTGTTTTCTGCATATTAGCCTCCGTTACTCACCGGCATGTGCTCGGCATCGTGCGCGCTCGCACGCGCGATCCATTGAATGAGTTCCACTACGTCCTGGACCTCGCAGTAAGGATTCATGAACGTAAACTTAAGAGCCGTCCGGCCGTTCACCCGGCTCTCGCCGACCACGGCCGCACCGCTCCGGATCAACTGCTCCCGCACGGATGTGTTGCGTGCGTCGGTTTCCTCCGCGCTCCACTGGCCGTGCGGGTCGATCAACCGAAAGAGCACCGTCGTAAGCTGCGGTTCCGCGAGCAGTTCGAAGTCCTCGCGTCCGGCCAGCAACGTCGCGGCGGATCGAGTGAGTTCCAGGAGCGTGTCGATGTACTCCGCGAATTTCCGGCGGCCGAGGCCGCGCAGGGAAACGAAGAGCTTGAAGGCGTCGAAGCGGCGGGTGGTCGCGAGGGATTTGTCGACCAGGTTCGGGAAGACGTCGTCCTCGCGATTGAGGTAGTCGGCGTTGTAGGTGATCGCGCTGAGATCCTCCGCCCGGCGGACGAGAAAGGCGCTGCACGCGATGGGCTGAAAGAACAGCTTGTGAAAGTCCATGGTCACCGAGCGAGCGCGTTCGATCCCGCGCAAACGATCGCGCTGACGGCTGAACAGGAGCGCGCCGCCGTACGCGGCGTCCACGTGCATCCACAGATCGTTTGCATCGCAGAAGTCCGCCACGGCGTTCAGATCGTCGACGGCGCCGTGGTCCGTGCTGCCGGCCGTGGCGAAAACTACAAAGGGGCGTTCACCGTGAGTTAGTAGTTCCGCATGCGCCCGTGCAAGATCGTCCGGCGCAAGGCGGCCGGCCTCGTCGACGCCTACCTTCACCAGGGAGCGCGCGCCGAGGCCGAGCAATGCGGCGGCTTTGAGCGCGCTGAAGTGCGCGTTTTCCGAACAGAGAATGCGATAGCGCCGGTGATCCTCGGGCAGGCCGTCCTGGAAGACCGAACTACGCGTCCATTTTTTTACGGCCCATTCCCGCGCGAGCAGCAGGCCCATGAGATTCGATTGCGTACCGCCGCTGCTGAAGACGCCGTCAGTCGTATGCGCGGCAAAACATTCTTCGCCGAGCCGGCGAATCAGCTCACTCTCCACGACGGTGGCCGCACCGGACTGGTCCCAGGAATCCATCGAAGGATTCAGCGCGGAGACCAGGGCGTCGGCCGCGACGGCGTCCGCCAGCGGCGGGCAGTGCAAATGCGCCGCGGTAAACGGATGACGCACGTCCACGCACCGCCGGGCCGTTTCGATCATCTCAGACTTTAACTCATTGAAAGTTAGCGGCTCCTCGGGGAACCAATCCCCCAGGCCCGCCAAAAATTCTCGCGTTTCTTCCGGGGTGCTTGCGAGACTGCGACGGTCCTCGCTTTCGCGTTGCGTCGCCAGCGCGTCTAAGAGATCCCGAATGCGCTCGCCGATTTCGCGCAGTTCTTGATTCGATGCCGTGGTCACGTCAGCCTTCCGCCTCAGCTTCGCGGGACAGCGCCGTGAAGCCTGCATCGAGGATCGCGACGATGCGTTCTACATCTTCCTCGTCGAGGGTCAACGGCGGCAGAAAACGCAGCACACAACCGAAACGACCGCCGGGCTCGACGATCAACCCGCGCTCCAGCAGCAAACGCTGCAAACGCCGCGCGGTATTCGGCGCCGGTGCGGGATAGCCCTGGGCATCGACGTCGTCTTCGACGGTGGATACGATTTCCATGCCCAGCATGAGACCGCGGCCGCGCACGTTACCGATAAACGCAAAACGATCCGCAAGACGTTGCAACTCCTGGCGCAGGAACGCGCCCATCTCACGCACGCGATCGACGATGCCGTCGCGCACCAGGATCTCGATGGTCTTCGCCCCGGCGACCATGGCGATCTGATTGCCGCGAAACGTACCGGCGTGCGCACCCGGTCCCCACACATCCAGTTCCTTACGATAGACAACCACCGCCAGGGGGAAGCCGCCGCCGATCGCCTTCGATAACACCAGGATATCCGGTTCAATGCCGGCGTGTTGGAAGGCGAACATATCGCCCGTACGACCGAGACCCGTCTGCACTTCGTCGACGATCATGGGAATGCGGAGGGAACGGGTGAGACGACGCAGGCGTTGCAGCCAGCTCACCGGCGCCGGATTCACCCCGCCCTCGCCCTGAATCATTTCGAGAATCATGCCGGCGGGGCGGGCAATGCCGCTTTCCGGATCGTGCAGAAAATCGTTGATGTAACGAAAGTTGCGTTCGGCGGCCTCGAACTCGGTGGAACCGAAGGGGGACCTATAAATCACAGGATACGGCAAAAATTGAACCTGGCCGCCGTTGCCCGGGAGACCTTTTTTGGCCCCGTGATTGCCGGTGAGTCCGAGGCTGGACTGCGACATACCGTGGTAGCCGCCCTGGAACGAAAGGATGGTTTCGTTGCCCGTGGCAATGCGCGCGAGTTTCGTCGCGGCCTCGACGGCGTCCGATCCGCCCGGCCCGCAAAACAACACGCGATAGTCTTCGCGCCAGTGCGCCGGCAGCACGCCGAAGAGCGCGTCCATGAACGCGGACTTCGCCGACGTCATCAGGTCCAGCGCCTGGGACGGGCCGTTGCTTTGCAGATAATCGATCACCGCCGCGTTGACCTCGGGATGATTGTGACCCAACGGCAGGGCGCCGGCGCAGGCCAGGCAGTCGATGAAGGTCTGACCGCGAGTATCGGTGAGGCGCAGGCCCCGGGCCTCCGATACGGTGATGGGAATGCGCCGGGGATACGAACGCGCGGCGGACTCGATCGCCTGACCGCGCACCAGGTGTTCGTCGGGCGAGAGATCCCGAAGTTCCAGACCGGTAATGATCGCGTAGTTTGCTGACATTTGCTAAGTCCTCCTGATCAAAAGCTTGCATCGACGGCGAAGATCGCTTCAAAGGGCCGACCGGGATGCACCTGAAAGCGATTCGTCGCCCCGGCATAGTAGCGTTCATTGTAAAGATTCTTTACCGTCACGGAAGCCCGTACGGACTCGGTGAAACGATAATAGACCAGCGCGTTCGCAATGGTATACTGGGGCAGCACCAGGACGTTTTCACCGGTGGCGTAACGCTCTGAGTTGTAGTACGCCCCGCCGCCGAGACCGAAACCCCGCGCGAAACCGCGCTGAAACTCGTAGACCACCCAGAAACTCGCCGTGTGTTCCGGCACCAGGCCCGGGCGATTGCCTTCGAGGATCTTCTTGCCGGTATCCGGATCGCGGGTTTCGTCTTTCGTGATCTCCGCTTCGATGTAACCGTAGGAGGCGATCAGGTCCAGGCCGGCCGCCGGGGATGCGAGCAAGTCCACTTCCCAGCCGCGGTGCGTTTGTTCGCCGGACTGAATCAACCGGCCGATGTCCAGGGGATCGGGGACGGCGATGTTGCTCTTGCGAATCTCGAAGCCGGCCACCGTGGCGGTCATCTTTTCGTCGAAGAACTGAAACTTCACGCCGCCTTCGTAACCGACACTCTCCACCGGTTCAGGAGCGAGGCCGCCCTGCAGGAGGACGACGTAGTCCTGGGTGAACGAGGTGGACGCGCCGGCGTAGAACGAAATTTGTTTAATGGGCCGAAACAGCAGGCCGCCCTGGGGATTGATGGAATCCGCCTTAATGCTGATTCTTCGCGGGTTAGTGTAGAGCGTCGGTGTAATGCTCGGCACGAAGAAGAGCTGTTCGCGGAGCCCGTAACTTTCGTCCCGGGCGAAACCCTGCACGTTGTCGTAGCGCGCCCCGGCGAGCACATGCCACATCTCCCCGAGCGAAAGCTGGTAGCGACCGGTAACGCCGGTGCTGTTCAGGCGCAGCTTAAAACCGATGGGCACCGGAAAGAACGACTTCGGATTCACGCCGGGATCGAAGTTCTCGGCGATCAGCACGCCGGCAATGTTCGAGGGATCGTCGAAGAACGCGCGCTCGGAATCCGAAAGAAAAAGATCCTTACGTCCGGCGTCGGAGTACTGATCCATGATGTTCACGTGCAGAAACGTGTGCGTAAAGTCCACGCCGAGATACGGACGATGCACCACGCCGTCGCTCTCGTACTTGCCCTCGGCAGCGAGCTGGGTATTGTAGCTGGCGATGTACCAGGCGCGCTCGTCGTAACGTCGCGAGACCGTACGGTTGTCGGGGTCGACGCCGGTGACGGTGGTCCGGTTGTCCTTCGTCGCGGATGATTCGCCCTGACTGCGATGACGCAGAATCCAGTGATCGAACTCGCTTTCGATCGAATAACCGGCGCCGCCCTGAACCTGTTCGTTCTGCTCGCCCTCCATGTTCCCGAAGTACTTCTCGGTGTAGACGGCGTCGCTGAGCTGGAACTCTTCCGGAAACAACTCCCGCGCGGAGAATGCCGTCTGCAACAACGCCGGAGCCTGAGCCGCATACAATTCGCGCAGGGCCGCGGTGTTCGTATCCCGGGGCGCCGGAACGCCGCGGTCGTTTTTGATGACGTCGCGTTGATAGTGCGCGAAAACCGTCAGCATGGTATCGGGGGTGATGAACCAGGACAACGACGGGGCGACGAAACCGCGCTCGGTCTCCACCTCATCGCGAAAGCTGTCCGCCGAACGATACGTGCCGATCAATCGATAGAGCAACGTGCGATCTTCCGTCAGCGGCCCGGTGAAATCCAACGTGGCCGCGTTGTTATCCCAACGACCGTGAGAGACTTCCGCGGTGTACTTCGCTTCGGCCTCGGGTTTCTTCGTAACCAGGTTGATGGCGCCGCCGGGTTCAATGGCGCCGAAGAGTACCGACGAAGGCCCCTTCGAGATTTCAATGTGTTCGTAACGACTCATCTCCCGCGGCGCGTAACCGGCGAGGCCGGCCGTATTCGGCAGACCGTCGATGTTGAACAGGAACGTCTGGAAACCGCGAATGTAGAGATTGTCGCCGACGCCGAGCTGCGAAGCGTCGATCACGTTCGAAACGTTGCGAGCCGCCTCGCCGAGGTTGTCGGCCTTCTGGTCTTCATAGACCTGGCGCGGAATGATCTGCACGGTGGACGGTGTCTCCATAATCGACGCGTCCGACTTGATGACCCCCGGCGCCCGGCGGCGGATGTACTCCCCCTCCCGGGCGTCCTGGCCCTCGATGACGATGTCGTCTTCGCCGTCTTCCGGCGTACCTTCTTCGCCTGGCGGCGCCTGCTCATCGTCCGGAGCATGAGCCGGCTGCGCACGCAGATCGGCCGGGACACCGGCCAGAATCGCGGCGAGCAATACGCCGGAAATTATATAAGAAACTTTATGAATTCTCTCTTGCATCTTGCCTCTGTTGCGTTGCGCGGGCACCGTCCCGCGTTTCGTGGGCACTGATTCCAGACGGCACGTGGCTGTCCATCCTTTTTGAGATTGAATCTCGTTTGCAATCTCATATAGAGGAAGAGCCTATATGCAATGGAGACTCAATCTCAAATTACATTTGACGCCTGGAAGTCTCGCGAAAGAGTGTTCGCGGTCGTGCAGTCCCCTTCGAACAGTCCCGCATCCGGCTACGGCAGCCTGGACCTGTCCGCTTACGAACCGCTGAGCCGGTCCCTGTTCTCCCGGGCGATCATCGTCTCGGTGGCGGCCCACGGCCTGTTCATCGTGTTGCCCCTCGTGCTCGGCGGTTTCCTGGATTCCGACCGTCGCCGGGAGCTTCAGCTTTCCGCCGTGGCCGCAACGAGCCGCTCGTTTGACGTAAGCCTCAAACGACAAAAGCCGCTCGAACAGAAACCGGACGACGCCGGCAGACAGCCGCCCGCCGGGGGCAAAAACGTCAAAGAGGTCAGCCGGTTCAACTCCGACGTCCTCCAGCAACACACCACGTCCATCTGGAACAGCATCACTTACCCGCGCATGGCGCGCAAGATGGGCTGGCAGGGACGAGTGCGCATTCGGGCCCGGGTCGGTCCGGACGGCGACGTGCTCGGGGCCGAGGTGATCGGCAGTTCCGGCTACGGCATTCTCGATCAGGCCGCCCTGGACGGCGTCCGGGCACACCGCTTCACGCCGGGGGAGAGTACCGAAACGGTGGTAATCTCACTTTTGTTTAAGTTAACCGATTCAGAGACTTAGTATATGACACACATCATCCGACAGGTTCCCGACTGGCTCATCCCGGTCATCATCCTCATCCTTTCCATCGTCGCCGCGGCGATCATCATCGATCGAGCGCGACTGCTGTGGTTCCGCATCCGGGCCATCTCCGTCGACGAGGAACATCAGTTGCTCGACCACATTCGGGAACGCGAACTGCAGCGGGCCGCCGATTACGCCGCCGAAAGAACACATCCCGCCTTCGCCGTGGTGCGCACGCTGATCGAATCGTCCCGGCGCGGCCTGAACCTGATCAGCGCTGCCGACGCCGAAGCCCAGCGCATGAACGGCCATCTCAAACGTTTTTTG
This sequence comes from Leptonemataceae bacterium, assembly GCA_965227295.1. Taxonomy (GTDB): domain Bacteria; phylum Spirochaetota; class Leptospiria; order Leptospirales; family Leptonemataceae; genus JANSYA01. The sequence goes on along the minus strand of OZ245742.1, from coordinate 3,084,076 downwards.
CAGACCCTGGGGACCATCAGTACGATCGCGCCGTTGCTCGGCCTGCTCGGCACCGTAACCGGCATGATCAAATCCTTTCACGCCTTCGACGCCGAAAGAGTCCAGAACGCGCAGTTGGTCGGCGGAATCGACGAAGCGCTGATCACCACCGCCCTCGGACTCATCGTCGCCATTCCCGCGCTGATCGCTTACAACTACTTCGCGAACCGCGTGAATCAGATCGCGGCGGAAACCGCGGCCTTCACCGAGCAGGTCGCCGAAGAACTGGAACGTCAGAACATCACGGCGGAAGCGTCGGTGAGCGGAGCAGAGCGTGCGAAAGTCTAAGCGCTCCTCTCAGAACGATCACGCCCGGGTCATGGAGACCCGCAACGGCATCGACCTCGCACCGATGGTGGACATCATATTTCTCCTGCTCGCTTATTTTTTGATCAACTCCACCCTGGCCAAAACGCCGGCCATTCGCATCGACCTGCCGAAGTCCGAAACGGCCTCGTACGTCGGCGAAGAGGCCATCGATATCGCCGTGCAGGCGGACGGTGTCGTCCTGGTAAACGAAACGGAAGTCCCCCTGGAGTCCCTGGCCGCAACGCTGAAGAAGACGGCAGAGAGCGCGGCCGCCGTGCCGGAGATCAACATCAAGGGCGACGCCGGTGCTTCGTATCAGAGCATCATCGCGGTCATCGACGAGGTGCAGCAGGCCGGCCTTACGAACTTTAATCTGACCACGAACCGGCGCTAGGCCGCGGCGCCTTCCCGGGCCGTTCGGAAATTTGCTGTTGACGCGGCGACTTTGCGGCGCAATCACACATCGATGCGATTGCGTACCTGGATCATCGTTGGAATCATTGTTGCCGCCGTAACTACCGCACACTGCCGTCGCGGGCCCGCGCGTTTCAACGACGGCTTTTGTTCCATCGGCACGGAGGAACTGAACACGGCCTTCGATCACTGGACCAAACGTTACGCCGACGCGGCCGACCTGGAAACCCCGCCGGTCCATGAGGGCCGCGGCAATGCGACGGCCCCCGGCGCCCTGCGGGACGGCGTCTGCGATTTCGCACCCATGACGCGGCCCATGACCGACGCCGAGATCGACGCCTTCGTCCGTACGTTCGGCGCGAAACCCGTCGCCGTTCCCGTGGCCGTGGAAGGCCTGGCCGTCATCGTCCCGCAGTCTTCTTTGCTGAAAGACATCGAACTTGCAGAGCTCCGTCGCATTTACGCCGAAGCGCCGCATTCCCTCATCGACGTCTTCCCGGAAGTGGAGGGTGGCCCGCATGAAAACCGGCCCCTCGAAGTCTTCGGCCAGAACACGGCATCGGATCGGTACCGTTGGTTCAAGGCGACGGTTCTCGCAGAGGGCGGCGAGTTTTCGGATCGTGTGCTGGAGGTCCCGGGTCCCCTGGAACTCGTGGACCGCGTCGCCGCCACCGGCCCGGCCTACAGCCACGGCTTCGGTTACGCCCGCCCCGCGGAACTCACGGACGGGGTCATCGCCCTGCCCCTGCGAAAAAGCGCGGAGTCCGCGGCCTTAGCTCCCACTGAGGAAAACTTAACGAGCGGACGGTACGCCCTCGCCCGCTACTATTATGTCTATCTACCACCGCCGGGAACGCCGAAGCGGCCGAACCCGCGGGCCCTGAGTTTCCTTGAGTTCATCTTAGCGCCGGAATCGCAACAACTGCTGCGCCCCCTGGGACTCTATCCCCTTTCCGCGCAGGACCGTGAGGCGAGTCTGAAGCTGCTTCGCGACTACGTGCGCCGGAGCGATTCGTGAGTTCCAAACGCATCTACCTGGCCGGGCCGGACGTCTTCCTTCGCGATCCCCTGGCCGTCGCCGCCGCGAAAAGAGAAATCTGCTCGGACTTCGGCTTCGCCGGCATCTTTCCCCTGGAAAACGCCCTGGATTTGAACGGCCTCGACGCCGAAGAAGCCGGCCATCGCATTTCCCGTTCGAACGAAGAGCTCATGCGCTCCTGCGATCTGATCATCGCGAACATGACTCCGTTTCGCAGCCCGTCCGCGGACGTCGGCACGGCCTTTGAGATGGGATTCATGCGCGCCCTCGGCCGGCCCGTCTTCGCTTACTCGAACGTGGCCGGCAGTTTCACCGAACGCACACAACGTTTCATCGAAGATACGGGCGGCGGCGTGCGCAAGCGCGAGGACGGCAGTCTGGAAGATTCCGACGGCATGGAGATCGAAGGCTTCGACCTCACGGACAACCTCATGCTGGACGGCGCCGTGTTGTCTTCGGGCGCGCGCATCGTGGTTCGCCGGGACGTCCCGCCGGGTGAACGTTTCACCGATCTGCGCGCCTTCGTGGAATGCGTGGAGCTGGCGGCGCAGTTGACGTGGGATTAGACCATAACGAATCGGATTCAGCGCCGGCGTAACAGAAGAAAGGCGTTACCGACGACGGTGATGGACGAGAGCGACATGAACACGGCCCCCAAAAACGGCGAGATCCAGCCGAAGAACGCGGCCGGAATCAGCAGCACGTTGTAGGCAAAGGCCAGGCCCAGGTTTTGTAAGATTTTAGCGCGTGTGCGTCGTGCGAGGCGGGCCAGGCGCGCTAACGTGCGGAAATCTCCATCTAAGATGAGAACGTCCGAGGAAAACATGGCCAGGTCCGCGCCGTGGGCGAAACTGATGCCCAGATCCGCCTGACCGAGAGCCGCGGCGTCGTTGATGCCGTCCCCCACCATCACCACGACCTCCCCGGCCTGTTGGTAACTTCGAATGAGCGCAAGTTTGTCTTCGGGACTCAACCGGGCGTGCACGTCCTCGTCGGCGAAGGCCCGGCCCATATGCCGGGCCAGGTGCCCGGCGTTTTCTGAAAGATCGCCGGTGAGCAATGAAAGCGCGGCGCCGTCCTGCTTGAGGCGGGCCAGGACCTCAGCGCCTTCCGCACGGATTTCGTCCTCCAGATCGAAACGGGCGAGCAGCTCCGCCTCGCCGCCGGAAAACGGGCGCCGCGCCAGGTACACGGCCACCCGACCGGCCTCGCCGCCCGCGGGCAGATCCTCAAACCACTCTCGAACGTAAGCGGTGGATCCCAGGCGTAAATCGTAGCCGTCGTGCCGGGCGCTGACGCCCCGCCCGGCTTCGTAACGAACGTCGCCGGGAGCAGGCCCGGGCGCGGCTTCGACGTGTTCCCGACGAAAGGCTTCGGCGATGGGATGGCGCACCCCGGCCAAATTCTGTAGACTGCGCGCCAGATGAAAGCATTGCGTTTTGCTAACTGCTTCTGAATAAATGCTAACTTGACTCAGCCGCATCCGCCCCGCGGTCAGGGTCCCCGTCTTATCGAAACAAAAGCGGTTCGCCTTCGCCAGGACCTCCAATGCCTGGCCCTGGCGCAAAAGGACGCCGCCGGTAAACGCCCGGGACAGCGCCGCGATGTAGGCCGCCGGTACCGCCAGGTTCAACGCGCACGGACACGCGACGATCAACAACGCAATGGTATTCAGAATCGCGGCGTCCCGATCCCCGACAATCACCCACCAGTAGACGAACGAGGCGACCGCGGCACCGAGGACGAACACGATGAACCAGCGGCCCGCGCGTTCGGCCAGGCGACGCAACGGCGGCACGTCGTTCATGCTGGCTTCGGCCATGGTCTGGATGCGATACAGAGCGCTGTCGCGATACACGGCCGTGGCCCGAATGCGCAGGCTTGCGCCCACGGACTGCGAGCCGGAATAGATCACGTCGCCGGCGCGCTTCATCACCGGACGAAACTCACCGGTGAGCGTGGACTCATCCACTTCGCCGTCCGCACCCAACAGCACGCCGTCCACCGGCAAACGTTCGCCGTCCGCAATCACCAGGATGTCGCCGACCTGTACGTCTTCGGCATCCGTAAACTCCAGGTCGTCCTCTTTAAGTTCCGGAGAGTTTTTCTTAACAACCCGCACCGGCACATTCGAGGATCGGCGCAGGTTGTCGATCAACGCCGCGCTGCGATGTTTGAGCCGGCTTTCCAGGTATCGACCGGCGAGCACGGCAAACGTAACAAAACAGACCGAATCGAAGTAGACCTCGCCGGCCTGAAACCAGGCGGCGTAACAACTGTAAAAAAACGCGAGGGATATCCCGGCGCTGGTGAGCAGATCCATGCCGGGAATGCCGTGACGCAGGGCCTCCCGGGCGCTGCGAAAGAACGGCACGGCCGAGTACATAAACACCGGCAATGTGAAGAGAAAACTCACGAGATGAAAAAAATCTTTCGTGAGCCGGTCCATGGTTCCGAAGTAGCCGGCGTACAGGGCCACGCTCACGAGCATGATGTTGCCCGCGAAGAAACCCGCCACCACCGTGCGGCGCAGGAGATCGCGGTCCGCGGGATGTGAACGATCGCCGGATTCCGGCAGCGGCATGAGTCGATAGCCCGTGCGCGCCAGGGCGGCGGCGATCTTTGCCAGCGGCACGGAGCGCGCGTCGTACGTCAGATAGGCGCGGTTCGTGGCCAGGTGCACCTCGACCTCAAGCACGCCCTCGACGCGGCGCAGTACCGTTTCGCTCAGCCATACACACGAGGCGCAATGAATCCCCTCGACGACGAAGGCCGCACGTTTGTGTCCCTGTTCGTCTTCTACCAGGCGTTCCTCGTAGTGACGGTAGAGGTCCTCGTCCCGAAACTCCCCGGCCCGGGGGGCATAGTCGGTGCGAAAGCGATAGTAGTTCTCCCCGCCGGCCGCCGTGATGATTTCATAGGCCGCGGCGCAACCGGAGCAACAGAAGTCCCGATCATCCACGCTTACGGCGGCGGCTCCCTGAACCGGCAGGCCGCAGTGGTAACATGCGTTCTCCGTATGTTTGCGCAGAACGCGGTTCATAGTTCGCCGGAGTGGTGCATATGATGATGCGACTCCGGGCCGTCGCCGGGAACATGACCGGAGTCCCCGTGCACGTGCGGATGGTACAGACGATGGTAGATCATGAACACGCCGAGCAGAATCATCACCGTGCCCATCACCACGCGCAGGGCCGGTGTCTGCATCCGCCGCCAGATCATGCCGCTCGAGAGCCCCACCGCGAGGAGTGCCGGATACGTGCCCAGACTGAACGCAAACATTATACCGGCCGAACTTAAGATGCCGCCCGAGGACAGCGCCAGGGCGTAGGCCGGATACAACAGACCGCACGGCAACAGACCGGATACCAGGCCGAACAGAAACGACGGCACGATGTTCGCAGTCGCCGAGGGCTCGCCGTCCCCGGCGCGGCCGAGCAAACGGCCGAAGAAACGCGCAAAACCCGCGGGCAGGTGCATAAACCACCGGGCACCGAGGCGGCCGGGGAAAAGATACGTGAGGCCGAAGTAAGCGATCAACAGGCCTCCAAGTACGGCGGCCACCGGACTTGCGAAGAAGGCGTTCACCCCGGAACCGGCCAGGCCGAGGATCAGCCCGATACCGACGTACGAGAGGCTGCGGCCGAAATTATAAACGATATTTATAATCAGCGAAGAGCCGCGGCTGTTCAGGCTGTGCACGAACGGCCCGCACATGCCGGCGCAGTGCAACGATCCGGCGAGGCCCTGTAGAAATGCGACGCCGGCCAGGCCGGGCAGAATCCACTGTTCGAAGCTAAACATTGCGCGGTTGTGATTCCTTCGAAGCCGTTACGTTTTCGTCGGCCTCGCTGTCATCGTCCATCAACATGCGATACTTGATCATCTCCGGGTCCTCGTAGTCGCCGTTGCGCAGCGACCACAAAAAGAACCCCAGAAAGACCAGCGCGATTCCCACCGCGATGGGCAGCATCAACAAAAGACCGGACACGTCAGCGTACCAGAATGCGGGATTGCCGGAATACGTCCGCGCCGTCGTTGATGGTCCCGTCCAGACGTACGTCCCAGTACCCGGGGCGAGGCAGTTGCACCGCGGCGACAAAAGCGTAGCCGTCGCCGGACTTCTGCGCGTCGGCCAGGGAGAACTCGAATTCCTGGCGCCCGTCCGTCGTGGCGGGGCGATCGAAGGTCAGACGCACGGAGGCGTTTTCGATCTTTTCGCTAACTTTCGGAGACTTGCGGTTTACCAGGCGGACCTCGATGTTCTGCTCCCCCCGGGCCAGGGCCGCGCCGTCTTCAAGCATCGGCGCCTCGAAGTCCCAGCCCTCGCTGCGACCGCGCTCCAGAGCGTCCAGGTGTTTTTGGTAGTCCAGGCCGCGTTCGTAGTAACGATCCACCAGCACGGGCTGATGATTTTCGAAGGCCAGCTTGAGGGTGTAGCCGATGCCCGCGAAGAGCGTCAGGAAAAACACTCCGATGATGATGAATGCTCGACGTAATTCTTTACCCATGATTTGCCTCTCATTTTCCGCGATTCACGAACCGCCCTTGCGCGGCCCCGGGAACGAGAAAACACTCGTCGCGTAGGTAACGTGTTGCGGGTTCTCGACATTCTGCACCCGAAAGCGCAGCTTCTTCAGATCGGCGCTGGAGTGATCGTCACTCTCCGCCGGATAACGCACAATAAAGCGATACGCTCCGTACTCCGTGGATGCCAGGGTGTAGGTATCCGAGGCGGAAATCACTTCGAACTCTTCGCCGCCGTTTTCCAGTTCCACGCTCACCGTAATTTCATTGTAAGACATGTTAGCGACGCGGATCTCGTAGACGTTCTGGTAGCCGACGGTGGGAATGTAGAGGTTCGTAAGATTCTTGTCCCGCACGGCCGTAGCGTGCAGCGGGATGCGCGAATACAGCAGCGTGCCGAAGATTCCGATAACGATCACCAACAGGGCTCCGTAGATCCCGGTCCGGGCCGTGAGGTACTTGCGCGGGGCGGCGGGATCGTTCGCCTGGGCGATGGTCCGGTAATCGATGAGCGTCTTCTTGTTGTACTTCGCCAGAATGTCCGTACACGCGTCGACGCAGAGGCCGCAGGAAATGCAGCCGATTTGCAGGCCCTCACGAATATCGATGCCCGTGGGACAGACAACGTTGCACAGCCCGCAATCGATGCAGTCGCCGTCGTGTTGACCGAGCTTCTGCCCTTTCTCGCGGCGCGGTTCGCCGCGATTCACATCGTAGGCTACGATGGGCGAATGTTTGTCGAGCAGGGCCGTCTGAAAGCGGCCGTACGGGCAAATGAGTTTGCAGAGGTTTTCCCGATAGTAGACCATGTTGAAGAACGCGACCGCCGTGGACGCACTCAGGAAAACCAGCCAGAACGACGGCACGAGGCTGCCTTCGTGAGCGAAAATCTGCCCCGCCGCCAGCTTCGCGAGAATCTCTTCGTACGGCATGAAGTACGCGAGAAACACGAACGAGAACAGCAGCGACTGAAAGAACCAGACGACGATGACCTTCGCCCAGTCCGCCTTGCTCATCGTCGGTCGGCCGTAGGACTTGCCGGCGACGAGCCGGCCGGTCCAGTTGTAAGCCTCGGTGAAGATCGTTTGCGGGCAGGCGTAGCCGCACCAGATGCGGCCGGACAGCGCCGTAAAGAAAAAAAGCATGAGCCCCATGGCGATCAAAAGCATGTGCAGGAAGTAGAGTTCCTGCGGCCAGATCGTCAGACCGAAGATGTGAAAGGTTCGCTCCGGAATGTCGAGGAGCACCAGGGGTATCTCGCCGATACGAATGAACGGAGTGATCAAGAACAATGCAAACAACACGTAGTTGATGCGCGTCTTGATCGTGCGGTGTTTGCCTGTAGTTTCCCGTGCGATGACCATGCTGTCCTCCGGCGCGGCGGCGCCCTTTTATAGTACCCCCACTCTTCGTTGGCGACGCTGAGTTTTTATTTTTCTTTCAGCGTGTCGTTCTTACTCGCGAGAAAGGCCATGACCTGGAGAACCTTTTGCCCGCCGAGGCTGGTCTTGTGCGGCGGCATGGGTCCTTTCGGCGGCTGCTGCTTCCACTTACTCGCGTCGAGTACACCTTCCATGATGATCTCGTAGACCTGCTCATCCGAGTTACCGTGCAACCAGGTGCCGTCGGCGAGAGACGGGCCGATGAGACCGCTCATGTCCGCCTTATGACAGGCGGCGCAGGTGCCCGCATAGACCTTCTCCCCGCTGGCGATGGCGGACTCGTCTCCACGATACGGGTTCACGCCTTCTTCGGTGAGACTCACTTCGATCTGCGGGTGTTCTTTTTCGAACGTGGCGATCTCCTGGCGATAGCCGGAGCCCTGGGTCCAACCCAGGATCGCGTGCACGTAGATCGAATAAACGATGGCGATGATAAAACCGCCCCAGAGCATTACCGTCCACCAGGTCGGAAGCCAGCCCCGCCCCTCGTGGATATCTTCGTCGTCCGGATATTCTTCAAAGTCTTTAGCCATGATGTATTCTCACAAACGTTAAATTCAATCGTCTTAGCGCCCTCGCGGCGCGGGCTGCACGGGTTGTTCCCGGCGTTCGAACTTCTCCGCCAGGCCCTGATCCACGTCGTCATCCAGCATGTTGAAACGAGCCTGTTCCAGCTCCTTTTTCTTGGACGGACGATAGACGTAGTACGCAATAAAGATGAGGATCATCCCGAGGAGCGGCATACGCAGCCCCTTGTAGATGCCGACCCAGGTTTCGTAGTCGAATTCCATAGTCTTTGCTCCGTAAAAGTTAGCGTTCAGTCAGCGACGGCCGTGGAATCCACTTCCACCGGATTCACACGGGTGTCACGTCCCAGCGACAGGATATAGGCCACGAGGGCGTCGCCTTTGCTTTTGCCCGCGAGCAATTCATCCGCTGCGGCAATGTCCGCGTCCGAGTACGGAACGCCGATGCTGCGCAGCGCCCGCATGTTACCTTTAATTTCTTCGACGTCGACGTCCTGTTCAAAGAGCCAGGGATAGGCCGGCATCACCGAGTTCGACACCGCTCCGCGCGGATTGATGAGGTGGGCCTTGTGCCAGGCAGCCGAGGGGTTGATGGACGCCTCGTGAGCCAGGTCCGGTCCCGTGCGCTTTGAGCCCCACAGGAAGGGGTGATCGTAAACGAACTCGCCGGCCTTGCTGTACGGGTCGGGACCGTACTCGCGGTTCGGATCCCAGCGGTCCGTTTCCCATTTGAACGGGCGGATCATCTGCGTATGACAGTAGGTACAGCCCTCGGCCTGGTAGACGTCGCGACCCGCCAGTTCAATGGCGTTCGGCGGTTTCAGCCCTGCGATGGGTTTGACCTCGCCCATCATGAAGAACGGCGGAATTTCCACCAGACCGCCGATGAGAATGGCGATGGTCGTCCAGATGATGAGCTTCGGCGCGTTGGAGTCGACCTTCGCGCTGAGCTTCTCGTACCACTTAAGGTCTTTCGGATCGACGTTTTCGTAACCGGTTTTATCGTCTTTCATGTATTACTCTCCGTTACTAACGTTCTGCGGGGCGCAGTTACGCAGCCTCCCGCAGATCCACGGGCACGAAACCCTTGCCGGCGTTCCGGATCGTCATGATGAGATTGTAGAGCATCACGAAGAAGCCGCTCAGGAAGAGGATGCCGCCCAGGGCGCGAACCCAACGATAGTAGGTGAGGTTCTCGACGATTTCGATCCAGTTGCGGTACTGGAGAGAGCCGGTATCGTCGATGGCGCGCCACATGAGGCCTTCGGTTACGCCGGAGACCCACATGGAAACGACGTAGAGCAAGATGCCGCCGGTGGCCAGCCAGAAGTGCGCTTCGGCCAGCTTCTCGCTGTGCAGCTTCGTGTTCCAGAGGCGCGGCACCAGGTAATAAAGCGCCACGAAACACATGCCGGCCACCCAGCCCAGGGCGCCGCCGTGCACGTGACCGATGGTCCAGTCCGTGTTGTGCGACAGCGTGTTCACCGCGCGGATCGACATCATCGGTCCTTCGAACGTGGACATGCCGTAGAACGTCAGCGCCACGAGCATGAACTTCAGCGTGGCGTCCGTGCGGATTTTTTCTTTCGATTGCGTGAGCGTTAAGAAGCCGTTCAGCATGCCGCCCCACGACGGCGCGAGGAGCGCGATCGAAAAGACCATGCCGAGGGTCTGCGCCCAGCCCGGTACCGGAGTGTACAGGAGATGGTGCGGCCCCGCCCAGATGTAGATGAAGATCAGCGACCAGAAGTGGATGATCGAGATCCGGTGCGAGAAGATCGGCACGCGAGCATGCTTCGGAAGATAGTAGTACATCATGCCGAGGATGGGCGTGGTGAGCACGAAGGCCACGGCGTTGTGACCGTACCACCACTGAATGTTCGCGTCGGTGGTGCCGGAGAAGATGGAGTAGGACTTCATGAGACCGGCGGGCACCGCCAGGTTGTTTACGATGTAGAGAATCGGGATCGTAACGATGGTGGCGATGAAGAACCAGATCGCGACGTAGATGTGCTTTTCTTTGCGCACGGCGATGGTCGCAAAAAAGTTCACCGACATGATCACCCACCAGACGGCCACGAGCAGGTCGATGGGCCATTCCAGTTCGGCATACTCTTTCGACTGGGTGTACCCCAGCGGCAGACTGACCGCGGCGAGCACGATGGTAAGCTGGTACATCCAGAAGTGCGCCCGGGTCAAACCGCGGGACCACATGGGCGTCTTCAGGAGGCGGGGAACGGCGTAGTACATTGTGGCGAATACGAGACTCAATGTAAAGCCGAAGATGGCGGCGTTGGTGTGCAACGGGCGCAGGCGCCCGAAGGTGAGATACGGACCGAAGTTCAGCTCGGGCTGCACCATTTGCAGGGCGATCAGAACGCCGACTAACAGGGCCGCAAGGCCCCAGATCATCCCGCCGATGACCCATCCACGGACGATCTGATTATCATATTCAATTTGCTGCATGCGCGGTCTCCAGTGTGCTGCGTTGCATATTATAATTTTTGTTGAAATTTAACAATTATAAGAATGACGCGTACGATGATCGAAGGTATGCGCTGAAAGCGTTCCGTGATTCACCGACGTACTATTCTGATCCAATGGAAGGGCCCCGGAGCGCAAGCAAGATTCGCAAAAACACGAATGCACGTCGTACTTACAGCTGATTCTGAGACGTGTTCTTATTCGCACTCAATCTTGCGCGATCGGTGGTCGACGCAGGTCTTCCAGATCGGGGCGCGGCGCCTTAGAATCATTCTGAGAATAGACTGTACCGTTGCTGAAGCAATAACGCCGCCGCAGAAACGGTCGTTGCCCCAGGAAGTATTGTATTTCCACGCGTTCTAATTGACGACCGCCTCGCTCCACGGCGCCCAGATCACACAGATCACGGGGAAGTGTAAGACCGGATTCATACGGATTCAGTAGGAGATCCGCGTGGGTTTCGATCATCGTATACAACCGTAGCAAATTGCAACCGCTCCGCTCCTCCGCCGGAGGAATGTTGAATGATCCTGCCGCGAATGCAAAGTCTCCGGCCAGGCGGTGCGCGTAATTGTGTTCCCGGCGCAAGCGGGCAATGGAGGCACGATCCCACACGAAGGCCGGACCAAGACTGCGGTAATCACGCCCGCGCGATACGGCCAGGTCGACGCGGATCCTGGCCGGCACCAGGAAACCGCCGTCCACCAGGAAACGATCCAGGCAGTACGTGAGCGGTACCTGGGGTTCGGCATGCAACGCCGCGCGCATCGTCTCACTCAGCAAAATATGATAGAGTTCATCACTTTCAAAGTCAAAGGCGTCGCCGTGAGACCAGCGTTCCACCGCCTCCGAAAGGCCGAAGGCTTCCAGTACGCGTTGCGCGGCGGTGAAGCTTGCATCCACGGCTTCGATCATCGTAAATCGCACCTCTTCCCTCGAGAAGCGTGCGAGTACCGGCAGGGCCAGCAACGCATACGGACCGGTGCCGGCATACAACACACGCACGGTTTCACCGGGGAATTTTTTGCGCGCATCCAGGATCGCCGCGTAGAGACCGCGCGCGAATTGCCTGGTGCGCATGAGGTCGGGCAAACACAGCGCGGCCTCGCGGGGCGCGAGACCCAGGCCGCCGGCCGTGGCGTAGTGCTCCTCGGAATGCCGCGGCGCCTCTGCAAAGGCGTCAATCTTCGAAACGGCGGCGAGTTCGGCGTGCAGGGCGTGGATGCCGTTGTAGAGCGCGTGGTAATCGATCTCCGGTTGGAGCCAGGCCTCGCTGACTTCGAGCAAGAAGTTGCGGCGCTCGGCCGGCGTTCGGAATTCTAACAGCGTTTCCCGCACGCACCAGATCTATACGCTCTCATCGTGTTCGCAACAAAAAGGCTTGCGTAGCCCCTGCAAACGAACAAACTCCTTGATTCGCATGATCGCCGTTCGCCCGCTGTCCCGTCGCAATCTTCAACGCCGCGCCGAACTGGCGAAACTGGTCGGACCGGCGGCCGTGCGCTGGGGCGCGCGCTTTCGCTGCATTGGTCGGCTGCCCCTTTTATTAGAAGAACTTTACGTCGACGGCTACGAACATCTACCGCGTTGCGACGAACCGGCGCCGATCCTGGCGTTCTCGCACAAGAAGGCCCTCGACGTATACTCCATCATCGAGTTCATGATCGGCCGGCCGATCGAATGCTTCCAGGACTTCACGATCATTGCCCAGGGCGGTCTCTTCGGTCCCATCTACCCATACCGCGATCTCATGCCGCCGTTCATCAAGCGGAACACGCTGCTCCGGCCGCTCGGCCTTGGCGCGGCGAAATCCCTCGGCGCGCTCGTGAAACGAATTTTCGAAGGCGTGCACTGTCATCCGGTCTACCGCGAAGGACGCGATGTTCCCGAGCGGGAAGCATACGATGATCCGACGATCTTCGCCGGGCGGCGGCTCACCGGCCTCGGCTACGACGCCTTCGTCAAAACCGCGCGCCGCACGACGCTGCATTCCCTCGTCGCCGTGCAGGAGGACTTCGAACATCACAATCGATTGTTTTTCATTATGCCCGAGGGCGCTTACCGCCACGACGGTCGTGTGCTGCAACTCCAGGATTTCATGGGCGTCTTCGCCTGTCGCAAAAACGCGCGCACGATCTTCGGCTCCATGAGTTACGATGAACTGTGCCCGGACGTCTTCGGCCGCATTGCGGCGTTCCTGCGTCTGCGACCGCCGGTGTCACCGCCGGAACGGGAACGCATTGAGGATTTCTTAGATGACGGCCGGCGCACGTTAACGGAAAACACGATCCCCACGGCGAGTCACGCCGTCGCCGCGGTCCTGCACGATTGGCGGGGCCGCGATGCGTTTACGCGCGCGGAATTTCGCGAGCGTTACCTGGAGATCGTTGCGCGGCTCCGCGAACATCCGGAGTGCCCGCCTTCGCCGCTCGCGGACGCGACCTACGCCGAGGATCGCCTGGGGCGGTTCTGGAAACGACGGGCCGGGCGCTATCTTTCAAAGGTTCGCGGCGGTTATGTTTGCGATGCGCGCAAGATCGGCCGCTTCGCGGAAAGCGAACGCACGGTGGACGATATCGAGTGGAACTACAATCACGTGCGGTGGATGTTGAAGTGAAAGAGGGGTAAACCACCGGGGCACCGGTCTCAGTGTCCTCGGTGCCTCGGTGGTTATATTTGATTCTCTTAACCCACGCTGATCTGCCGCGGCTTCACCGCCTCGGCCACCGGCAGGTTTACCGTCAGCACACCGTCGCTTAACTTCGCTTCGATGCGATCTACCTGAAAGTGACGTGCATCGATCTTCAGGTTGCGCTCGAACTCGGCGGCGCCGTGCAGTTCGTCGTAGATGGTTTCGTATCCTTCCGCCGCGTGCGCCGCGACTTTGCCGCTGATCTTGAGCACGCCGTCTTCCACGGCGATGTTCAAGTCTTCTTTGCGCACGCCCGGCAGATGGGCGACGAGCTGATACTCAGCCTCGTTTTTGCGTACGGCTACGGCCGGGCGGTACTTCCGGCTTTCCGGGCGCCGCTCTTCATCGTAGAAGAGGTCCAGGAGACTCGGGGTACGGTATTTCGTTAATGCTGCCATTGTTGTTCCTCCAGTCTATGTGCGGCGGTCGGCCGCTGCTGTTGGTAAGAGGATTGCAACCGGCGTGCCGGAGAGAAGGCGTGCCGATGGGGCGATTCGGTTGCGATTTTTTGCGTGGGGCTGACATTCTGGCGGGCGGTGGCAGATGGGGAAGATTTTACAGGAGGATGAGAGCTTCAGTAAGACGACGGGATATCAGGCTGGCTTATTGTATTGACCCTAAACCCACTATAACTAGTTTTGATCCTACTAATAACAATAAATGTGAGCATTGGGAAGGCCCATTTGCAACTGCCTCCAGAGTTTTTCAAGGCTGTTGTTACTGCAGCCGATTCAGGACATGAATCCTGAGAACGCTTTATGTGACTTTGCGACTGACTGTAGTCGGTTGATGTATCAGAGTGCGAACTCTAACGAGGCTATTTTTACTTATGGAAACGAATTATCCGGGGAACCTACACCAGCTCGCACAAATTTTGAATGTTAGCTACAAAGGGTTAGAGTTCTTTGCATTTAAGGCCTACCTGCCCTCCTTCTACAGTCGCCACGAAATTGTGAAATACGAAGGAAAGGCCCGCCAAATTGCGGCCCCGGGTAGTTACCTCAAAGCCTTGCAGAGGAAAATCAAAACCCTTTTGGAACAATCGTACACTGCGCCGGGCTCGACTCATGGTTTCAGAACTGGCCGGAGTATTATCACGAATGCCAGGCAGCACGTTGGCGCGGCGTGGATTCTAAATCTGGATCTTGAGGACTTTTTCGGTTCTATCAATTTCGGAAGAGTGCTCGGTGCTCTAAGAGGTAGACCTTTTTGCTTCAATAAACAAGTCGCGGTTGCCATTTCAAGGCTAAGCACATTGGATAACGCACTTCCGCTTGGCTCTCCGGCATCTCCGATCCTGTCTAACATCGTCTGCAGAAGTATGGATCGCGATCTTCTCTCCGTTGCCCGAGAATATTCGATATTCTATACTCGTTACGCCGACGACCTTACATTTTCATCCCGCAGTAAGAAATACCTGTCATCCCCGGGCCAACTACCTCAATCTCTACAGAATACTATAGAGGACTGCATCCAAGAAAATGGGTTTCATATTAACCGCCGGAAACAAAAATTCTACTACGGTAGTAACGGCGGAATCGTCACCGGCCTACGAGTGACTAGCTCGGTCACTCCGGGCAGAAAATTCATAAGAGAGCTCAGAGCGATTTACAGCAAAATACGGAAGGAAGACCTGAAGAAAACCCAAGAAGAGTTCTCAACGAAATATGCAAATAGGAATCGATACCGCGATCGCGATCCGTCTTTGGTACATCATATCAACGGCAAGCTCAGCTTTTTATATGCGATATTGGGGCCTTATCATCCCGTGTATCAGAATTACTTTGATAGACTCAGATCCGTGCTTCCAGATTAAATTGTCGCACCACCTCCGATTTCTGAGTGGAACAGCATATTCGTTGTAGAATCTGAGCAGGAGGCTATGCAGGGAACAGCATTCGCCTTGGAAGATCTGGGCATTGTAACTTGCGATCATGTCGTATTTGCAGATTCGAAAGCCTTCTTGCGCGATCAGGATACCAAGAGTTTCTCCCTCAACTTAGTGAAAAGGTCGTCCGACATCGACCTTGCAGTCTGTGAGTGCTATTCATCCGTGTCTACAATCCCTTTTCAGGCGGAATACAACGCATCTTACCACACCGGAGAAACACTATATGTATGCGGCTTTCCAAACTATCGCCATGGAGACTCCGGCATCCGAAAGGAAGTCCGAATCACGGGCCATAGAATGGTTTCCGGAATCAAACGTATCCTGCTCGACTCGGGTATTGTTGCAGGAAACAGTGGCGGACCAGTGTTCAATAAGAGCGGTCGAGTCGTCGGCATCGCCGTAACGGGCGCCGAAGATGACGGGAAGCTAGATCAGACGGAAAACATCTCGTTCATTCCCATTCGATATATCCGTGAAATCTGAAAGGGCACCCTATCCCCTGCTTCACCACTCGTGACTACCGCAGCATCCTGACTGCGAGACATTACAGGCGATTCATAAAGCAGCCCGCACATCGCGATCCATTCTACATTTCTTCCTTGACACCAACCCGGATCTGATATACTGGACGCAGCTCTGGCAGGCCGCGTCATGCAGTACGACATCGCATCCAAAGAATTCATGCAGATCAGCGGACACGAGATCTTACAAAAGTTCCTACAGGTCCGGCCGTCGGCAATTCAGACTCTCGACGAACTGCCGACGGAAACCGTCAACGTCCGTCGATCCGACGCGCCGGTTCGTATGACTCTGGCATCCGGAGAGGAACGTGTCGTCTTAGTAGAGTACCAGACGAACTGGGAGACGGGCCTGCCCATGCGATTGGTGGAGTACCATGCACGTTATTGGCTGCGCTATCGCCTGCCGGTGGATGCGCTTGTATTTTTGATTCGGCCGCATGCCGGCGCGCGAGATGTGTACGCGGACCACGCCCTGCGATTTCGCTATCATCTTGTGAAACTCTGGGAATTGCCCGCAGCAGATTATATTGATGCCGGGGTGTCGATCCTGCCGTTTATCCCCCTGATGCAGGACGGCGACCAGTATGTCGAGCGCGCAAGACAACGCATCCAAAACGAAGACAACCTATCACCGGATGAAAAAACGAGTTTACTTTCGGTTTTATACATCTATACTGGAATCCACGATCCCGAGCGTGCGCGGGAAATCATGCGCCAGGCAGGTCCGTTGATGTTTGAGTCTCCCGTCTACGATTGGATTCGCCAGGAAGGCATTGAAGAAGGCCGTGAAGAAGGCATTGCAGAAGGCAAACTCGACACTGCCCGGCGCTTGCTGGAACTCGGGATCGATCCGGCCACGGTCATTGAGGCCACCGGGCTCTCCGCAGAACTACTGCGCGAACGCGGAGTCTTAGAGGACGCCTGAGCCTCCCCCTACTTCACCACCCACGTCTTCCGCAACATCCCCTGCTTGCTCTTCGAAGCCGTAATGCGCGCCTCGTACTTTCCGCGGGCCATGGGCGAGTTCTTAAGACCGATCATCGCCCACATGCGACCGCTGCTGGAATCCGCCGGATTCTTTTGAAAGTGGATGCGTTTGCCGTTGCGTAGCCATTCGATCGAAACCTCGGTGCCGTCGATGACATCGTCGTAGTGAAACGTAAGATGAAACTGCTTCTGTCCGTGCGGCATGCTTTCGAAGCTTTCTTCGCACTCGTTGTCCACCGCTTCTTTGCAAACGCGAATGCTCGTGAGAATCGCACCGCGTTTGTCACCCAGTTCGCGCAACGCATCAATCTCCGCCTGGGTGTTCCAGACGCTGAACTCCATGGCCAGGGCCGGCTCCGCGCCCGCCTCCCCCGCCACCAGGCGATACGATCCGACCTTCAGCCGCCCCGGTTCCAGGGGAATCGCCACCGGCCCGTCACCCTCGGGCACTTCGAAGACCGTGTTGTAAACACTCTCCGGCGTTTCCGGTTCCGGGAGATACAGCACGTCCACTTCAATGCCGGCGCCGGCTCCCACGTTCGGATGACCGCTCAGATACAAACGCTTCGCCGTGCGCACGAACATCTCCAGGCCCTCGGGACACTCCCCGCCTTCGAGCTTCTGACACATGCGCGCCTCAGCCAGTGGGCCGCCGCAACCGACCGCGGCGAAAGCGACCGCCGCAAACAAGACAACAATTCGAGAATTCATTCTTAACATTCCCTGTGTAGAATTTAATGCGCCGCTTTCTTCCCCGCCGTCTTGCTGCCGCGGACGCGCAGGTTGATCATTTCGACCACCACGGAGAAGCCCATGGCGAAGTAGATGTATCCTTTCGGAATGTGCAGTTCGAGGCCTTCGCCCAGCAACGCGACGCCGATTAGAATCAAGAAACTCAACGCCAGGATCTTCACCGTCGGGTGACGCTCCACGAAGTTCGACACCGGACCGGCGGAAATCATCATGATGCCCACGGCAATGACGATGGCGATGATCATAACGGGAATTTTGTCCGTCATGCCGACGGCGGTGATGACGGAATCCAGAGAAAAGACCAGGTCCAGCAGGATGATTTGCGTAATCACGGACGCAAACGAGCTGACCTTGATGTTCGTCTCGTGCGGAGAGCCGGCCACTTCCATCTTCTCGTGAATCTCGAACGTCGACTTCGCAATCAAGAAGAGGCCGCCGCCGAGAAGAATCAACGACTTGCCCGAGATGTCGTGGTCGAGCACCGTAAACAGCGGCTCGGTGAGGCGCATGATCCAGGAAATCGAAAGCAATAGTAAGATGCGCATGCCCATCGCAAGACCGAGGCCCAGGAGGCGCGCCTTGTTTTGCTGCTCCTTCGGCAGCTTCCCGGAGAGAATCGAAATAAAAACGATGTTGTCGATCCCGAGGACGATTTCCAGCAACGTCAGCGTAAGTAACGCCACGTACGTGTTAGGATCAGAAAACATTTCAATCATAAGAATAAACCCTTAACTATAAAATACCGTCCACACGCAGCCGAACTTTTCCCGCGCCAGACGATGCACGGCGAAGACCGCCGCCCCGAACGATTCCAGATCGATGGGCCGCACGCGGTCGTCTTCCTCGTGGAAGTGCGGCAACGTGATGCGACCTTCTCCTAAAATATGTAACGGTTCCGCGGGCAGCCGCGCCGCCTCGCCGAGGGCTTCCTGCGCAAGCTTGCGATCCACGGCGGGGTCGTAGGGATCGTCGCGGTCCTCTTCGTCGGCGTCCGCGAAAGAATCGGCGACGTGTACGATGACGTCCCACACCCGCGCGAGATGCACCAGGAAAGGCTCCACGTCCGCGGCATGGCGCAGCTCGATGACCTCGCGCAGAAACTTCACCGCCGCGATTTCCCGCTCGCCGGGATAGACCTTGCCGGCCCCGTGGGCGTCCCCGTACGCGTAGAACTCCTGATGCAGGAGCGCGCCCGGCGACTGAAAGTGCGTTTGTTGCAACACGGTCCCCGCCGCCCGGGCGATGTCCGCCTCGCGCGTGGTCGTAAACGCCGGCGACGCATACATCACCGTGCCCGTATCCCCCAGGTTTCGCTCCAGCTCCGAGAGGCGTCGGCACTCAAGGTCGTCCGGCTCGAACCGGTAGTAGCCGCGATAACCCGCGTCCTTCCAGTCCTGATAGACCTCCGGATTTTTTGAGCGCGATGAGGTGACGTGCTGCGGATGTTCGATGCGCAGGAACACGCTCTGGTACTTGTTCGGCAGCAGAGCCCGACGTTGCACCGGCAACAGGCCGCGCAGAATGTGCGAGTCGAGCTGGCGGCCTTCGATTTCGAGCTTCCAGTAGTCGCCGTAGACGCCGAAGTCGTAGCCGACGGTGGAACCCAGCACCCGCAAAGGCTGGAAATACGGCAGGCCCTGGCCGTAGATATCGCGGATTTCCTGAAACAGAAGTGCTTCGAACTGATCGGCGTTGATCCGCGACATCAGGTCAGTGATCCGACGCGGGTGCGTATTTGAAAAGCAGGTTTTTGGCGGGAATCGGCGGCGATCCAGGCCTGAGTTACGGCATTCGACTCCAGAGATACTCCGAAAGCTCACCGTAACACGCGCCCTCCAGGTGAAAGGAATCCGAGAACACCCGGCAGCCGAACTCCGGGTCGTCGTTGGGGTCAATCAAGGTGATGCGCGCGCCCGGGAATTTCTTAACTACATCTTCTAAGATATTTATTATTCGATTTTTGTACGGAGCCACGAGATTCGCCTCCACCATGCGACGACGCAGCGGCTCCGACACCACGGGCCAGTACAACAGCACCGGCACGTCCCGGGCGGCCAGATGTTCCAGCGTTAGTTCAAAGAAATAAAGCTGAGACGGCAGGGGTTTCGCGGCGGCGGCGTAGCGCAGCATCGTCCGATCGGCGTGGGCCTCGAGCTCGTGGGGCGGCACGCGGTTCGGCACGGGGTACGGGATGCCGCCGCGGAAGGCGTCGAAGTTCCGGTCCATGAGCACGAACAGACGATCCCGAATGGCGAGTTGATTGGTCTCGATGATCTCCCCGTCTTCAAAGAACGTTAACTTCTTGTGATTGTCGATTACGTTGGAAATTTTCACGGGATAGCGGTAGCTTGCAAAGGCGCGCTTCAGAAAAAACGTTTCCGCGGCGCTCAAAGCAAAGCCCTCCCCGGTTCCCAGGACGTCCAGGTGCCGCAGCATGAACGCGGGATCGTAGGCGTAGGCCAGAGACGGCTGGAGCGCGGCCCGGGAAAAAAGACCGCTGTCGATCTCCACGACGGCCGCGCGAATCTTCGGTTCCGGCACAAGGGCCGCGATATGCCCCAGCCAGTAGGCGTAGTACGACGGGGCCGCGCTGGGCGCGCTGAAGTTGTAGAGCCGCGCATCGGGAACGTGCTCCGCAAACCAGGCCGGCGGAAACGGGGCCGACCGCGACGAACCGAAGACCAGTACCAGCTCTTCGTCAGGGTGCTCGCGATGTTCCTGTTTCAGAAGCTGAAACAGACGCTCCCGGGTTTCGTAGAACACGTCCTCAACGTTCGTCCAGTGCTGCGTATGCCGGCGCACCGCCGGCAAGGCGAACACCCGATCCAGGGCCAGGTAACTCGCAAGAAAGATCAGCGGCAGCAGTAGATGTTTGTGACTTAATAACATGTTAACTTAAAATTGGAAGTAGATGAAGTCCGCCCCCTGCGGGGCGAAGCGGCCCAGGGCGAGCAGCAAGGCCAGGCCCAGAATCCAGAGCGCAAGCAAACGCGTGCGCGGGCTCAGCGAATCCGCCACGGCCTGGCCGATGGTCCGGTTCTCCGGTCCCGGCGGCCGGTCCTTGACGTTGCTGAACCAGATGGGCCGTTGCAGTCCGTTCAGGACGAACGTGAAGACGATCAAGAGCGGAAAGATCTCGTTCACGGCCTCCGAACTATTTCCACCGGCCAGAGTAAAGATGCGCCGGTAAACAAGCAGCGTATGGGAAAAGTCCGGCGTGATCAACATGATCATCACCAGCGCGACAATGCTGAACGTAATCATGACCTGGGCGATCGTCAGCACGCTACGCACCAGCCCGTGCTCCGGCACACTGAGCCCCACCAGCCGGGCCGCGGAACGAACCACGCCGGCCAGCCAGTCCTCTCCGATCAACAACAGGCCGTTGACCAGGCCGAGGGCGAAGAAGTTATAACCGGCGCCGTGCCAGATACCGATCAAAAGCAGCGTGAAGACCGTGTTGAACGCGCGCCGCAGCATGGAGACGCGATTGCCGCCCAGGGGAATGTACACGTAATCTCGAATCCAGGCGGTGAGTGTGATGTGCCAGGTCTGCCAGAAATCCCGGATGCTGGTGTTCAGGTACGGACCGCGAAAGTTCTCCGGCAACTCCAGGCCGAGCAGTTTGCCCAGGCCGCGGGCAATGTCCGTGTAACCCGAGAAATCACAGTAGAGCTGCGCCGCGTAGCCGAACGTGGCGATGAGCAACGTCCCGGCATCGTAACCGCCCGGATCGTAAAAGACGGGCACGGTATGCAGCGCCAGGTTATCGGCAATGAGAATCTTTTTCGTGAGACCCTGCATCAATAAATACATGCCCCCGGTGGTCCGTTCCGGCGGCGGTCGGAGCTGATCCAGACGTTGCAGTTGGCCGAGGAAATCCCCGTGCCGCATGATGGGCCCGGCCACGAGCTGCGGAAAAAACAAAATGAACACGGCGTAGTCGAAGTACCCGGGCAGCGCCGGCACCTCGCGACGATAGACATCCACCGCAAACGCCGTCATCTGAAACGTGTAAAAGCTGATGGCGAGGGGCAGCACCATCGACTCCGTAAAACTCAGCGCCGGACTCACGGCCGCGCTTCCCAGGCCGGCATCGATCCACAGCTGCAGAAATGCGTGGGAGTACTTAAAAAAGAACAGGTTCCCGAAGTTGAGAACGAGGATGATACCGAGCCAGAGGCGACCGTCCCCCCGGCGGCGCGCGGCGGCCAGGGAACGCACGAGCTCGTAGTTCAGGCCGAGCATAAACAGAAAGTGCGCGCCGAAAGGCAGCGACCACATCGCATAAAAAACGAGCGAGCCGACGTAGAGCAAGGCCAGACGAAAACGCCGCCGGGGTACGCTCCAGAACAGAACGTACACCAGTAGAAAGAAAACCAGAAACACCGGCGACGTGAATCGCATGCATTACGAAATCAGCGACCACGGCGTAACGTAAATCACTTTTGTGGATGGAACCGGCGTGATCCACTTGCGTGCGCATCGCCGTACACGAAACATCGCTCATGGCGCATGCAAAGGCTCCGTACGATAACGCCTCGCTGGTAAATCTTTTCGACGAGATGAGCGCCACCTACGGATTCGTGAACCTCGTTGCGTCCTTCGGCTTTGCCCATCTCTGGCGCCGTGCCTGCATTCGCCTGGCACAACCACGTTCCGGCGAACATGTTCTGGACCTCATGACCGGCATGGGCGAGTGCTTCGGCGAACTGGCGGCCGGCGTCGGCAAACACGGCGCCGTCCTCGGCGTGGACTTCTCGCATGAGATGATTCGCCGCGCCGGGGAACACGGAGCACACTTACAGTCGCGCAGCGGTTGCGCGATTGCCGTAGAGGAAGCGGACGTCTTCACGCTTACGCAACAAACCGAGCTGCGCGAACGCTTCGACGTCGCGGTATGCAACTTCGGACTCAAGACCCTGGCCCCGGAACGTTACGCCGACCTGGTCCGCCTGCTTCGCTACGTACTGAAACCCGGCGGGCGTTTTGTGTTTCTGGAAATATCGGTGCCGTCGTCGGCCTGGCTGCGAATGCCGTATCTTTTTTATCTGCATCGCGTGATTCCGTGGATCGGTCGCCTGTGCCTGGGCAATCCGGACAACTATCGTATGCTCGGCATCTACACCGAGAACTTCCGAAACTGTGCGGAGATTGCCGCCGTATTTCGCGAGGCCGGTCTGGAGAACGTGCGCGAGCACGCGTTGTTCTTCGGCTGCGCCACGGCGGTGAGCGGGGCACGCCGCGGCTAAGTTTAATTCAGGTAAGATTAGTTCGCAAGAGTGGACAGCGCAACATAATCACAGCAGGCGATGGGCAAAACGCTCGAACACGACTGACTGCTCGCGTTGCCCGCGGGTCCAACCACGGAACCACGATTTGCGTTGGCCACACTATAGCCGTGGCATTCCGTAATAGGATTGCCGCCGGAGTCCGCCTCAGCCCCCCAGCCGGCAACCCAGTGAGCTGTGGTCAGTTCGACTTTCCGAAACTGAAGACTCAAAATGATTTCCGGCGCCGTGCACATATGGGCCGTAGAGCTGTTATCGCACGCCGCGCTGCACAGGATCTGTACGCCGGACCAGCCACCGACCGCCCCGGATACCGAGACGGTGCTGTTGCAAAACACACCGACCTTCGTTTCGGACTCGGCATTTCCCCCGGCACTCTGGGCAAGCAGACTGATCGCAGTGGAGGATGCGAACCAGGGTCCGATGTCTGCACGGTCGTTTTCCAATCCGCAGGAGAGAGCGGAGAAAGCAATAACGGCCAAAAGCAATAAGCAGGACTTCATGAGACAATCTCTAATTTTTATTCAGCGTAAGTTTGCACGAAAAAGCGCATCGAGATCAGGAGTGCTTGCAAAAGTTAATTCGTAAGAGTCGAAATGCTCACATAGTCGCAACAGGCGATCGATCGACTCTGATCGCAACTACCCGCGGCAGGAATGAGGTCGAGGTCCGCCATTGAGGCGGAGTAAACCGGACTGGCGGAGGTCCATCCCTGACACTCGGACGTGATCCGGCCGCCGATCACGGCGCCCGCGCCCCAGCCCGCGATCCACTGAACATAATTCAAGGAGGCATAGCCCTTACTGAATTGAAGGCTGATCGCAAGTTCGTGCATCGTGCACATATGCGCCGTCGGACTGTCGTCGCACGTGTCCTTACAATATTCCCGAACGCCGGTCCAGCCGCCGAGGGCGCCGGAAACATTGGGTGAACTCCCGCAGTACAGTCCGATTTGCGTATCCGTGGCGGTCACGGCCGTAGACTGAGCCAGGATGCTCAGGATCGTGGACGAGGCGGCAAAACCCACGGTACCGCCGTCGCTATTTTCCAGGCGGCAACCGAGACACAGCAGCAGTACGGGAAGCGTACAGGCCAGAACGGGATTCAATCCAGGGTACATACAGAACTCCTGTTAACATCCAGCAAAAGCATCTTAGAATTTCCAGTAGAAGGCCACGGTAGTGCGCGTCTCCGCCGTACGCTCGGAGGCAAACGATTGGATTTCCTGGCGGCGAACGTCGAAGTTCCAGCCCACGTCCGCCTCCGGGGCGGCACCGGACGAGGTCAGACCCGCATCGACAAGATTCCAGACATAGATGCCCAGAAAGAGAATCGACACCGCCTGTCTGTCGCGGCTCGCCTCGATACGGCGGTGGAAGATTCGCTCTTCGTCAGCGTAAGCCAGAGCCGCCGGCAGCGGGGATGCAATCCAGGCCGAGTAGATGGAAGCCGTTCGCGTACGTAAATTCGCCGCGGCGTATTCGGCGTTCATGCGAACCACATCGCGGTGGGTTGCAAAAAAAACCGTCCCGATTCCAAGCATACCGATCGCGAACGCACGACCGGCAACATCCCGGCCAGCATACAACTGCCCTTGCCCCGGCAACAGCGCACTCCGCCACACAAGTCCTTCCAATTCTTCCGCGACCGGCCTATCTGATTCGACGGAGTCAGTCCCCGCCGGCTGCATCCCGGCATCGATCCGCCGGCGTTCTTCGGTGATGAAGGCCTCCAATTCGCTCCGTGTCATGATTCGCAGCATTTGCGCATCGAGCTCTTCGCGCGACGTCTTTAACCGGGCAATCGCGGCCTGGCGCTCTTGCTCCGTTGCGAATTCGTACAGGAACTCGCGCACATCTTCCTTTGCGATCTTAACCACTTCGTCGCCGGAACGGATGGTTACGGATACGGCGTCCTCACGGATCACTGTCCCGTCTACCGTGGAACCATCTTCCAGAATCAAAACTTCGGCATGCAACGCGTGAAACGTAGAGCAAATGAGAATAACGATTATGGAAACAAAGCGATTCGCGAGCATACTGCAACTAAAAACTGAGCAAACCAGAGACCTCTCCCTACTGGTATTGTGACGCGAGAGCAAGCTTCATCACACCTGCGCAAAAAAATCACTCGCGTAAGACCTCACTATGGATCAGATTACTCCGCGCTACCGTAATCAGCTTCCCATCCCGGGTCCGGAGTGTCAGCCCGTCGCGATCGCCCCGCACCACCTGCCCCTCGAATACGCGGCCATCTCGTAAATTGAAGCGCTGAAATACGGCCGACGGGCCGGTCGGCACCGGAACCGCCGCGGGATCAGCGGACAGTTCCGCCCGGGTTGCCCTCGCGGCATCGAAGGCAAAATGCGCGGGGCCGGAGAGCGCAACTGATGGTCCGTCGAGAGGACTCCCCGGAGGATGATGACGCACTTCCAGGCTCCCCTCATCCAGGGTAATCACGCCATATCCATAGCGATAGTCCACGGAAAACTTTGTGCCCGTCACGCGGACCGTCGAGAGCGGATGGCGCAGCAACAAGTGCACCGGCGCCCCGTCCAGTTCGAACCTGGCTTCCAGATTCGCCGGATAAATTTCGAAGCCGTCCGCAGTCCGCGCAATCATGGCAAAGCCGTCAAAAAAGAAGACGTCATTGCCTTCCGCCTGTCCGTTTTCGCCGGGCAGCGTGAACGCGGCCGGTGACGCCACGACGGACGACTGTCCGATTTGCATGTTTGCCGCGCGAAAGCCTGGTGCATCGAAGACCGCGCTTTGGAATAACCAGAGAAAAACGGCGATCAACAACGCCGAGGCCACCGCGGCGGCGATTGCAATCCTGCGGTTCGCCGGGCGGACGGTCGTTCTCCGCGGCAATGCACGGCTGTCGGGAACATCGACCTCCAGCGGAAACAACAGCGCGGCCTCGCGCGCAAACAGTTGGTGCCACGCCGCCTGTACGTACATGCCGCTGTCCGCATCAATGCCTTCGAACGCGTCGCTTCCCTCCGGCAGGATGCCTTCGGCCTGCCAGAGTAAACGCACGCGCGCTTTCCGCGAAAGCGATTGCACACGTTGAATTTGTTCCCGGCTGAGTCTCATAGGATCTGTTTAAGCGTCTATGCCGTAGACTTCGAGGTACTCGGAGAACGCCTTCTCCAGCATGACGACGGCCCGCCGCATGCGGGTCTGCGCGTTGGTTACACTGATGCCAAGGGTCTCGCTGATGAAACGATAGTCATGGCCGTCCAGGCGCAGCTTCACCACTTCCGCGTACATCTCCGGCAACTTCGAGATCGTGCCGTAAAAAAAAGAACGCTGCTCTTTATCCAGCAACTGTTTTTCCGGCGTGGGCCGAACATCGCCTGGGCCGACGGAATCGTCTGCCACCAGACCCAGGTACTCGCCGTTCTTCGAATACTTGCGCCGTTCGTACCCTGCCTTGTTCTTGAGAATGCCGTAGAACCAGTACTGCGGTTTGCCGGAGCTCAGGTATTCGTCGAAACGATTCCAGGCCAGCTCAAAGCAATGACTCAAAACATCGCGCAGGGAATTGTAGGGAAAGCGGAGCGCCCGCAAATAGCGAAAGCCCATTTCGTAATGATCGCGATAGAAGCGCTGAAACTCGCGGGCCTTTGCCGCTTCGCTATAGCTGCTGCCGGGGTTTGCGGGCCGGGCGTCGTCGTTTTGCGCACTCATAGATCGGTCGCGCCTGACATCATCCATCATATCGACGATGAAGCTGTCATTGAGCGTACATGTAGTGAAAACTAAAAAAACAAGAAATCATCTTTTTTTTCAGATCTCTGTGATGATTGCTCCGGACAGGTCACGTTCCAGGTATCGGCGTTACCCATAATACGGTGGCAGCGACCACGATTGCGATCCCGATGGAGACACTCCCCGAGGCCGGGGTCGCGGACTCACCGCAAACGCAAAACGTACAGCGGGAGGCACCGCCGCCCGGATGCCCGCTGGCCGCTCTTCCGATCAAACAGTGCCAGACATCGGGGGCTGCGCCGCTCTAACGACGTAGTACCTATCACAATTTCACTTGCATGCCATGGCGGTGACGGCAACATCCCGCCATGGCATTGTTTGGTAAAAAAGGCGGCAAGGTCTCCGAGTCCCCCACGCGTCCCGGCGCGGGCAGTACGACGACCCGCTTCGACGTCGCCGATCTCTACGAAAAAGGGCCGGCGGGAGGCAGTGCCGGCTCGCCGGCCACGAGCGACGAAAGTCGCCTGGACGAGAAGTTACGCCAGGCCTACTTCTGGATCATTAACTACGCCATCATCAGCCCGTACTACGACATCGAGTACAACGACGATCCGCCGAAAACCTACGTGCTCGGCGACGCGAAGTCCGAGCTGGTCCTGCCTTCCAGTCAAAGCTACAGCAGCTTCGTGCTCATGCCGCTGTTGAATCTCGTAACCCGTCGTCGCTGTCTGTTAGTGGGCGGTCCCGGGCGCGGCAAAACGGCGTCGGCGATTCTCATGGGCGTACTGGCGGGTTACAGCCTGAGCGAGATTCGACGGTCGATCCAGCACGGTCAGCCGCAGATGACGGTCTCGGATTTGCTGGGCAACCCCATTCCCTCGGACCTCATGAACGCGAAGGACATGAGCGAAATCAAAATCGCCTGGCGTAAGTGGCTGGGCATGCGCGTGAAGATCATCGACGAGTACAACCGCATCCCCACGCGTACGCAGTCGGCGCTGCTTACGGTGCTCGCGGACAACTACGCCGAGATCATGGACCAGGTCTACGAGTGCCCGGACGCGGCCTGGTATCTCACCGCCAACGACGACGCCGGCGGCGGGACCTACCAGGTCATCGAAGCCTTGCAGGATCGCATCGACATCGTCGTAAAGGCGCTGCACTTTAATACGCGGTTCATTAAAGATTTGCTCGCGCGCATAGAGGCCGGCGCGAAACCCGAGGAGATGGTGCCCGAGGACATCATCTTCACCGAGGAAGAGCTCACGCAAATCAATCGCGAGATCCTGGCCGTAGAGTTACCTCAGGAATTGTTAAGACGCATCGAGTTTTTTGCCGCCCAGTTCGAATTCATGGAATCGGCGGGGCAGCAAATCGAGTACAAAACCAAGGACACGGCAAAACTCTCGGGCATCGACTTTCGATTGCTGGCCGCCGAAGAAAGCGGCAAGGATCGCATCAAAGATCCCGGCTCGCAAACTCAGAACGGCCTGTCGGTACGCGCCATCATGACGGCCCTGGTTTTCGTAAAGGCCCTCGCCTACTTTCGCGGCGAGCGCGTCGTTTCCTTCGAGGACGTGCGGCAAATCCTGCCGTTTGTGTTGCACGACAAACTCGTCCAGAATTCCGAGTCGCCGTTCTTCGAACAGCCCGAGCACCGCGTCTTTCGCGTGGACAAGATCTCCTGGCTGCGTCGCCTGTTCGAAATGTCCTGCGCCGAGTTCGACCGCCTCAGCCTCGACACCAAAGACCCCATCCGCGATCTCGAAGAGGAGTTCGCCCGGGGCCTCGACGGCGTCACCGAAAAAGAAACCAAAGAACGCCTGGTGAAGATCGAACGCCTCATCGACGGCATCGCGAAACAACGCAAGCTGTACGGCCATGTGTTCGACGATGTGCTGAAGTTAAAGTATTTACATCAACGCTACACGAACTACTTGCAGTGGGTGAAGTGGAAAAACTAAGACCAGAAATGATGGGAGTTAGAGTTGGTTTTTTGGGCGTGCCCCTCCGCGCGAATCCGCTCCCGGCATCCATGCCTCCGCGGACACTTCCAACGTCCTGTTGGTCGCGCGCGGGGTCGGGCTGCTCCATCTTCCCTCGGCCTCTCGGTCCTCGGAGTCAATTTGCAATCCACCCATGACGCAAGTAAGTGAAACATTCGCGAGCATCCTCCGGGACGGCCGGGACCGCTTCAACGCACGCTTCGCCATGGCGCGTTCCATGTATCCGCGCTTAGAGTCCCACGAGTTTACATTAGCGCTCGTGAAGATCGTCGAACCGCTGCTCGCGGAGTGGAGTCGCGGGAACGCCCCCGCCGACCGGGTCCGCGACGCGGTCCATGCATTGTACGATCGCGTGCTCGATCTTACGGGCAAAGACTACCTCGGTCACGCCGGCAAGTATCCAGGCTTCGAAGAATCACTCACGCAAATCCTGCACGATGTCAGTGCCATGCTGCTCGCGGAGCCGCGCCGCTTCAGCGGCTCCATCGCGAACGCGCTCTACAATCTCTCACGCACCACCGGCGCCCGGCCGGAACAATGGGTCGCGGACATGCTGCGCATCGGCGACGGCGCAACGGACATGCAAACGTATCTGGACATGGGCATCGTCAGCGCCTGGCGGGCCGGCATGGCCCACTACCGGCGCCGGGCCCTGGAGATTGCGGAAACGCTGCCGGTACTGCCCGCTCTACGATCCCTCGGCGTGGACTTTGCCGTCACGCCGCCGGACCGCCTGGAAGGCCGGCACGAGGAATTCCTGAATACGCTGAAGGCCGACGCCTGGCGGACGCCGGACGCCGCGGCCCGCCGAATGCTTAACATGCAGCCGGAAGAATCTAACAAACCGCGCCCGCTTTTGCGGCCCTGCGGCGGCTTCAGCGGCTTCGGCGGTTTGTTCATCACCCCGCCGCGCATTCAGTACAGCAAGCACGGCTTTCTCGTGGACGATCGCGAGGGCGAGTATCTGCTCTACACGGACATCTTCGGCAGCGTCTTTCGCCGGGTGCGCCTGGAACTCATGGACGACGGCGACCTGGATTCTCCGAACGCCGTCGCCACACAACTGCGCCTGGATCCGGGCGACGGTTCCATCTACGACGGCACGGTAAGATACGATGCCCCGCAGTTAAGGGGGGCCGTCACCTGGGCCGCGGCGGGCCGTACGCTGTGCGCCACCCATCCGGCGTCGCATCAGATTTTTGTGATCGGCTTTCCCGCGACGGCGTGAAGCCGCGCCCTACTTCAGACCGGACGCCGCGGACAGGGCGACCGTAATCACAAAGAACAACAAATCGGAACCGGACGCGAGGCCCTGGGGCGGCCAGAGGCCTTTCGTAGCGTCGAAGCCGTTCGGCGGCGGGGGGTACGCCACGCCGTAGAGCGGCTCCGAAAACCCCAGGGTTTCGCGAAAGGCCGTGCGATCATAGCGGGCATCGTCGGGCACGACCTCCAGTCGCACGACACCGGCGTCGCGGCAGGCGCCGTTCTGCCTTGAACCGTTGCGGGTTAACTTTGCCGGAAGGAACTCCGCGCTCACTCCGGCGAAACCGTCCTCGGACAACACCACCAACTTCACGTGCTCATCCCGAAAAGACTCCACCCGAAAGCGATCACCGCGAAACTCCGCCTGAAACGCGCCGCGACCCTCGACGTTGACGGCATGCACCTGATTGCCCTCACCGGCGCCGGGACTGCCGGCGCGACGATGCACGCGACCTTCCAGGCAGGTCGTGGGCGCTTCGGCCGGTCGGCCGATCATCCACGCGCCGAGGGCGTTCACCTGAAACTCACGCACACCGCGCACCGGCGGCCGGTCGGCATCATCGGAAGCCCGGGCACCCGAACGATGTATACCGGCATCGGAACGACGATGCCAGCCTTCGGATGCCCTGAAGTGATACACGGCGTTCCCCCCGGTCACGCTGTCCGCGCGTACTTCCGGAAGAAAGACGCTCAGTTGAGTATTCGGTGCGAGCTCGAGCGGCCGGCCGCCCTCGGTCACCGCCCTGAGTTCCAGCATGCCCGAAGGAATGAGCAGCGCACCGTCCGGATAAACCGTACCCGGCGGCATGCCCGCGAAGTCCAGGGCCTCCAGGCGTTCGGTGAGGCGCAAGACCACGGTTTCGCGGACGCTTTCTTCGTGATCCTCCCGACCGTCGGCATAACGCAGGGCGTACGGCGGGACGTACACGCGGGTGCCGCGCTCCGCCGTGAGCACCGTTCCGCGCGCGCCGGAGAACGTAAACACGGTCACGGGCGGCTCAAGCAAAGCGAGGGCCGCAGACTTCTCTTCGTAAGATGTTTGTGCCGTAAGATTAGCCGAGGCCAGCACGAGCGCGACGGCCAGGGCCGGCAATCCGGCGATGTGTTTTTGCCTGTATCGACTGCGCATGAGTATCATTTCCGGTTCAGCGGCGTTTCTTCTGGATGATGTCCCGGAGTTCCCGGGTCTTGCCGTTCAGCGGTTCCAGGCGATCGGCCATCTGTAAATCGGAAAGCGCCCCGCCCGGATCCCGCAGGCGATACCGTGCCACGGCGCGATAATAATACAAATCAAAAAACTTCGCGTTCAGTTGAATGCCGGCGTCCAGTTCGCGCAGGGCCTGTTCGTACTGGCGCCGGGCAAGATAGATCTGCCCGCGATAGAGACGTACATAAAAAAGATCCGCGTGCGTGCGCATGAGCTGATCAAAGAGCTCTTCGGCCTCGTCCAGCTTGCGCTCGCGATACAAGAAGGCGCCGTAGTTGATGTGCATGATCGGATCGCCCGGGGCCAGGCGCACGGCCCGGCGATGGGCCTCGCCGGCCTTCGCCATCTGAAACGCGGACTGGTAGGCCAATGCGAGGTTGGAATAACCGGCGGCGGAACCGGGATTGGCCGCGACCGCTTTCTGAAAGGCTTCGGCCGCTTCGGAGTAACCGCCGAGCATCATGCGAACAACGCCGAGGGAATTCCAGCAATCGTAAGATTGCACCACCGGACACAGGGCGTCGTAGATACCGCCGGCCTCGCGCAGGCGATCGAGATCCAGGAAGAGTTTCGCGCGCAACAGTTCCGCCTCCCGGGAAGCGGAGTACTTCGGATCGTCGAGTTCCTTCAGGGCCGCCGTGAACTTTCCCTGGCGGCGTAGTTCCTGCGCGGTGGTAAGATCCGGCGGCGACGTTTGCGCGGGCAGGACGACCGGCAGCAGCAAAGTGCAGGACAGGATGATTTTACAAAAAAACAGTGAACGCATGGGACCCCTGTCGCGACTGTGGTAGTCCGACGCTTGATGTATCGGCAAAGTTCTCACAAAATCAAGTCCGTCTCTCCAGGAATCCCATGCCCCTGCTCGATCCGAACAAAAAACATCCCATGGTGATGCCGGACGGCACCGTCATTCGTCAGGTCGTGCATCTGAACCAGGTCGTCGATCATCCGCGCATCTCCATCGGCGACTTCAGCTATTATCATAACTTCACCGAGCTGGAGGACTACGCCTCCGCGCTGGCCCCGTATCTCTTTCCGCCGAGCCCGGAGCAACTCGTCATCGGCAAGTTCTGCCAGTTCGCCCACGGCGTGCAGTTCATTACCAGTTCGGCGAATCATAACATGAGCGGGTTCTCCACTTACCCGTTCCAGAACTTTCTCATGACCCCGGACATGACTCCGGAGGATGTGCAGGCCCTTTTTGAAATTCCCGGACGCAAGGGCGACACGATCGTCGGCAACGACGTCTGGATCGGCATGGACGCCGTGATCATGCCGGACGTTACGATCGGTGACGGTGCAATCATCAGTGCGCGTTCCGTCGTCGTAAAAGACGTGGAGCCCTACACGATCGTCGGCGGCAACCCCGCGAAGCCCATCAAGAAACGCTTCGACGAAGCGACCATCGCGGCGTTGTTGGAGATTCGCTGGTGGGACTGGGCGCCGGAGAAAATTGAAGCGAACGTCGAAGCGATTACCGGGGCGGATCTCGATAAGCTGAAGGCGGCGACGCAGCCCTTGTGAAAATCCTGATCATGACCTTCGGAACCCGAGGCGATGTGCAACCCTACGTCGCCCTCGGC
This sequence comes from Leptonemataceae bacterium, assembly GCA_965227295.1. Taxonomy (GTDB): domain Bacteria; phylum Spirochaetota; class Leptospiria; order Leptospirales; family Leptonemataceae; genus JANSYA01. The sequence goes on along the minus strand of OZ245742.1, from coordinate 3,051,388 downwards.
CTGCGGCTAAAGACCGCCGGACATGAAGTTTGCGTCGCCACGGCTTCGCGCTTTCAATCGTTCATTGAAGACCACGGCCTCGCCTACGGCCACGTCAACGATACGGTGCTCGCCCTGCTCGATACCGACGAGGGCAGGGCCCTGCTCGAAACCGGCGGCAATCTGTTGCGGATGGCCCGGGGTGCGATCAAGGTCGCCCGGGAAATGAAGCCGGCCCAGATCGCGCAGATGTACGAGTTTCGCGACGTCGCCCTGGCGTTCCGGCCGCAACTGATCGTCTATCATCCGAAGGCGGCGGCGGGCCCGCACATCGCCGAAGAACTGGGCGTGCCGGTGGTGCTCGCCACCCCGCTACCGATGTACGTGCCGACGTCGGAGCATCCGTTCTTTCTGCTACCGAACTGGAAGCTGGGCGGCTGGTACAATCGACTGAGCTATCGCTTCATTCACTTCGCGACGAAGCTCGGTCTCGGTACGTACATTCGCGACTTTCGCCGTAAGTGCGGATTACCGAAAGCTAAGTTCGATCTGTTAAAAACTACGGACGGCGCAGACATCCCCGTGTTGCATGCATTCAGTAAGGCCGTGTTCCCGCGCCCCGCCGATTGGCCGGACTCCGCGAAGATCACCGGCTACTGGTTCCTCGATGAACGAGTGGACTGGCAGCCGCCCCGGGAACTGACGGACTTTCTGAACGCCGGGGATCTGCCGGTCTACATCGGCTTCGGCAGCATGGCGGGCCGCCGGCCGGAACGCCTGGCGCAGATCGTCATCGCGGCGCTGCAACAGACCGGTCTGCGCGGTATTCTGGCCACGGGCTGGGGCGGACTGAAGGCCGCCGATCTTCCGGAATCGATCTTACAAATCGACCAGGCCCCGCATCACTGGCTGTTTCCCCGGACCGCGGCCGTCGTCCATCACGGCGGGGCGGGCACGACGGCCGCCGGGTTGCGCGCGGGGCGACCGACGATCATCGTTCCGTTCTTCGCGGATCAGCCGTTCTGGGGCCGGCGGGTTTTTGAACTCGGCGCGGGTCCGCGAGCCATCCCTCAGAAGAAACTCAGCGTCGAGAAACTGTCCGAAGCTCTCACCGAGGCCACTCGGAACACCGTCATCATCGAACGAGCGGCGGAAATCGGTCGGAACATTCGCGGCGAAAACGGCGTCGAAACAGCGCGGGCATTTCTGGAAAGTTACGCGCAGGCATAATGTATCTTGCCGATTTGCCGAAGTAGGACTATCAGAGGTATTGTAATGCAACGCTTCTTATTTAGTATGATTCTCATTGCGAGCACGGCGGGCAGCGCCTGCGTTTCGCAGCAAAAGTACGATCAGCTCCAGGCCGAGCTGGACGCGTGCCAGCAAAACCTGGCCGATACCGAGGCCGCGTGCGTCAAAGATCGTTCCGCGCTCTCCGACGCGCTCACCGAAATGCGCGAGCGCAACAGCGAAGCGCGCGAACGCATTCAGGAGTACCGCGATCTGCTCGCGAAGTTCAAGGACCTCATCGACGCCGGCAAACTCAAAGTAAAGATCGTCGACGGACGCATGACCGTCGAACTCCCCTCGGACATCCTCTTCGCCAGCGGCTCCGCCGATCTGTCCCCGGAAGGCCGCGAAACGATCAAAGAAATCACGAGCGTGCTGGTTGAAGTCGAAGAACGCAAGTATCAGATTGAAGGTCACACCGACGACTGGCCCATCAACACGCGGCGCTTTCGCTCGAACTGGGAACTCGGGGCCGGCCGGGCCATTACCGTGGTCAACACCATGATCGACGCCGGCATGCCGCCGGTCCGGGTGAGCGCCGCATCGTTCGCGGAGACCGCGCCCGTGGGCGATAACGAAACCAAAGACGGCCGTGCGCAAAACCGCCGCATCGAAATTGTGATTCTTCCCGATCTTTCCAGCCTGCCGGGCTTCGATGAATTGCAGAAGATCCAGGAAGAAAAGGACCAGCAGGTCCAGGAAAAAACGCCGGCGGGGTCCTGAGACCCCGCTCGTTCAGGCCGGCAACACCCCGCGTTCGCGGAGCGTGTCTTCGGACAAACCGGTAACATCGAGGACCGTGGCGAGATCGATGCCGCGCTCCAGCATACGTTGCGCGTCTTCGAGCTTTCCTTCCGCACGGCCTTCCTCGACACCTTCCTGCCGAATCCAATCGTAGACGGGTGAGTCAATCATAAGCCGACCTGCCTTGCTCAGAATTTCCCGCGCACGTTCGGGATCGTGAATTCCAGTATAGATGCATAAGACCGTCAGTAAACTCGTTTTTTCATCGTTAGAGAGATCAGCTTCGTGCTGTATTCTCTCCGAGGCGCGTTCAATGTATCGCCCGCCGTCTTTCATGAGCGGAATAAACGGAAGCAACGTTAGTTCGGCCTGGCGAAACGGCTTGACCGATCTTCCCGATCGCTTTCATCATCGCGGCCATGATCACCGGCCCCATCGAGCCCGCCCGGGTGGAGTTTCGCGACGGCCGCACGCCGATTTCACTCACATACGATGACGTCTACTACTCCCACGAAACCGGCGGCCTGGAAGAAAGCCGGCATGTCTTCCTCGAACACAATCGTATCGCCGAACGATTCACGGCACGCGAACACGGTCTCTTCACCATCGGCGAAACCGGCTTCGGCACCGGCCTGAATTTCTGCGAAAGCCTGCGCCTGTTTCGCGAGCGGGCTTCCTCTAACTTACGTTTTCTGTATATTAGCTGCGAGAAGCATCCGCTCCGCGCGGAAGATCTGCGCAGGGCCCTGGCCGTGTATCCGGAGCTGCGGCGCGAGGCGGAGGAACTCCTCGAATGTTATCCGCCCATGCACCCGGGCATTCACGTCTTGCAGTTCAAGGATCGCGCCACTTTGTTTCTCATGTACGGTGAGGCGCTGGAGTGTTACGCCGCCCTCGAAGCGGGGCACGTCTGGAATGTGGACGCCTGGTTCCTGGATGGTTTCGCCCCGGCAAAGAATCCGGACATGTGGATGATCGATCTCTTTCAAGAACTGGCCCGTCTTTCCGCGGACGATGCCAGCTTCGCCACTTATACGAGTGCCGGCATGGCCCGGCGCGCCCTGGCCGATTCCGGCTTTACGGTCGAAAAGATTCCCGGCTTCGCACGCAAGCGGGACATGCTTCGCGGGCGCTTCATCGGCCGGAGGGCGCAGGTCCGCGGCAACGCCGGGGTTCCTTCGGCAGAGAACGTCGTGATCATCGGCGCGGGTCTGGCCGGCACGGCCGCGGCGGCGGCGCTGAGCCGGCGCGGAGTGAAAGTTAGTCTGTTGGAGCGCGAAGCCGGACCGGGCCGACGGGCCTCGGGCAACGCCATCGGCATCGCCGTACCCGCCGTGAGCGCGCAACCCACGGCCGCGACGCGCTATGCTCTGGCCGCCTCCGGTTTTTTCCAGCGCCTGTTGCAAAGTTTCGCGGACTTGAATCATCCGCCTTTTTTCTTAACGTGCGGCGCTCTGTTATTAGCGCACAGCCCGGCCCTGGTCGAACGCTATCGTCGATCCCTGGCGGCCCTGGCATTGCCGGAAGAATTTGCGCGCTACGTCGAGGCGGATGAGGCCTCGTCCCTGGCCGGAATAGAACTCAATCACGGCGGGCTCTTTTTCCCGACCGCTCCGTGCGCCGCGCCGCCGCAACTCTGCCGCGCTCATCTCGAACAAAACGGTATCCGGCTGCACACGCAGGTTCACGCCTCCCGCCTGCGCCGGAATGGGAAGGATTGGGAAGTCCTCGATGCCGGCGGTAAGACGATCGCCCGCGCGGAGGCCGTCATCATCACCGACGGAGCCTCGCGTCTGGATTTACTGAGTAGCATGGACGGTGTGCCGGAGTACCCGCTGAAAACCGTGCGCGGCCAGACCCTTGCCGCCCCGGCGAATCCCGCGACCGAATCATTACGGCGTATTCTCTGCTACGATGGTTACGCGAGCCCGCCGGTCCGCGGCACGGACGATCAATTGTACCATCACATCGGCGCAACGTTCGAGGAGTGGAACCATGACCCCGACGTCATCCCCGAACAAAACCGGCGCCTGCTTGACGTACTGACCGCGCGCAGTCCCGTGTTCGCCGGCCTTGCGAATGCGCCGGAAAAGCTGCCGGCCCGGGCAGAGTTTCGCACGACCAGCCGCGATCGTCTGCCGCTGATCGGTCCGGTGCATTACCGCAATGAACTTCGTAACTTCTACCTGGAACAACTTAAGTCCGGCCGCGCCCCGGCCGCGATCGAGTTACCGCGCGAGGATCAGCGCCCGGAGATCTACGTCCCCGGCGTCTACACACTAACAGCCCTGGGTTCCCGCGGTTTGCTGTACGCTCACCTCGGCGCCGAGTACCTTGCGGCGCGCATCGCGGGAGAAATCACCGGGCTCGAGCGGGACCTCATGGCAGCCCAGGCCCCGGCCCGCTTCGATCTGCGCGAATTGCGTCGCACGAATCGCCGGGAGCTGGACGATTTTTCTGCGTAAGAATTTCACGCGAGCGACGACCGAAGGAGACCGCATCGAACCGGAGTGCTTCTCGCGTGAATGCTGAATCGATTTTTTCCATAGTAATGCTGATCATTGCCGGTTATGCTGCGGCCGGTTTGCTCTTCGGCCTGCTGTTCGTGATCGTCGGTGCCGGTCGCCTGGATCCGAACGCCCGCGGCGCATCCATCGGCTTTCGCATTTTGATTCTGCCTGGCCTGCTGGTGTTCTGGCCGCTGTTCGCGTATCGCTGGATCGTCGGCCGCGATGAACCGCCGGAAGAACGGAGTGCGCACCTGCAACGTTGTCGCGCGACATCCGGGGAGCGAGGTGCGCAATGATCGCCCCGCTCCGTCGCCGCCACCGCTGGATGTGGATCGTTCTCACGCTCGTGCTGGTCCCGCTGTTTGCGGCCGCCATGTCGGCGAAACTCGAAGCGCCGGAAGCGGCGCGGGCCGAACGGCTGCCGGGTACCGGGCCCGTGGACGATACGCCCGGACCGCTCATCGCCTTCGCCGTGCGCCCCGCGGCCGGGTTTCTCGCCACCGGACCGGCAGCCGGCAAATTCTACTATGAAGCGCGTCTCTATCGCAGCGCGGATGGATTCGGACTCACCCTGCAACCGCAGCATGATCTGATGCTGCCCGATGTCCTGGTCTACTATGCCGGCGGCGAAGTCAGTAGCGCGGGCATCCCCGATCGCGCCCTGCTCCTCGGCCCGCTGCCACTCCGGGAGCACAGCTTCGACCTGCCGTCCGCAAGCCGCGGCGGCCTGTACTTTTACAGCCTGGCCCATCGCCGGATCATCGTAAGTTACGATCTGTCAAAGTTAACCATGGAAGTGCGTGACGATGCACCGACGCCGAAGCCGGAGGAACTATGAGCGCGAAGTACATCGCCGTCGGCTGGAACCGGCAGAAGCGCATCTACGACCTGAGCGCGTTCGCAGGCGTGCTGGCTTACATCTCCGTGTACGTCGGCGTGAGCGCGGTGTTGCATCCCACCGCCGTCGCCGAAACACTGATCATTCGTTCCACGGGAACGGCGGCTTTTCTGCTCCTGCACGTCATCCTGAGCATCGGACCGCTGTGCCGATTGGACCGGCGCTTCCTGCCCTGGCTCTACAACCGGCGCCACCTGGGCGTGATGATGTTCGTGCTCGCCCTGACTCACGGCGTGTTGTCGATTCTGCACTTTCACGGCTTCGGCGATTTGAATCCGCTCTTGTCGCTCTTCGTCTCGGAAACGGAGTACACGAGCCTCACGAACTTTCCGTTTCAGCCGCTCGGCTTTTTCGCGCTGATCATCCTTTTTCTTATGGCGGCGACGTCCCATGACTTCTGGCTCAAGAATCTTACGCCGCCGGTGTGGAAGACGCTGCACATGCTCGTCTACGTTGCCTACGCTTTGATCGTGATGCACGTCGGCCTGGGCATTCTCCAGGAAACTCGCAATCCCGCCTTCGCCGTCGTTACCGGCGCGGGACTGGTCTGGGTCCTGGGACTACACCTGGTCGCGGCCTTCCGGAGCGACGAGCCGCTCCCGCCCAAACATGCACCGACGAACAATTACATCGAGGACGGTTACGTCTACGTCTGCCAGACCGGCGACATCGCCCCGGATCGCGCGAAGATCGTGACGGTGGCCGGTGAACGCATCGCCGTGTTTCGCTACGCCGGCGAGGATGATGTGTCGTTGCTCTCGGCGATTTCGAACGTATGCCGGCATCAGAACGGCCCCCTGGGTGAAGGGCGCATCGTGGACGGCTGCGTGGTTTGCCCCTGGCACGGCTTTCAGTACGATCCGGCCACCGGGTCCTCCCCGCCGCCGTACACCGAGAAGGTGCCGACGTTCCCGGTTTACGTCGACGACGATCAGCGCGTCTACGTGGATCCGCAGCCCCGACCGCCGGGCAGCTTCGTGGAACCGGCGCGGCTGGAAGTCACACAGTCGGAGCACCAGGCATGAACGCACAGGATGAATTTTACGTGGGCTTCGAAGACCGGGCCCCCGCCGGCATCGCGCTTTTTACGAAACGTACGGTGGCCGCCGCCGCAGTGCTGCTCTTGATCACGGGCGGCCTGCTCGCTTTCACCCAGAACGCCTACGGCCCCTCGGTCTACGAGTTTGAAAACTGGCGCCGCTTCGAGGGCATCGTCGGCATGGAGCCGTACCCGCATTTGCGGGTGCGTCGCCCCGGGAAGAGTGCCGGCTTAAGTTATGTTTCTTCGTACTTACTGGTAGACCCGTTCAAGTTCGGCGGCGCGGACTACGTCCAGGATTTCGCCGGGCGCCGCGTCAGCCTGGAAGGGGCGTTGTTGTATCGCGAGAACCGCACGATGATCGCCGTTCGTCCGGGCACCGTGCAACTCGCGGAAGGCGAGAACGCCGCGCTGCCCGCCGCGAATCTTACGGGCGTTGCGCGGCGCAGCCTGGGTACGTATACGCTGCAGGGCGAGATCGTGGACAGCAAGTGTTACCTGGGCGCCATGAATCCGGGCGAGTGGAAGAGTCACCGCGGCTGCGCGATTCGCTGCATCAGCGGCGGCATTCCGCCGGTCTTCGTGGTGCGGGACGGCGAAACGGCGCGGCACTTTCTGTTAACGGACGAGGCCGGGCAAACCGTCAATGATCGTGTGTTACGACTCGTGGCGCTGCCGGTGGAGATCACCGGCGAAGTGGAGTACAGCGACGGCTGGTACATCCTCAAAGCCGACCCGGCGGAATATCGACGGCTGTAAGGCTCCATTCTTCCGCGCCAGGGATTGGAAGGGGCGCGCGCCAGCGCGCGTCCGGAGCGCGAAGCGCGCAGGACCGAAGCCGAAAGGCGGAGCCCTGGAAAGCCCGGTCGCCGCGCAGCGGCGAGGCGCCCAAAAGAGTTTTACTTCCCCTTCCCTTTCAATCCCGCCCCTTTACCAGTCTAACACCCTGGCCGACTAAGTACACTACACCGGCGGTTAGTATGATCGTCGCGCCCGAGCTAAAGTTCCACAACATAGAAAGCCCGAGACCGGCGTAACAGAAGAGCGCGCTGAACAAAGTCGAGTAGACGATGAGGCGACCGAGGTCGCGCGTCAGCCAGGAGGCGATGGAGACGGGAATCGTAAGCAGCGCGATCACCAGGATGAGGCCGGTCGCGCGCATGAGCAGAACGACGGCGCAGGCGATGAGCAGCAATAACAACAGGTAGAACGCGGTTACCGGAACGTTGCGTGTCGCGGCGAAGGTCTCGTCGAAGGAGATGGCCACGAATTCACGATAAAACAACGTCGCGGTGACGATGATCACCGCATCGAACAGAAGCATCAACCAGAGATCCTGTACGCTGACCATGAGGATGCTGCCGAACAGATAACTCATGAGGTCGCCCCGGTAACCCGGCGTGAGTTCCGTGAAGATGACACCCACGGCCATGCCCAGGGCCCAGAGCACGCCGATGATCGTGTCGGAGCGTTCACCGGCGCGGCGCTGGACCAGGCCCATCAATATCGCCGCCGCGCCCGTGAAGGCGAAGGCCCCCAGCACCGGGGAAAAACCCAGGAACGTGGCGAGACCCACGCCGCCGTACGCCGCGTGGGCGACGCCGCCGCTCACGAAGACCATGCGGTTGACCACGACGAAAACGCCGATCACCCCGGTGGCGATACTCACGAGCAGCGCGGCGACGAGGGCCTGCTGCATAAAGCCGTATTCGAATAGTTCCATCATACTAACTTTTTGTAAAACTTACTCAGTGACGATGCGCCGTCGTCGCATCGTACGCGCTCAATACGCCGTCCACGTGCACCACCGTGACGTCGTCCCCGGCGAAGTCCCCGGGGTCGTGGCTGCTGAGTACGATGGTGGTATCGTTGCGCCGGAGGTCGCGCAAAAGCTCGTAGAGCGAATCGCTGGTGCGCGGATCGAGGTGCGCCGCGGGTTCGTCGAGCAACAGGATGCGCGGCCGGCACGCCAGGGCCCGCGCGAGAAAGACACGTTGCATTTGCCCGCCGGAAAGTTCACCGAGACGCCGATCTTCAAACCCGGCCAGGTTTACCGACGCGAGGACCTCCGTGACGACCTGCTCTTCGGCGGCGGAGAGATTTTGCCCGCGCAATACGCGGCGCAGTCGCTCCATCAGCGTCGCCGGACCGAGCAAACCCATGGCCACCACGTCGCGGACATGCAACGGAAAGTCCGGGTCCACACGATTGTGCTGCGGCAGATAACCGACGAGGCGCCGGCCTTCGCGCGGCGATCGGCCGAAGATGTGCAGACTGCCCGAACGTATTTCCAGGAGCCCGAGGATCGCGCGAAAGAGCGTGGTTTTCCCGCCACCGTTCGGGCCGACGACGACGCAACATTCTCCCGGAGTCACCGTAAGATGGACGCCGCGCAGTACTTCCCGGCCGCCGCGATAGGCGACGACGAGGTTGCGGACATCGATGGCGGGGGTCTGCGCGGCGGCTGTGCTGGATGTGGCGGATGTGGCGGTCACTCTGTTGCGACGCGCGGGGCGCGTAAGGGATACGCTCTCCGCGAGGGCGATGGTGGTCAATGGGGAAATGATGGGCCGATGCAAGACGACGGGAAGCTCTCCCGGAGGAGCAGTCGCCCGCTCCGGCTGAAAGACGGGGGCATCAGCCGAAGTCGAGTGGGGCCGGCCGAATATTCACGACAAAGCCGCGACCGGCTTAAGCGGCCGCGGCTTTGTTTAACATACGCGTACAGAAACTTACGGCGCCGCCGTCGACTTAAATTGAATGTTCAGGCCGTCGATGGTCGCCTGGGTTGTATCGTCCCAGGCATCCTGGCCGGACGTGTTGATCTCGGCAAAGAGCGTGTCGGTGCGGCTGCTGGGCGGATAGTTCGAAGGTACCGCGGACGAAGCCGTACCGTCGGAAACGAATCCGCCGTTCAGAAAGAGGCCGTAGTTCAGTGAGTTGTTCGCACCGCAGATGGTGCCGCTGTTATCGACGGAGCCGTCGGCCAGGCCGAACTTCGCCGTGGTTTCGTTGGGCGCTGCGACGTTCACCGGATACGCCAGGGAGTAGTACTCCGTGCCGCTCGCCCCGGTGCAGATATTCGTGTTCAACGCGACGACACTCTTGAAACAGAGGAGCGTGCCGCCGTCCATCTCTTCCAGAATCACGCGACCGCGCGTGGTGATGCCGTCGCTGGTGAACTTGCCGCCGGACCAGGAGTACGTCTGTTTGCGTTCGGACGTGTTACCGAAGACGTACGACTCGACGATGACGTTATCGCCGGTCCAGGTGCCGGGTTGCAGTACGTTCAGTTGATAGAAGATGAGCGCGCCGTCGCCGGAGACGTCGCCGGCGGCGTTGAAGAACAACTCTACGGCCTTGGCGTTATCGCTGTCGCGCCAGATCTCGAACTTGTTCGCGAAGGTTTTCGAGCCGGTATATGCCGACGAGGTGACGGATTCGTTCGCGCCCACGGTCAATCGCAGGGTCCAGGTTCCGGACAGACCGGACAGGGTCTGCCCCGCAAACGTGGACGTGCCGCTGGAACTGAGCAGGCCGGAACGAATGAGGCCGGCCAGAATGCCGTCAATGAACAACGAGTTGCTCCGCGCCCAGGTGGCCGACTGACGCACGAAACCCCAGGCATTCTCGGCGGCGTGCAGGGATTCGTTGAAGCCGAAGTCCACGTGCAGTGTTTCGATGGGGCCCTGATGAGTCGCCACACGCTTCGTACCGGTGCTCAGGCTTACGCCGAAGAACGCGACGGCCATGACAAAAGCGGCGAGCATGCGGCCGCGATTTGTTTGGAATCGTTTCATAAGTGGATCTCCTGTTTCCGCGACTCAGTCGGCCGCCACGCCTTTCGGTACGTCGATGACCATGCCGGATTGATTGGCCGTCGCCGTAGTATTCGACAGTACGCCCAGAAGGGCGGCGGCACCGCCCAGAAGTAAGAGGCCGGAGTTGTCGTCGTCGCTGTCGTCCTGGAAATAGCTACAGGCCGTTACGGAGCTGAACAGAAACGCTCCGGCGATGAATGTTATGCTGAGTTTTCGTAAGATGTTTGTCGTGGTGGATTTCATGGATACAAAGTCCTCCTGCTGAGAGACTACAGAACATCGATGGTTTTGTCCATCATGATCCTGGGCGCCACGGCGCGTCTACTGCGATGATATCCGCCTCGAACGGTTTTGTCTCATTGGATTCGCCGGTGTTTTCTGGAAACCTTCCGGTGATGGGAGGGGGAGCTTTGCTCCCCCTGACTCCGGCCCGAATCGCTTCGCGACCACGTCCGGGCTCGCGCTCCGCGCGACCGGGCCAGCCTCCGGCCAGCCCTGCCCGGCCGCTTTCGGTCCTCCGTCACCCCCTCGGCGTTCGTTTGAAAATCAGTGGCGTCCTCACGGCGTAACTGTGAATCATGTGCAGTTATGCGTGAGCCGAAGTTCTGGATGGCCGTGTCGGGCGGCGCGAAACGTTTCGACGGCGGGCCCGAATGGATTTATCCGGAGGGAATCGAGGACGGGGACGTTGTTTTCTTCTATCGGCGGACTCAAGGGATTACAGGGGTTGCAATCTTTCCAATATCTGAATCAGCCACGGAGTATCGGCTGAGTAAGCCTGTCAACATCACAGGTATCTGGCAGGAGCTCAAGAATCAGTTTCAGTCTGGACCAATCGATCGCCATGAGCTACTCGAAATAATATCGAGAGTCTCCAAACGTCATCCGGGAATACTAAAATGGTTTGAACAGAACAAAATTTTTCTTCACCGGGCAACTCGTCAACTATGGACCCTGAAGGCCACCGAAAGCGACATCCATCGGCTTTCTAAATTGTATATGGACGATTCCATAAACTTGCCAGTTCCTGGCGAAGTCCGGGGAAATGACCTTATCTTCCTGTGGATTACCGGGGTCGGCTTTACGCATTTACTTTCGGTCGAAAGGACCTCCGTGTCTGCCAAAGGCCCCCCGATGGGACATCTCGTTGTGTTCGACCTGCTTGGTACGCAGGTGCAACTCGCCCAATTGGAAGAGCATGGGATTGTCCATATCTTACGGTACGAAATGTACCTGATATCTGCAAGCAAGGATTGGCACAGTTTCCGTAAAATGATAATCAAAAACAATCCTTATCTCGCCCCAATCCTTTCCAGTCTTCTCGTATCTGCATTAACGCCCAAAAACCCCCATCTCCACCGCCACCTCCTCTCCGACGCCCCCACGCAAGTCGACCGCCTCGGTTTCGCGCCCATCGTAAACGCACTGCACACATTCTTAAAGTCCCGCGAAACGCAGTTACCCCTCGTCATCGCCGTCGATGCCCCCTGGGGTCGTGGCAAATCGAGCTTCATGAAAATGCTCGAACGCAAGCTACAACCGCCGCCCCGCAAAGAAAAACGACACCCGCCGCACCTGAGTCTGCGCGGCATCTCCGTCTACCTGCGCGCACGCCTTCGCGGCGAACGAGACGACCAACGCATCATCCGCAACGCGGTGCGCCGGTACTTTCGTGCGGCCCTGGAATTCAGCAACCGGCCGATCGACTTCGATCTGGAACGCTACGTCCGCGCGCCCGAAAACGAGCTGCCGTTCGGCCAGCGCTTTCTGGAAAAGATCGTGCAGTTCATCATCTATCTGCCCGAGGCCGATATTCAGGCCGTGCACGACTACATCGATCACCTCAGCGGTGCCGAAGGCCCGTCGATCATACAAAGAGCTGAGCCGGCCACTCAACCCGCGGCGACCACTTCGCAAGATGCACCCGCATCATCTCCGCCGACCCTGGAAGAAGCGACGGTCGCATCAACCTCCCTGCGCGAAGCCGCCGTCATGGAGAAACTATCCGAAGAGTACGACGAACGCACACCGGAAATTGCCGCGGTTTTTCGCACCGTCCGTGACGCGCTCCGCTCCAACCCGCGCCAGTACGTACGCTTCTTCAACACCCTGCGCTTTCAGTACTACCTGGAGATTCAGCGCACGCAAGCACGCCCGGATGACGACCGCCTCCTGTTACTCGCCAAAGGTACCACCCTGTCTCTCGAATGGCCGCAGCATTACATCCAGCACGGCGGCGATGCGAAACAGTTGCAGGCGTTCATCGAATCAGCGCGTGACTCCGCGGACTACGATGCGCGTCTGCGACGATTGCTGAATGCAAAGTTACACGATGATGCCGACGCCCGAGCCGAAGCGAACCGGAGCTAATCCTCTTTCACCCAGTTCACGCGATACAAATCCAGCCGCCGATCGCGAAAGTTCCGCACGCTGCCGTTGTAGCGCAGATCTTTGAGCAGGTCCAGGTCCAGGTCCGACACCAACGTCATCTCCGTATTCGGCGTGGCTTCGGCGATGATGGCGTCGTGAGGAAACGCAAAGTCCGCCGGAGAAAAGACCGCGGCCTGGGAGTACTGAATGTCCATGTTCTCCACTTTCGGTAAGTTGCCGACACTGCCGGTGATCATGACGTAACACTCGTTTTCGATGGCGCGAGCCTGAGCGCAACGACGCACGCGCAGATAGGCGTTCTTGGTGTCCGTCCAGAACGGGACAAACAGGATCTTCATGCCCTGCTCGGCCAGGAGGCGCGAGAGTTCGGGAAACTCCACGTCGTAACAAATCAACACGCCGATCTTACCGATGTCCGTCTCGAAGACCGAGAGCTGATGGCCGCCGGCGAGGCCCCAGTAGGCCGCTTCGTCCGGCGTGATGTGCAACTTCGCCTGGGAATCGTAGGTGCCGTCGCGGCGGCAGAGATACGAAACGTTGTAAATGCGATCGTCGATGATCTGCGGCATGCTGCCCGCAACGATGTTGATGTTGTACGCCAGCGCCAGGTCGACGATGGCGTCCCGCAGACTTTCGGTATACGAGGCCAGGTGGCGAATGGCCGCGGCCGGCGTCTTTTCGTTCGACTCGGCCATAAGCGGGCCGTTGAAGAATTCCGGGAGCAACACGAAGTCGCCGTTGTAACCGGCGATGGCGTCCGTGAAGTACTCGATCTGATCGACGATGTCCTGCATGGAAGTGACGCGGCGCATTTGCCACTGCACCGCGCCGACGCGTACGACGGTCTTTCGCGCGGGGAACAGGTGCGAGCGCTTCTCTTCGTAGTAGATGTTGATCCACTCGAGCAGCGTGGCGTAAGAGTGCGATTCGACGTCCTCGGGAATGTAGTCCGTGATGATCTTGCGCACGTGAAAGTCGTTGGCAAGCTGAAACGAAAGCCCCGGATCGTAGATCTCGGCGTTCTTAACTTTATTTATATACTCTTTAACGCTGACGTCTTCCGAGATTTTATGATAACCGGGAATGCGTCCGCCGGTGACGATGCGGCGCAGGTTCAGTTCTTCGCAGAGCATTTTGCGCGCATCGTAAAGGCGACGGCCCAGGCGCAGGCCGCGGTACTCCGGGTGCACGAAGACGTCCACACCGTAGAGGGTATCGCCGCTGGGATCGTGGGTATCGAAACGGCCGGCGCCGGTGATTTGTTCGTAGGTGTGTTTGTCCCCGAACTTGTAGTAGTCCACCAGGATGCCCAGCGCCGCGGCGACGACCTTGCCGTTGTCTTCGATGCAGATCTGCCCCTCGGGAAAACGGGTGATGAGTTGTTCGTAGTTCGACCGCAGCCAGGCCCCGTGCATGAGCGGGTAGACCGCGTCCATGATCTCTTTGACGTCTTCGTAATCGCCGGACAGCAGCGTGCGCAGTCGCAAGCGGTGATGAATTGTCTGCTGTTCTTGTTCGGCAGCATCGGAAGAATCGTTCGCGCCGTCCGCGTTATTGTTCAGAGCTGGGCCGGGACCTTTACGGGTTTCGGTGGACATGTCTTCTATATAAATGAAAGGCCATGCGGATTACAAGCACATTCGCGTGCTCTAACCTGGCACACCCCATCGTTTTCTGCTTTGCACACGATCTTCGTGTCTGACGATATAACATGTCTCTAAGTGATCGCCTGCGCGCTTACATCCTCTGGCCCCTCGCCGCCTTGATCTTCCTGGGCTACGCCGTGGTGCTCGTACCGATCTTACCGCTCCGCCCCACGCGCCTCATCCACGCGGCGGCATCTTCCTGGTCGCGCCTGGTCGCGCGCATCGCCGGCGTGAAGATCATCCTCGAAAATCCCGAGCGCATGTACCGGAACGGCCCCGCGGTGTATCTGGCGAACCATCGTTCGTTGTTTGATATGGTGATCATGCACGCCGCGGTGAACGTGCAGTTTCGCTGGCTCGCGAAGGCGTCGCTGTTTCGCATTCCGGTATGGGGCTGGGGCATGTGGGGCGCCGGTTACATCCCGGTGGATCGTAAGAACAGCCGGTCGGCCCAGGCCTCGATGCACGCGGCGGCGGAACGCGTCAAAAACGGATACTCGGTCGTAATTTTCCCGGAGGGTACCCGCGGCCCGACGACCGGCGGCGACATGCTGCCGTTCAAAAAGGGCGCGTTCATTCTGGCCAAACGCGCGGAGGTGCCGGTGCAACCGCTGACGATCCTCGACAGTGACACGATCATCCCGCGCACGAGCAAAGGCCTGCCGCCGATCCGCAAAGGCGTCGTGCGCGTAATCGTACATGAGCCGATGTTAGTCGAAGAGTTCGTCGACCTGGAAGTGGAGGAACTGTCGTCAACCGTGCGCAGCGTGATCGCAAGCGCGCTTTGAAAGATTTATGACTCCGGGGGCCGAGGGGCCGAGGATTTTCGGGAGAGAGTTCGCAATCCAACTCAAGCCGACTGCAACGACAGCAATTCCCGAAGCCGGAGCGCGCTTTCGTTGTCCGGATCGATCGCTAATGCTTCTTCGGCGACTTTTTGCGCACGGCGGCTTTCACCGAGCAGACGCAACGTGTCGGCCAGGTTGATCAGGTTATGCAAGTGCTCCGGTTCGCGCAGGCGCAGGCGTTCGGCCGGCTCCCGGGCGTCGGCATAACGACCGGCCAGCTTCGCGGAGTACGCGGCGTGATGCAACGCGTCGTTGTCCTCCGGACGCAGGTCGATGTAACTCAGCCAGTAGCGCGCGGCTTCGGTATGATGCTTCAGCTTCGCATGACTGCGGGCCAGGTCCGGCAACAGTTCCGCTTCGAAGAGCGGGCGCACGTCGCCCAGTTCACGCGAGGCTTCCTCGAAGGCGTTCAGGGCCTGGCCGTAGCGCGCCGCGGCGAAATCTTCCCGGCCGGCCTGGATCAAAGCGCGGCAACGTTCGGGCATCTCGTGCTGCTGCAGCGGGGCGTCCTCGCGATAGGCCAGACGGATCAACGTGAAATCATCGGTAAGCGCGCCCATGCCCTGCACCGAACGATGAATGCCTTCCAGCAAACCGCGGCCGGTTTCCACGTGACGTAAAAACTGATACTCGTCCTCGTTGATGATGCGATGGCCGTTTTCATCCACGCCGATCTGTACATCGTCGCGACCGTCCGAGCCGATCAAAAGCACGTCGTTGGGCCGCAGCTCAAACGTCTGCACGCGCAACTTGCCGTCGAGTCCCCAGATCCCGATCTTGCGCAAGAGCAACTGATTCTCGATGAACTGCGCGCGATCGTCGCGATACAACACCACCCAGGGATGCTCGGCGTTTATGTAATAGAACAATCCGCAGTCATCGTCGACGAGGCCGAGGACCGCGGAGATCAACATGCTGCCGTCGAAGGAAACAAAGATGTTCTGAAGTTCAAGAAAACAATCCTTCAACCAACGCTCCGGAGATTTGTTGCGCGCGCTTTCGGAGACCTGGGTCCGCGCGATCACCGACTTAAACACCGTGCCGAGTACCAGCGCACCACCCGCCCCCTGGATCGACTTGCCCATGGCGTCGCCGTTCAGTACCGCCGTGTAGCGCCGCCCGCCGAGTTCGATGGTATGGGCGGTGCACAGGTCACCGCCGATCTCCGCTTCCCACCGGCGAAACTTAAAGCGCTTCTTCTGACGCACGAGAAAGTTCACGTCGACGTTGTCGCTTTGCGTAAAGTTCCCGCCCAGGGGTTGAATCAACAGTGATGTAAGATAGTAGTCCCCGTCCTGCTGGACCTTGAGCTCGCGAACCTCCGAAAGCGTTTGCTGGAGTTTGTGCGTGCGATCTTCGACCTTGCGTTCCAGGTTCGCGTTCAGTTCTTCCACTTCGTTCTGCACCCGCGCGAATCGCGCCGCCAGCACTCCGGCGATGCCGCCGATAAACACGACGAAGGTATACCGACCGATGGGCGGCGAGTTGATCCAGGCACGCGCGGCGGCAATGTCGTAGATGCCCGCGCCGGTGATCAACAAAACGCCGCCGAGCAAATAGCGCGCGTCGCGATCACCGCGCCAGGCCTCACGGCCGATGAAGTACGCGATGTAAATCAACATGGGGAGCGCCGTCAGTTGCCACAGCGACAATGCGAGACTCATGACGGAACGATCGCCGAAGGTTACTGCCAGGGCCGCGACGGCACACACCGCGGAGTAGACGAGGCCGACCTTCGAATAGCGACGCTGGAAGTACTGCGAAATAAAAATCAACAGCAACGGGCCGAGAGTAAATAGCACCACGTACTCGACTTTCGCGCGCAACAATACGTGTTCGCCGAAGAGCAGATCTCGAGAGGCCGTGGTAAAGAACCAGTAGCATGAGATCATCACACCGAAGAGGCCGAAGTAGAAGTTGTAGATGTCCTGGGGGCGTCGAATCGCGAGCAACAGATGATACAATCCCACGGCCATGTACAGGACAAGCAACGCGAACGAAATCATCTCTTCGCGATAGTACGCGGTGTACACGTCCCGCGCCGGGCCGATGCGAATGGCCGTGTCGTGGAAGTTCAGATCGTAGACGCCGTTCGTATAGAGGCGAATGTGCATGACGTCCGGCTCCTGACCGAACAGCCGCGGCGATACGTCCGCCAGCACGGCACGGTAACTTCCGGAAGCGTACTCCGGCGGCGGGCTGCCCACGCCGGCGATGCGCTCGCCGTTGATGTAGAACTCCGCCACGTCGGAGATGCGGCCGCTGAAGAACGCCAATGCCTCGGACCGCGCGGCGATTTCCGTAAGCCTGGTCGGCAGTTCCCGGCGTAGTGTCAGCGAACCGGCGTAATCGTCCGGCACGTCGTCGCGGGTGCGAAAGTTCGTCGGGACTTTGAAGCCCTTCCAGTTACCCGGGTCCGTGTTCAGCCAGTCTTCGGAAAAGCCCTCGCGAAAGCTCCAGCCCTCTTCCGTGCCCAGGGACACGATCCGTTCGGCATCGTAGCAGGCGATGCTCGTCCCGGAGATGATGAAAGTGATACAGAGAAGAACGAAACGCTGCGCCATCGCTCATAGATGTAGATTCACTATGAGAATTTGCAACCAATCTTTGCGGGTATAAAACAAAGCCGGGGCCGACCGAAGTCGACCCCGGCTATGTGCGCTTCTCTACGAAAGTCTTTGCTCAGACCGCGGCTGCGGCCGGAACAGCGGACTCTTTCGTTACGCCGGCACCGGAGTGCTTTCCGTTTTTCGAAGCCTTGTCGAGCTTCTTTTGTTTCTTCGGCTTTTTCGCTTTCGCGACTTTGGGCGCGGCTTTCTTCGCGTCGCGCCGGGCAGCCTTGATGTGTTTGAGCTGGAGCAGCAACACCTCCATGTCGTTCAGACTTTTGGTGACGCTACGGCGAAGATCGGCCAGCTCAGCGAGACGCGCTTCGACACTGTCCAGGAGTTGTTTGTCCTGACCGGAGTCTTCCCCGACGATTTTCGGGTCGGCGAAACGCAGCGGCATCTTTTGCAAACGTTTGGCGTGTTTGTCGAGAGCCTTCTCGAGGTTTTTCGCCTGGCGTTTGATTTCTTTTTGATCTTTCATGCTGCTATTATACGGCAGAGCCCGAAGAAAAAGCAAGACAATGTCACACAAATAACAGGGGTTTTTGAAAAAATATTTCACATTCGACTAACTTAACATGAAAACAATCTAACTGTCACCGATCGGTGACAGACGATCCCTGACTGCTTCCGAATTCAGGTTAGCCCGTCCGCGCACGGTCACCAAATGGTGGCATTGGGACCGCGACGGCGATACCCGGCCCGCATGTCACACAAAAGTCACCATTCGGTGACAGAATTCCATTGTCGGAGGACATCGGCCCCCGAGTCTGCGCCGTGGCCCGCAAAAAGACAACGTCGCCCGAGCCTGCTGCGAATCCCCACCGCGACCGCTGGCTGGACGCCCTTACCGGGCTCCTGTTGCGCGAAGGTTATACCGGCTTCGGGATCAATGCCCTCGCCCGGGAAGCCGGGGCGGACAAGGCCCTGCTCTATCGCCACTTCGGCAGCACGGACGAACTCCTGCGTTCCTATGCGATGGAGCGCTCGATCTGGCCGGCGATCGAAGACTTTTGCGGCCCCGACGCCGCAGACAGCCGGCTCCAGCTGCGCGAACTGCGACCCATGTGGCGGCGCTTCGCGATCTTAAGTGAGAACGGCGTCCGGGCGCTCCGGGCCCATCCGGTGGCGCTGGAAATCTTCGCGTGGTCCCTGGGACCGGAGGGCAATCAGCTAACCTGCGCACAGGAGATTCTAAGGACGCGCATGCTGCGGGAACTGGTGCAGGAGTTCAGCGCCGGAGAAAAGGCCGACGTGGCGGCGCTCCATACGCTGCTGTGGAACGGGTTGTGTATGATCGCCGTGCAGGAACGCCGGCGAGACCAATTGCGGCCGAAGGACTGGCGCCGTCTGGAAGAAGCAGCAGGCATTGCCTATCGGCGCGTGTTAAAAAAAGGAAAGAAGTGAGCGCAAGCGACAACGCTGCGATCAGTATCGCTCCCGGGTGACCGGTGAACTCGAATGCAGGCTCGCGAGAAAATCTTCGAGGGACGCAGCCAGGAAAGAGGCGGCTTCGGGGCTGCCTTCTTCTTCATGATCCCAGAAGTAGATCTGCCCCTTCGATTTTCCCCTGAGCCCGATGAGAATCAGATTGCCGCCGGGATCCCCGGCGATCGGCAACAAGCCGGCGGGAATTCGTCCTGAATAAGAATGCCAGGCGTGTTCGAGATCGTGGTGCGGTTTGCCGTCGATCGCGAGAAAGTATCGAACGCTTGATAGCTCGAAATCATCGTCATCCGGCCTGCCGCCGTTGTGGCCCATGAGAAAGTCCCGGTACGTCTCGGGGAAACGCAGGCCGAGCTTTTTCTCGGCCGCGTCGATGCGCGCTGAATCCGGAAGCGGATAACCTCCCTGCAAACGAAAACCGTAGCGACTCCGCCGCTCATCGGTGCGGGCCTTCCACAAGCGGTCTGCTTCTTCGTTCGTGATTCCGAACTCTTTCTTGAGTAATCGAAACAGACGATCGTTCGCCTGTTTCTCTCCCCTTTCGTCCGGCCGAACGCGACAGATCTCCGGCGCAAATCCCGGTGATTCGTCATTGAGACCCATCAGGTGAATGTCATACTCACGCAGGAAAATCGTCCGGCGTTTGTTTCTGTGTCCGAACTCGATATCGTGTTCGTTCAGATACTTGCGCACCGCGTTCAGGTCACCGGAGAAGTAGCACCACGTAACATTCATGGCGGCAAAGCTACGCTGCATCGACTGTATCTGTCAAGCCGAAGACCACCCGAAGGCGCGCCGCACACGGCCGCAGCTTTTTAGCTCGCGCTGCATCACTTTACACGCCGCTCCAATCCGCCTAACACCAGTTCCAGACCGAGGGCGAACTCGCGCTGCGAAGAGACGCCGCGCGCGTGACGCGCCGTTTCCACCAGCAGCGGAAACTCTTCCGCGGGTAGAGCGGCCATGGCCTTCGTCCCCCGCCCCGCCAACGGACCGTAGGACTGCATCTGCACGGTGCCGATGACGTAACTTAATAGCGTACGCAGCGCAACCATTCGCTCTTCGCCGACGAAGCCGCCGTCGGCCAGAATACCGAGAACGGTCTCCGTCCAGCGCAGCGTACGTTCGCTGACGTGACGGTTTGTGAGGATCAACGGCACGAGATCCAGGTCTCGACGGATGGCCTTGTAGGTCCGGGTCATCAACAGAGTCAACTGCTCCGACCAGGCGTCGGCCGCGGGAAGCTTCAAAGAGATGCGATCGAATACGTCGACGACCATAAGATCCACCAGTTGCTGTTTGCTGTCCACGTAACGATAGAGCGACATCGCGCCCAGGCCCAACTCGTCCGCCAGGTTGCGCATGGACAACGCGCCGAGCCCCTGTCGCGCAATGAGCTCGCGGGCCGCCGTGGTGATGTCTTCCAGATCCAGTGATTTTTTTCTCGGCATTGCTTGACTTTCGGCCCCGGGCCGCCCATTCTCTTTTAAGCGTACAGCGTACGCCTAAAAGATTCTACGTAAAGGGAAAAATTATGAAAAAGGTCATACTCATCACCGGGGCGTCGTCGGGCTTCGGCCTGATCACCGCGCGCTACTTCAGCGAACGCGGCTGGCAGGTCTACGGCACCACCAGGGATCTGAACCGCAAAACGGAAATGGAAAACGTCCGCTGGGTGGCGATGGACGTTCGATCGGAGCCGTCGATCGAGGCCGCGGTAGCCGCGGTACTGAACGAAGTCGGGAAGATCGACGTACTGTTCAACAACGCGGGCATCGCCATGCTCGGCGCGATCGAAGAGACGTCACTGGAAGAAACGAAGCAGATCTTCGAAACGAACGTATTCGGCTCGCTGCGCGTCACCCGGGCGGTGCTCCCGGCCATGCGCGAACAAAAGAGCGGCACGGTGATCATGATGAGTTCGCTCTCCGGCGTCTTCGGCGTTCCCTTTCACGGCATCTACGCCGCGTCGAAACACTCCGTCGAAGCGATCACGCAGTCGTTGCGATTGGAAGTGGAACCTTACGGCATCCGCGTCGCTTCCATTGAACCGACGGCGCATCGCACCGGCATTCACATGGTAACGCCCGGCCGGCCCATGTCGTTGTATGATTCGCCGCGCAATCGAGTCGGCGGCATCATCGAGGGTCAAATCCGCTCCGGCCCGGACCCCGTCGGGATCGCCGCAAAGGTTTTCGCTATCGCCAGCTCGTCCGGCCCGGTGTACCGTTATCCGATCGGCAATCGCGCCGGCCTGCTCACGTTTCTGTTGAAGATTCTGCCGGACTCCGCCCTGCATTTCCTGGGGAAACACATGTTTCAACTGCGACCGCAAGCGGCATCGGACTGAGCCGAAAACAACAGCGACTCGCCTTTAAAACATTCGCAGCGCGTTCTCCACGGACTGCGTTATCTGAAACGTTTCATGGTAGCCTAACGTCTTTAAGTACGCGAACACGCGCGAGTTTACCTGGGCGAGAATCACCCGCTGACCGCGCTCCGCTAAAAGTTTGCGCATATCCAGTAACGCATTCAGGCCCACGTTGTTGATCTGCTCGCACCGGCCGAGGGAAATCACCACGGCCGGTGCGAGTTGGTCCTGTTCGAGGAGCTTTTGAAACTCCTGCATGACTCTCTGTCGCTGCACGCCGTCCATGGGAGTCAGTACATACAGTACCGAGGCATCGCGCGGGGATTCATAACGCTCGTGCGTGATGGCCCCGCTACCGGACGGCGTGTGTTGGAGCTCTCCCATGCGTGCGCGTTCGAGAGCCTTGCGGATGCGGTCCAGGAGTTCGTCGAGGTCGACGGGTTTGCTGAGAAAATCGAAGGCATGATCCTGAATGGCACGCACGGCGGTCCGCATGTCGGCGTGCCCCGAAATAAAGATCACCTCGGCCTGGGGCGTTAGAGCCTTGATTTCGTGTAACAGTTGAAGGCCGTCCATGCCGGGCATCGAGTAATCGGTCACGGTGACCGCCGGCGCGTAACGCTGAAACAACTGTAGAGCGTCCCGGCCGTTCAGAGCGGTAAGAACACGGAACTGGCTCCTGGAAAGAAAGATCGTCAACTCCGAACAAATGTCCTCTTCGTCGTCGACAATCAGGATCGTTTCAAAGTCCATCATCGGCGGCCTCCGTAACTTCATACGGCAACGTAACGTAGAAGGCGACACCGTCGCTTTCGTTGACCGCACGAATCTCTCCCCGGTGAGCCTGCGCAATGCGATAACTGATCGCCAGGCCGAGCCCCATACCGAGGCCTCCAGGTTTCGTCGTAAAAAAAGGCTCGAATAAGCGCGCCTGCGTGTCCGGTGGAATCGACGGTCCCGTGTTAAAGATTCGAACAAAAGCGAAACCGCCGACGTCCCGGCCGCAGGAAACCGAAACGAGTCTGCGCCGGTCATCGGCCAGGGTGATCGCGTCGTAGGCGTTCAGGAGGATATTCACGAACACCTCTTCGAGGCGCAGAGTGTCGCCGCAAACCAGGATCGGAGCAGCCGGCATGCTCATTTCGACGGCAACGTCGTGCGCTCGCATTCGTTCTTCGACAAGTTCCAGGGCGGAGCGCACGCATTCGCAAAGATAAAACACCGTCGGATGCGTGCCCGTGTCGGCCCGGCCGAATTCGCGGAGATGGCCGGTGAGACGTTCCAGGCGCACGACGTTCTTTGCGATCTTTTCGGAACGTTCGCGTAAAAAAGCCACGTCCGGTTCAGCAGCATCGACGGCCTTCACGAGCATCTTCGAGGCCATGCTGATCACGGACAGCGGCTGATTGATTTCGTGGACAATGCTCGCCGAAAGTTCGCCCAGGGTGGCCAGGCGCTCCGTCTGACTGAGTTGCGATTCCATGATCCGCAGTTCGGTGGTATCCCGGAGAAGGGCCAGGATTTCGGCCACATCGGACTCGGTATTGCCGGACACCGGAATGATGCGCGCATACACGCGACGGCGCGGGCCTCCCGGCCGCCACTGGATATCAATCTCGGCCTCCCGGACCAGACGCGAGCGCAGAGCCGCTTCCAGCAGGAACACCAATTCCTGTGTTCCATCTACAGAAAATACTTCCTCATCGCGATGAAGCAGCATTTCGTCGGCGGCATGTCCGCTTAACTTTTCCAGCGCGGGATTTACAAAGATGATGCGACGATCGGCGTCGTAGATGATGAACGGATCCGGATGATGGTCGGCGGCCAGGCGGAAACGTTCCTCGCTCAACTCCAATTGGCGCCATTCCCGAACCCGCGCCGAAACGTCCCGGGCGACTCCCTCGATGGCGATAAGCTGACCGTTGGTGTCGAACACCCCACGGTTGATCTGCTCCGTCCAGATCACCGAACCATCCTTGCGAATCCAGCGGAGAATTACAGGGTTTCCGAATTCCTCGCGCAGCTTTGCGAGTTTGGAACGATCCCCGGGATGAATGAGCTTCTGCCCGAGTAACGGGTCCGCGTAGTGCTCCTCGGCCGTGTAACCGCTCATGGGCTTACAGGCCGGGCTGACGTACTCAAAGGCGGGTGCGGGAACCAGGCGGTATCGAAAAAAAACATCGGCCGCGTTTTCTACGAGTATGCGCACACGGTCCTGCAAACCGCGCTCCCGGCGCAAGGATCGTCCGACGTACAGGAGTAGCAAGGTGCCGGTCGTCAGGACGAAGAAGACGCCCTTAACCGTTTGGAACAGACTGACCTCGGCGGCGCTTCCGGAGAAAAACCGTTCGCTCACGAGGCGATCACCGGCGACAATCCAGATGATGGATACAACCACGTACGTACCGGTAATCCGCCAGGCCTGTTTCTGCCGGAGGGACGCTAGCATCTGTCCAGGGTTGAAACATATTGTGCAACCTGTAAACAGTATTTAGCGGCCGCGATCAGATATTTCAAACGGCGGAAATGCGTGATTGGGCCACGGCCTACCGCGACTCGGCGTACAGAATCCGTTCCGTCGTGCCGTCGCTACCGGTATACCACATCTTACCGACCCCGTCCTCGACCAGCACGGACGGCAGGGAAGCGCGCGTGGTATCGTGGGTTCCCTCGCTGCCCCGCGCGACTGAACGCACGCAGTTGTCCCAGTTCACCGCGTCCGTGGATTCACAGTAGATGATGTCGTAGTTGTGAGTCGTCTGGGATCCGACGTACCAGACCTTCGTGCGATCCGTATCGACGAAAACGTCGCCGGTGGAGATGTTGTGCGTATCGAAGGTGCCCTGCTGTGCGGTATCGATGCTGAGCTGGCAGTCGGCCAGGCTGTTGTTCAGCGCGCCGGTACAGGTGGCGACGCGATACAGCGCCGAACCGTTGACCGCGGTATAGTACAGCCGCGAGCCGGAGGCCATGGAATTGAACGCGTGCAGATCATCGACTCCGCCGCCGATCGTCGAGATATCCAGGGCCAGCGCAAAGTTGCCCCAGGTCGTTCCGTTCGTCGACTCCGCGTAAATCAAACGCACGTTACTCCCCTGGGAACCGGAGTAGTACATCTTAAACGTACCGTCATCGTATATTACGTCCGGCATGTAGACCTGATTCGTGTCGTAGCCCAGGCCGGACGCTCCCACGTCGAGTACCAGTTGATGATTGGTCCAGTTGATGCCGTCGCTGCTTTCGCAATACAGGATGCGTTCCTGACCGCCGCCGTCCGTTCCGGAGTACCACATCATGTAAGAGGAACCGACCTTCAGCACCGCCGGGGAGCGGACGCTGTTCGTATCGTAGGTGCCCTCGGCGCCGACGTTCATGACGAGGCGGTTGTCGCTCCAGGTGATGCCGTTCGTGAGCAACGGCGTATCCGTCGCGATTCCGGCGGCGGGACCGAGCAGCGACAGTAACGAGAGCAGAACCGGGCCGTCACCGGAACCGGACGAGGCCGGCCCGTCGTTAAAGAGCGGATGCGTCCAGCAGGCGGCCGTGCTGAACAGGAACATCAGTGCACCGATGCGTGTGTGCATGATGCGGGGATGTTAGTTTGCATTCCGGAGATGTCAACGGGAAATGTATCGTATGATGATTCGCATTGTGATATGTCTCAGATTTCGAAGATAAGCCAATTAGATTTACATACACCCGCACGGCCCACGCAATGACGCATGCCCGCCCAAATTTCACGACGGATCATGATCAACGCTTGTTGTTTCATTTCAGCGCTGGCGGCACTCGCCGCCGATCCGGCGCTCTCGGGCGGCGAAGAAGGCGCATCGCTCTGCGGACAAGCCGTAAGCCCACGCTCAACGGACGAACCGCTTCCTACCCGGATCGGAGGTTTCTCAGTCCGGCTCCGTCAATCGCCGAAATTGACTGCAAAGATTCTCTCCGTTCTGGACTGGCCCACAGGCGTTTTCATTCTCGACGTCGCCCGCCCCGGTGATAGCTGCTGGTTTAAGATTCGTTCCGGAAAACTTACCGGCTGGATGCACTCGGACTATGTTGCGTTGCGCTGGACCGAGGACGGTGAATACGCAACGTGGTCGCGCGAGTCCGATCGCGACGGCGTATCCGCTCAATTCACGATCGTGCACCCGTTTATGCAAAACCTGTCGCCATAAGTATGGCGGTAACACGGCGCTGATTCAGTCCGGGTCCGACGCCTGTTGGCGTAGTCTTCATTGCTCATGACAGAGCTCTTTCTCATCACCACCGTCGCGGTAACGGCGGCAGCACCTCTTGCGGATGGCGGCCCGTAGCGTAGAGAATGATACCGGCAATGTTGTATACCGGCAACAGAATGAAGTCACCGCCCGGCCGAAAACCGTCCAATCAACCTCACACCTTCCCATCCAAAAAACCGCGAATCTTCTTCGCCAGCTCCGGACCGATGCCCGGAACCTCCACTAACTCCTCCGCGCTAACTTCTTCTATTTTGCGGTCTTCGAAGTGCCGGAGCAACGCCTTCTTCCGCGCGGGGCCGATGTCCTCGACGTCGTCCAGGATGTGGCGCAACGTCTGTTTGTTGCGACGCGAGCGGTGATGCGTAATCGCGAAGCGGTGCGCCTCGTCGCGGATTTGCCGGAGCAAACGCATGCCGGGGCGATTCGGATCAAACGCCCGCGGATCGACGTCGCCGGGCAGGTAGATCTCTTCGCGTTGTTTCGCGAGACTCACGATGGGCAGCTCCCCCGCGCCGAGGGCCGTGGCCGCTTCGCAGGCCGCCGCGAGTTGCGTGGCGCCGCCGTCGATGACCATCAAGTCCGGCAACGCGCGGTTTTCGTTCAACAAACGCTGGATGCGCCGGCCCACCGCCTCGCGAATCGAAGCGGGGTCGTCGATGCCGCCTTCGTCGAGACTCTTAATGCGATAGTGACGATAGCCCGCCTTATGCGGGGCGCCGTCGACGAACATGACGCCCGAGGCCACGGTCTCCGCGCCCTGGAAGTGCGAGATGTCGTAACACTCAAGCACCGCCGGCGCCGCCTCGAGGCCGAACATCTTACGCAAATCTTCGAGCGCCGTCTCGCGATCGCGCAGCCGCGTGGCCAGCAGGCGCTCGCTTAACAATAACTCGGCGTTCTTTTGTGCTAACTTAATCAGAGGACGCATTTGCGGCGCTCGCGACGCGGCGATGCGCACCCGGCGCTCGGCCCGATCTTTCAACACGTCTTCCAGAACGCGGCGCCGGGCCGCCGGCACGTTCGAAGGCGGCACGATGCGCGACGGCAGCACCGGTGCCTGCAAATAATAGTCGCGCACGAAGGATTCGAGGACCTCCGCCTCGGACGATTCGCTGAGCCCCATCAACGGAAACGACTTGCGCCCTAACATACGCCCGCCGCGAATTTCGATGACCACGAGCTGGCCGTGATCGTCGCGCCGCGCGAAGGCGATGACGTCCTCGTCCGCGGCGCCGGCCTGAATGACGCTCTGGCTCTCGGTGGCCGTGCGAATGTTCTTGAGCATGTCGCGGTAGGCCGCGGCCATCTCGTACTCCTGGGCCTCGCTGTACTCCTGCATGCGTCCGATGATGAGGTTCTCCAGGATTTCGCGCTTCCCTTCGAGAAAGAGGATGATCTCGTCGATGACTTTACGGTACTCGTCTTCCGGAACCTCGCCGGTGCACGGTGCGAGACAACGTTTGATGTGATAGTTCATGCACGGCCGCTTCGGTTTCTTGAGCGGCAAACGCTGACGTACTTTGCGCACGGGAAAGATCTTATGAATGAGGGCGATCATGTTCCGCGTGGCGCGCACGTCGGTATAGGGACCGAAGTAGGCGTTGCCGTCGTCGCGGACCTGGCGGCTTATGAAAATTTGCGGAAACGGCTCGGACAGCGAGACGCAGACGTACGGGTAACGCTTATCATCTTTTAAACGGACATTAAACGGCGGCTGGATTTTTTTAACAAGATTCGCCTCGAGGATGAGCGCTTCTTTTTCGGTATCGGTAACGATCCACTCCACCGACCGGGCGCGACACATGAGATTGTAGGTCTTGCGATCGGCGGGCTGGCCGGTGACGTAGTTCCGCAGCCGGTTGCGCAGGTTCACTGCCTTGCCGATGTAGAGCACCGTGCCCTTCGCGTCCTTCCACTGATAACAGCCCGGGACCTGAGGCGCCTGGTTCACGGCCTGCTTGAGCGGGGCGACGATTTCGGTAAACGTCGTCATGGAGATGGAAAGGTACTCAGGAACGTGCGCGGGAAGAAAGAAAAAATTTACAGGAGGTTGAAAGGATGAGAGAGGGAAATGCGGCTGGCAGCATATCTCCTTCAATCGGAGAAAAATGATTCTATATAATCTTCTACAGGCACACGCTTATGAATGATGAGATTGTACAGTCTAATGAGTGGGGACTGATATTCCTCGTGGCCGTTTAGCGCTTCAAGACGTCCGTCCACGGCCGGTTGCAACGCAAGTATTAAAGACGATGGCGGCTCAAGAAAATGCGTTGCAGTCGGAGGCAAGGAAAAGCGTCTCAAGACGACTCGACCACCTGAATACTCCGCGGCAAACGACTCAACTTCGGGGCGGCTGAGAAGGTCAGGCATCCGCATCTGGATCAGAGACAATATGGGCGGCGTGAATTTGTCTGTCTCCTCAAGATCACCAGGTAAGACGCGCCTCCATTCCAGGTCGCCACTCTTTGTGAGGCTCACCAATTTCTCGATAAATTCAGGAATAGATCGTTTCATTACAGAAAATCCCGCTCCCGTGAAAAGCGTTGAATAAAGTGGCCCAGGGCCAGACCCAGTTTGCGTCGATCCATGTATACCGGATCCTTTGCCAGTAAACCTCTCAGCCTCCACAGTAACCACCTTTCTCTAAGGGAAAGCAAGCGTCGAAGGTGAGAGTACTGATCTACCACTCGTACCATTTGGTGATTCATGCTACGGTCATAGATATCGTCTTCCAGGAGATTGCGCTGACAGGCATCCAGCGTATTGTGCCAATCGATACGAGCATCATTGAAACTCCTGTGAGCTGCATAGTGCAGTTTGCCACGTAAGCGCAACCCGATAATCACGAGTATCAAGGATAAGACCAACCCTGCGATGCTGGCCAAACTACCCCAGTATTCCAAATTCATATGCAAATGGACCGTTGGCTCAGCAATTCGGCGGCCTACACCATTGGGTGCAAGAATGTCCGGGACATAATCCTATCAGACACCGACAAAAATTCAACTCAAAATCCAAGGAAGTGGAATTATCCTGACAGCTACCCGTGCACCGCAAAGCTCCCGAACCTCCTAACCGGCGTCCATTACAGCGAATCGTCCACGACGGCCGCCTCGGTCCTCCGGAACAACGCCGGCTCCGGCCGTTCGGTTTTGAACTCTACATTCTCGAAATTCACCGTACCGGCCTTCGGCCCGAGCACCAGTTCTTCGTCGAAGGCGTGGAAGTTCAACGCGGAGGCCACCGTAAGCCCGTTGTCTAACTTCTGCCACTCGTAAGCTACGGCGCTTCGGGGTAATTCCGCCGGCTCTTTGCCCTGCGCGAAGGCCGGAAACGTAACGATGTACGAGGCCATGACCATCTGCTTCGTCTCCGGGTCGACATATACGACATAGTCGTCGTCCGGCGTATCGCCGGCGCCGTCGGCGAAGCTTACGTAATAGATCTCATACGATTTGCCGTCGACGGATTTCGTGCCCCGGGCTTCGACGTTCGCGCCGGGATCACCGAAAGCGAACGGGAGCGCGAAGAAGTAGAACGGCGTGTTGTAGTAGAACCGCGCCGGAATCCCGAAGGCTTCCGGGTTTTCGATCCAGGCCTCGGAGCCGTCGAAGCCGACCGTGTAGCCCTCGCCCCGGATGTGAACGTTGCGATTCTTTAGATCAATCGTATGATGATCATCGTAGGGTGGATTCACGCCGTACGGGAAGTCCGTAAAATCATACTCCACCGTGCCGTAGCCGAAGAACGTATGATAGCCGCCGTGGGCATCGATGGTCGCTCCCAGAGCGCCGGGGGACGGGCCCGGCCCGCAGGCGATCAATGACGCGACGCAAACGATCGGCACGAATATTGCCGGCGCAATTTTGTTAAGTTTCATTGATTGTTCCTTATGCTTCCTGTGTTATCGCGGCACTCCGCAGCGCATTGCGAGCTTGTGAAGTCTGCTCTGTTAGATGGATCGACCCATGGGAAGTCACAAAAAAGTCCCGGACCGGCCGGAGCTGTAAGATGGTAGACACGAAAACTTCGCGGCCCACTTCTGGCCTACTGATTGCGAGGTAACTGAATGAAAATCGCCTATTACATTTCCACGGTACTCTTTTCCGCGCTGATGCTCTTCTCCGTCGCGAACTACTTTCTCCAGTACGAAATGGTCGCCGAAGGCTTCACGACCCTGGGCTATCCCACGTATCTCATTTATCCCCTGGCCGTCGCCAAATTGCTGGGCATCGCGGCGCTCTGGACCCGCGGCCTGGGAACACTCACGACCATCGCCTACGCCGGCTTCTTTTACAACATCATCCTCGCGTTCTTCGCGCATTTCATGGTGGGCGACGGCCAGCACTGGGGCGCGGTGATCGCGTTCGTGCTGGTGCTGATTTCGTTTATGGGTTATCGGAAGATGTACGCGACGGCTTAGGCTGAGTTTCCTTCCAATCGCTGACACACCTTCTCCCGCGTCAGCGATTGGAGGGATGGCGGCGCAGCCGCCAGGGGCTGACTAAAAAGTCGCGGGTGACATTTGACACCTGCGAACTTGCAACTCTTCGCGCCAGGGATTGGAAGGGTCGCGGCGCAGCCGCGAGTCCGGAGCGCAGCGGAGGACCGAAGCGCGTAGCGCGGAGCCCTGGAAAGCCCGGTCGCCGCGCACAAGTCTCGCTTCGGCGAGACTTGTGCGCGGCGAGGCGCCCAAATAGTCTCGCTTTAATTCCATCATGATTTCAAGCCAAAAATCGCAACGTTAGCTTACAGTAAAGTAATACTTGCATGGGCGTTCCCCTCCGTGCTTCGCACTCGGTGGGGAAGAGAAGGAATTCCGCCCCGGCAAGCGGTGTGGAATTGGTCGCGCTCCTCCGGACTCCGCTTCGCTACGCTCCCTCCGGCCTCTTTTTTTCTTCTTGCCCCGCGCCGTTCTCCTGCCGTCCTATCCGCAGCGCATGGACACCGATCTCTACTTCTCCCCCGACTACCGGACCGCGCGGCGGCGGTTCAAACAGGCGGCGGCGCGCGTCGGAGCAAAACTGGAAACCCTGGAATGGGGCCTGCGCGGACCGGGCGGCGAAAAACTCGGCATCGACATCGCTTACATTGGAAACAAACGCGCGAAACGCGTGCTGTTGCATTCAAGCGGCATTCACGGCGTGGAGGGATTCGCCGGCTCGGCCATCCAGTTGCGCGTGCTGGAGAATCTACCGGAACGGCCGAAAGACGGGGCCTACGTCTTCGTGCACATTCTCAATCCCTACGGCATGGCCCATCTGCGGCGGGTAAACGAAAACAACGTCGATCTCAACCGCAACTTCCTGGACTCCGAAGCGGACTACGCCGGGGCCGCACGGGGCTATCATATACTGAACCCACTGTTCAATCCTGAGTCGCCGCCGTCGTTCGATTTCTTTTATTTGCGCCTGGCCTGGAAGCTGTTTCGCTACGGCGTGCGGCGACTGCGCCAGGCCGGGGCCGAGGGCCAGTACGAATATCCCCAGGGCCTCTTCTTCGGCGGCAAACGACTGGAGAAAGGACCGCATCTTTACTTAGAATGGATTCGCGAGAACTTAAAGGGCAGCAAACGATTGTGCTGCGTCGACGTACATACGGGACTCGGCCGATCCGGCGAGCAGTTGGTGATCCTGGAACGCAATCAGGGCGGTAGCTATCACAAATTCCTGGAGCCGATCTACGGCGAGGAACTGGACAACACCGAACCGGAACGGGCCATCGTCTACCAGGTCCGCGGCGGCGTGGACTACGGCGTGCCGAAGGCGCTGCCGGCAAAGGCCGAGGTGGACTTCGTAACCCAGGAGTTCGGCACCGTGCACGGCTTCGAAATTCTCTCCACCCTGCGCCAGGAAAATCGGCTCACGCACTACGGCAATCCGTCGCCGTTGCATCCGGTGAAGCTGGCCATCAAGGACGCCTTCAGTCCGCCCCGGACCGACTGGAAACGCAAGATCATTACGAAGGGTGAGAAGCTCTTCCACGATACCGTGGCGTTTCTGTTCGCGGAGTAATCGCATCTTCCCGGTGCGTTTGCAATTCTTCCGTGGTGGTCGGCGGAAGGACGTGGGAGTTCCGCTGTTGTTGCCGGATGCAAACGCGAATCATCGAACTGGCAAGCAGAGCCACGAAAACGTAGATCCACCAGGTTTGCCTCGGCCGTTCGCGTCTTGCCGTCCCGTAGTCCGCGGCCGAGTCTGTCGCTGCCGGCACAACGCGTTGCCGTTCCTGTTCCGCATGTTCGGCGACGTGCGCCACCTCACGCAATAACGCCTCGATCGCCGCGCCGGTCTCGGTGTAGAGATCCAGGGGCCGGCGCGGCCACTCCAGGCGCGCGGCCAGGAATCGCAGCAAACGCGCGGGCCGCTCTTCGAGTTTCGCGAGAGCCGGCCCCGCCGTTCGACTGAACGCCTCCCGGGAGTCTGGATGCGTATAGGCCTCGGACGCTAACACCTCTTTTGCATAACTTAAGGCCGCACCCTCGCCCGCGTCCGTGAGGCGACGCAACATTTCCCGCGCCGCGTCGTACTCCGGGCGTTCCTCGCCCAGGCGCCGCCGCACGGCAAGTTCCTGCGACCACAGGCGATTGTCGACGAACGGGTCCGCACTCGCGCCGCGCGCGGTCGTGCCGGTCGCCGCGGGTTCCTCCGTTTCGCCCCAGTACGTGCGATGCACAAGCGCCGTTTCGTAGGCCTCGCGCAATGCCTGGAACTCCGCCGGCTGCGCGTCCACGTCGATGGCCTTTAGACGAACGGCATACGCACGTTTGATTGCGCGTTCATCGTGCGTGGGTTCAAGGCCCAGGATTTCCCAACAACTGTTCATGGTCGGGCCCTACAAAAACGGATTCTCATCCAGCTCGTTCAACCGTTCCCGAAACGACTGCTGCGCGTCCTGAATCTCCGCCGGATCCTGACGTTCTAATGTTTCCTGAAAAAATACTAAGAGTTTGCCCACGTACTCGCGTTTGTCCCCCAGGCTTTCTTCGTAGATGCGCTTCGCCCGTTCGATCAACGCCACGTGGCGGTCATCGTCCCGGGGATGGACCTTGAGTTGCGCGAGTTTCTGCAGGCGTTCGGCGATCTCCGCCGCGCTCAATACGCCCGGATTTTCCTCGATGACGATGCTCTCGCTCACGCCGGAGCTGTTTACTTTCGCTTCGACTTCCAGCAGGCCGTTCACGTCGTACGTAAAGCGCACGTCCACGCTCTCCGCCCCGGCGTCCCCGGCCGGCACCGGCAACTCGAGGCGCCCCAGGCGCACGTTCTCGTTCACGTAGCGACTCTCGCCCTGAAAAACGTTGATCTCGATCCGCGGCTGATTTTTCTCCACCGTCGAGAACGTGCGCATGCGACTCGCGGGAATGATCGTATTGCGTTCGATCACCGGTTGAAACAAACCGTCCCGGTACCGCCGCCGGCCGGCGTCGTCCCCCTGCTCCAGCAACGTTTCCATGTCCACACGCTCCACGACTTCCACGCCCAGGCTGTACGGGGCCACGTCGGTGAGCACCATCTCTTTCAGGGCGGCGTCCTTCGCTTTCAGGCCGGCCTGGATCGCCGCGCCGAGGCCCACGGCCTGGTCGGGATGGATGTGATGCGACGGGAAACGCGAGAACATGCGCGCCGTGAGTTCCCGCACCATGGGCATGCGTGTGGCCCCGCCGATCAGAATCACCTCGTCCAGTTCCTTCGCGGCAATGCGCGCGTCTCGCAGCGCGCGTTCCAGCGGCTCCCGCAATCGATCCAGCAACGGACGGGAGGCTTCTTCGAAGTTCGCGCGGCTCAGCTCCCACTCGACCCCGGCGCCGCCGTTAGCTTCCGGCAACCGAAACTTAAGCGTCGTGGTTTTCTGATCGCTCAGCGCCCGCCGGGCGTTTTCCATTTGTTTCGTGAGCACCGCCGCGAGCTCGCCCTCGGGTTTCTCGGGCAGTCCCAGGTCCTTGCCGCGTTTTTCCAGGAAATACTGGAGCAACGCCTCGCCGAAGTCTTCCCCGCCCAGGCGATTGTCCCCGGCGCTCGCGCGGACTTCCATGACGCCGTCGAAGTAGTCCAGGACCGAGACATCGAACGTGCCGCCGCCGAGATCGAAGACCAGCAGCTTGCGCTCCGTTTCGGACGTGTGCACGCCGTAGGCCAGGGCCGCCGCCGTGGGTTCATTGAGCAGCCGTTCGACCTTAAGACCCGCCAGTTCGGCGGCGATGCGCGTGGCCTTGCGCTGGGCGTCCCGGAAGTAGGCCGGCACGGTAATCACCGCGCGCTCAATGTTAGTGCCCAGGTAGGCCTCGGCGTCGGCCTTCAGCGATTTTAAGACGAAGGCGGAGAGATCCTCCGCGCGAAAACTCTGCGCGCCGAGTTTCAACACGCGTTCGGTGCCCATGTAACGTTTGAAGACGGAAGCCGTGCGATCAGGATGCGTGATCAGGCGCTCCCGGGCCGGGGCGCCGGTGAGCACGCTGCCGTCCTCCGCGAGACCGACCACGGACGGAGTAAGTACATCTCCGTGTACATTAGGGATCAAGACCGCTTCGCCGTCCTGAAAAACGCCGGCAAGGCTGTTGGTCGTGCCGAGATCGATGCCGATAATCGGAGCGGAAGCCATAGATCAACGAATGGACTGCATCATTTCGATCATGCCGCCGGCCAGGAGGACCTCACGCTGTTCCGGCACGGCGAAGTAATGATCGTTGCCCCACAAAGAAACGTTGATCGCGCCGGGCATGTACGCGTCGGCCAGCAGGGTGAGCCCGTCGTTCGGGCCCTGCTTTGAGAGAATCTTGTAAGCTTCTTCTGCGCGTAACGTAAGATGCTGCGCCGTCGGCGTGGCGATGACGTTCACCGTCTTCATGCGCGGCGGCAGTCGGACGTGGGCGTAGTGCGGCAACTCCGGGTCCACGCGCACGCTCAGAAAGGATTCGTAGGTGTAGTCCTCACGCCAGAAGAAGTACCGCGCCCGCCAGCGATACACCCAGTAGCCGTCCATCTCGTTGACCAGGAGCGAACCGCGGTTCACGCCGCCCACGTTCAGCCAACCGCGGACGTTATCGAAGCTGCCGTCTGCCCCGCACATCTGAATGGCCCGCTTGATGTCCAGCGCCGCCTTGGAAATGGAAGCGAAAATGTACTTCCGGCCGTTGTTCTTGCGGCTATCCAGCCACGCGCACAGAAACTCACCGTTCTGATCCACACTGCCGTCCGGGTTCACGACGACGAGCTCGTTGGGAATGCCGAGACGGCTCGCCATGTTCCGAATGTCCCGGCCGTCACCGCCCACCGAGGCGTTGCTGTCGTAGTACATGGCGGGGACCATGGCGAGCCACACGTCCTCGCGATTGAACTGCGGCAACTTGCCTCCGTTCCGTTCAATGCCCCGCGCGATCGTTTGGATGCGATCCAGGTAGCGGCGCGTCTCCGCTTCCCGATTGACCCGGTGAAAGAACACGGCCGTCGCGAACTCGAGGCCGCGCTCCTTCGAAAGCGCGTTCAAATGATCCCGGTCCACACCCTCGTCACTCCTGACGGCGGGATGATCCACGGCCGAGTTCAGCAACTCAATCTCCTCCGTGCAGAGGAGGTTCATGTGATACGCTTCGCCGTCGCAGTTGCGTTCTTCGATTTGTCTGGCCTCGTCTTCGACGGTCAACGAACGGCAGCCGGAAAGCAGCACTGCCGCGAGCAACAGGAATGCAAGGGGTCTCAGCATGATGTCGAGATCCACGGCACGGGAAGGTACGTCAATAGATTGAGGGCGGCCGCAGACTCCCAAAAAATCTTGACCGCATCTGCGGCGTATTCAAGAATCATGTCCTATGAAATCCCTGCGCTCCCTCATCGTTCCCGCTACCGCCGCCCTGCTTCTCTTCGGCCCCCTGCACGCCGACGACGCGCAGTCCGTAACCGTGCAGTCCATGCCCGGCAGCGTCGACGAGTTCATCGCCCTGCGCGACGAACTGGCCGGCACCCCCGAGGGCGGGGCCGCCGTTTTTCTCGTCGCCATGATGGCCTACGTCGAAGATACTGATCTCGGCGAGCAATTTCTGACGATCGCCCTCGATCGCAATAATCTCTCGAAGGGCCAGGCCTACAAAGGCTACGCGCCGGCCTCGTCGATTCAGTACCATCTCAAGCGCATTCAGGGCATGCGCTACCTGCCGCGTTCGTACGTCGTGGGCAGTTCGCCGGACAACGGCTACACGGCTGCGGCCCCGTATCGCTTCGACTTCAGCCGCAACCGTTTCAGCAAAGAAAAAGAGGATCGCATCAAGGTCTTCGTGGCCTGCTCCGGGGCGGACACGCCGCGACCCATCACCATGCAAAAGAACAACCGCGGTGTCTGGAAGGCCTACAACGCCTCCTCGGTCTTCGTGGGCATTCGCAAACCGGCCGGCTCCGGTACGGTGGACGACGAACTGTAAGGATTTTATCAAAATGACACAATGCGCCGGCGTTTTTCGTTGTCCGGGGCGTCTGTCATCAAACACAATTCCGCATGAATCGAATCGTTCTTTGTTCGTTGCTCGGTACGGCCCTGGCGCTTGCGGCCTGCGGCCCCGCGGCAGAGCCCATTCAGTTCGCCGGCGGTTTTCCCGGCGGCAGCTACTATCCCATCGCGAAGTCTCTCAACAAACTTCCCGGATACAGCTTCAACGTATCCACGTCCAACGGCAGCTTCGATAACATCAGCGCCCTGGACGACGGCGATGCCGCGTACACCCTCACGCAGCTCGACATGCTGCAGAGCTTCGCCATCAGCGAACCGGGCATCAAAAAGAGCGTAAAGATCATGATGCCCCTCTACACCGAAGAGGTCCATCTCCTGGCACGCCGGGACATTCAGAGCCCCGCGGACCTGGCGCAGAAGCGCGTGTCCTTCGGCCACATCGACTCGGGTTCGAAAATCACCTCGCTGATCTTTCTCGACCAACTGGGCATCGGCCGCACGAGCCTCACCGTCGTCGACATGCCGTCCGAGCGCGCGGTCAAGGAATTGCTGGAAGGCAAGCTGGATGCGGTCATGATCGTGGTGGGTCGGCCGGCGAAGATCCTCACGGAGATTCCGGCCGCCGAAAAAGAAAACATTCACCTGCTCGAATTCACCGGCGAGTTCTACGACAAAATCGAGGCGAGCAACTTCGTGTACCAACGCAGCGAGATTCCGGCCGGCACCTATCCCTGGCAGGACGGCACCGTCAAGACGCTGGGCGTGCAATCGGTCCTCGCGGCCCGGGGCGACATCCCCGCCGCGGACGTCGAAAAACTTGCCCGGGCGATCTACGCCAACCAGGCCGACCTCGAATCGTCCCACGAAAAGTGGGCCTATCTAAACAAGGACGAACTGAAGAAACTCCACGAAATACTTCCGGACGATTTTCATCCGGGCATGCAGAGTTTGCTTCAGTAATCGTTAGCGTCTCATTGTTAGATGATCCTCCATTGGCTTCGCTCCCTTCGCCGTTCACCCCGTGACCCCGGCATCCGGAGCGAGGCCCCGGACTTCGACGCCGACCGCGCCGCGCAGTTGCTGAAACTCACCGGCAAGGCCTGCGTCGAGTACTTCAGCACGCGCTACGGCCTGAACCCGCGGGACTGGCGACCGAAAGGACAGGACCGTCACTACGCCCGCTATTTGCCGCCGGAGTTGCCCCCGGAACTGGAACAGCTCTGCACCATCAACCTGCACAACCGGGACCTGAAGCAGCGCCAGCCCATCGGCCTGCTGGCGCGCCATAGTAAGAAGAACGAGGTCTATCTCGTATTTCGCGGCAGCATCCAGGACGAGGAGTGGGTCCAGGACATCCTGCTCATGCAAACACCCTGCGAAATCAAGTTAGTGGGCTCCGGCTCCGGTCGGGTGCATCTCGGCTTTCAGCGCATGTTCCAGAGCCTGCAACCCGGCCCGAAGGAATGGCGACGCTACCTGGGTGCGCCGGGCAAACGGCTGAAGCTGTTCACCGCCGGCCACAGCCTGGGCGGCGCCCTGGCGGTGCTCTCGGCCCTCGAGTTGCACGAGTATCAACCGCATTGTTATACGTTCGGCGCGCCGCGGGTCGGTGACGCCTACTTCGCCGCGGCCGTGGATCGTTTCGTGCCGCACACCTTTCGCCTCGAAAACTTCCGCGATCCCATTCCCACCCTGCCCCGGGAGAAGGTCGATCTGATCTTCCGCAAGTACGAGTACCGTCACGCCGGCCGAACCGTCCCGATTTATTCACTCAGTCACGCCGGCGGCGAAAGCATTCCGCGCTTAATTCGCGCCGGCAAGAATCTTAAGAGTTACATTTACGATAAACTCTTTAAGGAAAAGGACGCGCACATCGACCTGCTGTTCGCCCATCAGTTGCCGGCGTACGAACACGGGATTGCGAAATTAACAGGCGACCGGCCGGACTGAGCGAGCACCGTCGCTAGAACCGCGACGGTTTCGCCACGGGATAAAAGCGCAAGCCCGGATCTTCGCTCAGTTCGTACTCGAGCTCGATCTGTTCGCCGGGGCGGGCGGCGCCGAGGTCGGTGACCAGCAAATTCGATGTGAGGCCGCTCTCCCATTCATCCAGGACCTCACCGCCCGGAAAATACAACTTCGTAAGAATAGTCAGTTGATCGGCCTCGCCGATTTCGTCGGGCATCGTCAACGATCGCGCCGGAAACTTCGTGCGCCCGGCGTAGCCCTGCGGATCGTCCTCGCGCCAGCCCAGAATCGTCTCGCGATCGAGCGAAAAAACCTCGCCCAGATCGACACGCGGCCCCGTGCGCGGGCGGCTGCCTCGCGGCAATCGGCTTAACTCATACGAAGGAGAGGTTAGCATGGCGTTCAGCACGATGCGCTCCGGAACCAGCCGCACTCCGCGGCCGCCGTCGACACCCTGGGGCAACAGCCGGCGCAGGATGGCCACCTGGGGTTCGTGACTCAGCGCACGACGCAAAGCCTCGCAAACAATCACGCGTACGGGGCCGCCGTTCTCCGGCGATTCTTCGTACTGAAATTCCGTGGCATCCTGCTCCACCAGGCGCAACAGATAGTCGCTCAGTCCCAGACCGCGAATGAGCTGCTCCGCCGGCCGCACGGCCTCCGGCAGAACCTCGACAAGGGTAAAGCCCACCCGTGCGGGATTGCCCAGGAGCAGCGCCGGAAAGATCAAGAACGGGGCGTTGGGACCGCAACCGGGATACAATACGTGAATGCGTTCGTCGGGATGTTCCTGCGCCGCCGCTTCGATCGCATGCATGAGGCCGCGCAGGTACTTCGTCGTGCGCAACGGATCCTGCATGGTCTGGGCGGCGTAGGCCGGTGAGAGGAATTCTCCGAAGGGCGAGGGTTTGCGATAGCGCGTCGATTTGTCGCCCTCGGCGAGGACAACACTGTGAATCTCTTGAAAGATCGAGTGAGCCGCGCGCAGGGCCTCACTCAGGGTATCACGGTCGTTGTCGACATCCATTAGAGCCGCCGCGATGCGACGCAGGCGCTCGAGGGGATCGGTGGGTACGCCGGGGACGGTTTCAGTCATAGCCTACACAAGACGAACTGCTAACATCTCTGCAAGAACTTTTAGTAAGTCGATAAAAATGGATGCCGTGCGCGAGACGGCCGCAATTCTGACCCATGCCGCATGCCGAACGTATCACCGTGTTGAGCAGCCATCCCGTGGCGCTGCCGGCCCTGGACTATCTGCACTCCACCGGCCGGCTCGTCGGAGTGGGCACTCCGCGGAGCGAAGCGATGTGGTCCCTGGTCCGCGGCCGGCCCTGGGCCGGAACGTTTTCTGAAACACATCTGCGAAATTTTTCGGAACAAGACTTCGCAACGGAACTCCAGGCATGGCTGGCCGAACTTCGACCGGACGTCGTCCTCGTGTTATGTTTTCCGTTTAAGATTCCGGCGGAAGCGCTGGAACAACCAGGCCTGGGGTTCCTGAATTTTCACACGGGCCTGCTTCCGGACTACCGCGGCATCGACCCCATCTTCTGGATGATTCGTTATCGTGAAACCGAAAGCGCCGTGGCGGTCCAGCGCATGGAGGACAACTTCGACGCCGGTCCCATCCTGCACGAGGAACGTTTCACCGTGGCCGCCCACGACACCTACACGTTGCACCTGCACCGCATGGCGGGTCCGATGCAGCAGGCCGCGGCAACGGTGATGCAGCTCCTATCGCAGCCGGAAGAGTTGATCTTCCAGGAACAGAGCGAGCCGCGGCATCCGGCGTGCCGCCGGCCGAACGAACAGGACCTTGTGCTGAACCTGGTCACGGAAAACGCCGCGGATCTGGAAGCACTCGTGCGAGCGTCGAACCCGGCCTACAGCGGGGCGCGCAGCGTTTACAACGGCATGGGCGTGCGTGTCCTGGAAGCCGACGTCATCGACGCGACGCCGGAGGAACGCGCGGCCCCGGGTACGATCATCAGCGTCACGGACGGACCGCGACTCTATACGCGCGATCACAAACAACTGCGGCTGAACGTGCTGTGGACCGAGGCCGGACTCTACTCGGGCCCGCGCTTCGTGGAGGTCTTCGGCCTCCGGAGCGGCCAACGCTTCGGCGGCTGAAGGCGATTTTTTCCCGTAAGCCCGGCGGACTTCGCTCGACAAAAGCCTGCATCACATCATCCTCAACCCGGAGCTTTCCATGATTCGTTCTCGCTTTTCCTTCATCGTTCTCATTGCACTGGCGACGATCTTCCTCACCGCCTGCGGTCCGGCCGGCAGCGCGCCTTCCTCCTCCGAACAAACCGAACGCATACCGTTACTCAAAGAAGCGCAGGCCGGCGAGGCCCACGCGGTCTTCGCCGGCGGCTGCTTCTGGTGCATGGAGCCGCCCTTCGATAAACTCCCCGGCGTGAAGGCCACCTACTCCGGTTACTGCGGCGGCGAGAAAGATCATCCGCAGTACGACGAGGTCGCCGCGGGGCGTACGCAGTACGCCGAGGCCGTGCTCGTGGTCTACGATCCGGCGAAGGTCAGCTACGAAAAGTTGCTCCACGTTTTCTGGCGAAACATCAATCCCGTTCAGAAGAACGGGCAGTTTTACGACATCGGCCCGCAGTACCGCACGGCCGTGTTTTACTTAAACGAAACTCAGAAGAAGTTAGCGCAAGCGTCAAAGACCGAAATCGCGGAGTCCGGGCGTTTCGACGAACCCATAGCCACGGAGATCAGCCCGGCCACCGACTTCTGGAAGGCCGAGGAGTATCACCAGGACTTCTATAAAAAGAACCCCGCCCATTACAATCGCTACCGTACCGGCTCCGGGCGCGATCGCTACATTGAAAGCGTGTGGGGCGAAGCTCAGTAAGATTTTTGCTGCCGGTGATCGCTGTCGTCCTCTGCGCGGGCGGCTGCGCATCGCCCGCCGCCGGGCCGGCGGAGGAACCCGCCGCGTGCAATGCTCGGCTCCAGTACCACGTCGATCCCGAAGGCGCACTGAGCCTGCCCGCGGCCGGGAGCGAAGAACGCGCCTGGCGCTACGCTGCCGACATCCCCGCCCTCGGAACGCGGCCCACGGCGACGATCTATCTGCGCCTGCGCGCTCATCCCGCGGCCGAACTCCTGGAACTCGCTTACCCGCCCTTAGATTACGTTGAGTTATACTTAATAAACGAAGACGCTCCCGCGGGAGAACGCCTGCAGAACATCGGCCGCTCCGGAGACCGGCGCGCGTTCGGATCGGCGGGCCGGCCTCATCGAAACTTCGTCTTTCCTCTGCCGCCGGCCGCCCGGGACAACGGCTGCCTCCTGTTGCGCGTACAATCGGAATCGTCCCTGGTCCTGCCCGTCCACCTGCATTCCACGGAGGACTTCTATCGCCGGAGCACGATTGAGCATCTGCTGCTGGGACTCTATTACGGTGCGCTCGGCATCATGCTCATCTACAACGCCTTTCTCGCGATCTCGCTCCGCAATACGTCGTACGCCTCCTATGTGTTCTACATCTTCAGTTACGGAATGTATCTTTTCATCTGGAACGGCCTGGCGTTGCGCTTCTTCTGGCCGGAGACTCCGTATCTGAACAGCCTCACGAACCCGCTCTTCGTCGGACTCACAAACATCGGCGCCTCCCTGTTTACGATCAGCTTTTTTCGCGACAGCCCCCACGCCCGCCACCTGCACCAGGTCCTCTACGCCCTCATGTTCGCCGGCGCGCTCGTCGCCGTACTTTCGCTCACGCCCTGGTCCTCCCTGGCCGTGCGCGTCAGCGTACCGGTGACGGTGTTCTCGGCACTCTTCGTGTTGATTACCGCGGCCCGGCATTGGATCGCCGGTTATCATCCGGCGCGGTACTTTCTGCTCGCGTTTTCGTTCGTGGGCGTAGGCGTCGCGGCCAACGCCCTGCGCGTCGCCGGATTGTTGCCGGCGAATTTCTTTACGCTGCTCTACGGATTACAACTTACGTCTCTCGCGGAGATGGTGCTGCTCTCGTTCGCCCTGGCCGATCGTTATCGCACCACGGAAGACGATCGTCGCACCGCCCTCGCCGAAAACAACGCGAAGACCATGTTCATCGCGCGCATGTCGCACGAGATTCGCACGCCGCTGAACGCCGTGCTCGGCGCTTCGAAGCTGCTCGAAGAAACGATTCTGGACGCGGAGCAACGTCGCTACGTGCACATGCTGAACACCGGCGGGCGCAATCTGCTGGGCGTGGTGAACGACGTGCTGGACCTGGTAAAGATTGAATCCGGGCGTCTGGAACTGTCAGAGCGCTCGTTCGATTTTCCGCGTCTCCTGCGCGACTGCGCGAACCTGCACGAGGCCGAGGCCCAACGCAAAGGCATCGAACTCAAGTGCGTGTTTGAGGATGAAGCACACATGCCCCGCTATCTCTACGGCGACGACCTGCGGCTGTCGCGCGTGCTCATCAATCTGCTGCACAACGCGCTTAAGTTTACGGAGGACGGTCAGATCATACTGCACACGAAAACCGTTCCCGCCCCTCCCGACGCGCATCGCGTGGAGATTCAGGTTCGTGACACGGGCGTCGGCATCGACCCGGCGCGCCTGGAAGGGATCTTTACCGAGTTCAGCCAGGCCGACGAATCCATTACACGCCGCTTCGGCGGCACGGGACTCGGCCTCGCGATCTGCCGCGGCATTCTGAACGCCATGCATGGAACCATCCGCGCGGAGAGCGAAGGCCGGGGTAGCGCGTTCACCGTGCAGCTCACCATGAAGGAGGGTGAGATTCCCAAAGACGCCGCGCCGAGCATGACGGACGAAGGGCCGGTGCCCGCGGCACTGCGTATCCTGCTTGTCGAGGACAATGCGGACAACCGTGCTCTGTTCAACGCGTTCTTGCGACGTACGCCGCACAACATCGCCGTGGCGGAGAACGGCCTCGAAGCGCTGAGTTCTTTTGAACGGGAACGTTTCGACGTGATCTTCATGGACATACAGATGCCGCTCCTGGACGGGCTCACGGCGACGAAACGCATTCGCGAAATGGAAGCCGAGCAGAGGTTAAGCCCCACGCCGATCTACGCACTCACCGCCCACGCCTATCGCGAAGAACGCGATCGTTGCCTGGCGGCCGGCTGCGACGGACACATCTCGAAGCCGGTATCGAAGGAACATCTGCTGGCCGTGCTCGCCCACGTCGCCGCCGAAACGGGAGCCGGGTCGTGATCGATCCGGATCAACTGGACCGGCTCAGCCCCCGGGAGGCGATCGCCCTGCAACGCGAGCTTGCCACGAAGGTACGTTTACAAAAACTTAAAGAAATACCGCGCTACGTCGCCGGGGCGGACATCTCGTACCGCCGCGGAGACACCCGGCTCTTCGCGGCGGTGGTCGTCTGGGATCGTGAAGAACACGGGGTCGTCGCGGCGGCGGCGATCCATCGGCCCGTGGGATTTCCGTACGTGCCGGGCCTTTTGAGTTTCCGGGAAACGCCGCCGGTTCTCGCCGCCTGGCAACAACTACAGACCAATCTGCCGGCGGGCGTGCGCCCCGGCATGTTGCTCTGCGACGGCCAGGGCTACGCCCATCCCCGGCGCTTCGGCCTCGCCTGTCACCTGGGTCTGTTGTTGGATTTGCCGGCGGCCGGCTGCGCGAAGACCCGGCTCATCGGCGAGCACGACGAACCGGGCGAAAAACGCGGCGAACGCGCGGTGCTAATGCATGGCGACGACATGTTAGGATACGTGCTGCGCACGAAGGATCGCGTGAAACCGCTCTACGTTTCGCCGGGTCACCGCTGTGATTTTGACGACGCCGTCGCGGCAACGCTGGCCTGCGACAACGGCTACCGCCTGCCGGAACCCACACGCCAGGCGCATTTGTACGTGAACCGGGAGCGACAGCAGAACTCTTAGGTTCTGCGAATCAGCCTACGCCGTGCTCTTCACAATCAAAACGATGCCCG
This sequence comes from Leptonemataceae bacterium, assembly GCA_965227295.1. Classification (GTDB taxonomy): domain Bacteria; phylum Spirochaetota; class Leptospiria; order Leptospirales; family Leptonemataceae; genus JANSYA01. Next base: position 3,007,197 of record OZ245742.1, on the reverse strand, counting down.
CGAAAATCAACATCACGAACACCACACGCCGGAACAACGTTTCGTTCAAGCGATGATGCAGCACTTCGCCGGCCGGAATGGCCACGAGCACCGTCGCGGCGAAGATCGCGGCGCCGGCCAGGACTTCCATGCCCACCCGCCCGGCCAGGGCGTACAGAATAAACAGCGCCGAGTTGAAGATGATCCAGATGACCACCAGCGTACTGCGGAACACGGCGCGGCTTAACTGTAACGCGCTGACTGCTAAGACGATCAACGGGCCGCCGGTACCGTAGGCGCCCTGAAAAATCCCGCCGCCGATCAGGAGGGACCACTCGGTGCCGGTGCCGATCTTCGGCGGCGGGGCGTTCTGCAGCGAACGCACGAGGGAATAGATGCTCGTTGCCGCGACAAAGATGCCCAGCAACAATTTCAGAATCACGCCTTCGAGAACGAACGTGAGCAGGAAGCCGCCGACAAATCCGACGGCGATGGCCGGAACCAGCGTACGAAAGAGGAGCGGCCGATCGACGTCGCCGGGATAACGAAAGAGAATGTACGCGTTCGTGAGCAGGTTACCGGGAACCAGCATGGGCACGAGCAGCAGCGGGTCGATGAAGTACGCGCCCCAGGAGACGGCCAGGATGTTGCCGCCGAAACCCAGCGCGGCCTGGAGGACGAACGATACAAAGACAATGAAAATGAGAATGAGGAATTCGGAATCGTTCAGGAGCAGGGCAACGGCATCGAAGAAAGCGTCGAGAGCGGGCACGCAGTCAGTGGATCAGTCACCGGATTTTCGCCCACCGCCTTTTCGCGCGGCGAGGCGTTTTTTCTGTTGCTTGAGCAACGTCTTCAGATCGTCCTCAGCTTCCGGCGCGGGCTCCACCGCCACATCTCCGAAGGCGTCGTACTGCGCATCGTCGTCCACCGGCGGCGACGGCGCGGCGGGCGGCGCGGGTCGCGGGATTTGCTGCTTGAGCAGCGCCGCGAATTCCGGTGCGTCCTTCTGTCGGCGATCGTCTCCGGCGGCCCAGAAGCGAAAGTCCCCGGCCTTCAGGACATCGTTCAAACGATCCAGCAAACCCGCCGGCGTCGACACGCTGCTGCGCCGCGACTGCCAGATGCGAATGCGATCCGCGGCGACGCCGTCGTCGATGGTGCCGAGCATCTGCACGCCGGCGTCCGAAACGCCGAGGACCATGAGCCGGCCGGCGACGTCGACAATCTGCAAGAACTTGCCCTGCACCAGCGGCGTCGACACGAGCACGTTCACGAGTTCCCCGCCCCCGCCCGGAGCCGGCACCCCGCTCTTCGCTCGCAGGTAGCGCATGCCGAGATAGAACAGTCCGACCATCAACGCCATGAGCGCGAAGAAACGAAACGCCACCGAAAGAAAGGACGGTCCCTCGTTGGCCGGAAAAAATTCGGAAGGATCGTCGGTGGCGGCTTCGGTGTTACCGGAACTTTGCGGCGCGGCTCCATTGCGGTCGGCATTGCCCTCGCCTTCCGCTTCGCCGTCGCCACCGCCGGGATTCTGCATGCGTACGGGTTCGCCGTTTTCGTTGGCTGCGGGCTGCTCCGTTCCGTTCTCGCCGTCGGTTTTTTCGTCGGATTTCCCGTGCAGGGACTCCATCCAGGTGCGGTTGATCTCATCCATGCCGGGCGCGGACGAACCGCCGTCCTGGGCAAACAGAGCCGGCGCGCACAACAGCGTCAGGACGGCGACGAAATGTATCTTACGAAATCCGGGCATTTCTCCGGATTATGTCGCATCGCCCCGGGGCGTCAATTCTTTTCGGACCGGGGAAACACTTCGATTGCAGCGTTTTTACCGCGGAGGTAGAGTATCGATTCGATTGTGTTACCCCGGGGAATTATGCCCGTTGCCGGTAGCTCAAGAGCTGCGGTTCGTGATCGTTGCCGTGAGAAACATGAAGTTAGTCGCGGAATTGTGAAGGGAATTTTTTGGTTACGGCTCTTCGGAGTTGTGGTATGTCGTTTTGCTACGATAGTCCGCCTCGACCCGGACGCTGGTTTGCGGCTCAGCCCCCCTGCCGTTTCTTACGGCGAAGACGCCGTTCCGGTCCGCCGGGCGCGAAGGCGCACTCGCTCCGCCCCGCGGATAGAGCGGGGCTCCGGAGTGCGCCTTCGCTTGCTGGCTTTTCCGAAACAAAGACGCCGAGGAATTATGCTTTCCGCTGATGCGGAAAGCCGGCGGTTCAGAACTCTCGCCGAAGCGAGAATTCTGCCGGTCCGCCTTACCATGCTCCCCGACATGACCTCCGCTCGTCTGCTGGAACCAGCCGCGACCAAAAAAGGCTTAATGTACACTGGCCGCAACTTACTTCACGATTCGGGGCATTTGCGAATCACCTGAGCGTTGCCGGTACCTCAAGAGCTGCGGTTCGTGATCGTTGCCGTGAGAAACATGAAGTTAGTCGCGGAATTGTGAAGGGAATTTTTTGGTTACGGCTCTTCGGAGTTGTGGTATGTCGTTTTGCTACGATAGTCCGCCTCGACCCGGACGCTGGTTTGCGGCTCAGCCCCCCTGCCGTTTCTTACGACGAAGACGCCGTTCCGGTCCGCCGGGCGCGAAGGCGCACTCGCTCCGCCCCGCGGATAGAGCGGGGCTCCGGAGTGCGCCTTCGCTTGATGGCTTTTCCGAAAAAAAGACGCCGAGGAATTATGCTTTCCGCTGATGCGGAAAGCCGGCGGTTCAGAACTCTCGCCGAAGCGAGAATTCTGCCGGTCCGCCTTACCACGATCCCCGACATGACCTCCGCTCGTCAGCTGGAACCAGCCGTGACCAAAAAAGTATTAATAAACACTGGCCGCGACTTACTTCACAATTCGGGGCGACAAGGATTAATTCAAACCGAACGTTACTTACTCCGCAGCCGCAGCGGATTCGGTTTACCGGATCATCCCCGGCGCGACGACGTGTAAGTCCGGGGCTTACTCTTGCTTCGTCGACTTCAAGCGATCGATGGGTGACACGATATCCGTCACGCGCACGCCGAAGTTTTCGTCGATAACCACGACCTCGCCCTTGGCGATCAGCTTGCCGTTGACGAGCAGGTCCACCGGCTCACCGGCGAGTTTGTCGAGTTCGATGATCGAACCTTCGCCGAGACCCAGGATCTCTTTGATGTACATCTTCGTGCGACCGAGCTCTACGGTGAGCGTCATCTGCACGTCCATGAGCAGATTCATGTTCGGCTGCATGGGACCGGGGCCGCCGGCCGTGAGGTTCGGAAAACCGACGTCTTTTAAGTTCTGCTGATTCGGTTGCGGGACCTGAGCCTGCTGCGGCGCGCCGCCCATGCCCATGTCCGGCGCGGGACCGGTCGCCTGCTGGCGGGTCTTGCTGTAGATCTCGACGCCCATACTCAACGGCATGACCAGGTTCATGCGCGTGTCGATGCCGCCTTCGATGGTGATGGGGATTTGGATCTTAAGAAAACTGTCGCCCTGCAACGGCGCTTCGCCCGGGCCGTAGACGTTCACCGGCATGGGCGTAATCGCCACGCCGACCTTCGCGGAAATCTGCGAGGCCATGGTAAAAAGCATGGGCCCGAGACTCTCTTTGATGGTCGCCGTTTGCGCGCTGTCGAGGGCGGCGTCGGCGTCGACGGTGTCCTCGTTGCCCATGACGATGGCCGCCACCCGCGCCGCGTCGGCCGAGGGGATAAAGAGCGCGATGGGCCCGGAGATTCCGCCCTGGAGATTCTGGCTCAGCGCGATGGACGCGCCGGCGTCGCGCTGGACTCCGGCCAGGTCCCGGCTTTCGGCGTACGGCTGCCCCAGGCGAATGTTGCGGGACAGGATCATGCCCAGGCCCTGCGTGCCGGCATTCATTGCTTGATGCACGATATCAGCAACTGTCTCGCGTTCGATCGGCGACATGTCCTGGCCCAATGTCCCCGTGGCCAGGTCCGACGGCATTTCCTGAGACGGGCCCGCCGAGGGGCCGTCGTCCGCTCCTTGCAAGAGCGCGTCGATTTCTTCCTGGGATAACGATCCGTCTACCATCGTATGATTCCTGATTTGCTTGTATCGTACCGGCGGCGCGCGTGCAAATAAAATACGCGCATCGCGGACGCGGTCCGGGCCTTTTTCGGGCGGTCCTGGGTATTATGTCGGCCGTTTTCGGCGGGGCGGTGAGTTGATTTTTGGGCGCGCGGAGCGGAGAAAAAGCGGTCCGAGGGTATGTGGCCGCCATCCCTCCAATCGCTCGCGCGCAGAGGCGGCCCGCCCGGCAATGCCTATCTGTCTACAGGTAACAACACTTCTTGTAGATGCGCCCGCTGCCGCACGGGCACGGGTCCTTGAGATTGCGTTTCGTCATGCTTGCGCGGATGGCCTGTTTTTCGTGGCGAATCCAATCCATAGCGATCGCCACGTCCACGAGATCCAGGAACGCGACTTCATGCTGGTCGAGCGTCAGTGTCTCTTTGTCCGCGAGCATCGCTGCGTAGCCCAGCAACTGCCCGATCGTCTCGCTCATCGGGAACTCGGTCCAGTAGTCCAATTGCTCCCGCAACTTTTGCATCACCTCGTTCACGCTGAGTTCGTCGATGGCGATGTTCAGTTCGTCCATCAGCGAGCCGAGGAACTCGCTCGTCCCGCGATACTGCTGCGCCTCGAATTCGATGGTGGGATATCCGCGACGCATCTCCGCGTAGACGGCAGCAACGGAGGCGATCGGGTCTTGCGCATCGGGATCGCCGACCGCCGCGAGCCAGGCGATGATGCTGTTGTAGGCCTCCGCCACGACTGCAAAGGCCGCCTGGATTTCCTCTTCGCTTTCGGCGGTTTCTGGAATCGCTGCACGCAGGAGGCTGTGCGTGTAGCGTACGTCCATGCGCCAGACGGTGGCCAGGGTGCGGAAGAGGACGTCGTCCGGCGTTACGTTAAGGCCGGCCTTGCGGAACTCTTTGCGATAGGCTTTCAGTTTTTCGACGGTGAACAACGGGGTTTCGGTGCGGGTTTGCGGAGGCATTGCTTACTTCAACACCGCCGGATATTATGTCAAGTTTGCCGCGGCTGTGCCGGGAAAATTGTTACGGAGGCGGACCGGGGCGGACCGGCTGTGGTTCGTGACCGTTGACCGTGAAAATCACTGTGTAAGTCGCCGTCTCGCAGCAACTTACACCGCGATTCGGAGCGTGCTCGAACGAATGAAACATTTCCGGTAGTTCAAGAGCTGCGGTTCGTTGCCCTGGCCGTGAAAAAAATGAAGTAAGTTGCGGAATTGTGAAGGGATCTTTATGGCTACGGCTGAGCGGGAGTTGTGTAAAGAAAAGGTGCCATTTCGGCGGTAAGATCGTTAAGAGTGCTTTTTTTAGATTCCGTTGGTCAGTATCTTACATCGGCCGGGGCCGGTTGCAAGTCTGATTCTTATCGAAATCCGATTTGCCTGTCGTTTCGGTGGCGCGTTGTGTCCATCCTCCAATAAAATTTTTGGTTTCGGGTAGTATCTTACGTATTCACCCGATGCACACAAGCACTATTCTGTGTCGTCCTCCTGCTTCAACTGGTGCATGTGCGGTTCCCGTTCGTCCTGGTCGTCCGGGCCGTACGGGGTAAACTCGATCACCGCTGACCGGTGCGTCTGGTTCGCCAGTAGACAGAGGCTTCCGTCTTCCTGGTCCTGGCCGGAGCGAAAGAAGCCCCGCAGGGTCAGGCAACCGTTGACCACACGCGCCTGTGCGGCGATCAACACCGCCACCGGATAGTAATCATCCGTGCCGCGGCGTATGTGGATTTCCGCTACCGCTCCGATGGACCCGACGTCGCCCTGGATCCCCGTTTGCTCGTTATACAGCAGCAGGTAGACGCCCGCGTATCGGCGACCATTGATGAGCATGTCACCGCGCATCGTCTTCGTCCTCCGTTTCGTCCGCACCGTCCGGGACAAAGTGCACAATCACACTTTGATGCTCCTGGTCCGGCTTGAGGTGATTGGTGTAATCCTTTCGGTCCAGACCGCTCCGGCGAAAGCCCCGGATGATCATCTCCCGATCATACACCCGCAACGAGGCGCCGAATAACAGTGTAACCGGCGCCAAATTTTTGCCGTCCCTCCTCAGAAATTCGGCAACCGTATCGTGTGCGACGTACGACGTGTACTCGTTCGGTGCCTCACTGTACATGCACAGATAGACTTGCTCCGTGCGATCTTCCAGACGCATCTTACCGCGTATCATCGGTACCTCCCCGCTGGATTCGTTCCAGCCAGCGTTTTGTGTCTTCCGTGCCGTACGGGTAGAACCGGACGACGGCCGATTCGTGCGCCTGGCCCGGCTTGAAATACCGGTCCTGGTCGTATCGGTCGCGCCCCGTTCGCTGGTAGCCCCGGATGAGGAAATAATCCTCTACGACTCGTATGCCCGCACTGAGCAGTATCGCGAGCGGCTCCGGGCCGTCCTCGTTCACCTGCCCCGTGTGGATTTCCACGACGATTCCGACCGTGCCGTACAGGATACCGATGACCGGTTCCTCATTGTACGTCAGCAAGCGGACGCCGTGGACGGTTTGGTTGTTGATCGATATGTCCCCGCGCATTTGCGGACCTCCTTTGAAGTGCTCTTCATAGAGGACAGACGATCCGATACGGAGAAAAGGTCAAGAAAATTGCTCTCTACTGAGGACGGAGCTTAATAATTTTTCAGGTTATATTTAATGCCCAGGTGTGTGGCCAGGCCGGAGAGAACGCGAAAGCTGGGTACGCGGTTTCCCTGCTTGATGTTAGATATGTGGGACGAGGATATACCGGTTTCCCGGGACGTCTGCCGGACGGATCGTTCGGCGAGCGCCTCCCGGACGGATTGTTCGAGGGTGTCGATGTCCTGGCAGATTTTCTTGCTCACGGTCAGCATGAGATTGGACGTTTTGCGGAAGCGTCCAGTCAAAATCACATTGTTCGAGCAGGGACGCGGGCGGATGGCCCGGAATGCGCAGGTTTCCGGCCTGCGTGCGATTCTGGCGGGGCTGGAATCGGAATTCGGCGGGATTTTTAGAGAGTTTGGCGGAAAGACTGGTAAACGCGGCGAATTTGCGCCGATTTTCTCTGAAATCCGGTGATAATCGGGAAATCGGGGCGAATTATCTTTTGTACTCTCATCGATCCCGGGCAAGGTCACCCGGAAATTGAGTTTGTCGGGTCAGGAAGCCGGACAGTCCGGCTGTTACTGTTGCTGGAGCGGCCCGCTAAGAGTTAGCGGGCAAGGGTCAGCAGAATCAAGAACGGACCACCGGCACAAATCCAGGGCGTTGCATAGGTAAGGAACGCCCGGCCCCGGTTCTGATCGTGAGTGACGCGGGAGCCGGTGTAAACGATACGAGCCTCGAGTACCCAGGCCGTTATGACGAGCAGGAGAGCAAAGACCACATATGCCGCGGCATAGGTGGCATCGGTTGTAAGCGGGACCAGGTGTTGAATCGTTCCAAGAAGTCCCGCCGCAATGACCGGCGGTATCAAGCCCATGGCCGACACTGACACGGTTCTCCGCCAGCTCGGGGCCCGGTCGCCGAAGATGCGCACGACGATATGACGCAGGCTCCCGGCGTACAAGATGACACAGAGCCAGAATAGAGGAAACAACAGCGCACCCCACGGGAAAGCCGCCGCCCCGAAATAGGACAGCGCGTCGTCCTGCGGCAGGCCCTGGCGCTCGAAGTATGCCCGTACCGCGCTCCGCACTAACGGCCCGCCTGCGAACGCGCTCAGTATGAAGATGGCGGAAACGGTGACGAGCAGAGCGAACACGGCCTTGAATGTGTCGGTCTCATTTGCTGCGGTGAAGTATTCGCGCGGCGAGCGGATTGCGGTCAGGGTCGACTGATAAAAGAAATTTCTGAGTTTCGATCGCATCCTTCTTTCACGACACAACGAGGCTAGTTTATCGTGACAGTCGCTCCGAAGCTTTGATCAAATTTTATCGTAGTCGACCTGTCAAAGGACGCATAGCACAAGCGCGCACCGTTAGCGGATAGTTCAAGAACAGTTTCTGAAACTTTTCCCCGTGCCGGTTCTGTTTCACGGTGCCTTGCCATTTTCATAGAGGCAGCGTTAGCCTGGTTCCATCGCGGATGACGGTTATCTCTTCGAACCTATCTCGATATGCATCGGGGATACCGAAGAATATGAGAAAAAAAAACTTATGAAAGTGTCGCTTGCCGATCGCTGCGCGCTCTCCATCCTTAAACTCGCACCCGTCAACAGCTAGCAGGATGTCCCCGGGCTGGAGCGGTGGAAGTGGGGAATCCCCCATGTAATGCTGCTTTGCTATATCATTGAATTTTTTTATGACCAGGCCATCAACACCCTTAACACCGGAGATAACGATAACGTTATTCTCTTTATGGTATGCCCAATGATAATTATCGGGAGCCTCTATAAAACAAGGCCCTGCCAATAATGGATACTCATCGCAACGTACAAGCAACATGGTCAAGACGAGGATCCAGAACAGGGAACTTTTCATTTGTCTTCTCGTTCGTAGTAAGGAATTCCGAAATACTGGACTCGTCCTATGCCCAAGCCGCTCTCTCTCCAGAGGTCCTGATCAGTGAAGCGAGACTGATATTGTATCCAAGTTCGACAGGAGCTGTCAGCACATGCCGGAACACCGTGAGTTCGCGCCTCTTCTAAAGGCAAATAATCTGTTTTCGGTGTACCTAAAGTCCCATCTGGTTTCAGTATCAGGCTGTTGTCCGGATTCAGAAAAGTTGTGCTATAGGTGGGCATTCCGTTGGGACCAATCGGAGAAAGGTAGGCATATCCGGTCATATTGTTGTGGGCATGAATCAGTTCACCACCGAGAGTAAGATGGATTGGGATGTTATCAAGTCTAACAGAGCCCGTCTCGGTATCCTGAACCACGTATAAAGATTCTGTGTCGTTCTTGTCCAGCCAAATGAATGTATCCGATCCTTTAGAAGGCTTCTCTGCGCCTTCTGCGTCCAATACTGCCGCTTCAGAGCCACCCTTTGAAGGGAGCGTCAGACCTGAACAAGCCGGATTCTTAAAGCCGGTGGCGCACAGGAGATTAATCGCCGTGGGGAGTGGCGAAGGACCTTCACCGGTACCAATGGTCACGGTACGTTCTTGATTCTCGATGATTTCGCGTATGAGTTGGGTTCCTTTCTCCTTGTCGCCCGTGCCTTCTTCGGCGACGACAACTTTATAGAATCCACTTTCATCCATCGCGAGTTCAAGCTTATCATCCGTTAGCTTTTGCATGCTTTCGAGAAGAAATCGTGCGTCTTCCTTGTTGGCCAACAAGACACACTTGTTATGAACGAGGACATTTAGCGGGGACACAAAGTAGTTGTGGTTTGCTTCGACCTCGAAGTTATAGACAGTAGCCGGTGCATCTTGTCGGTCGATCGCCTTTACGCCTGTCTCGACTCCGTCTTCTGTTTGTACAATGTCTCCAGCGCGCAAGAGGCGCACAGCCGTCCAGCCCTTGCCGATTACGAATATGGGATGCTCCTCTGTCGCTTCCACGTTTTCGCCGTTCGAGAAGGTGACCCGGTAAGTTTGGTCCGCAGTTCTCGAAAAAGTTCGAGCGACTTTCTTAAATTCCTGCGCGCCAGTTGCTTCGTTCCACGAAAGTACTAAATCACCTTCCCGCATCGATTCGATCCGTTTGTACCACTTCCCGTTCTCCTGGAACGCCCCGGGAACGTTCATATGCACGCGGATGAGTGTTCCCGCGACAAAGCAAGTGCGCTCATGATAGTTCCCCTCATCATCGACAAAACCGTCCGTACTACTCGACATACCTGCAAGATACTTGAAGCCATCTCCGATTGCTCCAATGGTCTCGCTTAACCAACCGTCCCGTGACGTACCTTCTGCGGCGTTGTTTTCATCGCCGGATGCCAACAGCTTCCGGAATTCGTCGCTTTTCATTAACTCCGGATCGCTCAAAATCTCCGCAATCTCAGCGTCAGAGTACCCGGCTTCTTTCAATCGATCCGCCGCCCACTCAGCCCGCGCCTTCTCGACGTTCGCCTTGTTATGAGCGACGTCCAGTTCTTCGTATTTCGCGCGCAGCTCGTCCATCTTCTCGGTGTCGCCCGCTTGTTCGGCTTCTTCGTACTCCTTTTCGATGTCGGCCTTAAGCGCGATGATGTTCGCTTCCGCCTCTTCCATCGTCTGGAATTCCAGCCCGGTAAACTGATTATCCTTGACACTTTGCAAACCGCCGTCAAAGTGGAACGTTGACGTCTGCCCCGCGCTCGCTCCGCTGAAACCGAAACGCGTCGCATCGGAAAGGCCCGCGCTCTGCGTCAGGTTCACGTCGAAACTGCCGTCAAAGTTGTACGTCAGCCCGCCGCCCAGGGTATGGCTCGCCGTGTATCCCGGGCCGAGATCGGTATACGTCGTATCGCTAATGTTCGCTCCGACGCTGTTAAGATGGCCGTCCGGACCGAAGCCCATACTGCCGCTGTAGTTCGTGCTTCCGCCGTCGTAACGATCGGTGTAACCGCCGGAAAGAGACGCGCCCTGGAAACCGCCCTCGGTGGACCAGTTGAAGCCCAGCGAACCACCCCAGCCGCTCCCGTGATTGTAACCGACAGACGCACCGTACCCGGTGAGGCCCTGGCCTTCCTGGAACTGTGCGCTTAACCCGAGATTCGCGCCGGTGTTGCCTTCGCTGAGCGGGATACCCAGGCCGACACTGCCGCCGTAACCGCCCTCAAACGTATAATTCAGACCGACATTCAGGCCGATTTTCGACGTATACGCATTCACGCCGGCGGAAGCGAGACCGGCCAGCGCACCTTTCGTGCCGCCCTCCAAACTTCCGTTGTATGTCTGTTTAGCGGCCATGTACCCCATGTATGCCGCCGTTCCGACCCCGGGTAACAGAATGCTCGCCGCAACACCGACGACCGTTTCCACAACCTGAAGCGCGACGGCCCCGTCCCGGTGATGCTGCGCGTTGCGCCACATATACGTCGCACCGAAAGTCGCCACGTCCTCCAGGCGAATCTGTCCGGCCTTGTTGCGTGCGTCTTTCGCCGCTTTTTTTGCTAACTGCTCGCCGGTCCAACTTTGCAGCGCGTCCATCGCCACCGACGGAATGTTAAAGTGCGTCTGGATATTGTCCCACATCACACTTTCCGCGAACGCGCCGACGGATTCCTCGAACGTCGCGCCGCCGAGGAGCGGTCCCAGGAAACCCGCCGGAATGCCGGTGAGTTCGGAAAACTGTGCGACAACCTTGCCGCGTAGTTGGTCCTGAAAGAACTTCGTGAGTGACTGCGCAAAACTGGCGCCGCCGATCATGCCCGTGGCGAGGGCCTTCACCATCTCCGCCGCCTGGACCTGCTGCTGGACCGCGTTATCCGCGAGGATCTCACGTTGATTGCGCAGCGTTTCGGCTTCTTCTTTAATCGTGGCGACGTTCTCGAAAGCCTGCTCGTTGTGTTTCCAGAAATCGCCGATGCTCGCGCTGTGCTCTTCCAGGATCGTTTCATCATCCCATAAATCGAAAATGCCCGGCGTCTCTACGAGCTTCACGGCCTGGGGCGGCGCGATGCGGATGGTCTGGTCTTCTTCGGTCTTGATGTAATCGTCTTGATTGAGCGCGTCGCCGCCCAGACGTAAATACGCGTCGCCGGTTTTGATCTTACGCACGGCCGAGACCGTGCCGTCCGCTTCACGCGCCACGGTAAACCGCGCGTCTTCCGCGTCCTGGCGCAAACGCGCGATGACGGCCGCGCGCATTTCTTCGATTAAGGCCGTATCGTCCGACACGCGGACCTGCTCTTCGTAGTCGGTGAGTTGTTCGTATTCGATGGCGTAGTCGTACAGCTCATCATCCGAAAGCGAATCATAGTAATGCTGCTCTAAGTTCTCTTGAATGAGACTTATGTAACGGTCCTCCTGCGCGAGGGAGCGCTCTTGCAGGGATACGGCCGTCGTGTGGTTCTGCGCGCCCATCAACGATTTATTAAAGGCGTTCGCGTAGACTTGCAGATTGTTGACATCCGGCAGGCCGCTCTGTGCCGCCGTGCGGTCCACGGCGATGGCGTTTAACGCCGCGGCGGCGGAGGTCGTATCGGACGCGCTCCGGCGCCGGGCACTGCTGCCGCCTTCGATGGCCGCAAGGCCCGCCTGGATTTCGGCTTCCGAACGCGCGTCGCGTTGCAGGGCGTCGAATTGCACGTTCCCTTTGCGAAAACTCGCCTGCATGGCCGCGCTGTATTCGTTGCGTTCCCGGGCGAGATTCGTAAGCGCCGCATCGCGAGCCGTCTCCGCTTCCGCCTGCTGCTGCGCCGCCGTTAACTGCCACACCGCGTAACTTTGCGCGTACTGGTCCGACTGCGTTTCCCAGTTCCGGATTGCCGGTAACAGTACGTCTTGCCACTGCGCGATAAACGGGCTGATGTCGTTCTCATAGCCGGTCCAGGTCGCCGTATTCGCGATGGCGTTTGAGTCTTCCCAGGTGTAAGTCAGCTTCAGCGTGATTTGATTTTCCAGGCCGACGACCCAGCGCTCGCCGCTCTCCGTGCGGTACGTAAAGAGACTTGCGGCCGCCGCAAGGTTACCGCCCGTATCCGAAAAACAGTTCCCGCCTTCGACGACGTAGTCCGGGATATAGTGCCCCTGGCGATTCGGGCTATGACCGCACAGGTCCGCCGTGTCGATACTGCGCACCGTGCGGTTGTCGCCGAGATCGCGAATCAACTGATGCGCATCACCGATGCCGCCGAACCGGAGATAGTTCCACATCTGGAGCAGCTTCTCATTGCCCGGTGTGGTCAGCGCCGCATGCGCGATGCCGTCCGACGCGATGTTCGACCAGTGCTCTTTCCGGGCTTCCAGGCCTGCCGGGCTGTCTCCGTTCGCTTCGTACTCGGCATAGTACGGCGAGTTATTCCAGGTAACCACCGGACGCCCGGCATGCAGAAAGCCCGCGAACAAAAGATAGTGGATGTCCGGCACGGCCACCTGTCCGTCGGAGCGCCCGCTCCAGTACGAAACGTTACTCTGCGCCTGGCTCTCCATGCTCTGGAGAAACGTGGTCATCTGCTGGCCGAGGAGCGATAGCGGCGCGTTGTCATCTAACCCTTGTTCGATGTCATTTAAGAGTTGCAGCAAACTCTGCCCGGAAGCGTTCAGCGTATTCATGTCGACGTTACACGCGCTGTCGCTGCACGACTCGACGTGATACAGGCCGTTGCCGTTGACGTAGCTCCGCGCATCCGTCACCGACGCACGCATCCCGTCGCGCACCCGGGTTTCGTAAGCTTCGATTGATGCTAAGTTACTCTGAAACTCGCTCTCGGCCTGCGCGAGCGCGTCGATGATTTCGGCGTAGCGCGACTGGACCGCGTTCTCCGCCTGGCGGTACTGATTCAATCCGGCGGCATAGTTCGCTTCGAAATCGTTCTCCCACCGGCGGCGCAGTTCTTCGAGCGCACCCGCGTAACTGCTCGCATCGGATGAATTCCGTTCCGCCTGCGTCGCACTGTTTAACGCCGCGGTGGTGTCGCGGTCACCCGTTTGCGTGCTCGCGGATTGCCGCCGGTCCTGAAACTCCCGGCGCTCGCGTTCAATGGCCGCTTCCGCCGCGAGTTCCCAGGACGCGCGGAGATCTTCTTTTTGAACGAGTAGCGCTTTGCGCAGATAGTCGCGGTACTCCGCCGTGGTATTGAAGTCGTCCGATTGCGTGACGCCGAGGACTTCCGCTTCGATCTCCGCGTTTACTTCCGCTTCCCAGCGAGCCTGTAAAACATAGCGGCCCTGAGAAATGAGGTACTCCCATCCGCCCGCGTCCGTGCTGCCCGCCGCCGCATCAAAGAGCGGTTGAAAATCTTGATCATTAAAGCCCGGGTTATTCAGCGTCGGCACCGTGACCGGCTGCGACCTGAGCGGCGCGGCCGGGACGATCAGCGCAAGCTGCGCCGCGACGATGACGGCCGCACAGAGCCGGAACGGCGAGGAAAAGCGGCGTTTGCCGGGGATGCTGGGGGTGTGGACCGTCGGATTCATGGGATATCTCGCTCATCAGGCCCCTTGTCCAGGGGCATCAGAATTACCATTTCTCTAATAAGGTGATACAAGACGAGTGAAATATCACCGGGTAACAAATTCTTAGTAAATGAAACGTAATACCAAAGGTTTAGCCCGCGGAAGCTTACGGGAAACGAGTTGCAGAATATGAAGGGGCGGCGCAATTATCGTAAGATTGTGCAAAGCCCCTTACTGACCGCAAAACAAACCCGCATTGCCCGGATGCTTACGGCCGGGCACACGCAACCGGAGATTGCGCGCGAGCTACGGGTGTCTCCGTCCACCGTGAAGACGCACGTTGACCGGATTCGTCTCCGCACCGGCTTTGACCGGCACAAGCACGGCGTCGCGTTCGAGATCTTTCTGGACCGGCTGCTAGGCCAAGGCACGCCGCCGGAAACGCGTCACTTTCGCGGGGCGAGTGTGCTGGAGTGTGCCGTTTCGCAAACTGACGGTGATGATGTGTTAAGAGACGCCGTGTTACTGTTGCACCTGGGTTTTCGGGATTGGTCGTTTCATCAGGGATACCGGCGCGGGGGCGCGTTTGTGTCTGAGTGGATGAGTCGCAGCGGGGAGATAGCGACGGTGCGGGCGCATCGGGTTGTTGTTGTGGGTGGGGACGTTGTGCATTTTGCTCGCCGACCCAAGCAATCTGCTGGTGGAGTGGCGAGGGCCCGTTGATTAGCATTTCCTTAGTATGTATGCAGGGAATTTACTATTCGGGCAAGCCGCTTTCGGCTTCAAACGGTTCTATCGCTGTAATTCGAACATACAAATCGTACTGTAGCGGAAGCTCCGCCCGCCCTGTGCCGCCCCGACCATAGCTATCTCTGTACGTCGTAAACTTAACTATGAATTGCTTAACGCGGGCTTCCCTGAACTCTCGAATACGAGCCGCTATTGCATCGTCAGTTCGCAAATTTTGGAGCGCCTGTTCTCTGAAGTAGAGAGGGCGGCGGTCTGAACTGTACGCCTGGAAACGTAAATCAATATGCTCCGATTCAAGGCATGACATCTTAAAAACCCATGTAGGTACTATATCGCTCACTACAAACGGCATCTTCTGAAATTCAACCGGGCAGTCTTTACCGGATACGTACTCTACTCCGGGCCTAAAGAGTTTTTCAAGTTGTGAGGTTAGGCGATCATTCAGTTTATCTGCGGCTCCACTCTGATTATCTGCTCGAAGTGCATAGAATTTCTCGTACTGATCAAGCACAGCCCGGATACTTACCAAGTCTGGCTTCTTTCCATAGAGAGTAAAAGGAAGGATTACAAATCCTGCGACGCATATCGCAAGTGCATACGGTTTCACATTTCTCATATAACCCTCCAGCCAGTGATTCAGCCGAGAAACTTCCCGCGCTAGAACTCAGTCAACAAAAAAAGCATCACGGACAAATAGTAATTAATCACTACTGCAAAAGAAGCGACTGAGGAATACGGGTGGGCATCTATTCACCCCCGGGCCCCAACCTTCACCCGCTTACGTTCCACGTAAGCCGCCCGCGCCGCCGCAACACCGTCCGGAAACTTCTCTTTCGCAATCCGGCGCACGGTCCTTTCGGAAATCGAGTACCGCCGCGGAAAATCCGGAATCCCGCGTTCAAACATGGCGATGACGTCCGGCGCGCGCCAGCCGATTTCGAGCAGTTCGGCGACTTTCTCCCGCACCGGCTCCGGCAGGCGACCGCTCACGCGATAGCCTCCGAATCGTCCCACGTCTGGCGGGCCGGTAAGTTACACCGGTCCATGATCGCCCCCCGCCGCGACCGCCGCCTGGCCAGCGGGCGCCGCGCCGTCCGGCTGAAAAACTTGCAGGTGCGCCAGGCGCTGACGAATCCGGGCGATATACTCCGAAACGTCGTTGCCTTCCAGAACTTCGCCGAACGCGCTTTCGATATTAAACAGAATCGCTTCGATGTGCGCCAGGTCATTGACGATGATCTGATACGCCTCCGCGAAACTCTTAATTGCCAGGGATAGCGCGTCCAGTCGTTCGGTGACGGTCGCCGGATCATCCGGCACACGCTCCGGCGCGCTCTCATCTAACTTTTGTTCATCGCTACTTTGTGTGCTCATTAAACTGGTCCCCTTCTGGCCGGGCCGGACGCCGCCGCGGTGGGCGGTACACCCTGGCCGGTCAGCATTTTGATTTTATCAAGGTTGCTTAAGATCTTCTCGCCTAACTGGATACCGCGTTCCAGCATCCGCTCGCCGGGCGTCGTGTTGTCCGCCGCGCTTTTCTCCTGCCAGCGACGCCGGTCGTCTTCGTGCTCTTCCTGGAGTTTCTCGAAGCGGCGTTCGTAACTCTTAATCGTGTCGTCCAGTTCGGTGCGCAGCCGATCGACAGAACGATCCTGGGCGCGGACAATTTCGTCCAGGGCCGCGGAAAACGCGCCTTTGAGCGATTGAATCGTCATATCAAGAGACGCCGTCGCCGCGCTGTCCCGGATGCGCTGTGCTTCGTCGAATTTGCCTTCGATCTTTTCGAGATACGCAAACGCGCGATCGAGAACAAGGCTTTCCGCGGCACCGTTGCCCGCGGAGGCGCCGCCGTTCACGGCGCCCCCGTCGGAATGTTTGAGCGTGTTACGCGCGGCACTACTGTTTCCGTGTAACGGCCGGTGAATCTTGCCGGAAAATACCCGCGTCCATTCCTTTTCACCGGGCGCTTTCGCCGCGAGTTCGACGGTGTATTCGCCCGGTTCGAGTTCCGGCAGATCGGTCGAATGCAGTTCCACCGATTCCATACCGGCGCGGTGAATCTTCAGACGAAAGCGCGCATCCCCGCCGTATTCTTCGCGAATGCGCGCGGCTTCTTTCTGAAACTGTTTCACGGAAAAAGTCAGCATGATTTAACCTCTACGCGTACAAACTTAGACTTTGCGTCGCCCGTCCCCGCGCCGCGTTTTCTGCGGTTGTGCCTGCGCGTTCATCGTCTCCGCCATATCGTCCAGGGACGGCAGATCCGCGACGTTCAATTGCACATGATTGTAAGTGCTGATAAACACTTCCGCGTTGGCCCAGCCCCCGTTGTCCAGGATGCCCTTAAGCTTACCGGGATGGTTCGCCATCATGTAATCGGCGTGAGCGTGCCGGAGACTGTGCGGGGGATAGGCGCGACCGAGCACGCGCCGCGTGCCGCACTTGACCAGGTCGGCCAGGCCCTGGCGCGAGTACTTCTTACCGGGACGGCTTTCGATCAGATAGACACAGCCGTAAAAAGCCTTCACGGCGCGTTCGAAGGTGGCCAGACGCATCTTGACGACTTTGATGTCGCCGCCCTTGTTCTTGACGCGGAAGACGACGCCGGTGCCGTCCTCGGTCGGTTGCGGGTCAAAGTCGGAAATCTTCAGATTGCAGAGTTCCGAGATGCGCAGCCCCGTTTGAAACAGAATCTCCACGACGGAGGCGACGCGCGGCCGGGCGCTCACAAAGACGCGCATGATTTCGCGCGGCGACGGCACCGGTCGCCGGGCCTTGCGCGGTTTCAGCGTGACATAAGGACGAAAAGTTTCGTCCACGACGGTTCGTTTACCATGGTGTAAACGATAGTCCAGGCCCATTGCCTGAATCACCGAGTTACGCAGGCCGTAACCGAGGTTCTTAACCGTGGCATTCTCGCGCCCGTGCGCGTATTCGGTCAAATAGGCGTCAATTTCGAGCAGCCCGAAGCCCGCCGGGTGCCGGGCGTTAAGTTTGGCGACGTGCCGGTTAGCATTATCCCAGGCACCGGCGATTTCCGGCAGGGCGTCAAAACGGATCTCACCGAGCAACGGTGTAAAATCCGTATAGCCCGAATTGGAAACGGTAACACTGTGACCACTAAGTCGCGCGGCACCAATGTTAGCAATTTTTGATTTCTCCATACAGCAAGCGGACATATACGCGCCACCGAAACCGGCAAGCCAAAAACGCACGCTTTTTCCACTTACTATATTTACTTCTCTTTACACAACGGGAGTTGTGGTATGTCGTTTTGTTAAGATAGTCCGACTCGACCCGGACGCTGGTTTGTGACTCAGCTCCCGCAGCGTTCCTCACGGCGAAGACGCCGTTCCGGTGCGCCTTACCAAAATCCCCGGCATGACCTCCGCTCGTTAGCTGGAACCAGCCGTACCCATAAAAGCCTTAATGTACACTGGCCGCTACTTACACCACGATTCGGAGCGTGCTCGAACGAAGGAAACATTTCCGGTAGTTCAAGAGCCGCGTTTCGTTGCCTTTGCCGCAAAAAATATGAAGTAAGTTGCGGAATTGTGAAGGGGTTTTGATGGCTACAGCTGAGCGGGAGTTGTGGTATGTCGTTTTGTTAAGATAGTCCGCCTCGACCCGGACGCTGGTTGTGAGACTCAGCTCCCGCAGCGTTCCTCACGGCGAAGACGCCGTTCCGGTGCGCCTTACCAAAATCCCCGGCATGACCTCCGCTCGTTAGCTGGAACCAGCCGTACCCATAAAAGCCTTAATGTACACTGGCCGCTACTTACACCAGGATTCGGGGCGTGTGCGAACTACCCGCGCGTTTCCGGTAGTTCAAGAGTTGCGGTTCGTTGCGTTGCCGCGAGAAACATGAAGTAAGTTGCGGAATTGTGAAGGGATCTTTATGGCTACGGCTGAGCGGGAGTTGTGGTATGTCGTTTTGTTAAGATAGTCCGCCTCGACCCGGACGCTGGTTTGTGACTCAGCTCCCGCAGCGTTCCTCACGGCGAAGACGCCGTTCCGGTGCGCCTTACCAAAATCCCCGGCATGACCTCCGCTCGTCAGCTGGAACCAGCCGTACCCATAAAAGCCTTAATGTACACTGGCCGCTACTTACACCACGAATCGGGGCGTGTGCGAACTACCCGCGCGTTTCCGGTAGTTCAAGAGTTGCGGTTCGTTGCGTTGCCGTGAGAAACATGAAGTAAGTTGCGGAATTGTGGATTCCAGAGCCGCGGTTCGCAACGGATTTTAAGTGGTTGCCTCCCGCCCGCCCGCGCCCGCAGTGACTCTTTGTGGCCGCTCCCGCAGACAGCCTGGATTTCCCCGCCCCCCGCAAAGCCACGGTTCGCGAATGGCTCGGCCTCGCCGTGCTCGCGATCGCCTGCGTCGTCTACGTCATGGACATCACCGTGCTGCATCTCGCGGTGCCGGCGCTCAGTGCGGACCTGAAACCCACCGGCGCACAGTTGTTGTGGATCATCGACATCTACGGCTTCATGGTCGCGGGTTTCTTGATTACCATGGGCTCGCTCGGCGATCGACTCGGACGGCGGCGCCTGTTGCTCATCGGTTCGGCGATCTTCGGGTTGTTGTCGATTCTCGCGGCGTTGTCAACGACGGCGACGATGTTAATCGTCAGTCGCGCGTTGCTCGGCATAGCCGGTGCGACGCTCGCGCCGTCGACGTTGTCGTTAATCTTTAACATGTTTCCCGATCCGCGCGAACGCGGCGTGGCGATTGCCGTGTGGATCTCGGCGTTCTCCGCGGGCAGCGGTCTCGGTCCGGTGCTCGGCGGATTGGTGCTCGCGCACTTCTGGTGGGGCGCCGTCTTTCTGCTGGCCGTGCCGGTGATGATGCTACTCTTGCTGCTCGGGCCGTTCGTCTTGCCGGAGTACCGCGACGCAAAGGCCGGGCGCATCGATGCGCCGAGCGTCGTGCTTTCGTTGCTCTGCATTCTGCCGATCGTGTACAGCCTCAAAGAAACGGCACAGAACGGCTTCGCCCTCGTGCCGCTCGCTGCGCTCGTGATCGGCCTCATCTTCGGCTACGTCTTCGCGCGGCGGCAGTTCCGTCTTGCCGATCCGCTCATCGATCTCAAGCTCTTTCGCATTCCGGCGCTGCGTGCTTCGCTCATCGTGAACGTGCTCGGTGTGTTCTTAGCTTTCGGTTACTTTCTGTTTGTGGCGCAGTATCTCCAGCTCGTGCTCGACCTCACGCCGCTCATGGCGGGGCTGTGGTCGGTGCCGTCGGCGGTAGCGTTCATCGCCGCATCGAATCTACTCCCGCGCGTTTTATACAAAGCGAACCCGGCGCACGTCATCGGCGGTTCGTTGTTTCTCGCGGCGATCGGTCTCATCATCCTTTCGAACGTCGGCAACCGCGAAGGTCTCTTCGCCGTCGTGGCCGCATCGATCATCATCTCGTTCGGTCTCGCACCGGTCTTCGGTCTCACGACGGAGATGATCGTCGGTGCGGCGCCGCCGGAGCAGTCCGGCGTCGCTTCGGGCATGGCCGAGACCGCGAGCGAACTCGGCGGTGCGCTGGGCATTTCAATTCTCGGCAGCATCGGCGTCGCGTTCTATCGGCGTGCGTTTACCGGCGAGGCGATTGCACATCTGCCGGCGGCGAGTGTCGCCGAAGCGCAGGATACTCTCGGTGCCGCCGTGGCCGTGGCGCGAGCGTTGCCGGGGGAATCGGGCGCGGCGCTGCTAACTCTCAGTCGCGAAGCCTTTGTCAGCGGCATGCGCGCGGTGGCGGTGCTCTGCACGCTGGTGGCCGTCGCGGCGGCGTTGATCAGTTTGACGATTTTGCGCGACCGCAAAGGCGCACCCGCTCCGCCCCGCGAATAGAGCGGGGCTCCGGAGCGCGCCTGCGCTTGATGGATTTTCCGAGATGAAGACGCCGTTCCGGTGCGCGCCCCACATCTCCGCGGCATCACCTCCGCACGTCAGCTGGAACCAGCTGTACTCAAGAAAGTCTTAATGTACACTGGCCGCTACTTACACCACGATTCGGGGCGTATTCGAACTACCCGAGCGTTTCCGGTAGCTCAAGAGCTGCGGTTCGTCACGTTCGCCGTGAGAAAGATGAAGTAAGTTGCGAAATGGAGGAGTGGAAATTTTTGCTACAGCTTTGCGGGAGCCTCAATCTCGCTTCGGCGAGATTGAGGGATAGGCCGGGACATGTCCGCCTTCAGAAACGTTGTGGATTTTCGTTTTGCAAAGAACGCTGCGTTCGACCCGGACGTTGGTTTGCGACTCTGTTCCCGGCGACGATTCTTCCGGCGAAGACGCCGTTCCGGTCCGCCTTGCCACATTCCCCGGCTTGACCTCCGCGCGTCAGCTGGAACCAGCCGTACCCAAAAAAGTGTTAATTCAAACTGGCCTGCACTTACACCACGATTCGGGGCGTATTCGAACGAATAAAACGTTTCCGGTAGTTCAAGAGCTGTGTCTCGCCGCGTTGGCCGTGAAAAACAGAAGGTGAGTTGCGCAATGGTGAAGGAGTTTTTATGGCTACAGCTTTGCGGGAGTTGTGGTAATTCGTTTTGCTGAGAATACTGCGTTCGACCCGGACGCGGGTTTGCGACTCAGTTATCGCAGAGTTTCCTACGACGAAGACGCCGGGGACCTATGCTTTCCGCTGATGCGGAAAGCCGGCGGTTCAGAACTCTCGCCGAAGCGAGAATTCTGCCGGTGCGCAGTACCACATTCCCCGGCATGACCTCCGTTCATCTGCTGGAACCAGCCGTACCCATATTCTTCTTAATGTACACTGGCCGCCACTTACACAACGACTCGGGGCGTGTGCGAATTACCCGAGCGTTTCCGGTAGTTCAAGAGCTGCAGTTCGTTGCGATTGCCATGATAAACATAAAGTAAGTCGCCGTATGTGTGAAGGGCTTTTATGGCTACGGCTGAGCGGGAGTTGTGGATTTTCGTTTTGCAAAGAATGCTGCGTTCGACCCGGACGTCGGTTTGTGACTCAGCTAACGCAGCGTCTCCGACGACGAAGACGCCGTTCCGGTGCGCACCCCACATTTCCCCGGCATGACCTCCGCGCGTCAGTTGGAACCAGCCGTACCCATAATCTTCTTAATGTACACTGGCCGCTACTTACGCAACGATTCAGAGCGTGTGCGAGCTACCCCCGCGTTTCCGGTAGTTCAAGAGCCGTGTTTCGCGGCGTTTGCCGTGAGACACACAAGGCAAGTTGCGCATTGTTGAAGGGACTTTTTTGCTACAGCTGAGCGGGAGCCTCAATCTCGCTTCGGCGAGATTGAGGGATAGGCCGGGACATGTCCGCCTTCAGAAACGTTGTGGTGATTCGTTTTGCTGAGAACGCTGCGTTCGACCCGGACGTTGGTTTGTGACTCTGTTCCCGGCGACGATTCTTCCGGCGAAGACGCCGTTCCGGTGCGCGCCCCACATTTCCCCGACATGACCTCCGTGGTCGCCTGGAACCAGCCGTGACCATACAAGTCTTAATGTACACTGGCCGCCACTTACTTCATGATTCGGGGCGTAATCGAACAAATAAAACGTTTCCGGTAGTTCAAGAGTCGCGATTCGTAACGGTTGCGGCGAGAAACATGAAGTACATTGCGCAACCGTGAAAGGCCTTTTTTGGCTACGGTTGAGCGGGAGTTGTGGGGTTTCGTTTTGCTGAGAACGCTGCGTTCGACCCGGACGTCGCTTTGTGACTCGGCTATCGCGGCCATCTCTACACCTTCGCCACGACACTCTCAAACGGCGCCATTGCGAGATGCAGCCGCCCGTCTTCGATCTGCCAGGAAATGCTCCCGCCGGTCCACACGTCCTTCGCACCGCGGAGCGCCGCCTCGTCGAGGCCCGCCGGCAACGGCACCGTCACACGATCCGGGCGACGCGTGGGATTCCACACGCCGATGTAACCGGCGGGATTGTACAAACCGCGCGGGAACTGGTGTTCCATCATACCGAGCGGGATCGGCGTGTGGCCGGCGCACTTGCGGTTGATCTCGGCGGCGAGAGTAAAGATGTCGAAACGATCCTCCTCTAACTTCGTCAAATCATCACTTAAGAGCAGCATGCCGCCGGAGACGGACATGACCGAGGCCATCAAATACACCTGCTTTAGCGTGAGTTTCGTATCCCGGCCGCGCACCATGAGGCAGTCCGGATCGTTGACCCAGAAACGATTGTGCAGAAAACTGCGGTTGATGGTATTGATGAGCGCCGCGCGGGTTGTGGGGTAGTTACGATCGCGCAGGAGCCAGGACATGGTGTCCCCGCCCCAGATGTGATTCACATCCATACCGATGCGCATGGCGTCGAGCACACCGGCGGCCGGCCAGAGCGGGCAGCCGCAACCGAGCAGCATTACTTTGCGCCCGGCCACTTTGCGCACGAGCTGCAACGTTTCGCGCAGGCGGCGCGCGCCGCTGCTCGTGTCGTCGTGCCAGCGACCGCGATGCGCCGCCGTAAACAAAAAGTCCAGCTTCAAGTAGTCGTAGCCCCAGTGATGGACGAGCGTGTGGATCGTCTCGCTCAACCACTCCTTGTACACGGGGTGCGTGACGTCCAGGCCGTAGGCCCGGCCGCCCCACAACGGATTGTACAACATACTCACCGGACGATTGCTGCGTTCGTGACGCAGCACGATCCCCGGATGACTCTGCAATAACTGCGAGTCTTTCGTCACGATCGTGGGCGCAAGCCACAGGCCCGCGCGCATTCCGGTTTTTTTGATCTCCGACGCCAGAAACTGCATGCCCCCGGGAAACTTATCGTTGGTATGCGTCCAGTCACCGATGCTGCGCTGGTAACCGTCGTCGATTTGAAAGAGGTCGACTTTGAGTTTACTGCGGCTGAGCGAGCTTAAGTTATCGAGGATGATGTCTTCGGTGATTTTCGTATAGTAGTAGTACCACGAACACCAGCCGACGATGCCCGGCGACTTCGGCCGTTTGCGCAGCATGTTCCCGGCAATGCGATGCCCGGCCTCGTTCAGCATGCCCGCGAAGGTGCGGCGCCGGGATTTTTCGCCGGGGAACTCAAAGTTCCAGGCAACGGGAGTCAGCGATTCCCGCGAGTGCTGCGTAAAACGCCGCCCGTTCATGTCCCAGATGACGGCGAACTCGGTCATGCGACCGCTGTGTTTGTCCAGGTGCGTGCGAAACCGAATGAACTGCCCGCCCTGACCCCAGGCATAGACTAAGATTCGCGTGGGAGATGTTTGTACGTCTTCGCGCTCCGCTTCGATTTGTTCTTCCAGGCCGATCAGGTTGTCCGCGTGAAATTTGCCCTTCGCCGGAAACATGTGCAGCGGCAGGTTCACCGGCAACGCCGACTGATGCGGCGTCTCCGGATTTTCGTCCATGCGATGTTTCCAGGCCGGCCGCGCGAACTCGTCGGCCTCCTCGTGAGTGCGCATGGTCGACATGGTCCAGGACTGGTAGCCGTGTTGAAAGATGCGATAGCGCGTGTTCACCGGAATGTCCGGGTCCAGCGAGATCGACGCCAGCTGTCCGCGCTCTACGACCAGCTCCAGGCGTTCCAGGAATACGTCGCCGGCGCCGTCGAGCCGACGCAGGAGCGGTCGCAGTTCGCCGGATGTTTTACCGCCGCGCTCCGTGTCTTCGGCGGGGTTCCAGCGCAGCGAAAAGCCGTGCTCCTCCCAGGTCGTGGTGTACTCGCTGTTTTGAAAGATGTAACTGCGCTCGGGGCCGGCGGGCGTCATGCGATTCGGGATGCGCGGATGCGGTACGGCCTCGCGATAGTAGAGGATGGTCCTGGCGTCGTCGGGGAACTTCATGCGATGGCGAGAGTGCGCGCGCGTACGAGTGTGGCGAGTAGAATTTTGAAGCGTAAATTGCAAGGGCGTCTCGCCCGGCCGCGCCGGAGGCGGCCGGGCGACCGCGCTTTCCGCGACTCCGCTTCGCTTCGGTCTCGCGAAGACGCGAGACTGGCGGCTGCGCCGCCATCGCTCCAATCGCTGACGCGAAGAGGGCCCTCTTAATCTCTGCTCCCTGTGAAATAAGCAAAAAAATCCCGCGGCCTTACGGCCGCGGTTAAGCTTCCAACTACACCTGCAAAAATATTCGAGGAAGGAGTATGACTTTCACGGAGGCGGCGCGGGAATGACAAACGTAAAGCGTGTAAACTTTCCGACTTCGCTCTTGATCATTAATTTCGCACCCGCGCGTTTTACTTCATCACGCACGATGTCCATGCCCACGCCGCGGCCGGAAAGTTCGCTTACGCCGTCGGCGGTACTGAAACCGGAACGGAAAATCAGACGAAAGATCCGTGCCCGGGACATCGCTGCGACCTCGCGTTCGGAAACGATGCCCCGGGCCACGGCGCGCTCCCGAATCTTCGCCGTGTCGAGACCACCACCGTCGTCTTCCACGGTAAGCGTGAGCCCCTCCGTCGATTTCGAAACATCGACGACGATGCGCCCGCTCACCGACTTGCCCCGGGACTCACGTACGCTTACGTTTTCGATGCCGTGATCCACCGAGTTGCGAACTAACTGCAACAGTGAATTTTTGATTTTGTCGGCGATCCGCTCATCATCCTCACTCAACCCCGGCGACCGGCGGAACGTAAGGTCGATGCTTTTGCCGCTAAGTCGGGATGCCGTACGAACGGTGTCGCGCAGCAATCGTTCGAGACCGTCGAACGGCTCCGACGTACGCGCGCCGAAGGCCTGCTGAATTCCCAGGATGCGCTCGAAGACGCGGTCGCCGTCCTGCAGTTCGTCTTCCAGTCGACCGGCGGCCGCGTGTACCGCCGCGATGTCCGCTTCCCCCGGCAAACAAAGCCGCCCTTGCGCAAGGTCGCGACGCAGCAGGTCCAGTTGATCTTCCAGCGCGTGCGCGGTTTCCACCACGGACTCCAGGTTCATGGCCGCGGCGTTGCCCTTCAGCGAGTGGATCCCGCGAAAGCATTCTTCGACGACGGACTGGTTCACCGCGACCTCATCGCTGAATTCGCGCAGCCGCGTACGCACGGTGGAGAGCGCCGAGCGCCCTTCTTTTAGAAAGTTCGAGAAGACTCGCGGTTCGAGCTGCAAGATCTGATACAGCTTCTCCACGCGATGCTCCTGCTCCTTGCGGCGCTCTTCGATCTCGCGTTCCAGTTCAAACTGACGCGTCCGATCTTCCACCGAGACGATGACCTTGCGTACTTCGTTCGGATCTTTCGCGACGACAGCCGCATCATCCTCATCTTCCGTGCTGATCTCATCCCCGCGAATGCGAGAAAACGAAAACGCCAGAATCCCGGGGCGCTCCGTACCGGGCGGCGCATACTGATACTCGCGGATGGGATTCGCACGCGAGAGCATCGTTTCGGACATGAACGAGTTCGTGAAGAGCTGATCCACGTACTGCGCAAGCACGGCCGACGTGCGTTCGTCGTGTGCAAAAAGGTCCGCGAAACGTCGGCCGGCCAGGTTCTCCGTACCGGCCGCCGCAAAGATCTCGGCGGCGGCCCGGGAATATTCACTGCCGATACGACCATCCCGGTCGATGCTCAGGATGCCCTGACCGACGTTCGCTAAGATTTCATCGAGTTCATGTTTAGATGCTTCCAGTTCATCGGTGCGGGCAACGACCTCTTCTTCCAGGTGGCTGTAGAGATGCGCCGTTTCCAGGGAAATCGCCGCCTGGGACGAAAGCATCTCCAGAATGCGCAGGCGCTCCTCGGTAAACGCGCCGGTGGAGAGATTGTTCTCCAGATACAATACGCCGAGGATGCGCTCATTGCGCAGGATGGGCGTGCACAGCAACGAACGTACGCCGTGTTCGCGGATGTACGGGTCCGCGGAAAAGCGACCGGATGCGTCGTTCGCGGCGTCGGCGAGCACCACGGCCTGCCGCGACTGCACCGCGTACCGTACCACAGAACGGCAGACGTTTTCAAATTCTGCGAGGCGTTCTTCCAGGAGTTGACCGCCGCCTCCGGCGTCGCGCACGAATCGTACGAGCCAATCGTCGTCCTGGGCCTGGATAAACACGCCACGACGCGCCCCGGCGTTTTCCAGCACGATCTGCATCAGCGTATCCAGAAAATTTTCGATGCGCAGTTCCCCCGAGATCGCCCGGGCCGCCTTGACCACGGCCGCCAGATCGAAGCGGTTCGCCGGGTTTCCGCCGCCGTCAATCAGCGTCGTCGAAGAACCGGTGGTCTCCTGATCCAGAACGGTATGCACTGTAAAATCAAAGTTCTTCGTGGAGGCCGCGCTTTCCGTGGTGTTCGGTTCTAATTTATTTTTACCGTAAGTTAGCAGATCCGGGTGCTGCAATTCCAGGTCGCGTACTTTGGCCCGGGCGCCCCAACGATCGTAAGCCGCATGGGCCTCGACGAGATGCGCACGGTACGCCGCGCGATCGTCCCGATCCGCATAATAACGCGCCGCGCATTCCAGGGCGTGGCATTCATCCATATAATAGTTGCGTTCTCGCGCGCGGCGGATCGCCGAAGCATACAGGCGTTCGATCTTAACCCGGTCAAGACGTCGGCCGCGCGCGTAGAGATACTCGGCCAGCAGTAGATCATATCGCGCCGCGTAGTTGAACGGGAAGAGGCGCGCCCATTTCTTCAACATACGCAGGCACATGCGGGCCTCGGAAAGCAATCGCCGTCGCCGCCGACCGGAGGACGTCCGGGCCACGGCGCACAAACAAATCGCATACAGGAACCGGAACGGCCCGTGGGCGGGAAGTCCGGCCAGGCTTTCTTCTACGGGTAACGTGCCGCGATATTCGGCCAGGGCTGCTTCGTATTCGCCGAATATAAAACGCACGTGACCGCGCACCTTGTACGAAAACGCGATGCCGCTGCCGTAGTTCACGTCTTCCATAAAGCGCAGCCATTCTTCATTGAAGTGCTCACCTGACTCGATGGAACGCAGCGCTTCCTCGCGACCCTCTTCGCGCAAAGCCAGGATGAACTGAGCATAAGGTCGGTGCGCGTTGGCCGGCTGTCCCTGCTGCGCCTGATCCAGCAAGGCCTGATTCCGTTCGGCCGGGCCGACCAGATCGTCCAGGGAAGTCGTGGAGTACAGTGCCTGGATGGTCCAGAATGTATAACAATAGCCGGCGTACTCCAGGTCCCCGGTTTCACGACCGACTCGAGCCACCTCCATGTACTCTTCTTTCGCTTCTTCGACCGGCAATAGCCAGTGACGCGTGAAGCAGTTCCGTACCGCGTGAGAACGACAATAGATGTGGCGAGCGTTCCAGCGTTCAATCAGCTCCGCGGCCATGTCGCCGTAGTACCGGGCGCCCGCGAAGTCACCAAGGGCGCTGATGTGTGCCGCCATGTACAACGTCACTGCGTACGGACTGTCCGGAGCAATACCGAAGCGATACGAAAGCTCCGTCGCCCGCAGAACGGTCACGGCAAACAGGTTTGGTGCCGACTGGTATGCCGCCGATCCCAGGTTGATTAGAATTTTCAGCGCGTGCCGGTAGTTTTCATTTTGCATGACCGGCGCGCGCAGCAAACTGTCTTTGCCTTTCCAGAACGCCCAGGCTTTCGTACGCAACAGAGAAACGACGATGTGCCTCTGCCCCGGATGCCGCGGCAACGACACGCCGAGCTTGCGCAAGACCTCAATCCCGCTATCGAGAGCCTCCGGCAGACGATTCTGCGCGTTGAGATTTCGCAAACGCACCTCGTATACGGACACCTGTTCGCGAACGTCATGGACCTTTTTGAGCAGGATGTCCACCAGACGATCCGAAGCGTCCAGTTCACCTTGCAGGCTTTGCGCCCTGGCAAGATTCAAGAGCAAATCCCGGCAGAGTTCGTACTCATCTCGCCAGGCATTTTCACCTAACAACTCATTGCCAAAAGTTAGAAAGTGCGCCGCAGAAGCGTAGGCCGTACTCGCCAGCGCCCGGGAACCGGCACGCAGGCACAACTCCGCCGCCCGCCGCCGTTCTTCCGGTTCGTTCAGGAGTTCCCGGCCCTCGTACAGGTGATTTACGATCGTAAACATCTCTTCTTCGAAAGTCGGAGTGTCTTTCAGATTGTTCCAGAGATCCCGACCGATGCGCCGGTGCAGGGCGCTCCGTTCTTCGCTTGAAATCAATTCGTACGCCGCCTGCTGGACGCGATCGTGCAAAAAACGATAACGCACATCCAGCGACTCGTTCTCGGCGTAGCTGTAGTTTTGATCCAACGGGACAACGAGATCCTCGCTCAACGCTCGCCGCAGAAGACGCGCCAGTTGATCGCGTTCCTGTTCCAGAATCAGCGCCAGGGTACGCAGCTCGAACACGCTGCCGATGCACGCCGCCACCTGCAACGCCCGTCCGGTTTCTTCGGGAAGTTCGCGGATGCGCTGGGCCATGAGTTCGACGACGTTGTCGGTAATGCTCTCGCCTTCAATGCGCGCGGGCTCCCACACCCAGCGCCCGCCGGTGCTGTCGAAGCGAATCAGCTCTTTGTCGTACAATGTTCGCAGGAATTCGCTTACGAAAAACGGATTGCCCCGGGTCTTTCGGTGGACCAACTCCGCCAGGTGGACGGCCTCGGTGTGAGCGATATGCAGCGTGTCGGCGACGATGCGTCCCACCGTTTCCACGTCCAGGGCCTTGAGCGCGATCCGCTCAAGCTTGTGACCGCCCTGTTCGAGTTTCCCCGTAAGCGCCGTCAATGGATGGTGTTCGTCCACCTCGTTGTCCCGAAAGGCGCCTATAATTTGAAAATAGGTCGTATCCGGATCTGTAAGTAGCAGTAAAATCAACTTAAGCGACGCCGAGTCCGCCCACTGCAGGTCGTCCAGGAAGATCGCCAGGGGATGTCTCTCGCCGGCCAGAATGCGCACAAAATCTCGGAAGACCGCGTTGAAACGATTTTCGGCCTCCGCCGGGGGTAGCTCAATGACCGGCGGCTGCGCGCCGATGATCCACTCCAGTTCGGGCAGCACGTCGGTAATGACTCCGCCGTTCGTTCCCAGGGCCTCCAGCAGTTGATCCTTCCAGGTCGCAATGCGCTCGGGCTCCTCGGTTA
Source organism: Leptonemataceae bacterium (assembly GCA_965227295.1). Lineage (GTDB taxonomy): Bacteria > Spirochaetota > Leptospiria > Leptospirales > Leptonemataceae > JANSYA01. The sequence continues at coordinate 2,977,464 of OZ245742.1, read as the reverse complement.
ATATCTGGCGAATTAACATTAAGAACGCCTGAAGAATGGCGCTGTAGGGTAGATCGCGTTTGAACTGATCGAACTTGCCGGCGATGAAGTAGCCCCGGCGCTCCGTGATGGGTTTCTGTACCTCCTGCACCAGGGCCGACTTGCCGATACCCGAGAAACCGGCGACGAGCAACATTTCGGTCCCGCCCCGGGCCGCCCGATCGAAGGATTGCAGCAGCGTCGCGGTTTCCGCCTCGCGCCCGTAGAGTTTCTGCGGAATTTGAAAACGATCCGAAAGATCTCCACGACCGGGAACGAAGTTCTCTTCGAAGGCAAGGCGCGCGGGTTCATCAATATCCGGCGCGGAAGCGGCAGGCTTTCCGTTATGCCGGGCGATCTCCGAAAGATCCTGCTTGAGACCGAAGGCGCTCTGGTAACGGTCCTCGGCGTTTTTCGCGAGCAGCTTCATAATGAGCCGCGACAGACTCAGCGGAATATCCGGGCGCCGCTCATGCGGGGCCTCGGGCAGCAGGGCAATGTGGCAGTGAATGAGTTCGAGCGCGTCATCCACCGCAAAGGGTAACTCACCGACAGTTAGTTCATACAAAGTAACTCCCAGCGAGTAAAAGTCAGAGCGATTGTCCACGGCCCGGTTCATGCGCCCGGTCTGCTCCGGGCTCAGGTAGGAGAGCGTTCCCTGGAGTCGCCCCGGGGTCAGTCCCGCGGTATGTTCTCGATTCAGGCGCGAGGAGATGCCGAAGTCCGTAAGACGCACCACACGTCCCTGTTCGATGATGATGTTCTGCGGCTTCAGGTCCTTGTGGACGACGCCCCGGCCGTGGACCTCGCCCAGAATCTCCGCCAGTTGCCCGGCGATATCCAGCAGCAGTTCCAATTCCAGGCGTCCGTCGGCCTCGCCTTTCCGGAACTCGTCGAGGGATATGCCCCCGCCGTCCTCCATCACCAGGGCCGCGGCATCGCCGAAGTCCTCCAGCGCCAGCGGTCGGACGATGCCGTCCATATCCAGCTCCGCGGCGATCTCGTACTCCTGCCGGAGCTTCGCACGTTCCTCGGCTCCGAAGTCACCGGCCGGCAGCTTCACAATGACCGCCGCATTGTCGTGCTCGCGTCGCCCGCGCCAGACGCTCGTACGCGAACCGGCGTGCACGCGCTCGTTCAGTTTGTAACCGGGGAGTTGATTCGTCATACTATCCGCAAATTACGCCGGCAGGCGAATCATAAACTTTGTAAATTTTCCGACTTCGCTCTGAATGCTGATCTTCGCCTCACGGCTCAGTAGTTCCGAACGCACAATGTCGAGGCCCACGCCGCGCCCGGAGAGTTCGGTAACGTTTTCCGCCGTGCTGAATCCGGAGCGAAAGAGGAGCCGATAGACCTTCTCCGCGCTCATGGAGTCGGCGTCCCCGGCGTCAATGAGTCCGACAGCTACGGCGCGTTCTTTGATCAGTACGGGATCGAGGCCGCGGCCGTTGTCCCGCACCGTGACGTGCAGTAAACGTTGCGCTGCCGTCACATAGATCGTATCCACCTCCACGAGGACGGTGCCCGGCAGTTCTTTCGAAGCGCGACGCCGCTGCTCGTCGGTTTCAATGCCGTGGCCCACGGAATTGCGCAACAGTTGGGTAATGGGATTTTTGATGTCATCAATCAAGGATGCATCGGCACTGGAAACGCCGGGGCGACGCAGAAACTCGAAGCGCACGTCTTTGCCGGCCTGTCGCGCGGCACGCTCCACCGCCGTGCGAAAGTACTCTTCGAGGGATTCGAAGGTCGGCCCCTCGTTTCCGCCCAGGGCCTGCTTGATGTTCAGCACGCGTTGGAAGACCCGGTCCCCATCGCGCAGTTCTTCTTCGAGATCGGCGAGGCCCTCGACCACCGCCTCCACGCCGTCTTCATCCAGACGATAATCCTCCTGATTCTCATCCAGGCGGCGGCACAAATCTTCCAGACGGTCCTCCAGCGTATGCGCGCGCCGGGCGATCGTATCCAGGTTCATGACACCGGCGTTGCCCTTCAGCGCGTGCACCGCGCGCAGACAATCTTCCAGGATCGTACGGTTCTCCGTTCCGTCCACACCGCGGTCGGCAATGCGCCCGCGCAAAAACTCCACGCCCTCGCGGCCCTCGTTGAGAAACCCGGAAAACACCGCCGGTTCGAGGCGCAGTATTTCGTAGAGTTTCTCCACCCGACTTTCCTGTTCGACCTTGCGGCGCTCCAGTTCGCGTTCCAGTTGATAATCCCGTGTACGGTCTTCGATAGTCACCATCAATTTTTGCACGGCCCCGGAGTCTCCGCTCCCGTGGGCCAGCATGCGGGAAAAACCGAAGTCCAGGATCTTCACGGCCTGCTTGCGATCCGCGTCCACATACAGATAACGATAGCCTTTCAGCGAGTTCGCCCGGTCGAACATTGCCGCGGACATGAAGCCGTTTTCGAAGAGCTGCTCCACCAGAGCGGCCGAAGACCGGCGCACGTTTGCGTCGGGAAAGAGACGATAAAAACTCAACCCGCCCAGATCGTCGCGTTCCAGGATTTCTGCCGCGCTGCGCGAGTACTCATTGCCCAGGCGACCGTGCCGATCCAGGACCAGAAGGCCCTGGCTGACGTTGTCCATGATGTCGTACATTTCGCGTCGGGATCGGCGCAATTCCCGGGTACGCGAGCGCACCTGGCCTTCCAGTTCTTCGTAGAGCCGCGCCGTATCCAGGGAGATGGCGGCCTGAGCGCATAGAAGATCCAGGGTGCCAGCGTGGGCGTCCTGGAACGGCAACGCGGTATGCAGGATCACAACGCCGTCGAGACGGCCCTGGTACAGAATCGGTGCCGCGACTTCCGTTGTTTCGCCGCCGGCGGTAATTTTCATCTGCCGACTGCTTCGGACATCGGCAACACCGGCGCTCAGTTTTTCGGCGGGCGCTTCCGCCTCACGCAACTCGATGCGGATCCCGGAGTCCGCATCGCGCCGGCCGGCGGCGTGCACTAATAGTTTGTCATCGTAACTCAGTAGAATGAAACAACGATCGGCACCGCTGTTTTCCAGAAGGCTATGTGTCAGGCGTTCGAGCAGCGGTTTGAATCGCACCTCCGACGAAATCGCCCCCACCGCTTCCATCACGGCGCCGAGGTCCAGGTCCACACCCCCCGCGACGTCGAGCATGGTGACTTCGGAACTGGAAGTCTCCCGGTTGGAACGCCCGCCGCCGCGCTTCGAACGAAAGTACGCGGCGTAACGTTCTTCCAGTTGTTCCACCTTTGCTTCGGCGCCGAAGCTGCGAAACACGGCCCGACATTCTTCGACACAGGCCCGGGCCATCACCTCCCGCCCGCAGCTCTCGTAGGCCCTGGCGGAGGCTTCGAGTACGAGGCCTTCACCGAGATTCGAACGGGCTCGCCGTGCCGCACGCACGGCTGCATCGAAAATCGCAAGAGACTCTTCTTCCCGTCCCGTTTCTAATAGATGCGTTGCCTCCGCCCATAATAACAGATGCTCGTAGTTTTGCGGACAACCCCGCGCCCACAGTCCCAGGAACCGCCTGGCCTTACGATAGATCTTCAGGCGCCGGCGACGTTCGCGACGAGATTCTTTCCGGAAATTATCGAGTGTCGCTAAAATTTGAAACATGTAGATGTACGGCAGGACCACCATATTCGCGAGGCTTTCCTCGAACTCCAGGGCCGCGGCCAGGTCGCCAGCGTTGTCACCTTCACGATCAAAGAGGTAGCGCAGCATGGAGCGCGCGCACAGGGTCCAGGCGGCACCGCCCTTATATCCGTTCGCCAGATGATGTTCGACGGCCAGCTCATGATCCAGGTAGCGGCCGCGGAGTACCGCCGGATCATCGGCGCGGCCCCGCAGGTTGTCTACGAACTGAGCCCACACCCGGGCCGGATCACCGCTCTGGCCGGCTTCGAGTTTGTCCGCCTGGTCGATGGTCATTGCGAAACGTTCCGCGAGTTCTGCGAGGCTCTCGTGCGCGAACACGGCGTGGTTCGCGCGAAATAGAAAACCGTACATGCCGTACTCGACGTCCCCGGAAACCAGGGCCTCGCGACCGCCGTTCTCCAGGGCCGTGAAGTGCCGCGCCCAGGGCGAGTGACGATGACCGACGAAGGCGTACGCAAAAACGTTGACCCGGCCGATGGACTCACGCCCGTAACCCGCTTCGAGCAATTGCAGCGCCAGGTCCACGTACCACCTGGCGGCCTTCAAACGTTCGAAGGCCACCAGGTTCAAATAACCGAAACCGGCGATACCGAAGGGCGCGTAGCGCGACAGTCCGTGGCGATACGTCAACTGCACGATCTTACAAATGATGATTGCGAGTACGTTAGCGTTTTGTTGGTACGCGACGGAGACCGTATCGTCCAGAACGTTCAGCGCCGCCAGGATGACCGGAGCCTCCACCTGCTTCGCGCGCAACGGATAACGTCGGCCGCGCCGCATGACGACCAGGAGTGTGCGTCCAAATTCTCGAAGGACGCGCACAGCCGACGGGCGTTGCGGAATGTGCACGCCCAGGCGACCGAGGTTTTCCAGACCGGCCGTGAGAGAATCCGCAATGCGACTGCGCGCGTTCAGAATACGCGTACGAATCTGCCCGGCCCGGACCTGATCGAGCGGCTCCGTCGCGCGCTCGAAGAGCAACTCGATCAGTCGTTCCGCTTCTTCAAAATTCGGGCGCAGGGACTCGGCATCGGCCAGGCTCAAGTACAAATCCAGGCACAGTCGATTGTCCTCTTCCCGGTGATACTCGCCTAACATCTCGACGCCGAACCTTAAGAAACGCGCGGCGGAAGCGTAGGCCGTACTGGCCAGGGCCTTGCGCCCGGCCCGTAAGTTCAGCTCGGCCAGGCGCCGACGCTCGTCCAGGTCGTCGAGGAGCGAGCGGCCCTCGTTCAGATGATTTACCAGCGTAAAGAGATCGTCTTCGATTTCCTGTTCGCCGAAAGTGAGCATCTCCCGGCCGATGCGCAAATGCAGGGCCGGACGTTCGGCCGCGTCGATGAGTTCATAGGCGGCCTGCTGCACGCGGTCGTGCAGGAAACGATACGAAACATCCAGCTCTTCGCTCTCGGCGTAGTTGTAGTTTTGATCCAGGGCCAGGATCAAACCTTCATTGAGCGCCTCACGTAACAAACGCGCCGTCGCACCGATCTCACGTTCGAGGAAACGCGCCAGGTCTCGTAGCTCGAAAACGTTGCCGATGCACGCCGCCGTCTGCAACGCCCGCCCGGTTTCCGGCGGCAGATCCCGAATGCGATCCGCCATCAGCTCGACCACGTTATCCGTGATGCCCTCGGCGGCGATGCGTTCCAGGTCCCAACCCCAGCGGCCGCTTCCGGCATCGAACTGCACCAGGGCTTTGTCGTGCAATGTGCGCAGAAACTCGTTTACGAAAAAGGGATTGCCGCCGGTCTTCGCATGCACCAGGTCCGCCAGGCCCCGGGCTTCCTCCGAACTTACGTGCAGGGTCTCCGCAACGACGGACTTAAGCGTTTCCCGATTCAGCGGGGCGAGCGTAATCACGGTCAGGCGCTGCTCTGTTTCGTTTGCGAAGCGTTCCATGAGCGCGGTAAGCGGATGCGCCGCGTCCACTTCGTTGTCCCGGTAAGCACCGATGATTAGAAAGTAGTTCGTGTCCGTATCGGTAATGATTGTTCGGATTAACTTAAGACTCGACGCGTCCGCCCACTGCAAATCGTCGAGAAAGATCGCCAGGGGATGTTCTTCGCCGGCCAGGGCCCGCACGAAATCGCGGAACACGGCGTTGAAGCGATTCTCACTCTCGGCCGGAGGGAGCTCCACCACCGGCGGTTGTTCACCGATCAGCCATTGCAGTTCGGGAAGCACATCCGTAAGCACGCGACCGTTCTGTCCCAGACATTCCCGCAGCCGCTCCGCCCGAATCTCCACCGTACTCTGCTCGTCGCCCAGGAGCCGGCGGATCAATCGGCCGAAGGCCTGCAACAGAGCGCTGTACGGTAGGTCGCGTTGAAACTGATCGAACTTGCCGGCGACGAAGTTGCCCTTGCGTTCCGTGATGGGTTTCTGCACCTCGTTAACCAACGCCGATTTACCGATGCCGGAAAAGCCGGCCACTAACAACAGTTCACTTCGGCCGCGGGCACAACGCTGGAAGGACTGCAACATCTGAGCGGATTCCTCTTCGCGGCCGTAGAGTTTCTGCGGAATCTGAAAACGATCGGAGACATCCTGGCGCCCGGGAACGAAGCTCTGCTCGAAACGTTCAACGAGTTCCGGCGCGGTGCCGTTGCCGAACTGAGCGCGGCAGGTTCGAATTTCGTCCAGGTCGTGGAAGAGGCCGTAAGCGCTCTGGTAACGATCTTCGGCATTCTTGGCGAGCAGTTTCATCATCACGGCCGCGAGGGACGGCGGCACGTCCGCGCGATGTTCCAGCGGAGAGCGCGGCGGCACGGCGATGTGATGATGGATCAATTCCAGGGCATCCGCCGCATGCGGAAACGGAAGCAATCCCGTGACTAACTCATACAGAGTAACTCCCAGTGAATAGAAGTCAGAGCGGTTGTCGACCAGGCGATTCATGCGCCCGGTCTGTTCCGGGCTTACGTAGGCCAGGGTCCCCTGCAGGCGTCCGGGTATTCCGGAGACGGCATGTTCCCGGCTTAACCTCGACGAAATGCCGAAGTCGGTAAGTTGAATTCGAAGTTCGCGCGGTTCGAGGATGATGTTGTGCGGCTTCACGTCCTTGTGCACGACGCCCCGGGCATGCACCTCGCCCAGGATGCTCGCGATCTGCACGGCGATCTCCAGGGCCGTATCGATGTCCGGCACGCCCTGTTCCAGAAACTGCGCGAGAGACATGCCGCCGCCGTCCTCCAGAATCAGCACCGCGCCGCTGCCCGCGCTCGCATCCTCCGGCAACTCAAGGAACAGGGGGCGGACCACGCCGGAGATTTCCTGCGCCAGCTCCCGGGCGATTTCGAATTCCTGGCGCAGTTTCGCACGTTCCTCCGGCGGCGCATCCCGGCGCGGAACTTTGACGATGACCGGCACGCCGTCGGCGCTGCGCACCGCACGCCAGACCGCCGTGCGCTCGCCGCCGTAGAGGCGCTCGCCGAGCTCGTATCCCTTAAGTTTAAGCATGGTGTACTTAGCTCGCGGCCGGGGGCAGTCTACCGTGCACCAGATACAACGCGACCTCACCGGAGGAAATCTTCGATACGACTTTCTCAAAGTTCGTGCTGCGCAAGATGCGCACTTCGTGGCTTTCGACCCCGGTGGAAACCGGCAGGGAAAAGTCGAACCGCACCGAACTCGCTCCGCCGGCGACCCCGACGATCATGTTTATCAGTTCACCCACCGCGTCGAGGACCAGGCGATCCTCCAGTTCGGTATCGCTGCGGCCCGTGGTGCGTTTGCACAGATCCCGGGCCACCGCCGCGTTCATGACGAGGATCAGACTCCCCGGCTCCGGACCGAAGATGCCCACGCTCGCGGTCACGTCCGAGACCACCCGTTCGCCCTCGCAGCGGACGATGTCACTGTTGGATGGATGTTCGTCGGCCATGTCGGCGAGGGTTCGATTAAGGGCGTCGAGGAACGGACGCATGCTCAGTCCCGCACTCATTGCAGGAACTCCTTGACCTGTTCCCAGAGTTTCACCCCGCGCACGGGTTTCTCGACGTAGGCGTTCACACCGGCCCGGCCGGCCTCTAAGATTTTTTCTTCATCGGTTACGGAAGAGATCATTACGATGGGCGTATGGATACCGGCCTTGCGCACCTCGGTAACGAAGCCCAGGCCGTCCAGCACCGGCATGTTCCAGTCCAGGAAGACGACATCGAAAGACGCGCTGCGAATTTTTTCCAGGGCGACCGCGCCGTCGCCGGCCTCGTCAATCTCGGGATTGCTGTCGGGAAGATTGTCCGAGAGCGCCTGGCGGATCACGCCGCGCATCATCTCGGAATCGTCTACGATCAATATTTTCATGAAGTTTACTCCGCGTTGTAACTGCACCGCCGGTCCCGGGCGGAGGTTTACCGCTACAACGAACAAGGCGTGCGGCACAAACAGAAACGCCGCGAAGCGAGGCTTAACGATTCATAAAGTTTAAAAAGATGAGTGTTGTGCAGCGATTCACGCCGGGGCTGTTAGCATGTGAACGACGTTGCAAATGATTCGGCCGAACGGCAGGAATCGAAACAATATTCGCAGTGCAAGCCTGAAGACCTTTAAGAGGGCCCCGCGAAATATAAACCATACTTAGTAATCATTCCGCGCGCATCGCAACTCTTGAATTTCCGGAAATGCTCCAGTTATTCGCACACGCCCCGGATCGTGGTGTAAGTAGCAGCCAGTTTGTATTAAGCCGTTTATGGTCACAACTGGTTCCAACTGACGTGCGGAGGTTATGCCGGGGAATGTGGAAAGCATAAGTCCCCGGCGTCTTCGTCGTAGGAAACGCTGCGGTAACTGAGTCGCAAACCAACGTCCGGGTCGAACGCAGCGTTCTTTGCAAAACGAATCACCACAACTCCCGCTCAGCCGTAGCAAAAAAAGGCCTTTCACGTTGCGCAATTTACCTCATGTGTCTCACAGCAACAGTCACGAACCGCAGTCCTTGAATTACCGGAAACGCTCGGACAGTTTGCGCACGCCCCGAATCGTGGTGTAAGTGACGGTCAGTTTGCATTAAGACTTTTTTGGGTACGGCTGGTTCCAGCAGATGAACGGAGGTCATGCCGGGGAATGCGGTAAGGCGCACCGGCAGAATTCTCGCTTCGGCGAGAGTTCTGAACCGCCGGCTTTCCGCATCAGCGGAAAGCATAGGTCCCCGCCGTCTTCGTCGCAGGAAACGCTGCGGTAACTGAGTCGCAAACCAACGTCCGGTGTCGGCAAGGCCCCACTTGTTGGGGCCGCGGCAGTTGGTTCCCCACTGGCAGCGTTCTTTGCAAAACGAATCACCACAACTCCCGCTTCGCCGTAGCCATCAAAACCCCTTCACAATTCCGCAAAGCGAAGGCGCACTCGCTCAATCTTTCCGAAACTCGCGGCGAATCACTTCCCGAACCACGAACGCCGCCATCAATGCCACGGCACCAAGGATCGCGGCGCGGTCGTAGATTTCAAAAAGCAACGCGCCGACGAAAAACAACGCGGCATAGACGAGCACCACTGAGGCCGCCCAGCCGACAAAGGCCCGGCCAAGGCCGGCTTCGCTCCTGCCGGTGATCGCCTTCCAGCCCGGCCCGGGCGGGCGCACCCGGGCACAAAACTCTGCCAGCACCGTCCGGCCTTCGGGCTTGCTTAAGTACATGGCAACGAGAGTTACGAAAATCGAAACCGGCACGACGAAGTACAGATTCTCCGGCGCCCCCGGCGGCTGAAAACCGAACGCGGCCTCGGCCACCCACAGCAGCAACAGGGCGACCAGAGGGGCGATCATGGAAACCAGCTCCGCCACGGCGTTGATGCGCCACCAGTACCAGCGCAGAATCAAAACGAAACCCATGCCGCCGGTAATACTCAAAAGAAAATCCCAGGCCCCGCGAATGCTGTCCATGAGAAAGAATGAAACCACGAGCGCGAGCACGGCAATGCATACCGTAACGATCCGCGAGGCCAAAATGTGATCCGCGCTAACATCGTCCTGCGAACGGTTAGCACGGGTGCCGGCGAAGTACCGCAAATAGAAGTCGTTGATGACGTAGGAACTGCCCCAGTTCAAATGCGTGGACAGCGTGGACATATAGGCGCCGAGAAAGGCGGCCACCAGAAGACCGCGGAGGGGCGCGGGCAGAACGTCGCGGATTAAATAGACAAAACTTGCCTCACGTTCATCGCCGCCGAGATCCGGATAAATCACCACCGCGGCCAGCGCGGCGATGATCCAGGGCCAGGAACGCACGCAGTAGTGCGCGATCACAAACCACAACGTGGCCAGCATGCCGTGACGTTCGTCCTTCGCGGACATGATGCGCTGGGCAATGTAACCGCCGCCGCCCGGCTCGCTGCCCGGATACCAGGACGCCCACCATTGAATCATCACGTACGCGAGAAAGGCGCTCAACGCGATCTTTTCAAAACCCGCGCCGCCATCACCGAAGTCCGGAAAAAAATCGAAGCTCTGCGCGGGCAATGCATTCACCAGGCCGCCGGCCTCAACCACCGCCGGATGCTGCACGGCAAAATACGCGAGGATGATGCAACCGCCGAGGGCCACGGCGAACTGAAAGGCGTCGGCGATCATCACGCCCCACAGTCCGGCCGCGGCGACGTACACGAGCGTCGCGAGCGCAATGCCGGTTACGATCCATTCCGGATGCGCAATCTCCGGAAAGAAGACACCGACGATCTTCAACATGGCCAGGTTTACCCAGCCGAGGACGATGCAGTTCATGAAGACGCCGAAGTAGATCGCTTTGAAGCCGCGCAGAAACGAAGCGGTGCGTCCGCCGTAGCGCAGTTCGATGAACTCCAGGTCCGTGAGCACTCCCGCGCGTCGCCACAATCGCGCGAAGAAAAAAACCGTGAGCATGCCGCCCGCCGCCGCCGACCACCACAGCCAGTTGCCGGAGATGCCGTGCGAGCCGACCTTGCCGGCGACCCAGAGCGGCGTATCGGCGGCGAAGGTCGTGGCCACCATGCCGGTGCCGACGAGCCACCACGGCGCGGAACGCCCGGAGAGAAAGTAGTCCGTCAACGACGACGACGCGCGGCGGGAACGCAGAATGCCCGCGCCCAGGCTCACCGCGAAGTAGAGGACGATGACGATCAGATCGCCGGAGCTGAAGTGCATACCGCAGATGCCGGGAACGGCGAAACATCGTAAACGACTTTTCGTTGATCTCCCGGGCGGTGCGACGATGTATGTAGTAGATGCCGGCGGACGCGGAACAGGATAACGAGGCGGATGCTTTCAAAAAAGAAGCGAACCACGCGGCGGTCTTCGACTTCGACGGCGCGCTCTACAACAACAACGCGCGCTGGAAAATCGCCGACGCGCGCCTGGGCGTCGTCGGTTCGCGCATTGCCTGGGACCGCGGCCTGGAACAGTTCGATCTGGCGCGCAAAAAATTCCCGGGTCTGCTCCTCGGCGAATGTTTCACGCCGGACGAATTCGAGTTCGAAACGGTCCGCGAACTGGAGGGCAACGTTACGTTGCCCGGCGTGCTCATGAAAACGGCGCAGAACCACGTCTTCCGCGGCCACGACATCTACATATTGTCGCGCTACTCGTTTCGCGACTTCATGAAAGTTACCGAACGATTCATGGGGGATCCCGGCCCGTTGCCCATGAAAGAAAACCCCTTCGATTACGCGAAGCTGCTCACCACCGAGGACTACAGCGTGGTCCAGCACAACTCCCGCGAAGGCGTCCAGGCCAAGTTCTTTCTTCTGCAAGATATGCTGCGCTACGACGACCTGGACGCCGAGCCGCCGCGTTTCAGAGAAAACTCCGCTCTGCCGCGCTACGAAAAAATCTTTCTCTACTACACGGAAGACGACTACCCGCCGCTCATTGAACCGTTCGTCCGCGAGAAGATCGAAGCCTTAAGCGGCGGCCGAAATACGTTTGTACTTTCGTACATCGCGGACCTGGAAAATGCGCGGAAGTACTGAGCAATTTTTTCTTCGCGCCAGGGATGCGCGTTTCTGGTTCTTCCTGATTCTCTGGATCGCGAACGACCACATCTTCAAAGCCGCTTTCGCCGACACGCCGCTAACCCACGTGACGGGAAAGCTAAGCGACGTGGCCAGTTTGATCGTCTTCCCCGTGGCCATGGCGAGTGCGCTGCACTGGCTGACGTGCGCGAACCGGCGCACGCTCACGATTATCAGCGCCGCATGCACGGGCCTGCTGTTCGTCGCCATCAATCTGGACCAGGCGTGGTCGGACGCGCTGCACGGTCTGCTCCCGGAAGTCGGGGGCGGTGTGTTTCGCGGCACGGCCGATGTTACGGACCTGCTGTGTCTGCCGCTGCTCCTCGTACCGATCTACGGCGGACGCAAGCACGCGAAACCGCACCGGCATCCGGCGTTCGTCGAAATCGCGGGCGTGGTCTTGTGCGCGCTCACCACGACGGCGACGTCCTTCGCCTTTCCCCCGCGGGAAATCCCCATCGTGCCGGTGCATCCGATTACGGAACGCGAGTTCGCGGCGGATGATACCATTGTATTCGTGTGGTTCTTAATCGGCGACGAAAACGACGACTGGCACTACGCGGAGTATCGCCTCGTCCTCCACGCCGCCGACACGGCGGAACCGATGCGCACGCTCGTCATTCCGGAGCAGCAAGTGGAGCTGCGCACGGATCCGCGCACGCAACGCACGGCCCGCCTCTATCGAATCAGCGCGCGGCAGCTTAAACTTACGCCCGGTGAATATTACTGGCAGCTCACGGGCGACGGCCTGGGAAACACGGACGAAACCTTTCAATGCACGCAAGACGAAGGGGACTTTGATTTTGACCAGAGAGGCGGTTTTTTCTGCCGGGGGGACAGCGACCCCGCCCTGCTCAGGATTCTGCCCGATGCATAAGACCGGCTGGAACATCATCCTGATTCTGATGCTGGGCCTTGCGACGGCCTGCGCTTCCACAACGGCCCGCTCCCGGGATCGCCTGGAAGACGCCGGTGATATCGCCGGTTTCAGTCTCGACTTTTTATCCGCCGGATTGACGGCGTCGGCAGGCCCCGTGAGCGCGGGCGCGGGGGTCCATAACAGCAGTCGCGGACACCGGTCAGGAGGCGATCCTGGTGGGTCCGTTCATCGCGCGACGCTCGGCCTCGGGTTCGGCTGCGATTGGCTGTTACATCGGGAAGCGGTGGGCATCAGCCGATTTCCGACGCCGGAAGTTCCCGCGGAGTACGTGCTGCGCCACAAACAATCCTGCACGGACAGCGACGATCCGGAGTTCGCCCTGTATCAATGGGGGCGCTTGCAACTTTCCCTCGGTCTCGGTGTGATGGGCTTTACCGTGGAACTGAACTGGCTGGAATTCCTGGATTTTCTGGCCGGATTCGCCGGCGTCGATTTCCTGGACGACGACGCGGCGAGCTACTACGAAAGATTCGCGCGCGAAAGTACGGAGGCCGCGGACGATCCACAAACCTCTGCTCCGTGAAAGCTAAGCTCTCAGCCGTCGCCGTTGGCGTGGCCGCCGTTGCTCGTGCCGTTCGTGGCGAGCTCGTCTTCCGCTTCGGCCTCGACGGGCTTCTGTACGCTCAGGCCGGGAATCTCGTCCCCCGCTTCACCGGCGAGGGGTTGCACACGAAACAAATACCTCCGAAACACGTAGGCCTGTCCTTCGACAAAGGCCGCGTCCTCCGGATCTTCGCAGTCGCACTGCAATCCTTCGATGAGTAATTCGTCGTTGTCGCCGGGTTCGAGACTCGCATTGAGCAGCGTGGACAACACGCGGATCTCATCTCCGTCCGTGGTGTATAGAACCAGGGCCTCACCCATGCGTGTGATGTAGGCCGGATCGACGAACTCGCCGCCGGCTTCGAGTTGAATCTTTCCTTTCACGTTATCCAGAAGGCAAAAATTCACCAGGGCGTCAACACTATCTGTTTTTGATTTACAGATTTTTATTTTTGATAATATCGATGATACACCGAAAATCGGATTGTTAAAAATACGTAAGCCGCGCTCCGGAACGGAGCACGGCCGGAGTTCGCTGCGATCAGCCGCGGGGATGGAACTTTTTGTGAACTTCTTTCAACGTGCGACTCGCGAGATGCGTATAGATCTGCGTCGTGGAGATGTCGATGTGACCGAGCAATTCCTGGACGCTGCGCAGATCGGCGTTGTTTTCAATGAGGTGCGTCGCGAAACTGTGGCGGAACGTGTGCGGCGTAACCACTTTCTTAATGCTCGTGCGCGCGAGATACTTTTTCAAGAGGCGCCACACGGACTTACGATTCAGGAAGTCGCCTTTTTTGCTGATGAACAGATAGTCGCTGTAACGGTTCTTCAGGATTTCTTCGCGGGCCTGTTCCAGGTAACGCCGCAGAATGTTCAACGACTGCTCGCCGAAGGGCACCAGACGTTCCCGACCGCCCTTACCGCGCACGGTGAGAAACATGTTTTCGAGATCGACGTCTTCGAGACGCAGGTTGCAGGCCTCGGAAATGCGCAGGCCGCTGGAATAAAGCAATTCGAACATGGCCTTGTCGCGGAGTTCGTAGGGATCGTCTTCGCGAATGACGCCGAAGAGTTCATCGATCTCTTCGAGGGTAAGGTAGTCCGGCAGGGACTTCTTAACTTCCGGCGTCTGGATCTTCTCGGCGGGGTTTACCGAAACGCGGTCTTCTTCTTTGAGGTATTTGTAGAACTGGCGCAGCGCGGCGACGGCCCGGGCCAGGGAGCGCGAGGAAATTTTCTTGCGCTTCTGCTCTTTCAGAAAATCCGAGATATCGTCAGTTTTTACTTCGAGAAAATCCTTTTCGTGCCGCTCAAGGAAGTTCTGGAACTTCTTGATATCGTAGGTGTACGAGAAGATGGAATTCTCGGACAACCCCTTCTCCATCAGCAGATGGTCCTGGAAAGATTTGATTAATTTCGCCTGATTCTGTACCAATGTCCGCACTCCGCACGCCCGTAGTCAGGCCACGCTATTTTATGTCGGTTGGTAACATAATCGGTCTGAAACGTCGCCCTGACATAATTTTTTACGCGGGCCCTAAAAATTCGGAAAAAGGCGGGAAACTTTGCGAATAATTTCTTGCGATCGGCCCGGAATGTCCGGACCTTCGCACAGTTATGCTCGAACTGAAGAAATTCGTCCGGCGGGGTCTCTTCAATGAGAGCGGCCGCTATCGCAACATCCTCCGCTACGAGGCCGACCGTCGGCCGAATACGATTCTGATGCTCCTGGAAGGCCGGGCCCGGCGTCGTGTCCAGTTGACCGACCGGCGCACGTTGTTCGAGAACTACTATCCGGTATCGTTCATTGGCCTGGAGGATTACCTCCTGGGTTCACCCCGGCCCGGAGCCGTGGGAGTCTACCCTGGTTCCCACTACGCCCTCTGGCACGTCGAGGATTTCGCGGCGGCCCTGGAGATCCAGCCCGAGGTCGCCCGGCGTGCCATCTTCGAACTTTCCCGGCGCATTCGCATTTATGATCAGCATCGTTCAACGACAGACCCGGATCTCAAACGCGAGCACTACGTTTCCCTGGGCAGTCCCGACGCCGGCCTGGCCGACGCCCTGTACGAAATGTCCTTCGCCGACGAGGATGAATTTCCGCCGCACCTGGTGGAGCAACTCGCCCGGGACTTCGAACCCGGCGAGGCGCTCATCCGCCAGGGCGACGAAACTCAGGAACTCTATATTTTATTATCGGGCAAAGTCCAGGTTTACCAGACCGCTCCCGGAGCCACGGAGCGGCGACTCATCGACAGCCTGGGCACCGGCGACATGGCCGGCGAGATGGCTCAGTTTGACGGCCTGCCCCGTTCGGCCGACGTCATCGCCGTGGAAAAGACCCGCGCCCTCGCCTTCGGTCCCGAGGACTTTCACATGTTATTCCAGCTGCATCCGCGCTGGTCTCGCAAGTTACTGCAAACCCTGGCCGAGCGCCTGGAGCAGCGCCGCCAGGTCCTGGAGACGGTAAATCTGGAAAACTTCCGGACCTGAATCGCGGCAGTAAATTCACAAAATGAGTTGCGAGCCGCGGTTCGTTGCGTTGCCGCGAGAAACACAAGGTAAGTTGCGCAACGGTTAAGGGATTTTTTTGGCTACGGCTCTTCGGAGTTGTGGATTTTCGTTTTGTTAAGAATGCTGCGTTCGACCCGGACGTCGGTTGTGCGACTCAGTTCCCGCAGCGGTTCTTACGATGAAGACGCCGTTCCGGTCCGCCGGGCGCGCAGGCGCACTCGCTCCGCCCCGCGGATAGAGCGGGGCTCCGGAGTGCGCCTGCGCTTGATGGATTTTTCGAGATGAAGACGCCGTTCCGGTCCGCCCTACCACGTCCCCTGGCATGACCTCCGCTCGTCAGCTGGAACCAGTTGTGCCCATAAAATGCTTAATACAAACTGGCCGCTACTTACACCACGATTCGGGGCGTGTGCGAACGAATAAGAACTTTCCGGTAGTTCAAGAGCTGTGTATCGCGGCGTTTACCGTGAGACACACAAGGTAAGTTGCGCAATGGTGAAGGGATTTTTTTGGCTACGGCTCTTCGGAGTTGTGGATTTTCGTTTTGCAAAGAATGCTGCGTTCGACCCGGACGTCGATTTGTGACTCAGCGATCGGAACGTTTCTTACGACGAAGACGCCGTTCCGGTGCGCCGTACCACATTCCCCGACACAACCTCCGTGGTCGCCTGGAACCAGCCGTACCCATAAAAGCCTTAATGTACACTGGCCTTCACTTATTTCACGATCCGGGGCGTGCGCGGGCTACCAGAGCGTTTCCGGTACTTCAAGAACTGCGGTTCGTTTCGTTGCCGCGACGAACATGAAGTAAGTTGCGCAACGGTTAAGGGATTTTTTTGGCTACGGCTCTTCGGAGTTGTGGATTTTCGTTTTGCAAAGAGTGCTGCGCCAGCGGGGAACCAACTGCCGCGGCCCCAACAAGTGGGGCCTTGCCGACACCGGACGTCGGTATGTGACTCAGTTATAGTAACGTTTCCTGCGGCGAAGACGCCGGTCCGGTCCGCCGGGCGCGCAGGCGCACTCGCTCCGCCCCGCGGATAGAGCGGGGCTCCGGAGTGCGCCTGCGCTTGATGGATTTTTCGAGATGAAGACGCCGTTCCGGTCCGCCTTAACACATTCCCTGGCATGACCTCCGCTCGTCAGCTGGAACCAGTTGTGCCCAACAAATCCTTAATGTACGCTGGCCGCCACTTACACCACGATTCGGGGCGTATACGAACTACGCCGTGGTGATCGGCGGGCGGCGGAAATCATTGTGCCACGGCAGGCCGGCGTGGCGCAGCGCGCGGAAGTACGACTCGTAACCGCGCCGGGAAAGAAAGTCCGCGTCCGGGCCGCAGGTGAACAGCACCTGAAACGGCAACTCGTCTTCATGAACCGGTTTCAAATCCCCGGGCGGTTTCAGCAGGCGTTCGCGCAGCTTATCAAAAAGCGGCAGAGTAAAATAAAGCTTCCACCAGTTCCGTGGGTCCCCCAGGTGCAGGGACGTTGCTTCGTAAAACGCGCGAAAGTCCCGCAGCCAGGGAGACTGCTCCGGCGGATGAGCGGCCAGCCACACGAAAAACCAGCGCGCGAGGGGATGCGGATGCGACGTGCTCAGCCACAGTTCCCGGCCGTAGAGATCGCGCAGCCCCTGGCTCAAATAGACGCGTCGTTCCCCGCAACTGTGCACGAAGAACTCAAGGACCCGCAACGGCGCGCTCAAGTTTTGCAGATCCACCCCGGTGCGACCCAGGGCCTCCGTCCCGAGACCCGCGAAGGCCGAAGCATCCCAGACGGCATCGGCGCTGCCGCGTCCGGTGAGCACCGCGGCATAGTGCCGCTCTTCCCTTTCGCGTTCGTGCTGCATGTGTTCCGGTAACTCTCCGCGATATGAATCTAAGCGCAGAGGTTGCGCCACGTCCGCCGGGGCCGGCACGCCCAGGGAAGCGAAGGCGTCTTCCATGTCGTCGACACTGTACGGCGGCGCCGCCGACCAGGCCGGTAACGTCGTACGATGCGAGTCGTTCAGGAACGCGACGATGAAGTCCGGCGAAACGTCGGGCAACGTCGACAGGATGCGATGCCAGCGCTCGGCTTCGCTCAGACGATAGTCGTTGGCCGCGGGCAGGCCGGCCGCCGCGCGCGCCTCGGGGCTGAAGTCCACGCGATCGGCGTCGGGGAGCGCGCCGCCGGGCTCGTAGGTATCCGGGGCCCGCAGACGTTCGTTGCGCAGGATGGCCTGGTCGTCTTCGTCGTGAGCGGCTGTGTCTCCGAAAAGGGCGTCACGGGCCTCGGCTTCGATATCGGCGCGTGAACGCAACGGATGATGCACACACTCCGGCAACGTGCGATACAACTTCGTAGCCGTCAGATAAAAGATCACAACCACACACAGTCCGGTCAATAAACCAGGAAAAGTGCCCTGCGGCAGCGCGCAAAAATCGTATACTCCGTGCAGCAGAATGGCCGCACCGAGAGCGACGGCGGAGCGGCCGATCACGTTCGCACGGTTCGAATCGTAGATGATCAAACCGGCGTAGAGGTTCAACATAGTGTGCACGCTCGTCGCGAAAAGCGCGCGACCGACGAAGATGCCGCCCGGGCTGAGATCGCCGAAGGCCTGGATGTAGCCGCTGTTTTCAAGCAGCGCGAAACCGAGGCCGCTTCCGGCGAATACGAACGGCACCGACTTGTGAAACGGCCGCTGCTTTTCCGGCGGCCCGTCCCCGACAACAAACGAACGATAACTTACGAGCAACGCCACGGGAAAGGCCAGACCGATCTTGGCGACCTCTTCCAGTAAGCCGGCCTGCACGAACGAAATGAAGACCACCACGGACACCGGCTCCCGGGGCCGGAAGAAGGTCTCGAGTCCCGGAAAAAACACTTCGTAGATCCAGTGGACCACGGGAATGGAAGCGAGGCCGGCGCCCATGCCCGCAAGTACCGCCAAGCTCATGAGCTTCTGCTCGCGGCCGGTATCCTGCATGTGTCGCTTCCATACGGCGCCGAGCAGCCCGCCGTACTCTTTCACGGTCTTTGCGCTCATGAGCAGCATCATGGGCGCGACGCTCAAGAAACCCATGAGGTAACCGATCCACTGTACGTCGTTTTCATCCATGCGGCTTTACCAGTTACTCCGTGTACTCGATGCGCCGACCGTCGAAGATTTTCGATAGTTCCTGCTGCAACTCCGTGGGCAGCTGGCGACCGGTATTCCAGAACAGCTCCGTGATCACAACGGCGCGTTTGCCTGGCGGCGGCAGCACAATGCCCATGCTCTGGATGAGCCGGACGGTGAGCCGGTCCGCCTCGGGATGATCCGAGGCCTCCACCACGCTCACGTCGTGCACCCGCCCCTCGGCGCTGATATGATACTCGAAGACCGCCGAGTAATTCTCGGGAATGCGGTCCCAGAAATCCATCTCCTTTTCCGGAGCTCTAATCTTTACGGACAAATAGTTACTGTAGGTTTGTCTGCGCCGCTCCCCGGGCGGCTTGCCGCTTTCCTCGCCTTCCTCGCGCAGACTCATGCGATCGCTCGGTTTTTTCGATTCGTCCCGGCGCGCCTCCGCGACTTCCTGCTCGCTCTGTTCTTTCTGCGCCAGGTCGCCCGTCTGGTCGTTCTGCATGGACGGCGGTAGAAATTCCACGGGCACCGGAGAGATGTCTCCACCCAGGAGTTCGTCCTCGCCCTCGTCCCCGCTTACCTCGGCGCCGTCGAGGTCCAGGTCTTCGCTCTTTTCGAAGTCGGGGACGAAAAATCTTCCGCTCGCCGGCAGAAAGACCGCGGGCATAATCAACAGCACCGCCACGGGAATGATGTGCAGTAAGATGGAATGAGCAATAGTTAAGAAGAAAGTCTTCGATTCGCGATAGACGGCGCGTGTGGCCCGGATTCCGTACCAATAGACCAGCGCCAACGCGACGAGCAGCGCAACGAACGCCACGGGATTGCCGAGCATCGAATCCAGCTCGGCGTCGGTGACCATGTGCGTGCGCATGCCCAGGCGACTGAGAAAGTTCCAGGCGAAGTTTACGTTTGCGCCGGGAGTACCTTCCATGATGCGGCCGTAATTCAAACCGGCGCTGATCCAGAAAAACAGGGCGAGCAGAAAGAAGAGACCGAGTACTGCCAGCCCGGCAATGCGCCGGCCGGCGAAGAACTGCCCCCAACCGGGCAGCAATCTCGCGCGAAGAACCGCGGCGGCCTCGTGGGCGGTCCCGGTACTGCGTCGATCCTGCTGAAAACGAATGAACAGGGCGCGGACGCCGGGCGGCAACACGCGTTCACCGCGACCGGCGACGATGGACATCCAGACGCAGGCCAGCAGAATCGGATGGCCGGGAAAGACAACGTAGGCGTCGCGGAACTGGCGCAGATCCAGGGAAAAGAAGGCGTCGTCCCGGCCTGTCGGTCCCCAGATGCCGTTCATATAAAAGAACACCGGCGTAACAATGGTCGCGAGAAAGGCGTAACCGAGCAGTCCGTCCCGGGACGGGCGACCGGCCCGGGGTCGAATCTCGGCCGCGCTCAGGGCCGGCAGCACGATCGCCGCCATAAAGAATCCCGTGGCGATCATTAAGAAGACGACTGCCCCGGTCTGGTCCGCGGCGAAGAGCTGACCGGCAAACTCGTCCGGCGTAATAAAAAACTGTTCAAACTCCAGAAGAAAGAGATACGACGGCACGCTGAGCACCGCGGCGATGAGAATGCCCGCCAAATGCAACAGGCCGGCGCAGAGGGCGTGGCTCGTCAGGAACCGCGAGCGATGAAAGACGGCCCATACGGCGAACGGCAATGCTCCGCCGGCACCGAAGAATCCGGAGAGGTACGTAATCACGGCCAGCGCCCGCCAGGCCGGCGGGATTTCGGTGACGTATGCGCGCTCGGGACCCACGTCCATACAGGGAGTGCACACGGGCAGCATGCGTCAACCAGGGAATGTGCGCAATTACGGCGGCGTCGCTGTTAATGACTTGCCCGGGCAGCCCGCACGACTCACCTGTCTTTTTGTTATGTCGAAGAAAGCGAAATCCAGCAAGGCCGAAGATTCCTTAAAAGACATCGTCGCGTTGGCCAAACGCCGCGGCTTCGTCTACCCGGGCTCGGACATCTACGGCGGACTTTCGAATACCTTCGACTACGGCCCGTACGGTTCGGAACTGCTGCGCAACTTAAAGAACGAATGGTGGAAGGCCTTCGTCAGCCAGCGCGCGGACGTCGTCGGTCTCGACAGTTCCATCATGCTGCATCCGGAAGTCTGGGTCGCCTCCGGACACGTCGGTTCGTTCAACGACCCCATGATCGACTGCAAGAACTGCAAGGCCCGCGTGCGGGCGGACCAGTACCTCGAAGAGATCGTCGGCATCAACGCCGACGCCCTGGACCTGGACGCCATCAAAAACATCTTCGCGGAAAAACACGAGGAGCTGCAGTGTCCGAGTTGCGGCAAAAAGGGCACGTTCACCGAACCGCGACAGTTCAATCTCATGTTCGCCACGCAAATGGGCGCCGCCGGCGGTACGGACATGCAGGTCTATCTGCGACCGGAAACGGCCCAGGGCATTTTCATTAACTTCAAAAACATCGTGGACTCGTGTCGTGTGCGAGTGCCGTTCGGCGTCGCGCAAATCGGCAAGTCGTTCCGCAACGAAATCGTGGCGCGGCAGTTCGTCTTTCGCACGCGGGAGTTCGAGCAATTAGAGATGGAGTTTTTCTGTAAGCCGGGCACCCAGGTCGAATGGTTCGATTACTGGACCGACTTCTGTTTGAACTGGCTCTACGGACTGGGCCTCAAGCGCGAGAACGTGCGCACACGCACGCACTCTTCCGAGGAACTCAGCTTCTATTCCGACAACACGGTGGACATCGAGTACCAGTATCCCTTCGGATGGGGCGAACTCTGGGGCATCGCCTCACGCACGGACTACGACCTGGGTCAACACGCCAAACACGCGAAGAAGAACCTGGACTACCGGGATCCGGACACGAACGAGGTCTACACCCCGTACGTCGTGGAGCCGGCCTTAGGTTTAAATCGCCTGTTCTTAGCGGCTCTCGCCGACGCCTACGACGTCGAAGACGAGGGCACCAAAGAACAGCGCACGGTGTTGCGCCTGCATCCGAAGCTCGCCCCGGTAAAAGCCGGCATCTTCCCCCTCGTTAAAAAAGACGGCCTGCCGGAAGTCGCCGAGGCCATTTACCGGGAGCTGGCCCGCCTGCAGCCGGTGGACTTCGACATGAGCGGGGCCATCGGCAAACGCTACTATCGCCAGGATGAGCTGGGCACGCCGTTTTGCATTACGGTGGATTACGACACGCTGGAAGATCAGAGCGTCACCGTGCGCGAGCGGGACTCGAAGAACCAGGAGCGCATCAGCATGGACAAACTCGCCGATTACATGACGGCGAAACTCGTCTGAGGCGGCGCTCCGGCGCGTTACCGACGTTCCATGCTCCGCAGGCTATTCCGCAATCTCGCGAACCTACGGTCCCCCCAGGCCGACGCCATCGCTAACATTCTCCCGGAACAACTTACGGATCTGGACCGGGTGCGACTCATCTACCTGGCCCTGCTCGGCCGGCCCGCGGATCCGCCGGCGCTGAAGGCCTGGCGCAATAAAATCATACAAAACAAGTACACCACGGCCATGATCGTGGACGCGCTCACGAATTCGCCGGAGTACGCCTTCGGTTCGACGGGATTCTTCGAGGTTCTGCACGGCGCGCGCCAGGCCTGGGCGTCCACGTTGCCCGCGGCCGGACGCATTCTCGACATCGGCGGGAGCAGCCCCGACCATCCCGGCGGCGGTTTGATCGAACTCGGTTACCCGCACCGACCGGACTTCATTCACATTCTCGATCTTCCCGAAGACGAGCAGTTCCACGGGCGGCCGAAATACTCCCAGGCGAACGAACACAGCTTCGAAGGCGTAACGATTCGTTACCATCACGGGCACGCGGAGAGCATCGACGAGGTCGCGGACCTGAACGGCCTGAAGTTCGACCTGGTATTTATGGGCCAGGCCATCGAACACGTGGAGCCGGAAGGGCTACCGCGCATGTTAAAATTCGTTCGCGAGCACTTAAGCCCGAACGGCCGCTTCATCTTTGACACGCCGAACCGTGCGCTCACCGAAATCCTCATGCACGGCGACGTGCTGAACGCGGATCACAAGCGCGAGTACCTGCCGGCGGAAATGGAGACAATCGTCACGGAACACGGCTTTCGCGTGCAGGGCCGCCTGGGATTCGCGCACATGCCCCGCAGTCTCGCGGAGTGTAAGTTCCAGGCGGAAGAAGTTACGAAACTGGATCCACCCGATCTTCTAAACGACGCGCCGGAGGAGAGTTTTCTGTTCGCCCTGGAATGTGCGGCGGACTGAGCGGTTTTCAGCGAGCTTCCGCCAGGGCGCCCTTCCGATCTTCCCCGCCGATGCGATACAGATGCATCTCTTCGTCGAAGCCCTTCACCCGCGCCAGACCGTAGAGTCGGATTTCGCAGAGCTCCCGGATACGGGCGTCGTCCTCCACCGCCCGAAAGATGTTCGAAGAGAGCAAAATTTCCCCGGGCTTCGCGGCGTTGCACAGCCGGGCCGCTAAGTTTACATTGTCGCCGATTACGGTGTAGTCCTGGCGTGCGGCGCTGCCCATGTTACCCATGACCACGGGGCCCATGCTGAGGCCGATGCCGACGTAGAGGGCCGCGCCGCCGCCGCGTTCGGCCTCCGCGGCTTCGCGCTCCAGGCGATTGTGGATGTCCACGGCGGCGAGCAGCGCGCTGCGTCCGCGATCGGGGCCTTCGAAGACCGCCACGACCTCGTCGCCGACGAACTTGTCGACGTAGCCGTCGTGCCACTCGATGATCTCCGCCTGCATGCCGAGGTAGCGATTTAACGCGGCAATGACGTGTTCGGCGGAGTTCGTGCTGCTGAACTTCGTAAAACCGCGGATGTCGGTAAAGAGAACGGCCACGTCTTTCTGCTCGCCCTTCGCCGAAACTTCACCTGAGATCAACTTACGGATCATTTCTTTCGTATGCCGCGGGACGTAGCGGAACATGAGCAGGCGTTCCCGCAGGCTGGCCGCCATGGAATTGAACGTCTCCGTGAGCTGGCCGATCTCGTCCCTGGATTGCACCGGCAGTTTGAAGTCGTACTTTTCTTCCATGATGCTTCGGGCCGCCACGCTCAGGCGCTCCACCGGACGCGAGATGCGCCGGGACAACCAGAAGCTGAGCGCCACGCCGAGCAGAACGAAGCCGAGATCGTACAACAGCGTGCGCGCGACGTCTTCGTAAAGGGCCATGAGAAATCGATCGACCTGGTAGTCGACGGCGAGAATGCCGCGGAGCTCGCCGGCACCGTTTACAATGGGAGCGTAGCCGGAGATCCAGGAGCCGTGCTCGTCCGTATAGAGCGGCGTGTAGGCCGAGTGTTTGTCCCGAATGACGGTTTGTACGATGGGGCGGATGTTTTCCGGCACGGTGTACGGGTCGCCGACGAAGGGGACGGGATGCAGCATCACCGCGAACTCCAGTTCGCCGGCCGCGGCATCCACGACGTGAAAGGTATAGATCGTTTCGTTGCTCAGATCGTTGGCACGCTTCACGCGTTCCAGTTGCCCGCGGATATTTCGGAAGACAGCACTGCTTTCGTCACCGGCCTGCATGACAGCGGCGTGTTCGTCGCCGTCAATGGAGACCGCCGCCGTCGCCGCGATGTGTTCGAGAGTCCAGCCGAACTTCTCTTCCACCTGCTGATAGTCGCGCAGGTAGTTATAGATCGTTAAGAAGCCGAGAACGATGATGAACATCGACGCGGTGAGGAGCGTGATCTTGGCGGAAAGATTCAGCGAATAGAAGGGACGGATCATAATCGGCACGGAGCCGGAATTAGGATGCCGGAGGTTGCCCTGGGTTACGGGAAAGTTTACTACACGTCGCCGCTCAATACCCCAACCCCACGGCCTCCCGCGCCTTCTCGATGTACGAACGCGCCACGTCCCGGGCCTTTGTGGCGCCGCTCTTCAGCATGTCGCGGATGTCATCGGGACGTTTCATAATCTCTTCGCGCCGTTCGCGTTGTTCGCCGAAGTACTCGAGGATCTTCGCCAGCAATTCCTGCTTGATGTGCCCGTAGCCGACGCCGGGAGTCTGAAAACGTTCGATCACCGCCTGCTCTTCTTCTTTGGAGTTCAGAAACAATTTGTAAATATCAAACAACGGCGTATCCGCGTACGGCTTCGGTTCTTCGACGGGCGTTGAGTCGGTCTCGATGGACATGACCGCTTTCTTGAGTTTCTTTTCGGGAGCGAAGGGATAGATGGCGTTGTTGTACGACTTGGACATCTTGCGGCCGTCCACGCCGGGCACCGTGGCCACGTCTTTCAGGATGTCCGGCTCCGGCATGCGAAACGTTTCGCCGTACTGACGATTGAAGCGCTGGCACATGTCCCGCGTCATTTCCAGGTGTTGCTTTTGATCTTTGCCCACGGGAATCTTCTCCGCCCCGAACAACAAAATGTCCGCGGCCATGAGCACGGGATAATAAAACAAACCGCACGACGCCGGAAAACCCTGGGCCACCTTGTCCTTGAACGAGTGGCCGAGTTCCAGTTGCGGCACCGTAATGTGCTGGGCCAACAACCAGGCGAGCTCCAGAACCTCGGGCACGTCCGACTGCGCCCAGAACACCGAACGCTCCGGGTCGAGGCCCAGCGCGAGAAAGTCCGCGGCCACGCCCAGGGTGTTTTCGGCCAGGGTCTCGCCGTCGTCCACGGTCGTCAAAGAATGATAGTTCGCAATAAAACAAAACAGCTCCGAGGATTCCTGGTACTCGATCATGCGTTTCATCATCGAGAAGTAGTTCCCCAGGTGCGGCTGTCCGCTCGGCTGAATTCCGGATAGTACGCGCATGGGTGATAGTGGTTTCGCGGGGCGTCCTGTTGCTACTTTTTTTTGGCCACAGAGGCACAGAGAACACCGAGGGAAGAATTTCAGAAGGAGTGGACGGCGGGGGGTGGCGGAGGACTGCGAGCGCAGGTCAGCGCTGCCCGGAGGGTGGCGCGGTCGCCGCAGGCGAGACCTGCGCGTTCGCGAAGCGACGCAGGCCGCAGCCAGGGGGGCTTTGCCCCCCTTCAAAAAAGATTTTCTTCTGTTTTTCTTCAGTGCGTCTTCGATTGTGACCCGTGGTTCGCGAATGGATGTTGGTCGGCATTGCCGTCGTCGTCGGTTTGTTGATGACCGGCTGGAGCGTCTACATGATCGTACGCTTCGTCCTGGCGCCCCGGGAAGAACGGCGGTCGTTGCGGTTCTATTTTTATCTGGGCTTGCTGTTCTTCTTGATCGGCACCGGCGATTTGTTTAAGGTCTACCGGGAAGTAATGGCGTTGTTGGAACAATGAGCGGCAGCGACGGTTACCTCGTCCTCTTCGGCCTCGGCCTGGCACTGATCGCGGTGCTGCTGTGGATGCTGTTCAAGATCGGCACGAGCAGCGACGAAGAAGAAAAGCCGAAGGGGTTCTGCCCGCTGTGCAAACATCCGTTGATGAAGGGCGAACGCATTCGATCCGACCAAACCGAGATCGGCGAGGTGGAAGTGCAGACGCGCATCAAGGGTTGCCCGTACTGCATGGGGCTCTCGAATCGTAAGCGCCAGTGCCCGGTGTGCAAAAACAAGGTGGCGAAGGACGAAGTCATCCTGGCCCTCTCCGATCCGCGGGTGGACCGACTGAAGCTGAGCATCAAGGGCTGCAAACAATGCTGGCCGCAGGGGTTTTAAGAAGGGATACCACCGAGGCTCCGAGGACGCCGAGGGGTAAGATAGAGAAAAATTTTAGGTTTTATTCATCGTAATCTTAGCATGATGACCACAATCAGACAGAAACCCTCCAGAAAAAACCTCGGAGCCCTCGGCGCCTCGGTGGTTGTACTTCTCTTAACCTCCCAATGCACGGGCGAGTACGTCCGCAATCGCTGGAACGACACGAAAGACGTCCTCACCGCCGAGGTGGAAACCGGTTCCTACGGCGCCTCCGTGCGCACGGGTCCGCTCAAGGCCGGCCTGAACTACAAGTCCGAGGACGGCGCCTCGTACGGACTGCGCGGCGGCGATGCCGGGCGGCACTACTCCGCGGACTTTACCGCGTTCTTCTTCGGCGCGTCGTACTTCGACGATCAAGAGATCCGCTTCGATGACTGGAAACCGGAGCGGGACGAGGCAGACGACGAGGGCGTAGAGAGCGACGGGGACGCCGGAGATGGCGACGAATCCGGCGAAGACGGCGGCCTCTTCGGTCTGCCGGCCTCGCAGAGTTCTTCCGGCCTCGCGAACAATGCGGCCGCGGGCGAAGGCCGGCCCGCTAACAATGACGCACAAACAGCTAATGAAGATCCGGTAGTCCTGGGACCCCGGGGCAAACTCATGCACGCCCTGGCCCCCTTCGGCACCGAAGAGCCGGCCCATCGTTATCGTTCCCTCTTAAAAAGCGACGAGACCGACTGGGCCCCCGCTTACTACTTCACGCAGTTGGAAATCCAGGCCGGCCTCTTCCTGGGCCTGCGCCTGGGACTGAATCCCGGCGAACTCTTCGACTTTCTGGTAGGTTGGGCCGGCTTCGATCCCTTCGACGACGACGAACCCTACGAAACCCTGGAGGACCGCCTGAGCGAACTGCCGTACTGGGAACTCCTCGACGACGAGGCGAAACAGGCCATCATCAAACAACTGAAAGAAGGCGGCTTCGAAGACGGACGGCCGCTGCCGGGTTTTCCGTAAGCAGAGCCTCACTTTCCGTTCAGGCGCCACCGGTACTCGATGTCCGTCACGTACTTATAGCCCGCGGGGATGTCCTTACGATACTTGCGCACAAAAGCCTCGGTGCCGCCCTTGAAATCTTCGGCGAACCACTCGAAGAGTTTCGTAACGTGAACGGTCTTCTGCGCCTCATCCACCCGCACGCCCTTGCCGGAATTCTTTAAGAACGAATTCGTCTGGATCCAGAGCTGCTCGTAGAGTTTCGCCGCGGTGTAGGCCTCGTTGCGCAGGTCCGGGCACGACAGCGCCGCACAGTTCAACGCGAAGTGAATGCGCGCATCGCCGAAGGGCCGCACGATCTTGTGTTCGAGGTAATCGAGGCTCACGGCCCGCCCGGCCACGGTGCCGGCGGTCTTCTTCCAGACCGGCTGCGCGCTCGTGCCGAGTTTGTTGATGTCGCTTACGGGGTGGTTCTGGACGATGAGATTGATGACCAGAATGTTGTAAGCATTGATGTAAAACGCTAACTTCTCCCGGCGAGTCTTTAAGTTCGCCGCGGGATACTCCGCGATCATCTTTACGACACCCGGCCAGCGCGCGTCGGCCTTGATGCCCGCGTAGTTTACGAAGTTCGTGCGAATGCCGTCGACGGTGGAACGGCCGACGTTCTTTTTTAAGATGTCCGAGTAGACGCCCCAGTCCGGTTCGGCGGCGTGCAGGGTGGCGGGAGCGGTGAAAACCAGCGTCGCAAGTACTGCGAGAGTAAAAGTCAGCAAAGATCCGTACGTGCGCGTTACGTGCATATGCCGTTAGACCCGGTCGGCCGTATGGAGTTACTCATTTTTTTCGCCGGAACTTTCCGCTTGCAAACGCAGGACATAACCCATCAAGCCGTCCGGCCCCTTGCGAACCGGCACGAGGCTGTTCCGCGGCGGCACCAGAGTCGGTTCTGCGCGCAGCCACAAAAGGCAGGTTTCCGTTTCGCAGACTGCCGGAATCCGGAGCGGCGTCTGCGCCCACGACCCCCGGGACTGTGGCACCGGCAACTCGACGAACGCGTCCTCCGCAAGCAACACCGCCCGAATCGACGCCGCGCCCGGCACGCCGGCGTTCGCCAGGTTCAGCGCGGTACCTTCCGTGGATGCGACCATGGGACAGACACGTTGTTCGGGACACGCAACAAACTCGAAGCCGTTGTAGACAAGACTGCCTGCGCCCTCTGCAAAAACGCTGTCGTAAGAACGACGGCCGTCCGTGAAGACCATGAAACGATACTCCGCCGCGAATTCGCCCGGCACCGGCGCCGCGTACTCCACGAAGAACGATTTTCCCGGCGTACCGGCATGCTCCAGTAACAGGACGGCGCCGAGGCTGTCGAAACGTCCGCGCGGCGCGCCCTGGCCGAGGACCTTCAGTCCGCGCGGAATGCGGAGCTCACCCGTATCTTTGACCGGAACCCGGGGCGCCTCGAACTCCAGCGAACGCAATGTATCGCCGGCGGAGTTCCGAATGGAAACGCGCTCGCCGGCCGCCGTGCTTTCGACAACGAGGACCTGGTCGAAAACCGGCGGCGCGAAGCGCAGGACTTCGGTGGCTAACTGCTCTTCAGTGCAACTCAGTGCACTCATAAGCAACAGCGCGGCAAGCCGCTTAAATGGACGGAGGCGGAGGCGGTTCATCTATGCTGTCTTCTTCGTCGGCCTGGTCCTCGATGGGCGCGTCTTCCGGTGCCCCGTCTTCGCCTTCTTCCTCGGTCACACCGTTCAGTTCTACCAGGGCTGCCGCTGCCGCGATGCCGATGGGCCCGCTTTCGCCGGCCAGCTCATCGATCTTATCCACGTCTTTTTCGCGCACGGCCTTCTCCAGTTCCAACCCCTGGCGCACGGTGGCCAGATCGTCGGTGTAAGAAACTTCCGATTGCAACCAGCCGGCGAAGTACTTGCCGTTGCGCCCGTCCACGTTGAACCACAAACCCTCGTCGTTCTGTTCCTGCTCTTTCACGAAGAACACGGTACCGGTTTTCATGAACTTGCCGCTGGGCGCCTCGCCGGACGAAGCGCTGGGACGCAGGCGCAACGTCACGTCGTCGGTCTTCAGGACACCCACGAGATCCCGCAGACGTTTCGTTTCTACGAAACCCTCTTTGCCGTCGGTGAGGCGGACCTTCGTCGCTTTGTCTCCGGCCTCAAGGATGACTACCTTCTCGCCCTGGGACAACCACATAACGGCGCTCTTGAGGTCCGCGTCTTTGAAGATCTGACCGCTGCGCATGTAACGAACCTCGCCGCTTTCCCCGCAGTGCAAAACGAATACCGCCAGGGCCAAAACTACGGTGCCGGCAACGAAGCGGCGCAAAGATTTTCGAAACATCATACTATCTCCTTAACTTACACCAATAAATGATTACCATTCAAACATCGCGCACCGGTTCGAAGGCCTGCATCTCCAGAGAATCCGAACGCAGACCCGTGTCGAGATTGTAGCCGGAGTACTTTTTCAGGAAGTCCTTGCGCTTCAATTCCCCGGCGGCCACCGCCAGGCCGTCGCCGACGAGCTCCGCCGAAAACTCCGCGGCCCGGTGGACCAGGTCCATGAAACTCTCGGTGGACCGCCGCTCCGGGTCCGCGGGGTACTTCCATTCCGTCCGGCGTTCGTTGTGCAGGCGCGGGCTTACGCGCCGCGGCTGCGGCAGAATCAACCAGCGCACGCGAAGTTTACGAAATGTGAGCAGGTCGATGAGATGCAATATCATTCGAATGATCCAGGAACGGGCGTCGGTCCAGGAACAAAAACGCAGAAAGCCGCGGTAAGCATCGTTGATCAGATCGCCGGGACGTACGATGTCCGGTTCGCCTGGATATTCCTCGTCGAAGTCTTCGAGGAACGTTTCCCGCAGCGCGCGCACCCACATGCGGCGAATGTCGCCGTCCAATTGGTCGTCGTCGTCGGCATCGTGCGTGCCCTCGACGTAGTGCAGGAAGTCGTAACGCTGCGGCCCCATGCCCCAGCGATGGTGCATGAGATACGAATCCAGGGCGAACTCCACGCGCAGGTGATGGCTCTGCGCCTCCCAGGCTTCCTCGCGATCTTCACTGAACGGATCGCCGGTGATGTAAAAGATGTACGGATGCGTGACGATGTCCACGCCGCAATGACAGAGATAACCCACGGTGAAGGCCAGGCACTTGTCGCGGACGTTTTCGTCTTCCGCGTCCCGCACAAAGTCCAGCAGATGCGCAACGAACTCGAAGACCCGGGAATGGTGCGCGCGATTCCCCCACGCGAGGCCCAGGGCGTTCTTCTTGCGTTCGAAGATGTGATAAAAATAAAAGACGTCCGGCGCCACGGCCCCCAGGCAGGCGAACCGAAAGAGCCGGCGCTCGCCCAGGCGCTCCGCGAAATCTCGCTCCACACCCTTGCCGTGCTCCATTAAGTGCAACGTCTGCCGCAGGCCCTCAATGTGCGTGATCTTCCCGGCCATCTGCGACATGAGTAAAACGACAAACGACATCAGTCAACTAATGTCCTGATTCGTGGCGCTGTACTTCACGGCGTTGGCCGTGAGACTCGCAGGGTAAGTTGCGGGATTGAGAAGGGGATTTTTTTGCTACGGCTCTTCGGAGTTGTGGTGAGTCGTTTTGCAAAGAACGTCCGCATCGACCCGGACGCGGATCGGCAACTGTGTTGATCCCGGCAGCTGCGATTTTCACGACGAAGACGCTGTTCCGGTGCGCCCCACAACCGCGCTCCCCCGCCCTACAACCGTTGTCGCCTGGAACCAGTCGTAACCATAAAAGGCTCAGCCCACATTGGCCGCCACTTACCCCACTGTTCGGGGCGGCTGCGAATCGCAACAAATTCAGGACGCCGCCGGGGCTAATGTCTTCCGAAACGCGGTTAGCATTTTGTTCATGCGTTGCGTTTCCAGGGCGTAGGCGGAGCGATTGACCACCACCACGGCGGTGCTGTATAAGATCGATTCGAGTTCCACCAGTCCGTTCGCCTGGAGCGTGCGCCCCGTGCTCACCAGGTCCACGATGCAATCGGCCAGCCCCAGGACCGGAGCGATCTCGATCGAACCGTGCAGCTTGATGATTTCACAGCTGATCCCGCGCTTATAAAAAAAGTCGCCGGCCAGACGCGGGTACTTCGAGGCCACACGAATGTGCGGTCTTGTGAGGACGGTGTCCCGATCCTGTTGCAGAGCGGCCACCGAGAGCCGGCACTCGCCGAACTCCAACTGCAACGGCACGGTAAGATCGTAAGCGCCTTCGAGCAAAACATCGCGGCCGGTGATGCCGGCGTCGGCCCCGCCCTGAATTACGTAGGTGGGCACATCCTGGCTGCGCACGAGGAGAATTTGATATTCACCGGTGGGATCGACGAACGTAAGCGAACGTCCGTCCTTCGGCAGATCAAACTGCGCGAGCCCGGCCCGCGCGAAAAACTCAATGCTCTCTTCGGCAAGCCGGCCGGCGGGCAACGCGATCGTAAACGGCCGCCGGCTCACGGACCGCTGCTCGCCTCCGCTCCGGTGTTTTCCAGGAGATAGGCCAGGGCCGCCGTCCGCACCGGGTCCATGGCGGGACTATCGTTTTCCAGAATGCGGCGAATGGATTCGCGCGCTTCTTTTTCCTGGCCCATACGCAACAGCATGCGGCCCTCACCGAACCAGGCGCTGGCTTTCATGAGGCTCTTGTCGTCACGCATGAACTGCGCCGCGTCGCGGTACGCGGCCTGGGCCGGCGCGTACTTGTCGGCCTTTTCATAGTAAAAACCCGCGCGCAGAAAAAAGTAGGACTTCAGTTCCGGCGTACCCACCGCGTTCGCGGTATCCATGCAGATGCGGCCGGCCCCGGCAAAGTCGCCGGTCTCTTCGAGGTACTTCAACTTTTCCAGTTCCGCACGACGCCGCGCATCGCTGCCGGAATGTTCGGCGATGTACGCATCGAGCTTTTCGATGGCGATGTCTTCCGCGCCTGAGCCCGCGGACATGACCGGCTCGTCGAGTAGTTCCTCGAAGGCGATAAGGTTCGCCTCTCGCCGCGACTCCGCCCACACGGCATAGAAGATGTAGCCCACCAGCAAGAGCGCCACGACGGCGCCGCCGATGAGGATCTCGCGCAGATTATCGCGCATCCAGAGGGCCGTCTTCGCTACGTACAGTTCGGCGGTACTACCTTCGAAATCTCGCAGCGGATCGTGGACGAATTCTTCCTGGAGTTCGCGGGCTTTCTCGCGGGTCTTTCTTCTACGGGCCATAAATGATCAGAGCGAATCCTTTTTCAGGAAGGCGCCCAGGCTGGACGTGGACGGCGCATCGTCCTTCTTCATGTATTGTTGCATAATTTCGCGGTTTTGTTTTTGTTCGTAAGCTTTGATCGAGAGGCTAATCTTGCGATTGTCCACGTCGATGTTCTGCAAGATGCACTTCACCGCATCGCCGACATTGTAACGTTCTTCGAGTTTTTCGTCCCGGCGCAACGGCGCGCGGGAGATGTGCACCAGGCCCTCGAAGCCCTCCTCGATTTGCACGAACAGGCCGAACGGAGCGATGCGCATGATTTTGCCGTCCAGCACGGCGCCTTTCTTGTGGCGCTTGTTGAGTTCTTCGTAGGGCGACGGTTCCAGTTGCTTGATGCCGCAGGAAACCCGCCGCTCGTTCGGGTCGACTTCGAGGATCTTGTAGCGAACCTCGTCGCCCTTCTTGAGTTGTTGCTTGTTTGGTTGTTCGTCCCAGGAGTAATCCTTGAAATGGACCAGGCCCTCGACGTCTTCTTTGATTTCGACGAAGGCGCCGAACTTCGTCACCGACGTAACTTTGCCCTCACGAATGTCGCCGACTTTGATGGCCGAACCCATTTCGTTCCAGGGATCTTCTTTTAATTGCTTGAGGCCCAGCGAAACGCGGTGGTTCTCGAAGTCCAGGCCGAGAACCTTTACATCGATCTCGCTGCCGGTTTCCACGTAGCGCTTCGGATGACGCGGCCGTTTCGCGTAAGTAAGTTCGGAGACGTGAATCAAACCTTCCAGGCCCTCGCGAATTTCCACGAACGCGCCGTAGTCGGTGACCGAGGTAACGGTGCCGCGCACGACGTCGCCTTCTTTGATCTCGCGTTCCGCCCAGGTCCAGGGATCCTCGACGAGTTGCTTGAGTCCCAGGGACAGCCGATTGTTTTCGCGATCCATGCCGAGGATTTTCACCTGCACGGTTTCGCCGACCTTGAAACGATTCTTAAACGGAGCGTACTTTTTCCAGGAGATGTCCGATTGATGCAGCAGACCTTCGACGCCGAGCACGTTCACAAACACGCCGAAGGATACCTTCTTGGAGACGGTGCCCTCGGTCACGTCGCCCTCGTTCAACTTTTCGGCGAGCTCGTTCCAGTTCTCGTCGTTGCGTTGTTCAATGACCAGGCGATGGCTGACCACGGCCGAGCGATGCCGCTCGCGCAGTTCCAGGATCTTGAAGTCCACGGCCTTGCCGACTTCCAGCTTGCCCTTGCGATTCTTGAGATCGCTGTGGGAAAGCGGCATGAACAAACTCACCCCGCCGCAGTCCACGATGTAGCCGTGGTTCACAGCTTTCTCCACGACACCGGACAGCGACGCGTCGGCCTCCGCGGCCTCTTTTAAGTTCTCCCAGGCAATGCGACGATCGGCCTCTTTGCGGGAGAGGCGGATCATGCCGTCGGTCTGGGTCTGAAGTACTACGACGCGCACGGTGTCGCCGGGGGCCGGCGGCTCTTCGAATTCGGAGACGGCACAACGTCCGTCCTGCTTCTGGCCGATGTCGAGGAAAACGTCGCGTTCGTCCACGTCCAGGACCCGCGCTTCGATGATGTTGCCGGACTGAATGCTCGCCGGCTCCGACTCTCCGTTGAAAGAGCCGATGATCTCTTCCATGGAGTCGAGTTCTTCTTTATCGAGATCAAACGGGGTAGAGGCGTGCACCGTCATCGGGGTTCGTAGATTCCAAAAAGCTTAGAGATTGAAGTTGCTGCGCTCGGGCGAGGCGTTGAGTAAAAATGGCAGGGGAGATCAAAACTCTATTTGTAAATGACTCAGGACCCTGTGAACGACAGCATCCACATCGAGGGAAGAAGTGTCAATCAAAATGGCGTCATCCGCCTGGCGCAACGCTCCCACGGGGCGTCGGCGATCCTGTTCATCCCGATCGGCGATTTCGCGTTGCAACTGCTCCAGGGGGATGTCGTCCGCGGCCTTGCCCTGGGCCAGAAAGTCCTGTCGGCGCCGCTCCGCCCGCACTTCCACGGAAGCTTCGAGAAAGAACTTAAACGGCGTGTCGGGAAACACAACCGTGCCGATGTCCCGGCCGTCCACGACCAGGTCCGTCTGCCGGGCGAAGTCTCTCAGCAAATCGTTGACCACTTCCCGAAACGCCACCGAATCCGCAATGTAACGAATGCGAGCGGTCACTTCCGGCGTGCGAATGCGATCGCCCACATCTCTACCGTCGATCCGGTTCGACTGACGCGCTTCGGAACCGTCGCCGGAATCCATCACCACTTCCACGCCCAGGCTTGTCGGGTCCAGGTTCGCCGCGTCCAGCCGTTCGGAAAAGTCCGCCGGACTCTCGCCGGCCCCCACACGATCCATGCACGCGAGAGTCAACGTGCGGTACATGGCCCCGGAATCGGCGTGGATCATGTTCAAACGCCGCGCCAGGCGCCCCGCAACGGTGCTTTTGCCCGACCCCGCCGGCCCGTCCAGGGCGACGACCTTGTGATCGGAGTTGGTTGTGTTCGCATTCTTCATAAGAGTTTGATCGACCGCCTCACTCGTCCTCCGGATAACCACAGAGACGATTGCGAGCGAGGCGCGCCCGGCGAAACCACTCCTGCCAGCGTTCGCTGTCCGCATCACCGGGGAGAGCCTTGTCGAGGTCATCGATCAGGGCGTCAAGTTGCGCGCGAAAGCCGCGCATGGCCGCGCGTAAGTGATCGCGATTGCTCTGCAAGATGGCCGTCCACATTTCCGGATTCGATCCCGCAATGCGCGCCATGCCTTTGAAACCGCCCCCGGTGATCGGCATGGGCGCGCGCTCGCCCGCGTTCAGCACGGCCGGCGACTCCGCCCAGAGCGAAAGCAAACTCGAAATCAAGTGCGGGCCGTGACTCAAGTAGGCGAGTACCTCATCGTGATCGTCGGCGTCCAGGACGAAGGTCTTCATACCGAGGCTCTGCCAGAACGATTCGACGCGCGCCAGCGCCGAGGCATACACCGCCTCCGGAAGATGCGGACGCTCGTCGGGTTGGAGCGGGGTAAGAATACACAATCGATTCAAGAACAACTCCGGCACCGCCGCCTGCGGCCCGCGATCCTCGGAACCGCACATGGGATGCGAACCCACGAAGGTCACGTCGTCTTTGCCGGCGAAGGCCGCCTGCACGTCCCGACGCGTCGAGGACATGTCCGTTAAGATGCCACGAAACGAACTTAACGAAAGCGCCCCGGCCAGTTTCAGCACGGAAGACACCGGCGTACCCAGCACAATGAGATCGTACGGCCCGAGGTCCAGGCCGGCGGCGGCTTCCTCGTCGGGGATTACCAGGACCTCGTCGGCCAGGTTGTGGCCGCGCAGGAAGGCCGCGCTGGAATCGCTGCGCACCACGCCCGCGACTCGCGCCGAAGAATGATGTCGCAACGCATGGGCCAGGGACGCGCCCATCATACCCATGCCGTAAATCAAAATAGAACGGAACTCGCCGTCGTCTGGTTTGTGTTCGTGCAGGCTCACGGCGGATTCATGCGCGGATAACTGCCGAGGATTTTCAGCATGGTGGTGTGTTCTTCCACCTCATCCAGGATACCCTGCAACTGCGGATCCTGGTGATGGCCGGTGCAGTCCACGAAGAAGTTGTAGCCGCGAATGGTGCCGCGGTTCGCCCGGGATTCGATGCGCGTAAGATTGATGCCGCGTTCCTCGAAGGGCTTGAGCATCTGGTACAGACTCCCGGGACGATCGTGCAACGCGCAGACGAACGACGTCTTGTCGTCTCCGGTGGGCGGGCACTGCTCGGTGCCGATCACGAAAAAACGCGTAACGTTGTAGGCCTTGTCCTGAATGCCCCGGCGCAGAATTTCCAGGCCGTACATTTCCGCCGCGAGTTCCGAGGCGATGGCCACGCCATCCCCGCGTTCGGCGACGAGTTTCGCCGCCGCGGCAGTACTGGAAGTCTCCACGATCTCCACGCGGCGCATGTTTAAATGATTCTCCAGCCACTGCCGGCACTGGTCCTTCGCGATCTTGATCGTATAGATCTTGCGCACATCCGAGAGATCGACGTCCGCGCCGGACGGCCCGTCTCCGTTCGCCGGCGCTTTGCGCATGAGATTCAGTTCCACGCGGATGTAGTGCTCGGAGTAGATGCGCAGTTCCGAAGATAAAAAACAATCCAGGGTCACACCGACCGCGCCCTCGCTCGTGTTATCGACCGGCACGACACCGAAGGCGGCGTCGCGACTGGTCTCCACCGCGCGAAAGACACCGGGAATCGTGTCGACGGGCAGCGCGTCCACGGAAGCGCCGAAGCGCAGTCGCGTCGCCAGGTGCGAAAACGACGACGGTGGTCCGAGATAGGCGACGACCGGGCCGCCTTCGATGGCGATGCTTCCGGAAATAATTTCACGGTAAACGTGTTCCAGGATCTCCACGGGAAACGGCGGCTGCGGTCCGTAGAGTTCGGTGGCAATGCGCGCGATGTTCGCGTAGACCTGCTTTTCGCGATCGGGACGGAAGATGACGCCGCCGGACTTGCGCTTCGTTTCGCCGACCTTGCGCGCGAGTTCGGCCCGACGCAGAATCAAACGCACGATCTCGCGATCGGTCTCGTCGATGCCCGCACGCAGCGCCGCCAGGTCTTCAGGAAGATCGTCGGCGCCGGCCGGTGGGTTGCCGTTGCTCGCTGCCATCAATCCAGGTCGTCGAACTTGAGTTCTTTGACTTCCTCCAGGGGCGGCATATCGGCGAGGGAGTTCAACGCGAAGTGCGAGAGAAACTGACGCGTGGTGACGTAGAGCGTTGGCCGACCCGGCACCGGGCGGTAGCCCTGGGGTTTGATCAACTTACGCTGAAGCAGTTGCGTGACCATGGCGCGGGAATTCACGCCGCGTACGTCGTCGATCTCCGGCAGCGTAATGGGCTGACGGTACGCGATGATGGCGAGGGTCTCTAAGGTACTGCGAGATAAAGTTTCGCGACGTTGTTCTTTGAAGATTTCTTTGACCGCCAGGCTGTAGCGCTCCGACGTAATGAACTGATAGCCCCCCGCGATTTCGCGCAGGATGACGCCGCTGTCCCGCTCGGAGTAGTCGTCGATGAGTGAGTCCACCAGGATGCGGGCGTTCACGCGATCGAGCTGGGCGCGTTTCGCCAGCACGGAAAGCGACACCGGTTCGGTGCCCATAAAGATCACTGCTTCGAGGAGGCCGCGGTAGTAGTCCATTTCCTCGGCGGTGAGTTCGCGGTGCTCCGGCAGGCCGGCGTCCGCGCTCTCGCTGACCGGCACCCGGACCAGCTCGCCCTGTTCGGGGTCGTGCTCCGCCTCGTCGTCCGCGGACGCGGCCTGGACGTCGCCGTCGTCGTGCTCTTCGTCCTGGCGATCCAGTTCGTCTTCGTCGCTCTGTTCGTTTTGCTCGACCATCATGATTCCAGCCACGATTTCGATTGTCAGCGGACGAGCACGCTCTTTTTGAAGACGCGAATCTCTTCGAAGTTGGCTTTCTGGCGCAGGATGATTTCCCCCTGCTTGGTCATCTCGAGCAGCGCCAGGAACGTCGCAATGATTTCGCCCCGGGACATCTCCTCGATGTTCTCAAAGAGTTCGTCGAACGAGAAGGACTGGTTCTCCTGTAAGAGACCGCGCAGGTACTCGGACTTGTCGGCGACCGAGAACTCTTCCATCTCGATCTCGTAGCGCTCCTCCTCGACCTCTTCTTCCGTGTGGCGATTGAGAAGGTTCGAGTAGGCCTGGATCAAGTCCACCAGACTTACATCCAGCCACTCGTTGGAGTCGTCGCTACCGGTGTGAGGAACGAGGCCGGTCTTCCGGCTCAGCATGCCCGCCGAGGTCTCGTCCAACTGGCGCAGATTCTCCGCCGCCAGTTGAAACTTGCGGTACTCCAAAAGCTGCTGTACGAGTTCCGGCGGCATGCGGGCTTCGTCGTCGGCCTCTTCGAAACCGGGATCGGGCAACAGCGCGCGGCTTTTGTAATAGATGAGGCGCGAGGCCATGACCGCAAACGAGGAGGCCAGCTCCACGCGCAGCTCCTCAGCACGCCGTAAGAATTGAAGAAAGTCCTCGGTGATACGATGCAGCGAGACTTCGAAGATATCGACGCGATAGCTTTCGATCAGTTCCCAGAGGACATAGAGCGGGCCCTGCTCGGGCTCCCCTTCCTGGTTCATCCAGGTAACGGGAAATTCGTCGAGGGGATCGCGAACGCCGCCCTCGCCTTGCTCGCCGTTTTCTGCGCTGGCCTCGCCGGCTTCGGCTTCCGTTGCGTCTGTATCGGAAGCTGTTTCGGCCGGACGATTCAAGTCCCCGTCCGCCTCCGGCACTGCCGGGGACGGATCATCGGCAGGAGCGTCGACAACGCTCTGCACATCGGCATCGCCTTCGTTCTCGGGCCTGGACATAAGATAGCTATTCTCCGGTCCGTGCGAAAGCACGCCCAACGCTCGTTTACGAGTACCGGTGATGTGATTAGAGAGGCCGGATCAGCTCAGGGCTTTCGCCGCGGCCTGCTGGAGACGCTCCGGCGGGAACGGTTTGACTACAAAGTCCTTTACGCCCATTTTGATGGCCTTCGCCAGGAGATCCTCCTGACCGAGAGCCGTAACCATGATGATGCGCGCCGCTCCGTCTTTAGAGAGAATCTCCTGAGCAGCCTCCAGACCGTCCTTCTCGCGCATGGTGATGTCCATGGTCACAAGATCCGGTTTGGTTTCGTCATACATGGCGACCGCCTGATTGCCGTTTTCGGCCTCTCCGACGATCTCGTGCCCTGCCGCGGTTAAAGCATCCCGCACCAGAGTACGCATAAATTTTGCATCATCAACTATGAGCACGCGAGCCACAGTATACCCCTCCCGTCTAAGGAAAATATCTGGATAGAACTTCAACTATATTTTTTAGCGGTACCACTTCGTGCACCACTCCGGCTTCCACCGCCCGGCGGTTCATGCCGTACACAACACTGGACGCCTCATCCTGCGCGAGGACGAAGCCCCCGGCCCGGCAGAGCGCCTGCGCGCCTTCGACGCCGTCTCGACCCATTCCGGTCATGATCAGCGCCGCGGCCCGTCCACCGTAGGCGTCTACCACGGACAGCAGTGTCCTGTCAATCGCCGGTTTATGCGCGCGCAGCGGCGGATCATCGTTCAGTTCCGTAAGAACTTCGTCACCGTTCGTTGTAACGAGCAGGTGTCGATTTCCCGGCGCCACGTAGGCGTGACCCGGCTTGAGCGGCATCCCGCTGATCGCTTCCACTACCGAAAGTGAGCCGAGATTGTTCAAACGATCCGCGAAGGCCGCCGTAAAAAACGGCGGCATGTGCTGCACAAGGATGACCGGTGCTGGAAAGTTTTGCGGAAGATTGCGGAAGATTTCCTGAAGCGCCTGGGGGCCGCCCGTCGAAGCGCCGATGAGCAACACATCGTACTGTCCGGGCACGGCCGGCGTGGACAGGTTGACCCGGGGCGCGGTGCCGTCCGGCGAACCGGAAACCGCCGGTACCGGCCGGGCCGGGCCGGTATCCTGACGACTCTGAATGATTTCCTGCACACGATTCTTCAGCAGACTTTCAATCTGTTCCACGCCCAGGTCACTGTCGGGACCGGGCTTGGGTACGAAATCCAGGGCGCCCAGATCGAGAGCGCGAAACGTGGTAAAGGCTCCGGCCTGGGTCAGCACGGAGAGCATGAGCACGGGTACTTTCAGGCCTTCCTGCTGCATCATCTTCAGCGTGGCAATGCCGTCCAGTTCGGGCATCTCCACGTCCATGATGATCAAATCCGGAACCGCATGGGTACGCAGAAACTCCAGGCACTCCTTGCCGTTGCCCGCCTCCCCGGCAATGCTCACGCCGTCTATGCCTGTAAGTACATCTGAGACGATGCGCCGGGTGAGGCGACTGTCGTCCACGAGTAGGATGCGAAAGGTCATAGATGAATTAATTAAAAAGTAAACCGGTCGTTCAGAGTTTGTTTACCACTCTGGCCAGGGAGCGTGACGACGGAATCATGAACAGTCGTCCCAGGAACTCCAGGTCCTGGCGGAAGAAGTCGGCGGTGATGTAGAGCACTTTGAGGCCGCGGGCTTCGGCACCCTTGCCTTCTTTTTCGTCGATCCACTGCACGATCTTTTCGGAGTCGCCGCGCCGGAACTCGGGTACCGTCGGCGTAATGGTCAGGCCGGTCTTGTTGGACATCTCGTTCAAAACGCTGGCGCCGACGATGTTGATCAACTCCATGAGCACGGACCCCAGGTCCTCGTCGCTGATGCCGTCCGGCCCCCATTGCTCCTGCGGGACGCCCATGAGATCCCCTGCCGCCTGGTAACCGGTGGTTTCGTCGAAGACCAAAAGGACGACGGCGTCCATGCCCTCCTCGGCCTCCACCGCCGAAGCGAGCAGACCGCCCTTCGGCATGTGGCCGCGGAGATCGGAGTACTCCATGGTCTTGAACTCCGGAACGGAGACCTCGACCTTCACGCCGAGCAACTGGGACAGAACCCCGCCGGCATTGGTCATGCCGGTGCTGATCAATGAAAACAATTTTTGATAATCCTCTTCGGAGAGTTCGCGCAGGGGCGCGGCGCGTTCTTTCTCCGGAGCGGGCGCCGCCGGTGCCGCTTCTCCAGGCATGGGCGCCACGGGGCGCGCGGGAATGGTATCGGCGCGTCCGGAGCCGCCGGAGTCCGGGCGGCGCTCCATTTCGTCGCGCATCATCCGGGACGTGTCGCGGCTGTCGCCGGCCCGGGAGTCCGCCGGAATCGCCGCCGGGGCGGGAGCGGACGTTCCCGCGGCGACGCCGGTGGCCAGGGCCTGGGCTTCGACTTTGCGACGCTCTTCAGCGAGCTCCTCGTCGAAACCGAACTCCCATTCCATGGCCGACTGGCGTTGCTGTTCGATCAGCTCCGCCACGCGTTCGTTGTAGGCCTGCACCGCAGCGTAAGCTTCGGTGGCGTCGTGGACTTCTTCGAGCTGGCGCCCGGGCAGTTCCTTGAGGCCGCGCCGCTGGGTCATGTCCAGCAGGCCCTGGACGTCGACGACCATGATGATGCGGCCGTCCCCCATGATCGACGCGCCGATGAGTCCGCGCACACTCTTGAAGTTTTGCTCCAGAGATTTGATTACGATTTCACGTTTGCCGTTGAGTCCGTCGACGATGAAGCCGACCTTGCGGTTCGCTGACATGGCAATGAGCACGGGGAACTCTTCGACTTCCTCTTCCGGCGGGAAACCCATGATCTCGCCCAGGTGAAAGACCGGCAGGATGTCGCCGCGCAGGTTAATGATGTCGCGGCCCTGCAAAGACGTAATTTCATCCTGGGAGACCTTAATGGTTTCCACGACATCGGCCAGGGGGAAGGCGTATTCTTCGTCTTTCAGCGAAACAATGATGGCCGAAAAGATGGCCAGCGTCAGCGGGAACGACAGCAGAAACGTGGTGCCCTGGCCCGGAGTGGAGACAATCTGCACGTTGCCCTTAAAGTCTTCGACCATCTTCTTTACGACGTTCATGCCCACGCCGCGGCCGCTGATGTCGGTCACGGCGTCCGCCGTGGAGAAGCCGGAGTGAAAGATTAAGTCGTAGACTTCTTCGTCGCGCAGGTCCGCGTCGGGGTTCACCAGGCCTTTCTTCACGGCCTGCTGAAAGATGCGCTGGCGATTGAGGCCGCGGCCGTCGTCGGAGACCTCGATGATAATGTTGTTCCCGCTCTGATACGAGTTGAGTGCAAGTTTCGCGGCGGGGGGTTTGCCGGTCTTCGCCCGCTCTTCCGCCGATTCAATGCCGTGGTCCATGGAGTTCCGCAGCAGGTGCAACAGCGGTTCCGAAAGGGCGTCGATGATGTTCTTGTCGAGTTCGGTGTCTTCGCCGTGGAACTCCAGCTCCACGTCCTTGTTCATTTCCAGAGACAGGTCCCGCACCGGTCGCGTGAAGCGATGAAAGACCAGCCCCACCGGGATCATGCGCGTCTTCATGATACCCGACTGCAAATCGCGGGCAATGCGCTCGGCCTGGTCGATCTTGTTTTTGAGTTCGGAGAGGGCCGCCGATTCGCCCATGTTCGTTTGCATGTCTTCGTAGATCTTCTGCAAACCCGAGTTGATGATGACCAACTCGCCGACGTTGTTCATGAGGTAGTCGATCTTCTCGGACGACACCTTGATGTTCTTGGATTGAATGCGGGATTCCTGGCCGCTGTCCATGTCCTGGCGGCGGCGTGCCGCTCCGGGCACGGCGTGCTCCGCGAGGCGGACTTCTTCCACCATATCCACCTGGCAGACGGCAGCGAGCTTCGCCCGATCGATGTCGCCGTAGACGATGAACCGCAGGGCCTCAATGTCCTCGTCACCTTCCAGGGCCTCCGACCCGGGATGCGAGCGAAAGAGATTCGCCTCGCGTTTGAGATTTTCGAAGAGCAGCAGGTAGCGCATGTTCTTCATGGCCGAATCGCGGTCCAGGCGGACGCAGCCGTCGAAGATGTTCTTACTCCCGGCGAGAGAACGCAGTTCCTCTTCTTCTTCCGCGCTGAGCTGGATGAATTCCATTTTATCGCCGCCGCTTGCGGACGCGGTCGATGCAGCGGGCGGCGACGACTCCGCGGGCGCAGCGGCACCTGCCGGTTCGGCCGTAACCGCGGGAGCGGCGGGCGGCGGGTCCGCTAACTTTTGCTCAGATGTACTTTGCGCGACGGATCCGCCACCGGCGGCGTAACTCTCGATGGCCTGGGTAAGATCGTCGAATTCCTCCGGCGCTTCCTGACCCGCGGAAACCTTCGAAAGAAACGAGCGAATGCGGTCTACAATCTGAAAAAAGAGGTTCGCCAGTTCGGTACTGATTTGCAGTTCGTCGTCGCGAACCTTCTGGAGCAGATCCTCCATGCTGTGCGAGAGCGCGCTGAGGCGATCGAAGCCGACGAAAGCCGCCGCCGATTTCAGCGTAT
The DNA here is from genome assembly GCA_965227295.1 of Leptonemataceae bacterium. GTDB lineage: Bacteria > Spirochaetota > Leptospiria > Leptospirales > Leptonemataceae > JANSYA01. The sequence continues at coordinate 2,933,879 of OZ245742.1, read as the reverse complement.
GCGCGCTGCGAAAGAGTTCGTTGATGATTCCGTCCTGAGCGCCTTCTTTTTCGAGGCGCAGCAGGCTCTCGTTGAGATTGTCGATTTGCTCGGACGCCTCTTCGAGGAAGATGTCGAGGTACCGTTCCTGATTGCTGTCGGACATCAGCTCTGTGCCTCCTGGATTTCCGCCGCGGGACGATTGATGATGATGTCCAGGTTCAGGATCAGAAACAGGCGCTCCTTGCTGCGACCCACGCCCTCGATGTACTCGTTCGACAGGCCGCGCACCTCGGAGCCTTCCAGGCCGGACTCCGGCACCTGGGCGACTTCCAGGACCCGATCCACCAACAGTCCGGTGTACTTGCCACGATGGTGAACGACGATGATGCGCGACTGCACGTCCACGACGCTGAACTCGCCGCGAAACTTGCGATTCAAATCGATAATGGGGATGATGTTTCCGCGTAAATTGATGACGCCCAGGACGTCGTCTTCTACGTTCGGCAGCCGCGTAACGAGCACGGGCTTCAGGATTTCATGGGTGTCGAGGACGTCGATGCCGTACTCACCACCGGCCACGGCGAAGGTTAAAAACTGATGAATGTCTTCGCCGGCGCCTTCTTCATCGGGGTTATCGCCGAGAAATTCGACGCCGGGTATGAGTTTGCCGTAGTCCATGCGCTTGAGTCCGGGACAGTATACAGAGCGAGTTCCAGGGGGAACAACAATATTTATCTTCGGACGATTCCCCCGTCCGTTAGAATATCGTTCAGTTGTAAATCGTGCGCCTCTTCCGCGAACGACATAACACTTAACTCGCGCGGCAAAAGCGCGATGCGCCGCGCCGGCATAAGCTCCGCGCGCATACGATCGTAGTATCCTCCGCCCCGGCCCAGACGAAAACCGCGATCATTCACGCCGAGGCAGGGAATCACGGCAACGTCCTCCGGTTGCAGCGGCCAGGCCAGGGCCTCGGCCCGCGGCGACGGGCCGGGAACGTTTCGATACCCGGGCACGGCCCGATCGCTTTTCAACAAGAAGCGGCGAAACTCCATACGATCGGCAAAAGTGACCGGCGCAAAGAGTTCCACCGATTCCGGCAACTCGCGAAGCCAGGGCAGGAGATCGAATTCATCCGGCAGGGCGAGGTAGATCAGCAGGCGACCGCGGGCACTCACAAGTTCCGCGCGCAACAATGCGCCGAGGCGTTCTATTCGGTCCGGCTCGCGCAGGAAATCTTTCCAGGCCGCGCGGGCCAGCCGTCGTGCTTCGATTTTTTCCAGCATGCCGAACGAGAGACCACCGCCTGGGACTTACTTGACCACCGCGGCCTTACTTCGCTAATTTACCTCTGAGACTGCGGTGCTCGGGAACACAAAATTTTTGGGCCAACTCTCTTAATACGGGATTCCGGAGTTCGGCGCGGGATGCCAGGCCCCCGCGGGGAAGGTTGAAGGCGTCGATAGGAAACCCACCTGTTTGTACAGGGTCCCAAAAATCTTGCAGTACCGGCACAGGCGGTCTCACCCTCTTCGGGCCGACTCAAACGTTCTCGCCCGCGTCCCCGATCAAGCCCTCATCCAGCAGTGTTATCAACTGCCGCGTACGCGCGGTGACCTCGTCGAATTCGTGGCGCTCTTCCGAATCGCGGTCGCGTTCCTGTAAAAGTTCGTCGGCCAGGTTGATGGCGGTGAGCACGGCCAGGCGACTGCGGTTGATGCCCCGCGCGGAGCCCTGGAGTTCACGCATGCGTTCGTCCACGAGCCGCGCGACCTCGGCAATGTAGCCGGGATCGGCGTGCCCGCGAATGACGTAGCGCTCACCGAGAATTTCTACGCTGACCCGCTCATCGGGACTTTGCGCATCATTCTGCTCCGGCATCGCTCCTCTTCATACCACCGTGAAGTATGGATCAGGCGTCTTCTTCAACGATCAGGAAATCGTCGTCATCGTCGACGTCGAAGACTCCCAGGGAATCGTCGTCGTCTTCCAGGATGATCTCATCGTCGGCGTCGTCGACCATGGCCGCGGAGGCGGCCGGAGAATCGTCCACGGCCGGAGCCGCGGGTTCGGGTTCCGGAGCCGCAACCGATTCCACCGGAGTTTCCTCGGAGAGGATGACGTCGTCGTCATCGTCGTCCAGGATGATGATTTCGTCTTCTTTGTCCGGGGCCGGTTCGGCGGCAGGTGTTTCCGCGGCCTTCGATTCGGGCAGATCGTCTTCAATGATGACCACGCTCTCATCTTCGTCGGAGGCGGGAGCCGGCGCGGCCGCGGGCGGTTCCGGAGCGGGAGCCGGGGCCGGTTCTTCGGCGACCGGTTCCGGTTCCGGAGCGGGCTCAGGTTCGGGTGCCGGCGCCACCGGTTCCGGGGTGGGAGCCGGAGCGGCAGCGGCAGCGGCCGAAGCCACGGCGGCACCGCCGCCCATGTCCGACAGCTTGCCGAGCATTTCGTTGATCTTGCGTTCGAGGACTTCTTCGCGAGACTTGAGTTCGTTCAGCTCACGCGAGGTCTCGTCGAGCTTGTCTTTGACTTCTTTGAATTCTTTCTCTTTCTGTTCGAGGGCGAGTTTGAGTTCGTCGTGCTCTTTGCGGAGGGTTTCGTTCTCCGACTCCAACCTGGAATTTTCTGAGCGAAGGTCGCCGATGAGTTCCAGCGCGCGAAGGATCCGGCCTTCCAGCTCGTCCAGTTGTTCAATCGTAATCATGAATCAGTGCTCCTGATTTGTGCAGCTTAAGTTCTACAAGTACTGGCTATAGAATGAACCGGCGTCGGGGCGACACCGCGTTACTGTGAATGACGGCCGATTGACTGAAAACAAGAAGTTTTTTTCGCCGGTTCGGATAAAAATCCGTCAGGACCGGGAAAAATGCGGGAAAATCGGGACCGCGGTGAAAAGCCGCACCGGCCGGTACATAAAAAATCCCGGAGCGGGCTCCGGGATTTTTACGGCGACCGGGGGTCGCAGAATCGTTACGTCGACTCAGCTGACCGACTCGACGAGTTGTTTGAAGCCGTCCGGATCGGCGTAAGCCATGTCGGCCAGGGCCTTGCGATCCATGGCCACGCCCGCTTTCGTAAGGCGATGGATGAGCTGCGAGTAGGAAACACCGTTCACGCGGGCGGCGGCGTTGATCCGCACGATCCAGAGGGCGCGCATTTCCCGCTTTTTCTGGCGACGGGAAACGAAGGCATGCTGCCCGGCCTTGAGGACGGCCTGGGTTGCAGCTTTCTGGAGGCGATGCCGCGCTCCGCGAAAGCCTTTGGCCTGCTTGAGGATTTTGTTGCGGCGATTCTTGTGAATCTTTCCGTTCGTTGCTCTCATGATTCCTGACGTCCGCCGGCCCGGGGCCGGCGCCCTGTACTGTTACTGATTCGGTAGAAGGTCGCGGATTGCTTTTACGTCCGCGGTGTGCACGATGGTCGTACCGCGCAGTTGCCGCTTGCGTTTCATGTTCTTCTTCGTAAGAATGTGGTTCACGTTCGCGCTGGAACGCTTCACCTTTCCGGACGCGGTGAACCGGAAGCGCTTCTTTGCTGCTTTGTTGGTCTTCAGCTTCGGCATACTTTCCCTGCTTATGAAGCGGACACGGTTTCAGAAGAGGGTTGCCCGGCAACTTCTTTTTTACCGCCACCCTGCTCGTCTCCGGATTTCTTCGGCGCTTTGCCGCCGCCGTCGCCCTTCTTGCCCTGCTCGGATCCTTGCTTCTCCTGCACTTTCTTGCGCATGCCGGGCCGCGGTGCAAGCACCATGACGATTTGCCGGCCGTCCTGCCGGGCCGGGGCTTCCACCTGGCCGACCTCGGTGAGATCTTTGGCGAGCTTGTCCATGAGCTTCATGCCCAGTTCCGGGTGGGTGATTTCCCGGCCACGAAAGCGCAGCGTTACCTTGACCTTGTCACCCGCTTCCAGGAACGAGTGGGCGTTCCGACGCTTGAGATCGTAGTCGTGGTCGGCGATCTTCGGCCGCAGCTTCACTTCTTTGATGTGAATGGTATGCTGATTGCGAGCGGCCTCTTTCTTTTTCTTCTGTTGCTCGTACTTATATTTTCCGTAGTCGATGATTTTGGCCACCGGCGGATCTTGATCCGGCGAGACCTCCACCAGATCCAGCCCCTGGGCCTTCGCCATTTGCAGGGCTTCCTCGGTGGGAATGATTCGTGCTTCTCCGTCCACAATGACACGCAACTTCGGTACTCGAATGCGCTGATTGATGCGGGGCTCGCGCTCACGCGGCGGCGGGCGATGATATCTCCGTTTTGCCAATGCAACCTCCGTAAATTGTCAGGGCATACTTCGCCCTTTAACTCAGTTTATCGTACATCGGAGGTGGGGCAAGTACTTAATTGCAGTATTGGTAGCTCGTGGCCGACCCGAACGATGGTGTGGTGGGTCAGGTTATCCGTTCCGGGCGTCCGCTTCGCTGCGGGGGCCGACTAAAAAGCCCGCAAGAGGCCCCTTTGCATCAAAAAAACGCCAGATGGCCCGGTCTTCGCGCGAGGGATTGGAAGGGTCGCGCGTCAAGCGCGAGTCCGTAGCGCGGAGCGCGAAGGACCGCAGCGATAGCGGAGCCCTGGAAAGCCCGGTCGCCGAAGGCGACGCGCCCATAATAAAAACAGACTAAACTCCTTATTTTTAAGCTAAAATCGAAGGCTCCCTAACTTTATATGAGTTACTCTTTGCCTGGATCTTCAATCCAGCCGAAAACGATCCATGGGGAATCGTTGCGTGAGTTCCCGCACGCCGTCGCGCACGCGACCGCGGGTGGCTTCGTCCTCGACGTTGCTCAACAAATCGCAGATGAGGTGGCCGACCTGACGGAACTCGTCGGTGCCGAAGCCGCGCGTGGTGAGCGCCGGTGAACCGAAGCGCACGCCGCTGGTAACCGCCGGCGGATGCGGATCGAACGGGATGCCGTTTTTGTTCGCGGTGATGCCCACTTCGTCCAGGGCGTCCGCGGCCACGGCGCCGGTGGCACCGCTCTTCGTTACATCGAGCAACACGAGATGATTGTCCGTGCCGCCGCTGACCACGTCCAGGCCGCGTTCCAGAAAGGTCTCCGCGAGCACTTTTGCATTCGCTTTCACTTTCACGATGTAGTCTTTGAAGTCCGGGCGCAGCGCCTCGCCGAAGGCCACGGCCTTGGCCGCGATGACGTGCATGAGCGGCCCGCCCTGGGTACCGGGGAAGACCCGGGAGTTCATGAGTTTGTTGTGTTCTTCCGTGTTTGAAAGGATGAGACCGCCGCGCGGACCGCGGAGTGTCTTATGCGTGGTGGACGTGGTGATGTGCGCGACGCCGACGCTCGTGGGATGTTCGCCCACGGCCACAAGACCGGCGATGTGCGCAATGTCCGCGAGTAACACCGCGCCCACGTCGTCGGCAATCTCCCGAAACTTCGCGAAGTCGAGGACGCGCGGGTAAGCCGAGAAACCGGCGATGATGAGCTTCGGTTTGTTTTCTTTCGCGAGCTTGTGCAGGGCGTCGTAGTCGATGCGATGGTCGTCCTGACGCACGCCGTACGAAACGACGTTGAAGTAACGTCCGGAAAAGTTCACTTTAGATCCGTGAGAAAGGTGGCCGCCGTGGGCCAGGTCCATGCCGATGAAGGTATCGCCGGCTTTCAGGAATCCTTGAAAGACCGCGGTGTTCGCCTGAGCGCCGGAGTGCGGCTGCACGTTGGCGAAGTTCGCGCCGAAGAGTTTCTTTAAGCGCTCGATGGCGAGGCTTTCGATGGCGTCGGCGTTCTCGCAGCCGTTGTAGTACCGCTTGCCCGGATAACCCTCGGCGTACTTGTTCGTGAACGTGGAAGAGTAGGCCTCGAGCACCGCGCGGCTGACGAAGTTCTCGGACGCGATCATCTCCAGGTTGTTCTGCTGGCGCCGGTCCTCGTTGACCAGGATCTCGTAGGTTTCCGGATCGACTTCGGCGACGTGGGCTTTGCTGCGCAGTACGGCTTTGGTATCGGACATAATGAAACTCCTTGTATTCAGTGAATCAGCATGATGGCTGTATTAAGTGCAAATTGTAGGCGCTCAGCCGGCATCGCGGTTCAGAAGACCGGCCGGTGTTGTTTCTTGTTCACGGCTGTCGGCCGCCGGACGTTTGCCGTGTCTGGCACTGCCGTCGAGGATCCACTCTCGACCTGCATAGTACTCATAAACGAGGGCCCGGGCCAGACCGTAGACCTCACGGCGAGCCTTTGTCGAAAGGGCCACGAGACGATCTACGCCGAGGAGACTCCGGAATTCTCCGGAGAGGCAATGATAAAATGCGGAAATATCGAAGGAATCCGGGAGGCTGCCCAGGAATTGCCGGTGCTCCCGGCCGGCCCGGTACTCCGGTTCCTTCGGCGGATGCGGCAGCATCTCGCTGATTTGTTCGATGAGTTCGCCGCGCGTAATCAGCGTGCCGTGCAAGACCAGGACGTTGTGTTTGCGAAACTGCGCGTTGCCGGAGATCTTTCGTTCTCCGAGCGGCGTTTCGATGACGAGGTCCGACTGGCCGCGAAAGTGTGCCGGGATGCCCTGGGCTTCCAGCGCGCGCGCCACGATGCCGAGCAGTGCCTCGTACGAATGGCGCAGCGAAAACATTTCCGGATAACGGCCTAACGATACGAAGATGCTGTAGTTCAGATTGCCCGGCCCGTGTAAGACCGTGCCCCCGCCGGATGCGCGCCGCAGCAACATGGGCTGCGTGGACCAGCGCGAACGTTTGTGCGAAACGTTCAGCACGGCCTGGGGGTCTTTGATGTTCTTTGCGGCATCGCACGTGCGACCGAAAATGATCGACTGAGGATTCGACCAGAGCCGCAGACCGCCGGTGCCCCCGGTGCGCGCCACGTAACGACAGAGCGCCTCGTCCAGGGCGACGGAGAGGAACGGATTACGCGGCTTGAGGTCCAGCAGTTCGAACGCCATCAGCCGATCCTCTTCTTCACGACCAGTTCGGTGCCGATGCGGCGCGCCTGGTTGTAGTAATGATAGTCCGTAAGCTGGCTGATGAGGTACACGCCGAGACCGCGCTCGCGGTAGTCCGAAAGATCGTGGGCGTGCCGGGCCGTAATCGGCCGCTGCTCGCCCATGTCTCGAAAACGCATCTCGATGTAATTTCTGAACATGAGTACTTCGATGAAGATGGCCTGGTCGGTTTTTCCGTTGTACGCGTGTTTGATGATGTTCGTCAGGGCCTCACCCGCCACGATTTTAAGGTCAAAGGCGCCGGCCGGGGAAAAGCCGTGTTGCCGGCAGAGCCGGTAGATCGAATCGCGGGCAAAGCTCACATAGCGCGGATGAGACGGTACCTGCATCCGCACCCGTTCTAACGGCGGCGGCCCCTGTGTGGTGCTCTCGGCCATCCTCGCAACGCTTCGGTCCGTGCCAGTTTTTTCCGGCCGCGCGGGGCGTCAACGTACACACCGGGGCGAATTCGGCTGATCTGCGGCCCGGAAACGGCCCGAGATGATAAGGTATATCGGCTAAAATCTATTTGGGCGCCCGAAGCACGCCTGGCGCTTGTGATTCACGGCTCTTCGCGCGAGCGATGCGGAGGGGGCCGCAAAGCGGCCGACTCGCCGAAGGCGAGGCCGAGCGATTAGCGAGCCCGGAGCAGCGCGGTCGGCGCGAAGCGCCGACGCGCCCAAAAAGAACTTAGTTACCCTGGCTCTTCAGCTCAGCCCCCCTGCGAACTTCGGATACCTTAGAAACACCGCGCAGTGAGTTTACGACGAACCAGCGACCCGCGGCCAGGGCGTCCGCGAGGTTTAACTTTACTTGTTCGATAGTTAAGGACCGTGACAGCACTTCCAGATACACGCCGCGCAACGCACCGCAGTCTTCGTGGGGGGTGAGCCAGCGACCTTCCGGCGTAAGAATCAATAGATTCGCGATCGATGTCTCGACCACCTCTCCGGCCTCGTTGACGTAAACGGCGTCGTCGAAACCGGCGGCCTGCGCTTCGGCCAGGCCGCGATTGTAAATCCCGCGCTCCGTGGTTTTGTGGCGCCGAAAGATGTTGTCGGCCCACACGGGCTCGCTCGCCGTCGTGAGGCGAACTTCCGGCGCACGAAAGTGTTCTTCCAGCGGAACAAAGTCGCGCTCCCAGGCGCTGCTATCGACGCGAACGTGTCCGCGACGATCCACGCGGAGACGCAGCCGGCGGCGATCGGGATACAGCGCCAGTTCCGCCAGAATCGCCGCCACCGACGCTCTACGCTCCGCCGGGAATCCGAAACGACCGGCGGATCCTGCTAACCTTTGCAAATGTTCTTCTAAGAACAACACGCGATCTTCCGGCGCGGCGGCGCCCTGCTCGCGGACGAACATCGTTTCAATCAACGCAAAGCCGTCCACGGCCGGGCGCAGAAACGATTGCTTCAATAAATACTCGCGATACTCGTCTTCGGGAACGGAGTCCCATACGATGCCGCAACCGCTGCCGTACGACGCACGCTCGCCGCGGATTTCGAGGGTGCGGATGGCCACGTTGAAGCGCGCGTCGCTACGATGGGCGTAACCCACGGCGCCGGTGTATACTCCGCGCGCGTCGTCCTCGAGTTCGGCGATGATCTTACGCGCGGCCAGCTTCGGCGCACCGGTAATGGAACCGCACGGAAAAATGGCGGGAAAAATCTTTTGAAACAAACGCTCGCCGTGCGTGCGCACGTCGAAGCGCGCGCGGATCGTTGCGGTCATCTGGTGCAGCGTGGGATGTGTTTCGCAACGAAACAGGAGGTCGGGCGGCACTTCGACGCCGCCGAACTTGGCGTGTCGGCCGAGGTCGTTGCGCAGCAAATCGACGATCATCGCCAGCTCCGCCCGGTTCTTGGGGTCGGCGGCCAGGCCGTCCCGGATTTCCGCGTCGATGCCGGGGTCCGGATGCCGGGGCGCGGTCCCTTTCATGGGACGCGTCTCTAATCGTAACTCCGACGCACTTAAGGATTCCTCGCTTTCGTGCAGGGCAAAGAACAGCTCCGGCGAGAACGACAGCACGGCGCCGTCCCGGTGTTCGATGTAAGCCGAGTACGGCGTGGGCTGATGCCGGCGCAACTCCTGATACAGGGCCAGGGCGTCGCCGGAAAAATCGAAGCGGTTGCGTCGCGTGTAGTTCACCTGGTAGACGCGACCCGCGGCGATATCCTCACGAATGCGTTCGACGCTGCGCATGAAGCGCTGTTGTTCCTCGCGGCCCGGCAGGCGATCGGCGGCGTCGGTGAGGCTGTACTCCGCCGGGCGCTGCCGCGGAACGGGGACACCGTCCTCCCGGTACTCGAAGTTCGTTTGCTCTCGAAGAAAGGCGGCGACGTCCACCGGCTCCGGTCGATCGCAGACGAGACAATGGACCAGCGGGATCGACTGCCGCCCGGCCGGCACCGCGCCGTGATGCGGCAGGGCATCGTAGTGGATGTAGCCGGCAACGTAGAGGGAATCCGAGAGCGCGCGATCCAGACGCGCCAGGGCCGCGGGCACTTCGGTCGGATCGTAACACCGAACGACTTCCACCGGATCGCGAAAAAGCATGCCACGATCCGCACCGGAGCCGTCGGCCCCGGTTTCGATGAGGACGAACTCAGCCGGCCGCCGCAGCGGCCTTCTGTTTCGCTTTTTTCTTTCGTTCGTTCGGATCGAGGTACTTCTTGCGGATGCGGATGCTGTGCGGTGTTACTTCCACGAGTTCGTCGTCGTCGATGAATTCGATGGAACGATCGAGGTTCATTTGACGCGGCGGCGTGAGACGCACGGCTTCGTCCGATCCGGCGGCGCGGATGTTCGTTAACTTTTTTTCCTTACACGGATTCACGTCCAGATCGTTTTCCCGCGCGCATTCGCCGAGGACCATGCCTCCATACACGGGAATGCCGGAGCCGACGAACAACGTGCCGCGTTCCTGAATGTTCCACAAAGCGAACGGCACGGTTTCACCGGTTTCCATGGAAACCAGTGCGCCGTTCTTGCGACCGGGGATCTCGCCGGCGTACGGAGCATACTCGAGAAAACGCGACGTGAGCGCCGCCGTGCCGCGGCTCTCGGTCAGTACGTAACTGCGAAAGCCGATCAAACCGCGCGTGGGGACGATGTATTCGACGCGCGTGGTTCCGTGGGCCGTCGTTTCCATGGAACGCATGGTGCCCTTGCGACGGTTCAGTTCGTTGATCACCGCGCCGCTGTATTCCTCGTCCACGTCGATGACGACTTCCTCGACGGGTTCGTAGTTCTTGCCGTCGATCTCTTTGACGATGACTTCCGGGCGCGAGACCTGGAGTTCGTAGCCTTCGCGACGCATGGTTTCGATGAGCACGGCGAGATGCAGATCGCCCCGGCCCTGCACCACGAAACGATCCGGACGCTGCGGGTCGTCGTTCACGCGGAGCGCGACGTTGGTCAGCGTTTCGCGCAGCAAACGTTCGCGGATTTGCCGCGTGGTGACGAACTTGCCCTCGCGGCCGGCGAAGGGCGAATCGTTTACGAGAAAGCCCATGCTCACCGTCGGCTCGTCCACGGTAATGGGCGGGCGGGCGTTCGGGTGCTCGGGATGGGTGATGGTATCGCCGATGTAGACGTCCTCGCGACCGGCCAGCGCCACGATGTCTCCGGCCCCGGCGTGATCCACCTCCACGCGTTTGATGCCCGCGAAGCCGTACAGCTTCGAGACGCGGAACTCTTCGTCTTTGCCGCTGCCCTGATGCAGAATCTTCACGGTCTCGCCGACCTTGAGCGTACCCTGAAAGACCCGGCCCACGCCCAGGCGACCGACGAACGAATCGTAGTCGAGGTTCATGACCTGGAACTGCACGGGCTCGTTCTCTTTGCCCTCGGCGGACGGTCCCACGTGTTTCAGTACGAGATCCAGCAGCGGCGTGAAGTCTTTGTCCTCGGTGCCGGCGCGTTCGAGTTCCAGCGAAGCAAAGCCCATCTTGGCGGAGCAGTAGACCACGGGGAAGTCGTGTTGTTCGGCAGTGGCGCCGAGTTCGTCGAAGAGATCGAAGACTTTGTCGAGGACCATGTCGGGGTTCGCGCCGTCACGATCGATTTTGTTGATGACCAGGATGGGCCGATGGCCGAGCGCGAGGCTCTTTTGCAAAACAAAACGCGTCTGCGGCATGGGTCCGTCGAAGGCGTCGACGAGCAAGAGCGACGTATCGGCCATGGACAGGACCCGCTCGACTTCGCCGCCGAAGTCGGCGTGGCCCGGGGTGTCGATGATGTTGATCTTCGTGCCCTTGTAATCGATGGAAGCATTCTTGCTTTTGATGGTAATGCCCCGCTCGCGTTCCAGGTCCATGCTGTCCATGACGCGGTCGGTGCGTTCTTTGGAGGCCAGCGACCCCGTGAGGTCGAGCAGGCCGTCGACAAGGGTCGTCTTGCCGTGGTCGACGTGGGCGATGATTGAGATGTTACGGATTTCCATGGTTGTGCCGGCGCGCTAATGTGCGTTATGGACGAATTCTGGCGGCAGGGCTGCCCGGCAAGTTGCATTTGCGCGGGTGTGTTTCGGTGCTGTTAATTTTAACGGAAGGATGTGAGGTTGGGAGCGCGGTTGTGAAGATTGTTTCGTGGGGATCTGTGATTCGTAGACGACCCGAGGTGGTAAGGGGATTGCCCGGTTTCTTTTTGGGCGTCTCGCCCGGCCGCGTCGGAAGCGGCCGGGCGACCGCGCTTTCCGCGAAGTGAAAGTAGCGACGCGTCTTACGCGTCGTCGGGTGGGGAATCGGCTCCGCCGATTCCATGCTTCGCTCCGGGGGCTGACCAAAAAGGTCCTGGATACGGACTTGACACAACGAAAATTCCTGGAAAAAGGCGACGGCCGGTTGAGGCTCTGCCCATGTCAGATCCGCACGCAGACGAACTTTTCCCTGAAACGACCGAATTGAGCGGTGCCTCGCGAAAGCCCAGGACGCAGAAGTTCAAGCCGTATGTTCAAAACGAGAGTTATCTTTTCCCGCCGAGTACAGAAGACTACGTGGAGCCGGGGCATCTGGCACGGATTGTCAGCGAGTTGATTGACAGGATGGACCTCAGTGAACTCTACACTGCCTATCGCGGCGGCGGCACGAGTGCGTATGATCCGCGCATGATGCTCAAGGTCTGGGTGCTGGGTTATCTCAACCGAATTTACACGGGCCGGCAACTGGCAAAAGCCCTGCGCGAGAACATTACATTTCTCTGGATCAGCGGCAGTCAGCGACCGGACTTTCGGACGTTGAATCTGTTTCGCAAACGCCTGGAGAAGCCGATGCGTTCGATCTTTCAACAGATCGTAATGTTCGCGCTGGATGAGGGAGTCATTACCGGTCGCGAAGTATTTGTGGATCACACGAAGATGGAAGCAAACGCGAACCGGCATCGTTTTTACTGGCGCAAGACCGCGGATCGTAAGCTTACCGAAATCCAGACGGAACTCGATGAACTCTTCAAACACATCAAAGCATTGAGCGAAGCCGAAGATCTCGAATACGGCGAACGCGATCTGGAGGAGATGGAGCGCGGCAGAGTTTCTCCGGAAGCGCTGCAATCGTTGGTTGAATCTACAAACGCGGCGCTCAAAGCCGACCGGATAGATGCGGAGACTGCCGCAGACACTAAAAAAAACTCCGCAGAACGCGTGAGTTAGAACGCCGGCGCGAAAAGTACGAAAAACAGCGGGAAATCCTGCAAAATCGCAATGGCTGTTCGCGCACGGATCATGACGCCCGGCCGATGCGCATGAAAGACGGCATCATGCGGCCCGGTTATAACGAGGGCATCGCGGTATCGAATCTTTTCGTTACGGCGTATGTTGTCAGCGACAACGGCAGCGATCCGGTAAGCTTCCCGGAATTGATGGACAGTGTCCGCGAACATCTCCCCGAGGCAGAAGCCGTGATTGCCGACGGCGCTTACGGTACGGAAGAAAACCTCGCGTACCTCGAACGACACGGCATCCGGAGCTATGCAAAATACAGTCACTACGCTCGTGAAAGATCTCCAAAATGGAATGAAGAACGTGTACGCTTGAACCGTTTTTCGTATGATGAATTCAGTGACGTCTATACCTGCCCGGCCGGGGGACGTTTGCCTTTTCAGCGAACGAAGAGTCGTCTGAGTCGCACGGGGTATGTGGAGCACAGCCGTGAGTACAGCGCGCCTCCGGATTGCATACAGTGTCCGTTACGGCAGAAATGCACGCCGGGTAGTTCCGGCACGCTGACCGTGCGTCCGAATCTGGAGAGGCTGCGTAACATCACACGAGAGAATCTTAACAGCCCGCAGGGTCGTGAGTTTCAACGAATGCGGGGCCATGCTGTGGAAACCGTTTTCGGAGACGGCAAATTCAATCAAAAGCGGCGCCGGTATGTAACCCGGGGCCTTGCCGGCGCACAAGCCGACGCCGGGTTGTTCTATCTTGCCCATAATGTTAAAAGAATGAGCTGCGAACGGAGCCTGCACACCGAGGGGGTGGCGGAGAACCGCGAGCCCGGGACAGGCTTGCCCGGAGGGTGAGCCGTTCGCCGAAGGCGAGGCCCGGGCGTTCGCGTAGCGACGCGGGTCGGAGCCAGGGGGAGCGGAGCTCCCCCCAATAAAATGAATGCCCTATCTCTTCTGGCAGGCCACTTTTTGGTCAGCCCCTGGCCTTCGGCCATCGCTCCAATCGCTGACGCGAAGCATCGCGGAGAAAAGCATGGAGGATCAACAAGATAAGAGCCGCGAACCACAAGCGCCAGGGATGCTCCATCGCACTAACCTTTCTTCTTCGAAACCTTACGTGCGCTCTTTTTCTTCGAAACACGTTTCTTCGCGGCCACACCGTCGCGTTTGGAACCGCCGCCTTTTTTTCGCGCGGACATTTTGCGTTCGAAGGCGGCCTCGTATCGGCCCATGAGGTCCCGTCGACGTGCGGACGTCCAGTTCCGCGAAGTTATGAGGCGCGCGCCGCGGCCGAAGGTCATGTACGACCAGGTCCATTGCAAAAAGACGAAGAACCGATTGCGAAAGCCGATCAAAAAAAAGATGTGCACGAACAACCAGGCCAGCCAGGCCGTGAAGCCGCTGAACTTCAGGAAGCCCGTCTGCACTACGGCGTGGGCCCGGCCGATCGTCGCCATGATGCCCTTATCCACGTACTCGAAGTCCCGGCGCTCTTCGCCCTTAAGTTCACGTAAAATATTCTTAGCGACGTGCCGGCCCTGCTGGATGGCCACCGGGGCGAGGCCCGGCAGCGTGTTCTTGCCGTGATGCGTAAAGTTCGCCTGATCACCCAGGACGAAGACCTCGGGATGCGCGGGGATCGAACAATCGGCCTCGACGATGACGCGCCCCTGTTTGTCCAGCGGCGCGCCCAGGCTTTGATTCAACGAAGACGGACGCACCCCGGCCGCCCACAGGACCGTGCGCGCTTTGATCACTTCACCGCCCGCGGTGACCCCGTCCACGCCCATGTCGGTGACGCGAGTGTTCGTCCACACGGTTACGCCCAATCGTTCGAGACCGCGCGCCGCCTTCGCGGACAGCTCCGGATCGAAGCCGGCCAGGATACGCGGGCCGGCTTCGATTAAAATGATGCGCGTGAGCCGCGGGTCGATGTGGCGGAAGTCGCGGGCGAGCGTATAGCGCGAGATTTCGCCGATGGCGCCGGCCAGTTCGACACCGGTGGGCCCGCCGCCGACGATGACGAATGTCAGGAATTCTTTGCGCGCCGAGTTTTCCCGTTCCCGCTCCGCGAGCTCGAAGGCCATGAGCACGCGCCGGCGAATTTCGGTGGCTTCCTCCACGGACTTGAGACCCGGAGCGAAGGTCTCCCAGTGATCGTTGCCGAAGTACGAGTGCGACGCGCCGCAGCTTAACACGAGGTAATCGTAACTTAGAGAACGATCCCCGTAGTGGACCACGCGGTTTTTTACGTCCACGCGTTCGACATTGGCCATGATGACGTCGACGTTGCGTTTATCGGAGACGACGGTGCGGATGGGCGTGGCGATGTCCGCGGGCGAGAGGGCCGCGAGGGCCACCTGGTAGAGCAGCGGCTGAAAGAGATGATGGTTCCGCTGATCGATGATGGTCACTTTCACGCCGGCCCGGTTTCCCAGGGTACGCGCGGCATTGATGCCCGCGAACCCTCCGCCGCCGACGATCACGACTCGTTTTTCGTTCTGATTCATGAGCGCTCCTGATCTCTCCCCGGAGTCAATGCTTCTCCAGGTGCCCTCTTCGAATGAGATACAACATAAACAACAACACCGGCAAAGACGTCAGCAATCCCAGATACACGAAAATCGCCAGGGCGCTGAATAAAAACGGGACGGCGTCGAAGCGCACCAGATCCGTATCGAAGCCGCCGTCCTCGCGCATGCGCAGGCGCCAGCCGTCCATTTCCGCCTGACCGCGCGCGAGAAAAAGATCCGCCGGGACGTCGCTAACATTCAGCGGATAGAGGCTTACGTCCGCGTCTTCCTGCAAGACGCTGCCGAGGGCAATGTGCGCCCGGCCGCCCTCGCTGTCGATGCCGATGCGCACGTCGCTCAGAAACGAAAACAAGCGCGCCCCGGCCGGCAATACGTTTCGCGGGCGATACGTGCCCTCGTATACCTCGTAGCTCTGCGCGTGCGGTACGGCGCCCGGATTCTGCGGGAGCAGGCCGAAACGATCCACGAGATACGCGAAGACCTCGCGCGGAAAAAAACGTTCGTTCCCGTTCGCGAGAATCACGGCACCGCGGCCGCCGCCGGACAGCGACAGAAAGGCCAGCGCCGCGAACCCGGGCTGCCGGCCCTCAACGCGATAGATCGACGTCTCCGCGCGACAATTGCTAACTTCTGCTTCGGAATCATTAGCGGGCGGCGGGCACATGGCGTGAAAGGCCCCGGCGGACATGCCGCCCAGGCGCGGATCGTAGCGATAGACCCGTTCGAACATGGCCTGCACCACGGGGTCCCCGGATCGGTAGCGCCGCGCGAGTTCGCGCAGGAACGCGCCGTACTCGTCGGCGGTGGTATACAGCGAATCGGCGGCGGGATAGAGGACGTGCGGTTCCTGCTGCACGAAGAAAAATCGATCCACGTGAGTGAGCCCCGCGGTGATGCGTTCCGCGTCGGCGCAATCCTCTTTTTGTATGCACGACGATCGCATGCGGAGTTCGCCGCGCAACGCGTCCCGGGCAATTTCGGAGAACGGCCGTTGCCGGCGATGTTCGAGGCGACGACCGAGATAGGCGTACGACTCCGGCGAAATCGCAATGAGCGTGCCCGGTTTGGTGCGCACCCGCAGACGTTCCCGAAGATACTGCGCCGCATCGGGACGCTCTTCTTCACCGCGCAGGAGACCGTCGCGAGACGCGGCGAAACCGGCGGTCATGGTCAGCAGGCGTTCCAGTTGCAGAGACGCATCGGCGACGTCGCTGCGCACGGGAAAATCCGGCACGGCATCCGCCGGCAGTTCGCTTTGTAGCAGTGCGGCCGGATCATCCTGCGTACCGCGCGCTTCTGCGTGCAAATCCTGCAACGTGAGATACGCGGTAAGCGGACGCACGAGATCGGCCGCCTGGAATATCGTCTTTGTTTCCACGGGCACGCTGAAGTCGGGATCGCGATGACCGAAGGCGAAGCTCTGCGTGCGCGTGCCGTCGAACACGAAAACCTGCGCGCCGGCCACGCCGTGTTCGTTCATGAGCTCCGGAACGAGCACGTTCATCTCACGATCGAGTTTCGCGAAGTCGAGAGCACTTTGCCCGTGCGCGGCCGGAGGGAAGATCGGAACCGCGACGACCGCGGTCGCGAGAATAATAGAAGGAATTCGAAGTTTCATGAATGCTGACGGTGACAGTAAAATCGCCGCACCCCGCCGTGAAAAGAAAAACACGTTCTACATGGCCGCAAAGTCTTCCGGACGTTGCGTACAAAACTCTACAATCTGCGGAATGTCCGCCGGGTTCACGCCGCGCCAGAATATGTTCCAGGGAGCCACCCGGTGCATTCCGTCGGCCAGGCTCGCGTACCAGCGATTGATGGAGTTACTCGTACGCGAACGCCAGAAGAGTGCCGGATGTTTGTGGATGACCTCCTCCCATAATTCCTGGGCGATGCCGAGGCCGCGGGCTTGCTTGTCTACGGCGAACTTGGAAAGATACAAACCCATGGGCTGCTCTTCGAGAATGATGGCGCCCTGATAATTCTCTTCCACGTACACGTGGGCCGCGTGTTCGAGAAAGTTTTGGTTCACCAGCTTTTTACGAAAGCTCTGCCCCAGGAGTTCCACCAGCCGCTCGCGATCGACGTCGGCCGCGTTCGTAAGATGCAACAAAACCGAACCGGGGCGAACGATGGTACCGGCACCTTTCACCGTAAAGATCTCTTTGAGTAAGTTAAAGGGCGCCGTCACGGAAAGATGCAGATAGTTGCGTTTCTCGCCGTGCCGTCGGCGCTCGGCCGCGTACTCGAGCAGCGCCTGGGTGAGATGCGCCAGTCCGCCGTCCTCGGGATGCAGCTTCTCCCGCCCGGAACGAAAGTGATAGTACAACAACTCCCGGCCGTCAGGATCGCGCAGAGCGCCGGCGTTGCGAATGAAGTAGGCCCGGGGCGCAACCTGGCGCGTCAGAAACTGCAGTGCCGAGAGCAACGTTTCGTTTTCGCAGACGATGGCCAGAGACCGGCCGCGACTTCGTGCTTCCATGATCGCCGCCGAAAGTTCGCAGAGGAGCTCCACTTCCAGGGCTGCGCCGGCGCTGTCCGCTTCGGCCAGGCTGCGCCGGGGCATGCGCCGCGGGACATCGTCCTCCATTTCCGTACTTTCGAAGGGACGATAGACGACGGTCTCCTCAGCGGCACCGAGGTGGGCGAACAGCTCCTCCGCCCGGGGGCCGGTGAAGAGCACGGCGGGCAGCAGTTCCAGGCGACGCAGAAAGGCCAGGGCGAAGCGTAGGTTCTCTCCACCGTCAGTTAGGGCGCCCTCGTCGGGACACAGCAGCGCGAAACAGGAGGAACGATCGGACAGGAATTTCTTGAGATAGAACTCGTACTCTTCACTGCGACCGATGCTGTCGAGGAACAGGCGGATGGTATCTTCAATGAGCATAGGGACGGCGCGGATCGAAGAGCGCGTCCGCCATCCCGCGGACGTCGTCGTAGCGATCCAATTCGAACCGTGAAACGGTACGGCCGTTCAGGTCCAGCATTTCCAGGCCCGCCGGTCGCTCCGGCACGAACGCCGTACCCGTGCTCCGGCGGATCAGGCGCCGGTCATAGTGATAGAGCAACGTCTTGTAGAGAATGCGCTCGTCGTCGAAAAGGTCCAGACGGATGGGACGGTACTGCTCCGGATCGGCGACGTCGAAGATTAACACCGCTCGACCGTAAGGCGACGCCGGACTGGTAGCATCGTTCGCCGAAATGGGCCGCAGTTCCAGGCGCCGGTACTGCGCACCGGCCGGCACGCCGCCGGTTCCGCCGCCGTCGGCCGGCTGAAACTCCTGTAAACGCACACCGGTGTACTGCGTCTCGAAGGCCAGGCCGGAGAGATCGACGTAAGCAAAGCCGCTGCCGAGTACAGGTTCCAGGCGCGCCGCGTCCTCGATGCGCCGCAGCCGCCGGCGGACGTGATCGCGATACCAGATTGTCCGCCCATCATCCAGACAGAACAACTGCGCTTCCAGGCCGCGCCGCGCGCTCGCGAACTCAAACAATCTTGCGTCGCCCCGCTGATACAACGTGACGTCGAACACGGTGCGGCCTGCGCCGTCCGCCGCGCCGCGCTTGGCGATCGTCAGCCGCCCGTTGTAGACGCCGTCCTCGAAACCGCGCAAACGATCCACGCGCGCGAGGTACTCCTGATTCGACACGGCTTCCTGGGCGAAGAGCGTGCCGCAGAGTACGGCAGCCGCACTGATGATGAAGATGCGAGGAATCATCGAATACTATTTTGATCTTCGACGGATTTCGAGTCGAGCATGATAACGCGGGCGCGTCGCCGGGAAAAAGCATTGTCATGCGGCTCAATGGAAAAATCCTCGCAGCATGAGTGAGAAGCCTTTGTTGGATCGAGTCGCCGTGGTCACCGGTTCCGCCGGCGGACTGGGCCGCGCCATGCTGGAACATCTCGGCGAACGCGGCGCCGTGTGTGTCGTAACGGACATCAACGCCGACGGCGTGGAAGCCGTGCGCACGGAACTGGAAGGGCGCGGCGTGAAAGCCTTCGGCTTCGCCTGCGATGTCTCGAACGAAGCGAGCGTGGAAGAGCTGTTCGCGAAGATCAGCGAGCAGTGCGGCCGCATCGACATCGCCGTGTTGAACGCCGGCATCTTGCGCGACGGTTTTCTCGTGCGCCTGGATCGTGAAACGGGCAAGGTCAAAGGTAAGATGAGTTTAAGTCAGTGGCAGTCGGTGATCGACGTCAATTTGACCGGCGTTTTTCTCACCGGTCGCGAGGCGGCCTGCCACATGGCGGAACTCGGAAACGGCGGCGTCATCGTCCCCATCGCCTCGGTGGCCATGCACGGCAATCCCGGGCAGACGAACTACTCCGCGGCCAAGGCCGGCGTCGCCGCCATGACGAAGCTCTGGGCCCACGAACTCGCTCGCTACAACATCCGCGTGGCCGGCATCGCGCCGGGTTTCATCGCCACGGAAATGGTGCTAAAAGATATGAACCAGAAGGCCCTGGAGACCTGGCAGGCGCGCATTCCCATCGGCCGCCTGGGCGAACCGGAAGAGATCGCGCAAACGGTGGCGTTCATCGCGGAGAACGAACTGGTAAACGGCGTGGTGCTCGAGATCAGCGGGGGCGTGAAGATTTAGAGCGACGCAGAGCGCAAAGTTATATTTAAATCATGCTAAGCGCCGGGAGTATACGCGTTCAGTGCGGCTGCGAGCTTACGGGCCAGGCGCAGGCTCATCCGCAAGTCACCGAGCCCCGGATCGGCCAGGAGGCTCGTGTCGAGGGCCGGTCTCAGTTCGGCCGCGCCACTCAGGAAAACGTATAGATCTGCGCCTGCCTGTAAGATTCTGAAGGCACCGCTTCGTCCGACTTGCTGATTGACGCGCGTTACAACATCTTCCAGTTCCGCGGCGGACAAATCCGGATCGGGTAAATGCAATCGAATCATTCGACCGGAATGCCGCCGGCCGCTGTAAGTATGAGGACCGCTACGCTCTCGAAAGCGAAACGTCACATGCCATGATTCAACGTACACACCGTCGATCTTGCCTTCGTAGCGATCCGCACTGCGCAGGCCGCGCATGTCGTCAACGTTCCGCTTGAAGATCGCGGCGATGGTTTCCCGCGCGGGCTCAGCGCCGCTCTGAAAAGACAGCTCCGGCGCCTCGTCGCGCAACACCATCGGAACAACTTCGCTGGCATAGATCCGGCGCAGCTCCAGTGGATAGCCCGGCGGTGACTCCGGTACACTACTCCCGTAGATCGACGGCAAGAGAGTGAAGTACACCACCATGCCGAGCAGGAGATAGAGACTTACCATGTAGCCGGCCGGAGCGAAGAGATAAATGCAGCCGGCCGCGCCGGCGAATGCGAGAAACTTCGCAAGCCGAATGTAGAGTCTATTGCGTGATTGTTGAGCGACCTCGCTCGCACGCAAGTCTTCCAGTCGTTGCAGGGCCGGCTGCGACGAAAGCCGCGACCGTGCCACGGGCCCTTCGCGAATCGGCAGGGCGGGCGGCGGCAACGATTCATCCAGGTGCAGTTCCGACTTCGACGTCTCCGCCCGGGCCCGCGAATCACCGATGGACATCCAGCGCTCTTCGTTTTCGTCGGAGGGCCGCATGTTTCGTAATTCCTCGCTATCCCGCGAACGTCAACGGAATCCGGGGAACCGCCGGGCCGCCCCGATCGTCTTCCGGCTAACGAAGCGCCGGTGTTGCCGAACCGTGCGACAGTCAATAGATTAGCAACATTCGACATACAAACGCATACGGAGGAACTGATTTATGATATCACGCCTGCTCACGGCCGCGGCACTAATGACTGCCGGACTGATCTTAGCGACAGCACCCCTGTCCGCGCAGACCACCATGCGCATCAACGCCGGCTACTGGCCCGGCAACCTCACGCCCGAGATGGAATCGCGTATGGAAAAGGACGATCTCATCCAGGGCAACGGCTTCGGCCGCATCAACCAGGACTGGAACGGCAAACATACGAACACGATCTATCCTTTGGGCCTGGAATTTCTGATCAACGCCGGCCCGGGACGGGTCGTTCTGGGCGGGAATTACATTCGCTATCAACCCGAGTACAGCTTCGACGGCTACGGCCTGCTCTACTTATCCGACGTCCAACTGACGAACTACAAGAGCACGGACTGGGAGTTCGAAGCCGGCTACGAATATCCGGTGATCCCGGGCGAGTTATTCATCACGCCGCGCCTGGGTTACCGCCAGCACTTCAAGGAGTTCGTATACAGCGAGTTTTCCTTCGGAACGAACCCCGTCGTACTTTTCAGCGACTCCAGTGTTTTCGACGGCGCGGCCAAGGGCATGTACATGGGCCTGGACTTTCAGTTCTACGTAATGGATAAACTTTCCATCGTCGGCGACGTGATGTTCAGCACCGGACTACCGGGCTGGAGCGGTTACATGACCTACTCTCGCACGACCTACGGCATCGCCTCTTCCCCGCCGTCGCCCTTCGATTCATCGCTCGCACCGCCGACCTACTCCCTGGAACGCGGCGAAGCCGGCTACGAAATCGACATCTTCCGCTGGGCCCTGGGCGTACAGTACGACGTGACCGAAGAACTCAGCGTGAGCACCGGTTTTCGCCAGGAACAACTGGCCCAGCGTTATCCGGAGTACTTCGCGATCCCGATCATCGTGCGCGGCACGTCGTTCCCGAGCGGCAGCGAGCTTTTGAACAACAGCTTCGCCGAACTGCTGACCGACCGCATCTTCTACGGCAACGAGGAGACTCAGATCAAGGGACTGTGGTATCTGGCGCTGTCATACGATGTGAATTTGTAAGAAGGTGACTTAACACCGGGGACCGAGGTATCGAGTAGAAGATGAGGGTGATCGAAACCCGCACGCGTCCAGGCGCTATCATCGCAACCTCGGCCCCTCGCCCTCGGTGTTCATCAGTCCTGCTTGCCCCGCAACCTTTCCAGATACTCCGTCCACTCAGCCGGCAGCAGGTTCTTCTTCGCGTTGTTGCACTCTTTGCACGCCGGCACCAGGTTGTCCTTCGAAGAACGGCCACCGCGGGACAGCGGGATCTTATGATCCATCGTAAGATCTTTTTGCTCAAACTTACGCCCGCAGTAGTAACATTCCCCCGATGAAATCTTACGCTTCCACCAGGTGGACTTGCGCAACTCCCGGGCGCGTTCTTTTTCGCGCTTCAGCGTCAGCGGGTCCACCATCGGGCCGCTGCCGAATTCGGAGAAATCGATGGCCATCAGAGCAAGAAAGGCGCGGCGCTTGCGAAAATCAAGACAGCTTACCGGTACGGACTTCGTCGTGGGTGTTCCGGTACCAGGCGATCAGATCCGTCATGGAAACAATGCCGCGCACCATACCGCCGTCGATGATGGGAACCGAGCGCACGTGGCGATCCACCATGACGGTCAGCAATTCGCGCAGGCGCGTGCCCGAGGGAACAGAAACGAATTCCTTTTCCTCCACTAGCTTGCCGACGGTAAGCCGCAGAAAGTCGCGGTTCTCGTCGAAGACCTCTTCGTACGAGAGGCGCAGCAAATCGGCGGCCGTAACCATGTTGAACGCCCGGCCGTCTTTCATAACCAGCACGCCCAGCACGCCGTTCTCCAGGATCAGCCGCGCCGCCTTCGCCGAGAGATCGTTCACGTCCACCGAGAGGACATCCCGGGTCATCACATCTTCCACGATGGCATCCAGCATGCGCTGGGTCCGCTGTAGCAGGAATTCTCTGAGGTCTTCGTCTTTCGTTACCATTGCAAACCGCCGTAAACATCAACCGTCCAGAATAAAATGAAACATGCCCCGCTTCACCAGTTCCTTGTTGATGCGTTGCTGCACCTGGAGCCGAATGTTCTGGGCCACCTCTTCCAGAAAGCGAATGTTCTTTGCGTCCTTACGCCCGTATTTATCCAGCCGCACGGGTTCCAAAAAAATCAGCTTCCATTGTACCGGCAGGGGAATGAGATTCACCGGCAGCGGCAGTTTCGCGCCGATGTACTTCTCGGCCCAATCAATTGTCCCAAGATTCAAATGCGCTTCTTCCGCACCGATGACGCAGGCCGGAATGATGGGCGCCCTCGCCATGATGGCCAGGGACACGAAGCCGGGATTGAAGTCCACGAGCTGATACATCTGCGTGCTGGGCTTGAAGTTCCCGTGCTCCGCCTCGGGAAAGATTAACAGCAGATTATTGTTTCTTAAGACACGAATGGCCCGCTTGAAGTCCTGGGGGATGAACCCCATGCGATCCGAGAGATACGAAAAAAACTCGTTCTCGTGCCAGAAGTTATGCGACATGGTCCGCGGAATGCGCTTGCGAAACTTAATGATCTCGTTCTGCACCGCGAAGGAATCCCAGCCCAGCACGCCGCTGTGATTCGGCACAATGAGGGCCGGTCCGGTCTTCGGAATGTTATCCAATCCCTCGGCCTCGAGTCGCGTATAACCGCGCAGCCAGTCCAGGAAGGCGTGCGGCAATCCGCGCAGCATGCGGTATTCCAGGGACTTGCCCTGGAACTCCTCAGGATTCGGCGACTCGCAGTACTTCTTGAAACCCACAGACGACCTCAAAGCGCAGGAGCAAATACTTACATCTTGCGAGAAACCACTGTCAACATCTTCACGGAGAAAAGAAATGCCGATCCTTGCCGTGTTCCCAGAACGACAGGCAAATGCACGAGACCAGGCCCGAATCCTCGTCGATGAGCAGGGGAATGAGCGGGCGCAGCGGGCCCGGCACACCGGCATCTTGAAAAATCTTTTTCACGAGCAAGTGCCCGCCTCCCGGCAGCGGCGCGCGCATACCCGGCTCAAAACCGCCCGGGCGCTGCCCCGCCGTCGCAGCGTACTCCCGGGTTCGGCCGTTCCAGTGGATGCGCAGGATTTTCCCGGCCCGTTCGAAGCGCGGCGCGCGGAACACGTCGGCGTCCTGGCGAAACAACCACACCGGCCCGCGGCGATCCGACCAGATCCGCAGCGACTTAGATTCGAAAACCTGCCGGAACGCCGCGGCATCGTGAGCCTGCTGGGAACGGAGTTCGGCGAGCAACGCCCGCTCCGACGGCGGCAATCCCAGGCGTCGCAGCGCAACGTCCAGCACGGCCTTCAGCTCCGTAAGAGTTCCTACAAGAAGGCGGCGGTCCAGACAGAGAACCTCCACCGGGCCGGCGCCGCCCCCTTTTGTAGGAGTTCCTACAAATCCGGCCGACCCGCCGGGCGCATCGTGAAAGTTCCGCCAGAGCTTTACGGCATCGAGGCCCTCCTGGCGCAGCGCCGGAATCACGCCGGACCGCAGACGATTCCGCAAAAACTCCGGTGACTCGTTCGAAGGATCGTCGCGAAACGCAATGCCCAACCGCGCCACAATCTCCGAAACATCCGCGCGCGAAAGCGCGAGCAGCGGTCGGAGCAGCGTCAGCCCTTCCGGACCGCGATCCATCACGGGCAACGTCCCCAGGGCGGCACGCCCTCCGCCGCGAATCCAGTGTACGAGCACACTTTCCAGGTAATCATCCGCATGATGGGCCGTGACCACGATGCCCGTTCCGCCGAACCGCCGCTCACACAGCCGGCGCAGCGAACGATACCGCAGAGTTCTGCCGGCCGCTTCCAGAGAGCCGATACGAGAACGTCGCGCGAACACACGCACATCGCGCGACGTACAATAGAAGGAAACGTCAAGACGATGGGATTCAGCGGCGACGAAATCCAGGTCCGCGCCCGAGTCTTCGCGCAAACGATGGTCCAGATGAAAGACCACGAAATCACGACCGAACAGGCCGCGTTCCCGGAGATCCACGAAGGCGTGCAGCAACAGCATGGAATCCCGGCCGCCGGAAATGGCGAGAGCAAACGGCCCGAGCTCCGACCAGTCATCCCGGCCCACCAATCCCGGCGCGAGCAGAACATCTCCGGCACGCCTTACATCCAAAGAATCACCGCGCACACCAATTTGCACCGCACAAAAGCAAACCCCGTCGAGAGATTTTCCCGAAAAAATTCAAACAATTCTTGCGCGGCATCGTATCTAAGACTTGCATCATAAAAAAATGCACACCTCAAGGGGGAAACTATGAACTACGTACGCAACCGAATGCTCGCGCTGGCCGCGCTCATTGCGGGCATCGCCTTCGCCGGCATCCTGCATGCAGCCTCGGCCGACGACTACGCCGGAACCTGGACGACCCAGGACGGCGATTCTCGCGTCACCCTGTTTCGCTGCGGCAAAGATACCGACGGCGACGGCTCCAAGGACAAGCTCTGCGGAAAAATCACCTGGCTCAAAGAGCCGAACTATCCTGCCGGTGATGCCGAAGCGGGTCAGCCCAAACACGACCGCAACAATCCCGACGCCTCCAAGCGTGACCGTCCGATCCAGGGCATGTTTCTGGTGTGGGGCTTCACCTGGGACGGCGACAAGTGGTCCGGCGGTAATATCTACAATCCAAAGGACGGCAAGACCTACAGCTGCTACATGGAGCTGGAAAACCCGAAAAAACTAAAGGTCCGCGGTTATGTCGGCGTCTCGTACCTCGGCAAGACCGTCCACTGGACTCGCTAACATCATGCAAAGAAAACTTAACAACTTACGGCGGCGCACGGTTCTGTGCGCCGCTCTCTTCGCCCTGCTCACCACCGGGGCTCTGCTCGCCCAACCGGGCGCCGACGCCATCCTGCACGAATGGACGCGCCCCGACGGAAAAAGCAAGGTCACCTTCGTCCAGTGCGGCGATAAGTACTGCGGTCGCATCAGTTGGATGGCGGAACCGAACAACGCCGACGGCACGGCCCGCACCGACGTGAACAATCCCAATCCCCGGGAACGCGGCGTCAAACTCACCGAACTGGAAATCATCCACGGTCTCCGCTTCGACGGTGAGAAGTGGAGCGGTGGTAAGATCTACCGGGCCGACGAAGGTAAGACCTACAACTGCTACATCGAACTCGCCGACGACGGCAAGAAGCTGCGTGTCTTCAGCTTCCTGAGTATTCCCGCCATGGGAGAAGTTCAGGAGTGGACGCGATAAGTTCTTCAAAGCAGCGAATCATTGTCCTGCTGCTTGTCGCGGCAACGGCCTTCGTGGCAGCCCACGCAGATGCGGCTCCCTCATCTCCGCCGGAAGGGCGCTACGTCCTCCCCGCCGATGATCGCCTCTTTCCCGGCGACGTCGTTCTCGAATTTCACAACCAGGTCGCCGACAATGGCCCGGCCGGCGCCCGGACCTTCCTGGGCGCGCGTATCATCGCCCTGCCCGGTACAAACGATTCCATGTCGGCCAGGTGCACGGGCTGTCCCGCTCCCGCCGCGAACCAACCGCTCCTGGGAATGAAAATGATCAGCGGGCTGCGCGCCGAAGGCGGCGAGTACGTGCTCGGCCGAATCATCGTCCCCTCCGCCAGTGCCGCCTACCGATGCAAGCTCTGGCAACGGGACGATACGCTCTTTCTGCGCATCTACGAACCGCACCACTACTCCACCCATCAACTACATCGGGCCGCGACGGAGTAAGATTTTTGTTTTCGCAAAGTATGGTGTGGGAAAGACTGCCTCATGCCCGTACTACGCCGTCTCGCCGACCTGGTCCGCGAAGACCTGGGCGCATTGATACCGGGATCGGGACTGCCGTTGAACCGGGAGTCGATCCTGAGACTTGTCCTTTACGTGGCACTCTTTCTGTTCGCCCTGCGGCTGTTTGCGCCCGGGTTGTTTACGTTTCGCAGCATCATCCGGGATGCACCGCCGGCCACGGAGCCGCCGGCCATTGAGCAACCACGACCGGACGTGAGCGACACGGAACGAATCTAAGCAAGTGCCAGAGCCGAGCGAACATCCCGTATTCTACGAACTGGACTGCAGCGTCATGGACTATGCATGGGGCTCCCGCGGGAAGGCCGCATTCATCCACGAATTGCGCGGCACGACTCCCGCCGACGACCGGCCCGCCGCCGAGCTCTGGATGGGTGCGCATCCGAAGGCGCCGTCCGTCCTGCGTGCGCCGGGCGCAACCTTTGACGGACGGAGCCTGGACAAGGCCATCGCCGAAGACCCGCGGCACTTCCTGGGGCCGGACCTGGCGCAGGCCGGTCATCGGCAGCTTCCGTTCTTATTCAAGATTCTGGACGCCGCGGAACCGCTATCCATCCAGGCTCATCCGGACCTGGAACTCGCGCCGCAGCTCCACGCCCGGGATCCAGAGCACTATCCCGACGCCAATCACAAGCCGGAACTGGCCGTCTGTCTGGCCGGCATGACCGCTCTGATCGGCTTTCGCAGCCCTCAGGAAATCGCCGGCTATCTCCAGCGTATCCCCGAACTGGCCGCCCTGTGTTCGGACGCGGGCTTTCTGTACGAGCCCTGTAGCGAAGGCGAAGATTCCTCCCCACTTCCGGAACCGGCGGGGAATGAGGTACAGCAGCGCGCCTGGATCAAGGACGCCTACGGCCGTCTCATGCGTTCCAGTCCGGGGGAAATCACCGAGGCCGTGCGCGCCCAGAAGCTTCGACTCACCGCCTGGGGCGAAGACGGAGATCCGGCCACCAACCTGGATCCGGCCGACGCGCTCTTTCTGCAGCTCGCCGAAATCTACGGCGAAAGCGACCGCGGCCTGTTTTCGGCCTACTTCCTGAACTACCTGGAACTAAAACCGGACCAGGCCCTCTTCCTGGGTCCCAACGAACCCCACGCGTACCTGGGCGGGCGCATCCTCGAATGCATGGCAGCCTCGGACAACGTGGTCCGCGCCGGCCTCACCCCGAAGTTCATGGATGTCGACACACTCGTGGACATGCTGCACTATCGCTACGGCCCGCCCGAGGTCCATGAGCCGAAGGCCTCCCCGGCCGCCAGAGACACCTCGTGTAAGAGTTCCTACAAAGTTCCGGTCCGTGAATTCGAAGTCCACCGGTTCGCCCTGCGGAGCGCGAGCATTGACGGCATTGCCCCGCCGCTGGAGCTCGACCACAGCGATCGCCCGTCCATCCTGCTCGGCCTGAGCCCGGGCGGCTACGACCTGGAAATCGTCCGCGCCACGGACGGGAGTCGGGAACACGGGGGACGGATCGCTCGCGGCACCGTCCTCTATCTGCCCGGCGATCTCGCCGATCGCGGCTGGAACGTCCGGCTCCGTGCTGCGGCCGGACCGGCGCTGGTGTACCAGGCCACGGTCAGCCGCGATTTTCGCTAGTGCACGAACTCCCCTCGCCGCCGGGCAAAGCACCGTGCACAAATTTTCCACAATTTCGATTGACGGGGGTACAAATCGCGGATGCCATGTGACATAAGTGTGTCCAATTCTCGCGGTATTTAATGCGACATAATCCGGCTCGATGGCACATTAAATAGTTTTCATCGAGTCCCGGCCCCGTAGACTTGTCCCCGCGTTATGAACATGCGCCAATCTGTACTCTTGAGGTGATCTGTGTCATCGGTTAGTCTGTATCTAAACGAAAAGAAACCGAAACCCATCGAGGCTCACCGCCCGACCCTGTCCAAACAGGAACTGGAATCGGTCCTGGACTGCTTGATCCAGGATCGCCTCGGCCAGGGCGATATCACGCGCCGCTTCGAGCGCAGCTTCGCGCATGCGTTTGCTTACAAACACGTGCTGGCAGTCAACTCGCTGGCAGCGGCCTATCATCTTTCGTACCTCACTCTCGGCATGCAGCCCGGCGATGTCGTGGTCATGAGCGCGCTCTCCCCCGTGCAGGCCATCGATGCCGTGCGTTACGTCGGCGCGGAGCCGGTGGTCATCGACGTCGGCCGCGGTTCGTTCCATCCGGACCCGGAGACTCTCCTGGAAAAGATCGACGCCCTGATCGAGGACAGCCCGGCCGTGCCGGTAGAACCGGCTTCTTCCGGAGAGCCCGACGCGGAAGAAGCAGCACCCGTCACCGAGGAAGGCCGCAAAATCTTTTATGTGTACGATCATACCTTCGGCAGCGTTTCGCCGATCGTTCCGGAGACACTTCAGGAACGCGGCGTTAAGATCATCGAAGACTTCACCGGTCTGGTGGGTTCCGATCAAGAAGGCGAGTACTTCGGCAAGGGCGGCCACGTCGGCGTCTGCGGTCTCTCCGAGTACGATCTTTTGACGACGGGCAACGGTGCCGTGATCGTCACCCAGGACCCGAAGGTCTACAAGACCCTGCATAACTACCGCTACGGCGGCAAACGTACCGCCGGCTCCATCGCCTTCGACTACGGCCTGGAAGATTTTCAGGCCGCCATGGGCCTCGATCAACTCTCGCGCCTGGGAGTGACCCTCGCCCGCCGCAAAAAGATCGCGCAGAAGTACTTAGAGACCCTGCGGACCACGAAACACGAGACCTACTTTAAGAACACGGGCACGGACGCGTATCTGCGCTTTCCGGTTATCATCAACAAGAGCAACGAAGAGGTCCTGCGCTACTTCGCTTCGCTCCAGATCGGTGTCGGCCGCGCGGTGGACCCGCCCCTGCACCATCTTCTGGGCCGGGCCCGCCTGGAATTCCCGAACGCCGAACGCATCTACCAGAAAGCCGTGGCGATTCCGATCTATCCCGCGCTCACGGCAAATAACGTCGAACGCATCGCCATGTCGCTCCGCGGCCTGATCTAGGACTGAGTTCGATTGACTGAAGATTAGCAAGATGAAATTAGCAGCGTACAGCCCCGTTCTAATCGCTGCCCTGCTGGTACTGCTGCCCGCCCGGGGTAACCTGCACTCCCAGGGGTCGACGACTAGTTCGGAGCCTGTCGAGAAGACCGCCGGGCCGACCGCCCGGGAAGGGGAGAGCGGCGAACAAAAAGGGCCGCAGTTGGAAGAACGCCGCTTCTCCGTAAAAGTGGAACTCTGTGACGGACGGCGTGTGGGTGGCGATATCACCGTACGCGTACCGGAAGTGATTTCAATCTTCCACCAGGTGGACGGCGTGCGCTACCGCAAGGACGTGCGCCCCCGGGAAATTCGCTCCATCGAACTCAAGCGCTGGAAGGGATCCATGGTCAAGCAGCGGGAAAGCGGCTGGATCTATCGCTTCGATGCGGATCGCAGCGTGGTGGAGTTGCACGGCGGACGCAGCCTCATCCGGGACGGAGAGCTTTTTCCGTTTCTCTCGCAATTCGTCGTTGAAAATCCCAACGGAACCGTGCAATTATTCAGCTACTGGATGGACTTCCAGGATAAAGACGGCAAGTGGTACACCGGTATCGAGGGGCCTTCCAACGGCCATCGCGTCGTCTGCCACAAGGACGTCGTCAAGCGCATCGAATTCGAAGAGAACTGACATGCCCGCCCGTAAGAAGTACTCAGAACTCGATCTCATCGAGAAACACCGGGTGAACATCTGGTTCAACACCCGACGGCGACTACAGCAGCACCTCGAACTGCTCAACAAGAAACTGGAACAGTACGATCTGAGCGACATGCCGGCCCCTCAGGCTCCGGACGATGCGAACCTGGGAGACCTGGAGCGCCTGCTCGGAAAACTGGAGCGCGGCGACTGAGCCCTCCGGCATACGCATCATCTCCGTCAAACACCCGCGCCGGCATCATCCTGGTGCGTCACGGTCGACCGACTCTGCGCTACAGCGGTGAACCGCGTCGTTGGCTCCGCGCCGGTGAGATGAATCGCCTGCTCGACGCCTACGACGACGCCGGCCTGGAACCGACGTGGAACCGCGAGCGTCTCCCCGGACCGATCCCTCCGGAAACCGCGCATCCCATCTCTTCCGATCTTCCTCGCGCCCTGGACACGGCCGTCCTCTATACCGGCCTGAGCGTCACAGACATCGAAATCAATGCCATGTTCCGGGAGATCCCTCTGGGCCGCTTTCGCAATGAAGGTCTGCACCTGCCGACCTGGCTGTTATTGCTGATCGTGCGCTGGGGCTGGTTTACCGGCTGGCAGCCCGCGGCCGAAAGCAGGCGGGAGTCGCTACACCGCGTCCGCGCGGCGGCAGACTATCTGGAGCGCAAGGTCACCGACGTTCCGCAGCGCCAGGTGGCGCTGTACTCGCATGGTTTTTTTCTGTGGTTGCTGGGGCGGGAACTGCGCCGCCGCGGCTGGGAGTCTCCCAAGCGCGGCGGCTACGTATATCTGGAGCAGGCCAGGTTCGAGCGAGAGGATTAGAGCCGAACGCCCTCTTCCGTAAACTCACCGGTGCGAAGCTGGCGATAGGTGTGGAGGATCTTTTCCCAGTAATCCTCGATGTAGATGCCCCGGCGGACGCTGTTCGGGCCGGCATTGTAAGCCAGCGCCACCTTACGCGCATCCACCATCTCGGTCATGAGGTAGCTGATATACTCGGCACCCAGGTCCACGTTTACCTCCGTGTCCCAGAGATTCACCTGAGCGGCGGTATAACGACGCTGCCCGACCGAGTTGATCCACCGGGCTGTGACCGGCTTCAGTTGCATGTAACCCCGAGCGTCGGAAATGGACCGGGCGCGCCGCTGGAACGAGGACTCCACTCGAATGTAGGCCGCGATCAGATACGAGCCGACAATCCGGCGTCCATCGATCCGCATCGTGGAAGGGATTTCCATTTCTGCGCCGGCCTCCATGATGGCATCC
This sequence comes from Leptonemataceae bacterium, assembly GCA_965227295.1. Classification (GTDB taxonomy): domain Bacteria; phylum Spirochaetota; class Leptospiria; order Leptospirales; family Leptonemataceae; genus JANSYA01. Next base: position 2,902,213 of record OZ245742.1, on the reverse strand, counting down.
ACCAGGCGATCGTGTTCCGCCGGGGTCATACCCCGCGGTTCGAAGTGGTCAATGTAGGCGCTAATGCGCTCCCGCTGAACGGCCGGGTCCGGGGTGCCGGACAGGTCGATCCGTACTGCAAAAACGAGGAGCACGGCCAGGGCCGGGATCAGGACTCGTTTTTTCAGGAGCAGGCTACGCAGTTTGTTCCAGTCCATGTCTTGTTTGACTTTCGATTCAATGTTGTAGGTCATCTTGTTTCCCCCCTTTTCCGAACTCCGAGGCTTCGCATGAGGTTTTCGTTCGTATCTGTATCTATGTTTCTCAGTATAGCGACGCTCAGCCCGGTTTTCCAGGCGACCTTTGTGCGCCGCACAAAGCCTTTCGTCAGTTTTTTACGCGGCGCACCAGCGTCAAGGAACTATTGTATCCGGTCTCGCCTCCTCTCAGGATGCATCGGTCAGAACCCGCGAAAAATGAACCGGATTATGTCACCTTAGAACAGGCCGGTCCACTAAAAAAGTGGGCCGGCCCGGCCGGCAACCGCGGCTCAGAGGTGCTTTCGAAAGAAAAGGTCCAGACGACGCTCATACTCGCCCGGGTCGGCGTTCCAGAGGCGCGCGTGTTCAGCGCCTTCGACGATACGTAGCTCTTTGGGACCGCTGTACTCCTCGTACATCTCCCGGGTGTGGTCGATGGGGATCAGATCGTCCGCGGTTCCGTGCATGAGAAAGACCGGGACGTCCTCTCCCGACTCGCCGGCCCGCTGCAATCCGGCCGCGGCGCCTTCGCTCGCGTCGAATCCACCGCGCAAGGACAGCATGAAGTACAGGAAATCCCGATACCAGAGCGGAAAGAAGGCCGGGGCCCGGGAGGTTTCGCGCACAAAACGCCGCACACTGTACATGGGGTTCTCAACCACGACTGCGGAGACCTCGTCCATCTCCGGCAGAGCCATCAGGACCGAAATGCCGCCGACCGACGTGCCCATGACAACGATGGTGTCGTAACGATCACCGGCGCTCAGGGCATCATAGACCGAAAGCACGTCCAGGTGCTCGCGGACGCCGAAGCTCAGCCCCCGGCGCATGCAGGCGGCCTCCCCGTGGCAAACCAGGTCGGGCATGTAGAAATCGAATCCGCGGCCGAGGAAGTACGGGGCAAATCGGTAGCCTTCGCGGCGATCGGCTCCTCCGCCGTGGACAAAAAAGGCGGCGCAACGACCGGCGCGAGCACAGCGATACGCCCCGGCACCGGGACTGGCCGGAAGTACGCGGCGGTTCTCCACGGACGACAATTTCCAGGCGGGTACGCTGTAGCCACGGGACGTCGGAAAGGTGACTTCCTGGAACTTCAACCGGCCCTGATTTCTCAGATTGCCGCAGGCCTCTCCCCATCCGGCAATGCGATGCTCCGGGCAGGTATCCAGATCTTTGCCCTGCCATGCAGGATACAGGGCCTGGGATGTGAAATACCAGGCGACGCCGAACCCGGCCAACAGCACGAGCAGAACCAGAACGGCCAGAAAAATGCCGACGATGCGTTTCAACATGAGCTCTTCCTCACTTCAGGAGTGAATATCTATTCTGGCCGAGGATTCGCTATCCTGGACAAGCCGCGACAAAAATTCCCCGGAAAAATTTTCACTTGCCGCGGACGGAGCGAAATCCTTTTTTCCTACTAAAACAGTAGGAATTGCCGCCGACAAACGGCGGAGGAGGAATTATTATGGGACTCAGATTAGGCGATACGGCCCCGGACTTCGAGGCCGACACAACCGAGGGCAAGCTCAAATTTCACGAGTGGCTCGGCGACCAATGGGGCGTTTTGTTTTCGCATCCGGCGGATTACACGCCGGTGTGCACCACGGAACTTGGCTACGTGGCAAAAATGAAGAGCGAGTTTGACAAACGCAACGTGAAGGTGATCGGCCTGTCGGTGGACGGCCTGGACGATCACAAGGGCTGGATCAACGATATCAACGAAACCCAGAGCACGACGGTGAACTTTCCGATGATCGCCGACGAGAATCGCAAGGTTTCGGAGCTGTACGACATGATTCACCCGAACGCCTCGGACAGCCTGACAGTGCGTTCGGTCTTCGTGATCGGGCCGGACAAGAAGGTCAAACTCACGCTCACCTATCCGGCGTCCACCGGCAGGAACTTCGACGAGCTGCTGCGTGTCATCGATTCGCTGCAACTGACGGCGAACCATCAGGTGGCCACGCCGGCAAACTGGAAGGACGGCGAGGACTGCGTGATCGTGCCGGCTGTTTCCAACGAAGAGGCGGACAAGAAGTTTCCGAAAGGCTACCGTGCGGTGAAACCGTATCTGCGCCTGACGCCGCAACCCAATCGTTGATCAAAGGCTCAGTCGGTCGATTTCTTCTATTAAAAGGTCATAGCCGTTGCCGCCTGGTCCACCGGGAGGCAACGGCCAATCGTCGGCAGCCAGGCGCTCCAGCCGGTGTTCGTTTTCGACCGGAGATGTGTCGCTCCACCGCAGGCGCTGTATCCCCGCGGCGCCGGCAAGGTAGTCTCCGAGTTCTTCGTGCACCGGGCTCGTGGTTTCGTAGAGTACGGGCACGGTTTCCAGATACCAGGCTTCGAGAAGCGTCATTCCGAAGTAAGTGATGACGCAGTCCGCGGAGATAAGATCGGCCAGGAATTCGGCGCGAGATTCGCGCCCGATGTGATGACCACCGGCCGCCTGTAGCGAGGCCGTCGGCGGTGCCGTGCCGCAGCGCTTGACCACCTGGCCGCGCCGCGCCGCGGCTGCCAGGAAATCGTCCAGACCCGCTACATCGGGGAATGCGCCGCTGTATGCAAAGATCCGCGGTCGCCCCCGGCCCGGATCGTCCCGGGGGCCCGGTCCGCCCTTGTAGGAACTCCGACATTCGATGACATCTTCCCCGATCAGAGCACGGCGCAGAGTTGCCCTGAGATCGGCGTCGGGATGCGGGATCGTATCGTAGAAGATGACTCCGTCGGCATGCGGATCGTGATGCGGGCGAGATTCGTGGCGATTGTCGAGGGCCAGGACGGGACGGCCGGTGGCGCGGAAGGGCCCCGGATCCAGGTCCCGCGCGTCGACGACGTAGAGATCGGCCGGGATCGGGGCCGCACCCGGTGGAACGATCTCCGCGGAATCCCCGCGTCGCTCCAGTCGCCGTCGGAGTTCCGACATGCGTTCGAAGTGACCGCTGCCGTACTGGATGCCGCCGATCCTGCCGGCGCCGGTGATGATCGCGATCTTCAAGACACCGAGCGTACCGGCGCGAAGCTGCGCTGAACGATGCGCCGGTTGCCGACAAACATTTCCGGGCGTGCGCGAAAGAGATGCAGGATCTGCCGCAGCCGAAAGCGCCCGCCCAGTTCACGATAGAGCTGCCGGACGACAGTGAGGTCTTCCGGCGTGTCCACCGTGAGACGGGGCAGGTGCTCGGCACCCGGCGACGCGACTCCGAGCACCTGTTCGATTACAGGATGTTCAGGGTGTTCAATGCTGTATTGTTCAGGATGATGTTTGATGTGCAGGCTCACGTGTTCCCGATGAATGGGCGGTACGGTCCCGTCGGTATGGGCACGATCGGACATGAGCGCGTCCACGGTCATCGCTTCAACGGCGACACCGAGCGGCAGATTGCCGAAGGAAAGCAGGTCCACGTTCCGATGCATGAGCTCGCGCACCGTATCCACGGCGATTTCCGGATCCACGCAGGGATTGTCGCCGGTCGCCCGGACAATCACATCCACGCCGAAGTGCGTCGCTGCGCGACGATAACGCTCGCGCACATCATCCTCCGGACCGGCAAAGACAGTCATGCCTCGCGACCGACACCATTGTTGCAGAAAGGCGTCACTGTCCGGAACGAGGACGACAATGGCGGCCCGGCTCATCGTGGACAACCGGCGGTAGATGTGCTCGAGTACGGATTCGCTCTGCTCGTTCGGCAGGCCGGCATAGATCTTTCCCGGCAGACGGCTGGAATTGCTGCGCGCCTGGATAAATACGCCGACGCGAGGGGAAGTACGCTCCGTGCTCATACGTGTTTTATCGTCATTCGGGCGGGAAAATCGAGCCCTGCACGGGATTTTTACAGCCGCGCGTGGCCCCTTCTGGCTCCTTGATTGTAGGAGTTCCTACAAATGTCGCCTCGAATGCAGCTCAGCCCGCACCAATTCGCGATGTATCGGATTTTGGCCGGCCTGTTCGCCGTGGCCTGGGGAGCCGCGATGTGTGTCCCGGCACCGGATCCCGGCGCCCTGCTGGCCGCCGGCGGGGGCGCACTTGCAGGGGCACTCGTAATGGTTGGAGTCGTCCGACGGCTGAGCAGCCTGGCCGTCATTGCCGCGATGCTCTTTGTAGGAACTCCTACATTGCAAGGCGGCGGCGCCCTGAACGCCTGGCCGGAAACCGCGGCCGCCGGGCTCAGTACGTTTCCGTTGATCCTGATTGTCCTGGCTCCCGGCGGCGAACCCTGGCGCCTCGCCGGGCAGACGAACCCGGCCTGGTCCCTGCGGCACGAGCGATGGCTCATCGCGCTCGCCTGGGCCGGAACGGCTGCACTCATCATCCTGTGTTTCTTCGCCGCCGCCTATCTGGCCTCGCTGATTCCGGCGGCGGTGCTGTTGTTCCTGTTCGCGTTCCGATGGCCGGGGCCCGGACGCCCTGCGACACATCCCGGGCAGGCACCGGTGGTTTTCTTCGACGGTTTCTGCGGCCTCTGCAACACGGCCGTGGACTGGATCATTGTCGAGGATCGAGGCCGCATCTTTCGTTATGCTCCGATCCAGGGCGAGTTCGCGCAACGTACACTCGCCGCGGATCTCGTGGAAGATATGAATACCATGCTGTATCTGGACGAACACGGTCTGCACGAACGCTCCGACGCCGTACTCGCCATCGGTCTGCGTCTCGGCGGACTCTGGAAGTCCGCCCGGATTGCATTGCTCCTGCCGCGCTCCTGGCGCAACGGTCTGTATGATCTCATCGCCGCGAATCGCTATCGTTGGTTCGGAAAAAAAGAAAGCTGCCGGTTGCCCACGCCGGAAGAACGGTCCTTGTTTTTAATGTGAGCGCTAACTTTCCGTGGCTGAGCATTAGCCGTTGAACGTGTACCATTCATCGCATTGCAGGCACGGCATGGGGATCCGTTCATGTTCGCCGCGAATCGAAGCCGCGTGATGTTCGGCCGTTTTTGCAAGGATGCCGGCGACGTCGTACTCGCGGAGATCCAGGGCCGTCTCGCGTTCGGCAAACACGTCTTGTTTGCAGAGAGGCACCCGGCCTTCTGCGGTTACGTACAGATCCCGCGCCAGATGCCAGCAGAAATCCCGCCCCAGGGGCGTGAGGTCCGCCGCGCGGCGCTCCGGTAGGCGCCCGGCGTAGTTGTTGTATTTTCCCAGCAGCGGCTGCACCCGCGATCCGTCCGCCTCGAAGCGATCCATGAATGCGCCGACCTCATCGTCACTGTCTTTGAGGCGCAGCATTTCCACGTACGCCGAAAACGTCGCCGGGCCGCCGGACAGAGCCGACTGCAACGCCGCAAGAAACCTTTCGACGTCGGCCAGGCGATTGCTGCCGTAGAGTTCCGCGTAACGATCGCCGCGCAGAGTGGACAAACGTACGATCATCGCAACTTTGTGAGCCTGCTCCAGCTTCGCGAGTTGCTCCACGACGGACAGCGCGTTCTCATCGCTCAGCACTCCGTAGGTTTCGACGAAGACCCGCCGCACGGCGTCGAGTTTCGTAAAGTGCTCGATCAGTTCCGGCCAGCGCGGATGCCAGAGGACGTCGCCCGGACCGGCAAAAGATACGGTGACGTCACCGGACAATCCGTTGCTCTGAATATCCTCGCGCAGCTTCTGAATGAGGGCGTCGTCCAACACGGCATCACGTGGTTGCAACGGTTGCGGCAAATACCCGGGCCGCACCCCGGAGACCGCACATGCTTCGATTTCGAAGTACGAGGGATACGGGCGCAACACCTCCGGTTCCCGGCGCAGGAATTCCGCGAGGCCGGCAAAGTTCAACTCCGGTGCACGTTTCAGAATGCTCGCGGCAAGTTGCTGCGAACGCGGGCTGCTGCACGAAACGTCCAGGCGATACTGTCGCAGATCCGGCGTGCGGTAAAAGAGTTCGACGTCGTACTGATCGATCTTGCGAAAGACGAACGTTCGCAGGTCGTCGGGCACTTCGTCCGGCAACGAGGCGATGAACTCCGCCGAAGCGAAATCGGGGATGAGGCCGCGGGGAATGTTTTCGCCGTACGTAAAGTGAGCCAGGTAACGGCCGTGTTCGTCGGCGGCTTCCCGGCTGAGTTCGGCATCGAGCAGCGGATACCAGTCGTAGAAAACGGCGACACTATCCTGCTCATTTTGCGAAGACGTTGTTTCCGCGGCCGCAAGCGCCGAGCGCAGCGCATCGATGAGCCGTCCCTGATGTGCGACGTGCACGGGAACGTCCGGATAGAGCGCCTGCAGGCGACGCCGCGCTTCGCCGAGAAGATGCTGCGGCGGTTCCGGACTCCCGGCCTCGCGAAACACCAGGGCGGCAATGATCTTTGTCTCGATGGATGTGGACACCGTTATTCCGGCGTGACGATGGCGATTTCTTTGCGCCGCTTCGCCATCCATTTCTCGAAGGCTTCGTTCTCTTTATCGAAGTACAGGCGCTGGCGAATTTGATCGCGCACCCGGGACAGGGGCACCGGGCGTTTGCCTTCCACGCGCACAACCATGTAACGGTTCCCGCTGATGCGAAAAGGACGCGGCGTCATGCCCGGAGATGCGTTGAATAACACGCCGGCGAGGGTGACATCGCGCTCGGCCACGGACTGGATGGGAATGTAATCCTGCAAACCGCCGAGGCCGCGCAACGGAGAGACGTTCTCGGGTATGGAGCGCGCGATGTCGCCGAAAGAAGAAGGGTTGGATCGTACGCGATCGTGGGCCTGCTGCGCCAGGCGGGAAACACGGGCCTCTTCTTCGATGCTGCCGGAACGGGGGACGAAGATCATTTCGCGGTAACGCACTTCGATGCCCACCTGCGAACGATGTTGCCGGTAGAACTTTTCGACTTCGTCTTCGCCCGGCTGCTCCACGGTCAGTTTGATTTGAATCAGCTGGCGTTTGATGATTTCGAAGCGCAGTTGATCCACCCAGGCTTCAAAGGATGCACCGGTCTGACGCTCGACGTTCTTGCGAAAGTCTTCGAGGGTCTCCGCCCCGCTGGCCAACTGCCGGCGACGGATTTCGTTTTCCATGCGCTCGGCGCTGACGATGATGGACTCGCGCTCGGCTTCCATGTTTACGATGGCCCGTTCGACCAGGACGTCGACGGCCTTGCGCTCCGGATTGGGACCGCCCTCGCGGGTCTGCCGGAGGATTTCCGCCATCTTCTGGATGTCCACCTCAGTGATGGCGACCTCGCCGACAACGTAACGCACGCGGTTGACGGCCTCGCCGTAGTCGGCGGCGGCAGCCGTGGTGCCGGCCGCGCCGGCATCCGTGCCGCTCTGACCCGCGCCGTTCGCTGTGTCCGCGGACGATCCGCCTTCGCGGACTTCGCCGCTCGAACCGCAGGCAACGGCGAGCGCCAGCAACATCGTGAGAACGCTTGCGCGCATCGTTCGAAAAATGGGGAAACGTGAGAGAAACAAGAAATGCATGTTATACCGTCAAACTCGCGAGTTTTTCGTGTTTTTCCAGGCAGTCAAGGCTTATCCGCCGGAAGTCGTCCACGTCCTCGACGGTTAGTAGACGTGTTTTCACGCCGGCGAGTTCGGGATGCAGCCCCAGGTAGCGCGCGGCGTGTTTGCGGAAGAGACGCAGGCTGCGCTCCGGCGGTTCTTTGCCGTGCTGGAATTCCAGGCTGTGTGCGAGGTGTTCCAGCATGCCGTCGAGAGTCACCGGGGCCGCCGGCGTGCGGCCGTCAAATTCTGAAGAGAATACCCAGGGATTGCCAATGGCCGCCCGGCCGATCAGCACGCCGGCCGTTCCGTACTGCCGTCGGCGCGCCCGGGCTTCGGAAAGCGAGCGCACATCCCCGTTGCCCAGCACGGGAATCGGAACGGCCGCCGCGGTTTCGCCGATGGCCTCCCAATCCGCCTGCCCCTGATAGCCCTGTTGCTTCGTGCGCCCGTGCACCGAGATCATGGCGGCGCCGCTTTCAAAAAGCACCTGCGCGAGTTCCACGGAATTGCGCGACGTATCATCCCAGCCCAGACGAATCTTCGCCGTGAGCGGAACGTGCAGATGGCGCCGCAACAGGCGGAAGATGTGAGCGGTGCGTCGGGGATCGCGGAGCATGCCGGCACCGGAGCCCCTATGGGCCACGGCCTTTACGGAACAACCCATGTTGATGTCGATCACGTCGGGGCCGAGTTCTTCGGCCGCCTGGGCCGCATACAGCAGTGTACGCGGATCGTGGCCGAAGATTTGGAAAATTACGGGCCGCTCCTCGTCTTCAAAACGAAACAGATCGATGGAGCGTTGCGAACCCCGGCAGAGGTACTCCGCGCTGACAAATTCGGTGAAGGCGAAGGCCGCCCCGCGCCGGCGACACAGACGCCGGTAAGGGCTGTCCGAGAAACCGGCCATGGGCGACAGCGAAACATCGCCGAACACCGGGACGTGATCAATGTAGAAATTCGGTTCCACGACTGCGGCCAGCCTCCGGCGCGGCACGGTAGATCCAACCTGTTTTTGCAAAGGATTTGGCTTGCGTGATCGAGAATTCACGGTGATTCTGGCTCGTGTCTCTCGATCATGAGATCAGTCACGTCGATGCCGGGGGCGTCCTTCTGCGTCTAATCGGAGAACTCGACATGAACTCCGTAACGCGGCTGAAGCGAGCCGTCTTCAGCTTCCTCGACGAAAGCACGGACGGCGTGGAGGTCTTCCGCGTGGACATGACCGATCTCAGCAATCTCGACTCCTCGGGCATCGCCCTGCTCGCCAATCTTCAAAAGAAAGTCCGCGAAATAGGAGCCGATTTCGTCCTGTCCCACCCGGGTCGCCGCATTCGAGGCATACTGGAAGCGGGCTTCCTGGACGACCTCTTCATCATCGAGAACTGAGTGCGGAGTGCATCCGGATGGCCGGCGAACAAATCTACCTATACGAAGAAGGACGCATCCTCTACGCCTGCGGTGGAATGCAAACCGAACTTCACAAACACTTTGCGGCTGAAATCTTAATTTCCCCCGGCGGCTCGTTTCGTCTGCGCACCGCGGACGGTGAAGAGGAGTACGGCGCCGCCATGATCGCTCCGAATACGGAACACGAGCTCCTGGCCGGCGACACCCCGCTGCTGGTTTTCATGGTGGATCCCGACGGCGAAGAGTTCCGCTTCTTCAGCGACGACGCGAATTACCGTGAGCAGATCCGCGCCCTGGATCCCAACGACTTCGCCCCGTTGCAGGGCGCCCTGAACGCCGTCATGGAAGGCCGGGCGAGCTGCCGGGACGCCTACGCCCTGCTCAACGAAGTGCTCCTGCACTGCGCGGATCTCTCCGCGCCGAAGCGCGAGTGGGACGAACGCATTCCGAAAGTGCTGGAGCTGATCAAGGCCACCGAGGATCTGAGCGACGTTTCCATCTACGAACTCGCGGCGGCCGTCGGCGTCTCGGACAACCGGCTCATGCATCTGTTCAAGCAACACATGGGCCTGCCGTTGCGTCGCTATCTGCTGTGGCTGAAACTCCGCCGCGTCGCCATGATGATCCAGGACGGGGTCAGTGTTACCGAGGGAGCACACTCCGCGGGCTTCTCGGACGCCGCCCACCTCAGCCGTACGTTCAAAGAAATGTTCGGTGTCCCGCCGACGTTTTTTCTCAACAACGTGGCGTTTACCGGGATTCATTTGTGTGAGAATTAAGGGCCTACTCGCTTTGACCGCGACATTCTCACCGCACGCGGCCCTGTTTCCAGGCGTTCAGTAACTTCTCGTAAGCGATGGTTTGGCCGCGCGGCTTTTCGTTCGCGAGTTTCTGCTTCGGTGAACCGGGGCGCTTGAGCCAGGTCTCCGGATCCACGGCCTCGTTCAATTTCGGCGCGCAACGCTCCATGCCGATGTTCTCCAGGCGTCCCATCACATCGTCCATCTCTTCGGCCAGTCGATCCATGGCAGCCTGGGGTGCGGCGTCCCCGGTAACCGCCTGCGAAATGTTCTTCCACCACAGTTGCGCGAGACGCGGATAGTCCGGAACGTTGATGCCCGTGGGCGTCCAGCTCACGCGGGCGGGACTGCGATAGAACTCCACGAGACCGCCGTAGCGCGCGGCGCGTTCGCTGACGGCCTCGCTCATAAGATCGCTCTTGCGGATCGGCGTAAGTCCTGCTAAGAATTTCTTAAGCGAGACGGTCTTCGACACCGTAAACTGGGCGTAGAGCCACGCGGCCCGGCGACGCTCCAGGGGCGTGCTCTTGAGCATGGTCCAGCCGCCGGCGTCCTGATAGCCGAGTTTCATGCCCTGTTCCCAGTACGGGCCGTGGGGCGACGGGGCCATGCGCCACTTCGGCGTGCCGTCCTCGTTCACCACGGGCAGGCCCTCTTTCGTAAGCGCCGCGGTAAACGCGGTGTACCAGAATATCTGTTGCGCGACGTTACCCTGGCCGGGAACCGGGCCGGCCTCCGAGAATGTCATGCCCGGGGCCTCCGGCGGCGCGTACTTTTGCAACCACTCGATATACTTGCGCAATGCATATACTGCGGCGGGACTGTTGGTCGCGCCGCCGCGAGCCACCGAGGCGCCCACCGGCGAACACGCCGCGTCGTCAATGCGGATGCCCCACTCGTCCACGGGACGGCCGTTGGGCAGGCCCTTCGAACCGACGCCGGCCATGCTCAGCCAGGCGTCCGTAAAACGCCATCCCAGAGACGGATCTTTTTTTCCGTAATCCATGTGACCATAGACACGCTCCCCGTCGATTTCTTTAACATCATTCGTGAAAAAGTTAGCGATGTCTTCGTAGGCACTCCAGTTGACCGGCACGCCCAGTTCGTAGCCGTACTTTTCTTTGAATTGCCGCTTGAGATCGTCCCGGCTGAACCAGTCGTAGCGAAACCAGTAGAGATTCGCAAATTGTTGATCCGGCAACTGGTAGAGTTTCCCGTCCGGCCCGGTGCCGAAGTCTTTGCCGATAAAATCGTCGAGATCCAGCGTGGGCAGCGTCACGTCTTTGCCCTCGCCGCTCATGAAGTCCGAAAGCGGCACCACGTGGCCGTACCGATAGTGCGTGCCGATGAGGTCGGTATCGTTGACGTACATGTCGTAGATGGATCGCCCGCTCTGCATCTGGGTTTGCAGCTTTTCGATGACGTCGCCTTCTTGAATGAGGTCGTGCACGACACGCACGCCGGTGAGTTCGTAGAAGGCCTTCGCGAGCACCTTCGATTCGTAGGCGTGGGTATCGATGGTTTCCGAGACGACCTTGATGGTGAGGCCCTTCTCGGCGAAGGGTTTCGCCTGCTCCTGGAACCAGCGGATTTCAGCGAGCTGCTCGTCCCGGCTCAGCGTACTCGGCGAAAACTCTTCGAGCCACTTCGCCGTATAATCGACGTTCGGGTCCGGCTTATCGCCGCAAAAATTGATAAGGGTGAACAACAAGAACGCGGCACAGGTACGGTGGATCATGGCTCCGTTCTGCGACAGGCCCCGCGGCTTTGCCACCAGGATTTTTTCGGTTCAGGACTCGATTCCGGCATCCCTGTTCGAATTTCCGCTTGCGCGATTGCACGGCGCACCACAAAATGGCGCATCGCACCAGGCGCGGAGCCGTGCCGTTTTGCGAAGAGGAGCAACAGCATGGCAGAGCGCGCAAACAATGCCCTGAACGTCGGTCTGGGGATCTATCGTTCCCTGGAACGCCGGCTCGGCGAACTGGCGGAGAACATTGAAAAAGGCTACGCCGATCTTGTGGCCAAAGGCGCCGCCGATCAGAGCGAGGGAGCCGTTCACCTGCGCGGCCTCCTCGACCAGGGAGTAAGCCGCGCCCGGGACATCCAGTCGAAACTGGAAGCGTCCGTCCGCAAGTAAGCGCGAACCTCAGTAATCCGCGAAAGCCTCGGCGCGATCGCTTAACTTTGTACTGCTCTCTGTTAAGGACTGGCCGGCCCGGCGCAGCTTTTCCGAGGTTTGCACGAAACTCTCCGAGGTCTTGTTCAGGGCGTCCACCGCACCGAGGATTTCCCGTGCGCCGTTCATTTGTTCTTCCACGGCGTCCCGGACCTCCCGGGCCATGCTCTGGATGCGTTGCGTTTGCTGCGCCACTTCCGAACTCACCCCGCTCTGTTCCTGCACCAGTCCGTTGGCGTGACGAATCATCTCCACGATGTCTTTGATGCCGTCGATGATTCCCTGCAACGTGCGCACTGTCGCGCCGATGCTTTCGACGCCGCCCGCGGTCGTCTGCCTGGTTTCGTGTATGAGCTTCTCGATTTCTTTTGCGTTGCGCGAGGACAACTCCGCGAGCTTGCCCACCTCGTCGGCGACCACTGAAAAACCGCGGCCTTCCTCGCCGGCCCGGGCCGCTTCGATGGCGGCGTTGAGCGCGAGCAGATTGGTTTTATCGGAGATGCCGTTGATCACGGTGACGATGTCCGCCACCTTTTCGGAGCTTTCGTGAATGGATTCGATGATCTCACCGACGCGGCCGAGTTCTTGTTCGCCGCGGCGAGCGTCTTCGAGGGTATCGCGGCTGCGCATGGAAGCGTTGTTCGAAACGTCGAGGATCTTCTGGACCAGATCGTTCAATCCCTGCATGCTCGCGGCGTTCTTTTCGCAGAGCTCCTCCTGGGCCTGAGCCCGGTCCACCACGGATCGCGTGGACGCCGACATCTGTTCCATGGTGGCACCGGTTTCCTCAACGGATGCCATCTGATCCCGGGACATGTCTTCGTTCTCCGCCACCGCCCGGTCAATGTCCTGCACCGACGCGCTGAGTTCACGAGCCGTGGTGCGGATACCCTCCAGGAGATCCTGAATGCTGCTTAAGTTTCGGCGAGCGTCGGTTTCGTGACCGCGCGCCTGAATCACCAGACTGCGCACGCGTCCGGCCGCCGCCGCGAGGGCCAGGCCGGTCCCGGCCAGAAAGATACTGATTACGGCCCACGCATCCACACCGACAACTTTCTCCGCGCCGGCGGCGTTGAGCTTGAGTGCGCTCTGATGTACAAGAACAAGTCCGAGATGTACCAGTGCCAGGAGGACGATCGCGTAGATGGAACTGACGATGGCCAGGCGCGGAGAGAAACGCAAGACAGCGCCGGTAAGAATGACGAAGTATACCGTGTTCACGGGAACGTTGCGAACGGTAAAGTACGGATCGGCGCCGGGGGTGAATATGTAGCCGGCCAGGACGATGCCGAAACACAGGTACTCCGCAGCGGCGAGCCAGTACTTCCAGCTCCGCCGATACAGATTCAGGCGCAACAGGAGGGCGGACACGCCGGCCAGGACGACGAAGCCTGCGCAGCCCACAATGTAGTAGACGACCAGGCGGCCGGAGATCGCTCCCGTGGAATACGCCGCGAGGGTGCCGATGCCGAAGACGACCGCCAGGAAGATCCTCATGCTGATGGCCGTCTGCTCACCGCGGATCTCCAGGTCGCCGGCTTCTTCTTGATTCACGGTTCTCGGGCCGGCATTCATTCTCGCGGACTATGTTCCAGCAAGTAGAATCTGGCAATCAGAAATTAGTCGCGTTCAGCGGCCGGAATCCGGACGCCCGCCCGGCTTCGCGGTCATCATCGTATAAAAGACATAGCTGACGGTAAGGATCATGACGAAGTACACCAGGGAAAAGGCCGCCGAGCGACCGAGATCGAACTGCCCCACGGCCATGCGCGCGAGCATCTGCGAAAGAAAGGTGGTCGCGTTGCCCGGCCCGCCGCCGGTCAGCACGAAGGGTTCGGTGTAGATCATGAACGAATCCATGAACCGTAGCAGGATCGCGATGATGAGCACGCCTTTCATTTTCGGTAACTGAATGTACCGGAACGTGGCCGGGCCGCTCGCGCCGTCGATGGACGCGGCCTGGTAGTAGGCTGCGGGGATCGAGCGCAGGGCCGCGTAGCACAACAACGCGACCAGCGGCGTCCAGTGCCAGACGTCCAGCATTACCACGGTCCACCAGGCGTCGAAGGGATCGCTGCTGTAGTTGTAGTCGAAGCCCAGGCCGGCCAGAGCGGCGCCGAGCAGGCCGATGTCCGTGCGGCAGAGAATTTGAAAGATGGTACCGACGACGTTGTAGGGGATCAAAAGCGGCAGGGCCAACAGCACCAGGCACGGCCCCACGGCGCGCCCGCTCCGGGGCAGGAGCAACGCCACGCCGATGCCCAGGGGGATCTCGATCGCTAACACGCATCCACTGAACATTAGCTGTCGGCCGAAGGCGGCGTGCACCTCCGGATTCCGCAGCACCTCGCGATACCACTGGAAGCCGGTGAACAAGCGCTGGTCCGGTCCCAGTATGTCCTGCACGCTGTAGTTCACCACGGTGATCAGCGGCACGACGGCGCTGAAGGCGACCACGATCAATACCGGTAATACCAGAAACCAGGCGCGGTTGTCCTCGGTCTTACGCACGGACGCATGTATGCGCGCGGGCCGGCGGCGCGCAAGAAAAATCACAGGGTGCGCGGGTTGCGACGGCCTATTCCCCGAACATCTCTTCGAAACGTTCCAGTACGCCGCGAAACTCCGGCGGCAATCGTTCGTGCACTTCGTGGGCGATGGCATCCGGCACGGGGCCGTAGAACGCCTGGGCCATGGCTCCGGCCATGCAGGCCTGGGTGTCGGCATCGCCGCCCAGGGAGACCGCGAGGCGGACGGCGGTTTCGAAGTCGCTGCTTTCCAGAAAACAGAGCATCGCCTCGGGCACGCTCCCCTGGGCACTAACATCGAATGAATAATCCTTACGGATTTCCTCGGTCGTCCGCGTAAGATCGTACTCAAAGCGCTCACTGACCGCCGCGCGGATGGCGTCTTTGTCTTTGCCGTTCCGCGCCAGATGAATGACTGCCGCCACGGCCCGCGCGCCGCGGTGGCCGTCTTCATGATCGTGGGTGATCGCCGCGCTCAGCCGGGCGTCGGCCAGGGTATCGTCGAGGGATTGTTTGCGCGCCACTCCGGCGAAGGCGATGGGACTCACACGCATGGCCGCTCCGTTGCCGAAGCTGCCGTAGGGCTGCGGAACATCGGCAAAGATCCAGCGGCGAAAGTTCGCGCCGTAACCGGCGTTCGGAAAGCGCCGGCCGTAGATCTGCATGGTGTGCGCGTAGAGTCGGGCGGCCTCTTTGAGAGCGGAGCTGTCGCCGAAGTCAATGCCCTCACGCCCGAACTTCAACTGGCACTCGGCGGCGGCGATCGTAAGCACCGTGTCGTCCGTAAAGCGCGACTCCGCTGAAAACAACGGGAAGTCCGTGCTCTTGATGGCCCGGTCCTTCGCCTCGTAGATGCTGCCGATGATGTCTCCTGCAATGGCTCCCAGCATACGCCGTCGTTGTCTCAGGCCGCGCTAAGTTCGTCCAGAAACAATCTTAAACACTCACCGGGAAGAAGCTCAATCGTTCCTCCGGGAACCGGACCCGGATCTCCGTCCCGGATGGCGGAACATCCGCCGCCGTGTCGTTCCAGCGCACGATACATTCCAGTTTCTGCGGTCCCAGTTCCGTATGCAACAAACGATAGGCGCCGTGATGTTCGACATCGACAACAGTCGCCGGAAGATGGGGCCGCGCGTCCCCCGCATCGAGGACGATCTCCAGGAACTCCGGGCGAATGCCCACGGTCCACTCGCCGTCACCGGGAACGTTGGGGTTACGGAGGGGAAGGCGCAATCCCCCGGCCAGGACTGCCGTTGCGCCTTCCAGCGTGCAGGGAAAGAAGTTCATGCCCGGACTGCCGATGAAGCGTCCGACAAACTCGTGCGCCGGCCGCTCGAACAACGAGCCCGCATCGCCGCGCTGCAAGACCTCGCCCGCGTTCATGACAAAGATCTCGTCGGCGAAAGTCAACGCTTCCATTTGATCGTGGGTGACGTAGATCATCGTGATGCGATAGCGCTCGACCGCGCGTTTCAGGGTACGTCGCAGGACCCAACGGCGCTCCGGATCGATGACGGTAAGCGGTTCGTCGAGCAGCATCGCCGCCGTGTCCCGGCGCACCAGGCCGCGCCCCAGAGATACTAACTGTTTGCCGTCCGCACCTAACGAGGCGGCGCGTTCGGACAACAGCCGTTCCAGTTCCAGCAGCTCCGCCGTTTCCCGCACCGTGCGTTCGATCTCCGCGCGAGGCACCCGCCGATTGCGCAGCGGGAAGGCCAGGTTATCGTAGACGGTCATGGTATCGTAGACCACCGGGAACTGAAACATCTGCGCGACGTTCCGTTCCCGGGGATCGAGTTCCCGCACGTCGCTGCCGTCGAATGTTATGCTGCCACGGGTGGGTCGCAGGAGACCCGAGACGAGATTCAACGTCGTGGACTTGCCGCAGCCGGACGGCCCGAGCAGCGCATAGGCCCCGCCGTCTTCAAAGACGAGTTCCGGCAACCGGAGCGCCGACGTGCCGGGAACGTATTCATGCTCAACGTTGTGGAACTCGATGGTGGCCATAACAAACAAGGCTTCGAGAAGAATTCGTACATTCGTACCGCTCCCCTTCATTTTTGCAACGGGAAACGCTTGCGTGCATCTGCGGCTTCCGTAGAATTCACCCATGTCCAGGGCCGAAATCGATCGACTACAGCGGATCATCGACGCGTACGAGAAGCTGACCCTCTACAGCCGCGAGGAATTGCTCGAAGCCGACCGCATGCTGGAGGCCCACGAACGCGTCCAGGACCTGTCGCGCGAGGAGATGAAACGCCTCTATCGGGAAATCGACGAGCTGAAGACCGGCGACATCCCCCTGGAAGAACGCATCAAGACGATCCTCTCCGAGGACACGAACAACGAAACGGCCATCCTCCAGGAACTGGAAGCGCTGCGCCGCAGCTCCGGCGAGGATTTTTACTCGGATCTCTTTCGCGTTCTCGTGCACTACGACTTCAGCGCCGAAGAGGCCCTCGAACACTGGGAGAATATTCTAAAACACCGCGAGATGATGAGCAGCAGCCTCGAACGGCGCGTGAGTTTCCGCACGGCCATGCTGGACTACTTCATCGACCGCAACCGCATCCTGCGTTCGCCCAAGGTCATCGAGATCTCGCTCTTCGACGAGGTCATGCGCTCCTCGCTCACCGACGAACTCACGGGGCTCTACAACCGGCGCTACTTCGACCGCAGCCTGGCCCGGGAGGTCAATCGCGCGAATCGTCACAATCACGAGTTCGCCCTGGTCTTGTTCGA
This sequence comes from Leptonemataceae bacterium, assembly GCA_965227295.1. Classification (GTDB taxonomy): domain Bacteria; phylum Spirochaetota; class Leptospiria; order Leptospirales; family Leptonemataceae; genus JANSYA01. Next base: position 2,884,876 of record OZ245742.1, on the reverse strand, counting down.
CGTGGACGACTTCAAACAGTACAACGATCGTCACGGCCACGCCGCCGGGGACGAGATCTTAAGTTACGTTGGGAAGATTCTAAAAGAAAGCATGCGCGACGAGGATACGGCGTGCCGGTACGGCGGCGAGGAGTTCATCGCCATCCTGCCCGAGACCGGCGCCGAAAAGGCCGCCCTGGTGGCCCGGCGCGTCGTCGAACGCATGGGCGCCCACGTTTTCGCCCACGGCCATGTTACGATCAGCGCGGGCATTGCTGCGTATCCCAAACATGCCACGGACCCCGGGGAGCTTTTTCTCCACGCGGACCGCGCGCTCTATGCGGCCAAGGCGAGCGGCAAAAACCGGGTGGTTACGGCATAATCAGCGATCGGCCAGCCAGAGATGCAGGACGGCGATGGCAATGGCGTTGTTGATTTCCCCGTTGCGAATCAAAGCGCAACCGTCGCTGCGAACGGGAATGACGTTCACCCGGTCCGCCGTCTTGATCAAATAAAAATCGTGTTCCACCCCGCTGCTCTGCGACACGCGGTCCTGGCGATCCACCCGGAACCAGCCGCAGTCGAAGACGTTCGTGCGGCCCTTCTCCGTCCAGCCGCTGTTCGAAAAATCATCGTCCATAGGCCGTCCCGTCCTCCCGAAAACGAAAAAGGTACCGAGGGTTCAGAACGCACGTCACCGCCTCATCGAGGGCGAAATGCACCGGCCCGTCCAGGCGGACGATCAAGCCGGCATCCGGAAAGGCGACGTCCGTTAACTTCACATGCACGAAAGTTTCGGAACCGCCCACCTCGCCCAGGTCCACCGTGCCCTGTAGCCGCAACTCATTTTCGTTGCTCCCGACCGCGTGCCCGCGCCGCAGTTGGATTTTGTGCGCCCGGACACCAAACTGGTGGACACCGGAAAAAATCGCCCGCCATTCCTGCGGCACCGGCAACAGATTCATGGGCGGATCACTGAGCAAGACCGCGGCTCGCAGGTTCGGCGGACGTTCGTAGATCTCCAGCGCCGGTCCCTGCGCGACGATACGCCCGGCGTCGAGAACAATCAAGCCGGCGTGTTCACCAAACATCAACGCCTCCGCCGGGTCCGACGTGGCGTACACGGCAATGCCCTGTTCCTGCCGACCGCCCTGCGCCGAGGACTGCGCAAAGATCGTCCGTAGTTCCCGACGCAGGCGTTCCCGAAGCTTGTAGTCCAGGTTCGCAAAGGGCTCATCGAGTAAAGTTAAGCGCGCCCGTTTCACCAGGGCCCGGGCGATGGCCACACGCTGCTGCTGGCCCCCGCTCAGTTCGCCCGGCAGGCGATCCAGGAGCTCTTCGATATGGAGCAGCCGGGCCGCGGCGCGCACGCGATCCTGGAGTTCCTCCGCCGGAACGCCGGCCACGCGCAACGGTGACGCAATGTTTTCAAAGACCGAGAGCGACGGATAGTTCACAAAGGCCTGGTACACGAACGCCACGTTGCGTCGCCGCACATCCACGTTTGCTAAGTTTATTTTCTCGGAACTTAATCCGTTGCTTTCGAAGAACTCGCCGCTGTGGACGGCGTCCAGGCCCGCAAGAACGCGCAACAACGAGGTCTTGCCGGCCAGGGTTTGCCCGAGCACGACGTAAAAGCCGCCGTCTTCGAGGCTGAGATCCAGATCGGCGAGATGCATCTCGCCGTCGACGACCCGCCCGGCCTTTCTCAGGTGCATTGTCATGTGCAAACTTTCCAGTTACCGCATAGGGCACAATACCCTACAAAAACACAAATATTCATAAGCAAAACGTCAGGATCATACGCCCGTACATCAAAGTTCTCGTGTTTTTCGCTGAAAAACCGGGGGCACGGCGAAGATCATCAAAAAGTAATGGCCCGTACCGTAGCAGTGCCGTCCAATACTATATCCAACTGTTTCACAGTCCATCGGCATGAGTATCCGCAAGACAGCCCAACGGAAAATTCCCCGTATGTTAGCGGGACTGGTACTGCTTTTCCTCGTTGCAACACAGTGTCTCTACTTTAAGCGCAACTCATCGGACATTACGGATCCGGGCTCGCCCGCTTTCTGGCTCCTATCTTCCTTCCTCGGCGACGTTACGTTCGCCATTCTGGTCGTAACACCGGCAAGTTCCACCAGCGACGTGGCGGTCAACTCCAACGTCGAGATGGAGTTCAATCGCCAGGTCGACCCGAACACCGTCACCGTCCAGGACAGCGACGGGGATTGCAGCGGAAGCATCCAGCTCAGCCCGGACAATTTCGCGTCCTGCGTCGGCATGTCGGTGGACCTTTCACGGAATCCCCGCCTGCTGTTTCAACCCCTGGCGGATCTCGCGTCAAACACAACATACCGGCTGCGCATCACCGCCGCGGTAAGCAGCATCGACGGTCAGCCGCTGGGAGCGCAAACGGTCCTTGAGTTTACGACTGCGGCCCCGGCGGACACCACTGCGCCCGCGGACGTCACCGTGGCCGGCTCCGCGCCCCAGGCCAACGGCGACATCGACGTCAACTGGACGAACCCCACGGACTCCGACTTCGCCGGTGTCAGGGTCCTGCGCGTCCTCGGCGCCGTGTGCACCACCGATCCGAACGACGGCGCGGCCACGGTCGTGTACAACAGCGGCGGTACGAGCTTCACGGACACCGGTCTCACCCATGGTCAACAGTACTGCTATACCATCTTCGCCTACGATACCGCCGGTAACTTCGCGCCGGGCGCCGGCCCGGGTGCGCAGACCACGGCGACTTCCAACGATACGGTCGGCCCCACGGTCGTAAGCGTCAGCCCCGTCAGCAGCGCCTCCGGCATCGCGCTGAACCAGACGGTCAGCGTTACATTCAGCGAACCCATGACCAACGGCACCATCGGCGGCGCGACTTCGGACGGCGCGTGCGTCGGGTCAATTCAGGTGCAGGTCGGGCCGGGTTTCGCAACGTGCAAGGGCTTCACGGTCAGCACCAGCGACAGCATCACGTATACGTTCACGCCGGCGGGCAATCATCTCGATCTCATTGAGTACCGCATCAATGTGACGACGGCGGCGCAGGATGCGGCCGGCAACGCGCTCGGCGCGGCGTTCAACCAGAGCCCGGGCTACACCACCGGCGACTTCACGGCACCGACTGTCGCGAACGTAACGTCGACGACGGCGGACGCGACATACGGCATCGGCAGTGTCATCAACGTGCAGGTACAATTCACCGAGAACATCACGGTCAACACCGGCGGCGGAACTCCGTACATTACACTGGAGACCGGCGGCACCGACGTGAACGCCTCGTTCACCACGGTGACCGGCGGTGACACCATGAACTTCACGTTTACCGTCGCGAACCCGCACGTCGCCGCGGACCTGGATTACATCAGCACCGCCGCCCTGGTGGCCAACGGCGGCACGATTCAGGACGGCTCCGCAAACAACGCCGTGCTCACGCTGCCCGCGCCGGCCGCGGCCGGGTCCCTCGGCAACAACAAAGCCATCGTCATCGACGGCGTGCCGCCGACCGTTTCGAACGTAACATCCAGTACGGCGGACGCGACATACGGCGCCGGCGGAACCATTACCGTACAGGTGCAGTTCAGCGAACCCATCACCGTAACCGTCGGCGGCGGTTCGGTAACGATCACCCTGGAAACCGGGGCCACCGACGCCACCGTAAACTATACCACGACCACCGGCGGCGATACCGCCGAGTTCGATTATACCGTCGCCGTGGGCCATTCGTCGGCGGACCTCGACTACCAGGCGTCGAACGCACTGGTAGTGACAGCGCCGGCAATGATTCAGGATGCCGCAGGTAACGATGCCACGGTTCTGCTCGCATCGCCCGGCGCGGCTGGATCGCTGGGCGCGAACAAGGCGCTGGTCGTGAACGGCGTGGTCACGTCGATGCTGCCGGATACCGGACAGACCACCTGCTTCTATGAATCGCCGCCGGGCACCTGGAACGCAGATGCCACGTGTTCTGCCGGCGCCTACGTCCCGGGCGATGCTACGTATCCCTTCGGACAGGACGCACACTATACGGACACGCCGGCAGCGTTTACGCTGACGCCGACGAACGGCAACACCACGGTCACGGAAAGTACGACCGGTCTCATTTTTGAAAACGGCGTGGGTAGTATCGGAACCGTTGATCCGACCACCGCCTCGACCTCGTGCGCAGCCCTGGGCACGGCCGGCCTGACCTGGCGCCTGCCGACCACGCGTGAGTTACTCATGCACTACAACCTGAACCTGTCCAACCCGGCCGTGGATACGGGGGCCAACCTCTTTATCGGCACGGCCGGCGGAACGTTCTATTGGACCGCCGACGCCTCCGGCCTGGTGGGCGGCGAACAGTTCAACATTGCCGGCAACTACCCGCGCATCCAGGACGATCCCGTCGGTTCCGCGAGCCGCACGGCACGGTGCGTTTCGGGCCCGGCGTATCCGGCACCGAACTACACCACCAGCAACGTCACGACCGACTACATGGTGTACGACTCCACCTCGAATCTGAAGTGGACGAAGTGCAGTGTCAACGGCGCGGGAACGGTTCTCGATGCCGGCGGTGGTACCTGTACGTTGCCGGTCGCGGCCACCCACGACATGAACTGGGCCGCGGCCCTGCAGGTCTGCGAGAACCTGAGCTACGGCGGCCACACCGACTGGCGCCTGCCGAACTTTCGCGAGCTGCTGTCGATCGTAGAGTGGACCAACGGACCGCCGACTCTGATCAACGTGACCGAGTTCCCCGCGAACGCCGGTGGACCGAGCGGCTTTTACTGGTCGTCCACGACCTACATCGGCAGCGTAAACAACGCTCAGGTCTTCAACTTCGGAACAGGTCGCGCCTATGCCATTATCGAGGGCGCGAAGACGAACCTCTACTTCACACGCTGCGTGCGGACCGGGCCGTAAGCGGTACAATAAAAAACCGCCGGCATAACACCGGCGGTTTTGTGTGAGTGATGCGGCCGCGCCTTATTGCACGCGACACTGATTGTTACAGTCCGTTGCTTTCACTCCGTCGACGCAGTTCTTGCGCTCTTGCTTCAGAATGTTTTTGCAGTCCTTGTCGCCCTGGGGGCACTCTTTCGGATTGAAGTCCGTGCGGCACTGTTCTTTGCGCTCTTTTTTGTCGGCGCGGCACATTTGCTTGCATTCTTTGCACGGCGCAATGCACGCCATCTTCGTTTCCTGGCAGGCCTTAATGGCTTCCCGGCGAGCTTCGGCTCCGTCTTTGCCCGGGTGATCGGCCTTTGCTTTGTCACGGCAGGACTTGAAGTCCGTCCGGCACTGCTTGCACGCCGGCTCGGATTTCGGTGCGTCCTGAGCCGCAAGGCTGCCGAAGGCCAGCAGGGCCGCGGCGAGAACGGCGACGTAGATCGATCCGTTGGTTTTCATACGCATGGGATTGTTTCTCCTGGATTTGTGTGCGGAACATTCCACTCTCAGTAATGTTCTCCGCTGACATTCATTGTCAAAGCGCCATAGCTTACCGTACGAAGAAATTAGAGCAACTGAAAAGCTTCAGGCCGCGGGCCGCCGGGGACGAAAACTTGCAGCGCGAAGGGTTGGATTTCCGTAAAACTCTTTCCGAACCAGGATTCCGTTTCCTGGAAAATGAGACCGAGCCGCGCGGCATGGTCCTCGATGAGCGCACATAACGGCAGCCCCGTCGGTCGTATATCCCATGCAAACGAAACGCAGAATTGTGTCTCTCGTCGCCGCACTGTTTGTGGTAACTCTGACTGGAGGTTGCTCCGGCAATGACGACGGCGATGATCTGAACCCGGCCGTTCTGAATGCGCTGCTGGGTGCGGTGACGAACCCGCTGGACGCACGACTCCTGGCAGCGGCCGCCGATGCGAACGTATCGACACCGACGATCCAGCAAAACGAAAGCGCGGAGATGATCGCTCTCGGCAAGGCGTTGTTCTTTGATAAGATCCTGTCCGGGGATCAAAACATCTCGTGCGCGACGTGCCACCATCCCTCGGCGTCCACCGGCGACGATCTACCGACATCCATCGGGGCCGGCGGTTCCGGTACCGGGGCGGCCCGGGAACTGAGCGGTTCCGCCGCAATGATCGCGCGCAACGCACCGGCGCTTTTCAACCTGGGCGCCAGCGAATTCAACCGCGCGTTCTGGGACGGTCGCGTAAGTTTAAGCGGCGGCGTGTTAACAACACCGGAGGCCGCGTTGAACGGGGCGAGTCCTGCGCGCAGCGACATCACCGCGCAGTTGACATCGGTGCTGGCAGCCCAGGCGATGTTTCCGGTTACGTCGGATGATGAGATGCGCGGTCAGCCCGGCAACGACATCCGCGACGCCGCCGACAACGAGGCTGCGTGGGCGGCGATCATGGCGCGGCTGGTGGGAACGTCCAACGGCAGCGTCGGCGGCATTGCGGAGTATCGCTCGTTGTTTCACTCCGCCTTTCCGGAAGTTACGGATTACGACGACTTCAACTTCGGTCACGCCGCGCGGGCCATCGCCGCGTTCGAGGTGGATACTTATACTTCGACCACGACGTTGTTTGATCAGTTCCTCGCCGGCAACACCTTCGCCATGACGAACGACCAGAAGGCCGGCGGCCTGCTCTTCTTCGGCCGTGGCGGTTGCGGAGACTGCCACGAAGGTCCGCTGCTGAGCGACTTCGACTTTCACGGCATCGCCGCGCCGCAATTGGGGCCGGGTAAATCCGGCGGCGACGACATGGGTCGCTTTCACGAGACCGGCAACAACGGCGATCGCTACGAGTTTCGCACACCGCCGCTGCGCAACATCGAACTCACGGCGCCCTATACCCACGCGGGCGCCTACACGAGCCTCGCCGCCGTCGTAGCGCATTACAACGACACTGACGCCGGGATTCGTAACTACGACGCCGCGCAGCTCGGCCGCGATGACTACATCGCGACGGTGGACACGGACGCCGGACGCATTCAGGATCGCATCAACGCGCGGGATCGCCTCGTGCGGCCGAACCTCGGTTTGAACGCGAACGAGCAGGCGCAGCTCGTGGCCTTCTTGCAGAGCCTGACCGACCCGGCCATGCTGGATCTTACGGGAGAAATCCCGGCGAGCGTGCCCGGCGGTTTGCCCGTGGATTGAAGCGGTCGGCGCGGCGCGATTTAAGCCGACCGATGTGCCGCGGATTCGTTTGTTCTTGCGATTCCGCGGCCGTCGATCGGAATGGGCGGCATGTCGAAGCTCCGCGCCTCGCTTCTCACGGCATACTTCATCGTGCTGATCGTGCCGATCTACTGGCTGATCACCATGTCGCTCAAAACGAACGCGGAGATTACCGGCGACTTTACTCTGTATCCCCACGAACCGACGCTCGCGAACTACATTTTGATTTTTACGGACGCATCCTGGTACGGGAGTTACCTGAACAGCCTCGCCTACGTCCTGCTGAATACGATCCTCTCGGTGGCCGTGGCGTTGCCGGCGGCGTACGCCTTCTCACGCTATCGTTTCCTGGGCGACCGGCACCTCTTCTTCTGGCTGCTTTCGAATCGCATGGCACCGCCCGCCGTTTTTCTACTGCCCTTCTTTCAATTGTATTCGAGCGTCGGCCTCTTCGACACGCACATCGGCGTGGCTCTGGCGCACATGTTGTTCAACGTTCCGCTGGCCGTGTGGATCCTGGAAGGTTTCATCTCCGGCATCCCGCGAGAGATCGACGAGACCGCGTACATCGACGGTTACTCGTTTCCCCGCTTCTTCGGGAAAATCCTCCTGCCGTTGATCGGCAGTGGTGTCGGCGTGGCCATGTTCTTTTGTTTTATGTTTTCGTGGGTGGAACTCCTGCTCGCGCGTACCTTAACCTCCGTCGAGGCCAAACCCATCGTGGCGACGATGACGCGCACGGTCAGCGCGGCCGGCATGGACTGGGGCGTACTCGCGGCGGCCGGTGTGTTGACGATCATTCCCGGCGCGATCGTCATCTGGTTCGTGCGAAACTACATTGCAAAGGGCTTCGCCCTGGGGCGGGTGTAAGCAACCGCACGCTTCGCAGGTATTATGAACTGGATTGCGTTTACAGTACCCACGGCGCTGTTCTTCGGTTGCATCGTGTTCATGCTTGCCATGATGACCGTGTGGCAGTGGCGTTCGCCTTCGCTCCCGCGTCGCGGGCTGCTGCCGCTGGAAAGTACGCCGGGGGACCGGTTCTTTGTGGCGTTACTGGTGGCAGCCTTCGTGCACATGTTCTGGCTCACGGCATTCGACGGCGCGCCCTGGCCGGCCCTCGGTCTGTCGTTGTTGTTGGGGATTGTGTTGCTGCGCTACGGTTAAACGATGCGGCGGGTTTGTCACCGACCGGTGACAGGCGGCACGGAATCAGGCGGAGCGTTCGACGATCTTGAAGTGCATTTTCAGATGCGGGGCAAACTCCAGCCCGCGTTCCTGACGCAAGCGCCGGGCTTCGGCGATGGCGTTCCGGGCTTTGTTTTGCGAACGAAAGCGCGTGGGCTTCTCGGCGTCGAAATACGGCAGGCCGAGCCGAAATCGTACCGGACAGATTTTGTTGGATTGCCACGCTAACACCACGTAACGGCGTGCATCCTTCATAATACTGCAAACTACACCGGCATTCTGCATGCCGACCATTATTTTTTAGCCTCCTGGTTAAATAAATTAACAGGTTAAATGTCGGCGCATCATCGACATACCCTTTCGTATGTAAAACTACATATTTAGTTGATTGTTTTGCGTTACCACGGCACACCTCCGCGGCTTCGGGTCGACTTTGGGCCTCCACTGCGCGGCCGGCGCCGACCCGGGGCGGTACCGGGACCACTCGCGTCAGCGCGATTTCACCGGAAATTCTACTTGCGCGGCACCGGGCTTCGGAACCTGCTGCTGGTATGAGTGCAGGCATGATTTCGTTTCTGGCCCTGATGGCCTTCACCCTCGGCTTCGGCGCCATCGTCGCCGTTCTGCGGTTCCTCTCCCCCGAGGACTGATCCGCCCGTTCGAACCGATGGCGCGCGTAGAAATCAACCTGCCGGATCCCGGCCGGTTCATCTACACCACGGAATTCCCCGTGCGTATCGGTGATGTGAATTTCGGCGGCCACCTCGGCCACGATTCCCTCGTCACTTTGCTCCACGAAGTGCGCGCCCGCTTCTTCGCCTCTCACGGTCTTGCCGAATTAAACCTCGATGGGGACGGCCGCGTGGGTATGATCATGGCAGATCTCGCGGTCGTGTACGAATCCGAAGCGCACTTCGGCGACGTGCTGCGCTTTGCGCTGGCGCCGGGCGAACTCTTCAGCAAGGGCTGTGAACTATTCTACCGGGTCATTGCGCTGTCCGCCGACGGCTCCGAACGACCGGTGGCCCGGGCGAAAACGGGCATCGTGTTCTACGACTACGCCGCCGGGCAGGCCGTGGCGCCTCCGCCGCGGCTCCTCAAAGCCCTGGAATGTTAGAGAAGTAGTTGCGCGATCCCGTTTCGTGAAATTGTTTCGATTCATGCCGATTCATAGTCGTCGCCGTCGCCCGTTCATCGCCCTCTTAATGTTGTCTGCCTGCGCCTTATGCTTCGTGGCGCCGGAACACGCGCTCCGCTCTCAAGATTCGACAAACAGCCGCAACCTGGAAGCCGAGGCCCGAAGACGCAGCGCGGCCTTTGCCTGGCGCCAGGGCCTGGATGCCGGCTGGCTCCGTACGTTCTACGCCACGGGAAACAGCACGAACAATCGCCGCTCCATGGCCGAGTTCCTGGCGAGCGAAGAAGCGCAACCCTACGCACGCTGGCTCATCGTGCAGAGGCTCGCGGGCTTCGCCATGGAAGACGGCGACTACAGCCGGGCGGCGCAGATCTGGCGGGAGAACCGCGGGGATTTTCCCGAACGCGGGGCGGCCATCGATGAGATCATCTCCATGCTGGAGGAGCCGGAAGGCGATGTGCAAATTCTGAATCCCGGCGATTCATTAAACAGTTCCACAGCCGAGTACCTGCCCATTCCTGAACCCAGCGGAGATCGGTTGTACTTTACGGCGAACAACCGGGCCGGACGCAACTCCGGCGAAGATATCTGGGTGTCGGTGAAAGCGGACGGGGGGCAGGCGAACGACGGCCGGCGCTGGCGTACGTCGGCTCTGGACGATCTGAATACGCCGGACAACGAAGGACCGGACGCCATCGCTCCGGACGGTTCGGCGTTGTTTGTCTTCGGTAACTTTCGCGGCAGCAAGGGGAACGGCGATATTTTCCGTACGGTTTCCACCCCGTCCGGCTGGTCGCGGCTGCAGCCCCTGCCGGCTCCCATCAACACGCCCTATTTCGAATCCGATGCGTTCTTAACTTCCGATGGGCGCGCCTTAATATTTTCCAGTGATCGGCCGGGTAGTCCTTACGGGGTGGTGCCGAAGAACCGTTTTTACGGCGCCGATTGGTGGGGGAACACGGATCTGTATATCAGCTTCGTACAGGAGGACGGCGGGTTTAGTCGTCCGGTGAACCTCGGGGCGTTCGTGAATACTCCGGGCTCCGAGCGTGCTCCGTTTCTGCACAGTGACGGACGTACGTTGTACTTTAGTTCGAACGGCTACGACGCCGGCTTCGGTGACATGGATATCTACAAGACCGTGCGGCTGGATGATTCATGGCAACGCTGGTCCCCGCCGCGAAACGTCGGCAAGGTCGTGAACGGCGCCGGTACCGACTGGGGCTTTCGACTCACCGCGGCCGCTGATCACGGCTGGTTCTCCGGGAAACACGATGACAATCTGGGCGGCGACGATATCTACCGTGTGGTGCCGTTACCGAAGCGAGCGCAGCCGGAGAGTTCGGTGACCGCCGTACGCGGCAAGGTCGTGGATGCTCAGAGCGGCGAGCCTCTGGCCGCGAACATTGAGTGGCGGGATCGTGAGAGTGGTGAACTGCTTGGTCGACTGTCCAGCCGCTGGGACACCGGCGAGTTTTTCATCGCCCTGCCCCGTGGACGCAGTTACGTTTATTATGCAACCAAAGACGGCTATCTTTCAAACTCGCGGTCACTCACCGCCGGCAATGACGGGGCTTACTCCGAAGAGAGCGTAACGATCCCGCTGACTTCGATTGAGGAGGCCCGCCGGAGCGGGGCGGAAATCATCATCAACAACATCAACTTTCGTACGGGCAGTGCGGAGTTGACCGCGGACTCCGCCGCGGAATTGAACCAGTTCGCGGAGTTGCTGAAGAAAACGCCCGGGCTCCGTATTGAAATCCAGGGCCATACTGATAGTACGGGCAATCGGGCACGCAACATCAAACTGAGCGAGGACCGGGCGTCGTCGGTGCGTGATTACCTGGTGCAACGCGGGGTGAAAGCGGGGCGGCTGAAGGTTCGCGGCTTCGGTCCGGATAAACCTGTCGCCACGAACGACACTGCCGAAGGCCGGCGGCAAAACCGGCGCGTATCATTCACGATCCTCGCAGAGTAACATGCATGAACCAATCCGACAGTCCGCCGTTATTCCGTTTCGCGAGAAAGACGGCGGACTTCAGATTTTGTTAATTACTTCTCGAACCGACGGTCGCTGGATCGTTCCGAAAGGTCATGTCGAACCGTACCTCTCGCCGGCCGAAAGTGCGGCCCGCGAAGCAGACGAGGAAGCCGGCGTGCGCGGAGAGCTGCTGGATCGCTGCGTGGGTTCGTACCGCTATTCGAAGTACGGCCACGATCGGCAAGTCGACGTCTTTCTGCTGCGCGTCACCGAGGTTTTCGATGATTGGCTCGAAAAAGATGAACGCAAACGGCGCTGGTTTTCTCTTGAGAAAGCGGCGCGAAAAATCAAGAACGCCGAATTAGTCAGGATGATTGAGGGGTTGCCTCAGGAACTCTGAGTCGGAGTTCCTACACGCTATTTTTTGGATCCGCGAGCATTTTGTGCGGCACGATTCGCATCCGGGAATACCTCTCAACAGAGAGGCCCGTTCATGAATCCACTTCGCTTTCAGAGCAATCTTACTTTCGCGCGTGCCACTAAAGGCAGGCCGAACTCTCCGTGTACGGTCCTTGTTCCGGCAGAACTTCACAGGGATCTGCTGCGGATTCTGGAAGAAAAGAACTACAGCATGTCCAAATACATCCGGGTTCTGGTGCGCAAATACAGGGCGACTTGTTTGAGTTACGGCATCCCGCAGTTCGGATCCGTAAAGCGCCGCTATCAGTCACCCGGCCTTCAACCTGTTCGAGTTGCGTTCCGTATCGAAAATGAAATCTGGATCGAACTCGGCCAGATCGCGGCCTTTCTCGGTGTATCTCGTTGCTTTCTCTTTACCTGGTTGCTTCGATTGGAAGCCGCAGGGGGTGCGGAACGATTTGTCGGAGTTCCGACAAGTTCGCTGGAGGCATATGATGCGAACTACCCTTCTTACATACAATATACAGAACGCATATATGTATTTCAGAATCGCTACGAACGCAGACTCAAATTGCAACCATGTCAATGGAAGGCATTGCCGGGCAACCTGAGATGGGCATATATACAGGACCGAAAACAACTACAGGGCAGCCTCACACGACCACCCTGAGGTGCAGTCAATCTTAAGTCCGCCCGCCGACGACGTGGTAAGCCGCCGGTTGGCGCTTCTACTTCGCGTAGTGTGACTCTACGAGTTCGTAGAAATCTTTAAAGAGGTACGCCGCATCGTGCGGGCCGGGCGCCGCTTCGGGGTGATACTGGACGCACATGATCGGCCGCTTGTCGTCACGGAAGCCTTCAATAGTCTGATCGTTCAGATTGATGTGAGTCACGTTGACTTCGCCGGACTTGCTGTCCGAAATACAGAAGCCGTGGTTCTGGGACGTGATCTCCACACGACCGGTCTTGTGATTCTTAACGGGCTGGTTGCCGCCGCGATGGCCGAACTTTAGCTTGAACGATTCCCGTCCGGTGGCAAGGCCGATGATCTGGTGCCCCAGACAAATCCCGAAGATCGGCTTGCCTTCGCCGATGAGAGCGCGCGTCGTTTCCACGGCATACTCCAACGGTTCGGGATCCCCGGGGCCATTGGAAAGAAAGTAAGCGTCAAAATTGCCGCTCTGAAGTTCTTCGTACTTAGTTTTCGCCGGGAACACCTTAACGGCAAAGCCGTTTTTTTCCAGGAGGCGCAGGATGTTCGTTTTCACGCCGAAGTCCAGCACCGCCACCGAGTATTTCTTCCCGGCGGAATCGCCGAAGTCGTATGGCTCGGCCGTGGTGACCTCGGATGCCAGATCCAGCCCGAGCATTGCAGGCTGTGACCGCACTTCTTCGACCAGGGCCTCACTGTACTCCTGACCGACAAAAATACCGCCCCGCATGGCTCCCTCATTACGCAGCATCAGCACCAGGCGCCGCGTGTCGAGGCCCTGAATGCCCGGCACCTCATATTCTTTCAGGAAGTCGCCGAGGCTCTTCGTTGCGTTCCAGTTGCTGGGCTCCGGGACGTACTCCTTAACAACGAAGCCGCTCACCTGAACGCCGCGGCTCTCATTCTCCTCTTCGTTTACGCCGTAGTTGCCCTGCATGGGGTAGGTCATGGTGACGATCTGGCGTTTGTAGGACGGATCCGTTAAGATCTCCTGATAGCCGGTCATGGACGTGTTAAAACAGACTTCGCCGAAGGATTTGCCTTCATAACCGAAGGAGGAACCGCGAAAGTACGTTCCGTTTTCGAGGACGAGTAGTGCCGGGGGATTAGACAGGAGCATAGAACCAGAAAATCAAGATTCCCGCCGGAGTCAAGAAAGCAGCCGGCAGTTCTGCTTGCCGGATTGCCGCGAAAGTACGCACGTGTCGCAATGCCCGGTACGAGCTATCAGACCGCCTCCTTCGAGGCCGCCGCAAAGATGACCCGCATCCATCTCGCCCGCTATCAATTAGAGATACGCGGCGAGAAAACCTACAATTACCTGCGCATCTTTCTCATCGCCATTTTCGCCGCGGCCACCGCCATCGCATACAGCGACGGTCTCATCAATCAGACCAATCTCGTTTATTTCATCGGCGGCATCGGCGCCTTCGTGATTACTCTCGTGGTCTCCACCATCCTGCTGCGCATTCGCCGTTACCATCCGTACTGGAAGTACGTCGCGCTGATCCTCGAATTCTCCGGCTTCCTGCTCGTGAACATCAGTTACATCTACGCACCGGAAGATCAGTGGGTCAGCCCGCTCCGCGGCCGCAACCTTTACGCCATCTATTTTCTGATCCTGGCCGGAAGCACCCTCCGATTTCAGCCGCTCTTCTGCCTGATCACCGGCGGTGTGAGCGTCATCGTTCAACTGATCATTTTTTCGACCCTCATGACCGCCCTGCCCCTGGAATTCGTGTCGGGCTCGGCCAATGCCGATCCGCGGACGATCAGCATCAGCGACTCCATCATCTCCATCTTCTTTGTGATCGTAACGTCCATCGTACTCGCGGCGGCCGCGGCTTACATTCGCGAACTTTTGCTGAAAGCCCAATCCTCCGAGGACGACGCCGAAAGCCGCCTGGGAGATTTGAGCACGCTCATGCACGAAACGAAACGCATCGCCGGCGACCTGGACGACATGGTCGACGAACTCGGCGACGTCACCGTGGCGAACGAAGATCTCGGCCGGGACCAGATGGCGGCAATCGAAGAAACGTCGGCCACCATGGAACAAATGTCCGCCTCGACTCGCAGCATCGCGGACAAGGCGAAAGTTCAGGATGAGCTGTGCGATCAGAACGAGGCGTCCATGCGCGAACTGGATGGTCTCGTCGAGGACATCGCGCAGGTGAGCAAAGACGCCACCATGCGCGCGGGCTCGACGATCGAACTGGCGGAGCGCGGCGAACAGGAACTCAGCGGGGCGGTCCGACTCATCGAGAGTATTCAGGAGAGTTCCAATCGCGTGGCCGACAGCGTCACGATCATCAACGACATCGCCGAAAAAACGAACCTGCTCGCCCTCAATGCCGCCATCGAGGCTGCCCGGGCCGGCGAAGAAGGCCGCGGTTTCTCCGTGGTCGCGGACGAGGTGGGCAAACTGGCCGAGCTCTCGTCCCGCAACGCCCGGGAAATCGAACGCATGATCCGCGAGACCCAGGAGGTCACCGAGAACGGCGTAGCTTCTACCAGTAGTACCTTAGCGGCCATTCAATCGATCATTACCGGCATCAAAGACATTGCCGAACTCATTGCCCGCTCGGACCGCATGGTCTCGCGGCAAACCGAGGCCAGCAAGAAGGTCCTCTCACAGACGTCGCGCATTCAGAGCATGGCCCGGGACATGCGGGACGCCACCACTGAGCAACTCAACGGCGCCCGGGAAATCCTGAACGCCATCGACTCCATCAACGCGTCCTCGGAAAAATACGTGCAGTCCTCCGAACAACTACGCCGCACCGCCGACGCCCTGAGCGATGCCAGCAAACGCCTTACCGCTCGCATCGGCAACGCGGAGGAAACCGCGGAAGGCGGCGCGGTGTCGGGCGATACGGAAACATCAACGCAGGAAACTTAAAACAACAACGTCATGGAATATCTCATCTATCTCTCAAACTCCCCGTACATCCGCTTCGCCGTACTGGCCCTCCTGGTCTTCAGTGTGATCAGCGTGCGCCGGCGCATTCACAGCGAACTTATGGCCCTCGACGACGGCGCGAAGCAGCGCCTGAACCAGGGCTTCATGCGCATCCGGATGATCCAGTTCTCGGTGATCGGCATCATCCTGTTGCCGGTGATTCTCGTTTCGTTTCGCCTGCCGTTCTTCGTCGGCCGGGAGGCGATCCCGTTCATGGCCTCGGCCTTTTTGCTGTTGGCCTGGTTCACCGCCGGCTACGAGTACATCAAACGCAAGCTCTACGAACTGCGTATGCCCGAGTCCTTCGTGAAGGCCTACGTCAGCGATCGCCTGGTCATGGCGATGACGATGGCGATCCTGCTCTTTTTGGCCTGGAACATGACGCCGAAGTTCACGCCGACACCCGCGCCAGTCGCGCCGGGTGCGTCAGGCACATCGTCGCCCGGCGTCCCGGAAACTAGCGATTCTGAACTTCGAACCAATGAACCCACTGACTCCGCGATTCAAAATCCTGCCCCGTAATCGAGCGCAGGCTTAACATCGCGGCCCGGGCCGTTTCCGTAGATGCATCCTGTACGATGTTAACGAGCAGCGGTACCGATTGCTCCTCCCGGCGCGTGCCCAGGGCACGCACGGCCACGAGCTGGATGTCCGGATCGGTGCCGGTGGCGAAACCTTCGAGGATGAGACGCGCCTCGTCGCCGGGGATCGAAGCGATGCTGTCCAGTGCCGCGTAACGTACGGCGGCGTTGCCTTTGACCGCGCGTTCCAGATCCGGCAGGGCCGCCGGTGTGCGGAGCCCGCCCAGGGCTTCGACGGCGAGCAACGCCAGCTTGCGATCGTCACTCCGCGCCGCGCGACGTAACGGTTCGAGAGCCTCGGGAACTCCGAGAATGCCCAGGGACCAGGCCGCCCCGTACCGGCCTTCCCCGCCGTTTTCGCCCAGGACGTCGATCAAGAGGGCCGTGGTCTCGGGATGTTCCTCCGGGGCCCCCAACCAGCCCAAGGCCCGGGCCAGGGCCTCACGATCCGCATGCTTCGGATCCTTAAGTTTTACTGATATGATTTTACGTGCCGGCTCGTACTTCAATCGTCCGAGGACGTACGCCGCCGGTGCCGTGGCCCGCGGCGACCCCTCTGCGAGAATCGCGAGCACCGCCGGCCCGCTCCGCCGGTGCGGAATCCCGACGATGACCTCCGCCGCCGCAAACCGCGTGGCGGCGTTTTCGTGGCCGAGCAGATCGTACAATCGTTCGAGCGCACCCGCGTCGCCGATCTGAATCAGCGCGGCCACGGCGTTCTCCCGTCCCTTGTCGAAATCCGCCGACAGCGCGTTGATGAGCGTGGGCACCGCGCGCCGACTCTCGACGCGGCCCAGGGCCAGGTAGGCCGCGGCCAGGGTCGGCCCCGGCTCCGAGCGCCGCGCCAGTTCCAGAAGATAAGCTTCGCCGGAGCGTACCTTAAGGTTTCCCAGGGCCATGGCGTAGATCTTCGCTTTCTCCGGATCGCCGCCGGATCTTAAGTTCTCCTGAGCCATCTTTAAGATGCGCGAGCCCTGGGCCGTGGCGTTCAGTTGTTTGAGGCTGTCCTGGGCCTTGAGTCGCAGGCCGCTGCGCTCCGAATCCAGGAACGGCACGATCGCCCCGGCGAAGCGCGGATCGCCCAGGCGCACCAGGGCGTCCATGAGAAACTGCGGATTCCCGCCATCGACGGCGGTGCGGGACAGCAGCGCTTCGATCTTCGGGCCGGCCGGGGCGTGCTCGAAGTCGGCGAGCGCCAGGGCGGCGGTATTGCGCACGGCCGGATGTTCGTCGGGGCCGAGCATGGCCATGAGCCGCGGGATCGCTTCTCGATACTTGCCGCGACTCACGTCGAGGACGGCATTCGAGCGAACCTGCCATTCTTCGGCGGACAGCAGCGGTTCGACTTCACTGTAGGGCGGCACGGCTTCGAGTTCCTCCTCGCCGATGCGATCGGGCACGTCCGTCGGTTTCGGCGGACCGCAGAAACTGAAAACGAATACGGTCAGCAGCAACAAAAAACAGGCCGCTTCACCGGGAAGGCGCGGATACATCATGGGTCGTTATTCTGATCGACGCGTCCTGCGATGCAATCATAATCGTGCGCCCTCAAGCCGGCGCTGTTTCCATATAATCCGCGATCATTCCCACAAACTCCGGCGGGGCCTTGCGCGGCCGGCGGCGGCTCAGGCTCACGATCAACTGTTCCTCGCGCACGGAAAACAACAGCTCGCCCTGTTTCGTCTCGATATCCTGGCGCATGAAACAGCGAATTTTCTCGATGCTCTCGATCCAGGTGTGGATGATCATCTCCTCCCCGCCGCGGGGTATGCGGTAAAACTCGAAGTTCGCCGACGTGAAGAACGTTACCGTGTCGGTCTCGTAGATCTTCTTTTGATCCAGGCCGACGGCATAACTGAAGTGCCAGCGCCCTTCCTCGGCGATGCGCCACAACGCCGCGGGGGGATGATCGAAAAACGGCGTGCGTTCACTGTAGAGCATGATCGCCGGCGCGCTGACGCGTTGATTGTCACCGGCAAACTTCTTCGGAGGAGCGGTTAACGGATCCGCCGTCCAGGCGTCGTCCTCCCCGGTTGCCGAAGTGGGCGCGAGCGCGAGACGCTGCGCGGCGCCGTCGACCTCACCACGGACGTGCGTGACGATGCGGCAGGCGGTCGCCCCGCTGTCGGCCTCGACGACCTCCTGCACGAAGGCCAGGTCCGCTCCGTCCCCCGGAATCAGCTCCGTGCGCACCTTCAGCGCGGCGCCGGGCATCTGCTCGCGAAAGAAGCGCATGGACGTGCCCACGGGCCGTAACAGAATTTTTTCTTCGATTAAGCGCTCGTTCCCGTAGCCCTGCCCGGCAAGCAGGGCGTAGCGACCTTCCCAGCAATAGGATTCGTACGTGCGTGAGGTGACGTGGCGCTGGGTATCCAGATCGGCGGCCCGGGGCGGCGAGACGGAGATTTCGTGTTTCGGCATGGGGCGACCGTAAACGGAGCACTTGTTTTGTCCAGCAAGCGCAGCGCGTGGCGGTGGACGGCGGGCCTTCGCAGTGGCACTTCCAGCGCGTGTTCAGCTACATCACCGGTTGCTCCGTGGCTGCTTATCTGCGGCAGCGACGCCTGGCCGAGGCGGGCCGCGCTCTCTTGCTCGACAATGCAAAGGTGATCGACGTAGCCCTGGAATTTCAGTACGAATCGCCGGAATCGTTCGCGCGAGCCTTTCAGAAACAGTTCGGTTTGACCCCGGGGCGTCGGCGAACGCATTCCGAATCGCGCGCAGTCCGGCATCGCCGTCCTCTATACGGACCTGGAAAGTGACGCAGGCGGGCCGTATCGCATCGTCATCGGCGCGCTGACAACGAACCTCGACGACATACCCGAAGGCATGACCGGCCGCCTGGTGCCCGCCGGCAACTACGCACGTTTGATGAGCCGGCGCGGCCCGGTGCAGACCGTCGTCATCGAAGCCTGGCAGTCCGTGTGGAACGACGCGGAACTGAAGGCGCATCGAAGTTACGCCGGCGACCTGGAACTGTACGGGCCGGACGCACAGGATCCGGAAGACGCAATCGTGGAATTGCAAATCGGATTGAAATGATGCGAACATCCGTTGTGATGCGGGGAATCCGTTGACAGATCGTTCCATTGCATGATGTATGACTTCCCCCGGAGGCCGGCATCATGCGAACGCGCGCTAACTATCCACTTAATATACTCGCGACAATCATTAGTGTATGTATCTTAAACACGACCTGCTCGCCGAAGAGCAGTGACGACTTTACGGCCTGGCTGCCGCCCGCGATCCTGAGCGACACGGCGGCCCCGGGCAGCCCGGATCTTCCCGCCGGCACCGCGACGGATTACTCCATGATCGTGCGCGACGTTGCGTCCGAGGCGGACTTCGCCTTCGATACCGTCGCCGTCCTGGACCTGCGCCTGCGCCTGGCGGATTCGGAAGATGCACCGCTGGCCGGCAGCCTGGTCCAGTTTCGCGCCGTGCGCGACGGCCGCGCGCGAGAGGTCGTCTTCCAGGCGATGAGCGGCGCGGACGGTCGCATCAGCGGCAACTGCACCATCGCAACGACGATCCGCAGTCTACGCCTGGACTTTACGTACGGCGGTCGTCTGTACACGGCGCCGCTGGAGGTCGCCGATCTGAGCACCGTGGATCGCACGATCGTGATGAACACCACGGCCGTGCGGCGCGCGCGCAACACCACGCCGACGCTCGCGGACCGCGACGGCGACGGCATAACCGACGACGCCGATCATTTCCCGGACGATCCCGCGCGCGCGACGCTGCTGCGCTTCCCGGCGGACGGCGGACGCTTCACCGTCGCCTTCGAGGATTTGTATCCGAACCAGGGCGACGCCGACTTCAACGACTACGTATTGCAATTCAACCAGGAAGAACACCTGAACGCCGCGGGGGAAGTCGTGCGCATCCTCGGTTCGTACCGCCACGTGGCGAAGGCCGCCGGCTACAATCACGTGCTGAAACTGAATCTGCCGCTGGAAAACGCGGACTACTCCGTGCGCCGCTTCGACCCGGAAGGCAACCTGCTCGCGACGACCGCGGGCAGCCCGGCTAACTTCCACGCAATTGCACTTACGGAACGCAGCGACCGGACCATCTCACAATCCAACGCCCATCGCGGTCAGGACTTTGTTGCGGGCGATTTGTTCGAACTGGAAGTGAACCCGGCCGCGCCGGTTTCGAAGGACGACCTGGGGGCCGCGCCGTACGATTTGTTTCTGCACGTGAAGAACACGAACCGCGACGTCCACTTCGCCGGCCGTTTCTTTGACGGCAACGACAACGACCTCTACCTGGACGCCGACGGTTTTCCCTGGGCGTTGCTCGTGCCCGTGGACTGGCGCTGGATGTACGAACGCACGAACATTCACACCGCCTACGAATTCTTCGACGATTGGTACATGTCCGCCGGTGCCGATCGCAAAGACTGGTACAACTTCCCGGACGTGAACGCCGTGGTCGCCTCGGCGGTGACGCGATTCTCGGCAGAACCCGCGTTCGTGCCGCCGCCCGGCTTTCATCCCGCGGACTTTACCGTGAACGAGTCCCTGCGCCCGGTGCCCGCGCGCATCAACGAAACCTATATTCCCGTGAGCGCCGTTTACGACATCGATCCCGTGGCCGGCGGTTCGATTACGTTCCCGGGCGATCTCGCCGAAATTCGTTTTCCGTACGATCGCGACGCGCTGATCGACGCCGGCCTGCCGGAAGAGTTCACGGTCTTTTATTACAACGCGCCCGGCGACAACTGGCTGCCCGTGGAAGAAACCTCGGCGGACACCGAGAACGGTATGATCATTGCGCGCACGAGTCATCTTACGCCGTTTATCGCGACGGTGAACACGACTTCGGCGACGACGGTGTGCGTGGACTTTCCGCAAAACATCGCCCTCGACGGCGTGCCGTTCAGTTCGTGCACGGCCACAGGGCCGCTCAGCATTGAGTGCGTTACGAACACGCCGTCCGGCGTCATCACCGAAACGTATGCATATCCGAACATCGACGCGGCGCAGGCCTCGCTCTTCGATGGGCCGTTGCCGAACCTGGTCTGCGATACGTTCAGCGGCGAGTGCGCCGGCTACGGCAGCTTCGCCTGGTTCCGCGGTGACGCGGCGAGTTTTACCATCAGCAATCCGCCGAATCCCGATGTGAACATCAACAACACCTTCGCCGTGGATACGCAGAATCGTCTCGTCGCCATGGATCAGAACGGCAATCCGAACGTGATCACTTACGGCGATTACGACGCGAACGGTTTTCCGGAATCGGTAACGTTTACAACGGGACCGATTACGATTCCCATCGTGTACGAGTACGACGGCGGCGCGACGCTGCCGAAGAAACGCACCATCAACAACACGCTCATCATCGAGTACGACGCGAACGGACGGCAGACGAGCGTCGAAAGCATTCCCGGCGGCTGGACGCGCAGCGTGACGAACACCGGCACCGTGCAACTGTGCGGCAATCCCGCCGGCCCGCCGACCACCGCACCGGCCGATCTCCCGGTAAAACTCGGCACGAATTTTTCGTGTGCCGTCGTGGACGGGGCCGCGAAGTGCTGGGGCCAGAACAACTTCGGTCAACTCGGCAACGGCACGAATACAAACTCGGCCGTGCCCGTGCAGGTCAGCGGGCTCACGGCGAACGTCGTCCGGGTCGAGGCCGGACAGAATCACGCCTGCGCGATTCTGAACGACGGCTCGCTGCGTTGCTGGGGCCAGAACAACAACGGCCAGCTCGGCGACGGCACCACGACGGACCGCAACACGCCGGTGCAGGTGAGCGGGCTCACGAGCGGGGTCAGCCAGGTTTCTCCGGGTGGTAACTTTAGCTGCGCCATTGTTAGCGGCACGGCCCATTGCTGGGGCGACAACTCCGCCGGCGGGCTGGGCGTCGGCTCGCCGCTGGAAGCCGTGACGACTCCGTTGCCCGTGGTCGGCCTTTCGAACAGCGTCAGCGACATCGGCGCGGGCACGGTCCACGTCTGCGCGGTCGACGGCGGCGAGGTTTATTGCTGGGGCAACAACCTGGCGGCGCAACTCGGCGACGGCACCACGACTCCGCGCACCGTACCCACGGGCCCCGTTCCCGGACTCACGGGCGCCACGAACGTGACGGCGGGAACGCTGCACAGTTGCGCCCTGGTCGGCGACGCCGTGTATTGCTGGGGTTCGAACAGCAACTACGAGATCGGCGACGCGAGCGTGGCGTTTTTTGCCATTACGCCAACGCAACCGACGGGGCTCGGCGCGAACGTAAGCGGACTCTACACGAACGCCCGCAACAACTGCGCGGTTTTGAACGACGGTACCGGCCGTTGCTGGGGCAACAATCAATCGGGACAGATAGGCGTGAACGCCGTAACGTTTCGTGAGATTCCGTCTACGGTTCTCGACGCTTCCCTCGTGCCGCTCGCAAACATCAGCGGTTTCGGCCTGGGCGGCGGCCAGGTTTGCGCGGTGAGCGACGGTGATCTGTTCTGCTGGGGCAAGAACGACTTCGGCCAACTCGGCGACGGAAGTTTCACGAATCGCAGCACGGCGCAACCGGGGCCGGCGTTTTGAGGTTCCGTCAGCGGAGGCGCCACCCCGCAATCAACGAAGACCAGCGCAACGGATACACAAGCATGCCGGCGATCGTGACGGGATACCGGCCCCGCTCTTCCCGCACCACGCCGATCTGTGCCGGCTCGCCGTGCGCATTGTAGCGAAACGTACCGAAGATCTGATCCCACAACGGAACGACAGTGCCGTGATTGCCGGCTTCGTCCGGATCGACGCTGTGATGCATGCGATGCAGCTCCGCCGTGCCGATCACGTAATTCCAGACACCGAGACGTCCGCCGGTGTTCGCGTGCACCGAAAACGCGACCGCCAGGGAGAACAGGCCGTGCAGGAAGACGGCCTCCTGGGAAAAACCGAGCAGCAGCAGCGGCGTCGCCCGCATAACTTTCAGAAAAAATATGTTTAGCGGATGCATGAGAAAGTTGTTCGTAAGATTCACCTTCTCCGGCAAATGATGGATGCTGTGTACGGACCAGAGCCAGCCCTCGCGATGGCTCAGCCGATGGAACCAGTATGCGAAGAACTCGGCGATGTAGACGGCCGCAATCAATTCCAGCCACAACGGAAGGTCCAGAAATCGTTCGCCGCCGGCGAGACTCACCGCGGTGAATACGGCCAAGGCGCGTCCGAGGTTATCCATCACGGCGCCGAGGCCGAAGAAAAAGAAATGCCGCGCCGTTTCTCCGGCGTTGTCGTTTTCACCGCGCCGCGCCGGAGCCAGACGCTCCAACATCGAAAGCACGAGCACCGCGAGCACGGCGCCGACCGGAGCGGCAATCTTCAGGTTCCAGCCCGCCTGTATCGCGGCGAGGCCGTAGCCGATCATCGCTGCGAGAAACCAGAGCTGTGCGTACCTGTGAAAAAATTGTAAGATCTTCATAGTCATCTCCTGTGCAGATGCGAAGATCCTAACCGAACTCCGGGCGCGGCGCACCTTCGATCATGATCCAGGCAGTACCTGAAAATCCTTGATCATGATCCAGGAACCGTAAGGCTGGCGCGTTCGTCATGATCGCCCTCGACAGTCATCAGATCGTCCTGCTCTCCGGCGTGCCGCTGGCCCTGATGCATGCGGCGGCAAGTTTGTTGAATTTGCGCGAGCCGAGGGCCCGCTACTTCGCGGCCTACTCCTTGTGCGCGGCGTGCTGGCATCTGGAAGGTTCTCTCGTGAAGGCCGGACTCATGCCGATGTTTCCGTACGTTAAGTTCGCAACGATCCCGTTCGTGTTCTGGAGCGGACCGCTGCTGTATCTCTATTGCCGCGAACTCCTGCAGCCGGAGAAAACCATCGAGTTCCGTCGCGAGTTGCGCCACCTGTTGCCCGGGCTGCTGGCGGCGACGACCTGGTTGTACCTGGCCGTGGTAGAACCGGAGACTCGACTGCGCTTCGTCGAAATGGATGCGAGCATGAACGCGGTGCTGATTCTGCGCGGCCTCAATACCCTCGGTGTCATCGTTGCCGGTGTCTACCTGGTGTGGATCTTCGTGCGGTACATTTACCCGGGCCGCCCGCGGCTATCGTCACGGCAAAAGCTGTTTTTATCGGCGGGGACTCTGATCATTCTCACGGCCGTCGTTCTCGAGATTTTTCGGAACCTGGACATCTACTGGAAGCCCTGGCTTTTTCTCTGGTCGCATTCGATTTTCCAGGGTTTGCTGCTCGTCTTGCGTGCGGGCCGGCCGCACATCACGGAACGGTTTGCCGCGAGCATCCGCGAGAACCGGAAGCGCCGCTCGCGCCTGGGCGAACGCGATCCGGCGCCGCTGCGCGCCGAACTGGAACGCCTCATGGTCGTGGAACGGGTCTATCTCAACGAGGATCTGAACCTGGGCGACCTGGCCGATTACATGGGCCTGAACCAGGCGCAGTTGTCGGAATTCATCAACGGCGAGTTCGGTCGGAACTTCAACGCCTTCGTCAACGAGTACCGCTTAATCGCCGCGGAGCAGAGGTTAGTCGAGCATCCGCAAGAGAGTGTGCTCGACGTCGCCCTGGCCTGCGGCTTTCGTTCCATGTCCGCGTTCCAGGCGTTGTTCAAGTCCCGCACCGGCATGTCCCCCGGTCAGTGGCGAAAACGCCGGGCACCGTGACGCACGTTCCGTGAGACGGGTCAGGCGTCGTGAGCCGGACCGCGACCGAGGGACTCGCCGAGCTTGAGCGCGAGCAGCACCGCGGCCGCCATCAATGCCATCATCAAATAAATGGCGTTGATCCAGGAACTGTCACCGCCGCGCACCGCCTCCATTAAGAGCACCACCACGACCCCGCCGCCGTTCCCGGCGAGCATCAACACGCCCGCGGCGCTGCCGGCATGGGCGGCACCGGCATGTTCTTCGGTCATGGCGAACAAGAGGGCGTATCCGGGCAGAAAAAAGAATCCCATGAGACCGGCGTAAACAAGCAGCCAGGTAAAGTTAGTGGTAGTGCAGAGCGGCAGGGTCAGTATGATGCTGGCCGTGGCCGAGATCAACAGGAACGGCTTGCGCCGGCGAAACGCGTCCGACAGCGCCGGTAGCACCGCCGAACCGACGATGCCGCCGATGATCAACATGCCGCCGGCGAGGCCGGCCTGCTCCGCGTCGAGATTCGCGTGCACGGCGAGGATCGGTTCGAGCCAGGTAGTGAGGCCGTTAAAAAATCCCAGGGCGAGCAGTGAGAGGACGAACAAAAGAATCAGGTTGCCGTTTTGAAACAAGGGGGCGAAGGCGCCCTCGCCGAAAGTACCCGCCGACTCGTTTTGCGCGGGGTTCTCGCGCGCGAGCAGCAGGAAGGCCCCGGCCGAGAAGCCGGACATCAGGGCGAAGATGATCATGGTTCGTTGCAGTCCCACCGCCGATACCAGGGCCGGTGTCAGCGCGAGTGCCACGGCCATGCCCAAAAACATGCCGATGGTTCCGATGCCGGTGGCGAGGCCGTGGTGTTCTTCTTCGTACCAATCCGCCACGAGTTTGGAGATTCCGTTGACGACGTAGGGCTGGGCCACGGCGATACCGGTCTGGCCGATCAGCAGCGCCGTAAAGCTCGCATCGTAAATGCGGACGCACGAAAACACCGCCATGATGATTCCGCCGAGCCCCACGGTGAAACGATAACCGCGCCGATCGATCATGGCTCCGGAATGGAGCGACAACACGACATAGATCGCCGGGAAGACCAGGATCAACAGCGACGCCTCCAGTTCACTGACGCCGTAGCGTTCCTGGATCATCGACAGCAGGGGCGCGAAGTTCAGCCAGAGCATCTGTGAAATGCCGGCCGAGAGCGTAAAGACCGTAAGTACCACCCAGCGATAGTTAGTAGTTTGCATGATCGTCTCCGTTGCGTTGCGCGTTTTCAGTAAGCCGTAAATCCCGTGGGCACCTCGCCCCGGGCGTAAGCCGCCGCGGACTTGCGCTCGTCTTTTAAGAGACGCCGCCCGGCAATGAGTCGAACGAACCAGGGGATGCGCCGCAAGCGGCGCCCCGTGGCCGTGGCCAGGACGTAAGCCTCGGCGCACTTCTCCAGCAGCTCGCAGGTGAAGACGCTGCGGTCGCGAGTCATGCCCAGGCACAACACGTCGCCGCCGTACAGAAAGACGTTCGCGCCGCGACGCAAACGTTGCAGCCGGCCGTCGAGGCGTTCCACCGAAGCGCCCATCTGCCGGGCCTGTTCGTCGAAGATCGCCGGCATGGGTTGTTTTACATCGTGCAGCACGCTGCCCCAACGCGGGCGGTTGCGGACCACGGCACCGACATCGGGACGCATGCGATAGATCGTCGCATGGATGTCCGCCTGTTCGTCGTCGTACTGCGTCGCCCGGGAAAGGATGCGAATGTCCTCGGCCTGCGCCTGCCCGTCTCCCGGGGCCGTAACCAACAGCGCCATGTCCTCGGTGCCGGGGATGCGCAGGGACAGACTCATTTCGGCGGGGCCGCACAGCCCCTTATCGTGCAGACGGCGAAGCGAAGACAACAGGCCTGCGCGCACCTCCGGATGCGAGAGTCCGGCCGGGGCGCCGACGGTTGCGAGTGTGTTGGTGGAGTTCATAACGTTTGCCCTTTGTTGCGTACTTTGTTCAGACCATTTGCAGAACGCTTTCGAAACGATTCAACGCCTCGTCGATGATGTCGTCCGTGTCGGCCATGCTGGTATAGATCCGACTGCCCGCCAGGGTGATCATGCCGTGCGCCGAGTAAGCCGCGCCCATCTCTTCCATCATGTGTTTGCGCTCTTTGGCTTCGCGCAGCACCTTAATGGGATTGCGCATGCTTAACAGCAACACACCGGAAGTTTCGAGGTGCACGATGGAGCCCTGGTTATAAACGACGTAGGGCAGCTTCAGGCGCTCGACGATTTCCTGCAGTCCGCGACACAGGCGATCCCCGGCGCGGCCGGCTTTCACCGCGGCGTTGGTGCGCTCCATTTCCTGGATCGAATAGTAACCGGCCGCGCAGGACAGCGGGTTCGCGGAAAGGGTACCGCCGACGAAGGCGCGCTTGCCCATGGAGCTGATACCGCCGGCGAAGAGCATCATCACTTCGCGCCGACCGCCGACGCCGCCCGCCATGGGATAACCGCCGGTGAGGCACTTGCCGAAGACGGTCAAATCAGGATTCACTCCGAAGTAACCCTGGGCCCCGCCGAGGCCCAGGCGAAAGCCGGTGACGACTTCGTCGAAGATCAACAACGCGCCGAACTGATCGCAGACCTCGCGCAACTGGCGGTTGTAGTCGAAGTAGACCGGACGCGTGCCGCTCTCCGGACCCAGCGGTTCCACGATCACCGCCGCGGTGCCGCCGCGCAAACGATTCAACCAGAGCTTGCGCTTGAGCGCGCCGATGTCGTTGGGAAAACATTCTTGCGTATGCGCCGTCGCCCCGCGCGGAATGCCCGCGGCTTCGCGCCGTCCGGTTCCGGGAATGCGCATGCCGTAGACCATTTGATCGGACCAGCCGTGATAACCGCCGCCGATTTTGATGACCTGCTTCTTTCCGGTGTACGCCCGGGCCAGACGAATGGCGGCCATGACGGACTCGGTGCCGGAACCGAGCATGCGAAACATTTCCACACCGGGCATGTGCCGGCTTACGATTTCCGCAAGCTTGTGTTCGTACTCGTGCAGGAGACCGGTGACCGGCCCGCATTCATTTAGAAGTTTTATGATTTTTTTGCGCACCGGTTGATAGTTCGAACCGAGCAGCGTGGGCCCGCCGGCCTGCAGGAAGTCGATGTACTCGTTGCCGTCGACGTCGCGCAGGTGTGCGCCCTCGGCGCGGTCCATGGCCAGGGGAAAGGGATAGTTAAACGCCAGGTTGTGTTGTACGCCGCCGGGAATGTAGCGCTCCGCTTCTTCGGCGATGGCCTTCGAACGCCGGCAGTTTTTTTCGAAGTACTCGAGGACCTCGTTCATTTTGTCGCGGCGAATGGGCCGCAGCGGGGCCTTCGTCAGTTCCTTGAGTCGGGCCAGGATCTCCTCGGTGTTGTGCCACTCCGAAATGGCGTACTGTTGCGTTTTTTCCGGCGCGGACGGCGCCGTGGTTTCCATGGTTGCGGTGGTCATTAGATTTTCCTCAGTCTAAGTTAGTTTGATGTTGTAATTACGAAACGGCTTCCAGGGCCCGGCGCGTCGCGTTATCGGCGGCGTCCGCGCCCCGGGCCCGGATGATTTCTTCACGCAAGAATCGGGCGGACTCGGACTCGATGTAGCCCACGTTGCGGATGGCCTGCTCCAGATCCGGCCCGCCGCAGACCACGCCGTGGTTGCGAAGCAGATAGCCGTTCACGTCGTCGCGCAGAACTTTCGCGAAGGACTTCGCAAGCCAGGTCGTGCCGGACGGGGCGTACGGCGTGAGCACGATCGTATCGCCCAGGGCCTGGCGGGCCTCGGGGTCTTCGACCGGCAGCGGCACCGCGAGCAAAGCCACCCCGCTCGCCACGGGCTGGTGCGTATGGATGCTGGCATTCAGGTCCGGGCGGCGGTTCAGCAGCGCCGCATGCAGGCCGCTCTCCACGGAGGGCTGCATGTCCCCGGCGATTTTTTCCAGGTTGTCCAGGCGCAGGATGCAGATGTCCTCGGGCGTCAGGTTGTAGTAGTCCGCGGCGGACGGCGTCACGGCGAAGCAGCCCTGCCCGGCGCGCACGGCCATGTTCCCGCCGATGCCGGCCAGGTATCCCATGTCGGCCAGGCGCAGACACGCCGCCACGACTTCGCGGCGCACGGCGTCGAACTTGCTAATATCAATTGAAGGATTGTTTGCGTGTTTCATAGTTTTGGTGCGTTCCGGCGCGTTGATCTTTCGATACAGTGGGCCGAGGCGGCGGTGAATCTCCTGAAAGTTTTGAAAGGCCTGATTGTATACGGGAGCGTTGTCCGCATCCGGTACGAACTCTTCGCGAATGTCCGTGCGACCGGCGACGTCGGCGAAGCTCATTTCTCCGAGGCCCACCCGGGCGATCCAGGCCGCGCCCACGGCATTGGCCTGCACGGGCTCTTTGAGCTGGCGGATGGTAACGCCGAGGACGTCGGCGAAGATGCGGCACCACACCCGGGAAACGCCGCCGCCGCCGGCAATGTTGATGGAACGCACCGGACGGCCGAGGAAACGCTCCACGGGTTTCAACATCCAGCGCGTGTTCAGGGCCACACCTTCGAGGAAGGCGCGAATCACATCCTCCCGGGAATGCTCCAGGGATAGATTGAACAGGCCCGCGCGCAGCGTGCCCTCATCCACCGGACAGCGTTCACCGTACAACCACGGGGTGTAGAGCAAACCGCGACTGCCCGCCGGGGTACGTTCGGCAATGCGATCCAGGATTTTGTAGACATCGGGAACGTTTTCATCCTGTAGAAGTTCGTCCTGATGATACAGAATGCGTTCTTTAAGGTACGTTAAGTTACCACCGGCGGAAGTTTGCGTGGCGATCAACAGGTACCGATCCGAGAGCGCGCAGGGTACCGAGGCGATACCGGAGGCGACGTCGGTCTTCTTGAACGGAACGTGGGCGGCAATCCAGGACGACGTCCCGATGTAAAGGTGCGGTTCGTAATCCCCCACGGCCCCGCTGCCCACGGCCGCGGCCGTGGTGTCGATGGCGCCGGCGACGACGACGGTCTGCGGGGAGAGGCCGAGTTCCTGCGCCGCCGCCGGTTGCAGCGGGCCCAGGACATCCGTACAGCGGACGAGTTCCGGGAATTTGTCCGGATCGATGCCGCTCTGCTTGAGCAGGGACGGATGATAGGCAATGCGATCGGGCTTGCGGTTGTCGGTAACCCAGGAGGTGAGGATGGAGTCCGGTGTGGCGGTGAACCGACCGGTAAGGCGCAGGTTCATGTAGTCGAGGGCGTTGAGAAACTTGTAGGTACGCCGGTAGATGTCGGGGAACGCTTCTTTAATAAACAGCATGTGGCCCGCCGGGTCCTTGCCGGACAACGCCGGTGCCCCGCCGGTAAGTCGAATCCAGCGCAACAGCTTCGTGGCGCCGTAGCCGGCCACGCGAATCGCCCCGCCCGCGCGACGACGAACGGCATCTTCGCCGCGCATGTCCATCCAGAGGACGGCGTTCATGAGCGCGTTGCCTTCGGCGTCCACCGGTACGGTGCACTCGCCCTGGGTCGAACAGGCGACCGCGGCGACATCCGTCGGCGACGTCCCGGTTTCTGCTAACAGGCGACGAGTAGAAGTTACGAGAGCCCGCCACCAGTCCTCCGGATTCTGCTCGGCACCGTGCTCCGGCAGAATGTGCAGTTCCACGGGTTCGTAGGCCCAGCCGAGGACCGCGCCGGAACGATCCACCAGGGCCGCCTTACAGCCCGAGGTCCCGAGATCCACGGCCAGAATGGCCTTTGCTGTCTGTGTGCCGCCCATATCCTTCTCCGCATCGCGAGACCCGACTTTTGTCGACTCGCAGATCAGATTCTGCACATAAATCAACTTTTGTCGATTAAAAAACCGACTTCTATCCGTTTTCTGGTTGAAATATTTCTCGTAACCCGACAAAAGTCGATCATATGAACGACGAACGGATCATGGACGCCTCGCTTTCGCCGGATTTGAGCCAGAAAAAGTTCAAATTCACCTCCCAGCAGGGCCGGAGCCGCCGTACGGAGCTGCTCAGCGCCACCCGGGAATTGCTGCGGGAATTGCCGCCGGAAGAAGTGACGTTTGCCCTGGCCTGCGAGCGGGCCGGTATCCCCCGGGCTTCGGCGTATCATTTCTTTCCTAATATAGGGGCGCTCTTTCTGGGTCTGCGGCTCTTTCATGCCGAGGTCCTCGCGGACGCCCTGGCCGAGGTGGACGCGCGACGTTTTCGCACCTGGCAGGATTATCTGCGCTGCCTCATCAGCGTGGGCGCGCAGATTACCCGGGAAGACCCGGCCCTCATGCGTTTGATCTACGGCATGAACGGCGGCGTCACCGAAACCCGGGACGTCGGCAAGTCCGTGGATGCGAAGATCGCCCGCATCGTTCTGGAGCGCCTGGAAGAACGCTTCCACGTTCCCGTGTGGCCGCAGCGCGAACAGTCCGTGGCCATCGCCTTCGCCATCATCGATTCCGTCTTCCGGCTGTCCTTTCGCGAGCACGGAGAGATCACCAACGATCTCATTCGCGAGGCCGGGCGGGCCGCCGTGGCCTACCTGCGCAGCTACCTGCCGGAACACCTGGAGCCCCGCGAGCCGCTGCTCGAAGACTCCGGCAACTAATGTTTACATATATAAACTTACGTTCAGAGAAATTTTACGAATCCCAGGAGAAAGCTCATGTTAGCTCAGTTTTTTCAATCCCTGCGAAGGCGCGGCGTTTACGTTGCGGCCGGCGCCCTGCTCGTCTTCAATGCCTGTGAAGGCGCGACAGAGAACGCCCTGCGCGGCGATGCCGGCGCGGTCGATGCTGCGCAGGAAATCATTCAAGGCCAGGTCCTGCAGGGCCGCAGCCTTTCCACAAGCCCGTCTACCTACAACGTCGGCGCGGCAAAATCGGACATCACCGGTCCGTTCGTTCAGTCCAGCACCGGTTACAACAGCCCTGGTGACGAAATGTCCGGCCTGGCCATGCGCCTGTACAGCCGCGCGTTCGTGATTGAACAACCGGGCACGGGCATGGTGGCCCTGGTCAGCGCCGATCAACTGCACATGTATCAGAGCGTGAAGGTCGGCGTGGTGAAACGCCTGGCAACCCTCGGCTACGGTTCATTGTTCGATACGGAAAACGTGATGCTCACGGCCACGCATACCCACGCGGCCACGTCGAACATCTCGTGGTATACACTCTTTAATCTGTTCAACGGCGTCACCGGCTTCGACGAACTGCACTACGAGGTAGTGGTCCGCGGCATCACGCAGTCCATCATCGATGCTTACAACAATCGCCAGGCCGCGAGCATTCAATACGCTTCCGGCACGGTCAGCAACGCCGCCTACAATCGTTCGTCCATCGCCTACGACCAGAACTCGGACGCCGGCAGTTTTTCGGACAACGTCGACGCGGAGATGACGCTCCTGCGCTTCGACGCGCTCGACGGTACCGAGATCGGCCTCATCAACTGGTTCGCCGTACACGGAACGTCGCTGGACATCGCGAACCGTCGCATTCACGGCGACAACAAAGGTTACGCGTCGTACAAGATCGAAAAAATGAAAGGCGGGAACTTCGTCGCCGCGTTCGCTCAGGGCGCCATGGGCGATGTAAGCCCGAACATTCCGAATCCCACGGACATTACGCTCCCGTTCCTGCGGCCGAGTGATCTCGACGCAAGCCTCGACGCCCAGGAAAATCCCATCGTGGCCGGAGAACGCCAGGCCGTTGCGGCGCTGCAACTCTACAACGCCGCGAACACGAGCGTGCCGGTCGCGCTGGACGTGCGTCACAGTCACGTGAACTTCAACGACGTGGACGTGGCGAACAGCTACATCAGCACGAACTACATGCCCTGGGATAACGAGATCAACAGCGCCACGGCCGCCTCGTGCGTCGGCGTGGTCGGCGCGGGTTTCCTGGCCGGCGACGAAGAAGGCGCGCCCGTGGAATTCGCGGCCGAGGGTGAAATCAAGAACACCTACAGCTACGAAAACGGACAGTGGGTACAAACGAAGTACGACTTCAACGATCTCGACGGCGACGGCATTGCCGCGTTCCTCGGACCGCTCTGGCCGCTGGCCGCGGCCGTGTTACAGACGAATCAGTACGACCAGTGTCACAAAGAGAAGTTCGCCCTGTTGCCCGTCGGTGAGGTGGATGATTTCTGGTTTCCGAATCCGAACACACCGTTCGTACCGGTGGTCATTCCGTTGCAGATCATTCGCATCGGCGACATCGGTGTTCTCGGCACACCGTTCGAGGTAACGACAATGACCGGCCGCCGACTCAAAGACGCGGTGAGCGCGAATCTTGCAAACGCCGGTGTTGCGAATCTCGTGCTCGCCGGCATGGCTAACTCTTACGGACAGTACCTTACGACGCGCGAAGAGTACGCCGCGCAGCATTTCGAAGGCGCTTTTACGATCTACGGCCCGTTCGCCGAGGCGGCCGTAGCCCAGGAACTGGATCGCCTGGCCGGCCACCTGGCCGCAAACACACCGGCCGATCCCGGACCCAATCCGCCCGATCTTTCCACGATGCAGTTGATCGAAACCTGGGTTTCCAGCAACGGAGTCGTAACGGACGGCGGCAACTTCGGCAACGCCGTGCAGGACGCCGCGGCGAGCTACTCGAAAGACCACGACACGGTGAGCGTGCGCTTCCAGGCCGCGCATCCACGCACGGTGCTCGTGAAGAAGATGGACGGCTCGCTGTCGCAGTACTACGATCCGGACAGCTACACCTTCCTTGAAGTACAGAAGAAAGTCGGCTCCGACTGGCAGACCATCGCCACGGACGGCGATCCCTACACGGCCTTCGACTGGGAACGCAACGGCGGTTCCAGCAGTCTGTCGGATCAGTCGTTCGCCACGGCCACCTGGCTCGTGCGCAACCAGCAACCGGGGACCTACCGCATTCGTTACAACGGACTCGCGAAGCGCTGGTACTTCTTCTGGACGGGCTACGAGAAGTTCACCGGTTATTCGCGCGAATTCGTGCTGCAATAAACGCGGAACTCCAGCAAAAGAAAGGCCGCGCCCGGTTTCCCGGAGCGCGGCTTTGGTTCGTGAAGAACATTAACATCTTACACGAAGATGTTAATGATGAAGCTGATAATCTGGCCGAAGATGTTGTCGCTGAGGTAACCCTTCAGGTCGATGGGATTGCGGTTCAGCGAATCGTAGTACCAGGCCGCGTACTCGTCCACTTTCGGGATCGACACGCCGTACTCGCCGTTGATGGCGGCGATGAGCTCGTTGGCGAGGACCGCGTGGCCGTAGCGGTTCGGATGCACGCCGTCGAGGCCGAAGATGCCCGGCTTGCCGGGAAGCGGCCAGTTGGCGCCGGCGTTGCCCGGGGACCAACCGCTGCTGTGCGCAATGCGGCGACCGTTTTCTTTAATGTCGTCGAAGATTACCTTAGCATCGACGATGGCGTAGTTGTTGGAAGCGGCGTAGCTCTTAAGATCGTTGTTGATCGTGGTCAGGAAACTCGTGATCTGGCCGACCTCGTTCGCGTCGAGCACCTCGGACGGGCTGCCCACGCTGGTGTTGTAGAAGGCCTTGAGGCCGCTGTAGTTCGAACGACCGTTGGGATCGGTGTAGGGCTCCACGTAGTAGATGGCCGTAACGTTCGGCACGGTGAAGACCACACCGCCGCGCACGCTGGAGATGTTCCGCATACGACGGAAGGCCTCGGCCGAGTCGCGCTTCCAGCGGTTCATGTCGAGACAGTCGAGGTTCGTGGCCAGGGCCGTGCAGAGCACGTGGTTCGCGCCGACACTGCCGAAGATGAACGACGGCTGGACCTTTTCCATGATTTGCATCTGCGTGCCGGAGTTCCGCAGACCGTGCTCGTGGTACGAATCCGGATCCTGGCAATCCTGCACCTGCACCCAGCGATACGTATACCAGTACCACTTCTTCCAGTACCAGTCCTTCTCCCACTTCGTCGCGGTGATGTCTTCGCACGTGCCGCTGGTGTAGAGCGCGTTCGTGTAATCGGCACCGGTGATGCCGGCGTGCGTGGGCGTGCCCACGGTGGATTCGTTGCCGCCGAGGATCGACGATCCCAGGCAGAAGACGCCGCAGTCGCCGTTGAGGAAGTCCTCGAGGTTGACGTACGGGCCCTTAAGTACGTTGTAGGTAACGTTAGCGTTCGCCTGTTTTGAGACGATGACCGGATACGCCCAATCTTGCGTCTTCTTTTCGACGCTGGCGCCGTAGAATCCCTGGCTCAGGGAGTCGCCCATGACGCCGGGCTTCCGGAATAATTCGCCGATGCTTTGCGCGCTGAGGGGCGCCGCCGTCGACGCGGCGATGATTGCCGTTGCGAGGAGCGTCTGCACGCCCCGGGCGGTTTTGAGATTTCGCATGATTCTCTCCTGAAGTCTCCGCCGGCTCTGTATATTTGAAGGCTTGCGTCGGTGACTTCGTTCGTAGTTGATTTTGGCTATGTTACGGAATGCCGGTTCATTTTGCAAGCGTTTTGCTGACATGGTGTCAGTGGCGGCGTGTTAGAATTTCGTTAGGATGGTGGGTGACGTAATGTGCCGGGAAGTTGGGCGTTGCGGCCCGGCTGCGTCGGAAGCAGCCGGGCCGCCGGGCCACTCCGGGCTCCGCTTCGCTGCGGTCTCGCGAAGACGCGAGACTGGCGCTGCGCGCCACCCTGCGTGTCCCTAACGCGAAGAGATGTCACTGAATTTCGCCACCGTGGTGGCGGAATTTGGGAGGGGGGCGATTAGCTCTGTATCACATAGCACATCAATACTGGCAACAATATATTGAATCGGCCCAGCATGCCCCTTCGATTAGCCTCCTTTCAGGTGCGCCGTTTCGAATGACAATTGCGAGCCTGAATGGATTTCAGTATTGGGTAATATGAGCGAGAACCTGAACCGAATTTCCTATACGACCCGGCAACAAGAAGCGATCGAAACGACAGATCATAATTTGCAAATCATCGCATGCGCCGGTTCGGGAAAAACGCAGGTCATATCCGAGCGAATTGTTCGCATCCTCCAAAAGAACGGCGTCACCCCCTCCTCGATTCTCGCTTTCACCTTCACAGAGAAAGCCGCCGCGGAACTAAAAAATCGCGTTCTGCGAATTACCCGTCAGCGTATCCAGAACGGCATCCAGGGAATGGCCGAGCTTTTTATTGGAACGATCCATGCCTGGTGCCTGCGCATGTTGCAGGACCATGCGTATGAATTTCAAAAATATTCGATTCTGGATGATGTGAAACTCAAACTTTTCGTTGATCGGAAATACAAAGAAATCGGGATGCGCGAACTAAATTTAGAACGTTATAAGGATACCGATTACTTCATAACAGCCATGTCGATTTTGCGCGAATCAGAGCTGCGATCGGACGTGGAGCTTCCGGCTAACTTGACGGAGGCCAGAGAACAGTACGAAAAGACACTGCAAGAGTCCGCGTACTTTGATTTCACGATGGTTCTCACCGAAACGGTGCGCCGATTGCAAACCGATCCCGAGTTCGCCGGGCGAGTTTGCTCCGATCTACGTTATCTGATCGTTGACGAATACCAGGATGTAAATCCCATTCAGGAACGACTGATTCGGGCTTTGTATGATGCTGCGAAAGGGCTGAACCTTTGCGTGGTGGGAGACGACGACCAAACAATTTACCAGTGGCGCGGAAGCCAGATCCGCAACATCATTGACTTTGCCAATCGGTACGATGGAGTCCGTTCGATTAAACTGGAGGAAAACTTTCGCAGTTCCGCAGGCATTATCGATGTCGCCATGCGAGCTATCCGCAACAACCAGGAACGCTTGCCCAAAGAAATGCGTGATACGGAAGCACAAACCTACGAGAAGGGAGACATTCTTTACAATTCCTTTGAGAACGAAGAGGCCGAAAATGAATTCATCGTCCGCACAATCCGCAAATTGCGCGGAACAGCTCTCAAGGAAAAAGGATTCGTCCGCGGGTTGGATTACAGCGATTTCTGCCTGCTTTTTCGAAAGTGGAGCAAGGCAACCACTGTGGTCGAAACACTTCGTCGTGAAGGCATTCCATTTATTGTAACAGGCGTAAATGAACTATTTGAAACCACGGAAGTGCGAGCCGCCCGCTCGATTTTCGAGTTCTTGAGCAATCAAATCGATGAATCGGTCATCGAAGACCTCTGGCGAGAAGCGGGTGTCGACACGGAACGTACAAGCCTGCACGCGGCGATTCAGGAGCTAAAAAAGATTCGGAGACGCCTTGAGGCAACAGAGCCAAAGAAAAAACTGAGTTACGATCGTTTCGTCTTGCAGGCAGTGTATCAGGACTTTCTGAAGACGTCCGGGATCACGGAAGAGGTTTTCTTCGATTCCGACACGGACGAGGATGAACATACAAATTCCCGGGCCGAGATTGCTTTCTATAATCTCGGTCAGTTCAGCCATGTAATCGGTGACTACGAACAAATCAATTTCAAGAGTAAACCGCCGCTCAAGCTCTCGTTCTTCATGAGCTTTTTGCGTTACGCCGCGGAGAACTACTATCCAGAGGGCTGGCTGAACAATAGCTACCGAACGCCCAACGCGGTACAGCTCATGTCTATCCACCAGTCGAAGGGCCTGGAATTTCCGGTGGTCTTTCTACCGGGGCTGAACCGAAACTATCTCCCGTCGAAAAAGCACGGCGGCAAATCCGTGTGGCATGTGCTCGATCGCAATCTGGTCGTAGATCAGGAGCGATACGAGGTTTCAGAAGAAGATGAACGGCGCCTGTTCTATGTTGCACTCACGCGTGCGCAAAAGTTCTTGTTTTTATCCCGTGCGCCTCTCAACAATCGGCTCTATCAGCGCGAGTCGGCCTTTTACAACGAGATCAGTCATTCGGATTTTCTATTCTCGAATCCCGATCGCGACTACTCGGATCGAGACCGATCTCATCCCGTGCCGCGCGTCAACACGAATAAGATCATACTCAACTTCAGTGTTCTGCGCGACTACTTTGAATGCCCATATCGCTTTAAGCTGATCAGCATGTATGGTTTCGAGAGCCCCCTGAATGTACAGGTCGGCTACGGACGCTCGATTCACAGCGTACTCATGGAATTGCACCGTCGCGGACTGGATGGTGAGCAATTTACAAACGAAGATCTGGCCCCGCTTCTCGATAAACATTTTCATTTACCGCATGCATTCGAGGAGGCCCTTGCGGATTCTCGAAAGAATGCACAACGAATTACCGAACAATACCTGGAATTGCGCCAGCCAAGCTTTCAGGAAATCGAGTACGTCGAGAAGGACATCGAACTGGATCTCAACGAGGACATCGTGATCAACGGTCGGATCGATCTGGTGCGCCGACAAAACCAAGACGGTTCCGCCGAAATCACCATCATCGATTTCAAGTCAAAGTTGCACGAGAACAATCCAAAAATCACCATGGAACAGCTTTCTCTATACGCCATGGGCTATGCCGAGCTTACCGGGCGGAATGCCGACTTTCTGGAAATCTACGACATGGACCGGAACCAGCCGACCCGGGAAGAACTTCAAGCCGGTCGCCTACGGGACACCCGGGAGCTGATTGAGAACACCGTAGATAAAATCCGCGGCAACGAATTCCCGCACGCCACGGAAAAATCGAGATGCGAGTCCTGCTACTATTCGAGAGTTTGTTCTAAACCAGCCACCCTCAGCTGATTTTTAACCGGATTTCTCATTTATGGCACGTTACAAAGGCTCTCTGACTCTCGATTGGTACAACAAAGAGCGGGCAATCATTCTCCAGGAAGAACCGCGGGCCCGCGACGGCGACGTACCCGCCCCCCGGTTGAACTGGGTCAACAAGGATCAATCGCTCTTTTACGAAATCGACGAATCTGAAGGCCGGGGCCTCCGGCCCTACTGGGTGGATCGAAACGATATGCGCGTACGCGAGGTACGCCCGCTGGTCTTTCAGAAAGCATATGAGGCCGTCGAGAAAACGAAAGACGGAACTCTCCTGGAAAAGGAGTTTCAGGTTAAGGAGCACAGGAAGGATGTCCTCGATAGCGATAACCTGTTGATTCGCGGGGACAACCTGTTGGCGTTGCGGGCGTTGCAGAAACACTTCGAGGGAAAGCCGGATGAGGAGAAGGTGAAGTGTATTTATATTGATCCGCCGTACAATACCGGAAGTGCGTTTGAGCAGTATGATGATAATTTAGCACACTCGGAATGGTTGACGATGATGCGGGATCGGCTGATTGCTCTCCGTAGTCTGCTCAGAGAGGATGGGGGTCTCTTTATTCAGATCGATACTGAAGAGCACGTTTATCTTTCCGTGTTGCTGGATGAAGTTTTTGGGCGGAATAATTCGGTGCAGTTCATTTCGATTAAGAGGGCTTCCCCTGCCGGCTTTAAAGCGATAAACCCTGGCCCCGTAAGCGTTACTGAGTATATTCTATTCTATGCTAAGGATCGAAACAAGTTTGATTTTCGACCAGTCTATGTTCCGGTGGAATACGACAGTAACTACGGACTGATAATAACTAATATAGAATCACCGGCGGAGAAATGGAAAATTGAATCGATAGATAGCTTTATTTACCGAGAAAATGGAGTTGAAGATTGGAAAGACGCCCGTCAAAAGTGGGGCGTGGCCTGGAAGCAAATCCGGCATCAGCTCCGCGCTGAGTTTGCCCTGAGGCATAAAGACTCCGTAGTAAGTGTTAGAGATCCACATAAGCCGTCAGCACTCATTCAACAAACGATCAAAAAGAGCAAAGAGAAACCCGGGCATGTCATTCCAATTGAACGCGCAGATATGGACCCGATATTCATTTACAATGGCGGATCCCTGGCTTTTTACAAGAACAAGGTCAAAAAAGTGGACTCGGCGGAGGTTCCAACGGAATTACTCACGAATTTTTGGGACGATATTAAGTACGCTGGTATTGCCCGGGAAGGTGGCATAAAGTTTAAGAACAGTAAGAAACCTGAAAGGTTAATCAAACGTGTTTTTGAAATATGCACTGATCCCAACGACCTTATCCTCGATTGCTTCGCCGGCTCCGGCACCACCCTCGCCGTAGCGCAGAAGATGGGTCGCCGCTACATCGGCGTAGAAGTCGGCAAACATGCCGAAACCCACATCATCCCGCGCATGAAAAAGGTCCTGAGCGGCGAGGACCAGGGCGGCATCTCGAAAGCCGTAGAATGGCGGGGCGGCGGATCATTTCGCTACTGCGTAGTCGGCCCGTCGATCCTGGATTACGGAAAAGACGGCCGCGCGGAATTTCGCTGGAAACTCGGGCGCGAGGAATTGGAACGCAATCTATTGCTATCGTATGACTTCCAGGAACTGAAGGCTCTCAAAAAGGCGACAATCGGATATTTCGGACACATGGTCGGCATTGCCAGTCTGGCAGAGCCGAATTCGAAAGACGAGATGATGACCGAAATCGAGCTACAGGGATACGTTGAGGAGTATCTGGAAAAAGAGAAACAAACCCGTAAATCCATGGTTTTCTACACGAACCGCGGCATAGAGATCGCCGTGTCGGAGAAGCCGGAAAACCTGGAGATCATCAAGGTGCCGCAGGCGTTGATCGTAGGAGACTAAAGCATGTCGTACTACGAAAAACACGCAAAGTTTCTTGCAGATAATATTAAGGAATACCGGCGCAAGCGCCAGGAGATCGCCGAAGATCTGTACAGGTCTGCCGAGGGTAACCTGGCCTTGCTGGAATTGATCGAAACCAGCATCATGCGTTATCCCATGCGGCCGTATCAAATGGACGCTCTGTATACGCTGGATGCGCTGCTTCGGTTTCCGGAGGCGCATCCTGTCTACAAAGACCTGCTGGAAACGATCGACCGAGAGACCAAAGAAAAACGGCCGTTCCTCGGATTCGAGATGGCCACAGGGTCCGGCAAAACGGCGGTGATGGGCGCCGCTATGTACCACTTGCACAAGACTCGCGGTATACGGAACTTCTTGATCATTACGCCGGCGTCCACCGACATTTACGAGAAATCAATCCGCAATTTTTCAAAAGGCACGGCCGAGACGGTTTGGGGGGATGACGTGCACTTTAACCTGGTCAGCGGAGATAACTACCAGCAAAGTGAGTCCCTCTTCGATCAAGACAAAGACTTCAGCATCTTCGTCTTTAACATCAGTAAATTCGGAAAGAACGCGATTAGAACCTCTGAAGCCGGAGAATCGGCCGCATGGAAGGATTCCGAGGAGAATCAGGTCAGCATTAAGCAGTACTTGCAAAACGAGCCGCTGGTGATCATCATCGACGAGGCGCATCATACTCAGAAGAGCACCTCCCTGAATATCATCAAGGCGTTTCGTCCTGACATAATTCTGGAATTTACGGCGACAGCTTCCGAGAGCACAAAAAGCCGGGAACGGCGCGCACAAAACATCGTCTATCGGTATTCGATTCGGGAGTTTCTGGAAGCCGGACACGGCAAGCTGGTCCGGGCCCTGGCGCTCATCGACACCGAAAAAAGCCGTGCACGTAAGACCGAGTTACCGCGGGTTGAAAAGCTAAAATTGATCACCCTCTTGCTCGTGCACATGATGAAGCAGGAATCTCTGGACCGAGAAGGCAGCCGCATCAAGCCGTTGGCTTTCGTGAAAGTCAAAGACGATACGAAATACGCACGTCTGGTATTTGAGTATCTGAGCGAGAAGGTAGCCGACGAAGTTGAGCATTTGCAATTCATTCTGGGAAAAATCCAAACCGAGAACTACGAAATCGTACATGCGCTACGCCAGCTGATCCAGGACCGATTTTCCGGCGACGAGGAAAAAATCCGCAAGGCATTTCGCGGCTTTGCGCATCGAACTATCTTTTATCACGGGAAGAGTGACACGGATACCCAGCGGCGCTATCGCAACATCCGCACCAACGAAGTCGAAATCGTTGTTTATATGCAGCGCCTCGATGAGGGCATCGATTTACCCAACATCTACAGCATGGCTGTAATCAACGATACGGTTACAGATGCTCGAACGCACATCAAACAAATCATCGGACGCGGCGTGCGCTTGCCCCGGGAGAAACGGCTTTATGATCGATCAACAGACGAGTGGCAGCGCCAAACGGAAATGCTGCATATCATCTGTGATCCAGGCCGGAGCTTCGAAGAGCTGATTCTTTCGATTCAAAAAGAGTTCGGCCTGAACAGCCTCTATCTCGGTATGGAGCATCGCGAGGTGACCGTAGAGAACGAACCACGGGCGAATCTTCTCGATAAGTTATACTTCCCAAGAATTAAAGCCCAGGAACGTGTGAAGAAGGGTGTCAGCCTTATGGGGCTGGTGCAAGATATTACAAAGATAGTCGACGAATACTGTAAGCACAACTGCTTCCAGGACGGTGGCGAGCTTCATTTGAAGTTCTTACCGCACTCTTTCTTTTTGGAGACGGACGTATTCGCGGCCGATTTTCGGGAACAGAAACGCGAAATGCAAAAACGAGGCGATCAGGACCGTCAACTGAATCTTAATCAGAGGCTGATCGATGATACCTACAACACAGTCCAGAAGATACTCAACTGCCTGCCTGATACCCGGGCTGTACGAGATTGTTTTACAGATTATGCCACCGAGCTGAACGCGAGGAATATTGCGTATTTTTACTCGGACCCCGCCGATCATCTGGCCGCGAGGCATCGCTTTGTAAGCACGTTTAGTTTCTTCTACCGGAACTACATTGAAAAGCATTACTTCATACTGAACTACGACGGGCCGGATGAAGAAGAATTCGGACTCGCGAAGTCTTTCGTAAAAGAGACCCTGAAGATTCCGGAGGACCAGAGGTCCTTAAGCCGGAAGACCAAAAAAGGGACCCCAATAGATATCCTGCGCCATGACTACGAAAAGGTCAAGGAGATGATCAACGCCGGATATCAATTCTCCGGCTACGAGAATTCTCTTTATCCGTATGTTCGCTTCGATTCATTTCCGGAGTTCGTCGCGGCGGAGACAATGGACAGAATTATCGGCAACTCAGGTAACACGAAACGAGAATTCTGGGTTCGCAACGGTCGCCAGGTATTTTTTCAATATGGCGGCAAGCGTTACTACCCCGACTTTCTACTACATTGCAGTCAACGCATCTTTGCCGTAGAGACAAAAGGAGAGGACTTTTCGGAAAACAAGAAAAATCTTCTGTTGAATAGACTCAATGAACAACCTCTCTCTGGCGACTACGGCGGAATTCTCTTATTCGAGAACGATACGAAAGCCCTTCTGAAGGACGACCTTTACGAACGCATACAACTCGAAGGTTTGCTCGCAATCTCGGAAAGTAATTTCGGTCGAGAGCAGCAGCTATCCTACATCCTGCGGGAAGTCGAGGAGAAGGACAAGTTTCGTCGCTACCTGCCTGTGTACTCTCTGAAAGCAGCAGCCGGAAAGTTCAGCGAAGCTCAAGAAGTCCATGAGGACGGCTGGCTACGGGTTCCGGAACGGATCAAAGGCTATACACAGGATTTCTTTGTCGCGCAGGTTCGCGGAGACTCGATGGAGCCGAGAATCCCGGCCGGCTCCTATTGTATTTTTCAGGCCGGCGTCGGCGGTTCGCGCCAGGGGCTTACGGTACTGGTTGAATCCCGTGAAGCGAATGATCCGGAAAACGGGGGACGTTACACTGTAAAGGTCTATCGCAGCGAGAAGATAGAAACTCCCGAAGAATTATGGAAGCATGAGCGAATCATCCTCAGTCCGATTAACAACAAGCACGAACCCATCATATTGGAAAAGGACGCCCAGAGGGAACTGAAAGTCATCGCAGTTTTCCACGATATACTCTCCGTAGATAGTAATTCTCCCCCCTAATGCCGCACCCCATCCGCAAGGCCTTCCTCAATCAACTCCGCATTCAACAACCGCCCTTCCCGCACAATCATGTCCGCGGACGCGCCGGCGTCCCCGTACCACAAATCGCAGACGTAACGATCATACTGATCCGTCCCGAACGTCCGCAACACCAGCAACCCGTGCGGCACCAGCCGTGCTTCCACGAACGACTTCGCCTTCCGGCCGCGTTCCGAATCCAGCTCCGGCGCATCCACGCGGCGCAAACGTAAGCGCTGGCGCACGAACACCGAAAAACCCAGGTCCACCAGCACGAGCAACGTATCGCCGTCCACAACCCGAATCAACTGCGCCACGAAGACGTAACGCTCCAACGGATCGGCGTCGATCGACATTAACTCGAAACCGTCCTTGAGCTTCAGCGAACGCACGGTTACCTCGCCGGCCTGCCCGTCGACAGAAGACCTTGTTGACAAAACAAATCTTCTAATAAATTGAAGCTATCTCCGGAGGTTCCAAACAATGAACAAAGTAACCCCATTCCTCATGTTCAACGATCAATTAGAGGCCGCAATCGAATTCTACACCACAACCTTCCCGGACTCAGAAATCAAAAACGTCGCCCGCACCGGCGCCGATGGGCCCATCACATCCGCGGAGTTTGTAGTCGGCGGCCAATTCTTTATGGGCTACAACGGCGGCTCCTATTTCACGTTTTCCAATGCCTTTTCGCTCTTTGTCGATTGCGAAGACCAGGCCGAGGTCGATCTTTACTGGGACAAACTGATCGATGCCGGGGCCAAACCACAGCAATGCGGATGGATCACCGATCCGTTTGGCGTTTCCTGGCAAATTGTTCCCAGGCGCTTCATGGAACTCATCGCCGACAAGGACTCGAAGCGGGTGCAGGCCGTGATGGCCGCAATGATGGAGATGATCAAGTTAGACGTGGCTGCCCTGGAGAAAGCATATGAGAACCCCTGAGCAGCTAATTTCTTCTCTTCAAACTCTATGAGATGCCCCGGCGCATTGACTCCTTGACCTTCCCCGAAATCCATCAGCCGGT
This sequence comes from Leptonemataceae bacterium, assembly GCA_965227295.1. GTDB lineage: Bacteria > Spirochaetota > Leptospiria > Leptospirales > Leptonemataceae > JANSYA01. The sequence goes on along the minus strand of OZ245742.1, from coordinate 2,840,319 downwards.
CTCTCGAATCGAAGCGTGTGCTGTTGATTCGCAGACCGGTCCGGTCACAATTGCATCGGCATGAGTTATACATTAGAAATCGTCGATCACCAAATACTCACAGGCGGAGATATTTATTCGCATCTGCTGGATCAATATTTCAGGGATTCATTGTACCTTCACGATGAGCTCCATCTGTCTGCAAACGGTAGAGAACTCCAACTCCTGGACTCATACGGCAAACGGCTCTGGGAGCAACCCATCCTGTGCCCCGCCATCGCAAGAAAAGCATGGCAATCAGGGAACCGAGTTCTGGTAGCAACCAACACGGAAGAGTATCATGCCTGGGGCTATCTCGGACCTGCTTTGATCATTGATCTGGATAACGGCAAAATCATCAAAGAAATCAAGGGAAGTCACGGCACACCGTTAAGCAACGGGCAATTCATCGTCGGCCTGGAAGGTTATGATACGTTTGACTCATGGCTCTACGACAGGGAAGGCGAATTGCTTCAAAACTGGCGGAGCTGCGGCCACTTCGTAGTCAACTCGCAAGAGGACATTTTTGTCATCGAACAAGACCGAAACAGCCCCACAAGAGCCCACGTCGTACGACTGCATCGAGACGGCACAATAGAAAAAGGAATGAAACTCAGGACTGCCGGGGCTTCATCTCCCATCCTGCTGGGCAACGACGACTTTGTTTTTGAGAATTCCGGATTTCTGAGAGTGATCGACTCAAATCTACAAGAAGTGGCCTCGAAACGTCTTCTGGAGATCAAGAAAGAAGATTCCTGGCGGTTTATCGGAATCATCGAGCTCATTGGAGCAAACCATTTGTTGGTTCACATCCTCGAACGATCCGACGGCGACACTCCTCCCATTGCCCATGCGACTCATCAATGGTTGCTGAAAATAAGAAACACAAAGCTGGATCGCGGCGATTTGATACGTTCGGATTGGACCGGAAACGGATAGCAGGTCAGCACCATCGTCATAAAGATGCCGAACTGAAACAGCGCCCGCGTCAGCCGATCAGCTCATCCGGGCGGGGAAAAGAAAATCAGCAAACCTGATGAGCGACTTCGATTCATCTTGAGCGCTTATCGACTTGACGCTTGCCTGCCACGCACCTAATCTTTCGCATTCTACTCAGGAGACTTTCCCATGATAACCAGGCTCATCTTTCCCGTCGCTCTACTCATGTTCACAACGGCCTGTCTGGCCAGATACACCGTCCCACCGGACAGCCCGACGGCAACAGTTACGCTCGACCTGGAAAGTCCCTGGGCAACCGGACTTTTCTTCTTTCATTTTACCGACAATCAATGCTCCAATCACTCCGTCATCTGGAACGGCAGATTCCAGGAAGCCAAAGAGGCGACTCACCGCATTCAGGCCGGCCAGAGATTCTTCTTTGGTCTCCAGGCCCAGGGCGGCGGGGCCTGTCTCGCTTTTGCAAGCTTCGAACCGGCGTCCGACACAAAGTATGAAATCAGCTACAAGGCCGAAGGCAACACCTGCGAAGTCGTGAGCGTAACGAATCTGACGAACGGAAAAGCAGTACCGACGTTTAAGACGGAACCGTCCTGCGCCCGGTACCTCTAACAGGCTGCTGAAAAAGTCACTCGAAAGCGGGGACCAGTGAGATTTCTTTGGGCGTTGCGCCCGGCCGGGCCGCGCACAAGTCGCGGTCGTAGCGACTTGTGAACTCGACGACGCGCAAGGCGCGTCGCTCAATTCCGCCGGCCGGGCGCCGGGCTACTTGGTGGGGAACCAACTGGCGCAGCCCCGACAGGCGGGGCTGCGCCGGCGGTTCGAAAGTCTCCCGGCGCACCGCGAACCACGGACACGTCCGGCTCCGGTTCCGACGCGGACAGGGTCAGTGGCAACTCCTGCCGCACCCAGAACCCGGACGGCACGTTCGCACGCACCAATTCCACGAGCCGGGACAGGAACACGTGTATGCGCCTCACTCTTCCGGAATCGTCGCCGCCACCTTTTCGTACTCGGCGATCTTATTCTTCCACGCCGCGATCTCTTCTTTCGCGCCGGCCGTTTGCTCCGCGTCGAGCCGGCCCTTTTGCAGCGTGTACTCCACAATCTGAATGCGCGACTCCAGCTCACGGATCTTGTACGCAAAAAACATGCGCTGCTGCTCCGGGCTTACCGTGGGCTCCGACGGTGCGTCGGGTCCCTCCAGGTTCTTCGGCGGGTTCTCGTCGGAAATGTTCGCCGCCTCTTTGCGCGCCGTCGCCCGGGAGGACGCTAACTGCGACTCAACCGCACCTACGGCTGAAAGCGTTTCCAGGCGTTCCTGTTTTTGTTCCTCGCTCAATTCCGGCAGAAACTGCGAGGGAATGTAGACGTTCTCCGGATACACCGCGGCGAACTCCCGCCACTGGCGTTCCACCTCGGCCCGGTCCGGCTTCGGTCCGTCAATGTCCGGCCACAGATTGCGATACCGATCCAGCGTCTCCTGATCCGCGGCCGGCGCCGGCGCGTCCGCCCAGTACGAGACGTCGTCCCCGCTGCCTCCCGGCCCGCCGCCGGGCACATTCTCCCCGACCGTACCGCCGTCTTCACCCCCGCCTGCTACCACGACGATCAAGACTACCACGACCACCGCAATGATCGCAAATAAAATGATGATTTGATTTTGTTTCATGACACCCTCCGCGCCGGCCAGAAAGAGCACGCGGCGAAATCGTTGTCAATCGCGAAAGCTTGCCCTTCGTGGCGAAGGCCGGGCGCGAAGGCGCACCCGCGCCGACGTCCCACTGCGTTTCTTGCGGCGAAGACGCCGTTCCGGTGCGCCCTACCACGCCCCCCGGCATGACCTCCGCACGTCAGCTGGAACCAGCCGTACCCATAAAAGTCTTAATGCAAACTGACCGCCACTTACACCACGATTCGGGGCATGCTCGAACGAATCAAACTCTCCGGTAGTTCAAGAGCTGTGGCTCGCGGCGGTGGCCGTGAGACACATAAGGTAAGTTGCGCAATGGTGAAGGGATTGATTTGGCTACGGCTCTTCGGAGTTGTGGTGATTCGTTTTGCAAAGATTGTCCGCCTCGACCCGGACGTCGGTTTGTGACTCAGCGATCGGAACGTTTCTTACGACGAAGACGCCGTTCCGGTCCGCCTTACCATGCTCCCCGGCACAACCTCCGTTCGTCAGCTGGAACCAGCCGTACCCATAAAAGCCTTAATGTACACTGGCCGTTACTTACACCACGATTCGGGGCGTGCTCGAACGAATCAAACTCTCCGGTAGTTCAAGAGCTGTGGCTCGCGGCGGTGGCCGTGAGACACATAAGGTAAGTTGCGCAATGGTGAAGGGATTGATTTGGCTACAGCGAAGCGGGAGTTGTGGTGATTCGTTTTGCAAAGATTGTCCACCTCGACCCGGACGTCGGTTTGTGACTCAGCGATCGGAACGTTTCTTACGACGAAGACGCCGTTCCGGTGCGCCTTACCACGTCCCCCGGCATAACCTCCGTTCATCTGCTGGAACCAGCCGTACCCAAAAAAGTCTTAATGCAAACTGACCGCCACTTACACCACGATTCGGGGCGTGCTCGAACGAATCAAACTCTATGGAGCTGCGGTTCGCGGCGGTGGCCGTGAGACACATAAGGTAAGTTGCGCAATGGTGAAGGGATTGATTTGGCTACAGCGAAGCGGGAGTTGTGGTGATTCGTTTTGCAAAGATTGTCCGCCTCGACCCGGACGTCGGTTTGTGACTCAGCGATCGGAACGTTTCTTACGACGAAGACGCCGTTCCGGTGCGCCTCACCACATTCCCCGGCATGACCTCCGTTCATCTGCTGGAACCAGCCGTACCCAAAAAAGTCTTAATGCAAACTGACCGCCACTTACACCACGATTCGGGGCGTGTGCGAACGAATCGAACTTTCCGGTAGTCACTCTCGATCTTCGACCTGGTCTTTAAAGAACTGTTCGCGCAACGATTCGGCGCGCCAGAAGACCGGGGGTTTGTCGTACTCGGCGCCGGGATCCTCGGGATCAAAAGGCCGGTTCTCGAACAACACGGACGCGCGATCGCCGTTCGCCCCCGGTTCCGGCAAATTCTCCGGCACCACGCGATGCACCGCCACCCGACCGGGGAACGCCGTGCGACAGCGCTCCAGTTCACGCTCGCCGAAGTCGGAGTCGTCGCCGGGAAAGACCTCGCGCGGCCAGAAGGCCGCCAGATCACAACGCAACGCCGGATCGCTCACTTTCTCCAGCGCCGCGAAGGCCGCATCGCGCGCCTCGTCTTTCGTTGCCGGCGGCGCCGCGGCCGCGGCTCGCGCCGCACACAACGCAAAATAAAAATCCCGCCGCGGATGTTCCGGCAACTCGCTCAGGTTTTTCAAACGATACCGGTTCGGGTTCTCGAGGCAACCGAGGCCGAGGCGCAACCGAATCACCGCCGGACTGTAGAGCTCCTCAATGGACAACACCTCCGGATCAATCAACGCCTTCGCCGGACCGAAGCGATCCACGGCCAGGTAGGCAAGCACCAGTTCCTCGCGCAACTCCGGATCGTCGCGTTTCTTCAGCGACTCCCGAATGAGATCGGCGCCCGCGAAGAGCGACGCGGGACGCATCGTTAAGATCAACCCAAGACCACCTAAGGTCCCGGCATCCCGCCGCCGCGCCTGTTGATAGAGCATCTGATAGGCCTCAAAGGCCTGATCAAACTTACCGGCGTCAAGCAACGCCCGCGCCGCGTCCACCTGCGCATCGCGACCGGAGCAACCGGCAAACAGCAAGGCCCCGAAACAGAAAATGGCGTAATACATTTTCAGGAGGGGGCGCTTCGCTCCCCCTCTAAGACTTAAATACCAGAACAAAACTCTGTGCCCTCTGTGCCTCTGTGGCAAAACGATTTCAAACCACGCCTTCGACTTCCGCGGCACGATATACATCCCACATCGTCTTACACAACGTCTCCGCGTCCGAGTGCTCGGCCTCCCAGCCCAGGACCTCTTTCGCGAGCGCCGACGAGGCCACCAGCCGCGGCGGATCGCCCGGGCGGCGGGCCACGTCGGTGGACGGAATCTCGCGACCGGTCACCCGCCGCGCCGTATCCAGCATCTGCTGAACCGACAGCTCTTCTCCCGAACCCAGGTTCACGGCCAGGCTTTTGTTTTCGGCCATAATCGTTTCCATCGCCAGGATGTGCGCGCGGGAGAGATCGTTTACGTGAATGTAATCACGCAGACACGTACCGTCCGGCGTATCGTAGTCGCGACCGTAGACCTGAATCTCTTTGCGCTGACCGATGGCCGCTTCCATCACCAGCGGCAATAAGTTCGCCGTCGTCACCTCGATGCCGCGCACCCGCCCGTGCAGATCGTAGCCGGCGGCGTTGAAGTAACGCAGCGCCGCGTACCGCATGGGCGTGAGTTGCGAGAACCACTGTAGATTCTGTTCGACGGCGAGTTTGGTGAAGCCGTAATAGTTGATGGGATTCAGCGGATGTTTTTCGTCCAGCGGCAGATACTCCGGCTCGCCGTAGACCGCGGCGGACGAACTGAAAATAAAGTAGCGGCACTCGAACTGCGCCGCCGCTTCAATCAACCGCAGCGTCCCGCGTAAATTGTTCGCCGAGTACTTCGCCGGGTTCGTCATGGATTCGCCGGCGGCTTTCCGGGCCGCGAAATGAAAGATCGCCTCGGGACCGAATTCGAAAAAGCGCTCCAGATCGGCGGTCTTGCCCGAGTCCCCTTCCAGAAACGAGTACCCCTCCCTCTCCCGGAAGATGTTCCGGGGATTGGCGGTGGACATATCGTCCAGAACCAGGACCTCGTGCCCGGCCTCCAGGAGATCGAGGACAATGTGACTGCCGATGTAGCCGGCCCCGCCGGTGACTCCGATGCGCATACTCTGGCTGCCTCCGCGAACCGGCCCGAAAGGCCGGTATTTGCCCGGATTTTCCGCTTGAAATCCGGATGTGCGTCTGAAATATATGCCGATGCCCGGCGACGGAAGTCCCGTCAATCGATATCCGGCACAATCTACTGCTAAGAGAAACGGAAGAACATATGTCCGAAGAACGCGAAACTCTGATCGTGGCCAGTAAAACCAAGGCTGTCATTAAGGCCGAAGGCTGCATGGTGTCCGCCGACGCCCTTGACGAGTTAAACAACAAAATCTACGAACTCATCCAGAACGCGGTAAAACGCACGAAGGAAAACAAGCGCACCACCCTGCGCGCTCACGATTTCTAAAATCGCCCCCCTTTCCATTTTCAGTACAGACCGCGACGGCTTCGGCCGTCCGTGTCCTCCAAGTGAGGGATCCTATGCCCCCCGGTGTGAAAGTATTCAAGTGGCCCCATAAAGAAAGCCCCACGGAAGCAAGTGTGCGCGCTGAGATGGACCGCCACGGCTACGCAACTTACGATCTACAAACCATTCCCGGCTGGTTCGAACGCAGCCGGCACTCGCACGACTACGACGAAATCCGCGGCGCCGTAAAAGGCGTCACGACGTTTCACTTCGACGACGGACCGGTCACCATCGAGGCCGGCGACATCCTGCTCATTCCCGGCGGTGTACCGCACGAGGTCATCTCGCACAACGGCGAGGAGTTCTCGGCGTTCAAAGGCAGCACCACGGGCGAGCGCAGCGTCACCGAACACGGAGACGCGAAGGGCAGCCTGGAAGACCTGGCGCGGCATCAGCGATAAAGAAAACACAATTGCAAATTAACCCCCACCGACCGACACCCCTCCCATCTTAACCCTCGGTACCTCGGTCCCCGGAGTTCCAAACCCTCTTCATGAATCTAATTTTTTGTGATCTCGACGGCACTCTCGAAGACAGCCGCAAGGACATGGCGCAGTCCGTGCAAACCGTGCGCCACGGCTTCGGCCTCGATGCCGGGGAAGAAGAGGACTGGGTCCGCCACGTAAACCGCGGCATGGAGTACCTGTACCGCAACTGCTTCGCCGAAATGTTCGAAGGCGCGGGTCCCGTCGGCGGTGAGCGCGATCTCGAAACCCTGGAACGCATCCAGCAGGCCTACGAGGCCGACTACTTAGAAAACGTCGCCGTGCATACGGTGTTGTATCCCGGCATCAAAGAAGCCGTCGCCGAACTCGCGGACGTGGGCACCCTCGCCCTCTATACCAACAAACCCGAAAAACATTCGCGCAAGCTGTTGCTGGAACTCGAGGTCTCGCGCTACTTTCGGTACATCGTCGGCTGCGATACGTTCCAGGAAACCAAGCCCGCCCCGGGTCCCATGCGCACCATCGCCGCGGACGAGGGCTTTGACGCAGACAATCCCGAACACCGCGCCTTTATGATCGGCGACACCGCCGGCGACATGCAGGCCGCCCGCTTCTTCGACGCCACGGCCATCTGGTGCGCCTGGGGCTACAACGCCGAGGCCCCCGTGGACCCCATTCCGGACTACATCGCCCGCGAACCCTCGCAGCTCATCGAAGCGATCCACGACGCCTCTCGTCAGCAATAGACTCCGTCACTCACCGTCCATGGCATCCCCGTTCTGAATGAGCCGGCGCATGAACTTCACGTAACCGAAGTAGTGGTCCACGCTGATGCGTTCGTTCGGCCCGTGCAGGCGTTTCAGGTCTTCCGACGTGAGCCAGAGCGGATGAAAACGGTAAATGTTATCCGAAAGATCCTTAACGTGACGCGTGTCGGAGATGGCCACGAAGAGTGCCGGGGCGATCAAGCGCACCTCGGGAAACGTTTCGCGGATGGACTTCGCGAGCGCCGAGTAGGCCGGTGAATCCGGCGGCGAAACAGCGGAGGGTTCCTGAGCCCCGTCCATAACGCGCACCTGAATCTCCGGATCGTCCATCACCGCCTTCACGTGCTCCACCACCGATGCGATGCTGTCGCGCGGATGGATGCGCATGTTCACGACGGCGCTGGACTGCACGGGCAGGATGTTGTCCTTATTCGAGCCGCGAAACATCGTCGGCGCGAGGGTCGTGCGCAGCGCGGCGTTCGTGCTCGGTTTGCTTTCGAGTTGTGATTGAATGATGGGACCGAACAGCCAGCGATTCGCAAAGGCCAGGCGCTGACCGAAGCTCATCTCCGGGCCCACCTGGTTGAACAACATCGCCACCGGTCCCGCCAGACCGCCGGGCATGGGATGCTCTTCGATGCGCGCCACCGCGCGGGCCAGGCGGCCGACGGTCGTCGACGGTGGCGGCATGGACGAGTGACCGGACTCCCCGCTCACCGTAAGTTCCAGCGAGCCCTCGCCCTTCTGCGCAATGCCGATCAATGCCACCGGCTCGTCCACGCCCGGCACCAGGCCCACGGAGATCGGCATGCCCTCGTCCTGGATCATAGCAAAGCGCAACCCGCGTTCCGCAAACAGTTTGCCGATGTTCCCGGCGCCCTGGGTCCCCGCCTTCTCCTCGTCGTGTCCCAGGGCAATGTAGATCGTCCGCCGCGGACGATAGCCCTCCGCGAGCAAGGACTCCGCCGCTTCCAGTACGGCCATCACGCCGCCCTTATCGTCCAGCGTGCCCCGCCCCAGAATAAAACCATCTTTCACCTCGCCGCCGAACGGCGCGAACTCCCAGCCCGTGTTCAGACCCACGGGCACCACATCCATGTGCGCCATAAAGAGCAGCGGCAGGAGCTCCGATTCACTGCCCTGCCATTCGAAGACCAGGCTGTAGTCGGCGACGACCTCACGTTTCATTTCGCGGTGCACGCGCGGAAAGCTTCGCGCAAGAAAGCCGTGGAAGTCCCGGAAGACGTCGGCCCGGGTGGGGGCATCCTCGCGAGAGATCGTCTCGTAGCGCACGGCCGCGCCCAAACGTTCGGCCAGTGTAAGTTTGTCGGCGAAGTCCGGAAATTCGTGGGGCGGAACATCATACTGCTCGCTCGTGAAGCGAGCGTAGTTCACACCGAGGATGACGATGAGAGCGACCAGGACGACGCCCAGGCCGGAGAGGAGTTTTTTCAGGAACATGAGCAAGAATGAATAAACATTCCGCTCGCGTCCAGTTCTTTCGCGGCATGTTTAGTCCCACTCGGTGGGCGCCGTTTCAGTCTGCCGGGGGCGGCGCTGAGTTCCCCGGGGTCTACAGGAACAGGCCCGGCATTTCTTCGATGAGCGAGTGAAAACTTTCGTGATACTCCCGCATCGGGCACCAGTACATACGGACGCTGCGATATTTTGCGAAGTGCACAATGCGGCGATCCACGAGGACGCCATGGGCCTCGACGTAGGGCTCCGGCGGTCGGCTAAGATCTTTGCGCACGTGAAAGCCATAGCTGCGCAGTGCCGGGCTTCCATCCTCGCCGACGTAGATGCCCGAGAAATTTTTGAAGCGACGGTACGGAACTGCGGCCTGGGTCTCCGCATAGTGACACGGCAGAAAGGCCATCTCCGTTCCCAGGCCGATGGTCGTACAAATCACATCATACTTGAGAAGAGTCGTCCAGACCGAATCCGGACCGAAGCTGTCGGTGTACTCCAGTTCGCAGAGTTCGTCCTGGAGTTTGCCGGCCACGGCCAGGGAATGGATGGGATGTTTCGTACGACGCACCCGCGGGTCCTGACGGAATAACTCGGCGACGATACCGATGTCCGTCGGCGTTTCCCGGATATCAAAGTAGTGCTGAGCCGTCCAGGAGGTGTGATTGTAGGCGGCAGTGATGACGGAACCTTCGGAACCTACGAGATCGAGGACGGCATCGAAGATTCCCGCGGCCTTGCCTTCGACATCCACGCCCATGCCTTTGTACGAGGATTGCAGAATCACGTGGCTGCCCGGTCCCACGCCGGCGTCCCGATAGAGTTTCTGGATTTCGGATTTTAGAAGATACATACGGCAGTTCTCAGACCGGCTCGATCAGTTTTTCCGCGCACAGACGTTCGATCAACGGACCGAGTTCCCATAGCCTTTGATCCAGGGCGTCCGCGACATCCAGGAGATCGCGCTCGCCGTCCGCGTAACCGATGACGTCAGCCACCAGCCCGTCACTGAACGCATACTGCCCGCTCTTGAAGCTCATGGTGGTAATCGTGCTGCGCAGGCCGTACTTGCCGAGATGCGGTTCGCACAGGATCGGCGTCCGGTAGGTGCGATTGTACTCCAGACAGAGGAGCGCGTTACGAAATGCTGCGAAGCCGCCGAAGAGCCCCACCGGCGAGACGAAATCCAGATCGTCCTTCGATGTGTGGTACTCAGGATAGTGATGATACTTCGAACGAAAGATGGACGCCACCGGCAAATCCACGCCGGGGCTGCAGTACTGGCGCTCATCCGAACCCCGGTCCCGCCAATCGTAGGTAATGTAACCGGGATAGATATTCTTGAGCACATGGCGCGCCGCGCGGTCGGCCAGAGTGCCGCCGTTGCGTGACGGCATGAACGAGTACACGCGATCGTCGCCGATGCAGGTCAGGATGAAACCCGCGACTACCTTCGCTTTTAAGTGATCGATGTGTTTGCTGAGATAGACGATGGAACCGATGGTTTCCGGGATCCAGAGCAGGCGATATGTATAGCGTCGGCGTTCCAGGCCCAGGAGCCAGTGCGCCAGCTCCGCCGTGACGGAAACGCCGGAGAGACTGTCGCTCGCCATGGACGGATGGCACAGGTACGTGGAGAGCAGGATCTCTTCGTCGGTTTCCCCGGGAATCACCAACTCCCCGTAGGTCAGATGCCCAGGCTCTAAAGTGCTATCAATATAAACTTTGTAATCGCCGGGCTGAAGTTGCAAGAACTCGTCGTGTGTAATGCAAAAGCCCCAGCGTTCTTTATAGAACGAAGACACGAACGGGATGCAGTCGGGTTGATCGGGCAGCGAGTAGAGATGCTCTTTGAGTTCTTCGAGGGATACCGTTTTGTCTACGGGCGTCGAGTAGCCGAGCACGTGCAGGTTACACTTCTGAAACTCGCAGAACTTATTGCCGTCCGGGCCGACAACGTAAGCGTCGCGGATGTTCCATTCGTTCGGCACCACCCAATCAAAGGCCTTCGTGCCGGTGGGAACCTCGTGCACCTGGATGTCCGGCAACTCTGCGCGCAGATGCTTCAACGTTTCGCGCACACCGTCGCCGGTGATACTGCGACAATACGGAAACAACGTCTCGATACGTTGATAGATGCGCCGACCGATCTCCGAGTCCGTCATCGGTCCACAAAACGCGGCCGGAAACAGTGTGACGAGTACTTTCTGAAGCGAGGAGCGCGGCGCCGCCCTGGAATTCTTGTTGCGTAACATCATCTTTCCAACAGAATTCGGACCGATCTCGCATGCTGCATCACCATCATCCTTCCACCAAACGCGCCGCCCCGAACTCCGCGCCGATTCCTGGAGTATCGCCCGCGGCGGATCGCCTGCGCCGGCTGAGCAACGACGCGCGCGTGCAACTGGCCCGGGAAATTTACGAACAGCAAAGCGCGCCTGGCGTGTCCAGGGCGACACCCGGCTCCGGCCGGGCGTTACCCGCGCCCGCGCGTGAGCACTTTGAACAGAAGCTCGGGCACGACCTCGGCGACGTTCGCATCCACGAGGATGGCCGGGCCGAACAACTCGGCGCCCACGCCTTTGCCCGCGGGAACGACATTCATTTTCGCAGAGGCGCATTCGATCCCGCCGGCTCTACCGGCCAGGAAGAACTCGGCCACGAACTGGCGCACGTCGTGCAACAACGCCTGGGCCGGGTGAAACCGCAGCCGAAGCGCGGCGCGCCGATCAACGACGACCCCGCCCTGGAACGCGAGGCGGATCGGTGGAGCGCCGGCGGCCGGCCGCCACGGAGTTCAGGAAATGCGGCGAGGAGCACGGGCGGCTCAAGCGGCGGCGATGTGATTCAGCCGCTGTGGTATAAGTTGGAGAACGGGAAGGTGCATACGAAAGGGACGGCAAATGCGCCGCAGCCCGGTGACAATGAATGGAAGTGGATGGATGATGATAAGTTCGTCACATGGAAGAATGCGGGGAAACGAAAGGGGCGCGACAAGTGGAAGGATAAGAATACCGGAAAGAGTTACGTGCTCGAAAATAATAAGTGGGTGCATAAGTATCTTGACCAGAACAGAGTTCTACAGACGGAAGATGCGCCCGCTCAAGCAGACTGGCTGGATATAAGCAGGAATGATTGGAGTAGAACTGACAAAGATCAAAATGGTGATCCGGTGAACCCGGTTCGGAAATTTGACGTTGGCACGTATACTGAGCTTCAGGCTGTGCAGGGCAAAAAAGATGCCATGGAGCATGACCATATCCCATCAGCTAAGTCTCGATACATTCATGAGAAAATACCTGAGGCCGATCAAAAGCAGTCGCATGACGTATATAAGAACTCGCTGGCAATTGAAATCCCGGAAAAATACCACGAGAATATTAGCCCGACGTACGGCGGCAAGAACAGAAAGACAGACAGAGACTCCGCCAATAAAGACACGAAGCGATCGGCGTACGACGCCGATAATCCACAAGCAGCTTTCTATCGCGATACCAAAACGATGCTGGACAAAACCAAAGGCACCGAAAGCGGTAATGATCGCGTCAAACAATTGGGAGCCTATCGTTATCTCTACAAGCAATCTACGAAGCCGGCACAAAATGGAAGCCGGCCGCAGATCATCGACCCGAATAGCCAGGCAATCGGTTTTAACGGCGACCCCTTGAAGGGAAATCCTACGCAAGGAACTGCCGTAAAGTACGCACCGATTCCGAATTTGACGGCCGGTCAGCAACTGGACACGCTGTTCACGAATTACATGTCCGATGAGTTCAAAGGAACGGAGCCGCCGCGAGTCCAGCCCCCCCCCACCAATCAGTTGGGTGGGCCACCACAGCAAAATCAAGCGCAACAGCTCCAGCAAATGCAGCCCCAAAACCAGGGGGGCCAGGCGCAGGATGATGACGAAGAAGTGAAGGCCGACTATGACGATCCAGCCGGCGGCGCGAATAGTGATCGGGCTTCCTCGCAAAAGGCCACACCCACCCTTTCGCTTAAAAGTAGCGCCAGATCCTCGCGAAGCAACAGCTTCGATTCTCAGAGTCCATCACAGTCACAATTCCAGTTCTATATACGTCCGATGGCTCAGAACAACTTTCCGAATCTCTACGCGAATCAAGACCAGGGATCCCCACAACATCAGCAGCAATACTTGAATCCTGCGCAGGCCGATCTGCGCGAAACTCCCATGGGAAACACCGCTAACGCTCAGCAAATGTCGATGGAGGAATCAAATTCGGATCAGCACGGCGAAGCGTACCACAATGAAGACCCCCATCTCCGCGAGAGGCGCGTGGGAGGAAATACGATGGCAGAGCCGGAGGAGCAGAAGACCCCGCCCACAGAGGTAAGACTAACCGCATCCGACATATCGGGAATGCAGCGTGAACACCACAACCTGATGCTGGAAGAACGGGCAAGGCGACTTGATTTAAACAAAAATCAAAAATGGGCGAACCAATACCTGGATGGGGAACCCACCACGACCTTTGACAACAGGCCCATTCAGAACTACCTCCACTACCACCTCCTCAAGAAGCAGGGAAAGCTTTAAGCTCCCTGCCCCCCACCCCCAATAAAAAACCCGCCCTCGATAATTCGATGAGCGGGTCTTTGAAATTCGGCCGTCTTTGCGGGCGGCCGTTTGGATAACTCATAATTGCTGCATTGTAAGATTTAGAAGACCGCTTTCGCGGCCTTTGACTGACCCTGAAGCATTACAGCTTCAGAGTAAAGTAATATGGTCAAGCCTCACGGCATATTAGTATCACTCGGCTCAACGTGTTACCACGCTTACACCTGTGACCTATCAACCAGGTAGTCTTCCTGGCGCCTTCAGGGACCGAAGTCCAGGGAGATCTAATCTCAGGATGGGCTTCCCGCTTAGATGCTTTCAGCGGTTATCCCGACCGAACATAGCTACCCTGCGGTGCCGCTGGCGCGACAACAGGTGCACTAGAGGTTCGTCCATCCCGGTCCTCTCGTACTAGGGACAGCTTCCTTCAAATCTCCAACGCCCACAGCGGATAGGGACCGAACTGTCTCACGACGTTCTGAACCCAGCTCGCGTACCGCTTTAATTGGCGAACAGCCAAACCCTTGGGACCTGCTCCAGCCCCAGGATGCGACGAGCCGACATCGAGGTGCCAAACCGGGCCGTCGATATGAACTCTTGGGCCCGATAAGCCTGTTATCCCCGGAGTACCTTTTATCCGTTGAGCGATGGCCCTTCCACACAGAACCACCGGATCACTAAGCCCTGCTTTCGCATCTGCTCGACTTGTAGGTCTCGCAGTTAAGCTCCCTTGTGCCTTTACACTCTACGCCCGATTTCCGACCGGGCTGAGGGAACCTTTGGGCGCCTCCGTTACTCTTTAGGAGGCGACCGCCCCAGTCAAACTGCCCGCCTGACAGTGTCCCGGATGTTCTATCATCCGGTTAGAAATCCAGTCCAGTCAGGGTGGTATTTCAAGGTTGACTCCACCAGGACTGGCGTCCCGGCTTCGAAGTCTCCCACCTATCCTACACAAACTAAACCGGATTTCAGTGCCAGGTTACAGTAAAGGTTCACGGGGTCTTTCCGTCCAGCTGCGGGGAGTCGGCATCTTCACCGACACTACAATTTCGCTGAGCTTCTGGTTGAGACAGTGGGGAAGTCGTTACACCATTCGTGCGGGTCGGAACTTACCCGACAAGGAATTTCGCTACCTTAGGACCGTCATAGTTACGGCCGCCGTTTACCGGGGCTTCAATTCAAAGCTTCGCCCGAAGACTAACCTCTCCTCTTAACCTTCCGGCACCGGGCAGGTGTCAGCCCCTATACGTCGTCTTACGACTTAGCAGAGACCTGTGTTTTTGGTAAACAGTCGCTACCCCCTCTTCACTGCGGCCCAACAAAGCTCCAGTCGCAGGACCTTCACTCCGATGGGCGCCCCTTCTCCCGAAGTTACGGGGCTATTTTGCCGAGTTCCTTAACCAGAATTCTCTCAAGCGCCTCAGGTTATTCACCTTGCCCACGTGTGTCCGTTTCGGGTACGGTCACCACGAGTTCTCACTTAGAAGTTTTTCTCGGTGGCATGGAGTCAGTAACTTCGATCACCCGTAGGATCACTCGCTTCAGCCCTCAGCTCAAGGCACGGATTTTCCAGCACCTCTCAACACCTACAACTAAAGACGGGAACCAACACCCCGATTACTTATCCTTCCACGTTACTCCATCGCTCAAACAAACCCATGGCGGTGCAGGAATATGAACCCGCTTTCCATCGGCTACGCCTTTCGGCTTGACCTAAGGATCCGACTAACCCCCGGCGGATTGGCCTTGCCGGGGAACCCTTGGGCTATCGGCGAGGGG
>OZ245742.1:0-2820000 GCA_965227295.1 Leptonemataceae bacterium | reverse complement strand
CCGGCCTGATCATGTCGGCCATGGAAGCCGCGGGCGGCGTGCTCAGTAGTCTCGGTATCCCTCATTTTCTCCTGATACTGATTCCGTTAATCGCCGCCGCATTGATCCTGCTCGGTAAACGCGAATTCCAGAAACTCGAAAAGCTTCTAAAGAAAGTGGTCGCCTACTTCGAAGGCCGCGATACCGACGATGGCAGCGACGCGCACGAGGGCTCCGCCTACAAACGAGCGCTGCATCACATCCTGGACAACGACTACACCGAAGCTCTGCCCGTACTCGAAAAACTCGTCGCCGAGGACGAGCACGATCTGGCCTCCGTGGCGCTCCTCCTCGAACTCTATCTCTTCCTCGGCGAGATCAGTCGGTTTACCATGACCTACAACTCACACAAACGCGCGGTGGACGGAGTAGCTCATGGTGCTCTCACCCGCTACCTGCAAATTCTGCGCGACTACCAGAACTCCGATTACGGCAGGATGCAGGACGGCATTGCCGCTTTCAAAACCCTGGTGGACCCGGCGGCCCTCGCCTGGAACTTCGCGCCGCTACAGAGCTTTCTGAACCTGCGGCCGAACTCGTTGCATAAGAACGAGCTGACGGCGCTGCTGGCCTGGATCGGCAGCCATCAGAAGGTACCCACAAAGTAATCAGGAAACGGTTTCACGGTTCGTGCCGGTGGACAACCACCACAACGTACCGACAAGGAGTATGCGCCCGGAGCGCCGTACCGCTAAGAAACAACGCGACGCAGGACGCCCGTATTTTTTAACTTATGTCTGGAAAACATTAGAGAACTTCGAGAAATTGAGTCGTGTAGGCATCGTAACTGCCGCGACTGCCCCGTTCGAAGGAGAGCGCCGGCAGCGTATGCTCCGTCCCGGCCGTGCGCAGTTTCCCGTTGATCGCAAACGCGAAGAACTCGCTGTCCCAGGCTCCGCCGAACGTAAGCCGCAGCCGGAGCTCACCGCGAGCCGTGACGGTATCACCGGAGACGATCTCCGGATTCCCGTACTCGCTGTCGTCGGTCAGCCGCTGCGCCATGGCGACTTCGTGGGTTTGGATGATTTCCCGCCGGCTGCGTTCGTCGAGGTCGTCGGATCGCGTGCGCGCCGTCCACAGGGCCGGCCGCAGCACGATCTGCGCCTGCGGATCCTTCGCCACCACGTGAATGTCCACCGTCAACGGAAACGGCCGGACCTTCCGCCAGGGAATGATCGGCAGGCACGGCGGGCCCATGCTGACCTGTTCCGTACCGCCGACGGGGACCGAGGCCGTCACCGTAAAGCCGGCCGGGTTCTCATGCACGGCCTCGCCGTGGGGCCCGCGGACCACGGGCGAGCTTTTATTCGGAACCGCTTCCTGTTCGTAGATGGCCGTGTATGTACTGCACGCCGTGCAGGCGAGCAGCAGGCCGAGAATGAACGATCTTCGCATCATGTACAACACAGGGCCGAGCAGGAAGGCCCGGCCCCGTATTGTAAACTATGTTCGTAGCCCGCGATCACGTTTCGTGAAAGTGCAGCGCGCAAGATTTTTTACGTCTACACCGCTCGGGGTGGGCGTCGTTTATCGCCAGCCGCTGACGTAGATCATACCTTCGCCGGTACCCGGCGCAACGTTACCTGGAAACCAGGTGATGCTGAGCTGCAACTCCCTCGACTGTGGCACGGGCAACCAGAAGTTCTCCGAGGTGGAGTGCCAGTAGACCGGCTTGTGTTCAAGCCAGTCCTTCCATGACTTCGTCGGATTCACTTCGAAGTTTCTTAGATAAAGATAGTGCGCGAAGAAGTCGGTGCCGTCCTGAGTAAAAATAGATATCTCCACGGACTGATCCGTATCGTTATTCCGCAGTCCGGCGTAGGCATAGATCAAGACTTCCACCGCGTCTGCGGGCACCGCGGCCGGCAACTGGAACTTACGCGGCTTACCGTTCTCCGCATCCTGAAACAGAATGTTGCCGACCTCTACCTTCGGCCGCAACCCCTTCCAGCGTACCCCTGTAATCACGCCTGTGTCGCGCGAACTTAAGTTGCCCTGCGCGGCAACGTCGCCGTAAACCTCGAGTCCTTTCTCGTTCACGCGCAAGCGGCGATCCAACTGCACCGGCGCACCGGACGAGGCAACAGGACCGCCGGTTTCCGTGGCCAGAACGATCCCGTCGGAATCCAGCTCCAGGCGCGCCGCCGGTTTGTTCGGCGTGATCGTCCGCCAGGTTTGTTCATCACGATACGCATTGAAACCAAGACCAGGAGCATCGAAAACCGTGGTGAGCGGATTCGACGGACCGAAGCTCGCCGAGGTATGACCGACACCGCCCACCGATAGACGACTGAAGCTCCCGCCCACGGAGCCCACGTGTACGCTACCGTCCGCGGCAATTCGCAAAGCGTCTTCAATTAACACGGGCTCATTCGCCTGGGCCCGGGCGGCCGCAGTGCCCAGTACCAGCGCGCCACTACCCGCGTCGAAACTCAACGCCGCCGCATATGAACCCGGACTGATGCCCCGCCATTGCATGCCGTCGTAGTACGCGTTAAAGCCAGCGTGCGTTCCGCGATGTGTTCCCGAAAGTGTCAGAGGCGCCGTGTCACCGAACTCCGCAAGGCTTGCGGTACCGTGAATAAGCAAACGCGGATCCCCGCTGCCGGACTTCCCACTCTCCGGCGCCGGGCCGACTCGCAGCGCGGAATTTACGCGCACCGCGTCACTGAAGATCGTTTCCGGCGCACGGATGCGTAGCCCCTCGTTCTGATTCTCCCGCCAACTGTCGATGCGCAGAGACGAAGGTAAATCTTCCACGGTAAGAAAAGTAATGCTTTTCGCCTGGAGATCGCCGGCTGCCAGACGCGTGTAGCTGCGACCGGAGACGTCCACGTCTACTAACTTCTTGTTCTGAAATGTTAGTCGCGCAAGAAGAATCTCCAGCGTTCCATCCCGGGGTTCCTCGGCGAGCAGGTCCAGGTCCGCCGACTCTTCGATGCGTGTATTACCGGCGACCTGTCGCAGCGCCTCGGTGCCCTCGAACTCCCGGTAGTCCGTTTGAATTTCACGGTAGCGGATCACGAGGAAACGTTGCTGTGAGCCGCCGCCCTGGATGAGCGGAAGCTGGACTTCCACGTTATCGAGGAGCACAATCATACGACCCCGGCCGTCCAGGGCGAGGCCCTGGGTCACGGCCAGGTTGCCGGACTCCGGGAACCATTGAACGTCCAGACCTCGAGCAATGCCCCGACCGTAGAGATTCGAGTGCGACTGCTGCAAGAGGCTGCGCCCGTATTTCTGTTCCACCTTGAAGTCCGCCGCATCCAGGAGCTGACCGTTGAAGTAGTTCACACGGCGGGCGAAGACATGCGAGTTTCCCTGTAGTACCGCGTTGTTCTGCTGTTCCTGGGAATTATTTGATTCACTCATAATTCTAATCCGTAAGAAGTTTATACTTTTGTGTTAATGTTGAGATGAGAATGACCGACGACAAACCGTTCGTCCAGATCCTCGGGATAGCGCAGCACGAGATTGTAGGTCGTATGAACCGGCTTCTCCTTGTCGATGATCCGGCGCAGGGAACGCGCAATTTCCTCCACCCTGCCCCGATCCCCGGGCTGGATCGCCGTTGCGGCGATAAAATGATACGACGGAAAACCGCCCAGGACTCCCGTTCCGCCGCCGACCCGGGAGCTGCTCCCGACACGAAACACCGGCAGACGAACCTGATCAAAAATCTTTACGCGCCGATCAAAATAAAGTTCCAACAGGGCCTCCAGGCCTCCGGGCGTCCCGCGCCGACGATAGAGCGGTAGAATCTTCGCAAGCACCGTACGCTTCTTGTCCACCGACCAGTCCCGGTGAAGAACCAGGGCGGTCCAGGTTGCAAGCCAATCGAGCAGTTCTTCGACGTCGCGTTCCAGACCGCGGTCGGTGCGGTCCAGCTTGAGATGAGCACGGAAGCGCCGCGCATAGTCCGAAGCCCCGGCCCCTGATCCTGAACCGTCGGAGAAATGTTCCATGGGCAACGGCGGAACAAAATCTCGTTCCGTTTCCGAACCTTCCTCGTGAGGAAACAAAAAGTACAGGGCCGGGTAGAGCATATCGGGCAGGGCATCGATCATTTCGCCCAGCGAGCGATTTTCAAGGGAAGCCGGGTCCAGTTTCTCTGTAAGAATCGTTTCGAAAATCTTAAGAAACGGCCCCAGGAATTCCGCACTGCTTTCGGAATGTTGCGCGCCCTCAGCGGATACACCCGGTCGGTGCAGCGCCCCGCGATAGAGCCCCGGCAGGCGATCCAGATATGAGGAACGAGAATCGTTCAAGTCCGCCCTCCGTAGTTTTTATTAACATGTACCGCGGTGAAGCTACGCACCTGGAGAAAGCCTTCCACCGGCACCGCGTGACCGGCCCGGGAAACGCTCCGGGCCAGGCGGTCGTCCGCGTACGCGAAGTTGCTGTCGAGAACCTCGCCGACACCACGCACGCCCTTGAGCGTTTGCTCAAAGAGATTCCGGCGGACAGGAGCCCCGTAACGCCGGGCGGCCTGTTCCGGCGGCTCCAGGGGATCGAGATATTGCAGCGCCGTACGACAGACGTCCGCCAGCACCCGTTCCCGCGCGTAAAACATCTCACAGACCACCCGTACGGTGACATCCACCGCACTGTACCGCGGTCCGCCGACACGCAGACGTGTACCGATAAGACGGCGGGGCGCCAGGTACTCGCCCACAAAACGACTGCATGCTTCGAAGGTATCGTTCGTCTCCGCCGGGCGACGTCTGTACTCGCAGCTGTTATCGCTCACGCGACGGTCGTAGTGGATGAGGTCATTACTCTGATCCGGCGCAAGCAAGATGATCTGCACCTCGGCCGCGGCGTCGTCGTAGAGCGCGAAGGATTCCGACGGCAGACCGACGACATCGTCTCCGAAGGCGCGGCTCTGACGGAAAAGATCCAACGCCTCGAGAACCAGGCCGTGAAAATCTTTTTCGGTAACTCCGCGATACGGCCGACGAATGTAGCGGTACGCCGTGCTCTGCAACAGCCCCAGGTCCTCGTTCGTCCAGGTTTCCACGGCTTTGGCCTCGAAGCGCTCCAGGCATTCGAGCAACGCAATATAATCCGGGTCCTGGCCGGAACGACGCTCCTCTTCCAGCAGGCGACGACCCTCCCGACCCGCCGCCCCGGCCAGAAGTCGCAGGTAATTCAGATACGCGCGATTCGAAACGCGATCGATGCGATACAACAACGTACTCGCCACATACGCCAGAAGTTCAATGATCGTGATCCCGGGATCCGAGGCGTTGTAGTTGTTCCAGTCCCCGCTGTACCGCGGGATGGCTGCGATCATTTCGTCGACGAGCTTGCGGTAGCTCGTATCGTCCAGATGAGGCAACTTCAGAGGCATGGCTTACGCAGGCTCCTCCTCGCCGCCGGGGCTGACCTGAATGTTCCCGGGCGCGACGATCTCGGTGCGGTCTCGCACGATACCGCGCGCGCTCGCACTTCCATCCCGCCCGGCACTAACTCTCAGCGAAATGATATTACGTACTTCCTGAAAATCCTGGACGAATCCCGCTACCATGCTTTCGGTGATGTCTTCGCCGAAATTCCAGCCCCGGCCCCGGGCCCCGCTGATTGGGTCGAGATAGTTCCTCAACAGGGCCCGCAGGTGTTTGCATACTTCTTCCGCGTTGTAACCCTCGAAGAGGCGGACACGCAGTGTAATGTCCACGCGCACGAAGGCCGGCACCCGAACGGACAGGCGGTTCCGCAGCGGAAAGAAGGCCCGCTGCTTCAGATAGCTTTCCACATCTTCCAGGAGGCCCAACTGCGGCGTGGCACCTTCGAGATCCGGGGCACCAGGATCATCGGCACGGTGTTGTCCCCCCGGCAGAATGATGACCCGCAGCTCCTCGATTTCTCCCGGGCCGGCGTCGGGCGGAAACGAGACGCACGCGGCCCGCACGACATTAGCGGAGAAATTCCGGGCCAGGTCCTCGAAGTCACTCGCACTCACGGCGCGATCCAGGTTCTTGATCGAGGAAGCGGCGCGTTTCCGGGCATCTTCTTCGGCTTCGCGATCGGCGCCGCCGGATGCATTGATCGGATTCGACACACTGCGCACGCCGGCGATGTAACGACGGAGTTCGGAAAGGCTGCCCGGAGCCACGTTGCCGGCGCCACCCCCGCCGCTTCGATACGTGGCGCGAATGTTGTTTCGTAATCGCGGCGGTACGCTCCCGTGCCGGCCGTCGCCGAATGTTAACATTCCCGCTTCATCATCTAAGACGAAGCAACGGCTACCGGCGTGCGCGAGGGCAAAACTGTGAGTCTCGTAGTACGTTACCCAGTACTCACCGCTCTCCTCATCTTCCTCCACCACCGGCGGGATGGTAAGAAACGCCGTGGCCAGGTTGGAGCGAATCTCCTGAATCTCACCGTCCGTCGGGCGAAAGGCTTCCCGTACCTGAACCACGGGTTGGCCGAGCACCGGGACGTGCGGAATGCGAACCTGTTGAGTCTGCCGGCCGGTGCCCGAACCCAGTAGGTTTTGATGATACTCGACGCTGTGACTGGCCGGTACCGCATTCGGAAATACGCCGTAGCAGATGGGCAACGAATCCCAGGCTTCCCGGGGCGCGCTCAATCGAATCCAGTATCGCTCACCGGGGCGCACGTCGCGCGCACCGGCTGCCTTCGCCGTCGCCGCTGCGCGCTGCGCGCTGCGCCGGCGTTTTTTTTGGTCGGCGGAGGAACCGAAGTCCAGCACCACCGCCTGGATGTCCGCGGGCACGGTCAATCCGACGATGCCGCCGTTCTGGAAGACTCGTTCCCGGTGAAACTGCTCCATAAGCTTCAGCGGTCGCCAGTCCTCGCCGCTGAAGTAGCTCCATTCCGGCCAGAAGAATGACCTGTTCGTAAACATCTCTTTGCTGACTTCTTGTGTGTTGTGGCTAAAGGGCAGCAGACTGTTGAACGCGAAGAAGAGATTGATTTCCGCCCCGGGCAGGGCTTCATCGCGGTCGAAGCCCAAATACAAATGACACTCACCAGCGCTGCGGTGGTCCAGCGGCGAGTACGGTACGAACGGCGGCAACGGTGAATCCGTACCGGCGTCCACGGCACGACGAAAGAAGTTGTTCCTGGTGCTTGCCGTAATGACGGGCACGTTCCGCACGGCGTAGTTCCAGCGCATGGACTTCAGTACCGGCGGATGGTACTCGGGCTTTCGGCGCCCGGGCGGCTGTTGGTCCTGACGCCGCTGAAACTCTTCCAGGATTTTGCGCTTCTGGGCCGCCGGCATGAGCTTCGGCGGCACGCGACTGATGACCTTACGCGCATCACTCAACATGGAGGGCGCTTCCGGCAATGAGTAGGATCCTTCTTCGATTACGGCGCGAATCCAACGGCTGACTTTCATACCGAGTTTTAACGGAGCCGTTTCCGGTACCGTAAAGAGGATCGCGCCGTCCCGCGTCAGGGCGGCTGTGCCGTCCTGAAAGTTCCACGCCCGATTCTCTTCGAACTCGCGACCGTCCTGGGAACTGCGTCCGAGGAGCTCCCAGTCATCTCCGTTCCAGTACTGCCAGAGCAATCGAACCTGCACGTCCGGCAGACGTTGTTCCAGTTGCACTTCGATTTGTACGGCGGCACCGGTCCATTGGAGGACGGATTGACTGCCGGCGTAGAAGACCTCGTCCGCGTCCGGGCGTTTGCCGAAGGGCTGGAACGACTTCTTCGGATTGAGGCGCGTGTCGTTGTTTAAGAGGTGCTCCGCAAACTCGCCGGTGTTGTGAAAGTCCAGGCGCAAATCCTGGATCTCGGGCAACAGGATCGCCCCGGTCGCCGCGCCGATGGGACGCCCGGGCCCCACCCCGAGCCAGTGCTCCGTGTCGTCTCCCAGGGAACGTTCTTCCGGTAAGTTAAATTTTCTGAAAGTTACGGTGAGTTGATCCGCGCGGCGGTCGTAGATCGGCGGGCTGTCGAACTTCAGCGGCTCCGGCTCATCGCCCGCTGTCTTAGCCGGCAAAAACCAACGATCGAAGTACAGGCGCTCCAGGTTCCGGCCCGTGATTCGCAGACGAACCTTATCGAAAGGAGGCAGAGCCGCCACGGCCTTACGGCGGAGCACGGCCTCGCGCCGTGGTTCCCGCCGACGCTCCCGACGACCCAACGGTGCGGCCCCGGCCAGGACAGACAGGCCCAGATAGAGTTCATGCGGCAGTGCCAGATCTCCGTCGCGGTCCTGTATGTAAAAGCCGTCGTTGCGTTTGCCGGTCGGCACCACGCTCTGCGCCGGCCGCCCCGCCCGCAGGTCCGAGCCGACAATGCTGTCCGTTAGATCGACGTACGCATCCTCGGAAGGGCGGGCGAAGATGCCGGCTGTTAACTGCGCGGGAACAACGGTTAAGTTACGCCGGGTTTCGAAGATCACCCGCCCCCCGCCGGTCTGACGAACGGCCAGGACCTCGGTTCGTCGCGGCACGAGGGCCCGGCTCAGACCGGGTAGAAGACTGAAGCACAGAGGCACCTCGGCCGCGGAGGGATCCAGCCGGTCCACACCCAGAAAGTTATAGAACGCCAGTTCATGTTTATACGGAGCGCGGTTCCAGCGAGCCAGCACGATCGCGGCAAGATGCGAGAACACCCGCACGAGCACGACGCCGGGCTCCTTGAGCTTGTGATTCGTCCGCCAGTCTTCCGGCCAAACGGCGTACCACTCCGGCAGATATTGCTCCGCCAATCGGGCCGCTTCTTCGAGCAGATCACCTGCATCGCGGACATCAAGGATCGGCTTATGCATCGCCGGACTCCAGGTAAAACGGATACACGACGTTGTTTCGATTGTTCGTATCGATGACGGTGTACTCCAGTAGGATGCTCAACCGCCCTTCCCCGGGAACCGGGTCCACGCGCACCCGAACGTCTTCGATGCGAGGTTCCCAGCGTTCCAGAGCCCGACGCACGAACTCCTCGGCCAGACTGGCCGTGGTCGTGTTGTTCGGCGCGAACAGCAGTTCATGAATGCGGCAACCGAAGTCCGGGCGCATGATACGTTCCCCGGGCCGCGTGAACAGGATAATGCGGACGGACTCCGCTATGTTTCGCTCGCCGGAGGACGTACGAACGCCCGCTCCATCTTCTACGACGGGGAAACGCCAGCCTGTACCGAGAAAGTCCAAAACTTAAATTAACACGTTAATCTATTATAGATTCAACGTGATCAACGCCCCCATGATACTCACGTCCGCCGCCGCTTCGATTTCTACGATGCCGCCGGCGGACAGGCCGGCCTCGCCCCCCGCCTCGGCATTCCAGGCTCCGCCGGCGGACAGGTCCAT
This sequence comes from Leptonemataceae bacterium, assembly GCA_965227295.1. GTDB lineage: Bacteria > Spirochaetota > Leptospiria > Leptospirales > Leptonemataceae > JANSYA01. Next base: position 2,810,671 of record OZ245742.1, on the reverse strand, counting down.
CTCCCCGCCCGCCTCCGCGTTCAGGGCGCCACCGGCGGACAGGTTCATCTCTCCACCGGCCTCCATCTCCACGCCGCCGGCGGCGGAGATGCTCACGTCCCCGCCGGCCTCCGCGGAAATTTCCGTCCCGGCAACCAGATTGATGCCTTCTTCGGCGTCCGCGGTGACGGCAGCGGTGGAGAGCATAATGCTCGCCTCACTGTTGATGTTCACGTCCGCCGTCGCGTTCAAAGCGATGGTGGGCGCGTTCAGGATGATCGCTTCCTGCGCATTCATCTCGATGTTCATATTCGAATTGATGAGGATTGTGTTCGTCTGCGTATCGATGACGATGCGATTACCGCCGCTCTCATCGATAATCTCGATGCGCGACTCGCCGGTGTTCGCGTTCAACCGAATCGTATGGCCGGTGCCGCCGCTGCTCTCCGCGGCTGTTTCAGTTTCTTCGCTGGCGAGTTCCTCTTCTTGATCGGCCTCACCTTCGGCCGGACTTTCTGCGCCCGGCGCTTCCTCGGCGGACTCCTCTTCCTCCTCGGCCTCCAGGGACGCCTCGGTGCCCTCTTCGGTTCCTTCAAGACCCAGGTCCTCGGCCCAGGCCGAGGGTCCCGTCGGACCTTTCGGCGGCGGCGGCGTCTCCATGCTGCGTGCGCGAATTTCAATGATCTTGCCGTCGTACGCGGGAACCGGTGACGGCATGCGCGCGTTCCATAAGGACCCGATGACGTACGGCAAAGTGATGTCGCCGTTTTCGAAGGCGACCAGGACCTCATCGCCCACCTCGGGGCGGCAATAAAGTCCGCTGCGATTGCCCGACTGCGGCGTGGCGACGCGAGCGTAGTTCGTCGTGAACTCCATACTGATGCGCGGGATGAGTACTTTGATGCGGCCGAGGTCCTGGGGATCGTAGGTGTTTACCACGGTACCGGGGATGACACCGGTAATGGTGGGCAGATCATCCTTGTTCTGTTCCTTGCCTTTCGAGAGCGTATCGCTGAGTCCCATCTTACACTCCCTCCCCTGCTTCGAACCACTTACGTCGGACCTGAAACGACGTCGTATAGCCCTGCTGCATGTCGAAGGTATGCGTCGTGCCGGTACAGTAGTATGGGCCGCTAAATTGTTTGCCGAGTCCGGTTAGGCTGATGTGAATCCCCGCCTGCAGATCGGGATTCCCCACGCCGTTGCCGCTACCTTCAATGTAGGGTTGTAGTAATTCCTGATACTTCGCCACGGCCACGGCCTCCGCTTCGGCCTGGGAACCCACGCCCTTATCCGTGATATAAATCGGCGAGTTATTGCGAAACTTGCCGGCGAAGTTGTTGAGCCGGCCGGTCATGCCCAACTCGGCCTGAAAGCTGAGGGCGTCCGCCTCGGCCTGAACGATGGATGCCGTGGCGTCCGCGAGCGTGCCGGAAATTTCTTCGACACTGCCGGGCTCCGCCACCGCGGCCATGGCGAGCCCGGAAGCCGCGGCCAGTTCTGCCTGCAACCCGGCGGCGGCGGTCTCTGCGAGGTTGGCTCCGTAGATCCCGAAGATCGGCGTGCCCTGGGCCGAATCGTAGCCCTGCACGATGACGGCGCTGCCCAGGGCCTGAGAATTGACCGTGCCCTGGAACTGATCGAAGTCCGCCTTGTAACGCAACTGCGGTCCATTGATACCTACGAGCTCCTCGAAGAACATGTTCACCAGAGACGAGTAGAACTTCAGCCGTTCGTTGACGTACAGAAAATCGAACTGATTCGCGTCGGCCCTCTGATTGATGAATTCGAAATCGCTGACGTTGTTCTGAAAGATGTAATTGCGAACCTCGGTCGTAGGCTCCACGTCCGGGACGAGACCGTCTTCCAGGGCCACCATCTCGACGACCTCACTGTCCGTCATCCATTGAAAGGAACGCAAACGTGTACCGAACTGAAGTTTGTACAGCGGATCGTAGCCGTTTACCGTAAGCGCCGGTTCCGAACCGAAGTCCGCCTGCAGGCTCGCCACGTAACCGGCGAAGACCTTTACGGAGTCGAAGCCGAAGCTGATGCGGATCTCGTCACCGATCCGAAACGGATTTCCTTCGCCCCCATGCCAGGCTCCGTCGGGCCACTCGGCCATATTGTAGCGCAGATCGAAGGTGCCCGGCTGCTTGAGCCCGTCAGTGATCGACACCTCTTCGATGCGGGCGAGATCTTCGTTACTCAGTTCCGATCCGTTTACCTGGATCGAGAGCCCCGCCCGGCGCATCCCGGGATTGCTACTCACCGCGACCTCCCCCCGCCGCCACATCCGGAATCACCAGCGTGCGGCCGATATAGCCTCCGGGAAAGGACAGCGGGTCCTCGATGTTGTTCGCGTCGGCAATGAAGTGCCAGCGTTCCGCGGAGCCGAGCAGTTGATCGGCGATGAGATCAAGGCGATCGTCCCCGTGCACGACGTGCAGTTTGCGGCAGGCGCCGAGGCCGGCGTTCTGTACGGCCTCACCGGGTTCGAGCACTTCCTTCAACGTGATGCTTAACTCGCAGCGCACCGGGATGCCGCTGCCCAGAAACATCGTAAACTTTTGATCAGCTTTCGTTAATACGCCCCGGAACTGAAACTTACCCCACACAAAACTCACGATCTGCGGGCGATGCGACTGGCTACCCTTCACGGAAGGCTGCAGGAGGTCGGTGATGGCTTTGGTCTTTTTGCGCACGTCCTGTTTGGCGCCCTCCTCTTCGTAACTGTCGAACAGTAGCTCCACGGAGAAGTCCCCGCCCCCGGTTCGATTGAACTGCAAATTGGAGCCGTCCCCGCTGAACTGAGACTCGCCACTTTGTGTGTATTCCGTGGGATTGAACATCACCGGTATATGTCCGGAGGTTTCCGTGGCGAGGATCGCTTTCTCCAGTGCCATCCCGCTATACCCCGCGCCGTTTCTGCTCGAGCATCACGCGCCGCTCAATATGCTGATAGATACGATCCGCAACTACCTTAACTTCTGCGTACGGCATGTTACGAAAGATCTCCGCGATCGCTTTCGATGTCAGGTCGCGCGGCTCTTCCGCGGTCGGGCCGCGCTCCTGCACACGTGGCAACTCTCCGGGCGGCCGTGCCGGTGACGCGGTCCGGCTGCGCCCGCCGCCAACGGAACCGCGCCCGGCACTCTTTCCCGATCCCATCACATGACTCTCGGCAAAGTGCAACGTCGCACCGAAGACGGGACGATGGATCGCGTAGCGAAGACTGATGTTCGTGGTCTCGCGCTGTTTCGCGGCACCGAGCGGGCTTTGCGAGGCGACAAATGACGGAGAAAAAGTCAGCGTAGAATTGCTTCGTGAATCTGACTGCCACCGCGGATTCACAACGACGCCGCGGCCGGACTGCATGGGCTGAGGATGGCTTCCTGTGCGTCCTGCCTTTCCCGACGCGGTACCGATGCTGAGAAACGGCGCGGGGCCCCGCCGTACAACATTCCCGGGATGGTAGTAGTGATGGGCATCCATCGCGAGGCGAAAGCTGCCAGGAAGCGGACGGCCTCGATCTTCCTGCTTCGCCGGGAACAGATGCAGCACATGATGCTCTGCGCCTGACGGCGGCGCGAGCCCGCTGTGCATTACCCGCACAATCATTCGCGGCATTACGTTTCTTAAGGTACGCTCCGTATAACTCAAGGAGTGCATGTCGTCACGCGTTCCGCGCCGCTGAAACACTCGCGCATAATCCAGAGGCGCGGCCGCTTTGCCGCGCATCAGCGTCGCAACTGCTCTGCGCGCGGGCGTTCGCGGCGGCGCGCCTGGGGCTGAATTCCGACGGAATCGTTCCGGCCACGGAAACCGGCGGTCGGGTTGACTCGTCCGGTACGCCGGTGCAGTTGGATCGTCGGCTGCCTCTTCGTACCGCGACACGAGGCGGGCGCGGGTATAACGTTGTACGACTTCCGCGAGGCGGTTCTCCTTCGGTACGCCCGGCCCGGGTCCGGGCCACTGCAAAGGGGCCTGCGTGTCGTGGAACGCAACCTCCGGCGCCCCAGCCGGGAAGGTACGCAAGTGCATGGCCTGCACGGCCGCGACGACATCGACGGGCGGCGGAACTGCCGGAAGCTTGCGCAGGTGAAGGTGCACTAACTTACCACGATAAAAATCTAACGCCCGGCTGTGACGCTCTATGATTTCGGCAAGTCGTCGGCGGTGCGTCGTATTCGCGAACGTCAGATCCCGTCCGGCCACCCGGTCGGTGGTCGTGGCGATGCGCAAGTTCGTCGCATCCATCATCGATAACGCATGCAGTCGCAGATGCATCGTGGCGGCGGCAACAAGCGCGGCCCGTGTTGTATGGTGGCTCGAACTCCACGATAATGCCTGACGCAACGCAAGCGCATGAGTATAACTCCGCAGAATCGCACGGAGTCGACGGCGCTCAACAATCGACACGACGGACGAGTGGCCGGGCATACGCATCGGCGGTGCGGGCCGCGCATCCGACGCCGGGAGCCGAACTCCGCTCGCCGCCGGGCCGGGTGGACGTGCAACGTGTATCCCTGGTGGAACGTCCGTCGCGCCGCGCGAGTCGGCCGGCCCCTGGCGGAGCTTCGCCGGCTCCGACGGCGTTTCGGAGTGCGGGCGCACAGATGAGCGCCGCACGTCTTCGAAGAACTGCGAGCCCGGTCGCAATATTTCGCCTTCACGCAGTCCATCGACATAGACCAATCGCTCGCGTTCCGAATCGAAGAATTCCGGGAGCACCGGATCAACGCCCGGAATTGCGCGGCCGGCCAATTCACGCAGCACTCGCTCCCGGTACTGCCCGAGCAAGGTCCGTGAGAACGGCAGCCAACGTTCGTAGAGACGCGGCAAAGTTCGTTCCAGAAATGCGAAGTGCCTTACGACGGCATCCCGACCATTGTTAATGCGCTCCGTGACCGCAGCGTATGTGTGCGACCACCGTGCCATGTAAACTCTCAGTGCGTTAAAGTTAAGAATGCTCGTAAAATCTGCGGAAGCCGGCGCCTCAGTAAAAACGCCGAGGAGGTAAGTCAGGATAAAAAAAGGGTGTCGTCGCCGATCCAGACCGTGGCGCGCGGCAATGCCTTCGTGAAAATCGTCGCGAATTCCGGTTTGCAGCATCGGCCCGATGGAGGAGCGACGTACCGCGGCCGCGGCGGGGGTTTGCAGCGAAATTTCCGTGCTGCGCAGACGTAGTTCTTGTTCTCCTTCCATGCTAACGGCTCACGTTGCCCGTGATAATCCTTCGTGCACGATCGTCAGGCTCTCCACGGCGAGTTCATCGCCGCTTGCCTGGAAGGCCGGCCCTTCCCAAACCGTGGGATACGCCCGCACGAAATTCCAGGACGCGGCGTTGTTCCCCTGGGCATCAAGCAGAATCACGGAACAGTTGCGTCGCTGGATCTTGCCGCCGACCACCTGCTGGTGCCACTTCCAGAGATCGTCGTCGACGTACCCGCGTTTCAGGGTCAGCTCTCCGTAATGTGTTCCTTTCGGAAGTTTGTAATCGGCGTCGTTCCGTCCGCCTTCCTGCACCGTTTGGACTTCGGTTTCCACACGCAGTCCGGACGCCTCCTGAAAGGCCGCCACCTGCAGGCCCTGGAGTTCCACTCGAAATCGAAATGCGCCGTGAGGATCTTTGTTGCGGGATGCCATCGATTAAAATACGTCCTCCAGGGATACCACGCGTTCCTGAACGTTGCTGAGCTTTTTATTGATGCGACTTACCTCATCGCACCATTGCCGTCGCTCCTCATGAGGCATGTGCAGCAACGTATCGTAGTTCCAGTGAAAGTGGTAGGCCAGGAAGGCTATCTCCTCGCGCAGGCGTTCGAGGGGATAGCCCGTCAGCCCTCCCCCGGCGGTACCTCCCCGTCAGGACTGTTGATTTGATTATAAAGATCCTGGAGATAGGCAAAATCCGTCGAGAACAGGCTCTCAATGACGTCGGTGTTTATCTGCTCAAGCTTGCCCAGTTTCGTCACCACACGCGAGAGTATAATCACTGAAAGGAACGCCGGATTCTGTTGCACTCTAGAATCCCGCAACGGCTGAATTTCATCGGCGGCAGTGGATAGCCGCATACGCCCCTCACGATGCAAATTGCCGTCGGTATCGATGTACCCCCTCGGCAACGTAAAATCATACTCGGTTTGAAATACGCTCAGAGTTTACCTCGCTACGCTCACTTACTGCGCGTAATGCCCTCGTGGACGATCTCCAGGGTTTCGATCATCACCTCGTTGCCCGTAGCGTTGAAGCCGCTATCCTCGTACTTGATAGGCCAGGCCTCGGCAATGTTCCAGGTGCTCTTGTCGGCGCCGGTTTCGTCGATGAGCGTGATGGTGATGTTCTGGCGATTGTCCTCGGCGCCCTTATCGACGACCTTCTTGAACCAGTTGTACATATCCATGGAGTCGGTGACGCCTTTTTTCAATGTAAGGTTGCCAAACTTCGTGAGGCCGGACAACTGGCGCGAGTGTGTGGGATCGACGCCCTCGCGATACTCGACATTGGCGACAGTGATGTCCGGGACCGTCGCCTCACTGAAGGCAGCGGTTTCCAGGCCGCCGACCTTTACGCGGAATCGAAAATTTCTGTAAGGATCTTTGCGCTTTGCCATGAGATCGTCCGTTAAGTTTGCTTAAAAGAATTCTAACGTAGCTTGAAGGCCGCCGCTCAGCCGCCGCCGGTCTGCATGTTCTGGGAGACCGTAACGACGACGAATTCCGCCGGGCGCACCGGCGCCACGGCGACCTGCACGATGAGCAGGCCCTCGTCGATGGTTTCGGTCGTATTGTTCGTGTGATCGCAGATAATCTGGAAGGCCTGGTTCTTCGCGTCGCCGAAGAGCGCGCCCTGGTGCCAGAGCCGCGTAAGAAAGACGTCAATGTCGCGCTTGAGCAGTTCCCAGAGGGCCGGATTGTTCGGCAAGAACACGGCCCACTGCAACGATTGCTTTATGGACAGTTCGATGAACAACAGCAGGCGCCGGACCGCCACGTACTTCGTCTCCTTGTCGGAGGACAACGTGCGCGCGCCCCAGATGACCGAACCGATGTCCGGAAATTTGCGGATGACGTTAATGTTCGTCGGCCATTCATTAAGCGGACCATGCTGTTCTTCAGTCACGTGCATGGCGAGGTCGAAGGCGTTGACCCCGCCGTAGGTGATGCCCGCGGGAGACTGCCACGGCCCGACCATCACATCGCTGTTGGCGATGACGCCGGCCACACTGCCGGACGGCGGCACGCTGACCAGGCCGTCACCCAGGGGATTCGCAATCTCCAGCCAGGGATAGTAGAGCGACCAGTACGACGACGCCTCCAGCGTACCGCGAAAATCGACGATGGTGGGATCGTCGTCCACGAGCAGACCGGCCGGCGGATCGATGATGTAGAAACGATCGAGCTGACTTTGAATGAAGGCGTGGACTTTGGAAAGCGTTTCTTCGATGGCGAGGTTCGGATCGCCGCCTTCGGCCTTGTGCAGATCGTGGGAGCCGAGATCGGGGATGGCCATGACCCGGGCGTCCTTTTCTTTTTCGAAGGCGTAGAGCCCGTGGGGCGCGTTGGACATGCCGATGAAATCGTAGGCGACATTGTCACCGCCCTGCAATTGCTTCGGCGAATCGCTGACTTCGATTTTGCCGTCGCCGCTTGCGCCGGCCTTCGCGTCGATGCGAATGTAGATGGACGCGCCGTTGATGTTGCGCACGATGTTCTGGAGCTTCTTGTAGCCCGCGTCCGTGGCATCGCCGACCTTGAACACGGCCGGCAGGCCGTAGTAGGTGTCTTCGAGATACTGCAACTTCGCCGCGCCCGAAGGCAGACCGTTCGGATCCTCGCAGTAGTAGACGTTCAACGTAACTGACTTTGATTTTTTGTTAGCGGGATCGGGAAATCCGTCCACCTCGACGTAGATATGATCGCCCCAGGCGCCGGCCGATGTCGCGCGGATGGTGAAGCCGGTGATGACGTCGTCGACCTTCGCGGTCTTGGCCGCAATCTCCTCGGCGTTCCAGTTGGTATCGGCGGAAGCGCCGTCCGGCACCGCGCGGGATACATAACACACGCTGCCGCCCTGCTGAAAGTAGTTGTACACGGCGTACGCCAGGTAGCGGCCCTTGAGAAAACTGCCGAAGTGCGAAACATACTGGCCCCAGCTTGTAATCTGCACCGCCTGGCCCGGCTTGTTCTGCTCACGTTGTTGGCCGCCCCGGCCGTACGGGTCAGCCGCGGAATAAAACGTGTCCTCCGCGATGCCGACGAAGCCGCAATTGCTGATGCTGGCCCCCGTGATCGGTTGCGACGCGCTGGGTTCTTCGACGACGTACACGCCGGGGGCTTTGGTGGTGAAGGCTTCGAAGTTCATGCGCGTATGGCTCCGACCGCCCCGGCGGATCGCTCTGCTTCGCCGGGCGGAATATTGTTAAGTAAATCTTCGTTTAGGTTACTTCCGCCTGCACCTTGTTACGAATGCCGGGCGAATCGTTGCAGTATGAACAGTGCTATACGCTACGCGCGAAACGGGTCAAACGGTTTTTTAATAATTTTTAGGATTTGTGTGTTTGGGCGGAAGATGGTGAACGGGGCGGCGCGCGGGGAGTCGGCGGGATGTAACGGGAGCGTAAGATTCGCGGGGCGGCGTGTTAGCAAGGGGTCGCTAAAGGTAAGCCACGACTCACACAACATCGGGAAAGCCTACCAGGCTTATCCGGATCAATGATTAATCTATGTCTTCAATGGATTGAGGAGGTTGATACTTTCCAGGGTCAATCAACGGATTTCTGCTCAGCTCCAGTAGAATCCGCCGCCGCTCCTGGGTGAGCCTGGCGATCTTCGCATGCCTGGAGTCCTCAAAGGCGCGCCGCTTCGCTGTACTGGTCGGGTCCTGTCCTCGATGCGGGTTTGCAGTCTTGTGCAGTCGAGCCAGTTCATATTTCAACGGTTTGATCCGCTGTGTGTATTGAGAATGAATCTGCCGTTGCCTTAGAGCATGCCTCCCCAGGGCGTGGCCGGATCTATTCACTAATCCCAGATTTGCCTGGTCCCTTACAGGGAGTCGGCTATGCACGTCCATGAGAGGGCCCAATACTTGATCAAATAGTGGATGCCTCATCCGCCGCACCACATTCCCCCGCCCGCCGTCCTGCTCCACGTGCACCAGCTCATGCGCGAGTAATCGCTTCCCGCTGAGCGACCGCGGATCATACGCCCCGCGGCGAAAGAACACGTCCTTGCCGATCGAAAACGCGCTCGCCCCGAACTCCCGCGCCAGTTGATCGCTGTGATGATCGTGAAACAACCGCGCGTCCCGCGCCCGCGGCCCTAACATACGCCCAAAAGATGTTTGCAAACTCCCCGGCAAAGCGAAACCACTCCGCCCCCGCGCCGCGGCCAGGCGGAACTGCGCTTCCGGCGCCATGGATGCCGCGGCATCGCCGCCGGCGTCGGCGTGCTGCATGCGCCGTACCGCCGGCCCGCGCGGATCGGCCGCGACCGAAATGCGTTCGGGCCCGCCGGCATCCGCCGGGTTTTGAAGACGCGCGGTCACGCGGTCCGCCACATCATCAGCCTCGCGCTCGGCCGGATGATCCGCCGCGCCGAGCAACGCCGGCGGTCGCAACGGATAAAACTGCCGCGCACCGTGCGGTATTTGCGGCGGCGTCTGCCGTGAATGTTCCGCATCGCCCGCTTCTCGCGTCGATTGCTGCTGTGATGATGCGTGCCGTCTCATCTTACCGCTCTCCTGCTCCGTAAGTTTCGTCGTCGAAGTACTTAGCCTGGCCGTCTTCCAGCGTGCCCGTCTCCTGACGAATTTTGAGCACCCGTGAGAATTCTTCTTCTTCGGAAGGGATGCGCACCGGAGTCAATATGTAAAACTGCGACAGCTTAAACGGCTTGTTCGGAAACGACATCCACAATCGCCCCAGCTCTTCCATGGCAATGCGATGCGGCACCATGCGCACGGGCTCGCCGCCTTCTTTGAGCGCACCCTGCAAATTTTCCACGGCCAGGTCGCCGCGATGATGAAAGAGATAGATGAGCTTATCGAACAGGATCAACTCCGTCTCGCGGTTCTGCGCGTACGGAATAAACATATAATACAAATCCACGATGTACGGCGGTAGTGTCAGGCGGCCGGTCCCGGCCTGTCCTTCTTCGATGACGGGCGGCTCGTTGCGCATATAGGCGTTCGGTTCGACGTGATAGAGATACATGAGGAGCGTCGGGCGCGTGGGTTTTTCGACGTCGGCCGGGGAATCGAAGAGCACCGCATCTTCGCGGGACAACTCCTCGATGTTCGCGCGGATAAAGTCTTTCAGCGAGATGCTGACGTCGCGGATTACGGTGGCGGTGTTCATGGTGGTGGGGTGGGGGAGCTCAAGGCGTACCCTTTACTTTTTTTTCTTTGGAGGCCGAATCTTGTTCTCAACCAGCGCGGTCGTCCCAACAGCATTTTGTGGATTAATATTTTGGTATGGGTTTCCGAAACCCGCAGAAGTCAACATGTGATGAGCAGCATGCACGTCCCCACCCGAAGCCCTTGCATCATTCTCCACCGTAAGATTATACGGACTTAGAGCCCCTTCAGGGAAGGGATTCTTCCCTCCTTTATTAACATTATGATGCAAGGCAAACGAACGCCCATCCTTGCTATTGCTCAAAGTAGTTTTGCCATTCACGCTTATGTCGTTTTCATACTCCGCAAAAATTTTCTGAATTCGATCTTTATGGTTTTTATATTTATCGTTGGAAGTAAACTTTTTCTTCAAGCCCTGAAAAGCCGGCCCTAGTGCATCTCCCATATAGTTGCGATATTTTTCGTACGCCTCCTCACCCTTTGTTTTCTTTTTTCCTTGCATTGCAAGCTTCTCCACATTTATACTCCCGTCTGCTTTAAAGAGCTGAGGATCATTTTTCTTTAGCCTTTCGATAGAGATTCGATGTGCGCTGCGAAGAAGCGGATTGTTACTCACACGCGCCATTTCATTCGTGGCCTGTCCCTGCACAACATCCACGAAGGTCTCTTCACTCATTATGTTGGGATTATTATTATCACCGATTTCGTCATGGGCTTTTTGCGCAGTCATACGTATACCAGAGAGTACACTCGGATCAGTAGGTTGTCGGACCTGCCTCAAGGCACGAAAGCTTTCTTCCAAGTGGTCCACCTCCGGCTCCGTCTCATACTCGCTGGCTGAAGAGGATAGATCTGCATTCTTCTCCAGGATCTTTTTAACATAAGCATTGTGCTCCGTGGAACTCCGACTCTTTAGCTCTTCCTTATACAACTTCCTTGCTTTTTCCTCGCGCTGTTTAATCAGCGTATCTTCACGAAAACTTTTCTTCGATGCCGCCATTAACCCCGGGGGGGTATTCCGATTCGCAGCATCCTGATCGCCGTCATCGTCAACCGACAGAGGATCTTGAATCACCTTCGCCTTCGATTGCTGCTTCTGGATCTTATCATTCGTCTTGCGGATTTCCCTTATCAGCTTTTTCTTATTCTCGTGTGTTCTTTGATTCCGGCGCGATTTTACTTTAGTGACCGCCCCACCCGGAATCGGTGGCTGCTCCTCCTCCATTCTCCCTTCACCTTGTTTCTCCTCTTCCATGCCACCACCGGCCCGCCGCACAACATTCCCACGCCCCCCATCCTGCGCCACATGCACCAACTCATGCGCGAGCAACCGCTTGCCGCTCAGCGATCCCGGCGCGTACGCCCCGTGCTTGAAGAACACGTCCTTCCCGATCGAAAACGCGTCCGCCCCGAACTCCCGGGCCAGCCGATCACTCTCGCCGTCATGATGCAACCGCGCCTCCCGCGCCCGCGATCCTAACATACTTCCAAGCGAACTTTGCAACTCTCCCGGCAATCCGAAGCCGCCGCGCCCGCGCTTCGCCGACAAACGCGCGTGCGCGGCAGGGGAAACCGGGGCGCCGCCGCCGTCAGGAACGACGCCGTCCGCCCGCCGGCGAATCGACGGGCCGCGCGGATCGGCCGTAACAGAAATGCGTTCCGGCTTTCCGTAAGCTTTCGTTTCAGGAGAGTTAAGGCGTCGCACCACGCGCCCGGAAACCTCGTCGGCCTCGCGTTCGGCGGGATGATCGGGCGCGCCGAGCACCGGCGGCGGCGTGAGCGGATAGATCTGCCGCGAACGCGGAGTCGTCGCCCCGGCGTCCTGGCGCGTCTCTCCGGACGGTTTCGTCTGCGTTTGCTTTGATTGAGAAAACATAAGTGATTGTCCGAAAGTTACTTCCAGGAAGCCCGGGGCACCCCGTACAGGTCGCGTTTCCGCAGGCGCGGCCTCATTACCTGGTCCGCGATTTCCGCCGTCGCTTCCAGATCAATGTCCTTGAATTGACCGCCGCCTTTCGCGTGAGCAAATACGTTCTGCTGATCACTGCGATAACCCTGGGCTTGATGACCAAAGATGTCATGATCCCCCGGAACCGGCAACGTCCCGGCCGCCGCGGCCGCGGCGTGTTTCGTCGGATTCAGCAGCTCTCTCTGATCGTTCATGGCGATCAGGTTCGCCGGATTCAGCGCGTGCCGGGCGAAGTCGGGGTCCGCCTCCTTCCATGCCAGATGATGAAATGCCGTACGTGTGCTCGAACCGGCGGTAGCCTGCCCGGATCGCACGCGCGACGCATACGAATCCACACTCGAAGAATTTGAAATGCCTTCTCGCATCATGAACTGCACGGCCGCCCACGTTCGATCATCCGGAAAATCGCTGCGCTGCCAGTTCATCTTCTTATGGTCGGCCGCCAGGACGTCCTTTAACTTCGCCCGAATCGAACCCTGGGAACTGTTGTACGCCTGCGATCCGCCGGCGCGAATCTGTTGCGGAGAGATGGCGGCGTGAAACGAACGCCGCAGGTACGGGTTGTGCTCCATGCTCGTGTGCCGCATGCGCTGCCCGACCTGAGCCAACTCTCTCCGCGTGTCGGACGCATAGACCGATCGATGCGCGTCACCCTGCGCCTGGAAGGCCTGGTTGTCCCGCAGCCGGTGGTCCCGCAGTCTTCCAGCAAACTTTAGTTCATCGTCCGTCAGTGGAAAAAAGGTTCCGGCAAGGCCCGCGAGGTATTCGGCCTTCACCTGGCGCCTCTTTTCTTGCGCTTCTACATGGTCGCCGACTTCCGTATCTGAATCCGAAGACTCCGCGCCGCGCTTCGCGATGGCGTCCTGCGAATCATTTAATAATTTCAGTAACTTGCTTCGATACGCCGCGCGCTTCGCCTCCTGCGGTGACAGGACGTCTTCCGATACATTCGCCCCACCGTACTCGCGCTCCCGGCGGTACGCCTGTAGTTTCTGGCCGGTTTCCGGATACTGATTCACTGCGTGTAAATTTTGCCAGGAAGGCTTATGAGGCAGGCTTAAGCGATGATGGACCGCTTGTTGATCGAATCGCTCAGGACTGCCATGCATTCGATCGACCATGCTCCGCTCCGCTAACGATAACCGCGCATACCAGGGGCTCGCCTTGAGATCCTGATCGGAATACGCCTCCCCTCTATGATTCAACACCACTCGCTGAATCGGTGCCTGCGCCACGGGTACCGGCCGTGCCGATCGGGCCCGGCCTTGAGATGCCGGCGTCGCCGAAATCCGATCCGCGTCGCGCTCTAACTGTGGACTATCGTTGATTAGCTGAGATCCACGCCGGGCCAGACCTTCGCGTTGTTGTACGACGTGACGGAGTTCGTGCCGAATCAACTCTCGTCCGCGTTCGTTCTGCGGCTCGTACCGGTCCGGCACAAAATGCAGATGCGAGCCCCGGGCATATGCCAGGGCCCCGACTTTCAGCGGTTCATGGTCCAAATGAACGCGCACATCGGAAACGTCGTGACCGGAGCGCCGCCGAAATTCACGGCCAATGTCCGAGGGCAGCTTTCGGCCGCTCCCCTCGGGCGGAATGCGCGGCGCCTGCATCGAGGCCGGAGGAGACAGCGGATAGATCTGCCGCGAACGCGGGGCCGGCTGATCGACCGTCGACTGCGTTTCGTGCGAGGGGGTTTCCTGACGTTGCTTTGAATAAGAGAACATAAACACTCGCTTCCTGCAGGCGTCCCAAATCTCTTTCGGTACTGACCCAATAATCGCAGGCCGCATTATGCCAATCCAGCAAAAATTTACGTCCACTCGTTAATACGGACTACGAAGCTGAGCACCTACCTGGTCGCGAAACGCGGTAACGAAACGATGAGCCTCGGCCGCGCGGACTGGGAGGCGCATATGTACGCCCGCCTCCAAATTGTGAATAATCGCATAGCGAAAACCGAGGCAAACACAAAGGCCACGGTGACTCGCCAGTTCAGCACGGATCCGCGACTGCCGGTCATGCAACCTCCGCTCGCGAACGACAGCTCCATAACACAAACGCAACGGCGTTGACATTATCGCACAAACTCCCGCTCCACAAACGGCTTGCCGATCTTGCGGTACTCCCCCCGCGCGGCGTGCATAATGTGCTCCATGCTCACCGCCGTCCCCGCGTCCGCCGCCTGCACCGCCGCCGCCAGCGCGATGTTCTTAATGTTACCTCCGGCAATTCTGGCGCGCTCCGCCAGAAAATCAAAGTCCACGTCCGCGGCCAGGGGCGTCTCGCCGGGGAACATACCGGCCCAGATGCGCCGCCGGTCCTCCGTGTCCGGAAACGGAAAATCCACGACGACGTGCAGACGCCGCAAAAAGGCCTCGTCCATATTCTGTAAAAGATTCGTCGCGAGGATCGTGATGCCGTCGTACTCTTCCATGCGTTGCAGCAAGTACGACGTCTCGATGTTCGCGTAACGATCGTGAGAGTCTTTGACCTCGGAACGTTTGCCGAAGAGCGCGTCCGCCTCGTCGAAAAACAACACCGCCTGGGACGCCTCGGCCTCGCGAAAGATGGCGGCGAGGTTCTTTTCCGTTTCGCCGATGTACTTCGAAACGACGCCGGCCAGATCGATCTTAAAGATCTCCAAACGCAACTTAGCCGCGATAATGCCCGCCGCCATGGTTTTTCCGGTACCCGGCGGCCCCGCGAACAGCGCGTGATAGCCCCGTCCGCTGCCGACGCGGCCCCGAAACTCCCACTCGTCGAAGACTCGATCGCGTTGCTTGAAGTAGACGTAGATATCCCGCAGTTGGCTTAAGTGTTCCTCGGGTAAGATTAGATCGCCCCAATCGTGGACCGTGCGGATCGGTCGGGCCAGTTCGCCGAGTTTCTGCGAGCACTGCGCGCGGCAGCCGGCGACAAGATCGTCCGCGGTGATGGCCGCGTCCGCGCCGTGACTGAGCGCCCGGTCCCGCGCCGTCCGCAGCGCCGCGTCGATCTGCCCGGCGGTGAACCGGTACAGGCCGGCCAGGTCTTCGGCCTGCAAATCGTCGCCGGCCGCGCTCACGGTAACGTTGTATTGATCAAGACCGCGGCGCCAGATTTGCAGACGTTCACCGTACTCCGGCTGCGGGAAATCCACGACCGGGAAATAGGCTGTGTTCTCACCGTGCAGCGGAACCACCGGACGTTCGCAGGCCAGGATGATCAGTCCGCCCCGACGCAGGCCGGCCCTCAACAGAAACTCGCGCCGCGAATGCATACCTGGATCCCCCGACGCGGGCACGCGATCGTGAGATTCGCCGCCCGGCGTTCGTTCATCGAAGTACGCCGCAAAGTCTTCGATGTACAACACCGCCTGCTGCAACAAACACTCACGCAGAATCCGCACGTAACCTTCGTCGAACGAAAGTTTGTGTCGCTGCAAATCAAACAGGCGCAGTCGAAAGAGCGGGCGCCCCAGGGCCCCGGCGAACATCGCCGCCGCAGTGCGCCGACCGCTGCCCGGCCGACCGCAAAAAGAAATCACATAACTTCCGGCAGACTCACGGCCCTGCATACCGTGCAGTAAATGCTCAAGCTCCTGAACCAACCGCGGCGACGGCTGCACATCCTCACGGACCGGTCCATCATCCAGACAATCGGCAAAGTCCGCCGCACTGCGATAGTTGCCGGCCAGAGCGTCCACGACACTCGCATCCATCGTTAGATGCACAGGGCCCGGCTCATCCGTCGCGCGCACAATTTGCCAGTCCCGAAACGCAGGATGATTGGCCAGCAGTTCCCGCAACTCCAGGCGTTCGTGTATATCGCTGCAGATCAGTCGTTGCAGCAACCCGATGCTTGCGTTTTCGCGCGACACATCGTTCTGAAGATAGGCATACAGTCGCCGGTAACGTTCATCGAGATACGGAGCCGCACAGGCGAGTAACATGTGCCAGGCAAAATCTTCCAGACCGAAAGCAGTGCGAAACCACTCGACAGGCAGGAAGATCGTATCCGCGCTTGCGTCGATTCGCGCACGAATGCGCCGGCGTTGCTCTCCCACGCGTGCCCGAAATTCATTCGTAGATGCGCCGGCATCCGGCGGTTCGGTTTGCACCAGGCGTCGGGCTTCTTCACCGCTGACATAGGTACCGAGACCGAGCGCACGCCCCCGCTGCGCATCTGCCGAATCCGGACTCTCCAATAATCGCGCGGCGAACAGATCAATCAACGCCAGCTCTTCGTTCAGGTGTTCGGCGGGAGATGTGTAAGGTCTGGCACTCATCGGAATATCGTAACCTTCACCGAACTTAATTTTGCTTGCCGGAAAGTCAAGATGATGCGCGAGTAAACTGATCATGCCTTCGGAGCGCATATCATACCGACGAAACGGCGGCCGGCGCGTTCTCGCCGACTCGCTGCACAATCCGCCCGCCGCGAAGCCGAACTCCGGCCGGCCGCTGCCGGATTTCGTGCGTGAAACCTTCGAACGCGCTTACGGGCACAACTTCCGCAACGTGCGCGTCCACGAGGGCGACGAGGCCGGCCAGGTGAATGCTAACGCCTGCACGCGCGGCAACCATCTACACTTCCAACGCGGTCGCTAAAATCCGCATTCGTTGCGCGGGCGCGAGATGATCGGGCACGAGCTGGCTCACGTCGTACAACAGCGCGGGGTGAGCGGATTACGCCCGCGGCAAAGCGGGGTGGTGTTAATATGTACACAGAAAATATTAACGGGGATAAGTCAAACACCAGGCAGGTGGATCGGGCTTTGAAGACGGACACTATGCATCCAATCAAATTAACAAAAAAAGAATTAACCCAATCGTTCCCGCAACTCCGTCGCCTCCGCAAACTCCCCGTCCAGCTCCAGAGCTCGATCCACTAACTTCCGTGCAGCATCACTTTGACCCAGAGCCCATGCGCACAACGCCAGGTTGTAGAACGTTCCCGCGTCCTCCTCGTGCCATTCCAGGGACTCCTGAAAACACACGCGCGCATCCTCCGGGGCGCCGGTCTCGTAGAACAACGAGCCCAGCATAAAAAACAGATCGTTCCGTTCCCCTCCGAGCGGTAGAAAATTCTCCAGCACCCGATGCAGCACCTCGTGCGCCTCGAACACCAGCGCCAGATCCCCGTTTTCGTAAGAGTCCACGAGCAAACTTCGCAACACCTCCCGGCAACCGAAGCACACGTTCGCATCAAACTCACTCATCCGCAAATACGCCAGGAGACGCGGCAAATCAAAGGCGTCGTAGTGTTTCTCCACGACCTTCTTCACGGAAAACCAGTCATCCGGGCCGCCGCGTTCTACGGCCTCTGCGAATGCAAACATTGTTTCCCGATAAGTTAGAGATTCGTCGCCTCCGGGCAACACAAACGCGCCCAGGGACAGACCGCTTTTCATCCGCTCCGGGAAAAACACCCGCCCGCTGCCGTGCCTCACATACGCACCCAGGGCGTGATAGTTTACCATGAGAGAGATGCTGCCGTGCACGGTGACACCCGGCTCCGGACGATAATCCAGTTGCCGCTCGTCGTGGTAGCCTTTGTCCGCCGAGAGCAACAGCGCACCGCGCGGAGACAATTCGCGCAAACGGTCCAGGGCGTCGAGGGACGCAGAAGGAAACAAAAGATGGCTGTCCTCCAGGTGTTCGGCGTAATTTTGCAACAGTGCGTCCCGCACGGGTTCGTTGTAGTACACCGTATCTTGCAGAGCATGATGTTCATAGCGCAAGTGACAGCGTTGGAGGATTTCAGGATCCTCGCGATCTTCTTCCTCACGATCGGAGAACAGGCTAAGCCGGCTTTCGAACATGCCCGGGGCCTCGCCGCGGCGATCAAAGCGAAACGCGTCCGCCGGCAGTCCGTCGAAGAAATAATTGGCAATGTAAATCAACGGATTGACCACGGCATCGCTCCTTAAGCTGCCACGATGAAACGTTACGATTTCACCGTCGTTCAGCGGATCGAAGACGGCCGCATCCAGCACCCCGGCGTCGATGAACGGACGCAGATACGGATGCTCCCACAGAAACTCCACGTTTTCCGCCGCGGCGTCGCTCATGATGTAGACGAAACGCGGATTCTCGAACGGGAGCGCCCTAACATCTGTAAGCCAGCGCCTTAAGAAATGATACGCCAGCCGTCCGGAACCGGCGCCCACTTCCACGATGTACACCGGCTGCGCCGTATCGATGCGTCCGACGGCCAGCAGATCACGCAGATAACCGATGATCACTCGCCCGTAGGTCGAGGCCATGCGCGGATTGCTCGTGACGTAGTGCGGCACCTGACCGCGGCGCCAGGCCTCGCTTCCCGCTGCCGAAAAGTAACGGCGCTGCATTTTCCACAACAAAGATTGTGATAAAGCTACGTTCTCTTCCAGAACGCAGGATCGCTCAGGCAATTCTTCGTCATCAAATCCGCGGCGGCCGGGAATCGTAAAGGACACGATTCCAGCGGAGGCCCGACACACGAAGCTGTCAAAATAGAATCTGCGAATTTTTCTTGCACAATTCCGAAAGACCGCTCTGATCCGTCCCATGCCCCAGGTCGTCGAAACCGCCATGTGTCATTGCAGCTTCGGAGTCGCACCGAGCATTGTCAACGTAACATCACAGTTCGAAACCTTTGCGACCCTCACCAGCGCCACGATCATGGACTTCATCGAACTCGTGGACATTCCCACGTTCGGCCTGTGCATGTCCGAACTGAATCCCGAGGTGATTGCCGCCACCGCCGCGGCCCTGGGCGTGCTCGTGCCTATGCCCTGCGTTCCGGTCATCGTCAGCCCCTGGCTGCCCGGCGCGGACGACATCATCATCGAAGCCTTTCCGGCACTAAATGAAGAGTCCATGACTATGTGCGCATGGGGCGGCGTCATTGAAATCGTAGAGCCCGGCGAATTCACGGTGGAGACGCCGTAAACGATGCTTCTCTGACATGATTTCACTAATATCTTACCACTAATACCTTTTCAGGAAAAAGTACTTGTAGGTGGCGACCGGGCGACGTAAACTTCGCTCGTTTTCTCCGGAGGACTCGGCATGCCGTCAGACACCGACGCTTATCTAGAACAACTGAAACAGAACTTAGACGCGGCAACCAAAGCCGCGGACGCCGCGCAGGCCGCCCTGAAGACGAGTCAGGGGGTATTCGATCGGGCAAACGAGCTGTCGGTAAACAGCCGCGGCGTCTCCGACGATCTGGCCCACATCGCCTCTCGCATTCAGCAAATCAGCGCCGCAACGGAGGCGGCCGCCCAGGCCATCCAGGCGGCCGGCAAAACCCTCGGCAACGCGCAAAAGAATGTTTCCGCCGCATCGGCGTCCGTGGTCAAGGCGGCGGCCGCTTCGCGTTCCGCGGAGACCGAGTTCGCCGCTGCCACGGCGGTGGCGCGCACCGAAGTGGACGAGAGCGTGGTCAATGTGGTGAACGCGGCCTTCGAAGCGGTGAGTGAATTCAGCCGGCGCGGCGAAGCTGCAACGCTCACCGCCGTCCAGGCCGATGCGAAACTTGCGGCAACTCTGCTGGAATTGCCGACTGTCAACGACGCCGCGAAAGACCTCGTAACGAAATCCGGGGATACCGCAAAGACTGCCACGGCAGCCGCATCGGGAACCGCAAAGACCGCCGGAAACAAAGAAGCGGCGGCACAGAAGGCGTACGCCGATCTTTCCGCTGCGGCACAAACCATGGCGCAGGCCGACGCCGCGCGCAACGGGGCGGAACAGGCCGTGCAGGCCTACACCGGAAACTCTGCCAGGGCGTCGAAGAACGCCGGCAGCGGTGCCGTTGCCGGTGCCGCCCCGGCAACCAACGAAAAATCCGAAGCAACGCCCGCGCCGGAGAAACGCGAAGAAGCCGCCACATCTTCCACTACCAACAAAGGTAAAGGAAAGTAAAGTTAATCTTACACAAACATAGCCATGAACGCATCCGACCTCCAACAGTACTACCAAAGACTACAGAATGCCGTCGCGGACACCGCCGCCCTGGATTCAGCGTCCGCCGCCGCCGACCGCGCGGAGGCCCAGGCGGCGGACGCCGCGGAGAACGCACAGTTTCGTGATGATGTGCGCACAGCCCTGGAGCCGGTGGGGGATGCCCTCGGCGCCGGCCTCGCGTCCGCACAGAAACTGCTTCAGGCAGTAACCGCCCTCCGTGACCACGTGCAGGAGGTCCAGGCCGGAACCGTTCAAACGGCGAATCTCGCGAAGGACTTCACGGCGCAGGCCGATGTACTGACCACGGCCGGGAACAAGGCCGGCCAGGCTGTAAGCAACGCGATCGCCGCCGACCCCCTGGAAAGTGCCGCCATGACGCAGAAGGACGTGCAAACGGCGGAGGCCGAGTCGGGAAAAGCCGCCACGGCCGCGGTCATGGCCCGCCAGGCGGCAGTCAACGCGGTGACTGCCTCGACTCAGGCTCTGGCAGAAATTGACGCGGCGCTGCAAAAATTACAGGAAGCCATCGACGCCCTGTCCGGCAGCAACGGCGTGCAGTCGGCTGTGGAAAAAATGCTCGGCGACGCCCGTACCGCGGCGACGGGCGCGGATCAGCAGGCATCCACAGCCCGGAAGGACGCCGACGCGGCGGGCAAAAAACGCGACGAACTTCAGTCACAGCACGACTCGGCCAACGCGGAACTGGGCGTCGTGCAAAAGGCCCTCCAGGCCGGAGCCCAGGGCTGATGTCCGCCGCACGGTTAACTCTCAGCGTCATACTCTTAAGCGGCACGGCCTGCCTCGGAACTCCCGACGAGGGCGAGCCGCAATGCGACGCCCTCCACGCCCGGGGCGTGGACTCTTCTTTCGAAGAAACCATCAGCGTCGATGAATGGGCCGAGCTCCGCAAGCGACACGACGTGGACTTCGCCTTCGTGAAAGCCACGCAGGGACAGAACATCGTCGACGACGAACTCAAGGTCGGCTGGGAAGGCGCCGGCAAGGCCGGCATGCTGCGCGGCGCATATCACTACTACATCTTCGATCAAGAACCCGAGACACAGGCCGAGTTCTTCTTAAAAAGTGTGGCGGCCGTGGAACAACAGTTCGGCAAGGCCGAGATGCCCATGGCCCTGGACATAGAACTGGAGCGCAACGCCGCCTATTTCGCCGCCGGTGCCGACATGTCGAAGACGGTGGCCAATATTCGCAGCTTTCTTTCGATCGTGGAGAAGGAAAGCGGCCAACGCCCCGTAGTATACTCCTACCCGGCGTTCTGGAAAGAGCAAATGAAGAACACAACGGCCCTGGACGACTACCCGCTCTGGATGGCCTACTATCCCGTCGCCAAGAACGCCGATCAAAGTCAGAGCGACAACCCCACGATCTTTCAACTCTACGAACAAAAGAAAGCCCCGTCCCGGGCGCTTTTCGGTTGGGAAAAGTGGATGTTCTGGCAGTACTTCGCCCAGGGGTATTTCGACGGCGTCGACGACAAGAACGGACGCTCGGCCCGCTGGGACTTGAATACCTTCAACGGCTCCATGCGGGACTTCTTACAATTCCTTAAGATTCCTCAGGATAAACATAAGGACTTTTGCAACTCCGCCGACGCAGATAAAAAGTCATGACAGCCCGCCGGTATACAACGCGCCGACTTTGACTTTCCGTTCGTAAACTTCGCGAAAGTGCGCGTTAGGCCGGCGCCCGTCTTCGTCATCGGAGTACTCCGGCCGCAGGCGATTCACGAAGTACATATCCATGCTACCGTGATGTTTCAAGGCGACCTCGCCGCGCAGTTCCGTTTCGAAGAACGGTGAGACCAGTTGACTCGTATATCCCGAGATGTTGATGCGGCCGGGGACGCCCTCGGTTTCCATGCGCGAGGCGACGTTCACCGTATCTCCCCAGACGTCGTAGGCGAACTTCTTTTTGCCGATGACACCGGCCATCACCGGCCCGGTGTGAATGCCCAGGCGCAACTCCCACACCGGATCGTTGCTATCCGGTTCGAAACCGCGCTCCCGGGCCTCCAGCGCGGCCTGCTCCTTCAAGGCCTGCAGGCCGGTCATGAAGTCCTGAATCTCCAGTGCGGCGAGCACCACATCCACGGGATGCGTGTAATTGATGCGCGGCAATCCGCCGGCGCACATGTAGGCGTCGCCGATGGTCTTCAACCGTTCAATGCCGTAACGTTCGGTGATCAAATCAAACTGCGTAAAACAACCGTCCAGCTCGCGCAGCAATTCGTCCGGGTCCATGCTTTCGGCGATGGCGGTGAACGCCTTGAAGTCCGTGAAACAAATCGTCACGCTTTCGTAGAGCAGCGGATCGACACTGCCCTTCTCTTTGAGTTCCTCGGCCACGGCGCCCGGGAGAATGTTTACGAGCAGGCGGTCCGCCTTCGCGCGCTCTTCTTCCGCACGATTCAATAACAGCGACGAACGTACGGCCCCGGCGATCTGATCGCACACCCGGGCAATGCGCGCAATCTCGTCCCGGGCCGGACGAAACTCCCGACTGAAGTTCGTAAAGTGAATGAGTCCGATGATGCGTTCTTCGATGACCAGGGGCACCATGAGAAACGAACGAAAGCCGAGTTCATAAAAGAACGAACGATCGCGCTCCGACTTTTCCCGGGGCGCTCGAATCTTACTGTAGTACACCGGACGCCGGCCGTCGAAGAGCGCGCGGCCGATCAATCGCTGCCCCTGCTCCACGGGGATGCGCGTCTCTTTTAAGATGCGATGATGATCGTCCGTAAAGTGCGCCGGCACGCTGGACATGCGATAATAGTAGAGCTCGTTTTTCTCGGAGTCAACGAACTGCAACAACGTGCAATCGATGTCGAAGTGAAACTCCAGGTACGTGAAGATGTGATGCAGAATGTCGTCCAGGTCACCGGAGGAATTGATGCGCCGGGCGAACTCGTTCAGCTTCACGGCCTCTTCCCGGGCCTGCTCCAATTCCGCCGTGCGCTCCCGCACGCGATCTTCCAGCCCGGCCTGCAGCGACTTGAGTTCGGTGTTCGTCTGCGCCAGGCGCTGCGAAAGATTCTCCACCTGCGCGAACTCTCCGGAAAAACGCGTGGAAAGCATGACCGCCTGGGAAAGCATAAAGGCAAGGTACGCCGCGGGAATGAGTCCGTAAATCTCTGCGAGGCCGACGGAGAACAGGCCCTCGTACAGGACGGCAAACGCAAAAAAGACCAGTCCGGGAAAGAGCCACAATGCATCCCAGCGTTGATCGCCGGTAAGGCTCATGACCTTGAACGCTGCGAAAACGACGACGGCCACCGTGAACCAACCGAAGACGGCATCGTACACGACGAGGGCGGCTCCGCCGATTTCCAGCGCACCGAAGGGCAGCGCAAAGACCAGCAGCACCAGCAGGCCGAGGATCAGCGCGATCAGCATGACCCGCACCGTGCGACTGGAAAACCGCCCGGGAAACAGGGTCCGCACGTAGGCCGCGAGTAAAAACATGGCCGCGTAAAAAGAACCGGAGTCGAGCATCTGCACCACGTGCAGATTGAGGTCCGGCCACAATCCGCTGAGGATGCGCTCCCCGGCCACCGTCCCGCGTACCGCGAGCATCAACGCCAGACCGGAGAAAAACAGCGGCGCGCGATCCTTGCGCCGATAGAGATAGATGCCGAAGAAGTATGCCGCTAAGATCAACAAAGCGCCACTTAAGCCGACGTCCAACACCGTGCGATTGCGTTCCAGCAAACGCAAATCGTCTTCAATGCCCAGATAAAACGGCCCCGCATCCAATCCCTGACCGGGGTAGAGTTCTCGCGTTTGTACGACTACGGGCAGAGACAGCGCCTCGGCGTCGGTACGCACAAGGCGTTGATAGTTCCAGTTCCAGGCGGTTGTGCCGCCGACCTGCTCCGGATCGCCGCGGGAGGCGATGAGTTCGTCCCCGAGCCAGATGCGGCAACTGCGTACGCAGACAGGAATGCGCAGGGCGGCCAGGCGTGACGCCTCGTGACTGAAAATCTCCAGGCGATACGTCGCCATGCGAGGAGTGAGACGCGGCCGCGGCGGCAAGAGCAACGCCGACCAGCCGCCGGGAGCACGCAAGTACTCCGCGTCTTCGCGGGGATCACGGAAGTCGGCGGGACGCAGGGCCTGGTCGGGATAGTACTCCCATTCACCGCGCAGACGATAGGGGCCGTCGCGCTCGTAGTCCCAGGAGAAAAGATTCGTGTGCCCGCGCCGCGCTTCCGGTGGTGTGGGCCCGCAGGCAAGCACGCCCTGCAACAGCAGGCAGATGCCGGCGATGCGAAGGGCAACGCGCAGGGGCAACGGACAGGTCACGCCAGAATGGGGCGAGCCCGTACGCGTCGTGTCAATGAACATATTTCTAACCGTCTTCCCGGGTTTCGGGAAATTGTTCGTAAATGTATTCGCCGGTGATGTTCCGGGTCAGGTCGTTCCGCGACGATGCATAGTGCTGGATGTTTTCTTCGCCTTCGAAGACGACGTCGCCGCCGCATTCCACTTCGAAGAGCGGCCCGCCGGCCCACTTACGGCACTTCGCGCAGTGGCAGGCACCGAGGTCCGTGTGCTCTACACGCGTTGAGATTTTTACGGCGCCGCACAGACAGCTCCCTTTGCGTTTCATGCAACGCCCCCGTTACGTTTCCCGCGGCCGACCGCTCAGTGTCTCACAAACGGCCGCAGATCCGAGAGGTCCTTCATTACCACACTGTCGTCGTTCACTGCGTTGCCCGCGGCCGGGGCGCCCAGTTCTTCCAGGAGTTCGCGCAGTTGTTCCGGCGCGTCGGAGTGACGCACATCGATTTCAAAACCGGAGCCGTAGATCAAACGAATGGTATCGGCGGCGTCGGAACCTTTCACGTTGAGATAACCGGCGACGAAGAGCGAGTTCGCCACGCGCAACGCCCGAGGCTGATGATCGCCGAGGTGCAGCTCGCGTCCGGCGGCGATGCGCACCTCGGCCGCGGGGTTCACCAGGCGAAACATCGCCAGAATCCGCAAACAGTACTCCGGTGTAAGTTTAGAAACGTTTTCGATTGCATGACCGGGAACGGGAATGAAAAAGTTCACGGGAATGGAGGGCACGGCGCGCTCGCGCAAAGCGAAAGCGGTGTCGACAAGATCGGCCGGTTCTTCGCCCATGCCGGCAATGACGCCGCTGCACAATTCCACACCGGCACCGCGCAGGGTATCCAGCGTGCGCACGCGATCGACGTAGTCGTGGGTGGAACAGATCTCGGCGTAATGGCGCTCCGAGGTATTGAGGTTGTGATTGTACCGGTCCAGGCCGGCATCGGCGAGCTGCTTTGCGAAGTCGGCGTCCGTCAGAATGCCGGCGGAGAGACAGACCTCCAGGGGATACTTTTCTTTGATGGTACGAATCAAATTCGCAAAACGCTCCACGGACTTCGCGTTCGGCCCGCGGCCGGCGGTGACCATGCAGTAGCGAAAGGCGCCGGATTCGTAGGCCGCGCGCGCTTCTTCCAGGACCTCGGCCTCGCTCTTCGCCGGGTACGAGGCGATGGGCTGCGCATCCACATCGGCGCCGCCGACTTTGCGCTGGGCGCAGTAGCCGCAGTCCTCGGGGCAGTGACCGTTGCGAACGTTGTTCAGGACATGCAAACGTACGCCGCGACCGAAAAACTTTTCCCGGGCGACGGCGCCGAGATCCAGGGCGTCTTCCAGAGCGACATCGCCGGTAAGCACGGCCAGCGCGGCTGCTTTTGAAACAAGACGCTCCGCGTTTTCAGCGGTTTCGCGGAGTTCGGCGAGGTGATCGGGCTGCATCGATACAGCGTTACGGGGACAGTGCCGAACGCAAGGTTTTTCCAGGGCCTGGTAGGCCCCGGCTACGCCCGCAGCATTTTCAGCGCGTGCGTCCACTGGTTCTCCCGGAAGCCGGGAATGCACCACAGCATGGCCAGGGGTTCGATGGCCCGGGCCGCCGGGGCCGCGCCCAGATCCTGGACGTCCCAGCCGAAGGCCGCGAGCAATTCCTGGACGTCGACTTTGGCGCCGGTGTCGTTGCCGCAGAAAAACATCGTCGGCGGGCCGCCCGGCAACGCGGGCTTCACCATGAGCGCGCTGCCGACGCAACTGAAGGCCTTCACGAACTTCGCCTCCGGCGCTAACTTCTGTAGACGTTCCATTAAGGATTCTCCGGGACCGGTGAAATACTGAATGACGCCCTCCTCCGGCGCGGCGTCGGAGATGGGGTTCGTCGTGTCCACGACGGTCTTACCGGCCAGGGCGCCCGCCAGGGATTGCACCAGTCCTTCGGCCACCGTACCCTTCACGGCGAGGATCACCAGTTCGCCGAACTCCGCCGCCTCCGCGAAGGAACCCACGCTGCCGCCGCTCTGTTCTTTCCATTGTGCCAGCTTCGCCGGGTCCCGCGTGCCGAGCATCACTTCACTGCCGGCGCCGATGCAACCGCTGCCCAGAGTCTGCGCAACGATGCCGCTGCCGAGTATGCCGATCTTTTGTTTCATAACGTGGTCCTTTTAGTATTTCATATTCGAACAATGCCCGAGGCTTAAGTGTGGTTCAGTAGAAATCTATTTGGGCGCCCCGGGCCGCCGCGCCGCGGAGGCGGCGGCCCGTCGGGCTGCTACGGGCTCCGCTATCGCTTCGTTCCTCCGCGCTTCGCGCTCCGGAATTGCGCTTCGCGCAACCCTTCGCATCCCTGGCGCGAAAAACCGTTCTCCGTGCCCCCGGTGGCTGAATTCACTTCTTCAAGTCCGCCTGCAGTTGCATGAGTCCCTGCATCAAGCCCGGATCGATGTGGCCGCGCTGGCGCAGGAGTTCCAGGGTCATGCGCCGGCTTTCGTCCGGAATGCCGTCCAGCAAATGGACGAGCGTGTTCAACGGGACTTTGCCGCGCTCATCCGCGCGCCGGGCGGCGTCGTCGGCCAGGGTCCGGGCAATGCGAATTTCCATAATGAACGAAGTGAACTCGTCCAGGAAACCCAGATACTGTTGATCGTCGACGTCCGAGGCCAGGCGGTACACGAAGTCGAAGAGGTCCAGGTTTTCGGAGATGAGCTTGCGCACATTGCCGCCGAGGTCCTTGAACAAAGCCAGCATGGCCTTCGAACGAAACTGCGGTTGCTGCTGCATGAACACCAGGTTGTCCAGGTCCATCTGTTGCAGGATCATGAGCGCGGCGAAATGATTCGACTTGCCCAGGTTCAGCATCTCCTGAAAAATCTGTGTGAGTTTCTCCGGGTTCACCTCGCGCCAGTAGGACTCCATCATCGACGCATAGGCCACGTCGTAGTCGTCACTGTGCAGGCTGCGGCGCTGGTAACGCAGGATCTGACAGTTAAAGAGTTCCAGCGCGGCCCGTAATGTAAACTCAGGCGCACTTACCACGCGAGCGCCGACGTGATCCGGCAACAGGCGGAAGTAGTAGTCCACCAGGAAAGTGACCTCCGGCTCGTTCTCCACGAGCTCGGCGACGAGGGCCGGTTCCACGCTTTCCAGGGCCTGCTTAATCTGGTTTACCGGCGGCGGGTTCTGTTCAAGCAGGTGATAGAGTTCGCTCTGTTGGTACGACACGGTCACGATTCCAGAATACGGTCGGCCCAGGTTTACGTCACCTTTTTTTGCCGCGCTCAGCCCAGGAGTTCGGTGAGGCAGTCTTGCAGAACTTCGTAGAGCCGGCCCAGTTCGGCGTCGCCGATGTTGTAGGCCGGAGTAAGATAGACGACGTTGCCCAGGGGACGCAGGAGCGCTCCTTTCGAAACGGCCGTGGACATGAGCTTCCACGAGAATTCGGAAATGTACCGCTCGTCGGCTTCCAGCTCCACGGCGCCCACGGACCCCAGGCAGCGCACTTCTTTGAGAAAACGACCGGCCGGTCCCGAGATCAGGCGTTCCTGGTGGCCCGCATGTCGGCGTTCCAGTTCACGGACCTGCATTAGATCGCTGCGCGAAAATGTTAGATCATTTTCGTAAATATCTTGTACCTGTACCTTACCGCTTGCGTCCGCCGGAAGGACGCCCTCAATCAAATCCAGGCTGGCCAGGGCCGTGGCGCAGCCCAGGGGGTTCGCCGTCATGCTGTGGCCGTGAAAAAGGGTATGCCGCCGATCGTCGCTGTAGAATCCGGCGAAGACCTGCTCCGTGGCCATGGTGACGGCGAACGGCAGATAGCCGCCGGAGAGCGCCTTGGAAATGCAAAGAATATCCGGCTGAATGTTAGCATGCTCGCAGGCGAAGAATGTCCCCGTACGGCCGCAACCGGTGAAGACCTCGTCGGCGATCAAAAAGACCTCGTGCCGATCACACAACTCCCGAACGGTCTTCAGCAACGCGGGCGGATACATGTTGAAACCCGCCGAAGCGCCCTGGACCAGGGGCTCGAGGATCAAAGCGCAGATCCTGTCCGCGCGTCCGTTCAGCAGTTGTTCCAGGCGATCGATCACCGGCGCCAGCCCCGTATCCACGGCGGATGCATCGTCGAAATCCGCGAACGCGATCTTCGGCGCCGGCACGTGATGCACCGGGAAAAGCAGCGGTTCGAACATCTTGTGGAAAACCCCGCGAGCACCGACGGACATGGCTCCCAGGGTGTCGCCGTGATAGCCGTCGCCGAGAGCAATGAACTCGCTTTTCGCTGACGACTTACTTTTGATGCCGTTTGCAAAATACTGAAACGCCATCTTGAGGCCGATCTCCACGGCGGTGGAGCCGTTATCCGAGTAAAACACGCGCGGGAGTGCATGGCCCGTCGCCGCGCTCAAACGTTCGGCGAGCACCGTCGCCGGTTCATGGGCCAGGCCGGCGTAGATGACGTGTTCCAGCCGCTCGCTCTGTTCACGCAGCTTCGCGTTGATGTACGGATGCGCATGGCCGTGTACGTTCACCCACCAGGAACCAACGCCGTCGATCAGCTTGCGACCGTCGCGGGTGTGGAGATACACGCCCTCCCCGCGTTCAATGAACACCGGATCCGGAGCGAGCTTCATCTGCGTGAACGGCTGCCACGCATGTTTGCGATGGTACTCTAACAGAGTTTCGGCGGATAAAGGCATGAGAACCACGGACGCCGGAGAACCAGGATTCGCAAGGGGGATTTGCCCGGCGTTACGATCGGGCCGGAGACGAACGCAGGCGCGGGCACGACGCATCTTTCCGCGGGGAAGCGGTAAGATGCGCCGGCAACGCTTTCGGAAACTGACCGTCGGCCGTCCCTTCGACCTGCACATCGTAATCGCGGTTGATCATCTGCTCCGAAACGAAGCGCTCGTTGCCGGCCTTTAGATCGGCCAGAACCGACGCCGGTGTTAACTTTGCCTGGTCATCGGCGGTGACCACGTCGCCGGTAGCGGGGGCGCCGCAGGCAATGAAAGTTCCCGCGAATTTCCCTTCTCAAATCGAATCGGTTTCGAGAAATGTAACCAGGAACCGGCAATTGGCGACATTATTTTCGCGAATACGCTATCGTTTTTTAACGAACCGTGCCCGTCAGCCGGATTCACCGGACTGTACGACCTGGAAACCGCCGTAGATCAGGCGTTTGCCGTCGAAGGGCATGGGATTGTTTTCGGGATGCAGGCGCGGGTCGGCCATCATCTTCTCCATGCCGGCGTCCCGCGCAGCTTTCGAAGGCCAGGTGATCCAGGAAAAGACCACGGTTTCGTCATCTTTCTTCTGCACGGCCATGGGCATGGACGTAACCTCACCGTCGGGAACGTCGTCGCCCCAGCAGTCGACAACCGTAAGCGCCCCGCATTCCAGAATCACTTCCGTAAACACCCGGGAGTGTTCGATAAACTTCGCCTTGTTCGCGTTCGGAACCGCGGCCATAAATCCGTCTACGTAGGTCATCCTTCCTCTCCTGGATTCGGAAATTCTGCGGGCACTGCGCAGCGGTCAATTGGAATTGTCTTGAGCCGCCCGAAGACGCCCCGGAATTCGCGGGGCTGGAACAACGACTGCTGCAACGATTGAAGATCGACTCCCGAACCCCCTATGTCGCCCGCGAGCCCTTCGCCGCGTTCGAGTTTCTGATCTCGCCCGATCTTACGAACAGCTACAATCTATTCCAGGAGAACCCGGAGTTGCGTCCGTGATCGGGCTGGGCCGGTGGCGCTGCGCGGCACCCTGCACATTTGCGAGCGGTGCGGTGATCGACGGCGCTGGAGCGGCTCTTCTGTGCGATGTGCGGCACAATCCGGATTGCCTTAAGTTCTTCTACGAAAGCTTTAGCATCGTAGCCTTTGTCGGCGCCCGGAGTGACGCGGCGGCGATGATTGCTTCGGCGTAGTTCCTTCATGAAGATGGCTGCCGCATCGCGGAGGCGTTTTTCACCGTGAAAACTTACGGACGCATTGCCCGGATCGTCATCCGAGGGAGATCGCCCGCCGTCTTTTTCTGGAAGCTCTTCAGGCTTGCCGCAGCCTCCGTCCGGCGGAATCGAGGGCCGCCCGAAAGCCGGATAAGATCCTTACGATCCGTTCGAATCACAGCAGCGCTTCCAGAATTCCGCCCGCGTCCAAATCCGCCGGCAACGCGTCGCCGTCGCTCCAGGCGAATCGGCCGATCACCGGCACTCCGCTGAAATCGGCAATCGTCCGCACGTTGTCGTCGGCGGCGGGGTGCGCCCGGCCGCAAAAGATCAAACCCGCGATCGGCACACCGGCATTCCGCAACACACGCACGGTGAGCAGCGTATGATTGATCGTACCCAGGGAATTGCGTGCCACGAGCACTAACGGCAACTCCGTGGCAGTTAAGAAATCGAGCCAGGTATGTGTGCGATTGAGCGGCACCAGCAGACCGCCCGCCCCTTCGACGATCAACGACCGGGACGCGTGCTCCCGGTACGCGGCCGTAAGATCTTCCAACTCAATGCGCGCGCCTTCCAGTTCGGCCGCGCGATGCGGGCTCAGCGGTTCGCGATACCGAAACGTCGTCGGCAAACAGCGCGATTCGTCCGCCCCGGAAAGTTCCAGGACCGTGCGGCGATCGTCATCGGGGGGCGTTCCGGTTTGCACCGGCTTCCAGTACACGGCCCGCGGATAACGCCCGAGCAGCGCCGCGGACGTAATGGTCTTGCCGATACCGGTGTCCGTGCCGCAGATAAAAACGGACATGTTTACCTGCTGCGCGGTTCCGTTTCCAGACCGGCGCGGAGCAACGACCGCACGGCCTCCATGGCAACGTGTTCGCCGGTAATGGAACGCGGCAGAATCTTTCCGCTCCGATCACGAACGGCCAGGGCCGGGACGCCGTGCGTTCGGAAGGTCTTCTCGACGTAACCGCCCCAGCGGTCGTAGTCGCTGACGTCTAACTTTACTTTGATGTACTCTTGCAATTCGTCCCGAATCTGCGGGCTGCCCAGCACGAACTTTTCGAAGTCCGGACACGACGGACACCAGTCGGCGTAAACGTAGTACAGGACCGGCCGACCTTCCTCGCGACCCAGGACGGCCGAGCGGCGCACCTGCTGCGGCAACCAGAAGGCGTCCGGCGCGTTCGGAGCAGCCGCCTCTCCCGGCGTAGTCTCGGCGCGCAGAGCCGTCCAGTCCAGGCGCTGCGGCCGATCCAGCTCAAAGCCGGAGAGCGACACGAGCAATGCGGCGAGCGCCAGGCCCGTGGCCGCGCCGTTCCACGCGGACGGCCGCCCGGATGCGTCCCGACCGCTGACGTAGCCGTACGCGAAGAGCATACGCGACACGGCGAAGACGGCCAGGGCCGCGAGCAGATACGAAAAGAAAACGCCGCTCTGCCAGTGGTAGATGCGAAACTGCACCGGCACGTCCGCGCCGGGAAGATACGGCGCAACGGAGACAAGGATCAGGGCGCCGAAAGTTAAAGATGCGAGCAGGATGATCGCGAACAGGAGGTATGAGCGCATGGAACTTATGAAACGACAGGATGCACGAGGTTACGGAAGAAGACCGTTACTGCGCGCCGGGGAAACGGAGGATCGCGCATGGACGAGACTCCGTCGTTATTTTCTTAACTCGCGCACTTTTGTGTAGAACTCGTCGCGCAGATCTTTCTCGAACTGTCCCAGGCGCAATCCCGAGGCCCGGGCGAAGGCGTCTTCGAACGGCTCCGGCGTGCCCATAATGCGCACGAGCATTACGCCGTTGGCGGCGTCGGTCCGCTCCACGAAGTACGAGAACGCCAGCGCCGCCTGAGCGTAGGTCGCACGATGGTCCTTCTGGACGGCGGCGCGCCAGTCCTTCGCGTCTTCCAGGGTCTTCAAATAAACGGCCTGGTCCGGATCAAAGTGGCGGCTGTAGAACTTCTGAAACATGCGCATCGTGTCGGCTTCGCTGCGACCGCTCACCTCGCCCTCGGTGCGCCAGGAAAGATAGGCGGCCATGCCGGTGTGGAACCAGCCGACCTTTTTCGATTCGCCGCCCGGAGTCATGGTGGCCAGGTGCATGGCCGCGTACTCGTTGAAGACCAGGCGATACAGCCGCTTGCGCGCGAGCCCGGCCTTGTATACCAGGAAGTACTTCGAGTCTTTGACGTAGACCTGGAGTTGGACGGCGATCTTTAGATCCTGCGCCGAGATCGACGGCACCTCGGACTTGATCACGGCCTGGAGGTCCTCGTCTCCGGTTACCAAGAAGAACTGCGGCTTTTGCGGCAGGCCGGGACTTTCGAAGTAGGTATCGAGGGAGACCAGGCCGTCGCGCAGCGAAGCACGAATGCGTTTAATCTCCGGACCCAGGTCCTGCGTAAACAGGATTTGCGTGTGATTGATGTCGAGTTCGTAAAGTTCCACTCCGCCGGCGTTACGAGTTTCGAAGCCGGCCATTTCTTCGGCGGCCGCTTCGTTCTCGGCTGCACTGTCCTCGACGGCGGCGCTGTTGCCGACGGAACGACCGGTGCTTTCCGTTTTGTCGCCGGACTGAAGCGAGCCGGGTACCGCATCGCGTGAGGCTTTGTTGATTTCCGTGTTTAAGTTCTGATTGGCGTCGTCTACCATTTTCGCCGGCGCCTGACGCACGTCGTCGACGGCCTTGTTGAGCGACTTGCTCGTTTCGTCGACGCTCTTGGTAACATCGTTCACGCTTTTGGTAACATCGTTGATGCTTCGCGCGGCGTCGTTCACGCTCTTCGTTGCATCGTTCACGCTTTCCGTCGCGTCGTTGACGGCCTTGTTCGCCTCACGCACCGCTTTGCCCGCGGTATCGTCCACGGCCTTCTGGACCTGACCCCGCGCCTTGGTCTCGGCGTCCTTGACGCTCTTCTCTAAGTTCTTTTGCGTATCCTCTACGGACTTCTTAACGCCGGATGTTGCATCGTCCACGGCCTTGTTCGCGGAGTCTTCGAGGTTCTTCCGGGTGTCCGCGGCCGCTTTTTTCGCAGAGTCTTCGAGATTCTTCGTGGTATCTTCGGCGGCCTTCTTCGCGGATTCCTCGACGCTGTCCAGGAGGCCGCCGAACTGGGCGTGCAACGGGCTCACCGTCAGCGCGGCACCCAGCAGGCAGGCCAGGCCAGGCGTACTTTTTCGAAAATGCTTGTGAAGACTCATCGTCTAATACCCTGTGCGCACCGGTGCGCGCGCGCTTCGGAACGGCGGCGGCGATTCACCGGTATTTCTATGAATATCGTCCCGGAACGGGCCGATCTTTTCTTTTGAGGCTCATAATAATGGAAGGGTTCGCAAAATCCACCAGATTCCTGCTCCAGATCACGGCTCTGGCAGCCGTTTTCGGCCTGTGTCTGGCCCCCGCCAGCGGCGAGGCCCAGAGCAAAGGCGAGGCCACGGAGACAAAGATTGAGAGCGGCGTACGACGCTGGCACGATCGCGGGGCGGGACGCATCGCCCTGCCGGACGGCTATCGACCGGTCACGGCGCAGAAACGATCGTTTTCGTCGCCGGGCTACG
The DNA here is from genome assembly GCA_965227295.1 of Leptonemataceae bacterium. GTDB lineage: Bacteria > Spirochaetota > Leptospiria > Leptospirales > Leptonemataceae > JANSYA01. The sequence goes on along the minus strand of OZ245742.1, from coordinate 2,776,558 downwards.
TCCTGGATCTCTACGCCCAGGAGTTCGCCCAGGGCCGGGCCGTCTACGTCGAGGTCCTGCCGGCGGGGAACGCCGCGGCCGACGAATTCCAGGCGCATCTTCGTTTTCAGAACAAAAACGTACCGCTCAGCAAACACGCCTGGGGTTACCGCGGTTTCATCGGCATCTCACCGTACGAAAAGATCGGCGCGCATCAGATCCAGGTCACCGCGGGCATTCCGCCGAAGATTCACACGGGCAAACATTCCGTCCAAATCGCCGACACGAAGTTTCCGGTCTTTAAGTCCGCCATGAACCTGGGCAAGTTTTCGGACCAATCGAAGGGACCGACGCAGGAACAGCTCCGGATGATCCGCGAGGGCCGCGCGAAAAAGAACCGCGCCTTCGCTCTGGTAACCGACGCGAACATCGCCGACGAACTCTCACACCCGCGCGATCTGCATAAGATCACCTCGCCGTTCTGGGCGACGCGCATCAAACAACGCTACACCGTAAAGAACGGCAAGCGGGTCTACCTGAAACCGAAGAAGAGCGTGCACGGCGGTCTCGACCTGCGGGCGGTCCGGGGCGCACCGATCCACGCCCTCGCCCGCGGCCGCGTGTTCATCGCCGAGCCGTTTTATTACGAGGGCAAGTTCACGGTCCTCGACCACGGCCAGGGCGTCATCAGCATGTACATGCACCAGAGCGAGATCCTGGTAAAAGAAAGCGCCGTGGTCGATGCCGGCGAGAAGATCGGCCTGGCCGGGGCCACCGGCGCCGTTACCGGCGCGCATCTGCACATCGCCGTATACATTCGCCGCGTGCCCGTGGAGCCGCTGTCGTTTTTATCTTTGCCGGTCAGAGACTAACTCGAATGCGCGGCCCCGGAACGGCGTCTTCTTCGTAAGAAATGGTGTGGGACGCCGGCGCGGGTGCGCATTCGCGATCGCTGAGTCGCAAACCGACGTCCGGGTCGAGGCGGACAATCTTAACAACACGAAACTCCACAACTCCGAAGAGCCGTAGCCAAATCAAACCCCTAACCATGGCGCAACTTACCTTATGTGTCTCACGGCAAACACCGCGAACCAAAGCTCCTGGACTACCGGGAACTTTTTATGCATTCGAGCACGCCCCGAATCGTGGTGTACATGGCGGCCAGTTTGGATTTACACTTTTATGGTCACGGCTGGTTCCAGCTCACGGTCGGAGGTCATGCCGGGGATATGTGGGGCGCGCACCGGAACGGCGTCTTCGCCGTAAGAAACGTTACGATAGCTGAGCCGCAAACCGACGTCCGGGTCGAGGCGGACTGCCTTAACACAACGAAAATCCACAACTCCCGCTCAGTTGTAGCCAAATCAACCCCTGAACCATTCCGCAACTTACCTTCTGTGTCTCGCGGCAAACGCTACGAACTGCAGCTCTTGAAATACCGGGAACTCTTTGATTGTTCCACCACGCCCCGGATCGTTAAGTAAGTGGCGGCCAGTGTACATTAAGATTTTTAACTCGGGAAATCCATCAAGCGAAGGCGCACTCCGGAGCCCCGCTCTATCCGCGGGGCGGAGCGAGTGCGCCTTCGCGCCCTACTCCACCGTAAATCGCAACGACCGCAACGCCGCGGCAATGGGCCAGGTAAAGGGTAAGCCCTGGGGCTGCTGCTCTTCGAGGATCACCGCGAAACGCAGGCCGTCGGGCGGGAGCGGGGCCGAGAGAAATAAACTGAGCCGAAAGTCCTGCTCGTAGATGCGATCATAGTAACGATAGGCGACGCCGTAATCCGGAACGAAGCTGCCCGTGAGCAGGTCCGCCGGGAGTTTCAGCCGCTCCGGTTCGGGAATCTCATCCACCTCGCCGGAATTACGTCGGCGACCGAAGGCCTCGCGAAAGAGCGGCGTAAACTGCGCCGGGTGCAGATCGCCGCCGGACTCCAGGGGCCGCGTGAGCATGCCCGGCGGATGTTCCGCGTCGAGAAAGTACACGCCCACGGCCGGGGCGGCGAAGGGATCCGTGGGACTGCCGGACAGATAAAACACCGGCAGCCCGGGACGCGGCACGTCGTAAGGATCGGCGCTGGTGCGGCCGTCATGAAAGTGCAGGTTCTCGGGAACCACGATGCGAATGACCCGCCGGCCGCGGACATAGAGTTCGCGGAGGCCGTCGTTGCCTTCTTCCCAGCGATACGCGTTCTCCCGCTCCGCCCGCGCCTGGTACTCCGCGACGTAACGAGCGGCGACGGCCGCCAGGCGTTCCTCGAGGAAAACGAAGCGCTGGGAAAATACTCCCAGGGTAAAGAGCATTATGCCGATGAATACCGTGTAGAACGGGCCCGGCCGGCCGAAGCGGGCCAGGGCGAGCAGCCAGAGCAGGGCGGCCGCGGAAAGCCAGGCCGCGAGCAGATCGTCTTTCACAAAGTCGGTCAGATGCAGGCCGAGCAGTGCGACGGCGGCGAGCAAGAGCTCGAGGCCCATCCGCAGTTCCCCGCGAGCAAGGCGCGCCCGGAGGAAACGCCGCCCCAGGTACAGCAGCAAATAGTTGAGAATCATTACTGGAAGCGTGAGCAGTACGATCCAGAACGACGGAAGATGGCGGAGACTTACCGCATAGAAGACGCCGGCGACGATCGTCAGCGGAATTTCCGGGCGACGGGCGCAAAATGCAGTGAGTTTCCGGATGAATTGTGTCACTAAGAATTTGTGCGGTCGAAAACCGCTTTTCTCTTGTATAATTAAGCCGGGGCTGTGCCCTGTATAGAGCTGATTGACTGATCAACGGAATGCCGGTTCGAATAGAAAAACGCGGTCGCAATCTTTACGTTGAAGTGACGCACCCCAGGATCGACGGGGAGAATCATATCCTGCGGGCCCTCCAGGAGGGCAATTACTTCCGGGGCGAATTCGAGTACGTCGACATCGACCTCGAACACGTCGAATACCTCAACTCCCTGGGTATCACCGAGTTCGTGAACATCCATCGCCGGTTCATCGACGAAGGCAACACCACCCGTCTCCGCCTGCTCAATGTCGAACGCAAGGTCAACGCCATTCTCGAACTCGTCGAAATGCAAAAGATTGCGGACATTGAGCTCAAAACCGAAGAAGACTGAGCGCCGGTCGCGGGGGCGCATCTTCGCGGTGTCGATCCGCTCGCCGATCTTCGCATCGATCCTTGTCGTCCTCGCCCTGGTGACCTGCCGGGGTTCTCCGGATCGCAGCGGCTTTCCCGTAGTTTCACAGCCCGCTCCCGGCATTACCATCGCCGCGCGTCCCGGCCTCGATCCGTCCGTCGCCCCCCGGGCCGTACGCACACGGGATTCCATTGAGCGCATCTTTCGCGCGCTCCGTGCCGGCCGGCACGATGTACCGGCTCCGGTTCGCATCATCCTTTATACCGACGCCGCGGACTACGCGCGCTACGCGCCGCCGGGACCGGAGTCCCTCGCGCGTTACGATTCCCGTCATCGCGAGCTGCACCTCCCCGCCGACGCAACTCCGGCTGACTGGCGTCACGAATGGGTGCATGTCCTGCTCGAAGACCTGCGGCCCGGATCACCGTACTGGTTGCACGAAGGACTCGCCTTGTTTCTCGAAGACTTTGCGGGCCTACAGCTACCGGCATCCGCGCGCTTCGATTGCGCCGCGCCGATTCGCACGGCGCTGCCGGAACGCATCCAGGCCGTACGCCCGGAACTCATGCGCCGCTCGCGCGAAAGTACGCAACCGTTGCACGCCGATCTCGAAGGGCCGTACGCGACGGCGCTGTCCGGATACATGGTCTTCTTTTTGTGGCACGAACGGGAACTGGGCCGCTTCCTCAGGCGCTGGCTGCGAGCGGAGCCGATGCCCGCGCGGGAAACGTTGCAACGACAGCTGCTCGTGGACGATGCGGAAGAACTACAGCAACGCTTCGAGCGCTGGCTGCCGTCGCCGGCATCGGCAGGATCACGGCCGGGATGTTGAATCCCGGGTGCGCCATTGCCAGGTTCGCGCCGCGCACCCGGCAATGCGTGCGCCTGCTCTGTTATATGATGCCCAGCTCACTGGCCTTGCGGACCATTTGCAATTGCGTGCGCACGTTCAGCTTTTTGTAGATGTGCCGGACATGAGTCCGCAGGGTGCTCTCTTTGAGTTCCAACAGGTCGGCCGCCTTCTTCGGTGAGTAGCCCTGGCTCAAGAGTTCCAGGACCTGGCGCTCACGTTTGGTAAGATCGGAATCGTCTTCGGTATTGCGCGGCGTGCGAAAGGTACGCAGGACGTGATAAGCGATCGTCGGCGAAATGATGGCGCCGCCCCTCATCATGATTTCCGTGGTCTGGTTGAGATCTTCCAGCTCGGTCTTGAGCACGTAACCCAGGGCGCCGCCCTTCAAGGCCTTGAGTACGACCTCGTCCGTGGCGACTTTCGAAAGCACCACCGTCTTGAGATCGGGGTGTTCCTTTGAAATGAGTTCCACCAGATCAGTGCCGCTCATGTTGGGCAACATGATGTCCACGTAGAGTAGATCGAGGCGATCCTTCTCCGGTGAGTTTTCTTTCCAGAATTCCTCCGCGGAATTCCAGAACATTACTGACTCAATCTGATCCCCAATATTGAGTATGTTGTGAATTCGTTCGCGATAGAGTTCTTCGTTTTCGATTACGCCGATGTGCCATCCCATAGTGCGACCGACGTTAACATTCACACAGAGAGCATCAACAGTTTTTACGAGTACAGGCCGCGCAAACCGTTGACCAACGGTTGCAACGCATTGACTCGCGGTTTCATTTCGCGCATGGGTCCGTGCGTTCGCATGTCAGCGATTGCGCATTTGTTCCCGCAGCTCTTCGTTGCGGCGTAACTGCTCTACGAAGGCTTCGTAGTTTAGTTTCTTTAATTTCTCGAATTCCGCAAAGATTTCGAACTTTTGTTTTTCGAATTCTTCCATAATCGAAGTCTTGAGGCCCTCGGCGCTCACCTCGGCCTTGCTGCCTTCACCGACGGCGGCGCTGTTGCCCGCCTCGTCTTCCACGGCCACCTCGCCTTCGTTTACCAGGACCGTGGCTTCTTCTTCCGGATTCTCCTCCGGCGTTTCAACGATGAACTCCGTGCCGCGCACGGAGGCTGTCGCCGTGGGCGTGGCGACCGAGAATTTGTGTTTCGTGGACGAGTCGACCTTTGCACCGACGCTGCCCTTCGAAAGCGTGAGCTGACCGTTGCCGCCCTCTTTTAATTCCGAGAGCGTTACCACGGTACTTTCGCCCACCCGCACGATGAGCGTCTTCGAAAGTTGAATCATTACGAAGGCCTTCTTCGCCGTGCGCACCACGGCACCGGTTTTCACCAGCATGTCCTTGCGCGCCGCTTTCGTCTTGCCTGACTGTTCAACTTTCGCGCTGCCCTTCACTCCCACGATCAGGGCGTGGCCGGCCGCGGTTAACCCGCTCAGCGCGCCGGAAACAAAGAAGCTTATTAATAGAAGAAAGATGAAACGATTGGTGATTTGCTTTGACATGGCCGTGGTTCTCTCCGCCGGAAATTGCACGCTATTGGACGATGCCCCGGCGGACATGGTTTAACACTTTTCACCAGAGAACCACGGCCCGGTGGATTGTTCAAGCCATCTATGCGCCGATCAGCCCGCGTCCTCGGTGCAAATCTTCTGCCGGTACTGCGGAGGCATACGTTTCAGGGCTTCGAGGGCCGGGGCGCAGGCCTTCACCGGGCAGTACTCCGGCTTCGCCTTGCATTCTTTTTCGGCTTCCTTCGCGTTGACGCAGATCTCGGCATCGTCACCGCACAGACCGCAGACCTCCTTGCGATAGCTCTCGCAGGAGTGCTCCGCAGAGAGCAGCCCGGGCGCGCCCAGCACGACGGCCATGAAGATCGACAGGTAAATCATTTTGCTTCGCATGGCATACAGAGAAACAACAGCACGACTTGAAGCAAGGGATTTCCAATCACGGACGCCGCACGTGTTCCACCAATTCCTGGATCTTCTCCGACGGCGGCGGCGTGAACCGGGATACCGCCCCGGCCACCGCGAAGTTCAGAAACATGCCCAGGGCCCCGATGCCCTCCGGCGAAATGCCGAACAGCCAGTGCTCCGCGCTATTAAGTTCCGGTGAAATAAACTTAAAGAAAACGATGTACGCCGCCGTGAACAACAGGCCCGCGGTCATGCCGGCCAGGGCGCCCTCTTTGTTCATGCGCTGGAAGAAGATGCCCAGGAAGATCATGGGAAAGATCGACGACGCGGCGAGGCCGAAGGCGAAGGCCACCACCTGGGCGACGAAGCCGGGCGGGTAGATGCCGAAGTAGCCGGCGACGAGGACGGCCCCGGTGGCCGCGGCCCGCGCCGTGAGCAGTTCGCGCTTTTCGCCGATGTGATGCCAGAACGTGCGTTTCACCAGGTCGTGGGCGACACCGGTGCTGATCGTTAACAACAAACCCGCCGCCGTGGACAGGGCCGCGGCGAGTCCGCCCGCCGCCACGAGTCCCACGACCCAGGCCGGCAACTGCGCAATCTCCGGATTCGCGAGCACCATGATGTCCCGGTCGACGTAGAGTTCGTTTTCGTTTTCCGTGAGCGCATTGTCGATGCGACGTTCGCCGTGTTCGCCGCGCGTCCGGGTAAACCGCGGCTTGCCTTCGAAAGCGGCCCCGGAAGCGTACTGGATCTTTCCGTCGCCGTTTTTGTCCGCCCAGGCAATGAGCCCCGAGTTTTCCCAGGACTTCACCCACTCCGGCGCTTCGGCGTACGGCACGTCGCGCACGCTCACGATCATGTTCGTGCGCGCGAAGGCGGCCACCGCCGGCGCCGTCGTGTACAACAACGCGATGAACACCAGCGCCCAGCCCACGCTGATGCGCGCGTCGCGCACCTTCGGCACGGTGAAAAAACGCACGATGACGTGGGGCAAACCGGCGGTCCCCACCATGAGCGCCAGGGTGATCATAAAAACATCGATGGTCGGTTTTTGCCCGCTGGTGTAAGCCGCAAAGCCTAACTCACGGTGAAGATCATCTAAGACGTTCAGCAGGTACGCGCCGGCCGGGGCGTTGACCTGCTGCGCGAAGTCCGCACTGATCGTCGCACCGAAGGCGAGCTGCGGCACCGGATTACCGGTCACCAGCAGCGCGATGAAGATCGCCGGCACGAGGAAGGCGAAGATCAGCACGCAGTACTGGGCCACCTGGGTGTACGTAATGCCCTTCATGCCGCCGAGCACGGCGTAGAACAACACGATGGCCATGCCGATGATGACGCCGGTGGCGATGTCCACTTCCAGAAAGCGCGAGAACACCACGCCGACGCCGCGCATCTGCCCGGCCACGTACGTAAACGAAATGAAGATCTGCGCGATGACCGCGGCCACGCGGGCGGTGTCGCTATAGTAACGATCGCCGATGAACGACGGGATCGTGAACTTTCCGAACTTGCGCAGGTACGGCGCGAGCAAGAGCGCGAGCAAAACATAACCGCCGGTCCAGCCCATGAGATAGACCGCGCCGTCGCGGCCCATGAACGAAATGAGACCGGCCATCGAGATGAACGACGCCGCGGACATCCAGTCCGCCGCCGTGGCGAGACCGTTGGCCACCGGCGGCACGGTTTCCCCGGCCACGTAAAAGTCCTTCGTGTTCCCCGCCCGCGAACGCACGGCGATGATGATATACAGAGTGAAGCTGAGCCCCACCATGATGAACGTCCAGGTCTGAATGCTATCGATCATAAATAATTCGCGCGCGGCAATTTTTCAGCGCTCGCGATCCTCCGCATCGAACTCGTCGTCCAGGCGGTTCATGAGAATCACGTAGACGAAGATGAGCACGACGAATACATAGATGGAGCCCTGCTGCGCGAACCAGAAGCCCACGGGAAAACCGCCCACGCGAAATTGATCCAGAACGTCCGCGAAGAGAATGCCCGCGCCGTACGACACGGCGAACCAGATGCTGAGTAAGATGATGAGATACGTTACGTTTTTGCGCCAGTATGATTTTGCGCGCTGGTTTTGATTCATAGGTTTGATTGAGATGCGCGACTCTTCCGCGCCAGGGATTGGAAGGGTCGCGAAGCGAGTCTCGCCGCCAGGCGAGACCGAAGCCGAAGGCGGATGCCGGCGCAGCCCCGCCTGTCGGGGCTGCGCCAGTTGGTTCCCCACCGAAAGCCCGGTCGCCGCGCGACCAACAGGACGTTGGAAGTGTCCGCGGAGGCATGGATGCTGAGAGCGGACCAGCGGCGAGGCGCCCAAAAAAGCCCGCCTCATTTTTCGCAGCAATCGTTTTTGCAAAAGTAATAGACAGATCGGCCACGGCCGTGGCAGCACAGTGCTTATGTTCGAAGACAAACAGTTCCCGCCCCGCCCCGATTTCGTCGCCGGCACCCAGGCCGATGAGGCGAAGTACCAGAAAATGTACGAGGAATCCGTCAACGATCCGGAGTCGTTTTTCGGAAAGCTCGCCGAAGAACGACTCACCTGGTTCCAGAAGTGGGACCGCGTCCTCGAACACGACTTCGCGAAAGCGAAGGTCCGCTGGTTCACCGGCGGCAAACTGAACGTAAGTTACAATTGCCTGGATCGCCACCTGGACGGGGCGCGGAAAAACAAGGCCGCGCTCATCTGGGAGGCGGACAATCCGAACGAGGCCTCACGCACGTTCACGTATCAGGACGTGTACCGCGAGGTCTGCCGGGCTGCGAACGTCTTGAAAAAGTTGGGCGTGCAAAAAGGCGATCGCGTCATCATCTACATGCCCATGATCCCTGAGCTGGCCTTCGCCTGTCTCGCGTGCACGCGCATCGGCGCGGTGCACTCGGTCGTCTTCGGCGGCTTTTCTCCGGACTCGTTGATCGGGCGCATCGACGACTGCAAACCGACGCTGGTCATTACTTCGGACGCGGGCTTCCGCGGCGGTAAGGTCATCGAAATGAAAGCGAACGTGGACGCCGCGCTGGAACGCATGGGGAGTCACACCGTCAAAAAGATGCTCGTGGTCCGCCGCGTGGGCGAGAGCCATCATACGAAGTGGGACAACGCCCGCGACGTGTGGTGGCACGACGAGATGCGCGCCGTGGCGTACGACTGCCCCGCCGAGGAAATGGACGCGGAGGATCCTCTGTTCGTGCTCTATACGTCCGGCTCCACCGGCAAACCCAAGGGCGTGTTGCACACGACGGGCGGTTACTTACTCGGCGCGAGCCTGTCGCACTACTACGTCTTCGATCATCGCGAGGACGACACCTACTGGTGCACGGCGGACATCGGCTGGATCACCGGACACAGCTACATTCTCTACGGACCGTTAAGTAACGGCGCGACGTCCTTAATGTTCGAAGGCGTGCCGTCGTATCCGGACAGCGGGCGCTTTTGGGACATTTGCGACAAACATCAGGTGAACGTATTCTACACCGCGCCCACGGCCATCCGCGCGCTCATGAAAGACGGCGACGATCCCGTCAACAAACGTTCGTTGCAATCTCTGCGCCTGCTCGGTACCGTCGGCGAGCCCATCAACCCTGAAGCGTGGGAGTGGTATCACAAGGTCGTCGGCAAAGAACGCTGCCCCATCGTCGATACCTGGTGGCAGACGGAGACGGGTTCGATCATGATCACCCCGCTACCCGGCGCCACCGCGACGAAACCCGGCTCCGCCACACGACCGTTCTTCGGCGTACGCCCCGTATTACTCGACAACGACGGCAACGAAATTCCCTGGAAACCCGGCGACGAAATCTCCGGCAATCTCTGCATCGCATTTCCCTGGCCGTCGATGATGCGCACGGTCTACGGCGACGACGAACGTTTCTTCCAAACATACTTCTCGCAGTTCAACGGTTACTACTTCACCGGCGACGGGGCGAAGCGCGACAAAGACGGTTACTTCTGGATCACCGGCCGCGTGGACGACGTGCTGAACGTGAGCGGCCATCGCATCGGCTCGGCCGAGGTCGAGTCGGCGCTCGTGGAACACGATACCGTGGCCGAGGCCGCCGTGGTCGGTTATCCCCACGACATCAAGGGCCAGGGCATCTACGCCTACGTTACACTCAAGACCGGTAAGTCTCCTGGAGATGCACTCAAGAAAGAACTCATCGAACTCGTCGCCGAGAAGATCGGCAAGATCGCACGGCCGGACGTCATCCACTGGGCGCCGGGTCTGCCGAAGACGCGCTCGGGCAAGATCATGCGCCGCATTCTACGCAAAATCGCCGAGGGCGAGTTCGGTTCCCTGGGCGATACGTCCACGCTGGCGGACCCGTCGGTGGTGGATTCGCTCATCGAAGACAAGAAAAAGTATCATAGCTGATGCGCGGGGCCATCTCAAGGCGTGCTTTCGTATACGTACGCAGGATACCGCGCATCGCAATGTGATTGCAGCAGACTGTCCGAAGCGAAATCCGCCGTGTAGCCGACGTACGTGACGATACCGCCGCCGGATGAGCTGCTTTCACCGGAAGAGCATTCCCCTTCTACGGCGCTCGCGCTACAGGCCGACGCGAAGTACGTGCCACCCAGGGTGGAAGTGCAGTAGACCTGCGAATTCAAAAAATCGAAATCGAAGTCCAGGCATTCCGAAGTCAGCGCACCGTCGAAGCCCGTGCACGAACCGCCGCCGCTCACGCCGCGATAGTCCGAAAAAGCGGAGATGTCTTCCGCATCAAATCGAAAAGTGCCCACGCCCACGCCGCTCACTGAAATAAAAATGAGCCCGGAGTCCGTCGCCACCGTCACCCTGGAAGCGGAGACTTCGGCTCCACCGGCACCGTTACGGTTGTCCGTGGAGCCGAATCGATCAAAGGTTTGATTGCAGAAATCTATGGAAACATCGAGCCCCACGGAAACATCATAGGCGTAGAGGATGTATGTCCGCTGCCTGGAGCCGGGAACGGTATCGCTGAATACGCGGGCATCACCCGTGCCGGCAATGGAGTACTCCGCGGCCGTCTCACTCAACGCGACCGCCCCCACGCTGGTCCCCGTGCAGGTACCGCTCACGGCGTCCGTGTAGACCACTGCGCCGCCCAGGGCTGCCAGCAACGCGATGTCCTCTTCCTCGGACGAGTCCTCTTCTGAAAAAAAGCCGAATACGTCCAGATTGGAACAGCCCGCGCAACAAATAAATACTGCGATCGCGACCAGACGGGAGAGGATTGATAATGTTTGCATATGATTTTGCACAAAGGCCAGGGCGTGCGTTTTCGACAAGCCATTTCAAAAAGCATTCACATAGTTCAAGATTTTTGGGAATATTACGATTTCTTGTCCGGTGGCCGGGCATTATGATTGTCGCCCCGTCGCCTTAAGATGCGCTGAGTGCATGTCTGAAACCACGGAAACACCAGCCACCGAAACAACCCCGGTGGACGAAGCCCCGCCGGTCCCCGCTCCCGTCCTGCACATCAGCGACGAGGCCGATCCGAACCTCGACATCTACATCGACGCGAAGCTGCGGAACTACGAGGCGGCGAAGCTCCCCGAAGAACTGCACGGCTCCACGCGAATCAACCTGTATTTGAAAGATGCCGACGGCGCCCCGCGCGGCGGCGTCATCGGCACCGTGGCCTACGGGGCGTTGTTCGTGCACCTCACCTGGATCGACGAGGATTGCCGCGGCGCCGGAGCGGGCAGCGAACTCTACGATCGCCTGGAAGAGGACGCCCGCGGGATGAACTGCACGAAGGCCGTCGTCAGCACTTCGACGCTTCACGATCACGAGTTCTATCGCTCGCGGGGCTACGAGGTGCTCGGCACTTTGCAGGATGTGCCGCCCGGTGAAGAATCGTACTGGCTGGTGAAAGCGCTGTAGAGTATGCCTGGCATCAATTTTTTTTGCCCGTACCATCCTGGGAAGGGGGCGGGGTAGCCGGCTTCTTCTGGATCGCCTGCTGAGACTTAATATTACTCTTCTGAAAGCTCTCTTTGATGATCTGTTTTGCTTTGTCTGCCATGATTCAGTCCTGTATAGCGTGCTCGATCGTAAACATACCTTTTTCGAGCGATAAATACACGCTCGGCACTTCGTAAAGAGGAGTCGTATCTTTTTCTCTGCGATTATTAGTCCGATATACGGAGACATCCGACAGGACAATCTCGCGCTCTGTGAATGGTTCTGAATATGCTCTGACTGCGCCAAAGTATGTTAGTTCATTTTTATAATCTCTAACGTACACCCATGTGGTCTCTTCCGCATTGACAAAATAGAACCAGATATCGTCATCGCCAGCTTTTTTCGTAAGCTTTAGAGCCGTCGCCAGCCTCAGAAATACGGTATTCGACAGTGCGGCAGTGAGAATACAACCTGTAATAACTGACACGAACCAGGCCCCGATAATCTCCAGGAACGGCAAGGTATCCGATCTCTCAGTCAATAATATAGTCCAAACATCCAGCCTTCCGTCAAAGATTCCAAATGGATTGCAGCCAAGACTCAGGATCAGTAAATACAGAACAGAAAAGATCAGGTAGTTTACAACACCCAGTATGAATGCAAAAACAATAAAAAAGAAAGGGGTACGGGTTTGATAGACCGTAAGATGATTGATAATGACGATGCTCGTCAACCCCGGCAGCGAAAGGACTGCGAGTACTATGGCAAATGCTGAGATATCCATCCTTGAAGCCTTGTCACCCGGTCGTAATGGTACACCGAATCCGAAAGAATGCAACCGCCCTTTAAGTGGGAAAATGGAAAATTATTGTTCCGCACACACCGCCGCGTTCCACACATCCGGCGCATCCAGTTGCGCGAAATGACCGACGCCCGGAAGAATCTTCAACTCCGCCGCGGGGCAGACGTGTTCTTTTAAGTAACGCGCAATCGCCACGGGCGCCACGGCGTCGGCGTCCCCCCAGATGATGCGCACGGGACAGTCCGCATCGCGCAACGCCGGCAACCAGCGTGTGTTCTGAAAACGCTCGCGTTCGTCCAGGTACTTGATGAGCTTCCAGCCCAGGCGTTTGCCGTTTTTGTAAGACAGCGCCGCGAACATTAAGTCAATGTCTTTCGAAGTTAGCCCCGTGCCGCCGTTCGCGCTGCGCACCTGGCGATGAAAGATGCGCCGCGTGGACAACCGCGACATGATCCTGCCGAGCCGCGTGCGCAGCAGAACCTGCATGATCCGCAGCTTCGCGCGCTCCATGACCATGTTGCCGTTGCAAAACGTCGCCGACTGGATGCCGTCCGCAAACCAGGCCGGCAGCAGGCCGCGCACGCCCCGGGCCAGCAACTCCGTGAGAACACTGGTGCCCATGTCGTGCGCCAGCACGTGCCCGCCACGGATAGCGAGATGTTTCCAGACGGCCAGGGCCGCGTCCGCCTGTTCAAAGAGCGAATACGTGCACCAGTCCGGCTTATCGCTGAAACCGTAGCCGGGAAAATCGAACACCACCACGCGACGATAGCGCTCGCCCAGGGCGGCGACGTTTTTATGGAAAGAGTACGATGATTCGGGAAAGCCGTGCAGGATGAGCAGGGTCTCGGAAGCCGGGGCATCGGTGTCGCCGCTGTCCCGAACGAAGACCTGTAGGTCCGCCTGGCCGTTCCTCAACGCAACATAACTTCCACTTTCTTCCCAAACGCGCAGTTCGACGGGCAGGCTGGCGGCTTCTCTTTGTTGACCATTTGTCATACAATAGTGCAGGAACTTTATGCAATGGGCGTTGACACTGGTGATAACTTACCCCAGGATGCATGGTTATGCGCAAGCGCCCCCTTGCTGTCTGTCATCATCCAGTTGGCCGAAGTCCCGACGGCAAAAAAAAACCGAAATTTTGTGATAGACCTAACTAATCTGCCACGATTCAGTTATGAGACACATGACCGCGACCCCATCTACCCCATCCCTGATCCGGCGCCTCGCTGCTGTTTCGGCCGTCAGCATCATGCTGTCCTGTGGCGGCGGTTCTGCGGCAACGGACGCCTCCGCCCTGGCTCTACTCGGCCTGACTCCAGGCGGTACGGTCTCAGGTGCGACGCAATCCGTCTCGGCCTACCTCGCCGATAGCGACGGCGCACCGGTTGCGGATACTGCGTTGAGTTTCAAGACCGCAGGCGTGCGGGCCACGGCCGTCGTCTATACCAGCGAGACGGATGCGGACGGCTTTTTCTTCATCGATCTGCCGCCCCAGACCTACAATGTTACAGCCGGAGACCTGGAGTTCGAACTGATCGTTTACACCGACGGCAGCCTGGAGAGCGGCACCGACGGCATCCTGGTCAGCACGGATCGCCGGGAACCGCCGCTGCGACTGGTATCCAGCGGCAATCGTGCGGTGAACGAGGGCGAGACGGCCTCCATCGAAGTCCGCCTCATGTACCGCCCCAGGGGGACAGTCTTCTTCGATCTCAGCCCCGGTCGTTTCACCGGCAGCACGAACAGCTTCACGGTATCGCCCGCACAGTTAAAATTTGAGCCGTCCGATTACGACGAGCCGCAGACGATCACCGTGACCTCGAGCGCGGACGGCAAAGCATACGATCGTTCCGTCGAGGTCCTCCTGGACGCGCGCCGCCGGGAAACCGTCGTCACGACCTACGCCCTCTTTTACGACAGCGATGAGCCGTCGCTGCCCGGTTACGATGTCACAGACACGGCCGACGCCGCGGCCGCCGCCGCTGGAACACGCACGGCGGTCCTGGCCGCGAACAACGTCGCGGATCGCGTCGCCGCCCGGGCCTACCGCGAAATCGTCGGCGGTGTGGCCGGCCCCGGCACCCTCGGCATCGATTGCAATGCTGCGCTCTCAGGTTGCGCTCAGCAAACATTAGCGGCCGGCACCGCCATGGCCGCCACCGCCGGCATAAACGCCCAGGACGCCGTCTATGACTCGCTCTCGAATCGAATGATCTTCGCTGAGGCCACTCTCGAACACGGTCGTTACATGCTTTCCTGCGCGGCCGACCTCAGCAGTTGCGCGACGCCGGTGCCCCTGCCCGGCCAGGCCAATCAGCCGCAGTATGAATCCGTGGAAGTCCTCATCGATCCACTGGAAAATAAGCTGCTGATCGTCATCTCCGGCTTCGGTTTGTTTGATCCACCGGACCCGGCGTTCGCTTTGCTGTATCGCTGTGAGATGGACGGTAGCCGTTGCAGTGTGCGCAGCCTGCCCGTGGGGACGCCCATGCAACTCCACACGATTCTCGATGAACGGGATCGCCGGCTCCTGGTGAAACTCAGCCTCGATGCCACGGCGGACGTCCTGGTTTGCAACGACCGCGGTGCAAACTGCGTGCAGCGCAGCACGTTCAGCCCGCGCTACGGAACGAATCTCGTCCATGCCGCCCTGGATCGCAAAAACAACCGCTACATAACCGCACGTTCCTTCCGGGAAGTCCCGGAATCCCCGAGTTCCGCCTATCGCAGCGTGGTCTCCACCTGTGACCGGGATGCCACAAATTGTTCGGAAGTCGTCTCCCCGCCCATGCAAAACACGGACCTCCTCCAGGAGATGATCTATGTTCCTCAGGCGGATCGACTCATCTTCACGGCTTCCACCGATCCGGGTCGCCCCGGACCGGCCCCCGGGTACGCCCTCTACAGTTGCAGCGGTGACGGCACAAACTGCCTGGCGCAACTTCTCACAGGCAGCGGCGGGGCGATCAGTTTCGTGCGCTCACCCGTGTATTCAATACAGCAGCGCGCCGTGTATGCGTATGGCGGGGAAGGATCGGGAAAGAACCTGTACCGCTTTCCGCTGACGCCCTGATGAGATCCGTTCCGCGATGAACGCGTCTCGCTTCGCCTACGACCGCCGGGTTCCAAACATCCGGCGCATTCACCTGGCCGAAGTGCCCGACGGGAAAAAAACCGAAATTTTGTGATAGACCTAACTAATCTGTCACGATTCAGTTATGAGACACATGACCGCGACCCCATCTACCCCATCCCTGATCCGGCGCTTCGCTGCTGTTTCGGCCGTCAGCATCATGCTATCCTGTGGCGGCGGTTCTGCGGCAACGGACGCCTCAGCCCTGGCTCTGCTCGGCCTGCCCTCGACCACTTCCAGCACGAATCAGTCCACGCAATCCATCTCCGCTTATCTGGCCGACAGTGAAGGCGCTCCGGTTGCGAATACGACGGTGAACTTCGCACAGGCCGGCGTACGCTCCGCGCGGGTGAATACGGCCACCACGGACAGTGACGGCCTCTTTTCGGTGCTCCTGGCGCCGCAGACCTACAACGCCACGGCCGGCAATCTTACGTTCGAACTGGTCGTGTACAGCGACGGCACCGTGGAGAGCGGCACCGCAGGCGTATTCGTCGGTCGGGATCGCCGGAACCCGCCGCTCCGGCTCATTGTCGACGGCGACCGCGCGGTAGACGAAGGCCAGGACGCCGAACTCCAGGTCCGTTTGAAGTATCGTCCGAAGGGCGCGGTGAAGTTCGACGTAAGCGTTGTGCGCGCCACCGACGGCACCGCCGGCTTTCATGTATCGCCGCAGGAACTTACGTTTCAACCGTCCCGCTACGACGAACCACAGACCATCACGGTCAGCTCCACGGCGGACGGCAAAGCCTTTGATCGTACGGTCGAGATCCTGCTGGATCCCCGGCGCGGAAACAGCGTGACCACTTACGCATTATTCTACGACACCGACGCACCGATGCTCGTCGACTATGACATCGATCCCTCCGGCATGGCCGTCGCGGCAATCGACGGCACGAGTTCCGGTGTGCTCACGACCGCCAGCGTCGACGCAAAAGTCATCGGGCGCGGCTACCGGCAGATCATCGGCGGTTTGGTAGACCCCGGTAGCATCGGAGTCAGTTGCCCCGCATCGCTCGTGGGAAGTTGCGATGAGAGTGTACTCGCGGCAAACACGAACCTCTCGTCGTCGTCTCATTGGAATGCTCAGGACGCGACGTACGACTCGCTGACGAATCGTGTGATCTTCGTCGAGGCCACACACGATGGGCAGTATATATTGAACTGCGAACCGGACCTTTCAAGCTGCGATGCGCCGGTAACCCTGGCCGGCCCCGATTTGAACCCGACTAGTTACATGTCCGTGGATGCAATCATCGATCCCCTCGACAACAAGCTCCTGGTCATCGTCTCCGGCTATCACTGGCTTTCGTACCCCGATATCGGCTCCGCTGTGCTGTATCGCTGCGAAACGGACGGCAGCCAGTGCAGCATCCGCAGCCTGCCCGTAAACCATCCCATGGAGATTCATCCCGTTCTCGATGAAAAAGAGCGACGGCTGCTGGTCCAGTTGAGCATTAGCCAAACGGACGACACCCTGGCCTGCACGGCCACCGGCTCTCAATGCGTGCTGCGCTCCAGGAACAGCGTGGTCCCGGGCACCAACCGGTTCGCAGCGCTGGACCGGAAAAACGATCGCTACATCTCCGCACGTTCGTATCGCGAACATCCGGCCTATGAATATCGTAGCGTGATTGCGAACTGCGACCGCGACGCCACCAATTGCAGCGAAGTTGTCTCGGCGCCCATGCAGGGCGCGAATCATCTCCGCGAAATGACCTATGCGCCCCAGGCCGACCGACTGTTTTTTGCGGGATACCAGGCCCCGGGCAATCCGGCCCCGAACCCCGGCAATACGATCTACAGTTGCAAGGGCGACGGGACGGACTGCGTCACGCACGTTCTGAACGCCCCCGGCGGCGGCGGCTTCGGAGTGCTGATGTCTCCGCTCTACGTACCTCAAGAGAACGCGCTCTTCGTTTACGGTCGCTCCATCTACACCGGGACGGATAGCAACGCCTATATCTTGCGGGTCCCGCTGGTCCACACCCCTTAATCAACAACTAATGTTTAAGCACTGGTTACTGACAGGATAAAGCGTAGTTGTGACTGCCTCATAGTAGAAAAGTTAAAAAGCGTTAATGATTTCCCGAAACCCCGTGCCTGAATTCACTAATGGCGCGGGGTTAACTTTTAATAAGGCTAATACAAGAAATTCCCGTGCGATGCCGGCATGCCGTACGCTGCCGTAACGACGTCGGCAAGAACATATAAAAAACTAAACATCCCCCCATCCAGCGCGAAAGCGTACTTGCCCCAGGGAAACCGGGGGCGTTTTTGTTCGTATGCTGCCGGAACGCATCGTCTGCCTCACCGAAGAAACCACCGAGCTCCTGTACCTGCTCGGCGAGGAAGATCGCATCGCCGGTATTACCGCCTATACCGTGCGACCGGAGCGCGCCCGGCAGGAAAAGCCCGTCGTCTCGGCGTTCATCTCCGGCAGCCTGTCGAAGATCCAAAAGCTGGAACCGGACCTCGTGATCGGCTTTTCGGACATCCAGGCCGAGTTCGCCCGGGACCTCATCAAGGCCGGTCTGAACGTTTTGATTCTGAATCAGCGCTCCATCGAGGAGATTCTGAACGCCATGCTGCTGATCGGCACGATCGTCGGCCGCCGGGAGGACACACAGCGGCTCATCCACGATTGGCGTGCGGCCATGCAGGCGACGAAGGCACGAGCAACGGAACGCATCACCCGGAACAACGGCACGCGACCGCGCATCTTCTTTCAGGAATGGGACGAGCCGGTGATCACCGGCATTCGCTGGGTCTCAGAGCTGATCGAAATCTGCGGCGGCGAAGACTGTTACGGCGAACTTAAAGAAGCGTCCCTGGCGAAGGATCGCATTGTCAGTGTGGAGGCCGTGGCCGACCGGCGGCCGGAAGCGATTGTGGGGTCGTGGTGCGGCAAAGCCGTGGACTTCGACTGGGTGAAAGAGAAGTGGCAAGCGACACCGGCCGTACGCGACGATCGGTTGTTCGAAATTCACTCAAGCATCATCCTCCAACCCGGGCCGGCCCTCTTTCTCGAAGGCCTGCCCGCGATGGAGAAGATTGTAGAGGATTCGATTACTTCGGAAGCTTGAGTACCTGGCCGGCGCTCAGTTCCCGTGACTGCAGGTTGTTCGCCTGCATGATTTCCTTCCAACGTCCGCCGTCGCCCAACTGGCTCTGCGCCACGCCCCAGAGCGTGTCGCCACTCTTCACCGTGTAAGAACGCTCGCCGGCTTCCGGGGTGGGTTCCGGAGTCGCTTCGGGTTCCGCAACTTTTTCGGCTTCCGGCTCCGGCTCGGCGGCTTCTTCGGCTGCCTTCTCGGGCTCCGGTGCCGGCTCTTGCACCGCGCTCTTCTCAACGTCGCTACCGTCGGCGACGGAATCGCTGTCACCGCCGGTCAACGTCATTACGATGAATACGGCGATGACGACGCCCAGCACGGCCAGGAGAGCGACTCGTCCCAGCGATCCCTGATTCTCCTCCTCGGAGATTCCCGGAGAGCTGTACGCGGGAGACGGGCTGCTGTAAGACGGTGACGGCGACGAAGAGAGAGAGACGAACTCACCATCCGGTTCCGAGGAGCGCGCCGGTGCGGCGAAGCTGCTGGAAGACGAACCGCTGCTTTTGCTCGATGATTTCTTTTGGGTTTTCGTGGATTTTTTCGCGGTTTTCTTTGCCGCCTTTTTGGCGGTCTTCTTCGAAGATTTCTTCGCTGTCTTCTTTTTGGCTTTCTTTGCCGTCTTTTTTGCTGCTTTCGACTTCTTTTTCGTGGCCATACTACAAAGATCTGCAAATAGAGGGAATAGATCAATCAATAATTTTATGCGTGTCTTCGAAGGCCCCTGGTTTTCCCGAAAAACAGCGGGAATTTTCATCGTTTCGCTCGGATTTCTTCAACATCTGCTAAGCGCGGTCAATCCATCGCATGGTCCGGGCCCCATTACGACTCTCGCGGGCCTGGCCTGCATGTGCACGGCGTTGTGTGTACTCCGACACAACCAGGCGGCGCTATCGAGGCGTGAACTCTTACTCTGTACGGCCGTACTCCTGGTGCTGTGCGCGTGGACCGGGCCGCGTGCCGTATCCGCGCTCCAACACATCCCCTCGCAACAGTGGGTGCCGTGTAACACTTTGCAGTCGTTCGTATTGCAACTGGAATGCCGGCTCCATGCCGGCGTGAATCAGCACTATGCGTTGCGTACATATTACGCGCTCACCGCGGCGGTGCTCTACGGTATGTCGGCCTTTGTTCTGGTCCGGCGGCGAATCGACGGCGCCGCGGTCCTCGCGACGAGTTTGATCCTCGCGAGCGCAACAGTGGTACTCGTCGGCTACGTCTCCGCGATCTTCGCCGCCGTGAAGTTGCCCGGCCTGCAGCAGTTGCTTCCGGAGAATCTCATGTTCAACGCCTGGGGTCGCCGACGCATGTCCCAGATCATCGGCAATCCGAGCTGGGTGTGGCCGTATCTGGGACCGCTCTTCGCCTGGGTGCTGTACCGGTTTGCGTCCTTGCTGACGAACAATGATTCCGCGAGACACCACCGGGTACTCCTGCTCCGCGCCGTGGCCGCCCTCGCCGTACTCGCCGCCCTGCTGGTGACCGGGCAGCGCGGCGCCTGGATCATGACGGCGCTCATGATCGGCACGGCCGGCGTTTACGTCCTGCGGCGGCGCGTACCGGCTCTGAGCGAGACCGGCGCCGCCGGTTTTCTGCTGCGTCCGCATAACATCATCTTACTGACGATTAGTGGGGCAGTCGTCGCTCTGGTGGCGGCGTACGTTCTCGGCCTTGCCGAACCCCGCCTGCGCATCTGGGCCGCGGCCGGAGAGTTCATCGTCCGGGCTCCGTGGACGGGGCACGGCTACGCCGCCTGGTTTCAGTTGATTCGCGAATATGTGGAGAGCAGTGCCGCCGGTGACGGCGTGCTCTACGATACGGCGCACAATCTGTATCTTCAGCTCTTTGCCGAACTGGGGCTGATTCACGGCGGCGTGTGTCTCGCGCTGCTCGCGGCGATCGGCCGGTCGGCCTGGCACAACGCCGGTCAGGCCGGCGAGTCACGGGACCTGCGCCTGCTCGTGGCCCTGGGGCTCGCGTCGTTTCTCACGGCCACCTTGATCCAGGAGGTGGATTACATATTGCCGACGTTCTACCTGACCGCGGCGTTCTGGGGCGGCCTGACCGGCATCGACGGCGGTCGGAGTTCCTGCACGGCGGCGGAATCACCGCGCGTGGCCCGGGCCGCCTGGGCCGGGGGAGCCGTCGGCTTCAGCGGCCTGGCAGCACTGGCCCTCGCACTGTTTTCCTGGGGCGCCTCCGCCTACGAGGCTCCGGCCCATCGCGCTCCCGCGGACGAGCACAGCGTACTCTCGCGCTGGCTCTCGCCGGATGTCACTCTCACGGCATTCTCGGCCGGCAGCGGCAAGGCTTACTCGGTACATCCCCTGGTTGCCATGGTCCGCCCCGGGACGTACGAACACGACGGCAGGCGAGTGGCCTGGAGCGAGGAAGCCATCGATCGGGCTTCACTGGTCCTCACGAACGGCGAGTTCCTTCCGCGCCGCCACCGAATTCGTTTTTCGCAGGGCTTTCCGGACAGCACTCGCTTCGTGGCGGCCATGGCGGCTTATCCCCCTGCGCGCACGGACCTGGGTATCCTGCGCAGTCACGGCCTCGAACCCGCCCAGATTTGTAAGAGTTCCTACAAAGCCCTCCCGGGAGCCGGCAACGGCTGTCCCACTGCGCGGCGTTGCCCGGGGGGCTGCGAATTCACGGCTGTCAGTTGCGGGCGCAGGGAGCGCCTGGATTTTCACGTCCGCCCGGAGCATACGGAAACGCCCACGGAAATCATTGTAAAGATCTACGCCACCGTGGCAAATACGGAGGCGGTGTCGACCTCACCGGAGTACTTGAGCCTCACCCTTCCGAAGACGGGGCAGGCAATTCACGCTGAGCAGGATGGGGCGGCGGCGTTCTTCGTCGGCGTCACCGCGACAGGACCGGTATGGATCGACGAGGCCCCCTGCCCATAGCTTACATGCGGCGCGCCGGCCGGGTTCCGTTGCGCGAGTCCTCGGTGCGATCCACCATGGTACGCAACAACGCTTCCAGGTCCCGGCGGATGCCGCCGCCGTCTCTTCCGGCGGCGTTTTCGATCAGCTCGAGGGCCCGGGCCGTCGCCTCCAGGGTGCACAGGCCGTCCTCGCGATGCCGACGGCGCAGGGTGTAGATGGACGGCCCGTCGGCCGCGCGGGCGAGGCGGAACCGGCGCAGGCCGCGCAATATCGGTTCGCGCTTTGCGATCTTCGCGCTCTGGCGCCAGTTGCCGTCGGGCACGATCAACGTCGGCGGTCCCTGCCCCAGAAGCCGGGCCGCCGTGGCGGGCGTCAGTTCTTCGGCGTCGTCGTAAGGGTAGAGGACGAAGGCGTTCGAGAATGTTCGCGGTGCCTCGGCCGGCGGGGCGGCGGATTCCGGACGCAGGCCCCTTAACATCACCTCACTATTACTTAACGCAAGAAGCAGCAGGCGGCCGGTGTTCGTCGTACGCTTGAGCTCCAGGCGGTGCAGAAAAAGCAGCAACCGACAGTGCGTGTGTGCGGGACGGATCTCCGCGCAGAGACAGTGACGTTCCACCATGGCGCAACGCGGACAACGCCGCACCGGCCGACCGCGGTACACCGGGCGGGGCAGGAACTCCGGCGGCAGATCGACCGGAGGAGACGTACGCGGATCGACGGCCATTCCGGCGCCTCAGTCTACGGACGTACCGAGCTTGATGTAATAGAAATCCGTAGTGTTCATTGAGCGGATGTTAATCATGGTACGGCGCGACACCGGGCGGCGCAGTTGCTTGACCTCGATCTCGAAGTTACCGGGAAAGGCCTCGACGTCCAGGCCCCAGCCGTCGTCACCGGCGGCGGCGACGTAAGCGAGCTCGTTGAACGAAATGAGCAGTCGCCGGCGCTTCAGGTTCGTAAAATCTTCCTGTTTTGCGAAGCGTCGTTCGAGGGTAAATCGACCGATGCGTTTGCCCGCGGCGTTCTGCAGGTCCCAGACGGTCACGGTCTCGGGATACTCTTCGCTGGCATCGTTGGAGAGGATGCCCGTTCGAATCGTACCCTCCGCACTCACCGAACGTCGGATCATCACCAATCCACCGGCAACCTCTTCTTCGCTGAAGACGATGCGATCCCCCACGCCGGCGAGGGTTGTATCCGTGCTCTTGCCGCGAATAAGAAACTCCCAGCCCTCGCTGTAGTACTTCGTCTGCGACGGAAACATGGGATCGATGACGGTCAGCTTCCGAACCCCGTGCAGCAGCGGTTGATAGATGTCGCTGCCGCCGGCGATGTAAACGATCTCGTCGCCGTCCGCGGAGGCTTCGCGCAATCGCGCCAGGGCATCGGTGTGCCATACGCGCCAGCCGTCCCCGGAAAGGTTGTACCACATGTTGGCATAGAGAAATCTTCCGATGGGATGATTCGCCTTGTTCCCGACGAGGCGGCGAAAGTGCGCGTGATGGTCGACGAAGCAGTACTCGAAAAAACGATTCGCGGCCGCAACGCGCAACGCCCGCCGCCGGAAGACCGCGGTATTCACGTCGCCGGGCTGCAAAAGCCAGGCCAGGGTCTCGCGGTACTTCGTCGTTACATCGCGGAAGGGGCCTTCACGCTCGCGCTGGTCCAGGCCCGGCGGCACGAAGCCCTGCTTGCGCATGCGATCGACGAGGTCGGGCACGTCGTCGTCGATTTCTTCTATAGTAGTGCGCAGGGCGTTGCGCATCTTCGCGTATTCGGCGTCCGGCGGCGACGGGGCCGCGGGGATGGACAGCAGCGTGGCGATCTGGGGACGCGCGGCCTCGGGCACGTTGCCGTGCAGATGACGCGCGTAGTCCATGCTGACCTGCTCATCGGCGAAATCGGAGAGATTGACATCGCTGTGCAGTTTTTGCCAGTCCAGCCATTTGCCGAAGACCTCTTTGGACGTGCGGGTTTCGGCGGCGAGGGACGTCGCGATCAAGAGGACTGCGGGTACGATGATGGACTGAATGGAATGTTTCATAATTGCGGATCGACTAATCTTCGAAGAACACGTTCGGCGATACGTCGAAGACCTCGCACAGGGCGCAGATGGTGCGGGCGCTGGCATGATTGCCCGACTCGATCTGGTGGATGCGCTGGCGTGTGCGGCCCTTGAACTTGCCCGTGGCGGTGAGACGCCTCGCCGTTTCGAGCTGCGTCCACTCCCGGTCCTCCCGCAACTGTTTGACGATGGAGCCGTTGAATCGCATGAGCGTTGGTCCTGGCTAGAAGGCGAAGGGGACGAGGGCCTTACGTTCTTCGGGATAGCCCGGAACTTTCTCCAGATACCATTCCCTGGTCTGCCGCGCGCGTCCAGCAAGATACGCCGCAATGATAAACACGATGCCCCAGATATTCAAATGTCGCGCCATGATCGCGTAACCGATCCACGCCAGGATCTCGAAGAAGTAGTGCGGGCACGTGACGTACGCAAAGAGCCCGCCCTGCGGTACAACGTAGCCGCTTTCGCCGGCTTTGCGCAGATTGCGCAACAGCAAATGATGATACAGATTCAGCGCCTGGCTGAAGAGAAAGATGAGGCCGCCGAACAGGAGCGGAAACAGCGGCAGCGTATCGCCCTCGAAGGGAGAGAGCATCATGTTCTGCTGGAAGTGCGCCGAAAGCGCAAAGTAGCTGTAGAGTCCGCCGATCACGAAGGCCGTGCCCCAACCCATGGGCTTCGAGTAACGATGCACGAACAAAACCTCTACGATGCGTTTGCCGAAGTGAGCCACGAAGGCCACGAAGAGCACGATGTGATACACGCTGTCCGGTCGGAACATGGCGTTGTAGCAAACCACGGCCGTAAGCAACGGCAGGCCGTAGATGATCAGCATGCCGATGCGCGTGGGCAGACCGCCGCCCTTGCGAAATTTGGAGTATGCCAGGTGAAAACGATCGGAAGACTCCAGGTAATAGACGGCGGCGGCCACCAGGAGCTGCACGAAAAAGGCCGTGCCGTCGATGGTTTTCGTGATGAGGAGATATACGTTGCTGAGATCTTGCATGATGTGGTTCTGATTTTTTTTTACTCCGAGGACCGAGGGGACGAGGGGGAGAAGCAAGAGTAGATTTTGCGCATGGTCTTTCCAGGTATGAGTGCGATCATATCCCGCCGGCCGGCCTGCTACCGCCACTGCTCCGTTTTGTTCCTCGATTGCTCGGTCCTCGGAGTCATATCTTTTTCTAAACTTTCACACTCGTGAACTTAGTCAGGAGATCCACCGGCCAGTCCGGCGTGCCGCTCTTCAGGATTTTGATTTTGCCCCGGCTCTGGCCGATCTTGTCCAGCAACAGGTTCGTGAGCATCTTCGCCGCGACGTTCGTGCGTTCCATGAACACCGACTGCTGCGGCACGAAGACCCAGTCGCCGATGAACATGAGGTTTTCCACCGGCGACTGCACGCCCGGGCGATTCAGTTCATCGCCGGGCCGCCAGCCGGTGTAGTTGTCCCAGCGGTTTACGTAAAAATCCGAGGGCTCCGGCAATTTGGTGACGATGGTTTTCAGTTCCTTGTGCACGGCCTCCGCGATGTCGCGCCAGGACGAGCCGGCAAACTGCTGCCAGTTGGCGACCTGGACCTCGATCAAATCCACGCGCTTCTCGCGCAAGTGCGGGATCTGCATGGAGGACCAGTTGTTCGTCCAGCCGAGGACCTTCATGCCCGTGGGAAAAAAATCGATGGCGTTCATGTTGCTGCGATCCGGAAAGCGGTTCTCCCAGGCGTCGGTGTTTTCGTAGAGTAAGTTCACGCACAGGATCGTCGCCGTACTGAGTCGCATGATCTTTCGAAAGTAGTCCGTTTCTTTTAACGGCGTGTTCGCCACGAAGTTTCGCGCGCCGGGAACGTCCATGGCGACGACGACGTGATCGGCGCTGTAAAAGCCGGGAGTCTTGCCCTTGCCGTCCAGGACTTCCAGCATCTCATGGTGCGCGCCGCAGTACGGGCAGTGGTCGTGATGATGATCGCCCTCGATGATGCCGCCGCACGCGCGACAACGCCGCACCTTTTTGTTTTTCGGCAGGCCCTGGTTCGTATACACTCCGGCGACGCGTCCGTTTTCCATTTTAAGGCCGGTGGCCTCGCTCATGTAGACGACCTGGCCGCCCTTGCTTTCGATGTGTTTGACCATGGGCACGAGGAAGGTTTCGTCCGGCGGCCAGCGGAAGTAATCCACGCGGGCGTCCCGGGGCACACTGGGCAGTTTGATGAAGTTGGCGATGGCCAGCGCGCTCACTTCCTTCGCGGTCATGAAGTAACCCATCTCGGCGACGGCGTCGAAGTAGTGCTTGATGTAAGCGCGCTGCATGCCGCCGCGCACGGCCCACTCGTGAAAGCTCATGGAATCCAGGTAAAGCCGCTCGCGATCATTGTACCAGTCGAAGCCCCAGAGCTTCATCATGGTGCGGAGGTTGCCCCAGGTCATGGTATCCAGCGGCTCCGTGGGATTGAAGGCCGACGGGATGTGCGGCCCGGGCATTAACATCATTTGAATGCGATCGAAGGGATGGCGCCAGGTGGCGGTGTGGATCTTGTTGAAGATGTCGTACTGGCCTTCGCGATTGATGAACGTGTAGAATGAATGCTCGTCAGCCATGCGATTGATGGGTACGTTGTGCCGGCCCATGAACTCGCGCAGGTTTTTGTAAAAACCCCAGATGCCGTGCATGCCGTGTTCGCGCGTATAGCCGTCGGGGAAGTACTTCTTCGCAAACTGGTGGTCCTTCCAGGCGCGCAGCTTGCCGCCGGGCACGCCGCTCTTTTCCAGGATGGTGACTTTGAATCCGCGATCGGCCAGTTCGCAGCCGGCCTGTAGTCCCGCGAGGCCGCCGCCGAGAATTAACACGCTCTGTCCGTTCGGATCGAGGTTCACCTGGTTTTCCGTCAACTCAGGGAATTGCTGTTGATAACGACCGGTAAACAGCAACGGATAACCGAAGCCCGCGGCCGCTCCGGCACCGATGACACCACCGGCAACCTTCCCCGCGTTCTTCAAAAA
Organism: Leptonemataceae bacterium; assembly: GCA_965227295.1. Taxonomy (GTDB): domain Bacteria; phylum Spirochaetota; class Leptospiria; order Leptospirales; family Leptonemataceae; genus JANSYA01. The sequence continues at coordinate 2,749,748 of OZ245742.1, read as the reverse complement.
ATCTTTGCGCGATAGTTCGGACATGATAACAAGAGCAAGTGCGATGGATCAGAAGTCAACAGCAAACGCGCCGCAGTTCGGGAGCGGATCGTGAGCGGAGGTATCTGGAATGAAAGGACGCAAAGCGTTGATCATTGTCCCCGCACACAAATCCGATCTTGCATCTATAGAACGACTGCACACCGTCGGCGATGCCGGGGTCATCGCCGTTCTGCCGGAGTTACTCGAATGGTTGCAGGATATCAACTGGCCCGTGGCACGCGGTGTCCTGGAGCGCGTCGCTGTCCTCGGCAACGAACTCGTGGAACCGGTGCGCTCCATTCTGCTGCTCGCGGAGCGCGATTGAAAGATGAGACGCCGCCGGGCGCGCGCTGATTTTCTACTTGCGCGCCTCGCAATTCGCGAAACCCTGATCTTGCACCGCGCGTCCAACATCATACCGCCCGCGCCGGAGACGTTCTACATGAAAGCCCGCTTTTTCATCATTGCCCTCGTAATCCTCGGTTCGCTCGGACTGCTCGCCTTCGGCACCGGCAGCTCGGCCGACTCCATCGTCATCGTCGATACCACCGCCGTGGTCGACAATCCGCGAAAGTACACCGCCGACGAACTGCGGGTCCGCGGTTTCGTGAAACCCGGGTCGGTCCTGCGTTACGGCGACGAGGCCGAGTTCATCGTGGAACAGGACGGGCGCGAACTGCCGGTCCACTTCACGGGCGAAACCCAGCTCCCCGACACCTTCACCGACAGCGCCCCCGTCCGCGTGGACGGCCACTTAAAAGAAGGCAAGCTCATCGCCACGAAGGTCGAAGCCAAGTGCGCTTCGAAGTACGACGCCGAGTACGCCGAGAAACACGGCGCTACGCCGCCGGCCGCCGGAAAGTTACCGCAGGCCGCAGACTACTGAGTCCCCCCTCCGCTGCGAGCAACAGCCGCAGCGCGCGGCGAATCGTTACCGCATACAGGCCCGTTACGCGGCGCAGCGGAATGCGCAGTACTGCAAACGTACGCCGGTGATCAATTAAGACCACGCCGCAGGCCGCAACACAGACCGCCGCGAACACCGCCGCCGTCATCATCCGTGCTGCGCGACCGCGCGCATTTTTCTTAAAGAAAGCCGCGTGAAACTTAAGATGCGCGCGTTCTTCCCGGGCAATCGCGCGCAAGATCGTACGCACCGGGCCGCGGCCGGCGCGCCGCGCGAGCATCGCGTAGGGCACCATGCTGACGACCTCCGCCGCGAACAGCACCAGCAGCTTAAAGCGCACGCCCATCAATCGCCGTGCCGCCGTAAACAGCACCGCGGTCCAGTTGCGCGACAAGAGCGGCCCGTGCATCCGGCGGATGAGGCGGCCGAGCACGGCGCCGTGGCGACCTTCTTCGGCGACGAAGTACTTCAGGCACCGGCGATACGTATCGTCCATACCGCGGTACCTCACGCCGTCGATCTCGTGGGCAATGCGCCCTTCACCGGACTCGCCGAGCTGAAAAACGGCCAGGCTCCGCAGCAATTGCCGGCGCTGCAATGCGTCCAGCGAACGAGACGGCGGTTCGTGATCGAGCCGCGCCAGGGACGCGCGATAGTGACGGTCGTCAAGGTTGCTCTGATAGTATGTTAAGAAGTCCCGCCAGGGAGATGCGTCGAAATGATTGGGCGCGATCGATGCAGCGGGTGTGAGCGATGTGGAAGAAGCTTGCGGACGATGAAGTGTGATGGTCATGCGCCGATGCTACAGGATGCTTCTGCGATTCGCAAAGGCGCGAGTTTCCCGGCGGCGGCACCGGAGCGACGGGAAATTGCACGCGGGTGCGGTGTCGACGACCGGCAATGCCCGCAATTTTTTTCGAGAAGGTGTTGCAGATTCCGTTCGCGTTCCATGATTCTGAGCACGAGCAGCCTGATCCACGATTCCGCGCAATCATGAACACTCCCGACCGCATCACGCTCATCCTCGCCTCCCTGCTTTTAGGCGGGCGCGCCGTGCTGGAGTACCTCAGCGCGCCCATCCCCACGGAACCCGGCGCAATGTTTGCGTGGGTCGAATCACACTATCTCGCACTCGCACTGAGCAACGAGGCACTCGGCATCGGAGCCGTGCTCTTGATTCCGGGCATTGCGGGAATCTTTCGCGCTTTGTATCATGAGACGCCGTCGCTCACGATCAGTGGCTGCGGCATCTTCGCCGCGGCGGTGCCGCTCATGCTCATGGCGTGCGTGGTGCAGGGACGATTGGTGTATCCGGTCTCAGGAATCACGGCGAACACAGCGGACAACGCCGCGCTCACGCTCGCGCTGTTCTACGGCGGCATGCATATGATCGCGCTAATGTTCGGCGTGGCAATCTTACTGATCGGCCTGGCCGCGCGTAAGTTGCGGCACGGCACCGTGTTTCTCGGCGTCGGCGTGGGCGCGTCCGGCGCCGCCTTTCTCGCGGGTTATCCGGATTCCCTCGGCGCGGAGCTGACGCTTGCGTGCTGGTTGATCGTTTCGCTGTGGTTTCTGTTTGCGACGCGGTTGCCGCAAAAATCTCTATGAACACGCACGACGACCATGCAAACGTATCTCTTGAAAAGCGCAAAAACGGGATGACTTTTGCGCCGCTGTTTCGTCCAACTCAACATCGTCCGCACATCCTGGAGTTCGACATGCGCAAGCTGATCATCCTGTTCTCTTTTCTTTTCCTCGTGTACAGCCCCGGCTTTTCAGAGCGGCAACTCACGATCAAGACCGAGTTCTGCGATACGCGGCGCTGCGAACATCTCATCGACGGCGTGTTCATCGCCTGGTGGGACCGCAAGTACGATCATCGCGACGACGCTCGCGCAGCCTTGAAAGAACTGAACGCGGTCCGCACCCAGGCGTTGAACGATTACAAAATGCAGGACCCGCCCAACGTCGGCCGCGGCAACTATGTGAACATCTACATCCACCATCCGCGCGAGGACGTATTTCCGGACGGCTGGGGCAACGGCGTGGGCACGGATAAATTCAAGAACCCGTTCATGACGCTGCCCTACGGCGCCCACACGGACAAAATCAACCTCAGTCACGAGGGCTTTCACATCTTCCAGTACAGCGGCCGGCTGCCCTACGGCGGCGACACGGGTTGGTTCATTGAGGCGGCGGCTTCCTGGAACGCGGCGGTGCGTTATCCGGGGCACCCCTGGAATTTTCCCGGCGCGTACTCGTTCGTGAATCATCCGCAATTGCAAATGTGGCACTCCGAATTCTTTAACGCCGAGGTCAAAAACTGGGGCCGCGGCATGCACCAGTATTCCATGAACATGTTCTTGTTCTACTTGACCGAACACAAGGGCGTACCGCGCTTCGTGGTCGGCAACAGTTCTTACGCCGGCATCACCACATCGCCGCAGCACTATCTCTACACAAAGCTGGGCGCAAACAAACTGCGCGAGCACTGGCTGGACTTCGCATCGGAGGTGACCCTGGATCTCGCCTTTCTTACACCGGAGCAGCGCTCGATTGCGAAGGGCGAGTACGCGCGTGAGATGCGCAACTATCCGAACGACCGCCAGCAGTACGTCGCGGTCCTGGAGGATCGCGGCACGAACGCCGGCAACATTCGCCCCGATCGCAATCACGCGCCGCGGGGCTGGGGCTACAACGTCATTCGCATCAACAACAAGAGCGATGCAATCTATACGTTTCACATCGACGGCGACGATCAGGGCGACGACGAAACCCCCGCGATCTTTCGCGCCCGCGTGTTGAAATCGACCCCCGGCAAAGATCGTTATACGGATGTGCCGTTGCGCAATCATCGCGACGGCCTTGTAAGCGTGCGCGCGACGAAACGCGATCGGCAGCTCTATCTCATCGTCGCCGCCATGCCCGAGCACTTCGAGGGTTCGCAGCGTTACTATTACAGCGTGCGCGTCGAGAAAAAAGACACGGCACCGACGGAGCTGACCTGGGAACGTTGCGACGCGGACGGGCTGTGCGCGATTCCAGGCGAACCGTCTTTCCAGGTGCTCTTTCGCGACGGGCCGGGCCGACCGATACAGCTGGTCTCCGGCGGCGAACGAGTGCGTTGTCCGAACGGCGGCTGCGAAACGAAACCCCTCGATTGGCTGAAGTGCGCCGACGAAGGCGGCAACTGCGCCGTGAAAGCAAAGACCGCGCTCTTTAAGTACGGTTCAGGAGAATCTAACAAAAACTTCGCCTTTCATAAAACTTCGCGCGGCCGACGTGTGGCGTGCACGAACGCCCGCTTCGGTGATCCGGCTCCGAACGTTCGCAAGGCCTGTTACGTGGCTGAAATTGCCGCCGCGGAGTTTCCGGTGAACGTGGAATACCGGGACTGAAATGCACGCCGCGATCTCTTTGACATCCAACCATCGCGCGGGGCCGCGCAGTAATTTGTTGACACATGCGTCAATCCGCGTTCCCCTCAGTCATGGCCGCTCGCAGTAAGTTCGCAAAAGTCCCCGCCGAGATCAAACGCATCCCCGATTTCAAGGGCGCACGCTCTTCGTCGGTGCCGCAGAATCGCCTGGACGACGTGCGCCGGGCCGCGCGACGCCTGCGCGAAAAGATGCACGACGGACCGCCGGCCCTGTATTATCGCACGTTCGATTTGATTCGCGCTCCGTATCCCACGAAGTACGGTTTGCTGAATGCGTTTTCGTTGCCGACGCCGTTCATGCACATCCTGAATCGCCTCTTCGTCGTCCAGTATCAAACGAGCGCGGGCATTAAGACCCTGCTCTTTTCTCCGTCGGACCTCACCGGCAACGCGGAGACGCCTTTCTTCAAACGGCTCGCCGATTCCTTCGGCCCGTTCAAAGAACTCGGCCGGCGTTTCATCGCGCCGACCCTCGCCACCGTCGAGGACGTGCTCAGAGACCTGGGCCTGGACCCCGAGGACATCGACTACATTTCGTACGATCATCTGCACACCCAGGAACTCCGCAAGTGGCTCGGCACCACGCCGGAGTTCGGCGGACGACCGGCATTCTTTCCGAACGCGAAGCTGTTGGTGATGCGCCAGGAATGGGAATCGGCCGACGGCGGCCTGCTCCCGCCCCAGGCCGATTGGTACTGCCCGCACGGAACCGAGGGCGTGGACCCGGCGAAGATCATCCTGCTCGACGGCGACATGATGCTCGGCGACGGCGTGGCCTTCATTCACACGCCGGGTCACACCGAGGGCAACCACAGCCTGGCCGTAAGAACTCCCGAGGGAGTGTTAGTCACAAGCGAAAACGGGGTTTCCGCGGACAGCTACTCCCCGCTCCATTCTAAGATTCCGGGCGTAAAAAGTTACGCGAAGAAGACCGGCATGGAGGTAATCCTCAACGGCAATACATTAGAAGGCGGACTGGACCAGTACATCAGCATGGTGCTGGAGAAAGAACTCGCCGGGCCTTCACCGCGGGACGAGCGCTTCTTTAACGTGGTGCCCTCCTCCGAACTCACGCGCTACTGGGGCTTTCCCGGCATCAAACCGACGTTTACGTTCGGCCCCATCGAACACGGGACGTTGTTAGCTGCGGCCGCGAAGGCGTCTTCGAAACGCGGCCGCCGGGCCGCGGCGTAGTGGAGCGACGCATCGCCAGGGCAGACTAACGTGAACGCAAAAGAAGTTTACATCGTTACCGGATCGGCCAGCGGCATCGGCCGGCGACTCTCGGAAACTTTCGCCCGACGCGGGGTGCACGTCGTCGCCACGGACATCAACGACAAGGGCCTAAAAGCCCTCGCCGCCCTGGCGAAAGAGAAGAACTGGTCCCTCGAAACAAAAAAACTCGACGTTCGCAAAGCCGCCGAATGGAAAAAGTTCCTCGACAGCGTCTGGAAAAAACACGGCCGCCTCGATGTGCTCTTCAACGTGGCCGGCTACATCAAGCCCGGCTACTGCCACGAAAGCCCCGCGGAAGAGGTCGACCGCCACCTGGACATCAACAGCAAAGGCCTCATCTTCGGCATGATGGCCGCCGCACGAATCATGGTCGCGGCCGGCCGCGGACACATCGTAAACTTTGCGTCGTTGGCCGGTGTGGCCGGCATTCCGGGCATTTCCCTCTACAGCGCCTCCAAACATGCGGTGCGCGGCTACAGCCTGGCCGCCGCTCAGGAGCTTAAGTCTCATGGAGTGTATGTTACGGTCGTATGCCCCGACGCCGTGCAAACGCCGATGCTGGACCTCCAGGTCGAGTACGACGAAGCCGCGCTCACGTTTTCCGGTGATCGTTTCCTGACCGTCGAAGACGTGGAGCGGGTGATCCTGAACAAGGTGCTGCCCAAAAAACCGCCGGAGGTCCTGATTCCAGGCTATCGCGGCGTGCTTACCAAACTCGGCTCCGCCTTCCCTGGCCTGGCCGCGTTCCTCGCCGGTAGTCTCGGCAAAAAGGGCCGCAAAAAACAGTCCGAACTCCGGAACTGAATCGGCCCCGTATTCGTACCGGTCGCCCCCTGCCCGACTAATACCATCGTATTAGTTTCGAAATCTCAACAACTGCGCAGTTTTCATATTTTGCGTGATTTTCGCATTTTCTGCGCATGCGCCGAAATAATAGTTAAGGAATGTCAGTCTATACTTAACAATCATTCATCGGAAGTTTAACGAGGCCAGAGATGCACGGCGCCGCGACTCAGAACACTATGGACGGAATCACCCTGCAAAACTACCGGATTGCGGAATTGGTTCACGAAGGCGAGAAGACCCGCATCTACCGCGGATACTACGACGACAGCCCGCACCCGCTGATCATTAAGACACTGAAGTCTCCGTTCCCCGGCCCGGAGGAATTGAATCGACTGCGCCGGGAGTATGAAATCGCCCGCGGCCTGGGCATCGAAGAGGTTCCCAGGGTGATGGCCCTGGAACCCTGCGACAACGGCTTCGCTCTGGTCATGGAAGATACGGGCGGCGACTCCCTGCGCAGCATGTTGAAGCGTCGCCTGCCCGGGGTCCTCGCCTTTCTGCGCATGGCCATTCGCATCACCGAGGCCCTCGGACGCATTCACGGCCAGGACATCGTCCACAAGGACGTGAAGCCGGCGAACATTCTTATTAACCGTGACACAGGTGATATTAAGATCATAGACTTCGGCATCAGCAAACTGCTCTCCCGGCAGCAGCGCTCCCATGCCGGCGCTTCGTTTTCCGAAGACGAATCCGCGAGCATCCTGGAAGGTTCGCTGCCGTACATCTCACCGGAACAGACGGGCCGCATGAATCGTACGGTGGATCAGCGCAGCGATTTTTATTCTCTGGGTGCCACATTCTACGAAATGCTTACCGGCCGCCCGCCGTTCCTGATCGACGGCAACACCGATCCCCTGGAAATCATTCATTGTCACATTGCCGTTCAGCCCGAACCGCCCGTCCTCGGCCGTAGCCGGGACCGCGCCGGCGACGGCTTCGATGAAATTCCCGCGCCCATCGCAAACATCATCATGAAGCTCCTCGCCAAGAATCCCGAGGATCGTTACCAGAGCGCCTTCGGCCTAAAGGCCGATCTACAGAAATGCCTGGCCCTCTGGAAGGACGAAGGTTCGATTTCGAACTTCGAAATCGGCGCCAGCGACATCTCCGGTAAATTTCTGTTGCCGCAACGTTTGTACGGCCGCGAGCAGGAGATTCACGCCCTGCGCAATCTCTTTCGCCGCACGCGCCACGGTGAGACCTGCTTCCTGCTGGTCAAAGGCGTAACCGGCATCGGCAAGTCCTCCCTGGTCCACGACGTCCGAAGGTACGTGGCCGAACACCGCGGTTTCTTCATTTCCGGAAACTACGCCGAGCTGCGGCAGGACGTTCCGTATACCGCTTTTATCCAGGCGTTTCGTGATATAGTTCGGCAAATTCTGATGGAATCCGAAGCCTCCATTGATCGCTGGCGGCGGCGACTGCGGGAGATCCTGGGGCCGAACGGTTCGGTTATCGCCGACGTCATTCCGGACATTGAGTTGATCATCGGCAAACAGGACGAGGCCTTGCAACTACCGGCCGCGGAATCCCAGAACCGCTTTCATGCGGTCTTTCGCGGATTCGTCCGCGGCTTCGCGGATGCCGATCGTCCCCTCGTTCTGTTCCTCGATGATCTGCACTGGGCCGACGCCGCGTCGTTGCAATTGATCAAAAGCCTGGTCACGGATCCCGATACGCGGCACATCCTGTTGATCGGCGCGTATCGTGACGGCGACACGGCGGAAACGCGTTCCATCACGCAGCTCGCGGTGGACCTGGCCCGTTCGTCCCGGGAACCCGAGGCCATCCTGCTCGGCCCGCTGAGCGAGGACAACGTCGAAGCCTTCGTCGCCGACGCCTTGCAGGCCCGGCTTAACGAGACGGCGGCCCTGGCGAAACTGGTGCTCGCGAAGACCGGCGGCAATCCGTTCTTCTTAAATGAATTTTTGCGTACGTTATACCAGGACAAACTCATCGACTTCAACTCCGCCGAGGGAATCTGGGAGTGGGACCTGCCGCGCATCCGTTCCCGGAATATTACCGAGAACGTCGCCGATCTTCTGACCGAACGCATCCGGCGATTGCCGGAAGAGAGCCAGGCGGTCCTGCAACTGGCCGCGTGCATCGGACAAACGTTCGATCTTTACAACTTAGCGATCATGCATCAAAAAACCGAGGGCGAAACCGCGCGCCTGCTCGCCGCACCGCTGCGAGAAGGCATGATCGTCCCCCTGGTCGATGAGAGCGGACTTTCTCTTTTGCGACCCGGCGCCGGCGAAGACCAGGCGCTGCTCTCCGTTCGCTATCGCTTCATGCACGATCGCGTCCTCCAGGCGGCATACGTCCTCCTGGATGAGGACCGCAAGATTCTCGGTCACGTGATTGTCGGCCGGCACCTGTTGCGCACGATCCCCGCGGAGGAACGGGACGAACACCTCATCGACATCGTCAATCACCTCAACCTGGGCGCGGCTTTGTTGCAGAGTACGGAGCAACGCCTGGAGCTGGCCTGGCTCAACCTGGAGGCGGCCCGCAAGGCGAAACGCTCCGCCGCCTATGAAACCTCGGCCCGGTACGTGGAGTCCGGACACGCCCTGCTGCCCGAGGACCCCTGGCAAAGTGCGTACGAGTTAACCTTAGCGTTGCACAGGGAACAGGTGGAGATCCTCTTTCTCGAAGGCCGGGCCGCGGACGGCCACAACCTCGCACGGGAAGTCCTGAATCGCACGCACAATCTGCTCGATCGCATTCCCGTTTACGACGAACAGATCCGCGCCTACAACGGCGTCGGTGATTTGCGCAAGGGCCTCGAGACGGGACTCGACGTTCTGGAGCAACTCGGCGTACGCATCCCCATGGACCCCGGCAACCAGTGGCCGTCTTTTTCGCAACTCCTCGGCCGCATGTTCTCCAGTAAACGTCACATCCGCGAACTTCATCATCTACCGCGGATGCAGGATCCGCACCATGCCGCCGCGGTGCGCCTGCTCGGATTGATCGTACCCAATGCTTACGTGGCCAGCCCGGAGCACATGCCGCTCTTAATCCACGAGGGCATGCGACTCATTGAAGAGAACGGCCTCACGCCGTACGCTCCCACGATCGCTTCCGCCTACGCCCTGTTGCAATGTGCCTCGGGACACATCGACGAAGGTGTGCGCGCCTCTCGTCTCGCGCTGCGACTCACCGATCTCATCAACGCCAGGGAAGTACGCCATCGCGTGCTCTTTACGAACGCCGCCTTCGTGCAGCACTGGAAAGAACCGATTCACAACAGCATTCGCGACCTGGAGTCCTCCGCGCGCATGTGTCTTGAAAGCGGCGACTACGTCTACTACGCCTACGCCGTGTTTCACATGATCACCTACGGCCTGCTCCGCGGGGCGAATCTGGACACCGTCGACGCCGAGTTTTCGCGCCTCCGGGTCTCCGTAGGTGCGTACAAACAACACTTAATGGCCCACCACCTGGACTGCATCGGCCAGGTGCTCGCAAACATTCGCGGTACGGACCCCGCGCACGAACCCACGGACCTGGACGGCGGCCGGTTCTCCGCCACCGTCGGAAAGATGATCTTCGAGCAGCTCGGCGGCCTGAGCGGCATCTTCTATACGTACAGCATGCAGGCCTATCTCTCGTTTCTCTTCCGGGACATTCCCGGCGCCCTCCGCGCTTCCCGGGAGGCCGAGGGATACCTGGAGTATACGGCCTCATCGTTCTCCCAGGCGCGGCAGTATTTCATTTCCGGCCTGGTCGAAGTCGGAGCCGCCCGGAGCGCCTCCGGACGAGAACGGCGCGCTTTATTAAGTTCTGCAAATCAAAAGTTACGCAAGCTCCAGGAATGGCACGAGAGCTGCCCGCACAACCAGGCTCACGCGGTATCGTTGCTCCAGGCGGAGTTGGCCGCGGAACGCCGGGACGAACGCCACGCAGCCGAAATGTATGATCGGTCCCTGGCTCTCGCCCGGACGAACGGTTTTCTGAATGACGAGGCCCTGGGCAACGAGCTGGCCGGAGAATTCTATCTGCGCCTGGGCCGGGAAAAGATCGCCCGCACGTACTTAAACGATGCTCGCATCGGCTACGCGCGCTGGGGTGCCCAGGCCAAAACCGAAAACCTGTCGAAGCACTACCCGAACTTCCTGGGCGCCGCAATGGCCCATGAACACGGCGCCCGGATTCCCCGGAAACTACGCGAAAGTACCGTTGTGGAAAACACGCGAACGAGCAGCACCACGGATTCCCTGGACCTCGACACGGTCCTCCAGGCGACCCAGGCGCTGTCCGGTGAAATCGAACTCGAAAAGCTTCTGGAACGGTTGATCGGCATCCTCCTGCGAGCCGCGGGCGCCGAGCGCGGGCTCTTTTTGATTCCATCCGCCGAGAGCGGGCGACTCTATATCGAAGCCGAGCAACATCCCGGCCGCAACATCTCGCGTTCGTTGATGCACATTCCTCTGGAAACGAAAGAAGCCTCCTCGAAACTTCCGGTGCCGTTGATCGAGTATGTGCGTCGCACGGGGGAGCCGGTGGTCCTGGCCGACGCCGCCGGTGAAACCACGGGCATGTTCGCCCGGGTCGATTACATCAGCCATCACGGCGCGCGTTCCATCCTGTGCATGCCCGTCAAAATGCACGGACAAATCGCCGGTGTGTTGTACTTAGAAAACAACCTGTCCATCGGCGCGTTCACGCCGGATCGTGTGGAACTCCTGGAGATCCTGGGAACCCAGGCGGCTATCTCCCTGGAGAACGCCATGCTCTACGACGAACAAAAGAAACTTACCGATTCTTTTGCGCGATTCGTGCCGAACGAATTCCTGGACGTTCTGCACAAACAAACCATCCGCGACATCCACCGCGGAGATGCGGTGGATCGCGAGATCACCGTCCTCTTTCAGGACATCCGCGGCTTCACGACGCTTTCGGAGAGCCTCGATCCGGCGGCAACGTTCCGTTTTCTGAACGAACTCCTGGAACGCATCGCCCCGCCGATCATGCAGAACAACGGCTTCATCGACAAGTACATCGGCGACGCCATCATGGCGCTGTTTCCGAAGTCACCGGACGACGGCGTGCGCGGCGCGGTGCACATGATGCGCGAGTTACGCGAGTTCAACCGCGAACGCGCGGCGAAAAACGAGCCCGAGGTTCACATCGGCGTCGGTTTGCATACGGGCATGTCGATGTTCGGTACGCTGGGCCTGGAGGATCGCCTGAGTACGACGGTGATCGGCGATACGGTGAATGCCGCTTCGCGCCTGGAATCGGCGACGAAGAAGTACGGTGTGGCGATTTTAATCTCCGGCGAGACGGCGTATCGTTTGCAAGATCGCGCTAACTTTCACTTACGCGAGTTGGATCACGTCCGCCTCAAAGGCAAAAAGAACGCCTCGGTCCTGTTCGAGGTCTACGACCATGAAGATGCCGACTCCATCGTAAAGAAACGCCGCACTTTGCCGGCCTACGACGCCGCTCTGAAACAATACAAGGCCGCCGACTTTGCCGCGGCCCTGGCCGGTTTCGAAAGCGTGCAACGTTCTCTGCCCGACGACGCCGTAAGTTCGATGTACATCCAGCGCTGCAACTACTGGTTGCACAATCCCCCCGGTCCCGAGTGGTCGCACTTGAGTGATTTGCGAGAGAAGTGAGGTCAAGGCCGTTACGGGATTCGCCGAAAGATCCGCTTCGAGGCCTGATTCAGCGAGCCGTAAAAAAATCGGCCTCACGGTCCGAACCCGTCACATTTTCCCGCGCCCGATCGTCTTTCTCGTAGCACCGGCTGAATCGCAGTCGCGAATCGTCCGGCGCAGGAGGAAAGACTGTGACAGATTTTATACATAGATCACGAAATGTGATTCGAGCGTGCGTGATGATCGCCGTCGCGCTCATGGCGGCCGGCTGCTACTCACCGGTGAACGTGGCCGGCCCCGGCCTTTGTCGTGGAACACCCGCGTGCCGGCCTCATCGTATTCGACTGCGGACTGGAACCGGACTTGCTGGTATTTCCAGGCCACGACCTGCCGGAGTTAGACGACAAACGCCGGGACGTGCACATCCACAATCGCGAGTACTTTAAGGCGACGACCTGGCAGTTGGAAAACCACTAACATTTAACGGAGAAATACTTATGAATACAACGGGACATCGTCAACAGATCGATGACTTCGAAAAACATTACGACTACGACTCCACGTACATGCGTGAGTTACTGGAGACGTCGCCGGACGGATACGAAAAGTTTGCCGCCTTCCTGCCGCTCGCCGGCCACCGCGAGCTGCTCGACCGGGACGACTTCTGGATCGCAAAGCTGGCCGGCATGCGCAGCGAAGATTGCGGCGCGTGTTTGCAGTTGAACGTGCGCATGGCACTGGAAGCCGGCGTGGATCGCGAACTGGTGAGCGCGGCCGTCCGTACGCCCGCGGAACTGCCGGAAGCGCTGAGAGACGTTTACGATTTTGCGACAGCCGTCGCCGCCAACAACCTGAGCGACCAAGCTCTAATCGAACGCATCGAAGCCCGCTTTGATAAAGGCCAACTTCTGGAACTGGGTCTTTGCATCAGTACCACGAAGATCTTTCCCACGATCAAGCGGGCCGTCGGTTACGCAAAGAGTTGCCGGCTCATCGAAATCGCGGTATCGTAGTCCGGCCGCCGGCGCAGGAAGCAGCATGACATCAAACTCCGTCGACGTCTTCGAATCGCACCGCAAAGGGCTCATGGGCCTCGCGTACCGAATCACGGGATCGGTCAGCGAGGCCGAGGACATCGTGCAGGAAACCTTCCTGCGCTGGCACCACGCGGACCAGTCAAACATCCGTGCTCCGTTTTCCTGGTTGGCCCGCGTGGTTACACGATTGGCGCTCGATCATCTCAAAAGCGCGCGGGTCCAACGCGAAACCTACATCGGCCCGTGGTTGCCCGAGCCGTACGTCAGCGAAGAAACGGAAAGCGATCTTGAGTTGGACGAAAGCGTGTCCATGGCCTTGATGGTCCTGCTCGAACGTCTGTCCGCCGGCGAACGCGCCGCGTTCATTCTGCACGATTTGTTTCAAATGCAGTTTACGGAGATTGCGGCCACCCTGGATAAATCGGAGGCGACGTGCCGGAAGCTCGCCAGTCGCGCCCGGGAAAAAATTCGCCTGCGTCCCGAACAACGCGCAGCGTCAGCGCAGGTTCCGAACCGAGAACAATACATGCGGCTGAGCACCGCCTTCTTTGAGGCGACCAAACATGGTACGATGCAAGACCTGGAACGTTTGTTGAAAGACGACGTGCAGTTCGTATCCGACGGCGGCGGCAAAGCTGCTGCGGCGCTGGAAGTCATTCGCGGGCGCAGCGCGGTGATGGACTTTCTCCTGCAAAGGATCGGCCCGGCGCTGCAGGGAGAACCGCACTTCCGCAATGTTTGGTACAACGGCGCGCCGGGATGGGTCCTGTATGCAAACGGCCGGCCCGTTACGGCGTTCAGCTTTCGCATGGAAGACGATCGGATTGCCGGAATCTTCGCCCTGCGCAATCCCGACAAACTCCAACGATTTCAGTGACGGCCGTCACCTGGGCCGTGCCTGAAACAACACCACCATCAACAACGACCAGCACGCCATTGCCAGGGCAAAGGGCAACAGCAACAACATAACCAGCGACTCGCCGAGAAACACGATCCACACCGCGCCCGCCGTCGATACAATCAACAGGCACATCCAGAGGACGATTTGCACCAGGCCCACCGGCTGCGGCGGGCGACCGCGATCGAAGAGGCCGCGCTTGCCCTCGCGTTTGCCCCGACGGCGATCCGGCCCGCGACGTTCCAGCCGGCGATCGAAGACCTTTTGCTCCGGTTGCAGAAAGTCGAAGTTGATGTTACCCTTCCGAAAATCCCGCTTTGTCGCTTCTTCCTGCGTCTCGCCCATGCCGCAGATTGCTTCGCATTCTTATATCAGGCAAGCAGATTTCGCAACCCGGCACACGCCTGCTCGCGCACTCACCCGATGAAATAATTTTATACTCGGGTATATTTTTTTATTGCAGGACAAGTTTTTCCGTGATCGATTGGCCGCGTGAATGTGGAAGCGACACCGGCTCCGGCCATCGGCCTGCGGGAACGCAAGCGCGCTCGTTTGAAGCTTGCCCTGCTCGATGCGGCCATGCGTGAAATCGGCCGGGGCCATTCGTCTTCACTCGCCGAACTTCCTGTCGAAGCGATCTGTGAACGGGCCGAGGTCTCGCGCATGACCTTCTTCAACTATTTTCCGCGCAAAGACGACCTGCTCAATTACTTCATGCGCCTGTGGTGTTTTCATCGCGCGGTGGAGCAGCATCACCAGCCCCTCGCCGGCCTGCGCGCCCTCGATCGTTTGTTTCGCCGCGCCGCCGAGGCCCGGGAAGCGTCCGCGGTGTTTCTCGATCTCATCGGCTGGATCGCCGCGCTCACCGTACCGCCGCCGCCCGTGGAAATCGAAACGGCGGAACGCGCGGTCCTGTACCCCGACGATCCGGCCGTCTTTGACCTGGAAGTTCCGCATTTGAAAGACCTGCTCACGAACCACGTAAGCGAAGCGCGACGTTCCGGTGAAATCGGCGCGCGCTGTAGCGAACGGGAAGTCGTGCAGCTACTGCTCACCATCTTTTACGGCACGCCCCTCGCCCGGCACACCGGCGGGGAACTGCGCCCGCGCGATCTACATCGTCACTATCGTTTGCACTTAAAGTTGATTACGGAGGCCCTGACTTGAGTTCGAAGTACATCCTGATCGTCGGCGGCAGCAGCGAGGCCGGTCGCAGCGCCCTTGAGGCCGCGCGCGAAGCCGGCGGCGCGAGCGTCATCGGCACCACGTCCGGCGATAAAAACATCGACGGCTACGATCACACCATTCCCGGCATCGACCTGAACGATGCGCAGGCTCCCGAAAAGATTCGGGACGGAATGCTGAGTTACGCCGGAGGTACATTAGCGCCCGGGGCCGTCACCGCTTTGTTTTTTACGCCCGCCTTCGGTCCCATCGGTTATCCCATCCCCGCCGCGCCCATCGAAGACGTGCGGGAGGCCCTCGCATTTTCGTACACGCCCATGATGCGCACGGCGGAACTCCTTAAACCGCAGGTGACGGTCGGCTACTCCGCGTTCTTCTGGCTGCCGCATACCCGCGTCGGCTACGGGGCCATGGCCTACGCCAAGCTCGCGCTGGATTACACCGTGTTCCGGAAACCGGGGCAGTTCCGGGCCATTCGCGGCGGCACGTTCCGTTCCCCGGCGACGCGCGGCATCGGCCTGCTGTTACAACGCGCCTTAAGAAAGACCCCGCATCAGGAGTTGAAGGACCTGGGCGCGCGCTACAAAGACAAGGGCGGCAAGTTCTCGGACTTCTTTTTCGAGTACGCCTTCTCGCAGGAGGACGCGGCCTTCGGTGATCGTTTCGACACACCGCATCGCCCCACGAACCGCGACGACTTAAAAGCGGCCGCAAAAAAAATTATCACCGGTGAATCGAAAGCCCCGGTGATCAGTGTCATCGGCGATTGGATGTGGGAAGAGTACGAGCTGCCTGAGATCGGCGAAGGGTTTGAGATCCAGGACCAGGTACTAAAAGAGCAAGGTTTGATTTAAGCACACTGCGATTTTATTTTAGAGGAAACACACATGGATTTTGCGATAGCACCGGAAGTACAGGAACTGCGACTGAAAGTCCGCGACTTCATCAACTCGGAATGCATTCCGGCGGAGAAACACTTCGACTATGCCGACGGGCGTTTTCCGAAAGACGTCACCGATGAACTGCGTAAGAAAGCGAAAGCCCGCGGCCTGTGGACGCCGCATCTGCCGAAAGACCTGGGCGGTTTCGGCCTGGACCTCGTAGGCACGTCGATCATCTTCAGTGAACTGGGGCGCTCCGCCGTCGGCGCGTTTTCGTGCAACTGCGACGCGCCGGACGAAGGCAACATGCACGTGCTGAACCACGCGGCCAACGAGAAACAACGCAAACGTTTTCTCGAACCGCTCATCGCCGGCGAGATTCGCTCCGGCTTCGCCATGACCGAACCGCCGCCGGGAGCCGGCTCGGACCCCTCGCTCTTACAAACCAACGCCGTGAAAGACGGCGACCGCTACATCTTAAACGGCCACAAGTGGTACTGCACCGGCGCGAACGGCGCGGACTTTCTCATCGTCTTCGCGCGCGTCGGCGGCAGCTTTCGTAAGTCGACGCTCTTTCTCGTGCCCACCGACTCGCCGGGTTATACCATGGTCCGCGAGGTCGAGACCATGGGTTCCCACGGCCCCGGCGGTCACTGCGAGTTAAAATTCGAAAACGTCGTCGTGCCCGAGGACATGATCCTCGGCGGACCGGCCCAGGGCTTTCGCTTATCCCAGGTGCGTCTCGGACCGGCGCGCTTAACTCATTGTATGCGCTGGTTAGGCCTGGCCCGGCGCTCACTGGAAATCGCGCGGGAGTACGCGAAAGAACGCGAGGTTTTCGGGCAGAAGATCATGGATCACCAGGGCATTCAGTGGATGATGGCCGAGCGCGCCCGGGACATCGAGATGGGCTGGATGCTCACGTTAAAAAGCGCGTGGATGATCCAGAACGAGATGGACGCCCGTCACGTCGTATCCATGGCGAAGTGGCACGTGAGCGAGACGTTGTGCAAGACCATCGACGACGCCATTCAAATCTGCGGCGGCACGGGCTACAGCCAGGACATGCCCCTCGCTTTGTTTTACCGGGACGCCCGGGCCGCGCGCCTGGCCGACGGACCGTCGGAAGTTCATAAGATGGTCATCGGCCGCAATCTTTTAAGCGGCAAAGAGGACTTTTAGGATGGATGCGGAAAGCGCGAAACTCAAAACAAACGTTGAGGAGTACTTAAGCAAACGCCTGGGCGGCAAAGCTGAGATCACGCACATGAAGTCGCTCTCCGGCGGAGCCTGCCAGGACAACTATCTCGTCGACCTGGCGGTGGACGGCGGCAGCGAAGCGGGGAACTACGAACTCGTCCTGCGCACGGACGCCGGCGCGTCGTTGCTCGCCAGCCTGGGCCGGCGCGAAGAGTACATCGTCGCGGCGGCGGCCTACGCGAACGGCGTACGGACTCCGAAACCCTACTGGCTCGAAGCCGACGCCGCGGCCATCGGCCGGCCGTTTTACTTCATGGAACGCATCGACGGGAACGCGCGCGGGCGTTACATCGTCAAAGACCGCAGCTTGAACGACGTGCGGAAAACCCTGGCGCAGGATCTCGCGAAAAACCTGGCGGCGCTCCACGACATCGTGCCGGCGAAAGCGGACGACGAACTGAAAGGTGTGCTCGGCGACGGCGCGAATACGCCCGCCGGATCCAAAGAGTTCGCCGTCAACGCCGTAACTGACGTTCGCAATTTGTTAGCGGAATTGCCCGAGGCTCATCCGGCCATCGAACTGGCGCTGAACTGGTGCGAGGCCAACGCCCCGGTGCTCGATGCGCCGGTCTTCGTGCACGGCGATTTTCGCACGGGCAACTTCATGGTAACGCCGGACGGTTTGCAGGGCATCATCGATTGGGAGTTCGCGCACTGGGGCGATCGCCACGAGGACATTGCCTGGATCTGCATGCGCGACTGGCGTTTCGGCAAAACCGCGAAACACGTCGGCGGCTTCGCGGACCGGCCGGAGTTTTACGAGGCCTACGAAAAAGCCGCGAAGGAACGCGGCAATGACGTCGGCATCGATCCCTCTAAGGTACGTTTCTGGGAAATTATGGGCAACGTGCGCTGGGCGGTGGGATCGATCCAGCAGGCGGAACGCCATCTCTCCGGGGCGGACCGGGGCATTGAGCTCGCCGCCATCGGCCGGCGCTGCTGTGAAATGGAGTACGAAGCGATGAGGTTGATCGAAGATGCAAAATAGACCGGAAGCGGCGGACCTGATGGACGCCATCGCGGAGATGTTGATCAAAGAGATCCTGCCGCTCGCACAAAAACACGACGACGCCCTGGCCTACAAAACGCTGGTGAGCTGGAACATGCTCGGCGTCGTCGCCCGGGAGTTGCGCCAGGGCGAGGGCCTGCTCAACGAAGAGCTGGCGAACCTGGCGAAGTTGCTCGGCGAAGGCGTGCCGGCGGCGGGATCTTACATGGAAAAGATGGCGGCGACGCGCGAACTGAACGCGAAGCTCGCGCAGAAGATCGCGAACGAAAAGATCGGTCCCGAAAACGCGGAAATCTGGAAACACGCGAAGGACACGCTGCAAAAGACGCTGGCCGTCTCGAACCCGCGCTTCTCCCTGGAGTAAGCCCGCTAACTTTCAGTAAGATTTACTTATGGCACGCAGACTTTATCTCGTACGTCACGGCCAGGCCGGCGGACAGAATTACAACAAACTCACCCCGGCCGGTGAGATCCAGGCCCGGGCCCTGGGCGATCACTTCGCCGCTGAAGACCTGCGCCTGGATCGCGCGGCCCACGGCAGCCTGGGCCGTCAGCGTGAAACCTACGAACTCTTCGCCGAACGTTACGGCGAGGCGGCCCCGTCCGCGGACGAACTGCCCGGCCTCGACGAGATCACACCGGAGATCTGGTTCGGCATCGCCGAAGAACTGCGCCACGACGACGACAACTTCCGCGATCAATTCCGCGAATGGCTGTCGTCCCTGCGCGACAGCGAGAAGCGCGGCGTCTCGAAAGAGGCCTACATCTCCGTACTGCGGCGCATCCTCGAAACCTGGGTCGCCGGCAAGTACGAACGCACGGACATTCCGTCGTTCGCGCAGTTTCACGCCGACGTCCGCGGTGCCTTCGCGCAGCTAAGCGAACGTTTGCAGTCCGCCGCCGACGGCGAACAACACATCGCCATCAGCTCCGGCACGCCCATCGCGCTGATGGTGGGCGAAGCGTTCGGTCTGGATCTCCCCCGCTCGCTGCGGCTCATGCGTTTTATTCAGAACACGTCGGTGACTGTCTTCCAGTACTCCGAAGACCTGGACGCGCTCGAAGTCGTGAACTTCAACGGCACCCCGCACCTGGCAAAAGGTTCCGGGACGGACATCTGAGGTTCTTAATCGCACCGGATCGTAAGAAAGAACCCGAAGCACTACCCCATGATTCGGGGCTTCCGCCTTACAGCCCCTTCTCTTCTTTTTCCAGCTGAATGATCTGTAACTTCACATGCACGGAACTTAACAGATTCTGCATGGCCGTAATGGAACCGCGCAACTGCGGGTCGCGGCCTTCCATGGCGCGAGTCTGCAACGTGCGCACCGTATCGCGAATGAAGATCAAATCCGTCTCCCGGGCGATCTTGCGCGTATTTACCAGGAACTTGATCTTGTTGAACTCGTGCTTGCGGAAATGAATGCGCAATAGAAACTCCACGCCGAACTTTTCCACGGCCTCGCCCCAGGCCCCGGAAAGATCCATCTCCTCGGCTTCGAGACCGGCGACGGCGTCCACGGCGCGGCGCGGTTCTCCGTCCTCATCCACGGGCGGCGCGGGGGCCGCGGCATCCGGGCCCGGGGCCTCGTAAGTTTCGGCGAAGTACTCTTTAAGACGGCGGCGTTTTTCGGCTTCCGAGTAAGAGTTCGGATCCCGGTCCAGCACACTCGCGAACTGGCCGAGCATCACCGCGGCGTTCAGGATGCGGCCCAGGGGGGAATTGTTGTATTTCTTAATCTCCGGAAAAAGTTCTTTAATGATGCTCGCCGCGCCGCGGCGACGATAGAACTGGCGTTCGTAGGCGGCTTCCAGACGCGCGTCGGCGAAGTCGCGCAGCTCGTTCACCACGGAAGCCTCGGCCGTCACGTAAGCGCTCACCGCTTCGATCTTCAAACGTTCGTCCGGCTCCACGAGATGCAGGACGAACAACATGTTCGACTCCACCAGGGCCTTCAACGCCGCATTTAGTGCAACACTGTCCCGATAAAAACGTTGATCCAGTTGCGGCACCAGATCCGGGACGGTGGGCAGCGGATCGTTCGCATGCTCACGATTCATCCGCCGCACCACGTCGACGATCTCCTGATAGGCTTCGGCGTTCATAGCGAGGTCCGTCGTTAAGACGAGGACCGAATTCAACGTCGCGGTAGCAGAGAAGCAAGAAAAGAATACCGACGCCTGCCCGCTCTTGAACGACCGGTCGTCCGGCAAGCGCAAGCGTAGCGATCAGCTGGCTTTGAGAACGACGACGGTCATATCGTCGCGCGGGGGGACGGCCTCGGCCCAACCGGCGCCGATCTGCCAGACATCTTCGAGGATGGCGGCCGCGCTCTGACCGGGATCGATGTGACCCAGGCGTTCTTCCAGGCGATCGTAATCGAGCATGACGTCCAGGGGATTCACCATTTCGGGCAGGCCGTCGCTCATGAGCACCATTACATCGCCGGGATTCAGGAAGAAAGCGATGTCGTCGTACTCCAGGTTCGCGCTCTTCGTAATGCCCAGCGGCGCGCCCCAGATTTCGACGCTGTCCAGAACGCCGCACGCGCGCACAATATAGACGGGCGGCATGGCCCCGCCCGAGGCGTGGACGCGGACACCGCGCTCATCGCGGAAGAAGTCGAAGAGCATGAGCGCCATGTTGGACTGCTCGCCCAGCCCGGTCTTGTAGATGGATTCGTTTAAGTGCGATACGACGCCCGGCAGCCGATTGCGGCGCGGGTTGACGATCTCGTGGGTGTTCACATTCCCGGCTTCCGCCGCCCGGACCGCGGAGATGAGCAGCGCCTTCGTGATGGCCACCATGGTTCCGGCACCGACGCCGTGACCGGTGGCGTCGCCGACGGCGCAGCCCAGATGATTTTCGCCGTGGGAGTGAAAATCGTGGTAGTCCCCGCCGACCTCGGTAGCGGCCAGCTGGCGCGAGGCGATTTCCAGAAAAGCGCACGCGGGCGCGGTCCCGGGCAACAACGCATCCTGGATGAGTCGGGCCTGCTCGATCTCTTCCGTCTTGCGACGATTGTCCTGGCCCAGCCGGGCCAGGTAGGCCCGCTCCAGGGTCCGCAGACGCCGCTTCTCCAGGGACGCCCCGATCCGCGCGCGCAGGAGCACCGGATCGAAAGGTTTGAAGATATAGTCCTCCGCGCCCATCTGGATGCAGCGTGCAGCGCTCTCCAGTTCCGCCAGACCGGTGATCATAATAACCGGGATTTCCCGCAGCCGGGCGTCCCGCCGCATTTGGGCCAGGACGTGCAGGCCGTCAATGTCCGGCAGGACCACGTCCAGGAGGACCAGATCGAAGTCCCGCTTCGCCACGAGCTCCAGGGCCTCCCGGGCGTCGCTCACGGCGGTAACCCGGTGGCCGTCGTCCCGCAGCAAATCGGACAGAACGTGGCGGTTCAACTTGCTGTCGTCCACCACGAGGACCGAGGCGGATTCAGCCTCGGCTTCCAGGAGGACGGGGATTTCGTCGGTGAGCAGCATCGAATCGTGTGCCATCGGCCGGTCCGGTTGCCAATTTGATGATTCCGGGGACTTTGATGATACTAGAGGATTGGACGAAAATTGCAATGGAAAAGGACCGCGCGGGTAAATTTTTTCACTCACATTCCCGCGACCGAATACTGTTTCCGACACCCCTCACTTTCATGATGATGAGTAACTTTTTGCAAAAGAATCTTAGCCGCCCCTGGATTTCCCGCGCGGACGGCGTGACGGCACGGAAACGCCGCGTCCAATGATTCGGGCATGTCCGGATTCCGCACCTACATCGCCGCCATCATCGATCCGGATCGCTGCTTCCGTTACAGTCTACGGGAGCGCCTGAACCAGGACCCGCGCACGGCCGGCATCCTGGAGTACGAATCCGCCGAGCATTTCTTGAGCGAGCCCGGCGATTGCGACATCCTCTGGCTTGAGGCCCTCCTGCCGCGCATGCCGGCGACGGCCTTCCTCGGTCGCCTGCGGCGGCGACGCCTGTCGCCGATCCCCGCGATCATCTCACGATCGGCGCGCACCGAGACGATCCTCCAGTGTCTCCGCGCCGGTTCCTGCGGCTACGTCTGGAAACCCGAACTGCGCGATCCGGCCGCGGACAGCATGAACCTTCTGATCGGCGGCGGCGTGTTTTCCCCGACACCGGCCCTGCGGCTCATTCGATATCTTCGTAAGTAATTCGCACACGCCCCGGATCGTGGTGTAAGTGGCGGCCAGTTTGGATTAAGACTTTTATGGGTACGGCTGGTTCCAGCTCACGTGCGGAGGTTATGCCGGGGAAATGTGGGGCGCGCACCGGAACGGCGTCTTCACCGCAAGTTTACGATAGCGGATCCGCACAACCAGCGTCCGGGTCGAGCACAGCATCCTTAACAAAACGAAAATCCACAACTCCGAAGAGCCGTAGCCAAAAAAGGCCCTTAACCGTTGCGCAACTTTCTTTCTGTTTTTCACGGCCAACGCAACGAATCGCAGCTCTTGAACTACCGGAAACGTTTTATTCGTTCGAGCACGCCCCGAATTGTGGTGTAAGTAGCGGCCAATGTACATTAAGACTTTTATGGGTACGGCGGGTTCCAGCTCACGTGCGGAGGTTATGCCGGGGAAATGTGGGGCGCGCACCGGAACGGCGTCTTCACCGCAAGTTTACGATAGCGGATCCGCACAACCAGCGCCCGGGTCGACTCCAGCGTGCTTAACAAAACGAAAATCCACAACTCCGAAGAGCCGTAGCCAAAAAAGGCCCTTCAGCATTTGCCGGCTTACTTTCTGTTTTTCACGGCCAACGCAACGAACCGCAGCTCTTGAACTACCGGAAACGTTTTATTCGTTCGAACACGCCCCGAATTGTGGTGTAAGTAGCGGCCAATGTACATTAAGACTTTTATGGGTACGGCTGGTTCCAGGCGACCACGGAGGTTGTCCCGGGGAAATGTGGGGTGCGCACCGGAACGGCGTCTTCGCCGTAAGATACGTTACGATAGCTGAGTCACAAACCAACGTCCGGGTCGATGCGGACGATGTTTGCAATACGAAACTCCACAACTCCCGCTCAGCTGTAGCCAAATCAACCCCTTGACCATTGCGCAACTTACCTTGTGTGTCTCACGACTAACGCAACGAACCACAACTCTCGAACTTCGGCTAACTCTTAGGTTCCATAAGTTTACGGACAAGTTCTTGATACTTCTCCACCTCGCCCTGCAACACTTCAAAACGCCGGGCGATGTAGCCGCAGTAGAGGCCGACAACCCAGAAGGCGCCGACTTTCAGGATCTCGCCCTGAAAGTTCGGCACGACCAGGTCCGGCCAGTACTGGTAAATGAGGACGCCGACGTAGGAAAAGTTGAAGGCAAAGAGGCCGGCCACGGCCAGGCGCATGCCGTAGCGCAGACTGTTCGAAACAATGACGATGAAGTACACGACGAAGAAAATGCTGCGGTCGCCGCCGGTGGGGATGAGCACCAGGGAAACGGCGATGAAGTCCACGATCATGCTCAGATACTTGAGGATGCGCAGCATGGGCAGGCGGTCCGCGGCGACCAGGCGCAGGTAGGTCGCAAAGAGGATGTTCGCGATGACAATGAACGCCGTAATGGCGATGATGTACTCCCAGGAGAACAGATGGTTCGTGCCGATTTCCTGGCCCTTGTCGGCTCTCAGTAAGTAGGAAAGATAGCCCGTGATGAGCACGACCAGCAGCCAGCGGATGTGCACCTTATTGCGTTCATTGCCCAGTTCGTAGAGCGCCCGGGGCGAGACCGCCCGACTCCTGCGCTTCTCTTTGCGTTTCGCCATCGTTCTGTATGGAAGAACGCGCCGCGTTTGAGTCAAGCAAGTTCGCGCAGTTTCGCCGCCGCGGATTTTCGCTTTACGCAGATCCACTCCATTAACCGCAATCATATCATCATGTTCAGTCGCATTCTGGTCCGGGAAGGCGGTTGGCCCCTGCTCCGCCCGAACAGTCTCATCAAGGAACTCTGGGACGCCTACATCCTGCTGCTGACCGTCTACGCGGCCGTGGAGGTCCCGCTGCGCCTGGTCCTGGACTACGAGGCCACCGGCCTCCTGCCCTACGTCGACACCTTGCTCAGCACCTCGTTCACCGTGGACATCCTGTTGACGTTCCAGACCGCCGTCTATGCCCAGGGGCAGTTGATCACCCGACGCCGCGACATTGCCGGGCGTTATCTCCGGAGCTGGTTCGTCTTCGACTTCCTGGCGGCCTTCCCGTTTCAGTTGATCCTCCAGAACACCGTCGGCGCGCTCACGGATACGGCGCGCATCGTCCGCCTGCTGCGCCTCTTTCGTCTGGCGCGCATCGTCCAGCTCATGCAGGAGATCAGCCGGGCCTCCATGGTGAACGTCAGCGTGCTGCGGATGATCTTCCTGGCGTTCTGGGTCCTCCTGCTCTCGCACTGGATGGCCTGCGGCTGGATGATCCTCGGTACGGAAGCCATGCCGCCCGAGGACACGGCCGATCCGTACCGCTACTATCTGCGCTCGTTTTACTGGGCCATCACCACGATCACCACCATCGGCTACGGCGACATCACGCCCAGTACGAACCTTCAAACGATTTACACGGTGGTCTTACAGATCGTGGGCGCCGGCATGTACGGTTACGTCATCGGTAACATTGCGAGCCTGCTCGCGAACGTAAACATCGCGCGCGCCCAATACATGGAGAAGATGGAGAAGATCAACACCTTCATGAAGCTCCGCAAGATCCCCGAGGAGATCCAGGCAAACATTCGCAGTTACTACGAATATCTATGGGAGTCCCGTCGCGGTTACGACGAGGCCGACGTCATCCACGAACTGCCGCCGTCGTTGCAACTCAAGGTGGCGCTGTTCCTAAATCAGGACATCATCGAAAAGGTGCCCATCTTCAAAGGCGCAAACGAGGATCTCATTCGCCGGCTCGTGCTCGAACTTTCGCCGGCGGTCTATACACCGGGCGACTTCATCTTCCGGCACGGCGAGCACGGCACGACCATGTTCTTCATCAGCCGCGGCAGCGTGGAGATTTTAGGCGAGGACGGTCGCACGGTCTATGCGACCCTGACCGAGGGCAGTTTCTTCGGTGAGATTGCCCTGTTGCTCGACCGCCCGCGAACCGCAAGTGTCCGCGCCCTGGACTACTGCGATCTCTACGTCCTGGATTACGATACGTTTCATGAGATCCTCACCGACTACCCCGAGTTCGCCCACGAGGTTCGCGAGCTGGCCCGGCAACGTCAGGACTCGTGGGGCCCGCAGGCCCTCGAAGAAATCCTGGTGCGCGCGGAACCACCGGGGCGAGTGCACGACGTCCACACCCGGGTCGACGATAACGGCATGCGCGTGGACTGGTCCGTCACGGACGGCGCGGCCATCTACCAGGTGGAACGCCGCCGCACCGACGACATGCACTGGGAAATGCTGCACGCCTGCGTGGAAACGACGTCACTGCTGGATTCCGACGCGGATACGGGAAACTTTCGTTATCGCGTGCGCGCGGTCAACCAGGCCGGGGAAGGTTCGTGGAGTAAAGTGGTGTAAGATTTCTGAGCAGCCTTCAATGCGGTAACTTCGGCTTCAGCACACCGTACGTAAACGCCCCCAGTACCGCCGCCCCCAGCGGAACGAGGATGATCCACTGCCCCGCTCCCACGAGCGTGTACAGCGGGCCGGGACAGGCGCCGGTGAAAGCCCAGCCGAGACCGAAGAAAACACTGCCGATCACCGTGCCTTTCGTAAAGTTCTTCTGAGATAAATCTAAGAGCTCCCCCGCAAAATCACGACCGCCCAACCGGCGCAGCACCAGGACCGAAAGTGCCCCCGTCACGACGGCGGACATGATGACGCCGTACATATGAAAGGCATCGAAACGAAACATTTCCTGGATGCGAAACCACGAGATGACCTCGCCGCGCATAAAGACAAATCCTGAATACGTTCCGGCGACCAGGTAAAACAAATACTTCGCAAGATGTTTCACGGCGCGCCTCCGAAGATAAAGGGAAACAGGAAGTGCGTGGCCAGGATCCCCGCGAGGAAAAACGTCGCCGTGGCAATCAGCGATACCGGGGACAGCAACGACAGCCCCATGATGGCGTGCCCCGAGGTGCAGCCGTTCGCGTAGCGCGTGCCGAAGCCGATCATCCAACCGCCGAGAATCATGATCAGCATGCCCTGCCAGCTCGCCAGGTTCTCAAGCGAAAAGACCTGCGCCGGAACCAGGCCGGCCAGGTCGGTAATGCCCAGGGCGGCCAGATCTTCCTGCGTATTCATGGCAATGTCGTTGCCGTCCGGCAGGGAGGCATACGCGCCCAGGCCGCCGCCGAGCACGAGACCGATCGTAAAGACCAGGGCCCAGTCGACACTGCGCAGGTCGTAGTTGAAATACTCGATGAGCCGCGCGCGACTGCCGGGCAGCACCAACCGGCAGAGATGTTGCAACGACGACGAAACACCGAAGTGCCGGTTGCCGAAGTAGAGCAGCACCGGAACGATCGCTCCGATGAGCGGACCTGCGACATACCAGGGATAGGTGCTCGTGAAAATACTGTTCAAGACTTCTTGCATAATCTAATGTGTTTCGATGGGATTTCGGCTGTGAGGTTACCACTGTAATGAAAGTGAACTTTTACGGAACACGCGGTTCGATCCCCGTATCGCATCCGGAGTTTCAGGAATTCGGCGGCAACACCACGTGTCTACTCGTTACGGACAGCGGTGGGCGCTTCGGCATCATCGACGCGGGGACGGGCATTCGCCAGGTGGGCAAGGACATCGTGGCCGGTCGTTTCGAGCAATTCGACAACATACACATCGGCTTCACGCACTTTCACTGGGATCACATCCAGGGCTTTCCGTTCTTCGAACCGGCCTACGATCCGCGGCGGCACATCACCCTGGGCGCCATCGGTCGGGGGCGCGGACATTTGGATCTGGAAGCCATCTTCGAACAACAGATGCAGGCGGAGTACTTCCCCGTTCCGCTCAAGAAAATGGGCGCCCAATTTTTGTTCAAGCAGAGCGAAGACGATCATCACCTCACCCAGGGCGCTTCCATTCGCGTACTCCCGCACCGGCATCCCGGCACGGCCTACTCGTATCGTATCAAGGACCTGAAGACCGGGCGTTCGTTCGTATTCGCGACGGACGTCGAACACGCCGGCAACATCGATCCGGGTTTCCTGGAATTTATTCGCGGCACGGATTTATTGATCCACGACGGCCAGTATACTCCGGAAGAACTCGAAACGAAACGCGGCTGGGGGCACAGCTCCTGGCTCGAGGCGATCGAAGTCGCCGAGGCCGCGGGCGTGGGACGCCTGTGCATCACGCATCACGACCCGGATCACGACGATCTGTTTCTGAAAGACGTGGAGAAACAGGCGCAGGAACGATTTCCCGGCGCCTTTCTCGCCCGTGAGGGCATGGAACTCGAGGTCTGAGAAAAGAGTCTCTACTCCGGCTCACTAACGAACGCGCTGTAGCCGTCGGCGGTGAGTTTGAACTTCATTTGCTCCGCGTCGTAACGCGCGCCGAAGGAACCGACCTTCACCAGAAACGTGCCGTCCCGGCGGACAACGTGCACCGGTTGACCGTAGTGTTTCAGATAACGCTCGAGGTTCCGGGCGTTCTTGAGTTCCGAAAACGCACCGACCTGCACGCTGTACTGTTGCAGCGAAGATTCGTTCGCCACCGACGAGGCGTCGAGGTCCTGATCATTGGAACCCATGGCACCGGTGGCTCCGTTTTCGTTATAAAAGTTCTTTGTGAGACCGTCGGTCTTCTTTGCGGACTTGCCCTGACGCACCACACGAATGCCCACCGTGGTGAGGCCCTGCTCTTTGTAGCCCAGCAGTTCGGCGCCGTACTCGCTCATGTCCAGGACGCGGCCACTGACGAACGGACCGCGGTCGTTGATCGTAACCAGAGCTTCTTTGTTGTTCTCCAGGTTGCGTACGAGTACTATGCTGCCCAGGGGGATCTCTTTATGCGCGGCCGTTAACTTACGGCTATCGTAAATTTCGCCGGAGGCCGTGGGTTTGCCGTCGAAGTCGCGGCCGTACCAGGAGGCCGTGCCCACCTCGTTGAAGTCTCCGCTGGCCGGCGGGGCGTACTTGCCGGGATCGTCCGTCGTCGTTTCGGCCGGTTTCTCGGCGTTGTCGAAGTAGGAATCGTTCGCGTCGGCGACGTTTTCTTCTTCTTTTTGCGGCTTATCCGCTTCGCACGGACAATCGTCTTCTTCCACCGCGGCCACCGAATCGTTCGGGACGCCGTCGAAGGCGTCGTCCTGCGCGGAGAGTTCATTGAAGAACTGCTCTTCCGGATCGTTGGCGTCACGCGTGGCGGCTTCGTCTTTCCCGAACATGTCCTCGCGATCCAGGCGATGGCCTTCGCCGGTCTGGATCGTCGTGGTCGCACACGCCGTGAAAAATGAAAACGCGATCGCGAGCAACAAGACGCGCGCCGTCCAGCGCGGCGCCTGCTGCGCGATAGTATGCATGGAACCAACCATTTCTGCGGCAATGTTCATCGAAAAAGCCCCGTTTTTTTCATTACTTACGTGAGAACATGCGTTCTCTATGGGATTATCGGCAGATGACGGGGCCGTGTTGAAAAATTTTTATCCGGCGGGACGGATTGGGACCGGGGCATGCATCATAGACTTTCTGGCGTCGGTCGAAATGATCATGATAGACATCTCCACGACCTGGCTTGCACGCCACGCCGGTAAACGATCCGAAAAGACAATTTTCGACTTGAATGACACGAAACGCATGATAAGATACTTCGAGCACCATGCCTGTTCCATTCAGCACAACTATCGAAAATGTCTCACGTAGCTTTGTGAGCCTCATCGCGGCGAGAGCGGGCTACGTAGCCTCAAAGCCCGAGAATGATTTTGGAGTGGATCTGACGATTGATGAAGTGGACAGCTACCCTGACCCGAACGGGGCGACGCGTTATGTGAGCACAGGCAAGGCCATCGACATTCAGTTGAAGGCAACTTCAGAACGCTATGTTCGGCGAGTCGCTGGTGGCTTTCTCTATTCTCTAAAAGTCAGGAACTACAATGATCTACTCGTTCGGAAGAATGAAATCACTCGGACCCAACGAATTAAACCACTTATAACGATCGTCTTTATTTACCCCCCGGACCGAGACCAGGTCGTCCTGGTAACTGAGGATCATCTGGAAACTCGGTACTCGGCGTACATGTTCAATCTCGACCGCGGAGCCGATTTATCCAGTAACAAGCATACCATTCGTGTCAAACTACATAGCGAGGATTTGTTGACAATGGAGAGATTGCAGACATACTTTGCGGAGCTTTGGAGTTCGCATGAACCTCCCGTTTGAGAAAGTTCACAGGATCCTGCCGCAGCTCGGATGGACGCGGGTTGCCAATACCCCGAGAGGAAGCAGTTATGCCCCTCCGCCGCAGGCCGGTGTCAGTTCAGACTTCCAGCTCTATGTTCCAACACCTGGGCATTACAGCGATGCCGCCGCAACTCTGGCAAAGCTCCGTAGTACAATAGCGACGGTCCACGGGGTTAGTGAATTAAGAGTCCTCACAGTCCTCACAGAATTCAGTCCGGGCACCTGGAATGCGGACCAGCTCGCATTACGCATGTACTCCAGCGAACCGGACAGGATTCGCTTCTATCGCCACATGGGCTCATATCCGGGAGAGCTTTATATCCTGCTGGCTCTCGGTGAAGAACCACCTCCTGATGTCTCCCATTACACCCTTGAGTTCTTTTTTTCAGCCGAGACGAGCGGAGAACCTCGGAATCCTCTGGTGGGCGGGATGAGCATGGATTATGACGAAAAGATCTTCTCCATTCTGGGCAAGGAACCTGTCGATTTTTGTTTTCAAGACGGATTTACCCAGGCTCGAAACCACCTGCGAGCGAGGCTATTGAAGAAACACGATTATAATGATCCAACGTTACACGAAATCGATTACGATGATTCGAATTGGAAACTACAATCTTTTACGGAAATGGAACTGACTCTGCTGCGCTACCGCGATCTTGCAAATTTCATATCATCGAAGACGGCGAACAGCCAATTAAAGCAAGTTGTCGATTCGATCATCAGAACGCCATTAATCCAATCGAGGGAGTTCTCGGTGCCTTAGCAATTTCCTCATCGCTCTGAAACCTACCCCAGCGCCACTTCAAAGTCCGCGATCAAATCCTCTTCGTCCTCGATCCCCACGGACACGCGAATCAAGTTCTCGTCGATGCCCATGCTGGCGCGGCGTTCAGCGCCCATCTCGAAGAAGATCGTATGCGCCACCGGAATGGCCAGCGTGCGCGTGTCGCCCAGGTTACTCGAAGAAATTACCACCTGCAAACGATTCAGAAAATCGAAACAATCGAGGGAGTCATCCAGTTCAAAACTGAACAGGGCGCCGAAACGCCGGAAGAGTTTCTTCGCGATCTCGTGCTGGCCGTGAGACGCGAGCCCCGGATGATACACGCGTTTGACTTTCGGGTGTTTTTCGAGAAACGCCGTTAAGGCGTCGGCGTTGTCGCACTGCCGCGCCTGACGCAGGGCGAGCGTCTCCGAACCCACGGAGATCGAATGCGCCGCCTCGGGCGAGAGCGCGGCACCGAAATCGCGCAGACCTTTTTTGCGGATCTGCACAATGCCGCGGCGTTCCACCGGTTGACTGAGATAACTTTCGTAGATGTTAGCGTAACTCCCCCAATCGAACAGACCCGTGTCCGTCACCGAACCGGCCAGGGCGTCGCCGTGACCGCCGATGTATTTGGTGAGCGACGAGATCACCAGCGAGGCGCCCACATCTTTCGGGCGAAACAGATACGGCGACGTCATGGTGTTATCGACGACGTAGATGAGCCCGCGCTCCCGGCAGAACTCGCCGATGCGTTCCAGGTCCGCCACCTGCGTGCGCGGGTTCGCAATCGTTTCGACGAACACCAGACGCGTCCGCTCGTTCACCGCGGCCTTCACGTTTTCGACGTCCGTCGCATCGACGAAGTCCACGCCGAGGCCGTGGGCCTTAAACGTGTTGAACATGGAGTTGGTATTCCCGAACAAAAACGCCGACGAAACAAAGTGATCGCCGTGGCGCAGCAGCGCGAGGATCGTCTGCCCGATGGCCGCCATGCCCGTGCCGCAACATACCGTGGCAAGGCCGTCTTCCATGACGGTGATCTTTTCTTCGAGGGCTTTGACCGTGGGATTATTCTGCCGGCCGTACGCGAAACCCGTCGCGCGATTCTGAAACACCGCGGCCAGGTCCCGCGCGTCCTCGTAACCGTAGGCGACCGAGGTATGGATGGGCTTATGCAACGATCCATGCTCCGGCCCGCCCAGGCGATCCGAATGCAAAATGGAACTGGTAAAACCAAGCTTGCGTGAACTGCTGCCGTCCATAGAGTAACGATCCTGGCGTGACTTTGTAGAACAAGAAGAATAAAGGCTTCATGTAGAGGAATCTTTTTGGGCGTTCCCCTCGCTGCGCTCGGGTCGCGCTTTCCAGGGCTCCGCCTTCGGCTGCGGTCCTCCGCGCTGCGCGCTCCGGACTCGCGGCTTCGCCGCGACCCTTCCAATCGCTAACGCGAAGAGTTGTGGTTCGCAGGCAATTCAGGTATCGCCGGAACGTTGCTGCTCCTTCGCGCGGAAGATCGCGAGGTTGTTGCGAATAGTTGCGTGTCGGGATGGTCGGGACCGAGGGCCTTTTCGGCGATAGACACAGCCTGTACGTAGAGCGGCTCCGCTTCGGCGTAACGATCCTGATCATCATACAATGCCGCCAGATTATTCAGGCTCTGCGCCACAGCCGGATGATCATCGCCCAGCACACGGCGGCGCAACGACAGCGACTCAGTAAACAGCGGCTCCGCTTCGTCCTGACGACCCTGCAACATCTCAATATGCGGCAACACCGGCGCCACCCGATCCGCAATCACCAGCGTCATCGCCTGCGGAACCTCACGCGCCTCCGCCGTCAACACCCGACCGCCGCGCGCAGACTCGCGTGCGTGGCCGTCATGTCCGAACGCTTCTGCAACGCCGCCGCATCCAGATGAAGCTGTCGACGCACGGCCGCAAGATCGCGCTCGCTATCGCGAATGTAACGCCCCGTAAGCTCCACCGCCAGCGGCAGATAGCCCAGCTCCGCGCACAACTCCCGCGCCGCGTCGTGCGTACCGCGGCCGACCAGGTGCAGCAGCAACTTCGCCGCATCGTCCGGCTCCAGCACATCCAGCACGATCGTCTCCAGCCACCCGGCCTCGCCGTAGTGGCGCTGCGACAGGATCAACACCCGAAACCGACTAAGACTCTCCGGCGGTAACTTAATATCACTGAGACCTACGCCCGCGCTCTCCGCGTTTTCGAAGACGAGCAGCACGCGCTCCGAGCCCGGCCAGTTCTGATAGCAGTAGCGGATGATATCTCCCTGCGACAGTCCCTCGGAATCTTCACTCCCGCGCCGATCGCCCGCGAGACAATCGCGGCCCACGAAGAACCGCGCGTAAGAATCGGGGACGTCGAAGTTGGCGGCGCCTCTGCTTCGACGGGCTTCGGTGGATCGCCGCGCGTAAAACGGAAGAAGCCGATGAACGCAGCAGGCAAACTTAAAATCGCACCAATCAGTGGGATCGTCTGTCGAGGGTGTCCGCGACTCTCAGCGTAAACCGGCACGGCTTTGCGCCCGTGTTGTCCCCGCATGCAGACCACCATTCATTGCAAACGACCAATCACCAGACGCGACCCTCCGCAAAAAACCTCGGCCCCTCGGTCCTCGGAGTTCACAACCCCAGGAGCTTCACCACGCCATCAGCCCACGCATCGTCACTGTTCACGCATGGCACATAATGAAACGACTCGCCCCCCGCTTCACGAAACGACTCACGCCCGCGCATATCGAGCTCCTCGAGCGTTTCGAGACAATCGGCAACGAACGCCGGACTCAGCACCGCCAGATGCTTCACACCCCGCCCCGGCAACTCCGCAAACTCGAAGTCCGTATACGGACGCAACCAGGGCGTGCGCCCCAACCGCGACTGGAACGACACGCCCCACTCACCGTCCTTCAACTTGAGCCGCGCCGCGAGTTCCCGCGCCGTCGCAAAACAATGCGCGCGATAACAAAACAAATTCTTCGGCCCGATCACATCGCAACACTTCCCGAACTCGCAGTGCTGATCGACATTGCCCTTGAGAATGTGCCGCTCCGGGATGCCGTGGAACGAAAACAAAATATGATCAAAACGATCAATTTTCGAACGCGCCGCCGCATCTTTCAAACTCGCCGCGGCCACGGCGGCATACGGATCCAACCACTCCGGCGCATCGAAGAACGGCGGCAGAATGCGAATCGCCGCCGGGTTCCAGTGCTCGCCGGCCTCTGCGAACACCTTCGCAATCGAAGAGGCCGTCGCCGCCGTGGAGTACTGCGGATACAGCGGCAGCACGTGAATGTCCCGCACACCCGCGTCCCGGAACTCCGCCAGGGCCGACGCGATCGACGGATTGCCGTAGCGCATGGCGAACTTCACGACAACGCCGTCACCGTGCTGCTTTGCCAGGCGCGCGGCGACTTTTGCCGTAAGATCTTCCGTATGATAGATCAGCGGACTGCCGCGATCGGTCCAGATGCTGCGATACGCCGCCGCGGACTCCCGCGGGCGGAACGGCAGGATAATCAGATTCAGCAACAGCCAGCGCGCCACCGCCGGGATGTCGATAACGCGCGGGTCCGAGAGAAATTCCCGGAGGTATCGGCGGACTTCCCGCGGTCGCGGGGCGTCCGGAGAGCCCAGGTTGATCAATAGCACGCCGGCATGCGTGGTTGTTTTTTTCGACATAATCATTTCATTTATACTCGGGCGTCAGCCGTGCACGCCGCGATCGTCTTAAGACATAAAACGGCCCTCTATGGACGATTTTGGGTGGTCAGGAGAGCCGCCTTGCATAAAATGCTCGTACTATGAAGGAAAATATCCGCAAACTCAACGAACAACTCGAAAACACGTTGAAAGACGTAACCCGTCATCTTGCAGATCAGGCCGAGGACGGCGGAAAAATCTCCGTCGAGAAAATGGACGAGAACCAGTACGTCCACTACAACCTCGCGTGGCACACCGCTGAATCATACATCTCGAACTACTTCGAGCAGCACGCCTTCGAAGCCAGCACCGGCTCCGGAGAATTCGAACAACACCTGGCATACATGTTCGCCGGCGAGGCGTTCAACAAACTCCGCGGCGAGCTGGCCGGCCGCCAGGCCGAGTACGGCATCTCGGACCAGGCCCTGAGCGATCTTTTCTCCGCCGACAACAACAAGCTCGTGCAGGATGCCTGCGCACACAACCGCTACAATCAAATCGCCGACCAGGTCCTGGACGGCAACTACGGCGCCCACGGCCTCACCGAAGACCACCTCATGATGCGCGACACCTTCCGCCAGTTCGCGGAAGAGAAGGTCATGCCCCACGCGGAGCATATCCATCGCAACGACGAGGACCTGCCGCAAGAAATCATCGACGGCCTGGTGGAACTCGGCGCCTTCGGCATCACCATTCCCGGCCAGTACGGCGGCTACCTGGACGATTACGGCAACCAGGGCATGATGGTCGTGACCGAGGAGCTGTCCCGCGGCGGCCTGGCCATCGCCGGCTCGCTCATCACCCGCCCCGAAATCTTAAGCAAGGCCCTGCTCAAGGGCGGCACCGACGCGCAGAAAGAGAAGTGGCTGCCCATGCTCGCCGCCGGCGAACGCATGAACTGCGTCGCGGTCACCGAGCCGAACTACGGCTCCGACGTCGCCGGCATGAAGGTCGGCGCCAAAAAAACCGACGGCGGCTGGCTCATCAACGGCGTGAAGACCTGGTGCACGTTCGCCGGTTACGCGGACATCATCATGGTCCTCGCGCGCACGGAAGACGATCCCACCCACCGCGGCATGTCCATCCTCATGGCCGAGAAGCCGCGCTTCAACGGACACAAGTTCTCGCACAAACAGGACGGCGGCGGCAGCATCGAGGGCGGGGCCATCGCCACGATCGGTTACCGCGGCATGCACTCTTTCGAAGTCAACTTCGACAACTATTTCGTGCCGGACGAAAACCTCATCGGCGGCGAAGAGGGTCGCGGCAAAGGTTTCTACATGCAGATGGCCGGTTTCGCCGGCGGTCGCGTGCAGACGGCGGCCCGGGCCTGCGGAGTCATGCAGGCGGCCATGGAGGCCGGCGCGCGCTACGCGAACGAACGCAAGGTCTTCGGCAAAGAGATCGGTCGGTACCAGTTAACGAAGTGGAAGCTCGCCCGCATGGCCATGATCACCCAGGCCACGCGCCAGTACGGTCTGCACGTGGCGCGCCTCATGGACGAGGGCAAGGGCAACATGGAAGCCACGCTCGTTAAGTTCTACGGATCGCGCATTAGCGAATGGGTCACACGCGAGGCCATGCAGATTCACGGCGGCATGGGCTACGCCGAGGAGTATCCGGTATCCCGCTACTTCGTGGACGCCCGGGTCTTCTCGATCTTCGAGGGCGCCGAGGAAGTCATGGCGCTGCGAGTCTGCGCGAGAGATTTGCTGAATCAGGTAATTCCGGTCAGCAAGTGACGTTATACATAAAGAAGTACAACTCCGAGGACCGAGGTACCGAGTAAAAAAGATAAATGAGAGCTTTCGTAGGCCGCCGGCGTGCAGGCTGAGCTAACTCTCCCAAATCTTCCCTCGGCCCCTCGGTCCTCGGAGTTAAAATTTTTATCAGGAGTTTCCCCATGGCAGACGTAAAGCTTGGCCCCGAAGTGGGCATGTATCGCATGCAGAACAACGTGCGCACCGAAAACTTCGCGAACATTCCCGGCACCGACGTGAACAATCGCATGGCCGAACAGGAAAGCCGCGCTTCGAACGCGACGCGCGCCTCCCAGGTTCCGGATCGCTTCGAACAAAACGGCCCCACGATCAACGTGCTGGCGTAAAATCGAAAGGCGGCGGTGCGGAAGAGTTTCGTCCCAATCGAAGCTTCCGCATCGCGCGTCAGCTTAACTCGCCAGAACATACAACGCGAGCCAGGGCACCGAACCGATCAGCCCCCAGAACGCGAACAGAAACGCCGCAAATCCGACCCGCGCGGGCGCCGTCATCTCCGCGTCCCGCGCCACGGCTATAATCGTCAACAGCGCGTAACACAAGCACGCGCCGAGATAGATCCGGCAATACAGGACGGCGCGCTCGATATCAATCCAGAACGCCGCAAACGAAACAAAGAGCACAAGCGTAATCACAACGAGCAGGAACAACTCGAAGCCTGCCGTCGGCGCCTCGCGGGCCTGTCGGCGTTCATGATGAGCGTGCACTTCTCGCTGAAATCTCCGCAGCGTGGATTCTTGCGTGGGCATCGCTTAACTCCGGAACATCATTACACCGGCGAACAGGGCCTGTCCCAGAACCAGGAACAGAACCACACGATGTAAGACCGTACGGATTTCGCTACGAGACACGGCGCGCTGTTCATAACGCGCGCGAAAGATCGCATTCAGGAACGTCAACGGGCCGCCGGCGGCAACCAAACACGAAAGTGCGGCGGCAAAGATGGGTGACCAGACGGCGAAGGCGATCAGAAACGGGGCCAGGACCGAGAGCACGCCGTAGACCTCGCCGCCGAGGGCCGGACCGAAGTCTTCATAGTCGTCCTCGTCCTGCTGTCTTTGCTGCCAGTCGTGAAACCGGAGCCAGAGCAGGTAGAATAAGCCCGTCCGCTTCGGATCCTCCGAGAACAGGCCCACGGCTTACTCGCGATAGAAGAGTTCGAGAAGATTGCCGTCCGGATCGGCGATGAGGAGAGACTCGCCGCCTTCGATGGCGACGGGACCGGTCTTGATTTCGATCTCGTGTTCTTCGAGTTCGGCGATGGCGTTGGTGAAGTCGTCCACGTCCAGGCTGAACGACAGGCTGAAGATGCCCGGGTTCTGGATCGGTGACGTATAGCTGCTGACCAGGTTCAGCCGAATGCTGACCGGATCGAGGCTCAGGACCACGTGGCTTTCCTCTTCCTCGACCAGCTCGAAGTCCAGGATGTTCTGGTAGAATTCCGCGGACCGCTTCAGATCAGAACTTCCGAGTGAAATGTGATGCAGTCCTTCGAGTAAAATCGCCATAGTGTGATCAGCCTTTTATTATGTATAACGCCGGTGCGGCCGGCCCCAGGGCGCCGCACAATCAAGTGGCCAGCTTTCCGGAGCGCACCGCCTCCATCAACGAAATAACGGTCCGGCCCCGCCCCGGATGCCCAAAAATCCGACTTCCGGCCGTCAAGCTTTCTCCGGTTGCGACGAAACTGTAGTATGCAGTTCTCATCTTCGCTTCGGTGCCGGACCGGGCGCACCCCCATCATCTGGATCATCCTGGGCCTCTTCGTCCCGATGCTGTCACTGCAGCCGGCGCCGGACGAAGCACGGCACTTCGAGTTCAAACTCGATTCCGACGAGGTGCTCATCGTCGACAAGTACCAGGACATCCGGGTGCACGACGGACGCACCTGGACTTCCCGCGAAGAAAAAAACCGCATTGTATTGAAAGTGCGCGAGCGCCTGGATGATGCGGCCGTCCTGGAAGGCTCGTTCCATACCTACTCACGCTCCCCCCGCGAAGTGGGCGAGTACCGGCGCGACCAGGACTTCGCATCCATCTTCAAGATTGCGGTGAACGGAAGCTACGAGGTTCCGGAACGTTACATCATGCCGAACCTGCGCGGCCTGCCCACGTTCCCTGAGCGCGCTCTGCGACCGGGCGATGAGTGGTCCTCGGAGGCCATGGAGACCATGGACTTTGGTTCGACCAAGATCAAGATACCCCTGAAGGTACGCTACCGCTACACCGGCCCGGCGAAACTCACGCTCCCCGGCGGCAGCGAGGCCGTCTTTGATCGCATCGAGTACACTTACTCGTTCCAGCATCCGGGCGCTCCCCCCGCGGGTATTGCAAGAGTGACGGGCACGTCCGCCTGCGAACTCTGGTTCGACCGCGAGGCCGGCATCCCCGTTTTCGATTCCAATCGCATCATCTACGCCTTCACCCTGAAAAACGGCCGCACCCAGGAAATGTTATATCGTATCGATTCCTGGTATCGCAAAGATCGCATCACCAACGGCGCAGATCGCAAGCGTCTGGCCGCGGACATCCGCAACGATCTCCAGGCCGGTCTCCCGGAACGCGAGGCCGAGAACACGGCCGCCTACACCGATCGCAATCAGGACATCAGCGTGCGTGAGAGCGATGAGGGCGTAATCCTGTCTCTCGACTCCATCCTGTTCGACCATAACTCCGCGGAACTTACGGCAGAGGCGCAAAGCCGCCTGGCCGTGATTGCCGGCATCTTGAAGAAACACGCGAACCGCGAGGTCCGCATCTCCGGCCATACCGACTCCACCGGTTCCCCGGAGTACAACACGAAGCTATCCGAAAACCGGGCTCGCTCCGTGGTGCGTTCGCTCCAGAACGAACACGGCGTAGACGGGCGGCGCCTCTCTTACCGCGGCTACGGCGAAACGAAACCCGTGGCGGACAACGCGACGGAAGAAGGGCGGCAGAAAAACCGGCGCGTCGAAGTTCTCATCGTGACGGAATAATCATCTTGTCGATTCCCGCCTGAATCTCAGCGAAGCTTCTGCAGCGTCTCCGCGTTTTCCAGGGCGGTCCGCCGCCCCAGTTCGATGCAAACTTCCCCCTGGTGTAACTTAGTCGGCCCCGGCCGCGGTGCCAGGGTGCGCAACACGAGCACGTCGCGCTTCGCCCGGCGCGCCAGGTCCATCTTCAATCGAAAGACCTCGTCACTGATGATCTGATGGCAACGGCTCAGCCCGCCGTAAAACGATACGTCGGGATTGTTGCGCGCCGCCACTTCCTCGGGATTGATCACCAGGTGAATCAGGATCCGCCGCGGGGAACGATCGTCGTTCAGCCAGTGTTCGAAGGGAATCGGATCCGCCACGCCGCCGTCCCAGTAGGAATGACCGTCGATCTGTTGCGCCGCGAACATGCCGGGCACCGCGCAACTGGCGAGTACGAAGTTCGCAAGCGGTCCGCGCTCCGCGATTTCCGAGGTCGCGCGACTCACGTTGGCCACGGAACAGGCAAACGGAATCTCGCAGTCTTCAATGCGCCGATCGCCGAAGTACTCGCCTAACATGGCCAGCGCCCGCCGCCCGGAGAGCGCGCCGGTAAAACCGCGTCGATTCAACAACGCACCGAAGAAACGCGCCGGGCCGCGCCATTCCCGAAAGACCGCGGCCAACTGCGGCCGCCGTACGATTTCAAGGATCTCCGCCGGCGAATAGCCGGTGGCGAGAAAGGCTCCGGCGAGTGCCCCGGCCGAGGCCCCCGCCACGCGCCGCGGTATCATTCCCAGCTCCGCCAGGCCGTCCATGAAACCGGCGTGCGCAAAGAAGCCGAAGAAGGACGAGTTCATGCAGAGAGCGAATCCACGCTCGCGTTTCGAGAAAATAGGAATTGCCATGCGAAACGTACTTATGTCACCGTCATGTAAGACGCGCAGATCGTCGAATCAAATCACCGGATCAAATCGAGCAGAACATGGGCAAAGACGAAAAGAAAAAAAAGAAGAAGAAAGGCCTCACCGCAAAAACCGCGGATAAGTTCAAGCTCTACGAAGAAGCCGTCCAGAACGTCGAGTTCGAGGCGGGCATCCTGCGCCGGCTGTTCAAGAAAATCCGCGAGCGCGAACCGCGCACATTGAAAGAAGACTTCTGCGGAAGTTTCGCGCTCTGCTGCGAATGGGTGCGCCGGGGCAAAGATCGCGAAGCCGTCGGCGTGGACCTGGAAGAAAGCGTCCTGGAATGGGGGCGCAATCACAATCTTTCGAAACTCAAAGAGCCGCAGCAGAAACGCATCAAGCTTCTTAAGGATAACGTGTTGAACGTGCGCGAGCCCAAAGTCGACATCGTCGCGGCCTTTAACTTCAGCTACTGGATCTTCCGCACCCGCGAGGAGCTCCGCACATACTTCAAGAACTGCTACGAGTCCCTGGGACCGGACGGCCTGTTGTTCATGGACGCCTTCGGCGGCTCGGCGGCCATGCTCGAAAACGACGACGAACCCGAAGAACGCGAGTGCGAGGGATTCACCTACGTCTGGGAACACTCTAAGTTTCATCCCGTTACACATTACATGAAGTGCAAGATCCACTTCGAGTTCGACGACGGCACCCGCATGAAGAACGCCTTCGTGTACGAATGGCGACTGTGGAATCCTCCGGAAATTACGGAGCTGTTACTGGAAGCCGGCTTCGCGGACGTGCAGTGGTTCTTCGAGGGCACGGAGCACAAGACCGGCGAGGGCAACGGCGTCTACACGCGCAGCAAAAAAGGCGAGGCCGCGGAAACCTGGATCGCGTACGCCGTGGCCTTGAAGTGAGATCGCAAACGCCCTTTTGGAAAGATTGACTCCGAAGACCGAGATACCGAGGGGAAGCCGGGAGAGTTGTCGTATATGCCCGTCCTCCGCAAACCTCGATCCCTCGGTCCTCGGAGTAAGGCTTTTCTGTTCAGGACATCAAGAAGTACAACAACCCCGCGATCGAAAGAAACGCCGCGACCAGCAGAATCGCCGCGAGCTGACCGCCGACGGCAGCCGAGTCCCGCCGGGCACGATCATACGTCGAATTGCCTTTATTCGCATCCGGTAAACGCACGCGCAGATCGTGGTTGTCTTCCAGGACGTAGGCCTCGGCGCCGCCTTCTAATCGCAGCTTTGCCAGGATCTCCTTCGTCTTCGGAACCGTGGAGAGCGACTTCAGCTTCGCATTGATTTCGAAACGACCGCGATCCTCTTTCACACCCAGGCGACGAATGTATGTCGCCGAGCGGCTGTCTTTGGGATCTGCGAAACGC
Organism: Leptonemataceae bacterium; assembly: GCA_965227295.1. Taxonomy (GTDB): domain Bacteria; phylum Spirochaetota; class Leptospiria; order Leptospirales; family Leptonemataceae; genus JANSYA01. The sequence continues at coordinate 2,708,506 of OZ245742.1, read as the reverse complement.
ACCCGCACCCGGTCGCCGATGTTCAGCCGGGTAATGGCCACACCGGAGAACGGAGCCACGGCGAAGGCCATGGGCAACAGGCCGGAGAGATCTTCCTCCAGGCCGGGCAACTCCGGCGCCGGCGGCTCGACATACTCGGCGACATCGTAGCTGAAGATCAGGTCCTTTCGTCCCAGAGCGATTTCCAGCTCCAGGCCTAAGTCAAACTGAAGCGCATCTAAGTTGCCGGACTCCACCGCGGCAACGAAACGATCCATCCACTCCACGTTCTTCGTATTCTTTTCGAGATAGCGCTGGATGTCGTACGTGCAGGACTCGTTGCGCTTGCCGTGGAACTCCATGTCCTTGAGCCAGCCGACGAATTCCCGGTACTCCGCGTTCAGCGGATGGGATTCCAGCTCATGATGATCTCCGGCGATGGCATGGGTCTCCTTCGCCGAGCGGCGGGACATATCCAGGCGCATGCCGTAAACGAAGATCGTTCCGTCCGGCGCGATGATGCGGGATTTCAGAACTACGTCAGCCATGATTCGCGCGGACTAAGCCTCCTCCTGGCTGATCAACGACAGCGCTTCTTTGGCGCGAAAGTTCGGCATGAAATGCACGTGACCGAAAGAATTGAAGTACGCGGACTCATGGCGTTCGATGCCCCGGGCTACGCAGAACTCGCGAAAGTCTACAATCGAGAAAAACTGAATGTTCGGACTTTCGTACCACGGCACCGGCATGGTTTCCAGGCGCGGCGTGACTCCGCCCCACATCAACTGGAAGCGATACCGCCAGTATGCTAAGTTCACGTAGGCGAGAATCACGAAGCGCCCCACGCGAAAACTCTCCCTCAACACGGCGTCCGGAGCCATGAGTTCCTGGAACGTTCCGAGCATAAGAATGTAATCGAACGTTTGCGAGCCGTACTGGTCGAGGCCTTCGAGGATGTCGCCCTGGTGGACAATCATACCGCGCTCAATGCTGCGCGCCACCAACTCCGCGTCCTTCTCCACGCCCTCGCCGCGCACGTCCTTCGCTTTCACCAGGCGTTCCAGAAAAGAGCCGTCCCCCGATCCCAGGTCCAGGACCCGGGAACCCGCCGGCACCCAATCAATAACCCGATCGTACAAGAATTGATTCATGCCTCCCGAAGGCAGACCCGAACTTCTCATATTCATAAACGGCTGCGCAGGTAGTCCTGATTCAGATAGTTATGCACGATGCGATGAAACTCGGGATTCTTGATCAAGAACGAGTCGTGGCCGTAGGGCGTCTCCAGGTTCACATAGGTCGCGCGACCGTTGGCGCGTTTGATCGCCCGCACCAGATCCCGGGACTGGGACGGAGGATACAGCCAGTCCGACTCGAACGAAATGACCAGGAACTGCACCGGCAGATCGCCGAAGACCTCGTTCGACGGCCGCCCGTCCAGCACATCAAACATGTCCAGGGCCTTCGTAATGTAGAGATACGAGTTCGGATCGAAACGGCGTACGAAGGACTCGCCCTGGTATTGCAGATAACTCTCCACGGAAAAAAAAGCCGGGAATAAATCCTCCGGCGACGCGGCGCGCTGCAAGCGCCGGCCGAACTTCTGGTGCATGGAGTACTCGCTCAGGTACGTAACGTGGCCGACCATACGCGCCACGGCCAGGCCGTGTTCGGGGCCGTTCGCGTTGTAGTAGTCGCCGTCGTTCCAGTTCGGATCGGTTATGATGGCCTGACGGCCCACCTCGTTGAAAGCGATTTGCATGGCCGAGTGCGCCATGGACGAGGCGATGGGAATGCAGTTGCGCACCCGCTCCGGATAATTCGTAGCCCACACCATGCCCTGCATGCCGCCCATGGAACCGCCGATGGTCGCGAACAAACGATCAATGCCCAATCGGTCCATCAGCATCGTTTGCGCCCGGACCATATCGCGAATGCTGACCGGCGGGAACTCCATGCCGTAGCGTTCGCCGGTCGCGGGGTTCATCGATGACGGGCCGGTGGAGCCGTTGCAACCGCCGATCACGTTCGAGCAGATTACAAAAAAGCGATCGGTGTCGATGGTCTTGCCCGGGCCTACGTGGAAATCCCACCAGCCCGGCCGGCCACTGCTCTCGTCCAGACCGGCAACGTGGGCGTTCCCGGAGAGGGCGTGACAGATGAGGATGGCGTTGTCTTTTTCCGGTGAGAGCTTGCCGAGGGTCATGTAGGCCAGGTCGAGTTCCTCGAACTCGAAGCCGGACTCGGTCTGCATGCCGGGCAACCGGGCGATTTCCTGACGGGTAACGCCCAGGTCCGACTCATAGTCTTTGATGCTTTGATCCTGGAGATCGGTATCGGCCAACGCGTCTTTCTGGGATTCTTGCATGGAAAGTCTGGAGACGTGCTCCGGAGAGGGAAGGATGAGCCGTTCCCCGGGCCTGACAAGTACTAAACAGAGCGCTGCTTGCGCTCAAACCGAATCCGTTCCAGGATATCAGGCACGGCTTCGAGGCCTTCGGCCCCTATCGAGTAATTCGGATGGATGAGTCCGGGAATAAACCACTTCTGATCGAAGACCCCGTCCCCGGCCGCGAAGTAGGGCCGCACCCACGCCGCCAGGTCCGGATGCACCAGGAGACGTTCTCCGGCCCGCTCCACGTTGCGCTCATCCGCCAGGAACGCGGTCTGATTCAGTGCGGGAACGAAAAGCAGCCGCCGCTCCAGTTCGTCCATGACCGGCCCGCGGAAAGCCGGAGCCGGATGGTAGGAACTCCTGCGCCCGCGCACGCAGGAGCCGGCGGCGATGGCAGCCTCGGCCCGCCAGCCGCGACGACCGCGCCCTTCCCGGGCACGCCGGTCCCGGGCAACCAGACGCAGCAACTCTCGTGCTTCGAACACGAGGGGAAACAGCAGTTCTTCCAGCTCCCCGCTATCACGATCCAGGCGACGCGCGGCCTGCAGCATCATGCCGTCCAGGTTCACGACGAAACCCTGATCCTCCAGGCGCCGACGCAGGTGATCGTATTGTAAATCCCAGGACCGCTGCAACTCCAGGACGGCCTCGTCGCCGGCGTCCCGCGCGTCTTGCCCCGCTGCATGCAGGCCCGGGAAAGACATCGCGAGTACCAGAAACTCCCCGGCTTCGATCGCAACCTCACGATCCGCCTGGCGTCGACGCACATCCGCTTCCGGTAAGATTGAACGCAGCAACCGTTCTTCCCGCGCCGCGATATGATCATAACGCAAATGCCAGAGCCCGCGTTCGCGCCGCAGTCGGGCCCGCGCCAGGCGCGCACTTCCGCGACGCTGCAACTCCACGCCGAGTAGCGCCGCCAATCCGGAGTACGCGATGAGTACGATCCAGCCGCGCTCATCCGGCAGGCCGAGGTCCACCAGCAACGCGTACGCAAAGACCCCCGCCGCGAAGAACGTTACCTGGCCCGCGAACTGACTGACCAGACGTGAACGATCCACCAGCACCAGGACCGGCAGAAAACGAAAGAGACCGGGCAGCGGCGTCGCGGCGCCCAGGGAAAGGTAAATTGTAAACGGCAGACCGATGATCGTCCGCACCAGATACTGATAAAAGAAAAAACGCCGACGGTTGATCCAACCGCGGTACAGGAAACGACGCAGCAAGAGATCGAGGAGAAACTCCGCGCCGGTTCCGGCGAGAAAGAACGTAACAAAAAACAGGGGCCGACGCGCGATCAGCAGCGCCTCGCACAGCAACAGGGCGGGAGGAATCAGGAAGACGGCAGTGCTGATGGCAAAGCCGAAGTCGGAGCGCAGTCGGCGCAGGAACTCTTCAACGTCACTTCTGAACGGTCCCGACATAAATCTTATTCACGCCGGAATTTCGTAAACCGTCCATCACTTCTACGACACGACCGTGACGGGCCGCCGAGTCCGCGTTCACCACGACGCCCAGGTCCGCTCGCTTCTCAACCAGGGCCTTGATCTCCGCGGTAAGATCCGCCGCGTCCTTGAGCCCGCGCCCATCCAGAAAAATGCGCCCGTCACGATCGAGGCCCACGGTCACGGTGGCCGGAACGTCGGGGTCCGCCGACGAAGCCCCCGGCAACGAGATGTTCAGGCCCGCGCTCAAAAGACCCGGCGCCGCGATCATAAAGATGATCAGCAGCACGAGCACCACGTCCGTAAACGGCACAATGTTGATGCCGCTGAAGAGGCCCTCGCCTTCCTGGTATTTACGATAGTCGATCATACGATGCGTAAGTTCAGCCCTTGCGATTAGCCAGCAGCGCGCTCTTCAACCGGCTCGCCGCGATTTCCATGTCGAGGACCAGAGCGTTCGCCCGGCGCCGAAAAAAGTTGTACGCAATCGTAGCCGGGATGGCAACGAACAGCCCGGCCGCCGTTGCAATGAGCGCCTCGGCAATGCCGGCGTTCAGTTCATTCATGCTGGCCGCCGATTCCGCGGAAGGATCACCGCCCAGGCTCATGAAGGCCCGAATGATGCCGAAGACCGTGCCCAACAGACCAATGTAGGGGCTCACCGTCCCCAGGGTCGCCACAATGCCCAGATAACGATCCATGTCCGGCAGCTTTTCGGCGATGGCGCGGCTCTTCGTTTCATCGAAGCGACGATCAAAGTCCTCGCCGTCGGCACGTTCCCGCACCGACTCGTGACATTCGACGAGCACATAACCCACGGGCGTTTTGCGATAGTCTTCCTCGTCCCGGGGATGCAGTACGCCGGCATTGCCGAGTCGTTCCAGGAACTTCGCGAGAAAATCGACAACGGAAACGCGCTTTGCGTTAAAGTAGACGAAACGTTCGATGATGACGACAAAGGAAACGATCGAACAGATCAGTAAGATAAGGAGGGTCGGCCCGCCCGATTCGAACAATCGGGACCAGCTCAGATATTCGGCCATAACGGTGCCAGGATGCGATCCAAACCCGCACTGGCAACTAATTCCGGTACTTTTTGATGAGGGCGCGAACCTCGGACTCGCAGGTTCCGCAGCCCGTGGAGCAGTTCGTGATGGCCTGCACCTCGTCGAAGCTCCGTGCTCCGCGGTTTTCCACCGCGTCGCGGATGCGTTCCTCGGGCACGCGGCGGCATACACAGACCATCGCCGGCCGCATCAGCCGGTTCAGGTCGACCATGGCCTGGTAATCCTGCTCTCCCATAGGGTACTATTTAATGTAGGGTACACGCGGGGCGGAATGCAACAAAAAAGGCCGGGCAAAAAAAAGCGAGCGGCTCACACCGCTCGCTTCCGTTTCGATCAACTCGCTCCGTATTACGGATACGTGATGAACTCGACTTCGCTCGTTTTCAGACGGCGCACTCCTTTCGGGGTGTGCACGATCAGAACGTTGCCGGTTTGTGCGATAACCGCACCCGTCATCTGATCGCCGTTGCGGAGATTCAGGGTTTCCAGCTTGTTATAGTGCTGGCGAATCTCTTCTTCGGACTTCAGTTCCGTGCGAGAAGCTTCTTCTTCGATCTGATTCAGAACGAGTTCTTGCTTCGCGTCACGCTGACGCTTCATCTCTTCGAGAGCGCTCTCATCGCCTTCGCGGGCGCGAGAAGCCACGTCTTCATCGACCGTTACGAGGGTTGCTTTTTCAGCCAATTCCTCGGTGGTAACCTCCGAACGAACCATCGCAACCGTCTCATCTTTCGCTTCCAGCGTCTTAGTTGCCGTGGCTGCCATAGCTACCGCTTCTTCATCGCTGACTTCGCCGGACTCGATCTTGTTGTTCAGGTCTTCCATCTTGCTGGCCACATCGGCTTCGATGACCGCTTCGGTGCGCTCTTCCAGAACGACTTCCTGCTTCGACTGAAGATCTTTCAGCTTCTTCAGGTTTTCGTTCGCCTGGATTTCTTCGTCCGAATACTTTTCAAGCGCAGCCACTCGCGGTGCCATTGCCACTTTACCGTCGATCACTTTTACGCGCGCAGGCTCGCCTTCATTGCTTTCCACCGTGAAGGTCGTGCCGCGCACACCAGCGATTGCGGTCGGGGTCGTAACCGTGAAGTTTTCTTTGCTCGACTTACGTTGTACGGAAGCCATAAGGCCGCCGTGCTTCATGCTCAGACGGGTATCGGCGCTGCCATCACCGTAGAGTTTCGAAATCGTAACGGTCGTGTAGTTGCGAATGCGCACTGCACTTCCGTTCTTCGTTTGTAAATCCACCGTGCCGTTCGTGGTTTTGAGAACGTCGTTCTCGTTCACCACCATACCGACTTTTGCGGGCAGCTCTTCTCCGTTCCGAACAATCATGGCATCGCCGGAAGCGAATACAATGATCATGGAGCGCTGTACGCCGGTGGGCTCGTCTTTACCGCAGTTTGCCGCTCCGATTACCGCCACCGCGAGAATCGCGACTGCCAGTAAACGGGCGAAACGTTTTCCGTTCACCATAGCTCCTTCTCCTTTCCTGTGAATACTTGCAGAAATCATATATATTTCCTAATTCTATTCAGGTCGTTGCTTCTGCATTCACCGCATGTAGTGAATGCCTTTGATATCGCTCACATCGAGCGAATAGTTGCGGCCGCCTTCCGCCTGGAAGGACACCCGCCGTCCTACTAATGAGACCATATCCCCTTCGAGGGAAGAACCGTCCCGCAGTTCGATCGAGGTCCGCGGTCCCGCCGTCGTATACACCGCTCCGCCGACCACAGGCCGTCCGCCGACGCCGAGATACGCCAGAGCCGACGGTGCCACATGGGTGGAGCGCCGGGAAACCTCATAGAGTTCCCGCGCATCCGTGAACAGCATATCCGGGGCCCGCGTCAGGATGGGACGTTCTTCCGTTTCGCGCACTCGCGCGACATGCCGGGGCCCGAGGGCCACGGAGGCCGACCCGCCTTTGCGGGGGCGAAGATCCAGATGACCGCGCATGAGGTGGACGACCGTGCCGTCGTCCCCTGCACTCATCCGAAAAGCCGTACGATCCACGTCCACCAGAGCATCCGCCGTGCGAATGATGAAGACATCGTTTTCGTTCAACTTTTCGGTAACAGCAAACATGCGGCCTCGCTCCAGGGCCAGGTAAAAATAGCGTCCACCGGCCGGGCGCGGCTCCAGCCGCTCCAGTTTAAGCTGGGTGTTTTCCTTCATGCGCAGGACTACACCGTCGCCGAAAACGATGTCGGCGCTGCCGCCCTTGCCGGTGAGCAGAACGGAACCTGCCGTAAGGATTTTACCGGCTTCGAGACTGCCGGACCGGAAATTGCCCGCGACCTGGTCGCTCGCCTGATCCGCGCCGCCGATGATGAAGGCGGCGTCACCGCTGGAGTAGAGAACCGCGGCCCGCAGACCGGCGCTCTGAACAGCGTAGCCGTATCCCAGGGCCAGGGCACCCACCGCGAAAACGACGGTCGCCGCGGCGACCTGCCAGTGGCGCGGGAGGAAGCGCACGACGGATCCGCCGCCGGACTTCCAGGCCCGGTCGGAACGTGTCTCAATACCCAGAACGCCCGGGTGCACCAGAACCGCCGACTGACGCTTCATGACGTCTTCGAAGGCCGGAAGGTCTCGCTTCGGATAGTCCGCAAGCAGGCGCCGGTAGCGTTCAAATTCGGGATGCGATTCCATTAGAATGACTCAGGGTATTTCAAACCCTCTCACCTTTTGCAACAAGACGGCAAGGGTGATTTTGCAGATTTTTCTAAAAAAACGACGGATTTCCTCACAATTCGGTGAGTCCTCGCTCTTTTCCGGCCTGCATCAAGGCGCGCTCGGCCTTCTGTAGATTGCGCGAGATCGTCGATATGGAAACGTCCATGATCGCGGCAATATCCTCCAGACGCAGGTCGGACTGGTGCCGGAGCAGCAGGATCGTCCGCAGTTCTTCGTCCAGGTCCTCCAGAAGTTCCTCCAGAATGGCCTCTTTCTCCCGGGTGTCCATGGCCTCGACGATCTGGTCTTCCGGTGTCCGCTCCGATCGGCCGGCCTTCGCGTACTGCACGCTGGAACCGTCTTCGTAAGATTCGACCAGATCCACCCGACGGGTATAGACCTTTTTCCCGTGATTGATCATGAGGTTGCGCGCGATCTTGAAGAGGTACATGCGGCACTCGGTGTCGCCGGGCAGTTCGCGCTCGCGGTAGATTCGGCAGAAGTTCAAGAAGGCGTCTTGCAGGAGGTCCAGGGAGGTGTCCTCTTCCCGAATGGAGCGGCGGATGTACGCAAAGAGATCGTCGCGGTTGAGGTCATACAACCGCGCGAATCTTTGGTCGAGTTCGGACATGTGCTGCAAAGATGACGATCCGGCGACGCGTCGAGGCGGCGCTTTTTTCACTCATCGCTGGAAAAATGCGCAACGATCGACGCTTTTTTGACGTTCTCCGGCATGTCTTCGTTCATGTCGCTGTCGGCGTCCGTCGTGCTGATCCTGCTTACGACCACGGACCTCGCCGGAGAGTCTCAGAGCCATCGCCTGGAAACCGGCGGCGGCTTTGCGGGCGATCGACCGGCGGAAGAGCAGGTCCTGTTCCTGTTTCCCGAAGGCCGCTTACCGGCGGATCTGGACTATCGATTTCTGCTGGAATCCCGGGGATCAATCAAAAAAGATCCCGGCCGGGAACGTCGCTTTCATCAAACATCGCATGTTTCCGCGGCTTTTGCCCACGACCTCGTAGCGCTGACGATGGGACGACGTTTCCTGCCGGGACCGCGCACGAACTTTCTCCTCGACCCGGATGCGTATTCCGCCTTCCCGCAGATTCCCGCGGGCCGTGATCGCGCTTCGATCTTCCTGCAGCCGCTGCCCCGTCACTTTGCCGTGCCCGGGCCGTTCTGGCTGAGCGGGGAATCGCAACCCGGGGCCTTCCTGGCCTGGGACCGCCGGCTCTTGCTCGCGGCCCATCCGTCCGGCCACGCCGTGCTTACGGTGCACGGCGTTCCGCTGGCGGGGGTGAGTGCGTACGCCGACCTGATTCGTTCCCCGCGCACGTGGACCGGCTACGGTCGATTGGGGACGTTCGTTCCCGAAGAGACGCAGGTGTCGTCCCGGAGCACGGAGCGCGACGTGGATCTGCTGATCGAAGCGGAACGCAAGGAAACCTGGGATTATCTTAGCTTATCCTCAGGGGAAGTTTACGCGGAACGAGAGGGCCGCTCCGGACTCGGGCAGGTTTTTGTGAATGTGATGCGTCGATTCGAAGCGGGGGCGGCAGGATTCGACCGCGGCCCGGACGGTTTTCGAACCATGGAACTGGCCTGGACCCCGCGGTTGCCGTTCGCCGACATACACTGGCTTCTGCGCGGACGTTATTACGAGCGCCGACACTACAATGCCGCCGTACGAAACGTAGCGGATGGTTCGCTCGTGGATTCGGAAAATGCACCGCCGGGATCCGGCTCCGATTTCGCAGACCATGCTCTCGCCACGGGGCTGGAGTGGCGCGATGAGAACTTCGGAGTACGCACGGTGTTCGAAAGTCGGCGCAGCGGCGTGCACGCCGGGGAACTGGATCTCTTTTTTCGCAGTCGAGAGCCGTCCCTGGAGTTCAGCGTCGGCGCCGTCTACGGTACGCCGGCGGAGCATACATTCTTTTTTCTACGCAGCAGCGGAGATCGTGAGTCCGGCCTCCGATTCTACGGCGATCCCGACGCGGCGGGCGGCCTGGTGCTGCGCCTGAAGCACCGGCACGTCTACATTCTCGTGGAGTCCCGTATCGTAAACCGGCGCCCGCAAAGTTTCGGCGTACTGCAGTTTCGCTGGGAACTCTACTGAGTCTCACATTCGATATTTCTGGATGGCGTGGAAGATCAGCGCGACCAGGCCCGTGGCCGTGTAGATGGTGATGATCGTAAAGATGCCGGCGGCGGAGTAGTCGCTGCCGTAGGTGTAGCCAACAAAAACGAGCACGCCGATGAGAAAGGCTAACAGGATGCCCAAACGCATGCGCGAGAAACGTTTGAAGAAGCGGGCTTCCTGGGGCTTCGCGTAGCGCACCGTACTCACCATCAAGAACGCCGCGAGTACGAAGACCACGATCAACGCGATGTCCGGAATCGGGATGAGCTCGTCGAAGGCCAGGGGCATGAGCGCGACGGTAATACCGGCCACGGGCGAAGGCAGTCCCACGAAACCGCCCTCGGGCGTGCCGACGTTGAACCGGGCCAGGCGGTACGCCGCACAGGCCGGGTAGACGGCCGAAATGAGCATGCCGGTAGGGATATCAAGATCTGCGGAGGCCTCGTAATTGTAGTCTTGCAGGACGAACATGTAAAAGACCACGGCCGGCGCGATGCCGAAGGCGGTGAGGTCCGCGAGGCTGTCCAGTTGCGCGCCGAGTTCCGAGCGCGCGTTCAGGAGCCGGGCCGCGAAGCCGTCCAGACCGTCGCAGAGCATGGCGAGCAAAATGAACAGCGCGGCGACCGTGAGCAGCTCTTCTTTTGAGTGGGCCTGCGCCGCCAGAAGAATCGCGAAGTAACCAAGTGTAAGATTCCCCAGGGTGAAGAGGTTGGGGATAGAGGCCTTAATTCCGCCCATAAGATGGGAGCTGTTTTACGTCGGCAAGCCTGCCTGTAAATCATGTTTTCTCTCGCCGGCTAGACCGCAAAAGAGCTCCGACTGCTCACAGAAAAATCGAGCTGCGCCCCGGTGTAACGTTCGGGGGCCTCAGCGAAAAGGACCGAGCCCAGGGCGGCCACCATGCCCGCGTTATCGGTGCAGTGGAACTTCTTCGCGGGCCAGCGAATCCAGCCACCCTGCTCGACGAGTTCCGGTTCCAGAGCGCGCAGGTGCCCGCGCAGCGAGTCGTTCGCGAGCACGCCGCCCGAGGCGACGATGCGCGGAATGCGTGTTTTTTTCATCGCGCGGCGCAGGTTGCGGACCACAAGCTCGAAGACGACATGCTGAAAATCATACGCAATGCGGGCGGTTTCGTGGCCGTCACGGACGGCCCGGGCCACGGCGGTCTTGATGCCCGAGAAGGAAAACGCAAGTTCGTTGCCGGGCAGGTTCCGGAGCAGGCGCGGAAATAACGAGGCCTCTTCGGTCCATCCCTGATCCGGGTGCTCGCCGGCTTTTTTTTCGATGAAGGGTCCGCCGGGATAGGGCAGTTCCAGGAGCGCGGCAATTTTATCGAAGGCTTCGCCGCAGGCATCGTCCCGGGTATCGCCGAGGAGTTCCAGACGGCCGGGAGCGTCGACGCGATAGATTGCCGAGTTGCCGCCGCTCAGCAACAATCCGAGAAAGGGATACTCCAGCGATTCGTCCGGCTCGAACTCCAGGCACGGCGCATACATGTGCGCTTCGAGGTGATCCACGGGGACTACAGGAAGATCATGCACGAGGGCCAGGCACTTCGCCAGTTGCGCACCAACCATGAGCGAACCGACCAGGCCCGGACGAACGCTTACCGCGACGCAGTCCAGGTCCGCGGGGGACACGCCGGCCTGGTCCAGGGCGGCGGCATAAACATCGTTGATCTTTTCGAGGTGCGCCCGGCTCGCGATTTCCGGGACCACGCCGCGAAACGGCGCGTGGCGATCGATCTGGGAGTAAATGACGTTGGCGAGGCTCCGACGTCCGTCCCGCACCACGGCCACGGAGGTTTCGTCGCAGGAACTTTCGATGCCGAGAACGAGGCTCACGCCGGGAGCTGATCCTCGCCTTCCAGAAAATTGAAAAAATCTTCCAGGGCGGCCAGGCGCAGGACGTTGCGAATATCGTCGCCGACGCTCATTAAGAAAAATTCGCCGCCCTTTTCGAGAACCTTTTTGCGGCAGTGCGCCATGAGCGCGATACCCGAGGAGTCCATGTACTTCAGTTCCTTCAGATCTACGACCATCGATGTCGGATCCTCTTTCAAAATCGGCAGGAGTTGCTTCTTCAACTTACCGACGTTGTAGAGATCGAGTTCGCCGGAGATGGCGACCACCCGGTGTTTTCCGATGTCACGAACCTGCATTTCCATTTCGTTAGACTCCTGTTCCTGATTACTGCAACTCCAAAGGCTGTCAATCTAATGCGCGGACACCCGAAGCGTGAAGGCGGTCCGTCCAGGGCCGGCGTCAAATCTCAGGCTGGACATGCCCAGGCCGCTGTTTTCCAGGATCGTACGAATCATGTGTAATCCCAGTCCGCCGCCCTCGGCATCCGGCTCGGCGGCCGGATCAAATTCCAGTCCGCGACCGTTCAGGACGTCCTCCACGCGACTGCGTTCGACGGGTAAAATTTCCGAATTGTTTTCGATGACGATGTGGAATCCCGTCTGCTCACTGAAAAAACGAACCTGAACCCGATAGCTGCTCTGTTCGGCTTTTTGCATGAGGCTGTGCGGGTCTTCCTGCAAACGCTGCCGGAAACGACGGATAAAATTCGAAGACAACCCGTCCTCCTGGACGCCGGAACTCCGCAGCTCTTCCAGGTAGATGCGTTTGAGATTCGCCTTGAGCGCATTGAATACGAGTTCGCGCAGCACATGCCGCAGGCCGCCGAAGTAGGCTTTGATGAAACGATCGTCGCAGTGCAGAAGCAACCTGCGGCGCAGCTCATCCCACACGGACTCGAGCTTCTCCGAATCGCGGCTCTGCAAAGTGATCGTACGGCTGTCGGGAACGGGGAGATCCATGCAGTTTCGATCGTTTAAAAGCGCCATTCCAGACGCAGTTCGTGTACGGATTCTTCGTGCAGGCCGTCCGTTAACTTGCGCTCGTATAACATTAATGCCGGCGCCGCTTCGGTCGACGCGGCCTCCGGTGGGCCCAGGTAAAACCAGTCCGTGAGGTGCCAGAAGTAGACGGCGGCGACCAGGCCGCCGAGGATCGTTTGATTGCGCTGGTGTCGTTGGAAGTCTTCGAGGTACGTGGTATTGTTGAAGAGAAGCACCGTGGGATCGGAGTCGGCCCGGGTCGCCGCGTCTTCGGCCGCGCGAAACTCCAGGTAAAATCCGCCGAGCATCACGTGAAAACTTGCGGCGATGGCGGCGCCGAGTAATCGTTCACCGGCGCGGTACTGAGGAATGCCGGGATAGAGATCCCAGGCCGAAAACCGTCGCGAGGCGATTTCAGGTTCGTCCGGTTGCTTTTCCGTTTCGCCCTCGGGCTCGCGCAAGGGATCCGGCTTCTGTTCCGTTTCTGTTTTCGTGATGGCCATGAGTGCCACCTGGTCTTCCCGCACCAGGCGTTCTTCGCCGGCCTCGTCTCGCAGGCGAACGCCGGCGTCGCTGACGTCGACGATTTCGCCGGAGATCTCAGCACCGTTGCGATCCTGCGCACGCACGCGCAGACCGGGACGCAAAACCGGCGCCAGGCGTTGAAAATCGGCCCGGCGGCGTAACTGCGCCACGGCTACATCTTCCAGAGGAATCTCCGTCAACGTGGTATAGCCCGGTCCTTCGGCGATGACCATGCGGTCGTTCGTAACTTTATGTAAGAGTACATTACAGCGCAGTTCTTCGGCGTCTTCGTTGCCCCGGAGCCCGTAACACAACGGCACACCGGTGTAGCCCATCTCCAGGCGCTTCACGTTCGCGGTGGGGACCTCCCTCCGGCTGCCGTCCCAGAGAATCATGATAACACGATCCCCCACTTCGCCGGAGTAAAATCCTTCAATTTTTTCTCCACCTTCCAGTTGCAGTATGTCCGCGCGAACCGGCGCCGGAAGCCAGGCCAGGGCGGCAAGCAGGAACATACCGAACCGCACCGAGATGCCGGGCGCGCGTGCTTTCACCGGCCTCGCTCCGGAGCTTCTTCCATGCTAACTTCGATTGCCTGTACGTCTGCAAGGTCCAATCTTACGTTCCGACCGGAGCCGGAGACGACGGCGCCGGTTTCGGATAAGGTTACGATGCCGCCCGAAATTCGGTCACCATCGCGATTGCGCAGAATGAGTTCCGCCCGCGGTGCCCGGGATGCCGGTACGGGCCCGTCCCAGGCCGCGCGAATCGAGCGCACGACGGTCACGGGAACGCGCACGGGAAAGCGGGCCCGCAATTCTACGAAACCGTCGCCGGTGAAGGCGGCGGATTCGACCTTCACACGACGACCGTCGTTCAACTCAACGTGCAGCACACCGTTCAGGGAATCCGGTGATCCTTCTCGCTGCGGATTGTCACGACGCGGAGTCGGTTCCGTTTGCTCGGGCGAAGAATCTTCCGGCACAAACTCCGGCAGTACTTCTTGCAGCTGAATCTCCCGGATTTCTTCGGCTTCGAATTCCCGCGCCGGCACGGCCAGCGCAGCGGCATCCGCCGCTTCGCCTGACTCCGCCCGGCTCTGAATCTCCCGGATCTCTTCTACGACGACGGCCCTTTTGATTTCCTGGTCGGCCGTCCGGATCTCTTCGAGTACGGCGTCGTCGCCCTGACGGGCGGCGGATTCTTCGGCAAAACGACGGACCCCGCCGCCGACTCCGTGAAACGTTCCGAGCAGGAGCAGACGTCGAGTAGCTTCTCGAACCGCGGCCGGATCCTCGTCCTTTTCTACGATGGCAACGTAACCCCGCACCGCGGTTTCCACGCGACCCGCCTCCTCGTAGGAACGCGACAACCGGTATTCATCGAAGGGCGGAACCCCCACCGGCAGGATCGTCGCATAGGTGTCAATGGCTTCGCGGTAAAGTTTGGATCGATAGAACTTACGGGCCCGCTCCAGAGCGCTGTCTTCACCGGCCACGATCTCGGCGCGGCGACGCTGGTTGTCGCGCAGGATCCGGATCAAGAGCGCGGCGGTCTGTGCGTAGTGCGTCGCGGGGAAGTTCGTCTCGACGCCTTCGAGAATCTCCAGGGCGCGCTCCCGGCGACCGGCCACGGCCTCGCAGAATCCGTGGTGCAATCGAACAAAACCGGCCGTGTCGTCCCGGGAATTCCCCAGGTCTTCGCTCAACTGCGCGTACCGCTCCGCCGCCGCCCCGTACCGGCGATTGCGTTCCAGATAAAAGGCGTACTTCAAACGCACGAGCAGGGTCTGACCCTGTCGCAATTCCAGCAGCGGACGCAACGACAACAAACGTACGGAATTGATTACCGCCGTTCCGAAGTCTACGATCGCCCCGGTTTCCAGTTCCTCGGGGTTGGCCTCGTTGAGAATGCGCGATTCAAGAACGTTGCGTTCCACCTCGGTACGAAAGTCTTCCCGCGCGGAAGCGCTGCCGATCATGCTGCGAAAACGCGCCTTGAGCACCCGGCTGGACAACTCGTAGTTGAACAGGCGATCCCGGGAAACCTGCACGCGCAGTTCCAGGAGTTTCACCTGGATGATGGCCTGGCCGACAAGCGCAAAGAGCAACAGCACGATCAGCACGGCCAGCGTGCCGCCGCTCGCGCCGGCGTACCAGCGGCCTTCGCGCTCCATGCTACGGTACCTCCAGGATCAGCACGGTTACGTCGTCGGTGATGTGACCGGCGAAGGCGTCGAAGTCCTGTTCCAGGTGCTCAATGATTTTTTCCGCGCTTTCCCCGCGTCGTTGATCCAGGATCGCCTCCACCCGCTCGATACCGTAAAGTTCTTTTTCGTCCCCTGCGGCGACGTTGGCGGCCTCGGTCAGTCCGTCCGTGTAGAGAAAGATTCGATCACTGGAAGTTAAGGAAACCGTCTCCTGTTTGTACGGGGCGTCCTCAATGAAACCCAGGGGCGGGCCGTGAGGTTTGATCTCCCGCAGCTCGCCGCCGTCGGCGGGCAGGATCAACGGGGCGTTGTGCCCGGCATTCGTAAGATGCACGGCACCGCCGGCTTCGAAGTACACGAACACCGCCGTGGCGAAGAAGGTGGTGTCCAGCCGAACGGCCATGAGATTGCTGAGCTCTTCCATGATCTTGCACGGTTCGCGGTGTTCACGCAGCACTTCGTCCAGGGAAAGCAGGGTGATGGTCGTCACCAGCGCCGCGGATACGCCGTGACCGGAGGCGTCGGCGAAAAACACGGCCCGGCTGCCGTCCTCGAACTCGAAGTACTTATAGACGTCGCCGCTGACCTGGCGCAGCGGCCGGTACAACAAAGCGGGCTTCAAACTTTCGATGAGATCCTCATCGCCGAGAAAAAGTTCCTGCACTTCCTGGCCGATGGCGAGTTCGTTCTGGATTTGATCGTTCAAATCGGTGATGGTTTCCACCTGGTCCTGAATGTTCGCCGCCATGGAATTGAAGGCGTCGCCGAGTTCGTCCAGTTCGTCCTCGGTGCGGCCGCGATTCCAGTCGGCCCGGCTGTTCAACCGGCCGCCGGCCATGCGCAGGCTCGCCCCTTTTAGTAAGTTCACACGGCGAAAGATTAAGCGAAAGACAAAGATCGCAAACAGCAGATGAAAGATCACACCCCAGACGACGGCGAGCAGCACCTGAAATTGTAGATACTGCACGCGCTCCTGCATGGTGCGCACGTTCAGGTTCGCGGCGAGAAAGAGGCGTTCGCCCCGGCCCGACAACGGCAGCAGGAAGTCCAGCGACCAGCGTTCTTCGTCCAGGTCGATGATGTAGCGGGATCGAAAGAGGCTCTCTTCTTTTGTAAACTCCACGATTTTGTCCAGCAGCTCCGCCTCGACGCGTTCCCCGGGATTCGGAGCCGGAGTCTGTGCTTCGCCCTCCGCGCTGACGTAAGCGTCACGCACACGGCCCTGCGTATCGAAGATGACGTAGCGCTGGACATCGTAGGCATCGAGCGTGCCGCGCAAGAGTTCGTACTCCGGGGCGGGCGGCTGCGCCGGAAAGCGCAGATCCGCCACATCTTCGTCCAGTACGGACTTCACGATGCTCTCAGCGCGGTATTTGAAGTTGCCCAGCAGGAGGTCCGATTGGTTTTCAAGGATCACCACCGAGAAGAACGTGATGTTGACCGCGGCCAAAAGGACGTACAGCAGGCCGATGCGCAACGCCAGGTAAGCGCGGCGGCGGGGCTTTCCCTGTCGTGGCTGCTGTGTAGGATCTTCCCGCAAGGCACTGCCCCCGGTTCCCGGCTCAGCGCGCGGCGTTCTGAATTTCCGCCAGTGCCCGGGCCAGTTGCGGATCGGCGTCCGGATCGGGGCCGCCGGGATTGTAGGTTCCGTACTGCTCCCGGAGAATCAGAGTGCACAGCGCACGGTCAATTTCCACGCCGCGTCTTTCAAACTCTGCGCGTAAAAGATCGGCGAGACCCGGCTCAAAGCGCTCGTGTTTTTTCATGAAGTCGTCAAAGAACTTTTCTTCTTCGAGTTCGAAGAGCACCTGGCGCTGTTTTGCGTCGGGGCGCAGCGAGGGCACGGCAATGTCCGGCTCGAGGCCCTTGCCGTGGATGGCGCGGTTATTCGGCGTAAAGTACTTCTGAATCGTAATTAAGGCGGCCGTGTCTCCCGGAAGCGGGCGCAGTACTTTTTGCACCGAGGCCTTGCCGAAGCTGCGCGCGCCGACGAGCTTCGCCCGGCCGTGGTCCTGGAGCGCGCCGGCCATGATCTCCGACGCCGACGCCGAACCCTCGTTGATCAGCACGACGATGGGCCAGTCCTTGCGGGCGATACCGGTCTCACCCTCGGCGCGAATTTCGGTATTCAAATCTTCGCCGCGTCCCTTCGCGCGCACGATGACCTGGCCGGCTTCGAGAAAGTAGCCGGTGAGCGTACCGGCCATGCGCAGATGACCGCCGGGATTCGAGCGCAGATCGACGACCAGGCCCCGGGCGCCCCGGCGCTTGAAGTCCTGGAGCGCGGACCGGAACTCTTCGACGCTGCCGCTCTCTTCGCCGAAGAAGTGATACAAACGTAGATAGCCGATCTGCTCTTCTTCGAAGTACAGGGCGCGCACGTAACGCAGGTCGAATTCATCGCGGGTGATGCGAATCTTACGCGGGCCGCGATCCTCCGGGTCCCCCGGCCGCCCGATGCCCAGCTCCACGATGGTTCCGCGCCGACCGGTGATCAGCTCCACGAGTTTGCCGAAGGGCACGTCCTCGGTCTTCGTACCGTCCACGCTCAGGATGCGATCGCCCGGCTGGATGCCGGCCTTCTCCGCCGGACCGCCGGCGATGGGCGCGATGACCACCGGCACGCCGTCTTGCAGAGAGACCTCGACGCCGATGCCGACGCGTCGCCCCTCTTCCATGCTCAGGAATTCTTTGAGTTCATCACGGTTAAGAAAACGCGTGTAAGGATCGTCCGCCGAAGCCAGCAGACCGCGCACGGCGCCTTCTAACAGGCGCTCCTCGCTCACCGGCTCGACGTAGAGATTCTGCATGTAGTAGAGCAGGTATTGTAAGATTTGCTGGTAACGGTGAGACGATTCCCGGTTCGCGAGGGCCGGCGAAGCAAAGGCGAAGACGTTCACCACCAGACTCGCGGTCAACAGAACGATCCACAGCCGGCGCTCCCGGCGAAATCCGCTTTCACCGCGGCGACCGGGCTTAACTTTCGAGAAAAAATTCTTAAGATTCATAGGCTACACTTTATGCGACTACTCCGACTGCCGCAGGGTCTGGTAGAATTCCGGGTCCTGTTCTTTGAGCATTTCCAGCACGGGCTCGCATTGCACGTTCTGGCTCGCGCAGACGAGCCGAAAGAGTTCCAGGTCGCTCTTGTTTTCCAGGCGCGGATCCAGGGGCGCCCGAAAACGCAGTTCCAGAAAATCTTTGCGAATGCGATCCACGTCGTCCGGCCGGGGGTCCGCCCGGCAGGAAACTCCCGTGAAGAGCAGTGCGCTGAGAACGGCCAGGCCGGCCGTGAATCGAAGTAGGTTTCGGATCATCATACTATGTTTTACTGTTCCCGTCCGCGCCTGCATTCGTCGCGCCGAGCAACGCCGCCAGTTCCCCGACGCTGCGCAGCGGAATGAACTCCACCCCGCCGACGCTCGCGCGCAGATCTTCGCTGCCGGCCGGTACCAGAATTCGACGGCAACCGATGCGTTCGAGTTCGGCGATGCGTTCGGCCAGGCGGGCCACCGGGCGCACTTCGCCCGAAAGACCGACCTCGCCGACGCAACCCACGCTGCCCGGCACCGTCTCCTGGTAAGACGAAAGGATGGCCGCGGCAACCGCGAGATCGAGGGCCGGTTCGTCGGCATCCAGTCCTCCGGCCAGGTTCGCAAAGATATCGCATTCAGCCAGCCGGACTTTCAAGAACTTCTCCAGGACCGCGGCAATTAAAATGAGGCGCCGGTTGTCCAGGCCCTCGGTGATGCGCCGGGCCGGACCGTACGGGGACCGCGTGACCAGGGACTGGACCTCCACACCGATGGCCCGACTGCCCTCAAGCATGGCCGAGTAGAGCCGGCCCGGCGCCGAATCCTCGGGACTGTGGGCCGCGGGGCGCAAGCCGTCGGCCGGCGTTTGCAGGCCGCCGTGTCCCATTTCGAAGAAGGCCGCCTCCCCCACGGGGCCGAAACGGTTTTTTACGGCCCGCAGCATGCGGTAATGATTCAGCCGATCGCTTTCGAAGTACAGTACCGTGTCCACCATGTGTTCGAGCAGGCGCGGCCCGGCGATGGCGCCGTCCTTGGTGATGTGGCCGGTAACGAGGATCGGCACCCGGGCGGACTTCGCGGTTTCGAGCAGCATCAACGCGGCTTCTTTTAGCTGGGCCGTGCTTCCGGGCAGCGTGTCCCGCCGCGCGCCGTACACGGTCTGGATGGAATCGATGGCCGCCAGGGCCGGGCGCTCCCGGGCGATGCGCGCGCAGATGTTGTCAAGGTCGGTCTCACGCGAAATGAACAATTGATCGCCGGCGTCGCCGCTCCCGGCCGCCTCACCGGTGACGCTCATGCGTCGCGCGCGCAGGGCGACCTGTTGCACGGATTCCTCGCCGGTAAAGTAGTAGAACTTGCGTTTGCCGCCGGTGAACGAGCGCGCGATTTCCAGGAGCAAGGTCGATTTGCCGACGCCGGGTTCGCCGCCCACGAGGACGAACGCGCCCGGGACGAGGCCGCCACCGAGGACGAGATCGAGCTCGGCGATGCCCGTCGTCATGCGCTGTTCTTCTTCGGATGCGATCTGCGAGAGCGGGGCGATGGGTTCCAGGCGCACCCCGGTTTTTCCGGACGACGCCGGCGCCCCACTGAACGCGGGGGCGGCGGTGCGTTCTTCCAGGGAGTTCCAGGCTTCGCACGACGGACACTTACCGGCCCAGCGCGAGAACTCCTCGTGACACGCGGTGCAAACGTAGGCGGTGCGGGATTTGCTTTTTTTACTCATGTCGGTTCAGTATAGCAGGGGGGTGTGACAGAAATACGGTTCTTCGCCATTGACGCAGAAGATTGTAAAATATGATAGCATCTGAAGTGGCCGGACAGGATTTCACGAAACCGTATGGCACGCCACTGGATTTCCTCGCGAATCTACAGCGAGTTTGCCTTGATGCAGTCGAAGGATCAGCGTTCTTTTGACGCATGCACACTGCCCTCCCCGATCATCTCCAACCGTTGTGGCACGATCTTTCCAACGTGCTCACGACCTTCGGCGAAATTCAAGACCGCCTGGACCCACCGCGCATTCCGGAGTACATCGACCGCCTCGAACCTTTCGCGCAGGCCCTGGAAAGTTCGGTGCATGCCGTCGATGCAACGAAGGCGCCGCGCGATTCCGCCGAGGCCGTGCTGACCCAGGCGGGTTCGCAGTTGATCGGGGCGGCCTCACGCTTTCGCGGCGCGCGCAATCCCCCGCACGAAATCCTGAAGGCCTTCCAGGCATTGCGTCCCGTGGCGCGCGCGAACGATATTCTGTTTCCCCTGGCGAGTCGCTACAGCGAGGTGAGCCGCCACTATCTTACGCCGTCCCGGCGCGACGATGCGGAACTACACGCGCGCCTCGGCCGTACGCCCGACGATGACGTCGAGCGCGGACTCCTGAACATCAGCAATCAACGCGGGCAGCGCGGCGGTTACTCAGTCTACGTTCCGGAGTACTACCGTCCGGATCGGTCGTGGCCGCTGGTCATTGCCCTGCACGGCGGCTCCGGTCATGGCGCGGATTTTCTGTGGTCCTGGCTGCGCGATGCCCGGGCGTTCGGTTTTATCCTGGCCGTGCCGACGTCCCGCGATCGCACCTGGTCGTTGCACGAGCCCGGCACGGACGCCGCCGGTCTCAATCGCATGCTGGATTCGATCTCGACGAAGTGGAACATCGATACGAAACACCTGTTGCTCACGGGCATCTCCGACGGCGGCACGTATGCCATGCTGTTATCGACTGTGAAGCAGTCGCCGTTCACGCACTACGCCCCGGTGGCCGCGGCGGTGCACGCCATGCAAAACACGAACGGCGTCGTGAACGCTCCGGTCCAGGACACGCGCATCTACATGGTCCACGGTGCGCAGGACTGGATGTTCGCCGTCGACCGGGCCCGCGCCGCCGCGGACGCGCTGCGGGAAGCCGGCGCCGATATTACCTATCGCGAACTGGACGATCTTTCGCACAACTACCCCCGCGACGAAAACCCCGCGATGTTGCGGTGGTTCTGTCCGGAGCTGCCGCTGTAATCTGTGCTGAGTTGAAGTTACCAGGCCTGGTGCGCCGCGTATCTCAATAATCACTCGATTCCATGACACGGTTGTCGAAGCGGTTCAGTTCCGGACGGAAAGCCAGGCGGAACGAATCCACGGGACCGCTGCGGTGTTTCGCGATGATCATCTCCACCGTGCCGCGGTTTTCCAGGTCTTCCAGGGATTCGGCTTCGCCCTGCTGGGGTTGGTGAATGAACATGACCATGTCCGCGTCCTGTTCAATGGCGCCGGACTCGCGCAGGTCCGAGAGCTGCGGGCGGGCCGAGTCCCCGCGGCGCTGTTCCACCGAGCGGTTCATCTGGGACAGGGCGAGCACCGGCACGTCGAGCATCTTCGCGAGCTGCTTGAGCGTTCGGGAGATGGTGGCCACCTCGTGCTGGCGGCCGTGTTTACGCGCCTCGGGATCGCTCACTAACTGCAGGTAATCTACGATTATGAGACCGAGGCCCTCGCCGCGTTGGTCCAGCTCCACCTTGAACTTGCGCGCCCGGGTGACCAGTTCCCAGACGTCCAGGTCGCCGGAGTCGTCGATGTCCACCGGCCAGGAACAAACGCGTTCAATCGTCTGCAAAATATCCTGGGCCCGGGAGCCGATGTTGCCGCGCTTGAGGTCCGTGTGCGAGAACTGCGCCTCGGAGCACAACAGGCGCATGATCAGTTCCATTTTGGACATCTCGAGCGAATAGACCAGCACGTGGTGTTTGTTCAGCTTCGCCATGTTCGCGGCCATGTTCAGCGCGAACGTGGTTTTACCCATGCCGGGACGCGCGGCGAGGATCAACAACTGCCCGCCCTTGAGTCCGGAGGTGAGCCGGTCGAAGTCCGTAAAGTGCGTCGGAGATCCGGTTAAGCTGCCTTTGGCTTCGATGAGGCCTTTCAGGTAGGTGCCGAACTCGTTCTTGAGCTCCGCGACGGATACGATCCCCTGCGAGAACGTGCTGTTGGTGATCTTGAGGATGCGATCTTCGACGCTGCGTAAAAAAACGTTCTCGTCCTCGGACGGCCGGGACGCGTCTTCCAGGATGGAGTTCGCCGCCTGCATGAGCGATCGGCGGAGCGCGAAAGACTTTAACCGGCGCGCATGTAAAGTTACGCTGCCCGGGGCCATGACGTCGTGGGCCAGGCGCATGACGTAGGGCCCGCCGCCCACGGAATCCAGGAGCGAACGATCGCTGAGGTACTGCACGATCTGCACGGCGTCGAGTTCGCCGGCGCTCTTGTGTCCGGTTTCGAGAATCGCATCGAAGATGATGCGATGGCTTTCGAAGTAGAACTCATCTTTCGCAACCAGGCCGGCGATCTGCAACACGAGGTCCGGCCGGACCATGAGCGCACCGAGGACCTGCCGCTCGGCCTCGGCGTCGTGCGGCAAGTGCATGGGCGCCTCGCCGGGTTCGGGCGGGCCGTGGTCGAGGTATTCGGCGGGGTCTACGTCGTACATGTATGAAGATTCCTGTGAGCGGCGCGCGCGAGTAAGGCGTGGTTTGTTTGTGGATGATAATGGCGGACTATGTCGTGTTACCGGAAGCAAGTAGATGCTCTCGCGGGCGTACAGGTGTCAAGTTTGAACCACCGAGACACCGAGGACACCGGGAGAAAGATCACAGGGAGGAGAAGTGAGGCGGGACGCAGGCCGCGGACACTCGTGCGTGCGGCCGCTCCGATCGTGATACAGCTTTTTTCGGCGGACAGATTCGGAGCCGTACGGAGCCTGCGAGCACACGTCTATGGCGCACTTCCTGGTATATGTCACCGGACTCCGCCCGTCGGCCAGTCTGGACCCGTTCTCGGTATATGCGCCCGGGGCGGACGGGTCGGAAAACGCGAAAGCGAAATGGGACTACTGGCGAATCGAAACCAGGGGCCTCTTCCAGTTGAAACCCGGGCGCCAGGTGGAACCGCTGCCGGAAAATTACGACGCACGGTATTCGGACGCGGCAAACACCTCCGGTCGCCCCGGATGGGTGAACGTCGCCCGTCGACGCGATATCGATTTTGCGTCCATGTGGCAGCCGACCTGGACGCGCGCGGGTCCGGACCACCCGGCCTCGCCCCTGCCCTGTGCAATCCTGCACAACGGGAAGTGGAACGACTTCGACGCCTGGGAAAACGGCGAAGCGACCGGCGCGACCTACAGGACCTGTGTCCTGCGCATTATCGACACGATTCCAGCAGAGGAATGGATCACCGCCGTCGACTGCCATGCATAAAAAAGGCGCCGTCCCAAAACAGGAACGCCGCCTCTTCTTTGATTTCCTCGGACCCTCGATCCTCGGGTAGATGCTTCTTACTCTTCGGTAGCTTCGCCTTCGCTTTCGCCCTCAGCAACCTCGCCCTCATCAGCCTCGCCTTCGGCCGCCTCGTCTTCGTCGGTCTCGCCACTCTCGGCTTTCGCGACGGCATCCGCGTGGGCCTTTTCGCGTTCGAGGCGCGCGGCTTCCTGGGCTTCTTCCTCGGCGATCTCCGCCTCCGAGGCTTCGTCCGGAACGACGTTGATTTCGAGGGGCACGCTGATCTTTTCCGCGAGTTTGACCTTGATGCTGTAGGTTCCGATGGCGCGGATCTTATCGCCCATTTCAACTTTGCGTTTGTCGATGGGGAATCCCTTGTCGCTCAGGATCTGCGCGATCTGAGCGGAGGTGACGGAGCCGTACATCTTCTTGTTCGCGCCGACGCGCACCGGAATCTCGATGTCCTGGATGTCCTTCATGGAACCGGCGAGTTCCTGCATTTGCGCTTCGCGTTTCTTCGCCTTCGATTCCATGAGGCGCTTGTGGTGCGCGAGCGCGGCGCGGGAACGAGCGGTAGCCGGGATGACCAGGTTCCGCGGCAGCAGGTAGTTGCGAGCGTAACCGCTGGACACTTCCTTGATTTCGCCCGCGTCGCCCAGGTTCGGCACGTCCTTTTGCAAGATGACTTTCATGACTTTCCTCTATATTAATAGTTCGTTTACGCGACATCAGAACGGGATGTCGTCGTCGTCCATGCCGTCACCGGCATACGAGGGGGCCGGTTCGTTGAAACCACCGCCCTGATTCCCGCCGCCATAACCCTGTGACGGTTCGGACGAGTAACCGGGGCTGTGACCGCCACCGTATCCACCACCGGCGCCGTAGTCGTCTCCCCCACCGCCGCCGCTGCCACCGGGCGCGCCGAGCATCTGGAGGTTTTCGACCACGACATCCACCGTGGAGTTCTTTTTGCCGTCCTGGCCTTCCCAGGAGCGCTGCTGCAACCGACCGTTGATGGCCACCTGCTTGCCCTTGCGGCAGTACTGGTTGATGATTTCCGCCTGGCGACCCCAGGCGACACAGTTGAAAAACGAGACCTCTTCGCGGCGCTCGCCGTTCGTCGTGTAGTTGCGATTGTTGGCGATGCCGAAGCGGCAATAGGAAGTCCCGCCGCCGGTCTGCCGGAGCTCGGGATCCCGGGTCAGCCGCCCGATGAGTTGCACGCTGTTGAGATCGGTGGCCACTCTTAGTTCGTTACGTGGATCATGTGCCGGGCAATGGCCGCGTGGATGTTCAGTTCGCGGGTAAACTCGGCGACCTTTTCCGGCGCCATTTCCAGCGTGCGGAACAGAAAACGGCCCATGGGCATGGTGCCGTCGTCGTGGGGCATGCGCTTGTCGCCCCAATCGTCTTCGCTCGCCGTTTTTCCCTGGTAGCGGGCCTGAATATCGTCGAGGGCCTTTTTGCCTTCATCCAGCCGCGCCGGATCGATGATCGTGATGAGTTCGTAGGTTCTCACGGTAGTTTTCCTTAGAATGGGCAATGTTACCGGCGACCTTCTGCCGTCAAGAAGTACGGGGACGACCCGTGAAGATGAGAGGGAAGATTAAGGTGTTCTTGCTTTGGGCGTCTCCCCGCCGCCAGGCCCAGGCGGCGGGGACATCCGCGACTCCGCTTCGCTCCGGTCTCGCGAAGACGCGAGACTGGCCTTCGGCCATCGCTCCAATCGCTGACGCGAAGAATCGGAATCTATGGCTCTACCTCTTCGCGTCAGCGGTGCGCAGGGGGCCGAAGGCCGTCGCGCGCAGCGCGACCGCAGCGACAGCGGAGCCCGTAGCAGCGCGGTGCCCCGCCGCTACCGCGGCGCGGCGGGGCAGACGCCCAAAAAATTCCTGTGTAGTTTTCCCCTTCTTCTTCTTCGGAGCGGCCCGGCTCAGGTCGGGAAATCCAGCAGTTGTTCGATGATCATCTCGCGGTCGAGTTCGTGAGACTTGATGCGGGCTTCGAGCAACCGGGAGACCGTGCGCAACAGACGTTTGTAGCGGACCATGAGGCGGATTTGCTCGTCGTAGTTCAGCGGGGTGTCCGGATTCACAAGCTGCACGCGTTCCTTCGGCTCGATCTGCGTGATCTCGGGCAGCGGCACGCCGTCAGGGCCTTCCCAGGTCGGCTGTACCGTGGACGCTTCCTCGAAGTACTCCAGGGTGATGTCGCTGTTGTTCAGCAGATCCAGGTCGACCGTGAGTTCTTTGCCCTCGGCCCGCGCCAGGTTCTTCGGATTCGGGTGAATGAGCCGGCGCAGTTCACGTTTGTAGGAACTGCCGCCGTAGTTGATGCGATAAAACTGAAAGATGACTTTGCTCAGTTCGCTCCCGTCCTCGGACGGAAAAAGATACGCATGCGCGCGAAAGACGTAGCGCTTCGGAAAGACGTCCGTGCTGAAGGTATTGCCCTCGCGCAACGTCACCCGCACGTAGGGTTTACCGTGGGAGTCCTCGCCCTTCAGGATGAGCCGCGCATCCGAGGTGGCCAACAGTTCGTAGAACTCGCCCGGCTCTTCGGGCACGCCGGGGATCGTAAGCGTGGTCGCCGCCTGGCGGCCGAGCCGGCCGTGCATCATGTCGATTTCGAGATCCGCGAACCCGCTTTCTCGCGCCAGGTCGCGCGCCCGCCGAAATGATATGTTCTCCGGGGAGAGCGCCATGGCGTTCACGTCCTGACCCGCGGGGTCCGGACCCTGCACATCGCCGTCCTGGGCATGGCCGGGCAGAACAAGTCCGAGACATAAAACGGCGGCGACCGCCAGATTGAGAATGCGTGCGTTCATGCTGTTTATATTAACGACGGAGCTATAAATGAATATTAACCGACGCTGAGATTTTTCGCCAGTACTTTTACGAAGGCCGCGCCGCGGAAATTGTGGTGGCCCCGCACAGGCTGTCGCGGTATCTGAGGAATCCCGTATGAGCAGGCCCGCGCAAAATTCCGGCGATGCACAGCAACCACCCGAAGATCTGAACACTCTTACGGACCCGGGCGCGGCGCAGCAGGAGATTACACGACTGCGCAAATTGCTCTCCGCCTACGAACACATCGCGCGGCAGAGCGAACGCGAACTCGTGAAGGCCAATCGCATCATCTCCGCTTACGAGGAAGTGCACGAACTTCCGCAAGATGAGATCCTCCAACTGCGCCAGCAAATGCAGAGCAGCCGGCGCCCCGTCGAAGTAACTCTCGAAGATCGCATCTTAAGGGCCCTGGGATCCGGCAAACAAGCCTTCAAGGAACTGGAGTCGCTCATCGCAGACGAGGGCGAACGTTTTTATACGGACTTCTTTCGTTTGCTGGTCCACCAGGAATTCGACGGCGAAGAAGCGCATACCTACTGGGAAGAGATCGTGAACCATACCCACGGCATGTCCCGGGCCATGGGCCGACCGGTTCCGTTTCGCGTCGCCATGGTGGATTACTTTCTCTACGTGAATCCGGTGCTGCACAATCCGAAGCTCGTGGAGATCAGCACCTTCGAGGACATGATCCGCAGTTCGTTCCAGGACGCCCTCACCGGCCTCTACAATCGTCGTTATCTGGATCGTTCGTTGCTGCAAGAAGTGCATCGCGCCGAACGTTACGGTCACAGCGTGGCGGTGCTGGTGGTGGACATCGACGACTTTAAGTACTACAACGACAACTTCGGCCACGCCGAGGGGGACGAGGTCATGCGAACCATCGGCGCGTTGATGCTTGCCACGTTTCGAGAAGAGGACGTGCCCTGTCGCTACGGCGGCGAGGAATTCGTGGTCATCCTCCCCGAAACCGACAGCGAACAGGCCCTGCGCACGGCCGCAAGATTCATGGAGGCCGTGCGTTCCTCTAAGTTTACTCACGGAAAGGTTACGATCAGCGGCGGCATCGCGCACTACCCGCGGCACGGCCGACAACCGGGCGAGGTCTTTCTCGCGGCCGACCAGGCCCTGTATCGTGCGAAGAGCGACGGCAAAGACCGGATCTACGCGGCGAAGTGAGTCATCGCCCTTCTTTGCGATGCATCCACAGATACAACGCCGGCAGCAGCAGTAATGTCAACACGGTAGCTGTTAAGAGTCCGCCCACGACCACCGTGGCCAGGGGACGCTGCACCCCGGCTCCGAGACCGGTGTTGATGGCCATGGGCAGAAAGCCCAGGCTCGCCACGAGGGCCGTCATGAGCACCGGCCGCAGACGCGTGAGGGCTCCCCGGCGCACGGCCTCCTCCGGACTCGCGCCCTCCCGCAACAGTTGATTGAAGAACGACACCATCACCATGGCGTTCAGGATCGCAATGCCCGAGAGCGCGATGCATCCCACCGTCGCCGAGACACTGAACTCGATGCCGCGCAGGTACAACGCGAGGATGCCGCCGGACAACGCCAACGGCACGCTCAAAAAGATCAACGCCGTCTGGCGCAGACTGCCGGTGTTGCGCAGAATCAGAATAAAGATTACGATCATCACCACCGGCACCACGACCGTTAAGCGCGCCCGGGCGCGTTCGAGGTTGCGGAACTGACCGCCCCACTCCGTGTAGTAACCTTCAGGGAGTTGCAGTTTGTCGTCCAGTTCCCGGCGGGCGCGCTCCACGAAGTCGAGAACGTTCGCATTGCCCCGGGCGTTCAGTTCTACGGCCACCGCCGCGTAACGCCGCGCCCCGTTGCGGGCAATATTCACGATGCCCTCGTGCTCGCTGACCGTGGTGAGTTCTCCGAGCGGGGCTGTTCCGCCGTCTCCCAGGGAGACCGGAATGCTGCGCAGCGCCGCGCTCTGCCGGCGCAACTCCGGGGCCAGGCGCACGACGATGGGAAAACGCCGGTCTTCTTCGTAAAACGATCCGACACGCCGGCCGCCCATGGCGGTTTCCAGGGCATGGTTCACGTGCCGCGACTGCAATCCGTACCGGGGCAACACGTCGGTGCGCAAACGAATATCGAGCAACGGTCCCCGCCGCAGCGCCGTAATGGCGTCCAGTTCCGCGGCTTCCACGCCGGGCAGATTCGCGAGCAACTCCCGGGCCTGCTCCTGGTATTGAAACAGACTCTCTAAGTTACGCCCGAAGATCCTTACGTTGACGTCGGCGCGGCTGCCCTCCAGCAATTCGTTGAACCGAAACTCGATGGGCTGGGACACCGTAATCTCCTGGCCCGGCACCTCCGCGCCGAGTTTCGCGCGGAGTTCCGCGCGCAGATCTTCCAGGCTCACTCCCGGCCGCCAGCGCGATGTATCTTTCTCCAGAATCGCGAAGGTATCGCCCATATAAACGCCCATGGGATCCGTGGCCGACTCCGCCGTCCCGATGCGGGCGAACACCCGCTCGATTTCCGGGTAACTGCTTAAGATCTCCTCACTTTTCTTTTGGAGTTCGATGCTACGGCGGAGCGACATGCCCGAGTCCCGCACGAAACTTACGAGCAGATCACCCTCGCCGAGGCGTGGAACAAAGGCCGCGCCGAGGCCGAGGAAGGCGAAGACGCTCAGCACGCCGATCAATACCGTGGGTAGCAGAATAAACAGCGGGCGGCGGAGGCTGAGATCGAGAAGCGGCCGGTATGCCGCCTTCGCGTAACGCAACAGGACCGGTTCTTTGTGAGCTCGCCGCGGCCGATGCAACAAAAACGTGAGCGCGAGAGCCGGCATGAGACCCAGGGCCGTTACCAGGGAGGCGCCGAGGGCCATGAGTACCGTCAACGCCATGGGACGGAACATTTTGCCTTCGATGCCTTCGAGACCGAGAATCGGTACGTACACCGCCATAATAATTAGTAATCCGAAGCTAACGGGGCGCACCACCTCGCGACAGGCCCGGCCGACCGCGTCGATCTTTTCGGCGAGCGGTGCTTCGGCCAACTGCGGTTCCTCCTCCAGGCGACGCAGTACGTTCTCGATGATCACCACCGAGGCGTCCACGAGCAGACCGAAGTCCAGGGCGCCGAGGCTCATGAGGTTCGCCGAGATTTCGTAGCGAAACATTCCCGCGGCCGCCACCAGCATCGACAACGGAATCGCCAGGGACACGATCAACGCCGCGCGAAAGTGTCCGAGGATCAAGAACAGGACAAGGATGACCAGCGCGGCACCCTCGCCGAGATTCTTCAGCACCGTACCGATGGTCGTCGTGACCAGGTAGTCGCGGGAGTAGACCGGCACGAGTTCGACATCCGGCGGCAACGGTACCTGCGCCGCCGCCTCCCGCGCGGCCAGGGCGACGTCGCGGGAATTCGCGCCGAGCAACATAAGCACCGTACCGAGCACGGTCTCTTCGCCGTTGTACGTGGCGGCTCCGGTACGTTGCACGTGACTCTCGCGTACGGCGGCCACATCTCCCACGCGGATCGGCGCGCCGTAGACGTTGAGCGAGACCGCGGTACTGCGAACGACGGCGAGATCGTCCACGAGACCGTTCGTGCGTACGATGATATTGCGACCATCCCGCTGAATGGTGCCGCCGCCGAAGTTTTCACCGATGGTTTCGAGGGCGTCGCTCAGTTGTTCGAGGGTGACACCGACTTGCGCGAGACGAGACGGCACGAACTCCACGTGTATTTCTTTTTTGTAGCCGCCGATGGTATCGATCTCGGCGATGTTCGGAATGCGCGCCTTGAGGTACGGCTTGACCGTGAAGTCCTGCACCGTTCGCAGGTACAACAGGCGTTCGCTTTCGCTCTTCTGCGCGAGCGCGCTGCCCTCTTTCGCGCTGAGTACGTAGAGAAAAACTTCGCCGAGTCCCGTGGCGATGGGACCGAGCTCCGGTGATGCGCCGCCCGGTAAGGCCTCGCGCGCACTCTGCAATCGCTGCGCCGTCAACGTCCGCGCATGATAGATGTCCGTCCCCTCCCGGAACGTCGCCACGACCTGGGATAATCCGAAGCGGGATAACGAACGAACCTCGGTGACACCGGGCAATCCGGCGAGTTCCGTTTCGATGGGATACGTAACCGAACTTTCGACCTGGGCGGGATCCATGGCTCCGGTTTCCGTATTCACGACGACCTGCACGCCGGTAATGTCCGGCACGGCGTCGACGGGCAAATGCAACGCGAAGTACATTCCGGCGAGCGCGATGAGCAACGTCGCTCCGAACACGAACGGGCGGTTGTGCAGGGAAAATGTAACGAGCCGATTCATTCTGCGGCCTCCTCGTATATAAAGCGCGAATCGCCGGAGAGCATGAGCAGTTCCGTGTAGTTGTGGATGTAGTCCAGGCGCACCGCGTAGACGGCCCGCAACGTTTCAAAGGCCTGCTCGTCTGCTTCCAGATACGGCAGGAGGTCGACGCGGCCCCGGCGAAAGCCCAGGTCGACGGCATCCATCTCTTTTAATGTTATATTTTCTAATGTTAGTGGAAATGTTTGCAGCGCCTCCAGGCTGTGCTCGAACTCGATGCAGGCGATCTCCAGAAGCTCCCGCAGTTCCCGCTCCGCGAATTGCGTTCGCAGTTGCGCCGCATCCCGGCGGACTTCCAGGCGGCGCGTTGTAGATTGATTGCGATCAAACAGGGGAATCGCAAAACGCAGGCCGGCCCCGACGTACTGTTCGGCCGGCGCGTTTTCCAGGGTGGCGAAGACTTCCATGTCCGGATAGGCCTCGCGTTCGGCCAGGCGTAACTCCGCGGCGAGTTCGGCGGAGCGGGCTCGTTCTTTCAGGTAACGCGGGCTCTGCTGCAATGCACGTTGCATGAGCACATCACGCTCGAGGACAATGCCGCGCAACGGCCAGCGCACCGTAACGTCCAGGTCGTCACCGGTGTAGAGGGCGAGACGGCGGCGCAGGACGTTGCGGCCCACCTCGATTTCGTGCAGCCCGCGTTCCAGGATGCGCAGCCGCCGCCGCACGATGTCCCGCTCGGTACGCCGGGCCGGACTCACGGCACGTCGTCCAGCAAGAAAACGTTCCATGAGACGAAAGCGGCGCACGCGACGCCCGGCCAGTTCGTGCAGGCGCTCCGCCGACGCATGTTCGTAGGCGAGGCGGATGATTCTGTAGCGAATCACTAACTTTTTTTCTTCTATGCTTAGTGCGGCGAGGCGACGCTGCGCCTCGATCAACTCTTCCCGGCGCGCGCTCTTACCCGGAAAGTACAACGGCTGGCTGACGGTGACGGAGAACGCCGGCCCGCTGCCGCCGTCTTCGAAGAGACTCCCGGCGCTGTGCCGTCGTCCGGCACCGAACTCCACCGAAGGATTGCGCCACTGCCCGGCGTACTCCGCGGCGATGCGCAGTTCCTCGTTCCATAGTTCTTCGGCGCGCACGATCTCGAGGCGTCCCAGGGCCTGGTCCGCCGCGGCGACGGCGTCCAGGCGCGGACGCGGCGGCGAGACCTGGTCCGCGTGCAACGGCACGGCGATCATCATAGCCAATGAAAACAGAATGGCGCAACGGCTCCGGTTCACTTTCATGGACGAAACATACGCCGGAGAAAGCGCCGATGCAATAGGACGGATGTCCCGAGGGCGGTTTTCCGGCAGGTCAGGCGAGGTCGGGATGGTCGATCGAAGGATACGCTTCTGGTTTACGTTTTTTACGACGATGTTCGTGCTGTTTGCGATCGTGGACGTGGTTCTGGACACTCTGGAACACGGCGAGATCGATCTGCACATCATCATCGAAGCGATCATGCTGGGCGCGGCGCTGGTTTCGCTGATTCTGTTATGGTCGGGTTTTCAGGTGCGGCTCCGGCGCGGCGCCGACAGTCTGCAACGCACGCAACGTGAATTCGCCGAATTTCGTTCGCGGCACGCGGATTCCATCGAGGGCATGCGTCAGGCCATGCAGGATCAGTTCGAGCGCTGGAAGTTTTCGGAAACGGAAAAGCGAATTGCCGACGCACTGATCCGCGGCTACTCCCTGAAACAAATCGCCGGACTGCACGACAAGAGCGAACGTACCGTGCGCAATCAAACGACGGTGATCTATGAAAAGTCCGGCATGACCGGACGCAGCGATCTGGCCGCGTTTTTTCTCGCGGACCTGTTCCCGGACGATCCGGAGTAACTTTCCAATTTATTCAATTAAGGCATGCAACTCGTCTTCCCGGGCGCGCATGCGTTGTTCGTCTGCGGCGGACGTCTCGTGATCGTAGCCGAACAGATGCAACACGCCGTGCACGAGCAGACGCAGAAATTCGTCGCGCACGCCGTGGCCGATCTCCGCGGCCTGGCGCGTACAGGTTTCGTGGGAGATCATGACGTCGCCGAGATGAATCGCCCCGCCGGGCCCCGGAAACGCCGCGGCGAGTTCGCGCAGCGCGCCCGTGTCGCCGCGAAGCGCGGAAGTGCCGGGCCCGTTTGGAAAGTCCAGCATGGGAAAACTGAGGACGTCGGTGGCTCGATGTTTGCCGCGATGTTCGGCGTTTACGGCGGAGATTTCCGCGTCATCGACGATGAGGACGTTGATCAGGAAGACGAGGCCCGCGTCGTGTAGATCGTCGCGGCGCAGGTGTTCGTTAAGAATCGTTTGTGTGATGTTAGCGATTTCGTCTGGCGCGGGCAGGCCGGCGGGCGGCGGCGAGGGCGCGTCGGTGTAAACTTCGTGAACGGACATGGGAAGAGATATCTGACTCCGAGGGCCGAGGGACCGAGGAAGTTTGGGAGAGTCATTTCGTCTCGGTCTCTCGGTCCTCGGAGTGACCTTACCGTTTTTACTCCGTCGTGACGTAGATGTCGTTCACCCAGAGGCCCTTCTCGACGGTGCCGTCGGCTTTGATGTAGGTGCCCTGGCCGTTGCGCATGTTGTTCTTGAACTCGCCGGTGTACTTCTCACCGTCCGGCCAGGTCATGACGCCGCTGCCCTCGCGCACGCCGTTCACGAAGTCGCCCTTATACACGGCCCCGCCGGATAACTTCAGCTCGCCCTGGCCGTGGGCCTTGCCCTCTTCCACCGGTCCGGTGTAAACGTCTCCGTTTGCGTACTCGATTTTGCCGAGGCCGTTCAGCTTACCTTCGATGATGGTTCCGGTATAGACCTTGCCGTCGGCGAAGCGGTACTCGCCCTTGCCGTGCATCTTACCGTCGGAGAATTCGCCGCTGTAGGCGTCGCCGTTCGGGAAAAAAAGTTCGCCCCGACCGTGACGTTCGCCGTTCTTAAAGAGGCCCTCGTAACTTCCACCGTCCGCATATTTGTACGTGCCGCGGCCGTTGGGCATGCCGTCTTTCCAGCCGCCCTGGTACACGTCGCCGTTCGGATAACGATAGCTGCCCACGCCGGTCTTACAGTTGCCGGCGGTACAGCCGACCTTCGGCGTCCGGCAGTTTGCCACGGGCAGCGCCAGGGAAAGCGCCAGAAGAATAAAGAGCAATCGATGGTTCATGAGATACTTATACGAAAGAGTCCGCCGGGATGCGAGACTTTTTCGGAGGCCCCGGCTTCATTTCCGGGGTGTCCGCGGCCGGGCTGAAATCCCACGGTTACGGCTAAGTAATTTTAAATGATCGTTTAGGCGGTTTCGTAATTATTTACTTGCCCCATTTCCCTGAAATCAAAGCATAGGTGAGTGTCCACGATCACCGCTCCCCTCAAAATTCCCGCGCCCCCCAATCGTTTTCCCCTCGGTTACGCGCCGGAGATGCAGCGCGACATCCTCGGCCTGGCCGATCGCCTCAGCGCGGAGTACGGCGGCCTGGTGCGCGTTCCGGTTCCGGGCCTGAACATCTATCTCGCCACCGACGCGGATCTCATTCAGTTCCTGCTCGTGGAGTCGGAGCGGACATTCACCAAGGGCGCGCAGAACGATCGCTTTACGCCGTTGCTCGGCAAAGGCCTCGTTCTCAGCAACGGAGCGCACTGGCGGCGACAACGCAAACTCATGAATCCTTACTTTTCGCAATCGGCGGTGAAGAGCTTCGAGCATCACATTCACGCCGCGGTGAAAGAAGTGGTGATGGGCTGGAAAGATCGCAGCGGCGAAGAACTGGACATCAACGCCGAAATGAAACGCACCACGTTGCGCGTGATTCTGCGCAGCCTGTTTTCCGGCGACGGCATGGAACACGCCGACACCCTCTTCCAGAACTTCAACATCTTGTCCGAGTTCTGCATTCGCCGGTTCTTTTCTCCGATGCCGCTACCGCTGCCGGTGGCTTACCTGTTGAAGCCCAACGTACGCCGGGCCATGCAGGAACTCAAGTCCTTGTTGAACGATCTCATCAACGCGCGACGCAACGAAGGCACTTCGACGAAAACGGATCTGCTTTCGATGATGATCGACGCCAGGGACGAAGAAACCGGCGCCACCATGAGCAACGAAAACATTCGCGATGAACTCATGACCATCTTCTTCGCGGGCTACGATACCACGTCCATCGCCATGACGATGACGTTGCGCCTGCTCTCCGAAAATCCGACCATTCGCGAACAGGTCGAAGCCGAGGCGGACCGGCGCATCGCCGGATCGATTCCCAACACGGAAGAAACGCGAAGCCTCGATGCGGTAACCCGCGCGTTTTCGGAGGCCATGCGTTTGTATCCACCGGCCTACATGGTCAATCGCACTCCGCTCCGGGACACGCCGTGGCAAGACTTCGTGCTGCCCGAGGGATCGGTGATTCTGGTTTCCATCTGGGGCGTGCAGCGCAGCCCGGAGTACTGGGAAGATCCGCTACGGTTCGATCCGGATCGTTTTATTCCCGAGAACGCTCAACGACGCCATCGTTTCGCGTACGTGCCGTTCATCGGCGGCCCGCGCGTATGCATCGGCAAGAACCTGGCCATGCTCGAAGGACCCATGATCCTCGGTGCCATCCTCAAGAATTTTCGGCTCACGCACCGCGCGGATCACGAGCCGCAGTTCGCCACGGGTTCTACGTTGAACTTACTGAACGGAATGCCGATGCGTCTGGAAGTGCGGGGCTGAGTACACCACGTTAAGTCGCGTCCAATGTAAATTAATCTTTTTTGGAAACAACTGGTTCCAGTTGACGGATGCAGGTCATGCCGGGGACTGAGCGCACAAACAGCGTCCGGGTCGAACGCCGCATTCTTAGTAAAACGACACACCACAACTCCCGCAAAGCTGTAGCCAAAAAATCCCCTTCCACTTCTGCGACGTACTTCCTGTGGTTCACGGCAAACGCCGCGAATCAAAGCTCTTGAACTACCGGAAAGTTTTATTCGTTCGAGTACGCCCCGGATCGTGATGTAAGTTGCGGCCAGTTAGGATTCACACTCTTATGGTCAAGGCTGGTTCCAGCTCACGAGCGGAGGTCATGCCGGGGAATGTGGTAAGGCGCACCGGAACGGCGTCTTCGCCGTAAGAAACACTACGGTAGCTGAGTTGCAAACCGACGTCCGGGTCGATGCGGACGATGTTAGCAAAACGAAATTCCACAACTCCCGCTCAGCCGTAGCCAAATCAATCCCTTATCCATTGCGCGACTTACCTTGTGTGTCTCACGATAAACGCCGCGAACCACAGCTCTTGAACTACCGACAACGTTCGGGTGGTTTAAAGACGCCCCGAATCGTGGAGTAAGTGGCGTCGCGGAAAGCATAAGTCCCCGGCGTCTTCGTCGGAGGATACGCAACGATAGTTGAGTTGCGAACCGACGTCCGGTCACTCCCCGACTTCCTGCCGGCACGCGCGTTCGCAGTCGCCTTCGATCAATTCCCAGGCCACAGCCCGCGGCATGTTGATCTTTACGCATTCGTCGTAACATTCCTGGAACGAACGTTTAGCCGGTTCCGGCTCCGGCGGCGGAGATTGCCGTTCGGTATTCGTGCACGCGATGAACATCCCATTGCCACAGAGGCACAGAGCACACAGAGTTAAGAATATGTTTAGACGAATCACACTCAGATCAAACCCCATAACTTCTTCCTCTGTGTTCTCTGTGCCTCTGTGGCCGAGAGTTATTCAGTAATCAACTAAGCCTGGAATCGGCACATGCTTCGTGACGAGCTGCATGGGCCGCCCCTGACCGGTGTAGATGGCCGCCTGGGGATCGACGCCCGCCGCGGCGTACATCGTCGCCACCATCGCCGAAAGGTGCGCCGGATCTTTTTTCGGTGTGTGTCCTTTCTCGTCGGTCTCGCCGATCACCGCGCCCTTCGGAATATTGCCGCCGCCCATCAACATGGACCAGGCGCGCGGGTGATGATCACGACCGTCACCGTTGCCGGCGATCACCGGCGTGCGGCCGAACTCGCTGCCCACCACGTACAGCGTTTGTTTCGCGAGACCGGTGGCTTCCAGTTCGGCAATGAGCGCGGCGATGGGCCCGTCGATCTCGCCCAGGAGTTTGGTGAGACGATCGCGGTTGTTGTTGTGCGTATCCCAGCCGCCGTGGGTGATTTCGATGAACGGGACCTCCGCTTCGGCCAGGCGCTTCGCCATCAGCAACGACTTGCCCATCTTACTGTCGCCGAAACGTTTGCGCACGCTCTCTTTTTCTTGAGCGAGATCGAAGACTTTGAGTTCGTCGGAGTTCATGAACTCCAGGGCCGACTCGTGCATCTCGGACCACACCGCCGTTTGCTGCGACGATACCCGGCCGGCGAAACTCGCGTTCACGGCGTCGAGGATCTGCTCGCGACGATAGTACCGATCCTGCGTGAGGCGTTTGTCGTACGGCGTCATGTTTGCCAGCGGTCGATCGACGTTGCCGATGTGAAAGCTGTCGAAGCGCACGCCGAGAAAACCGCTCTCGCCCGCCAGGTTGCCCTTGCCGCCGAGCGTAACATGCCCCGGGAAATAGCTACCAGGTTTCTGTTTAGCGTAGGCGATGACCGAACCCACCGACGGCTGTGAACGAAAACCCGCCATCATGCGGTGACCGCTGTGCAGCAGGTACTGGGC
Organism: Leptonemataceae bacterium; assembly: GCA_965227295.1. Taxonomy (GTDB): domain Bacteria; phylum Spirochaetota; class Leptospiria; order Leptospirales; family Leptonemataceae; genus JANSYA01. The sequence goes on along the minus strand of OZ245742.1, from coordinate 2,671,098 downwards.
GCGGCCGTGATCGCCTTCCTCGGAGTGCACCGAGCGCACCAGGGCCGCGTGTTTCGCCTGTTTGGCAAGATTGGGCAGACGATCCGAAAAACGAACGCCGCGCATGCTCGTGGCGATGTTCTTAAACGGGCCGTTGCCCGGCTTCGGATCGAAGGAGTCCACGTGGGACGCACCGCCGGCCAGGTTGATGAAGATCACGCTCTTCACCGGCGAATCGATGCGAATGTCCTCGGGCTTGCCGTGCTCCGGCGCGCCGAAAAGTTTCTCGGGCGTGAGCGCCCCGGAAAAGACCGCTCCCAGGGACAGCAGGCCGGAAGCCTTCAGAAAGTCTTTGCGGTTGATTTCGTTGTGATTGTTCATGGGATGTTCCTCTTTAAGCTTCAGGTAATTGCAGATTAGTGGACGTGGATGAACTCCTGGCTCACCACGATGGCCCAGACGACATCTTGCAACAGGCCGCGATTGAACTGTTCACCGGGCATGAACCGCGATTCGGTCATGGGCACGATGACGTCCCGCTCGCCCTTCGACATTTTACGACTCAACAGGCTCTGGTAAACCGTCTCGATGCTCTTTGCCATGTCCTGGTGTTCCGCGTACTCCTGCGCAATGAACGTGTCCTTGTCGCCGTACTTGCGGACCAGGCTGCCGGTCATGCGACCGTTGAGCAACGCCAGCACCTGATCGATGGTCGCTTCCTGCGAAGAATCGTCCACGTCGTTGCGTTCGCCCTCGCCGAAGACCGCCAGGATCGTGCGATCGTGAGCCGGGCGTGGAATCTCGCAGGCGTTGGAGTACTCGCGATTCTTTTTTTCCGGCGAAAGCAGCGCGCCCATGCCGGTGAGGTCGACGTTCTGCGGATTCTTCTGATCGTTGACGGTGATGTCGACGTTCGCGCGTTCCCAGATTTGATTGGTCTTCGCCGTCTGAGTACCGCGCAACAGCGAGTTGAACAACTGCGAGGCGTCCATGCGCTGCGGTTGAAAGTACGCGATGCTTTCGCGTTCCGCTTCCGGCGTATTCGCCCCCGGCGCGCTGCGGGCATAGGCCTCGGACGTCGCAATATAGAGAATGAGATCCTTAATGCGATACTTCTTTTCCAGGAAGACCTGATCCAGGTGCTCCAGCAATTCCGGATGTTTGATTTTCGTATCCGGTTGCCAGTCGTCCAGCGGCGTAAAAAACGACCAGCCCATCAAGCGCGTCCACACGCGGTTGATCAGCACTTTGCGGAAGCGATCGTTTTCTTTCGCGGTGAGCCAGCGCGCGAAGACCGCACGACGGTCCTCGCCTTCTTCGATGAACGCACGCGTGCCGTCCGGGAAGAGCGGCTTCACCAGATCACCGCCGGGAGCGTAGTCCGTATGCGGAAAGCGCAAGGACAGGCCTTCTTCGAAAGCGACCTCGGCGTACTCGAGTTTGTTTTTCTCGCGCCAGCGTTTCTGCTCGGCCTTGCTCATTTTATTCCAGACGTTGCGGTACCAATCGTTGCGTTTTTGTTGGTACTCTTTGCCCGCCTGGGTCGGGAAGTGCTCCATGCGTTCTTTCGGCAACCAATCGTTCTTTTGATTCTTGCGGACCCAGGCCTGGCTGAAAAAGGCGGCGAAGCCGTAGTAATCGCGACGCGTAAAATCCTTGCGAAACGGATGATCGTGGCAGCGCGCGCAGTTGAGGCGGGCGCCGTAAAACACGCGGCCGACGTACTCGGCCACCTGCAGCGGATCGCCGTCGTCGCGAATGTAAAAGTTCGCGGCGGGGTTTTTGTCCGGCGTGCCCGTGGCCGTGAGCAGTTCCCGGGTCATGACGTCGTAGGGTTTGTTTTCGTGCAGAGACTTCGCCAGGTAATCGAAGTACGAACCGTACTTCGTACGATTGAAGTTGGATTGTTCGCGCAGGGCCTCGCCGAAGACCGTGGCCCAGTAGTGGGCGTAGTCCGCATCTCTTAAGAAGCGCACGGCGAAAGTTTGCAGCCGGGTCTCTTGCGGCATGGCCTCGAACTCGCGCACCTCGCGCAGCGAAGGAATAACCCCGCGGATTTGCAGCGACATGCGGCGCAGCACGATGTTCTCATCGGCCGCGCTTACGGCGCCGCCGGCCGCGGAGCGATAGACCGCATCCAGAGGATGGGCCGGTGATTGTGAGTACAACAACAGCGATCCGCCGGACAAACCCAGGAAAACGGCGGCGAGCAGAAGCGGCCGCAGAATCATGGGGCGCAGGCGTGTGTTAAGATTGGATTGTGCCATCTCTAACGTCCTTGTTTTGGTTTCGATGTTAGGGTTGCGTTAGGACCGGGTCCCACGCAGGATGCCTCGATTTTCGTAAGGGCACCTGTTTACTGACGGAATCTCCGGAAGGGAGTTTACGGAATTTGTGTTTTTTGATGTAGATTCGGCCGTGTATTTTGTGAACCCCTTTTCCGGTCGAAGCGTCGCCTTCGGCTTTTTTTTCCACTCCGGGGATCGAGGTATCGAGGCACAAACCGGAGTACGGTGCCGCGGTTTCCGGAGTCATATCTTTTGAAAAACGACAACATCCCCCTGGGCATAGCCTTCATGATCGCGGCCGTGGCGGTGCTGGGTTGCATGGACGGCATTCTAAAGTATCAGGCGCTCCGCTACCCCATTCTCCAGGTCCTCTTTTTTCGTTACAGCTTCGGTATGATTCCGGCGTTGCTCCTGGCCGCGCGCCACCCTGACGGCATGGTTGCGGTACTGCGGCCGGCGCGGCCCTGGGTGCACGTGTTGCGAGCGGCCTGCGCTCTCGTTGCGCTGCTGTGTTTCGGCCTGGCCGTCCGCGAGTTGAGCCTGGGGAACGCCACCACGCTCTTTTTTGCCGGCCCCATTTTTCTAACTTCGTTTTCGATCATCTTACTGAAAGACAAACTCACGAAGCATCGCGGCGCGTCGATCGTCATCGGTTTCCTGGGCGTACTGGTCGCCCTGCGGCCGGACACGGGCATCGTTCACCCGGCGGCGATGCTGGTGTTGATCGGCGCCGTATGTTACGCCATCGCGCAGATTCTCGCCCGGGCCTATGCCGACGAAGAAAGCGGCGAAGCGCTGACGTTCTGGATCAACGCCGGCGCGGGCCTCGCGACTTTGATCGCATTGCCGTTCGTGTGGCAGCCGATCACTTCGGTCGCGTCTCTCGGGCTTTTCGTAACACTGGGCCTGCTCGGCGGCACCGGTTTGTTTTTTATGAATCAATCGTTGCGCTTCGCCCCGCCGCCGGCCCTCGGCCCGTACGAGTATACGGCGGTTCTCTGGGCCGTGCTGATCGATTGGTGGATCTGGGGCGTAACTCCGGATTTGTACACGTTAACGGGATGTACGTTGATCGTGATCAGCGGGATCTATCTACTGCGGGGGGAGGCCGGAAAAACCACCCGTGAGTGAAATGCGGGCGGCGTCAGTGTTTCGCCGCCTTCGCCCGGGCCGCGGCGCAGACATTGGCCGGGGTTTTGTCCAGCCCGAGCATGTCCGCCACGAGGTCGACCGGTAGCTCCGGAAACTCCAGAACGTCTTGGAACAACGCTACCGCGTCGTCGCGTTGCCACACGCTGACGGCGGGGCGGCGGAACGTGCCGCCGATGTGAATCGGCAGATGGTCCGCCAGATCGAGGAGGCTTAAGTGTCTATCGTCAAACATTAGCACGAAATCCGGGGCGGCCGGTCGATGAAGATCCGCGTAACCGCTGCCGGTGAGCGTAAACTCGTTCGTGTCCACCAGGAAGACGTCGCTACGCCCGCGCCCGGCATGGATGTCCGCACCCAGAACCACGCACTCGATATCCGGTAGAGGCGCCGCCCAGGTACGAAGTTCCCCGGCCACGGCGGGACCGGTTGTTCGATACAGCGCCGCCTGGTCCAGGCCCGCGGCACCGACTTCCAGTACGATGCGCCCTGCCAGGCTGCGGCGGAGCGCATCGAGGCGCGGCCCCGAGCCTTTGAGCCGCACATCGAGGCTGAGCGGACCGTCCAGGAAAGCCTCAGCTCCCGCGGCCTGGAGTAACAATTTCAGCGAGAGTTCTTCGAGTCTTAGCTTTAGCTCGAGGGATTGTTGCGCGGCATCCACCGCCAGGTTCGCCGCGACGCTGCCGTCGGCGAATTTCAGCCGCACCTGCTCCGCAACCAGGCGACCGGCCGCGAGTTTTGTTTTTAGCTGTGCGTCACTAATTTTTAGCTGGCGATACTTAATCTGATCCGACGCCCACTCCACATCGGCGGCGAGCCGGAGTAACTCTTCATACGGAATCGCGGGGTCCGCTTGCGTCGCTGCCGGTTGTGTCGTTGCCGGTTGTGTCGTTGCCGGTTGTGTCGTTGCCGATTGCGGCGGCGCCGCATGTTTCGCCGACCGCTTCAGTAAGTCGTCCACGTCCAACAGCTTCGATTGCACGTTCACGCGGATTGACAACGGCTCCTCCCGCACATCGAAGCTGCCGCGCAGGTCCGAGTTTCCGTACCGCGCTGTCAGCCGACCGCGGACGTGCATATGATCCCCATCCTCCGCGAACGCCGCATCCAGGGCGTCCAGGTCCAGAACGTAGGTCGTTTCCGCCGTCGCGAAACGGATCTTCGCGTTTCGCACGGCAATGTGATCCGCCAGCAAACGCAGGGGCCGTGTTCCGTAGTTTCGCGCGGGGGTTTTTTCTGCATCCGCACTGAGTTTCGCGAAGTGCCAGTTAGCGCGCCCGTCCTTTTGCTCCAGGTAGATGTGCGCTCCGCCGAGGACCACGCTGCGGAAGTCCAGCTCACCGGAAATCAAGAGCGGAACCAGGCTCAGATGTACGTCGAAGTAGTCGAGCTCAAGCATGTCCGGCCGCGAGGCCCAGGGTGCGTTGCTCAGACGTACGTCGGTGAGGCGAAAGCCGGGCGTGAGCGTGTACAGATTCAGCCGGACCTCGCCGTCGATGCGCAGCTCGCGTCCCAGGGTCGAACGCACTTCTCCGGCGATCCAGGCGCGGCTCTCCGGGAATTCGAGAACTGCGTTCAGCAACGCGGGTAGCGTAAGGATCAGGGCGATCAGAATGACGGCGATCGCAAGAAAGAACCGCCGGAGTATCGAGGAGATTAGCTTCACGGACATGCTGCGAACGAAGTAGCCGGCACTGCGTGAAAGTTAAAGCAAATATTCCCCCGTGGATGCGTTTTATCTTCCGGTGGCCTCACGCTTTCGGACCTACGGTGTCGAGCTCGACGGCCCGGCGCAGGAATACGTGCACGCGCTTCTGGAGTGGCCGCCCTTTCTCGAATGGTGTAAACTTGCGGAGAGCGAACCTTACTTCATTGAAAGCGTGGACGACAAGGCCGTGGGCGCAAGGTTTTAAACGCCGCCTCGGAGTTTTCTGAATAAAAATTGACGCCCAAGACCCATTTCTATCACTTCAGGAGTAGGCTTTGAGCCAGATTTAATGAGGAGTCTCCATATGCCTGAAAACTGGACAGCAACAGGACTGATTGAACACATTCTTCACCACCACAATAATGACGAGACCCGCAATTTCTGTTTCATCATCGGAGCGGGAGCTTCAATACAATCCGGTATACCCGGCGCCCAACAGCTTGCACAACAATGGGTACGACGAATCGCATCGCGCCAGGCCGGCAAAGAACAATCCCTCAACGATACTGATGTTGAAGCCTGGTTTCGCTCAGAATTCGATTTGCCGGATTTTTCCATAGAGAACTCTGCCGCATATTACCCTTTTATCTACGAAAAATGTTTCGATGGCGATCTTGAGATGGGGTTGGCCGAGATTGAAAGGCACATCGACTTTAAACATCCTAGCATCGGTTATTTCGCTTTAGCAAGAATTTTGACTGGGGGACGCCACCGAGTCGCCATCACGACCAATTTCGACAAGCTCGTTTCGGAATCTATATTCCAGTTAACGGGACGCCACCCTAGAGTTTGCCTGCATGAATCTCAGGCCGCATTTGCTGTCCCCCACTTAAGGAGGCCATTAGTCGTTAAAATTCACGGTGACTTTCTATTCGAATCAAAGAGTCGCCCGGCTCAAGTATCAACTTTGCATGATGCCTGGAAAGGCCCCCTGGAAGAGCTGTTTGCTCATTATACCCCAATTTTCTTAGGGTACGGAGGACACGATGGTGGCTTCATGAACTTCCTATACGAGTTGGACCCTGATCGTATCCCAGGTAGAGTTCACTGGTGCTATTATTGGAAGAATCAGCCAGAAAAACATGTCGAGGAGGTTGTTTCTCGGCTTAGAGGTACACTGACTCCTATTTATGGATTCGATGAGTTCATGATGCAACTATATGATGCCATCGAGCCCAGCCAAAGAAACGACCCTTTATACTCCAATACGATTCAGTCAATTTATGATAACCTTGCAATAATCCAGGCGAAAGAGCTCGACGGCGAATATGGGACACCGGGTTTAACCAATTGCATTAATAGCACAATAAAGAGAATTTCCGGATGGCAAAGACACGAGTTCCTCGCACGGAATGCGGGAGCCGGCGAGAAAAGAAAAGAGTACATCAAAGGCTTCGTGCGACTTAAGCTCAGCAGCAAACTCGCATACCATTATGCACATTATTTAGCAACCCAAGAATGCAAACATGTGCTGGCTGATATCTGGCACAGGCGTGCCATCCGGTTTTCCCCGGAAGATCCGAACTGTCACGGTAATTATGCCAATTTTCTGGCCCGAAGAGGCTCCTCGGCGGCAGCAGAACTGTATTACCGTAGAGCAATTGAACTGGCAGAGACTGACCCAAATAAGAGAGCGAACTATGCGGCATTCCTGCTGGCCAACAATAGACTCTTTGAGGCTAAGAATGAGCTTACGAACGCAGCAAGTCTAATCAACATCCTCTACTCTCAAGTTTGCGCAGAGATCCTGTTTTATGCGGCTATCCTTCAGAATCTACAGAAAGACAACCCGGATCGGGTCCTGGGGATGCTCAAGCACGTTCTCCTTCAAGGCTATCCAAGATTTTCTTGGTCGTTCGAAACGATTTTAGACAATCAAAAAGGCCGATTAAACTCTTACTATGACTTCTTTTGCGATTTGGGCGCGGCAGTCTTAGACGAAAGAAAAGTAGCAAACCTGGACAAAGACGTAGATTGGAAGTCGATCAGTCCTCTTAGTTTTCGAAAGCTGAGCCTGTAATCCGATCTACGTGTTCGCCGCCTTCTTTTTAGCTTTCTTTGAAGTTTTCTTAGCCGCCGGCGCCGCTTTCCGGGAGGACGCCTTGCCTTTCGCCGCGGCCTTCTTGCCGCCGCGTTTTTTCTGTGACTGCTCTTCCTCGAGCTTTTTCGTGTCGGCCTGGTTCGGATACTTGGGCCGGCTGTGGAACGAGGAGATGAGCACGTCCACGAAGGCCTCTTTGACCACGTGCAGGTCGCCCACGGTGAGGCCGCTCTCGTCGAGCTGGTTTTCCGCTAACTTAATGTTGGTAATCTTTTGAATGAGGCCGTCGAGACTTTCCTCGGTGACCTCTTCCAGGGACCGGGACGCGGCTTCCACCGAGTCCGCGATCATGGCGATGCCGGTCTCTTTGCTCTGGGGAATGGGCCCCGGATAACGAAAGTCCTCGCGGCGGACCTTGCGCTTCATCTTTTCGAGGGCCTTGTGATAAAAGAACGCCATGGTCGAGGTACCGTGGTGCTCCGGGATGAACGCGATCACCTCCCGCGGCAGACGATAGGCCTCCGCCATCTTAATGCCGTCCAGGACGTGATCGATGATGACCTTCGCCGCCAGTTGCGGGCTGTCCTTGTCGACGTTCTCGGGACGCGGAATCAAATGCTGGTTTTCAATAAAAAAGCCGGCGTTCCGCATCTTTCCAATATCGTGAAAATAGATGCCGGTGCGCGCGAGCACGGTGTTCAGATTCAGGCGCTCGCAGGCCTTCTCCACCATGGCCGCCACCATGAGCGTATGCGTCCAGGTGGACGGAGCGAGCTTGAACATTTCCTGTAAGAGCGGATGCGAAGGATCGGCCAGCTCTTGCAATCGGAAGCGGGTGGGTATGTTAAAAAGCGCCTCGTACACGGGCAGCAGGACCATCACGAAAAACGTCGCGAGCCCGACGAGAACGGCGATGGTCACGGCCTCCGCGTAGTTGCTCGAGAAGAGCGTGTTCGCACTATCCAGTTCGGCCAGGATGGGGCGGTTGCCGTAGAGATAACCGGCGGTCACGAGAAAAAAGTTCAGAGCCGCCAGCCACATCGCCGTCGTAATAAACTGTACGCGTTTTTTAATGCGCGCCCCGAGGATCGTCGCGGTCACCGCCATGGTGGATGTGATCAATAACGAAAGCCCGTCGTAGCGACTGGAGATGAACACCAGGAAGGCCATGTAGAGACCCACGGGAATCGTAAAGACCTCGCCGAAGATGATCGCAAGCATCACAACGAAGATCCCCAACGGCACCCAGGCACCGAAGAAGTGCGTGACCTCGTTATGCGTGGCGTTCGTTGCCCAGATCATTTCGAACACCAGCAACAACACGGCGAACAACCATACCGTAAGAAAGACGATGAGATTCGAACTGACCGCGCTGATTTGTCCGTGGGCAAATTGCATGGCGAAGTACAACAGCAATCCCATCACCACGCACTGCTGCAGGAAGATCGCCACCACACGCCAGAAACGTTCCCAGGTCCGTCCCTGCTTGTGCAGACTGAGCGCGGCGTGAATGTCCTCGGTAATGACCTGATCGCGTTTTACGATGGCCTGGCCGCGATTGTACTTCGTTACATAGTCCGAGACCTGGACGTTCTGCCGGGCTTCTTCCCGGGCCCGTTCCGTGGCGTCGGGATCGTAACGCACGGCGTCCAGGGGATAGAGATAACGCTGCGCCAGCTTCACGAGGGCGCGGCGGTGCAGGGAACTGCGCTCCGGAAACAGCGTGAGCGCCTCGGCCTCGAAACGATTGCGCACGTCGCCGTTGAAGATGCGGTTCCGCCCCATGACGTTGGCCCAGGCCACCTCTTTTACTTCCCGGGAGGAACTGCCGCCCAGGTTACGGACCTTCGCCGGATTCTCGCCGGAGTAGTCCCGCACGGCCGGATCAAGATCGTTCAGGATGACGAAACGCTCGAAGAGGCGACTGACAAGCTCGCTCAATTTTTGAGAGAGTTCCCGGCCGCCCATGCTGGTAATGTTGTAGATTTCGTCGTCGGTGAGGCGCCGCCAGCGGGGCACCTTGCTCCGGACGCAGCGCGCATTGGCCGCGGCTCCGGGACGCGCCCGGCAGTCGTTCACGGAATCCATGTCGCTCTTGAGCATGGTCCGGAAGTTGGCTTCCTGCGAGGCGTTGCTGTCCCCGGGCTCGGAGAGCGCGCTGAAATCCCGCGTGAAATGCGGGGACGCGTTCTTCGCGGCGCGCTCCCGGGCCTGCTGCAATTCCTTCTCTCGTAGAAACTCAACGCTGGTGGCGGCCACCACATCCTGAGGCGCGGGTTGTCCTTTTTTCCAGGCGGGCGAGTCCGGATCGATGTCCGATTCCGTGAAACTGGGATACGAAAGCGAAAACGTTACAATGATGACCGTTACGCCGAGCAGAACCAGTTGCATGCGACGCACCCACTCCCGCGGCCGGGCCCGGGTCAGAAACGAGGACGTGCGAATGAGCGCGCGCTGGAAGATGTTTTCTCCTTCCAGGGCGTTGCCGAAAATCGGACTGCGCTCGCGCTTTCTTTTTCGTTCTTCGTTGCTCACGTGCGTTTTTTAATCGTTCATCGCATCGAAGGCTTCGACGATGCGTTCCACCAACGGATGACGGATGATGTCTTCCCCGGTGAACCGAATGACGCCGACACCGGGAATGCTTTCCAGGGCGCGCACCGTATCGAAGAGGCCCGAACGTCCGTGGGGCAAATCGATCTGCGTGGCGTCGCCGGACAGACACATGGTGGAGTTCCGCCCCAGACGCGTGAGGAACATCTTTAATTGCGATAGCGTGCAGTTCTGCGCTTCGTCCAGGATGATGACGGAATCGTTCAGCGTGCGACCGCGCATGAACGCCAGCGGCGCGATTTCGATCTTACGGGTTTGAATTAAGTCATGAACGCGCTCGGCGCCCAGGCATTCGTAGAGAGAATCGTAGAGCGGGCGCAGGTACGGATCCACCTTTTGCGTTAAGTCCCCAGGAAGATAACCTAAGGATTCACCGGCCTCCACCGCCGGGCGCGTGAGCACGAGACGGTCGCGATCCCCGGCGACGAACATGCGGCAGGCCGCGACCACGGACAGAAAGGTTTTTCCGGTACCCGCCGGGCCGAGGCAAATAGTCACGTCGTTGTCGAAGAGCGACTGCACGTACTGGATTTGTCGTTCGGTGCGCGCCTGGATGGGCTTGCCCTGATGCGTTTTGAAAACGGTTTCTTTTTTCAGGACGACGGGCGGCGGCTCGTCTTCGACGACTTCCGGCTTGCGGCTGTCTTCGTCGCGTTGCTTGAGCCGGCGATAAAGATAGCGCGTGTCGAAGTCCTCGGGCAGGCCGCCGGGGCCGCCGTATTGTTTTTCGAGGGTTTCGAAGTACGCCGAAGCGAAGGACAACGTTTCCTCGGACTCCGCGCGCACCAGAAAGGCGTGACCGCGCGGAACCAGCCGAACGTCCAGGAGATCTTCCAGGGCGTTGATGCCCGAATCGGCCACACCGCAGAGTTTGCGGAACAGCTCTTTGTTGCGGAATTCGAATTTCGTTTCGTGAAGCCGGGTAAGACTGTCTTTACGCATATGTTAGAAAAAGATTTGCGAGAATACAGCAGCATAAGCGTTGCTTGATGTCGCCGCAAGCTTTTTCCGCACGAGCCTGCGGGTGGTTTTGCGATGGTTTTTTGCGGTGCAGTATTATGTCAAAGCCGTGAACCGATGAAGAAAACGGACTCCGAGGACCGAGGGGGCGAGGAACGATTGGGAGGAGATCCCCTAACTCCACGGCAACACCAACCGCGCCCGATAGCCGCCGTCCGCCGGACCGTGTTCGAATTTCCACTCGCCTCCGTAGCTTTCTCCTAACCGCGACTCAACGTACTTTAATCCCGTGCCGGTTCCCGAGTCGCTCCTGGCTTCCGGATCGCCGTCGTTCCATAACTCAAGGACCAGGCCGCGCCGGTAATCCCGCCCGACCGCAAGCACGAAGCGGCCCTCCCCGCGCTCTCGAAAACCGTGGGTCAGGCCGTTCTCCACGAGCGTCAAAAGAATCAGCGGCGGAATAAACAGGCCGGCCGGGTCGCCGCGCACCTCGAAGTCGAAGCGGCGGTCTTTCCGCAGCGACATGATCCGCAAATGATTGCGGCAGAGTTCGATCTCCCCGGACAGAGACGCTAACGTACGGTCGGCGTGTTTTAAGGTTTCCCGCAGTTCGTCCGCCAGGGCCTGGAGCATGGAGACGGCGCGATCGGGGTCCTCGTAGACCAACAACTGGGCCGCGTTTACCGAGTTCATGAGAAAGTGCGGGTGAATGTTTTTCTTGATGAGCTCCAGGTTCAGGCGCGAAGTATGAGCGAGCAGTCGTTCCACGCGATTCGCCGCCCCGGCAAAACGGTTCGCCATGAGCACCACCAGTCCCGCGGTAAACACGAACATCGCGTAGCTCGCCACCCGGGGCGTATGCAAAATACTGAGCGAAGTCAATACGTCGTTCACGCCGCCCGCCGTTAAGAGCAGAATGCCGAATATTAAGACGTAGGCGTCCCGGTTGCGCCAGATCGCCTGGCGGACGACGTGATACAAAAAGTACGGCACGAGAATCAGGAAGGCCACGTGCCAGACGAAACCGCACCAGCGCATGACGTGCACCGAGCCGGCAACGGTGAGCACGGCCAGCAGCGCCGAGAACACGAACGCGGCGCGGCCGAGATAGGCGAAGTACGGGCGATAGAAGTAGCGCGAGAAGAACGAAAGAAAGGGCGGCACAATGAAAAACAAAAGCACGTACTCGGTCTTACGATTCAGGAGCACGGCGTCGCCGAAGACCAGGTCCCGCGTCGCGGTATTGGCGACGAACCAGTAGCACGAAATGATCAACGCGAACAACGCGAAGTAGAGGTTGTAGTTTTCCTGCGGGCGCTTGAGGCCGAGAAAGAGATGATACGCCCCCGCCAGCACATAGAGAATAATGAAACCCAGGGCGATCGTCTCACGCACGAAGAAGTCGCGGTAGACCGCATCCACCGGCCCCACGCGGAACGGCTCCATTACCTGGAGCGGATAGCGGCCCTCCCGCGTCGCCAGATGGACCACGAGATACACTTCGCCGGCATCAACGCGACCGGTTTCTTCTATAGTAAGATGCGCTGACGGGATCGTCCGCAGAAACGGCCGCATGGCCCCTGGTTCGTAGGGTTGCATGGAACCCAGGCCGCCGAAGAAACGCCAGTCCCCGTCGACGACGACGAAGAAGCGTGAAACGTCCGAGACCAGCCCGGCATCGAGGGCCAGGGGCCGACCGGAACGCGCTTCGGCGATCAACTGCGCGGGCAACGCGAAACGCAAAGTGATGGAACCACTGTAACGCGGCGGCAGGTCCAGATACTTCGTGAAGTTTTCGGGCAGCGCGACGTTTTGCCAGCGGCTCTGTCCGGCGACGGGGACGAGGACGTCGACCCGATCGACACGCACCACACCGGAGTCCGCGTGATGCGGAACGCCGGAGCACGCGACGGCGAGGCAGAACATCATGCTGCAAACGATCGTAAAAAATCTTCCGTTCATCCCTGGCCAGAACCGTTTGTCCCGCGCCGCTTGCGAGACCCGGACATTCGGCGTATAAACAATGCATCAAACAAAACGACAACATATTGTTCAGGAGTTCAGAAATGAACAGGAAGATTCTCATGCACATTACGGCGGCTCTGGCCGTCCTCGGATTCGTCGCCTGCGGTACGCAGGGCGCGTCCGATCCCAACGCCGCCCTCGCGACGGTCCCGGCCCTCGCGGCGGCGTATCCCCAGCAGAATATAACGAACGGTGCGCTCAGCATCGACGAGTATACCAGCGGCGCATCGTTGCGCGGCGTCTACGGCAGCGAGGCCGGCGCGGTGAGCTTCGCGGCATCCGAAAACGACGGCGGCGTCATCAGCGTGGCCGTAACTGTGAATGGAAAAACCTTAACGGGAACCATCGATCACGCCGGGCAAACGCTGACGATGGACGGCGCCGGCGCGGTGCTCTCCGCCGAAGAAAAGGCCGGCCTGGCCGCGGCGGTCGAGTCGATGATGAGTTACCTCGAAGAAACGTTCCAGACCGATCCGGGCGCCCTGGAGCTCGGCTTTGCTTCGTTGATCGGCTACTGGTCCACGGCGCCGGAAGGTTACGCCTTTGATTCACGCGTCGTCACCGCCGACGCGGAGGTCGCCGCCCGCGGCGCTTCGAGCAACGAGGGCATCCGGTGCATAAAAAAAGGCAACACCGTCCAGGCGGTCTACGACGACTCCCGCGGCAACCACTACGAGAACGTACGGGTCGGCTCGAAGCCGCGCTCCGGTTACGGTTGCATGGGACGCTGCGGTCCCGACTGCGGTCGTTGGTGGATCCCCAGCTCCTGGACGAAGGACTGCATGGATCACGACCAGTGCTCGCACAAGAACAACAGCTCCGGCGGATCCTCCGACAGCAACTGCGGCGACGAGTTCAACGAAGCCGCCGACGACTGGAGCCTGGGCGTGGTCCGGGGCTGCTTCGGCTGAGCGGCACTTTACGCTAACTTACGATCAGCAGTTTTTAATCGTATGATCACTCTTTGCCGTCGCAGTGCGGCGGCTCCCCCGCGGTTTCCGCGGGGGTTTTTTGTATGATCTTACGAAACGACAGGGCTCGATGCGGCGAAGCGAAAACGAAAGCGAACAGCAGGTATCGCTTGACATTTACGGAATATCAGCCATCGCTTTGCATCGTGAAGATTCTCACAGGTCCCCACGCCCCCGATCCGAACGACGCGGTCGAGAACTATCGGCGCTATCAACGACTCCTGGCCGAGATGGAACGACTCCGGCCTTACAAAAAACCGCGCGGCGCTTACAAGTTCCGCACGTGGGAAGAGCACGACGAATTTGTACGGACGAGAGCGGCCAGGCAATTGTGAGTCAGGAAGAACGCACGCTCCCGGATGTGGCCGCTGTGTTGAACAAACACGGCGTCGAGTCCGCAGCAAGTCGACGTCCCGGGAGATCGATCAGTGGGATGTGGCAATCCTGCGCGAAATTCAGCGCAAGCGTGCCGGGTCATGACACGATCTGACGAAACGACAGACTGATCCGCTCCCCCGCGCTCGCCTGTTGCGGGATCGAATGTTCCCAATCATGCTGCACCGCGTCGTCCATGTACAAAAGCGAACCCGCTGCGAGGACATAGTCCGCCTTGATCGTGTGATCGTCCTTGCGGCGATAGCGCATCGTACGCGCGGCGCCGAGGGATACGATGGCCACGCCGGTGCCCGGGACGAGCGGTGTCGCCGTGTCCGCATGATAGCTGATGCCGTTCGTGCCGTCGCGATAGTAATTCAACAGACAACCGTTCGGTTCGAAGCGCAGTTCATCGGCAATGTCCCGCGCAACGGCGACGAGCGCCGGATGCATGGGCATCACGTCATAGCGAATGTGATTGTAGTTGTACGGTTCGCCGTAACTCGCGGTGCGGCGGGATTTCATGCGATCGTCCCAGGGAACCGTGCGCAGCAGTTCATCGAAAAGCGCGCCGGGATCGGCGACGAACGCGGGCCTGTAAAAAATCGGTGGTTGCATGGTTCTGATCAAGCGCCGCGTTCTGCCGGCCTCTCCGATAAAGAATTCCCGCAAGATGCAACGGCACCTGTTTTTTTCGCGGACATCACCGAAAAATGTCACACCCCCGTGCGACAATGGATGACCGGGAAACGCCGCGGCCGGCGGAATGGAATTGACATTAGCGCGGTGACGGCTAAGATTCAGGGATGCAAACCCTGACACAAGCCCCGCGTTACGTTGGCCTGCGAGTCAGCCCGGACGCGTACTTTGCCCTCGAAGACGACGGGTTTCGGTACGACATGATCCACGGGGTCTTGCAGTTGTCTTCCAGTCCCACAGCGAATCACAACCGATTGCAGAATCGTTTCTTCTTCGCGCTGGAGTCGTCCCTGCGTGCGCATCGAGCGGGCGAGGCCTTTACGGACCTGGACGTGAAGCTACCCGACGGCAATGATGTGTTGCGACCGGACGTTTCGTTTGTTGCAAACGAAAACACGGCCATCGTGGGCGACTGGATCTTCGGCGTACCCGATCTCGTGTGCGAAGTGTTATCGCCGGCAACGCGCGGTCGCGACCTGGTGGAAAAAGCCGGGCGCTACCTGCGCAACGGTGTGCGCGAGTACTGGATCGTCGACGGCACGCACCGGGTCATGGAAGCCCGCTACAATGTCGGCGATGCCTGGGCCGTGAACAGTGGCGATGTGCTGCAGAGTCGATTGTTGCCGGGGTTTCGGGTGGTGACGGCGGAGATTCTTGCGAAGTGAGCCTTCTGTAACTTCTACTGCGGCGAATCTTGCAGCTTATCTTTGTGTTTCGAACACATGTAGTCGGGGCCGCTGTCGCAAAATTCCTGGAAAATACGGCGAGCTTCTTTCTTCCGACCGACGCCGTAGAGCGCAATCGCGTATTCTTCGGTATCGAAGACTGATTGGTACCGCTCCGGCCGCACGTAACGATTCCAGGCATCCAGCGCTTCTTGAGGACGGCCCAGTTCATTGTAGACTTCCGGAAGCTTTCGCGTAACGCTCAGGTTTTCGCAAAGGGGTTTGCCGTCGCAGACCTCAGGCAATTTGCGACGGTGCTCCACCGCCGCGAGAATCGCAGGCAACGCTTCTTCGTAGCGGCGCTGCAAAACCAGGGCCCTTCCCAAATCGGCCGCCACACGCGGATTGTTCGGCTCTTGTTCGTACTGCGCATAAAGCTCCTGGACACGCACGTTATCCACCTGGGACATCAAAATGCCGCCCAGAATCAGCAACGCAATGCCGCCCACCCATACGAAAAACGGATTGCGCGCCGCCTGCCATTGCCGGTAGAGCAGGACGGGCACGCCGATGATGCCGAGAAAGAACACCAGGACGGCCATGCCGGCGCCTTCGGTTTTTCCGGCCGTGACGACGAGCGTTAACGCACCGATCAATGCGACCAGGATGCCGACCAGGAAACAACCGATGGCCGCGTTTTGGAGTAACTGCGAAGTGATGAAGCTTTCCATGTTAAGCGGACATGCTGTTGCGGGAGATGCGGATCGTCAAGTTTCTTAAGTAAGTTGTGATTGCGGCGGCATGCTTTGGGCGTTGCGCCCCGGCGGCCGGGGCGCCGGTCCCTTCCGGGCTCGCGCCTGCGCGCTCGGTCTTTGCTGCGCAAAGACTGCCGCTGCGCGGCCCCCTCCAGGCACCTAACGCGAAGAGGCGGGGTTAGAGTTACATGAGTGTTACTTAGTTATCGCTGCCCGGCTGCGTCACCAGAGCACATTCCCGAACTACGGTTCTTCGCGTGAGGGATTGGAAGGGTGGCCGAAGGCCAGTCTCGCGCCTGCGCGAGACCGAAGCGCGCAGCGCGGAGCCCTGGAAAGCCCGACCCCGGCGAAGCCGGGGGCACGCCCCAACAAACTTCCGCCAACATACACTTAAACCATTAAATTCTCTCTGTGCCCTCTGCCCCTCTGCGGCCAAAAGATCCTACAACTCATCCTTCAACTTCGCATATGCGCTCCGACTCACGGGCAACTCCGCGCCGCTTTTCATAAGCAACTTGAACGTATTGTTTTTCCCGTGCAGGATGCGCACCATCGCCGACATCCGCGCGATGCAGGAACGATGCACGCGCACAAAGTCCGGCGGCAGTTCTTCCGAAAACGCGTCGAGGGTTTTGCGCACGCGCTCGGACCGGCCGTCGAGTAAATGTAAGATCGAATAGTTCCTGTCCGAAACCAGGTGTTCGATGTCGTCGAAGGCCACGAGCTCGATGGCTTCGTCCGTTTTCACCGGGACCGCTTCGCGCACGAGACCGCGCGAGGCCAGGGCGCCCCGCATGCGATCGATGGCCGCGGCGAAACGTTCTTTCGGAAACGGCTTTGGTAAAAAGTCGAGCACGCTGTGTTCGAAGGCACGGATGGCGTACTCCGTATGCGACGACGTGATGATCGTATAAAACGAGCGGAGCGGCAACGCTTCCAGTAACTCAAAGCCGTTCTCGCCGTTAAGATCGATGTCGAGAAACACGAGATCCACCGGTTCCTCTTCGATGTGGCAACGCGCGGCCGTGAGATTATGGTAGGTCTTGAGCGATTCCACGTCGTCGCCGATGACTTCACGACAAAAACGCTCGATGCCCCGGGCGGCTAAGGGTTCGTCGTCTACAATTAAGATGCGCATCGGATCAAGCGCGCGGCCGGGCGCACGGCCAAAACGTGCATCACGCGCGACGGCGGGTCAACAGCAAAAAGCCCCGGCGAGGCTGTTCCCGGGATTGGAAGACACGACGACTCGAAAAAACTTCTTGTACTTCTCCGCCGGACGCATGGGATGTGCGCATGTCATCTCAAACCCCGGCGGACTCCCGCTACGTCGGCGCCTTCATTCCGGCCCACTATCACTACCAGATGCTTCTCGACGAAGCGCGCATGATCGGCTTCGAACGCGCCCTGGCCGAGGTCGTCCCCGAGGGCGGACGCGTGCTGGACCTGGGCGGCGGCACCGGCGTGCTCTCGTACTTTGCGGCGCGGCGCGCGGCGCAGGTCTACTGTGTGGAGTACCTGCCCGACCTGGCAAATCGCGCGCGCGAGTCTCTGGCGCAGAACGGCGTCGCGGATCGCGTCGAAGTGATCCAGGCTCACGCCGATAACTACCTGCCGCCGGAACCGGTGGACGTCGTTGTCTGCGAGATGTTACACAGCGCCCTTCTGCGCGAACAACAAACACAGATCATCGCCTCGTTTAAGGACCGTTACCTGGGTCGCTTCGAAAGTTTGCCCGCCTTCGTTCCCGAAGCCACGCTGCTCGGCGTACAGCCCGTGCATATGGACTTCGACTTTCACGGTTATCAGGCCGCGCTCCCGCTCTTCGAAAACCCCGGCAATCCCATGGAGCGTATCACGGCTCTCGGCGAGGTGACTCCGTACGCCATCGTCGACTACTCCGCGGAACTGCCGCGATCGCTTAACTTCTCCGGAGAATTAGCTACGAACGCGGACGGCACCTGCAACGCGCTGCGTTTCGTGACGAACAACATCCTCGCGATTCAGCCCGAGGACCGCAGCACCATCGACTGGATGAATCAAAACCTGGTGCTGCCGTTAGCCGAACCGGTGGAAGTTGCTGCGGGTGGGATGCTGGGCGTGTCGTTCGAGTATGAGCCGGGCGCGGAGATCGGTGCGCTGGCAGAGACGATGCGGGTCCACTCGTAGATCCGGGCCTGAGCCGGTTCGTTCTTTTCGTTACATGACAGATCAGAAGACGGGAACGCAGCCTTGATCTGCTAATTCTTGCGTTAGCAATTGGAGGGGTGGAATTCCTGCTCTTCCCCACCGAGCGCGAAACGCGGAGGAGAACGCCCAAACTAATCTTCTCTGGCTATGAGTTAGCTTTTACGTTCGGACTGAAAACTCAGTAAATTCAAAAATGCATTTTTGGCGCGCCTCGCCGCCTTCGGCGTCGACCGGGCTTTCCCGGGTGTGCCTTGATTTTGTGATAAGTCCTCAATCGCCTCAATTGCACCTTGACCCGCAAGAGTGCCTGCCCGATCGTCGCCGTTAAGATTCACCCCGCGTTTTTTTCGCGCTCTGATTTTATGGAAGAAACCGCTCCATGGACCACCGGCAAAGACGGCCGCAAGTATCTCCGCGCCTCGTACGTGCGCGGCCTTCAGGAACGTACGGATCGATTGGCGCGGCTCATGCAGGTCGCTCGTTCCATGATGGCGGAGATGCACGACCACGAGGCCCTGCTCCGGCGCATCATTGAAAGCGTGAAGAACGTAATGCAGAGCGATCTTGCGTCGCTGTTCCTCGTGGACCGGCGCAGCGGAGAACTCGTTTCGCGCATTACCCTCGACGGCTCCGCCATCCGCCTGCCCGCCGGCCAGGGCATCGTCGGCCACGTGGCGAGTACCGGTGAAATCGTGAACATTCCCGACGCCTACGAGGACCCGCGCTTCGATCGCAGCAACGACGAGAAGTCCGGTTACCGTACGCGTTCCATCCTGTGCATGCCTTTGCGCGGCCATGAGGGCGACATCATCGGCGCCATTGAGGTGCTGAATAAAGTCAACGGAACATACAACGAAGAGGACGAGGAATTGCTGTCGGCCTTCGCGTCCCTGGCGGGCATCTGCCTCGAAAACGCCTCGGCCTACGACCAGATCGAACAGGAGCGCCTGCAACTGGAAGTCAAGGTCCAGGAACGCACGAAGGATCTCAGCGAGGAAAAAAAGAAGTCCGACGAGTTGCTGCTGAACATCCTCCCCGAAGAAACCGCCGTGGAACTCAAGCGCAACGGCAGTTACGCCCCGCGTCGCTACGAGCTGGTGACGGTCATGTTCACGGACTTCGTCGGCTTTACGAACATCGCCGACCACCTGGACGCGGACACCCTCGTCGGCGAACTCGACAAGTGCTTCTTTTACTTCGACGAAACCGTCGCTCGCAATAAGTTAGAAAAAATCAAGACTCTGGGCGACGGCTACATGTGCGCCGGCGGATTGCCGAAGGCGAATCGCACCAATCCCGTGGATACGATCCTGGTCGCGCTGGAAATCCAGGCCTTCATGAACCAGATGCGCGACATCAAGCGGGACCTGGGCGAAGAATTCTGGGAACTGCGCGTGGGCATTCACACCGGCCCCGTGGTCGCCGGCGTCGCGGGCAAACACAAGTTCGCCTACGACATCTGGGGGGACACGGTGAACCTGGCCGCGCGCATGGAATCCTCCGGCACCACCGGCCGCGTGAACATCTCCGCCACGACTCACGATTTCGTAAAAGATTTCTTCGTCACCGAACACCGCGGTCGTTTCCCGGTGAAGTACAAAGGTGAGATCGATATGTACTACGTAAATCGCATTCGCCCGGAGTTAAGCCAGGACGAGGACGGGCGTGTGCCGAACGCAAAGTTTCGGGAATTGTACGCGGGGTTGGAGTAAGCTCACCCCACCCCGTACTTCGCGCACATGTGTTCGTACGAACGCCGCACCAGTTCTTCCAGCACGCCCGCATCCACGTCCGCCAGCTTATTGATGTACAAACACGACTTGCCGGTCTTGTGTTTTCCCAGGCGTTGCAATAAGTCCTGCGCTCCGGAAAACCCGGGCATTACGTAGACGACCAGGTTCTGGGCCCGCGGCGCGAAACCGGTGAGGAACATATCGCCCTCGCGCCCGCTTTCGTATTTGTAATGATACTTGCCGAAGCCGATCATGTTGCCCCAGGCCACGGGCGACTTGCCGGTGACCTTGCGCATCAACTTCACGAGCGCCTCGCTGTCTTTGCGTTTCTGCTCGTTCGCGACCGCGGCGATGACGTCCTTCGCACTGCGTTTCGTAGGCACGGTCTTGTTCGCGGCATTGTAAGATGATTTTTTCGCGGCCTTTTTTGCGGACTTTTTGGATGATTGCTTCGCAGATTGTCTCTTCGTCATGGTAGAGCACCTCGGCTTGCTGATAAGATATAACGCATGCTTCTTCGCGCGAGGGATGCGCAGGGTCGCGCCCAGCGCGAGTCTCGCGTCTTCGCGAGACCGAAGCGATAGCGGAGCCCGGAGCAGCCCGGTCCCGGCCGCCTGGGCCTGGCGGCCGGGACGCGCCCAATTCCATCCCTGATCGACCTTAGCATAAGATTCGTCCAAGATCCTACAATGATCTTCTCAGGAAGCAACTTACCCGGTTCGATTCGAAATCAATTCTCTTTCCGAGACCAACAGTTTATTCAGGAGATTGTTTCATGGCATCAACTTAAAAAGATACACGTACGGTCACGGTTCTGGCATGCAAATAAGACTGTGATGCAACGAACGATCCAGGTCGTCACAACTACGCTAACGGCACTGAATCTCGTCGCTCGCGAATTGTCATAAAGAATCACCTGCTATCTTCAGGCGTAAGCCCCCTACTTCGCCGGCGCCTTCACCGTAATGCCCAATTCCAACAACTGTTTCGCATCCACGGGCGAGGGCGACTCGGCCATGAGATCGCTGCCCTTCTGCGTTTTCGGAAAGGCCATAACGTCGCGAATGGATTCGCGGCCGAGGAACAACATCAGCACGCGGTCGATGCCGAAGGCAATGCCGCCGTGAGGAGGCGTGCCGTACTTCAGCGCCTCCGTAAAGAAACCGAAACGTTCGCTCGCCTCTTCCTCGGAAATGCCCAGCGCGGTAAAGATCGCCGACTGCACGTCGGTGCGATGAATACGAATCGAACCGCCGCCGATCTCGTTGCCGTTGAGCACCAGGTCGTAAGCGCGAGACAGCACGTTCGTAGCTTCTTGCTGAAAACGCGCCGGGTCCTGCACCACATCGAGCTGATCCTCCCGCGGCGCGGTGAACGGATGATGCACCGAATAGATCTCGCCGCTCTTGTGATCGCGCTCGAACAGCGGAAAGTCGCGAATCCACACGAAACCCCACTTGTTTTCGGCCGGGATCAACTCCAGCTTCTTCGCGAGACGAACGCGTAAATTTCCCAACGTCGCATGCACCACGCTTTCGTGATCGGCGCCGAAGAAGACGATGTCGCCGGGTTTCGTGCCTAACTTCGTTGCAAATTCAGCTAAGACGTCTTCCGAAAAGAACTTCGTGATCGCCGATTTGAGGCCGCCGTCTTCGTGCTTCATCCAGGCGAGGCCCTTCGCGCCGAAGTCCCGGCCCACCCATTCGGTAAGGTCGTCAATGTCTTTGCGCGACAGCGCGGCGCCGCCGGGCACCGGCAACGCCTTCACGCGCCCGCCGTTTTCCAGCACGGTATGGAATACCTTGAACTCGCTCTTCCTGGCAATGTCCGCGACGTCCACCAGTTCGGTGCCGAAGCGCACGTCCGGTCGATCCACGCCGTAGCGTTCCATGGCGTCTTTGTACGACAGCACCGGCACCGGTAACTCCATCGTTACGTCGAAGACTTCCTTAATTACGCTCGCCCACAGGCGCTCGATGACGTCGATGACGTCTTCTTCGTTCACGAAGGACATCTCCATGTCGAGCTGCGTGAACTCCGGCTGGCGATCGGCGCGCAGGTCCTCGTCACGAAAACACTTCACGATCTGAAAGTATTTCTCGATGCCGCCCATCATCAGGATTTGCTTGAACAACTGCGGCGACTGCGGCAGGGCGAAGAACTCCCCCGGCGCCATGCGGGCCGGCACGAGAAAGTCCCGCGCGCCTTCCGGCGTGCTTTTGTTGAGCACGGGTGTCTCCACTTCCAGAAAACCCTCGGTTTCCAGAAAACGACGAATGGCCATGCAGAGTTGTGAACGTTTGCGCATGGCCTGGGCCAGGTCGTCCCGGCGTAAGTCCAGATAGCGGTACTTTAAGCGGATGTCCTCGTGCACGTCGACGAAGTCCTCGAGGGAAAACGGCGGCGTCTCGGCCGCGCTCAGAATCGAAAACTCTTTCACGAGAATTTCCACCGCCCCGGTGGCAAGCTTCGGATTCACGTTCTCCGGCGTCCGGCGCCGTACCGTACCGGCGGCGGCGACGACGAATTCGTGGCGAATCTTCTCGGCCTCGGCGAAACGCTCACCGATCACCGACTGATCAAAGACCAACTGCACGAGACCGCTGCGGTCCCGCAGGTCCACGAACACGCAGCCGCCCTGGTCACGATAGCGAAAGGCCCAGCCGCAGACGCCCACGGTGGTGCCGTGATCGTCGCCGCGGAAAGCGCCGCACTCGCTGCGCCGCGCGTAGGCGGCGGCGAGCCAGTCGGCGTCAATGCCGGCGCGCAACTCGCGCACGCCACCGACGACCGTCGCCTGCGCAGTCGGGGCTCCGCCTTTTTTTGCCGGGGCAGGATATTTTTTGACTGCCGATTTCGCGACGGCTTTGTTCGCGACTTTCTTCGCAGTTTTTCCGGCAGCCTGCTTCGCGGCTTTCGTTGCCTTCTTTGCCGCGGTCTTCTTTGCTGTTGCCTTCGCGGTCTTTTTCGCGGCTTTCTTCGCGGCCGGTTTCTTCTTGCTCATAGTTCAGTACGGAATAAGGGATTTCCCCCAGGTTTTCAGAGCGCCTTAAGTGAGCGAGTAAAAAGTGTTTTCGTACAGGCCAGGGCAACGACATTGACGGTATGATCTTGCGCCGTCCGGCCCCTCCGGCCGCCTCTTTTCGTTTCGCAGTTCGGGTGGCGCCCGTGCTTCTGCTGCTCTCCGTCGCCTGCGGCGAGACCCCTGAAGAAACCATCCAGCGACTGTCGACGAAAATCGACAGCGGCCCGACCCAGGCCGCCTCAGCCCTCGAAGAAATCAACGAACATCTCATAGAAACGAACCGCGAGCTCTCCACCCCGCTCAATAACGAGCGCAAACACCGCTTGCTCCGGCGCAGCATGAACGGCAGCGTCGCGGCCTGGCTCCAGGACGACGAGTTCCACTTCCGGCAGACGAACGCCGAGGGCGATTACACCTACTTCGACGGCCGGCGTCTGCGGGACTTCACTCTATCTTACGGCGGACGCTACGGGGTGGTCAGCGCCGAACTCGAATCCGCGGAAAACAAGAACGGTAGCGGCTGCCGGCCGTACGTCCTGGCCCTGCGCGAAGGCTCGGCCCGACTCCTGGCCTCCGGCGGCGAAGACGCCGGCGACCTTCCGGATCATGACTGCGACGAATTGCCCATGGTCAGCGACGACGGCGCGTACTACTACTACGCCGAGAAGGGCGGTTTGAAGTTCACGCCCTTGCAGAATCCCTACGCCTCCGAACACGCCGACGAGCCCGGCGGCGACGAATCCCCGGCCGAACTGCCGGCGGCAAAGTTCCCGCCGAAGTACAAAAACATCACGAATCAGTTTACGCTGCATCAAACCGGCCGGCGCGGACTGCTCATCTTCTACGGCGCCGCGGGATACTACGATCTCTACTATTACTCCGGACGCCGAACGAACGTAACGAAGGTATCCGCCGGGAAAACCGGCTTTGCCCGACCGGTGATCTACGGCGTCTTCGAGGGCGACACGCTCACCGACGCCGAGTTGAACGACGAGCCGAACGGAAGCGACGACGACAGCCACGGATTCTCCCGGGCCCTGGCCTTCGTCTACACGGGCGGCGCCGGCAAGCGCCAGTTGCACGCGTTGCGTTTTCCGTCCGGCGGCGGAGCGGCCACGAAGGACAGCGTCAATCTCGGCAAGGGCTTCGACGCCCGCGTGTTACCGCACATGGTGTTCATCCGCGACCGGCGGGCCTTTCTCACGTTGCAGCGGGAAAAGATGTTCTACTGGAATCCTTTGCGCAACACGCGCCGCGAACTTCCGCTCGTCGCCCGCGGTTTCGAACTCTACTCCGGCGGCCTGGTCTACATCGACCTGCTCAATCGACTCTACCTGCGACGCGAACCGTTCTCGCACTTCGAAATGGAACTCATGCAACTGCGAGAAAGGGCCGCCGAACGCGCCGCGGTTGAGTAAGTTGTTGAAGTTGCCTGAGTTGGTGAAGTTGCCATAGGAGATTGCTGTGAGTGAATTTGATCGTTATATGCCGAAAGAAAGTATCGATCAGGATACGGTCGCGGGCAGTGTCACGAAGATCCTGGGCGCCATCGGTGAGGACGCCGGGCGCGAGGGTCTGCTGGATACGCCGCACCGGGTGGCCCGGGCCTACGATTTCTTGACCAGCGGTTATCGCATGAAGCTCGAAGACATCGTCAACGACGCGGTCTTCTCGGACGCCAACGACGGCATGGTCATCGCGCGAGACATCGAGGTCTACAGTATGTGCGAACACCACATGCTCCCGTTCTACGGCCGCGCGCACATCGGTTACATTCCAGGCGAGAAGGTCATCGGCCTTTCCAAGATGGCCCGCATCGTGGACATGTTCGGTCGGCGGCTGCAGGTGCAGGAACGCATGACCGTGCAGATCGCGGAGGCCATGCAGGAAGTCCTGCAACCCCGCGGCGTGGGCGTCGTCGTAAAGTGCAAGCACATGTGCATGATGATGCGCGGCGTGGAGAAACAGAACTCCGAGGTGTTCACGAGTTCCATGCACGGCCTCTTCCGGGAAAACGAAAGCACACGCATGGAGTTCCTCAACTTGATCCGCGCGAACGGAGGGTGAGTTTTTATTTTCTTTTTTGACTCCGAGGACCGAGGTGCCGGGAGTTTTAAGAAGAGAAGAAGATCAAAATGATGAGCGGTCGGGCGACGCAAGCATTCGTAACCCGGCCGCGTGCAGGAAAAAACCGCCCTCACACTTTTCCCTCGGCACCTCGGTCCTCGGAGTTCATCCTCTCTTCGCGCGACATAAAGCACCTCCGCGGGCCGCGAAAATTTTTTGAAATTTTTCGGCGCCCGACTATATTTTGCTACTGCAATTTCCCGATACGGCATATACGTCGCCGTGCGACCGGACGCCCACATGAAACACACAGGCAGCAATCTACTCTGTATCCGCGCCATCCTGGCGAGTGTTCTAATTCTCTTTTTGTACGGAGCCTGCTCCAACGACGAGGAGCGCGCCGATGCCTACCTTCTCGGCCCCGCGGCCAGCACCCTCGGCGGCATCTATCAGTTCGTGGCGGAAGTGGACAATACGCTGACCACCACCTGCGGCAGCGCCACCGCCGGCAGCACCGACGATGCCTCCGGTGACAGCGGCGACAGCTCGTCCTCGGAGTCCGACAGCGACACGTTCGCCATCAACTCGTTCTATCAATTCGAAACCGGCGAAAGCCTGTTCATGAAGTACGACTACGACCGCACGGCCGAGTCCTTCCGCCTCACCCCGGTTACGTCCACGGTCCAGACCTGTTTCACCACGGACTTCATCAACTGCAACGGCACCGACGGTAACCCCACCTGCGAGACCACCGACGGCGTATCCTGCGGCGGTTCGAGCACGTTCATCTTTACGTCCATCGTGCCGGTGCTTTCGTTCCAGGCCCAGTCCGGCATCATCAAGTGGGAGCGCGGCTTCCGGTTGAACGGCGACCAAAACGAGGTTGCTTTCGCCGATCTGGAATTTGAAATGGTCGGCAACGGTTCGGTATTCAGCGGTCGGGTCACCTGCATCAGCGACAACTAAGAGGCGTCGGCGGCGCGAACCGGTAGCTTTTCATGCAGCAACCAGTCGTATCCGTCATCCTGCCTACCTACAACGAAGCGCAGAACGTCCCCATCTTAATCCAACGCCTGGAGCAGGTCTTCAGCAACGCCGGCATTCCCCACGAGGTCCTCGTCGTGGACGACAACTCTCCCGACGGCACCTGGCGCGTGGCCGAAGAACTCTCCCTCGAAAAAACCAACGTGCGTTGCATCCGCCGGCTCAACGAGCGGGGTCTGTCCTCGGCCGTCGTCACCGGTATGACCGCGGCGAAGGGACGTTGCCTGGCAGTCATGGACGCCGACCTCCAGCACGACGAAAAGATCCTCCCCGAAATGATTCGCTGCATCGACGAAGAAGGCAGCGACCTGGTCGTCGGCTCGCGCGGCGTGGACGGCGGCAGCTACGGTGAGTTCTCGAAACGCCGACGCTTCATGTCCTGGGGCGCGGCTTTCCTCGCGAAGATGCTGCTGCCCGTGAACGTGAAGGATCCCATGAGCGGTTTCTTCGTCGTCACTCGCAAACTGTTTACGGAGTGCGTCGAACGCATCAATCCGGTGGGCTTCAAGATTCTCCTGGAGTTCATCGGCCGCAATCCGGGCCTCAAGGTCAAAGAGGTCGGCTACACGTTCCAGTTGCGCCGCCATGGTGAAACGAAACTGTCCGGCTCGGTCATTCGCAACTATCTCATCGCGCTCTACGACATGCGCTTCGGCCGCTACCTGTCGTCCACGTTCATGATGTACGCCTTCGTCGGCTCCACGGGCGTCGTGGTGAACCTGGCCGGCTTCGCCCTCGGCGAGTTCCTGGAACTACCGCGTTTCAACACGGGCTTTTTCCCCATGCTCGATCCCGTGTATCTCTCGGTGCCATTCGGCATTCAGTTGAGCATTCTCACGAACTACGTCCTGAACAACTACATCACCTTTTACGAACAACGTCACCGCGGCGTCGGCAAACTCCTGCGCGGCCTGCTCTTGTTTCAGTTGATCTCGATGTTCGGTTTGATCGTGCAGTGGTCGGTCTTTCAATTGCTGCACACCAACGGCTTTCTGTCGCCGTACGTCTACGAAGGATTGCGTTCGTACTTGAACAACGCCATCGGCATCATCGTGGCGACGGTAAGCAACTACTACCTGAACGTGAACGTCACCTGGGGCGTGCGCGGAAAACCCAGCGCGTAAACGCAAGGGGGGCCGTTACAGCTCGTACTCGTCATTCTCGTAGGCGAGGGCGATTTCCGGCTTGTGCCCGTTCGCATTGGCTTCGACGAACTTTTCGGTTTCGACGAAGAGATCGTGGATGGTATCGTCGTGGTGCGCCGGTTCGTGATGGGTGAGCAGCAGACGCTTCGCCTTCCATTTCAGGGAACACTCCGCGGCGATGCGCATGGCCGTGTGGCCCCAGCCGACCTTTTGCTCGGCCTCGTCTAACGTATACTGAGCGTCCATTACCAGGAGATCGGCGTTTTCGAAGAACGGACGATGCTTTTCGATCTGCCCTTCCAGGTCCTCGCCGAAAAACTCGGTGTCCGTGGCGAAGACAAAGACCTTGCCGCCGGCTTCGATGCGATAGGCCACCGAACCGCCGGGGTGCATGAGTCCCACGGTCTTCACGGTAAACGGGCCCACCTCGAAAGAGTCGCCGGGCTGGTAAATGTGAAATTCCTTTTTCGACATCATGGCGTCGAATTCCACGGGGAAGTGATCGAAGTGTTGCTGGCGCTGGAAGCGTTCGTGGCAGTTCTCAATGCACGAATGAAAGTGCACGGTATTGTCGGGAATATAGCCGGGAATGAAAAACGGCCAGCCCTGGATGTGATCCCAGTGCGTATGCGTAACGAGGACGTGCACGTCGCCCTTGAATCCGCGGGCCAT
The DNA here is from genome assembly GCA_965227295.1 of Leptonemataceae bacterium. Taxonomy (GTDB): domain Bacteria; phylum Spirochaetota; class Leptospiria; order Leptospirales; family Leptonemataceae; genus JANSYA01. The sequence continues at coordinate 2,642,994 of OZ245742.1, read as the reverse complement.
CATGTCGTAGCCCAGACGGCGGGCACCGGTGCCGAGGTCGACGATGAGCTGGTCCTCACCGGAACGGACCTCGACGCAGGTGGTCTCCCCGCCGACGAGCTTGCGGATGTCGGGAGAAAGTTCGGCAAGGAGGGTCTCCGGGCTCACGTCCGGGTCGGACTCCCAGCGACCGCGGGCGTGCTCCAGCGCCGACTTCAGTCGCCGCCGATACTCATTGGAGCTCAGGGGCGTCGGAATCGATCCTCGTACTCCCCAAAGTTTGATACGCATTCCCGGTTGTGCCTGCTGGATTCGGACGAGGCCTGTAGGCCACGCCTGCTTTTATAGAGTGTCGGTTAAAAGTACGAAATACTCTGAAAAAGAGTCGCCCTTTCCGTCGCTTTCATACAGAAGAAATTCAAAAAATCCTGAAACCGACGGCGCCTGCCAATGGCGCCCGGACCGATCAAACTACAAAAATCTCAAGTAATACAACGATCGGCTCCGAAACCATTTTTTGCCATCATTTGGATGTCAAGACCAACAAGCGAAACATCTCCACAGCTCTCCGCGAAGCTCTTCGACATCGCCTCACGCAGTCGGCGTATCCACTCCTTTGAGGAGGTGATTGTCCCCGAACGACCGGAGCCGATCGCTTCGGAGCGCCTGTTCCGCGACGATGGGGCGACGGGCCGGCGCATCCTGGAGCTGGGTTCCGGTTGGGGGGAATTCCTGATCGGCTGGCTCCGCGATCATCCCCAGGATCAGTACGTGGCATTCGAGATCAAGAGCGACCGCATCAAGAAGACCGTGAAGCGCCTGCGCCGATTGCGCGACGAGTCCGGCCAGATGATTCATGCGCGCATCGTCCCGGTAAACTTTAGCTGGTTTTTGGAATCGATTCTGCCGGGCCAGGCCTTCGACTGGATCATCGTGAACTTCCCCGACCCGTGGCCCAAGCGTCGGCACTGGAAACACCGCCTCGTGCAATCGGACTTCCCCGCGCGCCTGGCGAGCCTGCTTCGCCCGGATGGTGACGGCATCGTGCATCTCGCCACTGACTACGGCCCGTACGCCCGGCGCATGCTGCGCATCTTCCGCGACTCGCCGTTGTTCGAACCGGTCTACGCCTTCCCGAACTATCTCCGCTCTCGCCCCGCCGACGTACCGCCCACGCGCTTCGAAACGATTACCATGGAACACGAAGGCCGAACGCCGTACTATCTGCGGTTTAAGATGAAAAATGTTCCTCGGAAGAACATGAGGGAATGAAGGTTTTTTATGGACACCCTCCGATCACACGGCTCTCTGTTCGGTATGGCGGGCAAGATCAAGAAGTCCTCGATCGCCGAGCTGGTCCGGCAGAATCGTGAACTCCGGGCATGCCTGGAGTCCTGGCCGGCCCGGGAAATCATGATGGACTACGAAAAGGAGTGGAACGAACGCCGGGAGCGCGCGCTGAATCTTCCGGAACCGGACATCGATCCGGAGTTCCTCTCCTCCTGATCCGCACCGCATGTTTTCGCGCGCCTTCGTACTGCTCGCCCTCTTCTTCGCCGCGCTCGGTCTCGCCGCGGACTTCAGCGAATCCACCGGTTTCTGGGCCTTCGCGATCTTCGGCCCCGCCTCCGCCGTCTTTTACCTGCTCGCGGCCCTGAGTCTCGCCGCCGGCCTGGGCGTGCGCGATCCGTTGCTGGGTGTGCGCGGGCGATTCTTCCAGGCCCTGGATCGTTTGCTGCATCGCCGCTTTGCGCCGTCCGCGCGCCTGAGTGCAGGCATCGCCGGGGCGTTTGCTTTTCTCGGCGTGCTGCTGTTGTGGATCTTTCGCCAGCGTCTCTTTCTCGCCCCGCCCGAGGGCCTGGGCGATTCCGTACTCATCCTGGAGCACGTCCCGGTCTACGCCCGTTTCATGGGCTACCTGGACTCCTTCGATGAACTGCTCGTCCTCTTCCTGCGATCGAAGTTTTATCTGTGGAGTTCGCAAAACCTGGGCCTGCAGATCGAAGAGAGCTACGGCGTCATCAGCACCGGGGCGTTTGTGTTGTATGCGGCGTTGATCGTCTGGTTTCTGCGCGGGCGCAGCATCGCGGCCTGGCTCTACGGCCTCACGTTGTTCGTCTTCGCCCCGGGCTTACAGCTCTTCGCGGGCTACGTCGAGCACTACACGCTGCCGTCGCTCTATCTTTCCATGACGCTCTTCTTCGCGGCACGCTGCCTCGAAGAACCGGACGGCGCCGACGCCGCGAACCAGGCCGGCACCTTCCTGCGCCATGGTCCCGGGCTCGCCGTGGCGATTACCGCCGCCCTCGCCGCGATTACCGCGCTGCATCACATGATCACCACCGCCATGGCGCCGGCCCTCGTCTACTTCGTGTGGATGCTCGCGCGACGCGATTCAGCGCAAACTTCGTACGCAGAGAACTTACGGCCTTTCGCGGCGCTGGCCGGGCGCGCGGTACTGGCGGCGGGTCCGATCTTACTGCTTACCTGGGCTTACTTTCTGTATCTGGCCGAACCGCGCCTGGCCTTCGGCGATTCCCACGCCGCCTCGCCGCCGGTGCATCGTCCGTCCACGCTGCTCTCCCTGGCCCACGCCCGCGACATGTTGAACCTGCTGTTCCTGGCCGTGCCCGTGGCCCCGGCCCTGCTGCTGTTGCTGCTGGCCCTGCCGGGCCGCGGCCCGCGGGACCTCGTCGCAACCCCGGTGCTGCGTTTTACGCTCCTCGCAACGCTGCTCTTCGGCGGCATCACGTTTATCGTCAAGTCGCTGATCGGTTTTCCCGGCGACTGGGATCTCTTAACATTCTTTCGCATTCCCTTAAGCCTGTACGTCTTTTATCTATTCCGGAGAATTCTTCAAAGTGACGACGCGCCGGGACGTTTTGTCGTAAGCACGGCCCTGCCGCTGCTGTTTGTACTCAGCACCACGTTTACCGGCGCCTGGATCGGCCGGAACGCCGCGCTGACAGTGAGCCCGGAGGTCGCGGAAGAATCGCGGCTGAATCTGAACGACGCCCATCGTCACGTGGAGTTGTTCTTTGAAGTGATCGGCAACGACCCGGTCTACGCGGAGCTGGCCGCGCGTTATCCGGAACGACGTAAGCTTTACATTCTCGTGAAGTTGTTTCTGATTCGTTCGGAGGAGCGCGTGAAGACCCGGGACTTCAGCGACGCGGAGCGAGCGGAGTTGTTGCCGCGCCTCGAAACGGCCGGTGCGGAATTTTCGCGGTGGATCCTGCTCCCGAAAGACGAACACGGCAACGCGCATCGAGCGGTGTGGGATCGATTGACGGAACTGAACCTGCGCATCAACGGCAAGGGCGGTGAGCCCCCGCCGGAGTAGCTGCCGGGATGGAACGCGAGAGCCGGAGTCCGTGCGCGATCAACGAACAGGCGTGTCGTCGACGAGATAGTAAAAGAGAAAGGCCAGGGAGCAGCGGCTCTGGCAGCCGGAGCTACAGGCGTTGAAGAAAAAGAACTCGGAGCCGGTGATCTGGCTGTCCTGATCGATGTCGGCCTCGACGAAGCAGGCGTCGTAACAGGCGAACGGACCGGTGGGACACGCCAGTAAAAAGAGCGTGAGTTCCGCGTCGCCGGGGTTCGGATCGTCGCCGCAGCCGCCGACGACGAACAGAAATACCGGGAGGGCGGAGAGAAGGATCAGCCGGCGCAGACCGGCCCGGATCGAAGTAGACGTGCGCTTCATGATGGGGTCCTGTGCAACCAGCCTGCGACAGGGCGATGAAAGCAAAACCATTTTTCCAACACGTTCGTATGGATTTTCCGTGATACGAGTTTCCTCTATAATAGTAATGCTGGCCGTGCTCGGCCTCTCCTGCACGGCCAAATATCCGGTGCGCGTGGAACGCGAGATCGTCCTCCCCGGCGACGGCGCTCTGGAAGATCGCGCCGTAACCGTGAGTGAGACCCACGAGTTCTTCGCGGAAACGGAGACGGCCCCGGAGCGCAACGCCGCGGCCCTCCGCGAGTTTCTGGGCCGGCGGGGCGCGGCGGCCCTGGCGATCTGGCGCGATGCGCCGGAGAACCCGGACTGTCGCTGGGCCAACAACCACGGTCTGGCGGAACTCCTGGCCGGCGACCGGGAAGCGGCACTGCGTTTGCTCTCCGGGGCGGACGCGGCCTGTCCGGATTCCGCCGTCATTGAAACGAATCTGCGCCTGGCCCTGCGCGGTTCCCCGACCCGGCCGGCCGTTGTCCGGATACGTGACTAATCGTGTTTTTTCGTATGTTAACATGTTTCGGCGTCGCGCTCGTCTGCTCCAACTGCGGCAATATCGACGAGACGCCGCCGTACTACTTCGTGCTGGCCCCGTACCTCATTCAGGGCGGGCAGCGACCGACGACGCCGCAGAATCTTACCGTCACCTACTCCGTCGCGTCAGAAGAACTGGTCCTCCGCTGGGACACCGCCGTCGATCCGGACGCGGGCATCCCCGTGGGCCTCTACCGAATCTATCTCGGTCTGGACGGACCGCCCACCCGCTTCTATCGGAGCGGGGATCTGCTGGACGAAACCGAACTGAACTTTTACTCCGTGAGCAGCGAGCCGTTCACGGGAACGCTGTTCTTCGCCGTGACGGCCTACGACGGGGCGGCGGAGTCCCTGCCGTCGGACATTGTTAGCTTTAGTCTGCTGTAAGTTAGTAAGATGAGACGGCCCTCGAACAACAAACATCTCACGGCAGTGTTAATGCTGATGCTGCTGCTATTCCTGTCGCCGCTGCAAGCCACGGCCGCGCAATCCGCATCGACTCCGCCCGGCATCTACGGGGATGTGGCGCTGGATTTTTTCGTGCCCGGCTACGGAGCCTTCACGCGCCGGGAGTACGTGACGGGTTCGCTGTTGGCCGTGGGGCGCCTGGGGACGTTGTACGCGGCGGGCGCGTTCTACGTGCAGTTTCGCGAGTATCAGAGCGCGGAGCGTGCGGCGCGCACGGCGGGTTTGTTCTTCGGCCCCGGCCTGCGGTACAAAGATCCCTACAGTAGCGGTTACGCTACGGCGGACGACTTTCGCGACAGAGCCGAGCGCCGCGCGTTCTTCGCCGGCACCGCGGTGACCGTGCACGCCGTGCTGACGATCGTGAGTCTGTGGTGGACGGCGGATCATGCATACGCGCGGCACGAGGAGACGTTGCCGGTGTTTCCGGAGCCGGGAGCAAACGCCCGCGCCTGGCAGTTCGATGTGCACGATGAAGTTGCTTCGGATCCGCTCGTGCATCGCAGCAACGGCTGGCGGGTCGATGTACGGTGGCGGGGCGCGCTGTAAGTCAAAAAGCCGTTGACGCATGCACAGTCACGCAGCGCAGAGAAACATGCCCGATCATCCTCGCGTATACAATCATGCCTATCGCCGTCCCGGTCACCCCGGCCAAACGCGCGGGGCGAGTCGTTTGCTGCGCTGGTTGGGTCGCAACGTCGGCTGGTTGTTTTATCGTGTGCGCGTGCTGAACCTGGAAAATCTTCCGCAAGACGGACCGACCCTCGTGCTCGTGAAACACCAGCGCAACGAGGACATTCCCCTGGGCTTCGGTTACGTACTCACCGAACGGCGCGACGACAACTGGTGTCTCATGAAGCATGACCTGGTAAGCCCGTGGCTGTTCGGTTTTTTCCCGCGCGCCGGCGGCATTCCCATCAACCGCGATCAGCCCATGCGTTCACGGCCCTGGCTGCGCATGGTGCGCGAGGTATTGCACAACGGTCACCTGGTCGTTTTGTTTCCGGAGCAGACATTTTTTGAACAGCACATGGGCCCCGGTAAATTTCCCGGCTTTCGCTGGATGACGAAACAGGCGCCCGCTGCGATCCAGGTGGTGCCGGTGGGTTTTACCTACACGCCGGCGAAGCGCAAGTGGTTCGCCCGCGAAACGGCGACGTTGAACGTCGGCGAGGTTCGCATGATGCGCGGAGACTTAAGCGAAGCGGAGCAGGCGCGGTTCTTACACGAGTGCATGCACGAAGTGGCGCGGCTGAGCGACATGGAATATCCGCATGCGATGTACGCACGCAAACGTGCGGTGAGGAAATAAAGATTGATCGCCAGGGAGTACCGGTGTAGTCTATCAGCGTGAGTCGCACTCAGCCGAAATCCAAACCGCTACACGAGGGCCGGCGCATCAGCCCGGCGCAGTTTCTCGATATTGCCGACGACGGGCACCGGTACGAACTCATCGAAGGAGTCCTGCATTTGAGTCCGAGTCCTATCGACGATCACCTCCGGCCGCACAGTAAGTTTCTAGAGATCCTCGTCTCATACTTCCAGGCGCATCCGGACGCGGGACGGTACTTCTTCGATTTCTCGGTCTTCCTCCCTGACGATAACGTCTGGGAACCGGACCTTTGCGTGGTGCTGGCGGAAAACGCTCATATTGTAGAAGGCCACATCCACGGCGCGCCCGATCTTACAGTCGAAATTCTTTCGCCGTCCACCCGCGACCGTGATCTCGGCGTAAAGGCGGACAGCTATCTTCGCTGCGGTGTGAAAGAATACTGGATCGTCGATCCGCGGAACGAATCTGTTCAGGCCTGGCAGAACAACGACGATGCCTGGGAGAAACGGGCGGGCGATGTGCTGGAGAGCCAGGTTTTGCCGGGGTTGACGGTCCGAGCCGAGCGTTTGTTCGCACGATGACGGTTCCGACTCAGTCGGATCAAGAATTCATCCCGCACATCGCGCTTCGTCGAAATCCTACCGTGACTTAGCCTACTATCTTCGAGAGCGCTTAAACGCAGGCGATCCCATGTACTACGGGATGCGCGCATTTCTAAAAGAAAACGGAGCCGGGGATCATCTAAATATGAATAAAACTACTCCCCCGGACTCTTCACCAACGCGCCGGGAGTCTTAAGCATAATCAGCACATCCAACCAGAACGACCAGTTCTCGATGTAATAGATGTCCGCCTCGGCGCGCTCGGCGATGCTCGTGTCCCCGCGCAGGCCCTGGATCTGGGCCCAGCCGGTGATGCCGGACTTCACCGAGTGGCGGCGCATGTAGTGCACGCCGGCGTATTTCTCTTTGAATTCCTCAACGAAGTGCGGGCGCTCCGGCCGCGGGCCCACCATGGACATGTCGCCCTTCAGCACGTTCCAGAACTGCGGCAGTTCGTCGAGGGAGGTCTTTCTTAAGAAGCGGCCGAGAGCAGTTACGCGGGAGTCCTGGGCGCTGCCCCAGGTCGTATCCGAGGAATCCTGCGCCTGGACTTTCATGGTGCGGAACTTGTACAACTTAAAAAGCCTGCGGTCCAGGCCCACGCGCTCCTGGCCGAAGAAGACCGGGCCGGGCGAATCCAGCTTAATCAGGAGCGGCAGGATGATGTACACCGGAAACGTACAGAGCAGCGCCGCGGCGGACACGCCGACGTCGAAGAAGCGTTTGATCGCCGCGTTGTAACCGTTCTTTAACGGCACATCGCGGATGGTTAAGAGCGGCATGCCGTCCATGTCCTCGACGCGCGCGCGGCTGGTAATCAGTTCGGTGAGATCAGGGACGATGCGGCAGTCGATGCCCTCGGTATCGCAGAACTCGATGACGTCCTCCAGCAACTTCAAGTCCTGGGGCATGGCGTAGACAATGAGGTCCGGATCGAGACTGCGCGCAATGCGCTTGAGGTCGCGCACGTTGCCCCGGATCAACGACTTGATCGGCCCCACGGCCTTCGCCTTCGGGCCGACGAACCCCATCACCCGGTAACCGAAGATCGCGTGACGTTTGAGAATCTCGTAGAACCGTGCGGCGATCTTGCCGGTGCCGAGGATCAACACGTTCCGCGTATTGTAGCCCTGCGAACGCAGGCGACCCAGGAAGATCCGAAACAGATAGTGACCCACCGAAAAAATCAGCACCGATCCGATGCCGTAGTACACGATGACGAGCCGCGAAAACGAGGTGCCGCGATAAAAGAACAGCAGGCCCACGACGATCAAGAGGTTCAAGCCCACACCGCGCGTAATGCCGACGATCTCTTTCAAAAGATTGGTGCCGCGCCGGGGATGATAGAGATCCGTGGCAATGAACGTCACCACCTGGGCTATGGCCACGAAGATGCCGAGGTATGCGTACGTGAGAAGAAACTCCAGGTCGTCCCAGCTCACCATCTGCGCGGCAAACTTAGCGTAGACGCCGGGCGAAAACAATCCGCCGTCATCCAGGACGACATACGCGCGTTGCTCGGGAGAGATCACATAAAAATGCGCGATCACGGCGAGGGCGTAGGTAAGCACGGCCAGGGCCAGGTCGAGGCCGATGAACATGAGCTTAAAGGTTTGATTGCGTTCGCGTAGCATGCTTACTGCAACCTCGTCGACCCCACCGGCTGGCGCGCGAAGTCGCCCGGACGCACGCGCTGGCGATTGATGACGAAGCGCGACGGATTGCTGCCGGTGCCGCCGATGTCGAAGCGCAGCAGCGTGAGCGAAAAGAACACGCGGTTATCGTAGAAGTTCACGACGTCGATGGAGTTCTGTCCGCCGAAGATGGTGCGCTGCTGCATTTCGTAGCCGATGCGGTACTCCCAGTCGTGCAGGTCCATGATGAGCGCCGTGCGAAAGAACGCGACGTTGAAGACGGCATCCTGACGTTTCTCGGCGCCGGCCAGGCCGCTGCCGTAGACCACGTCTTTTTCGAACGGAACGTAGTCGTCCCGGCCCTCCTCGTCCACCGAGCCGCGGGAGTAACGTTCAATGTCCGTGGCCCGGGATTCCAGCTCCATTTCCAGGAAACCCCAGTCCCAGAGTTGCACGTCGGTCTTCAGCGCGAAACGCATGTGATCGAGGCCGGGATCGAAGTAGACGTGATACCAGTAGTACGTGAGTTCCAGGTAACGCAGGCGCTTGAGCAGCCACAGATCGAAACCGCCCATCTCCCAGGAAATACCGAAGACGTTGGAATGATCGCGTTTGAGGACGGCGTCGTAGACGTAATCGTTCGTGAGGCGCAGGCCCATAAAGTGCACTTTGTTGCGACTTAAGAGATTCTCCCGATCTTCCCGAAAAAGATTCAGAAAATCCAGGTAGATGTCCGAACGAAAGACCGGATACGACCAGCGTTCGGAGTTCTTCACCGGCTCCTGAAAACGGCGATGATCGTAGACCGAGGTCAACGTGAACGCCGTGTTCAGCAGCGGATAGAACTCCAGGGACAGCTCGGTCTCGTTCACTTTCTGAGAGCCGTCGAAGCCGGTGGTGTTTACGGCCGGCGTGTCGTTCAGTTCTTCTTTGTGCGATTTCTTAAAGCGATACGTCGTGCGCAGGAACAGGACGTCCGGGCCCAATGTCAGTTGGTCCTCGGTGTAGACGTACTGGTAGCTGTTCTTCTGGGCCTCGCGATCCAGGGCCTCTTCCGAGGCGGTATCCGTGCCGCGGTACTCGGGTACGGTCTTCTGAGCGCCGTAGCCGACGATGGGCGTAAACGTAATGTACGGAAAGTACGACAAAAACGTGCGGAACTGCGTGCGATACTCGTTGTTGTTCAGGTTCTGGAACTCGTCGCCGTCGGAGTACTGTTTCTCCAGGTCCACGTGCAAAAAGTGGTCCCAGTACACGGGGGCCTCGAGGACCGGCGCGGTGCCCAGGTTCCAGCGCTTCGCCACATCCACGGACGGCACCACGTCGTTCACCGGAATGTACTCGCTGTCCTCGAAGAGATCGACGGTGTTTCGCCACAACAGATCCCGGCGCGCTTCCACGCGCACGGAAAGATCGTCGCGCTGTTCACTGTAGACGAGTTGCCAGTTCAACGTCTGGCGAATCAAACCGCGGCCGGCCTCGCTGTTTTGATACAGGGCCGGGACCGTGGACGTCGGCTGATAGCGCCCGCCGAACTCGTACTCGTACAACTGATGCGCGTAGTCCTCGTAGCGCAGATAGACGTTGCGCACGGCGTTCTTCTGCATGTTCTGCGAGCGGTAGTTTACGATGGCGAAAGCTTTGTACCATTGCTCGAAGTCTTCGCCGCTGGTGCAGTAGTAACCGAGCTGTCCTTCTTCGCCGTAGCAGATGGGCACCTGGTTCGTAACGCGCAGATCGGCCCCGTCGCGGACATCGCCGTCGAAGGCGTAGCGACGATAGCGGGCAATGCCCAGGTCGAAGACGTAGTTTAAGTTCGGTGAAAATCTGTACAGTTCCACGCCGCCGGCCTCGCCGGTGTTCTGATAATAGTCGGCCTTGAGACGATACGACTGCGGCGTGATCGGATTGTACTGCGCTTCCGGATCCGAGAACTGGTAGGTCGATTGAATGAACCAGCCCTGCAAATCACTGCGCCCCGCCTGGACGATGATGCCGGTACCGAAGTCCCCGCTGAACAGAAACGGCAACGGCAAGAGCGGCACCCCGCCCACGTGATACAACACACCCACGGCGAAGACCTTGTTGTCGTCGTAGATCCAGACCCGGGAGGCCGTGAAGTTGTAGTGCGGTTTCTCGGCGGTGCAGGCCGTAAAGAACGCGTGGGACACGGCGAAACGATCGGCGCTGATTTGTTTCAGATTGCGGCCGATGAAAAACAGCGGCGACTGGTAACCCGAGGCGTTGTAGAGGATACCGTTCTGTAACTTCTGGTTGTAGATGACGCGGTCGGCCTGGATCTCGCTGTCCTGAGCGACGTAGACGATGTTGCCCTCGCCGTAAATTTCCTGGCGGTTCGTATCCACAACGACGGTGTCCGCGTAGAAGACGCCGTCCGGCAGACGCACGCGAATGCGTCCGTAGAGTTTCAGCAGGCCGCGCTCATCGTCCTCGCCGCTCATGTACTCGCCCTCGGCGGCGTTTTCGATGGCGATGCGCGGCGTTCCCGGCGGCGGCGGCAGGGCCGGCGGCGGTTCAATGCCGAGCGCGGTCTTCAGGCGTTCCCGCCGCGCGTAAATCGAACCGTCTTTGCGCAGGCCCATGCGATCCAGGTTCTCGTCGATCTCGGCCTCGTCCATGTTGTCGATGGCTTCGCCCAGGATGCGTTTCTGATCGGCGTCGAGGCCCGGCTGGGACCGGCGGATCAGCTCGCGGATGACGGGATTCCGGGTCAGCTCTTCGATGCGTCGATTGATGGTTTCGGCGTCGAGGTCGGAAACGTCCTGGGCGCGCAGTGTGACGGGTACACAAAAAAATCCGGCGACTACTGCGATTCCGACAGCGGTGCGAATCATCCGGGAAAGTATGTAAGGGACTTGCGGGATCAGGGCGAGTTACTCGGCGTTGATGCGTGCTCTTGTGTTTGGGCGTTCCCCTCCGCGCTACGCGCTCCGGGTCGGGCTTTCCAGGGCTCCGCCTTCGGCTTCGGTCTCGCTGCGCGAGACTCGCTTCGCGACCCTTCCAATCCCTAACGCGGAAGAGCCGGGCTTCGCCGGAGCTCTGGTCGAACGTTTCGATTTGCTCTATTATTTACAGAATTGCTGCGACTTTATTCCTTGCTCCCCGGTCCACGGCAAGTAAGAAGTTTGTCCACGCCCGCGTCGCCGGGTGCTCGATTTCATCATGCTGATCCTCGATTTTTACGTAGACGAACCGGCCTGCTTCGGCGTGCCGCCCTATCTTTCGCCCTACTGCCGCTACTCCGCCGGGGCCCTGGTGGACGCCGGCATCCCGGCCGAACAGATCCGTTACCTCACCGTGGACCAGTGGCGCGCCCGCGGAAAAACCCTGGCCGACGAGCACGAACTGGTGGTCCTGGTCGCCGGCCATACGGTGCCGGGCAAGTACCTTGGTGGCAAGATCGGTTCGATGGCCGAGGTGCTGGAGTTCCTGCAGTGGCGCCGGAAACACCAGCCCGGCGGCGTAACGCTGCTCGGCGGGCCCATCCGCTACGCCGCGCCGGAGTACCGGGAGCAAATCCGCGACCTGGGCGGCCTGCTCTGCCGGGGCGACGTCGAACTCTACGCCGGTCTGCTGGGCGAGCACGCCGGCAACATGGCCTCGGCCGTCGAGGCGGTGCTCGCGAAACACGGCGAGAACCTGGGCGGCCGCCGGAACTACACCCAGGTGGATCGCTGGGCCCAGGCCGGCGCCTTTCTCACAACCCTGGCCCCGAACTTTCCGTATCTCATCCTCGAACTCGAGACGTATCGCGGCTGCACCCGGGACGTCTTTTGTTCGTTCTGCACCGAGGCCTTTTACGGCCGGCCCACGTTTCGGCTGACCGCAGGCATCCTCGCGGAGGTGGCCGAGTTGCGCCGCATGGGCAATCGCTTTTATCGCCTGGGCCGCCAGGCCGATCTCATGACGTATCTGCCGGACATGAACGACTTCCGGAACTCGTTCCCCCGCCCGCGCCCGGAAAGCCTGGCACGACTCTACGAGGGCATTCGCAACGCCGCGCCGGACCTGGCGCTGCTGCATCTCGACAACATCAACCCGGGACTCATCGCCACGTTTCCCGCAGAGGCCCGCGAGGTCAGCCGCATCATCTGCGAACACAACACGGCGGGCGACACGGCGGCCATGGGCCTCGAGTCCGTGGACGAAAACGTCATCGCCGCCAACGATCTCAAGTGCAGCCCCGAGGAAGCGCGGCGAGCCATCGAGATCATCAACGAGTACGGCGCGCGCCGCGAGGACGGCATCCCGAAGCTGTTGCCCGGTTTGAATTTTATACACGGCCTGCCCGGCGAGTCCGACGTCACGTTCGAGAAGAACTACGAATTCTTAATGGATCTCATGCAACGCGGCCTGTTGTTACGCCGCATCAACATCCGCCAGGTCGTAGATTACAAAAACACGAAGTTAGACCACATGCGCAAGGACGGGGACGGCGACACCGTTCCGCGCAAACGCCGGCGCCCGGAAGTCCTCGAAAAAAAGTTCACGTACTTTCGCGACCGCATCCGCCGGGAGATCGATCAGCCCATGCTGCTGAAGAACTTCCCGCCGGGCGTGAAGGTCGAGTTCGTCATCCCCGAGGGGCGCAACCAGGGCTACATCCTCGGGCGTCCCTTAGGTTCGTACCCGGTAACATTAAAGATCCCCGAGGGCGATCCCCGGGCGAGCGCGGCCTACGTGCGCATGTTCGGCGCAACGCCCGCCGTCGACCACGGCTACGCCGCCGGCAGCGACGACATCGGCACCCGCACGCAACCGCTGACGGTGATGGTCTTAGGTGCCGAAGAGCGCAGCTTAGTCGGCCTGTCGTGGCCGGTGCGCATCAACGCCATCAACCAGCGCGCGCTGGCGGCGATTCCCGGCATCGGAAAAAAACGCGCGTCGATGGTACTGCTCGCGCGGCCGTTTGCGAACTTCGAGGAATTCGCAGCGTGCCTGGAAAGAGACGGGGCGCGCGTGTTTGGTGAGCGTGGGGATTATGTGTTCGGTGAAGAAGATGTAACCACCGAGGCTCCGAGATCACCGCGGGAAGAGGTGGTGGAGATTTCTCGCGGATTGGACCGGTAGCTCGGTGTATTTGCTGAATTGCATCTTGTTTGTCTTCTTTCTGCATCCCACGGCCCGGGCCATCCTCGGCGTTCCCATGGCGGCCGTGATGATTATGCTGGAGCCAGGCGGGGAAACCATGCTGTGTTCTTTGTATCGATCATTCAACTGGCGGTGCTGTTGCTCATATTTCGCTGGATTGTGCGCTCGAATCGATACGTTCGCTGGCACCGCCAAACGTTGGCGATGCGCGACACGGAGCCCGCGGCGACTGTAGAACAGCAGAGTTAGCGCGGGGCCTGGTAGCGTCTTCGCGTTAGGTGCCTGGAGGGTGCCGCGCAGCGGCAGACTCGCGGCGAAGCCGCGAGGCCGAGCGATAGCGAGCCCGGAAGGGACCGGCGCCCCGGCCGCTTCCGACGCGGCCGGGTCGCAACGCCCAAACTGAGCTTTAAGGAATTCTTAAAGATGCATCCCTCACTTCCTCTCATCCTCCCTGTGGCTTTTCTCTTTTTTTACGAGGACGACCCCGAAAAATGTCACACCCCCATGCTACAATAGTGTCCCGGGGAATCGCAGAACGGCCGAAATTGATTTGACCACCGTTTTTGCCATGATAGAATCCTGATATGGTCGCGATCTTAGACCAACCACGCCCGCTCTATGCCGGCCTGCGCATTTCCCCGGACGCGTACTTCAGCCTCGAAGACGACGGCTTCAAGTACGACATGATCGACGGGGTCCTTCATTTGCCACCGAGCGGAACACCGGAGCACGGCAAGAGCCACTTCGCTTTCAGCACAGTGCTGGGTATGTACCTGGAAACGCACGCGGTGGGTGAAGCTATGCTGGAGACCGACATCAAGCTCCCGGACGGCGGCGACATCTTGCGACCGGACGTCTCGCTCGTCCTTCGGGAAAACGCACACATCATTCAAAAGAAAGGTATCTTCGGTACGCCGAACCTGGTGTGCGAAGTTCTGTCTCCATCCAATCGCAAGCGAGATCTCACGATCAAGTCGGAACGCTATCTAAAGAACGGTGTCACCGAGTACTGGATCGTCGATCCCGCCGAACGCGCCATCGAAGTCCGGCACAACAACGGCAAGGACTGGGAAATCCTTCGCGGCCGTACTCTGAAAAGCCGTGTCCTCCCGGGATTTGTAGTCAGTACCGCGAAGATTTTTCGCAAACGCTGAGCCCTGCCTCTCAAACTTCTGTAAAAATCTTTTTCGGCGGACGACCCCGAAAAATGTCACACCCCCATGCTACAATAGTGTCCCGGGGAATCGCAGAACGGCCGAAATTGATTTGACCACCGTTTTTGCCATGATAGGATCCTGATATGGTCGCGATCTTAGACCAACCACGCCCGCTCTATGCCGGCCTGCGCATTTCCCCGGACGCGTACTTCAGCCTCGAAGACGACGGCTTCAAGTACGACATGATCGACGGGGTCCTTCATTTGCCACCGAGCGGCACACCGGAGCACAGCCACAAGCAGGCCGGCTTTACGATTGAGCTGGGCGTGTACCTGCGCGTGCATCCCGTCGGCCGGGTCTATACCGAAGCCGACATCAAGCTGCCCGACGGCGGCGACGTCCTGCGGCCGGACGTGTGTTACGTTGCGAACGAGCGCGCACACATCGTCACGGAAAAAGGCATCTACGGAGCGCCGGACCTGGTCTGCGAGGTGTTGTCCAAAAGCACGCGCGACCGGGACCTCGGCAACAAGTCCGAACGCTACTTAAAGAACGGCGTCGCCGAGTACTGGATCGTTGATCCCGACCGGCGTTCCATGAAAGTCCACTACAACAACGACACCGCCTGGAAAATTTCGCGGGGCGCCACGTTGAGAAGTCGTTTGTTATCCGGCTTCGTCGTTCGCAAAAGGGACCTCTTCGGCCCCGCATAAAAGGGAAGACTCTGCGCGGGGTTGTACCATCGCTCGTATTCGCCGCCAGTATGGCCACGGTCTTCTGCGGCCCCACTGTCCGAGACAATCCAGTTCCGCAAAACGAAAACGATTTTCGTATCGTTCGTGCGGCATCATACTATCGTGGAATGACGGGCGACTGAGCCACTACGAAGATCGCCTGCGCATACACTTGCGTTGCGAGTCCCTTTGCCCGCCCGCGCTGCGCGGCGAAATCACCTTACAGTCCGATCAACCGGAGGTTCTCAACGCCGGCCTTCGTGTAGGCATGTTCCGCTATCAATTCTCGGACGAGTGCCGTCCGTAAGCACGCACAAAACCACGGCAACTGCGATTCAGCATATACAGAAACATCTCTATATTTGATGCGCTGCCCCTGACACCGATCAGACTCCCCTTGCCGTTCCCGTCCAAAGCGCTGGAATATCGGCATGAAGCTCGATCTCTCCCGCGACTATCGCCACGACGATAACAACTACTCCAGCCTCGTCTCCCAGCAGGGTCGTATCGTTACCGACGCCGATCGCAACGAGGCGCAGTACATCGAACAAAACCTGCGCCGTACCCTCGGCCGGGACACCGTCGGCACCACGGGCGCACCGCGCGACGCGGCGGGTTACCGGCTCACGGTCGTAAGCGCTCCCGGCGGCGGCCCGGACCTGAACATCGGCGCGGGACGCATGTACGTGGACGGGCGGCTCGCGCGGTTGGCGCAGGATGTCCTCTTCACCACGCAACCGCACCTGCCCGGCGCCGGCCTGCCGGAGAGCGACGGCGACTACCTGGCATACCTGGACGTATGGGAGCGCGCGCTTACGGCACTGGAAGTTCCGGAACTCCGGGACGCGGCCCTCGGCGGCGTCGATACCTCCGCTCGTATACAAACAATCGCTCAGATAAAGTTACTGCCGATCCCCACGGATGATTACAACGCCGCGAGCAAGCCGCCGGAATGGACGGCCCTCACCGAACCACTGCGCGGCCGGCTGACGGCGCGCACTGCGGCAACATCCGCGGACATCGACGATGTCTGCACCATCGGCGCGCGCGGCGGTTACTCCGGCACGGAGAATCGTTTGTATCGCGTGGAAATTCACACCGGCGGCCCGGCCGGCACGGCGACGTATAAGTGGTCGCGGGACAACGGCAGCGTCGTCGCGCAGTGGCAGGCCCAGGACGGAGATGCGTTGACGATCAGTGCGGCCGGCCGCGACAACACCCTCGGCTTTCACGCGGGGGACTGGATCGAGATCGACGACCAAGGCCTGGAACTCAACGGCCGACCGGGCACTCTCGCGCGATTGATCAGCGTCAACGGCGAAAGCCTGGTCATCGATCCGGATACGTTACGGCACTACGACGGCGCCGGCGGTCCCAATGCGCCCGGCGG
This sequence comes from Leptonemataceae bacterium, assembly GCA_965227295.1. Taxonomy (GTDB): domain Bacteria; phylum Spirochaetota; class Leptospiria; order Leptospirales; family Leptonemataceae; genus JANSYA01. The sequence continues at coordinate 2,626,315 of OZ245742.1, read as the reverse complement.
TCGCGCCCTCGACATCAACGAATTTAACCACGGCGTGCGTCGCGTGCGGCGCTGGGATATGCTGAACTCCACCGGCGCCCCGCTGGTGCCGGCCGGCCCGAACGAAACCTGGGTCAGCATCGAGAACGGCATTGAAGTGCGCTTCGATACCGACGCGGCGCGCGAATATCGTAACGGCGAGTACTGGATGATTCCGGCGCGCGTGGTCCATCGCAGCATCGAGTGGCCCCACGACGAAGGCACCGCACTGCCCGCAACGATGGAGGGCACGAACGCGCATCACTACGCGCGCCTGGCCTTCGTGCGTCGCAGCGGCGGCGGTTACCAGGTCCTGGCCGACGCGCGGCGCATCTTTCCATCGCTCACCGACGCGCACCTGGTCTACGTCGGCGGCGACGGCCAGGGAATTCTACCGGGTGCGCAACTCACGCAGGCGTTGCAGGCCCGCGTAGAAACGGCCGGCGGCGAACCTGTACCGGGCGTTAGTGTTCGTTTGTCTGTTATTAGCGGCGGCGGCAGTCTGGAAGATGTGCATGATGCGACGAACAGCGGTACGGAGATCGTCGTCGCCTCCGGCAGCGACGGCGGAATATCGGCGCACTGGACCACCGGCGACTCCGCCGAGGATGTGAACTATCGCGAGGACCAAAGAGTCGAAGCCAGATTGTTAGCGGAAAGCGGTTTGCCTCTGCCCGCGCTGTTGCTTTTCCAGGCCCACAAGGGTTCGGCCGGGGCCGTTGATTACACGCCGCCGGTACTCACGGCGCCGAACGGCGACGACCTCATGCTCGGCGTCGCCACGGTGCAGGACGGCCTCGATCGCCTGGCGGACATCAAGGTCAACAAGGCCGGCGATACGATCAGCGGTTCGTTGAATATCGACGAGGACTTAGAAGTCAAAGGCAACCTCACGGTCCGCGGCGACGTCATTGCCCGGGACACCGACCACATGCCCGGTGACGTGTTGCTCGGAGACCAGGACGAGGATACGATCACCATCCACGGCACGTTGCAATCGGAGCACTCCAGCGGCGTGTTGCGCATCGAGGACGGTGTACGCGTGCGCACCGGTGACGAAACCGAAGCGCCGTTTCAAATCGACGCGCCGGTGGCCGGCCTCGGCGGGCGTCCGTATCGTCTGCCCCTTACGATCGACAACAGCGCGAACGGCACTGCCCTCACGGACTACCAGGTCCTCGTAATTCTGGACACGGCCGCGCTCGTCGCCGCGGGCAAACTGCGGGACGACGCCGCGGATCTCATCTTCACGGACGGCGACGGCATTACGCAAATCCCGCACTGGCTCGAAAGCGGCGCGAATACAAGTCAGACGCGTTTCTGGGTGCGCGTGCCGCACGTACCCGCCGGGGCCACGGCGAACGTCTACGCCTACTACGGCAATCCCGACGCCACGTCACAAAGTTCCGCTCAGCAGACATTTGTACGTGTTGTGGGCGGTCTTGCCGGCGCGTGGCGTTTCGAGGCCGGCAGCGGCGGCGTACTCAGCGACTTCTCCGGCAACAATCACAACGGCAGCGTGGCCGGCTCGATTACCTGGTCCGCGGACAATCCCTTCGGCAGCAGCATCTCGGGCAGCCTGGTCTTCAATGGTACGGACAATCACGTCGACCTCGGCCTCACGGACAACATCATCGGCACGGGCAACGATCCGTTTACGGCGGCGGCCTGGATTCATCCGACGAAGGACCTCTCCGGCGGTGACGACATATTCTTCTTTCGGTTCCGCCAGGACAGTGAGTTCTTCCTCGCCTTCGATAGCTCCACCGGTACGATCGTCACCTCGTTCCGGGGCGCGGCCCAGCGCGGCGTGCCGTTCGATCTGGCTTCCCTGAACAACACCTGGCATCATTTCGCCGTAAGTTACAACGGCGGCGATAAGAACGTACCCACCAGCTACACGATCTACATGGACGGCACGGCGTTGCCGGCGGGTACGGTGGACCTCGGGCCGGCCGGCGGGACGAGCAACGCCAACGTCCTCGGCGCCGACGATGCCGGCGACAATACGAACACGCTCAGTCTCTTCGAGGGCCGCATGTCCCAGGTGCGCGTCTACAATCGGTCGCTCTCCGCGGCGGAGGTCGCGGATCTTAGTTTATACTACGGGTACGTTAGTCTCTCGGCCCCCGGTACCGATCGTCTGCGCAACATCGCGGCGAACGAACCGGGCATTGCGGCGAGCACCGAACAGAACGTCCCCGGCACCGAACAAACCATCGTCTACGTTCAACCCGGCAGCGGCAACGTCGGCGTGGGCACCGTGAGTCCCGGCGAAAAACTTTCGGTCGAGGGCATCATTGAATCGAAGTCCGGCGGCTTTAAGTTTCCCGACGGCACGATTCAAACGACGGCCGGCGGTGACGGGGCCGGCGGTATGAGCGGCGCCTTCGATACGCTGCCCCTCGGCACGATCCTCGCGTGGCATCGGGACATCAACGGCAACCCGGAACTTCCGGACGGCTGGGTCGAATGCAACGGCCAGCTCGTCGACGATCCGCTGAGCCCGTTTCATCAGTTGCCTAACATCGTACCGGACTTGAACGGCGCACGGCAGTCGTGGAACTCGAAGGGCAGCTTCCTGCGCGGCGGCGATACTTCGGGTCTGTTCGAAGATGATATGATGCAGGGGCATAAGCACAACGATATCGGCCATACGCACACCGCACGGGGTATCTGCGTTACTTTGTTCACGCCTGGTTGCCAGACCCTGGATATGGGCTCCGGCACAAACTCATATGCGCTCAATACGGGCTACGCCAACCTGACGGACCCGGTCGACTCCGGCTGGAGCACCCCCCGCTACGGCGACGAAACCCGCCCCGTCAACATGTCCGTCGTCTGGATCATGAAGATTCGCCAGAACGGCTTAGGTGACGCTCAGAGCGTGTTTGTGAAATCGAACTTCCAGTTGCTGGACATGATTCCGAACATCGCGAATACGAACCAGATCCTCACCGAGACGACGACGTTTTCCGGCGTCTGGCGCAACTTCAACGCAACACCGATTACGGTGAACCTGCCCACCAGCGGCCGTTTCTATCTGCGCGCGAACATCAGTTATTTCAATCGTACAGGCGGCGCCGTGCAGATTCGCGCGCTGATCGACGACTCCATCACCGGCTCGGTCATCACCTACATTCCATGGCTGCAACTCCAGGACGGCGGCAGCGGTACGGATACGTTCACCACGCAGATCGTCGTCGGCCTGGGCGGCGAACAGGACGTGCTCGCGGCCGGAACACACTCGGTGCAGTTTCAGATCGAGATGCAGGACAGCGGCAGCCTGGAGTTCGACCGCACGGGCTCCGGTCACGGCATGCACAACGTCGAGGTCTTCGGCTACGATCTCAGTTCACAATCGGCCGGCCTCTGGGAGGCGAGCGGCGCAGACGTCAGCCGTAGTTCGGGGAACGTCGGCATCGGCACCGATCTGCCCCAGGCGAAACTGCACATCGCCGGCGAAATCGGCGTCGACGGCATTCTCTTTCCCGACGGCACGTTGCAAACCACCGCCGGCCAGGACGGTGGCGGCGGCAACCTTCCGCTCGGCACCGTGCTCGCGTGGCATAAATCATTCAACAACACACCGGCCCTGCCCGACGGCTGGGTAGAATGCAACGGGCAGACGTTAAGCGATCCGGCGTCGCCGTACGACGGGCAAATCATACCGGACTTAAACAATCCGAAAGAAACCTGGAATACGAAGGGCGCGTTCCTGCGCGGTGATACTACGTCGGGTGCGTTTGAAGATGATAGGCTGCAGGGGCACCATCACGCGTTGAACGACCGCGCCTTTATTGTAGGAAGCAGCGGTGAGACCCCGGGCGGCAACAACAACAAACAACTGACACCTGAAGCGGAAACCCTGGGCGCTGTAGACGACGGCATTCACGGCTCACCGCGACTCGGCCCCGAAACGCGACCGGTGAACATGTCCGTCGTGTGGATCATGAAGGTCCGGGAAAACGCCCTGGCACCGCCGGCGGGAGGCTATGCCTTGCTGAGCGAACGCCAATCCTCCGGCACTAACGGCGGCCTGGCTCCGGTTACATCGTCCTGGTTCACGCGCACCCTAAACGACCTGGAAACGAACATTGCGGGCATCTCACTAAATTCCAACGAGTTTACATTACCGGAGGGGAGCTACTTGATTCGAGCGCACGCCCCGGGCCATCGTGTCCTGAACTTCCGAATCCGGCTGTTCAACATCACCGACGGAACGCCGAGCATTCCAGGCCGGGCCGCTTTCGCCGCGAACGGCCCCGATTCAGAGGAAATCGGCGAGGCCCACTGGGCCGGCTTCACCACCCTTGACTCACCGAAGTCCTTCCGTCTTGAAATGTACGCGCTGTTTCAGGGAACGAGTGACGCGGCACTGGGCTATTCGACGAACACCGGCGATGACGAAGTCTACACGCAGATCGAAATCATCCAGCTCGCGCAGCCGACACCGGAAGGCGTCGATCAGGTCGGCGCGGTGCAGTCGTTTGCGTCGGAAAGCGCGCCGCCGGGCTGGATCGCCTGCGACGGTCGCGCGGTGAATCGCGCGCAGTATGCACGATTGTTTCAACGCATCGGCGATCGCTTCGGCAGCGGAGACGGTTCGACGACGTTCAACGTGCCGGACATGCGCGGCGAGTTCGTTCGCGGCTGGGACGGCGGTCGCGGCGTGGACGCGGGACGCGTCTTCGGCAGCGCCCAGGCGGACCAATTTCAGGGACACCGGCACGCGCAGGCGACGACGATGACCGCGGTGAATCAGGACTTCAGCCACGCGATGCCGGCCGGTTCCGCCTGGGGACACATCAACGATGCCATCCGCGAGCCGATCACGGACGGCAGCAACGGACCGCCGCGCTACGGATCGGAGACGCGACCGCGAAACATCGCGCTGCTTTACTGTATTAAGTTTTAGCGATCAAGACTTAAGATCGACCCGCTCCATCAAATACCCCAGGCAGTCCTGGCGCACAATGCGCGGATCCAGCGTAAACATGGACGGCATGGCCGGCTTCGCCAGGGTGATGCGGCCGCCGTCGTGATTCAAGAACTCGTCCGTGACGTCGTCGCCGTACTCGCCGCGCACGTAGATGCGCGCGTCGCTCTGCAGCGCGGCGATTTCTTCACCCGTGTGCAGCTCTCGAAAGTTCAGATGATCCAGGTCCGCGCGAAAGATGATGTCGGTGCCGCCGGGGCCGAAGGCGAACGTGTATTCCTGCGGCACGAAGAGTCGCGCAACGGTGTGATAAACTTCGATGTCGTGCTTCGCCGGCGCATGCGCGGGGAACTCCGCCAGTCGCAGGACGGCGTCCAGAAATTCAAAGGCGTGCTCGGTTCCCGCTTCGTCACCGGAGTGTCCGCACTCGATCGTAATCGCGGGACACATCCCGGAAAAGGCGATGGACTGCACTCCCTTCGGTCGACGAAAGTAAACGACCGTGCGACCGAAGAGCGCGGCCAGATGCAAGAACGCATCGTCCAGGCGATTGATGCAGCCGTAGTGGGGATTCGTTCCGGTGTTGTTGTGGATGTCGATGCTGGCGAACGGCCCCATGCGGCGGAGTCGTTCCGTGATTCGCACGGCCATGTCGATCTCGGCCGCATGGGGGGCGTCCGCGGCGGTGTCGTACTCCGTGCCCGGCCAGATGCGATTGTAATCCGCCTGGCCCTGGAGAAATCGCCGACCGGCCCGGGCCGCCCAGACGTTACCGACGAAGATGAACAACGGGCGCGGCAAAGCGAAGCGCGGCTCCCCTTTAGCTTCACTTTTTTGATACTTACGCAGGAGCCGCTGCACGGCCGGCAGCCCGGTCTCCTCGTTGCCGTGCAACAGCACGGAAACAAACAACGGATGTTCCAGGTTCCCGCGCTGATCGGCCAGGCAGATGAGCGACGGGCCGGGCAGCAGGCGGTGCAGTTCGCCGGCCCGGGCGTCCAGAAACCCCGGGGGCAGCTCGTTTTCGTACTCGAACGGCCCGGCCGGTGCACGGCGGCGGTCTTTTTTTAGGTTTGTTTGATTTGACATTAGAGATCCCAGGTATGTACCGGCGCGCCGCTCTCCTGGCGTTCGTAGTAGGCCCGGGTCAGGGCCGTCATGTCCCGGCCGTATTTTTCGCAGAACGCGCGCTGCCAGTGCGCTCCCGTGTGCCCGCTTTCGGTGCGGGCCCGAATGATTTCCAGATAACGGCCGCTATCTTCTCCGTCCAGACCGAGATCGTCGAGACCCCGCGCCGCCAGCGGCAACAAATCTTTCAGGATCGCATCTTTCACCGTGCAACGCCGGTCATCGAACCAGTGCAGATGCGCCCCGAGACCGTGGCGCGCCGCATTGTAAAAATTGTCCCGGGCCACGGCGAACTCAAGATGCGTCTCGGGGGCCTCGTCCGTCAGCCTGGCCCAGTACCAGGCCAGGCCGAAGTAGAACGCCATGTTCGCCGTGTGATCCGTGACCGTCGGCCCGCCGGCGGTGACCCGCTGTTCAATGCGAAAGTGCGGCCGGCCGTCCGCGCAGAAACCGATCAACGGACGCACCCAGCGCCAGATGGTGCCGTTGTGCAATCGCAGATGCCGCAATCGTTCCCGGGCGTCCGCTTCCGTGTAATCGATGGGCAGCAGAACGGGGTAGTGCTCTAAGTTTTCCTGAAATACCTCTAAGAGAGAACGCCGCGCGTAACCACTGCCGAAACTCACCCGGCGCAGCGGCCCCCAGGCCCCGGCGCCGAGGCCGCCGGACTCCACCGCCTCTTCGAACAGCGGGATGCGCGTTTCCTCCCACAGGTCTTTGCCGAAGAGGTACGGGGCATTGGCGCCGACGGCCACCAGCGGGGCCGTCGCAATCAGGGACGCGTTGTAGAGGCGCACGGCATCGTCCCGGGGCGCCTGGAAGTGAATCTGAAACGAGGCGGTGGCGGCCTCTAACATTACATCTTCGTGCGTTACGTGGAGCCGCTCCCGGCCGACGATGTTCAGCTCCAGCGGCAGCCCTTCGCGCAGGCGCAGGATCTGTTCGTTTAACGCATGATAACGCATGCCCCGGGAGATGTTCGCCAGGCAGAGCCCGCTTTCGGCAAGGGTCGGCAAAATGCCGATCATCATGAGCCGGGCGTCGAAGGCCTCGCGTCCCGTCCGCCCGCAGAGCGACCAGAGTTCGCCGAGGTCTTTTTCGAATCCGCGCAGCGCATCGTGTCGCAGTTCCCGCGGATGATGATTCAACTCCACGTTAAAGCGCGCGAGCTCCGGAGCGATGAGATCCCGGGCATCCTCACCCGCGGGCACGGCCGCGCGGAACTCGTCGTAAATCATCGCCGGCTGAAAGTTAGCGTCCAGTAACCACGCTTCCAGTTCAAAGCCGCCCCTCGGATGTTCGTCCGCGAAACGATGTTCTCCCGTCCACTGAGCAAGCAGTTCGGTTTCGGCGCGCAGGTGCTCCCGAAAGCGCGCGAAGTCGGCGTCGTGGAAGTGTTCTCTGTCGATCTCGCGGCCCATGCAGATTACGCTTTCCGATAATTCCTGCTTGCACTGCACGCACGCAAGTGCAATTTTTCCGGCGGGCGACACGCCCGGGGAGCTGGCATGGACATTGTCGACTGGAGCGCAGTATATTCTCAGGTCTTACCCTACGCGGATCAACTTTTGTTTGAACGCTACCGGGCCTACGTCCTGCTCTTCGCGGCGTTCGCCATGTTTTCCGTGTTCGGCTTTGTAAGTACGATGGGCAAGTCCAGCCTCGCGCACTTCGGCATTCCCGCGGGCATTCTCGCCCTCGGCGCGCTGCTCGCCGGCGGGCTCACTCTGTACACCATCTCCGCCTACGATCCCACCAACGTCTACGTCATCGACGGCATCGTGAAAGATCGCGGCCTGAGCACGGATCGCAAGAGCAGGCACCTGGGCCTGGAAGTTCAGGAGGCCTTTACCGTGAAAGCGGACGGCGAGCGCAGCCCGCTGAGCAGGCTGGAAGATCGGACGGAGCTGTTTTATCTGAGCCGCGGCCGACCGAGCGCCGCCGCGGACTCGGTGCTCCGCGACAGCGGCAAACTCATCTTTGAGCACTTCTACGAAACGCTGCAAGAAGGGGACCGCATAACGTTCGTGCTGGCCCTGCGCAAAGATATCGTAGGCGTAATTAATTCTGAAGGCAAGTTAGTGATTCCGGAGCTGCCGGAGACGACCTGGTTGCCGGCGAGTCGTTGACGGCGGCCGGCATATTACTAATCTCCGCAGGCCTCTTTCAAATGATTCATGCTCGCCGCGGCGTACCCCTGCGGATTATCCCAGCCCACCGGATCACTCTGCGAAGGCATGGAGTAATCCGCCGCCGAAACGAGTAGAGCACAAAAGCGCAAGTGCAATTGCGGCACCTTATGACAGGCCTCGCATGCAGCGGCGTCGCCGTCGGGGAAGTCGTGATACGGGGGATTGCTCCAATCGGCCTGTCCCAGGGGATCGTAGCGGCGATACGTTCTGGTTTCGTAAGGGGCCGGGAGTTGCAGCGGCGTTTGCGGATGAATCATGAAGGCATTTTCGCCGCGATGGCACTCGGTGCAGTTGTCGGCGAGCACGTCGCCCCCCTGGATGTCCGCGATCTTAAACGATAACTCGTCCTCCGGGCCGCGGAGCTTCGTCCCACTCTTACGGCTGATGTTGTCCCAAAAACACGCGCGGCCGGATTCGTAGCCCTGGCAGATGAATCCCAGCGGTTCGATTTTGCCGTCGTTAATCCGCGGCAGGGCAATGCACGCGCCCTTCAGTTCCGGATCGAGATACGCATATACCTTTGTTTCTTCGCGGCCCTGCTCAATGAAGGTAAAGGTCAGAGTTCCCTGGTACTTCCAGCGTTCGTCCGGCCAATCCGGCGGAATCGGCACACCGGCCGCGCGACAATCTTTTATGTAATCACCGGACGATTCGGCGATTTGGTCTATCCAGGAGTACAGCTCGAACTCCTCGGCCCAATCAAGGACGAAGATGCGTAGCTCCAGGGGACGCTGCCAGAGCCATATAGCGGGTAACAGGATGTCGTACTTGACTTTGTACTCCAGGCGTTCCCGGCTCTTACCTTTTTTCAGGATCATGTTCAGAACCGCGTGTTTGAGTATCATCTCCTCGCCCTCGGAGGGCATGAGTTCCTTCATGCCCTTCAACCAGCGCGCGGCCATGCTGTTTAATGAAGCGCTTTCATACTTCAGCAGGTACTCGATCAACGAATCCTGCATGAAGATGATCTCCGCCGGCTTCAGCTTGAGTTCGCGGCGTTTTTCGTCCAGGAGCGTTCCGTGATAGAGATGTGCCACGCGGTCCACGGGCAGGTGGATTTCCTTTTTGTCATCTCCGGAGAGAGCGTCGCCGAAGAAGACTACGATGATCAATGAAATGCTTAGAATTAACGTACCGATGCGAATGTACAAAGATTGCATAAGATCCCCTCGCCGAATCTTAGCAAGAGCGTATTATACGGCAACAACTCTCCGGCTTTTTTTAGCGCAAATCTTTAGACTCCGCACATTAGCCATCACACCTTATACACCAGGTCAAGATAACGCTTCAACATTTCACTCACCAGCCCGCGCATGGGCAACGTCGCCGCCATGCCGTAGACCGGGGCCATGCCGCCCTCTTTCGCCGGATGCGCCTTTACGTGTTCCACGGCCGCGCGTAAATCTTTCAAGAAACGCGCGGCCACGCCGGATTGCGTGTGGCGCAACGTCACGCAAATGTGCACGCAGGACGGCTTATGCAATCCGTTCAGGTTCCAGTGCCGCTCGGTCATGAATTCCATTACGCGATATATATCCAGTTCATCGCTGCCGAAGGCGATCACCCAGAGCGGATCACCGAAAACCCGCAGCTCCGGGATCGCCTCGATGCCCTCGCGAATCTTCGCGGCGGTGCTTAAGATCTTTTTCGTAGCATCTAAGTAACCCTGCTCCCCCATGGAGACCATGGCGGCCCAGCAAACCGCGGAGAGGGCGCCCGGCCGGCTGCCGGCGAAGGTCGGCGAGAAGTACATGCCGCCGGGCCAATCGGTAATCGTAAAGAACTGATAATGACGAAATTCTCGACCGCGATAGAGCACCACGGACGTGCCCTTCGAGGCGTAACCGAACTTATGCGTATCCGCGGACATGCTGGTGACGCCGGGCAGGCGAAAGTCGAACGGCGGCACCGGGGCCCCGAGTTTCTCCGCGAAGGGCAGTACAAATCCGCCCAGGCAGGCATCCGTGTGAAAGGGGATGCCCTTCCCCCGCGCGAACTCCGAAAGTTCCTCAATGGGGTCGATGACGCCGTGCGGGAATGTCGGCGCCGAGCCCACGATGCAAATGGTATTGGAGTCCGTGCGGCGTTTCACGTCGGCGACGTCCGCGCGGTAGTCCGGGCCGATCTTAGCTTTACGTAGCTGAATGTTAAAAAATTCGGCGGCCTTGTCGAAGGCCGCGTGGGCCGTAACCGGCGCCACGATATTGGGCCGGGAAATCCCGCGCGCCTGCCGGGCGTAATCGCGATAGGCCTTCATGGCCAGCAGGATCGATTCGGTGCCGCCGGAAGAAACACAGCCGACGATTTCATCCGGAGCCTGTGCGGCCCCGAGCATGTTCGCCGTCATCGAGACGATCTCCGCCTCGAACTTCGTGATCGAGGGCCAGAGATCCGAGTGCAGCGGATTCGTCTGTGACTGAACGGCGTAGATCTTATTGAGAAAATCGATGTGCGCATCGTCGCCGTGATACACCGCGCCGGAGACAAAGCCCTTTTTCCAGCGAGCCTCCTCGCGTTTCTTCAGATCCTGAACTTCTTTCAAGATCTTCGTGCGGGACTCGCCCTTGCGCGGCAGCGCCGAATGCACGGCGTGGGAATCCCGATAGGGTTTGAGCCCCTCCTCCATCTCACCGCCGAGCAGCTCATCGTACTGCTTCTCGATCTCTTTGCGCACGGCGGGGATGCGTTTGGCCAGGCGTTCCAGGCGGGCCATAAGCGGCGCGGGCACCCAGCTCAATTTTGTCTGTACAAAGTCCAGCATATCCATAGATGATTCTCTTAATATTTGCGGCGTAAATATTAACGATTCAGCCGCGCGTAAATTTTCTTGTTCGCCTTGTAAATGTTCAAAAACTCTCCGAAGAGTTCGTCGTAGATGGCGCGGTTCGCCGGGTTCGGATGAAAGGTCTTCCGCACCTCCACGCGATCGGCGACGTCCTCAAAGCGCATGTAACCCAGGGCCACGGCGGCGAGACAGGCCGCGCCCCTGGAGTTGGCCTGGATGGGATCCTGGATCTGCTTGATCTCACGATCCAGCACGTCGGCGTGAATGCGGCACCACAGCTCACTGTTCGCGCCGCCGCCGATCATGTGAATCACATCGAACTTGCGTTTGATGAAGTTCTCGACGGCGCCCAACAACCAGCGCGAGTTGTAGGCCACGCCTTCCAGCACGGCGCGAATCATGTGCGCCCGCGTCGTGGACAGACTCTGATTGTAAAACCCGCCGCGCACGTGATGATCTTCCACCGGCGTGCGCTCCCCGTACAACCAGGGCAAAAAGATTAACTTATCCGCGCCCGCACTTACGCTTTCCGCCAGTTCGTCGAAGCGCCGAAAGATGTCCTCCGGCGGCCGGCCGCTTTCCAGGGCGTCCTCCGGATAAAACATAACGTCGCGCAGATACTTCAGGCAGGCCCCGGCGCTCTCCTGCTCGTTGGCGATGAAGTAACGGCGCGGGATGGCCGACGGCAGCGTCGTCATGTTGTGAAAGATGTCGACTTTTTTGTACGGTACATGGCACGTCAGCCAGGAGCTGGTGCCGATGTAGAGATGCCCTTCGAAGTCGCGCACCGCACCGGAGCCCACGGCAGCGCTGTGTAAATCCGGCGTGCCCATTATGACGTGGATCTCGCCGGCGTCGGCCAGGCCCAGGTCCCGGGCCGCCTCTTGCGAAAGCGGGCCGAGCACGTCCACGGCCTCTTTCAGCTCCGGCAACTTCTCGCGTTCAATGCCCGCGAGTTTCAGCAGGCCGTCGTGGTAGCGCACGTTCGCAATGTCCCGATTGTCCGTGACCCAGTGCAGCGCGATGCTGTCGTACGAAGCGGCGAATTTTCCGCTTAAACGTACATTGATATAATCTTTAGGCTCCAGAAAGTTAAAAGTCTTACGATAAATTTCCGGGTACTCATGCTTCAAATAGAGGATGTGCGCGATGGGATCCTTGCCGGAATTCCCGGGGATACCGCCGGTAATCCGCAGCCACTTCCAGATCTTCGAGACGCCGTAGCCTTCGAATTTTACGATGCCGTCGGCAATTTGCTTTACGTACTTCGCGCCGCGCGAATCCATCCAGATGACGGCATTGCCCAGGTGCCGACCGCTTTCATCCACGGCGACGGTGCCGGACCACTGCGACGTGCAACACACGGCCACGACATCCGCAAGCGGCACCAGATTCCGCTTGAGCAATCTTCGCGACGCCGTCGTGATCGCGCGCCACCAATCATCCGGATCCTGCTCCGCTCCCCCGCCGGGACTCAGGTGCACCGGGGTTTCTTCGAACTCCGCGGCCCCCGGCACCTGCCGCGCCTGGGTATCGTAAAGCGAAACCTTGGGACCGGACGTGCCGAGATCGATCGTCAGAATGTACTTTGTTTCCGCGGGCGTGCTCATGTCGTCGAAGGTTCCGCTGCATGCGTAATGGCGCAACAGAATCTTTCAAAGCGTGAGCAGTAAGATGACACGCGCGCCGGGAAAGTCAAGGACGCGTCTGTGCATCGCCACGATGTTCCTGCATCGACTTTCGCCATGCGAGAAATCCCAACGTCGCGAGCACGAGAAACACGCCATACAGCATCGCCGTCGGATACAGAGCCTTCTCCTGGTAGATCCACACGGCCACGATGTCCACCGCGATCCAGAGCAACCACGATTCCAGTTGTTTCCGCGCGAGCAGGTACTGCGCGGCCAGAGACGCTACCGTGGTGAAGGCGTCGCCGTATGGTATCGCGGCGTCGGTGTATCGCTCCATGCCGAAGCCCCACAGGTAACTACCGGCCAGAACGCCGCACAGCCAGGGCGCAAACATCCAGCCGGAGGAAGTTACGGGCAGATCGTGAAAGCGAGTGCCGCCGTAGAGCCAGTGGTACCAACCGTAAAACTGAAGAAAGACGTAAACGATGTGCAGGATAACGTCGGAGTACAGCTTCGCCTCGTAGAAGACATAAATGTACAGCAAGACCTGGATGAGCCCCGCGGGCCAACACCATATGTTCTGACGCACGGTAAGTACAACGCAGACAAAGCCGAAGACGACGGCGATCCATTCGATCATGGCAACGCGGACTCAGCGCTCAGGCTGCACAGGTCGCGCACTGCGCCGCATGGGGAATGAACTCCAGGCGTCGCGCATCGATCGTTTTGCCGCAGGTCGTGCACTGCCCGTACTGGCCGCCGGCCAAACGCCCCAGGGCGGCGTCGATAGCCCGGATCTCTTCCCGGGTCGCTTCGTCCAGGGCATCGAGGACCTCGTCGTTTTCCTGATCCAGGGCGCGCTCCCCGGAGTCCGCCTTCGGCGGTGCTTCCGTATGGCGAATGTCCCGCGTAAGACGTTCGTCGCGTTCCAGCAAGGTACGGCGACGGTCTTCCAGTTTTTTTCGAACGGCGTCCAGATCGGTCATATGAGTTTTCCCCAATGAAAGCTATGCGTCCGCGGCCAGCTCGCGCAGACAGCCGGCGCAGAGACAATCGCCGGAGGAGTGTTCCGACAGCCAGCGGCCGATGCGTTCGCGACCGGCAGTATCGATGCTAACTTCTGAACACTGACAGTTAACAACATCCCCCACGCGACAGACAAACGACGCGTCGCAGCGCGGGCAGCGTTTCGTCTCGTGCTTTACTACGGTGCCGGCGGAATTCGGATGCATGGCTTCGGTCTGGCCGGCGCGGGGATGGCTTGACGGCAGCATCCAGCGTCGGAATATGTTCGACAATAATTCTGCGACCGCATGAGGCAAGTATTTCCCGGTCGCCGCGCAAACGGAGCCACGCATGTTCAAACTCGTTCTCGTACGACACGGCCAGAGCCGCTGGAATCAGGAAAACCGCTTCACGGGATGGTACGACGTCGATCTCAGCGACCAGGGCCGGGCCGAGGCGACAACGGCCGGACAGTTGCTTAAGTCCGAGGGCTACACCTTCGATCTCGCCTATACCTCCCGGCTCAAGCGGGCCATTCGCACGCTGTGGATCGTCCTGGACGAAATGGACCTCATGTGGATTCCCGTGCGGCGCAACTGGAAGTTGAACGAACGCCACTACGGCGCGCTGCAGGGCCTGAACAAAAGCGAGACCGCCGAGAAACACGGCGAAGATCAGGTGCATGTCTGGCGCCGCTCCTACGATACTCCGCCGCCGCCCCTCAGTGAAGACGACGAGCGCCATCCTAAATATCTCGCTGCCTATCAGGATCTTACTCCCGCGGAATTGCCGGCCACCGAAAGCCTCAAGGAAACCGTCGAACGCGTGGTGCCCACCTGGGAAAACGAAATCGCCCCGGAGGTTCGCGCCGGCAAGAAGGTCCTCATCGCCGCTCACGGCAACAGCCTGCGCGCCCTCGTCAAGTACCTGGACGGCATCAGCGACGAGGACATCACCGGGCTGAACATCCCCACCGGCATTCCGCTGGTCTACGAACTCGACGACAACTTAAGGCCCGTCAAACACTACTACCTGGGCGACGCCGAAGCCGCGAAGAAAGCTGCCGAGGCCGTCGCCAACCAGAGCAAGAAGTAACATGATCGGGCGCGCAACGGCCGCGGCCTGGCTCGTCCTTCTAAGCTGCTACGCACCAGATGTTAACAGCTACGCCGTCGTGCGCGTGGCGGACGGAGACACCATCGAAGTGCGCAGCACGGACGGCGAACCGCAACGCGTGCGCTTTCACGGCATCGACGCCCCGGAGCTGGGCCAGGCCTACGGCCGCGCGGCGAAACGCGAACTCGCAGAACTCGTTGCCGGCGCAAACGTCACCCTCGAAGTCAGGGACGTCGATCCGTACGATCGCCTGGTGGCGGTGGTCCATCTTACAGCGCAGACCGAGGCAACCAACGTAAACGCCGAACTCGTACGCCGCGGTTACGCCTGGGTCTATCGTCGTTATACCGACGATCCGGAACTCATCCGCCTGGAACGCGAGGCCCGGGAAGACCAACGCGGCCTCTGGCGCGACCGCGATCCCGAACCCCCGTGGGACTGGCGGCGACGGAATTAGATCGTCAGGGATTCACCTCGTTGAACGAGACATACACCTGGCCGACCGCGGATAAGCCGCTGCCCGCCGTACCGGTCAGCCAGAGTCTGCGATTCCATACGACAGCACGAACATTGTCCACGGCGGCGGGAAGTTCGCAGCAGGACTGCGGCGGGGGAACGAAGACGGCGCCGTCCTCGCTGGAATAGGCCCGGGAGGCCGCATAACCGTTCAGCATCACCCACATGCGATCATTAAACAAAAGACCGTCTCCTGTTTCCGGCGCCGACGAGCTCCCTGCATGGATCAGTTCCCAGTCGAATCCGTCGCCGGACCTTAACACATCCCAATATTTAGTTAAGGCATACAGCGATCCGCGGAATTCAAACACGTCCGCCGGTTCCGAGGGGGACGTCAGCAGCTCAGCGATGTTCGTGCTCGACTTCGTCCAGGTGCTGCCGTCGTCGCTCATGTACACCGGGTAGGCATTCAACCCGTCACTGCGGCTGAGAAAGTACAGTCGATCCTCCCAAACAAAGGCGCGCCCCGGGCGGATCGGACAGTTCGAACATCCCGGCGCCGCGTTGGTCCAGGTGCGGCCGTCCGTGCTGCTCCATACCGATTCCGAGGATGTCGTATTGCTCGTAGAGGCTTCGAAAGACCCCGTACTGCTCACCGCTACCGAAACAGTGTCCCCACCGATCAACCACATGCGTCCCTGAAACACGACAGCGCCGGCATCGGCGCGGCCGTCCGCGGTAAAGAGCCCGCTCGCCGCGCGATCCCAGGCAATGCCGTCCTCGGACACCCAGGCCTCGTCTCCGCCCAACGGCACGTTGGAGTAACGATCGCTACGTCCCCCGATGAACCAGAGCCGATCGTCGAACGTCAGGAGCACGCCTCCCGTGCGCGCCCCGAACTCCGCCGAAGTATTCAACGGCAACCAGGAACGACCGGGCGTGCCGGTAATGTTTTCATCCAGGCGGCTGACGATGAGGACCGAGAGCGCGGACTCCACCGAGGCGGCCGCATCAAAAGGATTCTCGTAGCGTACAGGAACGCAGCCGGCGCACAGCGAGACGACCAGAACCACAAAGTGTGTTTGATAAACTCTTTGCCGCATAATCTTACTCAGAACCGCCACAGCAGGGAGATCTGCATCCGCTTCCCGGCATCGCAGCGCGAACGCTCCGCGCAGGCTTCCGGGATGACGCCCAGTTCCACCGGGCCGTTGTGCCGCTCAAAGTCGCGCAGCCTGTCATCACCGCCGCGAAAGATGTAGGCGTCGGCGGCGTTCCACAACCAGAAGACAAGCAACACGCCGAGGTTTTGTCGATCCCGGGAAGCGGCGGCGGCGAGATCATCCCGACGACCGGAAAAATACAACGTATTCGCGAGCAGAGTAAACTCCGACGGAGTTCCGGGCCCCGCGGTCACTCCGGTCAGCAAGGCCGGGAGCGTCAGGTCGTTGTACTCATCGCGGGCGCGTAACAAAGCCTGACGATCCGAATAGACTCGATGCATCCCGAACGCGGCCCCGAGGAAATACGCGCTGCCCCGAAGGCGATCCCCGAGATACCATTGACCCCAGCCTGGAATCAGCGCCGATCGTCCGAGAGCGCGAACGCCCAACGTTTCGATCTTCGCCACGGCATCCCATTGCTCGCTCTCGATGCGCTCCACAAGCTCCGCGATCTTCCGGCGGGCCCGGCGTTCGAACTCTTCTTTGTCCGCCTGCGAATCCCAGGCCACCGGGGCATTCACAATGCGTGCAATCTTCGACTCGCGATAACTCTGAACCGAGCCGTCTTCGAAAATCAAGTTCACCCTGGAGTACGCGAACAGGACCCGCACGTTCTCGACGCGGTTGCCGTCCGTAAAGAAGACCGTGTCCGCCGTCAGGGGGGCCGTCACGCAACAGAATGCGCAGCAGCAAACGATTCCGGTGATCAGCGGGAACACTCTCTCTAGAATTGTACTGTAAGATTTTTGTAAAATCATACTAAAAAGACCACGTCGCCCGGAAGCGATAGTCCTGTTTACCGGCGATATCCAGCGACCATTCCAGTGCGGCATTGCCGGAGTCCGTTCCCGGGCCGGACTCGTCCCTCGTAACGAAGTAAAACGCATGCAGACTTCCCGCGAGCAGCAGGACGCCGTACAACGACAGCGCCCGCTCCTGACGCAGGCCGGCGCTGATCACGTCCGAACGCCGGGCCCGCAGACGTTGCAGAAAAACGAGCAGACTCAGATCTCGATCGGGCGCCGAAAACACAGTGGTGCCGACGAACGTCCCGACCACGATCAGGCGGTCCTCTTCGTAGAGACGCAGGCTGCGGCGCCGGTCCTGATACGCGTCACCGTATTCCGTGAGCAGGGCGGCACCGGCGAGGTGGTAGGCCAGGGCCAGGCCGTAACGGTCCTGGCTCCAGAACGCACCGCCGGGAAACAAACCGGAGAGGTACGCGGTTGTGATGTACCGCAGTCGACGCTGCCCGGCGATTCGCTCCGCGGCAGCCCGGGCGCGCCTGGCTTCGGCGGCGGCACGTCGCTGCAAGTCGGCCTCGAATCGTTCCGCCTCCTCCGCCTCCGTGGGTTCCCAGGAAACGGGTAAACGTTCCACGGAGTGGACCTGCCCGGGAAGATACGATTGAACATTGCCGTCACGATGGACGACGTTGATGCGCGCCGCCTGGCGAATCACCCGCACGTTCTCGATGCGGTTCCCATCTTCCAGCAGTACCGTATCCGCGGCCAGGAATGACGGAATGAACAGCCAGATGGACCATAGCAGTACGCCTCGCCGCATTTTGGTACGATCCCCGCGCCCGGCTCTCTGCATAGCAGACGTAGCCGGGACGCGAGTTCGCACCGTAAAAAACACGGACAACGCGAAACATGCTGATGCAATGTTCACGTTCCTGGAAAAAACTTCACAACACCGGCACGCTGCGCCCCTCGATCATCTCTCGATTCGCTTTGCCCGGCGGCACCATCGGATACACGTTCGCGTCCGCGAAGATGGGCGCGCGGATCAACACCGGCCCGGGGTTCGTGAGCGCGTCGTTCAGAACCTCCGCCGCCCTATCGTCGAACTCCTGAAGGTCCAGCGACGGAATGCCGAAGCCGAGGGCAATCGTACAGAGATCCGGCGGGCCGGGTTCCCATTGCGAGGCGTAATAATTTTCCGCGTAGAACAGCTCCTGCTGCTGGCGCACCAGGCCCAGGCCGCCGTTGTCGAAGACCACGATCTTCACGTTCGCGCCCAGGTCGCGCAGCGTCGCCAGTTCCTGTAGATTCATTAAGATCGATCCGTCACCACTTAAGCAGACGACGGTTCGATTCGGGCGGGCCGTCGCCGCACCGATCGCCGCCGGCAACCCGAAGCCCATCGTCCCCAGACCGCCCGAGGTCAGCCAGGTGCGCGGTTCCGTGAACGGGAAGTACTGCGCCGCCCACATCTGATGCTGACCGACATCCGTCGTTATGATCGCGCGTGCTTCGACGGCCGCTGCAATGTTGCCCAGGAGTCGAGCCGGATCACGCAGATCCGTGCCCGACGGCACCGGTAACGCGGCCCGCTCTTTCCAGGCGCGGACCCGTTCCCGCCAGCCCGGTCGCCGGTCCGCGGGGATTTCTCTATTTAACATGTTAAGAAAATCTCCCGCATCGCAGACCAGAGCAATGTCCGGGCGTTTGATTTTGCCCGGCTCCGCGGCGTCGATGTCGGCGTGGATGATCTTCGCCCCCGGACAGAACTCCGCCACTTTACCCGTGGCGCGATCATCGAAGCGCACGCCGACGCCGATCAGCACGTCACATTCTTCGAGGATCATGTTCGTCGACCGCGCCCCGTGCATGCCGGGCATGCCCAGAAAGAGTTCGTCCCCGGCCGGATAGGCGCCGAGGCCCATGAGCGTCGTGGTAACGGGAATGGAATTTCTGCGCGCCAGGCGACGGAGGGCCTCGCTCGCCCCGGCATGGATCACCCCGCCGCCGGCGTACAGGACCGGCCGCTCCGCCGTCGCGATCAGGGCGGCTGCTTCCCGAAGTCTCGCGGCCGTCCCATCAGCCTGCACTCTGCTAACTTTAACTGAAGCTAACTCAGCGAACGCTCGCTGCGCTTGCGACAGGGCGATTTCCGCCGTCTGCACGTCTTTCGGCAGATCGATCCACACCGGACCCGGCCGACCACCCTCGGCCAGGGCAAAGGCCGCGGGTACGGCTTCGAGTAAATCGGCGGTCGAACGCACGGCGAAGCAGGCCTTCGTGATCGGCAGGGCCAGGCCGTGAGCGTCGATCTCCTGAAAGGCGTCCGTACCGATGAGCGCGGTGGAAACCTGGGCCGTGACGACGACCAGGGGAATCGAATCGGCCATGGCGTCGGCCACACCGGTGATCAAGTTCGTAACGCCGGGACCGGAACTCGCGAGGCAAAGCGCGGCCCGGCCGGTTACGCGGGCCCGCCCCTGGGCCATAAACGCGGCGCCCTGCTCGTGACGCACGAGCACGTGCCGAATGCTGCTTCGAGAAAGGGCGTCGTAGATCGGCAGCGCGGCACCGCCGGGGTAACCGAAGATCACATCATCGCGAATCCGGCGTTCCAGAAATTTCACGAGGAACTGCGCTCCGTTCATCCCGCTCGTTTCGCGATCGGTTCGTATGTCAGGCTCTTGGTCTGCGTTCATTGGGTGGCTCCAGGTTTTGAGGTGCTCATAAACGAAAAAACCCCGCCAGGTTTTCACCGGACGGGGTTTCGTGCATGTTGCTGTGCTGCGCTCTACGTATTACCCGGGGTCGGTGAAATCGGCGTGTGGTTCTCTACTACCACGACCACCACCATCATCACATTGACGACGTACACTACGACGCCGGTTAGCCAGTGCAGGAGACCGGCGAACGACTGCTCAAGGGTATTGTGCGTGAGAGCGCGCATGAGATTGAGGCGAAGTTAGTAAGATGCGAATGATCGTCAACTCGAAAGTTTCACCATACGGAGAAGTAATTTCGGCAGTGGACCGCGCATCAAAAAAGATATTGGCGGGACTGCTACGAAGGCAAACGGTAGATCATGGTCGCCGCTCAGATCGTCCGGGCCGCGGACATCCTCCGCGCTTCAAAGTATTCCGTGGCCCTGACCGGCGCCGGCATCAGCGTGCCCAGCGGCATCCCGGACTTCCGCTCTCCCGGCAGCGGCCTGTGGGAAAAGTACGATCCCATGGAGGTCGCGTCCATCGCATCGTTTCACGAACATCCGGAGCGTTTTTACGATTGGCTGCGCCCGCTGCTGGAAAGCACCGGGGCGGCCCTGCCGAATCCGGCGCATCGGGCGCTCTCCGAACTCCAGGACCTTAGCTTACTCCGGGAGATAGTTACGCAGAACATCGACGGCCTGCACGAGGCGGCCGGGGCCAGGGACGTGCTTCCGGTCCACGGCCACACGCGCACGGCAAGCTGCGTGAACTGCGGGGCCTCGTATCCGGGCAGCCTGTTACTGCCGGTCGTGCAACGCGGCGCGGTACCGAAGTGCGAACGGAGCGGCTGCGGCGGCGTTCTAAAACCGGACGTCGTTTTGTTCGGCGAGGTGTTGCCGCTGGAAGTCTTGCACGGTGCGCACGATGCCGCCGGCCGGGCGGAGGTGATGATCGTCGTCGGCAGTTCTCTGGAAGTCTTCCCCGTAAACGAACTGCCGCTGCGCTGCCTGCAAAACGGCGGCCGACTGCTCGTGTTCAACAAAGGTCCCACCCTCGTGGATGATCAGGCAACCGTGAAGATCGAAGCGGATGTCGCGGAGATCTTACCGGCGATCGTCGCGGAGTTACGTCGTTAGAACAACAGCGGGAACTCGACCTCCACGCGCACCGGTCCCGGACGATCCGCGTACATCACCGCAATTGCTTCGGCAACAACCGCCTCCGCGTCTTCCAGCGAATCGATCAAGAACGTCGCCTTACAAAACGGCCCCAGGATTTCCGCCTGCCGCAGTCCCTGAAAAACGCCGTCAATGCGTACGCGCTTGAACGGCGGTTGCGCCGGACTCAAACAAAAGACGGGCACGCCCTCGTCCAGGGCGCGACTGATCTCCGGCAGTTCGTTCACCACACCGACACCCACGGTATTCAAGACCACCGCCGCACGTCCCGCCGCCCGGGCATGATCCGCGGCCTCCCGCACGCCGGCCCACTCGCTGCGCGGCACGATCAACTGCATGGTCGTGTCGGCCTGCATCGCATCCCAGATCGAAAGGACCTGCGCGCCGGGAATGGAATAGATGCGCGTAAGATCGTGCTGCTTCAGGATGCGCAACAATCGTTCGGCACCACGGCTTCGAAAGGGCGACATCATACCGACCTCCACAGCAAACGCAAGATGCGCAGGGGCAACCGGCGTCTTAAGATTGCCCGCATAAAACTTAACAGAACGTGCCACTTCGGTACCGCGGCAAGAATGTAGTCCAGCTCCGCCAGGGCCCAGGTAAGGCCCGCAACGGGAATCTGATCCTTGCGAACGTGGATGTCGATCAAGAGGGGGCGGCCCTCGTCGTGAAGCGCGGCCCGGCTCAGCGCCGCTTCCAGTTGCGCATGATCCCCCACGCGCATCGCCGCGCAGCCGTGTTGTTCCGCGAAACCCGCGTAATCTTGCTCGCGCAACTCCGTACCCGGATATCGCCCGCGCAACACAAACGTCTGTTCGAGGCGAATGCTGTCCCAGGCCGCGTTGCGAAAGACCAGGATCACACAGCGCACCTTCCGGCGCGCGAGTTCTCCGAGCAACTCCGGCTCGTAACGCAAAGACCCGTCGCCGGCGAAGCACCAGACCGGCCCGCGGTTTGCCGCATGGACGCCGGCGGCATACGGCAGCAGCAAACCGATGGTCGCCATGCGCACCGGATAGATCACGGGCCGCAACTGCTGATTCACCGACCACTGAAACATACCGGTGCCGTTGCCCTCGGCTACGAAGATCGTATCCTCCGGCGCCCGATCGAAAGCGGCCTGCGCCACATACAGCGGATCCAGAGGCCGTTTCGTTTGCGCACGCTCCGCTTCTTTGCGAATACCGGCAATCATCCGTTCCTGTCGCCGCGCCAGTCGTTTCGCGAATCTGCGCCGACGCGGAGAACTCCCGGCCACCGCTCTTAGTTGATCCAGCTCCAGTTCGATCACGCGCCCCCGTACCAACGGGAAGTCGTGCAATCCGTAACCTTCACTCTCTGTAAGTTTATCGCCGAGCACGAAGAGCACGTCGGCCTCGTACAACGCCAGGGTCCAGAAGATCCCTCCCGCGGGAATTAATAGATCGCTTCCGTGAAACGCCGTGCGGTAGCGTTCAAGGCACTGCGGCGAAGCAGCGGCGGCCGCGGCACCGAGTAACACCGGCGCCGAGAGCGACTCCGCCACCCCCCGAAGCTCCCGGGGATCCGTTCGCAACAGCGCGCTGCGCCCGCATACGATTAACACACGCTCGCGAGAACTTAAGCGCAACGCCGGGCATTGCGAATACGGCGCAGCTTCCACACGGAAAGGTTCTTCGACGAAGGCGCGGAGCTCTTCGGGGTGGACGGCCAGGCTCACGCGGACGGGCGAACCCGGCACGCCGGGATGCAGGCCGTCTCTGTCGTAGACGCGGCCGGCCAATGCCCCGGCCGCCCTCCGAACGGCCGGAACGTCGGTCGGCTGCAACGCGCAGACCAGGTGCACCGCAATGCCGTCTCCGAAGGCGCTCGCCAGAGCGGCGAGTGCCTGAAGCGCTTCGTACTTTCCGCAGCAAACGGCCACGGCGCTCGCCCCGCTGGTTCGTGCAAAGGCGTCCGCGGCATGGACGGCAAAACGCGCATGCGGAACCCGTCGGCCTTCCAGACCGAAACCGGCGGCATCCACACTCTCTGAAAGAAATCGCACGGCGCTAAGATCTTTCAGCATACGATTTTTCTGCTATCCATAATTGCGCTTTTCCTTTGAACTATGATCCCTATGCCGGACTTCGACTACGACGCCGTCATTGTCGGCAGCGGGTTCGGCGGGGCCGTCACCGCCTATAACCTGGCGGAGGCCGGCCTGCGCATCTGCATCCTGGAACGCGGCGCGCTCTGGCCGCCGGGATCGTTCCCGCGTTATCCCCGGGAGTTTCGCGACGCGGTCTTTGATCCTTCCCGCGGGCGCCTGGGTTTGTTTAATCTCTGGAGCTTTCGCAACATCGACGTACTCACCGCCGCGGGCGTGGGCGGCGGCTCGCTAGTGTACGCGAACGTCCTCTTAAGAAAAGATCCGGCAAGCTTTGTACGTGAGGACGGACTTCCCTGGCCGCTGAGTTACGCAGATCTGGAACCTCACTATGAACGCATCGAAGAACTTCTGGAAGTTCGCACGTACCCCGGAGAAATACAGGGCTTCAATGTTCCGCGTCATGTCGCCGTGCGCCGGGCCGCGACCGAGGCCGGCCTCGAAAACATCGCCGCTCCCCTGGCCGTCGCCTTCGGTCATTCCCGGGACGCGCGGCCGGAAATCGGTACGGCCTTGAAGAATCAGGCGAACCTGCACGGCGTCCGTCGCGAATCCTGCCGGCTGTGCGGCGAGTGCGATGTCGGTTGCAACTACGGCAGCAAGCACACCCTGGACCTGAATCTGCTTTCGCGAGCAGTGCAACTCGGCGCGGAACTTCGGCCGCTCTGCCAGGCGATCACTCTGCGCCCGGACGCGAACGGTTACGCCGTGGAGTACGTCGAACACTGCGCGGATCAATCCGTACACAGCACGGACCTGGATCGGCACACGCTCCGTACCCGGCAACTGATTCTGGCGGCGGGGTCTCCGGCCTCGCCGTATCTACTCCTGAGAAATCGCGAACACTTCCCGAACCTGAGCCCGCGCCTGGGCGAACGCTTCGCCGGCAACGGTGATCTCCTGGGATTCGTAACATCTACGCAAAAGAACTTAGATGCCTATCACGGACCGGTCATCACGAGCGTCGTGCAAAGCAAGGACCGCCGCGGCGAGAAGATGTACGTGGAAGACGCCGGCGTGCCCAACTTCCTGGCGTTCTTCGTCGAAGGCCTCCTCAGCAGTCGCTCGTGGACGCTCTGGAATCTGCTGCGCTTCTTCGGTCGTTACCTGGTACGCATCTTCAGTCTCAGTCGGAGTCCGAACCTCGGCTCCGTTGTCGGCGACAGCTTCGGCCGGGGGACTTTTTCGGCCACCATGTTGCCGTTGCTCGGCATGGGCCGGGATATTCCCGACGGAAGATTGTTCTTAAAGAAAGGTAAGTGTCGCTCGGACTGGTCACCGCGTTCTTCCCGCCGCTTCTTTCGGGATTTACGGAACGTAATGCGCAGATTGGCGGCGCGGTTGGGCGGTCGCTTTCGGCCGAACCCCGTCGGCGTTCTCGGGCGAACGATCACGGTACATCCGCTCGGTGGTTGTGTGATGGGCCGCTCCCCGGAAGAAGGCGTGGTGGACGTTTACGGCGAGGTCTTCGGTTATTCCGGCCTGTTCGTCGTCGACGGCTCCGTGATGCCCGGCCCGGTGGGCGCGAACCCCGCCCTCAGCATCGCCGCCACGGCCGATCACTGCTCCGCGAAAATCATTCTTAACTTTAAGAACAGAAAAGTTAATGAATGATTAATGAACCTCAGGCGCGAATCAGCTGCAGCGCTTCTTCCAGATTCTCTCGCACGCTCAACACGGAAGACAATCCCGAAAGGTTGAGAATACGCCGCACCGGCGGCTGAAGATGAATGAGCACCAGATGCAGACCGTTCTGCCGGCAACGTTCGTGGGCTTCGAGGATGACGTTCACCGCCGGCGAGACCGCGTATGCCACCCGGCCCATGTCCAGGATCAAATGCGCCGGCCCCTCTTTCAGGGCGTTGCGCAGCTCCCGGTCCAGGATGTTACTGTTGGCAGGATCCAGGCGCGCCGCATAAAAAACTACGCGACTGTGATCTTCGGCGTGAATGGTTTCTACTGGATCCAAAACTTGCAACACTGCTTCCCTTCGACTCATCACACTGAGTAGTGATGATTTCGATTGTATTGTAATTCCCTCGGCAACGGCCTCCGGAACGTTTGATATGCTGGAACATATATTCAGACGTGCAAGCATTATTTAAGAAAGTTTACTAATTCGGGGAAACCTTCCCGAACGAGCCTGAACCCCTTCTGTCGTAGGACTCAGCCACCCGCGGAACGCAGAGCGTCCAACAGGTCGTTACGGGAAATCGGTTTGGTAATGTGCGCATCGCAACCGGCTTCCAGGCTGCGCTCAATATCCTCGCGGAACGCGTGGGCGGTGAGCGCAAAGATGTGTGATCGCGCGCCGGGATCGCCGCCCTGTAGCAATTGCTGCGCTTCAATGCGTCGCAGTTCCCGGGTCGCGTCCAGGCCGTCCATGCCGCTCATCTGGATATCCATAAACACCACGTCGAAGGTACCGGTGTTTACTTTGTCCTCGAACACACGGATGGCTTCTCCGGCATTGGAGACGTAGGTGCAACGGTGTCGCGTGCCTTTCAAGTACGCTTCCAGGAGCATCAGGTTGTCCGGGTTATCGTCCACCACAAGGACCTCGAGAACATTCCGCGACCCATCTTCCGTTTTCGGCACGCGTTCGCTGTCGACGCTTGCCGGTATGCCCAGGGCTTCCAGGGCCGGTACGCGAAAATAAAAATGCGAACCTGCTCCTTCTCGACTCTCCAGGTCGACGCGCCCGCCCATCAACTCCACCAATCGCCGGGAGATGGCGAGCCCCAGACCGGTACCCGGTGTGGAACGCGTGCTGGAGGTATCGGCGCGGGTAAAGGGCTCGAAGATGCTCTTGCGAAACTCCTCGCTCACGCCCGGCCCTGTATCGCGAACGGAAAACATGAGCTGATCCGGCTTGCCCGGTTCCAGCGTCAGTTCCACGCGCACCTCGCCGTGCTTCGTAAACTTAATGGCATTGCCGACGAGATTGATGAGCACCTGGCGCAACCGACCGGGATCGCCGGACACCGTCGCCGGCACATTGTCTCCCACCGTGCAGAAGAAATCCAGCCCGGCCTCCCGGGCGCGCATTTCGTAAATCTCGGCCGCCCGGCGAACGAGATCCGCCGGATCGAAGTCCCGGCGCAATCTTTCCACGTGCCCCGCTTCGATGCGCGTCATATCCAGCACGTCGTTGATCAATTCCAGCAAGTGTTCACCGGAACGCTGAAGCAAGTTTACTAACTTAATTTGTTCATCACTTAATCCGCTGTCGCGCAGCAGATCCGCGACGCCCAGGACCGCATTGAGGGGCGTCCGAATCTCGTGGGACATGGTGGCCAGGAATTCGGACTTCGCCCGGCTCGCCGCTTGAGCTTCGTCCCGGGATCGGCGCAGTTCTTCTTTGATGGTTGCTTCCGCCGTAATGTGTCGCCGGAGTTCCAGTTGGGCCACGACCTGGCGCGAAAGTTTTTGCAGCAGTTCCTTTTGTTTATCGCTGAGCTTGCGGCTCCGCCGGTCGATGACGCACACCGTGCCCAGGGCATGGCCGTCCGGCGAAACCAGGGGCGCGCCGGCGTAGAAACGAATGTTCGGATCGCCGCTTACCAGGGGATTGTCGGAGAAACGATCGTCCAGAAACGCGTCGCTGATCTCAAAAACGCCTTCGCGTTGCAGCATGGCGTGCGGACAAAACGCAATGTCTCGATCCGTTTCGGAAACATCCAGACCGCGGCGCGCCTTGAACCACTGCCGACTGTGGTCCACGATGGAGACCAGCGCGATGGGCACCTCGCAAATGTGCGCGGCAAGATCCACAACGTCGTCGAAGGCCTTTTCCGGCGGCGTATCGAGGATATCGTACGACTTGAGTCGCTCCAGGCGTTCGGGTTCGTCGGGGGGAAAATCAGCAGAACGCATAACAATCGCAGAATTTGATACAGCCCGGATCAAGCCGTCAAGTGAAAGCTTTTCACTGCGGGTAGTGAGCTTTTATGATCTCTTCTTTGCCCCGAACCTGAAACCGCAACGTGCGCGCGAGCGGCGGCGGATTTTTGCAGGCCCGGTAAAGGTTGTCCGCGATGAGAACGTTCCCCGGTTCGCAGGCCTTCTCCAGGCGGGCCGCCGTGTTTACGGTATCGCCGATGAGTGTGTTATCCCGGCGCATCTCGGCGCCGACGGAGCCGCGAATTACCGGGCCGTAGTTCGTACCGGTGCGCACTTCAAAGCAGTGCTCACCGAAGGCCTTGCGGCGATCGTTCAGATTGCGAACGCGACGCCGGATTTCCAGGGCGGCCTTCACGGCCTGGTCGGCGTCGGGAAAGACACAGAACACCTGATCGCCGACGAACTTATCGACGTCGCCGCCGTGGTTGACGGTGATCTCGACAATGGGATCGAAGTAAATGTTCAACACGCCGATGACCTCGTCGGCGTCGTTCCCCTCGGCGAAACTCGTAAACGACACCACGTCGATGAACATGACGGCGGAATCGAGTTTTTCATCTTCCAGGTCCACTTCGCCCAGGGTGACGCTGATGTCGGCGCGCTCCCAGATGCTCTTCGATGTATAACGCCGCAGAATCGTTTCCAGGGCCAGGGCCCGGCGATTGATGATGGACATCTCTTTTAAGTTGCGCCGGAGTTCGATTTGCGACATGACCTGCGCCCCGAGAATGCGCAACGCTTCTTTTTGAAAGTCGTCCAGATCCCGCGGCTTTTTGTCGATCACGCACAACGTGCCGATGTTGTGACCGTCCGACGTGGTCAACTGCTGACCAGCATAGAAGCGAATGTCCGGGCTTCCCGTAACCAGAGGGTTGTCCGAAAAACGATCGTCCTGCGTGGCGTCGGGTACAATGAACGTTTCGTCTTCATTGATGGCGTGCGCGCAGAAGGCCTGCTCCCGCGGTGTTTCGGTGGCACCGTCGAGACCGACGTTCGCCTTAAACCACTGTCGGCCGGAGTCGATCAAAGAGATGAGACCGATGGGCGCGTCGCAGATTTTTGAAGCGAGTTCAGTGAGTTCATCGAAGACCTGTTCGGATTCTGAATCAAGGATGTCGTAGCGCTGCAGCGCGGCCACGCGTTGGTTTTCGGTTTCAGGAATCGGCGGTTCTTTCATGATTGGACGCTTTTTATCAAAATACGCGATGCGCAATCCGGCAAGTACTCCGCCGCACTTCCAACAGAAATTTTATCGTTCCAACAGGGAATCGATGAAACTGTGACAACGAAATGGTGGATGTCCTGATTATCGGAGCCGGTGTCGCAGGCTTGATCGCGGTGAACGAACTCCGACACCGGGGGCGCTCGACCCTGCTGCTCGAGCGAGGACACCTTTTACCACCGTTCCGCGGGAACCCGGCCAGGACGGACATCAGCGCTATCGCGGAAAATCAGGCATGCATCACATCGCCCTGCATCTGGCCGACGGACTCGACGTGCGCTGTCATTGCCGTGTGCGCCTCGTGCGGCACGAACAGAATCACCGGGAAGCAATCACTGAAACCGGCGACATCCACACCGGCAAAACGCTGCTGCTCACACCGCCTGTTCCCCGGAGTCTTCAGCTCTTAGATGCCGGTAAGATCCACTTAACCGCCAGCGATTTCCAGGTCCATCGCTGGCGGTACAGCCGGCCGGCGCTGCTCCACCCGGAGCGTTGCTTCGTCGCGCAGGCCGGTGCGGGACAGGACGCGGGGAGCCTCGTTTTTACCGGGGACGCTTTCGGCGAAGCACGAGTGGAAGGCGCCGCGCTCTCCGGGAAAGCGGCGGCCGCGGCCCTGCTTAAGTTGCAAGAGCACGGCATGTAAGACCGGACCCGCAGGCTCGGGCCAGGGAAAATGGAGGATTTTTTCCGGTTAAAAAATTCTTGCTGATTCTTAAGATTCCCTCCTCTTTCTCCCGGGACGTTCATGGATCTTCACACCGGCCGCGGGACATTCTTTGTGCGGGACTCGGGTTCCGGCTTTCCGCTCGTGTTGTTGCACGGCTGGCCGGAGTCGTCGTTATGCTGGGAAGATGTTGTTGCGCAGTTGGGCCCGGGCCTGCGCTGCATCCGGCCGGACCTGCGCGGGCTCGGCAAAAGCGAACGCACGCGCAACTGGAAGCTGTACCGCAAACAGGAACTGGCCCGGGATATCCTGGAAATCCTGAGCACGCTTGAGCTGGGCGACGCCGACTTCGCCCTGGCCGGCCACGACTGGGGCGGCACCGTGGCCCAGGAGCTGTGTTTCCTGGTGCCGGAACGGGTGCGGCGCCTGGTTCTTTCGAACATTCCCATCATCAACAACTGGACCGGCTACGAGCACGCCCGGCGAGCCATGTTCGAAAGCCGCATGGACATGAGCTGGTACCAGACCTTTCAGCAGGTCCCCGGCCTGGCCGAGGGCCTGATCACCGGGCGCGAGGACGTCTGGCTCAAGACCTTCCTCGTCACTTCGAAGACCTCCCGGCCGATCCCCGAGGACCACGTCCAGGCCTACATCGAAGACTACTCCCGCCCGCATACCCCGGAAACGGCGGCCAATTATTATCGTACCCTCCCCTTCGATACGAAGCGCTGGCGCAAGTTCGCCGGCATGCGGAACCCGGTCCGCACGCTCATCGTCTACGGGGAGAAGGACAACACGATCATTCCCGAGTACTTCCACGGCTTTGAGGAATGTTTCCAGGACGTACGGATGGTACGGGTGGACTCCGGCCACTTCGTCCCGGAGGAGCAGCCCGGGGAGCTGGCCATGCAAACGGGAGCCTTTCTCGAAGACCTGCGTGCCCCAACATCGGCTTGACCGCAGAACACGCCGCGCGATTCTTCAGCAAGAAGCGCAGCGATTATGGTAGATACGAAAGTCAAACGCAAGGGCGACGTGCTGATCGTCGAAATCAAGGGCCGGGTGGGCATTACTGAAACGCCGAAGCTCAAGAAGGTTCTGGAAGGCCTGTTCGGGGAGAACAAGAGCATGATCCTGAACATGTCCGCCATTCAGTACATCGACTCCTCCTGCCTGGGCGCGCTGATCTCCATTCGCAAAGAATTAGAGAAGAACGGTTACGGCTTCCGCCTGGTGGAAATCAATGACATCGTGCGGGACGTGCTGCAACTCACGAAACTGGACGGCTTCTTCGAAGTCTGCGAAACCGAAGAAGAGGCCATTCAACAGTTGAAGGGCTGAGCCTGCTCGCCGTAAAAATCCGCGAGCTTCCGCTTTCCGTAGGCCGGCACCACCAGGTCCGCCGTCATGGCGGCCAGGATAAACTCGAGGGCCCCCGCCAGCCGCTCGGGCAGTCGTTTGAGTACCGCCACCATCGCCGCAGCACTCCAGGCCGGCAGATGCGTCACCCGCCCCGCCGACGAACCCTGGTCCAGGCGCAGGGCATGAAACGCGGCGGCGGCGATTTCGTTTTGCGACAGCACCTGCGGACCGCCTACCGGAATCTCTTCGTGCACGGGTAGAGCCGCCCCCATGACATGTTTATGCGGCTCGCAGGCGTCCAGACAGACCTCGGCCAGGTCGGCGCCGTGGATGGGATTCACCCGGGCCGAACCGTCACCGAAAAGATAGACCCGCCCGCCGCGTGCCATATCCAGGATGTCCTTCATATCCGAAAAGAAACCCGAGGGGCGAATCACCGCCGAGTCGATGCTGCTGTGATTCAACTCGCGGACAAAGCGCTCTTTCGCCTGAATAATGCGCAGTTCACGCACGGCTTCGCTGATGGCCACGGAAACATAGACAAAGCGCCGAACCCCGGCCAGGATCGCAGCGTCGAGCAGGTTCCGGTTCGCGCCGTAGTCCACGTCCATGTAACGCAGTCCGTCCTTCTGACGCGTGATACCTACCGATGAAAACACACAGTCCATGCCGTTGCAAATTCCCTTCAGGCTTTCCGGTCGGGTCACTTCGGCCTCAACGATCTCGTCGACATCGAGGTCTTTCAGTTGTTCGCTCTTGCCGGGCCGGACCAGGGCGCGCACGAACCATCCGCGACGCCGGGCCTCGGCCAGGACGTACCGCCCCAGATAACCGGTGCCGCCGGCCACCAGGATGCGGCGCGCATCGTTCTCTTCGCTTTCCGTTCTACGTGTGCTCATGTAACATTCCTTGAGTAGATACTAAAGGCCCAGCCAGGCGCGCAGCATCGCTTCGAAACCGCGTAGTTCCTTACTATACACATCCTGATCCCGGTGAAAGATCGCCCGGTGCAGAATCATGCCGTCGATGCAGGCGACGATCATGCGGGCGAAACTGCGATCCGCCGCCCGGGGACGGCCGCCGGGGCCGTGGCGTCGTCCGAGGCGCTGCGCCACAAAGGCTGCCAGTTCGTCGAAGACGCCGGCCATGCGTTTGTCGAGACCGAGGGCGCTGCCGGGCCGGCGGGATGCCCAGATCTCGAAGTACACCGGGATCAGCGGCAACAGTTCCGCCGGCGGCCTGGCAAGACTCATGAGCAGGGCCACGCAATCTTCGGCCGGATCGTCGGCGAAGATCGGAGCGTTGCGGGCTCCGTCCACGGCCCGGGCAAAGAAGTCTTCGAACAGGTACAGCACGATCTCGCGCTTGCCGTCGCGAAAGTACTCATAGACCGTCCCCTTGCCCGCTCCGGCCCGGGCAGCAATGTCTTCGATCTTCGTTTCCGGATAACCGCGCTGCTGAAACTCAAGCAGTGCGGCCCGGGCGAAATCCCGGCGGCGGGCTTCTTTATCGACGATTTTCGGCAACGGCTCCCTCGCTGCGTTCACTTTAAATTGACCGACTCACCGGTCAATTTAAAACCACGAAAAGGCCCCGGCGAACCGGGGCTTTTTCGGACGACTGTCCGGGAGAGTTCAGCGCATGTCTTTCGCCATGGCTGCCAGGCGTAAGAACTCGGCCCGGTATCCGTGCGGGTCCTCGCCCAGACTGCCCTGGGCGAGCTTGCGCACCAGATCGTAGTCGGCTCCCCCGCGATGCTTCGAGTCCCGGAGCAACATGCCGTAGGCCGCCACCGCCGCGCTGAAGCGATAGTTATCCGAAGTCTCCTCTAATTTTTTTTCACCGTCACTTACGGCGAAGCTCAGCAACTTACTCGTGCTGCCCTGCGGTTGTTTGTAGCGGATCTTCACGGTCAGAAGCTCGTTCGAGTTCGCGGCGTCGGTGGCATCGCCGGTGGTCTGGTACTTCAGCGGGTCCACCGTGCCCGTGGGCACCTCTTTGCCGGCCGGAACGATTTCGTAGAGAGCCGTTACACTGTGGCCGGCGCCGATCTCGCCGGCGTCTTTCTTATCATCGTTGAAATCCTCGGCGCGCAGCAGGCGGTTTTCGTAACCGATCAATCGGTAGGCCGCGACGGTGCGCGGGTTGAATTCCAGCTGCAGCTTCACGTCTTTCGCCACGGGAATGAGTGTGCCGCCGGCTTCGTTTACGAGGGTCTTCCGCGCTTCGGCAACGGTGTCGATGTAGGCGTAGTTACCGTTGCCCTTGTCGGCGAGCTTTTCCATGGTGCTGTCCTTGTAATTGCCCATGCCGAAGCCGAGCACCGTTAAAAAAACGCCGCTCTCGCGTTCCTTTTCGATCAACCGAATGAGATCGCCCTGATTCGTGGTGCCGACGTTGAAGTCGCCGTCGGTGGCCAGGATCACACGGTTAATGCCCTCGTGGTGAAAGTTAGCGCGAGCCAGTTTGTACGCCAGCTCAATGCCTTCGCCGCCGTTCGTGGATCCGCCGGCCGAAAGTTTCTCGAACGCGTCCATGATCTTCTCTTGCTGATCGCCGCGCGTGGGTTCAAGTACCACCCCGCTCGCGCCCGCATAGACCACGATGGCCACCCGATCTTTTTCGCTCATCTGCTCCGTCAGCAGGCGCAGGGAACGTTTGAGCAACGGCAGTTTGTTCGACGCATCCATGGACCCCGAGACATCGAGCAGGAAGACCAGGTTTCGCGGCGGCAGATCCTTTTGTTCAAAACGCTTCGCCTGGATGCCGACGTGCAACAGACGATGCTCCGGATTCCAGGGCGCGGCCGAAACCTCGGTGTGCACGGCGAACGGATCGGCGTCGCCCTGCGGGCCGGCGTAGTCGTAGTTGAAGTAGTTGATGAGTTCTTCGATGCGTACGGCATCCGGCGGCGGGGTGCTGCCCTGATTCAGAAAACGCCGGGTGATGCTGTAGCTCGCGGTGTCGACGTCGATGGAAAACGTGCTGAGCGGATTCTGGTGTACGCCCAGGAAGTCGTTTTCGTAGATACGATCGTAAGTCTCGGTGTTGAACGGCAGGGCGCCTTCGTCACTACCCGTGGGCGGTACGGCCTGGCCGTCCTGGACGTTTTGTTTGCGCGCGGGTTCGGGGGCCTCATATTCAGATTGCGGCGTAACTCCGTCGCCGTGAAAGTATTCTGCGCGCTCGGACCGGGACGGAATGACCGTCGTGGGATCGCGGCGGGTTTCGGCAGCGCCGCTGCGATCCGCGGTATTGCACGCCGCAAAGATCGCAAGGATCAGGAGCGCGGAACCTGCCAGGATCGACGGCCGCGCGGAGTGATTGGATTGCATGAGATAAACCTCCGGTGAATTGCCTCGATTGGACCGCGGATAGCGGAGATTTGTTCGATTTATGTGAGCGTGGGCCGGGTGACCCGGGTGCTCCCGCGAACCACCGCAACGTTTCTTGCAATGAAGACGCCGTTCCGGTCCGCCTTACCATGGACCCCGGCATGACCTCCGTACGTTAGCTGGAACCAGCCGTACCCATACCAGGCTTAATGTACACTGGCCGCCACTTACACCACGATTCGGGGCGTGTTCGAACGAATAAAACGTTTCCGGTCGTTCAAGAGCTGTGGTTCGCCCCGTTTGCCGTGAGACACACAGGGTAGGTTGCGCAATGGTGAAGGGGTGGGTTTGGCTACAGCTGAGCGGGAGTTGTGGAATTTCGTTTTGCTAACATCGTCCGCATCGACCCGGACGTTGGTTTGTGACTCAGTTACCGAAGCCTTTCTTGCGGCGAGGACGCCGTTCCGGTCCGCCTTACCATGGACCCCGGCATGACCTCCGTACGTTAGCTGGAATCAGCCGTACCTATACAAGGCTTAATGTACACTGGCCGCTACTTAATCCACGATTCGGGGCGTGCTCGATCTACCGATCCCCGTCGTCGAGCCAGTGACGCACGAGTTTCGCCGCGCGCTCCGGGTCTTCTTTGACCATGGCCTGGGCGTTTTCGATCATTTCCTGGTGTTCGCTTTTGGAAATGGACGCGGGCACGGCGGGCTCGTCGACTTCGGTGGCCAGGAGCTCTTTCTTACGCTGCGCGGCGATAGCCCGCTCTCGATCGAGGCGGCGGCGTTCCACTTCCCGCGAGACCAGAACGTACGTGAGGATCAACACCAGCAAAACGCCGATGGCAATGAGCGAAGCGATGAATGTGGGCGGCAGCATGCAGTTACTCCGAAAAGAACGCGCACGATTTTCACAAAAAGTTTCACGAAGGTGCGCGTTTTCTTCGTCAAATCTAATCGATGTTCTCCGGAATTTTCAACAAGATTTTCGCCGGCATAAGCGGCGAACAACAGGAACAAGGCGACCCGCGGGGAGGGCTTGCGCGATTGTAGGTTTGTAGCATCATAACGTCATAGTACCTGCGCGAAGCCCCCTCCACCATCCGGTGCGAGGGGGTTTTTTCGTGCCCGTGACAACCCACGCCATCCGCTCAGGCGGATCAAACTATAACGAGGTGAAAACGATGAGCATCAAAGCTCTGAAAAACGAAAACAAGATTCGAGTGAACGTGGGTACGATCGGACACGTGGATCACGGCAAGACCACGCTGAGTGCCGCTCTAACCCAGGTCACCGCGAAACTCTACGGCGGCCTGAACCGCGCCGTGCGTTACGAGGACATCGACTCGGCGCCGGAAGAACGTGCGAAGGGCGTAACGATCAACGTATCGCATCAGCGCTACGAAACCGCGCGTAGAATCTACGCCCACGTCGATTGCCCGGGCCACGCCGACTACGTAAAGAACATGGTCGCCGGTGCTCAGTCCCTCGACGCCGCCATCGTGGTGGTTTCCGCGGACGACGGTTCTATGCCGCAAACTCGCGAGCATGTGCTGTTAGCGCGTCAGGTGGGCGTGCGGAATCTCGTCGTCTTTCTGAACAAGGCCGACGCGATTCACCCGGACGAGCGCGAGGAATTGATCGATCTCGTGAGCGAAGAGATTCGTGAGTTGCTCGAGCAGTACGGTTTCGCCGCGGACACGCCCATTGTCTACGGCTCGGCGTTGCTCGCCGTTCGTGAGGCGGCCGGCGAGGCCCCGGAAAGCGAGCTGGGTTTCGCCGCGATCGTGCGCTTGCTCGAAGCCCTGGAAGCTCACGTGCCGGATCCCGTGCGGGACCTGGACCGCGACTTTCTGATGGCCATCGAAGGCGTGCTTACGATTCCGGGTCGCGGCACCGTGGTGACCGGTCGTGTGGAACGCGGCCGTTTGCAAAGCGGGCGCGAGGTGGAGATCGTCGGCTTCGGTGAGACCGGGCGCACGACGGTGACGGCCATCGAGAGCTTTCACGAGGAAAGCGATACGGCCCGGGCCGGCGAGAGCGTGGGTCTGCTGCTCCGCGGTGTAAAGAAAGATTCGCTGCGGCGCGGCCAGGTCGTGGCCCTGCCCGGTTCCGTGCGGGCCCGTAAGTTCTTTCGAGCGGAAGTTTACGTTCTGGGCAAAGAGGAAGGCGGACGACATACGCCCTTCTTCAACGGTTACCGGCCGCAGTTCTACTTCCGCACGACGAACGTCACCGGCTCCGTGCAGTTGCCGGAAGGCATCGACATGGCGCTCCCGGGCGAATCGATTCTGATCGATGTGGACCTGGAAACCGCCGTGGCCATCGAGGCGGGCCTCGCCTTCGCATTCCGTGAGGGCGGCCGCACCGTGGGTCGCGGGGTGATCAGCGAAACGCCGGACTGAGATCCCGCGTATAACGTGGAGCGGGCGGCCGAAAAATCGGCGCCCGCTCCTTTTGCACGGCGCGGCAAAAGACTTGATTTTCCGCGCGATCTTACTAACTTATTAGAATGACCGAGATTCTGCTGCTCACCCTCGCCCTCTTCGGCATTTGCATGGCCGGCATCGCGATCGGCGCCATGTTCGGGCGGCCCGTGAAGGGTTCCTGCGGCGGCCTCGCCGCGAACGGGACCATCACCCGCGGCGGCGACGAATCGTGCAGCATCTGCGGCGGCGATCCGAACAAGTGCGACGCCGAACAAGAAGAGCCGCAGCATTACAGCAAGCTACAGCAGGCACTGCAAAAGTCGCGGTTGATGTGACGATCCCGGGGAGCCCTCGGAATCATGGCAGGAGCTGTGAAGCTACAGAGCCTGGCTCAGGAATTGTAAAGGGAATCATTTTGCTACGGCTCGCGGGAGTTGTAGCTTTTCGTTTTGTTAAGATTGTCCACATCGACCCGGACGCCGGGAGAGCGACTCAGCTTCGGCAGCGTCTCTTGCGGCGAAGACGCCGTTCCGGTCCGCCTTACCACGTCCCCCGGCACGACCTCCGTTCGCCGGCTGGAACCAGCCGTACCCATACTTCCCTTAACTTTCCCTCCCGGGCACTTACCTCAAGCTTCAGGGCACACCGGAACTACGGACCCGAGCCATTCCTGAACCGCGCCATCCCCGCCGTTTGCACTTCCCGTAACTTCTCGCCGTCTTTGATTAACAACAACGCCTCGTACTCCGGCATCGCTTCGATCAAGGCCAGTCCTTCGTCTTCGCTCAGCACCAGCAACGTCGTTGCCAGGGCGTCGGCGATCATGCAGGCCGGGCCGATCACCGTGGCCGACACGACATCGCTCTCCGACGGCCGACCGGTGCGGGGATCCAGGATGTGCGAATACAACCGGCCGTCGTCGCCGCGAAAGTAGTTGCGATAGTTGCCGCTCGTCGCCACGGCCGCGTCCGAAACTTCGAGGACCTCGTAGAGCGAACGGCGACCGTCGTACCGCGGCTCGTCGATGCCGATGTGAAAACCTCCACGCTGCGGATGCGCCGGTCCGGTACGAACCTCGCCGCCGATTTCCACCATCATGTACCGGGCGCCGTGTTCCTGCAGTCGCTCGAATACCAGGTCCACGGCGTAACCTTTCGCGAGAGCACTCACGTTTAACCCGGCATCGTCGCGCTCTTTGTGCAGCGTGATGAGGCTGTGACTGTCGAGATTTTCCGGATGCGGTTTGATTTCCAGACGCACGTATGCGAGGCCGCTGTTTTGCAACAGGCGTTCGATGTCCGCCTGGTCCGGAACGCTGCGCACGGCGTCCTCTTTTTGTTCGGCGCCGAAACCCCACAGATCAAAGAGCCTGGAGCGGCCCGGATCAAAAGCGCCGCCGGAACGTCGGTGCATCTCCTGCGATGCTTCCAAGACTCGCGCGAAGGCCGGCGAGATTTCGATGGTTGCCGGGGCCTCCAGGGCATTGAATCGCGAGATTTCGCTGTCCGTATGCCAGTTGGACATGGCCGCGTTCATGCCGGCAATGACGTCTTCGATTTCGGAACGCAGTTCGTCTTCGGGAGGCAGCGAGGCTTCGTCTTCGCTAACTTCGTGCGGGTAGATCTTAACGGTATAGGTGGTGCCGAGGGCGTAGCCCTTCAACGTAAGCGATTCGTCCGCGGGCTTGCAGGCGAACGCGCACGCGAGGAAAAGAAGGAATAGACTCCGAGGACCGAGTCTTGCGAGGCGAAAACGGAGAGCATTCATAGCTTGCGCGCGGCCTTGCTAATAAGAATGCCCTTCCAGGAAACCTCGGTCTCTCGGTCCTCGGTGTTAGTCCTGATTCCTATTCTCCCTCAACTACCGAAGTCGTCGAAGTCGATCATTTCGCGCTCCACGCCCAGGTCGTAGAGCATTTTTTGCACGGCGTCGAGCATGAGCGGCGGGCCGCACAGGTAGTACTCGATCTCCGTGGGATCGGGATGGTTCTTGAGATAGTTTTCCAGGACCACCTGGTGAATGAAGCCCGTGGGGCCTTCCCAGTTGTCCTCGGGCAGCGGGTCCGAGAGCGCCACGTGGAACTTGAAGTTGTCGAATTCCTTTTCGATTTTGCGGAAGTCGTCCTCGTAGAACATCTCCCGCAGCGAGCGTGCGCCGTACCAGTAGGTGACCTTGCGGTTCGTTTTCCTGGTATGGAAAAGATCGAAGATGTGCGAGCGCAACGGGGCCATGCCGGCACCACCGCCGATGTAGCACATTTCCCGCTCGGTTTCTTTGGCGAAGAACTCACCGTAGGGTCCGCTCACCTCGACTTTGTCGCCGGGTTTCAGATTGAACACGTAGCTGGAACAAATCCCCGGAGGCACGTCCATGCCCCGCGGCGGCGTGGCGATGCGGATGTTCAGCATAACGATGTTGCCCTCGGCCGGGTGGTTCGCCATGGAATAGGCGCGGAAGATCTCCTCGTCGTTGCGCGCTTTCAGGTCCCACAACTTAAACTGATCCCAGTCCGGGTGGTACTCTTTTTCGATGTCGAAGTTCTTGAAGTCGATGTCGTACTCGGGGACGTAGATCTGAATGTAACCGCCGGCCTCGAAGTCCATTTCCTTGCCGTCGTCGATGTCCAGGACGAGCTCTTTGATGAACGTCGCGACGTTGTGATTGCTGCGCACGGTACAGGTGAACTTCTGAATGCTGAGCACCTCTTCCGGAACGCCGATTTCCAGATCGCCCTTGACCTTTACCTGGCACGACAGGCGCCAGTTTTCCTTGATTTCTTTGCGGGTAAAGTGCCCCGCTTCGGTGGGCAGAATGTCCCCGGCGCCGTCGAAGATCTGGCACTTGCACATGGCGCAGGTCCCGCCGCCGCCGCAGGCCGACGGCAGATACAGGCCGGAGTTCGAGAGCGTCGTCAGCAGTGTGGATCCGGCGGGCGCCGTGATGGACTTCTCCTCGTCGCCGTTGATGTTGATCTTCACGTCGCCCTGGGCGACCAGGCGCTTCTCCGCCTGGGTAATGATGGTCACCAGTCCCATGATCACGAACGTGAAGACGGCAACACTGAGTCCTACGATTGCGATTCCGCTCATAATATTTGCTCCGTAATAGTTAAGAAAAGGCCGTTTCGAAAGTGTCCGTCATTCGGTCATTTTGATGCCCACGAAACACATGAAACCGATCGCCATGAGTCCCGTGAGAATGAACGCCATGCCGAGGCCGCGCAGGCCCGGGGGCACGTCCGAATAACGAATGCGCGTGCGAATGGCCGCCAGCGCCACGATGGCCAGCATCCAGCCGAGGCCGGAAGAAAGGCCGAAGACGGTGGACTCGGCCAGGTTGTAGCCTTTGGTATCCATGAAGAGCGAGGTCCCCAGGATGGCGCAGTTCACCGCGATCAGCGGCAGAAAGATACCCAGCGACGCGTAGAGCGTCGGAGAGAACTTGTCGATGATCATCTCCACGAGCTGCACCATGGCCGCGATTACCGCGATATAGGTGATGAAGCGCAGGAACGAAAGATCCACCGTGGCCAGGCCGACCCAGGCCAGGGCGCCGTCGTTCAGCAGATAATGATTGATGAGCCAGTTCACCGGGGCGGTGATCCCGTTCACGAAGACCACGGCAAAGCCGAGGCCGACGGCGGTGTCGATCTTCTTGGAGACCGCCAGGAATGAACACATCCCGAGGAAGTACGCCAGCAGGATGTTTTCGACAAAGACGGATTGGACTGCGATGTTTACGAGATTCATAAGGTTTATCTCTTAGTATTCAGGTAACGTAGATTAGTGCGTTTCGTACTGTTTCGAGATGGAACGCTGGACCCAGATGATAAGCCCTACGATAAGGAAGGCGCCCGGGGGCAACTTCATGAGGCCGATGTTCTGGTAACCGATGTCGTAGAAAAACTGCGGGATTACAGCCAGGCCGAACCAGGTGCCGTTCCCCAGGATCTCGCGACCGGTGGCCACAAGAATGAGGATGATCGAGTAACCCAACGCGTTGCCGACTCCGTCGAGGAACGACGGCCAGGGTTTGTTCGCCATGGCGAAACCCTCGGCGCGGCCCAGGATGATGCAGTTCGTAATGATCAGACCGACGAAAACCGAGAGCTGCTTCGACATTTCGAAGAGGTAGGCCTTAAGGATCTGGTCCACCAGGATCACGAGCGATGAGATCACTGCCAGCATGACGATGATGCGAATCTTCGACGGAATGAAGTCCCGCAGAAACGAAACGATCGTGTTCGAGAGCGAGAGCACCGCGATCACCGCCAGGCACATGACGATGGTCGTGGACATCTGCGTTGTTACGGCGAGGGCCGAACAGATGCCGAGAACCTGCAGCGTGATGGGGTTGTTGTCCCACAACGGATCGCGGACGATGGAGCGCTCTTTCTTGCCGAAGAGCGGCTTGCGTTCGTTTTGCGCCTGCCGGGGCGCGGGTACTGTTGCCGTATCGCTCATTTTCGTTCTCCTGCGGCAAAGGCCGCCTGATCTTGCGTCGCGCCGGTTTTATCGCCGCCGCGGATGGTCTTGAAGTATGCGTTGTAGCGTTCGAGGTCCTCTTTCAAGAACTTCGTAACGCTGTCACCGGTGATGGTGCCGCCGCTGATGCCGTCGACGCCGTGGGGATTGTCGTCATCCGTGCCGCCCTTGACCACCTGGATACTGACAAGGTCTCCGTTCTCGTCGAGGATCTTTTTGCCCTTCCACTGATCGGTGAAGGCCTTCGTGGAGATTTCGCCGCCCAGACCGGGCGTCTCCTGATGAGAGTAAAACACAACATCCTTCACTGTGACCAGGTCGGCCTCAAGCGCCAGATAGGCATAGACCATATCCCACAGCCCGTAACCTTCGACAGGAATAATGTAAGCGACGACCTCTCGCTCCGCGTCGCCTTCCCCCGAACTCATCTGCAGGTAGATGAGGCTGAGGCCGGGATTGTACTCGTCCACGGACTGACCGGCTGCCTTCGCCAGAAGAT
Source organism: Leptonemataceae bacterium (assembly GCA_965227295.1). Taxonomy (GTDB): domain Bacteria; phylum Spirochaetota; class Leptospiria; order Leptospirales; family Leptonemataceae; genus JANSYA01. The sequence goes on along the minus strand of OZ245742.1, from coordinate 2,585,156 downwards.
TGACCTTGCTTTTGAAGATGTCGACGATTTCAAAGGCCTGCATCGCGGCGAGCTGCTCGTCCTGGTAGCCGATCTTGTTCAGCTCGGACTTCACAAACTCCAGGGGCACTTCCTCTTTGTCCTCGTTCACGAGGCGGACGTCGAAGTTTTTGCGGAAGATTTCCAGAACCTGCTGCGGACTCTCCGCGGCCATGCGATCGAGTTCCTTTTGTTCGTAGCCGCCGACGAGCAGGATGTTCTTCACGATGTCCAGGCGCGCACTGATGTCCTGGGCTTCGCGCAGACCGGTGGCCGCGAAGGCCAGCGCCACGCTGCAACATATGCAGACGATGAACGCGAAGATGAATGTATAAGCATTACCCCGTTGCACGTTTGAGCCTCCGGTTGATGTTCGCCTTTACCACGTAATGATCGATGAGCGGCGCGAAAATGTTCATAAAGAGAATCGAGAGCATCATGCCCTCGGGATAGGCCGGGTTCCACACCCGGATTAAGATGCACAGAACGCCGATTAAGAAACCGTAGATCCACTTGCCCATGCCCGAATGCGCCGCGCTCACCGGATCGGTGGCCATGTAGACCGCGCCGAACATGAAGCCGCCCATCACGAGATGGTAGTGCCAGGGCACCGCCGGCAGGCCGACGTCCGTAAAGATGCCCATGAAACCCGCCATGGCCGCCGCACCGAGAATGCAGCTCGTTATGATCTGCCAGCTACCGACGCCGGTGAGGATCAGAATCGCCGCGCCGATCAGCGCCACGAGAGCCGAGGTTTCGCCCATACTGCCGGGCACCAGACCTACAAACAGATTCCACCAGTCGAAGTGGGCGTAGCCTCCGCTCGTAAGGACATCGACCGGTTTTTGCGCCGCGCCGGTGGACGCCGCCTGGAGCAGCGCCGTGGCCCCGCTGTAACCGTCGACGAGTTTCCAGGAAGGATCCCACAGCAGGAAGTTATCGAGGTACGGGAACGCGGACGGGTTGTAATGTTTGATCCAGACATCGGAGCCCGAGATGTCTTTCGGAAACGAGAAGAACAGAAAGGCCCGCCCGGTGAGCGCCGGGTTGAGGATGTTCATGCCGGTGCCGCCGAAGACCTCTTTGCCGATCACAACGCCGAAGCTTACGCCCACGGCCACCTGCCACAGCGGAATCGTGGCCGGCAGAGTCAGCGGAAAGAGCATGCCCGTTACGAGAAAGCCCTCACTGATCTTATGCCGGCGAATGACTGCGAAGAGGCCTTCCCAGAGACCGCCGACGGCGTAGCTGACCAGAATGATCGGCAGGTTCGTGATGGCTCCGTTGATAAACATCTGCCACCAGGGCAGGCTCGCTTCGACGCCGTAGGCCCGGGCCATCTGGTAGCCCGTATTATAGAAAGAAAACAGCACCACCGGGATGAGCGCCATGACCACGGTGATCATGACCCGCTTGAGATCGATGGAATCGCGGACGTGCGGACCCTTCTCGGTGACCTCTTTCGGGGTAAACAGGAATGTGCTCTGGGCGTCCCAGAGGGGATGGAGTTTTTCGAGCTTGCCGCCCTTTTCGAAGAGCGGGTCCATCTTTTCGAGTTGTTTCTGTAGGAACTTCATGTTCGTTTCTCTGATTTCAACGGAAAGCGACCGGGGCCGCTAAGTTTTCAAGAACAAAGGTTAGTGCGATAGAGCGGTGCGCGCCGTCGTCAGGCCAATTCTTTGTGCATCATCTCCAGGCCGTCGCGCACGATCTCGGTGAATTCGATCTTCGACGGACAGATGTACGCGCACAGCGCGAAGTCCTCCGGCGCACACTCCATAATGCCCAGGGCTTCCATTTGTTCGATGTCCTCGGCCAGAATGGCCTTGACCAGGAACTCCGGCAGCACATCGATCCCCATGACCTTGCGATAGTCGCCGGTCTTCACGAACGCGCGCTTTTCGCCGTTCTTGTTGGTGTCCATGGCGTAGCGCCGACCGGGGACGGCCGCGGACATGTAGGCGCGGGACCAGGTCCAACGCGAAAAGCCCGGCAGCATCCAGCCGATGAAGCGTCGCTCGCGACCCTCGGGAATGACGGTGATGACGCTGTCGTAGAAGCCGAGGCCCTCTTCTTTGCTGATCTGCGTACCGGTAAGCACGTTGCCGCTGATGATGCGCAGCTCGCCGTCTTCAAGGTAACCGTCGAGCAGACTGCCGATGTCGGCGCCGGAACGCACGCGAAAGTATTTCCGGCGCTCCGCTTTCACACCGTGGCCGCCGACCGCGATCACGTTTTCCGTGGGATACTGCCCTACCAAAAGAAAACTGCCGAGTTTCACTACGTCCCGGGCGTTCAGATACCAGATGACCTTGCGGTTGTTCGCGTAGCCGATGATGGGATCGATGGTGGTGATGTGCGTGCCGACCAGGCCGGCCGGGTGTTTGCCGGCGAAGGCGTGGTACTCCACGCCGCTGAGCCCAGTGAACAGTTGCTCCGAGTCGGGGCTTTGCTTCTTGCCGCCGTTGATGACGACGTGGATCTTATTCCCGCCGGCCAGAACCTTCAGCGCATTAATGCCGGCTTCGAACTCCGGACGTTTGCCCCGCAGGGCGATTTCCGGATCGGGCGCCAGGGGACCGGTATCCATGCAGTTCACGAAGATGGAAGCCGGGGTGTCTTCCGGGTTCGCGTTGATGTCGTACGGACGCTGACGAATAAACGGCCACATGCCGCCTTCAAGCAACAGCTTCACGAGATCATCGCGCTTCTGGTTCGCGATTTCGCCCGAGCGAAAGTTCTGAAACTGCTCGGCGTCTTCACCGGACGGCGAGATGACGATGGCTTCGATGACACGGCGCGGCCCGTACCGGATGTCCGTGATTTTTCCCGCGGCGGGACTCGCGTAGCATACGTCGGGATTGCGTTTGTCGACGAAGAGCGTGGTGCCGATCTTCACCGAGTCGCCGGTCTCAACTTTGAGCCGCGGTTTCAACTGTGCGCCGAATTCGACGGGCCGCACTGTGTATGTTTTCGGGTTTGGAGCATCCTGAATGCCCGCGGAGGGATCAGGTTGTCCTTTGAGGGGGATGTCGTAGCCGGATCTGACTTTATGTACTTTCATACCTGCCTGTCCTTATCTGCGAATGGGCGGCCATACTGTCAAGATAAGCGCTTTTTTTTTCGGTCGTAGCTACCTCAGGTCTCGCGGCCCCGAAAAATGCACGAGGAATTTGTCGTGCCCGGCACCTGCGCGCGAAAACTTTCGGCCACGCCTGTCTCGAATTCGATCGGCCGCCGGGACAGGTGAACATTCGGCGGCTTTTTCGGTTGAACCTAACCGGGCTTGCCTTCTATAATAGCTCCGGCACGAAGCGCACTGCATACGCAGCGCCGCACGACGCCCAGGAGGTCTCTCATGAACTATTCCGCCGATCTTCAGCCACCGGTGGCCGAAGAGACACCGAAGGCCGCGGACATCATGATCCGCAAACATCCGACGCTCACTCCCGACATGAACACCACGGACGCCGTAAAACTCTTTTTGCGGACCGGTGTAACCGGAGCCCCGGTCGTCGGGGAACACGAGCAGTTGCTCGGCATCTTTACGGAGAAAGACTGCCTCAAGCTGCTTGCGAAACGTTCGTACTACCACGAGGAACCCGAGCGCCACGTCCGCGACGACATGGCCACGGGCATCAAGACCGTCGGCCCCGAGACGGACGTCTACCAGATCGTCGACATCTTCCTGGCGAACCCGTTTCGGCAGTTGCCGGTGGTCGACGGCAACGGTCGGTTGATGGGCATGATCAGCCGGCGGGATTTGCTCGAGGTGATTCAGAAGCTGACGAAACGTTAGGGGCTAATGCGGAATTTGCACAGGAGGATGAGAGGTTCTCGCTTCCTCGCGTCCTCCTGTAATTAAAGCAACAACAGGACATCGAATTTCTATTTGACCCGCCCCCCGGATGTCCTATGCTCTCGCCATGGCCGTGGCCGCCCTTGAAATACAAGACATTCGCGACAGGGTACTGCCCATCGGCGTGGCTCTCTATCATTCTCTCTATGGCACGGGGGAAATCAAAGAGCCGGTCGAGTTGTTCGAAGGAGTGATCGTCGAGAAGATGCCGAAGCCTCCCCTGCACTCCGCTCTCGTTGCGAAACTCGTTCGCTTTTTGCGCGCCCATCTTCCGGAGAATCTTGACGTCCGCCAGGAGCAACCGCTCACCTTCACGAAGTCCGAACTCGAGCCCGATGTCGCCGTGGTCCACCGACGCGAGGATGACTACATCGAGGGCCATCCCACAACGGCGGAGTTCGTCGTGGAAGTCGCCGTATCCTCCGCTGAATACGATCGAAAAAAAGCCGCGGTCTATGCCGCGGCCGGTGTTCGGGAGTACTGGCTTGTAGACGCCGACGCGAACATCATCGAGGTCTACCGGAACCCGGAAGGCGACGGCTATCGCGATCGGGAAAGCTTTCGATTCTCCGACGCTCTGGCCGTTCCTGGCAATGGTACTGTCGTACTTGCGGACCTTTAAGGCGGTGGGTTTTTTACAGGAGGATGTCCCTTCCTCGCATTGCAACTCTTGAACGATGACGACGAAGACTACGACGCCTTCCCGGATGATCCGGCGGATACGGTGCAAAAAGGGAGCGACGGCCCCCCCGGAATTCCTTGACCTCCCTCGCATTGCCTGTAGACTTCGGCCCGCTATGGACTTCTCCTCCACCATCCAGGACATCCTCAAAGACAAAGGACACGATGTCCTGTCCGTGGAGCCGCATCGCACGGTGTACGACGCGCTCAAGCTCATGGCCGAGCGCGGCGTCGGCGCCATTCCGGTGATGCAGGACGGTCGTCTGGTGGGAATGTTCTCCGAACGTGACTACGCCCGCAAAGTGATTCTTCAGGAACGCAATTCGCGCAGCACGCCGGTGAAAGACATCATGTCCATCAACCTCACCACCGTTACGTCCCACGACAGCGTTTCCGCCTGCCTCGCGATCATGACGGACAAACGCATCCGCCACCTGCCGGTCATGGACGGCGATCGCATGATCGGCCTCGTATCCATCGGCGACCTGGTGAAACAGGAAATCGGCGATCAGAAGAAGTTAATCGAGCTGTTGCAGAACTACATCTCCGCCACGCCTATGTAGTAATTCGCAAACGTGCGCCCGCTCACTCTGTGTACCGCTAAAGTACGGGCCGGCACCGGAACTCGCAACACGCGAAACCGCTTCGAATCAAACACCACGCGGCCGTCTCCCGGCGATTCTGCGCGCGGCGCTTCGATGATGTAGCGTGCCTCTTCCGTGCCGGGAAGCACTAACATCATATTGCTGCGTTCTAAGAGATACAGAAAACCCGGCGTCGTCTCCGGGGCGTTCTCCCCGACCGTGTGCACACTGATTTTGCAACCGGGGCAGTCCGCGTCCATGGCCGCGACAAGCGCCTGCATTTCCGCGAGGGGGGCGTGCAGTTCGCGCTCCTCCGCCGCATGCACGCGCTGGAGGACACCGGAAATTACGAACGCACTGACGGACAACACGAACACGGCCCGGAGCGGGAACGCGGCGAGCCAGGTCCAACGCTCGCGCACGAGTTGCACGAGACCGCCCAGGGCGAGACCGGCCGCCGCCGCGAAAAGAACATAAACGCCCGAGTAATAGTGAAAGCGCAGCGGCTCCGGGACAAACACCAGGGCGATCACTAACAGCAAGACAGATGTACTTACCAGCATCACGGCGAAGGCGTACCGGCGGCGATCGTGCAAAAAGCGCACGAGCAACGGCGGCAGCACGAAGGCGGCCGCCACCCAGGCCGCGCTCAGGCGAAAGCGTCGGCCGTCGTACGCAGGACGAGCATCAGTCGCTCTATGGAGCGCGCGAACGTGAGGCCGTCACCGGAGGACGAGAGAGGCAGCGCTACGTAATACTCGAACAGCCGGGCGAAGTTCCCGCCGCCGTTCTTTACCGCCTCGTAGACCGGTAACATCCACAAAAGCAAAGTTACGAGCACGGCCCCGATCACCGCCCGACGTACGCCTCGTCTCGCGCTCTCATCCCGCAGGCGCAACAGGAGGCTCCCCACGGCGCATCCGCCGATACCCAGGACGAACGGCAACTGCGACGTATGCGTTTGCAGCAAGAACGAGAGGGCCGCGGCCAGCAGAAGCAATGGCCGACTGAGTTCCTGCGCCGACGACTCGTGCAGCCGCAGCGCCGCCCACAGGGCGAGCGCAAGAAAGGGCAGGCACATGGCCGGCCCCCAGATTATGCGCAGGTACACGTCCGCGCCGTGAGTCGCGGCGATCATAAAGGGTACCGTCGCGGCCAGGCCGAACGAGGCGCCGGCCCGCAGCAGAAACAGACCGAGCAGGAAGAACGTGAGGCTCTTGAGCGCCGCGGCCCGCCGGTAGAGCGCGGGAATGTCACGGTCGAACATGTAGAACATGGCGAGCAGGTATGTGTGCAGGGGACCGGGATGATTCGGCCCGGTGATGCTGTAGCTCCCGGTAAACTTACGATCGCCGGAAGCTACGGCGTCGACGTCGTAGACCAGGCGGACCTGATCCCCCTCGAAACTCACCCGTTCCCCGGAGAAGTCCCAGGCCGCGGCGTACAGGAAGTACAGGAGCGTTACGAAAAAGAGCAGCAGGCCTTTCATGGAAGCACTCGCTCAGGTTTTCTTATGATCCAACGCCCGGTCTAAGTTAAACGCGGCGGAAATTAAGCCGAGGTGCGTGAACGCCTGAGGAAAGTTGCCCAGGGCCTCGCCGAAGGGGCCGATCTCCTCGGAGTACAGGCCCACGTGGTTCGCGTAGCCGATCATCTTTTCGAAAATGACCCGCGCTTCCTCCACGCGCCCGCCCCGGGCCAGCGCTTCCACGAGCCAGAACGTGCACATCGAGAACGAACCCTCCTCGCCGTCCAGCCCGTCCGGGGCGTGATCCGCAATGTAACGATAAACGAGAGAATCCGACGCCAGCTCACCGATCACGGCGTCGATCGTCGACTGCATGCGCGGATCCTGCGCCGATAGAAAAAACACGAGCGGCATGAGCAAGTTCGAAGCGTCCAGCGCGTCGTTTTCGTAGCTCTGCACGAAGGCGCGACGTTCTTTCGACCAACCGCGTTCCATGATCTCCAGGTAAATCTCGTCGCGCACGGCGATCCAGCGCTCGCGATCGGCGGGATAACTGCGCTTGTTCGAAAGACGAATGCCGCGATCCAGGGCGACCCAGCACATGAGCCGCGAATACACGAAGTTACGCCGGCTGTCCCGCACCTCCCAGATGCCCTCGTCCGGCTGGTTCCAGTTCTCGCACAGCCAGTCGAGAATCGTCCGCACGGATTTCCAGAGGTCGTAGGACAGCGGCTGCGCGTGTTTGTCGAAAAGATAGATGGCGTCCATGAGCGCGCCGTAGATGTCGAGTTGCAGTTGATCGTAGGCGCCGTTGCCGATACGCACGGGCTCGGACTGCATGTAACCTTCGAGGTGTTCCAGAATTTCTTCGTGCAGATCGCGCGAGCCGTCGATGCGGTACATCAACTGCAACGGATGATCACCGCTGTTGCCCAGGTGATGCAGTCGTTCCTCCAGCCAGTGCATGAACTGCGTGGCTTCTTCAGTAAAGCCGATCCGCAGAAAACCGTACACGGTGAACGAAGCGTCGCGAATCCAGGTGTAGCGGTAATCCCAGTTGCGCTGACCGCCGATGACCTCGGGCAAAGACGTCGTGGGGGCCGCGACGATGGCGCCCGTAGGTTGAAATGTAAGTAACTTAAGAACGAGCGCCGAACGGTGGACCATTTCCCGCCAGCGTCCCTGGTAGTTGCACTGGGCCAACCAGTCCTGCCAGAAATGCAGCGTGCTGAGGTACCCCTGATCCATGTCCGGATCGGCGGTGGGATACAAACGCCCTTCTTCGTGCTCTTGCAGGACGAAGACGATCGTTTCCCCCGGCGAGAGTTCGAAGACCCCGTGCACGCCGCCCTGTTCTTCGTCCACCTGAAGATCGACCGGCGACAGGAGTTCCAGGGACAGCGGACCGGCATCGTCCGCGAAGACGTAGCCGTGCGGAACCTTGTGCACCGTGGGCCGGCGCCGGGCGTAGTCGAAGGCGGGAAAACAATGCAGTTGAAAGTGCACGACACCGCGCACCGAGGTGACCCGCCGCACAATGCGTCGACGGCCGTCGCTTTCCCAGATGCCGCGCCCGGTCTCCACGGGCATGAAGTCGGTTACCTCGCCGACGCCCTCTTTCGAAAGAAAGCGAGTTACGAGAACGTTGGTATCGGGAATGTAGAGCTGCTTGCGGCGCGCGTTCATTTCCGGCGGGACCTGAATGCGGAAATGACCACCCTTTCCGGCGTCGAGCAACGCGGCAAAGATCGAAGGCGAGTCGAAGTTCGGAAAACAGCACCAATCAATGGAGCCGTCGAGGCCCACCAGCGCCACGGTGCGCAAATCGCCGATGATGCCGTAGTCCTCGATGCGTTTGTACAAATGAAAGATCCGTCCCGGAATGCTTCATGCAGGGCTCTATGATGCAGGCGTACGCAGCAGTGTCCATGCAAGTATATTTTCTGAAGCAGATCCGTAAAAGAATCGCTTGCCGCCGCCGGCTTTCTGTTTAACTTCCTCCTGACGTTCCCATGATCACACATCGTTTGGCTTCGTTTCGTATTTCTGTAATCCTCTGCGGCGCCGGCCTGTTCGTTCTGGCGGCGTCCGCGTTGCCCCTCGCGTCTCAGGAGCCGGCGGAAGAGGTCCTCAACCTGGAAGAACAGCGCGCTCGTTTGCTGCGTGTGGAGATCCGCGGTCCCATCTCACCGTCCGCGCTCGAGACACTCACCCAGGCCATCCGCCGGGCCGAGCGGGAAAGCGCCGACGCGCTGCTCGTGATCCTGGATACTCCGGGCGGCCTCGTCTCGTCCATGGACGAGATGAATCGCAGCATCCTCGCGTCCACGGTACCGGTGATTACGTTCGTCTCGCCGCCGGGATCCACCTGCGGTTCGGCGGGCGTCTACATCATGTACGCCTCGCACATTGCGGCCATGGCGCCGGCGACGAACATCGGCTCGGCCACGCCGGTTCAGGCCGGCGGCGGCGGCGGCGCGGAACCGGGGAAGGACGATCGCATTCCGGAAACGGCCGGCGCCGACGACGCGCTGAACATGAAGCGCAAGTTGTTGAACCACGCAAAAGCGCAGATGCGCGCCCTGGCCTCGTATCACGGGCGCAACGCGGAGTTCGCGGTCCGTGCCGTCACCCACGCGGACAACATCACGTCCGAGGAAGCGCTGAGCAAAAACGTCATCGATGTGATGGCCGAGAGCGAGCAGGAACTGCTCGAAAAAATTTCCGGGCGCACGGTGCGCATGGTGGGCGGCCCCCACGAACTGGCGAGCTTCGCCGACGCGGAAATCGAAACCATCGAAAAGGATTTCCGCCGTGACCTGCTCGACCTGATCGCGAGCCCCCAGGTGGCCATGATCCTCATGTCCCTCGGCATGCTGGGCATCTTTGCGGAACTGGTCTACAGTCCGGGCGCCATCTTCCCGGGCGCCATCGGGGCCATCTGTCTCATCCTGGGCCTGTACGCATTGCAGTCGCTGTCGGTGGATTACACCGGGCTCGCGTTGATCGGCCTGGGCATCGTCTTTTTTATTCTGGAACTCAATGTCATGAGCTACGGTTTGCTCAGCGTCGGCGGCACGTTATGCATCACGCTGGGGTCGATCATGCTCATGCGCTCGGGGGCGGCTTTCGTGGGAATATCACTGGCATTTATCATCTTTACGAGCCTGCTCACGGCGGGCATCATGGGCTTTTTGGTTTACCTGGCGGCGCAGTCGCACGGCAAGCAGATCGTCAGCGGACAGGAGTCCATGGTCGGCGACATCGGCGAAGCGCGCAAAGAGATCGACGCGCGCCAGGGCAGTGTGTTCATTCACAGCGAACTGTGGCAGGCCCGCACCAACGGCGCGCCGATCCCCGCGGGGGAGCGCGTAAAAGTTGTCGCCGTAGAGGGGCTCAGCCTGCGCGTGGAGCGGGCCGACTGAACGCGTCTTTCGTTGCGAAGAGTTTTTTACTCCGAGGACCGAGGCACCGAGTGGGAAGATGAGAAGAAGTATTTCGGAAAGTGAGCATAGCCTGAACGCTGTCGGGCTCCGTAAGCCCTCCCGTTTCTTCTCTCGGCCCCTCGCTCCTCGGAGTCGCAAATTGTCTTAGTTTTCGTAGAACAATACTTTAGAGGTCAAACAAACATGGTTACATACATCGTCTTCATACTCGTGATGCTCTTCGTCTTTCTGTCGAGCGCCATCAAGGTTCTCCGCGAGTACGAACGCGCGGTCATTTTCCGCCTGGGCCGCTTTGTGGGCATCAAGGGCCCCGGCCTGATCGTGCTGATCCCGTTCCTCGACAAAATGATCAAGGTCAGCCTGCGCACCGTGGTCATGGACGTGCCGCCCCAGGACGTCATCACGAAGGACAACGTTTCGATCAAGGTCAACGCCGTGGTCTACTTCCGTGTCCTGGACGCCCAGCGCGCCGTCATCGAGGTCGAGGACTTCCTGGTGGCCACGTCGCAGTTGTCCCAGACCACGCTGCGCTCCATCGTCGGTGAATCCGAGCTGGACGAAATCCTGTCCGAACGCGAGAAGATCAACGCGCAGTTGCAGGAAGTCATCGACAAACAGACGGACGCCTGGGGCATTAAGGTCAGCATGGTGGAAGTTAAGCACATCGATCTGCCGAGTGAGATGCAGCGGGCCATGGCCAAGCAGGCCGAGGCCGAGCGGGAACGCCGGGCCAAGGTCATCGCAGCCGAGGGTGAATTCCAGGCATCCGCGAAACTCGGCGAAGCCGCCGAGGTCATCGGCAGACACCCGGTGGCCATTCAACTGCGCTTTTTACAGACGCTGGTCGAAGTCGCGGCGGACAAGAACTCCACGACGGTGTTCCCGATCCCCATCGAAATACTGCGCCCGTTCATGGAGAATATGGGTAAGAAGTAAGCGTCGCAACGGGGGCCAGGGGACGCGGTTTGCAAGAGAGCGTCTCCCCTGGCCCCCGTTGCTCCTTGTGTGGTGTGGAGATTGTGGGCGTTTACAGGTCTTCCAGCCGTTCGTCTGTAACACGGCGGTGATGATAGAAGGCAAGGACTACGATTCGCTACGGGCCTACCACATAGACAGCACTGTATGGGAAACGCACCAAGGCGGCCCGACGAATATCGCGGATTGCAATCGGATAAAGCTGCGGATAGCGCTCGATGATTCCCAGGGTGGCTTCGAAGGCTGAGAAAAACTCCTCCCCGAGTCCGCCGCGCTGACTCTCGTAGTATTGATAGGCTTCCGAAATCTGATCTTCCGCGAGGCGGCGGATCGTAATCATCATGTGCGTGCGCGAATCCGCGCCTTTACACTTTCCCAATCACTGCCGGCATCACCGTCCGCAAGATAATCGTCGTGCACGCGCTCCAATTCCCGCACGAAATCCGCGGACAGCGGCGCACGATCCTGGGTAAGGCTTTCAAGAGCAGCCCGGGCAACTGCGAGACGATCCTCGGCGGGAAGGTCACGAATTTCATCAAGCAATTCCGGGCGCATGACTAATTTCTAACAGATACAATAATTTAGTCCAGCAATAACCGTCGCCGTCGACCCGGGGGTGTTTTGACTATCGAAGGGGGCCGAAAACTACTGCTGCATCTGCTGCTCTTGTTTCAGCCGATCCGCCGGATGTTCGTCCGGCAGCTCCAGGTCTTCGATGCCGGCCACGCTGCCGTCTTTCAGGTAGGTCTCCACGAACCGATCCATGTCGGCTTCGTTCTTCAAACGAAACCAGCGACCTTCCGGATACACGACCACGGTCGGCCCTTCTTCGCAGCGATCGAGACAGCCCGCGCCGTTGATGCGGATGCGCTGATCCAGCTTCGCGGCTTTGGTTTTTTCTTTCAGAACTTTGCGCAGGCGCTTTGAGTCTTTGTCCGCACAGCACTCGCGGTCCCCGCCCTCGCGTTTGTTTTCACATAAGAACACGTGTCGGTCATAGTACATCGTTTGCTCTCCCGCAAAGAGATTTGACTCCGAGGACCGAGGTACCGAGGAAAAGATAGAGAAGAGTCTTTTTTTGGAAAAGCTCGTAGCATGATCGCGTATAGACTACGGGATTCTCCCATATCTTCTCTCGGTACCTCGGTCCTCGGAGTCATATATCTTCCACTTTCCGCAACAATCGCAACACCCCCGGCGACAGGAAGTTTCGTAACTCGCCCGCCCCCTCGCCGTCCAGCTTGATTTCCACGCACGACGCCTTCTTGATGTCGAGGTGCAGGAAGGCGTGCGCCGCGTGGTCTTCGTCCCCGGGACCGGCCTGGAGCAAACCCGAGATCATCTCGCTGAAGTCCGGTTCGTGGCCGACCAGAGCGACGCACTCGCCGCGCACGTCGCGATCGGCCAGGAGCTTCCGCAGGGATTCGTAGTCGGCGCCCGGATTCAGCAGCGCGCTCTCGCGCAGCGGCGACGAGGGAAAGACCCGGCCCAGGATCTCCGCCGTATCCCGGGCCCGCTCGGCCTCGGAGTGGATAATGAGATCCGGCGGATCGTAGAGATTCAACAGGCCGTCGAAGGCCTTGCGCGCTTTCTTGCGGCCCTTCTCGGTGAGAGGGCGCTGAAGGTCGTCGTCGCCGCTGAATTCCTCGCGATCCTGGGCGACGGCGTGACGAATGAACAAAAGACTCCGGATAGATTGCATGTTATCCCGGGACAATTAAAAGAGCAGACAGGAAGGCAATGAGAAAATATCTTATCCGCATCCTTCGGGACGCGTCTTCGTATGTTGTGGCAGAAGCTCAAGGACGTCATCGACGATAAGATCCTGCGTCATTTTCGGGAATCCCATCATCCTCTGGCCGAGCTCGGCCTGGCGAGCGCCGTCGGTCTCTTCTGGGCCTTCACGCCCCTCGTCGGCATTCAAATGATTCTGGTCACTCTGAACTGGTTTCTGTTCCGCCTCTTCCGTCTGCACTATCATCTGGTCATCGCCGTGGCCTGGGTCTGGCTCAGCAACCCCGTGACCATGGGCCCCATGTACTATGCGTTCTACATGACGGGGTACTACTTCTTCCTGGCTGTCGGCACGCAGCTCACTCCCATGACCTTCGCACACTTCACCGACGTGCTCACCGAGGCCCAGGCCCTGGGTATGTGGGAAGGCATGCTGCACTGGGGCCGCTTCATGATCTTCGAACTGGGCTGGCCCATGCTGATCGGCGGCTTCGTAATCGCCGTGCCCGTCGCCGTTGCCGGTTATCCGCTCACGGTCTACTTCATGCGCAAGTATCGCCGGCGCTGCGCCGCGCAGTTGGGCATGAGCTACGAGGCGTGGGAGGAACAGTTCGTCCTCAAACGCGGCGAGGCCGCACGCTTCGAAGCGAATGCCGAATCGGAACAGACACCACCGGCGAAAAACAACGTCGTCGCAAAACAACAGCCGCGCCCTACGACGGGCGCTTCCCGCTGAACCTTAAGGATACTTCAGTTGAACTTTCTGTGTTACGGTATCGCCCGGTGAAACCAGGAAGCGGGCTTCGAGGAACGCAGGCGCGCGCATCACGGGGCGCGCGTTGTTCGAAGCGGCCCAGGCTTCGATCGGTACGCCGAGGAAATTCACGTCGCACTTGCCGTTGTCGTTCACATCGTGGGCCGCGGAGACGGCATAGTAACCACGCTTAAGCCCCGTCCATTCACAAACCACGCTGCGGCCGTCAATCGAACGACGCACCCGATTCGCCGCCGAGACATCCAGCGGGAAACCGCGGTCTTTCGAAGAAGAAAACAATGCGCAGATGATGCGGCCGTCATCGCCCTCAATGCCGGTGACCGTAATGCGGACGCTACCGGGCGGGTCCTGGGCGAACGCGAGCCCGGCCGTAAGGATGGTCGCGAGGATGATTGCATGTCGGTGGAGTCGCATTCTCTACAGAATAAACTCCGAGGGCCGAGGGACCGAGTGTTTTTTCGGAGAGATTGCCCGCGCCCGAAACCGTTCCGCCACGATCACTCTCCCAAATCTTCCCTCGGAAATCTCGGTGCCTCGATGGCAGAACTCTTCAAAACGTCCTGCAACGCCCGGGGTTCGTCCACGGCGACGCTGACGCCAGGCACGCGTTTTGTAAAACCGTAGAGCCCGACGATCTCCTGCGGCTCCTCGAAGCGAATCTCCACGTTGGGAAAACCCAGCAGGGCCGCGTTCAGATTTTCCGCGTCGCCGTCGACGCTTCGAATCGTGCGCACACCGGCAATGCTGCGGCGGTGAATCTTCGCGTTCCAGCGCAGGCCGATCCGCAAATATAAAAACTCGTCGTCCACGAGAATCGGCCGCAGGCGCACCGCGTTCAGATCGGCAAGGATAAACAGCAATCCATAGATACTTAAGATCGTGAGCACCCAGGCGGCGACCACGCTCCAGCGCTGCAACACCAGATGAATCACCACGGCTTCCATCAAAATCAAGAAGACGAACACCCACACCACCGCCGCATAACCGCTTTTCTTATGATACGTAAAGGCCCCGTCACTCGCCCCGGCCTGTGCGGGCCGCCCCCATCCGCAGAAGGCATAGTAGAACATGGAGATCTCGCTCGCGAAGAGGCTTGAAACGAAACCCGGGCGAATCTGTCGCTGCAAGACCGTTCGAATCGAATCCACGAAGTCCGGATTCACGGATCGCGACTGGTCGCGCATGATCAAAAACGCCCGGTAGGCAATCCACGCCACGACAAACAACTCCAGCGGAACCAGAGCAAGCTTCACGAGGTCGAGATAACGATGATGCTCCGGCGGAATGATGAGCGTCGCCAGAACAATCGCCACGACAAAGACCGGAATGACGGACAGAGCCGAGATGCCGCCTCTGCGCATGATCAGGTAAAACAGCGCCGGAATCAAGACGGCCAGGTCAATCGTCAGGGCCAGGGACAGCAATTCCGCGTTGCCGGCAAAATGAGACGACCGCACGATCCACAGACTGTTGGAGGCGACGATCAAAAACGCGCCGAGAAACAGATACAGCCGGTAGTTCAGCAGATGTATGTTCACGGCGCTCTCACAACCACAACGAACGGAGCAGGTACAGGATGATCGCTTTCTGCGCCTCCAGACGATTCTCGGCCTGCTGGAAGATCAGCGCGCGCTCGCATTCTACAACGTCCTCGGTGATTTCGTAACCGGGATGGATCGGCATGTCGTGCAGGATCTTCGCCTCGGGGGCGTGCTTGAACAGGTCCGCGTTCAACTGATACGGCATCATGGTGCGGATGCGTTCTTCTTTGAAGTCGGCGAAGTCGGGGTTATCGAAAAACTCCATGTCCACCCAGGTGTCCGTGTAGACGTAGTCGGCACCGGTGACGCCTTCCACTGGATCCAGGGTTTCGCGTACTAACTTCTTGTGCTTAAGCCTTTCAAACAGCTCCTCGTCGAAGTTCTCTTTCGAGCGAATGGGCGTCACCAGGGTAAGGTGCACGTCCAGGGCGGCGCAGACGGCCATGAGCGAGTTCGCGACGTTGTTGTGCACGCCGATGTACGTGAGCTTCGCCCCTTCGCAGCGGCCGCGGTCCTCGTGAATGGTGAGCATGTCGGCCATGGCCTGGCAGGGATGGTAGAGATTATCGCAGCCGTTGATGAGCGGCACGGTGGCGCCTTCTTTGAGTTCGAGGAGATCCTCGTTGCGTTTCATGCGCGCCATGATCACGGCGACGTTCCGCGAGAGATACGCCGTCTCGTATTTGATTTTGGAGAGTTTGAAGTTCGTGGTGTTCCAGTCCATGTAGATGCCGTGACCGCCCATCTCGGTCATGGCGGCCTCGAAGGACACCCGCGTGCGCGTGGACGTCTTCTGGAACAGCATCACCAGGGTGCGTCCGGAGAGAGTGCCCTGGTAGAAGTGGCGATTTTTTTTGACCCGGGTGGCCAGCATGAGAATCTTACGAATCTCGGCGTCGTCCCAGTCTTTCCAGGTGATCAGATGTTTGACGGAATCGGGCATGCGCACCTCCCACACGCTCTCGCGCGGAAAGGGGACACGATCCAGGCACCGGTCGCCGCACGCAATTTTTTAAAATACGATGGAAATCGCGGTGGAGTTCGGGTAGTTTGGAGGATGATTTACTCCGAGGAACGAGGTACCGAGAAATAGAGAAGGAGAGTCATCTTAGCCCGATCGCAATCACGCCAGGACCACTCTCCCCAAAAACTCGTTCCCTCGGTCCTCGGAGTAAAACACTCTTCTAAATGCCGACCATGAAGTACTGCAACCACTGCGGCGGAGACCTCGACTGGAAGATTCCGGACGGCGACAATCTCCCGCGTTACATTTGCCGGACGTGCAGCCACATCCATTACTCCAACCCGCGCATCATCGTCGGCTGCCTGCCGGTCTGGCGCGAGGACGGCACCGTGCTGCTCTGCCGCCGGAGCATCGAGCCGCGCTACGGCTACTGGACGTTGCCCAGCGGCTTCATGGAAAACGGCGAGACCGTGGAACAGGGCGGTCTGCGCGAAACGCGCGAAGAAGCCAACGCCGAGGTCGAGATCCGCAACCTCCACGCGGTCTACAGCATCCCGCACATCTCCCAGGTATACATGCTCTTTCTCGCGGATCTTAAGAATCTGAATTTTTCCGCGGGGCCGGAGTCTCTGGAAGTACGCTTGTTTGCGGAGGACGAGATTCCGTGGGAAGATCTGGCGTTCAGCAGTGTGCGGTTTTCTCTCGAACGTTACTTCGACGATGTAAAGACCGGACGCGCGGGCTTGCACGTGGACGCGTTCATTCGCGAAGAGTCGTTCTGATCACGGGCGAATCGTTTCATCATCTTACACGAGCTTAGAAAAAACTACGGTCTTAACTCACAGCGAGGGCGGCCGGCTTGATCTCTCTTGATTCCATCGTAAGATTCGGCATGGCTGGAAGATTCGTACGCACCCATCGCAGATCCCGGAGCAGTTCGCGCCGCCAGGCCGCGACCGAACGTGAGCCGGTACCGCTCTCCTCCGCGCAACTACAACGATCCGCGAACGCGGGCGGCGTGATCGCCGCTCAGGCGCCGCAGCGTGTCCTGGCCGCAACGGAACACCGCATTGATCAACTGCGCCGCAACGGCGGACGCCCGCTCAGTACCGCGGAGCGTACATTTTTCGAACCGCGCTTCGGCCGCAACTTCGATGCAGTGCGCGTGCACATCGGGCCGGGCGTGGATCGCATCACACGCAGCATCGACGCACGGGCATTCACCATCGGCAAGGATGTATTCGTTGATCGTAGTGAAGTCCGATCGAATACTCCGGATCGCCGATTGATGGCCCACGAGTTAACGCATACGTTGCAGGCCGATCGCGAGAATCAATTGGGGCGGATGATCCGGCGGACCGAACCGGACAAACCAAAAATTAAACGGGCCTGGTGCGGCGTCAAAGCCACCGTGGTGGCCTTCAGTGGCAGGGTAACATACGGTGGTATTCCTCTGGCGGAGTATCTGAAGGAGCACGGCTTCATCGAAGCTACGAAAGACGATCGCCTTGTCGTCTCACCAGGCGGCCGCATCGTCCTCCAATTCCGGGAAGGTGTTCACGTCGAACTCCCGGCCGGGTCGCATGATCTTTGCAATCTCCCCCCGGATAAGCAACGTGAGCTGCGAATCGAAGAACGCGAGGTCAACCCCGATCGCGAAGAGTATAACAAGAACAAGCAAAAGTTCGGCCCCACTTCCGGCGGTGTGGTCGGCTGACGCGACTGAACCCCGCCGGTTTTCCGTCCAGGGGTTCGGCGCAAAGACGAAATGTTAGTACGTTAGATCGGTGCGACTCAGAGAGCACTGGCAACGCTTCAGCGCGGCGATGGACCCGCCGGTTTTCCTCGGCTCCGCCGGAGTGATCCTCACGTTTCTGTACGCCGGCACCGTGCATACGGCGAGCACGGCCGCATTTTTTGAATACATGCAGCAATTTATCCTGGGTTCCCTGGGATGGTTTTACGTGCTGACGACGGCCGTGGTCTTCGGTTTCGTCCTCTACTTCGGCCTGGGCCGCTACGGAGGGCTGCGCCTGGGGAAGGACGACGAGCGCCCGGCGTTTTCGATCCTCGCCTGGTTCGCCATGCTCTTCAGCGCCGGCATGGGAACCGGCCTGGTCTTCTGGGCGGTGGCCGAACCGATCACGCACTTCTACGAACCACCCTTCGCCGCCGCGGATACGGGCACGCTTCCGGAGGCCCGGCGCCACGTCACGGCCCTGCGCTGGACCTTCTTTCACTGGGGCCTCCAGCCCTGGGCCGTCTACGTCCTGCTCGGCCTGGCGCTGGCCTACTATCACTTCCGCTGCGATTTGCCCCTGGCCCCGCGCTCTCTGCTGTATCCCTTCCTGGGCCGCGCGGGCATTCACGGCGTATTCGGGCGCACCACCGACGTCGTCGCCGTAACGGGAACGCTCTTCGGTGTGGCGACGTCCCTCGGCTTCGGCGCCATGCAGATCAATGCCGGACTCGCAAGCATTCCCGTACTGAACGTTAGCCAGAGTGCATTTACGCAGTTTCTGATCATCGCCGTCATCACTGCGGCGGCCACGGTTTCCGTGGTTCTGGGAATCCAGGCCGGCATTCGCCGCTTGAGCATGCTGAACATCGCGTTGGCCGCGCTGCTCTTACTGTTCGTCTTCGTCGCGGGCCCCACGGACTATCTGGTGCGGCTCTTTTTTACCGGCGCCGGCGAGTACCTGCAACAGTTGCCCGCGATGAGCCTGCGGATGGAGCTGAGCCCGGACGCGGACTGGCAGCAGGACTGGACGCTCTTCTACTGGGGCTGGTGGATTTCCTGGTGCCCCTTCGTCGGCATGTTCGTGGCGCGCATCTCGAAAGGCCGCACGGTACGCGAGTTCGTTCTGGGCGTGCTCATGGTCCCCACCATCGCGACGTTGCTGTGGCTGAGCGTCTTCGGCGGGACGGCGCTGTACTTCGAATCCGACGGACGCACGGAGTTGCAGAGCGTGGTCGAACAGGACGCGGCCCTGTCGTTGCATCATCTACTCGCTAACATGCCTTTTGCAGAAGTTACTACGGTTTTCGCCACCGTGCTGGTCATCGTCTTTTTCATAACGTCCTCGGACTCCGGCTCCCTCGTGGACGACATGATCACCTCGGGCGGGCATCCACATCCGCCCCGGGCCCAGCGAGTCTTCTGGGCCGTGGCCGAGGGTGCCACCGCGGCAACGCTGCTATTGGCCGGCGGACTCCAGGCACTGCGCACGGCCTCACTGACGTCGGGCCTGCCCATGGCGTTGCTGCTGCTTACGGCGAGCTTCGGCTTACTGCGCAGTCTGCGTAAACGCGAATAATCAGGATCAGCGCGAGAGGACCATCCGCGGCCGTGGGGTGCCGGCTCAACAACCGCCGTCGAGAAGTATGTCGTACTTCGTACTCAGATAACTCTCCACTGCCTGGCGTTCGCTCTCCAGATTGCGATTGTAGAAGGCAATCTCGGCGATGTAGCCGATAAAGTAGGCCGTATCGGTATAGCGCGAACCGATGCGCAGATTGTTGCCGTTGTTCGCGACGGCATACGTGCCGGGGTCCGAATTCAAGAAACCGCCGTCGCAGTAATAATCCAGGCTGGTGTTCGGAACGTTGCGAAACGTTAGAATCCGAAACTGATCACTCAAAATCGGCGTATCGTACGCAGGCGCGCCGATCATCTCATTGCGCAATCCGCCGCTGCCGCAACCCCACGGCGGCGTGCATTGTAAGATGCTCCACGAACCGACATCGGCGGCGTTGCGGTGTTCCACCACGCCGGTCCCGCCGCCGGCCGAGTCCGCGTAAATCGCCAGAATCACCGTCATGCCGTTGTAGACGATGGCGGACGTATCGACGACGATGTTTTCGGTACCGGTGAACTGCAGGCCGGCATGGCCGTTGAAGGCCGTGCTGCGATAGAGCGGCCAGTTGGCGGATGCCAGACCGAGGCCGGCCAGCAATTCCACGGGGAACGCCGACCTGTCCGGCTCGTCCGGATAGATCCCGACCAGGGGATGCCCGTAGGCACAACCCGCGATCAGCCAGACCGGCAAGATGATTCGACCGACAGCAAGACACCGGCCCTTCATGGCATCGGTATGCACCCTGTATAAAATTCGTCGAGCAGAATTGGGGCGGCGCGTATGACTGCCGTTTTCCCGTTGCGGAAAAAGCTAAAAAGAGTCCGACTGACCTCCCATGGCAGACTGGCAACATTTCGACCATCAATACGGCTATGAAGTCAAAAAACGCAGCGGCGGCATCGGCTGCCTGCTCGTCGGCGTCGGCCTCTTCGCAAGCATCTTCGTGCTCATCGGCCTGGTCGTGCTGCTCGCGGCCCTGGAACCCGTCCTCAATCCCGACAGCGTCGACGAGTTCGATCTCTTCTTCACCGGCTTCGGCATCGGCGCCACGGTGATCGGTGTCATCGGCATCTACGCCGCCTTCTTCAACTGGAAACGCGACTTCCGCGAAAGCGTGATGTTCGACAAACACGCCGAAGAGGTTCGTTTCAGTTACGGCGGCGCGAACATGGTTCCGTACGTCATACCGTTCGGAGACGTGGAGCGCCTGCACATCACCCGCGAGTACAAATCGTCCAACACCACCGGCGGCAGCACGTCCGGCACGGGGCACTACGTCTACGGCGCCCTGCTCGTCTTGAAAAACGGCAGCGAGCTGATCATCGAGGGCTCGCGGTCCAAAGAGCACACCGTGAACGTCGCCGACGGCATCGCCGCCTACACCGGCTTCGCCGTGGATTCACATTCGGAGGTCGGGTACAAACGTGAGGCGAGCGCAAGTTACGAACCGCGGGACGTGCCGCTCCAGGCGCCGAACCCGCACTTCTATCACGAAACCTACGAAAGCGACGGGCGCGTACTGACGTTGCGCCCCAATCGCACCAGCCCCGGGGCGCGCCTCATCATGTTCCTGGCCCTGGCTCTGTTCCTCGGTGCGCCGGTGCTCATCTTCGGTCAGGCCTTCACGGGAATGGGGGACGGCCCGGGCGACATCATCTTCCTGGTATTCGCGATTCCATTCTGCCTCATCTTCTACGGCATCGTCGGGCTGGTGATTCTGATGCAGCTGCGAACCTACCGGCTCATCTTACGTTCGGACATGCTGATTGCCCGGCTTGAGTTTCGCTTTCTGAAACGTTTCAGCACGGAGATCGAAATCCCCGCCGACCAGGTGCGCGGCGTGCAGATCAATCGCTCCGACGAGGGTCACTACTGGCTCGCCCTGGGCCTGGCCCCGGACTTCCGGGACGTGAACTTTGCGAACAGTTTCATGTACAACGTGGGCCCCTTCCAGCGCGGCGTACGCAGCGGCGGCGTCAAAGAGGAAAAACTGAAACGCCTGTCACTCTGGGACGCGTCGAATCTCATAGCCGCGGGCCAGGGGCCGTCGGTCCACGACCTCGCGTACATCGCCGGAGAAATCCGCAACACCATCGGCCTGGGCGAGCAGCGCTACTGAACACGCATGCAATCCACTTCGTCCCACTATTCGATCGACGACCTGCTGCGCTCGGACATTGCCGGCGCGGACGATCAGCTCAGCGAACTCCAACGCCGGCCCTCCGCAGATGTTCTGGCCGCGCTGGAAACGCTGCGCCGCGAGAGCCTGGAACCCCTGTGCGACATCCTCGGCTACCGGCCCCGCATCACGAGCGGCTATCGTTCTCCGCGGCTCAACGAACGTGTCGGCGGCCGGCCGGACTCGCCGCACATCCACGGCCTGGCGGTGGACCTGGTCCTCGACGACGTGTTCTTTGAGGACCAGGCGACGGAACGCGTTCGCCGGACGATCGAAGCCGCCGTCCGCAAACACGGCGGCGACTGCAAAGATACCAACGCTAACTTTTACTTATTTGTAGCTACGCTTCTGCACGCGGAGTCGCTGCGGTTGCGGGAAATCATCCACGAACACGGCAGCGCGGGCCGGCCGGCCTGGGTGCACGTGACGATGGGTCCGGGCCCGGCGAAGATCTATGCCATCGGCGATTACAGCGACGGCGGCGTCCTGTCGCTGGACGAGGCGCTCGCTCTCGGAACTTTTGCCACAGAGAACACAGAGGGAAGAAGGAAAAGTTAGAGATTAAGTGTCTTCGCGCCAGGGATGTGCAGGGTCGCGCGTAGCGCGAGTCCGAAGGACCGAAGCGACAGCGGACGCCGGCAAAGCCCCGCTTGTCGGGGCTGCGCCAGTTGGTTCCCCACCGGGCAGCCCGACCGCCGCAACGCGGCGGGGGCGCCCAAATCAAGCTGATTGAATTTACTTCACCCTGTGGTTCCAGGGGCGTTGAATTACTGCAACTTACAGTATTCGCGGCGCGTCAGCGGGCGTTCTTCGGGCTTGAGCCGGTAGTCCGGATGCACGCACACGGCCGGCAGGCCCTGGCCGGCGAGGGCCGACTTCAGTTTCTCCCACTCCTCGAAATCCATGAGATACTGGCCGGAATTCCAGATGTGTGACGCGGCCGGGGAGTAGGCGTCCCGCACGTAGATGACCATCCACTCGGAGAGACGGTATGGGTAGTACCACTTCTTCTTGAAGTCGATGCAGACGTCGTACTGGTAATCGATGGGCCGGAAACAAATGCCGGGCTGCTGCTGATCGCCGCCGCCCTCGTTTTGCGCGGGCAGGCCCGTGGCCAGGCCCAGCATCAGCAGGATGGTGAGTAGATATACGGTCTTCGTGCTCATCGCGTGTCCTCGTCCTCTATTTTCGACGATTCCGCCGCGAAAAACAAGTGTTTGTGGAAAGAAAGAGCGATTTTCCGCGCGCCGGGACCGCCGCGCGGGATGGATCAGGAGGCTTCCAGCTCGCTCTTGCGGGCCAGGAGGGCCAGCGCATACTTGCTGGTGAGGCCGCCCATTTTCTCTTCGGTCTTCTTAATGGCGGCGCTGACTTCGCCGAGGTCCATTTTGTTGACCTTTTTGTTCTTGGTATCCCCTGCTTCCGCCGGCGCCTCCGCGGCGGCGGCCGGGGCTTCAGTTTTTTCTTCTTCTGCCATGGTAACGGTCAAATTTCCCGGGCGATGTGGCCGAGCAAGCCTTTTCCCGTGCTCCAGCCAGGGCAATCTCAATACCGGAACGCGCATGGGCAGGGGTTGGGGGTGCCATGACATCGAAACCGCACAGTGTAGGCAGGTCCGTGGGCGCGGCGTGGTCGGGGGTGGCGTAGTTGCGGAGCCACGGAGGGCGAAGCTCCCCCGGCGCTCGCGCATGGATGCGCGCGCGACGGGGGCGTCGCCACCCCCGATCATGCCGCGCCCCGGGATTTGCCGGAGTTACAGGTTGATCTGCCAGTCGTTCTTTTTGTTCCGCAGATCGTAGAACGCGGCGATCATCATGTCCATGGAGTACAGGGCCGTGCGCAGGTTCAGGAAAATCAATCGCAGGGCGCGGAGCTGAATCTCGGGGCTGGTTTTCTCCAGGGTTTCCTCCAGGCTGTAATTGTGCCGGAGGGTCTGGAGTTCCATGGTCTGGATGTTCGGATAGTAGAGGCGGATGAGCTTGCGGGTCCACTGGTTGGGCCCGTAAATAGACCGGGTGACGGAATCGAGGACCACGCAGTCGAGTTCCTTGTTGTCGTCATAATGGAAGATGATCATCTTCTTGGAGTTTACGTAAATGCCGTCGCGCCAGGTACCGGGAACGTCCTCAAGGACGATCTCCTGGTAGTCTTCGAATTCCGGATAGAGGCGGATGAGTTCTTTATGTTTGGCGGCCACATCTTCCAGGGCCGACTTCACGTTGTTGATTTCGAGGCGCAGCAAACGTTCCATTTCCTGGCGGTACTGGCCTTCCTGCGGGTTGTTGCCCCAGGACGTGGAGTAGAAGATCAGCTCGCCCTCCGGGACATCCGGCTGCTGGTCCCGGTTCGGACAACGGCGCATGGGATCGGTGGCCTTTTTCTTCACGACATTGCGGCTTACCGGCGGGGCCTCGAAGCCCTGCTCCGGGGGATTCTGCTGGCCCTGGACCGGCGGAACCAGCACGAGCCCTCCCGCGGCGATGGCCGCACAAATCGCTGTCAGAACGCTGAAGTTCTTCATGTTGTCCTCGGTGTCCTCGTTAACTCCGGAAGGAACACAGTCCTTTCCTGATGTAGAGTTTCGGCGGATGAACCGACAAACTTTTCTGTCGGCGGCGGTTTTTTCTGAAGTTTTTCGCCGGATACGCCGATGAACCGCCTCTTCGGTACGACGGTTCCGTGACAGATCATTCCAGAAATTTTTTAGAAATGCACGAACTTTTTCGGCAACAGGCCGGGACAATCTTCCTCCCGGGGATTATGTCACTGCTCGTTCAGAAAGACGGGCCAACGCTGGACGGACTGCATACCTCAAGAAAGGCGTTGTAGAGGTTCAGCCGGAAGGGCTGGCTGTTCTCGACGTCGAAGCCGCACGGGACGGCGGCCAACAGAAACATGCAGGCGTCGATTTCCGCCGCGTCGTAGTGTGCCTCGTTCAAAAACGCGGGGATGCTGTAGGCGATGGCGTACCAGCCGGCGATGGTGTGCTGCGGGCAGACGTTGACGTTGATGCGAACACCGGTGCGGAGCCGCTCTTTGGCCTGGCTCCGATTCAGAACGTCCTTCCCCCAGAGAAAGTCCATCTCCTGCTCTCCCGTCTCGGCACAGCCCACACCGGCGCACAGCAGGAAGAGGCCCAGAGCGACTTTCCGTAGAATCGGCACGCGCCAGTGTTTGCCGCGGGCCGATCGTGTAAAGCAAAGCAAGGGGCATCGGAATTGACGGGGGATACAGCGCTTTTTGACTGGAAGAAACGTTTCTATATTAAAGATACTACGGCGCGGCTCGCGCGCAGACCCACGATCATGAGTAAGAAGAAGAGCACGAAGAAAAAGTCCGTGAAATCATCCCCAAAGGCAAAGAAAGCATCCGTGAAAAACGTTACGAAGACCGCACCGAAATCGAAGGCAAGTCCGGCAGAGTCCTGGTCCGTGGCCCGTCTGCGCCGGGAGTGGATCGACTACTTCCGGAAACAGGATCACACCCAGACGGCGTCCGCCGGCCTCATTCCCGCCGGTGATCCGACGCTGCTCTTTACCACGGCGGGCATGGTCCAGTTCAAGGCCTACTTCGCCGGCACCGAAGAACCACCGCATCCGCGGACGGCGACGATCCAGAAATGTCTGCGGACCACGGACCTGGAATCCGTGGGCAAGACCGATCGCCACTTAACGTTCTTCGAAATGCTCGGCAACTTTTCGTTCGGCGATTACTTCAAGCGCGAGGCGATTCGTTTCGCCTGGGAGTTTTCCCTGGAACGTTTGAAGCTGGATCCGGAAAAGATCTACATCACCGTCTACCAGGACGACGACGAAGCCGAACGCATCTGGAACGAAGAGATCGGCGTGCCGTTAAGCCGCATCCGCCGCCTGGGCAAAGAGGACAACTGGTGGGGACCGGCCGGGGACACCGGCGCCTGCGGTCCGTGCTCGGAGCTGTACCTGGACCGCGGTCCGGAGTACGGGCCGGACGACGGCCCCGGCGGCGAAGGCGATCGTTACATGGAGTACTGGAACCTGGTGTTCAACGAGTTTCACCAGGACGCCCAGGGCAAGCTGCACAAATTACCGAAGCAGGGCATCGATACCGGCGCCGGCCTGGAACGCATCGTCGCGCTCCTGAACCACTCGGACTCCGTCTTCGATACCGACGAGCTGCGGCAAATCATCGGCAAGATCGAAGAGCTGAGCGCTGAGTTGCGCGACGATCGCACTAAGGTTCCCTATTCAAAAGCTACGGCCGCGCCCTATCGTGTACTCGCCGATCACGTGCGCTGCGTGTGTTTCGCCATCGCCGACGGCATCTTTCCGGGCAACACCGGCCGCGGCTACGTGATCCGCCGGGTGCTGCGGCGCGCCCTGCTCTTCTCCCGCGAACTGGGCGTGTACACCACGATCCTGCATCGTCTGGTTCCTCTGGTGGCGAAGCTGTACGGCGAGTTCTATCCGGAGCTGCGCAAAAAGCAGGAGGACATTGAAAAACGCATCCGCTCCGAGGAAGAGCGTTTTCTGCATACGCTGGAACAGGGCCTGGGTCGCTGGAACGAGTTTTTGGCCGAACACAAGCAGCGCAAGGCGAAGGTCTTCCGCGGCGAAGACGCCTTCATGCTCTACGACACGTTCGGTTTTCCGAAAGAGATGACCATCGAACTCGCCGAGAAAGAAGGCCTCTCCGTGGACATGGCGGCCTTCGATCGCAAGATGCAGGAACAACAGAACGCCTCCCGCGGCGATCAATGGGGCAGCATTACGCTGCCGCCGGACCTGCCGGCGATTCCGGAGACCGAGTTTGCGGGCTACGCCGTGAACGACGGCGGCGCGGCCGCGAAGGTCCTGGCCCTGGTCGCGGAAAACGACGGCGCCTACGACGTGGTGTCCGAATTAAGTGAAAGTCAACGCGGATTAGTGATCCTCGATCGTACGCCTTTTTACGCCGAGGGCGGCGGACAGTTGGGGGACTCCGGTAAACTCGCGTCCGACGGCGGCGGTCTCTTCGAAGTGCACGACACGCAAAAGAACGGCGGCTATCACTTACACCTGGGCGCCATGAAGAACGGCATCCTGAAAACCGGCGACGAACTGAACGCCTTCGTGGATGTGGAACGCCGCCGCGGTCTCACCCGGCATCACAGCGCCACGCACCTGTTAAACCGCGTGCTGCGGGAGAAACTGGGCGATCACATCATCCAGACCGGCTCCCTGGTCGCGCCGGACTATCTGCGTTTTGACTTTTCGCATCCGGAAAAAATCGACGAGGCCCTGCTCTCGAAAATCGAGACCGAGGTCAACTCCGCCGTTCAGGCCCGCGCCGACGTCGCATGGGAGGTCCTGCCCATCGAAGAGGCGAAGCAGAAAGGCGCCGTGGCGACCTTCGGCGAAAAGTACGGCCAGGAAGTGCGCGTCGTCAGCATGGGCAAAAGCGGCGATCTTTCGATTGAGTTCTGCGGCGGTTGCCACGTCGACAACACCGGCGACGTCGGCGTCTTTCACATTACGCGGGAGACCAGCCCCGGCGCGGGCAACCGGCGCATCGAGGCCGTTACCGGCGACGACGCCCTGCGCAGATTCCAGGACGACCTGGACGAACTGCACGCTAAGATCGCCGCGCACAACGATAAGGTCCAGGCCCTGATCGACGAACACGGTGATGAAGCGCGCGCCCTCCACGTAAAAACCGACCTGCCCATCTCCGCCGGGGCCGCCGTGCAGGAGCCCCTGGACGGACCGAAGCTGGCCGAAGACATCGCCCGGGCAACGAAACTGCTTGCGCAGAACGAAAAGAAACTGTTAAAGTTCGAGCGCGGCGTGCAGAGTGCAAAGGTCGGCGAGTTAATGGAAACCGCGGACGAGACCCTGGCCGGCGCCGAAGAAAGCGGCGGCGTGAAAATCGTCAAACTGGCCGTGCAGGACCAGAACCCGGACATGCTCCGGAAGTTCGGCGATAAGCTCAAAGAAAAGAGCCGCGGCATCGTCGTCCTGTTGGGCAACGTCGTCGCCGACAAGGGGCCCACGCTGTTGTTCATGGCCGATCAGAAAGCCGTGGACGCCGGCGCGAACGCTTCGAGCTTAATCCGCGATGCGGCAAAGTTACTGGGCGGCGGCGGCGGCGGTCGCCCGGACATGGCCCAGGCCGGCGGCAAAGACGCGTCGAAAATGGACGAGGCGCTGAACCTGGCGGTGGAGAATCTTAAGGCGGCCTTGAAGTAACTCTTGCCACAGAGGCACAGAGGACACAGAGTTGTTACAATTGTACCGTGTTCACCGCAGAGACGCGAAGGCCACGGAGAGCGAGCGTAAGGTCTGGAATTGCAAATCGCCGTTCTCATACGTAATCTCTCCGCGTCCTTCGCGCCTCCGCGGTGAGAGTGCTTCGATAGCAACATTCAACTCTGTGCTCTCTGTGCCTCTGTGGCCAAAGGATATTTAAGTGGCAGAAAGCTCGTTTGACATCGGCTGCAAAGTAGACTTGCAGGAACTCAACAACGCCATCGATCTGGCGCGCAAGGAAATCGCGAACCGCTTCGACTTCAAAGGCGCCACGGCGGAAATCAAACTCGAAAAGAACGAGATCCTGGCCCTCGAAGCCTCCGACGAAATGCGCATGAAACAAATGATCGACGTGCTGCAAACGAAGATGCTCAAGCGCGGCCTGAACCTCAAGGCCTTCGGCTTCGACGCGGAATTCGAAACGAACGTGAGCGGCGTTTTCAAAACGCGCATCCCCGTGCAGAACGGCCTCACCCAGGACCAGGCCAAGAAGATCAACAAGATGATCAAGGACTCGAAGATCAAAGTGCAATCGCGCATCAACGGCGACAGCCTGCGCGTTTCGAGCAAGAGCAAGGACGATCTTCAGCGCGTGCAAAAGATGTTGCGCGACGCGGACCTGGACTTCGCCGTCGCCTTCGACAACTATCGATGAGTGACGCTTCCGAAAGCCCGGACGCCGCGGACGCCGGCAGCGCCGGAGCGCGGTTTCGCGCGGCCCTGGACTTTCTCGCGGCCGGCGACTTCGGCGAGGCCCGGGCGCGCTTCGGCGATCTGCTGGCCAACGACGATCCCAACGATCCGGAGTACGCCTGCGGTTTTTACGCGTCGGGTTGGTGGATCAATCGCGAGGATCGGCGCACGTCCTTGAAAGAGGGCCGCGGCCTCGCCGACTGGTTGATGCGGCAATGGGATGATTTTCAAAACATTGCCGAGGAGCGCGAGTTTACGGGCTGTTTATCGTTTCGTGCCACCATGCGCGCCGTGCTCGGCGAAGCGGCGGAGAACTATCGCACTGCGTTTCAGCAAGAAGGCGCGTCCGCGGTGGACGGCGAACTGTTGAAGACCCTCGCTGTTTGTTTGATCCGTCTCGAAGATTACGCCAATGCCGCGGACATCTTACTCTATGCCCGGCGCAAGGGTCGCAGCGATGCGGTGCTTTTCTTTTTACTCGGCGAGTCTTTGTGTTCCCAGGCCGGCCCGCTCTCCGAGGACGAAGATACTCCGCGCGAAGCCCGCGTAAAGGGCGTGAGCTTCTACCGGGACGCCTGCCTGGTGAACGCGACGGAGATCGATCCCGGCCTCATGGCCTCCCAACCGGCGGTCGGAAT
This sequence comes from Leptonemataceae bacterium, assembly GCA_965227295.1. Classification (GTDB taxonomy): domain Bacteria; phylum Spirochaetota; class Leptospiria; order Leptospirales; family Leptonemataceae; genus JANSYA01. The sequence continues at coordinate 2,555,976 of OZ245742.1, read as the reverse complement.
CTTCGGCACGTTGTATCAAGAATTCGAACACGATCTCGAACGCACGCGCGAGTGGTTTCCCGCCCGGTTGCACGCCGTTTGTTTTCACTACGAGGGCCTGCGCCGCCTGTCCCCCGCCGAGATCCAACACTTACAAAGCGAATCCGCGCGCCTCAGTCGCGATCTGAATCAGGTGGTGGAGCGCTACAAAGAACGCGTCCGTGCGACGCTGGCGTTTTTCTATCTCTGCCTCATGCATCATCATCGCTTTCACGCCCATGATCGCGAAAGCGCGCGCGCCTACGAGGACCGCCTGAAGGCCGACGTGCCGCAGATGTACGTCGTATACAAAGAGGCGACCCAGGGAAAACTCTAACGCACGTCGCCGTACCGGTGCAGCGTGCGATCCCAGAAGTCCCGCGTTTTCCGCAGTATCGTTGATCGCCAGCGTTCGCTGGACGGAAAAAACATTTCCCGGTAGCGGCGCTTAATTTCCAGTTCGTCGCTGTTAGCGGCGTAACCGTGCATCGCGCCCTGGTTTTCCAGGATGGTGCGATGAATGGACTCGATCGCCCCGGCCGTGCGGCGGCTGTTCATGGTGCCGTACTCGATGATGACGGGCACATAGATCTGCTCCGCTTTCAGCAGGGAGCCGACGTAAGTCATGAAGTCCCCGCGAATCGGAAAGAAGCCGGTCTGCTCGTTCGCCCAGGCCAGCTCGTAACCGGCCCCCTCTGCTCCGTAGACGTCCTCAATACGCCGACGCATGTCCGCGTCCGGTTCGTTGACGGGATAGACGTGCAGGGCCCCACGGTCGCCGTAGCCGGTATGCAGGTCCACGAGGAACACCGCATCGTAACGACGCAGGCGTTCGCGCAGGAGCTCGCGCATCAACGACACGTGCGGTTCGAAATCGTCGCCGCCGAAGTAGATGCCCTGCGGATGTTCATACTGGCCCTGCAACGCCGCCCGGCGCAGCGTGTTGATTCCGTGCACGGCGATCTTACTGATCGCTTTCATGAAAAACAAACGCTCCCCGAAACGGCCGGCCCGGGCCGGTCCCCGGGGATTCAGGAGATCGTCAATCTGATCGTAGCCGGGGTTCTTAAGTTCGAATAGTTGTTCGTTAACGCCGAAGTTGCGATTGAGGTCCACGTTGTTCGCCGTGGCCCGCCGAAAGTTAGCGTAGCCGTGAGGATTGATCGCGTGCACCAGGAACACGCCCGTGCTCGCGTGATCGAGACCGGGATAGATGTGATCCAGAAAGTGCAACTGCACCGCCGCCCCCGCGGGCGCCTCGGCTCCGTGCAGGCCGGACGTGAGCACGATCAGCCGGCGGCGTTGCCTGCGCGCCGGAACATACAGCCAGTCGATGCTCAGCCGTTCGCCGGTGGGAACGGCGACCGCGCCGCTTTGCACTCGAGGATCCTTCGCGCGTAACCGGTCGACGGCGGAACGGAAACGCTCGCGGCTTTCGCGGTAACTTTCCGGGAAGTACCCGAGGAACTTTGCGTCCACCGAGGTGTCTCCGCTCATCGTATCGTCGCTCACCGGCGCGCCCGGCCGCGGCAAAAGAAAGTAGGCCCCGGCCAGGACGCACAAAAAGATCAGTAAGTAGCGGGATCTACGCATGACGATCGCGTTCGAGCGCTACAGTTCGTTCAGTCGCGGCAGGACATCGTCCCACATCGCGTCCGTATCGCTGAAAATCTTCGCGCGCCAGGCCTCACTCGTGGGATAAAACATTTCCCGGTAACGACGCTTGATCTCGGCCTCATCTTCCGCGGATGCGTAACCGTGTTGAATGCCCTGGTTCTCGATGATGGTCCGATGAATCGATTCGATGGCACCGGTGGTCGTGTCGCTGTTCAGCGTACCGTACTCAAAGACCATGGGAATGTAGAGTTGATCTTCGCGCAGCAAAGCGTCGACGTACATCGTAAACTCGCCGGTGACGCTGTAGAACTCGCCGCCTTCTTCGGCCCAGTCGATGGTGTAACCTTCGTACAGGTTCGTCGTCGCCGTGCGCATGCGTTCGTCTTCCGCCTCGCTCGGGAAAAGATGCAACACGCCCCGGCTTCCGTAGCCGGTGTGAAAGTCCACCAGCACCACCGCGTCGTACGCTCGCGCGGTTTCCACGAGGAGCGGCGTCAGTAGTTCTTTCTGCGGCTCGAAGGCCTGGCCGCCGAAGTAGATGCCCTCGGGAAATTCGTACTGGCCCTGCAACGCCGCCTGGCGCAGCGCCGGCATACCGTAGTAGAGAATGTTGCCGACTGCCTCGAGAAAAAACAAACGTTCGCCGATGTAAGCCGCCGCCGCCGGTCCCTGCGGATTGAGCAGATCGTAGATGGTGTGATAGCCTTCGTTCTTCGAGGCAAAGAGGGCGTCGTCCTCGTCGAAGTTTCGGTTGAGGTCCACATTGTTCTCGGTAACACGTCGGAAGTACTTAAAGCCGTAGGCGTTGATGGCATGGATCGCAAGCACGCCGGTGCTGTTAAGATCCACGTCCTGCATGCGTCGGTCCAGGAACGCGCGCTGCACCGCGGCCCCGGCCGGCCCCTCGGCCCCGTGCAAACCGCTCGTAAGAATGAGCAGACGTTTTTGCGCCGATCGCGCCGGTACGTAGAGCCAGTCGATCGTAAGATCATCGTCCACCGCCGACGGCACGTTCAGCACGCCGCTGCGCGTACCTGGATACTGCTCTGTGAGGCGCGCCGTGATTTCGCGGAAGTGTGCGCGGCTTTCGTCGTAGTCTTTCTTGAAGTACGAAAGATCCAGGCTCGCCGCATCCACGCCGGATTGCACCGGCTCCGGATCGGCTCCGGGCACCGGCAGCAGAAGATACACGATGAGGAGCAGGGCCGCCAGCAACCCCGCCGCGATTTTCAGTATGCGCATGGCCATTTCTGGACAGGCGTCCGCTTTTTAGCAAGCGTAAAGATGTTCAGCTTTCGCGCTCTCGCTCCAGGCGGATCCGCAGCGACCGCGCCGCCTCAAAATTCGGATCAATCACTAAAGTCTCCTGAACGTACCTTAGTGCCGAATCCAGATCCCGTAGATGATAGTAGCACACGGCGATGTCGTAGACCGTATTGGGATCCGCGCCGTGCCGCTGGCGCGAACGTTCGAAGAATTGCACCGCCTCGGGAAAAAACTCCATTTCGTGCAAGATGATCCCGATGTGAAACGCCAGGTCCCGCTCCTCGCCGATGGCGTAGTAATGCTCCCAGACGTTGCGCAACACGAACCACACCTCCCGGCGCTGCCGCGCATCGGCGACCTTCACCGCTTCACGTAAGGCTTCGAAGACGCTCAAGAATCCGTCGGCATCCCAACCGCCGTACCGCAAATACGCGAGGATGGCGAGCAAATCCGGCCGCGGCTCCGGCACCATCTCCGGGTTCGTCGCATCCTGAGGCAGAATCGGCACCGGGGCGAAGTTCTTGCGCATGTAATAGTAGTCGTCCGGATTGCGGCGGACGAACTCTTCTTCAAAGACGCGACGGCTTTCCGGAAACTCGCCCCCGCCGAGCAAACCGGCGCAGACGTTGAGGCTCGCACACTGCTGCGGCGGATTCCACAGGTCGCCGCCGTGCCGGCGCAGGTACTCGCCGATGGCATGATAGTTCACCATCATGGAAAAAGAACCGTGCACCACGATTTCCGGTTCCCGGCGGTCCAGCAGATCCTCCTCGTTTGCAAAACCTTTATCGCCGGTAAGCAGGAGCAGGCGCTCCCCGGACCACCGGCGCAGTTCTCGCAAGAAACGCAGCGTGCTTTCCGGGAAGCCGACGATGGTATCCCCGAGACGGCCGGCGTAGGAAGCCAGGATGGCGTCCAGCTCCGGGTCGCCGTAGTAATCTTCATCAGTTAACTTTTTATAATCGTATTTTAGTTCAATGAGCTGCAGCGCCTCGGCCTTTGCCTCCTCCGGGCGAATCGAATCGTTTTCGGCCCACAGGGAGACCAGGCCCTCGTGGACGGCGCCGTCCTTCACGGCGAAAACGTCCTGGCGCAGCGAGTCGAAGCAATAGTTGGCGATGACGACCACGGGATTCACAACCGGCCGATCGAAAGAAAGATTCGTGCCGCTCTTGCGTAAATTCAGTTCGCGATCCGATTCGACGTCGAAGCGCGCGAAGTCCAGCAGTCCCTGCTCGACCAGGGGCCTGAGCTTCTCGTGTTCGTCCCAGAATTCGACGTTCGCTTCGGCGAGGTCGGTCATCACGTAGACGAAGTTCCGCGGCCTTTGCAGATCATTGCCGCGCAGCAGTTCGATTAAGGCACGCACGCAATAGTACGAAAACCGCCCGCAACCCGCGGCCAGTTCGATGATATAGACCGGCTCGTCGTCCTGCAGCGTCGACGCGACGTCCCGCAGATAAGCCTGGATCATCCGCGCATAGGCGCCGGCTATGTACGGGTTCGACGTGATGTAATGCGGAACCGTACCGGAACTCCAGGCGGAGATACCTTCTTCTTCGAAGAACCGGCGCTGGATCGTCCACAGCGAAGACTGCGAAAACCTCCGCGGAGTTTCGATTTGCACATCGGCGGCGATCCCAGGGCTGCTCATACGCTCTCCCGGACGCTGAAGACTTTGCAGCGCCCGCGTAACAGTATTAAATCATGATGATTTAATTCAGGAAATGCTTCATCCGCGAAACCACGTCAACGGTTTTCGTGCGGAAATGCGATCCTGGAGAGTCGTAAACGTAACTATGTGCAGCAGCGGCGACGCCTCAGCTGTACATCGCTTCGATTTCTTTCTCGTACTTGTACAACACGACGTTGCGTTTGATCTTCAGCGTCTGGGTCAGCTCGTCGCCGATGTGAAACTCGCGCGGCAGAATGTAAAACGCGGAGACGCGTTCGAAATTCTTGAAGCCGTTTTTGTCGCTGTTGAGCCGTTTGATCTCGGACTTCATCAACGCGCGGACTTTTTCGTCGTCGTTCCACTTCGTCCAGTCCGCGTCGACGCTAACGCCCTGGTCTTCGAAGTGTTTCTGCACCGGTTCCACCGCGGGAATGATCAGCACGCCCAGGTTCTTCTTGTCCTGGCCGACCACGACGCAGCTCGCGATGAACGAACTCTGATTCAGCGCGTCCTCGATGGGCAGCGGCTCCACGTTCTCGCCGCCGAAGAGAACGATCGTGTCTTTCGCGCGGCCGGCGAACTTGAGGTCCCCCTGCACGGTCCACATAAGAATGTCCCCGGAGTTCAACCAGCCGTCGACCAGGGTTTGCGAGGTCTTGTCAGGATCTTTGTAGTAACCTTTCATGATGTGCGGGCCGCGGTGCCAGGCCACGCCCTTTTCGTACGGGCCCTTCACCTCGTTGCCCTGCTCGTCCAGGAGTTTGATTTCCGTGCCGGGGAACGGACGCCCCACGGTTCCCACCACGAGCCCCGGCAGACGCCGGCGCGCGGTGACGCCCATGGTTTCCGTCATGCCGTAGGTTTCGACAATGGGCACGCCGATGCTGTAAAAGAAACGATCGATGTGTTCCGGCAGCGCCCCCGCCCCGGAGATGGCGAACTTCACACGACCGCCCAGGGCGACACGCACCTTACCGAGAATGATTCGCGCGAAGCCGTAGGGCAACAGCAGCAGCAATAACCAGAAGATGGCCGCGACTTTTTCAGCGGCGGTTAAGATGATGAACTCCGGTTGCAGGCGATACTTGAGACCGAACAGAACGTCGTACTGCTTCGAAAACTTAAGCGCCGTCCAGCGCGAAAAATTGAACAGCGCCCGCGCCACCGGCGAGGCCTTCTTCACGTTTTCGATGACGCGATTATAAAACGCTTCCCACACCCGCGGGACACTCAAAAGAAACGTCGGCTGCGCCGCGGCCAGGTCCCTGGCGAGGGTCGGCACCGAAGTAAAGGCCACCGCGGTTACGGTGCGCAACGCCGTCATTTCAATGAGGCGCTCGGCCACATGCCAGGGCGGCAGGAATCCCATGGTCACCCCGTTCGGATCCACCTTAATGCCCTGAATCGTATGCACCACTTCCCATACCTGGGACTTGTGCGTATGCATTACGCCTTTCGGTGAACCGGTGGTGCCGCTGGTGTAGATGATGGTAACGAGATCGTCTTCGCTTACGGCTTCGGCCGCCGCTTTGAACTTGCCTTCACCGTCGGCCACCGCGGCCCCCTTCGCCATGACTTCTTTTAAAGTGTAAACTTCCAGTCCGGAAACATTAAGCTCGCCGGGATCGTTCATGAAGATGATCTTCTTGATCCCGCCCAGTTCCCCCAGGGACGGCCGAATTTTTTCAAAGACTTTCGCGTGTTCCAGGATGACGATGGGACACTCGGCGTGGCCGAAGATGTACTTGAGGTCGGCCTCGGTGGCGTCGGTACCCCGCGGGACATCCACGCCGCCGACGGAGGTAATGCCCAGGCTCGTCTGCATCCACAGGTGGCCGACGTCGGCAATCAAGCCGACGCGATCGCCGCGCTGCATACCGATCTCGGTAAGCCCCAGGGCGATGTTCCGAACGTTTTCGTACATTTCACGATACGTAACGTCGACGTAGTTTTTTCCAGGATCGGGGCGGTACTTTTGAGCGATGGAGTCCGGCCACTGATCCGTGGTGGCGGTGAGTAGATGATAGGCAGTGTACTTCGGAAGCGCGCGCTGTTTGGACATGCCGGATGTTCCCGTGTACCGGTCGTATGTAAAGTGTTTTCCAGCGTCGCATCCCTGGCGAAAACTCGCGGCAAAAACGGTAGACGCCTGGCCGCCGCGGACCGATCTACAAAAGAACGTTTCGTCTCATAAAACTACGCTATGGCAGAATGGTTACCCGGCATATTCGGCGGCCGGCGCAACGCCGCCTTCGCCGAAGAGTTCGCTCGTTCTTCGACTGAGAACCGGCGGACGATGATCACGGCGCTCATCCGGGACACCAACCGTCTTGCGTTGATCCCACGGGCGCGAAGCATTTCCACCGCGCTGCGTGAGCGGGGCGTTCCCTTCGGCGCCCTCTACGAATTCGAAACGCTGCTCGCCCGGCGCCTGCATCCCGGACGCAGTTCGCATCCCGTCGCGGACTACCACTACGGCAGCTACTACCGCGAACGTGCCGCGCGTTACGAAAGCCGCATCAAGGACCTCGCCGATCGCGATCGCCTGGGCGTCGCCACACTCATTCCCATTCTGGCGGAGCTGGATCACACCGAGGGACCGCAGTTCGTTCTGTTGTTTCTCAAAGAAGCCGTGCGCCCCCGGGCCGCCAAAACGGCCGACCACCTCCTGGAACTGGAAAAGGATCACCATCATCTGAAGGCCGGACTGGCACACCTGGAACGCGATGACCAGGTCCAGGCCCGCGAATCCGTGGTGCGCGACTTCCACGAGTACGTAGAGGCCCACGACAAGAACTCCGGGCGCACCTACATCGCCCGCGCAGAACTGGACCCCGTGCTCGAACCGCACGTTCCGCACCTCCGACAGATCCTGGAAACCCGCGATCCGGACGAGGACGCTGCGTTAACATCCGAAGAAAGCACATTAGCAGCGGACGCAACGGAAGCTGCGCAAGATGATGCGGCCGCTGCGTCTGCCTCCACTGCCGCCTCGGCATTCGAGGCGGCCCTGGACGCCGAGGCGGCAACCGAACCGGAGGCCGCGCAATCCGCACAAGCAGTACATGAAGAAGAACACCCCTTCGCGGAGGTGGATGCCGAACCGGCTGCGCCGGAAGAAAATCCGGCGATTGCGGCGGACGAAAACAATGAAAGCGCACCGCCATCGGACAGCACGGAACCGGCGGAGACTACGGCCGAAAGCACGCCGGAAGAAGCGACCGGGCCGGACGCTGAAGAACGCAGGCTCCAGGAATATCTCGCACGCAAACGCGGCGAACTGGAAGAGATCGAACAAAAGCTGAACCAGGACCTGGCCGATATCCAGGCCGAGGACGAGCGCGGCGCCCATCCGGAACACGCCGGGGACGACCCCGCCGAACGCGCGGACCGATCCGTCCGCGGCCTCGGCGACGAACTCTATCGACGCTATCACCCGCAGCTCCGGGAAATCTTAGAAGACGCCGACGGACTCTTTGCGCGCATCTTCGCCCTGCTGTCTTCGTTGGCCCGCCGCCTCACGATCCCCGAGATGCGCACCTTCGTGGATCATCTCATCGCCGAACTGGAAAAGGATCCGGCCGTTCGCGAACGCGAGCCGCATCTCATTCCCCGCCTGGTAAACTATCGCAATAGCCTGCGCGAAGAAACGCCGCGGCTGTTAAACATGATTCATCAGAAGTTAGCGGAAATCCGGCGGGCCGGCGGCGAACCCGTGGACGTCATCGCCGCGCAACTCGACTATCTGCGCGAACGCCTGCAGGACGAAACGTTCCAGTCCATCTGGCCCACCATCTTTACGATTTATCAAAACATCGTCGAGCAGCAGTTCGACGCCCGGGTCTTCGACGAAATCGCCCGGGAACCGTTGCATAAACAACAGCGCATCCTGGCGGCGCTGAAAGAAAGCCTGCCCGAACACAGCCGCGCGCGCAGAGCCGTGGAAGCCCGCCTGCGCGGGGCGGAGCTGGCGGCCGTGGGCGAACGCCTGGATCGAGAAGAGGCGGAGGATCAACATGCGGACCAGACGGACGGTGCCGCCCCCGCCGTTCCGAACATCGACAGCGTTCTGAAAACCCTGCGGCGCAGCCACGCCTACGATCCGGTGGAACGCGTGCGCAACGAAATCGCCGCCTTCGACGCGGGCGAACCGGCACCGCCGAATCTTACGGACGAAAGCGTCAGCGCTCGCGCCGAAGAGGTCCGCCGGCTATTTGTGGAAAATCCGGCGCAGGCCTTAACATTTGCTGAAAGCATTCTAAACGACGTCGCCGCGCCGCCGGCGGAGCGGGCGGCGGTACTGGAACGCCTGCGAGAAGAAGCGGAGAGCCCGCCGGCCGGAGGAGATACGCCGGAGCCCTGGCGGGAACAGGCCGGGTTGACGTATCTCTTTCACCAGACCGTCGAGAGCGCCGGAGACCACGCCGCAAAGATCAAACGCATTACCGAATTCGAAGCGGCCGGCATCGATCTGCCCGGCGAAAGCTTCGCGGAAAAACGCCGTTCCGTGGAACGCGAACGCCGCAGCAACGCGGCCGCCGCGGCCCTCAGCACGGCCCTCCAGGAAAAGGACCGGGACAAACGCAAGACGCTCTTTCAATCTTTCCTGGATAACCCCGAGTCTCCCGAGGGGTTGCGCCGGGAACTGCGCGCCGGCCACGACGATCGTTTCGACGAGGCCTTTACATCCATTACGGCGGCCCCGCATACGGCGGCCAACAAGGCGCGCATGCTTACCGCCCTGCATTCCATCGCCCACTCCCGCCGCATCCTCAATCCCGAGCGCGACCGCCGTCTGCGCGCGGCCATCGATCGCTATCGTCGCATGGCGCAAACCCATGATTCCCTCGACGATACGAAGCGCGGCGCGCGCAGTTTCTTTCTGCGCAACGGCGCCCAACTGCCGCGATTGATCGCCGGGAAAAAATCGCCGGCGTCCGTCTTCCCGGAGATCTTCGCGCGGGAGCGCAAACATACGGCCGAGTACCGCGCGTCCCTGGAAGCCCTGCACATCCTGGAAGCCGGCGCCGCCGAGGGTTGGATCGACGCGCAAAATCTCGACGAGGCACCGGAGTTCATTCGGAAGTCCGTGGCCCCCGCGTTCCGCCAGGTCGTGCAGCGTCGCTACGGCGCCGCCCGCGGTCGACGCCCCGGCACCGCGCCGGGTAAAAGACGGCCACAAACTTCTAACGTAGGAAAGTTACTGAAGTCCGACCACGCGCCGACCCTGCAGGAATTGCGTAAAGCCTATGCCCACGCCTCGCCGGCGGAGCGCACGGTCCTGCAACGCATCGCCCGACTCAATCAGCATACGCAGACGGCGGAAGCGGCCCGGCGTAGCGCGGGTCCGCCGACGACGCGGCCTGCCGGGACAATAGCTCAAACCACCGCCCGGGGCAACACCGCAACGTCATCGCCGCAGCGAAACAGCGCTCCGCCGCAGGCAGCGCAACCGGGCGGAGCGGCACCACCGGGCGGAGCACCATCGCCGGCTGGAGACCTGGAGGACGCACATCATCGCCGGATCGTCACCGAGGCGGGAGAAACCTTCCAGGAGACTGTACTGGACGATATCGACACCCCCGCCTGGGACGACGGCAGCGTACCGGTCGGGCTAACCGACAGTGAAAATAACTTAGAAGACTCCGTCCCGGACACGAGCTTCGACGCGGACACGCCGCTGCAACTGGATAGCGCGGCGAAAACGGCGGGCGGTTCGAAAAAAGCCGCCGCAAACAAGAAAGCCGCCGACTCGCAAAAGAAGACAGCGTCGGCAAGCTGGGATCAGCGCCTGGCCGGGGCCATCGGCGGCATGCTGAGCTTCGGCCGTTCACCGGAGGAACGCGCGGCACGTAAGGCCGCAAAAGAAGAGGCCCGCAAAGAAGCGCAGAAGGAAAAAAAAGAAACCGTATCCATCGCAAAGCTCGCCACCCGGGCCGAGAAAAAACTCTTCAAGGGCAGCCGGGATGCGCAGGGCATCTGGAGCATGGCCCTTTCGCCGGACGATCTGCTCGAAGAGATTCGCTCCATGCCCGAACTGCGCAAACAACCGGAACAAAAGCGCGAACACGCCGCCGAAGCCATCAAGAGCAGCCTGGCGGTGACGGTGATGGTACCGAAATCGAACCGCATCGTGGGCATGCCCCAGGCGGTGTGTTTTCCGCGCAAAGATTGGAACAACGAACTCAAGCGCCGCAACTTAATCAAGGCCATGAACGAGATGGCGGAGAAGCAGCTACCGGGGAGCGAGAAGTATCAGTACTTCAAGTTCCTCGCCGATGAGATCCAGTTCCACTATTACGAAGGCAAGTACAAGCGCGGCCAGGGTTTGTAGTTATTGCTCGCAACTGTTTCCACTGGAGTTGAGACTGTAGACAGTAACATTCTCGACCCCGGCCACCGCGTCGCAGAGGCATCTGTTTGCGGCGTTTCTGAGTAAGTCCGTGAATATGAAGACATTGCTGCAGCCTGGATCATGAATCGCCCGGGCTGCGCAGCCTCGTCCTGTCCCGGAGCCGGCCAGCGCTTGCTCGCTTGCGTCCAGCGGTACGCTCTCGCCGGCACAATTATCGGACGAGGGGGGGACAGCGGAAGAACTCTGTACGTTGCTAAGCCCGAGTCTCGGGTATAGCTGTTCTGCGAGTTCCACCGGGCTGCTACCGCTGTACGACTGGAGCGGACCATCGCAAGTGCTGCCGAATTGCATCAGACGCACAGTCGCTCCCCCGGGCAGCCCGGCGAGGGCTTGTTCGATCAAGAACTTCAAATGGTTCGGTTCCGTGGAATCCCACATTGTGGGGCTATTATCAACAATAAGGCAGGTTCCGTTCTGGATCGGGACTCCCTGGAACGTATTGTTCGGGCCCCGGACCAACACGAGTGTGGCGTAGCGGCTGATGTTTTGCGTATTCGGAATCGGAAGGTTGTCAAAATGTTTCTCCGCGTAGTCTAGAAACTGCTCACGGCTCTCAATGAGTGGCCCTCCCTCACCCGCCGTGAAACGCTCGGGCAACGCGTCCAGCTGATCCGAATAAGACTCTTCCAGAATCTTACGGAAGATTCTCTGGTCCTGGGAGAACAGGTAATTTTTGTACGTACTGACAGCAAGCTCGCACGGCCGCATGTCCAGCGTGACCCGGATTGTACCTTTGTCTTCGCTCACATTCATACGAATGCGCCCGCGGTATGCTTCTTTCACGCACTCGGGAGTAACCTTTTCGGCAATGTTGCTCGTGCCTGTGTTTTTGTCGTCGGAGTATTTCTCGTAAGTGTCACCGTCCTCCTGGCGGCGGATGATCGGCGCACGCCGGGCGGGGCCGCCTTGCTGGCGGGTATGGGCAATCTCGTGGGCCAGGAGCCGGCGCCCTTCCGTGGAGCCCGGCCGGTACTGGCCCGCGTTGAATACGATGTTGTTTCCGTACGCGAACGCCCGGGCCTGGATCGACTCCGCCGCCCGCGTGGCGCCCGCACCGGTATGGATGCGCACATCACTGAGGTCTTCACCGAAACGCGGCTCGAAGAACCGGCGCTCCGCGACCGGCAGCGGACTGCCTCCGGCATCCAGAGCCGCATGGATCGAAGCGGCCGCGGAACCGCCCAACGTACCACCACCCGCGAAACCGCCGTCGCGTTTCGGCCGGACCGTCGACGATTGCTCCTGCTCCTTCTCTTTATCCGGAACCCATGCCCCGCAGTTTCCCACGCAGGCCCGCTGGATCCAGGGTGTCCGCCGGATTCCGCCGTCCGACTGACGGCGTAATGGCTGCACGGCGGTCTCGCTGACCGCCTCCGCTGTCCCGTTGCCGTTCGCATCGGGCATCCGCATGACTCGATCGGCGACCGCATCCGCCTCGGCTTCCGCCGGGTCGTTCGACGCTCCGAGCTTCAGGCGGGCCTGGACGACTCCGTTCCGCCCGGGACGCAAGGACGGATTCTCGCTCTGAACGTCCTGCCCTTCACCATGGAAGGTCGGAGCAAAGCGATGCGCCGATGGAGCTCGCGTCTTCGGCACGAATGCCGGTCGCCGGGCGGCGGCTGTTGTGGTTTTCGACTGTGACGTGGATGACTGTAAGGCCTTTGCCATGACGGCTTCCCTCAAAATACGTTCAATTGCAACAATTGAGCGTTCAGGGGAACAGTTACGTCAAGCGAGGCTCGCGCAGTCGACGACGATAGACGCCGCGTTTCCGCGCTATGTTCACATGCTTACACGAAGCGCGGCGAGATGGATTCGGTTTACACATCCAGAGAACGACACCGATCAGCCGCCGCTCAGGGCTTTGGCCAGGGCGTCTTCTTTGCACGCGGCCTTGCAGCGTTCAATGCACTCATCCTCGGAATTGCAGGGCTTGCGGTTCACGTGACTGCAAATCTTCGAAACGGCCTTCGCACCCTGCTGGTTCTTCGGGAAACGATCGACGACGTCCTTCTTTACACCCAGGCAGCCGTCGGCCAGGGGCTCGGTGGAGTTCTCGCTGATGGAGTCGAGGTAAGGGATCGAGTCCAGGGAGTCCTCGTTGATGTTCGAAAGGTCTTCCACGGTCATGCCCGTACCGCAGGCGATCAACGCCGCAGCGGCGAAGGCGAATGCGAACAGGGCGTAAGTGACGTTTTGCATGTAAATATTTCCTTCTGCTCTCTTTGCCACAGAGTCACAGAGAACACAGAGTTTTGTTTAGATGAGAGATACTACCATCGAGTTCGCAAATTGCAAGGGGGCTATCACTGCAAATCTATCCTATCCGCCAATCCTTCCCTCTGTGCTCTCTGTGACTCTGTGGCAAAAAATACTTCAGTCACTTCACCGATAACACGACATCCACGACCTCGTCCAGCTCGGCCTGGCTCATGTACGGAAACAGTGGCAAGTTCAAAACCGACTTCGCCGCGTGATCGGCGTGTTCGCCGCCGACGGCCGCTTTGAATTCTCCCTGTGCTCCGTCCTGCTTCGACATGGCGCCCGGATAAACCATCGCAAAGCCGATGCCTTTTTCTTTCAGCACGGCGGCCACGCGCTCGCGCTCCGCGGGATCGTAGAGCATTAAGTTCAGGTAACCGTTCTCTACGTAGTCGGAGTGCGGGGCGATGCAGCGCAGCCCGCTGTCCTTAAAACGTTCGCGATAGTACTGCTGCGACTTGCGCCGGCTGTCGAGACGCTGCGCCAGAAACTCGTGTGACAGGTTCAGGTACGCCGCCTGGAATGAATCCATGCGCGAGTTCCAGCCGACGTAGCCGTAGCTGTAGTGTTCGCTGCGGCCGTGGTTGGCCATGCTGCGCACCCGCTTCGCGTACTCGTCGTTGTTCGTGAGGACCGCGCCCGCGTCGCCCGCGGCTCCGAAGACCTTCGCGGGATAGAACGAGATCGTGGAAATGTCGGCGTCTTTGTAGATGGACTCGCCGCGGTACGAAACGCCGTAAGCCTGGGCGCCGTCTTCGATCAGAACCACACCACGATCCTTACAGAGCGTGCGGAAGTCCTGGAGGCGCGAGTGGCCCCAGCCGTACAAATGTACGATCATCGCAGCTTTAGGTTTGTACTCATCGATGGCCTGCGCGAAGAGATCGAAGTCCAGGTGTACTTCCGCGGGATCGATGTCCACGGTAACGGGGTCCGCGCCGACGTTGACCACGGCTTCGAAGGTGGCCCAGAACGTGAAGTCCGGCAGGAGGACCGTATCCCCCCGGCCGACACCTGCGGCACGGAGAGCCAGTTGCAGGGCGTCGGTGCCGTTGGCGCAACTGATCGCGTGAGCGACGTTGTTTTCGTTTTTCAGAGTGTCTTCGAGCTGTGCGACTTCGGGGCCGCCGATGAAGGCGGTGTTTTCGGACATGGTTCGCAGCTTCTCCATCCAGCGATCGAGGAAGCCGTCTTCGAGACGTTTGAGATCAATAAAGGGAACGGGCATGGACAATCCGGGGCGAATTTGCCGGATTAGATCGTGGCCCTGGCTTCGGCAAGGCTGTCAAGCACAACGAGGCCGTCCGGCAGATCCATTAAGTTAAACACGCGTTTGAGGAAGGGATGAACACCGCCGATGATGAGGCGGTGGCCGTTCTGTTGCGAACGAAAGAAGACGGAGAAGAGGATCGCCACGCCGCTGGAGTTGATGTACTCGAGGCGCGAGAGGTCGAAGATCATGGGATACTGGTGTTCAAAGAATACGTGGGTTTTGCGGTTGAGTTCGTAGGAGTTGCTGTTGCTGATCTTGCCGATGAAGTGCACGACAAGACATGGCTTCGCGGCGCCCTCGCCCTTTTCGAAGGCGAGCTGCAAGTCGGGGAACACCAGGTTGCCCGGACTGTCTCCGTTCCAGAACGATTCTGCTTCGCGCATCAGAGAATTCAGAGGCGGCCGTGACGCCCCGGTTTCGGCGGTTGATTGAAGTCCCATCCCATCACCTGCTGAGAAAATAGGACGAAAGAATTATACGTCGGCTGTCGAATTTTATCGAATCCGGGCCCTTCCACCATAAAAAAAGCGCACCACGCGCCAAAATTAGCCAATCCCAGGCAACGATTCAAGGGAAATCCACACGCTGTCGCCGGGATTTTCCGGAACCGCCGCCTCCCAGCGTCCCCGGCCGACCTCGCGTATTTCGCCGCGACCGCCGGAAATCGGCCCCTGGTACTCCCGGTAGATGCCCCGGTGGTCGGCCTTACGGACCGCGGAAAAACCCGCGTCGCCCCCCACCACGGCGCGGGCAACCCAGGGCCCGCCGACGTCTGCCCCACCGTCGGCCAGGAGTTTCCGGAGTTGCGGCGCATCCGCCAGCTCCAGGGTGGGCAGCGGATCTTCCGGCGTCAGCAGAAAGACGTCAAAGTGTGCGGACCCGTCCGGAAGGTCATGGCGCACAATGCGAAAGCTCAGGGGCTCCAATCTTCCTCGAAGTCTTCCTGAAAATCTTCTTTCATGCGAATGAACGTCGCCGGGGCCAGCACCGAGCTGAGATCGTTGATCGTATCGAGGGCGCGAAACAACGCCGCCTCATCCGCGGAGTGAGTGACCACGACGATGTTCGCCGGCTCCGCCGCTTCGTTCTGATGCACCTGGGCGATCGAGATATCCTCTTTCGCCAGGATGCCGGCAATCTCCGCCAGCACGCCGGGACGATCTTCCGTTTCGAAGCGCAGATAAAACCGATACTCGTACTCCGTAACCAATTGCGGAGGTTCGGAACCGGATAACCAGATCTGCGAATGCTCGGGATGACAACCGCCCAGAAAAACCAGGTCGCTGATCACCGCCGCCGCCGTCGGCCGCGCGCCGGCACCCAGCCCCATGATCAACGAGGGTCCGCTGTTGGACGTCTCCATCAATACGGCGTTGCGTTCTTCGTCGATGGTCGCAAGCGGATGGTCTCCGGGAATCATTCCGGGATGCACGCGCAGGGAGATGCGACCGTCCGGGTCACGTTTCGCGATGGACAGCGGGCGCACCACGCGCCGCAATCCCGCGGCGAAGTCGAGATCGATGTGGCGAATGCGATCGATGCCCTCGACCACCACCGCGTCCTCGGAGATCGAAGTATCGAAGGCCAGGGCCGCGAGGATCGCGAGCTTCTGCGCGGCGTCGTATCCGCCGACATCGAACGTGGGATCCGCCTCGGCGAAGCCGCGTTCCTGGGCGAGCGCCAGGGCCTCGTCGTAATCCATGTCGTCGTCCATCATGCGCGTGAGAATGAAATTACTCGTGCCGTTGAGAATGCCGACGATGGTGCTGACATTATCCGTAATGAAAGATCGGCGCATGTTACGAATGACCGGCAATGCTCCGGCCACGGCCGCCTCGAAGCCGATGTTCAGCTTTTGTTCGTATGCAAGTTGAAAGAGTTCGTTACCGTGGCGCGCGAGCAACGCCTTGTTCGCGGTCACCACGTGTTTGCCGCGACGTAACGCCTCGCGTACGTAATCGTAGGCCGGCTCGATGCCGCCGATGAGTTCGACGACGACGTCGATGTCCGGATGGCGCAGGACTTCTTCGAGATTGTCCGAGGCCGGGGTGTCGCCCAGGATCTCCAGCTTCTTCTGCCAGGAACGATCGAAGACGTGACGCACCTGCATTTCAAGACCCGAACGAGAACGCAGAAGCGTCGCCTGTTCGCGCAGGATTTGCAGCAGACCGCGACCGACGGTGCCGAGGCCGAGGATGCCGATGCCCAGTGGTTTCACGAAAAGAGTTTCCGTAAAAATCCGCCGACGCCGCCGGACTCCCCGCCGGCCCGGGGACGATACTCGGCGGGCTGGATGTCGCCGCCGCCGGAGGCCGGGGCCTCCTCCTGACTCTCGTCGCCTTCTTCATCGCCGGAACGGCGGGTGGACGGCGGCGGTGCCGGGTTCTCATCCATCTTTTGCTGGAACAATTGATTGAAGCTGCTCTGGCCGCGCTTGCCGCCCGGCAGGCCCTTGATCAATTCCTCCAGCCGGCGCTGGGAATTGCGGTCGTTGCGCACGAAGGAAACGACGGAGGACGGTACGGACTCCGGGTACTTGTGGACATTGAGCAGGGTGATGTCGTCGATCCCTTCGTCCTTCAGGGCGGCCCGCACGGCCTGGGACGGGGGCCGGGGCCGGGACGATCCGCCGGACTTCGACGACCGGGACTTTGTGGAAGACTTTTTCTTTTTCGAACCGGTGGACTTGCCGGTCTTCTTGCGTTTGCTCGCCATCGTTCTTCAGGGGCCCTGCCGGGGACGGCCGGGTCAAGCAAAATGCCGCAAGTACTGGACGGCGCGAATCCGCAGCACAGCCTGAGCCATGACCGTAGCCTACCGCAACATGATTCCCATGATCGCCGTGCAGGATGTCCGGCGCAGCCTCGCCTTTTATCGCGACGCCCTGGGCTTCGAAGTCCTCACGGAAGCCGACACCATCCGCGAATGGAACTGGGCCCAACTCCGCGCGGGCCCGGTGCTACTCATGCTCGCGGGCACCGAAGCGGGGCCGGCCCTCCCGCACACGCTCCCCGGCGGGGACAAACACGATTTTTCCGCGATCTATTACTTTTATCCGGAAGATGTCCGTGCTCTACACGCCTCGCTTAAGTCACGCGGATGTGATGTTACGCCATTGGAGACGACGTTCTACGGAATGCTGGAGTTCAGCCTGCGCGATCCGGACGGGCATTTGCTTTCGTTCGGGGAGGATGCGGAGGAATCGACGTGACAAAACTGCTCCCGGAGCGAAGCGGAGGACCGCAGGCGAAGCCGGAGTGATGTTCCCCTCCGCGCTTCGCGCTCCGGGATCCTTCGCTGCGGGGGCTGACCAAAAAGTCGCGGGAGACGATGTCGCTATCAAACAGTGATACCCGCGAATTTGCATCTCTTCGCGCCAGGGATTGGAAGGGTCGCGGCGCAGCCGCGAGTCCGGAGCGTAGCGGAGGACCGAAGCGCGTAGCGCGGAGCCCTGGAAAGCCCGGTCGCCGCCGAAGGCGGCGAGGCGCCCAAAAAGTCTCGCTTTAATTCTGCCATGATTCCAGGCCAAAAAACGCAACGTTAACTTATAGGAAAGTAATGCTTGTATGCGCGTTCCCCTCCGTGCTTCGCACTCGGTGGCGCGAAGAATTCCGAATTACAACTCCGTCTTAACAATTACGCAATCACTCTTAGCAACCGCCGGCGTTGCTTTTCGATCGTCCGCGCTCCAGCTCAGTTCGGCCATGATCGGCCAGTGATCCGAGGGATACCAGACCCGCGGGGCGTGCGGATGGCGGAACCAGCGATAGTTGACGAGCCAGTTGTCGACGCTCCAGCCGGCGTCCCGTATTCCGCCGTGCGGCGAAAGCAACCAGATGTGATCGATGGCCTCTTCAAATCGAAAGACGTTCGTCGCGGGATCCGTGTGGTTCGTGTGAATCTCGCAGCGTGGTGAAAGTTCGTAGGCGTTCGTGAAGGTGCCGGCGAGCAGCGCGAAACCGGCGGCGGACGCGGCCCTGGTACCGTCCTTGACCGTGGCGCGGCCGGACAACGACGAGTTGAAGTCGCCGGCCAGTATGACCGGCACACCGCGGTTCAGCCACTCGAAGGCCCATGCCGCGGCGAGGCGGGCGCTGCGTTCCTGATTCGGTTGATGGTTGTCGAAGTGCGTACTGGCGAAGATAAACTGCGCGCCGTTGGACTTTTGTTCCAGGCGGGCCCAGAGAATTTTCCGCGGCGGCCAGTTCGTGAGCCACACACTGCCGCGCTCCAGCTCGCGATACTTGCTCTTCCGATAAAAGATGGCACTGTCGCAGTGCGCGCGGCAGATCCGGGCGAAATAACGTTCGCCGGTTTCGCGATTCCAGCCCAGGGCGTCCTGAAAATGCGCGGCGTCGTAGTCGGTGATCAACTCCTGCGCGGCGACGAGATCGGGCTGGTGAAAGAAAAACGAAACCGCCATTTCCTGTAAGCGAAACGGCCAGATGAAATCGTAATTGCAGAACGGACACTGCACGTTATAGGCCAGAACGCGCATGGGCCCCAGATCACCGACGGGAATCGCTGCGTCATCCGCCCGGCCGCAGGCCGTGCCCACCAACACCAACAGTACCGCGCAACGAAACAAACGCATCAAAAGCGAAAGCTCCAGCCGAGGGCGGCCCGGTGTTCGTCTCGCCCTCGATTAACATCTACGGTGGGGAAGTTAGCGGCTGAGTACTGCTTCAAGATGACGCTTGCATCCAGGCTCGCGTGCGGGCGTTCCGCGCGTTCCAGGTACGAGACGTTGTTGTCGCCCCCCAGGGCGCCCTTGGCGCCGCGCGGCCCGTCCCGGCTCATTAAATAACGGCGGTGCGCGGCGTGGGCCTGGCGATGCGCGTAGAGCTGCTGCATCTCATCGTAATCGTAGTACGCAATGAAAGCAGCCAGCAGGGCACCGCCGGCGAAGACGCCGCCCAGGGCCGCGTAGTCCGGCGCGCCGTTGGTACGGATGCCGGGCCCGGCAAGTTCGTAGAGAGCGGCGGCGAAGCCGGTGGTAATGGGCATGGAAAGACCCCAGATGATTCCAAAGCGACGGGCCGGCGTTTCGGTGTACTGCGGCGGAGAACCGAGGCCCCGCGGGAAACCACGATCGCCGAATTGATTGAGCACCGACTGCTCGGCCAGTACGCGTTCCTGGCCCGCCTCTTCCAGGTCGAGGGCGCGCTGTTCTCCGTAGCGGTCGTTGCGGCGCGCGGCTTCCTGCTGGCGCCGACGACGCTCGGTGAAGACGGACAGCAGATCCCCGCCGCCGCCTTCGAGGCCGCCGGTGGCGAGCAGCAACGCCGGGTCTTCCAGGGAATCACCGGCGTCCTCGCGCACGCCCTGGGGCAGGACCGGCGCGACGTAGGACGGGTCCCGGGGACTCGGGAACTTTTCGCCCTGCAGCCCCGCCCCGGAGCCGGGTTGCAGCAAAAAGGCCTGGGAACGCAGCGACGCCGGCGCCGTTAACACAAGCGCACTAACAATTAGCACGCATAGGGTAGTGCGAGCGGCGCCGGGCATGTTAGAAGTAACCGGGCAGGACCTGATTGAGTTTCTTGACCGTCTCGGGATTACGTTTGTCCGGGGCGGTGATGACCGCGTTTTTCACGCTGCCCTTGCGCGGGTTCGACTGCGTGCCGAGGTCGGGAATGATCGCGGCGAGCAGCTTCTTTCCGTTGGCGGAGTTGTCTCCCAGCACACGGATGATCTCCTCGGCGGTCACGGCTTCTTCTTCAATCTTCCAGGAGTCGTAGTCCGTGGACATGCAGACCATTTGATAGCTGATTTCCAGTTCCATGGCCAGCTTCGATTCGGGAATGGAACTCATGTTGATGATGTCGCCGCCGAGCTGGCGGTACATGTTCGACTCGGCACGAGTGGAGAAGGCCGGGCCCTCCATGCAGATGAGCGTTTTGTCTCGATGCATGGTGGCGTTCTCCAGGGCGTCGCGTTTGGCCCAGATGATGTCGCGCAGATAGTCGCTGAAGGGATCGCCGAACGTGGCGTGCACGACGATGCCGTCTTCATAGTACGTCGACGGGCGAATGCCTTTGGTGCGGTCGATGATTTGATTTGGCAGGATGAAGTCCCGGGGCGGCAGCTCTTCGCGCAACGAACCCACGGCGGAGAAGGCGACGATCTCTTCGACGCCGAGCATTTTGAGGGCAGCGATGTTTGCCTGCCAGGGAACCTGGTGCGGCGGCAAAAAGTGACCGCGACCGTGGCGGGGCAGAAAGGCCAGGCGCTTGCCGCCGAACTCGCCGATGACGATGGAGTCCGAGGGTTTGCCCCAGGGAGTTTCCGGGAACACCTCGTCTTTGACTTCGAGGCCGTCCAGATCGTACAATCCGGAGCCGCCGATTACACCGATGGTTACGTCAGACATGGTGACAGGGAACGGCGACGAAGGCTCTCTGTCAACCCGATCCGCCGGCCGGAAGTGGATCGCACGGTGTATGTCAATTCTTTTGGAGACCGCGTGCCGCGGTTCGCCGCGCCGGGTCCGGAGCGCCGGTCAGGTCCACGCCCGCAATGCGGGCAACGATCTCCAACTGCGCTCGCAGTTCCCGGCGTCCCGGCTGCACGTCCTTGCGTCGTTGGTACCATCCCAGATAATAATTATAGTAAATCTCCGCACGCAAGAGCGCTTCTCCGGGCACCACGTCGGCTTCGATCAAAAGGTTCCGTACAAATTCGATGCGCTGCCGATCGGTGCGCTTCACGATACGCGCGGCGAATTCGCTGCGGCGGGCATAATCACGTAGATGAAAATCGAAGTCCCGCTCGCGGCGATCCTGAAAGACTGCGAGCGTCAGCACACGCAGACGCTCCACAGGGTCGCCGGCCCCGGACGCCCGATCAATGAAGTCCTGGGTACCGATTTGCAGAGAATAGTCCAGCATGCGCTCAAGGTATTCCTGCCGCGACGAGAAGTAGTAATAGTAACTGCCCTTGCTGACCCCCAGGCTCTGCGCGATTCTTTCCACGCGCACGCCGGCCTCACCGCCTTCGGCAAACGCCAGTAAGCCGGCGTACAACCAATCTTCGACGCTGACGTTCTTGCGATCTTTCATGTCGTTGTCCGGTGCCGGGACTCCCGGCGCAGGCCGCGCAACATCTCCAGACGCACCAGACCGCTGAACGGGCGAATGAAAAACCAATACACGGCAAACTTGCGTTTCATCTTACTGCCGAGACAGAGCACCCGGGTTTCCGTCGTAACCACGGTGTCGCCGTCGCCGGGCTTCAGGATAAAGTTCCAGGCGAGCTTCATGGCCTCGGGCTCCTGAAACTCCAGGAAGTGTTCGGTCGAAGTGATTGCCACGGCCTTGAGCCGGGGGCTCACCAGGCCGCCGACGACGTACTCGTGCGGGGGATCTTCCTGCAACATGCCGAACTCGTCTCCGGCCAGCATGGCATCCAGACTGAGGGCGCTCGCGTCGAGGCCGCGCAGAAAAAAGAGCATGCGAATGATCCAGGACGAACTGAAGTCCAGGCGTCGTACGAGGGCGTAGTTCTCCGCCGGAGTGCCCGGCAACCGGCCGGCATGCACCTCGTTATAATCGTACTCCGGACAGTAGTGATCGAGCAGCATTCGACCTCCTTTTATACGGCATCGTATAACTTGTGTCAGAATTATACGATACCGTATATTGTTCCAGCGAAAAAGTGCGGTCGGGGCGATTTTGCAAAAGACTTGCCGGGCAGAAGGACGATGCTACGATGTATGATCCGGCGCGGAACTCCGCCGTGACCGGGACGTGAGCATCCCCGAACATGCAGTATGACGCCTGGCAACCTGAAGGACGCGTGGATGCAGTCGGACTCACGTTCGTCTCTCCGGACAAACTCGAAACCAACTACTACTTATTAAACGCGGTGAGCGACGCCATCGTCTCGGTGGACAGAGAGCATCGCATCAGCTACGCCAACCAGGCAGCGTGTCGTTTACTGGGTCGGCCGCGCTCGGAACTGCGCGGTCGGGATTTTCGCGGCCTCATCCTGGTGGATCGCGAGGCAGAACAACGTAAGAATCCCGGAGTCGCGGCGCTTTCGGACGCGGAGATCCTGGATCGCATCTACGGCCCGGCGCTGGAAGACGGGGAGATCGTCGCTTCGGACGACGTGCAGTTGATCCATAAAACCGGTGAGTGCCTGCATGCCGTGCTGACCGCCATCCCCGTGGAAAGCCGCGAGAGCGGCGAAGTCGAGGGCGCCCTGCTCGTCTGCCGCGATCTCACGCCGGGCGTGTTGCTCGATCTCAATCTACGCCAGCGCGAGGAACTGCTGACGGGCATCTTCGAACTCATTCCCACCGGCATCCTGTTGTTGAATTCCAACGGTAACCTGGTGCGCATGAATGCTACGGCGCGCCGGGTGTTGCAGCTCAGCGAACAGGACGCGCGGGAACTCCGCGGCCGGCCGCTGCCCCCGGCCCAATGGCGCGCCCGCAAAGAGAACGAGAGCACGGCCTTTCAGGACGCGCCGTTCCAGCGTTCCCTGGCCACCAACGCTCCGCACGAGGAGGTGTATTACCTGGAAAGCGTCGGTGGGTACATGCTGGTTTCCTCAAGCCCGCTGGGACGCGGCGCCGCGCCCATGATCATTACGACCTTTACCGGAGTCGAGGGACCGCGCCGGGCCGCGGACCGCCGCCTGGACGCCACCGTCCAATTGAGCAGCCGCGTCAACGGCCTGCTCACGCGCCTGCTCACCGAACAGGGCGCCGATCGGACCATCGAAACCGCGCTCTCCGGAACGGCGGAACTGCTCACGGCAGACCTGGCCGTCATCGCTCTGCACGAAAGCGAGGACGATACGCTGCGCTTCGCCCATCTGTTCAGTAAGGATCCGAAGGTCATGGCGGACTTCCAGGAATTTCGCACGCCGGCCCTGGACACACCCTACGGCCTCATCTATCACAACACGAATTCGTTCATCATTGAAGACTACGCCGGTCATCGCCTCTCGCAACCGGAGTTCACGCAGTTGGGCGCGTTTACGTTTATCGGTGCGCCGATCATGTCCGAAAACCGCATCCTCGGTGCCGTGTACTTTTTCCGCACCGCCGGTGATGCCTTCTCGGAACAGGAACGCGAGCACATCGATCTGTTCGCGCCCGTGCTCTCCGCTTCATTGTACAAGGCCGGCTACGAAGCGAAACTCAATGAACTCGCGGCCACCGATCCGTTGACCGGCCTGTGGAACCGCCGCGTATTTTTTCAGGAACTTGAAAAGGAAATCGAACGCGCGGAACGCTACAGTTCCACGTTCAGCATGCTCATGGTGGACCTGGACTTCTTTAAAGAAGTCAACGACGAGCACGGCCATCTGGCCGGGGACGAGGTGCTCATGCGCGTAGCCGAATGTTTGCAGCAGCACACCCGCAAGGCCGACCTGGTCGCGCGCTCCGGCGGCGAGGAGTTTCTGATTTTGTTGCCCGAGACCGAACTGGACGGGGCCGTCACCACCGCCGAGAAAATCCGCTCGCGCCTGGCCGCGCTGAGCATCGCCTTTAACGGCCGCTCACTGCATGTTACCGTTTCCATCGGCTGCGGCCAACACGCCCGCGGCGAACGCACGGACGGCTTCTATTCACGCATCGACGGTCTGCTGTACAAAAGCAAACGCGCCGGCAGAAATCGAGTGTCGCATTGATGATCCGTAGTTCGTGGATGCCCCGAGCTTAAGGGTAAAATAATTGAAGTTAGCTTGGGCGTGCCCCCGCGCCCGACCTAACTTCAGACCACTTATACTTAAGATCGGGTCGTGTCAGCAAAGGGGATCATCACGTCGCGAATCGACGGAGCGTCGCTTCGATGGAGCGGCCGAGACGGGTGACGCGGCCGGCGGTTTCGTCGAGGTTCGCGGACAACTGCGAAAGATCGTCGGCGATGCCGGAAATACTTTGCAGACCGTCGTTGATGTCCTGAGCCGCCTTCAGTTGCTCGCGGTTGAGCGTGCGCATATCCGAGGCGTCTTTTTCCAGGGACTCCATGGCCTCGCCCAGATCGCCGGTCTTTTCCGATTGCGCACTGACCGCCTCGTTGATGCCGCTCACGTAGTTCTCCACCGAACGGATGACTTCGACCAGGCCGGTGAGGACCTCGCTCACCTCGTCGATGCGCTCGGAGTTGCGTTGCAGGTGTTCCAGGGTCTGCGCGGTAAGTTCCTGGATTTCCCCGGAGTACTCCGCGGACGTATCGGCCAGGCGCGAGACTTCACCGGCCACCACCGCGAATCCGCGGCCTTCTTCCCCGGCCCGGGCCGCTTCAATCGACGCGTTGAGCGCCAGCAGGTTCGTGCGATCCGAAACCTCTTCGATCATTCCCAGGATCTCGCGAATGCGTTCGCCGGTCTGGCGGGTCGCCGCGATACTTTCCACCGCCGTACGCAACACACCCTCGCCGCGACTGCCCAGTTCTCCGGCGCGATCGCTGAGTTTCTTTAACTCGGCGACGTTGCTTCCGATGTGCTGCTGCGATGCGTCCATCTCCTTTGTCGACAGCGAACTGACGGTGATTGAATCGTACTGGCGGTCCACGAGCTGGACGACGTTCTCAAACGAACTGGATATCTCTTCCACCGTGGCGGCGGCTTCCTGGATCTGCTGCGCCGTACTCGTGGCGCGCTTCTTTAATGTCATGGCGCTACCACTTAAGGATTCCGCGGCTTCCATCGACGATGCCGAGGTATTCTGCACGTCCTGGACGATCTCACCGAGCTGTTCCAGGAACGTGTTGAAGTCCCGGGCGAGACCGTCGATCTCCGCCTGGCCGACGTTGGATTCGATGCGCACGCGCAGATCGCTTTCGCCGGCGGCCAGGTTCCGGAACTGGTCCGCCAGCGCCGTAATCGGTCGCGTGAGACGCCGGCTGGCGTACCACACCGCGGTAATGATGACCGCGGTCGCCGCCAGAGACACGAGCAGAGCAATGAGCGCGCTGAAGTAGAGCGGACGATAGATGCGCGCCTCTTCGATTTCCACCGCGAGGATCCAGGGCCGATCCCCGCGGACGTAAGCACCGAGGACGCGTTGTCCTTTCTCGTTGCGGTACGATCCGGCGACCAGCATGGTATCGTCGCCGGCCTCCTCCGCTTCGACCTTGTTGTTCCGCGTCCTTTCGTCCAGCATCTCCTGCATGGCGTGCAGACCTCCGTGGTCGGCAACCCCCGCGACCTCCTCACGATTGCGCACCACCCGATGACCGTCCGGCGTAAACAACACGAGCCGACCGTAGTCCCGCCACGCAAAGCTTTCGAACAACATATCGTAGATGAACTGAATCTCCACTTCAAGCACCAGGACGCCCGCGCCGCCGCGCACCGGATAAAATAGCATTTGATGATAGTGGTCATTTTCTTCGAAACCGAAGAAGCCGGAAACGGTGGGCGTGCGACGACCCTCGTCAAAACCCTCGGCCACACTGATGTCCTGGCCGAGATGATGATTGTTGCGACTGCCGTGCCGGGGACTGAGGCGCACCCGGCCGCTTCCGTCGGCGAGCATGATGTGATGGTACAGGCCCCAGTTGCCTTCCTGGAAACGACGCAGTGCGGCGTCGGCCTCACCGCAGGACGCCCCGCCGAAATCCGCGGCCACACATCCGCGCAGCGCGGGATCGTCCGCCAGTTGCGCCGCCTGACGCAGCATCATATCCACGTGGCGGTTCAACGAATGGTGTTTCGCGGCGGCCAGAACTTCGACCTCTTCGCGAATGGTGGCCTGAATGAGAAGTTGGTTCCCGGCTGTGGTGGCAACGAGGACGATGAACAGGGGGACTACGCTCAGAATTAGAAAGTACGTAACCAGCCGGCCCTGAAGTGAACGCAAGAAACTCCTCATGATCCGGTGTGATACCGCTCAGGCGGCATTGGTTTCAATACAAAATCGTTTATTTTCGCGAATCTTTGTAGTTCCTGAACGAAAGGCAATGCGTCCGCGGTAAAACTATCAATTTTACAGGGTATAGAAGTGGCCCGCCGATCCACTGATATCCGGCAGCGTATCGAAGTGAGCCCGACAGTCCGAGGACAACCGTTCCAGTTGTCCCTGAAGGCAGCGGAAGATGCGACCGTCTCCCGGCACCACATACCAGCAGAGTCGCGCGTAATCGTCACCGCAGGACTTCCGGGCACCGGCCCGCAGTCGGGCGTGCTCCTTGCTGAGAAACTGCCGACACACGGGAGCCAGGTCCTCCTCGCGTTCTTGCAGACATTGAAAGACGGAGTACTGATCGCCGACAGAGTTGCAGTAGCGCTGCCAGTCGGAACGGCAGGTCTCCCAGCCGGATGCGGAGACGGAGAGCGGGAAAGCTAACGCGGCCAATATCGCCGCGGCCAGAATAGATGAAGGAAAAACAGTACGGATCATCTATGATTGCAAGTATCGACTGTTCGGAATGATTTCACGTTGCAGATCGGTTACTTTTATATGAAATTGCGGGGCCGCACCAGTGCGGCGCACCAGGGCCCGCGTGTCACGAAGAATTTGAACCGAAGCGGCGATCCCGTGGAGCTTGCATTCGTCTAATCACACAGAGTCTCGCTTATGATGTTCGGTAACGAAAGTTTTCCCGAGGTCGACGCCGTCTTTACGGTGCGCTATCGCATCGATGAAAGCGGCACGGCCCGGGTCCATCCGACGGAACGTCGGCGTGCCCCGCGTTGCGGCGGCCTGACCTTCGGCGTAGACGGCCGTGTCTGCCGCGGCACACCGGTCTTTGTGGTCCTGCGCTCCCGCAACGATCGCAGCCTGCACTTCGAATGCCTCACGCATTGCGAACGTTGCTGGTGGGAAAACGGCAGATGGATGATCTCCGTTCGTTTCGCCGACGCAGACGCAGGTTTGCTGCAATCGATCTACACGATGCTGTCGTTGTTTTTGCGGCAGGTGGAGATCGAGGGTAAGCGGAAGAGCGCGGAGGGTTGATTCACTTCCCCGCGCGCGGCGTACGTCCGCGCCCGCGATTGGCCGGCTCATCGTACAGGCTCGCCCCCGCATCGTCCTGACTCATCGCACTCACCTGCGCGCTGCTCACACCCGCACTTCCGCCGTTCATGCGCCGCCCGAGAAAATCCTGGATGTCGTAGCCGATCGCAAACATACACGGAATTAATATTAGCGCCCCGAACGTGCCCGTCGACAGGCCCCAGGCGAGAGCGAGCGTCATGGGGATCAACACCGGATCCGAACCGCCGATGCCGTAGGCCGTCGGCAACAGGCCGGCCATGGTCGTGAGCGTGGTGAGCAGGATCGGCCGGAAACGAATGCCCGCCGCTTCGCTCAGCGCCGTGTAACGATCCCGGCCCTCGCGTTGCAGTTGCTCGATGAAGTCCACGAGGACGATCGAAGAGTTCACGACCACCCCGGCGAGGCCGATCATGCCGATCATGGCGAAGAAGCTCAGCGCCTTGCCGGCCGTCAGGAATCCGATGCTCACGCCGATGAGTCCCAGCGGCAGCGTGAGCGAAATGATGAGCGGCTTGAGGGCGCTCTTGAAGATGACGGCCAGAATGGCATAGATCGCGAAGAAGGCGACCACGCCGGCCCGGGCGAGACTGGCCATGCTCTTTTCGGTGCTCTTCTGCTCGCCGCGAAAACGAATGGCGTAGCCGGGATATTCCGTGGAGATGTTCGCGAACTTCTCAAAGACTGCCGCGTTAGCTTCTACCGATGTAATTTTAGCATCGTCCACGTCCGCCGTGACGGTGACCGCGCGCTCGAAGTCGAAGTGCCGCAAAGACTCCGGCCCGGTCCGGACCTCGGTACGGGAAATGGTGCGCAGCTCCGTATGCAGGCCGCTGCGGTTCACCAGGCGGACGGCGCCCAGGGCGTCCACGTCGCCGCGATGGGCGTCGTCGTAGAGGACCCGGATGGTGATTTCGTCCGTGCCCCGGCGAATGGTGGCGACCTCGTTGCCCTCGTAGGCCGTGCGGATCAACTGCGCGGCCTGGAGTGTATCCACGCCGGCCCGGGCGGCCACGCCTTCATCCAGGCGGATGACGTACTCTTCGCGGCCGGGGTTGTAGTCGTCGGCGATGTTCCGCACCCCGTCCAGATCGTTACGCAAAAAGGCCTTAACGTCGTCGGCGATCTTCTGGAGCGTATCGTAGTCGTCGCCCTCCACTGCCAGGGTCACCGCCGCGCCGATGGGCGGCGACGGCACCACCTCTTCGACGAAAACGTTTACGGCGTCGGGGATTTGATTCAGCTCGTCCTCGAAGCCCGCGATGATGTCTTTGGCCAGGCGATCCCGTTGCAACTCCGGCGTGAGAAACACCTGCACCATGCCTAAGTGCTCGCCGACGCGAGTTAATATGTCCTGAGAATCCTGCTGCTGAATGCCGGCCTTCACCGTGTAGCTTTCCAGCTCGTCGTCGGGAATCCGCCGAATGAGATTTTCGACGTACTCCATGCGTTGCATGGTATCCTGGACTCGCACGCCGGGCTCGAACTCCACCTTGACGATGAAGGCTTCCACGCCCTCACGAGGGAACAGGTTGAACTTCATCTGCGTTTGTAAAAAGATCGCGAGAATCAGAAGACCGATGATGCCGCCGAAAGAGATGTAACGCCGACGCACCATCAACGCGACGAACCATTCAAAGCCGTTTCGAATCGCAGTGAAGCCGGTATCGAAGGCGTTGCGAATGACGTGCCTGCGCGGCTGTGCGTCCGTTTGCAGCGATTTGCCGAAGCGCGCCACCCGGGCCGGCAACAGAAAGAACGATTCAATCAAACTTACGCTGAGCGTGCAGATGACCACGAAGGGGATCTGCCACACGAATTTGCCCATGAGCCCGGACATGACGAGCATGGGAGCGAAGGCGGCAATGGTCGTGAGGTACGTGCCGATGATGGGGACCACGAGTTCCGAGGCGCCCCGGGCCGAGGCCTCCTCGGGATCGAGCCCCTCTTCACGATAGCGATAGATGTTTTCCGAAATTACAATGCTGTTGTCCACCAGCATGCCCAACGAAATGATGATGCCGAGCATGGACACCAGGTTGAAGGTGATGTCGTAGGCCGGAAAGACGAACAGAGTGCCGAGCAGCGTAAACGGCAGAGACAGGGACGTTAACACTGCATCGCGGACGGTTAAGAAGGCCATGAGGATCAACACGACCAACGCGAAACCCAACAGCGCGTTGGATTGCACCACGTCCAGGCGGTGGGCCGTGCGCTTCGACTCGTCGTTGATGATGAGCGTACTCACGGCATCCGGCAGATAACCCTCGACGGCCTCTGCTCCGTTCGCGGCCGCTTTGCCCTCGGCCGCTTCGATGGCCGTGTTCACCCGCGCCGCCGTGCGCAGGATGTCCGCCTTGACTTTCTTGAGGACCAGCAGGTTGATCGCGGGTTTGCCTTCAACGGACGCGAGGAACTCCGGGCGTTCGAAGGTATCGCTCACGGTGGCGAAACTGCGCACGCGAATCATTCCGCCGATGTCGTTGGAACGAACGGGCAAAGACAGGATTTCGTCGGCGTTTTCGAACTCGCCGGTGGTGCGAATGTTTCGGGCCTTGCCCCGGGCCAGGGTGCCGCCGGGGATGTTGACGTTGCGCATGGCAATCGATCGATTCACTTCCGAGAGCGAGAGGAAGTTGCGTTCCAGGGCGTCCGGGTTTACGAGGACGTGCCATTCGCGATCCCGGGAGCCGAAGAGATCCACCCGGGCCACGCCCTCGACCTTTTCCAGTTCGCGTTCGAGGAGTTTCGCCGATTCATAGAGTTCGATTTCGCTGACGTCGCCGTAGACCGCGAACTCCAGGATCGGAAAACTGCCGGACTTGCGCTCTTCGAAGAGCGGCCGATCCGTAACCTGCGCCGGCAGATCGTTCACCTGATCTATGGCGCGGCGAACCTCTTCCAGGACCTCGGCCGGATCATCCTCTTCCAGATCGACTTTGACCGTGATCTCGCTCACGGACTGCCGCGAAACGGACTGCACCTCTTCCAGTCCGTCGACTTCTTTGATCTTTTCTTCTATTGGTATGGTGACGAGTTGTTCGACGTCCGCCGGTGGCGCGCCGGGGAAGACGGTGGTAATCTTCGCCTGCTGGAAATCCACGTCGGGGAACGCGGCGCTGCGCATGGAAACGACGGCCAGACCGCCCGCGAGGAACAGAAAGGTGATGGCCAGCCAGGCAAAGAGCGGATTCCGGACAAAATAGGAGATGGCGTTTTTCATGCAGGGATGTCCGAATCCAGGTTAAGAAGGTGGGGTGGGTACGTCACGCGAAACTTGAGACGCGGGGGTATCGGGAAGGTCACGGGAAATGAGCAGCGGTGCGATTGGCGGGGGGAAGCCGGTTGAGAATGTCTGCGCCTCGAATCAAAAAATGTCACACCCCTCTGGTATACTGCCGATCAAAAGGGGGATCGGTGATGTCAGACGAGGAATTACAGTTCGATCCGGACGAAATCGGACCGTGGTCTGAAATAAAACTTGAGGTCATCCGCAAGTATGCCTCCGCTTATTCCAGAATCTTGAGCGCACAGGGATACTTTCGTCATCACTATGTGGACGCTTTTTCGGGGGCCGGACTGCACCTATCAAAAGAAGGCCGCAGGCCAATCGAAGGCAGCCCGATTATCGCTTTGCGCACCCGGCCACCGTTTCGCGGATATCATTTCATTGATATGAATTCCGCCAAGATTCAACACCTTCGTCAAAAGGCCGGCGATCACCCGGACGCCAGGTATTATGAGGGCGACTGCAACGATATCCTCTTGAAACAGGTTTTTCCGCAGTTACTGAGGGACCGCTACATGCGCTGCCTGTGTATTCTGGACCCTTACGGCTTACAATTGGACTGGCAAATCCTCCAAACCGCGGGACTGAGTGGCCGTATTGAGATCTTTTTGAACTTCCCGATTATGGATATGAACCGCAACGTCTTCCGAAAGAATCAGGATTCCGTTTCCGCAGCAAATGTCGAGCGTATGAACCGCTTTTGGGGAGATGAATCATGGAGATCCATTGCCTACAATGTTCAACAAGATCTCTTCGGGCCTGTCTCCGAAAAAACCGACAATGAAACTATCGCCGAAGGGTTTCGCCAGCGCCTCAAAAACGTTGCAGGGTTCCAATACGTCGCAGACCCGTTGCCGATGAAAAATTCCCGCGGGGCCGTAGTGTACTACGTCCTTTTCGCATCACCGAATGCAACAGGCGCCAAAATCGTGTCCGAAATCTTCGACAGGTATAGAGACTGAACATGGCCGTACAATCTTCCATTGAATGGACCGAAGCAACCTGGAATCCGACAACCGGTTGCACCAAAGTCAGCTCCGGCTGCAAATACTGCTATGCCGAAGCCCTCACCCGGCGCTTCGAAACGCAATGGGGGCAATTCAACGAGGTTAAAATACATGAGCATCGCCTGGCAATTCCCCTGAGGCGCCGGAAGCCGACGATCTATTTCGTCAACTCAATGAGCGACCTCTTCCATGACGACGTTCCGGAATCCTTTATTCAGCGAGTTTTCGACGTGATGCGCCGATGTCCGCACCACACATTTCAAATACTAACAAAGCGTTCCCAAAGATTAGCGCAACTGAGTTCGCATCTCAACTGGTCGCCGAATATCTGGATGGGGGTTTCGATCGAAAACGCGCAAGTCTATCAACGTATCGACGATCTACGCCGGGTTCCGGCCCGGGTGAAATTCTTATCCGTGGAGCCCCTCCTCTCCAGTGTTCGCGGCATGAACCTGAGCGGAATCGATTGGGTGATCGTCGGCGGCGAGTCAGGTAGACGGGCGCGACTGATGCAAACAGATTGGGTGATTGAAGTGCGGGATCTGTGCAAAAAACAGGGCGTACCCTTTTTCTTCAAACAATGGGGCGGCACGAATAAGAAAAAAAACGGGCGGCTCTTGCAGGGTCGCGAACACAACGCAATGCCCGGGCTGACCGTCCTGTCCGATTCCCACTCGAAAGCATCTTGAATTTCGCCGCCTGCCGATCGCCCCTACTCTTTCCCGCGTTCGCGCAACAACGCCGCGTTCAAATGTTCCAACACCGATCCGCCGCCCATCACCGAAATGCTATCCACCCTGGCGCTGATGCGTTCAAGATACTCAAGCTCTTTTAAGCGATACAACGTGGGGTTCTCGTCCATGAGCTTCGCCGTGTTCAACAAACTGCGCGTGGACGCGGTTTCTTCGCGGCGAGTGACGATGCTCGCCTGGGCCTGCTTCTCCGCGGTCAGCACCAGATTGAGGATGTCCTTGATTTCGCCGGGCAGGATGACGTCCTTCACGCCGGCGTACAGGAACTCCACGCCGTATTCGTCGGCCTTTGCTTTGAGCTTGCCCAGGACGTACTGATCCACTTCTTCTTTTTTCTGCAACAGCTCATCGAGCTTTAACGTTCCGACGTACTCCCTTAAGATCAATTGCAACAAAACGTAGAGTTGATTCGCAAAATCTTCGATGCCCGTGCCGACCTTCACGGGATCGACGATTCTGTACTGGAACACGAAGTTCAGCCGCAGCGTGATCTTGTCGTCCGTCATGATGTCCTGGCCGGCCATATCGATCTGCCGGCGGCGAAGGTCCACGCGTTGCACCTGGACGTTCATGGGGCCCTGCCAGAAGTAGTATGCGCCGGCTTCGAGGGTCCGCTGCAACACGCCGTTAAAAAAAAGCAGACCCGCCTCGTGTTTCTGTACCTGTTCACGGCTCATGAAAAGATTCCACTGCGGCAATCGGAGCAGCGCCGGCACGACGTCCGCGGGAATTTCGGGCAACCGCACGTCGAACTTGCGGACCTCTCGACGCACGTGGGACTTGAAGTAGATGTAACGGCCGGGATGCAGCAGTTCTTTTAAGTGACCGTCCACGTAGTGCAAACCGCGCTCGTGATCGGCGACGTCGAAGACGTCCGTCGCGGCGGCGAAGTCGGGGTCCTCGAGATAAAGACCCGCGTCGTGGTCCGGGGTAAAGGGAGCACCGGCGCTCAGGATTTCAAGATGATAGCCGGCGAAACTCCAGACCCGCACCGGCCCTGGTTTGCTGATCAAGCGCACGAAATCTCCGTGGCGATACATCAATCCACGTTCATGTTTCTTAATGTGAATCATCTAACTACTTCTCAAAAAAAGTTACGAAAATGAAGACGCGGAACGCCTCCCTTCGCAACGGCGGAGGTCTGCTTGAGATGCGCGCACGCTGCCTCGGGACCTTGCACCGACCGAATACGGGCGGCGCGCGGTTGCGAAGCGGCGGCACGGATCGGTATCCGCGACCTGCTGGCCGATGTTCCGGTGCGCCGGGAATTTCCCGCAGGCCGCAGCCCGCGTTCCGTTCCCGGCGCTGAGACGTCCCGCGCCTCCGGGGGTGCAGGATAGGCTCCTGCGGGCCTTACCGAGTTACAGTCGGGCGCTCTAACCGGCTGAGCTAACGGGACTGATTGGCGCCCCGTAGTGGATTCGAACCACTGACCTCCAGATTTTTTTGCGCTTCGCCGAAATACCCTCGCCGATCTCAGGCTCGGGCACCGCCGGACGGCAACATCCTGACCCCGGGACGAAGCAGGGCAGTATGCCTCCGTGCGCGGGAAAGCTGTCAAGCAATCGTGGTCAGTAAGATGTTCGGGCCGCTGCAAATTTTTTGCCTTGCCGCGTTTTTCGTACGATCGGACTCTCGGCGCATCCGTCGAATCCCTGACGGCCACGCGCCGTCGACCGGTTCTCCGGAATATCCCCTGACACTCCAAGGAGTACATCCATGAAAAAGTTGATCCTCGCTCTGCTTACGGCCTTGCTGACCGTTGCTTTTGCGGTGCCGGCCTTCGCCGAAGAAGACGGCGAACAGATCCTGGAAGAATGCCTTACCGAAGCCTACGAAAACGGCATCGACATCGAAGACGAAGATTTTCAGAACAAGCTGGTGGAAATCATCGAAACCGAAGATGACGCCGGCATCAAGAAGATTTGCCCGAATACCTTCGCGAAGTATCCGGATTAAGCACTAACATCTCCGGCGTGCCGGTTAGTGCTCGCCGGAGATTATTTCGTTCAGATCGACATCCATCGATCTTCTTCGCTTTCGGTGCCGTCCCGCGCATCTTTTTCCGGCGCCGCGTTGCCGGGTGCATCTTCTTGCACGGCGCACTCGCGCTGCGCCGACGCATCGTCCGTTGCACCTTTCGCGAACGCATCTTTCGCAATGTTCGTTTGCGTTCCCGCGCGACCGCGCTTGCGCAACTCCGCGTTCAATTGGTCGCCGAGAGACCGCAGATTACGAATCTCGGCGGCGACCCGCGCCTGGCTTCAGCGGGCGCCGGACCTTATATACCTTCTCGTTCGTCGCCGTCTTCGGTCGCCACAGACTGCGTGGCTTGTAACTTCTTCTCGCCATGTATTAGATCGAACGCCAGCGGCTTTGTTCATCGTCTTCGGTATCGGCGGCCTTTTCGTGCGCGGCCTTCAGGGTTTCTTTGACGTTCTCTTTCGCCGCCCCGGCATCCTCCGCGGGCTTCTGCGCGGGCGCACTCTGTAGCTTCAATCGCGAAGGTGGAATCGGAGCCGTCTTCGGACCCGCGCGCCGCCGCGCCCGCGGCGTTGTCGGCAGTTTGCGTTTCCGGACCTCGTCCTCCAGGTGTGCGTACAAATCCATGAGCATGTGCGGTTGATTCGTACGGATCACCAGGTTGCGGCGCCGGGCATGGATGATCAACTTAGCCTCATCCACGGAGCGTACGTTTTTTCCCACGCGACGAACGTCGTCGAGACGCAGGCGCATGCTCCGGCCGTTCGCTCCGTATTCAAAGATGATTTCATCTTCGGTTAATCGAACCGTGTGGCTTGCCTGTTTGCGCAGATGAATCGGCGCGGGCGTCGGTTGGGCCGGGGCGGGCCACGCTCTGTCCTCGCTGTCCATCACATAGAGTATAAAGCGTACTGCCAAAAAAATCATTATTCCGACGAGAGTGATTTGGCTGTAGGACAACGCCACCGCGGCAAAAAGAAGCAGGATCATCACCGCCGCAGCAATTACGATCAGACGCCAGCCGATCTCGGTCCAGTCGAAGCCTTCGGGCCGCGGCAGCGCGGGTATGTTGTGTATCTTTTCGGCCATGATTTATGCGCGCTGCGAATTAAATCGACCGCCAGCGCTGTTCTTCGTCATCCGTCTCGTCCGCTTCCTCGACAGGCGGCGGTTCTTCGGACACGGCTTCCGGTTTCAGTTCCAGCGCGGGCGGCGGCTCCGGCTTGTTATGATCTTCGCGCGATTCCTCGTGCGTACTCACATCTTCTTGCGAAGCCTCTTGCGATTCCTCCGGCGCCTCGCCGAGCGTCGATCGCAACCGCGGGCGCACATGCGTGCGGCGCCGAAGTCGCAAGCCTGGTCCGGGATTCACGGGCGGCGCCGAAACGGGCGAAGCCGGGCTGGAAGCGCGCCGGGCCTGGATCTCGTTTTCCAGATGTTTGCGCAGGGCCCAGAGCGTACCCGAGTCGTTGGATTCGATCTCCAGGCAACGATTCGTGAAGACGATGCGAATGGTCGCGCTGTTTGCGGCTTCCATCTTCAGCTCGACCAGGCGCAGATCATCCAGCGAAAACGGCGGCACCGGCCGGCGGGCGACTCGCTCTAAGTGTAATTCATCGTCTGTTAATCGCACGGCCCGCACTCCCGATCCCTTGCGCGCCCATTGAAACAACCACACGACAAAGCCGATGAACACCGGAATCGTCACCAGAAAAACGGTCGCGGATAGAACTCCGCCGTCGGTCAACACCAGCGGCAACAAGATCAGCGCCCAGAACGCGGGGCCGATCAATCCGATTCGCTGCGAATCGATCGGCGCCCGGATTTTATAAGTTTTCTCCGCCATTTAGATAGACCGCCAGCGACCCTGCTCGTCTTCCTGGATCTCCGCTGCGCCTCCCTCGTGCACGGCCTTCAGAGCCTCTTTAACTTTCTCTGTTGCAGCATTAGCATCCCCCACTCCGGCTGTCGACGGCTCCGCGACTCCACTCCCCTGTGTCCGCAACCTCAGTCGCGAGGGCGGGATCGGAGCCGTTTTCGGGCCGGAATGCGACTGTGCAGGATGGGCGGATGCGAACTTGCGTTTGCGAATTTCGTCTTCGAGATCCGCGTGCAACTCGGCCAGCGCCGCGGGATCCGCCGCGCGAATGACGAGGTTCCGGCCGCGCGCGTAGATGCTGAGCTTGCCGGATTTCGATGACGAGACTTTTAAGACAGTTCGGCGGATTTCATCGAGTGCCAGTTGCGCCTTCGTCCTTGTGGTGCCGGACTCGAACAACAAGCTTTCCTCCGTTAGCTGAACCGTGTGCGCATCCTTCGTCGGTGCATTTCGCGCCCGCGGCGCAACTTTCTTTATGAAACGCAAGCCGGGGATCCCGAGCGCGAGAAACAGAAGGATCACATGGAAACCAGCCTTCGGAAAGACGGCGAGCAATACGAAAAAGAGCATCAAGGAGACCGCGACAAGGACGAGCACAGAGGTAAGACCTGTGACGAAGGGTGTGCGCGGCGACGCCTGCATTATGTAAGTTCTCTTCGGCATATGTTAGATCGACCGCCAGCGTTGTGCTTCGTCTTCGGCCTCACCCGCTTCTTCCGGCTTCAGTTCCAGCGATGGCCGGGGCGGCTCCACGCTCTCGGTCGACACTTCTTCCTCTACGCTTTGCGTTTCCGCTTCCGCTTCCGAACTCTGCACCCGTCGCGTCCGCGTATGCGACATACGCCCGAGCTGCGCCGCCGGCGACCGGGGCCGGGACGGCGGCTCCGGAGCCGGCACAATCGGCGGCGGCCGCGGTGTAACCTTCCGCGCGTAGATTTCAGTCTCCAGATGTTTACGCAAGGACCAGAGCACGCCGGCATCGCCGGAGTGTACGCTGATCTCTCCGGAGGCGGCGTCGAGAGTCAGAGTGCCGTCCGCAGCGGAACGCAGGTCCAGTTCTACGTGCTGCAGATCAGCCAGGGCGATGCGCTCGTCCGGCGCGCCGTTGTCGAACTCTAAGATAACATCGCTGTCGGTTACACGAACGGCACTCAGCTTCTTCGGCGCGATCTTTGATACCCATCCCTGATACGCAGCAAGATAGACCAGGATGCCGACCATAGCCAGAGGCAGCAGAATCGACAATACCACCGTCCCAAAAGCTTTCGCCAGGGCAACGGTGGCAATAAACGCCGGCACCGATATATAAAGAAGAACGACACTGAGCGCATGATCCTCCCCGGGCGGCACCGTGGGAATTCTGTAGATCTTCTCCGCCACGACTCCCCGCGCGCCGCCCTCACTTCTCCACGAGTTGAAACCGAATCCGTTTCAATTCGCGCACCACCCGCGTGTAGTACTCCGGCGACCAGATGCGATCCGCGAGATCCGGAGAGAGAATCGAGATCATCTCGCCCGGCTTCCAGTCCAGCGCGTCTCCGTTCTGATCGAGGATGCGGTTCTCGCCGAACGCATGGGAGATTTCCCGCGCCCCGTAACGACGCAGATCCCGAATGATGCCGCGAAAGAACGCCTCGCGCAACGGATCGTAAAAGTTAAACTGACGATGAAACAACATCGCGTCGTGAAAGTACTCGGGAATATTAAAGGCCCCCCGGGCGCCCACGCCCAGCGCTAAGTTTCGCAAAAATGTGGTTAGCTGCGGAAAAATGCCGAGGCCGGGCAGGTCCTGACCGGGAAAAAGCCGCTCCTCGCGGATGTTTCGCGAGTGCGGATGCTGGGTGAGCAGCCAGTCGATGTAAAGCAGTTTGATGCGCGGGGTTTCCGGGTGCAATCGAAAGCGAAAGTGCGAGAGCTTCAGCCGAATGTGGATCAGCACCTGCTCGTCCTGACGCACGAAGATGCGCTGGTCCAGCTCCGAGAGATAGTTCAGCTCCATCTCCGTGTTTTCGTAGCCCTTCTCTTTCAACGCCGACGTAATGCCGGACCACTCCATCTGTTTTTCAATGTCTTCCCGGCTGAACTTGCCGAACATGCGGACCTGACCGTCCGCCGGCGGCGCGCCCAGGGCGGAACCGCGCAGATCCTCTTCCAGCGCCTCGGCTTCCAGGTCGTCCCAGAGTTCGATGTTCTGGGGAAAGGCCTTGTCCGAACTCTTGTCGCTCTTCGGTGTCGCGCGCACCTCGTCTTCGAGAGACGGCGGCTCGTCCCCCACTTCCCGGGCGCGTTTCTTGCCCCATTTGTCCGAGTCGCTGAAAAATCCCATGTGAATTCGTGCTGATTAAGTGTAATTCACCTAAAGTTACGCAAGATCCGCCATCACTTCACAGGTGCCGATGTGCAGATCCACGGTGTCGGAATCGTTCACGGCGTAACCGCCGGCCAGCACCGTTACCAGGGGGACATCCGGACGGTAGTCGCGAATCATGCGATCCCGCTCGCGGACGCCTTCTTTCGATAGCGACAGTCCGCCCAGGCGGTCCCGTTGATAGACGTCCACTCCGGCGACGTAGAAGATCATATCCGGCTCGAACTTGCGTCGCATGACCTCGAGTGCCTCGCCCAGGGTCTTTAAGTACTCTTCGTCGCCGATGCCGGTTTCCAGGCCGATGTCGTACGAGGACTTTTGCTTCAGGGGATAGTTGTTCTCTTCGTGCATGGAGAACGTGTAGACGTTCCAGTCCCACAGAAAGATGCGCGACGTACCGTTGCCCTGGTGGACATCCAGGTCGATGATCAGCGCGCGTTTGATCTTTTTTTCCTGCTGCAACACGCGCACGGCGATGGCGACGTCGTTGAGATAACAGAATCCCTCGGCATGATCGCGAAAGGCGTGATGAAAGCCGCCGCCCAGGTTCACCCCGCGACCGCATTCCAGGGCCTGGCGCCCCGCCTCCACGGTCCCGCCCGTGGCCAGGAAAAATCCGCGCACCACCTCCTCAATGAGCGGCAGTTCGCTGCGATGCGTACGCGGCGTTACCTGGAGGGAGACCAGGTCCCGCAGATAGGCCCGGCTGTGGACGAGCCCGGCCTGGTCCACGGTGACGGGCTCCGGCTGGATGAAACGATGTTTGCGAAAGCGCCCGTCCTTCGCGAGGCGTTGTTGGATGTGGCGAAACTTTACCGCCGGGAAAACGTGCTGACCGAGATCGATGTTGTAATCCCCGGAGTAACAGAAGGCCGGCGGCGGAGGCAATGTATCTTTCATGAACGAGGAGGTGCTGGTAAAAGTATGCTATTTTTTAAGTGACAGTTCCGTCGCCCGGACCTTCCCTTGCAGGAAGTCATGACCGACGAGTCCCGCCAGACCGACGAACCCGCCGCGCCGGGCAACATCGAGGACGCCTCGACCGAGGCCCCCTACGATAAAAAGCGGGTGGCCCTTTTGAACGGGGCCTGCGGCCAGGCCGATCGCGTGCGCATCGCCGGCCAGATCGTGGACATCCCCATTACCCGCAGCCAGATCGACGAAGAGTGGGATATCCTCCACAATCTTCCGCGCTCCCTGCGCGAACTCATCCGCCCCATCCAGGACTTTAGCATGATGAGCGTGCGGCGGCCGAGACTGCAAATAGAAATTCTCACCGCCACGCCGAAGCGCTACCAGAACATCGCCGGCGAAGATGCCGACGCGGACACCGTGGACGCGGACGGCGAAGACCACGGCGATCGTGTCATCTGGTCGTCCGGTGAAATCATCGCCGGGGACGAAGGTTTCTTCGAGGTGGATCCCTCCGCGGCGGCGGAACGGTTGGCACCGGGCGATTACGTCACGCGGGTCATTCTGCGCGGCATCCATAGCGTGCGCCAGAGCGTCGCGGACCTCGCCTACATCGGCAACAGCGACAGCCTCATACTAAAACAGGACATGCCCATCGGCTACGGTCGCCTGCGCATCCTGCCGAACGAGTACGACGGGCGCCTGCTCACTTCGGACATCGACCAGACGTTTCTCAACACGCCGATCCACTCCACCCAGGGCCTAATGGATACGCTCTTCGAAACGCCGAAGGAGAAGACGCCCATCACCGGCCTGCCGGAGTTCTATCGCCAGGCGCAGCAAGAAATCCCGCTGTTGTTCATTTCGGCGTCGCCGCACTTTTTCCGGCGCACCCTCTCGGCGGTCTTCGATCATCACGACATCGAATTCTCGGGACTGCACTTAAAGTACCTGCTCAGCACTTTTGATAACATCCTCAAGAAAATCACCAGCAGCATTCTCAATCTCAACGACGTCCTCAGTCAGGGCGTGTCGACGAGCCTGGAACGCACGCTCAAGTTTCTGGGCTCCAGCCTGGCCTCTTTGTTCGATCACATCTCATACAAGCTCACCACCCTGCTCGAAAATCGGCTCATGCAGCCCACGAACACGCGGGAGATTCTGATGGGCGACAACAAGGAGAGCGACTTCTTCATCTTCACGCTCTACCAGTATCTGCTGCTCGGTGAACTCACGGGATCCGCGCTGGAGAACTACCTGTACCGTCTCAATTTTCTGGACCGCGAAGCGCTGACCCGGGACGCCGCGAAGCGCATTGCACGATTGGTGGAGCGCAACCTGGAAGTCCACGGCCCGGTAAATTCCGTGGAGCACGTCTGGATCAACCTGTCGCGCAACGAGCCGGCCTTCGAAGAAATGGAGAAGCTCATCGCGGCGGCGTTGCCGGGAGGGCTCGGCCCGAAGTACGTCGACGACGATCGCGTGGCCCGGCCCCGGCCGTGCCGTGCGGGCATCGGTTTCGGCCTGGCCGCGTTCGAAGCCGGCATTGTCGATCAGCCGGCGTTGTTTAAGATTCTCCAGGGCGCGGAGGGCGGCGTCTACCAGGAAGAGATTCTGAAGCGCGACGACGTCGTGCGGATGATCAAAGATTTTCGATTCAACGGCGAAGCGAAACTTTCGCCGGATGAAATCGTCGCGCAACTGTGAAGCGGTGCGCCCGGGCGCACCGTGATTCCGCGGCGCGGGGCCTCTACGAACGATGGACCAACGTACCTTACTACTGCACTCGCTGCTGAACTCGGTGGTCTCCGTACGCACGGAGGATACCGAACGCATCCCGAAAAACGGTCCGTTACTCATCGTCTGCAATCATAGCGATCTCATCGATCCCGTCATCCAGGGCATGTACTCCGGCCGCGGCTTGTGTTATCTCGCGAAGGCCGAACTCTTCGGCGACAATCCCGAGCGACGCATCCGCCGATTTCTGGAGCGCGCCCGGCGTGCCGGTGCCCCGACGATTCTCATGGACGTTCTCGAAGAACTCACGGCCCTCATCTCGCAAATGTTCGCTGATGCGAGGTTACTGCCGGTGGTGCGCGCCTACCGCAGCGGCGACGCGGCCGGCAGCATAAAGTACTACGACGAGGTCGTACAGAAAGTCACGGAACTGCTCGAACGCGGCGAGGCGGTGGTCATCTATCCGGAGGGCAGCCGTTCTCAGAACGGCAAACTCCAGCGCTTCCGCGGCCTGGCGGCACGCATCGCGCTCCAAACCGGCGTTCGCATCGTGCCCACGGCCATTTCCGGAGCCTTCGGTTTTTCGGATCTCAATCGCTGGATCAGCGATCGCCAGAAGTCGTCGCGCTCGATCATTTATCGGGTGGGAGAGGTCATCGACCCCCGGGACTTCCAGGCGCCGGACGCTAAGGTTTCGAAAGAGAACATTAAGAATCTCACGCAGCGTTTGCAGGATGATGTCGCCGCGTTACTCGAACGCCGGCCCCGGCGGCCGCGGGCGAAACGCGCCACGAAGAAAGAGGCACCCCCGCAAAAGAAGAAGGCGTCGCGGAAGAAGAAAGGCGGCGGAAAAAAAGCGACGGCCGGAAAGAAAGGAAAAAGCTCGAAGTAGATGACTCTACCCGAACTCGTAGACCGCCTCCGAAAACGCTTCACCCGGGAAAACCTCGAACGCATATCCGTTCGACTCATTGAACTCTACCGCAACAAACACTACGCCGAAATTCAGGAAATTTACCGGCGGGCCTACACCGCCGAACTGCACGGTGATTTCAACGACGCACCCGGCAAGGCGTTCCTGACTCTCATCAAGACGTTCCATCCGGATCGTCTGCAAAAGTACCTGAACACGATCGACGGCGCTTCGCAGGGCGGCAATCCCGCGGGGCTCGAAACGTTGGCCGGAGTCATCGACGCCATGCTGAAGCGGCGCAGCACGCCACGGCCGAAACCGCGCGCCCGAGAACCCGACGTGGAGGAGGACGTGGATCGTTACTACGATAGCACTGACTGGGCTTACGATGTGGACGCCGACTTTGACGAGGTTCTGCATCCGTACCAGGAAGAAGATGCGGATTCCGATGACGACCGGGAGTACGCGGTGAGCAGGAATTTCCTCGAGGCCCTGGTTCTCGAAGAGCCGGGCCTGGAACACGAGGTGCTGACCGATTCACTGCTCGCCGGTCTCGAAGGCGATTTGAATCTTTCCGGATACGACATCGACGACCTGTCCGGCATCGAAGCCTGCATAAATCTTTACGGCATCCACCTGGAAGACAACAGCATCGAGTCCGTCGATCCGCTTGCGAACTTAAGCCGCCTGCGGAGCCTGTATTTATCGAACAATCACATCACCGCGATTGACGGCCTGACGGGGCTCGACAGCCTGGAAGAACTCGATCTTTCGTTCAACGAGATTGAGGACGTCACCGCCCTGTTTACCCTGCCCGCTCTGAAACTTGTGAACCTGGTCGGCTGTCGCGTCGACGAACAT
The DNA here is from genome assembly GCA_965227295.1 of Leptonemataceae bacterium. Classification (GTDB taxonomy): domain Bacteria; phylum Spirochaetota; class Leptospiria; order Leptospirales; family Leptonemataceae; genus JANSYA01. Next base: position 2,512,794 of record OZ245742.1, on the reverse strand, counting down.
CAACGCAAACAACTCGAAGACCGCGGCATCACGGTGATTGCCTGGTCTGGGTTCGAATGAACTTTACCCTTCTGAACGAACGTAAGATGAAGTACGTCGTCGTCATATTCACGCTCGTCTTGTACGGCCAATGCCTGGTCACAAACGTAAAGCGCGATCTCGGTCCGAAAAATACCCTGGCCACGACCGCGGCCTTTGCCGGCGATGCTGCAATCGCCGGGGCCGCATACAGCAGCGGGGCCGGCGCCCTGGCCACGGCCATCTACGCCGGATATACGTTATTCACCTACAGCGTCTTTCTGTTCGTTCGCCCGGAGACGCGCTGGACCGAATCAGAGCGTGCGTATCGCGGACACGGCATGCTGATCCGCCTGTCGCCGGACGGAGAGGCAGTGATCGAATCCGACGAGCCGCTGGATCTTTGCCGGTATCGCCCGCAGTGCCGGTACGGTTACGGCATTTCCGAAGAGGGCCGGCTGTTCTTTGACGTATCCATGTTCGAACCGGAAGGTTGGTCGGGCTCGTTTGAGATCACGGAATCGCAGATTCACTGGTGGCGCAACGAAGATGATACCCGGGTGCTAAAACGGGCGAACGTAATCCGCGCTCGCGTAAGACGCGATTCGTTTGCCTCGCTTCACAACCGCACCCCCAATTCCGCAAAGCCGCGCAAAATTAAAGTTAACCCCCACTTCAACCGTGCCGGTTCCAGCTCGATCTCAGAAAAACGCTCGAACAACACGCGCAACGCCACCTCCGCTTCCAGGCGCGCCAGGCCCGCGCCCGCGCAATAGTGCGAGCCCTGACCGAAACTCACGTGCCGGTTTTCCGTGCGCGTAACATCAAAACGATCCGGCTCATCGAAGACATTCGGATCGCGATTGGCGGCGGCCAGGCAAAAGAACACGCGCTGCCCCGCGCGAATCCGCTGCCCGCCGAGTTCCAGGTCCTCCGCGGCCACCCGCGAAATCATCTGCACCGGGGCCGCAAAACGCAGCACTTCTTCGACGGCCCGCGGCCATAGATCGGGACTCTCGCGGACCAGCGCGCGTTGATCGGGATGCGTCAGCAAAAGATGAATGCCGTGCGCAATAAGATGCCGCGTGGTTTCATTGCCGGCAAACAACAGCGCCACCAGATTCAAGCACAGCTCCTCGTCGTCCCAGACAGCGCCGTCGTCTTCCGCGGTGACCAGCGCGCTCAAAAAATCATCCCCCGGTTCCGAACGCAGGCGCCGCACGATCGCGCCCATGTACTCGAACATCTCCGTATTCGTTTGCGCGGCCGAACGTGCCGTCTCCGCGTCGATGCTCAGCGCACCGAAGAAACGCGCCAGGTCCTCGGACCAGCGAAAGACCCTGGCATGATCCGCGGGCGGAACGTGCAGCATGTTCGCGATGACGACCACCGGCAACGGATTCGCAAAGTGCGCGGCGGCATCGGGCGCATGCTGTGCAGCCAGGCGATCGCACAGCTCATGCGCGCTGCTCTTAATCGGCCCGCGCAGTTTGCCTAACACTCGCGGCGTAAAACCTTGCATCAACAATCGCCGTCGTTGCGCATGCTCCGGCCCGTCACGAAACAGCAGCCAGCGTCGAATCGCATCGGCCAGGTTCGCGAACTCGTTTTTGTCTTCGCTGCGAATCGCCTGAATGACGCCGTCCGCCCGCTTTGCGGAAAACCGTCGATCTTTGAGGCCGGCCGAAACTTCCGCATGGCCGAGTATTAAGTGCGCGCGAAACTGCGGCGACCGAAACACGGGCCCCGCCTGGCGCATCTCCGCGTAAATGGGATACGGATCGGGAATCGCAGCGGGATCGAGCAGGTTGGGACGCGCGGGGCGGGGCATGGCAAAGTAAGTGTGATACAGTCCGGAGGACGGTCAAGTGATTGCCGCCAACGCATCGACGATCTACCTCTCACCGCTCCCGCCCGGTAGCCCGCAGCCACGGGGCGAGCAAATGTTTCGGAAAGGTCTCGAACAATCGGTTCGTCCGATCATACACCAACACTTCAAAACCCGCGCAATCAAACGTGTCCACCGCTTCGCCGTATTCCCGTGCCAGGCCGGCGCGATCGAGGTCCTTCGGTAACACAAACGTATAACCCGCGCCGTCCGGTAAATCGTACCACCAGAAGTTCGAATTCCAGTGTGCAATCGCCAGATTGAACGTCACCTGCCGCAGTCGAACGTCGCGTTCGCTCAAGAAGCTCACGTTCTTCGCCTGCCAGTAATCGGCGAGGCCGTAGACCGGTGCGTCACCGGTCGCGCCCAGGCGCTCACGATTCGAGTCCAGGCACTGCGCTAACTGAAGATGCGCGGGCCTTACGCCGGCCGGCCGCGGCAGCACGAATAACTCCAGAACGATCACCAGCGCCGCCCCGAGGCCGCACAGTACCGGCACGGCCCGTTCGACGAAGCGCCAGGCATGGATCGCACAGTACCATAAAAAGAATAACGCCGCGGGAAAAAGATACACGAGATAACGATACAACGTCGTCTCCACGCCGCGGGTATAGTTCGCGAGAAAACTGCCGGCGAGTACGAACCCCGCCTGAAAGACAAACATCATCGCAAAGAATCTTAAGACGCCGGAGCCGCGCCAGGCAACGAGGCCCGCGAGCAGACACGCCGCGGCGAAGAGAACACCGAGATGGGGCGGCACCCCGGCGAAGAACGCACTCACGTACTCGAAGAACGCGAGCAAACCCCGCGTGGACACGGCCCCCTTGAAGTTCGGTTGCGCCTGGGCCAGCACCAGCCACCGATCCACGAAAACGCTCTCGAACACGAGCGCCGCAAAGACCACGAGCAACGCCCCGCCGAACCACGCCAGGCTCACGCGCCACCCGCGCTTACCGCCCCAACACAGCGGCACCGCCAGGGCGAGCGGCAACCAGGCATACAATAAAAAGAATAAATCCGACAGCGTACCCGCGAAGCCCGTCAGTCCGAGCGTAATCAGTAACATTCGCCCGCGTGCACTTAAGATCTCGCCGTCCTCCAACCGCGACAGCAACCGCACAGAGAGCGCGCCGAGCACCGGCCAGAACAGGAAGGCCCCGACATGAAAGGACGGCACGAGCAACCACGGAAAGAGCGAGCCGTCGAAAACCGTCGCGCCGGCCAGAAAGATCCAACCCGCGGGCCACAGAGCGGCCGGCCCGGGAGCGGGCGCCGTCGGTTCTACGGATCGCAGGGCCGCGAAGAACGCGACGTAAACGAACACCAACAGCGCGGCCGACAGCGCGCCGGTGATGTAGATGGCATAGAACGGAGAGAGGCCGAGCGCGTCCGTCAACGCTACGCCCCAGAAAGCCAGGATCAAATCCGGTACCCAGGCCGGCGCCGGCGGCACCGACCAGCCGCTCATACGTGCGCCGTCGAGCAAATCCCGCGCGAAGGCGTACGGGTAGAACGCGTCCGAGTTAAAGAGGGCGTAAGATCGGGCGAAGTCGAAATGCAACGAACGCAGGAAGGCGAACAACGCCGCCACAGGAAAGAGGACCAGGGAAACCAGGCGAAGCGCGTGCACCCCGTCGTGTGAAACGGAATGCGGCAGGTGTCGAGACATTCCCCGGCGGAGCCGGCCACCGCCACCGGGTTCTCCAAATTATTGATTGCAAAATCAATGACGACATGTCATGATGGCGGAACGGTCGTTCTAAAATATAAAAAATATAAACGATCGAAAACAGGACTTCGCGCGAGACGAAGTCCGCACAAATTTTAGGAGAGTGTTCAATATGAAGCGACTGAGATTTTTCTCGGCCGTCACGGCTATTTCTATCTTTTTCCTCGGATCCACGTCCGCCCTGTTCGCCGGCGGCGGCGGATCTTCACCGAAGCCCCTCGAAGGCAGCTACCCCATCGTTCTGTCCCACGGCCTGTTCGGCTGGGGCGAAGACTCCAACGGCATCATCAACATCGCCGAATACTGGGGCGGCATGGACTCTTATCTACGCTCCCAGGGCGTAGCGGTCTACGCGCCGACGAAAACGGCGGCGGCTTCCAACGAAGCGCGCGGACAACAACTGAAAGACAAGATCAATTACTGGATGGCCGCCAACGGTTACTCCAAAGTCCACGTCTTCGGTCACTCCCAGGGCGGCCTCGACTCCCGGTACATGACCTCGAATCTGGGCATGAAGTCGAAGGTATCCACGCTGACCACCATCAGCTCGCCGCACCGCGGCAGCCCCGTCGCGGATATCGTCAAAGGCGTTATCCCGGACTGGCTGGAGCCTTTCGTCGCCGACGTTCTCGGCTCGCTCGCCGGCCTCGTCTACGGCGGCGAGCAGGATGCGCTGTCCGCACTGGAATCGCTGACCACCGACGGCATGAACGCGTTCAACAGCTACACCCCGAACGCCTCGGGTGTGAAGTACTACAGCTGGACGTCGCACATGACCTGGGCCGATCCGATCCAGCATCCGCTCATGTTCTTACTGCAACCCGCCTGCTACGTCGGCGGCCTGGTCAAAGGACTCGGCGGTTCCAACGACGGCCTCGTTCCGGTTCAATCCGCGAAGTGGGGGACCTACAAAGGCGAGCCCTCCTGGAACTTCTACGTCAGCGGCATCGACCATCTGCAGATCGTAAACGCTCTCTACAGCGGCCAGGCCTGGTTCGATGTGGAAGGTTTCTTCCTCACGATGGCGAAGAACGCGAAGAACAACCAATAACCGCAAGAGGGGTGACCTACGGGGCGCGAGGAGAGCGCCCGCTCCGGTCACCCCTCTTGCTTGTGCGTTAAGAAAACCGGCGGGAACGCCGGTTTTTTTGTTGTTCCAACCGATCATCCATGGCGCGCGTACGCCCGCCACATCAACCAACCCCAGATCCCGCCGAGCACGCCCAGCAGCACGTCCTTCGCCTGGCCCATCCTCCGCGGCGTGTAAGCCTGCACGATCTCGTCGATGCTCGCCACTAACGTACACGCAATCAAAACTACGATCAACGCCGTCCACGGACCGCGCTCCCGAAGGTCACGGCTGATCATTACGCCCAGCACTCCGAACAATAGCAGATGAATGCGTTCCCCGTGGGTTTCGAAAAGCGGTGTCAACGCCACGAAAATGCCCACAACAAACGCGGCGGCGACGAACAAAACCTGGCGCGGTCGGCGCAGCAATAATACGATGCCGGGCACCGCAAAGATTCCGAACAGCGCCCAGATGAGCACGGGCATGTTCGCTTCGCCGAGATAACCGGCGACGAAAAAGTACAGCGGCAACGAGATCTTCGCGAACGCCACGATGAAGATCATCCAGAGATACGTAAGCGGTCCGAGGTTGCGCTGCATCATTTCAAGTACTTCGCCATCATCGCGAACGCGCGGTGAATGATGTACGGCTGCGCCGGCCGGCTCACCTGCATCTGCGCGACCTCGTCTTTCGTAAACCAGCCGTAGCCGAAACCCCTGAGATCGTCGCCGGGTACGATGTCGCCGCCGACGTACCGCGCCAGGAAATACAACGACACATAACGCTCACCGCCCGCTTCGAACGTATGCGCGTCAATGGTGTCCACCACGCGTACCTCGCAGACCGTCCCCAGTTCCTCACGAATCTCGCGCAGCATTCCGTCGTCCACGCTCTCATCCTCCAACCGGCCCGCGACGCATTGCCACTCCCCTCGCCCGTCCGGGGAGAGCAACAGAATGCGCCCGGCCTCGTTAAACAGGATCGCCGATACGGATACGCGGTGCAGAATCATGCTAACTTACGCTGGACCTACTTTAATACCTGGCTCCAGTCCGTAAACACCGGCTCCAGGTCACGGCTTTCGAGCATGGCGCGGATTTCCGCCACACTGCGCCGGTCTTCGATCTCGAACTGCTCCGTGCTCTCCGCCCCGGAATAACCGCCGGGTTCCGTCTTCGACCCCGCGCTCATGTGTGTGATGCACAACTCCGCCAGGTGATCCCGCAGGTGCGCCGGTTCCCGCGTCGAAAGATTCAGGCCGGCGTCGTGCAAAAAGATGCGCAGCGCGAACAGGTAGCGCGCGTACTCGCGGTCGCCGACTACCGGCAACTCTCCGACACCGCTGGCCGGCCGCAGCCGCGGCAACGAAAGCGACACCTGGGTCCGCCAGTAACGCTTGAGCACATGCCGCGCATGCAACGCTACGAAGTACGCATCCGCCGCGGGATCGCTCAGACCCAGGAGCGCTCCCAGGGCAATGCGGCGCAACCCCGCCCGGCCGCCCCGGTCCGGACAGTCCAGGCGAAAGTTCATGCGTTTCTTCATGCCGCCTAAATGTAACTCAGAGTATCTTAACGGGTCGTAGGTTTCCTGATAGACCGCGAGTCCGTCCACTCCGCTTTCGCGCAGCCGCCGGTAGTCGTCTTCTAACAACGGATACACCTCGATGCTGATGGACGGAAACTTCGGCGCCAGGCGCGCGCAGACTTCTTCTAAGTATTCGACGGGCGTCTCTTTGTAGGCCTCACCGGTGAGCAGCAGGATGTGCCGGATTCCGCGCTCGTGTAATAGATCCGCCTCCGCCACGGCCTGCTCCGGCGTGAGCGTCAATCGTCGCACATCTTTGTTACCGAAACTGAAGCCGCAGTACGTGCACGTGGACGAGCAGTGGTTGGAAAGATACATCGGCGCGTACATCTGCACCGTACGTCCGAAGCGTTTGCGCGTAATGCGTTGCGCCGTCACGGCCATTTCTTCGAGACAGGCATCCGCCGCCGGCGAGAGCAACGCCGCGAGATCCTCCGGCCCCGGTTCGACGTCCTGCTCCGCCCGCGCGAGCACACCACGCACGCGCGCCCGGATTTCTTCGGCATCCTCCGGTGCTCCTGCAATCCTGCGCGCTGTCGACGCGAAGTCCTGACCGGCCATAAATTCACTGAAGTCGCCCGGCGTGATCGGATCTTTCATAGTTACAAAGAAGGCACGCCGCCCCGCGGCGGCACGCGCTTACGGGCAGGTCGTCACCGGATTGGGGCACTGGCCGTCCGGGGCCAGCCAGCCTTCGACAGTGTCCTCGTGTTCGTCGCCGATGCGGACTTTGACCCACGAGCCGCTGCAATCCAACAACTCACCGCCGGTTTCAGAAAGGGCGCGACTCAGGATCTTTGCGTTGATGTTCGGTTCGGCGTAGATCTTCGCGCCGGCGAACGACTCGGTGCTGATTTCCGTACGAGTGCTGGTTCCGATCAACTTCGCAAAAGCCCAGGCCGGGCGTTTATCTTTCGTTTGATCGTAAAGCACATCGCCTTCGATGCTTTCCGCCCGGGCCAGGCGCAACCAGCCTTCTTCCGCGTCCACCACCGTGAGCAGACTCTCCGGCGGAAGTTGCAGGAATACGTCCCCGTTCTCCGGCTTCGTACGTACGTTCAAACCGGCCGGGTCCGGATCGATGACGTAAGCGTTGACGTTGCACGCGCCGGCTTCGACGGTGTCGCCGCTTTGCCCTTCCATTTCCGGTTCCGATTCTTGCGAGGCATCGCCGCAATGTGAAAACAGAACGGCGCACGCGATGAAAATCAGTGTTACAATGAAACCAGGACGGTGCATGCTGTAAGATCGACCGCAGCTTCTGATTGTAAAGCAAGATTCATTCGCGTAAGTGACGGCCGTCCTGAATTAAGGACTCCATCCACTGCGTGAACGCCTCGGGCTCCTCGAAAGCCGGGGAATGCGCCGAGTGTTCGAACCACTGAAAGTCCTTGCGCGGCGCCCGCAACGCATCGAACCAGCGCTTCGCCACGCCGGAATCGGCGACACGATCGTGACGACCCTGGGCCAGGTACACCGGCACGTCCAGCGCCGGAACTTCACGAAACAAATCCGCGTCGCGGAGTTCCGGCCAGAGCAGCGGCGTCGAAAACATCATGGCATCGACGTAAGCGAGTTTTTCGCCCAGATTGTACTCGTCGTTCCAAAAGAGCGGCAGCAGGATCGCCGTTACGCTGGTAACACCGTGCACGCTGCCGCCGTAACCGAAGAGATACTGCCGCTGCGTCAAAAGCTTCTGAATGTCCTCGGGTTCGTCGCCGTACGGCGGCGGGCCGATCGCTTCCAGTTCGGCCACGGCGCTCGCGTCACCCCGCTCCCGGGCCTGCGCCAGGGTCCAGTGGTACGACATCGGCTCCGTTTCCGACATGCGCGCGATCTGCCCCGTGCCGATGTAAGCGTGCAGGAGGTCCGGCCGTTTTTGCGCCACGCTCACGCCGATCAACGAACCCCAGGAGTGGCCGAGTAAATACACTCGCTCGCGCTCGAAGCGCTTCGTAAGATGCTCAATCAACTCGATCGCATCGGCGACGAATTGCTCGCGGTTCATGGTTTTCGGATCGATGTCCGGCGAGTAGGATTTGCCCGCCCCGCGCTGATCCCAGTTGACGACCGTAAAGTGTTTCTCAAGAGAAGCCAGGTGCTCGCGCACCAGCGGCGTCTCGGCCGCGCCGGGTCCGCCGTGCACGATCAGGAGCAACGGATTGCGCACGTCCACGCCGCGAATCAACACGAACTGCTCCAGGCCGCCCAGTTCCACTCTGTCCATCCGGGCGATGGCATGTTCGCCGCGAATGGGCGCGGTGAACTCACGGTTCGCATACAGTACGAAGGTGGCTCCGACAAAGGCAATGCCGGCAAAAGTTAGCGCGAATACTTTTTTAATCATCTTACAATTCCGAAAGGATGCCCTACCGCGACTCCTCATCCAGAAACCCCGTCAACGGACTGGACGCCCGCGCCTGGTTCCACTGCCCCGGATCTCCGGCCCCGTCGACTCCGTATAAAAACGCCTCGCGCCCGGCAATGACTGCGAGCGCGAAAGCCCGCGCCGTGCGGGCAGGATCGCGGGCGATCGCCAGGGCGGTGTTTACGAGCACCGCATCCGCCCCCATCTCCATGGCCTCGGCCGCGTGGGAAGGAGCACCGAGGCCCGCATCCACCACCACCGGCACGCGCGCCTGTTCAATGATGATCCGAATGCTCTCCGCCGTACGAATGCCCTGGTTCGAACCGATGGGCGAACCGAGCGGCATCACGGTGGCACAGCCGGCATCTTGCAAACGCAGAGCGAGCACGGGATCGGCGTGCATGTATGGGAGGACGATGAAGCCGTTGTTCACAAGTTCTTCGGCGGCGCGCAGGGTCTCCACCGGATCGGGCAAAAGATAACGCGGATCCGGTGTCACCTCGAGTTTGACCCAGTTCCCACCGCCCAGTTCCCGGGCCAACTTTGCCAGGCGCACGGCCTCGGCGGCGTCCCGGGCGCCGCTGGTGTTGGGCAGGAGCTGGATCTTTGAAAGATCCAGGGCGGCGATCATGTCCTGGTCTTTGACATCGCCCTTGAGTTCGATGCGTCGCAGCGCCACGGTCACCATCTCCGACTCCGACGCGTCCACCGCGGCGCGCATCTTTGCCGACGACGAGAACTTACCCGTGCCGACGAAGAGCCGCGAGCGAAACGCGCGCCCGGCAATGATCAGCGGATCTTCCACACATCCACACTGGCCGTCGCGGATGCGCTGTCAGCCGATTTCTACTTGTCGCACGGCCGGACGTTCTGCACGTAAGAGTTCCTACAAGTCACGATGTCCCTGATCCCGTTCCAGCCGGCTCCTTTTCTGCGCAACAACCACGCCCAGACCCTGGCCGGGTACTTTCTGCCGCGCCTGCCGGGCCGGCGTATCCGGCACGTGGGCCTGCTGCACGAAACGGCGATTCTGCCGACCCAGGACGGCACCGGCGATCGCCTGCTCGTCTCCATCCATCGCTTCACCGATCGCGCCCATCACGACGCGCCGGTCTGCGTACTCGTCCACGGCCTGGAGGGCGACGCCGATTCCACCTACAACATGCAGCTCTCGCGCAAGTTACTGAACGCCGGCTTTCACGTGGTCCGCATGAACCTGCGCACGTGCGGCCGCGGTCTGCACCTGGCCGGTCACGCCTACAACGCCGGGCTCACCATCGATCTGGAAACCGTCTGCGATTACGCGCGCAAACACGTCGCCGAACGCGTGGTGATGATGGGCATATCCCTCGGCGCGAACCTTACGTTGAAACTGCTCGGCGAGGACGATGAAGAACGCAATCGCCAGCGTTTGCTCTGGGGCGGCTCGCGCAAACGCCGACGCGCGCGGCCGCCGGCCGACGCCTTCGTGGCCATCAGCCCGCCGCTGGATTTGTATCGCTCGTGTGAGCTGCTCGACGCGCCGCAGTGCCGCCTGTATCGCCGCAGCTTCTTAACGGACATCAAAAATCGTGCGCGCCTGGGAAAATTTCCGCACACCTCGGAACTGCCGTTAGAACGCGAGCTGGCCGAGATCGAATCGTTCTTCGACTTCGATCATCGCTTCGTCGCGCCGGCCGGGGGTTACCGCGGCGCCATCGAATACTACATGCACGCCAGTGCGCGGCACTACATCGCGAACATCGACGTGCCCGGTTTGGTCCTGCACGCCCGGGACGATCCGCTCATCCATCCCGCGGGCTGGGACGAAACGCCGTGGGATTCCTTACCGCACATCACGGCCCACGAGACGCGCCACGGCGGCCACGTCGGCTGGATCGCAAAGAAGCACCCGTTCTTCCCGGATCGTAGATGGATGGATTACCGCGTGCTGGATTGGATGATGAACTGGCGAGACAGCGAATCGAAGCCGCGCAGAAGCCGAAGAAGAAAATAAGGTACGCTTTCTTTGGGCGTGCCCCTCCGCGCTTCGCGCGGTGGGTCGGGCTGCTCCGGGCTCGCGCATTCGCGCTCGTTCCTGCGTTCGCTTCGCTCACTACGGAATTGCGCTGCGCGCAACCCTGCGCATCCCTCACGCAAGAGCAGAGTTACTCATACGCAAACCAACCATCCCGGCAGGTTCGCACTCCCAAAAACCTCGCTACCTCGGTCCTCGGAGTCAATCCTTCTTCAAGTACCCATGCGAATGAAACCGCTTCTCGTTCCACACGATCAGCGCGTTGCGAAAGTTCTCGGACGCCCCGTCGTACGCATCCTCGGCGCCCTCATACAAACCCTGCTCGTACAACACGCCGAAGTGATCGTACGTGAGCGGCGTAAGCCGTGCGGGGAGCGGCTCCAGATTCTCGTAGTGTGGAGCGGGATCCTCGCGTGGGGCCTCGTAGTGAAAGAGCAACGCCCCGGGCGCGAAAGCCTCCTCGGCCTGCGCGGCAAGATTTCTAACATTCGGTATCTGGATGTTTAACGCCGGCATCGCGGACTCGGTCTCCTCCTCGAAAAACCAGGCCGCCTCCGGTTTTGTGAGCACCCACACGCCGCGCCGTTCCAGGCTGCCCGTCTCCCGGTAAAAACGCGTGCGCCGCATGCCGCCGACGAGCTCCCGATACACGTGCAGTTTTTCGTAGCGCCCGCGGCCGGAAATGCCGCCGGTGTTCGCGTCGATCGCGAGCGTCTCCCGGCCCACGGAATGCGCCTCGTCGTTGCCCACGCCGTAGCGGGACTTCACCGGCCGCTCCCAGATGCCCGACAGCACGGCGAGGCTCGCGGACGGCGCGCCCTCCGGTAACGCGTGAATCCAGGCCGGCGTCGAAGAACAGGCCGCACCGCACAGCGGCCCGGAGATGACTAAGATGATTTTCGAAAGGGTTAGCGTGAGATCCGGCTTCGACATGGTCACGGCAGGCCGCGAAAAATGAATCGCGTGCGTCCGATCCGCAGTTCGTCGCCGTCGTTCAGGCCGCGGGGCCGGAGCAAACGACGACCGTTCAGATACACCCCGGACGCACTGAGAAGATCGTAGACCACGAAGCGGTTGTCGATCTTTTTAATCTTCGCGTGTACGGGAGACACCGCTTCGTCGCGCACCGGAATATTCGCCCAGCGCCCGCTGCCGATGACCGTGTTATCCAGAAAGAGGTCGTACTCCCGGGACGCGCGCTGGCGACTGTCCAGGATCAACGACGCACGGCGATACGCCCGCGCCTGGCGCAGGGCCATCTGCGTCACGCGATAGGTATACTCGCGCATGTAGAGCGTACGTTCGCCGTCCATCAACACGCCGGCCTGGGCCGCGGCCACGGGACGCCGAACTTCCCCGGGCATCACGTCATCATCGCTGATGACGTACGGCGCAATATCCGGCAGATCATCCTCGTAACCGGCGATCTCGGCACCGTCCTCGCCTTCGGCGACGGCCACCACGGGCGGCACCGGCGGGATCGTGGCCAGGGAGCGCTGTTCGTCTTCGCGCTTGCGCCGCGAACGCAAATACGCGAGCAAGAACAGCAACAGGACGATCAAAATCATCAGCACCACGGCGGCGAGCAACCAGAGCGGGTTTGCTAATTTTGCCGCGAGGAAGGTTAAGAACGGGACCCGGTAGTCCCGGCGATCGGCATATTCGGCGCCGTTGGATTGCATGACCAGGCGCTGGCTTACGAGGGAGCCCGGCCAGACATCCGGCGCGGCCGGGCTGCGATAGCTCATTTCGTAGAACGGGCGCGGCAGACGCCGAAACTCCGCGAGCAGATCGGCCACCTGGTCCGGGCGCGCGCTGCTTAACAAACGCCCGCCGGTCTTTAGCGTGAGCCGTTTGAGCAGACGCATGGCGCTGCTTTCGCCGGACTGTTTCGTTTTGCCGTAGAGCGCGACGTACACCGGAATGCTGAAACGTCGGCCGAGTTCACTCAGTTCGAAACAATCGTCGTCGGTTAAGAACGAGTCCTCTTCCCGGCCGTCGGTGAGCAACAGGACCAGCGTCCGCGATTCCCCGGGTTCTTCCGAGGCTTCGGCGCTGCCGAGGGCGCCCTGGGCCGTGTAGATGCCGCTGTATAAAGTATCATACAAGCGCGTGACGCGCCCCTCGCGGCGGACTTTCTTCAATAACGACGCGAGCTTTTCCTGGCTGCCGGTGAATCCCGTAAGCAATCCGGGATCGCCTTTTTTTTCCAGGGTGTACAGCGCCGCCCGATCTTTCGCTCCCAGACCGGCCACCAGACGCTTCGCCGAGGATACGGCGCTCTTAAAGGCCGCGGGGGACATGGACTTCGTGGAGTCCAGGATCATGACGAGGTTCAGACGATCGGCGGTATCTTTCAGGACCGTGAGTTTCTCCGGCGTCGTCACCCACTCGTGATCGTCCATGACTTCGACGAGATGAAAGTGCGGTTGCTCGTCCTGCTCGACGAAGTGCGGATACGGCGACGCCGCCTGGAACCGCACGCGCACCAGGGGATACTCGCTAAGTTCTACTGAACGAAACTCTACGATGGGCCGCCCCCGGGTGCCGGGTTCGGCGCTCGCATCCACGGCCGGGCAACAGAGCACTACCACGCCGAGGACGGCGGCAAGGGCCGTACGCAGTAACCTGGCGGAGCGCGGAGACATAGTCTCTTCATTATCGGCGCCCCGGCGGGGATTCTGCATTGGATTTCAGGGCTTCGCGGGGTTCAGCGGTTCCAGCCTTTTCTGGATTTCCTCCACGCGCCTGCCGCCGGGGGGCTCAACCTCCAGCGGCACTTCCAGGGCTTCATCACCGGACCGAACGTACAATCCCTGGGCGCGCAAGAAACGATGCATGCGAGGATTCTTACGGGCCAGCCGCAACAAAGTTCCGCTGTTCTCTCGACGAACGTTCGCCCCGGCCTCCACCAGCAACACCGCGGTCTCGTACTGATCACCATAGACAGCCTCGAACAGGGCACCATCCAGATCTTGCGGCGACCAGTCCACGGGTAGATGCAACAACGCCGCGGTCATACGCGGCCGGTTTCCGGCAGTCGTAATGAGATGCGATTGCCGACCGGGGTAATCGACAGCGCGGACATCCACTCCGTGGCGAAACAGGTACTGCACGAACGCGCCGTCGTCCGGGACATCGACCAGAGCCTGAGCCTGAGCCTTGAAGAAAGCCGCCAGCGTCGGATGCGTCACACCGACCAGGCGATCGAGGCAGAGATCGGCCAGGGCTTCGTCGCCGTTTCTCAGGGCGAGCTGCACCGTGACGACGCTCGTATTCAGAGCGGGATGCTCGCGTAGAATGCTGGCCGCGGCTTCGCTTTTACCGGCGACAAGCGCATCTTCCAGGCGAGCTTCCGTCGAAACCGGCAACGCGGCGATGATTGCCGCAAGCTGTTCTTTCGGTGCGTTCCGGCGCGCATAAAGATCGGCGGGAATCAACGTAAACGCGAAATCATGACAACGCGCCGGCGCGGCATGACGCAGCAGGGTCCGCAGCGCGCGCAATCGTCCGGTGCGAACGGCGAAACACAGCGCGTTGGTTCCGTCGGCCTCGTGCGGAACGGCGCCGGCCTTGCGAAGCAGCGCAAACATTTCATCATCGAGCACATCGTTGCTGATGGCGGCTTCGAACAGAGACGTGCTGTTCCAGCGCGAACGCGCGCCGGCATTCACCAGGGTACGCACGCGTTGCAGTGCATCGGAACACTGCAAGACGTATTGGATCAATGGTGGAGAGTAGTCCGGGCCGGCATTGGGATCGCCGCCGTTGTTCAGGTACTCGTACAACGCCGGCGTGCATGCGGTTTCCCGGGCCTGTTCCGCAAAGGTGCGGCGCTCTTCAGGCCGATCTTCCCGCCGCAGTTCTTCGATTCGTATCTCTTCTTCCTGCGGCTCTTCCTCCGATGAGGAGGTATGCGCATCGATGAGCGTTTGCTCCTCGTTCGTCAGATGCAGATCATAAATCGACCGGCCGTTCGCATCCACGGCGCGCGGGTCGCAGCCGTGCCGCAAGATCGTTTCCAGAGCCGCGATGTCCCGGCGCAATCCCCGGTACATGATCGACGGAGTTTGTTCTTTGCCGCCGCGACGACACACATCCACGCCGCGCTGCGCGAAGAGTTCGATGCTGCCGGGCAAATCAAAAGAGATATAGTGCGGCGATAACACAAAATCGAATGCGTCGCTGCCGTCACCGCGTTTCGTTTGCACGTCCGCCCCGGCGGCGAGCAACATCCGCACGATGTTCGTCGCGGCCGCGTGCGCCGCGTACATCAACGGCGTCGTCCCCTGCTTCGTGGTCGCCCGCGGATTCGCGCCGGCATCGAGCAACAATCGGACGATGGCCGCATGCCGTTTCGCCGCCACCATCAACGGCGTAATGCCGCTCCCCGTCCGCGCATCGACGGCCGCATCGTGCTCCAGCAACAGTCGCGCGAGTTCATTCAAGCCGCGGTCGGCGGCGACGTGCAGCGGGCGGAGCCCGTTCAGCATGGCAACGTTCGGATCGGCGCCGTGCTCGCGCAGCAGTTCGCGCGCCAGTTCCGTGTGTTCGAAGTACACCGCGGTTATGAGCGGCGTCTCGCCGCGATCGTCGCGGGCGTCCACGTTCGCACCGGCGGCCATCAAGCGCGCGACGACCTGCCGCTGATTCGTCCGCACGGCGAGATGCAACGGGGTTTCGCCGGTATGAAAACGCGCCGGGATCTTAGCGTTCACGTTTGCGCCGGCTTTGATGAGTCGATCCAGGCGATCGAGCTGGCCGTTCAGCGCCGCGTTGCCCAGGCGGGCGTCGAGGTATGCTTGCGCGGCGAGAGCCGACGGTAGACAGGCGGCGATTACGAACACAATGCGAAACGCGAGCATACCTGTGTAACGGCAATACTCACAGAAACTTAAGATCCGCCCCGGTTACTCTTGCGACGGCTCTTTTTGTTCGTTGAGGTACTGCATGCGCTGGACCTGGATAGCTTCGTAACGATACCAGTTGTACATGGCCAGACCGAGGAAACCCGCGGCGAGCAGAATCATCGCCATGCGTACGCTGGGCCGGGAGAACTCGTCCACGCTCTCCCACCAACGCCGGTAAACGAGGCCCGTGGAGAGGGCCAGGCAGGCCAGGCCGATGAGTGCGTAGAGGATGATGTAAACGTACATTGAATTATACTTAGCGAAACTATCGCTCTGCGCCGGCCTCTTGAGCTTCCCGGGCAAGGCGCGCGGCCCCGGCCGGTCCGGCCAGGTCGCCCATATGCGCCAGGCGCAGTTCCGGGATGTGGGCCACGCAGTACTTATCCAGGTATTTCATAATGTGAGGAATGAGGCTGAGGCCCAGGGCTTCCATGATGCCGCCGCCGAGAACGATCAGCTCCGGCTCCAGCAGGTTCGTCGTCTGGGCGATGCCGGCGCCGAGATACTTACAATAGTAACCTTCCATAAGATCGACGGTGAACTTATCGCCGGCGGTGTAGGCTTTTTTGAGCGAGGATGATTTGACGGGGGTCTTGTTTAAGTCGTAGTCGATGATCTTGCGCAACGCGGTCTTCTTGCCGGAGTCCAGGCGACGCCGGATCTTATGATTCAACGCCCATTTTCCAATGTAGGATTCCAGGGAACCGCGAATGCCCCCGTCCTGGATCTTGCGACCGCCCAGGCGAACCACCATGTGGCCGACCTCGCCGGCCCCGCCCAGGCGACCGGTAATCAGCTTTCCGTTCAATACCACGGCACCGCCGATGCCCGTCCCGCAAAAGTACGCGACGACGTTCTCCGGCGGATGTTCGTGCGCCGACAGTTCGCCGATCAGCCCGGCGTTCACATCGTTGGCGAGAACAATGGGCAGGCCCGCCAGGTCCCCGTTGCGAAGGTCTTCGGCCGGCTGCTCGTCCTCCCATTCCAGGTTCGGCGCGATCTTCACCCGCCCCTGGTCGGCCACCACCACACCGGGCACGCACAGACCGACACCTTTCAACTCGTAACCTTTCTCGACTAACTCTTTGCGAACGGCAACAATCTCCCCCCGGATGCGATCCAGGACGTGGGCGTAACCGCCGCGGGCCTCGGTATCGATCTTGCTTTCGGCAACGACGTCGCCGACGGCGTTAAATGCGCAGGAGTAAATGTTACTGCCGCCCAGATCGACGCCCAGATACGCTTGTTTGTCATCCGCCATAAAAAATCGCCGCGGTGGCCTGCGCGTCTGCGCTCAGTCGAAACCGTAGAGTTCTTTCTCAACAATGGCGCACAGAATCTGACCGATCATGATGTGGCATTCCTGGATGCGGGCCGTCTCCGTCGCCGGTACCACGATGGGCACGTCCACCAGGCCGGCGTGTTCGGCCAGGGCCCGGCCGCCGTTGCCGCCGGTAAACAGGACCGTCGTCATCCCGCGTTCTTTTGCGGCGGCGAGGGCGCGAATGACGTTCTCGGAATTGCCCGAGGTGCTGATGCCCAGCAGTCCGTCGCCTGCCCGGCCCAGGCCTTCGACCTGGCGGGAGAAAACGTTGTCGTAGCCGAAATCGTTGCCGCCGGCCGTCAGGGCGCTGGAGTCCGCCGCCAGGTTCAACGCCGGCAGCGAGGGGCGCTCCGGCTTCGCGCGATAGCGCACGAGGAACTCGGTGGCGATGTGCTGGGCGTCGGAGGCGGAACCGCCGTTGCCGCACATTAACAGCTTATTGCCGGAGCGGAGGGCTTCGGTGAAGAGTTCCCCGGCACGCTGGATGGCGGCGACGAGCTGCTCGTCCACGAGGATCTTCTGTTTGGTATCGATACTGCGCTGAATATGCGCACGCACGAGATCGGACATCGCGAGGCAGCATCGTTTCCATTCAATCGATGGCAACACATTTTCGGTGAGGAGGATTCACTCCGAGGACCGAGGGACCGAGCTTTAAGAACAAAGGTGGTCTTAGCCCGCACGCGGGAAGCGTATGCAGGCCCTCCGATTTCTTCTCCTCGGTCTCTCGGTCCTCGGAGTAAAAAAAGATTAACAGCGCAGCAGCAATCCTCAGAGTACACCCATGGCATACTCCTACGAATTCTTCGAAGTCGAAAAAGACCCCGCGGCGAAGACGGCGATCCTGTACCTTAACCGGCCGGCGGCGCGCAATGCCATGAACTGGCCGTTCTGGCGCGACCTGCCCCTGGTCGTCTCCGAACTGGAAGAGGATCCGGAGGTCCGCGTCGTGATCGTGGCGGCCCGGGGCAAATCGTTCAGCACCGGTCTGGACCTGGTGGATTTCTTCGAACAGTTCAAGCACATCGTGCAATCGCAGACCGCGGACGGGCGCGAACAATTGTACCGGCTCATCTTACAAATGCAGTCCGGCTTCAATCGCATGGCCGAGGGGCAGAACGTCTACATCGCCGCCGTGCACCGGCATTGCATCGGCGGCGCGCTCGACCTCATGGCCGCCTGCGATCTCCGCCTGGCCGCGCAGGACGCTTCGATCTCGCTGCGCGAGGCAAAGGTCGCCATCGTTGCGGATATGGGCAGCCTCAATCGCCTGCCGCGCATCATCGGCATGGGTTACACCCGGCTCATGGCCTACACGGGTCGCGACTTCTCGGCGGATGAGTGCAAAGCGATGGGCCTGGTGGAAACGGTCTACGAATCCAGAGAAGCACTAATGGAAGGTGCACAGAAGTTAGCGCAAGAAATTGCGGCGAACCCGTCGATTGCGGTGCGGGGCACGAAGCAGGTGCTGAACTACGTCGGCGACCACGGCCTGGACGACGGCCTGAAGTACGTGGCCGCCTGGAACGCGGCCTTTCTGGACAGCGACGATTTGCGGGAAATGTTCCAGGCGTTCGGAGAGAAGCGCCGGCCGGAGTTTAAATAAACGCGGGCTTACGAGTAGCTCATGTGCCCCGAGAAGCGGGCGCGGTACGCGATGTCGATCTTCGGTGCGACGATGTCGCCGATGAGCACGGCCGTGTCCTCCAGCTGGATGCGATCCGTGGCCTTAACGTTGCCGTGCAGTTCACCGATGACCTGGAGCATGGCGCACTCTACGTCGCCCTGCACTTTCGTACCCAGGCTGATGATGATGGACTTGCCCTCGGCGATGATCTTGTCCGTAACCACGTCCCCGTCGATGATAAGGTGCGTGTCGGAAATAACCTGATTGCTGTGCACATGCAACGTGCCGCCGATTTGATTCAAATTTCCCCTGGGCATGACCCAGCATCCGCCTGGCGGAATTTTCTGGAAAGCTTTTTTAGCGGAGTGGGAGATGAATTCAATCATGCGAAACAAAAATCTTATGTCTGCTAAGCGCTGACGAATTTCAAAGCTGCGCGGCGTTCCCGGCCGTCGTCGGCAGGGAGCACCTCAAAGCACGGGTGATTCGCGAGGGGATTTTTGGGTGTGATGGGGCCGGAACGCAGCACGGATGCGCAGTGTCCGGAGGCTCGCGCCACGGAGGGCGCGCGCCTCCGGCCGGCTCCATCACACCCAAAAATCCCTGGTGAACTCTCCCTGGCGTAGTGCACTGCGACATAACTTACTTTTTCTGAACAATCATCTTGACAGCCATCCGGCGGGATGTTTCCCTTCGTGTGAGTACGCCTGACAGGAGGTTTTACCGCATGGACTCCAACCGCAAGCAGTCCGTTTCCCGCGTGTTGTCACGCACCAGTCGGTTCATCTATACCATCCTTGGCGGGAGCCTGATCGTCTACCTCGCCGTGGTGGTCAAAAAGGTCCTCGTGTTCTACTACTCGCTCCCGCTCTCCGTTTCCGAGGGCGTTCTGGCGGGCATGTTTTCTTCTTATGTACTTCCGCTGCTCATCGGGCAGGGTATCTTCTTTCTGGCCGTTTACTTCGAGTGGCAGCGTAAAAAAAAGGCGCTGCTGGCGGCCCACGACGAGGAGTTGCGCCAGGCCCGGGACGAGGCGGCGCTGGAGTCCGCGCGCAAGGTCGCGGGTTTCGTCTCCGAACACGTCACCGCTCCCAACGCGGAAATCCTCAAATGGATTCATTTTCGCAAGGGACAGAAGCAGCAGGTCAGTGAACGTGTTGAGGGCGCGAGCATGAGCATTGCCCGGGCGGTCACGGCCCTCACCGAGTTTGCCTTCGTAGCCCCGCACAGCCGGGAAAAGGCCATTCTGGCCGCGCCGGCGCTCGGCCCCACGGCGAAAGTACCGCACGCCCCGCGGCAACTGGCAAAACCCTCCTGAACAATTCTGCGAGCGCGCTTGTTCGCGCACACCCGGGTGCCGCCGCCGTGCGAACCCGGGTGCCTGCATCGCGGTGAACGCCGTGCTATCGTGTGTCGTCTGATCACACGATTCCACACGCCAGGTACACCGCCGCATGACCGAAACCACCAGCACCGAAACCGCTGAACCATCCCTCGCCGCTCCCGAACGCGAGCCCATGCCGCTCACCCTGCCGGCCGGAGTCCGACGACCGGCTCTCTTTCTCGGAGCGTCTCTGATCCTCGCCCTGCTGTTCGAATGGCTGTTCACCGGCGCAGTGGGCATCGGCTGGCCGATCTTCCTCACCGCCTTTGTACTCGCCCTTGGCGTGCTCGCCACTCTGGCCGGTACTCCGCCGCGGCTGCAAAACGCCTGGCTGCCGCTCCTGATGCTCTTCTTCGCGGTCATGGCCGCCGTGCGCACCAGTGAAACATTGCTGGCCTTCAACATCCTCGCGATCCTCGGCCTGGGCGCACTCACGATTTTCTATTTCGCCGCCGGCTCGGTATGGACCGGGGCGAAACTGCCGACCCTTGCCCTCATCCCGGTGCGGGCCGGCATCAATACGATGATCCTGGGCGCGCCGGTGCTGCGCGCATTCTACCTGGAACGCAAGCGCAGCCGGGAGCAGGCTAAGAATGATTCGAATGATGTTAGTAATCCGCCCCGGCCGTCGTATGCCGCACCGGTCATGCGCGGCGTGCTGCTCGCGGTGCCGGCCCTGCTGGTCTTCGGTCTGTTGTTGTCTTCCGCGGACGCCGTATTCGCGGACGTACTGGGCCGCGTGTTCAGCGTGGAATTGATTGAATGGTTCTTTAAGAATCTGGGACGCGGGCTGCGTGTCCTGGTGATCGGCTTTTTCATCTGCGGCGCTATCGCCTACGCGATTCTGCGCCGGCCCCACGCCCCGGACGAATCGCCGGTGGAGCGAGAGCTGGGCGGCCTCTCGAAGATCGTTTACACCGGCTTCATCGAAGGCGCCACGGTGCTCGCCCTGGTCAACTTTCTGTTCCTGGTCTTTGTGGCCATTCAGATCCAGCACTTCTTCGGCGGTGAAGCTTACGTTGAAAAGATGTTAGCAGAAAAAGCGGACTTCACCTACGCGGAGTACGGGCGCAGCGGTTTCTGGGAACTGCTCACCGCGGCGATCCTTTCGTTGATCATGCTCACGGCCCTGCGCTGGTCCACGCGACGGGAACAAACGCGGCAGTCGCATATCTTCGCGGCGTTGTGCTCGCTTACGATCGCCCTGGTCCTGGTGATGTTGCTCTCGGCCTACAATCGCATGCGCCACTACGAAGAAGCCTACGGCTACACGGAACTCCGGCTGATCGTCTTTGTATTCATGGGTGCCCTGGCCTTCGTGCTGCTCTTCTTTACGCTCACGCTCTGGCTGCGCGCCTTCGAAAACGCTTTCGGTGCCGGCCTCATCGTCGGGGCGGCAATCTTCGCCGGCACGTTGAATCTCATTAACCCGGACGAGCTCATCGTGGAACGCAACTTCGCGCGCTACGAACGCGACCTCGCCGAGGGCGGGCCGGCCGCCCTCGATGCGGATTATCTTACGACTCTCTCCGACGACGCCCTGCCCGCCCTCGTGCGGGTCTACAACAAACTCGAAGATGCGTCGCCGGACAGTCCGAAGTTGATCATCTCCGGGCACCTCCTGGTGCGCTACCAGACCTACGAAAAACCCGACGAACATCCGTGGTACGCCTTTCACTTCGGACGTCACGCGGCCAGACGAGCGCTTGACGATTACCGGCTCCCGTAGTTGCCTGCGCCATGCATGATCGTTATCGCATCTTGATCTTCACACTGTTGTCGGCTCCGCTGTTGCTGGCAGCCCCGGGCAGTGTCACTCCGCAGGACACGGACACCTGCAAGGACATCGCGGGCCTATCCGCTCGCGCTTCCTGTTACCAAAAGCGCTATGAATCCGCCGACCGGGAACTCAATGCCGTTTATAAAAAACTCAAGGCCTCCCTGGACGACGGCCTAACGAAAGAGATGCGCGACGATTCTCGCAACTGGATTCGCTACAAAGAGTACCAGTGCGGCTTCCAGGCCGAGATGACTCACAACTACTCGCCGCCGAAAACAGAGAACAGCACGGAGAACGCCGCCCAACGCAAACAACGCCTGGAGTACGAAGCGAGCTACTACGACTGCCTGCACGATTACACCGTCTCCCGCAGCGAGTACCTGCGCCGGGCTTTCGGCGGTGAAGGTGTTTCTCCCGGCATTTCCGGAACCTATGCCGATTCCTTCGGCGGCACGCTGCATCTTGAAAAAGACGAAAAAACCGAGCGCCGGCTCTTATTCAAACTGGAAGTCGTTCGGGGACCGACGCATCACATCGGTGAGATCGGCGGCGTGATCGACGTGCCGGCCGGCGGGCAGAAAGCCGTCTACGCGGAAAGATCGGAGTGCGCCGGCGACGTGCGACCCGCCGGCGACAGCGAATCTCCGTGCTGTCGCATTGAATTTGCGTTCGCTTCCCGCCGCCCCACGGTGTCCGTGAAAGCGACGGGCTGCGAGTACTATCGCGGAGCGCGGGCGTACTTCGACGGCGACTTTCGTAAGATTCGCTGAGTCGTACACAGACCGCATCGCCGAAAAAGCTGTTGCACAAATCGTTCCGGTGCGTAAGTTTCTGTCAGTGAACCCGTCGTCTCTACGCCGCGCCGCCCGCATGATCGCGGGTTTTGCCGGCATGCTCTTCTGCGCCGGTTGTGCGCTCACCCAGCCCTGGCGCCTCGCGGACGTCGTCGAAACCTACAGCGATCTCATCTACGTCGCAGGCAGCAGCCACCCGAAGCACCGCCTGGATCTCTTCGTCCCCCGGAATGCGTCCCCGGAAAACCTGCGCCCGATCATCCTCTTCGTTCACGGCGGTTTCTGGAAAAACCAGGACCGGCGCTACTATCGTCCACTCACGGGGCTGTACTGGAACATCGGTTACGCCTTCGCCCAACGCGGCTATGTCACGGCCGTCACATCGTACCGCCTCTTTCCGGAAACGCGGATCGACGGTCAGATCGAAGACGTAACTTCTGCCGCGCAGTGGTTAAGCAAGCACGCCCACGCCTACGGCGGCGATCCGGAACGCTTTCATATGATGGGCCACAGCGCCGGCGGGCACCTGGCCGCTCTGACAGGCCTCGATCAACAACTGAACGTACGCGGGATTGCGGCCCTCTCACCGATCCTGGACATCAACGACCTGGCCCGGCGCGATCCGCCGGACTTCGATCACGTGCAGGTCGACGCCGTCTTCGGTGAGAATGCGGAGGCCCGGCAGGCCTACTCACCGGCCCAACTGCGCGGCCGCAGCAGCCCGCCCATGCTCGTCGTTGCCGGCTCGCTGGACTACGACTTCATCCTCGATCAGGGCCGACGCCAGGCCGCACAGCCCCGGTGCAAGTATGTGGAAATCGACGGCTATGATCACGCCGACATTGTCCTGAACCTGGACAAAGAAGACGCGGTCACCGCGGCGACCGTGGATTTTTTCGAAGGCCTGGGCCGCCGCCTGGAATAGTTGCAGGAACTACGATGCGTTGCTTTACATTCCATCTACGCCGGTCTCGCCTGGCCGCGCTTTTTGCTTCGCCGGCGTTGTTCGTCGTGCTCGCATCGTGCGGCGGCCAAATCGAGGACAACGGCATCGTCTCGTTGAACAGCAACGACCTCCAGGACACACAGTGGCAGGTTACCAGCAGCAGCATCGATCCGCGGACGGACGCCGCCGCCGTCCTCGACAACGACGCGGCCGACGGTGAGTGGCAAACGGTCACGACACCGGGAGAACTCATCGCTCAGGGCGTCGAACCCGGCGCAAAACAAACGATCTGGTATCGTCTGGTTTTTACGCTGCCGGAAGATCCGCTGCACCCCGCGGACCCGGCGGCGCTACGCCTGGGCGAGATCAGTGACCGTGATGTGACGTTCGTCAACGGCGTGCGCATTGGTTCCACGGGCGAGTGGGATGCAGCGAAACCCCAGGCCTACGACGCCGTGCGCCTGTACGAGCTCCCGCCGAACCTCTTGCACGGCGGAAAGAACGTCGTGCACATTCACGTGCGCGGCTACTTCGCCGAAGAACTGGGCATCTATCGCGGGCGCGCGGAACTAGGCCCGGCACGGCTAATGTTCCGTGAGTTTTACTTAGAGAATGTGGGCGAAATTCTCACGCTCATGATCTACGTAACGTTCGGTTTATACTTTCTGCTGTTCTTCGTACGCCGGCGCCAGGAGCAGGAAAACCTCTACTTTGCGTTGTTTTTGTTCAGCCTCGTAATCTACTCCGTATTGCGTACGCAGTTCAAGTACGAGCTCGGCCTGGAACTGCACTTCTGGAAACGCATTCAAACGATTTCGGTCATCGCAACCTTTCCGTTATTCTATCTTTTTCTCCGAAACTACTTCCCGGCCCCGGCGCGGATCGAACGCTGGTACGACTGGCTCAGCCGCATCGGCAGTTACATCGGTTACGCGGCCCATGTTGCGCCGCTCATCGCCATCACGATCATTCTCATCTTCGACGAGACCAGCACCTGGCAGGCCGTACTCAACGGCGTCGCCCAGCCGGGCTGGATCCTCTACTTCCTGGCCATCGCCCTCTTGCTCGCGCGGGAATTGATCCGCGGCGATCTGGACGCGCTGACCATGTTGATCAGTGTCATGATTCTCGTCGTGGCCATCGTCCTGGACGTGCTGACCGGCCGCGCCATCATCAACCTGCCCACCCTGGTCACGTACGCGTTCACGTTTTTCGTCATCAGTATGGCGCTGATCCTGGCGAACCGTTTCGTGCGACTGAACAACGAGACGGAACGCCTGAACGTGCGCCTGGAAAAATACAACGCGGCGTCCCGGCGCTTCGTCCCCTTCGAGTTTTTGCAGTTCCTGGATCACGACGACATCGTGGACGTGGAACTGGGCGACCAGGTGCAGAAGGAGATGACGATTCTCTTTTCGGACATCCGCTCGTTCACGACTCTTTCGGAGAACATGTCGCCGCGGGAAAACTTCGACTTCATCAACTCGTACCTGCGTCGCATGGGGCCGATCATCCGCGAGAACCACGGCTTCATCGACAAGTACATCGGCGACGCGATCATGGCGCTCTTTGATCGGAGCGCGGAGGACGCGATTGAATCCGCGGTGGGCATGCAACGCTCGCTCGTGAAGTGGAACGCGGGCCGCGTGAAGTACGGTTACAATGCCATCGACATCGGCGTGGGCATTCACCGCGGCCTGCTCATGCTCGGGACCATCGGCGAGAACGAACGCATGGAAGGCACGGTCATCTCGGACGCGGTGAACCTGGCCGCCCGGGTGGAAGGGCTGACGAAGTTTTATCGCACCGGGCTGCTGGTCACCGGCGACGTGCGTATGTCCATGACCCGCAGCGACACTTTCTCTATGCGCTTCCTGGATCGAGTGCGGGTCAAAGGCAAGATGGAACCGGTGGAACTCTACGAGGTACTGGACGGCCTGCCCCCGGAAGAACGGGACGCGCGCATGCAGGCGACTCCTCGGTACGAAGAAGCCTTCGCCGCCTACGTCCAGGGTGATTTTTCGGCGGCGGAACGAATCTTCGGTGAACTCACGGCCGCCGGCGATCCCACAGCTGGAATGTTTGTCGGGCGTTGTCGGGACTTTCAAATCAACGGCGCGCCGGCCAACTGGGACGGCGCGCTGTCGCTAACGTCCAAATAACCGAACGGTCAAATGTGAACCATCTCAATTCGCGCAATTATTTGCGTGTCCCGGGCCCACCGCGGTGTTTTAACTTGCAGTGATGGTTGGGCGTGATACCAACGTCTATTCAGTAATAATTTCTTCTTCTCATCTAAATTTTATTGTCACATCAAGGTGTTCGCCATGGCCCACGCTCACCGCAAACTCGAGCTCTCCGCGGTTCTCTTATTCCCACCGCTCTTCATTTTCTTTTTGTACCAGTCCGTTTCTCTGCTGGTTGCGGCGGAAACGTTGTGGCTCGTGTTTCCCATGTTCTTCCTCGGCTGGTTGGCCGGTGACTGGATCACGGGCTTCGTCCACTGGCTCTGCGACACCTACGGCGACGAAAGCATGCCCGTGTTCGGCCAATCCATCATCCAGCCGTTCCGCGAACACCACACCACGCCGCGCGGCATCTGCGACCACGACTTCATTGAAACCAACGGCAACGCCTTCCTGCTCGGAGTCGCACTGCTCGTACCCATGATCATCGTCATGGCATTCAGCAAAGCCGGCGATATCCTCGCGCCGGCCTTCGGCATCTTCTTCATCTTCATGGCGACGTTCAGCATCCTGGCTAACCAGGTTCACAAGTGGTCGCATCTCCCGCCGGAAGACTCGAACGTCCTGCTCCGCTTCCTTCAGCGTACGGGCCTCATCCTGGACCCCGGGCATCACCAGCGTCACCACAACGCCCCCCACGATTCGCACTACTGCATCTCCTGCGGGTGGATGAATCCCATCCTGGATCGCATCCGCTTCTGGCGGTTCATGGAGTTCCTGTTTCAGGCGTGCGGCTGCGTGAACCGGCGAATCTACCCGGACGGCAAAGTTACGTCGGCAGACGGCGGCGCGAAACACGCGGGAACGTGAGGCGGGAACCGGGACCGGCCTGTTACATTCACGCAGGCCGATGCGTGCAAAATCTCAAAAAGGGTTGACCAGGGTTCACTCCGGTATATACTCGGGTATATACCGGAGGCTCGCCATGATCATGCAAACCGCCAAACTGTTCGAAAACGGTCGTAGCCAGGCCGTCCGTCTGCCTAAAGAGTTCCGCTTCGAGGGGACCGAAGTCTACATCAAAAAACTCAACGACGTGGTCATGCTCATTCCCGTGGGCAAACAATGGAAGTCCTTCGCCGAGAGCCTCGACGAATTCTCCGACGACTTCCTGTCCGAACGCGAACAGCCCGCCCCGCAAAAACGCGCGGGGCTTTGAGATGAAGTATCTCCTCGATACGAACATCTGCATCTACATCATCAAAGAGAAACCCGTGAACGTTCTGACACGGTTTCGTCGCGCACAGGCCGAGTCCATCGCCATCTCCGGAGTTACGGTCGCGGAGCTGGAGTACGGCGTCTCGAAAAGCAGCCGACCCATGCAGAACCGTGCGGCGCTGCTGAAGTTTCTCATTCCCTTTCGTATCCTGGACTTCGACACCACGGACGCCATGACCTACGGCCTCATGCGCGCGGACCTCGAAGCGCAGGGCAAAACCATCGGCCCGTACGACCTACAGATTGCAGCCCAGGCCATGCGCTACGGCGTGGCGTTGGTCAGCAATAACGTGCGCGAGTTTGACCGTGTGCCGGGGTTGAAACTGGAGAACTGGGCGGAGAACTAACTTCTACTGCGCGTTACTCAGTGTCTGCGGCACGCTTCAGCAATAGCTCCCGCTCACGTACGTTCGCCGTCATCATGGCCGCGCGTTCGAATTCATCGCGCGCCTCGGTATAACGGCCGAGCTTCTGCAACAAATCGCCGCGCACCGCCGGAAGCAGATGATAGTCCTTCAGCGCCGGCTCATCGTACAATTCGTCGACCAGTGCGAGCCCCTGCTCCGGACCGAAGGCCATGGCGACAGCCATGGCGCGGTTCAGTTCCACTACCGGCGAACCGGTGAGACCGAACAGCGCATCGTACAAGGCGACGATGCGAGACCACTCCGTATCTTCGGCGCGCCGGGCTCGCGCATGGCACGCGGCGATGGACGCCTGCAGGGCGTACGCGCTGAGAGGCCTTGCGGTCTCGCGCGCGCTTTCCAGGGCCGCCAGGCCGCGCCGGATCAACAGGCCGTCCCAGCGTGAGCGATCCTGATCAAGCAGCCGGATCGGTTCACCGTCCGGCGTGCAACGTGTGCGCAGACGCGACGCCTGCAACTCCATCAACGCGACGAGACCGTGCACCTCGGTTTCGCCGGGCATCAGTTCGGCCAGCACGCGACCGAGACGCAGGGCGTCTTCGCAGAGCGCCGGCCGCATCCAGGCATCGCCGGCGGTGGCGGCGTAACCTTCGTTGAAGATAAGGTAGATGACGTCGAGGACCGAAGCGAGGCGCGACGCGCGTTCCCCGGGAGGCGGTGTTTCGAAGGGTACGCCGGCCTCGGCCAGTGCACGTTTGGCGCGTGTGATGCGTTGGCCAATCGTCGCCTCTCCACGCGCCGGGATTGTTCGGCACGCCGCTCGCCGGCCACGTTTCCAGCGCGCGGACCAGGGCGTCCTGCGCCAGGTCCTCGGCCAGCTCCAGATCGCGCACCATGCGCATGAGCCCCGCCATGAGACGCGGGGCCTCCATGCGCCACACCGTTTCGATCGTGCTCTGCGGTGTGCGGTTCATTGCCCGCGGCTGTTCTCGATTCTGGTGCGCAGCTCTTCTTCTTTCGCGCGCAATTCCGGCGTCATCTCTTCGCCGAAGTCCTCTATCTCAAAGACCGGGCGGATTTCGATTTCCGAATCGCTCATCATGGGATTCGGGCAGCGCTTCACCCACTCGATCGCCTCGTCCATCGACTTGACCTGCCAGATCCAGAAACCGGCCACGAGTTCTTTGGTTTCCGCGAACGGCCCGTCGATGACCGTACGTTTTTCGCCTTCAAAGCGGACGCGAGCGCCCTTCGCGCTGGGTTGCAGTCCCTCCCCGGCCACCATGATGCCGGCCTTCACGAGTTCCTCGTTGTATTGCATCATGTCGCTGAGCAGTTGTTCCTCGGGAATTTCACCCGCCTCGCTCTCTTTTGTGGCTTTCACCATGACGATGACTTTCATGCGTTTCTCCTTGTGTCTGAGTATTCGCCGGGCCGCGGCCTGTCGTCCGCTTTCCGGTTCATGAAAGCGACGAACGGCACGGCGGAAATTCGACATGGATGCGGAGCTGACTAAAAAGTCGCGGATGACGACGTCGTTATCAAAAAGTGATGCCTGTGAACTTGCAGCTCTTCGCGCCAGGGATTGGAAGGGTCGCGGCGCAGCCGCGAGTCCGGAGCGTAGCGGAGGACCGAAGCGCGTATATCTCGCGCGAAGACTGTGAACCGGGGCGGGGACCGTTTCGTCCAATGCCGGAGCGCCCGCACCCGGTCGTACCATTTTTCGAATTACTGAGGCATCCCATGAACGCCCCCACCAGCCTGCGCACTGCATTCGTGATCGGCCTGATCACCGCCGGCGCCGCGTATCTCCACGATCCCCTGCCCGTCGCCGCATCCGGCAACAGCAAATCATCACCGACTGACGAAGCAATGAACGCGCGCGAAGCCGCGAACTACGGCGCCGCAATCCGCAGGACCATTGCCATGGTAAGCGACGGCGAGGCCCGGCGCCTGGCCGCACAGTACGGACTGCAAATTCTCAACGTCACCTGGGAGGATACCGGACGCTACAAAGGCTCCACGGTGGGGCCGAACATCAGCGACATGACGATCCAGGTGGAACACAAGGATCCGCAACGCGACGACTACGGCCTGCACCTCATGCCGGTGATTCGCCATCCGAACTTCAGCGATAAAACGGCCGATCTTCGCCTGGATCGTTTTCACATCCTTGTCGGCAACCAGAACGGCCGCGAGCTGAAACGCGTGAACCTCAAAGAATTCTTAAGTAACATTCGTCGTTACTTACACGACGGCTCCTCCTGGAAAGGACAGCGCGAATCGCTGCTGGCCGAACGCGACAGCCACGTGCTGGTGAGCGCGCAGGCGTGTTTCCTCCCGGTACCGAAACAGGGCCGGGCCGTGTTCAATCCCGTGCTGTTCAACTACCAGAGCTACGAGGGCGACCCGGCAGTACTGACGATCCTCGCCACGCGCGAAGGCACGAGCGTCACCGTCATCGACAACAAACGCGACGGCTTCGCGGCCGGGCCGACCTGGGGCCAACGCCTCTTTTTTAACAAAGACGGCGAACGCGCCGCGCTTACAGCGGAACGCCTGAGCGATTTCAAAACCAACGGCGGAAATTCCGACGCTGCCTCCGTGGAAGTCGCCGGCGAGGAAGGCCTGAACATGGTGCTGTTGATCCAGGTGCCCCTCAAACAAAAGAACCCCATGCGTTTTAAGGCCGGCGGCGGGTACGGCACGATGGAAGCGGACGGCGTACCGATGATGGCCATGAGCGCCGATCGTGCGATGCAAAGCGACGTCGAGGCCGCCGTCATCGGTCACGGCCCCGTCGAAGGGCCGTTCACGGAAATCGACGGCCTGGAAATCGAACGCGATCCGAATTTCCCCGTGCGGGTTACGGTGCAATTCTACAAGGCCACGTCGAACGGCATTGTCTCCGCGGAAGACGTGGCCGACATTAACAAGCAATTGTCGAAAGTTTACGCGGATGGAGATTACGTCGGCAGCCTGGTCGTCGGCGACGAAACGGATCGTCCCACCGAATACGACGGCAGCAAGGTCCAGCCGCCGGACTGGTGGGATCAATTCTGGAAGCGCCACGAAAAAAACACCGGGCAATCTCGCGCAGAGGCCCTCGATATGCTTCGAAAACTCTACGGTCCCAACTGGATGCCGCGCAACGAACAGGCACTGCGGGACGAACTCAAGATGCTACAGTAATCGAACTGCGACTTACGGACTCTGCCGGCTTTGCCGGCTTTGTTCGTAGAAGTCGATCATCTCATAGGCCAGCGGCAGGCCGCACTGATTGCCCAGGTGCGAAGAATCAAAAAAACGCTCACAGCGTAACTCTCGTCGGCGGGCGTCGAAGTGCGGAAATCCGGCGGCTTCAATGAGGGCGTAGTGCTCCGGCCAGTAGGTACGTTCAAAGTCATAGTGGTCCTGTACGAGTTCGACGAACGTCGGATGCACCTTCGGCGTCCACAGTAGAATCGGCAGGTCGCGCTCCCGGCTCACGATCATCATCAGCCGAAACAGCGCACGGTAAGCCGGGTTCGCCTCGAAGTCGCGGTACACGCTGAGCACGACGTTCAACCGCGCGTACTTTTCGAATTGCACGGCGTAGACATCCGCGGGAATGCCCTCCGCCCGCGGCGGATAGTCGACGTAGTCCGGCGGCAACCGACGATGCACGGGAGTAAACATGGCGAGCAGCGCGGCCTCTTCCGCGGCGCTCTTCGCGTGACGATTGCCGACGATGTTCGCCACCGCCTTTTCCGGTTTCCACTGCAAACGATACGATTCGAACAGCAACTGCGCAAGGCCGTCCCATCGTAATTCTCCCGGTAGATAAGCGAGCCCCTGGCGGATGAGATCTCGATCCGAGACGTACTCGTACCAGCGTTCGCGATTGAGCGCCGTGGAAAACATGAACGGCGAGACTTCCAGAAAGATCACGTCCGGGCGGCAATCCTGTGTCTGGATGAGCGTATTCAAGAGTGCGAGTTGCATCAACAAATCGCCGCCGTCGACCTGGGCCCGGGCGTCGAAGTAGTACTCACTCATGCGAAGTTTTTCCGAAGCGCTCAGGTACGGCGACGCCTGGATTTCTTCCGGACCAGTAAAGTAAAACGGATCCGAGCGCGACGAGCCGAAGACGAAGACGACCTTCCGCTCCGGTTCGTTCTTGCGCAGGAGCGCCAGTTCATCACAACTCTGCCGGAGCACGGCCTGGCGAACTTCGTTGGGCGCCGCGTCCACCCGACCGGCCTCCCGCAAACCTGGAATGAACGCAAGTTTGTCGACGAGCAAGAGGAACAGCAGCAACCCGATGGGATACAGAAGGTAACGTCTGGATGGAGCGGCGGTTTTCATGATCATAGCGGCAATCAAAACTGAAAGTAAACGAAGGTTTGCCCGGCGTGGGGAATGCGGCACAACAAGTAGAACAACACCAGACTGCACGCGGGAATCAAAATCCGACGGCGAGCCTGCATAAATTGACCCACGGGTTGCCGGTAGTACTGTAAGAGATGGACGACGACCGCGTAGAACAGCAAGCGCGGAAATCCGTGATAACCGTCCGGTACTTCGCTGACGCCCGCGGCGAGCAGGGCTTCGCCGACAGCCTGGAATGTGGCGAGATCCGGAGAACGGAAGATTGCCATGGAAAAGGTCCAGATCACCCACAGACCCAACATGCCGACGATGCGGGCCGGCCTGGTCTGCGGATTCCAGCCCACCAGGCGCTCCAGCGCGAGGACGATGCCGTGAAAGAGCCCCCAGAAAAAATATGTTACGTCGTGACCGTGCCAGAGACCGCCCAGGGTCATGGTGGCGATCAAACTCAGGTACAATCGCCACGGACCCTGCCGGCTGCCGCCCAGCGGAACGTAGAGGTAGTCGCGCAACCAGGTGGACAGGGTTACGTGCCAGCGCCGCCAGAACTCACGGAAGCTACTCGACTGAAACGGAGCGAAAAAGTTTTCAGGGATCTCGTAGCCGAACAGGCGGGCCAGGCCGCGGGCAATGTCCGTGTAACCGGAGAAGTCGGCGTAAACTTGAATCGGAAAACCGACCACGGCCACGAGTACGGCGGCGGAGGAGTAGGCCTTCGGCTCGGCCCAGACCGGATCGATGATGCGCGTGATGGCGTCGGCGATGAGAATCTTTTTAAACAAACCGAAGCCGATGAGATACAATCCGCCGAGCAAACGGTCCGCGTCGAAACGGACGTTCGCGATTTGGTGAAAGAAATCGCTGTAGCGCATGATGGGCCCGGCGACGAGCTGCGGAAAAAAGAAGATGAACAATGCGAAATCGAAGAAGCCGACCGAGCGTGGATCGATCTGATCGCGATAGGCGTCGACCTGAAGCGCGAGGATCTGGAACGTATAGAAACTGATGGCCAGCGGCAACACCCAGCCAGGACTGAGACCCGGCCCCTGCACGGGCGTGCCCATGGACGCCAGGAAAATCTCCGCGAGCACGGGGCCGTACTTGAAGAAGACCAGGTTCCCGAGGTTCAGCGTGACGATCAAAGCGAGCAGCGCGCGCCGGCCGGGACGCACGGCACGGAACGCCGCGTAGTTCAGGACGACGACGGCGGCGAAGTGCAGAAAGAACGCGACGCTGAAATATAGATAGAAGACGGCCGAGGCGACAAGCAGGCAGTACTTGCGCAAACGCGCGGGAAGATACCAGTACACCAGGTACGTGCCGACGAGAAAGAACAGGAATGCAAACGTGGTGAATAACATCAGCGTCGATGGAGTCTTCAATGCTCCTCAGGATGCACATTTCAGGACAAGTTCTTTTTGAAGGCCCGGGGCACGCCACCCTGGCCTCCCGCCTTCGAATTCTTCCCGCAACTATAAAGCTTTCGCGTGTTTCGCCGACGAATATATCAGCAGGTATGAACGGTACCGGGAAAAAAATCATGCTGAATCATTCCCGGACGACCGATGATCATTTAGAACGGATCCTGCCGGCAAAAAAAATCCCGGGGCGGAGCCCCGGGATGTCGTCTCAAATTTTTGAGGTCTTTCGCGAACTCCGCAAAAGCCTTCTTTTTATCGCCGGTGGGATTCGTTCACTCATTTTACTGAGCCGTATGCGCGGCTCATCGCAATAAGTGCAGAACCCCCTGCGGACGAACTCCTGCCTGAGCGAGCATCGCAATGCTCGTCTGCGACAGAATCTGATGCGTCGTTAGATGCACCATCTCCTCGGCCATATCGGTATCCCGAATACGCGACTCCGAAGCCATAACGTTCTCATAGGCGTTCATTAATCCCCGAGACGCATGCTCCATACGATTGGCGTAGCCACCGAGATCTGCGCGTTGCTTCATAATGATCTGCAACGCCTCGTCGGCACGACCGATCGTTTCGTTCGCCTGTCCGGGCGACGATACGCTCACAATGCGATCGGCGGCGGGACGCAGCTTCAACGCGGCCGAGGTCATCGTTCCGATGTACACCCGTTCCCGCTGATTCGCGTTCGGTCCCATGTGAAACCACATGGATCCCGCCTGAGAACTCCGGCTGAACTGACCCAACAACAGTTGATACTTGTTGAACTCGGCCTGAGACGCCACCCGATCGACTTCGTCGACGAGTTGCGAAACTTCCGTCTGTATCAACTGCCGGTCTTCGGCCGAATAGATACCGTTCGACGCCTGTACCGCTAAAACGCGGATGCGTTGAATGATATCCGAAGTCTGCGCCAGAAAACCCTCGGTGGTCTGAATCATGGACAGACCATCCTGGGTGTTACGTTCCGCCTGGCGCAGGCCGTTCACCTGCGTGCGCATTTTTTCCGAAACGGCCAGACCTGACGGGTCGTCTCCGGCTGTGTTGATACGCATGCCGGAGGACAACTTCGCCATGGAGCTGTCCACTTCGCGCTGATTGAACTTTAGAACCCGGTGAGCATTCACCGCGCTCATGTTGTGATTGATAATCATCCTGCACTCCTTTTGCCTTCTTTCTTACGCCCGGCATCCCTGCCGAACGCGACCACCCGCATCGGAGTGCGATGCGGGTAGCTTCTAAAAGGAGACGCGCGACTCGTCGCAACGAGCGTTGCGTTCTCCCCCCGTCCGGCGACCGGCCACCGGACGGAGAGAGAACGCAAAAAGCGCAGGATACACGTTCAATCAGTGCAATTTTGTTTCGTTAGAAACCTCCGTACTATGCGGCCGCCGGCTTAACTTGAAAAGCCGGCACCGCTAACATTCGTTCTCCGAAACTCAGCGAATTAACGCAGGAGCTGGAGAACCGACTGCGGACGAATGTTCGCCTGGGCGAGCATCGCCGTGCCGCTTTGAACAAGGATCTGGTTCTTCGTGAACGCCACGCTTTCCTCGGCCATGTCCGTATCGCGAATGCGAGACTCGGAGGCCTGCGTATTTTCATACGCGGTCATAAGGCCCTGAGCGGCATGTTCGAGACGGTTGTAGTAGGCACCGAGATTGGCGCGTTCTTTGTTCACACGGTGCAGCGCTTCGTCGATGACACCGATGGTGTCGTTCGCCAGAGCCATCGTCGAAAGCGAGATCATGGTATTGTCCACCCGGCGCAGGCTGAGAGCCTGAGACGTCATGGTACCGATGAACACGCGTTCACGCTGGTGCTGGTTCGCGCCGATGTGAAACCACATCGAAGCGGCCCGAGAGCCGCGGGCGAAATCGCCGAGCAGCAGAGCCTGTTTGTTGAACTCCGCTTGCGAAGCGATGCGATCGACTTCGTCGACGAGTTGGGAGACTTCCACCTGAATCATTTGCCGATCGTTGGCGGTGTAAACCCCGTTCGCCGCTTGCACCGAAAGCACGCGGATGCGTTGGAGCACGTCGTTCAGCGAGCCGATGTAACCCTCGGCCGTTTGAATCATGCTCATGCCGTCCTGGGCGTTGCGTTCCGCCTGGCGCAGACCGTTAATCTGCGAGCGCATCTTTTCAGATACAGCCAGACCGGAGGCATCGTCACCGGCACGGTTGATCCGCATGCCTGAAGAAAGTTTCTCCATGTTCTTGGAGACTTCCTCATGCTGGAACTTCAGCACGCGATGGGAGTTGATCGCGGGCAGGTTATTGTTGATGATCATTCGCGTATCCTCCTTGATACGTGACCGATAAATCCTCTCAGCGCTAACATCTCCGCATACGGACTTATGTAGCGTTGTCTGTTTTCAGGAAGCGGTACTTACCGCCCGCTTCTTTCGAACAGGTCGTCATTCACCCGCCGAAACGGGTTATATTTGTATAGTATTCAGGTTCGACTATGTCCGAATCCATTCGAACACAAACCGCCCTGGTTTATTACTGAAGAAGATCGGGGGTCAGCGGAGGGTACTTAACAGGACTTGAGCAAAAAAAAGCCGGCCACACAAAAAAAGTGCGGATCCCGGCCGGGTTGCTTTTCGGCTTCCGACCGCAACGGCGGTGGATGCTGTGGTTTCATTAGATCATCTCATTCGCGTTGGCCGGTGATCTCGCCGGCTCTGTGGTGTTATGATCGGTACTATCGCGGCGGACTTTAGGGAAAAACGGCGGGTGGCCGGCCCCCCGATCTCTCCTCTTTGCGGCCTCCGTTTCCTTTCACACTCGCGGAAACGGGAGCCCACGGGCCCGCTGCTGAGATTCAGCCTTGCTCTCCGAAAGCGCCCGCGCAGAGTACACCCACATACTATAGTAAAAGGTGTTCTGCCCATGAGCCACACGCCCATAGACCCCGCCGCGCTGGAGGAAGAATCCGGCGTAGTATTCCCGGAACGGCTCCGAGAGTTCTTTCGTTCCAGTGAATGGAAAAAGTACGAGGGCTTTCAGGTGACGAACCTCCCCTATTTCGGAAGCGACGTGCGCAGTCCGATTACGTTCGCGAATCGCGAGGACCTGGACGATAAACAAGAATATGCCGGATCATTCACGGAATCGAAGAGCACTCTGTGGCCTCTGGCCGACCTTCTGGAATTGGATGGAAGTTTCTACCTGGCCGCCGACCTGAGCCAGGACCGCGTTCCCGTCCTGTTCTTCGACTACGAAAGCGGTTTTGAACCTCACTCAGACTCCCTCGAAGAGTTTCTGAACTCTCTGTTGCCGCCCGGAGGAAAGACACAGGCGGAACTACTCAGTGAGATCCGGGAGAAAGCTCTCGCACTTTTCGAAGAAGAAAAGTACATGGAGGCCCGGGACCTGGTGGAACAAAGCCTCGCTGCTTCCGGTTCATTTCGGGCCGACATCCTGGACTCATACCGGGGACTGCCGGGGAACCTGCGCAACATACTCGCGCTGTGTTACAAGAATCTCGGCGACCCAGACCGGGCCATGTCGCTCTTCGAAATGGCCGTCGAGGAAGGCACAAAGTCCGCCGCCCTGAATATAATCTCAATCTACCTGAGTCGCAAAGAGTGGAAGGTCGCGGCCGAGTACGCCGAAGCGAAAGCCCGCTCGATGTACATGCTCTTTGATGATTACTCCTCGTTTTATTCGTTTCTGTACCGCGGCCTTGCATATCTCCATCTGGACGAAATGGTCCAGGCGACGAAGTTCTTCGGATTCATCGTCACGCGTTTCGGCGCGAAGGAACCGAAGCGTGTCACGGAAGCCCTCGAAGAACTGCGCAAAATCGAAGGCGCCGGAGCCCGGGAACGCGCGGAAGAAATCATCGCCTGGCTGGAACCACCGGTCCTGGTACCGGACGAAGCGACGCAAAAAGATCTCACAACGTGGTGGGCTTCTATCGGCAACGAACAGGTTCGCAAAAAACTCGGCGAAGTTTTCGACAGAGAACCGGACGCAATGCAGCCGGAAGACCTGGCCGCTCTCATTCGAGCGACGGAACTCAAGCTGGATCATCTGGACGTGGAGGACGTTTCGTTTCTCACCCGGTTTACGCGCCTGCGCGAGTTATCCCTCGAAGGGAACATGCTCGAAGACCTCGGCCCTCTGGCCGAACTAAAGCGACTGGTGGAACTCAAGCTGGACGGGAATCCCATCAACGATCTTTCGCCTCTGAGAGACCTGGTTCGGCTGGAGAAACTGGACCTCGGCGACTGCGGCCTGACGGATGTCTCCGCCCTGGCCGGCCTGAAAAATCTACGCAAACTTCGCCTGAACGGAAACAAGCTCCAGTCGGTAGAACCCCTGTCCGATCTCCCGGCACTCGTCGAGCTTTCACTCTACAACAACGAACTCACGGACCTGAATTGCCTGAAAAACAATCGTTTGTTGAAAGAAATATCCTGCTTCGGTAATCCCCTGGAAAAAACGAGCATTCGCGCCGCGCTCGAACTGCGTTCGCTTCCGTTATTGCAGGACCTGGACGCCCACTGGCGAGACGAAGCCGTCACCCCGGAGGGCGTGCAGCTCTGGCAGGAGAGCCGTCCGTTTACGGTCGCGCTGACCGGGGACGAAGTCAAACACTGGCGCGCCTGGTGGGAGAGCCTGCCCGAAGTCTGGCGCGAGGCACTGGCGGATGAGGTGGACGAACTCACCGAAGAAGACGAAGACGGAAATATCCCCGGGGCGGAAGGTTTTTTCGAATTGCGCAAAGAAAACCATCTATCTCTCGGTCAGAAAGAACTCAGCGACATCACCCCGCTTACGCGCCTGGAACGTCTGGACTACGTCTCCGTTTCGGAAAACGGCATCGCGGAGTTGCCCGATCTTTCCACTCTGCGCTGCCTGCGCTCATTGAACCTGCACCGGAATCCCCTGAAAAACCTGGAGCCGTTGGGCGATCTTCCGGTAATCGCCTACCTCGGTCTCGATGAATGCCGGCTTGCCGACCTCTCCGGCCTTCCCGACCTGCCGACGCTACGACAACTGGATCTCTCCCGGAACGGCATTGGCGACGTTTCCCCCCTGGCCAGGTTCACCGGTCTAAGACGCCTGGAGTTGATCGGCAATGAAATCGAAGACATCGCACCGCTCGGAAAACTGACGGAGATCCGACAGTTGTTCCTGCAGGAAAACCAGGCCAAAGACGTGTCGGCGCTGGCGAACTGCTCGAACCTGGAAGAGCTGGTAATCTTCAGTAACCCTGGGTTAACGGGCCTGCTTTCTCTCGTGGATCTTCCGTACCTCTATCTCGTGCGCGCCCACGGATCGTTTTCCGGCGCGGAAATCCGCGCGTTTCGCAAAGTGCGACCGGACGTCGACGTTCTCTAAGGACGCTCCGCTCCGGCGCTCGAAGGCCGGGTCTGGCGGCCGAAGTCTCCGCGAGCGAACGCGGCATACTTCAAAGTCCTAAACACTTACGCAGGCCCCCTGTAATATCTACAGAATCCTTTACGATTCTCCTCGATCTTTGCGATCCACGGCGCCGCACGATTGACCGGCCGTTCTGCGCGACGTAACGTCGATTGTTCTCCGTTTCGATCGTAAGATTTTTCAAGTATTGAGGATTCCACGGTATGTCCGAACAACGCACGCAAACTTCGCAATCGAATACGTCCACCACCGTCCGTCGCCAGAACGCCACGCAGCAACGCGCTCCGGAGCAGGCCCCGCTGGAACATCTCGGCCACATCCAGCGTTTGCAGCGCGCCCTCGGCAACGCCGCCGTCGCCGAGATGGCTGCCGCGGGTCGTCTGCCGATTCAGCGCTCCATGGAAGTCGGCGCCGCGAACGATCCCCTCGAGGACGAGGCCGATCGTGTGGCCGAACAGGTGATGACCATGCCGGCTCCCGGCGGCGTCTCCGGCGAAGACGATGAGGGCGTAATGATGTCCCGCTCGCCGGTGAAGATCTCACGCATGGGTGGCGCGCAAGATGATGATGAGATGCAGTTAAAGCGACTCCAACGCAAGTGCGCGGCGTGTGAGGAAGAAAGCATGCAGATGATGAGGGTGCAGCGGGAGGCGGTCGGGGAAGAAGAAGATGTGATGATGTCGCGTGTGCAGCGCGAGATTGGCGGGGAAGATGAGGACGTTATGATGTCTCGTTGCGTGAGTTGCGGTGGGGCAATTCAGAGGGATGGTGGTGATGGGAGCGGGCCGGTCTCTTCTTCGGTAGAGTCTTCGATCAACTCGGTGCGGGCGCGTGGTGGTTCACCGTTGCCGGAGTCGGAGCGGGCGTTCTTTGAGCCGCGGATGGGTTATGATTTCAGCGGCGTGCGTGTGCATACCGGGCCGGAAGCGCAGCAGATTTCTCGGTCGCTGAATGCTCGGGCGTTTACCGTGGGTAAGGATGTGTTCTTTGGTTCTAACGAATACTCGCCGGGATCGAGCGACGGCAGGCGGTTGATGGCGCATGAGTTGACGCATACCGTGCAGCAGGGTGCGAGTGGGGTGGGAAGGAAAATACGCCGCAAACCATCAACGGCGATCTTCAATGAATCAAGGTCCGGAGGTGCTCCCGAGGGCCTATCAATGTACCGAGATCAAATGCTTGGAATAATGGGTCGCGCCACAGATCTATATCAGTTGGCCTTAAATGGCGCTACGAGATGGAGGGCGCATTGGTTGTTACATACTACCGCCTATCACATAGCCTATGAGAATTTTAAAGACGGAATCCAAGCATATTATGAGGAACAGAAGATAAACGACGCTTTCTATGCTGCGATCCTACAGGTAGTTTCTGCTGGCGTTTGGGGATTCGTTGGAAGCACTGCTGCCGTAGCAGCGAGAGAGATTCTAATGAAAACGGCACCTGCCGCCAAACTTTTTAATTCTGTCCTGAGTGATATCGTAGTACCCACGGGTGCCGCCATTCTCAGTGAAACCAGTAGTCAACTTATTGATCATTTTTCACACAAGAAGAATGAGCCTGAAGCAATGAAAGTAGAACAAGCGATTGGGGCATTGCCAAGTGTATATCAAAACCTCATTGAAGTTTATCAGATAGAAAAACCATTGCTCGAAATTCTTGATGCCGTCACGCTCGTGCATCGTTTTGCCAGTCACCAACACCAGACTGCGCTGAGAATCTCCGGCCAGAGAAATTTAACCAAGCCGTGGAAACAACTCCTCAAGGCCACAAACAATTTTGAGCAAGTGAACAAGCTTGATAGCGACCTTGGTAAGCTCGAGAAGGCAATCATTGCAGACTCGAAACTACTTAAGACCCCTCCCGTGATCAACTTGATGGCCCTTGCCGTATCCCTAGAGAGAGACCTATGGGTAAGGAATTGGATGCTCAATCCAGATGTTAAGTACCAATACAGAACGGTCACTCAAGGACAATCAGGATACTTCAGCGAGACACGAATTCGGGAATATCGAAAACCGGGTTGGGCGGTTGAAAAGCGGTGGGAAAAAATCGGACTTACAAATGATGCGGATGTTGAATTTGGATATTTCACAACTGACGGGGAACTCTCTAAGATGTATCAATGGGCGGCGAGCGCATACAAACCGAGACGCTTCGGATAAGGTGAGATAGTCAAGATTCCATCTGACACTCCGATATAATTTGTATCGGAGGAAAGAGATGACAGCAGAACAAAAAATCGTAAAGCACCGGGTGGGTATCTTGAAGCTGGCCCGTACTCTGGGTAACGTTGCAGAGGCTTGCCGGGTGATGGGCGTATCACGCGATACGTTTTACCGTTACGAGCGGGCGTACGAGACCGGCGGAGAAGAAGCTCTCAAGGATCTCACGCGGCGCAAACCGAACAAGAAGAATCGGATTCCGGCGGATGTGGAAGCCGCGGTGATCGAGTTCACGTTCGAGAAGCCGGCGCACGGTCAACTGCGTGTGTCGAATGAGCTGCGCAAGCGCGGCGTTTCAATCTCACCGGGCGGCGTGCGTCAGGTCTGGTTGCGGCACGACATGGAGACGTTCAAGAAGCGTCTGAAGGCGCTGGAGGCCCGCGTCGCGCAAGAGGGGATCATTCTCACCGAGGCACAGGTCGCGGCGCTTGAGAAAGGCCGTCAGGACAAAGAAGCGCACGGCGAGATCGAATCGCATCACCCCGGCTATCTGGGCTCGCAGGACACGTATTACGTTGGCAATATCAAGGGCGTGGGGCGGATCTACCAGCAAACGTTCATCGATACGTACGCTAAGGTCGGTTTTGCGAAACTTTACGATCGCAAGAACGCGCTGACGGCGGCCGATTTGCTAAACGATCGTGTGCTTCCTTTCTACGCGGATTACAACATCCCGCTGCTGCGGGTGTTGACCGATCGCGGCACGGAGTACTGCGGCAAGCCGGAGAATCACGAGTACGAGTTGTATCTCGTGATGGAGGACATCGACCATACGAAAACCAAAACGCGGCATCCGCAAACGAACGGCGTCTGCGAACGTTTCCACAAGACGATCCAGGAAGAATTCTACGCCGTGGCGTTTCGCAAGAAACTCTACTCAAGCATCGAGGAGCTGCAAGCCGGTCTGGATGAATGGATGCTGGAGTACAACCAGGAACGGACGCACAGCGGCAAGTACTGCTTCGGCAAGACGCCGGCGCAAACGTTCGCTGATTCCGTCGCTGTGGCGCGTGAAAAGATGCTGGATAAACAGCATCAGGCATCGGCCTGATTATACCTGACAGGCAGGAGTGTCAGATCGGGTGTTGGCTAGTACAGATAAGGGGAGCTTTTACATGACCAGGGACGAAACAAAGGGCCTCCATCGGTCTACAGCCGCAGGCGAGTCTCGGTAAAGACGTCTTCTTCGGAGCCGGCAAGTATCAACCCGGCACAAGCGCAGGCCGACGGTTCCTCGCTCACGAACTGGTTCATATACAACAGGCAAAAACGATCACGCCGCAGGTACGCCGTCAGACGGAGCCGGAGCGGCAAAACGAAAACCCGGCCACCGAAGAACAGCGCGGCCTGAGATCCGTCGAAATCGCCGAAGCCCGCAGGGTGCTCGGCAACAGCATTGATTACAAAGGTTATCATCAATCCCAACGGCATCCTCCCCGAACTCGGATACTTCTTCAAAAAAAGCTGGCAGGCTCCGCTTCAGTATTTACGAAGCAAGACAGCCAGAGCCGGCGTGGTCACCGGGTACACAATTCACTACAACGATCCGATCCATACGGCGCCGGGTAATCTGGCCATGGCCATGATGATCCACGAGCTCGTCCACGTGGCGCAGTACGAAGCGGTCGGCCGCAAGTTCATGCTGCAAACCATCGGTAACTCGTATGCCTACGATTGGAGCGAACTGGAGACGAAACGTTTCCGAGACTTCAATCGCGAGCAGCAATGCAAGATCGCCGAGGACTACTACACGATGCTGTACTGGCAGATGCGACCACCGCAATTCCGCCTGTTTGGACCGCGCATCGCCGAGCTCCGACGCGGCGAGTTCTA
Organism: Leptonemataceae bacterium; assembly: GCA_965227295.1. Classification (GTDB taxonomy): domain Bacteria; phylum Spirochaetota; class Leptospiria; order Leptospirales; family Leptonemataceae; genus JANSYA01. The sequence continues at coordinate 2,470,278 of OZ245742.1, read as the reverse complement.
ATCTCACTGATACCCACCCTTCAACCACGCGGCCACCCCCGTCATAATCCCATCATACCACCACCCGCGAAAATGCGCGCGATACCGCTCCACCATCCCATCCAGCACATCCTGCTCATACACGCGCCCACCGGCAATCACAACGTCCCGTTCCCGAAGTGCACTAAGATCATCCAGCGGTGACTTAGCAAACAACACCAAATCCGCCGGCGCGCCCACGACCACACGCCCCGGCGGAACCGAGCCGTAACACGTCGCGCCCTCCCCGCTCACGCCGCCGTGACTGCCGGCGCTTGCCAGAAACTCCCCCGCCCACGTCGTCGCCGCGGCCAGGGCGTCTTCGCGAGAAAGACCACAACGATGCAACTCTTCGATCTCACCGATCAGACTCTCCCCGGGCACCACGAAGGGCATCAGAATATCCGTGCCCGCGTGAATGCGCACGCCTTCGCGATGCAGGCGGCCGGTCATATCACACGCGAAACGATACCACCACTCTTCGTCGTGTGCATGATCGTCCCCGGCATTCATCTCGTTCGCCGCGCCCTCGGCCGCGTAACGATCCGACGGTTTCCACACCACGTCCGACCAGAGTCGCGGCAAAAGCAGGGCCGGCTCCGATTGCCGCGCCCGCTCGAATTCCTGCAACCACAACCGACGACGACCGTTCAGCAACGTCGGCGTGTGCGCTATGTTTTGATCAAGAGATGTTTGTACAATCTTACGATACTCCGCCTCGCCCAGGTTCCGATAGCGGCGTTGTTTGTTCGCAATGCGCACGGTCCGGTCATCGGGCGCGTCGTACTGAATCACTTCTTCGAAATGCTGCGCATCGCTCACCCCGGACTGCTCGAACGGGACGGCAATGGGTATGTGGCCGATCGCCCGGCGATCCATCTCCCGCGCCGCCGTGTGGATCGCGCGCAGGGACGGCGCATCCAGCTTCGTGTAGACCTTAATGAAGTCGGCGCCGGCTTCCACCTGCTCGCGAACGGCAATCGCTGCATCGTCCGGGCCGGCGACCTCGCGCGCAATGGGCCAGGACTTCGGCGTGCCGTCGAGCAAACGCCCCACCGCATAGATCCGCGTCCCGGGAATCTCGCCGGCGTTTACACGCTCGCGCAGCGCAAAGACGTTGCCGTCCGTCGTCCCCATGTCCCGGATCGCCGTTACTCCGTGGGCAAGGAACAACAACTGAAACAACTCCGGATTCCCGATCGCGGTCCGCGGCGCTAAGTGCACGTGCATGTCGATTAAGCCGGGCAGCAAAAACTTGCCGCGCCCGTCAATGACGCGCGTGCGCGGCGCATCTTCCTGCGTCACATTAAGCGGCGCTTTGCGAATTTCACGCACCACCCCGTCTGCGATGAGCACGTGCGCGCCGTCCGTACGTTCCAGGCCCGGATTGATGAGCGTAACATCGGCAATGACAACGCGCTCGCGCGGCGGAACATCGAGGCCCGGCGGAAATAACATCCAGGCACCTGTGCCGGCCGCGGCGAGCAGACCGCCGAAGATCGTGAGCAATACGTAAAGGATCGTTTTCATGCGCTGATTGTAACCGCTCGGGCCGCGGCTGTCGCCCGGGGTTATACGGACGGACGCCCGGACCCTGCAAATCTTGCAGAGGTTACGACGAATGCAAAACTATGTGCAACGAGGCCGACGAAAACCGTCCTACGTCGCGGGCCGGACCTGGAAGTCCTGGCGTTCCGTGCGCTCGCGCTCAGTATCGGAGGATATCATCACAAGGAAAGCTCCATGGCTCGAAGGACCACTGCACGCCGAAGATCCGCATCGAATTTCGCACAGGCCGCGCCGCCGAAGTTCGTCCAGGCGAAGCTGCGCCTCGGCGGTCGCGGCGATGCCGCCGAGCAAGAAGCCGATCGCTTGGCCGCACGGGCCGTACGCGGTGAAGCTCCCGTCGACGCCGGTCGCCTGGAACAGCCGGACTCCAGCGGCCTTCCCTTAAGCGAGCAAGCCGAACAATCCGTTCGACGGGCGAACGCCGGCGGATCGCACCGGCTGAGTCAGGCCGAGCGCGGTTTCTACGAGTCGCGCATGGGTTACGATTTCAGCAAGGTTCGCATTCACCACAGCTCCGAAGCAAACCAGGCGGCGAAGAGCATCGGTGCGCGGGCCTTCACGATCGGAAACAATATCTACTTCGCATCCGGTGAGTACAATGCGAACTCCAAAAACGGCCGCCATCTCATGGCGCACGAACTGACGCACACAATCCAACAAAACCGCGTCGCAACAGCGGCCCCACAGGCGTCGCCCTTTGTACAGCGGCAACCCGTGGTGGAAGACGAGAAGGCCGAAGAAGGCAGCGAGGCGCATCCGATCATTCGAGAGGGCCTTCCCTTGCTCTTCTCGCGGATCGGGGGCAAGCTCCTGCGTCACTATCTCGCCGGCAGCGGCGAAGATTTAATTCTGACGCCAGGCGACGTACGTAGATTAAGTCCCATCATTCGAGACGTAAACCTGACCGAGGAATACGTGGCAATCATGGACCCGCTGGTCGAGGAGCAGCGGCGCACCGGGCAAACCGCCGTGCGTAAGATCAAAGCCCAACGCCCCGGCTACGCCCGCAGCCCGAATACGCTCGGGCAATTCACGGTGGAATTTCGTGGGGATCTAAGTTTCGACGGACTTCACTTTACGTTTGTGGGAGAACGACGGATTCGCGATTACTATAACTTCGATCCGAACTCAGCCAAAAACCGCAGCATCAGCGGGCACATTAAGACGTACATCGGTAGTACTTTCCCCGGGCGCCCCTACGTGGTTCTCAGCGCCTGGGAAAGCTATCGCCACAGCACGGATCCGGCCGACGTCAGCAATCAGGAACCGGAACGACCGAAGCTGGACGTCGAGGAGGCGCGCAAACGCGTGCCCATAAAGTAAGGAGCACTAACTTTACGTGCACAGATTTTACCAAGGCCGGCGGGGTCATGCGGACGGACGTTGCAAATGCTACAAAAAACACTGTCGATGCACAAGTATGTGAAAAAACGCCGGTCAGAATCCGCCGATTTACACCGGCAGCGCGGGGAAGTCCTCGCAGTCCTCCCGGTCCGGATATAGTATCGAGTCAGAACGTTCCGGAGGTATGTCCATGTCCCGAAAATCCGCGGTCCGCCGCAAAAGCCCGAAACCCGCAGCCGAACTGCCGAAGTTCGTTCGCGCAAAGTTACGCGTCAGTGATGCGAATGATGCTGCCGAGCGAGAAGCTGATCAACTCGCCAGCCAGGCCATGCACGGAAGGCGTCCCGGCAGCCCTTCGGGATTCCGTTCCGCCGGTCGTCCGATCACGGAGGAATCACAGACTCGCGTTCGCGCCGCGGCCGGCAGCCGTTCGCGCGCGTTGAGCGGCACCGAACGACGGTTTTACGAATCACGCATGGGGTACGACTTCAGTGATGTTCGCATCCACGACGGAAGCGAAGCCCATCGTGCCGCGGAAAGCCTGGAGGCCCGCGCCTTTACGATCGGCAAAAACATCTTTCTACGTGCCGGCGAGTACCAGGCGGACTCCTCTCGCAACCGCGGGCTCATGGCCCACGAACTCGCCCATACAATGCAAAACGGCAGCCCCGCTTCCACGGGCACCGGCGCCGTCATACACCGACAGACGATTTACGGGTTGGATGATGATAAAGGTTCCAACAACGAAAAGGAGAAGCAGCAATCCTGTCGCGTCGTCGACAGTGACCCGTATCAAGGATATGCCGATTCGTATTCCTGTACCCGACGCGGTATGAATTCCTACTATGACTACGTCCACAAGCTGTACTACTGCGTAAAGTGCGGCGGCCCGAGCTGCTGTTATCCGACCGGCCGTAGATCGTGCGGTTGCTGAAATCTCCGCGAGTCGAGTAACACATGTCGCAAAAAACCGCCGCCCCGCAAACCGCACCGAAGGCATCCGCGAGCAACTCCAGCCCGCCGAAGTTCGTTCGCGCTAAGTTACGCGTAAGTGAAGCCAGTGATGCAACCGAACAGGAAGCAGACCGCGCGGCAGAACGCGCCGTCAACGGAGAGTCATCGAAACGTTTGATGCGCACGGAACAACCCGGCGCCGGTGGTTCCCCGATCAGCCCCGACGCCGAGGCACACATCCACGCGGCCGACCAGGCCGGTTCGCGTTCTCTCGAACGAAACGAGCGCGACTTCTTCGAATCGCGGATGGGCTACGATTTCAGTAACGTGCGCATCCGCGACGGCGCCGCCGCCCATCGCGCGGCGGAAGGGATCGGCGCACGCGCGTTTACGATCGGCCGCAACATTTACTTCGGCGCCGGCCAGTACGATGCGAGCTCAAACCGCGGCAGACACCTGATGGCCCACGAGCTTGCGCACACGATACAACAAAGCAGCACCGTCGCACGCATGCCGTTGATCCAACGCCAGGAAGAACCGGGCGGCACTACAGCTCTGCAAACGAAGAGTTACACGGTTCACATCGGCGGAACTCCGGCCGCACGCGGAAACCTGCGCGTGCTCAAGCAGGACGACCAATACCGTGACGGATCAGAAGCGGCGCATGCAATCGGTGCCGGCGGCCGCGTCGAGAACGTCACCGTCGCACCGACGGATCGCATCGTGGTGCAGGCCTTCGATGCGCAGGGCAAGGTGTACGGCACCTCGGCGGCGGCCTCTGCCGGCATCATCCGGATCCCGGCGGTGTCGACCGGCCCGGGCGCCAGACAACCGCAAATCGTAAGGGCCCAGAGGACTTACAAAAAAGGCGGCAAATTCGTCACGGAGACGATCACGCCGTCCCGATTCGCCGACGCATCCAACTACGACTCGACCGGTTCGTTCGGAATGATCGAAATATGGCTCGATCCACCGGCACAAACCGGCAACCAGGTCACGAGCTTTATCTTGCAGGATGAGGATCCGTCGGAAACGTATCACGTCCTGGCCGCGCGAGGCGTCACCCCCGGAAACACTCCGGCATCGGCCGACACATTCCCCATCGCAAACATTACGGAAGCGACATCGAAGCAACCCATTCGAGGCGGCGAGAGTACACGGGCCGGCGGCGCAAATTACATTGTGATCAAACATACCGGCGGCGCGGATAGTGTGCCCGGCGTCGATATCAAAACCATCACGTTCCCGAAAGAAGAACGAACGCAAATCGATCAAATCACGGTTCTCGTCGATATGAGCGGCAGCATGTTTCGCGACGTCAAGACCGGCGAAGAATCCGAGAGCCAGGCGAATCGCATTCCTACGGGCACCGATGCCGCGCAGATCGAGAACCGATTGTATCAGCGCGCCGCGGCGGCCGTACGCGAAGAACTTCTTCCGCGCAGGTTCGCGCCCGGCGTGGATATTCGAGTTGTCTTCAAGGCCTTCTTTCAAGGCAGTTCCGGCGGACTCATTAGTTTCGATACCGGCTTCAACACGGATACGTCCGTGACCAACATCGGTGAATTGACCCGGGCCCGCCTGGCAGCCCGGCTTCTGGAATGCCTGGATGCCGAGGCCACCGAAGGCACTCCCCTGAAGAGCGCGATTCTTGATTCCATCAAGGAAGCGAATACCACGGCCGAGGGCGATACTCGTGAGCGTCAGAATCACGCATTAATCGTACTGACTGACGGCGTAGGCGGCCGCGGCGGCGAAAGTGTCAAGGACCTGACCTCGGCCATGACCCAGGCCGCAAACAATCTGAATGTCGGCAAGCGCGGTTTTTTTGAACTCCTCGGGTTCCGGGTTCCCCATGGAGAAGCCGGGCGCAAAGAACGCGGCGAGGTCCTTTCGTTCCAGGCGCCGGGGCCGTGGGCGACCTCCAGCTACGATCTACGTACCACTTCGGAACTCCGTGGTGTCCTGCGGGGACTGCGTACGAAATTCGGCCTTACGGAAGGATCTTCCCCCACACAGACCGGCACCCCCGAAGGGCCGATCATCGGACGCAACATCCCGGGCACCAATGAACCGACCTGCGCGCAAATTCGGAGCAACCTCGATAACTTCACCTTCGGTGAGAAAAAGGATTAGGTGCAGACGACAGCGCCCGCCAAGAAACAAAACACGACCACCGCGGTCTCTCCCCCGCGGCGGTCGCGTTTCGTACAAACGCCTGTGCGCTAACTTCCAGCGCGCAATTTTTAACGAAGCTTAAGCGCGTTTCTCAAACAGCAGACCGCCGAGTTCTTGCATCGCGCTCGAGAACTCCAACAGCTTCGCGGACGGGATCTCTTCCACGGTTTCGCCGGTCTGCGTGTTGATCAAAGCCACCTGCAATCTACCGGACTCCGGATGGACCCGTACCTGGTATCGCGAGTTCTCGGCGCTCAGTTCCGGATGAACCAGCTCCAGGGCCTTCAGCGCGGAATCCACGCGCTCGCGATTTTCGGGGGTGTCGGCTACGTCCGTGTAGCGTTGTGGATGGTCATGCGCAGCGCCGCTTTCGGCGGAATCCGCGAGTTTCGTGCGCGCATTGCGCACCGCGGCTCCCGCCAGTTCCCGCGCCCGGCTCACTTCTGAGTGCGCCTGCGCCGCTCCGGTTGAGTGCATGTTGTCCTTCATCAGGGTTTCCATAGGCTACCCTCCATTGTTGAACAAGATCGAAAATTGAAGGGGGGTACTTTAGGGTCGTCGAAAGGAAACGAGCGGAAAATCCGGAAAAATTTAGAAGAAAACGGGCGGCGGCTCACGCCTCCCGTGGATGCATAATCAACCGGCGCACGGCCAGGTTGTCCGTGAGATGGTCGACGCGGCCACGGAGATAGCGGTGATCCTCACGTAACAGGCGAAACCCCTCGGCCATGCGTTCTTCCAGGGTATCGATGCGAGAATCGACACGCCGGGCGAGGCCGACGATTTCCGTCTTCAGTTCCGAACGCAGTAAGTCGTGATCCGCCTTCAGTTCCGAACGCAGCGATTCGTGATCCGCCTTCAGTTCCGAACGCAGCGATTCGTGATCCGCCTTCAGTTCCGAACGCAGCGATTCGTGATCCGCCTTCAGTTCCGAACTCAACGACTTGTGATCCGTCCTCAAATCAGAGAGATCGGTTCGCAGAACGGAAACATCGGTTCGTAGAACGGAAACATCGGTTCGTAGAACGGAGATATCGGCTTTCAGGTCCCGGCGCACGGAACTGCTGCTGTGCAAGATCGCGAACAGCAAACCCAGGAATCCGGTGATAAGAGACGCGGCGGTCACGATGGTTTCCATGCGTTAAGTATCCCGGAGAACCGTATTTGGATCAATCCAAAAATTGAGAAAGGCCGAAAAAACGAAGAAGACGTGTCGGCTGAAGGACTACTTGAGGAAAAGTCGTCCTACAAGCGCGCAGGCCCGGGAGGTGTGTTTGCCGCCGGGGCAAAGATAAGGACCACGTCCCTGCGAAACGATTCCTTGCCAGGCATCTCGGGCGGATACAAACGACCGGCCTTCTCCGGATCAGGCGGATGAATGGAGTATCAGGACCACGCCGACCGCCCTACTTCTTCAGCGCGTTCTTCATGCGCATGAGTTTGCCGCGCAAACGCATGATGGCTTTCGTGTGCAGTTGCGAGATCCGAGACTCGGTAACCTCAAGCACCTCGCCGATCTCTTTCAAAGTAAGATCTTCGTAGTAATACAGCACGATGACCTTTTTCTCTTTGTCCGGCAGGTGTTTGATGGCCTCAACGATGACTGCCTTGATCTCTTCTTTTTCGATGAGCGTGTCGGGGTTTAGGTTCTGAGGCGACTCCAGAGTCTCCATGAACGAGACCTCGTCGTTGTCGTCGCCGAGGTACCAGATGTCGTTCAGCGAGATCATGGAGGTCCCGCTGATTTTCGTTAACAATGAATGCAGCTCATCTAACGAAAGATTCATTTCTTTCGCGATGTCTTCGTCGTCCACGGTGTGGCCGAGTTTGTTTTCCAGCGTGGCGATGGTTTCCTCGACCTGCTTCGCCTTCTGGCGAATGGAACGCGGAATCCAGTCGATGCTGCGCAGCTCGTCGAAGATGGCGCCGCGGATGCGGGTCATGGCGTACGTTTTGAACTTAATGTCGCGGTCCGGATCGAACTTCTCAATGGCGTCCAACAATCCGAAGGAACCGTAGCTGACGAGGTCGTCGAACTCCACGTTCTGCGGCATGCCGATGGCCACCTTGCCGGCCACGTACTTTACCAGGGGGGAGTACTTCTCGACGAGAAAGTCGCGAATCTCGCGATTCTTCGTCCGGCGATATTCACGCCAGAGTTCGATCTCTTCGTGGTCTTTGTATTTGTCCCAGATTTTGCCCATCGTTCCGCCGGAGGCGTTTGCTGCTGTTACTCGTCGTTTCTACTTATCGTCTTTCGCAAGCATGGTGCGGATCGCTTCGGCGATCAGCTTCGGCTCGTTCTTGATCTTAATTTTGTCTACGATGATATGATCACCAAATTGTTTCGAGTCGGATTCTACTCCGCCGTCGTCTTCGTCGTCACTCCGGTCGACGGACATCTCGTCGTCGCCGTAGTCGCCCTCGTCGCCGAGTTCGATGTCGCTCATCTCTCCTTCCAGGCTCTGCGGCCCGCGAAAGAGATCGAAAAATTCAGGCACCCGTTGTTCCAGTACCTTATAGGTACCGGCGCCCAGGCCCCCGGACAACGCGGTGCAAACCAGCGCCGTCATAATCAACGGAAAGATGCGGTTTCCGCCGACAAAACCGAACGTTACGGAGAGAATCAAACCGAGCGCCGCAAACGCCGCGATGAATTTCATCAAAAGGTCCAATTCACTTCCGCTGCTTCATAATCACGCAGCTCAAAGCCGCTTACAGGTCCCCCGTGCTCTTAGACGAAACGAGTCCGAGGAACTGCTGAAAAAAGCCCAGGATCCCCTGGGAATCCTCTTTCACCGACGCGTTCACCAGGCGCGCGCCGATGTGATTGATGCAGGCCGAACTCTTCGAGCCAGGATACAGCACGACGTGCGGCCGCTGGGAACGAATGCTCTTCTGCACCAGATTCTCTTCAAACACGAAACCGAGGCTCTGCACCCCGGTCTTCAAGAACTGCCCTGAAATGCTCATGAGACGATCGGCGACGCGCTTGGCCTCAATGGCCGACGGCGCCCGGTTCACCACGAGCTTGATTGGTTTTTCCTGCCCTGTCGCCGCCACGATGCTCTTGATCATGCCGTAGGCGTCCGTGATGGCCGTAGGTTCCGGCGTCGTAACCACGACGATTTCGTCGGCCGGTGTTACCAGGCCGAGCACGTTCGCGCCCACACCGGCGCCGGTGTCGATCATCATAATGTCGTAGCCGGTAAGTTCACCGAGTTGTTCGAGAAAGAGTTCGCGCTGGGCCTCGTCCAGGTTCGCCAGTTGGGAGATGCCGTTCGCCCCGGCAATGATGTCAATGCCGTAGGACGTGGGGATGACGATGTCCCGCAGGCGCTTCTTGCCTTTGAGTACTTCGTAGATGTTGAACTCGGGGATGATGCCCATCATCACATTGACGTTGGCGAGACCGAGGTCCCCGTCGAAGAGCAGCACCCGCCGACCGAGTTTGCCGAGGGCAATGGCAAGGTTCACCGAAAGAGTGGATTTGCCGACGCCGCCCTTGCCGGACGTGACGGCCACGACCCGGGTTTGCACGGGAGACTCTTCGACACCCACCGCGGTTTCGGTGATGCCCTCTTCCGCGGTCGTGGTCGCTTCCTGTTCGGTTCGTTCCAGAGTGGTCGTCCCTGCAGTGCCGCCTCGGTCCCCGGCCAGTTTTCTGAGGCTGGCAGCCTGATCCATAATTTCCATTTTATGTCAGATTCCTCAGGATATGTTGGTGCCAACCGAAGTCGCGCCCTGCTCTTCTCGCAGGACCATACGCGCCAGCTCCATTGAAGATGCCGCGACGATGCTCCCGGGCACATCCTGACCGTTCATCAAAAAGCTGAACGGCCTGTTGTATTTATCGGCAACCTCAATGAACGCACCAACAAAATCTGACTCATCGAGCTTGGTCAGTATGATTTTATCAAAGCCAATCCGGTCATACGCAAGCAATATTTTTTCCAGCAACGCTCCGTTCGTGTTCGCCGCGAGCACCAGGTGCTTCTCCAGGCGGACCTCGCAGGCCTCCACGTATTCGTAGAGCTGCTCCAGCCGCTCCGTGTCCCGGTGACCGATTCCGGAAGTATCGATGAGCATGAGTTCCGCGCCGTCCCGACGCATGCACTCGGCGAACTCCGCCGGAGAAAACGGCGCGAAAAACGGAACGTCCATTACGCCAGCGTAGGTTTTGAGTTGCTCCGTCGCCGCCAGGCGGTAGTGATCCAGGCTGTAAATGCTGACCTCGCGACTCTCCATGAGATGATACTTCGCCGCCAGCTTTGCCAGACTGGTGGTTTTGCCCGAACCGGTCGGCCCGATCAGCATAACGGCCCGGCATTCGCCCCGCGGCGGAGCGATGTCCGGCACGGTGCGGATCATTTCGGAGAGGGCTTCCAGCGACCGGCTCTCCACGTTCCGATAGCGGCTTTTTTCTACTTTCGAGAGACTATCGTCCACGCGCATGAGGAAACGGTCCGCGAACTCCCGACTGAGCTGGGCCGACAGCAATCGGTCCCGGATGCGGTAGAGGGTCCGGGCAAATTGTTCGCCATCGCGGCCCTCGGAAGCTGCGGCAGATCGGGGCGGCGCCTCCTCCGGCGCGGCGCGCCAGGGCGGCACTGCTTCCGCGGCCGGCGTGTCGGGAAACGAAGAACGCCGCTTTTCCCGGCGGACCAGCGCATCTTCCGGATCGTCTTCCGCGAGCAGCATGTCCAGAGCGGCCCGCTCGGAGGCCGACGGCGGCTCGAAGCCGGCGGGCAGGGCCGCGACTTCCGGCTCCGGCTTTGCGGCCGGCGGCGCGGGGAAAGAGGACGGCAGCGGGGGAATCTCCCCGGCCGGCTGATCCGCAAGCGCAGGCCGGGAATCGCCGGCGCGGTCTCCGGATTTTTCGCGGCCCTCGCCGTCTTTCGCGGAACCACGTTCCGGGGATGCTTCCTGTTCCGAACCGCGCTTGCGATCGGCGGCGGCGTCGACCGCGTCCAGGAGCGTGCGCCGCAGCGAGGCGTTGCGGGCGTCCCGACCCCGCGGGGAAATGAGGGAACGCGAGGAGGACGATGTGCCGTCCTCCGGAAGCATAAAATCGATTTCGTAGAGCTTGCGGGAAAACAGGCCCGAACCTAAAAGGCCGCCTTCTTTCACTTCGCGCGTGGAGAGAATGACCGCCTGGGAGCCGTAGGCGCTGCGCAGCTTCATCATACATTCGGCTACGCTCTTTCCGCGAATCTTGTCGTACTTCATGATGCCCGCCGACCACTTAACAAATAATAGTAAATAATTGCTTAGGTCAAGAATTGGATAATCTTAGATTATGTCCCATAGGCGGCCTATGGTGGCAATCGTTTTCCGGTGATTTCGCATGTGAACAGGCTGTAAAAATATGCTTGTGATGTGAGTACGGGGGGCGAAATCGGAATGCATGATTCGCAACATCGTCGTTCCTGCACTCTTCACAACTCTGGCGCTGGGCGCCTCTTACTGCGGGGGCGCGAAACCCACAGTGGATCTCAACCAACCGCCGGCCGCCCTCGGCGACTTTCAGTGGGGGGCCTCGCCTTCGGCCACGTCTGCAAAGCTACAGCGTTCCGGCTGGGAAGAGCGCGCGGCCCCCGGCACTTCCGACTCCTCCGGAGTCCTGCGCCTGGTTCCGTCGGCCGTTTCGGAAGAATCCGAGGCGTCCCGCGCCAACGCGGTGGACCTCCCCGGTTCTCCGGCCCCTCTGGAAGTGCTGCTCTACGGCCAGGGGGATTCCCTGAGCATCGTCCGCATCGTGCGGCGGGGCAACAAGGGCGAGGCCATGACCTTTTCGGGCAACGTGCTATCGGCTTACACCGGCGGCGAACCCGCGTGGGAGTCGGTTCCCGCCGAAAGCAGCACCCCCGCCGGCACGTTCACCCGCGCGCTCAAGCTCTACGAAAGCGACGAGTCCTTCGTAGTGCTGCGCCGGGAGCTGTTCTCGGCCGCGGAGGCCGATCTCAGCGAAAGCGCCGGCTCCGTGGTGGAACTGGAAATCTACGCCAAAGAATACAACGAGGGGCTGACGGCGGAAGCCCTCATCACACGACTGAAAGAAGACGCCGCCAACTAAGAGCACACCACTAACTTCTAGAGAAACAACATGAGTAAAGATAAAATCGTAGAATACCTGGGTTCGGACGCCGACAGCCTGCTGAACCACACCCCGAAAATTTCGAAGGACCTCCTGCATCTACCCGGGCCGGACTTCACGGATCGCATCTTCGGCCCCACGGATCGGCCGCCGCAGGTATTGCGCTCCATCGAGCAACTCTTCAGTACCGGTCGTCTCGGCGGCACCGGTTACGTTTCGATTCTACCCGTGGACCAGGGCATTGAGCACACGGCCGGCGCCTCGTTCGCGCCGAATCCCCTGTACTTCGATCCCGAGAACATCGTGAAGCTGGCCATCGAGGGCGGATGCAACGCCGTGGCCTCGACGTTCGGCGTGCTGGGTGCCGTGGGTCGCCGCTACGCGCACCGCATTCCCTTTCTCGTTAAGCTGAACCACAACGAACTCATGACCTATCCGAACAAGTACGATCAGATCATGTTCGGTCAGGTGGAACAGGCCTGGGACATGGGCGCGAGCGCGGTGGGTGCGACGATCTACTTCGGTTCGGAGGAGTCCAACCGCCAGATCGTCGAAGTTGCGGAGGCGTTCTATCGCGCGCATCAACTCGGCATGGCCACGGTCCTCTGGTGTTACACGCGCAACTCCGCGTTCAAGCAGGATAAAGACTATCACGTCGCCGCGGACCTTACGGCCCAGGCGAACCACCTGGGCGTCACCATCGAAGCGGACATCATCAAACAAAAACTTCCGGAAAACAACGGCGGCTTTACGGCGATCAAATTCGCGAAGTCGCACCCGAAGATGTACTCCGATCTCGCGTCGGATCATCCCATCGATCTCTGTCGTTACCAGGTGGCGAACTGCTACATGGGACGCGCGGGCCTCATCAATTCCGGTGGTGCTTCGGGCGATAACGACTTCGCCGAAGCGGTACGTACGGCCGTAATCAACAAACGGGCCGGCGGCATGGGTTTGATTTCGGGACGCAAGGCGTTTCAACGGCCCATGGACGAAGGCGTGAAGCTGCTGAACGCAATCCAGGATGTTTATCTGGAGAGCGGGATTACGGTGGCTTAGGAAATTACTCAACTTTGTTTAGAATTCTGTCTACCCGGCACCCGGCTTTAGCACTTCAAACTTTTATTCGACTTTGTTTGGTTGACAGTTACCATGAGGTATCCCTGAGGTGACCAATCTTAACTTCTTGATCAAAGCTATATTTTGGAGGATCAAAGAACATGTTTAACAAATTAATGATTACTGTTGCGGCTGCGGCTCTCGCTCTCGGTATCAGTTGCGCCAGCACCGGATATGGCCCCGGTGGCTCGATTTTTACCAGCACCAAGATTGGCATGTACGGAAAACAGACCGGCGGACAAAAGGTGGGCCAATCCTGCGTTACCAGTATTCTCGGCTGGGTTGCCACGGGCGACGGCAGCGTAGACAGTGCGGCCGGCAACGCGGGCATCACGGAGGTTTATACGATTAACCTTGAAGGCTTCAGCGTTCTGGGTTTGTACAGCGAACTGTGCACCGTAGTGGCGGGCCAGTAACTAAAGTAAGGAGGTTATCGCTATGAAAAAACTCATAACAGCGTGCTCCTTGGGCGCCTTGTTACTTCTGCCGCAGTGCTACGTAGTACAACAAGGTCATCCAGGCGCGACATATTTCGTGAACTATTCTGCGGCCGGAGTCTCAGCAAATGGTGCTGTAGCGCCCACGGACAGAGAGGGTGAAGCGTGTGCCACCGCATACGGCATTCCGCTACTGGGCCTGACGTTCGGCTTCGGGGACGCATCCATTGAAGCCGCCGCAAGAAAAAGTGGCATTCAGAACATCACATCGGTCAGCCATAAGCTGTCGTTTTCGACCTTTATGCAAGACTGGTGTACTGTAATTACCGGCAATTGAGCCGAAGGGAGGTTGATCAATGAAACGTATTTTACAATTAGCAGTTGTTCTTTCTCTCGTCGTAGGCTCGGGAGCCTGCATCAATATCGGTGCCATTCACGGTACCGGCCCCGGTGGCGGAATCTTTACACAAACAAAGATTGGCACTTACGGCGGCACGTTGAACTCAGAGGAAAGACTCGTTACGGGAGAATCCTGCATCCAGAGGATCTATGTATTTGCCGTTTTCGGCGGTGACACAGTTCCGGAGATCGCTCGCGAGTATCGCATCGCCGAGATTCGGACGGTTGACCGGTCTATGTTCAACATTCTTGGGCTTTACAGCAGAATGTGCACCATCGTTCGCGGAGTTCCTGCGCAATAAGCGGATTCGAGACCGTTGATAGGCCGGTTGTCTCTAACTTGACGACCGGCCTTCTTCCAGGATCGATCTGTTGCTTTTTCATCCCTCTCCCCGGCCTCAGCCGTCCCGAATCACGTAATACGTCCAACTGGCATCCATGAACCCGGACGCCGCCTCCGAACATCCACCCAGCCTGCCGGCCGCGTGCAGCACCGACGGCTCCGCACCGGTCCAGCGCAGAAGCAATCCCACCAACCACGGAACGTGCTCGAGAATTAAGAAACGCGCCACCGCAGACGAGCGTTCCAGCGCCAGCACGCAGGATGTGCCGTCGACGGCCAGATCGTACTCCACCCGCAACGGCAGCCCTCGCTCGTCGCGCTCGTACGTCGCACGCATGCCGCGCACACGGCCGCGCCGGACCACCCCCCCCTTCTCGGTCCACACCGCGGCACCGAACAGCGCCAGGCGGGCTTCGTCGCTTCCCTCGAAAACCGCCAGGTAGACACCGCGCCCGCCGTCGGGCTCCCTCGCCCGCAACACATGCAAGCGTCGGGCGTACGGATACATGGGATGATCGGCGAAGAGATAGGCAAGGCCGGCCGTGCCGGCAATGCTGTGCTCTGTTTCTCCGGCGATGTGGATCGTTCCGGCGGCGCGGCCGAAGGGAACCGGCAGCGTGGCCTCAAAGTAGGCGTTATCCGTCCGGGAGACTCGCACGGGCCCGTCGGTCAGGCGGACGGGATTGACCTGCGGCTCAAGGCGCAGACGGATCGTGATGTCCGGATCGGGCAGCCAGAGCTTCACGTGCACGCGACCCAGGGCGTCCAGGCTTAACTTACACCGGCCGATCTTTAAGCCGAAGCGCCCGGGCTGCGCGATAAGGCTGCGATGCGAGTAACCGGCGGTCCATATCCGTGGTTCTTCGCCTGCGCGCGCAAGGATCACCGAGGCGCCGTTGCTCTGTTCGCCCGGGCCGAAATTCGAAACAATCAAAGATACATAAAGGCGGGTCCGACGGTCGTCACTCGTAAAATCAAGGTGATAGCCCTGGGTGTCCTCGCTGCCGGGCATCGTTCGAAATTCACTTCCGCCAACCGGATCGGCGGCTGTCATCGGCGGCGGGAGGGACAAAACGATTACCGCGATCAGGTTGCCGATCCACATTGAGCGCACACATACAAATGAGTCGCCCGGACCATCTTACAACAATTTTATGACACCATGATCCGTGAGCAACTACGGCGCGCGCTGTCCAGCCCGCTTCCGGGCGCTGCGGCCCAATACACCATGGCGCCGGACCATCGACCGGGTCCGGAAATCGGCCTGTCATCGCCGGAAGACGCGAAGCTCGCCGCCGTGCTGATCCTGTTCTATCCGCATCCGGACGACGAGACCGTGCACATCCCCATGATGCGCAGACCGGACAACACCGGGCCGCATTCGCGACAGATCAGTTTCCCCGGCGGCGCCTACGAGGAACACGACAGCGATCTTCGCGAAACGGCACTGCGCGAGAGCGAGGAGGAGCTGGGGATCCGGCCGGCGGATGTAGAAGTCCTGGGCGAACTTACGCAACTCTATGTCCCGCCGAGCGGTTACCTGGTTTCTTCGTATGTCGGTTGGAGTGATCGCCGCCCGGATTTCGTGCCGGATCCGCGCGAGGTGGATGAGATTCTGGAGATCCCGGTGGACATCTTTCTGGATGCAACGAACCGCGCCTACGAACATCGGGAGATGCCCCGCGGCCGCACAAAGGTACCGTTCTTTAAGTTTCAGCAAGATAAAATTTGGGGAGCCAGCGCCATGATGCTCGGCGAGTTGACGGCTCTTTTAAAGCTCAACCAACAGGGAGGATGAGAGGTAGAGAGGACGAGAGATTTTATGAATCAGGTTGGTGGCCGAATGCGCGCTTGCCGACCAACGTCCGTCCTTTCACCGATCACAATAGCGGCCCCCGAATAACCTCTCTTCCCTCACGACCTCCCATCCTCCCTGTAAATTCTTCTTTACAGGGCTCCCTCAATGCGGCCGAATCGGTCGCCCCGAAAATTTTTCCAGCTTAGCATTCGGTGCCTGGATCTTACGGCCGAAGCAGGTGCCCATGGCCTCGTACATTGCGATCTCCGCTTCGTCAACGAAACGCTGCTCAATGGCCTCGGCGCAGTCCATGTACTGCACCACACCTTCGCGATATCCGACGACCGTAACGCCGAAGACCTTGTTGCGCGCCAGTTCCACGGCACCGGCGCCGACCTGTACGCCGAAGTTCGCATCCACTGCCGACGTAGAACCGCAACGCACCAGGTGCGAAGGACGAATCTCTCGAATCTCGGGGATCTCGTAGACGCCTTCGACGAACTGTCCCGTGCGTTGCATAAACTCTTTGATGCTCGCATCGGCCTTAATGCGTTTTTCGAGTTCCTTAACGACATACTTGCCCGCGCCCATCAACGGCTTGTGACCGAAGGCGTCGGCCGGCGCGCTTTCATCCACGAGCTCTTTGCCGGACGCGTCCCGCAAACCCTCGGCGACCACAACCATGGCACAACCGGCGTTATGATCCGAAGACTCCACCCGACGCACGAAAGCGTCTTTCACGTGTTGGTACAGCACGTCGAAGTCCACTTTGATTTCCGGAATGAGAACGGCATCCGCCTCGGCCGTGATGCCGCCGCGAAAGGCCGTGTGACCGGCGTAACGACCGAAGACTTCCATCACGATGATGCGGTTATGGGTAATGCCCGTCGTATAGAGATCGCGTACGAAGTTCGCAATGCGATTGATCGTGGAATCGCCGCCGACGCTGTAAGTCATGAGGTCGAGGTCCATGGTCTTCGGCGCGTGCAGACACGGAATGCCGCGGCCGGCCAGGTCCACGACGACGCTGCCGGTATCGTCCCCGCCGGCGATGACAACGGCGTCCAGGCCGTGTTTCTTCAGGCCGACGGTGATGCGTTCGTACTTGGTTTCGTCTTTGATTTTGGCGACCTTCACGCGGGAGTTCCCGGCCTCGCTGCCCGCCTCGTAAATGTGAAAGCGTTCCAGGCGTGCGCGGTCGAGCAACGTGAGTTTGTCGAAGTCGGTAAGATTGTAGAGGCCCGCGTAGCCGTTGGGGATGAGATACGGTTCGATGCCGTGATGCAGCGCCGTCGCGGCGGCGCCTTTGACGACGCCGTTCAATCCGCCGCAGTCGCCGCCGGACGTGAGAATGCCGATTTTACCGATGGACATAATGAAAGACTCCTGAAATGCAAAGATTGTATTGTGTAAAGCTTAGGTCAGTAATGATTACGAATGCGGCCTTCAGCCGACCGGGAGGTCGTCCGTGTTTACTCCCAGGCGGCCGAGCTTTTCCTTCAGCTCGGCGGCGCGTTTGATCAACGTCGGCCCGGAATTCAGGGCGCGGTTCATCTCGGCGTCCCGGAAAATGTAAAGATAGTTGTACATGTTGCGCACCATGTCCTCCAGAACCTGGGAAACGGTTTTGTCGTTCAGGCGATCCGTAGTAATGACCCGGTTGTCGGCGAAGGGAATGAAGCGCGCCTCGATCTCGAAGCTTTCCACGGGGGTCGCCCGGGTTTGTTTAATGTGATCGTTGATCTTGCCCAGGCGCTCGCGCTCCATCGCGTTCTTATGGTTGTTGATGACCGTCTGCAAATCAAAGTTGATCTTGGACCAGAGATCGTTCGTATGTTTGACGAGGTTATGAAAACTCCGCACAATGGGATCGTCCGGCATCTTCTTGAGTTCATTCATGAAGTCCGCGAAGGAATAGCTGATGTCGCGGTACTTCTTCATGAACGCCTCGGCGTCACGGTACACGCCGTTGAATTTATCCAGGTGCGCCCGGAACAGGCCCTGCTTGAAGATCAATACGTCCTCGTGATGGTGACCGTCCGTGCGTACGTTCACGGAGCCGCCGAGGAAATTCGTGTAGGAAATGTCGAAGTCTTTCAGCGTGGCGAACAGCAAACGATGCGGCTCGCGCTTGAAACTGGCCAGCAGGTTGTCGGTAATCGCGTTTTCGCCGTAGCTGCGGTGCACCACCTGAGAGACGATGGGATTCAGGAAGTCCGTTCGCAGGCGACCGTTGTCGTCGGTGTCGAAGTACTCGTTCTTGATCTTTTCGATTTCTTTGAGTTCGCTTTGGGCGTTCTCGAACTTGTTCTTGAGATCGGTGATGCGCTGCTGGATGCGCGTCATCACCTGCTCCGGCCCGCGATAGTTGTCCAGCGCCGGCTTGCCGATCTTCAGTTCCGCCGTGACGTCTTCCCAGGAGACTAAACGTTTGCGCGCGAGAACATACAGCGCAATGATAGCGTTCTTCAACGTGGGCGTGCGTTTTTCGAGACCGGCCACGTAGTCCATGGCGATCTTCACGGCCGCCGCGAAGGGCTGCGCGTCCGGGACCTTCTTTAAGTACTCCGGAAGTTCTTTCGTAATGACCTGGGCGTAGTCCGGAAACTGCAAGAGCAGCGCGTAGAACTTCTGCATCTTGATCGTTTCGGTGATCCAGACCTCCGGATTCTCGGACTTGCGGAAGGTCGGTCCGCACTTCACGAACTCACTGAAGAACTGGTACGCGGCGATGATGGCGTTGTACTTCTCCGGCGGCATGTTTTCCCAGGCGCCGCCGGCCGCGAAGCGAAAGCCCTTCGCGCAATTGGAGATGTGCTCCTGCACCACGCCTTCGAAAATCGCCGGCACCGCCGGGGAGAGTTTCGGATTTACGTTGAAGAAGCCGGACTCCAGGGTCTTCGTCTCTTCGCCCCAGCGGCTGATCTCGTTCCCGCCGCCACCGCCGAAAAGCCAGGCGAAGAGGCCCCCACCGCCCCGCCGACGCTGCGATTTCTGCGGCTGCTTCGTGGCCGGACGTTTCTTCGCACTGGAACGCCCAGCGCCGCCACCGGCAGAGCCGCGGCGTTGAGATTGGCCGCCGCCCCGGGCTGCCTCTTCTTGCTGCCGCGCACGCCGTCGTTCCTCATCGTAGCCCGCGTCCAGGTCCTCGATTCGTTTGATCCGCACGAAAACGTCGTTCGTGGACTCGACGATCTTATCGACTTTGGCCTGGAGCTCGGCCGGACGGGACTTCCGGTACAGCTCCCCGAACAACTGATGCGCCTGAGCTGTGGTAAGCGTGGGATCCATCTGCCTGATGATTGTCGGCGCACGCGCGCCCGGAGTGCAACGGGGTTTGGTTGATCAGTTGCGGTTGAGCGGGTTCTCCACCGTTCGTGAACCCGCCGGGGGCTTGTACGAAAAGAGCGCGGCCGGAAAGCCCGTAACGGGACGCACGTTCCGCAGCGTAATCGTAAACCACGAGTCGCTGTCCTGCCGCTTCATGGACAGCTTCGTCAGCACGTACTCGCTGCTCCAGGCAATTTTTACCTCGGACACCCGGGCGGAACCGTTGATGGCACGCCCCGTCGCCTGATTGCCCGCGACACGATAGTCAAAACCGCTGAGTAACCAGCCCAATCCGCCGCCGCCGCCCACCGGTTGCTTTCCGGCCACCCGGCTCGCGGGATTGTAGACGACCACGGTGCGGCCGTTGCTCGCAATTACCCGACCGTCGCCGAGTTTTAAGTGAAATTTACCGCGGGAGTAAGACAGGACACCCGACGCACCGCCGATGCTGACGTTCGCGCGGAAACTACCGAGGGAGGCCATCTTCTGGACGACGGCCTGTACTTCCCGCGGCGCGGACTGCGAATAAAGGGCCGGCGTTGCGAACGCAAGCACCAGCCCTGCAATTAAAGAGAAGAAAATCACGGATCGCGGCGCCCAAACGACGCCGCGTTTTCCACGATGCTCAGCCGAGAACTTTTTTGAACTCGGCGGTGAGTGCCGGAACCACCTGAAAGAGATCATCCACAACCCCGTACGTTGCCACTTTGAAGATGGGGGCTTCCGGGTCCTTGTTGACCGCGACGATCACTTTCGAGGAACCCATGCCCGCCAGATGCTGGATCGCTCCCGAGATCCCGCAAGCAATATAACAGTTCGGGGAGACCGTTTTACCGGTCTGGCCGACCTGATGCGCATGATCGATCCAGCCGGCGTCTACAGCGGCACGGCTGGCGCCCAGGGCGGCACCGATGGTGTCGCAGAGTTCCTGAAGCAGCGGCCAGTTTTCCGGGCCCTTGATGCCGCGACCACCGGATACGATGATCGGAGCTTCGGTGAGCTGAATCTTGGTGCCCGCGGCGCCGTCAATGTTGGCCAGGCGTGCGGTAACTTCGCCCTCGCCGGCGTCGGAAGATTCAATGGTCTCCGGGCCGGAGTGGCTGATGATTTCCTGAGAGTTCGGGCGAATGGTAACCACCGCGCCGCCGCTCAGCTTCATGTTCGCGTAGGCTTTACCGGAGTACACCGGCTTACGAATTTCCACCGCGTCTTCGGAACCTTTGATTTCCACCACGTCCGCGGCCAGGGTGGCGTTCAGCTTCACGGCCAGGCGGCCGGCGAAGTCTTTGCCCTGTACGGAATGCGGAGCGAGGACGACCTTCACGCCCTTTTCCTGAGCCACCGCGGCGGCCACGTTCGCGTAACCCTGCGGGCTGTATTCGGCGGTGCCGTTTTTCACGACGATATCGGCGCCGGCTTCGAAGAGTTCTTTTGCGTGAGCGTCGGTACCGTTGATCAGAAGGGCGATCACCTGATCGCTGATCTTGCGGCCCGCGGAAACGAGTTCTTTTGAGACTTTCTTAAGATCTTCGCCTTTGAGTTCGGCGACTGCAAGTACTGCCATTGTTGATTACTCCTGTATAACTTCCTGTTCGAAATGGTGTGCGATTAAACGACCTTCGCTTCGTCGCGCAGGGCCTTAACCACCTCGGCGGCCTTCGCTTCCGGAGAGTCGCCTTCGACGATGCGTCCCGGGGGACGCGGAGGCGGCGGTTCCATGTTCAGCATTTCGATCTTCGGAGCATCCACACCGAGATCCGCGGCGGACTTCTCTTCGATCTTCTTCTTCTTGGAAGCCATGATGCCCTTGAGCGACGGGTACCGCGGATCGTTCAGGTTCTTGGCAGCCGTAATGACCACCGGCGTGGCCGATTCCATCTCGGCGGTGCCGCCTTCGATCTCGCGTTTAACCTTTACTTTGCCGCCGTCGATGCTGAGCTCGATGGCGTTGTTGATGTTTGCGACGCCCAGGCGCTCGGCGATCATGGCCGGAACCATGGAGGACTGGGAGTCAATGGCGATGTGACCGGACAGGATGACGTCGGCACCCGCGTCCTTTAAGAAGGCGGCCAGGGTGGCGGCGGTGTGGTTCACGTCGAAGACATTGTACTCGTCTTCTTTCAGGTGAATTGCGTTGTCCACGCCGAGGGCGTACGCGGTGCGCAGCGCTTCTACACAGCGGGCCGGTCCGAGGGAAACGGCCGTAACCGTGGCGCCGGCTTTTTCTTTCTGACGCAGCGCTTCTTCCAGAGCGTGCTCATCGAAGGGGGATACGATCCACTTGATCCCGTTTTCGTCGATGCCCGTGCCCTGAGTCTTAATTCGGGTTTCGGTATCGGGGACCTGCTTCACCAGTACGAAGATATTCATGAGGGGCTATGTCTCCTGTGAATGTAGTATTTGCGAGCGTTATATTGGTAAAAACACAACAAAAGCGGTACGTCGAAACGCCCGCTCCGGGAGTGCAACGATTTTGTAAGGAGATGCCCGGTCAATGAAATTCCCCGGGGCATCCCGGGAAATCCCGTCAATGCTTCGGCTCGTGCGCCGTTTCCTCGTCGTCGTTGCCGGGAAAGAGACGCTGCACCAACTGCACACTCCAGAAGACGGTAAGGATGACTACGATGAAGTTTCCGTCCGTTCTCAGAAATAGACCGAAGCCCAGCAAGGGCACGAGAAGATGCAGCGCGATGTAGTGCACGCAGATCAACCACTCGCCGGAGCCCGGTCGGCCGGACAGGACGCGGCGCATGGCCTCGCGATAGTAAAACCAGAAGCCGGCGTTCTTCTCTTCGATGCTCGTCAGAGCGTTCCGGTAGAGTCGACCGAGGTAAGCGTGGAGCGCGACGACGATCACGGCATCGGCAATGGCCGCGATGAACAGTGGCAGAGACATCCCTGAGAACATAAGAGCGACGGATCCAGGCTTTCGGGCCTCCGTAGTGTGGAAAGTAGAAACGCGGGCCGTACGGAAAAAAGTAGACTTCCGCGACGGAATCCTTATTCCTTACTGGATATGACGGCCATCGCAGCAAATTCCCCGCAAGCATCCCCGGAAAATCTCGAAAAAGACACCCACGATCTGTTCAACCCTACTCCCGCGCATCGGGAACTCCGGGAGATGGTGGAAAAATTCAGCCTGAGCGAAGTCGAAGCCCAGGCGGAGCAATACGACGAGTCGGAGACCTTCAACATCGAACTCTTCCGGCGCCTGGGCTCCGAACTGGGCCTCTTCGGCCTCACGGTCCCCGAGGAGTACGGCGGGGCCGGCATGGACGCCGTGGCCGAGTGCATTGTGCATGAGGAGCTGTCCCGCACCGATCCGGCGTTTACGCTCTCGTACCTCGCCCACGAGGTACTCTTCGTGAACAACATGTTCGTGAACGCGAACGATGAACAGCGCCGCCGGTACCTGCCGGGCGTCCTGGACGGTTCGAAGGTCGGCGGCATGGGCATGACCGAACCCTCCGTCGGCACGGACGTCCTGGGCATGAGCACCACCGCCGTGAAGAAGGGCGATCGCTACGTGCTCAACGGGGCGAAGCAGTTCATTACGAACGGCGACGTCGGCGACTACTTCTGCATCTACGCAAAGCTGGATCCGAACGAAAAGGCCATGACCACCTTCCTCATTGAGAGCGCGTGGCCGGGCTTTCAGGTCGGCAAGAAAGAGCGCAAGATGGGTATGAAGGCCTCGAACACCTGCGTCCTGTACTTCGAGGACTTAGAAGTTCCCGCGGAGAACTTACTGGGCGCCGAGAACAAAGGCGTCAAATCGATGATGCGCAATCTGGAGATCGAACGCGTCACGCTGGCGGCGCAGTCCATCGGCATCGCCCGGCGCTGCATCGACGAGATGGCGAACTATTCCATTAACGATCGCAAGTCTTTCGGCAAAGCCCTCGTGGATCACGGGCAAATCCAGCGACTCCTCTCCGAGAGCTACGCGGACTACCTGGCCGCGAAGACCCTGGTCTACGACGTCGCCGCGAAGCTCAATCCGGACTCGCGCAATTCTCTCGGCGCCGCGTCCGCGAAACTCGTCGCCACGAACATGGCCGAACGCGTGGCACGCAACGCCATCCAGGTCCTGGGCGGCTACGGTTACATCCGCGAGTATCCGGTGGAACGTATGCTGCGCGACGCCATTCTACTGAGCATCGGCGGCGGCACGAACGAGGCCATGCAAAAAAACATCGCGGGTGATCTGAAAAAGATCTATCAGAACGACGACTGAATTCTGTAAAAGATCCGACTCCGAGGACCGAGGGGCCGAGGTTTTTTGTGGAGGCTTTCGTTTGCTTCAAGCACGCGGGCTATGACGGCGCTCGGTTTTCTTGACTCGGTAACTCGGTCCTCGGAGTGGAAAGATTGTTAAAGTATGCCCGGCAGAAGTTACGAACAATTCCTCAGTGATCCCGAGTTTGCCGCGGCGATCTTTTTTCCTCGCAAGTTCCGGAACGATCCGCCGCCGAACGCTCGCGACTATGACATCCCCGTAGAAGACACGACCTCCCTGGGCGCGCGCTGGTATCTCGCCGATCCGGCGTGGCCGACGGTCTTTGCGTTTCACGGCAACGGCGAGATCGTCTCCGACTATGACGCCATCGCGCCGTACTATCATCGCATTCGATTGAACCTGTTCATGGTCGACTATCGCGGCTACGGCTGGAGCGACGGCAAACCCACGCCGCGGAACCTGCGCTCGGATGCGATTCCCGCCGCCGAGTTTTTCCTGAACGAGCTCGCGCAACTCGGGGCGGCGGACTCCGGGGCCCCGCGGCCGATTCTCTTCGGCCGTTCGTTGGGCAGCGGGCCGGCGGCATTGCTCGCCCGGGAGATGTCCGAACGCTTCAGCAGCCTCATCCTGGAAAGCGGCTTCAGCGATGTACGCCACCTGCTGCGTCTCTTTCAGATCGATGCCGGCGAACACGAGCAGCGCCTCTACACGGAATTCTCGAATCACTTAAAATTAAAAGAGTTACAGTTACCGGTTCTGATCATCCACGGCGCGAGTGATTACCTGCTCCCGCCGGAACAGGCCGAAGAAAACTTCGAAGCCGTGCCCCATGATCGTAAACGCAAGTGCATCCTGGACGCGGGACACAACGACATTCTTATGCACGTCGACAAATACTTCGACGCCGTCGCCGGCTTCGTGGACGAATACGATTTGCGCTGAAGGATACTCCTCGAAGCAAATCAAACGTTTTCGGTAGTTCAAGAGCTGCGGTTCACGGCGTTTGCCGTGAGACACATAAAGTAAGTTGCGCAATGGCTGAGGGGTTGATTTGGCTACAGCTTTGCGGGAGTTGTGGATTTTCGTTTTGTTAAGATAGTCCGCCTCGACCCGGACGTCGGTTAACGACTCAACTCCCGCAGCGTTTCCTACGGCGAAGACGCCGTTCCGGTGCGCCGTACCACATTCCCCGGCACAACCTCCGTGGTCGCCTGGAACGAGCCGTAACCATAAAGGCCTTAATGCACACTGGCCGCAACTTACACCACGATTCGGGGCATACTCGAACGAATAAAACTTTCCGGTAGTTCAAGAGCTGCGGTTCGCAGCGGTTGCCGTGAGGAACGTGAAGTAAGTCGTAAAACGTTGAAGGGCTTTTTTTGGCTACGGCGAAGCGGGAGTTGTGGATTTTCGTTTTGCTAAGAACGCTGTGTTCGACCCGGACGTCGGATTGTGACTCAGCTCCCGCAACGTTTCTTGCGACGAAGACGCCGTTCCGGTGCGCCTTACCACATTCCCCGGCATGACCTCCGTGGTCGCCTGGAACCAGCTGTACCAATAAAAGTCTTAATCCAAACTGGCCGCAACTTACACCACGATTCGGGGCGTACTCGAACGAATAAAACTTTCCGGTAGATCAAGAGCTGCGGTTCGCAGCGGTTGCCGCGAGAAACATCAGCTAAATTGCGCAATCGTGAAGGGCTTTTTTGGCTACAGCGAAGCGGGAGTTGTGGTTTTTCGTCTTGTTAAGATAGTCCGCCAGTGGGGAACCAACTGCCGCGGCCCCAACAAGCGGGGCCTTGCCGACACCGGACGTCGGTTTGTGACTCAGCTACCGGAGCGTTTCCTACGGCGAAGACGCCGTTCCGGTGCGCCTTACCACATTCCCCGGCATGACCTCCGCTCATCTGCTGGAACCAGCCGTAACCATAAAGGCCTTAATGCACACTGTCCGCAACTTACATCACGATTCGGGGCGTACTCGAACAAATAAAACTTTCCGATAGTTCAAGAGTTGTGGCACCGGCGTACCACAAAATCAAACCCCGGACGGAACCGAGTGGTAGCTCGACGAGGTATGCTCGGGAGAACGGATCACATCCTGGATGAGACGCCGCTCGGCGTCGTCGCCGGCGCCCAGGCGCTCGCGGAGATAGAGGGCCAGGCCGCGGTTCCGGTTCAGTTCCTGCCGGGCCATTTGTCTCCAGATGACCTGGCCGTCCTCTTGCCGCGCTCCGGCCCGCATCCAGTCCGCGTACAGCGTGCGACAGTGATCAGGATAGCTTTCGTCCCAGTACTCCAGCTTGGCCTCGGTGCGGAGTTCGAGGTTCCGATGTTGTGTTCCAGCCTGTGACGCCATGCCTTATCCGACGCAAATGCACCTGCATATGCTCACTAAATATTGATGAGACCTCACTAAAATCGCAATGAATTTTTGCGCCGGAGGCAGGCGGAATCAGGAGATTTCGGCAGAGTTTGCCGGGGTGGGAAGGATTCACAGGCCGCAAACGTTCAGCCGGCCCGGGCAGCCAGCCATTTGAGAGACTCATCCACGGCGCGGTCCACAAGATGGGGGAGTTCGCCCTGCTCGTCCTTGCTGAAAGGCCCCAGCAGGTAATCGGCCAGGCCGCGGCCCTCGGCAGGCCGGCCGACGCCCACCCGCAAGCGATGGAAATCCCGGGAGCCGGTCTGATCGATGATGTCCCGCAGGCCGTTGTGCCCCTTGTGGCCGCCACCGACCTTGGTTCGCAGTTCGGCGAAGGCAATCTCACTTTCGTCGTGCACCACGAGCAGATCGTCCACTCCGGCCTGAAAGAATTTCAGCGCCGGGCCCACCGAACGTCCGCTGTGATTCATGAAGTCCAGGGGTTTCAGCAGCACCACGTCGCAGGTTATCTCACTCCCGTCGCCCCGGGGTACCCGCGCCCGTCCGCGACCGAACTCGGCCTTCCATTTCTGATCGCTCAATGGAACGTTCAGACGGCGCGCCAGTTCCTCCACGACCAGAAAGCCCGCGTTGTGCCGCGTCATGCGATACTTCTCTCCGGGATTGCCCAGACCGGCGATAACCGCGATCGATGCCATGCCGTCCATTTTCTTGACCGCAGAGCACGGGACAACCATCTTGCGGGTTCGCGCGGTTCTTATTAAATACGATGGAACTCCGAGGGCCGAGGTACCGAGAAACAGAACCGGAGAGCAACCAGAACCTGCATGCGCTCTCCCTGCGACCATCCTCCCTAAAGAAACCTCGGCCCCGCGGTCCTCGGAGTTCTAAATAATATATGGAATCCACCACTCCTCACCTCGTCCTGGCCCGGAAGTACCGGCCGCAGAAGTTCAGCGAAGTCGTAGAACAACAGACCGCCGTGCGGGCGTTGCGCAATGCCTTCGACTCCGGTCGCCTGGGCTCGGCGTATCTCTTCTTCGGTCCGCGGGGTGTGGGCAAAACCACCATCGCCCGTCTGCTGGCCAAACGCGTGAACTGCCTCAGTCCCGGTGACGACGGCGAACCCTGCAACGCCTGCGAATCGTGTCTCGCAATTCTCTCCGGCAACTCCCTCGACGTCATGGAGATCGACGCGGCCTCGCACCGCGGCATCCAGCACGTGCGCGAACTGCGTGAGAACGTTAAGTTCCAGCCCATGGTCTCCCGCAAGAAGGTCTACATCATCGATGAAGTCCACATGCTCACCACCGAGTCGTTCAATGCCCTGCTGAAAACCCTCGAAGAGCCGCCGCCGCACGTCATGTTCATTCTGGCCACCACCGAGCTGAACAAAATCCCCGAAACGATTCTCTCGCGCTGCCAGGTCTTTAACTTTCGAAAAGTTCCACTTAAGATCATTCAGAACTACCTGCGCGAGCTGTGCGAACGCGAGGGCATCGGCGCCGAGGACGAGGCGTTGTTCTGGATCGCCCGGCGCGGCGACGGCTCCGTGCGCGACAGCCTGTCGTTTATGGAACAGGCCATCACCTACTGCGGGGACAAACTCGAGGCCGCGAAAGTGAAGGAACTGACCGGCCACGTCCCGCTGGAATTATTCCTGGAACTCACCGAACAACTCCACGGCACAGGCGATTCGCAGAACGATCTTTTGCAGCCCATCCACGAGGTCTTCGCTTCCGGCGGCGACCTGGGGCGTTTCATCTGGGAGTATCTGGACTTTCTGCGCATGGCCATTCACGTCCGCCGGGGCGTGGACGATCCGGAGTTTCTGGGCATTCCCGGCCCCGAGATCCACACGCTCCAGGAAAGACTGAGTGAGCTCGACGCCGTGCGGCTCACGACGATCTTCGAAGGCGTCTACTCACTGCTCACGAAATCATTTGCGCTGCGCCTGCGCAACTCCTACGAAACCCGCGTGCTGGTGGAGATTGAACTGATCGCGCTTAAAGAAAAATTGAGCCGCCCGTCGGTGAGCGGCGTCATAAAGAAACTCAACAAACTGTCGGCGGCCATGCAGGGCGGCCCGGAGTACAACCCGGAGTTCGAACTGCAAAAACAATTCCTGGGAACCGTGGTAAACGACGCACCGGACCTGGATTCGCCGGACAGCGGGGGAGACGGCCAACATGAGTGATTTTAACTTTTCGGATCTCTTTAAGAACCTGGGCAAAAACCTGGGCGACATGAAAAACCAGGTGGAGCAGATGCGCGAACGCCTGTCCCGCATGTCCATCACCGGCGAAGCCGGGGCCGGCATGGTGAAGGTCACCGTCTCCGGCGACGGCCAGGTCAAGAACGTGGACATCGACCCGGCGCTGCTGGTGCCGGATGAAAAGGCCATGGTGGAAGAACTGATCATCTCGGCGCTGAACGAGGCGAACCGGCGCGCCCGGGAAGCCGTGTCCCACGAAATGAAAAACGTAACCGGCGGTTTTCCCATCCCCGGCATGGAAAAGATGTTCGGCCTGTAGACGGCGACGATTATGTTCCCGGCCTTAGAGAAACTTGTGCGTATGTTAACGACGCTCCCGGGCATCGGCGAGCGGAGCGCCCTGCGCATCGCCTTTCATATCTTAAAAAGCGAAGAACTCCAGGCCGGCCAGTTGAGCGACGCCATTCGTGAACTGAGATCCAACGTGCACTTCTGCACGGACTGCGGCGGCCTCTCCGAAAGTCCGGGGCTGTGTTACATCTGCGCCAACCCCGCCCGGGAACACGGCACCCTCTGCGTGGTGGAGGAACCCGGAGACATCTTCGCCATCGAAAAAACCGGCGAGTATAGCGGCGTGTATCACGTGCTGCTGGGCGCCCTCTCCCCGCTGGACGGCATCGGCCCGGAAGACCTGCGCCTGAACGAACTCTTTGCACGCATCCAGGATCGCTCCGGCGGCGAGACCGCAACGAACAGTGCGCCCGTCACCGAGGTATTCATCGCCACGAATCCGACGCTGGAAGGAGACGCCACCGCCCACTACATCCACGAACGCCTGACCGCGGCCGGCGACGTCCGCATTACACGCATCTCCCACGGCCTGCCCACCGGCGCTTCCATCGAATACGCCGACCGCAGCACGCTCGCGCGCAGCATCCGCTCCCGCCAGGAACTCTAAGGTGAAAACAGAAAAAGCTAAGGCCACCGTCCTGGTCGTGGATGACAATCCGGACATGCGCATGCTGATCGAAAAGCTGCTGGGCCGGGAGTACACTTTGCTCACGGCGGAGAACGGTCGCGAGGGCCTCGGCCTGGCCCGCAGCGCACGCCCGGACCTGATCCTCATGGACGTGCTCATGCCGGAGATGAACGGCTACGAGGCGACCCGCGAACTCAAGAAGGACCCGTACCTCCAGGCGATTCCGGTGGTCATGCTCACGGCCCGAACGGAAACCGAATCGAAGCTCGAGGGATTGCAGCACGGCGCGGACGACTACATCGCCAAGCCGTTCGATCCGCGGGAGCTCATCGCGCGGGTGGCGTCGTTGATTCGCATCTCCGAGTACCGGCGACTGCTCGCCGAACGCAATCGCATCATTGAAAGCGAATTGGACATGGCGCGCGAGCTGCAACACAAGCTGCTGCCCGGTTTTCATCCACAGATACCGGGTCTGGACTTCGTCGCGCAGTACATTCCCATGGACAAAGTGGGCGGCGACTTTTTTGATTTTATCCAGCGCCCGCCGCAAGCGGAGAACGGTGAGATGCTCGGCATTCTGCTCGCCGACGTGAGCGGTCACGGCATTCCCGGCGCGTTTTTTTCCGCGGTCACGAAGATGGCCTTTCAACATAACATCGGCCTCTCCGAGGACGGCCCGGCGTTGCTGGGCGTGATCAACGAGACGGTCTTACGCTACAGCGTGCAGGGTATGTTCTTAACGGCGCTGTACGTGCGCGTGTATCCGACTCGCCGCAAGCTCTACTATACCCTGGCCGGGCAGACCCGCCCGCTGCTCTATCGCCGGCGCACCGATGAAATGTTCGAACTCTACTCGAAGGGTTTTCCCATCGGCATCGCCTCGTCGCCGAAGTTTCAGGAACTGGTGATGGACCTGGACGCCGGTGATCGCATTGTACTCTACACCGACGGCGTCACCGAAATCGCCGGGGACATTTCCCTGTTCGGCGACGACGGCCTCAAAGAGTTCGTTCGGGAACATCGCGACCTATCACCGGATGAGTTTACGGAAACGTTACTGCGGCATTTGCGCAGGCTCACCGGCGGCGAAAGATTCTATGACGATGTAACGTTGATCGTGTTTGATGTGGTTTGATTCAATACGATAATTTTTTCCTTGATCGCCCGGCTTGCACGGACTGCAATTTCCCGGTGCGACTGATTCTGCTGTTAATATCTATTACGTTTACATTTGTACACTGCCGCGCGCAAGAGGCCGATTGCCTGGTCGCGGACGGGTTCTGCAATCCCGCCGTCACGGCGTACCTGTATCAGGTCTGTCCGCCGGATACCGGCACGTTTCCTACCACGGCGACGAACGGTTCATTCTATGCCCGGCGCATCAGCGGCACGGCGGCTAACGCGACGGTGTACGCTTCGTTTAACGGGGGCGCGTTCGAAGCGGCGAGCACGGGCGCGGACGGCAGCTACAGCATCTCCGTTCCGCGCAACGCCGGCCGGAATGTTTCCGTGTCGTTGCGAGCCATCGACTCCCTGGGCCTCTGCACGGCGCAAACAACCAGGACGCTTCAGTTAACGCCGTACCGCGACGTCAACGCCGACGGCTACGAAGACTTCCTGACGGGCGCCATCTCGTATCCGGGCGGCGGCGGCAACGGGCGTGCATACGTACTCTACGGATCAGAAACGCAACGGAGCGGAAGCAACAGCATCGCCGCGGCGGATGTCAACATCACCGGCTCCACGGAAGGCCTGCCGGGAGCCCTGTCACTCATTGACGACATGAACAACGACGGCGTCGGCGATCTCGTGGTCGGCGCGTTCAACTTCGGTACGGGCCGCGGAAGGACCATCGTCTACTACGGCAAGTCCGGCGGACTGAGCAGCGGCACTACGAGCACGAATCCGCCGGACGTCAGCATCGCCGGAGAGAACGCCGGCGATAACTTCGCTTTTGTGAATACTACCGGCGACTTCAACGGGGACGGGCATCGTGATCTTGCCGTCGGAGCCCGGATATACAACGGCTCCCAGGGGCGGGTCTATGTCTTTTACGGGACCGCGAGCGGTCTTGCGTCCCTCGATCTTTCCGCCGGCGATCAGGCCGACGTCGTCTTTACCGGCGAAGCGGGGGGCAACGAGTACGGGGCCTTCGTCTACAGCCATGATTACAACGGCGACGGCTTCGACGATCTTGTGGTCGGAGCCACCAACCGCGATCGCGCGTATATCTACTACGGCAGTTCGACGAATTGGAGCAGCGGTGACGCCCTCGCACAGGCGAACGGTGCGCTCACCGGCGAGAATCCCGGCGACGAGTTTGCTCGTTTTCTCGGGAGCGGGGACTGGAACTCCGACGGCTACGGCGATCTTTTGATCATGGCGCCCTCCGCCAATTCGTCCGCGGGACGCGCTTATATTTACTACGGCGGCACGAGCGGCATCGCGGCGGGGAGTACGGACTCGGTGACGTCCGCCGACGTCATCTACGACGGCAACGCGGCGAGTGATTTTTTGATCTTCGGCAACAACGGTGACTTCAACGGTGACGGCTTCGAAGATCTCGCCCTGACCGCGAGCGAAGTCGGTACGGTCGTGGGCGAAACGTACGTCATTTACGGATCGTCCACGGGGTTCGCCCGGACTTCCGGGACCGTGGGCAACGCCGCGTCGGTTACGTTCACCGGACAGAACAACAACGACCGCTTCGGCGTGGCGAACGTGGTCGATCTGAACGGCGACGGTTACAGCGACGCCATCCTGGCGGCCCAGGGCTATCTCGCCGGCGCGCAGTCCGGGGCACTCTACGTTTTTTACGGAGGCGCCACCGGCCTGGACGGTCGCTCGCTGGCCGCACCGGACGCGTTCTTTACCGGCGAAACCGCCGGCGACAACCTGGGCGCGGGAATCACACGATGATGAAATCAATCATAAAATCATGCCGCACAAGGACTCCGCCGCCGTCCTTAATTCCGCGTACACCGTTTCGTTGTAATGAATCGTGTCGAGCATCAGCGATGCCGGAGCGCGTTCGCCGGCGCTGACACCGAAGATCGAAAGCATGGGAATCCAACAACCGCCGAGTCCTTCGACGTGGGCCCGGAGTTCGGCGTTGGTCTCTTCCTTCCGCACATTCAAAGTATCGAAGAGCGTCGGATGAATGGCCACGCCGACCAACTGTGCGCCGCCGTACCGCGCGGCCACCTGATCAAAGAGATAACGTCCGTTGGCAACGACGAGGTCCCCGGAAAGGCCGCTCAGAATATCGTTCCCGCACGCGGTGGAGACCATCACTTTCTCGGGGGCCGCAGCCTGCGCCGCCGGAAGTTGCTCCGCCATATCACAACACGTCGCCCCGGGCAGGCCGAGCACTTCGGTGGACTGCGAATAGTGGCCCGACACGAACAGACCGATCGCCGCCGTGCTGTCGCCGATGACGAGGGCGGTGGAATCTTCCGCGCGGAAAGACGGCGACGCGATACGCGGCCGGCCCAGGTTAGACTGATTCGAACGGCTGGATTCCGAACAGGTTCGCGCCGCGTTGGCGGCGGCGATCTGCACGACGGTGACGGCTCCCAAAATGGCGAAGAGTTCGAGGGCCGTCCCGGTTTCGTTCTCGCGGGGAGCCGCGCAGGTTGCGCAGCAGAGTGCCAGGATGAAAACGTCGACGAACGAGCGCTTACAGTAAGGCCAGAGCGCTCTCCACGTTTTGCGTGATCTGGAAGGTTTCATGGTAGCCGAGTGTCTTGAGATACTGATAGACCCGCGGGCTGAGCTGAGTGAGCAACACGCGTTTGCCGTCGTTTTGCAACTCTTTTTGAATATCGAGCAACGTATTCAGGCCCACATTGTTTATGTACTCGACGCTTCCCAGGGAAACGATCACGGCCGGCCCCAGCTTGCGTTGCTCCGTGAGTTTCTGAAACTCCTGCATGGTGCGCTGGCGCTGGTTGCTGTCGAGAGGCGTCAGCAGAAAGAGAATGGAAGCGTCGTGGGGGACTTCGTAGCGCTCGTGAGTGAGCGCCGTACCGCGATACGTGGAATGATTCAGTTCATTATTGCGGACCCGCTCAAGGGCGGCCTTCACTTTCGCGTGCAGTTCATCGAGATCGATAGGCTTCGACAGAAAATCAAAGGCATGCTTCTGGATCGCCTGGACCGCGGTCCGCATGTCCGCGTGACCGGAGATGAAAATGACCTCGGCCTGCGGTGCCGTGCCCTTGATCTGCTGCAGGAGTTCCAGGCCGTCCATCTTCGGCATGCGATAGTCGGTAACCGTCACGGCCGGTGAATAGATGCGAAAGAGCTCCATGGCATCTTCTCCGTTCAGCGCGGTCAGCACCCGGAACTTTTGTTTCGAAAGAAAAATATTCAACTCGGAACAGATGTCTTCTTCGTCATCTACAACTAAAATTGTGTCATATTCCATATTCTATGTTCCTCCGGTGTCGAGAATTTGCGGCAGACTCACAATAAAGGTTGCGCCTTCATCCTGTTCGAGCGCGCGGATCGTACCGCCGTGAGCCTGCACAATGCGAAAGCTGATGGACAGGCCGAGTCCCATGCCCCGGCCTTCCGTTTTCGTCGTAAAGAACGGTTCGAAGAGCCGGCGGTGAACTTCCGGCGTGATGGGCGGCCCCGAGTTAAAAATGCGAACGGCAATGAAGCCGCCGGCCTGGATG
Organism: Leptonemataceae bacterium; assembly: GCA_965227295.1. Classification (GTDB taxonomy): domain Bacteria; phylum Spirochaetota; class Leptospiria; order Leptospirales; family Leptonemataceae; genus JANSYA01. The sequence goes on along the minus strand of OZ245742.1, from coordinate 2,436,190 downwards.
CCGCCGGAGACGATGATTTCCCGCCGCGAGACCTCGCTGTCCTCGATGGCATCGTGCGCGTTGAGCAGAATGTTTACGAACACCTGCTCAAGACGAAACGGATCGCCGTGAACGAAAAACGTACGTTCCGGCAGAGTATTGCGTACGGTGATTGCGTGAGAATGCATGCGCTCGGCGACCAGCAGGATTGAGGAACGCACGCATTCGCCGAGATCCATGCTCTTCAGTTGCTGTGTATCCACGCGCCCGAATTGACGGAGGTGCATTGTAAAGTACTCCAGGCGACGGACACTATTCGTTATTTTTTCAGTGCGTTCCTTTACAAACTCCGGGCTCGGCCGTTCTTCGTTGGCGAGTAAGTTCGCGGCCATTTTGATGACGGACAGAGGTTGATTGATCTCGTGCACCACGCTCGCCGCCAGTTCCCCCAGTGTGGCCATGCGACCGGCCTGGTCCAACTGGGCCTGCATAATTTCCATCTCAGTCATATCCCGCAGGATGACCAAAAGTTCGCGCACCCGCCTTTCCGGTGCACGTTCGATGATGGGCACAACCCTGGTATGCAGACGATGCCGACGATCGTTCCACGTTACCGTCACCCCGGCTTCGTGAATGGAACGGCTGCGCAGAGCATCTTCCAGGAGGATGACATAGTCCTGCACATTTTCCATGCCGTAGAGTTCCTCGTCACGCTGATAGAGGAGATCTTCGATAACGGTCTCGCTGAGATTCTCACGAGCCGCGTTGGCGAAAATGATGCGCCGGGAACCATCGTAGATCAGAAAGGGGTCCGGAAAATTACTGACCGCCACATGGAAACGCATTTCCTTTTCGTGCAGTTCGTAAGATTGTTGAATCCGTTCGCTCACATCCCGGGCGACGCCTTCAATGGCGACCAGTGCTCCGTCGGCATCCCGCACACCGTGGCTGACCTGCTCGGTAAACACAATGGAACCGTCCTTACGAATCCAGCGCAAGACCACGGGCCGCTCCAGGTTGTCTTCTAAATTTTTCAGAAGACCGCGGTCGTCCGGATGAATGAGCCTGTCTCCGAGTCCCGGATCGGCATAATACTCTTCCTGGGTGTAGCCTGTAATGGCGAGGCACGCCGGGCTGACGTACTCGAAGCCGCGGTCCGGTTGCAGACGATAACGAAAGATCAAATCGTTCGCGTTTTCCAGGAGCAGACGCATGGTCCTCTGGAGCTGACTTTCCCGATGCAGGGCGCGGTGAAACAGTACGAACAGGCCGATCCCCGTTAAGAGCACGAAGAGGCCGCCTTTCAGAGTTTGAAAGCTCGTGACATTGAGGCTGGAATTCTCATGAGCGCCCACCCGGTGCTCCAGCACCTGGTCTCCGATAATGATCCATGCGAAGGCCGCAACTAAATAGAGGATCGTATAACGAACGGCCGCCCGGCGACCTTCCCTTGACATGATACTAGAGCTAACATCCCGGCGAAATTTGATCAAGTTTTAATGTGTTTCTTTATACGGTAGCCCGTACTAGAATTTAATTAGAGCTTACGGGCCTGGGATGTTTGCAAGGAACCCTGCTTGCTCTCTGAGATCACTGTTGGCTACCTTCCACTAAACATGTCGTCGGCGCAGCTTTTTGATTTCGCACTGATCGGATTCGGCGGTGTGTTCTGTCTCGTGTGGGGCATCGGGCTCACGCTGCGCCCGCCGGGACGGAGCGTACCCGTTGCCGGCACGGCCTTCGTTTTGATTTCCGGAGTGCGTCTGACCTGGGAGGCCTGGTGTCTCTCCGGCCTGGTCGCGCTCGCTCCCGCGTGGTTTGTTGCACCCGTCCCTTTGTTATATGCGATCGGGCCGATCCTCTATTTCTATTACAGCCGCATCGGTGTTTCATCGCAGGAGCAGCGACGGCCGGGATGGTGGCACTGGCTCCTGCCGATCCTGGCCGTTCTGCCGGTACCGGCCTGGCTCGCCGTATCCGCTCCGGAACAAATCGAACTGCTGCACCGGTTGCCTGTCTCCGTACCGGTGGAGCGTTCGTCGGCGGACTGGCTCCTGCTCTTGTGGGTGATCGGCCCGAAACTTTCGATCCTGGCCTACGCGCTCTGGATTCCGTTGCGTCGGCAGGCCGAAGGCGTGAACGCCGCGGATGCGCTGGACTTCGAGTTACGCTGGTTTGCGCGGATCTTGCTCGCTTACGTCTGGCTCATGATCGTCGCGGACATCACCGGCTATCTCTTCGGAGTGCCGTTCTTGTTTCGGAGCAGCGCCTGGTCCCACGCCGTCGTCGCGGTCCTGGTCTTCTGGTTTTCCGGACGCCGCCCCGCCGCGCTCCTGGAATTCGAACAGGCCCTGGCAAAGACACGGTACGCCCGCAGCAAACTCAGCGGCGTGCGGGTGGATGCCGTGCTCGATGAGCTGGATCGATTGATGATCGAGGAAAAACACTACGCCGATGAAGACCTGCGCCTCGCACGCCTGGCCGAAGCCTGCGGCCTGTCCGCGCACCAGCTCTCGGAATTGTTGAACGATCATCTGCAACTGAACTTTGCGGGCTTCGTCAATCGACACCGCAGCCACGCGGCGGCGACAATGCTGCGTGAAGAACCGGAACGCACCGTGCTGTCCGTCGCCATGGCGGTCGGCTTCCAGTCGAAGTCCGCTTTTCACCGGGCCTTTCGCGAAGAATTCGGCGTTACACCGCAAGCCTATCGCCGGAGCGGCGGTGCCGGATTATAGATCAGGACGACACGACCGGCTCAATCGGTTAAACTCGCAACGAATTACAAATCATGCGAGGTGTTTATGAGTGCATTGGAACTCTGTTATGTTTCAGCGGGCGTCTTTTTTCTGGTGGGATTGATCAGCGGGATCGGCAAGTACGCCGGCATCGTTCGCAGCGCGACGGCCGTGGCCCCGGAGTACGTGAGCGTGCTGCATCGCGCGGCATTGCTCTACAGCTTCGCCGCGCTGTTGCTCGCCCGGTTCGTCGAGTTAAACCCGTACTCCGAGAGCGTACGCTTCTGGTCGGCCGCCGCGGTGCTCGCCTTTTTCGCGTTTGCGCAATTGACGTATCTCGTGCACGCGGTCTTAGGTGATACGGACAATCAGTTTAGAAAACCGTACGTGCTGGGCCCCGTCCGGTTGCCGGCCGTGATGATCCACGGCTCGATGCTGCTCTTGATCCTGGCGGAGATCGGCGGATTCGCCGTTCTGTTTTTCGGATACTTGCAAACGCTGTAGGGGCCGGTTTTCCTACAAAAGAAAGCCGCCGGAGACTTCCAGGTCTTGCGCCGTCACCCAGTCGAAGTCGTCGGACAACAGATTGACGATCACCCGGGCGACGTCCTCGGGTCGACCAATGCGACCGAGGGCCGTCTGATCGGCCAGCGGCTGAATGTACTCCGGATGTTTGTCGAAGGCTCCGTCACCGAAGTTCGAGTGCACGGGGCCGGGCGAGATGGCGTTCGCGCGAATCTTGCGCGGTGCGAGTTCCTTTGCCAGGTAACGGGTCCAGGCGGAAAGAGCCGCCTTGGCCGGCCCGTACACGGAGTAGCCCGGGAAAACAGGTCCGCTGTGCGACGAACTGGAGGTGTTTACGATGCGTCCCCCATCTTCCATAAACGCGACAAGGCCTTGTGTCAGGAAAAAGGGGCCCGTAAAGTTCGTATGGAGGATTCGATCGAAGTACGCCTCCGTCATGTCCGAGAACATCATGGGGCCGCCGGTCCCGCCGTTGTTCACCAGATAGTCGAAAGTCGTCCGTTGCCAGATTTCTTCCAGACGCTCCCTCACCTGGCGGACGAACGTCGCGAAGCTCGATTTTTGACTCAGATCCAGCGGCAGCGCCGTCGCTCGCGCGGCACCGAATCCTTCGATTTCACGAACGACATCGTCGGCGCTTTCCTTATGCGCATAGTAGGTGAGGATGACTCCGACTCCGTGCCGTGCCAGCTCCAGGGCGGTGCTTTTCCCGATCCCGTTGCTTCCCCCCGTAACAATGGCTACTTTCATGTTTGGCTCCTGTAATCATTCATTGTAGCCACAGTCTTATTTGATTTTTACAGGCCGGTCAATATCCGATCCTGCTTTATTCTTGCCCGATCATACTCCGTACAAATTTTGCTTCCGGGCGGATTCATTCTATATTTGATTACGCGACCCGTAGTCCTTTCATGAGCCGGACGCAAGACATGCAGAATATCCTGGCCGAGATTGCCCGGCTAACGATCGAAGCAGGCACCGAACCGACAGAGACCGGTTTACCCGGCGTGGTTATGATCCGCGGTGAAGTTCCCGAACACCAGCTCGCGGCCGTTTACGAACCGATGATCGGACTCGTGGTTCAGGGAGCGAAAACGATTTCCATCGGCACCGATGTGGTCCTGCTGAAGGCCCCGTCCTACTTCGTCATCCCCGCCCGGGTGCCGGCAACCGGACGCGTCCATCAGGGACCGCGGGGCCTCCCGTACGTATCGCTGGGCCTCAACTTGACACGGCCTCCGCTTCTGGATTTATTAAAAGATCTTTCGAACGATTCCCGGGATGACAGCGCTGCCATCGAAACCTTCTCCGCCTGCACACCGACGGCGGACTTCCTCGATGCGTGGCTGCGCTTGCTACGACTTACAAAAACACCCGAACACATCCCCGGCCTTGCGCCGGCGTATGAACGCGAAATCCTGTACCGGGTTCTGACCGGCCCGCAGGGATGGCGCCTGCGACAACACTGCCTCGCGGAAGGAGGAGGAACGAATCTCCACAGGGCCCTGGAGTGGATTCACGGTCACTACGCGGAAGCACTGGAAATCAAACGTCTGGCAGCCAGGGCGGGCATGGCGGTCACGACGTTTCATCGCCGATTCAAACAAATCACCGGCCTGAGCCCCCTTCAATTCCAGAAACGACTGCGGCTGCTGGAGGCCAGGCGCCTGTTGGTGCTCGGAGGCATTCCGGTAACACATGTTGCCGTAGAAGTCGGCTACGAAAGCGCCTCCCAGTTTACCCGGGAATACGCTCGCTTCTTCGGCGCTTCCCCCGCCCGGGATGCGTCACGCTTGAGAGCTGAAATTCAGGGAGGAGACTCCCGAACGTAGACCGCATAAATTTTTACAGGTGCACGGAAATTTTGAGTACGCCCGGGCGATGCCAGGAAGAGGCCGAACATTCCGAACATGCCGCCGTAGTTCGAACGGAATTCGTTGCGTACGGTAACGTTATCCAGAGTTTGCGTTACGGCCTCAGCCCTTCGCCGCATACAACGCGCGCAGAATCGCCGCCGGAATCGAAGTCAGCGCCACCTGTTGCATCACCGCCCCGCGTTCGAACGCGGCCCGCGGCATGCCGTAGACCGTGCACGAGGCCTCGTCCTGACCGATCGTATACGCGCCGGCGTCGCGCATCTCTTCCAGACCCGCGGCGCCGTCGTCGCCCATGCCCGTCATGATCACACCCAACGCCCGTGGCCCCGCCGTAACCGCGACGGAACGAAACAACACGTCCACCGACGGACGATGATGATTGATCGGCGGACCGTCCTTAATTTGCACCGAGTAACTTTTACCTGCCGAAGATGAGCGCAGTACCATGTGCCGATCCCCGGGAGCAATGAGCGCCGTACCCGGCCGGACCTCGTCGCCGTCCTTCGCTTCGCTGACATCCAGCGGGCTGTGCGCGTTCAGGCGGTCCGCGAAGGCCGCGGTGAACTTCGCCGGCATGTGCTGCACCACCACGATGCCCGGGCACTGTACCGGTAGGGCGCTCAGCACCACCTCCAGGGCCGTGGTGCCGCCCGCCGACGTACCCATGGCAATCAAATCGTATCCGCTGCGCCCGCTCACTGCCGGCGTCTTCTTTGCCGCGCTTGCCTCGAAGGCGCGCGCCGCGGTGGCTTCCGCCTTCAGCGAACCCGTGCCGGAACGCGACTTCAGTCGGACCCCGGCGGCCTGGCGCACGGAACGACGCAGCCGATCGGCCTCATCTTCGAGATAACCTTTCAACCCCAGGCCGGGCTTCGCGATCACCCCCAGGGCGCCGTAGCGCATGGCTTCGAGCGTCGCCGGGGCGCCGGCCTGGGTGAGCGTGGAACAGATGAGCACCGGTAGCGGCGACTCGGACATGATCTGCTTTAAGAACGTGAGGCCGTCCATGCGCGGCATCTCGATGTCCAGGATCATGACGTCCGGGCGAAAGACCTGCATCTTCTGTCGGGCAAAGATGGGATCCGCCGCGGTTTCGATGCTGCGAATGCCGGGGTCGTCCTGGAGAATTTCGGTCATGGTTCGGCGGACCACGGCCGAATCGTCCACCACCAGGACTCGTATGCCGCCTTCATCTGCCATTGCTAAGGATTACCCGGCGCATATTAAGACGGCCGTGCCACCGCTGCCGGGGATTCGCGCACCGGATCCAGGCGTTTGAGCCAGACGTCCCCGCTCCATACGTCGAAGAGCAGTCGCCGGTGTACCACGCCGCCGACGTCTTCGGCCACCAGCTTGAGGCCGTGCCGGGCAATGAGATCGCGCGCCGTGTTTACGTTGCGCTCACCGATGACGCCGGCCTTCTGTTCCGCCAGGGTCGGGAACATGTTCCCGCCGCCGAACATCTTGACCTCGTAGTCCCGGGGTCGCGTCCCGCTGCGTTGAATGGCTTCAATAAACAAAAGCAGACACTCGTCGGCGTAACGCCCCGAAAGGCCTTCATCCAGCTTTCGCTCCCGGGAAGGAAGCATAAAATGGCACATCCCGCCGATGTTTAAGTTCGGATGATGGAAAGTCAGGCTCACGCACGAGCCGAGGAGGGTCCGAATGCGATTGCTCTCGTCGCCCCAGAGGAACTCCCCGGGCTGCAAAAAGATTTCGACTATGAACTCCGGCCTCGTATGATTCATTCCACAACCCGTTGGTAGATCGCCGGCCGCACCAGTTGGAAGCCGAAAGCCTTGCGATTACCGGTGTTCGCGCCGAGGCCGTGCAGGGTCTCCGAGTGACCGATCATCAGGTAACCGCCGATCTTCAAACACCCTGCCAGGCGGCGCAGTACCTGCTCCTTGGTCTCCCGGGAGAAGTAGATCATTACGTTTCTGAGAAAGATACAGTCAAATTCCTGACCCGGCAGCGCACCGGCCACAAGGTTCATTCGATCAAAGGTTACCATGCGACGAACCTCCGGCGTGAACGTGAAGTAGTGTCCCATGGAACGCACGCCGCGCAGGCCGAATTTCTTTAAGTAGTACGCGGGCAACTCCCTGCTCCGTTCCAGGGGATACAAGGCCGCTCGGCCCTTGCCCAGGACCGAGGCGTTCACATCCGTGGCCAGGATCTGCGCCGACACACCGCGGTCCGCGCAGACCAGGGCGATGCTGTAGGGTTCTTCGCCGGTGGAACACGCCGCCGACCAGATGCGCAGTTTGCCGGAGGCCCGCGCCAGGATCTCCCGTCCCAGGAACTGAAAGTGCTGCGGCTCACGAAAGAAAAACGTTTCGTTCGTGGTCAGCACGTCCACGGCGAAGCGCAGTTCCACGGGATCATCCTTTAAGAGCGAGTGGTACGCACGGAAGTTCCCTCCGGCCAGGTCCCGCACGCGACGCCCGAGGCGGGAAACGACCAGGGTCTTCTTGTTGTCTCCGAGGTGAACCCCGGCCTCGACGGCCATGAGCGTCCGGAACAGGGAAAAGTCGGCGTCGCTGAGCTCGGCCGCGGGAGACGTGGCGGGGGACTGCGTCATCATGCTAACATAATCTCAGAGTATCTTAGTCCTGCGACACGGCGTTCGCATCGCCCAGGGCCTGCAGATGTTCCGGCACCAGGATTTTGTCCAGGTCCAGCAAAATCACGAAGCCCTCGTCCTTGTGTCGGTCGGCGTCGCCGCCCGCCTCGTCCCCGGAGGATTCGGCGGCGTCGCTGGCGGCGTTGCGCGGCGCCATGCCGCGAATAAACTTCGGACCCGCCTTCGTTCCAAAACCGGGGGCCGCTTCGATCGAAGTCGTGTTGACGTTCAGTACCTGGTCCACGGCGTCCACGATGATGCCCGCTTCAATGCCGCCCTCCTGCGCCTGGGAGCGAACCTCCACAATGATCACACAGGTCTTGCGTCCCACGCTCACGGACGCTTCCGCAAACAAGTGCAGCAAATCCACCACCGGCACCACGCTGCCCCGGAGATTGATGACACCCTGGATGTACGGCGGCGTCCGCGGCACCTTCGTGATGCCGGAGTACTGGAGAATCTCTTTCACGCGCAGGACTTCAATGCCGTAGACCTCGTCGCCCAGGTGAAACGTGAGAAACTGTTCTTCCCGGCCGCGCCGGGTTTCCGCGGCCTCAGAAGCGCTCAAAATCGTCCTCCTGAAATTCCGGCGGCGTCGGAGCCAGGCGCGGCGCAGGCTTCGGTTCCGGTTTCGCCGCCGGCGTGGCGGGAGAGCCGGGAATCGTGCCGGCGTTACCGGCCGCTTCCGCTTTGAGTTTGAAAAACTCCATCATGTGCTGCAACTGCTGGGCCTGGCCGGAAAGTTCTTCCGCGGTACTTGCCAGTTCTTCGGCGGAAGAGGCGTTGCTCTGGGCCAGCTTGTCGAGTTGGCCTACCGCCGCATTGATCTGTTCGACGTTCGTGTTCTGTTCCTGGGACGCCGCGGTAATCTCCTGCACCAGGTCCGCGGTCTTGCGAATGCTCGGCACGATCTCATCCAACAACGTGCCCGCGCGTTCGGCAATGTCCACGCTGTTCGAAGCCAGGCCGCCGATTTCCTGCGCCGCCACCTGGGAACGCTCGGCTAACTTACGAACTTCGGTAGCTACGACCGCAAAACCCTTGCCGTGTTCCCCGGCCCGGGCCGCTTCAATGGCGGCGTTCAGCGCCAGGAGATTCGTTTGATACGCGATTTCTTCAATAATGGAGATCTTCTCCGCAATGCGGCGCATGGCTTCCACGGTTTCGGCGACGGCCTTGCCGCCCTCCTCGCTGGACGTGGCGGTCTTGAGGGCAATGTCCTCCGTCGCCTTCGCGTTCTGCGCGTTTTGCGTGATGCTGGCCGTCATCTCTTCGAGGGACGCGCCGGTCTCTTCCACGCTGGCCGCCTGCTCGGAGGCCCCCTGGCTCATGGACTGCGCCGTCGCGCTCACTTCCTCCGAGGCGCCGGCCAGGGCCTCGGCATTCGAACGCACGTTGACGATTACGTCGGAGAGACGCTCCTGGGTATTATTGGAGGCGTCCTTGAGACGACCGAAGGTCCCGTCGTACTCGTTGTCGATGCGATCCGTAAGATTGCCGGCCTCCATGGCTGTTAACACGCGCACAACTTCACTTAGGCCGGTATCGCTGGTTTCCATGAGCGCGTTGATGCCTTCACTGAGACGCTCAAAGAATCCGTGTTTGCCCTGCATGTCGATGCGACCGGTGAAATCCCCGCGCGAAGCGGAGGTAACAATGGCTTCCACTTCGCGTTCCACGGCGACCTCGTCCGTGCGGTCCCTCCATTCCATGACAAAGCCGTACTTCTTGCCGTCGGAGTCCACGATCGCGTTGACAGTAAAATCGACAGTGAGCCCGCCGAGCTGAATGGTCGTGCGATGCGTGCCGGCCAGATTGTTCAGGACCCCGCGCTGGTGCGCCACGTTCTTGTGGAATCGATCTATGGACGAACCGAGCACGGAGTCCGCCGAAAACTGCGGCAGGTCTTTGCGAATGTCCGCCTCGGCCCGCTGGAACAAACTGCGCATGGCGTTGTTAATGTACATGATGGTGAACTCGGGATCGCAGATCATTACGTTCGTCGAAGAGTTATCGAGGGCCACCTGGACGCGCAGCATCTCACCGACGTTCGCCTTGAGATTGGCGGCCATGGTTACCATGGATCCCATGAGCCCCCGGGCCTCGTTGTCTCCGTCATCGCTACTATCCTGAGCGACTACTTCCGCGGCGGCGTCGTACTCGCCCCCGGCGACTCGCTCCGCGATGGTCGCCAGCAGCGCCGGATCTCCACCGAGCTGGCGCAGTACGTTCCGTGCAATGCCCAGGCCCAGCAGCAGCCCGAGGACCAAGACCGCCACGGAGAGAACGCTCACCACGATAAAGGCGGTTCGCTCGTGTTCCTCGGCGTCCCGGGCGGTGGCCTCGGTAAACTTCGCCAGATCGCGCTGGAGGGACGTTAACATTTTGTCAACAGTAGTTTGTAGTTCTTCCACACGTCGGTCGTCCGCCGTACCTGCCTCCCCGCCGGCCGCGAGCATCGCCGTGCCGAGATCGCCGTAGTCCTCGTGCAGTTCGGCAATCTCCGCCAGGCGCACGGACGCATCTTCAAAAACTGTTCGGGCCCGGGAGGACAATCGCCCGTTCAAAAAACCATCCACGGACTGGCGCGTCTCAGCGAGGCCCTTTTCCACCTGGCGGTTGAGTTTGAGGAACGCCTGTTCGTTTTCGCGAAACTGCGCCGGACGATCCGTAAAACGCAGGGTACGTTCAAAGGTCACAGCCTGTTCCAGCTGCTTCTCCGTCACCGCGGCGACGGCATCACTCAGCGGCAGGTCCCGCTCAGCGATTTCCACGAGTTCTCGGCCCAGGCTGTTCAGCGTCAGCATGACGTAAGCGGCTACCGCGGCGTTCATCAATATGAGCAGCATTACGAGGCCGAGAATCTTCGTACGTAGAGTAAAACGATCAAGAAAGTTCATAGAGTCTCCAGATTTACGCATCATCAAAAAAAGAAAGATTGCAACAAAAATAAGGACGCCGGCGATAAAGGCGTACAGGCCCCAATCGCCCTCGCCGTCCGCGGGCTCATGCGGAGCATCCTGTCCGGGGGCCTGCGGTGTCAGCTCCGCCTCACCGAGACGGCGGGCCGTGCCGTCGCTCACGAAAGTGATCGTGCGGCCGAAGAGCGGCTGCGGCGGACGTGCGTTTTCGCCGATCAAATCGACGAAGGCCCGGGCTTGCCCGGTGGAAATCGTCCGCGGTTCCGCCAGGACAAACCAGTCTACGCCTTCGCTGCACGGCGGCGTGGTCAGCGAACCGCCGAACCGGTAGAACGAACGCTCCGCCGGCAGAAGCTGCTCCGGGTTCAGCGATACTTCGACGGTAGCCCCGGCATCCTCCGGCAGGTCCTCCCAGATCCCGGCGAGTTCCGCATTGGCCGGGCCGTCTTCGAACAGCACGCCGACCACGGCCAGGTCCCCGTCCTCGTTACGATGGACGAGGTGCATCTCCAGGGGATACGAGCGGCCGTCGACCTGGTTCTCGGACGGACTGTGAAAATGAAACTGCACGAGTTCGTACACATCATCACCGACGCGCAGGCTGTTGCCCGGCGGCACGTTCGCCTGGATGGTGTGGCCGGTGTTGATGATTTCCAGATCGCTTGCTTCGTACGTAAATGCAAGCATGGGCGCGGAACCCGCGGACGTGCCCGCGGACGCTTCCGGTAAATCGATCGGTGACTGGCGCCGTCCGTTCGCGCATACGGAGAACTCGTCGCTCAGTTTCGCCCAGTGCCGCGGTCCATTCGCGCCGGTGTAGCCCCAGTTCGCCGTGACGTCGGCCGACACGGTAAAAGCGCAGACCAGCACCGCCGCACACAGCGCGCTCATCACTAACTTTCGTTGCGTAACACTCAGTCGTCGCATGGCCTCAGTCTCCCCGTGTCGAATCATCCGGCGCTTCCAGTTCCCGTAGCAATCCCTCGCGCACACTGTAGAGATCCACGCCGCCGCGCATCGAAGACGCGTCTTCGTTTTCGAGCAGATCCAGCAACGTCGGTACGTCGAGGACAAGGGCGATGGCACCGTTGCCCAGGATCGTAGAACCGCTCAGGCCGCGCACGTTCTCGAAGAGCGGTCCCAGAGATTTAATGACGGATTGAAACTCGCCGAGCAGGTCTTCGACGACCAGGCCGGCCCGGCGCGCGCCGTGGCGGACCACGACCAGGCTTGTCCGCGCCCCCGGCGGCGGCGGTGTGAGTTCGAAGAACGAAGTCAATCGAACGAAGGGCAGCACCTCTTCGCGCAGGTTCACCACGCCGCGTGCGGCCGTACCGGCCTCTTCGAACTCCACGCACTCCATCACCATGTCCAGGGGAATCACGAAGTGACTTTCGCCGGCACGCACCAGAAAACCGTCGATGATGGCCAGGGTCAGCGGCAGGATGATACGCACAGTGGTCCCTTTGCCGGGTTCGGAGTCCAGCTCCACCCGACCGCGCAACGCTTCGATGTTCCGCAACACCACGTCCATGCCCACGCCGCGGCCGGAAATGTTCGTAACGTTGGCCGCCGTGGACATGCCGGGATGAAAGATCAGACGCAGCACTTCTTCACGCGTGAGTTCCTGCTCCGGAGCGACCAGCCCCTGGCTCTCGGCTTTGCGTCGAATGGCGGCGGCGTCGAGACCGCGGCCGTCGTCCTTGACTTCGATCACAATCTCACCGGTCTCACCGAAGGCGTGCAGGGTGATGCGACCCTCGGGGTCCTTGCCGGCCTGCGCGCGTTCGGCGGGAGATTCCAGGCCGTGGTCCGCGGCATTACGAACGATGTGCATGAGCGGATCGGTGAGGCGTTCGACGATGTTGCGATCCAGTTCGGTGTCGCCGCCGTGAGTCTCCAGGCGGACGGATTTCTGCAACTCCGCGGAGAGATCGTGCACGGCACGGCGAAAGCGACTGAAGATGCCGCCGATGGGCACCATGCGCAGGCCGAAGGCGCCGTCACGAATTTCGCCGACGAGCTTCAATACTTGATCCGTAATGCTTGCCGCGCCGGAGTTCTCGTCGAAGTCCGCGACCTGGGCCAGGTGCGCCGTGGAGATGACCAACTCCCCGACCAGGTTGACCAGGTGATCCAGCTTGCGCGCGTCCACGCGAAAGGAACGACTCTCCCGATGCCCGGCCGCCGCGAGGGCGCTGAACGAGTCGCCGCTGATCGGCACGCGGCTTGCGCCGGCTGACTTCGGGGCGGCGGCCTCATCCTTCACCGCGTCTTCCGTAACACGTTCAATGCGAATCTTGCAATCGTGCTCAACGAACTCAAAGGCCTCCCGGAGCTGTGCTTCGGTGACGGCGCCGGTAAACAGGATCTCGAAGTCCAGCACGCAGCTTTCGGGATCGAGCTGCTCCAGGGTCGGCACACGATCAGTGTGTGTAATGACGTCGCGGATGGTGCCGATTTCACGCAGATAACGAACGAACGGCAACGGATCCAGGCCGTGGCGAAACACGTCCGGTTGAAATTCCAGGCTCAGGCGCCAGTGCGTTTCGGCGGCGGCATGCGCGGCGCTGTCCGCGGTCTTTCCTGCGCTCTCTTCTATAGAAGAATCTTCTTTCGTAGCGGGGAGCCGCTCGCGTACGCGTTGCATGAGTACGGTGCCCCGGGCCGCGGTCTCGGTGCCCGCCGCATGCACGACACCGGAAGCATCTATGAGACCGAGCAGCACGCCGATGTGATCGCGGCAATCCAGAAAGAGGCGCACCAGTTCCGGTTCCACGGGAACGGAGCCGGAGCGCACAAGATCGAGGAGGTTTTCCAGGTCGTGGGTGAAGTCTTCGATGTGGCTGAAGCCGAAGACGCCGGCTGAACCTTTGATGGTATGCACGGCCCGAAAGAGCGCGCGGCCGGCCTCGTCGTCACCAGGATCTTCGTCCAGGGCGAGCAGGCATTGCTCCATGCGCTCCAACAACTCGGCACATTCATCAAGAAAAACGTCTCTCGCTTCGGATAGATCCATAATTGCCACGTCGCAGCCCGTAGAGAAAACCGTAGGCATCACGCTCACCCGACTTGAGTCGAATGCGGTCGCCGAAAAACGCGGCGAGTCCGTAGAGCGCGAAAACGGAAAGAACCGCCGGAGAGTGCTGCACGAGTTTGAACGATGTTCCCGAAGCCAGCGATTCTTTTTTCAAAGCGACGAGCAACTGCACACCCGAGCTATCGAGCTCGCTGACACCGGAAAGATCGACGATTAGATTATCGACTCCGACCCGGGCAGTCTTCCACTCTTCCGCCAGATTTGCAGCATGGCGTATGACCATGGCACCGCGAACACGAACAAAACGCTCGCCCGTGCTCCGATCTTCTATCTCCAGGAAACTCATTTGGGACGCGTCTACAATAATACATCCCGGCCCGCTATTTCGCCAACCGGAATTCCGAATCTCAGCGTTCGATTTATGTGAAAATTCAGTGAGAGTTGACTACAGCAGTCAGCTCACACCAGAAGACGTTCGACTGCAGCCACGAGCTGCTCCGCCTGAAACGGTTTGACGATCCAGGCGCGGGCGCCGGCCGCATGGCCCTGCTCTTTCAGCGCTTCCTGGGATTCCGTAGTCAGCATGATGACCGGCGTAAAACGGTGCGCGTCGATTTCGCGAATTTTCTGCAGGAACGAGATACCGTCCAGGTTCGGCATGTTGACGTCGCAGATGATCAGGTCCACGCTCCGACTGCGCACGAGGTCGAGACCTTCGGCACCGTCCACGCTTTCAATGAGTTCGTAGCCCCGCCCGCCGAGAGCGATGCTAACGAGTTTGCGGATGGAGGCGGAGTCGTCGATGATCAAAATGGATTTTGCGGATTCCATAGCGGGGGTGTTTAACTTGATGTGTCGGGAGGCCGTTGCGTTCATGGTGGTTACCTCTGTTGTGATTTGACCTGTGATCTACCCGTTCTAGTCTTTAATCACTATTTCCTTAAAGCAGATTGCCGTATTTTTTAGTTCCGGCGGAGCGACCTTTACTAAAAAACATCAAGTAATCTGTTTTGTATCGGACTATTCGGCAACGAAAATTACAACGAAAATTCTACGGGCAGGAATAGATATCGTCCCCGAATTCGATGTAGTGAGATCCGCTAACAACATCTGACCAGGATGAAGGATTATTCCGGGCCAGTCCGAAAGCTGCGACAAACAAGCTTGCAATTTGTGACAATCAAGTACAATTCTTGCAGAACGCGCACAAACGACCGGGCGGCCGGCAAAGAAAAAGCCGCGACTCCGGTGAGCCGCGGCCGGTGAGTGGTTCATAATGAGGGCGGCGCCGGAGGCGGCGTCGGGCTCGCGCTTATTTGCAGCGGAAGCCGTTGATGGTCGTCGACTTACAGTCGTTCCATTCTTTCTTCATGGCCGTGTTGATGGAGTTACTGCCGTCGCCCGTGTGGGTCTTGTTGTAAGCCTTGCGATCGCCGCTCCAGCCGTTGTTGTTGTTGTAACCGCCGCTCCAGATGAAGTGCGAGCTGTAGCGGGACTGGTTGCACTTGCTGTGCGAGCCGGTGGTACGATGACCGCAGGTGCTGTGCAGGGCCACGGCGCCGTCGTCTTTACCCGGCAGCATCCAGTCCACGTACCACTGGGAACGATAACCGGCAATGGCCCAGATGCCGACGCCTTTCATGTCGTTGTGATTGTAGGAACCGCGGGCGTTGCCGGTCTTGAGGGCGTTGTCCATTCCGCCCCAGGCCCAGAACGCCAGGTTGGCCAGCTCCGATCCGCCGGCAGCGCTGGACGAGGCCATCACGAAGTCGATGTTGAAGTTTGTGGAGGTCTTATCGAGGAAGTACTCGACGGCGTAGCAACCGGCGCTGTGGCAGATCACTTTGCAGTTGTTCGAACCGCGGCAACGTTGATTGAAGACCGTGTTGATGTTGGATTGTGCGCGGCAATTCCCCCACGTCCGCGGGTCCGAGGATCCGTCGTAACCGACGAAGTATTTGGTGGTCGAAGTATTGATGTTCTTCGCGGAGCCCCAGTAGTTGTTGTTGTCACTCGTCCCGGTACCGCAGTGGTTCTGGCCCGAGCGGCCGTGTACGAAGATGGTATAATCCGCGGCGCTGAGGCTCACGGCGCTTCCGGCTATTAAGAACGCCGCAAGCATCAAACTGAGTTTCTTCAAATTCATGAATTCCCTTCCTGGTATTTGTTATTTTCACGGCGGTTCACGACTGCCGTACGCGGGACATTTGCAAGAGGTGTGCCATCCAAAAAACCAAATAGAATCAAGGACCTGGAACACGAGCATTTGGGCGCCCCGGGCCGCCGCGCCGCGGAGGCGGCGGCCCGGCGGGCTTTCCAGGGCTCCGCTATCGCTCCGGTCCTGCGCGCTGCGCGCTCCGGACTTGCGCCTCCCGGCGCAACCCTTCCAATCCCTGGCGCAAAAACAGACACGCACCGCATCAACGCGACGCACCTGTATGTAGAAAAAGACTGACCGACGAATTTTTGGCGGCAGAGATTCGGGCACCGGCAAAAAACTGGCGGCATATGTTCCTCATTGTCGACGCGATCTCACTCACTGCCAGCTCGTTCGGCCGGTTAACGCCGACGCTGTTCACCCTGCTGAGCGCATTCTATCTGCTGTCCCTGCCGAAGAAGACCACGCGCACCTACTGGCTCGCCGGGTTCTTTTTGATCTTCAGCGTCTACAACCTGGGCTCGCTCTTTGGTTTTTCCATCAACGCTCCCTGGGGCACCGCCGGCTGGTATGCCGCGGCCGCCGTCCTGTTCGGCATGATCTTCAAAATCCAGTTCGCCTACCGCTTGCCGTCGCCGGCCTGGCCGCGGGAGGCGCGCATCGTCCTCTTCGTCACCGCCGCGGCCGCGGTGCTGGCCTTCGGCGACTACGCCGTGCGCGCAAGTCTCGCGGAAGTACGCTACAACTTTCAGAATCACAACTACGAGAGTACCTACTACTCCGCGTACATTCCGGCGTTGGTTGCGATCACTTTTGTCTGGGGGCTGATCGTACTCGGCCGCCAGGCCCTGCGCGGTTCGGGGAACTCGCGCTTCAATCGCCCGGCGCTCGCCTTCTTTGTACTGACGTTGCTCGAACTCGCCATCCCGATCTTGTTTGTATTGCTGACCCTGGGCTTCGGCTCCCGACAAACGGTGAACCTCCTGGAGAACTCCGGCTTCCTGCTGATCTTTTCGCTCTACGTTTTGTTCTACTTAAACACTTCCAGCGAACCGTCTTCGTTCATTGTAAAGCTGGTGGGCATCTCCCTCGTGGCCATCATGTCCCTGCTCTCGATCCTGGGCATGCGGGCCATTCAGCGTGAAGAACAGCAGTACAACCGCGAACGCCTGGAAGACGTGCACGTCGCCGGGCAGTTGCTGGAAGCGGCCGTTCCCCTGGAACGTCTGGCCCCGTCGATCCTGGAATATGTCATCGAACTTCCCGGCAACAACACCGACCGCGGGCGCGTCGTCTTCGAACGGAGCGATGCCGTTCAGGCCGGGGAGTCCCTGGCCGAACTCTGGACCGCGGACGCCGGCCTATCGGAAACGGCATCCACTCTGCCGCCGGCCGTGGGCGCACCGCCCATTCAAAAACTCCAACGCTCGTATCGCTGGATCGCCGGCCGGCCGTTCGTCTTTTTTCGCGACGACAGCCGGGAGTACGGCTTCAGCTACGACAACTATCGCGCGCGGATCCACGCCGTCGCCCTGGAGTACTGCCTGGCCGTACTGGCATCAACCGTGTTCATGTTAGTGGTATTCCCGTTGCTCTTTCGGGAAACGGTGACGCGTCCCCTGCGGCGCCTCCTCGGCCAACTACGCCGCAATCAGCCGGACGTCGCGGACGAGACAACGCACATCGAAGGGGATGAGCTCGTAGCCCTCTCGAAATCCTTCGCCGGCATGTTGCGGGTACTGAAGAACGCCCGGGACCGCTACACCGAGTACAGCGAGCACATCGACGAGATCGAACGCATCATCGCAGGAGACGACGAGTCTCAAACCATCATCCATTCCGTCGGCGACCGCAACCTGGTAACGGCCAGCCCGGCCATGCGCGAAGTGATTCGCCGCACCCATCGTTACGCTGAGTTCGAGCGGCCCATCCTCATTACCGGAGAAACCGGAACCGGCAAGGAACTGGTCGCCCGGCTCATCCACTTTTCCAACGACAACACGGCGAACGACGATGATCAGGAAGCGCAAACACAGCCCCGGGATGCCGGACCGTTCGTCGCGGTGAACTGCGCCGCCGTGCCGGCGACGCTCTGGGAAGATGAGATCTTCGGCCACGTGAAGGGCGCTTTCACCGACGCGCGCAACGCCCGGGCCGGCCGCGTCGCCGAGGCCGCGGGCGGATCGCTCTTCTTCGACGAGGTCGGCGAGCTGCCGCTGGAAATGCAGGCGAAGCTCCTGCGCCTCTTACAGGAGCGACAGTATCATCCCGTCGGCGGGACCGAGATGCGCCCGGCGGACTGTCGTTTCATCTTCGCCACCAACCGCGACCTGCCGACCATGGTCCAGGCGGGCACGTTCCGCGAGGATTTGCTGTACCGCATCAACGTCCTGCACGTCCATGTACCACCCCTCCGGGAACGGAGCCGGGACATTCCCGTGCTCGTGGATTTTATTCTGAAGAACTTCTGCGAAGAAACGGGGCTCGCTCCCGTGGAACCCGACGATCGAGCCCTCGCCGCGCTGCTGACCTACCGCTGGCCGGGCAACATCCGTGAACTCGAAAACGTGTTGATGCAGGCCCTGGCCGCCGACCGCGCGGACCCGGCTCACATCGGCGTGGAGCATCTGCCGGCGTCCGTCCGCGAGGCATCCCGCTCCGCCGTGGCGCCCGTCGCAGCCCTGAGTTCCGGCCGGCCCGCGGTATTCACCGCGGCCGCCCCTGACATGAACGCGACACCACCGAACTTCGACGAGGCCCTGCAATCCTACTCCCGGGCGCTGATCGAGGACGCGCTGCGGCGGACGAACGGCAACAAAACGAAGGCCGCGGAAATGCTGGGCATGAAGCGCAACCGGCTGAGATACCAGATGAACGAGCTGGGACTTTAATAGAAGAAAGAGCGACTCCGAGGTCCGAGGCTTCGAGGGAAGATGTGGAGATCTGGTGGAGTACGAAGGCTGGCGGGCAATGAGCGCCGAATGTTTACAAGATGATTGCTCCCGTCTTCAACTCGGTATCCCCGGCGTCTCGGTGGTAAATTTTTTTGTCTTCCTCGGCCTCTCGGTCCTCGGAGTAACAAATAATGTCACACCCCCGTGCTATAGTGTGCGCGTTGGGAGGATGACATGAACCGAATGACGGACGACTCTATCTTAATCGGCGGCGGCGGTCGCAGGAATTTGCGCGGGCAAATCGCGAAACCGGCCGATTCTAATACTACAGTGACGATGCGGAACGGCGGTATGCGTTTTATAGACCTTTTTGCCGGGATCGGCGGCTTCCGGTTAGCCTTCGAATCCCTGGGACTCCAGTGCGTATTTTCCAGCGAGTGGGACCGGTTCGCCCGGAAGACCTACTCGGCCAACTTCGGGGACGAACCCACCGGGGACATCCGGGAGGTCGCCTCGACGGACATCCCGAACTTCGACGTGCTTACGGCGGGTTTCCCCTGCCAGGCCTTTTCGATTGCGGGCGTGAGCAAGAAGAACGCCCTCGGCCGGGCCCACGGCTTCCTCGACAAAACCCAGGGCACGCTCTTCTTTGAAGTCGCGCGCATTTTACGCGACCGGCGACCGAAGGCGTTCGTTCTGGAGAACGTCAAGAACCTCGTCTATCATGACGGCGGACGCACCTTTGAAATCATCCGGCGGACCCTGGCCGACGAACTCGGCTACTACATGGACTACCGTATCCTGAATGCGGCGAAGGTTCTGCCTCAGAATCGTGAGCGCATCTTCCTGGTCGGTTTTCGCGACAAGGCCGCGGCCCGCACGTTTCGTTTTCCGGAACTCGCCCGGGAACGTGAACCGCGCATCGCCGACATCCTCGAAGAAAAGTTCGACGAGCGCTACGTCCTCAGCGACCGGCTCTGGAATTACTTGCAGGCCTACAAAGAAAAACACCGCAAGGCCGGCCACGGTTTCGGCTTCGGCATGGTGGAACCGGACGGCATCGCCCGCACGCTTTCCGCACGGTATTACAAAGACGGCTCCGAGATTCTCGTCCCCGTGAAGAACAGCAACCCCCGTCGGCTCACGCCGCGAGAATGCGCGCGGCTCATGGGTTTTCCCGAGGACTACGACATCGTCGTCTCGGACACCCAGGCCTACAAACAGTTCGGCAACGCCGTGGCGGTGCCCGTGGCCCAGGCCGTGGCCTTCGGCGTCATGGAAGCCCTCATCGGTCGCGAAAACGTGCAAAAGACCCCGTTGCAAACCCGCGGCCAGGTTAAGTCATCTTCGCGTAACGTTAGTGAAAAATCCGCAAAGGGCTCGAAGGGCAAAGCGAAGAGCAGCGGCTCACGCCGACGCAAGATCGCCTGAACCATCCGCGCCGCCGTCTCCGGCGGCGCTCGTGGGCAGCCGGCGGCCGTTTTGCACGTAAACCTCGGCCTCATCGAAGGGCAGCGGCGGCGAAAACAGAAATCCCTGGAACTCGTCGCAGCGAATGCCGCCCAGGAAACGCACCTGCCACTCATCCTCAACGCCCTCGGCAATGACGTTCAGTCCCAGGGTCTTCGAAAGTTCCAGAATCGCCTGGATGATGGCGCGGTCGTCGCCACGGCCGCGTAAATCCTTAACGAAAGATCGATCGATCTTAACGGTCTGGATCGGCAGTTGCTTGAGCATCGTAAGCGATGAGTAGCCGGTGCCGAAGTCGTCAATGCTCAGGCTCACGCCCATCTCCCGGAAGTCGTTCAGAGTGCGGCGACTGTAGTCGAGGTCGTGCATGGCCGTGCTTTCGGTCACTTCCATTTTAAGGTGCGGCAGCACGTCCTTGTGTTCGCGAAGAATGTCTTTGATGCGTCGAAGCGGGGCCGCGTCCATGAACTGCCGGGCGGAGACGTTCACCGCCACGAAGAGCCGCTCCAGCGGTGAACCCTGCCATTGCCTCAACCGGCGACAGACCTCGGTGAGCACGTACTCGCCCAGGGGAATGATCAACCCGGTCTCCTCGGCCAGGGGTATGAAATCTCCCGGCGAGACCAGACCGCGATGCGGATGCTTCCAGCGAATCAACGCTTCAAAACCGTTCACGGATCCGTCGGCGGCCGAAACGATGGGCTGATAAAATACAACGAGCTCGTTCTTTTGTAAGGCCGCGCGCAAATCGATCTCCGTTTGCAACAAACGACTGGCGGCGGCGTGCATCTCGCCGTCGAAAATGACGGAACGATCTCCGCCCAGGTCCCGGGCGCGATTGCGGGCGATGGTGGCGTCCCGGGCCACGTCTTCGGCGCGCTCGTAGTGTTTGTTCGGTGCGTAGAAGGCCACGCCGGCGCTCACGCCGCTGGTGATTTCTTTGCCGGCCACGACGAAGGGTTCCCGCAGCCCGTTTTGAATTTCTTCGACGGCGCGCAGTACCGACGGCGATTGCGGGCCGTCCTGAAACAACACGGCAAAGTCCTGGCGCGACAACCGGGCGATGGTATCCGCCTGACGGACGACCTTGCGCAGACGTTCGGCCACGAGCATGGCGAACTCTTCTTCGGAGCCCAGGCCCAGGGACTCCATGAATTGCTCGAAACGATCCACCCCGAAGACCATCACGGTAAACTCGCCTTCGAATTCCCGCGCGGACGCAAAGGCCTGGTTGCAACGTTCGGTGAACAGGAGCTTGTTGGCGAGACCGGTGGAAGCGTCCACGCGGCGCACGGCTTCTTCGGCACGCTTGAGGCGCAGGTGCGTACGAATGCGTGCGCGGGCGATGATGACGTCGATGGGCTTGGTAATGTAATCGTTGGCGCCGTGGTTCAGCGCCTCCGCAATATTCGAACTTTCGTCGAGGGCCGAAACCATAATGACCGGCAACTCGATCTCCGAATAAGTGGCGCGGAGGACCTGGAGGACGTCCATGCCGGACATGTCCGGCATGATGATGTCCAGCAGCACCAGATCATAACCCTTGCGGTCGACGGCGTCGATGGCCTCCTGACCGCTTTCGGCGCTGTCGACCTCGTAGCCCAGAGAAGTGAGCCGCCGTACCAAAAGCTGACGCCCCGCAGGATTATCGTCCACGACCAGAATGCGACCGGAGCGATCGGAATGGTACGAAGCGGAGTCCATACTGGTGAAAGGATGATCGGTCATGGATGGCGGAGCCGGATTTCACATTCGCGAAGATTCAGTTAGATTCTTGTTAGCGAGTGCAGGGCTTCTGAGATACTTATGGGACGCCGCGAAGATGGAAACAAAAAAACGTCACCCCGCAACGCGACGGCGGCCGTAAAACGAGACATCACCCCGCATCTGCGGGAGCTGCGCCGACGATTGCTGCAATGGTTTCGCGAGGCCGGACGCGACTATCCCTGGCGCAAGACCGGCAACTGGTTTCATTTATTGATGGCCGAAATGATGCTCCGACGTACCCGGGCCGATCAGGCCGCACGGGTCTACGCGGACTTCACCGAATCGTTTCGCACGCCAGGCGAGGCCCTGGAGATTCCCTGGTCGCGCGTGGAACGCATGCTGAAACCCCTGGGCCTCCACTGGCGCGGCAAACAAATGCGCGAAACCCTGCACTACCTCCGCGATCACTACGGACCCGGCGGACCGCGGCGCGGCGACGATCTCGAAGCGATTCCAGGCGTCGGACCGTACTCCGGGGCCATGATTCGCACTCGCCTGTGGAACGAGCGTGTGGCGGCCGTGGACGCGAACGTGGCGCGCTTCATCGCGCGCGTGCACGGCCTGCCTCATCACGCCGAGTCGCGCCGCGACAGGGACATCCTTCATCTGGCCGATCGGTTCGTGGACTCGAAACACTGCCAGGCCTTGAACCTGGCCATCATCGATCTGTCCGCGTTGGTTTGCCGGCCGCGAAATCCGAAGTGTGGGGAGTGCCCGTTGCAAGCGTACTGTGAGACGGGGAAGAATATACGGAAAGATGAGAAGTAGTGAGGAACTATCTCGCATCCTCTCTGCCTCCTGTGAAAGCGTACAATTCTGCTTGCCAGGAGTGGGATTATGTCACATTACTGACCGATGGCAGCGGCGCGCAAGAAATCCCAGGGCGGCAAGGCCGGCGCGGGCCAGTCCGCCAAATCCGGCAAGCAAACTGGTTCCAACGTGGACCTCACGGTCGGCGAAGGCGGCTTACTGAATGCCCTGCGCGCCCAGGTCCGCGGCAGTGGTCCGTCGGGTCTCGCGGGCCGGCCGAACATCGAAGACATGGAACGCCTCCCCGGCATCGGCCGGGCGGCGCGATTGCTGCTGGCCCTGGGACCGGACCAGGCCGCCGGCATTCTCAAAGAGCTTGAGCCCGCGGAGATCGAGCGCCTGGTCGGCGAGATGGCCGGCATTGACCGCATCAGCGCTGACGAAAAAAAAGCAATCCTCGCACATTTTGATACCGTCGTCAAAGACTTCGACGAGCCGGTGCGCGGCGGCACCGAGGCCGCGAAGAAAATTCTACAGTTAAGCCACGGCGAAGACGTGGCGAATGAAATCATCGGACGCATTTCTCAGCACGATCTCTACCGCGACTTCGAATTCCTGGAACGCATCGATGCGCCGGTCCTGGCGTCGACCCTGTCCCAGGAACACCACCAGATCGCCGCGGTGGCGCTGTCGTTCCTCAAGCCGAAGATCGCGGCGGCGGTCATGCGCCATCTACCCGCGGACTTTCGTTCGGAGACGGCCCTGCGCATCGCGAAGACCGCGCGCATTCATCCGGAGGCGGTGCAACGCGTGGCCCGGGTGCTGCGCGAAAAGTTCGAAAAACGCACGTCCGAAATCTATTCCGAGGTCGGCGGCGCGGATACCCTGGCGAACATCCTCAACCAGATGGAACGCCGGGACGAGGACGAGATCCTGGATGTCCTGGGCAAGGCCGCTCCGAACCTGGTCGACAACGTCCGCGACCGTCTCTACACCTTCGAAGAACTTACAGCCCTGGACCACAAAGAGATGCGTCTCCTGATCGCCCGGGTGGGCGACGACGAAATCATGGCCGCGGCCCTGCGCGGCGCCGGCGACGACATTCGCCGGCACTTCTTCAACTCCATGTCTCAGAATCGTGCGGCGGACATTCTGGAAGAGATCGATCGCCGCGGCCCGTTATCCATCCGCGAGATCAACGACGCCCGCGCCTATATTCTGAACTCCGCGCGCCGCCTCGACGAAGAAGGCGCACTCGTCATCAAGAAAGACAAAGACGAGTACATCTGAAGTCACAATCGCGCTCTTAACTTCTGGACAGCGTATATTTGTAGCGTCCCTGCGCAACGCGTTTGCCCGCTTCATTGAGAATATCACAAATCAAATCGTAATGGGGAGCACGCCGAGGGTGCCCGGCAGACACTGATCGATCAGGTACTGCAGCTGTTCGATCAGCGGAAGCCCCGGCTTCGGTAACTCAAAGCCCGCTGAGACGATATTTGCGAGGCGTTCTTTCATTTTGGACAGACTCCGGTCGGTGGAATGTAGCGCCCCGACAGCCTGGAAAGTGGTTGTGAAACTCGCACTCAAAGCGGAAACTGAAAGTGGAGGCCGCCGGCGCCGGTCGAATCTCCGCGCGACTATGTACAAGATTCTGGATCAGGTGATTGCGATAGATCTTTCCATGACCTGCTGGCCCGGTGATCCGCCGCCCGGCCAGGTTTCGGAAATCATCGAGATCGGGGTCTGCCCCCTGGAGGTTCGCAGCGGACGCATCCTCGATAAACGCAGCATCATTGTAAAGCCGCGGCGGTCCAGCGTGAGTCCGCTGTGCACCAGTCTTACCGGCATTACACCGGAAGATGCCGAACGCGGCCTGGAATTCGGCGCTGCCTGCGCCGCCCTGGAACAGGATTATCTCTGCCGCCATCGTCCGTGGACGAGCTATGGAAACCAGATTCGCCGCGTGATTAAGAAGCAGTGCCGACGCGACGCCGCCGCCTATCCTTTCGGCGCGTCTCACATCAACATCAAAACCATGGCCGCGGTCTTTCGCGCGCTGGGCCAGGAAGTCGGACTCGTAGAAATCCTGCGCACGCTGAATCTGCCGCTGGAAGGCGACCGCCATCGCGCCGCGGACCGCGCCCGCAACGCGGCGATCCTGCTCTCCAAGCTGATCATTGAAAGTCGCATGAAGTACCTCAGCGGCACGAACTGAGGCTTTCCATGAATCCTGCGCTTTTTTTGATGCGTCCGGACGCTCCCGCCCCGATCCTGGAGTATCTCTTCAGGAGCAAGTTATGACTCGCAAATCTTTCCCTTTTTCCGACACAACCTCGCAATTCCGATCCTCCGGCTTCTTGCACCGGTTGCGCATTCTTGCCGCTCTGGTCTGCGTCGTCGTTTTTCTCGGGGCCTGCAGCACCTCCAGCGTGGCCACGAATTTTAGCGGCAACGTAACACCGGAAGGTCGCCCGAAGGCCTATGTGAACACAACCAACTACGCCCTGCATGTTCTGTTCGGCTACCGACCGCTGGTAGGCGATGCCAGCGTGGAAGGCAGCGTATCGGAGTTCACCCGGGAAACGCGGGAGCGCGGTTCTTCGAAAAGCGAAATCACGAACATGACCGCCACCAATCTGTGGTGGATCTTCCCGCCGTTCTCGTTCATCCTCACACCGATGATCAGTGATACCTACGGCTACGCCTACTGAGCACAATCTTACCGATTCCCGCGGCTTTCTCTCCGGGAAGCCGCGGGACGACGGATTCCTATGGACCGTCGCCGGGCCCGGGTGTATGTTCGAACCGTGAGGTTCGTCATGCCCTGTCCGAATGCTAACTCCTTTTTATCGAAACTTAGTCTGTTGCTCTTCGTTACGATGTTCGTACCGGCCTGCAACGACTCCGTCCCGCCGCCGCCCCGGGGTTCTTCCGCCGACCAGGAACCGGTGCATCTTTGCTACGTACGCGAAGCCACCTCGGTCAAAGAAACGGTGCGACTCGTCGTAACGCCGGGTTCCTCGGGCAAGGCAACAATCCAGGGCGAGCTCCAGGGCTCCGTCTCGAACCCCGGGGCCGGATACGTGGCGGAGTACCGCCGTACCCTGGAAGGCGAGCTTTCCGGGGACAGCCTCCAGCTTTCCATCACCACCGTCGCCGGCAATACCGACCGCACCACCTCCGAAACCTGGCAACGGCAGGGTGATCGGCTCATCGCCGGCGCCTTTGCCTACACCCGCACCGATTGCCCGGCCCCGTGAGCCGGGCTTCCGCCCACCGCACTCGCATCGCCCCCGAATACCCATCGGAGGGCGAGAAAGACTTGAAATAAATGCTCTTAAAACCCGTTAAGTGGTGTATCGGTCGATCGGTACGCCCTCGCCGGCAATTTCGACCGACATAATAATATACACGATGAAGGCCGCACCGGAGCAATCGGAGCGGCGGCAGGAACATCTCTATGGCGAACTACTTTATCACGGGTGGGGCAGGCTTTCTCGGCATCAACCTGGTCCGCTACCTGATGGCGAAGAAACACAAGTGTGTCTCGTACGACATTGCTGAATTCGATTATCCCGAAAAAGACAAAATCAAAGTGGTCACCGGCGATATCCGGGACTTTGAAAAACTCAAGGCCGCCATGAAAGGGGCGGACGTTGTCATCCATACCGCGGCGGCATTGCCGCTGTATACCGAAGAAGACATTATGACCACCGACGTGGACGGCACCCGCAACGTCCTGGAGGCCGCAAAGGCCAATAAGGTCAAGCGCGTCGTGCATGTATCCTCTACCGCCGTGTACGGTATCCCCGATCACCATCCCCTGGTGGAAGACGACAAACTGGACGGCGTCGGCCCGTACGGAAAGGCCAAGATCCTCGCCGAAGAGGAATGCCTGAAGTACCGCGAGCAGGGCATGATCGTGCCCATCATTCGACCGAAGTCCTTCATCGGTCCGGAGCGCCTGGGCGTGTTCGCGCTGTTGTATGATTGGGCGGCCACTGGCCACGGTTTCCCGATGATCGGCAACGGCAAGAACCGCTACCAGCTCCTGGACGTGGAAGACCTCTGCGACGCCATCTATCTCAGCGCGACGAAACCGAAGACCAAAGCCAACGATACCTTCAACATCGGCGCGGAAGAATTCACCACCATGCGCGAAGACTACCAGGCCGTACTCGACGAGGCCGGCTTCGGAAAAAAGATCAGCGGTTTTCCGGCCGCGCCCATGATCTGGACCCTGCGCATCCTCGAAGCCATGAAACTTTCGCCGCTGTACAAGTGGGTTTACGAAACGGCTTCGAAGGATAGCTTCGTTTCCATCGACCGCGCGAAAGAACAACTGGGCTGGCAGCCGCAGTTCTCGAACAAGGACGCCCTCGTTCGTAACTACCGCTGGTACCTGGCAAACAAGGACAATTTCGAAAACGCCAGCGGTGTCTCGCACCGGGTTCCCTGGAAGCAGGGCATCCTGCGCCTGGCCAAGGTATTCTTCTAAATAGAACGCCGGCAATCTGATATTATGTAATCAGTCCTTCAAGAACACAGATAACGAGGAAGAACGCTATGAAACGCACAGAAATGGAACGAATCGAGCGGGAACTCCGCCGCTCCGAAAAAAAAGAAGCCCGGGTTGGCGGAGGCAATCGGGGGAACGTCGGTTCTTACATCGAACGCCTCTTCTCTCTGTTTCGTTACGATCAAAGAGAGATCTTCAACACGGCCGAGGACGTGGACATCCTGGAACTCCTCGAAGAAATGAAAGAAGACGTTCCGGAAAAGAAGTGGAACGACGTCTTAAAGAAGGCGATCAAGAAGACCGGCGTGGCCGAAAAAGACAAGGCCATGGAAGAGCTGCAAACGCTCATCGGCTTTAATTGAGTAGATGCCCGGGAGGCCCTTTTTCCGTGAGAGGTAGCGAGGGCCTCCATCCTCAGAAGATCCAGTACAGTCCGAGCTGGACCAACAACAGCAGACTCGCCCAGATGCGCAGGTCCTTCTGCCACGGAAGAACCTCCCCCTCCGCGTAGACGTAGGCCTTCGGCAGCAACCATACCAGCGCAATCGCCGCGGCGAAGATCGCCAGCGCGAACAGCTTCGCGGACCACAGCGGCAGTCCGTGCACGAACGTGAAGATCGATTGCACCAGGGACTCAGCCACGCGGCTTGCCTCCGGAAAGCGGAACGCCGTCCACGGTGCGCGTGGTGCCGATGGTCAGGTTACTCAGTTCCGCATCGCTCTTGCGCGTCGTGAAGGCGCTCACGACGAAGAGCACCAGGACCGTAAACACGAAGCTGTAAAAAGCTATGTAGAGCATGTTTAGCGGCTCCGTCATTCCGGGCAGCACGGAACTGCCCATAAGAATCGCCGAAAGCACGCCGAGGACGAGGCCCCAGACGCCGGCCGCCGGACTGATGCGGCGACTCAGGATGCCCAGCAAGAGTAACGCAAACATCGGCCCCTGAAAATACGACAGGCCGAGTTGCACGAACGAATAGATGCCGCGGAACTCTTCTTTGAACAGCTGGATGTTCAGCGCGAAGACCACTCCCGCCGCCAGGACCGAAAACGTAACCCACTTGCCCAGCGCAAGATCGTGCGCGTCGCGAATGTTTTGATCGTGCGCATCGGCACCACGCAGGACTCCGTAAATGTCCCGGGTAATCATGACGGCCGTACTGTTGAGCGTGGAGTCCACCGAAGATTGCAGCGCCGCGATGAACGCCACGAAGAGCAAACCGGAGAGCCCGGGCGGCAGAACTTCCCGGATGAGCCAGGGCAACGCCTGGTCCTGTTGTTCCAACGGCTCCGAGTTCAGAACGAGCACGAGAAAACCGGGCAGGATGATCAAGAACGGCATGATGCTTTTCGCGAAGGCGGCAAGGATCATGGAGGCCTGGCCGTCCCATTGCGACTTCGCCGCGAACGTGCGTTGTAATATGACCTGATTCGCGCACCAGTACGACGGCGACATCACCAGCGCGAGACCGAGCAACACGCCCGGCCAGGGAAACTCCGGATGATCGGCCGGCAGGAAGGCCTGCAGTTTTTCCGGGTACTCCGTGCTGAGTTTTTCGGCGAAGCTTGCGAAACCGCCGGCCCGGGCGATGCCGAGTACGGTGAGCGCCAGGCCGCCGCCGACCATGATCAAGAACTGCACCGTATCGCTGATGGCCACCGCCGCCATGCCGCCGGTGATGGTATAGATGCCGACCACGACCGCCGTAATTGCAATGGCCACGCTTAGATCGAGGCCGACGTAAGTTTGCAGCATCAGCGCCGCGGCCCAGAGATAGATGCCCACGATAAACAGCGAAAAGAAACTGAGGATCAACGCGGCGATGGCCCGCACGGCCTGGTTGTAGCGCAGGCCGAGGTATTCGGGGATGGAGTAGACTCCGGCCCGCCAGAAGTACGGGATAAACAAAAAGGCGCAGAGGATCATGGCCGGGATGGCGCCGATCCATTCGAAGTTCGCCTGGGCGATGCCGATGGCGTAACCTCCGCCCGCGGCGCCGACGTAATCGTTGGAACCGACGTTGGAACCGACGATGGACATGCCCACGATCCACCAGGGCAAACTTCTACCGGCCAGAAAGTAGTCCGCGGCCCCGCCGACGTGTTTGCTGTAATAGATGCCGAAGGCGACCATGCCCGTGAGATAGAGGATGATCAGCAACAGATCGAAAAGATGGATGCGAATGTCGCCCAGGATGCTCTGAAATTCGATGACGAGACTGAGCACGACCATAACGGGGACGCATGAAATGCAAACCATCCGCGCGGATCGCAACCACTTTTTTCATTTCGCTTGACCGATGCAGCGCACCAGGTTCGAATCAACGCGATGAAACGAATCGCCGTCGTACTGATCCTCCTCATCGCCTTCATTTACGGGGGCGCGGCCTTTTACTTCTCGGACGTCATCATTCACTTTCACAAGCGTACGTTAGAGGAAGATCGCACGAACCTCAAGTTTCAACCGGTGGCCGCTGAGTTCGGCCTCGGCCCTCCGGAAGAGGCGAGCGTTACGGTTCCCGAACATCCCGGCACGGACGAGACGATCACCCTGAACGGCTGGTACTTCGCGAACTCCGGCAAGTGCGCGGTGATCCTGCACCACGGTCATACCGGAACGCGCTGGGGCGGGCTGAAGTACGTCCGCTTGTTCGCCGAAGCGCCGTACCGTTGCTCCGTGCTCACGGTGGACGCCCGCTATCACGGCGAGTCCGAGGGCAGTTGCGGTACCTACGGATATCATGAGAGCCGGGACATGAAACACTGGATCGACTGGCTCCAGGCGAAGACGCAATTGCCGAAGTCGCAGATCGGCCTCATGGGCGAGTCCATGGGCGCGGCCATTGTGTTGATTACGGCAGGCCGGGAACCGGAGCTGGCCTTCGTCGGCGCCGATGCACCCTACAGCGATCTACAGCCGATCTTCTACGAACGCGGGAGCGCGGACTTCGGCGCGGCCGTGGTCGGACCGATTCTGCCGCCGGCCATGTTCCTGGCCGGATTGCGCTGTAACTTTCAGCCGGCAGAAGTTTCGCCGCGCGCCGCCGCCGCGGCCATCCAGGCGCCGGTCTTTCTTTCGCACTCACTGGCCGACGCCGGAACGAAGCCGTATCACTCCGAAGTCATCTACGAGGCCGTCCCGCACGAACGCAAAACTCTGCACATCAACGAATGGGGCGCCAGACACGGCCAGGACATCTTCGTCAATCCCGCCGGCTATCGTGAGAACCTGCACACGTTTCTTCAAAAATACGTGCCGCAATTCCGCTGAAAAAGGCGAACTCGATGTTCGGCGCTCCGGACTAAACCGCATGACCGGTTTTCCTTGTTCATTCTTGAACTACCGACGGTTGATCGTGGCGACTGCCCTGGCCTGGGTCGCTGCATCCACGTTGCATCCGCAAAGCCGCGCCGCGTACGAACCCTACGTCCTTACGGATGCAGCCGACGGCGCTCACGATATTGTTACAGCGGATTTCCTCAGCGACGGAAACCCGCTGCTGGCCCTGGCGGACTACGGTGCGGACGCCGTGCGGTTCGCCGGGCGCAACACGGCCGGTTTTACGGAACCGCCCCGCGGCCGCTACTACGACGATGCAAACGCGGCACGCAAGTTCAGCGGCAAACGCCGCAGTCGTACGGACGCAAGCATCGACTTCGACTGGGGCAACGACGCCCCCTTCCCCACTAACTTTGGCGCAGATTCATTTAGCGTTCGCTGGACGGCGAAGCTGCGCCCGGCCGTCAGCGGAACATATGAATTCACAACGGAAAGCGATGACGGAGTGCGCCTGTTCATCGACGGCCGTAAGATCATCGATCGCTGGCAGGACCAGTCTCCCGCCCGTTATTCCGGCGAAGTCCGGCTCAGCGCGGGCCGGGAGTACGAACTGCAAATGGACTACTACGAAAACGGCGGCGGGGCCGTGGCGCGTTTGTTCTGGCAACCACCCGGCGGCAAACTGAGCGTGTTGCCCGTGGCCGGTGGTTTTTCCAGGCTCGGCCGTGCGGACGCGGGCCTCGGTCCCATCGCCCTGGCGGCGGGAGACTTTAACGGGGACGGGCGCATCGATCTCGCCGCCTGCAACTACAACTACGGCGGCACCATCACCCTGCTCTACGGACGCGCAGACGGTCTGCCCGGTCGCGCGAAGGCTTTGCCTGCCGGTCACGATCCCTTTCGCATCGCCGCCGGTGACTGGAACGCCGACGGCACCGCGGACCTGGCCGTGCTGCATAAAAACAGCCCGGAACTGCGCATCTACGAAAACGACACTCCGCACTCGATCCAACTGGACGGAATGGGCATCGACCTGGTCGCCACGCAACGCAAGACCGGCGATCGCCTGGTCGTGCTGGTGAAGGGCGCAGGCGGGCCAGGCCTGGTTGTGTTTGCAAGATCGGACGGCGGTGAGTATCAGAAACAGCAAATCCCGCTTCCGAATGATTTTGAGACCGGCCGCCTGGCCGAAGCAAACGGGCAGATCATCCTCGCCCTCGCCGGGGAAAAAACCGGCGTATTGCTTGTCGTAGAGATCGATGCCGGCAAGAAAATCGCGCAGCAGATCGAACTCCCGGGCGCGCCCAATGCCGTGGCGGTGATGGACCTCGACCGCGACGGCCGACCGGATGTCCTCACGGGCAGCGATTCCGTCGATCAACTCTGGGTCTATCGCAACGGCGGTCCCTCTTTTCGCCGACAAACCACGATCCCGATTCCCGACGGCCTGCGGGCGATTACCTCCGGAGACTTCGACGGCGATGGCAGGATGGAACCGGTTACGTTGCACCAGGCAGGCGGGGAGCCGGCCAAAATAGTGCGGTGGGGGAAAAAGACTTGAAGAAACGAGGCATGTAAACAAATGATGGGGTCCGAGGATACCATGGCACAGTTACGGGAACGACTCCATCACCAGAACAAGGATCGGCTCATCGACCGCCTCGCAAACCGCGCGGACCTGTTGGTACGAGAAGCCGTCGACCACGCGCGCACCATTCACTCCCACGAACCGCTGCGCTACAACCTCACGGTCATCGACTATCTCTCCCAGCGCCTGTCGCTGGCGGAGTACTGCCTGCGGCGCAATCTCGGCTACGCCTTCTATCGCCGTCTCGCCGGCGAACTGTAAAGCAAAGGAGCGGCCGGTGTCAGAGCAGTTTACGCGCTTTGATCTTCAAATACTCGTTGATCAGCGCGGCGTCTAAGTTATCCGGAAACGCTTCTAAGGCCAGGACGTTGCGGTTCTTGAGTTTCTGGACCACGGTCTCCTTCCACAACAGAAAGTCCGCCGCGGCCGCCTGCTCAAAGAGATCGTCCATGTTCGACGGCGCGCGCTCCACGAGATCGTGAATCTCCCGCTGCTTGAGCAACACGGCGAACGGCAAATGCCGGCCGGCCAGGGCGCCGAGGTACGAAAGCATCATCTCGGCGTTCATGTCGTCGATCACGTTCGTCAGGAGCGTCACCAGGCTGCGCTTCCGGGACACGGAGTTGAGGTACTGAAAGACGTGGTCGTAGTTGCTCTCCTCGTGACGGGGAAACAAATCATAACAGGCCTGCACCAGGCGCCGGTGTTGCACCGGTCCGGGCGCCGGTTTCACGTAACGAATGACGCTGCCGGCGAAGGCAATCAGGCCCACGCGGTCACCCTGCTTTAAGGCTACGTGAGATAACATTAAGATCGAGTCCAGGGCGTAGTCCAAAAGCGAGCGGCCGAAGAACTCCGCCGTCATCATGCGGCCGCAGTCCGCCAGGAAAATGACGGTCTGGTTTTGCTGCATCTGGTAGGTGCGCACAATGAGGCGGGACTGCTTCGCCGTGGCCTTCCAGTCGATGTGGCGAAACTCGTCGTCGTTCTCGTAGTCTCGCAGGCGCTCGAATTCGTTGTCGCCGCCGGCCCGGCGCGCCCGACGAATGCCGATCAAGCCCAGGTGTGACTTGCGCGCCAGCAGGGCGTAGCGGCTCACTCGCTTGAGGTCCGGATACACGCGCAGGCGACTCTCGCAACGCACGTGATAGACCCGGCGGACGAATCCCAGCAGCGAGTAGCAGGTGATGTAAACTTTCTTTAAAGGATAGTTACCGCGCTGCGGGATCTGGAGGCGGTACTCGATGCGATTGCGCCCGGTTTGCAGAGTCGTATGATGCGGAAAACCGAGGACGTGCATGCCTTCCCGGGCGTCGTCGTAGACCCGGGCGTGAAATCGACTGCGCACGCGACCGCGGCCCACGTTGATGTCCAGATTCACCCGATGCGGAAAGTTCGCCGAGAAGACCGGATCCGTGCTGCGCTCCGCGCGAAAGCGGCGACGGCGCGGCACCGTCAGCGCATCGATGGCGAAAACGGCCAGTAACAACAGATCGATCGTAACCAGGGTTTCGATGATGAAGGCCTGGTTCCCCTTTAAGAACTCCAGCTCCGCCGTGAACTCCAGCAACGGCAAGGCCAGCGCCGTCCCCAGCGGGAGCAACATCAGCAAAAGAAATTTGTTCGTAGGATAAAACACGGCGGTGGTGCTTACTCTCCCCGCGGGACTTCCACCGACGCCGTGACTTCCTGGATGATGTCGTCGGCGGTGCGGCCTTCCACCTCGGCCTCCGGCGTGAGCACCAGGCGATGCCGGAACGCCGGCGCCACCAATCGTTTGACGTCGTCCGGGATGACGAAGTCCCGACCTTCCATCAACGCCATGACCCGCGACGTGCGCAGGAGCGCGATGCCCGCGCGCGGCGAACAGCCCAAATAAATGTCCCGCCGTTCCCGGGTGGAGCGTACCAACCGGCCGATGTAATCGAGGATGGCCTCCGAAACTTTTACGCTCTCCGCCGCGGCGATGACCTCGAGTACGCTCTTCGCGTTGAAGAGGACCTCGGTTTCGTTGAGGGTATCGAAGGTCATGCCCTCGGAATGCAGACGCAGGATGTTCAGTTCTTCCTCTTTGCTCGGGTATTCGATCAGTAACTTCAACAAAAAGCGATCTAACTGCGCTTCCGGCAGGGCGTAGGTTCCTTCGGACTCCACCGGGTTCTGAGTGGCCAGCGCGAAGAACGGCGGTTCGATGGGATACCGACGATTGTCGATGGTCACCTGACGTTCCTGCATGATCTCCAGCAACGCCGAGTGCGTCTTCGCCGGTGAGCGGTTGATCTCGTCCGCCAGCAGCAGATTCGTGAAGATCGGGCCGCGCACGAAAACGAACTTGCCCTCTTTTTGATTGAAGATGTGCGAGCCGGTGATGTCCGACGGCATGAGGTCCGGCGTGAACTGAATGCGCGAGAAGTTGCATCCCAGGGCCACGCCCAGGACTCGCACCAGGAGCGTCTTGCCGAGACCCGGCACGCCCTCGATCATTACGTGACCGCCGGCGAAGAGGGCGGCCAGGACGCCGGTAACCAGTTCCTGCTGGCCCACGTAGACTTTGGATATTTCCGCGCGCAACTTTGCGATGCGCTCCGCCATTTGAACAATTTTTGTATCTGCCATAATTCTCAGTATTCCTTTCTGGATTCAAGAGCGTCGTTTGTATGATTGCTCGCGTTCCCCGGCGGTGCATCGGCTTTGCGCGCGGTCTGGCCTTCCAATCGCCGAATGACCTCGCTGTAGTCTTTGCCGGTCGTCTTTTGTTTGTACTGCAACAGCGGCCCGAGGGCCTTTAACCGCGGACGAGTGCGACTTAAGCGTACGCCCAGGGCCCGAATGTGTTCCAGGAACTCCCGGTTGCCGGCCGGGGCCGTTTCCAGCGGCGGGCGCCAGTGCGGCCAGCGCGAAAGCAGAAAGAGCACCAGGATCAACAGGAAGTGCAGGACAATGAGATTGATCGGGAACACGAACAGAAAACGCAGGAAGTCGAACTCGTTCTCGGCAGCGTCCGCGGACGGCAGTAACTGCCGGCGCACGATGGCAATGTTCGGTTCCTGGCCCGCGGGCACCTGGTTCAACGCATGGCGAATGAGATCCCGGGCCATGCGGCGATACTCGGGACGCACCAGCGAAAAGTTCAGGAACGGTTCCGAATTGAAGACGACGATAAGGCGCGCGTTCGGCAGCTCCACCTGGCGGATGATGTCGTCACCGTCGCTGGTGGCAAGCAGGGTCCGGGCCGGTACGCCGTCCCAGCCGTCGAGGCCGAAGAGCGAACGCGCCGCACCCGGCACCGTGCGCACGGGATAACGCGGGATCGCCGAACGAAACACGCTGCGATCCCGCAACAGATTCGCCTGGGGCGCGCCGCCGGGATACTTTTCCGAACGCGTGGCGAACGGCGCGTAAACCGGCGGTTTGTTAAAGTTACGGGCGAAACGCTCCCGACCGATCATGCTCTCGCAGTAAGCCACGTGGTCCGGGGATTCTCGGACCTGACCGGCCACGTACTCCCAGAACGCAATGCTCGCGTCGGTGTCTTTTAAGAAATAGAGGATGGTCTTGTACTTATCGCCCTCGTTGCCTTCGTTCGCTTCGTCGGGTTCCCGATCTTCCTCTCCCTGCAGGGCCAGGCGGCGTTGCGCATTCCACACGCCCTCAATGCTTTCGAAGTCTTCCTCGTCCGGAACCACCTGTTCGAGTTCCTCGATCTCGGCCGTGCTGAGCCCGTACAACCAGCCTTCCAGGCGACGATAGTAGTCTTCACCGTAGATGTGATTGCTTTCAAAAAAAACGACGACGTCCGCTTCGCGACGAATGCGATGCGTAAGATACGAAGAGCGTTCCAGTTCATGCTTTTCATCGCCGTTCTTCACGGCCAGCAATT
The DNA here is from genome assembly GCA_965227295.1 of Leptonemataceae bacterium. GTDB lineage: Bacteria > Spirochaetota > Leptospiria > Leptospirales > Leptonemataceae > JANSYA01. The sequence continues at coordinate 2,400,175 of OZ245742.1, read as the reverse complement.
CGTAAAAGGCGTCGAGGCCGTTGATGCTCTCGGTGTCCACGGTGCCGTAACTGTCGTCCACCAACGGCTCGCGGCAGGCCCCGCCGCCGCAGGCGTGCAGGAAGAGCATAAGCAACCCCAGACCGACCCCGCGCCCGACAATTCGCAAAGTATTGTTTATTAACTTCTTGCGCATTACACTTACTCAGCGAGGCGCCGCCGCCTCGCCGTCGATGGCCGCCCGCAATCGCGACCAGCGGTCCCGCACGTCCGTGGAGTCCACGGTTTCCGGCAAATGACCGCGGTACAGGGCATATTCAAAGAGCCGGGCGAGATCCGCAAACAAGTCCACCAGGCCGCCCGCGGGACCGCCTCCCTGCAATGAACGGACGTACTCCCGGGCGGTCCGATCCCGATGCAACTCCAGGTGGCCGAGATGATGAAACCCGAGCAAGGCGAACAGGAACATGTACACGCAGGCCCGGCCGAGTTCACCGTCGCGCAATGCACCCTCGATCATGTCTCTCAGGCGTTTCAGGTTCAGCGGTTCTTTGCTCGCCAGATCAATTCCGGCCTGGCCGGCAATCTCGTCCGGCAGTTCCTCGTGCACGACTTCGGCGGCCTCCAGGTCTTCGAGCGAAATACGCTCCTCGTTCCGACGTTCCATTACGATCCGCGCGATTAAGTACAGAATCAAAGCGCACAGGCCGGCGATCAAACCGTAGGCCAGGAAATTGAGGATCACCGGAGAAAGCCCCGAGGTCGGCGCCATGTTCGGCGCACGGTTGCAGCGCGGGCCGTCGCTTTCCTCGGGCAGTTCGATGTCCTCCGGCGCATAGCGTCGGTAATCGTCGCGTTGGGAATCGTACCATTCGCTTTCGCCCAGGGACTCGCGGACCGCTTCACGCCCGGCTTCGTTCCCCTGCGCGAAAAGATCGATGGTGTTCACGGCGACGGGCGGCGCCGTAAGTACCAGCACGGCCAGCACACGCACGAACATTGCGCGACTCAAAGAGAGCGGTGAATATTTCACGCGACCTCCTCGGTTTCGCGGATGCCTTTCACCAGGCTGAGTTCCACGTCCCAGCCCTCGCGCAACGAACGTGAATCGATGTAAAACAAGAACTTCGCCGTCGTGTGAAAGATCGCGTAGCTCAAGATAAAGACGTGCATGATCGGGGCGAGCAGCATGGGCTGCGCGTCCAGCCACCAGTAGCGTTCCGCAAGCTTGAGGGTATCGAGGAGATAGTTCCAACCGTACGACGCCGCGAGCACCACGAGTACGAAAAAGGCGGCGTCAATGATCAAGAATCCGAACGTACGCTCGTTCTGCCCGGCGGTCATCGCGGACAGGCGCCGGCCGATTTGTGCGCCCTGCAATCGTTCCAGGGCAATGACCTCGCTCTTGAAGAAATGCGTTACGACGGCCCACCACGGCGCGATGATCGTCCAGCCGAGCCCCACGCAGAGTACGCTGCGCAGCACAGCCTGGTGCATGAGATAGCGCGGATAGACGGAGAGGGACGTGCGCAAGATTTGCCGCAACCGCGGACGATCGTCGAAGAGGAGCGTGCCGTTTAACAACAACACAGGTAAAGCTAAGACGCTGCGTTCGAAAAAAAGCAAAACCAATACGAACAGATGCAACCAGGAGGAAGACTCGGGCTCATCGAGCCAGCCGCCGTTCAGGTAGAAGATCAGCACCGTGTTCAGCGCGGTAAACAGAATCACCGGCGGCAGGCCCACGAGCAAGAACAGGCCCAGGTGCCGACGAATGACCAGCAGGGCGAAGTCGAAGACCTCGTCCAGCCGCCGCGGGCGCAACTGGTACTGGATGTTACGAATGTCCAGGTTCCCACCTCCGGGCATCGCCGCCGCGGCCGGCCGTGGGCCGGGCCCGCAGTCGTTGCAAACGCACGGCTTCTTCCCGCTGTTCGCGGTAGTGCAGATAACCGCCGTAGATTCCGAAGTAAGCGATCATCGAAAGAAAAGACGCGCCGCCCACGGCAAATTTTACGTAGAGCGGCAGAGCCGACGGCGCCACCGTCGCTTCCAGAAAAGCCGCCAGGAACAGCAAGACCACCGCCGCCGCAATGATCGGAACGGCCCCCTCGGCTTCTTCGCGCAGCGCCCGCAAGCGACGCCGTCCGCCGGGCGCAATAAACGAAAAGCCCATGCGCAAGCCCGCGCCGCCGGCAATGGCGATGGCGGTAAGTTCGAACGGGCCGTGACCGGGAATCCAGGACAGGATGTTCTCCGCGGCCGGCCCGGTCAAAAGAAAGCCCAGCACCGCCCCCAGGTAGACCGCGTTGAACAATACCAGCACCAGGGACAACACCCCGCCTAAGATTCCGACACCGAATGTTAAGAGAGCGATGCTGACGTTGTTCCAGACGTAGAAGCCCGTGCCGGCCATCATGTCCGCGGCCGCGGGATTCTCGTCCTCCCGCATGGCGTGCATGTCCTGATACATCTCCATCTCCGCCTCGCCGATGACGGCCACGGCAAAGGCCCGGGACTCGTAGGCCAGGTAAGCGCTGAAGAGGAGCGGCACGTAAAACGCCAGAACGCATATGCGCACGTAGACGTCGGCGAAGACCGCCCGGGGCATGAGCTTCGTAAAGAATTCCTTCACGCGCAGCCAGTGGTCGCGGTGAAACGAGTAGAGATGCGAATGCGAGCGGGACACCAGGTCTTCCAGGTAGAGCTGCACGTCCCGGGGCAGGCGCCAGGTATTGCTGAGACTGAGGTCCGTGCACGCCGAACGGTACAATCGGCCGAAGCGCAGATAGTCGTCCGGGCTCAAGGCGTGATCCGCGCGGTTCTCCAGACGATCCAGGAGGCCGTGAAGTTCCTGCCAGTCGCTGCGGCGGCGTTCGATGAATTTTGCGGGCGTCATGCTGAATAACTTTTATTCGGTAGAATCTTACAGGAGAAACTCAGCGTCGCCCCAGGGCAAAGCCGGTAAATTCTTCGCGGGACATGCTGTAGAGATAGTGATGGGCCGCGAGCAGCAGCTCCACGGCGTTGCAATCGATTTCCCCGGCGCCGAAGAAACGCCGCACCTGGGGCTCGACCTGCTCCGCGATCTCCTGGGCCCGGGCCGGGTTCAACTTCGCACGCCGGGCCACGAAGTCGTTGAGTCCCTGGGTCAACGACGCCGAGGGAAACACGCGCATGTGCAGTTCGCTCACGATGCGGCGAATCTTCGGAACGTCTTCCACGGGAATGTCGTCCATCACCGGACGTTGTTCGCGTACTACGATGGTGCCCGCGGCGAGATCGCCCAGGCGCTGGAACGACGAGCCGCTCAGAAAGGCAGACAGGCCGCCGGCGACGTACGAAGGAAAGAGCGTAATCGTCATGGGGAACATGTCCGCCACGCGCACCAGGTTGCGAATCATGACCTGCACGGGGTCGAGGGACGTACCGTCCACCGAGACGACGCGGATTCCCAGGGCCATCTTACCCGGGGTGCGTCCGCGGTTGGCCCACTCGAAGGACAGAAAGTAAAACCAGTTCAAGAAGAAGAGCGCCATGAACGTGAGAAACTGAAAGAGCCCGGCCGCCGCTTCGAGACCGGAGAACAGACTGATGCCGAACAATATCTGCAAAATCAAAAACGAAACCAGGAGCAATCCGAAGAGAATCGCGTGATCCAGCAGCACCGCGAAGAGCCGGGTGCACGGACCGGCCAGGCTGTACCGAAAGAGGATGTACTCCGGGGCCGGGATCTCGAAGTTCGTGTCGAAGTATGTCGTGCTGGAACTCGCTTTCATTCGTATGGGGCGTTGTGCGGCTGCGTAAGATCACATCAGCAAAACTTAATCGCCGTCCTTGTGTCCGAAGCGCAGCAGCAGGGCCTCGCTCACGACGCGCGGCGCGAAGTTCGCCACGGGGCGACCGTAGCGCGCGAATTCCTTGATGATGGTGCTGGAAAGATACGAGAACTCCTTCGAGGCTACGAGGAACAGCGTCTCAATGTCCGGCGACATTTCCTGGTTCATTTGATGCATGGCGTACTCGTAGTCGAAGTCCGTGACGGCCCGCAGTCCGCGAATGATGGCCGCGGCGCCGCGTTCCTGGGCGTAGTCGATCAGCAGTCCGGAGAACGTCGCCACTTCCACGCCGGGCATGTCCTTGACCGTCTCCCGAATGAAGTCCACTCGCTCTTCGATGGAGAACAGGCCCTGCTTCGCGGAGTTGAAGGCCACGGCGACGACCAGGCGATCGAAGATGCGCGCGGCCCGCTCGATGATGTCGAGATGGCCGTTGGTGATGGGATCGAAGGAACCGGGATAGATGGCGAGTTTCATTCGGCCTTCTCTTCCATTTGTTTGATCTCGGCCAGAACTTCCCGTTCACGATAACGCGAGAACGCCATGAATGCCAGAACACAGAGCGCCATCCCGGCCATGCCCGAAAGGCGAATGCCCAGGTCGTCGCCGATGTCCTTGCCGAAGTTCGTGAGCCCCGCGAAGACCACCACGCCGCCGGTGACGCCGACTTTTTGCAATAACGTCCGGGCGCCGAAGTACATGCCCTCCTGACGCACGCCGGTTTTGAGCGCGTCGTGCTCCGCGATGTCCGCGAGGATCGCGTTGGGCAGCACACCGAGAAAGGCCATGGGAATCGAAGCGAGCATGGCGACGACGTAGATCTGAAGTTCCTTCGCCAGCGGCAACTGCCCCAGGAAATACACGAGAAAGAAGACCCCGCCGAACCATAGAAAGGCGAACAATACCAGCGGCTTCTTTCCAATGCGCGTTGCGAGCAAATTCACCACCGGATAAAACAAGAACGAGACCACCACGATGGCCGTCATTACGCCGCCGAGCAGTTGCTCCGCCGCGCCGGCCTCCTGGGCGCAGCCGTCGGACCCGGCCGTGGCGCCCTCCGCGGGCAGGACACCGATTCCGAGCAACACCTCGATGTAATAGCGCATACCGGTCATGATGACCGTGAGGCCCATGAAGTACGCGAGGTCGGCGACGACGTACGGTACAAAGTTCGGATTCTTAAGGCACGTCTTCAGCGACTCCATGATCGGCACGTTGGATTCCACCGGTCGGCAGTAGCGCCGCTCGTCGATGAACAACGTGGGCACGATCATCATGATCACCGCGATGACACAGACCAGGGCCACGGCGAATTGCAGGCCGGTGACTTTGTCCAGCTCCATGCCGGCGCTCAGGGCGTTGCCGATCTGCGGCGTCTGGGCGGCCAGAACGATGCCCAGGGCGTAGGTGATCGAGATGTACGTGGAAAGATTAAGACGCTCTTTGGGGGTCTGACCCAGCTCGGCGATGAGCGCGAAGTACGGCGTAACGTAGACGGTGATGAACAAAAAGAACAGGAACTGGATAACAACCAGCCAGAAGATGTTAGTGACCGACTCGCTCGCCGTGGGCGGAAAGAACAACAGCGCGCAGAACAACGCCGCCGGTACCGTGCTCCAGAACATGAACGGGATGCGTCGGCCCTTGCGGTGTTTGGAATGATCGCTGAAACCGGCGATGAGCGGATCGGTGACGGCATCGAAGAGCCGGCCGCTGGCCAGGATCAGCGTGATGATGTTCAGAACTACGAAGAACTGTTCCTGCGTTACAAAGAACGGCAGGCAGGCGGTGTCCGGCGGAATGTAAAAGTAAACGAGCGTCAGGTTGACGAGATTCATGAGCGTGGACCAGCCGAACTGGCCCACCGCGTATGCGACTTGTTTGCTGAACGGCAGCTTTTCCGGTCCCGACATAATTCCCCCTGATGTAAAGCGCGACGACCGACGTCCTGAGACAGGACGGCAAATATGAAACCTTCGTCGCGATTGAAAAGCAAGAAAAAGGCTTGAGTGCCGGGGTGGATCGCAGTACGTTTCGATGGTGAGCATCAAGTACCCCGAGACCACGCCTCCCCCGCCGCCCGAATGGATGAAGGTGCGACTGCGCATGACCGAGGGCCGGCCCGAGACGGCGGATCGCGTGCGGGAGACAGTCCACGGCGCCCGGCTGAACACCGTGTGCGAAGAAGCGTCCTGTCCGAACCTGGGTCACTGTTGGTCCCAGGGTAGCGCCACGTTCATGATCATGGGCAAGAACTGCACGCGCAGTTGCGGCTTCTGCGACGTACACACCGCGCGCCCGAGCCTGCTCGATCCCCGGGAACCGCAGCGCATCGCGGAGACCATCCGCGAGCTGGGTCTGAAGCACGCCGTCATCACCAGCGTGGACCGCGACGATCTGAAAGACTGCGGGTCCACGCACTTTGCGCGGGTCATCGAACGGGTGCGCGCGGTGAATCCGCAGACCACGATCGAAGTGCTCATCCCGGATTTCAAGGGTCGCGAAGAGAATCTCGCGCGCATCCGCGCCGAGAAACCGGACATCATCAATCACAACGTCGAGACGGTGCCGTCTCTGTTTCGAAGCATTTGCCCGCAGTCGAACTACCAGGTCTCCCTGGACGTGCTGCGCACCTCGGCTCAGGCCGGCTTTCTTACGAAGAGCGGCCTGATCCTGGGCCTGGGCGAGGAGCTTGAAGAGGTCCGCGCGGTCATCCGCGATCTGGCGGCGAACGGCTGTCACATGCTCACGATCGGCCAGTATCTCCAGCCGTCTGCGAAGCACGCCCCGCTCAAGGCCTACATCCCCGTGGAGGTCTTTCAGGAATTGAAAGAGTATGCCCTCGATCAGGGTTTCCTGCACGTGGAAGCCGGGCCGCTGGTGCGGAGTTCCTACTTCGCCGGGGATTCTTTTGCGGCGTTGAATCAGCAGATTCATGCGAATCTTCCGGCGGACTCCGGCAGACGCTGAATCACGGACACATACTGAAAGATTCCAACAATTTCTAACAGGTCGCCGTGGCGCGGGCGAATCCAGGCAACTTTCCGCACCCGCGCGCCGCCGAAGGTCGCCCGTAGCACACGCGCGGGCCGGGCGGAAATCCGGGAAAGCGCGTACTTTTTGCGCTTTTATGCCAGGATTCTCTTGAATTTCGAAAAAATTATTTTTTTCGATCCCGGAGCGGACAAGAAAATCGGCCCCTGGTGCCGGGCAAAACAATCTAACGGCAAAGTGCTGCAATATCGCGCACAATTTTTGTTGATTCTGCGTACGGTGCAAGCATATACATATCAAAAAATGATTTTCAGCATTTGAAAGCTGGCATCGGAGGGTCCTCCGGACCGCATGCCCCTGGAGTGGTCGTACTGCTGAATTTCAAGGCATGTGCTCAGTGGCACGGCGGTTGCACTGTAGGTCTCGAAAAGGAGATTTGCAATGACCACGCAACCCGGCTCGAAAGCCACACGCATTCATTTATTCAGCCTCGCCACCCCGCAGATGCGGACGTTTCACCTCACCTGGATCGCATTCTTTCTGTGTTTCTTCGGCTGGTTCGGCATCGCCCCGCTCATGGTCTACGTGCGGGACGAGCTCGGCCTCTCGAAGGCCCAGGTCGGCAACATCATCATCGCCTCGGTCGCCATCACGGTGTTTGCCCGCCTGTTCGTCGGCTGGCTGTGCGACAAGATCGGCCCGCGACTGACCTACAGCGGGGTGCTGTTGTTCGGTTCGCTGCCGGTGATGGGCATCGGCCTGGCGGACAGCTATTTGAGCTTTCTGCTGTTTCGCCTGGCGATCGGCGTCATCGGCGCTTCGTTTGTCATTACTCAGTACCATACCTCGGTGATGTTCGCGCCGAACGTCGTCGGCACCGCGAACGCCACCACGGCCGGCTGGGGAAACATGGGCGGCGGCGTCACCCAGATGGTGATGCCGTCTATTTTCGGTTTCTTCGCGGCGTTCGGTTTTACGGCGGCGCTGAGCTGGCGGTACGCGATGATCGTGCCCGGCATCGCCCTGTTGCTGATGGGCTTGATCTACTACTTCGGCACGCAGGATACCCCCGGGGGCAACTTTAAGGATATCCGCGAGTCGCACCCGAAGTTTCAGGGCGCTTCAAAAAACTCGCTTAAGAACTTCATGGCTGTCGCCGCCGATCCGCGGGTGTGGGCCCTCTTCGTGATCTACGGCGCGTGCTTCGGCGTAGAACTGACGATCAACAACATTGCGGCCCTCTACTATGTAGACGAGTTTCAGTTAGAGCCGGCGACGGCGGGTTTCATTGCCGGCCTCTTCGGTCTCATGAACATCTTCGCCCGGACCCTGGGCGGTTTCTTCGGTGACCGCTTCGGCAACGCCGGCGGTCTCAAGGGTCGTGTGCGCTGGCTGGCCATTGTCCTGTGCGGCGAAGGCCTGCTGCTCATCCTCTTTTCGCAGATGAACGTCCTGTACCTGGCCGTGGGCACCATGGTGCTCTTCAGCCTCTTCGTGCAGATGTCCGAGGGCGCGACGTTTTCAGTGGTGCCGTTCGTGAACCGCAAAGCCGTGGGCGCCGTTTCCGGCATCGTCGGCGCCGGCGGCAACGCGGGCGCCGTGGCGGCCGGCTTCCTCTTTCGTGGATCGCTAAGTTACCAGGAAGCGTTGTTAGTGATCGGTATCGTCGTCTTAGTCGCGGCGGGCCTGTCCCTGGTCGTGCGTTTCTCCCAGGCCGAAGAAAATGCCGTTCAGGACGAATTGGACGAACTCATGCCGGAGGCCGCCTCGCACGCGGCCTGAGTCCGCCGCCCGATCCTGGAAGCAATCATGTCCACCGAACAAATCAAAAGCACGTGCTCTTACTGCGGCGTCGGTTGCGGCGTGGTGGTGGAGCGCGCCGCGGACGGGCGCCTGAGCCTGCGCGGGGATGAGCAGCATCCCTCGAATCGCGGCCTGCTTTGTTCGAAGGGCATGAACCTGCATCACACGGTGACGGATCAAAGCGATCGTTTGCTGTATCCGGAGATGCGCTGGAGCCGCAACGCTCCGTTGCAACGCGTGGACTGGGATACGGCCATCGGTCGCGCCGCCGCGGTCTTCCGCGGCATTATCGACGAACACGGCCCGGACGCCGTCGGTTTCTATGTCTCGGGCCAGTTACTTACGGAAGAATACTACCTCGCCAACAAGCTCACGAAAGGCTTTCTGGGCACGGCGAACATTGATACTAACTCCAGACTGTGCATGTCGTCCGCGGTGGTCGGTTACAAGCAGGCGCTCGGCGAAGATTCCGTTCCGATCGCTTACGAGGACATCGACCACTGCGACTGTTTTTTGATCGCGGGAGCGAACCCGGCCTGGTGTCACCCGATTCTGTTTCGGCGCATTGAGGCGCGTAAAGCGGAGCGTCCGGAGGCGAAGATCATCGTCGTGGACCCGCGGCGCACCGACTCCTGCGAGTCCGCGGACCTGCATTTGCAGATCGCCCCGGGCACCGACGTTACGCTTTACAATGCGATTGCGCGGCTGCTGATCGAATACGGCCGGATCGATCGCACTTTTATTGAAAATCATACCGACGGCTTCGAAGAACTGTGCGCGGCGGCGTTCGCGCGCAGTATCGACGAGGCCGCTAACATTTGTGGAGTTGCGGTTACGGACCTGGAGCTCGCGGCGCGCTGGATCGGTGAGGCGCGGACTTTTTTAACGCTGTGGGCCATGGGGCTCAACCAGAGCGCGGCCGGCGTCAATAAGAACCTCGCGCTGATCAACCTGAACCTCATCACCGGGCAGATCGGCAGGCCGGGCAGCGGTCCCTTTTCGCTGACGGGTCAGCCGAACGCCATGGGCGGCCGGGAGGTCGGCGGCCTCTCTTCGATGCTTGCCGCGCACCGGGATCTCGGCAATGCCGATCATCGCCGTGAAGTAGCGGCGTACTGGGACGTGCCGCCGGAGAATATTCCGGCGCAGCAGGGCCTCAGCGCCGTGGAGATGTTCGACGCCCTGCACGACGGCTCGCTCAAGGCCGTCTGGATCATCTGCACGAACCCGCTGGTGAGCCTGCCGAATTCCACGAAGGTCGCCCAGGCCATGCGGCGCGCGCGCTTCGTCATTGTGCAGGACATCTCCCGGCGCTCGGACAGCTTAGAGTACGCTGATTTGATCTTACCGGCCGCGGGCTGGCTCGAAAAAGAAGGTACGATGACGAACTCGGAGCGCCGCGTGGCGTATCTGCCGAAGTTCGTGGAGGCGCCGGGGGAAGCGTTGCCGGACGCCGAGATCCTCGCCCGCTTCGGCCGGGCCATGGGTTTCGGCCGGGCCTTCGAGTACGCTTCCGCCGCGGAGATTTACGACGAGCACTGCGGCCTCACCCGCGGTACGAACCTGGACGTCTCGGGGCTGAGCTACGATCGTCTCCGGGCCGAAGGCAGCATGCAATGGCCTGTTCTATCACAAAATCACAGAGGGACGCCGCGGCTGTTTGCCGACGGGCGCTTCTTCACGGACAACCAGCGCGCGAAGCTCTTCGGCTGCGACGACGCCCTGGCCTCGGAACCCACGGCCCCGGACTTCCCGCTCGTCCTGACCACGGGGCGCATCCGGGATCAGTGGCATACGATGACGCGCAGCGGCAAGGTTCGCAAGCTCGGCCGGCACATCCCGCGGCCGTTCCTGGAAATGCATCCCGACGATGCGGAGTTGCGGTGCCTGGGTGACGGCGACGTGGCGCGCATTACGAGCCGGCGCGGTGAAATTCAACTGCGCGTGCGGCTGCGCGATTCGATCAAGCGCGGCGTGGTGTTCGCCCCGATGCACTGGGGGAAGATCTTACAAAACACCCAGGCCCGGGCCAACAACGTCACCAATCCGCTGTTCGACCCGGTGTCGAAAGAGCCGGACTTTAAGTTTTCCGCGGTAGAAGTTACGAGGTTCGAGGCGCCGCGGCGCAAGATCGCCGTCATCGGCGCGGGGGCCGCGGCCTTTGCGTTTGTGGAGGCCCATCGCCGGGAAAACGATCGAGACGAGATCCACATATTTTCGAAAGAAGCGGATCCGTTCTACAATCGCATCCTGCTGCCCGATTACATTCAGGGATCGCGCTCGTTCGAGAGTCTGCGTTTTGCGGACGAAGGCGTCCCCCGGTTGCAGGTGCACACCGGCTGCGCGGTGGAGTCCGTGGACCTGGCCGCGCGGTCGCTGCGCACGGAGGCCGGTGTCGAGCACGACTTCGACGTGCTGGTCTTCGCCACGGGCAGTCGCCCGCGGCGCCACGCGCGTTTGAACAGCAGCGGCGTGATGTACCTGCGCGATCGGCGCGACGCGGATCGCATCTTACAAAACGCGGGCACCGACGCGCTAATCGTCGGCGGCGGTCTGTTAGGCGTGGAGCTGGCCGGCGCGCTCGCGGCCACCGGTCGGCGCGTGAGCCTGGTCCATCGTTCCGCGCGCTTGATGAGCCGCCAGTTGGATGCCAGCGCCGGTGATTTGCTCGGCCGGGCCGTGAATGAGCGCGGCATCGAACTGTTTTTGAACGATGAGGTCATCGGCGTGTTTCCGGCCGGCAATGCGTTCACGGCTTATCTTTCGAGCGGCAAACGCGTGTCGTGTTCTTCGGTGATCTGCGCGCTCGGCACGGAGCCGCGCATCGATCTCGCGACGGCGTGCGGGCTGCGAACGAACTTCGGCATCGTCGTCGACGAGTATCTGCGCACGAGCGTGCCGGATGTGTATGCCATCGGTGAGTGTGTGGAGTTTCGGCACCAGACGTTCGGTACCACGCTGGCCGCCTCGGACCAGGCGCGCGTCCTGGCGGGCGTGCTCGCCGGTGACCCCGCCGAGTTTTACGACGGTAGCATTGATTTAAACGTACTTAAGCTCGAAGGTTTTCCCCTGGTGAGCATGGGTACGGTCGTCGCGCAGGACGGCGATGATTGTGTCGTACTCAGTGATCCGGCGAGCGGCATTTACAAAAAGTGCATCGTTCGTAACGAGCGCCTGGTCGGCGCGATTTTGGCCGGCGATACGGCGGACCTGGCGCGCCTGCGCGATCTTCTTGAAAGCGGCGTGGAGTTGGGGGATCAGCGCGGGCGCTTGTTGCACGGCGGCAGTACGGCACCGGCCGTCGCGGGCGAACTGGTGTGCTCGTGCAATCAGGTCGGCACCGGCAATATCGCCGCGGCGGCGGCCGAGGCGCGTTCCGCGGACGGCGGCATCGACTTCGAAGCGGTGGTGCGCAAAACCGGCGCCGGTACCGGTTGCGGGAGCTGCAAACCCGAGGTGCGTCGCCTGCTGCAGCAATTCGAAGCGCAGGCAGCGCGTGAAATTTCGGCGGAGGCGGTGCATCGATGAGTCTTCGTTTTCGCAAGTTGTTTCGCGGCAAACAACGTTCCCTCGAAATCCCCTGTCCGGGCGGCGTGATTGCGCCGGGAATGCTGGGAGAGATTGCGCGCTCCGCCCATCAGTGCGGCGTGGAAGAACTGCGCATCGGTGCGCGACAGAGTTTGTGGATCGACTTTCCCGATGCCGTGCGCGCGCGCAGCTTCGTGGAAACCCCGGTGGGACGCGAGCTTTCGCGAGTAATGGGTGCGCCGAACCTCATGTCGTCCGTCGCCGCGGTGGGTGTGCTCGATACCGCGCCCTGGCTGAGTGAGAGCGTGTTCTTCGATATCTTCGACGCCTTCGCCCTGCGCCGGGCGGAGCGCCGGGTGCGCCTGCTCGACTCGCCCGGCACGCTCCTGCCGCTAAGTGTACAGGATGTGAACTTTACGGCTTCGCCCATCCGCCATCATTGGTTCTTGCATTGGGACGCGCACACGCCGGCTCCGTTTCTCGTGCCCTCGTTCTTACTCGCGGAGGTGGCGGCCGGCCGTAGCGTGGAAACGATCGCCACCGAGCACAGCGATTCCCTGCTCCCGCTCTCCGAGGCGCCGTCCGCCGAAGCGTTCACGGCCGAGCCCGGAAAGTTCGAAGGCTTTCACGAGATGAACGGCGGGCGTTTTCGTCTGGGCATTGCCCGGGAATCCCTGCGTTATCCGGTGCTGTTTCTCGATGAACTCGCGTATCTGGCGCGCAAGCATAACCTGGGGCGCATCTATTTCACGGCCTGTCACGCTCTCATGCTTAAGGGAATTTCTCCGGAGAACCTGCCGGAGTGGCGGCGCTTCGTCGCCCGGCACGGTGTGAATCTGCGCCACAACTCGGCTTCCCTGGTATGGCGCTTAATCGAAGATCAGTACACATTAGACAACGTGCGGCGTTTCGAAACGCTACGCCGCCGCCTGCTGCGGTTGCTGCGGCAGCAAGACGCCGCCGTGGAGGGCCTCTCGTTTTCCATCTGCACCTCTCTGGATGCGGCCGACACCATCGTGGCCGTCGTCGTGCACCGGAGCGGGCTCTTCGGACGCCCTCGCTATTCGCTCTATCAGCGGCGCGATTTTCACCCGGGCAGCGGCTGGATTGCGGAGGCCGCGCACTGCGGTGTGCGGGAACTGGGCCGCCGTTTTGCAAGATTGTGCGAGCGCTATCGCAATCACTTTTCGCTCGAACCGCCGGCCGTCGTCGAAGAACGCGGTGCTTCGCAAGGGAACCGGGCGCCGGCGAATTTACCCGACGCGGGCGCGTTCCAGTGCGTGCGCTGCTGGAACGTCTACGACCCGCGTTACGGTGACGACCTGAGCGACGTGGCGCCCGGCATCGCGTTCGGAGAACTGGGCGAGGACTATCGGTGCCCCGTATGCAACGCCCCGGCGAACGCGTTCCAGCCCTGGAAGCCCACGGAGGCCCTGGTATGATGACGACGCAAACGCTACAAACTTCCGGTTCGGTAACGTTAGTCGGCGCCGGGCCGGGACACGTGGATTATCTGAGCGTGAAGGGCCTGCGCATCTTACAACAGGCCGAGGTCATTCTCTACGACGCACTGATCGACGCTTCGTTTCACGAAGTCTTTCCGGCGCACGCGAAGCTGATGTACGTCGGCAAGCGCTGCGGTGCCCACGCCTGTTCGCAGGAAGAGATCCAGGCGATCCTCTACGAACACGCGGCGGCAGGCTTGCGCGTGGTCCGCCTGAAGGGCGGGGATCCGTTTGTCTTCGGTCGCGGCGGCGAAGAGCTGCTGTATCTTCGAGAGCGCGGCATTCATTGCGAGGTCGTGCCGGGCATGTCCGCGTTGAACGCGGCCGGGGCCCTGGCCGGCATTCCGCTGACGCATCGCGGGGTGGCCGGGGCCGTCATGGTCCTCAACGGTCACGATCGCGAGCAGGACTGGGCGGCGGTCGCAAGTTTCGCGGGCACCGTGGTGATCTTTATGGGCAAGCATCGTTTCGTAGAGATTGCCGGGGAATTGTTACGGCACGGCGCCGCGCCGTCGCTGCCGTTCGCTCTCGTTGAGAGCGCGTCTTCGGTGGAACAACGTACGCACTTCGGTGTGCTGGGTGATGCGCAGTCCGCGCCGCCGACGGCGTTATGCGCCGGACCCGGCATCATCTACATCGGTAAGGTCGTGCAGGTCTTGCGTCAGGCGGGACAAGGTTGCGCGGAAGTTATGTTAGTAAATCATTCTATTCTGGAAGGAACCACTCATGGATAAAAAGAAGATTATTGTCATCGGTAACGGCATGGTCGGGCATCGTTTCTGCGAGAAGCTCGTCGATCTGGGTGCCGTGGAACGTTATGATGTTGCGGTGTTCGGCGAGGAAGCCCGCCCGGCCTACAATCGCGTCAAGCTCTCGGAGTACTTCGAGAAGCTCAGCGCCGATCCGCTCATGCTCACCAGCGCGGAGTGGTATGCCGAACGCGGCCTGCGTTTGCATACCAGCAGTCGCATTAAGGAAATCGAACACATCGAAAAGTACGTCGTCGACGACCAGGGCGAACGTTTCGATTACGACGAACTGATCATTGCCACGGGGGCGTCGCCGTTCGTGCCGCCGATTCCCGGCAGCGATCTACCCGGCGTTTTCGTCTATCGCACCATCGACGACCTGGAAGCGATCATCGACTACGCGCAGAGTGCTTCGTCGGCGGCGATCATCGGCGGCGGCCTCCTGGGCCTGGAAGCGGCGAAGGCCTCGCTGGACATGGGCCTGGAGACCCACGTCATCGAGATGGCGCCGCGCCTCATGCCGCGCCAGCTCGACGAACAGGGCGCGCGCTTCCTGCGCGATAAGATCGAATCGATGGGTGTTAAGGTGCACACCTCGGTGAACACGAAGGCCGTCGTCGGCGACGAGGCCGTCTCCGGTGTGCGCATCGATCGCCGGGACTTCGACGTCGGGGAGACCCTCGACGTGGACATGGTCATCATCTCGGCGGGCATTCGTCCGCGGGACGAGCTGGCCGCGGACTCCGGCCTGGAAACGGGGCCGCGCGGCGGAATCGTCGTGAACGAGAAGTTGCAGACCACGGACCCGCACGTCTACGCCATCGGGGATGCCGCCGTTTTTGACGGTCGCTGCTACGGTCTCGTGGCGCCCGGTTACGACATGGCCGACGTCGTCGCGCGCAATCTCATGGGCGAGGACAGCTACTTCGAGGGCGCCGATCTGGCGACGCAGTTGAAGTTGATCGGCATCGACGTCGCGAGCTTCGGCGACGCCTTCGCGGAAAGCGAAGGTGCCGAGGTGGTGCGTTTCATCAATCCGCAAGGTTCTGTGTACAAAAAGTTAGTCCTGGATTCCGAGGGCAAACATCTCCTGGGCGGCATTCTGGTCGGCGACGTCGGGGATTATCCGAAACTGGTGCAGATCTACGAAAACGAGATCGTACTGCCGAAGGAGATCGACGCGTTGTTGTTCAGCGGCGGCGGTTCTTTCGAGGTCGAGGTCTCCAACGATACGCAGATCTGCAAGTGCAACAACGTCTCGAAGGGCATGATCGTCGAGGCCATTCGGGGCGGCGCCCACGACATGGGCGAGCTCAAGTCCTGCACGTCGGCCGGCTCCGGTTGCGGCGGCTGTGTCCCGCAGGTGAAGGACATTCTGAACGCGGAGATGAAGAACCTGGGCGTGGCAGTGAACCCGCGCCTCTGCGAACACTTCGACTACAGCCGCCAGGATCTCTTCGCCATCATTAAGGTAAAAGAACTGAAAACTTACGCCGCGGTGCTGGCCGAGGCCGGCAGCGGCAGCGGTTGTGAGGTCTGCAAGCCGGCCGTCGCTTCCATTCTCGCGTCGGTGTGGAACGATCTCATCGCGAAGCCGGAACATGCCGTTGTTCAGGATACCAACGATCGTTTTCTCGCTAACATTCAGCGAGGTGGTACTTACTCGGTGGTGCCGCGGGTGCCGGGGGGTGAGATCACACCGGACCAATTGATTCGCATCGGCGAGGTGGCGAAGAAGTACGATCTCTACACGAAGATTACCGGCGGCCAGCGCATTGATTTGTTCGGGGCGCGGGTCGACCAGTTACCGGACATATGGGAAGAACTCGTCGAGGTCGGCCTGGAAAGCGGTCACGCCTACGGCAAGGCGTTACGTACCGTGAAGAGCTGCGTGGGTTCCACCTGGTGTCGCTACGGCGTGCAGGATTCCACGTCCATGGCCATTCTCATTGAACAGCGCTATCGCGGTCTGCGTTCGCCGCATAAGATCAAGTCGGCCGTCTCGGGTTGCATTCGCGAATGCGCGGAGGCCCAGAGCAAAGACTTCGGCGTCATCGCCACGGAGAAGGGCTGGAATCTCTACGTCTGCGGCAACGGGGGTGCGAAACCGCAGCACGCCCTGCTATTGGCCGGCGACCTGGACGACGAAACGCTCATTCGTTACATCGACCGCTTCTTGATGTACTACGTGCGCACGGCCGACAAACTCGAACGCACGGCGTGGTGGTTCAATCGCCTGGAAGGCGGCATCGATCATCTGCGCGACGTGATCATCGAAGACAAACTCGGCATCTGCGCGGAACTGGAGGCGGATATGGAGCGCCACGTGGCGACGTATCACTGCGAATGGACGAAGGTCGTCCAGGATCCGGAGCTGCGCATGCGTTTCCGCCATTTCGCGAACAGCAACGATACCGACGATAACATTCAATTTGAACGCCAGCGCGGGCAGAAGGTCCCCGTGGCGTGGCCCGAGTGATACTAACATTCGGGTAGATTATTCTAGTAAATGGAGCACGATATGCCGGTGGCAATGAAACAGGAACAACAGAATCTGGTGTGGATGGAAGCGGGCACGGTCGACGACTTCCCCGAGGACGGCGGCCTCGCCGTTAAGATCGAAGGGCGGCAGATCGCCGTGTATAACTTTCGAGCGCAGGGGCGTTGGTTCGCCTGCGATAACACGTGTCCGCATAAGAAAGAAAACGTGCTCGCCCGCGGCCTGCTGGGAGACGCCGGCGGTGTCCCCAAAGTCGCGTGCCCCATGCACAAAAAGACCTTCGCCCTCGAAAGCGGGGAATGCCTCAGCGATCCGGAGTTTCGCATCGCGACCTACGGCGTTCGCATCGACGGCGAGCGGGTCTTTATAGGAATGCCCGGCTGAGTCCGGACAGCTTCGAACCTCAGCCAAAAAACGCGCTCAGTACTGGACGAATTAGCCTGAGCGCCTTTCCTGAGCATCATCTGTCGAGTGACAGACATCGAATCATGTCCGTGATCATGCGACAGCCGTAGCAACGATGCCAGCCTGATGTACACCCTCCGCGCTTCGCGCTCCGGGCCGGACTGGTTGTTCTCAGCGCCCCTGCCGGGAATGTATTGCATCTTCTCGTTAGCGACAGACTCTGGTTCGTGACAATCTTCCTCGTCTGCGTAATCCTTACGCTTGTTTATCATCAGCGTTTTCTGTATGTGCACCGTGCGCCTGTTTCCCGACGCCTGGCGGAGCGTGACATTGTTCGTAACCCCCGCCACCGTCCTCGACTGGCACAGGCGAAGATACAAAGACTTCTGGACGTTCGTCACCAGTTTCCGTAAGCGCGGCGGTCGCCCGTGCATTCCTGAACATGTTAAAGAATTCATCGGCCGCCTTGCCCGCGACAATCCATCGTGGCAGCCACGCAGAATCCAGGGCGAAGTCTTCCGCGTCCTGGGTGAACGGCTTCATATAGACACCGTTCGCAAATACAGGCCGAAGCGCAACCCGGACCCGCGGCGCGTTCTCAGTTGGGCGACATTTCTTAAATTGCACTGTCCGAGTATTTCGGCCATGGATTTCTTTGCAATTCCGCGGATCGGGAAAAACCCTTTGTTTGGTTTCTTCGTCATCCAGCACGAACGTCGTAAGTTGCTCTGTTTGAATGTTACCGAACGTCCCACTGCCGACTGGATTCGCGAGCAATTGATTCAGGCATTCGTCGGCCAACCGCATATATTGCGGTTCTTGATCTCGGATAACGACGTTCTGTTTCAGCCTGTTCGGGAGTTTATCGAAGGCACGCTCGACCTTGTTTCTCTGTGCACGCAGATCGCAAGCCCCTGGCAGAATGGGATTGCCGAACGGTTCGTCCGGACCGTGCGGGAAGAACTGCTGCAGTTCATGCTGCCGTTGAGCGAGACCGTGGTGCGCCAACGCCTGCTGGAATACATGGCGTATTACAATCAGCACCGCACGCACGCGTCTGTGGACCTCGATTCACCGGAGGGCCGTGAGACAGGACCGCCACCCGGTAATAACGTGCGGCTCTTGCGAAAACCTGTGCTCGGCGGGCTGCATTCTACGTATCATTGGGAGGCCGCTTGAAGGCGTGGATGAGTATTTCAAGCTTACAAACGAAGGCGCAAACACGGGAATGCTCGGCTGTCCCGTAAGCACTGCCTGTGCCGTTTTGATCTGCTTCGTGTACAAGTCGCCCATCTTCACCCAGTTCGTCTGGCCCATCTTCTGGTCCATCTGGAGTTGCAGGCGTGCGTTCGCTTCTGCGGCTCTGGGCGTTCCGGCCCGCCGCGCCGCGGAGGCGGCGGGCCGTCGCGCTGCTACGGGCTCCGCTTCGCTGCGGTCTCGCGAAGACGCGAGACTGGCGCTGCGCGCCACCCTCCGCATCGCTAACGCTTGTGAATCAGACATTAGCCGCAAAGAGCTGAACATCCTCCGGGAACCGAGACGCGAATTCCGCACACGTGTGCGGAATTCAGCATATCGCTTCGGCAGAGGCGAAGCTCTGCTGCCTTTTCTCGCCGCAGTCAGTCCGTTCAGACTATCACTGCTTGCCTGTTAAAGATCCTCTGATCTCATCCGAAACGTCTCCATTACGTCAGACATTTCGGCGTGCCTGTTGGGCACATTTCAGCAAGTATGCGACGAGCAATCTACGTTTGCAACTACAATCGACCGCGCCGGCCGCGAATTCCAGTCGAAGAAATCCGGCTCATTCAAAGACTCGCAAGGGATAACCCGGCGTGGGGCCGCCTGGAGGCTTTGATGTGTATTTCAAGCTTACAGAGTGCAAGAATCTATTTACACAAAGTCAGAGTCGCATTCAGCAGCCCAATCTGACTTATTCGACATACTCACTAACTAAAATTCTCTGTATCGAATCGTTTTCTGTTACCACCCGAATTTCAACCCGAGGCCCGGGAACCCGAAAGCCGTCTCGAATTTCATCTGCATCCTGTATCGGAATGGAAGCTCCAGCCTGTTGTAAGGCCTCGTAAAAGGCGTACGGATTATGATCTCGAATCAGTTGCCCCCGAAAGCAAACGTCTTCCTTTGCCTCGATAGAGACATGAACCAGTACATCCTCATCGGAATAAGCAATCAGAATTGTCTTGGTGCCGTTGTGATAGAAATTTCGCAATCCTGAGCCTTCCAGAAAATCATCGCCCATTTCTAGCTTCGTAAATCCATAGGCTCGTATTGACTCAGGCGTGAACTTTTGACCTATTGGGAACTCCTTCGTACCCTTTTCGAAGTCAATGTTTATCTCACAGCTTGTATTAGAGTGGTTTTCACTTTGCGGCCGACAGTCGACTGTCCACGGCATCAGCAAGAGTAATATCAATATTGTAGTTCTTAACGGTATAGACTTCATCGGTCCATCCTCTTTCGGTTTCGAATCATCAACTCTTTTAACGCGCGATTCTTGATCATTTTAACTTCAACCGTAGTTAACGAATCATACCAGATGTCTTTCCAATAGGTATTCTCACCCGGCAGAGGAGCCGGTCTGATACTCGACTCAAAGGATCGCACGCTACTGTCGATAGCTCGATCAATAGCTGTAGCCGGATCGAGTCCATTTTCGAGGCTCCATGCGACTTCCGTACTCTCAACCACTCTAGCTACTTCGCGATCAAGGATCTTTCTGCGATTATTTGATAGTTGAGTCCTTACTAAGTCCCCCAGTCCTGGCGCATCCGTCGTTACCGATCCTGACGTGTACGATTCTCTATGCAATTCAACTAAATCTTCATACTCGCTATCAAGAGCATCCATAGTTTTCTGAGCCAAGATTTCCTCTGACCATACTAATCCCTCCGCAATGACTTCGCCCAGTAAAGTCGGTCGAGTTCCTGGTTGCGATGAGTTTTCTCGCAAGTGCTTTTCAGCCAGTGACCGAGAAAGATTCAATTTATCCTCCGCTGTCATATTCGCATTGTTATATTGTTTTTCCTGATGTCTTTTTGCATTTGAATCATTCTTGAGCTGATTCGCAAAGAATTCTTTGGCCTTGGCATATTGTCGCTTCGAGTTCTTGACCCCAGAGCTTTTGCCCGACCGGAACCTATTTCCCTTGCGACTTTTCTTGCCCCGAACGTACTGAACTTCCTCACCATCTTCGGTTACCAGCTTCAGTCCACCATCCCCGTTCTCTGACCAGAAATCTCCTGTAACCGGATCATAGAACAGCCATTTACCTTCAGGTGTTTCCCCCACTGGAACGGCACGGTCCTGGACACCGAGCCGAATAAATTCCTCTGTATCACGTTCCAGCGCATACGCCTGAAACTCCGCAAGCTGATTCGCTTCTGCCGTGGCGTTGTCGACATATCCTCTACCCGCCAACCAGTTCGCGCCACTCTCCCAGCCCAGAGCCCCGGCCACGCTTGCGAGACCGCCCGTAACTTGCTCTCCGAACCAGCTAAGCCCACCGCCGACATCACCCCAGAACTCATCTACATTCCGGCGTGTCGCCGCCATGAACGTGTCGAACATATTTTTTTCATACGGGCTGTCCAGCGGACTCCCGTGTTCCTCCGGCGGACGGGTATACGTAATGCCGAAGGTCGTAGAGCTGCCACCGAAGCGACTCCAGTTGTAGCTCGCCTGCCCGCCGAGGCCCTGCGAATAATCGCCGCCGCTGCCGCTCGCACCGAGGTAAAAGCCGGTCCCGTTCAAATGATTGTGAGTCAGACCGATGTTCCCGCCGCCGGCGTAGCCGTTGGCCTTGTTACCCACGCTGCCCACGAGACCGGCGCTGTACGTTACGCCTTCCGGTCCACGATCATACCCAAAACGCAGGCCCAGATGTTTCTGAATCTTCGCAGTTTCCGGTGACTTCACAAAGCTGTACGTCAGCCCCGCGCCGTAACGCCCGTACTCGCCCACGCTCAAATCAAGAGCGAGCGGTGAATCGCCGAGGCCAATGCTAACATTGCCGCCCCAGCCGCCCTGCTCCGAGTAATTCGCACCGACACCCACACCTTCGGTAACCTGCGCGCCTATACCGGCGCTCCAGCCACCCTGAAACGTGTAGCTTAAGTTCGTGTTGATGGCACCTTTGGAGATTATCATCGGCACCACGCTCGCCGCTCCCGCCAGCGCGCCTTTCGTGCCGCCTTCATAACTACCACGCACTCCGGAGTACGCACCCACCCCGGCCATAATTCCGCTGGCCACGGGCACTAACGCGGGTGCCAGGAATGGCAATACAGCCGAAAGTGCATACAGTGCCCCGGCAACAACGGTCCCGCCCACTTTAATCACGGCGTCGATCTCATCGTCGTTCCGCTGCCAGCCCTTGCTCAGTCCCACCCGCACACGCTGGTTGAAGTCGTCAAACTCACTCAGCCCGCGTCTTGCTGCTCCGACTTGCGACCGGAACATCGGGGGCTGGCCTTGAGAAATCTGTAACATCTGGACGTACTTCGAATTACGTTCCAGAGTATTCAACGCCCAGTCAATGTTTCGCACCGCACCACGGTGCAAGGCCGTCAAATTCGTCCCGAAGTCCCGGCCCATGCGACCACCCGTAGACTCACGCATAGCTCTACCGTCTGCTTCCATCTGGTCGAAGAAATTGCGGATTGTCAGTGCGCGGTAGTACTCCTCGAAGTGGTGCCGTCCAAACGTCCCGCCTTCCACGAGGCCCACGGTATACCCGGACTGCATAATGTTCCGCGCACATTCATCCATGGATTCTGCTAAGTTACACGTGGATGGGTTAATCGCGGCCGCACTCGCGTCCGCAAGGGCCTGTTGCCAGTTAATAAACACCAGCCCACTCGTTCCTTCATAGTCCACTTCCTCATCCGGATCGTAGGTTTGTTCGAACTCTTTCTCCAGCTTGTTACGCACCAGCCGCACCATGCTTTCCAGTTCCGCGCTGTTCGGTCCGCCGTCTGCTAATATAGACTCGGTGTCTGTTAGGTTCCACTCCTTACCTTCCGAGTCTTTCACCACCGCCTCGCTGCGCAGGTCCGGCTTTAAGTAAAAGTAGTCGTGGAACGACGGCGCAAATACAGGAATGCTCGGCTGTCCCGTGAGCACCGCATGTGCCGTTTTGATCTGCTTCGTATACACATCGCCCATCTTCACCCAGTGCGTCTGGCCCATCTTCTGGTCCATCTGCAACTGTAATCTGGCGTTCGCTTCTGCGATTGTTTCTGCTGCTCTGGGCGTTCCGGCCCGCCGCGCCGCGGAGGCGGCGGGCCGTCGCGCTGCTACGGGCTCCGCTTCGCTGCGGTCTCGCGAAGACGCGAGACTGGCGCTGCGCGCCACCCTCCGCATCGCTAACGCTTGTGAATCAGATATTAGCCGCAAAGAACTCAGCGGCCCCGACTCTCGAAGGGCGAATTCCGCACACGTGTGCGGAATTCAACATATCGCTTCGGCAGAGGCGAACCTCTGCTGTTTCTTCTCGCCGCAGTCAGTCCGTTCAGACTATCACTGCTTGCCTGTTAAAGATCCTCTGATCTCATCCGAAACGTCTCCGTTACAGTGGCCATTTCGGCGTGCCTGTTGGGCACATTTCAGCAAGTATGCGACGAGCAATCTACGTTTGCAACTACAATCGGCACCGCACGCACGCGTCTGTGGACCTCGGTTCGCCGGAGGGCCGTCAGACAGAACCGCCACCAAAAAAATAACGTACGGGTCTTGCGAAGACCTGTGCTCGGCGGGCTGCATTCTACTTATCATTGGGAAGCCGCTTGAAGGCGTGGATGAGTATTTCAAGCTTACAACCTAATCATAAGACGTCCTCTGAATGATTTCGAATATGTATTGCTGGTGCCAGTCTGGCTGAAGGACTCGATTGGCTCGCGCCGACTTGCAAGCATTTAACTGCTCCTTTACACATCGACCGGAAGAGACAACTAATCCCTTTCGGACCAGGACAGTATCAGAAGGCAAAAAACAATTGCGGCAACGACTGTTCCGACTGGGAAATTGAATACATAACCGATAGCTACAAGTAGGGCAGAAAAGTAGCTCCATGGCCGATGAAACCAAAGACCCCATGCAGAAATAAAGGGAAGCCCAAAAAGAGCAGCAGCTATCAATAACTCAAATACACCTACTTCTTCGAGAACGGATCTCTTCCCGGAAAGATTCCAGGTCATGCCGGCAAAGCTAACTACGGCAATTCCTATAAGGAAAATCGCCAGGATTCGGCTACGACTAGGTTGCGTTTCGATCGCCATGGTAATCGGGGACGGATTTCGAATTTAGTTTTGGCCGACTTTCCCAAGCAAGAAAAGCACAACGAAAAAAATGATCACACCGGCTACGAATAATCCTGCTTTAAGATCACCATGCCATATGTCCGGCCCAAAGAGAGAAAAGAAAATGAAACATACTACTGTAAGAATTGCCTGAGCAATAGCGGAACGCTGAAGTAATCTCATTGCGAATGTACTCGCTTCATATGTACTAGCCAACACCCGATCTGACACTCCTGCCTGTCAGATATGATCAGGTCGATACCTGATGCTGTTTATGCAGCATCTTTTCACGCGCCACGGCGATGGATTCAGCGAACGTTTGCGCCGGCGTCTTGCCGAAGCAGTACTTGCCGCTGTGCGTCCGTTCCTGGTTATACTCGAGCATCCATTCATCCAGATCGGCTTGCAGCTCCTCGATGCTTGAGTAAAGTTTCTTGCGAAACGCGACGGCGTAGAATTCTTCCTGAATCGTCTTGTGAAAGCGTTCGCAGACGCCGTTCGTTTGCGGATGCCGCGCTTTGGTTTTGGTGTGATCGATGTCCTCCATCGCGAGGTACAACTCGTACTCGTGATTCTCCGGCTTGCCGCAGTACTCCGTGCCGCGATCGGTGAGCACGCGCAGCAGCGGGATGTTGTAGTCCGCGTAGAACGGCAACACACGATCGTTCAGCAAGTCGGCCGCCGTCAGTGCGTTCTTGCGATCGTAAAGTTTTGCAAAGCCGACCTTAGCGTACGTGTCGATGAAGGTCTGCTGGTAGATCCGCCCCACGCCCTTGATATTGCCCACGTAATACGTGTCCTGCGAGCCCAGATAGCCGGGGTGGTGCGATTCGACCTCGCCGTGCGCTTCTTTGTCCTGGCGGCCTTTCTCAAGCGCCGCGACCTGTGCCTCGGTGAGAATGATCCCCTCTTGCGCGACGCGGGCTTCCAGGGCCTTCAGACGCTTCTTGAACGTCTCCATGTCGTGCCGCAACCAGACCTGACGCACGCCGCCCGGTGAGATCGAAACGCCGCGCTTGCGCAGCTCATTCGACACGCGCAATTGACCGTGCGCCGGCTTCTCGAACGTGAACTCGATCACCGCGTCTTCCACATCCGCCGGAATCCGGTTCTTCTTGTTCGGCTTGCGCCGCGTGAGATCCTTCAGGGCCTCTTCGCCTCCGGTCTCGTACAACCGCTGATACCGGTAGAACGTATCGCGTGATACGCCCATCACCCGGCAAGCCTCTGCAACGTTATTCAGAGTACGGGCCAGCCTCAAGATGCCCACCCGGTGCTTTACGATTTTTTGTTCTGCTGTCATCTCTTTCCTCCGATACAAATTATATCGGAGTGTCAGATGGAATCTTGACTATTTCACTTCATAAAATCTTCCATCGCTAGCACTTCAAGGTTTCCATCCGCCATACCTAGATACAAACGCCCAGCTTCCGCGACTATTTCTGTAACAACCGTAGGGCTCTGCCAGGTCCCGACCAACGCAAGACCGCCAGAATAAGAAGACCACACCTTGACTTGTTTATCATCTCCAGATGTGACGAGTAGACCGTCATCGCTCTCAGCCAACCCCAAGATTTCTCCTTCATGAGCTGCTTTAACCAAGCTCGAACCGCTTGCTGCAATCTGGATTGCGCCAAGCTCGCCAAACAGACCGCCCCAGATGATTGTTCCACCATCTTTGGAAAAAACGGCCTGCCTAATCACTGTACCTCGCAACTGTCTGTCATATTTTCTATCAAAATCCGGTAGTTCGTAGACGTACATTCGCCTTTGCAACATAACCAAAAGTAACTTTGATTTCTCATGATAATGTACGTCAGATACGAACGCCTGCCCACGCGTTTCAGCGAACAAGACAGAGTTGCTCACCTTTTTCTGTCGAATACTGTACAGGCCCAAGTACGGCTGATTACTGTGCGTATTGTGCCCGGCAATTATCAGTTTGTCAGTTCCTGCCTTGGTTAAGGCCAGAATTTCGACATCGGGAAAACTAATCGGCCTAAGCCTATTGCCAGTCGGCAATCGAAAGCTCTCAATATATCCGAATTCACCTGCAGCATAAAGAGTTCTAGAGCCTTGATGAAAAACCATCGCATATACAGCCCGCTCTCCAGAAAGCCGAGTCGGTCTTGTCTTACCAGGCCAGAATACTGCGATATTGCTACGAAAGCCTACTGAATCGGAACCTATGGCCACAAAAGATGGATCCCGATTCACCAAGATGCTTCGAACGGGTCGTCCAGAATCAACTTCTAGCAAACTATCAGCTAGAATGAAATGGATGCCCCCAAGAATAGCAAAGCATAGACTACTGAAACCGACTATATAGATCTTCATTAGTAGTTATCAGAAACGAAATCGATATATCGCACATGCCAGTTTGGAAGAGTTTCTGCCCGATAAGCCATTTGCCACAAGTAGCCCTTTAAAGTCGTATCGAGACTCGCGTACCCGCGCTGATCGAGCTTTCTCCCAGCCTTGCTTCCCCATTCCCCAAAAGGAAGCCATCCAAAGATGCTCCGTGAACGCACATTCGCACCTGTCTCATTGAAGTATTGCTCTCCCAATGCGACAGCAGAGTAATACTCACTCCGAAGCCTCAACTTCCTTTGATCAGTCAGATTCAGTTCATGAGGGTTCCCATCATAATCGAATGTTGAATGGGGATCGTAGAATGGATCTGCTCCCTTTGAAGGATAGGCGATTTCTAAGTAGTCGTTGAATGCCGCCCCGACTCCGCTATGCCTTCTATCGACAGATTGATTCAATCGTTCTAGGATTAGAAGCTCCTGTTTAGCAGGTAATAGTACCTCATCACGGAATCTCTCTAACCGTTGGATTCTCCGAGTCAGAGTTTCCCGCTGCTCCGTAGTCGTAACTTTCCCCAGTTCCGAGTTTAGCTCTTTTAGTCGCTGGGACACTCGGTATCGTGCTTCAGTATTCCGGGCCCATTCGTCATGAACTATTTCCTTCAAGGCAAGTCTCTCAATTTCCTCCTGCACCTCTGCTCGCTCAGACAGTGTCTTAATGCTTGTCACCGAATCATTAATAGTATCATACGCGGAAAGAAGCTTGCCGAGTGCACCCAACGCCTTACGGAAATTCTTCAGTCGCTCTGCTTGTTCAAGAATTTTTTCGCTTGTCTCGAGAACGTCGCCAGCATCTCCAGCATCCGGGAAGGGTTCACTATCTTCGATAGTTTGTTCCACTTTCGCGATAGCTTCCGCCAAAGCCGGGGGAACCACCGGACCAGCTAGATAGAAGACACCTTCTTCATCGGAACGAACGAGTCCTCCAACGAATGGATCGTCAGTATAGAACTCTCCTGTTTCGACATCCACAAAGATCCAACGGCCATCTTCCGTTTCTCTAACTAGGACTTTCCCTTCTCTTAGCCCTAGCTTTAATTGTTCCAATTCCGCTTTTCTCGCGGCATAAGCCCGAAACTCCGCCAGCTGATTCGCTTCCGCCGTGGCGTTGTCGACATACCCATTCCCTGCCAACCAATTCGCACCACTCTCCCAACCCAGCGCTCCGGCCACACTCGCGAGACCGCCAGTAACGGCACCACCCAACCATCCAAACCCGCCGGCCACCTGCTCGCCCAGCCATCCAAGCCCGCCGCCGACATCATCCCAGACCTCACCGGCCTCACGCCGTGCGGCGGCGAGAAACATATCCAACGCCGTTTTCTCCTCCGGCGTATCGATCGGACTGCCGTCATCATCAGGCCGCGGCGGCTTATACGTCAGACCGAACGTGGCCGAACTGCCGCCGAAACGCGTCCAGTTCCAGCTTGCCGTTCCACCGAAGTAACCGGACCCGGCGCCGCCGTTCGCTCCGCCACTAATGTAATAGCCGTTACCTAAATTCTGATTGTAGGTTACACCGATACCGACGTTGCCATTCGGACCGTATTTCTCTCCGCCATACCCCGTCAGACCGACACTATAGGTTTCGCCTTCCGGCCCCGTGTTGTAACCAACGCGCCAGCCCAGGTCTGCACCGCCACTCGCATCCCCTGTCTGCCATAAGCCGCCGACACTCAAGCCCACACCGTAACGACCCTGCTCACCAATGCTGAAATCAAGACCGACACCCTGAGAGCCGCTGAGAGAGATGCTACCACCCCAACCCGCTTGTTCCGAATAGCTCACACCAAGGCCGACGCCTTTCGAAACCTCCGCGCCCACGCCGACACTCCAGCCCTCCTGAAACGTGTAGCTTAAGTTTGTATTCACCGCACCTTTACTAACGATCGCCGGCACCACACTCGCCGCTCCCGCCAGCGCGCCTTTCGTGCCGCCTTCGTAGCTACCCCGCACTCCGGAGTACGAACCTACTGCTGCAAGAACACCGGAAGCGATGGCTGCCGCCGGAGGAAAGACGAACGAGACGGCATACAGCACACCCGCCACAATCGTGCCGCCGACTTTAATCACGGCGTCGATCTCATCGTCGTTCCGCTGCCAGCCCTTGCTCAGTCCCACCCGCACACGCTGGTTCATGTCTTCGTATTGATCCAGTCCGCGCCGCGCCGCGCCGATTTGCGCCTGAGCAATCGGTAACTGCCTGTTCGCAACCTGAAGCATCTGGACGTACTTCGAATTACGTTCCAGCACATCGAGAGCGGAACTCATGTTCCGCACCGCACCACGGTGCAAGGCCGTTAAGTTCGTCCCGAAGTCCCGGCCCATGCGTCCACCGGTACTCTCGCGCATAGCTCTACCGTCTGCTTCCATCTGGTCGAAGAAGTTGCGGATTGTCAGTGCGCGGTAGTATTCCTCGAAGTGGTGGCGTCCAAACGTTCCGCCTTCCACAAGGCCCACGGTATACCCGGACTGCATAATGTTCCGGGCGCATTCATCCATGCTTTCCGCTAAGTTACACGTGGAGGGGTTAATCGCCGCCGCACTCGCATCGGCCAGCGCCTGTTGCCAGTTAATGAACACCAATCCACTGGTGCCCTCGTAGTCCACCTCCTCATCCGGATCGTAGGTTTGCTCGAACTCCTTCTCCAGTTTGTTGCGCACCAGGCGCACCATGCTCTCCAGTTCCGCGCTGCTCGGTCCGCCGTCTGCTAATATGGACTCAGTGTCTGTTAGGTTCCACTCTTTGCCTTCCGAGTCTTTCACCACCGCTTCACTGCGGAGGTCCGGCTTCAAGTAAAAGTAATCGTGGAACGAAGGCGCAAACACGGGAATGCTCGGCTGTCCCGTAAGCACTGCCTGTGCCGTTTTGATCTGCTTCGTATACAAGTCGCCCATCTTCACCCAGTTCGTCTGGCCCATCTTCTGGTCCATCTGCAACTGTAATCTGGCGTTCGCTTCTGCGATCGTTTCATCGAACAGGTCAATCAATCCGTACAGACTATCCAGGCTTTGCAGTCTAACGAGCCGCTGCGCCATTTCTCCGTAACGTTCATTGAGATCATCATAACGATCCTGAATGCTGTTGTCGAAGTTCTGGTCCTTCAGCTCATCCAGGAAAATCTGCGTGTTGGCATACTCCCCCGCCATCACCACGCTTTCGTTCAGTGTGTCCGGTTTATTCGCCAGCACGCGGTTCAGGATCTCATTCGCGTTGATCTCCACCTGCATATCCGCCGCTAGGCCGCTTCTGAGATTCGTCACCATCTCATTGATTTCGTCGTACAGCTCTCTTAACGTCTGCTCGTCCGCCCCTTGCGCCGCCAGCGTTGTGAATTCCTGCGTCCACTCCTGCTCGTCTACAATCGCTTCCGAAATACGTTCGAGGTACAGATCTTCCGCTGCCTTAGCTTCGGCGTCGAAGTCTTTCCGCCACTCGTTCCATGCCGTGGCCATCTCGGTGGTCATGTCGCTCCACTTCTGCTCGCCCACGTTCGTAAGCTGCGCAATGTTTTCACCCCACTCCTGGCGTTTCTTGCGGAACTGTTCCATGCGCAGGTCCCATTCGTGTCTCTGGGATGCGACTCGCTGTTGGATCTCCAGCTCCGCCACCTGGTCTACCACGCCGCCTTCGCCGTGATAGTCTTCCGCGAGTTTGCGGTACATTTCAAACTGCACGCCCACGCTGGCGGCCTGTTGCATCAACGTGCCATAGAACTCTTCGCGTTCATCCAGGATCGTCACCATGTCCGCCTGTACACGGTCTTCCGTCATTGTCTCTGCTGCCCGGAAGTACTCTTCGCGTTCGATCTCGTACTGCGTCTGTGACATCGCCGCGAGTGCGTCCGTGAATTCATCGGCGCTCACCATCAGTGCGATTCTGCGGCCGTATTTGTCCGTCCCTGTCGGATTCGCAGTGATATTGCCGGCCGAAAATTCCCCGTCTCGCACATAAAATCCAAACTCATCATGAATCGCCTTATCCTGCGCAATCGGCAGGCCGTTCGCGCCCACCACATCATCCAGGCTTAAGTCCTCTTTGCCGCCCTTCCAGATCAGTTGATCTAACGTTCCGCTGCCCTGGATTAATGCCACATCATCCGCGGTTAAGCCGTACTCCGGATCGTCCAGCACATCCCGCAGTTTCTCCACGCTGTCTATGTCCGTGAGCCGGTGCAGTTCCGCGTACAGGTTCTTCAGTTCGTTGCCCTGTTGCACCAGGTTCGTCGTCGGCAATCCGTACAGCCGATCCATCGCACGATCCAGTTGATCCTTGAACGCCGTGTCCTTCGCATACAACTGAAACAGAAATCCCAGCCCCGCCGCGTAGATCACCGCCTGTCCCGCAACGTCGGCGTTGTACAACGCCGTCATGCCGTTGTTGAAACTCGCCGCGTCCGTCGTTGCGCGCGCATAGGCCCAGGCCTCGCCGTTTGCGTTTACGCGCGAGAAGCATGTGGGATCGAGTAGGCGGCGGGTTCTCCCCGCCGCCCCTCACACCACCGTACGTACGGGTCCGTATACGGCGGTTCGATATCCTTGACGGCTACGTAAGCAAAATTCTTCGATGTTCAGGAGGCCGAGCCGGCGAAAGTAGCCGGGAGAGAAGGCGATTCCCATCAGGTGAGTGCCGGAGATGCGCCAGGGGCCTTTGCTGCGTGCCATGGTGACGAGCCGGAATGCATCTCGCAAGGAGAGCCCTCTGTTGGTGAGTTCCCGAATCTGAGTTCGCGGGAGTCGCCACTGTCGCCACAGACACATGCGCAGCCGATGGCGCATCCACTGGGAGATCTTGCTCAAGGCCGCGGTGTTTTCGCCCGGCGCGAAATATGCCGCCCAGCCGCGCAGATACACGACCAGTCGGCGGATGCGTTCCTCGAATGAGATCGGCGTCCGGGCTCTGGTGAGCCGCCGGATGCCGTCCTTCAGTCGTTCGATGGAACGCTCCGCGATAAAGATTTGCACCCCGCCCTTCTTGCGGCGCAGGATGCGAAACCCCAGGAACTTACGTTTCCGGGGATAATCCACCGCACTCTTCGCCGGGTTCACCCGCAGCTTAAGTTTCTTTTCCAGGAACTTAGTAATGCTCGCCTTCACCCTGCGTCCCGCGCCCATGGATCGCACATAGATGTTGCAATCATCGGCGTAACGACAGAAGCGATGGCCGCGTTTTTCCAGTTCCCGGTCCAGGTCGTCCAGCATGATGTTCGCCAGCAGCGGGCTGATCGGCCCACCCTGCGGCACACCCTCTTCGCCCACCAGACGCACGCCGTTAATCAGCACGCCCGCCTGGAGATAGCGACGCAGCAGCTTCAGCACCGCTTTGTCTTTGAGCGTGCGTGCAACCCGGGCCATCAAGATGTCGTGGTTTACGTTGTCGAAAAACTTTTCGATGTCGATGTCCACGACGATCGTGAATCCGGCGCGTACGTGATCCCGGGCCGCGCGCACCGCATCGTGAGCACTGCGCCCCGGCCGGAAACCGTAGCTGGATTCCGAGAATTTCGCATCGAAGATCGGATTCAGAACCTGTAACACGGCCTGCTGGATCAAACGATCCACGGCACATGGGATACCCAGCAGACGCACGCCGCCGTCCGGCTTCGGGATTTCCACCCGGCGCACCGGCTGCGGTCGGTAGCGACCGTCACGAAGCTCTTGCTTAATACGTTCCCAATGTACCTTAAGATACGGCTTGAGCGCCTCCACCGTTACACCGTCCACGCCGGGCTTCCCTTTATTGGAAATGACCCGGCGCAACGCACGTTCCATGTTCTCGCGCTCAAGAATCCGATCCATCAGATTCGTCGTTGCGTGATTCTTATCACTCATCCTCGATTCATCCGCGAGGTTTCCACCGGTAATCGCCGGGCATGATACCGCCAACACGAAGTCCAGCTCATACTGCATGATTCAGGATTACCGCTTTCCCCTCTGAAATATCGTTCGGCCCTTCGTCCGTTTGATGCCTATCGCTCTGGAAACTGCATCGCACGGCTTACTATGGCCTCTGCTGACTTCTGCGCGCACCCTGGAATATCGGTCGCCCGATCTTCCGCGCCATTTAAGACGCCGTGCACGCAGACCTCCCCGGGTAAGAACGATGGCTTTCCTTCCGCACCCGCCTGATCTACTCGTGCCCCCATTCGGTCAGCGGGCTTCGTCTTGTACGGCAGACTTGCCCGGGGACACCAGCCTCATCAGATTCCTGTTCGTCGGATCGGAATTTCGCATACGGCTTCCTTCAGGCCACACCTCGCGATGGAACCCTTGCCCTCTGCTAACCGTTTTGCTGACCTACGGTTCCGGACTCTCACCGGTAGTCATCGCCCATGCCGGGCACACCGTTCCGGCCCGCCGCGCCGCGGAGGCGGCGGGCCGTCGCGCTGCTACGGGCTCCGCTTCGCTGCGGTCTCGCGAAGACGCGAGACTGGCGCTGCGCGCCACCCTCCGCATCGCTAACGCTTGTGAATCAGACATTAGCCGCAAAGAACTCAGCGGCCCCGACTCTCGAAGGGAGAATTCCGCACACGTGTGCGGAATTCGGTATATCGCTTCGGCAGAGGCGAACCTCTGCTGTTTCTTCTCGCCGCAGTCAGTCCGTTCAGACTATCACTGCTTGCCTGTTAAAGATCCCCTGATCTCATCCGAAATGTCTCTGTTACAGCAGTCATTCCGGCGTGCCTGTTGGGCACATTTTCGCAAGTAGGCTACGAGCAATCTTCCCTTGCAACTACAATCGACCGCGCCGGCCGCGAATTCCAGTCGAAGAAATCCGGCTCATTCAAAGACTCGCAAGGGATAACCCGGCGTGGGGCCGCCTGGAGGCGTCGACGAGTATTTCAAGCTTACACCCTATTCGACACATCCAAAAAGATTTTCAATTTTCATAGACCAATTCCAGTTGACGAAGTAAAGGAGAGCATCGATAAAACACTAATGATCCGCAGCAGAGTCGCTCTCATTATTGTCCTTGCATTCATTGTGAGTTGCTTCCCACGTGTGCAGTGCAATTTCTTCCCAGAAGCAAAGGACTCTCCGATCAATTCACAGCAACTTGCGACCACAGTACAGGGATCTGTGAACGATTACGCAGAGATTCTCGCAGCCGATAGCATCCTTCGCATTGAATCCACTATCGAAAAGTTGGAAAAAAACAAACGTTTATCATCGGCTATTCTTATTGTAGAAACTACGAACGGTATCCCAATTGAGGACTTCTCTTTAACAGCTGCCAGACAGTGGGACTCAGCTGGGCACATTCCGGCGGAGAATATGTCCATGCTTATTGTGATTGCCACTCGTGATGGAAAAATTCGAATTGAAGCAGATCGGAAACTCGCACAATCAATTCGGAACGACTATTTCAACGATGTGATCGCAACCACCCTCGTACCTGCTTTCAAAAAACGTCAATTCGAGTCTGGCATCAAGTCCGCTCTACAGAAGGTAGAGCGGAAACTATGACCTCAGAACCGTCATTTTTTTCTCTGAACTAAGCCTTCCGGGAGTTTAATCTCACCAAATTGCTCCTGGAATGCATCAAGCTGAGCAGAGAGACCATGAACTAATCCTAGTGCCAGCGCTGGCGGCAATCGCAAGAATAGCCGGCCCCCCTCATTGCCATCTGATCTGATAATCTTTGCATCAATCTCTACTTCAAGCGGATTCATATTTACCGCAATCTGATTAGCATAAAAGTCAATATTCTCTTCGTTCATACGAACATCACTCCCACTGAGGAATTAACGAAAGACAGTCGTTACCAGATGTATGAAACCAAACGTGAATAGCATACAGAGGACGACACCGACGAATGGGATCCAAAGGCACCGATATAGCTCCGTGGGGAGCTTCTTATTATTTTCTTCAAGATACATGCTATATTGCAAATAGAGCCAGGGGTAACCGATAGAAATGTACCCTTCCATTTCATACCCATTCTCGCGCATATGCTCTCGCACCAGCTTTGAATAATGGTGAAACCAATACGTCGACACACCAAGAATGGCAATCACCAAAGCTACGAATATTAGCGCCAAGATTTGTACCATCTTTCTCTTACTGCATCATTGATTGACGCAAATCCTCCCTCCATTTTAGATAGGCGCTCCATGGATCGACTGTCTGAAACCCTGGCGTTGTTGTTGCGGCAACTCTGGCGCCAATGACAACGCCTAAGGCATGCCTCGCAGTATTGGGATCATGGGTCTCATGGATGACCTTATGGTTACCACCGACTAGAAAAACCATTGAAGTATCGGTTGTGGCATTAGTAAAGAGACTTCTTGGGTTTTGCACATTAGACATACCGATTGTTCCGGAAAGGCCGTCATCCAAACCATAATAGATACCTGCTGGTGTCCCAAAGGCATAATTCAAATTTCCGAGGTCAATTGCCCCGCCCCATCCGGCTGAGCCGCCAACGCCAATACCGAAGGTAACGTTAGTCTGGAAGAATACTACATCCCATTCCTTATCTTCAACTCCATAAGAAGCTCCGTGACCACCAAAGCGGCCCCCGCCCCCATCGTATCCTTCCCATTCTCCCGTAGCTCCATAGTCCCCCCAATCCGGAATTTCGTTCGAACGGTCAAGATTCCAATCCAACTGCCACGGGTTTGAGTTATCATCTTTCGTATTCGGATTATCCCATAAATCAGGAAAGCTAATATCGGGCCCGGGAATGTGATAACCGGGACCGACAATGGTTGGCTGAGGTGATGGCCAGGATCCACTGCCCCCTTCTCCGTAGAAAGCAACACCTTCCTCGGAAGAATCCGCAGGCGCATTCGCCAACCTCTCTTCCCGAATATCCTGCTGCTTAATAGCAACAGCTCGCTCGTGCGTATCGATCCAATTGATGCTGAGTTCGGCCTCCCCGGCCATCTCTTGCGCAACAGCGGCGACGTCGAGTTTCGATAGCTCATCGCCCTTCTCCAGCTTCCGCTGCTCCAGGCGATCCACCATCTCTTCGTATTGTTCATGATTCCCTTGCTTGGAATCCGGCTCAAAGTCGTTGTTACGAAGAATGGCGACGCCCATCAACGCGGCATCTCCAATGCTGGAGAAACCCTCCAGACTCAGCAATCGGTTGAACTCCGCCTTCTCTTTCGCCGCAAGGTACTGTTGATACTCCTGTTCTTTCTCCGCGTCGGTCATACCCATCCGGCTGACATCCCCAAAGAACTCCCGCATCGTCCGCCCTGTGCCGGACGCCAAAAACAGGTCGAGCAGATTCTTCTGCGCAGGAGTATTCGGACCGTCAGAACCATCCCAATCCCGCGGCTTGCTGTACGTCAGACCGAATGTCGTCGAGTCCTCCCCGAATCTGCTCCAGTTATACTGCGCTGTTGTACCGAGACCGCCGCTATGCGTACCGCCGCCGGCCCCGCCGCTCACATAAAAGCCGGTTCCGAAGTTCTTGTTGTAAGTCAGCCCCAGACCCAGGCTCCCACTCGTGCTGTTCACGGTATCCACCAGTGAAGCATTCAGCCCCAGGCTATACGTATTACCTTCCGGCCCCTGATTAAAACCCACGCGTAAGCCGCTGGTCAGTTGATTACTGACGTCATTCGGCGACTGAATAAAGTTATACGTCAGCCCCGCGCCGTACCGGCCGTATTCACCCACGCTCAAATCAAGAGCGAACGGTGAATCGCCGAGGCCGATGCTAACATTGCCGCCCCAACCGGCCTGTTCGGAGTAATTCACACCGGCGGCAATGCCCTTTGTCACCTGCGCGCCCACACCGGCGCTCCAGCCCTCCTGAAACGTGTAGCTTAAGTTTGTATTCACCGCACCTTTGGTAACGATCGCCGGCACCACACTCGCCGCTCCCGCCAGCGCGCCCTTTGTGCCGCCTTCATAACTTCCACGCACTCCGGAGTACGAACCTACTGCTGCTAAGATTCCGGAAGCGACGGCTGCCGCCGGAGGAAAGACGAACGAGACGGCATACAGCACACCCGCCACAATCGTGCCGCCCACTTTAATCACCGCATCTATCTCATCGTCGTTCCGCTGCCAGCCTTTGCTCAGTCCCACCCGCACGCGCTGGTTCATGTCTTCGTATTGATCCAGCCCGCGCCGCGCCGCGCCGATTTGCGCCTGAGTAATCGGTAACTGCCTGTTCGCAACCTGAAGCATCTGGACGTACTTCGAATTACGTTCCAGAGTATTCAACGCCCAGTCCATGTTTCGCACCGTACCGCGGTGTATGGCCGTCAAATTCGTCCCGAAGTCCCGCCCCATGCGACCGCCGGTACTTTCACGCATAGCTCTACCGTCTGCTTCCATCTGGTCGAAGAAATTGCGGATTGTCAGTGCGCGGTAGTACTCCTCGAAGTGGTGCCGTCCAAACGTCCCGCCTTCCACAAGGCCCACGGTATACCCGGACTGCATAATGTTCCGGGCGCATTCATCCATGCTTTCTGCTAAGTTACAGGTGGATGGGTTAATCGCGGCCGCGCTGGCATCCGCAAGGGCCTGTTGCCAGTTAATAAACACCAGCCCACTCGTTCCTTCGTAGTCCACTTCCTCATCCGGATCGTATGTCGCTTCGAACTCTTTCTCCAGCTTGTTGCGCACCAGCCGCACCATACTTTCCAGTTCCGCGCTGCTCGGTCCGCCGTCTGCTAATATGGACTCAGTGTCTGTTAGGTTCCACTCTTTGCCTTCCGAGTCTTTCACCACCGCTTCACTGCGGAGGTCCGGCTTCAAGTAAAAGTAATCGTGGAACGACGGTGCAAACACGGGAATGCTCGGCTGTCCCGTAAGCACTGCCTGTGCCGTTTTGATCTGCTTCGTATACAAATCACCCATCTTCACCCAGTTCGTCTGGCCCATCTTCTGGTCCATCTGCAACTGTAATCTGGCGTTCGCTTCTGCGATCGTTTCATCGAACAGGTCAATCAATCCGTACAGACTATCCAGGCTTTGCAGTCTAACGAGTCGTTGCGCCATTTCCCCGTAACGTTCGTTGAGATCATCATAACGATCCTGGATGCTGTTGTCGAAGTTCTGGTCCTTCAGTTCATTGAGGAAAATCTGCGTGTTCGCGTATTCTCCCGCCATCACCACGCTTTCATTCAGCGTGTCCGGTTTGTTCGCCAGCACAACGCTTGTGAATCAGATATTAGCCGCAAAGAACTGAACGGTCCGCGCTTACGGAGCGGCGAATTCCGCACACGTGTGCGGAATTCAGCATATCGTTTCGGCAGAGGCGAACCTCTGCTGTTTCTTCTCGCCGCAGTCAGTCCGTTCAGACTATCACTGCTTGCCTGTTAAAGATCCTCTGATCTCATCCGAAACGTCTCCATTACATCAGACATTTCGGTGTGCCTGTTGGGCACATTTTCGCAAGTATGCGACGAGCAATCTACGTTTGCAACTACAATCGGCGACACGTGCGAGGGAGTCATGATCGTTATGAATGGCGGGAGGTCACCTGAGATAGGTTTTCGGCATTACAGCTCCCGGTTCTTTCTATTTTCGATCTCAAAAATAGCTTCGTGTGCAGCGTCCATTACGATTGGCGACGTATGATCCAGGAACCGCCTTAGAGTTTCCAAATGCTGAGGGTCATGCGTAAAGCCAATGCAGGATAGGGCATACTCCAGCGATTGGTCACTCAGGTCGGAAAGGACCTCAAGGAGTGCGGATATGTCATGCTTCTCAATTCGCGTACTGGAAGAGCAAGCATAGAACAACGCCGTTAAAACTTCCTCTCGGACATCCTCATCCTTTTCGTAACCGACCACTCCAATTAGGAAATCGATAATTTCGTCAAAGTTATCAATATATATCTCCTGTGGTTCGCCGCGAGGGTAGATATGATCTCCCACGGTATGAATCTGCGCGATGCGAACTTCGCGATCAGTTGATTTGAAGCGAGTTCTTATTCCTTCCAGGTCAAGCATGGTGATATTAATCCAGGTAAATCGGAATATGCGTCTCATTTATTGCATCGGGATTGTAGTTCGGGCTATCCACATTACCGATTCCTGCTGCATGAATATGCCCGTCGCTATCCACATAGCGTCTACCTACTTGCAATCTAAATGTCCAACCACTACCCGCATGCGTATGCTCGGATCGTTTAACGTCGGGCGAATGAATTCTCAAACGTTTTGTTGTACCGTTTTCACGCCATACAAACTCCCAGCCCTCAAGGGCACCGTGAGTGTCCGGAGTTAATTTTCGAATTCTCCAGTCCTGCACTTCGTGCGGAGAAGGAATGCGTTGCATCAGTTTATCCAGGCTTGCCCCCTTGAGGCCAGTAAAATCTCCCACGGGTATAGCATCCCCTGTCACGGGGTCGACCCGAATTCCATCTCGATTATATACATGATGAAAAGCTCGTTCTTTACCTTCGAAAGCAAGTGTGTGAACATTCAACTGAGTCTTGCCGGCTCTGTCAACGAATGTGACTCTAGTTCCGCCGCTATGAATGACGTTCCAATCTTTCATGGCCGCAAACATTGCCAGGTCTTGAAGACTCGGAGCTTTGGAGCCAACAAAGAGTGCTCGCATCCCGTTGGTGTCATCGAATCCTGAGGCGATTTTCAAATAAGTCTTTAGATCACGCCAACCTTCGGCCGTGTGAAGCTTTCTGAGAACGTCAAGTAATTTTGGCGGCTGCCTTATAGGCCCTCCGGTCATCCCAACAAGATCCGATGTACCTGTAGCATGCTTCCACGCTCGGAATATATCTTTCCATTCCTCAAATTTCTGCGCAAAGTTTGGGTCCCTCGGGTCGGGCATTTCCGGTGGTTCAATTCCAAGCTGAACCGCAATCTCATGAGAGAGGTCTCTTAAGTAATGAACATAGGGACCTAGTTCAGGATCTTTTTGGATTTGCTGAAACATAACCTCACTACCAGGCCCGGCAAGATACTCAGGTTCGCCAAGAGCGTTGCTCAGGATCAGCCCATTGCCATTGGGATTCTCTGTAAAGAACGCCCCTTTCTCGGGATCCCAGTATACTCGCCTCCCGTCGGAAGTATCCATGAAGTAATCGAGATTTCCGACCAACGCGTTCTCGTAGTACCCCTTTCCTCGGATCCAATTCGCACCACTCTCCCAACCCAGCGCTCCGGCCACACTCGCGAGACCGCCAGTAACGGCACCACCCAACCATCCAAACCCGCCGGCCACCTGCTCGCCCAGCCATCCAAGCCCGCCGCCGACATCATCCCAGACCTCACCGGCCTCACGCCGTGCGGCGGCGAGAAACATATCCAACGCCGTTTTCTCCTCCGGCGTATCGATCGGACTGCCGTCATCATCAGGCCGCGGCGGCTTATACGTCAGACCGAACGTGGCCGAACTGCCGCCGAAACGCGTCCAGTTCCAGCTTGCCGTTCCACCGAAGTAACCGGACCCGGCGCCGCCGTTCGCTCCGCCACTAATGTAATAGCCGTTACCTAAATTCTGATTGTAGGTTACACCGATACCGACGTTGCCATTCGGACCGTATTTCTCTCCGCCATACCCCGTCAGACCGACACTATAGGTTTCGCCTTCCGGCCCCGTGTTGTAACCAACGCGCCAGCCCAGGTCTGCACCGCCACTCGCATCCCCTGTCTGCCATAAGCCGCCGACACTCAAGCCCACACCGTAACGACCCTGCTCACCAATGCTGAAATCAAGACCGACACCCTGAGAGCCGCTGAGAGAGATGCTACCACCCCAACCCGCTTGTTCCGAATAGCTCACACCAAGGCCGACGCCTTTCGAAACCTCCGCGCCCACACCGACACTCCAGCCCTCCTGAAACGTGTAGCTTAAGTTTGTATTCACCGCACCTTTACTAACGATCGCCGGCACCACACTCGCCGCTCCCGCCAGCGCGCCTTTCGTGCCGCCTTCGTAGCTACCGCGCACTCCGGAGTACGAACCTACTGCCGCAAGAACACCGGAGGCGATGGCTGCAGCCGGAGGAAAGACGAACGAGACGGCATACAGCACACCCGCCACAATCGTGCCGCCGACTTTAATCACCGCATCGATCTCATCGTCGTTCCGCTGCCAGCCTTTGCTCAGGCCCACTCGCACACGCTGGTTCATGTCTTCGTATTGATCCAGTCCGCGCCGCGCCGCGCCGATTTGCGCCTGAGCAATCGGTAACTGCCTGTTCGCAACCTGAAGCATCTGGACGTACTTCGAATTACGTTCCAGCACATCGAGAGCGGAACTCATGTTCCGCACCGCACCGCGGTGCAAGGCCGTCAAATTCGTCCCGAAATCCCGCCCCATCCGTCCGCCCGTAGACTCGCGCATGGCTCTACCGTCTGCTTCCATCTGGTCGAAGAAATTGCGGATTGTCAGTGCGCGGTAGTACTCCTCGAAGTGGTGCCGTCCAAACGTCCCGCCTTCCACGAGGCCCACGGTGTACCCGGACTGCATAATGTTCCGCGCGCACTCATCCATGGACTCGGCTAAGTTGCACGTGGAGGGGTTAATCGCCGCCGCACTCGCATCGGCCAGCGCCTGTTGCCAGTTAATGAACACCAACCCACTGGTGCCCTCGTAGTCCACCTCCTCGTCCGGATCGTAGGTTTGCTCGAACTCCTTCTCCAGTTTGTTGCGCACAAGCCGCACCATGCTTTCCAGTTCCGCGCTGTTCGGTCCGCCGTCCGCTAATATGGACTCAGTGTCTGTTAGGTTCCACTCTTTGCCTTCCGAATCCTTCACCACCGCCTCGCTGCGCAGGTCCGGCTTTAAGTAAAAGTAATCGTGGAACGACGGCGCAAATACAGGAATGCTCGGCTGTCCCGTAAGCACTGCCTGTGCCGTTTTGATCTGCTTCGTATACAAATCACCCATCTTCACCCAGTTCGTCTGGCCCATCTTCTGGTCCATCTGCAACTGTAATCTGGCGTTCGCTTCTGCGATCGTTTCATCGAACAGGTCAATCAATCCGTACAGACTATCCAGGCTTTGCAGTCTAACGAGCCGCTGCGCCATTTCTCCGTAACGTTCATTGAGATCATCATAACGATCCTGGATGCTGTTGTCGAAGTTCTGGTCCTTCAGTTCATTGAGGAAAATCTGCGTGTTCGCGTACTCCCCGGCCATCACCACGCTTTCATTCAGCGTGTCCGGTTTGTTCGCCAGCACGCGGTTCAGGATCTCGTTCGCGTTAATGTCCACCTGCATATCCGCCGGTAGTCCGCTTCTCAGGTTTGTCACCATCGCGTTGATTTCTTCGTACAGCTCTCTTAATGTCTGCTCATCCGTCCCTTGCGCCGCCAGCGTCGTGAATTCCTGCGTCCACTCTTGCTCGTCTACAATCGCTTCCGAAATACGTTCGAGGTACAGGTCCTCCGCTGCCTTAGCTTCGGCGTCGAAGTCTTTCCGCCACTCGTTCCATGCCGTGGCCATCTCGGTGGTCATGTCGCTCCACTTCTGCTCGCCCACGTTCGTAAGCTGCGCAATGTTTTCACCCCACTCCTGGCGTTTCTTGCGGAACTGTTCCATGCGCAGGTCCCATTCGTGTCTCTGGGATGCGACTCGCTGTTGGATCTCCAGCTCCGCCACCTGGTCTACCACGCCGCCTTCGCCGTGATAGTCTTCGGCGAGTGCGCGGTACATCTCGAACTGCACGCCCACGCTGGCGGCCTGTTGCATCAACGTGCCATAGAACTCTTCGCGTTCATCCAGGATCGTCACCGTGTCCGCCTGAACGCGGTCTTCCGTCATTGTCTCCGCGGCTCTGAAATACTCTTCGCGTTCGATCTCATACTGTGTCTGGCTCATCGCGGCAAGCGCGTCCGTGAATTCATCGGCGCTCACCATCAGTGCGGTTCTCCGTCCGTACTTGTCCGTCCCCGTCGGATTCGCGGTTATGTTCCCCGCGCTGAACTCCCCGTCCCGCACGTAGAATCCAAACTCATCATGAATCGCCTTATCCTGCGCAATCGGCAGGCCGTTCGCGCCCACCACATCATCCAGGCTTAAGTCCTCTTTGCCGCCCTTCCAGATCAGTTGATCTAACGTTCCGCTGCCCTGGATTAACGCCACATCATCCGCGGTTAAGCCGTA
Source organism: Leptonemataceae bacterium (assembly GCA_965227295.1). Taxonomy (GTDB): domain Bacteria; phylum Spirochaetota; class Leptospiria; order Leptospirales; family Leptonemataceae; genus JANSYA01. The sequence goes on along the minus strand of OZ245742.1, from coordinate 2,358,137 downwards.
CTCCGGATCGTCCAGCACGTCCCGCAGTTTCTCCACGCTGTCTATGTCCGTGAGCCGGTGCAGTTCCGCGTACAGGTTCTTCAGTTCGTTGCCCTGTTGCACCAGGTTCGTCGTCGGCAATCCGTACAGCCGATCCATCGCACGATCCAGTTGATCCTTAAAAGCCGTATCCTTCGCATACAACTGAAACAGAAATCCCAGGCCCGCCGCGCCCATCGCCGCGTAGATCACCGCCTGTCCCGCGACGTCGCTGTTGTACAACGCCGTCATGCCGTTGTTGAAACTCGCCGCGTCCGTCGTTGCGCGAGCATACGCCCATGCCTCGCCGTCCCAGGCGGTGGGAAACTGATCCTTTACAAGATTCAAAAGAATATCATTCGTACCGGTCTTGCCCTGGTTGTACTCCTGCGCAAAGCCGTAGAGATCGTACCGTCCGCCGCTGTTTACGCGCAGGCCCTCGCTCCAGCCCGGTACATCCGTGTAATATATTCCGCCGCTTGCCTCCGTGAAGTTGATCGTCACTCCCAGATACGGTTTCGCGTAGATGCCGCCGAGCGAACTGTAAATCAAATCCCACGGACCAATCTCCCCGCGCAAAAATCCTTCTAAGTGTCGGTACCGTGCGCGATGCATGCGTTCGCTGTCGATGTAGGCCGCGCTCCCGTAATCCAGGTATCCGTCGAGGTCCTGGCGTTTGCCGACGAAGCGACTCCGCGATATATCAAAGTGTTGCCCCAGGCCCGCGTACTCCATCTGGCCTTTCAGGTTGTCGATCTGCACATGCAGATCGTTGATCTTATCTTCTAATATAGATTCGGCGCGCGAGAACCGCATCGCGTGCATGGCCCAGTCTTCCGTCTCCTGGCGATTCGTCTGCACCTCCGCCGCCGCGGCCAGCTCCGCCTTCGTCACCTGCCGGTCTAACTTCTCTTCGAGCGCCTGGATCTTTTCCAGTTGAGTCTGATAAGCCTCGTCCGCCGCTTCATAACGCGCCTGCACCGTTTCCAGTGTATCGCCGATCGTCTCCACCTCGCCCTGCTCGTTCGTCTGCTGCGAGTACTCCTCCAGCACCGCCTGATCATGCAGCCCGCTCAGCCGGTCTAACTCTTCCTCGGCCGACTTTAGCGCATTGTAATTCGTGAGCACCAGCTCCTGCTGCGCCCGATACGCGTTGCGCGCGTCGCGCAGGTTGTCTTCGGCGTTCTCGTACTCCTCTTCCGCCTCGCCGAAGTCTCTCTCGCGTTGCTCAAACTCCTCCCGCGCGCCTTGCAATGCGTTCGTTATCGCCCCCACGTCCGAGCCGTAGGTCCCGAGGGCGTTGCTCACGATCACCGCCTCCTGGCCGGCGGTAACGATCGTCTCCTGCAGTTGATCCACCTGCCCTTCCCACTTCTGCACCTGGGCGTAGGCGTCGCGGTCCGCCGCCGTAAACGCCGCCGTGTTCGCGTTCACGTACTCGTCTAACCGCACCTGAGTGTTATTTAAGCCGCCTTCAAAAACGTAGCTGCCGTCCGGGTTCTTCGCGTACTGCCCGTCTTGCAGCACAAAGTCCGTATTGATCTCGGCGATCGTATCGCGGATGTTCAGGTTGTTGTCGTACGCCGGGTCCGGATTGTACGCGAAGCTCGAGTACTGCTCCACCAAACCCACGAACGCTCCCAGGCGGTGCTCCGCCTGATGTTCCAGCTCCGCCAGTTGCCCCGCGATCTGCGTCGCCTCGTCCGGTTCCGCGAGACCGCCCAGGCCGATGTTCACATAACTCTTGAACGAACGAATCGTCCGCGCCCCGCTCTTATAATCATAAAAGTACCCGGCCCGCACCGCCGCGCGTTCGGCCGCGGCCAGCTCCACCGTGTGTGCGATCTGTTCGTTGCGCAGCGCCTCTTTCAACGCCTGCGTGTTGTCCGCGAACGTAAAGTTGTCATACACAACCTCCCCCGCGATCATCGCCTCCGGCTCCACGTACGCGTCCCCGGCCGCGCTCAACAATCCGGTGAGCCCCAGCACGAACGCCTGTCGTTCCGTCGCATTCACCCCCGTCCCGGTGAGCGCCGTTAAGTCCGCATCAATAGAATCTAAGTAATCGTCGGCGCTCTCACCATAGTAGTTATCCAGAATGTACGCCGTGCGCACCGCTTCACCCACGGCCCCGCTCACGCCCGCGTCGTATTTCTCCGCGGCCAGCCAGTCGTTCAGCGCCGTCACGTCCCCCGGGCTCAGCTCGTCCGTGTAGCGCATCGCAAAGTAGCGCTCTTTCGCGTGCCGCGCTTTCAATTCGGCCGGCAGGTAAAACGAAGGGTTTCGCGCGTCAAAGTTCGTAAGATATTCACTTAAGACCGGCTCCGCCGCCGCGCGGTTCTCCGTCGTCATCGTGTCCAGGAAGCGTTGCATCGCCAGCGTACGGTCGTCGGCGTCGTCCAGATCCAGTTGCAGCAACACCGCGTAACTTTCATACGCGCTCACGAGGCCGTAGTTTTTCAAAACATCCGGAAGCTGCGCATGATTGCCCACCCCCACGGCGTTCGCGCTGTTGAAGTTATTAAAGACCGTCACCAGTGCCTCGTCTTCGATCGCCGCGCGCACCGCCGCGTCTTCCGTCGCCAGCAACGCGTCAATGTCCGCCACAATGCCGGCGTCGTCGATCCGCGCCCGCGCCGCGTACTCGCTTAACAGTGCGCGAACCTCACTTAGCTGCGCCGCGTCGAGGGTCTGGCCCAGGAAATCGCCGCTGATTTCTTCCGCTTCCGGCGCAACCCCGCCGCCGAACGTTACTGTCGGCGCTTCCGTCTGATTCGGGTTCACCGGCTGGCTAAAGAAGCGGCCCTCCACCACGTCCTCCATGAACTCGTCCACACTCAGCTGCCCGCGCTTTGCAAGATACGCGTCCACCAGTTGCCGTTTGTGCTGCGCCCAGGCGTGATCGCGCAAGAGCGTCATCGCGTCTTCCACTTCGGCGCTGAACGTATACACGCTGCCGTAATCGTCTTTAGCCTTCTCGTACTTCGCGAGCAGCTCTTTGATCTTCGCGCCCTGCTCGTGCAGGCCGGCGCCGGCCGCCTCCGTGTTCGCAATGAACTGCTGTAGCTCTAACAGCACCTCACCGAACTTTTGCATCTGCTCGCTCTCTTCCTGAGCGTCGGTCCGTTCCTGCCGCGCATCCTCCACGCTCACGCTCGCGCCCCGCGCCTGGTAATCCTTGAGCGCTGCCAGTTCGTCCAGCACCTGGCCGGCCGCTTCCAGCGAATTCACGATGGTCGGATTGATCTCCTCCCCGCGCGCCTGCTTCTCCGTAAAAAACCGGCGCAGCTCCGCAAGCACGTCGATCAACTCATTCGCGCTCACCGCGTCCGTGCTCACCGCGCTGATCCGTACATCCACCCGGTCCCCCAGGTCCGCAATAAAATCATCCGCCTCGGTCGTTTCCGTCGCGAGCGCGCTCTCCGCCTCCGTGTAACGGTTGCGCGCCGTGCCCACGTCCACCGCGGCCTGCGTAAAATCAAACTCCGTCTGCGCCCGGTCGTCCCGCTCCGTTAACAATACATCCGCCGCACTTAAGAACGCCGACTCTTCCGTGGTTACCACGGCGCTCGCATCGATCGCCTGCGCCGCCGCGAAAAATGTCGCCCCGGAAGCCGCACTGCGTTCCGCCACGAACTCGAGAGCCGTAAAAAAGTTATTATGCTCCCGGTACGCGAAGTACATATCGTTCACGGCTGCGGCATAGGTCGTAATCTCGGCCTCGTAGGCCGGCGTGCCCTCGCTGCCGGGGTTCGCCGCCACGAACGCGTCGAACGTCGCCTTCGCCGCGCGGTACGTCGCAATCGCCGTATCCAGCTCCGTGCGTTTGTTGTCCCAATCGGCGAGCGCTGTATTCAGGTCGTCGCGATCCTGTTCCAGTTCGCTCGCGTCGAGCCCCGCGTACGGCTGCACAAAAACTTCCGTTTCGTACGACGGATCCCAGCCCGCATCTCCCGGCGAGTCCCCGTCGGTATCGTCCACCGGCGTCCAGTCCGCGGGATGATCCACCGCCGGATCATCGCCGCCGGGAATGTCGAGGTTCGCCACGTGCGCGTCCACGTCCGCCTGCCCCACGGCTGCCGTCGAACCGCTCGCCGGGTCCTCGTACTCCAAAAGCGCCAGCGCCGCCGCCACGCGATCCCGTTGCCCTTCGTAGCTTAACTTTGCATCGTACGCATCTAAGAGCGCGTCCACTTCGGCGTCGAACTCCGCGGCCTGGTCGACAATCGCCTGGGACGCGCGCACCAGTTCTTGCCCGGCGCTCCCGTAACCGTCCACCACCCGGGCGAGGTCCGTGTACACTTCCACGGCAATCGCCGGCCCGTAGATCGTTTCCAGCTGCGCAATGTCATACAACGCCGTCAGACGATCGCCGGTTTCGCTGCCCGCCGCACTCAAAAGCGAGGCGAGAATCGCCCGGCGCGCGTCCTCTGCGTCCGTATCGTGAGCGAGGCCGCTCGGATCCACCGGTTCGCTGTCGTTGTAGAGCTGCGAGGCGGACAGACTCGCGAGCGCCGGCACGGCCGTTTTCATTTCCTGGATCAGGCCGGTGATCTTGTTTTCCTGCTCCTCGTGGTACCGATCCGTAATCGCGCTCTGGATCAGCCCCGCGCGCACCTGCTCCGCAAACCTACGGTGTTGAGAAGTTAAGTACGATTCCGCCGCCGTCGCGCCGAAGGCGGCCTCACCGAACATCATCTGCGCCGGCGGGTTGAAGTACGCCGACAGCAACCGCCGTTCTTCCGGGTTGCCGCCGCTGCGAATCGCCAGTTGTTCGGCGTCGTCCATCACGCCGTCCGAAACGTAGAAATCCCGCAGAGCGATCGCGAAGTCCCGCTCGTCCGCCAGGCCCGCGAGCAACTCCGCGCGCTCGTCCTCCGACAGATTCGCCAGCAGATTGGCGCTCCGCCCCACGTATTGCTCCACGGCCCGCAGCGCCGTCAGCTCCCGCCGCTGGCCCGCGTCCGTGGCGTCATAGTTTGCCAGACGATGGTTGATGTCCTCGGTCACTTCAATCAACAGCACATTCACGTCACGATCCACGCCGAGATAACCCTCGAGCAGTTCGATCGCCCGCAGGTTCGTCTCCGCCGCCGCCGTCGCGAGGCCCCGCCGGTGTTCCGCGTCCATGGATTCGAGCAACGCCTCGTCCGCGTTCTCATCCAGCAGAAAACCCAGTTGCGAACGCTGGGACGCGAGGCTGCCGCGTAAGTTCTCGTGCAGTTCGGTTAAGAAATCCCCCGCCTCACGGTAGGCCAGATTGCGTTCCCCGAGGGCCGTGCGATACTCGCCCAACCGTTCACCGTGATTCGTAAAGGCCTCCACCAGCGCCTCGAAACCCGCGTCCACGGACTCGATCGCCGCGAGCGCTTCCGCCTTCACGGCCGTGTGTTCGTCTTTCTGCGCCGTGATCGTCGCGAGGGCCGCACTCCGCGCGTCCCCGGTCAACGTTGCATCCGTAAGAATCGGCCCGCTCGTGAGCGCGCGATCCAGCAACGTCTCCAGTTGCGCCTGCGCGCTCCGGGCGAGCTGGTAACGCTGTTCGTAGCGTGCCGCCGCCAGGCGATACTCATCCGTCGCAATCAACACGGCCGCCGTGCGCGCCTGGTAGTCCGCGCTCGCTTCGGCCCCCGCGTTCGCCGCGGCGTAGGCCTGGTACGCCGTAAGTTCTGTTTGCAAATCATTAAAGGCTGTGCTGTAGTCGGCGGCGAGCGTGCCCGGTTCCGTCGAATGGTCCCGGAGCGAAGTCGCCAGCGCGCGCATGTCCGGCAGACCCAGACCGGTCCAGTCGAGCCCGCTAATGTCCGCAAGCGCGTCCAGCACGCCGTCCACCCGGTCCGCGTACTGCGTGAGTCTTGCGCGCTCCGCCCCCGTGAAGTTCGCGTCCAACACGGCGTGGGCCGGCCCGAAGTCGCCGAGGCCCGTGTTTAAGTTCTGCGTTTCCGAAGTTACCGGCCCGGCCGCGTTCGCAAGAGCGTCCGCCAGTTCCGTAATGCGATCCCGGAGCGCGTCCGCCGCCTGGTTGCCGTAGAGATCCGTAAGCGTGGTGCCCGCGGCGAGCGCCGTGAGTTTGTCCTCGAGCGCATCGCCGCCGCCGATGATCGCGCTCAACTCCGCCAGGCGATCCTTCGTCTCCTCGTGTAAGATGATGCGTTCGTTGGTCTGATTAAAAAAGCCCGTACTGCGCAGCGCCGTCTCGCGTTCGTACAGCAGGCGCACGTAGGCCTTCTCCTGCTGGCGCATCTTTTCCCGCGCCTCGGCCAGATCCTTTTCGGCCTTGAAGATCTCGTAGCGCAGGCCCTCGTTCTCGCCGTCCTCGTTGACTTCGTACGGGTCCGTGGACAACAGGCCGATGTCGCTTAACATCTGCGGATTTTGAATTAACACCTGGAGCTTTACGGTTTGTTCGTAGGCCTGCCGCGCGTTATCCAGGGCCGTGCGCGCCCGCTCCAGTTCCAGGGCCTCCGTTTCCAGTTCCGCCGCCCGCGTGTTCACGTCGTCCAGCAGCGTCGGGCCGAGGTCCGTCGTCTCCCCCGCCGCGCGACTGCTTTCATCGGAGAGCCCCACCCGCGTAAGGCTCTGCGAACCGCCGCCGTTCAGCGCCGAGAGTTCCGTCAAATACTCGGTCTCCGCCAGATCATAGGCGTCCTTCGCGGTCGCCAATTGCGTCTCGATCTCCGCGGCGCTCAACTTCGTCGCGGCCAGCGCGTAGTCATAGACCTCTTTCGCGCGACTGCGTTCTTCTTCGAGCACCGCCAGGCGCGCCCGGGCCAGCTTTAACTCAAACTCCGTGGCGGTTAAGAGCAGCACGTCGCCCTCGGTGCCGTCATCGTGAAAATAGCCGGGCCCGCTACCGCCGTCGCGCATGTCCTGGTCGTGGACGACGCTCTCGGCGTCCGTAATGATCTGCCGGTACTCCGCTTCGAGGCTGTTCCAGTAGTTCAGTTCTCCGGTATAGACGTTGATGCGATTCTGCCGCTCCTGCATCTCCGCGTTCGTATGATCCGTCCGATGCGCGTTATACCAGGCCGTCCACTCCGGCGTGCCGCCGATGGCCAGGCCGTCGGCGAAGCTCTCCGATTCCCCGTTCAAACGCACGATGTCGGCCTGGAGATCGGCGATCTTGTGTTGAAACCAGCGCTGGTTTTCGACGATCGTTTCGAGCGTCTGCGAGGCCCCGCTCACCAGCTGGCCGATGCCGCGGTTGTGTTCCTGAAACTCCCGCCGATCACTCTCGATCAGCCGCGCGAGTTCTTCTTCGGCGAGCTGCCGGTTCTCCGCGAGCCCGGACTCCGCCGCGTCCCAGGCTTCGAGACCACGTTGAATCTGCGCCTCGACGTCCGCTAACCACGTTTCACGCGCATCTAAGATCGTCGTATACGCCGTCGCCCACTGGTTCTCCCCGGCCTGGCGCGACGCCGCCACCTGCTCATCAAAGCCGATCTTGCGCGCAATCAACTCATCGATCGCCGACTTCCACGCCGACTGCCCGGCCTCGAGCGCCTGCGAGACCTGGTCCTGATAATCCCCCGCGCCGGTCAGAATCAACTGCGCATCGACACCGTCAAACCGCACATCGCCCGGTAACACGCCCAGGCGTTCCATCTCCAGCTCGGTCTGCTGCACGAGCAAACGCGCGATCTCGGCGGGGTCCGTGCTCTGCGCCAGGGCCCGCGCCAGGTCATCGCCGGCATTCGCCTCGGTTACAAACTTACGCCGCGCAGAAGTTACGAAAACACTCTCTTCGGATTTATAGACAGACTCCGCCAGCGAACGCTGCCGCTCCAGCTCGCTCAGAAACGCCGCCTGTTCTTCGGCACCCAGCGCGACGCCCTGCGATTGCAGCGCCGCCATCTCCGCGTCCAGCTGCGATTCCCACGCCGCCTTCGCAAGCGCCGCGCGATTCCCCGCGATCGCGTCCCACGCCGCCACGCGAGTCGCCGCATCGTCCGCGTCGGTGAACATGAGCGCGTTCGCATCGTTCACCGCGGCGACCAGTTCGTCGTAATCGATGTCATCGAGCAACGAGTCGAGGGACTGCGCCGCCGTGCGTGCCCGCCACCGACCGCGCCGCTGATCGATCTCGTCGTCCAGTTCCGCTTCCCAGGCTTCACGAGCGAGGGCCTTCTCCGCTTCGAGGTCTTCCCGCGCCGCGCCGGCAGTCACTTCCTGTTCGAGCAACAGATCCGCGCGATACTCCCACTCCGCGCGCAACAAATCCGCACCGCTGCCGACGAACTCATTCCAATCATCCTCGTCATCCGCGCCCTCGACGGCGTTCGCGTAATCGCCGATGCGATTCTTGTTCACATCCTCATCGAGACGATCGAACGTCTGCGCGAAGACGCCCGTCGGCGCGAGGACGAACTGCACGAGAAAGAGCAGTGACATGAACGAACTGAGGGAACGACGGTGGAGTCTGGATTTGCGGGCGAAGCGCCGATAGCGCCGCCGCAGGGACAGGAATGATCGAGGGAATGCGAAACGGAAATTCATAGAGTTTACTCGTAGAAAGTTAGTGAACGGGCCCCGCGTGCTGGAGCCTCGCCAGATAATTACGAAGATGATCCGGCACATCCGGCCGGAGCGGAATCGCGGCGAGAACCTGCGCGTCCGCGAAAGAGAAGTTGCTTAAGTACGTGTGAGATTCAGCTAAGAGCGCCCGCGATGCAGGCGGCGGCATGGCAAACGGCACGGAGTCGCCGAAGATACCGAGCGCGAACGGCGCGGACCCCGACTGCCAGCCCCACGATTCTTTGCGTTGCTCGTCTTCGGCCTCGCGGTCCACGAGCGCGCGGAGTTTGCGGTACTGTTCGAAGGCCGCGTCGAACTCCTCGTCCAGCTCGGTGTCGATGTCCGTGCGGAGCGAGAGGTCGTCCGCGGGGAGATTTTCCCCGGCCAGGAACTCGGCCACCTGGGCGTGCAGAAACGGGTCCACGGCCTCATCCGCGGCGAAGAGCGCGCCGAACGGAGCACACACCAGGACTGCCGCAAACAGCGACACAGCGGACATTTGAGAGAATCGCCCCATGATTAGTCGACATTAACCTCCTGACGAATTTCCGAGAATGCTGCAAGTAGAATAACCGTTCCGGCTTCTTCCAAACCCCCGGCGTCTCCGCGGTAAAAACGTCCCGATCGCAGGAATCGCCCCCCGATCTTTCACTTGAAAATCTCGTCAAATGGACGATGTTAGTATAAATCCCCGGTGGAACTATGAAATCTTCTAATAAAGAGCGGATTCTGTGGATACTGGCGCTGGCCGCGGCGCTGCTCCTGGCGGGCTGCGATGAAAGCGAGGACGGCGACGAGGAACTCAGCCTCCTCAGCCTGGCGACCATCAGCGGTGTGCTCACGGACAACAACAACGGCACCATCGCCCAGAACACCGGGCTCACCTGGATGAAGTGCGTCCAGGGCCAGGTCTGGAACGGCGGCCTGAACAACTGCGCCGGCACCGGCGGCGGCACGGTCTACGGAGCGGTCTCGCTGACCTTCTGCGCCGCCCTCACCGGCAACTACGCCGATTGCACCGACGCGAACACCGTGGCCCCCACGGCCACCTCCGGCGCGGCCTTCGATTCCTGCGACCAGCTCTCCTTCGCCGGATTCGACGACTGGCGCCTCCCGTCACAAACCGAACTGAGCGGCCTTCTGACCACCATCCAGACGCGCTCCAATTTGCTGATCTGGTTTCCCGAAACGCCGGACGACAAGTTCCTCTGGACCGGCACCGGCAATCCCAACGAAAGTGACGGCTCCGAGGCCTACGCCTACGCCGTCGCCGAGAACAACTTCAACACGGAGAACACCGTGCGCAAAGACACCGTACACTACGTACGCTGCGTGCGCTGATAACGAGATCGCGTGGCCCTGTCCGAAAAAGAAAAGGAAAGCCGGGCCTTCGCCCTCGTCGTCTACCACGCGCTGCGCAAAGAACTCGCCTCCCTCGGTGAGGACGAACTGGACGATCACCAGGCCCGGGAAATGATCCTGAACGCCGTGAATCTCCTGCCCGGCTACGAGGCGCGTCCGCTTTCCCAAAAAGAAGCGGAACAATCCGGCCGCATGTTTGCCCCGCACCTGATTTTGATTGAAAAAAGCGACGATAAGGGCGATCCGGTTCAGTTAAACATTCAGGACGCCGTGGACTCGCTGCGCATCATCTGGCGCGACTTCCGGCGACTCACCACAATCACATGATTCGCAAACTCCTCATCGCCCTGCTCGCCATCCTCATCTTCGGCGGCCTCATCGTCATCGTTACCGTGAAAGTCCTCGAACCGGAGATTCCGGAAGCCCAGGCCGGCCCGGACGCCGAAGCCCTGGCGGACAAAATCGAACGCGCCGTCCGCCTGAATCGCTGGCAGAACACCGCCGCGGTTTCTTTCGTCTTCGACCTGCGCGGCAACCGGCACTTCCGCGACTTCGAACGCGACTTCGTCGAGGTCATCTTCGGCGCCGGGGGCCGGGAAACCCGCGTCCTCTACGACAATCGCAGCTTAAAGTACGTCGCCTTCCAGCGCGGCGAGAACGGTGAACGCCGGCTGGACGGAGCCGAAGCCGCCGAGGCCTTCGAACTGGCGCGCAAGTATCACGTGAACGATTTCTTCTGGCTCAATCCCTTCGCCACTTTCAACGCTCCCGGTGCCGTCGTGAAAAAAGCCGGCGACCGCGCGCTGCTGCTCACCTTCGAAAGCGGCGGCGTAACCCCCGGCGATGCGTACTTAATCATCACCGACGAAAACGGCCTGCCCCAACGCTGGAACATGTGGGTGCAGATTCTCCCGCTGAAGGGACTCGAGTTTACATTCGAAAACTGGACCGAACTCGAAACCGGCGCCAGGGTGAGCCTCGATCACAAAGGCTCCCTGGCCGAGGTAACTTTATCGAAAGTTAAGGCGTATACACGCTACCCGGAACCGGGAGGCAACGATCGCTTTCAGCCGCTGGTGCAGATGCTGGTCAATGATCGCTGAGGCTCCCGGCAGCTTAAATTAACATGATATTCATAGAAATCATCGTCTGGCTCACGATCTTCGCGATCTTCGCGGGGGTGATCCTCGTCCTCGACTACTGGGGCGGACTCGTGCGTTCCAAGGACACCTACACTCGCGACGAACTGCTGAACTTCATGGACATCCTGCTCCGCCAGGTGGAGCGCCTCACCGGCCGGCGCGGGGACCCCGGCCCGGCCTACATCATGTTCGGCGCGGGCATCCTGATCGCCTGGGTGCTCACGCTCTTCGGCGGCCTGCTTTCGCCGAACGTCATGCCCCACGCCCCCGACCACGCGGAGAACCAGGTCCCGAACTACTTCTTTCAATCGATTCTCTTTCTGGTGATCCTGCACGTCGTCTGGCCGTCCCTCCGGGACACGGCCCTCGATCAGGGCGGCCCCGACGGTTTTCCGGCGCGCCTGGCCTCCGCGGAAACGCCGTTCTTCTTCGGGCTGGCCGTAGCTTTAGGCGCGATCAACTTAACGACCTGGGGCGTGTATCACGAAATGACGTTCCTCTTCGCTTCGATCAACGCCGGACTGTGCTTCATCTACGGCGGCTACCGCCTGCATCTCGCCGCGCAGGAGAACGACGACGAGTTCTACGACGATTACGGCGGCGGCTACGGCGCGGCGGAGAGTTACGACGACAATTACGACGAAGGGCCGGGAGATGTCGGAGACTTCGACGGCGGGGGCATGGAACCGCAGGACATTGAGCTGGATACCGGAGCCGGGGCGGACGACAGCGACCTGCGCGAGCGGGGCGACGATCCCTACTGAGATCACTTAAGTGGTCCCTTCACTCTTGCAGCAACTCGTACCCCGGCGGCGCCTCGGTCCCGCAGAGCGGATCGTCCCCGTACATGCTCAGGTACACCCGATACGCCGGCGCATAGTCCGGCTCAAATCGAAACAGATCGAACAACACCGCAAACGGACCGCGTTCGTCCGGTAGCGGATTCTCCACCCGGAAACGATCCAGCACCACGTCCTCCGGCCCCAGGACCGCGTCCAGGTACTCGTAGTCCAGGCGCTCGTCGGGACGTTCGGAAGAACGCAAACGTTTGAGATAACCGCGCTGATCTTCCGCGGATGCGCAGCGCACCGGCGCGTTCACCCCGCCCGGGCGATCCGGGGCGACGTCCACGTACGAGACGCAACGACCGGCCGCCATCACGATGAGCATTGCGTACAGGAATTCACGCTGCGAAATTTTTCGGGGGCTGTTCGGCGCGCGCATGATTAGGTTGCAACATGATTCAAAAATGTTTGCAAGGTGCACGCACTTTTATACCGGCCTGCGCCCTTCTCGCCGGAACGTTTTTCACCGGCATGGGTTGCAAGGCCGTCGACTCCGCGGCGGTGAACGACTCCGTCGATCGGCTCGTCCTCGGCATCGCCGTCGGCCAGGAACTGGCAAAGCCGTCCCTGGAGACCGTGGCGTTCGTCGACCCGTCGCGGTACATCGGGCTGTGGTACGAAATCGCTTCGATTCCGCAGTTTTTTAATACGAACTGCCTGTGTACCACGGCCACCTACGGCATCATCGATTCCACGACCATCAGCGTGTTTAATCAATGCCGGCTGAACAGCGTGGACGGATCGTTGAGTACCATCAACGGCACGGCCGTCGTCACGGACCCCGGGGTGAACGCAAAGTTACAGGTCGCGTTCTTCGGTCCCTTCGGTTCGGACTATTACATCATCGCCCTCGCGAGTGATTACAGCTACGCCCTGGTCGGCGACCGCTTGCGTCGCAGTTTGTTCGTGCTCTCGCGGACGACAACGATGGATAGCGCGACGTACAACAGTCTCTTGAGCACGGCCGGCGGCTTAGGTTTTGATACGAGTCAGTTAACTTTGACGAGACAAAGCGGCTGTCCGTAGTCGCAGCCCGGACATGTGACGTATTTACTTCACCGAGGAAATCCAGAACGAGTCCTGCGCCCCCGACGAAGAACTGAAACAGGCCGGCTGATCAACTCTATTTATTCAATGAGATCCAGGTGCCCGGGCTCGAAGGCCACGGCGCGATCCCGCCCGCGCTCTTTCGCGGCATACAGCGCGGCGTCGGCGCAGCGGATGAGCTTCTTGTTCGAAAGGCTGTACTCGGGATACGCAATGATGCCGGCGCTGAACGTGTACGGCGGATCGAAGCGCGCCTCGCGTAAATTCTTGCGCAGGCGTTCGAGGACCTTCTTCGCGCCGCCGAAGGAACACTCACTGATGACCATGAGAAACTCTTCGCCGCCGAAACGAGCCACGAGATCGCTCCGGCGGACGACGGAGCGCATTTCATCGGCAAAGTGTTTGAGCACCGCGTCGCCGGTTTCGTGGCCGTAGGTATCGTTCAAGTTCTTGAAGTGATCCAGGTCCAGCATGATCACACTGAACGACTTACCGTTCTCCTGGCAATTTTGTTTGATGCTACCCAGGCGCACGTAAGCGGCGCGCCGGTCCATGAGTCCGGTCAAATCGTCCGCCACGGCCGACACGACGATGGTCTCCGCGGTATCCCGCGACATGATGGCCGGATCTTTTAAGATATTCCGAACGTTGGAAAGATAGTCCAGGGCCGCAACGAAGACGCCGGGATTGCGACCGAGTTTACGGCGCAGTTCGCGCTTGTGTCGCAGCATGCCGTGCCACAAATCTTCGGCCTCGTCTTCGTCCCAACGCTGGAACGTGAGTTGTTCGAGGAGCAGCGGATACAGACGACGGCCTTCATTGCGGTACAGGCGAATGGCCTCCGCGCGCGACACCCCGGAAACCGGCGCCCCTCCGACAATCTTTTGAATGAGATCGACGTCGATGGTGGAATGGCCGGTGTTCACCGTCGCAAGATAATAAAGTTATAGTTTTTTTCCAGCACGCTCCGCGCGAAGTGTCTTCCGGCGTTCGTGAACTACCGGCGCCGGGAACTCGGCGAGCGGCCGGTGCTGGCGTTGTCGTATTGGATGGGGGAGGCGGGGGCTTAATTCAAAGAGCGAAGTCCACAATCAGTTAAACACATTTTTGGGCGCATCGCCGCCTGCGGCGGCGACCGGGCTTTCCAGGGCTCCGCCTTACGGCTTCGGTCCTCCGCTACGCTCCGGACTCGCGGCTAAAGCCGCGACCCTTCCAATCCCTTGCGCGAAGAGTTATACCGGACTCGGGCAATTTTCCGTGCGACCCATCATAGATCGACCGTGATCGCGCGACGCAGGCCTGGTCCATCTTACCATGCCTCCATCTCTTTACGCAATTCATCGACGTTCAGTGTGTCACCACGCCGGGCGGCGTCCCTGCCGGCCTCGACCTTTTGCATGACATAGAGCTGGTACATGATTTCGTCGTACCCCGCCGTCTCCGGCAGTTGCTCAATCGCATCCAGGACCACACGTTTTACGCTCGCCATAACATCATACGAACCCCTGACGACGCCCTGTCTACAAAAATCCCCTCAATGCAAGAAGTGCCGCATGCCGGTGAACACCATCGCCACGCCGTGCTCGTCCGCCGCGGCAATGACTTCCTCGTCGCGCACGGAACCGCCCGGCTGAATCACGGCGCGGGCACCGGCGTTCGCGAGGGCGTCGAGGCCGTCACGAAACGGAAAGAAGGCGTCCGAGGCCACCACCGATCCTTTCAGTTCCAGGCCGGCTTTCTTCGCTTTCGACGCCGCGATCTCCACCGAATCGATGCGCGACATCTGCCCCGCGCCGATGGCCAGGGTCTCCGCGTCACCGGTAAAAACGATGGCGTTGGACTTCACGTGTTTGCACACGCGCCAGGCAAAATCCAGAGCGTCGAGCGTAGCTTCATCCGGCTGTACTTTAGTGACGACCTTCCATTCGGAGCGTTGCGCCACGCGCACGTCCAGGTCCTGGTACAGCGCGCCGCCGAGAATCGTGCGGATTTCCCGCGGCTCGCCTGCGAGGTAAGCGCTCGCGTCTTTGATGCGGATCACGCGCAGGTTTTTCTTCGCCGCGAACACCCCGAGCGCCGCCTCGTCGTACTCCGGGGCGACGATGACCTCGGCGAAGTTTTCGGTGATGCTCTTCGCGGTCTCCTCGTCGCAGCGCGTGCCGAGCGCGATGATGCCGCCGAAGGCCGACACCGGATCACACGCCCGCGCGCGCAGGAACGCGTCGTTCAAACTGCCGCCGTTTTTCATGACGGCGGCGCCGCAGGGATTCAGGTGTTTGACGATGACCGCGCCCTCTTTCGGAAGACTCAGCACCGCGCGCAACGCGGCGTTGAAGTCGAGCAGATTGTTGAACGACAGCTCTTTGCCCTGCAACTGTTCAATGCTCGCCCTTCCGACGTGCCGCTCTTTGGCCAGGTCCAGCGCCGGGCGATACAGGTTCGCGTTCTGGTGCGGGTTCTCGCCGTAGCGCAAGGGCTGGGATTTTTCGTACGTTAACGTGAGGCGTTCGGGAAAACGATCCCCCGCCCGATCATTTAAGTAACCGGCGATGAGCGCGTCGTAAGCGGCGGTGCGATTGAACACTTTGCGCGCGAACTCCAGCGACGCATCCCGCGGAATGCCGCCGTGTTTGATGATCATTTCCATGGCCGCCGCGTAGTCCGCGGGATCGCAGATGACCGTGGTGAAGCCGTAGTTCTTGGCCGCCGCCCGCAACATGGTGGGCCCGCCGATGTCGATGTTCTCGACGGCGTCTTCGAAACTCACGCCTGGCTTCGCGATGGTTTCGGCGAAGGGATAGAGGTTCACGCAGACAAGATCGATGCCGGGGATGTCGTTGTCCTGCATGGCCTGCACGTGATCGGCGTTGTCCTGCAACGCCAGCAGGCCGCCGTGAATGCGCGGGTGCAGCGTCTTCACGCGCCCGTCCATGATCTCCGGGAAGCCCGTGTAGTCCTCGATGGCGAGGGCCGGCACACCGGCGTCCTTCAGCGCCCGTAATGTACCGCCGGTGGAAATTAGCTCCACGCCCTCATCCGCCAGAAAACGGCCGAAATCCGTGAGTCCCGTTTTGTCCGAAACCGAAAGCAACGCCCGCTGCACTTTGATGATGTCGCTCATGTGTATATCCTTACTTTTTTTCGTTGATCGGCGCCCGCTTCCAGGCTCAGCCGATCGTTACAAAACAAATCCACCGCACGCACTAAGATGCGATGTTCCTCAGTTAAGATGAGTTCCGCCAGATCGTCGGCCGTGCCGCCCTCCGGGACATCCACCGCCGCCTGCAAAATAATGGGCCCCGTGTCCACGCCCTCGTCGACGAAGTGCACCGTGGCACCGGCAAGCTTTACGCCGTATTCGAAGGCCTGACGCGCCGAATGAATGCCGGGAAAAGCCGGCAACAACGACGGATGAATGTTGATGATGCGCCCGGCGAAACTGCGCACGAGCTCCGGGGCGAGGATGCGCATGTAACCCAGCGTCAGAATAAAATCCGGCTGCAGTTCGCGCAGGGCCGCAAGCAACACGGCATCGTACTCGCTGCGTTCGGCGAAATCTTTGTATGCGATTACCCGGACCGGCACGTTCGCCGCCGTCGCGATTTCTTCTGCGCCCGTGCCCCGGCGGTCAACAATCAGCGTCGCGATCTCGCAGTTACGGATGCCGCCCGTGCGTACACCCTCCAGCACCGCGGCGAAGTTGCTGCCGCGGCCGGACGCGAGGACCACTGCGCGCTTAACATTCATGCAAATTCAGTTAGAGTTCTCCGGGGTTTCCACGGGTTCGAAGAAGCGGATCGACCCCACCGCCCCGGAAATGTCCCGGGCCAGCTCCGCCGCCGGCGTTTCGTCGGAATTGAAGATGATCAGCAACATGCGCGGGCCGCGCACGATGATCTGCACCAGCCAGAAGCGATTGTCTTTGATGAACTCACAGGCCAGGCATTCCAGGCCCGAGGCGTTTTGATAGCGCATGACCCGGTCGTCCTGGTACTCCAGGCCGTTCTGTTCGAGGTAGGTGCGCATTTGCGTGTCGGGATCGTAGGCGGCACCGCCGGGATTGCTTGTGGCGGCGATTTGCAGGACCCAGCCGGCGTCCAGGTCGTAGAAGGCCGGAATGTTTTCGATGATCTCCTGCTCCCAGTCCTCGGGCACCTGGAGTTCGAAGAATGGACCCTGGAAAACGTTCATGGCCGGGGCGACATAATGGCGCGCGGGAGCGGTACGTCAAGTGGGTACCCCTCATTTGATAAGCCGTGGCGGCAGCGCCAGGCCGCGTTTTTTAGATGACCGCCGGTCGACGCGGTGCTGGAATGCTCGCCGATGCTCTTCGGCCCGCAGAAAAAAAAGAAGGACCCGATCTACATCGCCACGTCGATGCTCGTCATCGCGCTCCTGGCCGTGCTCCTGGGCAGCGCGGCCGTGGTCCTCGCCCTGGTCATCCTGCTGATCCTGCTCTTCTACCCGATCTTCCTGATCGTCTGGGACAAGCTCTACGGCGTCGAAGACATCTCCGATCAAGTCTTTTACGCGCACACCGAGGACGGCTGGAACATCGCCATGCACTTCCATCGCCCGTCGTATCCGCGGGTCGGCGCGTTTCCGGTGATCGTAAGCCACGGCATCGCCAACAATAAGTACGGCGTGGACCTGGATCATTCCCACAGCGTGGCCTTCTTTTTAAAGCAGCACGGCTTCCCGGTCTTTGTACTGTCGCTCCGCGGCGTGGGCAAGTCGTATCACTCCTCCCGCCATCGTTACAAGGACTTCAACTTCGACGACCTGGTGCAGTACGATGTACCCGCCGTCATTCGCAAGGCCCGGGAACTCACCGGCGCCCCGAAGATTTCCTGGGTCGGCCACAGCATGGGTGCCATGATCTGCTACGGTTTCATGGGTCGCGAACTGCCCGGCTCCGAAGACATCGCGGCGTTCGTATCGTTGGGCGGGCCCGGGCGCATCGATCACGCGAAGCGTACCATGTGGGGCGCGCTTTCGAATCATCCCTGGATGAACGACATCATCGACTTCAAGTTCGGCGCGCAGGTCATCTCACCGCTCACCGGCCGGCTCACCACGCCCGTCGAAGAACTAATCTACAGCAAAGAGAACGTAAGCTCGCGCACCATCCGCCGCTTAATGAAAAACGGCATTGAAAACATCTCCGCCGGGCTGGCGCGGCAGTTCATGGGCTGGATCAACACCAACCGCGAGACCACCGTCGACGGCAGCCACGACTATCGCGAGGGCCTGAAGAACATCAGCGCGCCGTCGCTCTTCGTCGCCGGGGCGCGGGATCACGTGGCCCTGCCCGAGTCGGTCCGCTTCGCCTACGACAGGGCGCGCAGCAAAAAGAAAAAGTTCGTCATCCTCGGCCGGGACACCGGCGTGGAACTGGACTACTGTCACACCGGTCTGGTTCTGGGCGACCGGGCCATTCAGGACGTCTACCCGCTCGTGCTGGACTGGCTGGAAACCCACGGCCGGGAAAAACGGGCACGCAACTTCTTCGCCCGCATCATGCACGGCGTGCGCAAACGTCGGGAACGTAAGCGCAAACGCAAAAATACCCTGCCCGGCAAACATCGTACGGACCCGAAACTGAGCGGGGTGATCCAGGCCTGACGGCGCACCGCGCAAACATTCAAAGGAATCGATATGCAACTAACATCCACTTACAAGCTATTAGTCATCGCCGCGACGACGCTCACGCTGCTCGCCGCCTGCGGGCCCAACCGCCGCGGCGCCGGATACGGCTTCGACTACTTCCAGACCGAAAAGAAATGCGAGAAGGAACTGCTCTTCCGTGAAAAGGACGAGGAGTACCTCAAGCACTGGACGGCCTTCCGCGCGCTGCTGGCCCAGCAGGCGGCGCAGAAACCCACGGCGAAGGTCATCATCACCGGCGACTCTATCGCCGCGTTATTCACTCCGCCGCGTATGGAACAGTACCTGCCGGGCGTCGACGTCGCGAACACCGGCATCGGCGGGGACACCACCGTCATGTTGCAACAACGCGTCCAGGACGACATCGTCGCGCGGCGCCCGCGGGCCGTGCTGATTTCCATCGGCGGCAACGATCTTTTACAGGGGCGCTGCATTCCCGAAACCCTGGAGAACACGCGCAAAATCTGGCAGAGCATTCGCCAGGGCGTACCGGGCGTGCAAATCTACCAGTCTTCGATGCCGCCGACGCTCATGTGGAAGGCCAACGCCATCGCCCCGTACTACAACTGGCTGCTTAAGTACGCCACCGAGGATTACAGCTACGTCACCTACGTGGATTTCTGGCGCGAGATCGCCTCGCACGAGTTTCCGGAAATTCGCGAGGGCTACAAACAACCCCTGCCGGGCGGGGGCATCGACTTCATTCACTTCGGCGAAGAGGGCTATCGTTCCTGGGGTGAGATGGTGATGCCTGAGATAGGTCAGTACCGGTAGAAGTTAAGAACATGCGCTTAGAGATTGACGAACTCGGCCCGATTCGCCGGGCCGACGTCGAACTGGGGGATCTCACGGTTCTGGTGGGGCCTCAGGCAACGGGGAAGAGCATCTTTCTGCAGTTCTTGCGACTTGTGCAGGATTATCGTTATATCGTTAAGACGCTGAGGCGCCACGGCTTTGATTGGGACGGCAATGGTGCAAATTTCCTGGAAGCTTATCTAGGAGAAGGCATGTCACAGATTGCCAGAGCCGACTCGGAACTGCGCATAGACAAACAGAGATTTGCGATCGAACAAAAGATCAACAGCAAAATTCGTACAGATGGCTCGGACAATCGAACCTTTTACGTGCCTGCGCAACGGGTTCTGATGATTGCGTCAGGCTGGCCGACGCCTTTTCAGGGCTTCGACCTTTCTTATCCATTTGTACTAAAGGATTTTAGCGAGAACATTCGCTATCTTATGGATCAGGGCCTTGGTAGTGGGCGTTTCGTTTTTCCGCAGGATCGCCTGAAGAAGGCGATTCGGGCATCGCTTGACAAAAGCCTATTTCGAGGCGCCAAACTGAGCCTTGAAAAGACCGGCCTGAAAAAGAGATTGGTACTGACTCCTGCAAATAGTGATACGACTCTACCTATCATGCTCTGGTCCACGGGACAACGGGAGTTTACCCCACTCCTCTTAGGTCTCTATTATCTGCTCCCCTCTGCCGCAATATCAACGCGGGGCAAGATCGAAACAATAATTATCGAGGAACCCGAGATGGGTCTCCATCCTCGCGCAATTCGCTCAATCATGCTTGCAGTAATGGAACTACTGAACCGCGGCTACAAGGTGATTGTCTCAACACATTCGTATCATGTATTGGAATTGCAATGGGCAATTCAACGCATTCAGGAAGGAGAACCGCGGGGCCGCATTCGTGCCTTTATGGAATTATTCGATCTATCGGGACAGTCCAAAGAACTCGCAGAAGAATGCTTGACGAAGAGTTTTAAAACCTACTACTTCAAGCCGGGCAATCGAGGTGTTGATACAATTGACATATCTTCTCTGGACTTATCTGCCGACGAAGATGAAGTATCCAGTTGGGGCGGTATGACCGAATTCACGGACCGAATTCAGGATACGATTGCGGACTTGTATCAGGACTGAACATGTCGAAACTGATTGCGACAATCCGTAATGACCCAAATTTAAGGGAATGCCTTCAACCCAACTGGCAAGCAATTCAGAAAAAACACCGGAAGCAGATCCGCCTCCGCAAACCAGGCGCACTAACTCATAGCCTCGACCTCGATACCTGCTTCAAGAAGAGCGAACCCAATGAAGCACGGTGGGACTACTTCACAATCATACAACGTAAACGGTACGAGGAGATCGTATGTATTGAGGTCCATCCGGCAACAAGCGGCAAACACATCCAGGAGATGAAAAAGAAAACCGAATGGCTCAAAAAGAAAATCGCGAAGTATAAATCTTACCCGAAACGCTTATTCTGGCTGGCTTCGGGTGAAATCAAGATTCTCAAAGTATCGGCCCTGGATCTGGCCCTCATTGGAATCAAGAAGATTGAATCAAGAACCCCGCCCCTCGACGCAGACTAACACCCATCAACCCGGCGGATGATCACACAGTTGCTGCATCAACATGTGCCCGACGATCAACTGCATATCTTCACTGATCTGCATGTCGTCCACGGGAACGTGAATGACGTTGTCGGCGAGTTCTTTGCACTTACCGCCGGAGTAACCGAGGATGGCCGAGGTCCGCATGCCGAGGTCCCGACCCACTTCCAGGGCGCGGACGACGTTCGGCGAGTTCCCGCTGCCGGAGAGGACCACCAGCACGTCGTCCTTCTGAGCCATGACTTTGAGTTGCTGTGAGAAAACTTCGTCGTAGGAGATGTCGTTGGCCAGGCAGGTCATCACGGCGGTGTTCGCCGGTAGCGCGTGGATGCGCATGCCCTGGCCGTTGTTGTTCTTTGCGACGCCGTAGACGAAGTCGTTGGCGAGATGGACCGCGTTGCCCGCGCTCCCGCCGTTGCCGCACAGAAAGATTTGCCGGTGAAACGTCCAGGCCGCGCGCATGTCTTCGGCGAGACGTTCGACGCCGCTCCAATCCTGCTGATCGAGGACGCGCGCCAGGCGCTGCGCGTAGTCCCGGCACGCGGCGATGCCCATGCCCGTCTTCGTTCCGGCCGTTCCGCTCATGATATAATGCAAATCAGATCGCATGGAGAAACAAGCACAATTTCTGGTGTCGATCGGGGCATGGTTACCGCGGAGGCGCCGCCTTGAATTTTCCGTTGACGAACCGATTTCCAGTTTGCGCGATTCCGACCATGTCTCCCGCCGCCGAAGTCGATGCCGCCTGCCGTTCCGCCGCAAAGGCCGCGCGCATTTCGAAGGACGTCGCCGCGAAACGCCGGTCGATCTACGGCACGCAACTGGAAACCCTGGGCCTGGCCCTGCCCGCGCTGCGTAAGATTCACAAGGCCGGCTTTTCGTTTACGCGGGAATCCCCGGAACCCGAGGCCGTGCTCGCGTCCTTCGCGGAGGTGTGGCACGAGTCCCCGCTCTTCGAAAGCAAGATCCAGCCGCTGCTTTACTACGAGGCCCTGGCCACGCATAAGAATCCCGCGCGCCGGCCGGACGTCGCCCTGCACTTTCCCGAACTGGCCGCCTGGGTCGGCGATCCGCGGAACGGCTGCGACAACTGGGAACACTCGGATCGTTTCTCGAAGATCTTCGCCGACTTTCACGAACGCGCGCCGCAGATCGTCTACCCCGTTCTGAAAGACTGGAATGCCTCGCCGAATCCCTGGCTGCGGCGGCAGTCCGTGGTCAGCCTGTTGTGTTACGCCTTTCTGCGAAAGCGCAGCCCGGCAAAGTCGAAGATCTTTCCGCTGCTCCGCCGACTCCTCGACGATGAAAAAATCTACGTGCAAAAGGGGCTCGGCTGGACCCTGCGGGAAACCGGGCACGTCTATCCCGAGGACACCCTGGCCTTCCTCGAACACCATCTTTCGTCCATTTCGGCGACGGCGTTCCGCGCGGCCGTGGAAAAACTCGACGCGAAAACCAGAGACCGCCTGAAGCGTTCTCGCCAACGTCGGAGCTGACTCCCAACCACTTTTTCGCTTGCCGCGCCGTGTGCGGCCGTTCACAACATCCGCTCTCCGATGAGTTCGTCGAACGCAGCCGTCCCCCCGACCGTGCCCTGGTACCGCGGTTTTTCCCTGGCCGTAATTGTCGTTCCGGTCCTGCTCGTCGCCTACTGCGTCGGCGTGTTCTTTGCGGCGCGCCTGCTGCTCCCGTCCACGGAAGACATGCTCTTCCTCGCGGTGTTTGCCGGCGCCTGCCTGGCCGGCGCTCTGGTCTCCGTGCTCATTCTCATGAAGCTGGTCGTCACGCCCATTCGCCGGGTCGGCCGGGAAGCCCGGGCCGCCGGCACCCTGGCCGAACAAAAGGAGTTCGCCGACCTCAGCGCAACGCCCGTCGGCAGCCACGGCGGCGAGATCGACGAGTTTGCCGCGGCGTTTAACTCCATCACAACAGAACTTAAGAAGAACCAGGCCAACCTGGAAAAGGTGACCACGCTGTCCCGGGAAATCGAGGACCATCTCCTGGCCACTTCGAAGATGAAGTTCGAGCAGGACGGCGACTACTTTCTCACGGCGCAGTTGATCAAACCGCTCGGCGGCAACTTCGTGCGCAGCGACTCCGTTTCGGTGGAGTACTACCTGCTCCAGAAGAAGCAGTTTCGATTCAAGAAGTGGGACGGCCAACTGGGCGGGGATCTCTGTGTCGCGCATACGTTTCAGTTGAGCGGGCGCAACTGTACGGTCTTTTTGAACGCCGACGCCATGGGCAAGTCCCTGCAGGGCGCCGGCGGTGTGCTCGTGCTGGGGTCCATCTTCGAAGCGAACATGGAACGTTCCAAAATCTCCCTGGAAGTGCAGTCGCAAACGCCGGAGCTCTGGATCAAGCACAGCCTGGTCGAATTGCAACGCGTCTTCGAGTCTTTCGACGCCACGATGCTCATCTCCCTCGTCCTCGGCGTCATCGACGATCGCACGGGCACCATGTACTACATCAACGCCGAACATCCGGGCATGGCTCTCTACCGCGACGGGCGGGCGAACTTCATCGAAGACGACGACCCGCTACAGAAGATCGGTTATCCCGACGTGAACGACCGGCACGTAAAAATCCAGGTCTTCCCGCTGCAACACGGCGACGTCCTCTTGATCGGCTCCGACGGCCGGGACGACCTGCTCATCGGCACGGACGAAGAAGGCGATCGGGAAATCAACGCCGACGATTCGCTCTTTCTGCGCCACGTGGAAACGGCCGACGGCCGGCTCGAGGGCATCGTCAGCGAAATTCGCAAGGTCGGCCAACTCACCGACGACCTGTCGCTCATGCGCGTATCCTACGGCGAAGGTCAGGCCTTGCCGAAGCAGCCGCCGCAGAAGTTTCACGATCTTCTGGCTGAGGCCCGCAAACTTGCCTCCGGCGATTCACCGGACTACGAGGCGGTCCTCGCGAAACTCGAAGAAGCCGGGGAACTGCTGAAATTCGGCGGCGACGGCTTTCGTACGAAGCTGCACAAACATATGGCGAAAGCATATTACAAGCTCGGTCGTCACGCCGAGGCCGCGGATTCCGCCGAAAAGTATCTCGACGACTTCCCGCACGACACCGATTTTCTCTACGCCGGCGCGCGCATCCTGCTGGGCGACCGCCGCTACGAAACGGCGGCGGACTGGTGCGAACGCTATCGCCTGCGCCGGCCGGAATCCTGGCGCAACCTGCGCCTGCTCTCGAAGATTCTCGCGAAGCTCGGCAACGCCGGCCGGGCGCTCGTCATGGAAAAAGAATCCGAGGCCATGGAAACCATGGAGATGATCAAAGCGCAGCAGGCCGACGGCGGCGGCCAGTTGATTGGGTGAGAAAACTCACCGAAATCCAGTTCTTCGCGCCAGGGATGCGCAAGGTCGCGCCGACAGGCGCGAGTCCGAAGCCGAAGGCGCAGGACCGAAGCGAAGCGGAGCCTGTAGCAGCCCGACCAATTCCGCCCCGCTTGTCGGGGCGGAATTCATGTGTTCCCCCTCACACGCAGTGGCGGGGCGCCCAAATAAGCATTTTGATAATTTGGCTATATTAAGAATCAGATCGGCAAACTTATCATCAGTTAATGCTTATAAGGGCGTTCCCCTCCGCGCTACGCGCTCGGTGGGGAAGAGATGAATTCACTTCCGTTCCTCCGCTACGCTCCGGACGCGCGCTACCGCGCGCCCCTCCAATCGCTAACGTAAGATTCAAATGCCTGAAGCCGTCCGCATCTTTCCGAAAGTCGTTCTCGTACTCCGGGTCGATCGTGCCGAACCAGCGGTCCCACCAGTAAAAGTAGAAGCCGTAGTTCACGAAGAACTTCTTATGATGCGCATTGTGCAACGACGACGTCAGCAAATAACGGCCGATCTTCGAGCGCGCAAAACCGGAAGGCAGAAACTCGTAGCCGAGGTGCCCGTAGACGTTCGAAAGAAACATAAGCGAAGGATACAACGCCAGGATCGAGAAGTGCATCGGGAGCACGAAGAGCAACGGGAACATGAACGAAAACTCAAGCAGCGCTTCGAGGGGATGAAACGCCAGCGCCGCGAGCGGCGACGGATTCGTGGAACGATGATGCACCGAGTGCACATATCGATAGACCGGCCCCCAGTGCATGAAACGATGCATCCAGTAAAAGTAGGCGTCGTGAATCAGGATCAGCGCGATCCAGGAACAGCCGTAGTACAGCCAGCCGTACTCATTGATGTCCATGTAGAGCAACGTGGTATCACTGCGCTTGAGCGCGTAGATGCCCAGGGCCATGGTCGCGAACATCAAAATCGTCGCGACGGACCAGCCGATCTCCTTGAGGCGCCGGCCTTCGCCGGGCTCACGCTTCTGGATGCGCCGGGCCGGAAACAATTTCCGCGCAACGAAATACACGAACACAAAGGCCGCGCCCGCGAAGAGCGCGTAACGCACCAGCCAGAAGATCGTGTCGGACAGGAAGACGTAGGGCACGGCTTCGAAAAACGATAAAGAGTCTAAGTCCATTTGCATACCTCCCGCAGACAGCTCGTCTGCATGAGAGGAGTATGCATCATGCAAAGGGCCGGGTCGTCCGGTGTGATCCGCATGGACGTCCGGCGGTATACTCCCGGACGCTGCGACCTACTCCGAAAGCTGGTGGCCGCTCACGCTTGATGCGTCGGCCAGGCGACCGAGGTCCAGGTCCTCATCGGCGTAGAGTTGTTCCATCTCCATCAACTCACGCAGGCGGCGAGCGAGCGCAAACGCGACCATGACTAAAACTCGAAGCGCAACCCGACGTTCGCCCCGTAGTTCGCGCGGGTCATAGTGCCCTGAATGCCGATCTTCAGCGCCCAGAGATTGAACTCCACGCCGCCCTTGAGGTAATGCAGGTCTTCAGGTACTTCGCCCTGTTCGAGCAGGCTCAGGGTGAGCAGCGCGTTCCCCTGGGAATTGTTTCCCAGTAGCGCCGACAGCGGATCCGAGCCCGAGACGTATACGGGACCGTAGCGGGTCAGGAAGAAATCGGTCTGGCCTTTGCTTTTCGCAATGCCGCCGCCGATGGTGAGATTCAAAAAATACAGCAACTGAATGCCCGTGTGCAATTCGATCATGGTACTGCGCACGTTGTTTTCGAGCAGGGCCACGTTCTGGCCGATCCACTCCAGGCGCACGCCTTCCACCAGGTTCAGGCCCAGGGGTTCGGTATCTTCTTGAGCGAAACGGAGGCGCTGGGCACTGCTCGCGTACCCCGCGCCGAGGGAGACACCGCGAAAGCGCAACAGCGGACCGCCGAAGACCTCGCTGCCTTCTATAAGATGATAGCGTACTTCGAAACTCTCGGAACGCACCGTGGCCCGCAGACGTCCGTCGATGTTGTACTCGTCACTGAACGTTTGCGTGTGTTTGAAGCCGCCGAAATAAACGTCGAAGCGCGACAGGGCCAGGAGCGACGGCGTACGACGATCGCCGTTCTCGTCTTCGGCGTACGGATCGAAGGGTTGGCTGAGCAACCAGCCGAGGTTCACGCCGCCGAAGAGCCGGCCGTTGATGGCCGCACCGCCGGACGGAATATCCTCAATGATGCCGACGCCGGGCACGTCGATGTCTATCTCATTGCCTTCCGTATAACCGGCGCCGACGTTTGCACCGAAGGTTACGCCCTGTAAATTTACGGTGCCGATGTACGGCGTGGTGATGTTTGCGATGACCAGGGCCTCGGCCATATCGTCAAACAGACCACGGGTGTACTGATTCTGAATCTCGTAGAAGGCCTGATTGTACTCTTCCGGCGTCAGCGGAATATAGTCGCACGCGGTACCGGTGCAGGTGATTTGCGCGGAGAGTGAGGTGTGTACGAACAAGAACGACGCAAAGAACACGGCCGACAAAATCGGAAGCTGTAGCTGTCGCGCAAAAAATCTTAACATTTCTCTAATACACCGTCGTTGTTCCGATCATAACCGCCGGCCTGAGAAGAACAACAACGTACAGAGAAAATATTGCAAACCTTCCCGTGACTCGCGGCCGGCTGCTACCGCGCTTCGCGCACACCGATGCGCAAGCGCTCCACCCCCGCGGATCGCAAAGCGTCGAACACCCGCACCACCGCGGCGAAGTTCGCCGCGGCGTCCGCTTCCAGGCGAATCGCTCGCCGCGACCAGCCCTCCGCAACATTGCGGAGTTCCGCGTCCTGCACCTCGCGCAGTTGTAAACCGCCGCCGCTCACGAAGATGCGTTCCTCCGCATCCACCAGCACCGTGGCGTAGACGTCGTCGCCCGTCCCCGGCGCTTCGGCCACCTCGGGCAAATCCAGGGTTAGAGCCGACTCCTGAAAATTGACAGCAATCATCAAAAAAATGAGCAGAATAAACACCGCGTCCAGCATGGATGTAAGCGGCAGATCTTCGCCGCCCTCGCCGTTCTCGGCGCGGCGGCGGCGCCGACGACTCACGTCCCCATCTCCGGTCCGCGCTGTTCGAACTGGAGCGGGAGTTCCAGTTCCGCGCGGCGCAGTTGATCGCGAAAGTAATAGTGCAACAACAGCGCCGGTATGGCCAGACTCAGGCCCACGATGGTCGTGGCGATGGCCTGATCGATCCCCGACGCGATGATCTGCAACATGGCGGTGTTCGCCCCGGAGAGACGGCTGAAACTTTCGCGGATCCCCAGGACCGTGCCCAGCAAACCCGAGAGCGTGGCGATGTGCGCCAGGTAGGCGAGCCAGTGGACCGCCCGGCGCAGTCCGTAGACGGCCAGGTCGAAGGCGTCGTCGGCGTCCAGGCGGGGATACAGGCGGAGCAATTCCTGCATACGCGCGTGCACGGGATGATTGACCGTCCGGAGCGTTATGAATTGATGGTAGCAGTACACGCCGGTTGCGAGAATCAGCACGGAGAGTACAATCAGAAACGCCATCACCGGCCCGCCGCCCCACAGAAACGCTACGAATTGGGAGATGCCGCCCGTCATCACCATCATGCCGGGCACCGTCTGAGCGGAGGCGCGGCGCGGCAACGATTCCCCGTGACTTCCGTTCAGAAAATACTGTTTACGATCGTCTTCACCGTCTACGGCCTCGTCTTCTACGTCCTGTTCTATCATCTCATCGCCTGGTACGATCCGGCGCTGTTGATCATACCGGACACCCTCGACCCGGACTACCTGGGCGCGGCGAGCGCGTTCTTTTTGCTGATCGTCGTGCTGGCGTATCTCGGCGCGTCCTACATCGTGCTCGGGCGATTGCGCGAGCCGTCGGTGGACGAAGACCTCCGGCGGCCACGGCGTCGGGCCCCGGCGGAACGTTCGCGCCCGGAACCCGCGTCGGAACGCAGCTTCGCCCGGCAGGCCGGCGTGCAACGAGACACACGAGACGGCAGTGCGCCCGCGCGGAAGACAGCGGCCCGGCGTCGGCGCAGTGCCGGCTCGCAAGGCCAGGGCCGTCGCCGGGGACGGCCGCCGTCGTGACCCCGGCTCCTGCGAAGCTCTTGCTGGAAGAACGCACGGCGGATCTCGCCGGCACGGAACGGCTGGCCGCGAAGATCTTTGCCGAGTATCTGCACCCGCGCCGGCTGACGCTCCTGTTTCTCGAAGGCGAACTGGGCGCCGGCAAGACCGCCTTCGTACGTTCCCTGGGAACGAGCCTGGGCGTGGCCGGGTTGATCAACAGCCCCACGTTCAATCTGCTTAACATCTACGAAGGAAAGGTTTGCGATTTGTATCATTATGATCTGTACCGCCTGAGTACTCCCGCGGAACTCGAACAACTGGACTTCGCCGATCGCTGGGCCGGGCGCTTTCGCGACGCCGCGGTCGGAGCGGATCGCCCGCAATTGCATGCCGTCGAGTGGTGGGAACGCGGCCGGGACTACTATCCGTCCGCGGACACCGTACCGATCTTTCGTTTGCACGTAAGCATCGACGATGCGCACGGCGCCGGCTCGGGGCAGTACGACTTCGATGAGGAGGGGCGCGTCTTCGCGTTCTACGGAACATGAGTCGTGCCCTGCAACAGCCGGCCGGAAGTTGTCTGGCCGTGGACGCCACGAATCGCTGGATCACCGTGGGCCTCATCGACGGCGGACAATCCGTGGAGCGTTCCTTCGAAGCGCCGCGGGAATCGTTTCAGCAACTCGTGCCGGTGGTGCGCGAGGTGCTGCGCGAAAGCAAGATCCAGCGGCCCGACTGGATCGCAACGGCCGTCGGTCCCGGATCGTTTACGGGACTGCGCATCAGCGTGGGCCTGGTTCGTAATCTGGCGCAGCTCTGGGACATCCCGGTGCGTGCCGTTTCTTCGTTACGGTATTATGCTTACTGCATTGCCTGCGAGATGGAAGCCGGGACTTCGGACCTGGCCGTGCTCATCGACGGCAAACAGCAGCGCACCTACGCCTGCGTCATGTCGACGGACGCTGCCCGGAACACCGGGCATCACGACGTCGAACTCCTGGACATCGCCCCGAACGAACTCATGGATCGTTGCGCGGAACGCGGGCAGACACCGCGCTACTTCGCCGACGACCTCGGCGCCGTACGCGCGTACGTGCGTCACGGAGCACGTGCGGATTTACTCGAGGCCTGGCCGCGGGTTCCCTCCGCGCGCCTCCTCTGCGAACTCGCCGCTTTCGGCGTGGCGCGCAGCTTCGGCGAAGTCCTGCCGGTGTATCTACGCGAAGACCCGGCCCGGGCAAAATTCCCGGAAGGCCTGACTCCGGGCTAACATCACCGAAATCAAACTTAAACAAAAAGACAAACACTATGAAACTACCCTCAGCAGCACCATTACTGCGTTACTTAGAAAAACACGCCGGCCAGAAGATCAAACTCCGTGAACTGCGCCGGGAACTGGCCGAATGGTCCAACTCGAACAAAGGCCGCAAGGGCGACCGCAAAGGCGGCAAGCCGAACAAGAAAAACAAACGCGAACCGCAAATGTCGGCCGACGCCAAAGAGTACCTCGAAGAACTGCTCTCAGCCCTGGAAGAACTCGACGCCTTGCGCTCCGTGGGCAACGGCCTCTACCAGGTGCGCAAACCGTTCTTGCTCCGCGGCAAGATTTCTTTCAGTCCCAAGGGCGTCGCCTTCGTCAACGTCCGCGGCACCGGTAGCGATGCCCGGGACGTCTTCGTGGCCCCGCCGCACACCAAAGACGCGCTCTCCGGAGATCAGGTGCTCATTCGCCTCAAGGATCGCACCCGGGACCGCTTCGAAGGCGAGGTCCTGGACGTCGTCAATCGTTCGCGTTCGTTTCACCGCATGCGTTTGCTCACGCGGCCGAAGGCCGGCGGCGTGGCCGGGGAAGTCCTGGACCTGCCTTCACGCCTGGTCGCCGCGGCGGACGTCTCGCGACTTTCCGCCGACGCGGTGGAGCGCCTGGAACCGGACATCATCGTAATCGTGAAGCTTACCGGCAAACGCGTCTATCACCAGGGCGCGCAGTTGCAGGAGGCGATCTTCGAACGCTTCGAGGACGACTCGGACCTCGATCCGGACTTCGCGCGCATCATGTTGAAGTATGATCTGCAAACGGCCTATCCGAACGTGAAAATTCCGAAGGCCGACGAAGAGCCGAATCGCAAGAACGTACGCGACTGGAACAACCGCCGGGACCTGCGCGACCTGCCGACCATCACCATCGACGGCGCGGAGTCCAAAGACTTCGACGATGCGTTGACGTTCGTAAAACACAAACGCGGCACGGTGAAACTCTTCGTGCACATCGCCGACGTGAGTTACTACGTGGAACAGAACTCGGAGCTGGACAAAGAGGCCCGGCGCCGCGCGACCTCGTACTACCTGGCGAACTGGGTGGTGCCCATGCTGCCGCCCGCGCTTTCGGAAAATCTGTGTTCGCTCGTAGCGCATACGAATCGCCTGGCCTTTACGGCGGAGATGGAGATTCGCCTGAGCGACGGCAAACTTACGGCGGCTGAATTCTACAAGTCCGTGATCCGCGTGGACCGGCGCCTGACCTACGAAACCGCCGAGAACATTCTCGAAGGCGCGAACGAAATCCCGCCGCCGCCGGAAGCCGCGGGACGCAAAGGCAAACGGCCCGCGCCGAAACCGGACGACGACGATCAGACGCCGCACGAATTCCCGGATCGTGAGATCGCGGATATGGTGCGCAAGATCTGGAAGCTCGCGCAATCCCAACGCAAACGGCGCATGAAGTTCGGCCGCATCGACCTGGACATTCCCGAGGCGAAGATCAAGGTCGGCAAGAACAACAGCGTGGAAAGCATCAACTATCGCGAGCGACTGAAGTCGTCCATGTTGATCGAAGAGTGCATGCTCTCCGCGAACACCTGCGTCGCGGCGTACTTAAAGAAACACAAGGCGCATACCTTGTATCGCGTCCACGATCCCATGGACCCGCGCAAGGCCGAGAACCTGAACCAGTTCTTCGGTTCATACAACATCCCCGCCGAACTCAAGGACACCAGCGGCACGTCGTTACAAAAAGTGATGCGCATTGTCGAAAAACACGTCGGCGGAGAACGACTGCTGCATACCTTTCACGTGCTCATGCTGAGGTCGTTTATGCAGGCGGTGTATTCCCCGGACCCGCGGGGTCACTGGGGCCTGGGCTTCGAGAACTACTGTCACTTCACGTCACCCATTCGCCGCTACCCGGACCTGGTGGTCCATCGTTCGTTGCAGGCGTTGATCCAGCGCAAGAAGCAACCCTACACCCGGGACGACGTCGATGAGCTGGCAATTCACACGAGCGAACAGGAACGCACGGCCATGGAAGCCGAGCGGGACATCTTCAAACTGAAAGTCCTGCGTTACGTACGCCAGGAAGGTATCACCAAATTCACCGGGTTCATTACCGGAATCAAATTCGATCGGGTCTTTCTGGAAATCGAGGGGCTGCCCGCCGAAGCGGTGGTCATGGCCTTTCATCTGACCGACGAACGCGAGTTGCTCCTGCCGGACCGCTTCTCCGCGTACATCAAGGCCCTGGGCCGACCGGCGTTTCTCGGCGAAGAGTGGCAGTTGGAACTGGACCGCCTTGACCTGGAGGACATGCGCATCTATTGCAAGCTGGCGGAAGACAGGTAGCTCATGAGGTGCACGCATTTACGCGACGAAAAAGTATTGTTGGATTCCCGGAGTAATCTCAGGATGCGTCCACAGGCTGATTTACCGCGCGTTGCCGTAACCATATGAACGAGAACCTTTCCGAAACTAAAATTCCTCCACTATCGATGGTGGCCATCCAGGTCATGCAGTTCGACCCGAACTCGGACAAGGCCAGCAGCTACTCCCTGGAACAAATCATTACGCCGGACAAGGGTGTCAGCGCGGAGATTCTGCGCATCTCCAACTCCGCGTTCTACGGTCGCTCCGGCAAGGTCAAGACCCTGCGCGACGCCATCACCCTGCTCGGCTTAAAGACGGTAAAGAACCTCGTCATCCTGCTCTCCACGCAGAGCATCTCGGGCTCGCTCAAAGGCGAAATGCTCGTAAAGTACTTACAGGAGTTTCCCATCGTCGCGGCCCTGGTCGCCCAGGAGCTGTGCCAGAAGCTGGGCCACAAGGAATTCAAGGACGAGATCTTCGTCGGCGGCCTGCTGCATAAAATCGGCATGACCATCTTCGCATTGAACCAGTCGAAACAATACAAGCTCCTCCTGGAAACGGCGGAGAAACGCGACCGGGACTTCGTGGAGATGGAGCGGGAAACGTTCAAGACCGACCACGTGGAAATCGGCCGCACGGTTTTTAATACCTGGAAGCTGCCGGAGCAACTCAAAGAAATCATCTCCGAACACGAATTCGACGCCGCCCGCATCGGCGAGATGTCCGACCTGGTGCGCCTTTCCGCCCTGGGCAGCCTCGTCGCGCGAGAGCTGATCGGCATTCCCCTCTTCGAACGCGACCTATCCCGCAAAGATGCGCTCGTCGCACATTACCAGGCCGAAGATCTCCTGGCCAAAGAGTTCGGCGAGGGCCGCTACGCTTTGATTCAGGACCATCCCTTCTATAAACAAGTCGTCAGCGGTTGAACCGTGAACGAAGTGCACAATTCGACAACTGCAACGGGCACCGCGGATCGTATCCTCGTGATCGAGGACGATCCTGATCAACTCGCATTGGTCCGCCAGTACGTCGGCATGCTGGGCTACGAGGTCCGCGCCGCCGACGACGGCCCGGAGGCCCTGGATCTTCTCAAAACCTGGGTGCCGGACCTCGTGTTGCTGGATCTGTATTTGCCGAACACGCCGGGCATGGTCGTTCTCAAAGAGATCCGCGAAGCCCCGGAGACCGCCGACGTCCCGGTCATGATCATGTCCTCGGACGACTCCGAAGAAACGACCATCGTCTGTCTGTCGAGCGGGGCGACCGAGTTCATTGCGAAGCCCATTCGCATGGCCGAGCTGACGCTCAAGATTCAGAACTCTCTGGAGCTGCTCAAGTACAAGCGCCGGCTGAACGACGTCAACGCGAAGCTGGAGCGTGAGAAGGGCCTGCTATCGAAGTACTTCTCCAGCGACCTCGTCGAAAAGATTCTTTCAGAAGAAATTAAGGCCGAACTGGGCGGCACCAAGCTCGACGCCTCGTTGCTGTTCATGGACATCCGCAACAGCACGGGCATCGCCGAACACATGGATCCCAACGAATTCGCGGACTTCCTGAGTACCATCTTTACGGACATGATGGACCTGGTCTTCGGCAACCTGGGTTCGGTAAACAAACTCACCGGCGACGGCATCCTGGCCACGTTCGGTTGTCCGCAGCCGGGCGAAAACGACGTCTACAACTGCGTGAAGACCGCGGCTTACATGCGCAACTACGTGAAGATCTTCAACGAACACACCGGCGGCACGCCGGGCGGCGATCCGTTGCGCATCGGCATCGGCATTGCCACGGGCAACATCTTCGCGGGCAACGTCGGGAGCTGGCGACGCATGGAGTACTCGGTGCTCGGCGATCCGGTAAACCTGGCGGCACGACTCCAGGAGCAGACGAAGGTCATCGAGGGCGGCGTGGACATCGTCATGGACGCCGCGACCTACGAGGCCGTGAAAGACCACGTCAGCGTGCGGCCGGCGGGCACCATGGAAATTCGCGGTAAGACCGATCCGGTAGAAGTTTATGTTCTTGACGAGTTCATCGAGGACAATCCTATCGACGACACCATAAGCGGCTGAACATGCAAGAATTTCTCTTAATGCTCGTGATCCTCAACCCCTTCGCGCAGACGCTGTATCTCAGTGAGCTCATGCAACGCCTGCGCCCGCGGGAATTCATGGGCGTGCATTTGCGCGCCACGCTGTTGTCGTACGGGGTCTTCGTAATCTTCGCGCTCTTCGGCGACTTCATCATGAGCACGATCTTCCAGGTCCGCCTGGCCTCGTTGCAAATCTTCGGCGGCTTGATCATGCTCTACATCGCTTATCGTTACGTGACCCAGGGCGCGGGCAGCAACCTGCTCTTTCGCGGCGACATCTCCGAACTGGCCACGCAAATCTCGCTGCCGTACATGGTGGGGCCGGGAACCATCTGGGTGGCGTTATTGATCGGTCGGGAACACCCGGCTCCGATCTCCCTGGGCCTGATCGGCGGGGTGCTGGCCGTGAACTTCGTGGTGCTGGTGTTGTATCACGTGATCTTCGATCGGCTGAGCGGGGCGTCGGAAACCTTGCTGGGCAAGTACTTCGCGATCCTCATGCGCACCAACGCCCTGTTCATCGGCGGCGTGGCCGTCGAGATGATCATGAGCGGGATTGAGCAGTACCTGGCGGATATGCCGGTGCTGACCGGTTAAGACTGCTGCGACTCGGGAACGCGCTGTTTAAGATGGCTTCGACTCGGGAACGCTCCGAATCTAAGTGTAGATGTTCTGAAGTTAGTTTGGGCGTGACCCCGCGCGGAAGAAGCGACTTGACTATTGCAATTTCTGTAGCAACGTCTCACGGCGTTGGCGCATGGTCTGTAGTTCGGAGAGCATGGACACCAGTTCGCCGCGCAGGCGTTCGCGGTCGCCGGCCTGCTCGGGGGCGCCGTCGACAAACTCACGCTCAAGGTCACCTAAGCGATCGGCGATGGTGTTGAGCAGTGATTCGTTGCGCTCGTGAAAGACTTTCAGTTTGTCGAGGAACTCGCGCTGCTTTTTGGCGTAGGCCTCGGACTTCTTAACGCTGTAGTGCAGCTCGTCCAGGCGCGCACGTTCGTCACCGTCGGCGGCTTCACGATCCGCCCGGGCCGCTTTCTTTTTCTTCAGCTCGGCTTCCAGGCGCACGTACTCGCGTTCGAGTTCGGTGAGATGCGCTTTCAAACGCGACGCGACGTTGCTGAGGTCTTTCGCCTGCGCTCCGCCGGTCTGTTTCTGGTCCTGTTTATCCGGCAATGATTTCGCTCGTTCGACAGTTTCCGCTTTCACATGGGATGTATCGGCGGATTTCAGGAGTCGATGTACTTCTTTTTGGCGTTCAAATGCTCGGCATAGGTCGCCGAGAAATGGTGCGAGCCGTCCGGTTTAAGGACAAAAAAGAGAAAATCACTCGGCTTCGGCTCAAAGGCGGCCTCAATGGCGGCCCGGCCGGGATTTGAGATGGGCCCCGGCGGCAGCCCGGCGTTGCGATACGTGTTGTAGGGCGACGGGATTTGCAAATCCTTCTCGTAGAGACGGCGCCTGGGTTTTTCGAACAGGTACTGAATCGTGGCGCAACTTTCGAGACGCATGTTCCGCTCCAGGCGATTCAAGAACACCTGCGCCATGAGCGGCCGCTCTTCCGGACGCACGGCCTCGCGCTCAACGATCGAAGCGAGCAGGATGCGTTTGCGAATGTCTGGCGTAACCTTACGTGTGCCGGCAACCTCTTCGAGGATCTCGAAGAAGTGTTCGATCATGATCACGTGAATGCGTTCGGCGCTCGTTCCCTCTGCCACCATGTAGGTGTCCGGAAAAAGATAACCCTCGGTGGTGTCGTCGGGGATGCCGTACTTCGTGCGGACTTCCGGATCGCGGGAAATGCGCAGCCACTCCTCGCGGTCTTCGACGAATCCCTTCTCGGCCAGGTAGTCGCCGATTTGCCGGTGGTTCCAGCCCTCGGGGATCGTGAGCGCGGTGAGCCGCACGCGACCTTCCGTAAGAATTGCAGCGACGGTCTGCGCCGACATGCCGTCGTTCAGTTCGTAAACGCCGACCTTAATGGCGCCGCTCTGCCCGGTGATTCGCAGCCACATGCGGAACCAATCCGCCGAAGCGATCATGCCCTCGGTCTGTAGCTCTTTCGCGACGGTGTAGGCGCCGACGCCGGGACGGACCTCGTAGTTCAATGTGCGGCTGCCGTCGCCCGGGGCGGCACCCGGCAGCGCGAACGCCAGGAGCGCGCCGCCGCCACCGATCAAAACGACGGCGGGAATCAGAAGCAGCAGCAGGCGGAAGGATTTCTTCGGCGGTCGGGTTGAT
This sequence comes from Leptonemataceae bacterium, assembly GCA_965227295.1. Lineage (GTDB taxonomy): Bacteria > Spirochaetota > Leptospiria > Leptospirales > Leptonemataceae > JANSYA01. Next base: position 2,321,750 of record OZ245742.1, on the reverse strand, counting down.
TGGACCGATGCCTGCGCGGGTTTGGCGGCGCGGCGCGGTGGGGGTTTCGGGGATGTCTTGGGCTTCCGGGACATAACGCTGTAAGTGTTCCTACAATGCTTCTATATAGAAGATAGACGAGGCAGGCAATCAAAAGTCACTCGCGGAAATGGGGGAAAGTTGAGTCCTGTTGGGCGTCTGCCCGGCGGCGGTGGCGGCGGGGCACCGCGCTTTCCAGGGCTACGCCCGCTCAGCCACGGCATCTGCGATCTCTTCCCGAGAGGCGATTGAAGTCAGCAAACTCTGTTCCCACCAGAGTATATCCTTTTCCGGAAATGCCTTCACCCTGGCAGACGCTATGTATTTATTCCGAGCAGTATCAATCGGCAATTGCTGCCAATCCGGACTCCGGGGCATATCTTTCAATGCCGCCAGTATCGTCTCCGAAATCTCGTCAGCGATTATGAAATAGTCCGTCTTCGCCTTATCGCGCCTCTCCCTCTCTGCAATAAGATCTTTGAACCCTTCTTCTTTGAGACTCAAGCAACCATAAAAGTATGGGCCATTGGGATGGTCTGTTTCAGACGACCTGATTTTCTGGCGCAAGCGAAATGCAAAGTCTTTCCAGGCCTGAAAGCGTCGGCGACTCTGCGATCCCTCATCGCCTGCGCCCTCATCCCGATACCTCTGGGCAACCTCTATTCGTACCCTATTTCCATCGGACTTTGTGGCAAGAATATCCGGCCAACGTTCTCCCTTTGAATTATCCTCTATCTTCTCGATACGGTGTCATACAGATACCGAGAAGCCAGTTCAGCCTTAAGTTTACTCAAATTCATAGAAGTTCAACTTCCCCCTCGGACTCGCCACGTCCCAGCGCTAATTCCAGACCATCCGCAACTTTGGGAGTATCTAAAGCGGCCTCCTTGTCGCGGGCCCATTCAGACAACAGGCGGGCGAACGGCTTTTCGGGTATGGCAATCTCTTGAAACACCGCAGGCGGAATATGCACCGTCGCGGAAAAACGATCCAGCAAATCGATTTTCCCGATCGTGACCAGCGCCATCAGCGGGGAGGCGTCTGCGATGACGCGCATCAAGCCGGCTTCAGCGAGGCCAAATCCTCAAGCTCACGGCGGATGTCTTGCGGATCATGGTTGATCACGGGGATGCCTTTCTCCGAAGCGAAGTCCATAAAGCCGGCCACGGATTTGCCGGAGAGGGCGGCGGCCTGACCGAGGGACAACCGCTTCTCCGCGAACAACCGGGCCGCGTACTCGAGCTTCATGGCCGTGCCGAGTTCGTCTTTGCTGAGATTCAGCGTAAGCAGCAGATGATCCGGAATTGATACGGTAATTTCGCTCATGACTCGCTTCCTGTTCAGAAGAATGGCACACAGGAAAGATGCGTCAAGTCGGATTCCATAAACTCTCCCCCCCCTCCGGCTGATGCAAGAATGCAGAATATGCCCGGTGAAAACTCTTGAAATTCTCACAGGTTCACCCATGATTCCTGGATACCAGCGCAATGAATCCAATTATCGGCTTCGCCACGTCAGGAGATATCGACTATCTCTCAAACAACGATCATCTTTCGAAGGGTAAGGTAGAAGAAAAAATCAAGCGGCAGGAGTACATAGTCGCAAAACAAGGCGACACTCACCTCGGATTCCTACGGTTCACCTTATTCTGGTCGGAAATTCCCTGCATCGATATGGTCCTCGTCGAGCAGGAACATCGCAGACAAGGAATCGGAAAATCCATCGTCAAGTTTTTGGAGGACTATGCTTTCGAAAACGGACAATCAGTCATCATGAGTTCCTCTCAGCAAGATGAGCCGGAACCGCAAACATGGCACCGGCAGATCGGCTTTGAGCACGCCGGCATCATCAACGATTTTGCTCCAATACAGGACGTGCCGGAAATCATTTTTATCAAACGGTTACAGAGGTAGGTTGAATCGCAGCTATCCGGCTCACCGGCGTTCCCGAACGACACAGGATTCTCTTGCTTTCATCCAGTACGGCCCCACAATTGGCGAAACCATTCACCGAGCAACCAATGAGCGAACCGGAATCCAACATCATCTACGGCCACGAGGCCGACCTGCTTTCCCTGCAAACCCTGGGCGTCATCCGCCAGGGTTTGTTGATGCGCTACCCCCTCACGAAACCCGGGGAGCGCCTCCCGTTGACCGCGAAACCTTCGACGCTGGTGAACAACCTGAACATGGTGGAACGCGGCGAGGGCGGCGTCTCCGAGAACGGCTTCATCGCGGGCACGGTGCGCATGGGCTACGGCCACTATCGCATCGCCTACGCCGTCGCCACCTGGGCCATGCAGAAAGGTCGCGACGTCTACCTCCACGATCTTTTGAACATCCAGGCCCCCGGTGCCGACATGATCCGCGAGATCGATCAGGCCTACTCGTTCTTCTCCCGCCTCTCCGCCGACTTCGGCGGCCCCTTCGAGTGGGCCTGGGGCGTACTCATGTCCCGCGGGAACATCAACTCGCTGTTTTTCTCCGACATGCTCGCCCGGGAACTCACGAGTCTCATGCGCGATCTGCCGAAAGATTTGCCCGTGGTCTCGGCCTACCCGCTGCACGCGCAAATCGCGGTGCACTCCGGATTCCCGAACGTCATCAACCTGGTGCCGGACAATCATCCGCAACACTTCGTCCTGGCCCCCGGCGCCGTGAACCTGGTCCAGGGCCCCGCGTCCTACGCGCGCTTCCGGGAGATGGGCGTGCCCGCAAAAGAACTCGACGTGGCCGGGCACTGGGTGTCTCGCGAACTCGTCGAAAACGCCGTGGCGGATTCCGAGGCCCGCATCCAGCGCGCGCAGGACAACCGGCCGCGGCGCATCCTGCTGCCTATCGGCGGGGCCGGCGCGCAGAAGAAGTACGTCGGCGAAGTCTTAGAGGCACTTCAGGGTAAGTTACGGGAAGGTGAAATTAGACTCTTCCTGAATGCCGGGGATCATCGTCCGGTCTTCAAGGCCTTCCGCAAGAATCTCGAAGAACTGCGCGTCGAATACTCCGTGGTGGACTCCTGGTCGAAACTCCAGACCTTCGCCGAAGGCCACGCCATCGGCAAGGACGATCCGCCGGGCACGAAACCCGTTACGATCTTTCACTTCGAATCGTCGCACTTCGCCGCCTTCGCCGCCACCGACGTGCTCATGCGTTGTTCGGACATCCTGGCGACCAAGCCGTCGGAGCTCGCCTTCTTCCCGTTACCGAAGCTGTTCCTGCGCCGGGTCGGCGATCACGAGGCGGCGTCGGCAATCCGCGCCATGGAACTCGGCGAGGGCACGGTGGAATGCCGGGAGCCGGAGGACGCGGTGCGTTACATCGGCCTGTTGTGCGACGAGGACGATGTCTTTATTGAAATGAACCTGGCCGTCATCCGCGCGGCGGAACGCGGCGTCTACGACGGCGCGAAAATCGCAGTGGAGCGAGCGCTGGCGAAATAAAAATTACAACTCCGAGGACCGAGCTACCGAGTTTCAAACAACGAGGGCGATCATAGCCTGAACGCTTTCAGGCTATGACCACCTCCCCATTCTTTTCCTCGGTACCTCGGTCCTCGGAGTCAAAACTGGTGTGCAAGTATGTCAGTAGAAAACGAAGATGATTTGATCGGCCTGCGTCGCGTGGGTCGTGTTGTGGCCGATACCATCAAACTCATGCTCGCGAGCGCGCGGTCCGGGATGAGTAAGCGAGAACTCGACGAGCTTGCCCGGGAACACTTCGAAGCACAGGGCGCGCGCTCGGCCCCGGAGTTGACCTACGATTTCCCCGGGGCCACGTGCATATCTTTGAACCACGAGATCGCCCACGGCATTCCCGGCGACAAGAAGATCCGTCCCGGCGACCTCCTGAACGTCGATGTCTCCCTGGAACTGGACGGCTACTTCGCGGACTCCGGCGCCACGACGGTCATCGAACCGCGGCGCGCGGAGCTGCAACGCCTGGTAACTGCATCTGAAGATATCTTAAGCGAAGCTCTGGGAGCGATTCGCGCGGGCAATCGCCTCAACCGCATCGGCAGCGTCATCGAAGCCGGCGCGAAGAAACGCGGCTATAAGGTCATTCGCAATCTGGCCGGGCACGGTGTGGGCCGCGGGCTGCACGAGGAACCCCACGACATCGTGAACTACAAAGACCCCTCTGATCGCCGCCTGGCCACCGAGGGCCTGGTGCTCGCCGTCGAGACGTTCATCTCCACCGGCGCCGAGTACGCCCGGGAAGCCGACGACGGCTGGACCCTGCGCACGCCCGATCGTTCTTACACCGCGCAGTTTGAGCATACCGTCGTGATCACCAGAGGCGAACCGTTGATCTTAACGGCGCGCTGAGAATCCGACAGGCAAGCAACAATTCCCGCAGCGGTTCTTACGATAGCTGGAACCAGCCGTGACCATAAAGGTCTTAATGTACACTAACCGCTACTTACACCACGGTTCGGGGCGTGTTCGAACGAATAAAGCATTTCCGGTAGTTCAAGAGCTGTGGTTCGTTGCATCGGCCGTGAGAAACAAGAAGTAAGCTGCGAAATGGGGAAGGGGATTTTTTGGCTACGGCTGAGCGGGAGTTGTGGACTTTCGTTTTGCAAAGCATGCTGCGTTCGACCCGGACGTCGGTTTGCGACTCAGCTACCGCAGCGGTTCTTACGAAGAAGACGCCGGGGACTTATGCTTTCCGCCGATGCGGAAAGCCGGCGGTTCAGAACTTCCGCCGATGCGAAAGTTCTGCCGGTGCGCCTTACCACATTCCCCTGCCCAACCTCCGTGGTCGCCTGGAACCAGTTGTACCCATAAAAGGCTTAATGCAAACTGGCCTCAAATTACATCACGATTCGGGGCGTACTCGAATGAATAAAACTTTCCGGTAGTTCAAGAGCTGTGTCTCGCGACGTTTACCGTGAGACACACAAGGTAAGTTGCGCAATCGTGAAAGGTTTTTTTTGGCTACGGCGAAGCGGGAGTTGTGGACTTTCGTTTTGCAAAGCATGCTGCGTTCGACCCGGACGTCGGTTTGCGACTCAGCTACCGCAGCGGTTCTTACGAAGAAGACGCCGGGGACTTATGCTTTCCGCCGATGCGGAAAGCCGGCGGTTCAGAACTTCCGCCGATGCGAAAGTTCTGCCGGTGCGCCTTACCACATTCCCCTGCCCAACCTCCGTGGTCGCCTGGAACCAGTTGTACCCATAAGAGTCTTAATACAAACTGGCCTCAAATTACATCACGATTCGGGGCGTACTCGAATGAATAAAACTTTCCGGTAGCTCAAGAGCTGTGGTTCGCGGCGTTAGTCGTGAGACACACAAGGTAAGCTGCGCAATGGTTAAGGGATTGATCTGGCTACAGCTGAGCGGGAGTTGTGGCTTTTCGTTTTGTTAAGACAGTCCGCCTCGACCCGGACGTCGGTTTGCGATTCAGTTACCGTAGCTGTATTTTTCGATCGCCTCGACCAACGCCGCCTTCTTCACTGGTTTCGTAAGATACGCGTCGCAGCCGACGGCGAGGACGCGGTCGATGTCCTCCTGCATGGCATGGGCGCTCAGCGCAACGATGGGCGTGCGACGGCGATCCGGGCGACGGCGTTCCCACTCGCGCATGCTGCGCGTCGCCTCGTAACCGTCCATAATCGGCATCTGCATATCCATGAGCACCAGGTCGAACTCGCTCGCGTGAAAGAGATCGAGGGCCTCCCGACCGTGCTCTGCGATGCTAATATCGTACGAATGCTTCTTAAGAAATGCGAGCACCAACTGGCGGTTGTCCTCGTTATCCTCGACGAGCAGAATGCGTACGGGTTGATCCCGATCAGCGACGACACGGTTGCCGCTGCGTTCCGGAAAGCCGACCCGGGTTTCGTCGTCGCCCCCGGGATCGCTATCGTCTTTCGCCCCGGAATCCCGGGCCGGTTCGGTGGAAACCTCGAAGCGGCAGGTAAACGTGAACACGCTGCCGACGTTCGGTTCGCTCTCTACGATCATGTCGCCGCCGAGCAGGCGGGCCAGGCGCCGGGAGATGGCCAGGCCGAGTCCCGTCCCCCCGTACTGCCGCGTGGTGGAAACATCCGCCTGGGTAAAGGCCTCGAAGATTTCCGCGTGTTTCTCCGCCGGGATGCCGGCCCCCGTATCCTTGACGGAGAATTCCAGAAAGACCGAATCCGCGCTGCTCTCTTCCGCAATCACGCGGCAGCGAACCTCGATGGATCCCCGGGTCGTAAACTTTACCGCGTTGCCGACCAGGTTGATCAAAATTTGGCGCAACCTTCCAGGATCTCCGAGCACCGCTTCCGGCACCTCCGTCGCCACGTGCCAGTGGACCTCGATGCCCTTGTCCCGGGCCGCCACGGCCAGAAGTTCGGTGACGCGGACAACGACGTAGACCGGAGAAAAACGCACGTGATCGAGGCTCAGCTTCTCCGCTTCGATGCGCGAAAGATCCAGGATGTCATCGATTAAACCCAGCAATGTTTCTCCGGAGCCGCGCAACAAACGAATGTAGCGGTTCTGCTCGCCGGAAAGTTCGGTCTCTTCGAGCAGTTCACTGGCGCCGAGGATCGCGTTCATGGGCGTGCGAATTTCGTGGGACATGTTCGCAAGGAAGGCGGTCTTGGCCCGGCTTGCGGACTCGGCGGCCTCCCGGGCGCGGGTCAACTCACGCACGTTGCGACTCAGGTCCGCGGTACGCTCCCGAACGGTCTCTTCGAGTTTTTGCTTATATTCTTCCCGGTAGATGTTAATGCGATCCGTCAGCGCCAGGGAGATCAGCACCAGGGAGATGGTACCCGCGAACTGGAGGCTGTAGCGAAAAAAGAACGTCGCCGGCAGATAGCCGCTGAGGACCAACCCAAAAAAGAAACCGGCGGTTACGGAAAGCAACCAGGCACCGACGAGAAAACGCGCCGGCCGGTAACCCCGTTCCCAGACGAATACTGCGCAGCCGAAACTCGTCAACGCACTGGTCATGCCGCCGTAGACCGCCACCTGGTTCGCGAAACGAAAGTTGAGAAAGGCACCGGCAATCATGAAGACGCCGAGCACGAGGACCAGACGAAAGAACCACTCAATGAACAGCCAGCGCCGCGTTACCAGAAAGACCCGGGCGAACTGCGCCGTGGCGATGTGCACAATTCCCGAGAATACCAGCGGAGCCTTGAGGGCCCAGTCCGGCTGCCCCGGCCATAAGTAGCGATCCGCCGTGCCCATCATTGCGAGGCCGAAAGCCTGAAAGCCGACGAGCATGATGATGAAGTAAACGAAGGCGATGTCACGCACCGTAAACAGCAAGAAGCTGTTGTAAATGATCATCAGCAACAGCAACCCCGCGAAGACTCCCTGGGCAAAGTTACGGTACGCGCTTTCCGAAACGCGGCGCGATTCGCCGAGCAGATTCAGGCCGATGATCATGGAGCTGGCCGAACGAAAGCTCATGTAGTACGGCCGGCTGCCGCCTCCCGACAGCTTCACGGGAAAGTGAAAGCGCGGGGCCCGGTGCATGCGATCCTTCTCCTCGGTGCGTAAACCTCCACTGATATGAACATAAGAACCGTCCGCACGCGGTTCGTAAAAATCAATGTATTCCAGACGCGGAAACAGTGCCTCGACGACGTAACGTTCCGGGCTCTCCGCATCTTTCGGCCGCCGGCCCGGGGCCAGCGCGAAACGCACCCACACCGTCGCGGTGGTAATACCGCGGCCGAGGACCTCCCGGTCCCAGGCGTGAAAACGATCGTCGACGACGCCGGAACGCACCTCGTCGAAAGACAACTCGCCTCCGGGATCGATGAGGTACTCGAGACGCGGGCCGAGAGAAACGGGCGCGCCCTCCTCCGGCGGCAGGGGGACCACGGCGGGTTCCGCCCCGAGGGAAACCGTCACCACGAACAGGACGGCGCAAAACAATGTCGCACGCAACATGAAGGCTCTTACTTTTCTTCGAGGCGGTAGACGCCGGTCCAGTTTTCCGGCGGCAGCGTTTGAAAGAGTTCGCAGCGTTCCAGGAACGGTTTCACCACGGCGTCGTCCGGAAAGATCCCGGCGTACTCTTCGAAACAACGGATCGCACCGGCCCAGTCTCCGCTCTCGTAACACAGCAGGCCTTCCGTAAACAGCTCGCGGTGCTGCAGTTTCTTTTCGCGAATTTCCGGCGCATCGTGATTGAAGACCTCGTAGATCTTCGTGCTCTGGTCCTTGCCTTTCACCTGCACCGCGTCGATGAACCGCAACTGCAGATCGTCCTGAACTTTGACCAGGTTGTAGGTATCCTCGCCGATGAGAAACGAGCAACGATAGTACTTCGTCAGAGATTCAATGCGCGAGGCCGTATTCACGGTGTCGCCCATCACTGTCGTATCCATCCGCTCGCGGGAACCCACCACGCCGATCATCACTTCGCCGGTATTCACGCCGAGGCCGATGGACAGGGGCGCTTCCCCATGGCGCGCGCGCTCGTCGTTGAACATGACCAGCGCGGTCTGCATTTCAATGCCGGCGCGCACGGCCTTGACGGCGGATTCCCGGGGCGGGCCGTCGAAGAGGGCCATGACCGCGTCGCCGATGAACTTGTCGACGAAGCCGTCACGCCCGCGGATGGGTTGTTCCATGCGGTCGAGGTACTCGTTGAGTAACGTAAAGGTCTTTTCGGACCCCAGCAGTTCCGAAAGCGACGTAAAGCCGCGCACGTCGGAGAACAACACCGACAGCGACTCCTGGCGCGACAGGCCGGTCTGGAGCAACTCCACGTTGCCCTCGGCAAAACGTTCGGTGAATTGCCGCGGCACGAAACGCGCGAACGTCGCCAGCGTCGCCTCGGTCTGCCGGCGGGCGTTCTGTTCGCGCTCGAAGAGCCGCGCGTTGTTCATGGCGATGGCGGACTGAGTCGCAAAGTTCTCGAGGATCTCGCGGTCGCGCACGGTAAAGACCGAAGACGCCTCCCGGTTGTCGAGATAGAGGACACCCAGCAAACGATTGTGCAGCAGGATGGGCGAGGTGAGCACGGAACGCAGATGATGCAACTGCACGCTCTTCGAAGGTTCCCAGCGCCGCTCGGAGCGCGCGTCTCGCGTTAACACTGACTCACGAGAAGTTATGACCTCGTGTACGATCGTCCGGCTGAAGACGTTCTCTTCCGGGGGCACCGCCGCGCCGTGGGCGTCCCGGGACAATTGCAACTGCGGCAGCGGCGTGTTTTGTCCGAGCGCGTCTTCGGGATCGTCGCAGGTGAACAGATACCCCTGCCGCGCGCCGGTAATCTGCATGGCGCCGCGCAGCACCTCTTCGAGCAACAGGTCCGTGTCGAGGGTCGAGGAGATCTTGCGGTTGATCTCCATGAGCTGCACCAGCTCGCGGTTTTCCCCGGAGAGCACCGTATGCGAGGACGAGTCGCTGTAGATGTTCCGCCAGGTTTTGTAGTCCTCGCGATAGATTTCGTAATAGCCGGCGACGCTCATGTCGACGAAACGTTCGAGAACGGCCTCGCCTTCTTTTAAGTACTTCTCGTCGCGTTCCTGAAACCAGCCGAGTTTGGCCGCCCCGAAGTCCAGGTGCGCGTGCAACAGCGGCGAGTCCAGCGGGTCGCCGATGCTCCGGCCCTGGGCCAGGGCCGCGGCCGCGTCCCGAACCTGGCCCAATCGCAGGTACGCAAAACACGCGAGCAGTTCGAACAGCGCTTCGACGTACGGGTCCGGACGCAACGCCATGTGTTTGCGCGCCTGCTCCAGGTACTCCAGCGCCGTCTCCGGTTCGTCCATGCGCAGGGCCAGTAACACACGCCCGTGTAAAGCTAAGGAACGCTCGCCGCGTTGTGCCGTGTTCTCTTCGCGGATGAGGATTTGATCGAAGATTTGCAGGGCCTCTTTGGATCGCCCGGTCATGCCCAGGGCCCGCGCGTGGTGAGCCAGAATAAAGCGCCGGGATACCGCGGGCATGGGCAGTTCTTCGAGGTCGATGCCCTCGGTGCGCGCGAGCAGCGCCGGAAAGTCGCCGCGCTCGCCGTCCAGAATGCCGTGGGCGAAGAGCGGGCCGACGTTCGCCAGGGGCGAATGCATGCGCTTTAAATCGGCGGTGAGACGTTGCAGTTCCTGTTCGGCTTCTTCGAATCTGCCGAGGTACGCGAGGATGTTCATGTACGCGACCATGGGGCCCTGCGTGATGTCCGGCCGCTCCAGACGCATGGCAATGTCGAGACCGGTGCGCAACAGGTCGGCGCGCTCTTCGAACGATTTACCGGTGGGCGTCGTGCCCAGGAGCAGATACGTGGGCAGGATGTGCGCGGCGTCCTCGGGATTTTCCGGCGAGGCGATGGCCAGCAAGGATTCGCCGGTTTCCACCATCTCCTTTTTGCGCCCGCGCATGAACAAAAAGAGCGTTCGCGCCGAAAGCAAGCGTTGGGTCCGCACGCGCTCGTCACCGGCCAGTTCCGCCAGCAACGCCAGACGATCTTCCAGCTCCGGCCGCGACGGATTGAGATTCAGATCGTGCATGATCGAACGAAAGAGAATCTCGAAGCGTCGCTCCACGGGTACACGATCGTCCGGCATCTTGCCGATGACACGATGCGCGAGTTCGTAGTAGATCTGCGACTGGCGATTCGTGTAGAGTTCGTTTTCGGTCAACTTAGCGGCGCGCTCGTAAAAATCCAGGGCCCGGTCGAAGTCTCCGGCGTACTCCTCGTGATGGGCGATGTCGTAGACCGCCGCCGGCGAATCCGGCAGCACCGAGGTTTCGAGAAAGTGCGCAATCATCTTGTGTACGATGCGCCGTTGCCCCTCGGGCAATTGTTCCAATAAATGCACGCGCAGCGCCGGATCGCGGAACGAGTACAGCCGGGAGGTATCCACGGCGAGGATCTGAGCTTGCACCGCGCGATCCAGGGTTGCGAGCAGGTGCGCGTCCCGGCGTGCGGCGCCGTTGTCGGAGTCGTCGCCTTCGTGTTCGGCCTTGTCCGTTTCGGGCGGGGCTTCGAGCAGCAACACGGCTCGCAGCGCGGCCAGGGTGAAGGCCCGCTGGAAGACCGCGGCCTGCTTGAGGTACTCGACCTCATCGTCCGAGAAGTCCTCGAGTACCCACAACGACGCGCCCCGGGCGCCCTGGCGTTCGCGGATGTACTCCAGCGCTTCGGCGAACCGGGTCCGCCAGGTGCCGCCACCCTTAGAATCAAAAAATATTAACTTACGATCAATCAGGTTTTGCAGGAGAATGCGCAAGGCCCCGGGATTGCCCCCCGTGGTCGAGTAAAGCGGTTCCAGCAAGGCGGAAAGATCGTCCAGCTTACGCGAAAACAGTTGGTGCAACAACTCGGCGCAGACCGCTTCCGACAGCGGTTCCAGGCGCAGGAGCCGCGGGACGTGGGAATCCGCGGTGCCGCTTTCGCGCGGAGCGAGGGCCCGGCGCACGGCGTCCCGGTGTACCTCGGGCAACAGATCGTAGTTGTAGGCGAAGATCAGGACCACCGGAGCGCCGCCCAGGTCGTCGGCGCCCGAGATGCGTTCCAGAAAAGCCCGGGCCGTGCTCGCTTCCATGTAGTGAAAGTCGTCGACAAAGATTGTGAGGCCCTGCTGATAGGCGGCCACCACGCGAAAGAACTCAAAGGCCACGTCGGCGTACTCGGGGTTCGTGACGAGGGCACTCGGGCCCTCCGTGCGCGCGTCGTCGCCGTCGGCATTGTCCGACTGTTCGCTGTCGATCCAGCCCCGAAGTTCCGGAAGCAAATCCACGAACAACCGAAAGCGATCGCCGAAGTGCGACTGGATCGATGAAACGATTTTGTACTGACGCGCTTCGGGGATGGTGCGCAGGAATTGCAGAAAGTTTTGTAAGAGGTCGGTGATGGCCTTGTACGGTTTCTCCGTTTCTTCACGCCGCGGTGAGTAGAACCACTTCACGCCGCGCCGGCCCTGCTGCTCGTCGTTGTAGATGCGATTCAGCAGTTCCGTCTTGCCCACGGAACGAGCGCCGTCGAGCAACACCAGCGTGCCGCGTTCCGAGGTGCGCGCGTGTTCGATGGTAGCGCGCAGGAGCTCCAGTTCCGATTCGCGATTCAGGAAGGGATTGCGGCGCGGAAAGCTTTCCCAGTGATCCTCGTCGCCCAGGGGAAAACGAATGTGTGCCGGGTCCTCGCCGTCGCCGTGCAGACGATCGTATCGATCCAGGTCGCGGACGAGCCCGGCCGTCGTCCGATAACGATCTTCCGGATCTTTGCTCAACAGCTTGAGCACCAGCTCTTCCAGGATGGGCGGAATGTCCGCGCGCAACTCCGACGGCTTTTGCGGAGTGACGGCGACGTGCTGGTGCATGAGTACGGCGGGATCGTTGGCCGTAAACGGAAGGCGGCCGGTGAGCACTTCGTACAGGATCACGCCCAGGGAGTAGAGATCCGCGCGGTGATCGACGAGCTTGTGCAACATGCCCGTTTGCTCGGGCGCCATGTACGCGAGGGTCCCGGCGAAATGCGAACCGGTGTCGGCACCTACAAGATGCGAGAGACCGAAGTCCAGGATGCGCAGCCCGCTGATGTCGGCCGGGGCGTCTTCCGGAAGCCCGCGCACCTCCGTCAGAATGTTCGAGGACTTCAGGTCGTGATGTACCAGGCCGCGGTCGTGCAGGTAAACCAGGGCCTCACCGACGCCGCGCAGGATCATAAGCGCGGTATCGATGCCGGCGTGCTGCTGGTCGAGCAGATCGTCGAGGTACTCGCGCAACGTCGGCGCATCGATGAACTCCGTGACCAGGGCGTGCTGGTCGTCGTCCTCGAAGTAGTCGACGTAACGAATGATGGACGGATGCCGCAGGGACTTGAGTGTCTCCGCCTCGGAGCGAAAACGCAGCACCGTTTCCAGGGGAAACTTCTTGTTGCGGGTATCGATGAGCTTCAGCGCCAGGTCTTCCCGGGACCGGCGATCCCATACGCGAAAGACCCGGCCCATGCCGCCTTCGCCGAGGAGTTCTCGAACCTCGTAACGATCTTTAAGAATGCGATCCGTAAGTGTGCTGGAATGGCGCATAAGCCGCGGGCCCGTCTCGTTTCGTAAGTAACGCTAAAAACGGGCGGAGGACAACGAAGGAACCACCCGGCCCCTCCTCGGTCCACCAAAATCCGGGAACCGCTTGACAGACACCCTCGACCGCTGCGCCCTGAAACCATCCGGTGTTTCATCAATTTACAGGCGCCGGCGTAACCCATGCCTGAAAGCGAATTCAATCTCGAAGACTATGCCCTGGCCAGCCAGCACCTGGTCATGACGGAACATCTGAATCCGAATCATCACATTTTCGGCGGACAGCTCACCGCGTGGCTCGACAAAGACCTGTACATGTACGCCTGCAAGGTTCTGAAGTACAAACGCTTCGCCACGCTTTCCATGGACAACATCCGCTTCCGCAACCCGGCGTTCCTGGGAGACATCCTGCAAATCTACAGTCGCATCAACGAGATCAGCCGGACCACGGTACGCGTCGACGGCAAGATCCTCGCCTTCGATCCGGAGAACGAAACCTTCCGCGAAGTGATCGCCTGCGAAATTACTTACGTGGCGTTGAACGACAAGGGCAAACCCATGCGCATTCCGCAGCGGGGCAGTTGAGTTAGCGCGCACCCGCACCCGCTCCGCCCCGCGGATAGAGCGGGGCTCCGGGGTGCGGATTCGCTTGATGTGCACTTTCAATTTGTGAGGCTCAGACACCGAGAACGTACGGTACCGTTTCTTACGGCGAAGACGCCGTTCCGGTGCGCGCTCCACATTTCCCCGGCATGACCTCCGCACGTTAGCTGGAACCAGCCGTAATCATAAAAGCCTTAATGCACACTGACCGCCACTTACGTCACGATTCGGGGCGTGCTCGAACAAACAAAAACGTTTCCGGTAGTTCAAGAGCTGTGTCTCGCGACGTTTGCCGCGAGATGCAAGGTAAGTTGCGCAATGGTGAGGGGATTGATTTGGCTACGGCGAAGCGGGAGTTGTGGATTTTCGTTTTGCGAAGAATGCTGCGTTCGACCCGGACGCTGGTTGTGCGACTCAGCTATCGCGAACCCGCACCCGCTCCGCCCCGCGAATAGAGCGGGGCTCCGGGGTGCGGATTCGCTTGATGTGCACTTCCAATCTGTGAGGCCCAGACACCGGTCGTTTCTTACGGCGAAGACGCCGTTCCGGTGCGCCTTACCATGTTCCCCGGCATGACCTCCGCCCATCTGCTGGAACCAGCTGCACCCAAAAAAGGCTTAATCCAAACTGGCCTTAACTTACATCACGATTCGGGGCGTGCTCGAACCATTGAAAACTTTCCGGTAGTTCAAGAGCTGCGGTTCGCGGCGTTTGCCGTGAGATACACACAGTAAGTTGCGCAATGGTGAAGGGGATTTTTTGGCTACGGCTGAGCGGGAGTTGTGGATTTTCGTTTTGTTAATAATGCTGCGTTCGACCCGGACGCTGGTTGTGCGGCTTCGCTTGATGTGCACTTCCAATCTGTGAGGCTCAGACACCGAGAACGTACGGTACCGTTTCTTACGGCGAAGACGCCGTTCCGGTGCGCCTTACCACATTCCCGGCATGACCTCCGTGGTCGCCTGGAACCAGCTGTACCCAAAAAAGTGTTAATCCAAACTGGCCTTAACTTACAGCACGATTCGGGGCGTGCTCGAACCATTGAAAACTTTCCGGTAGTTCAAGAGCTACGGTTCGCGGCGTTTGCCGGTTTCGCATAGCCGGACGCCGGTTGTTTACTTCAACCGGCTGATCTGGGCCTGGAGTTCCGCGGAGAACTTTTTCATGGCCGCGTCTTTGGCTTCTTCAATTAGCTCTTCTTCGTTCGTAAGTGCCAGCGGGCGTATATTAGCGGCCGAGGCCTCGTGTTCAGCAACGGCGTAGAGATACTCGTTGCGCACGTCCCACAGGGTCCCGCGCCAGGTAAAGCTCGCATCCCGCTCCGAACCGGGAATGACGAACATGCCCGCCACGGTCAAATACAACGCCGAGAGCAAATTCGCACGCTCGCGAACCTCGCTGCGCCCGCCGATCACCAGCACCGCGTCGGCATTGTGGAGGGCGGCCATGCGCCGCAGGGCAAGCAGATCATCCGACTCACGCTGGAGGTTCGTCTGCATGCTGAGTTCCAGGACGGCGTCACTCATCAAAAAGAATTGCGAGACCACGCCGGCCTTGCGCAACTCTTCGCCGATGTTCAGCAGCGCGTCACGGTCGTCGCCGTCGACGCGCCAGGCGGCTTCCACGGGTGTCTCGTATTCATGATCGTAGTCAGGTCGCGGCGGAATAAAATAAACGCCGACGCGCAGGGGCACCGATGCCTGAGGCCTGCGCGCGAGTTTTTCGCGAATGTAGGCGTCGTCGATTTCTCGTTTTTCGCCGGTGACCGGACCGAGTTTACCGGCGGAGAATCCGCGCGCGGTTCCGCAGGCGGTGCAGAGGATTGCGGTGATCAGGGTAAGGGCGGGTATGATTCGGCGCAGCATATTCAGGACTCCCAGAGAACGTTCCCGGCTTTGACGCAGTCCGGGCGGGGCGTGTTCTAAAAAATCGTAACGGTGTTCTGATCATGCGAATCTTTACGATGAAGACGCCGTTCCGGTGCGCCTTACCATGTTCCCCGGCATGACCTCCGTCCATCTGCTGGAACCAGCTGTACCCATAAAAGGCTTAATCCAAACTGGCCTTAACTTACATCACGATTCGTGGCGTGCTCGAACCATTGAAAACTTTCCGGTCGTTCAAGAGCTGCGGTTCGCGGCGTTTGCCGTGAGATACACACAGTAAGTTGCGCAATGGTGAAGGGATTCATTTGGCTACGGCGATGCGGGAGTTGTGGATAGTCGTTTTGCTCGCGGATGCTGCGTTCGACCCGGACGTTGTTTTGCGACTCAGTTACCGAAGCGATTCTTACGAAGAAGACGCCGTTCCGGTGCGCACCCCACATTTCCCCGGCATAATCTCCGTGGTCGCCTGGAACCAGCCGTACCCATACAAGGCTTAAGCCAAACTGGCCGCCACTTACACCACGATCCGGGGCGTGTGCGAACGAATAAAAACGTTTCGGTAGTTCAAGACTTGCTGTCCGGTTAGCGTCACTCGTTCAAGAAGTAGTGCGTGCTCTGGCCGTTCGGGAACTCCGCCGTGACTCCGTCCGGGCATCGCAGAATGATCCGGGCGTCGTAGTGCAACACGTAGGGCTTCGCGAAAAACGCGTGCAGGAACCAGCGCAGAATGCGCGAAACGTTCGCGAGCACCGAGTAACCGCCGGCGAATTGAAGTTTGCGTTCTTCGATCGTGCAGCCGTCCTGCGTGCGCATCTCCCGCAGCATGGGCACGTCGTAGCCCGAAATCGGCGCGCGCCGCGATTCACTTGTTTCCACCGCCACGATCAAACCCGACCGACGCACCCGGCCGCGCTCCATCCAGGCGTAACGATCAAAGCCCCCGCCCGGGCGCGCGCCGGGGGCGGGGTCCATGAGGCCGGCGTAGAGTCCGTTCCGATCCTCGTAGGTTCGCATGAGACTGAAGCTGCGGGCGTAGACGTCCGGCGAGCAGTTCGTGCGCAAATACTCAAGGCCGCCCGTGCCGCGAATGTCCCGGGATGTTTCGCCGTTCACTTGCAGCGTGCCCCGCACGTTCGCATGCGCCACCGGAATGTCCGCGCGGAAAAAATCGCCGTCGTTCCGCGTGCAGCGAAAGGGACCGCCGGAAATCGCGACGCCGGGCCGCAGATCCGAGAACACGAGATCCAGTTCCACCTTGCCGGGCATCTTAACGAAGACGCGCAGGCCTTCCGGCACCGGATAGATGTAGTTGTAACCGCTGGCGTGGCCGAAGACTCCCGGCCGGCCTTCCAGATCCTCCTCCGCAAACTCGGCCGTATGACTGCGGCTCTGCCCCGTGGTTTCGTCGTAGAGCAGGACGACCACGCCGCTGTTCAGGTCGCCCGGTCCTAAGTTACTTACAACGTAAGTTAGATAGATGCGCCGCGCGCCGCTGCGGACGTTGACGTTCCAGGCCTGCACGTAGCCCTCCCGGCCGGCCACGGGACGGTAGGCGACGTCCTCCCAGAGATTCGTGGGGCGGATCTGCCCGGGCTCGGCGAACAACGGCAACGCGCAGAAAAAACACAGCAGGCCGCGACGCATCAGACCTGCTCCCGGATCCACTCGATCATGACATCGGCGACGGCCTGGTGCTTGCGTTCGAGCATCATGTCATGGGCCGTGTCTTCAAACATGCGCAGGGCGGCGCCGTAACGAGCGGCGGTGCGGCGCACCTGGGCGGGTCGGAAGATGGTATCGTCCTCGGCGCCCAGAACAAGCATGGGCACGCGATGGACGCGCTTCGGCCGCGGCAGAGCGAGGAGCAGCATATCCACTAAGGCACGAAAAGATTCACTTTGCATGCGCTCGTGATAACGCGCCAGGTCGGCGGGATGGATATCCTTCGAAAAGAAATGCTCGCGACTCCAGCGCGACGAGCGCACCAGCGGTTCCAGGCTCAAACGCGCAAGCACCAGCAAAACGCCCACGGGATCACTGCCGAGCAGCCGCAGCACCGTGCGCCACACGCCCTCGGTGGGAACCGGCGCCACGAGCACGGCTCCGGGTACCGCCGCGCGCTCGAGGTACTTTTGCACCACGAGGCCGCCCATGCTGTGGCCGATCAACACCGGCGGCGCCGGCAGCGTGCCGATGATGCGCTCCACGTCGTCGACGTAGTCGCGGATACTGAACCAGCGCAGCCCCTCGCGACCGGAGCTTTCGCCGTGACCGCGCAAACTGAGGGCGTACGCATCGAAGCCCTGGGCTGCAAAGTACGGCAGAAAGTGCTCCGCCCAACACCAGGCGCCGTGCCAGGCTCCATGTACGAACAGCAACGGCGGCGCATTTTTTCCGGCCGCCGCCGGCTGATGTTTCACTTCGAGATCATAGTTCATCGACTCCCCCTGGCTCGCCGGAACACCGAAAGCACGGTATCTTCTAATACAATGGTGCTCGACCTCAAGCAAATTCGCGAACGCGGTTTCAGCCTGCGCCTGGCCTGGGACCTGTTCATGATCCTCATCGCCGTCATCAACGTGCTGTTGATCGGCTTCGACTGGACGTATTTTTATCTGCGACCGTATTTGTTTGCGTATAGTCCGATCGTCGTGGAGATCTACGACCCCGTCAAAGGCGTCGAGGACGATCCGCAGACCCGGGAATATTTGAATCGCGCCGAACGTTACTTCGAGGCGGACCAGGCCGCGGAACGCGAGGCCCTGGCCGGGGAACTCATCGAACTCTCCCGCAGTTTCGCGGAGAACAATCCCTTCGCGGAGTCCGGCCAGAGTGCGAATCTGCGCCGGGCCGCCGACGCGATGCGCGAGTACGCCGGCGGCGAGCTCCCCCCGGCGGAGGGACCGGAACCGGACCGCGGCTTCAGCGGCCTCGGCATTTTCGAAGACGCGCGCACGCCGAAGAACAGTGTGCCGGCCTTCGCCACGGCCTCGGAAGCCTTCTGGACGGCCCCGGATTCCGCGAAGGAACGCGCGGCCTACTTTCGTGAACGAGTCCGGCCGCTCTTCGAAATGAACTTCGAGCGCCGGCGGGATTTGAGCGGCCGGTACGAAGACCACTTCCTGCGCCTGGACGCACCGTTCTTGATTGTGTTCTTGATTGAGTTTTTGGTACGCTGGTTTCTGGCCGTGCGCCGGCGTACTCTCGTGCGCTGGTGGCTCTTTCCGATCTACAACTGGTACGACGTGCTCGGGCTCATCCCGTTCGCGGAGTTTCGCATCTTTCGTTTGTTCCGCGTGCTTTCGATTTATGTACGTCTGCACCGCAGCGATCTCACGAAGGTCGGGGACGACTTCATCAGCCGCGCCGTTAAGAGCTA
The DNA here is from genome assembly GCA_965227295.1 of Leptonemataceae bacterium. Lineage (GTDB taxonomy): Bacteria > Spirochaetota > Leptospiria > Leptospirales > Leptonemataceae > JANSYA01. The sequence continues at coordinate 2,302,890 of OZ245742.1, read as the reverse complement.
CTCGGCGATCATTACGGAGGAGATCTCCGACCGCGTGGCGGCGCGCATTCTCTCCGAGATGCAGGACGAAATCAAGAGCGGCGCGAGCATCGACATTTTCCTGAGGGCGCTCGAGCCGCGACGGGAGGAACTCAAGACACTCATCGTCGGTTACGTGCAGCGCATGTCGGCGCAGCGACCCGGCCAGGAACGGACGCGACAGTTGCTCGGCAAGAGCCTGGAAGACGCGGCCCGGCGCGTGCCGTCGCTCCAGTTCGTGCCGGACTTCATTAAAGAGCGGCTCACGCGGGAAATCGGCGTGGCGGTCTTCGACGGCATCAACGACACCCTGGCGGAGTCTCTGGACGGCGATCGGGGCGAGGAGATCATCGGGGAGATCGTTAACTTCGTACTGGATGATATTATGAAAGAAGGTCGCGGCTCTCCGGCGGACGAGTTGTTCCGCGCGATTTCCCTGGACGCCCTCGAGAACATGAAGTCGGCGGTGAACCAGAAGAAGTGGGCGCGAAACGGGACGGAGGACGGCTGATCAGTCGGCGTAGAACCGGTCGACATCCACGGTGAAACCGGGCAACAGGGCGCTCTCTAACGTACCACAAAAAAAATTGACCGTCAACGTACACCGCATCTTCCTATCCGCTGCATGGCGGACTCTGATACTTTCTTTGCGCTGACACCGGATCGTGTGCTGGACGCCGTGGCGGCCGGCGGCTTCGAACCCACGGGACACTGCCAGCAGTTGAACTCGTTGGAGAACCGCGTCTACGACGTGCGCTGCGAATTCGAAGACGCAGAACAACGCCACGTCATTGCAAAATTTTACCGTCCCGGCCGTTGGTCCCGGGCGCAAATCGAAGAAGAGCACGGCTTCCTGTTCGAACTGCGCGCCAACGAGATTCCCGTCTGCGCCCCGTTGTTGTTCCCGGACGGCGACGATAGCCTGCGCGAGACCGAGGACATCTTGTACGCGATCTGGCCGCGCACCGGCGGACGCATGGCCGACGAGTTCTCCGACGATCAGTTGGAAATCCTGGGCCGCCTGGTCGCGCGCATCCACAACGTCGGCGCCGCGCGACCGGCGGAGCATCGCATTACTCTGGATACCGAACGTTACGCCCGCGCGCCCCTGGCCTACCTGGAAGAACACGACCTCATCCCCACGCACCTGGCCGCGCGTTATCGCAGCGCGGTCGAGGGCGTAATTTCCGTTTACAATAACTTAAGCGACGGCGTGCCGGTGCATCGCATCCACGGCGACTGCCACATTGCGAATCTGCTGCACGGGAACGACGGCTGGTTCTTCCTGGACTTCGACGATTTCCTGGTCGGCCCGGCCGTGCAGGACGTCTGGATGCTCGTGCCGGCCCGGGACGTGGAGGGCCTGCGTCAGCGCCGGGTGTTTCTGGACGCCTACCGTACGTTCCGCGAGTTCGACGACGCCTGGCTGAGACTCATTGAACCGTTGCGCGCGCTCCGCTACATTCACTACACCGCCTGGATCGCCCGCCGCCGGGACGACCCGGCCTTCACACACGCCTTCCCGAACTGGGGTTCCATGGAGTACTGGGAATCCGAGGTCGTCGACCTCGAAGAACAGGTGCGCCTGTTCGACCGCGACCCCGAGATCAATCCGGCGGCGGAATCACAAACTTCCAGTGAAGAAGAGTTAACGAACGCGGACTTCTTCTGGGACTGGGAGGGAGATGAGTAATACGCGAACGACCTGGACGGAGCGGCTCCAAATTAGCAACTCTTGCGTTAGCGATTGGAGGGGTGGCGCGAAGCGCCAGTCCGGAGCGCCTGGCGCGGAGTGCTGCTCTCGGCCCTCCTGGCCTCCGCAGCATAAAGCCCTCCGTGGCTAAAACCGCAGCCGACGGCAAACGATCTCTTAACTAAAAATCATGGTGAAATTGAAATGAATTTTTTGGGCGCCTCGCCGCCTTCGGCGGCGACCGGGCTTTCCAGGGCTCCGCGCTACGCGCTTCGGTCCTCCGCTACGCTCCGGACTCGCGGCTGCGCCGCGACCCTTCCAATCCCTGGCGCGAAGAAGCCATTGCGATCCTTCGGTGCCCCCCTACAACCGCGGCGGGGCAGACGCCCAAAAAGTCCTGCACCCATTCTACTGAGTTAAAATCACTTCATTCTGACATAAAAACATTCCACTTTCTAAACAGAAATCACCCAATTTCGCCGTTTTTTCGCCAGGTACATCCGTTGCAACTCTCGTCTCATACGGAGGCGAGCATGAAGACCTTGTTCCAACACTTCTGGATCGCGACTCTGACGGCGTTCGGCGTCGTCGCGATTACGTTTGCCCAGGGCCGGGAAAACTACCCCCCGGCGCGGCCCGACGTGGCCGAGCTGGCCCGGGAATTCGAAGGCAGCCCGTACCTGTACGGCGGCAGTGATCCGGGCGGCTTCGACTGCTCCGGCTTTGCCATGTATACGTATCGCATTGCCGGGACGCGCATCCCGCGCAGCACCGGCGAGCAGTTCGATCGGCTGGCCATCGTGCCCGGGGAGCCGCGCCGCGGGGACCTGGTCTTCTTCTCCGCCGATCCCGGGGCCGACGGCATTACCCACGTCGGCGTCTTCCTGGGCGACGCGGACCAGGCCGGCGCCCCGAACACCGGCGGACGCTGGTTCATCCACGCCCCGAAGTCCGGGGACACCGTCCGTCTGGAACGCTTCGACGTGCCCTACTGGCAGGATCGCTTTCGCGGCGCCCGCACGGCGCGCTGATCTCCACACTCCTCCGAAATCCAGGCGGCCTCCGCCTGGATTTTTTTGTGTTGACCCGCCAGTGCGCAGATATATCTTTTAGATATATCTGCGAGGATGACATACTGGATCGCCGAAGCTTCCGTTACGCGTATGATGTCGTTTGCCCTGCCCTTTCCGGTGGTGGTGGCGCTCTTCGGCGTCTTCGTGGTGCCGCCGCTGGTGCGTTTTTTTCGCGCGCAGGATCCGTCCGCTCTGCCGGCGGCAACGCGCAGACGCCTCGCGAACCTGCCGCTCAGTTCTTCGTTGATCGGCTCGGCGGGATGGATCGCCGGCTTTGTATTTACGCTGATCGCTATCGGCGTGCGCGGCCTTGAGCTACAGATGGATCACCTGGCTTTCATCGGCCTGCAGCTGTTTACCCAGGCCGGTGTGATCTTCGTGCCGTCCTACTACGGCGCGGAGTATCTCGTGCGTCGTTTCCTCATGCCGGCCCTGTATCCGGGCGACGAACTGATTCGCGAGTCCGGCCGCATCTTTACACCGCGTCTACGTGCCCGCATTCTCATTCTGCATTTTTCCACGGTGATTCTCCCCGCGTTTCTGATCTTCGCGTTGCTGCTGAAACTCAACGACGGCGGCAACAACGTCTTCGGTCGCGACCTCACGTACGAAATCTTCCTGCTGGCTGTGTGCATTGCCGGGGTGACGTTGCTCATCGCGTTGCAGAAAGCCGCCGCCCGTAGCGCTAACCTGCTCTCATTAAATACTACGCGGCCCCGGGTCGCACCACTTCAGGAGACAAGCCCATGACCATCTTTCACAATCGCGGACCGCTGAAAATGCATCGCGAGCGCTGGCCGGGACTCGACGAACACCCGCTGCGCTTCGCCGGTCTCGCCACCACCCTCGGCCAAGAACACGATTACTTCGCTGAAATCGAAGGCGAACTTCCGCGTGACCTGCGCGGCAGTTTGTATCGCAACGGTCCGGGCCGCTTTGATCGAAACGGCCGGCGCAAACGCATGTTGCTCGACGGCGACGGCATGGTGCAGGCCTTCGATTTCGAAGACGGCGCCGACGGCAACGCCCGCGTACGCTATCGCAATCGTTTTACGCGTACGGAAAAGTTCGTCGCCGAAGAAGCCGCCGATCGTTTCCTCTACGCCACCTGGTCGACCCTGGCCCCCGGCGGTATGTTTCGCAACTTCGGCGCCCGGGCCATGCGCAATCAGGCCGGCGTATCCGTGCGGCGGCGCGGGGACGCACTCTTCGCCTTCGACGAGGGCGTGCCGCCGTACGAGATCGATGCGCACAGCCTGGAAACCCGCGGCCTGGCGGAGTCTTTTCGGGACCTGCCGGCGACGACGAACACCGCGGGCGCGCCGAACCCCGGCAACTCGTTTGCGGCCCACGGCAAGATCGACGGGAAGAGCGGCGAGTGGCTGCACTTCGGCATGGTCTACGGCAAAGAGAACTTCATTCAGGTGACGATCTTCGATGCGAATCACAAGCTGTTAGTGAAACGATTCTTGCCGCTGGACGCCATGTACTATCTGCACGACTGGTTGGTCACGGAGCATCATCTCGTGTTCGTGCTGCACCCGGCGGTCGTGCCTCCGTCACGGCTCATGCGTTTTCTGGGCGGCAACATCGCCTTTACGGACGCCATTACCTGGCAGGCGGAGCGCGGCAACCGCGTACTCGTCGTCGATCGCGAATGCCGGGAAGTACCGCGCGTCTTCGAAGCGCCGGCCGCCTGGTGCTGGCATACGTTGAACGCCTACGAAACGGCGAGCGGGGAAATCATCGCCGACTTTGTGGGATCGGATCAACCGGCAGGCCTCGGCACCGGTGACGATTCGCCGCTCTTCGCCCTGATGCGCGGAGAGTTCGCACCGGAAGACGACGACGCCTTTCACGGACGCCTGCGGCGCTACGTGATTCCCGCGGGTCGCACGGGCAGTCTGCGCTGCGAAACCCTGGCCGGCGACGACGACTACGAGTTTCCCATGGTGCGACCGGAAGAGGTTTGCCATCGTCATCGTGACGCTTATCTCGCGTCGCGGGGGTCGGCGGATGCGTTCTGGTCGCGCATTGTGCGCTTGAATACGGAGAACGGCGCGACGGATTTCTACGACTTCGGCCCCGGTCGGTACTGCGGCGAACCGGTCTTCGCTCCCGGCGGGGAGCACGGCTATCTGTTGAGTCTCGTCTACGACGGCGACACGAAGCGCAGCTTGCTTGCGATCCTCGACGCCGGGAACGTCGGCGCGGGTCCGCGGGCCTGCGTGCATCTGCGCCATCATTCGCCGCTCAGTTTTCACGGTGACTGGTTCGCCGGGCGTTGAATCTTTCGTCATGGCCAGGCGCAGTAAAACAAAGTTCGCGTTACTCGGCGTGCTCAGTCACGGGCCGGCGTCCGGGTACGACATTAAGAAGTTCATCGACGGCAGCATCGGTTACTTCTGGAACGAAAGCTTCGGGCAGATTTATCCCATGCTGAAAGAACTCGAAGAACAGGGGCTCGTGCGCGCGAAAGATGAGGACCAGGCCGGCCGACGGCTCTACCGGATGACCGCGGCCGGCGGGCGCGCCCTGGACGAGTACCTGCGCGAACCGCCGGACGAGTTCCAGGTGCGCGACGAGATGTTGCTGAAACTTTTTTTCGGCGCCCGCATTGCCGACGAACCGTTGCACGCCGAGTTCCTGGAAGAGAAACGCCTGCGCATGCGTCGCACGCTGGATACGTACGAAAAAATCGCCGCGGACATTCGCAAGAACGCCTCCGGGAATCCGGACGCGCCGTTCTGGTTGATTACGCTGCGCAAGGGCGTGCTGTCGACGGAGGCGGAGCTGGCGTGGATTGAGGAGACGCTGCGGGAGTTAAAGCGACCAGGGAAATGATAACATGGTAATTTAATCAGCAATCGATAACGGTCGAGCGCAACGTCTATCGAATGACGACGCCCGCGATCAGAAACGCCGCGCCTCCGACGGCGAAGCACCACACCGTCATCCAGGTCAGTACGGCCCGCCCGAGGTTTTGTTCGATGCGAACGCGCAGCCCGGTGACGGCCAGCACGGCTTCCCACACGATTGCGACGAGGGCCGGAAACGCGAACCATTTTAAACGTATACTCCAGTCTGTCGGCGGATGAATCGCGTTGATGAAGCCGATTACCAGGCCGCAGATCATAAGCGGCAACAGGGAGAAGGCTGTAATGAGGATGGTGTCGCGCAAGGCCGGCCGTTCGTTCTCCAGCACCAGTAACACAATGAACCGCAACACCGATATCACCGCAACGATCAACGTCCACCCGAGCACGAACGTCGGCCGCCCGCCCGCGATCCATAGTGCGACACTGCAAATCACGAGAAAAACGGTCAGCGCGACGAGACGCGGGCGGTCGAACTCACGCGTTCCGAAAAAGACCGACGGCCGAAATAACAACCCGGCGAGGGAGCGGCGTATGTGCTGAAGAATATGCATTTGATTCTATCGTGCGCTTCACAAAAAAAGTAAAGTTACACTAATATAATTTATGACACTCCGGGCGCATAGCTGAATCTGGCAAGAAGATACCCGGGCAATCTTACACTTTCTTAACAAATTGGTAACTCACATGAAAAGCCGTTCTTATAAATACAGGTCCCTCTTTCGCCGGGCGACCGCGGCGCTGACCGCCGGCGTGATGTTGTTTATATCCACTATATCCACGGCCCCTCTGGCAGCGCAGGCCGTACCCGTGCCGAATCTGGACCCTTCACAGTATCCCGGCGAGGCGTCCGGCGAACGCGAGCAGGCCGCGGCGGACGCGGATGATCTGAGCGGCTACGAACAAAACATTGCGGACATGCGCGCCATCTGGACGGCGCGCTGGGAAGCCGCGGTCGACGCCGAGATCCAGAGTTATCTGAGCGGCGTCAATCACAGCGACGCCTTTCACAACACGGCCGAATATCGGAGCTATCTGCGGGCACAACTGGAACTCCAGCGCGCCGCCGCCTTTGCCGCGTGGGAATCTCAGATCGACATCGACACCGCCGCGGGTCGGCAGGATTATCTCGCGGCGATTGCCGAAGGCCTGGAAGTCGCGCGCAATCAACGCAGCGAGGTTGAGATCGAACGTAACGCGGAGGCGATCGAAGACAGTTTTGATCAAACTTCGTTTGAAAATATATTAGAACGATTGGCCGCCGGGGAACGCGCCTGGGAACGCCGGTACGACCTGGAAGTGCAGCAGGGGCTCTCACAGTTCCGTGCGGCCGAAGCCGGGCAGTACAACGACTACCGAAACTTCCTCGCGAATCTGGCCGCGGCCCAAAGTCAATTCGAAGAGAACTTAGCGTCGGTGCGGGCCGCCGAAGATCACGTGCGCCAGGGCCTTGCCGGTCAGTTGACTTCCCTCGACTCGTTTGTGAGCAATCACGCCGTCTTTCACGACGAGAACTGTGACGCGAGCTACAGCTGTAGTCCCGACTGGAACAACCTGAACGCCGCCGGCCTGCAGATCCAGGCGACCATTGCGACCCTGCAGGCGCAGCTGGCCGCAAATGCGCCGCTTTCCAGCATCGCGACGTTGATGCGCGATGAACTGATCGCCCGCCGCGCGGACGCCGAGAGCGAGCGCGACGTCTGGGCCGGTCGGGTTACTCAGGACATTAGCCTGCCGAATACCGCCGTGCCGCTCGGGAGTCTCGGTGCCGCCGCGACGCACAGCATCAGCGAACTGATCGCCATTCGCGATTACTATAATGGAAATCATTCCACGTTGATCAATCAGGTACGCGCGTGGTCCGGCGAGCCGGGACACCGCAGCATTCAAATTTTGAGTGCCGATGCGCAGGGCTACTCGCCCGCGGGTTTGTATCCGATCGGCCTGCCGGGACAGCTTACGAATACCCAGGAGCTTTACAGCGTTGCGGGCGCGGGCGCTTACGAGTATCGTTTCAGCTATCTGTGCCCGGGCGGTGGCGGCGGCCTCGGCGGCATATCGTTTACTCAGTGCACGGACATTCACAGCGAAGCCGAAGCGCGCATCGATGTTTCGTATCGTTACGTCGACCATAACGCGCAGGCAAATGTGAATCGCTGGCAGGGATACATGAACGATCTCGACGCGATGATCGCGCAGTGGGATTCGCAGTATCTTCCGGCGGCGCAGGCCTGGGAAACTCAGCGCGCGCAATACGAAGCGAACTATCAGCAATGGCTCACGCAGGCGGATCAATTTCGCGGGCAGGCCCGCAGTACTTATGAAGAGAACGCTGCACTGCTCGCGACGGCGAAGAGTCGCTGGATGGCGCAGGCCGCGGATACGAAAAAAGCCGGCCGGAAGACCTGGCGGGACAGCCGCGCAAGCGTGGCCGCGGCGCAGCAATACGCGCCGGAGAAACAGCGCGAGATCGTGCGCGCTGCCGTGCGTAACATCGCCGCCATCGAGGACGCGCCCGACGCGGCGAAACTCATAACGAATCTAAACTATCTCGAAGGGCCGCAGATTACGTCCGGTTATCTGAGCGTCATCGACAACGGCATTCCCGACGTTGCGCGACTGGCGGCGTTCGAAAACGGCGCACGGCGCAGTCTTGCGGGTTCGGGCAATCTTGCTCTCACGAACGCGATGCAGCTCGGTTACGAACGCGAGCGCGCGAAGATCCAGGCGATGACGATCGACATGATCACGACGGATCGTTACGCCGACGCGAACGATACGAGCATCTTTCTCGACTGGGTGCTCGCACAAATCGAAGGCGTGGAAGCCGATGCGCTCGAAGATCTTTCTCGCGCGGAGATCATCGAACGCATTATGGAGCAGGTCGGCCAGGGGGATGAGCTGGATGTTGATACGTTGATGCGGTACGTGCTCCGGCACGAGATCGACCTCGACGAGAAGACGGCGGATCAGATCATTCAGGAAGAACGCGAGGACAGCACCGACGCGGTGTGGACCGTGGAAGAACGCAACGGGCGGTTGCTTGCGACACGCACGATTAAAAACGGTGAGGCTTACTACATCGGCGGCGACGCGACGCTGGAAGAAGCCTACGTCGCGGGGGAAACGACGCAGACGTTGAACATCGCCGGGGCGGGCTACAGCGCGCTACCGGAGACGGGCCACCTTTTTGATGATTGGGACGCGGGCGCGGTCTTAGGTTCGTACGCGGACGGGTTAGACGAACTCTACGACGACGCGAACGATCAGTTTCAGAACATTGGCCAGACGATGTACGCGGCGGACCAACTGCGCGACAATCGCGTGCAGCAGTTCGAGGGTTCGCGGTCCGGCCTGATCCAGCAGGCGGAGTTGCTGGAAGAGATGATCTTCAGCATGGCGACCGGCGGCACGGCCCTGGGCGCCGCCACCGGTTCGGTGCGCAGCGCGCTGATGGCGCCGATGACCCAGGCGCTGGAAGACGTGACGGGCATTCCCGCGGGGGCGTGGGGCGCCCTGCTCGGCAGCGGCGGCGATCTGGGCTACGCGGCGGTGAGCTACAGCCTGAGCCTGGTCGAGGATGCGCTGGGGATCCCCGGTCTTTCTAACTGGTTGTCACAAGAATATAGCAAGGCGCAGCTTAGAGACCAGCGCCGGAGTGCCATGCGGTTGCGGCCGGAGGACATGGTCGGCGGGCCGTTCGTGGTTCTCGGCAATGCGCTGGCTTACAGCGGCAGCCCGCAACTGAGCGCCGCCGGACATACGCTCGCCGCCATGAGTTCGCCGACGTATGCGTGGCGGAACGCGCAGTATCACGACGACGGCCAGGTGGCGCTCCAGGCGGTGGAGACGACGGCGTTTACGACGTTACAGGTGGTGAGTTCGATTTTACCGGGCATCGGAAACGCGACGGCGGCGGCGGTTACCGCGGCGTATTATTCGGCGAAGCAGAGTTATCTTGGGTCGCTGCACGGCGGCACGACCGGCGCGCTCGCGGGCCTCGCCAGCGGCGCGGCCCAGGGCGCGTTGAGTTATTACACCGGCGGCGTGGGTCAGATCGGTTTCAGTTATAGTTTTGAGCAGGGCTTCGGCATGACCGGCGGGGTTAAGCTACCGATCCTCGGCGGCGACGAGGGCGACGCGTTCGGTTTGAGTGCCGGTGTGAATTTCAGTTACAACGAGTACGAGGGCATCACCGGTTACGGCGCGTCGATCGGTGTGGACCTCGGCGAAGGCGGAGAGTTCGGGCACATTGGCCTCGGCAGTTCCTGGGATGCGCACAGCGGCGACTGGGCCGGAGGAAATCTCGGGTACTATCAGAATTTCGAAAGCAACATTCACAATAACCTGGGCAAGGCCTCGTGGAACGTCGGCGTGGGTTTCGGACCGACCGGCAGCGACCTGAGTTTTACCGGCGGCGTGAGTACGGCGTGGGATGGACGCGAGGGTCAATACAGCTACGGTCACAGCGTCGGCACGGGGCTGACGTACAACGCGAACGATACGTGGGATCTTTCGTTTCAGCAGAGCGTCGGCATAAGTGATATTACGCAGGCCGGCTTTCACGGCATCGGGACGGGTGTCGGCACAACGTTTAACTTCGGCGACGGGCATGTTACGGCGTCGCAGGGCATTACGACGGACTTCGAGATTCAATCGCTGGAAAAGGCGGCACTCGGGATTCACACGCTTCAGGCGGAGTTGCGTCTCGAAGCGGCGAATCCGGGCACATCGCCGGAACGGCTGGATGCGATCCGCGATGAGCTAAGTGAACTTGAGGAGCAGTTAGGGAATGTGACGGCGTGGGAGGAACAGCGACTCGCGAAGATCGATGAGCTCGTGAAAGACGACAAGCTTACGCCGGAGCAGGCGGAGAAGCTGCGCGAGAATCCGGAACTGGCGCATGAAGAAGGGCCGATTCGGGATGCGTTGATTGATGCGGGGTATGAGGACCCTTCCCGCGGCGACAATTGGATTTCACAACTGCTCGGAAGTGCAGCGGATGAACTGGAGTTTCTCTTCGGTGGCAATGCAAGCGATGTAAACGGCTGGATTGATGAAGAAACTGGAGAATTTCATTTTAGAACGTGTTTTGTTGGAGGAACACTTGTGCAGGTGCATGAGAGTACTCCCGAAAGTGAAGAAAAGCACGGACGGTTTTTCAAAGAAATCGAGGAAATTCGAACTGGAAATATTGTTCGCGCCTGGAACGTAATTACAGGTGAATTCGAATGGAAGCGTGTGCGGAAGACGTTCGCAAGGCAAGCATCTGAGATCTACGTTCTTACACTCGCAACCGGTGACCAAATTGAAACCACCTGGAGTCACCCTTTCTGGGTAATGGACAAAGGTTGGGTCAAAGCTGAATCCCTTACGGCCGAATCTATTCTAATGACCCAAGGAGGTGTTGTTGGATTGGTCGCCATCTCTACAAGAGAAAGGAAGACTGAAGTATTCAACCTGTCGGTCGAGGATCTTCATACATATTTGGTAGGTCCATCTCAGGTTGTTGTACATAATCAGACGGATACTTACGATGCCGGTCTGGGCAGATTCATTCGGACCGAAATCGCAAAAATGTTCTCTGATGCTCCAGATTTAAATATGCTTTCTCCCACAGGAGAATTTATCCGGGATAATCCACACGCAGCGGCCCGGATTGGCCCTTTCGTATCAGGTTCTACGAACATTACCACAAATTCCGTGAGGTTTGCTACGAGAATCGGTCTGGAGAACACTCCAAGCATGGGTAGTGAAGGCACCGAGGTAAATGCATTCAGGCATGCATTATGGCAGGCTACGATTACCTCTGAATTCGGTGAAGATATTGCAACTCAGATCGGAGATGCCCACGAGCCAAATCCGACTGCCGGCCAAGGGCTGGACATTGAGGGAAAAGTGTTTCAAGGCTTGAGTGGAAGAACACTTGCAGACACCATTGTTGATCAGCTTAACAACCGAATCGGCCGCGATATCGGTTCCCGCTATAGAGGAGAGGGAATGCAAACGATTGCGCTTGCAACAGTTACAGAATATCACAAAAATGGCCTCTGGCAAGCTGTGCCCGGCCCGGGCAATACGTTTACAATTGAAAGGGTTCGCCTGAGTCCTGACCGGTATATTCAGGCGATGGCTACGATCATACACTTAAACGACAGCGGTTTTACAAATGCAGAACAGAGAGCGAGAGATCAGACCCCTCATCCTTCGTGGGATTGAGCCAACTACGATGTATAAGGCAGTACTGCTCATTATAGTATTGTTCTTGGTTGCGATAGAACCTGCGTGCAAACAACAGATGCGCGATTGTAGTCTTATTCCACGCATCGAGTCCTACTGCGAGGACTTCGAGAACTGCCGGGCCAGGATGTCCGACTTGATCGGAGGAGACTGGGATTGGATATACGAGTTTGGTGGACCAATGTTCTCAGACGAAGTTAGCGCGATATTAGAATTCCCGTATTCAGAGGACATACCGGATTCAAAGAGACGATTGCTCTTTGTAAAGGGAACATCACTCGTTTGCTCCATTGAATATCCGCAGTATGGTCTGCGCCAGTCCACTATTTCCATGGGATTTCTGCCGGGCCAGGGCAACAGAGCCGCCCGGGATGCTACATATCGGATTGTGCGCGAAAAACTGCCGCAATCATGTGAGGGCTGTTACTTCTATGCACTTTATCCTGAACCCTGAGATTACGAAAATGAGATGCCAGGCGTTCTATTAACCGGACTTCATACTGATGGGGGTCGGCTGAAGTAGGCGGTGCCCATGAGCCGAATCTGGGATGTTAAACAGATACGCAAACCTGGCTTATTTATCGTTCTTGCCTGTACTCTGGCTCAGCCGTATTGCACAGACTCTAATGAATGTGGTCTGGGTTCAAAGCTCTATGCAATAAGTGTAATCGAAGAGCGCGTAGGAAGCTATTGATTGGGCATGGAGAATCAATGATAAAGTTATATTCACTCGAAGAACTCAAGACTATCCTCAAGCACGATCTGCGATTCCAAAGCCTGCCGGTCAAAATCGCGATTCTATTGTCTGTTGCCAGAGTGGCCGATGAAAAAGGCCTTGCCTCGCTTAAGGAAATAGCATCAGAGATTAAGGATGAAAGCCTCGCCTTTGGACTGACAGCTATCTTGAAGGGCGCTTCTCCGGATTCAATCCAGAGGGGATTGATCGCAGTCGCCGAAAGAGAGCGACACTGTCTCACACAGTATCATTCTATCGTGGATTCGGGCCTGAGCATGATACAGGCCGGAGAACCCATTGAAACAATCAACGATGTTCTTAAGAAATTTTCCAATGACAAGAAAATAGAGTTTGCAATTGGCGACGGTGGTCGTGGAGAGGATCCCCTTTTATCCGACGCAGAAACAAAAGGCTGGCGAGAATTTGAAAATCTTTAGAGACTCGTCCTGACTCCATAAAGACGAGGTCCAATCCACTCTGCTTCCGCGTCTTTTCTTCGCTTCCTCCCCAGGCGACGGCAATCCACCAGTTCTTGTGAGAAAGCGCCCCGAACCACAAGCGTGAGCGATGCGCAGGGTCGCGCGATAGCGCGAGTCTCGCGTCTTCGCGAGACCGAAGCGAAGCGGAGCCCGGAGCAGCGCGACGGCCCGCCGCCTCCGCGGCGCGGCGGGCCGGCACGCCCTAATGAAGCGTCGGGACCGGTGTCGGGACCACGTTTAACTTCGGAGACGGACATGTTACGGCGTCGCAGGGAATTACAACGGACTTCGAGGTTCAATCGCTGGAAAAGGCGGCGCTCGGGATTCATACGCTAAAAGCGGAACTGGAGCTGGAAGCGGCCAATCCGAATACGTCGCTGGAGCGGTTGGATGAGATTCGCGATGAGTTAAGTGATCTTGATAAGCAGTTAGGAAATGTAACGGCGTGGGAAGAGCAGCGACTCGCGAAGATTGATGAGCTCGTGAAAGACGACAAGCTTACGCCGGAGCAGGCGGAGAAGCTGCGCGAGAATCCGGAACTTGCGCATGAAGAAGGACCGATTCGGGATGCGTTGATTGATGCGGGGTTTATCGGCGGTTCGCGGGAAGGCTGGTTGTCGGAGTTGCTCGGTGGCATCGGGGATGAGCTGGCGTTCTTGTTTGGTGGCGATGCAAGCAACGTGAACGGCTGGATTGATGAGAACGGGGAGTTTGAATTTAACACCTGTTTTGTGGCCGGCACACTCGTGCGGGTCGCTCCGGCAACATATGCGGCGATCGAAATCCAGGGCAGGTATTACAAGAAGATCGAAGAGGTCGTTCGAGGCGACGTGGTCCTTTCGTGGGACGAAAGGACCGGCCGACTTGAGTGGAACCGGGTGCTGCGAACGTTCGTAAGATCTTCTGATCGTATCTTTACGATTTCCTATGAAGACGGAATGACCGTGCAGGCGACGCATGACCACCCGTTCTGGATCGCGGGGAAAGGCTGGACTCAGGCGGAACGGCTCACTGTCGGTGATCGCTCGCAGACGAGTACCGGCACGAATCAAATCGTCGGGATCGAGATTGGGCAAGGTAACGAAACCGTCTACAACTTCGAAGTAGCAAACGCTCATAGCTATCATGTGACGACGTCGGACCTGCTCGTCCACAACGCCCCGGGCGATGCTTACGATCGATGGGTGCAACAGAAGATTGACAGCGGCCAGGTCCGCACGGCGCCGAAGCACGCTTTCCCGGACGCTCCCGATCCGGACCTGCTCGAACGCAATCTCGTCCAGCAGGCCCTGCATATGGCCGACAACGGCATCCTCGATGGTGACGGCGACGTGGCTGCTAATACGCGCATGTTCCTTGAGTCGGTCAATGTTCCGGAGGAAGAAATCGAAGCCGCGCTGACCGAGATCGAACGCAGAGAATTTCTGCACGCTAACAATGTACCGATGGAACTCTGGGATTCGATCGGCGCGGTGTATGACTTCGGTGATTCGTTCGAATTCGTGAGCAAAGACGGCGTGGTTCTCGGCGGTAGTGCGATTGACGAAGTGCCGAGTATGGTCGATTACTATCTGACCGTGTGGGGTATCGGTTCGGCGCTACGGACTGGATTCAGGCTGACGACTGCCGGGGCCGCGAGGTTGTTTGCCGGGCGGCAGGGCATCGTTCCCGCCATACGAACAGCCGGACCGTCTGAGTTCTTTAAGACTCATTCCATTGGAGGTAATGCTTCTTCGGATACAGTCAGGAAGCTGGCAGCAAGCATGCGTCAAGATGGCTGGATTGGGGATCCAATCGAAGTAGTCATCATCCACGGCCGTAAGTATGTTCTTGATGGCCATCACCGCGTTGCCGCAGCAGCACGTGCGAAAATTGATGTACATTACAAAGTCCTCGATGAGGCTGAGGCTTTGACGAAGTACAAGTACGGGTCACTTGATGAAATTCTCTGGCACGCCGTCGAAGCCGGCCCCGACAAGCTGAGGTAGAAATGAATTTAGATCTGATTCCGCTCATAAATGAATATGTACGTACGACAACATCTGTATTTCAGGAATTGACGGATGCGTTTTCTGAAAGTGATTTATTGCGAGCACATAGAAAGCGCCTGATACGCTCGGGTGAGGAGGTTCCAGGGAAACATTGGACGATAACTTTCCATGGAATGGGTTGTACGATTGAAGACCTTAAGGGAGGCGAAATAGTTGATTTCGACTTTGGTCCCAATGGTCGAGTTGACGGGTTTGACGCATGGCGCCTCTACCGATTTGCTTCGAATCATGTAGCACACTTTCCAGAATGGCAGAATCATAAGCTTGTTGCCGATGCTCTCGCATGCCTGGAAAAAGCCGCTATAGTAAAGCGCCTCCCCGACTCGCATCTGTTCTTTCTTTCCGATCAATAAACAAAACATGGTAGCAGGTACGATTCGCAAGGTGGAAGTAAGGGCCCCGAGATTGCGGTCTTGAAAGTAGCAGCAAGCGAAGCGGCTATGACCGGAATTCAAGGTTCTATAAGAGTTCATCGGAGCCGGACTGGCGGGAACCACCATTGGGTGTTGGGCGTTTTGCGGTCCTGCCTCTTTATGGTTAACGTCTACCGGCCCCGGCCAATGGCTGGTAGGACTTGGGATTGGCGGCGGCGCAGGATCGGCTGCATACGCTCAACGGATGCTAAGCCGAGTTCTGGCCAGCACTGCACAGTCTCGATCCGCGTATTCACGAGGGAGCCCGTGCACTGGCCAAGAAATTAGGACATGCTGAAGATGACGGGACACGCAAGCTTTCCACAACGATACCGTTTAGAGGAGCACCATAAAGGATGAAACATCCCACGGAATTAGAGTTTCTTGAGGCGCTGGATATTGAGCCAATAGAAAAGAACGTAGAAGAATCATTTTACCGCTTCTTACTCTCCTACGAGAAGGAAAATACGGAGTTGGAATTTTCCTTCAGTGGAGTGGAAGACTCCTTTCAGGTAATTCTCAGAACCGGAGGAAGGACCATAGCTTTGATTTCCTCTGAAAAGGCGGAGGAGATCGAAATCCTGGAAGGGCACCATGGCCCTTTTCTCAAGATTCTCTTCCAAATCGAAGGCTTCGCCGCTCAGGCAACACTCCATCTTTTACCTTTACCCTACTGCGAATGGACCCTGATCACAACTTAGATAAGATGAGAGCCGAGAATGTCCGAGTTTGAAAGTGAATGACCACGGTCATCGTTGTAGTACTGCGCAAACTCGCGCATGACTTTCAACAAGTGCCGCTCACTCAACGGCACAATGTGATCCGTACACATGTTCCGTGCAATCTTCACGAAACGTTCCGCGATTCCATTTTGCCACGGCGAGCACAGCGCAGTTCGCAGCGGCGCAATATCCAGGCAGGTTTCCATAAATCTCCGGCACGCCTGAAACACGGGCTCGTTGTCGTGAACGAGAAACCGTGCATCGTGATCGCCCGGAAACGCCGCGCGCAACTGCTGCTTCACCCGTGCGAACGTGGGATGCCTCGTAACATTCACGTGCAGAACATTATGCCTGCCATAGCATGGCCGATGACTAAAAAAAACATACACGGGTACGAAGTTTCAGAGATACACCACAAAGAAATCCATTGCCGCAATGCGGTCGCGATGCAGATTGAGAAACGTCTGTGCAGGATGGCGTTCGAGAAAACCCAGCGCAATCATTTCTCGCTGAATTTCGTGCGGTCCCCAGGCAGGATTGTCTTTCAAGCGGTACGATTAGAGTTGCAAACGTATATTGCATGTAGCATTATTGACGAAATGTGCTCAACAGGCACGCCGAAATAACTGCTGTGAGGGCCGTGTTTCGGATGAGATCAGGGGATCTTTAACAGGCGCGCAGGGAGTCTGAACGGACACATTGCGGCGAGATAGGTTAGCAGAGGTCCGCCTCTGCCGAAGTGATATGCTGAATTTCGCACACGTGTGCGGAATTCGCACCGCGACCCACGGGGTCGTTCGGTTCTTCGCGACTAACGTTGGATTCGCAAGCGTTAGTGATGCGCAGGGTGGCGCGCAGCGCCAGTCTCGCGTCTTCGCGAGACCGCAGCGAAGCGGAGCCCGGAGCAGCACGACGGCCGGCGCCTGGGCCTGGCGCCGGCCGGAACGCCCAAATAAGCAACATTCACAATAACCTGGGCCAGGCCTCGTGGAACGTGGGCATGGGTTTCGGACCGACGGGCAGCGACCTGAGCTTTACCGGCGGCGTGAGTACGGCGTGGGATGGACGCGAGGGTCAATACAGTTACGGTCACAGCGTCGGCACGGGGCTGACGTACAATGCGAACGATACGTGGGATCTTTCGTTTCAGCAGAGCGTCGGTGTGAGCGACATTACGCAGGCCGGCTTTCACGGCATCGGGACGGGTGTCGGCACAACGTTTAACTTCGGAGACGGACATGTTACGGCGTCGCAGGGAATTACGACGGACTTCGAGATTCAATCGCTGGAAAAGGCAGCGCTCGGGATTCACACGCTAAAAGCGGAACTGGAGCTGGAAGCGGCGAATCCGAATACGTCGCCGGAGCGGCTGGAGCAAATCCGCGATGAGTTACGTGATCTTGATAAGCAGTTAGGGAATGTAACGGCGTGGGAGGAACAGCGACTCGCGAAGATTGATGAACTCCTGGAAGACGGCAAGCTTACGCCGGAGCAGGCGGAGAAGCTACGCGAAAATCCGGAACTGGCACATGAAGAAGGGCCGATTCGGGATGCGTTGATTGATGCGGGGTTTATCGGCGGTTCGCGGGAAGGTTGGTTGTCGGAGTTGCTCGGTGGCATCGGGGATGAGCTGGCGTTCTTGTTCGGTGGCGATGCGAGTAACGTGAACGGCTGGATCGATGAGAATGGGGAGTTCCAGTTTCGGACGTGTTTCGTGGCCGGTACGCTTGTGCAAGTACATCCAGAAACCGCGGGAGCTTTCAAACGAAACGCAGAGTCCTATAAACTCATCGAAAACATTGAGGCCGGCGATCGTGTCCTCAGCTTCGATGAAGTTGCCGGCAAGACTCTCTACGCTCCCGTTACGAAGACATATGCCAGAGAAGCGGATCAGATTTATAGAATTCTTTATTCCAACGGAGTCGAAGTTAAAACTACCTGGAACCACCCATTTTATATCGTTGGAGCAGGCTGGGTAAAAGCGGAGAAGCTTCGTGAGGGACAGCTCTCTCTCCTTGGATCCGGAGCCTCCCTTGAGATTGTCAGAATTACTATTGAGCCGGGCCGGGCCACGGTCTACAATTTCGAAGTTGCCGGAAGCCATACCTATTTCGTTTCGGATTCTTCCATTCTCGTTCACAATTACGCCAACTGGATTTGGACAGCAGGAGTTAATGCTCTGGTAGCCCTGGGACTTATCCGGGCCGGTACTGCTTGTGTAATGTGGTGCACGGCGGATGATAAACCGCCGGAGCTAATAAGTGGCGACCCTGAAGACGGGCGTCCGGGCGATGGAAGCGTACCCGATTCCGGAGAGGAAGTGAAACCTCCACCAGCGCGCTATTCGGATGAGAGCCAGGAGGAACGCAATGAACGCGATCGTCAGGGTGACAACTACACGGAAGACCCGGAGAGACGTGGTGAGGAATTTCGAAAACCAGCATCCCGCCACTCACTAGATCGGGTCAATCAGAGAACAGTAGCCAAGGATAAAAACACCGTAATCGAGTCGTGGGTTGACGTTGATGCAGACGTCGCGGAAATTAACGCAGGGAATGGTATTCTCCTAAATGACCATTTTATCATTAATGGAAGAATATACGGCATCAAGCCGAACGGTACGCTTTTCCCCGTTGCCGGTGATGGCTTCCACTTTCTCAACCGTGCTCAGTTTAAGGCACTCGGAGTGCTCAACCAGCTCGGTGACACACCATATTCGCGTGACATATTGGATAGAATGAAGATTCCCCTTGAAGATATCAACAGAGCGCGAGAAGTTTGGAAGTTGGCAAAAAAATGAATTTGAACTTTATCCTCGAAGGAACATTCGAAGCAACTGAACTCAGGCAGTGCATATCCACAATCACGAATACGCCTGCGAATCAAGTCCTTGCTGTGAGAAATATCGAAGAGATATCCGAACATCGAGAGTCTCCGGTTTGGTTCGTTTTTTATCCGATTGCCGGCGATTTCCGCACATTCATTGATCTCTTTTTTGACAACAATATACTTCGTTCAAAAACGCCCACAGCACTCTACGGACAGATTGCAAGCCTTCTTCAGACCCAGGTTGCTGCCCCGGACGAAAATTCGACGAATGACACCCAATGGATCCGATATGATCCTTCTGGCGGTCAAACGATCATAGAAATGGACTCCGATGCCATGGATCGTGGTCAGTACTTTGTATCAGCCTGAGATCGCAAATTAACAACCACGTCGATTGCTTAAAGAAATGCTCAAGCGCAAGGGTATTGAGGCAGAATTCTCTCAGTCTCAGAACAAAGAAAAGATCGAAATTCCGCTATAGGGACCATATGAACGTTGAATCACGTGCACACAGAATTCTCCGGCCCATGTCGCGTTATACTCCGGCGGAGAGAATCCGCATAGATCAGTCCGCCTTGCCGGAGTGTACAGAGGGAGAAAAAATCGTCGGCATTTTTAGAAATCATGAGGACACTCTGGATTCCGCCTTATTGATTACGACGATTGGGGTCCATATTCGGACCGACCTGCACTGGCAATTGATTCGATACGAGGACATTAAGGACATACAGTTCCCGGAGTCAAAATCAACTGCGGAATACCTTACGATCGACCTGCCCAACTCTTCGCAACGCTTGCTTCCAGTGCACCGGGGCAAAGACGGATCCACGTCCGACCTTTTCGAGATAATGCGGTTTCTTAAGCGAGCTACAAAGGATATCCAAAAAAAGTAGCCGGGTCCAGGCTGGAGAGAAGTAGTCGCATGGCGACATGGCAAACTACATTCTATCTCGTTCCTCGCGAATCTGTGGAATCAAATCTCACCGAATGGCCCATGGTCATTGATCAAGACACGTTTCATTCGATAGCGTGGTGGGCTGAAAATGGGAAAGTAGAAAATCTGCTCAAAGCCATTGATTTTCTGCCTTCTGCTTCTTCATGGTCTCCCAACATCAAAATCTGGGGCGACGTCGAAAGCGAGGATCTAACGTGCTATTTCAAGAATGGCTATCTGAGTGAGATACGTTTGAGGTTTGATCTTCGAAAAGACAACACTCTCTTGATCAAAATTGTAGAACTGGCAAAGACATTCGAACTAGTCTTTATCTCCGAGTCCGGCAGGTTGATTCCTGCAAACTATAAGTTAATTCTCCGTGAAATGAAGTCCTCTCCTGCCGCGAAATTTGTCAGAAACCCTCAGAAATTTCTTGATGATCTCGACAACGCGGACCATTAAAAGAAGTGTTCATGCGTGATTAATGTGCCCGAAATCACGGCGCTATGCGCAAGTGAAGATGACCCGCCCCGAACCACAAGCGTGAGCGATGCGCAGGGTCGCGCGATAGCGCGAGTCTCGCGTCTTCGCGAGACCGAAGCGAAGCGGAGCCCGGAGCAGCGCGACGGCCCGCCGCCTCCGCGGCGCGGCGGGCCGGCACGCCCTAATGAAGCGTCGGGACGGGCGTCGGCACCACGTTTAACTTCGGCGACGGGCATGTTACGGCGTCGCAGGGGATTACGACGGACTTCGAGATTCAATCGCTGGACGCGGCGGCGCTCGGGATTCACACGCTAAAAGCGGAACTGGAGCTGGAAGCGGCGAATCCGAATACGTCACCGGAGCGGTTGGATGCGATTCGCGATGAGTTAAGTGAACTTGACAAGCAGTTAGGGAATGTGACGGCGTGGGAAGAGCAGCGGCTCGCGAAGATTGATGAGCTCGTGAAAGACGACAAGCTTACGCCGGAGCAGGCGGAGAAGCTGCGCGAGAATCCGGAACTTGCGCATGAAGAAGGACCGATTCGGGATGCGTTGATGGATGCGGGGTTCATCGGCGGTTCGCGTGGCGATAGTTGGTTGTCAGAGTTGATCGGTGGCATCGGGGATGAACTGGCGTTCTTGTTCGGTGGCGATGCGAGTAACGTGAACGGCTGGATTGATGAGAATGGGGAATTTGAGTTTAAGACTTGTTTTGTTGCGGGAACGCTTGTGCGTGTGCATCCGGATACCTCTGAAGCCTTCCTCCACAATGGGAAATGGTACAAAAGCATCGAGGAAATTCAGGTTGGCGATTTTGTGCTCAGCAAGAATCTGGCGGAGTCGAGGCCCGTGTTTAAACCGATCACTCACACTTTCGTTCGCACTACTTCCTCTATATATAAGATTACCTTTGAAACCGAAGATACGGTCATTGAAACAACATGGTCCCATCCGTTCTATATAGAAGGCAGGGGATGGGTCCCGGCTCGATCACTTCAGCCAGGTGATTTAGCAATCACGGCAAGTGAAAAAAGGGTCGGAATAAAGGAAATCAAGAGGCTGAGCTATTCGGGTAACGTTTATAACCTGAGTGTAGCCAATGAGCATAATTTTTTTGTTTCCGAGATTTCAGTCCTTGTTCACAATCAAGATCCGGCCGACTATTTTTCCATACCCGATTACATCGAAAGAGAACTCTCAGCGCTTTTGGATACAACATGGAGCTTGCTCAGTCGGACACAGAGGTTTGCGCTGGAGAATCCCGTGGAGGCCGCCATCATCGGACTCAACGTTGCAGGTACCGACAACATTACGAGCACTGCCGTCAGATTCACCACCGGCAGTGGCCTCAAAGAACCCAGCTTTATGGGCGGGGAAGGCACACAGAGAAATGCTTTCAGGCATACTCTCTGGCAAGCTACTATCGCCGAGCGCTTGGGTGAAGACATCGCTCAAGAAGTAGGCGATGCCCATGAGCCGAATCCGAAAGTCGCAGATACTTACGCTGACGATCATGAGTTTATTGGACTTCGAGACGGAGGCCGCAGGGACGCCGATTCTGTTGTAGACTTGAAAAACAATGAAATTGGCAGAAGAATCGGCGCGGATAATCCCGGAATCGGAATGCGAGAGATGTCTCTCAAAGTGCTCGAAGAGTATAGGACAAATGGCTTGTGGCAAATCGTTCTTGTGAATGAACAGGCCCCCGGGGCAGCAGACAATGTCTACAAGATTGAGCGGATCAGGCTTTCAGAGGCTGAATATGATCAAGCACGCTCGGAAATTCTAAATCGCAACGAAACAGGGCGAACCAAAGCGGAACAGGATTGGCTTGACCGAAAACGAGCTTTCGCCGGCAAAGGTTAGGATAGTAAACAGATGCGAAAACTTGGCTTATTTATTGTTCTTGCCTGTACTCTGGCTCAGCCGTATTGCAAGGGCTCTAATGACTGTGGTCTGGGTTCAAAGCTCTATGCAAAATGTGTAGAGTCTGGAACCTCAAGTGGAGAATGCATCATAAAGCTATCCGATGTCGTATCCGGGAAATGGGATCGGGTACTAATGCTATATGGTCCTGATACGCCATGGAATATTCAGCAAACCCGGGACCTGGATATTTCCGAAGCCTTACAGGACGGGGAGCGCCGAATCGTATTTGCGCATGATAGAGAAGTTATATGCTCCCAGACGTTCGCTCAGTATCCGACTCACGGTCCACAAATTGATCTTCATGCCTCTCCCTCGAGGGAAGAACGTGCAGATGCCGGGTATTCTCGCGCGGAAGCGGTTTTCAGGGTATTCTGGGAGCGCTACGGAGACAATTGTCTCGATTGCTATTATTTCGACTTAAGCCTTCACGAATAGTGGCTCTGTTACACGCCGAGTGATTGAATATAATAGTCAAGATCCATCTGGCACAAAGTCACGAGTTCTATTCTCCGCAAAAAATCAACGCCCCGAACCACAAGCGTGAGCGATGCGCAGGGTCGCGCGATAGCGCGAGTCTCGCGTCTTCGCGAGACCGAAGCGAAGCGGAGCCCGGAGCAGCGCGACGGCCCGCCGCCTCCGCGGCGCGGCGGGCCGGCACGCCCAAATAGGCAACATTCACAATAATCTGGGCCAGGCCTCGTGGAACGTGGGCGTGGGTTTCGGACCGACCGGCAGCGACCTGAGTTTTACCGGCGGCGTGAGTACGGCGTGGGATGGCCGCGAGGGTCAGTACAGTTACGGTCACAGCGTCGGCACGGGTCTGACGTACAACGCGAACGATACCTGGGATCTTTCGTTTCAACAGAGCGTCGGCATAAGTGATATTACGCAGGGCGGCTTTCACGGCATCGGGACCGGTGTCGGCATTCCAGCCACATCGCTCCCGCAAACCCGCATCACCGACCGAAAATCTCCTTGCGAAAATCTCCGCCGCTTCGCCAACATAGCCCTTCCCCACCCTGAGTGACCGTGACTCCAGCGCCCCCCGCCTGGATTCGCGCCTTAGCGCGTCGGAGCATGACCCGCGCCCAATTCCGCCACCGCGGTGGCGGAATTCAGCAGACGCCGTAAGATTCCCCCTCATTGAACCAATTGACATCCGAAACCTGCTGCGGTGTACGGATAATACAGCGGTTCGCTCGGCAGGAGAACGAAGATCATGCAGGGACTGATTGATTATTTCTTAAATAGAAGCATCTTCGTCAACTTGCTGACGGTTATCCTGATCGGCGTGGGCGGTTTCATCGCCCTCACCATGAACCGGGAGGCCTTTCCGAACATCGACTTCGACATCGTCTCGGTAAACACGATCTATCCGGGCGCGTCGCCGCAGGAAGTCGAAAAGCTCGTCACGATTCCCCTCGAAGAATCCATCAAAGAAGTCGACGGACTGGAGGAGTATCGTTCCAGTTCCATCGAAAGCCGCTCCGGCATCGTCATCCAGATCGATCCCGACGAAAAGGATACGCAGAAGGTCATCGACGACATTCGCAGTGCCGTCGATCGCACGGAAGATCTGCCCGAAGACGCCGAGGACCCGCTCATCATCGAGATCGGCACGTCGCGCACGCCGGTGATTGAATGGTCGCTGGTGATGAAGCCGGTGAACGGCGTGTATCCGCTCAGCTACGGCGAACTGCGCGAACTGGCGCGGCGCCTGGAGAACCGCTTCCTCGAACTCGACGAGGTCGCCCGGGTGGAACGCAAGGGCTGGCGCGACCGCGAAATCTTCGTCGAAACCGATCCGGATCTTTTGCAACGGTATTACCTCGGCACCGGCGCCATCAACAACGCACTGAAGGCGCGCAACGTCAGTCTGCCGGGCGGTGAGATCAACCTGGGCAAACGCGAGGTGATCGTGCGCACCGTGGGCGAGTACGAAAACGCCGAAGAGATTCGACGCACCTACGTTCGCTCGAACGAGGTCGGCTACGACGTTAAGGTTGCCGACGTCGCGCAGGTTCGCGACGACTTCGAAGAACCGGACTACTTAGAAACCACGCTGAATCATCCGTCCATCAGCCTGGTCGTCGTCAAACGCGAGGCCGGGGACATCATCAACGTTGTCGACAAAACCAACGACATCGTCGAACGCTTCCGCAAGAACGTGCCCGAGGGCATTGAGCTCGTCGCCGTCAACGACATCTCGTACTTCGTAAAACGACGCCTGGGTGTTCTCATCTCCAACGGCATCGTCGGTCTCGCCCTGGTCATCCTGTCGCTGTTTTTCTTCATGGGCTGGCGCACCTCGGTCATGGTCGCGTTGGGCATTCCCATCGCCTTCGGCATGACCTTCATCGCCATGCAGTATCTGGGCGTGACCATGAACCTCATCTCCATGTTCGGCCTGGTGCTCGTGATCGGGATCGTCGTCGATGACGCCATCATCGTCAGCGAAAACATCTATCGTTACATGGAAGAAGGTTATCCGTTGTGGGAGGCCTGCTCAAAGGGCAGCGCGGAAGTTGTTTCTCCCGTAATGGCCACCATCGCCACGACGTGCGCGGCCTTCGCGCCCATGATGTTCATGACCGGCATCTTCGGTAAGTTCGTCTATACGATTCCCCTCGTGGTGATCCTGGCGCTGATCGCTTCGCTCCTCGAGTGCTTTTTGATTCTGCCCTCGCACGTCTACGACATGAACAAGTACAGCCCGGCTTACGGCGGCGACGGCCAGGCCCAGGATCCCGGGAAGCAGAACTCCGGCAAACGTTCGGTGCTGGGCTCCATCCTGGGCAGCCTGGACTTCGTGCGCAACGCCTTCGAACGTTTGCGCGACGGTTTCTATCGCAGTTCGCTGTGGTGGATGCTGCGGCACCGCGGCCTGGTCATTGCCGGCATGTTCATGCTGTTCATCTTCGCCATCTTCGTGCAGGCCGTGTTCGGTAAGTTCAAGTTGTTCCCGGCCGCGGTGGATCAGCTCTACGTCAAAGTCACTCTGCCCTCGGGCACCACCAAAGAAGAAACGCAACGTTTTCTGCACGCCGTCGGCATCGAGATCGAGAAGCTACCGGAAAGCGAGCTGGATACCTTCCTCGCCCGTTCCGGCATTCAGCAAAAAGAAGCCAACGATCCGTTTACGAAGCGCGGCTCGAACTACGGCATGCTCAAGATCTACCTCGAAGCGGAACTGGATCGGGACCTGCCGGCGCAGATCATCATCGATCACCTGCGCAATCAAACCGAGTGGATGCTCACGCCCGAGGCCCTGCGCGATAAAAAAGCCCGCGACCTCGAGAACATAAAGCGTATGCTCGACGAAGGCAAGGTCGCCCAGGCCATCACGCAGCTCCCGCTCGCATACGACATCCCCTCGCAGTTCGCCGACCTGCGCGGCCGCGTGGAGAACATCGAGTTCGAAAAGATGCAGGGCGGTCCGCCGGTGGGTAAACCCGTGGCCATCGAGATCATGGGCGACAACATGGAAGTGCTCGATGAGATCGCCGACAGGTACAAAGAAGTCCTCGCTTCCATCGACGGCATCGTGGACATCGACGACTCGAACCAGGCGGGCAAAGACGAAATCCGTTTGAAGATCGACGAGGCCGTCGCGGCGCGCACGAATCTTTCGGTGGCGCAGATCGCCTCGGCGGTGAACACGGCCTTCGAAGGTACGGTGGCGACGTCGATCAAAACGCCGGAGGAGGAAGTCGACATTCGCGTGCGCTTCGCCGAAAAAAACCGCAACGATCTGAACTCGCTGAACAAAATCTACGTTCAGAACCAGCTCGGTAATCTCATTCCGGTTTCGAGCATGGCGGCCTTCGAACGCACGAAAGGCATCACGGCCATCCTGCACCTGGACGGTCGTCGGTTGATCAGCGTCACCGCGAACGTGGACGAGAATAAGATCACCTCAGCAGAAGCTACGGAAAAAATCCGCGAGGCCGCAAAAGATATTCCGGACCAGTATCCGTCCTACCAGGTGCAGTTCGGCGGCGAGAACAAGGATACCGAGGAGTCCCTGGGCAGCCTGGGCCGGGCGGCGGCGGTGGGCGTCATCGTCATCTTCATGATTCTCGCTTCCCTCTTCCGTTCGCTAACGCAGCCTTTCGTGGTACTGGCCGCCGTGCCCTTCGCGATGATCGGCGTGATCTTCGCCTTCGCGGCTCACGGCGAACCGTTTTCGTTCCTGGCGTTGATGGGCATCATCGGTCTCGCCGGCGTCGTGGTGAACGACTCCATCGTACTCGTCGACTTCGCGAACCGCATTCGCGTGGAACAACCGGAGCTTTCCAACATCGAAGTGGCGCTGGAAGCTTCGAGCCTGCGTTTCCGTGCGGTGTTGCTGACGACACTCACCACTGTCCTCGGCCTGTTGCCCACGGCTTACGGCCTGGGCGGCTTCGATCCGTTTCTCGTGCCCATGGCGCTGTCGTTTGCCTGGGGCCTCGCGTTTTCCACGGTGCTGACTCTGGGCATGGTCCCGATCATGTACAGCATGGCCCTCGACGTGAAAGAGTACCTCGGTCGCAAGGTCGCGGGCAAGTCCGTCGAGGAGATGCGTCAGGATATGGAAATCGTGGGTGCCGCCGGCGGGCCCGGGAAAATCACCGCGGCGAAATGAGTCGTTTTTACATTACTTTACACAACGCCCGGGAAATATCAGCACATCCGTGCGACGAGAGCCGTCTCTCTATACAACAATGACGAATAAGGAGATTCGCATGAATCACTGGAAATCGATTTTACTCACCGCCATTCTCAGTGCCGCTGTAGCACTGCCGCTGCTTGCCGAAGATCGCAAAGGTCCGAAGGGCCCGTGCTTCGAAGAAGTGGAGACGATCTGCGAAGGCATCAAGCCGGGCGACGGCCGTCTGCGCGAGTGCATCAAAGAGAACAAGGACAAGTTCTCTCCGGAATGCCAGGCAAAGATGAAAAAACATCACGAGATGATGATGAAAGTTCGCGAGGCTTGCCAGGCGGACAAAGCAAAGCTCTGCCCCGACGCCGAACCGGGCAAGGGCCTGCGCGCGTGTTTCAAAGAGAACAAGGATAAGCTCTCGAACACCTGTAAGGCGGCGATGAAAGAGATGCGCGAGAAGCGCAAAGAAAACAAAGGCAACAAAAACAAGGGCGGATATTGATCCGCACTTGCTTCTGAATTGCGAGAGGACGGGAGTCATGCAATCAATCACGGCTCTCGTCCTCTCCTGTGCGGTCTTCGTGACCGGAACGTCCTCCGAAACACCGACACTTTCTTCCCGATACCGAAAAAAACGCGGAACGAACGCGGCTTTCGGAACCATCTTGCTTGACCATCGTCGGGAAAAACGGTAGGATTCTCTATGCTCGCCACCGTGCGCAAGACACATGCCCGGCCGCGGTACGACGGCCAGGCATGCCCACCGCAGGAGTACCTCCGGCTCCCCGACGACGGGTTCCAGTACGAACTCATCGACGGGGTCATGCGAGTGAGCGCCAGTTTCGTCTACCGACACGGCCAGGCCGAGATTCGGTTCAGCCAGTTGCTCATGAACTACCTCGACGTTCATCCCGTCGGTCAGGCGGTGCCCGAGGTCGACGTCCACCTCAACGACGGCCTTAATATACTTCGGCCGGATGTTAGCTTCATCGCCAACGAACGTCTGGGCATCGTCGGCGACTACATCTACGGCGCCCCGGATCTCGTCTGCGAGGTACTGTCGCCCTCCACGGCACAGTACGATCGCGGCCGCAAGGCGGAACTGTACTTACAGCACGGCGTGCGCGAGTACTGGATTCTCGATCCCGCGCAGCGTGCTTTCGAAAAGCGCGCGAACACCGGCCGGGCCTGGCAAAACGCGCGGGTGAAATCCCCGAACGGCGCCATCGAAAGCGACATCCTTCCCGGTTTTACGGTAGACGCCCGGCAGCTCTACGGCTCGTCGCGCGTCACAAAATAACACTCGCCGGGAAACCCCATCTGCAAAATCGTGGTAACACGAACCAACACGCCACCCCGGTTCGTGCGTTTCTCCCGAAACGATTTTAACTTTTAGAACGATCGCCTGGCGCTGACGCGAACGTTCGCCAGGAATCCATGTCCGCTTTTTCCGAACTCGGCCTGTCCGATCCGCTTCTCCGCGCGATCGACGCACAAGGCTATACCAACCCCACACCCATCCAGGCACAGGCCATTCCGGCCGTGCTCACCGGCCGCGATCTGCTCGCCGCCGCCCAAACCGGCACCGGCAAAACCGCCGGCTTTACGTTACCGACGCTGCACATCCTTTCGGATGCCGCGGCCCCTCAACCTCGCGGCTCGCAAAATCAACGCGGCCCGCGCAAACCGCGCCGCCACGTGCGCGCGCTCATCCTCGTGCCCACCCGCGAACTCGCCGCCCAGGTGGCCGAGAGCGTCGCCGTTTACGGTAAGTTTCTTTCACTGAAATCTACGGTGGTCTTCGGCGGCGTAAACATCAACCCGCAAATCTCCAGGCTCAAGGCCGGCGTCGACATTCTCATCGCCACCCCGGGCCGCCTCCTGGACCTCCAGGCTCGCGGCGCCGCCGATCTTTCCCACGTGGAAATTCTGATCCTCGACGAAGCCGATCGCATGATGGATATGGGCTTCATCCCGGACATCCGTCGCATCGTGAAACTGCTGCCGAAAGATCGTCAGAACCTGATGTTCTCGGCGACCTTCGCCCCGGAAATTCGCGAACTCACCAGTGAAATCTTGAAGGATCCGCTCGAAGTCGAAATCGCCCGGGAAAAACCGGCGGCGGCCACCGTGGAACAGCTCGTGCATCCGGTACAATCCGATCACAAGGCCAAACTCCTCGCCCATCTCATTCGCGATCACAAGTGGTACCAGGTGCTCGTATTCACCCGCACGAAACATCG
This sequence comes from Leptonemataceae bacterium, assembly GCA_965227295.1. GTDB lineage: Bacteria > Spirochaetota > Leptospiria > Leptospirales > Leptonemataceae > JANSYA01. The sequence goes on along the minus strand of OZ245742.1, from coordinate 2,273,527 downwards.
CGCCAACGCCCTGGCCCGCAAGCTGGAGCGCGACGGCATCAAGAGCACCGCCATCCACGGCAACAAATCCCAGAACGCTCGCACCAAAGCCCTCGCCGATTTTAAACGCGGGCGCGTGCAGGTCCTGGTCGCCACGGACATCGCCGCGCGGGGCCTCGACATTGAACAGTTGCCGCAGGTGGTGAACTACGAACTGCCCCACGTCGCCGAAGACTACGTGCACCGCATCGGCCGCACCGGTCGGGCCGGCGCCGCGGGGCACGCCATTTCACTCGTAAGTGCCGATGAGAAGAAGTTACTGATCGGTATCGAACGTTTGATTCGTCGTTCCCTGCCCACGCAAAAGATCGAAGGCTTCGACGCGCCGGAGTTGAACCGGCCGGAGCCCGGCAAAGGCGGCGGGGCCCGCGGCAATGCTCGCTCTGGCGGATCGCGCCCGAACGGCGGCGCGCGGCCCGGCGGAGCCCGCACCGGCGGCGGCAACCGGGAACCGCGGCGCAACGGCCGTCACAACGCTAAGTCTTCAAAGAAGCAAGTTAGCGGCGGCGCCCCCGGCAACCGCCGCTGAGTCTTAGTATCAGCGACAACGCCGGCCGGCGGCGCGTTCAGTATCTTACATTCTCTGGAATTTTTGCGGGAGCGTCGTCGCGCTCCCGGCCTTCCCGCTTGATTTTCGCCGTTCGGCCTTGAGGCTCCCGGCATGACCGGAGAATCTCTGCTGCTGAAAGTGGCCGATCGTCCGGACCTGGACACGTACATCGAACGCGGGCTGCGCGACTTCGACGCTCGCCGCGTCCCCGCACCGTTCGCCGAAACGGAACCGTTGCGAATCTACGTCGTCGACGCGCGCGGCTTCCCGCGCGGCGGTTTGCTCGGCGACTTCGGCTACGGCGCGCTCTTCGTGCGCACGCTCTGGTTGCACGACGACGTTCGCGGCCGGGGCTACGGCCGCCAGCTCCTGGATCGCGCGGAGGCCGAAGCGCGCAAACGTAACATCCACCGAGTAATTATTAGCACGACTTCGTTTCACGATAGCGAGTTTTATCGCAGGCGCGGCTACGACTGCGCTGTCGCCGTGAACGGCATCGCCGCGGGCGGGGACTGGCTGGTGTTTACGGGAGTTGTGTGACGGCCGGCGCAGGACCCTTCACTTACTGAAACACCACCCCGATCCTTTGCAAAAATTTACGCAAAGCATCAATTAAAATCAATCACTTCGCCTCGTCAGTAATTTACGATTGGCAGTCCATTAAAACGGAGCACAATCCCGGAACGGCCCAGGCCGGTGAGATTCGGCATTGGCACATCCGGGAAGCAGCAAACGTAGAATTCGGGAACGTTACGACGTCATGTGCTGGAACGTGCGCAACCTCAGCGCGTCCTGGTACCGTCGGGGAGTGTACGGCCGCGATACCCCGTACGAAATACGTCTGAGCGCGGTTGCCGAAATGATCCGAACATACCGGCCGAAAGCGGCCTTCTTGCTGGAAGTGGGCCCGGACACCGATGAGTCCCGTTGTCTCATGCTGAAGACGAGACTGAACGGCGGCGAGCACAGCTATTCAGTCTTGCCGTCCGACGATGCCGGCAGAGAAAAATACATTCTGATAATCGAGGACGGCTCGGCCGGACCGGCCGGGGCCCCGGCCCTGATTCCTTCCGTACGTCCGTACCGAAGCGCCTGGTATCTTCCCCTTCAAATCGCGGACCGTATCATCCACTTTCTGGTATTCCATGCGCCGTCCCCCTCGGCCGCCGTCGATACACGCCAGGCGGCACTGGCAGGAGTACTTGCGAATGCGGCACTCCCGCACGACGCGCCCATCGTATTCTGCGGCGACCTGAACTTCAAACGATTGGAGCAGGATCACCTGGACGAGGCCTGCACGGAACAAGGCTTCGTCCATGCCGGCCCTTCCGGCACCGCCGGTCGCATGGATACTTCACTGCGCCGATATACCACGTATCTTCAGGCCCTGGGTACGAACCAGGACGACAGCCAACCGTACGATCAATGCTGGACCCGGAACGTAAGCGTTGAACTCTGCGCCGTCCTGGACAACGTTACCGCCCCGCCGGTCGTCGAGGCTTCCTTTGCAGCGTCCATCACCGACTCCCTGCAAACCTGTACCCGCGAACTCGACGAGCGCTGGTCACAGGCCCGGCGCCAGAGCGCGCGCCGCACGATCCCGGTAACACCGGACGATGCCATGGCGATTGCCGTGGTAGATCTTCTCAACATTTGCGCTGCCTCGAAAGACGACCTGGAACGCAGCCCCGTAGACGGCGCCCGGATTTGGGCCCGTCTCGTCTCTCAACTGAAAGGCTTCGCCGAAACAATGACAGCGTGGATTGCAAGCGACTGTCAGATGACGCAAGGCACGCTGGATGACGTCCGGGACTACGCCCGCAAAGCCCGTTTCTCCGTCATTGCGGCCATCCAATACATCCAGGCAAAGACTGGCGGCGACTTCGGTGATGCCGAACTCCGCCGCATCCTCTTCGAGTACAGCATCAGCGATCACTTTCCCATCGCCTTCAACATCGGAGAGATCGGAGAGTCCGGCGCGGCCGCTGACGGTGGCAGCGCCGGCAAAAAGTTAAAGCCGGCCGCCGATGAGGATGCCAAATGATCCTCACGGAACTGCAGTCTCTGGTCGCATGGTCCTTAACCGGTCGCGAGTTTTACTTAAGAGAGGCCGACTGGCCGGCGCCGAATCTGCGCCGCCTGTTCAAGGATTTCTTTCCGGACGGGCGCATCGAACTCAGCGGCGCCGAAATCCTGGACGGGAGCGAAGAGGCCGCGGCCGTCGTGACGGGCTACCTCCGCACCGAGTTCTTCGGACGCACGAACCTGAAGACCGTTCTCACGCTCCGCCTGGAAGGAGGCGTGCCGGCCCTGCACTTGCAATTCACGAACTTTCTTGACGGCTGGAAATTCTCCGACGGCCTGGAACCCCTGCGCGGCACGATTCTGGACGAACTTAACTGGCATTTGCCGGAAGTTACCCTGGACTCCGAACGACGCCTGGCCCTGCGCCGGGACTTCCAGTTGGACTTCGGTTACTTTCCGGATCTCCCCGTACAGGACGACGAACTCCACGGCGGCCTGCACTTTCGCGGCCAACTGCTCATCCGCGAGCTACCACCGGCCCTCGCCTGGTTCTACAACTCCGCCGGTGAAACCGTGGAAGTGGCCGGCCCCATTGAGCTGCGGCGTCAGCCCGGGACCGACACGTTCTTGCCGAAGCTCTGGTTTCGCAGCGCCGCGCCCGTCGCCGACTTTGAACTGATCGGCAAGACGCTCCCCCTGGAACTGGAGTTTGCCTCGATCCTCGACGTCCCCCGGGAAGCCGATCGCCGCGTGCGACCGCGGACCTTCGGCCGCATCGTATCCCGCTCCACGCGCGATCTCAGCGACGGCCCGCTCACGGTTACGTTCAGCGGTGAGTTTTACAACAGCGCCATGGTCTTCATGGATTTCTCCGCCATGTTCCGGCAAATCGAAAGCGCCACGGCGAATGCACGCAGTGCCGGTGCATCTCTCGGCGATCTCGCGGAACTCATCGGCTTAACTGACGGCGGTGAACTATTACCAAACGATCTGCCGATCCTCAACACCGTGGAGCTGGAACGCATCGGCTTCGATATTCAACCGTTCCGGCGCAAACTCACCGGCTGTTACGCCGTGCTCGCAATCCCCGGGGAGTGGCCGGTGCTCGCCGACGTCTTCGGCAAGAGCGGCCTGGTCATATCCCGGCTCAAGCTGCGATTTTTTACCGGCAATCCCCTCGATCAAAATCGCTTTCTCGGAGCAAGCGTAACCGGACGTACCAGCGTGGCCGGCACGGACTTCGACGTTTTCGTCAGCCTGCCGGATCTGAACCTGAGCGTTGTGTTGGGCCCGGAGGACGTCATCGACGTCGCCGGCATCCTCGAAGAGATTCTCGATACGGACATCGATCTCCCCGATCTAACCTGTACTCAGTTTATATTAAACGCGGATCTGCGTCGTCGCACATTCTCCCTCGCCTGTCGATTTCAGACGGACTGGACCATCGATTGCGGGGTGGGCTCCCTCACCCTCACCAATCTGGAGCTCCGCGCGCAGAACGGCCTGGGCTCTCGCGGCCGCATCTACGGACGGTTCGAGTCCGGCGGCACGGCGTTTTTCATTTCCGGACAATCCGCCGGCCGCGACCAGGGCTGGGACCTCGAGGCCGCCACGCTACAGGGCGACATCCGACTAACTTCCATTGTGCGAGAGTTTGCCGAACTCTTCGGCGTAGATCTCCCCGACGCCCTGCCCGACATCAGCGCCGAATCCGTGGAGATCAACTTCAACACGAAGAGCCGCGAGTTATCCCTGCGCGCCACCGTCAACGCCGCGAAACTTCCGTTCGGAGGCGATGCCGAATCGAAGACCCGCATCTATCTCGACAGCCGTCGCGATCCGCAGAGTCGACGCAAACAACTCAGCGGGCACTTCGAATCGGATCTGAACATCGGCGACGCCCTGTTCCTGGTGCGCTATGAATTCGGCCCGCAGGCGAAGTTGTATCGCGGCGAGTGGCGCACCGTCGGCGACGAAAGCCTCTCTCCCCTGGACGTCCTCCGGGCCCTCGGCATCCGCGACGGCCTGGACGTTCCCGAAGAACTGGACGTGCAACTCATTCGAGCCGGCTTCGAATACGAACCCGCGCACCGACGCTTCACATTCTCGGCGGCATCGCGGAGCTACGGCGACGCCTTTCTCACGGTCGGCACCGACGATGCGGGTCGTACGGCCTTCGTCTTCGGCCTGGACTTTCCGCCGAACAGCCGTCTGTCCGATCTCCCCGTCGTGGGTCGCCACTTTCGCGCGGCGAACTTTCTGAACTTTCAGCGTGCGGCCTTAATGATCAGCGGGGGAAACTTTAGCAACTATCGCGTGCCGCAACTCCCGCCGCTCACCGTGGATGAAACCGCGAGCAGTACCGGCGGCACCCGTCCGGTGCAACCCGTGGGCGGCGGCGCGAACCTGGAACTGAGCCCCGGTCTCTCACTGGCCGCGGTCGTCGATCTCGCCGAAGGTGATGCGCGCGCGAAGAACCTGGCGGCAATGTTGCCCGCGGCGCGGTTAACGGTCCAGCTCTCCTTCGCGCGCAATTCCCTGTACGCCTTCACGCGACTGAACGGCACCCTGGCGATTCCCTCGGTCCGCGATCCCTGGCTGCAACTCGAAAATCCTTCGCTGAAAATTACCGTACTGCCGCAACCGCTCTTCGAACTCGGAACCGAAATGAACTTCACCGTCAACGGCAAAGACTTCGACGCCATGCTCCGGTTGATCCTTTCCACAACCGGCGCGGCGGTCACGGCCGTGCTCAAGGGCAACGACGGAACTCTACCGCCTCCGCCCGGAATCCGCGGCCTGCACCTGCGCGAGATCGGCATGCTCATGGGCGTTCGCTTCGCACCGCCCGCCCTGGACCTCGGCCTCCAGGGCCGCTACTCCATCGGCGATCGTCGCGAAGAGGATGATCGTTTCGCGCTGGTGTTGCAGATCGTCCAGAGCGTACCGCGCCCTATGCTGCTGTCGTTCTACATGCGGCAGATCACGCTCCCGGAAATCCTGGCGCTCTTCACCGATGTCGATGCGACGCAAATATCTCGTGAGTTACAGTTAATAGATACAGGCAAAGTTTCTTTCTACTGGGCCGACAGCCCCGTCGTACTGCCCGACGGAACCGCCGCGCAACCCGGTCTGGGTTTCAGTTCGACCCTGGACCTGTTCGGCTTCGGCGCCCACGGCGACTTTCGCGTCGATCCCACGAGCGGCATCCACGGTCACGCGGAGATGGAAGCGATCCGGCTGCGTGGTGTTCTGGAAGTCAGCGGGGACGGCCGGGGCGTTCAGCGCCGCGAAGAGAAACGCAACGGCAAGTGGGTCCGCGTGGACAACCGGGACATCAGCCGAAACGAAAGCGAAGTGGAAAGCCGCGAGGTCTACGTGGTTTCTCCCGGCGGCCCGGTCTTTCTCGTAAACACCACGGGCAGCCCGTTTTTCCGGGCCGCCTGGGATATCGCACTCTTTGAAGTGCGTTTGCAGAAAGTGGACGTGAGTCTGGGTACCTCCGGCCTCACGTTTCGTTTGATTACCCGCCTCACGCTCATCGCCGAACTCGACCTGGCCTGCACGCTGCTTTCCTCGGGCTTCAACGCGAGCGGCAGCCTGCGTATGGGCCTGGATCTGAACGTGGGGCCCATCAAAATCCTCGGCGTGAACTTCGGTACGCTGCGCCTCAAGGCCCTGCTGAACGGCGAGGTGCGGTTACACATATCCGCTAATCGTTTTTCAGCGAACATTAACGCAAGCTTCGATTTTCAATCCATGCACTTCAAAGTTCCGACGCTGCGCGCAAGCGTCCCGCCGGAAAAGCTGGAGGATCTCGGCGCGGAACTCCTGCGTCTCATCGAGGACAACGCCGCCGACCTCTTCCGCCCGCTCCTGGATGCGGCGGAGGCCTGGGCCGACCTGGTCAAAGCCGGCGTACTTACCGGCATCGAAAACACGGCGCGGGTCCTGAAAAACGGCTACGCCCTCGCGGAGAAAGAGGCCGCGCACATCCTCCGCGACCTGGAACAAGACGCCGCCCGGGTCGTAGAGCTGATGCACCAGGCCGGCTACGTCCCGGAAAAAATCGGCGCGGCCGTCGAAGAAGTCTACGGCTTCTCGAAGGACCAGGTGCGCAGCACGTTTCGCTCGGCCGGCGTGGCCGTCGACTGGATGGAAGGGGCCGGCAACGACGTCGCCGATTGGACCACCGGCGCCGCCGGCGACACGGCCGACTGGACCACCGGCGCCGCCGACGATGTCGCCGGCTGGACCACCGGCGCCGCGAACGACGTGGCCGACTGGACCAGCGGCGCCGCCGAAGACGTCGCCGACGCCGTCAGCAATCCGGACACGTACAATCCCACTAAGTGGTAAGCACTAAATATTAGGAGAAATAACATGAGCATAATACCGGATATGCCGGCCGATCAGAAGTTCGCCCTGCAGTTTGTCAGCGTCATCGCGGAGGACAAACCGAACAAGGCCGTCGCCGATCGCTGCCGGGAACTGGCCGCCAAAAAAGACTGGAACGGTCTGGTGAGTTTCCTCAGCCAGAGTCCGTTCAAAGACGTGAAAGCCTCCGCCCTCGAAGCCGTCTTCGCCATGAGCGACGGCGTGCGACAGGTGTGGCGCTTTCTCATCTTTCTGAAAGAGAATCCGAAGTGCCCGGCCGAATTGAAAACGAACATGGAAAAGATGATGAGCCAGGCCCAGTGGGACGACATCGCCCGCCTGCTCAAAGAAAACAACGCCCCGTTTCAATTCAGCGGCGCGGAGTTGCGCTCCGTCGTGGACCCCGAAGGCAAAATCAAACCGCCGGCCCAACCCACGCCACCCGCCTGGACCGCACCCATTACCTGGAGCATCGGAGCGGGGAACGACGTGGCCGGCTGGACCACCGGCGCGGCGAATGACGTGGGCAACTGGACCACCGGCGCCGCCGGCGATGTCGGTGACTGGACCAGCGGGGCCGCGAACGACGTCGGTGACTGGGCCGGTGGAGCCGCGGGCGACGTGGCGGACGGCGCAAAGAAGGCGGCCGACAAAGTCGCCGATACATTCAACCCGTCGAAATGGTAGGAGGACCAACACATGAGCGTAGAATCATTTTTCGAGAAGTTAAAGCAGAGCGAAGAGGCGCGACAGAAACTCACCGAAGTCGCCGAGGGCGCCTGGGACCAGGTCGTGGACGTGGCGAAGTCCCTGGGCCACGACATCGATGTCGACAGCCTCAAGAAGGCCGTGCCGGAAGGTTTCTTTAAGGGCCGCGGCGCCCTGCCGGACCTGGGCTGGAACAAAGACGATTGAGAGCGTCCGCGCATGACGGCGGCAGAACTCGTCCGTGCATGCGCGGAACATCTTCTCCCGGGCCTCGTCAGCAACGCCGATCTGCAACAACTTACGGACGCGGCCCGGGTCTTTCCTCCCGTCTCCGGCCTTATCTTCGAGGGCCGCTCTTCCGGCGGCCCCTTAGATCTCAGTCTGCGTATCTTAAGAGAACACGGCGAACCGGAGCGCTGGCTGGAGCACATTCGAGAGCATAGCTTCGATCAGCACCCACTCTGGCGCGGCGTATCGACCTTGCTCGAACGCTGGATTGGCGCGAACGAAAATACGGAGTACGCGGGCATCGAGAACCTGTGGCTGGAGTTCGACGCCGCCGTCTACGGCATTGCGACGCCCCCGCCGCTGGTATTCGTGAACGCACGTCGTTTTTCACAAAGTTCACTTGAGATGATCTTAAAGATCGACTCGCTGCTGGCCGGCCGGCCGGCGACGGTGTGTACGGAAACCGCCATCCGGAGCACGCTCCGGAGCATACCCGCGGGACGGCTGCACTGGATCGGTTACCGCTACGCCCGCGACATTGCGACGCCCCGCATCACCTTTTCCGTAACGCTGCCGGAACTTCCCGCGTTCATGCGCGCGGCCGACGCCCGGCCCGGTCCCATCCTCACCGCGCTCATGAAAATCGCCGATGAGTTCCGGGCCGCACTGACCTGGAATACGGATGTCGGTGACAACCGGCGCTTCGGCCTGGAGCTTCAGGCAGGGCGACAGAATGAATGGTGGCCGTGCCTCGAAGCCCTGGCGTCCGCGGGCATCATCAACACCCGGCGTGCCCGCGATTGGGCCCAGTGGCCGGGCGCGAGTCCGGAGTTTTCCGGCGGCGTGCCCGCGGGTATCTCCCTGCGCGTACCGGAGGACGATCGTCGCCCGCTGCTGGTACGGCGCATCAGTCACATCAAGTGCGTGTTCGAAATTCGAAACGGTGCGGCTAACATCATCGAAACGAAGGTCTATCTCTACGCCGGCTTCGGCTGGCTGTAGAATCATTCATCGCGAAATGAAGGCTTGCGCTTCTCTTTTATTCATCGCGAAAAGAAGGCTTGCGCTTCTCTTCGATGGCCTGCAACGCCTCGCGAAAGTCGGCGGTGGCGTAGTTGCGCGCCTGGCTTTCGGCCTCGTAGGCCAGGGCGTCGTCGAGAGTATGATTGCGATACAGGCCCTGTTTCGTAAGGCGCACGGCGAGGGGCGCCGCCGCCGCGATCTCTTCGGCCAGCTCCAGCGCGCGGTCGAGAATCTCTTCGCGCGGATACACCGCATGACAGAGACCGCGCCGCAGGGCGTCTTCGCCGGAGATAAACCGCCCGGTTAACAATAAATCCTGGGCCTGGGGCAAACCGGCGACTTCTTTCACGAGAAACGAAGAACCCATGCCGGGATGAATGCCGATCTTCACGAAGTTAAAAGCGTACTTGCCGTCCGGTACGAAGTAACGCAGGTCGCACGCCAGGGCCAGCGCCAACGACGCGCCCACCGCGTGGCCGTTTACCGCGGCGATCACCGGGAACGGCAGGCTGCGCACGTCCAGGAAGAGCCGGTAGAACGAACCCATGTAGGCCTGGTTTTCCTCGGGGTCCTTCTCCGAGAAACTCTTGAGCAACGCAAAGTCGCCGCCGCTGGAGAACACACCGTTCTTACCGGTGATGATAAGTGCACGCAGCAGCGGATCTTCGGCGGCCAGACGATGGATCTCGCCGTGAAAGGCCATGCCCATTTCGAGGGTCATGGAGTTTCGCGTCGCCGCGTTATCGAGGGAGAGCACGGCAATGCGACCGCCCGCCGCGGCATTGCGCATCTCCACGTGAATGTTCTTGCGGCCGCGATCGCCGCCGTTGCCGTCCGGCCCACCGGACTCGTTGTCGGGAATGCCTGCGTTCATCAGCCTCTGTCGTGGACGTCCGGGGTCTCATCCCGGGTGGAATGCAGTCCGCGATCTTCCTGTTTTGAAAGGACCATGGCCAACGTCCACACGAAAAAGACGCTCACGCCACCGACGCAAACCGTCATGATCACCCAACCACCGATCGTCATTCTTCGCCTCCGTCCAGACCGCGTTGAACATTCATGCGCTGCCAGCGGCGCACCGCCGCGCTTACCAGTAATGTCAAAAAGATCGACATTACGACGATGAATACCACGGTAAAGAAAGCCGCCGCGTTCGTCTGCATCTCGCCGATGTACTTGCGAATCCCGTTCTCTTTGTCGAGCATAAAGAAGATGAACACGAGGATCAGGTACACCGGCGAGACGTACTTAATAATAAAACGAAAGATGCGCGGCACCGTCATGAGCGAACCCTTGTGGGCCTCCGCCAGGCCGCGGTCCACCCCCACGCCCCAACCGAAAAGGATGATCAACACCGTGGCCAGGATGTAGATCAAGAACTGGCCGATCCAGAAGTCCATGAGGTCCAGGGCTTTGACGTCCTGCGAGAAGTAGGCGATAAACATGGTACCGCACAAGGTTAAGAGCCCGAGGAAGGTGACCGAGGCCTTGCGGTGCAGCCCCAGGCCCTCTTCCAGAAAGGCGATGGCCGGTTGCAGCATGGACAGCGACGAGGTAAGAGCCGCCACGAAGAGTAAAAAGAACCACAGAAAGCCGGCCACCGCGCCGAACTGCATGTTCGCGAAAACGTTCGGCAACGTAAAGAAGCCCAGCGAAAACGTGCCGGTACCGAAGCCGGGGCCGAGAAAGATGAACGCGGCGGGAATGGTGATCATGCCGCCCAGGGCCACTTCCGCGAAGATGTTGCCGGCCGCCGAAGTGGTGCCGGACAGGATCACGTCCTCACGCTGGTCGACGTAGCTCGCGTAAGTGATGATGATGCCGAAGCCCACCGACAACGAAAAGAAGATCTGCCCCGCCGCGGCGAGCCACATGCCGGAGTTACTCACCGGACTCAACGTCGCCCAATCCAGGGTGGGATTCCACATGTAGCCCAGGCCGTTCAGTACGTCGCGTTCCGGCAGCGCCGGGTCCGGCGTTCCCAGGGTCAAAACACGAATCAACACGCCGATGGCGCACACGAACAAAACCGGAATGGCGATCTTCGAAACGAGTTCAATGCCGCGACTGAGCCCCAGGTAAATGACGATGAAGTTCAACGTAAAACAAATCGCGAGAAAGACCAGCGCCGGCGCCGGCGAACCGTCTTGCAGGGCGAAGATGGCGCCGTCCTGGGCCATGCCCGTAAAGTTCGCGAAGAACTGCACGTAAGCGTCCGGATCCTGACCGAGGGAGATGCCGCCCGTTAAGTACTTGTAGGCGTAGTAGAGACACCACGCCTCGATGTAGACGTAGTACATGTAGATGCCGATGGGAATGATCAAACCCAGCACGCCGAAGTACGGGGACGCTCGGTTTTCCCAGAGTACGTAGAAGATGCCCGGCGACGACGAGTGACCGCGGCGACCGCCCAGCCGGCCCATGGACCACTCCGCCCAGGCGATGGGCAGGCCCAGCAGGAGAAAGGCGATGACATACGGGATCATAAAATGACCGCCGCCGAACTGCGCCGCGAGGCCGGGAAAACGGATGAAGTTTCCGAGGCCGATGGCGCTGCCCATCACCGCGAAGATCACGCCGATGCGCGAGCCCCAGCGTTCCCGCTGAACCGGCGCCGGCGAAGAAGAATCGTGCGGTTGCTTCATAATTACAATGCGAAGTCAACACAGCCGCTCCGGAATCCGCGGTCAAGGCATTCGCGTCTTCAGCGCAGGGCCTCGGGCTTCCGACAATCATAAGAACATGCCTGGAAAATCAGCAACCCGGCTCCTCCCGCCGGCGGCGCTCCTCCTGCTCGCCGTGGCGGGAATCACATGTTCGACGAACGCCTCGCGTCCGGTAACGGACGGCGGCACGACGGAACGCCGGACGCCGCCCCTGAAGATCGACGCCCTGGAAGATCGGAGTGGCGAACAAAACTTTGAAGCGGACAGTCTTGCCCTGGGACTATCGACGTATCATCCCGAGGCCGGCACGGACACGGGCGCGGAGCCGACACCGGCCGACAACCGAACCGAAACCAGCCGGGACATCGGCGCTTCGGTGTGGGAGGACCCGCGCTGGCACGGACAACCGGCCGCCACGAATCAACAAACAGCGAAAACGGAAACGGCCGAACCCACGGACTTCGCGATTCCCGTGCTCTGCTATCATCAAAATTTCGACGCCCCGCCCGGAGCCTTCGCCGGATACAACGTCCCCCCGAAGGCCTTCGAGCAGCAACTCGCCTATCTTAAAACCAACGGCTACGCATCCATCAGCCTGGCCGAGTTTCAGCGGGCCCTCACCGGCGACCGCCGCGGCCTGCCGAAAAAACCGGTGCTGCTCACCTTCGACGACGGCCTGCTCTCGAACTACACGATCGTCCGCCCCCTGCTCGAACGTTACGGCTTTCGCGCGGTATTGTTTCTGTATCCCGTCGTCCTGCGCGGCACGTCGGAGCATTACATGAACGAAGACCAGGTTCGCGAACTGTTGCGCTCCGGTCTCGTGGAACTCGGCGCCCACGGCGTGTACCACGACTACCTGCCCCGCCTCGGTGACAGCGAACTGGAGCGCCGGTTAACATCATCTAAAAGCATATTAGAACGCAAGTTCGACGTGCGCATTACGGCCTTCGCCTATCCCTTCGGCGTCTACGATCGGCGGGTCATGGAGGCCGTGCGGCGCAGCGGTTTTACCACGGCCTTCACCATCAACACCGGTGTCGTGCAACCCGGCGACGATCCCCTGGCGCTGAACCGCTACATGGTCGTGCGCAGTCACACCCCGGCCCGCTTCGCCGCGCACCTGAAGCTGCGCGGGCCGCATAAGATGACCCTGCAACCCGCCGACGGCTCTCACGTCCGGGCCGGTCAGTCGTTGATCCTGTATCTACCGGAGGCCCGCGGGGAAAGTGTACACCTCAAACTGAACGGCAACACCGTGCGCCTGGAACAACAGGGGGACGTCTATCGCGGTGTCGTCGAACAAAACGTGCTGCGCACATCCGGGCGGGGCTATCTGCCCGGTGAATTGCGCCTTAAAGATGGTACGGGGAAAAGTTACTACCGGCGCTTTTTGTACCTCGACGCCGGGCGTTTTCAGTAAAATAAATGAATCAGTACGTATACGTGACCGTGGCCGAGGAGACGGTGCCCGTGCTTTCCCCGGAAACATCGCGCCGCGTAACGTTACCGTCGCTGTTGTAAGTGTAGGAATCCGTAAGGCTCGTCCCGTTCGAGGAAACCGCCGAGATCTTCTTCACCCGCCCGCCGTCCGCATACTCAAAGACCACATCCCCCGTGGTGGTGATCCCCGTGGAATTCACGAACCTGGAAATCGACTGCGACGCGAGGAGACCGGAATCCTCATAGCTGTAAGCGAAATTCCAGGATTCGCTGTCACTGCTCGCGACGGTGCTCGACGTAGACACCACGAAGATCGACACGTCGAAGGAGTTCTGTTTCGCCGAGGCCGTAACGCGATTCCAGGCGTCCCGCGTGTAGGCGAAGTCCACCGTCGCGTTGACGGTGATGTCCGAAACGTCGCTGTCCACCACCCGCGACGCAAACGTAATCCGATCCGGCAGGGCGTCGCTGTCCCGGTACTCCGTCGTAACGTACGTCGAAGTGGAAGTCGTCGCGGCGTTAAAGCAAAACTCGGGCTGCACGGTGCGAAAGATCGAAACGCGCCGGCGCGAATCGTAACGGATCTCAACAATCACATGACCGACGTTCGTATTCGGGCAGCTCGTCGTTCGGTAGGTCATCAATCCCGTCGCCGGATCAATCACCACCACGTCGTCAATCTGATCCGTGCTGCCGTTCGTAAACTGTGACAGTGTTTCGGTCAGTCCGTTCGCGTGAAAGGTTCGGCGGTGTACGATCTCACTCTGGGCGACGCCGTTGATGACGGTATTGCGCGTGGACGTAAGCGCCCGGCAACCGACAAGATGCAGCGGTCGCATCAGCACGGAGTCGTCCAGACTGGAAGCGAGCCGCCGGGAGTCGATGCCGGCCTGTTCCAGGGCGGAGTTCAGAATCTCCCCGCTTTGCAGTTGTTCGGCGGGATCGTAAGTACCGCAGTCCGGCGTTTCGTAGGGCGCGGTGGCGGCGATGTAGTAGGCCGCCGCGAAAGAAAGATTATCGCAGGCGTTGGTTTCTCCGCAGGGCACGGAGGCGGCTGCGAGACAGGCATTCAATGCCAGCGCACCGCCGATGAGTAATACATTCTTCAGACCACTCACCGATACTCCCAATATCGACGGGAAAATCATCCGCGGCGCGGAAAAATATCTTGTAGGATGATTTGCCGGCCGTTACAACTCGCACCCACCGCCGCCAATGAGACGCCGGAACCTTACAGGAAGCACGCTCTTTTTCGCAGTTCTTGCATGCAGCAGTGTATCGAGCGGCGGCGTTTTCGCGCAGGCCCTCACCGCCCCGTCGGCGGAGCAGCAAAACCCGCTGATCCTCGGCCCGCACCTGGAAATCCACGAGGACGTCCGCGGCACGGCAACTCTCGCGGACGTGCAAAACCTCCCGCCGTCGCAGTGGTTTCGCCGGCCGCAAGAAAAACGGCCGTCCTTCGGATTCAGCACGTCGCCGTACTGGGCGCGCTTCACGATTCAAAACCCCGCGCCGAATGTGGAACGACGCCTGCTCCTGGAGTTCGCGTATCCCATGCTCGACAGCATCGAACTCCACGCCCCGGACGGTTCCGTGCAACGCGGCGGCGACCTGCTGCCGTTTCGCGAACGTTCGGTGCAGCATCGCAACGTGGTCTTTCCTCTGCGGATTCCGGCCGGCGCATCGGCGGAGTACTACGTCCGTGTGAGTACGGACAGCGCGGTCCTGCTACCGCTGCGACTGTGGAGCGAGGACGGCTTTCGCCGGCACGCGGAACGCGAGAACCGCTTCTTCACGACGTTTTATTCGATCATCCTGGTCATGTTCGTCTTCAATCTGCTGCTGTTTCTTTCGGTCCGCGAACGCGCGATCATTTACTACGTCCTGTACCTGGCGGCGATCTATCTGTTTCTCTTCACGCTGGACGGCCTCGCGTTTCAGTATCTCTGGCCGGACTGGGTCGTCTGGGCCAATCGTTCGTTGCCGTTTTTCATTCACCTGGGTTACGTCACCGGCCTGCTGTTTGCGTGGACGTACCTCGAACGGCTCCGGCGCACGCCGCGTTTGAACACGCTGATCCTCTGGTTGTGGCGCATAACCCTCGTGGCCGCTCCCGTTTCGTTGTTCGTGCCGTACGCCTGGAGCATCATCGCGTCCACGGCCCTCGCGGTATTCGGAGCCATGGCGATCCTCGCGGCGGCCCTCGTGAACGTCTATCATCGCCGGCGAACGGCGATCTTTTATACGATTTCCTGGTTCGCCCTGCTCACGGGCATCCTGCTCTACAGCCTCAAGACCTTCGCGCTACTGCCGGACGGATTCTTGAGTACCTGGGGCATGCACATCGGCGTGCTGGCGCAGATCGTGCTGCTCTCCCTGGGCATCGCCGACCGCATTAACGTACTCCGCCTGGATCTTAAGAAACGCCTGGAAGATCTGCGCCACGCCGGCCAGGACGTTCGTCGTTCCGAACGCAAGTACAAACACCTGGTCGAGTCCACCGGCGACATCATATTTTCACTCAACGGCGACGGCCTCTTTCTTACGGCGAACCGCGCCATCCGCACGCAACTGGGCATCAAACCCGCGGACCTCATCGGCCGGCCGTTCTTCGATTTACTGTATCGATCGCCGGAGCTGGAGGAGATCCTGCCCGGCACCGATTTTCAGCGCGATCTCATTCGCCAGGAATTTGAAAACGTGCGGCGCTCCGGCAAGAGCGCGAACTTCAAGGCCGAGTTCGCGACGCACCTGGGCGAACCGCGACAACTGGAGGTGCGTCTGGAACGCGTCGACGCCGGAGAATCCGACGGCAGTACCGTGGTCTTCGGCAAGGCCGGCACGA
This sequence comes from Leptonemataceae bacterium, assembly GCA_965227295.1. GTDB lineage: Bacteria > Spirochaetota > Leptospiria > Leptospirales > Leptonemataceae > JANSYA01. Next base: position 2,257,623 of record OZ245742.1, on the reverse strand, counting down.
TCCTGGACGATAGTCTCATACGTTTCATCGAAGCCGAACGGCAGCAGCACGTCATCGGCAACTTCCTGAACATCGTCGACCTGCTCAGTGAACGTCTCACCAAAAACCTTTCGAAGTACACCGACGGCTCGAACATCATGGGCGTGCACATCTGCCTGCGCGAGATGCTCATCAACGCCGTCGAACACGGCAACCTCGCCGTTTCGTACGAAGAGAAGACGGCCCTTACGGATCGCGAGCAGTACGTGAAGTTCTTGCTGGAACGGCAGAAGGACCCGCGCTTCCGCGATCGTAAGATCACGGTGCTCTACTCGTTAAATCGGCGACGCGTGTTTTATCGCATCACCGACGAGGGCGACGGCTTCGATCACCAGGGCCTGTTTCACAAGAGCCCCGACGATCCCAACAAAGAAGGCCTCGCCCACGGCCGCGGCGTAACCATGACGCGCAACATCTTCGACGTGGTGCGCTACAACGATAAAGGGAATCAGGTTACGCTGGTGAAGTACTTCAGTTGAAGACACACTTGCAAATCCTGCTGCCGGCAATGCTCGGCATCGCCATCCCGTCGACAAACATCGCGGCCCAGGAAGCGACGGCCGTCCAGGTCGTGGACGAGCGAGTGGAATCATCCATGGTTTCGTTCAACGCCCCGCCGCATACCTGGTGGTATCACCGCGACCTGGCCGCGGACACCGACGCCGCAAAACTCTCCGCCGCAATCCGCGAACGACTGAGAACCGGCAAGACTCCCGGGCCGGGATGGGAACGCGTGTCTGTCCCTGCCCCGGTGGACCTGGGAACCCGGCGGGAATTCTGGTATCTGAAGCTCTTTCGACTCACGTCCAATCCGCGGCGACCGGTGTCCATTCGCCTCGGTGAGATCGACGACCGGGATCGCACCTATCTCAACGGCCGGCTGATAGGAAGTACCGGGCGATGGGATGCGAGTACCGCCGAAGCTTACGATCGCCGGCGCGTCTACGATCCCCCGCAGGAACTTCTGCGCGCGGACGTGAACATACTGCTCGTCCACGTCCGCGCCTACACTCGCCGGCAGGCGGGTATTATCCATGACACCACCGGTATCGGTCCGACGTCCGTGCTGCATCGTTCGCAAACACGGGAGGACTTTACTGCCCTCGTCCTCCAGGCCGTATACCTCACCGCGGGCGGTTACTTTCTCTTTCTCTTTTTGCGTCGGCGGCGGGGTCGAGAAAATCTGTTTTTCGGCGGCTTCACCCTGGCCTACGCATGCTACCAACTTTTACGTACCCAGATCAAGTACGAGATCGGCCTGGACTTTGCGACTTCCAAGCGCCTGGAATACACGCTGCTCTTCTCACTCGTTCCGCTCTTTTATTATTTCGTACGCTTCTTTTTTCGCTTACGTGCAAGCCGGGACGTTCGCGTCTGGGACCGTTTCATCCTGGCTGTGACGGCACTGATCGCGATATTCACCGCCGTGCTGTACATCAGTGAATCCGCGGCGACGTGGTGGCTGCTGCAATCCCGCTTCATCCTGCCTCTGTGGCTCCTCTATCTCAGCGGTATCGCGGCGATCCTGCTCCGCCGGGCTTTCCAGGGGGACCGCGACGCCCTTTACATGCTCGGCGGATTTTTGTTGATCGTCGTAGGTTTTGTTCTGGAAAACTTAACGTCTCACGGCGTACTGAATTTGCCGGATCTGATGAGCTACTTTTTCCTGGGGTTCTTCATCTCGTTGGCGAGCATCCTGGCGAATCGTTTCGTCCGTCTCCATGAAACCGTGGAGGACCTGAACCAGAATCTCGAAGAGAAGGTCGAGGAACGCACTCGCCGTCTGAACGACTCCCTGGAGGAGATTCGCACGCTTAAGGTTCAGCAGGACGGGGACTACTTTCTCACATCGCTCCTCGTGCAACCGCTCGGTGGCAATCACGCGCGCAACACGACGTCCTCCGTGCGCATCGATCTGCTCACAGAGCAAAAAAAGAAGTTCCGCTTTCGGAAGTGGAAGTCCGAGCTGGGCGGCGATCTCTGCGCGGTCTACACGATCCATCTCAAGGATCGCGCGTATACGGTCTTCCTGAACGGCGACGCCATGGGAAAATCCGTGCAGGGCGCGGGCGGGGCGCTGGTCCTGGGTACGGTCTTTAAGGCCGTCGTCACCCGCACGCAACTATCCGCAGCGGCCAGGGATCGCTATCCCGAACAGTGGCTGCGCGACTGCTACACCGAACTACAGAGCGTGTTCACTTCCTTCGACGGACATATGATGGTCTCGATGCTCTTCGGCCTCGCGGAACACTCGACCGGTCTTACGTACTACGTAAATTCTGAGCACCCGCGCCTCGTTTTGTATCGCGAGGGACACGCGAGCTTCCTCCCGGAGGAACGCATCCTCTGGAAGGTCGGCATGGCCGAGGGCCTGCAATCCTTCGTATGCTGCGTAAACCTCTGCGCCCTGCACAGCGGGGATGTACTGATCGCCGGCTCGGACGGCCGGGACGACCTCGCGCTCGGCCACGACGACGCCGGCCTTCGAATCATGAACGAAGATGAACAGGCCTTCCTCCGTCACGTCGAAGCCTCCGGGGCCTCCCTGCACGCCGTCCGGGAGGCCCTGCATAAGGCCGGTGAACTTACGGACGATCTGTCACTCCTGCGACTGGAGTACACGCAAGAAAAGCCAATGGGTCCTGATTCCGTGCCCGACCGGGAAGGCGAACTCCGCCGTCAGGCGAAGGAATACCTGGACGCCGGCCGCACGGCCGAAGCCGCGGAGCTGATCCGCAAGGAAGTAAAAAATATCGCGTCGGGCGGCGAAACCGACGGTCTCTACGGTCGCTTGCTACTGCGACTCAAGCGTTACGAGGAAGCCGTGCCGGTACTGCTGCGTCGCATCACCGCGGCCCCCGCCGACAACCGGAGTCTCTACGCCCTGTCCCGGGCCCTGAAGCATACGCACAAGTTCGCAGAGGCTGTGGACCAGGGCGAACGCCTCCGCCTGCGACAACCGGATGATCTGCGCAATTTACTGAACCTGGCGGATGCGTATCGACTCCAGGGCAACACGGACCGGGCCGTCGCTCTCCTTGAGTACGGCCTGTCTGTTCATCCCCTCAACGAAAACCTGCGCCGCCTCCGCGATCTTTGCGAAGAAACACGCGGGTAACTTCGCACTCAGGCAGTGCCGAAGACAAACATCAAGACCACAACGCAAAACCTTCCAGATCGTGCCACGGCGCCACGTCGCCGCCGGTGTTCGCCACACTCGCCGCCGGTTCATTGGCCGCGCCTTCAAAGAACAACAAACCCGCCGCGAGTCGCGCCGTCTCGCGTTGCGCCGGCGAGAGCACCGGGCCGCGCCAGCCGGCGAAGTGCTGATCCAGGAAACCCGTGGTAAACTTGCCGGCCCGAAAATCCCGGTGCGCTAACACTTCCTGAAGAAAGGTTAAGTTGTTCGCCGGCCCGAAGAACACCGTCTCGCGCAGCGCCCGCAACAAACGATCGATCGCCTCCGCGCGGTTCGCGCCGTGGGCGATGATCTTCGCGGCCATGGGATCATAATAAATCGAAATCTCGTCCCCGCTCTCCACACCGCCGTCCACACGCACGCCCTCCCCCGCGGCAGGATCAAAGACGTGGACGCGGCCCGTGGAGGGCAGGAAGTTCTTCGCCGGGTCCTCCGCGTACAACCGCGCTTCGATGGCGTGACCGCTCTGGCTGAGATCCGCTTGCGTAAACGAAAGCGGCAGACCCGCGGCCGCGCGAATCTGTTCCGCCACGAGATCCGTACCGGTCACGAGTTCCGTAACGGGATGCTCCACCTGCAGGCGCGTATTCATCTCGAGAAAATAAAAGCTGCGGCTTTCGTCCGAGTAAATGAACTCCACCGTCCCGGCGCCGAGGTAGTCCACGGCCCGGGCCGCTTCCACCGCGGCCTTCGCCATCGCCTCACGCGAGGCCTCGTCCAGGGCCGGGCTCGGGCTCTCTTCGATGACCTTCTGGTGCCGCCGCTGGATGGAACACTCGCGCTCGAAGAGATGCACGATGTTCCCGTGACTGTCGCCGAAGACCTGGATCTCGATGTGCCGCGGCGCGGTGACGAACTTTTCCAGGAAGACCCGGTCGTCGCCGAAGGCGTTCTGCGCTTCGCGGCGCGCGCTCTCGAGAGCCGCACCAAAGTCGCCGGCGTTCTGCACCACGCGCATGCCGCGGCCGCCGCCGCCCGCCGACGCCTTGATCATCACCGGATATCCGATACGCTCGGCTTCCTTCACCAGGGCGGCCTCGTCCTGCGCGCCGTCGTGATACCCCGGGACCACCGGCACGCCGCTCGCCTCCATAATCTGCCGCGCGCGGATCTTGTCCCCCATGCGTTCGATGGTATCCGGCCGCGGACCAATGAATACGATGCCGGCCTCGTCCAGGGCCCGGGCGAAACCGGCGTTCTCCGACAGAAAACCGTAGCCGGGATGCACCGCATCCGCCCCGGAACTGCGGCACGCTTGCAGAATACGCTCCACGTCGAGATAGGACTGCCCCGCCTCCGGGGGGCCGATGTGTACGGATTCGTCGGCGAGGCGGACATGGGGCATGTCGCGGTCGGCGTCCGAGTACACTGCGACCGTACGCAGGCCCAGGCTGCGGCAGGTACGGATGACACGCACGGCGATCTCGCCGCGGTTTGCAATGAGAACGGTCTGGATGGTCCTGGCATCTGGCACGGACACAGGCTGCGACACGGCCGTAGAATTTCCAGCGGAATTCCGCCGCCGAAAACGCGGGGAACGCAGGGATTTTTCGTCTACTGAAAGTGAAATCCGCAGTCAAGAATTGCTTTTTGTTAACATTTAGTTAGCGCAACATAAACTAATCACAAAGCACTATAACTTAGCGGTCCAGCGACAAACAAGAACCATCGGAGCAAGCGAAAGTGAAATACTGGGCAGATCTTACCCCGCAACAAAAACAGGCGATCGAAAAGGCCTATCGATCCGGGTCGGAGCCGGCGGAAATCGCACCCCGCTACGGCGTTACCCCGAAAGCCATTTCCGACCAGGCCCACCGCAAGAATTGGCCGAAGCCGCGCCGGCGACCACTGAAGCGTAAACCGGCCGTCGCGAAAAAGAAAACGGCCAAAAAGAAAGCCGCAAAAAAGAAGAAAAAAGCCCGCGCGCAGCGGCGCTGAGTCGTAAAGCTCCCTGGCCGTTCGGACGATCCTACCTCCAGCAGGCCGCACGCACCGCGGTCTTCCGGAGGATCGACTCGTGGCCGTCTCATCGTACAAATCTCTTCCCTGGTCGGGCCTGGCAGCGGCCCTGCTCACGGCATTGCTCTGCGCCGGCGCGTGCCGGAGCGCGCCTCCGCCGGCCGAACCTGCGGTGGAGCACAGTCCCGTGCGCCGCGGACCGGCTTATCTGGGAATACTCTACGTCAGCGGTGACGCCCGGGGCATGGGCGCGCGGGTCATTGAAGTCCTGCCGCAAAGTCCGGCGGAGCGGGCCGGCCTGCAGGTGGGCGACGTGATTACCATGGCCGGCGGTGAGCCGGTCTACGACGGAACCGGACTGCAACGTCGCATCCGATCCATGCGGCCGGGCGATGCCCTGGAGCTGATTGTGCGCCGGCCGGACGGGCAACGGCGCTTTGTGGAAGCGCAACTCGACGAACTTCCACAGGAACGCGCGAGCACGCTACGCTACTGATCGCTCAGGCCGGAGCGGCCGGCTGCGTGTCCTGCTTCAACTCGAAGACGTCCTGGATGGGGTGGTCCTTGAGATAGTCCGTGGACAGAGAGCTTTCCAGGAAGAGCATCATGGCCTTGCGGATGGGCACCCGAAATTCGTCGAAGGCGAGCACGTTCTTTTCAAAGATACCTTTGAAGAAGTTCATGAGCGCTACGGCCAGGACGTCGGCTTCCAGCTCCGGATCGATGATGCCCGCTTCCTGATCCGCCTGGATGACTTCGACGTATTCGCCCTTTACGCGCATGAGATAGTCGCGGAGAATGTTCTTGAGTTCTTCGTTGGCGATGTTCTTTTCCTGCAACAACGCCAGGGGCAGCAGCAGAAAACGAGACTGCTTCTCTTCGAAGCTGTAGAACGCCAGGCGGATTTTTCGCACGGTGGCCGAAGGATCGTCGGCGATGGTTTTGCTGAACTCGACAGCGTCCTCGTCGGTTTGCACAAGTTCGCGAATGTTGGAGATGAGATCGGCCAGGCAGTCGTCCAGCGAGGTCCAGTAGTTATAGAAGGCTCCCCGCGTAAGGTTCGCGCGACGTACGATTTCGCAAACGCTCGTGCGCTGATACCCGAAGGCGATGATCTCTTCCAGACAGGCTTCCCGGATTTTCTCCAGGGTTGCCTCGCCCTTCACGTATTTGGCCCGAATTAACTGTGAACGACCCGACATAATGTGTGTCCCCGCTGACGTTGCGTAATAGCAAGTGTGTGTGTTTTACTGAGAGCGTCTGCTCCCATTCATACGAAGCGTATAGGATTTGCAGAATCGCACAACCAAAAAATATAGTACATTTACGATGATTCCCGAGGACCCTCGCCCGCACTACACGCAACCCGTTCGCAGCCTGAGCCAGGCCGATTGCGAGCCTCTGGTCCGCCTCGCCCTGGCCGAGGACACCCCCGACGGCGATCCGACCTCCGAGGCCGTCTTTCCGGAGTCCGAGCGGCGCAGCGCTCGCATCGTCGCGCGAGAGTCCGGCGTGCTCTGCGGTCTTCCCGTCGTGGACAGCCTCTGCGCGGTCTACGCGGAAACCACGGGGACGGAGGCTCCGAAGATCCAACCACACCGGAACGACGGCGAGACCTTTGACAGAGGCGACGCCCTGCTGGAACTCTCCGGCACCCTGCGCGCCATCCTGCGCCTCGAACGGCCCATGTTGAACTTTTTACAATATTTGAGCGGCATCAGCACCAGCACGGCCGCCGCGGTCTCCCGGGCCGGCGCGGACATTGCCGTGCTGGATACGCGCAAGACCCTGCCCGGTTATCGCCGCCTGGCGAAGTACGCGGTCTACTGCGGCGGCGGCACGAACCATCGCATTCATTTGAGCGACATGGCCATGATCAAGGACAATCACGTCGCCGCGGCAGGCAGCGTAAGCGCGGCCATCCGGCGCATTCGCGAACACAAACCCGGCCTGCCGCTGGACGTCGAAGTGGATCGACTGGAGCAACTCAAAGAAGCGCTGGAACTGGAACCGGAGGTGGTGCTGCTGGACAATATGAACGCGCAGCAGGTGGGCGAGGCCGTCAAACTGGTGCAACAGGCCACCGCCCGGGGCAAACGCGCGCCGTTCATCGAGGTCAGCGGCGGCTGGAAACCGGAACAACTTTCGGAACTGCACGGCCTCGGCAAACTCGGTGTGAGCATGGGCTATCTCACGCATACGACGCGGTTTTTGGATTTGTCATTGGAGATGGATGAATAGACTCCGAGGACCGAGATACCGAGGATAGAAGAAGAAAAGATTTTTCTTCGCGTTAGGGACACGCAGGGTCGCGCGTAGCGCGAGTCCGAAGGACCGAAGCGAAGCGGAGCCCGGAGTGGCCCGCCGGACGGCGCCTGGGCCTGGCGCCGTCCGGAACGCCCAAAAGATCTTTGCCTTCGCATTCCCCTTTTGTTGCCGACAATGGTGACATGGGCGCGGCGACGTTAGAACTTCCGGCAAACATCGATCAAATGGCAGGCAAAGCAAAAGAATACTACACGGCGGCTCTCCGGGCCGAACAGGCGGGCAAGATCCCCGAGGCGTTGCGACTCTACAAGGCGGCGGCCCGGGAGGACATGAACTTCCGCCAGGCCTTCGTGAACCTGGGCGCCATCTATTCCCGCGCGCGGCGGCCGGACCTGGCGTTAGGTTTCTTCCGGCGCGCCTTAGAACTCGGCGAGGACGCGGCCGTGTACTTCAACCTGGGCAGTGAATGTTACAAACTCGGCCGGCTGCCGGAGTGCGAGCAGTACCTCAAGTCCGCGCTGCGGACGGACAAACGTCTGCTGAAAGCGCACATCTTACTGGCCTACGTCTACGACAAACAAAAGCGCTACGACAAGGCCGCCATCTACTTCACGAACGCGCTCAAGATCGACGCCGGCTCCCGCCCCGCGGCCCTGGGCCTCGCCGTTTCGCTGAGCGATCAGGAACGTTTCGAAGAAGCGCTGAAGGTCATTGAGAGCTACCAGGCCCGCGCACAAAAAGGCGGCGACGCGTTCCTGGAAAACCTGCGCGCCGGCCTCTTACTGAAGCTGGATCGCTACGAGGACTCGCTGAACGAGTACCGAAAGCTCACGCAATCCTCGGAAAAATACGTTTCGTTTACGCAACACTTAGAAGCGGCGCGCGCGGAACGCGAAAGCGAGTACGCGGAAATGTTCGAAGGCATCGACAACAAAATCCGCGAACGCACGACACGCTTACGGAAGAAGATCGAACAACGCAAGGCGCGATTGGCGCAGGGCAAAGCCGCGGCCGGTGAAGACGCCGGTGATCTTCAGAACGATTTGAAAGACATGGTGGATTTGAGTTTCCTGCACCTGTTCAACGGCGACACCGACAAGGCGCTGCGCTTCCTGATGCAGGCTCGCAAAATGAAAAAAGGCAGCGAGAAGAATTAAGAACTCCGAGGACCGAGGTGCCGAGGAGAAGCACGTGGAGGCGTTCGTAAGCTGAACGCAATCGGGTTATGCAAACCCTCGTCGCTTGAACTCGGTGTCTCGGTCCTCGGAGTGGAATTAGCCTACTTCATCTCCACCACTAACTCAAAGCCGTCCTCGAACTGCATCATCATGCCCAGGAGCGGGAAGCGCACCAGGTGTTGTTCTCCGAGCTTCAGGATTTCCAGGTCGTCGACCTTCTCCCCTGCCAGCGTTTGAATGTAGACGGCCTTCGGTTTGACACCGGGACCTAAAAAGATGTCGTACGTCGCCATGGATCCGAAGAGCGCTCCCAGGCGTTCACTCATGGCCGCCATGCCGTCCTCGGCGCCGGGGCCGTACGGGTTTTCTTCGATGCCGTCGTCCTCGGCCATGCCGCCTTCGGCTTCGCCCTCGCCGCCCGCGGAATCTTCCGCGTCGTCCATCTCGCCCGCGCCGTCATCCTTCGGGCCCATGGGTTTCGTGGGGCTCTGCTCTTCTTCGCCCTGGAGCGAAGACGTGTTGCTCTGCGTGAATCGAAACGTGAGCTTCTTTTTGCCGGCGTCGTAGGCCGGCAGGATCGGCATTTCGTCCTCGGGTAATGCGTCCTGCTTGAGCTTCTTCGGGTCCTTCACGTTCAACTGCACGTCGAGACCGCTGGCCTGCGGGTTCTTGAACTGCATGACCTTGATGTTCTGCGCGATGCTGCCGAAGGCCGCTTTGATTTCCTGCTCCGCCTCGGCGAGACTTTCGGTCATGCTTTTTTTGCCCGGCTCGGCGTTCTGTTCCGACATTTCCGCCAGCGCCGCACTGACGCCCATGCGCCAGCGAATGCTGAGGCTGCCGTCTTTGCCGATGTCGATGTAATGCAGAATGTTAAAGCACGATGTGAAAACGAAAGGCAATGCCAGGATGACGGAGTAGCGCGCCGCCCGGCGCCGAAAAGAGGAAGAGAGTTTCATGTAGGGTTCCTGTGAGAAAGTTAGTGCGATACTTAGACACTAATATCGACAGCAGGGTTCGACGGTAAACCGGCTTTCGCGATTTTTTCGATCCCGGGGAGCGATCGGCCCGGCTCAGCGCAGCACGGTGACGTGATAGCAACGCTGGTTGCGTTCGAGGATGGCGTAGATCCAGCCCTCGTTCTGGAGCTGGAGCAGGGTCTCGGTGAGAATCGCCCGAAACTGTCGCCGCAGCGCAGCGCCCTGAAGATAGCCCAATCGGCGGCGCAATTTGTCGGCGCTGCTCTTGTGCAGTTCGGCCTGGGACGCCGGATCAAAGCCGATTTCCGCGGGCAGTGCGTCTATGTTCGGATCATCGAGGCTCACGTAGTACTCATCGTAGAAAAGATCGAAGCTCACGCCGGCGCTGTGCGACGATAAATACGAAGCGTTGGCGTTGCGCCCGCGCAGCCCGGCCTGGTAACTCACCGGACGCAGGGCCGAGGAGACCGCAAACTTCACGAGGGGCAGCTCCGCGCTCCGGTCGGCTTTCACTTTGCGTTCCACGCGCTCGCGCAGGATCGCGTTAAATCGCTCGCCGATTTTTTCCAGGCCGAGTTTCGCGCCGGGCGTAAGATAACGATGTTCGCTCTTTACGTTGTAATAGAAGAACGACGTCTCCGCCGTATTCGGCACGGAGACCAGGCGCCCCGCCTCCGCCAGGCCTTCGATCGCGTCCTCGCTTTCCACCGGCGGCACGATTCCGTACTTCGCGGCGGCGGCGAGATGATCCTGCAACAGATACCGACGCAGCTCCGCTTCCCTGGCCGGCGTGCTGTAGTCCTCGTAAATCGGCAGGCTCTCGATGAACAGCCGCTCCGTGCGGTAGGCGTAGCGCGTGTACTCCGCGATCATGGCGGCGGCCGCACGGTCGTGCGCGCGCAGACGTTCGACGTGCAGATAATAAAGAACCGCGGCAGTGACGACCGCGGTTCCGAGGACGGCGTAGAGAATCTTACGCACAGGGACGGCGCCGGCTTAACTTACGCCCGCCGGTTCTTTAGAGGATTCCGTTTCCGACGAGCGCAGGTCCGCGAGTTTCTTCTTGCCCCGGGCCTCCTTGCGTTTCCAGCCGGTGCCGTAGATCCAGTCCCGGAAGAACGTGCCCCGCCGATCCAGGAAACGATCCATGAAGGAATTGCCGAAGCTGTCTTTCAGGAAGGCGCTGTATTCGGTGAGGCCTTCCAGGGAGTACGGTTTCTTCTCGGCGATGGACTCGGCGCAACGCAACGCGCTTTCCACGGCCGGGCCGATGCCCTCGGCCAGGTCCCGGGTGGCCAGGCCCGCGCTGTCGCCGACGATGAAGGCGTTACCGAACTGGCCGACCTTCACCGGTTCGCGCACGAAGTAGGTGTGCCCCTTGGGTTTGTAGGTGTGACCGGTGACCAGGCCCTCGTCCGCCAGGCGGCGCGTGAACAGATCCCAGTGCTCGCGCAGAGTGATCTGGCCGTTGCCGATGTACTCGGAAAATCCGCCGATGCCGACGTTGATGAGGTTTTTGCCCTTCGGAACATACCAGGAATAACCGACGATGCCGTTCTCCCCGAACCACAACCGGCACGTATCGTCTTCGTAGTTGTACTCGAACTCCTGTTCCAGCGCGCCGATCTGATACTCTTTCGTGCGCGGATTCAGGTCCGCGAAGAGCGTGCGAAAAACCGGGCAATGCGTGCCGCCGGCACCCACCAGGTACTTCGCGCGATACGCGTTGTCGATGACGAACTCGTCGCCGTCTTTTTGAATGCTGCGCACCGTATGCTTGCGCACCTCGGCCCCGCTGCGTTCGAGCAACCAGGCGTCGAACTCCGTACGGCTGATGCTGTGCTGGGTATCGGAGAACGTAAGGCTGTGCGTACCGAACGAGGAGAAGTACTGCGCCTTAATGCCGTTGAATGTTACGAAGCGATGCGGATACGTCGCCGGATCGATCTCCAGATCCCGGACCACCTCCGGCGTAATCCAGCCGGCGCAGAGCTTCAACCGCGGGAACGCGTCCTTGTCCAAGACCAGCGGCCGCAGGCCGTACCGGGCAAGCTTCCAGGCGACGGTGGAGCCGCCGGGCCCCCCGCCGATGATGATTACGTCGTAGTTTTCCATAGATGTACTCGTTAATAATTACGCGAACGCACTTAACGGCGCTTTGCCGTGGCTTTCGCTTTCTTTTTCTTTGCAGTCCGCTTACCGTTGGACGCGGCCCGTCCGTTAGCACTCGTTTTGCCGTTGCTCCGCGCTCGCCCGTTCACACCGACCTTGCCGTTCAGGCCGGTCACCTTTTTTTCCGCGAAGAAGTGGCGGCGGGTAAGCGGCGCGACATTGTCGTAGCCGTTCGAAAGCAGCATTTGATAGAGTAAGATCCCGCCCCAACGAAAACCCGCGGCGGATGCGTGCAGATAAAAACGGAACATGCGATAGAAGGCCTCGCCGTACTTCGAACGAATGAGATCGGCGTGATCCTCCAGCCGACCGACCCAGTGATCGAGAGTCAGCGCGTAGTGGTAGCGCAGGTTCTCGACGTCCTGGACGAAGAGCGGGCGATCGCTTTGTTCCACGGGACCGCACATCTCGGAGAGCGACGGCATGAGGCTGCCCGGGAAGATGTACTTTTCCAGCCAGGCGTCCGTCTTTTGCGGGGCGTTGCGGCTGATGCTGTGAACCATGGCCAGGCCCCGGGGTTTCACGGCCCGGTGAATGATGTCGTAGAGCGTGCCGTAGTTCTCGACGCCGACGTGCTCGAGCATGCCGATGCTTACGAACTTGTCGTACTGACGGCGGTCGCTGCCGATGTTGCGGTAATCGTCGAGGACGTATTCGACGTTTGTAACGCCGAGGCGCGCGGCCTTTTCCTGGGCGAAGGCGATCTGTTCTTTCGAAATGTTGAACGAACGCATCTTAACGCCGTACTTCTGAGCCGCATACAACGCGAAACCGCCCCAGCCGCAGCCGGCCTCGACGACGGACTCGCCGGGTTGCAGGCGCAACTTACGGCAAACGAGGTCGATCTTTTGGATCTGCGCCTGTTCAATGGTGTCGGTTTCGTTTTCGAAGTAGGCGCAGGTGTACTGCATGGCCTCGCGGTCCAGCCACAGCGAGTAGAATTCGTTGCCGAGATCGTAGTGCGCGGCGATGTTCTTGCGCGATCCTTCGAGGGTATTGCGACGAAGAAAATAACCGATGGCGAAACGGATCTTTTCGAGCCACGACGTATCGAAGTGCGAGTCTTTGAGAATGAAACCGAAGCGGCAGAACTGTTGCATGTCGCCGTCGATGTCCACTTCTTCGGCCATATAGGATTCACCAAGGCCCATGGACGGGTTGCGCAGAATTTCACGCAGCGCGCGTTCGGTCTTGATGTGCACCGTAAAGAGCGGCTCGGAAACCCCGCGGCGATAGGTGCGGCCGTCGGGAAACTTAACGACGAAGTCGCCGTCGAATTCGACCTGTTCGATGACAGAGAGAATCGTATCGATCATGATGAAAGGAACTCCAAAGGGAAATGGGAGCTTTGAGTATACGAAAGCCCGGGCGGAAGATTGTTGCAGAATTACGAAAAAACCGTAATAAATCGCCCGCCCTCAAATCTCCATTAAAAACGGATGGTGCCGGGGAAAATCCGATGGCACGAACACCGTTCATCGCGTCCGACTGACGTTGCGTCACTGACTGCGTGTCATTCGCAGCGAGCCCACGGATCACGGCAACTCTACCCCATCACGGGCGCATTCGCTTCGATGCGGAGCAGTCGCTCTTTCGTGCGGCGGTAACGTTCAATCAAATCCCGCAAATCCGCGAGCGGGAGGCGCCGCATCACCGCGCGTTCGACACAGCAATTCCCGGCTTCGAGCAAAAGCTGAATCTCCCTCACCGACAACCGGGACGCCACGCCCTTGCGCACGTAGCCATGCAGGCGTTTGCGCAAACGATCCGCGCGACGTCCTCTGGCGAGCAGACGCTTCGGCGGCGCGCCGAGGTCGCGGACCAGGCCGAAAAACGCCAGGAGACGCAGACCCAGATACGTAACGTCCAGCTCGCGCGCGTAAAAACCGGCCTGAGCCCCGCCGCAGAAGGCGTGATGATTGTTGTGCCAGCCTTCCCCCAGCGTAATCATCGCCAGCCAGAAGTTATTGCGCGAGGTGTCGTTCGTATCGAAGCGACGCCGGCCGTACATGTGCGACAACGAGTTGATGGTAAACGTGCCGTGATACAACAAGACCGTGCTGATGCCGAAACCCCACACGACGTACGTCCGGCCGCCGATCCAGAACAGGACCACGGCGAGAATCACCGGCGGCACAATGTGAAAACGATCCAGCCAGCGTAGTTCGGGAAAACGCGCCAGGTCTTTCGGCGCATCGTGTTCTTGCGTGTGTCCCGCAAATTCGGAGTGGTGTTTCAGAAACAAGAACCAGAGCGTATGCGAGTACAAAAAGCCGGAGCGCGCGGGCGAGTGCAGGTCCTTCTCCGTGTCGGAATGGCGATGATGATAGCGATGATGATTCGCCCACCACAACGGCCCCTGTTGCAGAGCCGTGCAACCCCAGAACGCCATAAGAAACTGAACGAAACGCGAGGGCACCCGATAGCCGCGGTGACTGAAGTAACGATGATAGAAGCCCGTAATCGCGAACATGCGCGCGAAGTAGAGAGCGGCGCACAGCATGACGAGATCCCAGGTGAACGGAACGAAAAGCGCCGCGATGGGCGAGAGGTGCAGCAGAAAGTACGGGATGTTTTCTACGGTAAAGTTCCCGTACTTCGTGCTCCAGAGCACGCGATCCAGAAAGCTGTTGCGAGGGTTGTGTTCCGCAATGTCCGCACCGTTCATCTGAGCTACAATCTAAAGTATGAAAACAAAACGCCCACCGTTTTCGGCGAATCAAGCTTTGATTAGATAGTAACGATCCAGAAATTCGGAACGACGAACTTCCTCGGGTTTATCGGCCAGGAAGGCGTCAATGGCGCGGCGCGCCCCGGGGAACTTGTTTTTGTCGTGGTATTCGTCGAAGGCGATGACCCCGCCGCTCGCCACGCGCGGATAAAAGAACTCCAGCGTTTGCACGTAGGATTCGTAGAGGTCCACGTCCAGGTGCAACAGTGACACCGGGCCGCCGTCGTAGTGTTGCAGGCTGTCCTCGAAGAAACCCGGTACGAGTCGAATCTTCTCCGCGATAAAGTCCTGCGGAATGCCGCTATTGACAAGGTGCGCGCGTACAGCCGCTTCACTCGTACGATAGCGGCCCTTTTCGATCTTGATACTGCTGCCGGCGTCTCCATCGGTCGGTTCCGGAAATCCTTCGAAAGAATCGAAACCGTACAGCGTGCCGTCGCGTCCCAGGGTACGCTGGATGGCCGCAAGATAAAACAACGAACGCCCCCAGCCGACACCGCACTCGACAATCGTGCCTGCCGCCGGAGCCTGAAGCACGAGCGTATAGAAGTGCAGCATGCGGCGCAGCGTCGACTCGGTGAGCTGACCGGCCCGCTCTTTCGGATTACCGACCTGCGCGTGGAGCGAGAAGCCCAGCGCAGGTTCGATAATCTTATTCAAACTTCCCAGGATGGACATGGGGCATCATCGATTGAAAGCACGGCCTGTCCAGCCAAATCACCCAGACGCGACCGCTCTCAGTATTTCACCGAACAGCCGTAGGATTTCGTCGACGGCGTGCTCACCGCCTCGCCGTTCATGGCCTCGCCCAGGGCGACGTCCACATAGTTCGTCGCGCCTTCGATGCTGCTCGCGCTGGACGAAGAATTGTCATCGATGGCGCCGGCGTAGACGAGCGTGCCTTCGGGATCGATGATGTACATGTGCGGCGTCGTCTGCGCGCCGTAGGCCCGGCCGACCTTGCCGTCGGTATCGAGCAGGTACGCGCTACCGGCCCAGTTCACCTGTTGCATGCGTTTGTTGATTTCCGCGGGAGCAAAGTGACCCTGCTTGCCCTGCGCGCTGGAGTTCACGGAAAACCAGACCACGCCTTTCTCGATGAACTTCTTTTGCAACGAAACCATGTTGTCGCTGTTGTTGTAGTGCTTGCGCACGAAGGGGCAGTCGAAGTTGATCCACTCCAGCACGACGTACTTGCCTTTGAGATCGCCGAAGCTGTAGGACTTGCCGTCGTGGGAAGGCAACGTGAAGTCCGGGGCGGCCTCGCCCACGAGTCCGGCGGAACGCGCGTCCAGCTCGGGGTCGCGGCAGGCGCCGGTCATGGCCACGGCGGCGGCGAGCAGCGCGGCGAAAGCAATGCGATAGTTCATAAGATTCCTCTCCTGGTTCCTGTGTCCTTGCAAGTTAAGCACTGACGCCTCATTTGTCGAGCACCGGCAGGCGTTCCAGTGCGGCCAGAAACAGGCTCTCCGTCAAGACCTCCGGCAACAACCGCGGTTCCGCACCGGGGTCGCCACGGTAGAGGACGTAGACCGGCACCCCGCTCCGCCCGTAGGATTCCAGCGCCCGGCTGATCTCCGGGTCCCGGCGGGTCCAGTCGGCCTTGAGGGCGACCAGGCCGCGCTCGGCCATGGCCTCCCAGACCGCCGGCGATTCGAACGTGAGCGCCTCGTTGACCTTGCAGCTCAGACACCAATCCGCCGTGAAATCGATGAAGACCGGTGTGCCGTCGGCCCGCAGTTCGGCGAGTCGGCCCGGTGAAAACTCTTCCCACTTTTGAAAGCTCGCCCCTGCCGCCGGACGTTGCGCCGGAGTTCCGGCGAATCTTTCTATTAAATAGTACGTTCCGAGCAGCGAAACCACGGCGAGCCCAACGGCGAGGACCCCGGCCAGACGACGCGTGCCGGATGATTGCAGCGGCGAGGCCCAGCGACCGAAGATCCAGGCGGCGACGCCGGCGAGCAGCAATCCGGCCAGGGCCGCAACGACGGCATCCGCCCCGCTCAGGCGGCCAAGCAGCCAGAGCAACCAGAGGACCGTGGCCAGCAGCAGGAAACCGAAGAACTGCTTCAGGCTCTCCATCCACCGACCGGGTTTCGGAAGATAGGCCAGCGCCGCCGGAAACGCCGTGAGCAGCAGGACCGGGGTGGCCATGCCCGCGCCGAGAAACGTGAAAATACCCAGGGCCGTAAACGTTCCCTGGGTGAACGCGAAGCCCATGGCCGTACCCATGAACGGCGCCGTGCACGGCGTGGCGACGATCGTCGCAAGCACCCCGGTAAAAAAATGCCGCCCGGCGCCGCTCGTTTTCACACCGTCCGTAAGAGTTCCTACAAACGCGCCCCCGGGCACGGCGACTTCGAAGACGCCGAGCAGATTCAACGCGAAGCCGAAGAGCACGAGCCCCAACCCGAACACGAAACCCGGCGATTGCAACTGATAGCCCCAGCCCACGGCCTCGCCGCCGGCCTTCAACAGTAACAGAACGCCGGCCAGGGCCCAGAACGAGACCAGCACCCCGAACGTAAACCAGAGGCCGCTCCGCAGATTGCCGCCGTCACCGCGGTGTTCGAGCAACGACAGGACTTTCAATGACAGCACCGGCAACACGCAGGGCATGAGATTCAGAATGAGTCCGCCCGCAAACGCAAAGAGCATCATCAGTAAGATGTTTGCAAAGCCGCCGCGTTTTTTCCCGCCGTCGATCCGCCAGGCGAGCACGTCGTCCGTGCCCGGCGTCGCCCCGAACATCAACACGCCGCGGAGTTCGTTCGGATCCGTTTCGGCCTGGAGTGCGGCGTTGCCGTCCAGGGGAATTGTGAGCGTAACTTCTGTTTCGGAAAGGTTAACGCTTTGCGCTTCGGCGTGGGCGGCGAGACCTTCGGCCTCGGCGAAAAAGTAGATCTGCTCCGGATCCAGGACGTCGGCGTTCAGGCCGGGCGGCAGCGGCGCGCGCACAGTGAGGGCTGCTTCCGTTGTCCGCAGCACGGGGGACGCGCCGTCACTCCCGCGAAACTCCCGCGGCAAAAAGCGCCGCAACCGATCCACGGCGGGGCTTTCTCCGCGAAACATCTCCGGCGTAAGTTCGAACGCAAAGCGGCCCTCGCCGGGCAGGCAGATCTCTTTGCACTCCAGCCACTCCACGCGCGCCTCCAATGGCACGCTCGCATTCGCATCATCCAAAAAGGACTGCGGTGGAGTGATTCGACTGAGCAGTACGACGTCGCCTTCGAAACCGTAGGACATGAGCGGCGGCAAAAAGATGCGGCGGGGCACGGGCCACTGGATCGGCCCGGCGGTGAAACCCGGCGGCAACTCCCAGTCTATGCGCGTCGCCATGCCGGAGTCGCCGGGGTTCTTCCAGTAACTGTGCCACGCCGGATCCAGGCTCAGATGCAGGCCGATGACAACATCGCCGCCGTCCGCGGGCGCGGCGAACATGCGGGCCGTACCGTATTCCGAACGCACACGATCCGGCACGGCCGTTCGCACGGCGGGCTCATCGTAAACTTCGCGCATGCTTGCGGCCACGGCCGGTCCGGCGCCGCGCACGGCCGTACCTCCGGGCACATCGACGGAGGGAACGGCACGCACGGCCGCAGCGTTTAAGAGGAAAGCGGCGACGATGAGTACGATGCCCGCGACCGGGCGAAACAAAAGGCTTGCGACGGAGTGCATGCTTGCAATGAACAACAGAACGCCGGAATCATACAGCTTTTTCATGCAGTTTTTTGAAGAACTCCCGCTCTACGGCGCCGCCCTGTGCGCCCTCTATGCCGCGGGCGAACTGTGCGTGAAGCAGGCCGATGAACGCAATCGTTTGCTTACGGCCCTCTTTGCCGCGTTCTCCCTGGTGCTCTTCCACGCGGGCATGACTCTGTCCGGCCGCATCTTCCAGTACCCGCATCTCTTTCAAATCCAGCTGCCGTTCGTCTTCTGCATCGGGCCGCTCTTTCTGCAATTCTTCCGGCGCGTCCTGGAACCGGAGCGTCCGCGGGGACGCATTGCCCGGCATTTTGTCCCCGCCCTGATCGTGCTTGCGGTGATGCTGCCGTTTTACTTCGAGACCGCGCAGGCAAAACGTGAAGTCATCGCTCAATTCTTGAGCGGCACCGCACAGTTAAGCACGTTGCTTTTCGCCGCGGGCATCGTCCACTTTGCGATCTACGTCGGACTCGCGACCGTACCGCTGCTGCCGCTTTTGAACGTGAAACACCTGCGCGAAGAGCCGGTCATCCGGGTGGCGTTGTTCATCCTGACCGCCTGCGGCGCCATCTGTGCCTTTGCCATCGGCGCGCTCCTGAGCCGTACGCCGGAGTTTCTGCGCGTTTCGGTGACGATCATGTCGCTGCTCGCCCCGGCCCTGTATCTCATTCGCCGCCGGCATCCGGCGTTCTTTCAGAACCTGGAGATTGCCGTGCAGGAAGAGAAGTACCGCCGAAGCCAGCTCGGCGGCGTGGACCTGGCGGACCTGCGCCGCCGACTCGAGCACTTAATGGACGCGGAGCGCGTCTACGCCGGGGAATCGCTGAGCCTGCAAGGCCTGGCCGAACGTCTGGGGCTCAGCCAGCATCAGCTTTCGGAGTTCTTCAACGCGCATCTGGGTTTGAGTTTCCCGGCCTACGTCAACGGCCGGCGCATTGCCCGGGCGCGCGAATTGCTCACGCAGCAGCCGCAGCGCACGGTGCTGTCCATCGCCTACGAGGTCGGCTTCAACAGCAAAACCACGTTCAACACGGCCTTCGCGAAAGAAACCGGCATGAGCCCGTCGCAGTATCGCAAGTCGCGTTCGAGTTTATAATCCCGAACGATTTTTTTGCGCCGGTTTTATCAACCCGGGCGATCGTGGATCACGGCCGTGCTATGCTCGCTCCACTTAAGGAGGAGCTGAAATGACCGGCTGTAACATTACATCATCTTTACTTACGTGGGAGGCCTGGGGCTGCCTGGGACAGATTTCCGGTTACATGTTCTTTATGAACTCGATCCGGTATTTCCCGCTGGCCGGACTGTTCTTGCTGATCCTCTGGGTCTGGCGCAAAGAAGCCTGGCTGCCCTGGAGAATTCAGGAACGATTCCCGAAGGCCGAGCGAATCTGGTACGAGTTCGGACATTCGTTTGCAACGCTGGTGATTTTTGTACTGATCGGCACGATGTCCCTGGGGCTCTCCCGCGCCGGCCTCACCGCGATGTACTTCGATCCGGGAGCCTACGGTTACTGGTACCTGCCGGCTTCGTTCGCGTTGATTACCATGTGGCACGAGACGTACTTCTACTGGATGCATCGGCTGGTGCACCGGCGCCCCTGGTTTCGTCTGGTGCATTTGAATCATCATAAGTCGACGAACCCCTCGCCCATGGCGGCGTACTCGTTTCATCCGTACGAAGCGTTTCTGGAAGGCATCTATCTCTTTTTGTTCGTGCTCGTCGTGCCGATGCACCCGATTGTTTTGATCCTGCACACGTTCTACGCCATGATCCTGAACATCCTCTGGCACGGCGGCTACGAGTTTTTTCCGAAAGGCTGGACCCGCGGTACGTTCACGAAGTGGATCAACACGTCCACGCATCATAACATGCATCACTCGCACGTGAACTGCAACTATTCGTTGTACTTCAACTTCTGGGATCGGGTGATGGGCACGAACCATCCCAGGTACGACGAATACTTCGATGCGGTGGTGGAACGGCGGGAGCGCGGGAAAACAATGCACCTCGGAGACGCCGGGGACTCCGGGGTGGCGGTGACGTGAGGACCTACGGGGCCGCGGCCTTACACGGGGCTACGCCGTCGTACAGCCTTTGCTCATAACCAGCCCCGCGAGAGATCCTTTCACCGCTCTGCAACTTCTCGAGCTCGGCCCGGGTAGCCACACGCTCTACCGCTTCCGCGACGGATGCGCGACAGTTCACCGGCAGACACTCGTCTTTGCGTACGGCCCCGTTCTCGCATTGCATCCGCGGCAGAATCATAAGCGCACCGCTTTCATCTACTCCCCAGATGCCCCGTGAGATTTGCACACATATATAGTCGACGTCTACTTCTTCATCCATCGAAGGATATGAGTGCGTGCGAACATACGATCCGTCGGCACACAATTTCGTACTGTGACCGCCGTTTGGGTCCGCCGTAACGACGGATTTTTCCTGTAATTCAGCCGGCCTCGCAAGTTGGCCGAGCTTAACGTATTTTTGGATTAAGTCGGGGAATCGCGAACCAGCTCGGACCGCAGCCAGATCGGAATCCTTTCCAGCATGAGCGAAGTGATTGTAGCCGCTGCGAAAGGCATTTTCGAGCAGTTGCAGGGCCGCGTCGATCTCGTTATTCAGGGAAGCCGCACACGCCGCGTTGTAATAAACTTTGCCGGGCTCCGGATGATTCAGCGCAACGGCGGCAGCGTAAGCCGATTGAGCGCGTGCATATTGCCGAAGATCGATCGAAATGTTGCCGAGTTCGTAGTAGTACTCCGGGCGTGGGTGAAAATGTATTGCACGACCGAACGACGCCTGCGCATCACTCAGTCGCGCTTCGTTTCTGTAGAGGCGCCGACCCCGAACGAACTCCTCTGCGGCAATCTTTCGTTCTCCGGGACTGGCGACCAGGTTTCGTCCCGTGTAGAAATGATCCGCAAAAAGAAAATCACGCGCAGACGCAAGCGGAATTGCCGGCGGAACCGAACCGGACTCGACGAACTTTCGCGGACCCGGAAGATATCTCAGTTCTTTTCCCTGGGCCTTTATCACTATGCCCTCGGAGGTGGGTACAATCTCAGGCCGTTCACTCAGCTCGATTCGTGCTTTCTGTGTCCGATTCCCCCAACGATCTTTTTCGAATACTATAAGTAAATTCCCCGAATACCGAAACGAAAAGCTGCGCCCCAATAGTCGGACGGAGCCCATGTCTTTTCCCGGTTCGAGCGCGGAGGGTTCCGACCAATAGTACACACTATGGCTGGTTCCTGTGGCATAGTCCAGGGCGTAGTATGCGATTTGTGCTTCGGCGGCACCGTGATAATTATCGACGGTCAACAAGCGCAGATCATCGAACCAGCCGACCGTATGATGCCAGCGCAACGCCTGGCAGTATTCCTTACCGGACGAAAATTCTGTGAGAACACGATTATCCTTCGCTGCGCGAATTTGCAGTATGCAGTTATCCGCTGGCATGCGAAATTGTTCGCCGGAGTTTCCGCGGCAGGAACAATTGTCATCGGGGCTGAAGAATACAAAGTAGCGAGATCCGTCCGGACTGCCTTTCGCAATGACGGCTGTGTACGATCGGCCGTTAAGCTCAATGGCGGCGATGCGAGAGACATCGCCCAGACGCGAACCGCAGCCCGGGGCCAGAAGGAGAATCATATAAACGAAGACGGAGATTCGAAAATGCACAGTGCTATAGGCAGCTTCCGGCTTACTGAGTCAAGCCGGTCAGCGAGAACTCCGCTCGACAAATTTTCCGAAATATACACGACATCGCCGCGCACAACTTTACCGTCATCCCATGTCGCCCCTCCTCGCCGTCGCCGCCGTTACGGCTGTGTTCGCTGCCGCGCTCTTGTTCGCCATCGCCCTGCTGCACGTCTACTGGGCCCTCGGCGGCTTCTGGCCCGGGCACGACGATCAAAGCCTGGCGCGCACCGTCGTCGGCAGCCTGAATCGCATGCCGCCGGCGCACATGTCCTGGGCCGTGGCGATCTTTATGGCCGGCGGGGCGCTGTTGCCGTTGATCGTACGCGGATGGCTGGCCGGCATATTAGCGGCAGATACACACGCAACAATCAGCATCGCGGCGCAGTATCTAGTGTGGTTTCTCGCGGGTGTGTTTGCCGTCCGCGGCCTGGCGGGATTCTTCTGGTCCGCGCTGATCCCGGCGAGTCGGGACACGCCGTTCGAAGCGCTCAATCGTAAGATCTACTCGCCGTTGTGTCTGGGCATTGCGCTGCTATTGGGAATGACCGCCGCGGCCGGTGCTGCTTAAGGGCCCCTCGCCGTCGCTTAAGCAAGCCCGCCGCCGAACAACCGCTCGCCGTCGACGACGAACCCCGGCAGGACGGCGCTTTCCATCTTTGCCCGCGCCGCGCCGTGCTCCAAAACCCAGACCCCGTCCTTAACATGTCTTCGCTCGAACTTACGGCGCTTCGGATCCACGACCCAGTACTCCCGTACACCGAAGCGTAGATACAACTCCGCCTTGCGACCGAGATCGTGGCGGCGGGTGGCGTCCGAGAGAACTTCGCAAACGAGGTCCGGCACGCCGTAGATGTGCCCGCGGATGATGGCGTAGTTTTCCGCACGAACGAACGCAATGTCGGGGCGCAGCACCGTGTGTTCATCGAAACGGATGTCCGTCTCCGTGGTGACATCGCCGATGGGATGTTCGTCGAGGAAGTCTACCAGCAAGCGGCCAAACCGGAGGACGCGGCCCCCGTGAGAAAAGAGCGGGCTCGGGGTCACACGCATTACTCCGTCGATGAGTTCATAGCGGAACCCGTCGTCCGGAAGCCGGAAGTACTCCGTTGCGAGGACATGCCGGCCGTCATACGCCGGAAGTGAGGTCGGTGTACGCATGGTGGCGAGCATGAAAAATCTTACCCCGCATTTCCAGTGGGTCAACTACTTATATTCGGGAGGTAAGAAAGCGTTGCGATCGTTGCACATTTTTTACGGTGCGCACCACGCTTTACGGCTACTCCGTTTCATAACCGGCGCGGAGTGCATCCTGGAGATGGCGCAACAGATAACGTTCGTTCTGTTCATCGGAAATCGCCGGCCCCCAGAACAGGAAGACGAGACCGAACCAGCCGCCTTGATACGCCTGTTCGTCTTCAAACTCCACTATCTTCGCGCCGTCGGGATCGAAGGCTTCCACGGCGTAGTTGATGGAAATGCTGTAGTTGCTCGGAACCAGGCCGAGCGTAATCAGAGTAACATTGATCAGATTGACACGCTGCGTGATGCTATCCACCTGAACGAAGACCACGTTCTTCGGTTTGCGTTTACGGAACGTTTCGTATTCCCGTAACGAAGCGAAGGGCTGCCAGTACACGGACGTCGCTTCTCCGCGCGGATAGCCGACGGCCATTAACTCCATGAACTTCGGAAGCTCGCCCTCGTTATCTTCGTAAATCGAAACCACGGCGGGGGCATTCGGTCCCAGCAGGAGTTCCAGTGGATAGTAGTCTTCCGGGGCATACGCGTCGCACTGGGCCCCGGCCGGTTGCAAACAGGGCTCGCCTTTGATGAGATAAATCATTCGCGGTTGTCCGAATACGTCTTCAATCGGCGGGGCCACGCGATGGTTCGGCAGCGGCTGCTTCTGATATTGATACCAGCAGCCGACGTTCAACAACAGGACGGACACGAGAACACAGCGCAGGATGACTTTCATAGAGGCCGAACTTTAACCACATCTTTTTGCGTGTCAAGGACTCCGGGCACCAATCGCAACAGAAAGACGTGGACGCATTCTCCATCGGGCATTTTCTTCGCAAAGCATGCTTCGTTGGCTATCTCTCTTCTTAAAACTCGCCGCCGGCCTCGCGGCAGCCGCCACCGGTGTCGCCGCCTTCGCGGCTTACAGCATCAATTCATCGCGCCGGCGCGATCTCATGGACGACTACTACGTCTCGCCGTTCGAGCTGCGCGTAAAACACGAGGACGTGGACTTTCACTCCGACGACGGCCTGCATCTGCGCGGCTGGTGGTTCGAGTCAGAGCAGCCGACGGAGCGCGTGTTGATCGGCCTCACGGGGCGGCGGGTGGCAAAAGATAGTTTGATCGGCATCGGCACCGGACTGTGGCGCGCGGGCAACCATGTATTGGTGTTCGACTTCCGCGGGCGCGGGGAGTCCCAGTCCGGCCCGCAAAGTGTCGGCCATCATGAGTTAGCGGACGTGCGCGCGGCGATTCGTTTCGTGCGTGAACGCCGGCCGCAAGCGAAGATCGGCCTCTTCGGATTCAGCATGGGCGGCGCGCTCGCCATCTGCGCCGCCGCCGAAGACGCGGGCATCCGCGCGGTAATGGCGGACTCGGCGTTCACCGGCCTGGACGACGTCCTTGCCTCGTCGTTCGCGGCGTTGCGATTGCCGGGACGCTGGCTCACCCCGCTCGCGAACCTCATGAACGCCGCCGTCTACGGCTACGATCTGCGCGAGCGTCGGCCCCTGGGCGTCGTTGCGAGAATTCCGCCGCGCCCGGTGTTGTTGATCCACGGCGCACACGATTCCACGGTGCCGGTGCATCATGCAAAACAACTCTACGAAGCGGCCCGGTCCGTTGCTAAAGATCCAGGCAGTGTACGTTTGTGGATCGAGGCGGAGACGGAGCACTGCGGAACGTACTTCGTCGATCGCGATCGATACGTGCGAACCGTGGCGGAGTTCTTCGCAGGCGCCTTTTCCGATGCGTGAACACCTACTTGTAGTTCTCACAGCTTTGTTAGAAAATCGTTAAAATAGTCCCAACGTACTACGTGAATAACCCCGCGGTACTATTGCTGATTCCTGTACATATGCGACTCTGAAGTCATATGTCTGCGCAGTACTCGGGAACACTGACCACCGACACGGCCGGCCTGCGTCGGCTGTTGCTGCTCTCCACGGAGCACGAAGCGGCGAACCGCGGCGACGGGATCATCGATCGCGCGCAGGAGATCGTATACAAAAAGATCGCGGCGCTTTCGCTGCCGGGCAACACCGTGAACAATATTCTCTTCCGGCCCGACGCGGCGCGCTTTGAGACATCCCTCTTCGACGGCGGCGATCTTCCTTCTATTATAACGGAACTCACGGCGAAGCGTTTGATCCTGGCGCTGCCGGGCTTCGAGTTCCAGGCCGACAGCGGCGAGCTCCAGGCGCGCACCTACCTGGTGGCCCGGCGCAATGATCCGGCGGACGTGGTAAAGATCTTCGAGGAAGTGTGTGACCTGGCGCACGAGGCCATCGTCGCCTGGATGCTTTCGCTCGTGAACGTGCCGGACGCGCTGCGAGCGGATCTGGAACGCGACCTCGGTCTCACGGCGATCGACACGCAGACGCCGACACTCCACGTCGATCAGACCGGCGGCGGCCCCGAGGCCGTCTTCGATCCGCTGCGTACGCTGATGCACGCCACGTATCCGGTGATGCGTCCCCGCGACGACGTGCTGCGGGTCTTCGGGGAAGAACAGCGGCGGCGTCTCCTCAGCAGCGGCCAGAAAGCGGCCGTATTGATCGAGGGCAGCGGCTTCCTGCCGCTCCGGGACGATCAGCTCCTGACGATTTTTGAGTCCGCCGGAGAATTTCTGGATGAACATGTGGTGCCGTTGCATCTCGAAGACCGCGACGTCAAACGCGCCCTGGACCGCGTTTCTCTGGAAGAAGCCCTCTACGACATTGAAACCACGCACACGCCCACCGGCCGCTTCCTGGTGATGCGGGCCGAGGTGCTCAAGCAACACGCCTTCGCCGATGCCGGCCCGGGCAAACACCCGCCGGGCCGCCTGGCCGCGGAGATCGTCCTGCGCCTGGGCGTGCACGCCGAACAGAAGTATACCGATCGCTGGAAGATCGAGGCCGCCGAAGCCGTAGAAAAATTTCGCGAGAAGTTATTCGATCATCGCGGCGACTGGAAACGCATGCTGCGCTACGTGTACACCAAAGAAGTGGCGAACTTTCATCCGGACATCTGGACGGGCGTCTGCCATCAC
Organism: Leptonemataceae bacterium; assembly: GCA_965227295.1. Lineage (GTDB taxonomy): Bacteria > Spirochaetota > Leptospiria > Leptospirales > Leptonemataceae > JANSYA01. The sequence continues at coordinate 2,231,411 of OZ245742.1, read as the reverse complement.
GCGGACATCCTGCACGTGCACTGGGAGATGCCGACGGAATCCGTGCACATCTTCGCCCCGCGCGATTTCCAGGCGTTTCGCAAACTCGTTCGCGGCATGGTGAGCCTGCCCGCGAAAGAACGCTGGCGCATTACGGCACTGCGCGCGTTGATCGAAGCCCACGAACCGGAGTTCCGTTCGCTGTTCAGCGACGAGGACTTCGTCCGCGATTACGGTCGTCTGTTGCGCAAGGCATACATCGATTACATGCCGGTCTATCTGCGCATCTTACTGTACTCGGGCATTCGTTCGTTGCTGGATTACTTTTTTGATCAGGCCCGGGAACGCGTTCGCAGGGAGCAGGCCTTGCTGGCCAAACGCAACGCTTCGAAGTTCGAACGCTTCGTGCACAGCGAACGTGACAAACGCCGCAAGCTGGTATTGGGCCTGCGCGACACGTCCCTGACGAACGAGATCATCCACGAACTCGAACGCCGCTACTTCGAAGTCGGGCAGGTCCCGCTGGTATCGGAAGCGCTGGCCTTTCTGCCGGTGGGCCGGGACGAACAGCAGCGCGTACTGAAAAACGCTAACTTTAAGGTGTTGCCCTACGAGGTTCCGGAGGATGCAAAACGTTCCGAAGTGCCGGCCCCCGGCGGAACGATGGACGGTGACGGCATCCTGCTCTTTCCGAAGAACGGGGAATATCCCGCGAAGATGAACAAACTCCGCCGTTGCGTCGAAGAACTGCGGAACGGCCTGGAAGCACGCGAACGCGCGGGGCTGCTCGACGCCGCCGGCAAAGACCAGCTCGGCCGCTGTCGCGCGGTGCACGCTTACCTGGAGCGCTCCCGGGATTTTGTAGTCCGCGGCGGTGGCGGGGCGAGCTGAATTCAGTGGACGCAAGCGCGGATTGCTTCTTAACTGTCCGCATGAAATCAAAGCTTTTCTTTTTCTGCGCCACCGCGCTCCTTTCGCTCGCAGTCGCCTGCGGCGGTCGGAGTTCCGGTGAAGAACGCGGAGTCTTCTTCAAGAATCTCAAAAACGGCGACACCGTCACAAGCCCCGTAAAAGTGGAGATGGGCGTCAAAGGCATGACCGTACAACCCGCCGGCGAAATCGTCGAAGGCACCGGTCATCATCACATCCTCATTAACATGGGCTCGTTCGAAACCGGCAAGGTCATCCCTAACGATGAAACCCATCGCCACTTCGGCAAAGGCCAGACGGAAACCGAACTGGAACTGGAGCCCGGCGAGTACAAACTCACGCTGCAATTCGCCGACGGCGCCCACCAGTCCTACGGGCCGGAGATGGCCGCGAGTGTGAACATCACCGTCGAGTAAGATCATAAAAACTTTCACTCCGAGGACCGAGGCGCCGAGTCCTCGGAGTTCCATCCATATTCGTGAAAATACTAAGCTGGAATGTAAACGGCATTCGCTCCGTTATGAAAAAGACGTTCGGTGATTTTATGTCCGAACACAAACCGGACATCCTCTGCTTGCAGGAAACCCGCGGTTATACCGACGAGATCGAAACGCTCCTCCCCGACTACGACAAACACTGGGTCCACGCCGAGAAGAAAGGTTATGCCGGCACGGCGATCTTTTATCGTACGAAGGGCCGCGGTGCGAAGGCCCTGGCGCCCGTCGCAGTCAACGCACACATCGGTAAGAAAGAGCACGATCAGGAGGGCCGCGTCCTCACGGCGGAGTACGATGACTTCTTTCTCGTTACCGTGTACACGCCGAACTCCGGCGACGGACTCAAGCGCCTCGAGTACCGGCAACGCTGGGACGCGGCCTTCCTGGCGTTCATGAAGAAACTCGAAAAGCGCAAACCCGTGATCGTTTGCGGAGACCTCAACGTCGCGCACGAGGACATCGATCTCGCGCGACCGGATACGAACCGCAACAAGACCGCGGGCTTCACCGACGAAGAACGCGACGGCCTGCGCAACATTCTGAAGGCCGGTTACTTCGATACGTTCCGCGACGCGCATCCGAACCTCGAAGGCGCCTACTCGTACTGGAGCTATCGCATGGGCGCGCGCAAACGCAACGTGGGCTGGCGCATCGATTACTTCCTGGCATCGGAAAAACTGCGCCCGCGCGTTAAGAAGGCGTTCATCCTTTCAAACGTAGAAGGCAGTGATCATTGTCCCGTGGGCATTGAGTTGAAGTAGCCATTGCCGGCAGTTCAAGAGCTGCGGTTCGCGGCGTTTGCCGTGAGAATCATAAGGTAAGTTGCGCAATGGTGAAGGGATTCATTTGGCTACGGCGAAGCGGGAGTTGTGGATAGTCGTTTTGCTCGCGGATGTTGCGTTCGACCCGGACGTCGGTTTGTGACTCTGTTCCCGCCGCGGTACTTACGACGAAGACGCCGTTCCGGTGCGCCTTACCACATTCCCCGGCATGACCTCCGTTCATCTGCTGGAACCAGCCGTACCCAAAAAAGTCCTAATACAAACTGGCCGCCACTTACACCACAATTCGGAGCGCTTACGAATCACCTGAACGTTGCCGGAAGTTCAAGAGTAGCGGTTCGCGCACCTTGCCGTGAGACACTCAAGGTACGTTGCGCAATGGTGAAGGGTTTTATGGCTACAGCTGAGCGGGAGTTGTGGAGTTTCGTATTGTTAAGAATGCTGTCAGTGGGGAACCAACTGCCGCGGCCCCAACAAGTGGGGCCTTGCCGACACCGGACGTCGGTTTGCGACTCAGCTCCGGCGACGAACACCACGGCAAAGACAACGCGATATTCGCTTTATGACGCGCTGCATCATAGTGACCGGCCCATCCACATCGGCCGCAAATTGTGATTGCGCACTTGCCGCGGGAATTCTACACACCCTTAAACAGCAGCGCAACGTGCGCGCTTACATACAAACATTCAGTGTTCTGCGGAGATAAGTCATGAATAAAAATTTACTGCTGATCGTCGGGGGGACGGCGATCGCCCTGCTTCTGATCGTTCTGGTCTTTATGCTGTCATCCGGCGGCGGCAGCGGGCCCGGACAAAAACCGGTCACCCTGCCCGACCACAAGTTCGAAGACTGGAACGCCCCCATCGGCGATCCCGAGGCGCTCCGTCGCGAGGCCTTCTCGCTCTTCGATCAGGAAGGTATGTTAAGCTACGAAGACCTCATCCGGGCGGCGCAGAGCGGCGAGATTCGCCTCGTCTCCGAGCTGTGGGCCCTGCGTCGGCGTTGTCCGGAAGAACTCGACCGCTACGAATGCAACGTACGCATTCGCGAGTTCCTGCTCGAAAAATTCCTGCCGCCGGGCAACGAACGCCTGGTCGAACTCTTTACGAAGTACCTTCAGTACGAAGAAGAAATGACCACGTTCGAAATGCCCCGGGACCTGCCGCTGCGCAAGCAGTACGAACTCATCCGCCAGAAGCGACGCGAGTTCTTCGGCACCGAGGACGCAAAACTCATCTTCGGTTACGAGGAAGCCAAAGCCGACTTCGCCGTGGCCTACGCGGACTTCCAGGAAGAGACCAAAGGCATGTCCGGCGACCAACGCCTGGCGAAGTACGAAGAGTTGCGCAAGAATGTCTACGGCGATTACTACGACACCGTAGTTTCCCGCGAACCGAAGTTTACGAAGTACGAAACCGAGGTGGACCTGCGCAGCGCGGATTTGAACGGCCTCGACAGCAGCCAGCGCAGCGCGAACATTCGCGAAATGCGCGAGAAGTACTTCGGCAAAGACGGCGCCGACCGCATGGCCGCCGTGGACGCTCAGATCGCGCAGCGGGACCAAAACGAGGCCGACTACCAGAAGGCCGAAAGCGAATTTCTCAAGAACAACGCCGAATTGAACGACGAGGAACGCGCGAAGAAACTCATGGAACTGCGGGTCAAATACTTCGGCCAGGAAGAGGCCGAGGCCTACACGCGCCGCGAGAACTACCAAAAGGCCATGGAAGAACTCCGGGCCAATCGCTAAGTCGCGGCTAACGTAACTTTGTACCGGCGCATCCTGTACTGCATCGGCGCCGGCGCGGGCACCCTGGCGGCACTCGGGCCCTTCGAGTTTCACCTGGCGGGGGTCTGCGCCTGCGTCTGCCTGCTCGCCCTGACGCGCAGCCTGCGCCGTGCTTCCGTAAGCCGCGCCGTTCTCTGGGGCTTCGCCGCCGCGGTCTCCATCTACGTCTTCGCCTTTCAATGGATCGCCGTCGGACTCATGAACATCGCCGCGGCGCCGGCTTACGTCGCCGTTCCCGCGCTGCTGCTGCAGTCACTGTTCTTCGGAGCAAAGCTGCCGTTTCTGATCGCCGGCGCGGTCTGGTTGCAGCGCCGCACTCGCCTGCCGTTGATCTGGACGGCGGCCGGCCTCGCCGCGGCCGGGGATCTGTTTCTCTATCAACTCTTCCCCTGGCACTTCGGCAACCTGGTCGGCGGCGGGCTGATCGTCCGTCAATTCGCCGCGGTGGGCGGGGTCTACGGCCTGTCGGCGATCGTCTTTCTCGAAGCGGCCCTGATCTACGGAGCGTGGCGTCTACTGCGTAAGATTCGGCGCGCGAAAGTTAAGGGCCGGCACCGTTCTTACTTCGACGCGCAGTCGCTGCAACTGCTACCGTTTTCGATTTTCGGCGACCGCGGACTGCGGCGTTACGCCGCGGCCTTCGTGCTGCCGCTCGTATGTTTGATCGCCGTCTATGTCTACGGACTCTTCCGCGTTATCGCCGACGACACGACGGCATCTTCGACCGTGAACGTCGCTTACATGCAGACGAACACCGAAAAGGGCTACGCCGAGGATCGCGGCGACGCGCAGTTCGCCCGGGACGCGCTGAACATCTTTTTCAACGCCGGCTATGCGGTGCTCCGCGAAAACGAAGGCCGCACGGATCTGTTGATCGCCCCCGAGAGCGCCGTTCCCTTTTACGGCACCGATTCCGCGCCGGGCAACCAGGGACTCTACTCGGACACTTACCACGCCGTCGTCGCCTACCTGGCGCGCTACGGCAACGTCGACGTGCTTTACAACGAACTCGTCGCCGACGCCCCCGGCTCGCCGTCGTACTACAACGCCGCGACGATCTTCGGTCGCGAGGGCGAGCGCCGCTCGATCTACGCGAAACGCCGCCTGGTTCCTTTCGGCGAGTATCTTCCGGGGGAAACGAGCCTGCCCTGGCTGCGCGATTATTTTCCCGAGACGGCGCGTTACGTACCCGGCGACACCGCCGACCTGTTGGAGTATCATTACATTCCCGGTCGCCTGCGCCGCAATCTTCCGGAACTCACTCAGGACGATCTGGCGATCCTCGAAGACGTCGACGCCGTGTTGCAGGATTGGCCGGCCCCGGAAGTACAAACATCTACCGGCTATTTGTTACCGCTCATATGTTACGAAGGACTCTTTCCGGACCTGGTGCGTTCCACCGTGGCGGCCGGTGCCGCCGCCGGCACCCCGCCGGACTTTCTCGTGAACGTCTCCAACGACGCCTGGTTCGGCGATTATCTCGAAAACTTCCAGCACGCCGCGGCGGCGCGCATGCGGGCCATCGAGGCCGATCGCTACATGCTCCGCGTAACACTCACGGGGCCTTCGCACCTCTACGATCCCCTCGGTCGTTCGGTGGTCCCGCGCATTCCGCTCCGTTCCGCGGGCATTCGCATCGCGAGCATTCCGCGGCGACCGGAGGCGAACACGCTGTACTTGATGCTGGGTGACGTACCGGTGTACGTATTCCTGTTCGTGCTGGCGATCTGCGGCGTGGCGTTTCGGCGGAACAGTTAGCAATGCATTAAGTCATTGGCTTATCCCCGGGGATCACCCAACTACCAATGCACTTCGCGCTCCGGATCGCTAACGCAAGACTCATAACCCTGCACGAACCTACACGTTCTTGATATCAGCGAAACTATGTGCACGAATGATTCGGAAAATCTGCGCGGGACCCACTGAACAGCTCTACGAGCGTTGACCGGCGAACCTCCACGGCCTAAACTTCAGCATGGCCAATCCTATCAACGTCGTCTACAATTCACAACGAGACAATGCAAACATCCGGGGGCTGCGCGGTAGCTCCCAATGCGGCTACACCTCCGCGTCCATGATGCTTTCCGCTTTTCTGCCCGATGCATCCACCGACGAGTTCGTCGCTTCGCTCATCGATCGCATGGAGCCGAAGTACGGTGCCGCATCCATGGCGGACATGATCCTCGATAAAATCCCCTGGGCGCGCGGCATGCGCCTGGGTATGTTCGGCGACGCATACGCCGTGGTCTGTCAGAAAATCCTGGAGGAACGCGGCGCCACCGCGAAAATTCAATGGCATCCGACCGGCGGCACTCCGGAGCAACTCGCCGCGGCCATCGATCAGGGCAGCCCGGCCATGCTGTCGACGATGATCACCAATAGCGGCCACTACATCTGCGTGGTCGGCTACGATAGCGATCACTGGATCTGCCACGACCCCTGGGGCAACGCGCTCTCCGGCTACCGCAATCAAAACGGCGCCTTCGTCCAGTATCCGCGTGACTGGCTGGAAACCCGGGCCCGCAAATCCGCGCCGGATAAGAAGTCCCTGCGGTTTATGTACATCAAGGCAGGTTAAACTTCGAGGACCGAGGTCGCGAGGGAAGATGATGGAGATGGGCTGGACCGGCACGGTTGCAGGCTACGACAATTGCCCTGGCCTTTTCAAAAAGATAAACATTCTTTGACCGAATACTTGCACCCGACGAAGCCCTCCAGTGACCTCGGCCCCTTGGTCCTCGGAGTTCAAAAATCACTCAAAGGAATTTTGCGAATCACCGTGCCGTCTTTCGCGAAGGCCTCGCCCTCGGGAGTCAGCCGGAAGTCGCCGTGGCGAAGATGGCAGTTCGTGCAGGCCACGTCGTTTTCGTGGGCGATCTTCATCATCTTCTGCGCCTGTTCGCCGCGTCGTGTAAACGATTGAAAGTTCCACCAGGTGACCAGGGGATCGGCGCCGTTGATCCACACGGTCTTGTAAATCTCATCTCGTTTGATGTTAACCGTCGTTCCGGCATTGCTCAAACCTTTGACCGTGATGCCCTGCGCCCCGTCCGCGACGACCTGGGCGAAGACCGTCTTCGGATTCGCCGCGTCTCCGTATGTGATCTCGTAGTTGCAGTTGTTTTTCCGCGGCAGATGGCAGTTCCCGCACGAGGCCAGGGCATGCTCGCAGGGATCGCCTTCTTCGCCCGTCGGGTTCGCCGGGTTCGTAACCTGACCGCCCTGGGTCAGCCGCAGATGCTCGCCGCTCATAAAGTACGGTGAGTTACGATTAGCAACCGCGTCCCGCTTTTCGGAGCGCGGCACGAAGGACGTCTCCCGCTCCAGTTCCTTGTGCAGACGATCGATGCAGTAATCCGGCGCCGGCGTAATCAGCTCCGAAACCATCTTGAGCATGAAGCTCGACCGCTCCCGGCCGTTGTCCCACAAAAAGTGCGAGCCGCCGTCACTGGAGTAATTCAATACTCCCTGGGGCAGGAACTTGTGATCCAGTTGCGGCTGGGCAAACAGAAACGATCCGCTGAGCAGAACGGCAATGACGACAGCAAGGATGAGCGGAAAGATCAGGCGACGCATGTTGTATGATCGGACGAAGCAAAAGGAACTTGAGTTTTCGGCCCGGGCTTGTTTACGGCACGTGCACCCAGAGTTCGACACCGTTCGCACCGTCGTCCGCGGCGAAAAAGAGCACACTGCCGGTCCAGAGCATCGTCTCCGGGTCCACGCCGTTCGCCGTCCCGGTATTCGTGTCGAACACAAGGGCCGTCCCCCCGGGAGTGCCGTCGCTCTGATAGAGTTCTCGCCCCACGGAGGCCGGATCGCTGGCGATGAAGAACGCGCTTCCGCCACCGGCCGCTACGAAGAACTGCGGATCGCTGTTGCCGGCAGTGTTGATGTCAGCCAGTTCGATAGAACCGGGCACAGTACCGTCGGTAACCCAGGGCTCGACACCGTTCGTCGCGCCGTCCGCCTGAAAGTAGACGAAACTGCCGGACTCGGTGAAGCCCTGAGGAAAGCTGCCGGCGCCGGCATCGAGGTCCGCGAAGAGCGCGGTGCCGCCCGGCGTGCCGTCGGATCGACAGAGCTCGTTTCCGGCGGCGGTATTCTGGCGAAAGTAGACGAAGCCACCGGCAGCAGCCAGGTCCGAGGCGGCACCACCGGCCCCTGCATCGATATCGGCCAGGAGCATGGTGCCGCCACCGGTGCCGTCCGTAATCCAGACTTCCGTACCATTGGTGCCGTCGTCCGCGGTGAAGAGGGCGCTCGTGCCGAGACTCGCGAACTGGTCCGGATTCCCGCTCGCCGCGCCGGCCTGGATATCGGCGACGAGGCTCGTGCCGCCCCCGGTGCCGTCGGTAACATAAAGTTCGTTACCATTAGTACCGTCGGTTCCTTGAAAGACCACCTGCGTGCTGCCCACCGCGGCCCGGCGCGTGAAGAAGCTATTGCCGGCACCGGGATTGAGATCCACGATCTGCAGGGTGCCGGCCATGGTCCCGTCCGAGACGCAGGGTTCGAGGCCGGTCGCGCCGGTATTACACTGGAACCAGAGCCTGTTTTGAAGCACCACCAGGGCGCCCGCCTGCCCGTTGCCAGCCCCGGCATTCAGATCGGCGACGTTGAGCGTGCCCCCGGCGGTACCGTCGGATCGATACAGCTCCCGACCGGTGATGCTATCATTGCCCTCGAAATAGAGCATGCCGCCAAGGGTTACGAAATCGCGGTTCGCCAAAATGCCGTCGCCGGCACCGGGATTCAGGTCGGTCAGCATGGCAGTCCCGGCCACGGTACCGTCGGAACGCCAGAGTTCCCGGCCACTCGTGCCGTCGTCGGCGTTGAAGTAGATGGCGCCGCCCATGCAAATCAAATCCTGCGGCTCGCCGCCCGTCGCGCCCGGATTGATATCGAGAAAGAGATACGTTCCGGAGGCCAGCGCGGAGGTATCCGGACAGATCGGAGCGGGGGGCATGGTCGTTTCTTCGCTTTCGTCATCGTCCGTAGTACTGCCTTCACCGTTCGAACTGGTAAAGGCCGGCGAACTCAGAAGGCTGAACAGCAGAACCTGATTCTCCACCCGCGAAAGGTCCGTCGTGGCCTGGCTGAAGGCCAGGCACTGCGCAAAAAATAGAGCAGGCACGAGCGAAAACAAAAGGCGCCATCGCGCTTGGCGGCGGCCTGAGGATTTGGAGAAGATTCGCATCATCTGACCGGAGCTATAGAGGCCCGGGTTCATCAAGTTCAAGTTACGTACCGGGCTTCATAGCGGAAGCCATTTTTTTGGCGAATCACGGGCCCTGGACGCGACTCAATACAAAAATCCGTGCCTATTCACATTTTTCCGTGGATAATACGTGGTTTTTGCAGTGATTGAGCGAGCGCTGAACGACGTCCAGTCACAATGGACAGCCTGAAAAGCAACAATCCGCATATCCAAGGGGCAAATTGATCACTCAAAAGGCAGCATGCACACATTCAAGCAGCGCACTCGCAGATTTTTCCGGAATTTGCCCATTTTTTGGCCGGTACGAAAGTTGCACCGCACAATGAGCAAATATACCCTCAGGAAGGAGTCAGTTAGATTATGTCCCAATTACCGCAGGACCCCAAGGAATTATTGAAGTGGGCCGAGTCTGAAAAAGTCGAGTACGTCGACATCCGGTTCACCGATCAGTTCGGCCTGACCCATCACTACACCATGCCGCTGAGCCAGATCGACGAAGATTGTTTTACGTTCGGTCTCGGATTCGACGGTTCTTCGGTACGGGGATGGAAAGGCATCCAGGAGTCGGACATGTTGAACCGTCTCGACACCGTCGGCGCGTTCATCGATCCGTTCTTCGAAAAGAAAACCCTCGTCTGTTTCTCGGACATTTACGATCCGATTACCGGCGAAGCCTACGATCGTGACCCGCGCACGATCCTCAAGCGTTGCCTCGAGTACATGAAAAGCACCGGCATCGCGGACACCGCGTTTCTCGGACCGGAAGCGGAATTCTTCATCTTCCGCGACGTGCGCTTCTCCAGCGAAATGCAGCACGGTTTCTACTATGTAGATGCCACCGACGCGTCCTGGAACATGGGCACCGAAGGCATCGACGGCAACGGCCAGAACCTCGGCCACAAGATGCGTCCGAAGGGCGGTTACTTCCCGACCCCGCCGAACGATCTCTACCAGGATCTGCGTTCGGAAGTACTTTCGATCCTCGAAACCGTCGGCGTGAAGGTCGAGAAGCATCACCACGAGGTGGCTTCCGCCGGTCAGGGCGAGATCAACCTGGTTGTGGCCGACGCGTTGACGATGGCCGACAACATGATCAAGTACAAGTACGTTCTGAAGAACGTCGCGAAGAAGTACGGCTACAGCGTAACCTTCATGCCGAAACCCGTTTACAATGACAACGGCACCGGTATGCACACGCACCAGTCACTCTGGAAAGACGGCAAGAACCTCTTCGCCGGCAGCGGCTACGCGAACATGTCCGAACTCGCCATGAACTACATCGGCGGCATCCTGGAACACGGTGCGTCCGTGCTGGCGTTCTCGAACCCGACCACGAACTCCTACAAACGTCTGGTCCCGGGCTTCGAAGCACCGGTAACCCTGGTGTACTCCGCACGGAACCGTTCGGCTTCCATTCGGATCCCGATCGCGGTCAACAGCGACAAAGCACGCCGCATCGAATTCCGCACGGCGGACGCTTCGTCTTGTTCGTACCTCGCCTTCGCCGCCATGATCATGGCCGGCCTGGACGGCGTACAAAAGAAGATCGATCCGGGTCCCCCGGCCGACTTCGATCTCTACGAAGCCTCCGAAGAGCAGATGGCGAACATCAAGCAGGTACCGACGTCTCTCAAAGAGGTTCTCGAAGAACTCGGCAAAGACAACGACTTTCTGTCGCAGGGCAACGTCTTCACGAAAGACATGCTCGAAGCCTATGCCGACTACAAGATGGGCGAGTACGTGGAAATGAACAACATGCGGCCGCACCCGTATGAGTTCGTCCTCTACTACGACTGCTGATCTTTACAAACACACGATGCCGTGAGTTAGCGGCCGTCGAGAAGCCCCGGGTTGCTCATACAGCCCGGGGTTTTTTGTGCCCGGACGAAGACTCGTACGAACACGGGCATGGCCGTCGCCGCTGTCCTGAGTTACACCCGCCGCGAAACCCCGGATGATACTGAAGCAGCCGCCCGATAATCACTCAATTTCAGACTCTCAACGTTAGAAAATAATTGCGCTCGGGCTAATTTCACATAGAAACATATTAGCAGGTTTGAAACCCGGGCGGCCGCATGCAAGAATCCAGGATTATTGTTCCCCTTCGAATCGAAGGACTCTGCTTAAAGACTCTGCGGCAGGCCGCGCCGCCCCTCGGAGATTACTCGCGCCTCCCCTGGAGCGATTCGTCCACGGACTTTTTCTTCGAGCAGCCTTTTGTCAGCCGCGGAATCGTGCATGCCCCGTTTGCGAATCCCGGCTTCCCACTCCATCCGGGTATGCACTTGCACTTCATCGTTCCTCACTTTCTCGGGAGACCGGGCCCGAACAATTTGCAAACGCATCCCGGTACGTATCCGGCGGCTCCGAACAGATGGCTGGTAGCGCGCAACGGCGGTGGCCTGGCCGAACAACAATGGCTGATTGAAAGCGACTTCGTCCACGCCGAAGAGGTGGACCCGGACGAGCCGGTCTGTGTCATTCCGCACGCGGGGGCAAAGCAACGGCCGTACAGGTACATGGGTCGCAAAACTGCATACGGTCATCCTGGCACGCAACCCGGCGATAGCTTCAAGAAACTTAACAACGGCAAACCCCTCACCGTATTGGGTTACGGTGGTATTAACTTTTCTTCGTTCTATCCGAATTGCGCCGGCGTTTTTGGTTTTTACGACCCGGAAGGCCAGGCAGGTGATGATCTCAAATATTCGGTGATTGGCTGGAATTCCGAGCAGGAAGATGACCTGCTCCGCACGATTATCCCTGAACTCACTTCCTCCGACACCAGCATGTCGCGGGAAAAACTTAACGGTAAACTCCGCAACCTCTTTAAGTTGCAGTTGGAAGTTCCGGACGCCGAGCCCTGGCCGCTCCGGAAGTTCAGAACTCTGTTCTTCGGCGAGATCCAGGCCGACGCCTCTCCGCCAACGGAAAGATCGAAGCTCCAGGTCTCCGTCGGGAATACCGGCACGGAAGCACTCTCGGCGTTGCTTGCCGACAAAATGAGCAACGGAAAACCGGAGCGTTCTACACATAAGAACCTGTTCGAAAGCCAACTCGAGTCAATACTACTGCACTCCGGACTGGAGCATCACACGATCGATGTCGGGCCAAAATTTCACGAGGCGAGACACCGACAGGGCTTTCGGGCCGTAACGGCCGGCCAACTGTGGAAGATCACGACGCACCACCCGGATCATATCGACGCTCCCGCAGCAGATCAACCGGAGCTGCCGTCGGAACTGGCCGGCCCGTTACAAAGCCTGAACATGGCGCAGATGATGTTTGACCGAAGCGAGCGGAAACTGATCACCCTGCGACATCAGCTCTATGCGGACTGGTATCGATACATGCACGCCCGCTATCCTGGTATCGAAGGCCGCGGTGTTTTTCCCGACGCCGATCATATTCAGTATTTTATCGAAACGCATTCCTTCGCCGAACTGGAAGCGACGATCGAATCCACCGGTATCATTAACGGATACGATGAAACGAACAACTTTCGCCCGCGGATCGATAAAACAGGCAAAGCCGATCGAGCGAACGCGGTCCTGAATGCCTGGCAGAGAGTTTCTGATCTAATATCCCTCGAAAATGAGCGACGCCGCCACCACAAGGCATCAAGTTTCCTCGCGCTCACCATGATCGACGGCCCGCGCTACTGGGAACCGCGGGCACCGGTCTTGATGATTGCAGGTCTGGACCCGGCGAACGCAGAATCAGACGGCCCGCCGGGTGATCAGTATTTAACATGTCCCATCATAGCCTTTGTCGGCGAGGCGGATCCCGTGCCCGCCGATATCGCGGATCTGCGAGAGAAAGTCCGTCACCGGATTCAGCCATCTCAACTCTCGCAGCAGGCCTGGAATCCGTTTCTTCTCGATTGGGAGATGGACCTCGTTGATACGGACCTGCGGCACGCCGGCGGAGCCTTTGAACCGGACGGACTGAAGCGTAACGTCGCATTAGCCGAGCGTGGCCCGGATTTCGAACAACGGCCCGAATACGTCGCCGGACGGCTGTCGGTCTTTTCCGGATCGGTGATCATGAGTTCCCATGCGCGGCAATCCCTGCGTCGACACATCCGTTCGTTGATCGAAATCTCCCTGAAGAAAGATCACATAAAGTTTACGGATCATCACGGCATCGACGATTTCTTGCGGGCGCGGTCCGAAGATGTTCCCGCGCTTCTCCATCCCGACGTCCTCTGGGAGGCCGATCCGACCCGCAACCCCCTGGAAACCGCACGCCTCGCGTACCAGAAACTCGATGAAATGCATGTCGTGTCGCAAACCCTGAACGGTTTTCATCACGCCTGCATCATGCTAAAGAAAGTTGCACAACTGCCCGTCGAAGAACCCATCGGCTTTGCCGCGGCGAAAGCGTTCACCGGGCAGGTCAGGGAACTCGTCGCGAACCGACGCGATTCCTCGCCGCTTCCGGCATTCGACTTTAATCCGATTCGGAGCGGCGGGCTGAAGCTGAATCGACTGAGATTGATCGATAACTTCGGATTGATCCACGACATCGACCCGACCGTCACCGGACTGGTGGCCGCGGAAACCCTGCGCGACGGAAGCAAGCGTGATAAACCGTTTCTCCCTCCGCGTCTCTCCCAACCCGCGCGCCTGAACTTTCGATGGCTATCGGCACATCCCGTGTCCGCGGACGTCGACGAATACGCGGACCACGTCGACTTCCACACCACGAATGATCATCCGGATACGTCGCCCGTGTGCGGCTGGTTGATGGCGGACTACCTCGACAACAGCGTCGCCGTTTTCTCCGCCGCGGGCACCGCTCTGGGTTCGATCAAGGCGGACGGCACCTGGGATACGCCGCCCTGGTCGGAGAGAGCGCCCGACCTGGCCGGCGACATCACGAATCCGTATCTCTTCAACACGGTCTCACGCTTAACAGGCAGCAAAACATTCTTAGAGGCCTTCCTGTCCGCAACCCAGAACGCCCTCGAACACATCGCCCCGACGAACGCCCATCTCTTCGATACGAAATGGATTCTCATGGGTCGCCCCATGGCCGTGGTCCGGGCGACGATCTCCTTCGAACTCTGCGGCCTGCCCGCCATGGATCAGAGCTGGCCGGCACTGCTCGCAGATTTACACAATTGCGATGCCGGCGCGCCCTGGACGTACGCAAAGCGCTATCGCAGGAACTGGACCGCCGTGAAGTTTCCGATTCGTCTCGGTGAACACGCGCAACTGAACGACGGACTGGTCGGTTACTGGATCGAAGACGCCTACGGCGGACTCGGCGATCCCTTCTTCGCGCCGGAAACGAGCGCTATCGCCGGAGAGGATCCGCGCATCGATGCCACCGGTCATCAGACCCGGTGGCGCTCTCCGGATGACGCACCTCTGAACGTAACGATGCTGGTGGACCCGCGTGGTGTCGTACACGCGACCACCGGTTTATTGCCGACGAAGGTTATTTCGATTCCGGCCTCGCACTATCTGCCCGTCTTGCGAAAGTTCGGACTGTGGTTCCGAACGACGCCGTTGTTACAACCGGCACCGCTCCCGAATGCCGTGGCCCCCGGCCCCCTGGTTCTGAACACGCCGGCGGTTTCCGGTTTTCGCTGGCAATGGTTTGATCCGCGGTACGGCGTGCGAGACCTGCGCACGGACGACGAAAAGGAACACAACCACCTGGAATCAGAACTTGTCGGCGGATGGTTGTTACTGACACAAGATCGGCAGTAGTCACCGACCGGACCCGGGAGAACATGATGACCGCCAGTATTCACAGCTTTCGTACGGTGTACCCGTTCGACGTCGCAATCCAGAATCAGTTTCAGGGGAAGGATCTGCCCATCCTCTACATCGTCGACACACCCGACAGCGCCGGGCCGGAGCAAAACCTTACGATTCGCATTACGAGTGCGGATGAACGCAAGTACACCTGGAGGGCCGCCGGTGACGCGCCCGATGCATCGAACTTCAATCTGGCGATGGCGTTTCGACCCGGCACGTTACGCAAGAGTGTCGCGGACAACTTCGCGACGATTCTCCGAAACGCCTTAAGTCAAACCGGCGCGGGCCCATGCGCTGTTACGGCAGCGGAACGCACCAGTGACGGCGTTCGCGTGTATTACTGCTCGTTCGCAAACGATATCGATGTAGCGGCGTCCGGCGAGACGCCCTGGAGTTTCGTCTTCACACTCGCAGGCGTATCCGCCGAGCCGGGCGCCGGTTCGCGCGGTACACAGATCGAATTTGGTTTCGGCAATCTCCACGCGGACGCTGCCGGGACGGCCCTCGGCTTCAATCGCATCGTGCCTATGGACATCATCAATCATCGCGGCCACAGCTACGCGCCGCTCTTTTTCGGCATCCACGGCCGCAACGTACTCTTGAATCGCCAGGGCGAGCACAATCGACTGACGCCGTACTTCGAAACACAGGGACGGGTCCCGATCCGATTCAACGAACATACGGAGATTGTCCTCGCGTTTCGCTACGCTTCCAGCGCATCGAAGCGCATGCACTTCGGAAAGTCCGCCGAAGTCCGGGGCTACCAGTTGAACATGGACGACGGGAGTCCGGCAGGCCGCCGTTATTTGGTGCGAGGCCCCGTAGATGATAACGCCGGAACCTTAGCGTTCATCGTTTCCGGTTTTCAGGAATCCGAGAGCCTCACCGAACTTCTGTTTCCCTTCTCGAACGTGCAGATCTCCGGTGAAAACGGCGTCGTGATGCTCGCTGTTCAAGTACGCAACATTCCCGGCTACTGGGACAGCGAGTTTCATATTCCCGTAATCAAAGAGACGTCTACGCTGACGGGTGAACTGCGCCTGGGCCCGGCGAAAGCAGAAGGTCATTACGGCCACTGTTCTCGCATCGACTTTTTGAGCGCGGGACTTAGCGATTCGGACCGACCGGTTCTCACCATCGAAGAGGCCTGGGGCATGAACCTCCGCGGGGATTCCACACATCCCGTTAAGGTTCGCAACACGGACCTGCTGATCCCCGAAGGTCAGGTGCAGATCGGTTGCGACTTGCCCGCGGACGGCCGGCAAGCCGACGGCGACAAAAGGCTAACCGTCGATGGTGATACATTACTGGACGGAAATCTGACCGTCGGATCCGACGCGAAGCTGAAGAACGCCCTGGAGGTCTCCGGCAATACGACCTTCCACAATACAGTAACGATCAACAAAGAGTTGGCCCTGGGAAGATCGAATCAGGGTCGACTGGAAACGGGTTCGCGCATCGATTTTCTAACAGGGAAAGACAAGCACGGGCAGGTCTACACCTCTATTGAAGAAAACTTCGGACTGAACTTATACGGCACTGACGAACGTCCTGTAAAGATTCGCGAAACGGATCTTAGGGTTCTGGAAGGCCGCGTCTTTGACAAATCCGGCTACGTGATGCCCGTCGGCAGCATCATCGCGTACGGCGGCGACCGGGCTCCGGAAGGCTGGGTGCTATGCGACGGGACCCGGCTTGGAGATGTGAAGTACGCGGAGCTTAAGAGCATTGTCGGAGCGCATACCCCCGATTTGCGGGATCGTTTTGTCGTCGGTGCGGGGAGAAGCTATCACAGAAATGCGACGGGCGGCGCAGCGCAGGTAACGCTAACGGAATCCGAAATGCCTTCGCATAAACACTATGGCTGGGGCGAGGCCTTCGATGGTTGGCCATTCGGCACACAAGGCAGCAACTACCGCGGCTCCGGCGATACCGACGACGATAATCGCCTCTACGGAACCACGGATACCGGCGGCAATCAGCCCCACGAGAACCGGCCGCCGTACTACGCCCTCGTCTACATTATCAAATACTAAGTCACAGTAAGCTAAGGCATACTCCATGAATCATCTCACAAACACCGAAAATTTTCACACCGCGTTCCCCCTCGCAGTGGACATCCGCAATCAGTTCGACGACCAGGTCCCGGTCCTCTACATCGTGAACCAGATCGACGCGGCCGCGCCGGAACAACAGATCGAGGTCCGGCTTACGCAAACGGACCGGAACACCTACACCTGGAAGGCGGTCCTGGCGGCCGCGGAACCGCAGTCCATCGTCTTCGATCCGCAGGACGTTACGGCGCTCCACGCATTCAACGGCGTACTGTATGTCGGGACCTTTGACCGCGGCGTATATCGCAAAATCGGCGAATCGTATCAGCAAATGAACCCCGCCGGCCTGGCGAATCCCAACGTATCGTGCATCATCGACTATCGCGGCGACATCTACGTCGGCACGAACGGCCGCGGCGACGGCCTTTATCGTTTTCCTGCCGGCAGTGACCAGGGCGAACTCGAAGCCGTTCCGTTCGATCCGAAACAGATCACGGCGTTATATGCGTACAACGACGTGCTTTACATGGGCACCTTCGATTACGGAATCTTTCGCAAGGTCGACGGCGCCTGGCAACAGATGGACCCGGCCGGCCTGGCGAATCCCAACGTCGCGTGCATCCTCGGCCATAACGACGACATCTACGTCGGCACGAACGGCCGCGGTGACGGACTCTATCGTTTTCCCGCCGGCGGTAGTGTCGGCGAGGTCGAAGCGGTGCCGTTTGATCCCAAACAAACTACAGTCCTGCACGAACACAACGGTGTGTTGTATCTGGGTACGTTTGATTTCGGCCTCTTTCATAAGATCGACGGAACCTGGCGTCAGATGGACGCGGCCGGTGTGGCGAATCCCAACGTCGCGTGCATTCTCGGCTACGGCGACGACCTCTACGTGGGCACAAACGGTCGCGGCCACGGCCTGTACCGCTTTCGCGCGCATGACGCGGCCGGCGAGCCGCAAGACCTCGAACCCTCCTCGATCTTAGTTTCCACTCTCGGAATCTTTGGGAATTCGATCTTCGCCGGAACGCAGGATCGCGGACTGTACTATCTTGACGATCACGGCTGGCAGCGCGTCGACCTCGACGCCGTTCAGGATCTGCATATCACAGGCTTGCTCCCGTTCGATGCTAAGCTCTTTGTCGGCACGAAAACGAGCGGCCTCTTTGCCGCGAACGGCCCCGGCGGCTTTAACCTGGCCCTCGCTTTCCGGCCCGGCACTTTGCGCGACGATCTGCGCACCGGCATGAACGAGATCATCCGCGAAGGCCTGAGCACGGCACTGCCGGGCAACGAGGTGATGGTCCGCGGCCCCATCGAGCGTCGGACGGACGGAGCCCTGGTCTGGTCGTGCGCGTTTTCGAAAGAGCTTACAATCACGCCGCCCGCGGCCGGCCAGGCCTGGCAGCTCGCGTTTCGCCTGAGGGGTGTCACCGCCGCGCCGGGTGCAGGCTCACGCAGTACCCAGGTCGAGGTTACATTCGGCAACCTGTGCCTGGATGCCGACGGGCCGCAGTTGGGCTTTCGCCGCACCGCACACCTTGACATTCTCCAGAATCACGGGCTCGGCTATGCGCCCCTGCACTTCGGCGTGTACGGCAGCAATGTACTCTGGAATCGCGCCGGTCATACGAATACGCTGGAGATGTTTCTGCAAGGGCTGGGAGATCGGCCGGTCACCTTCGGAGCCGACACGGAAATCGATTTCACTTTTCGTGCCGGCCCCCAAACTTCCGGCCCCATGAACTTTGGAACTCAAGCCGAAGTCGAGGCCATCGCACTGAATGCGGACGACCTGAATGTTGCGGTCGCGAATCATTCAGCGGGCGACGATGTGTTGCGCGTATTTACCGTGACGGGTTTCGCCGCAGCGGGAGAAACGAGGGATCTGGCCTTTCGAAGATTTTCATTTTCGAACATGGCGATCTCCGGCGAAGACGGCGTTGCGTTTGTGCACGTCACGGTGCGCAACCTGAGGGATCAATGGGATACGGAGTTCCAGGTCCCGGTAACGAAACAAACCGGTCTTGAGGTGATCGGCGATGCATTGCTCCATGGCTCGGCCCGCATTCACGGAGCCGGGGAAGACCATCCCGTTCTGAGTCTCGGCGGCCACGGCGACTTCCGTGTCGATGGGCCGGGTGTCGTCGCCGGACGATTCGTCGTAAAGAACGACGGCAACGTCGGCATCGGCAACGCAGACCCGCAACACAAGCTCGACGTGATCGGAAACACGGTTCTCCGCGGTGATGTAGGTCTGGACAATGCGCGGACCGAAGGTCATCTCGGAACGGGTTCGCGCATTGATTTGTTCAGCAGCGGCAAGATTGAGAACACGAACCGCGCAAGGGTCGCCATCGAAGAGAACTGGGGATTGAATCTCGTCGGCGATGAGTCCCGCCCGGTGAAAGTGCGCAACGCGGATCTGCACGTTGAGCGCACGGTACGCATCGAAGGTAGCGGGGCCGACTCCGATGCAATCCTGAGCCTCGCAGGCGAAGGTGAATTGAGCGTCGATGCACCATTCGTCCACGGCGGACGTTTCATTGTGAAGAACGACGGCAACGTCGGCATCGGAAACGCAGACCCGCAGCACAAGCTCGACGTGATCGGCAACACAGTTCTCCGCGGTGATGTAGGTCTGGACAATGCGCGGACCGAAGGTCATCTCGGAACGGGTTCGCGCATTGATTTGTTCAGCAGCGGCAAGATTGAGAACACGAACCGCGCAAGGGTTGCCATCGAAGAAAACTGGGGATTGAATCTCGTCGGCGATGAGTCCCGCCCGGTGAAAGTGCGCAACGCGGATCTGCACGTTGAGCGCACGGTACGCATCGAAGGTAGCGGGGCCGACTCCGATGCAATCCTGAGCCTCGCAGGCGAAGGTGAATTGAGCGTCGATGCACCATTCGTCCACGGCGGACGTTTCATTGTGAAGAACGACGGCAACGTCGGCATCGGAAACGCAGACCCGCAGCACAAGCTCGACGTGATCGGCAACACAGTTCTCCGCGGTGATGTAGGTCTGGACAATGCGCGGACCGAAGGTCATCTCGGAACGGGTTCGCGCATTGATTTGTTCAGCAGCGGCAAGATTGAGAACACGAACCGCGCAAGGGTTGCCATCGAAGAAAACTGGGGATTGAATCTCGTCGGCGATGAGTCCCGCCCGGTGAAAGTGCGCAACGCGGATCTGAATCTGGACAGGAGTCTGCATGTTGAGCGCACGGTACGCATCGAAGGTAGCGGGGCCGACTCCGATGCAATCCTGAGCCTCGCAGGCGAAGGTGAATTGAGCGTCGATGCACCATTCGTCCACGGCGGACGTTTCATTGTGAAGAACGACGGCAACGTCGGCATCGGCAGAGGCGATCCGGAACGCAAACTCGACGTCAACGGCAGCACGATGATTCGCGGCGAATTGGGGCTTCGTAACGCAACGAACAGCGGTCACTTCGGCGACGGCTCCCGCATCGATTTCCTGTCGAGCGGTGAGTCCGGTGGGCGCGCGGAAGTCTGCATCGAGGAAAACTGGGGCCTCAATTTACGCGGTAAACCCAGTCATCCGGTGAAGGTTCGTAACGCAAACCTGCATGTAGATCGCATGGTGCGCATCGAAAGTAACGAGGAGGAAGTCGCACTGAGCCTCGCCGGCCAGGGTGAATTCCGGGTCGATGCACCAGGACACTCCGGCGGCCGGCTTCGCGTGGACAACGAAGGCGGCATTCACGCTGCCCGCGGACGTTATCGGGATAAGGCCGGTGATGTTATGCCCACGGGCACGGTCCTGGCGTTTGCGGGCCGCTCCATTCCGGAGGGCTGGATCAAGTGTGATGGAAGCTATGTGCCAGGTGAATGTGAGGATCTGATCAATACCATCGGAGCACGGACTCCGGACCTGCGCGGGAGAATCCTTATGGGGAGCGACAACCTCTCGGCGCGTCAAAATAGCCCCGGAGCGCATCTGGCCTACGTCGGCAGTTCTTCCGGCGGCTTCAATCCGTTGGACCCGTTTGGTTCCAGTGGGCCTTCGATTTCAAAAGGCCCGGCTCCGATTGAAATTGTCTATATCATTAAATGCTGAAATCAACCAGCGATAAACGGAACACGTATGCCGACTTCAACCACAGCAGCCACATTGGGAACGTATTTCGAATTTGACGAAGACTACTTCGGGGAATTGGAGACACAAAGTACCGGGTCGGCGATCGCATCGCCCCTTTCCGGCGCATTGACCGGCAATGTCAGAATTGCTCGCGACTTCTACTACCAGTGGTTCACAGTGATAGAAAATGCTACCAGTTCCCGCGCCTGCCATGAACTCGTTTACAGGGCTTTAGCCGCCATCGATTATTCAAACTTGCACGCAGGATTTGAGAAACTATTTTCGGAGCAGTTCATCAGCATAGCCGGCAGCACCGACCAGGCAGCAACACTGGCCGAAACCGCTCGAATCATTCGAGGAATACCTCTCAAGTTAAGGGCCGAACAGATATCTTCCAGCTTTGAATGGGCCGGCGTACATTTATTCGCCTTCGAAAATTTCGACGACCTTGGAATTACAGCAGTGGCGGAATCCCCCGGCGTCATTCCAACGGAAGATCCGTCTGAATCTTACAGGACCATAAAGACGGGCTCCCTTGAACCCGACAGAGAGGAGAAAAAATTCTATCGACCATGTTACAGGATCGGTGCATCGATTGAATGGGTAAACGCAGGGTTATCCTCCTTCTATTTTGAAGAACGCGATCATTCATCTTCTGTGCGGATACCTGCCGTCCGGGTAAAAAAGGAATCGAGATTAGAATACTGGAGCGGTTGGCACGACTCACGGAATTCAAATCCGAAAGATGCCTGCCTCAACCTTCGCGACAGGACGGTTCATATTGGGAATGCGCCGCCCTCAACGAAGAGCGGAAAGCAATTTCTCAATAGCGTACATGAAAGTACGCAGTGGTCCGGCCGTATCGGAAAACATGTGATCTACGAAATCGGCTCCCTGCTTTTCCCCGATCATCTTACGGGGGCAGACGCGGATCTACAACGCAAGACTCCGATCCCGCACTTGTTGTGGACTTCCTCCGGCGGGCACGGATACGGACGGGCGCAGAAGGTAGCACCCGGGCGGTATCTCTGGGAGTATAAGGGCAGTCTCGAAGATACTGCAATTGAAAAACTTGCCGAAGTACTGGGACTTGATCCGAAGCGCCGGATCAGTGTCAAAGACACAACTCCGATGGTGAACGGGCGGTCTTATGAGTATACACAAGTCAAAGATACTCCCAACTTTACGTACGAAGCAATTACTCTCAAAAGCCGTACAGAGCAAGATGACGTCTGCGGCACTTACGTATTAACCAATACGCCCCGGCCGGGAATATTTCAAAATCTTGCCGCGTTCGCAATAGGTAATTCCGGCAACTCGCTTACGGATTCCGAGATCCTCCAAATCTTCAGCATAAACTACTACCGAAAGATCAGAATAGAGCCGGACGGTAGTCCCGTTCGAAACGGCAAGGTCATCCGAGATGAGAGCACGGGACTCAGCCTGCCGATCACCTTTCGGAATCAGCAGAATCTTCAGACAATCAAGAGCCAGGCCGGTCCCACCCTGAAAAACAAAGGCACCGATCTTGGTCATCCGCGTGGGGTCCGCATCAACGCGGGGTCCGTCATGCGGCACATTGCGCCGCTTGTCGCGGACCGCTCCATTGACAACAAAATTGCCCACAACGCACTGTCCGCGAACAACCTGGCGAGCTGGACGTTAGCACGGAACAACGGCGACGTTCGCGGCGAATGGCAACACCTCAAGCAAACCACCGCGACCGAACTGCCGCGCCAGGAATGGTGTCATTTGAAAGGACACGGAGACGGCGGCGATGAACGCCTGGGAAATTTTGTAAGCGGCAGCTACGATTGCAACACCGAGCAACTGGCCATCGAAAGCGGCCAGCGACTGAGTACATATTACGCGACCGGCGTTTACGAATTGCGGACCACCGCGTATCTATTCAACAATGAAACGCAACTGCTTTCCAGAAGTTACCTCACGGCAGATGCAACATACGAGGCGCTCATGGCTGCGTTCCGCGAGGTCAAGGCCAGTAAAAAAGGAACCCGAACGGACACCGGCTTTACGATGCCGGTCGCCGCGTTCATCCGCTACAAAATCATAAAGGAAGGCAAGACCTCGGGCGGGCCTCGCTATCAGAAAATTTTTGATCACATCTTCGAAGCACAGAGCGAGTTCTTTGACGTAAATCAATTTCGGATTCTCAGCAAGACGGTCGAATACGCACTCAAAGGCGCAGCATTGCTGGCAGAGGAAACGGGAATAGAACTGCCGCAGAGCAGTGGGGAACTCTCAGACCCTCCGACAAAACGACTCAAGTTGGAAACGACCCCAGGAACCTGACATGCCGCAGCCGTTACGCAACATCCATCCCGACACCAACGCGGCTCTCACTCTCACCGAAGACGTGCTGGGTCCGCACGCGCATGCATACCTGCGAAACGCGCTGCATCTTACCGAGGATGTAACGCTCACCGACTGCACCGCTCCCGTCCTCCAGGCCTCCGGCGCCCTGTACATCCACTGCAAACCTCAAGGGCCGTTTGCGGGCAAAGCGCGGGCCCGGGTCTATCTTTTCGACATCCTGGCGGACGCGGCGCAGGAACGTCACTGTATCCTGCTCTTCGCAGCGGCCTCCCATGCGTACACGATTCAGGAACTCATCGGCATACTCACCGGGCGCAGCGTGACGATGGGCAGCGCGGAACTTGCGGCGCTGCAAACGCTCGCATACCACGGACCGGCGGCGCTCTTCAGCACCCTGGATTACACTCAAACAATGTTAGTGCCGCCGGTGTTTCCGCCGGAGCAAGATGATCAGGCGCCCGAGAGCTTTACGCAAGAGATCCGCAAACACTTAAGAGACGGACTCGCGATCCTGGCAAAGTTCCAGCTAAAGACGACGGTCGACCTCTCCGCGGATGGCAACGCACCGGCGACGATCGACCTGCAACCGGCCCTGGAAGCCGCGCATCTCGGAAGTCTGTGCCGGTCGGTGGATGCGCATGTACAGATACGCCCGCGGTTTTATGGGGCCGAGTTGCACATCCTGCACAACTTCGAAAACGTCACGGCGAATACACTGCCCTTCGCGCCGAAGCTGGAGTACGCCGGCGTGCTTTTTCCCCTGGGCTCCGGCGCGCGGCTCCTGCCGTCCTTCGAATGCGGCGGGTCCTTAAAAATACCGGATAGCCGCGATGAAACGGAGCGCCTGACGATCGACGCGGGCTTCGACCCGAATTCGAAGCAGTTGGGCATTACGATCACTCATTTTCCGACGTTCGCGGAACTGGCGCAGACTTTTACGGAACGAGCCTCTGCCGGCGGCACGCTGGAAGATCTTCTCGGTGCGTTTCTGCCGGACGCGGCCATGGACACCCTCGGCAGTCTAACCATCCGCGAGTTATACTTAAGCATCGACTGCGCGACGAAAAAAGTCAGCGACCTGAAGTTCGTTGTGGCGGCGGACAAATCCTTCGAGGTCGCGCGCAACCTGGAATTGAACGCGGTGCTGCTGGTGGATATGACGCATCCCTTTCAGCCGGACATTCGCACGACCCGGGTCGAGGTTCTCGGACAATGCCGGCTGCCGGGAGCGGAACTGGACGCGCTGTTGACGGTCCGCCGGAGCAGTGGTGTCGTCGACGAGATCGTGTTCCTGGCGCAGACCGGGCCCGGAACCGGCATCCACTCGCGGGACCTGCTTGGCGCCTGGTTCGGCGGACACGGTCTGTATCTTCCGGACATCAGCCTGCTCGACGCGGAGTTCTCGGCGTACCGTTCCGGAGACATTGAAAGCATCACCTTTGAACTGGATGTCGCCGCCGGCTGGAACCTGGCCGGAACGGACCTCGCCCTCGACGGGGCCGGCCTCGAGGTTTCGCTGAGCCGTACGGCGAGTGATGCGAACGCCCGCTGGGCGGTGGACGAGGCGTCCGCGCAGGGGACGTTGCGCATCGGCCCCGCGCATTTTTACATGTTCGGCGATTACGACGGCGACGGACGTATCTGGTCCTTCCGCGCCGGCACGACGCCGGACACTAA
Organism: Leptonemataceae bacterium; assembly: GCA_965227295.1. Classification (GTDB taxonomy): domain Bacteria; phylum Spirochaetota; class Leptospiria; order Leptospirales; family Leptonemataceae; genus JANSYA01. The sequence goes on along the minus strand of OZ245742.1, from coordinate 2,206,266 downwards.
GTTATCTTTGCAAGATTTTACGGAAGCGGCGCGACGGGCCCTCCGGCTCCCGGAGCCCGGCGCGCTCCTGAAAAAGTTGAACGCCGTAGTGATCAGCGAGTGCGCGCTGGAATATACCACGGCGGAAGATGCCCCGGCGAATATCCAGTTTCTCCTGCGGGCGGAGATCGAAACGGAGCATCCCGAGTATCACAATCTGAAACTCGGCGACATTGTGTTCAATTTTCGGCGCGACGGGAAAGACACGGCCTTCGCTCTGCGGGCCACCGTGTCTGCGGGCGGCCTGAGCGAATTCTTGAATGCCGTAAAAGAAGACGCCGCGTTCTCGCTCGGAGTTACGCTGCCCGCGGAAATTCGCAACTTAAGTACGACCGCGGCGGACCTCTACGCATCTTACGATTCCTCTACACACACCTACGTATTCCAGGCGGAAGCGGCCGTATCCATCGGAGGACTCCTGCACTCCCTGGGCATCCTTAACGAACATTCGGACACCGGAGCAAAGTCCCGCCTCGGCCTCGTCTTCTCCAATGACGAATCCTTTCGGCACCGCAAACTCTTCATTGAAGTCGCCGGCGGTTTTACCCTGGGTCAGGTGCCCGTGCTGAATACGATTCTGCCGGACGGTGATTCCGGCCCGAAGCAACTCGCCGTAAAGAAGCTGGAGGTAAACTACGATTTAACAAAAGTTAGTGGAGACGGTCAGCCCGGAACAGAATCCGACTGGACCTTCGCCATGTACCTGGACAATCCTCTGCCGGCCGGGGAAACGGACGAACTTGTTTTCTCGGGCATACACGGAACGCAAACGACGGGTGGCCACGAAATCCGCATCACCGGCGGGCACATGTACTCCACGGGCGGCAAAGGTCTGCACGTGGACTTCAGCCGGGTCTTTCCCGTGCAGCTCGATATCCGGAGCCTGTTTCTCGCTGAAATCCACTCCGGCGGCGCAAGCAATGCGATCTACGGCACCGAGATCGGACTGGCCGGCGACTTTGATCTGTCCGGCGTGCCGATCGTCGGCGACTTTCTGCAGGCGGCGCACTTTCGCATCGAGGCGTTGCGAATCGTACATACGAAAGCAGCAATCTCCGCGAAGGATCTGGAACGGGTGAATGAGTTCCTCGGCCGAATTCACACGGCGCCCCTCACTCCAGGTCGCCCGGCCGCGAGCGACGGCAAAGCTTCCCCGGCCGCGTATCCGCAAGGCTTTACGCTCCAGGGCTCACTGATCCTCGGCAGCGGCGACGAAACGATTCCGCTGCACTCGAACTTTGGGAGTCACGACTCGCCGGACGCCCCGCTCGATCCCGCGCAAAGCGGCGCCGGGTCTGCCCCGACACCCGTGGGCAAAAAGTACGGACCGGTTACGATCAAGAGCGTCTCCCTCGGACTCGCGAGCGGCAAACTGGCGATTACGATCAGCGGCAGTCTGCACGTCGGCCCGCTGGGCCTGGATCTCATCGGCTTTCAGATCAAAAGTCCGCTCAACGAATTCTCACCGAGCGTTTCCCTCGAAGGCCTGGGCATCGAGTATCAAAAACCGCCCCTGACGATCGAAGGCATGTTCCGGCACGGCCGGGTGAAGATCCCCGATCCCGCCGACACCGCCGTCCCGCCGCGCACCATCGCTCTCGAAGCGTACAGTGGAGAAATCGTCTTAGGTTACAAGCAGTACAACTTAACCGCGATGGGTTCGTACGCGAAACTTCCGGACGGCGATCCCACGGTGTTCATCTACGGATTTCTGGGCGCGCCCCTGGGCGGACTGCCCGTGCTGCTGTACGTGACCGGCGCGGCGGCGGGCTTCGGCTACAATCGCGCCATGACGTTGCCCGCGCCGGAGACCGTGCATACGTTTCCATTGATCCAACCGGTTCTGCCGGATGCCACGCCGCCCGACTTCGACGCCGTGAACCTGGACTTCCCGCCGCGGCCGGGATCGTTCTGGGGCGCCGTGGGACTCCGCGCGACCTCGTTCAAGATGATCGAAAGCTTCGTACTGCTCGCCCTGCGTTTCGGCGAGCAGTTTGAGATCGACGTCATCGGCATTGCCGGCATGCAGTTTCCGCTCACGAATCCGGCGCAGGCGAAGGTTCGCATCGGCCTCGTGGCGCGCATCATTCCGGAGCGCGGGATTATCGCCATCAACGGAGCCTTCCTGCCCGGCTCGTACATCTTCGCTCCGGAGGCGCACATCAGCGGCGGCTTCGCCCTGCTCTGCGTAACAAAAGATCAAAGCAACGGTCAATGGAAGGGCGCCCGGGAAGGAGACTTCGTTTATACGATGGGCGGTTACGCGACCTCATATGCGCCGCAGCCCTACTATCCCCGGCCGGCACGCCTGGAATTGAACTGGTGCGTGAATTCCGATCTCACCGTGAAGGCGGACGCCTACTACGCGATCACACCCGAGGCAATGATGGCCGGCGGACACCTGGATGTAAACTACGTCGCCGGCGGAAGCTTCTCCATTCACGTCCACTTCCAGGCCGGCGCCGACTTCATTATGTACTGGCAGCCCTATCATTACAAGGGCGACATCTACGCGAACCTGTCGGTGGGCGCACACATCGACGTGGACCTGTGGCTGTTCAGTATTCACACGCACGTCGACTTCGATGTGGGCGCGGACATTCACTTCTGGGGCCCCGACTTTTCCGGACACGCCGCGGTTCACGTTCACGTGATCGTCTCGTTTACCGTTCCGATCTCTTTCGGCAACGACGAACAGGAACCGGCGCCGCTGGACTGGAACGCGTTTCAGCACGGTTTCCTGCCGCCGCCCGAGCAAGTGTTGAACGCCAACATCGCCCGCGGACTGGACGCCGCGCAAAGTTCACCGGACAAACACATCGTAAATGCAAAAGAACTGGAGTTTGTATGCGGCACGGCCATCCCGGCGGGGCAGGCTCAGTTCGGTGGGGTCGAACTGAACTCCAACGCGGAGTTCGGCATCAAGCCCATGGCGAAGACTTCGCAAGATGTCGAATCGAAACTTACGGTGCGCGTGAAGAAAGACGGCATGGAACTCACCGCCGCCGAGTTGCAGCATCACTTCACGGTCGAGGCGATCCGTAAGAACATGCCCGCCGCTCTGTGGAAACCCGCCGCGAAGAGCGGCGAGATCCCTGACGCCGACGGCAAGGCGTTACTCGAAGGACTGCTGAGCGGATTGCACATCAAAGTCAAGCCGTCAGAACACGAAGGTCCGCATACAGTAACACCGCATGCCGATACGATCCACATGCCCGCAACACTCGCGGCGAAGTCGTTTTCATATGCGGGCTATACCGTCGGCGGCTGATCCTTGCGAACGGAGAGCAGTATGACAACTAAATCTATTACATACTACAACCGGCACGAACCGTCTCTGCAAGACGGCCGTTACGACGTCGAGGTCCATCAGACCGTCAATGTCGCTACCACAAACATCGACACATGCAGACTCAGCTTCGATGTCGAAGGCCCCCGCTATCATCTCGATCCGGCGCTGATTCATTCGAGTTATCCGCCGAACGGCGGCCGCGGTGATTACATGGCGGTGTTGCCGTCGCTCGTTCTGAACCGCAGCACCCTCCCCTGGGAACGCAGCCCCGCCGCGCAGTATGAGGGCGATGCGTCATGGCTCTTTCTCGTGATGATCGACGAAAGCGAAACGGCACACGCCGCGGAAAATTCCACCGCGACCGCGCCGGCGCCCGGTCTCCCGGCCGGCGTCGACTACCTGAGCGTAGACTCGACGCTCGCGCATCTGTTCCCGGACACCCTCGATGAACTGAAGTACCTCAGCTTCACGCGCATCAAACACAAAGGAGACGCGCAGACACTGAACGAGGACGACATCCACGAAGAACAGGCCGTGATCCTCTGCAACCGCCTGCCCCGGCGCGGCCGTTCGAGCACGGTCTATCTCGTTTCTCTCGAACAGAAGTACGAGACGTCCGGCAAGTTTGCAGGCATCCCGAACGACACAAACCTCACTTTACCGTATCTTTACAAATGGAGGTTCTACGCCTTCGACGATCAGCTGTACGTCATCACCGCGGACGTCGCGGCGAAAGCGAAACAGACGGCCGAACAACAGATCCCGCGCGGCGATCTCCCCGACCTGTCATCCCTCTACGATCAACTCTACCACGACTCTGCGCAATTCGAATCAGTGCTGACCGGTCTCTCCGTTTCCGCGGCGGGGAAAAAGATCCTGCAGTCGCTCGCGAAACTGCCCGGCAGCACGTTCCACGAACTGCTCGCTCATTTGAAGAACGGCTGCGCGCCCCTGCGACCGGCAGGCACCGCGGACCTCATCGCCGCTTCCGGGAGTCTGTCCCTCCCGTTTCATCGCGTGCACGCCGATCATACCGCCCGTACCCGGCCCGCCCACTATCGCAGCCCGCTCGCCGCCGGCCTCATCGACGCCGTGCCACTTTCGTTTTCCTGTGCATCCTTATCACAGAATGATTGGCTGCTCAAAGACTCCGCGGACAACCTGGACGCCACCTACGCCGCCGCCTTCGAACTCGGCCGTCTGACGGCGTTGAACGATCAAGATTTCGCAACGGAATTCTACCGTTGGAAACACGAGTATGCCGCCGCAAAACGCCTGGCCGCTTTGAAGACAGACGCCGCGTATCCGCCCCTCGATCACCTGCCCCTGAACGATGATCCGGTGGCCCGCCCCGTACCCCCGCATGTTGCCGAAAAATTCCGCGCGTGGCGCGAACTGCGCGGGCTCCCGTTCCGCTACCTCATTCCCGCGCCGGGCCTCCTGCCGAACGAATGCATTCGATTCTTTCAACTGGATCGCTTCTGGATCAACGCCTTCACGTCCGGCGCCTTCTCCATCGGCCACGTCGTCGCCGCCGATCTTCAGACGGAATTGGACGGCCTCTTCTCCGGAGGGCAGGTCTTCGGTTTTCTCATCAACTCCCTCGTCGTCTCCGGCTGGCCGGACTTCGAAGTGGAGATCCGCGACAGCGCAGGCGAAACAGTTCCCGTCATTCGCGAGGACAACCTGGATGTTAACATTCGTTTATTTCTTATTAACGGTCCCTTTCATTCGCTCAGGTTTCATCTGCATCCCGGCAAAACGCACTTCGGTTTCCTGTTCGATGATGCCGGCGGCACCGCGCGGTTCACAAAAGAGGGGGAATCGATTACGGCGCAGGTCCACGATCAGGTGGTGAATGTGACCGACCTGGTTTCGCAGTTCGGGGGCCCGTCGCTGAAGGTCGCGGAGTTTGCCGGGAAAATTCTCGAAGGTGTGCCGGCGGTTGAGTTCGTGATTGAGCAGCCTGGAGGAATGTGATGGCGTTGAAAGATTGTTTTGCGTTTGACGGGGATCCGAAAGCGGATACGGAGATTTTCTATGGGAAGGTCAAAGAGGCTTCGGATTCCGCGGATGCTTACAAGAAACTGATCGATGCGTTCATCGCGGCGCTGAAGGCCAAAGGTAACGCGTGGAGATCAGGAACTGAGGTTACGGGGGACGACCCGCGCATTTTGAACTGGCTTCCGGAAAGCCTGCGCGAGGACCCGCTGCGAAGGGTCGTGCTGGAAGGAGCAACACGAGAACCCAAAGAGGGTGGCGCGTTTTATCTGAATGCGAATGTTGATGAAAAGAACAGCTGCACGGCACGGCGATATTTCATCTCGAAAGAATACAATCGACAGCGAGAACGTTTCGTTCAATTAAACGGTATAAATGCGTTGCCGGGTGAACTCCCTGAGGGCGGGGAGTCTATTGAGTCCGGCACAGAAATCAATAAGAGAATTGATGACCTAAAGACCTGGATCGAAACAAACGACCCGCAACGCAAGGCCTGGTCAGGCGTAGATACGGACAAGCCGGACGAAATAATCTTGAAGGTTTTCGGTGAATCGGAAGATCCGAATATCGACTCGGCGCGCTTTTGTTCTTGCTTGTTTGAGGAGATAAAAACGACAGGCGGCAGGCCCAAAGGCAAAGAGCACTTTCGTACAAAGTTTGCAAAATCCATCCACAGTAATATTTTAACAATTGCCCCGGCTAAAGATATATCGGCAGGCATTGAATGGAACCGCAAGTACCCCAAGGATTCTGTTTACGACTCCAAAATGGTGGACGACTGGTACATCCTCACGCCCGCTTTGCTCTCCGCCACCCTTCAGAACGCTGATCACAAGAAAGCATCCCGCGAAGCGATAGAAGACGAAGGGACACGCTAAGCCCACAGTCAACACCACCGGCGCCGGCACCACCCCTCCCCTTTGCGCCTTCATCCGCTACAAGATCTATCGTAAAACCGGGAGCAGTATCGAAAAAGTCTTCGATCATCTCTTCGAAGGCCAGAGCGAGTTCACGGACGTGCATCAGTACAACATCCTCTACCACGCCGTGCGCTTCGCCGTAGATTCGGATGCCTTTGATCCATGGTACAATCCGGAAACCGCGAAGAGCGAATCCGATCCCACTTGACATTCCTATCGGCGCAACGTATCATCCCTGGCGGATATGCGTCTACTCCGCTACAGTCGGCGACACACCTGTACCTTTGTTGCGGCACTGCTGCTCCTCGCGCCCGCCTGCACGCACGTCGAACCGCGCTGCGCCGACACGGATCCCGAGTGCCGTCCGTACGTCGGCGTCGTTTTGTATACGCTCTCTTCGGCCATCATCGAAGCCGCGGGCGGAGACACCTCCGGCGATACCACGCTCACCGACTATCTACCGGACAGCGGGCAAACCAGTTGCGCGTCCGGTCCCTCCGGTGATACGGCTTATCTCACGTGCCCGCAAACGGTCACCGGCCAGGACGGTGACTATGCCGACGTCCCTAACCTGTGGTCGCTGAGTGTTACGGACGGCGGCGATACGATCACGGACAACACCAGTGGTCTCGTGTGGCAGCGCTGTTCCAAAGGCCAGTCCGGCACAAGCTGCACCGGCGTCGCCGATTCCACTCAGATCCAGAGCGGGGCGGCTTCGTACTGCGCCGGCCTCAGCCTCGCCGGGCGCACCTGGCGCCTGCCGTCGCGACGGGAGCTGTTGTTGTTCGGAGACCACGAGCGGGCCAATCCGGCCGTCGACGACAACGACGTGAGCAACTACTATCCCAACCACCCGGGCAACGCATCTCCGGATTTTTTCTGGTCCTCCACCGCGGACGGCACGACGCCCGGCAACTACTGGCTGCTTGATCTGCGCGATGCTTCGACGACCAGTCTCATCGGAACGTCCGGTCGTTTCACGCGCTGCGTCTCCGGCAACGTTTTGCCGGCCCCCGCCTACACCAATCGCGGCGACGGCACGATCTACGACAGCCGCACGAATCTGCTCTGGACGCAGTGCAGCATGGATAACACCGGCACGGGTACGTTGTTGGACTACACGGCAAGTTGCACCGGGGCAACGGGTAGCCGCCAATGGGTCAATGCCCTCTCGGATTGCGAAGCGCTCAGCCTGGCGGGGCGCACGGACTGGCGTCTTCCGAGCATTCGCGAACTCAGTTCTCTGTTGAGTGATTCAACCACAACGTCGCCGCTCATCGACAGTTCGTTCTTTCCGAATACCTCCGGCGCGGAGTACTGGAGCTCTACGAGTTCCATCCTGAGCATCACCAGTGCGCGCCACGTGTCTTTCGGCAACGGCGTTCTATCCGGGAGCGGCAAAGCGAACTTCTATCGCCTGCGCTGCGTAACCACCGGTCCGTAATTTTTCGTTAACTCAGTCCAGGCTAACGTTACGATCAAACAGAATTACGTCGCGCACGCCTTTCATCTGCATCAACCGGTCCGTCAGCTCGTCTTCCTGCTCGCCGCGAAAGTAAGCCAGGGCGTAGTAGTGATCTTCGCCGAGGACGTGCTCTACACGTTCGTTCGAAAGCACGACGCCCTCGGCACGCAACAGGCGGCGCACGTCGTGGACGCGAGCTTCGTTCTTGAGAATGATTTCCAGCGACACGTAGCGAAACCGGCGGCGGCGCAGAAACGTCTCCACGAACGTAAACAACTGCAAGATTGCCACCAGCCCGATGGAGCAGGCCCCGGCCGTCCAGACGAGACCGACGCCGGCCGTGATCCCGATGGCCGCCATGCACCAGATCGTCGCCGCACTGGTCAGCCCCAGCACAAGGCCGCGGCTGTGCAGAATGGCTCCGGCGCCCAGAAAGCCGATGCCCGTGACGACCTGCGCGGCGATGCGGCCCGGGTCCGCGTTCGTGTAACCGCTCAATCGGGCCTCTTCCGCCACGTACTCTGAAACGATCATGAACAGCGCCGCGCCCATGGAAACGAGCATGTGCGTGCGCACGCCTGCCGGCTTGGCGCGATACTCACGCTCCAGACCCACGATGATGCCGCAACCGATCGCAACCAGCAGCCGCCAGGGGGTCTTCCAGAATACCGGCTCGAAAAACTCCTGAAATAAATCCACGACTTCATGTTACAATTGCATGTCAAATCATGCAACCAGGATTCACCGCATTCTGGAACCTCTTCATTGACGGCGTAACCCCGGGGGAACGAATGGAACCGTGCCGGCCAGATCCATCCTTTCAGTCACAATTGTGGCTCTCGCCGCCGTTTGCGCCCAGTGCGTGCGCGTGAACAGCGGCTGCCTCCCCGGCGACGCGGTCTGCGCTCCCATCACCCATCTGCTACCCTACATCCTGTACACAACCCGGCCGACTCCGCCGAGCGGAAACGTGTTGAGCGCGGTGCGGATTTCGGAAGAGATCGGCGGCTTTTCCGGCTTTCTGGCGGACCAGGACGCTTTCGGCCAGGGCATCAGCGTGCCCGGGGACCTGAACGGCGACGGAATGCCGGACTTTGTCGTCGGCGCCATCCGCGATGACGACAACCAGCCGAACTCCGGCGCGCTCTACGTACTGTTCTTGAACACCGACGGCACCGTGGCCTCACAGCAGAAGATCAGCGGCCTCCAGGGAGGACTCACCACCGTACCGGACAACGCCGAAAACTTCGGCGCTCGAACGCATCCGATCGGCGATCGCAACGGAGACGGCGTGCCCGATCTTCTCGTGAGCGGAGCCCGCCGGAATGATGGCGGCAACGACAGGGGCGCCTTCTACGAACTCTGGCTGAATCCTGACGGCAGCGTGGCCGGCGAACGCGTCTACAGCGAACTTTCCGGGAATCTGCCGTTTGCCCTCGAAGATCAGGACCGCTTCGGTGCCGACCTGGTCGTGCTCGGTGATCTGAACCAGGACGGGGTGGATGATCGGGCGGTGGGAGCCATCTTCGACGACGACCTGAACTCCAACAGCGGCGCCGTCTACATTCTGTTCATGCAGCCGGACTACAACATCCAGAGCGCGCAGAAGATCAGTAACCTCGAAGGCGGATTCGACGGCGAACTGCTTGACGAAGATCGTTTCGGCAGCGCCCTCGCGGCCATCGGCGATCTGGACCTGGACGGCATACCGGACCTGGCCGCCGGCACCTTCGACGATACCGGCGGCGCGGACAGTGGTGCCATCTACATCCTGTTTCTGAATAGAGACGGCACCGTGAAATCGCAGCAGAAGATCATCCCGGGCCAGGCCGGCCTTACCGCCGACATCGAAACCGATGATCGCTTCGCCTTCAGCCTGGCCGCACCGGGTGACCTGAACAACGACGGCATTCCGGACCTGATCGCCGGCGCCACTCGTGATGACGACGGCGGCACGGACCGCGGCGCCGTCTACTTTCTCTACATGAACCGCAACGGCACGGTGCAATCACAGCAAAAGATCAGCCAGACGAACTTCCCGCTGCCCCTGCTCGATCAAGACGCCTTCGGCACGACCATCGGCCTGCCGGGCGACCTGAACGGCGACAACGTACCGGATCTTATCGTCGGCGCGGACGGTACCGACGGCGCCGGCCTGAACCGCGGCGCGGCATACGTGGTGTTTCTGGAAGGTGCGTACTGAGTAAAGTTAGTGATCGGCATCCGGCGGCATTGTCGAAGCACTACTGCCCCGCCGCCGCACTCGCGCCGGGCTTCCAGCGAAAAATGTGATACGGCGCGTGCGCGTCCACGTTGGCGGCTCCCTTAAAGATGACGTGTTGCAACGCACTGCACGTGACGTATAGATACCCATCCGGTCCGAAGCTGAAGCCGTCCGGCCAGCGCAGACGTTTGTCCTTGAACAACGTCGTCATGGTTCGATCCGCGTTGATGCGATGGATCGCGAAGTGCTCCGGGTCCGTGATGTAGATGTGGCCGGCGTCGTCGGTGGTGATGCCGTCGCTGTGCGTTTTGTTTTCGTAGAAAATCTCCACGCGTTCTCCGAGGTCTGCCGCGCTCAGCGCTTCGTCGTTCAGGTCCGCCGTGCGAATGCGATACATGTGCTCGCCGGTCACCGCGGAGTAGTACAACCACTCGCCGTCGCGACTCAGTGCAATCGAATCGGCGCCGGGACGAATCGCGAAGATACCGAAAATCACCTGCGGTTCGCCGTCGACGACCGTTACGTACTCCGGTGCCTCGACGGACGGATGCCCTTCCAGCAATCGCCGCGCCGTTTTCGAAGCGATGTCGTACACGATAATGGCCGGAGTCTTCGCGAAGATGCTCGCCTCGGCAATGTAAATCGTCTCCGCTTCCGCGTCGATGCTCATGTCGTTCAGCATGGAACCCAGGCCGGCAATCTCCGACGGCACGTCGTACTGATGCACCACTTCGTTCGTGGCGAGATCGAACGCCAGTAGACGCGGCCGGCCGGTGCCGTGATTGGCGAAGTCCAGCGTCCACAGGCGATCTTTGCTGTCGATGCGCATGCCCAGTACGCTTTCGAAGTAGAGGCCGTCCCGGGGAGACTGAAACGCCGCGTTCGGATAGGGACGCGCGACGCCGTCCACCAGCTCGGCGACGTTCGTATCGCGCCGGCCCTCGGGATGAAACGTAAAAAAGACGCGCCCGGTTTTCGAAACGGCGATGTTACCCGGCGGTAACGGCAACTCCGCCACGGTTTCGAGAATGTCCGCGTTGAGGCCGGCCGGTTTGGAACGATCGGGCATGGGTTCGCCGCCGCCGTAACGCAGGCGAATGAACATAATGGGCAGGAGGATGATGACCAGCAGGGCGACGATGAGCTTCGATTTCATGCGAAAAAGATGTGCGGCCCGAAACCGAAGACAACCAGGATTTTAACAATCAGTAGAAAAACGGCGAACGGAACTCTGAGCGGAGGCGGTCTTAAGATCGTTCTTAATGTGAACCGAGGATAGGAACTTCGGTCAGCCCCCACTGATTGAATACGTCTTCTCGATTCAGTTTGAGTTCATCGAAAAGTTTCTCACCGAGGTGCTCATGCGCCTGGCGCTCGTCCATCCAACTACTCCCTGTTCCCAGGAGGTACTCTTTGAAGCTGTAGCCTGGAACTTCTCCCCGACCGGCAAGCTTCCGGTTCTCCGGAACATAAGAGTACCAGTAAACTTTATTCAGGCTTTCCCGTTCGGTCTTCCAGCTCAAACTTTCAGCCCACATGGAGGAATTCCAGGGATGCCGCAGGCGCGACCAGCGAAACTTCAGCAGATCCTTATAAAGAGCGATTTCCAATTGCCGGGCGCACTCCCGACGCAAAATGTCGTCGACGTCCGGCCACGCCAGGTGGCCGCTCCGGATGGCCTCGGCAGTCGTTTTGAGCCTGCCCCAGTCCGCGAAGACGTCCCGCTGGTACTCCTGTGTGATCGTGATCATGTCGTTGAAGATCTTCGCCATGCGGTCGCGGGCGGCACCCACGGCAAGGGTGAAGTCGATCGGGTTCGGCCTTTTATCGGACGTCAGTTGCTGAACGAAAATTTTCAGGGCGCCGGTAACCGCGCCCGAGCCCGTAAACTTCAAATTGCTTACGGCCGACACCATCGCCTCGAGGGCCCGGCTGAGAAAGATCGTCACGGACGTATTGCCATCCATGTCGATGATATCCCTGACGTTGTCGACCAGGCCGGCGTTCGCAATGAAAACGTTTTGCACGAATTCTCTAACGCGGTCGATATAACCTTCCACCAGTCGTCGATAGCCGACTTCCGTTCGAAGCTGCGAGATTACCTCATCCCATGCGGACTGCGGTATGTCGGAGGGGCGCTTGAGATTGTCCAGGTCCGCCAGGTTTAGTAACTTGCTGCGGAGATCGTATTTGAGTGCGGCCTCAATATACTGGAAGGCTCGCAGGGCATCTCCCTGAAACTGCGGGAAATTCACACTCGATGAGAGTTCCAGGAAATGCCCGTGCTCGACGCAGACCGTCAATGGACCCAGGCCCGCGTTCCGCAAAGTATGCACGGCGTGACGACCGATGGACGCCGCACTCGCGACCTCCGCGACCGGGAAGTCCTCGCCGATGCCTTCCAGATAAAACGTGGAACATCCGTCGAAGCTCAGCACAAAGGCGAGAGATCGATCCGGGGACGGCGCAGGCACGGACGCATCCGGGTTCCCTGCTCCCGCGAACGCGACGGGTTCCGCCCGGACGTACCAGCGCCCTTCTTCCGGAACGGCGCGAATCGGGTGAAAGCGAAACCTGTGTTTCAGAGCGGCATAGGCTTTCGTGCTCCAGCGCGAGGCTTCCCCGTCGCCGTCGACTTCACCGTGCTCCACGCTTAGAAAATCCCCGGTCGGCAAGGCAATCCGCCACACCCCGTTGAAAAGAATCCCGGCAAAGGTAGCGGCACGGTGTTGACTATCAATCGGTGACTGCGGCATACGAATCTCCCGGATCACATTCGGCAGCAAATGTTTCCGGGCAGATTCTGAAAGCAACTCACATTTACTCAACGCCGAAGACTTTCGCCTCGGCGTCGATCAAAACGCAATCGCCTCGACGTCGCCCACGGCACCGGTGCCCACGACGAAGCCGGTGTCGCGGCTGCCGTCGGAATTCAGCCGGATGATGCGACTCGTCGCCGTGCCGTCGAAGTTCGCGAACTGGCCGCCGACAAATATGTCGCCCGAGCCGTCCGGCACCACCTGGATGACCAGGACGTCGTTGTCCGCGCCCGTTCCGGGATTGAAGCCGGTATCGAGGGAACCGTCGGAATTGATGCGTGCGATGCGATTGATCGGCGTCCCGTTGTAGTCCGTGAAGTTGCCGCCGATGTAAACATCTCCTGAGCCGTCGTTAGCGGGTGTAATGTCCCACACGAGCTGATTGGGTCCCGTGCCGGTGCTGAAACCGGCATCGAACGAACCGTCCGAATTAATGCGCACGAGATTCGCGGAGGCGTTGCCGTTGTAGGTCGCGAAGAGACCGCCGACGTAGACGTCGTTCGTACCGTCCGTCGCCACCGCCACCGTACGAACGACGCTGTTATCGATCCCCGTGCCGACGTTGAAGCCGGTGTCGTACGTGCCGTCCGAGTTCAGGCGGGCAATGTAGTTGCTGGCCATCCCGCTGATGAACGTAAAGCCGCCGCCGAAGTACACGTCGCCGGAGCCGTCCGTGGCCGGCGCCAGCGCGTTGGCGGTGAACGTGGGAGCGCCGGTGAACGCGGTGTCCTTCGTGCCGTCCGAGTTGATGCGTCCGGCGCGAGAAGTGGCGGCTCCGTCGAAATTTGTAAACGCCCCGGTAGCGTAGAGGTCCCCCGAGCCGTCGGTGGCCAGCGCGATTTCGTTGACCGTGTTGTTGAAGCCGGTGCCCACGGCAAAGGTGGTATCCCGCGTCCCGTCGCTGTTCAGACGGGCGACGCCGAAACCGCCGCCGCCGTTGTAGTCCGCGAAGAGGCCGCCCGCGTAGACCCGGCCGGTGCCGTCGCCCAGCGGCACGATGGACTCCACCGTCTGCGCGAAACCGGTCCCGTTCGTCGTTTGCAAGATGGCCCCCGTGGCCGGATTCAGCGCCACGTACCGAACGCTCGCCGTTCCGTCGTACGTCGTAAAAGTACCGCCCAGATACACCACGTCCACCGTGGCTCCACCGCCGCCGCCGCCGGAATCGCCCGAGCCGGGATCGGAGTCCGAGGCATCACCGCTTGTGCTCGCAGCCGCGCATGTGGAGCCGTCCGACGCGCACAGCAACTGAGATTGCAGCAACAGCCCCTCCGGCGTCGTGATGTCCGTCGACGACGACGAGGTCTGCAAACACGCGACCCCGAAGCACAGCCCGATCAAACCGACACAGCGGGTAAGACCCCTTGAACAAAGACGACGCGCCGCCAACATACTCAATTTTTTATAGTATACCCCGCATATTGTCAAGATTAATCAAACGGTGAATATCCGTTCCGGACAACGCATCCCGGACAACGCTGCATGATTTGCCGCGCACAGCTTCCATACATTTTCATGCAATCATTCATATTCACAATTCCCGCCGCAACTTCTCATTTTTACGCGTTCGCAACGCCAGCGCACGCACGTTCGCTTCGATTTCTTCAACGGACTCGCCGGTGATATTTTCGAGTTTCACTAACATCTGCTCACGCAACTCTACGCCCTCGTAGCGGGGCATGAGATCATACACCACCGCGCGGACGAACGGCTGCATCTTGCCGCGCGTCCACAAGTAGCAGAAGAGAAAGCGCGCCGCAGCGTAATCGTAATCCGGCGCAAGTTTAGCGCGCAGCAGGGCCTCCCGGAGCGGGGCCACGGCGCCCCGGCGCAGATTACGCTGCCAGGCGGGCAGCCGCCAGTTCGCATAACCGGCAACAACCAGCGGACCACTGGCCGTCTGTGTCAGGAACGCCATCTCGTAAAACGAGGCAAACCCTTCGTGGAACCACTGCGGATCGTAGTCGCTCACCTCGTTCTCGCGCAGGAACGCATGGATCAACTCGTGCCACAGCGTCCCGTGACCGGAGTTCGCGTACGTATACAACGTATGCTCCGCGCGGCGATAGAAACCGTATGCGGGGGAGCCGGTGTGTTCCTGAAACTCGGCCTTGGTGCGATAGTAGACCAGGCGCACGGGCCGGGACGATTCATAGATAAAATAAAGCGGGTAAACCTGGCGATAAAATTCTTCAAGATAACGGGCGAGATGATTCATCCGCGCTTCGTCCGTGCGGTAGGCAATGTGAAAGTACTTTTGCCGGCGCGTGCGAAACGTTAAGTTTTTATGATTCGTACTTAACTTCGCAAGAAAGGCACGCTCCTCGGCGGCGAGTCGCTGATCGTACGATTCCCGGGAGAGAACCTCACCGGCATACTGAATCACGGTGTCCGTATCCGCGGGGACCTCGCCCATGAGCCGGCGCGGTGCTTCGACCGGGGACGTCGATGTCGGCGTGCAGGTAAGGAGCGAGACGAGCGACAGGAGAATCGAAAGACGCATGCGATACTTTAGACGTGGAGAATCCGGCACGGTTCTCACGAAAGCGAAGGCACACAAAATTCTGTGCAGGCCGGCCGTTGAGAACCCGTCACCGTACACGGAGTCACAAACCGACGTCCGGGTCGACTCCAGCAATCTTAACAAAACGAAAATCCACAACTCCCGCTAAGCCGTAGCCAAATTAATCCCTTCACCATTCCGCAACTTACTGCATATTTCTCACGGCCAACCTTCCGAATCGCGGTTCTTTAATTAAGGCCAATGTTTTGTTGATTCGTGCACGCGCTGATTCTCGCATTAAGTCATTCTGAATTCGCATTAAGAAGAGCATGGGCACGACTGGTTCCAGCCGACGTACGGAGGTTGTGTCGGGGAACGTGGTAAGGCGGACCGGAACGCCGTCTTCATAGGATGCCATCCTAACATGAACTTAACAAAGCACCGGCGCCATCTTTCCGCGACCGACTCGAAAATATCCCTTGGCCGCTCGGACATTCTCGCGAACCCTTGTTCACCATGTCGGCTCCGCGCAAGCTCATGGCCCTGCTGCTGCTCCCGCTACTTTCCAGTTGCTGGACCCATCCGTTGTTCCAGTCCTACTCCGGCAGTTCCGGTAACGACGACAGCAGCGCACTGTTGCTCCTGGCCGCCCTGGGTCGCGGCACACTCACCGACAACGGACTCACCGTGGGCGGCACGGTCAGCGGCCTCGATGGAACCGGCCTGGTGCTTTCCCTGAACGGCAGCGAGACCGTCACCGTAAATGCGAGCGGCAGCTTCGTCTTTCCCACCGGCCTCGCCGACGGCTCCAGTTACAGCGTCAGCGTACAAACGGCGCCCGCGAATCCCGTGGAGTTCTGCGCGATCAGCAACGGCACGGGAAACATCGCCGGCGTGGCCGTAAATAATGTCGGCGTAACCTGCACCGGCCCCGCCGACAGCAGCAACCTCGAGCTGTGGCTGGACGCCGCAAAAGGCGTGACGGTCGCCACGGGCGTTTCTAACTGGTCCGATCAAACTTCTAACGGACGTGACTTAGCCCAGGGCAGCGTCACGCTCCAGCCGCAACTCATCAGCGATTCCCTGAACGGTCTGCCCGTCATTCGCTCCGACGGCATGGACGATTTTTTACTGAACAGCACCGGCACGGTCTGGTCGCTCACGGACTTTACGATCGTGGTGGCGGTGCGTCTCATCGACGGCGGAACCGGCGGCGGTCTCGTTTCGTTTCGTCCGTCCACGGGCGCGGACCATAACAGCAGCGACGCGATTGCCCTGCGTTATCGCAACGGAACCAGCGGCGACCTCGTCGCGGAACGCCAACCCGGTGGGAACGTCTTCATCGCAACGGAAATGAACAACACCCCGACCGGAGAGCGGGTCGTCGCTCTCAGCTTCGGCGGCGGTACGGGCACAATCTACGGAAACGGCACGCAGGTTGCTTCTGATATTTACAGCGACCTCACGTCCCTCGATCCGATCGGCCTGATCATCGGCGCCCGCTGGGCCGGCGGCAGCGACGTCCAGCACACCATCACCGAATACGCCGAGATCATCATCTTCAACGGCACGGACAGCGCGCAGCGCGAGAACCTGGAGTGTTACTTTCAAACGAAGTACAACATCACGGGAGTGAGCAACGGGACGTGCGATTAAGATTGGAACGGCGTCTTCGCCTTAAGAAACGCTGCGGTAGCTGAGTCGCACACCGACGTCCGGGTCGAGGCGGACTGTCTTAACAAAACGAAATTCCACAACTCCTGCGGACCGTAGCCAAATCAACCCCTTAACCATTGCGCAACTTACCTTATGTGTCTCACGGCAATCGCCGCGAACCACAGCTCTTGAACTACCGGAAACGTGTATACATCCAAACACGCCCCGAATCGTGGTGTAAGTGGCGGTCAGTGTACATTAAAACTTTTTTGGGTACGGCTGGTTCCAGCAGATGAACGGAGGTTGTGCCGGGGAATGTGGTAAGGCGCACCGGAACGGCGTCTTCTTCGTAAGAACCGCTGCGATAGCTGAGTCACAAACCGACGCCCGGGTCGAACACAGCATTCTTAACAAAACGAATCACCACAACTCCCGCTCAGCCGTAGCCAAATCAAACCCTTAACCATTGCGCAACTTACCTTATGTGTCTCACGGCAATCGCCGCGAACCACAGCTCTTGAACTACCGGAAACGTGTATTAGGAAGAATATGGTTACAGCTGGTTCCAGCTAACGAACGGAGGTCATGCCGGGGAGAGTGGTAAGGCGGACCGGAACGGCGTCGTCATCGTAAAAATCCAGCAAGCGAAGGCGCACCGGAGCGGCGTCTTCTTCGTAAGAAACGCTGCGGGAGCAGAGTCGCAGTCCAGCGTCCGGTGTCGGCAAGGCCCCGCTTGTTGGGGCCGCGGCAGTTGGTTCCCCACTGACGCAGCGTTCTTAACAAAACGAAAATCCACAACATTTCTGAAGTCGGACAGGCCCCGGCTTATCCCTTAATCTCGCTGAAGCGAGATTAAGGCTCCCGCTTCGCTGTAGCCAAAAAAATCCTTTCACGATTGCGCAACTTACCTTGTATGTCTCACGGTAAACGCCGCGAACCACAATCTATGTTGCGTCTCAGATTCACGCCACCGGGGCGGTCGACACAACTTCCCGAATGCGCTTGAGGAGCGCCGTGGGCGGGACGGGTTTCACGAGATAATCCGCGGCGCCGGCGGCAGCGGCCTGTTCGCGTTCGTAGCGCCGCTCTTCCGTGGTCAGCACAATGAACTGCGGCTCGACTTTGAGATCCGGCGCCATGCGTGCCAGGCGACGCAGGACGGCGAAGCCGCCGGACTCGGAGAAGGCCGTGTCGATGAGCACCAGGTCCGGACGGAAACTCTGGAAGAGACGCACGGCCCCCGATCCGGTCTTCGCTGTTTGCACGGTATGCCCGCCCTGACGCAGGACGAGCTGAAGATAGCCCGTGCTGATGGAATTGGATTCGGCCACCAGGACGCGAATCGGCTGTTCTTCCGGGATCATTCCAGTCACGGTAGGGTTATACTTCACTAAGGCTATCCTTTTTTGCACCGCACTGGCACGCTGAACAATCATTCTCTTTCGGCGGACAGAACCCCGCGGCCTACCCTGATTCTCGGCAATTGTGCCCTCCGAATGCAGCCCGGCAGTGCGAATGGGACGAATTCCCCATTCGGCTTTACAACCGGAAGCAATGCCGCCAGTATTTCCCCGTGCAGCGACGACGTATCTTACGACCCTGCGGACTGCTGTGCTGCCTTCTCTGGATCACGCTGCTTGTTTCGGCCGGGTCGTTAACCGCGGGGCCCCTCGTCCTCCAGCCCGAACACACCGGATACAATCTCGGCCCGCACGTTTCGATCTTAGAAGATCCTTCCCGGAACTTAAGCTTCGAAGACGTGCGCCGGTACTCGCAAAACGAGTGGCACCTGAGTCGCAAGCCCGTGCTGAACTTCGCGTTCTCCGATTCGGCCTGGTGGGTCCAATGGCAAGTCCGCAACCCCGGCGGCTCGAACCGTCACATGGCCCTGGAACTCGCCTCCGCCTTTCCGGACTACGTCGACGTCTACATCGAACAAGCGAACGGTGAGTTTCGCAAGACCCTCACCGGCGACCGACGCCCCGTAGATACGCGGGAGATCCGCCACCGGTACTTCGTGTTTTCCCTGCATCTTCCGCCGCGGACGGAGCGCACCGTCTTTCTGCGGCTCCAGGCCCACGACGGCCTGCATCGGGCCACTCCGCTGACTTTGTGGGACTACGAGTCCTTCGTGCAGGCGGACCTGGAACGCAATCTGTTCGACGGGCTCATCCTCGGCGTGCTCTTCGTAATGTTCTTTTACAATTTGTTAGTGGGTCTGTCCCTGCGCGAACGAGCATACTGGCACTTTCTCTTGTTCGTGGCGAGCGGCGTGCTGTGGTTCCTCACCTACTCCGGATTCGCGCCGCTCTTACTGTGGCCGAATGCACCGGCCCTGGCCAACTGGAGCCGGCCGGCTTCGATCTGTCTCACTTTCCTGGTGCACTTCCCGTTCATGCGCAGTTACCTGAACATGCGCGAGAGCATGCCGCGGCTGGACTTCGCCGCGCAGATCTGTTTCGTGCTGTGGGCCGGAGTGCTGCTGTTTACCGTCTTCGGCCGGCACAGCCATAGTTTTCTCGTAATCATCGCGCTCATCTCGCCGACGTGTTTGTTTTTCTTTCTCGTTTGCGGGGTCGCGCTGTACCGGGGGGTACGCACCGCTCGCTACTATCTTTTGGCCTTCTCACTGTTGATCGGCGGCGTGGCGATGGTTTCGATTCAAACGGCGGGTTTCCTGCCCACGAACGTGGTCACGACCAACACCGTGAGCATCGGTTACGCGGCGTCCGTCGTCGTCTTCGGCCTGGGTCTTGCCGACAGCATCAATGTCATTCGCGACGAACGCGAGGCGGCGCAAAAGCTTGCGCTGGCGAAAGAAATCGAGGCCCGGCAGGCCGAGCAACGTTCCGCCGACGATCTGCGTCGCATCAACGCACTCAAAGACGCCTTCCTGGCAAACACCTCCCATGAACTGCGCACACCACTGCACGGCATCATCGGTCTCGCCGAAAGCCTGAGCGCCGGTTTGCATCGTTACGACGAAGAACGCATTGTCGCACAGCTCGGCCTCATCGCTCGCAGCGGTCGGCGCCTGGCGCATCTGGTAAACGACATTCTCGATTTCGAGAAACTGCGCAACGACGACATCACGCTGCATCGACGCGCGGTGCATCTGCGTACGAGTGCGGATGTGGTGCTCGCGCTCGTGGCGGCCGGCGCGCGAACGAAAGGCCTGGAATTACGCAACGAGGTCCCCGATGAACTGCCGCCCGTGCTCGCCGATGAAGCCCGGCTCGAACAAATCCTGCACAACCTGGTGGGCAACGCCGTCCGCTACACCGACAGCGGGAACGTGCGTGTGGGCGCAATCCTTAAGGGCGAAGCAATTGAAGTTTATGTACAGGATACCGGCATCGGCATCGCGCAAAGTGATCAGGCGGACATCTTCGAAACCTTTCATCAGCTCGACGACGGCGCGCGCCGGGGCGGTACGGGACTCGGCCTCGCGATCTCGCGGCGCCTCGTGCGCCTGCATGGCAGCGACATCGAAGTGGAGTCCCGGGCTGGAACGGGATCGCGGTTCGCCTTCCGTTTGCCCGTGGCGGACAACGACTCGCTTGCGCAGGCATCGGACCGCGAAACGTATGCGGATATCCCGACTCCGATCCCGGTAAAGGCAGACACGGCACATCCCATTGAACAAACAATTCGCAACAGCGCTGCAACGGAGCGCACGACAGTCATTCTACTTGTAGACGATGAGCCGGTGAACCTGGAAGTAATGCAATCCACGCTCGAACTGGAAGGCTACACCGCGGTGCCGACCGGAAGTGTCGCCGAAGCACGCAAGTACATGAGCGACAACGCCGCGCCGGACCTCGTGGTACTCGACATCATGATGCCGCACGTCTCCGGCCTGGAACTGGCCCGCGAGTTACGAGAGCGACACTCGCTCACCGCCTTGCCGATTCTTATGGTCACCGCGCGCACGCAAACCGACGATCTCATGGCCGCGCTCGAATCCGGCGCCAACGATTACCTCACGAAACCCTTCGAGCGCGAGGAGTTTCTGCTGCGCGTGCGGAACCTGCTCTCGCTGGCGACGTCCCGGCGTACGGCCGCGCGTCAGGAACGCGCACGGATCATCTCCGATCTCCACGATCACCTGGGCGCCACGTTGACCGATCTGCACTTCCTGAGCAAATCGGCGCAGGACAATCCCGGAGTCGCGGAACCGTTCGTGGCACGACTGCAATCCATGGTCGGTCGCGCCGTCGGGGAGTTGCGCGCGGATTTGCTGGGTTTGGAAGATCTTGACCTGCTCGAAGAAAATTTGATCGGCGGCTTGAACATGATCGTACTGCGGCGCTACGTCGAAGCGGGAAGGGAAGTCGACTTCACGGCGCCCGAAGCAGGCCGCGGCGAATTGCAACGCCGTTTGGGCGCCGGACGTACGGCGGCGTTGTACTCCGTGATCCGGGAAATCGTAACGAACGATCTGAAGTACGGCCGCGGCACCGCGACCTGGTCGCTATCCTGGAGTGCGGATGCCGCCAGCATGGAAGGATTGCGCCTCGATTTTAGAAGCCTGTCGTTTTATCGACTGGAACGCCACGGCGCCGGACGCGGGACGGCGGGCATCGTGCGGCGACTGTCAGAAATTGGCGGAACGGTACAAATGTCCCTGGCTCCGGTGCTGACGACAGCCGGCCTGGCCGGGACCGCGGAAGAAGGCCCTGGCAGGGATATTCGGATTACGCTGCGCATCCCGTTGAAAGAGGGGTAAACTTTGAACCCGCAATTCTTGCGTTAGCGATTGGAAGGGTGCCGCCCCGCCCCGCCCCTGCGGGGCGGTCGGGCTACTCGGTGGGGAACCAACCGGCGCGAACCACCGAACCGAAAAACCCCACGTTTTTGGGATTGCGCTCACGGCCGGAAATATCGTAAAATCAGAGCGTGAGTGACAAAGAACAGCGCGAACCGGTCCGGGTCGGACTTGTGGAGGACGATCCCGTGTTTCGCCAACGCATCGCCGCGGAACTGGAGCAATCCCCCGATGTAAAGCGCGTGTTGCAGTGGGATTCCGCCGAGGCGTTCTGGAACGATCGCGCGGGTCGTAACATCGACGTGTTGTTCCTGGACATTCAGCTCGGCAAGATGGACGGCGTCGAACTCGCCGAAATGATCGCCCGGCGCCGCCCGGATACGCGCGTGATCATGCTCACGAATCTCAACTCGGATCGTGCCATCTTCCAGGCCCTGCGCAACGGTGCCGTGGGTTATCTACTCAAAACGCAACTGGAAGATGTGACCGCCACGCTGCGCACCGTACTCGACGGCGGCGCCACGATTACGCCGACCATCGCGCTGCGCGTGCTTTCGAGTTTCCGCGAATCGAATCCCGTGCTCGGCGGCGATTTGACCGAGCGCGAGAAACAGGTGCTCCAGCTCCTGGCCACCGGCAAGACCCTTGCGAAAGTGGCGGATATCCTGGGTTGTTCATATCATACGATCCATCATCACGCGCGCACGATCTATCGTAAGCTCGAAGTGCACAATCGTTCCGAGCTGGCCGCGCGTGCGGCCGCGGCGGGTCTGCTGGAAGATTGAGAGAGCAAGGCCTCGCTTGCCGGGTTTGCCGGGATCTGACGTTTTTCTATTGAAAGCTTTGTCATGTATGATCGCTCCCCCCGGCGACAACGAGAGCGCGGACGGCCTCGAGCACAGCGCGCATGAATCGACTCGTCTGAGTTGTTATAGATCATAGCGGACTCGCTTCCATGCATCTACGCATTCTGTCCATCCAGCAAACTCTGCTCACCGCATACGGCGGGATCTCGAAGTCGATATACGCGAGCTGTGATTGAGGATGTGCGGAAAAACCCCACGTTCGTGGGATGGCGCGCTCCGGTGTGATGTATATAGTTTAAGATGCGAATAAGTATCGCATCTGATTATGTACTCTCGCAGCACATCGATCCGACATGCCCTGCTAACTGCTGCTCTGTGGTTGTTTAGCGGATGCGTCTATCATCCAGTCACCGGAATTCTGCCCGGCGACTCCGCTGACGACGGCGATCTATCCGCGCTCGCGTTACTGGGCCTCCTCGGCGGCAGCGCAGCCGTGGCGGGGTCTGCGGAAGATGCGGCCGATGATGCCGGAACGGGGGCGGCCGCCCTCGATTGCTCGGACGATGCGCCGCTGAACTTCCAGGTGGCCAGCGCCGCCGAGGCCAACCAGTGGTGGGGCGTGACGTACGGCGGCGGGCTGTACGCGGCGGTTTCTCAGGACGGTACAAACCGGGTCATGACGTCCACGGACGGCCTCACCTGGACGCCTCAGGCGGCCGCGGAACCGAACCAGTGGACCGACATTGTCGATGGGAACGGCCTCTTCGTCGCACTTTCCCAGGACGGCACCAACCGGGTCATGACATCCACGGACGCCGCGGCCTGGACGCCGCACATGGCCGCCGAGGCGAACACGTGGCTCCAACTGACCTACGGAAACGGGCTCTACGTGGCCGTCGCCGGGAACGGCACGAACCGGGTCATGACATCCCCCGACGGTGTCAGCTGGACGCCGCACATGGCCGCCGAGGCGAACGCATGGGCCGGACTGACCTACGGGAACGGGCTCTTCGTCGCCGTCTCTGCCACCGGCACGAACCGGGTCATGACATCCCCCGACGGCGCGACCTGGACGCCCCGCGCGGCGGCGGCCGCGGAACAATGGTGGCAGGTGATCCACGCCAACAACCTCTATGTCGCCGTCGCAATCAGCGGCGCAATCATGACGTCTCCGGACGCCATCACCTGGACGGCGCAAGCCACCCCCGAGGCGAACGCATGGCGCGGCCTGGGCTACGGCGACGGCCTGTTTGTGGCTGTTTCCCAGAACGGCACCAATCGCATTATGACCTCGCCGGACGGCATCACCTGGACGGGCCAGATTGCGCCGGAGGCGAATAACTGGCGGAGCGTTACGTACAACAACGGCCGCTTCGTCGCGGTGTCCAGTGACGGGACGAACCGGGTGATGTATGCAGATTGTGATTGAGGTGTGGGTGCGGCAAAAAGCGCTTGTGCCCGTTGAAATCCCGCTATACACTCAATAGTGAGGGCCGCATGCATCCCATCGTTCTGGAAAACCCCGCCATCCGCGAGCACATCGTTCGTTTGAATCTGGATCAGTACCATGTACTTTGCGAATCGGGCCGGCTCGATGCAAAAACCGAGCTCTTCGACGGCCTCATCGTACGCAAGAGGACCAAAGGCACCCGGCACTCGTACTTCAGCTATACCCTCGCGGAGCTGCTTCGCCCGCTCACTCCGGACAAGGCGATTCTTCGCACCGAGCTACCGCTCTCCATCGACCGCTCCGAGCTGGAGCCCGACCTGTCCGTTGTCGATGGGCCGGCGGAGCGGTACCTGGAAACACATCCGACCACGGCACTGCTTGTCGTGGAGATCGCGGACACCTCGCTGAGCTACGATCGCGAAAAAGCGGCCATCTACGCCCGGGCCGATGTGCCGACGTATATGATCCTGAACGTCCATGAAGCGAACATCGAGGTATACAGTGAGCCGCGAGAGGGCGGATACACGGCGCACTCCGTGCTCCGGGCACCCGCAACGCTTCCCCTGCTTTCCGGCGAACTGGACCTGGCGAAATTGTTCTAAACGTCCAGAACTCACGCCTCTCATCCTCTCTAACTCCTGTAAAAAGATTCTTAACCCTACTGCGCATAACTCGCCACCGCGATTTCCTCCGGCGACGTCATGCCGCCGAGTATCCCGTTCGCGCTCAGGGCGCCGGTGGACGAGTCGATCGTATACGCCGCCACCTGGCCGAGGCCGGGTTCGCCCCCGTAGAGGAATTTCCCGTTCGGCCCGGCGGCCAGGGAGTTCGGTTGAAAGCCGGCGGCCGCGGCGAGTCCGCCGGAAGTCAGCGTGCCGGATCCGGTGTCGATCGTAAACACTGAATAAGTATCAGTTAGCTGATTGCTTACGTAGAGATGATTCCCGGGGACGGCAAGGATAGACGAAGCGCCCGAGCTGCCGGAAGCAATCGTGCCGTTTGCCGTCAACGTTCCGGTGCCGGTATTGATCACGTACATGGCAATGCTGTCGCCGGTATTGTTGACCGCGTACACGTAGCTGCCCGTGGCGTCCACGCTGACTCCGACCGGAACGGTGCCACCCCCGGTCGTGATACTACCGTTCGCCACCAGCGTTCCGGTGCCCGCAGTGATCGTGTACATCAGCACGACAGCGGAGGCCTGGTCGACGGCGTAGGCGTAACGCCCGGTGGGATCGATGGCCATCGCCGCGGGATTCGCGCCGGCGCCGACATTGCCGTTCGCGGTGAGTGCTCCGCTCGTCTGGTCGATCGTATACATCGAGACGTCATTGCTGCCCTGGTTCGCGAAACTTGCAGGCTGTATAGAATGGCCACTTGCGCACAACATGGGCCGCAGTGTAGTGGATGATCTTCGGATGCACCATCCCACGATCATGTGGGTTTTTTCAACGCATATGAGACACATGGGGCGCCGGGGTATATACATGTAACAAGGGCCGCTCCCGGTTATGCGATCGAGATTGCCACTCTACTTTCTGTGTTTGCTCTGTATCGTTCCCGCTTGCCGGAGCGATGACGATCATGCACGCGAGACCGCGGAGACGCTGCTGATTCTACAGATTCCCGTCACCGGGCATGCGCTCCGGGTGGACGGTGTCTGCCAGGGCGTCACAGCTACCGTCGGTACTCCGGGACTGCCCTGGAACGGCCCCTGCCCCGCGGTAGCAAACCACGGCGTCTGCATTCGGCGTCTCTGTACTGGAACTTACCGCTGCCCCGGCGGGGGAACAAGGCTCCCCACGATCCTGGTTTACAACGCAGGCAACTCAACCTGCTCGGACGCCGAAAGCTGCGCGGCGGACTGTACGGAATGCGCGTATTATATCTTCGCTTCGGAAGGCAACTGCGGCACCTACCAGGCCGTTTATCCGTAGCGTCGCCCTCCCGCAAAACCTACATATTCATGTGATACCGCAATCCCCGCGCATCATGTAGACTGCGGGCAGCTTTCATGATTCGCATCACATCCATCCGGCTCATCCTGTGCGCCGCCGCCCTTTCGTTCGGCGCTAACTGCATCTTTCATCCGGTGACGGGCGTCCAGTCCGGCGAGTCCGCCGGCAGCGATCTGTCCGCACTTGCGCTCCTGGGCGCCCTCGGCGGCGGCGCGCCCGGGACGCAAGCCGCGACGGATGACACCGCGGCCGGCGATACGGCAACGGCCATCGACTGCTCGGACGATCTCTTGAATTTCCAGGCCGCCACCGCGACGGACCCCTGGTATAGCGTAAGCCACGGCGACGGCCAGTTCGTGGCGGTGGGGGACACCAGTGCGACCCGCGTGATGACCTCGCCGGACGGCATCAACTGGACGCAGCAAAGTGCCGCCGAGCTGAACGGCTGGTTCTCCGTCACCTACGGGAACGGCATGTACGTCGCCGTTTCGTTTGATGGAAGCAACCGGGTCATGCGTTCCAGCGACGGAGTGACCTGGACACCGCACATGGCCGCCGAGGCCAACGGCTGGGTCGCCGTCACCCATGGGAACGGACTCTTCGTGACTCTGTCCTTCGACGGAACGAACCAGGTCATGACGTCTCCCGACGGCGCGACCTGGACCCCGCGTACGCCCGCCAGTGTGGAATTCTGGACGAACTTAACGTACGCCAACGGACAGTTTGTCGCGGTAGGCGTCTCCGGAGCGAATCGGGTCATGACCTCGGCAGACGGCATCAACTGGACGCCGCGGACGACTCCCGAACTGAACAACTGGCAGGCTGTAAGCTTCGGGAACGGCCGGTATGTTTCCGTGGCCAGCACCGGCACGAACCAGGTGATGGCTTCCAGCGACGGCATCAACTGGACCGCGCATGCGGCCGCCGAAGCCAACCAGTGGAACTCGGTGACCTACGGCGACGGCCTGTTCGTGGCCACATCCCTCGACGGAACCAACCGTATCATGACCTCTCCGGACGGCATCAACTGGACCGCGCGGCCGGCGCTACCCGGCACCTGGCGCGACGTGAGCTACAGCAACGGCACCTTTGTGGCCGTGTCGAGCGCCGGTCCCAACCGGGCGATGTACGCGACGTGTGATTGAGCAGGGATTTTTGCTTGCGAAGACCTGGCTGGTCGCGGTATGATCCGGTATGTCCATGACCCTCGACGAGGTTCTCCGCGCGGCCCGGGAACTTTCTCCCGACGAGCGCGAAATTCTGCGCATTGAACTCGCGGAAGATATTTCGCCGGAGGAACAGGCGCGGATCGATCAGGCGTGGAAGGATGAAATCCAGCGCCGGCATGAGCTGCATCTAAAAGGTGAGGCGCACTACCGTCCCGTGGAAGAGGTGATCACGGAGATATTCGCCGAATTTGAAAAGAATCGTTGAAATCAGCTCATTCGCCCGTGCCGATCTGGCGGACGCATTCGTGTTCTATGAACAACGTGCGCGAGGCCTGGGGCGAGAGTTCATGGCTGCATTTCAAGCCGGCCTGAAATCCATCCAGACCCTGCCGGCAGGCTATCCGGTAACCGACCCTCCATGGCGTTGCTACAATATGGACCGATTCCCATACGGAATCCTGTATTCCTTCGATGCGACAGCAATTCGAATCATCGCCGTAAAGAACCATTACCGCCATCCGGACTTCTGGAAAGAGCGGCTTTAGTTCTCCCCTGCACAAAACCTACATGTTCATGGGATAGCCCCAACCCCGCCCATCGTGTAGTATGATCTTACGAACCCCCGGGAAGGGGACGTGTCCTTGTTTATTGCAGAAGAATACCCTCGCCCCGCCGGCAATTCCCGGCGGGGTACTTTCTTTGTGGCGCGCCCGCGGGGACGATCGTAAAGTTTCCCCGGATGTCCCGCATCGCTCTCATCGTCCTGGCTCTGTTCGCGTGCGCGTCGCCGCTGTTCGCCGAGGCCGTAAACGGAACCATCTCCCTCGACGGCAGCCGGGACGTGTTCGCGGCCTACGGCGAGTGGCGCTTTCACACCGGGGACGATCTAACTTTCAAAGATCCGAACTTAACGGACGACGACTGGACGCTGTTGCGCATGGGCGCCGGCTGGGAGAAACAGGGCTACCGCGGCACGGCGAACGGCTGGTACCGGTTGCACGTCGATCTAAGCGATTGGCCGCACAACGACCTGGCCATCGCGCTGCCGCCCCTCGAAACCGCGTTCGAGGTCTACTTCAACGGCGAAAAGTTCGGCGGGCGCGGGAAGATCGGGCCGCGGGGGGAATTGCTCGCGCGCATGATCAACTTCGACGTGTTCGTCATTCCCGAACGTCTGCTGCGCCGGAACGATTCCAACGTGCTGGCGCTGCGTGTCGCCGGCTACGGCGGGAACGGCGGACCGACCCACGGCCGCTTCGAACTCGGCCGCGCGGATGAAGTCATGGGCCGCCTCGTAGGTTACCTGACGCGACAGGCCCTCTTCGCGGCGGGTTTTGTCTTCATCGCCGCGTATCACCTGATCCTGTTCTTCGGACGCCGCGCCGAACGCGAGAACCTGATCTTCGGCATGATGTGTCTCTGCTTCGCCGCGTTTTCCATCGGTTACTGGAAGCTGATGGTCTGGACCTTCGAGGACTGGTTCTGGCATAAGATGCTCACGAACTACTGCATCGCCACGGCCGGCATGTGGGTGATCCTGTTCGGGAACGAGTTCTTCGGCGCGCGCTCGCGCATCGTGACGCGCGGCATGCTCGCGGTAACCGCGATCTTCGTCACATCCTGGTTGGTGTCGCGTTTCTCCGAGCCGCTCTCGGCTCTGCACACAAAGTACATCGTGCCGTCCGAGTTCGCGGCGATCGTCTTCAGCCTGGGCTACTTCGCGTATCTCGTCGTCCGCGGCATCCCGGCTCGCAAACCGGGGGCGCGCATCATCGCCGCGGGTTTTTTGTTCATGATCCTGAGCGTACTGAACGACTTCTCGCTCTTTTACAATGTGTACCAGGGCCCGTATCTCACCGCGCCGGGTTTTATAATCGTCGTCATGTGCATGGCCTCCGCCCTGGCGACGAAGGTGGGCCGGCTGCACCTGGAAAAAGAGGCCGCTCAGAACTCCGCCCTGAAACGCATGGAGGAACTCGACGCGTTGAAGGACGAGTTTCTCGCGAACACGTCCCACGAACTGCGGACGCCGCTGATCGGCATCATCGGCATTTCCGATTCGCTCCTGGCCGGCGTGGGCGCGAACGATCCCGAACGCACGGCGCATAACTTAAGATTGATTTCCCGGAGCGGCCGGCGCCTGGCGAACCTGGTCAACGACATCCTGGACTTCGAAAAGCTGCGCAACAACGAACTGACTCTCAAGCGCCGCCCCGTGAACCTGCATGCCATCGCCCGGGTCGTGGTGGACCTGCTGCGGCCGGGCCTCACAAACAGCCAGGGCGCTACGCATCCCCGGGTGGAAATTCGCAACGAGGTGCCGGAAGACCTGCGCGCGGTGCTCGCGGACGAAGCGCGCCTGGAACAAATCCTACACAATCTTGTGGGCAACGCCCTCAAACACACTAAAGACGGTTTAATAATAATTAGTGCGACCATGTTAGATAAAGAGCTGATCGAGGTCTCCGTTCGGGATACCGGCGCCGGCATCCCCGCGGACATGCTGGAGCTGATCTTCGAGAGTTTCGTCCAGTTGGAGGGCGACGACTCGCCGCGCTCCGGCGGTACCGGCCTCGGCCTTTCGATTACGCGACGCCTGGTGGAGCTACACGGCGGGCGCATCGGCGTGCAGTCGCGGCCGGGCGAAGGCTCGCTGTTCTTCTTCACGATCCCCACGGCGGCCGGCGAAGCCCCGGCGGAGAGCGAAGCTCCGCCGCGCTATGCCCTCGACGCGTTGCCGTATCTCGACGCACCGATCAGCGCGGAGACTCCCGTGGACGCGGAGCGCCCGATCATCTTACTCGTGGACGACGAGCCGGTGAACCTCGAGGTAATGCGCAACTATCTCGAACTCGCGGACTGTAGCGCCCTGCTCGCTTCCGGCGGCCTGGAGGCGGAGCGCCTGCTTGACTCCGGCCGTCTTCCAGACGCGGTGGTCCTCGACGTGATGATGCCGCACATGAGCGGCCTGGAACTGGCGCGGCGGCTGCGCGAAACCCACGGCCTCGCCGAACTGCCGATCCTCATGGTTACCGCACGCACGCAGACGGACGACCTGCTGGCCGCCATGGATGCCGGCGCCAACGACTACTTAACGAAACCCTTCGAACGCGAAGAGTTTCTGTTTCGCATCAACAACCTCGTCTCGTTGTCCCGCAGTCACCGCGACGCGCAGCGAAGCGAGGTGCGCATCCGCGAGGCCGCGCAACAGGAACGCGCGCGCATCAACTCGGACCTGCACGATCACCTCGGCGCGAGCCTTACGGATTTGCAATTGCTGAGCGACGCGGCGCGTTCGAACCCCCGGGTGGACGCCGACTTCGCCGAACGTTTGCAGACCATGGTGCGAGACGCGGTCCATCTGCTGCGTTCGGATTTGCTGAGCCTGGAGGACTTAACTTTACTTGAATCGGACTTTATCGCCGGCATGCATTTGATCATCCTGCGTCGCTACGTCGAGGCCGGACGGGAGATCGACTTCTTCGCGCCGGAGGAAGATCGCGAGCTGCTCTCCGGCCGCCTGGGCAAGGATCGCACGGCGACACTCTACGCGGTGCTGAAGGAAATCGCCACGAACGACCTGAAGTACGGCGCCGGCGAGACGCGCTGGCGCTTCCAGTGGAACGAGGACGAGCTGAGAGTGGACTTCCGGAGCGATTCGTACTACCGGCTCGAACGCCAGGGAGCCGGCCGCGGCACCGCCGGCATGATCCGCCGGCTCTCGGACATCGGCGGGGCGATCCAGATGACCATGCACGATGGCGAAGAGCCGGACGGCGGGAGCACGCTGGCGGTGCGCGCGAAGGCTCGCGTGATCGAGATCAACGTGCGCGTTCCGCTGTCTCTTTGATTGCCGCGAATATCACATGATTATGTGATTGCGCTTCCCCGCGAATCGTTTAGAATACCGGCATGACGGAAGCACACAGCGCGGTTCGCGTGGGCCTGGTCGAAAACGACGCCGCCTACGTGGAGAAAATCCAGGCGGCCCTGACGGAGATGCCGGAAGAGATCGCCTCGATCCAGACCTGGGATTCGGCGGAGAGCTACTGGCGCGACCCGGCCGGACGCGATCTGGATTTGCTTTTGCTGGACATCAAACTCGGCGGCATGGACGGCGTGGAACTCGCCGGCAAGATCACCGAACGCGATCCGGACATTCGCATCGTCATGCTCTCGAACCTCAACTCCGACCAGCTCATCTTCCAGGCCCTGCGCAACGGCGCCGTCGGTTATCTGTTGAAGTCCGAGCTCAAGGACATCGGCGAAACGGTACGCACCGTCCTCGGCGGCGGCGCCACGATCACGCCGACCATAGCGTTGCGCGTGCTGACGAGTTTTCGTAAATCCAACACGCTGATCGACGCGCACCTCACGGATCGTGAAAAACAAATCCTCGAACTCATGGTGAACGGCAAAACGATCGCGCGGGTGGCCGACATTTTGCAGTGCAGCGTGCATACGGTAAACCATCACGCGAAGAACATTTACAAGAAGCTCAACGTGCACAATCGCAGCGAGCTGGCGAAGAAGGCGGCCGCGGCGGGGTTGTTGGAAGATTAGAGGGTTTGCTGGACACCCTTGCGCCGCGGCAAAATCCTGCCGCATGTCCGCGGACAAAGCAAAGAATTTCTACATCACCACGCCGATCTACTACGCCAACGATCGGCCGCACATCGGTCACGCGTACACGACGATTCTGGCGGACGTACTCACGCGCTTTCACAAGTTGCTCGGATACAACACGTTCTTTCTTACGGGCACCGACGAACACGGACAAAAGGTCCAGCAGGCCGCGGCGAAACGCGGCGTCCATCCGAAGGCGCACGTCGACGAGTTTCACGTACGTTTTAAGGATCTCTGGCAAAAGCTGAACATCGAATACGATCGTTTCATTCGCACCACCGACGCAGATCACGTACGTTACGTGCAACAGTCATTGCAAGAATTGTATGATCGTGGTGAAATCTACGAAGAAACCTACGCCGGCTGGTACTCCGTCAGCGAGGAGCGTTTTTTCAGCGACGACGAACTGGTGGACGGCAAAGACCCCATCAGCGGGCGACCGGTGGAGTGGCTGGAAGAAAAGAACTACTTCTTCAAGATGGGCTCGTACCAGGATCGGCTCATCAAGCACATCGAAGACAACCCGGACTTCATTCAACCGGAGTTTCGCCGCAACGAGGTCCTGGGATTCTTGCGTCAGCCCTTACAGGATCTGTGCATCAGTCGGCCGAAGTCACGGCTCGAATGGGGCATCCCCCTGCCCTTCGACCAGGACTTCGTAACCTACGTTTGGTTCGACGCCCTCTTAAATTACGAAAGCGGTGTGTTAGACAAAACGTTTCCCGACGGCAGCAAGGCCTGGCCGGCGAACTTTCACGTCATCGGCAAGGACATCTTAACTACACACTCCGTATACTGGCCGACCATGCTCATGGGCATGGGCCGCACGTTGCCGCGACACATCCTGGCTCACGGCTGGTGGCTCGCGCAAAGCCCGGCCGCGAAGGCCGGCAGCGGCGAAAAAATGTCCAAGACCACGGGCAACGTCATCGATCCCGACAGCTACGCCGATCAATACGGCACCGACACCGTGCGCTACTTCTTAATGCGCGACATGGTCCTCGGTCAGGACGCCACCTGGTCGCATGATCTGTTCGTCTCACGCACGAACACCGACCTGGCCAACGATCTCGGCAACGCCATCAATCGTGTAAACAAGTTCGTATTAACTAACTTCGAGGGAAAGTTAACGAAGCCCGTGGCCACCGTGGGCAAGGCCGAGGTCGAGTTGCGCGAACTCGCCGTCGCGGCGAAGACAAAGTGCATCGAACTCGTCGAATCCATGAAGCTTTCGTTCGCGCTTGAAGAAGTTGCCGGACTGGTTCGGGGCGTGAATCGTTATCTGGAACAGCGGGCACCCTGGCAAATGGCGAAGCGATTGAAAGAAGCCGCCCCGGGCGACGGCGACGCCGTGCTCAAGGCCGAGTTGGGTACCGTGCTCTTTCACGCCGCCGAGGCCTTGCGTCTGGCCCTGTGTCTTCTGCATCCTGTAATGCCGCAAAAAACCGTCGCGGGCCTGGCGATGCTCGGCCAGGATCGTGCACCGGTGCGGAACGATCTTGAGTGGGGCGTGTTAAACGGCGGCGAAAGCCTGGCGAAAAAGGACGCGCTTTTTCCGCGCATCCAGGAAGACACCCCCGAGGACAAATCCGCGGATGCTGCGAAGAAACACAAGGGCGAAGGCAAGGCCCAACCGGCGGCCGGAGACCCGGCCTCGAAGCTGGACCTGCGCGTGGCCCGGATCGTCGAAGTCGCCGACCATCCGGAGGCGGACGCGCTCTACGTGCTGAAGATCCAGACCGGCCGGGACGAACGCACGGTCTGTGCCGGCCTCAAACAAAGTTACACTCCCGAAGAGTTAAGAGACCGCCACGTCGTGCTCTTCGCGAACTTGAAGCCGGCAAAGCTACGCGGCATCGAGTCCGCGGGCATGCTGCTGGCCGCCGACGGAGCCGACGGCAAGGCCCGGCTTCTGAACCCGGGAGAAATTCCCGTGGGCACGACGCTGCACTTCGGTAACATCGCCGTCGTGCCGAAGGCGAAGGCGAGCATCAAGGACTATCAGAAACTGGACGTCAAGACCGCGGCCGGCCACGTAATGTACGGTGATTTACAGTTAGGATTTCACGGCGAATACGTTTGCGTGGATGCGCCGGACGGCGTCGCCGTCAAGTAAGCGGAGGACGTGTGCCGTTCAGTAAAAAGAAGTTTCTCGGACTCGAGGCGGCTCACCGGTCCAGGAAACTCGCCGATCTGCTGAAACAGGCCCTGCTCGATGCGGACAAATCAGTCGGGGCGCTGGACGAGTACGATCGCTTGCAGGGCCTCGCCGGGGACGGCCCCGCCCTGGTCCGTCGCGATCCGCGCAGCATCTACGACGCTTACCTGGAACAACGCCGGCGCGGCGGCCTGGGCCCGGAACGCTCCGTGCTCGCCGTTCTGGTCGACACCGGTGATCGCGCGGAACCGCGCGGCCCGGAAATTCCGTATGAGGTGCTGTTGCACAACCTGCGTTCAGGCTACAACATCGGCAGCATCCTGCGCACGGCGGATGCCTTCGGTTTTCAACGCGTCCATCTGAGCGGCTACAGCCCGGGCCCGGAAAACGATGCCGTACGGGCGGCCGCCCTCGGCGCGGAAACCTGGTTGCCCGTCTTGCGCTTCGACAATGCCGCCGGGGCCCTCGAAGAGTATCGATCCCTGCATCCGAACGCTAAGATCATAGCATTAGAATCTACTTCACAGGCTTTAGATATCGAAGACTTTCCCTGGCCGGCCGAGGCACTCTTGATCGCCGGCAACGAAGAACTCGGTATCTCCGCCGACCTCCTGGAAGCAGCCGATCACGTCGTGGCCGTTCCGATGTACGGTCGCAAGGCCTCGCTCAACGTCGCCAACGCCTTTGCAGTGGCGGCCTACAGCGCGCGCCGGTCGCTGAATCGCCGCGCGCAAAACTCTCCCCCGCCGCCGGAGCTGGAACCGATCGGTGTCTTTCACTGCAACTTTCGATATCGCCAGGACGCTCCGCGTCAGGGTAGCCTGAATTCCGTCGGCGAACCGGGAGTCCTGCGTCTTGCGCAGGGGCGCAACTTCGAGCAGGCCCTGCGCGACCTCGACGGCTTTGATCGCGTATGGCTCATCTACGACTTCCACGCCAATGCCGGGGCCGGCTGGCGTCCCACGACCCGACCGCCCCGCCAGGATGTCGAGCGCGTCGGCCTGTTCGCCAGTCGTTCGCCGTACCGCCCCAATCGCCTGGGGCTGTCCTGTGTCGAACTCGTTAGCATTCAGGGAAGAGAAGTTACGGTGCGCGACTTCGACCTCCTGGACGGCACGCCGGTCTACGACATCAAACCATACATCCCCTATGCCGACGCCTTTCCGGACGCCGCGGCCGGATGGACGGAAGCGGTTTCCGAGGAACGCTTCACAGTGGAGTTTACGGCCGGGGCCGCGGAACGCACGCTCTGGATTCGCGAACACGGCGACCTCGATCTGGAAAGCTTCGCGCGTACGCAGTTAGCAGCCTATCCCACGGACGATTCTCGCAAACGAGTCACCCATTCCGGCGACGATTGTTACGTAATCGCCTATCGCACCTGGCGGTTGGAGTTTCGCCTCGAAGAGCGCACGATTACGGTATGCGATGTTTATTCAGGTTATGCCGACGAAGACCTGAACGCCCCGCATGACCGGTACGGGGACAGGGCCGTGCATCTCGAATTCAGACTCCGTTTTTCAGAGCGAAGCTGACGAAAGCCCCTCCTCCGGTACCCAGGCTTCTCCCGGATCCGAGACCGGCCGCAAAGCAGCGTTCACAATTTGCTCAAAACGTCTTTGCTGAGGTTTGCGGCGACGACGCAGCCAGGCCCGCAGCGCCGCGGCCAATTCCAGCCGTTCCCGTTCGAAACGCGCATCGCCCTCGGGTAAATAATCGAATCGTTTCAGCGCACCGGCAAGCCACTCTTCCGGCACCGCCGTGTCGTGACGTTTGGCCAGAGAAACGGCGAGCACATGATACCAGGGCTGCTCCCAGCCGTAACCCCGACGTAAATTCTCGAACACGAGACCCGGCAGTTCCGGAGACGGCTCCCCCATACGAACGAGGCCAATGAGCGCCGGTCCGTAAAATGAATTCAGACGCAGCGCCTCGACATACTGCTTCCCGGCCGCGTCATCCTGGTTTTCGTTTCTTAGAATATCCGCAAGTAAAGTTAAGCTTTCCGCCGAGCGACTGCGTGCGTGAAACCGTTCGGCGAAGGACCGGGCCTCACGAAACTTTCCGTTCAGCACGAGACAACGGGCCGTCAACGCGTTCGCCGCCGGCGACTCCGGATCTCGATCGTGCATAAGGCGCGCCAGTGCTTCGGCTTCATCCACGCGATTCCAGCGCAGATAGTCTTCCGCTGCTTCGTAACGCAGAGCGGCGAGGCCGCGATACGTTTCCTCGTAATGTTCGGCCAGGTCTCGCAGTAAGTCCGCGCGTACATGAGGGATCTCGAAACGTTCGAGGGTTTCCGCAAGCCACAGGATCATGCGCAGATGCAGCGCGGGTTCTACGGTTTCCAGGAGTTGGTCCAGGGCTTCGCGCTCGCTTGCATTGTACAAAGAAAGATAGACCTCCAACAAACGCTCGTCGAAGACACCCCGGCTTATCGCCGCACGATAAAACTCCCGGGCGCGGTCGCCGTCTTCTTGATTCAAAAACCAACCGCGTTGCAGCAACAACCAGCCGTCGTCGGGGAGCGCCGCGAGACCGCGATCAATGTAAAGTCGCGCGCTCTCCAGGTCGTTCGCATTCAGCAACACGGAGACGTACGATCGATAATAGACGCCCGGATGCAGGTCGACCATACGCGGGTGCGCATCCAGAAGACTTCGCGCGCCGACAGCATCGCCGCGGCTCAGCGCATCCTGCACGCGAAGCCCTGCAATGCTTTCGCCAGGATGCACCGCGGAGGCATGCTCCAGTACCGCGTCGAAACGATCCGGAGTGCAGCGCCGATACAACAGCACAAGGCGATCGAGAATCGCGAAAGAGTACGGCAGCAGTCGCAGCAAATCGTTTTGTACATCCAGAGCCCGGTCGTACTGGCCGGCATAGAGGTACAGATCGCTCAGCTCACGCAGTGCTTCGTCGTGGCCGGGCAAGGCCTCCAGGCTTCGTTCGAAACAGGACCGGGCTTCAGCGCCTGCCCCCCGCCGCGCGAGGATGCCGCCCAGACGATAATGGGCCTCCGCGCAATCGGGGTCGTCCTCAATCAGCTCGCGGTAGATCGTCTCGGCCGTGCTGTGTTCCCCGCCGCTTTCACACAGGCGCCCCTGATGCAGGCGTAACAGCGTTCCGCGCGCCCGCGTAACGCCGTTGCGTTCGCAATACTCCACGCTCCAGCGATACAAGGCCATGGCCGTCGGGCGCGGCCAGTATAGTCCGCTGCATCGTTCCAGAAATAACTCGACGTTGGCCGGTGCGGCCCCGGACAAATCTTCCGCTAAGATACTCTGAAAAGCAATTTGATCCTGACCGGTGCCGAACAGGCGCAGCACGTGCAGACTGACCGCGTCCTGCCAGGGCAGTCGCCCGCGATTCTGTTTTTCCCGCAGCGTCCGGATGGGCGGGATCTCGTCGACGCCGACACCTTGCGGACTGTCTTCGTGCAGCAGCTGAAAAGCCTCGTTCATTAATTTTTCGTTTTCGTCTCCGCTGTCCGGCGCCCCGGCGGGATCGGGCAGCTCTTCCGCGCTGAGCCGGCGGCGGCCTGCCTCCAAACATTCCTCGGCAAGCTCTTTACGATCCTGCCTTAGATACCAATCCGCGAGACGCTGGTATCCGGCGGGATTCCGCGGCTGGCGACGGATGTAGGCCTTCTCAGCATCCTCGTACTCGAGACCGGAGGCCGAACGCCGCAGTACGAAAGCATATTCGCCGCGCAGCTCGTGCTGATCCGGATACTCCCGCATGAGACCTTCGAGGATACGGCGATCCTCGTTTACATTCTCTTCTGCCAGGGCAAAGAGTCGCCGCCGACTGCGCAAAAAAGTGGAAGCCGGTGAAATCTCCGCGCCCTCCGTGATGACCGCCCGCGCCTCCTCGTAACGCCCCAACTCCAGATACGCATCGCACAGATACGACCACAGTGCTTCCAGGGCCGGCGCACGCTGCAACATGCGGATACAGAGCTCCGCCGCGTTCGCGTGCCGCCCCTCCTCGCGATGGATCATGAGCCGAACGTAGTCGCGTACGAACGTACGCTCGCCGGCCCGCTCCAATCGCTGCAGGAGTTCCGGCGGCGGATACGTACCTTCGCCATGCTCCGCGTCCAATAAAAGATGAGCCCGCACGCGGTATACCGGGGCGGCCAGTTCATCAAAAGCAAAACGTCGCAGGCCCTCCTGAAAACGGCGCGGACCGATGCTGACCCCGCTCCCGTAACTATCGCGCATCAGGGCCAGCGGGCTGTGATCCGGGATGCGCTCCGCCGCGGCTTCCGCCCGCACTACGTCTCCCCCGGCGCAGGCGGACGCGAGTTCCGCCAGCGCCTCGCGTTCCTCATCCAGCCAATCATCGGGAATCACGACGGAGGCCCGGCGTTCCGGAACCACCAGAACGGTAGCACCACAGCTTCCGCGTTCATAGCGAGTCGCAAAGTCTTCGTAGCTAACTGTTTGTGGCACCCAGCTTTCCGGATCCCGCACGTAGAAGATACGCAGTCCGTCGTCGTAACCGCAGACGGTTTCAAGATGATTGCTGAACACGCCGGAGTGTTCGAGGACCAGCGGAAGGCCAAGATCGAGGCAGTTGCGCAGAATGTC
The DNA here is from genome assembly GCA_965227295.1 of Leptonemataceae bacterium. Classification (GTDB taxonomy): domain Bacteria; phylum Spirochaetota; class Leptospiria; order Leptospirales; family Leptonemataceae; genus JANSYA01. The sequence continues at coordinate 2,167,817 of OZ245742.1, read as the reverse complement.
CGGTCGGGCCCTGATGCGCATCGCATGAAAGCCCAGCCGGCGCAACTCCTCCACGGCGACCCAGGGCGATGCCCCGTCCTGGCCGCGACGAGCCGGATCCGTAAGCAGGGCGTGGAACTCCACGGCGTTCAGGCCGTGGCCCTGGGCCCGGGCACAGAGACTGAAGGCGGCAGCGACGGCCATGCCGGTCTGCTGAGACATGATCCAGACCGGCACCATACAACGGCGCGCCTGCGGATTTCCCTCTTCGAAACGACGCCGCAGGTCCGCGTCCAGACGATACCCCGCCGTGCGCGCGTACTCCCGGGCCTTCTCCGCGTCCCCCTGCATCCAGGCCGTGTGCACCAGAATCTCCTGCACTGCCGGATTGCGGCCCTGCCTGGCTTTGATCTCTAAGAATCTACTGTGTGCAAGTTTGTACTCGCCGGCGGCGAAGGCTCGAAATCCCCGCACGAATCCGGTATTCGCGTCGCCGAAGCCGGCGTCTACGATCGCGTCGATCAGCCGATCCGCCTCGTCGCCGCGTCCGCAGGCCGACAAAAAATCCGCGAGAAACAACCGCGCAAAGGTCCACCGCGGCGCCGCCTCCACCACGCGATAACCGGCGGCAATGGCGTCGTCCCATTGACCCAGGCGACTGCAGGCAAAGGCCAGTTCGTAGTTCACGAGGGGATCCTCTTCGCCGGCCAGTTGCAAGGCCGCCGCAATGTGACGCCGTGCGCGCTCCCGAAAGCCCACCCGCGCACGAGAAGCCGCCAGCACGCCTTCAATCAGCGCGCGTTTCCGATCATCCAGGTCCGGAAACTCAAAACGTTCCAGGCGACCGAGCAGTTCCCGATCAAAGCGCAGATCGGAGCGGGCGCGCTGTACCGCAATGAGCACGTCGTCGGAATGACGGCGATAGGCCAGGCGCACGAGGGCGTAGTAACCCCGGGGATGACCGAAGGCTCGCACGACATCGGAACAGAGCAGCCAGTCGCCGGGAATCCGCGGCCCATCCTGCGCGAGCGCCAGCTCCTGCGCGCGCGTTAAGTCGCCGGCGAAAAAAGCGTCGCGACAGGCGACGTACTCCGGAGAACATGCCGGAGCCGTCTCCGGTTGTCGCGATTCGAAAAACATACTATCATGAAAAAAATCGCGCGCGAGAGCGCTGCAATCATTCTTTCCCCCGCACGAAAACTATGAACGAAATCCTGCTGCACTACGAACGCGAAGAGGCTCCGGGGCGGCCGCCGCTGCTCATTCTGCACGGGCTCTTCGGCTCTTCGCGCAACTGGACCAGCGTTGCGAAACGTCTTCATGCGAACGAGGGCCTGGATGTTTACGCCCTGGATCTACGCAACCACGGCGCGTCCCCGCACGCGGACAGTCACACGCTGGACGATCTGCGCGAAGATCTGCTTCGCTGGACGAAGCATCACAACATCGACAATGCCACTGTGCTCGGCCACAGCATGGGCGGCGTCGCGGCCATGGCCTATGCACTGACATATCCGGAGCGCACACGCGCGCTCATCGTGGTGGACATCGCACCGCGCTCGTATCCGCCGCATCACGATCAGGAATTCGCCGCGCTCTCGGTGCGCGTGGACGATGCGCAGTCGCGCCAGGAAATCGACGAGCGCATGCGGCAACACGTGCAAACGGACATGGTCCGCCAGTTTTTACAGATGAACCTGGAACGCCGGGACGACGGCGGCTATCGCTGGAAGGTCAACGTGCCCGTACTAAAGGATGCGGCGTTTACTTCGGGCATCGAGCTCGGCCAGGCAACGTACGACGGCCCGACCTTGTTCATTCGCGGCGGCGACTCCGACTACGTTACGGACGACGACTTCGATTTGATCCGCGCACGTTTTCCGAACGCGAGCATCGAAACGGTTGCGGGACACGGCCACTGGCTCCACTATACGGCGGCGGACGAATTTCTGAAAATTGCCGGTGAGTTTTTGGCGGACCTGGAATAAATGAGCCGTGAAGCGCGTCGCGACGAATCACCCCACGTTCTCGAAGGCATCCGGAAACTCGGGCGCGGCGTCGCGAATCACGCGGGCGTCCGGATGTTTTCTTAGCGCATCGATGTACGGCCGGGACGCGGCCATGGAACGGTGCGCTTCCCCGTTGTAAACCTGTAGTCCGCGTACCTTAGCAGACCGCAGGCGACGATCGACCACGGCCGGCTTCAGCGCCGCCACGTTCGTCGCCGCGCTGCTGTGCAGGAAACACCAGTTCGTGCCGTACTGTTGTACGAACTGAAACAGCGGGCTCACGTGCCGAAAGACCTTGCGATTCGTGCGCAGGATCGAAGCAAACGCCGCCGGGCGATCGTCCGGCGACTCCGCATGCATGGCGAAAACCCCGCGATCATCGCGCAGGGCCCGGCGCACGGCCCGAAAAAATTCGAGGGTATACAACAGAACCGACGGCCCCTGGGGATCGGTCATGTCCATGAGCACGGCGTCGTACTCGCCGCGCCGGCCTTCCACGAAGGCCCGGCCGTCGGCAATATGCACCTGCACACGAGGATCGTCGAAGGCGCCGGCATGCACTTCGGGCAGATGTTCCCGGGCAAGTTCGATGACACCGCCGTCCAGTTCCACCATGTCGATGTGCTCGACGTTTTTATAACGCGCAACCTCACGCAACACTCCGCCGTCTCCCGCCCCGATGATCAACACCGAGCGCGGCTTCGGATGCGCGCACAGAGCCGGATGCACCAGCGGCTCGTGGTACTGAAACTCTTTCGTTTCGTAGAGTTGCGTGATGCCGTCCAGTAACATCACGCGACCGAAGGTTTCGCTTTCGACGATCTCGGCGTTTTGAAAGCGCGTGCGCCCTTTGTACAGAGAGCGCCGCACGGTGTACCAGTAGCCGTGGTCCGGCCCGAGGTACTCGCGGTGTATTCGCTTACGCACTGTCGCCGTGAACCACGGGCAGGCCGTCGGCCTCCCACTGCATGGTTCCACCGGTCACGTTGACGGCGTCGACACCCACGGATTCGAGCATACCCGCCGCCTGGGCCGAGCGCGCGCCGCTACGGCAAATGGCGAAGATGCGCACGTCATCGTAGGTGCCCTCTTCGAATTTCTTTTTCACCGCCATGGCGTCGAAGTCGGGCAGCGGATAGAGGGCCGCATCGGTGGCGTGCACCTGGGACCACTCATCCGGATTGCGCACGTCGACCAGGAAGACCTTCTTTCCGGACTCGCGCATGGCATGCAGTTCTTTCGGCGTAATCGTTTCCATAACAGTTGCGCACGTGCTCGGCCCTCCAGGCCTCGCCCATGCACGATTCTCCTCATAAATTCATACGCACAAAACGTCCTGTTTTGTGCTGGCGCCGGCCATTATCATTCGCTCGCGTGCTGCGCACGTCGGCCTGACGGCCTCCTCAAACGCTACGCCTTTGAGCGAGCGAATCAAATCCATAACTTCTTGCTCTGTGTCCTCCGTGCCTCTGTGGCCGGAGGAACTATGAACCGATACTATAACCATGCCGACTCCCGACCCGTCCGAACCGCGCCTGCATACTCCCGGCGATCATCAGGTCTACAGCCTCGCCGATCGCATGGTGGCCGACGTCAAAGACCAAGTGATCGAAGAGGTCCGTGATCATCTCGAAGCCCTGCAACGGCAACGCCGCGCCAACGGTATCGTCGACAAACCGCGCGCCTGAGTCAGTCCACACGCTCAATGCGCAGCAGTCGGCCCAGGATGATCGCCAGGAACGCCACGCCGCCCGATAGCAGCGCGCCCATCTTGGCCGCCCCCTGGATCTGCGGATCCGTAAACGCCTGGGCCGCCACGAAGAGCGCCACCGTCAGTCCGAGGCCGGCAATGAGCCCGGCCATCACCAGTGAGCGCTTCGAAAGTCCTTCCGGTAGTTTGAAGCCCACCGCGTGACCCGCCAGGCTGAACGCCGTGATGCCCACGGTCTTGCCGATGATCAAAGCGCCGAGGACCACGTAGGTTACATCGGAAATGCCCGACAGTTGCACCCCGGCGTTTGCCAGGCCGAAACCGAAGAGCCCCAGGTCCACCGGGATCTTGAAGAAGTGCTCGAAGTTCGCGAGCGTCGTATGCTCGTGCTCGTCCGCAAAGAGCTGGGCGTGCTCGCCGTGTCCCGCCGGCATAAACGGCACGACCACCACCAGTGCCAGGGCCGGATGCAGGTGCGCCATGATCAAACCGCACCAGGATAAAGTACCGGCGATCAAAATATAGGGCCAGAAGTTCTTAACGTGAAAGCGGCTCAGCAGATAGGCGGAGGCAATGCCCGCCGCGACCAGCAGCAGATAGATCGGCTCCACGGGATGGTGCGGGTCCGGATAAAAGATGGCGATGATGCCGAGGCCAAGGGCGTCGTCCGCCACGGCAAGCAGCAGCAAGAACGACACGGCCGGATGTTTGTTCCCGAAGACGACCCGGGCCACGAGCCAGGCCAGCGCAATGTCCGTGGCCGTGGGAATGCCCCAGCCCCCGTAGACGATATCCGGAACATCCAGTGCGATGCAGAGCAGGAAGTACACGCCCACCGGTCCGAAGACGCCGCCGAGGGTTCCCAGCAACGGGTTGATGGCCCGGGAGACCGGATTCAAGGAACCGCCGGGCAACACGGCCTGGGTAATCTCCACCGCGGCGATGCCGAAGAAGAACACCATGAAGATGTCGTTCATCAAGAAATGAAACGTCACCGTATGGCCGAAGATCTTCACCCCCTCGCCGAACATGGGTTCGTCCATGAGGTGATGATAGAGTTCGTAGTCTACGTTGGCGAAGATGACGGCGACAACAACGCCGGCGATCAGAGGGATGGAAAATTCCGAGAGCAGATTGAGGGTCTTAGAAAGCATGCGCGCCACGACAATGTCCGCAACACGTATACCGGAATTAGCGGAGCAGCGTCCACTATTAATTCGGAAAGATCACCACGCCCTGCTCGAACTGCTTGCGAATGAACTCCCGCCCCGTCTCACCGACGTCGGGATACGCCCGCGCGTCCTGATACGCGGCCTCCGTCAACTGCCTGTCATACACCAGGTCGGCGATGCGGAATCCCGGCAGGCCGTGTTGCCGCAGCCCCAGCAATTCCCCGGGCCCGCGAATCTTCATGTCCACCTCTGCCAGATGAAAACCGTCCTGACTTTCGGTGACGGCAGTAAGACGCTCCACGGCCTCGTCGTTATCGGCATCGGACATAAGCACGCAGAAGGATTCTTCCGTCCCCCGGCCGACGCGTCCGCGGAGCTGGTGCAATTGGGAGATTCCGAAACGTTCGGCATGCTCGATGATCATCACCGTGGCGTTGGGCACGTCCACGCCCACTTCAATGACCGTCGTGCTCACGAGAATCTGAACCTTACCGGCGCGGAAGTCGTTCATCACCGCGTCTTTCTCCGGCGCCTTCAGTCGACCGTGCAGTAACGCCACGGAAAAATCGGGGAAGATCGTTTGCGATAACTCCTCGTACCCGTCCGTGGCGGCCTTGAGGTCGATCTTCTCCGACTCGGCGATCATGGGATAGACGATGTATGCCTGACGGCCGGCGGCGACGTGCTTGCGTACGCTTTTGTACATGGCGGCGCGACGATCCTCTTTCAACCACATGGTCTGCACGGGCTTGCGACCGGCCGGCTTCTCGCGCAGCGTCACCAGTTTTAGATCGGCGAACTCACTCAAACACAAGGTGCGCGGAATCGGCGTGGCGGTCATGGCGACCGTGTCGGGGTTCATGCCCTTCGCGCGGATCGTCCCGCGCTGGCCGACACCGAAGCGATGCTGCTCGTCGATCACCACGAAGCCGAGCCTGTGAAATACGACGTTATCCTCTAATAAACTATGCGTGCCGATTACCAGTTCCGCCTCCCCGTTGCCGATGCGCTCCAGGCGCAGCTCGCGGTCTTTCTTGCGCCCGCCGCCGAGCAACAGCTCCACGCGATTCGCTCCTTCCAGGCCGAGCAGTTCGGTGAACGTGCGATAATGCTGCCGCGCCAGAACTTCGGTGGGCGCGAGGATTGCACTCTGCACGCCGGCATCGGCATAGTGCAACGCCACGGCCAGGGCGGCCACGGTCTTCCCGGAACCGACGTCTCCCTGTAACAGATACGCTTCGCTGTGTTCGCCGCGACACTCGGTGACGATGGTGCGCACGGCGACCTGCTGGTCGTTGGTAAATTCGAACGGCAAGGCTTCGAGTAACTTCGTGTATGATGGGGCCTCGCCGAAGGGCAGCGGCGTCACGCGTCGCGGGAATCCCTCGCGTAACAGCGACTTATGATACATTAAGATGTTAAATAAATACAGTTCCTCGTATTTCAGACGGCGCCGGGCTTCCTGTAGTACCTGTTCGTCCTCCGGATAATGGATGTTCCGCAAGGCGGCCAGCCGGTTCATGAGATTGTGTTTTACCATCAACTCCGCGGGAACCATCTCCGGCACTTCCAGGTCGGGCAGGTCGTTCAACGCCGCCGAGATCAAACGCCGAAAGCCGCGGCTGTCCAGGTGGTTCTTGCGCAACGTCTCGCCCGAGGCGTAGAGCGGGATGATGCGGCCGGTATGCAGCAGTTCGTTTTCGTCGTCGGGATCCAGGACCTCGAAGTCCGGATGGGCGATCTGCATGCCGTTGTAAAACTCCAGCTTGCCCGAGACGATCAACGTTTCGTCCTGATGAATGACGTTCCGAAAGTACTGCACGCCGCGAAACCAGATCAACGTCACCGCTTCACCACCGGGGGTCCGGCACTTCGCCATGAGTCGCGAACGCCGGCCGTGGGCCACGAAGGTACTCGCCACGGTAACGATCATCGTGACCGTATCGCCGACGTTCATCATGGTGGAGTTCGTCGTAATGGACCGGTCCACCCGGCGACGGGGAAAGTAGTAGAGCAGGTCTCCCACCGTGCGAATGCCGGCCTCCGCTTCGAGAACCTTAGCCCGCGCCGGGCCCACGCCCTTGAGTTCGGTGACGGGCCGCTGCACGGTTCAATCGCACTCCAGCACAACTTTGCCGACGGAACGTCCGCTTTGAAAAAACTTCAGCGCGTCCACGGCCTTCTCCAAAGGAAAGCGATGACCGATGAGGGGCGCCCGGGGTTTCGTGGAGAGCATGGCGTCGTACAATTCCGCAAACTTTTGGATGTGCTGCATCAGCCAGATCAAATTAAACGCCATCACGCTTTTATTCGCGGAGATCATGGCCAGCGGGTCCAGGCGCGGCCGACGCAGATAACGCCAGGCAAGTTTGAGATAGTGCGGACGATTGCCGTGGGTCATCATGGACGCCGAACCGAAGACGATGCTGCGACCCATGGGCGACAGTCGATCGAAAGCGGGCTGGAAGTACGGGCCCAGCAGTGAATCCAGGATGAGTGCGAAGCCTTCTCGATGGTTGTGCTGCAACACCGCATCCAGCTGCGCGGCAAAACGTTTCGCGTCGGGTTTGCCGTCGCGCACGATGATGTTCGCGCGGTCCAGGCCGCAGCGTTCCTGCAACACGGCAATCTTGGACTCGCTGCCGATCGTTGCCACGGCCCGGGCCCCGGCCTGCGCGATCATATCCAGGGCGATGAGGCCGACACCGCCCGCCGCCGAATGCACGAGCACCAGGTCGTCGGCCTTAAGTGCGCCGAGCTCATGCAACGCGTAGTAGGCCGTAAAACCCTGGGCGAGAAATGCGGCGCCCTCGGCGTAACTCCATTTCTTTGGAAGTTTGCGCAGAAAGTGCACCGGTAAGTCGAGGCGATCGGTGTACGCCCCGAAACGAATGACACCCATGACGTCGTCACCGGGTCGCAGCGAGTCGCGAGCGTTCGTCTTTTTGCCGCTCGCTTTTTTCTTGCGGGCCGCGCGCTTCTCTTCCGGCGATGGGGGGGCCACCGCTTCCACCACGCCGGCGAACTCGAGACCCGGCGTGAACTCGCCCTTCGGTGTGGCCGAGTAGAGGCCCTGGCAGGCAAAGACGTCGGCGAAGTTCAGGCCCACAGCCTTCACGGCGATGCGGGCGTGCCCCGGAGCGAGTTGCGCCGGAACGGCGGCATGCTCCACGAAACGGAGCCGGTCAATGCTCCCGGCACGATGAATCTTCCAGACCCGGCGAGTGGACATAATGCAGGATTACCGCGCGGGGTTGGCGAAGCAAGTGGGATTTGCGGCATCATTCCGCGGAAAGCCACCTATAACAAACAGGCATAGCAATCATAGCGACTATCTATTTCTCAAATATCGATTCGCATGTTATTATCCCCGCATGCACACACCGAACACCTGCTGGGATCCCGCGAAATATCGCAGCGCCGCCGGCTTTGTGGCCGATCACCTCGGCGCGGACGTCCTGGAATTTCTGGAACAGCACACCGAACTGCGCGACCGCACCGTCCTGGACCTCGGCTGCGGCGACGGCGTATTGAGCGAGCGCCTGGCCGAACGGGGCGCCGTCGTCACGGGCATCGACAGCAGCCCGGAGATGATCGCGGCGGCGCAGGCACGCCGCACATCACGCTTGACCGCGCGCGTCCTGGACGCCGACGCCCTGAAAGACGAGGCGTCTTTCGTGAACGCCTTCGACGTCGTCTTTACGAACGCCACGCTCCACTGGATCCGGAACAAAGCTGCCGTCTTAACCGGCGCTCACCGAGCCTTAAGAAACGGCGGTTTGTTCGTCGGCGAGTTCGGCGGCGGGGCGAATGTACGCATCATTCGCGATGCGGTCACGACGGCCTGTCATCGTGCCGGCCATCCTGCGCCGGAATTTCCCTGGCACTTTCCCGAACGGGCGGAGTTCGCGGCGATGCTGAACGCCACAGGCTTTCGCGACATTCAGGTCCATGAACTCAAACGCCGCCCGGTGTTGCCCGAGGGCATTGCAGGCTGGCTCGAAACATTCGGCTCGTCCATCGCAGCGGACGTTACCGGCGCAGAGCGAGACGCAATGTGGCGGACGGCGCAGGAGATCGCGCGGCCACAACTGTTCTACGACGGCGAGTGGCACGCGGATTACGTACGCTTGCGTTTTGTTGCCTGGAAGTAAGATCAGTTCTTCACGGCAATGAGCTGTTCGAGATGCTCGGCGCGTTCCTGTGCGCCGAGCCACTTCGTTTCGATGTCTTCCAGCAAACGTTGCACTTCTTTGAGCCGCGCATCGCGATCCGCGTCGTACTCGCCGCCGGAAAAGAACTCCACCAGTTCGTCGCGTTCCTGCTCCAGCTTCGCCAGCCGCGGCTCCAGTTCCCGCAGTTCCTTGCGCAGCACTTTCAGTTCCGCCTGGTATTCTTTGCGCCGCAGGTACACATTCTCTCCGGCCTCGTCGTCCGCCCCCGTCGTTTTGTCGACCGGGGCCGGCCCGCCTTTTTCCGGGACCGCCTCATCGAACCGATCCTCGTCCAGGCGCTGCTCCAGGCTGTAAACGTATTCATCGTAGCTGCCGGGATAGAACTCCGCGGCGCCGTCCTTCATTTCTAAGATTTCGGTGGCCGCAAGTTTAACAAATGTGCGATCGTGGCTCACGAACAACGTGGTGCCGTTCCAACCGCGCAACGCGTGCCCCAGGGCCTCCACCGATTCGAAGTCCAGGTGGTTCGTGGGTTCATCGAGCAACAACACGTCGCAGCCGCCGAGCAGCAAACCCGCGAGAGCCACGCGCGCCCGTTCGCCGCCGGACAATGCCGCCACGGACTTGCGCACGTCGTCTCCGGAGAACAAAAAACCTCCGGCCATGTCCAGGATTTCCTGACGCATGACGCCCGGCGCGGCCATGCGATCCAGCGTGGTAAGAATGTCCACGGACTCGTCCAGATTGTAGACGTGCTGCGCATAGTACGCAACGTTCAGGCCGTCCTTCCAACGAAAGCCGCCCGCGAGCGGCTCCAGCACCCCGGCCAGGGTCTTCAACAATGTGGACTTACCCTGGCCGTTGTCCCCGAGCACGGCCAGACGCGTACCGCCGCCGATGTTGAAGCTAATGTTCTTTGCGACAAACTTAGCGCCGGCTTCACCGTCGGCCCCGTAACCGATCGAAAGATCCTCAACGCGCAGCACCGCAGACTTCGAGCGCGCCTGGTGCTCCGGAACCGGCGGAATGCGAATCTCCACCCCGCGCACGGCGTGCTCGATCTCGATGGTCGGCAGTTTGTCGATTTGTTTTTGTTTGGACTTCGCCTGCGTGGCCTTTGTGTTTTTCGCGCGAAAGCGATCGACGAAGCTCTGCAATTCTTTGCGCCGCGCCTCGACGTTTTTGTACATCTTGAGTTGCTGCTCGCGACGCTCCTCCTGAAAGGCGAAGTACTCTTCCAGATCCCCGGGGTACAGGAACACGGTACCGTCCGCCACCTCCAGCGTGTGCTCGGTGGTCCGTTTCAGAAACTCGCGGTCGTGAGAGATGATTAAAACGGCGCCGTTGTACTCGCGCAAAAAACGTTCGAGCATCAGGAGCGTGCCGAGGTCCAGGTAGTTCGTGGGTTCGTCGAGTAGCAGCAGGTTCGGATCGCCCAGCAACATGGCGGTGAGTTTCACGCGCATCTGGTAGCCGCCGGCGAGTTCGTCCACCGCCGCTTCCAGCATGGGACCTCGAATCCCGAAGCGCGCCGCCATGCGAGCGCACTCCCAGATTTCGCGGCCGGTGTAGCGCAGCAGAAAATCCTGCACGCTTTCGCCGCGCCGGTACGGGGCGTGCTGCTCGACGTAACCGAGCTTCAGATCGCGACTGCGGATGATTTCGCCGTCGTCGGCCTCTTCCTGGCCCAGGATGATCTTAAATAAAGTAGACTTTCCGGCGCCGTTCCGACCGATCACGCCGACCTTGCGTTTTTCCACGAAGGCGGCGGTGGCGTCCTCGAAGAGCAAACGCTCGCCGTAACTTTTCTTGAGCTTCGAAATTTGAAGCAGGGACTTCATGCCCGTGCAGCTTTCGCCGCAGCGCGCGCGTCGTCCACCTCAAACTGATCGCGCCCTATTCCAATCCGATGATCTTAAATTCCGTCCGCCGGTTCTTAGCGTCCGCGTCGCCGCCTTTTTGCCGGATCACCGGCCGCGTATAACCGGCACCCTTCGTCGTCAGGCGATTGCCGGCGACGCCCCGCCCCGTGAGATACTCGCGCACGGCGTCCGCACGCTTGCGGGAAAGATCCATGTTGTACTCGAAATCACCGTGCAGGTCGGTGTGTCCGATGATTTCCAGTTTCAACTTCGCGTTGTCCGCGAGAAAACTCGCCAGTTCGTCGAGCACGGGATACGATTCGGGCTTCAACTGCGCCTCGTTGGCATCGAAGTAGATGGCGTGCACGTCGAACGACGCGTCCTTCTCGATGGGCACCAGTTGAATGACGTGCTCGCCGGACTTGCCCGCGTAAGTTTCACTGAACGGAAGGTAACCCTTGTGGCGAATGCGCACGGCAACGCGTTCCGCTCCGGCCTGCTCCGTAAAACGACCATCCGCGGCGGCCTGGCGGTTCTTCTTCTCCCCGCCCCGCTCCACCTCGGCCGCGGCGGCGACGGCCTTGCCGGTCTTTTTGTCTTTTACGACAAAGACCAGTTCGGCCCTGCCCGGCACGCCGTAGATGTCGTAACGACCGAGGCCGCCCTCGCGATTCGAACTCAAGAAACCGCGGTTGTCGCGCACGGAATAGTAGATATCGTCGGCCTCGGAGTTGACCTCGGGCCCCAGGTGTTCGATCTCACCGAAGCCGCCTTCTTTCGTGAGCGGCACGAAGTAGACGTCCCAACCGCCGACACCACCGGGACGCCGCGAAGAAAAATAAAAGCCGTCACGTTCGAGGGCCGGGGTGAAGCCGGCTTCCTGGTAGCCGGCGTTGATGGATTCCGGCAGGACCGCGGTGCCGACGAACCGGCCGTTCGTGTACTTTGCGGCCATGATCTGCGAACGATCGAAGTCACCAAAGGGCCAGCGCGCGAAAAACAAAAAGCCCGTCTTGAGATCCAGGGACGGCGAACGCTCGTGGTGTTCGGTGTTGACCTCGCCCGGTACCGGCAGGGGCAGCGACCACTGTCCGTTTTCGAGACGCGACCAGTAGATATCGAAAGAGACCTTGATGCGTCCGGATTCATCCTTCGGCATTTCCTTTGAGCCGTCCCGATCCGAGGCGAAGAAGAGGACCTTGCCGTCCGGCGTAATGTACGGGGCCTCGTCGTTGTAGAGCGAGTTGAGTCGCGCCAGCGGTTCGGGAGTCGTCCACTTGCCGTCTTTGAAGTGCGAGATGAACAGGTCCTGGTAGCGCTCGCCGAGTTTCTTGGAGTTGAAGACCATCGTCTTGCCGTCCGCCGTGAGCGACGGGGCGAATTCGTCCAGGGGCGAGTTGATGGGCTCGCCGACGTTTTCGATGTTGCCGGTGCTCGGGGCCGCGACCAGGGAACCCAGGGCCAGGGCGCCCGCGACAATACCGCTCCCGAATCTACCGATCAGAGAAATCTTCGAAGTCATATTCTTCCGTGCCTTCACCCTATCCATGTCGGATTTCCTGCGGCGTCCTTTAGCGTCCGGTTTCGGAATTATGTCACATTGTAAAAATAGTACTAAATGCTTAGTTTCGTACGAGGGACACCTTGCAAAATTTTACAGGATTCTAAAAAAAGTAATATATCCTGCACGCGAAGAAAGATACCGGATCGTCTAATTACCAGGAAGCAGGTATGACAGACGCAGGATTCACGGAAAGTGCCGGATCATTTCAAATCGAGGCGAAGACCGAAGGGGGCGAGTTACGCTTTCACCTTCGGGACAAGGACGGTTCCCAGGCCCTGATTTCGGGCGGTGTCCTCTGCCAGCCGGACAAAAAAGAAGAAGTCATCGGCCTGGTCAAAGACTACCTCAAGAAGTTCGCCGACGTCCTCGGCAAAGACTGATTTTTTCCGATTTCCGCCGGGCGCCCGGCCTTCAGAGCGTGCGTATTTTGATTGAAAGCGCCGCGCTTCCGGAGTACAAAAAGACGTACGGGCCTGGCCCGGCGTCCGCATGAAACTCTACGCGCTCAGCGATCTGCACATCGGTCACGAAACCAACCTCCAGGCCCTCCAGGCCGTCCCCCATCATCCTCACGACTGGCTCATCCTCGGCGGCGACGTCTGCGAGACCGAGGAGGAACTCGAAGCCTGCCTGCACATCACCACGCAGCGTTTTGCCCGGGTCTTCTGGGTTCCCGGCAATCATGAACTCTGGACGCTCAGCGAGTCCCCGTCCGCTCCCCGGGGCGAAGCGAAGTATCGCCGGCTTGTCGAACTCTGCCGGCGCTACGGCGTGTCGAGCCCCGAGGACGAGTACGTCAAATGGCCGGGCCCCGGCCCGGCGTGCACCATCGTCCCGCAGTTCACTTTGTACGATTACAGCTTTCGCGGAGACGCCGTGCCCCGCGACCTTCCCGCCGACGAAGCCGTCGATTACTCCCGGCAACGGGGCATCGTCTGCGCCGACGAAGACCTGCTGCACAGCGATCCGTACCCGGACCGTGCGGCCTGGTGCCGGGAGCGCATTCGCTACAGCGAGCAGCGCCTGGAAGAGCAAATGCGCTCCGGCGATACGGGGCCCTTCGTTCTGATCAATCACTATCCCCTGCGCGAAGAGATCGCCGGGCTGCCGGCCATCCCGCCGTTCATCCTCTGGTGCGGCAGTCGCGCCACCGAAGACTGGCACCGGCGCTTTCCCGTGCACACCGTGGCCTTCGGTCACATCCACATCCGCCGGGATCGGCGCATCGACGGTGTACGCTTCGTCGAATGCTCCGTGGGCTACCCGCGCCAGTGGGATCCTTCCGCCGGCATGCAATCAAGGATGGTGGAGATTTTGCCGGGACCAAATTGACAGCTTCCCGGCGGCTGATTTTCCTGAGCGCTTCATATGTCTGCAGACGCATCACCGTACCCGCGCGAGTTCTTCGCATTTGGAAAGTACATCGGCATCAAGGCCGCCGGCCGCGGCCCGGACTTCGGCGTGATCCACAGCAAACGTCCGTGCACCTCGGCGGCACTGTTTACGCAGAACATGTATCCGGGACAGCCGGTCATCGTGGGCCGCGAACACGCCGCCGCCGGTCGCCTGCAAACGATCATGGTCAACTCCGGCAATTCCAACGTCGCCACCGGTCCCGCCGGTCTGGAAATCGCAAGGCGTTCCTGTGAAGAAGCGGCGCGCGCTCTGGGCCTGGACGCGCAGGCGATCCTGCCGTCCAGCACCGGCGTCATCGGTCGGCCGCTGCCCGCCGAAAAGTTGCAAGGCGCCTGCGCGGACATTCCGGCTAATCTACGAGCATTAGATTCTAGCCAGTCTGAGTTACCACCGTTCGAGGAGTTCGCCGAAGCGATCCGTACCACCGACGCCTACCGCAAGACCGGACACCTGGAACTCCGGAGCGGCGCACGCCTGGCCGGGGCTGCCAAGGGCGCCGGCATGATCATGCCGGACATGGCGACCATGCTTACGTACTTCATTACCGACGCGGAGATCGACGCGGCCGATCTCAGGCGGCTCTTTCACGCGATCATGCAGCGCACGTTCAATCGCATCAGCGTGGACGGTGATACCTCCACCAGCGATACGGCGGCCATGCTGGCGAACGGCGCCTCCGGCGTACGCATCCGTTTTCCGGAAGCGGCGGCGCGGGCCCTGGCGAATCTGCCCGTGCACGTTGACGATCTTTCCGGACTCGCCGACGTGGACGGCTTCTCGGAACAGGACCGCGAATTCGCTCGGGCGCTCCTGGACCTGGCGCGCCGCCTGGCATTGATGATCGTGCGCGACGGCGAGGGAGCGAAGCGCATCTTTTCCGTGCGGGTGATCGAAGCCGCCGATCCTGGCCAGGCCCTGCGAGTTGCCCGACGCATTGCAAACAGCCCACTGGTGAAAACGGCCATTCACGGCGCCGATCCGAACTGGGGACGATTGGTCATGGCCGTGGGCAAGGAACCGGAGCGGCCGGCCCTGGCCATTGAGAAGCTGCGCATCTACTTTGGAGAACGTTCGTTGCACGACGCCGTCGGCGACGCGGCATTGCTGCGCGATCTTTCGCAGTACATTCAAGATGCGGACATTGTCGAGATGACGGTGGCCCTGGGCGCCGGCGAGGCCGCGGACTGCGTGTGGGCCTCGGACTTGAGCCAGGCCTACGTTCATCTGAACAGCGAATACACCACGTGAAGATTCTATCCGAAATTCGGCGGCGGATTCTGCGCCTCCGGGAAAGCCGACGCTTCCGGCGTTCGCTGTTTTCGCTGTCCTTCGGCGTGGGCGTCGTGCTGACGTACTATCTCATCGCCTTTCTTACGCCGGACAGCCTGGTCATGCACAACCAGATCGTGACGGTGCTGTTCATCATCATCGCCGTGTTGATTCTCTTTCCGGCCCGGGAACGCATCTTACAAAACGTGCTGCAACGCCGGGAGTTCTCGGCGTTCTTCGGGCGGGACTTTCACCATCTCGACGTGGTGGCGCGGCAGTTCACCATGGACGCCCTCGTCCGTGAGATCTTTCCGGAGTTCATGCAGTGGCTCGGGGTCCGGCACGCGCGCATGGCCATCCTGGATCCGTCGCGGCGCTTTTTTCGTTATCATCTCTACCGCAACGGCCATCTGCACGAATCCCGCCATGCCGGGGAGCGCACGAACGAAGACTTCCTGCGCGCGTTGCGAAACTTTAATCGTACGGTGCACTTCGACGATCCGCGCCTGCCGCCGCTGCTCCGGCGCGGCCTGGAGGACATGGGCGCGGTGCTGCTGCAACCTTTCGTTTTTCGTCGGCGCGTGCTGGGTTTCCTGGCGCTGCACGAGCCGGTGCGCCACAAACACGCGGAGCAGGCGCTCACGTTCTTCGGCGACAAGGCCGGCGTGAGCATTCAAAACAACATCCTCTCGCATCGCATCATCGACAGTCGCCCCTACGACGAAGAACTGATCTCCGCGGAGAAGGTCCGCCAAACTTTACACGATACAAAGTTACCGGACATCCCGAACTTCGCCGTGCGGCGTTCTTCCGCGGCGGCGCCGGCGATCCTGGAATTCTTTCCCACCCGCGAAGGCCGCTGGTATCTCGTGGTGCTCGCCGCGGACCGGGCCACCAGCGCCGCCGGCATCATCCTCTACGGGATGCTCGGCCATCTCTACTCGTACATTCAGCGCGAGACCAACGTAACCATGTACCGTTTGTTGACCTACATCAAACAGTATCCGGAAGCAGATCGCCGCGAGTATCCGGTGGAAACCCTCATCGCCGAGCTGGTGCCGTCGGAACGAACGGTCGTCGTCTTAATGGACGGCGATCACTTTCGCGTACGGGATTTGAAACGACCGTCACGAGTGCTGGTGTCACCGGGCTGGCGTAACTTCATCGAATTGCAATCCGGTGACGTCCTGTCTCTGGACTTCGGCGGCACGCCCCTGCTGGAGCTACGCTGATGCGGATCGGGCAGATTATTTATCCGCTGTGCGTTCTGGTTCTGGGGCTGGCCTACTACGTCGTGATGGACAGCGGCGGCTACCGGCTCCCGCGCTACGCGACTCCGGGCGGCGCCGTCTTGCCCATCGGTCCCGGCGCGGACGAGTTCGAAACGCGACGTTTCTTCGAGATCGACGGCAGCGATCCGGCGGCCCGGAACGCGATCTTCGAGTCCGGTGAGCCGGTGATGGTCCACAGCGACGCCGGCACGGGTTTCATGCGGTTGGTGGAGAATCATCGCTGGCGGGTGGCCCTGGATTTTAAGTGGTTCATTCTGTTTTCTTTCATCTACGTCATCTGCGCCGCCTGGTTTTTACAGAGCGCCAACGACATCCATCTGGCCGCCCTGTGTTTCTTCCTGGGCATCTTTAACTTTTCTTTTGTGGCAATTACAGCGTACCACGATCTGGAGCTGTTGTTCCAGATCTCCGGCCTGGCCCTGCCCCTGGCCCTCTTTAACATGGGCCTGCGCACCACCGGCAAGGAGGTCTCCGGTTACATCATCGTCGGTGAGGTGATCGTCTTTTTATTCTTGAGCTTGATCGCCTACGTGGGCCGCGAGAATGCCGAGACGATCACCAATCTTACCCGGCTCGGCCTGTACGCCTTTCTCGTCGCACTCACCGTGGTAGTGGGCATGCAACTGGAGAACGCCCTGCGTTCCACCGAAGATCGTGTCGAAAAGTTTAAACGCTGGGTGTTGTTCCTGGGCACGCTCCTGGGTTTTTTCCTGCCCCTCTCGTGGGTCGCGCTGGGTCTCAGCGGTTTTGACTTCGGCGTCCCCATGGATTATCTCACGTTCACCGGCGTGATCTTCCCGGTGGCGCTCATCTACAGTACGTATCGCCTGCACATCATTCCGTTTCAATTCGTGCTCACGCACTCCATCACCGCCACCCTGGCGACAACGCTCTTCGTGAGCATCTACGGCGTCGTGTTGCTGTCGCACAGCCTGCTGTTACCGGAGCAGGAAGCGCGGTATCAGTGGATCGTGAACCTGGTATTCATTTTGATTCTGGTGTTCTTTCTCGATCCGGCGCGGCGAGCGCTCTCGACCTTCTTCGAGAAACGCATCTTGCGCCCGGACGCCCGCCTGGCCGACTCCTTAAAACGCATGGCGGCCCTGCTCTCCTCGAACCGCCGCATTCAGCCGGCGGCCCACGCCTTCTTGGATGAAGTTCAGGAAACCTTAGACCTGGAGAAGGTCAGCTTTCTCATGTCCGGCCCGGCGTTCGCGGGTTTTCGATTGCGGCGCTCTCGATTGCAACGCATCTCAAAGGACTCGTCCGTGTGGCGCTACATCACTCCGGAGCGTCTCGTCGTTACGGCGTATCTGACGTACGCCGGCGGCGGGCGCGAAGAACTCTTTCACTATCTCTACAAAAATCGTGTCATGCTCGCCATCGGCATCGTCGGTCGCGGGCGACGACGTCTGGAACGCCGACTCGGATTGCCGGCCCTGCCCTGGAGTGCGGGTCGTCGCGCGGACGACGACGAACCTTCCGGGGACGACGGCGTGCGAGTCGCGCTGATGGTGGGCTATCGTCGCAACGGCCAGAAGCTGGAGCTGCGCGAAATTCGTTATCTGCAAGAAGCGGCGAAACTCGTCGGCATGTTGATCTACAACTACACCTTGCTGATGGGTGAGATCGAAAAGCGCCGCCGCATTCGTGAACTGGTCATCGCCGGCCACGTGCAACGCAGCCTGCCGGGCCCGGAAGACCAATCTTTCAACGACGTCCGCCTGGCGTACTTCAATCATCCGGCCATCTCTGTTACCGGCGACTACCTGGATCTCATTCGTCTGTCACCGCGCCGCTTCGCCCTCATACTCGGTGACGTCAGCGGCCACGGCCTGGGGACGGGTTACCTGGTAAGCTCAGTGCGCGCCATTGCCCGGGCGCATCTGGAAAGCGGAGCCGATCTTTCTGAAACCCTCGCCGTCATGAATTCATTCTTAATGGATCGTTACAGCGGCAATGAGTACATCACAATGTTTGCATGCATCGTGGACAGCGATACCGGCGCGATGCAGTACGTGAACGCCGGGCATCCAGGTCCGTACCTGCACCGCACGAACGGCCGGGTGGAGCGCCTCGCCAGCACGCAGCATATGGTGGGCATCCTGCCCGCTACCGCCGACGATTTCGCCGCGGAACGCCTGCGCCTGGATCCGCAGGATCGCCTGTATCTTTACAGTGACGGTGTTACGGAAACATTCAACGATCAGGAAGAGAGCTTCGGCAGTCGGCGTCTGGAAACGTTTCTCAGTCGCCAGAGCCTCGTTCCGCTGGAGAACATCCCCCTGCAACTGGAAGCGGAGCTGGATGAGTTTCGCGGTCAGAAAGCGCTGGCCGACGATATGTGTTTCGTCGTCATGGAGTTTCATCATAAGATTGGCCCGGTGCGCGGCCTCTTGAATCTACTCGGCATCGACGATCAACCAAAAGCCGGCAACCGCTGACGTGAGGGATCGTTTGGAATACCGGCTTAGCAGTGGGATAGAATGAATCGTTCAGGCGAAAGCAGCACGGGCCTCCGCCTCGGTATCGAAGATGCGCGTGATCTCGTCCACACCGGCGACACTGAAGATTTTAGCGACGAGATCGTTGGCGCCGTAGAGCGCCGTAGGGGTCCCGCGCTTTTCCGCGGCAACCAGAAAGTGCAACAGCAAACCCACGCCGCTGGACGTGATCATCTTCACCAACGCGAAGTCCAGGAGCACCGGCCGACCCGCGCCCTGATCCAGCAGCGGATCGAGAGAACACGATCCTTCCGGCGTAAAGATGGCGTCCGCGTTGGGCAGACGCACTAACATGAAACCGTCGGATATTTGTACGTTCATGCTCCCGACCTCACGAAAAAAGATCTTGCAGAGCGTCCCGGGCGCTCGCGCGTTCGAAATCGTCCCGGTCAATGACCTGGAGCGGCAATTCTTCTTTGTGGATGCGATTCAGGATCTTCGCCACTTCACCCGGGGCCTGCAGCTTCGTTGCCAGGTAGCGGAACTCGTTGCCGCAGCTCGTACACTTGCGGTCTTTGAGATAGTTGAGGCCGAGTTGTTTGCAGTTGCCGCAACTTCCGTAGAGGTCGTCGACGAGGATGAGCTGTTTGCGCACGGCCTCGACGTCGATGTTCTGCCAGATGCGCACACTGCGGATGGTTTTTTTATCGTCGCCGCCCATGGGATAACGTGCCAGTTTTAGGTTCGTCGGCGTGGTATGTAAAGAAAAAATGATGCTCCTGTGCCGTTTCGTTGTCGAAGTTATAACTTAATGTAACGGATAACATGAATCATAAGATCCGCAAGATCGATTGAAGCCTTATTTACGCTCATTCACATTTACTGAAGCGACGCTTCATCCCGCCCGCGCAGTTCCGCGAGCGTTGCTCCGGATTGCTCCAGATACTCATCGAGGTAACGATTGATCCGCGCCGGCAACAGCGGCCCTTCAAAGATGTAGCCGGTGTAAATTTGTACAAGCGACGCGCCGGCCAGGATTTTTTCCAGGGCGTCGGCGCCGGAATTGATGCCGCCCACGCCGATGATTGCGAGGCGGTCACCGGCCTCGCGATACACGCGGCGAATCAAACGCGTGCTCACTTCGCGCACTGCCGGGCCGGACAGTCCCCCCTCGATTTCCGCGGCGCCGGGCACGCTATGTTTGTCGATCGTAGTGTTGCTGATGATGATGCCCTGCACGTTGCTTTCGAACACGGCGTCGAGAATCGCGTCGAGTTGCCGCATGGTAAGATCCGGGGCGACCTTGACAAAGAGCGGGGCCGGCGCGCGCACCCGCCCCCGGGCCAGTTCGTCCATGCGCCGGCGCAGTGCGCCCAGGAGTTCACTTAAGTATTTCTTGCCCTGAAGTTTGCGCAGGCCCGGCGTATTCGGCGAGCTGACGTTGACGGTGACGTAGTCACTGAATCGCTCCAGGCGTTCCAGGGAAATGAGATAGTCGTCCGTCGCGGCGTCAATTTCCGCAACTTTACTTTTCCCAATGTTAATGCCACGCACGCCGCAATACTCCTGAGAATCCAGGAGCTCCGCGGCCCGCGCACTGCCGGGATTATTGAAGCCCATGCGATTCACGAGGGCGCTGTGCTCCGGAAAGCGAAACAGCCGCGGACGTTCGTTACCGGGCTGGCCGTGGGCCGTAAAGGTTCCACACTCGACGAAACCGAAACCCATGTGCGCAAGATACGGATACAGGGCGCCGGTTTTGTCGAAGCCGGCGGCGAGACCCACCGGATTGGGAAAATCCACACCGCAAACGGTTTGGCGCAGGCGCGGCGATGAGTAGCCGAGCAACAATCCGAGCAAACGTTCGTAGCCGGGAAACGTTCCGGTGTGGGTGATCAGCGCCGCGGCGAGTTCGTGGGCGGTCTCGGCGTCCAGACGAAACAGCAGCGGCTTCGCGAGTTTATGATAGGCGGTGTCGATCCAGGACATACGTCTCGCGACGTTTTACTTGATCACGCCCGTGTTGACCATCACTTCCCAGGCGACGACGGACGGAAGTTTGTCGGAAAGATCTTCCAGGTATTTGCGGATGCGGCCGCGATCGAGGAGCGTCGGGTCTTCCGGCAAACGAAAACGACGCACTTCCCGCTCGGTCATGCGCACGAGTTCGTTCTTGAGATAGTTCTGCCATTCCAGGGAGCCGTGGCTTTCGAAGTAGTCGTAGAACTCGATCTCGTCCGCGAACTCCGGCAGCGGAATCGCTTCGATCTTGCTGCGCGGAATTTCAATGGCCGCGCCGGCGGTGACGTGACCGCGCGTATCGTCGAAGATGCGACCCACGTCCCGGGCCAGAAATTCGCGGCAGCTTATTTGTTTTTCCATGAACTGCACCAGTTCGCGCTCGTCGGCAAACTCAGGCGACGGGATGTGCTTCGCAATGTACTCGTCCTTCGAAAGCCCGGACTTCGCCGCGCGATCGCCGGTACCGTCTCCGTCGAGAATGTCGCGCACCACCTGATCGTAGTCCCGGCGAAACTTCAGGCGCCCGCTCTTTGAGTCCTTCTTGAGCATCCCCAGAGAGAGGATCGCCCGGGCAAGGATCGCCGCGCTGCATTCGTGCACCCCGCCGGCATCGCTCACCTGGTCCATGACCTTGCGCACGGAACCCAGATACTCCTCGCGGGCGTGCATCGAACGCAGGCCGACGTGCATAGTTTCATCGTAAACGAACTTACCGTTGCCGCCCTTTTCTATGAGGTCATAGTGCCGCAGGCCTTCCCAGAGTTGCCGCGGGTTGAGATAGTTGCGATCCCGGTACGGATCCGGAAAATAACGCGCATCGTAAGAAGGATGATTGAACAGGTGCATGGGATGCGAACGATCGTCGAGGATGGCGTGATAATCCCGCGCGCTGTCCCGCAAGCCGTCGACGCGATACAGCGGAAAACCGAGGACGATGCCGATGGAAATCATTTCGTAGGGCTTGCACAGGTTCGGCACCGTAAAGGTTTCCACGGAGATGTTCGGCTTCGCATCGGAACGTTTTACGTAGTGATCCATACGCGCCGGCAGATCGTTGGCGCCGCGCTCCGGAGCCGTGTCGCCTTCTTCGAAGACGTTCAGATCGAACTGCGTGATCGTGCGATAGTACTCCATGCCCTTGAGGCCGCGCATGTCGGCCGTCGTGTACGGACGCGAAAACGTATCCAGGCGCTCCAGAACTTTCTTCACCGGAACCTTGCGCTCATCCAGGAGCTTCTTAATGCTGATGTTTTCGAAGTTAAAGCCCTCGAAGCGACGGCGGATGATTTTATACAGCCCCAGGCGCAGGTTCTCCACCTCGATGCGGTTCATCGTGGAGTCGGCGATTTGCAGCCCCGTATCTTCCTCGCCCTCTCCGTAGAGGCGTTCGCGGACGGCGTCGGGTTCCAGCTCCAGGATCTCCGCGCCCAGTTCTTCGATAATGAAGTTCTCCAGTTCCGTCGGAGTCTTCTCAAGGACCGCGAGCCCGTACTGGCCGATCAAATACGTCTGAATGATTTGCTGCGTGTCGTCACCGCGATCCATCTCCAGGAAATCGACGTCGGTGGAGAGATCGTCGACGGAGAGACGTTCGGCGAAGTACTCGTGAAAGAAGGCCGTCAGTTCCTTCTTGGAAATGAGAAAAAAGTAGAGCGGGTTGATCTTCTGCAACAGCTCGAACTGCATCTCCTGGACTTCACCCTGGAGGTCGCGGCCGAGCGTAACGAGCTTGTCCTCCAGCGGGACAATGAGATCGTTCTTCATGCGATAGAGCAACGACTTGAATTCGCGGACGAATTCCTCGGAGGACTGCAGCATGGATTCGTAGATCAACTGAAGATAGTTGATGCGCACCATGTAAAAAACGGCGTCGGCCTTCTTCGGCTTCCATTCACCGCCGTCCAGCTCGCCGATCAGCTTGCGGATCTCGTCCTCGTTGTAATACTCGAGCCCCGTCCGCCGCTGATAGTAAGTGTCCTGATAGAGTTCCAGCTTGTTCATCACGCGATCAATGAGCGCGCGACAGAACAGAAAACCCCGGCCCGGATCTTTCAGGACCTGATGGATGACCTTATTCAGGATCTGTTCCATCTTGTCCAGTTCCAGGCGCCAGCGGGTCTCCATGCGCTTGAGCAGACGATCCTTGAGCCGGTCCATCTCGCCCTTGCCGTAGTCCCGTACCATGAGTTCCAGGGAGGCCGTAAGTTCGCGGGAGTCGCGTTTCTTGAGGGCCTTCTTAATGCGTAGTTTGTAGCTGTTAAACTCGGTCTGCCAGTCCAGCTTGTAGTCCGGGTACATGCGGTCGAAAATGAGTCGGCAGTTCAGGCGCAACGCACGAACCAGGCCGCGATTCATATCGCCGAAGGTAACTTCCAATGCCTGCGGCTTTACGCGCTTGCGGAAGTTTTGAATGAGACGGAGCGATACGAGCTTGTAGCCCAGGTCGCGCATCTGCGGCGCCGGGTACGTGACGCGTGAGATGCCGAAGCTGTTGTACGAGGCGCGACGTTTGGGCTCGTCCCCTTTCTCCGGAAAGTAGATCGAAGTGCGCGAGGAATCGTTCACCATGCGTTCTTCGATGGCGCCGCCCACCGACGAAGCCACGAAGGTATAGATGAACTGCCCGGTGAGTTCCTGGACCTGGTCGCGGTCTTGCAAAACGTTGCCGGCGAAGTTCTCGACGTCCAGGAGGTACAACATGCCGTCGTCGAAGAGGCGATCCGCGATGTGCGTTTCGTAACCGCCGGGGTACTTCGCGTGAAAGCCGTTGCCGGACATGAAGTAGTCGATCTCTTTCAGCGCGGCGTAGGCGTTGGCCCGGGCGTTCCGGTTGTAGACGACGCGTTTGAACGCGGACGGCAACACCACGATGCCGTAGATTTTAGGTTTCGGCCAGCTATCCTTAAAGACGTCATGCACGAGCGCGGCCATGTCCAGGAACATGCCGTTGCCGGTACCGCCGACCACCGAGCCGGTAATGAACACCGAAACGGCCGCTTCCCGCGCGGCGTGGCGAATCTTAAAACGCATTTGCGCGGGCATGCGGCCGGAATCCATTTCGAAGTACGGGCCCTTCGCGTCCCGGGGAAAGATGGCCGGCGTGATCTTCTCCGCCGGGATGTGCGGGCACAGGAGCGAACGCGCGGCTTCGTCCATTTCCAGCGAGACGATGTCGTGGTGCGCGGGCAGGTTCGGGAAGATGTAGTACCGATCCACGCCGCGTTGAGGCGTAATGACGGTTTCATCGGCGACGATGTCGGACTTTTCCTGCAAGTCCATGAGCTTGAAGTACTGCGGATCGTTGCCGAGGTCCATGAGCCGATCTTTCTCGGCGACCAGGGCCTCACGGATGCGTTCGTAATTGTGAAAAAACGCCAGCCGCCCCAGGGGGCGCGTCTGGTTGGCGCCCTGACCGGCGCGGGTGGAAACCGTGTAAACGTCCGGATCCGGGAACCAGTGGTAAACTTCATCTTCGCGAAGCTTACGAAGGTATTCCAGCGAAAGCTCCGAGGGCGTCGGCGCTCCGATGTACAACGAGCGATCGTCCTCCTGGTAAAACTGATCCTTGCCGGGGAAACGATAGCGACCGCCCTGGCCTTCAATCGAGGTTCCGATGTCCGTGGTGTCGATGCCGACCCAGCGCATGTAACGCCGCGCTTCGCGAGGCATGTTCTTTTCGATGTACGCCTTCGCGGCGCCGATGCCCTTCATGCCCGAACCGCCGAGGCCGATCATGATCGACTTCCGTACCGTGGGTACATCGGTTTCAATGATCTTGCGCGCCGATTCGTGAAACGTGGACATAAGCGATTAACGGCTGACGTACGGATCGATCATCGGGTACAGCCCTTCGTCGTCGGGATGCGCCGTATCGTAGCCGGGGAAGATTTTGTAGATGCGCAGGAAAAACATTTTATCCAGGCGCTTGTAACCGGCCACCTCGGTTTCGTGATCTTTCGTGAACAGATGAAACTCGAAGTAGCCCTTCGAGAACTTGCCGTCGTGACGCAGGCGATCGCCGATCTGAAAGCGAAT
Organism: Leptonemataceae bacterium; assembly: GCA_965227295.1. Taxonomy (GTDB): domain Bacteria; phylum Spirochaetota; class Leptospiria; order Leptospirales; family Leptonemataceae; genus JANSYA01. Next base: position 2,142,867 of record OZ245742.1, on the reverse strand, counting down.
GGGATTCTTCGCGGAGATGTGATCGAACTGGAAGTCGCCGGACTGATCGGCCTCGGGCTGCACGACGATGCGTTCCCGCGCGTCCATCTCCCGAAAACGTTCCATGCCGGGGTAATAGATCATCGCCCGGCCGCCGCGGCGCAGATCGATCTGGTAATTCTGCACGATGGCCTTTGATTGTTCGTAGATGTCCTTGTCCGGATCGTCCTTCACGCGCAGTTCGAATTCCAGGTGGCCGTTGATGATTTCGGTACTGAAAGTCTTGATCGTCCCTTCGGTCTGGCCGATGACGATGCGTTTGCGACCGTCGCTTTTTGAAAGATCAAAACGAAAAATGAGCCCTGGATCCGGCAGATCCTTGGGATCGTAACGTAGACGCGGCGCCGCGGCGCGCGCGGCCTTCTTCGAACGTTTGCTTTTCTTTTTCGCCGGCGGGTCGTCGCCGCGCAGAATGCGAATGCGCCGGTAGAGCACGAAGTTCGCGATCAGCGAGGCCACCAGGCCCAGGTCGAGTGTAATCAACAGGACCAGATGATATAAGCTCTTCTCTCGCGAGAAGAAGGGAATGAGAATCAGGAGCACCACCACCAGCAAGGCGATGAATACCCGCACCATAATACCGTCTACTTTGTTGCCCGCGCTCATCCGTGTTCAGAGATCGACGGGTTCCGGAAATTCCGCCGCCAGATCTGCATCGATGGCGTCGGGAACCTCGCCGAGCGTCGCGCCCTGAAACCGTTCGGCCGGCTCGTCCCCGGAGTCCTCGGCAGTGCCGGCGCCGGTAGCATCGGGGCCGCTGTCGAAATCTCCGTCGGCGGAGACGGACATACCATCATCGGCGGGCACTGCCGGCGGCCTGGCCGCAGATGCGGCCGCCGCAACCGGAGCCGCCGCGCGCCTGGGCGCCGGTTCGCTCGCCGCTTCCGCGGACGGCGAATCATCTTCCTCGCCCAACAGCCCCTCCGCCGGATTCACCGGCGGCCGCCGGTTCCGCACCCGACGGCGCGGATCCGCATCGTCCACGGCCAGATCAACCGATGGATTGAACAGTTTGATAGCCCGCACGTAGGGATTGTTCGGCATAAGCGCTTCTAATGCTGGTGTCCGCCCGGACCGTGCACGTGACCGTGATCGAGTTCTTCGGACGTCGCATCCCGAATATCGGCTACGGTGATGTCGAAATCAAGCTTGAGTCCGGCGAGAGGATGATTGCCGTCGAGGGTGACTTCCTCGCCCTCGACCCCGGTAACGGTAAGAATGACGGGATGGCCGGACTGGTCCTGGGCCTGGAACTGCATGCCCACGGAGACCTCGTCAACGAAATCGAACTGGGCCTTCGGCATGGTCTGCACCAGCGCCTCGTTGCGGATGCCGTAGCCCTCTTCCGGGCTGACCACGACCTTGACGTTTTCGCCGGTGCCCTTGCCCTCCAGGGCCTTTTCGACACCGGGGATGAGATTACCGATGCCGTGGATGTAGGCAAGGGGCTGGCCCGACTCGCTCTTGTCGAGCAGCGTGCCGTCTTCTGCCTTCAGTGTGTAGTCAATCGTTACGACTTTGTTTTTGCCTACCTGCATCCCGGTAACGTAGAGAGGATTTCAGGTGGGTCAAGGGAAATAAATCCGGGAATCAGGGACAGGAGTTCCCGCCCAGATTCGCGGGCTCATTGCAGGCCGTACACTGGACGCTACCCCACGCGGTACCGCCGGCCAACTGAGCGTTGATCCAGTCTGTAAAATTCACACCGGCGCTGACGACGCTGTGCATGTCATCCGAAGTGGTGATCGTATGCACGTCCCCCGGCGCGATGTAGGAGCGGTAGTTGGAAGCCGCCTGGGCTTTGCTCACCTCGGAGAGCATCGTCGAACACCAGGTCTGCGATTCGCTGATGGGCATTTCACTGCCGTCGCTGGCGCCGTAGAAACTGGAAGTATCCTGGTAGGTCGCGCCGGAATCGATGACCGTCATGACGTGATAGAAGTACCGCTGGTTGCCGTCGTAACGCGCGGTGTACTGACCGAGCAACGACGTGGGATAGTGATTCCCGATGTTCTTCATGATGTCGCCGACACTGAGCGTGGAGATACTGCCCGCGTCAATACCGGAGATCCAGTCCGGCAACGTCGCGGAGATGCCCCAATTGTTGATGGTACTGGAGTTGAAGTTAGACGTAATGACGCCGTTTGCCGCATCGCTCAAAAGATCCACCTGCGCATTCGGAAAGCTCTCCGCGATGAACGGGAAGTGATACATGGCGCCGTAGCCGCCGGCACTCTGTCCGGTGACGTAGACGCGCGTGGCGTTCGGAAAGGCCGAACGCATGTAATTCAACGTGGCCATGGCGTTGTCGAAACCGCGGTGACGAATCTCGGTGGACGCCCCGGTGTTGGGATTGGTGTAGGTTTGATTCTGCGAGCCCCAGTGGATGTCGCCGGTGCAGTACGGAACAAAGACAACGTTGTAATCCCAGAAAGGATTGTTGGGGTTCTGTTCGTTCAGGACTCCGTTGAAGGCCACGTTCAATAGAAAGTCCGGCAGGCTGTTCAGTACGTTGAAATAGGTCGTGGTATTGTCGCCGAAGCAGTTCTTCCCGTCCCAGCAGGCCCCGCCGCCCATGAAGTTCACCAGGAGCTTGTTGCTACCGGTGGAACTGCGTTTCACGAAAAAGTAGAAGGTCTCGTTATTCGCCGTCCCGGTACAGGACGGGCTGTAGTTGTACGTGCGCGCGCTGGAATTGCGCACGTCGATGGTGATGCTACCCGCCGCGGGCGTGATACGGACGTACGGCCCAATGAAGTTTGCCGTATTGATGGCCCCGAGGATCAGACCCTGCTCGTCGTTATAAGTGCGTGAGTTACCGAGCAGTTGGTTGATGTTGGTGTCGCTGCTACAGGCCGCGCCGGTGGCAAGGAACGCGGCGATGGCGCAGGCGAGTGCAAGTTTTTGTATGATGAACGGATTCCGATTACTCACAAATGGCCTCTTTAAGTACAGGAAAAGGTCGAGTGGACCGGAAAGAAACAGGCAAGACAGGAGATGTTTATGAAGGGGGCTTCGCCCCCTGACTCCAGCCCGAATCGCTTCGCGACCGCGTTCGGGCTCGCGCTTCGCGCGACCGGGCCACCCTCCGGGCAGCCCTGCCCGACCGCTTTCGGTCTTCCGTCACCCCCAGGGAACTCCCCCTGGCAAGGTGACTTTTCCTTGTGTTTAATGCACTTACTTAGCCAATAAACGGGACCGGGCGCAATTCAAAAATGAATGCTTCTTCCGTTCGGTAACAAACCGTTGTGCGCCGCGTCAGATTTGCCGGTAGATGCCGACCAGCTTGCCGAGAATCACCGCGTCCGCCGTGTAGATCGGCTTGTAGGCCTTGTTCGCCGGCTGAAGCCGAATGCGTGACTTCTCTTTGTGGAAGTACTTCAGCGTGGCTTCGTCGTCGAGGAGCGCAACAACGATGTCCCCGTCCCGGGCCGTCTCCTGCTTCTGGATGACCGCGATGTCTCCGTCGTGGATGCCGGCATCCTTCATGGAATCCCCGGCCACTCGGAGGGCAAAGACGCCGTTGTCGTCCACCATGGTTCGAGGAAACGCGAGATACTCCTCGATGTTCTCTTCGGCGAGGATGGGCATACCTGCCGCGACCCGGCCGAGGAGCGGGATGTTCACCACGCGCCCGGTTTCCAGCGGAGCCTGCCCGTTGGACGTCTTGAGCAGCTCGATGGCCCGGCTGCGGTTCTTCTCGCACTTGATGTAGCCCTTCTTTTCGATGGCTTTCAGGTGGTCGTAGGCGCCCTTGGCGGTGATTGAGAACTTCTCGCCGATTTCCCGAATGGTGGGCGGGTAACCCTGGGCGTTGATGTACTCTTCTATGTAGTCAAGGATGGCTGATTGTTTACCGGTGAGATCCTTCATGGTAAACATATAGTGGCCTATCGCGCTTTTAGTCAACAGAATTTAGGTAAAATTATGTCGCGGGTGGGAAAAAAAGATGGGGCGCGAGCCGACGCTTTTCTGCGGCAGGGCAACAGCCCGGGGGCACAGTTAAAATGAAAAAATTACTCAATCTATTCGGCAAGGGCAGCGACGAGGACGCGCTGAGAAAACTCCGCAAGTGGTCGTACTCCCCGCGTAAACCCCCGGAGCGGCCCGAATTGGTTGCGTTCCTTACGGAATTTATGGCCGCCGTCTTTCTGGTTCGCTCCGGAGAAACCCATGCCGGACTGGAGCGCGCGGCACAGTTGGATCAGGTCAGTGAATCCGCCTTCGAAGTGCGGAGCTTTGTGGAATCACTGCCAGGTTGATGTGCTGAAGAGCCCGGCCGCGGGTGCTATCTAAGCAGGCGCAGCCCGCCCCGACAAAATCTCCGAGGTCGCGCCGGCGGCTCGTTCGATCATTGCGCTCACATCATCCTCACTCACGCCCGGCCAATCGCGCACCAGTGCAAGCTCGCGCCGCAAACTCGTGCGCAGAATGCCGGGATCGTCGGCACCGATGACCACGGGCAGTCCGTTTTTCAGAAAACGCGCGAGCGGATGAAAGCGCGGATCTCCCAGCGCCGCGATGCGCAGGTTCGATGTGGGACACGATTCAATGATCGCGCCGGTTGCACGCACGCGGGACATGCAGTAGTCCTGAAAACGCCGCAGTTGCTCGCGCCGCGCGGGCGTGCCGTAGTCGACCGGGATCGCATCATCCTGCGTAAGATTGTTTAACTTTCGTGCTTCATAACTTAGCGCGTCCGCATCGACGTCGTAGCCGGCGGCGATCAGATCGTCGCGATGGCGCAACTCGAACGTGATCTGGTCCAGGCGTTCGGACACGAGCTCGGTGCGCCGCGGTTTCGCGGAGTAATACTCCGGATCGATGCCGAGGGCAATGCAGTGACCCAGGCGATGGGCGCCGGCTTCGGCCGCTTCGACGACCCAGCGCGCGGCGGACTCGACGGACTTGTCGGTAAAACTTTCGCCGACGTGATAGAGAATCGCCAGCGCCTGCTCCGGCCGCTCGCGATTCTCGCGCAGCACTTCTTCAAAGAAGGCGCGCTTGTGTTTCGGTGGATGGCCCTCTTCAACGTGACAGAAGTCGACGGCCGTCACGACTTCGCGGACGAGCGATTGCGCGTTCATGAGCTCGCGCAGCTTATCGTAGAACGGCCGGCCGATCGTCTCGTCGCGCCACAGCGAAACCGCCAGGCGTCCGATCTTAGCGCTCTCGCGCCCCGCGGCCTGCAGGCCCTCACAACACGCGTGCACCTTCTCGGCGAACGTGTCCACGGAGTCACGGACCGGGAAGATCATGCGATACTCGGCGTAGTCGGCGTCGTCGTGGTTGAGGACTCGCCGCGTGACGAGCTCCAGCTCCTCGGCGTCGGTGTGCGCCACGGTGATGATGAGATCGAAGCCCGTCTGGAAGCGCGCGAAGTTACCGGCTTCCATGTAGTAGTAATACTCTTCGAGTAACTGTTTGCTCTCCGCAGTTTGCTGAAAGAGCCGTTCGATGTCCGGGCGGCGGCCGTAGGTTTTCTGGTAGGAGTCGAGGAAGATTTTCCAGCGCGGCGGTTTACGGGCGGCCAGGAATTCCAGGTCCTCGGCGGTGAGGCAGCCGTAGAGATGCGAGTGCAGTTCGTAAAGCATGCGCCGGGTTCAGTCTTCTCCGACGATGCGCGCGCCACTGCTGTTGCCGTTGTTCTCGGACGCATCGCTTAATCGCGCGACGCCCTGGCGAATTTCCAGTTCCGTTTGAATGACCTCGACGTAGTCCGGCTCGCGGGCATTGCGTTTCATGAGTTCGCGCAGTTCCATCTCCGGCCGCCCGCGGATGCTCTTGCGCAATCGATTGAGATGGCGGCGGTGCAGTTCGCCTTCGAGCAACTCCAGGACCTCGGGATAATCGCGGATGGTTTTATGAAAGAGGCGGTACTGGTGCTGGATGAACTCATCGTCCCAGTCGCGAACGCGATCGCGCATGGTTTCGAGATACAGCGGTGTGATGTAAAATTCGCGGAGGTCCTCGTTATCGGGGGACGTGGGTTGCAGTTGTTCGAGTTCGCCGGACATGGTGAGCTTAGTTAGATGTCGATGATTGGATGTTAGTGTGATTGTCTGGCTGCGATCAGCCAGGTGCTACTTTTTTGATTCGTCGTGGACGTCGAGTTCGATGGGAAGAACGACGCCGGCCTGGGACTCCACGGGAGCCGGGTTGTGCGGCTCGGGAGTGGTTTCCGTGGTTGATGATTGCTCTTTGGTCATGGCGGGGCCTCGACCGTAGGGTAGTGCCTCGGGGATGGACTGCAAGGAAAAAGATTTCTATAGGAGCGAGGGAGGATGGGAGGGGTGGGCGAAAATCGACTCTTGCGTTAGCGATCCGCAGGGGGCCGCGTAGCGGCCGACTCGCCGCAGGCGAGGCCGAGCGAATAGCGAGCCCGGAGGAGCGCGACCCGGAGCGCGAAGCGCGAAGGGGAACGCCCAAAGGATTTATCATGTGTTAACATCTTCGATCAGATTCATGGAAACGCCGGGCGAAGATGGGCGGAAATGGTATACTGAGAGCTGGTTGCAGATCATATATTACTACATCGCGAAGGAAAATCCTGCCGCAGCGGGGCGTATCGTAGATTCCCTTATCGATCGAGTCGAAATTCCCCTCTCTACTTCCCATCCCCCTGTGAACCCGTCTTCTCCCTGCGCCGCCGCCACTCCCGAAAGATCGTCCGAAAGATAATCTTCCCCGCCAGGTACGAGCCGCGAATCGTTGCGGTGACCTTGCTCTTCCCGGCGTGACGCTTCCGGTACGGCACCGGCATCTCCAACACACGCAACCCCAGGTCGAGAGCGCGCGTTTGCATTTGCACCGTCCAGCCGTAGTTGCGATCGTCCATCTCCATCGCTTCCAGCGCCTCCCAGCGCACGGCGCGAAACGGCCCCAGGTCGGCATACTCGTGCTTCCACAAAAACGCGATGATTCGCGTAATGAGCCAGTTGCCGAAACGTTGGTGCGGCAGCAGCGAACCGGGGGCGGCCAGGTCCGGGTTGCGGGCGCCCAGGACTAAGTCAAAACGGCCGGAAGTTACCGGCGCAAGCATTTGCGGAATGGACGCGGGGTCGTCGGCGCCGTCGCCGTCCATGAAGAGCACCACGTCGCAGCCGCCACGCTCGCGGATGTCGTCGAGGGCCGTGAGACACGTCGCCCCGTAGCCGCGCTCCTCGCATAACGTAACCCGCGCGCCCAGGTCGGCGGCGAGTTTGCGGGAGCCGTCGTCGCTGCCGTTGTCGGCGCAAATGATTTCTCGAAAGAACTTAGAGGCGAACAGCGGACGCAACACGAACTTTAAGTTGTCCGCCTCGTTCCAGATCGGCAGAATCACGCGCACGTCGGGTAGAAACCCGCGCAGGAACTCGAAGGCGTAGCGTTCGCTCAGTTGCAACAGATCGTCGAAGGTGTCCAGGTCATCCAGCAGCGGCGCCTCGGCCACGGACAAACCGGCGTTGCGCAAACGTTTGCGCTGGATCTCGAAGACGCGGTCCGTGGACCAGGGAATCTTCGCGAAGACCTGGTGCATCAGCTCGGCATTCTGTGCGTGTTCGGCGCGCAGACCGATCATATAGTACCCGCCGTCGCTCGCGGGCCCGAGGACCGCGTCGTAACTTTCCAGCAGCTTCGCGGCCTGCCGCGCCGACTCCGGTTGATAGGCGGGAATGTCCGTGCCCGCGAGCAGCAGACGATCCGGGGCGTTTTCGAGTTTCGTATTGCGCGCGGCGGTTTCGCGCAGCGCCCGGGCCATGCGTTCGCCGAGGTCCGCGCCGGACTGCAGTCGCACGGACGGCGGAGAGGGATACCTTTCCGGCAGGGCAGCCTGAATAGTTTTTGCTAACTGTTTGCGATCGTCTTCTTCGGAAGAGTAGACGACCATATCGACTTCGGCGGCGGCGAAGGCGTAGACCGAACGCCGCAGCAGCTCGATGTAAAGATCGCAGGCGCGGTCTTTGCCCAGGTACTCCGCCAGGCGCGTCTTGACCCGACCGGCCACCGGCGGTCGCGCGAAAAAGATCTGGGTAAAATCAGACTTCAAATTTTTTATCGAAAATGTCGTAGAAGTAATCTTCTTCGATTTCTTCCAGGCCGCGGTTGGGAAAGGCCTGTTCGTAGAACAACGCGGCCAGTATCTCAAAACGCTCGTCGTAGTCGAGGCCGTTCTCTTCCCAGTAGATGTTCCGCCGCTTAATCAAGTACGAAATCGTCTTATCCGAGGCCGCGAACTCCATGCCCAGAACGTTCATGGCGCGGATCAACCAGTTGAGGTTCCAGGACATAAACTCGCCCAGGAAGTTCAGCGCCGCGATGGTGGGCTCGTACTCCGAAAGCACTTCGCATAAGTAAAAAGCCCGGCGGTAGGCCTCGTTGTCGCCCTCATCGGCTTCCATGATCGCCCGGGACAGAGATTCGTAGAGGCCCATGGTCGTGTTGTACGATTCCAGGATGTCCGTAATGTAAACCGGATGCTCGTTCATGAGATCGATCAGGTCCACGAAGCGGTTCTGTTCCATGTGCGGTTTCAGAATGCGATCGTCGAGGTCCGACCGCGGCTCCGGATCGACGAGTGGAATGTAGAGATAGCGCGTCTCCACGGCGAAGCGTGATTCTTTCGGAATGTAGTACTCAATGCGCACGGGTTCGACGTAGTAGTTGAGGTACTCACCCGGCGGCAGGTGCGGCTGAATCGAAAGTGACTTGAGCTTCTTGACGTCGTCGGTAACGACCCGGTGACCCTCGTGGCGAACGCGCGCACGTTTGATCTGTTTGAGTTCGGAAAGGCTCAGCAGGTCCCGCGGTCCCATGCTTGCGGCGGAGGACGAGACCGGTCCCATGTCCCGGAACGGGTCCCGGCGGCGACGCCGACGACGGCCGACGGTGGGCGTATCGCTTCCTTCGGATTCGCCGTCCGGGCCAGGGGATGGAGTTTCTTCTAAAGTAGTAGCAGTCTCTGCGGCCCCGGCGGCCGCTTCTTCGCCGGCCGGGGCCGGCTCGGTTTCGGCCGTCTCCGGGACTTCCACGGGCGGTTCATCGGGCAAATCGATCTGGAGCACGCCGTCGGCGTCCACCAGGCCGTCATCGGCGACATCCAGGGCCTCACCAGCAGCGGCCGGCGCTGCCCCGGAATCGCCGTAGCGCGCGTCAATGTCGTCGGTGAGATCGACGGTATCCTCGCCGACGGAGGCCATGATCTCGGCGAACTCATCGTCAAGGCCGGAGCCCTGGGCCGCGGGAGCAAGGAGATCGCCCAACTCATCCCCGGACTTCCGCTCGCGGAATTCCTCGGGGTTCGTGTACTTCTGTTTCTCTTTGGAATCGCTCATGATCGAGGATTTTCAACTCCGAGGATCGAGGGGCCGAGGTGATTCGGGGAGGAGAGCCGGCACGCCTGCACACTACGAAAGCAAGCGGAGGCAAGATCGCTTAATAAAAAATCTTCTCCTGATTCCCCTCGCCACCTCGGTCCTCGGAGTGAACAGAGGATTAGAGGGAGTATGTATTAGTTTCGGAGACGGGCGAGCAGTTGTTGAATGTGCCGGGCGAATGGGGAGCCCTGATTCTCCAGCTCCACCGCCAGGTCGTCCAGGGTGCGGAGACTGTCCCGGCTGCCGATCCGGGCCAGGGCCAGGCTCGCCGCGCTCCGGACCTCGTAGGATTCTTCGTTCTTGCGGATCGTCTCGGCCAGGCTGTCCACGGCACGGTTGTCGCCCAGGCGCCCCAGGGAGGCCGCCGCCTGCATGCGGACCTCGGCCGTACGATCGTCGCGGAGGGCACCGGAAAGCGTGTAGACCGATCCCCGATCTTTCAAGTAACCCAGGGCCAGGGCCGCACGCTGACGGACCTCGGAGTCGGAATCGTTTTCGAGCAGATGGCGCAGGCCGGCTCCGCCGCCGCTGTGTTCGAGTTCCATCAACGCGTCGGTCATGATGAGCTTCAGGTCCCGGCGATCTTCTTTCGCGAGCTGCCGGGAGAGATACGTCGCCGCACCGCGATCGTGAAACGAGAGCGCCGCTTCCACACCGGCCAAGCGCACCAGCGAGATATCGTCGCCGATGGCTCGATGCACCAGGCTCATGTGCCGGCGCCAGTTCCGCGCGGTGACGACTTCGATGATGCGCTGCCGAACCTCGCCGTCTTCTTCGCGATGGTACTGCCGCGCCAGATGATGCGACGATTCCTCGGCCCCCGGCTGACCGGGCCAGGCGGTCACCGTATACAAACGCACGGACTTCGCCGGATCGCTGAGCGAATCGATCATGAACGGTCCTAATCGCTTGTCACCGTACCTTAGCATACCCTCCAGGCCGTACATGCGATACACCGGTCGCTCCGCCTGCATGAGACGCACGAGCACGGGAATCAGCATATCGTTCGAGAGTTTCGAGAGGGCCTCGAAGGCCGCGAGGCGAACCTTGCTCCAGGGATGGCGGGACAGTCGGGCCACGGCGTGCACCAGACGACTCTCCTCCCACTCCACGGTCAGATCGATGCACTGGATCAACACCTCGTCATCGCGATCCACGCTGATGTAACGATCGAGCAAGACGTACCAGTTCGGTAAGTGAAACTCCAGTTCCTCGTCGTACGCGTGCAGCACGCGCAACACCGCGCGGTGGTCCGCCACCTCGTCGCTGTTGAAGAGGTACGCCGCGGCCTCGGGCAGAAGTTCGTGCAGGCCGTTCTGGTGCACGTACCAGATGGCCCGCCGCCGCCGCTCCCCGCCCGCCGCAAACTCGGCGCGGAGTTCCTCGAGGGCCGCCTCGCGAGTTTGCACGGGAGTGGTGCTGTGCGGGAGTGTGAGCATCGCGACCAGGATGATGGCGATGAGTTGGATCTTTCCGCGGGCGGGCATCTGTATTCCGGCTCCAGTCGTCGGGAATGAATCCGACGGCTCTGAACGGCTGTCCAGTGTTATTCAGAGCCGGATGTCTTCAGAGTTCATCCTTTTCCAGGGTCCCCCCGGCATCCTGGTTATTCCAGTCACCGATCAACGCGGCTCCACCGACATGCCCTCCCTTCCCGATCTGTAGCTCGCTCGTGCGAACCCGGTAAAGATGAAACGCACGAACCGGCGTGAGGCCGATCGTATTGAAAGGATACCCGACTTTCCCGGTTACATCGTCCTCTTTGAAGCCGTGATCTTGCACAAAGACACGACGAACGTTCTCAAGATTCGGATCGTCCTTGTCATATCCGAACAGCAAGAGGTAACCTCTGTCTTTGTCCAGTGCCCGCAGCATGGCCCCGGCGACACTTTGCTTAATCCCTGCTCCCATACACGTCATGAAACGAACCGAGCCGTCCTCCACAGGAAACTTCGCAACCTCATAGCTTTTCACAGCGACAAGGCGCGGAACATTACTACCTGCGTTCGGTCCGTTGGAAACGCGCTGCTCTTTATGGTTCAGGTTCAAAGAATCCTGAAATCCAGTGACGAGAAGAGGGCTGTAGTGATGATCGGCTATGTACCCCTCTCCCCAGACATCGAGATGGCGAATGAATGTACTTCTTTGAGCGGGACGAAACGAGAGCAACACCCGAATGTCATTGTTATTTTTTTCGTTGTAAACGAGGTCGGCCAGGCCGTCGCCGTCAACGTCGGCCAGGTACGCCATCCGTCCGTCCGCAGCCACGGCCTCGACGCGACGGCCCCAATATTGATTCAGCTTGAAAGAGTCGCCGATGCTCAACGCTACGAAGTATTCCGTGGAGTCCTTTTTGTTGTAGATCAGATCGGCCCGACCGTCTCCGTCCAAGTCTTCGATACTCTGACCGAGGTATCCACCTGCAACTCCATATTCGCGCTCCCCCCAGAGCTGATCCGACTGAAACAGACTGAACTTCGAATCGTTCGCCCAATTCGATCTCGCCGTCAAGACTCTGAGTTCCGCCATGTCTTTCTTGTTGTAGACGATATCGGCCCGGCCGTCACCGGAAACATCACGAAGGTACACCAGGGTATTGCTGATTTCGTACACCGTCGATCCTGCCTCGATATCGGCTCCGAAGCTCCCCTGATCTCCGACGGCTGGCTTTACGTAGATTGTCTTGTTGTCTTTTCCAACGTATACGAGGTCCGCTTTGCCGTCACCGGTCACATCCGCCAACCACTGACCGTTCTTCCCTCGGCGGCCGACATCGTGGGCCCGGTCGGAGCCTTTTACATCGGTCCAAAGGGTTCCATCCTCCCGGGCGACCAGGACTCGATACTCGGCGCTGTCCTTCTTTTGATAAACGGCATCCGCCCGACCGTCGCCCGTTACGTCGGCCATCCAGGTCCTATCGGTCATGGTAGCGGAGGCGGAGCCGGCTTTCTGCTCCGGCGCAAACGTCCCATCCGATGTGCCGGCGAGCAGATAAAACGTAGTGGTGTTTTCGCGAATATACATCAGATCGGCCCTGGCATCCCCGTTCACATCGGCAATCCATTGCATATCTCCGCTGCGGGATATTTTGCCGCCGATGGTGCCGGCGAGCTTATCCTGCTGGAACACACCATCCCCATACGGGAAATTTTGACTCGCCAGAAGGACTCGATAATCCTTCGAATCGGCCGCGCTGTACAGCAGATCTGCTCGTCCGTTGCCGTCCACATCCGCCATCCACATAGCCTGACCGTCGTAGCCGACCGAAAACGAACGAGTACCTGCCGGAAGGTCCTCCTGAAAGGATCCGTCGTCGGATTTCTTGAGATACAGCTCTTTCGGCGTGGAATCGCCGCAAAACTGTAAGCAGAGGAAAATACCGAGAAGATTTCCCGGACAGGCAAAGCAGGCCTTTATACGTTTCCACGGAATCATCACTTGCATGTCTACAGCTCGTTCTCGTACGCATTCGCCGCGGCCCGGCGGTTTTGCACGGCCTCGGAATTCCCCGGATCCAATCGCACCGCCTGGTCGAACGAACTCAGCGCTCGGCCGTATTCGCCGTTTTCCATGTAGGCCATGCCCAGGAGATTGTGCGCCCGGGAGGCCGTGCGCGCGTCCACGTCGGAACGGACGGCGCTCTTGAGAATCTCGATGGCCTTTTCGCGATCGGCCATGGTGTTTTGTTTCATTAATACGAAGGCCTGCAGGATGCGCGCGTCCTGGTCCGTGGCATCCATGCGCACGGCGCGGTTCGCGTGGGAGCGCGCCTGGTCCTGATCCCCGTCTCGATCCCGGCGGCTGTAGGCCTGCGCTAAGTTCAGATGAGCGTCTTTTAGCATAAGCGCCCGATCACCCCGCTCCACCGGGATGTCCCCGCCGCCGGTCAAAGATTGCGCGACCTTCTCCAACGAGGCGATGGCCTGGGAGTAATCCTTGAGCGCCATGTAGGTACGGCCGATCGCCATATCCAGTTCCGGATCCACGAGCACTCGCGGCGCTTCGGTGTTGCGTTCCTGCACGCGGCGGTACTCGCGCAGCGCCAGTTCGTAGGCGCCCTCCCGGCGATGGGTCTCGGCGATGGCGAAACGAATGCGGCGCTCGTCCTCGCGTTCGAGGGCGGGTTTGCCGTCGCTCCCGCGAGATTCCAGGGCCGTGCGCCAGTGACGAACGGCCAGGTCCGGACGACCGGCGCGTTCGTAGACGACACCGAGCGTGTAGTAGATCTGCGGATTCGACGGTTCGTACCCGGCCGCGCGTTCCAGGACTTCCACGGCGTCGTTGTACTGTTCGAGGTCCGTATACACCGCGGCGAGTTTCAGCATCGCGTCCACGCCGTTGCGATCCGCCGGGGTTATGTTTGCGATGCGGCGAAATACGCGCGCGGCGTTCAGCAGATCGCGTTCTCTATAGTAGAGATCGCCGAGTTGAAAGAGGGTATCGAGGTCGTCCGCTTTTAAGTAGAGGCTCTTTTCGAGAGAACGAATGGCCATGGACGGTTGGTCGAGTTTCTGGAAGGCCCGGGCCAGGGCGCGGTAGACCGCCGTATCGTTCGCGCCGCTTTCCAGGGCCGCCTCGAACGTGCCCAGGGCCTCGCTGTTGCGGTTCATGCGCAGATACACGACGCCCAGGTTGTAGCGGTTTTTGCCGTTGTCCGGGGCCAGCGACACGGCCTTGCGCAGATGATCCGCCGCCATCTCCAGGTTGTTTTGTTTGAAATAGATCTGCCCCATGTGCGCGTACGATTGCACGGCGATGCTGCCGGCCTCCGCGGAACGCGCCGCGCGGGCGAAGTAGAGCAATGCCTCTTCGTACTTTTCCTGGCGCAACAAAGACAGCGCGGTGTTGTAGAGCAACAGCGGATCGTTCGGAGATTGCTCCAGGCCTTCCTGGTACGACTCGATGGCCGCGTCCGGGTCCTGGCCTTCATTGAGAATATTCCCGAGCAACAACGCCACGTCGCGGTCCCGGGGGGCCAGTTCCTTAGCTTTCTGTGCGTAATCTTTAGCGGCCGAGGCGTTGCCGAGGCGGCGTTCTACGTTGGCCAGATTCACCAGGGCCGCCACGGACTCCGGGTCGAACTTAAACGCGCGGAAGAAATGCTGCTTCGCCTGGGTGTAGCGTTCGGTTTCGAGGGCCATGATGCCCAGGTAGTTCAGCGCAATGGCCTTCTCGCGATCCGCGGCCTCGCCGCCGACGAACTTTTCGAAGGCCCGCTTCGCCGCGTCCCGCTCATGGTTGCGATAGAGTTCGATGGCCCGGGCCAGCTCCGGGCTGATGTCCGCGATGTTCGGCAGATAGTAGCGATCCCGCAGTGTCTCGCCGACCCGCTCGAACTCCTGGTCCGTCCCGGCGGTTTCGCCCGCCCCGGGCTGGTAGAACGCGAAGTACCACACCGCCGTTCCGGCGACGAGCACTAACATCAGAATACCGGCGATTAAGGCCAGGCGATAGCGCATGTTGCGCCGGTGCCGCGGATCCGGTTCGTCCAGGTAGACCGGGCCGCTGCTTTCGAAGGCCGGGGCGTCGGCCGGATCGTAGGCGTCACCTTCGAGGGAGAATCGATTCTTGTGCGGATCGCTCATGCTTCCGGCTCCGGTTCCCCGTCCCCGGAGGCGAAGAGATCCTCGAAGCGCACCGGGCTGTCGTCGGCGGCGGGAGGATTGTGCGGGGAGATTTTATCGTGCACGTGGGCGTCGAGGATGCCGTTCACGAACGGTACGGACTCGTCGCCGTCGTAGACCCTCGTCAGATTCAACAGGTCGTCGATGAGCACGGCCGGTGCCGATTGCGCGGCCTGGAGTTCGGCGATGCCCATGCGCAGGATGGAGCGGATGATGCTGGAGATTTGACTGAGATCCTTGTGGGACAGGGCGGAGATGCGGCGATCCAGGTCGGTCTCGCGCGCCTCCACCTCGCGGACGAGACGCACGGCGTGCGATTGGGCGTCGTCGGCCATGGGCCGGTTGAGCCAGCCGAAGCGCAGGACCTCCTCAATGGGCCGGTCCGCCACGGTGATCTGATACAGCGCCTGCAATGCCACCTCCCGCGCGTGGGAATGCGGGTGTTTCGGCTTCTTTTTCGAAGCCCGCTTCTTATGTCTACGAGCCGGGGACATTTGTACAGTACAATTTTGCGTTGCCGGAGGTCGGTTTTAGACTCCGAGGACCGAGGGACCGAGGGTTTTTTGGGAGGGTTGGCGGAAGCTGCACGCTTGCACACTACGAACGCGATCGTTCAGTAAGACTCAGTTTATTTCTTCTCTAGAATCTTCCCCTCGGCTCCTCGGTCCTCGGAGTTCCAAACCTCTTCACCCGATGTTCCGATACAGATTCACCATCTCCACGGCCGTGGCGGCGGCTTCGTAGCCTTTGTTGCCGAGCTTCGTACCCGCCCGCTCAATGGCCTGCTCGATCGTATCCGTCGTGATGACACCGAAGATGACCGGGATACCGGAATCGTAACTCGCCTGGGCAATGAGCCGGGCGGCCTGGCCGGCCACGTAGTCGAAGTGCGCCGTCGCCCCCCGGATGACACAGCCCAGGCAACTAATGGCGTCGTAACGTCCGGTGTCCGCCAGTTTGCGGGCCACGGGACCGAGCTCGTAAGCGCCCGGGGCGTAGACGACGTGCACATCGTCCGCATCCACGCCGTGTTCGAGCAGCGCGCCCTGCGCGCCCTCCAGCAGACGACCGGTGATGAAATCGTTCCACTTGCTGACGACAACGGCGTGCCGCTGACCCTGCCCTGATTTTCCTCCGCGGATCTCTTTCATAATCTAAGTTTGCTAAAAGTTAGCGGCTCTTGCGCGCGTTGAAGTCGTCGACGGCGGCCTGGCCTTCTTTCTCCACCACCAGGGAATCGATGACCGCGAAGAAGAATTGCGGATTCGGCGTGCCCGGCGGCAGGACGTGGCCGTTCAGTACGACCTGGGGCGTGGACTGGATGTCCAGGTCCTTCGCGGCGTTGATGTCGCGATTCAGCTTTTGCACCGTGGCCGGGCTGCCCATGCAGTTGACCATGGACGACCAGTTGCCGCCGAGGCCTTCCACGAGTTTTTGCAACGTGGCCGGTGTAATGTTCGTGCGCGTTTTTTGAAATTCGAAGATACCATGATAGACGCCGTCGAAGATGTTCTGCTGCGGCGCGCAAATGGCCGCCTGAGCGCCGTTGCAGGAGAAGCCGCCGCGCTGTCCTTCCATGAGCGGGTTGCATGCCCCGTCCAGCGGAAAGTGGCGATAGTAGACCTTGATGCGACCGGGCCAGCGACGCTGGGCGGCGCGAACCATTTCGTGGGTGTGCAGACAGTGCGGGCAACGGAAGTCCGCCCACTCATGAATGCTGATGAAGGCCGTATCCTGACCAACGACGTTGTCGAGGCCGCGGGTGTTCAAGTCCACCGTCTTGAACGCGCGCAATTCGCGCAACCGCTGCGTGCGCACTTCTGCGGATGCGACGTTCGCCAGGAAGTTGTCGCCGTCCTCTCCGTTGCCGTTGCCGGAGCCACCGCCGGCGATCATGGAGAGGATGATCATCAACACGAGAATGGAAACCATGCCGCCGGCCAGAGACGGCCACAGGGCCACGCCCCCCTTGCTGAGATCGCCGAGCTTGCCGCCCTGGCCGTCTCTGGTGCCGTTCACGTACAGCAGAGCGGAGATGATCAGCACGCCGAGCTGGCAGATGTAAGTGTAACCGCAGAGTACACACGGCACGACCAGCACGAAGAAGTTCGTGTAGGCCAGGAACAGATCGAAGACGAAACCGAAGACCGCGGCGGCCATGAGCAGCGTGAGCGCCGCGGGCCGGTTCTCGCGATCGTCCGCGCGCAGATACAATAACAGAAAGCTCACGGACATGAACGCATAGTAGAAGAAACCCAGCCAGGCAATGTGCACCAGGCCGAAGAGCTTCGAGTAGGAACTCTTGCCCAGTTCCGAACAGCCGTCCACGTTGCCGATGGTGCAACCCATGCTGGCGGAGCAGACGCCCTCGTGTTTGCAGACGAGCATGCCGGAGATGACGAGTGCAATCACGGCGACGGCCAGGCCGATGAGCGGGAGGATTTTGCTGGTGCCGGAGGCGGATTTGGATGAACTCATAAGGGCTTTCGATGGACGCGATCGGAGGCGCGGGGATTACAGACACGTCCGTCCGCAAGAAGGCCGCGTCAATTCATAATTCCCCGCGATTCTTGCTTGATCGGGAGCGCGCTCTCTCAGACGCTCCCCGGTACGCCCGCGGGCGCCGTCCATGCTTGCCGCCGTGCCACATCGTCTCATCATCTTACTCTCACTCTTCGCCCTCACGCTCGCGCCCGCCGGATGCAAGCGTCGACCGAACGTGCCCGAGGCCGTGAAGCTCCGCTATTATCAACACGCCGATCGCCTGTGCCGGGCGGTGGTGGAATGCATCAAGGCCGACACCGCCAGGCGCCTGGCCGCCGAACCGGAGCGTCGGGACATGGTCCTCGGCCGCATGACCCGGGACCTCTGCCGCGAAGAACAGTACCGGCTCATCGGCGTGCCCTCGACCAGCCCGGATCTTTCGAACGCCCGGGCACCGTTCGGCCCGGAAGAGGCCCGGCTGTACGAAGCCTACGGACGCTGCGCCGACGCGGTCAGCGCCCAGGCCGACAACTGCGACGGCGTCCGCCGGGCCTACGAAGAAGACGGCAACTGTGTCGAAGTCCGCGAGTACACGCCTCCGATCTAAACGATGGCGCAGAGTTCCGTCGCAGCGATTGATCAGTTCACCGCGGGTTTCGCCGTCGGGGACGCCATCTCCAGCGAGGCCCTGATCCTCCAGGACTTTCTGCGGCGCCTGGGCTATCCTTCGAACATTTACTGCCAGCACTTTCAAGAACGCGACGCCGAGCTGGTCATGCACTTCCAGCACTATCATAAGCGCCGGGACGCGATCTTGATTTATCATCACTCGTTTTACTCGGACTTCTTGAACGAGATCCACCGCTTCCCGGCCCGCAAGGTCCTGGTGCACCACAACACCACGCCGCCGGAATTCGTGCGCCCGTACAATCGCACGATCGCCGACCAGCTAACAATTACCAGAGGTAAGTTAAGAGAACTGTCGCACCATTTCGAGATTTGCCTGGCGGACTCCGAGTACAACGCCGGGGACTTGCGCGAACTGGGTTTCCAGAACGTGCGCGTGATGCCCGTGGCCATCGAGTGGGAGACCTGGAATCAACCGGACGCCGACGACACCCATCATTTGCGTTTCCTGGACGACGGGCGCAAGAACATCCTGTTCGTGGGGCGCATCTTCCCGAACAAGAGACACCAGGACTTGATCAAGGCGTTTTATTACTACAAACAACTCGAACCGCGGTCACGTTTGATCATGGTGGGCACGTTTCATCCGGGCGTGCGCGGCTACACGGCGGAGCTGTTCAACTTAACGCGGGAACTCGGCCTTGAAAACGACATCTTCTTCACGGGCATGGTGAGCCAGGACGAGATCCGCACGTACTACAAGAAGGCGCACTTGTTTTTGTCCATGAGCGAACACGAGGGCTTTTTCGTGCCGCTCGTGGAATGCATGTACTTCGATGTGCCGGTGCTCGCGTATGCGTCTTCCGTAATTCCCGAGACCCTGGGCGACAGCGGCGTACTGTTCCACGAAAAGGACTATGCGCGCGTCGCCGAAATGATGCGGGAAATTC
The DNA here is from genome assembly GCA_965227295.1 of Leptonemataceae bacterium. Classification (GTDB taxonomy): domain Bacteria; phylum Spirochaetota; class Leptospiria; order Leptospirales; family Leptonemataceae; genus JANSYA01. Next base: position 2,123,787 of record OZ245742.1, on the reverse strand, counting down.
TGGAACGCCCCGATCTGCGCGACGGCATCCTGCACGGCCAACGCGAACGGTTGCAATACTTTGATTTGAGCAGAACCTACGCCCGATTCAGCGACGCGCTGCAAACCCTCGGGATCATTCATCCTTAACCTGGTGCCGCCCTTGCACCGTGTCGATCGGCTTGCCCGAGAAACCGGCACCGCTCAAGGAGCGTGCATTTCGCATATATTCTAAGCACATCGGCAATTCTGCTTTCTCTCTCAGCAATCTGCCTGGATTGTCCCGGGTCTCAATTCCCACAGTTTGCTCGCGTAAGTCGCAGGTTTCGGTGTCACGCAGTGGGCTGAAACATGGTTCAGCACGCCGTACAGGCAGTTTGCCCCGGGAGCATCGGTTTTTCTGTGAATAACCTTCGACCTGGCCCGGTGTTTGCTTACTCGATACGCAAGTTTTTGTAATTCTTCGAAAATGCCCGGATTCGACGCATCCTGGCCGCTTTTCGAGGCAATACACACAATGAAGAACTGGAAGGAGTATTATATGACGAGGAAAGCTAAATGGCTGTCTTACTTGATGGCCGCGTTGATGCTTGCTCCTGCAGTCATCGCGCTTTCCGGCCTGAGCGATCCTCTGTTCGCCCAGGACGAGGCCGCGGTTACTGAGGAGGCTGCTCCCGCTCCGGCGGAAGAGGAAGCCTTTGAGCAGGGCGTGTTCGTGGCCAACAACGTCTGGATGATGGTCGCCACGCTGCTGGTGTTTATTATGCACCTCGGCTTCGCGACGCTCGAGACGGGCATGACCCAGGCCAAAAACACGGTCAACATTCTCTTTAAGAACACGTTCATTATTGCCTGTGGTATTCTCACCTACGCACTGATGGGCTTTAACTTAATGTATCCGGGTGATTTCACCATCATGGACGGAGTCATCGGCTTCGCCGGATGGGGTATCGCAGCGCCTGACGGCGGTATGACCCCGGGCTACGCTGACGGCGGTTACACCTGGTGGACCGACTATCTGTTCCAGGCGATGTTCGCGGCTACGGGCGCGACGATCGTTTCTGGTGCCGTTGCCGAGCGGATCAAACTGCCGGCGTTCATGATTTTCTCGGTGATCTTCGTAGCGATTTGCTATCCGATCATCGGTAGCTGGAAATGGGGCGGTGGATTCCTCGACGCCTGGGGATTCTACGACTTCGCCGGATCGACGCTGGTTCACTCCGTCGGCGGCTGGGGCGCTCTCGCAGGTGTCATCATTCTTGGACCGCGCGCCGGTAAGTATACACCGGCAGGCATTAAGCCGATTACCGGCTCTTCCATGCCGCTGGCCACCATCGGTGTCTTTCTGCTCTGGTTAGGCTGGTTCGGATTCAACGGCGGCTCCGTGCTGTCTGCTGATCCGGAACTTACCTCTTTCACGCTCGTTACGACGAACATCGCGGCGGCAGCCGGCGTTATCGGCGCCATGGCAGTCTCCTGGATCGTCAGCGGCAAACCGGACCTCTCGATGTCTCTGAACGGCGCTCTCGCCGGTCTCGTGGGCATCACCGCCGGCGCTGACACTATCGGTGTAATGAACGCGTTCTGGGTAGGCATCATCGCCGGTGCGATCGTGGTCGGTTCCGTGCTCTTGTTCGACAGCCTCAAGCTGGACGATCCGGTGGGCGCGATTTCCGTGCACCTCGTTTGCGGTATCTGGGGCACGCTGGCTGTGGGCATCTTCTCGATGAACCCGGAGCACACGTTTATGCTACAGTTGTACGGCGTATTCTTCGCCGCAATACTGGCATTCCCCTTCGCGCTGGTCCTCTTCCTGATCCTGAAGTTCACCATCGGCCTGCGGGTTCCGCTGGACGAAGAACTGAAAGGTCTGGATATCGGCGAACACGGTCAGGAAGCATACAGTGGCTTCCAGATCTTCGACCTGACCTGAGAGGGTCTGTAATAAAGGAGGAAGCCTATGAAATTAGTGCATGCCATTATTCAGCCGCATAAGCTGACGGACGTAAAGGAATCACTGACGAAAGCCGGTGTGACCAAAATGACTGTAACCACGGCAATGGGCTGCGGTAACCAGAAGGGATTCCCGGAAGGTTATCGTGGAACGGTCTACGAAGTGAACCTGTTGAAAAAGGTCGCTATAGAGATCGCCATTAACGACGACTTCGTCGAAAAAACCGTGAAAGCAATCTGTGACGGTGCGCGCACCGGCAACATCGGTGACGGCAAGATCTTCATTGCCGACCTGGTGGACGCAGTGCGCATCCGTACCGGCGAACGCGGTAAAGAAGCAATCGGCTGATTGCCTGCTCGCTCCGGCCCGCGATAAAGCGGGCCTCCGGAGCAGGCGATCCGCCGTGTGAATTGTTGAGTTATCGGGCGGGTCTTGTTTTACGGCTAAGGCTCGTTCCGATCCACTTAAGGAAAACCATCGGCCCTCCGCGGTAACGCGGGGGGCTTTCTGTTTTGAGGAGCGTCTATCGTGAAATATATCGTTGCTATCATACAGCCCCACAAACTCGAAGAGGTGAAAGACACTCTAAACAAGAACGAGATCTATCGATTGACCGTAGGAGACGTACAGGGTTACGGCCAGCAGAAGGGCTACAAAGAAGTCTATCGCGGTACCGAGCTTGTGCGCATGGTGCGCAAGGTGCGCCTGGAAATCGCCGTGAACGACGAGTACGTGGACTCGGCCATCGACGCCATCTGCGACGCGGCACGTTCCGAAGGCGGGCGCATCGGCGACGGTAAGATCTTCGTGCTGCCCATGGACGAATGCGTCCGCATCCGCACCGGAGAACGCGGCGCGAGCGCGATCTAAGAGCGTCCGCGTGCGCGCAGGGTTTCGAAACTTGCGTTCGGAGTCCGACCGTCACCGTCCCGGGAAAGTTCCGGGCGAATGCCCTGAAGAAAGTACATGTCGATGGCGCCTTTGTTCTTGGCGTTGATCGGACCGCGATGCTCGAAGACGAAGAGATGCTCCACGGCCTGGTAGACACTGCCGGAAACGTTGACGCGGCCGGGCACGCCGGATGATTCCATGCGGCTGGCGGTATTCACCGTGTCTCCCCACACATCGTAGGCGAACTTCTTTTCGCCGATGACCCCGGCCACCAGCGGCCCCGTGTGCACACCGATGCGCAATTCCCAGTACGGTTCGCCGGCCTGCTGTTTCAGTTCGCGAAGCTGATCCATAAACGCCTGAATTTCCAGAGCCGCAAGCAGAGTATCGACGACGTGCGTATCGTTCGGGCGCGGGATGCCCCCGGCGCACATGTACGAATCTCCGATCGTTTTCAATTTTTCGAGGCCGTACCGTTCACTCACCGCATCGAAGTACGAGAAACAGCGATCCAGTTCGCCGACTAACTGCTGCGGAGTCAAAGTTTCGCTCACGTGGGTGAAACCTTTGAAGTCCGTGAACATGACCGTGACCTGCTCGAAGTAAACGGGCTCGGCCACGCCGTGTTGTTTCAGTTCCTCGGCGACTTCCGCCGGCAGGATGTTCAACAGCAAATGTTCCGTGCGCCGGCGCTGCTCCTGGACCTGCGCGAGCAACGAAGAACCGTGGATGGCCCCGGCGACCTGTTCGCAGAAACCGGCGATGGAGCGAATGTCCTTCTTCGTAAGCTGCATACGCCGCACGAAACTCGTAAACGAAATCAGCGCGATGACGTTGTCGCGGACCGTGAGCGGGACGAGCAGGAACGAGGTCACTCCCATACCGCGGACCACGCGCCGATCGTACTCGTGCTCGATATCCATGTCGGTGCGGGACAGGTAGAACGGCTTACGTCTATGAAACGTCATGGCAAAGAAACCGCCGGACTCGTCCATGGGAATTCGCAGCTCTTGGAGCATGGCGACGGTTTCCGGTCGCAGACGGGCGGAACGTGAACAGCCGTGATAGTAGAGTTCGTTGTCCGTTGCGCTGTAGAACTGTAAGAACGTCGCTTCGATACCGAAGTTTGCTTCGATGTATTCGAAGATCTGTTCGAGTACGTCGTCCAGCGACTCGGAAGTGTTGATCTCCCGGGCGAAGGCGTTGATCTGTTCCAGTTCCCGGGTACGTTCGATGACCTTCGACTCAAGGTCCGCCGACAAACGCTCCGCGCGGCGAAAGGCGGCCGCGTACTGCTGCGCCAGCAGATACGCCTGGGAAAAGATGAATGCGAAGAAACCGCCCTGCACGATATAGATGCTCTGAATCCAGCCGCGTTCCTGAAGGATGTCGTTTAGAATAGCGGCAAAGAAGATCACAAACCCGGCGAACACCACACCGCCCCCAGGAAAGCCGCGCCTCCAGGCACGCGCAAACACCACGACCGCGTATACCGCGGTGGCAATGACGGCGATCTCAAACGGCAGGACGCTCCAGGAAAAGATGCGCGTGGGTACCACGAGCGAACCGGCCACGAGAACAGCGCCGAAGAGCTGCACCGTTCGCACAACGGAGCGGTGCGTAAGCGAAGGAAAGATGGCGCCGAGATAGGTGACGTACAACGGCCACGCCGCGTAGATGCTGATCAGCTCGGCCGTGATGTACCAATCCCACTCTACGGGAAAGACCAGCGATAAGAAGCGCTCTCCGGACAGAAGACCGCGCAGGGACAGGAAGAGACAGCTCGCTCCGAACCAGAAGAGCGCCGACGAACGCCGCATGACATAGAGCACAAGATGGTACGCGCCCATGATGCAAACCGCTCCCGCGAAGAAGAGATCTCCGGCAAAACGATAGGCCTGCCGCTTTTCAAGTTGCTCGCGTCGGCCGAGGTGAATCGGCGTATCAAAGCCGCCGCGCCGCCAGTGAAAGTTCGCGACCGTTAAGGTCAGCGGGAGCACGACGTGCTTGTCTCTTTCGACGAAGGCCTGCACGGGAACAGCAGAGACCACCGGACGAAACCCCGGACGCGTACTTTGCTTCGACGTACCCACGGTACCACTCGCGGCGATGATCTTCGTTCCGCTCCGAAGCTCGTAGGCCGTGCCCATCGTAGAAATCCCGACGGCCAGGTTTTCCCCGACCTGGCCTGGATCCAGCAGTACTTCCAGTTGATATTCGGCCCGTTCGATTCCGTCGGCAAAGGCGTGCGGTACGACGGCGTAGCCTGGAACGTGATCGGCGGGAGTATAGACCCACTCACCGTTGAGGCGGACCGCATCTCCGTCCTGTAGATCCACGCCTCGCAGATCCAGTCGACCGTTCGCGGCCGCCGGTGCTTCCCGCTGCGAACAACCGCACACCAGCGCCAGACAAAGACAGCCCGGCGCGACGATACGGTACAAATACATCAACATGGTATTCGCCAGAAAGCACGAGTCCGCGCCTCTGGCAAGGGATTCGACCACCGCCGGACTACGGTATATAAACGAGGTCGATCGGCCGCAGTCCCACGGATACCGGCGTTGCCGTGAGCTGCACGTCGCCGCGATTCGTATCGTAGATTGTAATGCCGGGATTCTGAAAATCCGCGTTGCCCGTGTAGAGTTTGCCGTCCGGCCCGAGCAACAGCCCGCTCACGAAACCGGCCGACGCGGGAAACAGCGCCAGGTCCGAGAGCCGCGCCCCGGTCAGCGGATCGAAACGTTGGATGGTCTTGTTAAACGACGAGTCCAGCACCGAGGCGTAGCCGGTGCGATCGTCCCGCACGGCGACGTCCAGGATATCCCCGCCCGCCGTAACTTCGGAGTACAAGAAGTTAGTACGAAAAGCCCTGGCCGCCAGGTTGAACGCCACCACACCGCCGTCCAGTTCCGAGATGAAACCCAGCCGCCCCGGACACGCGATGATCAGGTGCGGCGATCCTTCGATGGTTACGGGTTGCATGCGTCCGAAGGGGTTCGTGCACCCGGGGAACGTATACGCCCCGGCGATGCCGTTCGTGCGCACGTCGATCTCCACCAGGTACGAAATGCCCGTGGGCGCCGGGATGCCCGAGGCGTCGTTGCGATCCAGGCGCTGGACGCTCACGTAGAGATACGGGGCCTGGTAGTACAGGCGATGGACCTCGGCCAGGCCGTCACCGTCGGCATAGGCGCCCAGATTGATGGAGCCGCGAAGGGATCCGTCCGACGGATTTACGATCAACAATTCGTTGCGTTCATAGAGCGATACGTACGCCGTCAGCGCGTCGATGACGGCAATGTCCTGGGGATTCGTGCCCTCGCCGACGCTGAACTCCAGCTCGGTTAAGTAGAGCCCCTGGGGCTGCAAGACCTGGATGTTGTCGCGATTCAAACGGTTCACGACGTAAACGCGATTGTTTTGATACGTGAGCACGGCGTCCGAGTGCACCGGCGTCGATCCCGGCAACGCCAGGCCGTCCGCGGAGATCAACGAAAAACGTCCCGACGAACTGAGGTCCGAACTGATCACCCCGACGTTCCCGCCGCCGGACGGCAGCAGCAACGCGAGCAGCGGGTCCGGTTGTTCGATGTCCTTGCAGTGGGTAAAAGAGAATAGAACCACCGAGGCACCGAGGACACCGAGGACACCGAGGATTTTTTTTGAGAAACGCATTCGCATCTTAACTACTTAGATTTCAGAACCTGTACGTCACCGTCCCGTAGACGCTCCTCCCCGGGAGCGGGTAGCCCACGATGTCCGCCACACGTTCGTTCGTGATGTTCTTCACCTCGACACCGATCAGCAACTCCGTTTCCTCGCGCTTCGAGCGGCCGTAGACCGAGTACGAAAGAAACGCGTTCGTGATCCAGCGTGACGGCTCGTAGTTCGTCGCTTCGTTCGTGCGATCCTTGAACACCGCGCCGACAAAGATCGCCTCCCCGCCGATTTCCCAGTGCTCGTTGTAAAACTTCAGGCCGGCGTGATTCTCGTGCAACGGGCGCAGCGGCAGATACTTGCCTTCGAGAAACTCGACGTCGCTGGTATTGACGGCCCGCTGATAGGTGTAGTTGTTGTAGCCTTCGATCGCGTCAAAGAGATTCAGCTTTGCCGAAAATTCCAGGCCGTCGATTTCCGCGGAGTCCACGTTCTCCGGCCGCAACGAAAACTGCGAGTTCGGCACGAAGAGGATCATGTCCCGGACCCAGCGCTGAAAATAGACCGCCGACGCCTCGAAGCGAAACTCCGAACGCGCCCAGCGTACGCCGGGGCCGCCGTCCACGGACTCGGCGTCTTCCGGTTCCAGGTCCGGATTGCCCTGTACGCTGCCCTGCTCGCCGAACAGCTCGAAGAACGTGGGCACCCGGTTTTGCGTGGCGGCCGTGGACGTCAGGAATAACTCAAAGCCGTTGACTTTTAGTGGAACAATCTTAAGTGCGGCCTCGTAGTTGGTAAACCTGCGCACGGCCCTGTCCGCGCCGAAGGGGTTCGTGGAAAAGCGCAGTTGGTCCGGGTCGTTGAAACGATCGGCGTAGCGCTCGAACTGCACGGACGGCAGAAAGACCAGGCGGCGATCGAAGAAGCGCAGTTCGTCCTGGATCGTGAGCGCGCTGTGACTGCGGAACTTCTTCGGTTCGGTTTCGACGCGGTCGTGAAAACGATTGCGGTTCTCCCGCTGGTAGGTCTCGCGCTCCAGGGCGCCGAAGACCCGGATGATCTGGTGATACTCCAGGAGATACAGCTCCGGGATCAGGTGCGCGCCGTAGTTCTGGTAGCGCGCGCTGGAGTTCGGCTGGCCGGCGCCGAATTCCTGCAAAGGATCGAAGAAGTTCTCGCGGCTCTCGGTGTAAAACGCCCGCGACTTCAGCCTGAGCGCGTCGAAGCCCAGGCCCTTCGTATCGCTGCCGAGGCCGGTGGTGCTTCGCCAGTACTCGCGCTCGGTTTTTTCGCTTTGATTGGAACCCGGCCCGGGCACGCCGTGCCGGCGATAACGATAGTCTTCGAGCAGCTTGATCTCCGTGTTGTCCCATTGATAGCTGCCGAAGCCCGTGGCGAAGACATCGCGGAACTGCGCGTTCTTGCGAGTATCGTCGAAATCATCGAAGGTGTTCAGTACCGGCGTGCCGTTGTCGTTGCGGAACTTGTAGTCCTGGTCCGAACGCTGGTATCCGCCGCCCAGGGAATAACGCAACGGCTGATCGACTTCGCCGGAACCTTCGCCGGCTTCGGCATCTCCATTCTCTCGCTCGACACCATCCAGGCTTGCCTCGCTTGCATCATCTTTCAGCAACATGTCTTCCGTGAGCGGTTCCCCCAGGGCCCCGCCCCAGGTCTGCGCCGCGAGGCGATACGTCCCAAAGGAACCACCGCTAAAAGTTAGTCGCGTGCCCTCAGCGCCCTCGCCGCGGTCGGGCACCAGGTTCACGGAGCCGCCGATGGACGAGCCGCTGAATTCTCCCGGCGCCCCGGAGCGATAGACGTCCACGCGCGAGACGTTCTCGATGTTCAGATCGGAAAGATTGACCTCGCCGCCCTGGGCGTTGTTCAGCGGGATGCCGTCGAGATACACGTTGACCTGGTTCGCGTTGGAGCCGCGAATCGAAAGCGTGGAGTAGGAACCGAGGCCGCCGTAACGCTGCACGCGAACCCCGCTCTCTTTTTCCAGGAGCTCGTCGAGCTGCGGGTAACGACCCCGATAGTCGTCGAGGGGAATGCTGTCCGCCGAACCGGCGGCGGCATCGGCGTCGCCGCGATTCGTGCGCGGGGCTACGACTTCGATTTCGGGAGCGGCATCATCGCCGGCAGGGGCAACCGGTTCTTGTGCATGCACCGCCGCCGCGAACACGGCGACGATACACGCAATCGCGCTGTGCAAACGCACAACGTTTTAGAAACCCGTGGCCATGCCCCCGTCGATGCGGATGACGTTGCCGGTGATGTAACCGGAGTCTTCCGAACACAGGAAGCGGACCACGCGGGAGATGTCCTTCACTTCGCCGGGACGTCCCAGGGGCACCGATTCTTTCAGGGCTTCGCGCGCGGCCTCGGGCATTTCGTCGGTCATGTCCGTGGAGATGAAGCCCGGGCAGATGGCGTTGCAGAGAATGCCTTTGGACGCGTACTCTTTCGCCGTGACCTTGGTAAAGCCGATGAGCCCGGCCTTCGAAGACGAGTAGTTCGCCTGGCCGGCCGCGCCGACGATACCGGAGATGGAGCTGACGTTGATGATGCGCGCCGGTTCTGCCCGCATCATCATGCGGAGGCACGCCTGAGTCATGAGGAACGGGCCCTTGAGGTTCACGTCCATAACGAGGTCCCAGTCCGCCTCTTTCATGCGGATGAGCAGATCGTCGCGGGTGATGCCGGCATTGTTAACGAGGAAGTTGAGCGTTTTGAACTTCGCTTTGATTTCGTCGGCGGCGTCTTCGACGTCTTTCTTGTCGGTGACGTTGCACTCGATGGCCAGCGTCTTTACGCCGTATTTGTCGCCGATCTCTTTGGCGGTTTCTTCGCAGAGTTCTTTTTTGATGTCGAGGATGACGCAGTCGGCGCCCACTGCGGCCAGGTCTTCGGCGATGGACTTGCCGATGCCCCGCGCGGAACCTGTGACCAGGGCGACTTTGTCTTTGAGGAATTGATCAGTGCTCATCCCGTCAAGGGATCGCCGTTGGAACGCGACGACAACCGATTTTTGGGCATGCCGTCCGCCTGGTTTTGGCTCCGAGGACCGAGAAGCCGAGGTTAGTTTGGGAGGTGTTTCGCAGTGTGAATGCTGTCCGGCTATGAACATCGGTTTTTATGATTTATCCTCGTCTTCGCCTCGGTCTCTCGGTCCTCGGAGTCGATTTCCCTTGACTGTGGGCACACACGAATGACGAACTCACCCATGGACCTCAGCTTCGTCTACATAACCGCGGGCTCCGAAGAAGAAGCGCGCAGCATCGCGCGGACGATCGTCGCGGAAAAACTCGCCGCCTGCGTGAACATCCTGCCGAATATGAACTCCTTTTATGAATGGAACGGCGAGGTCCACGACGACCGGGAGCTCGTCCTCATTTGCAAGACCCGCGCTGAGAACTTCGAACGCCTCAAGACTCGCGTCGTTGAACTGCACTCGTACGATTGTCCGTGCGTCGTCGAACTGGAACTCAAACGCGGCCACGCGCCGTTCCTGGAATGGATCGAAGCACAGACGGCGTCCTGAAGACTCACACCCCGGACGCCGGTTTGCGACTAGCGATTCTCACGGCGAAGACGCCGTTCCGGTGCGCCTTACCACATTCCCCGGCATAACCTCCGTTCATCTGCTGGAACCAGCCGTGCCCATAAAAGGCTTAATGTACACTGGCCGCTACTTACACCACGATTCGGGGCGTGCTCAAACGAATAAAGCTTTCCGGTAATCCAGGAGCCGCGGTTCGCTACCGTCGTCGTGAGAAACAGGAAGTAAGTTGCGGAATTGTGAAGGGGTTTATTTGGTTACGGCTCTTCGGAGTTGTGGTATGTCGTTTTGCAAAGAACGCGGGATTCGACCCGGACGCCGGTTTGCGACTCAGCTATCGTACCGTTTCTTACGGCGAAGACGCCGTTCCGGTGCGCCTTACCACGCTCCCCGGCATGACCTCCGTTCATCTGCTGGAACCAGCCGTACCCAAAAAAGTCTTAATATAAACTGGCCGCCACTTACATCACGATCCGGGGCATGCTCGAACCACCAATGCGCAACCGGGAATTCAAGAGCTGCGGTTCGCGGCGGTTGGCGTGAGAAACATGAAGTAAGTCGCGCAATGGTGAAGGGGATCTTTTTGCTACGGCGAAGCGGGAGTTGTGGGTTTTCGTTTTGTTAAGATTGTCCGCATCGACCCGGACGCGGATTTGCGACGCAGCTACCGGAGCGATTCTTGCAGCGACGACGCCGTTCCGGTCCGCCTTACCACGCTCCCCGGCATAACCTCCGTACGTCGGCTGGAACCAGCCGTACCCATACAAGTCTTAATACACACTGGCCGCAACTTACACTACGATTCGGGGCGCACTCGAACGAATAAAAGTTTCCGGTAATTCAAGAGCTGCGGTTCGCGGCGGATTCAATCCAGGCAGTGATCATCCTTCCAGCAACGAGAACCAGGTCCGCGGTTTCTTGCGCGGCACGTAGGCCTCGGCAAACCGGGCCATGCGCAACAGCAACGCCTCGTCCCAGTGCCGGCCGATGATCTGCATGGAAATCGGTAAGCCGCGCTGATCGTAACCTACGGGAAAGACGATGGCCGGGTGGCCGGTCATGTTCGATTGTACGGCGAAGCGCATGGTATGCGAAAGCGTTTCGAGATCGGACTCGCCGGCGGCGACGGCGTCCGGCCGAATCGGCGGCGCCGTGATGGCCGTGGCGGGTGTAACAATGGCGTCCACCTCGTAGAAGGCGCGGGCGAAGTCGGCCATGGCCCGCGTGCGAATGCGCTGGGCCCGCACATAGTCGCGGCTGGTAAACGTGCGCGCCACGGCCAGGTTCACGCGCACGTCCAGGCCGAAGTCCGTACGGTGGCGTTTGTACTCGTCCTCGAAAGAGGCGGCCATTTCACTGGCGATGGAGACCGTATGGGCGACGCGCAGGGAATTCAAGTGCGGGATGACGATTTTTCGGCGGCGAGCCCCGTTCTGCTCAAAAACCTTTAACATTTCTTCGTTAGCTTTTACGATATCGTAGTCTGCGTGGCGAAACCACGGCTCGAAGACGCCGATGCGAATGCCGCGCACGCTGTTTTTTTCGAAGGCCGCGCCGAACTCCGGCAACGGCTGGCGCATGCTCACGGGATCCAGACTGTCAGGCCCGGCGAAGGCGGCGTAGGCCAGCGCGCAATCCGCGGCAGTGGCGGCCAGCGGACCGACGTGGGCCACGGACCAGCAGAGCGGCGCCGCCCCGGCCTCCGACACGCGACCGAACGTGGCCTTGAGTCCGACGAGTCCGCAAAACGCGGCGGGGATGCGGACCGAACCGCCGCCGTCGGCGCCCACGGCGAACGGCCCGAGCCCCATGGCTACCGCGGCACCGGAACCACTGGAGGATCCGCCGGTGTAATGATCCTCGTCGTAGGGATTGCGCGCGACGCCGTGATGCGGATTGTTGCCGTTCACGCCGATGCCGATCTCGTGCATGTTCGCCTTGCCGTAGAGCAACGCCCCGCGTTCCCGCAGACGATGCACCACCGTGCTGTCCGTGCGCGCCACCTCGCGACCGTACCAACTCGTGCCGACCGTCGTCGCGTAGCCCAACTGATCGACCTCGTCTTTTACGGCGACGGGCACGCCGTCGAGGGGGCCCAGGGGCTTGCCCTTTTTCCAGCGCTCCGCGGAGGCCTCGGCCTGGCGCAGAATATCCTCGGTCTTCGATTGGATGATGGCCCGCATGGGCCTGTCACCGGCATTGGAGCTTTCAATGGCGGCAATCAAGCGGCCGGCCACATCCACGGGACTGATGCGCTTTGATTTGTAGGCCGCGTGGTAATCCAGCGTCGTGGGGAAAACAAACTCCCCTTCGAACGTGGGTTTGCGTTTATTTGCGGCGGGCTTCGCCGCTCCGGCCTTCGCGATCTTCGTGAGCTGCGCCGCGCTCAGTTCCCTGTACTTCTGCGGCGGCGTGTCCGGAATTACGAGCGGGAAGACCGTCGGTGCCTCTTCGGGCTCGTCGGCGCGAAAGTCCTCGAATCCGCTGTCTTTCAGCAGCTTCGGCAGGATCAACGCCCGCGTGGGCGCGCGTTCCATGAGGTTCGCGAAGATACGCAACGCCAGGCCCGCCAGGCGCGGGGCCTTCAGCGACTGGAGGTCGTAGAGTGCATCGGAGGGTTTTTCTTTCATGTGATGGGGGCAAGGATGCCTACCGGGCCGCGGAATCGCAAGATATTTCAGAATCTTTCGGCTTCCGGGGCGGAGAGGGTCCCCGATCATTTCAGGATGACAGCGACGACATTCCTATGTATCCTGTCAACATTGCCCGCGTCGCAACGTTCATTCAAAAGGAAACATCATGTCCGTAGTCAACCAACCCCGCACCGCGTCCAACATCACCGATCTCATCGGCAACACGCCGCTGGTGGATATCACCGGCCTCCTGGGTGACGCGGCGAAGCCCGGCGTGAAGCTCTACGGCAAAATGGAAGGCCACAATCCCGGCGGCAGCGTGAAAGACCGGCCGGCCTTCTGGATGCTTAACGAAGCCGAGAAGCGCGGCGATCTGAAACCGGGCATGAAGATCATCGAGCCGACGTCGGGCAACACCGGCATTGCGCTCGCCATGATCGCCTGCGCGAAGGGTTACGACATTGAGCTGGTCATGCCGGAGAACTCCACGCGCGAACGCGTACTCACCATGCAGGCCTTCGGCGCGAAGGTGACGCTGACCCCCGCGGACAAATCCATGGAAGGCGCCATCGACTACGCCCACGAAAAGTTCAACTCCAACCCCGCGGAGTACTTCATGCCGAATCAGTTCGCGAATCCCGACAACTACGCCGCCCACGTGCACGGCACGGGTCCGGAGATCTGGCGGGACACCGAGGGCAAGGTCACACACTTCGTTTCGGCCATGGGTACCACGGGCACGATCATGGGCGTGTCGCGATCGTTGAAGTCGTACAGCGAAAGCATACAGATCGTGGGCGTGCAACCCGGCGAAGGCGCGCGCATTCCCGGCATCCGCCGCTGGCCGAAAGAGTACCTGCCGAAGATCTTCGAACGGCCGCGGGTCGATCGCGTCATCGACGTACAACAAGAACACGCCGAAGAAACGGCCCGGCGCCTGGCACGGGAAATGAGTGTCTTCTGCGGCGCGAGCGCCGGCGGCGCGACTTACGCGGCCCTGCAAGTCTGTAAAGAGATCGATGCAGGCGTGGTGGTGACAATCATCTGTGATCGTGGGGACCGGTATTTATCGAGTGACTTGTTTGAGAAATGAGTTTAAGAGTTTTGGACTCCGAGGACCGAGGTACCGAGGGGAAGATGTGGAGGGTGAATGGCGATTGATTGCTGGTTAGCGATTCTTGTTGCTTTGCTTTTTAATCATTCAGCTCTCATTGCCCGACCGCATGCAATCACGGCGCCTCTCCCATTCTTTCGCTCGGTCCCTCGGCCCTCGGAGTTTCAAATTTAATCTAAAGGTATCTCTCGTATGTCAACCATGCAGGTAAACATCAAACGCACCGGGCCGGTGAAGTTCGAGGCGACGGGCCACGCGAATCCCGACGCCCCGCCCGTGGTGATCGACGGGCCGGCCGACATGGGCGGCAGCGGCGCGGGCATGCGCCCCATGGAATCCGTGCTGGTGGCGCTGGCCACCTGCTCCGCCATGGACGTTGTGAGCATTCTTAAGAAGCAGCGCCAGGAACTTAAGGACCTGGACATTACGGTGAAAGGCGAACGCCGCGACGAGGTGCCGAAGATCTACACGAAGATTCACATACACTTCAGCGCCACCGGCGACGTGGACCCGGCGAAACTCGCCCGGGCCGTCGAACTGAGCGTCGATACCTACTGCTCGGTGGCGTCGATGATCCGCGATACCGTGCCGATCTCGTACACCAGCGCGGTGAAGTGAGGGCTAATCGGGCGTCGGTGCCAGCGTGTCTTCCGACTCGCTCGCCCACACCGGATAGCGGCCGTTGAAATTGATGCCGAAGTTGCCGATGGTCTGCACCGGTTGCCGGATGTCCAGTTCGCTATGCTGGCCCGCGGGCTCGACGCCGGGGGGCTCAAAATACGCAGCGACATCCGTCTGTAATTCGAGCTCAGTCAGCTTCGACTCGACTGTAATGAAATCGGGATGCATGGTAGTGTTCGACTCGGAGGCGTACACATCGTAGGAAGTGTTTGTGCCGGGGTAATTTCCGGATGGTTGATACGTCGCAAACGTCTGACCGTTCGCGTACGCCGTAGCCGTGGATTCGATTTTTGATTCCCTCAAATAAGTGCCTGCGCTGCAGAAGACTTTACCGCCGGTCAGGGCGTGGGAGTGCCGCGGCACATCCCTCACAAATTCCCTGCCGGTTTTGGATCCGACCGGATAATCCTGCATCCCCGGAGCCTGGCCGGCACCCACCGGTGCCCTTCCTCGAAAATCCGGCAAGCCAAACGCCACGCGGCCGTCGCCACCGTATTGATCCCCCACAAGGGTGAACAGGGAATGAAAGCTCTGGATATTAAGCAGTCGGCCGTCGCAGTACGCCCAGCCCCGCGGCAGTGACGTGAACGCGAACATCTGAATGGAACCCATCATCGGCTCGGACATATATACCTCCCCCCCCCCCCGCTGCGTACACGCGGAGCGATACGACCCGGCAGATTAGCTGCAGCGTTTATTTATTCAAGACAATTAATGACTGCCGGGACGGACGATTGTGGTATTGTCGTTTTTTTGTGGAGCGCCGGTTTGTTCGGGACTGATAACTTTGCAACGTGAGCGGCGCTTAAGGCATGGGTCGAACCACTACGGCCTCACGGATACGAATCTTCCGGAGGACGCCCGGGCGGACTCCAACGCCCAGACGTTGGACCAGGCCACGGTCATCGAAACGGCGGCGCGAGTGAGCGCGGAGTTCCTGAAGGCCGACCTGAAAGGCGATGCCACGGCGGTGAGCAACGTCTGCTCAGGCGGCCTGGGGATCAACGGGCTTTCGATTATCGCGGAGAGGTAATCGAAAGCCCCGGCTCTAATTCCGCGAGGGATAGGTACCGTTTTCGTTGATGGCGTAGCAGCCGATCGCCGTATACGGGCTCAGGACGCTGAAGGCTTCTCCGGCCCCGGTGTTTCCGGTGCTCACGCCGGTGAGGTCCACGGTGCCCGTGGTGCTCAGAGTCACGGAGTCCAGAGTGGTTGTGACGGTGACCATATCGTTCGCCATCGTGGCGTTGTCAGCGTTGGCGTTGTATATGTCCGCAGCCACGTTTGCTCCGGGATACTGCCCCGTGGGCACGTAGCCCGTAACGCCGGAACCGTTGGCCTTAACGACGGCCGTGGATGTGAGACTGGATTCGGTCATCACGGTCGTCGCGTCGATGGGCGGCGGGGTGGCACTGCTCAACGGGTGGCTGTGCGCCGGCAGATGATCCGTCGACAGGCCGACCTGTTCCACGCCGCCCCTGGCACCCCAGGGATAGTTGTTCGTAGCCGGACCCTGGCCGGAGCCGATGGGACGGCGTCCGCGCAGGTCCGGGATGCCGAAGGTGCTCCGGCCGTCCCCGCCGTAGCGGTCACCGACGAGGGAATAGAGGGCCTGGGATTGCGAAATTGAGAGCAGTTGGCCGAAACAGCCGATCCAACCGTGCGGTGCCCAGTTGAATCCGAAGGGTTGTAATTGGCCGATGAGGGGATTTGACATATGATTCTTCCTTAATTGTTGAGGATTCTGGAATTAGTTGCGCGGAGGATAGAGACCCTCGTTGGCAATGGCGTAACAGCCGATGGCTGTAAAGGGATCCTGAATGTCGAAGGGCACACCCTGGCCGGTGTCTCCGGTGCTCACGCCGGTGAGGTCCACGACGCCCGTGGTGCTCAAAGTGAGAGAGTCCAGGGTGGTCGTGACGGTGAGCATATCGTTCGCCATGGTCGTATCATTGCTCAAGCTGTAGACATTCTCTCCGCTTCTGGCTCCGTAGTACTGGTTCACAGGCGAGTAGCCGGTGCCGGCGCTTCCGTTGGCCTTGACCGTCGCCGTGGACGTTAAGGACGAAGCGACCACTTCGGTCGTCGCGTCGATGGGCGGCGGGCCGGTACTGGCCAGCGGGTGGCTGTGCAAGGGCAGATTGGAATTTGCCAGGGTCACCGTTTCCGCGCCGCCCCCGGCACCCCAGGGGTAGTTGCTCGTAGCCGGGCCACCGCCGGAGCCGATGCAATTCCGCCCCCGCAGGTCCGGGATGCCGAAGGTCACCCGGCCGTCGCCGCCGAAGCGATCACCGATGAGGGAGTAGAGAGCGGTAAACTGGGAAATAGGCAGAGTCTGCCCGCTGCAGATTATCCATCCGCGCGGCTCCCAGTTGAATCCGAAGGGCTGCATTTGTCCTACGAGAGGAGCGGACATACATGCCTCCTGTGAAAGTGAAGTATTTTACGCTATACACCCGGGACCGCAATCCCGAGGACTCGGGCGAGCATCCACTGAATCAAAATTTGCGTAAAGAAAAAATTCCCGAAACTACGCCCCGAATAAAACTTAACCAGGCGGGGCGCCGGCTCAGTGCGGCGGGATCATGCCGCGCTTGCTGTCCTGAAAGAACTTGATGATCATACGCTCGCGCTCGTTCAGAGACGGATCTTCGGCCAGTTCCTTGACCGCGGTGCCCATGCCCTTGCCGCTCCGATAGATCTTGTTGTAGAAATCTTTTAATCGCTTGCGCTCGTCCGGCGTAAAACCCGCGCGCTTGAGGCCGATGACGTTCAATCCCTTCCAGGTAAAGTGATCCGCGCCTTCAGCTAACGAATACGGCGGCACGTCTTTGCGCACGCCCGTCATACCGCCCACCATGGCGTAGTCGCCGACGCGGTTGTGCTGATGCACCGCCGTGCCGCCGCCGATGATGGCGTAGCTGCCGATCTCCGCGTGGCCGGCAACGATGCCGCCGGGTACAAGCACGCTGTGATCGCCCCACTGTACGTCGTGGCCGATGTGCGTGTCGCACATCATCATGTTATGGTTGCCGATGCGTGTAGGATGCCCGGGGTCCGCGGAGCCGCTGCAGTTGAAGTCTTCGCGGATGAGGTTGTCGTCGCCGACGACGGTGTAGCAGGGATCGCCCGGCTTGAAGCCGTAGTCCTGGGGATCGCCGTTCAGTACGACGCCGTGGTAGATGCGATTGCGTTTGCCGATGACGGCGTGGGCGTAGATGCGTACGTGGGAGCTGACGATGGTGCCCTCGCCGATTTTTACGTGGCCGTCAATGATGGAATACGGGCCGACCTCGACGCTGTCGTGCAACTCGGCGGCGGAATCTACGATGGCGGTGGGATGAATCTTCGGCATGGACTATCCGCGCACGGCCGCACGCCGCCGTCAACTCGAACGAAGGCAAAACGAATTCGACATCGGGCTTGCTTTTTCGAAGCAGCTTGCAGAGACTTGAGTACATGAGCCGCTCCTTTCGCATGCGATTGAAAGAAGCCCTGTTAACGGTCGTCGCGTCGGTCCTGTTTTCGTTGCTGTTGTTTTTCAACGATGCTTTCATTCGCACCGCACCGGACCTGCAGCAAATCGGTAACTACGACACCACCCAGAACCTGGTGACGTACGTCCTGGGCGGACTGATCGGCGGCACGGTCTTTTCGATCTTCGAGTTCTTCGTGCTCGCGAACTTCTTTCGGCGGTTCGGTCTGTTGCTTCAGGTGTTGATTCGGGGCAGTCTCCTGATGTTGCTGTACATCGGCCTGACCGTGCTCATGTCCGTGCTCTACAACGTGCAGACCACCGGCAAAGGCCCGCTGGATCCCGAGGTCCTGGCCGGAGTGCGGGAGTACTTTTCCGGCCCGGTGGTCATCATCAATCTGGTCTTTTACTTTATTTTTTTCATCAGCATCATCTTTGCCCATCAGATGACGTCGTTAGTGGGGCGCGGCATCACGGGTAAGTTCTTGTTCGCACGTTTTAAGAAACCGCGCATTGTGGAGCGGGTCTTCATGTTTATGGATCTGAACTCGTCGACCACGATCGCCGAGCGCATCGGTCCCACGCAGTTCTTCGCGTTGATCCAGGACTTTATGACGGACGCCGGCGCGGAGATCCTCGAACACGGCGGGGAGATCAACAAGTACGTCGGCGATGAGATCATCATCGTGTGGTCGGTGGAACGCGGCGCCCGCAACGCCGCGGCGTTGCGCTGCGTCCAGGCCGTGCACGCGCGCCTGGCCTCGCGACGGGAGTACTACGAAAAACGTTACGGCCTGGTCCCGGAGTTCAAGTCCGGCATCCACGTGGGTCCGGCCATGGTCGGCGAACTGGGCGATTGGAAACGCGAGATCGCGTACATGGGCGACGTGTTGAACACTACGGCGCGCATCCAGGGGGCGTGTAAGAAACTCGGCGCCGGCGTCCTGGTCAGTGAGGCCTACTACGAGTACCTGAGCGAGGCCGATCGACAGGGCCTCCGGCACGCGGGCCGCGGGCGACTCCGCGGGAAAGATGAGTTGATTCGTCTGTACGGGATTATGCAAGCAGCATCAGCTGGCTCAGTTTCTGAACGCCGCGACAGGTCCGCCCGCTAAATCTTAATATCACGAGATCGCATCTTAAGAAAGTACCACACGACCCAGGCGAGGGCCGGCAATCCCACGCCCACGGCCAACGCCGGCCAGGGTTGCTCCAGGCTGCTGATGGAACCGGCGTAAGCCGCGAGAAAGGCGAACGGGATGTTCCCCGCCGCGAACAGGAGATAGTACTTCGCCGTGCGCATGCCGGAAATGCCCGCGAGACACGAGAGCACTTCCGGGAGCATGGGCAGCGCACGACAGATGATCAACGCGAGCCCGCCGGACGCCTCGAACCAATCGCGCAGGCGTTCGTTTTCATCGTCGGGGACGATCATGCGAAACAGTCGATCGCCGCCGTAACGACTGCCGAAGAAACAAATCGAACCCGCGATCATCAGACCCAGGGACGTCGCCGCGCCGCCGGTGAGCATGCCGAGAAAGTAACCGGCGAGGATGGCCGTCGCCGTCGTGGGCACGGCGAGCACGCTGTCGACAGCGAGCACGGCGATGACGAGCAACGCGATCCATAACGCGGCCCGCGGCGAGGCCTGGAGCGATGCGAGCAATGCGCGCACGTTGTCGACGGTGATCCAGCCGAACGTGTAGTTGAAGAAGAACAACGTCTGGAAGACGACGAACAGGATGAGGGCAAGTTTGATGGGGCCTTTCACGGGGGCTATTCAGGAAGATAGTATGCGAATGGAGAATCGGGAACTGGTTTTGTGTGGACAGGGCGCGGACGTTTTGATCGGCCCCAACGGCTACGGTAAGTACGCCGGGAAAAAATATCGCGCCGAGAAAGATCCGAACCCAAAGGCAACCCTGAACGAACTTACCGAAATCTCTAATCGTTTAGACCGCGTGTATGGCCACGGCAGCACGGAACTGGCGCGAGACTTCGTCGAAGACTACTGGGACGGAGCCGCAGCTAACATCGATCTTATCAAGGGCCAATGTCCGCCTGGTTTCGGCGCGTTCGAGAAGAAAATAGTGAATCAGTTCCGCCGCCGATCTACACGCTGACCGCGCTGCGATATTCCTCATACATACCCGTCGAGAACGGCTGCCAGTCCTTCGGCCAGGAGCACTCCAACTCGATCAGCAGCACATCGGGACCCCATTGACTCACCGGAGTATTGAACTGCACCAGACGGCAGTCCACCTGGTCCCGCTTTCGAATGCGCGGGCTTAACTCGGAGGCGTAATACGCGGGCACGAAACCGAGTTCCAGGCCGCCGGCGTCCATGACGAGGAGTGCGTTATTGTCGTACTTGTTTTCGGGCTCCCGGCGTAAAAGCAGGTTTGCCGGGGGATTCTTTTTTCGGGAAAAGCGGAGCAGATTGTCGTAAAAACGATCCCGGGTGGCGCCGGAAGTAAAGGTCCGCACGCGAAAGCAACCGGCCTGTGGTTCCGGACAAAGAAAGAGTCGGTAACTATCCGTTGCCCGTAAGCCGCGGGATCGATCGAGCATGTACAAGGGCATCCACTTTGAATCTTGCTGTTCCAGACCGAGGGCCCGGATGTACTCCGGGAATTTTTTTTGTCCAGACTGGACGATTCGATTCGAGAACAACGGGAAGAGGTGTTCGCTGCGATACGTGCGTTCGTCGTCCGAAAACTCGGGCAGCAGCGTAAAGCCCTTCTCCCGCGCCGCGCGAAGGCCGGACAGATAGCGGAACTCATAGCATTCGCCGTCAAAATCCAGTGCGCCGATGGGAAAGTTTTCTCCGTTCATGGAGTCAGCTTTCCAGATGAGGAATAGTCTCTGCGACACTGGATAAAACCTCCCGGCTGTGAGCCAGATATTCAAGCGTAAATCTACGGTCGGCCTCTGTCAACATTTCCGGCGGGAATAGCTCCAGGACTTTCTCGACGTCTTCGCTACGAACGGTCTGAATATTGCAAATCACTTCCTCGCAATATGCAGCACTTCCCGCGTGCTTGTACTCCGCACTGACACAGGCCTTCGCGAGTTCGGTAAAAGTAAGCGCTTTGCCGGTACCATCTTCCGGATAGATGGCACTACGCCCCTTTTCATAAAAGCGGCTTCCACCTGCCCGCGGACCTTTTTCATATCGTACTTCGGATTCAAGAGATGCAATATGCGGTTTCCTTCCATTAACGAGGAAGAGATGTACCGCAAGGCCTTCCGTGCGCGACTCTTACCGCGCAGAGGCTCCGGCATTACGAACTTAAGTGACAGCACTCCCGCGGCGCTATCTTCTTCACGGCACAGGTACTGCCGCGCATGCTGAAGACCGATCATCGCCGCAAGATCCGCCGTTAATTTCTCGACCCACGCCTCGCCCGTGTTTTCTCGAGTTCTCTTATACAGGAAAGAAAGACGATCGGACTCATCCGGTCGATACCAGGCATGCGCTTTAGTTCCCAGCGGCTCCATCTCAGATCTACGAAACCGGGAGAGTGAATATAACTTGAACTCGCGGGGCAAAGACGAGAGCAAACTTCCTGCCGCTTTCGGAATTGTACCCGCCGACGCATTGCGAATCTCAGACCATTGAGCAAACAGCGGATGTTTCGGACTGCACACGACGACATGCAGGGCGCATACGCCCAGGCCGAGGATGCGATTCCGAAACGACATGATCCGCCAGTATCCCTGCTCACGAAGTTAAAGGGAAGTTCGATTTTCCCTAACCCCGCCACTGATTCGCGCGCACATTCTCCGCGGCCTTTGCCACGGTTTCGGCGATGCGCTTCGCCCGCGTCTCTTCGCGTTTGGCGCTGTGGATCCAGGCGAGGATGTTCTTGCGAACCCCGGGCGGAAAGGCGTCGAAGTTCTTACGCGCGGTTTTGTGTTTCGCGAAGGCCTTGTGTAAATCCGCCGGGACTTCGAGGCGATCGCTCGCGTCCAGTTTCGACCAGGAGCCGTCATGCTGCGCGGCCTCGATCTTCGCAAGACCGTGCTTCGTCATGAGCCTGGCGTCGATGAGTTTCCGGACACGGCGCTTGTTGATCGCCGACCACTCGCTCCCGGACTTACGCGGCGTCATGAGCAGTAGATAGCTTGCTTCGTCGCGCTTGCGTGGCACGCTGTCGATCCAGCCGTAACACAGGGCCTCCTCGACGGCCTCGTCCAGCATGAGCCGCTCCGGATTCCGGCTGCCCTTCTTTTCGAGGACCAGCCAGACGCCGGGGGACTTTGCATGATGCTTCGCAAGCCACTGCCGCCAGGCCTTGCGATTCGCCGGGACGACTTCTTTGTATTCGTCGAGTTTGCTTGCGGCCATACATCAAGAAACTCATTATGCTCCAGAATAACCCGCATGATATTCCGCATCCTTACGATTGCCCTCGTCCTCGCCGTCAGCGCCTGCGCCATCGGCCCCGACTACGAACGACC
Source organism: Leptonemataceae bacterium (assembly GCA_965227295.1). GTDB lineage: Bacteria > Spirochaetota > Leptospiria > Leptospirales > Leptonemataceae > JANSYA01. Next base: position 2,101,372 of record OZ245742.1, on the reverse strand, counting down.
GGAGGGGCCGGAGGATGCGCAGTTCCGCTACGCCGCCGAAGCCGACGGCGCGACCTATCCCGACGACGGTCGCTGGTGGGAGAGTTTCGGTGACGCCCGGCTGAATGAAATCATCGCAGCGGCGCGCGAGGAAAACCTGGAGATGCTCGCCGCCGTCGAACGCGTGGAGCAGGCCCGGGCCCGCCTGGACAGTGTGCGGGGCGGTTTCTTTCCCTCGCTCTCGTTCAGCGCCTCGGGCGAACGTCGCCAGTACATTGAACCGCGGCCGGACGGCGGCCCGCGCGTGAGCGATTCGTTTCGTGCCCCGCTCATGCTTTCGTATGAACTGGATCTTTTCGGCCGCGTGCGCCGGGCCTACGAAGCGAGCGAGGCCGGACTGGGCGCGGCGGAGTTCGATGAGCAGGCGGTGCGCCTGGCCTTAGAAGCCGACGTCGCCCTGGCCTACTTCGGCCTGCGTTTCCTGGACGAAGAGATCGCGCTGATTCGACGGACGTTAGAAATTAACGAAGATGAGTTAAGGATTCTCGGCGCGCAGTTCAAGGCCGGCCTCATCAGCCGGTTGCCCCTGGTCCAGGCCACGGCGCTCAAGAACGAAAACGAGGCTCTGTTGCATTCCCTCGATCAGGATCGCATCGCCGCCGAGAACGCCCTGGCCATTCAGCTCGGCCGCACCCCCGCGAACTTCCGACTGGAACCGCTCGCCGAAACGAAAGTCGCCGCGCAGCCGCCGGTGATTCCGGCGACGGTGCCGTCGCTCTTGTTGCAGCGCCGCCCGGACATTCGCACTGCCGAAGAAGAACTGCGCCAGGCCAACGCGCGCATCGGTGTGGCGAAGGGCGATCTCTTTCCGCGCATCTCGCTGTCGGCGGACGCGGGTTTTTCCAGCGGCGAAGCGAATGAGTTGTTTGATCGTTCCAACTTCAGCGGCGCCTGGGGCGCGTCCATCGGCGTACCGCTCTTCCAGGGCGGGCGCGTGCTCGCGAACATCGATCTCGCCGAGGCGCAGTATCGCGAAACCCTGCTCGATTATCGCGCGACGATCTTGCAGGCCTTTGCCGAAGTCGAATCCGCCCTCGCCGCGGACGGCGCCCTGGCCCGCCGGGTCACCGCCAACGGTCAGGCCCTGGAATCTTCGGAGCGGGTCTACGAACTCTCGCGCATTCAGTTCGAGGGCGGCCTCGTCAACTACCTGGTGGTAATCGACGCTGAGCGTCAGTTACTGGGTAACCGCCGCCGCGACGTGCAGATCCGCCGCGATCGTTACTTGAATACGGTGCAATTGATTCGAGCCCTGGGCGGCGACTGGCGCACGGAAGCCGTCGACGAAAGCGATGAATTGCGTTAGGGATTGAAAGGGGGGGGCGAAGCGAGGGGCTGGCCAGTATGGCCCCCCGTCATAGCGAAACAAACTTTCTTCGAACTGATACTTGTGGCCGGCGGTATATAGCGATAACCCCACATTCACCAGCGGCGAGAGCGTCTGCTTTTGATCGCTACGGTTCTCGAATTTCAGCAGCGCCGGGAAGAAATCACCGAGAGAAAAGGTGCGCTGGAAAGATTCGCCCGGTCGTAAGTTTGACCTTTCCCCCTGAAGACTGACGGTGATCATGGTAAAGTCGTTCGCGTGTCAATAAGCGAAATGCGATTCAAGTCCAGAAACCCAAAACGCTGCAAGACGGGTTCGTAGACTTCCTTGTGCTCACCGGTGGTTTCACTGCTGAGCGCGAACGGGAACCACTCATTGTCCACCGTGATTTCGAACTGCATTTCGCGAGCGCACAGCCAGCGGCCGTTTGCTTGCTTGATGAACTGCGAAACGCCCATGGCGGGGCGAGCGGTGGGACCCGGTCCCAGAAACTCGATGACGAGCAGCGGGTATTCTTCGTGCTCCACGCGGATGGACTCGAACTCTTTGAGCGCTTCCATTCCTTCGTGAGCACCAATGATTTTTTCAATGCTAATCATATGCTAACCTCCTTGGCGCGAATGTTAGCGTGGGGCCGGTTTAAACTCAAGCATTTTTTCACAACATGTTTATTTATTGTGTTTGTGGCTAGCTTCTGATGAACAAAGAATAGCACGGCGGGGCGAACTTAAAGGACGCGGCGAAAGAAGTCTTAACAATGCCCGTGGATCTCGCAACGATCGGTGGGCGTGCGGAAATTCCAGAACAGGTGTGGGCGAAAACCCCTGCGGGGGTCTTCGCCCACACCTGTTCAAAATCCATGTCACGAGAATAGCAATACTTTTGCTGATTCCTGCAACTGTTCCGCCCTCGATCTGTTCTCCCGTTTGAGGTGCAGATTTCAGAAATTTCGGCTTGATTATGCGATTCGATAATTTATTCAGTTCTTGTTGTCCGAAAGTCATATGCAATTCGTTGAATAGATTTTATGCGCAATACTCTGCGCCGAACACACCCATGGAAGATCGTCTAACTCAAGCCTCGGTACTATCAGAACAAATTCTAGAGGGTCTCGAATTAGAAACCCTCTCCACGGCTAGTGCGGCCTTGCGGTGTATGCGCCTCGCCCGCCTGATGAACGATGTCGATGGTATCGACTGGCTGCAATACGAGATATCGGGATATCCACGCGCCCAAGGTGGAAAGAAAATCCTCCAATCAGCCTTCGATATTGGGTACGCTCGGGGACGCCTGCGACCGAGTTCGACGGAAGATGATACTAAACGCTACATTTTCTCCGAACTGGCGTCCGAGCTTGAGGCAACGATTGCCGCCGCAAATGCTTCAATCGGTAGCCTTACGACTCAAGGCGTCGCGGTCGAAGGTCAATATGCCGCCTTGGCCTTGAATAACCTTTCAAGGAACGTAACGGTCGAAGCATCTACCACTCGGCAAGTCATAACCGCTGCCCAACAAAAACTCGCCATACTTCGGGGTGCCTACCATTCATACGCTCTGCAAGTGTCCCACCAACTCAAATTTGGACAGAAGTCCGAAGAACTTTTTCAAGAGTACCGAATTTCTGTTGACCATAAATTTGTGTCGATCGCCCCCGAATCTTTGAACAAACTTGCTGCAGCATACGAAAACCTACCGTCCGGAAATCCGGAGTCTTGGGCGCAAGCTCTAACGACGTGCCGCCGCGTTTTCCAAGAGCTCGCTGACGGTCTCTTTGCCAAGTTTCTGGACGACTACGCCGACAAGGAAGAATACACCACTCGCTCCGGAAAAAGGCTAAAGGTAACGGGGGACAAATATCTCAACCGTCTATCCGCGCTGTTTGATCACGTCGTTCGTTCAGGTACGTCGTTAAGACTTCAAGAATCGCATCTACTCTTCGTTGTGGAATACGTCGAACATATTCATGATTTGCTCTGCAAAGGAGTGCACGATTCTATCAGTTTGGACCAGGCTCGTTTCGGGATCCTTCATACATACATTGCCCTCGGCGATTTGGCCTCTCAGTTGAAAGATAACACGACAGCCATGTAGGGGCTCAAAGCACTGCGCATATCTGGTAAACACGCCCCAATCACCTCCGAATCTCCACCGGCCGAGTCTCCGTCCAAACGGTCAGCTGCTCCTCGGACAACAACCGCCCCATCGCAAAAGACAGACTCATAAAATACTCCACATCCCCCGCAGGCGGCGCCTCTTTCGCGGGGACGGACGCAATCCAACGTTGCACGTCCAATCTCAGTTGCCACGATTCGCCGGGCTCCAGGACTTCCGGTGGATCCGCGATTGCGAGCATGTCTTCGTCATAGCGAAACAAACTTTCTTCGAACTGATACTTGTGGCCGGCGGTAAAAAGCGATAACCCCACATTCACCAGCGGCGAGAGCGTCTGCTTTTGATCGCTACGGTTCTCGAATTTCAGCAGCGCCGGGAACGACTCACCCTCGAAGGCGTAGTCATGATAGCGGAGGAATGCCAGCTCTACGAAGATCGGACTTTCGGGCGCCTCGCCGGGGTCGTAGTACTGACTCTCCGCGCCCGGCGGCGTCGGGCCGCAACAGAACACGGGCAGAACAAACGCGCCGACGCACAAGAAACGCATCCAGCTCATTTCCCCGCCCCCCGGGATTTCAGGTATTGCTCATACTGGCGGTGATAGAAGTGCCACTCCTGCAAGTAGATGGACTTGTGAGCGGCCGGCGCCTGCATGTTGGTGTTGATCTGTTTTCTGTAATCTTCCAGAGCCCAGGTCGCCTGCCGCATTGCCTGTTGCGGAGTCTTCGCGCTGATCTTGCCGATGTTACGTTCGATGTACGGCTCCACGTTCTCAATCTCCCGGTCCATCTGCTGCTGGTGCAGGCGCTCATGGAAGATGGTCCCGTCCTTCGTATAGAATCGTGGATTAACATCACGCAATGTATAGTTACCGTCCGGCCGGTAGTATTTCTCGAACTCGCGGATGTCCTTCCAATGATCGCCTCGTCACCGACGCCGACGAAGTAGTTCGCATGCGGCTCGACCTTGAGATTGTAAACCTTAACGGGCTCATCCAGTTCCTTCCGCGCTGTCCGGTTCGAGCTCCGAGAACGGAGCGCCCAACGCCTCAAGCTGGCGTTTCTTTGCCTTTTCCTCCGGAGTGAGATGGACCTCGACATCCTCCTCCGGAACAATCGGCCCGGGATTGTAGCCGATCTTCAACGGGTCACGCCGCGGACTGAAAATTAACGTTACATCATAACCGCGCCCGTCTTTGCGCTCCTGCACGTCGAGCTTATCCACCGCGCGCGGCCGTTCAAAGTCATCGACGGAAGCCGCATACAACCACCGCGGAAAATATCGGCGTGCCATTACCACAGCAGCGTAGTCATCGCCGGCGTTGATGAACTTATTGTAGGTGTGAACGTAACCGCGCAACAAAGCGGGGTTCTCCGTTACAGCACGATTGTCCGGCGTGGCCTTCGGTGTGTGCCGGCCCCAGGGCTTCCACGGATGCAACGCCTCGATGCGGCCGATCATTCCGGCGGCGATCGGTCGCACACCGTCGGGACCCATCTGGACCGCTTCGCGCGGCAGGTATCCGATCGCCGCGAACTCGACGGCGGCGTCGGAAAACCCTTTCACTACAAGATCATTAAAGACCCGAACGCGGGCCGCGATTTCCGGCCGATCCGGCGGGGGTGCAGCCTGGCTTCCGAGGGGCGTGCCGGCGAGCGCCACGGCGAGAACCGCGCAGGACAGGATGACCGGCAGACGATGAGACGCGTGCATAACCAAGGACTGTAGAAGTACGGGGCCAGCCTTCTCTATTACTGAACAGGCCAGCCTGGAAAGATTCGACTCGGTGGAGTACCGGGTCAACAGACATTCGGCACCAAATATTCAGAAAAATGATGCTAAGCTGCCTGATGAAAGTACATTCCCGGTGATCGCCGATTGGATCGATCGCTACCGAATACGGAACGTCCGCATTCAAACTAAGCAATCCAGCGCTCGCATGTCGTTTAACGCCAATGTTACACGACGCTGGCGAGCGATCTTTGAGCACACTACCCAAGCGTAGCCGAAGCGCTGCGAGTAACATGAAAGTTAAGAGCCGTTTCGCCGTCGAGATTTACGGCCTCTTTTACCTATCTTTCCCTTTTTCTGTCTCTTCTTTCGGCTTCCGGGTGTTGTTTCCCTTTTCGAAAAAAGTGCATTGCGAAACATAGGATGAATTTCCCAAGAAAATACTGAATCATCATCCGCTCGCTTCTCATTTTTGAACAAGTCTTGTCGGTCTTGATATTGAAGGTGGATATAGCTGCCATCGTCCTCCTGTTTTCGGGCATGTATAAAGCCGATCATGTACAGAAGGTTAGCGACGTCCGCGGCGGTTACTTCCCCGCTCCGGTCAGAAATTTGGATGTCTACCTGAGTTAGTATAGGATCCCTTATGAATTGAAGGAGATTATGTGATTCGTTGTAAATAGGGGATTCACCTGTAAATGCTGTTATGATTTCGAGGATTTGTTCTGATTGTGCCTTGTATTCGCTTGCGAGATCTTGCATCCTATCAAATCCAAATGAGCGCATGGCCGCTTCTACAGTCTCGTAACTGATTGAATCATGCTGTTGATTTGCGGCTTCTGTTGCGGATGCCTTGCATAGCTCCATTAGCCATCTCGGTCGGCGCGCAGATAAGGTTGCTAGTACGACACCTGGAGAGCGAGATCCGGACCCTAGATCAAAGTTGCCGGTGAATACTTGCATCAAGAACCATTCTTGGTCATCGACTTGGTCTATATCCGTTTCTGGTATTGTCTGTCCCGTACGCTTAAGATAAGCCTGAACCCTCAGTGCCAGAAGTTTTCTGATCTGGTCATAGTCCCAGCTGAGCTTTTTGATATACTGCCGCAGGCCGGAGAGAGAGGCTTGAGATGCTGCGAGGATTGACCATACATTCGGTCGAACTGTTAGCCGGAATATGATCTCCGGAATACTAAGGGATAACTCGGAGCATGCGATAAAAAAAGCGGTCAATTTGGACTTTTGCTTGGTTGTGCTGTCAAAGTGTTGATCTACTTCATCCAATATCAACCAGACTCTATTATTTTTTGATGTGACTCGATTTAAGAAATCTTCGCTGATTTTTCGCTTGGGGGACTCGACATATAATTTTGAGGACCTTATTCGGTCCAGAATGGCACCCAGTAGTGAATGCTCCCGATATCCGCCCTTTCGAGCCTCTTCAACGAGGGTTATTGCATCATCTGTCCACGCGAATCCAATTCTGCGCCCGAGTTCAGAAGCCACAGATTGGAGTATGTTTTGCTTCCAAGACTTAACCCACTCAGTTATATCTTCAGTGTCTAAATCTGGGCTTATTTCTGAGTCGTATTTGAGGAGAAGAATATGATCAGGGTGAGCTTTCTTAATTTTCTCTTTTGTAATTCGGCATAGGGAGCTTTTGCCTGTGCCCTTTATTGCACTTACTATTAGGATTCTCTTCTTCGGGTCCCAGAAGGCTTTAAGATCTTCCCGCTCGTAGACGTAGGAATTAAATATTTCCTCATCCTCATGCTGTGCCATGAGATTTCCAAATAAATCGTCGGCAGTAATATCTATTGTTCTCATAAGTTCGGCGGAATGGCTCTTAACGTACCGCGGATATGCGACGATCCGTTCCGCAATGTGGTGAAGGGCCGGCGCGGCGAGGCGCATTTCATTTTTCCCCCCGCGCCGAGTCCGCGCGAGCGATGGCGCGCGGAACTACACTCTCAACCAAAATTTTGTGACGCGCGCCTTCGCGAGAGGCCCAAACCCGAGCGGCGCGAAGCGTGGCAGAGCGGCGCGCAGCGCATATCCGCCGTTAGGCGTCGTTGCCTGCGCATTAAGCTAAGGCGAACATATGAATTTAAAATCTATATTATTACTGAGGCAAATACCATGAAGATAGTTCAATAGCATATGTGCTTTATTGGACTTATCCTTCTCTAATTTTTTTTTGGAAATACCTGGTTGAACTATCCAACACTCATTCCTGGCATGGATATTCCCGAAATGGCTCTCAAGATCGACTGCTATAGTGGGAGGAATTGCAAGGGGGAATTTCACTTTGTTTTTTAGCCGATCAATTCGACTCGAAATAAGTATTGGATTGAAGAAACGCAGGTTCTTGAGAGCTTGAGAGCATACAACTTGTAAATCGTTAATTCGCAGCCCCGGAGCACTAGATGCGCTAAACTTAAGGTGTATCAGGATTTTTTTTACAGCCGTAATAACAACTAGATCGGATACTTCATTAGCTCCGTCGTCATCAATAATAAAGATTGGTTTATTCGTGCCCTTGAGAGATTTAAGATATGTCACCACGGTTTCCGAAATGGACTCCCCTGCTATTGCTGAATTACTGGATTCCTTCTGAATATTAGTTTTGGCCCAGTCAATAAGCAGTTCAGACAGAAGAAATGGTTGCGTGAATCTATTATCTTTCCAGTAAACTTCGTTCCGGTAAGCGATTCCTTTTTCAAATAGTAAAGTAAAATCTTCCTGCTTGTTTAACAGATTCAGAAAATCAGTACCCCGCCGGCCCGCCAAGCTTGCGCCCTCCTCCGCCACTAAATATTGCAGAGTTTTCGAAGTCGAAGAGTAACTGAATTCCCAACCTAGAGAATCTGTCCTTTTAAGGTTGATTTGAACTGAGTTGCCGGAATTCTCATGATTTATAACAATTTGATCATTGTGTTCTTCATCCAGAGCGCAATTCCAATCCAAAGTATACTCACTAGTACCGGGAAATTTTAATAAGCGCATGCCCTTTTTCGGGTCAACGTAGTCAATATAACAATGGAATAACTTCAACTTCTTGGTTGTCTCTACCTCTATTGGAGTGCAGAGCACTTCAAATTTCTTGCTTTTCACGGTTTTATCGAGTTCCTTAACTAAGGCTTTGCATAGCGTTTGAAAATCTTTTACACCTTTTGTCCAACTCCCCCAAATCTTCCGCTTCTTAGTCGATACGCCGAAGGGATTCTTCTTGCCAGCACGTTTCCGTGAACCGAGCCCATAATTGAAACTGTATCCTGCATCGCTCGAAACAGACAGGGAGTACTCAGTATTTCTGCCATAGAATGTTTTTGCTTCTGGTGCCGTGCCACCGGCATTGTATACATTTGTAAGCCCCAAAGTTCTGAAGTCCAATCCGTTGCCGCGTGTGAATGCGTATAGTTTTGCAAGGTCAATTGGTCTATATGATTTGGTTTCCTTTCTGATATAGTCGAAAGCATGCCTCTCTATATATTCGCTGGAAACATGCATGAATATATACTTCTTTGATTTGTACAGTATGAAAATTGCATTATCTTTATTTTCCAGTTCTTTTGCGGTCTCCCCAGGAGACAGGGCCGGGGCATTCTTTAACCAAGTTGGAAAATATTTGTGAGTATACTGTCGTATTTTTAGATCTTTTGTATCTGTTATGACTTTATAATTAATGAGATGACCACTTTTTTGGGCCAACTCCTGCATTCCACGATCAAGACATTCTAGCATTTCCTTAATAGGATTTCCGTCCGCAACGAAAACAATGACTTGATAGAAGGGTTCAATGTCGGTAGATTTTAGTGTCATACTGTAAAAGGAAAGACTAGGCAATGACGCCTAACGGCTCTTATCCGAAATTCGGATAACCACAGCCAAAGATTCAAATTCCACTGTGTGTATCGGTCCGCAACGAAAAAAATAAAGAGCACGCAGAAACTGGAAGCCGCGTTGTCGAATATTCCTTCGGAAGCGCCCACGGAAGCCGCTCCGGGATTTTCCCGAGACATAGCGGCCGCACAGCAATGTGGAAGCTCTTGGCCAAGCCTCGGCTGCCCGCTCCTCGTCCCCCATTCACAGGACACGCCATATTAGCAAAAATTCGTAGGCATTTAGCGTACTCCGCCCCTAATTGCCATTGACCGCGAACTAGTCCCGCCGCCTGCATACACCGGACGAACCCGGAAAAAACCCGCCGTGCGGCCACCGCCCGGCCCTCGAAAACACCGGCACCTCTATCATTCGCCAGCCACATCCGTGCCCATCGCGCTTTACAAAATAGCGACAACTCGCCAAACCGGGCGTGTACTAAAATTAGTCGCACTTGCACTAATCTTAGCGCGGCCTGTGCCCATGTATCCCGCCGATTCCACGGCCAATCAGGTTCGAAGCCATCGCGCCGCCGTGACGGGCCTCGCCGGATTGTCTTCCCTCGGCATCGGGCCAGGTGCGGGACCGTTCTTTGAACGACTGCTGGCCGGCGAGACCGGGATTCAAACCCTGCAACGGCGCATTCGCCCGGATGCGCATCCTACGAAAATCGGCGCGGAGATCCCGGAAGACACGGCCTGGTCCTCGTGGCTGCAGCGCGACGAACGAGATCATCAGCACGGCTTGTATACCCGCGCGGCGCTCGCCGTCTTTCGAATGGCCGCGCAAGATGCGAACGTCTTCCACTTCGATCCGTGGCGCACGCGCGTTTTCGCGGCGCACGGGCACATCGATCACAATACGATCGAGCACACCTATCGCAAGCAACCGGACCTGTTAACGAACGGCAAAGGACGCATTCATCCCCTAAGTTTGATGCGCGCAGCATTAACGGCGCCGGCCGCCGCGGTGGCTCGCGCGGCTCGCGTCAGTCTCACACGCACGGTCTCCGAGGCCTGCCCGTCGGGCATCGTCGCGTTCTCGATCGCCGCCGATGAAATCCAGCGCGGCCACGTGTGCGGCCGGTGCGCAGCTCGTAACCGCCGCGCTGACGTGTGAATCGGGCACGCTTCCACCCACACGCACACCTAACCTGGATTTATCGCCGGGGCTTCGTATCGCCAACGAAGCGGAACAACTCAAAGAGGCCGTGTTGAACTCGAGCGCGGGGAGTTTATCGAGACACAGAACCCCGAAGAGTTTATCCTCGCGCATGAGTTGATTCATATTCAGAGGACTCTCAGTGGCATGAATCTGCCCCTGGAGGAGATACGGGCCTTTGAACATCGGCGTCCGAATGGGACTTTTAGAATGGCATTCGGAATTGAAGAAGAGATTGCAACAATAGGATATCCCTTCCGCGTCTTTAAGCTAGATGAAGAAGGCACTGAATATTACATAGATCTACCGGGAGCCATTACGGAAAACATGCTACGTCGTGAGCGTGGACTGGACTCCTGGCGTACAACTACTCAGACGAATCGTCCATATCCAGGCCCCGGGGAGGGGAACGAATGAAACATTTAGCTCTTGTTGGGTTCTTAAGTTTCGGCCTCGTTTGCGGTGCGTGCACCGATTCGGACGCAACGATCGAAGGCCATCCCGCTGCGGGACCTTGCACGCTCAAGTGGGAGGCCGACCAGAATAGTCCGCATATTCAGAAGTACGGATTGCTTTTTCGCTCGGGTCGCATCGGCATACAAGGGGAACTTGAGCCTGAGCCCTCACCCTGGCTGGAGCTCACCGGCAAGGAGTGGGCGGAATTGGGGCCATTCGAACACGGCGACAGATTGTTTTCAATTGCCGGCTGTAGCATGCGTGAGGTCAGGATGCCGGGGCGGCGCATTGCCGGCGTTGTTTCATATCTTGAATTCATCTTAGCCGCTCCTCGCAAAGATCTGCTGAAACTCGCCGGCGACTGGACACTCGTCCTTGAACGGCGCGGCCGCAAGATGAAAGTGAGCGTCCGAGAACTTGTCGCCATGGATTCAACGCCGGAAGGGAATCTCTAAATCGTCCCCTAAACAAAGTTAACACCATCAATCCCGCACAGCCCCTGGCGCTCCTCCGGAGCCGGGAACGGTTCGATTCACCGGGCAGGACTCCGCACACTTCAAAATCTCCGACGTCAGCAAATCAAAACAGCTCGCCCCGTAGTGCGAAGCGTCGCGGAAACGATAGCAGCGCGACAACAGATCGTAACCGTTCAGAAACGGCAGGCCGGTGCTTTCGATCACGGCGAAGTAGCGCTCCCAGAAACGACCGTCCACATTCTCCGCGGCGTAGATTTTCTCGGAGAAGATGGGATGGGTCGGCGGTAACCAGAGGATGACCCGCCGGGCCAGGCCGCTTGCGTCCTGGACGGCCTGGCGGAACGTCGGGCCCATGGCGACCTGCGCATCGTAATCGGCGATGACCGCACGTTTAGCCTTCGCCGCGGGGCCCTGAAAGGGCGCCATGAATACGTGGGGTCCGACGGAATCGGGATCGTAATCCGTGAGATCGTCGTCCGCGGCCACGGCGACGTGCGCGAAGTAACTGATCATCGATTGTTGGTCCGTGTCCTGGTACTCCGGGCTGCCTTTGAGTGCCTTGAGCAATCGGGGCAGGCTCGTTTTGTAATTGTATGTGCGAAAGAGCAGTCGGGCCGCCGCGTCGGATCGCATCTCATCGGGAAAGGCCAGGAGGTACTCTCGCAGAAAGCTCTCCGCGTACACGCTGGAGTACCAGCGCCGATACGAAAGTTTCGTGTTGTACACCGTAAACGGCGATGCCTCGATGACGATGTAGTCGAAGATGGGACCGTCCGCCCGGCCCTCGCGCCGTTGCAACCGCCGCAGATTGTGGACCGTATACGCGAGCGAGAGCGCGTCCATGCCGGGCACGCCGAGGCGGGTTTCGCTGATGTACCCTTCGGGATTCGTATGCGTGCCGAAGTGCGACGGCTTGCTCACGAGCAGCGAAAAGTAATTCGATCGGGACGAGCCCAGAAAGACGATGCTCCGGCGATCCGCGGCGGTATCGGCCTCGTTCAGGAAGCGCTCCCCGGTGGCCAGAACGACGCCTTCCAGAAATTCCGCGCGGCTCGGTTTGGTGCGCCCGGCTTCGAGCAGCGGCGGGGTCGTTAACATGCGATCCACGGCAATTAGCAGAATCAACAAGAGAAACGGAAAGTAAACCTGTAACTTGCGCACGACGATGATCCTCGGAGAAGTTCCTCTCAGAACTGAAAATAGATAAACAGAAATCCGGGGTGTTGAATGGCGGCCAACAGCAACATGGTAAGCACCGCCGCGGGCGGCAGAAGATAGTACCTGCGTTTCAGAACCCACGTTCCAAAGGCGCCACCGGAAACGTGCTGGTAGTACTCGAGCGCGTGAAAGACCACCGCCCACAAGAACAGCCGGTAGACACTGCCCAGTCCTTCCGGTTCGGCCGTGGCTCCGCCTCCGAAGATTCCCGCGATCACTGCCAGGGCCTCGCTCAGGCTGTCCGCGCGAAAGAAGATCCGCGCAAATACACTGCCCGAAAATACGATCAGCACCGCCAGGACCTTAACCGCGCTGAAGTAAACCCTGCCGGCGTGATTCGATCCGAAGGTTTCGTCCGCCCCGGTAGCCTGGCGTCGCCGCCGCAATGCGGCAAGCCCGCGCTCCAGAATCAAGAACGTACCCTCGAGCATGCCCCAGATCAAGAACGTAAAGTCGTGACCGTGCCAGAGTCCGCCGAGCGACATTACGAGAAACAAGTTGCGGTAGGTCTTTGCGGGACTCAGGCGATTGCCTCCGAGTGGTATGTAAAGATAATCCCGCAGCCAGGTGGACAGTGTGATGTGCCAGCGCCGCCAGTGTTCGGAGAACGACGCGGAAAAGTACGGCCCGCGAAAGTTAGCCGGGAGTTCGTAGCCGAGCATCTTCGCGATGCCGCGCGCCATGTCCGTGTATCCGGAAAAGTCGAGATAGAGTTGCAACGCGAATCCCACCGCGGCCACCACGTTGGCTTCCGCGGAAAAGGCCGACGGACTCCCGTAGACCGGATCGATGACCTGAGCAATCCCATCTGCCAGCCAGACCTTCTTCAACAATCCAAAGAGAACGAGAAACAAACCGGCACACATGCGTCGCTCATCGAAGCTGACTCGATCGATCTGATGAAAGAAATCTCCGTGGCGCATGATGGGCCCGGCGATGAGTTGCGGAAAGAACAGGATGAACAGGGCGTAGTTTTCCGCGGGCACGCGCGCGTTCATTTCGCCGCGGTACTCGTCGATGGCAAAGGCCAGGATCTGAAACGTATAGAAGCTGACGGCCAGCGGCAGGACGATGTGGGTCGTGGCCTGTAGTTCTCGAAGGAACGGGAGCCCGAGGCTCTCTCCGAGTATTTCCAGGACCGCGTAAGCGTACTTAAAGAAGGCCAGGTTCGCCAGGTTGAGCGCGATGATCAGGGTCAGCCAGTGTCGGCGGCGGCTCCGGCTCTCGCGCAGCAGGCGATACAGAACGTAGTTCACCGCGATGATCGCAAGGAAGTGCAGCAGGAAGCGCCAGTCCCACCATCCGTAGAAAAACAGGGACGCCGCGATGAGGATCCAGCGACGATGGTACGCATCACGGACGTTCCAGTAGAGAACGTAGAGCACTCCGAAGAACGCAAAGAAGACGGGCGATTGGAAGAGCATGGAACGAGGCTGAGACCCCGGGGCGAGCCGGATCTTGCGGCCAGGATCCAGTCAAACTGGCGACGGAGGTACTTCTGTCAAGCGCCACGCATCCCGGCAACGCGTTCGGTTTTTTCTCGCTATCTACGGCCGGGACCATTATATTGTAATCAACTCTGGCACTATTACCGTTATGCGAACCATCCTGCGAATCTTAACATCCCGCTTCATGCTCGGCTTGCTGGCGGTCGTCGCCGTCGCCCTGGCGGTGAACTTTTTTCTGTCCGGTGGCTCGAACGCCCAGGGGAAAAAACAGCAACCCCCCGTCCCCGTGGCCGTCGCCGCGGCCGAGTACTCCAACCTGCGCGATACCATTGAAGCCCTGGGCACCGTCGAAGCCCGGGAGACCGTGGAAATTCGCGCCACGGTTTCGGATCGCATTGTGCGGTTGTACTTCGACGACGGCGATTACGTGCGACGCGGCCAGTCCCTCGTGCGTTTGAACGATGCCGCGATCCGCTCGCAGATGGCCGAGGCCCAGGCGACGCTCGAAGAACAGGAACGCCAGTACGAACGCATCAAAGAACTCGTTGAACTCGAAGCCGCCTCCCGCGCACAGCTCGACGAAGAAGAAGGTCTGCTTAAGCGCGCGCGAGCAAATGTTAACAGCCTGCGCGCCCGCCTCGGTGACTATACGATTCGCGCGCCCTTCTCCGGTCGCGTGGGCATTCGCAACGTGAGCCCGGGTATGGTCGTCCAGCCGGGCGAAGTCATTACGACCCTCGACGACGTGAGTGTGGTGCGTCTGGATTTTCCGGTGCCGCAGAACTTCCTCGCGGACCTGGAGCGCGGCAAAACGATCGTGGCGCGCACCGAGTCCTACCCGGACCGCGTGTTTCAGGGCCAGGTGCGCGCCGTGGATTCCCGCATCGATCGCGAGAGTCGCGCGGTCATCGTACGGGCGTATCTTTCGAACAAGCAGGGGCTCTTGAAACCGGGCATGCTCTTGAGCGTGGATCTCGTAAAAGAGCAGAGCCGCGCGCTCGTGATTCCGGAAGGCGCCGTGATCATGCGCGAAGATCGTAAGTTCGTCTACGTCGTCGGCCCGGACGGCAGTGCCGTGGAAACCGACATTCGCACGGGGCGACGCAGCCCGGGCCTCGTGGAAGTTGTGGAAGGCCTGAGCGCCGGGGAACGCGTGGTTACGGAAGGCCTGGTGAAGGTCCGAAACGGCGCGAAACTTCAGGTCGCCGCAGGCGACAGCAGCGACGAATCCGCCGACACCAGCGTCGACGGCGAATAAATTAACATGTTATTGAGCGACTTCTCGATCCGCCGGCCGGTTTTTGCCGCCGTCATCAGCCTGATTCTGGCCGTCTTCGGTTTCATCTCGTACAGCCGCCTGGCCGTGCGGGAGTACCCCGACATCGATCCGCCGGTGGTTTCCGTGGAAACGAACTACCCGGGCGCCGCGGCCAACGTCGTGGAGACGCGCATTACCGAGGTCGTCGAAGAACGCATCAGCGGCATTGAAGGCGTGCGCAGTATTTCCAGTGTCTCCCGGGACGGCGTTTCCGAAATCACCATCGAGTTCAACCTGGATCGCAACATCGACGCGGCCGCCAACGACGTGCGGGACCGGGTCTCGCGGGTACTGGACAATCTCCCCGACGAAGCCGATCCGCCCGAGGTCTTTAAGGTCGACGCGAACTCCGACGTCATCCTCTGGTTGAACCTGGCCAGCGAAAACATGAACCGCCTGGAACTTACGGACTACGCCGATCGTTACCTGGTGGATCGGTTTTCGGTGCTGCCCGGCGTGGCCCGGGTGCGCATCGGCGGCTCCCGGCGGTACGCCATGCGGATCTGGCTGGACCGCGAGGCCATGGCGGCCCGGGGTATCGCCGTAACTGATGTTGAGAATGCCTTAAGAACGGAGAACCTGGAGTTGCCCGCCGGCCGCGTGGAATCGAAAGAGATCGAGTTCACGGTGCGGATCGCGCGGCAGTACAATGACGCCAGGGATTTCGAAAACCTGGTAGTGCGCCGCGGTACCGACGGTTACCTGGTGCGGTTGCGCGACGTGGCCCGGGTGGAACTGGGCGCCGAGGACTACCGCTCGCTGTTGCGCGGCAATCGCCAGGCCATGGTGGGTCTGGGTTTCATTCGCCAATCGAAGGCGAACACCCTGGAGGTGGCCCAGGCCGTGAAGGCGGAGGCGGAACGCGTCCGCGAGTCGTTGCCCGAGGGCACGCAGCTCTACGACAGCTACGATTCTTCGGTGTTTATTGAACGCAGTATCTCCGAGGTTTTCTTCACGCTCTTTTTGACCGCGTTGCTCGTCATCATCGTGATGTATCTCTTTCTGGGCAATCTGCGCGCGACCCTGGTTCCCGCGATCACCGTGCCGGTTTCTTTGACCGCCTCGTTCACATTGCTGTACGCCCTGGACTTTTCGGTCAACCTGCTAACTTTGCTTGCATTGATCTTAGCGATCGGTCTGGTTGTGGACGACAGCATCGTCGTGCTGGAAAACATTGAACGGCGCATGAAACAACTCGGCGAGCCGCCGCTTCTGGCCGCGTACCGCGGAGCCCGGGAAGTCGGCTTCGCCGTAATTGCCACGACCCTGGTGCTCGTGGCGGTCTTTGTGCCGATCGCCTTCATGCGCGGGAACACCGGCCGCCTGTTTTCGGAGTTCGCCCTGGCCCTGGCCGGCGCCGTGTGTTTTTCGAGTTTGATTGCGCTCACGCTCTCGCCGATGCTGTGCTCGAAGATCTTAAAAAACACCGAGGCCTCCGGCATCGCGAAACGCCTTACGGATTTGCTCGACCGCCTCACCGAACGCTACGGCAACTCACTCGCGAGCTTCGTGCAACGCCCGTTCATCGCCGTCATCGGAACGCTGGGTTTCGTCGTGCTCACCGGAGTGCTCTACGCCGTCGTCGTCAAAGAGTACGTCCCGAAAGAGGACCGCGGCGCGTTTTTCGTGATCGGCAGCGGACCGGAAGGCGCCACGTTCGAAAAAAGTTTTCGCATGATGGAACGCGCCGAGGACACGCTCATGCCGCTCCACGATAAAACCGGCGAAGCGAATCGCGTGTTGATGATCATTCCCCGCGGCTTCAACAGTGCCTCGGGCGTGAACTCGTTCTTCGGTATCATCGTACTAAAAGATTGGGGCGAACGTTCGCGCAGTGCTCAGGAGATCATGGACGCCGTGAACAAAGAACTCGGCACGTTTCCCGGCTACCGCACGTTTACGATTTCGCGCAGCGGTCTCGGCGGCGGTACGGGACGACCGGTGCAGTTCGTCATCGGCGGCGGAAGTTACGAAGAACTTACGCGGTGGCGGGATCGCATCCTGGAACGTGCGCGGGAAAACCCGGGCCTCGTGGGCATGGACTCGGACTACAAAGAAACGAAGCCGCAGCTCGAGGTCCGCGTGAACCGCGACCGCGCCGCGGACCTGGGCGTGAGCATGCAGGAGATCGGCCGCACGCTGGAAACGATGCTCGGCTTTCGCCGGGTGACGACGTTCCTGGATCGCGGCGAAGAGTACGACGTGATGCTCGAAGGCATGGATCCGCAGAAGGACAGCCCCGACGAGATCGGCGGCATTTACGTGCGCTCCGATACCACGGGGCGGCTGGTCCCGCTGTCCGGCCTCATCTCATTGAAAGAATTCGCGGACTCGCCGGAGCGCAACCGCTTCAATCGTTTGCGGGCCATTACCATCGAGGCCGGTCTGAGCGAAGACTACACCCTCGGCGAGGCCCTGGAGTACATGGAACGCATTACCCGCGAAGAACTGGGCCAGGATCCGAAGATCGATTACAAGGGGCAGTCCCGGGAATACCAGGAGGCCTCGGGCGAGCTGTTGATCACGTTCGGCATGTCCTTAATTATTGTTTATCTGGTGTTAGCGGCACAGTTCGAGAGCTTCGTGCATCCGGTAGTGATTCTCACGACGGTACCGCTCGCCGTGGGCGGGGCGTTGCTCGGCCTCGTGGTGTTTCAGAGTTCGCTCAACGTGTATTCGCAGATCGGCGTTTCGATGTTGATCGGCCTGGCCGCGAAGAACGGCATTCTCATTGTGGAGTTTGCAAACCAGTTGCGCGATCAGGGCAAAGAGTTCTCGGCCGCGCTCTTAGAAGCGGCTCAGTTGCGGTTACGGCCGGTGCTCATGACCTCGGTCTCCACGGTGGCCGGTGCCGTGCCGCTGATCCTGGCCACCGGCGCCGGCAAGGAATCGCGCTTCACGATCGGCGTGGTCATCTTCGCCGGAGTCCTCGTGGCCACGCTGCTCACGTTGTATCTGGTGCCCGCGTTCTACGGCATCTTCGGACGGTGGACCGGTTCGCCCATGGAAACGACGCATAGATTGCGCGAGCAGGAGCAGCGGTTCGGGGGGCAGTGATTGCCTACTGCGTAATGGTCTCGGAGACAAACGCGGCCTGGTGGATGCCGTTGCCGAAACTGAACGGACTGCCGGTAACGTGGGTAAGCTGGCCGTCCGCGGAATTGTACTGAAACACGATGACGTTTGCGGACGCAGCGGTGCTCATTACGAACAGAAACTTGCCGCCCGGTTCGAAGTAGAGCGTCTGCGGATTGCTTACGGGCATGTCGGTGCCGATGGGACTCAACTGCCCGGTGCTCTGATCGCGGCTGAAGATGCGCACCAGGTTCGACGTCTGCTCACCGACGTAGACGTAGTTGCCGTCCGGACTCACCGCCGCGCCCATGCCGAGGCCGCTCAGGGTTTGCGGTGAGCCCACTCCGATCTCGGACAACACGCCGCCGCTGATGCTGTAGATGCGCATGTTGTTGTCGTTGCGAATGGGGACGTAGGCAAAGTCTCCATTCGGAGAAAGGGCGATTTGCCGGTTGAAGCTACCGCCGGCGTAAGGACTGCCGGCATTCGCCGTCAGTGCCCCCGTCGACGGATTGATGCTGAGAGCGCTGATATCCGTCGAGTTCGTATGCGAGGCAAAGAGATACTGGCCGTCGCCGGAAACCTTGAGGCTCTGCGCGGTGTTGCCGCCGGTGGATACCGCGCCGAGCAACGTCGGCACGCCGCTGCTGATGGAAAAATAATTCGTGCTGTTGCCGCCGCCGAAGAACGCCGTATACAACCAGTTGCCGTCCGGAGTTACCTCGCAGTCCCAGGGCTGACTGCCGCCGGCGTACGGGCTACCGCCCAGTTCGGTAAGATTCCCGGAAGTACTATCGATGGAAAAACCGCGCGTGGCGTTGGCGTCGCGCACGGCGACGTAGACGTACTGCATCGTCGGATGCATGCAGATGCCGATGGGTCCCTGAGTGGCGCCGAGGGCGTACGGGCTCGCCCCGGTGGCGGTGATGACGCCGGTATCGTTGTCGAATGAGAAGATGCCGAGGGTGTTGTCGTTGCGGCTCGTGACGTAGACGTATTTGGTCCGCGTGATCGTCGTCGTGGTGACCCCGTCACCGCTGTCGTCACTGCCGGTGGCCGCCGTTGTTCCGTTCGTGCCGGTAAGCGCGAGGATCAGCGCGCCGGGGAGTTCGGTGATGTCCGTGTCCGCGGTGTCCACCTGAACGCAGGCGACCGCGGCTCCCATTGCGGCAAGAAGGCCGCAGAATGCGAATCGGCGCATCATACTACACTATGGACGAAACGCGCGCCTGGAACGAGCGATTTTTTCACGTTTGCACGCTCACCGTTTCGCCCTCGGACTTCGCCATGACCGTGGTGCACGTCAAATCACCGACAATGTTCACCGAAGTACGGAACATGTCGAGCAAACGATCGAGGCCGAAGATCAACGCGATGCCTTCGAGCGGGACGTCCGCCGTTTCCAGGACAACGGCCAGGGTGATCATGCCCGCTCCCGGTACACCGGCCGCGCCGATCGACGCGAGCGTGGCCGTGAGGATCATGGTTAATTGCTGCGAAGTGCTGAGATCCATGCCGTAGACCTGGGCGATGAAGATGGCCGCCACGCCCTGATACAACGCCGTGCCGTCCATGTTGATCGTGGCGCCGAGGGGCAGCACGAACGACGACACCTCGTTGGAGACACCGAGGTTCTGCCGCGCGACACGCATGGATACCGGCAGCGTTGCGCTCGAAGACGACGTCGAGAAACCGAGGACCACCGCTTCTTTGATGGCGCGCAAGAACTTGAGCGGACTCGTGCGCACGTAGAAGATGATGATCGACATGTACGTGATCGTAAGATGCAACAACAGGCCGGCCACGACGACAACACCGTAGTAGGCCAGGGGAATGAGTATATCCAGGCCCATGGTCGCCACGACACCGGTCATCAAAGCGAAGACACCGTACGGGGCGACCTCCATGGCCAGGTTGACCATCTTGATGACGACCTCGTTCAAGCCGCCCACGGCGTTGTACAGAAAACGCGCATACTCGCGCGGAGTGTCACTGCCGTGCAGGTCGTCCGGGTCGTCTTCATCACCGCCGCGCATCACCAACGCCAGACAGATCCCGAAAAAGAGCGCAAAGAAAATGATGGCGAGCATGTCCCCGCGGGCCAGGGCCTCCACTGGATTCGTCGGTGCCATTTTGACGATGATATCCAGGACTTTCTGCAACTCCGACTTTCCGGCCCCCGGCGGCCGTTCGGCCATTTCGACTTTTTTTGTTAACTCTTCCTGGTACTCTTCCAGCTCGTTCTCGGCCTCACCGTCGAGAGTCTCGGACTCACGCATCATGCCGGCCAGGCGATTCAATTCTTTCCAGAGCGTGGAATCGTCCCCGGCAAGCTTCGTCGTCGCGTCATCACGATACTTCTCGACGAGGGCGTTGCGCGTATCCGGCGGCAGGAACTTGCCCGGCTTCACGACGTTCGCGAGAACCACGCCGATGGTAACGGCGAAGACCGTCGTCGTCATGAAGAACAGGATGGCCTTGAGCCCGAGCCCGCCGACGCGCTTCGGATCGTCCTTGCCTAAGTTTGCCGCGCCGAGAATTAGCGACGCGAGCACCAGCGGTACCACGACCATTTTAATGAGTCGAATGAACAGCGTGCCGACGTAGTCGGTGTAGAGTGTCCAGGATTCGAGGCCGGTGGTATGCAGGACCCAGCCGACGACCACGCCGGCGGCCATGCCGAGGAGAATCTTCGTGTATAATTTCATTGAGAAGAATTTCGAAAGGAATTTCATCGCGCGTCAGATTGGTGCGCGCGGGATGAGGGCGCTACAATTTTCAGGGGCTATTTTGTGGCGATTGGGCGCTACTTTTCGTGAATCAGGTTCGGGTCTACAAGATTGTCGTCGCCGGTCTCGTTGGGATTCGAACGAACGTAAAAACCGTATTCAGCTTCGACGCCGTGATGCCCGGGGATTCGCAGGAGATCCGCCTTCATCAAACGCCCCGCTTCTTCCGGATGCAGCAAGTGTCCCGTGCCGATCTTCAGCAAGCCCACCGATTGTCCTTCGGCGCCTTCGACGTCGAATACGTCGTGCTGCACTTCGACGATTTCCGTCTTCGTCAATCCGGCGAAAGCGATGAGGCTCATCGTATAGTGGCCTTCGAGCACCCAGGCGTCGTGACCGAAGGTCAGGAACGGCGCGGCGTCCAGGTTACTCAAGCCGGCCGCGGCCGCCATCATCGCTCGCAACGAGCCGCTGACCTGGTCCCGGAAAGCGGAACGCACGACGTCGGGCGCCTCTTCGGCCTTCCGGAAGGCCTCCTTTTCCATGATCAGATGGAAGGCCCACAAAAGAGAACCGCTCAAACCGCGAAGTAGATCAACCCACCAATCATAATCCACGTCGACATCAATACCCGAAGCGAATACAGATACGAAGCCGTCGTGCCAGCCGATGCGCCCGTCAATCCGGTGAACGAATCGCTTACGAAACATGATGAGCAAGACGCCGTCCCAATCAATGGTCGTAGCTTTTTCTGAATGCCTGGCCCGCCCGCGAATCTCGATGCCGAGGTCGTGCATCAACATGCGATTCCGTTGGATCGTGGCCCCCTGTACCCGGGTACCCACGCGAGCATCGGCCTGCGCCTGGAGCAGGGCATCCATGGCGGGACGACTGAGCAGGATCTGAATCCCCGTCGCCCGGGGTACGATCGAGGCTCTTCCGGGCAGAATTGCACTCTCCCCCGGTAAAGCGAGCGTGGCCATGAGGGCCGGCACCGTCTGCAGCATCGTCGTCTGGCGTATTTCAGGAATGTCCGGTCGTCCGGCCCGGAACAGGATATCCCGGTGTTCCAGATTCCCAACACGTCCCAGATAAAACTCAGCCGTCCATTCGTCCCTCGAGGGCGGGTTGCCCTCGGGAAAATGAGAAGCTTCAAGAAGGCCGATCAAAGGATCAAAGATGGGAATATCGAATTGGCTCAGAACATTGCCGACTGACGCTTCGAGACGTTCTCTTAATGGATCCGGGGGAGCATCCGGCATGGGACGCAACTGTAGCGCGGCGACCGGAGCCTGATTCGCAATGGAACGCGCGAAGGGAGCCAGATCAAACTCGTACTCGAACTCCGCGTCGGCTCCATTGTTACTCAGAGTCCCGGTCAATCGCAGCACGAGCGCGGGGTCCTCCGTGGCGCCGTCCCGGACATCGAGCCAGGGTTCGTCGATGTTTACCGTGGCACCGGTATCGGCATCAGTATAGGAGTTCGGAAAGACGCCCTGCTCATACAGATACGCCAGCACGCTCCGAAAGAGCATGGTGTACTAGCCAACACCCGATCTGACACTCCTGCCTGTCAGATATGATCAGGTCGATACCTGATGCTGTTTATGCAGCATCTTTTCACGCGCCACGGCGATGGATTCAGCGAACGTTTGCGCCGGCGTCTTGCCGAAGCAGTACTTGCCGCTGTGCGTCCGTTCCTGGTTATACTCGAGCATCCATTCATCCAGATCGGCTTGCAGCTCCTCGATGCTTGAGTAGAGTTTCTTGCGAAACGCGACGGCGTAGAATTCTTCCTGAATCGTCTTGTGAAAGCGTTCGCAGACGCCGTTCGTTTGCGGATGCCGCGCTTTGGTTTTGGTGTGATCGATGTCCTCCATCGCGAGGTACAACTCGTACTCGTGATTCTCCGGCTTGCCGCAGTACTCCGTGCCGCGATCGGTGAGCACGCGCAGCAGCGGGATGTTGTAGTCCGCGTAGAACGGCAACACACGATCGTTCAGCAAGTCGGCCGCCGTCAGTGCGTTCTTGCGATCGTAAAGTTTTGCAAAGCCGACCTTAGCGTACGTGTCGATGAAGGTCTGCTGGTAGATCCGCCCCACGCCCTTGATATTGCCCACGTAATACGTGTCCTGCGAGCCCAGATAGCCGGGGTGGTGCGATTCGACCTCGCCGTGCGCTTCTTTGTCCTGGCGGCCTTTCTCAAGCGCCGCGACCTGTGCCTCGGTGAGAATGATCCCCTCTTGCGCGACGCGGGCTTCCAGGGCCTTCAGACGCTTCTTGAACGTCTCCATGTCGTGCCGCAACCAGACCTGACGCACGCCGCCCGGTGAGATCGAAACGCCGCGCTTGCGCAGCTCATTCGACACGCGCAATTGACCGTGCGCCGGCTTCTCGAACGTGAACTCGATCACCGCGTCTTCCACATCCGCCGGAATCCGGTTCTTCTTGTTCGGCTTGCGCCGCGTGAGATCCTTCAGGGCCTCTTCGCCTCCGGTCTCGTACAACCGCTGATACCGGTAGAACGTATCGCGTGATACGCCCATCACCCGGCAAGCCTCTGCAACGTTATTCAGAGTACGGGCCAGCCTCAAGATGCCCACCCGGTGCTTTACGATTTTTTGTTCTGCTGTCATCTCTTTCCTCCGATACAAATTATATCGGAGTGTCAGATGGAATCTTGACTATTTCAGCATGGCATCGAGACCTACTGCTATTCTGACGGCTCCGGTATTCATCGATACGCGAAATCAAGATTCGCCCGGCCACACGCCGCGAGCGCGCAGCAATTCTTCCGACAGGCCCGTTACTTTCAGGACCGTCGCCAGGTCCAGGCCGTGTTCCAGCATACGCGCCGCAGTTTCCAGCTTGCCTTCTTCACGGCCCTCTTCACGGCCCTCTTCACGGCCTTCTTCACGGCCTTCTTCGACGCCCTCTTGCCGAATCCAATCGTAGACGGGTGATTCTATCATAAGTTGGCCTGCCTTTCTGAGGATGTCCCGCGCCTGCTCGGGATCGTGCATCCCGGTATACACGCATAGCACCGTTAATAAACTCGTTTTTTCTTCGGCACTGAGTTTTGCATCTTTCTGTATCCGCTCCCGGGCTCGCTCGACGTACTGCCCGCCGTCCTTCATTAAGGGGACAAACGGCAACAACGCCGATTCGGCCTCGATCCACTCCGCGGCCGGCAACTCCCAGAGTTTAATCAGCCGATATTGAAATCGGATGGCATGATTCGCATACTCTGCGTTCGCCGCCTGATGAGGTCGGATCAAAAAAACCAACGTATCCACCGGCACCCGGTACTTTAGCCAATACCGCGCGTGATACTCTACGAGGCGCATCGGTAACTCACTCTCCCAGTTCGTCTGGTACTCCACGAGCACGATCCGCTCCGCCCCGTCCGCCTGCATCATACGGACCGGTGCATCGGATCGCCGGACGTTTACCGTCTCGGTCGGTAACTCTTCCATTGCTTCGACCAGCGTCGGCTTCGTTTGCAGGAACTTTTGTAGGATCTCCCGCCCGCTGATGTGCATGAACTCTTTGCTGGCGATGTCGTATTGCGTGGCGGCACCTCGCGGGCTTCGTCCATTGTACGAGTTGCGGTTTTGAGTCAATGAAAATGTGATTCGATTTGTGTCATCAGGGGCGAGGAGTTCGGCGATCGTGGATGTTTCTCCTTCCCGAATTTCGCACGCGCACGTGCAAAATTGGATGCTCCTCGATTCTCTGAGTTTCGGCCGGCGGGGGGCCTGCGTCAATCTGTGTTTATCCGCATTTCGATGACTGTGTTTCGGGACGTTTGTGCGCTACCGCGAGAGTCGGCAGTGGGCTCAGGTTCTTTTGAAAGATTGTTTGGGATCGAGTAGGTGGGCTGCTTCGGGCTCGCGCATCCCTGGCGCGGGGATTCGTTTACCTACTCCCGGATCAATGAACTACGTAGTGCATCGAGATCCTGGCGCAACAGAGCTGGGTGCATAGATTGGATTAGCTGTAGCCCTGCGAACAACCTACAACCGCTCTGACCGCATTCACGCATTTTGGCCTTCAGCACACAGGGACAAACGACATGACCACGTTCTTCACGATTCTTTAATGCCCATTCAACAGCACCAAGGACTGTATCCAGACTTTCCTCCGAATACAAATCCAAGTAAGCCTGCCAAACGCCATCTCCTCCATGCGCCCTTTCTCCGAAGGGCGCAACGCCATAACGCTTCCAGAAACTATGCCCGGCTAAAAAAGGAGTAAGCATCTCTTTGATAAAATTCTCAAACCCTTTATCCCTACTATAGATGCGATGCAAATCAAGATTCGAGCCGAGGCATAGTGACTCGTCAGGGTTGCGATGGAATTGAGACGTCACTCGATTCTGTAATTCATAAGCGACTGGCCACAAGCCTGGGTATTGTTCCGGAAAAACTATTCGAATTTCGTACAGGTCCTCAATAACCCTGCCATCGACGCGCGTGCTAAAATGAAACCATCCGCGCACAGACACCTGACTGCCCCAAGTCACCTTTGCTTTTTTTAGCAACATCTTTGCAACAGCCAACTCTTTCCGGAGAAACGTAGAGCGCCGCGCACGGGAAATCACTGGATTCGCCATGGCTTTGTTCTTTCCTTTGAGTTTATTACGGCCGGAGCTCCGAAGCTCTCGCGATCCGCGAGGTTTCTCTGATATTCTTCGTAGACCCTGCGCACCCCATCGCCCAGGTGTTCACTTAGCGAATGTCCCAAGTCTTCCGGCCATCTTTCCGGCAAGGTCGCCCACCAGTCCCGTAGATACTTGATATACTCTTGAAAAGCCCGGAACAAGTGTGGCTCCGCGATCCATTTTTCAGCAAAGTTTTCATTTGCATTCGTCGGGTTTTTGATTTCTGGCGGCCCCCAAAGACCCGAGTACTTCTGACAGAGACTGTTCAGAATGTTCATTAAGGTCGGATACACATCAAGATCTCCCGCATAATTCTCAGATGCCAGCGTAGTTAACACGATACTAATCGGTTTCAACTTCGGTTTATTCGCGAAGTAAATATCTCGATGCCGCTTCATTAGCCGAATCGCTTTCTTGAGTGGGAGTTTTTGTTCATGCGTTTCGCGATCCGCCACTGGCTCCACTTGGTGATCTCCGGCCAGAGCCTCAGCCTTCATAGACAAGAAGTTCTCACGCATTTGAATGGTCTGATTCTCGAACCAAACGGCATAGCCGCGCGGATTACTTGCAGTCCATGACTGAAGCTTACGATCGGGGATAAGGATGCTCGTATCACTTCTACCTGGGACAGCAATGGCAGGCAGAATATCCATATGAAACTGACCCTTGTATTGCAATTGGAGGCAGCGATTTTTGGTCTTTACCTTTGAACGATAATGCTCATTCCCCAGAAGTCTTTCATGGACAAGACTATACAGTCTCATGGGGCCGACTTCGAATTCTTCTGAAACGATTTCCAGGACAAAGTCAAGATCGACGTCTTCTCCGTTAAAACCGCTATTCACCGTACCAAGCCGAAAAGAGCCTTGAGGATAAACATTCAAATCTCTTGATCTAAAAAATTCATCCCCACAAAGGTATTCTTGAACGCTCTTATACCGATTCTTAATATTGTCCTCCCGCCCCGGGGGGAGATCCAGCGCCGCCCCAATGCGATCGAGAATTTCTTCCAAATATTCGCGGTTATAAATTCTGTTCATATGGCAACTCCTTTAGTAGTCAGAGCAGGATGAATTGCCTGCATCTCATGCTTTATTTGTTCATGACCTCTCTCACTCACAGCAGAGACCAAGTTAGATAAGTGCCGGTTGCTATTCTCGCTATACCGTTCAAAACGACCTTTGACGATGGCGCCAAGCTCAAGGCGCATCTCAGCCGGCCGTAACGAAACGTGAACTCGGCCGTCGTCTACGATCAGCGGTAACCCGATAATCTCGATATAATGGGATCGAAAAAGCTCTTGAAATTGGGAGCCTTCCGAATTCAGTATTTTCGTAAGTACCCAGTACCAGGTAAGTAACCTTTGAAAAACGCGTAGTTCCAGCCGGTCGAGAGGCGTTTGATTATCGTGATTGAAGGCCCAGATTGTCTCAATCGCCACTTCTATCGCTTCCCTGAGGAATTCCCTTTGATTGCATTCCTGAGACATGCATGTATACGAGTATTCGTAACCCAACGCGTATACATCCGCAACGTAGTCCGCAGCGGCGGCACTATTCGTAAAATTCCCGAGTCCCCCGTAGTTATAGGAGGTAATCGACTGATGAGGATGCAGCGCTTCATGTATGAAAAACATACGAAGAGCCCGTCTGAGGCGGTCCGAATCGGTGAAGTTACGACTTAGGATCGCAAGTAATTCGTCCGACACACTCCACTCCAGAGTCTCCCTATCAAAAAACCTGGGGTCATCGGCCTTCGTTGAAACACGGCTGTGTTTAATGTCAGTCTCATGCAGCGGAGGTAAGTTCACAAAGTCCGGAGAGACTATCTCAAGATCCAAGTCTTTCTCAATCTGCTTTCTCCAATCGCCGGCTTCGATATGCTTTCCAAGATTAAGGAAAGACCGCGACAGCCCGGTTAACTCAGCCTGTGCGATCTCTCGCAAGCGTGCGCACTCCCCGCCTGACAGCAAAACCACCAAAGGCTCCTCATGCTTCGGACAAATCGGAATCGCAGGAGCATAACGAGTACCATCTACATAATTGTAGGTCTGAATTGGTTTATGCATCGTCGGACTAATGCGAGCTCCCAACATAAACGCGAGGCCGCAGGGAACAGCCGCAAAGAGATGAATACGACCAGCCCTGGGAATGCGCGTACTTATTGCATCCAAGATAGACTTGAATTCGTCAGCGATTTGCTCGCAGTATTCATGCGAAGTAATCGCATCTTCGTCGGGTTCCCGCAGCTCAATGGCGGCAGTGTAAATAGCGTTCGGCACCTGCCGACGAACCGCTTCCAAATTCACGGAATGAGACGTGCTTACACACAGAACAACATCGCCAAAGGCTGAATATTCCTCTTGCGGCAGCCTGCAAAGAGGCTTCGGCGAAAAATCAGCCTCCCCCCATTTCCACGAACCAGTGCGATGATGGCGCTGGAGAACTCTGACAGGGCGTATACGCCCGCAGAGGTAACCCCAATGGACCGCCGTGGGAATGGAAGTAAGCCCGGCAAAGTAAATCTCACGGACTTCCGCAGAGTGGAGCTCCGGTGCGATGACTGAATCGAATTTACGGATTTGCTGGTTTTTAAGAAAACCCCAGTCCGCCTGCCGGCTCTTCCAGAGGGTCAGACTGGAGTCGCAATTGATGAGATTGAACGGAGTACCGCCCAGTGCCTCGTCAATTTCGGCTCTCTCGATTGGTCCCAGGCTAGGATCGATCAGAACGAGCGATGGAATCATACTATGTCTCCTAAAATGTTGATTTTGGAGACAGGTATGCTGCGCCCCGGATAGCCAAACGGGCTATCCAAGGTGAACAAAAACGAAATGTAGTGCTTGACCTGGCGCGGGCGGGCGATTTAGTCTTTTTTTAGCAACTTTATTGGCCTTTGCGCCAGTAAGCACTACAAAGCCTCGGCCATGCCGGGGCTTTCCTTTTTTTCAGGGCATCCTGTCCCTACGAAAAATGATTCCTTTTTTCACGAGATGTCAAGACGGATTGGCTCTTTTTCGAAAAAAATTAGCAATCACCCCTCTTGAGTGCCAAAATGTAACTTTTCGTCAGTAGCGATTTTTTTGGGGTCACAAATCAGCCCAAATTATCGCGTCCCGAAGTATCCGGATTCGAACGCGGGAAATGCCTCTTGCACATAATTGGACACTATTGTGGTACAAAAACTACTGCAAGGAAATTATTGTACACTTTTTCATAGACTTAGAAAGCTTTTTCTATTGCGTGCTCGACTCACACACTAATCATATACTTAGTAAATGGCTAGATCAAAGAAAGGCGAGCTGCATCCGACTCAGAAGCGTTTGCTCTCTTTACTCAGGGAAACGATCGACGAGCCGTTGAGTATGCGGGAATTACAGGAAGAGCTGGGATTGTCCGCGCCCAATCTCGTTCATCATCACGTCACGCAATTGGAAAAAAAAGGCTACTTGCTACGGAATCCCGGAAATTCTCGAGATTACCAAATACTCAGTGATCCGATCCAGAAGGCAATTGCATACGTTAATCGCTACGGTCTTGCTCAGTGCGGGCCCAGTGGATCGATACTCGATGGCAATCCTATTGAGCGAATCCCCGTTCCCATAAGACTCTTGGGCTTCCCGCCGGATCGGGCTTTCATCGTTCAAGCCCGCGGTAGCTCAATGGTGCCCCGCATACACAACGGAGATATCGTAATCGCAGAAAAGGCCCAGGCAGCGAATGACGGAGATATCGTCGTTTGCGTTAACGAGGGCTCCCCGCTCATAAAGGTGATACGCAAACTCGATAGTGGGATTTGTTTGCTGGAGTCGCTCAATCCAGACTTTAAGCCAATAGAAATTGGGCGGGAATTCAACATCGAGGGAAAAGTTCGCGTCGTCATGTCTTCTCTATAACTCACCCCCACCCCAACCCAACCATCTCCTCATTCAACAACACGCCCTCCCGCACCACACGCGCCGCATCCGCCCCGGCCTTCCCGTACCAAACATCACAAACATACCGATCATACTTATCCGTCCGAAACGTCCGCAGCACCACCACCTGCCGCGGCCGCAAGCGCGCTTCCACGAACGCCCGCGCCTCCTTCCCGCCGCGCTCGTGCAATTCCGGAGCGTCCACGCGCCGCAAACGCAAACGCTGGCGAACGATCATGCCGAAGCCGCAATCAATGAACGCCAGGAACGTATCGCCGTCGATCACGCGCATCACCTGCGCCGCATACAAATGCCGCGCGCCGGGATCGGCGCCGGCCGTTAAACGGTAACTTCCACTCACCGAATCTTTAACCGACAGCACCGTCTCGTCGTCCGCGAACGAATCCAGCTCCGGACAGTCCGGCCGAAAGTACAACGCGAAGCCCAGGTCCAGCACCGGATGCGCCGTGGGAAAGCCGGCGATCGTCCGCCGCACGCGAAACGAAAACAATTCCCCCGCCGGACGATCCCACGCGAACGTGCGCGGCGCTTTGCCCAGGCGCTCCCGAACCAGCGCTTCCAGTTGCCGCGTGGACAACAGCAAATCCGCCGCCTCACGTTCCGAACGCCGCGCAACGCATCGTCTTTCACGAGCAACAGCACCCGATACGACGTCCAGTTCAGCTCGTAGCGCAGCCTGCGCCCGCGAAACAAACGAAAGAACAGCGCCATCATGTGCAGGCCGCGCTGCGAGTAACCCGGGCCCAACGTCTCCTTAAGATCAACTGCAAGATTCTTAAGCAGCTCCGAACCGTAGCGAGCGCGCAGGGCGCCGTCCATCTCGCCCTCGACGAGCAACCGGCCGATCTCCCGCCGGGAATCCAGCACGGCCGCGTTCAAACCCAGGCGCGCCGCCGCGTCGGCCTTTCGGTGCATCGCGCCGATGTTCTGTAAAAGCTGAGCATAATCCATCCCGCCGCTGACCTCCGCCGCGCCACCGCGCCACAATCATAATAGACGAATCCGTCCGCCGTCAATTCCATGGCGCCACCGATTATGAAGCTCATCACGCCGTTCCTCAATCCCATCCAGTGGTTCAAAGCCGGAAGTTTTGCCCGCAAGAACCGCAAGGCGGACAAGGTCAACTACGACCTGGAACTTTACCTCTACTCGAAAGTTCTCACGAACAACATGCTGCACTACGGCTACTTCGAGGATGTCGACGTCGACCCGAAGTCCATCTCCTTTCAGGACTTCGAAGACGCGCAAAAACAGTACTGGGAAAACATCATCGCGCTGGTGGAGGACAAAGACAAAGCCATCCTCGACGTCGGCTGCGGCCTGGGTGGATTATCGCAAATGCTGAACAGCCGCGGCTATCCCGTGGAAAGCCTCACGCCGAACCTCAATCAAATCGAGTACATCAAGCAGCACTACCCCGAGCTTACGACGCACCATTCCAACTACGAACACTACGAAGCCGGGAAACGCTACGGCACCATCATCAACTCCGAGTCGTTGCAGTATGTCTTTCCGCTCGAGGCGGCGTTCAACAAAACGGAAGAACTCATCGCCCCCGGCGGCAACTGGATCATCTGCGATTACTTCAGTCTGGGCGACACGAAAAAGCCGCACAACCTGAAGAACTTCCACGAGACGGCGGAGCAGTACGGCTGGGACCTGGAGTACGAACAGGACATCACGCCGAACATCCTGCCGACGCTGTCGTTCGTAACCATGTACGCGAATCGATTCATCTTCCCGCTCAAACACTACGGCTACGAAAAGCTGAAGCACAAGCGGCCGCGGCTCTACTATCTCACGCAACGCATCCGCGACTACATCGACGGCAAGCTGGAAAAAGAAGTCGGCAAGGTTCGACCGGAAACGTTCCAGGAAAAGAAGAAGTACGTGCTTCTCAAACTCAAGAAGAGATAAGGTCTCCGGAAAGGAAAAGGCCCGCTGCGATCCTGGAATTGCTAACAGCAAACAAACGTCATCTACAGGATGATGCGCATATCACGCGCGAGAGGATGCGTCTTCTCTCATCAGCTCGATTCGTTCAGAAACAGCCGCCGCCACTCGCATGAGGACGGCTTTGCGCGCGAGATGAATCGGCATATTCTTGCCGTTTTTCCAGCGACTGATCGTGCTCGGCGTAACGGCAAACTCTATCGCCAGGTCCTGCGTCGAGAAATTCAAAAATTCACTACAGACACGAACCGCGGCAACAAAATCTTCATCTGACACTTCGTCCGGGGATTTGACGAGATGATTCAAAACGTCCAGAATCTCCGCCAACTGCTCCTGCGAAATGCGCTGAAGCAAGGAGCTTAATGATCGAACCCGGGTTTTCATTACATTTAAATTTCGGCACAGAATGCAACCGCGTCAAGCCTTTTGTTGCAAAATGCAATAAAATTGCATGGTAAAATTATGCACTTTCCGACGTTAAGAGTTTTGCCCGGGCGGCCTTTAGTTCATCAGGTGGTTGTTCCCATTCCTCAAAGTTCGCACGCAAAAGGTTTTTATAAGATCGTGTCCGCTCCTCAGTCTTTGCTTCATATTTTTTCACCACGCAGAATACGTGGCGGGCGGCCAGCAGATAGCTTTGCAAAATCCGCATCGCAATCAAAACACTCTGCAAACGCTGCCCACGAACAGCCGAACCCAGGCTCATGCAACCGAGTTCCACATACTGCATGTCAAGAAACTGAAAAACCGCGGCCGTTCCAACAATCAGGTCAGAATCCTCCGCGCGGACGACAATCATCTGTCTGTGATCAACCGATGCCTGAAGCACCTGAAGCGGGCGATCCCGCAGCATTTTGGTAGGATTCTCCGAAAAAAATCTGAGCAGCGCGGTCAGATCTTCGTCCGCATATAGCTCGCAATAGTATTTCTCTACTGACTTCAACGCACGAACCCGCCTTACCGAAAATGGCGAGACCACTGTTTCTGTCAAAAAATATCAGAAAACGCGCGTAGACCGCGTCCAGAACACGGGCGCAGGCCTGTAGAATCTCGGGGTAGCCTTTTACGTAGTGATCAAACTCGCTCGAAGCGGACACGTCCGTCCCTCGCTCCCGCAGGCGCTCAGTCTTCTTCGCGTTCGATGTACTTGCCTTTGCCGCGCGCGACGATCTTGCCGATCTCGTTTTCGATCTCGGCGCGGTTTTCTACAATGCGACGGTTCTTTTTAACGAACCAGCCGCGCAGGTACATGTTCTCGCCGATCATGGCCGGCTGCAAATAGCGAATGGTGAGTTCACCGGTGGTGGTGTCGAAATTCATGGCGCCGTTGATCGCGGCCATGATCTCGTCGAGGATTACGGACAGGACGCCGGGATGGACGTTGCCTTCGTCGCCCTGGAACTTCGGCGGGCAACGGTACTCGCCGTAGACCGTGCGCGTGTCCTCGTCGAAGGTGAGCTTGAGTTGGAGGCCGTCCGTATTGTCCGGACCGGAGCCAAAATTCAGATTACTGTTCCGTGAGGACATCGGATTCAGGTGTTGTATCGAAAAGGCACCCGGTACGTCAATCTCTTTTCATACTAACGGCATCACTGAATGAACGAGTTTCGTAACGCTCGAAACGGAGGTCGGCCGGCCAGGCGTCCTCCGGCAGGCCGGCCTTGCGTTTGAGCTGGCGCAAGAATTCCACCGGGGCCGGAAGCTGTTCCCACACCGCCGGCAAAAAGGTCGCCCGTCCCGAGGCGTGTTTGAGCACCAGGCCGTCCACGCCCGGCCGGAGCCGTTTCAGGAACGCCGCCTCGTCCGGGCCCGCCGGCAGGGGCTCCGGACGGCCGAGCACGGAGATCGAGAGATGCAAGCCCGCCTGGTACTCCTCCCGCTCCAGGGCCGGAAAGCGCGGATCGTGAAAGGCGGCCCGGCGCGCATTCCGCAAGACGTCGAGCAGCAGCGGGCGTTCCGGTTCCAGACTGCCGATGCAGCCCCGCAGCTTGCCGGTTTCCGCCGTGCGCAGGGTTACGAAGCTCGCCCCCGGCTCCCGCAGCTCCGGCCGATCCCGCCCGACCTCCTCCGCGTACGACCGGTCCAGGGCGTCCGCACGCCGATCCGCCCCGCTCTCCCGGCGCTCCAGCTCGCGTTCCATCGACCGCCGGGCCGCTGCGAGCAGCACGGCTTCGTCGTCGACGGTCACGCCGGTTCCGCCCGGGCGGTAAGATGATAGGCCCCGTAGCCCACCACGCGGTCCTTGCGACCGGCAGTGTCCCCGGAGTTCCGCAGGTCCACCGTCAGCGCGCGCAGACCCCGACCGGCGGCATATTGCAGCAGCCCGGCCACGGCGTCCCGGCCGCAGGCGTCCTCGTAGCCGATCTCCGCGCCCCGCCCGGCCTCGATGTGATCCGAGGTCCGCCGATCCCGCCGCCGGGCCTCGTCGAACGCGTGAAAATGGCTCAGATCCGAACTCACAACCACCCGGGTCGCATCATCCTGAAAAAGCTCCAGCACCGCCCGAAAAATGTCCGGACCACCCCGACCCACGCCCAGCGGCAGTATTTTTGCGCCCGGAAATATCGTCTGAATAAACGGAAGCTGCACTTCGAGGCTGTGCTCGTGCGCGTGGGCCTCGTCGTCGATGCGCAGGTGTTCGGGGCCGAACTCAGACAGCAGGCGTTCCCGGGCCGGCACGTCCACGGCCACGGAACCGAGCGGGGTCTCGAAGGCATCCGCGCCGGACAGGGCCAGGCCCCGCACCGGTTTGCGATGGCACGGCCCGGCCAGGATGACGCGTTCGATTCCGGCAAGCCCGCGCCAGGCGTGATAGGCCCGGCCGGCGACGACACCGGAGTACATGTAGCCGGCGTGTGGGGCAATGACGGCCTCCGGCGCGCCGGGATGTTCCGGGGCGGCGTCCAGACAGGCCCCCACCTCATCGCGCAGCGCGCGGGGATCGGCGGGGTAGAACGTGCCGGCCAGGGCAGCGGGACGGGTTTTGGACATAACTGATCTTCGCTAAGTTTTATTGATGCTCGGCGATGATAACCCGGCGATCAAAAGACGTCAATCATCGTGAGCATCGTTTATATCGTTGATAAGCACGGTATATACCTCATTTTTGGAACAGGAATGGCAATTACCAGCGACAAAATTATTGAATACTATGATTCTTGTGAAATCGATTATCGCTGGCTCTGGAACCTGAACGACGCGAAGGCGTTGCACTACGGTTACTGGGACGAGGGCGTGCGCAATCTCTCCCAGGCCCTCATCCGCCAGAACGACTGGCTCGCCGAACTCGCCGGAATCTCGTCCGCGGATCACGTGCTGGACGCGGGCTGCGGCGTGGGCGGATCTTCGATCCATCTTGCTAGCACTTACGGATGTAAAGTTACGGGAATCTCCCTGGCGGGCCGGCAAATCGAGCAGGCGCGGGGTTTCGCCCGGGCGGCCGAACTCCCGGACGAACAATTCGAGTTTCTGGTTCGGGATTTCACGGACACGCGTTTCGAAGACGCGACGTTCAGCGTCGTCTGGGCCGTGGAGAGCGTCTGCCACGCCGCCGTGAAAGCCGACTTTCTGCGCGAAGCGTTCCGCGTGCTGAAACCCGGCGGCCGGCTGATCCTCTGCGACGGCTTCGTCAAACGGCCGTGGCACGAACACGACGGCGAGGACGCCGCCGTGCTGAAATCCTGGGTGAACGGCTGGGCCGTCGACAACCTGGCCGATCACGCCGGCTTCGTCCGCGACGCCGAAGCAGCCGGCTTCACTAACGTTGCTTTCGAAGATATTACCGAACGTGTCCTGCCCTCCGCCCGGCGACTCTACCGTCTGGCCGTGCCGACGATCTTTCTCGGACGCATCGCGGAGTTGCTGCGCATTCGCAGCCGCACCCAGACCGACAACATCATCGGAGCCCGGGACCAGTACCGGGCGCTGAAGCGCGGGCTGTGGTGCTACGGCCGCGTCTACGCCGAAAAACCCAGATGAAGGCAGCCTCCAGCGATACGGTCTCCGTCGCGGGATTCCAGATTCTCGAGAAACTCTACGAGAGTCAGAACTCCGCCATTTATCGGGCGCGACGATCCGACGAGGGCGACACCGTCGTGCTCAAGATCCTCGGCCACGAATACCCCACCCCGGAGCAGGTGGCGCGCTTCAAACGAGAATTCGAAATCACCCGGCAGCTCGACCATCCCCACGCCATCCAGGCCTTCAATCTTCTGCGCGCCGGCAACCAACCCGTCATCGTACTGGAGGACTTCGGCGGTGAGTCGCTGATCCGTAATCTCCTGGCACGTAAACTTACGCTCAAGGAATTCTTGTCCCTGGCCATTCGCGTCACCGACATCCTCGGCAGCATCCATCGCCAGAACATCATTCACAAAGACATCAACCCCGCGAACATCGTCTGGAATCCGGAGACGGACCAGGTGAAGATCATCGACTTCGGCATCTCCACGCCCCTGAGTCGCGAGAATCCCGAGGTGCGCAATCCGGAAGTCCTGGAAGGTACGCTCGCGTACATGTCCCCGGAACAAACCGGGCGCATGAACCGTGCCATGGACTATCGCACGGATCTGTACTCCCTGGGCGCGACGTTCTATCGCATGCTCACGGGGCGACTGCCCTTCGATGCCGAAGATCCCATGGAACTCGTGCACTGTCACATCGCGAAGCTTCCCGTCGAACCGATAAAGATCAATCGCGAGATTCCCGCCCCGCTCTCGCGCATGATCATGAAGCTGCTGGCGAAAACCGCCGAGGATCGTTACCAGAGCGCCCACGGACTCAAGGCCGACCTTGAAGAATGTCTGGCCCGGCTCCGCGCGTCCGGGGACGGCGCCACCATCGAAGACTTCGTCATCGGTCGGCGCGACGCCTCGGATCGCTTCCAGATCCCGCAAAAGTTGTACGGGCGCGCCGACGAAGTGCAGAGCCTGCTCGCCGCCTACGGCCGCGTGAATCAAGGCGCCACGGAACTGGTCCTCGTCACCGGCTACTCCGGCGCCGGCAAATCCGCCCTGGTGCACGAGGTGCAGAAACCCCTGGTCGAAAGCCGGGGCTACTTCATCTCCGGTAAGTTCGATCAGCTCAATCGCAACAAACCCTACGCCTCACTCATTCAGGCCTTCCAGGAACTCATTCGCCAGATCCTGACCGAGAGCGAACAGCGCGTGGCGATGTGGCGCGACAAGTTGCTGGATCGGCTGCGCAACAACGGGCAGTTGATCATCGACGTCATTCCCGAGGTGGAGCTCATCATCGGGCCGCAGCAGTCGGTGCCGGAACTGCCGCCGGTGGAGTCCCAGAACCGCTTCCACTTCGTATTCCAGAGCTTCGTCGAAATCTTCGCGGACCGGGAACATCCCCTGGCGCTGTTCCTGGACGACCTCCAGTGGGCCGACCCGCCGTCACTAAAGTTAGTTGAGCAACTGTTAAGCGACCCGTCCATGAAGTACATGTTGCTCATCGGCGCCTATCGTTCCAACGAGGTGGAACCGACCCATCCGTTGCAAATCAGTATCGCCCGGGTCAAAGAAGTCGGCGTGACCATCAGCACCATCAAGATCAAGGCCCTGGACCGCGATTGCGTGCTGCAACTCGTCGCCGATACGCTCAAGACCGACGTCGAAACCGCGGCGCCCCTGGCGGACCTGTGCCTGGAGCGCACCGGCGGCAATCCGTTCTTTCTCAATCAGTTTCTGAACATGCTCCACGAAGAGCGGCTCATCGAATTCAACACCGAGTCCATGAGCTGGCACTGGGACTTAGAAGCCATCCAACGCCGGGGCATGACCGACAACGTCATCGAGTTGATGACCGGCAAGATCAAGAAACTCGCCCCGGAAACGCAGAACATCTTAAAAATGGCGGCGTGCGTCGGCAACGTCTTCGACCTGAGCACGCTCTCCGTGGTCTACGAAAAGTCCCGCGCGGACACGGCTCGCGATCTGTGGGAGGCCCTGCAGGAAGGCCTGGTCATGCCGGTGGACGATTCGTTTAAGTTCGTCCAGGAGCTGGCGGACCGGCCGGTGCTGTATCGTTTTCTGCACGACCGCGTCCAGCAGGCCGCCTACTCGCTCATCGCCGAAGAAGAAGCCCCGGCGTTGCATTTGCAGATCGGCCGGCTGCTGCTCGACCGGGCCGACGACGTGGGCTCCCGCAACGAACGCATCTTCGATATCGTCAGTCACCTGAACCTGGGCCGCTCCCTCATCGACGATCCGGTGGAACTGGAAAGATTAAGCGAGTTAAACTTAGCGGCCGGCAAACGCGCCAAGGCGTCGGCGGCCTACGCTCCGGCGTTTACGTATCTGCGGGCGGGCGTCGAACTACTCGGCGAGAATCGCTGGCAGGACGCCTACGTCCTCACGTTGAATCTATACAGCGAGGCGGCGGAGGCGGCCTACCTCAGCGCGGACTTCGCCGAGATGGAACGTCTCTCCCAGGAAGTCCTGGATAACGCCCGCAAGCTTCTGCATCGCGTGAAAGCTCATGAAATCCGCATCCTCGCCCTCGTCGCGAAGAACGAACCCGCCGCCGCCGTAAAGACCGCCCTGCGTGTCCTGCGCGACCTGGGCATCCGCTTTCCCGCGAAGCCGAAGATGCCCCACGTTCTCTTAGGTCTCTTGCGTACAAAGTTAGCGCTCCGCGGTCGTTCCGTCGAAAACCTGGCGGACCTGCCGGCCATGAGCGATCCGAACATACTGGGGGCCATGCGCATCCTGGCGTCGCTCTCGGTACCGGCCTACACCACCATGCCGGAACTCGTCATCCTGCTCGCGTTCAAGACGGTGCAGTTGTCGCTGAAGTACGGGAACACCCCGCTCTCGACGTTCGGTTACGCCCTCTACGGCTTCATCCTCTGCGGCGTCACCCAGGAGATCGACCGCGGTTATCGTTTCGGTCGATTGGCCATGCAGTTGCTCGAAGACTTCAGCGCCCGGGGCATGTCCTCGCAAACCCAGACCCGCACGATTCTCGCGGTAAACAGCCTCATTCGTCACTGGAAGGAACCCTATCGCGAAAGCCTGGACCCGTCCATCGCCGGTTACCAGGTCGGCGTGGAAACCGGCGACCTGGAGTACGCCTCCTACAACGCGGCGATGTACTGTTACTTCCTGTGGCTCACCGGACGCGAACTGCACGGCGTCGACGAGGAGATGAGCAAGTACCGCCAGCGCATCTTACAGTTTAAACAACGGTTTCCGCTCTACTGGCTCTCCATCATCCAGCAGTCCGTGCGCAACATGTTGCGCGACGACGCCGAACCCGCGGCCCTGCTCGAAGGCGACGCCTACAGCGAGGAAGAATCGCTCCGCGCGCACCTGGAAGCCAACGACCGCACGACGCTCTACACGCTCTACTTCAACAAGATGGTGCTGGCGTATCACGGCGGTCACTTCGAGCAGGCTTTCGAATACTCGGAAAACGCCCGGCGCTACATGGACGGCGCGCTCTCCACGCCGATGATCGCTCCGTACTACTACTATGACTCGTTGCTGTTGTTGGGACGATTGCACGCGCGAGGCAACGAACATCGCACCTGGCTGCGCGGGCGTACGTTGCGCCGGGTACGACGCAATCAACGCAAGCTGAAGCGCTGGGCCGGGGCCGCGCCGGGAAACAACTTACACAAGTGGCATCTCGTACAGGCGGAGTACCATCGCGCGCGGGGAAAGTACCTGGACGCCGTCGCAAACTACAAAGACGCGCGGCGATTGTCCCGGGCCCACGATTACTTGAACGACGAGGCCCTGGCGCATTGTCTCACGGCGCAGTTTTACGAACATCACGGCGAATTCAAAATCGCCCGACTCTACGCCGAAGAAGCCTACTACTACTATCGCAAGTGGGGGGCCGAGGCCATGCTGCGCCGCCTGGAACGCGAGTTCCCCTCACTGGCCGGCCGCGTACGCGGCGACGCTTCCACGCAAACGGCGCACGGCATCACCAGTACCGCCGCGACGAGTACGGGTTCCGAACAACAGGGCAGCCTCGACCTCGGCACGGTCATGAAGGCGTCCCTGGCCATCTCCGGGGAAATCGTACTGGATCGGCTGCTGGAAAAACTGATATCGATTGTCATCGAAAACGCCGGCGCGGAACGCGGTTATCTCATCCTGGACGTCAAGGGCACCGGCGATCTCATGATCCAGGCGGAGGCCTCCGTGGAGTCCGGCGAGATTCGCATCATGGAATCGCGGCCCATCGAAAACGTTCCCGAGAACATCATCTACTACGTCGTGCGCACCAAAGAAGACGTCGTGCTGGACGATGCGAGTTACGACGCGCGCTTTAACAAGGACCCGTACATCAAAGAGCGGCGCACGAAGTCGATTCTGTGCACGCCCATCGTGCAAACCGGAAGATTGCTCGGCGTGCTCTACGTCGAAAACAATCTCGCCACCGGCGCCTTTACCCCGGCCCGGGTCCAGGTGCTGCGGCTGCTGGCGGCCCAGGCCGCGGTCTCCCTCGACAACGCCATCCTCTACGAAAACCTGGAGCAGCAGGTCGAAGATCGTACGGCGGAACTGAACGCAACGCTGGCCGGCATTAAGTCGGATCTCGCCACGGCGCAAAAGATTCAGTCGAACATCCTGCCGCGCTTCGATAAGATCGCCGGGTTGCGCCTGCATACGAAGTACCTGCCCATGGCCGAGGTGGGCGGCGACTTCTTCGACGTCGCCGAGGTTCGTCCCGGCCTCATTCGCATCTTCGTCGCCGACGCCACGGGCCACGGCATTCAGGCCGCGCTCATGACCATGGCCATCAAGGGCGCCTACGAAAACTTCAAAGACGCCGTCCGCGACCCGGCGGAACTCATGGCGACCCTGAACAACGATTTTTACCAGAAGTATCTTTCGCTGAACTCGTACTTCACCGCCATCATCGTGGACGTCGATCGCAACACGAACACCCTGAGCTACTGCTCCGCCGGCCATCCCACGCAAATCTTGTTAAGTGAGGGGGAACTTAAGTTAATGCCGCACACCGGCAGCATGGTGGGCATCATGGAAGGCATGCGTTACAAAACGCGCTCCTTCCCCTTCGCCGAACTCGACCGGATCCTCCTCTTCTCCGACGGCATCTTCGAACAGTTCGACCACGACCTGGTGGAGTACGGCGAGGAGCGCCTGCACGAACGCATCGGGGCCTGGAAGGACGAGGGGGCCGGCGACATCGTCGACCGTGTCTTAAAGGACGTCCGCCGGTTCATGGACGGGGCGCCGATCCAGGACGACATCACCGTCGTCGGCATCGAAGTCGACTGAGTTCGCAGTCACACGGAGTCCTACCGCGACGAACACCCGACGCAATGAACGTTCCCACGAAATACTGGACGCGACTCCCGGACGGCCGTGTGCAAT
Organism: Leptonemataceae bacterium; assembly: GCA_965227295.1. GTDB lineage: Bacteria > Spirochaetota > Leptospiria > Leptospirales > Leptonemataceae > JANSYA01. The sequence continues at coordinate 2,060,485 of OZ245742.1, read as the reverse complement.
GCGACGTCTGCCCGCGCGAGTGCAAACTGAAAGACGGCCAGCGCGGTTTATGTTTCGTGCGCATGAACGAAGGCGATGCGATCGTGCTTACGACCTACGGGCGCTCCAGCGGTTTCTGCGTCGATCCCATCGAGAAAAAACCGCTGAATCATTTTCTGCCCGGCACGCCGGTGCTCTCGTTCGGCACGGCCGGCTGCAATCTTTCGTGTCGCTTCTGCCAGAACTGGGACATCTCGAAGTCCCGGGAAATGGATACCCTGGCCGACGAAGCCGCCCCGGAGTTGATCGCGGCAGCGGCCCGTGAACTGCGTTGCCGAAGCGTCGCCTTTACCTACAACGACCCGGTCATCTTTCTCGAGTACGCCGCCGACGTCGCCCGGGCGTGCCGGGAACGTAACATTCGCACGGTCGCAGTCAGCGCCGGATACGTCAACGCCGGGGCCCGCCGGGATTTTTTCGCGCACATGGACGCGGCGAACATCGATCTCAAGGCGTTCACGCAGGGTTTTTACCAGGACCTCTGTGCCGGCGATCTGGAGCCCGTGCTCGATACCCTGCGCTACCTCAAACACGAGACGTCCGTGTGGTTCGAGATCACCGTGCTGCTCATCCCCGGTCGTAATGATTCCCCGGTAGAACTTAAGGAACTCTCACGCTGGATCGTGGACGAACTCGGCCCCGACGTACCGCTGCATTTCACGGCCTTTCACCCGGACTTCAAACTCACCGATCTGCCGCGCACACCGATAACGACGTTACTGCGCGCCCGGGACATCGCCCGCGAAGCCGGCGTGCGGTACTGTTACACCGGCAACGTCCACGACAAACCAACGCAGAGTACTTACTGCCACGCCTGCGACGGCTTGCTGATCGGCCGGGACTGGTACGTGTTATCGGAGTACACCGTGACGCCGGAAGGACGCTGCGCCCACTGCGGCGAAGCCTGCGCGGGAGTGTTTGAAGCAAAGCGGGGCGACTGGGGGGCGAAACGATTACCGGTGCGGCTGCGGGATTTTCGCTAGTTCAGTACAAACTCCGCCCCGATATCCGGCAAATACGTCGACATCCCCTTAACCCCGCGCATCCGCTCGACAAACGGTTGCACCCTGCTCGCCGGCACGCCGTCCCGATAATCTTCGGCCGGCCTGGAAACGTCGTACTCCTGGAAAAAATCTTCCCAGTGACTCAGAATCAAGTGATCCGGCCGTGCGAGTTTCAGAAACGCATCCGGATAGGGATCCACCTCGGAGTACGACGCGAGCGTCAGGATGGCAATGTCAATCTTCTCCACGGCAATGTTCCCCGCGTAATCTTTCAGCCCGGCATGGTTCGTTTTCTCCGGAGAGGCCCCGGCGTCGTTATGATACAGGCGAAACTTCAATTCGCTGCCGTCGTACAGCTCAAAGACGTAAGCGTGCGTACGCCCCACCCGCCAATCGCAGGTCGTGCGCGCGGGGCGGTGCTGATAACAAAACTGAAGACAGTTACAAACCTCTAAGGCATCGACGCCGAACAGGTGCGGCGCATGTTCCGAACGCAACGGAATCGCCACGACGCGAAAGCGCGAGTCGTTCGGATTCGGCAACTCCATCGATAGTCGGTCTTCCACGGGTTCAAACGCCGCCGAGAAGTGCGGATCTTTCATCCGCTCCGCACCCGCGTCGGCCCCGCAGACCGGCACCTCGTTGGAGCGAATGCGCGAAGATTCCTGGGCCATCAACTCACCCACGGTAGCACTGCCGTACACAACGGCCTGCGGAGCGTGACAGCGAACAAAGCGCGGCACGTCCAGGAGATGATCGTAGTGACCGTGGCCGACGAAGATCGCCTCCACACTCGCGGCGGAAGTGTCCAGCGCCGCCTGTTCCAGGGCCGCCGCGTTTTGATCCAACATCCTCGGGTTCACCCGGAGCGGCGAGACGGCGCCGAAGATCGCGGACGAGCCGATCACTTTCAGAAGGCTGTAGCCCGAGAAGTACGGCGCCGTCATGAACGTACGATCGCCGAAATGAATCAACGCGCCGCCGGCTCCCAGGTAACGCACGTACACGGCCTCGCCCTGCAAAACGCGCTGCAATTTCGCGGCGTTCACGTCGCCTCGCGCGAGCTCTCCTTTCGGAACCGTGGAACTACAGCCCGGTTGAAAACACAGCAACGCCGCCGCCGTCGAGATCATCCACATCCGCTTCATCATACCCATCGATCGCACACCGTTAAAAAACACACCAGCATAAAACGCGGGCTGCACATAATGAATTCAGGCGGTCCCGCGCTGCAAATAACTACGATCCCGCCGCGAAAACCGTCCGTTTGCGCCGTCCGATACCGAAGAACAGTCGCCCGTAACCAACTCGCACAAGAAATTAGTGCGCATGCACAACGCAGATGTACAGATCTACTGCGCTCATCGCGAACGCCTCCGCACGGAATTCACGCTTGTCGGCGAAGGACCGGGCCGCAGCATCCCGGCCGCGCTCCGGGCGAGCCGGCCCTCCCGGATCGCGAAGTGGAGCGACGGCACCGTCCGCCTGGGCTGGTACCTCGCCGTCCTCGCCACGGAGCACTATCTACTGAGCCGGCCGGACGAGTATCCGGAGTACGCCGCAGTCGGCAATGTCGAACGCACCGCCGAAGAACTCCTGCTGGCGGCGAAGGCCGTCGATCGCCTGTGCGATACGGCCGAAAAGTACTTCGTCGGCGTCTGCGGCGCCTATCAACACAACGAGCCCGGCTTTTTCATCCGCGACGACGTGCCCCTGGACGTGGCGGCGGAGATCGACGCGGATCTGGTGCTCTCGGACTTCGTGGACTCCATCGCGGCGCCGTTCAACAAAGAAGAAAGCCAGGACCAGGTCTATCATCTGTACCTGGGGTTCACAATCGTTAAGAACTACACACCGGAACTTAAGCGCAACGGCTACGACGTATCGGGAGCGATGATCGCCCGGGCGGTGGAGATCGTAAAATGGATGCGTCGCCACGATTGGACCATCCGCAACCCCGCCTGCGGTCGCGCGGTGCGCAGGGGCGCGAACGCCTTCGCCTACGCCGGCGGTCTGCGCCGGGCCGCGCGGAACATCTCCGACGATCATTACAATCCCGGCACGCGCTGGTGGCACGACTGGCTCTGGGATCTCATGGCCGAACCGTGGCATCCCGGTTATCTCTACAGCTCCGACAATCTGCACATGACCATGGTCCTTGCGGCCCTCGGCAACGGCTGGGGCCCGCGCACCACCGACGCCCTCATGAAACTCGCCCCGAAGCACGATTGGTACATTTATCCTTTACTGAACGCCCTGTTGTTTCCGGAAAACCGGAACGCCGCCGCGCATCGGCAAGCGTCCTTAATAAAAAGTCAGGCACAGTTAACCGAAGCCGCGGCGACCGGGCCCGCCTTCCTGGCACCCCCCGGCTGGCGTTCACCGTTTCGCTTTACGCATCCGAAACACGAACATCAACACGGCGAACCCGGCGGAGTCGTTACGGACAACCGCTACAACGGCCTCGATTACATGCTGCTCTACAATCTCTGCACCATGGCCTCGCAGGACTCGCGGCGTTTGCCGTGAAAAACAGGAAGTAAGTCGCCAAACGTTGAAGGGAATTTTTTGGCTACAGCGAAGCGGGAGTCGACCCGGACGCCGGGTGTGCGGATCAGCTATCATAACGTTTCTTACGACGAAGACGCCGTTCCGGTGCGCCTTACCATGTTCCCCGGCACGACCTCCGTTCATCTGCTGGAACCAGCCGTACCCAAAAAAGTCTTAATGCAAACTGGCCGCCACTTACACCACGATTCGGGGCGTCCGCGAACAACCGATGCGTTTCCGGTAATTCAAGAGCTGCGGTTCGCTACCGTTGCCGTGAGAAACGTGAAGTAAGTTGCCGTATCGTGCAGAGATTTTTTTGGCTACGGCTGAGCGGGAGTTGTGGATTCTCGTTTTGTTAAGTTAGTCCGCCTCGACCCGGACGCCGGGTGTGCGACTCATCTCCCCTCGCGTTTCTTGCGGCGAAGACGCCGTTCCGGTGCGCGCCCCACATATCCCCGGCATGACCTCCGTTCATCTGCTGGAACCAGCTGTACCCATACAAGGCTTAATACAAACTGGCCGCCACTTACACCACGATTCGGGGCGTGCTTGAACGACTAAAAACTTTCCGGTAGTTCAAGAGCCGCGGTTCGTAACGGTTGCCGCGAGAAACATGAGGTAAGTTGCGCAACCGTGAAATTCCTTTTTTGGCTACGGCTGAGCGGGAGTTGTGGATTCTCGTTTTGTTAAGTTAGTCCGCCTCGACCCGGACGCTGGTTGTGCGACTCATCTCCCCTCGCGTTTCTTGCGGCGAAGACGCCGTTCCGGTGCGCCTTACCACATTCCCCGGCATGACCTCCGTTCATCTGCTGGAACCAGCTGTACCCATACAAGGCTTAATACAAACTGGCCGCCACTTACACCACGATTCGGGGCGTTTGCGAGCTATCCGAGCGTTTCCGGTAATCCAGGAGCTGCGGTTCGTTGCGTTTGCCGTGAAAAAAGCGGAGTAAGTCGCCAAACTTTGAAGGGAATTTTTTGGCTACGGCTTTGCGGGAGTTGTGGATTTTCGTACTGCAAAGCATGCTGCGTTCGACCCGGACGTCGGTTTGCGACTCCGTTTCCGGAGCGGGGTTTCGAACCGTGCCGAATTTCACTGGCCACGCACGCGGCCTTGCAAAAAATCGCAGGCATGCATCTTCCGGGACGCAAACGGAAAGTCGACAACAGCGGCGCCGAACCGTATCGCCTCTACTACATGGACATCTCGTACTTCAGCGGGAAGATGCAGGCGTACTTACGCTACAAAGAAATCCCTCACGAAAATCGACACATCACCTGGAAGATGATGGCCGGCGAAATTCTGCCGCACACCGGACTCATGCAGGTGCCGGTCGTAGAGACCTCCGACGGCGAGTGGCTGCGGGACACCACGCCCATGATCACCGAGTACTTCGAACCGCGCTATCCCGCGGGGGCGGTGTTGCCGAAAGACGCCTACCATGCCTTCTTCTGCCGCCTGATCGAAGACTACGCCGACGAATGGATGTGGCGCCCGGCCCTGCACTATCGCTGGTCGTTCAAGAAGGATCGGCAACTCTACGGCCGGCGTTTCATGGAAGACTTCATCTTTCATCCGCCGGGCACGCGCACCCTGACACGCTGGTATCTCACGAGCCGGCAAAAGGCCACCTATGTCCGCGGCGACGGCGTAAGTCGCGATACCCGCGAACACGTCGAAGACCAGTACCTCGGCACGCTGGCGCGCCTGGAAACGATTCTCCAGAACAACGACTATCTCATGGGGGAACGGCCGTGTCTCGCGGACTTCGGATTCTTCGCATCCATGTTCCGCCACTTCAGCATCGATCCCACGCCCGGGCGCATCATGCGCGAACAGGCGCCGGCGGTCTATGCCTGGGTCGCACGCATGTGGGACGCGCGCGCATCGGCGCACAAAAACAAACGCTGGAATGCAAAGCCCGGCCGCCTGCCCTACGGCTGGGGCGCGCTGCTTACGCACATGGGCCGCACCTATCTTCCGTACCTCAGCGCCAACGCGAAGGCCCACGCCGCCGGTAAGAAACGCTTTGACCTCACCATAGAAGATGTTACCTACCGAAAGTTACCGGTTGTCGAGTACCGGGTGTGGTGCCGTAAAGTTTTACAGGATCACTTCGAGATGCTCCCGGAAAGCGCGCGGCGCAAGGTCGGGCGCACGCTGGCCGAACACGGCTGCGACCAACTCTGGGACGGCGGCCACGTAAACGCCGGCCAATCGGGGCTGGACCGCCTGCCGTATTGCACTCCGGCCCCCGATATCGGCACCGCCGGCAAGATCTGGTGGTACTTCACCGGGACCGCGTGGCACCGGCGTCGCTGAACGCCTGTAAAGAAAAATTTCCGTTGACATCGCCTCCGCCGCGATCAGGGTTCGACTGCTTCGCCCGGGCATTCACCACATGCGTTTCGATAGTGACAGGATCCGCCGCATGCGCGAAGAACGTCGCTGGACGCAAAGAGACCTGGCCGAATACATCGCCGGCACCGGCCACTTCAGCGGCTTCACGCATCAGCGTGTGGAGCAACTGGAACGCGCGGACAACGCCTCCCACCGGTTGATCTGCGCCCTCTGCGAGGTCTTCCAGTGCAAGCCGGCGGCCTTCTTCGTGGACGACTAAACGCCGTCAAACTTACGCCCACTAACTTTTAGTAGACGCAAATCAGCCTGCCCGCAACTCCTTATTCGCAGGCGGGGTCGATGCTTTCCACGTAAATGCGCGCGAGTCGCGCGGCGGTACCGGAGCCGTCGAAGCTGCGCCCGGCCGGGTACTTCTCGGTGAGCCGTTCCTTCCATTCGCGCAAGAACTTCGAGGCCAGGGGCCGGTAGGACCAGTGCCAGCGTTCTTCGAAGTAGCCGGACGTCCGCCCGGCGATGTACGGCTGACAAAAACCGAAGCGCGCGGCGTTCGCGCGCAGCCAATCATACAAAACCTTGCCGTCACCGCTCTGATAGTAGGCGTTCGTAAGATTGTGAAAATCGAAGTCGCTGCCCCAATGATGGCGAGAGGTACCGGGCATCGACGAAAACTCCAGGATCTTCAGCGCTCGTTGCATGGGATCAGGAATGGTCTCGTTCAAACGACCGCCGTCGACGCGGCGCTCCCCGTTCCACTTGCCTTCCCAGATGCCCTGTTGCGCCCGGAAGTTGCGCGTCCCGCTGCGAACCGAAAACGGAATCTCAGCGTGCTCCTTACGAAAGGCCGCATGCATCTTCTTGAGCGCGTCCGCGGCTTCGCGACGCAGGTAGATGGCCCGGCCCTCGTACACGGGAACGCCGTGGCGGTCGAGGCGCACGAAGGCCTTATGTTGCTCTGGAGAAAAATCGCCCAGCAGGTAGGCTTCCGGCGAGACGTTGCCGTACAGTGCCGCCCGTTCGGCCGGGGTGATCGGCTCTGCCCCGGGATTACAGAACGTGACGCAGGCTGCAAAGACAAAGGCGCTCACGGCGCCGAAACGAGTCGGCTGGTTCATTTAAAAGTGAATGGAATAACGCACGCCGATGCGATCCGCGGGCGTGGTGCGGAGTTCTTCTTCGACAAACGCGGACGGCGTGGAAAAACCGGCGGAGTTCGGAAGCGCGCTGCTGTACAGCGGCGTAAGCGTCCGCGGCTGATCCATGATCAATTCAAAGCCGCCGTTTTCGTCGCCGGTATCTTCGAGTAAACTTGCGGTAGTAATCTCTTTGCTTAGCAGAGCGGCGTGCAGGAGCTGCACGATGTAAACGCCGCCCAGAAAGTAGAGGCTCTGCGTATAACCGGCCACGCGATTCTCGTAAGTCCGTGCCAGACGATCGGTCTCAAAGTAGACGTAGGCGGCGACGGGAGCACCGGCGCCCGGCAGAAGCGGCGTAAGAAACGTGGTATCCGTAAAGCTGGTGTACTCGTTGCCCGCACCCACGGCAATGCCGCGGGCCGCGTAGGAGTTGTAGGCGGTCAGAGCAAAGGCCCCGGTGAAGGCCACGCCGATTCCCGTTTGCCCGGCGTACATCTGTCCCCAGCCCGGGATCAACATGGAGCGCCAGAACGGCCCCCAGCGATCGACCTCGGTCTTTGTGGCATCCTCTTCTTTTTGAACGACTTCTTTTTCTTGCTCTTTCTTGCGGCGCTCTTCTTCGGCGAGCTGCTGCTCGTAGGCCGCCTTGCGACGATTGTACTCTGCGACGACGTAGGCGTACCGCGCGCGAGCGGCCCGGGCGCGGCGTTCGTTGGCAATGCGTTCGCGCTCTTCGCGCAGGCGCCGCTCTTCGGCTTCTTTGCGCTGGCGTTCTTCTTCCAGCGCGGCGAGCTCCGCTTCTTTTTGCCGGCGCAGTTCTTCTTCGCGCTTGCGCCGCTCGGCTTCGCGCTGCGCCTCTTCTTCGGCTTTCTTCGCGGCGATCAACCGCGCTTCCATGCCTTTATCGTAGACGATGCGGCGGATTCTCGACTTCAGAATTACCCGCTGGCCGGCGTCGGTTTTCATGACGACACGCTGCTGATCCTGAGACACGATGCGTCCCTGAATATAGTCACCGTTCTTGAGTTGAATGAGTTCCGCGCTCAGCCCCGTCGTGAGCAGACCAAACAGCAACGCTCCGACGATGAAACCCCGCGTGGAGTTAAAAAATGAATGTTTCCGTGATACCGGCATAAGAATGTACAGACGGATGTATCCATGTACCCCATTCAAAGCGGATGTTCTACTATAAAACGGGGATCCTACTCTCTTTTCGACGATTTTTCCCCGGAAAATTTCATTTTTCTTGTGTTCTCAGCCGGATTGCCTGCTGACATAACCAACGATCCACAATCCATGCATCGACTTTCATTCGTAATACTGCTCATAATGTCCGCCACTGCTTGCGGCGCGGACATTCCACAACTCCCGGCCCCGCAGGATCCGGCCGCCGTCGCGGAATTTGAGGCCCGGACCGCCGGAAAAACGGCCGGCAACGAAGACACGGACGCGGCGGCCATCCAGCGCGGTCGGGAACTCTATCTGGCCTACGGATGCCGGGCCTGCCACGGCGATCTCGGCGGCGGCGACGGTCCGGCCAGCGCCGGAGTCCAACCACCGCCGCGCAACTTTCGTGCATTGAATACCTACCGGCGCGGCACGAGCGCGGAGGCCATCGCGGCCACGCTGCAAAGCGGCATTCCCGGCACGCTCATGAACGCCTATCCGCAAATGTCCGCGGAGGAACGTCGGCTCGTGGGGCGTTATGTCGTCCATCTCCGACAGCAACCACTGCCCGCCGACGCGAGGCCACAGAGCAACACAACGCGGTGAGTGCCGGAACGGAATTCATCGCCCGGGCGCTGGCCGCCGGCATGCCCGCCTGGTCCCGACGCGCCGGACTGTCGACGTCGGCAGCAGCCCGGGTCTCGCGGCCCGAGCAGCTTCCCGCGGCCGACCGCATCGACTATCTTCACCTGCACGAGGCTGGAGCCCTGAGCCTCGACGCCCTGTATGTCGCCGCGAGCGAACTGCCGGCCCGGCCCCGGGACTACATCGAACTCTTTGGCAAACTCGAAGCCGGCGGCATCGCTCTTCTGGAATTCGAGAGCAGTCGATCGTTTCGCCGCGAGCTGGAGCAGGTCGCCGCCGGCACCGGGCTCACGATCCGTTACGCCGGCAGCCCGTCCGGCTTCGCCCGTGAGCTGAAGTCCCTTGCCGGCCCGCCGGCCCTGGCCGCCCTGGAAAAGCCGCCGCCGGTGCTGGCCCGGGAACGCGAACGCCGAACCCTGAGCATTCTGCCGGTCGCAGCAGACCCGGCGCAGATCACGGCCAGGCTCCCGTACTACCGGGACTTTCTCACGCAACGCGGCCTGGCGAGCACGGCTGAGATCGTCCTCGTCGACGACGGCTTCGCCGGATCTTTGCAAACATTCGCGCAGGAAGAGTTACGGGACCTGCGCCCGGACAGCGCGCTCAGCATCATCGAACACTACACCGGCTTCGGTCCCGGCCGCGCGGTACGCAGCGCTCTCCACTTCGCTCGCGGCAACTACGTGCTCTACGACCCGTGCCGGGACGAACTGGCCCCGGGCGAGCTGTACCATCTCCTGGACGCCATGTGGGATGCAGAGCGTGACGCCGCCACCCACGACCAGGCCGTCGCCGTGCGACCGCAACTGGTGCTGTCGGACGCAGAGAGCGGGCAACGCCGCGGCCGGCCCCGGCCCGGTGATTTCCTTTTACTGAACCGCGGGGCCGCGGAACTGCTGCGCCTCCGCGGCCGGCGCGAGGATGCCGGCCATTTCGAAGAAAGCCTCGGACTGCTGCGCGGGCGCCGGGCCGTTCGCGTGGACGGACCGAACGTTTCCAGGGGCGGCGGGCAAATCCTCTTGACCGCGAATTAATCGGAGCAATTTTTCATCATTATGAGCGTAGAGAATACGATCGCATTTCTGAAACAACACGACCGCTTCGGTTCCGAGCCCACGTTCACCGAGGCTCAGGTGAGCGACTGGGAAAAACAGCTACGCTTTCAGTTCCCCCCTTCGTATCGAACCGTCGTCCTCCAGGGCAACTACGACATCGCGAACTTCTACTTCGAAGCGCCGGAAATCCTCGCCGCGTTTCCAGGCTTTCTGGTCTTCGCTCGCTGGAACGACGATCGCTTCGCCTTCAACATGGGCGACAGCGGGGCCGAGGGCCCGGTCTACGTCCTGCTCGAAGGCACGCAGCCGCTGAAACGCTACGAGTCTCTCGACGTCTGGTTCGCCGACGTGGCGGCACTCGCGGATCGTCCGGTCAATCCGGAGTAATCGGCGCCACGAACCGCGGCGCTTCTACTTCGGAACGTCTTCGGATGCCCGGCGCCACAGCGGCCCCAGTTCACTGACGAGCATACCGCCTAAGATCAGCGCGGCGCCGATTAAGCTGCGGCCGGTCAGCGGGTCGGCGAAAATCCACAACGCAAACAACGCGGCGAAGACCGGTTCCATGGCGAAGATCACCGCGGCCCGGGCGGGGGTGGTCTCCGGCTGCCAGCGCATCTGCCAGTAGACCACGAGGTTCGTGGCCAGCAACGCCAGGTACGCAAGGCCGCCGATGAGCGCGGATCCCGGAGCGAGACGGTCGGCGTAAGGCTGTTCCATCAGCAAAGATAGCGAGAGCGAGATCAGGGCCATAAACATCGTCTGAAAGAAACTTAAGACCCCGGCACTCGCGGCCCCGCCGTAACGATCCACGTAGATCACGTAAAAGCTGTAACTGATCGCGCACAGGAGCGTAAGCAAGTCGCCGTAGTTGAGGTTCAGCCGCCCCCGGGGCGACGTCAGAAAGTACATGCCCGCAACAACCAGGGCGATGCCGAGCAGCGTGGCCGTCGCCGGGCGGCGACGAAAGAGGGCGAGTTGCAGGAACGGCGTGAACACCACGAGCAGTTGCGTTAGAAAGGCGGAGCGCGCCACCGTCGTGTACTCGAGGCCGAGGGTTTGAAAGCCAAAACCGCCGAAGACGAAGATCCCGAGCAACAATCCCTGGTAGACCTGCATGCGGCTCGCGCGAACGATGTCACGAAAGAAGACGACACCGAAGATCACCGCGGCAATGCCGAAGCGCAGGCCCACCAACAGGAGCGGCGGCGACTCCGCCAACGCCAGCTTAATCGCAATGAAGGTCCCGCCCCACAGGAGCGTGCAGAGCAGCAGATAAAACTCAGCCCGATAACGCCGCCACACCTGCGTGTTTCCCCCTGGTCAGATTCGGCCGCATTGATATACTGAGACTGATTCTCATTTTGAACGATGGCCGGCCTGGTTGACAACTTCCTGACATCTTCCGCCTTCGTATATGATCAAATACACTGGAACAATTGTATGGAAGGGATTGGTTGCGTCATTCTGAGTTTCGAAGAGGCCGGCGATTTGTCCGGCGTGGTGCCGTGGAAAAACATCGATCCTCACCACCTGCATGCAAAGCTGGAAGAACGCCTCGGTCCGAATACCGAGGCCTCGAATGCTCCGGCGGCCCCCGCGGCGATCGAGGGTTTCGTCTACCTGTCCACCTGCAATCGCGTCGAAATCATCTACAGCCTCAGTGACGAACACCAGCACGGCAACCTGGCCGTGGAATTGGTGGACCTCATGCCCGAACTCCGCAGCGGTCTGCGGCCGGCCTTTCTGCACGGCAACGCCGCCCTGCGCCATCTCCTGCGCCTCGCCGCCGGCCTGGAATCTCTGATCCTGGGCGAAACGGAAATCCGCGCCCAGCTCAAAGACGCCCTGGAGTCCGCGGTGGTCCTGGACAAACGCCTGCGTCTCATGTTCCAGTACGTCTTCCGGGAGTCGCGACAAATCCGCGCCGGGCTGCCTCTGAATCACCTGCCGCTGTCCGTGGCGAGCCTGGCCACGGGCAAGCTCGTATCCCGCCTCGGCCTGGACCGACGCCGCCGCTCCGATTCCGACGAAGTCCCGGCCCGCATCGCCGTGATCGGCTCGGGCCCCATGAGTCGGCAGTCCGCTCGTTATCTGGCGAAGACCGGCGCCGAAATCGTCATGATCAACCGCAGCGTCGAAAAGATTGCGGAGACGGCCGACAGCCTGGGCGCGGCCACGGTTTCGTTCGAAGACTTTATGCAGCACCCCGAGGTGGCCGGCCCGGTGGACGGCCTGGTGACGGCCACGTCCCGGGAAGACGCGTTCCTCAGCCCCGCGCTCATGCGCCGCCTGCAACGGCACCGCGATACTGAGTCATCTTTGCAAGATTCTAAGGAGCGTAAGTTTGTGGTTGTGGACATGGCCCTACCCCGAGACGTGCACCCGGACTGCGACGCCCTCCCCGGGCTCGAAGTCGTCCACATGGACAGCATGCGCCGGGAACTGGACGAAAACCGCCGCCGCCGCGAACTCGCCGCTGCCCAGGCCGAAGAGTACATCCAGGACGCCGTCTTTCGCCTGGACGCGGCGCTCATCACCGGGCTCTCCGCCCCGGTCATGACCCGCCTGCAACGCGAGGTCCGCAACAAGTCCCGCCGCCATCTCGACGATCTGCTGGCCGAACGCCTGGCCCATCTCAGCGCCCGCGACCGACGGGTACTCTACGACTGGGCCATTCGCGCCAACCGTGACCTCAATCGCCTGCATCGCCGCGGCCTGGAAGACATCCTCCGGCATTACTACGGCGGACGCGAAGAAGTCGCCGGGACCTGAACGATCACGTATGAGTTCCCGGTTGATTCGCATCGGGAGCCGGGGTTCAGACCTGGCTCTGACTCAATCCCGGTACGTCGCCGAACGCCTGGGGTCACTGCCCGGCGACGTGCAAACGGAAATCACCATCATCCAAACTCGCGGTGATCGTGTGTTAGACGTACCACTGCATCTGGTCGGCGAAAGCGAGGCGAGCGCCGGCGCCACGGCGAGCGAACGCAAAGGCGTGTTCACGAAGGAACTGGAAGATGCGTTGCTGGACGGCCGCATCGACCTGGCCGTGCATTCGTACAAGGATCTGCCGTCGCTGATGCCCGCGGGTCTTTGCATCGGCGCGGTACCGCAGCGCGTGGCCGTCGAGGACGTCCTGGTGTTTCCGAAAGAACGGCGCGTGCGCACTGAAGCGCCGTTCATCGCCGGGGGCGGACGCATCGGCACTTCGTCGGTGCGACGACGGGCCCTCGTGGAGTTTCGTTTTCCGGAGGTGCGCTGCGTGGAACTGCGCGGCAACGTACCCACTCGCATACGTAAGCTGTTCGATGAAGATCATGCCGAAAGACCGGACGCGATCCTGCTCGCGCGTGCGGGCCTCGATCGTTTGATCGCAGCCGGAATCTTCGCGAACGATCCCGGGCTCAGTACGATGCTGGAACAACTCGACATCGTTTCGCTTAAACCGGAGTTCTTTCCACCGGCGCCGGCCCAGGGTGCTCTGGCCGTTCAGTGTCGTGAAGACGATCAAGCAACGCGCTCCATCCTCGCTCAATTGCACGACGCGCAGGCCGCGGCGGCCCTCACGGCGGAGCGCGGCCTGCTGGCGGCCCTGGAGGGCGGTTGCCACCTACCTCTGGGCGCCGGCTGCGAAATCATAAATCTATCGGCACAAACTTCTAGCAACATCGCTTTAACCGAAGCACGCATGTACGTCTTTCTCGGACGCCAGGCCGAGGACAACCGCCGGGGGACGTCCTTTCATCTGCACCGCGCCGCGCATACTCCGGAGGATCTCGCACGCTTCGTCGCAACCGAGATTCAGAGAACGTTGCCCGCGGTCGTCACGGGGAAAGAGGATCGCATTGCAGAGATCCTGGCGCGTCGTCCGGAGCTTCCGCTCACGGCGCTGCCGCTGCTGCGCACGGTGGATTCGTTCCACGAGGACCCACGGGCCGGCAAAGACCTGGACAACTTTCTCGCGGGCACGCCCGGCCGACGTGTGCTGGCCTTGTTCAGCATCGCCGGTGCGCGGGCCCTGCGCAATCTTGCCGACGAAACCGGCCACGATTTTGCCGGTGTCGAATGGGGCGTCGTCGGCGAACGCACCGCCGCCGCCGTCCGCGATTTCTTCGGTGCCGAACCGCATTTCTTCAGTGACGACGGCACCGGCGCGGGCCTGGCGCACGTGCTGAGCGCGGACGATGTCGGCGAACTGGGCGGGGTGCTGGCCGTGGCGGCGGAACGCGGGCGTGAAGAGTTTTATGAAATCCTGTTTGAAGCCGGAGTCGGCACGCTGAAGTTGAGTCTGTACCGAACAGAAAGCATTCCGCCGTCAGAAGACGCACTGAACGCGCTCCCGCGCGAGGCCTATCTGCTGTTCGGCAGTCCGTCCGCGGTGCAGAGCTTCGCCACGGCATGGACGCCCGACACAAACGATACGGGCTGGCGCTACTGCGCTCTCGGCCCGACGACGGCCGAAGAATTGCGACGCCTTGGAAAAGCGGTTTACGCCTGCCCCGACGAACCGGATTACGATGGATTGATCGACGCGCTCTACGGCCCCCCACCGGCCTGAGGCCCGCGCGCAGATCCAGGAATTATCACTATGATTCAAGAATCACGATCCCGAGAACTATACGAGCGCGCGAAGGCGGTGGTCCCCGGCGGCGTGCACAGCCCCGTGCGGGCCTTTCGCTCCGTGGGCGGCACACCGCTGTTCATGAAGAGCGGCGAAGGCCATCGTCTGGTAGATGAAGACGGCAACGAGTTCATCGACTTTTGCTGTTCCTGGGGACCGCTCATCACCGGCCATCGTCATCCCGAGATCGTGAAGGCCGTGAAGGCACAGATCGATCGTGCGCTCACCTTCGGCACGCCCTGCGAGGGCGCGGTCCTGCTCGCCGAGTACATCATCGAACACCTGAAGCCGCGGGTTCCCTCCATAGAAAAAGTTCGCTTCGTAAACTCCGGCACCGAGGCCGTCATGTCGGCCCTGCGCCTGGCCCGGGGCTTTACCGATCGCAAAAAGATCATTAAGTTCGAAGGTTGCTATCACGGCCACGTGGACTCCATGCTCGTGAAGGCCGGCTCCGGCCTGGTAACATCCGGCGTGCCGGACAGCGCGGGAGTTCCGCCGTCGTTCACGGCACATACCATCGTCCTGCCCCTGGACGATGACGCGGCCCTGCGCGAAGCCTTCGATACCTACGGCGACGAAATCGCCGCGGTATGCCTGGAGCCCGTCCCGGCAAACAACGGCCTCTTACTGCAGCGCCCGGAATTTCTAAAGACAATCGCCCGGTTGTGCCGCGAAAAAGGCGCGCTCTTGATCTTCGACGAAGTCATCAGCGGCTTTCGCGTGGGCTTCGGCGGCGCGGCGGAGTACTACGAAATCGAACCGGACCTGGTATGTTACGGCAAGATCATCGGCGGCGGCATGCCCGTGGGCGCCTTCGCCGGGCGCGCGGAAATTTTCGAAAAGCTCGCACCGGACGGACCGGTCTACCAGGCGGGCACGCTCTCCGGCAATCCGGTGGCCATGGCCGCGGGCCTGGCGCAGCTTAAGTTACTCGAAGATTCACTTTACAAAAACCTGGAACGCCTCGGCCGGTTGCTCATGACCGAGTTCAACAAATTCGGCTTCGACTGGAAGATGCAAAACATCCAGTCCATCTTCTGGCTCTACCGCGGCGACGGACCGGCTCCCCGCCGCGCCGACCACATCCAGCGTGATGCCACCATGGATACCTACAAGGGTCTACACCGGCACTGCCTGGACCGCGGTGTGTATCTGGCACCGTCCGGTTACGAGGTGGGTTTTCTGAGCAGCGTAATGTCCGAGGTGCAGATCTATCGTCTGCTCGAGGTTCTCAAAGAGTATTTCCAGAATCGATGAAGGGCCGCTCCAGTACCATCCTGGTGCTGATCGCGCTGGGCATGCTCGCACTGATCGTCGCGCAGTTGGTCTGGTGGCTGATCTTTTTCCAGCGCAACGAAAACGAGAGTGCCCGACTGCGTTCCGAACTCGATGCGGCCCGCCTGGCCCTGGCCAATGCCGGAATCGAAGGTGATCGCAGCGGACTGCGCTACGACGCCGGGACGCAACGCTGGTTGCCGGACCCGGAAGTACAGGCCCGGCGCGCCGCGGAATCCCGGCGGCGCTTCATTATGCTGCTCTCCGAAACGATCTTCGTGATCCTGGTCATAGGCTACGGTCACGTTCGCGTCATCCGGGCCGTGCAACGCGAACGCAAGCTGAACCACGAACGCCACGTTTTCATCGACTCGGTCACTCACGAGCTAAAAACGCCGCTAACTTCTATTCTCCTGAACTTACAAACCGTACTCAAACGCGATCCGCCGCCGGAGCAGCGGCGCGAACTGATCGAGGCCGGCATCGCCGACACGCGGCGCCTGGAAGAACAACTGAACAACATCCTGCACAGCGGCCGGCTGGCCCGGCGCGGCTCCACGCCAGGAGCACAGACCGCCCCCGGCCTATCTCTGCGCCGATGCCTCGAACAATACTTCGCAGAAAACAAGGCACGCCTGGAAGGCCTGGGCCTGCTCCCCGAGAACCTGAGCATCGCCGTGCCGTCGGAACTGTGCATTGCCATGCATGCCGACGACTTCCGGCGTGTGGTGGACAATCTTGTGCAGAACGCCGTCACGTATACCGGCGAACGACCACCGGTGCTGAAGATCGAAGCGAGTTCGGATCGCGGTCGGCGCCTGATCATCCTGCGTTTTGCTGATCAGGGGGCGGGCATTCCGCCGGCGGAACTGGATAACGTCTTCCACGCGTTCTACCGGCTGACCGGCGAAGGCCGGCGTCCCGTGCGGGGCAGCGGCATCGGCCTGTATATCGTGAAAGAAATCGTGGAGGGCTCCGGCGGGCGCGTGCGTGCGTTTTCCGAGGGGACCGGTCGCGGAGCATGTTTCGAACTGCGCATCCCCGGTAGCATTGCACGGCTAACTTCTAATAATACAAGATCTGAGGCTGTCCCCGGGAGATGAGTTCGGATCGTATACTTTTAGTCGAGGACGAAGACGGCCTGCGCCGGGGCATCCGCATGAACCTGGAAGCCGAAGGTTACACCGTCACGGAATTTCCCGACGCCGAAGCGGCCCTGCGCAACATCCAGGCCGACGGCGCGGAGTTCGACCTGGGCATACTGGACATTAAGATGCCCGGCGAGCTGGACGGCCTGGACCTGTGCCGTTCGCTTCGAAATCAGAAGCTGTTCTTTCCCGTAATCTTCCTTACGGCCAGGGATGCCGCCGAGGACAAACTCGCCGGCCTGGCGGCGGGTGCGGACGACTATCTTACGAAGCCCTTTGATCTCGGTGAACTGCTCGCCCGGGTCCAGGCCCAGCTCCGACGCAGCCAGTGGCAGCGGGAGGCCTCCGCCCCGCCGGAGAAGATTCGCATCGGCGAGTGGGACGTGGAATTAAACGCCGCCGTCGCCCGGCGCGGCAAAACGGAGACGGTGCGCTTCAACGAACGCGAGGTGGCGATCCTTGAGTTGCTGGTGGAACATCGGGGACGGCCGGTGCGCCGGGATGAGATCCTGGATCGCGTCTGGGGCACGGCGGAGTTTCCGACGAATCGTACGATCGATAACTACATCGTAAAGTTTCGCAAGGTTTTTGAAGACAATCCGCAGAAACCCCGGCATTTTATCACACGACACGGAATCGGCTATGAACTCTCCCAATAATTCAAACACTCCGCTTTTGGTACGCGCGCTGCGCGGCGAAGCCGTGGAAACCGTGCCGCTCTGGTACATGCGCCAGGCCGGTCGTTATCTTCCGGAGTATCAGGAAATCCGCACGGGTCGCACGTTCCTGGATCTTTCCGAAAACCCCGACCTGGCCGTAGAAATCAGTCTGCAACCGTACCACCGCTTCGCCCCGGACGGCATCATCATGTTTTCGGACATCCTCACGCCGATCAAGGCGGCGGGCATTCCGTTGCACTTCGAGGAATCGAAGGGGCCCGTCCTCGATCGTACCATTCGCAGCGAAAGCGAGTTGAGATTGATCGACAGCTTCGACGCCGCACGGGATACCGCGCACGTCACGGAAATCCTGACACGCCTGCGCGCGCACATCGACGGCATTGAGCAGGATCGGCCGGCGCTCCTGGGTTTTGCCGGCGCCCCGTTTACCCTGGCCAGCTACATCGTCGAGGGCGGTACCTCGAAGCGTTTCGAAAAAACCAAGGCCGCCGTTTTCGGACAAAGTGCGTTTTTTCATAAGTTAAGCGAACGCCTGTGCGAAATCACCGTCGAGTATCTCGCCATGCAACTGGAAACCGGGGCGGATGCCGTGCAGATCTTCGACTCCTGGGGCGGCATTCTCTCCCCGGCGGACTACGCCGAATTCTCGGCACCCTACACGGCAAAGATCATCGCCGCACTACGCAAGCGCTCGGACAAACCGATCATCCTGTTCGTCGGCAACAGTGCGCATTTGCTGCGCGAAATGATCGCCCAGGAACCGAACGTGCTGAGCCTGGACTGGCGCGTACGCGCGGAAGACGTTCTCGAACTCGCGCCGGCGCAAATGGCACTTCAGGGTAACTTAGACCCGCTGACGTTGTACGGCGATCCGGAACGCGTGCGGGCGGCGACGCAGGCGGTGCTTCACAATTACGGCAAACGCAGGGGGTACGTCTTTAATCTGGGACACGGCATTCATCCGCAGACGCCCATCGAAAACGTGCAGGCCATGATCGATACGGTGCGGGGCTTTGCTGTTTCCTGACGACGTCGCTTACGGCGGACGATCTCACAGCCCGCCTGAGTACCGCAAAATCTCGTCGAACTCTTCGTCGCGTCCGCTGCCCTCGCGGTCGCGGTGAAAATCTTCTTCGACGTCTTCGTGACGCATCTCCTCGAAGTTGGCAAACTCGTCGTCGCGGATCATTTCGGACGGTCCGCCCGGCGGCACAATGAAGAACTCCACCTGATCGACGACCTCGGATTCGTAGGCGATCTTTAAGAGATAACGACCCGGCGAGAGATCCTCGTAGTACTGGCGAATGTAATCATACGAACCGTCGCGGAGAATCGGCACGCGACGCAGGTCCACTTCCACCGGGTCCGGTGTGTTGTTGTTTTCGTAGAGCGCCGCAAGAAAGCCGTCGCCGCTGTAACGGCCGCCGCGGATTTGATAGACCCACCAGATGGTCTGATAATCGAAGAAGTAGAGATTCTCGCGTTTAATGCGAAACTCGGTTTCGAGCAACAGGCCGCGCTCGAAGTCTTCGATGCCACGATCATCCACGGCAGTCCAGCCGAAGGTTCCGCGAATTTGCGTAGAACATCCGGCCACACTGAACAGAAGGAGCAGCGCGACGAAATAGTTCCGGAGCATAGGTTTAGATCTGATTGTAGCGGACCATATCCAGAAGAATGGCGGCCTGCCAGCGTTTGATGTTGAAGAACTGCGACATGGCATAGATGCGCATGGCGTCATTGTCGTACTCGGCGATGATGTTCTTCACGATCACGGAGAAACTGCCGGGATGATCCAGGCCTTCGCGCAAACGTTTGCGAGCGCCGTCGTCGTCCCCGCCGTAGTACTTGCGGTACGATCGCAGAATGAAGCGGCCCTTGGCGTCGTCTTTCCAATCGGCGTAGCTTAAAAGAACGTTATTTAAATGCGCCTGTAGTTGACTCGAAAGATCCGGACCGAAGACACTGTCAAACTTACGATCCAGGCGCTGGCGATACTTGCTGTCGTACCGTGCGCGCTTCTTGCGCACCGGCTTAGGTCGCTCTTCTTTCTCGACTTTCTCAACGACTTCTTTTTCCGGCTCTTTTTCTTCCTCGACGTCCTTCGTACGCAGATACTCAATCTGCGCCTCAATGTCGAGCAGGGCCGTGTTCAGTTCCCGCTCGAGTTGTTCGGCGGTGGTGTTGCGCAGGCGTGCCATGGCTGCCAGGGCCGATTGTTGCAGCGTCGCATCGTCCGTCGTTTCGTAAAGCGTACGTAAGGCTTCGAAAGAGGTATCCTCGCTCCCGTACTCTGCGAGCCCCTGGATCGACAGAACCACCAGCGAACGCGGTTCGTCCCGATACTTGCGCACGATCCCTTCGTAGATCGGCACGGCCTTCGAATGCACGCCGTCTTCCGGCGGCATCTGCGCCACGGTTTCCAGAGACAGCTCGCGCAGCTCGTCCGGCTGGTTCATGGATAAAGACAGAATGTACTCATTTGCGCCCGGATCTTCCATTTGGTACAGCGCGGCCACGGCTTCATTGATGTGTTTGCCCGCTTCGACCTGCTTCTGCAGCAGCGGGATGGCGCGTAAGTACTGCTTTTCGCCGAAGTAAGCGATCACTTCCGGAGTGACGATGTTCGGTCGATTTTCCGCCGCGATGAGCAGCGCTTCCAGGGAACCCTCTTCATCACGCTCCACCAGGGTATTCGCAATCTCCGCGCGCAATTCGTCGTCTCGCAGCGACGGGTGCTCCATGAGGGTGATGAGACCTTGCTGACCGGTCTCGCTTTTGTTCATGGCCACGTTCTTGACGGCTTCGTCGTGGAACTTCTTCGGGATCTGGTTGATGTCCCGGACGATGATCTGAACTTCTTCTTTCGCGGCTTCCTGATCGCCGCTCAGGATGCGCTGGCGAGACTCTTCGAAGTCCGGTTGGGTATCGTAGACGCTCTGGCAGGCCGTGGCCGAGAGGACCAGAGTCACCGCGAGGAACAGGCGGCGCAACTGTGCGAACAATGAGGGCTTCATCTTTCTAGATTATCGGCCGTCATCGGAATTTCCGTCACTTTCTTCGATGACCCGGACCCGGTCCGATATGTCTTTTTCGCGGCGGGAGGCGGGAAAATCGCCGCCGAAGCCACCGGAAACCGGGTCGCCGGGGCCGCGCCCGACCTCGCGCAGGCGTTCTTTGATCTCCTCGCCCCGCTCAACGAGCCTGTTCAGGAAGCGCAGCAGCCGGTGGACGGCGTAGGCCGAAATCGCGAACAGGATGAGCAGGACGAGGAAAAACTTCCACATAGCTCCATACGGGCCGCGCTGAATGTCAGCGCAAGCCCGTCTTCACCTTAAGGACCACGTCCACGGTGGTCACCTTGCCGGCCTCCACGGTCAGATACTTGTCGTCCAGCGGCGTGCTTTCGGCAAAGGACGGCTTGATGAAGTAATCCGCTCCCGGAGGCAGGTTGAGGAACCAGAACGAACCGTCGCTGGTGGTCTTCATCTTGTGCTGCTGGTTTACGGTCTTCACCACCGGCATCCAGACGGTCTGCCCGCGCAACGGCTGCTCGAAGTTCTTGTAGAAGACCTTGCCGCGGATCATGCCGAAGTCCGCGAGCGAGGTGACCACGAAGAGTTCGTTGTTCCGCGAGTTGTCTTCCACACCCAGTCGTTCCTGGATGATGGGATAACCATCGGCCTGGATCTCGATCTCGTGCACGCCCGTGGGAATGCCGCTGACTTCGATGAGGGCCACCTGGTTTTTGTAGCGTTTGCCCTTGTAGGTATACCAGCCGAGCGGAATCGTTTCACCGGTGCGCGCCTTCAACTGCCGCGCGTCGAGCCAGGAGATTTTCGTTTCGTACTCGTTGCCGGAGACGGTGACCTTGATGCGACGGTCGTCGTTGCCGCGCTTATTCCGCGCCAGGATCTGCACGGGGTTCATGGGCGTCGGGCCGGCCTGCATGGATTTGTAGATCGTGGTCACGATGACCGCTTTGGATTTCTCGTCGTGTTCGACGACGTCCGGCTCGTCCGGCGTCACCGGATCTTCGACGTCCGGAGGCGTGGGACCGGGTTCCGGCTGCGGTTCGGGGTCCGGCGTAACCGGTTCCGGATCGGGCTTAACGGGTTCCGGTTCCGGCGGTTTGGGATCGGTCTTACCGGCAATGAGGATGCCCGAAGCATGGCCGGAGATCTGCGGCGTCTGGCGGTGATTGAACTCTTTCGCCTTTTTGATGACGCGGGTCTTCGTCCACTCGAAGGCTTCGAGGGCCGTAACGGTGCCGTCTTTGTTTAAGTCCCCGTTGCGTGGTTGTAGCCCTTGCGCCAGGTAGTATGTAAAGATGCCGTGGTTGATGCCGCCGCGCACTTCAATCGAAGTCTCGTTCGCATCGCTGGAAGCCATGATGGCTTTGTCCTGGAAGTAGATGTCCTTTCCGTTTTCGATGACCTTGCCTTTCTGGTCGTCGTCGATGGGGACGTCGCCCTGGCCCCGGGATTTCTTCCCTTTCTTCGCGATACCGCCGGAATAGCAGCAGTCGAAGATCCACACGAGCTTCGGCGTTTTGATCTTGCCGACCCAGGTGTTCAGCACGTTATCCGGTACGTGCGGCCGATCGTACATTACGATGTAGTTGCGTAAACCGTTCGGCGCCGAGCTGTCGCGCTGGTAGGTGCCGTGTCCTGAAAAGTAGAGGACGACGGTATCTTTGGAGCCGGCCTTGCTGGAAAGCGTGTCGATGGCCTTTTCCAGCCGGGACGAGGTCACCATTTTCCCGAGCAGAACCTCGACGTGCTTGAAGCCGCCGTGGGTCTCGAGGGTTTTCTTCATGAGATTGGCGTCGGCCTCGCACAGGTCCAGCGGCGGAATGCCGGAGGCGTTGCCCTTGTAGTTGGAGCCGACAATCAGCGCCAGACGCCCCTGAGCGGCCAGCGGGCCGGCGAGCATGGGTGCGGCAAAAACAAAACCGACCAGCAACGCGTATTTCAGGAAGCGCAGATTACGGGAATAGGATCGAAATGAAATCCGGGACATGACTCTCTCCTGGGGAAAATGCAGGCAATTCGACGTAGAGGAGCGCCGAATTGTTCTCGCGTCTACCGGTTTTTGGGGCTCCGGGAAGTCACAGAAAGCTAACGAAAAACGAACAATAGCGGGCGGATGGGAAGATCAGACGGCCGCGGCTTCCCGGCGGAAGCGCAGGAGTTCGCCGTCGACCTGGACCTCGATCCACTCCCGGCGGAGAAGTTCACGTTCGCGTTCGAGGCGAGCCTGGGCCTCGTCGGCGAGGGCGGAGCATTCGACAAACAGCGCGCGGTCAGCAGAGGAGAAGGCATCCCCCGCCGCGGCCTGTTGCAAATGTTGCAGACTTTCCGCGAGCAGATCTTCCATCTCGATCGCCGCATCGAACTGACCAAGTCGCAGCAGCGCAACGCGCCGGCCGAGTCGACGCCGCAAAAGCCGCAGCAAAGCACGAGGAGTAGAAGGATGATGCGTTGTCATGCCAGTACTTCAGATACGGTCGCGGTGATCAGTATTCCAGCCATCGGCTTTGTCCGGAGGCCCGCTCTCTCCGCGGGCCGGAGGATAAAGCCGATGGCGCACCCGCTCTATTCGCGGGCTGGAAGAGTGGCCATTCAGGCGCTAGCCTTTGATCGAAAAGCCGGCGCCTTCTTCCTGGCGGATGGACACGGCCGGGGCCATCTTCGGCTTGCCGGTTTCCTGGGCGGCAACTTCTTCCCAGGCGGTACGCAGTTGATCCAGGAAGCCGATCACTTCTTCCAGATGGGCCACGTCTTTGGCAATGTTGCCTTCCAGGAGGCGCTTTTTCATGTAGGCGTAAAGATTGAACAGGTTCCCGGCAATCTCGCCGCCTTCGTCCATATTCAGGGCGAGCATGAGTTCGGTGATGATGTCCTGCGCCTTGATGATGTTCGTGTTCACGACATCGTAGGACCGCGGTTCCATGTTCTCTACGGCGATCTTGAGGAACCGCACGGCACCGTCGTAGAGCATCACAATGAGTTTGCCCTGGTTCGCGGTGGAGATCTCGGTATCCTTGTACGCGTCGTATTGATTTTTTCGTGCTGCTGCCATATTCTCCCCTGAATCCGTTGCAGAGGGCTACCCTGTGGTCCCGCCCTGTGATCACCCTATCGGCGTTTTCGCGGGAGCGCTTAATATCCCATTGTGGGAAATCCCGGCCAGTTATGTCCCCAGGTCGCAGAAAAAGACAGGACTTTTTCCATTATAAAAGCCGGGACCTGGCCAGGAGGGCTTCACGACTCAGGGCTCGATCCAGCCGGCGTAGAGCAGGCCCAGAATCAGCAGGCCCATTCCGATGCGATACAGAACGAACGGCAAAGTGCTGTGAGTGCGCAGATAGCGCAGCAGGCCGGCTACGGCGGCGTACCCCACCACGGCCGATGTCAGAGTTCCTACAATCAAACCGGCCAGGCCCGCCTGCTCCAGTTCGTGGTAGTCCTTAATGAGTTCATAGACGCCGGACAGGCCAATGGCCGGGATCGACAGCAAGAACGAGAAGCGCATGGCCGCGTAGCGACTGAATCCCAGGAACAGCCCCATGGTGAGCGTGGTGCCCGAGCGCGAGGAACCGGGAACCAGCGCCAGGCTCTGGGCAAGGCCGATCAGCAGCGCGTCCCACCAGTGGACGTTTTCGATACCGCGCAAAGACGACGATCCATCAGCGGCCTGGCTGGCGGCGGCGAGCTTCGCCAGCCGGCGGTCGGCAACATAGAGCAGGAGGCCGAGTACGATGAGGCTACCGGCAATTACGTAGAGCGATCGAAAAGGGCCTTTGATGTAGTCCGAGAGCAAGAGGCCGAAGACCGAGACCGGCACCGTGCCGAGAATGAGGAAGTAGGCCATGCGCGCGTTCAGATCGCGAAAGGGCTCACCGCCGAGGAGGCCGCCGAGGGAAGCACGACTGAATTCGACGAGATCCTGGCGGAAGAAGATCAGCAGGGCAATCAGTGTTCCGAGTTGAATGACCGCGGAATAGGCGGCGCCGGGGTCCGGCATGTCGAGAAAGGCGGAGACGATGCGCAAATGCGCCGTGCTGGAGACCGGCAGGAACTCGGTGAGTCCTTGTATGATGCCGAGAAGAAAGGCCGCGGGGATAGAGACCGCGTCGGGAGAAGCCTGGCTGATGATTCCGGGGATTTCGTCCTGCACACCTGCCGGTACCCCGTTCGCCACGACCCTGGCTATTAAAAAACGCATCCCGCGGCGCTGTTCGGCACCGGCGGGATGCGTTTCGTTATTCAGTCAGTACGCTTTGCTTACTTGACGGAGGATTTCAGTTTCTTCGCGGTTTTGACCCAGCGACGAACCTGAACGATGCCGGGCACCCGCTCGACGAGATTGGCTTTGTTGTTCACTTTTACCAGTTTCTCGTACAGCTTGTCCGGATCCTGCTTACCGAGGACCGTAACGGTCGGCACACCGGCCTGCTCCAGCAGTTCCGCCTTGAGTCCGGCGATGCCTTTGATGCGGAAGAAGTCGGCGTGGTGCACCCACTTGCTTACGAGCTTCTCGTTGATCTGCGCTTTTTGAGCGATGGCCTTACGACCCTGCTTCGTATCGCCGTGCGACAGAAGCTTCTCGATCGTGGTCACGCCGGCGCTTTTCAGCTTCACTGCGTAATCTTCACTGATTCCGGCAATTTTATTTAATTTAGCCATTTCTACATACCCCTTCTGATAGGCTTTCCTGCAAGGAAATCACGTGAATGCGGGTTGTCAAGCTGAAGCTGAAGAAAACCTTAGTTTTAGTAAAGAAATAAAGCTTTTTTTACCAATCTCTAACGAAAGACTACTACTGTCGCTCCTTTCGCCGACAAGCTTACCCTTTTTAACCCTCGGCGGTACGAGATTAGGCGGATTTTTGTAAACCTTCACTGATCGGAGCTTATCCCGGCTGCGATGTTCAACGGGTGTTGGGATTTCATGAAAAAACGGTTATTTTCACCCGGAAAAAGGCTGTAATTTGTAGTACCATTAGTTTTACCTCTTGCCGGACGGACGCAATGCAGCGAGAATACTTTTATACCATTGACTTAGAGGGCCGACTCTTCCACGACGGCACCCGGTTGGAGGATCAGCGATTCCTGGCCTTTTTCTTCTCACGCCTGCGCCCCAACACCGGCGACTACCATAGTGAATGCCCGTACGTATCTCCGTGCGGACCTGAGCAAAACTACGTATCCACCTCCGACAGCCCCATCGTCTTCATGCGTTTGACGGAGCCGAAGAATCCGAACGGGCCGGCGCAGTTGGAGTACAACTACAGCGGACTGCACTGCGATTTCGAGCCGGACCGGCTCCAGGTCTCCAGGACGGGCGTACTCTATCATCCGGCGCACAGTGCCGGGAAAGAGGGCTTTCCCCGGGGACGCATTCAATCCAGCCTGCTGCTGGAACTGGCCGACTGGATTCGCGAATCCGGGGATGACTATGTCTTGACGTTCCGGGGCTCTGAATTTCCGATTCTTTCTATATAATGTCTATGTTCCGATTCCTGCATCGCCCGCGCCTGGGCGCCATCCTCGTAGTTCTCGGCACCGCTTTTCTCGGCGGCTGCGGCACGACCTGGCGCGAATTCGTACCTTTCGTCGGCCCGGAACCGGGCCCGCGCATCCTGCTGGCCCGCATGGACAAGGCCGGCCGTATCCTGATTCTGGCGGAGGACCTGGAGATCCCCGGCCAGTACCTGGATCTGCGGCCCATTCCGTATTCCGCGAACAACTCCGGGGCCGTCTGGGTGGGCACGTCCTTTCCGCCCGAGAAAGCCATGCAGCTCATGCAGTGGTCGAAGAACTACTACACCGGCCTGCGTTACGTCGCCCTCACGGACCTCGTTTACCCCGGCAATCCGGACTTCAACGAACGCCTGGTCATCGGCGCGCCGACGGAGGAGGCCGTTCTCGGCCTGAAGCTCGCGGCCTGGACCGAGAACGACTGGCGGGAACTCGCCCGCATCAAGGCGGGCGGTAGCCGCGAAGAATTCTACGCACTCATCCGCTCCAAATACCCTTAGCCACCGCCCCCGGCCGGAACGGCGCCCCGTGACAAAGTCCTTGCCGTACCACCTCCCGTACGACTTGTTTAAAGCAGCAGAGTAAGATCTTATGGCCACCGATACATTAACACAAACGAAACCACAGGACGGAGCCTTCTACGCCCCGGACGCGTTCCCGACCGGCCTCAGCCGGAAGGTCGTGGAATCCATCTCGCACATTAAGAACGAGCCGGGCTGGGTGACGGAGTTCCGTCTGCGCGCGCTGGATGTCTTCGAAAGCAAACCCATGCCGCAGTGGGGCTTCATGAAGGACTTCGAGATTGATCTGGACACCTACGTGCACTACGTGGGTTCCAACAAACAGAAGAAGAAGTCCTGGGACGAGGTGGATCCGGAGGTCCTGCGATCTTTCGAACGCCTGGGCATCCCCGAACACGAGCGCCGTTACCTGGCCGGCCTCGAAGCCATGAACGATTCCGAGACGGTCTACGCGAACGTCAAAAAGGAACTTGAAGAAGTCGGCATCATCTTCTGCGACATCGACACCGCTATCCGCGAGTATCCGGACCTGGTGAAGAAGTACATCGGCAGCGTCGTAACTCCCGAGGATAACAAGTTTGCGGCGTTGAACTCGGCCGTGTTCAGCGGCGGCTCGTTCGCCTATTGCCCGAAGGGCGTCAAGACGCCCATGCCGCTCCAGGCCTACTTCAAGGTTACGGCCGCATCCTCCGGTCAGTACGAACGCACGCTGCTCATTGCCGACGAGGGCGCGGAGATCGTCTACAGCGAGGGCTGTTCCTCGGTGCAGGATTCCGGCACGAACTTTCACACCGCCGTCGTCGAACTGGTGGCGCTGGACAACGCCCGCATCCACTACACCACGATCCAGAACTGGAAGAAGAACATGTTCAACTGGACGGTGAAGCGCGGCGTGGCCGAGCGCGGCGCCCACATCACCTGGACGGACGTAAACATCGGCGCGCAGACCATGAAGTATCCGGGCATCATTCTGAAAGGCGATAACTCCACCGGCGACATTCTCTCGCTCGCCTTCGCCGGCGGCAATCAGATCCAGGATACGGGCGCACGCATCATTCACGCCGGTAAGAATACGCGTTCCAACGTTCTCGCGAAGGGCGTGTCCCTCGACGGCGGCATCAATTCGTACCGCGGTCTCGTAAAGTTCGAAAAGGGCGCCGAGAACGCGTACTCGCACATTAAGTGCGACGGCCTCATGATGGACGAGCGCAGCGAATCGCACGCGTATCCTTATAACGACGTCAGCGGCGCCCACGGCACGCTGAACTACGAGGCCACGGTGGCTAAGATCGACGAGGACATGCTGTTCTATTTACAAAGCCGCGGCTTAAATGAAGATGAGGCAAAGTTACTCATCGTGAACGGCTTCTGCGAAGGCGTCGTGCGCGACCTGAACGTGGAATACTCGGTGGAGATGACGCGCTTAATTCGGATGATCCTCGAGGACGGCAACGCCATCGCCGGACCGGAGGACGCGCCTCAGTAATCTCATTTTGAACTCCGAGGACCGAGGTACCGAGGGAAGAATCTTTAGAGAAAATGGAAAGGGATGGTTTAAGCCTGCTCGCATGCAGGCTACACTCGCCCTCACATCCTTAACCTCGATCCCTCGGTCCTCGGAGTAACAGAAGGAATCAACAAGCAATGCTTTTAGAAATCAAAGACCTCCGGGTCAAAATCGAAGACAAAGAAATCATCAAGGGCTTGAACCTCGCGATCCCCGCGGGGGAGATTCACGCCATCATGGGACCGAACGGATCCGGTAAGTCCACGCTCTCGTATACGATCATGGGCCATCCGAAATACGAAGTGACATCGGGCGATATTCTCTTTGAAGGCAAGTCCGTGCTCGGCATGCCGACGGACGAGCGTGCCCGGGCCGGATTGTTTCTATCGTTTCAATACCCGACGGCCATCCCCGGCGTCACCGTTACGAACTTTTTGCGCAACGTGCTCAAGAACGTGCGCGGGGCCGACGTGCCGGTAAAAGAGTTCCGCAACGAAATGAAATCGAGCATGGCGACGTTGCAGATGGACAACGCCTTCGCGGCTCGCTACGTGAACGACGGCTTCTCCGGCGGCGAAAAGAAGCGCAATGAAATCCTCCAGATGGCCATGATCAAACCGAAGATGGCGATCCTCGACGAGATCGACTCGGGCCTGGACATCGACGCCCTGCGCATCATCGCCGAGGGCCTGGAAGCCGTGCGCGATCCCGGGCGTTCCATGCTCATCATCACGCACTACCAGCGCATCCTGAACTATCTCTCCCTTGACCGTGTGCACGTCTTCATGGACGGCCGCATCATCAAAAGCGGCGGGCGCGATCTGGCCGAAAGACTCGAGGCGGAGGGCTACGATTGGGTGGCCCAGGAGGCGGGCATCGCTTAGGGCGGTGTCGAAGGAAAGTTTACTCCGAGGACCGAGACACCGAGAGAAGATGTGGAGAGCCGCTTAACCTGCGCGCGTGCAGGCGATGAAGGTCCTCCGGATTCTTTTTCCTCGGTACCTCGGTCCTCGGAGTGAAAAAAGGATTTTATGGTAACAGCCACCGACAGCCTCAAGGGCTTCATCGAAAACAAAAACGAGCCGGCCGAATTGCGGGACGTGCGTCTCGCCGCGCTCTCCGCCTACGAAAAAGCGCCGCTGCCCGGCATCGACGGCGGCGATACCATTCGCGAGTCCTGGCGCAAAATCGATCTCGTAAACTCCGGCTTCGATCCGCGGGCCTACCGCCTGGCCGATACGCCGACCAATCTCGAAATTCAGAACCCCGACGAACAACGCATCATCGCGAAACCCTTCGGCACCGTGCTGTCTTCGCAAGATGCCAACGATCAGAAGTTAGCCGAAAAACTGCGCGCGCATCTCGCCGCCGCTCTGAAAGAAGTCCAGGCCGCCGATCGTCCGGATGCGGGACTCTTTGCCGCACAGAACCTCGCCACCCACGCCCAGAACGTCGCCGTGTATTCGAACGGCGCCGGCAACGAAGCCGTTCACATTAAACATCGGATGGCCGGAGACGCCGGCCGGGGTGCCCTCGTACATCGAACGTTCATCGCCGCGGCGGATAACGCGGAGCTCACCGTCATCGAGGAATTCACGGGCACCGACTCCGAAGAACTGCAGTTGTGGAATTGCGAAACGCACGTCATCTGCGGCAACAACGCCCGCGTGAACTACGTCGCGCTGCATAACTACCAGGGGCCCGAGCAACACTTCCACAGGTTTGTCACCGAACAATCGCGTGACTCCCGCGTGCACTATTCCACGGCGCGCCAGGGCGGCATTAAAGGCAAGGCTTTCGTGATTGCGAAGGCGCGGGAACCCGGGGCGGAGTTTCGGGGGATCGGCTTGCTCGCGGCTTCGGGGCGCGAGTTCAGCGACATGGAGATGCTCGCCGAGCATCATGCCGATCATACCACGTCGTCGTTATTGTACAAAACCGTCGTAAAGGATCGGGCGCACAGCGTGTTTAACGGCAACCTGTTGATCCCGCCGGGCCGCAAACACGTGGACTCGCTGCAAACTAACAATAACATTCTGTTAAACCAGAAGGCCCGCGCCGAGTCCATGCCGCGCCTGGTCGTGCGCAGCGAGGACGTCGCCGCCGAACACGGCGCCACCGTCGGCGAACTCGACGCCGACGCGGTGTTCTTTCTCATGGCCCGCGGTATTCCGGAGGCCGACGCACGCGCGTTGTTGATCCAGGGATTTCTGAACGAGGTCATCGCCGAGATCCCGGCGCCGGAATACCACGAAAGCATCCTGGACACCTGGCGCTCCAAGCTGGCTATTTGAAATCTATGAGTTTTGTTCGCATCGCTTCCGCTCAAGAGCTTCCCGCCGAGGGCTGTGCCGCTACGTTTACGACTCGCTTCGGCCGCATCGGCATCGCAAAGATCGACGGCGAGTTGTTCGCCTTCGATGACCTCTGCACGCACGACGACGGGCCGCTGGTTTCTGCTGACGGCAAGTTAGATGGGAAGTGCATCACCTGTCCCCGCCACGGCGCTCAGTTCGACGTAACGAACGGCGAGGTTCTGCGCATGCCGGCAACGGAAGAGATCGAGACATACCCGGTGCGGCTGAGCGGGGATGATGTCGAGGTGGATCTTTCGTAATCAGGACTGCGTTACCCCGCCGGAGTAGCTGTGAGCAAGAAATCATACAATCAGTACTGCGGAATCGCACAAGCCCTCGATCTGGTCGGTGAACGCTGGACGTTGCTCATTGTCCGACAACTCATGGAAGGCCCCCAAAGATTCTCGGACCTCCAGGACGGGCTGCCGGGCATTGCGACCGACATACTGAGCAATCGTCTGAAGAGCCTGGAAGAACACGGTTTCATTCGGCGCACGTCTCTGCCGGCCCCCGGTCCGTCGCGGGTCTATGAACTGACGGACACCGGGCGAACGCTTCGGCCGCTCCTCGGTGAACTGGCGCGATTCGGCCTGCAGCACATCGGCAAACAGGGTGAACGCCATTTTTCCAGTTCCTACCTCTACTCAGCAATCCTCAGCCTGTACAACAATGACCAGGCTAACTTTTCAAAGCCGGTCGTCGTTCGCTGGCGCACTCCCGGGGCGACCCTCGATGTTCGCTTCGGACCCGACGGTCTCCAGCGTCTCCACGATGATACCGTGACTCCCGACCTGATCATTTCCGGAACCGCCACGGCGCTGGTCCGCTCCCTTCAGAGCGACGGCGATTCCGCCCGAGGGCTGATCATTAATGGCCCGGGAAGCCTCATGCGCCGGGTACTGCGCGTGTTCCAATAAAGTAATCCCGTCTACCCACGGCCCGTACCCCATCGCAGTAACGACGCCCGACACATATACTTTGAAAAACAAAGTATATGCTTGACTTTTCCAACTGCGGTCGGAGGCTGCCTCGATGGAGTCTCGCCGAATCGATTCGCAATTGGACGTGGTCGTCTACGGTGCCGCCGGACGAACCGGACGCGCCGTAAGCAAAGCGCTGGTAGCGATGGGCTCAAGCGTCGCCCTTGCCCCCGTTCACACCGGGGGGGGCGCTGCAGGAGGCCGCCCTCGCGGCCGGCCGGCACTGCCTTGATCTTTCCGGCGAACCGGAGAAGAACACGGGCCGCCCCTGCGTGCCTGCGTAGAAGTGAGCGACGATCAGGATCGCGCCCGCATTGCAACCATCTCCGCGCCGAACGGCATCGCTATAACAGCGGCCGCGATTTGCGCGCATCTGGCCAGCCGCCGGGACTTCACGGCCTCCGGCGCGCTTACGCCCTCACAGGCGTTCGGAGCGGAAACTCTGCTCCAGCGTCTCGAAGAACACGGCCGGGCAACGTGGCGGACAACATTCGGATGGCCGAACGATTGGCGACGAACGCCTTCGAAGCGGGCGCACGTCTGGTGGCCCTCCCCGAATTTTTTACGAGCGCGATCGTACCGGCACGAGACGTGTATCGCGCGGCACTCGACGTACGCAATCCGGCCGTAGAGATGCTGCGGCGCCTCGCGTCCCGCTATCAAGGCTACGTCGGCGGATCCATGCTAATCGTTGATAAAGATCAGTTATACAATCGTTACTTCTTCGCGGGTCCGAATGAATTGCACACCCACGACAAAGATCTACCGACCAAGTGGGAAAACAACTTCTATGTCGGCGGTTCGGACGATGGCGTCTTTCAAACAGGCCTCGGCGGCGTCGGTGCGGCCGTGTGCTGGGAATGCATTCGCACGCAAACGGTACGGCGGATGCTGGGCAAAGTCAAATTGATCATGACCGGTACGCACTGTTGAGGGCATCGTCCACGCTCAGGTGGAGTACGGCGGGGCACCCGCCAGAGAACCGGCCCCCCTTCCGAACCGCTTTTTTTCATCGAGTGGACCCTCGTCCTGCCCATCGGTCGCAAAGCTCTGCGTATTCCCATCGTGGATCGTTTCATTCTGAAAGAGGGTCGCGGCTACGAACGCACGGCTTACTTCGATCAGGTTCCATTTTATGCGAAGGTTCTCGCCAACCCCTGGGTGATACCGGGTTATATACGCTATCGTCTTCGCGTCGCTTCGGCTCTCCGCCGCCGACCGGCACCGACGCCGGTGGCCGTCCACGCCTGAAGACAAAGCGCGCATCCAACCCGGCGGCAGGATGATCTT
Source organism: Leptonemataceae bacterium (assembly GCA_965227295.1). Taxonomy (GTDB): domain Bacteria; phylum Spirochaetota; class Leptospiria; order Leptospirales; family Leptonemataceae; genus JANSYA01. The sequence continues at coordinate 2,027,600 of OZ245742.1, read as the reverse complement.
CCTGTCGCCGGCACGCGTATCCGCGTAAGCCATAGCCATCTTCACAAAAACTTCAGATCCTTTATTAACACGTTGACATAACCAGGCTCCCCCGCTTCCTGTTGCGCCACTTCTTCGAGGAGCTTCCATGCAACATCCACCAATTTGTCGACTTCGGCAGTTCACCGTCCTGGTTCTTCTGACGCTACTCTTCGGCGGAGCCGTCGCCTGCGGTCCCGCCGATCGATACTTCCGTGATATAAGCTACGGTCCGCAATTAAACATCGTCGGGCAAATGGAAGTCTCCGCCGCGGACGCACAGAAAGGACGCGCCTACCGCGTGGAGTACGCCGCGGAGAACCAGCCGAAACAGATCACGTTTCTCTTCAACGGCAAAGAGGGCTTCCACGGTTCGGAGCTGAGCGCGGCCGTCGTCAAATTCGAGTATCCCGAGGACGGCTCCGTCATTCATACCTTTCTCGATGTGGACGGGGAACCGGCCACCGCCGTGCATGGAGGCATCTATCGTCGTCGCGTCGCCGTCGAAGGCGATACAATGACGATTACTTTCATCGACGAAACCGGTGCGACCGTTGAAGATAACTCGGGCAGCACGGGCAATGAGCGCAGCATCACCCGCGACGAAAACGGCAGGATCACAGTCACACGATCGATCGCATCCGAGGATGCAACCGGCAACATCGCGGGCGACGAAGTGCACTGGAACGAACGCGGTCTCGCCGCGGAGGTGCGCTTTTTCGATCAGGCCGGAAAGCCTGCACTGAACAACGCGGGCTGGGCCCGCGCCGAGTTCAAGTACGACGAACGCGGAGCGCTCACGGAGTCACGCTACTTCGACAAACAGGACCGGCCCGTGCAGGGGATGCATTGCGGCCCGGTGGAACGACGCACCGTGAACGATCTCGGTCAGGTAACCGAACGGCGCTGCCTCACCGCGGACGGAAAACCGAGCGCGAAGGGCACGACCATCTCGCGCTACAGTTACGAACTCAAGGACGACCACTACGAAGTAACGGTAGAGTATCTGAACGCCGAAGAAAAGCCCGTCACCGACGACGTCACCCGGACGGTGTACCGCACGGACCGTACGCTCTATCCGGTCGAGACTCGCAACTACGGCGCGGACGGCAAACTCCGGGATCGCAGCTACGCGGGCGCCGTTCAAATCGTAAAACGCGATAAGTACGGCCGCCCTCTGGAAGAACGTCAGCTCGATCAAAACGAAAAGCCCTTCACGGTCGGCCTGTTGAATTTTTCCATTGAGCGCAATCACTACGAAGGCGCCCGCCTGGTTCGTCGTGAATTCTTCGACGCGAACGACAAACCCGTCATTCACGGCTACTACAACTACGCCGCGATGGAAATCAAGGTCGAGGACGACGGCACCGAGTACATCATTTTCTTTGACACGAAGGGCAAGCAGTTAGAGAAACGCAAACTGTAAGGATAGGTGTGGATTCGAAATCTATGACGCGCAAATTGATCATTCTCGTTGCTGCCGTACTCGGAATCTCGGCCGGTGCGAGCCTCGCCGAAGTCACGTTGCTGGTCCCGTTCTGGCAGGAACTGGAACCCGTCGAGTTCTACGACTGGTATGCGCAGAACCATGCGAGGCTCGTGGCTTTCTACAGCCCGCTGCAAATCACCAGTGCGGTCGCAGCCCTGATCGCCAGTCTGTGGTTGTTCGTGAGCAATCAACGCGGAAAGTGGACGATGGTTCTGGCTCTGATTGCAGCCGTCGCGGTACTGATCCTCTTCCCGGTCTATTTCAAAGCGGCCAATGCGGCCTTTCTGGAACGCAGCATCGCACCCGAACAATTGCCGGCGGCCCTCGTTGAGTGGGCGCAGTGGCAATGGGCGCGCATTGTTCTGGCCGGGATTGCATTTCTTGCCGCGATGTTTGCAATTCCTGACAGGGTGAACTGATCCGCGACGGCCGCAGGGGTCCCGCCCGCGGTGCTCATGATGGAGGACTACTACAAAGTTCTGGGCGTCAAACCGACCGCGTCTCAGTTGGAAATCAGCACTGCCTTCCGGCAGAAAGCACTCCGGCTTCATCCCGATCGTAATGATGCGGACGACGCGCACGACCAATTCCTGCAGTTGAACGAAGCTTTCGAGGTTCTACGCCACCCACTACGCCGTCGCGAATACGACTTACTACGCGGAACGAAGACATCCGTTCGCAAACACCCGAAGCCGGAAAAATGGCGGGAGTCGGTCGACAAAGCACGGTCACGGGCGGCAAAAAAGACTCAGAAGCGAGAACGCAAATCGGCAGACGAGAAGAACCTGGATGATCTGTGGGTAACGAATCTGCTCGCAGAACTGCTGGGGGCCCTCATGAACGCACTGTTCTGGCTTCTTGACGGATGATAGGGGATCGCATTGACAAACATCGCAACATTCGTCACTGCCTATAAAAATAAAAACTTGTCGCCCATCTATGGATCTACCAGCCCTCAAACCAACCAACCCCTTCTCATCAATCTTGTACAATGATGCCCAATGGAAGTATCTACCTGGAAACCCACCATGTAACTTCATTGGCCGAAGGCGGAAGCGATAGTGAAAGCAATGTCGTCGCTCTCTACCCGAATCACCATCGGGAAGCACACTTTGGCATTAACCGCATGGAGATGCGTGACAGCCTGAGCAAGTTAGCCCTCAAACTGCAGGGAACCGATCCATAAATACCTATGCGCAACCCATACACCGCAAAGACCTACCTCGACGGCAAGGTCCTTGAAGTCCGTGTGGGCTGGTTCTTCGGCACAATCAAGGTATACTACGGAGGCAAGCTGGTGGACATGGCGCCGCCAACAATCAGCACCCGCACCATTCGGTTTCCGAACAAGCTACAGTTCACACTGAACAAGCGAAAGATCAAGATCGTAAACCCGCCGGGCTTCTTCGAGAAGCCGATCATTATCGTGGATGGGGTGGAAGCCCAACTTCTGCAATCGTGAAGCCCGGTCACATTTCAGTTTTGCTTTGATTTCTAAAAAAACCCGGGATGCCTCTTTAGTCACTCCCCGAGCGGATAGCGAGCCCGGAGTAGCGCGGTATCCGGCGGCTCCCGACACCGCCGGGCCGACGCCCAAAAAGATCCGCCTGGTCCATCTGATCCATCCCGGATTTCCGGGACACAACTTATGTCACGGATCGCACAGGAGCCACAGATCCCACTGACATCAGCAGCCCAACCATCCCACACGCATCCCCTCTCCTCCTCTCAACCTCCTGTGACCCCATCTTCCACGCATTTCCTTATTGAAACTAATCCCCCGCTTCCATTTCTTAACCATATACTGGGAACCTGTCGGCAGTCTCGCCGGCGCAACACCGGCCCGGGGCGATTTACATGAGCACATTCGATTACCACGCCATCAAAAACGACTTCCCCCTGCTTCAGTCGAAAATGAACGGCAAGGACCTCGTCTTTCTGGACAGCGCCGCCTCGTCACAGAAGCCCAGAAAGGTCATCGATACCTTCGAAAACTACTACCGCTGCCGGAACGCCAACATCCACCGCGGGGCCTATCGCCTCAGCTACGAAGCCACCGATCTCTACGACCGCACGCGCGAACGCCTGGCGAACTTCATCGGCGCTGCGCGACCGGAAGAAATCATCTTTACACGCAACACAACCGAAAGCCTCAACCTGGTGGCGCGCTCCTGGGGCGATGCGAACGTCGGTGCGGGCGATGAGATCGTCGTCAGCGAGCTGGAACATCACTCAAACCTGGTGCCCTGGTTCATGCTCGCCGAACGCACGGGCGCCGTCGTAAAACACATTCCGCTCACCGACGACGGCCGCTACGATTACAGCCGGCTGGACGAGGTCATCGGCCCGCGCACGAAGATCGTCTCGGTGGCGCACATGTCGAATGCTCTTGGCACCATTCACGATCTCGAAACCATCGGCAAAAAAGCGAAGGCCGTAGACGCGCTGTTCGTCATCGACGGCGCCCAGGGGGCCTGCCACTTAACCGTAGATGTTCAGCAGTTAGGCTGCGATTTTTACGCCCTCTCGGCGCACAAGATGCTCGGGCCCACCGGCGTCGGCGCCCTCTACGGAAAAAAAGACATCCTGGAAGCCATGCCGCCGTTCTTAGGTGGCGGCGACATGATCTTAAGCGTCACGAAGGACGGCTTCAAAGCCGCCGGCCTGCCGGAAAAATTCGAAGCGGGCACGCCCAACATCGCCGGCGTGGTGGCCTTTCACGTGGCCCTGGACTACCTGGAAAACGTCGGCCTGGACGCCATCCACGCCCACGAGGTCGAAGTCACGAAGTACGCCGTCGCCGAAATGGAGCGAGTGCCGGGCATCAACCTGTACGGAACGCGGGAGTGGGATCAGCGCGGCGGCATTGTCTCGTTCAACGTCGAGGGCGTGCATTCGCACGACGTGGGCACGATCCTCGACGAAGAGGGCATCGCCATTCGCGCGGGGCATCACTGCTGCGAACCGTGGATGCGCAAGAACGATCTCACGGGTACGGCGCGGGCGTCGTTTTATCTTTACAACGGTCCCGAGGATGTGGACGCCCTGGTGCGCGGTCTCGTGCGCGTGCGCGAAATCTTTAAGAGCGTCGTGCCGGCCTGAGCCGCCGCAACATCTGGAACGAATCATCATGTCTCTTACGGAAGATCTCTACAAAGAACTCATTATCGAACACTCGCAGAACCCTTCGCATCGCGGGCATCTGGATCATCCCAGCGTCGTCGAAGAAGGCGTGAACCGCAGTTGCGGCGACGAGGTCGAGATCGAAGTCGAAGTTCAGGACGGCGTACTCAAAGGCATTCGCGTGAACGGCCGGGGTTGCAGCATTTCGGTGGCGTCGGGTTCCATGATGGCCGACGCCGTCGAGGGCATGACCACCGAGCAGGCCGAGAAGCTCATCGACTCGTTCAAGTCCATGATCACCGAAAACCGCGAGCCGAACTTTCCCGAGGAACACGAGGACCTCGAGGCCTTCAAGGGCGTGCAACGTTATCCGGTGCGCGTGAAGTGCGCGACATTATCGTGGAACACCCTGGAACAGGCGATCCAGAAAGCTCTAAAATTGTAAACACCCCGGATCATGGGGCAGTAACTCAGGTGAGTTTTTTTTGGGATCGAGTAGGCGGCGGGTTCTCCCCGCCGCCCCTCACACCACCGTACGTACGGGTCCGTATACGGCGGTTCGATATCCTTGACGGCTACGTAAGCAAAATTCTTCGATGTTCAGGAGGCCGAGCCGGCGAAAGTAGCCGGGAGAGAAGGCGATTCCCATCAGGTGAGTGCCGGAGATGCGCCAGGGGCCTTTGCTGCGTGCCATGGTGACGAGCCGGAATGCATCTCGCAAGGAGAGCCCTCTGTTGGTGAGTTCCCGAATCTGAGTTCGCGGGAGTCGCCACTGTCGCCACAGACACATGCGCAGCCGATGGCGCATCCACTGGGAGATCTTGCTCAAGGCCGCGGTGTTTTCGCCCGGCGCGAAATATGCCGCCCAGCCGCGCAGATACACGACCAGTCGGCGGATGCGTTCCTCGAATGAGATCGGCGTCCGGGCTCTGGTGAGCCGCCGGATGCCGTCCTTCAGTCGTTCGATGGAACGCTCCGCGATAAAGATTTGCACCCCGCCCTTCTTGCGGCGCAGGATGCGAAACCCCAGGAACTTACGTTTCCGGGGATAATCCACCGCACTCTTCGCCGGGTTCACCCGCAGCTTAAGTTTCTTTTCCAGGAACTTAGTAATGCTCGCCTTCACCCTGCGTCCCGCGCCCATGGATCGCACATAGATGTTGCAATCATCGGCGTAACGACAGAAGCGATGGCCGCGTTTTTCCAGTTCCCGGTCCAGGTCGTCCAGCATGATGTTCGCCAGCAGCGGGCTGATCGGCCCACCCTGCGGCACACCCTCTTCGCCCACCAGACGCACGCCGTTAATCAGCACGCCCGCCTGGAGATAGCGACGCAGCAGCTTCAGCACCGCTTTGTCTTTGAGCGTGCGTGCAACCCGGGCCATCAAGATGTCGTGGTTTACGTTGTCGAAAAACTTTTCGATGTCGATGTCCACGACGATCGTGAATCCGGCGCGTACGTGATCCCGGGCCGCGCGCACCGCATCGTGAGCACTGCGCCCCGGCCGGAAACCGTAGCTGGATTCCGAGAATTTCGCATCGAAGATCGGATTCAGAACCTGTAACACGGCCTGCTGGATCAAACGATCCACGGCACATGGGATACCCAGCAGACGCACGCCGCCGTCCGGCTTCGGGATTTCCACCCGGCGCACCGGCTGCGGTCGGTAGCGACCGTCACGAAGCTCTTGCTTAATACGTTCCCAATGTACCTTAAGATACGGCTTGAGCGCCTCCACCGTTACACCGTCCACGCCGGGCTTCCCTTTATTGGAAATGACCCGGCGCAACGCACGTTCCATGTTCTCGCGCTCAAGAATCCGATCCATCAGATTCGTCGTTGCGTGATTCTTATCACTCATCCTCGATTCATCCGCGAGGTTTCCACCGGTAATCGCCGGGCATGATACCGCCAACACGAAGTCCAGCTCATACTGCATGATTCAGGATTACCGCTTTCCCCTCTGAAATATCGTTCGGCCCTTCGTCCGTTTGATGCCTATCGCTCTGGAAACTGCATCGCACGGCTTACTATGGCCTCTGCTGACTTCTGCGCGCACCCTGGAATATCGGTCGCCCGATCTTCCGCGCCATTTAAGACGCCGTGCACGCAGACCTCCCCGGGTAAGAACGATGGCTTTCCTTCCGCACCCGCCTGATCTACTCGTGCCCCCATTCGGTCAGCGGGCTTCGTCTTGTACGGCAGACTTGCCCGGGGACACCAGCCTCATCAGATTCCTGTTCGTCGGATCGGAATTTCGCATACGGCTTCCTTCAGGCCACACCTCGCGATGGAACCCTTGCCCTCTGCTAACCGTTTTGCTGACCTACGGTTCCGGACTCTCACCGGTAGTCATCGCCCATGCCGGGCACACCGTGCCCCCGCGCTGTGCGCGGGGTCGGGCCACTCCGGGCTCCGCTTCGCTGCGGTCTCAGCCGAGGACGGCTGAGACTGGCGCTGCGCGCCACCCTACGTGTCCCTCACGCTTGAAATCCAAAGCTCTTCGCGCGAGGGATGTGCAGGGGGCCGAAGGCCGTCGCGCGCAGCGCGACCGCAGCGACAGCGGAGCCCGGAGCAGCCCGGAGCAGCCCGGTCGGCGCGGAGCGCCGACGCGCCCGAAAGATTCTTGTTTCACTTACCTCACTCTTCTTTCGGGCCGTGTCGGAACCCACAGATTGTCCACGCCGGCTGGATATGACTTGCGTAATCGGCTCCAGCATGTATTGCTGGCGGTACGATATGGATGATGGGAAACAGACCGGCCGCACGCGAATCTCCGCCCTCGTGCGACTGATCCTGGCCGCGGCCTTTTTTGCATTGGCCGGCCTGCACGCGGGCAACTCCGAAGCACTCCAGATCACCACCCTCTACGCCGGCTGCGGCGGGTTCCTGCTGGTACTGACCCTCGTCGAATTCCTGCTCACCCGTCGTTCACCCAGGCCGGGGCTGAGCCAGGTCCTGCTGGTTCTCGACCTGGCCGTGATCGCCGCTTCCATTGCCGGCGCTGAATTCGTCGGCAAAGCCCTGATCCGCGCCGACGCCCTCATGATCCTGCCCATCGGCGCGGCGTTGCTCCCCGGCGGCGCCGGACGACGCTTCGTTCCCGTGGCCGGCCTGCTCGCGGCCATCCTCTACGCCGCCGCGAACCTGGCCCTGAGCGAACCGAACGCGCGGCTTGTCGGCTACGTGGCGGTCTACAGCGGTGCGCTCCTGGTCCTCGGCATCGTCCTGCGATTCGCGGTGCCCGGCATCACCGCGGCCGCCCAGCAGAAAGGCGACGACCTGGAAGACGCCTACCAACGTCTCGAAGACAACCGCATGAACACGGCCATGGCCGTCAGTGTACTCAAAAAATCCATCTCGCAGTTCAACGAGTTCCTCGATAACATGCTCGAACGCATGGAGTCCCAGGCCGGCTCCGTCGTCGAGATGTCCGCCATCGTCGAAGGCTTCGCCGTGGCGTCGACGAACACCACCACCAGCGTCGAGAAACAAAAAGAACGCCTCACCGAACTGCAAAACCAGGGCACCGAGATGGGTGCCATTCTGAACGACATCATCGTCTCCACCGAAAACCTGGCCCAGACCTCGGCCCGCGCCCGCGCTTACGTCAACGAGGTGAACCAGTCCGTGCAGAGCACGAACGAAAGCGTCCTGAAAATCCTCGAGTCACTCTCGCGCCTGGGCAAGATCAACTCGGTCATGGCGAACATCGCCGACCAGACGAACCTGCTTTCGCTCAACGCCTCCATTGAAGCCGCGCGCGCCGGAGAGGCCGGCCGCGGTTTCGCCGTGGTCGCGGCGGAGATCGGCAAGCTCGCGGACTACTCCGTAAACAACGCCCGCAGCATCGCCGACATCATCAAACAGTCCCGCACTTTGACGGACCAGGTTAAGGAAAGCTCAGGTGATGTTAGTGAGCGGGTCCGCGCGCAGCAGGAAGAACTGATCAAGATCGACGAAAACATGAAGAACCTCCAGCAGATCTTCACGCGTCAGCAGAAGTTGAACCAGTCCCTGCTGGACCAGCTCGAACAAATGTCCCGCCTCTCCGGCGACATCGCGCGCAACGCCGGCCATCAGAAGGCGTCCGGCGAAGAAGTCGCCTCGGCCCTGGGTCGCATGGAAAAGGACATGACCGCGCTCACCTCGGAGTCGAACTCCCTGCGTCCGGAAATCTCGCGCATCGAGGAGCTGGCCGATCACATGATCTCCCTCGTCAACGAGAACGCCGAAAAACGCGGCGACGCGCAAGCCCTCTTCGCCGAGGCCCTGGAACAGGATCCGTCCTCGCTGGCCGCCGGCACGTCACAACAAGACGAGGCCTGAGCCCTGGATTTTCTCCGACGTTACTTCAAGCTGGCCGAGTCCGGCAGCGATCTACGCACCGAAGTCTTCGGCGGCATCGTCACATTCCTGACGATGTCCTACATCATCTTCGTAAACCCCGCCGTCATCTCCGGTGAGATGTTCGGTGCTCCCAACGGCCTGGACATCGGCGCGGCAACAACGGCGACGTGCCTGGCGGCGGCCTTTGCAACGATCGTCATGGCCCTGGCCGCGCGTTATCCCGTGGCCCTCGCCCCGGGCATGGGCGCGAACTTCTTTTTCGTGTTCGGCGTGGTGCCCGCCGCCGCGGCCGCCGGCTTCGGCGCGGGCTGGCAGACGGCGCTCGGCGTGGTCTTCGTGGCCGGCGTCTTGTTCCTGTTGATTTCGCTCTCCGGTTTGCGCGAGCTGTTGATGAACGCGGTGAGCCCGTCGCTCAAGAACGGCATCGCCGTGGGCATCGGTTTGTTCATTGCGTTCGTCGGCCTGCGGAACACCGGCCTGATTCTCAACAATGAGGCCACCGCCGTGGAACTCAACACGGCCTTCGCCTCACCGGACCTCATCGTCTTTTTCTTCGGGCTCATCGTTACGACGGCGCTGTTCGTCCGCCGCTTGCCCGGCGCCATTCTCTGGGGCATCCTCGCAAGCACGCTCTTCGCCCTGGCGTTACGGTACGGGCTCGCGCTCTTTCCCACGGCCGCGGAATCGCAAATTGTCGCTGAGAGTATGTTAATGACTCGCTTTCAGCCCGCCGTCGGCGTGTTTTCCCTGCCTCCGGACATTCGTCCTACGCTCTTTGCCATGGACCTGGCCGGGGCCGTTTCGCTCGCGATGATTCCGCTGGTGATCATCTTTCTGTTTATTGATTTGTTCGATACCATGGGCACCCTGGTCGCCGTGGGCGAACAGGGCGGCTTCATGCGGAACAACAAACTGCCCCGGGCGAACCGTGCCTTTCTCGCGGACGCCACCGGCACCGTCGCCGGAGCAGCCCTCGGTACCTCCACGGTCACCTCGTACATCGAAAGCGCGTCGGGCATTGCCCAGGGCGCGCGCACCGGCCTGGCCTCGCTGGTTACGGCCGCTTTGTTCTTGCTGGCCTTGTTCTTCAGTCCCATCGTCGGCATGGTGGGTTCGTACGCCCCGGTGACGGCCCCGGCGTTGCTTCTGGTCGGCGCCATGATGCTGCAAAACGTACGCAGCATCGCCCTCGACGATTTCAGCGAAAGCGTTCCGGCCTTCGTGATCATCCTGGGCATTCCGCTTTCGTACAGCATCGCCGACGGCATCGCCCTGGGTTTCATCGCCTATCCGGTGATCAAGTTGCTCTCCGGACGGTGGCGGGAGGTCTCGCCGATTCTCTACGGACTCGGACTGTTGTTGATTCTGTACTTCCTGTTCTTAAGATGACCTGGTAAATTGTTTATGAGCCGCGGCGATAAACTCTACGTCTTTTTGGCCAGCGCCTTTGTGGGCATCCTGGTCATCACGAACATGATCGGCACGAAGCTTTTCATTATGTTCGGAGAAAGCCTGCCCCGGGGACTTTTCGGCACCGGCTTCGTGCTCACCACGGGCATCATCACGTACCCGTTGACCTTCTGGTTTACGGACATCGTCTCCGAAACCTGGGGCAAACGCCGGGCCGATCTCATGGTCATCTACGGTTTTCTGATTTCGCTTTTGATGTTGGGCGTGCTGAACATCGCCAAGGCCGTACCGCCGGCCGAAATCTGGACCATCCGCCCCGGTTTCGCGGAGTTCTTTCATCCGGACATGTACATCAAGAACGACGCGGGGGAGATCATCGCCATCAGTGCGCAGGCCGCCCAGGCCGCGTACACGTTCACGTTCGAGGCCCCGGGCATTCTGTTGTTCTCTTCGATGCTCGCGTATCTCACGGCGCAGTTACTCGACAACTTTCTGTTTCACTTCTGGCGCCGCCTCACCGGCGGCAAACATCTGTGGCTGCGCAATAACGGCTCGACGGCCGTCTCTCAGCTCGCGGATACGTTCATCGTAAGCGGAATTTTTCTGTACTTCTACTTCGAGATGCCCTTCTGGGTGCCCACCGCGGAGAAACCGGTGTCGGTGATCCAGGTCATCTTAACCGTGTACGTAACGAAGTTAGCCATGGCGCTCATCGATACGCCGTTCATTTACGCCGGCGTGTTCGGCATTCGCAGATTCTTCCCCGAAATCCAACGGGAGGAATGACATGGCGGCCCTCCGGAGCAAAGACCTTCTCTGGTTTCCGCTGACGCTGCTCTTTTTTACGGCCGTCTTCGTTCTTTCCATCCCGGGCTGGGACCTGCCCATGAGCGGCGACTTCGGCGTCTATGTGCGCGGCTCCAACCTGCGGCTCCCGGAGTTGCTGAGCGTCACGTCCCTCTTTCCCCTCTACACGCTGCTGATCAAAATCATCGCGCTCTTTACGAAGTCCGTGACGGAACTGTTCTACGCGCACTCATACTTCTTTCTCGGCGCCGCGGTGTGCACGGGCTACGCCCTGGCCCGCCTGTACGCTTCGGCGTTCACGGCGGCGCTGGTGAGTCTGATCATCATGCCCGCTTTGTTTCTTTTGCGGGAGATGCCGCAGTACGCCGTACAGTTCATTCTCTATGCCGCCGTGTTGCTCCTGGTCCCGCGCGCGGGCCATCGACGCTTTCCCTGGTTGATCCTGCTCATCGGCGCGGGGCCGTTTCTACGCCTGGATTTCCTTGTTCCTTCGTTTTTACTCGCGGCCTACGTCGTATGGATGTCGCTGCAATCCCGGGAACTCCCGCGCCGCACGCGCATCCTGGCGGCCACCGCGGCTCCGCTCATCGCAGTCGCTGCCCTGGTGATCGTATGCCCGGACTTCGTTGAGCGCGGCCGACTGACGCTCGCGCAACACGTCGCGCTCGCGGAGGTATGGTCCCGGGGTCTCGATGCGTCCTGGATGGTGCACTCCGGGCCGTTGAACAAAGAAATCTTCGGCACCGAACTTCCCGGACTCATTGAGGCCTTTCGTCTGCGCCCGGTTTATATGCTCCTGCACGTTCTGCGCAACGTACCACTAACTTTCGCTCAGTTCGGATTATTCCTGAGCCACGCCCAGGCCGGCTTCGATTCCACGATGTTGCACCAGGTTCTAACGGGCGCTTTTTTTGGGTATGCGGTGGTGCGTCTGTTGATTCACGCGCGAGGTCTTTCGCTCACGCAAACGCCCTGGCAGGAACGCCTGCCCTGGATCGTGCCGGTGTTGATCGTGCTCGTGCATCTGGCGAGCATCCTTTTGCTCTTTCCGCGTACCGAATTCATGGCCGGTCTGCTGCCGGCGGCCGTCGTTGCGGCCGCGAGCGCCCTTGAGCTGGACGAGGACGGCACCGAACGGCGGCACCGCCGACTCTACTTCATTGGCGCGGGCCTCGCGGTTCTGTCGATTCTGACGTATGCCTGGATACTGCCCGCGCGCGACACGCATCCCATGCGTACTCTCTTGCAAAAGATCGAGCATAGTCTTCCGGCCAACGACGATTCTCCCGTCGTCATCGCGGCGAACATCGATCCGCACTTGCTCTGCGTTCCCTTTGAGAACGCCGGTAAGACCTGCAGCGAAACGGACGTCATCGGCTTTGAGATCAATGTGTTGTCGCGCGATCCGCACGCGGATCCCTGGCAGTTCTACGAGGAACGCAACGTGGATCTGATCTTTCTGGCCGGACACGTCGGCAGCCTGCCCGCCGGGTACAAACATCGCGACGGCGTACGTTACCATAACGTGCCCCTGGGTATGATCGCCGATCCCGGGCCGGCGGACCTGGACTTCGCGAAGCTCGGCCCCGATGTGTTTCTGGCGCGCGATGAAGAACGCTTGAAAGATTTGCGGCCAATCGCCGCGGCCCTGGAACGATATAAAGCAAAAAGCGGCAGCTATCCGCAGACGCAGAACCAGTGGTTCGCCCGGCGCAGTTGCATGGGTATGTCGACGGACGACTGGATTCCCGGCCTGGTTCCGGAGTTCCTGGACGCGCTGCCTCGCGACCCGCGCCGAAACGATGCGTGCGAACAGCAGTATCACTATCGCTCCGACGGTCAGAACTACGAACTGATTTCACTGTTGCCCGAAGCATTGAGTCTGCGTTATGCGGAACCGGAGTTGTATCATGCAACGCTGCCGGCGTTGATGGTGGATTCCTTCGAACACCGCTAAATAAAAATCACGTTCGAGCTTCCGCATTTGCGGTCCCTTTTTTGAGACAATCCACCTGCGCGACAATATATACCGTATGTCGCGGTTGATGCGAAGCGAATTCCCCGGCACCACCGTCTACTTCGCTAATCCGTTGGCTACTCAAAGTATGCGGCTCGCCGGCAATTACAATCACCGCTGCATCTATGAGACTGGATCGCTTCGTTAAAGAATCAACACAACATGTTAATCAATCTTGATGATGCGAATTCGATTCAAAATTGACTGACAAAACGTGTCTTGACTTTTCGGCATGATGAGACCCCGCTCCGCACCTTCTCTTGTAGCGCTGGCCTTTGTCCTCAGTCTACTCGTCTTTATCCTCTTCATCATCGGCCATACCTTCGCGTGGCTGCTCCTGCCCGCCTGGCCGTACGGGATTTGCACCACGCTCATGGGAACGCTTCCGCCCCTGCTAACGGCGTTCCTTCTTTACTTTCTGTATAAATCAATGCGTAACGAAACCGCTTTCGTTCAAAGCGCACTGACCGTCTCGTTGATCGTCGTCGCGCTCGCGACGTCCATCTTAACCTATAAATACGCCGCCTTCGCGTCCATCCGCTATGCGTGGCCGGCCTTTGCGGCGGCCGTCGTGCTCATGACCCTCGCGCCCCGGCACACCGCCCTGCCGGTCAGAATCTTGAACGGAACCCGCAATCTCGTGTTCTACGCCGTATTCCTGATCATCTTGATCGAGTTACCGTTGCTGTACTTTCATATGCGCATGTATACGGCGACGAAGTCGGAGGTACTGGACTTTCCGGATCTCTTTGACGGCGAAAATCCCGGCCTGCTCAAGAAGAACCTGAACGAACCGATGCTCCTGGGCGACGGTTCCACCGGCCTGGTGCGCACTAACGCGTCGGGTTTCCGCAGCAATCACGAAATGATTTTGCCGAAGCCGGCCGACGAACTGCGCCTCTTGTTCCTCGGAGACAGTTTTACAATCGGCTACCGAACGGAGCAGAGCAAGACCGCGGCCACGTTGCTGGAAGAGCGACTCCAGACGGCCTTTCCGAATCGCAGGGTTCGCATCTTCGTGGCGAGGGCCATGGACCAAACGTCCCTCAAGCTCTGGCTGCGCAAGAACCGCGGCCGTTTCGATGAAGACGCTATCATCCACGGCATCACAATCGGCAACGACCTTCCCGTAGCTTACGTTGAAAGATACTTAATGCAATCCACGGAAAATCTAAGCCCGCTCGAGTACTACGCCCGGGAGTTCGGCAGAATCCATCTTCCGCCGTCGGCCCTGGAAAGCGGCGCGGGCCGCACCCGGGTCTGTTCGTTGCTGCCCGAAGACCAACTGCGCTGCCTGCGCCTGGTTTTACGTCTGGAAACTTTGATCGGTCTGTTCCGGCCGACGGCCATCTACAACTATCGCTCCGCCGAAGACGGCAAGGTGATGATGTGGGATCAGCAGAACGATCTCGGACTGTTCCTGAAAGAACTGCATCCGAGCGGAGAACTCTTTTACGAAACCGAAGAACGCGTGCTGGCAGAGATTGCGGATGAGCAGAACAACGGTGCGCCACTGTTCTACTTTCTGTACCCGCAAAGATTTCAGCAATCCGAGGCGGAATGGGAGGCCACCAGGGACTGGTTCGGCCTGAACACGGACGCTTTCGACCTGGAACAACCCAATCGACGCATCCTGGCAATGTGTGCGAAACACGGCCTCACATGCCGTGACCTGCTGCCGGCCTTCCGCGCTCACGGCGACGAGCTGCTGCATTATCCCTACGACATGCACTGGAACAACGCCGGCAACGCCGTGGCCGCGGAAGCGATGGCGGAGTACCTGAAACCCCGCCTGAAAGATCTTCTTAAAACATCGCGTAAATAAACGGGGCCAGACCCGGCGCGGAACCCGCGACCGCAACGGCCAACAAGGCCAGGGCACCGAGCATCAGGATCAACGGAACGATCCAGATCTTTTTGCGCTCTTTCAGAAAATCCCAGAACTCTTTGAGTATATCCATACGAACGTAACCGTAAATGCCGCCGATCTAAGAAAGCGTGATCGTTAAAAATGCCGGCCGTAGTGTTTTTCCGTAAACTCTTTTTCGTCGCGATCGATCCAGTAGGTTGCGGCCTCCGGATCCCACTCGCGCACCAGGAAACGTTTTCCCGCCAACCGCGCAGCCAGCCCCAATGGTACCACGCCGAGCAGATAAACTAACGTCAAGAGAACACGACTCATCACGGCCTGAATCGCGAGCGCGAGTTTCATCCAGAGATCGAACAAACGATTCGCCGCAGGCTCGGAGAAACTCACGCCGCCGAGGATCACAGCCGCGAGGAACCAGTAGAGATAGTCACCGTCCGGTCGGTAGAGCCACAACGCTTCGTACGGCACATCCGCCAGGCGTGCCGTAGATTCGCCGAGGGCGATGTAGAAAAAACGATACCACGCAATCAATAGAAGCACGCACGCCGTGCCCAGAAAGAAACGTGAGCCCTGGGTACTGCGTTCCAGGTAGAGGTTCCAGAGACTGTGCAACGGGCGGCCGACCGCCGGCACCACCGCGAAAACAAAACACACCGCCGCGAAGATCCAGAAGTACGGGCGCCACCCCAGGGCAAAACCCCACGCCCATTGAATCACGAGGAAGATCAGCGTGAACACGAGCAGCTTGCTGTAGTAACCGCGCGTGGTACTACCCTTCACTTTTTTCTTTGAGCGTTTTTCTGCTGCCGCCGCGGTCATAAAAATCAGTCCAGCTCGAACTCGTTCTTCCAGTCGACGTCGTCCTCGAGCTCCGGCTGCTCGCGTTTATCGAGGACAAAGTTTTCGAGCACCAGATAGTCCATGTGCGTACGCTGGAAACACGTGTAGGCCTGCTCCGGCGTGTTGACGATGGGCTCGCCCCGAACGTTGAACGAGGTATTGATGACGACGCCGTAACCGGTGAGTCGCTTGAATTCTTTGATGAGTTCGTAATAGGCCGGATGAAACTCTCCGTCCACGGTCTGGATGCGCGCCGAGTAGTCCACGTGCGTGATCGCCGGCAGCTCCGAGCGGGTAACGTTGAGCTTTTCGATGCCGAACAGTTTTTGCTGTTCCGCGCTCATCTCTTTGCGCAAATGTTCCTTCACCGGCGCGACGATGAGCATGTACGGCGAGTCGCCGTCGTGTTCGAAGTAAGTCGAGACATCCTCGCGCAAAACGCTGGGCGCGAACGGGCGGAACGATTCGCGGAACTTGATCTTCAGGTTCATGGTCGACTGCATCTTCTCGCTGCGCGGATCACCCAGGATACTGCGCGCGCCGAGGGCCCGCGGACCGAACTCCATGCGTCCGGAGAACCAGCCGATAACGTTGCCGTCGGCGATCAACTGCGCCGTGGCCCGGGCCGCTGCGAGGTTATCGTCGTACTTCGTGTACGGAATGTTTTCGCGATCGAGGTAGGCCTGGATCTCGTCGGAGGAATAGTGCGGGCCCAGGTACGAACCCTGCTGGACCTTCGAGGCTTCCGCTAACTTACGTTCGTTGCCGAGAACCTTGTGCCAGGCCATGAGCGCCGCGCCCACGGCGGAACCCGCGTCCCCGGCGGCCGGTTGAATCCAGACGTTTTTGAACTTGCCTTCGCGCAGTAGAATGCCGTTCGCCACACAGTTCAAAGCCACGCCGCCGGCCAGACAGAGGTTCTCGATCCCGTCGCTCTGTTCGTGAATGTAGTTGCCGAGCTTCAGCACGGTCTCTTCGATCACCACCTGCACCGAGCGTGCCAGGTCCATCTCGCGTTGACTCAACCTCGTCTCCGACTTACGCGGCGGACCGCCGAAGACCTCGTAGAACTTTTCGTTGGCCATGCGCAAGCCGGCGGTATAGTCGAAGTACTCCATGTTGAGGCGAAACGATCCGTCCGGTTTTACATCCAGAATGTGATCGTAAATCTTCTGCACGAACTTCGGTTCGCCGTAGGGGGCAAGTCCCATTACTTTGTACTCGCCCGAGTTGACCTTAAAGCCCGTGTAAGCCGTAAATGCTGAATAAAGTAAACCTAACGAATGCGGGAAGTGGATCTCCTGGCGGATCCGCACGTCCTTGCCCTCGGCCAGGCCCCAGGAAGTCGTCGCCCATTCGCCGACGCCGTCGATCGTAAGAAAGGCCGCCTTCTCGAACGGCGACGGATAAAAGGCCGCGGCGGCATGGGACTCGTGGTGCTCGGGAAACACGAAGCGCGCGTCCGGGTTCAGGTCCTCCAGGCGATCGTAGACGGTACGTTTAATGAGCCACTTGTGATCGAGCCAGGAGGGGACGGCGGTCAACCACAGGCGCAGCGCCCGGTGCCAGCCGTCCAGCACGGACTCCAGCAAACGTTCAAACTTCAGAAAGGATTTATCGTAGAACGCGACGACGTCCACGTCGGCCTGCGTAATGCCGCCCTCGCGCAGCACGTACTCGCAGGCGTGCAAGGGAAAATCCGGATCGTGTTTCTTGCGGGTGAAGCGCTCTTCCTGGGCGGCAGCAATGATCTTGCCGTCCCGAATGAGAGCCGCCGCGGAGTCGTGATAGAAGCAGGAAATGCCGAGGATATTGGTCATACGGCCGTAAGACTCGCCAGTCTCACTGCAAAGATATGGTTGTCAATCCGGAAGACGCGCTCGGTCCGGGTCGGCCCGATCTTACTTCTTCTCGCCGATGAACATGAGGTACTTCCAGATGCCCAGGTAAGCGCTGCCCTCAAAATTGAGGATCGGTGCAAAACGCTCGCGCAGTCCCGGCAACAAATGTCCGTCCACGCGCACGTGGTTGCCGGCCATGTGTTTGCGAAACCAGCCGAAGGCCGTGTCCGAAAAATCCACCGCTGCCGCGAGGCCGCCCGGCTTCAGATCTTCCCGGGCCGTGTCCAGGATCTCGGACCACTGCGGGTTGATCATGGACAGGCTGTACGAAAAAAGCACGAGATCGAAATCCCCGCCGGCGTTGCCGCCTTTTTCGTAAGGTTCTTCCAGCAGATTCAGGCGATCGGCATGGGCCTGTAATTTCTTCGCGGACTTCTGGATCATGTCCGCCGAAACGTCGATGCCCGTAAGGTGCGCGTGGGGATACTTAGCGGCGAGGTACGCGAGGTTCTTCCCGGTACCACAGCCGACTTCTAAGATGCGCAGTTGTTTGCTGCCCGTGCGCTGAAGTAGTTCGGCTTCCGACGGCAGTTTTTTCAAGATGGCCGTGCGACCGAACAGGAACGACCAGCGCGTGGCGTCGTAGATCAACGCGTGGAACTTATAGTAGCGCCGGAGATTGTCGATCTGACCGGCGCGATCGTCAAAGGATGCCGTGGCACCGCTCATGCCTGTACCGTCCCGACGAGGAGGCTCGCATAAGTACCTACGCGGCACCGGGCGTGCAGATTCGTTTCTTCCTGGAAGTCCACCCGGTCGAGGACGAAGTCCGGGAGGAAGTCGACCTTCGGCGAAGCGGAACGCATGAGGATCTTCGTGCCCGGTTTGCTGTTCTGGAGAATCTGCTGCCACTCTTCTTCCAGGGAGGCCGGATCGTTCCAGGCCAGCCAGTCCTGATGGTCGAGCAGTACGTAGTGCGTGTACTCGCGCGGGTTGTTCTTCAGGAATTCGATCATCGTCGTGTTGTGGATGTGCGCGCGGTCCACGGTTTCCTGCAACGTTTCGAAGTTATTCTCGCGCAGATAACCCGGCGCGCACTCCGGAGAGTAGGAGCCCGTGGCGTAGACGCGCCAGAAGTAGTTCTCGGTGACCGGCACTTCGGTGAAGACGCGACGCACACTGTCGCGCAGAAAGCCGGCGAGCCCGCCTTCGAAACCGTTCATGATCAGATCGCGCTGGGCCCGGGGTACACCCATGGCGGCCAGGGTAATGTGACGACCGAGGAGCCAGCTTACCGCGCGGTTCCAGAGAATCGGCTCGAGCTTTTCGTAAGCCGCTTTTTGTTCTTCCATGGTCTGCGCGTTGAACAACCAGCGGATGTTCTGGTCCAGGCGCTTGTGCACTTTACAGTAGACCTGCCAGAGCCAGGCGAGGGTGCCGGCGCCGCCGTAGTAGTAGAACGATTTCTTCAGGCCGCCGCGCTTGAAAAACTTCATGCGCTTGTCCCAGAACTTGCGGGCGTACTCCGGTAAACTTGCACGGAGTTTGCCTTTGTAAAGATCGGCGATGCTTTCGTGGTAACCGTTGCCGAACATTTTGTAGAGATCCTGGAATTCGGCGTTTTTGATGACCGAACGTTTGAGTTCGAAGAGCGCGTTCTGGCGCGGATTCACGTCCACGCTGTTGATGCTCGCCGGACGATCCAGGAGATAGTCGAGGGCGTTGTCCCCCGCGCTGGTGATCATGACAATGTGAGAATCTTTGCCGATGTCCATCAGTTTTCGATCGATGGCCGGGTCTTCCCAACTGGTGTTGTAGATTAAGTGATTGTTGTGAATGCTGCGAAAGACTTTGTCCCGCGTGTAATTCGCGATTCGCTGACCGAGTGCCGTGCCCATGATGAACCTGCCTTGTGTGTATTTGTGAGCTTTGTGTGTGGAGAGATTCTAGAGAATCAGACAATATCGCAAGCTTTTTGTTGCAACCATATGACAATTCCGTTGCATCGTCAGGATTCGAAAACGCCTTATTTTACAGTGTTTTCCGGCGACAGAGCGTCAGGATGTGGCGATCTGTTGACGAATCGTTGACCGATCGCGCCGATCGCTTTAAAAACAAAAACGCGCCGTCCCTGAGAACGACGCGTTTCGCGCACCAGCGCTGTGAATACAAATCAGCGCTTGGAGAACTGCGTGCCGCGGCGGGCTTTGCGCAGGCCGTACTTCTTCCGCTCGACCATACGGGAGTCCCGGGTCAGCACGCCGGCTTTCTTGAGGTGCGGACGATGCTCCGGGGCATGCGTCTGGAGCGCCCGGGCGATGCCCATGCCCACGGCACCGGCCTGAGAGGAAACCCCACCGCCGCTCACACGGACCTTGAGATCGTACTTATCGGCGACACCGACCAGGTTCAGCGGGCGGACCGCCTGCTCGGCCAGGCGACCGATGGGAAAGTACTCGGCCACTTCGCGGCCGTTGATGGTGACTTTGCCCTGGCCGGGAACGAGGCGGACGCGGGCCACGGAGGTTTTGCGGCGTCCTACGGTGAAAATGCCTTTTTCGTTGCTCATGTTTGCGAAGGTTCCTTGAGAAAATAACTTAGAGTTTCGCCGGGTCGATCCGGGTGGGCTGCTGGGCCGCGTGACCGTGCTCTTCACCGGCGAAGACGCGGAGATTGCCGAGGAGCCGGCGTCCCAGGGGACCGGGGGGCAGCATGCGCTTCACCGCGGTCTTCAGGGCGTAGGTGGGGTCCTCGTTCAGCTTCCGGCGCAGGGTGGACGTTTTCATGCCGCCGGTGTAGCCGGAGTGCTCATAGTAGATCTTCTGGTCGAGCTTGCGGCCGCTGACTTTGATTTTTCCCGCGTTCACCACGACAACGTTGTCGCCGTTGTCCTGGTGCGGAGCGTAGTCGGGGCGGTGTTTGCCGCGCAGGCGATGCGCGATGCGCGATGCGAGACGACCGAGGGTTTGCTCCTCCGCGTCGATGAGGATCCAGTCCTTCTTGAGGTCTTCGTTGCGGGTATATTGCGTCCGCTGTTGTTTCAGTGTGACGGCCATGTGCCTGTGTTCCGTAAGAGATCTGCTGTAATAGTAGAAGAACTGGCAGCCTTTTGCGCCCGGCCTGCCCCGTCAACGGCAAATCCCGTACAGAAACGCGGATTCCAGGGAAATTTCGTAAGATGGGGCGGGTCGCGATGATGTGACATAATCCGGAACAATTTCTTTACGCAATCCGTCGCTCCCTGACTCTCTACTCATGCCGCCCCGCGAAACCGCCGCCCGCGCGATACTCGATGAGATCGGCCTGTGGACCGTGCTGGCCCCCTACAATCCCACGCTGACCGGCACGATCCCGCTGGACGTCGATCTGCCCGACAGCGACCTGGATGTGATCTGCCACGCGGCGGACCTCGACGCCTTTGCGAATCTCGTGGCGCAGCACTACGAAACGTTCCCGGAGTTCACAGCCTGGCAACGCGACGAAGCGCGTGTGGCGAACTTCCGCACAATCTCACACTACCCGCCGGAATTCCCCGCAGGCGCGCGCATCGAAATCTACGCCGAAGCACGTCCGGTAGAGACACAGTATGCCTGGCGACATATGCGGATCGAACGACAACTCCTGAAAACGGCGAACGACCCGGCCGCGGCGCGAGCCGCGATTCGCGCGCTGAAACGCAGCGGCCTCAGCACCGAAGCTGCCTTTTGCAAATACTTTGCAATCGAGAGTTACGGTGATCCCTACGCGGCGCTACTGAAACTGGAGCGGCCTTAAATCCGCGACAGGCCCGACACGGGCGCGCCGTACGTTCGGTGCGCCGCGGGCAACCGTTCCAGGATGCCGTCCCCGTACAGCCGGTCCAACTGCAAGGCTTCCAGATGCACGTAGCCGATGTGACAGCGGCACTCCTGGTTCGTGCAGGCCCGGGGACGCAGCATCTCCCGGAGCGATGTTTCGTAGAGATTCCCCAGACGCTCCGGAACAAAGTGACAGCGCCGCACTTCGCCCGCGCCGTCTACGGAGACCACGCTCTCACCGGTGCGACAGGCCCGGCCGAAGCTCGCATGCGGTTCAAGATTCCAGCGCACGTGCGGATCAATGCCTTCCAGAAACTCGATGTCCGCAGCGTCATAGTACTGCGCCGGCCGTTTGATCGCGTTCACCCACATGTACACATCGGGCGAAAGCTCTGCACGCATGTCACGAATGGCCGGGAAGTGCTCACGAACTCCCACGACGCCGACGCTGTGGCGAATGCCCATCTCCAGCAAACGCCGGCTCTTCCGGGCGAAACGCGCCGCGTCGACCTCACCGGGATGATACGTCGCCCAGAGACCCATCGCCCTCGCGTCGCAATCCTCCAGCCACTCCGGACGAAACGAAAGATTCGTCTGAGCGGCCACGCGGGGAACGTGCGTTAGATGACTCAAACGTACCAGGGCACGCTGATAACTGCGATGGATCAACGCTTCGCCCCAGGGTGTGAAGAACAGTGAGATCGTCCGAAAGCCCTCCGGGTTCTCCGCGATCCGCTCGACGAAACGCTCCAGTTGTTGCGCGTCGATGCGTAGATTGTCGCGGTCCACGGGATTCTTACCGAACGGACAATACGGACAGGCATAGTTGCAGCTATCCAGAGAGCCGCGATACAGAATGCTGAGGTTCATCGCAGATCAAACGCCTCCATACGTGCGCGCACCGCGTCGGAGATGAGCCAGGCCCCCAGGGCGTCGCTGCGCTCCAGGCCGGCCGGGGTCAGTCGTAAGATCTCTTCCGTGGATGTTTGTACCTCCGCGTAGCCTGCGTCCACCAGGCGACGCAGGTCCCGGATGCGGCTGAAATCATCCCACGCATCCAGGCCGAAACGCTTGCGGTAGTCCGTCAGGGAAAGGCCGTCCTTCATGAGGAGCGACAGAATCACAAAGCGATGCCGCTGTTCGCGTTCGTTCAAATGAATGCCGTAAGTGATCCGGCGCAGCTCCTCTTCGCCGCGATGCACGTAGTCCCGAATAATTTTCGCCGTGGACGCCCGCCCCACGGCGTACGGACCGGAGTAATGCAAAGACCGCGTATACGAGCGCGCGCCGGCGCCGAGGCCTACCATGCCGTCCGCCTGGCAACGGTACTCCCGGGATTCCGGATCGGTAACGTCCCCCCGGCGAAAAAGACGCATGGAGATCTGCCGGTAACCTGCGTGCAGTAGAAGTTTGCGGCCGAGCCGGTAAAATCGTGTGCGTTCCGCCTCATAGTCGTCGTGGTGCTTGCCGAAGCCCGTACCCGGGCGTACATACAGCGGATACAGGTACAACTCCTCCGGTGCATGTTCCAACGCCGCGTGCAATGAATCGCGCCAGGTCTGCAAGGTTTGCTCCGGCAGGCCGTAGATGAGGTCGATGTTCAGCGACGGAAAGCTGCGATCGCGGATACGCTGAAGGCTGCCGTGCACATCCTGGACGGATTGCCTGCGAAAGACGGCGGCAGTTTCGTTCTCGAAGAAACTCTGCACGCCGATGCTCACCCGCTCGATCCCGTACGCCCGCAGCACGTCCAGGCGATCGGCGGTCGCGCTGTCCGGTGCCACCTCCACACCGCCCGGAATCGCGCCGGCCAGAGCGCGCACCTGGGACAACAGGTCTTCCAGTTGCCGCACGGATAAAAACGAAGGTGTACCGCCGCCGAAAGCGAACTGCGCGAATCGCCAGGGAGCACGTTGCGCCGCGACTTCTTGCATGACCGCGAACTCCCGCCGCAACGCGGCGACGTATCGCTCGACCAGGCCTTCCTCCGGCCGGGCGACGGCGAAGAGATTGCAAAACCCGCAGCGGCTCTCGCAAAACGGAACGTGCACGTAGAGAAACAGCGCGGAGGCATCTTCAGAGGCCCAGGCATCCTGTACAGGAACCGGCGTGTCCAGTTCGCGATACGCGTGTTTGTGCGGATACGAGTAGAGGTACGTATGCAGCTCGGGCCGGAGCAGGATTTCTTCGAGAGCAAGCGCCCCGGAACGCTGACCATGCAACTGATTCACGGCGTCGCCTCGATCATGAAGTCCGCGTAGGGTACCGTCCAGACAACCTCGCTGCCGTTGCGATGCCCCTCGTAGCCGTCGTCGCCGTAAGCCGTGCCGTGGTCCGAGCAAACGACGGCAAACCAACGCCCCCGCCGCGCCAATCGATCAAACAAACGCCCTAACTCCCGGTCCGCGTATCTTAGCGCACCCGCGTGGCCGTCCATGCTGTTGCGGGGAAGCACCGGATTGCCTTCGCCGGAGTAATCCGCACGATAAAAATGATTCGGATCGTGCATCGCCGAGACGTTCACGAAGAGAAAGATGCGGCGGTCGGCGTCTTTTCCATCGATCTCATCCAGGCGGCGGATGCACCAATCCACCTGATGCCGCGTGGACTCCGGATCGACTACGCTCGTTTCCCGGGACCAGTGGCTCTCCTGAAAGAAGGCCGGCAACACCGAACCGAGGCCGGGCAGCTTGTTGAAAAAACCGACTCCGCCCACGCATATGGTATGATAACCCTCCGCCGCGAGGCCCGCTACGATGCTGTCCGACTGAAACACAAAAGTACCTTCCGCCGTCGTTTCACTGCCCGGAAAGTCCAGCGCGAAAAGCCGCGGGTGCAAACCAGGTTCCGCCGGCGTCGGCAAAAAGCCGCCGAAGAACGCCTGGTGACTCGCGTACGTAAAGTTTCCTGGACTGTGGCGTTTCTCCCAGCGTGCAATGAATCGCCCCAGGGACGGCAGGCGACCGGCGCTCAGTTCCGCCGCGGCCACGTCGTAGCGCAACGTATCGAGAGTAACGAACACGATGTCACAGTGCCCGACGATGGCTTGCATGTCCCTCACGTCCGCGCCTCCCGTGACACGGCCGCGAAGTCCGGAAAAGCCGCCAGCTCCGCGGCGTACGTCGTCTGCGATTGATGCAGCACGCCGGGCAAAAGATCACCGTAAGCGTTCGCTTCGAGGATGATGGGCCGCCCGTCGCGACGAACAATGACGTCCAGGCCGAAATACAGCGAGCGCGGAAAACACGCGGCCGTCTGGCGCGCCAGTGCTTCGAAAGTCGCAAGCGTCTCGGGATCGGCGGCGGCGTGACTGCGCTCGTTGCCGAGATGCAGATTCGTAAAGGGCGACCGGCTCAGTCGCAAGACGCGGTGCCGCGCTCGACCGGCTATCACCAGCAGGCGCCAGTCACCGGCGTAACCGGAGATCGGCGCAGGTTTAGGAATCCACTCCTCGACGTGCAGTTCTTCGCCGGCCAGCCGATCGATGATGCGTGCGATCTCCGCCGGCGACTCGTAACGCCGAATGCGCCGGCTGTTGTAGACTTCGCCGTCACGCAGGACAGCCGTGGAGTAAGCCGCCATACGCCGGGGTCGCGGCAGGTTCGAGACCCGCAGTGCCACGATGCCCACCCCGGACGATCCGTGAGCAGGCTTCAGAAACACGCGCGAAATTCCGGCACGTCCCATCTCCGTAAGTAACTCTTCGTAGCTGTTTACGCTCGTAAGCTTGCGCGGCACCGGCAGCGCGTTCCGGAAGAATCGTTCGTACGTCTGCGGCTTCGAGCACATCGTCAGCACGTCCTCGGGATGATTGACGTATACCGGCAGCGCCGCGTCGCGTTCGCCGAGAATCTCCGACCACAGGCAATCCAGGCGGCGCAGCAACCAGGCATAGCCGGTGTACCGGGCGCGCGGCGAACCCAGCCGACCCGGTCCGGCCGGTGCGGTACCCGACGCAAGCGGAGCACCGGCCTCCTCCAGAAGACGACCACCCAATCGCGTCAGTGCGTCACTGACGGTAACGTTCTTTCCGGGGGCTTCCAGGCGCAGCACCGGGTGGTCCAGCCCATCGATTGCCGCGGCGAGACGATGCCGGAGTTCGCCGGGTTGCCCCAGGCAGGCTAAGATTTCTTCGTACGAAAGTAAGCGGGCAACCACAGCCGCTTCCCGGGCGGCACGTTGGAAGCCCGGCCAGCGGCGGTGTTCCGGGTTGCCGATCCAGATGTATGCCGGTGATTTCAAAGCGGCGCTCGTGGTCTATTCGGCGACCTCGGTGTAATAGTAGACCTCGTCGTCGTCAATATCCGGCTCATTGCTTCCGGCGGTGTTTACGGCGGGGCCGATGCCCTGAAACTCCCGGGCAACGCCGGCGCTCATGAAGTGATGGCGCAGGTTCAGCGCCTTTAACTTACGAACAGCATCACTTTGCAAGAGATGACGGGCGCCGGCATCGGTCAGCACACCCATGGAAAGATCCAGGGATTGCAGATCCTGGAGCACGGCGCCCCGGGCGGCGACGCGGGCAATCTCGTCCTGCTCTTTTGCATTCATCACACCGAGGTGCTTGAGCAACGGGAAGCGGCCGGCCTCAAAGAGCGGCTCTATGTCGGCAATGCTCCCGTCCCAGCCGTAATCCTCCACGCCGATCCAGATCTCCAGGTGCTGCAACGCGGGCAACTTCGCCGCGCAAACATCGGCCAGGGTGTCTTTGCTCGTGCCCCCGCTTTCGATGATCAATGCGCCGAGTTTATCGTGTTGAAGATTCTTCAGGCGCAATAAGGAACCGCGCACGCGAAAGACTTCGAGATTCGGCAAAGCGTGCACCACCGGCGCGAGATCGGTCAACTCGATCCAGGAGATTTCGCTTTCTTCTTGTTCGACATCACCGTAGTAGAGGGCTTTCAACTGCGGCATCTTCGGCGCGGCTTCCAGGAGCAATCGCCGCGGCGTCTCGATATCGTCGGCGAGTACCTCTTCCCACATGCCGATGCTGAGCGCCCGGACCTGGTTCAATCCCGGTTCCTTCAGGAATGCGTTGAAAAGGTCTTCGAAAGAATGATCGTCGTCGTAATCCACGGACAACCGAAATATGGTCGACTCGGGACGATCGAGGCCCTTCCCCATGCGGTAATCAATTTGGCGAAATTGAAAGACGTCGAAGTCGGAGCCGGTGGATTCGGCGTAGCCCTTCTTAAGTTTCGATGAAATGAGCTTATGCGCCTCTTTCTCCGCCTCGTCCTCCGAGTCGTAGACCTTTTCGTTGAGGCTGCCCTTTGTGCCGATGCGACCGAAACGCACCACGAACTTCTGCCCCTGTAGTTCGATTTCCCAGAACTTCGATGAACTCTGGTCCCGTAATTCCAGATAACGCTTGAACGATGCCACGTGCGAAGCCCCCGCCGATTTTTCCGATCCGCTTCCCTTTTTCACAAGCTTTTTTTATGTTCAGGTAAGTGTGATCGCCGTCGGGCCGTGCAGGAGTTCGCCGAGATCGGCCAGGGCTCCCGGCCGGCCCCGGCGATCCAGCAGAAGGGCCTGCCAGCCCAGGCTGCGCGGCCGACGAACATCACAGACGGAATGGTCACCGATCATCAACACCGTCTCCGGCGCGACCGCTTCCGCACGATCGAAGACGAGATCGTAGATCTGTGGCTCGGGTTTCACGCAACCGACTTCACACGAAAAAACCGGACGCGAAAAATAACGATCCAGCCCCAGGCGATAGAACGGCCGGCGGTACGGCGAGGCAACGTTCGAAATCAAATGCATGCGCACCGTGGACTCACGCAAACGCTCAAGCACCGCAGGGACTTCCGGGTAACAACGGATGCGCTCCTCCACGTCCCGTTCCATGTCCTGCAGGATCAAACGCACGGCCGGATCGTGCACGGCCTTCGGATCGAACCGCGCCACATAGTCTTCGGCGCGGGCGAAGTCCCGGGTCATGGCTGTTCGGCGGGCATGGCGGCGACGTTCACCGCGCAAACCAAGATGGTCCAGGAGTCGTGAGAATGCGTGGCGTCGCTCCGTCGGTGGAACCAACAGGGTCCCGTACAGATCAAAGACGACGTGCCGGATCATTCGAACGCCCGGGCAGCCTGCTAGAATTCCTTCGAAGCCTTATCCAGGAACGCCCTTTCCTTTTTCGAAAGGGAATCCATGCCGTCCTTCGAGATCTTTTCCAGCAGTCGATCCACCTCGTCTTTCATTTCGATGCGCCGGTTGATTAGATCCTGTTGTTTCTTGAGGCGGCGTTTGCGCAGGTATTGGTTCAAACGTTCCCGCAGACTCGGGCGCGGCTTTTTCTTCTGACCGCTGCCGCCGTCGCCGGCCATCGGCGAATCCGACAGCACCGAGTACTGCCGGCCCTTGCGCGCGTAGTAGTACAGAAACAACGCCGCCGCCACACCGCCGCCGGAGTAGAGGACCAGGCTCATCAACACCGTCGCAGCGTCGATGAAGCTCAAGATCAGCATCACAAAAATGAAAAAGACCAGCCACTTCATCCGCACGGGGATGATGAAAAACAAAAGCACCTGGCGATCCGGCCACAGGATGGCATACGCGACGAGCACGCCGCCGATGGCCGCATCCATGCCGTGCAGGACGCCGCTGTAGTTGTAGCCTTCCGGAAAAAAGAAGAGCGCGGTGCCCAGGATCGCCCCGCCGGCGAGACAGATGATGTAAAACCTGAGAAAGTTGTGCCGCCCCCAGGTGCGCTCCAGCTCCGAGGCGAAGAAGTACAGCACCAGGCACTGCAACAGGATCTCGATCAGAGCGGATACGAGTTGCGGTGCGGCGAACAGCGGATGCGTGAAAATCTGTAGCAGGCTGAAATCGCGGAAGTTGAGCGTAAGCGCGCGGAAGGAATCGAAGACCACCTCGCCGGGAAAGATAATGGTGGCCACAACCTGGAGGACGAAGGCCGCAAGCATGAGCGCCATGAGGCGCAAAACCACGTCCGTGACGGAGGGATAGTAGACGCTCTGTTGGGACCAACTCTGCCGCATGCCGGAAACCTACGCCGGAGGGCCGCCGGTGGCAAGAACAACTGCTCCCGAATGGTATCCGGGGCCGCCGTTTTGGAGCGGCCTTTCTACAATAATACTTCCGTGGAGAGACGCCGCGAGAATTCTGGTCATTCCGGGGCTTCCTGTGAGCAATCGTCAGAAACGCATTCTCTCACTACTGGAAAAACTCGTTCTCATCGGCCTGCTTTCCGCGGGCGTTGTCGGCGGCGCAATCTACGGGCTGATCGTCTCCCAGGTGGACGGTCGCCGGGAGCTTTCCATGCTGGCTCAGTATCGGCCGTCCACGCCCACGCGACTCTACGATCGCAACGGCGAGGTCTTTGCCGAGCTCTATCGCCATCGCCAGGAAATCGTGCCGCTTTCGGACATCCCGCCGCACGTAATTCAGGCCTTCCTGGCCGTCGAGGACGACAACTTCTTCCATCATTTCGGCATCGACATTGCCGGCATTTTCCGTGCGGCCGTAAAGAATGTCATGGCCGGCCGCATTGTCCAGGGCGGCTCCACGCTCTCGCAACAACTGGCGAAACAGATCTACCTCAACGCCGAGGGCCGCCGCCAGCGCCGCTTCGTACAGAAGATCCGCGAAACCCTGCTGGCCCTGCAAATCGAAGAGGCCCTTTCTAAAGAAGAAATCCTCGAAGTATTTTTTAACGTCATCTACCTGGGCCACGGCTGCCAGGGCATTGCCTGCGCGTCGCGACTGTACTTCGACAAGCCCGTCCAGGAGCTGACCCTGGCGGAGGGCGCCTTGCTGGCCCGCCTGCCCAAGTCGCCCATCGAGTACAGCCCGTTCAAATATCCGAAGAACTCCATGAAACAGCACAAGTTCGTGCTGAACCGCATGGTGGACGTAGGTTACGTCAAAGCCGAAGAGATCGATGCCATTCACGCCGACTTCTGGAAGAGTTACTGGAACAAGGTCGTCGTGGAGCCGCCGTCGCGCAACGTCTGGGGCCGCCGCCTGAACGACGCCCCGTACTTCACCGAGTATGTGCGGCAAATCCTCGAAGCCGCCCCCGAGGTCGGTGAAGACCGTCTCTATACGCGCGGCCTCAAAGTCTACACCACCCTCGACCTCCGCCAGCAGCGCATTGCCGAGGAAGAAATGGGCGCGGCCCTGGAGGATGCCAACCGCATCGGCCGCAATTACGCGAAGACCGGCGGTCGTGGCGGAGTGGACTTTTCGTTGTTCGATCTACACCGTTCGCTCTCGCTCATTGCCCCGGTGGGCGGTCCCGTCGCAAAGGCCCTGGATGACCGCGGCAAATTCCGTCGCGAGGTCGAGGCCGAGTTCCTGGACGGCATGCAGGCGCTCACGTACTTAACGCCCGCCAACGACGAGGCCGCGGCCTTCGAAGAATTCCGCAAAGATACTTTCACTTACGCCGAGAACCTGGAAGTGCAGGGCGCGTTCCTGGGCATCGAACCGCGCACCGGTTACATCACCACGATGATCGGCGGCACGGACTTCTCGCCGACGAATCAGTTCAATCGCGCGTTGCGCGCCCGGCGCCAGCCCGGCAGTGCGTTTAAGATCTTCGTCTACGGCGCCGCCCTGGAAACGCGCACCATGTCCAGCGCCACCGGCATCAACGACGCCCCGTTTTTCATCGTCGCGCCGGACGGCAGTTCCTGGTCCCCGGGCAACTACGACCAGGGTTTCATGGGCCTCGTTCCGGCGAAACGCGCGCTCGCCCTGTCCCTGAACACCGCGGCGGTGCAGACCTACTTCCGCACCGGACCGGAGCCGATCATCGATCTGGCCTCGCGGCTCATGAAGATTTCCAACACCGCACGTTTTAATCCGGATCCCGCCCTGGCCCTGGGGGCCGGCGAGATCACGCCCATGGAACTGGCCAACGCGGTGGCCATCATAGCCAACGGCGGCAAGGACGTGATTCCCTTCGCCGTTCGTTACGTCGAAGATCAAAACGGCAATCGCATTTACGGCCAGGAAGAACGCGTGCGCCGCAACCTGGCCATCAAGACCCGCGAAGAAACGATTCAGATCATCGAGCCCGGCCTCGCGTTCATTCTTTCCAGCATGATGCAGGGCGTGGCCGAGGGCGGCACGGCGACGCGCGGTCTCCGCGAAGGCGGCTGGTGGGGCCAGGGCGCACTGGCGTGTAAAACCGGCACCACCTCGAACTTCAGCGACGCCTGGATCACCGGCTTCAACCCCGAGTACGCCACGGTCATCTGGTTCGGCTTCGACAAATCCAGCGTGACGCTGGGCCCGGGCCAGGCCGGGGGCAGCATCGCCGCTCCGGTAATGGGCGCCTTCTACGATCGTGTGTATCGTGAGAAGGGACAGGCCGCGCCGCGCTTTGCGCAATATCCGCAGTGGAAAGAAGAACCGGCCGGCATCGTAACGACCGGCTGCGGCGGTTACGCCATGGGCGACACAATCATCGAAGGCATCCCCCTGCCCGCGCCCCGGGACGGCGTCTGCGGCGACGCACACCGCATCGTAGACGCACGCAAGCTCTTAATGGAAGAGCTGGGCATCACCAAAGAAGACCTCGGCGTGGAAGATCGGGTGCGCTTCAAAACACAGGACTAGCATTACTTTAGTAGAACTCAGTAAAATCACACCAGGGAACGACATCATGAGAAGCAAACAAATCGGCAAAGAAAAGAACGACACGGAGTTTGCCAGACTCCTCGAAAACAACCTCCAGAACCTCGACAGCCTCAACGCAGGCGATCACAAACTCGCCCGCATCGCCGGCATTGAAGACGGTGAATTCGTCTCCGTACAGACGGACAACGGCCCCGGCGTCATTCGCCGCGAAGAGCTGCTGGATGCAGAGGGCAACATCGGCGTGAACGTCGGTGAAAAAGTAGACGCCTTCTTTCTGGACCGCGCCAACGGCGAGCAGGTCTTCACGACGCAGCCGGTAGGCCGCGCGAAAAGCGAAATCCTGAATACCGCCATGCAGCAGCGCATTCCCCTGCGCGGTCGCATCGCCCAGAAGATCAAGGGCGGTTTCGAGATCGCTCTCGGCGACGTCATGGCCTTCTGTCCGGCTTCGCAGATGCCCAACGAAGACGAGGGCCGCGGGCGTAGCGGCATGGAGTTCCTGATCATCGAGATCCAGGGTAAACGCGTCATCGCATCCCGCCGTTCGTTCCGGGACATGCAGCGCGAGGCGAGCCGCTCCACGCTCATGGAAACCATGGAAGAAGGCGACATCGTCGAAGGCGAAGTCGTGTCGCTGCAAAACTTCGGCGCCTTTGTCGACCTGGGCGGCATCGAAGGACTCGTCCCGCTTTCCGAGCTGGACTTCGTGCGGGTCCGCCATCCCGGCGACGTACTGAAGGCCGGTCAGTCCGTGCGGGTAAAAGTGCTCTCCATCGATTGGAAAGAAGATCGCATTACGCTGTCACGCCGTGCCCTGCTGCAAAATCCCTGGCAGGGTCAACTGCCGTTCGAAGTCGGCGAGATCATCGAAGGTCGCATTGAAAGCCTGAAGAACTTCGGCATGTTCGTACGCATCACCGACTCGTTCACCGGTCTTGTGCCGAACTCCGAGAGCGGCGTGCCCCGCGGTCAGCCCCTGGACAAAGAGTTTCGTCGCGGCGAAACCGTGCGCGTAATGGTGACGAACATCGACCGCGATCGCGAGCGCATTTCGCTGTCCGTCACCCGTGTCTTCGACGCCGACAGCCGCGCGGAGTACGAGCAGTACATGCAAAAGCAGGAAGACGCCGAGGCCGGCGGCATGTCCTCGTTCGGCAAGCAGTTGATGGCCGCGATGCAGAAAGGCAAAGACGAGTAAGTTCTGATTCTCTTTTGGGCGCCCCACCGAAAGCCGGGGCGCCCAAGAAAAATCAGACCGATTCTTCTACCACTTCCGCTTCCTCATCACTCGTATCAAACCCGGCCTCACGCCCCACACGTTCGCCGTCTTCTTCTAACGCTGCGGCGATACGAGTCAGATGATTCGCCGCCGTTTCCAACAGCGCCACTTCGCTCTGAATGTGCGCCGCGTTTTCCGAGAATTGTTCGACGGCCTTGCTGATCTCGGCGGCGGTACGTTTTTGTTCGTCGGCCGACTGTTCGATCTCCGCTGTAAGACGCGTGACGTCGTTCATTTGCCCCGCGATGGAACCGGAGTTCTCATCCTGCGCCTGCACGAGACCGCTCACCCGCGCCGCTTCGCCGTGAATCGCCTGAATCGAAGTTAAGATGTTGTTGAGAAAGCGCGTTACGCGGTCGACCTGCTCCGCGCCCTGCTCGACCTCGTCCCGGGTATCGAGGATGAGATCCTGAATGTTCTGCGTGTTGTCGGCGGTGCGCTCGGCCAGGCGCGAGACCTCGTTAGCGACCACGGCAAATCCGCGACCGGCCTCCCCGGCCCGCGCCGCCTCAATGGACGCGTTGAGCGACAGCAGATTCGTGCGATCCGAAATATCGTCGATCACCGTTACGATCTCGTCGATTTGTGCGGCCTTCTCGCGAATGCGTTGCATGGCGGCCACGAGCGCCGTCGCCGCTTCGGATACATCGCGAGCTTCTCCGCGGGAAGTGTCGGCGATTTCGCTCAGGCCTTCCATGGCATTGTTGATATCCGAAAGCGCCGAACTCAGACTCGTCATGCGATCGCCGGCGTTACGAATGCCCGCGCCCTGCTGCGAAACGTTCGCCGTCACGTTCGCCACCGAAGCGGCCATCTGCGTTACGGCGGCGGAGGTTTGTTCGGCGGAGGCCGCCTGCTTCGCCGACGCATCGGCCAGAGCCCCGATGGCGGTTTCGAGTTGATTCGACGCCCGCCGCGCGCGCCGGGCCTGGCGCAGTCCGTTCGTGGCGAGGCGGCGCAGGCTTTCCAGTTGCGCCGTGCGATCTGCCACCGTACGTTCCAGGTTCTCGTTGAGTTCGATGGTGCGGCGTTGATACAGATTGATGCGATCCGCCAGCGCCATGGCGAGCAGGATGGCCTGGGCCACCGTACCGACGAGAATGCCCTGGCGCGTCCACTCGTACTCCGCGAGCACGCCGAAGACGTTGAGAATCGTAAGGAAAGCGCCGCCGAAAAGCGAAGTCCAGGAGATGAAGTACAGCCGGGCCGCGCGTCTTCCTTTTAATGCAAGATAAAGTGACATTACGGTCGCGGCCAGTACTGCCAGCATGGTGACGACGAGCGCCCCGATCATGGACAGGCGGTACAGATTCGGCTTGATGGTGCCGCCGAGGCCGGAATAGATCGTCAAGAGTATGCCGGCCACGGCCAGGCTCTGAAAAACGACCCAGGTGTAATGTACACGCGGCGTAAGTTTGCGAGTTTCCAGGAAATTTTGAAAGAAACCGCCCGCGAAAAAAACAGTGACGTGAATCACGATGATGATCGAGAGATTGTTCCAGGTCACCAGGGTCGGCCAGAGATGCTGGTAGGACAGACCGCTCAAAGACATGAGCACCAACGCCAGGCTGATCATCGAAACGACGTAGTAGAAATAACCAGGGTCCCGGGTGCTCAAGAAGACCAGGAAGTTATAGGCGACGACACCGAAGATCATGCCGTAACAAATCCAGAGGACCGTGAGTTCGTCCTTGAGGCGCCGGTCGAACGAAGACGGGTCCCACAAACTGAGCTGGAAGTTCATGCCGCTCGTGGTTTTCTGCCGCAGGTAGTACTGTGCGCTCTGCCCCGGATCCAGTTGCAGTTCGAAGACGAACGTACGATGTTTGAACGGGCGTTGATCGAAGGGAAAGCTGTCACCGAGTTCTCGCACGGTGTAAGCATCCTCCGCGCCGGGGACGTACAGTTGAAGAAGATCGATGAACGGGTACTGCTGCTGTAAATAGAAGGCGATGGGACGGCCCGCCCCTTCCGGATGCCGCAGCTTAAAGCGAACCCAGTAGGCCGACTGCGTAAAACCAAAACCCGGCGATGACTGCTTCGCCGGCTCCCATTCCGTGCTGGCGCGCGCGCCGGAGAGACTCAGCGTCCCGGTGGGATCTTCCAGAACCTCCAGTTCCAGGGGCACGCCTTCCATCACCGGGGCAATGCTCTGCGCGGACAGGGATGCCAGGGGCAACAAGCAGACAAATACCGCGCAGAGGGAAGATGAAATGATGTGGCGCACGTACGATCCCCGGGGGAAAGCCCACGTTATAAAATTCCGACACCTCCGTATGTCCAGGCAATTATTGTCTAACGTTGTTCTCGCCTCGCGGTTCATTTTTGAACGCATTCAAAAAATCGGCGACGGATCTCAAACGAATCCTTATCTTACAAACATGAAACGGCTTACTTACATTTCCAACTTCGCCCGACCGCTCTCATTCGAAGACATTGAGCAGATCGGCGAGTCGTCCAGCCGCAACAACAAATCCCCGACCGGGCCTATCCGGACTGGAACATGAAGACGGTGGTCCTGGACGAAAAGACGGATTCGCTCATTCGTCCCATTAAAAATTTGCTGAACTCGTTGTCCCGCACGCACCGCATCCTGGAGAAGTACACCTCGGAGTTCGTGCGCGAGAGCATCCAGGCCGGAGAGAATCCGTTGAACGTGCGGCCGAAGAAAACCGAAGCCATCGTTTTGTTCTCGGATATCGTCGGCTCCACGAGCCTGGCCGAGTTCTTGCCGGTGGACGGATTCATGCCGATCCTCGACGCCTTCTACGAGGCCGCTTCCACCGAGATCATCGGAGCCGGCGGCGACGTTCTAAAACTCACCGGCGACGGACTCATGGCGCGCTTCCGCCCGGACCAGGCCGACGCCGCGATACTGGCCGTCGTGAATTTTCAAAAACGTCTGCAACAGGTGCGCGACAACGCCCAGGTCGACAGTCCGCTCCGAATGCTGCATGCCGGCATCGGCATGACCTGCGGCAACGTACTGGAAGGCAACATCGGCTCACAGTCTCGCCGCGACTATACCCTGCTCGGTGACGTCGTGAATACGGCGGCGCGCCTGGAAGCGGTGACCCGCCAGGTGCGTCGCGGCCTGGTCTTTGACGAGGCCGTGCGCGAACGCCTGACTAAGACGGAGCGCGTAAAAAAACTCGGGCTGTACCGGCCGAAGGGCAAGACCGCGCATCTGAGTATCTACAGCGTGGACGAGCCGGCCCTGGTACTCACAGAAAACAGCCGCACCATCAAACAAACGTTGAAAGAGCAGCGCCTGCAGGCGGCCGGCTAATTTGGGTTGCGGCGTCGCCTTACAATTGAAGAATCTCGATCGCAAACGACCGGAGGAACTGAGCGAAATCCGCCGCCAGGCCGGGGAAATTTTCAGGGAACACGCCGACTGAACGTCCGCTTTTTTCCTGCACGCTTTCGAATCCCGGACCGATGTTCAAAAGGTGGAGTCAGGTTCCCGTTCCATCGCTATCTTCGTTTCCGCGTTATGCGCGGGCTTCTTGATCGTCGTCGTCGGTCTCTTCGCCGCGTACGGCAGCGGCGAGTTTCTGCCGCTGAATCCGCCCGAGGATCGTCATCCGTCCACGCACGACGTGCTGATGGATGTGCGCCGCGGATTTCAAGGTTATCCCCTGGCCGGAGATCGGCTGGCGCTGGTCGGTCGTAAGATTCTCGAAAAACACAACCTGGCATACCTGCGCGTCGAGACTCGCGGCGGAGTAGTGATCTACCGCTCCTATGATCCGCAACGTATTTCGCAGGATCAACTGAAGCGCCTGGAAAAATCTTTCGAGGAATCCACTCCGACGGCGGAGGCCCGGCGTTCCGGTCGTTACTATACGATGAGTCGCGAAGTGCAGCTTCTGAAAGAAGAGGGCCGCACCGAAGACGCCGTCGTTCGTTACGTGTACGAGTCGATCCGCATTGCCCAACGCCGGGCCCGCAATCTCTACGGCGCGCCGCAGTCGGTATCCCGCTGGTTCTTCTTGCGTTTCGAAGAAGCGGCCCCGTACATCGGCGGCGCCATGATCGCCCTGGGTCTGGCCCTGGCTTTGATCAGCCTGCACCGCCTGCGCCCGCGTAACTTTCACTCACGAACGATTAACGTAGAAACGGAAACCTGGCCCGACCCCGATCGCCCGCTGGAAGGCGGCGACAGCGCTGCCGTCGACGACGCGGACATCTTCGCCGATGAAATCGACCTGCCCCCGGCCGGAGAACCCCGGACACGGCCCATGCCCGTCGACGCCCTGCCCGTACACGATCGCCCGCGCCGTAAACCGGCCGCCTTCGAGGCCGAGATCGAGAACACGGTCCGCGAATGGAACGATCCCAAAAACTTTCTGTTCGACCGACCACTGTCCTCGCGCGAGCAGCAGGACCTGCGCGCACACCTGGAAGAGCGCGCCGCGCAACCCGCGGCCGAGGAACATTACGAGTTCGAGCAGGAACGCTGGAACCTGCCCGGCTTTCAATCCGTGCTTGCTCCGATTCGGGAACCCGTTCCCCCGGACGATCTGGATTTCACTACGCGTTACTTTCATCTGCGTGATGAGAGCCGGGCCGCCGGCGGTTCGTCGTACTTCGACTTTCGTTTTTATCGTTATCATGATCAGC
The DNA here is from genome assembly GCA_965227295.1 of Leptonemataceae bacterium. Lineage (GTDB taxonomy): Bacteria > Spirochaetota > Leptospiria > Leptospirales > Leptonemataceae > JANSYA01. Next base: position 1,990,515 of record OZ245742.1, on the reverse strand, counting down.
CGGGTTTTCCCGAAGACGCGGCCAACGTGGAGTCCTTCGCAAAAAGTTTTCTCGGCGCCGTCGAAGACTGCCTGGGCCGCGCGGACATTACGCTTTACTTAAGAAATCGTCGCGGACGTTACCATGCCGTGATGCGTCGCAGCGGGAACATTTTCATTTCCGGAGCCGCCATCAGTGAAGAGAGCACCGTCCCGCCGAAGCTCATCCAGAAACTCGGCGACGGCAACTACGTCGCCCTGGACGACGGTCGCGAGATGTTCTTTCCGGTTCCGTCCCGCGAGGGCATTCCCGGCATGCTGCGCATTCGCTCCGAGGCTCCGCTCTACAATCGCGAAGCTCTGACCGAGGCCTGGTACGAGATCCGCAAGTTCGGCGAGCTGCTGTACCAGGCACGCATCTTTGAACAGGCGACCAGCGACGGCGGTTCCACGCTCAGCAACGGCCTCATGTTTCAACGCGATCTGTTGCACGAGTTCGCATTGAAACGAGAAGTTCGCATCCCGCGCGCACTCACGCTCCTGCGTTTTCACGGGCGTACGAATCCCGAGAGCTTCGCGAACCTCGGCCTCATGTTGCGGGCCTTCTTTCCGTCACCCTGGCGCCGTTATCGCATCGCAGCGGACGTCTTCGCCGTACTCGGACCGGAGATGCCCGCGGAAGAACTCGAACGTCGCTTCGGCGAGTACCTCACCTACGCCCGCGAACGTGAGGCGGTGGACCTGAACGTCGGCATCGCGGTGCTGGCGGAGCAGGGCGGACCGGCCTCGGCCTACGAATGGTTTCGCCGGGCCGGCACGGCCCTCGAACAATGCGAACGCCTGGGACCGAATCGCTTTCGGGTCTACGAGGGTGTCGGCGAAGCCCTGGCCTTCCAGATGGAAGATCGACTTACGTAACTTAATCGTACTGAAAGTTAAATTACGGCATGGATCCGCTGCTCGACGAAAAGATCATCCTGACGCTGAACCGGATCACCACCGAGTTCTTCAAGGAAAACCTGTACATCAGCGCGGACAAAGAGGCCTACGGGCCGTCCCGCAACGAGGGGTTGTGCTACGAAAGCTGTTCGCGCATCGGTTTTTCCGGCGACATCAACGGTTATCTCTACTTTTGCCTCGACGGTTATACGAAACTCAAGCTGCTACCGCGCATCGCGGAACGTTTTCAAATCGACGCCGGCCTGCGGGGCATGGCCGATTCCATCGTGCTGGAATTCAGCAACCAGCTGGCCTCGAACATCGTCTTCGAACTGCAGGACGGCGGATTCAACGTGGATCTGGAACCGCCGGAAAACCTGAACCATCAACTGGTCCGCGTGGACGGCAGAACCTACCGCCAGTACATCATGATCTTCTTTCTGCGGGACCGGCGCGAGCGACGTTACTACGGCCGGCTGTATCTCGTACTCACCGTGCGCAAGTTCACCGGGGCCGTGCCGGCGGAGGACGACACGAGCGGGGCTGAAGACGAAGACGCGGCCGACGATCACGAGGCCGCCGGCGCCGAAGACGTTACTTAGAGATGGAGCAGCAGGCCTCCGGCTCTTCGATCTCCTGCAACCGTGCGCGCAGCCAGTCGGCGCTCTTTACTTTCGTTCCGTCCTGGAACTTTATGTAGTACGGAATACCTGTAATAGACGACTTCGTTGCAATATACTCGATGAAACGATCGGCCGTCGTGATCATTCCGCCCGAGCGCGAGAGTTTTAGACGCATGTGCGCCACGGCCGCCTCGGCGCCGTACTCGATGCCGTTGCGAATGAAAACGGCATTCGAAGAACTGATGGCCGCGAGGAGCTTTTCGATCTTCTGCTCCTCCGTGAGTTTCGCACCATCTTCCGCGGTAAGCGCACTCGCCGTGAGCAAACATAAAATCGCTACCGCCATTGTAAGACCTTTTCGTTTCATAGAAGTACCACCTTGTCCCGAACGCCCGCGTCTCCGCCCTGCGTGACAACATAATCAGCCGCAGGCGGCGGAGCTGCAATATTTTTCGGTGCGCGTTGGACGAAAGAAACAGGACGCAGGGTCGCAAGATTTTCCGCCGAAAGACGCGTAATTCCGGGCTGAAATTTATGTAGTACTACGTAAGATATAGAAAAGCGTTGAATGAAAACGCTCATGCAAGGAGATTTGAGCGTACTGCAAACTGCGCAAGTTCCGCTTTATTGTTTACGCCGAGCTTGCGATAGATTTTACGCAGCTGCTCTTCCACTGTCCGGTGACTCTTGCCCAGGTGTTTGCCGGCGTCCCGGCTGGTCATCCCGCGGGCCGTGCAGATCACCACCTCTCGCTCACTGGGCGTAAGTTTCGTCAGCCGAATCTTAAAATCCGCCAGCACGCCCTCGCTGCGCGCGTTGAACTCCGGCGCCTCCAGGCCCGGAGAATAGTACGATTCTCCGCTCAGAATCAGATGGATGACGGGCATGATGTTCGCCACGGGCTCGTCTTTCAGCATGTATCCCTGGCAGCGGCGACGGCAGCGGCGCACGAATTCAGGGTCGCGGTGTTGCGTATAGATCAGCACCCGGGCGTCGGGCTGGCAGTTCGTAAGATCATTCAGGACCTCAAAGCCGTCGCGACCGGGCATCGCCAGGTCGAGTATTACCAGATCGATGGAGCCGGGATGTCCCGTTAGATAATCTACGGCGTGATCACCGTTCCGGGCTTCCCCGGCGCACTCCAGATCATCCTCTTCCTCGATACGATCCTTCAACCAGGCACGGACGATCACCTCATCGTCCACCAGGTAGACCCTGTGTTTTGCATTCTTCGGCCGGTCCTTTCCCATATGCATGAACTGTGCACTCCGCATCGCCGGAACAAATTCACGGACTCCTCACAGAAGTCAAAAATTAAACACAAGAGAGGTACACAATGTACGCATACCCATGTCCCGAGCAAACCAGAATTCTGGAACATCTTTCCGACACCATCACTATAGCGCAACTCGGCCTGGACCGAATCGAAGAATTTGCGCGCTTCGTATTCGACCTGTATGCGCGGCGCATCGGCCGACGTCAGGGCTGGTCGGCGGACGAAGACGAGATCAATTCCTTGATCGCGGAAGAACTGAGTATGGCCGAGCACGGCGTCTATATGGCGGCCCTCTGGTCGGAAGCGGATGCCCCTTCGTCCATCATCGGCGGTTACCGTTGCGTACGCTGGCAACCGGATACCCGCTTCGCGGCCGAGAAGATATTCGACGTCGACTTCCGCGAACTGGCTCGCCGCTGGAACGTCCCTGTCGATTCTCTGTGGCACGGCAGCCATTTTTGCATGGATACGGCGGCCGTTGTGGACGCCGGCTACCGTTGGGCGGACGGCATGCGCATTTTTCAGCGAATGGCGCGGCATCTTTTTTTGATGAACGAAAACATGGGGGCGACTTACTGCATCGTGGAAAGCGATGAACTGGTAAACCAGTTCTTGCGGCGTATGCTTAAGGTTCCCTCCCTGACTCTCAGTGCGCCCAGGTCGTACATCGGCACGAGCTTCGTGACGGCTCTGGATTTGCGTCTCTGCGCGGAATTGCCCTGGGTCCGGGAGCCGGTACCCTTTCAGCCGCACGGCAAGGATACATCCAGATAAAACAGCCGGCGGCCGTCTTCACCGGACTCCTCCCGGGCCTGAATCGTACCGCCGCTTCGCTGGATCAGATCCCGGGCGATGTTCAGGCCGAGACCGAGGATCGGCTTTGTACCATCTCGACGACTGCTTGTCCATTTCTGAAAAATCGCGTCGACGTCGATAGGTGTCACCAGACTGTTTTTCGTATGCATCACCACCGTGTCTTTAAGTTGCGTCCACTGTAACTCAACGTTACTGGAGTGCTCCGCGCAGTTCGAAAGGATGTTGATCAGGATGATCATCAATATCTCGTTCTGGCAGGAGACCTCCACCGCGGGCGGCTTACCGGCGCGAATCTCTCCGTCGTGAATGTCTCCCACCAACTCGGCGGATTTTCGGTAACACTCCTGCAGCGAAGCCCGGGCGCTGCGATCGACATGAAACGGCAGATGTTCGTCCGATGTGGACGCGTAAATCATGTTGTTCACCAGGGTCCGCTGATAGATGCAGTAGTTGTAACTGCGGTCAATGACGCGCTGCATGCGATCCTGGTCCCCGCGGCCGAGGCCCTTCTCCAGGGAATCCAGGTTCGCGAGCAGACCGAGCAGCGGCACCTGCAGTTCATGATTCACTTTAGCGATGATTTCGGATTTCACGTCGTTCGCGTTCTTAAGCGCCTCCCTTAGACGGACCTCCTCGTTCTGATAGGCTTTGTAGCGCTGAAATACCAGCAGCAGGACCAGGAGAATCTGAAAAAGATCGTTCATCAAATCCTGAAAGTACCGGTCGGCGGGCCGCGCCCCGAACAAACTGACTTCGTAGACAAAGCTGATGGAAGTGCCGTAGAAGACCAGGGCGAAAACGAGGGCTGCCGTCTGACGTTTAAAACCCATGCGCCGGAACACGAGCACGGCGATGCTCGGCACGATGAGACTCCGGTTATAAGCGGAACGAGTATAATCCCCGGAAGCGACGTCGAGCCAGGTCAGATACACAAAGGACAACAAGGCCCCGGCGAGCACAATGTGCGTATGATAGCGAACAGCAACTTCGGGTCGACGCCAGGCCACGATCACGCCGGCGAAGAACAGCAGCCCGAATACGGACCGAATCGTCACGGCCGCGGCGGTGTAGATTTCCGGCAGATTGCGCACATCGGAACCGATGCCCAAAAACGACGCCAGGGCACCCACGCCGGATACCACGAGACACGTGCTGATGATTTCTTTGTTTTCGGGAGAGCTGACCGTCATAGGAAAGGTACACAGCGGAGGCCGCGCGTGATAGACAGACTGTATGCCGGGGTGGCGAATCGAAAACCGTTTTTTAGCCAGGGCTGGGGCCGGCCGGAACTCATCGACTATCTCTTAACTTCCAGCGCCCAAAAGCTAAACCGCAACCAGCAACGCCCGAAGATTCACGACATACGCTGGACGGAGGCCGTGGCCGTTCCCGGCGGTACCGCCCGGGAGGGATTCTTTGAAAGCCCGTTTCAATACACCTGGCAAAACGGCCGGCGCCGCGAGCTCGATCAACTGCCCGAGGGCACCCGCACCGCCCGTTTTCTGTGGCTGGAACCGAACGATGCCGACGCGGACACGCCCCTGGCTTTGCACTATGCCGCTACCGGTGACGAGGGCTACGGCCGCCGCCGCACGATGATCGCGGGGCCGTTGCTGAAACAAAAGATCGGCGCGCTCATACTTGAGAATCCCCTGTACGGCAGCCGGCGACCGCAGCAGCAGGCCACTTCGAATTCCGAACGCGTCATCGACTTACTGCAAATGTCGCGCGCCGCTCAGGAAGAAGGCATCGCCCTCCTCGATTGGTTTCGCGGCCGGGGGCGTCGCTGCCTGGGAGTCACCGGCGTCAGCATGGGCGGTTACATGGCGCTGGCCGTAGCCGCACGGTATCGCCGTCCCCTGGCCGTGGCCGCCTGCATCCCGTCCCACTCGGCAACGCCGGTTTACAGCGAGGGCATCCTCGCGCGTAAAGTGGACTGGGAGCGCCTGGGCCGGGACTACCCGCACGAAGATCCTCGCCGCAAACTCATCGACGTCCTGGACCTTTCCGATTTACGACACCTGCCGCCGGTCGCCGCGCCGGAGGCCTGCCTCATCCTCGGCGGCCGCCGCGATCAATACATCCCCGCCTACTCCACGAACATCTGCCATCAACACAACGCCGGCTCCGAACAGCGCTGGCTCGACTACGGGCACGTCACCGCCTTCATTCTGGGCCGCCATGATTTCCAGAGCGCCGTCGAAGAATCGTTTACACGATGGGCCGATCTGCGCGGATAAAGCATGAACCGCGCGCCGTTCGAAAAAAGCAGCGTGGCACAGACCGGCGAACAACCGGTCAGCCACGATGCCCATCTGCTGAAGCGCGTGCTCACCGCGGCGGATCGTCACCACAGCGACGTTATGATGATCAACCACGTGCGCTGGGAAAGCGGGGCGGAGTTTTCGAAGCACAGCCACGAAAGTCTCGAAGAGTTTTTTTACGTAATCTCCGGTGAGATGAAGTTTACGCTCACGCCGCCGGGTAAGCCGGCGCAGGACGTGCGGCTTGCCGCGGACGAACTGCTCCGGGTATCGCCGGGCGTGGAGCACTCCGGCAATGTACTTGTCGCTCCCTGCGAATTTCTGGACATCGGCGTGGCCGTTCAACCGTCTCGTGCCCCGCGCGTGGAGATCGAGTACTGCACGCAGTGCCGCTGGTTGCTGCGCGCGGGCTGGACCGCCCAGGAATTACTCACCACCTTCACCGCAGAACTCGGCGAGGTCGCCCTGGTCCCCGGTAGCGGCGGGGTCTTCGACATTCGCCTGGACGGCCTGAGCATCTACTCACGCAAAGACGCGGGCCGCTTCCCGGAAATGAAAGAACTCAAACAACTCGTACGCGATCGGATCGCCCCGGAACGGGACCTGGGGCACAGCGATCGGCCGTCCGGAGAAACCACGACATGAACGTCTCCCTCATCCTGCGCATCCTCATCGCCGGCGTCGCCGGCTTCTATCTATTGCGCGCGGCCTGGCTCACGCCCGTTCCGCCCACAACAACCGACGCCGGAGCCAGCCTGCCCGCAAAGATCGAGCGCATCGAGAGCTTCGGTCGTCCGTCCGGGAACGGTAACTTACTTGGAGTGCAACCTTATCTCACGCCGCAGGACTACACATCGGCGGCAAGCTTCGAGCGGCGGCTGGACGCGACTCTCGCCCCGGCGAAGGATCACCGGGGCTGGCTCTCCGCCAGGACCGTCGTCGTCTTTCCGGAGCAGATCGGCACCTGGCTCGTGGCTATCGGCGCCCCGCCCGACGCGTACACTTCCGAAAACGTCAGCGCGGCCATGAGCCATCTCATCAGCACGCGGTTGCATCGCTTCCTGCCGCAACTCATCAGCACGCTCAGCACGCATCCGGGGCCCGCCGAACCCGCGCAGGCCGCCCTGCTGCGTATGCGGGCCCCGGAAATGGCCGCGGCCTATCAACGAACCTTCTCACGCCTGGCGCAGCGTTACAACCTGACCATCGTCGGCGGTTCCATCGTCCTGCCCGAGCCGCGGGTCCAGGCCGGTCGCATCGTTCCCGGCGGCGGGCCGTTGCAAAACGTGAGCTTTGTATTTTATGCGGATGGTTCGGTATCGGAGCGCATCGTGCGCAAACGCTATCCCACGAACCAGGAACTCGCTTTTCTGGAAGGCCACGCCGACGGCAGCATCCCGGTCTACGAAACGCCGGCCGGTCGGCTGGGCGTACTGATTTGCGCGGACGCCTGGTACCCCGACGTTTACGCCGACCTCGCCCGCCAGGATGCGGACTTCGTGGCGGTGGTCTCGCATCTCGCCGCCCACGATGCCTGGGACAAACCCTGGCCGGGTTACAACGGCGCCGACGCCCCGGCGGACGTGAGCCCCCGCGACGTCGGCCGACTGAGTGAGGGCGAGGCCTGGATGCGATACTCCATGCCGGCCCGACTGCCGCGCTACCGCATCTTCCGCGGGATCAACGTCTTTCTCAAAGGGCAGCTCTGGGACATCGGCACGGACGGCGCGCCCCTGGTCCTGGAATACGGCCGACCGCGGGAACTGGACCGCGTCGACGGCGCGTCGTTGATCAACCTCTGGCTGTAGATCTTTCGCAAGATAGGGCGAAGCGGAAAAACCGGGCGGAACAAGTATTCCTCGCAAATTCTATAGACGACCGTCCAGTTACCGGAATGTTGTCCTATGGCCGCAGTTCCCGATCACGTCCCGGCCCACTTCGAGGACCGCATCACCAGCGCCCTGCGTGAGCGCGGGGATTACTACCGCAGTATCGAACCCGATCGCGGAGAACGCAGTATCCTGCGCGCCATCCGCGAGCGCACCCGCATCGGCAACCAGGAGGAGATCCGCCTGGCCACCTACGAGAGCCTGGTCGCCCTCGCCGACGAGAGCGGCATGACCGGGACCGCCCTGCAGGGCAGCCTGAGCCGCCTGATCACCGGCGATTTCATGTACGCCTTCTTCTGTTTCGAGTTCCGGAACGGGGCCCTCGGATTGCAGCCGTGCTTCGCCGCCCGCCGGGAGGACCTGCGCGTGCTGGCCGGCATCTTTGAAGAGCTGCTCGAACGTTCCATGAAACAGATCGAGCTGTGGGTCGAGTCCCTGGATTCCATCGCCGGATTACAGAACCTGCTCCAGGGCGAGGGACGTTTCCTCGATGAAGACGGAATCCTGATCGACGAGGAGACGATCCTGCGCCTGGCAAAAAAGGGCGCCGAAGACTTCCCCATTCGCCAGGACTTCCTGAAAATCTTCGCGACGGATGTCCGCACGCGACTCCTGGCCCGGGACCGCGCGGTGGAGTTCGACGAGCAGAGCATTGTCCCGTTTCCGGAAAAGAAGTATGCCGACTGGTACGATGCGGCCGCGGGTCATCTGCGTACGGCGGTCACGCGCCTCGCCGAGGAGCATCCGGATCTCGCGCGCACGGTAGAAGAAGTCCGGCGCTCGGAAACGGAACACCAGCGCATCCCGGACGCCGAGCCCACCGTGGAACTGGATCTCAAACGCGCGGATCTCATCCTCCAGCACGACGACAATGCACCGAACCTCCTGGCCGCACGCTTCGTACGCAAACTTTACGAGCGCGTACGTTACGCGAAACAATCCCAATGGAAAGAACGCATCCGCAAGAGCATTGAGGAATTCCGGGACCTGCTCTATTCCCGGGAAGGGACCCTGCGCAAGTCGCTGCGTTTTCTCTCGGAAAAAGAACGCTACGAGTACCATCCGGTGGTCTGGCAGGCGATCACCACGCGGCCGGACGAAATCCTGCACGCCCTCTGGGAGACCAAAGGCCGGCGCATGCACGTCTTCGCGCCGCGGGACTTTAACATCATAAAAACGTTAGTTAGTGAATTCATGCGAATACCGGGGACCCCGCAATGGCAGTTGGGCGCCCTGCTGGGGCTCATCGAGGCGCATCGGGAAAAAACCCTGAAGACCCTCTTCTTCGACGACGACTTCATGCCGGTCTTTGCCGAACTGCAGAAGAAGGTTTACACGAACTATCTGCCGTTCCTGCTGCGTCTTTTGATGGGCCTGCCCTTCCTGGTGAACTTCTGCTTGCGTTACGGCGAGAACAAAATGCGCGAAGAACAGCACGGCCTCGCCGTGGAAAACGCCATGCGTCCGCCGGAGTTCGCGCCCGCCGTGCGTTCGAATCCGAACGGCGCGGCCGGCAGTACCGCGACACCCGGCGCTCCCGACGAAAGCCTGCTCACCATAGAAAACGTCACCGCCGCCGTGGAAAAGATCTACCAGGACGGCCACGTGGCCACGTTCTCGGAGCTCGCAAGCAGCCTCGGTATGAGCGACAGCCGCAAGTTGCAGAAGTTCCTTGAGGACGCCGAGTTTAAACAGCTCTCCATCGACGAACACAGCCGGGATACCATCGTCCTGTTTCGCCGGGACGCCCGCTATCCGCACCAACTTCAGTGGCTGCGCCCGAAGATCGACGAGATCCTGAACGACGGCAATCCGTCGAGTCTCGACCACAAACTCGCGGGAATTCTTAAGGATTACCTGGTGAAAGCTACGGTATTCCACGTAAGCGGCCTGGCCGTAACGGGAAAAGAGTAGGTCGAATCCGCCCCCGGAACTGCGGCTCGCAACCGTTGCCGTGAGAAACATGAAGTAAGTCGCGCAATGGTGACGGGGATTTGTTTGCTACGGCTCTTCGGATTTGTGGTATGTCGCTTTGTTAAGATAGTCCGCCTCGACCCGGACGCTGGTTGTGCGACTCATCTCCCGTCGCGTTTCTTGCGGCGAAGACGCCGTTCCGGTGCGCCTTACCACATTCCCCGGCATGACCTCCGTTCATCTGCTGGAACCAGCCGTACCCAAAAAAGTCTTAATGCAAACTGGCCACCACTTACACCACGATTCGGGGCGTGTGCGAACGAATAAAACGTTTCCGGTAGTTCAAGAGCTGCGGCTCGTTGCGTTTGCCGTAAAAAAAGGGAATCAGTCGCCAAACTTTAAAAGGATTTTTTTGGCTACGGCGAAGCGGGAGTTGTGGATTTTCGTTTTGCGAAGCATGCTGCGTTCGACCCGGACGTTGGTTCTGCGACTCAGCTATCGCGAACCCGCACCCGCTCCGCCCCGCGGATAGAGCGGGGCTCCGGGGTGCGGATTCGCGGGATGGATTCCGAAGAGAAGACGCCGTTCCGGTGCGCGCCCCACATATCCCCGGCATGACCTCCGCTCGTTAGCTGGAACCAGCCGTAACCATAACAGCCTTAATGTACACTCGCCGCTACTTACACCACGACGCGGGGCGTGCTTGAACGAATAAGAACATTTCCGGTAGTTCAAGAGCTGTGGTTCGCGACGTTTGCCGTGAGACACACAAGGTAAGTTGCAGCATAGTGAAGGGGTTTTTATGGCTACGGCTGAGCGGGAGTTGTGGACTTTCGTTTTGCAAAGCATGCTGCGTTCGACCCGGACGTCGGTTTGCGACTCAGCTACCGGATCGTTTCTTGCGGCGTAAGCGCTTCGATTTAACTGCGCGTAAGGGCTCCGTAGTATTCCTGAAATGTTCCGTTCGGAACCCGGCCGGCGGCGTCCCGGCTTAAGTGCGATTGAATACCGGTTACGTAATACATGTCGATCTCGCCCTTGTGTTTCGCATTCACCAACCCGCGATGTTCGCCCACGAAAAAGTCTCGCACCAGCTCCCAGGTTGCGCCGGAGACGTTTACCATTCCCGGCGTGCCGGAAGACTCCATGCGCGACGCCGTGTTGACCGTGTCGCCCCAGACATCATAAGCGAACTTCTTTTCACCGATCACTCCGGCCACCACCGGTCCCGAATGAATACCGAGGCGCAGTTCCCAATACGGAAGGCCTTGTTCGCGCTTGAGTTCTTTCATCTGGTTCATAAACGCCTGAATCTCCAGGGCCGCCAGCACGCAGTCCACGGCGTGGCTTGCATTGATCTCCGGCAGACCGCCCGCGCACATGAACGAGTCACCGATGGTCTTGAGCTTCTCCAGGTTGTGGCGTTCGGTAAGCGCGTCAAAAAATGAAAAGCAACGATCCAGTTCGGCGATGAGATCCTGCGGTTGCATGGTCTCGGCGACTCGCGTAAATCCTTTGAAGTCGGTAAACATCACGGAAACGGAATCGTACTGCACGGGTCGGGTAGCGCCGGTTTCTTTGAGTTCGTCCGCAACGATGGCGGGCAGAATGTTCAAGAGCAGATTGTCGGATTTGCGGCGCTCATCTTGAATGATGCGTTTGTCCCGGCGCGAGTCGCGCAGAAGGCGGCGGATGGTTTCGCTTTGATCGCGGACGAACTCCGAGGTAATGTAGAGCCACGACAAAAACAGGAGCATCAAGACGGGGAGCAAGCCCAGAAAGACGACGGCCTCGTAGCTCAACGGATGTCCCAACGTCAGGTACGACAACCACAACGTAAGCGAAGTGACCCCGATGCTCACGGCCAGGACGCGCCTTCCGAGGAATCCCACCAACATAAGGTGTCCGCCGCACAGCAGGATCAACCAGACCACGGCGTAGCGCAGGGAATGCGCGGCCAAATAACCGATGGCCAGGCACGCCGTCACACCGATCGTGTACGGAGCCCAATCACGCCAGCGTTGAAACGACCAGCGCCCACTCAGGAAGGCATGGTTTGTGAGCACGATCACGAACGACCAAAAGGCCATGATGGCAATCAGCTCGAACCAGGGAAGCCCTGCCAGTTCCGCGGGATCCAGGATTTTCAGGACGGCATAGATCCCGGCGGCGGCCCAGATTCCGCTCAGCCACATATACGAGGACCGATGTCGAATTGTCCGCCAGATACCCCGCCGCCGTGTTCCGTCAGGAGACCTAACGCTCGGAGATGACTGTATTGGTCGCCAGAGCTTCATAGAATAGCGCCATCCCATGCGGCGAAATCGCACGATAACGAAGGCCATACACAAGCTCACGCCATAAATGCGGAGTGAGCCGGAACTGCTGCCTGGGGCGGATGGCGACCCGGAGAACGCCCAGGGAATAGCTGACGGCCAGAAACTCGTTGATATACCAACCGAGAACCAGGTCCCTGCCCACGGGAGCCTGGCGAGCCTGTTCTTGCGGATTTACGATGTGGACCGGCTTTAGCTTTCGTATCCAGAAAGTCCAGTAGCCGGCTTTCTTGAATTCATCGGGCTCAATGTTGTACAGTTTGTGGAAGTGATCGATATCGCTGACGTATTTTTTTACGACATCGAGCAGAACGTAGGGATCGGTTTGAAGAGTCTGAAGAGCCAGATCACTTCTCAAGTCGTCGATGAAGCCTTCCAGGGTATCATATAATGTCTTAACTTCTTCGTGATCAGGATCGCTATTGCTGTTCGCCATGCTCTGCCAGCGCGACCAGAGATTTCTCGATGGCATCCATGTTTTCGGCGAGAACTTCGCGCGCAGCGGCGCGCACTTTTGTATAGTCAATAGCGGCGCCGGCATTCTGTGGAGCGGAGGGTGTCCGGTCGTACAATTTTTGGAATTCGGCGTCATTCATAAGTTTCATTTCCTGATGTCAATATCGTAACGTTTACTATAGACAATAAGCCGCGCTCACAGTTATCCCAGGCTCTTAGCCTACGGAAAGAAATTTTCTTGTCGCGTATAATTTAAACATAAGCAGCTTTCTCGCCTGGCACCAAACTCACGTACCGAGCGAAAGACATCCATCCTGACCGAAAAATCCTTGCCGTACAGCCCGTTTTCGTGCATATGCACATATTAAGCGTGCATATACACGCTGTGTTAAAATTCAGGAAAATACACAAACTGATGCCGGTCGGAGATCGATCGTGTGTCCGGGCGCATCAGGAGGAAAATCATGGAAAACGTATACGTATTTGATGCGGTGCGCACGGCGCGCGGCAAAGGCAAAAAACGGGGCGTGCTGGCCCACGAACACCCCCAGAATCTGGCGGGCGAAACCCTCAAAGCACTTCAGCAACGCAATAATCTCGATCCCGAGAAGGTCGAAGACGTCGTCCTGGGCTGTGTCTCCCAGGTCAGTGATCAGGGCGCGTGCATTGCACGTTACTCCGTCATGGCTGCCGATTGGCCGGACTCCGTTCCCGGCTACACGGTAAACCGTTTCTGCGGCTCCGGCCTTCAGGCCATCAACAACGCCGTGGGCGCCGTGGCTTCCGGCATGCAGGACCTCGTCGTCGCGGGCGGCGTCGAGTCCATGTCCCGCGTAAAAATGGGCGCCGACATCGAAGGCCTCGATATGTCCATCGGCAACCCGTACATCGCCGAACACTACAACCTGGTGCCCCAGGGCATCTCCGCGGACCTCATCGCCACGAAAGAAGGCTTCTCTCGCGAAGACGTCGACAGGTACGCCGTTCGTTCACAGGAACGCGCCGACGCGGCCATCAAGGCCGGTTACTTCAAAGACAGCATCGTGCCGGTCAAAGACAAAGACGGCAACGTGGTCGTCGACGACGAGCACCCGCGCATCGAATCCGACTATGAATTCCTTTCGAAGCTCGGTCCGGTCTTCAAGACCATCGGCGAAAAAGAACTCGATGCCATCGCTCTGAAAACCTACCCCCAGTTCGATAAGATCAACCACGTGCACACCCTCGGCAACAGCTCCGGCGTCGTCGACGGCGCGGCCACGGTTCTCCTGGGCGGCGAACGCGCTAAGAACGAGTACGGCCTCAATCCCAAAGGCCGCATCGTATCCATTGCCGCCACGGGCACCGAGCCGACCATTATGCTCACCGGCCCGGTCAGCGCTTCGAAGCGCGCTCTGGAAAAAGCCGGCCTGGAATCCAAAGACATCGATCTCTGGGAAATCAACGAAGCCTTCGCGGCGGTCGTACTCTATGCGCAGAAAGAGCTGAACATTCCGGACGATAAGCTCAACGTGAACGGCGGCGCCATTGCCCTCGGTCACCCGCTGGGCGGCACCGGCGCGATTCTCCTCGGCACGGTCCTCGACGAACTCCAGCGCCGCAAACAACGCTACGGCCTGGTGACGCTGTGCATCGGCGGCGGCATGGGTGTCGCCACGGTCGTGGAGAACCTGGCGAACTAAGTCTCCTTTTCTCCGACTCACAGGGCGGCCCGTCCACCTCGGGATTCCGGGCGGGCCGCACTTTTTCGTTTTCTTAATTTCACATCATCTTACTTTACTACGAATGGCCGGGACAGACGATCATCACGAGGCCGAGGATCTGGCGTATCGCCGGCGCCTCAAGCGCATCGGCATTACCTGCGTGTGTTTCAACATGCGCAAGGCCGCCCGCCTCGTAACGAAACACTACGACAAGGTCCTTGAACCCACGGGCCTGCGCATCACTCAGTTTCAGATCCTCGCGACAATTGCGCGGCACGAGAATCTTTCCATCACCCGCCTGGCCGCCCTCCTCGTCATGGATCGCACCACCCTCACGCGCAACCTCAAACCCCTGGAAAAGGGCGAATGGATTGCCTACGCCGTGAGCGACGACGACCGCCGCACGCGTTCGGTCTACGTCACCGACGCCGGCCATGACGTTCTGAATCGCGCCATTCCGTTATGGGAAGAAGCCCAGGAACGGCTCCTCGATCGCATCGGCGACAAGAACTCCCGCGGATTGTTGGCGAACCTGTGGCGGTTCGTGTACGGGAAGCGTTTTCTGGACGCCTAGTTTGATCGCACACGTCCCGAATCTAAGGGTAGAGTATCAGGTGAGATTTTTTTGGGCGTTCCCCTTTGCTTCGCTGCGGTCCTCCGCGCTGCGCGCTCCGGACTGGCGCTGCGCGCCATACTACGCATCGCTAACGCGAAGAGTCGAGATCGATCATAGCTGATCCGCCCATCCCAAAAAACCTCTGTGCTCTCTGTGCCTCTGTGGCAAAAAATTCCCCGGGCGCGGCCAATTTTTCGGTAAGTGTTTGACCGGCCGCATCCATCATGACTATATATGGTCACATGAAGACCATGAAGGTGTCGGAGCTGAAGGCGAAGCTCAGCGAGGCTCTACGGCTGGTGCGGCGCGGCGGCATTGTCAGGGTTCTGGATCGCGAAACGCCCGTCGCGGAACTGCGGCCGATACTACCGGCGGACGGGCTGATCGTACACCCGCCGAAAACGCCGAAAAAACCACGCGTGCGTCCACCGCTACAGGTAGACTTTGATCCGGTGGAAACACTGCTCGCGGATCGGAATCGCCGGTGACCTGCTATGTTGATACATCGGTGGTCCTGCGATGGTTACTGGGCTCTCCGGGGATCTACGCTGATTTTCTTAAATGGAAAACCGCCGGGACCAGCAGTTTCCTGTTGATTGAGGCCGAACGAACGATTCAGCGTCTGCGCCTGGAAGGCTCCCTCGAAGACGAGCATCTTGCGAAACTCAAGTCCGCACTTCAATCCGTCGTGGACTCCTTCTGCATCATCGAATGCAACGCGGCGATCCAGACCAGAGCGGCCGGCCCGTTTCCCACGATCATCGGCACCCTGGATGCCATTCATCTATCTTCGGCGCTGCTCTGGCAGGCCGAACTGAACGACACCGATTTCCGGGTTGTGACCCACGACCGGCAGATGGCCACGGCCGCCCAGGCGATCGGACTCCGCGTCGAAGGGGCCTGAGGCACCTCACGCGAATTGTCCTCGGTGCCTCGGTGGTTAATTTTTTCCCCGTAACCCGGCCAATTTTTTCGGTAAGTGTTTGACCGGCCGCTCCGGCGTGTACACATGGTCCTCGTTGGTGCTGAGAGAGAAGGGGGTACACCCGTTCCCATTCCGAACACGGAAGTTAAGCCCTTCATCGCCGATGGTACTGCACGGTTCGCTGTGTGGGAGAGTAGGACGGTGCCGACTCAGTTCTCATAAATCATACAAGAGCGCCTGAGCGCATGGAAAACCCCGGCCGCAAAGACCGGGGTTTTTTCATGTCCGCGCGATTTGCGAGCTGGTCCTACGCCGGCTGCTCTTTGCGAGCGAGATAGCGCCGCCGGCCCCACCGGCCGATGCGTTCGAGCACCGGCTCGATCAACGGAATCAACCAGGGAAAGACCACCGATAGCCGACTGCTGAGACCGTCGCCGTACGGAACGTAGATCTCCATGCGTCCGGTTTCGATGCCGCCCCCGCCGGTGATCAGGGCGAGCGGTGTTTCATCGAACGACTGCACGAGTCCGTTCCTCCTGCTCCGTTTCCGACGCGTGTTTCCGGATCGACTCAAACTGATCTGCTCTGAGTCCCGTCCAGCCGAGCTTCTTGCGCAACCGGCGCAGGTATTTCACGTAGGCGTTCTTGTTGACGTATGCCGCGTGGCGATCCGACGCCAGGTAACGAATGCCGCCGTTCAATGCCGGCCGGTCGGTGCGAATCAGGCGGTCCATCTTCTGCGCGGAAGCGTTGCCGGAATCTTTTGCGTCCACGTAGCTCGCGATCATGTCCGCCATGTCGTCGAACATTTTGTACGCGCCGCCGTCCGTTTCCATGTAGCCCAGGGAAAACAGGTTCTCGTGCTCGCGATTGAAGAGCGTAAGGTACTGATCCGGCCGACCGCCGCGCCACGTGAAGTACGACTTCTTCATGTACGGGATCGACCAACGATAACCGGTGGCGCAGACGATCAGATCCACACGCTCGCGACTGCCGTCCCAAAACTCCACATGATCGCCGTCGAAACGCAGCACATCGAGCTTCGCACGAACGTCACCGTGCCGCAGATAGTGCAGCAATTGATCGTTCACGATGGGATGCGATTCCAGGATACGATGGTCCGGCGCGGGCAACCCGAGTCTGGTGAGATCGCCGACGACGACGTACTTCAGTAAGAAACCGAAGATCATCTGCGACAATCGCGCGGGCATCCAGCTCGATGAACTGGCGAAGACGTCGGCGGGCTGACCGAACAGATGTTTCGGGATAAAGTAATAGCCCCGGCGCACACTGATCATCGCGTCGTCCGCCGTGGACGCGGCGTCGCAGGCGATATCGCAGCCAGAGTTACCGGCACCGATCACCAGCACGCGCTTCCCGCGAAAGATGTCACGATGGCGGTACTGCACGCTGTGCATGATCTCGCCGTTGAACACTCCGTCGAACTCCGGCGTAACCGGATCCCAGGTGATGCCGCTCGCACACACCACGCCGGCGTACCGACGCGGGGCCTGGCCCGCCGGGGTGACCCACCATGCGCCGTCGCGATCCTCGATGCTTTCGATCGCCGTACCGAATGTGATGTCGTCGTAGAGGCCGTAGTCCCGCGCAAACGCCCGATGGTACTCCAGTACGCGACGATTGTCGGGGTAATCCGGATAGTCGTCCGGCATGGGATAGTCGTAGTAGCCGGACAGCGTCTTCGAGGAAATGAAGTGCGCCGAATCGTACATAGGCGAGCCCGGGTTCTCCGGATCCCAGATACCGCCGACGTCCGAGTGTTTTTCAAAAACATCGAAGGCGATGCCCCTGACTTTGAAGGCCCTGGCCATCGCCAGCCCCGCCGGCCCGGCGCCGACAATGCAATACCGACGCTCCGGCGCGCCCTGGTGTTTTCCGTTCATAATACCCTCTCGGCTCAAACCTGAGCAATGATCGCATAAAAGAGAGCAATGCTCATTTTTCTGTCAAGAGGGAAAAACGGCCAGGGCGGAAAAATTTCACCCGGAAAATCTATTGTAGGATGGGACCGCCGCGTGAGTCTGCTGCGAATGAGCGAGAGCGGTTTGCGCAGACGACCGACCCAGGCCCGCAGCCGGGAGCGCGTGGAGCTGATTCTCCGCACGGCCCGGGAACTCATCGGCAGCCGGGGCAACGACGCCGTGAGCATGCGCGAAATCGCCGCCGAAGCCGGTGTGCCCATCAGCTCGGTGTACCAGTACTTCCCGGACAAGAACGCCGTGCTGCTCGCGATCATGGAAGGGTACTACGAGAGCATCCACGACGCCCTGGAAGAGGGCCTGAGCCAGGTACAGAGCGTCGATGAGTTTCTGGCCGCCGTCCCGGCCCTGCTCAAACGCTTCGCCGCGTTCTTTACGGACAACCCCGATCTTGCCAACATCTGGG
Organism: Leptonemataceae bacterium; assembly: GCA_965227295.1. Taxonomy (GTDB): domain Bacteria; phylum Spirochaetota; class Leptospiria; order Leptospirales; family Leptonemataceae; genus JANSYA01. Next base: position 1,972,374 of record OZ245742.1, on the reverse strand, counting down.
CCGGCATCCAGGCCGAACCGGCGTTAATGGAACTCGACGCCCGGGACAGCTATCGTAACGCCGCAAGATTCACCGAACTCCTGCGCGGGTTGCTGCCGGAATTGAAGAAATCCGAGGTGCAATCGTTTGCGCTGTACATCGCGCATACCGTCGGCTCCGTGATCCGCTTCGCGCTGGTGGTCAACGAGAAAGACGGCCGGGCGCTCATGAAAGAAACCGAGCGGCTCATCACCCTGCGCGTGCGCGACCTTGAACAGCTCCACCGCAACCGGCGCTGACTCAAACGAAACGGCCGATCTCCTCGCCGAGCTGCACGAACATGTCGTTCGTGATCCGCTCGGAAAACGCGAAGCAGTCGCGCTCGAACAGCAGCACCACGGTGGATCCCATCTCGAAACGACCGAGCTCGGCCCCGCGCTCCAGGCGCGGCGGTTCGTTCGGCTCGGTGCGATAGCGGCGGCGGTGAGCCAGGCGCAACCAACCGTTCGTCCGCACGGCCGGATCGTACGTAAGGCTCATCTTACCCACGTTCGTGGCGCCGACCTTCACCACCGCAATGCGACCGTGCTCGGTTTCCAGATACGTGGTGAGTCGTTCGTTCTTCGGAAACAGATCGCGCACGGAATGTACCGAGAAGACGTTCACCGGAAAGAGTGCGCCAGGCTCGTAATCGTAACCGGCGACCTCACCGGTGAACGGCGTATGAATGCGATGATAGTCCCGCGGGCTCAAGTACAACACGCAGTACGTTCCGCCGGCAAAGCTGTGCGTGTACTCGGACTCGTTGAGCAGATCGGTGAGCGCATAGTCGAGGCCCTTCGCCTGGATCAACGTGCCGTGTTCGATGTTACCGAACTGCGAGAGCACCGCATCCACCGGCGAGACCACCGTGCGCGCGCCGCCGGCAATGGGACGGACACCGGGGGCGAGAGCCCGCGTGAAAAACTCGTTCAGCGATCGATAGTCTTCCAGCGGACGTTCGGCTTCGTCGAGATCCACGTGGAACGTTGCCGCGTACCAGCGTAACAGCGGCTTGAGTATGAAGCCCGGCCAGGGCGTAAGCGCAATGTACCCGAAGAGGCGGGACACCAGGTTCTTCGGCAGTAAGTGAAACAAAAGTAACTTTACGTCGCGACCGGGGCGCGTGACTTCCAGGTCCCGCTCCGCACGCAGCAGTCTCTGCCAGGACGCTTCGATGCGATCCGCCGCGAAGTAGACGGCGAGCAATGCGGGAATGCCGGTCACGAGGGAGATCACAAAGGCCGGCAACGCCAGGTACGAGAGGACCGGATCTTCCACGTAAAATGAAGACAGGAGGACGGTCGTCGCGATCGCCAGGGCCGGTAGCAGATAGGCAAAGACACCGGCCGGACGCAAACGTTCTCCGGGAGAGCGTCCACTCAACGCTGCGAACGCCCGGCGCGCGACAATCATCCAGCCCGGCAGGCTGCCCGCAAAGGCGATCACGGTAATGGCCCGGACCAGCACGCGATGCGCCGGCAGGGCCTCAGACATCGTCGGATAAAACTCCATCGCAAAGAGCAAACCCGGCAGGATAGCGATCAGCGGTACGATGGAAAACGCGAGCCCGGCTCGGAGCGGCGCGTCGACGCGTAACACCGCGGCGATGGTTTCCGTTCGCCCGGTGAGCAAACCCGACACGGCGAAGTACAGCCAGATCGCGCCGGCCGCATGCCAGAGCGGTTTGGGCGCCTGGATTGCGGCGGCGGCAACGATCGCATCGTACTGCGCGAAGAGATTCTGCCGCGGCTCCACCAGGAACAAAACGAGGAACAAACACAACGTGATGCCGGCGGTGGCGAGGGCAAACCGGGCGAGACGCGGATATCCGCCCCGGGCCGCGCCGCCGGCCGCGAGCGCCGCCAACAGGATCCAGACGGGGCCATACGGAAAAGGGGTGATCGCGGCCGCCGGCAACAACGTGCCGAACAGAATCGCCGAGGCGAGCACGCCCAGAACATACAGCCGGGCCGCCGCGGGATGAAAACGATGGAGGTACGCGGCCACGCCGGAAAGTCGAGACAACGGTTGTGTGTGTACTGCGCCGCGGCCGAGGGCGATCAACGCCGTTTGTACGGACATCCATAAAACGGACAACCCGATGATCCAGCCGATGACGACCGAGCCGCCGATCAACACGGCAAAAAAGAATGCTACCGCCGAACCACAGATCGCGTCGAACACGGTGAGCGCGACTCCCGCGGCCGGGGACAATCCTTCGCGGCTCGTGCGGCGATCCAGGCTGCCGCTCAAAGATTTGAAGATCAACGGAAAGGATGCAAAAATCCGGAAGCGGAATTTAATGGTCAGATACGCGCTCACCGTAATGAGCAAGAGCGCACATGTTACAAACAATGCTTCGATCCAGATCACGTAACTCTGATGCGCCCGCCCCACGCGACTGGTGTCAATCCATTCTCGCTCTTACGGTGACGATAACATGTTTCGTCGTGCCCCTCGCCGGTCTCGCGGCGGTGCCGGTGGAATTTGGCGCCACCATGGCCGCGGGTCAGCGCTCGCAGGATCGCTTCAATCGTGGACTGGATCGTTTTCGTTCGACCGTGTCGCCGCTGGTCCTCACGGCCGTGGACACCGAACCGTTTACGCAAATGCATTCCGGTGACGTGTGGATTCGCTTCGGAGAAATCATCAGCGAGAACAGCTACGTCGGCCTCACGGTGGGACAATTCTTCGTTCCGGAGTTCGGCCTGCGCGAGTATCGCTCCGATCTGGCCTACCTGGACCTGAACTGGAAGTTTCAGATTTCGTACGGCATGTTCACGTATCACTACGCCGAACGCATCGACTTCTTTCGCCCGCTGCGGAACTGGGAATGGGAAGGCGGCTTCGGTTTCGGCTTCGTTCCCCGGGCCGTCGTGCGTGCCGAGGGCGCGCTGATTTCTCCGAGCCAGTACGTGCCCTACTCCATCAAACAATCCTCCAGCCGCGGCAACATCGCGCGCCTGGAGCTGGGACTGCGTCGATCCGTTACCGAACACTTCTTTATTCGAACGGGCTTCCGGGTAACTTACGCGTTCATCGGCGAACTCAACGGCACGATCAACGGCGGCGAGGGCCAGTTCTGGTACCTGCGCAACAGCGGGATTACACCGCTTTCCACCGTGAATCTGATCGTGACGCCGACGACGCAGTTCGATCCGGACCTGGGCATTGTGCAGGCGTCGGTGCTGCGGGAGCCGGTGGATTTTCCCGCGGGGGTGACGGAATGGCAATTCTCGGTGGGCGTTCGATTCTAGCGCCCTGTAAGGCGCAGGCAGCGATTTCCGCCGCCGGGATTGTATTTTACAAATAATTGCGGCGTTTTAAGCTGGGACCGGTCGAATGATCCGACGCGACGTACATATTTTTACCGCCCTCGCAAAGGCCGGGCGGTGCTTCCCCCGGACACTGCCGGTGATGCTGGTGTTGTTCCTGGCGATCGGTACCGCTCATTGCGGTACCGAAGGAACCTTCGCGGCGGGCGTCATCAGCGGCGAGGAAGCTACGGACATCATTGCCGACGCGGTGTTTGCCGGACAGCTCCTGTGCACCGCTCGCCGCGGCACACTACAGAACGCAACGAGTGCCGAGTTCTTACCGAACCAGATTCTCCTCCGCGAACTCGGTGAACCGTACATCCAGCAATCCTTCGACATCAATCCACAGCGCGGCTATCGTCTTTCGGATGTCAACAATTGCGCGGACAAGGTGCGCGACGGGCTCATCTTATCGCCCGATTGCGGCTTCGAAGGCTATCGCTGTTATCTCAACCCGGTGAATCCGTGGACGGGCGGCAACTGATATATGGAACAGGAAAAAGCGATCTCCCTTCCCGTGAAGGAAATCACGCATCTTAAGGTGATCCTCGCCACGTGGTACTCCTTCTTGCGGGACCAGGCGGACTCCCTGGGCAAAGAAGAGTTTACGAAGTATCTCAAGACTCCGGTCATCTACGATCTGGAGAACGACGAGATCGAGTTGCTCTTCACCGGCACCGCCGAACTCCTGGGCAAGTTCCAGGAACACGTCCGCAATTCCGGCGAAGACTGATCGGCACGCCCGCCGACGATGGACTGCCGGGTAACGAACGCGCTTAACTCAGGCGTGCAGCAAACGTTCCATTTCATCGTCCACCTGACGACCGAGGGCCCGTTGCCGTTCTTCCTCGGACGCATACTCTCTGTCCCGTAAGTGCAGATAGATTCGCCGCACCGCCGCATCCAGGTCCGTCGTCAATTCCCGGTGATCCTTTTTCGGAACCGTGTCCCCGTCTGCCTTGCGCGCATCCCGGGCGGCGTCACGAACGCGACCGTAGTAATCACGGCGATGAAAGATTTCGTAGATCGCGGCGAAGTCCGCGCTGAGATCGTCCACCCGTCGTTCACTGTTATCCAGGCGCCCGCGCAATTCGTCGCGAATGAAGTAAGCCGTCATGGTACTCCGAATGCACTCATCCATGCGGGCGTCGTCCAGGCTGATCTTACCGATGCCGATGGAACCCACACCGGGCACGGCGATGTAGGCGTCCTTTTGCACCGCGGCCTGAAAGAGTTCCGACAACTCGGCGGAACGCGGAACGCCGGTATCCTCGTAAAAAAGCGTGTCGTACTCCGAAAGTGCGAGCGGGCGATGATGGGGATCGCTCTCCCAATTTTGCAGGGACTTGAGAATCTTTGCGCTCATGAGAAAGAGCGCGTTTGTTCCGACGATGCGCCGACCGTGCACGGTGGCCATGAGATGCAGCCGATGGGCGATCTTAAAGATCGTTTTGATCATGTTAAGGACGCTCACCACGGGGCCGGTGAACGGCAGGTTACTGGCCACCACGGCACCGAGGCCGACGTTCACGGAAAGATCCAGCGCGCGCATGTACTTCGTGAAGCCCGGCATGTCGTAAGGATAGACCTCGTCCAGCAGGCGCTCACGTTCCTCGCGGGAAAGCGTCGCCATGTACGCGAGGCCGTCGGGCGCGGCGGCATTCGGGCGACGAATGAGTGTACGCGCGCGTTTGCGAATCCAGCGTTCCGGTTTGTGCGTAAACAGCGCGTCCAGCGAACGGCGTAGATAGTCGAGGCCCACGCTGCGCGCCCAGGCGTCGGCGTCGCGATAGCCTCCGGCCGCCAGCCGACGCATGTCCTCGGCAAAATTGACAAACTCACGCAGAGCGGGAATGTTGCGCGACGGCAGGAGACGCGCGAGGGCGTTGCGCGGATACAGGCCGTCCAGGACCTGCCGTAATCGCCGACGGATTTCCGGTGCGTCGCCCAGGCGATTGCGGATGCGGCTGGATTGAAAACGTTCGCCGAGATTGCTGACGCCCTGGCGCACGATCTGAATACCACGGCCGATTCCGCTTTCTACCGCGGCCCTGGTGCGCCGCAACGTTTCCAGATGCTGCCAGCCCTCGAAGGGTTCAAAGATTTGCAGTCGCCCCAGGAGCTGAAGGTCGTTCAGGTCGGCCGGGCTGATGGGTGTCGCGTTCGGTTCCTGGGCCGTCTCAACGACTTCGCCGCCGCGCGTCAATCGCCGCCACCAGCGTCGCAGTATGCCCGTCCGCGCCGGTGCATTGCGAGGGGATGGCGTGACCGGAGCATTCATATGATTCTTCTATACTATAGTTACCCGTAAAGGTCAAGCGCTGCTTGCCGGTCCTGAGTTTTCTTAAAGATTAGTTAGTATTGCGCGGTTTATGTCTGATCACTTCCGGCTTGTGTTATTTATAGTTTGTGTTCCGCGCACCGCTTTGAATGTGCCGCACGTAGTGCCGCGTATACGCCCCGAAGGAACGAAAGATTTCCGCCAGCAACTGATTGAGTTCACTGATACCCTCTTTGCGATCCTTGAGTACGTCTTCGTAGACGTCCTCGTCCGGATGTTGGGCGAAGTCGAAGCTCGGGTCCTCCACCAATCGCGCGGGCATCCACTTTTGCAGGGCGGCATCGGTGCGTGTAGCGCGGTTGTAAGCTTCCAACGAGACCACGTCCCGCGGCGTACGGTTGTTGTAGGGTTTGTACTCGTCGTCGGCGCCGGTGTCGGCCAGGGCGACGAAGACCGGGTTGTCGTCCTGGTTCAGGCGATACGCGCGCCGCATCATTTGCATTTGAAACGATTCGAGGGCCGTGTGGCGATTCGATACCAGGTTCACCGTATCGTTGTAAGACTGCGAAAAGCCGATCATGTTCATCAGGCTGATCCACACCAGGTACGCGGTGCTGTATCCGGGCACGACGGTGGAATGATACGGTTGCGTGAGGTCCGTGAGATAGTGCATGCCCCAGCCGGTAAAACGCCAGCCCCAGTAATCATGCCCCGTGGCGAAAGCGTGTTTCGCGAGCGCCCCGTACAGTTGAATGCGGTACTCCGGATACGATCGTTTGAAGTTCGACGCGGCGAGATACAGGACCCAGGATTCGTGATAGAAGCCGATGTGAAACGGGGCCTGGGAAGAATAGGGAAACGCGGGATTGCCGAACGACTGCCGGCCGAAGCCGTAGGTTTTGCCGAAGTCCGTGTCGTTGTCCTCCCACACCCCGATGTCGAGACCGAGGTCCGGCTCATCGCCGCCGGTGGTGACGACGTGAATCGGTTTTACGTTTTCGCCGTCACGCAAACCGCAGTAAATGGTACCGCGCAAGAACTGCGCGTCGTGTTTGTCGAAGACGCTCCGCGTATCGTACGAAAGACGCGGGCGCGCGCCGCAATCCTGACCGGGTACGAGCTGCACGTACAGATCCAGGACCATGTTCGGATTCACACGAATGGCCGCGAGAAATCGTTTGCGCAATTCCGCTGGCGACACCTGAGCACCGTCCTCACCGCCCGGATCAAAGCGCAACGCCTCCGGCCGCGCCGGGTACGTGGGCACGTTTTCTACGGCCCACGCTTCCGATTCATCGAGGATCTTTGCGATGCCCTCCGACTCCGCCGCCAGAAAACTTTCCAGTGACTCGGCCGGAATAGCCGGCGCGTCGTTTACCCCGGGCATGGCGAGCAGAGCGCGATAGATGCCCAGGGCGTGCTGGCTCCAGGCGAAGGCCCGGCCGGGGAAAAAAAAGAATGCGGCAAGCAGGATCAGGGCGATGATGGAACGATGGCGCATGTTAGCTTCCTGTGAGTGAGAGTTACGGTGACGGCGGTTCTATCAGCCCCGCAAACGGCTGTCAACCTTTCGCAGGCTTTCAGCGTCTTTCATCGGCTTTATTCTCGGTACGTTACTCTTCGCCTTTCTTGCCGTCTCCGATCGCTTCTCCCCGGCGCGCACGTTCTGCTTCTGCGCCGTGGCCGGCGCCCTGGCCAACGCGAGTCTACTCTGGATTCCGGAAGGCTGGCGTTCGCTTCCTATGCTGCTCGCCCTTCGTTTCGCTACCGGTTTTTTTCTGGCCGGTGTGTATCCGGTGGGCATGAAGATCGCGGCCTCGTGGTTTGAACACGGACTCGGCCGGGCCCTGGGTTATCTCGTCGGCGCCCTGGTGCTGGGCACGGCCTTCCCGTATCTGTTGCGCTTTGTCACGGGCGGCAGCGTCGTGACGGGCAGCTGGCAGGCGGTCCTCACGGGGACGTCAATTCTTGCGAGCGCGGGCGGATTTATGATTCTGTGGTTCGTGCCGGACGGTCCGCATTTACCGCGCGGGGCCGCGCGCTTCGATCCGCGGGCCGTCGCGTCCATCTTCGCGTCGAAGGACTTTCGCTCGGCGGCCTTCGGTTACTTCGGTCACATGTGGGAACTCTACGCCTTCTGGGCGTTTCTGCCGGCATTTTTGATTGCCTATGCGAGTAATCACGACCTGAAGATCGATACGGCGCTCTGGTCGTTCCTGGTGATTGCCGCGGGTTTCTTCGGTTGTGCGTTCGGCGGCAGTCTTTCCGCCAGGTTAACCTCGCGCGGCCCGGCACGTGTGGCCTTCGCGCAGTTGTTATGCTCGGGCCTGCTGTGCTTTCTCTCTCCGTAGCGCGACTACGGCACCCCGCGACCGGGTCGGCTCCGCGCTGACGATCGTAACGTCGATCGGCTTTGCCGTGACCATCGGCAGCGTCGCATTGATTCACGCCCTGCTGGCCGGCGGACTAACTTCCGAACGAGAGATGTTTGTGGTTCTGGGCGCGGGGCCGGTATGCGGGCTGCTGGCTCTGCGACGGTTGATGTAAACGGAAGCCTTCGCGGCAATCTCAGTACCGAAACGTTACGCGAATGTCTCGTTTGCGACCCGCGCTGTCTTTCAGTTCCGCCGGGCCCTCGTACATCAGCAGGTCGCCGCTTTCGCGGTCGTAGGTAAGCAGAATCTCTTCCACCAGGTAACCGAGCACGCCAGCCAGTTCCAGTCGCAGCACGATCCCGTCCCGACCGGCCACCGTGCGTTCGCCGGCCTTCGTCAGGCGAAACGTGTACGCGCTCATGCGGGTCGGTACAATCATGCGAAAGCTGATCGATTGACCACTCGTCCATTCACTCTGTCGTGATCGAATGAACGGATCGAGGCCGAGGCCCGCCACCACCGGGTGTGCGGCGCTTACCGTGCCGCTCTCGTTGCTTCCGTCTTTGCGTTCAATGCTCACGGCATAACCACTGCCGGCCGGGGCCAGGTTCGTGATCATTCCGGACTGCCGGTTTTCGTACCGGGACCGCGGTACAAAACCGTCCCCGAAGGTCGCGCTGCGCACGGCGAGGGTTTCGCCCCCCGCGTCGACGTACTTTACGTAGGTCTTTTGTAACTTGTTGTCAGCGTAAGTTTGTCGGTGGTACTCGATGTAGAGCAGTTCGCCGGTATCGGCGGCCACGGCGCGACCACTGAAGGTCCGGCGACCGTCCGCCGGCGGCCCGGCCAGAGAGACGGGTGCGGAGAGTATGATGAGGAGCAGGGCCGCGAGCCCAACGCTGCGGCGGGGTTTCCGTGCTTCGGATCTCACGTTCGAAAAGATAACTCGTGCGCCGGCCGACGACCGCCGTTTTTCGTTCAGGATTCCGGCTCGGGGTCGCTCTCTGCTTCGGCCTCGGGTCCGCACAGCATGGACCGCACCACGCTTTCGTCCAGGGCCGCGGCGCTCTCGAGCGAACTCGCGCAGATGCTTTTGTCGCACGAGCGGCTTTGCATGCACGCCTTCCAGCGAGCCTTCGTCTCGGCGCACGTCTTAGTTTTCGGTCCGCAGATCTTACAGACCAGGTTCATGTACCGCGTGCAGGCGTGGGGTTTCGCTCCGGCCGGCGTCCCTGGAAACAGCAGCGTGGTCGCGAGAATCAGGAGTGCGATGCGATGCATACCGAATCTTGCGGGTCCCCGGCGAAGGCTGCAACTGAAAAATCTTCGCCGCGGCGCATCCGACGAATTTCCGGATGACTGGACACGCGCGGGTGCAGAATCATAATCGGCCCATGAGCGAACTGATCCTGCACCACTACGACGAGTCCCCCTTCTCCGAGAAAATCCGCATCGCCCTCGCTTACAAGGGCCTGAAGTATCGCGGCGTCGAGCAACCCATGGTCACTCCCAAGCCGGATCAGACCGCGCTCACCGGCGGTTATCGCCGCGCGCCCGTGTTGCAGATGGGCGCCCACGTGTTTTGCGACACCGCACTCATCGCCGAAGTGTTGGAGCGCGTGCAACCGACGCCGACGCTCTTTCCCGCCGGCGCCGAGGCCATGTCGCGCTGGCTTGCCACGCACATCGATAACACGTTGTTTCGCATCGCGTCGATCCTGGTGTTTCAGCCCCGGGGCGCACGCGCGGCGCCGAAGCCGGGCATGTCGCGCAAAGAGATGATCGGCCTGTTGAAAGATCGCGCGAAGATGATGGAAGATTCAAACGTCATGCAGGTTCCGCCGCACCTCGCGCCGGAGTACTTCGCCGCGGCCATGCAACCGCTGGAACAGGCCCTGGCATCGGCGCCGCATCTCTGCGGTGCGCAACCGTCCCTCGCCGACTTCGCACTGCATGCCGTCACCTGGTTCCTGCGTCGCAGCGACAACGCCCGCAAGAATCTCGATGCCTTCCCGAACATCAACGCGTGGGCCGATCGCATGGAAACGATCGCGAAAAAATACGCCGATCTGCAAAGCGATCTATCGGCGCCGGAGGCCGTGGACCTGGGCAAGGCCGCGTCGCCGAACTTCGCGGACCTGCCCGGGAACTACAGCGAGGGGCGCGTGGATCATCCGGACTTTGCAGCCGGCGACCGCGTGCAACTCAGCGCCGGGGACTACGGCAAGGAACCGGTCATCGGCGAACTCGTATACTGCGCGGACAACGAGCTGGCCATCCGTCACACCGACGAACGCGCCGGCGAAATGATCGTGCACTTTCCGGTTTTCGGCTACGTGCTGGAGAAAGCCGGCGACTAATTCACGTCGCGCATAAGTTAGCAGGATGAGCCGCACGGCGACGCACAGCGAGTCGATCTCGAAAATCCGCGGGCTCGCGGACTTCGAGTTCGACTACGTCATTCACTTCGACTGCAAGTTTCAGGGCGGCGGCTACCGCCTGGGTGTGAATCGCGACAACGTCGTGGAGATTACCGTGGGCGACGTCGAGAACGAAAACGAGGCCTTCGCCGCGACGCTCTTGCGCAAGCACCAGCGCTTCATCAAACGCCGGTTGCGGAAGAACGATCAACGGCGCCGCGGCTCTAACGAACGCCCGGCGGAACCTGCGCTCGCCCAGGCCAGGACCATCTTCGAACCGTTGCTGCGCGAACTGGCGAAGCAGATGGGCGTACCTCCCTGGCGCCTGCGTTTCCGCCGCGCCGCGACACGTTGGGGCAGTTGCTCACATCGTTCGCAGTCGATCATGTTGAATCTACGCGCCGTGCATTTGCCGGAAGAACTGCGACGCTACCTGGTCGTCCACGAACTGGCGCACATTCGTTACCTCGGCCACGACCGGAACTTCTGGGCGTTCGTAGAGCGCTTCGATCCGCAGCATCGCGAACATCGCAAGCGATTGCGCGAAGAGTTCGGCTGGTTGTTGGATTGATCGGGTGGGGAATTTACCATACGGATTACAATAACTTCTGTTTTTTCAACACCGCCTGGCAACGCGGCGGCTTCTTCGTAACGGTAATCTTTTCGAAGTACGTCCGGTAACTCTCGCGCTCGCCCTCTTTGTTGCGACGATAGTAGTTGTCCAGGCAGACCGTCTTGAGTTCGTAGCCCGCCGCGAGGGAATCGTCCCGGCGCATTTCGTAGAAACCCAGGGCCCGCGTTCCGGCGGCGTGATAGATGAACAAGGCACGCTCACCGTTTTGCCGCGCGGCATTCACGCGGGCGAGCAACAGGTTGAACTGATCGCGGGACGTATAGACTTCCTCGACGGCGTTCGATAGATACACGACCTTGAGCGACGCCGGCTTCCGGGAGCTGTAGTCCCCGTCGTGCAGGGCCGCAAGATCGAGCTTTACGTCGGAGAGGGAACGGATCTTCGCCTGGAAACGCACGAGATGATCGTGGCACAGGGACTCGTGGCGCCGGCAAAGCGAGGCCAGGCTCACCGGATTGCGCGGACGCAGTCCGTCCTGCTTAAAAGCGATCCAGCCTAACCGCAATTCCTTAATAGCCTGCAAAGCCATGTTACGGTCCTGGAAGCGAGCGTCCCGGTACAACGCGAGCATTTGCCAGTGCGCCGCGTGAATGCGCCAGTCAATGTCGAGCATCTGCAAACTGCGACAACCCAGGATGTTGTGCATGATGTACGGCTGCATAAAACCGACGCTGTAACAATCGTAACTGTCGTTCGGATACAGGACCCGGGCGAGTTCGAAATCCAGGAACGGCCGAATGTCGTTCATCGTAAAAAAGTTCCAGCACCCGGCCACGAGCTGCGTAAGATAACTCTTCGGATGACTCTTGCGAAACGCGTCGTAGCGCTCCGGATCGATGAGTTTGCTGCCGTCCGCTTTATTCCAGCGGCGACGTCCGAAGAGCATGGTGCAGTAGGCGTCGCCCGGCTCGAACATGCCGTCGAAGAGATCGCCCACCTCCTCGTCGCGATAGATTTCGCGATCGATGTCCGTGAAAAGATTCTGCTGGTACTCCGCCACGCGCAGGGTGATGCGCAGGTCCGCGGCCTCCCGGGTTTCGGCGCGGACGTCCGGAACGACAAACGCCAGCAGAAGCGCGGCGACGAACGGCAAGATGCGGCGGGACTTGTGAAAGAACGACATGATAGTTGAAAGTTCCCGGTAAGATTCTCGCAGCAACTTAATTTTCCGCAAGTTCTTCGACGGACTTCGAATAACTCAGGCTCCAGTTCGGATACTCGTGCACCGTACCGGGAAGATTGGGCTGCGCATGTTCGTGGAGCAGATCGTGCAGGGAAAAGATGCGCAGTTGCGAACCCGCGTCCGCCAGGTACGCGTGCAACGCATCGCGCAACTCCGTCGAAAACTCCGACTCGCCTGCTTTCGCTGTCGCCGCGTCGATGTACTCGCGCTCCACCAGGGCCGCGAGCAGGCGACGACGATCCGCGCGGCGTTGTTGGCGTTCGTGCTTCGCTTCCACGGAGGTGAACTTACCGAGATTTTCACGAAGCTGAATGTCACTGTCGTTCCAGTAACCGCGCAGCGTCGGCAGGTCGTGGGTATTGAGCGTCGCGATGCTGTTCTCCGGATACGCCTCCGGCGCTACGAACTCCCCCGCCGAATCTTTTTCGAAGTAGGCCACGCGCCAGGAGAGGATCTGCCGCCGGGCCAGCTCTGCCCGCACGTTCTCCGGGACCGTGCCGAGATCCTCGCCGATGATCATGCAGCGGCGGCGGCGACTCTCCAGACACAGGATCGCCAGTAACTCTTCGTAAGGATAACTTACGTAGGCGCCGCGGCCGTCGTCGCAGGCCCAGTAAAGTCGAAACAATTGCATCGCGTGATCGAGACGCAGCACGCCGTCTTCCGGCAGGTTCGCACGCAACACTTCAATGAACGGACGATAGGCCTCCTCGCGCAGTTGATGCGGGATCATGGGAGCGAGGCCCCAGTTCTGGCCGTCCGGGGAAAACGGGTCCGGCGGCGCGCCCGCGGAAGCATGCAGAGCGTAGACCGATCGAGCACTCCAGGTTTCGGCGCCGGAGGCATCCGCCCCCACCGCGAGGTCCAGATTCAAACGCACCCCGTGTTCCAGTAACTTGCGGCGAACGTCATCTAACTGAACAGTCGCGTTCCAGTAGAGGAACTCGTAAAATCGCAGGCGGTCGGCCCGACCTTCGGCGAAGGCCCGCACCGCCGGGCCGTCCGGGCGGCGAAACGACGCGGGCCAATTGCGCCAGCCGTACAGCGCGGGTTCGTGTTCCTGAACGAAGTGTTCGTACAGCACATCGAACAACGCCTGGTGCCGGAGCGCTTCGCCCTGCTCGCGCCGATACGCTTCGAAAGCTTCGCGCCGGTCCGGGCTGCCCCGTTCTTCGAAGATCGCGTACAGTTTTTCAAAACACGCCAGGCGCCGTGCGTTCGCCTGCGCGTAATCGATGATCGGACCGGGGCCGCCGTCCGCACGGCTTTCCGTTTCGGCCCGTGCAACGCCGGCAGCATCGAGACCGTCGTGCCATTCGGGAAAACGCCGGGGTGACATGTACATGATGTTCAGGAACCGCCGGTTGGACGGGGAGTACGGCGAGACGTGCCGCGGGTTCGCGGGATACAGCGCGTGCACGGGTGACAGCGCCAGTACCTCGTAGTTATGACGACGCGCCCAGGGCAGTAAACCTTCGAGATCCGTAAGTTCACCTGATCCGAAGTTTGCCCCGGACCGCAGGGCGTAGAGTTGCACCGCCGCGCCCATTCGGCGACGTTCCTCCGGCGGCGGCACATGACAGGTCGGCGGGCAAACGATCAGCGCGGCCCCGGCGAAGTCCCCGTCTTCCAGCAACGAATCCTCTCGAAATACGCGCAACCGGTGATAGCCCGGCGGCGCAAGCGCAATCGTAAACCTCCGGCGTACATATGTTAGTCGATCAAACTCGAACGTTTCGTCGCCCTCAGCGGCCACGGTCTCCGCCAGCAGCGGGCCGCCCTCCAGTTGCAGCTCGTAAGCCCAGCGTTCCGCGGCCAGGCGCGCCGGGATGCGCAACTCCACGCGGAGATCTTCGTGCCCGGGGCCTTCCGCCAGCGTAAACACGATCACGGGGTCGATGAGCCGGGTTTGATTGCGGCGGTGAAAATCATACAACTCCCGCTGCATGGCCGCCTCGTCGCCTACGTCAAGCCCCATGGCCGTGAGTACCGCGGCCAGGTCCTCCGGGGACGCCCGTCGCACCGCGCCGCCGATCTCGGTAAACTCGGGAACGATGCCGAACGTTGCGGCCAGCTCTTCGATCACGCGCGCCCCCCGTTCCCTTCCGGAACAAAGGCCGCCATGGATCGAGGCTGCAGGCGATACACGTCTCCTCCGGGACGCGCGTGCCGCGCCCGATCAAAACCGGGCTGCACCGTATCGAAGAGGCGCAACCAGGCGCTAACCTCTGTTGATTCATTCTTAGCAGCCAAATGTGACGGCAGTTGAAAGACGACCTCCGCATCGGAAACATTCCAGAGGACGAGCAGCACCGTCTGTCCGTCCGCGATCCGCAGGACGCCGTCCGGGAAAAAGATCGCCCCGAAGCAACGCCGCGTGTGCGCCCAATCTTCATGGCCGGGTTCCTCGCCCGACGGCATGAGCCAGCCCACGTTCTCCCCGGCGAGGCCCGCCTCCCCGTGCACGAAAAACTCCCGCACCGAACGCTGCTCCCGACGCAGCCGCGCCAGATCACTTACAAAAGAGCGCAACTCCAGGGCGGCGCCATCCAGGTTCCAGTCGAGCCAGGTCATCTCGTTGTCCTGACAGTAGGCGTTGTTGTTCCCGCCCTGCGTGCGACCGTACTCGTCGCCCGCCGAAAACATGATGACCCCGCGCGACAAAAACAGCGTCGCCATGAAATTGCGCATTTGTCGTCGACGCAACTCCTGGACTTCCAGGTTGTCCTCCGCCGATCCTTCCAGGCCGAAGTTGTAGCTCAGGTTTTCTTCATGGCCGTCGCGATTGTCTTCGCCGTTGGCCTCGTTGTGCTTGTGATTGTAAGATACCAGGTCGCGCAACGTAAAACCGTCGTGGGCCGTCACATAGCTGATACCGGTATGCACGCCGCCGCCGGAACTCCGTCGCCGGGGGAAGACGTCCCCGGAGCCGGCCAGGCGCGCGGCGGTTTCATGTAACGGAATTTCATCGCCGCGCCAGAAACGCCGCACCGCGTCGCGATAGCGATCGTTCCATTCGAAGAACGGGGCCGGGAAGTTTCCGCTCTGGTAGCCGTCTGCGCCCAGGTCCCAGGGTTCTGCAATCAACTTAAGCGGGGCGAGAATCGGATCCTGGGCGACGGCGGTAAAAAAAGCCGCGCCCGGATCAAAACGAAAGTCGTGTTCTTCCCCGCGACGCCCAAGGCACGCGGCCAGGTCGAAACGAAAACCGTCCACGTGAAACACGCTTGCCCAGTAGCGCAAACAATCCAGAGCGAACTGCAACACCCGCGGATGAGAAAGTCGCAGAGTATTGCCGCAACCGCTCGCATCGTAGTAACGGCGGTCTTCCGCGGAAACGGTGTGGTAGTAACTCAGATCGTCGATCAAGCGAAACGAACGGCCGGGATCTTCGCGCGGTCCCTCGCCGCTGTGATTCAACACGACGTCGAGAATCACCTCGATGCCCGCGGCGTGCAATCGCCGGACCATCTCCTGAAACTCACGCACCGCCGAAGCAGCGCTCGTTGCGTAACGCAGATCCGGAACACAGTACGCGATCGTCGCGTAACCCCAGTAGTTCGTAAGTTTGCGCTCGATGAGATGCGGCTCGTCGATGTGCTGTTGCACGGGCAACAACTCCACCGCGCTGACACCGAGTTCGCGATAGTGCGCGATCATCGCATCCGAAGCGACGCCCGCGTAACGACCGCGTTCCGCTTCCGGTACGTCCGGGTGGCGCCGGCTCAGTCCCTTCACGTGCCCCTCGTAGATCAGCGTGCGCGACCAGGGCGTCTCCGGCCGACGATCATCGCCCCAATCGAAATCGGCGGCCCCCGTAACGACGGCCGGCGGACCGCCGCCGTCACGATAGCGTTCCGCGTTGGGATCTTCGAACAACTCCCGGGCGTAAGGATCGATGGCTAACAGTTTCGGATCGAAACTCTGCCCGCTACCGGACACCCGATAGCCGTAGAGCGTACCCGGGCCGGCCCCGCGCACGTAGCCGTGCCAGACACCGTCCGCGCAGTCCGACAACGTAAAGCGATGACTCTCTGTGAAGTCCGGGCCGTCCGCGGTAAAGAGGCAGAGATCCACGGACTCCGCGTGCTCCGAAAACAGGGCGAAGTTCACCCCGCCGCCGTCGCGGTCCGGTGTCGCCCCCGGCGGGTACGGCCGACCGCCGTGCGGGACGAAAGTAAGTGTGCGGGACTTAAATGACAAATCCGTGAGAATTTCCCGCAAAAGATTGATGAACGTGTTTTTTCATTGACGACCCGCAAACACTCGACGGCACTCGGGCAACACGTCTCAGAATTCGGAGGGGTTTCCGATGCAATCGCATAAGCACAGGATTTTTATGATCGGCTGGGAATACCCTCCTCGCATTACCGGCGGGCTCGGCATCGCCTGCCGCGGCCTGGCCCGCGCCGTGGCGGCCCGCGGCCATTCCGTGGACTTTCTGCTTCCTTCCGCCGCCGCCGCGGAGTACGTCGAGGACGGGGTCCGCATCTTTTCGCCTCGCCGGGCCCTGTTCACCGCGGACGAGGTCAAATCCTACTATACTGCGATCGAACACTTCGCCGAAAGCGGCGTCACAGTCCGGCCTTACGAAACTTCCCTCACTCACCAGAGCCATGCGGCCGTGCTCCAACACGAAGAGCAAGCCGTGCACACACGCACGGAAATCGACGACGGCGGCAGTCCCTTTCTGCGCGGCGGCTACGGCGATCACCTGTACGAGGAGATCCATCACTTCGCCGCCCTGGCCGGCCTGCTGATCCGCAAAGGCGAGTACGACGTCGTGCATGCCCATGACTGGATGACCTTTCCCGCCGCCCTGGCCGCCAGCCGCGCGGCGAACGTGCCGTTGGTCTGCCACATCCACGCGACGGAGTTTGATCGGAGTGGTGAACATGTAAACCAGTACATTTACGATCTGGAGCGCACGGCCCTGCACGCCTGCGACCGGGTCATTACAGTGAGCAATTACACGAAGCACATTCTGATCGAGCGCTACGGCGTGGCTCCGGAGAAGATTGCGGCCATTCACAACGCCGTGGAGTTCAGCCTCCCGCCGAAACTCACCGCCGCGGCGCCGGTGCCGGCCTATCCCGGCCCGGGCTCCACCGTCCCGGACGACACGCACGTCGACGACCGGCCCATCCTCGAACACATCGTACTGTTTCTCGGTCGCATTACTTTCCAGAAAGGCCCCGACTACTTCGTACGCGCCGCCCGGCGCGTGGTGGAACGTTTGGGCGGCAGGGGTGTACGCTTCGTGATGGTGGGCGCGGGCGACATGTATGCGCGCATGATCGAACTGGCCGCGGACCTGGGCGTGGGCAAGTACTTTCACTACACCGGTTTCCTCGATCATGACCAGGTACAACGCATCTACGCCATGAGCGACCTCTACGTGATGCCCTCGGTCTCGGAACCCTTCGGCATTTCGCCGCTGGAGGCCATGGTCCACGGCGTGCCCGTCATCGTTTCGAAACAGTCCGGTGTAAGCGAGATCATCTCCAACTGCATCAAGGTGGATTTCTGGGACGTCGAGGCCATCGCCGACGCGATCGTGGGGGTCCTCCAGGACAGCCGGGGGCGCGTGCAATTGCGGGCCAACTGCAAGGCCGAGGTGCGCAACATCACCTGGTCCACCGCGGCGGAAAAGATTGAAGCCGTCTATGATCAACTGAACGCAGGATAACGAATCTACAATTTGAGAAACGTTCTAAGACGCAAACTCAATGCGCGTGCTTGAGTTTGCTTCTTACTCTTTTTCTCATAATGAATAGAAAAGCCGCGCCGTTTTAAAATAGTTCTCGTGTAAATAAACTGACGATTTAATTATTGACTACGACTCCGGCGGCAATTGCCACATACATACATTCGGAGCGTTTGCACTCATCCGTTCGGATAACCAGTTCGTAGAATCAGACTCCCGGTGCGGCCGGGAAGGGCATTCCTGACCCCGGCCGCCCGTCCGCCCTGCGGAGGTACAACATGATTTCGGTCTGCTTCTACTTTGAGGTGCATCAGCCCTTTCGGCTGCGTCCCTACCATTTCTTCGACATCGGTTCCGGCTCTTACTTCGACGAAGAGGCCAATCGCCGGATCCTGCGTAAAGTCGGTGAGAAGTGTTATCTGCCCATGACCGAGCTCTTGCTTGACGTCATTCAAAAGCAGGACACCGACTTTCGCTGCACCTTCGCCCTGACCGGCACGCTCATCGAGCAGCTGCGCGCCTGGCAGCCCGAGGTCCTCGATAACTTCAAACGTCTCGCGGACACCGGCCGCGTGGAGTTTCTCGGAGAGACCTACTATCACTCACTCTCGTCGATCTTCAGCGATCGGGAATTCGAGGCCCAGGTCCGCCTGCACGGCGCCCTCATGCGCAAAGAATTCGGCGTTCGCCCCACGGCCTTTCGCAACACCGAGCTGATCTTCAACAATCACGCGGCCGAGCTGGCGGCGAACATGGGCTTCGAGGGCATGCTGCTCGAAGGCGCGGAACGACTGCTGGACTGGCGCTCGCCGAACTACGTCTATCACGCCCGGGGCGCACCGTCGTTCAAGCTGTTGACCAAGAACTACCAGCTCTCGGACGACATCGCCTTTCGTTTTTCTTCGAAGGCGTGGAGCGAATGGCCGCTCACCGCTGAGAAGTTCGGCCGCTGGACCCACGCCGTGGCCGGCAACGGCAACGTCGTAAATCTCTTCATGGACTTCGAAACCTTCGGCGAACACCAGTGGGCCGACACGGGCATCTTCGACTTCATGCGCTCCCTGCCCGAGATTGTAAAACGACACCCGGACTTTGATTTCCGCACCGTGAGCGAATGCATGCGCCGTTATCCGGCGGTGGGCGCGGTGGAAAGCGAGGAGGCCGTCTCCTGGGCCGACACCGAACGCGACCTTTCCGCCTGGCAGGGAAATTCCATGCAGCGGGAGGCGACGGCGGCCCTCTACGAAATGGAGGACCGGGTGCACGCCACCGGTGATCCGACGCTGCTGGACACGTTTCGCAAGCTGCAAACGTCGGATCATTTTTATTACATGAGCACGAAGTACTGGAACGACGGCGACGTGCACAAGTACTTCAGCCCCTATGAGACGCCCCACGAGGCCTACGTTTACTTCATGAACGTGTTGCAGGATTTTCGACGACGGTTGAAGTACGGTCGCCGGCCGCCGAAAGCAAACCAGGGCACCATGCACCCTGCGCCGGAAAGCAAAAAGAGGAACCACCCCGTATGAGCACGACACTGCATCCTGAAGCGGAAGCCGCCCGCCGCAAACTCTGGGAGATGATGGATCGCGAGCCGAACATCGATCTGGACTCCCTCACGAAGGCTTTCGTCCATCACCTGGAGTACACGGTCTGCAAGTACAAGGACAGCATCAGCGGCGCCGACATCTACCAGGCCCTGGCCTATACCGTGCGGGACTTTCTCATCGATCGCTGGAATCACACGCAATCACTCATTCGCGAGCGCAAAGCGAAACGTTTGTACTACGTATCGATGGAGTTTCTGATGGGTCGCCTGCTTTCGGCGCACCTGGTGAACCTGGGCATGCGCGAGGCGGCGGCGAAGACCCTCGCCTCTTTCGGATACGATCTGGACGAGATTGCGCAGTACGAACCGGACGCCGGCCTGGGCAACGGCGGCCTCGGGCGTCTCGCGGCGTGTTTCCTGGAAAGTTTGGCCAGCCTGGATTTGCCCGGCAGCGGCGCGAGCATTCGTTACGAGTTCGGCATCTTTCATCAACAGATCGTCGACGGTTATCAGAAAGAAGCGCCGGACGAATGGCTGAACCGCGGCAATCCCTGGGAGATCCATCGCGCGGATCTCAGCTTTCCGGTTCAGTTCTACGGTTATACCGAACGTTACGTCGACGACGCGGGCGTGGTGCGCTCACGCTGGATCCCCGGCGAGGTCGTGCAGGCTCACGCTTACGATATTTTGCAGCCCGGCTTCGATACGCGCACGGTAAATCATCTACGCCTGTGGGCGTCCCGGGCCAGTTCCGAGTTCAACTTCGATTACTTCAATCACGGCGACTACATCCGCGCCGTCGAAGACAAGCAACGCAGCGAAACGATTTCCAAGGTGCTGTATCCGAACGAAAACATCCAACAGGGCAAGGTCTTAAGATTACAGCAGGAGTACTTACTGGTCGCCGCCACGGTACAGGACGCCCTCGCGACCTTCCAGGCCGAAGAAGGCGATGACTGGGACCGACTACCCGAACGTGTGTTTTTCCAGATGAACGATACGCATCCGGCCGTCGCCGTCGCCGAACTGATGCGCATCCTGGTGGATGAACATCTGCTGGACTGGCATCGCGCGTTTGATCTAACCCGGCGCTCGCTTGCATATACGAATCACACGGTCATGCCCGAGGCCCTCGAAAAATGGGACGTGGAACTCTTCGAAGAGCTGCTCCCGCGGCACCTGGAAATCATTTACGAAATCAACCAACGCTTCCTCGACGAACTCCGCGAACAGGGCGTGGACGACGCGAAGATCCGCAGTCTGTCGATCATCGAAGAAGGTTCCGTACAAAAGGTGCGCATGGCGAACCTGGCGTGCATCGGTTCGTCGGCCGTGAACGGGGTGGCGGCGCTGCATACGAAGATCATTCAGGAGCGCGTCTTTCGGGACTTCCACGAGTTGCGGCCCGACCTTATTCAAAACAAAACGAACGGGATTACGCATCGCCGCTGGCTGCCGTCGGCCAACCCCGATCTGGCGGATTTGATCATCGCGCGCATCGGCCGGGGCTGGCAGAAGGACCTGGACGAAATACGCGCCCTGGATGATCACGCAAGCGACGCGGGCTTTCAGGAAGACTGGCGCCGGGTGAAACTGCATAACAAGGAGCAACTGGCGAAGATCATTCAGTTCGAAACCGGCGTGCACGTTTCCCCGCATTCCATGTTCGACGTGCAGATCAAACGCATCCACGAGTACAAGCGCCAGCACCTGAACATCTTACGCGTGATCTCCGAGTACCAGCGACTCAAGAGCGACGCCGGTTATCGCAACAGCTACGCCCCGCGCACGGTGATCTTCGCCGGCAAAGCGGCGCCGGGCTATCATCGCGCGCGCATGATCATCAAGTTGATTTGCAGCGTGGCCGAGGTGATCAACGCCGACACGGACATCGGCGATCTTCTGAAAGTGGTGTTTCTTCCGAACTATCGCGTAAGTCTCGCCGAGCGCATCTTTCCGGCGGCCGACCTCAGCGAACAAATATCTACGGCGGGCATGGAAGCTTCGGGCACCGGCAACATGAAGTTCATGTTAAACGGCGCGCTCACCGTGGGCACGCTGGACGGCGCAAACGTGGAGATTCTGGAAGAAGCCGGCGCGGCGAACGTTTACATCTTCGGCAAGACCACCGAGGAAGTCGAGCATCTTCGTACGAACGGCTACAACCCCGTGGAAATCTACGAACAAAACGAACGCGTGCACCGCGTCCTCGAAGCCGTGCGCGGCAACTACTTCAATCGCCGCGAGCCCGGTATCTTTCAGGAGATCTTTCATGCCCTGGTCTACGGCGGAGATCACTATCTTCTGCTGGCGGACTTCGATGCCTACTGCGACATCCAGGACCGAATTTCCGCGGACTACCAGAATGCGAGTCACTGGACGCGACGTTCGATCCTCAACTCCGCTCGCTCCGGTAAGTTTTCCTCGGACCGAACGATTCGCCAGTATGCGAATGAGATGTGGAAGTTACATCCCGTGACGCAGCGCGAGCCGCGGATTCGTGCCATGTAACCGCAGCTCTTGAACCACCGAAAACTCGCTGAACGTTCAGACACGCCCCGAACCGCAAGGTAAGTGGCGGTGAGTTTAAATTAAGCCTTTCATGGGTACAACTGGTTCCAGCTGACGAACGGAGGTTGGGCCGGGGGACGTGGTAAGGCGGACCGGCAGAATTCTCGCTTCAGCGAGAGTTCTGAACCGCCGGCTTTCCGCATCGGCGGAAAGCATAATTCCCCGGCGGCGGCGTCGCAAGAGACGTTACGGTAGCTGAACCGCAAATCCGCGTCCGGGTCGAGACGGACAGTCTTAACAAAACGAAAATCCACAACTCCCGCTCAGCCGTAGCCAAAAGATCCCCTTCACTATACTGCAACTTACTTCATGTTCATCCCGGCAAACGCCGTGAACCGCAACTCTTGAACTACCGGAAACGCCCGGGTAGTTCGCACACGCTCCGGATCGTGAAGTAAGTGAAGGCCAGTGTATATTAAGGATTTTTGGGTACGGCTGATTCCAGCCGACGAACGGAGCGAAATCACGGCGGCTCAGCGCACCGTACCCCAGGCAAATCCCGGCAACTCAGCCACGGGCAACGCCAGCACGGATCGCGTACCCATATTCACCGAGAGCATGTGCTGAAACACCGCGGGGCGATGCGCGAGTCCGCGCAACACCCGGGCGAACAATCGCGGATGCCGGGACAACCACAACACGAGGTTCGTCGTAAGATAATAGCTGCGCACAATGCCGCGATAGCGACGCTGATAACCGCGGAGCGCCTGACTCGATACAAGCTTGTGTTTATCGCAACTTAGCGCCGGAATCACGCACTCCTCGAACGCCAGGGCCTGCTCAAACGCAAGCGACAGGCCCTCCCCGGTCATGGCGTCGAGGTAACCGGCAGCGTCGCCCATCAGCACGACACCGTCCGCCGTTTGAGCCGTCGCGCGACGACGCAGCGGGCCCACCGCGCCGCCGTCCGGCAACGGCTCTGCGTTCGCAATGCGGGCCTGAATTTCCGGGAACTCCGCAAGTAACGTCTCATGAAGGGCGGCGCCGCGGGCTGCCGACAAACGTTCACGATCCCACAAAAAGGCGACGCCGGTTTCGTTCGGGCCGACGGGCGTTACATAGGCTTCCATGCTGCCGCCCGCATGGGACGCGGCAAAATGCACGTCCACCAATCCTTCCGTCCAGGGCGTCACCGGGAAGTGCCAGCGTGCGCCCCAACGTGGTCGTTTGCCTGCGGATCGCGCGCCGGTACGATCCAGACCCGCTAACTTACGCACAGTAGAACTCAGTCCGTCCGCACCCAGCACCAGACGCGCCGCGATGCCGGTCCGTCGCCCGCTAAGATCCGCCAGGACCAGTCGCATTCCGCCGTCGCTTTTTTCCAGCGCCACGCAGCGCCTTTCTCCGGTCACGTCCACGCACTCAAAGTTCGCCAGACGCGCGAGCATGGCCCGCGCCAGGTTCCGCCGGGCAATGCCGCGGCCGGGGCCTTCCGCAAACTCCGCCGCCACGACGCTCCCGGGAGCACCGTCCATCGTATAACGAATGCCGCGGAATTCCCGGGAATCCGCCGTACCGAGATGTTTGAGTACGCCCAGGTTTTCCAGCACCGCGAGTCCCGAGGGCATCAAACCTTCCCCGCAGACTTTATGTTCGTTTGGTAACTTCTTGCGATCTACAACTAACGTGCGCAGCCCGTTGCGTCCGGAAACGATCGCCGCGGCGAGTCCGGCGGGGCCGCCGCCCACAATGACGATGTCGTACTCCGCGGTCACGCTCTCACCGCTCGCTAAGCGCTAAGATCTCCAGACCGTCACTCAGCAAAAGTTCGCGCGCGGTCCCGCGTTTGATCTTACCGCTCGTGGTCCGCGGCAGGCGACCGATCTCCAGCACCACGACCCGGTCGGGAATGAGCCCCGTGGCGCCGATCACGGCTTCCCGCGCCTGCACGGCCAGGTCCTCCGGGTCCACGCCCTTGCCCTTCTCTTTTTCGACGATAACCGCGAAGCCCTCTGTTCCGCGCCCGGCATCTTCGATGGGCACGGCCGCCGCGCGTTCGTGCTGCAAACCGGCGACACGATCCAGAGCGAACTCAATCGTCTGCGGATCGTGATTGCGTCCGTTGAGAATGATGATGTCTTTTTCCCGGCCGTAAATGTAGAGTTCGCCGTCGTGCAAGAAACCCAGATCACCGGTATCCAGAAAGCCGTCGTCCTGCACGGCCGCCGCCGTGTCTTCCGCGCGGCCGAAGTAGCCCTGCATCACCGAAGCCCCGCGTACGAAGATGCGCCCCACCCGATCCTCCGGAAGGACGCCGCCTTCCGCATTCCGGATCTGCAGCTCCATGCCGTCCAGGGGCCGGCCCACGCTCATGACGGAAACGGCGTCCGGGGTATCCTCCACGGCCGCGGAACCGTTCAACGCGCTCACCCGCCCCTCACCCAGGTCCGCACGCCGCAACCGCACGGACTTCGGCGCTAACCCTGGGTCACTAAAAGTTACCGCGAGTGTTGCTTCGGCCAGACCGTAGACCGGCGTGAAACTCTCGTAGCGAAAGCCCGCCGGTGCGAAACGATCCGCGAAACGACGCAGGGTGTGTTCACGCACGGTCTCGGCCCCGATCAACGCAATCTCCCAGTGCGACAGGTCCAGCTCCGCAATCTCTTCGTCCTTGATGCGATCCGTGCAGATTTGCAGCGCGAAGTTCGGCGCCGGACAGATTGTCGCCTTCGACTCGCTCAGCGCGCGCAGCCAGGTCGCCGGCCGGGCGATGAAGTCTTCCGGCCGCAGAAACGTCATGTTGCCGGGTGCCAGGACCGCCGTAAACAGGCCGCCGATGAGCCCCATGTCGTGGTGCAACGGCAGCCAGGAGCAACCGCTATGATCGCTAATATTCCCCGGAAACGTACTGAGGATAGCCCGGGCGTTCGCCGTGATGTTGCCGTGACTCAGCCCCACCGGCTTCGGCGCCACCGTCGTGCCGCTGGAGAACTGAATCAACGCCAGGTCGTCGGGGGAGACGTCTTCCTCTAATTGCGTACCATCTTGCATTAAGGCGTCCGGAGTCATTACGGCGGGCCGCAGTTCCGCGTTCGCGGCAATGGGGGCGATGGACTTCGTTGCGCTCGCGTCCGTAACCAGCAGCCTGGCCCGGGCCGCATTCAGCATCGCGGTCGTCGCTTCGGCGTAGTCGTTCATGCGACCCAAACGCGGCGTGGCGAGGCACGTCGGCACGGCCCGGGCGAACAGGACACCGAAGATGGCCGTCACCAATTCGTAGGATGTAGAGAGAATCAAGGCCACCGTATCGCCGGGCCTGACGCCGGCGGCGCGCAGGTGACCGGCGGCGCGAGCGGCGTCTTCACGCAATCGAGAGTACGGGAAGACCTCTACATTGCCGCTCCGGGAAAAGAAGCGCACCCCGTCGCCGGTCCGCGCCGCGTTCACCAGAGCCTGCGTTAATGTGTTTTCCATGAATATTAGCGTCCCTGCTCCGAGAGTCGTTCACGCAGCAAGGCCACGACGTCCGCCACCGTCCGTGGCGGCTTTTCCGGCGCCTCACCGAGCACGGTCTGGAAATAATTTTCCACTTCTACGGCCATGGTCAACATGCCCACGGAGTCCAGGCCCAGGTCCTCCGCCAGTCGCGACTGCGAGGTAATGTCCTTCGTCACGTTGCACTGATCGCGGAGGACAGCGGCGACGGCGTTTTCGATTTCAGTATCGTTCATGATTTTTTCACTCCGAGGACAGCCCCGGAACAAATCTCGGCCGCCCGGCAAAGTTCGCAGCGTACTCGTTCACTTCCACCAACGCCTGCTCCTCCGCACGAATGCGAATCCACAACACGATCCCGTTCAAAATCGAAAACACTAACGCCGTGATCCAGGCGCCGTGCAAGAGCGGCACCGCAACGATTTCCAGGATCACGCCCAGGTAGTTCGGGTGGCGAATGTACTGATAGATGCCCCGCGCCACGGATTGTTCCCCCGGCACCGTGAGGATCTTCACCGACCAGCGCGCGCCCAACGTACGAATCGCCGCGTAGCGCAGATACTGGCCGAGCAAAAAGAAAACGAAGGCCGGCCCGGCAATGAGCGAGACAAACCAGGCGTACGGCGACAACAGGACTTCCACGATCATGGCCACGAACCAGAGCGTGTGCACGACCTTCATAAATCGGAAATGCCCGGGCGCATGCTCCCGGCCGCCCCGGGCCAGCATGGCGGCCTCGTTACGTTTGCTGAGTCGCAACTCAAAAATGCGCTGCACGGCGAGCAGCAGGACGAAAACGAGAAAGGCGACTTTCGTTGGTGTAATATGTAAGATGATATCCGGCATGGGAATCACCACTGCAACAACACGGCCTCCGCCGAGAAGGCCGGGCCCATGGCCATCAGCAAACCGTAGGTTCCCGGCGCGGGCCGTTTTTGTTTGAGCGTTTCCTGAAGGACGAAGAGCACCGACGCCGACGAAAGATTGCCGACCTGCGCCAGGCTGTCCAATGAGAGTTGCAGCTCGCTCACGTCGATCTCGAGGGCCTCGGCCATGGCTTCAATGACTTTCGGTCCGCCGGGATGGGCGACAAACACGCCCATGTCCTTTAAGGTAAGATCATACTCACTTAAGAACGCGTCCACGCCCGGCCGCAAGTGCGTCCGCGTGAACGGCGCCACGTCCGACGACAGCACGACTTTGAATCCGCTGTCGACGATGTCCCAGCCCATCACCCGCTCCGAGTCGGGAAAGAAGATCGACCTGGAGCCGAGGACCTTCGGCCGCGGATGTTCCAGAAAGTCGCCGCCGGCGTTGGAGAGCGGATGGTTCGCGCCGGCCATCAACACCGCGGCGGCGCCGTCGCCGAAGAGACCGCTCGAGATGATGTTCGGAATCGACAGGTCTTCGCGCTGCAACGTCAATGAACACAGTTCCACCGAAAGCAGAATGCCCGCCTCGTCCGGATGGCCGTGCAGGTAATCGTACAATCGAGCGAGGCCCGCGGCGCCGGCCAGGCAACCCAGGCCGAAGAGCGGCACGCGCTTGGTGGCAGTGTCGAAATCCAGACGGTTCATGAGCCGCGCTTCGATCGAGGGCACAGCCAGACCGGTCACGGTCGTGAAGACGATCTGGTGGACGCCCCTGGCCGGAAGCCGCGCTTTTTCCAGGAGGGCGCTTACGGTTTCTTCGGCGAGCTGCAGGGCCACGCGGGTCCAGGCGTCGTTGGAATCTCCGAAGCCCTTCAGGGCCTGGTATTCGTCAATGGTCAGCGCCAGGTGCCGGCCTCCGACGAGGACGTTGCGGTGGAATTGCTCCAGGCGGTCCAGGTTGTAGTGCCGCCCGGCCCAGATACTCCGAAAGGCGGCGATAAGATCGTCCTGGCTGTAGTAGTTCGCCGGCAGGCCGGTCGCGGTGGCGACTATACGCGTCATAGTGTTTTCCCGTGATTTCACGGCGGCTTTTATATAGAAGGAACTTTCTTTGCGAGGCCGTTGATTTTTCTCAAAGCAGGTGTGTATCCCTTCCGCCACACTTACATCTGTAGAGGGAAATTGTGATGTCTTTCGTCCTTGATCCGGGGTCCCGCTTCTAAATCCTTGGCCGATTATGTGTGGTATCGTCGGTTATATCGGCCCGAAGTCCGTGGACTCGGTCCTGCTGGTAGGTTTGACGCGCCTGGAATACCGTGGTTACGATTCGGCCGGCGTCGCCATCCTCGACAAAGGCGAAATCCACGTTCGTAAAGAGAAAGGCAAAATCAAAGACCTGGAGGCCCTGCTCCACGACCACCCCGTGGAAGGCCGCATGGGCATCGGTCACACGCGCTGGGCCACTCACGGCGAGCCCAATCGAACCAACGCCCACCCGCACACCGACGAAAACAAGCACATCGCCGTGGCGCATAACGGCATCATCGAGAATCATTACGAACTCCGCCACGAACTCATTCGCGAAGGCCACGTCTTCCATTCGGACACGGACACCGAAATCATCCCGCACCTGGTCGAAGACTATATTAAGAAAGGAAAGTCCATCGAAGAGGCCGTGCACGCCACCGTCCGTCGCCTGGAAGGCCGCTACGCCTTCGTGCTGATCTACGACGAAACGCCCGATCGCATCTTCTTCGCCCGGGACGGTTCCCCGCTGATTTACGGCCAGGGCCGCGGCGAGGCGTTCCTGGCCTCCGACGTTCCCGCGGTCGTGCCCCTGGCCTACGAACACTACATCTTCGAAAACGGCCAGTGGGGCTGGATCACCAAAGACAAACTGCACGTGTACAATGGTGACGGGAGCAACGAGGTCCCCTACGAACTCAAGAAGATCGAAATCAAAGTGAGCGACCTGGACAAGGGCGGCTTTGATCACTTCATGCTCAAAGAGATCATGGAGCAACCCGGCATGTTCCGGCGCATCATCCAGGAGCGCATCGGCGAGAACGGCAAAGTATTGTTTCCCGAAAAGGCCGGCTCCAACGAATCCCTGGTGCGGCTCTCGCGCCTCATGATCGTAAGCGCGGGGACCTCCTGGCACGCCGGCATGGTCGGTAAGATGTACCTCGAACGTTTGACCAAGGTCTCCACCGAGGTGGATCTATCTTCCGAGTTTCGCTACCGCAACCCCGTGGCCGAGGGAGACACGAAGGTCATCGCCATCTCCCAGTCCGGCGAAACCGCGGACACCATCGCCGGCATCTACGAAGCCAAGGCGAAGTTCCTGCGCGTGCTCTCGTTCGTGAACAACGTCAACTCCACCATCGCCCGCGAGTCGGACGCCTACATCGATCTCATGGCCGGCCCGGAAATCGGTGTGGCCTCCACGAAGGCCTATACCGCGCAGTTGTTGCATCTTCTGTTGTACTCGGTTTTTCTCGGCGGCATTAAGTGGCTCGTCGGCAAAGAGGAACGTCAGGAACTCTTCGAACACATTCGGCGCCTGCCGGACCACATGGACGCCATTCTGGAACGCGCGGACGTCATCAAGGAATGGGCGAAGGACTTCCGCGAAACGAAGGACTTCGTTTTTCTGGGCCGCTCCTGGAATCATCCCACGGCTCTCGAA
The DNA here is from genome assembly GCA_965227295.1 of Leptonemataceae bacterium. Taxonomy (GTDB): domain Bacteria; phylum Spirochaetota; class Leptospiria; order Leptospirales; family Leptonemataceae; genus JANSYA01. The sequence goes on along the minus strand of OZ245742.1, from coordinate 1,943,317 downwards.
GGCGCACTCAAGCTCAAAGAGATTTCGTACATTCACGCCTCGGGTTATGCCGGCGGCGAATTCAAGCACGGCCCCATCGCCCTCATCACCGATGAGGTGCCGGTGGTCTGCATTGCTCCGAAGGGCGACATCTACGAGAAGATGGTTTCGAACATCGAAGAAGTACGCGCCCGCAAAGGTAAGATCATCTCCATCCACACGGAAGGCGACGAGTTGGTCCCGTCCATGTCGGACTACAGCTTCGCGATTCCGGACTGTCCGGAACTTCTTTCCCCGCTGCTCGCGGTTCTGCCGCTGCAACTGCTCGCGTACTATGTCGCCGTGGAACGCGGTTGTGAGCCGGATCAGCCGCGAAACCTGGCAAAGTCGGTGACGGTGGAGTAAGTTAAAAAATCGGTTTCCGAATCCGGCGGGCTGTAGTCACACTGTCCGTCCGTGACGGAGCCCGCGAAAATTCTGCTGATCGACGACGACCGCCCCGAGGCGCGGCCGTTCACACGCTTCCGTTCCATCTTCTCGCTCTGCGACGGCATCTACACGACCCTCGAACGCCTGCGCCGTTTTGAAGAACCCGGCGCGCAGCTCTACTACTACCACGCCGACGCCGACTACGAACGCCTGGTGTCTTCCATCGAAGGTGTGCGTTCCTGCCGGGCCCTGGGCCGCAAACCGGAACGCGCGCCGCACGAAATCACCCGCGACGACTCCGTCGACGGCTTTGATCGCATCGTGACCTCGGAGTACGTGCCGTTGCTGGACTTGCTCGATCGTATTCCCGAGCGACTGGAAACGGATCTGAAGGCCTGGCTTAACGACGAAACAACGCAACTCAAGAACGCAAAGGAATTGCGCGGCATCGAGATCATCGGCGATGCAAAAGATCTACACGTGCACTCGGATGCGGAAGTGCTGCCGGGCTCGGTCTTCGATACGCGGGGCGGACCGATCATCCTCGACCGCAACGTGCAGGTCTCGCCGTTCTGTTACATCGAAGGTCCGGCCTACGTCGGGCCCGACGCGCGCCTGGATAACCTGCGCCTCACCGGCGGCTGCGTGCTCGGCCGGCATGTGCGCGCGGGCGGCGAGATCGAAAACTCCATCTTCGATCGTTTCAGTAACAAACACCACGAGGGTTTCGTGGGCCACAGCATCCTCGGCCGCTGGGTGAACCTGGGCGCGCTCACGACCACCAGCGATCTGAAAAACAACTACGGCGAGATTCGCCTGCGCGTCGAAGGCAACGTGCTCGTAAACACCGGGCGCATTAAGTTCGGTTCGCTCGTCGGCGATTGCGTGAAGACGGCCATCGGTACCATGCTGAACACCGGCACGGTCATCGACGCCGGCGCCAACGTCTTCGGCGGGCATCCGGAGAAGTACGTGCCGCCGCTGGCCTGGGGCCCCGAGAATCGCTACGACAGTGCGCGGTTCTTAAGTGATTGTGAGAAGATCTTTAAGCGCCGCGGCGAAGCACCGGCGCCGGAGCTGGCGGAGTTGGTGCGGCGGTTGGAGTGATGGGATGACGCGGCAAGAGGTTCTCCGCGGCCGTATTTCGCTTGATGCATCGAACAGCTCACGGTACTTTTGCCCCGTGCGTTCCCGCGGTTCTTTCGCCGTCGCCTTGCTGTTGCTCGGGCTTGCCCATTGCGACAGCGCCGATTGCCTCGCTTCCGACGCGGAATGCAATCCGGCGCTGGGCTATCTGTTGTATCTCGTTCCCGCGCAAACGCCGCTGCTGATTGCGACCTCGGCACCGAACACGTCGGCCATCCAACGCCACGACACACTGACGTTTACGTTCGATACGAAACTCGATCCGTCCGCATGCAGCGCGGGCGGAACGCTCGGCAACGCAAGCTTATCGTACTCGAACAACGACACCGTCGTCACCCTCACGCCCGCGACCAACTGGACTACCGGTGACGCACGCACGCTTTCGCTCTCGGGGTGCCGCAGCGCGAACCTGAACCTGGCCGCCGCCGACATCAACTACAGTTACTTCGTGGCCGACGCCGTTGCCTATGTGCGCACGGACGGCGACGACGCAAACGCCGGCACGCGCGATGCGCCGAAACTTACGATCGCAAACTCCATAACCACGGTCACAGCGTCGTGCGCTTCGGCCGGAACGTACTGCGCCGTAAACGTCGCTGCCGGTGATTACAACACCACCGCCGCCATTACTCCGGCGTCGCGCGTTTCGCTCTTCGGGGGTTACTCCACGGATTTTCAGCTTCGCGATCCGAACAACACTTACACGTCGCGCATCCTCGCGTCGACCGTGGGCATCACTGTACTCACGATCACCTCCATGACCGACATCGTCATCGACGGGCTGCGCCTGGAAACACCGGCGTCCGCAACGACGAGTCCGCTAAGCCTCGATCTCAGTGGTTCTTCGGATAACGTTACGATTCGCAACAACGACATCCGGGCCGGCGCGTACACCGGCGGCGGAGCCTTCGCGCCGACGGCGCTTTCGGTTACGGCGACGGGCACGAACAACGTCGTCACGAGGAACCGCATCGAGGCCGGCGCATCCAATGGAAGTTCGCCGACGATCGGCGTGGCCATCGTCGGCGGCGGGAACCGCCTCGATACGATGACGAACAACGTCGTCATCGCCGGAGAGATGACCGGCGCCGGGCGCTCCATCGGCGTGCAGATTACCGGGAGCAACGCGAGTCTCGAACACAACACGATCATCGCCGGTGGAACATCGACGGGCATCACGCGCGTCATAGAGCTGGGCGGCACGCTCACGATCTCCATGAACAACAACCTCATCGTGAGCAACGGCGGGACGACGAACTACTGCGTCTTCGAATCGAATGCTTCGTCCACGCCCGTCGCATTCGGTAACAACAATCTTACGGGCTGTTCGACCAATCCGTACGCCGACCAGGGGGCCGTAAACATCACCTCGCTGACCATGACCATGGTCAACTCGTCGTGCGGCGGCCCGCTCACCCTCGGCGGCTGCGGCACGCTTGCGGACGCGCCGGTCCTGGATGCGACGACCTACGCTTATACGACGACGTCGCCGTGCACGCTGACCCAGGGCGGCGTGGATCTGTCTGCATCGGTAACGGTGGATCGCAACGGCAACGCACGCACGGCACCCGTTTCCATCGGCGCCTTCGAAACCGACGAGCTGTGTTTGTAGGATTGCGCGGTGCAACGTCCTCCCGCGCGCAGAAAAATCAACCCGCGGCCTGCCCCATCACCCACGGCGCAATGCTTTCACCGGGCTCCAGGTTCTCGCGGGGATAGAAGTAAACTTTGCCGAACTGAAAGTCCACGTCATCGGCGACGATGTAGTGCGTGTTCACGTTGTAGAAATCGGCGATGTCCACCGCGAAGACGCGGCTTTCGTGATCCAGGGATTCACCGAGAAATTCAATGAGGTCCGCGCATTCCTCGCGGTCCAGTTCGCGAAACGATGCATCGGAAAAATCGGAGGGACAGGAAAGATAACTGACGCCGGAGAATTCGATCTGCACGTCCTGGTAGTAGTCGAGATCGAAACTCCCGACCATCACAAGATGATGATCCTCGAACGAACGAATGGAAAAGTCCAGGACGCCGTTGTCCTGAATGCCCTCGTTCAGCGGGCTCAGCGCATGATGCGCCGTCTTAGTCGAATATGATGTAGTGTGCTCCTGGAATTTCATGGCCGTGCTCCCGATACGATCTTCCCATATCCCCAAACCTTACATGTCGCCCTAAATGGATCAATAACGAATGCAAGTTTCTTTACCGGGATGCATAAAAAAATGTGGAAAGCTTGTGCGGAGTTTCCGAGCAAAACGGTAGGAAACAGCGTATCATCTTGCGCTGAAAAACGCTGGTAGCAATGCGCATCACGAGATCTAGTCAAACATGATCGTCCTGACAGAAACGACGCAACGCAGATTCGTTCCCGATACAATCCAGGCGCAGCTCCGCATACACACGCACGACGCGAGTTACCAGCAATGTCGCGAGCGTCTCGAACAACGCGCGGAACTCATTCTGAGCCGCCTGCGAGATCTGCCGCCCGCGGCGCATCTGCACATCGAAGCATCGCATGTGCGCGTCCTGCCGCAGTACGATCGCGAGAAACAATCAATCTTCACCGGCTTTGAGGGTCACGGCGAAATCACGGCGCGCTTCTCCAATCACACCGAAACATTACAGATGTTCTACACGGCCATGCTGCTTATGGAAGATGCGCCGATACTGGAGATATCATCGTTTCTCAGCAATCCCGGCCCGGCGCGCGAAGCTGTACTGAACGAAGCGGTAAGTCGGGGAACGGAAACGGCCCGCACCGTGGCCGCGGCGGCCGGTCGCAAACTCGGTGAGCTCGTCCACGTTTTTCCCGAGGTTTACATCGACCAGGCCGTCGTCGGGGAAGACGGACCGACGCTGCACGCCAGCGAAATCGAAGTCACCGCGCATGTGGAGATGAAGTTTCGATTTGCGTGAAGAAAACCGACTCCGAGGACCGAGGTTTCGAGGAAGGTGAGGAGCGTCCCCGGACAAAGGCTTCTCAATAACCCTCGGTACCTCGGTCCTCGGAGTGACTCCCAAAACCTGCTTGCAACCTCGTAAGCACGCCAGAAGTTGAACGCCGTCATGGCCAAAAAAGCAGCGAGCAAAGCCGCGACTAAGTCCGGCGAAACGCCTTCCCAAAACGGCGGCCCCATCCTGTCCTTCGAAGAGGCCATCGAAGAACTCGAAACCATCACCCGCCAGCTCGAAAGCGGATCGCTGAGCCTCGACGAAAGCATCAAGGCCTACGAAAAGGGCATGCAACTCCGCCAGGTCTGTCGCGAAAAACTCGAACAGGCCGAAAAGAAACTCGAGTATCTCGAACGCCGGGACGACGGCAGCCTCGACAAACAGGCCATCGATACCGACGAAGACGGCGACGACCGGGACGCCACCGAACAATCGCGTCTCTTCCAATAACATGATTCTCCGACCGCGCAAGTGGGTCCAGAACGGCTACACCCTCGCTCACGATTCCACCACGGACCGCACGGTGTTCGTGCACGGCGCCCTGCCCGGCGAAGAAGTCCGCGCCGAGGTGATGCAAAGCAACGCGCGCCTGCTCTTCGCGCGCGCGGTCGAAATTCTCAGCCCGGCCCCGGAACGCATCAGCAGCGACTGCGCGGTCTATCCGCGCTGCGGCGGCTGTTCGTTTCGCCACCTGAGTCCGGAAAGCGAACTTCAGCTCAAGCTCGATCTACTGAACGAACACAAACACCTGCGCACTGTACGCGAACAACTGCGGGCAAACGGCATCGCCGAGGTCGTGCACACAAGTCCGCCGGACGGTTATCGAGCGCGGACGCGATTGCACGTCCGCCGCGACGGTGACGACGTGCTCGTGGGATTCTACGCCCCGTCGTCGAACGACCTCATCGACCTGCCCGAAGACGGCTGCAAACAACTGGATCCGCAAATCAACGCCGTCTTAATCGAAGATCGCCGTACGTTTAGAGAAGACCCCGCGAGCGTTCCCACACCGCGACGCGGTCGCCGCGGCCCGCGCGATCCGTCGATCTTCTACGATTCCCTGGACGACCTGGAGATCGACGGCCTGGACTGGGACCGCCCCGACGACGGTTTCAGTCAAACGAATCGTCATCTGTTGCAGCCCTGGCTCGACGCCCTGCGATCGCTCGTGCCACCGGGACAACCGAACACCGTCGAACTCTTCTGCGGCCACGGACTCATCGGCGGCTACGTACGCGATCTTCTCGGGGAACGCTACGACGGCTACGACAATCATTCCAGCTCGCTCAAGTTCGCCCGGAGCAACTTCAAGAAACGGAGCTACGCCGGTAACTTCCACTCCCTGGATCTTTACAAGCACGCCGTCGCTCCCGCCGCGGACACCGGTCTCGCCATCATCAACCCGCCCCGGGGCGGCCTGGCCCGTGAGCAGATCGACGCCTTCGCCGGCACGGTCCCCGCGATTCTCTACAGCAGTTGCAATCCCGCGACCCTGGATCGCGATCTCGAAGGCCTGCTCGGCCACGGCTACGCACCCGGGTCACTGCACATCTTCGATTTTTTCCCGCGCACGCCCCACGTGGAACTCGTGATTCTGGTTGAACGCTGAAGAAGAGCTTTTACATTCGCAAACGATCCGAGACGGTAAAGTGGTATCATGTATTAAAAAAATTCTTTGGGCGCCTCGGTGTAAAATCTTGCTCCTTCTCACACTGCTCGCCGCAAATTGCCAACCGTCCTCTTTCCTGGTAAAACAAAACGTCACCTACAACTTCACGACCGAAGGTTTCCTCAGCCCGAACGTCCTCCAGACCGTCGGCCAGGCCGAGATCGAGAGTCGGCGCTACGGCGGCTCCCGGGCGGCCCACCGACTCTGTCTGAACACGGCGCTGCGCACGGCGAAAGAACGCTCCCTGCGCGTCATGCTGCACACGCATTTCGATGTGCGTCCCGGCCAGGAGCGCAGCAGTGGTGTCGACAGCGGGGACTTCGCCCGGGACTATCCCCTCGATTTCAGCGAACGCGATCTCATCCGCGCGGAGCTGGATTTCCGGGACCTGCTGGAGCAGGGATTCATTGCTTTACAGGACAACCGCTCCCGCGCGTCGTGTTCCGTGGTATTCCGGATTGAAGGCGAAGACCTCCCGGCTCAAATCCGGTCGGTATCGCTCACCTTCCGCCCGGAAAATCTCGAACGATGGCAGAGAAAACAAGCCGAACAGTTACGCCGGCCCGAACCGGAGCCGGGCACCACGGATCCGAACGATCCTCTCGGCGACCCCACGTTCCGGCAAGACGACGAGGGCTTCCGCGAGGTCGAGGACGACGCACAGCCGGAACGCTGATCCTCCTGTTGCTGCTCGCCGGCGCCTGCCGGAGCCCCGCGGAAGAGACCCAGGCCCGCCCCTATCACCCCGGACGGTTCGTCGAGGCCGAGGGCGGCCACGGCGGACTTTCCGAAAGCAGCACCCTGCCCGCGCTCTATCGCCGCGAGGGCCTGGTCTCCAGTAACACGTACCAGGTGTATGTTACGGTGATCGCCGATTCGCGCGAGGACGCCCGGTTGCGCGGCGAGGAACCGGCGAAGGCCCGCGCCGAGGAATTGATTCTCCGCGAGCGATCCATCTCTTCGCGCATGGGCGCCTACGGCCGCGGCAAAATCAAAGAGCTCATCCAGCAGGAAGGGCGCATCGTCAAGGTCCACGCCGAACCCGACGGCAGCTACGTCGTCGTCATGCAGATCTACCGGCGCGGTCTCCACAAATATCTCCAGAGCTTATATTAAGCATCGCAAAAGTTATGGCACAAGAAGTACGTACACGATTCGCCCCGTCTCCCTCGGGTTACCTCCACATCGGCGGGGCCCGCACGGCGTTGTTCAACTACCTGCACGCGAAGGCCCACGGCGGCACCTTCGTAGTACGCGTCGAAGACACCGACCAGGAGCGCTCCAGCAAAGAAAGCGAGGAGTTGATTCTCGATTCCCTGGAATGGCTGGGCATCAAAGAAGACGAGGGCGTGCGAGCCGGTGGCCCCTACACGCCGTATCGCCAGAGCGAGCGCCTCGATACGTACCAGAAGTACGTCGACCGACTGCTCGCCGAAGACCTGGCCTACCCGTGTTTCTGTACGGACAGTGAACTCGCGGCGAAGCAGGAAAAGTCGAAGGAACTCGGCCTGCCCCACGTTTACGACGGCAAGTGTCGCGGCCTTTCGAAAGAGGAAGTCAGCGAACGTCAGGGCAACGGCGAAACCTACGCCGTTCGATTCAAGGTGGACCCGCGGGAGATCGTGGTAGACGATCAGGTGCAGGGGCGCGTGAAGTTCGATTCGCGTCTCATCGGCGACTTCATCATCGTCAAGTCCAACGGTTTTCCGTCGTACAACTTCGCCGTCGTCGTGGACGATCACGAAATGAAAATCACCCACGTGGTGCGGGGCGTCGGCCATCTTTCGAACACGCCGCGGCAGATCTTAATCCACGAGGCCCTGAAGTTAGAGCAACCGCAGTACGCGCACATCTCGGAGATCGTCGGTACGGATCATCGCAAGCTGTCGAAGCGCCGGGGCGCCGCATCGGTGCTGTTTTTCAAAAAACTCGGCTACCTGCCCGAGGCCGTGTCGAACTACATGGCGTTGCTCGGCTGGTATCCCCGGGACGGAGTGGAGTATCTGCCCGGGAAGGAACTGGCGAAGCGCTTCGACGTGGCGCACTGCTCGAAGTCACCGTCCATGTTCGACTTTTTCTTGATCGGCAAACCCGGCAAAGGTGGCAAAGGTGGCAAAGGTGGCGGCAAAAAAGACAAGAACGCGAAGGCCGGCAAGACACAGAAAAACGATCCCGGCAGCGCCGGCGAGTCCGAGGGCGAAGACTTCGATCCCACGCAACTCAGCCGCGACGAACTGAGTAAACACATCAACAAGAAGTCCAAGCTGAACTGGTTGAACAACCGCTACATTCGCGAGACTCCCATTGCAGAACTCTGGGCCGAGGTCAGCGCCTTCGTGCAGACGGAGGCCCCGGATCTCCAGGCCGACGAGGCAACCCTTAAGAAAACCTTCGAGTCAGTTAAGGTCTATCTGGATACCCTCGACGAGTTCCCCGCGTACGCGCGCGAACTCTTCGCCGACCAGGCCGGTCACATTGAAAGCGACGAGGCGAAAGCATTGCTCGGCGACGACACCGGCCGCGCCGCGGTGGAGGCCTTCCGCGATCTCATCCGCGAACGCAAACCGGAAGATCCCGAGACCTACTCCGCGCTCATGAAAGAAGCCGGCGAACGCAGCGGGGCGAAGGGCCGCGGATTGTTCATGCCCATTCGCATCGCGAGCACCGGCTCCATGCAGGGCCTGGAACTGCCGACGTTATTTTCCCTGCTCGGCTACGAGGCCGTCGCCGAACGCATCGAACAACGCCTGGCCGCAGTCGTCTGAAGGTTCACTTACACCCCTTCGTGGTGTAAGTGGCGGCCAGTGTACATTAATCCTTTTATGGGTACAACTGGTTCCAGCTGACGAGCGGAGGTTGGGCCGGGGGACGTGGTAAGGCGGACTGGAACGGCGTCGTCGCCGCAAGAAACGTTACGATAGCGGATCCGCACAACCAGCGTCCGGGTCGACTCCAACATGCTTTGCAAAACGAAAATCCACAACTCCCGCTCAGCCGTAGCCAAAAAAGTCCCTTCACAATTTCGCGACTTACTTCAAGTTTCTCACGGCAACGGTAGCGAACCGCAGCTCTTGAACCACCGAAAACTCGCGAAACGTTCAGACACGCCCCGAATCGTCATGTAAGTGGCGGTGAGTGTACATTAAGCCTTTTATGGGTACAACTGGTTCCAGCTGACGAGCGGAGGTTGGGCCGGGGGACGTGGTAAGGCGGACTGGAACGGCGTCGTCGCCGCAAGGAACGTTACGATAGCGGATCCGCACAACCAGCGTCCGGGTCGACTCCAACATGCTTTGCAAAACGAAAATCCACAACTCCCGCTCAGCCGTAGCCAAAAAAGTCCCTTCACAATTTCGCGACTTACTTCAAGTTTCTCACGGCAACGGTAGCGAACCGCAGCTCTTGAACTACCGAAACCGCGCGGGTAGTTCGCCCACGCCCCGAATTCTGAAGTAAGTGAAGGCCAGTGTACATTTAGCCTTCTAAGGGTACGGCTGGTTCCAGCTGACGAGCGGAGGTCATGCCGGGGAATGTGGCACGGCGCACCGGAACGGCGTCTTCTTCATAAGAGACGTTGCCGAAACAAAGTCGCAGTCGCAAACCGGCGTCCGGCTCGGGGGACGTGGTAAGGCGGACCGGCAGAACTTTCGCGTCGGCGGAAGTTCTGAACCGCCGGCTTTCCGCATCAGCGGAAAGCATAATTCCCCGGCGTCGTCGCTTCGGAAAAAACATCCAGCGAATCCGCACCCCGGAGCTCCGCTTTGTTTGTTTACGGTCTGCGCGCTGCAATTCCGCTTGCCGTACGTCCCAGGCCTGGCTAACTTTCGAATCTGGAGCCCCGCCCCGATGCCCGACGATTTGCAAATTCTGGAGGAGCCTCCTCAGTCCGCACCGCAGGGCATCGCACCTCCGAGCGGATCGTCGGCCCAGCACGAACGCATCCGCGAACTGGAAGCGCAACTCCAATCTTACGAGCAACACGGCGACGATTACTGCGAAGAACGCGTCGATCTTACGAACGAACTCGCCTGGGAAACCGCGCTCCTCGACACCGATCGTACGTATCGACTGAGCCGCGCAACCCTGCGCCGGGCCCGCGAGCTGGGCCACCTCCCCGGCCTGGCCGCGGCATTACGTAATCTTGCGTACTATCATCTTTTGATCACACGCCTGGGTCGGGGACTGAACCTGGCGAAACACAGCATCCGCCTCTTTCGTGAAGTCGGGGACCGCAAGGGGGAATCCACGGCACTGGACATCGCCTCGAACGCGAACTTTTATCTGGGACGGTACGAACAATCCCTGGAGTACGCCCTGGCCAATCGCGAGGCGTGCCGGGAAGTCGGCTTCGTCCGCGGCGAGGCCTGGGCCCATCATAACATGGGGCGCATTCACGTCGCCCTGGCCGAGTACGTCGACGCGCTGCCGCATTTTCACAAGGCCCGGGAACTCTTTCAACAGAGCGGCCACATCGCAGGTGTCGCCCGCACGCACTGGGAGATCGGTCACTTCTACAAACACCAGGAAGATTTCGAAAACGCGCTAAAGAACTACGACATCAGCCTCAAGATGTCCCGCGAGGACGGACAGTTGCTCGGCGAAGCCGGCGCGCTCTTAGAAGTTGGCGGCATGTACCATCAACTGGGTCGCCGGGACAAAGCCCTGGAAGCTTACGGCCACTGCCTGTTGATTCTCCGCAAGATCCGCAATCGTGCCATTGAAGCGGAGGTGCTTTTGAATCTCGGCAGCCTGCACCGGGAAGTCGGCAAGCTGGACCTGGCCGAAGAAAATCTCCTGCAGGCCCTCGACGCCCTGGATCATTCCGACGCGCTGCCGACGACGTTCCGCGTACATCGGGGCCTGGCAGAACTCTACGAGGCCCGCGGCGACTATGTGAAGGCCCTGCACCATAGCAAACAGTATCAAAAAATCAAAGATCAGGTATTCAACGCCGAGAACAATCTGCGCATGCGCAATCTCCAGGTCCGCCTGCGCGTGGAGAGCGCCGAGAAAGAGGCCGAATTAAACCGACTGCGCTACGAAGAAAAGGCCGCCGCCGAGGCCGAACTCGCGCGCACGCTCAAGACTCTGTCCGACGATCTGGACCTGGCACGCAAGGTCCAGGCGAGCGTACTGAATCGCGAGTGCCCGCGCTGCAACGAACTGCAAACCGCCGTCTACTTCGAACCCATGATTCAAATCGGCGGGGACATCTACGACATCATCCAGCGCAAGCGCGGCGTGCATCGCATCTTTCTCGCGGACGCCACCGGTCACGGCGTACAGGCCGCGCTGACGACCATGATCATCAAGAACGAGTACGATCGTTTGAGCGAACTCGACGCGCCGGTGGACGAGATTCTGCGCCGCCTGAACGCGGCCTATCGCGCGCGCTACGGCAAACTGAACGCCTACTTCACCGCGGTCCTCGCCGACATCGACGCCGTGGAGGGCCGGGTCTCCATCGCCTGCGGCGGCCATCCGGATCAGGTCTTCGTACACGCCGGCAAGGGCCGGAGCATCAACGCCCGGGGCACGGTTCTGGGCGCCTTCGATGCCGCGCGCTATCACACCGAAACCTTCGCCATGCAGGCCGGCGACACTCTCGTGCTTTTCTCCGACGGCCTCGACGAAACTCAAAACGCCGCCGGTGAACTCTACGGCATCGACCGCGTGCAGGCCTTCGCCGAACGGAACGCCGCACTCCATGCCGAACAAATGGTCCACGCTCTGGCCGCCGACGCCAGGGACTTTCGCGGCAACGCCCCCGTCACCGACGATTTAACGATTGTTGCGCTGCGGATGTGATCATCCTGCACGATCCCGGAGCGTGAAGTAAGTTCAGGCTGGCCCGCAATTTATACAACCAGTCAACTGTATTCTTGTGAGATTCCACCTTTTTTGATTGAAGAATCCCGTGCCCCCTCCACCGTGCGGGAGTCTTTGCCATGCCTACCGGGGAACACGACAGCATCATCGCTTCGATCAAAGCGAAAGAGGGAGACCACGCCATGGTTCTGGCCATGCAGCAGTTGTCCGATTCCGCCGCGGCCGGCGACGCCGCCTCCCTCGAAGCGCTCGGCGAAATGCTCGAAGAGTGCAAGAGCCCCGAGGCCTGGAGCAAAAATAGTCGCTACTGCTCCGCGGTCATTCATGCCGTAGGCTACTCCGGTACGCTGCGCTCCATGAAAATGCTCCTGCGCCTCGCCAGGCATCTGCCGGACAACATCCCCTTCGGCACCATCGATCTCATCTCAAGCATCCTCCCCACGTACCGGCGCATCATTATGGGTCCCATTAAGGACCTGCTGAACGAGGCGCAGGAAGGCCCCGCCCGCGCCGTGGCCATCCAGACCATGTGCAATCTGTACCTGGAAGGTTCGCTCCAGGGCTCCGAAACGGCATACCTGGAAGACGTGCTGAAGAACTTTGACTCCGACGGCTACCTGACCCAACACGTCGCCGATCTGGTCCGTCTGGAAATGGCCTACAAAGAAAAAGAAGCCCAGAAGGATCTGGAAGAGATGCTCAAAGGCTTCCTCGTCGAGATGGGTGAAAGTCGCTAGCGGTATTCACAGTTTCACCCGCCGTACACTTAACATACTTTCCGCAAACCTTAGCCTTTGCGGAGAGCGTGGATAACTCCGACGAAAAACGCCTGCCCGGGCTGAGGTCCGCCGTATGATTCTTGTTCTCCAGACCCGGTCTTCGAACTCTGGTTCAAGGTACGCCACTCATGATCCAGCAAATCCGCAAACTCCTGCGACTCCGCCAGGCCCAACGTCGGCGCATTGCCCTGCGCGAACACAACCGCGCGCGCCGACGCTACTCACGCTACATGCGAGTGCAGCGCGCGAAGTTACAGGACGATCTGGAACTCATGGAAGTCGAGAAAAAGGCCGCCATCGAACAGGAGCGCCGCCGCATTAACGTACGCCTGGCGGAACTGGAACACGAACGCCGCCAGTGGGTGCACAAGAACGAATTCCTGAACAACAAAATCCGCCAGGTCGACGAGGAGATCGGCCGGGTCAAAGAAATCCGCGCGCGCATGGAAGGCGCTTTCGCCCTGGTCAGCCGGGCCCTCGGCCTCGCCAACGCCGCCGTGGACGACATCGAAAAACTCGACGACCGCGTTACGGACATCAAGAAGCACGTCGAAATGCACTTCGGCTGAACGGCCCGGATCGCCGGGTCGGCCCCACAGAAAATCCCGCACGAATCCGAAAAAAAAATCCCGTCCGGGGACCGAAATTGGCGTCCAATCGATTGACACTGAGAATGATTCTCAGTACGATTGTCCCAGTCGTCGGGTACGTTTGCATGTTTGTCTGTGTTTGCCATCGCATCAATGATCAGCAGATCCGGGATCTCGCCCGGGATGGAGCCTCCACGCTGGAAGAACTGAAAGCCCAGACCAGCCTGGGGCAGAGCTGTGGCTGCTGCCTGGAAGAAGCCGAGCGCGTGCTCTACGAGGAAGGCGGCCGTCCCACCATGCCCGGCTCCCTGCACTCCGTGGCCTGAGCGCCGGTAATCCGGATTTACACTCAGTCTCAATTCCTTTTCTCAAAACACACGAACAGAAAGTCGCGATGGCCTTGACGGCCTTTGTGTCTGTGCTTTCTTGCAGGCTATTATGAAAGGCAACGCCGACGTCATCCAGCACCTCAACAAAATCCTCAAAAACGAGCTCACCGCCATCAACCAGTACTTCCTGCACTCCCGCATGTACAAGAACTGGGGCCTGGACAAACTCGGCCAAAAAGAGTACGAGGAATCCATCGACGAGATGAAACACGCCGATCAGTTGATCGAGCGCATTCTCTTTCTGGAAGGCCTGCCGAATCTCCAGGAACTGGGCAAACTCTACATCGGCGAAAACGTCAAAGAAATTCTGGAATGCGACCTGCGCACGGAACACGAAGCCATTCCCGACCTCCGGGAGGCCATCAAGCTATGCGAGCAGGTCGAAGATTTCGTATCCCGGCAGTTGTTGACGTCCATCCTCGACTCCGAGGAAGATCATGTGGACTGGCTCGAAACCCAGCTGGAACTCATCGGCCGCGTGGGCGAACAAAACTACGCCCAGTCCATGATGTAAGTCGTTCCTGTGGCGCGCCGGGCGGCCGAACCGGCTATCGAATTTTTAACACAGTGAATAGACTTTTAGCATTCGGCACACAATTTCTGAACACGAATGCGTTATGCTGATTCGTATCAACAGCACCGGAAGCATCCATGCAATACGACATCAGCACCCATTCAAGTTACTCTCTCGTCTCTTTCCAGGAGGACATCCTGGAACAAAGTACGGTCCTGGAAATGGCCACCCTGGTGCAGGATCTCCTGAAACAGGGGCCGCCGAATCTTATCTTTGATCTGGGCTGCGTCGAGTACATCGACTCGCTGATCTCGGGCACGTTCATCTCCGCGCACATGCACTGTCGCAAGCGCGGCGGACAGTTCGTCCTCGCCGAGGCCGGCCCGCGCATCCGGAAGATCGCGATCCTGGCCGCGGCCGGCGCCCTCTCTCTCGCGGATTCCGTCGAAGACGCCGTGCGCTCCCTGGAATAAGGGAGCGGCGGCGGAGATTTCCCGGGAAATTGCCCTTGATTTCCCACCGGTTTTTTTCCGATTATATAGGCATGGATCCCCGCCGACTCGTACTCTTCGCCGTTCTGTTTTTCGGCGTCCTGCCGCTTTCCGCCCAGGGCATGGACGAAGAAGAGATCTTTTTCGATCCCACCACCCCCGCCGAAGAAATGCCCGCCGGTTTTGACGATACCGCCGAACCGGAGAGCTTTTACCTCGCACAGGGGAACGGCCAGGCCGGGCAGATCGGTTCGTCCCCGTTGAACGGTTTCGCCGATGCGCAGTGGGGCGCCACCTATACCGAGGTCCGTACGCGGCTGAAGAACCTGGCCACTTCGGCGACGAGCATCGAACGCGTGGAAATCCTCAACGAGGTCCGCAACGAGTTCATCCTGGTCCGCCGAAACGACGTGCTCTACCGCTACAATTTCTACCGCACGCCGTACAACGTGGCGCTGCTGCAGAACCACCAGCTCACCGAAGAAGAGCACGATCAGGTGGAAGCCCGGCTCTTTCACGTAAAGGTGAGCACGGTATTCCTGCCGTCCACGCTGGTCAAAGAGCGCCTTATCGCCATCTACGGCCGGCCCACGCGTTCCACGGTAAACGACGAAATGCAGGGCGCGGACATCTATGAACCGGACGGCGGCCTGGTCTTCCAGTGGTACGAGCCGCTGCATAAAAAGCCCTTCACCCGCACGGTGGACTATCTCTCCCAGGACGTGGCCCAGGAGATCATGGCCGAGTACGCGGACTACTTCGACGCAAAAGAAAAGTTGATTCTCCAGAAGATCCTGCTTCAGTAAACCATGCGCCGCCTGAAGAAGCTCGAGGAGCTGCTTGAGATCAACGCGATCATCAGCTCGAAGCTCGACACGCGGGACATCCTGAAATCCATCACCCTCTCCTCGATCGCGCTCTTGCAATGCGACAGTGCCGAGGTCTGGCGCCTGGCGGACGGGACTGCCCCGGTCGACGCGGCGAGCGGCCGTTCGCACAAAAAACTTCGTTTCGAACTTCTGGAATCCGCCGGCACCTCGGACATCGGCGACGGTGAAAAAGAGCACGCCGTTCTGGAACTGGGCGCGGACGCGATTCAGGAACAACAGGGCAACTTCTTCGTGGCGGAGGGACTCACGGCGGCACTTTCGAAGGTTAAGGCCTTCGCGAAACACGGCCACGCGCCGAAGCGCACCGAGGCGGCGTTCTTCGAAATCGGCGAGCAGGGCTACGGTCTGTTTACGATCGGCCGGGACGAGAACACAGCCTTCAACGAAGAGGACTACTACTTCCTGGAACGCCTGGCCGTTCAGGCCGGCATCTCCCTGGTAAACAGCCGGCGCTACGAGGCCGTGGAGCAAGAACGCGACCAGGCCGTGGCCCTGCTGGAACAGAGCCGGGACGAAGCGATCATCGGCGCGTCACCGGCCGTAGAAGAATTACGCCGATTGATCGATCTGGCCGGGCCGTCCCAGGCGCCGGTCCTGGTTCTCGGCGAAAGAGGCGTCGGCAAAGAGTTAGTGGCTGAATCCTTGCACCAACGCAGCGATCGCGCGGACGGACCGCTGATCAAGATCAACTGCGCCGGCGTGGTGGAGACGTTGCTCGAAAGCGAACTCTTCGGCCATGAAAAGGGCGCTTTCACCGGCGCTGATCGAACGAAGCCGGGCCTGCTGGAAGAAGCGGACGGCGGCACGCTCTTTCTGGACGAGGTCGGCGAGATGTCCCCCGGCATGCAGTCCAAGCTGCTGCGCTTTTTGCAGGAAGGCACCCTGCGCCGGGTCGGCGGCAAAAAGGAAATCCAGACGAACGTGCGTGTCATCGCGGCGACGAACCGCGACCTCACCGGCGACAGCAGCGAGGACGGCGAGTCGTTCATGCGGCGGGATTTGTTTGATCGACTGGCTACGATCATCTTACGCATTCCGCCGCTGCGTGAACGCCGCGAGGACATCGCCTTGCTCGGCCGGCACTTCTTGAAACGTTACGCCGCGCTCGAACACAAGGACGTCGACGGTTTCGCTCCGTCCGTGCTGCAACGCCTCGAAGCCGCGGATTGGCCGGGCAACGTCCGCGAACTGGAGAACACGGTGCACCGCCTGGTGATCCTGCACGCCGGCGGCGACGTACTGAGTGATCCCACGCACATCGACGTGGCGGGACCGGGCGCAGCCGCGGCGAAACGGGCAAAGCAAGCGGCAAGCGTCGATGCAACGGCGGCGGATTCGCAGAGTTTCTTC
The DNA here is from genome assembly GCA_965227295.1 of Leptonemataceae bacterium. Lineage (GTDB taxonomy): Bacteria > Spirochaetota > Leptospiria > Leptospirales > Leptonemataceae > JANSYA01. The sequence goes on along the minus strand of OZ245742.1, from coordinate 1,926,310 downwards.
GATGCCAAGGCGGCGTTCGAAGAAAGTTACGTGCGCCGGGCGCTACAGAACAGCGGCGGGAACATCAGCAAGGCCGCGCGGGAAAGCGGACTCGATCGCGGGAACTTCAAGTTGAAGATGAGCAAGTACGAAATTGATCCGCAGAATCCATAGCCCGGCAGGCGACCGGGCCACGGGTGTGCACGCTTACGGCGCGGGTATTTCAATCGTCAGTAGATCATTCGTCTTCAGCACTTTGCCTTCGACTTTTTCACCGACAAATTCAAACACGATGAGACGCTCCGGTCGTTCGCCTTTCTTGAAGAAGTAGTAGGCCGTGCGGCAGGCACTGTCGCCCGGTCCCAGTTCGAACTCCTCGTAGCCGGCGGTAAAGGTCAGGTCGCCGAGCAAGCCGGAAAAGACGTTACAGTAACGCACGTTTGTCGGGATATTCGGCACTTCAATTTCTTTGTCGCTCGTCTTGCTTTTCAAGATGCGCTTGTGGGGTTCGAGACGGGTCGTTCCCGATAGATCGACAGTTTGCTGAGATGAACCACGGTTCGTGACCTCGATATTTACGAGGATGTAGCCTTCCGTCGGGTCTTTCGGAGTGACCCGATAGTTGCCTTCGGTGTACGACGCCACAGGCCCGGTGACACTGGTAATCCGGTAGCCGAGTTGCTCCGTCGAACCTTCGATGGGTTGTTGGATCAGGGACGGGCCGGACTGGCAGGCCAGCAGCAAGGCTGCGGCAATGACGAGCCCGGCGCCCCAATTAGTAAGTTTTATCATATATTTCACGAACAGGGCCACAGATTTCAGGGCCAGTGTTTTTTGCAGTGATTCGCGGCGGTCGGAGGCTCCCGCCTTCGCCCTCCAGACTGTTCCCCTTTTTCGCTGGACAGCCCCATCAACCGCCGGATTCTGCCGCTACTATGCGCGAACTCATGAAACTCGAGTCCACGGCCGGCACGGGCCACTTCTATACGTTCACCAAGAACCGTAAGAAGCAGCAGGGCAAACTGGAAGTCATGAAGTACGATCCGCGGGCCCGCAAGCACGTGAAGTACGTCGAAAAGAAACTCAGCAAGTAATCCCCGCGGCCCGCTTCCGGGCCGTCTTCGAAGCGGCCGCCCGGCCACATGCTCTGTCCCGCGAAAATCAACCTCGGCTTAGAGGTCCATCACCGCCGCCAATCCGACGGCTACCACTATCTCTCCAGCATCTTCGTGCCCATCGACTTCGGCGATGAGATCTTCATCGAGGCGTCGCCGGACCGAGACGATCATCTCAGCACCGTCAACGAACTGCCGGAAGCCGTGCGCGCGGACTTCGACGCCGTCAGCGAGCGCGGCGACGCTCTCCAGAAAAACCTGGTGTGGCGCGCCCTGGCCGCCACGCGCGAGATTCGCGAGCCCCTCAGCGTAAAACTGATCAAACGCGTGCCCACCGGCGGCGGCCTCGGCGGCGGCAGCTCCGACGCGGGCATGGTGCTGGCTCGCGTGCGCGATCACTTCGATCTTGCGCAAGATGAGGCGCATCGCATTGCCCTCACCCTGGGCGCCGATGTGCCGTTCTTTCTGGTGCGACGGCCGGCCCTGGTCACGGGCATCGGGGACATAATCGAACCCCTGACGCTGGGCGCGATGCACGGCGTGCTGTGCTTCCCGTTGTTAAAAATCGACACGCCCGCCGCCTACTCCGCATTGAAAAGGACTTTACAGGGAAGCGGCCCCCCAAAGACATTGTCGGGACTCAGCGGAGGGGTTCGCCGGGCTCTGGAAGCTTCCGACTGGCGAACGGCGCGCGTTCTGGAAAACGATTTCGAAGGTCCGGTCTTTGCCATGCATGGATCGCTCCTCGAAGTCAAAGAAAAATTCCTGGAACATGGCGCATCGTTTGCCTCCCTCACCGGTTCGGGCTCGAGCCTCTACGGCCTCGTGGATTCACCGGAACGCCGGACGGAACTTTGTTCCGTCATGCAACGTGCGTTTCCGGGTTTTGAATTTCGCGAGTTCAGTGAGTATTCAGCCTGACCGCCGGTCCCTCTCCCGGCTGAAATAGTTCTTGTTTGAGTTAGATTGGGCCGTCGCCAAGCGGTAAGGCACCTGGTTTTGGTCCAGGCATACGGAGGTTCGAATCCTCCCGGCCCAGCATATCGCTTCCGCAATGGCGAACACATCTACAGACGCAAAGGCGGCGGTCATCCTCGCGGCGGGTAAAGGTACCCGCATGAAATCCGAAAACCCCAAGGTCGCCACCCTTCTCGCAGGCAAACCGCTTCTGGTGCATGTGATCGAACACCTTGTGTCCGCCGGCTTTCGCAGGCTGATCTTCATCGTCGGTTACAAACAGGAAGTTGTCCGCGAGATTGTCCCCGAGATCGACGACGTGAGCATGGAGTTCGCCGTGCAGGCGGAGCAGCTCGGTACCGGCCACGCGTTCCAGTGTTCGGCGGAGGCCCTCAGCGATTACAGGGGCCCGGTCCTGGTGGCGTCCGGTGACATGCCCATGCTGAAACCGGAAAGCTTCGGCAAACTGCTTTCGAGCCACGAGTCCGCAAACAACGCTGTCACCGTTCTTTCCGCGCACCTGGATGAGCCCACCGGCTACGGCCGCCTGGTCCGCGACGACGATGGTCGGCTTACGCGCATCGTTGAAGAAAAAGACGCCGACGACGACGTCCGTAAGATCCAGGAAATCAACACGGGCACGTACATCTTTCAGAGCCCGGGCATCTTCGACGTGCTGCGCCGCATTGGTTCGAATAACGCCCAGAACGAGTACTACTTACCCGACGCCGTGGAACTCTATCGCAACGAGGGCGCGAACGTCGGCAGCATGATCCTCGACAACGCCGTCGAAGCGCGCGGCGTCAACTCGCCGGACGATCTTGCCGCTCTCGAACGTGAGATGCAGGCCGCCCGGGTGAGCCAAAATTGAAGCACCCCATCAACTCGGAGGAAGAGCAGTCAGTGTCCAGGTCTTATCAACTCTTAATCTTTTCCGGGGCGGCCAATCAGCCGCTGGCCGAGGAAATCTGCTCGTACCTGGGCGTACCTCTGGGCACCGCCGTTTTGAAGACTTTCTCGGACGGTGAAATCTCCGTGAAGCTCGACGAGAACGTACGCGGCCGGGACGTCTTTTTGATTCAGCCGATCAGCAGCCCGGCGAACGATCACCTCATGCAGACCCTGCTCATGCTCGATGCCCTGCGCCGGGCCTCCGCCGCGCGCATCACCTGCGTAATGCCGTACTACGGCTACGGCCGTCAGGATCGTAAAGTGGAACCGCGCGTGCCCATCTCCGCCCGGGTCGTGGCGGACCTGTTGGAAAGCATGCGCCCGGATCGCATGCTCTGCATGGATCTGCATGCCGATCAGATCCAGGGCTTCTTTCACATTCCGGTGGACCACCTCTACGCGGCGCCGGTGTTCGTGGAATATATTAAGAAGAAACAACTCAACGAGCTGGTCGTGGTGTCGCCGGACTCCGGCGGCGTGGAACGCGCACGGTACCTGGCGCGGCAAATTCAGGCCGGACTTGCCATCATCGACAAACGCCGGCCGCAGGCGAACGTCTCCGAGGTCATGCACGTCATCGGCGACGTCGAGGGCAAGACCTGCATCCTCTACGACGACATGATCGACACCGCCGGTACCATTACGAAGGCGGCCGCAGCCTTGAAAGAGAACGGCGCCGTGAAGGTCATGGCCTGCGCCACCCACGCCGTGCTCTCCGGGCCGGCCATCGAAAGACTACAGGATTCCATTATCGACGAAGTCATTCTAACGAATACGATCCGGTTGCCGGAAGAGAAACGCATCGACAAAATCACGGTGCTGTCCGTGGCGAAACTCTACGGCGAAGCCATCCGGCGCATTCACAACGAGGAGTCCGTGAGCTCCCTCTTTCTGGGCAATTAAGATTCATTGAACGTAAGTTTGGGCAATTCTACAGGAGCATATCAAAAATGAGCGAACTGAAACTCGAAAGCGAAGCGCGCACCGACCGCGGCACCAACGAAGCCGGGCGTATGCGTCGAGACGGCCGGATTCCCGGCAACGTCATTTCCGGCGGCAAGTCCCAGGTCATTTCCTTCTCGACCAAAGACTTCCAGCGACTGATCCAGAAAGGTCTGCGGACTTCCACGTTGATCCAGTTGGACGTGAACGGCGGCGACATGTCCGGCCAGGTCATCGTGAAAGAAATCCAGCGTCATCCGGTGAGCGGCGACGTACTGCACGTGGACTTTTATCGTGTAACCGAAGGTCGCAAGACCATCATCACCGTACCCATCGAAACCACGGGCTTCGCCAAAGGCGTGAAGGCCGGCGGCGCCCTGGAACAGTACATCAGTAAACTGAAAGTGCGCACGACGCCGGAATACTTCCGCGAAGTGATCACCGTGGACGTAACGGATCTGAACGTCGAAGACGGCGTGCATCTCTCTCAACTGGGCACGCCGCCGGAGTGGGAGATCATCCTGCAGGGCGATCCCATCATCGTCCGCGTGGCGCGTTCGCGCATGACCGTGAAGAGCACGGACTCCGCGGGCGGCGAAGGGGTGGCGGAAGCCGCGGCCGAGGGCGAAGAAGCCGAAGAGAAGTAAGGAGGCGTCGGGCTCACGGCCCGGCATTTCTGAAACGCGCCCATGAAACTGATTATTGGACTCGGCAATCCCGGTGAAAAGTACGCCAGTCACCGGTCCAACATCGGTTTCAAGATTCTCGATGTCATCGCGAACAACAACGACATTGAGATCCGCACGAAGAAAAAGAAGTCGTTGATCGGCCGCGGAGATTTCGAGGGCGAGGAAATCGTCCTCTTGAAACCGCAGACCTTCGCCGAACTCTCCGGCGAGGCCGCGCTTTACATCGCTTCGTTTCTTAGAATCAAGCCCGACGACATCATCGTCATCATGGACGACTTCACGCTGGCCCTGGGCCGGCTGATCGTCGAAAAGGGCGGCGACGACCACGCCCACCCGGCCATCTCGAATCTGCGCGAGGCGTTGAAGTCTCCGGAGTTCATCCGCGTTCGTGTGGGCATTCGCGGCGAAATGCCGCGCAAGATTTCTCGCAAGCGCTACGTCGGCAAAGAGTTCGAGCCCCTCGAAAACATGCAGTTGATCAGCATCATCAACGACGCCGAAGCCGCAATTCGCTCAATTACCCACGGCGACATCGACGAGGTCGTCGAGAAATTTAAGGCGGACTGAGTCAGGGGGGAGGACACGCGGTTCCCAATTGAGCGTGTCCTCCCCCCTGACTCAGTCCTTGAAGGGTGGGTAGAATCACGACCGCACACTCTTCGCGCGAGGGATGCGCAGGGTGGCGCGTAGCGCCAGTCTCGCCGCAGGCGAGACCGCAGCGAAGCGGAGCCCGGAGCAGCCCGGTCGGCGCTTTGCGCCGACGCGCCCAAAAAAGGAATTCCGGTGTTTTCCCTTTTTTTTTCGGACCGGTCCTGAACTTTAAAATAACCCCGTTTGATTGACGGGCGGTCCTTTGCTGGCTATTATGCTAAATACGTAATATTTGTAGAGATCCGGCAAACGTCGGTAGTAGATTCCATGAGCAAGAACATTAAATACGTCATCTTCGTGATCCTCAGCATCTTCCTGGTGCTGATGTTCACGCAGCAGTTTCAAGGAGCCGACGGCCGCGAAGTGAAGGTCTTCACGTTCTCGCAGTTCAAGGCAATGCTGGAAGAAGAAGGCCGCGAACAGTACGGAAAAATCTACACCCGCGCCGAGCAACTGGAGCAAAGCCAGAACCTGCTGTCCCCGCAGCCGAAGTTCATTCTGCAAATCTCCCCGCGCATGATCAAGGGGCGCTACCTGAAACCCACCGACGAAATCGCCGCCTCGGAAGCCGACGACGTCGAGAAACTCAAGACGCGCACGCACCCCTTCGTTGTAGAATCTCTGCCCGGTGCGCTGTCCGACGAACTGCTCGCGAAACTCGAAACGCAAAACATCAACTACGAATTTGTAAACGAAGACGAGGGCGGCCTCTTCTCCACGCTGATTACCCTCCTGCCCGTCATCATCTTACTCGTGATCCTCTGGATGTTCATGATGCGCCAGCTCCAGAGCACCGGCAACCGTGCGCTGGCCTTCGGTAAATCGAAAGCGCGTCTCAGCCAGGACGATAAAAACAAGGTTACCTTCAACGACGTCGCCGGCTGTGAGGAAGCGAAGGTGGAACTCACCGAGGTCGTGGACTTCCTGAAAGACCCGCGCAAATTCCAGGCCATCGGCGCAAAAATTCCAAAGGGCGTGCTGCTGGTAGGTCCTCCGGGTACCGGCAAAACCCTGCTCGCCAAGGCCATCGCCGGCGAGGCGGGCGTTCCGTTCTATACCATTTCCGGCTCGGATTTCGTCGAGATGTTCGTCGGCGTCGGCGCCTCCCGCGTACGCGATCTCTTCGAGCAGGCCAAGAAGAACTCGCCGTGCATCGTCTTCATCGACGAGATCGACGCCGTCGGTCGTCTACGGGGCGCCGGCCTCGGCGGCGGTCACGACGAACGTGAGCAGACGTTGAACCAGATGCTCGTCGAAATGGACGGCTTCGAAGAAAACGAAGGCGTCATTGTCATCGCCGCCACGAACCGTCCGGACGTCCTGGACCCCGCGCTTCTCCGCCCGGGTCGTTTCGATCGTCAGGTGGTCGTCGATGCGCCGGATGTCGCCGGCCGCGAAGCCATTCTAAAAATCCACGCGCGCAAGGTCCCCATGACCAGCGACGTGAATCTACGGGCCATCTCCCGGGGCACGCCCGGCTTTACGGGAGCGGATCTTGCGAACCTTATCAACGAGGCGGCGTTGCTCGCCGCCCGGCGCAACAAACGTCGCGTGACGCAAGAAGAACTCGAAGAAGCGAAGGATAAAGTGATGATGGGCCCCGAACGCAGGTCGTTCCTCATCACCGATAAAGAAAAAGAAGTCATCGCCTATCACGAGGGCGGTCACGCGCTCATCGGCACGCTGTTGCCGTACGCGGAGCCGGTGCACAAGGTCACAATCATCCCGCGCGGCCGGGCCCTGGGGCTCACGCAATCGTTGCCGGAAGAGGATCGCCACATCCAGCCCTCGAAGTACTGGAACGATCGCATCTGTGTTCTAATGGGCGGTTACCTGGCCGAGGAACTCATCTTCGAAGATACCTCCACCGGCGCCTCGAACGACATTCAGGTCGCCACGAACATTGCACGACGCATGGTGTGTGAATGGGGCATGTCCGAGGAACTGGGGACCATCTCCTACTCCGACAACAACGACAACGTCTTCCTGGGCCGGGAGATCGGCTCATCTCGCAACTACAGCGACGAGACCGCGGCCACCATCGACAGCGAGGTGAAACGCATTGTGCGCACGGAGCTGGAACGCGGGCGCAATCTTCTGAAAGAAAACCGGGACAAACTCGAACGCATTGCCAAGGCGCTGCTCTCGAAAGAAAGCATCAACGCCTCCGAGCTGAACGAAATCGTCGGGCCCGCGGCGCAGCCGTCCGCGGCGGCCGGCGCTCAAGGTACCCTCTCCGGGGGTGGAAGTGACGAATCCCCCGGTGCCCTGGGCCAGCCGAATCCGGCGCCCGCGTAAGCGTTTCTTCCTGAGCGGCGCCGTACCGGCGCCGTAGCTTACGGCGAGCGTACGTTAAGCCATGCTGCACCCTTTCGCCGACGATCCCTTCGAACTGGAGAACCTCCAGGCCGAACAGAAAGCCCGGGACGAGGCCCGGGCGAAGCGCGCCGGAGAGGCAAGCCCCTTCCAGGATCTGGACTTCTCCCACGATATCTCCTACCGGGACGTCCACGATCACCGCGTATTCAAGAAACCCATTGAGGGTGTGCTGCGCCCGCACTGGAGCACCGTCCAAATCATTCGGGACAAGTTCCTGTCGGTCGGGCTGCCCTCGGACGTACAGAGCGCCATCGAGGCCCACGGCGAAAAACTGGACGCGGCCTTAAGTGCAATTCAAAAAAGCTTTAGAGTCTACGTGGAAACGTCCTCGGACGACTCCCTGGAAAAAGAAGCCTCCCGCCTGGAACGGCGTTACTTCGAGAGCACCCAGAACCGCCGGCAAATCCAGTTTCTGAAGTTCAAGCGCCTCTACGAAAAGATCCGTACGTTCAACGAAAGCGCGAAGAATAACTGGCGCGAGGTGCAGAAGATCCTCGATACTCTTTCGGTTTTGAAAGTCACCCGCACCCTGGCGTTGCAGATCGAAAAGGAGTACCTGAAGTCGCTGACTCTGCTCATTCGCCAGACGGATTCCTTCCTGGACGAACTGCGGCTCTACATGAACGTCCGCAAGGAGAACGTCGACCAGATCACCGGTAGCCACAAGATCGACGTCAATTACGACGAGGACATCCGCTACACGGTCTACGGCCTGCTGGACGAACCGGAGCCCGGCGAGATGCCGACCCAGGTCGACGACCAGGAAAAAGAGGCCGAGGAACAAGACAAAGAAGAAGCCGTCGGCCCCGATCTGGGCGGATCCATCGCCTACAACATCGTCCTCGAAACCCGGGAGCACAAGCTCAATCGTGCCAGCATCATCAGCGTGCCGCTGCTGGGCAGTCGCGACTGGAACCGCAGTCCGCACTACAATCTAGAAGTGCCCATTAAGTTCTTCGAAGAATGTGTTACGCTCTTGAAAGAGGCCTATCACGTAAACGTCGACGAAAACGACATCCTGCACGTTCCCATGACTACGGCGGCGGCGGTGGTCCGCAAGGGCCAGGGCGAACACGCCATCGTTCCGTACCACGACCTCATCACCGACAGCCTGGCAAAGATGGCTAACGGCGTGCTGGAAGAAGACTTTCCCGGCGTAGAAAAACCGGAAGTGTTTTTGTATCACTGCGGGCCCAACGTCTTTTACCGCATTCTCCTGGGCGACCTGCGCGGTCGCGGCCTGGGGGAGATGTTCTACCTCGATCATAACAACAACACCGTGCGCGAGTACCCGGAGGAATTCTTGAAGAAGGTGCTCATCGACTGGTGGAACGCGCGCCTCAAAGAAAAAGACGTCACCGGAGAAGACGTGGACTCGTACTTAACGTATTCGCGCCAGTTGGAAATGGTGAAGCGTGAGTATCGAATTCTCTATGAAGAAGGCGTCTCCCTGCGCAAGCGGGAGCAGCCCGGTGTCACGTATTTGGGCGTCGAGAAATGGCTGAAAGAGAACAAACTGCGCGTCTTCGGCCTGCGTAAGATGGAAATTTTTCGTCGCTTCGTACAGGGTACCGTGATCGAATAGTCACGTGCCCGCGCGTCTGCTCATCGCCCTGCAAAGCCAGTACTCCGGCCACCTCTCCCGCGGCCTGGTCTACTGCGATCTGCTCGCCCCGCACTTTGACCTGCACATTGTTACCGTCGGCCGCAAACCCGCCGCCTGGTTCGAACCGGCCCTGCGTCGATTGCTGCCGCATGTAACGCTGCAATCCATCCCGGGCCCGTACATGGTCGAGGACCGTCGCGGCGGCGTTTCGTTCACGCGGACGACGTTGCGCTATCTCGCCGATCTGTCGAAGCACGGGCGGCGTATGCGGGACGTACGTGCCATTCTGGACGGCGTGCACCCCGATGTGGTGCTTTCGGACTTCGAGGCCTTCGTTTCCGGCGAGGCATTGCGCCGCAAACTTCCGCTGATCACCATCGACGGCCATCGTCGTTTTCTGTTGCACGATTGTCCGCGGCCGCACGTCGGCCTGAGTCGTTTGCGCATCTACGCGGGCTTTCGCCTGGCCATGGCGTTGATGCATCGTCGCGGCGGCCTGGACCTGGCGCTGAGTCTGCTCCCCGGCCTCGAACGCGCTCGCGGCGAAGCCGTGATCCTGCCGCCCCTGTTGCGCCGCGAGGTCTACGATACGCGCGCGCAAGACGGCGACTATCTTTTGATCTATCACAACTCCGGCGGCATGCGCGACGAAATCCTGCGTCAGTGCGGCGACGACCTGCCGGCGATCGTCTACGGTTATCATCGTGACGAAACCGTCGGTCGCGTGCGCTTTAAGCAGTCCGATGCACAGGAGTTCCTACAGGACCTGGCCGGTTGCCGCGCCTATGCTTCCCGCGCCGGCTTTGAAAGTGTCGCCGAGGCGTTGTACTTCGGCAAGCCGTGTTATCTGGTGCCGCAGCCGGGTCAGTTTGAGCAGTTATTGAACGCGCAGCACGCCGCGCAGCTCGGGGCGGTGACGGCGAATCGTTTCGATTACCGCGCGGCATATGAAAATCAGCAACAGCCGAACGTCGATCGCGAGTGGATGCGGACCGCGCGGGAGATGTTTGTTGATGAAGTATTGAAGTTTGCGGAGATGCAATCGGATCCTTGAGAAGTTTCTTTTGGGCGCCCCCGCCGCGAGTGTAGCGACTCGCCTTGCGAGTCGTCGGGTTCACAAGTCTCGCCGAAGCGAGACTTGTGCGCGGCGGTCGGGCTGCTACGCACTCCGCTATCGCTTCGGTCTCGCGCAAGCGCGAGACTGGCGCTACGCGCCATGCTTCGCATCCCTGGCGCAAGAACTTGAAATCGCAACTCTTGCGCGAGCGATTGGAGGGGTGGCCGAAGGCCAGTCTCGCCGCAGGCGAGACCGCAGCGAAGCGGAGCCCCGGAAAGCGCGGTCGCCGAAGGCGACGCGCCCAACTCCACCTCGTCCTAACCTGCATTTTATTCCGGGATCAAACCATTTCGCCGATTCTTAAACGCTGTAAGATTCGATTGACGCCGGCTCTATGCTTGTTTCATTGACATTTGAGTCAATGAAACTCTTGAGACTCGCTGAGGTAAATCAATGAAAACGCTGGAACGTGCGATTCCCTGGACGGACGAACACAACATGTACCGTGAAATGGCGGCGGACTTTTTCGATAACGAAGTCGCGCCGCACCACGAACAATGGGAGAAGGATCGCCAGACTCCGAAGGAGCTCTGGACCAAAGCCGGCGCCCAGGGCTTGCTCTGCCCGAACTTTCCGGAAGAGTACGGCGCGTCCGGTGTGGAATTTCTGTACAGCGCCATCGTCATCGAGGAATCTTCGCGCGTCGGCAACTCCGCCTTCATGCATTCGCTGCACAGCGACGTCATCGCCCCGTACGTGCTGCACTACGCGAACGACGAACAAAAGCAACGCTGGCTGCCCGGCATCATCGACGGCTCGAAGATTCTGGCCATCGGCATGACCGAGCCCGGCACCGGTTCCGACCTGGCGGCCATTACCACGACGGCCGTGGACAAGGGCGATCACTACGTGCTGAACGGCGCGAAGACTTTCATTTCCAACGGCTACATCTCCGACCTCGTCATCACCGTGGCGAAGACCAATCCGGACCGCGGCATCCACGGCATTAGCCTGTTGATGGTCGAAGACGGCATGAAGGGTTTCTCTCGCGGTCGCAAACTGGAGAAGATCGGCCTGCACGGTCAGGATACGGCGGAGCTTTCTTTTGAAGACGTGGTCGTGCCGAAGGAAAACCTGATCGGCAAACCCGGCTACGGCTTTCGTTATCTCATGTCCGAACTGCAACAGGAGCGCCTGGTGCTCGCCATCGCCAACATGCGCTCCGCCGAGGAAACTCTCAAACAGACCATCGAGTACGTAAAGCAACGCCAGGCCTTCGGTAAGTCCATTGGTAAGTTCCAGCACATTCGCTTTAAGCTCGCGGACATGGCCACGGAGCAGGCGGCCGCCCGGGCGTTCCTGGATCAGGTACTCATCGCACACAACGCCGGCAAAAAGGGCCTCATGGTCCAGGCGTCTCAGTGCAAGCTCATGTGTTCGGAACTGCTCAAACGTCACGTCGACGAATGTTTGCAGTTTTTCGGCGGTTACGGTTACATGATGGAGTATCCCATCGCCCGCGCCTACCTGGACGCCCGGGTGCAAACGATCTACGCCGGTACTTCGGAGATCATGCGCGAAATCATCGCCGGCAGCGGCCTGGGGTTGTAAGGTTACGGGCGCCCTCGTTTTTTTTTACTCCGAGGACCGAGGTGTCGAGGGAAGGTTTGGGAGAGGAATTTTCAAAGGCTCAAGAACGAGCGTAACCCGCAATATTCCGGGCTACAACAGCCTCCCCAAAAAAAACTCGGTGCCTCGGTCCTCGGAGTAGGTTTTCTTCCCTCACTCACTCACCAGATCGAAGTTGCCCTCGAACACCCGCTCCACTCTGCCCGTGCGATAGCCGCGCACCGCGTCGCGGACCAACGGTGACGGCTCTTCCCGGTAGCGACGCACCACGCGCGCAAACTCCTGTTCATCGTAAGCTTGCGCAAAGGCCCGCTGCGCCTGTTCGGTGAGCAACTCCGTTCCGCCCGCGGCCTCGTGGTCCGGTTGCGGCATGACCCGCAACCGCACTCGCCGGCGCTCCGACGGACTTTCGTAGACGTGTAGCCCGCTTTCGTTCTGCAAAATACGATACGCTCCGAAACCCGCCGCAGCCAGTACATAACGACCGACGTCCGGGGCCTCTTCGAGTACGGCGAAGCGCATGCGGCGCAACTTCGCCCAGCCCGCATACATGCGATACAAACGCTCGCTGAACGCCGCGGACGATTCGCCCTCGCGATCCGGAACGGCTTCAATCAACAGAAAGGCGTCCCGGGCCAGGCCTTCATCCCGGGCGAGTTGCGCCTGTTCGAGCAGGTACAATAGACGCGCCAGGCGCCGGCTGAGGTCCGGGCTGTACGGCGGCCGCCGATCCGTGAGCCGGCGATACAACGAGCCGGCCGTTTCCAGGGCTTCTTCCAGACGATGAAAGAGTTCGATGCGGCTCAGCACGGCGTAACGATCGTCGTACTCCCAGAAGTCCGCCTGATTCGTACGTTCGATGAGTTCGTTCTTCGCCGCGAGCCAGTCGTCCTCGGATGCCCGCTGCCCTAACCTCTGTAAAGTACGTTCTAAGAGCGCGGCCTCTTCCGGCGTCCCCGCGGCCTGCAACACCAGGCCGCGCAAATCGCGATGATCCTCCGGAACGTCCGTGGCTTCAACGTCTTCGGATTCCAGGCGATCGGGATCGATGAAGTCCACCTGGAGTCCCTCGCTATCGCCGCGAATCAGCAGGAACTGGCTGCCCTCGGGATACTGACGGCGCGCGATGGTCATGGCCAGCGGTGAGAGCAGATAACGCTCCACCGCACGCCGCAGGGGGCGCGCGCCCAGGTCCGGCGTAAAACCGCGATCCAGCAGAAACTCCAGGGCCGAGTCGTCCCACTCCAGGTCCCACTCGCGATGCCGCAAACCGCGCCGGCCCATCACGGCGCGCAGCTCTTTCTGCAAGATCTCCCGCATGACGGCCCGGGACAATGGCCGGAATACGACAATGCGATCGATGCGATTGAGAAACTCCCGGCGGAACGTTTGACTGAGGCCCTTCTCCACACCGGACACGGACAACGTACCGCCGCTCCCGGATTCAAATCCGATGCCCGGGCCCCGGGATACTACTGCTCCGACGTTAGAAGTTAGTATGATGATACTATGCCGGAAGTCCGCCGTCACCCCCTGGCGGTCGGTCAATCGGCCGTCGTCGAAGACCTGCAGGAACAGGTCCCACACGTTCGGATGCGCCTTTTCAAATTCGTCGAGCAGGAGGACCGAAAACGGTTGTTTGCGAATCTTACGCACCAGGGAACCGTCGCCGGGATCGTTCGCGTCCTCAAGGCCGCCCTCCCCCACGAGCCGGCCCAGGGAATCGTAGCTCTGAAACTCGCTCATGTCGAAGCGCAGCAATCGATCGGCGGATCCGAACAAGAACTCCGCCAGGGTTTTAGCGATTTCGGTTTTGCCGGTACCCGTGGGCCCGACGAACAGAAAGACACCGTAGGGACGTTTCGGATCGGTGAGGCCGGCCTTGATCATGGCCACACGTTCCACCAGACAATCCACCGCCTCGGTCTGGCCGACCACGCGACTCAAGAAAAGTTCACGCAGGTCTTCCGGATCCAGGCTCTGGCGTTCGTCGAGCAGCGCCACCGGCAAACCGGTGAGACCGGCCAGGGTCTGGAGCAAATCGTCCTGACCGGGCGCGCGCCCAGGATTGCTCTCACGTCCACGTTCCAGGCGACCCAGGACCATCTTCATGAATGTAAACAGATTGCCCGGTGCCTGTTGGTCGCTGAAATACTGGCGGGCCATCTGCATGGCTTCTTTTAGAAAACTTGAGTGCAGATTGCCGTATTGCGGCTCGGCCCAGCGGCGGAATAACGCGACGGCCTCGGCGTCGTCCGGCGTGCGCAAACGCACGGTCTCGAACACGGTGCGCACCCGGGCCTTCCAGCGCGACAAACGCTCGTAGGTCCCGCTGCGAATTTCGGAAACGATGATGAGTGCACCGGATTCGACGTACGGTAAGAACATCTCAAGTAAACTTACGGGATTGTAACGATGCCGGGCGGCGTAGTGCATCTCCATCAAGTCCGGGACATGCCAGATGATTTTGCGATCCACCGCAAGATGGCCGGCCAGTTCACGGACGCGTTTTTCGATTTCACCGATGTAGGTCTGCCCGGCCATGACGTCCTGGGCGCCGGCGATGAAAATCTTCCAGCCGCTTCGGCTGAAGCGATCCAGCAGGAGCTCCAGGAACGAACTCTTGCCGGTGCCCGGGTCTCCGACGATGAGCACGGAACGTGGTTGCTTGCCGCGAAGTTGTCGCTCCAGAGCACTCAGGCGCGGCTCCCAGTCCGGCTGCGCCACAATGCCGTTCTTCTGTACGCGCGCCTCGCGAATGCGGCCGATGCCGTTCAGGTAACCGCGATCGATTTGCGTGCGCCGAAATCTTTCGAACTCCCGGCGCAAATCGAAACGGCCGTTCACGTTCAACGCATCGAGAACCTTCGCGACGGCCTCGACGTTCATGGCCGACGGCGGTTCGTTCAGAGCGTCACCGAAAGCCGGCGCCCCCGGATGCTGCTTCGACGCCTCCTGGAGATATTCGCCCAGAATCGTTACGACCAGCGCGTTACCGGCCCACCATTCGTTTACATACAACAGCACTTCCGCCACGGACCTTTGATCGACGGCGGTGGCGCCGAGAAATCGCAATGCGTAGTACAACGGAAACGTACTCAGGCCCGGCAAAAATCGCAGCACGGTTTCGCGCGCTACTTCCGGAACCTTTTCAGGATGATCTTCCGCTCGCAGCTCCAGGGAGCGCAACGCCAGGCATGCGGCGGTGATACTGTCACCGGCAACGTATCCTTCCAGCTCCGCCGGGCCGAAGCTTTCGCGATCCGCGAGCAACGCCACGCCGTCCGCGAAGGCTTTTTGTTCGAGAAGATCCCGCGGATGCGCGAGATCATAGAACGTCGTGTCCAGATCACGGAGGATCGCCTGCAAACGCAGCGCCGGTGTTTCCGCGGCTGTATTTTCGTTTTCCGGAGCCTGCGTTGCAACGGCCTGCGCCGGCGGATTCGGCACGGGCTCCGGTTCCGGTTCCGGCTTCCGCGCCTTATCGTCAAAGGCGGGCAATGCAATCACACCGCGCCGTCTCGTCTGTCGCCGCCCCAGCAGATAACCACCGACACCCGCAATGCACACTGCCGCGCCGATCATCATGTAGAAAGATTCCACGACCGACACTGCAACGACGCTTCGTTGCAGGTCAATCGCGCTTTACGACGGCACCGTGTCGTGCTTTGCTGTCGAGCATGATGGAAGTGCCGCCGCACGAGTACGTCACGCAACTGCTCGCCTGCGCCCGAGAGGCCGCGGCCGCGGGCGAGGTTCCCGTGGCGGCCATGGTACTCGCCGTCGAAGAAGACCGCGTGCGCCGCATTTCCCTGGAACGGAACCGTATTGTGGAACGGCGAGACCCCACGGCTCACGCCGAACTGCTGGCCCTGCGCGCCGCCTGCACGACCGAAAAATCCGAACGCCTGAGCAACGCCGTACTCTTGAGCAGCCTCGAACCCTGCATGATGTGCACGGGCGCCGCTGTGCTCGCGCGGGTGCGGCGCATTTTTTACTGTGCACGGTCGGAAAAAGGGGCGCCCATGTCCGCGCTCCTGGAATGGGAACGCGGTGCGAAACACGGCGACGGGGCCGCGGCGCGACTGAACCACTATCCGGACTTCGTCCTCCTGGAAGAGTACCGCGCGGAATACGGGGCCCTGCTGCGCGAATTCTTCCGGGCGAAGCGCGCTTAACTTTTTTTCATCAATACTTAATCTGCAATCATGCGTAAACTAAGCATATCGATCATCCTCCTCGCACTGCTGAGCGGCGGCGTGTATCTTGTCGTGTACCCGGACCTTCCGCTGGAATCCCTGAAAGAAAAATACGCCCCGCCGCCATCGCGCTTCCTGGATGTGCAGGGCACGGCCGTGCACTATCGCATCGAAACGAACGGGGAAACAACCGGCAAACCGGTGCTGCTGCTTATCCACGGCACGGGCGCTTCGTTGCATACCTGGGAGGCGTGGGTGGAACGACTGCGCGACGACTACGTGCTCGTTCGATTTGATTTGCCCGGACACGGCCTCACCGGCCCCGCCGCCGATCCGGAGTTTGCGTATACGTATCCCGAGTACGCCGAGTTTACGCACGCCTTCGTCCGGGCCGCCGGCCTCGATCGCGTGACCGTGGCCGGCAACTCGCTCGGCGGCGGCATCGCCTGGGTCTTCGCCCTGGAGCATCCGCTGAGTGTCAGTCATTTGATCTTAATCGACGCCGCCGGTTATCCGCGAGAAAAGAGCCCGCCCATCTTCCGGCTCGCGCGCACGCCGGTGGTCGGCGAAATCATGCGCTACGTGTCGCCGCGTTTCATGATTCGCCGCAACCTGGAACAGGTCTACGGCAACGATGCACTCATTACCGACGCCCTCATCGATCGTTACCACGATTTGTTGCGGCGCGAGGGCAATCGCGGGGCGCTGCTGAAACGCATTCGCAACGACCGGCCGCCGCCCTTCGAACGCATCGGCGAGATTCGACACCCCACGCTCATTCTCTGGGGCGGCCAGGATGTCTGGATTCCGCCGGAGTTCGGCGAACGCTTCGACGAGGACCTGCCGAACTCGAAGCTCATCTTCTACGACGACGCCGGCCACATCCCCATGGAAGAGATTCCCGGTCGCACCGCCGAAGACGTCAGGGCCTTTCTGCGGGATCGTTAACGGACGGCGCATCCTGCGCATCCGCTTCCGCAACGGACGGCTCTTCCGCGCCGTACAATACACCGACGTTCATGCCCTGGGCCGGACGCATGTGGCTCAGGCGAAAGATGAGTTGATGGTGACGTACCGGCTCCACATCGGTGCGCACTTCTCTAAATCGCGGTTCCCAAATAATTAAGAGCAGTAATCTAAGCACGGCAGAGACGAGAATGATGGCCGGGATGACCGAGCCGCCGGTAAAGTGCGACGGCAACACCGCCAGGATGGGCTCCGCCAGGAACGGCAGCGCAAAGACGGCGCCGGTCATGGAACCCGCGAAGACCATGATCGCATTCACAAAGGACTGGTAGGCGGCGCAGCGGGCACGCTTGGGCGGCGTAACCGCGTCGAACATGAAGTTAGACGTGGAGAGCAGATACCCGGACCAGGCGAAACCCGCCGCGGCCTGAGCGAAGATGAGATAATAGAAGTTCGTGGAAAAGAGCCACAAGACCGGGGCGAGCACGATGCCGTAGCCGCAGACCGTGAGCACTTTTTTATTGCCGAAGCTGTCCGTGAGCCGACCCCAGTAGTGCATCGGCAAGAACTGCGAGACCGCCCCGGTGACCGTAACGATCATAAACTCCATGTACGAAAAGTTAAGATCCCGCAGCATGTAGACGGCGAAGTACGGGGCCACGATCCACACCGCGAAGTTCATGCTCGCCTGAAAAAAAACAAACTTCGCGAAGTTGGAGTTCGGTGAACGCCGAATAAACTCTCCGAAGCTGAAGTAGTGCTCCGGGCGGACCTCGTACGGCGGATCATCATACCGACTCAACCACCAGGACGACGTGAGCCGACACAGCGCCGCAAACAGAAAGATGCCGAGATAGGCCGCCGCCGTCATCGAAAAGCGTGTGCCGATCTCCAACGCCAGACCCGCGCCGACAAGCGTAATCATCGTCGCCCAGCCCACGCGCACGTTCCGCGCGCCGAAGAATCGCCCGCGCTCTTCCGGCGGCACCATATCCCCGACGACGCCGCTCCAGATGGGCGCCACGAAGGACGAGGCGGCCCAGTATCCGGTGACAAGGGCGATCAATATTAGAGGCGCCCAGGCGGCGAGGCCCGGAGCGGCGAAGGCCAGGCCGGCGATGGGTATGAGGAACGCGGCCTGCACGACGGCACCCGCGACCATCAACGCCCGTCGGCGCCGCGGCCGCCGCTCCATGGCGCGCACCCCGCTGAACTGGAAGATCGATCCCAGGAACGGCGGCAGGGCTGCCAGCATGCCGATTTGCCAGTTCGTGGCCTGGAGATAGACCGCGAAGGCGCCGAAGTAGTTTTCGCCGGAGCCCAGCATGGAGGCGTGGGCGACGCCGTCGTGAACGACCGGCTTGAGTTTTTGATCGCGGACGGAACCGGGCTTGGCGGCTACAGGCATACGGCGGCGGGCGTCTTGTGGTTGACCGGACAGGCCCTGTAGAAATCGTATTCGGACGCGTCGATATCGGCAAGCCCGTTTCGTCGTGGTTTCCCGGAGAGGTGTCCGAGCGGTTTAAGGTGCACGCCTGGAACGCGTGTGTCGGGTAACACCGACCGAGGGTTCGAATCCCTCCCTCTCCGCAGAAATAAACGAAATCGAACACCCTCAACTGAAAGGCGGGAGTACTTCAGGAGTCCGCGCAATGCGGTCTCTACTGCTTTTCATTTGCGGGGTGCCAGATAGATTCCTTCGTCCGCCAGGAACGAATACGGCTATCTTTCGCACTTCAACCGGATATACTTCTGATCCGATTTGAAATTCGATGCTTGCTGAGTCATCGCCCCCTCGAAGAGGCGGCCGAGACGTTCCGCGTAGGCTTCGGTAAATTGAAGCCTGGCCACGGCCGCGTCGATTGCTTCGATCAGGCGGGGCGCCGAGAAGTAGCGAGGGCGTTCCGCGTTGGTGCAGCGGTGTTTGTAATACACGTACTGGCCGCGACCGCTCTTGCCTTTCTGATGATCCGGAGTTATTTAAAATATATTAAGAAATTGCAAAAGCGGATGCGAGGTCTTGCACTCTCAGGAGATTTACTCAGTTGTAGCGCTGTCTGATTGAGCACTCTCAGCATTCCAGCATGGCAGCGAGCGACAGCACGATCAGGGCAATGACGTTCAATGCCGGATAGAGCGCGATCACCGCTACCGGGCGTTTCCAGCACTTGAGAATAGCCAACCAGGCTGCGCTTGCAGAAAGAACAAATACGATGAATCCGGTGGCGCGATAGAGAACGATTCTTTGCAAACCTTAGTTCTGATTCTGTTGTTGCGTCGATTGATCCAGCAACAGCAAAATAAGCAGGGGGATTGCTCGCTCCTGCTGGCATTCCGTATCGCAATCGCCGCCGGTTCTATAGCAACCGAGTGTCAGAGCCGCGAACAGAGCGGCACTCAAGAGTAGATGCCTTGCATAGTTCATTCGATTACCCATCTTGAAATGTCGTACGAAAACGAGCCGGACTTGCGAAAATAAACATGATTCCAGCCGACATCAAAGCGCGGTGCGTAGAGCGCCTGCGCTGTTTGATAAAGATCATCGATCGTCGGCCGTGCCGGAAGACTGGCGATCAGTGGATTGATGTTGCCGCCCATAAATCCCGAACTAACGACGTCGGTTACTCCGGCATAAGAAACGGCGGGATGTGAATCGGCTTCCGAATCATGTAAGTCGTGCAAGATCGATGTGATGGATGCGATCGTCGAATCACTTTGGTAAAGAACATCCAGTAAATAGTTTCCTGGGAGCAGCAGGGTCGAATTGGATGTCGCGCGAAAGAAGTACGGGGACCAGTTTTCTTCGATGTTCAGCAGTTCTGCCCCGGTGTATCCAAAGCGGCCCGACAGCGAGAAAGCGAAATACTCCGCGATACCCTCATGAAACTGAGCGATTAGTTTGCCTATGAAGCCCTGCGGATCACGACGAATCTCGTTCCAGTAAGCCGTGATATTTTCAATCGATCGGCTGTCACCGAGGACCATGCAGTGCAAAAAGTGCCCGTACTCATGTAAGATGACGTTGGATTGCTTCCACTGCTGCTCGCTGGGGCTCATGTAAATATCGCCATCGACGGCCCACGGTCCAAACATCGAGTCTACGGCCGCCGTCGAGACTGGATCGATATGAACGCCCAGACCGCACGGCGTAAAGGAACCTCCGGCCGGGGCTGCCGCCACTTCACAAACTCAAGCCGCGCCGACAGGGAAGCACCGAGACGCGCCGCCATCCATACGAGTGATTTGTAAACAACCTGGCGGACCCACGACCACACCTTGTTGAAGAGCTTCGTAATCGTACGTAGCCCGAAGCTGGCGAGGCCACCGAACAGAGCGTATTCCTGAAAGGCTCCGTCACCGCAAGCGCGGCGACAGCGCACAGGATGATCGGGCGGCGAATTGTGCTCATATCGGGGGACAGATTCAGCACGCCTGCCCGCCGGGGGCAAGTCTTTTGCCCGCAAGCTCTAACCAATTATCGATCTTTGATACGGCCTAAAAATTGTTGCGATGATAGCCCAAATTTTCGCTGCTATTGACTTCCGCCGGACTACCGCGGGCCGTGCAGCCCGGGCCAGCAAGAAACGCGCCATTTTTTATGAAGATTTCTGCGATCCTTATCGTCCAATTTCCGGTAAGCAATCAGGAATGATCATGCATAAGACACGCAACCACAACGAGAGCGCGACCGGCGTCGAATACCTTGCGCCGGCCGGAGGCGTGCGCTTGCCTTAGTTCAGTGACATATTTACTGAAACAGAAAGGCGAGCCCGACCAAAGGCTCGCCTTTCTTCGTTCAGGGGCGTGCAGAACACTATGGAGTCATAAGTAAAATACCGACCGGTAGCCAAATGGTAAAGGCAACAGTTTCGTCAACTGTCAAAGCAGAAACAAAGTTACTCACTCGGATCGTTCTATAAACGGGCGATCCAATCGAATAGTTTTTACAAGCACTTATGTTGGTTCGAATCCAACCCGGTCGACAGAAATCATCTTACTCAGCAATCAGTTGCGCACGCACCTCACGTACTGGCCGTCCTCGCCGTTGCCGTCACGCAGGATGTCGCCCTGCGGACCATGATAATAAAAAGATCCGAAACCGACATTCCCGCTCTGGGCGCCGCTTTTCGTACTCACATCGTCCTTGTCGTCGCTGCGCTGGGCACCCGCGCCGTGCACGTCGGTAATCGTACCGCTGTTGAAACCCAGAGCACGACCGAAGGCCATGTACGCACCGGCCGATGGATCATCCCCTCCGGAGCAATCCGACGTGGAGCTGTCGCAGGCGACGTGGGTCGTGGAAGACCAGTACGTCGCGTAGTCCGCATTGCCTCGCACGCACTGCACGTAGAACGTCGATCCGGCGGCCGGAAGTGCCGTCAGAATATCATACATTTCTGTCTGGATCGTCCTGGCCGCGCGGTCAGGACCCGGTTCTCCGCCAACCTGGATGCGCTTGAGAATGAGAACGCCTCGCAGGTATTCGAGGCGGGGCCCCAAAAAAACTTGCCGACTGAACTTTATTTATCGAATATTCAGTTATGAATATTCAAACACCTGAGGGTCTCAACCGTCGCCGGCAACTGGAAGCTTCAGCCTGGTATCTGAAAGACGAGTACCCGTTCCCCTCGCATTTCCACGAGACTCCGGCCGGCAACCTGCACTACATCGACGAGGGCGCAGGCCACCGACGGCTGGTCCTGGTTCACGGGACCCCGGGCTGGAGCTTCGAATTCCGGCGACTCATCGCCTCGTTCGCGGAGCGGGGCTACCGTGTCATTGCGCCGGATCACATCGGCTTCGGCCTTTCGGATCGTCCGGCCCGGTGGACGTATCGTCCGGAGGACCACGCCGCCAATCTAACTTCTCTGCTCCTGAAGTTAGATCGAGAAGCGCCTCCGGGTAGTTCGCTGCCGGAATGGCACTTTGTCCTCCACGACTTCGGCGGCATGATCGGTCTCCGTACCATGCATGCCCTTACGGCGGAACACCCGGGCCGCGTGCGCAGCGTTTCGGTCCTGAACTCCTGGTGTCGCCCGTTCCTGGAGATCGATCCCGGCTTCGCGAAACAACTGCCGATCGTTCGCAGCGCCTTCATGCGCTGGCTGTATCGGTACATGAATTTTTCCGCGCGGGTGATGGTGAAGTCCGCCTGGGGCCGCGGCGGCCTCAGTCGGCGCATGCACCGGCACTTCCTGGCATTGCATCGCAACGCGCAGGATCGCCTCGGCACGCTCGGTTTTCTGAAGGCGACCTACGATGACGAGGACATCGACTTTTTGAAACGCACGAGCACGGCGGCAGCAACCTCTTTGAAAAACGTTCCGATGCAGTTGATCTGGGGCGCGGCCGACGGATTCGTGGGTCCGGTCCACGCGCAGGCCTGGGAAGATTTCTTTACCGTTGCAATGCGCACGGATCTCTCAAACGTTGGTCACTTCCCTCACGAGGAAGCGCCGGAGGATGTGAAACGTCTTCTGGTCGAATTCCTGGAGCAACACGATGCCGCGGCCACGCACGGGTGACAAAGAACGGGCACTGATCGAGGCCGCCATTGAACTGTTTCTCGAAAAAGGCTTTCGTCGCACCACGGTCCAGGACATCGCCCGCCGGGCGGGGGTGGCCGTGGGCACGGTCTATGTTTACTACAAAGACAAGGTCGCCGTCGTCCGGCGTGTCGCCCACGCGTTCGCCGAACGACACGCCGAATTCGCGGATAGGATCCTTAACTCTCGAAAACAATCACTTAAGAAACTTGACGATTACGTGCTCGGCTTTTACGACATGTGGCAGCCCTTCGCCGACAACAAGCAGGGCCCCCGGGAACTCGCCGGGGCGGTGCTGGAATTCGCCCCGGAAACCAGGGAGACGGCCGAACAACGTTTCCTCCGCACCATCGAGGACATTCTCGCCGAAGGCAAAGCCGAGGGCCTGCGGATCGAACGCCCGGGCGAGGAAGCGCGCTGGATCGCCCTCAGTACCGCGGCGTTTTTTCCTCTGGCCGGCACGCCGGCGGAGCATCCCCTCGGCATAGCACGCAGTCGAGAGAACTTACAGGGCCTGCTTCGCTGGATCGGCCGTAAACTGAAACGATAACGATCTCAGGCGCATTCCACGCACACCGTCGTCTCGGGCATGTACTCCAGGCGCGCCGCGGGTATGGTTTTGCCGCACGAGACGCACTGGCCGAAGTCCGGCGTGTCGATGCGCTCCAGGGCCGACTCCAGACCCACTAACTTTTTGCGGGCATCATTTAGCGCGGCCTCGTTCACGCTCTTGCTCTGGATGGCCTCCATGCGCGTGAGCCGCCCCAGGGCCACGTCCGGCGCCACCGGCTGCGTCGCTTCTTCGAGAGACGCAATGTCCTTTTGCAGCACCGCGATCTTCTCGCCGATGTCCGCTTTGAGTTCGTCTTTTTGTTTTTGATTCATATGCTTCCAGGCTCCACGGGGGCCGCGATACGGTGCGCAACCCCCGTCCGACGATCCCGGGAAAACCCTCGCATGCAAGCCTTTTACGGTATCACGCTTGACACGCTCCTGCGACCGACAAGCATCATCCCATGTTCACATTGTTCCGCCTTACGGCAGCCAGCCTGCTGGCGACGCTGCTCATCGCCTGCGGTGATCAGTCCCAACTCACCGACGAACAACGCCGCGAACGTTCGCTGGCCCTCTTCGCAGATTTTCAGCAGCAGCTTTTACAGGAGTTGCAGACGGCCATCGGCGAGTCCGGCTTCGCGGGCGCCGTGGAAAAGTGCCACGTCGTTTCACCGGAGCTGGAAACGCAACTTGCCGAAGAAGGCTTCTCGATCCGGCGCATCTCCGACCGGCCTCGCAATCCCGATCACGCGCCGGACGAATTCGAACAACGCATCCTGGAACAATGGCGCGAGTCTCTGGCAAACGGGGAAAAGATCGGTGTGGTCGCCGAACGCACCGGTGAAAATTACCGCGTGATGCGCCCCATCAAAATCGCAAACAACCTCTGCCTCAAGTGCCACGGCGGCCCGGACAGCATCGACTCGGCGGCCGCTGCGAAAATCGACGCGCTGTATCCCGAGGACCGCGCAAAAGGCTACGAACAAATCGGCGAACTGCGCGGCGCGTTTTCAGTCGTGTGGCATCGCTGATCGTAAGCTGATGTGCACGGGCAACGCCAGGCGAATGGTCTGCTCGCGCAAGATGCCGAGCGCCGCGCGGTTTATGCAGGATTTTACGACGGCCAATTTTTCGTAGTGATTGAAGTAGCCTTCGTCGTACTGGAACTGATGGACTCCGTACGCCAGCTTTACCTCGACGCCGAATTCATCCAGGCCCGCGACCAGCGCCATGGACCAACTCATGTCCTTGTGCGTTAAAGCGCCGAGGGCTTCGAGCAGCGCGTCCAGTTGTTCCGGCGAAGTATTGCGATGCAGCCGAAAACTTTCTTCGGCGTAGTAGTAATCGCAGTCGTCCAGGTTGCGAATGCTATTCTCCGTAAAGAACTTGTTCGGCACCTGGATCTTCTCCCCGCTTGCCGTTTGCAGACGCGTGGTGCGCAGGCCGAGTTCCGTAACGTAGCCCTTGATGCCGGCCACCTCAATGCGATCCTTCAGCTTGAACGGCCGCTGCAAAAAGATTGTTACGCCGCCGAAGAGATTGGCCACCGTATCCTGAGCGGCGAGTGCAAAGGCGAGGCCGCCGATGCCGAGACCCGCGAGCACGGCACCGACGTCGAAGCCGGCGTTGTTGAGTCCGACGATCAGGCCCAGAGTAAACAAAACGAAACGCACTCCGTTGCGCACGATGGGCAACAACTGATCGTCCAGATCGTTTTCGGTCTTCTCGGCCAGGGCGACAAGGTACTCCTGATGCAGGGCATCGTACACGCGCACGATGAGCCAGGTGATCAGCATCGTGACCGCGAAGACGACGGCGGCGTCCAGTGTGCTTAACCATTGTTCACTTATACTCAAGAAACCGAGCGCATAGCGCAGTCCGAAGACGATCACCAGGCCCACCGCCGGTTCTTCCAGCATATCCACGAGTAAATCGTCGAGGCGGGTCTCCGTGCGACGGGCCAGGGCTTTCACCCAGCGGCCGAGAATCCAGTATAGAAGTCGGCCGACGATGATCGAAAGAACAATCAGCCCCAACGCCGCGGCCCACTGTCCCACCGTGTTGCCGTAGTACGTGCGTTCGAGCAATTCCTGGAGTTCCGGAGGCATAGATCGATCACAACTCCGAAAAGCGACGGGTGCAACCACTTTCCAGGAGTGGATTTTACTAAAACCGCTCGCCAGATTGGACCGGTGGTCTGAAACTGCCGTGTCTTGAATCCCGCTGCTCAATCGTCCGCCGAAGTTCCCGTCGCCCCGGGCTCGCTGCTTTTATTTTATCTGAACACCTTCGGCACGCTGCTCGTGGCGAACATGTTCGTCTACGGCACCATCATCCTCACGCGGGCCATCACCGGCTCCGACGGTTTCACCGGCCTGGTCTTTCTCATGAGTTACCTGCCGGCGCTGCTCTTCGGCCCCGTCGCCGGCGCGCTGCTGGATCGCGTGTCGCGCCTGGCCGTAGTGCAGCTCGCGCAATCGGTCTACATGATCACGGCGTTCGTACTCGCCGTGGTGATTCACTTCACCGGACTCAGTGACGAACTGCGCTGGATCATTCTGGGCATCGGCTTCTTAAACGGAACCGCGCTCACGTTCTTAATTCCCGGCCGCCTATCATTACTGGCGAACCTCGTTCCGGAAGGCGACGCCGGCCGCGCCACGGTCATCCTCAACGTGTTGATCATCATCGGCTTCGGCGCCGCCCCGTTGATTGCCGGCTTCATCAAAGCGGCGTTGCCCTGGTCCGGCCTCTTCTACGCCACGGGCGCCCTCTATGCGAGCGCCTGGGTACTGATGTTCTTCGTCCACCCGCGTCCCTACGAGCGTCGCGTCTCCAGTAACGCCTTCGCCGACTTTCGCGAGGGCCTGAGTTTCGCCGTGCGCACTCCGCTAATTCGAGAAGTGTTGCTGTTAGAGATGATCGTAATGGGTGTGATCGGCCCGCTGCTCGTCCTCATGCCGCAGTACGCTCAGGCCGTGCTGGGGCTTTCCGAAAGCGAGCGCGGCGCTTTTCTCTCCTCCATGGGCGCCGGGTTGTTCGTGGGCGGCATCATTGCGCGAACGCTGCACAACCGCGGCCGCCGCGGCTGGATGATGCTCGGCGGCGCGCTGATCATGGGACTGGTGCTTTCGCAGATTGTACGCGACACCTCCGTAACTTATACTGCGATCATCTTAGCGGTCTGCGGAACCTTCGGCGGCGCCGTGGGCGCCATGATCCCGGCGGCCCTCCAGGGCGCGGCCCCGGACTACCTGCGCGGCCGGGTCATGTCGTTGTACGGGATGATCTTCCAGGTCTTTCCCGGTGTCGGCGGTTTCGCCTCGGGTTTGCTCGCGGACCAGGTGGGCACGGGACGCGCGGTGGCGTACATGGGTCTGGGGATTTGCGTGTGTACGATTCTGGCGATCCTGGGACTGCGGCATGTGCGGTCGTATGACTGACTTTTCCTGAAGAGAAGTTAACCGTTTACACCGACGCCGCGTTTTCTAGTTTCGCCAGGTAATTCAGCACCGCGAATTCCGGCATGGGGCTGTGAAAATGAAAGCCCTGCAGGAAATCACATGCCTGGTCCTGCACGAAACGATAATGCTGCGCCGTTTCCACACCCTCAATGATCAAACGCAAATCCAGGGCGCGGGCCATCCGTACGATCGCCGCGAAAAACGCGCGGTCCGCCTCCGTTTCGGTGTAGCGCAGAAAGTAGCGGTCCAGCTTCACGTACTCGGCGGGCAGATCACGCAGGCGGCTCAGCGTCGAATAACCGGAGCCGAAGTCGTCGATGGCCACCGGGATGCCGGCGGCGCGCAGTTCGCCCAGGGTCGCCCAGGAAGCCGCGTCTTCCAGTGCCACGCCCTCGGTAATCTCCAGGATGATCGCTCCCACCGGCAGTTCGGCCGCGGCGATCGTCTGCAAACATTCTCTCGCAAAGTCTTTGCGATGCAATTGATACGGCGAGACGTTCACCGTAACCAGCAGCGGCTCCCTTTCCTGCGGCCGCTCCCGGCGCAGGTGTTGCGCGAACCGACACGCCTCGCTCAGCACGAAGCGGCCCAGATCGTAGATGAGATCCATCTCTTCGGCCACGGGAATGAAAGCCGCCGGTCCCACGAGACCGCGCTCCGGATGATCCCAGCGTACCAGGCCCTCAAAGGCATACGGACGCGCCGGACTGCAACCGTGCACGATCGGTTGATACAAAACATAAAACTCTCCGCGCCGCAATCCGTCGCGGATTTCCTGCGCCGTACGGCGATAGCCGGCCAGACGACGCAGCATCCGGGTTTCAGCGCCCATCCATTCCTCCTTTCATCATAAACTGCTCACGAGGCTGAGCAGATCGTCGTTCTGAAACGGCTTTACCAGCCAACCCACCGCCCCGGCCTCGCGACCGCGATCTTTCATTTCGGCGCTGGACTCGGTGGTCAGCATCACGACCTTCATGTCCCGGCCTTCTTCACTGCTCAGCACGTCCCGGGTAAGTTCAATGCCGCTCTTGCCCGGCATGTTCACATCGAAGATGCCGATTTCCGGCCGTTCTTCGCGCACGCGGTCCATGGCCTCGTTGGCGTTACCCGCCTGTACGACTTCGTAACCCTGCGATGTTAGTGTAAAGTCCACGATTTTCAGCACCGTCGGTGCGTCGTCTACGATCAATACCTTCTTCATAAACTCCTCCTCTCCTTAGATTATTTCAATCTTCACTTAACGGAATGCGCACGGTAATGCATACGTCGTTACCGCCCTCGGCCCGCAAATGATTCTGGATCGTGTGCAAAAACACGGAGCCGCCGTGCGACTCCACGATCTTCTTCACCACGGCCAGGCCGAGGCCGTGACCGAAACGTTCCATGGTGTAACGATCATCCATGTCCGCCTGCAAACGATAGAACGGTTCGAACACCAGGCCCTCTTCGCGACCCTGAATCGGCCGACAGATTGCGTCCCGGGCCGGGTTCATGACCTTAAATTCCAGGAAGTCGCCCCGGCCGACGGCGAGCAGAAAGATCGTATCGCCTTCCATCGAATACTTCATCGCGTTGATCAGCAGTTCTTCGAACAGTATGTGCATCTTTTCGCGATCGAAGGGAAACGTGCGACGATCGGCCACACCGCCGGGACAGCCGAGGTCAATGTGCTGTTTTTTCAGTTCCAGCATGGGCCGCAGATCCCGGCGCAGTTCGTCGAGAAATTCGTAGAGACCGCTGCCGTCCTCGCGGCTTTCCGCGGGACGGCTTTCCATAAGGATGGCCTGGGCATCGGACAGGCTGCGAATGACCGAGAGACTGGTCTCGTAGTTCTCTTTCGCAAGATCGAAGAGCGGGCCCGCGATCTGCACGTTGCCCTCTGCGTTCTTCTCCGCCTGGGAAAACAGAATGCTCATGGCCGACATCAACGCTCCCACGCCGCTGCCGTGAAAGAAGCCGATGTTGAGTTGATGGATGACGGTACTCGCCAGATATTCCTCCGTCTTGCGACGAATCTCCTGGCGCCAGTTGAACATGCGCAAAGCGTCTTCATAAAAACTACGCTCCACCTCGGGCAACACGCGCGTTAAACGCAGGATCTCGTAGTTTTCAAAAGCGCGCTGCACGGCCAGGCGTAACGTGTCCTCATCGTACGGCTTCACCAGATAATCAAAGGCCCGAAATTCCCGCAGGGTCTGCACGACGTTGTCCGTGCCGGGGTTCTCCGCCTGGGCGAGGCATACGGTGTCGAAACGACGCACGGCATGGGAGATGAATTCGTGGCCGGCCATATCCGGCAGATCGGCGTCCACCAGGGTGACGGCGAAGGGTTCACGCTCAAGACGCGCTAATCCTTCCCCGGCGCAACCTACGGTGGCACAGGCATAACCCGAGTTTACGACGATACCCGCGGCCCGGCCGCGACTGTGTTCGTCGGCGTCCACAATCAAAACGTGGGGAATCATAACTTTGCCTCCTCATACATTAACGCGCGCAGCCGGCCCGCAATCCGTTCCAGGGGAAGTTCGAACTCCGCCGCGCCCAGTTCGACGGCGGCCCTGGGCATGCCGTAGACCACGCTGCTCGCTTCGTCCTGAGCGATGGTGCGCGCCCCGGCCCCGCGCATGTCCTTCAAACCGCGCGCCCCGTCCGAGCCCATGCCCGTCAACAGCACGCCGGCGCAGCGATCTCCGGGAACGTTCTCCGCGAGCGAAGAAAAGAGCACGTCTACGGACGGCCGATGTCCGCCCACTCGATCGTAATCGAAGACGTGCGTACAGAACGCGTTCCCGCGACGACGCACGGACAAATGCCGGTTGCCGGGCGCCACCAGTACCCGGCCGGGGAGAATGAGATCACCGGTCTCGGCTTCTTTCACATCGAGACCGCAGACTTCGTTCAAGCGTTCCGCGAATAGTTTCGTGAACCCCGCCGGCATATGTTGCACGATCACGATGCCCGGCGACTCCGGGGGCAACTCGCCCAGGAGTTCGTGCAAGGCCGTCGTACCGCCGGTGGAGGCGCCGATGCCCACGACCTGTAAGAGGCCGGCCGGGGCTGTCGGCGTCCGGGAGACGTCGCGTTTCGTACGCGGGCCGCCGCTCCCACGCCGCGTTAACATTTGTTGTATGTCTGTTTGCGCGGCGACCCTCACCCTGGCAATGAGCGCTTCCATCATATCATCGGCGGAGCCGTGCATGCCGTCGGGCTTCTCCACGTAGTCGATGGCGCCGAGCTCCAGTGCTTCGAGAGTAATGGAACGTCCCCGGCGCGTCAGAGAACTGACCATCACCACGGGCAACGGGTATTGCGGCATGAGTTTACGTAAGAATTCCACGCCGTTCATGCGCGGCATCTCCACGTCCAGCGTAAGAACATCCGGTCGCAACTTAACGATTAGATCCCGCGCCACGAAGGGATCCGGGGCCTCCCCCACCACTTCCAGATCGGGCTCCCGGGACAGTCCGTCCCTCAAGATACGGCGGATCACGGCGTTGTCGTCCACGATCAGGACGCGAGTTTTCACGGCTGTCTCTTGAATCATGCCTGGCCCTGCCTGCCGGAATAACGGTAGATCGAATGCCGGATGCTTTGAAATTCCTTCACCGAACGGTCCAGGGTCTCGCTTTTGCCGATGACGAGGTATCCCCCCGGCCGCAGGTAGCGGCTCAGCGAACGTACGGTTTCCGCGGCCGTGGCCGGATCGAAATAGATCATTACATTGCGTAGAAAGATGACGTCAAAGAGACCCCGAAACGGAAAGTCGCGGCGCCTTAAGTTCAGTACGCCGAACGTTACCAGTTTGCGCGGGTCTTCCAGAATTTTGAATTGATCCCGCCCCGTCTTACGAAAGTACCGGCGGCGCAGGTTCGCCGGCAAAGCCGACACGCGCTCCGCGGAAAAAACGCCCCGGCGCGCCGCATCCACGGCACGCCGGGAAATATCCGTGGCGAGGATCGCACAGTCCCGGCCGAGAAGCCCGGGACCGAAATACTCAATAAGTTCGATGGCGATGGTATACGGCTCATCGCCCGTGGCGCAGGCCGCACTCCAGATACGAATCGACTCGCGGTCCTTCCACCGGGGAAAGATCTCCGCGCGCAGAAATTCAAAGTGATCGTCCTCGCGAAAAAAATACGTGTGATTCGTGGTGATGCGGGCGATCATTTCGCTCATGGCCCCGCCGCCGCTGTCGTCCGCGACATACTCGAAGTAATCGCCGTAATTGTTGAACCCGGCCTCCCGCACCAGGCGCGAGAGACGATGATGCAACGTCGTGCGTTTCTCTTCGCGCATGCGAATGCCGAGGCTCTGCCGGAGCATATTCGAAATGTACTCGAACTCCGTCGCCGTCATCGGACGAACTTCCGGGTTGCCGCTCATCATGTCGCGGCCCCCAGGTGACGCCGGTCCGCGGCGGTCGCGGCGAAGCGCCGCAGCAGATCCTGTACGTCGAAGATGAACGCCACCTCGCCGTCGCCGAGGATCGTACAACCGGCGAGACCGCGTACGCCCCGCATGTACTCCGGCAGCGGCTTGATCACGACGCTCTGGTTGCCGATGATGCGATCGACATACAACGCGAGATAGCGGCCTTCCTGTTCAATGATTACGGCGAGGGGATGGTCCCGATCTTCACGAGTCGCAACACCGAAACGAAACGCCGAACGCAATGCCAGCGTACGCACCAGGCGTCCGTCCACATGCAGGACGTCGCCGCCGGGCAGGGCTTCCCGTTCCGTCTTTTCGCTTACGGCGAGGGAACGATGAATATCGATGGTGGGCAATACAAAGAAACTGCCGTCGATCTCCATGATCATGCCGTCGATGATCGAAAGTGTTAAGGGAATGCGTAACAGAAAGCGCGTGCCGCCGCCCGGTTCCGCGCGTACCTCGACGCGCCCGCGCAGCGCGTGAACGTTTTTGCGAACGACGTCCATGCCCACGCCGCGACCGGACATGTGTGTGATGCTTTCCGCGGTGGAGAAACCGGGTTCGAAAATGAAGTCCCAGACCTCTTCGTCGCTCAGTTCAGCCGTCCGCATCGCGACGTCGATAAGCCCGCGCTCCCTGGCGCGTTCGAGAATCTTTTCGCGATCCAGGCCGCGGCCGTCGTCCTGTACACTGATCCACACCTCGCTGCCGGCGTGCCGCGCTTCGAGAACGATGCGCCCCTCGCCCGCTTTCCCCGCGTCGGCACGCTCTTGCGGCGATTCAATGCCGTGATCCACGGCGTTGCGCAGGATGTGCATCAACGGATCGGCGACGGCTTCACTTACGGACTTATCCAGTTCGGTGTCGCTGCCGTAAGTTTCGAGCACGACGTTCTTACCCGAACGTCGGCGCAGATCGGAGACCAGGCGTTCCACTTTGCGAAAGACGCCGACCAGGGGAATCATGCGCATACCCAACGCAATTTCCTGAAGATTGCGCACGAGAGACCGCAGTTGGCCGGCGGCGTTGCGCAGTTCGTGGTCGGCGGTGCCGTTCATGGATTGCACCGAGCGCCGAATCATGGATTCGATGATGGTCAACTCTCCGGTGGAATCCACCAGACGATCGATGCGATCAACGCTGATGCGAATGTCCTTGTGGCTTCGGTCGGACTTGCGGGCCTCGGTCGACGATATCGCCGCGTCGGCCGCCGGCCCTTCTGCGGTCGGCGCCGTTTCATCGAACAGTCCGAACGATGCACCGTGTTCCGCTTCCTCCGGCATCGCTTCCGTCGCCGGCTTCGCTTCGATCACAGCGGCTTTCTCCGCACCCGAAGACTGCGGGTCGGCGTCGGCGGGTCGCCTTGCGTCGTGCACGAGATCGCGCAGGGGCTCCGTGAAGGTTTTCGCTTCGGCGGCAAAGTCCGCGTCGTTGCCGTGCTCCGCGATGTGGTCGATCAAACGACGCAGAAAGTCACCCACCGACAGCATCAGTTCCACCGTGCGACGGCGCAGGTCGTCGCGATTCAACAGAGCCGGCTGTTCCCGCAACAGATCCAGTAAGTCTTCCGCGGCGTGAGTTACGGAAACCAGGTGTTGCAACTCGAAGAAGCCCGCGGTGCCCTTGAGCGTATGGTAACCACGAAAG
Organism: Leptonemataceae bacterium; assembly: GCA_965227295.1. Classification (GTDB taxonomy): domain Bacteria; phylum Spirochaetota; class Leptospiria; order Leptospirales; family Leptonemataceae; genus JANSYA01. The sequence continues at coordinate 1,893,541 of OZ245742.1, read as the reverse complement.
AGACGATGCAAAGGATCGGCGTCGAGACAACCACCGTCCGCGTCGAAGCGCACGACGATCGCCTCCGTGGAGTCCACAATCTCCCGGGCGTCCGAAAGAAATCCGTGCAGCAGATCATCCATCGTCTTTCTCCACTAACTTCCCTCGATGAAAACTTACGAGGAAATCGTCTCCGTCTGCTCCAACACCCGACGCCCCTGTTCATCCAGCAGGCCGCCGAGGTCAACGACGAGTTTCACCCCGTCTTCGGTCTTGCCGATGCTACGAATGAAACGATGGCTGCGGCCGCCCTCCGCGGAAAACCGCGGCGCCGGTTCCAGGTCTTCTTCCGGAATACGCATGACCTCGTTCACCGAATCGACGATCAATCCGGCCAGAAGCCGGCCCACCTCGATGATGATCACGCAGGTACGTTCCCCGTATTCGCTCTCGCTCTGGTGACCGAGGCGCAGGCCCATGTCGATCAGCGGCACCACCCGGCCGCGTAGATTAATGACGCCCTTCACGTAGGTCGGCATATCCGGAACCTCGGTGCGCTCCGGCAGGCCGAGGATCTCGCGAACCCCCGCCACCGCGACGGCGTATTCGTTCTCCGCGACCGAGAAGGTCAGGTACACATCGGCGGCGATCTCCTCGGCGTTCTCCGAGTATTCTTCGAATCCGGCGCCGCGAACGGCACCGGCTGTTTCTTGTGCGGACATAGACATCTTCCTCCCGTTAGAATGATTTCAATCAGAAGCGATCGAAGTGTTCGTCATCGTCCTCGAGAGAGATGACGTCTTCCGGGCGGACGTTCTTTCCCGCGGCCACCGGCTCCCGGCCGTTACCGGAATGCGCGCCGTCTTCCGCGGAAGCGTGACTGTCGTTCCCGGAGTGCGTGCCGTTCCCGTTCGCATGCACGGCCTTTCCGTTCGAGTCCTGCGTCGCGCGACCGTTCGTGTATACGACCTTGCCGTTGCCGGCTCCGTTACCGTTACCGTTAGCATGTTCTTGCACGGCCTTATGGGCTTCGTGCACCTGGGCTTGTTTGAGGTCTTGCCGCGTATCGCCGCGACGACGATCAATGCGACCGACAATGGCTGAAAGATCATCTACGACATCCATCAGGGCGCGCGCCTGAGCACTCAGCTCTTCCGCCGCGGCCGCGCTTTCTTCGGAAGCCGTAACGTTGTACTGCGTACCGTCGTTCATACTTTCCACCGCGCGGTTGATCTCTTCGATGCCGCGGGCCTGTTCACCGGACGCGGTGTTGATCTCCGAAACGAGTTTCTTCAGACGCGCAACGGACTCGCTCAATTCGCCGAAGTCTTTCTCTGTCGCCTGGGTCAGCGTAAAACCTTCGTTGATGGACTTACGCGAACCCTCAATAAGGTCCGTTGTGTTTTTCGCCGCTTCGGCCGCGCGCAGAGCGAGGTTGCGCACTTCTTCCGCAACTACGGCAAAACCCTTGCCGGCCTGTCCGGCCCGGGCGGCTTCCACGGCGGCGTTCAACGAAAGGATGTTCGTCTGAAAAGCGATCTCGTCGATGTCCTTTACGATCTTCCCGGTCTTCTCCGAGGAAGAATTAATGACCTGGATGGCGCGCTTGAGCGACGTCATGGATTCGTTGGCCCGCCCCGCAATCTGGGCGCACTCCTCGGCCAGACGATTGCCCTCGTCGGACATCTCGGAGTTGTTCTGAGTCATGGCGGACAGCTCTTCGATGGAAGCGGAACTCTCTTCCAGGGCGGAAGCCTGTTGCGACGTACTCTCTGCTAACTTCTGGCTGGCAATACTTACCTGCTGGGACCCTCCGGCCACCTGTCCCGCGCTTTCGGACAGCGAGTTGATGGAGTTGTGGATCGGCCGGGTGATCGACAGAATAATGAAAAACGCGGCCGCGACGACGATTACGAACGTCGCAATGGTGAGGATGATGATGTTGCGCATGGACTCGTTGAAGCGCGCATCGGTGGCGGTCATGACGGTCTCCAACTGCTTGCGTTGCAGTTGCAGAAAGGTCGTCATATTTGCATCCAGTTCGTTGAAAACCGGTCGCAGGTCGCTATTCATGAGCACGCGGGCCTCGTCCTGTTGTTCGGAGCGGCTGAGAGAGACGACCTTCGCTTCGGTTCCGTCGGCCCGCTCGATGCTCGTGCGAATTTCTTTTATAAGACCGCGGCCCTCGTCGCTCAATCCCGACAGGCCGGCCAGCTCCTCCATTTTTTCGTGCAGGATCGTTTTATTCTCGCCGCTTTCTTTTTCCAGCTCCTTCATGGAATTGCGATTCGTGACGATGATGTGCTTCAGGATCGCGCGGTTCCACGCGAGCAAGGCGACGTTTGCGTCCGCGATCAAAGCCGCGGGGCGAAATTGTTTTTCTTCAATGGAATTCAGCTCCGCGTTCAGGCCGTACATGCCGACGATGCCGCGCCAGGCGACGATACCGATACCGATCATTGCTAAACTGAATCCCAGAATAAGTTTACCCCTCAATGCGAGTTTCATGTTCTTCCTCCGGTGCGGCCGTCCCGCGGCCTAACGTGGACTGAGCCTACATCAGAGCGAGGGTTAGAACAATCGGGGGAAGCCGTACTTCTGAGGTAGTCGACTGTCCGGTACGCCCTGTAGCGTTTTTCGCCACAGGGTCATGAAATTGAGTGAGTATTATTTACGTAGAAACTCGTACAAATGACTTGCGAACCCAGTCTCCTCAGGAGAAACTCCGCCCTGCCAGTGAACACGCTCATCGCCGCAGACGAGGACTTCGCGCTCTCTTTAAGGACGCTTCTCAGGGATTGGCCGGTGCAAACGGTCTCTACGTACGACGGAGCCGTTACGGCTTTAGAATCGTTCTCACCCGCCGCCGTCATTATCCACCATTCCTGGGACGGGGCAGTGGATTTGGTACGGCACATACACACCCGCGGTGCGGCCGGGACCATCATCATCAGCATTACCGGCGAACCTCTGGCCGAAATGACCGAGGCCGACGAGAAATCGCGCGCGAAACTCATGGACATTGCGTCCGAAGCGTTACGCAGTGGCCCGCTGTTCTGCGTAACTGAAAAACATAGTGCGCATATCCGGGATTTCTTCGCCCGCCTGCAACCGATCGAGGAAACGACTCCAGGAACGCCTTCGTTTTATCAGCGCGTCTTAAATACAGTACCGTTGCCGGTCTACGTCTACGACCTGAAACAGGAGTACTCAATCTACTCGAACCCCGCGGCGCTTCAGTTCGCCGACATGAGCCGCGAGGAAGTGGAGGACTTCGGCGGCGCCATCAACTCCGAGATCATGCATGCGGACGATCTTGCGCGGCAACCGGAACGCGCCGCACGCTACGCAAACGTCAGCGACAACGAAACAATGGAATCCCGGGTGCGGCTGCGCGACGCCGACGGCCGATGGCGGCACATGCTCTCGCAGGACCGTGTCTTCGCCCGGGACGGGAACGGCTCTCCCAGGCTTATCGCCGGAGTCACGCAGGACATCACCGAAATTCACGATCACGCCGAGAACCTGCGCGGACAGCGGGAACTGGGACGCAAACTCCTGAGCGTGAGTGAAGGCGAACGCCGTCGCATCGGCCGAAACCTGCACGACAATCTCGGACAGTTGCTATCGGGCATCGCCTATCTCGCCGAGTCCCTGGAACAACGACTGGCGGAATCCGGGCAGGACTCCGCGTGCTCGCTCGCGACGAAGATCAGCGAGACGCTCCGCCGGGCCATCGACGAAACCCGGGAAAATGCGTTGAGTCTCTATCCCCTGCAACTGGATGCCGCCAGCCTGCCGGACAACCTGGCGGACCTGGCGTCGCGTTATGAACGCTTCTACGGAACGCCGTGTCGCGTTCAGTGTCCCGGAGATCTGCCGCTGTCCGCGGAGAGCGCCCTGCATCTGTACTACATCGCCGCCGACGCCGTCGACTACTGTGTCGCGGCACGCACCGAACGCATTAACGCCCGCATCAAACAGGCCGGTGATCATCTGGAACTGGAGATCTGCGCCTTTCAGGCACGCACGGACACGGAACCATCACAATCTCACCAGCACGAATTGATGCTGTACCGGGCGGAAATGATCGGGGCGCAGCTCTCCTTCCGAAAGCAGGCCCATGATTTGTGTGTCGTCTGCACGGTTCCGATGCAGGCGAATTCCGGAGGAACGGAAGTTTGAGCGATCGCAAGCGCATCATGCTTGTGGATGATCATCCGATTCTCCGCGAAGGATTGCGGGAGATCATTGATCGCGAAGAAGACCTGGTCGTCTGCTGCGAGGCGGGTAACTCCCGGGATGCCCTCAAGCTTCTGGCCGAGTGCGAACACCCCCCCGACGCGGCCATCGTGGACATTACCCTCGAAGGGGCCGCGTCCGGACTGGAACTCTTACGCACCGTGCACAATCGCTATCCGAAGATCTACCTGCTGGTGCATTCCATGCACAACGAATCCTTCTACGCCGAACGCTGCATCAAAGCCGGCGCGCGAGGTTACGTCACCAAAAGCGTACACTCCTCGGTCGTGCTGGAGGCGCTGCGCAAAGTGTTGATCGGAGAGTTGTATCTCAGTGAAGATCTTGCGAAGCGCATTATGCGCAGCTACTTTGTGCAGCCGGGCAGTGAAGACCGCGGTTCCATCGTGGACGCGCTCAGTGATCGCGAGCTGGAGATTTTCGAACTCACGGGCTGGGGCTTCAGCACGGCGGAGATCGGGGAGAAACTGGGCGTAAGCCGCAGTACCGTGGAAACACACCGCGCTCGCATTCGCGAAAAACTGGGTCTCAAGAGTTCCGCCGACATCAACAAGGTGGCGGTGCAGTGGATTCTGGCCGAACGCGGAAGCCGGGACGCGCCGCCGCCGGAAGACGATGCGTAAGATCTAAGCGTTGTTTTCGCCGACGCCCGCCTGTTCGATGAACCACTTCCGCGCCTCACGAATGAGCTGCGTATTGTCCGCATGCCCCAGCTTTCCGCGCACATGTTGAAAGTGCGACTCCACCGTGTTTCGGGTAATTCCGAGACGATCGGCGATTTCTTTCGCGGGCAGGCCGCGGCCCATGAGGTAGAAGACTTCCAGTTCTCGATCGCTGAGCCGGTCGATGGGATTCAGAGAATCGCCGTCAAAGAAACGTTTCATGAGCCTGTCGGACAGCGCGGGGCTGACGAAACGTTCGCCCGCGGCGGCCGCCCGAATCGCTTCCAGAAGCTGCCGGGGGCCGGCCTGCTTGGAAACGAACCCCATGGCGCCGGCGCGCAGACAACGCTCGCCGTAAACAAACTCATCGTGCGCCGAGTAGACTAAGACCTGCATGCGCGGATAACGCGACCGCACGGCATGCAGAAATTCAAAACTCAGGCTGTCTTCGTGCAAAGACAGATCCAGAACGAGAACGTCCGGCACATCGCGCGAAAGGATCCGCAAAGCCGCGCATTCGTCCGCCGCCTCGCCGCTCACGCTGAGGCCCGGTTCTTTTTCAATGATCCGGGACAGCCCTTCGCGGAGCAGTTGGTGATCATCTACAATCATTACCTGGATTGTCGGTGGCACGTTGTCCCCCTGGAATAGAGATCGTCTTAGCATGGACCGTGTCCAGGGACAAGCAGGAGTTGAAGAAACCGAATAACTTTTAGTACTTCTCTAACATTACACCATAAATTCTGGTGAATATGTAAAGAATTACGCCTCATCAAATGTTAAACTTTCTTTATCATTTAATGCATCAGTGAATCTTCATCCACAACAGCAGGCAGTCGTCTTCGCAGAGGCCGCCGGCACCGTGATCTTCCCAAATGCGAACGACCGACTGCAACGCCCGATCCGGTTGGTCGCCGGCGCCTACGAAAGCGCGCTCCAGGATCTCCTCGGGCAACATTTCGCCCGCGGTGTTTTGCGTGTCCGTAACGCCGTCCGTGTAGAGTAACAGGCGGTCGCCGGAAGCCAGGCTTTCGATTTGATAGTCGATGAGGCTGTCAGCGTCGGCTTCGTCGAGCAACCCGAGCAGAAAGGGCCCGGACGACCAGCGCTCCACGTTCCGGCTTGCCTGGCGATAGACAAAGACGTCCCGGTGTCCGGCCCCCGCAAATTCCACCCGCCCGCCGTCGCGCAGTACGATGACCGCCGCCGTTAAGTACGAACCGCTGCCCTGCAACGCGCCCTCGAACAGACGATGCACGTGAATCAGAATTTCCCGCGGATGACCGTGTTTGTCGGCGGCTTCGGTAAAATAGATCCGTGCCAGCATGGTCAACAACGCGGCCGGGACCCCGTGACCGGAAACATCGAAGAGCGCCACCACGGTGCGCCCCCGGGATTCGAGCACGACGAAGAAGTCGCCGCCGACCTCCTGCAACGGCCGCACCCAGGCGCGCAATTCGCAGCGCGCGTCCGAGTAGGAGTTCGGCGGCAGGAGCGAACGCTGGATTCCGCCGGCTAACTCCATTTCGTAGGAAATTAGCGCGCTATGGCGCCTTAAATCCTCCAGCGACTTTTCGAGCGTCGAAGTCCGCTCGGCGATCTTTTGTTCCAGGTCCCGGGCATAACTTTCCAGGCTGCGCTTCATGACATTGATGCGATCGGCCAGGGCAAAGGACAACAGCCAGGCCTCCAGGACGACGCCGACCTGCACGACGTGATAGACCCATTCCCCGCCGGGAATCCAGCCCAGATTGTAAACGGCGAAGATCACCCCCGAAGAAAAGAGCGCGACCCAGGCCAGCATAAAGATGCGCGCGGTGCGATCCCTGCGCAGCACTCCGATCACGCCGGCCGTCAGAACAAAGAGCAGTCCCAAAAGCAAAAAGATGCTCAACATGATGTTTACGAGGCCCGGCGGCAGAAAAAATCCGAGCGGCATCATCACCGCGTAGAGGCCGTAGAGAGCCAGCGAAACCGGGCGCAAAACACGGTGGGTTCGCACGTACGTAAGCAGATCATTGCAAAACAACACCGCCGCAAGAAACGCGGCGAAGGCCGTCAGAAAACGCAGTCCGTACTTGAACTGCGCGGGCACGTCCAGAACGTACGGCACGTGTCCCTCGAGCATGGCCTGGGCCGACATCATACCGAGGACGTAGAACACGTAGGTAAGGTAGACACGCTCGCGGGTGGCCAGCGCCAGCAGGCCGTTGTAGACGATGAGCGAAATCAGAATCCCGTAAAAGATCAGAAAGACCCGGCTTTCGAAGTTATCGGCGTCAGCGAAGTCTTCGGCGGTGCGCAGGCTCATGTCGAGGCGCAGGGGCGGGCCGCGGTTATGCACGCGCAGAAGGTAAGCCTGTTCCGAATTCGCGGCGACGGTTACGGGAAAGATGATTTCATGATGATAGGTACTGCGCTCTTCGAGTGGCAGCAGAAAGCCGGTGTGCTGCGCGTTTGTGTGATCCACGGTGCCGTCGTTCACGGGGAACAAATCGACGCGACCGAGGTAGGCTGGCCCGGCAAAGAGCACGTAATCCTGGGCAAGCGGCCGGGAATTGCGAATGCGCAAGTAAAACCACACCGGTTGTTCCAGGCGACCGAAGTAAAGATTTTCAAGAGGCCGGACAACGCCTTTGCGTTTTTGCAATTGCACGGCTTCTTCGGCAGTGAGGCTTTCGCCCGGCGCTTCGATGTAAGCGCGGAGATCCATGAGACGGCCCGCGGCCCTCGCGTCGACAGACTGCGCGGACAGCTCAGCGGAAAGCAGAATGCAGATCAGCCCGCCGAACCAAAGGCCGAAGAGCAGCGAGCGCGTGGCAGGAAGAAACGCGGCGAGCACGGAACAAGGAGTCCCGCCGCGTTTTGTATTGAAAGTTTTTTTTATGATCCAGGGACCGGATCAATAGTCACCGTCGTCTTCCGGATAGTCTCCGGAATCGCCGTCCTCGGGATATTCTTCGTCGCCTTCTTCGGCGCTGCCGTCATCGGTACCACCGTCGTCAGGATCCTGACCGTCGTCATAGTCTTCCATGTCGTCCTGACCGACCAAACGAACGGAACCGGAATCGGCCGGAGCCGCTCCGATGGAGAAAGAAGCGCTTACAAGAAACGCCATGAGGATCATCAAGATGTTACGCATACACGTACGCGGGCATAGCCCGCAACTCCCATAAAGTTGGATCAGTTCCCGCCGCGGGCAAACCGCGGCAATCCAAATTCTGCTCGCCGGGCGGATGGCGAGTGTTATGTTCGTACCAGCGAATGCAGGAACCCTTCGTTCTTCGAGACATCAGCATCCAGGCCGGCGAGCGCCGCACGGTAAGCCTGCGCGTGGCCCGCCTGTACGATCATACGGAAATGTCGATCCCGGTGCACGTGGTTCACGGCCGGCAGGCCGGGCCGGTACTCTTCGTATCCGCGGCCATCCACGGCGACGAAATCAACGGCGTGGAAATCATTCATCGCCTGCTCGCGCAAAAAAGTCTGCGGCGCCTGCGCGGAACCTTGCTCGCAATCCCCATCGTCAACGTCTACGGCTTCAACAATCGTTCGCGCTACCTCCCCGATCGTCGGGATCTCAACCGATCGTTCCCCGGTTCGAAGCAGGGTTCCCTGGCGGCCCAGGTCGCCCACGTATTCATGCGCGACATCGTCGAACGCTCCACCCACGGCATCGATCTGCACACCGGCGCCGTGCACCGTACGAACCTGCCGCAGATTCGCGCCTGCCTGGATCACGACGAAACCAAACGCATGGCCGAGGCCTTCGGCGTGCCCGTAATTTTGAATTCGGCGACGCGCGACGGTTCGCTGCGCCAGGCGGCCGTGGAACGCGGCCTGCCGATCTTACTCTACGAGGGCGGCGAGGCGTTGCGTTTCGACGGCAACGCGGTGCGCACCGGCTTGCGGGGCGTCATGTCCGTAATGCGCTACATCGGCATGCTGCCCACTAAGGCTCGCGAAGCTAAAGTTAAGCAGCAGGAGGCCTACATCGCCCTGGGCTCCTACTGGATCCGGGCGAACCGCTCGGGCATCTTTCGGGCTCTGAAGTACCCCGGGGACCTGGTGAAAGAGGGCCAGCCCCTGGCGACCATCTCCGGTCCCCTCGGCGAACGCGAACGAACCGTAACGGTCCAGGAGACCGGCATCATTGTCGGCCAGTTGCGCATGCCTCTCGTAAACCGCGGCGACGCCCTGTTTCATGTGGCGACTTTTCACGATCCCGGCGTCGTCCACGATCAGCTCGAAGAGTACGAAGAACTCGACGAGTTGGACTATCTTTCATAAATGACGAACGCGAGCCGTGTGCTTACGTTTATGGTATGATCAGCTGGCTCGAATCTCTCGATTGGCATACATTCTTCGAGGAACATATCCTCCCGGGGACCGTAGACGTCCTCATCGCCCTGCTCATTCTACTGCTGGGTTATGTCGTAACCCGCGTACTGGTCGCAATCTTCGGCCGGACGTTGCGGCGTACATCTCTTGACGACGCGCAAAAGAACTTTCTGCGATCGGTGGTGCGCATCTCGTTGCTCGCGATCGTGGTCATTGCGGCCCTGGGAAGACTCGGCGTGGAAACCACGTCTCTCGTGGCGGTGCTGGGCGCGGCCGGCCTCGCCATCGGCCTCGCGCTCCAGGGTTTTCTGAGAAACTTCGCGGCGGGCATTCTGCTGATTGTCTTCCAGCCCTTTCGCAGCGGCGACTACATCGAAGCCGCGGGCACCGAGGGCATCGTTGAAAAGATTTCCATTTTCAGTACGGTCCTGCGCAGCCGGGACAACCGCGTCATGATCGTACAAAACGGCGACGTGTACTCCGGGCTCATCGTCAACCACACCGCCCGGGATACGCGGCGCATCGACCTCGTCTTCGGCATCAGTTACAACGACGACATCGAAAAAGCGAAGGCCGTGCTCGCGGAAATGCTGGCCGCCGACGAACGCATCCTCGACGATCCGGAGCCGATCATTTCCGTCGACGCCCTCGCGGATAGCAGCGTAAACCTGATCATTCGCCCCTGGGTGCGCACGCCGGACTTCCTGGACGTTCGCCGGGATCTGCGCGATCGCGTAAAACCCGCTTTTGATCGCGCCGGCATCTCCATTCCGTTTCCGCAGATGGACGTTCATATGATCGGATCGCAGTGAACCGGCGGCTCAACGCCGCGGTAACGCCCGTGGCGTCTTCGGCAACGTGTTTCACGTCCGGCTCCAGAATATAAACCGTCACGGTGTCGCCCTGCACCGTAATCTCGGCGAAGTGACGCTCCATCTTGCCGTACTTGCCGCCGTGGGGGCCGATGGGCGGCAGTTGATCCGGCACCTCGTGGCCTTCGTCGTGGGCACCGAGAGCCGTTATCCCAATGAACAGCACGGCCAGTCCCGGGGCGTAAAAGTTTGCAGTTCGATTCATGGTTCATTCTCCTTTAATTTTTGTTTGCTTAACATTAAGAGCGAATACTCTTCGAAGAGGGCGAGCCGCAGGCGGAACAGCTTGTTCAGGCGTTCCCGGCGCAGTTCAAACAGAGTTTCCACGGCATCGATCATGTCCGCGGGGCCTTTTTGGCCGCGGCGAAACTCCGAGTAGCCCAGGCGCAGGCTGCGGCCGGCCGCTTCGATAAGGCCTTCCAGTTCTTTCACAATGACACGATCGCGTTCGATGCCGGCGTGCCGCTCGTGCAGTTCCACGCGGAGTTCGCGCAGTTCCTGCTCCGCTTCGAACCGCAGGGCTTCGATTCTTCCGCGGCCGGCATCCAGTTGCGCCTCGCGGTCCCGGGACGCATACAACGGAAAACGAATGCGCAGTCCGGCTCCCAGCTCCGGCCGCTTCGGATCGATGGCGTCACGGTCGGGGCCGTAACCGCCGTAGGCTTCGAACGAAAGTGTGGCCGGCGCGTGTTGCACCGCACGTTCGAGATACGCTTCGAGGTCCAGGGGGCGCGGGGACTCCGCCCCCAGGGCAACAGGATCGCCGTGCCCGCCGTCATGAGAACCGGTGTGAGTCGCTCCAGGGCGCCGCGGATGATGGTGGCCACGGAAAAGGGCTCACCCTCGACGCGCATAAGATGCTCAAAGTGCGAAATCATCAGGATGCCGTTCCGCGCGGCGATGCCGGCCAGAGCGACGAAGCCCACCAGGCTCGCCACGGACAGAGGCGTGCCCGTCACGAGCAGCGCGAATACCCCGCCGATCAAGGCGAACGGCAGATTCAGGAGGATCTGCACTGTAAGAATTATTGACCGAAAGTTAGCGTAGACGACGGCGCTGATTCCGAGCACTGCCAGGAGGGACAGCCAGAACATGCGCCGGGCGGCGGAGTTGAGTTCCACCGCGAGGCGCCGTTCTCCGTCCTCTCGTTGAATCTCGTACGGGCCCTCGCTTTCGTAGAGATCGGCCACGTCACTTAAACGGATCGGCGTGCCGTCCGGCAGATGTCGCAGCGTAAACCGGGCCAGGCGTTCGGGCGCCCGAGACTGTTCGTCCAGACGCAGAAGTTCCGGCACGAATCGATCGCCTTCCAGAACACGACCGACGACCGTCCCGCCCTGCGCGGCCTCGAGGCCCTGCACGAGTTCCGGCACCGGCAGACCGTAACGCCCCGCCGCCTCGTGATTCACAACGACCTTATACTCCGGCGCCGGCGACATCTGTTCGGAACGCAGGTCGACAACACCGGGGATGCGCGGTGCCCGGCTTCGACAGCACCTCGATGGTGAGCGTGCCTTCGTTGAACGCAGGCAAGAACGCACGACCGAGGAATGGAATTGCCGCGAGGGCTGCCATAAACAACAACGCGGCAGTAATTACGGGCGGCCAGGGACGCCGGATGATTCGTCTCAGGTTACGTTCCTGCGCGGACTTCAGCAAACGCACGATCATGCTCTTACTACGGCGAGGGGCTGGAAGAGCCGGCCTTCAACTCCGCCGAGAAAAAAGAGCGGCACGAACACTAAAATCACGGTGATTGTCGCGAGCACGATGCTGTTGCGAATTTCGGAAGAAGCTTCAAAGATCACCTGATGGGCCGGCCGGGGTTCGGCGAGCAGCCGGTTCTCCCGCAACCGCCCGAAACAGTTCTCCACATCCACGACGGCATCGTCCACGAGTTCCCCGACGGCCACCGCCAGGCCTCCCAGGGTCATGGTGTTCACACCGAAGCCCAGCGCGCTCAGCGCCGCAATCCCGCCGAAAAGCGACAACGGCAGAGCGAGCAATGTAATGGCGGCCGCCCGTAAGTTCCATAGAAATAATATTAGCACAATCGCGACGATCAGGGATCCGTCCCGCACCGCTTCGAGCACGTTGTCCACCGCCCGTTCAATGAAGGCCGCCTGGCGAAAAAGGTCGCCGTGAATGTCAATGCCGTCGCCGGCTTCCCGTTGCAGATCGGCCAGGGTTCGTTCGATTCGTCCCGCAAACGTGCGGACGTCCCGCAGCGACGTCGCATCGTCTTCCGCCGTCAGACCGATCAAAAGAATTTCTCCCATGATCGAACTGATCGGTCCCAGGCGGGCGCGCACATCATCCGGCAAGTCCGCGCGCACCAGAGCGATGCCGCGCTTCGAAGAACTCCGCACGCCGGTGACTCCGGGGGCGCCGAGCACGACACCACGCCGTGCGAGCGATAAACGAATGAGTCTGTCGAGCACGCTGTACGCGCGCCAACGCTTCGTTGAGTAACTTACGTTACGTTAATGTTAGAGGATGGGCGGGGGGGCGAGGATGCTGAACTTTGAGAAAAGCGGACGGGGTTGCTATGCACGGCCCTTCGCGAATGTGCACGAAACCGACCGGTTTCGCCGCACGAGCCCGGCCACGATGGACGGGCGGCGCGAGGAACGCCTGCACGGGTGCCGGCACAGTGACACTGCGTTCGATGGAGAGACCGGACAGCAATGATGAAAGCAGCGACGCCGCGTCGTGGGAAAGGGCCTGCGGGCGAGATACTTCCCCGCCGACTCGTGGAGCGGCGGCGGAACCGGTAGCTTTCTTCTTATGATGATGGTGGCGGTGCGTATGGTCGGCACCGTCGGAATGCTGGTGCGAGTCACCCGGATGCGTGTTCTCCTCGTGACGGTGAACGGTCCTGCCGGAGGCGTCGTGATGGACATGCTCACCGGCAAAGACCGAACCAAAGGCAGCCCACGCAAAGTACGCAAGCAAAAACGTGGCTGTTGCTCGCCGGAGAATCACAGACTATAAAAAAACGCGTCGCGAGGTCCGGTCAAGGAGAATAATGCTTGCCTTTTCGACCGGCATTAGCTTATTCCGCAGCAAAGCGTGAACGCGAACATACGGATCTTACCCCAACCCGACGACGTTACCTGCGGGCCCACCTCCCTCGAAGCCGTATACCGGTACTACGGCCTCGACATCGAGCTCCTCGACCTCATCCAACAGGTCCGGTACCTCGAAGACGGCGGCACCCTGGCGGTGCTGCTGGGCATCGACGCACTTCAGCGTAACTTCCAGGCAAAAATTGTTACGTACAACCTGCGCATCTTCGATCCCACCTGGGCCGGACTGGACTCCGAGGCCCTCATCGAAAAACTACGCGAGCAGCTACGGCACAAACCCGGACGCAAGCTGCACGAGGCCACCCGGGCCTACGTGCGTTTCCTGGAGCTCGGCGGGCGCCTCGAACTCTTTCCCATTCTACAACCGGAGTTGCTCCACGAGTTGCTGCACGATAATCGTCCCGTCATCACGGGCCTGAGTGTTACGTATCTCTACAACAGCAAACGCGAGTTTACCGACGAAGACAATCGCGCGATCTACGACGACGTGCGCGGCGATCCCACCGGCCACTTCGTCGTGCTGTGCGGCTACGATGCGCAGAGTTCCGAGGTACTGGTCGCGGATCCGTACAAAGAGAATCCCATTTCCAGTGATCATTTTTATCGGGTGGATGCCGGCCGGTTGATCCACTCCGTTCTCCTCGGCGTACTCACCTACGACTCGAACCTGCTCGTAATCGAGCCATATTAATCGCTCCCGCTCATGGAAAAAATCGTCGTCCTCACTCATCCCGCGGACCGCAAACTCGTCGCCGACTTCATCGAGGACGACGGCGCCCTGCGCATCGTCACCGCTCAGGAGTATCTCACGGACCCGTCCTTCGCCGCGATCAAGAACGCGCACGTCTACAATCTCTGCCGCGAGTACAAATATCAGACGCGCGGATATTACGTATCGCTCCTGGCCGAGGCACGGCAACATCGCGTGATGCCCACGGTAATGACCATCCAGGATCTCCGCGACCGCTCCATCGTTCGCGTGGTCAGCGACGAACTCGACGATCTCGTGCAACGCACGCTCCGCCGCATCAGCGGCAGCGAACCATTCTTCGAATCGAACATCTACTTCGGCCGCTCGGTGGTGCCGGAGCTGGCGAAACTCAGCCGGCAACTCTACGAACTGTTTCGCGCACCGTATCTGCGCGCGCGCTTCGTGCTCAACAAACAGAACGTCTGGACCGTCCACAGCGTACGTTTTCTGGGCCTGAAAGAAATTCCGGAGGACGTCGGCGATCGCGAGGTGCTGCGCAGCGCGGCGCGGGAAGTCTTCGCCCGCAAGCGTTTCCCCGGCGTAAAGAAAGACCCCTTCGTCTACGATCTCGCCATCCTCACGAACCCCGAGGAAGCGGCGCCGCCCTCGGACAAACGGGCCATCGCGAAATTCGTCGAGGCCGCCCAATCGTTAGGTTTCAGTACGGAAATGTTAACGCGCACCGACGCCGGGCGCATCGGCGAGTTCGACGCGCTGTTCATTCGCGAAACCACGGCGGTCAATCACCACACCTACCGAATCGCCCGCAAGGCCGCGGCGGACGGACTCATCGTCATCGACGACCCGGACTCGATCTTACGTTGCACGAACAAGGTGTATCTCGCCGAACTCTTAGGTCGTGCGAAAATCCGCACGCCGCGTACCATGATCGTACACACCGAAAACCGCGAACGCGTGGAAGCGGAACTGGGCCTGCCCTGCGTGTTAAAGCTACCGGACTCGTCGTTTTCCCAGGGCGTCGAGAAGGCCGCGAACCCGGAGGAACTCCGCGCGAAGCTCGATCGCATGCTGGGCCTTTCGGATTTGATCATCGCCCAGGAGTTCCTGCCCACCGACTACGACTGGCGCATCGGCCTCATTGACGGCGCGCCGCTGTACGCGTGTCGCTACTACATGGCCCGCGGGCACTGGCAGATCTACAACTGGGACGCGCGACAGAACAAACGCACCGCCGGGGATTTCGAAGGCGAGTTCGACAGCGTGCCCGTAAGTGAAACCCCGGAGAACGTCATCAGCACGGCCCTGCGCGCGGCGGCTCTGATCGGTGACGGTTTCTACGGCGTGGATCTCAAAGAACTCGCCGACGGAACCGCCGCGGTCATCGAGGTCAACGACAATCCCAGCATTGAACGCGGGGTGGAAGACGGCGTCCTCGGCGACGAACTCTATCGAACGATCATGATGACGTTTCGCAAACGCCTGGAGCAACGCCGGGCGGCCCCGGGCAAACAGGATCGCACGTGAGCGCTAAGTTACATTTATTCGAAGCTTACGGCATAGAACTGGAGTATATGATCGTCCACCGCGACGACCTCACCGTGGCGCCCATTTGCGATCAACTCTTCCAGGACGTCAGCGGCAAGGCCGGTTGCGGCGAGTACGTCGCCGGACGCGGCATCGCCTGGTCCAACGAACTGGTGAATCACGTCGTCGAGTTCAAGACCGACGGCCCGGCACGGACGCTCGCCGGCCTCGCGGCGTCTTTTCACGAAAGCGTTAGCGAGGCCAATCGCGGCCTCGCGGCTCATAACGCGCGCTTGCTCGGCACCGGCGCCCATCCGTTCCTGCGTCCGCACGAATCGGAACTCTGGCCCCACGAAAACAGTGAAATCTACCGACTCTACGACCGCATCTTCGACAGTCGCGGGCACGGCTGGCGTAACTTACAGTCAATGCACATTAACCTGCCGTTCGCGAACGACGAGGAGTTCGGCCGCCTGCACGCCGCCGTACGCATCGTCCTGCCGCTGCTGCCGGCGCTCTGTGCGAGCACACCCATTCTCGAAGATCATCTCACCGGCGAACTGGATACGCGCCTGGCCGTCTACGAAAAGAACCAACAGCGCATCCCGGAAATCGCCGGACAGGTGATCCCCGAGGCCGTCTTTGACGAAGCCGCTTACGAAAGCCGGATCTTCGCACCCATGATGGCCGCCGTAAAACCCCACGATCCGGACGGCATCTTCGAACCGTACTGGTTGAACTCCCGCGGCGCCATCGCCCGCTTCGACCGGGGCGCGATCGAAATTCGCATCATGGATTTGCAGGAATGCCCGGCCGCCGACCTGGCCTGCGCCGAAATCGTCGTCGCCCTGCTCCGGCGACTCGTGGACGAACGCCTGGTTTCGTACGCGGAGCAGTGCGCGGTGGATACCGGCGACCTGTACCGAATCTACCGGCGTTGCGTACGCCGCGCGGACCGCGCGGTTCTCAGGGAAATAGAGCTGTACGGTAACTATCTTAACTTATTTGGAATTAATATTAGTGATTTGACAGGGCCCGGCGGCGCTGTGCCCACCATGAACGACGTCTGGCGGCGGCTCTTTACGGACGTCGCCGACGATCTTTCCGACGACACACGAAACATTCTGCGCGCCGTCCTCCACCGGGGCAGTCTCGCGGAGTACATCCGCGAACGCTTTTTACTCGGCCGGGACCACCTGGCCCTGCTCACCGTCTACCAGGGCCTCGCCGACTGTCTGAGCCGCAACGGCCTCGCGTTGTAAGATCATGCAAATCCGACTCGTTCTCACCTGCGAACACGCGGTGAACTTTGTTCCGCCCGCGTATCGACCGTATTTCCTGAGTCCCGAGGCCCACCAGGCCCTGCAGGGTCATCGCGGCTACGATCCGGGAGCGCGAAAGCTTTTCGCAGAATTGAAAGACCGCGCGGACTTTGCCGCCGCCGGCGAAATGAGTCGCCTGCTCATCGACCTGAACCGTTCCGTGCATCATCGTCGGCTCTTTTCGGAGTTCTCGCGGCTGCTCCCGCAAGAAGAGCGCGACGCCCTCTTGCGTAACTACTATGAGCCGTTTCGCAGCCGGGTGCGCGAGGCGATCCACGACTTAACACAAACGGGAACCTTCGTCCTGCACTTAAGCATTCATACGTTCACTCCGGTCCTCGGACAGAACGAGTCCGCGCTCATTCGCAAGACCGGCATCGGTATTCTCTACGATCCCTCCCGCCGCAGCGAACGACCCTTCGCCGATGCGTTCATTCGGGACCTCCAGGCCGTCCTCCCGACCGTGCACGGCCAATCGGTAGCCGTGCATCGCAACCAACCGTATCGCGGAATCTCCGACGGTCACACCACGGCTCTGCGCAAAAGCTTCCCGGAGCGGGAATATGCCGGCCTGGAAATCGAAGTACGTCAGGATATCGTTCGCCTGAAAAACGTGCGCTCCGCCGTACGCGAGATCGTGCGCCGCATACAAACTGATGATTATATTAATTTAGATTTATTATAAGTTCCTGCATCAGAGTATTAGAATTTCATTCGATAAAGATTTGGATGTTGACGGCGTACGCTTTTGCGTTTCTCATTCTCTGAATGAACGCCGCTACTTTGCAAAAATCCGATCGCATCGGTTTCCCGTATCTCGTCCCGACTTACACGGCGCTCTGGAGCATCTGGAATTTTTTGTGGATATGCGCCGTCTTTTACATGTCCTACAGTCATCCGTCGGACTGGTCCGCTCTCGGCGGAGCCGGCTTCGCAGCCTGGGGAGTCGGCTTGATTGCCGGACTGCTCGCCTTGATCCTGCGTGCCCGGGCCTTGCGTACGGCAATCCACCGTTTGTTTGCAAATCGCGCGGCCCACGACGATCGCGCCGCGCTCGCCCTGCTGCGACGCTTGCTCGCCTTTCCCGCCTTCGCCACCACGATCTACGCCGTGATCTGGTTCGTCGTCACCGCCGTCTACTTCGGCTACTGGATCTACGCGGGCTATAGCGTGCTGTCCGCGATGAGCGTATGGGTCGGCGGTGTTGCCGGCGGCATCGCCTGCCCGGCTCTGATTTACGGGGCCATAAGCCTGGTGGCCGGCCCGGCGACGGAACAGGTGTCCGCCGAGTGCGTGCGCCGGAATCTGGATCTGCGCCGCACCCGGGCCGGGCTGCGCTTGAAGCAATCTCTGGCCGTCATCCTGTTCGCCGTGGGCTATACCGTCTGGCTGGGCGGCCTGGGCTTCTACACGACCCTGCGCGGCATCGTGAGCAAATCTACCGCTGATTTGACGGAATATCATAACATGTTAATTCATAGCGAAAACGGATCCGCCGCGCGCACGGAATCCACCCGCACAGCCTATCTGAAGCAGGTCCAGGATTTTGAGCGTGTATTCGGCTTCCCGGCGCCCCGGGCCTTCTCGGGAAAGTCCGGTAGCGTCTATGACGGCCGCAGGAACGCGCTGCTGGTCTGGACGTCCGCTTCCGACGGCCGGCTGCTCGTCAGCGTTGCAAGTACATCGTACGATCTTACCAACGTCGCTCCCGTGTACGGCATCTGGCTGGGCGTGTTCACCTTCGCGGCGATGATCGTCGCGGGCACACTGGCGTTCACGTACTCCACCGCGGTGCTGCGCAGTATCGAGGCCGTCTACGACATGGTGCATCGCCTCGGCGAAGGCGACGTGTCGCGGCGGCGAGGCGCACAGAGCCTCGATGAGGCCGGCATGACCGCCGTGAACGTACATCGCTTTCTGGACAGCCTGGCGGAAAAGATCCGCCACATCCGGGAAGTCTCACGTTCGGTTTCGAATGAAATGAACGCGCTCTCGCAGACGGCTTACGAACTTTCCAACGGCGCGCAGACTCAGGCTTCGGCCGTGGAGGAAGCCTCGGCCACCATGGAAGAAGTCGCGTCCACGACGAAAGAGATTCAGTCCATGGTGGAAGATCAGTCCCGGCGCGTGAGCGCGGCGACGCAGGCCGTGGAAGAAGAACTCGGTGCTTCCATCGAACGACTCACCATGCAGGCTTCGGTGGTGAACGATACCGCGCGCGAATCCGTTACCCGCGCCGATCAGGCCCGCAACGTGAGCTTGAGCTCCATCGAAGGCATGCAAAACATTGAAGCGAGTTCCGACGACATCCTGCACATCGTCGATGTGATTACCGGCATCGCCGAAAAGACGAACCTGCTCGCGCTCAACGCTTCGATTGAAGCCGCGCGCGCCGGTGAATTCGGCCGCGGCTTTGCCGTGGTGGCCGACGAAGTTTCCAAACTCGCCGATCAGTCCGGCTCTGCGATCAAAGAGATTCGTCACCTGGTCGACGTCAACCGCGCCCGGGTGGCCGAGGGTGCGAAGCTTACCCGCGGACTGGATACCGCCGTCGAAGAGATGCGCAAATCCGCGGAACTCGCTCAGTCCCTCGGCGAAGAGATGGGCAAGATCACCCAGGGCCAGGCTCGTACCAGCGAAGGCATTCGCACTAACATTCATGAGTTAAGCGACACGGCCCGCAGCATCGCCAGGGCCGGCGCCGAAGAAGCCGCGACGACCACCGAGATGGCGCGCACCCTGGATCAAATCAACGATGTGGCTCAGGGCACGGCCCGCAACGCGGACACCATCGCCGAGTCGGTTTCGCGTCTGGACCTGGAGTCACGCCGACTCAACGAAGTGGCCGAGTCCTTCGTACTGAGCGCCGACGAACAAACGTAAATCTTACTTTACAGAAGGGCGGCGCCGACGGTTTCATCAAAGCAGTCCGATGTCCACTTCCCAGGCCGCACTCACTACGCAAAAAAAGAAACGCCTCGAAGAACGCAAGCGACTGATTTTGCGCAAGAGCCGGGATCTCTTTCTGCGCCGCGGTTACGAGAACGTAAGCATCCGGGAAATTTGCGAGGCCGTGGGTTACGGCAAAAGCGCCATCTATGCACACTTCAGCGGCAAAGAGGAAATATACGCTCACATTAAGTTAGAGGGACTGCGCATTCTGGCCGATCTGCTCGCGGACATTAAGCCCTCTGCGAAACAAATCCGCCGCGAATTCATTCGCTGCGCGCGCCTCTTCTGCGATTTTTACCGCAACCACGGCCGCCACTACCGCGCCCTCTTCCTCGTACGCCGCGGCGACTTTTCCAGCGATAATCCGGAACTCCAGGCGGCCATCGAGACCGAAACCAGCCGGGCCGCCACGCCGCTTCTGCTCCTCCTGGAACACGCCGCCGCGCAAAAAGAAATTCAGGTCAGCGCCACGCCCCAGGAACTCGCTTACATCGTCCGCCTGTATTCCACATCCATGGTGGGCATCATCAACTCGTTCATCTTACACGGCGAAGAAGACGATCCCCAGGCCGTAGAACGCGCCTGCGTCGAGCACGCCGGCATTTACTTCACCGGCCTCGCCCACAAAACTTAACGTCGGTTTGCGATTCGGTTAACGCCGCGCCCACTCCAGCGCGTCTGCCAGGCGATCGTCTCCCCAGAACAGCTCGGGCTCCTGCCCGTCTTTTCGTACGATGAACGCCGGCGCGCCGAAGATGTCCAGGGCCTGCGCCTCTTCGGTCTGGGTGCGCAGCTTTTGTTTCGTTTCGTTCGACGCCGCCGCACCGAGGATGGCGTCGACATCGAGGCTCAGCTCGCGCAGAATGCGTTCCAGTTCGTCGCGCCCGGCGATGTCGCGGTCCTCTTCAAAATTTGCGATGTAGACGCGTTTCGTGAACTCGCCGATCCAGTCCTCGTCCTGGCCGGTTACGGCAATGCGCGCCGCGCGCAGGCCGTTTCGCGGGAACTGTGAAGGTTTGCGAAAGTTGTAGCCGTAAGCCCGGGCCCGGCGTTCGAGGTCCCGCCACATGTAACGACCCTTCGCGGGATAAATATTAAACGGCGAATCCTTCCAGCCCTGGCGCTGAAAGATCGGCCCCAAAAGGAACGGTCGCCAGACAAGGGGGACGTCGGCGCGCCGCGCTTCGTCCGCAATGCGCGGTGCCGTCAGATAAGAGTACGTGCTCGCGAATTCGTACCAGAACTCCAGCATGGTGCATTGCATCTCGTTTGCATTCGTACGTCAACGCTTGTGTCTATTGCGGAAATCCCGCTTTACGTTCGTTCCGCTGGATGATTCGCTGTATGTATGGAGCGCACGCTGATCCGAGAGTTGCTGACCACACCGGGAGATGATCGCACGGTGAAACTGGCCGGCTGGGTACGCAGTCGCCGTGATTCCAAAGGCGGCTTCTCGTTCCTGGAACTGAACGACGGCTCCATCTTTACGAGCATTCAGGTTGTCGCGCCCGGTGAGTTGCCGAACTACGAAAGCGAAGTGCTTCATGCCGCCACCGGTGCCGCGGTGTATGTTACGGGAACCTTAAAGGCTTCGCCGGGCAAAGGCCAGTCCGTAGAAGTGCATGCCACCGAAGTGCGACTCCTGGGCGAGGCTCCGCCGGAATTCCCCATTCAAAAAAAGCGGCACAGCTTTGAATTTTTGCGGGAGATCGCGCACCTGCGTCCGCGCACGAATACCTTCGGCGCCGTCTTTCGTTTGCGCAGCGCCGTGAGTCACGCCGTGCATCGCTTTTTCCAGGAACGCGATTTTCACTACATTCACACGCCCATCATTACCGGCAACGACGCCGAGGGCGCGGGCCATCTTTTCGCGGTGACCGGTTTTGATTTGAACATGGTCCCGCGCGAGGGCGGCGCGGTGAAATGGAGCGAGGACTTCTTCGGCATCCCCACGTACCTGACGGTAAGCGGACAACTCGAAGGCGAGGCCTACGCCATGTCCCTGGGGCGCATCTATACCTTCGGACCCACTTTTCGCGCGGAAAACTCAAACACCTCCCGGCACCTGGCCGAGTTCTGGATGATCGAACCGGAGATGGCCTTCGCCGATCTGGAGGACGACGCGCAGTTGGCCGAAGATTTTCTGAAGTACATCTTTCGCTACGTCCTGGAACACTGCCGCACGGACCTCGACTTTTTCAACGAACGCATCGATAAAGAAACCATCGCCCGCCTGGAAAACCTGGCCGAAGCGCCCTTCGAACGCATGACCTACACCGAGGCGATCGAGATCCTCGAACAGGCCGCCTCGTCAAAGAAAAAGAAATTCGAGTTTCCGGTAAACTGGGGCGTGGATCTGCAAAGTGAACACGAGCGCTACTTAACGGAAGAACATCTGCGTAAGCCGCTGATCCTCACCGATTATCCCAAGGACATCAAGGCCTTCTACATGAAACTCAACGACGACGAAAAGACCGTGCGCGCTATGGACGTGCTCGTTCCCGGTGTGGGCGAGATCATCGGCGGCAGCGAGCGCGAGGCCCGCATCGACGTACTCTCCGCACGCATGCAGGAACACGGCCTGGACCTGGACGCCTACGCCTGGTATCTGGATTTGCGGCGCTACGGTTCCGCGCCCCATGCCGGCTTCGGTCTCGGCCTGGAACGCCTGGTGCAATTCATCAGCGGCATGGAAAATATTCGCGATGTGGTTCCGTTCCCGCGCACGCCAGGGAACGCGAGGTTTTGAACCGCGTGGCCTCCTTCGACGACAGGGACGGTTTCGCAGAGGAACATCGCGAATCGCCGGGGTTCTGGCAACGCATGCGCCGACAGTGGCGGGCCTGCGTCTCTCACGTGGAACCCAGGT
This sequence comes from Leptonemataceae bacterium, assembly GCA_965227295.1. GTDB lineage: Bacteria > Spirochaetota > Leptospiria > Leptospirales > Leptonemataceae > JANSYA01. Next base: position 1,870,959 of record OZ245742.1, on the reverse strand, counting down.
ATGAGTCGCTGTACTTTGAGTGCCAGCGCATCATACAAGAATATCCTGAGCTGAAGTTACGGTCGATCTTCTTCGGCGTCTACGAAGAAAATCCGAACGGGCCGTTCACGGACGATCGCGGACGCCGTTCTCAGTACCGCCATCTCGCCGTCGCCGTGAAGTGGTTCTGGCAGGAACGGGCGGCCCTGCTGATGACCGGTCGGCGTCATCTTGCGGAGATCGACGGCGCTCAGCCCGGCAGCATGGCCTACGATTGCATTACGAAGTCCGGCCTGGCCGCGGCCCCCGATTACGACGGCTACCTGGCGGTGCGTGATCCGGCCGAACTGAACGCCTACGTCGAACGCAGTCTGGATCTGCGCGGATATGCCGACTCGGGACGGCGCGTGTTTCGGGATCTGGCTTATGTTCTATGTGGTAGAAGTTACGAGCGTCTGTCCGCCTTGCTGCGCCGTATAAATCGGGCGAACGCCTTTCATACGGTGGAGATCCGCGACACGGATCTCTTTCAAGAACTCGGCCGTTCACTGGGCGGCTCACAGTTGATCGGCCTGATGATGTTCGTCTCCGCGCGGACAGACGTTTCGCGCGAGGAAATCGAAGCCGTCGCACTACCGCTGCGCCGGTTGTTCTACGACGCGCATTTGATGCGCACGCGAGCCCGCGAAGCTCTGCGGGTTTCCGACGACATTTTTTTGAATCTTACGAAACTCCTGCCGTTGCCGCAACTGGTACACGACGGTCAGCGCATCCTGTACATGAATCCGCGGGGCCTTGAATTTTTCGGCGTGAAGACCGTGGAAGAACTCAACGCCGATCGCCGGGTTCTGGAGTACGTGCATCCGGCCTACCGGGCGCGGGTGCAGGTGCGCATGCGCAGTTTATTGAACGATCCGATGGGGCGCATCCTGCCGTTGCGAGAAGAGCAGTTCCTGCGCATAGACGGTAGTACCGCGGACGTGGAGGTGGCGGCGGCGAAGGTCAACTGGTTCGGTCACGATGCCATCCAGGTCGTCTTCTCGGACATCGGTGAGCGCAAACGCGTCGAAGAGGAACGGGAACGATCGCGCCTGTACGATTCGTTGACCGGACTGGCAAATCGCTCGCTGTTTCTTGATCGCCTGGACCAGGCGGTGGCTCGCGCGGCCCGGCGCCCCGAGGTCGCGGCCATGGATACCGCCACGAACGTCGGCGGCATGATCGCCACGCTTTATATCGACATCGATAACTTTCGCGAGATTAACGACCTGTTTCGTTTCCCGGCGGGGGACGAATTGCTCCGGGCCATCGCCGATCGTATGCAGCAGTTCGTGCCCCAGGCATTTACGCTTTCCCGGCTGAGCGGTGACAAGTTCGGCGTCTTTCTTCCGGGCATCCACGACACGGCCCAGGCCGTGTTCTTTGCGGAAGGTTTACAGGATTTGTTTCGTCTCAAGCCCTTTGAAGTGGGCGGCGAAGAGATTCCCGTAACCTTCAGTGCCGGTCTGGCGTTTTATCCCATGGACGGTCGGAGTGCCGGAGAATTACTAAGTCATGCGGAGATTGCCTTAGCACGAGCCAAGCTGCATAAAAACCATGTACAGTTATTCAACGCCGAGATGAACCGCCGCACGGCGCGCCTCTTCGAAACGGAGAAAGCCCTGATCCGCGCCATGGGTCGCGGCGATGAAGACGGGGAATCCCCGGACGGGCGCTTTGTATTGTACTATCAGCCCCAGATCGACGTGGAGGATCGGACCGTGCGCGGAGTGGAGGCGCTCATCCGCTGGATGCATCCCGTCCACGGCCTGATACCGCCGGGGGAGTTCATCGACCTGGCGGAAGAGCGCGGACTGATTCTGGAGATCGGCGAGTGGGTGTTGGAAGAGGCCTGCCGGTGCCTGCAGGCGGCGGGGGAAACGGCACATCCACCGGTGGAACTTTCGGTAAATGTCACTCCGCGACAGTTAGTGCACCCGGACTTTGCGGCCATGGTTCAGCGCATCGTTCGTCGCACCGGTTTCGATGCCGGGCGGCTCAAGCTGGAGATCGTCGAGCGCGGCATCGTGGGTGATGACGATGCGGCTCCGGTCTTACGGGTCATGAGAGAACTCACTGCGGTGGGCATTCGGTTTCACGTCGACGACTTCGGCGTCGGCGGTGCCGCGTTGACCTACGTGCGCCGTTTTCCCATCGATACCATTAAGATCGATCGTTCGTTCGTGGAGAACATCAATGAGGACGAACGCATCGTCCGCGGCCTGGTGGCCTTCGCCGAAAACCTGGGCTTCGATGTGATCGTCGAGGGTGTGGAGACCGACGAACAGTTGGAGTTCTTTCGTTCGTTGGGTTGCCGGTACTATCAGGGCTATCTTTTTGCGAAACCGATGGTGGCGGAGGAGTGCGAGAAGTTCGTGATGGGGTTTGAGTGAGGGGGGAAGATTGACTCCGAGGGCCGGAGTGGCTTATCCCCGAAAACTGATACACTAAATCGGGCGTCCTGAATAAGGAGGTCAGAGTGAAAAAGAAGAGGTATCCGCGGGAATTCCGCGAGGAGGCCGTGAAGGCCGTCGTGGAGGGTGAGCGCACCCTCAAAGAAGTGTCGGCGTCGCTGGGGATCAGCTACTGGACTTTGCGTGAGTGGAAGAAGGAGTATATGGATCGAGAGGCCAAAGAAGAAAAAGGCAAAGAGAAGCGCAGCAAGCTCAGCGTCGAAGAGGAACTGGAGCAGCTTCGTAAAGAGAACGCCGAACTGAAGATGGATAACACGATCCTAAAAAAGTTCGCGGCCATGCTATCGAGAGAACTGTAGTTTTCGAGTTCATGGAAGCTCATCGCGAGGAGTTTCTTTCTCGGCCGTAACTTCAACGTGGCGCAACCTAATCGTGTCTGGGCTTCGGATATCACGTTCCTGAAAACGCGCATTGGCTGGGTCTATCTATGCGTTGTGATGGACCTGTTCTCGCGTCGCATCATCGGTTGGGACGTGCAGGATCGTATGCCTGCGCAACTCGCCGTGGCGGCGCTGGATATGGCCGTGAAGACGAGGCCGCCGGGCAAGGGGCTGATGTTCCATTCGGATCAGGGCGTGCAGTATGCATCGCGTGAGTTCCGCGTGGAACTCCGTCGCCACAACATCGTGCAAAGCATGTGACGAAGTATCATTCTTTTGCCCTAGAGGACTTTCGGGAGCTCCCCTTGCCCTGGATAAGCAGAAAATGCCCATTATCATTGGGATTATTCAGGCAAACCAGGTGACCGAGATGAACGTCTTCGAGCGGGTAGAAACCGAGTCCGATGGTTCGCAGACCATCCGAGTCCACCATACGGAAGCCTACACCAGGGGAATAGCCTTACAGGCTCACGAAATCTTGAGCATAGAATCGGACCTGTTAGGAGGGACTGTTTCTGAGCATCTCGAACGACAGGATCTTATCGTGAAGTGAAATCTCTCCCGCGCCAGGGATGCGGAGGGTTGCGCCGTCAGGCGCAATGCCGGAGCGCCGAAGGCGCGGAGGAACGAGCGCGAATGCGCGAGCCCGTAGCAGCCCGGTCGCCGCGCAGCGGCGAGGCGCCCAAAAAACCAAGCATCCATGCGCCCGGCAGGTCCCAATCTCTCCGGGCCTCTCACTACGTCGGGAAGGGCAAGGATACTAACATCCACGTAACATTACTTAAGGAGTTGGATCGCCCAACGCCCTCCGTGACTCAGAGCCTCGGTGGTAGATTTATCTTTTGTATGATTGTATTAAGGCGTCCGCAGATGCCACGCCTTCGGTTTCAGGAACGTGCGAATCCCGTCTTCCCCGAGCGTAACACCGATGCCGGAATCGCCGCGGCCGGACCACGGGAGACGCGGCGACACGCGGTCGGAGCAGTTCCAGTAAACTGAACCCGCGTTGATCTTAGCGAGAATGCGTTCCGCGCGTTCGCCGTCGTTCGAGAAGACGCCGGCCGTGAGACCGTAGCGGGTGTCGTTCATTAAGTGCATGGCCTCGACGTCGCTGGAGACTTTTTGAATGCCGATGACGGGACCGAAGCTTTCCTCGGTCATGAGTTCCATGTCGTGGGTGGCGTCGGCGATGACCGTCGGTTCGAAATAATAACCGGGACGATTCATGACGTTCCCGCCGAGTTTGAGGTCGCCGCCTTTGGCCACGGCGTCCTCCACCTGTTGTTTGAGCGTGCGCAGTTGTTCCTTGCGCGTCAGCGGACCGATGTAGGTGTCCTCGTTCAAAGGATCGCCGACGACGAAACCTTTTACGCTCTCGACGAAAGCCTCCACGAAGGCGTCGTAAATTTTTTCGTGGACGTAGATGCGTTCCACGGAGCAGCAGGATTGCCCGGTGTTGTAGAACGCGCCGTCGGCAGCGGCGGCGGCGGCAGCGGCTACATCCACGTCGTCCGCAATGAAGATGGGATCCTTGCCGCCGAGTTCGAGCTGCAATCGCGTGAAGCGTCGCGAAAGAATATCCGCGATGGCGCGGCCCGTACGGAACGAACCCGTAAAGAAGACGCCCTGCACCGGCCACTTCAGCAACTCCTGACCCGCGAAGGCGCCGCCGATGATCGGGATGAACACCTCGTCCGGCACGTCGGCTTCCATGAGGAGTTCGGCGATGGACAAACCGGTCAGCGAGGCAAACTCCGACGGTTTGTAGAGCACGGCGTTGCCGGTGAGCAGCGCCGGTACGAAGACGTTGGAGCCCACGAAGTACGGATAGTTCCACGCGCTGATGTTGGCAATGACGCCCAGGGGTTCGTAAGAGATGCGCTCGGCGGTGCGACCGTCGGCGGCCTGTTCCCGGGAGAGGACTTGATCGTCCGCTAAGAATCGCTGAAAGTTGGTTAAGAAAAAATCCACGCGGGCCGTCGTGGCGTCGATTTCGGACCGGGCCTGACGGATGGGTTTGCCCATTTCTTCGGTAAGGGTGCGCGCGAGGGTCCCGGACTTTTCCACGAGCAGGTCCCGGAACTTTTGCAAGGCCCGGGCGCGTTCCCCGGGCTTCGTTTGCATCCATTCCAACTGCGCGGACATGGCGCGGTTGTACTTTTCGATGATGGAGCGCGAGTCGTCGGCCTCGAGTTCGGTGATGAGCTCTTCCGTCGCGGGGTTGATTACCTTCAGCATAGCCTGAGGAACGTTTAGTGGGAGCGGCTCTCCTCCGCGAGACTTTTTTCCTTTTGGAGTCTGCGGCGGGAAGCCTCGTGTAAGAATTCCGTGAGCATGGGCTCCGGCGAAAGCAGCGCGTCGTCCCGCCCGGCATACTGAAACTCCGGATGCCACTGCACGCCCGCCGCATACGGCGGATCCGCGTGATCCGGCGTGTTTTGCGGAAGATTCGCCGCGGCGGGATCAACCAGGCGAATCGCTTCGATGATGCCGTCCTCAGCGGAGCGCGCTTCCACGGCAAATCCCGGCGCAAGGTCCTTCACCGCCTGGTGATGCACCGAGTTCACCGTGCCGCTCCTGATTTCCTCGCCGTAATACTTTCGGTATAGATCGCCGAGCCGGCTCGTTGATTCGATGCGCACTTCGTGGCGCAGTTGATCGTAGACGTCGGGATCGCGGTGAACGATCGCCTGCGGCAACTGCGTGCCGATGTCCTGATAGAGTGATCCGCCGAGGGCGACGTTGAGGATCTGGTGCCCGCGGCAGATGCCGTAGACCGGTTTGCCGGCGGCGAGGGCCGCACGGATCAGTTCGATTTCGTAGAGGTCCCGCACGCGGTCGCCGGCCCAGGCTTCGTCTAATGGCTCTTCACCGTAACTTAAGGGCGAAACATCGGAGCCGCCCTGGAGCAAGAGGCCGTCCACTCCGTCGATCACCGCCGCGGCGTCGAAACCGGCGTGGGCGGACGGCAGCAGGAGCGGCAACGCCCCGCTCCGCATGAGATAGTGCAGCATGGATTCTTCGGCGTAGAGCAGGGTCTTGCCTTTGAAGATGTTCCGCTCCGGATCCGGGTGAAAGAAACACGCGGCGACGCCTATGTGTAACGGGGAGGTCATGGGGAATCGTTAACTCCGAGGACCGAGGAACCGAGGGGAGGATGGGAGAGTATTTCATACATGAACATTGGTTTGTTATGTCTGGAGTCTCAGTCTTTTGATGCCGGTGCGCATGTAGGGGCTGTGAAAGTTCAGTAGCAAGCCTGTCGGTTTCTGGCTGAGGCGCATGTATGTCATCAGCTGGGCGTAATGCACCGGCTTGATCGATTCGACGGCTTTGATCTCAATGATAACGCGTCCCTCAACAATGAAGTCCATCCTGTATCCTGCACTCAGATGAAGTCCTTTGTAAGTCAGCGGGAGTTCTACCTGGCGTTGAAACGAGCAGTTCGCGTTTTCCAACTCATATACCAGACAAAGTTCGTAGGCCGACTCGAGTAACCCCGGACCGAGATTTCGATGAACTTCAATGGCACAGCCGATAATTTTTTCGGTGATGCGGTCGGTCGGAAACGATCCACGCGGAAATCTCATGCCCGGAGAGGGCACCAAAGCCGCAAATCGTTCCACCTTTTTCATCGCCCTCTCCAAAAAATTGCAAATCAACTCAAATCAACCAACATCCCTCCATCTTCCCCTCGACCCCTCGGTCCTCGGAGTCCATCCCTCTTCAAGCACTCAGCGCGGCCTCGTACATCGACCGGAAGTCCCCCTCGCTCACTCCCCTCGGATTCAGCGTATGGCAAAGATCCAGCGAGGCGAACTTAACGAGGTCGTCGATCTTCTCCGTGCCGAGTCCGTGAGACTTGAGCCCCGCGGGAATCTTTAAGTCGGCCTTGAGTTTCGCCAGCCAGTCCACGAAGCCGGCGGGTGTTTCTTGCGGCGCGCGAACGATGCGGGCCATCTGAGAAAAGACGTCCGCCAGCTCCGGGGCGTCGGCGTTGAACTTCATGGCGTAGTCGAGCATAATGCCGTTCGCGAGGCCGTGATGCAGATCGTGGACCGTCGAGAGCGAATGCGCCAGGCTGTGCGTAACACCGAGGCCTTTTTGAAAAGCGACGGCGCCCATCATCGAGGCGTTGAGCATGAGCCCGCGCGCATGCACATGTTCCGGAGTCGCGCCAGACTTCTGTTCGGCGAAAGTTACGCAGTCTCGCAGCGATTCCGCGCACAGGCGCATGCCTTCCATGGCCAGGCCGTCACAGAACGGATGAAAGCCCTTCGCCAGGCGCGCTTCGATGCAGTGCGTCAGTGCGTCCATGCCGGTGGCGGCGGTAACGCCGGCGGGCAGGCCGAGCAACAGTTCCGGATCGGCGAAGACGGCGACGGGCAGAATGTACGGCGAGAAGATGATGCGTTTGATGTGCGTATCTTCTTCGGAGATAACCGTGCTCCGCCCGACCTCGCTGCCGGTACCGGCGGTCGTCGGGATGGCGACCATTACGGGAATTTTTTCTTTGAGAATCGGCGGCGCGCCTTCCCGGCCGTCCTCGTAATCGAAGAGTTTGCCGGGATGATCGATCATCACCGCCACGGCTTTCGCGATGTCCACGGCCGCGCCGCCGCCCATGGCGATGATGGCGTCGCCCTTATGCTCGCGATAGGCCGCGGCGCCGTTCGTTACGTGGGACTCCACCGGATTGCCGGACGGCGCGGCGTAAACGGCCGTTTGCAGATTGGCCTGGGTCAGCTCGTCCTTGAGTTCGCCGGTGAACGGCAGCTTCGCGATCATGTCATCGGTGACGATGACCGGCCGCTCCACGCCGCGTTGTTTTAACTCGCGCGCCAGCAAATGCCGCGCACCCGCGCCGAAGAAGATCTGGGTGGGGAAACTAAATTTATGTATCTCTTTCATATATAGTTGCGCACCGGCTCAGGCATCCTGCCTTCACCTGTGCACGGTTCCTGTTTTCAGTTCATACGCATAACACATCCTGTGTTATGCTGGTTGCATTTGCGGCCCATCTCTTGCGCGCTAACGCGCTGCGTCCTCACGGCCGCACCGGACGCTGCGCGCCGGGCAAGAGATAGGACTCATCTTTCCCTCGGGGCCTCGGTCCTCGGTGTCAATCTATTCTTCGAAGCGGTGAAAACGCTCAGATAATCTCAAAGTACCGCTTCAACTCCCAGTCCGTTACGGCCTGCTCGGCCTGGCGGACTTCCCAGAGTCGCGTGGTGGTGTAGTGTTCGACGAAGTCCGCGCCGAAGAGGTCCCGGGCGACCAGGGAATCGCGCATCATCTTAGCTGCATCTTTGAGATTGTTAGCGAGTCGCGGAATGTGCGGGTCCTTGATTTCGTAGCCGTTGCCGGTGACGGCCGCCTGCTCCAGCTTGAGCCCCTTCTCGATGCCGTAGAGCCCCGCGGCCAGATACGCGGCGACGGCCAGGTAGGGATTGATGTCCGCGCCGCCGATGCGCCCTTCGACGCGCGTGGATTTCTCGGAGCCCTGGATTACCCGCAGCGCCACCGTACGATTGTCGACACCCCAGGTCATGGTCGTCGGCGCCCAGAAACCCTCGACCAACCGTTTGTAGCTGTTCACGTTCGGCGCGAGCATGGGCAGCACTTCCGGGAGACAGTGGATGAGACCGGCCAGGTAATTTTTGAAAATATCGCTCATTTTATGCGGATCGTTCTCGTTGTGAAAGAGCGCCTGCGAGCCGTCCTGGTTCCACAGGCTCTGGTGCACGTGACCGCTGGAACCAGGCAGCTTCGTATTCCAGCGCGCCATGAACGTCGGAACAATGCCGTGACGATACGCGATCTCTTTCGCCCCGCTCTTGAACAACACCGCGCGGTCGGCGGCTTCCAGGGCATCGGCGACGTAGATGCCGGCTTCGAAAACGCCGGGACCGGTTTCCGTGTGCAGGCCTTCGAGCGGCACATCGAACTGACCGAGTTCGTCCATTAAGTTTCGAAAGTAAGGCTGATCGTACGAGCTGCGCAGCAGGGAATAACCGAACATGCCCGGCGTGAGCGAATCCATGTCCCGAAACCCTTTTTCGTGCAACGAGGCGGGATTCTCTTCGAAGTTAAAGAACTCGAGTTCTACGCCGAACTTCGCGCTGTAGCCCATGGACGCGGCCTTTGCGATGACCTGCTTCAACACCTGGCGCGGACATACGGCCAGCGGTCCGCCGCCTTCGCTTTCGAAGTCGGCCAGGAAAAACGGCACGTGTTCGTCCCACGGCACGCGACGATAGGTGCCTTCATCGATACGCGCGTTCGCGTCGGGGTATCCCGTGTGCCAGCCGGTGTATGGAACGTAGTCGTAGACTTCGTCGGCGACGTCCCAGCCGAAGACGACGTTGCAGAAGCCGAAGCCTTTTTCGAGGGCGCCCAGGAATTTATCGACGTGGATGTACTTGCCGCGCAGGACCCCGTCGATGTCCGTGATGGCGACTTTGATCTTCTGCGTACCGGAGTCTTTGATTTCTCGAATGAGTTCTTCGCGAGTGCGGGAATGCGTGGCCATGCGCGCAAAATCGCCGAAGACAAGTAGAAGGGCCAGAATTTTTTCGCCGCCCCGAAGAATATGAAGTAGGGATTTTTTGGGCGCGTCGCCTTCGGCGACCGCGCTTTCCGGGGCTCCGCTTCGCTGCGGTCTCGGCCTGCGGCCGAGACTGGCCTTCGGCCACCCCTCCAATCGCTCGCGCGAAGAGCACCGGAATTCAAGCGCGAGGGATGCGAAGGGGGCCGAAGGCCGTCGCGCGTAGCGCGACCGAAGCGATAGCGGCGCCCGTAGCAGCCCGGTCGCCGAAGGCGACGCGCCCAAAAGATTATTGCCTCATCATCTTCAGGGCGTGCAAGTACTAAGAATACATTCTTAAAACTTAGCGGCGAATTGCCAGTGTCGCCAGAATCTCCGTTCGGCCGGTGAGGGCCTGAGTTTGCGGCGCAGGCGTTCCAGCAGATCGTAGGAAGCTCCGCGCAGTTGGTTGGTTTTGTCGCCGGGACGGATTCTTTTCAAAATAAACCTCGCCGAACCCCGGGAAGCAGGGAGTAACAAAAAATGTTTTGTGTGTGAGGAAAGGGTCTGCGAGAGACCGGCACCGCTGAGGCGATGCTCAAAGACGAATGAGAAGCGTGCGATGAGAGAAAGTACCGCAATACGAACTTGTTTCTATAAGCCAGGCGCAGAAATGCAAGTCCCTTTTTTCTAAGAATTAAGAAGTTTTTTCCGTATCTCCGCCGTCCACGGCGCGGCCGCTGGAACGCGCATACTCCAGGAAAATCGGCCCAATCGATGCGGGGTCGTCGGTCATGATGCCGTCCGCGCCGAACTCCAGCAATCGCCGGGCCTCCATGGGATCGTTCACGACCCAGAAGTCCACGCGCACGCCCGCCAGGTGCGCACGACGCAACAGCTCCGGCCGATCGAAGTGCACGTGCGAACCCAGAAGAAATCGCAGGTAGCGCGACTTCACCTCACTGTGCACCGGCATCTGCAACGCCTCGCCGCGGATCATGGCCGGGTTCAACAAAAAGCGCGGATAGTAGCGCAAACGTAAAAGATCGGGGACGGACACGCCGGTTTCGCCGGGATAACCGAAGCGCCGCACCCGGGCAATGACGCGCGGGCTGAAGCTGTTGATCACCACGCGGCCGGTGGCGCCGCGGCCTTCGATGAGCCGCAGCACGTCGCCCACCGCAATGTCATCGTGCTGTTTGATGTCCACATTCACCGTAACTTTCGGAAAGGCGTCCAGGACCTCGCCGAAGAGCGGCACCTCGTAGCGCTCCGGCGCCGCTTCGCCCGCGAGATTCCCGCGACGTTCAAAGCGCGCGCCGGCGTCCCAGGCGCGTATCTCGGCCACGCTGCAATCGCGCACGAACTTCGCGACCCCGGCCAGGCGTTCGCCGGTGGCATCGTGATGCACGACGATCTCCCCGTCCGCCGTGCGATGGACGTCCATCTCCAGGTGTGTGGCCCCGTCGGCCAGTGCCCGCCGGAAGGCCGGCATGGTATTCTCCGGATGAATGAAGTTCGCGCCGCGATGCGCGTACAGGCGAAGCCGATGGCCGCGCGCGCCGGTGAGATCGGATGAAACGTGGACGGGCCGGGTCATAGTTGCTGGGGCCTGAGACGATGAAGATAACGTAGACACGGCAGAGGACATCGTGCAATGCTACGTGCAGCACGATGACAGCGGTTGTACACAAATGTGGCAATCGTTTATTTGAGGCGCGGATATGTTTCCTTACAATGCAATTGTCGACATCCTCCAATACGGCTTCAGCGCCGTGTTTTTGCTTACCGGCGCGCTGTTCGTCTTTCTTTCGGTGCGCCGCGAAGGCCGCCGCGGTTTTCTGCGCGTGGTCGCCGTGCTCGGCTACGTACTCTGGATTGTGGCGCTGATCCTCCTCTTCTTCCTGGGCGACGCCGATCGTGACGCGATTTTCCTCTATATTAAAGCCATCGCCACGGCCTTCGCGACCATCTTCGGAATTTACGCGGCCCTCAACGATCTTTCCGTGATGGATCCGGAGACGGGCCGGCGCAAGGTCACGATGGTGGGGCTCGTCGGCATCGTCTTCTTCGCGTTCAACGCCGTGTTCTCGTTCGGCGCGGACAGCATCCGGCACATCATGCTGCTCGAAAGCCGCATTGAGTCGGACCGCCAGAGCCGCGAGGAGTTCGATCGCCTCTCGAAGAATCTCGGTGATGTACGCAGCAGCCTGCGTGGCGGCGCGGCGGAAATCGTCGAGCAGTTCCAGGCGTTGAGCGAGAATCTGCTCCAGCAGGTAAAGTCCGCCGAGGAGAAGTTAGCGGAGGCCCGCACCGAACTGGCCCGGGAGCAGGGCAAAATCATCATACTGCGAGAAGAACGCGAACGGCTGAGCGCGAGCCTGGCCGCGGCACAGCAGGAAATCGGCACGGCACAGCAGGAGCGCGCGGCCGCGGAGGCGAGGGCGGCAAGAACCGAAACGGATGCGGCGGATCGCATAACCGTCGCCGAGAAAAAGCTAAGCGATGCCCGGGCGCTGGTGAGTACGTTACAGCAGGAGAAGTCGGAGCTGGAGGCGGAAGTCGAGATCGCTCAGGAGAGGATCGGCGGTATGAGCGAGGAGATTCGGGGCCTGCGCGGGAAAGTGGAAACGGAGCTACAGGCGGCCGTGTCCCAACGGCGGTCGGCCGAGCAGCAACTCGTCGCGGCGAACGAAAAGTCGCGTGGCCTGGAACAACAGCTCGCGGCGTCGAAGGATACCTACATTAAACGCCTCGTCGATCTGGAGCAGAGTCTGCAAAAACAACGCGCCGAGTTCACGGCGGCGGTCGGTCGCCTGGAGGCGGCGGCGCAAAGCTGTACCGCCGCTCCCGCGCCGAAAAACGCAGAACCCGCGGCGTCTCAGTCGTAGGCCGTGCAGCGGTGATAGCCGCCGAATTCTTTTTCCAGCACCAGCGCCGTTTCGAAGAGCAGCTTCTCGTTGCCGGGCAGCGCGGCGAGCTGCAGGCCGATGGGCATCCCGTCGCGCGATTGTCCCAGGGGCAGCGAGAGCGCGGGCAGGCCCAGGTTCGTGATCAGCGCCATGAACGGCAACACCCGGCGAAACGTCTTCGTAATGTGAAAGATCTCGCTGTAGACTTCGCCGTGCGCCTTTGCCGGCGACGGATACACCGGCGTTAACATGAGGCCGCCGGCACCTAAGATTTGGCCGATTTCGGCGCGGGCCGCGTCGAGTTGCGCCTGCATCCAGGTCAGCTGTTTCGCCGACGGCTGGAACAGTGCGGTGCCCATGAGCCCCCAGGAGAGATACGGGTGCTGATGGGCGCGCAGGCCGAGCTTCGCTTTCAGGAAGTCCGCAAGAAACCTTCGCAATCCCGGGCCGGGCTTCTGCGCGTTGCCGGAAGTCTTTTGCGCGTGCGGGTAAGCCAGGCCGCCGATGTAGGCGCCGCCGTCCTCGCTCATGTAGAGTTGCCAGATGTCCGCGGCCTGCCGGATGGCGGCGGGCCGTTCTTCGCTGACGCTTACGTTCTTTTCCCGGAACCAGTCCTGAACACGACGCAACACCGCAAGCGTCTCCGGCGTACAGCGGGTCTTCGTTTCGGGAATGTCGCCGAAGGTCAGGACGTGCAGATCTTTCGCGATTTTGCCGCGCGCCGGTGGTTGGAACTTCAGCTCCGGTTTCGCCGCAATCGCAAACATCAACGCCGCATCACTTACGGACTTTGTGATCGGTCCGAAAACGCCCATGCGTTGCCAGGCTTCGCTCGCCGCGCCCGGCAAATGGCCGGGATCCGCGATGCTGTGCGCCGCACTCTTAAAACCCACCACGCCGTTGAAGTGGGCGGGAAAACGAATGGAGCCGCCGATGTCCGAGCCGAAACCGGCGGCCGCTCCCCCCACGGCAATCAGGGCGGCCTCGCCGCCGGACGAACCGCCGGTGGTGTACGCGGGGTTCCAGGGATTGTTCGCGCGGCCGAAGCCGTAGCTGTCGCTTTCCTGGCAAAAGCAAAACGTCGGCGTGTTCGACTTGTTCAGAATGATGGCCCCCGCCGCCCGTAGTTTTGCCACGAGGTTGCCGTCCTGCGCCTGTGGTTCGCGGAACAACGCCCCCGCTTCCGGGGCGCGCTGCATCAGCCGCTCGGCATCCACGCCGCACTGCGTCGCCATACCGCCGACGTGAAAGGAATCCTTCATGCTCACAGGTACGCCGAGCAACGGCTGCTGTGCCGACACGCGGTCGGACTTCCACTTGCGATCCGCGGCAGCGGCTTCTTTGCGCGCTTCCGCGTACCGATCGGCAGTAACGAGGTTCAGCCGCGGATTCAGGCGCTCCTGGTGAGCAATAAAAACCTCCACCGCCCGGGACGGCGTGCAGCGTTTCTTCTGGTATGCATCGACTAACTGCTGGACACCGGCAGTTAAGATTTCCGCATCGCTCAGGAGTTTCGGCATGTTGTCCTCGCTTACTCCGGCCGCTTACCGCGACGCTCCAGTTCGATGGGCGTGAAGCGAAAGCCGATCAATTTCGTTTGTTGATCCGGCGTAACCGTGAACACGAAGGCGAACGAGTTCTTTTCGAAGTGGACGATCTTTTGCAGCGAGAGGTACTCGCGCTCCCCGGCCTTGAGGTGCCGGAAATCCCACTGCTGCTTCTTGAACGATTCCATTTTGCCCGAGGCCTGCTCCACGCGAATGCTCAGGTTGCGGAACTCTTCGAACGAAAGCTGGGAGGTGATCTCTTTGCTGAAGTAGGTGTCGTAGATCTTGCGATGTTCTTTCGCCTGGAACAACTCCAGAATCTCGTTCGCGGCTTTGAGGAGCGGCGCGTAGTCTTTCACCGAATCGGCCAGCGGTGCCTCGCGATCCGCGTCGTCCAGTGTGCCGCTGCGAACGACGATTTCGGTGACGGTATCGGCCGGCAGCGAGAGCGGCAACACGACTATGAGCAGGATGATGCAGAGATTCCGGAGCATGACCGAGGATCGTGGTACCGGTCGGAGAAGGGTATTCTTATTCCGAGATTTTTATTCGACCGCGATTTTTTTGTTGCTTGCGTTGGATTTTTGTGACACAATGTGTCACATGAGCGCTCCCATCAACTCCGTCTCCATCCGTGAACTGCACGAAAGCACCGGCGACTGGGTCCGCAAGGCGGCCCGGGAGCGCAGCGTCGTTGTCACCGATCGTGGCCGCCCGGTGGCCGTGCTGCGTCACTATTCCGCCATGGAGCTGGGCGGTCCGGCCCTGCCGAATCGTGAGAAAGACATCCGCAAGCTTCCGTTCCTGGGTGACGCGGACTCCGCCGCCGGTGTTTCCGCCGAACGCGACGCCCGCTGAATCGAAGGCGAAACAACTCCACTCACAATCCGTAGCGAGGCGCCCATGCTCTACTTCGATACCGCCTACATCTTGAAGTGCTATCTTCACGAGGCCGGTGCCGGGGCTGTCCGTGCGGCCGCGTACGAACACGACGCGGGGCTCGCCAGTTCCGTGCTTGGCCGCCTGGAATTTTATTCCGGCGTGCATCGTCACTATCGCGAAGGCCGTTTGAGTAAGGCCGAGGCGCGCAAAGTATTGCGCTGGTTCGAAGCCGACGAGGTGGACGGCGTCTGGAACTTCTATCCCCTCACTGAAGCAGTACGCAGCGCGGTGGGGGAGAAGTTCGCGGCGCTGCCCAAAAAACTATTTTTGCGAACGAACGACGCGGTGCATCTCGCCACGGCGCAACTGCACGGTTTCGAAGAAGTCTACAGCAACGACCGCCATCTGCTCGCCGCGGCTCCGGCGTTTGAGTTGAGCGGGCGGGATGTTACGGCGAGCTAAGATGACGATCTTTCGCGAGTGCTCAGGATGCTGATCTTCCTGAGTCAAAGGTTGTCTTTTTCGTTAGACACTTAATCAAAGCCCGCGCACAAAAAAACGGCCGCCCGGAATCCCGAAGCGGCCGCTCTTTTGCTTCACCGGCGTTAACCACCGGCAAATTAACTTAGCTCAGTCATCTTTCCCGATGACGAACGTCATGTTCGTGGTCGCCGAGCCGCCGATGTTCAGCATAATGCCGTTCTTCGCGCCTTCGACCTGGTAGTCGCCGGCCTGGCCGTTCACTTGCTTGTGCACATCGAGGGCCATACGAACGCCGGAAGCGCCCACGGGGTGACCGGCGCCAATGAGGCCGCCGCTGGGATTGATGGGTTTCTTGCCTTTGAAGTCGATGACGCCGTCCTCGATGGCCTGGTACTCTTCGCCGGGGCCGGTGATTCCGAAGGCGGAGATGGCCGCGTACTCGCTCGAGGTAAAGCAGTCGTGGGTCTCGATGACGTCGATTTTGTCGATGTCCAGGCCGGCGCGGCTGTAGGCGTCTTTGACGGCCTGGCGGGTCCAGGGCAGGATGAACTCGTCGTCTTTGGATTCTTCGACCTTGTTCACGAACTGGATCGGCGCCACGCGGTGGCCCCAGCCTTTCAGAACGGTGTAGTCCTGGATCTTCTTGCCGGTCTTTTGCGCGAACTCTTTCGCGTAAGCCGGAGATGCCAGGACTAACAGCGCCGCGCCGTCGGTTACCTGAGAGCAGTCGGTAATGGCCAGGCGTCCGCCCACTTCCATGTTGTAGTCGCCGCCGCGGGTGGTGGCGTGGTCCTTGTTCATGAACCAGTTCCGGGTCTGCGCCTTCGGGTTCTTCTTGCCGTTGTCGTAGTTGATGCGGGAGATTTCGGCGAGATCCTGCATAACGCGGTCTTCTTTGATCTTCGCGCGTTCGACGATAACGTCGGCCAGCTTGCCGAAGAGTTTCGGAAAGGGGAACTCAATGCCCTTCGCCTCTTTTTCGTAGTAAGCCGCGGTGCCGAGGAAGTCGCCACCCACGGCGGACGAAACGGTCTTCATCACTTCCAGGCCGACGACGATGGCGACGTCGTAGTCACCGGCACGGATTTTGGTGCCGGCGGCGTCGAGGGCCACGGAGCCGGAAGCGCAGGCCGCTTCGTAGCGAGCGCCAGGCACGCCGTAGAAGGCCGGGTGCACTTCGGTCAGGAACGCGCCCAGGTGACCCTGATTCGCGTACTGCTCCGCGTCGAAGTTGCCGACGAAAACGGCGACGCGATTTTCTTTGTTCAGGCGGATGATTTCGTCGTAGTCCAGGCCCACGGCCATCAGTCCGTCTTCGACGATCTCGCGGAACATCGAAACGAAGGTCTTGCCCTCTTTCGACCAGTTCCGGGCGAAGTCGGTCTGGGCCCCGCCCAGGATGTAGGGTTTATCACTCATGCTGCGCTCCTGTTGCTTCCAATAAATACGCTAATTATAGCCGATGCGATTCGGGACGGACAGTGTATATACACCGGTGCCCCCGGCAATTCTTTTCCACATCAGCCCTGTGCTCGTAAGACGCCGACGTCGGCGTTCGGTTTCAGCCCTGCCGATCCGGCATTCCCCTGCCAGAACGGCAGAGCGCCCGTTCTGTTTTCCGTGAACCCCCGGATTCCAGGGCCGTCTATCATGGCACGGCCGTTGCACTGTTCCAGTAGCTGATTCTGACGAATGTGCATCCGTGAAGGCCTCCACACCGCGTGGGGGCCTTTTTTTTATCGCGGCCGCGCCGTGCAAAAACATCGTGTAGTTTTAGAGGTTTTTTTAGTTTTGGGCGCCCCGCCGCAAACGGGCTCGCCTGTACATTATTCAGGGACCAGCCATGAGATACTACGCCTCCTTAACCGTTACTGGATTTATCTTAGCCTTCGGAGCCATGATGCTCTCCGCCCAATCCACCGGCGACGTCTACTATGTGCTCACCGAAAAGGATCCGCTCAACCTGCGCGCGACACCGGGCGGTAAAATCGTCGGCGCCGCGCCGCGCGGGGCGAAACTCACGATACTGGACGACGACTGGAAGTTCGAAGGCGGCTACCAGTGGGTGCGCGTCCGCTACGAAAAAGGAAAGCTCGAAGGCTTCGCAGCCATGGATTTTCTTTCGCCGGTATCGCCGGATCAAATGACCGAAGCGGCCTTTGTCGGTTTGGTTCGATCCCATGAGGGCGAAGACATGCAGGTCCGGCCCCTGGCGCTGCGCGCAAAGCAGCAGTGGGTCGGTGTTTCCGGGAACGATAAGGCCTACTTGATGTGGGCGAAGGATGCGGCACGACGCCGGGCGAAACTCGAAGCCAGCGACGGCGGCATTGAGACGGGCATCATCCGCGGCCTGGAGTACGGTGAGGTGGGCGGCTGCCAGGTAAACGAAGGGCTGCGCGCACCGAACCCGGGGCTGAAGTCGCGGTTCAACCGGCCGTACGTGGTCAGCGCCGGCGTAAGTCTCCGTGATTTTCAGTTAACGCGCATCGCCGAGAACCTGCCGGACGCGAAACACGAGCCTCATCCGGACTTCGAGGACCTGGTCACAGAACTCTCGCGCCGGGCGCGCCTGGTCTTCGCGAAAGGCGGCGTGCCGTCGGAGCAACTCAAGCAGAACTTCAAGTACGACGCCCTGTATCGCTTTCGCAACTTTCGCGACAAAGCCACTTACGCCGTCGCCCGCTTCTCGGTGGCGGCGATCATGAAAGACGATGCCTGGGCTCCGGAACAGTACTACGTGGCGCTGATCGTACGTTTGCGCAAGGACCGGCGCAGCGTCGACGCCGTGGAGTTCGAGAAATTCGAAAAACTCTCCGGGGATCAGATGGGCTACGGCGGCCGGTACTACTTTTCGAACCTGGTCGACGTGAATGGCGACGGCGCGCCGGAGATCATCTTCCTGCACTACGGTTTCGACGCCGCGGGTTACACGATTCACATCTTCGATGCACAAAAGAATGAGTGGCGCGCTCTGGTCGACGGGGGCGGAGATGCGTGTTGACGGCGCGAAGACGCCCGCCGATCAAACAGTCATTTGCCGCGCGCTTTCGATGCGTTCGTTCAGTTCGGCGCTGCTGCGCGCCAGGTTCGAAGCCACCGTGCGAATCTTTTCGGCGGACTCCTTCGCCGTCTCCGAACGTTTGGTAATGTCCGTCATGGAATTTTGAATCTCCCGCAGCCCGGAGAGCTGTTCGTCAGTAGCCTTGCGAATGGCCCGGGCCATCGATTGAATGCGCTCCGTCTGCGAGAGCACCGTTTGCCCGGCGCTGTGTTGTTCCTGCAAACGACCGTGAACGGCTTCCATGCGCTGGACGAACGTTTCAATACCACCGATAATGCGACGCAATGCTTCCAGAGTGGATGCCGAGTATTCGACGCCGCGGCGGGCGACGTCTTTGGTATCGCGAATGCTGCCCTCGATCTTTTTCGCGTTGCGTGACGATTCTTCGGCGAGCTTTCCGACCTCGTCGGCGACCACGGTAAAGCCGCGACCTTCTTCCCCGGCCCGGGACGCTTCGATGGCGGCATTCAGCGCCAGCAGATTCGTGCGATCGGCAATGCCGTTGATTACGGTGAGCGC
The DNA here is from genome assembly GCA_965227295.1 of Leptonemataceae bacterium. GTDB lineage: Bacteria > Spirochaetota > Leptospiria > Leptospirales > Leptonemataceae > JANSYA01. The sequence continues at coordinate 1,852,157 of OZ245742.1, read as the reverse complement.
CTCGGCCACCTCGTCGGTGCGCGCTTCAATGCCCTCGATCACTCCGACGGCCTCGTTGATGCGGGTCTCCCCGGCGGCGGCCTGCTCCAGCATCTCCCGCGATTCGGCGGAGATGGAACGACTCAGTTCCAGGACTTCGTCCAGCAAACGATTCAACGCCTGCACGGACGTAAGATTTTCATCGCATAAGTTATCCTGGTTGTGAGTTTGCCGGCTCACGGCATTCATAGCCGCGTTCATTTCTTCGGTAGTGGCCGAGGTTTCTTCGATGGCCGCCACGCGCTGTTGTTCGCTGACCTCGTCTTCGGCGGTAATGGCATCCAGTTCCTGAGCGGTACCGGCCACGGCGTTTACGGTGTTCGCCGCGTCGCCGATCAACGCTTCCAGCCAGCCCAGGGTCTCCGCATTCTGCGCATCGGAATCGCTCGCCTGGATCAACAAACGCCGCACGTACCGCGTCGCGGCGGCCAGTATCAACCCGCCCACGAAAATGAACACGGCTCCGATGACCATGTCCACAGCGGCGACGTGATACTCGGGGCTCACGGCCCGGGCGCCGGAGAACGAAAGTCCGGGCACGACCGCCATGGCGACGAAGTGAACGGCCAGGTAGATTCCGGCCAGTACGCTGCCGGATATAAGATTAAACACCGGCGAAAAACGCAGCACTCCGCCGATGATCAACAGGGCATAGACCGCGTAAAAGACGTTATTGCGCAGCGGCGCGAGTTGCGCGCGGCCTTCGATGCTGAGATAACTCATGTTTACGATCAACAGGCCGACGCACTCCAGGGTAAAAAATACGTACGTGAACGAGACGTGAAAACGAGCAAAGCGCTGGAGTATGAACGACAGCACGGCCGCGAAGGCGAAGAGCCCGAGGCCGGCCATAAAATACGGCAGAGTGGCCGGAGGCAGGACGCCGTTCAGGGCCGAACTGGCCACCGCGGCGGAGAACACAAACAGCAGAAACCAGCGCAGATAATTGTAGGCCCGCTCACCGCGCGCGGCCAGAGAAAGCTTCGTGAAGCGTTCCGTCGTCATAGCGCACTGTGCGCAGCGGCGTTTTTTCTGCAACCGTGTATCCGGCACGATCCGGGCTTCACGCCTGGTTGAAATCGCCCGACGAAGTTCCTACAGTACGATTATGCAACATTTACACATGCAATACGATTCTCACCCGCAGTGGGGTCGCCGATGCGCCGCGCTCTGCGCCGCTGGAATCATTGCGACGTTTGCTCACTGCGGCGGTAACGGCCCCGCCTTCACGGGCGGCGGAAATGATGACGTCCCGGCTCCCCTGGTTGCCGCCGGTCTCGTCGCGGCCGCCGGCCTCTCACAACCCGCGGTTCCCACAGACGACGCCCTCGTCGGCAGCTTCGATGAGAAAGATACGTTCTATGCAAATATCGGGACGGGGGCGTTCCTCCCGTCTCAAACGCATTCGAAAGAAACTCTCACCCTCGGTATGGCGAGCGGTGATTTCGACGGGGACGGTGACCTGGATGCATTCTCCGCCAATATCGAACAACTCGGAGCGGGCCTCGTTACCGGGCCGGCCGAGAACCTGGTGTTCTTAAATGATGGTCAGGGAAACTTTACGGTAAATCAGGCCGGCAGCGGCACGAACGACAGCGCCGACGTCGCGGTGGCCGATCTCACCGGAGACGGCCGACCCGAGGCGTTCGTGGTAAACCGCGACCACCAGAACATAGTGTATCGCAACACCGGCGGCGGCAGCTTCGCTCAGGCGGACGCGAACGTCGCGACGAACACGAGTGAGAGCGTCGCGCTCGCGGACTTTGACGGCGACGGCGACAAAGACGCCGTGATCGCCAACGCCGCGGCGGAACAGAATCAGCTTTATTACAACGACGGATCGGGCTTCTTCGTTCGCGACGTCATCAGTACGACCATGGATACATCCACCGGCGCCGCGGCCGCGGACTTCGATCAAGACGGCGACATGGACGTCATCGTATCCAACTACGGTGCGGCGAACGTCTTCTACGAAAACGACGGCAGCGCGATCTTTACCGTCAAACAACTCCCCGACCTCGGCGAAACGTCTTCCAACGACGTCGCCGTGGGTGACCTGGACGGCGACGGCGATATCGATGCGTTCGTTGCGAACACTTCGAAAGAACGCGACTACGTCCTGGAAAATCAGATGGAACTTTACGGCCGCCCGAATTTCGCCGCCGCGTTCATATCGTACGAACGCCGCGATAGTGGTTCCGTGGAACTCGGGCATCTCACCGGCGACGGCCGGCTGGACGCCTTCGTCACGACTGATTCAGGCAACTACGTATACGAAAACGTACCGGCGACGAACACCGCGACGATCGTTTTCAATCCTCCGTACGCCGTATCCAGCGGCGCCGCGAATCCCGGCGGGGTAACCCTCGGCGATTTTCAATAGCGTCGGCGGGTTCTGCGACGGAGTGCTCTCCCGGGCGGAGCACTCCCGGGACCGGTGTTCACACCGGCTCGCCGTAGTAACCCTCATCCGCGTCGCGCAGGATGATCGCCTCCCGTTGCGCCTCGTCCAGGGCCCAGCGGGAGACGTCGGCCTCGGCGAACGAGGCCCCGGCAAGCAACGTCCCCCGCAGCAGCGCACCCGTAAGGTCCGCTCCGATGAAGTTAGCGGCCTCCGCGTTCGCGCCGCTGAGATCCGCCAGGGGCAGAGCCGTACATACGAAGCCGGCGTTGTGCAACGCGGCGTTGACGAAGCCGACCTCTTCGAACCTCGCGTACACGAAAGAGGCGTCCCGGGCATCCGCTCCGGTGAACAGTATCCGGGCACCGGCGGCCCCGTTAAAGTTCGCCGCGCGCAGGTTACTGTCGCGAAAGTTGACGGCATCCAGTCGGCAGCGCGAAAAACACGCCCCGTCCAGATTCGCCCCGGTGAAATCCGTTCCCCGTAGATCGCTGCCGGTAAAATCGCTGCGACGCAGGTCCAGGTACGCCAGGTCCAGGCCGGCCAGGTCCAGCTTCGGCAAGCGCAGACCGTCGGGATAGGCCCGCAGTAACGCTTCGACTTGCTCGCGGCTGAATTCCGGCATACGATACGGTCCTGATTAAGGACGACGGCGGCGCTTCAACCACTCCGGCGTCTCCGCGGTTCGGGGATCGGCGGGGCCCTGATCGACGGGGCCCTCTTCAACCGTGGCAGGCTCCGGCCCGCCCTCCGGCTCCGGAGTAGTGCCCGGGACGACATCCGCTACGGTGATTAATACTAAATCATCATCACTTAAGCTGTGCACGTGCTGCGCCAGGCGATTGGCCTGGCGTTCGATGATTTTCTCGAACAGGTTGCGCGCCAATCGGCCGTTGCCGAACGTACGCCCGCGATTCGCGTATTCCTCCGCGAAGACCCGCCGTAAGCGATCGGCGGCCGCATCTTCCAGACGATAAGCCGCCTTCTCGCAGAACAAGCGAAAGATGGACAACAACGCGTCGGGTTTGTAGTGATCAAAACGAATGTACCGATTGATGCGCGATTCCAGACCGGGGTTCGACTGCACGAAGCGCTGCATCTCGTCCGGATAACCGGCGGCAATGAGCACGAACTCCTCGCGTAAATCCTCCATGCGTTTAATGAGAATGTCGATGGCCTCCTGGCCGAAGTCCCGGCCGCCGTCTTCGACCTTGAGGGCGTAAGCCTCGTCGATGAACAACACGCCGCCCAACGCTTCCTGCACGCGCTCCTCGGTTTTCTTCGCCGTGTGACCGATGTACTGGCCCACCAGTCCCGCGCGATCTGTTTCCACCAGGTGCCCTTTTTCGAGAAATCCTGAGTGATGAAAAATGCGACTTAAGATCCGCGCCACCGTGGTCTTACCGGTACCCGGCGGTCCCATGAACACGCAGTGCAACGACGTGGAAGTTTCCCCCAGGCCGCGACGCTTGCGTTCCGCCTGGACTTTCAGAAAGTTTACGAGAGTGAACACCTGGGACTTCACTTCATCCAGACCGATCAGCGATTGCAGTTCGTTCAACGCCGCGTCCAGATCTTCTCCGACTTCGTTGCGATCCAGTTCGTTCGGCGCCGATGCATCCTCCTGCAAAGCAGCGCGTGATCTTTCGGATGCCGGACGACCGAGCTCCGCCCAGAGTTCGTGCAGCACGCGTTCCTCGTCCGAGTCCACGCCGTCCCGGGACGCCGCCGTCAACCAGGCGCAGTGGTACAATAACGCCGCGAAGGCCGCGGACCGCTCCGTACCGTAGCGTTGGTCGAAACGGCGCAGGACAGATGGAGCGCGGCAGGCCTGACCCGCTTCATCGGCCGCAATGTCCGCGAGTTCCCGGCGCACGGTCACGGCGGCCGCATCCAGATAGCCGCTGTCTTCATCTTTGAGAGAAGGACCGAAGGCCCGACGCATGCGTTCGATGTCGTGCAGCAACAGGCCGGCCAGCTTCGCGCGAGAGGCCGGAGTGATCTCTTCCGCCAACGAGGCCAACGCAACACTGAGTTCGGCCGAATACTGCTCTCTTCGCATAATAAATATTTTTAAGTAATTAGTCCCGGACTGTCAGGATTTCAGCTTGACCGACAATCCTGAACGATCAGGGATATGTTAAGTTGAGCGCCTTCGATCTGCATTCCCTGTTGGGCCGGCTGGAGTTTCATCCTGTCGTGGTCGGCCCCGACCTCAAGATCAAAGCCGTATCCTCTCGCCTGCTGCGAACTCTCGGCTACGATCGGGAAGAAGCCCGCCGACATACCGTGCTGCGTTTTCTGAGCATGGAATTCTTCCAGGATCTTTTCGTTCGTCGCAAAATCTGGGAGAAGCCGTTCAAAAACTACCGTGCCCTTCTGCGCTCCGCCGACGGCAAAACCCGACTGTACCAGATCTCCGGCTACCGGGACGAAGACGGCTACTACCGCATGATCCTGCAGGACATCGACCCGGGTCCCGGCGTCAAGATCGACACCGGGAACTACGAAGTCAACCTGCGCGCGCACCAGTTGATGAAGCGCTACATCTCGCGGCAGTTGATCAAACGGGCCCGGAGCGCGGTGGACTCCGGCTACGACTACATTCCCAACGAGTCGCGCGTGTTTACGTTTTTCTTCGCGGACCTGGTTTCCTACACCGCCCTCGCCGAACAGAACTCTCCGGACGAAATCCTGGATATGCTCAATCTTTCCATCGGCGCCACCTCTTCGACAATCCTGCACAACGGCGGCTTCGTCGACAAGATCATGGGCGATTCCATCTTCGCTGTCTTTGAGGATCCCTTAAAGGCGTTGATCTCGGGCATCGAAATCCAGAAGCAGTTCAACATTCTCAACCTTTTTCGCACGAAACAAGATCAACCTGAAGTGCAGTTACGCATCGGCATTCACACCGGCACCTGCATCCTCGGCAGCATCGGCTCCGATGATTTCATGGAACTCACGTTCATCGGCGACGCGGTGAACACGGCGGCGCGACTGGAACGCGCGGCGCGGCCGAACAGCATCCTTGCGTCAGCGGACACGATTCAACTTGCCCACGACAGCGTGGACGCCGATACCCTGGAAGAAGTGGAACTGAGCGTCAAAGGCAAGTCGCAACCGCTCAGGGCCGTGTACATCAACCGCGTCTCCTTCGAAGGGCCGCGGGGCAAGGTGACGCTCGGGTTGGACGATCACATTTTTTGAAAACGAGCGACTTGCTCTAGTGCCTGCTGAAAAAGTCGAATGCTCCTGGCGATTTAGCGGTGCTTGTTCAGATTTCGTCGCATGCGCGGCGAAGAAGAAAAGCAACCGAGTATCTGGAGTCATGTTTCAATGGAGGACCGGATTCCGGCCAACCATCCGTTGCGTGACATTCGCAAGCTGACGAATGCGGTCCTCGCGAATCTTAGCGATCGATTTGATGAAATGTATCCGGCCTTCGGTCGCCCATCGATAGCCCGGCTGGTGTATATGGGGCATGTCCTTATGGAAAATCGGAACTGCCTCGCCGTGACACGCGCGACCGGCACGGCGGAACGCGATGCGGCAGCCATCTTCATGAAGGAACTACGCCGAAGCAATCATCGGCCCCGCGTCACTCTGGGCGCCGACAAAGGCTACGATACTAAAGCTTTCGTAGAAGAACTTAAAGCAAATCGGTCCGCTTTCGAATGACTTTTTCAGCAGCACGCTAGATTTGGGGCGTGACCGAACCAATGGAAAGCTTCGGGTAGTTCAAGAGCCGTGGTTCACGGTGTGGACCGTGAGAATCGAAAGGTAAGCTGCGCAATGAGGAAGGCTTTGATGTGGCTACGGCTGAGCCACATACGACTTTTGTGTGACAACACATTCGGCACGGGGCATACACCTGGAAGAGTATGTATGCCCCGCGCCGATCTGGGCAGAGAAGGATTCGAACCTTCGTAGGCTACGCCGGCAGATTTACAGTCTGCTCCCTTTAACCACTCGGGCATCTGCCCCTTTTCACTGTGCTGCCTGTAGGAATCGAACCCACGACCTGCTGATTACAAGTCAGCTGCTCTACCAACTAAGCTAAGGCAGCGCTCCGAAAATCCGGCAGCCAGGATCTCCGCCGACCGGATATTGCATTATCGGCCGGAATTTGGAAACAAATCCGTAGAGCCGTCCACCGTCAACCGGCTTTTCGACGCGAGCGTTCCGCGAGCGCGGCAGTCACAGCGTGGACGAACACAAGGAGGTAGCCCAGGAACATTCCGGCAAAGGCCGATGGCAGGGCACTGCGCTCGCCGGGCAACAGGCTGAATGATCCCACGGCGCCCGTAACGACGAAAACTACCGCCGCAATCAGCGGCAGCCAGCGGTCCAGTGCGCGGTAGACCGCACCGCTGACGACCGCCGTCCCATCTCCGGCAAAGATGCGGCGGCTGTAGAGCGCCCCCACGGCCAGGCAGGCCGCGAAGATCGCGCCCCACTTGAGTCGCGTGTATTGCTGGAGATGCTGCACGACGCGCTCGAAGATCGGATCGAGGCCCTGGATTCCGGCATCCGCCTGGTCCAGGAGCGCGGTCAGTTCAAAGAGGCGTGCGTTTTCCAGAACATCACCGATCACCATGATCGGCACTGTCATGAGCCCGATTAAAAAGATCGTCCCGCTGTCCCCGCGCAGCCAGGCAAAGATCGTAAGAAAGTACAGGGGATAGAGGATCAGCAGGCCGGCATCCAGTGTGTTCACCAGGTCCGCCCGGCGGCGCATGCATACCGGGCCCGGGACGCAGTCGGCTGCCGTTTCGCCTTCGAAGCGATAGTCGGGGTCGGCGGGGGTCAGGGCCTGTTCGACCTCAGCGCGATTCTCGGCCAGCTCAAAGTAGAGGATCGCCGGTTGGAGCGGCGCGTCGTCCGATATCGGCGGCAGTCCCGCCGTCGACTCCATATAGATCGCGAAGGCGATCAGGGCCAGGCCGGCCAGAATCACGGAAAGGGGCGATCGTTTCATCCGCCTTACGTCGCATCGCCTGAAATCGCTGTCAACGTTTGCCGCGTAATTCCTGGAAAATCGTTGTGGCGCCGCCGAAATGTGCGAGAATCATAGCGCGAAGCCGACCTATGAGTGACGCCCCTCTATTAACGAAAGTCCATCGCGTGGAAGATGAGCACGGTCCCGGTGGATCGATCTTCGAGATCGTCATCAATCGGCCGGACATGCACAACTGCATCGACGGTGAAACGGCGCGGCTGTTCCTCGAAGCCTGGCAGCGATTCGGGGACGACGACGAACTCACCGTGGCGATCCTGCGCGGGGCCGGGGACAAGGCCTTTTGCTCCGGAGCCGATCTGAGCGCGCTGGACCAACTCGCGGATATGAACGCGAGCGATGCCGAAGTCGCCGAGTACGTAAAGAACGGCACCGGTCCCATGGGCGGCACGCGCATCGTGCAGAGCAAGCCCGTGATTACCGTTTCGCACGGTTACACTTACGCCGGCGGCCTGGAACTCTTCTGTCACGGTCACATCCGCATTGCCGAAAAGCAGGCGTTGTTTTCCGTGGCATGCCGGCGCTGGGGCGTGCCCCTCGTAGACGGCGGCACGGTGTATTTGCCGCGGTTGCTCGGCCAGGCCCAGGCGTTGCCGTTGATCATCACCGGCCAGCGCATTCGCGCGAAACGCGCGCACGAGATCGGCCTGGTCTGGGAGCTTACGCCGAAGGGCCGCGGTTTGCAGCGGGCCTTTCGAGTGGCGGAGCAAATCTGTGTGCAGCCCCGGGACGCGCTCATGGCGGACCTGTCCTCGGCGATCTTCGGCGCGCACCTGGGTCTCGAAGAGGCCCTGCAATTGGAGGCGCGCAACTTCTTTCCGGTGATTCGCAGCCGGAGCTTCGCCGACGGCGTGGCTCGCTTCAATCGTGGAGACCGATTCTGGTTTATGTAGCTTATTCTTGGTAATTATTAGTGAAGTAATCCTATGTCCGAAAAAGTTAAAAAATCTCCCCTTCCCCGCTTTGGCGATCTCAGCCGCCGCGCGAACGAACTCGCGGCGAGTCTTGCGCCCCGGATCCGGGAATTTCTGCTCACGCTTCCGGATCATCTGCGCCGCATGCCGGAGTACGCGGGCCGGGCGCGTGCGGCTTTCCTCGCCTACGTCGCGGATCTTTCCGTGAGTCGACGCAGTCGTTTCGTGACGGTCCTGTGGGCCCTGGTCATTATGTTCGTCGGTTTTTTTACGCTGGTGGGCACGAATCCCTTTCGCCTGCTTGTGCCGGGGACGTTTTTTTATCCGCCGGTGGTCGACAGCCGCGACCTCATAGAAATCTACGGCGTGGACCGGAACACCGGCGAACTCACCGTCGCCGCGCGGCCGTTGCATCTTTCATCGGCTCCGGAAGAACGAGCCGTGGAAATCGCCCACGCCATCAGCCGGCCCACGGGGCTGCAGGAGGCGCGGAGCGGCCGTCACAATGCGAACCTGGAACCCCTGCCGGACTTCGGTCTCGCGATCCGCAAAGCCTGGTACAACGAGGAGCAACAGGGGCTCGTGCTGGACCTGCGCGCGGCGACGATTGAAGAGGAACTGGAACGATTTTTTCAGGGCCGCGAAGACGGGGAGGGCAATACGCCGAATCATGCGGAACTGGTGAACGCGTACTTTCGGGCATTGACCGCTTCGTTGTTCGCCGTAAGCAGCGAACTGCGCCGGGTGGAGTTTCTCATCGATGGAAAGCGGGCAGAGCTGCGCGGACAGTCGTTCGATTTTTCTAAACGTTACGTGAGGCAAGGTTAGTGTTATGCGCCTCGCCCTGGTGATCGCCGTTCTGTGTGCCGCGGCGAGTGCGGCGGCGCAGCCCCTGGGTGAGTGGCATACCCCGGCCACACTCTGGTACGACATCGAGCGCTACGAGGTTCGCGGCAGCGGCTTGCGCTACGAACTCAACGTCCCCTCCCTGGACGGCTATCGCAGTCGCCTGGTGATCTATCCGTCGAAAAACGAAAACGCCCGCCGTCTGGTTTTGTTCGTTCCCGATCTCTACACGACGTCCCACGAGCATCTGGGCGAACTCGTCGCCGGCATGCGGGACGAGTTTCACGCGGCTTTTTTCGTTCCGCGCGGTCATCGCCCCGTGGTGCGTACGAAACTGCACGGCGCAAAGACCGCCGCCGAGCTCACGAAGAATCGCGAGCAGGTCGCGGCCTTGTTGCACGACTTCCGGGCCGTGCTGGGCGCGCTGAAAGATACGGCACAGATTCTGGGAAACCGGAGCGATTCGATATGCCTCGTCGCCGGGGACTTTTATTCGAATCTGCTCATGACCGAAAGCCTGCCGGGGGTGGACTGCCTGGTTCTGCTCTCACCGAATCGTAAGTTTTACCGGAAAGATCTTAGCGAAGTGGCCTCCATGAATCTCACCGGGCCGGTATTCTTGATTGCGGCGAAGTTCTACGCCTACGAACTCACCGATTTTGCCGCGAAACTTCCCCGGGCTCGCCTCCGCCTCGTCTCCGGCGCCGGCAACGGTTACAACATGATCTACACGCGCCAGGACATCGCCGACGACCTGCGCAGGTTCCTTCGTGAACCGGAGCAGTTCGTCATGGATGGGAACGCGGTGCCGTTACAGAACTGAGCCGCACTCAGCGGTAGAAGAGCAGCGGTTCGCAACCGTCGCCGCGAGAAACATGAAACAAGTCGCCCAACGGTGAAGGGACTTGTTTGCTACAGCTGAGCGGGAGTTGTGGATTTTCGTTTTGTTAAGACTGTCCGTCTCGACCCGGACGTCGGTTTGTGACTCAGCTCCCGTTGGCGAATGCTGCGAGGAAAACGCCGTTCCGGTGCGCCTTCGCTTGATGTTTTTTCCGAAGCGACGACGCCGTTCCGGTCCGCCTTACCATGCTCCCCTGCCCGACCTCCGCTCGTCAGCTGGAACCAGTTGTACCCAAAAAAGGCTTAATACAAGCTGGCCGTCACTTACACCACGATTCGGGGCGTGTGCGAACTGCCCGGGCGTTTCCGGTAGTTCAAGGACTGCGGTTCGTGACTGTTGCCGTGAGAAACACGAAGTAAGTTGCGCAACGGTGAAGTTATTTTTTTGGCTACGGCTGAGCGGGAGTTGTGGATTTTCGTTTTGTTTAGACTGTCCGTCTCGACCCGGACGTCGGTTTGTGACTCAGCTCCGTTGGCGAATGCTGCGAGGAAAACGCCGTTCCGGTGCGCCTTCGCTTGATGTTTTTTCCGCAGCGACGACGCCGTTCCGGTCCGCCTTACCAAGGTCCCCGGCATGACCTCCGTACGTCAGCTGGAACCAGTTGTACCCATAAAAGTCTTAATGTACACTGGCCACCACTTACATCACGATTCGGGGCGTGTCACAGTGCGTGTCTCCGCCGTTACTTTTGATCCATGCGATCCGGGGCTTCCATGCCCAGCATTTCAAGGCCGTTCTTAAGGCACACCGCCACCGCATCGAGGATGGACAGCAACGCCGCGGCGGTCTGCGCCTCGTGGTCGATGACCTTGTTCTCTTTCTTGCCGTAAAACCGCGACAATGCCGTGGCGAGTTCGTAGAGGTACGTCACGAGACGATGCGGCTCCAGCGCCAGGGCGGCGTCGGCGACTTCGTCGGGGAATCGCGCGAGCAGCACCAGCAGGCGTCGGCGTTCTTCGCTTAACTCCAAATCAACTGCACCTTGCCAGGCCGCGACGTCTTTTAACACGCCGAGGTCCCGCTCGGCCGCGTTGCGAAAGATCGAATGGATGCGCGCGTGAGCGTAAGCGACGTAGTAGTACGGGTTTTTGTCGGACGTGTCCCGGGCCTCGTCGAGGTCGAAGTCCAGGTGCGATTCGAATGTGCGCATTACGAAGAAATAGCGCGACACGTCCACGGGAACCTCTTCCATGAGTTCGGCCATGGTGATCAGTTGCCCCTTGCGTTTGCTCATGATCAGTTCGGCGCCGTCTTGCAGCAGACGCACCTGCTGCGCGATCAACACGCGGAACTCGTCCTCGGGAAAATCCATGGCCCGCATTGCTCCGGCCAGCCGGGCGATGTAGCCGTGGTGGTCGGGTCCCCAGATATTGTAAATCTGCGAGAAGCCGCGCTCGATCTTCGTGTGATGATAGGCGATGTCGGCGAGGAGGTACGTCGGTCGGCCGTCGTCACGAATGATGACGCGGTCCTTGTCGTCGCCGAAGTCCGTGCTGCGAAAGAGCGCCTTGCCGTTTTCTTCATAGACGTGCGTGCCGAGTTTCTCCCGGGCCGCGAGGACCCGCCCGTCGGAATGCAACGAACTCTCGCGAAAAAAGTTCGCGAAGTTTACGCGGAATTGCTTCAGGTCTCGCTGCTGCGTCGACAGGAAGTGATCGATGGTTGCGGCCCCGAACTCCCGGGCGCACTGCAAGAAGGTCTCGTCCTCTTCGATGAAGTTTTCGGCTACGTCCTTCTGCTGAGCCAGGTCCTTCAGTTTCGCGAGGGCGTCCTCTGTTAACTTTAACTCCGGGCGCTTTTGCACCACCGCGGCCACGGCCTCGGGGATGTACTCGCCGTGATAGCCGCCGGAGGGAAACGGCAGGCCCGGTCCGTCCGGATAGACCTTCGCTTCGGCATCGAAAAACTTGAGCGCGAGGCCTTCGCTTTCGGCGTAACGCAAGAGACAACTGCGGCCCAGGAGTTCCACCTGGTTGCCGTAGTCGTTTACATAAAATTCCGGAGTGACGTCCTCGCCGGAGGCCGTGAGCAATCGACAGCAGGCGTCGCCCAGGGCCGCCGCGCGCGCGGAGACGACGTTCAACGGACCGGTGGGATTTGCGGACACGAACTCGAAGATGATCTTGCGCGGATTCGCTTTTGTGCTGTGACCGTACTTCGCGCGATCGTCCGCGGCAAGTTTTGCGTAGCGCCACAGCGCCGCCGGGCTGATCGTAAGATTGAGAAAGCCTGGGCCGGCCACGTCAATGCTCGCGAACAGACGTTCTTCCGGCGGGCGTGCGCCGTCGTAAGACTCGACGGCCTCTAGCAGGGCGCCGGCGAAGTTCTTCGGATTCTTGAACGACGGCTCGCGCTCCGCGTAGAGTTCACGGAAGCGTTTGTCCATGGCGACGGTGCAGGCGTAATCACCGAACTTCTCGTCGCGGGCGTACTCCACGCGAATGTCCGGGCGATCCGTATGCGGACCGAGATTCTCCGCGGCGTCCACGGCATCGGACAGGCACTGGCGTACGAGTTCTCTGAGCATTAGCCCCGATGCAGGGCGGCGGGTTCCACGTCAAACGAAGAGCGACGCACGAGCATGAGCCATCCGATGGAGCCCAGGGCCAGGGCGGTCACACTGCCGGCCACGGCTGCCGGCCAATCATGTACAAACGCGAGTTCGGGCATCGCCACGACGACAATTCCCAGGCGAGTGACTTCGAAGATGGTGCTGCGTCGGGACATTCCGTAGTTCAGGAAGGTGCCGACACTCGCGAGGGCGATCACAATATATACGCCCCAGGCGGCGATGAGTACCGGATGCAGCGACAACAGTGCTGCCGAAGTCGCGGTACCCTTAGCCGCCTTGAGAAACAACAACGCTGCCACCGTGAGCAGGACGAACTGCGCGAAGGCGTACGCGGTTTCTCCGGCGCTGAGCTGTGGATCGTACTTGCGATACGATGCACCGACCTCCGGCACCGGCAAGGACCCGCCCAGGTCCGACGGACGCCAGCCGGGTTTGTTCAAGAAGACGCCGATCTTATCGCGCCAGTTTTGAGTACGTTTCGCGTCGTTCCAGATGCCGGCGTACTCGTGGACGTTGGCCCACAACGGATCCCAGTTCGCCAGGGGTTTCGTGAGACCGTAGTGCGGTTCGTCACTTTCTTCGACGTAGGTTCCGAACAGACGATCCCAGAGAATGAAGATACCACCGTGATTTTTATCGAGGTAGCGCGGGTCCCGGCCGTGGTGCACACGATGATGGGACGGCGTGAGCAGGAACGCTTCCAGAAACCCCAGCCTGCCGATGATGCGCGTGTGCACCCAGAACTGATAGATCTTCACGCCGCCGTGGCAAATGAACATCATCTGCCACGGTATGCCCGCGACGGCCAGCGGTAAGTAAAACGAATACTCGAAGACGCGCTGGAACGCACACTGGCGGAGCGCCGTCGAGAGATTGAACTCTTCGCCGGAATGATGCGTAACGTGACACGCCCAGAGAAAGCGCACCTCGTGGCACGCGCGATGAAACCAGTAATAGACGCAGTCGACGACGACGAGAACGATCAGCCAGATGTACCAGGGCGAAGCGAGACTAACCTCCGGCAATCCCATCTTACGCAACAATGTGTCGCCCAGCGGCAGCGTGCTTCCCACAAGGGCGTAAACATAGAGCGCACCCGCGGTGACGGCGACGCCGGCGATCGAAAAGATAAGCCCCGTGCTGAGCGCGCTGATGCTGTCGTTCCAGCGATACAGCCGACGTCCGCGTTGCCGCCGCGACAGCCAGGCCGCAAGCGCCTCAATGAATATGAGCGCGATAAAAAACGGCACCGCCAGCGTGACGGGATCGAGCTTCGCGAGAAACTCCGGTGAAAGATACGCGGACATCCTGCGATTCTACTTCGCCTCGGGCGCGGGCGCCAGAATTTTTTTGGCGTTGGCCGCGGGCTTTGTGAGATCGCGCGCGTTTTGCACGTCGGCGTTGCGTTGTGCTGCAAGGGCAGCGGCTGCGCTGCCGATGGTTTCCGGGGCAAAGCGCGCGAGAAAGGTGAACGTCACGAGCGCGGCCAGGAATGCAACGGTCAGCCAGGGGAACAGACGTTTCACGTCAGAATCGTGCCGGTTGCCGCCCCGGATTTCAAGCAATTAACGGGGTGGTGCTGCAATAACGCTGGATTGTGCTCAGCTTCGTAGCGATTATTGCGATGAAGACGCCGGAGTCACCGACGTTTACGGCGACACCGTTTCTTCCGCTTTCTTCACCGGCGGTGGCGTAGTTTCCTCCGGTTTTTTCTCGGGTTCCTTCGCGGGTTCTTTATTCGTTGTCGCGTCGCCCGTCGCATCTCCCGGGCTCGCCGTGTCCTCCGGTTTTTCCGCCGGCTCCTTCACGGGGTCTTGCTCCGGCACTTCGTCGGCCTCGGTGTCGACTAACTCCTGATCATCGCCGGTTAAGGAATCGTCGCCGTCCTGTTCGTCCGACGGTTCCTCCAGTTCAATCACGGGATCCTCGATCTCCACTTCGTCCACCCGCGGCCACTCCCGGGAGACCTTGCCGCGCAGCGACGCCTGGGCGTAGCCGGCCCAGACGCTCGCGGCCTGGCTGCCGGAGCCGCGGAAGGGAGCGCCCTCGTCGTGGCCCAGCCACACCACCGCCGCCTCGCCCGGCGTGAGACCCACGAACCAGGCGTCCCGCACGCCGCGCATGCCCGGATATTTTTTGCGGGTCTCTTTTACTATTTGAACGGTCCCGGTCTTGCCGGCGATGGGGAACGGCAGATAATTCGGATTGCCGGCCCGACGTTTGCCGATGTAGCTCACCGTGCCTTCGACTTCCGGATCAAAGACGGACTGCATGAGTTTCACCGCCTCGGCGCAGGCGTACTCCCCGAGTACCAACGCCCCGTCGTCCCGCCGCCGATAGTCCTGGTAAATGACTTTGCCGTCGCGATCTTCGATGCGTGTAATCAGCCGCGGTTCCACCACCCGGCCGCCGTTTTCGATGGTAGCATAAATGCGCGCGAGTTCCATGGGCGTGACTTCACCGGAGCCGAGGGCCAGACTCAAGTTCCCCGGGAAGCGATCCCCCGATTCAAAAAAGCTCAGGTCGAGGGCGGACGATAAGAAATTGCGAAAGCGACTGATGCCCACGCGATCCAGCGTCTTCACCGCCACCGTGTTGATGGACATGGCCAACGCCTGACGCAACGGCACCGGTCCTAAATACTTGCCGTTCCAGTTGCGCGGACTGTAGCCGCCGATACTGATCTTCTCGTCGATGACGACATCGTTCACGCTGTAGACGCCCTCATCCAGGGCCACGGCGTACAACGCGCCCTTGATCGTGGAACCGGGCTGCCGGCGCATGGCCCAGACACGGCGGGTCATCGTGCCCTCGTTCACCGCGTAACCACCCACCATGGCGCGGATGTCGCCGGTGTTCGAGTCCAGGGCCACGAAGGCCCCGTTCATGCGCCGGGAAATTTTTTCGATCTCCCGCGCCTCGAAGCTTTTGTTGTTAGCATTGTTTGAAATGATCTTAGCGCGCGCCTGGGCGACGCTGCTCCGCAACGCCTGCAGCGCGCCGCGCTGGCGATCCAGGTCGATGGTGGTATACACGCGCAGGCCGCCTTCGCGCACGACCTCTTCCTGGATCAGACTGTTCGAATGCAAAACGTCCTTTACGTGCTCGTTGGCCGTCGGCGCGGCATTGTAACGGAAGTCTCGCGAAGCGCCGTAGCGGCCGATCTCACCGGGATCGGGATCTTCGCCGCCGGTTTCCACGCGGTACTTTTTCAGGAAGGCCTGGTAGGCGATGTTGCGTTCTTTTTCGGTCAGGTGCTCCGCTTCTTCCAGGGCATCCAGGACCAGGCGCTGTTTCTTGAGCGATAGTTCGATGTTGTTCAGCGGGCTGTAGTACACCGGGCTCGGGAACAGGCCGACGATCATGGCCGCCTCGGCGGCGTTGAGGTTTTGCGGCGGCTTACGAAAGTAAAACCACGCCGCTTCTTCCGCACCGATGCGGCCTTCGCCCATGTAGATCTTGTTTAAGTACAAACACAGAATCTCGTCCTTCGTGAGTTTGCTTTCAATGAGCCAGGCGGCGTACGTCTCGTAGAGCTTACGCGTAAACGAACGCGCACGATCGGTAAACAGATTGCGCGCGACCTGTTGCGTTACGGTACCGCCGCCCTCGCGCAACGACAGCGTGCGCACGTTATTGTAGATTGCGCGTACGATGCCGCGCAACGATACCCCGCCGTGATCGAAGAACTCCCGATCTTCCGCGGAGACCACCGCGTGTTTCAGCCAGGTCGCCTCGCCGCAAACGTTCATGGTCATCCGCGAGCCGCGTTCGGGAAGATATTCACCGATGGGCCGGCCGCCCACGTCATAGATAACGATAGCCGGTTTCTTTTCGCTGCGGCCGCGGCCGTGCAGCCACTCCCGGTACTCGTCCAGCTCAACGATCAATTCGGAACGATCCGCCAGGTACATACCGAAGACGATGCCCGAAAACGCGGCAATAAACAGCGCCGGCCCGCCGATGCCGAAGATGAGCAGCTTCTGCCAGTGTTCGCGACTGAGGTCGCGCAGATTATCGAGAAACGGGCCCAGGCGCAGGCTGATGCGATACAATCGATCCGCCGCGCCTTCGTAAAGGCTGCGTAAGGTATCAATGATGCGGTCTATCATAGAAGACATTGGACCACCGAGGCTCCGAGGTCGCCGAGGAAAGATGGGGAAGAGTATTCGTAACCGAAAGCGTTCGGGCTATGTGTGCTCTCTGATTTCTTAAACTCGGTGGCCTCGGCGCTTCGGTGGTTATAAAATCTTACTGCCAGTCCAGTTTGCCGGCCTTATCGAATTTCAGCTTGAGCAGATCACTCACCGGGAAGTCCGGAAGATCCAGACCGGCATCACCGCTCAGCCGGAAGTTCGCATTCTTGTACTTTATGGCCCGGGCAATCGAAGACGTGATCGATACAATCGGAAACTCCGTCTGGACTTTCACGATCGAAGCGCCGGTGAGTTCATCCTTCACGATCTCCGTACCGATGCCTTCGAAAAACGGCCGGCCTTCTAAAGCCAGCGCGTAGTTTACTTTCGTGAAGTCCATCTGTGCCGCGGCTTCGTTCTTTAATACCAGTTCATACTCGGTCTTGAGGCGATAGTCCAGACGTCCGAGGATCGCCGTGGCGGCACCCGGGGGGCTGCCGCCGTCGCCTAACAATCGATTGAGGTACGTTTCCAGCGCGACGGCGAGCACCGGGCCCACCGCCGACACCAGGTCGCTGCTCGTGGGCTTCTGAATCGAGAAGTTCCGCACCTCAATGTTCGGCCGCAGCGCGGGAATTTCCCGGCTCTGGTCCAGGTCCAACGTCATGGATTCGGGCAGGCCGGGGAGCCGCGCCTGTTCCGGCAAAAAGAGCTGCGCCGGCCCGTTCAGGCGCACGTTGAATGTCTCTTTGCCCGGCAAACGTTGATACACTTCCAGGATGCCCTTGTACGGAATCTCCACATCGAAGGGGATCGGCGTTTCGGAACGTTTGGCCACGCCGTTCGAAAGATCCGTCTTGAGTTGCGCCAGCTTTGCGCCCTCGATCTCCAGGCCGAAATCCGTGGCGGCCCGGGGCAGGGCGAAGGCGTACGGATTGTCCAGCCTGGTATGCAGGCGCACGCTGAGTTTTTCCAGGTCAATGCCGGTAAGTTCGATTTTCTCAAAGTTAATGGACGGATCCCGATCCACGCCGACCATTTTTTGCAGCTCGGCGCAGGTGCTCAGTGCGAACGCTGCCGAGGCAAGCGCAAGAATCTTAGCTGTTTGTCGCATCATGTTACTCCTGACTCACTGGGCAATCATGCCGCCGTCTACGACCACGGTCTGCCCGGTCATGTACTTTGAGGCGTCGCTCGCAAGAAAGACGGCGGCGCCCACGAGATCGTCCGGCCGGCCGATGCGCTTCATGGGCACGGCCTCAAGCATCTTTTCCATTACCGCCGGACGCTTCTGAATCATTTCGGTCATATCGGTTTCGATGAAACCGGGGCAGATGCAGTTCAAGCGAAAACCCGAGGACGCCCATTCCACGGCCAGGGCGCGAGTCATGTTGATGACGGCGCCTTTCGTTCCGCAGTAGACGGACGCCAGCGTCGTTCCCACCAGGCCCAGAATCGAAGCGACGTTGATGATGTTGCCGCCCCCGGACTTGCGCTGTAGTTTGTAGTACGCCTGACAGGCGCGAAAGAGACCTTTGAAGTTCGTATCGATGATGGCTTCCATTTCATCTTCTTTGAAAGATGAGGCCGGCGTGTTCGAAGCGATGCCGGCGTTGTTGATGAGCACGTCCAGGCGGCCGTGTTTGTCGTGGACCTCTTGAATGATCTCGGCCATGGCACCAGGTTCGCGGACGTTCGCGACGCGCCCCTGCACGGCGGAGTCCGCGTTCATCCACTCGATGGATTCCGGCCGGCTGCCGGTGCCGTAGACCACGGCCCCGCGGTCCCGCAACGTCTCCGCAATGGCCCGGCCGATGCCCCGGGACGCACCGGTGACGATGATGGTTTTATCTTTCACGCTTAAGATGTCTGCACTCATCCCGCCAGGATGGTGCGCGGGATTTGCCGGGTCAACCGAAGAACCGCAAGCCTGGCTTCTTCTATTATATCCCCGTGATTTCTTAAAGCTGACAAGCACACTCCCCCCGCCGAACGTGGCGGCGCATGCACTACGTGGCGCTGCTGTTTCTGTACTTCATCGGCCTGGGCTCGTATCTCTCCGGCCTGTCGCCCTACGTGTTGCAGAACTTCAAGCAGGACTCGTATCTCATCTTTCTTACGGCCGAGGGCGCGTACCCCGTCGGTTACTTCTTGATCGGCTGGCTCTCCGATCGCTACCGGCGCATCCGTGGTTTTCTCGTGACCGGGCTCATCCTCATCGCGCCCACACAGTACCTCCTCTACGCCCTGCCCGATTCCCCGGGCCTCACGATCCTGTTCTCCGCGCTCACGCGACTCCTGCTCTCCGCTAATGTGCAGCTCATATCGATCGCCATCCTCGAAGACGTCGGCTCCGGGCCGTACTCGCGCATCCGGGCCGCGGGGACCACGGGCTTCCTCGCGTTCCAGCTCGTCATGTGGATCGTGACCGATCCGTTTTTCTTCGGCAGCTTTCTTGCGGCGAATCACGAGGCGCTGCTCCCGGACTTCAGTCCCGGCGACGGCGGACGCGTGGGGGCCGTCGCCTACCTGGCGTGCGTGCCCTTCGCGTTAATGGTCGCACAACGGCGCAAATCCCACGAGGAGTACCGCCTGTTGGATGCCGTGCGCTTCTTTTCGCATTCCGGTCGCGCCTTAGCTTTCCTCGGGTTATCGTTTACGTTTTTCTTTTGTTTCCAGGTGGTGGACAACTACCTGGGCCGTTTCTGGGAACTGAGCGGCGGCACCGGCCTCGTCTATTCCGGCTGGCTCGTCGCCGTGCTGTTAGAGATACCTTTTTTGATGTTTACGGAGCGCATTGCGCGCGGCCCCGGCATTCGCTGGTTGTTTTATTGTGCCGCCGGCGCCGCGGCGGGGCGCTTCGGCTTGCTCACGCTGTCCATCCTCGGCTATGAACCGCTTCCCGTTCTGGTCTCGCAGCTCTTGCATGGTGTCCACTTCGCCGGCTACTACATCGGGGCCATCTACTGGCTGAAGGCATCCTGCCCGGATCATCTCTACGGCAGCGTCTACGGCATCTATCACGTCGCGGCGCACAGCCTGGGCGGCATGATCGGCAACGTCTTCTTCGGCACGTTGCTGTTTACACAGATCGGGCCGGACTTTCTGGCATGGTGGGCGCCGGAGAACACCGCCACGGAGACGTCCATGTTTCTTCCGGTCTTCTTCGGCGCCACGCTTTTGAATTTGCTGGTAATCTTCGGTTTTATGATCTTAAGGGAACCGCGGTCGCAGGAATAACCGCGACCACGCCGCTTACAGATCGAGGATGTACGTAAACTCGAAGAAGATGCCGCTGAACTCTTCGCTTTCCTCGCGATCAAACACGAAGAAACGATCGGTAATGAACTCATCCAGCGAAAACAACAGCAGAGGCGACACTGTCCCACCGGCAGTGGATACGCCGAGGCCGTACTCCAGGTAATCCGGATACCGCGTTTGCACCGTCTCGCCGCGAAAGCCCAGCGCCAGGCGCACGTTCGCGGTGGGATAATAGCCCAGCCCCAGCTCAATCCGCTGAAACGAGTACTCGTACGCCGCTGAGGTCTCTCCAATGTAATAGCTGCCGGTGCCGCTGGTGCTCGCGCCGAAACCCTCGCTGGTCGTCGATACATCGCCGCCGGATTTCGTAATGCTATAGCGAAAGCCGCCCAGGCCGCTGAACTCCGGAGTAAAGCGATACTCCAGGTCGACGCCGATGTAGCCCGCCGCGGCATTCGCCTGGTACTCTTCATCCTCCGAGGCGAAACTCGCGAGGCCGATGCCGAGCAGGCTCGTATTCGCCGAAGCCGCGAAACCACGCCGGCCGATCACCGGCGTAAACGAAAACTCCGCCGTCACCGGAACACGATAGCCCAGCGAAAAATCCAGGCGCGCGCGAGCGAAGTCCGAATGCTGAATGTCGTAAATCGCGAGGGGGGACACGGCAATGCCCGTGGCGGTGTAGTTCGTGGCGGTGGAAAATGCTTCGAGGCCGACCATCACATCCCCGGGGCCGGCCGGCAGAAAGAATTCCAATCCCAGCGGAAGGGCCGCCGTACCGGAAGCGCCCGGATCCTGTACGAAAACGCCCGGCGTAAAGCCGGCGAAAAGATAGTCCAGGTGCCGTCGGCCGACCCACTCCGACGTCTCCGTACCCGCCCAGGCACCGATGGAAAAACGCAATTCCGGCGAACGATCCTGCGCGGCCAGGCCGGCCGGCAAAAGCAACCCGGCCAATGCCAGGCCGGCGAACATAAAACGCACTCGATTCTGCAACATGATCACTCCTTGATTTCTTACATATTATAGACCAAGCTCATAACTGGCTTCCAGGAAAACGCCCTTCTTTTCTGAAAGCTTTGCCTGATCATAGCTAATGCGATTCGTAACGAGTTCGGTGGGAGATATCTCGATGAACCCCCCTCCGAGTGCGGCGGAGAAAGTGAAGTAGTCCGGATAACGGACGCTGATGGTTTCTTTCCGATAACCGGCGGCGATCCGCACGCCCTCGAAGACTCGATACGACAGTGCCAGCGACCACGAACGCCAGATGTGCAGATGATCGGCGACGGCGCCGGCATAAGATAACGACGTTGCCGATCCGAAGACCGAGCGTGCCGCAGCAGCGTTCAGGGACGCGAGGTTCATGTCCCCGTCGATCGGCCCCACACTGCGGGCATAGGTTCCGAGGACGGACAGATCTTCCAGGAGAAGATACTCCAGGTCCAACCCGGCCACCGTGCCTTCCCCGTTCACATCACGAACCTGGGCAATCAACTGAACGAAGTCGGGCTGAACACCGGCGAGCCCCAGGTCCGAGGTCTCGCCGTAACGACGCAAGCCCAGGCGCGGCGTGACGTGCAATCGATCCTCCAGAAAACCCAGGCGATAGCCCAGGAAGATATGCAGACGTTCGCGCCGGTAGCGATCATGATTGAAAAAGAACAGCGTGCCGCCGGTGGTCAGCCCGCTCCCGTCGCGATACGAAGTACCGGTCACGTAGTGTTCCAGGCGCAGCGAAAGATCACCGACCTGGAGCGGCGTCCAGAATTCGAGGGCCACGGGCGTAGCCTCGGTCGGCTTCGGACCGGGGTTGTCTATGAGGGATCGCGGGGAGAGGCCGGCGAACGTAAGGTCGTCGCGCAGATGCTCAATGTAATCCGCGTCTTCCGGGCCCGCCCAGTAGCCCAGACTGAAGCGCAGCCGCGACCTGCGCTCGCCCGGTTCGTCTTGCGCATCAGCAATGGATTCTTCGGCTCCTTCTTCCGCGGCGGGGCCGGCCGGTTCCTGAGCGAACCCCGGCGTCACCGAAAAGAAAACAGACACCACAAAGCAGACTGCGACAACTCGATGCATACAGCACGAGGCGCGGGGCGTAAGATAATACTCAACTCTTTTTAGCCGGTTGCAAGATCTTACGCAGCCCCGCCCTTTTCTCCGCGATTCGGGCCGAATAGTACTTTCGCGTGACGCTGCTCGCGAGGGGATGGTCGTATGAGCCGGTTCGCCACCGACCTGCTGCGCGTCATCGCGGTCTGCTGCATCGTGTTCAATCACGCGACCTGGAACGGTTTCGTCGAGCTCGGCACGGGTCGGGAGTCCGTCGGCGCCTGGCTCATAGCCGTGATCAACCAACTCGGCAAACCCGCAACGCTCCTGTTTTTCTTTCTGTCCGGTTACGCCTTCGGCGCGCACCGGCTCTACGGCGGCGGGGCCACTAACTTTCGAACAAGCGACTTTTATCGTAACCGGGCCCTGCGCATCCTGCCGCCTTTTTTGATCATGTCGGTCTTCGGTTTTCTCTACCACGGCCTGCGCGGCAAGAGTGAACTCAGCCTCACCTACTTCCTGGCCGGCCTGCCCGGCGGTGCGCATCTGTTTCATCTCTATTTCGTAGCGGTATTGTTGTATCTCTACCTGGCGTACCCGCTGCTCCGCCGCCTGCGTTTCCGGGTAAGCACGGCGCTGTTGCTCTGCGTGCCGTCGGTTCTCACTTACATCTTCCTGGATCCGCACGCTTCCATGGGCCTGCTCGAATCCTTCGGCATTACGATCGCCCGGGACAGCCGGGCCATCAGCGCGGCGGCGGCCGGCGGCAGTGTCGTGGCCTGGACGATCCTGTTCAGCTACGCGCTGCCTTTCTTCGTCTACGGTAAATGGCTGGGCGAGTCTTCCGGCGGGCAACAAGCCGATGCGCCCGCGCCATGGCCGGCGTTCTTCGCCGAACCCCGCCGACGCTTTCGCGTAGTCACGGCACTGTTGCCCGTGGGATTCATCCTGGTCTTCTACGACTTCTGCACGTCCACGTTCTTCGGCGCAACGCATCCGGACCCGGCAGGCCGGGTGTGGCGGCCGGTCGTGGCACTGTATGCCGTGCTGTGGATCGCCTGGCTCGCGCACCTGCCGGAACGGCCTTCCGGCAACCGCCTGCGGGAACTGGCGCGGGTCAGCTTCCTCGTGTACCTGAGCCATCCGATCTTAATGTTCGCTCTGGCAAAGTTACCGTTCGGCCTGCGGATAACCCTGGTGCTCGGTCTGGCCTGGCCGCTGGCCCTGGCCCTGCACGGTCTCGCGAAACTGCATCCGTGGATCGGCCTCTTACTCGGCGAAGGCGATCGCCTGACGGCGAAGGACGGCCGGGCAACCACGGCGAACCCCGCGACGACTTCCGCGGATCTGCCCGGCACGGTTCGCGCTCAGTAACATGCCCATCTCCGAGTATCTTAAGAATCTGCGCAAAAAGATCGGCACCGATCTCGTGCTCACGCCCGCCGCCGGCTGCGCAATTTTCGACAATCAGGATCGATTGTTGATGATTCGCCTCAGCGAGAACGGTCGCTGGGGCATACCCGGCGGCGCCGTGGATCCTGGAGAAAGCCCGGCCCGGGCCGCGGTGCGCGAGGTCTACGAAGAAACCGGACTCATCGTAGAACTCCTGCGAGTGCTGGGCGTGTTCGGCGGCGAAGACATGGTACTGGAGTACACGAACGGCGATCGCGTCGCCTACGTTTCGAGTATCTTTGAAGCGCGGCACGTTGCCGGAAAATTGCGGGCGGTGGACGGCGAGGCCGACGTTTTTCAATACTACCCGCGCAAAGACGCGCTGCAATTGGATCTGGTACCTACCGCTCGCCACGTACTGCCGTTCATCTTCGAGGCCCGCGAAACCGGCCGCACACTTTTTGATTCACCCTGACAGTCTGGCACACTTAACCAATGAGGCCTTGCCGCCCGGTCGGTCTGCTACTACGCTAAAGAGCAGCGGATTAGACCGGCCACATCTCTCGGCCGGCCCGATCAGTTGATTATGCCGAACACCAAACACGCCACCATACTCGCTTTAGGAAAATCTTCCATTACCCAGGTCTACGGACTGCACGAAATCCTCTCCGAGGCGGGAGTGCTCTGGGATGAAATCCACGACGCGGAGACTCAGCCGCACTTCACGGTGGACATAGCGACGCCTGACGGCAACGCCGTACTCTGCCGCCCGGCCGCGCAGAAGGTCGATCCGGATCGTTCCATCGACGAAATTGAAGAGACGGACGTCGTACTCGTTGCGTCGGGTCATACCGATCCGCACAGCCTGGAAGACCTGCGGCCTACCGCCGGTCGCTGGATTACGAAGATGTACGCCCAGGGCTCGGTGGTGGCCGGTATCGCCCGCGGCGGTTTCGCCCTGGCCGACACGGGTTTGCTGGATCGGCGCACGGCGACGACGCACTGGGCCGATGCCGATCATTTTCGCTCGCTCTTTCCGAAAGTAAAACTGCGCCCGGAAGAGATGGTCACCGAGGATTCCGGCGGCCGCATCTTATGCTCCGGCGGCGGGTACGCCTTCGCCGACCTGGCACTCAGGATCGTGGAGCGTTTCTTCGGCTTTGAAACCGCCTATCGATGTTCCCGGGCGTTGCTGCTGGACATCGATCGCGGCTCCCAGAATCGCTACGCCACCCTGGAATCTCAGACACATCATGAAGACGATGCCGTGGCGGTGGCCCAGCGCCACATTCACGAAAACTACGCCGCCCCGCTGACGATCGCGGACCTGGCCAAACGCACGGGCATGAGCGAACGCAACTTCAAACGACGTTTCAAACGTTCCACCGGCGACTCGCCCCTGGAGTACCTCCAGCGCTATCGCGTAGATGTCGCCCGGCGGTTGTTAAGCGAAGGGAACGGCGCGTCCATCGAAGCCGTCTGCGGCAAGGTCGGTTACGACGACATCAGCCACTTTCGGAGAATCTTCGCGCGCCATGCGGGCATGTCGGTAAACGAATACTTTCGAAGGAATCAACTGTAGTTCGTCGGCATCAGTAGTCAATCTTCAGCTCACGAATCTTTTTATCCAGGGTATTCCTGTTAATACCTAAGTACCGCGCGGCCTGGGTTTTCGTGTAGCGGAACTTCTTGAGCGCCATGAGAATCAGGCGTTTCTCGACTTCGCTGATGACCACCTCGTACACGCGGCCTTCCATTTCGTTCAGGTGTTCTTCCGGCGGCAAATTGCGTTCCGGCCAGTCGCCGTCGTTCGGAACCACTTCCACCGGCGTCGGCAGGTTTTCCTGCTCGCGGCGTTCGGGCGCGTCTGGAGTTTCCCGAAACGGAAGCGTGGAATCCTGAAAGTCTTCGGCGCCCAGGATCTCGTGCTGGCTTAGAACAATGGAACGCTCGATCACGTTTTCCAGCTGGCGCACGTTGCCCGGCCAGTCGTAATTCTCGAGGATGTGAATGGCCTCGGGCGCAATACCCGTAATGTTCTTGCTGTTCTCTTTGTTGTACTTCTCGATGAAGTGATGGACGAGCAACAGGATGTCCTCTTTGCGCTCACGCAACGGCGGCACCCGCAGATGAATGACGTTCAGACGATAGTACAGATCGGCACGGAACTTCTTTTGCTGGATCTCTTCTTCCAGATCCGAGTTCGTCGCCGCGATGACACGAATGTCCACGTTTCGCGTACGCCCGCCGATGGGTTCGATCTCGCGTTCTTGAAGCACACGGAGCAGCTTGCTCTGTAAGTTCAGATCCAGCTCGCCGATCTCGTCCAGGAAAATCGTACCGCCGTCGGCGGCCTCGAACTTGCCCTTTTTGTCGGAAATCGCGCCGGTGAATGAACCCTTGCGATGGCCGAAGAGCTCGGACTCGAGCAGGTTCTCAGGGATTGCGGCGCAGTTGATCTTTACGAACGGACCGTCCCGCCGCGGCGAATTGTAGTGAATCGCGGAGGCGATGAGTTCCTTACCCGTACCGGACTCCCCCGTAAGCAGGACCGAAGCACGGGAGTCGGCGATGATGCGGGCCTTCTCGAACAGCTTGATCATCTTCGGCGAGCGGCCGATGAGACTGCCGAACTGGTAACGACCGGAAAGTTCGCGCTTTAACTGAATGTTCTCGAACATTACGACGCGCGTCTCGTCTTTGACGAGCTTCTGAATCGTAACGGCCTGGGAAATGAACGAAACGACGATCTCCAGGAATTCCAGCAGCGATTCCGGGTCCACGCCGCCGGGATTGCGGGTGAACGTCGAAAAAACGCCCACGACCTCGGTGCCCTGAAAGATGGGGCAGCAGAAGAAACCCATGTCGTCCGTTTCCACGGCCATGTTCATGCGGTTCAAGAACTCCGGCTCACGCCGCACACTGGGAATGAAGACGGGCTTTTTGTTTAAGAAGACCTGTCCGCTGATGCCCTCACCGGGCACGTACTCCACTTTGGCGGCCTCTTCCGGCTCGATGCCCACGGCGGCTTCCACCGTAAGTTTCGCTGATTCACGGTTATACAAAAGCAGCGTACTGCGATGAAAACGAAAGGCCTTCTCGGTAATCGCCATGATTTCCCGAAAGACGTCTTCCAGGCGAAGCGACGTGGAGACCACGCGGGAAATTTCGATCATCACGCGATGGAACCGGTCCCGGACTTTCAGCGCCCGGTTGTCGCTCAGGTTCACGAAGATCCTGGCGGCCAGGTTCGCCATGATGCTCAAGAATTCACTGTGGCGATCATTAAACGCATTTTGATGGCTGGAGTCCACGGAGAGCACGCCGAGTACGTCGTCGCGAACCACCATGGGAACGGCCAGTTCCGAGACCAGGCCGTCTTTGACGCGCACGTAGTCCTTCTCGGCGGCGGCGTCGGCGACGATGCGGGCCTTCGCGTTCTTCACTACCCAGCCCATCACGCCTTCGCCCGGCTTCAGCGTAAGTTCTTTCAGATCCGCCGCGAGACCGCGGGACGCGCGCACGGTCAGAACACCGCTTTCCGCATCCACGAGCATGATGCTGCCGGATTCCGCCCCGGCAATCTGGATACACGCCGACAGAATTTGATCCAGCACAGCGGACGGATCATCGTTCTGGTTCATCGCCAGCGTGATCTCTTGAATAAAGTTCAGCGCCTCGCCCTGTGTTATCTCATTTTGCATAAATATTCCACAATAGGATGAGAATACTACGAGCACCGCTCACAGGCAATGCTCGTTTCACAACAAAGTGCCGCTTCTCCCTGCACATCATTCCGGAGCCTCCTGCACACACACTAAAAATTTACCCAACCTGCGGTTTTTTTAAGCATGATTCCTGTAAGAGTTCCTACAAATGCCGCGAAACAGGCACATCTCCGTGCAAAAGGATTGCCAGAGAGGTGGTACACGGGAGGCTCGCGCTCCGATGCCCGCCATGCAGACAGGCCAGCTCAAGTTTCGCAACATCCAGCTCGCCTGGTATCAGCTGGAGCCGATGCACCGGGAGCGCCGGCCGATCCTGTTTTTCCACGCCAACGGCTATCCTGCGCTCACCTACACACGCCTCTTTGAGGCCTTAACGGCGGCCGGGCATCCCGTTTTCGCCCTGGATTTTGTCGGCCACGGCCGTTCGCAGCCGACGGAGGACTTTGAGGACTGGAACTTCTTTCGCGACCAGGCCATGGCGTTGCTGAATTTCCTCAGCGAAAGCGGTAGGATCGATGCAGCCGGCGGCATCCTGGTCGTCGGTCACAGCATCGGTGGGGCGACGTCCTCTCTCCTGGCGGCCCTCGAAGAAGAGCGGGCCCGCGCCGCCGGCGAAACCGCGCGCATTCGCGCCCTGGCCCTGCTCGATCCGACGGTGCTTACGCCGCTGCTGGCCTGGCTCCTGCCGTTGTTTCCGCATCCCCTGGCCGAAGCGGCGGAACGCCGACGCGCCGAATTCAAAAGCATGAAACTCGTGGAGCGTTCGTATCGCATGCACCCGGGATTCAAGGCCTGGGACGACGCCGTATTCCAGGCCTATCTCGCCTCGGCCTTTCGCAAGCGCGACGACGGCATGTACGAACTCTGCCTGCCCCCGCGCGTCGAGGCGCGAATTTTTCGAACGCTGCACCGCGGCCAGTGGCGCCATCACAAGGCCGTGGAAATGCCGAAGCTCGTAATCCAGGCAACGAAGAGCGAGGTCACTCCCGATCGTGCGGCCCGACTGCTTACCAGGCGCAACCCTAACTCACAGCGAATGCAATCTACCGGCTCGCACTTTTTTCCCATGGAACAGCCGGCCTGGACGGTCGAGAAAGTACTGAAGTACTTTGAAGACTTAGAATCAAAAGATTTGCTGTGAATAATGTAAGATATTTATTTTCTGGGCGTCTCCCCCGCGCTACGCGCGGGGGCCGGGCTGCTCCGGGCTCGCTCATCGCTCGTTCCTGCGTTCGCTTCGCTCACTCCGGAATTGCGCTTCGCGCAACCCTCCGCATCCCTGACGCGAAGAGTCGAGCCAACCATCTACAAACCATCATACTCGACGTCTAACCCCTCTCCCAAAAAGCTCGGTCCCTCGGTCCTCGGAGTGAAACATGTTCTTCTATCTCTCAAAACTCCTTACGATCTTCCTTTTCCCCTACCCGTTGTTCCTGCTCATCGCCGTGATCGCGGCGGTGCGCATGCAGCCCTCGTGGACGCGTTTTGTCTTTCGCATCGCACTGCTCGCACTCTACGCGCTTTCCACGAATCCGGTGTCCGGCCTGCTCATCGCGCCGCTGGAAGACGCCTACCCGCACCGATCCGTTAAGAACATTTCCGCACAGCTTAGTGCCGACGCCGTCGTCGTACTCGGCGGCATGGTGGATCCGCTCACCGGCCGGCCCGGGCCGGAGTTTATCTCCAGTGTCGATCGCATCCTCGCCGGGGAAGCGCTGCTGCGCAAGAACGCGGCACCGGTGCTCGTGCTCTCCGGCGGTTCGGGATTGATTCTACAAATCGGCGAATCCGAGGCGTTGATCCTGCAACGCTGGCTGCTCGAAGAACGCGGCATCGCGGCGGAGCGCATCGTCATCGAAAGCACCTCGCGAAACACTGCCGAGAATGCGCGGGAAACGGCGAAGCTTGCCGCGAAACAGGGCTGGCGGAAAATCATTCTCGTTACGTCGGCATTGCACATGCCGCGGAGCGTGGGCTGCTTCCGTGCGGCCGCGCCGGACCTGGGGCTTATCCCCTTTCCGGTAGATTACTATCGTTCGCGGATCTTTCCGGGGCCGGAGGGATTGATCCCGTCGCCGTCGGCAGTCTCGGTGAGTACCATTGCGATCAAAGAGTACATCGGCCTGGCGGCCTACTGGTTGCGCGGGTACATCTGAGCATTGCCCGCGATTGACATCGCAGCGGTTGCGCCAGGACACGGCAGTCCCGCGCACAACAAGCAAAACGCGCAGCGGTTTTGCCAAAACAGGAAGTTTTGCCGCTCCAAAGGAGCGGAACTCTTAGCGTGCAGTGGTTGCGACAGGACGTCGCAACCACTGCACAACTATATTGGAGACGGCGGGAGTCGAACCCGCGTCCTACGGTGCAAGACAGTGACCTCTACATGCTTAGTCGATGATCAGTTAAGTGCCGCCCTTACCCATCGACAGGACGGACAACACTTCGCGAACTGTAAACGTCAGCCGATCTGCAGCTCGCACCCGATCGACTCACCTTCCGTAAAGTGACACTCATCCCGAAGCCCGGAAGGGAACTTCAGGCGAGCGCAAGCAGCTATGATTAAGCTGCGAGAGCCATTTCGTTGTTGGCAGTTATAGGGTGAGGTTTTGAAGAGTTCCTCAACTCTGCATGCAATCAAAGCCTCGAAATCACAGCAGTCGAAGCCATTTCGTCCCCTATCATCTACCGGCGGCCGCATGACCGGCCGCTTTCTTCTATAGTAGACGTAATTATTTCGACCGTCGCGCGGAAAACCTAAAATTCCGGCGCCCGCTGATTTTTGGTGTCGGCGCATCCACCGGCGGCCAGGATGTCCCCGCATGCAGGCATACTCGCGCACATCCCGCATCTTTCTCGGCCTGGTCGCCCTCTTTTGTCTATGGGCCGTTCTGAGCCGGGTCTGGGTCGCCGAGGACGGCTACATCACCTTCCGCAGCGTCGAGAACCTCTACGCCGGCCACGGCCTGGTCTACAATCCGGGCGTGCGCACTGAATCGTTCACCCATCCGCTGTGGATGATGGGACTGGTACTCATCAAGGGCATCGGCCTCCCGTTGCACTTCGGCGCCATTCTGCTGGGCCTGCTCTACTCCGGCATTGCCCTGGCGATTCTTGTCTTCCGCCCCGGTCGGGAACCGAACGGCATCCCGATCTTTCCCTTCGCCGCGCTGGCTCTGGTATCGATCTCGGGCTTCCGCGATTTCGCCACGGGCGGCATGGAGTATTCGCTGGTCTATCTGCTTACGGTGTTATTGTTCACCGGACTCGAGCAGCACCGCCTCTCCGAACGGCCGTTCTACTTCGCATCCCTCTGCGCTCTCTTGTACTTAAGCCGACCGGAGCTGGGACTCTTAGTTACATATTACTCGGTGTTTATCCTGGCGGAGTGCGTGCAGTTACGGGCCCCGCGCGTCTTACAGAAGCTCCGCTGGAAACCGCTGTTCGCCTGGGCCGGGGGCATTCTCCTCTTCGCGGGCAGCTATCACCTCTTCCGCGGCCTGTACTACCACGACATCTTTCCGAACACCTACTACGCGAAGTCCGGGCTGTCTTCGTACTACATCCAGGGCCTGCGTTACCTCGCGGCAACACTCCTGTTTGCGCCGGCACTGTGGATCATCGGCGGGATGGTAGCACTCTTTCCGGTGTTTCACAAAACGCGAAACATACTTCCGCCGCGGCAGTACTTCGCATACTTTCGCGAACTCGGTGTAACGTTGATCCTGGGCCTCTACATTGTCCGCGTGGGCGGCGACTTCATGATGTTCCGCTTCTTCCTGCCGGAGATACTCATGCTCGCCCTGCTCGCGGATCGTTACTTCCGGGCCGGCTTCGCGCTGCCGAACTTTCTACAAACATTTACCAAACACAAGCTTGCCTCCCACTATGCCGGACTCGCCTTCTTCGTACTGTTGACCTTCTGGCCAGTTCCGCTGACCTTCGGCTCCCTGGCCGATGAGCGTCGCTACTTCTTCGAAGAGTCCGGTGCCGGCCCGGCTGCGTTGCTATTCGGCCAGGATCACCCCTGGGGACAAACCGGCGAAGAGTTCCAACAACTGCAAGCCTGCCTGGGCGTGGACGACTTCTGGATCACCAACTCCCAGGCGCAGGCGCAGTGTTTGAAAGGGATCGGCCTCGGTTACTTCGGCGTCGCCGCCGGCCCGGGCGTCAAAATCCTCGATGAACAGGCTCTCCCGAATCGTGACGTGGCCCGGCGCCCGGTACTCGTGCGCTGGCGCCCCGGACACGAACACTATCTCGATCTTACACACATCATCCACCGTGGCGCGGCGTTTTGTTCTACGGGGGAACCGACCTACGACCGTACCATGGTAACGAAGGCCGGCATCGTACTGGCCTTGCGCGAGGATATCCTGGCGACCATGCCCGACGTTAAGATGCGCCTGACGGAACTCAAGGCGGCGAAGCTGGCCGGCAGCCCGGTGATTCCTCGTCTGGAACAGCGATTCCAGACTACGATTGAAACACTGTTACAAAAGGCCGCTACGTGGGAGCGCGACGCCGTGCTTAAAAAGAAACGCGGTTGCTGGGAAGAACACGGCCCCGGTCCCGACGGATTTTTTTACTAAGAACGCGGCGTGCATCTTTTCTGTTGACCTTTGTGAGCGGCGATGTACGTATTGTTGGAACGTCGGCGGATCGGCGCGTATCTCAGATTTGGTGTGAATGAATGAAACTTTATGTGGGTAACCTCAACTATCGTTTAACCGAGGACTCCATCGCCGACCTGTTCCGGGCGTACGGCGACGTGGAATCAGTAAAACTCATCACGGACCGGGAAACCGGTCGTTCCCGCGGCTTCGCCTTCGTCGATATGCCGAACAAAAATGAAGCGCTGAACGCCATGAAAGAACTGGCGAACCAGGAAGTCGAAGGGCGTCCCCTCGTCGTGAACGAAGCCCGCCCGAAACAAGCGCGGCACTAATCCATTCTGCGAACGGCGGTACGCGAGTGCCGCCGTCTTATCGCTTCTGCTCTTCCAGTTTCATTAACACCGAACACACTTCTTCCACCGAAGCCGCCTCGCAAAACAATCCCTGCGTCCAGGTCCACCCCCGCCAGTTTTTCCGCCCAACCCTCAAAGACCGTACAGCAAATCACCGGCCGGCGATGCATCCAGGCGAAAGCGAGTTCCGGCACACGGCTTCCATCATTCCGCCCATGCCGCCGCAGACCACGGCGTAGTGCCGCTCGCCCAGGGCCCGGCCGAGCCGACGGGCAAACTCGTAGAGCTCCGGCGAACAAAGATCCCCGCCGGGACCGATCACCCCGACGGTCACGCTGTTTCGTTCCATGTCCATTATATGCGCGTATATTCCTTGACCCGATGAGCCCGTCAAAATACAAGCCTCAGACACGTTTCGAAAGCGCCCATAGCTCAGCTGGATAGAGCACTTGACTACGAATCAAGGGGTCGGAGGTTCGAATCCTTCTGGGCGCACACCGAGTCCCGCCTTCTCACCCCGGCGGCTTTTCCCCATCGC
Source organism: Leptonemataceae bacterium (assembly GCA_965227295.1). Lineage (GTDB taxonomy): Bacteria > Spirochaetota > Leptospiria > Leptospirales > Leptonemataceae > JANSYA01. The sequence continues at coordinate 1,819,394 of OZ245742.1, read as the reverse complement.
CGGTCTCACTGCAACTACGGCCGGCTTAGAAGGTCTTGCCCTTTTTTCTTTCCAGGTAGAATTGGATCCCGGATCCATGCCGCAGTTCTCTCGCATCTTGCAGGCCTATCGCGATTTCCGTGCCGCGGGCAAACCCCTGGTCCTGGCCACGGTTGTTTCCACGCGGGGCTCAACGTATCGCAAGGCCGGCGCCATGATGCTCCTCGACGAAGGCCGCGCCGCGGCCGGTCTCCTGAGCGGCGGCTGCCTGGAAGGCGATTTGCTCCTGCACTCCAATGAAGTCCTGGCCGACGGCCGACCACGACTCATCGAATACGATCTGCGTCCGGATCATGAGTTGATCTGGGGGATCGGTGCCGGCTGCGAAGGTCTCTCGACGATCTTTCTACAACGCCTGAACGCAGGCAACGACTACGGCCCGCTGCCGATCATCGCAGCGGCGCGCGAGAAACAACATCCCGTCCACCTCGCCACCGTGCTCACACGGAATGCTCGCCCGGACAACGCTGGCGGCGCATTCTACTGGGCTGCCGCCGGAGCAGCAGGCGCAAGTCCGAGCCTGCCGGCGTACTGCAAGGATCTGCTGGCACAAGAACTGAAACGATCGACAGAAACGTCTGAACTTCTGGATATACAGCAGGGGGATGCGACGCTCCAGGTCTTCCTGCACCGAATCCCACCGGCGCCGGCGCTGTTGATTCTGGGCGCGGGACCTGACGTCCCGCCGGTAGCGCGCTTCGCCGTTGAACTCGGCTGGCGCGTGATCATATGCGATCATCGACCGCGTTACATCGAAGACGCTGCGCAGTTTCCGGAGGGCGTGGAACTGCGTCTCGGTCGGCCGGCGGAACTCGAACCATTCATCAATGCTGCTAACATCGACGCAGCGATTGTTATGAGCCATCACTTCGAATCCGACACGGAATACCTGCGCGTCTTATTCCACAGCACCGTCGCATACATCGGTCTGCTCGGCCCGGTGCGGCGACGGGAAAAACTGCTCGAACGCCTCGGCCCCGTACCCGACATCGAACGGCTGCGAAGTCCCGTCGGTCTCGACCTGGGCGGCACGATTCCCGAGGCGATCGCCCTCGCCGTCGTCGCCGAAATCCAGGCCGCGCTGGCCGGACGTTCGGGACAATCGCTGCGTCTGTCCACAGGAACAGCCAATCATGCCGGCACTTCCTGACGACAAACGCTCGCGGGTGCGTGTCATTGTCCTGGCTGCCGGAGCCGGTCGTCGCATGGGCCGGCCCAAACAACTCGTTCACTTTGAAGGCCGGCCGCTCCTGGTCCACGCCATGGAGCAGGCCCGAGCCACCGGCTGCCCGGTCGATGTCGTCCTCGGAGCGGAAACCGAACGTTGTCGGGAAATCTTACAGCAGTTAGCCGCCCCTCCGCGCATCTTAGTCAACGAAAACTGGGACCAAGGCATGGCGGGCTCACTGCAACTGGGTGTTCGCTCCGCGCCACCGGAATGCGCAGCATTGTTCATTGCACTCTGCGATCAGCCTCGCATTCCCCGGGAACACTTCACCGCCCTGATCGACGCCTGGCTCACGAACCCGGACAGTATCATTGCCAGCACATACGCGGAACGCATCGGCGCACCGTGCGTCTTCGGTCGGCAGGACTTCCACCATCTTCTCGAACTCAGCGGAGATCGCGGCGCGCGGGATCTGCTCTTTCGCGAACGACACCGCGTCCAGGCGCTCCCCTGCCCGGAGGCCGCCCTGGACGTGGACCGCCCGGAAGATCTGACGGCCTGCGAAGATTTACGATAGTTCAACCAATCTCAGAAAATCCTCTTGTATTCACCCGGGTTCTGAGTTGATCTGGGACAACCTTTCGGGAGACCGCGCATGTTCAGCCTGGATATCAACAACACAAAATACGATGTCGACGTGGAACCGCATACACCGCTGCTATGGGTGCTTCGGGATACGCTGAATCTGACCGGAACCAAATTCGGTTGCGGCATTGCGCAGTGCGGTGCGTGCACGGTGCTGTTGAACGGCGAGGCCCGGCGCACATGCATCTTTCCCGTCTCACAGGCCGTGGGCCGTAAGATTGAGACCATCGAAGGTTTGTCGGAAAACAACGATCATCCGTTGCAAAAGGCCTGGATCGCGGAGGATGTCCCGCAGTGCGGCTACTGCCAGTCGGGTCAGATCATGGCGGCGGCGGCGCTGCTCAAACAGAAGCCGCGCCCGAACGATGCGGACATCGATCAGGCCATGACGAACATCTGTCGTTGCGGCACCTACCCGCGCATTCGCCGGGCCATCAAACGCGCCACGGGGCAGTCTTAACATTCGGAGAGAAGCACCTATGCACGCAGAGAAACTCAACCGCCGGGATTTCTTAAAAGCCTCCGCCGTTTTGGGCGCGGGTCTGCTCATCGGCTGCAATACGAAGTCATCCTCGAACATCATCCCCGCTACGGGCGAAGCTCTTCCGGAAGACGGGGCGAGCTTTCCGGTCTGGCTGCACATCGCTCCGGGCGGCACGATTACCTTCATGTTACCCTCGGTGGAAATGGGTCAGGGCGTGTACACATCGCTACCGATGTTGATCTGCGAGGAACTGGACGCCGACTGGGATCAACTCCAGATTCGCATGGCCCCCCTGGACGACGCGTACATACGCCCGGGCCGCCTCGGCCATCAGTCCACCGGCGGCAGCAGCAGCGTACGCGAGTGGTCCCCCGTCCTGCGTAAGGCCGGGGCCGCCGCGCGACTGCAACTGCGCAAGGCCGCCGCCACTAAATGGAACGTTCCGCTCTCCGAAGTCTCCACCGATGCCGGCGAAGTGGTGCACGCCAGCGGCAAACGCCTGGGCTACGGTGAGGTTGCCCTCGACGCCGCGAAACTGGAACCACCGGCCGAAGAAGAAGTGCAGTTAAAATCGCGCGAAGAGTTTCGTTTGATCGGCAAAGACGTAAAACGTCTGGACACCCCGCTCAAGACAAACGGCAGGGCGGAGTACGGTATCGATGTCCGCCTGCCCGGCATGGTCTACGCCACCGTGGAATGCGCGCCGGTCTTCGGCGGTTCCCTCGATAGCATGGATAAAGAAGCGGCGCTGAAAGTTAAGGGCGTTACCGAGGTCGTCGAGATTCCGAACGGCGTCGCCGTCGTCGCCGATACGTACTACCAGGCAAAGATGGGACTCGGTGCGCTCCGGCCGCGCTTTCGGGGCGGCGATACTGAGTTTTCCTCGGAGAAACTTAGCGAGGCGTTTCGTCGCAAACTCGAAGGAGCCGGATCAAAACCGGCACCGGGCGAACAGGTCCTCGAAGCCGGGTACGAGGTTCCGTTTCTTGCGCATGCCTGCATGGAGCCCATGAACTGCACGGTCCATGTGACGGATGATCGGTGTGACATCTGGACGCCGTCGCAGAACCTTACCCTGGTCGGCAAAGCCGCCACCGGAGTCACCGGCCTGCCCCTGGAAAAGATTCACATCCGGCCGACGTTTCTCGGCGGCGGTTTCGGACGGCGCCTGGAAAGTGATTACGTCGAGCAGGCCCTGCACATCGGCATGGCGATTCGAAAGCCGGTGATGTTGATCTGGTCGCGGGAAGAAGATACGCGTCACGATTTCTACCGGCCGGCCAGCATGGCGCGCTTTGAAGTAACGCTGAGCGAAAACGGGACGATCAAAGACTGGCGCCAGGTCATTGTCTCTCCAGCGCTCATGGGTCAAATCTGGTCGCGATGGAATATCCTCGGCCTCGGCTGGTTGCCGTACAGCTTTTTTACTCAGGATTTGCAGATCGAAGGAACGGAGCACACCTATACCGCCAGGCCTGCAATCGAATTCATAGAGCACGCAACACCGGTACCCATCGGCAACTGGCGCGCGGTCGGTCATACCCACAACGGCTTCTACGTGCAGAGCATGATGGACGAGGCGGCCCACGCCGCCGGCGCAGACCCCGCGGATTACTTACGCAAACACCTGCCCGGTCAGGAGCGACATCTCGGCGTCCTGGATTTGCTGACCGAAAAATCCGGCTGGGGCCGCGCGGCGCAGGGACGCTTTCAGGGCGTAGCCATTCACGAAAGCTTTCAATCCGTGGCGGCGCATGTCGTGGAAATCTCGGTGCAGGAAATCGAAGACGGCAAGCAGCAACTCACGATCCATCGCATCACCACGGCCATCGACTGCGGCATGGCGGTAAATCCCCTCGGCGTGCGTGCGCAGGTCGAGTCATCCATCGTCTGGGCCTTAACCGCGACGTTGATCGGTGAGATCAGCATCAAAGACGGCAAAGTGCAACAGAGCAACTTTCACGACTACAAGATGTTGCGACTAAAAGATATTCCGCCTATGGACGTGCACATCGTCGCAAGCGATCAACCGTCCACCGGCGTCGGCGAACCGGCCGTCCCGCCGCTCGCCCCGGCGTTAACGAACGCCATCTTCGCGGCGACCGGCAAACGTTTGCGATCGCTGCCGTTGCGCAAACACGGCTTTGTGCTGTGAGCCTAGCGCTCCCCCGGCGGGGCGTAGGGCACACCGTCATCGCAACACTGACGCAGCACGTCGTACGTGAAAATGCCGGTGTCGTGCCCGTCCGACCAGGTGATCCCCAGCGCGTACCGGCCGACCTTCTTCCAGGAAACCAGGCGGATGTCCGTGATTCCCCCCGTCGTTCGTACGGCGCCGGCATCGTGCCCGCCGCGACATTGGGCGCAGGGACAGTTCTTGCGCAGATTCAACAGCTCGTAACTGCACGTATGGCCGTCCTTCCAGGTGATGCGCAGATCGGCCTGGTCGTACTCGATGTTGTCCGGGATCGTATCCAGCATGATGGTTGAATCTTTCGCGCCGGGCCGGGCGACGAACCTTTTTTTGGAAACTCGTTGACATCCGAGTCAATGATTGACATATGTGTCAATGAAGATGGCAGCACGCTCCAGCACCAAAGCCGAGGCCCAGGGCAGTCTGCGTACCAGGCAGAAACTCGAACGCCAGGCGGACATCCTGGCCGCGGCCATTGCGGTGGTCAGCGAGAAAGGCTATCACGGCACGCGCATCGCCGACATTGCCGAGCGCGCCGGCGTAGCCTACGGCCTGGTGTATCACTACTTCGGCTCGAAAGAGAAGATCCTCTCCAGCATCCTGGAAAACCTCTGGCAGCGCTTCGGCCGGCGCATCGCGAAAATCTCGGCCATGGAAAACCTGAGCACCGCCGAGAAGCTCATGGAGATTTCCGACTACATGCTGGACACGTTCATCGCGCGCCCGGACATCATTCGCCTGCTCATCCAGGAAATCGTACGGGCGCGGAGCATCGAGAACCTGCCGAATCTGCAAATCGTCCGGCGCATCATTCAAATGATCGAAGGCATCTTTAAAGAAGGCATTAAGAACGGCGAGTTGCCGGCGGACGCGGATCCGCGGCTGCTCTCGATCGCCTTCTTCGGTTCGGTGGAAATGCTGCTCACGTCGCTTTCCACGGGCGTCTTCTCGCCGGTTCGCCGAACGGACTCAAAACAAATCCGCACGCTGAAACGCAAGATGCGCGCCTTCATCAACGGCGGCTCCTTCGGCACACGCAAACCGGAAAAGGAATAATAAAGCTACGCAGGGTAACTTCTATGAACTTTACATTACCGGAAAACGTCATCGAATTCGGCGAAGCCGTGAAGGAATTCGCCGCGGAACACGTAAAACCTTCCGCCGAAGAACGCGACAAGAGCGAACACTGGGACCCGAACATCTGGCGCAAAATGGGTGAGATGGGTCTTTTGGGCCTGTGCTTCCCCGAGGAGTACGGCGGCCAGGGCGCCGACTGTCTCACCACGACCTACGCCACCGAAAAGTTTTCCGAGGGCGCGAACGACGGCGGGCTCACCCTGGCCTGGGGTGCGCATACCATCATCGGCAGTATGCCCATCGTACTCTGCGGCACGGAAGCACAGAAACAACGCTACGTGCCGAAGCTCGCCACCGGTGAATGGACCGCCGGCCTGGGCCTCACCGAGCCGGCTTCCGGCAGCGACGCCGCCGGTTCCATGGAAACCCGCGCCGAAAAAAAAGGCGACCGCTGGATTCTCAACGGCTCGAAGATGTTCATCACGAACGGCCCCATCGGCGACGTTTTTATCGTTATGGCCGTCACCGACAAAAAGAAGGGGCCCATGGGCGTCTCCGCCTTCATCGTCGAGAAGGACTTTCCGGGCTTCAGCGCCGGCAAGCCGCTGGAGAAGATGGGCATGCGCACGAGCGTTACGAGTGAGCTGGTCTTTCAGGACTTAGAAGTTCCTGAGGAAAACTTACTGAGCAAAGTCGATTCGGGCTTTGCGCGCATCGGCCGGGCCACGCTGGAATGGGAACGTACCGTACTTGTGGCGGCCGGCATCGGCGGCGTGCAGGGCATGCTGGACGAGTCCGTTCGCTACGCGAAAAATCGCCGGCAATTCGGCGAGGCCATCATCAAGTTCCAGGCCATTCAGGACAAAATCGCCCGGGTGCGCTCGAAACTGGACGCCTCCCGGCTCCTGCTCTACTGGTCCGCCGTGAAAAAAGATCGCGGCGAACCGGCGCCGGTCGAATCGTCCATGGCCAAGTTGCACATCACCGAGGCAGCCATCGAAGCCGCCTACGAACTCGGCCAGATTCACGGCGGTTATTGTTTCATTCACGAGTATCCCGTAGAACGTTTTTATCGTGACGTGCGTCTCTCGACCCTGGGCGGCGGCACCTCCGAGGTCATGCGTTCCATCATCGCGGCAAACTACGCGGGAGTCCGCTAACTACCGCGCGCCGTACTTTAGCAACATCGGAGAATCATCATGCTGGACTTCAACCCCACACCCGAAGAACAGGAATTTCTGGACGCGTTCCGGAAGTTCTGTGAAAAAGAGATCGCCCCCTTCGTCGAAGAGAGTGAGGACAGCGGCTTCATCCCCCGCGAGCACTATCGCAAGCTCGGCTCAGTGGGCTGGAACGGTCTGCTGCACGAAGAACGCTACGGCGGACAGAACGCCTCATACACGCTGGCCACCCTCGCCCAGATCGTACTCGCCGAAACCTGCGGTTCCACGTTTTTCTCGGCGGGGGCTTCGTGCGGACTCTTCGGCGGGCCGCTGGCAAGCCAGGGTTCCGAGGAGCAGCAAGACCGCTATCTACGCAAAATCATCTCGGGCGATCTGATCGGCTGCCTGGCCGTCACCGAACCGGCGGCCGGCTCGGACGTTCAGGGCCTCACGGCACTCGCACAGCAAACGGACAAAGGCGACTACGTCCTTAACGGACAGAAAACGTACATTACAAACGCGCCCATCTGCGACGTCGCCCTGGTGCTGGCGAAAACGCGCGGCACGGACGGCCGTGATCTCGGCCTCACGCATTTCATCGTGGACGCATCCCTGGAAGGCGTCAGCCGCGGCAAACCCATGAAGAAAATGGGTTTGCGCGGCTCGCCGACCGGGGAGCTGTTTTTTGAAGACGTCCGCATTCCCGGGGACGCGGTCCTCGGCGGCGCCGACCGAACCGGGCGCGGCTTTCGTGTGACCATGGAAGCCTTCAATAAAGAGCGCCTGGCCCTCGCCGCGTACTCCACGGGCGTCATGGCCGCGTGCATTACGGACAGCCGGCGCTTCGCTAAAGAACGCAAGTCCTTCGGCCGCAAAATCGATCGCCACCAGAGCGTGGCCTTTATGCTCGCGGACATGTATACGAAGTACGAGGCCGCGCGTATGCTGACGATGGAAACGGCCTGGCTCTTTGATCAGGCATACAACGAAACCCCGCTCAGCGCTCCGGCGAACGAGAGCGCGAGCGCCGGCGCCGACGATAGCAGCGGAACCACGGCCGTTCTCGAAAAACCGCAGAGCCGCCGCAGCCGCAAGCTCACGCACAACGGACAGCCCCTGGATTTGACCGCCCGCTCAGCGTCCGTGAAGTTGCTCGCATCCACGTACGCGCGCGAGGTGACAAACCTGGCAGTGCAGATTCACGGCGGCGCCGGTTACATGGAAGAATATCGCGTATGCCGGCTGTACCGTGACGTGAAGCTCGCCGAAATCGGCGGCGGTACTTCCGAAATTCAGAAACAAATCATCGCGCGCAGCGAAGAAAAACGCGTGCGGGGTTGAGCCGGCATTCGGCGACGGCGGACGCCGGGCAGCTAACTCACACTCACGTGCAGTTACCGTCCCACTCGTCGGCGCCGATACTCACGGGACTCGTTCGGGTTTCGCCGGAAAAGTCCACCCGCACGCCGGCGCTGTCACTGCCGCCCTGGCTTACGGAGCACGGCGTATTCGATGTAAGCGTGCGATCATCGGTCGCGGTGAACTGCGGATCGACGCCCACGGTACCACTGCCGAGGCCCGCACCGTCGATGGTGCCCGCCGTGAAGTACGACGTAAAGCCGTCGTTAAAGTACAACGTTCCGCAGTTAAAGAGGTTGTTCGCGGTGAAGGCCGACGGACTCGACGATGCGTCGGCTTCACGCACACAGACATCGTCACCACTGCCGTGGCCCTGAACGATGTTGTTGCGGATGTCCGCCCCGCCGTCCGCCTGCAACAACAGACCGGTGGATCGGGTGGCGGCAGTTCCGGCATGAACCGTGTTATTGTAAAGTTGCACCGTGTTGAAGGTACTGGCCAGGTAAACCCCGGCGGTGTTGTTCGCGCTGCCGCCGTCAATGAAGTTGTTCACCGCCAGAACACCCGGTGACGCAATGCTCGTAATGCTCAGCCCGTGAGCCGTCGTCGTAGCGGTGCCGCCGGAGATGGTGTTGCGCTCCAGAGTCATCTCTGCGCCGCTCAAGATCAACACACCGCGCGTGGACGGTGCCGTCCCGCCGTTGATGATGTTGTCGTAAATCTGCACGGCGACGCCGGGAGTATCGTTGTCGTTCAGAATGCCGGCGGACGTGATGTTCGCGCCGAGCGCGCTGATGCGATTATTCCGAATGATGGGATACGCGTCCGAGAGTCGCAGCCCGCTCGTATAGTCACGACCGGTGGTCCCGTTGATCTGAAAGCCGTCGAGCATCGCCGTATCCGTGATGCCCGCGGCAATCACGGTGGCACACGGCGTGATGGCCACCGTTCCGCAGGCCACCACCGCGCTGTTGATAATCGTAAGATGATCCCCGGGCACGCGCGATTGAAAGCTGTCGCGATAGCCGCCGTACATCCGGATGCCGGCGCCCATGGTCACGACTTCGGTGTACGTTCCGTCGTGGACGAAGACCGCGCAGTTCCCGCTGCATCCCATGGCACTGAGACCCGCAATGCCGGCCTGGATGGTCGCCTTCGGGGAACCGGCGCTGAGACCGTCGTTCGCATCGCTGCCGTCGGACTTCACGTAGCGAACCATGCTCGCGGCGTAGACCGTAAAACTGAGACTGATGTTGCCGCCGTCCACGGAGCCTCCGTTTGTGGTGGCGCAGTTTTCGAGAAGCAGCCCCGGATTGTCGCCGGTGTTCCAGGTCGTCGCCGGGCTCAGGGTCAGGGTATCGTTGCCGTTGGCGGTGGTCGACCACACGGCCGAACCGGGACTGCCGAGACCGTTGTCCGTAAAGGTGCAGGCCCCCGTATTCATGCCGGCGCTGAACTGGAGGACGATGGGCTGATTGTCGACGAGGGGATACGTGTTCGTCGGCTGCACCGAAAGCAGAGCGGCGTTGTCAGCCGTGGGCTGAAAGAAGATGGGCAGTAAGAGCGGTGGAATCAGGAGGCTGTCCTCTTCGCCGGAGCCCATCAGGGCGTCGGCCACGGCGTAGAACGGGGCACAGGCCGCCGAACAGGCACAGACGACAGCCACGACGACGACCGCCGGAAAGGGGGGACTGGATCGACGAGAGCACACTTCTACGTAAGACAACAGCCCCGGCCTCTAAAATTGAAGCATTTTTGTGAAAACCGCGAACGCGCCGCCGGAGTACTTGACGGAGCCGCCCCCCGGGCGACGATCGAATGAGGACCCCATGCATCTTGTCGTTCTCGTTCACGCCGTATTCGCGGCGGTGTTCTTGATCACCCGGCACCCGCTCCGGGCCCCGGACCGGATCGCCGCGGCCTGGATGCTGTTGTTGGCCCTTCCGCAGTTGCCCGGACTGCTTCCGCGCCTTTCTCCGCTCCTGCACTGGGTCGGGGCGGCGCCGCTGACGTACGGTCCCTTCCTGTTTCTTTATACGCGCGCGTTGACCTCGCCGGATCTGCCGGACGGCCGCGCCGTGACCGTACGCGATCTTGTGCACTTCGCGCCGGCCGCGGTTCTGGCAGGGCTGATCATTCTATTCCCGGCGTGGATTTCGCCGCACAGCCAATCGGTCCTGCACTTCACATTGCCCGTCTCCACCCTGACCTCGTTCATCGCTTACTCCGTTGTCGTCGTCCGTATGCTCGGCCGCCACGAATTGAAACTCGTCGACGAGTTTTCGCTGATGCACTACAACCTGACGCTCCGCTGGCTCAAGTGGGTGGCCGCGGCTTTTGTGTTGACCTACGTCTTCGTAACGGCTCTGGCCTGGCTGCCGACACCGCTGGCGAACGGCCCCCCATTGCCCGAAGGCGCGCCGGAAGGATTCCAACGACCGCCGCCCGGCCACGTTCCGGCGTTCGTGTTCTTCGTACTACTGCTCAGCTTCTTCGCGTTGCGGCAAACGGCCATCTATCCGCCGGCGACGGCAAAAGAATCGGAGCCGGAACGCGCCGACTCACCGGCGGACGAGGCGGAGCAGCCCGCAACGGATAACGGCTCAAGCACCGCGCGTTACGAACGGAGCGGCCTGCGTCCGGAGCAGGCGGAAGAACACCTGAACGCGCTCCTCAAGTACATGCGCGAAGAAAAGCCGTACCTCGACGGCGATCTCAGCATTCACGATCTCGCCCGGCACCTGGGACTGGCCCGACACCATTTGACCCAGGTGTTGAACGGAAACCTGGGTAAGAACTTCTACCAGTTCATTAACGAGTATCGTGTGGAAGAGGCCTGCGAACTCATTCGTAATGATCACGAAAGAGAACTTACGCTGCTCGCGATAGCGTTCCGCTCCGGCTTCAACACCAAGTCCGCCTTTAACAGCATCTTCAAACGTTTTACCGGCCTCTCTCCGTCCGAGTACCGGGAGCGGGAGGCCGCCGTCCCCCGATGAGTACCGGCTCACCGCATCCGGACCACGTCCTGCATCTCGTGGCCCGCACCCGGGATCACGTCCACCGGGAGCTGGCCGCTGAGCTGGAGCGCCGCGGCCTCGATGATATTGCCCCCGCCCATGCCGGTGTCATCTTTGTGCTATCCACGCTCCCGCAACGAAGAGCGTCCATGTCCGAACTGGCCGCCCTCCTGGACCGGGACAACTCAACGATCACCACGCTGGTGGACCGGCTCCGCAAACTCGGTTACGTACAGAAACGCCGCTCGGACGAAGACGGCCGGGCCTTCACGGTGGAACTCGGCGCCCCCGGCCTGGAATGCGTATCGACCATCACCGCGGCGTCCCGGAGCGTCCGCGAACGTTTCTTCGCCGGCTTCTCCACGGAGGAACGCCAGACACTTACGCGACTGCTGGACCGCACGCTCCGCAACCTCAAGTCTTAGCCGGATTTTTCGATTGACTTCGCCGCACGCCTTTATTTGGATATCCCAATACTTTACATGGGCATCCAAATATATTTCACATGGAGCGGAGGGCTTTATATGAGCACGTCAGATATTCTCCACGATTTTTCCGGCCGGGCGGCGGTGATTACGGGATCTTCCCGGGGCATCGGCCGGGCCATAGCCGAAGAACTGGCATCCCGAGGTTGCGCCGTTGCGGTCAGTGATCTGCCGGAGCGCAACGCGCAGAGCCGCAAAACAGCGCGGGAACTGAGTGAACGCTATGGAACGACAAACATCGCGGTGGACTGCGACGTCACGCAAGCCGAGGATAACAAAAGCCTGGCTCAACGTTGCCGCGAGGAACTGGGCAGCCTGGACGTATGGATCAACAACGCCGGCATCCGCGACGACGACCTTTTGATTCGCATGAAGGCCGGGGCGTGGGAACGCGTCATCGACGTGAACCTGAAGGGCGCGTTCTACGGCGTGCAGGCGGCGGCGAAAATCATGATGAAAGCCCGCCGCGGCAAAATTCTGAACATCGGCTCGGTCTCGGGGTTCTACGGCAACGCGGGGCAGATCAACTACTCGAGTTCCAAGGCCGGCCTGGGCGCGCTCACGAAATCGGCGGCACGGGAACTCGCGCCCCGAAACATCACGGTGAATCACCTGGCGGCGGGCTTCGTGCGCAACGACTTCGTCGACGGCCTGCCGGATGAGGTCCTCACGGAATTGGAGGGGCGCATCGTTTTGAAAGCGGCCGACCCGCAGCGGGAAATCGCCCGCGCGGCACGATTCTTAGTTTCGGATGACGCGAACTTTATTACGGGCGCGACATTGCGCGTGGACGGGGGCATGGCCATCGGTTTTTAGGAGATTCATTCACACCGCGTCATTTTTCTTTATAAATGCCTTTAATCTGCGACTCGTAAAGATCGAAAACCACGTTGCGTTTGATCTTCATGGTCTCGGTCATCTCTTTGCCTTTCTCGAACTCTTTGTGCATGATGTGAAAGCCCGTGACGCGTTCGAAGGCCTTGAAGCCCGTCGCGCCGGACACCTGTTCCTTAACTATCTTTTGAAAGAAGCTATGAACTTTGCGGTCTTCGTGCCAGGCAGCAGGATCTTCCGGCGGCGCAATGCCCGCCTCTTCCAGCCGCGGCCGGGCAAAATCCCAGTTCGGAACGATGAGCGCGCCCAGGGTCTTTTCGTCCTGGCCCACGACCACGGCCTGATTGATGAAGTCGCTCTCCTGGAGTTTCATCTCGATGGGGCCGGGCTCGACGTTCTCGCCGCCCGCCAGGACGATGGTGTCCTTGGCGCGACCGGCGAACTTGAGTTCGTTTTCGACGGTCCACATGAAGACGTCGCCGGAGTTCAGCCAGCCGTCCTGTAAGACCTCGTCGGTTTTATCCTGTTGTTTGTAATAGCCCCGCATGACGTGCGGGCCCTTGTGCCAGAGCGTGCCTTTGACTCCGGGACGACTGATCACCTTACCCGTGTCGTCGCGCAGTTGGATCTGCACGCCCGGCAACGGTTTGCCCACGCAACCGCGCTTCGGCCAGGGTAGATCCCCGAGTACGGCGACGCCGGTGGTTTCGGTCATGCCGTAGCCGTCCAGGATGGGAATGCCCACCGCACGAAAGAAAGTCGCCACGTTTTCCGGGAGCGCCCCGGCGCCGCTGATGGCGAACTTAACTTTCCCTCCGAGAATGTTACGAACCTTGCCGAGAATGATTTTGGCCACGACGTTCAGGATGGCGAACCCCGGCAACAACGCGATCGAAATGCCCTTACGGGCCAGACGATCCAGGGTCTTCTCTTCTTCCACGGCGGCGAAACGATCGAGGATGTTGTCGACGATGTCCGTGTAGGTCAGCGCCACGTTAAGGGCGAAGCGAAAGATCTTTTGCGTTTTTTCCGGCTGCTTGCGCACGTTATCGAAGACACGTTTGTGCAGACCCTCCCAGACCCGCGGTACCGAGACCAGGGCCGTGGGCTTCACCGCGGCCAGATCGTTCGCGAGAGAGATGACGTTCGAAGGCGCCATGCTCGAACCGCAGGCCATGAGCGTAACTTCGAGCATGCGCTCGGCGATGTGCCACGGCGGCAGGAAGATGACCACGCGATCGCGCTCCGAAAGCGGGACCGTGTGCTGGATTTGCGAAACCTCCCAGCAAAAGCTGCGGTGTTCCAGCATCACCCCCTTCGGCGAACCGGTGGTGCCCGAGGTGTAAATGATCGTCGCAAGATCGTGGGGCCGGACGGCCTCGCCGCGTTTCTTCAGCAATCCCTCGCCGTGTTGCTCCAGCAATTCCTCGCCGATGGTAACGCAATCGATAAAGTAATGCAACTTCACCTTACCGAGCTTCGGCGTGATCTGGTCGATCTTCTTGATCTTCGCCGGCGGATCGATGACGATGATATGCTTCACGTGCGGCAGTTGCGGCAGGAGATCCGCGATCTGCAGGAGCATCTTTTGATGCTCCACGACCACGATGTTGCACTCGGTATGATTGAGAATGTACGTGATGTCCTGGGGCGTGGCGTCGCAGCCGCGGGGAACGTCGACGGCGCCGATCGTATCGATCCCCAGGCAAATGAGGTTCCATTCGTAGCGGTTGTCGCAGAGCAGCGCAATGCGCTCCCCGTGCTTCACATCCAGCCGGTAGAGCAGATAGGCCTGGAAGCGTTTCATGTCGGCGCGCCAGTTGAAGAAACTGACGGCGGCGTAGCTTTCGGTGTCCGGTTTGACCCAGTAGACCGGGCGCTCGGCGAAGGTGGCGACGGTGTCCCGGACGAGATGATAGAGCGATTCTTTTTCCATAGTAGTAAAGGCGAACCCTGCTTCGCAAAAACCGCAGTGCGCCGGGCGGGTCAAGAATTTCCGGCGCGTCCCGAAGACGGCCCCCCGGCACGCAAAAAGCAGCGCGCCGGGAAAAGTGCTTGCATGATTTAGTCCATAAAACTAAGCTAAGCAATGGTCGCTATCGCCCACGTCAACATCCACGATGCCAAGACGCATCTCTCGCGGCTCATCCAGCGCGCTCTGGACGGGGAGAACATCGTCATCGCGAAGGCCGGGCGGCCCCTGGTCCGGCTGGTCCCCGTTTTAACGGACTCCTTCGACAAACGCCGGTCCCTGGGCTTCTTAAAAGATGAAATCCAGGTGAGCCCGGATTTCGACGCCCCGCTGCCGGACGACATTCTGGACGCTTTCGGACCTTCGGGCAAGGGCTGACCGCCATGGAGACGCAGTATCTCCTCGATACGCACATCTTCCTGTGGGCCTTGCAGGACCCGGACCGGCTTTCGGCAAAACAGCGCAAAATCCTGGAGAATCCGGAAGCCCTGCTGTACTTCAGCCACGTCTCGCTGTGGGAACTGGTCATCAAGACCGGCCTCGGGCGCCTGCAGTTTACAAACGGACTGAAGAGCGCCGTGGAACGCGGCATGTTGGGTCTACGGGCCGGCTACCTTCCCGTGCGCATCGAACATCTGTGGCGACTGGGCGAACTTCCGAATCATCACCGCGATCCGTTCGATCGTTTGCTCGCGGCGCAGGCGCTCTCGGAAAAACTGCGCCTGATTACCGCGGACCCCGCGTTCAAGAAGTACCGCGTCCGCGCAGTCTAACGAGCGCGTCGATCGTCCTCGACAACCGGCCCTGCAAGCATCATCCTGACCGTCCTATGCGCAGCGCCATCTATCCGTACGACAATATGATGACGGACGACGGTTTTGTCTGGGCCGTCTCGAACAAGGGCGACGCTCTTCAGGCCGTTGTCGTTTTTGAAAACATCTCGCAGCGATTCTTGAGCGAGATGTACGAAAACCCCACCGACTTCATCATGCGCAGCCGGCTCTGCCAGCTCGGTCTGGACAGTGAGCTGACGAACCTGGAACGACCGCTGGGTACGACGCATCGCCTGGAATGCACGCTCACACTTTCGTACGCGAAGGACAACGGCGTCGCCCCGCGCGTGCTGGACTTCGTGGTCGGCAGCCACGAAAGGGAACGTCACGAAAAGGCACGCCTCGGAAAACTGTTCGTACTATCGCGCAGCCGGCGCCTGCACTACGAACAGGTCCTACAAAACGTATACTCCTCCGGCCAACCGTTAATTGAAGTCAGTGAACTCGCCCAGGGACCGGATCACAGCATCATCATTCCGGCCGACCACGTGGAGTACGAGTACCATCGCCACGATCCGCCGAACCGCGATCAAATCCGGTACCTGCTCTCCCAGGGCACGCGCCAGGACCTGGACTTCTTTCGCCAGCGCATTCCCCGCGATCTGCCGCTTAAGATTCCGCCGCGCGGCTGGATCCTTTCGCAGCTTCCGCTCTTCCGCGTGCGCGAACACTTCGCCTACATCGAAGGCCTCACGTACAAAAACGAAATCGTCCCTGAACTCCGCCACGCCAGCGCGCGGCTGTTCGATCCGCTGAGCTACGGACAGAACACCAAACAAATGATCGAAGTGTTTAACTTAAGCGATCGGGAGATCGTCTTCGACGGCGTGGCCATCGGCATCTATCGCCCGGAACGGCGGCGCTGCTCGGTGCAGATCCCGGCGACCATTCGATTATCGGAACTGCTCGCACCGAAGATGCAACTCGCCGAACGCATGGACGAAACGCTCGCGGGCAACAGCCTGGCCAACGGCAAACTCGTGAAACACTCGGCCTTTCTCGTGGACGCCGAAGAGCTGGAAAAACTCGACGAAATCAAAAACACCACGATCTCCGACGCCGCCGTGCGGAGCTTCGAACGCGGAGACATGAAAGCCGCGGACTGCCCGGAGTACGACATCCTCGAAGAAATCCAGAAGGACTACATTCGCGCCAGCGGCTTCCTGCTTTCGTACTACTTTCCCCGCTGGGATATTTCTTCGATGATCGAAACCTGCCGCGACAACATCCGCGCGATCCTGTTCCGACGAGCGTCCCAGCGCAACGATCCGTTCTTCTCCGAATTCGACGTCTCGCGCCTGAAATACTTTCATCATCTGGGCATCCAACCCGTTTGGTTGCGCCAGGACGCGGAACCGGCGCACTACTTCATGCGGGACGATTGCGGATTCTTCATGCACGAGGACCTGGCCCAGCGCTTTCACGCCGCGACGTTCTTCGCCTGTTACGGCAGTTCGGCGAACGTGCCCGGCGGCCTCGAAGAACAGCTCCCGGAATTCTTTAACGATCTGCGCGAACTCTTCGGCGAAATCGGCGTGGTAACCGGCGGCGGACCGAAGTTAATGGAAGTGATCAACCGCTCCGCCCTGGAAGCCGGCATCCTTTCGGCCAGCAGCTCGCTCTCCACGGACTTCGCCGAGAAGCCGCAAAAGCTGAACCAGCACTCGAACATATTCATGTTCTTCGACGAGTACTGCCGACACATTCGCCAGAAGAACTTCTCGATTGCGCGATTTCCCGTGTTTTTTCCGGGCGGAGTGGGCACCCTGGAAGAAGTGGGCATAGAGTTGTGCAATCTCAAGTTAGGTGTACATCACAACGCGCCGTATATTTTTATGGACGCCGATTACTGGCGGCCCATACTCGACTTTCTCAAATCCGCGGCGGAGAAAGGCATGGTGGCACCGAAGCTGTTGCAGTCGGTCCATCTCGTAAACGAACTCGGCGAAGCGGTTAAGATCTATCGCGACTTCATCGGCTTCACCGATGCCTGATCGTCGCGCCCGGAAGCATGAACGCCGCCGAAGAACTGCGTAATCTGGAACGTGTGGTGAGTACCTGCGAGTCGTGTCGCCTCGCAACCACCCGTACGCGCACCGTCTTCGGCGAGGGCAATCCGCAAGCCGAGGTCATGTTCATCGGCGAAGGCCCGGGCAAACAGGAAGATCTCAGCGGCCGACCGTTCGTCGGGCGCGCCGGACAGTTGCTCACGGACATCATTGAAAAGGGCATGGGCGTTCCGCGCACCGAGGTCTACATCGCAAACATCGTCAAGTGCCGGCCCACCGTGGACCTCAAGTTTCAGCGCGACCGACCGCCGGAGACGGACGAAACGGACGCGTGCTCACCGTATCTTTTGCGGCAGATCGATCTCATTCAACCGAAGGTCATCATTACCCTCGGCGGCCCGTCGACGAAGTTCCTTCTCGATACACATACGGGCATCACGCGTATGCGCGGCAGGTGGGCCGAGTTTCGCGGCATTCCGGTGATGCCCACGTTCCATCCCAGTTACGTGCTGCGCCAGGAAAGCTCGGGCAATTCCGCGAAACGCGAAGTGTGGCACGATATTAAGTTAGTCCTGGAACGTCTGGGCTGGCCGGTGCCGGGGAAGAAGCAGTAAGATCACAACTTGTTGATGTACGGCGAACGCGTCGCCGTGCCGCTCGCGGGATCGATGACGAGCATGTCCGTCGCATCAGTTCTGTACCCATTCACGGCTTAATTGACACTGACCGCTACTTAACTCAGGGAGTGGGGCGTGCGCGAAAAAACCTGACATTTCCTGTCTGTCAAGAGCTGCGGTTCGTAACGGTTGCCGTGAGAAACATGAAGTGAGTCGCTGAATGGTGAAGGGGTTGTTACGGCTACGGCTTTGCGGGAGTTGTGGATTTTCGTTTTGTTAAGATGGTCCGCTTCGACCCGGACGTCGGTTTGTGACTCAGCTATCGCGAATCCGCACCCGCTCCGCCCCGCGGATAGAGCGGGGCTCCGGGGTGCGGATTCGCTTAATGGATCTCTGCGAAGAAGACGCCGTTCCGGTGCGCGCCCCACATTTCCCCGGCACAATCTCCGTGGGTGGGGAACAACTGCCGCGGCCACGACAAGCGTGGCCTTGCCCCTGGAACCAGCCGTACCCATAAAAGGCTTAATGTACACTGGCCGCTACTTACTCCACGATTCGGGGCGTGTGCGAACTACCCGGGCGTCGGTTTCTGACTCAGCTCCGGCGCGCATCCGAAATTATCGACACGAATTTCTGAAATCTCATTTACTCTGCGATACCCTCATCGTTGCATAGCCCGGCGCGGTTGTATCCGTAACGTATTGAACACCGCGCGGCATCATCTTACACATGTCCTTCAGCTTACACCACAACACCGACGAACACATCATCTTCACGCGCGATCGATCGCTCTCACTGTTCTTCTACGTCCTGCTCGCCTCCGCCCTCGCGGCGATTGCCGGCGGACCGGTGGCACATCTCTACTTCGAGCGCAGTCTGTCGCTCACGCTCAGTCTGACAGGCCTCGGCCTGGTGTTCGCCGGCGGAGCCATGTTGCATCGCGTGCAGATGAGTCTGCTCCCCGCAAAGATCGTCTTCGATGCCGCGCAAAAGCGCGTGAACATTTACGTGCGCGCCGGGGACAATGAGCCGGCCGCCGCGGTTCCCTTCGCAGAGATCGAAACGACGTCGCTGCGCTTTCGCGGTCGCGGGCGGGTCATGGTGGCGCTGAAGCGCAAAAACGGCGCATTGTTCGACGTGATTCAGTGCAATCGGCGCGGCCTGGCCGAAGGCATGGCGGAACGCTTGCAGGCGTTCGCGCACGAAAACGCGGGGCCGGCCGAGCCGGTTTCTGCGGAGCCTTCGTATAAAACGGAGCGGACATCCGAAGGCGAGACGGTGTTGATCTGGCGCGACCGCATTTCGAATCGCGCGCTGACCTGGATCGTGCTGTTGTTTCTGGGCATAGCCTCCATCGCGGCCGGGGCGTTGCTGGAATTCGAAGCCACGGCGCCCTACTTCTGGACGCCGGGCATTCTGTTCGCCGCTTTTCTGGTGTATGCCGCTTTCTCGTTAACATTCAAGGAGCGCATGTTACTGCTCGGCCGCGAGGAGCTGTCTTTCGGGCGGCGCGAGCAGGACGGGGCGTTGTATGCCGTGGGCGAGATTACGCGCGCGGAGATTCAGAACGTTTCGTACAGCTTCGATGCCTACGGCGGACTGCCGCTCTTAATGATCCGTACGTCCGACGACGAAGATGTACGCGTGCCGCTGGCGGGATTGGGATCGGTGGATGCGCTGGCAATCGAAAGACACGTGAGCGAGTCCTCCCGGAGGACCTGATTCCTGGAAGCTTCGCGAAAAATTAATCCACCGCGTACAAAAAAAATATTCTATCATCCCAAAAAAGTGCGCACTGCTTAAAGCGCGCGTTGGCGGTAAATTTTTCCCGCATATCCCTTGACGCTGCGCGCCTGTGTTCCGATCTTAACAGTAGATCCCTCACGGGTCGGTTGTGAGTTCCGCCTGAAACTCTCAAACTTAGTTAAAGGGGTAACCCCATGAAACCGAATCTTTTGTTGGCGACGGACGCCTACAAGGGCAGCCACAGCCGTCTCTTCCCACCGAATGCCGATGCCGCACGATACTACCTGGCACCGCGCAAACCCATCGCTCCCGAACTACGGGAGTTCCTCTTCTTCGGCGTAACCGCGTTCATCCACGACTACCTGGATAACGTGCTCACCCGCGACGACATTCAAGAAGCCCGGGCCATCTGGGATCACTTCAACGTCGGCGGCACGCCGTATCCGTTTCCCTTTGCGCCGTTCGAAAATCTCGTCGAACTGCACGGGAAAAACTATAAGTATCCGATCAACATCTACGGCGTTCCCGAGGGAACCGTCACGGATCGCTACAACGAGCCGCTGTTGATTGTTGAGTGCCTGCGCCCGGACTTTCTGTTCTTGCCGGGTTTCCTCGAAACGGCGCTACAGCGCGACGTATGGTACGGGAGCACCGTGGCGACGAACAGCCGCAACGTGCGCGCGTTTCTGGAAGATCTGTACGCGGATACGGTCGAGGCGGATGACTACTGGACGCTGGACTATCGTCTGCACGACTTCGGCGCCCGCGGTGCCACCAGCGGACTGAGTGCCGCGAACGGCGGCCTGGCGCATCTCATTAACTTTCGCGGAACAGATACTATGGAAGGCGTGCGTCGCGGCGTGGAACTCTACAACGCCGCGCCGGACGAACTGGCCGCGAGCATCCCGGCCGCGGAGCACAGCACCGTGACGGCCTGGGGCGAAGGCCTGGCCGCCGAGAAAGCGGCGCTCAAACACATGCTCGAAACCTACGGTCCGGAGAATCCGCTGCTCGCCTTCGTCAGCGACAGCTACGATTACAAACGCATGGTCGACGAGGGCTGGGGCGATCCGGAAATCCAGGCGCTCGCCCGCAAACACAACGTCACGCCCGTGGTCCGGCCGGACAGCGGCGATCCCGTGGAGATGGTGCTCTACGCGTTGCGCGGTCTCGAACAAACCTGGGGCGTAAACACGAACGCAAAGGGCTACAAGGTCCTCGACGGCGTAAACGTCATTCAGGGTGACGGCATGGACTACGACAAGATCCGTCGGTTGTACGGGGCCGTGGTCGAGGCCGGCTTCAGCCCGCAGAACCTGGTCGTGGGTATGGGCGGCGGCCTGCTGCAGAAGCTCAACCGCGACACGATGAGCTGGAGCATGAAGATGTACGGTGTCCGTGTGGACGGCGAGTGGCGTAACGTTCAGAAAACGCCGGTTACGCAAAAAGAAAAAACCGCCTGGGATCCCGGGGCCGGCCTGAATACGGACGGCTGGGTGACCTACTATCGCGGAGACGCGGAACGTGCCACGTATGATTTCCCCGACTACGCGCGCGATTTCGATGCCGTCCGCAAACGCGCACGGCACCGCATCGCTGTTGCGGTTTGATTCTTCGAACCCCGGGGCCGTCGCTCCGGGGTTCTTTCATTTCAAAGGTACACTCAATGAAAACTAAGACGCCTCCTCGAAACGTCACCGTGGTCATCGGCCGCTTCCAGCCGTTCCACCGCGGCCATGAGGCGCTGATCCGGCGGGCCATGCAGAAGGCCGAGCTCACCATCGTGGTCATCGGCTCGGCGGCCTGCGCGCCTACCGTACGGAATCCCTGGCGCGTGCACGATCGTGTGGCCATGCTCTCGGCCCTCTTTGACGACGCCCTGGAAAGCGGCGGGCGCATTGTCTGGGAATCCGTCCTGGATCATCCCTACGACGACAACGCCTGGTTAAAAGAACTGAAACTGAAGTTAAGCCGGCACGTGAACCGCGGCGACTCCGTGACGCTTTTCGGCCACGATAAAGACGAGAGCACGTACTACTTAAAGCTGTTCCCGGAATGGAAGTTCGTCGATGCCGGCGAGCAGGAAGGCGGCGTGGACGGCACGGCGGTTCGTCGGGCGCTGTTCGCCGACGGCGAGATTCCCGAACCGCTGCCCCCCGGCGTGAAAAACTATCTGGCGAAAAACTGGCTGCACTCGGACGAACACAAGCGCCTGGTCCGCGAGTTTCGCTACATCGAAAAAGAACAGGAGCGCATTGCGAAACTCAAACACGCCCCGGTGCAGGTGACCGTGGACGCCGTCATTACCCGGCCGGGCAAGGTCCTCACCATCAAACGCAAGAACACGGACCTGGGCGCCGGCCTGCGTGCGCTACCGGGTTCTTTTGTACGCGCCGACGAAACCCTGGTTCACGCCGCGGTTCGTTCGGCCTTCGAGAAGGGCGGCATGATCGTCAAAGACGACTGGATCCGCGCGCAACGTTTCTTCGACGATCCGAAGCGCAGCCTGGCCGGGCGGCGCTTAACGCACGTCTTTCGCTTCGACGTGCCGGATCACTGGGAAATCAAACAAACGAAAGGCGAGTGGATCGATCTGGCCGACACGGCGCTCTATGCCGAGGAATTCTTCGAGGACCACGGCCCGATCATCGAGGAGATGCTCCGCCTCTAACAAACACCGAACGGAACATAAGGGCCGCCACCAGTACGCCCGCGCCGGCCGCCATCATGCGCCAGTCCACGAAGGCGGCCAACCCCAGGCAAACGATCAAACCGAAAGCACTCACGAAACGCGGATACCGCCGCGCATCTTGCGGAAGAAACAACGCCGCCAGGTTCGTAATCGCGTAGTACACCAGCACGGTGAAGGCGCTGAAGGACCAGGTAAGTTTCACGTCGCCGGCCAGCGTCAGACCCGCTATGAACACACCGACGGCCCACACCGCACGATGGGGCTGAGCCTCGCCCCGGGAGTCGTCGCTGAGTTGCGCGAGAGCACCGGGCATGTCACCCCGCCGCGCCATGCCCAACAACACTCGCGATAAACCGAGCACCAGGTTCAACAACACACCGGCCAGAGCACTTACGGCACCCACCGCAATGATACCGGCCGTAAGCGGAGCGAATTCCGGTGGAGCCAAGCGCCGCGCCAGGATCTCCAGCGGCGCGGCATTGCCCGTGGTAGACGCGGCGAACTCCGCGGCCCCGGCGGCAGCCACCGCGGCGACGGTAACGAAGGTGTACAGCAGCGACGTAATGATCAACGTGCTAACTACTGCTCGTGGAATGTTAGTTGCCGGATCGCGGATCTCTTCACCGAGCGTGGCCACCCGGCCGTAGCCGGTGTACGCGACGAACATCAGCGCCGACGCTTCACAGAACGCCCGCAGGTTCGTCCAGGTGTCGCCGTTGTCCCACATGGGCGTCAGGTTCGCGGTGCCGTTCCTGATCCCGGCGGGAAGCATGCCGACCACAAACACGGTCAGCGCAATGAGCGTCACGCCAAGCAGCACCGCATTCGTGCGATTCGATCGACGCAAACCGGCGGCAACCACGGCCGTGACTGTGAGCGTAATGAGCACCGCCACGATCACACGCTCCGCGGCGCCGGGCACACCGGCGAGATGCAGCAAATAACCGGCGAACCCCAGCGACGCCGTCGCCGCCGAGGCCGACTTCGCGAGCAAGAACACGATGCCGGCCGTAAACGCGAGATTCGCACGTTCAGGAAAGACCCGGCGCGCGTACTCGTACGTGCCGCCGCTGATTGGATACGCCGCCGCCAGTTGTGCGCTGGAGAGCCCGTTGACCGTGGCGAGCACGCCGCCGACGATCACGGCCAGAACGACGGCCGGCCCGGCGACTCCCGCGGCAATGCCGGTGCTGACAAAAACGCCGGTGCCGACGATGGACCCGAGGCCCAGCAGCACGGCGCCGGGCACACCGATGACGCGGGAGAGCCGTGTGTCGGCCGTGCTGCTAATGTTAGCTGAAGGCATGTTACTTCGGTCGTTTTACGGTGATCACGTCGCCGAACAAACCGAAGTCCTGGCCGCCCAGGCGCGACAGGGGATCCACCTTCGTCGGATCCACGCTCAACCGCCCGTCCACGTTCGTGCCCACGGAATCGTCCACGTAGACAAACTTCACATGACCAAAGATTACTCCCTGGGGCGTGTTGCCGATTTCCATGACGCGCTCCTTTTCGCAGACGAAGGCCACCCGCGCAGCTTTCAATCGCGGCAGGCGGGATACGGAGTTGCCCGCGTCGTCCAGGATCCCGGTGGTTTCCAGGCCGAGCTGAGTTAGTTCGGATTCCCCGTGGGCCAGCGATGCCGCCGAAAAGGTGACCGGCTCCGCCATTTCGCGATGGGCGATGTGCACCACGAAATCGTTACGCTCGTCGATGTTCACCAGGGTGTCTTTGCGCGTGCCGTCGGGTTTCTTACCGATGGACAGCATGATCAGCGGCGGATTGCTGGAGACGCCGTTGAAGTACGAAAAGGGCGCGAGGTTGAGGCTGTCATCGCCGTTGTCCGAAATCACCCAGGCCACCGGGCGCGGGATGATGGTCTGGATCATGGTGTAGTAGATTTGATTCGTGGATAGTTCGGAAAGATTTATTAACATATCTTCTGTAATGGTTTGCGGTTCAGTACTTCGAACCGGGGCCGCGCTCCGCGTCCGGTTTGTACTCGCTCGCGGGGAGATCGTAGTTCGTCTCCACCTCGACCAGGGAGTACTGGTGCACGAGGGAATCGTAGTCGCCCAGGTCCGTGATGTCGATCCGATGCGCCAGGGACATTCCGTTCGGTAGTTCGCGGAAATCCTTGTATACGGCCGCCGCCGTAACGAAGCCGGCGTTGTCGCGCACGGTGAAATCCACGATCTTTACCAAGCCGTCGCCCTTGTCGATGTAGGCGACGTACTGGTCGATGTTCGGCTGCGCCGCATAGTCACCCCAGGTGACGTAGACGACGTCGTACTCGGTGCCGGCGATGCTCCGGGTGCCGGCGTAGTCGACGATTTCGCCGTCCGGCAGTCGTTGCGCCAGCTCGATGAAATATTGCATGGTGGGCAGCGCAAACTTAATCTTGCTATCACTTACGTAGTGGGGCTCGGCCTGCGCTTTTTCCCGCTTCCAGGTGTTCCAATCATGAATGCCCCAGGTAAGGCCGGTGGGCGCAAAGCTCTCATCCAGAAAATGAAGCACACTGTCGTCGGCGCCGGGAATGAAAATGAATTCCATGTTGCTGGGATTCTTCGGCCAGGAATTCGCCACGGCGTTGGGCAGGGGCTCCCACTCATCCGTAACGAGGACGCGCACCGCGGACTGGGAAAGCCAGGCCTCCCGGCTGCCCTGACGGCTCGCCGCGGCCATGAGCAGACGCCGGGCGGTTTCGGAATTTTCCGCAGACGTACGCTCTTTTAGTATGTCCGGGCGAATATCGGCCAGACAGGCACTGGATGTGCCGCCGAGCAGCACGAGGACCAGAGCCACTCGGATCATTCTCTTCATAAATAACATACGGATACCTGCTGCTGCGAGCGCCAGAGAAAAAACGGCGCCCGGTCTCATGTGAGTCTGGTGTAACATAGGGCGACATGGCCTATTGACCGCGGCGCGAGTTTGCTGCCGGTGGATCCGGGGCTGCCCGGCATGGACGGCTCCGCCTGCATTGCACGCCTGCGTGAAGCATACGACGCGCTGCGCATCGTGGTGGTTACGGTTTTCGAATAAACGAGTTCTTCGTTCGCTGCGTCCGCGACGGGATTTGAGTTCCGCGTGACCCAGGGCGGCACATGGCTTGACGCGGGGCTCTCGCGCGTAAATCTATCCGACCTATGATCCCTCGTTATTCGAACCCTGAGATTGCCGGTGTCTGGGAACTGGAAAACAAGTTCCGCACCTGGCTGGAAGTGGAGATCGCCGTCTGCGAAGCCTGGAACAGCCGCGGCGTAATTTCCGACGAAGACCTCGCGGCCATCAGAAACAACGCCGACTTCCAACTCGACCGCATCCTCGAAATTGAAGCCGAGGTACATCACGACGTCATCGCCTTTCTCACTAACGTGCGCGAGAACGTCGGCCCGGCCGGCCGCTGGGTCCATTACGGGCTCACCAGCTCCGATGTCGGCGATACGGCCCTGTGCATGCAAATGAAGCGCTCCGCCGAAATTCTGGAAGAACGCCTCGAACAACTCATCACCGTTACGAAACAGCAAGCCCTGCGTTACAAAGACCAGGTCATGATCGGCCGCACCCACGGCATCCACGGTGAACCCACGACCCTGGGCCTGAAGCTGGCGAACTTTTACGCCGAGCTCCTGCGCGATCGGGAACGCCTTAAACTTGCGAAACAAGAAATTAGCGTCGGCAAGCTAAGCGGGGCCGTGGGCACGTTCTCGAACGTCGATCCGGACCTGGAAGAAGAGGTCTGCCGCCGCCTGGGGCTGACGGCGGATCCCATCACCACCCAGGTCGTGAACCGGGACCGCCACGCCTACTTCATGGGCGTGCTGGGCGTCATTGCCGGCGGCCTGGAACGCATGGCCCAGGAGATTCGCTTACTACAAAAGAGCGAGGGCCGCGAAGTGGAAGAGCCCTTCGTCAAAGGCCAGAAGGGCTCTTCGGCCATGCCGCACAAACGCAATCCCGTGATCTGCGAGCGGGTCTGCGGCCTCGCCCGGGTCATCCAATCCAACGTCCAGGCGGCCTATCGCGATCAACCGCTGTGGCACGAACGGGACATCTCACACAGCTCCACCGAACGCGTCATCGTACCGGACAGTGTCATCGCCCTCGAGTACATCCTGGGTAAAATGATCTTCGTCATCGAGAACCTGCACGTGTATCCGGAAAACATGGAGCGTGTCCTCTGGCATACGCGCGGCCTGCTGTTTTCGCAGAAGCTCTTGCTGCGCCTCATCGACGGCGGCATGGAACGCGAAGACGCCTACACCGTCGTGCAGTCGAACAGCATGGAAGTCTGGAACGATCCGCAGTTGAACCTGAAGGACCGCGTCTCCGCCGATGAACGCGTACAGGCCGTGCTCTCCGCGCAGGAGCTGGACGACGTGTTTCAGATCGCACCGTATCTGCGACACGTGGACGCCATCTTCCGGCGATTGGGACTGGAAACTTAACTTACCATGTGCAATGGTTAAGGAATTTTTTCGGCTACGCCAGCGTTTTTTGCACCGACGACGCCGGGCGCGAAGGCGCACTCGCTCCGCCCCGCGGATAGAGCGGGGCTCCGGAGTGCGCCTTCGCTTGATGTTTTTCCGAAGCGACGACGCCGTTCCGGTCCGCCTTACCACGCCCGCCGGCATGGCCTCCGCTCGTCAGCTGGAACCAGCCGTGACCATAAAAGCCTTAATGTACACTGACCGCCACTTACACCACGATTCGGACCGTCTGCGAACAACCGAAACACACGTTACTTACTCTTCTCCGGCGGCGTCCAGGATTTCGCGGCGCACGTCCCGGGTGTATCCCTGCAGCACCTCGCTGATCTTTACCGGAAACGGCGCGCGCTCGCCGCTTTCGGGCATGGCGTGCAACGATCGCGGCAACTCCATGACGCACACCTCACGATGAGCCGAGGCTTCCTCGATGTCGTGATCCCGGTCGCGGCGCAAAACCTTGCCGCCCTTCATTACGACTTCCAGCAACGGTCGAAAGCGTTCTGGAAGGGATGAGCCGTCGTCGAAACGCACGTCCGCGCTTTCTTCGGCGGCGCGCGCAATTACGTCAAAGCTCGCGAGACCGTTGCCGTCGTAACAACGATAGATTTGCTTGCGGCCCGGATAGTTCGCCTTGAACTCCTGGTCGGCGGAGACCTTCATGCGGCCGCGGCGATCGTACTCGCAGAGTTTATAGGCGCCGTCTAAGTATGGTTCATCAGCACTTACGCCCATGCGCGTGCCGACGCCGAAACCGTCCACCGGCGCTTCGTCCCGCAGCATCTCCGCAATGCGGTACTCGTCCAACCCGCCGCTCACCAGGATCTTCACTTCGCCGAGATCCCCTTCGTCGAGAATCCGTCGCGCCTCGCGAATCAACTCCGCGTCCGTCCCCGTGTCCAGACGAATCGCTCCGAACTGCAGGCCCTCGTCCCGGGCGAGGCCGACGCACAGCCGCACGCCTTCCAGGGCATCGTAGGTATCGACGAGCAGCGTCGTCCCCGGGTAGGTTTTTGCAAAATCGCGGAACGCCCGGGCCTCGGTGTCGTGGGCCTGCACGAAGGAGTGCGCCATGGTACCGGCCACGTCCAGGCCATAAAGTTTACCTGCGAGAACATTAGAGGTCGCCTCGATGCCGGCCACGCGAAAGGCCCGGGCCGCTTTGAGGGCCGCATCGGTACCGTGCATGCGGCGCATGCCGAAGTCCACCACGCGCCGCCCCCGGGCCGACCGGGCCACCCGCTCCGCCTTCGTCGCCAGCGCCGTTTGCAGCAGGACCTGGTTCAAAAGATACGTCTCCACCATTTGGGCCTGGCCGACCGGGGCGCAGACCTGGAGGATCGGTTCGTCGGGAAACACCACCTCGCCCTCGCGCACGGCGTAGACGTCCCCGGTAAACTGAAAGTCTTTCAATGAATTCAGGAACGGCTCTTCGAAACGCTGGAGACCTCGCAGGTACTCCACGGAATCCTCGGAGAAACGCAGGCGTTCGAGATGCTCCAGGGCGTCGGCAATACCGCAGACCACGAAGAAATTGCGATGATTCATCTCCCGAATGAACAACTCGAACACGGCGAGGGAATTCATCCCCGCGCGATCGTATGCCTGGTACATCGTGAGTTCGTACAGATCTACGAACAGTGCGCGTTCTTCGTCGTTCATAGGGCCTCACGCACGGCATCCTCAGGCGGGCAGCCGTTCCAATAGATCGAAGGCGTATCCGCGCTCGCCGCGAACATCCTCGGAGATTCCCAGTATGGACGCGTCGTCGTGTTCGTCAATGCGTTCGATGTTCTTCGCCGTACGATCCGCGGCGCGTTTGAGAAACGTGCGCGCGGTCCGCAGCTCGGCGTCGTTGCGTTTGCGCTGCTCCTCCGCCGGTGCCGGGGGCGTCTTGCCGAGTTGCAGCGTCATCCGCGAGAGCACCGCGATCTGCGCGTAGATGTCCATGGCCGCGTGGGCCAGGCGTTTCTGTTCCAACTGCCGCTCGCGAATTTTCTTGCCGTGGCGGCGCAGGAGGACCTCGCCGGCGGTACGCAGATCACGCACGCCGGACGAAACCCGCTCCGCCTCCTTCGAGAGTTCCGCGTGCACGAGCGTCATTTCGCGAGACCGCAACGTGCGCTCCAGACGATCCGCGGCGTAGTCCACGAACGTACCGGCCGCCTTCACGGGCTCGCTGAGATCGATATCGCCCAGGCCGTGGACCTCGCGGATCAACGGCATCACGCCGGAGAGCGCGATGTAGCTGCGCAGTACGTCGTTCGATCCTTCAAAGATCGGAAAGATGCGAATGTCGCGCAGCATCTTCTCGTACGGATGCGTGCGCATGTAGGCCTCCCCGCCGCCGAGCTGGAAGACCCGGTTCACCGCGTACCACAAGAATTCAGTGGATGTAACCTTAACCATGGCCGACTCCAGCGAGACGTCCGGCATGCCGCGGTCCACGAGGCCGGTGGTCAGATAAGACATGGACTCGAGACCGAAGAGATGCGTCGCGATCCAGCCGAGTTTCTCCGCCACGAGTTCGAAGTCCGCCAGGGGTTGATCGAACTGTTCGCGTGCGGTGGTGTGTTCCACGCCGAGGCTCAGCATCTTCTTTACGGCACCGGCGGAACCGGTGCCCAACGACATGCGACCGCTGTCGAGAATCTTCGCGGCGATCTGAAAGCCGCGCCCGTCTTCACCGAGTACATTCTCCGGCGGTACACGCACGTCCTTAAAGTACAGTCTGCGCAGATCGTTGCCGCGCAGTCCCAGGGTATCGAAACGTTCGCCGACTTCGAAGCCGTCCATTCCTTTCTCCACGATCAACGCGATGTGGCCTTTGTCCGTACGCGCGAATGTAACGAACACATCGCCGCGCTCACCGTTACCGATGTAACGTTTCTCGCCGTTGAGTCGGTACGAACCGTCGCTCATTTTTTCCGCGCGGCTGTCCAGGTGATACGCGTCCGAACCGGCCTCGGGTTCGGTGAGCGCGAAACCCGCGAGCTTGCGACCCGCGGCCAGGTCCGGTAGAAAACGCTCTTTCTGTTCGTCGGTGCCGAAGAGGACGATGCCCTTCATGCCGATGGACTGGTGCACGCCCATCACCACCGCCAGCGTACCATCGATGCGGCCGAACTCCTCCGACACGCGACAGTAGCCGGTCTGGGATAATCCCATGCCGCCGTACTTCTCCGGAACATAGAGGCCCAGCAGGCCGCGCTCACCGAGATCGGCGACGAAGTCGTCTCCGATCCAGCGTTCCTCTTCGACTTGCTTCGGATCGTAACTCTGTTCAGCGAGATCACGCAGGTCCGCGACCGAACGTTCAATGCGGCCGCGCTCCTCGCTACCCGGCGTGGGGAACGGGAACACGGCGGCCTCGTGAATGTTGTCGACGAAAATTCCTCGCGCAAACGACGAAACTTCGGTATCTTTTACAGACGTAGTTGATGAATTCATATTATGCCTCCGATTCCAGAGTACCGATATCGGCGCCTTCCATCCAGGAGGCGCGCCGCGATCGAATTCTAAAATCAATTCTGGCACTCATTTTTTGTACGTTCGTTATTCTGCCCCGATCGACGTATGCCCAGGAGAACGCGGAGGCCCCGGAAGACACTGAGGCGGCGGAAGCGATTCCGCTCTCGATCGCCGCCGAAGAAGCCGGGCGCCTCGGAGAGCATCTGGATCGCATCATGCGCCCGCTTCCGCCGGCCGACGATCTCGAAGGTTTCGAGGCGGACCTCGACGACCTGGCCCTGGAAATCCGTCGTCGCCACACGGAGCTGGAGCACAAGGATGCTTCCGGCGCGCTCCCGGCAACCTCCGACTCCCTGGAGGAACTACAGGCCCGGGAGAAACGCTGGCGAAGTTACCGCCGCCGGCTGGCCCGGGTCTCCCGCAATCTGAGCAATCGGCTCCAGGCCATCGACGATGCCCGCACCGCTCTGGAGCAAGAGCGCGAGCGCTGGGAGAAGACCCGTCGCGCGGCGGTGGGTGAGCCGGCCCTGCCCGCCATCATTCTCGAAGCCCTGCGCAAGATTCGCGAACGCAACGCAGACCTGCGCGAGCGGCGGCAGTCCTTGCTCGCCCTGCAGGGCCGCATCCCGGAACTGAACGAAGCCGTAGAAGATGCGCTGGAATCCGTGGAGAACGCCCAGCGCCGTCGCTTTGATCGTCTGCTTCGGCGCGACGCGGCGCCGGTGTGGACGCCCGAGTTCTGGGCCCCCGCGGGCAAAGTGGCGGAGCTGCCTGAATTAGAAACCGCCTGGAATTACCTGTCCGCGGCGCTGACCGGTCTCACCTGGCCTTTGCTGCTGCGTCATCTGCTCGTGCTGATTTTCGTACTCATCATCGCCGGGCTGCTCCGGCGCCGCACGCAGTGCGATGAGCCGCTGATTGCCGGAGCGATCTTCATCGCCGTCGCCTGGGCTCCCTACATCTATCCCGGCGCCGATCCGATCACTTTGCGCTTCGCCGCCATGCTGGCCGCATTGCCTTTGCTCTGGGCCGCTCCGCGCCTGCGCCTTCCCGCCGCGGGACTGCTCGTCCTGGTCGCCCTCTATCGCCTGCGCCTCATCGGCGGGCCGACACACGCCCTGGCACCGACCGTGGAAGTGCTGCTTGCGCTGTTTTTGTACGGGGTGATTCGCCGCGAACGCTTCTCGGAATTGCGCAACGAAGAGCAACCCACCGCGCCGGGTCGGAACCGCGCCCTGCGCGTGGCGGAGCTTCCGGCGTTGGTCCTGCTGCTCGCGTCGGCGGCCTACATGATCGGCTATCGCAGTCTGTCCACGGTGATCGGTTCGAATCTGATCGCGGCCCTGGAGCTGGCCTACATCGGTTATGCCGGCGTGCGAACGGCGGAGTCGTTCCTGGCAGGCATCGTGAAACTCCCGCGCCTGCGTACGATCAACTTCGTCGACCATCGCTCGGAAGAAATCGAACGCGGCGGCGAACGCCTGTTCGCCCTGGCGGGATTGCTCTGGTGGATCGCCGCGGTGCTGGAATCCATGGGTCTCTACGATGCGGTCCTGGAACTACTGGCTTCCGTCTTCGCCGCGGGCATCAGCTTAGGTTCACTGCGCATTACATTAGGAGACCTCGCGCTCTTCGCCGGCACGATCACCGCCTCGTTCTTCGTCTCACGCTTCGTGCGCGCCTTTCTGCGCGAGGACGTCTACACCCGTGCGGACATGGGTCGCGGCGTACCCTACGCCATTTCCAGCATCACGCACTATTCCATTTTGCTGATCGGCCTCACCGTGGCTCTACTGGGGGCCGGTTTCGATCTGAGCAAACTTGCCCTCGTGGCGGGCGCCCTGGGCGTCGGTATCGGTTTCGGCCTGCAGAATATCGTAAACAATTTCGTATCGGGACTGATCCTGCTCCTCGAACGTCCGGTACAGATCGGCGACTACGTCCTCGTCGGCGATCTAATGGGCGAGGTCCGGCGCATCGGTCTGCGGGCGTCGCGCATTCGCATCATCGACGGCTCCGAGGTCATCGTACCGAACGCACACCTGATTTCGGAAAAGCTGACGAACTGGACCCTCACCGATCACAAACGACGCCTGGAGGTCAACGTCGGCGTCGCCTACGGCACGCCCCCGGAACCGGTGCTGGACATTCTCCGGCGGGTCGCCCGGGAACACGAGTTCATCCTGGATCATCCGGAGCCCGCGGCCCTGTTTCTGGGCTTCGGGGACAGCTCTCTGGACTACCGCCTTCTGGCGTGGACGGCGAACTTCGACCGGCGCCTGTTAACAGAAAGTGAGTTGCACTTAGCAATTCTTCGAGAGATCAACGCGGCGGGCATTACGATTCCCTTTCCCCAGCGGGACGTGCATCTCTTCACCCAGAACGTCGAAGGCAACAAGGAATAAGCGTAACCTGAACGCATCCGGAGTTAATCTTGCACGAACATCAGTTAATCGGCATCGCTTTAATCATCATCATCGGCATTACCGCCAGTTGGGCCGCCTGGGTCCTGCGCATCCCTTCCATTCTCTTCCTGCTCGCCGCGGGCTTGATCCTGGGGCCGGGCACGGGTTTGGTGAACCCGGACGAACTCCTGGGCGACCTGCTCTTTCCGCTGGTCAGCCTGTCGGTGGCGATCATTCTCTTCGAAGGCGGCCTTACGCTGCGCTGGCGAGAGATCCGCTCCGTAGCCTCTACTGTTCGCAACTTAGTGAGCGTCGGCGCCCTCATTGCCTGGGGCGGCGGCACGGCGGCGGCGTACTACTTGCTGGAATTCGGCTTTGCCCTGTCCGTGCTCACCGGCGCGGTCCTGGTCGTCACCGGCCCCACGGTCATTCTGCCGATCCTGCGTCTGGTGCGCCCGGCCGGTCGCATCAACGCGGTTCTGAAGTGGGAAGGCATTCTCAATGATCCCATCGGCGCCCTGCTGGCGGTCCTGGTCTACGAGAGCCTCTACGCCTCCGGCGTGAATGAGATTACCGTTCTGGCTCTGGAAGGCCTGGCAAAGACGCTCTTTCTGGGCGGCCTGCTCGCGGCCGGCGGCGCGGCCGTCATCGTATTCGCCCTGAAACGACGCCTCCTGCCGGAGTCTCTGCAAAACCCGGTTACCGTGGCCGTGGTCGTCGGCGTCTTCGGTGTCTCGAACCTGCTCCAGGCCGAGAGCGGTCTCTTCACCGTAACTTTGATGGGTATATTGTTAGCGAATCAGTCCCGGGTCCGCGTGCATCACATCATCGAATTCAAAGAAAACCTGCGCGTAATTTTGCTCTCATCGTTATTCATTATTCTGAGCGCGCGCCTTGAGGTTACGGACCTGGCAGCCATCGACTTCCGGGCGGCGCTGTTCCTGGCGGCTCTGATCCTGCTCGTGCGCCCCGCGGCAATCCTGCTCTCGACAGTCCGCGCCGAACTCAACTGGCGGGAGCGTTTCTTCCTGGCGATGATGGCGCCCCGGGGAATCGTCGCCGCCGCGGTGGCCTCGCTCTTTGCCCTGGAACTCGCCGAACGCGGCGTAGAGGGTGCCGATCGCCTGGCCCCGATCATCTTTTTCGTGATTGTGGGAACGATCCTGGTCTACGGCCTGGGCGCGCTGCCCCTGGCGCGACGCCTGCGCATCGCCGACGCGGACCCCCAGGGATGTTTGATCATCGGCGCCGACATCGTCGCTCGCAGACTCGGACGCGTTCTCAAAGAGAACGACTTTGCCGTTCTGTTGACCGACACAAACCGCGAGAACATTACCCGGGCGCACCTGGACGGACTGCGCGCTCATCACGGCAGCGCCCTGGCCGAAGAAGCCGGCGACGAACTGGACTTAACCGGTATCGGCCGTATGTTAGCGATGACGCCGAACCGGGAGGTCAACGCTCTCGCCGCACTGAACTTCGAGAAAAGCTTCGGCAAACACTCCGTCTACCAATTGCCCTTCTCCGAAGAACCGGAAAGCCGGCCCGGCCCGCGCCGACTTTCTTCGGAACTCCACGGCCGCCGGCTGTTTTCGGCTCACGCCACCCACGAACAGTTGATCGCCGCGTTGCGCGACGGCGCGCAAATCCACGCGACACCGATCACCGAGAAGTATCCGTACTCACGACTCCTGGAACACCACGGCCCCGAAAACGTCATGCCGTTGTTCGTCCTGACGCCGGGGGAGGACAAACAGCTTCTGGTCGTTGCCGAGGATACCGTCATCGAACCGAAGCCGGGGCAGATCGTCATTCACCTCGACGCGGAGAGCATCAGCGCGCACGAAGTAAACGACTGACTCTAAGTCGTATCATCCACAAAGTTTTCCAGATGTGCCTTGCGACCAAAGAGCACCAGGGTATCTCCTTCTTCGATGACGGTGTCTCCGTAGGGCACGCCCAGGATTTTCTGCTGCACCTCGTCGTCTTCGGATTCTTTCCGACGCTTGATGGTCACCAGGTTCAGGTTGTACTTCCGGCGCAGGCCGCAGGTTTCGAGGCTCTGACCGGCCATAGACTTCGGCGCGCGAAGTTCCATGATGTTGTAATCCTCTTCCAGGACCCGGCTCGTATGAAAGCCGGGATTGGACAGTTGTTCCACGAGATTGCGCGCCGCTTCTTCGTCGGGATTGAACGTATCGGCAATACCGAGCATGTGTAAGATTTTACGTTCGAGGCCGGTCTGATAGCGCGCGAGGATGCGCGGCCCCTCGACCTTGCGCACGATGTCCGCGCTCGTAATCAGGCTTTCGAACTCGGTGATGGCAATGATGACGGCGTCCATGTCCTCCAGTTCCTGCGTGTGCAGAGCGTTTTCATCGCAGGCGTCCAACTGCACGGCGTGAGTCGAGTACGTGGAGGCCGCCTCGACGTTGTTCATATCATTGTCGATGGCGAGGACCTCGTGCCCCGCTTCGAAGAGCCCGCGGGTGAGTATGGTACCGAACTCCCCCAGGCCGATGACTGCAAATCTTCGTCGCGCCATAATGTTTGCTCCTTCTAAAGTAAAGCGGCCGGACCTCAGCCGACCACGACATGTTCCTCGGGATAACGATAAGTGCGACCGGCGCGCCCTTCTTTCGGTGTCAGCGCGATCAACACGCTGAGCACGCCGACGCGCCCGCACAACATCAACACGCAGAGAATGAGTTTGCCCGCGGTGCTGAGTTCCGTGGTGATGCCGCGCGAAAGCCCCACCGTACCGAAGGCCGACACGGTCTCAAAGGCAATGTCGAGAAACGGAAACGGTTCGATCATCACCAGCAGAAAGACGCCGGCGAAAATGAACGTGAGCGAAAGCACGACGACGGCGAAGGCGCGATTCACGCTCGCGGAACCGACGGTCTTGTGAAAGACCTCGACCCGTCCTTTGCCCTGCACGACGTCCAGAATGTGCAGCACGGCGAGGCCGAAGGTCGTGGTCTTGATGCCGCCGCCCGTCGACATGGGCGACGCGCCGATCCACATAAACAGCAATGTAAAGAACGCCGTGGCGGCGCCGACCTCGGATACCGGCAACGTATTAAAGCCGGCCGTACGCATGGTCACGCTGTAAAACAGAGAGTGCCACAACCGATCGCCCCAGGCCAGGCTGCCCAGGGTATGTTCGTGTTCGAGCAACAGATAGCCCACGGCCCCGACCGACCAGAGTGCGGCGTTCACCACCAACACCAACCGCGTGGACAGGGCCAGGCGCGCGTACGGATTCTTGCGTTCCAGCGCCAGGCGCGCCAGTTCCACGATGACCGGAAACCCGAGCCCGCCGAGCACGATCAGCAGCATGTGCACGCTGACATACAACTGACCCGAGGCGGGTTCGAAGACGGCCGGACCGAGGGAAGCCGCATGCAACGAAAAACCGGCGTTGCAGAAAGCCGAAACAGCCTGAAAGATCGCCTGGAACATGCGTTGCCCGGGCTCGCTGTACAACGAAGACGGCATGGAAACATAAAGCAGGACGGCACCCGCGGCTTCGATGGCCAGAGTCACGAGGCCGATGTTCTTCACGATGGTCTTCACCCGGCCGACGCTCTCTTCGCTGAACAAATCGCTCATCAACAACCGCGTGCTCACTGAGGCTCGTCCCGTGAGAAAGTAGGCGAAGAAAGTGGTCAGAGTCATGAGACCCAGACCGCCGATCTGTATCAGAACCAGGACCACAACCTGCCCCGAGAAAGTGAACGCCTCGTTGATATCCACGGTCGTCAGCCCGGTTACACAGACGGCGCTCACCGCTATGAACAGGGCGTCCACCGAGGCCAGCGCGGACGTATGCAGGCGCGGCAGGGACAGCAGCAGGAAACCGGCTAAGATCACACCGGCGAAACTTAAGAGAAAGACCAGCGAAGGATTCAGGCGCCCGAGCTCCATGAAGCGCAGCCGGCGGAGCAGATGCGCCGCGGCCCCGAACAGAAGCAGGCAGAGGCCCACCCGGAGAGCGAAGAAATAAGAGCCGGCCGTGGGGAACCCCAGAAAGGCGAAGACCGTCTCCCGGTAGACATGGACCAACGGGACCAGCACCAGAATTGCCAGTTGCAGTCGGCGGCTGCGGACCCGGGCCCGCCAGCCTCCCTCAAAGGCCAGGCTGTAGGACAGGGCCTCGTAGACGTAGAGATAAGCAATGATTCCGCGAAACAGGACGATCAGGACGCGAGTATGGAGGGCCTCGGAACCCACCGCCGGGAAGAATCCCTGCTCATAGACGAACACCGCGACGCCGAGGGCCGCGGCAATGGCGTAGGCGGGAGAAAGGATAGGATGCAGCTCTCTCCGGTACAGACCCCGCAATTGGAGGAGATATCCGGCAAGAACCTGGTAGATATGTCGAATCATGCGGTGCCGGAGGGCCAAACCCTGGACAAGTCTGGCCTGTTTTGCCTTTTTTCCCTTGACATTTTTTCCGGCCCGGCTATATTTAGACCCAATCTAAATATAGAGCGGCGGTAGCCCTGGAGCAGGTTTGATTCATTCCTGCACTTTTTTTGAGAAACACCCAAAATTCGACAAATTGTCTGAAATCTCCCGGTGCCGACGTCATCCAAATATACATCATCCGGAGATCATTATGCCATCCACTGTAACCAAAAAACCCAAATCCGGCGAAAACGCTCCCGGGCCGGTAAAATCCAGGGCAGCCTCGGTCCCGAACAGCAAATCCGCGCTGCACCAGTACCTGGAAGAAATTCACCGCATTCCGATGCTCACCCGCGAGGAAGAGCAGGAAGTGGCGCGGCGCGCCCGGGACGGGGATCAGGAAGCCCGCGACCTTCTGGTGCGCTCGAACCTGCGCTTCGTGGTGACGGTGGCCCGCCGTTACAAGAGCCCGGGCCTGGACCTCATGGACCTCATCAGCGAGGGAAACACCGGCCTCATGCGCGCGGCGGAGAAATTCAATCCGGAGCGCGGCTTCCACTTCGTCAGCTACGCCGTGTGGTGGATCAAGCAGGCCATCCGCTACGCCATCCAGCAGAAGGCCGATCTCATTCGCCTGCCGCTGAACCGCACGGCAGACCTGCGCCGCATTCGTGAGGCCAATCGCATGCTGGAAAACGAAGACGGCATCGATACCTCGCCGGAAAACATCGCCGACATCGTCGACATGCGGCCGGAACAGGTCAGCCATCTCATGAACATCAGCCGGAGCCCGGCCTCCCTGGATGCCCCCATCGGCGACGGGGAAGACTTCTCCCTGGTAGAGCAACTCGAAGACGAAAGCGCCCAGGCCCCGGGTCGGCGCCTGGATCACTACGAACTGCGCCGGGAGATCGATCGCAGCATGGAAGGCCTGGAAGATCGCGAGCGTAAAATCATTAAACTGCGCTTCGGATTGGACGGCGGACCGGTCCTGTCGTTGAAAAAGATCGCCGGCATGATCGGCCTTTCCAAAGAACGCGTGCGGCAGATCGAGAATACGGCCAAGCGTAAGCTCCGCGGTATCTCGCCGGACCTGGCGTCATTCCTGACCTGAGTTTTTTCGATAGCCGCGCAAGGGCGGTCGTGCCATCTGCGGTGTGTGGTTCGATTCTTCGTAAACCGCGGGCCGCTAACTGCACTTTTCTGCATCTTAGTGGCCTGTCTGCCCGGCCTGCATTGCGGGGACGGCGGGAGTCGCAGCCTGATCGGCAACGCCGGTCCCCCCGTCGTGCTGAAGCAGGGCTGGCAGTTTCGACCCGACGACCACCTCCGCCGGGAAGACGACGGGCGCCTGGACCTGGAGCGCGCCCGCGCCGCGGAGTGGACGAACGTCGGTGAAAATTCGGAGCTCTTTAAGCCCGGCGGCGTTTCCCAGGTCTGGTTTCGCGTCCCCCTGCCCGAGCACGCCTTCCGCGATCCCGCCCTCTACTTCGCTGAAGGCGACGGGGCCGCCGGCGAGATCTTCGTCGACGGACGGCCCATCTACCGCAACGGCCTCGACCGCTTCGGTAACATATCGGAAAGCGCTCCGCGCAGCTACTTTCCGGAACTCATTCGCCTCCCGGCCAACGTAGACGACGCCTACGTTTACATCTGCGGCAACGTACCGGAAGAGTACGAGGGTACGTTCAACGTGGACGGCAACGTGCTCCTGGGTTCTCGTCACGATCTCTTGCTGCACATTCTGTTCTCCGAAACGCCGGCTTTGTTGATCGGTGCCATTTTTTTGACGCTGGGCCTGGTGGCCGGCGGACTCTATCTTCGGCGCTGGCGTCTGCGACCGGCGCTCTACGGCGCCTTTGCCGTGATGTGTCTTTCCGCGGCGGTGTCCGTTCTCGCCTGGACGCGCATCGTGCACGTCCTCCTGCCGCTGCCGGGCATGACCTGGCGATGGCTCGAGGTCTTCGGCGGCATCTTGCTCCCGGTGGGAGTGCTGTTGTTCTACGAACAGATCTTCGGTGCCGGTCCGTATCGCATCATCCGTCGGCTGTGGCAATTGTTCCTGGTCGCCGACATCTTTCCCATCGTGATCATCACGCTCTTCTTGCTGCGCATCCCCGGCACCATTCAGTACATCGTTACGGCGGCGATGACCCTCGTGGTGGTCTTCTTCGTGCTTCAAACAGCGGTGGTGATTACCCTGGTATGGATCTCCGGCCTGGAAGCCTGGCGCCGGGGCGGCAGCCGGGCGTATCTCTTCTTTACCGGCAGCCTGGTCCTGGCGGCCAGCGTCGTGCCGGATCTGTACTACTCTCTGGAACCCGGCGAAAACCGCAAAGCCGAATCGTTCCTGCACTTCGGCCTGCTCGTGTTTGCGATCTTCGTTTTCTTCGTGGGCGAGGACTATCTTACCAGCGTGCGTCGCGATCTACGAACGTTCTCGGAAAAACTCGAGACCACCCGCCGCGAACTCCAGGAGGCGAAACTCAAGTCCCTGCAGGATCGCATGTCGCCGCACTTTTTGTTCAACAGTCTGAACACGATCCATGCCATGATGTTCGTGAACCTGGACGCCGCAAAGCGTGCGCTCCTGTCTCTGGCCGACAACTATCGTTTTTTGATCGACCTCGCCGATCAATCGCTCATCGCCTTCGAGGACGAATGGAACTTCGTGAAAAACTATACGGAATTGAATCGCATCCGTTTTCAGGGCAGCCTGGAACTCGAGCTTACAAGGGACGGGGACTTCAGCGACATTCGCATTCCGCCCATCAGCCTGCAACCGCTCGTCGAAAACGCGCTGCAACACGGCTTTCGGATGAAGAGCGGTGGACGCGGGCGGCTGACGGTGCACGCCGGCCGACGCGGTGCGTGGGTCCGGCTGATTGTGGAAGACGACGGGAGCGGCCTCGGCGGTGCGAAGGCGGCGGATCTTTTCAACCGATCTCTCGGAAACATTCGTTCGCGGTTGCAATACTTCTTCCGGCGTTCTTTTCTGGTCCTGCGCGAACGCGAGTCCGGCGGAGTGCGGGTGCTGCTTTGCTTTCGCGATCTCCGCCGCGAACATTCCTGAAACGACTTTGAGATGAAAACCTATCGCGTGTTGATTGTGGAAGACGAGTTCCCCGCGCGGGAACTGCTCATGCGTTTCGTCATTGCGCGCAAAGAATTGCAGCTCGGTCACGTCGCCGGCGACGGCGAAGAGGCCCTGGAAGAACTCGCGTCCGGCAACTACGATCTCGTTTTTCTGGACATCAACCTGCCCATGCTGAACGGACTGCAGGTCCTGGAGCGCCTGGATCAACGGCCGTGCGTCATCTTCACGACGGCCTATCGCGAGTACGCCGCCGACGCCTTCGACCTGGAAGCGGTGGACTATCTGCTCAAACCCTTCGACGAAGATCGTTTCTCGCGCTCCGTCGATCGCGCCCTCGGCTATCTCGACCAGGACGGCGGAACGGGTCCGTCTCCGTTAAGCGGTCACGGGATTTTCGTGAGCGACGGCGACGAACACGTCTTTCTCTCGTACGATCAGATTCTGTACTTGTCCTCGCACGGCAAACAAACGGTGGTGCATACTTCCCGCGGCGACTTTCGCACGCCGCGCCTTCTGAAGGCCATGCTCGAAGACGTCCTGCCGGAAGATCGCTTCCTGCGCATTCACAAGCAGTTCGTCGTCCATCTCACGATGATCGGCCGCCTCGAGTACTTTATGAACGGCAGCTACGTGTTGCATCTGCGCGACGAATCCGAGAGTCTTCCGGTTAGCCGCAGTTACGCAAAAGAACTGAAGCGACGCTGCGGTCTCTGAGGCGGCGTCTGCCGCACTGCCCGCGCCGGCAGGAACTCTCGCCGCCCTGATTCAGCCGACCCCGGTCGCGAATCTCGTTCCCGGCACGTGCATCTCATTCCCCGCAAACAACGCCTCATTCCCCGCCCGTTGCGACAGCGCGTCTTATCGTCTATGTTTCGCCTGTCATGCACAAGATTCGTCCTCGCATTCTTTCTCTACTGGTTGTGCCGGTGCTCCTCGCACTTTGCGCCGTCGCCTGCGTCACCGCCGGCGGCGGCGTTGCTGTTTCCAACGTTCCCATCGGCAACCGGTCGTACGAGATCGTCGGCAGCGAAGAAGCCGAGGTCGCCTTCTGGTCCCTGGACCTGGTCCTCGTGGGATTCCCGCTCTCCGAACCGCCGGTCGACGCGGCGGAGCAATGGATCCTTGCCCCGTACATTCAGAATGATAACGGCGCTGATTACGCGCTGATCAACCTGCGTTACTGGAACGACCAGTCGGTGTATCTCGGGTTCTTGAATCGCAAACGCTTCGTACTTAAGGCGGACGTCGTACGCCTCGCCCCGGACAACCGGAGGCGACGCTGATGCGCCTTCGTTTGCTAACTTTCTGTGCCTGTGTATTAACGGCCCTTGCCGGTACGCATTGTTTCGCCGGCGGCCTGGTTACGAAGGGTGGACGAACGGATCTCGCAAGCATGCATCCGTCCGCGGCGCCGATCAACGACTCGCCGTACGACATCGTATGTCTGGACCAGGCCGAGCTGAATCGGCGCGAAGAACTCTCCGAAGAAGAACGGCGCACGCTCAACCCGGCGTTCCTGTACGTGGACCCCGACCGCTACAACGGCGGCTGCGAAGTCACGGGGGAGTCCTCGGTGTTCTTCTTGCTGAACCTGTGGCCGGTCACGCCGGACCTCGATCCGTCCTACGCGATCGGCACCGCGATCCAGGAGCGCGAGGGGGATAACATGATCCGCTTACGCGCCTGGCGCGAGACGCACTATTACTCGCTTCTCGGTCGCGCCGTCACCTGGAAAGTCCGCGGCGACGTCATTCGTTACCGCGACGTAAACCTGCGCAGCCAAAGGGAGGCCAGATGAGCCGGGCCCGTCGCTTAATTTTATTTTATGCAATGTTTGTTCTCGTGCTGTTTTCCGGTGCCTGCGCCCGGGACGATGCCGACGCGGTCGACCTCTTCGACGCCTACAGTGAAATCTTTGCGGCCATGTCGTTCCGGGAAGAGCAGTGCGGCAGTCGCCCGGCCTATCCGCTGATCATCCCCGGCCGGCCCTCGGCCTACGGCGTGCGCCTCTGCTCGCTCTTGATCCTCCAGGAGCCCTGTCCGTTCACGGACTATCCGCTGTTCTGCATCGAGATGTACACGAAAGAATGCGAGTTCTGCGA
Source organism: Leptonemataceae bacterium (assembly GCA_965227295.1). Classification (GTDB taxonomy): domain Bacteria; phylum Spirochaetota; class Leptospiria; order Leptospirales; family Leptonemataceae; genus JANSYA01. The sequence continues at coordinate 1,777,076 of OZ245742.1, read as the reverse complement.
CATTCCCGGCCTGGATCCGTAAGAGTCTTAAGTTATGTTAAAGTACTATTACATGTTGATTGCCCTCGCCGCGCTTATTCCCGGAGCGATCTTCGCCCAGGGCGCCGTGCCGGCGACGATCCAGGTGTTCGACGACGGCCGCAAACCCGCCGCCGACGCGACGATCATCGTGATCGAAACGCGGGAGAAGGTTTTCACCGACACCCGCGGTCGCGCGGACATCAGCGTTCCGGCCACGGGTCTTTATACGCTGCGGGTCGTTCTCGCCGACGGACGCCTGGTGCAGCCCCGGGTGAACGTAACCTCTGCCGGCCAAATCTTAAACGTCTTCGCGGGCAGCGTCGAACAACAGGAGGACCCGGGCGCCGGCGACATCCAGGTGGTGGGCCGCGGCGACGAACAGAAACTCTCGCGCCATCGCCTGCGCCTGGACGAGATCAAACGCATCCCCGGTCAATTCGGCGAAGCCCTGCGCGGCATTGAAACGCTTCCCGGTGTGATCACGCCCGCCTTCGGCAGCGGTGAAATCTCGATTCGCGGCGCCGACGAGGGTTCGAACACCTATCTCGTGGACGATCTGCCCATCGGTTATCCCTTTCACTTTCTGCCGACGAACTCCGTGCTGCACAACGATCTGATTAAGAACATCGACGTGTTTACCGGTTCGTATCCGGCGAACTACGGCGACGCCACCGGCGGCATCATCGACATCGAAACCATCGATGAGGTGGAACGCTTCGGCGGTTCCGCCTCGTTTTCGCTGTGGTCCGCCAACGCGCTCTTCAAATCGCCGATCCCGTCACTCTACAATGAAGACGAGACCGCCGGTTACTGGATCGCCGCGGCCCGCGGTTCGTATCTCGATGTAACTCTGAACAGTCTCGCGCCGGACGGCATCCGTCTGCCGGTCTACTGGGACGCGCAGTTCAAAAGTCGCTTTGATTTGGCGAAGGGACATTCGATCTTCCTCTACGCCCTCGCCGCGAAAGACACCTTCGGTGCGGAGATCGACGAGGAACCGGAGTACGATCCGACCAAAGAGGTGGACCCGGTTTTCGTCGGCGCCGAGTTCGCGTCGGACCAGGCCTTTCACACCGAAGCGATTCGGTACGAGTGGTCCCCCGGCTCGAAGCTACAGACACGCTTCACGCTTTATTATACCGAGAACCTGGGTTTCATTGATGCAAAGGTAGGTGATCTCAATTTCCGGCAGGACGTGCAGGACGGCTACGGTTCCTTTCGCGGCGACCTGGACTGGGAGATTGTGCGCAAGCATGTGCGCGTGGAAACCGGCGGCGAGGCCCGGGTGTTTAACTTTCGAAACCAGGGAACTACGGTACGTCTGGTCGATCCCAACGACGAAAGCCCGGAACTCTTCGCGGACCCGCCGGACTTCGTTACCGTGCCGGTGCGGGATTCCGTGGTCACGCAGTACAACAGCGGTTACGGCATGATCGTTCTCGACGGCTACGGTTTCGAGTTCAAACCGGGCTTTCGCGTCGAACACTTCGGACAGACCAATCAGACCGTGGTCGATCCTAAAGGTACGCTCGCCTATACTTTGCCGTTCTGGAAAGAAAACCCGACAACGCTTCTCGGCGGGGGCGGCGTGTATCATCGCCTGCCCGAGACCTACGAGTTCTCTCCGTCCTCGGGTAATCCGAACCTGCGCTTCGAACGCGCGGAACACTACTCCGGCGGAATTCAGCAGGAACTCGCGGACTGGTTGTTTAAAGTAGAGGTCTTTCGCCATTACTTTCGCGACCTGGTCGTCGTCGATCCGTACCTCACGTTGCCGTACCGCGTAAACCAGGATGCTTTCGATCGATACGAGGAACCCATCATCTACAATGCGCCGGCGGTTTATTCCAACGACGGCACGGGCTTTTCCGAGGGTTTCGAACTCTACTTAAAGAAAAGCAAACCGCCGCGAAAAAACGGCTTCTACGGTTGGGCCAGCTATACCTGGTCCCGCTCGCTGCGCAATACGCATCAACACATCATTACCGATCAGGAACGCGAACTGCTGCGTTCACCGAATGAGTTTCGTTTGATCGCCCAGTACGATAACAACAAGGACGGCTACGCGGACTTCGATCGCACGCACATCATCAACCTGGTGCTGGGTTACCAGTACAATCGCGACTGGCAGTTCGGCCTGCGCTGGCAGTATCGTACGGCGCAGCCGTACACGCCGATCATCGGCGACGACGGCGGCCAACAACGGAACCGCGGGCGGCGCATCTTTGATCCGACCTACTCCGAGCTTACGAACAGCGAACGTCTGAGCGACTACCATCGCCTGGACTTTCGCGTGGACCGCTTCTTCCACTATGAGTGGGGTTTCGGCAACATCTTCTTCGAAATGCTGAACGTATACGCCCGGCGCAACGAGGACAGCGTGCAGTGGGACAACGGCCGGCCGTGGTCTGCCACGAACCCCGAGGTCCAGTACGATTTCCTGGTACTCGAACAGGATGTCGAGGGCGAGAAGGTATCTTTGCCGTTCTTCAACATCGGCATCGAGGTGCAGTTCTAATGGTTCGCAGAGTTTTGTTCATTGTAAGTTTAAGCGTACTCGGCGCCGGCCTCGCCTCCTGTGATTCCACGGCGACCCACGAAGACCACGAGTTCGAACGCAATCAGTTCATTCTGCTGAATGTGCTGCGTACCGGCCAGTGGGACCATCTCGGGGCCTGCCGCCGGGCCGCCACGGAAGGCGTCGGCTGCGCCGCGGACGCCTTCTTCGGATCCTCCGACGCCTATCTGGCCGTTCTCGAGGCCCTGCTGGAGAACCGGCCGGGCTCCGCGGACGCGGAGACCATCTGCGTAACTTACAACGAGGCAGAGTTACTGGAGAACCTGGGGGCGTCCGCGCGGGCCTGCTACTTTCGCTGCGAAGAAATCTACTGGATCGGCGGGCGCAACGGCGGCCAATGCACGTTTACGAACTACGTCGACTACGCCGCGAACGCGGCCGGCGAGATCGGCACCTGCCTGGAACAATGTCTCCGGGCCGACGATACGACCTTTTTGTTTTGAAACATCTTACAACCAACAACCGAGGACACCATGAAACGTAAACCTTTACACATCTTACACTACGCACTGGCGCTGCTTGTACTGATTACGCTGAGCACCGCTGTCTACGCCCAGGAAGTTCGCGAAGAACCTCCGCCGGAAACGCCCGAACTCACCGAGGAGGCGACTCCGGGCGAGGAGGCCGCCGCCGAAGTCCCGATGACGGCAGATGATGCCGCTCCGGAAAGCGAGTCGATCTTCGCGGTTATTTACAAGGGCGGACTCACGATGCTCGGCCTGGCGATCGTTTCGACGATCATCGTCGCGTTCGGTCTCGAGCGTTACTTTTACTTTCGACGCGCGAAGCTGGAGGTGAAAGGTTTTTATGAAGATCTTACGGAAGCCCTGCAACAGGGCGGCATTCCCGCCGCGCATACGATGCTCAACGAACGGGACACGTTGATCGCGAACGTTTTGCGCGAATCCCTCGTAGAAAACCACGGCGAGCGCGGCGAAAAAGCGGCGCGTCAGTTGCAGGGAGATATCCAGACGGCATCGAACCTGGCGATCGGCCGCCTGGAACGCGGCCTCGGTCTGCTCGCGAACCTGGGAAACCTGGCTCCATTGCTCGGCTTCTTCGGCACCGTCGTCGGGATGCGCGTGTCGTTCCTGCAGTTCGTGGAGAAGGCGGCGCCCACGGCCCAGGACCTGGCCGGCGGCGTCGAAGAGGCGCTGATCACAACGGCGGCGGGGCTCTTAGTTGCGATTCCGACGTACTTAGTGTATCAGCTCTTTTTGTATCGCATCGATGAGTTTACGCTCGAACTGGAACGATCGGCGGGAGCCCTGGTGCGCGCGGTGGCGCGACAACGGAATCCGGAAGGTGTGCGCACGGAAGGAGTCGCGGCGTGACCGGCGACACGCTGATAGCGCGGCGGAAGCGCCGCGTGGTCGAAGAGATTCCGCTGTCGAGTACGTCGGACATTGCGTTCCTGCTGATCGTCTTTTTTCTCGCGGCGAGCGCTCTACTGGAAATGCGCGGGGTGGAATTACCGCTGCCCCGCAAGGACGCACCACCCATGCAAATTCTTAAAGAAAACCTGTACAAAGTTAAGGTCAACGCCGCCGGTGCACTGATGATCGACGGCGAGGCCGTGGAACTGGACGAAATGCGCCGGGACATTCAGGAACGGCGCACGGAAAATCCGGAGCTGGTCGTCAGCGTCCGGGTGCACGCCGACGCCCCGGCCCAGGCCGTTCCAGGCATTCTGCAAATGCTCCGCGAAATTCGCATGCAGCAGATTTCCCTGGGCATCGACCGGGAGACGATGTGATGCAGGCCGCGGTACCCGCACGACGTAAGCGCCGGGCGGCGGGCATGATCCCGCTCAGCGCCATGGGCGACGTGGCGTTTCTGCTCTTGATCTTTTACATCGCCACCACGATGGTCACGGATCAAAAACCGCGCACGGTCGAAGTACCGGAACTGGCGAGCCCGAGCCAGAACTCGCCGTATCCGCTCGTGATCTACGTGGACGCCGAACTCGCCGGTCGTGACGAGGCTTACTTCTTCAATGAACGCATCCATCTCGCCGGTCTGGGCGAAGCCGTCCGCGAACGCGCGGCTTTCGCCCCGGCGGCGGTACGGGTCTATCTTAACATCGAACGAGATTTACCTTACCGTCAGGTGGATCGCGTTATTGAAGAGCTGAAAAACGCCGGCATCCGCCGCATGATCATAACCACACGACCGGAGGCAAAATCATGAACGCGGCCATGACTTCCCCGCCGCCCCTGGCCACAGTGCCGGGCTGGTTCAACGACCTGGTGGAACGCATGCGTGGTTGGACACTCCGCGAATGGTGCGTCGCCGGATTCGCGTTGCAACTCCTCGTCGTACTGATCGCCGAGGCCGTGATCCAGCTCTGGCCCGTCGGCGATCCGGACGCGGTGAACCTGGAACTCAGCACGGAGATGACGTTCATCGAATACCAGGAGATCGACGAGGCGCCCCAGGCGAAGTCGAAAGATCTTTCGAATGAGATCGTCGAAGTGGAGAAAAAGGAGGTCGATGAGATCAACTGGAACAACGCCGTCGACCCGACGATGGATTTCTCGCAACGTTACACGGCCCTGCTGGACGTGAACCAGGGCCCGGATGATTATCCGTCCGCGGCGCGCAACGCGAACCTGGGTCGCGTCACGGCGGCGATTCGTTTGTACATCGACGCCGGCGGGCGCATTCGGGACGTGCGTGTGCGGAACATCCGCAGCGCCGGCGGGTCCCACGCGGCTTTCGAGCAGGAGTTCGTCGCGTCGATTCGTCGCTTAATCTTACAAAAAACAAAGTTAAAGTCGCGACCTTACACGGACGCCTCGGGCGCGGCCCAGGATTTTGTGTGGGATACGACGATTACGTTTACGTTGCAGTGAGAGGATCTGGATTCTTGTACTCTTCGCGTCAGCGATTGGAAGGGTTGCGGCGCAGCCGCAAGTCCGAAGCGAAGCGGAGGACCGAAGCGTAGCGGAGCCCTAGAAAGCGCGGTGCCCGGCCGTCTCCGCGGCGCGGCCGGGCAGACGCCCAAAAAATTCCGGTCTCCGCTCCTGGCCGGCCCGATAAACAAATCCTACTTCGGCGGCCTGGCCGTGGACGGCTATGACGTCGTCGCGTACTTCAAAGACGACAAGGCGGTCAAAGGCAAAGAACAGTTCAAGACCGAACACGCCGGCGCAAAGTACCGCTTCCAATCCGCCGCGCATCGGAAGGCCTTCCAGGCGAATCCCGAAAAGTATCTGCCGCAGTACGCAAAGCAGTAGACGTACACCTCGCAAAGATTCACTTCGCGAAAGTTTACGGCGGCGTATCGCCCGTCCAGCGCAGCCAGGGATTCTGTGAGGCGTCGCCGAAATTCCAGACCGAAGACGACCACGCGGAGTACGTCGCAATCCCGTTGCAGGTTTCCCCGGCGAAGGTCGGGCAATTGAGCTGCGCCGGGGTCCGCCGCCCGCCGGTCATGGAGCCGCCGGCCAGGTCGTTGCGACACTCCTGCGCGGCGGAATCCTTAGTATCCAGGCAGTAGACGTTAGCGCCGATACACCCCTGTATCTGGCCCACGGCGCCCGCCTGAAGGGTGTCGGCGGAACTCAGACTGCCGGTGCTGTAACTCGTTTCCAGGGTATCCGGCGACGCGCAGCCGCCGATGTTCCAGACGTGACCGATGAGACCGGCGACCTTGAGCGTCGCCGACGGGGCGTTGACGGAACCCGCGAAGTAGCTGTCCCGGACCACGGCCGCATCGCGCACAAGGCCGATGAGGCCGCCGGTGTTCTGTGTTACCGTCGCCTTCGAATAGACCCGCTCCACGACGGCCCCCGCGCCGACGACGACACCGGCGATGCCGCCGGTTTCATTGGCGTTACCGGTGACGGAACCGGTCGTGGAAACCTCACCCAATGTACCGCCGCTCATATGCCGGACCACGCCGCCGGTCCGGCCCTGGCCGGCAATGTCCAGTTGAGTCAGATAAAAGCCTTCGATCACGGCGTTGCTCGTCTGGCCGAAGAAGCCGACACGATCCGTAGTCGGCCGATTAAAGTAAAGCTTGCTGATGCTAAAGTATTGTCCGTTGAAGTTACCGCTGAACGGCGTCGTCGAGTCGCCGATGGGTTCGAAGCCGAGGCCGCCGTTGAACGAAGTTGTCGTCGACGCGTCGATATCGGTAGCGAGTTGGTTGTAAGCCGAGAGGTTCGTACTCATGCGCTGCAACTGATCGACGTTGCAGATGGTGTCCAGAATGCCGACAAGGGGATGGCCGCACAGGCAGGCCCCACTCAGCAGCGCCAGGCAGGTCGGCACAATGCGCAGAAAAATCGCACGGATCATACCACTTAAGGAAACACTAACATTTCCCTAACAAAAGTCGATCCATTTTTCCTGGAAGATTTAATCCGGAGCCGCGAGGATCAACCGCACGCCGGTGAAGACCATCAGCAACGCCGCGATCGACGCCCCGGCGAAACTGATCCACGCCGTGGTGCGCATCGTGGACGTGGTTTGCTCCGCCTGCGATCGCGTAAGTTCCGCGCTTTGCGCGTCCATCTCCGCCAGTTGCGCCTCGCTGATCAGCGGCGGGCGTTCGTACTCCCCGACGACGTACGCACCGCCGACGGCGAAGACCAGCAACGCGCAAACAATGATTACAACTCCGTAGATTTTACGCATAAGCAGTCAGCCCGCCGACATTAAAGTTTTTTCACGACCAGCAGTTTGTAACGCCAGGGCCGGTTGATCTTGTCCTGTTCTTCTTCTTCGTAGCTGCGTTCCGGATCGTCCGGGTAGTCGATGACCGAACTCACATGCAGCGCGCGGCGACCGCTCCAGGCCCCGAAGGCACTGACGTTCAGCCGCCCGCTGTATTCGAAGGGTTGGTCCGGAGTCACTACGACCGGGCTGCTGCGGATCGTTTTTTCGCCTAGGGAACGCGAGCGCGAGCGACCGTCCACGTACTCCGTGCCCACAATGGACGCGCGCAGGTTCACGAAGCGCACGGGCCCTTGTTTGGCCTCACAGCGTAACTTGTAGTCGTAGCCGCGTTGTTTGAGGATGCCGTCTTCGTCCGGCGACGTCAACGTGCACTGGAACTCGTCGGTATTGTCCGAAGACTTACGCAGCAGATTGGGATCGGAAAGATATTCACAGCCCGCAAAAAATACTAAACTTAGAAACAGAAGCGTTGCAATTGTGATTCGGCGCAGCATGTCCTGAACGTAACCGCGCCGCACATGCTGTCACTATTTTTTCTTCACTGCCAGGGCCTTCAGCAACTCATCGATGCGCGGATAAATGCCGCCGAAGGCGCCGTTGGACATGGCGAGGATCACGTCGCCCTTCGAAGAGGGCGTAAAGTTCTTGCGAAAGCGCTCAAAGAGATCGTCCGCGTCTTTGCCGAAGACCGCCGCGCCGCCCCGCGCCGACTTGCGCGAGGCCTTAATGTCTGCTACGATTTTCTTAACGTCCAGGCGATCCCCGGCGGGGACTTTGTTTTTATCGAACACGTCGCAAACATACACCGAATGCGCCTTAGCCAGGGCCGTGGCGTAGCGGCGCTGAAAGACGCTGCGATGCGACGTGGCGCTCCGGGGTTCGAACAGGGCATGCACGTGCCGCCCGGGATAGGCCTCGCGCACCGCGGCAATCGTCGCCTTCACGGCCGTGGGATGATGGGCAAAGTCCTCGATGAAAGTAATCGGCGCGTCGACGGCCTGCGAACGGGGAAGATCCACGCGCACCTGCTGGCGGCGCAACACTCCGGGAAAACTCCGTAACGCGCGGACAATCTGCGCCTTCGGTACGCCGGCGTAACGCGCGACCAGAGCCGCCGCCATGGCGTTGGCGGTATTGTGTTCGCCGATGAGCGCAAAGTCTTCGACGAGGCCGGGGAAGTCGAAGTCCACGCGGCGACCCTGACGCCGAAACGAGTAGAGCCCGCCGAGAAAGTTCGCGCCGCTGCGCGCGGACATCTTGCCGATCTTTTTGCCGTACTGCGCCGACCCGTACCATTGCACCGGCGCGAGTTCGTAACCGTGCAGGACCTCGCGTACGCCGCGATCTCCGGCGCAGGCGATTACGGCACCTTCCGAAGGAACAATGCGCAGCAATCGCGCGAAGGCGCGCCGGTACTCACGTTCGTTTTCGTAAATGTCGGCGTGATCGTACTCCACGGAAGTCAGCACCACGAAGCGCGGCCGGTAATGTAAAAACTTCGCGGCCTTGTCGAAGAACGCCGTGTCGTACTCGTCGCCCTCAATCACAAAGTACGGCGATTTCTCCGGCACACGAAAGCCGTCCATGCCGTCGCCGCGCACGCCGCCGGCGAACAGCCCGGGCTTCTCCCCGGTGTGCGAAAGGATGTGATCAATCAAAAACGTCGTCGTGGTTTTGCCGTGCGTCCCGGCCACCACGATCACGCGACGATCTTTCAGGAAGAACTCGGCCAGGGCCCGGGACATGCTCATGTACGGCCGGCGTTCGTTCAACACGTACTCGGCCTCGACGTTCCCGCGCGAAATCGCGTTGCCGACGATCACCAGGTCCGCGCCCTTTACGTTGCGTTCGTCGAACTGTTTGACCTCGATGCCCCACTCCTTGAGTTTATCGGACATGGGCGGGTACAACGGCCTGTCCGATCCGCTCACCTTGTGACCGATCTGCTTTAACATGGCGGCCAGGTTCCCCATGGCCACTCCGCCCACGCCGATTAAGTGTATTTTCATGAAACTTAAACGCGCCTTCACTAATCACACAGCGCCGAACATTAGAGCAAAATGCGAGGCGACCCTTCTCTGGGCGTGCCGGCCCGCCGCGCCGCGAAGGCGGCGGGCCGCCGGGCTCTCCAGGGCTCCGCCTTCGGCTTCGGTCTTTGCTGCGCAAAGACTCGCTTCGCGACCCTTCCGATCCCTCACGCAAAGACACCCGTTCGTAACATCACCCTGATCAAAAAAACGTCTGCCTCGCATACTCCTGTTCTATCTTCCCTCTGTGGCAAAAAATACCACTTACCCCTTCAAAATGCTAATGCTTCGCATCACGTTGAATAACAGCACCAGCACCGCCACGGGAATGAGGCCCAGCAACGCGGCGTTCACCAGATGCGTAAACGAACGCGCGAGGCTGATCTCATACAACGCCGCCGTGACTTCGAGGGCAATGTAACCGCAGTACACGGCGGCCGGCAGCAACATGAGCAGGCCGATCAACGGATGCACGAAGAAGAACGGCGCCGTAGCCGAAAGCGGAAGAAACAGAAACAGCGCGATTCCGCCGATCTTGAGTTCGCCCGGCTCTTCGACGCGCGGGTGCCGGGAATAACGCGCCATCTGATCGAAGACGACGGCGAGCAGCAAGAGTCCGAACGCGAAGAACGGCGGTACAAGCACGTGCAACAACAACGAAAACGAACCGAGCACGCCCAGGTGCGCGAGCGGGGACAGCAGACTCGCAACGACCATCAGCAACAGCAGCGGCAGGTGCAAACGCAAGAACGTAACGCGTGCCTGGGTGCCGTCCAGCTCGTGGTCCCGGAGATACTCGACCACCGCCCGCTCGGGATCCTTAAAGATTCCCGCCAGGCGGTGAACGAGTTCGTCGAGGCCGGCGCTTAATCGACCGACGATCGCGGACACCGCCGGTGTCGATGATACCGGCGATTCCATTAAGTTTTCTTCGCTCAAAGCTAAGCTTACGCGTTTTTGGCGGCTTCGAGAACCTGGTCGTACTTCGGCTCTTCGGCGATTTCCGGCACCAGCTCGACATACTTTACTTTGTCGTCCTTGTCCACGACGAAGACCGCGCGGGCCGAAAGGCCGGCCAGGGGACCATCGGCCAGGTGCGTGCCGTAGGCCTTGGAGAAACTGAAATCGCGGTATTGCGACCCCACGGTGACCCTGTCGATGCCCTCGGTGGAGCAGAAGCGCTTCATGGCGAAAGGCAGATCGCCGCTCACCACAATGACCTCGGTGTTGTCGAGGGACGCTGCTTTTTGATTGAATTCGCGGGTTTCTTTCTGGCAGACCGGCGTATCCAGCGACGGAACGGCCACGAGGATTTTGGTCTTACCGGCAAAGTCTTTGAGCGAAACGACGGACATGTCGTCCTTTACGACTTTGAAGTCCGGGGCGGCGTCGCCCACACCGGGCATGCTGCCTTCAAGGTTGATGGGATTGCCTTTGAGAGTAACCTGAGCCATAATAATGAAAAACTCCTGAGTGTTTTAGATGATCTCGCGCCCCGCGGGCACACTGTCACGTAAATAATGGACATTGCCGATCGCGCTGAACCGGGAAAAACCGGTTGCCGCCGTCCGGCCGCAATCTACGCTCACGCCCATGCGGCAGGCCCTCTTTGGAATCTCGGCCTACGTCCTCCTGGGACTGGCCTTTCTCTGCGTCGGCCTCGCGCTGATTCCACTTCTCTATCCCATTACCGCCGCCCTGGCCGCCTTCGTTTTCCTCTCGGCGCTGGCCCTGCTCTTTCTCTATCCCGAGGACACCGGCCCGTCGCTCAAAGCCCTGCGTGACGACGAAGCGAATGCGCCGCCCAGAAAATTCAGTGGTGATTGGATTGAGCGTTACGGTCCCACCCGGCGAGCCTGGCGAGCGGCGCGACTCAGCCTGGCCTCGGTACTGATTGTCTTCTTATTATACGGCGCGCTTCGGCTGCATCACGATGCGTGCTACCTGGCCACGTTGAACGAGGAGTTGAATCCGCTGCGCGAAGCCTTTCGTCAGGAAAGCCGGCGCATCGAAACCGACGGCGACGAAGAGCTACCGGCGGAAACCGCGCTGCCCGACGAAAAACCCAACCCCGACGAATCACCGTAAAAAAAGAGACATACAAAGTGCGCGGACTTTGATACAACACCCGCAAATATGAACATCGTAATCTTTTCCGATACCTATCTACCGAAAGTCGACGGCATCGCCATCAGCGTGAGCAACTTCACGGAGATTCTTTCGAAGAAAGGCCATCGTTTCGTGATCTGTGCGCCGGATTACGTCGAGGGCGAGGTGCCGACTCCGGAAGGCGTCGAGATCGTCCGCTTTCGCAACACGGGTCTGCCGTCGTACCCGGACGTGAAGATGGTCCTGCCCTCGCACAAACGCATCACCAAAGCCATGACGATGTTCAAGCCGGACCTGGTGCACATCCAGTCTCCCGGGCTGCTCGGCCAGTACGGCGTACTCGCGGCGAAGATGTACGGAGTCCCGCTCATCGGCACCTACCACACCCTCGTTCAGGAGCAGGACACCTACGTTTCGTTGTATCGCCTGCTGAAGGTCGACACCCTGCTGAACTTCTTCAAGAGCAACAAAAAGGTCAAAAAGAACCTCGATAAAATCGAACGCAAGAAAGGCAACACCCTCAAGAAAACGATCATCCTCAAACTCTGCAACGGCCTCTACGAAACCGGCAAGCTCATCATCACGCCTTCACACTTGATCAAAGACGAGCTGTTGAACGAAGGCGTCACCACGCCCGTCGAAGTCGTCTCGAACGGCCTCGACCTGAGCCGCTTCCAGGGCGTGCCCAAAAGCGGCCCCGGCGACGCAAAGGCGCCCCGCCTGCTGCACGTGGGACGCATCAGCTACGAAAAGAACTGCGACGTGGTGCTCAAGGCCGTGGCCCGCATCATCGAAAAAATTCCCGGCACCATGCTCGACATCTACGGCGACGGGCCGGCCCTCACCTCGTTAAAGATCGAAGCGAAACAGTTAGGCATCGACGAGAACGTTGTCTTCCACGGCTTCGTGGACTACGCCGAGCTGCCGAAAATCTATCCCCGTTACGATCTCTTTCTCACCGCTTCGACGATGGAGACCCAGGGCCTGGTGGTCCTCGAAGCCGCGGCGTGCGGCCTGCCCTGCGTGGGCGTGGACGCCTTCGCGTTACCGGAACTCATCCAGGACAATCGCAACGGCTTCATCGTCGATCCCTTCGATCACATCGCCCTCGCCGACAAAACCCTGGAGCTTCTCGGCGACCACGAACTCTACGCGCGCTTCTCGAAACAAAGCGTCGAGATCGCGCAAGACCACGAGTTACACAAGTGCGCCGAGCGCCTGGAAGCGGTCTATCAGATGGTGATAGATGGTGAGATTTGACCAGATAGTGCCCGGCCACGTGTGAATCGTTCTCCGCATTAGCGGACATTGGCACTCATTCACGCACCTCCTCAAAAAATCCTTTGCCATAGTACGACATCGGTGTTACACTTTCACGGCCCACTCAGGCATAAGTGCCATGAAGCCAGAAACGCACAGGAATATCTTTCCGAATGCGCCGCCACACCTGATCCCCGCGGCAATACTGACCGCCAGCACCGCGGTGGCGACGGTGATTGCCTGCGTACAGGTCCTGCTCATCGAGCACAAACACGTCCGCGAACTCACCGATCAGGAAGCCCACAAGTACCAAATCCACCTTGAGGACGAGTTGCGTGAACGCGTAAAAGCCCTGGATCGCATGGCCGGCCGCTGGGCCCGACGTCCCGGCCCCATGCCGTATCAAGAATGGGAGCAGGATGTCAAAGCCTACCTCAAGGATCTGGAAAACTTTCGGGCCATCCAGTACGTCTCCGCGGACCTCAGGATTCAGTGGATCGTCCCCCTGCGCGGCAACGAGTCCGTGCAGGGCTTCAACCTGAACTCACGGGACTATCGCCGCGAACTCTTTGAACGTGCCCGCCGGGATCGCCGGGCGTATCTTTCGAAGCCCGTTCAATTGATTCAGGGCGCCCGCGGCTTCATTACGGTCCATCCGATCCACGACGAACAAGGGTTTGAAGGTTACATCGGCGGTGTCTTCGAAAGCCGGGAGTTCCTGAAAAGCATCCTCGACAGTGCGTATCCGAATCGAGCCTTTTTCACCCGAATCAGCGCGCCGCAGAGTGATGTCGTGCTTTATGAACATCCCGAGTGGAACACGGACAGCGAACACATCATCGAGCGTCCCCTCGACGCATTCGGCAAGCACTGGCAAATGCAAATCGCTCCCGGACAGGCGATGCTGGACGCGCATACTTCGGAAACGCCCTGGCTTCTACTGATTGGCGGCTGGCTCCTGGCCGTCCTGCTCGGCACGGTGACCTATCTCGGTCTCCATGCACGCCGGCAAAGCCGGGGACTCGCGGATATGAATCGCAGCCTGGATCATGTGGTACGCGCACGCACGGGCGAGCTGCGCAATGTCATGATGCGGCTGCAAAAGATTCGCGAAGAAGAACGCGGTTCCATCGCCCGCGATCTGCACGACCAGCTCGGCCAGGAACTCACGGCGCTGAAGCTGAAAGCGAGCGCCGTGCTCAAGAACGGCCTCAGTAAATCGCCGCCGAAGCTGAAGGCCTGGCTCCTGACGGCCATCGACGGTCTCATCGATTCCGCCGGAAGCATCGCGGCGGATTTGCGGCCCATCGATTTACGCGAGCGCTCGCTCCCGGAGACCATCGAGACGTCGGCCGAAAACTTCGAAGCGATGACCGGCGTCCGGATCATCTTTACGGCCATGGATGATCCTCAGTTCCCCCTCGAAGAGAGCCGCCAGGTGTATCGGATTTGCCAGGAGTGCCTGACCAATGTCGCCCGGCACGCCCATGCGGAACACGCCTACATCACCCTGCGGCTAGAGGACGGCCGCTTCTATTTCAGCCTGGAAGACGACGGCCGCGGCTTTGAGCCCGAGTACGCCTGGACTTCCAGGAGCCTGGGTCTGATCGGCATGCGTGAACGTGCCGTGGCCATCGGCGGCGAACTGCACCTGGAATCGCGGCCGGGAGGGCCGACGAAGGTATCCCTCGCCGTTCCTTTGCGCATCGTAGAACCCGTTCTGCTGGAGATCGGAGCTTGAAAAAGAGCAGAGCTATCCTCGTTGTCGACGACCATCCCATGCTTCGTTCCGGATTGAAGACCGTTCTGAGCGAAGAACTCCAGGCGACCGTACATCAGGCCGGGCGGGTCTCAGAAGCCTTCGATCTACTCGCCAACCGCGACATCGATCTCGTAATTCTGGATCTCAATCTGCCGGATACCAGCGGCCTCGCGGCCCTGAAAGAACTTCGCAAACGCTACGCGGGATTGCCGGTGCTCGTATACTCGATGTATCCGGAGAAGACGTACGCCGTGCGCGTCTTCCGGGCCGGCGGCGACGGCTACTTGAACAAACAGGCTCCGGAAGACGAGGTTCGCCGCGCGGTACAAACGTTGCTCGACGGAAAGCGGTTCGTCTCCGATGAAACCGCACAAGAGCTCGCCGGCCATTTCCGAACGCCGGAAAACGTTCATGACACGTTGACGGATCGCGAATTCGAAGTCTTCCGCCTGCTGGCCGCCGGTAACTCCGTGAGCGTTGCCGCGAAGCATCTGGGGCTGAGCGTGAAGACGGTGAGTACACATCGCGCCAACATCCTGAACAAGATGCAGCTCCAATCGAGCTATGAACTCATTCGCTACGCGGTGACGCACAGCCTCATCGAATCCGAAGACCGGCACCACTGAGCGTTCGCATCGGACAGGGTGCCGCAGAATTCCGGTGCTCTGATTCGCTCTGAGGTTGGCTGCTCCGCCCCGCAACCCAGGACAAAGTCCTAAGACATTTTCCAGAACAAGTTTACGACGGCGCCGATTGTAATTCGTCGCAATCTGGTGTTTGCTACCGGCATGCGACAGGATGTAATTGCCGAACGGGAGCATGAGTTCCTTGAGTTGATCCTCGATTCCCTTGAGCCGTGCATAAAGATCATCGACCGCACCGGATTGATCATCCGTACGAATCTTCAGTGTCGACATGTCCTGGGCGCACAACATACCAGGGCCGCGACCGGTCAGAATTATCTTCAGATCTGCGATGAGATTGCAGCCAGGGGCGAGGAGTACTCGGCCTGCGCCCGGCGAACCGCCCAGGAACTACGGATGATACTCGCCGGCACGGGCAGACAGTTTTATCACGAGTACGCGGCCGAAAAAAACGGACGTCAGTGTTGGTATGCGACGCATATTTCCGGCTTCCGGGATTGCGAAGGCAGAAACTTCGCCGCCATTACCACGGTGGATATTACGACGCGGGTAAATGCCGAACGCCGGCGGCAGGAAGCGAACGAGCTCATGAGCGCCGTAATAGCGAGTACGCGCAACTTAACGTTCGTCATCGAACCGGACGGCCGCTTCCTTTTTCCCGGCGGGGCGCCTATGCTGGACGGCCATCCCGTGAAAAAGAAGCTGGATGTGAGCTTTGTTCACTCGGTCGCGCCCAAGGACCGGTCCCGCCTGCTGCGAGCTTACTACCGTACCGTGAGAACATCCACGCCGCAGCAGGTGGAATGCGAAAGTGACTGGTTTTCAGGGGAGAAGAAAATCCTGCGCGCCACGTTCGCGCCCTTGATCAACGGCGGCACACTGCCGCGCGTCGTCTGTGTCGCGGACGACATCACCGAGTATAAGACTCTCGGCACGCGCCTGACCCAGGCTAAGAAACTGGCAACCCTGGGACAGATGGCCACCAGCATCGCCCATGAAATCAATCAGCCCATGAGCGTCATTTGCCTGGCCGCGGAGCTGATTCACGAGGAACTGGACCTGGCGCCGCACGGCGAACCGGACACGAATTTCATCGCGGTGCGCGTGGGCAGAATTCGGAAGATGGTGATGCGGGTCACGAGGCTGATCGATCAGCTCCGCCTCTTCGGCCGCGACGTTTCTTCTAAGTTTCATATGATCGATATTAAAGACGCGCTGGCGGACGCCCTGGAGCTGGCCGACCATCTCGTCGCGCAAAAGAATATCGAACTGCAACTGAACATCGAGCGGGAACTCCCGCACATTCCCGGAGATACGACTCAGTTGAGCCAGGTATTTATGAATCTGATCTCAAACTCCGTACACGCCATCGAGTCCGCGGATCGGGGCGGGCCGCGCCTCATTCGCATCAGTGTCAGAAACGATCGCGAGAACCGCAAGATTCAAGTCATCCACGAGGACACCGGCCCCGGTTTCGATGAAACAATCCGGGAGAAACTCTTCGAACCGTTCTTCACCACGAAACTCGGTCGCAAGGGTACGGGCCTCGGCTTGAGCATCAGCTTCGGCATCATTGAGGCCCACGAGGGCAGCATCCAGGCCGGCGTCTCCGCCGAAGGCGGCGCACGATTTGTAATCGATTTTCCAATTAAGGCCGGCCTCGGCCGGCAAGCAGGAGCAAACCATGACAAAGATACTATTAGTGGACGATGAACCGGAAGTCATCGAAGAATTCGCGGTCTATCTACGACGGCGGGGCTTCGAGGTCCACTCCCACAACAACGCCGTGGATGCGCTGCGATCCTTTCGCAACCGTCGTCCTGACGTCGTCCTCTCGGACTACAAAATGCCCGATATTTGCGGCCTGGAACTTCTCCGGGAATGCAAAACCATCGACTCCGACGTGCCGGTGATTCTGATGAGCGGCGCGGCGGATGCACGCACAGCGCTCGAGTTATTGAAGAGCGAAGCCTTCGATTTCTTGCGCAAGCCGATCGATTCCCGAGAACTACTCGATACCATCAACGCCGCGCGGGCCCGTGTCCTGGAAAGCCGCAAAAACGATGCGGACTCTGTTCGTAGCTACGGTCCCGTGGCCCACAGCAAACTACCGCGTGACTTCGACGTCAGCATGGTCCAGGTGATGGGACCGCTGGACGAACGCACTCGCAAGCGTCTGGAAAAGGCATTTCGGAAACTCTTTGAAGAAGAACAGTTGAGCCGGCACATCATACTCACCTTCAAGCACGTGACTTACATCAACAACGTGGGTATGAACTTCTTGATCGAACTTGCAGGCAAACTCAAAGAACGCGGCCACGTATTCGTGTGCACCCAGCTTTCGGAAAAATTATACCAGTATCTGAACATGCTCGGCTACCTCGATTACTTTCACGCCGTACTGGATCTCGAAGAAGCCGTGCAACTTTTGCAGCGCATGGACGAACCAAAACCTGCGAATTCCAACTGAAGACCGGTTCGGAATTCAGGGAACTTCCACGCAGATCAACGAACGCAGCGAGGAACACCCCGGGGAGTTCTGCCGAATCGCCTGCTGGGAAACCTGTCCGGAGTTGCCGCTGCTGCCGTTACCGGTGGTCACCCCCCAGTTCGTGCAGTTGTCCGGATGCGCGGTCCAGTCCGTATCGAGGCCGGTCCAGGCCGGCCCGGAACCGAAGGCGTTGTCCAGGGGAAACGTAAAGAGTGCCGCGGAATTCGTTGTGCCGACGACAGTGGTTCCATCCTGTCGACGGTATTCAGTATTGGCCTGCAAGACCCAGTCCATCTGGCCGTCTCCGGCATTCGCCGTCACCGACGCAATGCGCGCAGCGCCGTCGACAATCATGGCTCGAAACGTTCCGGATAAACCGGGATTGTCCGCCAGGCAGGCGGCGTCCGCGCCGGTGATACCGCCCAGGTTGCCGTCTTTGGGGGTGATTATGAGATAAATGTGGCGGAAGGCCGGGATACCGTTGCCCCCGGAGCCACTGCCGTCACTACCGGACTCGGGCGAAGCAGACGCACTCTCGCTCTGCGTCTGCACAAGCCCACCGAGCACGGCCAGGCTGAGTTCGTTGCAGGAGATATCGGTAGAACTGCACTCCTGACCGTCGAGGCACGCGGTCGTCAGCAACAGCACCACCGGCAATAACCCGGCAAACCGGGTCGGCGCGGCAAACCTTCCCATGGGGGCAAGGTTGCCCGCTCGCCTCACGGAGCAATTAGTAAATTTTATTTATCAGCTTTATCGATAAAAAAAACTTACTACGTTCGGCGATACCATCAATTTAATCGAAAGAAGACGGCCACTCGCCGCGGCGACGCAGGGGCTCGGTAATGCTTTCGTAGCCGGAGCGACGATCGTCTTTCCAGCGAGACTGGCTGACGTAATCAATCCCTTCATCAAGAAGCCCCCGCAACCGGACGGCCGTACCGCTTTGCTCGGCGGCGCCCTGGGTGACCAGGTCCTCGAAGACGTCCCGGGCGCTGGAGACCGCGGTCTGGACGTCCTGCTCCAGCTCTTCGATCCGGCAGCGGACGGTGTGATACAGACCAATGCCTGCATCCAGAGCGTTCCGGGCTTGAGACTCAATCACATCCATAGGTACAATGTTCAGGTTCATGGCGAACCTCCCCGTTCGATTCATACATCGTCGAACGATTTCAGGTACATGAGTCAGATAAGACAGTCCGGGGCCGGAAACAATCAAAAATCTGCAGTTTTTAGTTACAACTTACACATTTTCCCGGCTTATGCGACATAATCCGTAGGAGTTCCTACATTTTCAGGCATCCCGGGCGCCGGCCGGAAGCTGCATATCCGGCTCCCAGACCGCCACGTGGTCGAGATTCCGGAAGAAGCCGCTGTAATCCATGCCGTAGCCGACCACGAATTCATCCCCGATGTCGTAGCCGTAGTACTGTAGGGGATATCGGAGCTGCTGCTTCTCGCGTTTCACCAACAGGGCGGCGATGGCCAGGGATGCGGGCCGGCGCGTTTCCATGAGTTCCATGAGATGATTCAGGGTAAGCCCCGTATCCACCAGGTCCTCCACGACGATGACGTGCTGACCGGTAATGCTGTGCTGGAAATCCTTCGTAATCTTCACAATGCCGGAGGACTCCGTCTCGTCGCCGTACGAGGAGACCTCCAGAAAATCGATGAAGAGCGGCAGCCGGATGGCCCGGGCCAGGTCGGCCATGAAAACGTAGCAGCCCTTCAGCGCGCCGATCAGCGTCAGTTGCCGTCCGGAGTAATCCCGGGAAATCGCCGCGCCCATGTGTTCCACCGCCGTCGCGATCTCTTCACGGCTCACGAGAATGCGCTGCCCGTACTGGTTTCTCAATGCCTGGTTGCCCGGAATAATTCGTCTTATTTTTTGGTATACGGTAGACTTGCACCGAATTTATTTTTCCCCTTCCATCTAAACGTGACTACGACGATTACACGCCACCGCCCGGCTGTTGCGCCGGTTCATCCTCCCGAAAGCCTGCTGAACTGGCTGAGTGAGATGGACGTCCGCGCCCCGGTATCCGGCCAGAGCCTCAAGTTCATTCGCGCACGCGTTCCGGTGGCCCGCATCGCCGCGGAACCCGCGGAATTCCAGCGCCTCAACGAGCGTTTTTCCAGCTCAAAGAATGCGGCGGTCCTGCACGCATCGCCGGCGGCGGACGGCCCGCTGCTGCTCCCGCACGAAATCAAATTCCTGCTGGAGTTTCCGGACTCCGAGGCGCCGCGCAACGCGCTCACCCGCGACGAGGACGCCCGGGCGAAAGAAGCGGCCTTTCACTGCATCGTTTTCGACGCCGGAGCAGCCGCCGCGACCGAAGAGACTTCCCGGGAAGACGGCCCCATCTTTACCATCGATCGCCTCCGGTTCGATGCCGGCGAAAACGCCTGGACCGGCGATGAGCAGGGCCTGGCCGACCTGGAAGCGGGAATCCTACGTCGCGCGGACGGGCCAGCCGGCCCGCTGAGTGCCGCGGACATTGTGCGCATCACCGTACTCACGTCCATGCTGGATTTCTCCCTGGACGAGGCCTTGCTGGAAGACCTGCGCATGGACTCTGCTCGCCCGGAATTCGAAAAAGAATTGCAGCAACTGGGTCGCCGCTTCCTCGGCCGCCAGTTCAAGAAGCTCATCTGCGGCGCGAAGCCCAGCCGGGCCTTTTTGTATCTCGATGAGATCGGCCTGCTCCAGTGGTTTCTGCCGGAGCTCGCCGCCGGCCGCGATCTTTCGCAGAACCGCTATCACAAACACGACATCTTCTTTCACAGCATCTACAGCTGCGATGCGGTGGACGGGCCCAATCTGCCCCTGCGCCTCTCGGCCCTCTTTCACGATCTGGGCAAGGTCGATACGCGGCGCGTGCAGCGCAACGGCGAGGCCACGTTCCACAATCACGAGGTGGTGAGCACAAAGCACACCGATCGCATTCTCAAGCGCTTCGGTTTCCCGCCGCAGCTCATCAAACACGTGAAGTTCCTCGTGCGCAATCACATGTTCCACTACACCAGCGAGTGGACCGATCGTGCCGTGCGTCGCTTCGTACGCAAGGTTGCGCCGGAAGCCCTGGAAGATCTCATCACGTTGCGCCTGGCCGATCGCAAAGGCTCGGGCAAACATCATGCACTGCCCCGGGCGATCAAAGATCTCATGCGGCACATTGAACGCATCCGCGCCGAAGAGGCCGAGCTGAAGATCCGTAATCTCCGCATCGACGGGCACGGCCTCATGGAACTCGGCATGAAACCCGGACCGCGTATGGGCGACGTGCTCCAACAACTGCTCGACCTGGTGAAAGCCGACGAACTGGAAAACGAAGCGGAAACGTTGCGCGCGAAGGCGAAAGAGTTGATTGCATCTCTGGAACGGATGGGAGGACAGAAGTGAGCACGCTCGGTACCGTAGACAGCAGCGCCGAAGACCTGAGCGAACAGCTCTACGGGAACCTGCTGGAACGCCTCTTAGCCGGAGATCGTTTCCTGTTAACAACGCACCGCGGCCCGGATCCCGACGGCATCGGCGCGGAACTCGCCCTGGACTACCTGCTGCGTGAAATGGGCAAGGACGTCATCATTTACAATCACGATCCGGTGCCGCTGCGCTATCGCTTCCTGGACCCGGACCGCCGTGTCAAAGACGCGAGCATGAACATCCCGCGCGAGGAACTGAACGGCCGCACGGTGGTTTTTCTGGATAACTCGGACCTGCAACGCTCCGGCGACGCGGGCTCTTACGTAAGTGATGATCGTTCGAACTTAGTGGTCATCGACCACCACGACGGGCTGCCGTCGGATTTTCGCTCGGTCTTCCTGGACGCCGACGCCGGCTCCACGTCCGAGATGGTCTATCACCTGCTGTGCAAGGCCGGCGTGGAGCTGGACAGCAAGATCGCCGCATCGATCTACGCCGGCATGGTGGTGGATACCGGCCACTTTCGCTATCAGAAGACGAAACCCGAGACCCATCGCGTGGCCGCGCGCCTGCTGGAACTGGGCGTCAACCCGGCGGACATGGGCGACCGTTTGTTTTCCAGCTGGAACGTCAGCCGGCTGTGGGGGCGGCGCCTGTTGTACGATTCCATGCGGGTGGATGAAGAACGCCGCATCGCCTGGTTCAGCATTCGCCGCCGCCAGCTCGACGAAGTCTCCGCGAGTTTCGATGATCTGGACGGCATCCTGAACGAACTCATTGAAGCCGACGAGATTCTGGCCGCCGTGCTCTTCACGGAACGCGACGCCGATCGCACCAAGGCGTCCCTGCGTTCGAAGGGCGAAGTGGATCTCTTGCCGGCGGTCAAACGCTACGGCGGCGGCGGACATCGCAATGCCTGCGGAGCCACGCTCTCCATGGATCTGGAACGGGCCGTGGAAGAATTCGTGCCCATTGTGGCGGAGTGTGTGCGACCGTATTTATAGCAGCGCGGACTTAGATTTTTTCTTATCCACTTTCGATGCTCTTCAACTCCTTCGTATTTCTCTTTTTCATTGCGATCGTTTACACGGTCTACTGGAACGTCGGCGGTCGCCTGCGTCAGTATTTCCTGATCTTTGCTTCGATCGTTTTTTATGCCACCTGGGGTTTGCAGTCCGAGGGCTGGTGGGGCCTGCGCTGGACGGCGCACTTCCTGTTCATGGTGGCGTTGAACTACGCCTTCTCGCGTTTGTTGCTCGGGGCACGCAGCCAGTCTCGCAAAGATGTTTTCATCAAGATCATCGTCGTACTGAACCTGCTGAACCTGGGCATCTTTAAGTACTTCGATTTTCTGCGGCGCATTCTGGAAGACGCCGGCATTCCCGTACCCGAGGCCGCGGCAGAGATCGATCTCTTTCTCCCGCTCGCGATCAGTTTTTACACGTTCCAGCTCACGGCCTACGTCGTGGATGTACATCGCGGGCACATCGAACGCGATCCGGGACCGGCGCGGTTCTTCTTGTTCATTCTCTTTTTTCCGCAGCTCATCGCCGGGCCCATCATGCGCTCGACGGACTTCATCGATCAGATCGATTCGCCGTCCATCGACCGGCGACGCATGTACGACGGGCTCTGGTTGATTCTCGGCGGCCTCGTAAAGAAGGTCGTCTTCGCAGATCCCATGGGGATCATCCTGGCGCCGGTCTTTCGCGAGCCGCAAACTTACAACGCCTGGTCGTTAATGCTCGCCGGCATGTGCTTTTCGATTCAGGTGTACTGCGACTTCTCCGGTTACACGGACATTGCTCGCGGCGTGGCGAAGAACCTGGGCTACGACATCCCCGAAAACTTTCGGGCGCCGTATTTCTCGAAGAGCGCGCGGGAACTCTGGCAGCGCTGGCACATCACCCTGGCCACCTGGCTGCGCGACTACATCTACATTCCCCTCGGCGGCAATCGCGTGAGCCACTGGCGAACATACTTCAACCTGGCCGTGACGTTCACGCTCGGCGGACTGTGGCACGGCGCCGATTACACCTATGTGGCCTGGGGCGCCTTCTGGGGCCTGCTGCTGGCCATCGAACGATTCGTCGAAGACGACCTGGGCATCAATACGACGCCGCGTAAAAACCGCGTGCTGATCACGATGAAGATCCTGTTCATGTTCTGGCTCTTCTGCCTCGGCGCGCTCATGTTTCGCTCGAACCCCGTGGAGTACGCCGACGGTCGCTTTTATTCGTCGGGATGGATCATGGCGGAAATCTTCGGCGGCCTGTTCACTCACTGGCCCGCCGCGGCCCTGCAGGACTTCATCGCGGGCGGCGGCGATCCGACCCATGCACAGCATGTCTTCGGCGAAGATGTATTCACCCTGCGCAGCCTGTCCAACTGGGAGCCGATCTTTGTCATGACCCTGGGCGTCGTCTTTTTTCACATCGTCCAGTACCGCGAAACCTCGCCGGCTTTCCTGGAACGCCTGCGTCGCTACGATCCCTGGCTACTCCTAATCACGGGGGCCGTCGTCGGCGGATTGGTGATGCCTGCCACCGCCGTGGGCAGCCACCAGTTCATCTACTTCGTATTCTGAGGATTGCGTGGATCAAAATAAATTCGTCTTGCGCTCTCGCGGCGCGCGGACGATCTTTCGAGGATTGCGCCCGGCGCAACCTCCCGAAACCATGCTTTACACGATCGGCCAGTTTTCCGGCATCACCGGTCTGCCTGCGAAGACCTTACGATACTACGACGAAGTGGGATTGTTGAATCCTGCTATCACCGACGAAAGCACGGGTTACCGGTACTACAAGCGTCATCAAATCCTTACGGCACGCAGGATTAAGACCTACCGCGATTGCGATCTTTCGATCCAGGAAATCAAAACCGTCCTCCAGCACGAAAAGGACGGCAACCCGGCGGCCCTCCTCAAAGCCCTGGAAAGCAAAGAGAGCTGGTTGGCCGAGCGGCTGAAGAGTATTCAGCGGCTTCAACGTGAAATCCGCGACCTGCGCTTCGCGGACGAAGAGCCCTTCACGGCATCGGTGAACGTCATTGAAATTCCCGCGCGCCGGGTGTTATCCATGCGCCGCCCCGGAACCTACACCGACGTCCCGGAGCACATCGAAGCCCTCCTCAAATTCGCGGATAAGTCAAGTTTCACCATCGAAGGCTCGCCCCTCTTTCTCTGGGGTGACGAACAGAGCACCGACGATCCCCACGTTGAAGTGGCGGTACCCGTACTGGAACAGCCGCAGATGTCGGATCCGTACTCCATTCGCGAGTTGCCCGGCGGCAATATGGCCTGTGTCCGGCACCGCGGGGACCGCTCGGAACTGGGCCACTGCTACGAACGGCTCTTCGACTGGAGCTACGAACACGAATGCCCCATCAACGGCCAAATCCGCGAGATTCATGTTCGCAGCGGAGCGCCAGGCGAGATCGAAACCGAAATCCAGATGCCCATCAGAATCATCGCGCAGGGAGAAACGAAATGATCGAGGAAATCCGGGAAGCAGCCGGTGACTGGAAGATCATTGTCCTGAGCGGCGAGCTTGACTTCCGCACTTCTCCGAAAATCAAAGAGTCCGCGGCGCACGTCTTAAAAGAAGATATGCTGAAGTTAGCGGTGGACGTCGGCCGGGTGAGCGCCCTCGACTCCAGCGGCCTTGCCCTGCTCTCGCACTTTCGGCGACGCGTGACCACCGCCGGCGGTCAGTTCGTACTGCTGCGCGTTCGCGGGCCGGTGCAGCGAATTATGGAAACGGCACAGTTGGGCGGAATCTTCAAGACTGCCGACGAAGAAAGCGAACTCGACGGCGGCGGTTCCTAGGTTGTGAGGAAGACGGGTGATGACGGTATTCGGTACAAATCCCGAATCGCCCCGCTCCGTAGATGAGTGCAAGCGGCAGTGCGTCGATGCATTGCTGGCCACCGGCCGGGCTCGGCTGGATTTCACGACCCTCGCGGAACCGTATGTCGCCGTGGTCTTTCACGCGCTGTATTTCTTACTCGCCCGGCGAGGCCTCTCCTTTCTGCGCAACTCGGCCATGGCCGTAATCAGTGAATGCGTATCCAACGCCTATAAAGCAAATCTCAAACGCGCGCACTTCGCCGCCCTGGGTCTTGACATTCACACAAGCGAAGACTACGAGCGCGGCATGGCCACGTTTCCGGACACGCTCGCGGAACCGGAACAGTGCGACGCCCGGTTGCGGCATAACGGACCGGGACTCAGCATTACCCTTGAAATCATAAACGTCGACGATATCCAGATCACAATCAGCAGCGCCGGCGACATTACGGAAGCGGAACGTGGGAAGATCAAAGAAAAATGGGAACGCGCCGAACGGATGACCAGCTTCATCGCAGAACTTGAACAGGCCCGGGCGGGAGCCGAAGGTGCGGGCCTGGGCATTCTGCTGTCGTTTTCGCTCTTGCGGGAGTCGGGGATCGGCACGAAAAACTTCCACTTTGATCTGGGAGGCTCAACCTGTAGCTCGCGCCTGATCATCCCCACCGATATCCGTCACTATTCGCACAAGCTGGAGGAGCGCGGGCAGTTTGCCACGGAATCCCCGGCGTTTCTGCCGCCGGCCCAGGGGACCCCCGCGGCCCTGCACGAGTTACTCGCGAGAAACGCCGCCCCGGCGGAGTACCGCAGCCTCATCGAGACAGACCCGGGACTGGCCCTGGCCGTCCTGACCACGGCACAGACGCACACGGGCTCCCGGTTCCTCTCTCTGGCCGCCGCTGCCCGGGCCCTGGAAGACTCGCATCCCGATCGCCTAACTTTACTTTATCGTAACTTTGCGGAACTGGAAGCGAACCAGGATTCATCTCCGGTTTCCACCGCCCCGGGTTACGCGGCCACTGTGCGCGGAGCCCGGATGGCCCGCGAACTCGCCCAACGCTCCTGCAACGATACGACCGCAGACGTTGCCGGCACCGCCGCCCTCTTACGCAACATCGGCTACGGCTTCCTGCGCCGGCTTGCCGACCGGTCGGCCACGGATTGGCGCCGACATCAGAGCGCCGAGCTACAGATCGGCATCTCCGCCCCGGAGTGCAGTGCCCGGCTCGCCGAACACCGAAACCTGGCGCCGGAACTCGTTCAGGCTCTGCGCTATTATGAAATTCCGTCGGCGCTCGAAGATATTCCGGAACTTGTACACGTCGTCCATCTCGCGGACACATTCGTGAAACGTGAACTGGCACCGAACGATCATCCGTGCATTTACAGCGATCTACGGACACTGGAGTATTTCGGACTCGACGGCGAAGCAGACCTGGCACGACTGCACGCGCAGATGCAGGCAGCCCTGGAAACGAAGGATTGATCAGCGAAAGTTACGGAGTCGAAACGGAACGAACCTCGAGCGCCTCAATGGTACGGCGCCGTTGATCCTCCAGGCGTTCCCGGGCTTCTTTGTTGTACTCACGCATGCTGACGTAGCGACGCCGTACTTCCTCGGGCCACTGGTCCTCGGCCAGAACGAAATCGATCAGCTCCAGACGATCATCCAGCACCGTCGTTCGGTACTCGAAGTATTCGCCGACGTCGCCGGTATCCGCCTCGCCCGCCGTAATGCGTTCCTGAAGTCTCTGCGCCCGGCGGGCCTCTTCTTCCCGGCGCTGCCGCTCCGGATCTCCCTCCGGCCGCGGAATGAGCACGTTGTCCGGGAACTGTCCGGCCAGGTACTCGATCCGCTCAATCTGCTCCGGCGTGTAAGCCTCATTCGTGAGGGCGTTTCGTTCGAAAGCCAGGGAACCGAATTCCGAGGAGTCCGCGTCCGCGGCGCCGAAGAGATTCGCCAGACTGCCTCCGGAATCCGCGGCGGAGGAAGCGCCGTCGAGAACAGCAGCCTCGTCACCAGTGCCGGAGAGGACAAAATACACGGTCGTCGCCAGCCCGAGGGCGACGACGACCGTGAGAATCAGAGTGAACTTGCGGTTCATAAGAATCGTTTGCTAAAGATTACCCGATGAATCTTACTTCAACTGGCGGGCCTTGTACCAACTGCCCTTATTCCAGATGCAGTAGCCGTTCCACTTGCTGCCGTCGCACTTGCGCTCTTTGATCTTGAAGTGCGGCAGGGCCTTGCAGACCGGCTTCGCGCTGTAGCTACCCAGCTTCGTGCGCAGACCCGGGCACTTTTCGTCGCTGTGCTCGGTAACGATCCCGCTGTTGTCGATCGTGTTGCTCTCGGGACCACGGCTCGGGGAGTAGGCCCGGTCCCACATGCCCAGGAAGGACTCAGCGGAATCTTCGAGCTGTACGGTGGCGACGCCCAGTTTGTTCAGATCACGAATGACCTGCTTCGTAAGACCGATGTGCGCGTAACCGATGAGGTCGAAGTCGGTACCGGTGCCGTTGGAGAAGCGGTTGCCCTGTTGCTGCTGCGCCAGTTCCGCCTCGGGATGATTGGCATCGCTGCCGCACGCCCATTTCTTCGGATCGTTGCCGGACCACTTGCTGCCCGAGTCGTAGTAACGCGGACGAATCTGATCGATGAAGCCGTTCATGTCGCTGGCGAAACCCTGGGGAATGCCGTAACCGACAGCGCCGAGCATGTACGACTGCGCCCAGGAGCGAGTCGAACCGGAGCAGTTGTTCGCCACACCGGAACGCGTGTAGGTCCGGCGCCGCTCGTTGCCGGTGCGCAGGCCGAAGATACCGCCGGTGCGTTTGATCTTGCGAATGCCGTCCGGCGAGACTTTCTTCTCGTCCACCTTCTTGCCCGTGTACATCTCACGGTAGTGGCCGTGGGAGAGCAGCAGGGGATAGTAATCGTTCTGCACGGCGATGTTGTAGGTATCGTTAAACGCGCGCTGGGACATGTGCGCCAGGTCCACGACCATCTTCTTGTCCATCATCAACTGAATAAAGCGCTTGCCGAGCGGCGACAGTCCTTTAACGTTATGATCGTTAGAATCTAACTGAATGCCCTTAATGGCGTTGGATAGTTCGTCGATGCCGCCGGAGAAACCGGAGCCGGCCCATTCTTTGACGTTCACGAAGGCCTGTACGATGTCGAAGAGGCCCTGGAAGTAGGCCGTGCCGGAGAACTGATTATCCAGTTCGTGCACCGGCTGAATGGAACGCACACCGAGATCGTAGTACTCGTTCAGTGCCGCCCGCAGTTCGGTTTCGTTATCGACGTCTTTGAAGATCTCGCTGGTTTCGATGGCGAGCACCACGGCCAGCTTGCCTTCCTGGATGGCGCGGCGAGCGTGCTCCGGCGTCAGAACAATCTCATACCACGAACGCGCGGCGGCAAATTCTTTCGCCGCAATAATCTGCCGGCGTACGTTCTTCATGTCGTCGCACGGCTTGACGCCGCCGGAGCGATCATCAAAGCCCCGCGCCGCCGGCATGATGCCGCAGATATACCGAAAGTTTACGGCGGACATGACGATCAGATTCAGGCCGTCGTCGTGGGCTTTCTTGAGCCAGCCCTCCCACACCTGCTGGTGCGTAACGGTCTTCCAGAGCGGCCAGTCTTTGTAGCGCTTCGAGGAGTTGCTGTCGTAGCCCTTCGTGCCGAAGGTATGCATGCCGACTTCGGCCTGATGAAAGAGATTCGTGACGAAGCCGGGAATCCAGTTCACGGCGTGGTTGTGACCGCTGCACGATTTCAAAGCCGTGCCTTCCGAACCCTGGTAGCTGCCCCAGAGCAGACGGCCGTCGTAACCCAGCGAAGAGAGCTGGTGAATGTGATAGTCACCGTAGCCGTCGACGGAGCCGAGGGCGAATGGCAGAGGATCCGCCGCCAGGGTCGCCGTAGAAGGCGAGACCGCCGGCGCGGGCGGGGGCTTGAAGCCCATGATAAAAGGACTGACCAGTACCGTCAAAAGAGCCGGTACGGCGAGTTTCGGAAATCCGAACGTTCGCATGATACTCTCCTGAACCGGCCGCAAGCGACCGGGAACACACTATCGTATATATTTGCTCACCCGCGCCAATGGTGCGGAATGAACATTCCTTCCGTTTTTACGATGCTTGCCGGAGATTGCAACCCTTTTCTGAACAAAAAACTAACAATCAGAAAAAATCCGAAGCCGCCGCGCTCACACGCGGCGACTCACCTCCCGGCGGGCATACACCTGTTCGATAAGCGATGCATACCTCTCCGTAATGACATGGCGGCGCAGAGACATCTTGGCCGTCAGTTCTTCACCGACCCGGAACGGCACCGGCAAAATCACGAAGTCCGCCACGCGCTCGAAAGACTTGAAGCCGTGCTCCGCATTTACCAGCCCGCGGATCTCGACGCCGATACGCTGCTTCAGCGCGGCATTCTCCGCGGCCTCCGCGAGATCGACGCACTGGAACTCTTCCAGCGCGGCCGCGGACGGCACGATCAGCGCCGCCAGGTACTTGCGGTCCTGGCCGATCAACATGCACTGATCGATGTACGGCGATTGCTGGAGCGTGTTTTCGACGGGCACCGGTTCCACGTTTTCGCCGCCGGAAAGGACGATCGTTTCTTTCGAACGACCGATGATTTTCAGGCAACCGTTGGCGGTCATGAGTCCGATGTCGCCGGTGTTGAACCAGCCGTCCCCGTCGAGGACCCGGCGGGTGGCCTCCGGATTACGATAGTAACCCTGCATCACCTGCGGACCGCGCGCGTGAATCTCGCCGGGCGCGCCGATCGTACGCACGTTGGGGGAACCGGTTTCAAATACGACTTCGCCGGTTTTCAGGTCCACCAATCGCAGGTCGGTACCGGGGAAGACGTCCCCCGCGGTTCCGATGACCAGATGATCGAACGTACGCATGCTTAAGATGGGCGAGGTCTCCGTAAGTCCGTAGCCTTCAAGTACCGGAATGCCGATGTCGTTAAAGAATCGGTCGATGTGCTCGGGCAACGCCCCGCCGCCGGATAACGATCCGCGCATGACGCCGCCGGTTACCGCGCGAATCTTTTTCAGCACGATGCGATCCAGTACGAAGTACGGAATCGCGAACACCAATATCGTAACGACACTGCCGGCACGGCGCAGCAGACGCAGGCCCCATCCTTCACCGCCCTGTAAACGCAGCGCGGTTCCACGCAAACGGCGGACGGCCGCATAAAAACGCTGCGCCGTACGGTAGGCCGCGTGAAAGAGCATGCGTTGCACGGGCCGGCCCTCGGAAACCTTCTGCAAGATGGCGTTGTACAGGTTCTCCCAGAGTCGCGGCGCCGAACCGAGGACTGTGGGCCGCACCGTGCGCAGATCATCGCGGATGTTGCGCACGTTCGTGTAATACGTACAGGCTCCGCCGGCGATGGAGGCGATCTCCAGGGCGCGCTCAAAGATGTGCCAGATGGGCAGGATCGATAACATTCGGTCCGTAGATGTTAGTGCCAGGGGCAGATTGCGCACCTGGGACATGACGTTGTCGTGGCTGAGCATGACGCCTTTCGGGGCGCCGGTGGTTCCGGACGTGTAGATCAAGGTAAACAGATCTTCCGGCCGGACTCCGGCCATGCGCTCCTCCATGGTACGATCGCCGTCTTTGCGCAGACGGCGGCCCAGATCGAGCAGCTCGTCGAAGGCATGGAAGTCCGCGTGATCGGGAGCGGAACCGCTCATAAGAATCCAGTGTTCGACGCCGGGATAACGATCGTGCGCGGCAAGCACCCGGGACAACAAGGCGGAATTTTCCAGAAAGACGATCCGCGCGCCGGCGTGCGGTAGGATGTACTCGAGGTCCCCGTCGGTGGCATCGGCGCCGCGCGGCACGTCCGCGGCTCCGGCGCAGATCACGGCCAGGTCCGCGATGATCCATTCCAGACGATTGTCGGCGATGAGGCCGACATGCTCCCGGGGCGCCAGGCCGCAGTGTTGAATTAACGCGGTGCCCAGGGCCAGGACCCGTTCGTAAAGTTCTTCGTAAGTTACGGCGAGAAATTCTTTGCCGGAACCGCGCCGGGCGAAGGCCGGCCGGGTTCCGTGGCGTTCTACCGTGGCCCGTAAAAGTTGTGTAAGGTCTCGCATGTCCTGTCGTGTTTGCATGCGCGCATTGTATCGGATTCACGAACCGCCGTCGGCCGGATGTATGATTCGCGCCTCCGGCAAACGCTCGATGTATGATTCGAGACATCGGCCCGAATCGCCGGGCGCGGATTGCCTTGACAGGCCCCACAATCCCGCAAGGATCCTGACATGAACGTGGAGCATCCGCTGCTTTCGTCCGTGCTCTGGGGCGGAGCCGTCTTCGCGTTTGTCTGGGCCCTGGGCATCCTGCGCGGCCAGGGCGATCGGCCAGGCCGACATATGCTGGCGGGACTCCTGGGCCTCAGCGGGCTGTGGATGTTGTTCGGCGCCGTGTTTTTTTCAGGACTCGCGCGCGAAAACGTTCACCTGGCGTTCGTCCATCTGCCGCCGTTGTATGCCATCGGCCCGCTCCTGTACTTCTATTGCAGTCGCATTGTATTCGAACAAACGCAGCCGTCTCTGCCGTGGTTGCACTTTGTGCCGTGTCTGGTAGTCCTCGGCATCGCGTTGCCCTTTTACGTGCAGCCCGCGGCGGAAAAGACGGCCTTGCTCACGGAACGGCAGGGCCCGTACTTTCTGATACTCATGCTTTTGAACGCGGGCCCCAAGCTATCGACCACCATTTATCTGAGCGTGTTTCTTCCGCGACTCATCGCGGTGCTGCGCACTCCCGGCGATACGCGCGCGAGCGAACGACGCATGCTGGTGATTTTCTTGATCGTCGTCTACATCGCGCTCAGCACCGGACTCGCCGGTTATGCGTTGCGCAGGGCGGAACTGGTACGCTTGAGCGCCGGCATGCTCCCGCCGTTAATTTTCGCGCTCTTCATTCTTACGCAGTGGTACCCGAACATGATGCACGACGTCCGCGAAAGCGCGCGACGCCTGCGCTACGAACGCTCGCGCATCAACGGCCTGGACGTGGATGGAATCGTGGCCCGACTGGAAGCGTACATGGTGGATGAGCAGGCCTTCGCGGACGAGGACTTGAGCCTGCAGTCCCTCGCGAATCAACTCGACATCGGCCCGCATCAGCTTTCGCAGATTCTCAATGAACGCCTGGGTCGGAATTTCCACCAGTACGTGAACGCGTACCGGGTGCAGGCCGCGCAGCAGTTATTGTTACAGGAGCCGGACCGCAGCGTACTCTCGGTCGCCTTTGCGGTGGGTTTTAATTCACGCTCCGCGTTTCACAAGGCCTTCCGGCGTTTTGCCGGAGAAAACCCGCGCCGCTTCAGGGCGCGGACGGCTTCTGCTGGAACTCCGGTGCATCCGGATTTGTAACCCGCAACAATTGAACATCAAAGTGCAACGTCGCATCACCGGGAATCGGTCCCGCACCGTTTTTGCCGTACGCCAGATGTGGAGGGATCATGAGCTTGTAGCGCGCGTACGGTCGCATGAGTTGCAGACCTTCATCCCAGCCGGGAATCACATCGCCGCTCCCCACGAGAAAGTGGACCGGCGTCGCACGGATCTTTGACGAATCGAAGAGCGTGCCGTCCGCGAAGAAACCCGACGAGTGAAAGACCACCATGTCCCCCGGCTCCGGCCGTTCGCCCTGGCCCTCGTCGTAGACGATGTACTTCAAGCCCGACGGTGTTTCATGAACCTGCTCGTCTTTCACCGGCCAGGGTTTCGGTGCCGGTTGAACCTGGATGAGCTTTATGCGAAAGCGCAGCGTTGCATTCGGCGGGATCGGCCCGGAGCCCGCCTCACCGTAGGCCAGTTCCGGCGGAATGAGCAGCTCACGTTCACCGCCGCTTTGAATGCCGGCGAGCCCCTGGTCCCAGCCCTCGATGACCTGGCCCTCTCCGAAGGCGAAACGAAACGGCCGCTTCGCATCGTCGAGACGATCGAACTCTTCGCCGCTCTCTTCAATCCATCCCGTATACAACACTCCGACGTAATCGCCTTTCTCCGGCGATCGGCCGGCTCCGGTCTTCAGGTCGCGGTACTTCAGGCCGCCGGATAATTCCTGCCAGGCTTGAGACTCGCCGCAGGACAGAGTGATGAGGACAATGAGAGAAACAAAAGCACTGCGCATGACGGGAACGACATCGGACAACGCCCGCGCGTTTGTCCAGTAGAAACGGTTTACCGCAAGGCCGGTAAAATATTTCGTACATCCAGGTGCGCACGTTTATCTTTCTGACTCTCGGCGTGGTATTTCTGCCCATCGCTCTCTATTGGGGCGTTGTCTTCTTATATACCCCCGACGACGTGCCGACGGATTTTTCCGTTCGCGCGGAAGATTTCGAGCTGACTTCGGCCGACGCCGGCCGCATTGCCGGAAGCATTGTTTATGCCACCGCGCCTTCCGGAGATCCGGCGCCCGGGCGTCCGCTGGTCCTCTTCGTCGCCGATCGCAGCCTGGACCGGGACTGGAATTCACGCTCGTTCGACTTCGACAGCGGCCGACGCCTGGCGCGCTGGCTCGGCGGCGCGGGCATTCACAGCGTGCGCTACGATCACCGCGGCACGGGGAGTTCCCGGGCCTCGACCAAAAGCGTTCACGATCTTAATCTCCAGGCAGATGATCTTAGTGCCGTATTCGACTACGCCGCGGTACTCCGCGCGGAGCTGCGGGCGAGCGGGATGTACCTGCTCGCCCATGATTCCGGTTGCAATCTGAGCCTGCTGTCTTTCGAACGTTACGTTCCAACCCGAGAACTGGACGGCCTTGTCCTGCTGGCCTGCGGTGGACCGGGAACGATGCTGGATCACTGGGGCGCAAAGGTGTTGCATAACATGCAACGCAGCGGCGCCGCCCCGGAACTCGTCGCCCGGGCGCAACAGGAATGGCGCTATTTCCGCGAACATGAAACCCTCATGGATCCCGCGGACACACCCGGTGATTTTGCGGGTCACCCGGACCTGCTCGCCTTCCGCGCGACGATGGAGTACATCGCTTCGGAGGATCTGCGTTCGTTTCGTGAGCCGGCCCGGACAATCGAATTTTCCCGGGGCATTCGTCGACTGACATCCGCCGGTGTTCCCGTGCTGCATCTCACCGGCGGCACCGACGAGGAGCTGCCGCAAACCCAGGCGGACGCCCTGCGCGTGAGCGGCGTGCCGCCGACTCAGTATCGCTATGTGCAAATCGAGGACATGAATCATTTTCTCAAACCGGCGGAAAAAATTCACAGTGGTCTTCCCCTCGTCCTGGATCGCATGAACCCTCTCACCCCGCTCCATAAAAATGCCCTGCAAATAGTTACTGAGTTCATATTAATGTAAGCACTTTTTCGCTGATTGTGATTGACCGACATCCCGGCGGGGTCACCCTCCAGAAGACATGGCGAAGAAAGTGAAAATCTGGACGCTCAATCAGGCGTCCACCCTCCTGCGCGGCAAACGCCACGCCATCGTCGATCTCTTCGCGGAAAAAAACGTCACCTGCGTCTTCGGTGATCGCACGCCGTACAATCGCTCCGACGGGAACGCGACGGAACGTGCCATCGTGCGCGCCGCGAAAGAAGAGTCGTGGAACCTCATGTTCGAAAAGGACGAACGCTACGACGAGTACTTCACGCCGATTCCGGTAAAGTGCCTGGGTTCCCTCTTCGACGAACGCGCCGGCGACCTCGACTCCATCCGGGAAAAGTATGCAAACATCGGCATGGAGCACTACGCCCGGTTCTGGGACCCGGGCGTGGCTCCTGAAAACTTTCCCGGCTTTCCGACGCTGCGCATGCTCACGCGGCCGTCCGTCGGTTACTATCAAATCCTCGAAGAAGCCGCGGAAAACGGCGAGTACGAAAACATCCTCATCGGCTACAGTCAGGGCGGCCTCGTGGCCCGGTACCTCGCGTATCTCGACGAACACGTATTTGCGGGCCGCGCCGTGCATGCCGTCATCACCGTCGCCGCGCCGAACTACGGCTCGCCCCTGGCGAACCCGGACAACCGCGACGCCATCGTGGGCGGAGTCACGCGAATCCTACGGCCGTTGCTGCATCAGCTGACGACACTGCCGAACTGGCGCATGCAGGCGCTCCGGCACTCGCCGCTGCTAACACGCACCAATCTTACCTTTGAAGAATTCTTTCTTGCGTACGACGAGTTCATCCGTCGCGCCGGAGTCGAGTCCCTGCGCAGCATTCTGCTGTCTTTGCGCAAATGGATGGCCGGTCTGCGGGACGTCCCGAACAACGCCTTCCGGGACCTCAGCATCCATCGCCTCAGCGATCCGCACACGGTGCTGCACGCGGTAAACATGTATCCGTTGCAGCGCATTCCCATCGGCACGATCGGCACGGCCCAGGACAATCCGAAGGTCCTCGCCGACGGCTTACCCGGCTGGCTGGAAAGTGTGTTGAGTATCAGCATGCGCGGATTCGACAACGAACAGATCCGTACTGTCTTTTCGAAACAGGTGATGCGCGAACAAAAGCCGGAGACGCTCTCCGACGCCGCGCGGGAACGCGTGCGCTACTACGAGACCGGGCTCGCCCCGGGTCTGCCGCGCATCAACGAGTTCCGGCACGACTTCGTCATACCGACGGCCTATCAACTGGTCGCCGCCGATCCGCCCTTTCATCCACGCTGGAATCCCGAAGGCGATCACAACAGCGGCCGCCTGGATCATTTGCCAGGCGGGCGCAACAATTGCAACCGGGTGCTGGAGTTTCTGGCAGCGATTCGCGATCGACTGTAATTACATCCGCTCTACAATAAATTCAATCGCTTCGCGTTCCACGTCGCGCGCCCATCTGCTTCGCGAGCGAATGAAGTGATGGTCGCCGCGAGGAACTTCGCGCAACACGGCCAGGTCCGGCCGAACCTGCACGGCGGCCGCATACAACGTGCGGCTCTGTTCGATGGGTACGAGTTCGTCTTTCACGCCGTGGACCAACAGCATGGGCGGAGCGTAACGATGAAGATGTTTCACGGGGGACACGTCGTTCAACGCGCGGCGATAAAAATTGCGACGCAGTTCGGTGGCCTCCGCGGCGGCGACGGTTTCCGCATCGAAGCGCGGCAGATAGTTCACCAGCAACCGGCGGACCTCCGGATCACCGGAATCTCCGAGCAACGCTTCCGGGTCTAACGGCGCATAAAATGAAACTACGGCGCGCACGGGGTTGTCGTTCACGGAGCGGACTCCCGGCCGCGGGCGCGACATGCTGAGCGCCGTCATCACCGCCAGGTGACCGCCGGACGAAAAACCGATCAGGGCCAGGCGATCGCCGGGAATGCCGAAGCGTTCCGCGTTCGTACGCACATAGTTTACGGCGGCGACGCAGTCTTCGATTTGATCCCGCCCGCGGTACTTCGGGGGCACACGATGCTCCAGGGCGAACGCGCGCAGACCGGCATCCCGCAACGGACGGTCCCAGTCCGAGAATGTCGGCACACCGGCGCCGCTCACGCTCCAGCCCCCGCCGTGAATGAAAATCACCCCGCCCCGGGCGAGGCCGACACCATCCGTGCGCGGCGACGGATAGACGACCAGTTCCAGCGGTCCCGGCGCGCGACGATACGTCTCCACGAACGTGCCCGGCGGGCGATAGAACAACTGCAGCGGCAGGGGGGACGCGCAGAGGCCGACGAGCAGGAACAGCGGCAAAAGAGCGGCGCATCGGGCGAAGCGAAGACCGCGGTGTCGAAAAGTATGATTCAATAGATTCCCAGCATCATCTTCGCATCTTCGCTGGCCATTTCCCGCGGGTCCCAGGGCGGCGAGAAGACCACCTCGACGTGCACCTCGGGAACCTCTTCGAAACGACTGGCGGCGGCGTGCACCTCGGCCTTGAGCTGCGGACCGTACGGGCAGGCCATGGACGTAAAGGTCATGGTGATGTCGGCCTTGTTGTTCTCGTCCAGCTTCAGATCGTAGATCAAACCCAGCTCGGCGATGCTCATGCCGATCTCCGGATCCTCGACTTTCACCAGTTCGTCCCAGATGCGCTTCTTTAACGTCTCGTTTTCGGCCATAACGTTAAGATACCTTTTCGCGGCGGCACTGAAAAGAAAAAACCGCCGCCCGGAATTCCGGAGCGGCGGCTTTTCCGCGCAGGAGCGCAGGAGCGCAGAGGTGATTACATCACTCGAATGAAAGGAGCAATCACCAGCGCAACCACGCTCATGAGTTTGATGAGAATGTTGATCGACGGACCGGAGGTATCCTTGAGCGGGTCGCCCACGGTGTCGCCGACAACGGCGGCCTTGTGCGGATCGGAGCCCTTGCGATACTCGACGCCTTCAATGGTCACGCCGCCTTCGAACATCTTCTTGGCGTTGTCCCAGGCGCCGCCGGCGTTGGACTGAAAGATGGCCATGAGCACACCGCTCACGGTAACACCGGCCAGCAGTCCGCCCAGGGTTTCCGCCTGGAACAGAAAGCCGATCAGCACCGGCGTAATGACCGCCAGCATACCGGGAATGATCATCTCGCGGATGGCAGCGCTGGTGGAAATTTCCACGCACTTTGCATACTCGGCTTTGCCGTCCGCTGCTTCGAAGACCTTGCGATCGGCCGGCTTCATTTTTTCGAGGTTACCCTCGTACTTCTTCATGATGGCGAGCGCGGCCTTGAGTTCCGGAATGCTCGTAAACTGGCGGCGCACCTCGTAGATCATGGACATTGCGGCGCGGCCGACGGCGCCCATGGAGAGGGCCGAGAAGACGAACGGCAGCATGGCGCCGACGAAGAGGCCGGCCATAACATTCGGGTCTGCAATGTTAATGCTCGTGAGGTTGGCCTGCTGCATGAAGGCCGAGAAGAGTGCCAGAGCGGTGAGTGCCGCCGAAGCGATGGCGAAACCCTTACCGATAGCCGCGGTGGTGTTACCGACCGCGTCCAGTTTGTCCGTGCGTTCCCGAACTTCCGGGGGCAACTCCGACATCTCGGCGATACCGCCGGCGTTGTCAGAGATGGGGCCGTAAGCGTCGACGGCCAGTTGCACGCCGGTGTTCGCCAGCATGCCCACGGCAGCAATGGCGATGCCGTAGAGTCCCGCGAAGTTGTAGGCCAGCATGATCGCCGCGGCGATGAGCAGGATCGGGATGGCGGTGGACATCATGCCCACGCCCAGGCCGGCGATGATGTTGGTCGCCGCGCCGGTAGCGGACTGCTTCACGATGGAAACCACCGGACCTTTGCCGGTGCCGGTGTAGTGTTCGGTTACGTAACCGACGAGCAATCCCGCGGCGAGACCCACGAGTACGGCCCAGAAGACGTTGAGCGAAGTGTAAACAACGGGAAGTCCGGTGAGCACGTCGACCGCCGTCCAGGTTTCGGGCAGGATGTAAGTGATCGCACCAAAGGAGAGGCCCAGCATGAGAATGGCCGCGATGAGCTCGCCCGTGTTCAGGGCGCGCTGCGGATCGCCGCCTTCGTTCACGCGCACGAAGAACGTGCCCACGATCGAAGACACAATGCCGATGCCCGCCAGAATCAGCGGCAACAGCACCGCGGACAGGCCGGCGAACTGATCCAGTACGACGACTGCTTCGACTGCTTCGACCTCTTTGCCGTCCTGGATGATCATCGTGCCCGAGAGCACGCCCATGAAGGCAGCGCCCAGAACGAGGGCGGAGAGAATGGAGCCGACGTAGGATTCGAAGAGGTCGGCACCCATGCCGGCCACGTCACCGACGTTGTCGCCCACGTTGTCGGCGATGGTCGCCGGGTTCAGCGGGTGGTCCTCCGGGATGCCGGCTTCCACTTTACCGACCAGGTCGGCGCCGACGTCGGCGGCTTTAGTGTAGATACCGCCGCCCACGCGGGCGAACAGAGCGATGGAAGAAGCACCCATGGAAAAACCGGCGAGCATATTCAGCACGGATCCAACCTGGGCAGGAGTATCGAACCCCAGGACCGAGGCGTAGATCACCAGCAGGCCGCCGAGGCCGAGGACACCGAGGCCGACCACGCTGAGTCCCATGACGGAACCGCCGGCGAAGGCAATGCCCAGGGCACTGGCCAGGCCGGTGCGCGCGGCGTTGGCCGTGCGGTAGTTCGCCGCAGTGGCGACGCGCATGCCGACGAATCCGGCCAGGGCCGAACAGAGGGCGCCGACTACGAAGGAAATGGCCGTAAACGGGGAGGCCTCGTCTTGATAGAGGCCGGCTACGATTAACAGAATGGAAACGGCCAGCACGAACCAGATCAGTACCTTGTACTCGGCCTTGAGGAACGCCATGGCTCCCTCGGCGATGTACTGGCCGATCTTCTGCATTTTTTCCGTGCCCGGGTCCTGACGGGATACCCAGGTCGACCGTACGAACGCAAAGATCAGGGCGGCCAGCCCCGCTCCCAGCGTTAAGTATACATAAGTCATTATTTTCTCCTTGTTTCTCTGGAGGACGATCGTCGAATCATACCGCATGACCGGCGGGAGCCGGAGCGATGGACAGGATCTTCGATTTTTACAGGTCTCCCCACACGCTGGAAATAGCCGCCCCTGTCAAGGGGGATTCGCACATATGTGCCCGTTCGTCGCCCGCCCCGCCGTATATTTCTAAAGTTCCAGTCGGTTTGGTAGAAACTTATAGTATGATCCGATCCTTGATCATTGTCGCCGCGAGCGCCCTCATCTGTAGCGCCGCTCTGTTCGCGCAGTCCCCGGCGGACCGCGACCAAATCGAACGTTACGTAGAGTCCGCCGTGTTGGCCTTTGAACGGGGCGAAAGCGATCGCGCGCGCTCCTACCTGGAAATTGCCACGGGCATGGATGCGGCGATTGCCGCGGAGCTGGCCGACTCTCACAAGCTGCGCGGATTCCTGTACTGGAACGACGGCCAGGAACGCGAAGCCGTGCGGGCTTTCCTTGAATCCGTACGCCTTCGTCCGGATTCGTTTCTGTCGTATCGCATCGCCGTCTTTCATTTCACGCACGACAGCCGGGAGGCCGCGCGCCAGGCCTTCACCGAGGCCGTGCGCTCGGAACTCGTGCGTCGGCGCAGCCATGCCGGGGAACTGAATCTATCCGGGCCGCTGCCTTTCGCCTGCCGGATCAGCCAGCAGACCGAAAACTATCCGGCCGTGCACCATCTCTGGAACCGGGGCCTCGCCGATCGCGAGCTGGCCACTGCCGCGCTCATCGCCCGCATCCTGACGGAAGCCCGAAGCCGGACGGGCGCCCCGGAAGACGCCGCCGCCATCACGGAACTGGATGCGGCCTTGCAGCAGGCGGCGAGCCTGCCGGGCGTCCGCCGGGGATCCTCGGAAGACTTCGCCTTTCTTCTATTAAATGTGCCGGACGATCGGGCTCACCGGCGCTGCCTGCGCTCCCTGGAAGCGGCGGAACTCGCTCTCAGGCAAAAGATCGAAACCGCGGACTCGCGGGAAAACCGCAATCTCCTGGAACGCAACGAGAGCTTTGTCCGCCGGGCCCACTCCCTGCGCGCCGCGTTCTTCGCCGACGCGAGGAGTTCCTACGGCTACGGCGTCTATTTGCTCCGCCGCGGCGACGACCGCGGCGAACTCCTGCGCGCCCTGAACGCCCTGCGCCTGGCCCTGTCCTACAGTGCCGCCGAGCCGACCGCGAACCAGCCGGCCGACCCGGATCGCATCCAGCCCTCGTTCGACGAACCCGATCGCCTCTACGAACAATCCCAGATCCTGCATGCCATCGGCCGTACCTACGATGGGCTCAACCGCCGGGAGGATGGAGATACCGTCCGCGACCTGGCAGGCATTCTGGAATCGGTGCTGGAGATCGACGGCGCGATTCACGCCACGAACTACTCCGGTTCGAAGCGCCCGCCGGCGGAGCAGCGCGTAACCGCTGCTCGCCGAAAGTTACAGATACGCGCGGGCCGGAGTCGTAATAACCGCGAGGCCCTGCTCTTCTTGATGGCCGAGGCCCGGCGTACCGGGGACACGGCTGCCCTGCGCGAACTCCAGGATCGCCTGGCTCAGCGCGATCGGGAATTCGACGAGGCCGAACTGCTCTCGGCTTTCCGTGAATAGATCTCGATGATCTCCAGCAGCGTACGCCTCGTTACCGGCTTCGTTAAGTAGTAGTCGCAACCGGCGGCGATGGCGCGGCTGGCGTCTTCGCGCATGGCGTGGGCGGTCAGCGCGATGATGGGCGTCCGCTCCCGGGCACCGGCGCTCTCGCTTTCGCGAATGGCCCGGGTGGCGCCGTATCCGTCCAGTTGCGGCATCTGAATATCCATAAGTACCAGATCATAACTGTTAGTCAGCGACGCTTTGACGTACTCGTCCACCGCCGCCCGGCCGTTCTCGGCGAAGGTAATCGCGTGGCCGCTCTTTTCCAGATAACGCCCGAGCAAGGCACGGTTTTCCACGGCATCGTCCGCCACCAGAATGCGCAGGGGGCGACTCTCGTATGCAACCTCAATGCTCTCGGGCACAATGGGAAACCGCAGACGTACGGTGCAGCGGGTACCACCGCCTTCGGCATCGCTCATGATGAACTCGCCGTCCATCAGCCCCACCAGACGCCGGACCATGACCAGGCCGAGTCCGCCGAGACCGTCGGGCACCATCGGTTCCGTTCCCGGATCGAGGAGGATCTGCTGTTTTTCCGCGAAGCCCTGCCCGCTGTCTTCCACTGTAAAGATCAACGTGGCCAGGTGCGGCTCCGGATCCGCACACTGCGCACGCAACAGCACATGGCCGTTTTCGGTGTAACGCACGGCGTTGTGGAGCAGATTGTAGAGGATGTGCGTGAGCCGGCGCGCATCCCCGTAGAGCATGGAGGCGGGCAGTTGCCGGTCTTCGCGCGTAAAGCGGAGTCCCTTTTCCCGGGCCGGCGGCTGGAAGTACTCCTGGAGGACATTCAGGACTTCGTGCAGCCGAAAGGGTTCGGCTTCGAGTTGCAGTTCGCCGGCATCGGTCTTCACCAGGTCCAGAACGTTTTCGACGAGGTTGTGCAGGTTTGCCGCCGCGCCCTGGGCCGAGGACAGTAACATTCTTTGATCCGCAGTTAGCTCGCTTTCGTTCAGCAGGTCGACACTCCCCAGTAGAGAATTCAGCGGGGTGCGAATATCGTGAGACATCTTCGCCAGGAATTTGTTGCGGGCCCCGCCGATGCGCTGTTGTTCCTGGAGCAGTTCCGCGTTACGTTTCGTGAGATTGTGCACGATGAAGTACGCCGCCCAGATGCACGGCAACACGACAATCAGCGCAAAGATGAGATTCGCCGTGCCGACTTCCGCCTGGCCGCCGAAGGCGTTCAACGGCGGCAACCATCCGAAGTAGACCGCCAGGATGACCGTGGTATAACACGTCGTGCCGGTGATGGCGGCGAAGAACCCCTGGGAGATGCGCATGTTCAGGGAAGACAGGGCGGTGGCGTAGACGTAGCCCGCGGCCAGGGGCGAGTTCGCCGTGCCGGAGAAGTAGATCACCGCCGTCATGATCAGCACGTCGAGGCCCGTGGGCAGGTAAGCCACGCGAGGATAACGACGCTCATCGAAGGCGAACTCGGTGAGCAGAAACCAGACCAGGGCCAAAAACGCGAAACCGCCGGTGACCGCCGTCTCGTAGACCCGGTCGAATTGGAAGGACACAACCACGGTAACCAGCGCATAACCGATGCGCAGAAGATTCATGGCGGTGTACCGCGGTTCGTTGCCCGCCGTGCGACTCATACTCCGGGATACTACCGAAGCGAGGCGGGGTCCACCCAATACCGAAAGGATGTGTTAGAAGTCCGTTAGTTTTTCTTAGCGGACCTGGACGGGCCAGGGATTACTGTCGTCGAACTCATCGTTCACACCGACCTCTTTCAGTCCCGCCTGTTGCACAAAGACACGATGCAATCGCTCGACCGCGTTCCGATCGAAGGCCTTCAGTCCCACCAGGGAACGGTTTTGATTCTTCGGGTCCGCATGAAAGGTAATCTCGCACGGGGTGTTGCCGGGCATGAGATAGAGCATCATGCCGTGCTTGCCGTCGCTCTCGCGGTCGTAGACCCGACCGACGCGGAAGTCCAGCCCCGATTCCCCGAGGATCTCGATCATGCCGGCCACGGTCCGGCCGATGTTTTGTTTGCTCTCGTAGGTTCGGCGCTCCGCGGAGAGCTCGCTCCCGGCGGCGACCAGGAAGTAGAGGATCATAACACTGAGGATCGTTCGTGTGTGCTTCATCGTGAGGCTCCTGTACCTGTATCGGCCGGTCGGGCTTTTTCTTGACACCGCCCGCGCGTCCCGATCTCTAACGGGTTGTGCACGGCCCTTCCGTTCAGACGATCCAGCAGATCTCCGAGCTGCTATTTTTCGACAATCTGGCCCTCTTTTACGTCATGGAACGCACGCCGCCCCGGGCCCTGGCACGGTCTTTCCATGCCCTGGACGGCCGCCTGTCGGGCTCGTTCCTGGGCCTCATGAATCCCGAGCAGCGGCAGATGATCCACGCCCTCATGGCCGAAGAAA
Source organism: Leptonemataceae bacterium (assembly GCA_965227295.1). Lineage (GTDB taxonomy): Bacteria > Spirochaetota > Leptospiria > Leptospirales > Leptonemataceae > JANSYA01. Next base: position 1,733,733 of record OZ245742.1, on the reverse strand, counting down.
ACGACGGCAACGCTGAAAAGAACAACCAGGCCGTGGATGCCCTGGTCATCACGGCGAACGACTGCGTGGCCCGCGGTTTCATCCGCAAGCAGGGCCGGCACTTCTTCGGTACCCCACGGGACGAACGCCTGGAACCGCAGGGGTGACCTGAGATAATTTTTTCACTCCGAGGACCGAGGGATCGAGGTGGAAGTGAAGAAGAGTTTGATCTGCCAAATTCTTAAAAGACCAAAAGCATTCATAGCCCCACAACGAACAAACCGCGAAACTCCTCCAAATTAACCCCGGCCCCTCGGTCCTCGGTGTAAAAATTCTTCTCACAAGACAACCATCATGAGCGAAAAGATCTACATCTTCGATACCACCCTCCGCGACGGGGAGCAGTCGGCCGGGGTCGCCTTTACGCCCGGCGAAAAACTCGAGATCGCCCTGCAACTGGAACGCCTGGGCGTGGACGTCATCGAGGCCGGCTTTCCGGCTTCGTCCCCGGGGGATCTGCGCGGCGTGCAGGACATTGCAAGGGCCGTTACGAAAGCGAGCGTGTGCGCCCTGGCCAGGGCGGTGAAGAAAGACATCGATACGGCCTGGGAAGGCGTCAAAGACGCGAACGAGCCGCGCATTCACGTATTCATCAACTCCTCCGACATTCAGATGGCGCATCAGCTCGGCAAGGGCCGGGACGACGTGTTGACCCAGGCCGAGTCCATGGTAAAACACGCGGCGAGCTACACGAGCAACGTTGAGTTTTCGCCCATGGACGCCACACGCTCCGATCCGGAGTTCCTGTATCAGATCATCGAACGTTGCATCAGCGCGGGGGCGACCACGATCAACGTACCGGACTCCGTGGGTTACGCGATTCCCCAGGAGCTCGCGCATCTCTTCGACTTAATCCGCAACAACGTTCCGAACATCGACAAAGCGCGGCTGAGTTTTCACGGCCAGAACGATCTCGGCCTCTGCACGGCGAATACGCTGACGGCCATCCAGCACGGCGTCCGCCAGGTGGAGGTTACCGTAAACGGGATCGGTGAACGCGCGGGCAACACGTCTCTCGAAGAAGTGGTAATGGCCATCACGACGCGCAAAGACTTTCTCCAGTTTCACACCGACATTCGCACGCAGGAGATCTATCGCACTTCGCGCATGGTGGAGACCTACTCGGGCATGCCCATCCAGTGGAACAAGGCCATCGTCGGTAAAAACGCGTTTCGTCACGGCTCCGGCATTCACCAGGACGGCATCCTGAAGCTGCGCGAAACGTGGGAGATCATGGACCCGGCGGAGATCGGCATTCCCCAGGGCACGCAGTTGGTGCTCGGCAAACTCTCCGGCCGTCACGCCTTCAAGGTGCGCCTGCACGAGATGGGCTACGATCTTACCGAGGACGAGTTCAATCGTGTGTTCGCGCAGTTCAAAGAGCTGGCGGACAAAAAGACGAAGCTGGACGACCGCGATCTCGAAGCCATCGTAAGTGACAATCTTCGTAAGTTAGACGATCCGGCCTGGAACCTGGAGCAGGTGCAGGTGAGCGCCGGCGACCAGGCCGTGCCCACGGCCACCCTGCGCCTGATCGATCCCGACGGCAACGTGCGCGTGGACGCCGCCGTGGGCACCGGCCCCGTGGACGCCATCTACGTGGCCATGAATCGCATTACCGGTCTTTCGCCGGAACTCACCGAGTTTTCGGTGAAGTCGGTGACCGAGGGCATCGATGCCCAGGGAGAGGTGACGATCCGCATTCAGGACGGCAACGGCCAGACGTTCTCGGGACGCTACGCCGATACGGACATTCTCGTAGCTTCGGCTCGTGCGTACTTACAGGCGCTGAATCGGATGATCGCCACGGGTGAGCGCATCGCAAAGGCGCGCACGAACGGTTAAGTACACAAAAAAGCCGCCCCCGAATTTCGGAGACGGCTTTCTTAATGTGCGCTAATCTTGCTTTAGCAGGCGAAGCCGCGCAGTTACTGGAGGCGATTCCAGGTTTGCGTGCGACCCAGCAGGGATACGCCGATGAAGCCGCGCACCTGAAGCTTGTTGCCCTGTACGGTCAGTTTGCAGCTGTATACGGAGCCGTCTTCCGGATCCACAATCTTGCCGCCGTCCCATACGTTGCCGCCGGCAGCCTTGAAGCCCCACATGATGTTGAGACCCTTGAGCGGTTGATCGGCGAGGCGGCCCGGGCAGTCCGCGCTGCACTTTCCGTCCGGATTGCTGATGGGCTTGATGATGGTTCCGCGCAGGGTTCCATCGCTGGCCTCCCAGATTTTGATGTGTGACGTTACTTTTCCCTTGTTCTCGCCTTTGTCTCCGATGGTCTGCCATACGCCCACCGGGGTATTGGACTGAGATACCAGGCTCGCCGGAACCAGAACGGCGCCCGCGATGAAAAGAGCCAGTGCGGCCCGTTTGAAATCGAAATACTTCACGTTGTTGTCCTCCGACGCCGGGTTTACGTTGCAGCAGGTATTCGTGCAACTGTTTTGCGCGTTATAGTGCAATGCAACGTAGACTTGACATCTGCAATGCACGCCGATTTCCTGAGCCATCCATGAGCCCGGCGCGGTCCACGCTTGAATTCCTTGATGCCCTGCAACCCATCGTAGAGCGCCTGCAACCGGAATCCCGCGAACAACTGGCCGCCCTGCTGGTCTCTGATCTCACGCGCATCAGCGTCATCTGCGGTTATGCCGACGGCGACTTCACCGACGACGAACTGCTCATCTCCATGTTCGCCATCGGCGGCGTGTTTGCGTGCTTCGCGGAGCAGGAGTTCGGCGCGTTCCGCTCGGCGACGTTCGCGCGCAATTACCTCGAGAACTGGGACGATCCGGAGTTCGAAGAGGCCAGCCGCCAACGCGTGGTGGATTCGCTGACGAAGGGCCTTAACAATCATTTCGACAATGCCATGCGGAAAAAGGACGACGGCGAAGGCGGTCTGGACCTGGAACGCATGGATACGCCGGACGCCATCCGGGACCTGGATCGCAAATACGGTTCCGATTTTTTCGACGGCGTCGTTTCGGCGTTGTACCGTTTCGCGCAGCATCTTACGAAGGCCGACGGCACCGTCAGCGCGTCGGAGGAAGAAGCGCTCAAGAAAGTCTGGCAGCGATTGTTCGTGCACAGTCGTTTACACGAGGACGATCGACGTGCGACTGCCGGAGCGGACGGCGAAGCATCTTCCGAAAAGAGCGCGCAGGAAAACAAAGACGATGCGCCGCCCGGGCTGGAAGAAAGCGAGCCCGAAGAAACCCTGGAAGACGTGCTCGCAGAACTCGACGAACTCGTGGGTATGTACGACATCAAAAACGAAGTCAAGACGCTCATCAACTATCTCAAGATTCAACAAGAGCGTTCGTCCCGCGGCATGGCCGGCGCCCCGGTTTCGCTGCACAGCGTGTTCTACGGTCCGCCGGGAACGGGCAAGACCACTGTGGCGCGGCTCATGTCGCGCATCCTGAAACAGCTCGGTTTTCTTAAGAAAGGACATCTGGTGGAAACGGATCGCGCCGGCCTGGTGGGTTCGTACATCGGCCAGACGGCGCAGAAGGTCGACGAGAAGGTCAAGGAAGCCCGCGACGGGATTCTGTTCATCGACGAAGCCTACGCCCTGAAACCCGAAGAGAGCAAACAGGATTTCGGCCAGGAAGCGATCGATACGTTGCTGAAACGCATGGAAGATGAACGCGATCGCCTGGTGGTCATCGTCGCCGGTTACACCGATGAGATGCAGCGATTCATTGAATCGAACCCGGGCCTGAAGTCGCGCTTCAATCGTTACTTTTATTTTGATCACGTGCCGCCGGAAGATCTGCTTAAGATCTTTCAAATCTTTTCTAAGAAAGCGCACTACAAACTTACGCCCGAGGCCGAGGCGAAACTGCTGAAGCTCTTTGCGCAACTCTACAAACAGCGGGACCGCGCCTTCGGCAACGGCCGCCTCGCCCGCAATCTGTTTGAAAAGATCATTGAACGCCAGGCGAACCGGCTCGCCGCCGCCTCGGAGGACGCGCTCAGTGACGACGCCATCGCCGAGCTCACGTCCGCGGACATCCCGGATGTGGACCAGTCCTGGTTCGAAGAAACGTACGACTATGTTGTGAAGAAGATCTTCGGACGAGAGTGACCAACGTGCATCTTTTTGATCTCACGCCTCTGATCGAAATCTTCGGCTCGGTGTATTTGGGCGGCGCGGTGCTCGTCGTTCTCGGTGTTCTGGTCGGCACGGTCTCCGCCCTCTTCGGCATCGGCGGTGGTTTTTTAGTAACCCCGTTCTTTCATTCGGTGCTGCATTTGCCGGCGACCATGGCGGTAACGACTTCCATGGGACAGATCAGTTTCATGTCGGCGTCGGGCAGCGTGCACTATCTGCGCGAAGGTAAAATCCGTTTCAAACACGCCCTGGTGCTCCTGGCGGGCTCGATCCCCGCGGCGCAGTTGGTGGCAAGTTTCCTGGGCGGAGTCCGCGAGTCCGCATACGCTTCCGACGCGGCGATCTTCGGGCTCTCGATCGCCGACTTCGTGTTGCTCGTGAATCTGGGCCTTTTTCTCGGATTGCTGGGCGTGTACAACCTGCATCGCGGACTGAAGGCCGGCAAACAAGCGCGGCAGGATGCCGACGCCCTGCGCGAACGGCAGGCCGCCGGCATCGTGGAGGACGCGGGAACTCCGGCGCTCTCCATAACTTCGGATCGTTTGATCTTAACGTTTGTGGTGGGATTGATCTTCGGCGCCCTGTCCGCGCTCCTGGGCATCGGCGGCGGTTTTTTTGCGGTCCCGTTTTTCGTCTACGTTACGGAGTTCGAGCCCGTCGAAGGCGTGGCCACGTCGCTCTTCGCCATCTTCGTTACGTCGACGATCACGAACCTGCGCTACGCTTACGACGATCACATCTACCTGGCGTTGAGCGCCCTGGTCGGCGCCGGTGCCGTAGTCGGGGCGCAACTCGGCTCCCGCTTCGCGATTCGCATCGCCCCGCATCTCTTGCTGACATCCCTCGGCATCACGCAACTGATCGTCGCGGCGGGGTACGTCGCGCTGCGCCTCGGTTAAAACTCGAAAGCGGGATAACCGCGAAATCGCCGGGATAATTCGACTTTTTCAACAGTCTGTTAGAGTTGTGGGTGCAAACGAACCAGGGCAACATTACAGATTGTTCTTTTCTTTGCGGAGCTTCGCCGACAACGCCTCGAACGATGACTCGCGTTCCGTACCGAAACGCATGCGCAGTTCTTCGCGGAGCTCCGGGCCGAGTTCCTCGCCCTGGGCGTCGATGAGTTCCAGAATGAAGTCGTAGTCGTGCAGGTCGCCGAGTTTGTTCTGCATCTTCTTCGCGAAGCGGCTGGTCTGCTGCACCGACGGCGGCAGCACGTACCGATAAAACTCCGTAACGTACCGGATGTGTTTGCAATCGATGCGCAGCGCGTGCAACCAGGGCGCGTCTCCGGCGCGCTCGGCGATCCGGTCGACCTTCTTTTGCAAACGGTCACGCATTTTCTGGACCACCTCCAGGGCGAAGACCTCCGCCTCACGATCACGGCTTTCGCGCACGGGTAAAACCAACAACGCTTCGAGTTGCTTGAGCGGATAGAGAAACGCATCGTCGTTGAGTTGTTTGCGTAAAGCGGAGCGCAGTTCTTTTTCGCGCCGGCGGGTTTGTTCGGTGTATGCTTGCAGGCGTTCCAGGAAGGCTTCGCCGCTCTCCGGGGCGTCGGCCGGCGGCGTGCGAATGCTCTTCGATTGTAAATGATCGGCCAGGACCTCGACGTCGCGCAGTTCCCCGGTGGCGTCCTGGATTTTTTTCAACGCCGTGCGAAAGTAACCGCTGAAAAAGTTTCCGTAGACCGGGGTGACTGTTTTGAAAACACAGCGCAGGCGACGGACGTTCACGCGGAAGTCGTGCACGGCCTCGTTCATGCGCGCGACGGACGCGTCGCCGCCCGGCTCCAGGCGCTCCGGATTGTTCGCCACGGTGCGCCCGTGACGCCGCACGGCCCGAATGAGTTTCGGGATTTCCTTTTGTAAAAACTCGGAGATCAATACGCGCGCGGGCATCGTATTAGTTTAACATGCGCGGTGTTTTGATCAACCGATTTGCTAGAACGAAAGATTACAGTTTTCGATCAAGGCTGATCTTCTGCAACAAAGTCGTGCGTTCTTCGCGAATCTCGCGCAGCTTTCCGGAGAGATCTTCGATTTCCGCGCGCAGGCGTTCGAGGTTGTCTTCATCGTCGCGCAGGCGACCGACGTAGCGCCGACGCAGTTCCTGTTCCTCGGCATGCTCGCCCAGACTCCCGAGATTCTCCCGGAGCCGGCCCTGGTTCGTTTCGATCTCTTTGATCGTCGAACGCCGTTCCTCGATGTCCGTTTTCAGCCGGGCGATTCGGACCGCCAGTTGCAGGGCCTCATGCAACGTCTGCGCGGTGGCGTCGTCGAAGTAACCGGCGGCGTGATATTCCAATACGCTCGATTCGCTCAGTTCGCCGGCCTTATAGTAGCGAGCGTGACGGCCTTCCTCGACGACTTCAAATACATGCACGCCCGCCGCGGGTACGTCGACGCGGAAGCGATACGAGGACGCCGTGCGTTCCTCCGGTGCAATGTGCCCCTCGCTGAGTTCCCAGGCTTCGCGGAAGCCGTGGTCGAGATACAGATCCAGGTTCTGTTTGTTCGCGCTGTTATCGATGTTGTAGATCGTGCGCGCGACTTCTTTGTAATGCAGGGTGATGCTGCCCTGAACGATAACGCAGCGAAAGACGCCGGCTTCCCGCGACCGATGATCGATCTCGATGCGACAGCCCGGTTCCACGGCGTACGGAAGAAACGCCCGCTCGCCGTCCTTTAATGTACTCAGCATGGCTTCGCCGACGTAACCGCTCGCCCTGGACTCGGCGTTATCCTCGGCGAAGATCGTCACCGGTCCGCCTTCGAGGGTGAGTCCCGTTGTATTCTCGAAGAGCACCGCGGACATGGGCCCCTCGGGACGGATGTGCTGATCGTAGAGCGCGATGCGCCGGCCCTCGAAACGTTCCGCCAGGATCGGTACCAACGCCGACTGTCCTCGATCCACGGACACGGGCAGGTTAACATCGTACACGTAAAAGTTACCGGAGTCCGTCTCCCGCGAGCTGATCGACGCAACCTGCTGTAAGGCTTCGCCGAGATGAGGAGCGGCGCCCATATCGGCGGCGACATCGGAAATACTCATTAAAGCATCGATCTCGTTCATGGAAAGATCTTCCGCAGCGCCGCCGCGAGTCTTCGCGAACACCCGCGCGGGCGCGGCCGCCGGCATGCCGCGCTCGACGACGGGCGCCCCGTAGGCGGCTTCTTCTTCGACGCGGATCTCCGGCCGCTGACGGTAGCGCGGAGTGTAGAGATCGTGACGAAACGAAACCGGCATGCCCGCGACCAACGATAAGCGAATGTCGCTCCAGTCTTCGTCGTGATTGTTGTCGATGAGGGCCCAGCCCTGAATCAATGACTGCGATTCGCGGAGCAGCATGCGATACGAAGTCTTCCACACCGGCGCCTCCACGGCGTAGCTGACGACGATCCGCCGCTCACCGCCGTCGCCGGACGCGCTGTCTTTCGCGAATATCGAAATGCGCTTCGTTTCTTTCTTCTTCCAGTACACGAGGACGTCCAGCAGGCGCGCGAGGTCGCGGTTCGTGCGCTCTTCCAGAGGTATGATCTCATCGATGTCCAGCAGACTGAAGCTGCGAATCGCTCCGTCCGCGGTACGCACGCTGAGGCGTTTATCGTTCCACACGCGCTCCTTGTTGTGCCGTTGCATGGTCTCGGTGCCGAGGATGTCGCCGCGAACCTCCGTGCTGCCGATCTTCAGTGCCACGCTCACGCCGCGCAGGTTCGCCAGGGTACCGGTGAGCGCATCCGCCGCCGGAAGATCGATGCCGATGTCTTCGATCTCCCGGGACAGGGGACGCACGCCTTCGTACGCGACGTTCGCGATCAAGCCGCCGTCCAGATCGTAGACGGAGAGCGACTTCAGCACGTCGTTCATTTCACTTTGTTTGAAATCGAGTTCAACAATCGCGTCGCCGGAAACCCGGGCCTCGCGTTCGAAGTAACCCATGCCATGTTTGTATAAGATGACGCGGTGGAGAGACGCGGCAGGACGATCGATCATGGCGCAAGGCTCATCACACTGCAAACGACTACAAGTAAAAAGCGGGCGGCCCCGTGAGAAGCCGCCCGCCGAAAACACAGAGAGTTCGTCGAGATTACTGATTGTCCTTCGCGTTCTTCGCCATCTTGAGGAAGTAACCTTCCACGTCGTACCACAGTTCGCCGAGGCCGAAGGTGTTCGACGCCTGCAGGTGATCGATACCGGTGATGAGAATGCCGTAGCTCGGTCCGCCCTTCCAGGTGCCCCACTTCATGGAGCTGAGGTTTACGAGTCCGTCGTTGGAAAATCCCTGGCCGTAGAAGAGGCCGCCCGCGCCGCAGAACGGATGCAACAGGAACATGGTCGGATGTTGAATCGCGTCGGGGATGGTGATCTTCGATCCGTAGCTGTAGTACTTCACGCCGGACGCGTTCGGGGTGTATTGATTGAATGCGCTGGAGTTCGCGATGCTGAGCGACGCCAGGGCGTCGAGGCCGTTCTGATTGCCGTCACCGTAGATGAGCGTCGCCAGGACTTCGAGGATGGCGCTGAGTCCGCCCTGAAACCAGGACGGCGTGCCCGAAACGAGATCGGAGATGGGTGAACCGCGGTGCGGCGTGTTGAGGGACGTGAGCGTGGAGACCTTGCTGCGCATACCGAGGTTTGCCGTCATGTACCGACTGTCGAGGCCGCCCTGGCTGTGACCGATGATGTGGACCTTACCATGACCGTTGGCGGCCATCCAGTAATTGAGCTTGTCTTTTAATTGTTGTGCGCGCACCTCGTTCGAGCCCAGTGCGGATTTCGCCGGCACGTAGACCGCCGCGCCCTGGGAACGCAGATACTCGTCCATGCCGCCCCAGTAGTTGGCGATGTTGATGGCACCGCTGGTATCGTTGCCCCAGCCGAAGAGACCGTGGGACAGCACAATGGGATGGCTGCCGTCGAGCGGCTTTGATCCGCCGCCGCCCGCGAAAAGCGGAGTCGTTGCCAGCGCAAGCCCTGTGACGAGGGCCAGCGTGGTGATTTGAGATAGTACGTTTCGCATGTTCATTCTCCTGATGCATTGCCGCGGTCTGTTTGTCTCCGCGATGTTCTGGTGTGCTACTGCAACCGCCGTGCCAGGAGCGCGACTGGCGACTGGCCCCGGCGATTTTTCCCGTGAGGAGAGACACGCATGGAGTCCTTTTATTGAAGAAAGCCCTATCCGTAGCGCAGCTAATGTGACATAATCCAGTTATGTGGCGCATTTTTGTGGAATCGTGGAGAGTTTTCCTCGACTTTTCCCGGTATCCCTTCCAGAATGAGCGTCGCCCCGCCTGGAAATCTGTCCAGATTTCTAGAAATTCCAGCTTTTTAGATTCCAACTTTCTGGAAAATCCAGAATCTTAGACAATTTACTTGTAAGAGTTCCTACAATTCACGAACATCGGTGCCCGCCATTCCAGGAGGCGCCGATTCATGACTCGCCGCATTTGCTTCGTATTTCTCTTTCTGACTTTTTCGGCCTGCGACAGCCGGAACTCCGCCGGGCCTTCCATCGTGCTGGAGACAACGGCCGGGCGTGGATCGCCCGGTCTGCACGCGTCCTCCTGGATCGAACCCGACTCCGCACGCCCCGCGGCCGCCGAAACGGATCATGTGAGGGCCGTGCTCGCCGGGATTCTGGCCGGCCAGGCGGAGTTTCGTCCGACCACCGCGGCGACGCCGAACTTCGGTTATGTGCGCGAGGCCGTGTGGTTGCGTTTCGATGTGCGCAACCCCGGAGATCGCCCGGCCCGGCGCCTGCTGGAAATCGGTTATCCCCTGCTCGACTCGGTGCACGTCTTCCTTCTCGACGCGCGCGACGCCGAACCGCAACTCGCAGGACGCGCGGGACGCCTTTTCGGCATGGCCGGCCGCCACGCCGCGGCGCAGCGTAACTTTGCGTTTTCGATCGAGTTTCCGCCCCGGTCCACCAGGACCGTCTACCTGCGCGTGCACAGCAAAGATTCTCTCAACGTACCTTTAGCCTTGCGTTCACCGGAGGACTTCCACGCGCACACCATGAACACGCGCTTCAGCCTCGGTCTGTACTACGGCCTCATTGCCGTTACACTCATCTACAACATCTTCCTGTTCGTCTCGGTGCGTGACTTGAGTTTTCTGTACTACGCGGCGACCCTGGTTACGTTGCACGGACTGTTTCAACTTTCACTGAACGGCCTGTTGAGTGAGTTCGCTTTCGCCTGGTTCGGACTCGAGTCGCTATGGATCGCCCGGGAGGCCACGGCGTTTTTCTTTTCGGTGGCCATCTTCGTTTCGCTGGCGTTCGCAACGGCGTTTCTGAATCTACGGTTAATCACTCCGCGCCTGCACGCCTTCGTGCGCGCGGCCATGGTGGCCGCCCTGCTGACCGCGGCGCTGGCCTTCACCGGTATCGATTACTTCTACTTGATTCGCGTCGCCGTGCTGCTCGGCATGGGTACGGTGGTATTGATCATTGCCGCCGGAATGTACGCGCTGCGGGCCGGACATCGCTTTGCAAGATTCTATCTGCTCGCCTGGTATACGCTGTCCTTCGGCGGCCTGTTGTACGCGTTGAAAGTATGGGGACTGCTCCCGAGCACGACGATCACGGAGTACGGCTTTCAGGCCGGCACGGCGGCCGAGGCGATCTTCCTGTCGCTCGCGGTCGGCGATCGTTACAATGAATTGCGACGACAAACCCTGGCCGCCCGGGAGGCGGCTCTGGAACAGGAACGCCTGGCCAACGCGCATCAGGCGGAGCTGATTCACCATCTGCGAAACTCCGAAACGATCAAGGACGAACTGCTCGCCCTCGATGCCGGCGACAACGAAGCGACCGACACGAACAACAGCGACGCGAACGACGCCGGCGCCATCGATGTTTTGCTGCATCGCATCCTGGATACGTTGCGGCGGCTGCTGGATTTTGAGCGCGGCTTCATCATCATTGCCGATCGCGAAAATCGCGCGCACTCCGCGGGCGACTTCCCCGACAGCCTGCGCGCAGTCATCAGCGGCGAAGCCTTCGTTGCGCGCTTCCTCCGAGCCCCGGAAGATCTCTTTCCGTATCTCAATACGGTGATCCTCCTGGAAACGTACTCGGGGCAGCCCTTTGATCACGCCCCGGAGTTGAAAGAGAAGTACGCGAGTACCATCGAAACGATTTACGGAGTCATTGATGCGTTAAAAGAGCACGGCTTCCAGCTCTGTGCCCCGCTTTCGTTTCGCAAAGAGATCTTCGGGTACCTGGTCCTGGGACCGCGCCGGGGCGGCCTGTTCTACGAGACGTCTGAGATTATGCTGCTCGAAAGCTTTCGGTTTTCCCTCGCCCTCGCCATTCGCAACGCCGTCCTCTTTGAAGAAATTCGCCGGCTCAAAGGACGCGCCGAGGCGAAGATCCATCGACTCTCGGAGTACTTAAGCGGCATGGGCGAGGTGATCAAACACCGCAGTGTCGGCGACAACAAAAGTCTCGTCTACGCCAGCGAGGCCATGGCGCGCATTTACGAGGACGCCCGGCGCTACGGCACACGCTCGCAACCGGTGCTCATCTCCGGACAAACCGGTACCGGCAAAGAGTTAGTGGCTCGCACCTTCCACGGAGCCTCCGGGGAAAGCGACGCCCCCTTTGTGGCGATCAACTGCGCGGCTGTGCCGGCATCTTTGTGGGAGTCCGAAATCTTCGGCCACGAACGCGGCGCCTTTACAGACGCGAAAAAGAGTCACGCCGGGCGCGTGGAACAGGCTGCCGGCGGCACGTTGTTCTTCGACGAGATCGGCGAGATGCCCCTGGAAATTCAGCCGAAGCTCCTGCGCCTGCTGCAGGAACGTCGCTTCCAACGCCTGGGCGGTGATAAAGTAATCGAGGCGCGTTGTCGTTTCGTGTTCGCCACGAATCGCGACCTCTTCGTAGAGCAAGGCCAGGGCCGCTTCCGGGAAGATCTTTATTACCGCATCTCCGTCCTGGAACTCAAGGTGCCCGCTTTGCGCGATCGGGCCGAAGACATTCCGGCCCTGGTGCATCACTTTATTGAAAAGTACGCCGGAGAACTGGGAGAGCCGGTGAGCGGCATCGATCATCGTGCGCTGGATACGCTCTGCTCGTATACCTGGCCCGGCAACATTCGTGAACTGGAAAACACCATCATCCATGCGCTCATTCACGCCGGCACGGAGACGCTGCGCGTCGAGGATTTGCCGCGGCAGTTGCAGCAGCCAAACTTCGGAGGCGTTTCTCGCGCGCCGGAAGTTTCACCGGAACTCTCCATACATCAGAAGAGTTTCGATGATCTGGTGCGGGATTATTCGAAGTTAATAATAGAAGAAGCCCTTTCCGCGAGCAACGGGAACAAACAAAAGGCGGCGCGTTTGCTGGGCATTAAGCGTGCAACCTTCTACAATAAGCTCAAAGATCTGGAAATCCCGTGAGCACGCAACGTTCCTCCTCGAACGGTTTAACGTTGCACAAACCGGCGCGGCCGGCGTTTCATATTTTGCAAGAATGTCCTGAATTTTATCTAAGCTGAGTAGCTTTGCCGCTCTTTGCATTGCAGCGGAAGGGGATCCCGGGTTACAGACGGGTAGCACATCTGCCTCGAGGTTCCCTTTTGAAGAGCGACATTTCCCGCGACAGCCATCAATCCAGTAAACGTTATACCGGCGTCCGCCTGCAGCAGGGCCGCACCATTCTGGACGCCGACTGGAACGAACAACACGACATCATCCAACGCGAAATCCGTGAACGCATGAACGATTCCACGGGTGAGGGCGCGCCGGCTACCGGCGGCGGCTTTCAGGTCAGCGCCGTCGGCGGCGGCAGCGATCTGGAGATTTCGGCAGGACGTTACTATGCCGGCGGCATCCTCGTCGAAAACGACGCCGATCGTTCCATCGGTTCTCAGACGCAATTGCCCGGCTACTCTCTGCCCGATGCGAGCGATCCCGCCAACGACTCGGCCTATTTGGTGTATCTGCAAATCCGTGAACGTTTGATCAGTCACCGCGAAGATTCCATGCTGCGCGAACCGGCCCTGGGCGGCCCGGACACCGCCGGGCGTTCGCAAACTCTTGGCCAGGTGAAGTTACTGAAGATCGCCGACGCTCCGGGAACGCTTACCGAAGACAGTCTGCCGACGGAGTGGAGCAATCTCATCGCCGGTTCTTCGGCCACGCTCAACGCCCGCACCGGCGACACGGTGGAACAGGGCCAGGATCCGTGCGCGGCCCAACTGCGCGGCGGCTATTCCATTCCGGAGAATCGCCTCTATCGCGTGGAAGTGCACGACGCCGGGGCGGCAGGCAGCGCAACGTTCAAGTGGTCCCGGGAAAACGGCTCGGTCAACGCCGGGTGGACGGACGCCTCGGGTACGACGCTCACGTTTTTGGATTCGTCCCGGGATGCGGCCTCTTCTTTCGCCGCGGGGCAGTGGATTGAACTCACTGACGAGGGGCGTGAGTTACGCGGCGAAAGCGGAACCCTGGCACGCATCCTGAGTACCGAGGGCGACACCCTCACCATCGACGCCGCCACGGCCACCGGACCGTACGATCTTGCCTCGTTTCCGGACGGACGGACGCTGATTCGCCGCTGGGACCAGGTGGACGGCACCGGGACGATCACCATTCCCGACGACGATAGTTGGTTCGAACTCGAAGGCGGCATTGAAATTACCTTCGCGAGCGGCGGTGATTACAAGAGCGGGGACTACTGGTTGATTCCTGCGCGCACGATCAACCGCGGCATCGAATGGCCCTGCGACGGCAGCGGGCCGACGGCGCAACCGCCGCGGAGTGAGATCGTAAGATACGCTCGCCTGGCATTTGTACAGCTTCTCTCGGATTCCTGGTCCGTGATCGCCGACACGCGTGTACAGTTCGCGAGCCTGGTGGACATTGCGAAGTCGGACAACCTCGTGGAAAACAAGGTCAACCGCTTCGGCGATACCATGACCGGCACGCTGAACATCGAGGCGGGTCTCAACGTCGACCTGGACGCGTTGTTTAAGCAGAACGTTCAGGTGGATCAGAATCTTACGATCAAAGGCGACTTCTACGTCGAGGGCGACGTCATTGCGCGGGATACCCAGCACGAGCCCGGCGACATCCTTCTGGGCGACCAGGACGAGGACAAAGTTACGATTCATGGAACCTTAGAATCGCTCCACACTTCCGGCGCATTGGAAATCGACGACGCCGTGCACGTCGCGGAAAATCTTTCCGTCGACGGCACGGCGGACATCAGCGGCGATACGAGCACCGGCGGCAATCTCACGGTCACCGGCAACATTACGAACGACGGCAACACGGCGCTGGGGCCGAACGCGGTGACCTCGCTGCATCGTCTGGACGTGGACGGTAACGTTCGTGCAAGCAAGTTTATCGGCGACGGTTCGATGCTCACCAACGTCGGCAACGCGCAAAGTTACTACGGGCTGATGCCGGAGTATCTGCATCCAACCAACGACGCGGCGAAGCACGGCACCACGGATGAGTTCGGCCGTAAGTTATTTTTTACGACAATTGAGAATCGCGAGCCCATGGTTTCGCCGGCCCTGGGCATGTTCCTGGGACGCCGGCGCATTCTGTTCGACGACATCGTCGAAGCGATGGGCGAACGCGGCCCCGACGGCTGGATGGTGTATAAGATCGAGGGACGGGACGATCTGCGCATCGTTTCGGACGGGCCGGTCACAGTGTACAATGACCTTAACGGTACTCGCCCCGTGTTGTACGGTCAATGGGCCTACGTAGAAATCAGCGGCTACTTCAACGGCTTCGATTTTCTACACTATCCCGGCAACATCGAGGGCGGCTGGACCGTGGAACTGGACGGCGGCGGCCCGGTCACGGTGGATGCGTTTTCGATTATGGAAACGACGCCGCTGAACAATCGTTACCTGGATACCATCTCCGTTTCGAAAGAGGGCTTCCGCACCGGTGCCCCGCCGGCGATTCACACGGCACGCATAACGCTGGGCGACGCCTGGAGCGCCTACGGTCTCGATATGATCGCCACGCGCGAAGACGCCGGCAACGAAAACAAGGTCGATTTGCCCGCGCAAACCGCAATGTTCAACGGCGAAGCAGTGAACGTCGCTGCCGATAGCCACGACTATCTCTGCGATCCCTGGAGTGACGGCTACGGCCTGGACGAAGACGGCCCTGGCTATTACGACGAGGGCCTCGATGCCTGGGAGAACTACGTCCCCGTTGTTCTGGCCGTCGCCGATCACACGGCACCGCAGGTTTTCAGCCCCGCCTTAAATGTACATGATCATGTGTTAAACACGACCAACGGCGGCGTCTATCGCGTGCAGTACTTAAAGAACCTGTTCGCGGATGAACACCAGGCGCTGAGCCCGGACAAGGTCGTCTGGACGCAGGTGGATACGATCGACCGGACGGTGGCGGACATTACGAGCCGTACGGACCTGGTCGCGAACGAGGTGGTGTACTCGTCTTCGCAACAGCGCGTATACAAGGTCTTAGATGCTGCTGACGGCACCTTTGCGAACGCGAGCTTCAATCATCGCCGACCGCTCTACGGCGGGCGGGTAAGCTGGTTCGCGCATCCGACGTCCCGGGACCTGGCCGGCAACGCCACGGTTAGCTGCGCGGTGAACTGGGTACCGCCCCGGGCCTCGGCGCTCGGAGAGATGGCGGAGTTTGTGGGAGCGGGACAGTATCGTTCCGAACCGTTTCAGATCGGTTCGGAAATGTTCCTGGCCGTGCCGCAGTACTATAACGGGAACTACGCCGTGGATTCACGAATCTTCCGCTGGAACGGAGGCGACCTGGAACATGTGCAGGACATCGATACGACCGGTGCCACATGCCTGGAGTCATTCGAGATCGACGGCGAGAGTTACCTCGCGGCAGTCAACCACAATAGCTCGGGCGGCCAATCCCTGACATCCACCGTCCATAAATGGGACGGCAGCCAGTTTGTACAGACCCAGAGCCTGGTCAAAAACGCCCTGCTTGAATGGCTGTACTTTGCCATCGGCAGCGATCATTACCTGCTCGCGGTCTACACCTACAACACCAACTGCGAGATATTCAAATGGAACGGCACCCAGTTCGACTTCACCACGCCGTTCCAGTCCATCGGCACCAATTACGCCCACTCCGCCAGGTTCTTTACGATCGACGGCGAACACTACCTCGCATTCTCGGAGAACTACAACGGAAGTTCGCACAATATTAGTTCCCGCATCTATAAATGGAACGGCACTCAGTTCGATACATCGTCACCGTTCCAGTCCATCTCCACCACCGGGACGCACGACCTCGACTTCGTAAGCGTGGGGTCCGGTCCTTCGGCGCGGCACTTCCTGATCTACGGCAGCTACTACGACGGCGGCAATTACAATACATCCAGCCAGGTTTACGAGTGGAACGGAACGCAGTTCGAGTATCTACACGAAATCGAACTGCCGGCCATCAGTCACATCCGTCACGTACATGTCGGCGACGAGACCTTTGTGTCTGTCGGACAGTTCTACAACGGCAGCACCCATAGCACGGAGTCCCACATTCTGCGCTGGGACGGAACCCGCTTCGCTCCCATGCAGCGCATCAAGTCCTGGGGCAGTCAAAACATCGCCTTCCTCAATTTCAACAGCGATACCTTCGCGTTCGTACCGTCTTACTATCGCAGCCCGCTCAGCAGCTACAATGTCGCCGGCAGCGTGCTCGTCTTCGACTCCGCGAGCAAACAGTTCGTACCTTTCGAAGCACGCAGCATAAAAGACGAACGCGATCAGGGCCAGTCCCGCCCGGTCATTGATGACCAGGCACCGGACTATTCCCGCGAGGAGCGTTCCGAGAGACTGCATGCCTTTGAGTTCGGCAACGGCGACAAAAACGCCACGGCCACGGTCTTCGGCGGCTTCGATACGATTCGCTCGAACAGCAACCGCGCCTTCGTGATGGACGACGGCTGTACGTCGCTGACCGGTCAGACCGTTGAAACCGACTACTACGATACGCCGGCCGTGCGCACCTATAACAGCAACGGATTCTTTCGCTTAACTTTCTTTGGTACGGGACTACGGGTCGGCGTGCGCGAGGACATTCAGAAGTATACACGCCACTCGCGCAACCGGCACACCTCGTATGATCTCTGCTCGGGATTGCCGCTCGGAACGCACACCGTCGAATGGTTCCGCGTGCCCGATGCCGAGAATAATCCGGAGACCATCATCACCCTCGACGGCGTGCAGATCTCCCGGGATCACACCTCGCAGGTGTTCGAATACTTCGAAATCTTTCAGCCCCGGCGCGCGGAACTGCCGGAGAACTTTCTCGTTCTCGGTGAATACTCGCGGCTCGCGGACGTCGTGCAACAAACGGAACCCTCCGTGAACGTTCAGCCCATCGGCACCCGGCGCTCGCATGGCACGCGAGATTTTTACTACGATGAGGATTCCGCCACCGACATCCGTTGGAACTACGTGGAGGCCCCGCAGCCGCAGGACATCGGCGGCCTGATCGTACAGGGTGGTAACGTCACGAAGAACATCCGCTACGGCCTGCGTTTTTACGGCACCGGCGCCGTGCTGCGCTTTCGCGACATCAGCGACACGGCCGGCTTTACGATCTACATCGACGGTAGTTCCAATCTACTCGGTTACGTTACATCCACGACCAGCGGTTCCATCAATCCGTCGACGGGCGTCTTTACACCCGGTCGCGACGGCGACTACGCGAGTTCCATTTCGATTCTCGGCCTCCCCCTCGGTGATCACAGGATTGAAGTGGTCAGCGATATCACGAGCGGCTTTTATCATTACGCCGGCGCGATCGAAGTGGTGACACCCGTGCACCGCGCGAATCACTACGCACGTCACGAGTCGGCCACGCTCGCCGATCTGGTGGGCGGCGGCGACGGGATTACGAACGACGATCTCATCGTCTACGACGCGAAAAACTACACAACGCGCGAACTCCGCGATCTGGTTGCGCGGGGGCGTCGTAAGTCGCCGTCCGTGTGGAGCCAGGTATCGAAGAGCACCAGCTACGGCAACGGCACCGGCGATCGTTTTCGTTGCGAGCGAGTACGCGGCTCCCTCCAGAACTCGGTGGCAATGCCGGTGCCCTATGGCACGAAAAACGTCGTCTACAGCAACCAGCACGGCGCCTGGTACATCAAAGAGTCCGGCACGTACCGCCTGAAGACGAACTACATCGCCAACAACTACGCTTCCATCGGCTGGCATCTGAACGGGTTGGTCTTTAAGTATTCGTACGGGCACAGTGGCACCTATTTGATCGAAAGCAACACCGACCTGACCCTTTTCTTGAAGGAAGGCGACGTCCTGCACGGGGCCAACAACGGCACTATGAATATGCACTACAGCGAACACCACAACTCCTTCACCCTGGAAAAAATCGACTAACTTCTAACGGAGCAAAATTACATGTACGCCGCCATCCAAAACAAACACCTGCTGACCGTCGTGGCCGATCCTGTCGAATGCGAGTCCTTCGCCCGGGGCTTCGAGCGCATCGAAGACTTCTTCGCCTGGCGCGACGATCTCCCGAAAGATCACGTGGGCATGCCGAAAATTCCCGCGGCCCCGCACACGGTCATTGAGCTCAGGGCGGAACTGCAACGGAAGTACGACGAGCTTCGCGCCGAAGACTTCCAGATCCGCGAGATCGCCTACGTCGACGGTGAGCTCTCCGGCGATGAGGACGCCCGGGCGCAACGCCTGGAAAAAAAGCGCTGGAACGAAGTCCGCGCACGCCGGAACGAACTGCTCACGGCGAGCGATAAGTACATGATTCCGGACTATCCCATCACGGACGCCGAACGCGAACAGTGGCGACGCTATCGCAAAAACCTGCGTGAGCTGCCGAAAAAGTTCAGCGATCCGGACGGGATCGAATGGCCCGAACCGCCGGCCGGCTGAGTACCTGCGCCTGGGCGCTTCTCTATCGCCTGGCCGACCGGGATCGCCCTCCGCGCTCCTGGTGGTATCCGTACTATCACAGCCTGGGCCTGGAACCCGACGACCTCCACAAACAATACGAAACCGCGGCGGCAACCATTCGCGGCCTGGTCTTCGGCATGTTGGGGGCCTGCGTGTTCTGTTTGCTCACGCTGGGCAAGTCCGACGTCGAGCTCCTGAACAGCGAGGCCCGGGTGGCCGTGCCGTTCACCGGCGTGCAAGTGGAGTACGGCCTGTTCTTGATGTTCGCGCCCTCCGCCTTAATGTTGTACAATGCGTACTTACAGCTGTACTTAGAACGTTGGTATCGCCTGCGTTTGGAAGTCAGCAACGAAAGCGTGTCGCACTTTTTTACGATGCGCAGCCGGGCGGCGGAGGTCCTGGGACAGATCCTCTTTTACTGGGTCCTGCCGCTGACCCTGCTGGCGTTTTCCGTGAAGGCCCTGCCCCATCCCCGGGCCGGCATTGTGCTGATGGGCACCTGTTTCGGTATTTGCGTAAATCTCTTCTTGCTGATTCGCCGCAACCGCGGTACAGCGCGGTACTATGCCGGCATTCCGTACCGGATTCTTGCAATCTTCGCACTAACTATTTTTTCCTGGACATTAGTCCGCGCCCTCAACGGCGAATCTCCGCCGCTCGCGCGCACGATCTATTTGCAGCAGGCCGAACTCCAGGAGCGAGAGATTGTCGGTTTCTACATGCCCCGCGCGGACATGCGCCGCGCGAATCTGAACGAGGCCGTACTGCGCTGTAGCGATCTACGCCGGGCGAACCTGGTGCACGCGAAGCTGGGCGGCGCCGACCTGTATCGCGCATCTTTCTACGGGGCCGTTCTGCTGTCCGCCGATCTGCGAAACGCGCGACTGCTGCTTGCGAACTTCCGCGGCGCGAATCTCGGCTCCGCCGATCTGCGCGGGGCGCGCGTATCGGACGAACTGCCGGATCGTTCTCGCAACCTCGCTCATCTTACAAACTGGCTCGACGATACCCTCGAGTTTCAATTCTTCGGAGCGGACGGCGCAGTGCAGCCGTTTCTGCCGGAGCCCGCCTGCGCGGCTCCCTGGCTCTTGCGCTACGATTCCGAACTGCGCCAGGCCGGTCGTTCCATCGCCCCGGCCTTCGTTACCGAGCACCCGGACCTGGCGGAGCGTGAGGACATTCTACGATTCATGACCGCGCCGGATCGCTTCATCTACGGTTATTTCGAGGACGCGAATCTACGCGGGGCGGACCTGCGGCGGGCCGACTTTCGCCGCACGATCTTCCGGAACGCCGACCTCAGCTCGGCCGACGCGCGTGAGGCTAACTTTCGCTTTGCAGACTTTAGCGACGCGATTCTACGCGAGACGGATTTTCGCGGGGCGGACTTGAGCGGCGCGCGTTTTGCGGGCGCGGATGTGGAAGATGCGAGGTTCGCCGGGGCGACTCTGGACGATGTGACGGGCTTGCCCTCTTCGCGTTAGCGAAGCGGAGGGAAACGCCGATATGATTTTCCTGGCCATCGCTCCAATCCCTGGCGCGAAGAAACAGCTAGCCGAACACCTTCGATTTACCGTGCAGCTTCATCCACTTGTAGCGCAGGCGGAACCAGAAAAAACTTAAGTTGCGATGCTCAAATCTTAGCAAATGCCCGAACGGCAGCGTCGGATTCAGGCGATTCGCCCAACGCAGTCGCGCCGTGTACGGGCCGCTCGTTAATCTGCCCGTCTCGAATGTTAAGCGCACCTCCTCGTCCTGTTCCAGGCGCTCGGCGTCGCTGATGAACACGCCGGCCGGAAGAACGTCCAGGGCCACCGTGGAGTAAGCCGCACCGTCGCGTTCCACCAGGACCTGAATCGGCATCGGCACGCTGAGCAGTCGATCCCGCAGGTAGAGCATGTTCACGACGTCCGTAAAGATCAACATGGATCCGGTCAGGGCGGGATAGACCATCAACAGAGAGATGCGAATCTCCGCGGACGGCAGGCTCCGAAACACCGCGGCACCGGGATCGAGCAGATAGTACACCGCCGCCGCCAGCGCAAGTACGACCAGGCCGACGCCCCCCGCGGCTTCTTTGAAGACTTCGCCCGGGCGACGGCGATGAAAGAGTTCCGGCTCCGGCCGATCCTCGTCCTGTCTGTCTCCCAACCACTTCTCGTACTCGAGCTGATAGAGATACACTTCGAGATCGTCGACGTCGATGCCGATCATGCCCAACACGTTGCGACCGAAGTAGAGCCGCGCCCGCTGCATGCAGTACTCCGTAATCAAGAACGAAGCGATCAGCACCAGGGGCACGGCGTACGCGAACGATCCCAGCACGAAGCCCAGGTCGTAGGCGGCGTGCAGCGTAAACGGCAGGCCGAAGGCCGCGGCGTAGAGATACATCGAACGCAGCGACGGACGTCCGCTCCGGTGCGACGTATCGCGCAAGAGACCGTACGATAAAAAAAAGGCCATGATGCCGCCCATGAACGCGTGCAACGGCGCCGAGGTCAGCGAACGCAACAGAATCACGTAGCCCGGATAACTCAAACCGTAATGTAGATTTTCGACGAGGGCAAAACCCAGGCCCAGAAGAATGCCGTCGAAGACACCCTCGACCACGGTGAACGTCGACTGATTGCTGCTGTTCTTGCCGCCGCCCGTAAACGCGACGAAGCGCAGATAGTACATTAAGAAACAGAGGCGCACGGCCTCCTCGATGAACGCCGCATCGATGAGCGCGCGGCTGAACTTCGGACGATTGTCCGGCAGCAGGATCGGCAGGACGTAGAGTTGCAGGGCCAGGGCCGCGGCGGCGCTGAGGATGCCGTAGAATAAACCGCGGCTCTGGAGGACGACGGATCGCCGAAAAACAAAATGCCGGAAGTAGAACGCGAAGAAGATCGCGACTACTCCCAGCGAGACAATCAGCTTAACGACAATTTCCATGAGAACGGCGGCGCCGTAATTGCCCGGCGCCGCCCGCGCGTTTTACGCGACGGTACTCTCCCGGCTGCGACGGTAAGCATAGATACCGCCCAGGCCCAGAATGGCAACGAGAACAGCGATCAGGATCACCGCTCCGCCGCCCCGGCCGGCCTCACTGATGTATGCCGCGAGGCCCGTGCGCTGCGAATCGCCGACACGCTTCAGGAAGATGTCCTTGTATTCGATGTTCGCGTCGAAGACTCCATTTTTGTAACGATCGTTGCGCCAGTTCAGAACCACGGTAGCGTCACCGCCGCGAATGTCCAGGACCGCCGAGCCCGTGCGGAAGTTCCGATCGTCCGCCGGAATCACGGCCGTAGCGGAGACCCCGTCCGCCGCGATGTCCACGCGGAATGAATCATAACCCGAGGGCAGGCCGAGCTGGCCGTAGTTCCGCGCGCGGACTTCCACTTCGTAGAGGCCCGGCTCCAGATCGTAGAAGCAGTAAGCGATCTTTTGATCTTTCCAGTACGTGCGCGCCGTGCGCGCCTGGGTATCGTAGAAGAAACGCCCGCCGACCTCGCAGTAGTTCAGCGCGTTACGATTCACGCTCTTGCGATACCGCTGCTTCGCCTGGCTCGAAAGCGCCACCGCTTCAATGTGCAGGTTCGCGTCGTACTCGCCTTTCTCGTAGGCGTCGTTGGTCCAGATCAGATCCAGACTCGTATCCCCGGCGCCGAGATAAACCCACAGCAATCCCTGATGCGCGGCTTTGTCGTCGGCCTTGATGAACAGGCCGCCGAGTTGACGACCGGTGACCTCGTTCTGCACGGTGATGTTGAACGCGTCGTAGAAGTCCGGCAGCGGTCCGTTGATGTTGCTCGCTTTTACGCGCAGTTGGTACCAACCGGCGTCGCAGTTGTTGCGAATACGCAGCGTCAATTTTTGATTCTGCCAGAACGTGTAGACACCGGTACCTTTCTTGGCCTGGCCCTTGTTCTTAGCTTCGGATGTGTACCACTTACCGCCGGTGGGATCGAGACTCAGACTGCGCGCGCCGCAACTGCCGGACGCGCCCGCGGCGTCCGTCCCGGCATCCGGGTCCACACCGATGCCGACGTCTTCGAACGTAACGTCGACGTCTTCGCCGGTATCGCTGCCCGCGCTTTCGGACGTGCCGTTGTCGTTCGCATTGTTTCCATTGTTCGCGGACGAAGAACCGTTGCCGGTGTTCCCGGCGGATGCCGGCGGAGACGCCGTAGTATCGGCGCCGGTTTCTTCGCCGGTGGCGATGACCACTTCTTCCGGCTCGGAGGAGCCGCTGCTGTTTCCGCTATCGTCAGAACCGCCGGCTGTATCCGCGCCGCTGCTTTCGCCGGATGTCTCGCTACCGGAGGGCGATTCGCCGGAACCCGCGGCTTCTTCCTCGTCCAGGGCCTCGGCGTTTTCCGCTGTGAAGACCGGAGCCGGGTCCGCTTCCAGCTCTTCCGTGGGGGTTGCTTCGACGGTTTCCGTCGCCGGTTCGGCGCCGACATCTTCGCCCGCGGTTTCAGGACTAACGTCCGGCCCACCGAGGCCCAGAGCGAGCAACGCCAGCAACAGAAAGGCGCCGTCGTCGCCGCCACCACCGGTGCATCGCGCTCCTCCCACAAACGAGAAACAAACGACAAGAATCGATACGATTAGTTTTTTCATGATACTCTGCCGGGCCGCACTCCGGCGCGCCGGTCACTCCGTGTTCTTACTACGGCATTTTGCAAACAAAAGTCAACCGGGGGAGGTTAGAGGGGCGCGAGTTTTCAGTTAAATGTTCGTTAGATAAAGGGTCCCGATCACCCGTGTTTTCGGGGGTTTTCATTGACTCGCTTCGATGCGAAAGGTCTGATTGTAAAATGAGTTCGCACCGCGTTCTGGACATAATCCCCGGCGTCAAAGTCTTTCAAACGAACGAGTACTCGGTACTTTTCGGCTGTCCGCCGGAGGTAATCAAACACCTCATCGTCCGCGACATCCCGTTCCCGGACTACATCGTCCTGCCGGATACGATCCATCACCGCGGCGTCCTGCAAAATGCGACGGAGTTTCCGTTTTACTACTTCCTGTTCGTCCAGGGTCACTTCTTCAAGGGACGCAAGCTGAGTATCCTCGGCGAAGCAAAGGCCGTGCGCAACAATCGCGAATTACTCCGCCTGTCGCTGCTCGGGCCGACTCAGGAAGAGTACGCCGCGTTACAGAAACCCGGGCTCGGCCCGAATCCGCACTTTCGCAATCTCTTTCGCGAATCCCGGGCGTTGTCCGTAAAGGATTCCGCGGGGCACGAAATACCCGTCGAGGGCTTCGTGAACTTTCACGCCTTCGAAAACGGCGAGCTGCAAACCGAACACTTCGTGCTGCGTCATCGCGAGCGCAATGTTTACGAAATCGAAGGCACTCTCATCGACGTGGACCTCGACCCGAAAAGCGACGTGGAACAGGTCCCGCCGTACGATCTGCGGCCGGACTTCGTACCTCAGCTCCCGGCGAAGTTTTCTATCGACGTTCTGGGCGGCGCCTCGGGTTTCGCCGCGTCGAATCCCTGCTCCGGCCTGCTGTTGAACTACAACTCCGAGTACATGCTCATCGATTGCATGCCGTACTTAGAGTACGCCCTCAACGCCCGCGGCGTTTCCCGCGAGCAGATCAAATCGATCTTCCTCACGCACATTCACGACGACCACTGCAACATCTTCCCGCTGGTCATGTTTCATAACCGGGTGAAGTTCCTGGCCACGCGAGAGGTCTTCTGGATGGCGTGTAAGAAACTCGCGCTGATGACCGGCCACGACCAAAACGAATTCCTTTCGTACTTCGACTTCGTCGAACTGGAGCCGTACCAGCCCAACGACTTCTACGGCATGACCATTACGCCGCACTACACCGTGCACAGCATTCCCACCATCGGCGCGTCCTTCGAGATGGAGTACGAGGGCGAGCGCCATCGCATTGTGTTCGTCGGCGACAACAAGGCCCTGCCGGATATCAAAAAGATGGTCGAGGACGGAACCGTCTCGCGCGATAAGTACGAGTATCTTCAGAAGCTCTACCGCGACCGCCACGATCTCTTCTTCGCGGACGGCGGCATGGGCATCCTGCACGGCGACCCGCGCGATTCCCTGGAATCGCGTTCGGACCGGGTCATCTTTCTACACCTGGAACAGCTGCCGAAAGAATTCAACACGACGTTTACGCTCGCTTCCCATGGCAAACGTTTCATCTTACAGGAAGCGCGGGAGTCGGCCTACGTCATTCGTACCATGCAGACGTTGTTGCGTCACTACCCGGACATCAGCGAGGAATGGGAGACCGCGTTGCTCGGCAACCTGCGCCTCGTGAAGTACAACGCCGGCGACGTGATCATGAAGCAGGGCGAACTGCGCAACGGCACCATCTACTTCATCATTTCGGGTAACGTCAGCGTGGTGCATCACGACGGCGAGGAAATGCACGTGGTGGGCGTGAAAGAAGCCGGCGAGGTCGTCGGCGACATGGCGGTGGTCAACGATGTCGAACGCCGCAACGCCAGTATCGTCGCGCGCATCCCCGTGATCCTGTGTGAGATCAGCGAGGATCTGTTCATCTCGTTTTTGAAAAACGAAAACCGCGCCGAAGAACTGAAGACGATGTGGCAAAACCGTCACGAGCTGGAACCGCATCATCCTTTCAACGAACTGGGCGACGTCGTGAACTCTCGCCTGGCCGCCCAGGGTCGACGCATGGAAGTCGCCGCCGGTGAGACCGTCATTGAACAGGGCACTCTCGGCCGCGAGTTCTACATCATCTTAAACGGATCGTTTGCCATTCTGCGTGAGGGCGCCGAGCTCGCGTCCATCGGTCCGGGGGATATGTTCGGCGAGTACGGCAGCCTCGCGGATCGCGTGCGCAATGCGACGGTTCAATCGAAGGACGGCGGCAGCCTGCTCGTCTTCGATAAAGAGGACATTTCCCAGATCATCCGCTCCACACCGGCGCTGAACTTCTACGTGCACCAGATCCTGCGCCAGCGCGGCGAGATCCAGGAGGACGAAGCCGTGGGCTCGATCGACCTGGTGGAATCGGTGGTGCGGTTCTAACGATCGGGCCGTCCTGAAAATCCGGGTTTTAACCACCGAGGCTCCGAGGTCGCCGAGGGAATCAAAATACGTCCATTGCTTGCAAGTCCTCGCCCGCCGAGAACCCTCACATTCTTCACCTCGGTGTCCTCGGCGCCTCGGTGGTTGATACTTCTCAAAACCAGGACGAACTTTTGCGGCGACGGCCGCTTTTGATGCCCAGCACGCCCAACAGACCGCGGGTCATCTCCCGCGCCACCGTGCGGCCGATCTGTTTCGCCAGGGGACTGCCGGCGATCGCCGCGATTGTTGACTGTTCTTGTTTGCCGCGGCCCTTAGATTTACTTGAGGCTGACTTAGACTTCGCCGCTTTTTCGCCGGCCTCTTCGAGTTTCTGAATGCGCTCCGAAAGAATTTCGTAGGCGCTTTCGCGGTCGATCTTCTCGGCGTACTTCTCCGCGAGCTTCGAGGATTTTACAAGTTCGTCGAGTTCCTTCTTCGAAAGTACGTCCATGCGCGACGCCGGGGCGCGGAGCATCGTATGCACCAGCGGCGTCGGCCGCCCCTTGCGATCCAGGCCCGTGACCATGGCCTCACCGATGCCCATGCTCGTGAGCAGCTCCGCCGCATCGTAGAAATCGCTCAACGGAAAGTTCTCGGCCGCCTGTTTGATGGCCTTGCGATCTCTGGCCGTGAATGCGCGCAGTGCGTGCTGCACTTTCAGGCCGAGCTGAGACAGCACCTCCGCGGGCACGTCCGTGGGGTTCTGCGTTACGAAAAACACACCGACGCCCTTCGAACGAATGAGCTTCACGATGGTTTCGATCTGACCGAGCAACGTCTTCGACGCGTTCTTGAAAACCAGATGCGCCTCGTCGATGAAGATGCACAGTTTGGGACGATCCAGGTCGCCCTCTTCCGGAAACTTCTCGTAAACTTCAGCCAAGAGCTGCAACATAAACGTGCTGAACAACGCCGGCCTATCTTGAAGGTCGCTGAGCCGTAGAATCGAAACGATGCCGCGTCCGTTCTCGTCGACGCGCGTAAGATCTTCCACGTCGAAGGAACGTTCGCCGAAAAACATTTCCGCGTCCTGTTGCTCCAGCGCCACGATCTTACGCAGAATGGTGCCCGTGGACGCCTTCGAGATTTTGCCGTACTCCTCGACGACGTCCTCGTGGCCCTCCTGAACGTAGGCCAGGGCTTTTTTGAGATCCTTAAGATCCAGCAAAAGCAACTTATTGTCGTCGCAGTATTCGAAGACCACGGCCAGGATGCCGGCCTGGGTATCGTTGAGGTCCAGGATTTTCGATAGCAACACGGGACCGAACTCCGAGACCGTGGCCCGCAGACGCGCGCCCCTTTCGCCGGAGAGGCTGAGCAATTCCACCGGCGACGGGCGGGCCTCGTACGCGAAGCCGAGCTTCGCATGACGTTCGGTGATGAAATCTTTTTCTTCGCCGGGTTGCGCGAGACCGCTCAAATCTCCTTTGATGTCCATGACCAACGACGGCACGCCGTTCTGCGAAAGCAGTTCCGCGATGATTTGCAGTGTCTTCGTTTTTCCGGTGCCCGTCGCGCCGGCAATGAGGCCGTGGCGGTTCAGCGTGCCCAGCGGAATGTTTACGAGGGCGTCGGCCGTAACTTCGCCCGCCAGGGTGCCCGCGCCGAGGGTCATCGCCGGCGCGTCGCCGAAGTCGTAACCCGCGCTGATTTTTTTCACAAACGCCGCGCGCTCTTTTTCGGTTGCGGATTTTTTCGACTGCGATGATTTACCGGCCATGAAGAATGTCTGCCGCCTGCTTTGCGTACGGGTCAAGTCGATTTGCTTTTTTTGTATGCTGATCGGGATGATCGTCCCGCAATTGCCGTCCTGCGCCAGTGCGGGCAGTGCTCCACGCATCGATGTGCCCGAGTTCGAAGCGTTGCGTGACGACGAACTCGCAGCGCAACACGCGCCGCAACTCATCGGCGGCTCCGACTACGGCGATCCCGAGGCGCTGCTGTATCGCATGAGCCGGGATTCGGACGGCAACCTGCACATCGCCTATCATTTCGTGTGGCCGTTCGAACGGAACGATACCTCGGGCTGCTCGCCGTTTCTCAGTCGCAACATCTACACCGGCGGCCTGGGGTTGCAGCAAACGATGTTCGGTCCGAAAGACATCGAAGTGGTCGTGTTGACGATCGACCCGCGCGGCAGGATTATCGGCCTGCACTACGAAACCGCGGAGAACTACGATCCGTCGGCGTTCGGCGTAAAACATAAAAAGATCGAGGTTCGCGCGAAAGACGGCGCGGAGCTGCGGGGGCCGTTCGCATTCGAGGTGATCTCGTGGAACCATTTGTTTGCACTGCGCGAGGATGTTTCGGCGGCGCAGGCGGCGACGCTCATTAATTTAACCCCGGTGTACTTTACGGACGATCTGTGGGCGAAGTACGGCATGTATAAAGAAGAGACGGGGTTCTTCAGCAGGCATCGCGCGCATCTGGAATGGGAACGGGAAAGTGTGGAGTAGATGGTATGAAACGAAAACTCGCAATCATTCTATTGCCGGCCTTGCTCGGAAGTTGCGCACTGGAAGAGTTCGCAAATCAAACTTTCGGGGATCAACACATTAAGACGTCCATAGCTCTGATCGAACTGCACAAGGTTCGTTACGGGCAGTATCCGGAAGACCTCGACGACCTCAAACACCTCGGCGGTTGGGACCAGCTCCATCTCAAGAACGTCGAATACCGGCGACTCGGCGACGGCTACGAGCTGAACCTCACGGGCGGCTGGTCGCGCGCGCCGTCGGAACTGGAGTATCCACCGGACTTCTGGCAGGGCCTGGGACTGGTGCGATCCAACCTGAAGCCGGAATAGCACGACTCCATGTTCGCGCCTTCATCGGCGCGCGGCGCGTCGCGGTTCTTAGAACTCAGCGCGGAGTACATCGACCGCCTGGACGCGGCGTTTCGCGCTACCTGATCAACCCGGTCGTCCGCCGCGATCGCGCCATAGCTGTAGAAACTCGCGCCGCGTCTGCGGGCCGTGTGTGGCAAAACTCGGATTCGCCTCGTCCCGGTACGCCGCCTTGAGTTTGCCCGGAAAGTCCGTCGTGCTCAGCCGGCGCACATCGCTAACATTCACTCCGTAGATCTTAGCGGCATTGAGCCCGAAAACCTTCGCGCGCATTTCCGGGGTAATCTCCGGATAGCCGAACTGCTTGCGCAACGCCGGGGATATCTGAAACGTGCGAAAGGCCTGAATTTGATCCTGGGGCGAGCCGTACCAGAGAGAGTCCGTACCCCAGCAGATACGATCTTCGCCCATGTACTTAAAGAGTTTACCGAGTAGATGCGCCGCCTGATCGGGCTTCGTCATGAAATAGCGCCAGACGCTCCCCAGCTCCGCGTAGAGATTTCCCTTGTTGCGTTCCAGACCGGCGCCCTGAAAACTCTTGATGAGCCGGTCCACGCCCTGCGGCTTCTGCGGATTGTACGGTCCCTCGCTGACACCCGACTCGAAGCCGGAGTGGTAAATTACAAATGTAAGATCATCGTACTTTACGGCGACGGGGCCCATGTCCGACGGATCGCTGTAACGATATTCCAGGCCCGGCAAAGGCACCCCTTTATGAATGCACACGGTGCGCACGTCCAGGTCCCGGGCGCGCTCCAGGAACGGCAGCCCGTAGCGTTCATCGTCCATAAAGAAGCCCACGCCCTCCGGTCCCCACTGCGGATACAACTTCCACGCGTCTACGGCGAACTCCTTAACCTGTGTTGACATAAAGTCAAGCGCGCCTTTCTCGTTCGGCAGTACGCCCCCGTGGATCATGGCCCGGCCCCGGCCGCCCATTTCCTCGACGACGGCCCGGGCTTCGGCGGCGTACTCCGTGGGCGTCGGATTGCTGCCGCGTGCCCCCCAGAGAGCCGAAACCACCGCGGCGTCGGTATCGCTGTCCAGAAAGACGTCTTTGATCAACTGTCGCGCGCTGTAACATTCGAACGAACCGTCGCCGCACTTTGACGCCTGGCCGAACACCTGCGTAAGATTCCGCTGCCAGCGCTTGCCGTCGGGGCCCTGCGCCCAATCGCCGGAAGGATCAACGCAGTGAGTCTGAATATCAAAAATAAATTCATCGTCGCGTTTACCGAGCGTCGCGCCGGCAGCGTCCGGATCGTGCTCCGCATCCCCCGACACGTCGAATCCGCCGCCGTCCCGGCCCGAGTCCCGGCAGGCCTGGTTCATCGTGAGCAGGACCGCGGCCACGCCCATGGAACTTTTGAGGAAACTGCGACGATCGAGGCCGACGTACTTCGCGGCGACATCCACACGCTCGTGCGCAGCGCGGCGGACATTGCGTTCAAACGATGTTAGCGGACGCGGCTCGTACTCGCCGTTGGTGGCCGAGTCGATCTTAAACGGTAACCGCCGACCTTCGGGATCGTGTTCATGAGATGGATGTGCGGGCATACGTGAAACATAATGACGGCGTATGATCTTGCAAGGGGAAATTGCGTCATTCGTTGCGCAGCACTTTCCGAAACCGCGCATTGGGTCGCCAGGAATTCTCGCCGCTGCGAAACTCCGGCCGTAACCCCGTCAGCAGATACATCATCATGTCGTCTTTGTTATACACGCTCACCGCGCCCCGAGACTGAAACGTAAACAGATGACCAATACGCGCGAAGACATCCGCACTCACGTTGATCTGCCCGGGGATGCCGTGCTGCTCCATGCGCGCAGCGATGTTGACCGTATCGCCCCAGACGTCGTACGCATACTTCCAGCGACCGACGACACCGGCAATCACGGGGCCCACATGCACGCCGACGCGAATGGACCACTCCGGCATACAACGACGCATGAAACGTTGCATCTCCACCGCGGCCAACACCATGCGTACTGTATGATGATCATCCGCATCACCGGATTCGCCGATGCCGCCGGCGCACATATAGGCGTCGCCGATCGTCTTAATTTTCTCCAGGCCGCGTCGGTGTACGATTTCATCAAAGTTCGTAAACATACGATGCAACGCACTTACCAGATTCTCCGGGGTACTGCGTTCCGCGATGCGGGTGAACGCGTGGATGTCCGTAAACAGGACGGTGGCCGCCGGATGCAAGCGCGGCGCGACATTGCCGCGCTCTTTCAGTTCGGCAACAATCGAAGCGGGCAGAATGTTACGCAGCAGCTCTTCCGATTTTTGCCGTTCTGCTTCGATGATGCGTTTCTGCTCGATCAACAAACGCTCGGCCGCCTTGCGTTCGCTGACGTCGCGGATGATGGCGCTGAACGCCGCGCGGCCGTCGCGACGGCTCATGCCCAGCGTCAGTTCGATGGGAAACTCCTCACCGTTCTTGCGCACGGCCTCGACGTCCAGGGCCCGACCAAGGACACGCGGCGCACCGCCGCCCGACAATCGCAACATGCCGTCGTTGTGCCGATCACGATAGCGCTCCGGCATGAGCATATCGATGGGCCGGCCGATCGCCTCGGAGGCCGAGTAGCCGAAGAGATTGACCGCCCCCGCGTTCCAGGAAAGAATCCTCCGGCTTTCGTCCGAGGTGATGATGGCATCGCTTTCGGTCCGGGTGATGCTTTCCAGATGAAAGCCGGTATGGCTAATATACGTTGTGTTCATGTTTGTACTCCGGGTGCGGGAATCCCCAGGTCCGCACGCAATCGTCGCGCGGGCCGCATGAGATCGGCCAGACTGTATTGATCGAGGACGGACAGAAACGCGCCCAGGGCCTGGTGCAGCACGGAACTCAGCACGCAGTGTCTTTCAATGGCGCAGCCCTCTGCTTCGTCCGCAAAACACGGCACGACGGCCAGATTGCTTTCGGTGATACGCACGACGTCCCCGAGATTGATTCGGGCCGCGGGCCGGCCGAGCAGAATGCCGCCGCCTTTGCCACGGATGGTTTGCAGATAGCCGTGTTCGCCCAGGCTGTGAACGGCTTTCATGACATGATTCCGCGAGATTCCGTAGGCCTCCGAAATGCCGTCGATGGTGGAGAGCCGGCCCTCGTTTGCGGCGACGTACATGAGGATGCGCAGGGAATAATCGGTGAACGCGGTGAGCTGCATGCTGTAACACATATTTTATATACATGTTTTGGATGTCAAGATAAGATGGCCGGAAAACAGTGTTGTCGGCAACGATCTTTCGCCGTGATATCGCTTCGGAACGGACTATGTCGTATTTTCTCATGGGCACCACCAACCCGGCGGGATTCGCCGCGGTTCAAGAAGCGGGCAGATCGTTCGGCTTCTCCATGGAGCGCCTGGAGTTCCGGGATGGCGCCGGGCCGGAAATGGACGGAACCCGGTAGAATGCCGCCGACGTTCGGTACTGCTTGACACAACGCCGATCCTGCCGGCGAGTCATCGCATGCGCACAGTCATCGCCGTATTGCTGAATCTCATCTTACCACCCTACGGATACTACTATCTCCAATCACCGCGGCGCTTCGTGCTGGTCCTGGCCGTCTTTCTATTGTTGCCGCTATTGATGATTCTCGCGCACACTCTTACGTTTCATAGCATCGGCGCCTTCGCAGCGCTGACGGTCCTCCTCTTATTTGTCGCGGTGCAGATCCTGGTCTACTTCGTCGTGCTTATCGACACCTTGCACACGGCCGCGAAGCATAGCCCGTCGGAGCACGTTCTCTTTCGTCGGCCGGCGGCGTGGTGGTTCGTGCCGGTTTCGTTATGCCTGTACGCGGCGGCATCCATCGGCACCAGCCACGTCGTCACACGCTTCGCGGACGGCAAGGTTATCGTCTCGAATTCCATGACGCCCGGGTTGCAGGAAGGTGATTTCGCGTACTTCCAGGTCGCCGGAGACTTACGTCGCGGCGACATCGTAACGATCGAGGACATGGAGACCGGGCGTTCCCACGTAAAACGTATCATCGGAGTACCGGGGGATCACGTAGAACTCCGCGAAGAGACGCTGTCCTTCGAAGGCATCGAACTCTCGGTGAATCGGATCTATCTCAACGGCGAAATGATTCCGCAAACACCGCAGGCCGCCGGGCCGGAGTTGTGTACACGCGAAGAAGTGGACTGCGTAGGAATGACGGTATACGAAACCATTGCCGGTCACACCTACGCGATACGTGAGCAAAGGTTGCGCATCAGCCTTTACATACAGAATGGTCAACTCGGCGCGGACGAATACTACGTTCTGGGCGACAACCGCGACGATTCCCTCGATTCTCGCAGCTTCGGCCCGGTGAAACGTTCCGCGATCCGCCTACAGTATCTCTACACATACGCCGCGCTTACGCCGCCGGAAGACCCGCAGGCGAAGCCGGACTTCTGGTATTTCCTCAGCAATCCGTCGGCCCTGCGCCTGGAACGCTGTGGGATTCGCGTGCCGTAAGCATCATCAGAAAAGGCGCGTTCGTTTGGACGAAATGATTCAACGCGACGGATCGCTCGCAGAGTTGCAGAACCTGAAGTTCGGTGAGATGTGAGATGGCGACGCGCGAGAAGGTGGGGGATGCGTAGGTGCGTCAGGTGGATGAATGATGGGATGAGCATGATGCGCCGCCTGCCGGTTTGCGTGTCGTCCTTCTGGTCGCAATCGTACTTCCATCTTGCTCCGGGCAGAAATTGCATCCGGGAATCCGCATCGTATCGACGAACGCGGAGCGAGTGCCCGTATCGATACAGCAGGCCCTGCATCGAAATATCGGTCCCGCCGCGGGCAACCCGACGTCGATCACGGTGGAGGATATCGATCGGTTTACTGTCCCAGTGCGGGCGAAATCTGAGGTCAGTACGGGGTGATTACTCATAATGGAGCCGGTATTAGCTTCCGATCCATGTATATTTGTGATTTTTCCTTGCAAGGTTCAGATGACTAGATTCTTTTTGGTCGCTCTTTGGAGAGCAGATGAACACAGTTAAGAGAATCGAACGCCTGGCAGCCGCCCTTGTAAAACTCGACACACGTGGATCCGACTTCAAGATCGCAAAAAGCGAATTCGAACTCCTTTTTGAAGACAAGCAGGCCCTGAATCATTTGACCGGCCGCCGGATTGATGAGATTGCCTGGGAGGAATTCCGTGATATCTTCGTTGAATATCAGGGTGACCTCGGCTTTTCCTGGAAACGCACCAAGGGACCGTTCGGTCCAATCGAACTCGCGTCAGTAGATCTGCCGGCGGAAGTCGGCGATGAACTTGCCGAGAAATATCACGCGAGCAAGGCAACCTCGGGATCCTTCCTCAAGGTTCTGGAAGATGAGTTGCCCAACCTGCACACGTACTTAAAGGAATACGCCGGGAGCTATTCCTTCTCACAGGCGAAGAATGCATTTTCGGGGCGCACTATCAACAATCATCGCTTTAAGTTCAGCACACGCAGCCTCCACTTTACAGTCGGCATCGAAAAATACTATTTCCAGGCCGCGGATTCTCGCAAGACGGAACAAGAACTCGGCCAGCATACATTGAATGAAATCAAACGCGCGCTCAAACTGAACTTCCTGTACCACGCGCAAGAGGACCGAGAGCTCGGAAAATACCAGAACGTCGATTACGAGGGCCTGAAGATTAATGCCAGCTATGCGGGCGATGAAGTTCTCCTCTACAACTTCGAACTCAAGCCGACGAACAGCATCGAATATATCTCCGACGCGATCAGTCAGGCCGTGAACTATAAAGAGTTTGCAAACTATACTTACATCGTCATCCCGCTTTTTGATACGCAGAACTTTTACGATCCGGATCGTTACAATAACTTCGT
The DNA here is from genome assembly GCA_965227295.1 of Leptonemataceae bacterium. Taxonomy (GTDB): domain Bacteria; phylum Spirochaetota; class Leptospiria; order Leptospirales; family Leptonemataceae; genus JANSYA01. The sequence continues at coordinate 1,698,891 of OZ245742.1, read as the reverse complement.
GAAGCTCGCTTCCGACAACGAGCTGGGGATTCTTTCCATCGATCTAAATCCGAACACTCACGAAATTCTCGGAGTGAACGAGATCGCCATTGCACCACGCACGGAAATTGAGAATCCGCAAAGGATGATTGAACTTCTGGCACGTGCTAAACGTGAGTATTGTCCGCTGTGCCGCAAGGTTGTGAGCCAGGACGGAAACCGGGATCAATGTGGCTGGCGGATAGGAATATCTTCGGAGCTGGAAACCGAGGACACCGAGACGTGCATGAAATTGCTGATGGAGAAGACGATGTTACCGGCTACGGTGCCGAAGGTTGGGGCCGTAGTGTGAGACTGCGCGTTTTACAATGAAAATTCTGATTCCACTTACAGATGCCCAGCGTGATCGCCTGCTCCTTCCTGTGCAGGGGAGCGGCGGCTGGCAATCTTTGCTCCGCAAACTTCAGAAGCGTATTCAGGATTCCCATGTGGAACTGACAACGGAAGATGTCGGTCGAATCCTGCGCTATGCGCAGGACTACGGACAGGGCGGGTTTCAGAATCGACTGGATGGCGTGGTGAAGCAGAGCCGAATTCTTGCGAAGGCGATTTTAGAGGCGTTGCGCATGGAAGTGCCCGAGGAATTGCAAGCGAAGTCGCAGGCGAGACTGGGAGAATCCACGGCAACAAACCGGCGGCAGCAGAGTCAGACACGAAAAGAAGAACCAACAGGATAGGTAACCCTACTATGGATATCGAGAAACTCAAACCTAACCCTTCCGCCGAAACGCAATCATGGCAATATCATCATTCAACTCGGACGGCCCGTCGCAGAAAATCCGCTTCCCGCTGAAACGTTCCACGGCCTGCGCAATCGTCGTAACAATCAACTGCGGCTTCTTTTTACCGAGCGTCGACAGAATCTTCTCCAGGCGTTCGTTCTCGAACTGGCGATCGTTCGCGTCCATGGCCTCGTTGACGCCGTCGGTAAACTGAAAAAATAAGTCTCCGGTCTTAAGCGTAACTTCCTGAACCTTAACAATCCCGCCGAACATGTCGTTCGGCACGGCGCCCACCGGCATACCGCCGCCGGGCACGGTCTCCAGGGATTCCTCGCGAAAACGAAAGATGTACGCCAGGTTATGCCCGGCGGAGACGTAGCGAATCAAACCGGTACCCGCATCGTAGACACCCAGAAACATTGTAATAAAAATGTTCTCCGGCGTGTCGGCGTACTGGCGTTCGTTCAAATCCAGGATCATCTTCACCGGATCCAGTTCGCCGCGCCGCACGACGGCGTGCAGTTGCGAACGCATGAGCGTCATAACGATGGCCGGCCCGACGCCGTGATTCGAAACGTCGGCAATGCAAAAAACAAAGCGATTCCGGCCGGCGTCGATAAAATCAAAATAATCGCCGCCCACGCCGTTCATGGCCTTGTAAAACATGCCGAAGCTCAAACGATCCGTAAAGTTAGCCGGCGGGCCCTCGGGAATGAGACGCTTCTGAATTTCCTCGGCGGCCTGGAGTTCGCCGCGTAGTTCTTCCCGTTCTTTCAGACCGCGCACCATCGTGTTCAACGAATCCGTCAGGTTGCCGATCTCGTCGCGCCCGCTGTACTCGAAGCGCACGTTCAGATCACCCTGCCCCACGCGATCGGCACCGGCAATGATGCGTTTGATCGTGCCGGTGAGCAGCACGGACAACATGATCGCCGCGAGCAAAATGCGCAGACCGATGGACAACGCCACGTCCAGAAAACGCCCGCGCTCTTCCCGGATGCGTTGCAGCACGTCGCTCTGATCCACTAAGATGCGCGTAAAGGCCGCCGTGTTTCCGTACAGCAGTTCGTTCGTAACGACGGCAATGGGCGTCGTGTCCAGGCGGACCATCTCTTCTTCCGTTTCGGTGCGCGTGCGGGTGAGCATGGCCCAACCCACCCGGCGCTGGTTGATGCGCGTTTCCGACACCGGACGCAGCGCCCATTCTCTAAGATTCGCCCAGCGATAGTTAGCGGTTCGGCGTTCGTTCTCGAACTTCACGTACTGATCATACGAGTCCTGGTCCGGGCGGTACTCCAGCAACGCGAAGTTATACAGAGCGGCGTCCCGCAGATGTTCAAAGGCGTCGGCAATGCGTTCGACCTCGGAAAGTTCCTGATCGCTTTCAAAGCGTTCTTCGATTTCCTGTTTTACCTCACCGATGCGTGTGGCCAGTTGTTCGTAAGCGTCCGGGTCTTCCCGGCGATTCGTGGCTTTCAATTGCGTGCGCAGATCGTTCAGCTCTTCCAGCTTCGAAGCGTAGGCCGGCCGGGTCTTCCGAAACAGATCCATGCGCAGATCGTCCACCAGGGCCCCGCGTTCTTCGAGGACCTCCGCGTACTCTTCGTACAGATCCCGCATGCCTTCATCGCGCAGGGGCGGCACCGGCGGGTCCTCCGCGCTCAGTTCTTCCCGACGCTCCGCCAGCGCGGCGCCGATCTCGGCCAGGCGTGCGAGGATCGGCCGCTCCCGGACGGCGTACCGCCGCCAGGAACCGTCATCCAGCGCGTTCTTGACCAGGGCCGCGCGGCGGGCGATGTCGGGATTCCGAAAAAGAGTACGCGAAATCAAAAAATAACCGCTCATATCCGTCGAAAACGTACGGTACCGCGAGTCCACCCGGGGCTTCTTCGCTTTATACGGCGTGTGCAGATCATCCATGGCCAGACGCAACTCGCCCGTTTCGCCCCATTCCAGTTGGTTCAGTTCACTTCGGGAACGCTCTTTTACGGTCAGCCGGAACGCCGTATCGAAACGCGGCCAGCGAAAGACGTCCACCGATTGCGCGCGGAACTTCTCCAGGTCCACGCCCGTGAGCGCCAGTTCCACGCGATTCTCGTAATCAAAGTAACGCCGCAGGTCCTGTTCGAAGCTTCGCCGGTTCTTTGCGTAGGCAGGCGTGCGCGCCGGATTGTACGCGAACCAGCGGGCCCGGCGTTGCAGATACTCAAAACGTTTTTCGTCGAGGGACTCACTGCGCTGCGAAGGACGAATGCGCTCGCGAAATTCCTTCTCCGCTAACTTAATGTGATCTTCATCGAAGAAGCGATTGTAGTACGTCGTTTGCTGTCCGCGATTCCGCCGCTCGTGCCGGTCGATGCGAATGCGCAGTTCTTCCAGGCGGATCAGGTTCTCCACGGTCTGATCGATCTCCAGCGTGAGCGTCTCCACCGGCGAAAGAAAGCGCTTGACCTCACGTTCAGCGGATTCCGAGAGCGCCGTGCTCTGTTGTTTGAAAACGATGGCCAGGATCACGGAGGTGAGCGCAAAGAGCATAATGCCCGTAAACAAAGCGAGCTTGCCCGCCAGACCCAGACGGAGGTTTTTCAAAAAATTCGGAGCGTTCATAAGATTACCGCGCTAACATCTTGCAAGAAAAAGCTAATCAGAGAGCGCCTTCGTCAGAATGAGCCGGTTGCCGCCGCCCTCGCGCTCTTCGTGCCGGGCCTCGTCCATGAGCGTCATATAGAGGAACACCCCCAGGCCGCCTTCGCCGGTGTCGTGGCTGCGCTCTTCTAAGTTCGGCGCGGGCAATTGCGTCGGATCGAAGAGCGGGCCGCGGTCTTCCAGTATGAAGACGACCCGCTCATCGCCGACGCGCTCCATGGATAGATCGATGCTGCCGGCGGGATCGTCGTCGTAGGCGTGCTCGACGATGTTCGCGAGAGCCTCGTCCACGGAAAGGACGATGCGGTTCGTATCCAGGCGATCGAAGGAGTCGCCGAGGAAGGCCTTGAGTTCGTCACGAACGCGCGCCAGCTCGTCGAAGTCGTTGCGGATGACGAGGGACTTCTTCAAATCGGCGCCTGCGCTTCAGAGCCCCTTCGCCGCGGAAGCCACGTCCGATCCGATCGTAAACAACGCGGTGAAGCCCAGCACATCGAAGACGTCTTTGACTTCTTTCTGGAGCGATGCCAGGCGCACGTCGCCGCCGGCTTTCTTCGCATCCACCAACGCCGCCTTCAGGGTGCCCACCCCCGCCGAGGCGATGTAGGCGACCTTGCTCATGTCGCAAACGATCTTATTTTTCCCCGTGCCGATGAGGCTCTTCAACTCGGCGCTCAACGCCGGCGCGGACTTCGCGTCGAGCTTCCCCGCGATTTGCAGCAACACAATGCCGCCCTGCTCTTTTTTGGCGATCTGGAAATCGGACATGGCCGTAGTTTCCCGAAGCCCGGCAAAAATGGAAAGGGAATTTTTACGCTCGCGGCAGATCTTCGCCGCGAAAATCACGGGGCCGCGGATTCTGCTTGCCATCCGCCGCGCCGCCCGCACACTACAGTCATGCAGTCAAACCTGAACGTCTTCTTCCGCGTAACGTTTTTCGTAACCTTTTGCACCGCCCTGCTTCCGGCCTGCGGCGGCTCCACCCAGGACAGCGAAGTCGACGGCATCGTCCTCCGCAGCCAGGGCTCAGTCACGGTCGAACGCGGCGAGGAAAGCCTGGCCTTGAAAAAGGATATGCCCCTGCTGGAAGGCGACATCGTAAAGACCGGCGCGGACGGCCTCATGCTGGCGAAGATGATGGGCGGCGACGTGGACCTGGAACTTCAGAAGAACGCCGTGTTTCACGTGGCGAGCATTCGCGGCGAAAAGAAGGTGCTGCGCCTGAAAGAGGGCAACCTCTGGCTCCGTGTAAATAAAATGCAACGCAATCACACCTTCAACCTGCACACGCCCACGACCATTGCCGGGGTTCGGGGCACTAAGTTTTACACGTTTGACTTTAAGGATCCCCAGGGCCGCAGCATCCACGGCACCTGCCACTGCGAGGGCGAGGTGGACTACCAGGTCCCCGGCAACGAGTACCACGAGCTCCACAAAGAGGACTACACCACGTTCACCCGCGACGGCAAAACGATCGTCGTCTATCCCGAGGAAATGGAAGCGGCGGCCCCCGGTATGGCCGAACACCAGCACTCGCATCTCAAGGATTCACACCTGGGCCCGGCCGAAGAAGAACTCACGCCCGAACAGGCCGCCGCCCTCATGGCCTTACTCGAAAAAAAGTTCGCGGAGCAGTGAGTTCGCACACGCCCCGAGTGAACATCACTTCTTAAGTTCCTTCCACAAATCCTTAGCAGTAATGATTTTGTACAACTTCTGTTCCAGGGCGTCGATGTCCGTGTAGTAGCGGATGTCCGGATTGCCCTCGAAAATGTGCGCATACTTGCGAATTCCCATGATCGTACGTTTCAGGTCGCCCTGGGAGATGCTCTTCTGAATGTCGTAGAATAACTGCGTGGCAATGTGATCTTCCAGCGACGAACGAAACGAGGCGTCGCGTTGCTGAAAGGCGTGGATGATCTTTTCCACCTGGTCGCGGTTGTTGTTCTCGGTATCGCCGTACTTAATCAAATACGCGGCGATGAGTTTGCGACAGCGAGCCACGTCGTCGTTGCGATTGGCCACCGTAATCTTCTGAATCAGATTCAGGGCCTCGCGCTGGAGCTCCACCTTCATACGATAGCGGTCCAGGTCCACGGGCTGGAAGGCCTCTTTGAGATCGTCCACGGAAATGTCGCGCAGACCTTCTTCGAAGATCTTCTCGCTGCGCTCCCGGTGCATGGCGTGAAAGTCCATCAACGGATCGTGGACCAGGCGCACGAACTCCACGGCCTCCCGGGAGCCGGAGATCTTACTGTGCTGTTGCATCTTTTCTAAAAAGAAGATGCACGAGTCGCCCAGGGCGGAGAGGGACTCGTTCATGGCGGAGGAGATGAGGCGTTTCCCCAGGGGACCGATGGTGTGCACCGCCGAGGCATCCTCGAGCGCGCGGTCCATGCGCTCCATGAGCTTACGCGGCGTTTCGTTGCTCGCCCGGCGCTTCCAGTTCCCGAAGTCCAACGGCTCGTAGAGGTGGTTCAGGAAGACCTTCTTGCCGGTCATGGCCAGCAGGCGGATGATCTTCACGAGGTCCTCCGCCACGGCGACGGGGACCTTGACCATGTTTTGAATGTCGACTTCGGTCATGGGATCGTAAGGCAGCGCTGTGGTTTATTATCGGCGCGGGAACCGCCGGAACGCAGTGCTCCGAAGTACAGCTTGCCGCCCGAACGGCCGCCGGCCAGAGCGTACTCCATGCAGGAGACAGGAACGGACGCGGTCAAACATCACTACGAAACTCTGCTCGCCGAACATTATACCTGGCTCTACGGCGGGCTCGCGAAAAAACTCGCCGAGAACGAAGCATTCTTTCACGAGCACGGACTCGTACCCGCCCCGTCGCCCGGCGCACTGGCCGTGGACCTCGGCGCCGGTTCCGGTTTTCAGGCCATTCCCCTGGCCCGGGACGATTACCAGGTCCTCGCCCTGGACCTGAGCACCCACCTGCTCGCCGAACTCCGGCAGAACGCCGCGGCAGAAGCGGTGGAACCGTCCCGCATCCGCACCATCGAAGACGACCTGCGAAACTTCCCCGCACACCTGCACGACCAGACGGCGGAACTGGTCGTATGCATGGGGGACACACTCACCCATCTCCAGAGCTTCGCCGACGTGCGGCAGTTGTTCACGAACGCCCATGCCGGACTTGCCCCCGGCGGCCGACTGGTCCTCGGCTTCCGCGATCTCAGCGGAGAACTCACCGGCCTGGATCGCTTCCTTCCCGTACAGAGCGATGCGCTCCGGGTCTTCACCTGCTTCCTTGAGTACGAAACGGAACACGTGCGCGTCCACGACCTCATCTACGTACGGGAGAGCGAGGATCAATCCTGGCAACTCAAGAAGAACTGTTACCGCAAGCTGCGCCTGGGGCGAAGCTTCGTACTCGAAGAACTCACGCGGGCGGGCTTCACCGTCGCACACGATCAAACCACTCACGGCTTTACATCGATCATTGCGCGCAAGTAGTCCGCTTTCGTTACATGTGCACCGCATTGTCACGGCGCACGAGATAGTGACGCTCGCCTTGCAAATATTCCAGGACCGTGAAAGACTTATAAAAAAGATTCAAGAATTCGCTTTCGCGCCGATTTCCTGGTTGCAACCCATCGTCATATGCGCTATGCTTCGGGGTCTCGGGGGCGAGAGACTCATGGAGACGCAAACAGAGCCGGACTCAGGCACAAGCAGCAACGAACAAATTCAGGAAATCGTACAGGCCAGCATGGAAGGCTGGACGGTCTTCATCGAAACCGGACTGGATTCGGAGTTCTATCGCGAGGCCAGCGGCCGGGTCGGCGAAGTCCGGGCGGCGCGCATTACGCTCTTGTATTTCTACTTAAACACGTACTCCCTGGAAGAGCAGGAACGCCTGGAGCACGACGTCGAGTTCTTTCTGCAACACGCGGCGAGGTTCCTCCGCGAAGTCCATCCCATGCACACCAACCCGCCGGAGTTTCGCACGGCCTCTCGCCGTGTCTTTCAGCGGGCCATGCACGGCATCTTTCGCCGCCGTCTGGCCGATGCCTCGGTGCGTGCCACACGGCGCTTCGACCTCGACGAAGATCTCCACCGCTTCGATCTACCGCGCATTGACCTGGACGCCCACGCCTTCATGCGCGGCATGTTAAAGCTCATGTCCTCGGTGGACGCGGTCATCGACGCCTACGACGACTACCGCGAGTACATGTTCCGCTTCTATCCACAGCTTCACCACGAGTACGCTTGAACGCCGGCAGTCTCCCTCGAAGTTCCGAACGCTTCTGGTTTTTGCTGACTCTCGTCGGAGCCTTCGGCGCGCAGTTCGCCGGAGCGCTGCGCCACTGGCAGTACCCCGCATCCGACTACATCGCCTACGCCTTCCTCGCGCGCCACGGCGAAGCCGATCTGGCCCATTACCCGCTCTACACTGCATCCCTTGCCCTTCTGGACGGGTGGGCGACATCGACGGTGGATGCCTTTTATTTCCAGGCCTTCTTCTGGACCGGCCTCGCCACGGTTGCGGCGTATGTCCTCGCACGCCGTTACGCCTCCGCTCCCATCGCCTTCGCCGTCAGCGCCTTCGTTGTGCCGTTCCTTCTATTCTATTCCCGCGAGTCACACTACATTCCGCAGTTCCTCGCCTACGCCATGATCCTGGCGTACGGCCATAGCGAACGATCGGCCGTACGTTACACTGTCTTCGTTCTCCTGCTCGCCGCCATCTTCCTGCGCCTGGATCTCTTGCTGCCGCTGGTCCTCTACGGCATGTACCTCATCGTAGAAAGCCTGCGCGCCGCGCGCCAGGATCGCACGCACCTCATCGTCACAGCCGTGCTGGCGGCGGTCATCGCCGGAGCCGTGTACTATGCCGGCCCGGCCTACCAGGCGCGAAGCCGCGTCGCGTTTTCCCAGCATCTCTGGATTGCCGAACACGAACGGCAGAATCGCCCCGGCCCGCCCGGGGAGTACGAACCCTACGTCCGCGAACACTTCGGCGAACCCCTGGTCTCACCGGTCGCCGCGCTACGCGAACGCCCGGCGCTGGTGATGCAGCACGTCCTCGGAAACGTGCCGGCCTTTTTCAACGAGGCGCGCGACTTTTTAAAATGGCAAAAGACCCTGCCGGCGACGGCCGCCGTCCTCCTGACCCTCGCCGGTTGCATCACGCTCCTCGTACGTCTCACCACGGGCGGACTGCGACCCACATTCCGCGGAACCGTGCCGCTGCTCATTCCCCTCGTTCACGTCGCGAGCGTCCTCTTGCTCTATCCGCGGGACGTCTTCTTCGCGGGTTTGCTTCCCTGGTTGGTGCTGGGTCTCGCGTTGATTTTACGTTCCGTAAACCGCGGGCAGCAACTCGTGCTCACGACCGTGTTGCTGCTGACTGCCATCGCCCATCTCGTTGACGACGTCCGCCGAACACCGCCGGAACGATCAGTGATCGCAACGATGCGTTTCCTGGAAGAACCGTCCGTGCGATTGCCCGAGGCGCCGCGGCCGCGTATCGTCAGCGATTTCGATACCCGCCTGGTCTGCCTCATGCTCCGCACCCGCAGCTGTGAAATCGTCGATGTGGAGACGTACCTGGCGCAGCCGCAGGCCGCGAACCTGTTGTACTACTCCGGCGTGACCACGGCGCTACGCGACAGCATCACACTAACTGAAGATGTGCGAATGTTAAACACTCCCCTGGGATTCTTCCTGGAAACCGGCGGCGATCGTTTCTTTCGCGAGGCCGCGTTCGCCGCCGATCCCTACGCCCGGCGGGACCGGCAACGCCTTAAGGATCTCGAAGCCCTGGCCGCCGCCCTGGAAACCTTTCGTCGCAGGCACGGCGCGTATCCGCAAACGGACGGGGCCTGGTTCGCGCGCCGGAACTGTGCCGGCCCGTCCCGGGAGGACTGGATCCCCGGGCTCGCGCCGGAATTCATCGCTGCTCTGCCCCGGGATCCGCGGGACAGCACTGCCTGCGAACAGCAGTACGCGTATAAGAGTAACGGACAGGACTATAAGATCATCGCCCTGAAACCGGAGGCGGCGGGGCTGTGGCTCCGGCGAGAGGACCGCCGGGACGCGGTGTGGCCGGCATACAGCGTGCACAGCGACGGCGCACGCGATTGGTAAGGTACACTTTCGTTGACTGGAGGCCGGAAGATCAGCCGATCTCTTCGACCAGGTACTCGGGAAACAGGTCCTTCTGATTTCCGTCGACGTCCTCGTGCAGGTTCAGCGGATACTTGCCCGAAAAACACGCCATGCACCAGCCCCGCTTCCGACCGTTGCCGTTGTGCTCCGGCGCCGTCTGCAACGCCTCGTTCATGGCCGCCTCGGTGGCTTCCAGGGACATGTAGCCCAGGGAGTCGACCTTGAGGTACTTGATGATCTCGTCCACGGAGTGCGTCGCCGCGATGAGTTCCTGGCGCGTGGGAATGTCGATGCCGTAGTAGCACGGGAACATGGTCGGCGGCGCGCTGATGCGCATGTGGATCTCTTTCGCGCCGGCCTTGCGGAACATTTTGATCAGCTTGCGCGAAGTCGTGCCGCGCATGATGGAATCATCCACCAGCACGACTCGTTTCCCCTTCACCGCCGAAGCGATGACGTTGTACTTCAGCTTGGCGCCGAAGTCGCGAATCTTCTGCTCGGGTTCAATGAACGTCCGCCCGATGTAGTGGGAACGAATGAGACCCATGGTGTACGGGATGCCGCTTTCCTCGGAGTAGCCCAGGGCCGCGACGGTGGAAGAGTCGGGCACGGGCACGACCACGTCGGCTTCGACCGGGCATTCCTTCGCAAGGTACCGACCGAGGTTCTTGCGGACTTCAAACACCGAACGACCGAAGATTACCGAGTCCGGCCGGGAGAAATAAATGTTTTCGAAAATACAAAGCGCTTCTTTCGCCGGCGGAAACGGAAAGTACGAATGCACGCCGCGACTGTCGATGCGCACGAGTTCACCGGGCTTCACGTCGCGAATGTACTCGGCTTCGGTAATGTCGAAGGCGCAGGTTTCGGAGGCGACGACGTACGAACCGTCTTCGCGTCTGCCCAGGACCAGCGGGCGAAAGCCGTTGGGATCTCGCACGGCATAGAGGGCATCCTTCGTAAGAACGAGCAAACTGTAAGCGCCCTGAACCTGGCGCAACGCGGAACAGAGCGCTTCGAGAAAATCGTGCTCTTTGCCGCTGCGGGACATGAGATGCACGATGACCTCGGAGTCGATGGTCGTTTGAAAGATGGAGCCGCTGCTTTCCAGTTCCCGCCGCAGCGTCCAGGAGTTGACCAGGTTGCCGTTGTGCGCCAGAGAAAAGCTGCCGAGATTCGACTCCACTCGAATGGGCTGAGCGTTGCGCAGGAACGAGGCGCCGGTGGTGGAGTAGCGGTTGTGCCCGATGGCGGCGTGGCCCACGAGTTCCTTTAACTTTTCTTTGTTAAAGACCTGGGAGACCTGCCCCATGCCGGCGTAACGGTAAAGACGTTCGCCGTTCGTGGCGACGATTCCCGCGGATTCCTGACCGCGATGCTGCAATGAATAGAGGCCGAGATAGGTAAAGTTCGCCGCAGACGAACAACCGAAGATACCGTAGACGCCGCACTCCTCGCGCGGTTTCATGTTTTCGGATGATTCGATAGAGGCGGATGAAGATTGAGAGTCTTCGGAACGAGAAGATGCGGACACACCGGTCGGGTCCTCGCAAGCGGCGGTAACCCGAGGGCGAAACTCGTAGCCCATAGGAGTCACCGTAATGACATGTGGCTATTCCGGAAACTATATTTTAAGCACAGGGCCGCGACCGCGCGGAAAAATTGCGGACCCGGCGGTAACCGGGAAAACACGACCGCCGGCCGCAGAATCAGCGATTTCGCCGCGGCCGGCGCCTAAGTTTCGTCAGGATAATGTTAGCAGCATCCTGATCGGTGCTTATTCCGCGCCCGGTCCCAGGGGCTGGCCGTAGCTAAATTCCACCACGGTTCCGTTGGGATCGGTAACGCCGCAGTAATAGCCGACCGGATACGGTTCATCCACGGCCGGCCAGGTCAGGCGGCCGTCCGCGCGGGCCAGTTCGGCAACGCGATCCACGGCCTCCCGGCTCTCCAGGGCGAAACCGATGTGCGCATAGTTGTTCGTCGGCTGCTCGGTGAGGTGTCCGCCGTTCATGATGACGAAGATCATTTCTTTTTCCCGCCCCGGTTCCGAAAGCCAGACGATACGCTGGCCTTTTTCATCGCTCCGTCGGTCGTGAACGATACTCATGTTGCAGTAGCGCGCGTAGAAGTCGATGCACGCTTCGATGTCCTGGACGTGCATGGCCAGATGGGTAAGCGCGGGGAAGGAGGAATGGTGCATGGGGAAAGGGTGACACGTTCCAAGAGAGACGGCCAGTGGTTTTTACACGATTCTTCTAGTGATAGGATCCGAGAATCGCGAGTCTGGAACGCAGCGGAGGCCCGCAACGACGAGGGCCCCTGGGAAGCCGGCCCTCGTGCCCGGTTCCGACCCACCATTCTTCGTTCTCAAGGTTTTCTCGCGAGGGAAGCATAGCATTCATGAAATCGATCATTTGGCGTAACCCCATCTTCATCGACGGAGTATTCAGCGTGTAGCCCGGTAACAAAATACATAGAGACCTCGCCCTTGTTCTTTGCCGACACCTTACCGCGATTTTCGCACTGAAAATACTCACTTACGAGATTATAAGTGCTCTCAGAAATATTAATTTTTCCGGGTTCACCAGATGATTCACAGCGAGAAGCCATATTCACAGTATCACCCCATACATCGTATGCGAATTTCTTTTCGCCAATCACGCCGGCCACCACCGGGCCGGAGTGAATTCCAAGGCGAAGCTCCCAATATGGTAGACCGGCCTCCTTTTTGATGTTTTGAATTTGCATCATAAATCGTTGGACTTCCAGTGCCGCCAGCACGCAATCGGCAGCATGTGTTAAGTTTCTGATCGGCAACCCACCAGCCGCCATGTAGCTATCACCGATAGTCTTAAGCTTCTCCAATCGATAGCGCTCAGTAACTGAATCGAAAAAAGAGAAACAGTAATCTAGCTCAGAGACCAGTTCGCCTGGGCTCATGACCTCTGCGATTGCCGTAAATCCCTTAAAGTCTGTGAAAAGGACGGAGGCACATTCGAAATACTCGGGCTGGCTACGGCCGGTCTCCTTCAATTCCGCGGCCACCTTTTCAGGAAGAATGTTCAGCAATAACTTGTCCGATTTTTGCCTTTCCGCCGCTACATTACGGCGATCTTTTCGTATTGCTGCAAGCATACTCTGAATACTTGAGCGTTGTCGCCGGACAATATTTGAAGTCTCAGCGATTGCGAAAGTAATCTGTACCACGATCAGAGAGAGAACGCACATGAATAGTGTTGGTTCGATGCTCCGAGCAGCGAATCCCAAAAAAATGAATGCTGTCGCGCACACAAGGAACACCACAGCAACAGTATAGTATTGGTGCCGCAGCAAAAATCCCATTGCAACCATCTGCGATCCATATAAGATGCTTATCGCCACGAATGCATATCCGCTGGTATTTACTGCACAGTAGCTAAGAAAGATCGCGCTCGGCAGGATTACAACGTAGTACCCGACTCGACGCCAGCGCTCCATCGTCCAGCGTCCGGTTATATAGAAGAAGTTCACACCGGGAATAAGAACAAACATAAACAAGCAATACAGCAGTGCACCATGAGCAGCAAGACCCGAAAGCACTTCGGGGTTCATCAACACAAGGATTATATATGCAAAGAAGAATGACAGACCACCCGTCATCCACTGCCACGTAATCGGATGCCTGAGAGTCTTCCAGATCGAGGACATCCTCCGATTCCGAATGAGGACCGCACAACAGGCAATTAAAAATTGATGCTGGCCACCCCTAAATCTCCACCACAATCGCATCGTTCGCGACCTGATAACGCACATCCAACGAACACGCGTTCACGTAGGTCACGCCGCCGAATTCTACTTTGCCGTAACCCTCGTGAATGTGACCGAACACGTGAAACTTCGGCCGCACGCGTTGCATCACCGTCGTGCGCAGCAAACGACAGCCGGCGTGCACGTCGCGGACGCAGTAATCCAGAACCTTAAACGGGGGACCATGGGTGATCAACACGTCGGTTTCCTCGGGAATCCGGTTCCAGTGCGGACGGATTTCATCGCCGGGCTTGCGCGTGAAGGCCCAGCCGGTGTGCGGGTACGGCGTGATGGGCGAGCCCCAGAAACGCACGCCGTCGACTTCCGTGCCGGTATCTTGCAAATAAGTTGCGTTCGTAAATAGTTTGTAAGCGTCCCACTGGCGCTCGAGGATGAAGTCGTGGTTCCCCGCCACGATGACCTTGTGTTTGTGCGGCAGCGTGCCCAACCAGCGGTTGAATTCCAGAAGATCGTCGCGTTCACCGACCATGCTGAAGTCGCCGGCGTGAATCAGAACGTCGCCGTCGGGCACCGTAAGGCGATCGTGTTGATTGTGCGTATCCGAGATACAGACGATCTTCACAGCATGTCCTCGATGTCGCGATAAGCGAGTCCGAACGTATCCGCCACCGGCCCGCAGGTAACTTCACCCTGAATGATGTTTACGCCCCGCCGCAGACTCGCGTCCCCGCGGCACGATTCCTGCCAGCCGCGCTCCGCGAGATTCAAGACGTACGGCAGGGTCGCGTTCACCAGCGCCTCCGTCGAGGTCCGCGGCACCGCTCCCGGCATGTTAGCCACGCAGTAGTGCAGCACGCCGTCGATCACGAAGGCCGGATCCTCATGGTTTGTCGGCCGGGACGTTTCCACGCAACCGCCCTGGTCCACGTCCACATCGACAATGACCGTGCCGGGCATCATCGTACCGAGCATTTCACGATGGATCAGGTGCGGGGCCCGGGCGCCGTGAATCAACACCGCGCCGATGATTAAATGATGATCGCGGACGAGGCTGCGAATGTTATGATCGTTCGAGATGAGTACGCTCACGTTCGGCGGCAGGATGTCGGCCAGATAACGCAATCGATCCAGGTCCACGTCCAGCACACTGACGTGCATGCCGAGACCCGCGGCGACCTTCGCGGCCTGGGTCCCCACCACGCCGCCGCCGATGATCAACGTCTTCGCCGGGGCCACGCCGGGAACGCCCCCGGGCAGAATGCCCGGGCCCCCGCGGGGTTTTTCGAGATAATGCGCGCCGGCATGCACGGCCATGCGTCCGGCGATCTCGGACATGGGCACGAGCAACGGAAGTGAGCCGTCGTCACGCTCCACGGTTTCGTAGGCGATGCAAGTGGCCCCGCTGCTTAACATTGCGCGAGTTAAAGTTTCGCTCGAAGAAAAATGAAAGAACGTAAAGACGGTGTGCTGTGAACCGATGAGCGCGTATTCAGACTCTAAGGGTTCTTTCACCTTAACGATGAGCTTGCTGTCGGCGTAGAGGTCCTGCGCGTCGGCGACAATCCTGGCACCGGCCGCCTCGTACTCACGATCTCTGTAAGCGCTGCCCTCGCCGGCCCCGGCCTGCACTCGCACCGGAATGCCCCTTCGGCAGAGTTCCTGGACGCCCGGCGGCGTGAGTCCCACGCGGAACTCGTTGTTCTTGATTTCCCGGGGAACTCCGACGGACACCGGACCAGAGTACTCGCCCCGGAACAAAGGGCAAAAGAATTTTTGCGCTTACTTCTGCCCGGCCTTCATCGTCCGAAGGGCGATCCGGGCCAGGCGCTCCCACTTTTTATGCTCGGCCGGGCCAACGACGAACCAATCTTTCATGGGCGGTTTGTTCTTGAACGGATTGAGGTACTTGAAATCTTTCACGCCGATCGTCGCCGGATCGAACTCCCGTCCCAGGCGAAAGACCGCCGAATTGCCGCCGCCCTTGCGCCAGAAAAACGCAAAGAACTTCGTACCGTAACGCGCGCCGTCGCTGGTCATCATCTTGCCGGCGCTGATCTTGCGGTCTTCGCCGCAGAGCTTCGCCACGATTCTGAGAAAGACCCGCTCTTCGCGTGCAATCTCCGCGGACGCCGCAGTTTTTTTGCGGGACGCAGTTTTCTTTTTCGGCATGAACCGAATCATACTCACGCGTCGAAACCCGCAAGCAAAACAGTTAACCGAAAAGTAAAATATTGAGCCGCACTCCAGGGAGCGTCTACAATCTCTAACCGAAGTCAATGCGGGGACCGGCGCCGACGCTGGCGGAAGCATCCTCTTTTTCACCGGCCTCGGTGGGAACCGGCACTACGTCGATGCAGATCATGGCCAGGTCGTCTTCAATGTCGAGGCCGCCGCGATGGGTTTCCACGTTTTGCATGAGCGACTCGACAAAGTCCCGGGAGGCGCGGCGATGATTCGCGGAGAGGAACTTGCGCAGACGCCCCGGGCCGTACATCTGCCCGCGGGGATTGCGGGTTTCGGTAACACCGTCCGTGTAAAACAAGAGGCGATCCCCGTCGTGTAGATCGACAACGGCGTCTTCGTACTCGTCGAAGGGCAACAGGCCCATGATCAGGCCGTAGGAGTCCAGGTCCTCGATCTCCCCGCTCTCCGCGCGATACAGCAACGGGCAGCAGTGGCCGGCGTTGCTGAAGGTCATGCGCCGGGCCGCGGGATCCAGGAAGGCCATGAAGGCCGTGAGAAAGTGCACGCCGGTTTTACGGTAGAGCGATCGGTTCAGCAATCGCAGAAAGTCGCCGGGGCTTTCGGCGCTGCTGACGTGCAGCGAACACGTCATTTTAAGCATGGCCGTGATCAGGGCCGCGGGCACGCCGTGACCGGAAACGTCGCCGATGAATATGCCGATGCCGCGCTCACCGAGATCGAAGAAGTCGAAGTAGTCGCCGCCTACCTGATCCACCGGGGCGTAGCGCGCGTAGCACTCGTAGCCCGGCGCGGAAAACACGGTGCGGGGCACGAAGGCCTCTTGCGTCTTACGTGCGAGCAGGAGATCGTCTTCCAGTTGCTGGTTGCGCTTTTCCAGGACGCGCATGTGCTCCGAAACGGTCTGTCGCGCCTCGTTCAACTTACGACCGGTGCGACGCAGCCGGCGCTTCTGCACGTACTGGCGCAGGTCCGAGGTTTCTTTTAAGTATGCCGCGAGAGTCGAGACCACGGTGGCGGCCGCCATCAACAGCGTTTCGAACAACAGCGTGGCAAAGGCCGGTGGTGTGTCGTTCCAGAAGAAGTTATAAGAAAAGAACATGCCCACGAGCGCCATGTTCGCGGTAACGGCGAATGCAAACTGGGCCCGCGTCACCAGAGCGAAGAAGATGATCACGCAATAGATGGAAGTATAGTAGAGGGGTTCGAGGACCGTAAGATGCAACGTGCCGAGGCCCACGGCGATGTGCAGCAGAAACAGCGTGGTGCGAAAGCTACGACGGAAGAGCCGCGTGTACGTAAAGGCATATGCCAGCAGGGCAAGCCCGACAATGAGCCCGCGGTTCAGGGCAAGGTCGTCGAAGTTCAGCGGATGCCAGAAGTAGTCGAGCGGCAGAAAGGCCCCGTACAGCACCACCCCGACCAGCAGGGCGAAGCGCACCTGGGGCAGATAGGCGGAGAAGAAATCGGCAACAAAGCGTCGCAGGAAAAGCGACCGCCGACGCCGGGCGTCCGAAGTAACGGGGATCAGGAACTGCATGGGAGTACGAATTTCGCCGCGGCGGAAGTCCGGCGGGCCGGACATAAAGGGCGGAGTATGCACTATTATACAAGGTGCTTCAAGCGATTTTCATAAATAGAATGTGACAATCGAGAAAATGCGCACGCGAGCGTGACGTAATCCCGGTACCGTGCGGCGCCGATAATAAAAGACCGCCGACTTCCGGCGTTCTCGGCTATGGAACTGCGCGATTACATTCGACTGGTGGAAGACCTCGCTGCCGGGCGCAAGATCGAGGTTCCGATGTACTCCCTGGGCTGTCCCGAAGAACACGTGGTGGGCGGGCTCGTCGGCAGTGTCCTGGCGAACACGGGACAGAATCACATTGAAAACGCCGTGCTCTTTGTATTGAAAGAGTTGCTGCAGAACGCGGAGAACGCCGTTTTCGTCGGCGCGTATCTCCAGAAGTCGGGACGCGCCAGACTGGATCCCGCGACGGCACAAAACCTTCGCGGTCTACGCGGAAATCCCAAAGAACAGAAGCGCATGCGGCGGGAACTGCCGCAGAAGGGCCCGGCGCCCATCGTTGTGCGCGCCGAGCAGGGCGGCGACGCCCTCACGATTTCCATCGCGAACCGCGGCGCTCTCTCCGAGGAAGACCGGGCCCGCATCGACGAACGCATCGCTCTCGGTGCGAAACACAAGAACATCGAGGGACTCGGCGAACAACAGCTCGCCACGGATACCGGGCGCGGCTACGGTTTGATTCTCGCGCTCCTGTCCATGCGTAGTGCCGGCATCTCTCGCCATCTATTATGGTACGACCACGATGAAAAACGCACCGAGTTTACGTTCGAGGTGCCGCTGAAGCTCCCGCCTCAGGAAAAACTCAAAGAGATTGAACAGGGTATCATCGCCGAGGTCACGAACCTTCCCACCCTGCCGGATCACCTCGTGAAGATCCGTGAGCTCTGCGAGTCGCCGGACTCCAGCATCAAACAAATCGCCGGGGAAATTTCCCAGGACCAGGCCATGGCCGGACAAATGATTCGTCTGGCGAACAGCGGCGGTTTCGCCGGCGGACGCATCGTGGACCTCGGGGAGGCCGTGAAGGTCGTCGGGCTCAAGCATGTCTCCCAGTTTCTGCTGCAAATCGGCAGCTTTGAAATTCTTCTGAATCGCTACGGTGACAGCGACGAGCTCACACAACATCCGATTCGCGTGGGCTACTTCTCGCGAGCCCTGGCCCGCAAGAGTGAACGCGCGAAACTCGCCGACTACGCCTACGTCGCCGGACTGCTCCACGACATCGGCAAGGTGGTCCTGCTTTCGGCCATGGAGTTACGCGAGGATCTGGACCATCTTTCGAAGGACCGCGATCTGCGCGGTCGCATTCGTCTCGAAGAACTGGCCTGCGGCGCCGGCCACGCCCTCATCGGAGCGCTACTTGCGCATAAGTGGAAGTTTCCGGAGATCCTCCGCCATCCCATTGAACATCATCACAGCCCCCTGCGCAGCCCGGACGAACACCGCGACCTGGTGATGATCGTATATCTTGCCAACGCCATGGCCGGTTATCTCGACGGGCGCCTGAGTTTCTTCAGCATCGCCCCGGCGGCGCTGGAGTTCTTTAATCTTACCACGGAAGACGCGTTTAAGATGACGGCGGGAACGTTCGAAGCGGAGTTCCGCGAAATTCAGGAACGCTGACGATCGTGCTCCCCGAACCGCATATCAGTCAGATCGCGCGCCGCAATACTTCGCAATGGTTTCCAGCAGCTTCTGTTTGCGGACGGGCTTCGCCAGATAATCGTCACAACCGGCCTGCAAACATCGATCGACGTCTTCTTTGAAGGCGTGGGCGGACAGGGCCAGGATGCGCACGGAAGACTGAGACGTCTCCGCTTCGCGGCGGCGGATTGCCCGCACGGCGGTGAGCCCGTCCATCTCCGGCATCTCAATGTCCATCAGCACTAAATCGAATTCGCAGGCCTGCGCCTCCTCTACCGCCTCGCGACCGTTTTCCACGTACGTAACGGAGTGCGGGGTTTCACGCAAGAAGACTTCCAACAAACGCCGGTTGTCCGCGTTGTCCTCGGCCACCAGGATGCGCCGGGGCTGCGCGGTAACGTCCTCGCGCACGACGACCTGCCGCGGCACTTCGACATCCATCGTGACGGGGGCGAAGCGCGCGGTGAAACGAAAGACGGAACCGCTTTGTTCGGCGGAACGGCTCTCGTCGAGATAGAGCGTGCCGCCCATGAGCGCGGCCAGTCGTCGTGAGATGGCGAGGCCGAGGCCGGAGCCGCCGTGACGCCGGGTGATGGACGCATCGGCCTGACGAAAGGCTTCAAAGATAGCCGCGCGCTGCTCCGGTGGAATACCGGGGCCGGTGTCTTCTATAGTAAACTCCAGCACCAGTTCATCACCGCTCTCCGCGGCCCCGGCGAGCAATGCCACCGACGTGCGGACGTGACCGACTTCTGTAAACTTCACCGCGTTGCCGATCAGGTTGATCAGGATCTGCCGCAGACGCAACACGTCGCCGGAAACCAGGGCCGGCACACCGGAACCGCGTTCGTAGAGGAGTTCAAGGTCCTTGCCCCGGGCGCGCGGCTGAAACATCGCCAGGGTCGAACGCACGGCGTCGTCCACTCGAAACGGAGCGGCGTCCAGTTCCAGGTGACCGGCTTCGATCTTCGAAAAATCCAGGATGTCATTGATGAGCGTAAGCAACGCCTCGCCGGCGCGGCGGCTGACTTCGAGGTACTCGCTTTGTTCCGGCTTGAGTTCGGTTTCGCTCAGCGCCTCGGACATGCCCAACAGGGCGTTGAGCGGCGTGCGAATCTCGTGACTCATGTTCGCCAGGAACTCGCTCTTCGCTCGACTGGCATCGTCCGCACGCACGCGCGCCCGCTGCAATTCGTCGTGGATGTAACTGTCGCGCAACGCCAGGCTCAGGAAGCGGCTGATCTCCCGCAGCGTCAGTTCCTCGTGCGACGTCCATTCGTGCGGATGATGCGCGTCCAAACAGAGAATGCCCGCGAGATCCTCCGGATGACGGACGGGAACATCCAGGGTCGCGCCCACGGCCCCCGGGCTGAAGGGCTCCGCGAATGCTTGAACCAGCGGATCCCGCGCGGCGTCCGCCACGGAAACGACGTCTCCCTTCCGCAACATCGACAGGTAATCCGGGGCCCGACTCAAATCCGAGCTGAGGCCGGTGAAGTCCGGCATCTCCTCCGGCTGCACGGCGTAGATGATGCGCAACATCCCGGCTTCGTCGATGGTGCCGTAGCAGACGCGATAGTTCGGGAAGTAGTGCGCGATTTCCTGAACCGCGGTCTCAATGATTTCGTACAGGCTTGTCCCCGCGCCGATGTGCGTTGCCAGGTTGCGCACGAGTTGCAATCGTACAAACTGCTCGTGCATCTCCAATTCGCGCCGACGATGATCCGTTACGTCGCGGTACACCCACATGTGGCCGCGATACGTGCCGTCGAGATACGTGGGGATGTAGTCGCGCTGATAGTAGCGATCATCCGTCAACGCAAGCTCTTCGTTACGCACGACTTCCCGCGCGGCGAGGATTTCGTTGATACGTTCGACAAAACCCTGGGGATCGGCGAAGTGATGTTTGTTTTCTTCGGCACTGCGCGTACAATCCGCGCCGATGAGATGCTCCGGCGGAGTGGATATTCCGAAGAGCTCCAGGAATCTCTCATTTACGAGCAGAATGCGACGATCATCGCTCTCTACCAGGACGCCGTCGTTGAGATTCTCCACGAGTGCCGCCAGACGCGCAGCGTGCACACGCGTCTCGTTTTCCGTTCGTCCGTTCAGAGATTCGTTCCTATCCGCATGTCATTTGCATCGCGAATCGCGCGTTGATTTATAAAGTTCATTCATGTTCTCATCTTTGTCCACGTGTTTTCTGTTAGAAAACCATTAGCAAGGGTTTCCAGGGCATTTTTCGCACGCGCAAACCGCAAATTATGAAAAAAATCTTGATGTTTGAGGTTCTGCAAACTCCGAATGCCTGCGAACGGAGGAGAAATATTGTGAATAGTGTTATCGATCTTCTGGCAGGTCAGCTCGGCCAGAACGCGGTATCGGCGCTCGGCGATCAGCTCGGCCTCGATCAAACCAAGACCCAGGCAGCCATCTCCGGTGCGCTGCCGTTATTGATTCAGGCCCTCGCGAAGAATGCTCAGGACAAAGGCGGCGCCAGCGCCCTCGCCGGCGCTCTTGAGAAAGATCACGACGGCTCCGTGCTGGAAGATGTCGCCGGCTTCCTCGGCCAGGGCGGCAACACGAGTGACGGCGCGGCCATTCTGAAGCACGTTCTCGGCGGGCAAAAGAACGTCGTGGAATCCGGTCTCAGCAAGGTGAGCGGCCTGGACTCGGGACAGGTCTCCCAGGTGCTCACCATGCTCGCGCCGGTGGTACTCGGCGCGGTGGGCAAGGTCAAACGCGAAGAGAGCCTCGATGCGGCCGGTCTCGCGCAACTGCTGGGCCAGGAAAAACAAAAAGTCGAAGAGCAGGAACCGGACGCCGTCGGCGTGCTGGGCAAACTCCTCGACATGGACGACGACGGAGACATGACCGACGACCTGGTGAACATCGGCGGCAAGCTCCTCGGCAGCTTCCTGAAATAGAAAACCGTCAACGATCTAAAGTTAAGGAGAAAGCAGGTTAACAAGATGGCGAATCTCGAAAAAGTAGAAGGTATCGGTAAAACCTACGCGGGCAAACTCGCGAAAATCGGCGTCAAGACCACCGGCGCACTCTTGCAGAAGGGCTCGACCCCGCAAGGCCGCAAGGACATTGCAAAAGAATCCGGCATCAGCCCGAAGCTCATCCTCGAATGGGTGAACCATGTGGATCTTTTCCGCGTCAGCGGCATCGGCGAAGAGTACGCCGACCTCCTGGAAGAAGCGGGTGTGGACACCGTTCCGGAACTGGCCCAGCGGAAGGCGGACAACCTCTACGAGGCCCTGGAAAAGACGAACGCGAAAAAGAAACTCGTGCGCCAGATGCCCGGGGCAAAACGCGTCGCCGGCTGGATCGCTTCCGCGAAGAAACTGCCGCGCGTTGTTACGTATTAACAATCACTCAAATAAGCCTTGCTGGCTGCCGTGCAACGCGGCGGTCGGCAGGGTTCAGCCATCGGGGCCGACGAAAACGACCTTTAAGGCCCGCAAAGAAGTAATTCGATCATGATGCTCCCCGAGTTGGGGCATCAGCTCCAGGCTCCCCGTCCCGTTGACCTGAAACAGCTTGTTTTCGAAACTCTTTCCGTCAAAGTGCTCTACGGAAAAAGCCGGCGGCATACAGTGCGCGATCGACGACGTGCGATTATCAAACTTGTAAGCCTCATCGAGGTCCGCGTAATTGCGCGCGGTTCCGTCCTGTAGATCGACGATCATCTGCGCACCTTCGAAGTTCTCTTCTTTGAAGTACGCGATCCAGCCGTTCTCCTCAGTGCAGCCGGCTTTCACCGGGAACTTTGTGCGAAACTCCTTCATGCGCACCGACCTGCCGGGGCCGTCTTCGAAATCCTCGGATGCATAGATCAACAGTTTGCCGTCGGGATCGACATAGCTGCCGGCCGCGGCGGAGAAACGGCAGCCGAACTTTTGTTCGGTGTGGCAGAACATCCGCTTTTCCTTTATGAACGTGATCTTCACGTCATCGATGCTCTCGGAGACGGTATCCTCCACGCGAAAGAGATGCAATCTATGCCGGCCAGTCTTGCGTTCCCCCATTCCCAACAAGAACTGCCGGCCGGCGCAATCTGACACGAGATCCATGTTCGAATACTGAACTTTCAGAAAAGGCTCGCCTTGCGGAACTTCCAACGGAACCGTGTTATCCCCATGCTGCGGTTGTGCGCGCCAGAGAAAGGCCGAACTTTCGTCGGGCCGCACATCATTCACGCCTTGTGAAAGAAAAAACAACAGTCGGAGGTCATTGATGTTCGTTTCGTCCGAGCGTCCCGCCATAATCAGGTAACGACCGTCGGTTAATCGAGTGGCGCCCGCAAAACTTGTCTTCGCCATACTCAACTCCGTGCTCGATACCCTGGTCAATACCGGCTGCACCTGGGGCTGAATGTTTTCCAGGCGATACACCCTGAGCTTTGGCCCACCGCTGGACGGCCGGTCTTCTCCTACAAAGAGATGGTTTCCGACACTTTGCATCCCGCCCGGGTGACCGGTGTTCTCGGTGGCAAAGCTTGCAATCACGCGATCATTGGGCGGCGGGCTATTTTCCCAATCAGGACCTTCAGAAGATAAACGATTGCTGCGAAAGCGATACCCATCGCCACTTCGTGAATTCAATGCAGCAAAGGACAGTCTTCCGAAAGGTTCCGGGTCGCTTGAAATGACAAGGTGTACCGAACCCGGCAACGCGATCCGTTGCACTCCCTGGAAGTGTAGATTCTTGGCCAGGGTCGTGTCATCTGTCAAGGCCCCGGTACTCCGAAAACCCATATGATCGCCGAAGCCGCTCAGATCATCAAACGCCTGTTCCATATCCGGAATGCAACGATTGCACTCCGGCCGCCCCCAGGCCGTGCAGGTGGCCACGCCCTGAAAGAACGTCCCCAAACATGAAGCGAGCGCCTGGCATTGAACAAGGCAGAGAAGAGCAACGAGTACGGCAGTACGCCGAAGAAAACTACGCATGCCGCATGGGACGAAAAAATCGACGCCGTCAATAGATACAAACTACTAAATACTTACAAAAGAATACTAACCGGAGGCCGGAGCCTGTGGTTCCGATGGAGCCGCGTCCGCGTTCGCCGCGCCGCGCACTTCCAACAATCCCCTTAACGTAACACTCGGCCCCGACGGCGGGATTACCACGATCGTCTTCGGCCCGGCGCTCGCAAAGGCCGGCAGTTCCACGGCCACCGAGCTCGGATTCAGGAACTCCGCCGCCCGGGGTTCCGTGGAAGCGCCGTCCGTTTCGCCGTCCTCGACCTCGAAAAGGATCTTCGTATCCCGGGAGAAACCGCCGCCGACCAGGGTTAACTTCTGTCCGGCGCGATTTAGCGGCACCGCCGTCGGATACAGGTGATTCACCGAGAGCCTGTCGCCGATGACCTTGTCCCCCAGGTAACCGCCCTGGGAAATGCCCAGCAAACCGAGCAACGTGGCCGGCACGTCGGGCAGGCCGGTACGAATAATATCCGCCGTCGAAAGAATGTACAGATACACTACGACGGCGATGACCGTAAACACCACGAGTTGCAGGCGGGGCAGAGAAATCTTGCCGCCCTCGCTGTAGAGATTCGAAAAGGACACCGCCTTATTGTTAGCTTCTTTTTTCGGAAACTTAGCGCTCACGCCGCGCGATCCGATGAGCCCGCCGTAGCTGATGCCCATCAATACCAACAATGACGTGTTGAACTCCGGGATAATGCCGTTGCCGAGGATGAGGCCGGTGCCGATGGACAGATAAATATACGAACCGCCCAAAATGATCGTCCAGACCAGGGCCTGGCAGCGGGAGAGCGAGTAGGTCTTCGTCGAACCGTCCACGATGAGCGTCTGGAGGTACTTCAGATTCGGCACCGACAACGAAATCATCAACAGCATCACAACCATGATCACGATGCTGACGCCCACGGCCTTGAGGCGCCAGTCGTTCTGCGCCACGGCCAGCGGCATGCGATTAGACTTGCGGCCCTCGCGATTCATCTGCAAACTCACGCGATTCGATAGCAACGCGCCGTTCGTAAGATCGTCGCCCGGTGGAATTGTAAATCGCAACTCCTGGTCGCCGGCCTGGTTCAATCCGGCCGACAGATAAAACGGTTCCACGAACGTAATCAACTTGAAATCGTGCGCGTCCCGCGCGTCGGCACGCAGACTATCAATACGCACGCGCACGTCGTCGAGGTTCGCCCCGGCGTTCCGCACAATGAGGGTGATCGTGTCGCCGATGACGCCGCCCGCGGGCTGCACGGCAAGGATCAGCGGCTGTTCGCCGGGACCGCCCAGGGCGCGCGACGGCGGCGGCACGCTGAACGGAAAGCCGGCACTGCTGCGTTCGCGATGCTGCAATTGCACGGTAGAGGCCTCATCCCCTCGATTCGCCGTTAACGGGAACTTCACGTCCAGCACGATGGAACCGCCCGGCCCGGCGTTCACGCTGTCGGTTACTATTTCGGCAGGCTTACCGTCGACGAGCACGATCAGTTCTTTTTCTAAAGAAGCTTCCAGCGCACTTTCGGATTCGCCGCCGGGATTCTCCGGTTCCCCTTCTTGCGCGTACGTCGGCGCGGCCCCGTTCGCTTTGATCGAAAGAACGGCCGCGGTTTCTCCCAACGAAGAGATCTTCGCATCGGTAATCTCCAACGGCCCGGCAGCCGGCTCCGTGCTCGCTTCGTTTGCGTTATCGTTTCGAGACTGCGCCGTAACACTATCGCCGGCCTGGAGCCAGAGCAGTACGCCGGCGGCGACGGCGACGAAGACCAACGGCGCCGCGCGAAAAATGCTTGCAGAGACGGGAGATCGATCCATGGCAAAAGCGATAGCCCGCACCATGACACATGGTAAACAGCGAATCGGCGCCACGCGAAACGCTCCGCAAAAAATTACGTTGTTTCGAAGCATTGTGAATGAGCACGCGCGGAAAAACGAAAGACTCTTCAATGGCATGCGTACCTGATTGACGAAGACGATGGGCGACGCAACTTTCAGTATGTCTTTCCGGCGACGATGCACCTGGCTCGCCATGCTGTGCCTTTGTTTTTTGCACACGGCGTGCGTGATTCCGGCGGGTGACACCAGCCAGCTCCGTAACTGGGAATGGTCCGAGGGCGACATGCCGATCTCCGCGGACGGACAGATACAGCGCCAACCAGAACGCACCTGGCAACCCTACGCGTTCCGCAGCGATGTGCACGAGGTCCGGGGCGATCAGCCCGCGAATTTCTTCTGGATGCGCACGCAAGTCCCGGCAAACGACAGACGACAAACACTTCTGATCGATGACGCTTATGACTTACTCGAAGTCTTCGTCAACGGACGCCGCGCGCATACCTATGCGACTCTGCACGCCGAGTCCCCGGACATTCGCAAGGTTCGTGTCATTCCCATCGTCGAACTCCCCGCCTTAACCGAAGATGGACAACATCTAATCGAGCTGCGCATGTACGGGGGCCATCCTCATTTCCTGGGCTTGCGCCAGGTGCCGATGGTGGGACCGCGGGATGCGATGATCCTGCACTACCTGGGCCGGGACCTGGACCACATCCTCCTGGCGTTTCTGTTTTTTCTGCTCGCCCTGGGTTCCCTGGTTGTCGCGATCTTTACGCGCCTCACGGGATTGTTGCTCTCGTTCAGTTTGCTCAACGCGATTACAATGATGCACGCCCTGATCTTCGCCGATGTGGCCTGGATCACCGCCCCGCTTTCGGACGTGCACATGGTAACAGCACAGTTGAATGCGCCGTTTCTGATTCCGGTGGCGATGGCACTCTTCGGCGAGTTTCTGTTTTTCGATGATCGCATCGTGCGCCGATTGTTTCATTGGTCCTGGATCATCCAGGCAGTTACCGCCGCCGTCCTCTTTACCGGCGTCGTTCCCATCGCCTGGTATCCATTCCTGTATGTACACATGCTCGCACATTCCATGCTGATCGTCGTCGCTGCCGCGCGCCGCGCTTTCCGGCGCAATGCTTCCGACGATGAGCATGCCGTTATCGAAGGACGCATCTTACTCATCGGCATCGTGCTCATGATTCTTGCGGCCGGCAACGATATCCTCGAAGCGTCCGGTCTGCGACAGAGCAACATCTTCGTATTTCGCTTCGGCCTGCTCGCGCTCATCGGCGCCATCTCCGTACTCCTGGTGCGTCGATTCTTCGCGGCCCAACGCAATCTAAGACGCTATGCCGCCGAACTGGAACGAACGAATCGATCCATTGAACAAAAGATTCGCGAACGTACCCGGGAACTCAGCGCCGCCCTGGCGCAGATCAACAAAGACCTGGCAGTCGCCCGCACCATCCAGCAGGGCATCCTGCCGCGGCACGACGCGGAGTTCGCACCGACACGCGGCATCGAGTATCACTTCGAGTACCTGCCCCTGGATCAGGTGGGCGGAGACTTCATCGATCTCGCCGAGATTCGACCCGGAGTCCTCCGGCTCATGCTGGCCGATGCGGTGGGACACGGCGTGCAGGCCTCGTTGTACACCATGGCTCTTAAGTCTGGATACGAAGAAGTTAAGCTGCGATGCGAACAACCCGCGGACGCCTTACGAGAACTGAACAGCCGCATTCGCCGGGATTTCCTCGAATTAAAGGCCTTTCTGCCGTGTTTTATCGTCGACCTGGACCTGGAACGACGACGCCTCGTCTACGCCGCGGCCGGACATCCGGAGCAACTCCTGCTCTCCGGCCCCGCCGATGCAACGGCCGACCACGTGTGGCTGGAACGCACGGGGCCGATCCTGGGATTAATGGCGGACCCAGGCATTGAGAACCGCAGCCGGGAACTCAAGGCCCGGAGCACGCTCTATCTTTTCTCCGACGGCCTTACGGAGAGCACAAACCAGACCGGTGAGTTCTTCGGACACAAGAGAATCCTGGAAATCGCGCGGACGGCCGACGGACCGCGAGAAGCAGTAGCGCGACTGATTCAAAGCGAGCAGGACTTTCGTTCCGAACAACCCCGCCACGACGACATGACCATCCTCGTTCTAAATATCTAACGGCGATCCCTAACCCCGTAGAAATACGAGCCGCTGCTTTGGCTTCATCAAAATTGAGTACGCAAGACTGAACAGCGAAGAGGATGCGTACGTAAAATTGTTAATTGGGTAAGCTGAGAGAAGGGCGTATGAGAGCCGGAGCCGTGGGACGGCCCGATTTGCTCGTTATTAGTTGCGGCCTTCGAACTCGCGAAGGCCGGCATCGATGGCGTTGCGGATCGCCTGGGATGGCTTCTTAAACACGCCTTTTTTTACAAGACGATCGATGCGACGATAGAATGAACTGGGGAGGTTCACGTTCGTCGAACGCAACGGATCTTCGGGATACAATGGAGGCTGCCCGCGCCGGGCCACTTTCTTCTTCGCCATAGCGAACAAAGTGCAAGCACGACGACTTCATGTCATTTATTATTTTCTCAGGGTAATAAAGAATTAAATTTAATATATTTACCAAATGACCGGCCACTAACGTCGCCTGTTACATGCTTAATATGTTTACATATGCAGTTGATTCCGACTAACGATATTAGCGAACGTTTACAAGAACGCCGGATAACATGTTAAAGAATCCTATGCAACGCTCTTAGAAATTCAGCGAACGATCAATGACCTCATAGACATCATTAGAGAGATGTTCCCTGGAACGGATGCGCCGCATCTCACCGCGCGCCGCTTCCGCGAGGTTTTCCGGCAGTCGGCCGATGTCCGCCCACGCCCGGGCCAGCCGCGCGGCAATGCCCGGATTGATTGCATCCAGTTCGACGATACAATCCGCGAGAAAAGCATAACTTTTTTCTTCGTGAAAACGCAATGCATTGCGACTGAAGGCACCGAGCAATGCACGCACCTTGTTCGGGTTACGCAATTGAAACACGGGGTCACTACGTAATGCCTGCACCTGTGTCAGCGTATCCGCACGTGAAGAGAGGGCCTGCGCGCTAAACCAGTGATCGATGACCAGGGCATCGTGATGCCAGCGCTCATAAAAAAGACGCAGACTTTCTTTACGTAGCGAAGACTCGCTATCTGCCAGAAGATACATTGCTCCGGTTTCATCGGTCATGTTCGCGGCGTTCTTTTGCTGCGCCAGACAGAGCGCATCCAGCTCCGGTTCGTCTAACTTCATGAGGTACGACAATACGCGGTTCTTCAACTTGCGCTCGCCGACGGCCCGGCGACGGTCCGGGTTCTCCGACGCCGTAGATTGGCGCAGCGTTTCATAAAGTTCCAACAGGCGATCCCGATTCCGGGTGCTCAGTTCCCGGGCCACGAAACTCCGCGCCTCGTGCGTACCGGCAAAGTCCGCGCGATTTTGTTCGTTCGTAAAAGTGCTTTCCGGCGGCAAACTGATCGCGAGCGCCAGGTAGGCCGGGTCCAGATCGCTGCCGGGCTTCAGCAGTTCCGCAAAGGCCTGATGCAGGGCGTCGACGGAGGTCGGCTGCGGCGATCGGCCGGCTTGAATATCCGCGAGCACCTCTTCGATCGTGAGGCGCATGAGTTCCCGGCCGGCTTCGCAGCGCTGAAAGAGGTCGGTATCGTGGGCGAGCAGGAACGCGAGGCGCTTCGGATCCCGGGGATACTCCAGTTTCACGGGCGCCGAAAAATCCCGGAGGATCGAAAGCACGGGCTCGGCGTCGATATTCTCAAACACAAATGTCTGCTCGGATTCACTTAAGAGCAGCGTCCGTGTCGACAGCAGTTCCGCTCCGCTGTGACCATGCAGCAGGCCGACCTTCACCGGAATGAGCAAAGGCGGCGGCTCCGGAGGGCCCTCCTCTGACGGCGGTGTGTAGTCAGGGTTGCTCTGCGTGAGTGTAAGTTCGTAGCGTTTTGCGGCGGCGTCGTAGCGTTCCGCGACCCGCAGGCGGGGCGTCCCGCTCTGGTCGTACCAGCGGCGAAACTGTTTCAGGTCCGTCCCGGAACCCGCCTCAATGGCGGCGACGAATTCCTCGGTCGTCACCGCCCGGCCGTCGTTGCGCTGGAAGTAGACGTCCATGGCGCGACGAAAGCCGTCTTCACCGGCGATCGTCGCCATCATCCGGATCACCTCGGCACCTTTTTCATAAACCGTCATCGTATAAAAGTTATTGATTTCAATGTAGTGCTTCGGCTGGATCGGATGCGACATGGGTCCCGCGTCCTCCGGAAACTGAAAGGCCCGCAGATGCTCCACGTCCTTAATGCGTTTAATTGCCGGGTGAGTCATGTCCGCCGTAAACAGTTGATCCCGGTAAACGGTGAGGCCTTCTTTGAGCGTAAGCTGGAACCAATCCCGGCAGGTGACCCGGTTGCCCGTCCAGTTATGGAAGTACTCGTGACCCACGACGCCCTGAATAAACTCGAAGCTCTCGTCGGTGGCCGTGCGCGGATCCGCGAGAACGAGCTTGCTGTTGAAGATGTTCAGGCCCTTGTTTTCCATGGCGCCCATGTTGAAGTCGTCCACGGCCACGATCATGTAGATGTCCAGATCGTACTCGCGACCGAAGCGCCGCTCATCCCAGGCCATGGCATCCTTCAAAGCCTGCACGGCAAACTCGGCGCGGCTTTCGTTCCCACGATCCACGTACACCTCACACGCGACGTCGCGTCCGGACATCGTCGTGAAGGTATCTCGGACCACGCCCAGGTCCCCGGCAACCAGGGCAAACAGGTACGACGGCTTCGGAAACGGATCTTCCCAGGTAACGCGTGTTAACCTACGATCGCCTGTAGTTAGTTCTTCCCGATCCACCGGATTGCCGTTGGACAGGAGCACCGGAAACCCGGCGGTATCGGCGATGATCGTCGTCGTGTACAGCGACATCACGTCCGGACGATCCTGACTGTAAGTGATGCGCCGGAACCCCTCGGCCTCGCATTGGGTGCAGTACATACCGGATGACATGTACAGGCCTTCCAGGGCCGTGTTCTGCGCCGGGGCGATGACGTTGACCACCTCCAGTTCGAAACGATCGGCCGGAGGCCGGGGTATCGTCAGGTGAGTATCGCTCCGTACGTACTCCGCTTCCGCCGCGTCCAGTTCCGTTCCGTCGATCTTTACGGAGCGGAGTTCCAGGATGTGCTCGCCGTTGAGAACGAGCGGGGCGTCCGCGGGTGCGGCCGTGTTACGTTCGAACTTCGTACGCGCCGTTACCACCGTACGTTCCGGATCGAGTTCAAAGACGAGATCGATGTGGGTGGACCACCAATCCGGCGGACGATACTCCGACAGACGGACGACGGAACGAGGATGCGAGGCGCTCTGTTGCATGTGGACAGGAAGGGAGGTTTTCCCGGTGATTCAACTGTTTTTGAGCCGACCTCATCGCACTTTCATTGACAAAAAAAGACCACGGGAGGCTCAGTTTCGCTCCCGGCGCATATGACGCATATGAACGACATCAAGCGCGACAGCCCGGACCCGCATCAAAATATGGGCCTCGACTTAGAAAGCATCGCCTATCACGAAGGTGAATACAAAAAACTCCGCGAGTGCGGCGTGAACGTGGCCACCCACGCCCTCCAGTACGGCACCATGGTCTTCGGCGGCATCCGCGGTTACTACAACGAGCGGCGGCAGAATCTCTATCTCTTCCGGTTGAACGACCATACCCGCCGGCTCACAAAAAGCGCGCGCATCATGCAAATGCAACCGCCGCTCGGCGCCGACGAAATCGCCGCCGTCGCCGTCGAACTGGCGAAACGCAACGAGTATCGCAAGAACGTCTACTATCGTCCGTTCATCTACAAGTCCGCGCTTCAGCTTTCGCCGCGCCTGCACGACGTAAGCGACGCGTTTTCGATGTATACCATTCCCCTGAACGATTACCTCGACACGTCCCGGGGCATGCGGGTGGCCGTCTCTTCCTGGCGCCGCATCGACGAAAACATCATCCCCACGCGTTCCAAGGCCTCCGGCGGGTACATCAACTCGGCCCTGGCGAAGTCCGAAGCGGTGCAGAACGGTTTCGACGAGGCCATCTTCCTGGACATGCGCGGCTTCGTGAGCGAGGGCAGTGCCGAGAACATCTTTTTGGTTCGCGACGGCGTGTTGGTAACTCCGCACCTGGCATCATCGGTACTCGAAGGCATCACCCGGCGTTCCATCATCACGATTGCAAAGGACATGGGCTACGAGGTCGTCGAACGCGACGTGGCCCGGGCCGAGCTCTACATCGCCGACGAGGTCTTCTTCTGCGGCACCGGTGCCCAGGTCGCCTGGGTCAGCGAAATCGATCGGCGCATTGTCGGCACGGGCGAAATCGGCGCAATCACGCAACGCCTGCGGGATAAGTACATGGCCACCGTTCTCGGCGACGACGATCAATACGCGGAGTGGCTGACGGCTATCTATTGAAGAGTGTAAACTCCGAGGACCGAGGTGTCGAGGGAAGTCAGGGAAGATCTGCTTTGGATGAGCTCTGGCTTACGAACTAATTGCTTCAGATCTTCTTATCCAGCCGTTTCCGTTGTCTGACGGTTACCGGACAGATCGCCCTTCCCGATATCCTCGGAACCTCGGTCCTCGGAGTTAATATCAAATCAGAGACACCTTGCAAACAACTGACTCCAACACGCAGCTTGACCAGGCCCTCGGACTTACCGAGGCGCTTTCCATCGTCATCGGTCGCATCATCGGCTCGGGTATCTTTCGTACGCCGGGTTTAATGATGATGGCTGTGGCCGGCCTTGAGGTCTCGCGGTCCTACAGCCTCGCGGAGATCCCGCCGGGCCAGGCCTCCGTGGGATTGTTCTTTCTCGCCTGGTTCATCGGCGGAGTGGCGACCATGCTCGGCGCGTTGTGTTACGCCGAACTCGTGGCAATGATGCCGAAGTCCGGCGGGCCCTACGAGTATCTGCGCGCCGCATATCCGGAGGTGTGGACGTTTCTCCGCGGCTGGGCCATGTTCTTCGTATCGGAGACGGCGTCCATCGTCGCCGTGGCCATCGTGTTTGCGGAGTACGGCGGTTTCCTGTTCGAGAAGGTCCACGGCGAACCCTTCCATCGCTGGACCATCTCCGCCATCGCCCTCGCCATCATCTGGGTGCTGACCATCGCAAATACGTTCGGCGTCTTCTTGTCCGGCGTGTTGCAGAATATCTTCAGCGCGCTGAAGGTCGTCGCGCTGCTCGTGCTGGTATCGTTTTGTTTTACAGGACCGGGCGACACCGCGCACGTTACCGCAAACTTCTGGCCGAACGAGTGGGGCTGGGGTTCCATGTTCGCCGTCGGCCACGCCCTGCGCTACGGCTTCTTCGCCTACAGCGGCTGGGAGGGGGCCACCTACGTCGCCGAAGAGGTCCGCAATCCCCGCCGCAATCTACCGCTATCGCTCTTCCTGGGAATCGGCGGCGTCATGCTAATTTATGTCGCCGTAAACTTAGCGTATTTGTATGCGCTGTCTCCGGCGGAGATGATCGTCGCCCGCCGCGATATAGCCGCCGTGGCCATGGAAAACGCCGCGGGCATCATCGGCGGCGCGGTCCTTGCCGGGGCGGTCATGCTCTCCACGTTCGGTAACGTGAACACCCAGATCATGGTCAAGGCCCGCACCTGGTACGCCATGGCCCGGGACGGCCTGTTCTTCGCGCCCCTGGCGAAGACGCATCCGAAGCATCACACCCCGGACAACGCCCTCTACATCCAGGCCGCCTGGGCCAGCGTCCTCTTGATCGCGTCCTCGTTCGCCGGCAACGCCTACGCAACCGTCATCGATTTCTTTAGCTTTACCTCGGCGATCTTTAACGTTTCCACGTTCGCCGCGGTGTGGGTGCTGCGCCGCAAGTTGCCGGACCTGGAACGCCCCTTTAAGGTACCTTTGTTTTACGTTACGCTGCCCCTGGTGCTGCTGATCCAGGTATGGTTCATGGTGGTGACGTTCATCAGCGCGCCGCTGTCGTCATTGGCGGGAATCGGGCTCACGTGTTCCGGCTTGCTCTACTATTACTACGGGCGCCGCACGGTTTCTAAGAACTGAAGTCAGAGAAGAGCCGTCCGATCATCGTAAGACCCACCAAAAAACCGCGGAGATTGCTCACCCGCGGTCTTGCGCCGACGACCGTCGTCGGCAAAACGAACGATACTTTCCCTCTTAACTCTGTGCTCTCGGTGCCTCTGTGGCAAAGATAAACGACCGCGCGGTCGCGAGCGCATACACGCCGAAGATGACTCCGTTGTAGAAGAGATCGCCGGTGAGTGTGCCGAGGGCGAAGCGCATGCTGCCGTCGTTTTCCAGGAACGGCAGTGCTACCAGATAGCAGAACGCCAGCCCGGAGAGGCTGTGCTCATACATGCCGCTGAAGCCCCAGACGGCGAGATTCGAGAGGGCAAAAAATACCACCGAACCGGCCACGGAGAAGGCTGCCACGCGCAGGCCGGAAAGCAACGAACGCAGTACCGGATTCTCGACGCGAATGTCCCGACGCAGCAACGGCCCGGCAAAGACCGGGAGAATCATGGCGATGTTCACCAGGAGCATCTGCCAGAAATCGTAGCCGCCGATGATGACGTTGCTCACGAGCATGGCCAGCATGGGCACCAACCACGCAAAAGCGCGTGTATTGTAGAAATAATAGCCCGCGAACAGGGCCACGGCGGCGGTCGCCGTGAAGTTCGGGGGGTGGGGAATCAGTCGGCTGACGGCGGCGAGGCCGATCAAAGCTGAGACAATGAGTGCGGGGCGGACGAATTTCTGCATAGCGGAGGATAGCCTCCGGCCGAAACGGCTCACGTCAAGTACTTTCACGGCTAACGTGCCTCAATGGTCTTCGCCGGGAACGCCGCATTCCGCCCGATCGTCCCATTTGAGGTAGCAAAAGGCCACTTCGTCCCCCGGGCTGAGGCTCTGATTGCCGATGCCCACGGGGGCCAGCTTGCCGTTTACGGCGTACAGCCAGTTGCGGCCCTCGCCCTCGGCGACCGCGCCGTTCAGGCTCTTCAGAAAGGCCTCCCCTCCCTCGCCTTCGATCTCGGCGCTGAGTTCGTTCGCAGCTGTGAGCTTTTGCACGAGTTCCAGAACAGTGGCCCCGGAAGCGATGCCCGCATTCAGCTCCGTCGTCTCGTCGCCGTTCGTGATGGTCAGACTGACCTCACCGGTAGCGCCGGCCTCGTCACCACCGGACGGACCGCCACAGTGGAGGCTGAGCGCGAGCAGGGCGGAAACGAACAGGCCGAAAGCGAAACGATAGGATACCATGGCGCAATTCTATGCGGACTATTTTCATCGTGTAAAGCAGAAAACGAACTACACCGCCTCACCCACTTCCGCCAGGCGACGCAAGTCCCGGGACTCCTGATCGATCTTCGCGATGCTTTCGCGCAGATTCTCGCTCCGGTCCACCAGGTCGCTGAGAAACTGTTCCATGCCGCCCAGGTTGCGAATGACCTCTTCGCTGCCGGAACTCTGTTCCCGCGTCGTGCGTTCGATGTCCGCCGCCAGGTCGCGCAGGCCTTCCAGGTCATCCAGAAAAGCCCGTTGGATGAGGCCCTGGTCCTGAACGAGTTTCGTGAGGTCTTCAAAGCGCTGGAAGATCTTCTCGAAGTTCTCTTCCTGTTTGTCCACCATGCGCACGGCCATCTGCGAGGCGTCGCGTCCGGCCTTGCTGCGCTCACTGCTCTCCCGAACGATCTCTTCAATGTTGCGCGCGTTCTCCGCCGACGACTCGGCCAGGCGCGAGACCTCGCTTGCAACCACGGCGAACCCCCGACCCGCCTCCCCGGCCCGGGCCGCTTCGATGGAAGCATTCAGGGCCAGCAGGTTCGTGCGATCCGCCACCTCCGCCATCATCTCGGTGACCGCGCTCACGCGCTGAAAAGATTCCACCATGGCCAACAGGGTATCGTCCAGTTCGCGGACGGAGGTTGTAACCATCTCGCCGAGCTGACGCGTATCACTCACGGTATCGTCGAGTTCCACGGAACGATTTTCCAGGCCGGCGTTCAGCGAACCGAGGCGCTGACTTTCTTCGTTCAAACGATCGATACGCTTGCGTTGTTCGGTAACGGACTCCGCCGCGTGCCGGGCCCCCGCGGACATCTCTTCCATAGCCGCGCTGATCTCTTCGAAGGACGTTGCGTGGTCGGCAATGGAATCGTTAAAGTTCTGTACAAATTGACTCAACGAACCCGCCTGAGATTCCAGGGTGCCCGAGGCAGCGGCCATGGAACACCGCGACGCTTCGAGGCTCGCCAGGGACGAACGAGCGGTACTCTCTCCGGCCGCGGAGCGCTCTTGCAGTTGAATCAACGTACCGATCACGCCGCGGATAATGAAGGCGCCGGCCATCATGAAGACGGCTTTGAGCACCTCGGCGGATAACGGCTCCGCCATTCCACCGCGCACAAGGGCGGGATCCTCGGAAAAAACGACGCCATGATTCGCGGCCGTGACGGCCACCGCGACCGAACCGAAGGCGGACAGGACGCCGATCCACAAAACAAAAGCGCGCGAGTGCAAGAACGCGGCGTACGCAATATAAAACAGAAAGATCATGTACAGCGTCGTGGAGCGAATGATCAGCACCGCTCCCTCCGCGTCGAGGACGCCGGCCAACAACACCACCGAAAGCACAAGCACATCCAGGCTGACGAAAACCTTCGCGACGATGGGCGGCACCTGAAACCGGCGGTGGGCCAGCTCCAGCGCAAGACCGTAAGCGATCATCACGCCGATGGCGAGAAAGTAGATCACGTTCTGCGACGACGAGTTGGATTGAAAACTCATCAACACGCCGAACACATACAACACGGAAAGAGCCAGGCGAATGCGATTGATCAGACGTGGTCCGTGGTCGACGATGTCGTCGCGCCCCGCGGCCGCTTGCGCCACGGTTTGTGTGTTTCTCACAGATTCCGCAGAATAGTTATAAAACTTTAGGACCATCCGCGAATGGATGTTCCGCAGGCCGGGAACGGTGTCAAACCCGAAGTACGAACGCGCTCGCTTTTTTTAAACGCTACGAACCTAAGGCTACGCAGCCGTAATCTTTGTGACCACGGCTTCGCCCAACGACGCGGCCGAGGTCAGGCCGGGGCTTTCAATGCCCAGGAGATGAATCACGCCGCGACTCTCTTCAAGGACGAAGTCGCGCACGGCCTCGCCGTCCCGAAACAGGCGCGGGCGCAGGCCGCTGTAACCGGGCGCAAGATCGTCCTCTTCGTAACAATCCAGGATGTTCGCCAGGCCTTCGAAAAACCGCCGCCGCTCCATGGTAATGGCGTAGTCATCTTTGTGATCGGCCCACACGGAATTCGGGCCGGCGTAGGCTTCGCCGTTCATCTGAAACGTATAGTGGACACCCAGGGCCGTACTGTCGGTGTGCGGCAGGGGGTAGATCAATTTTTGATACGGCAGTGAACAGCGCAGGCGATAGTACTCGCCGCGGTTCGGTCGAATTTCGTAACGTTGTTCGCCGAAGAGCCGGGCCACCTCATCGCACTGCAAACCCGCGGCGTTGACGATGTGCGCGGCTTCGACGACTTCGCCCGCGCTCCCGTCCGCCCCTGCCAGCTCCACGCGTCCCGGTTCCGCATTCACCGGCCGGCGCGTCATGAGAAACATGGCTCCCGCGGCTTCGGCCGCATCGCGGACGGCTTTGTGATAGGCCGCCGCGTCCACCACACCGGTGCCCTTGCTATGAATGGCCGCGTCACCGAGGACATGCGCGTACGTTTCACCAGGACGGCGGATCATCTCCAGGTCTTCCGCTCCCGCCGCCGTGGCATTGGCGAAGATCGCTTCGAGACGTTCGGCGGCATCCGCGCCGCCGTCCCGACCCGACACGATCAGCTTACCGCACACGGCGTGGGGCACGCCGTGTGCTTCACAGAATTCCAGGAGCATGCGTTTGCCGCGGATGCAATGAAAGGCCTTGAGCGAGTCCGGCGCATAGTAGATGCCCGCGTGAATTACGCCGGAGTTGCGCCCGGTGATGCCGTCGCGGGCGGTGGCGGAGACGTCACACACGGCCGTGGTGAGTCCGCGGCGCGCCGCGTGCAGAGCGACCCAGGAACCGACGATCCCGGCACCGATGATCAAAAGATCGATCATGTAAGTTACACAAGCAGGCGCGCGACCGCGACGACAACCAGGAAATGCGACGGGAAAACGTTTGCGATGCAGAGCATCGCGCGCGGCGATGTTCGCATGAGCAAACCCTGGGGCTTCTGGATGACGACGATCATGAGCATCTTTGTGATGTTTGCCTGGGGCGTCTTCCAGGGCGTGATCATGGGCATCTACGCCGCCGCGGCCGCCGCGCCGGACTTGCCGGACATGGAGTTCCTCGAGGGTCTCGCCGAGAACGGCTTCGCGCTCGCAGTCATTACGATCGTAAGCGCGCCGGTGGGTGTTGTGTTCGCGCTCATCGCCGCGCTGGCGTGCAAAGCGTACCGCAAAGCGGAGACGGGCTTCGGTACTTATCTCGCGGAGTACTTTGCGCTGCGCCCCGTACGCGCGCGCAGCGTGGTCTTCTGGTGCCTGGCCGGCATCGCCACGGCGGCGGGCCTCGACTACGTAAAATACCTGCTCGATTATCCCGTGACCTCGGAGTTCGCGGTGAACGCTTACCGCACTGCCGGCTCGGTGCCGCTGTTGTTACTGGCCATCGTTGTGGCCGCGCCGCTCTGGGAGGAGGTTGTGTTTCGCGGCTTCTGGTATGCGGGCTACGCCCGTTCGCCCGTAAGCATCGCCGGCGCGGTGATTGTGCCGTCCGTCTTCTGGGCCCTGATTCATTTGCAGTACGAGTGGTATGACATTGTGATCATCTTTTTTCTGGGCATCGTCCTCTCCCTGGCCCGCTACTACACGCGCTCGCTGTACGCACCCGTCATCATGCACATGGTCTTGAACGGCATCGCCATGATCGGGGTGGCCGCGGAAGAAGGCGCGTTTTCTAATATTTAGGCAGAAAACATTAGCATGATCGAGCCCATCCGCTACGACTACGAAGCCATGTTCGAACGCGTCGGCGAACGCTGCACGGCGAGTCGCGGGCGCAGCGATGCGGAGCAGTTGGCCGACGCCCGCAAGTTTTTCGATGTTTTCACGGATCGTTACACCTGGCACAGCGAGGACTCGCTGCAAACCGCCGATGAAGACGCGCACCGCTACGCCCTGGCCTGCAACAATCTATTAGAGTACATCGAGCCCGAGTTTACGACGGAAGAGCCGGCCTACCGGTATACCCGCCATCCGCTGCTTGAGTTTATCCGCACAGCCTGGGCCGTGTGGTATTGGTACGAAGACGCCGCCGCCGCGAAGCCTCTGCTCGAAGCGGCGGTTCTGTACGCGGAGTCGCTGAAAACACCCGGCGGCATCTGGATCGCGCCGCGGGAAGAGGTCGCGCGCATCTACGACATCGACAGCCTGAGCGCGGTCTACCGGCTGGCCCAACCGCATCATATCTCGCACTACTATCTGGGCGAAATCCACTACACCCGGGAGCGCTGGACCGAGGCCTTAGCTTCGTTTCAGGAATTCTTACGGGCCGAACCAAAGTTCGCCTGCCGGGAACGCACGGGCGATGACGTCTGGTACTTCTATCGCCGGCGGGACCTGCCGGACACGATCGCCGCCTGCCGCTACGCCGGCATCATCGCGCACAAACACCTGGGCGACCGCGAAACCGCGCAGCGCTACTTCGAGTACGCCATCCGCACCGGCTCCACGTATCGTACGCCGCACGCGGAGTACGCCGAACTGCTGCGCGAAGAGGGCCGCGTGCTCGACGCGTTCATCCAGGAAAAGGCCGGCCTCGACGCCATGCTGGTGGATCGGGAGCGCGAAGACAAACTCGTGCAGGCTTACATGCAACTCGCTGAACGTTACGCGCGGCTCGTGGACGCGGGGGATCGTGAGTACGTGCTGCGCGCCTGCCTGGACGCGGCGGTGTATGCCGCGGACATTGAGGGCCGGCATACAACCGTGGATTTTCGCACGGGACGCCTGGAAGTGCAGGACAACCGCGATCGCGCCGACATCGACGCGGCGGTGGAATCGTTGCGGGCGATGCTGTGAGAAACGTAAGCGGGTGCCGGGCGTTGCCAGGACTCGCAGACGTCCCGAATCGCGGCGTAAGTGGCGGTAAGTGTGGATTAAGGATTTTTCGGGTACGACTGGTTCCAGCTGACGAACGGAGGCCATGCCGGGGAACGGGGTCAGGCGGACCGGAACGGCGTCTTCGTCGTTGTGTTCGTCGCCGCCATCAGGCGAGACCCGTCCGCGCAAAAAAGTGCCCGCTGATGCTGGCGAGCTCGTTCTGCAACTCGGCCTTCGCTAACTGCAACTCTTCCAGACTTTGCGGCTGATTCGCGTACCGCAAACTGGCGTAGACCTTGACTTTCGGTTCCGTACCCGAGGGACGGATCGTAAGCTTGCCCTCCGGTTCCAGCAGCAGTTGAATCACGTTCGACGGCGGCAGCAAACCGAAGACCTGCTTCGACGGCTTGCCGTCCCGGGTCTGCTTTTCGAAATCCAGGACGCCGCTCACGGTACGCTCGCCGAGCTTCTGACCGATCAGCTTCGTCTGGTCTTTGCGCAGGTTATCGATCAGCGCTTTGATCTTCGCCTGGCCGGCCGAGCCTTTCATCGTCACGGACTTGAGGTCTTCGAGATACAGGCCGTAGTTTAAATAAATTTGATCGAGATACGCGAGCAGATCCCCGCGTTCCGCAAGTACTTCGCAGAGGAGCAGCGCCGACGCGAGCGAGTCCTTGTCGCGGACAAAGTCCACCGGCAAATAACCGAAGGACTCCTCACCTCCGAAAAGATAACGATCGTGTTTGCCGAAGCCGGCCTTCTTGTCGCCTTTCTCCATGAGGCGCATCTGCTCGGCAATGTACTTAAAGCCGGTGAGCACGTCGCGGACACCCACACCGGTCTTCGCCGCGATCTCGCGTTGCAGATCCGTCGTTACGATGGTCTTGAGTACGTGAAAACGCTCCGGCTTCTTTTCGTTTTCGGCAACGCGTTCACAAAGGTGCGCGCACATAATACTACCGATCTGATTGCCGTTGATGAGAACATAAGATCCGTCCGCGGCCCGCACTCCCGCCCCCAGGCGATCCGCGTCCGGATCCGTGGCGAGAAAGATGTCGGCGTTACTCGCCCGGGCCAGGTCCTCGCTCAGTTTCATGGCCTCGGGTTCCTCGGGGTTCGGAAACTTCACCGTGGGGAATTCGCCATCGGGTTTTTCCTGTTCGGGAACCGTCTGCACCGAAAAGCCGTACTGCTTTAAGAGGCCGGGCAGCCAGGGACCGCCGGTACCGTGCAGCGGCGAGTAGATGATTTTCAGCTTCGACTTCGCGGGATTCTTTTTCGCGCTGACGAACCCGACCTTCTTGAATTCATCGAAGTACGCCTTGCGAATGTCCGCGCCGATCATTTTCACGCGCTTCTTGAACGTGGCATCCGTCGGCCCCAGGAAGGGGATTTCATCCCAGTTCTGCACGGCGTCGATGGATGCTTCCAGGTCTTTCTGCGGCTTGCCGACCAGTTGCGAGCCGTCGTCGATGTAAACTTTGTAACCGTTGTACTCCGGCGGGTTGTGGGATGCGGTAATGACCACGCCGCCGGCGGCACCGAGTTTGCGAATGGCGTAAGAGAGTACGGGGGTAGGTGTTACGCCCTGGAAGAGATAGACCTTAAATCCAAGATTGGCGGCGATGCCGGCAGTGGTCTGCGCGAACTCGACCGCCATGCGCCGGGAGTCATGGGCGACCACGAGGGCCGGCGTTGATTTCTTAGCTTGCTTTTTGAGATAGTTACAGAGCCCCACGGTGGTCCGGCCCACGGTCCACACGTTCATCCGGCCCGCACCGTTGCCGATCACACCGCGCAGACCACCGGTACCGAACTTCAGCGGATGCGTGAAATAATCGGCGTCTTCGAAGTTCGGGCCGCTACGGCGAACGTAGTCGGCGAAGACCAGGGCGGCCTCTTCCCGCACGGCCAGAGGAAACGCCGGCCCGGTCCATTCGAGAATGGCGGCCTTGCGGA
This sequence comes from Leptonemataceae bacterium, assembly GCA_965227295.1. GTDB lineage: Bacteria > Spirochaetota > Leptospiria > Leptospirales > Leptonemataceae > JANSYA01. The sequence continues at coordinate 1,657,201 of OZ245742.1, read as the reverse complement.
GGTCTTCCTCACTGAGCGGCGTTTGTTTCGCGCCTTTTTTGGCCGATTTGCCGCCTTTTCCCGCCTTTCCAGGGGATTTCGCGTTTTTCTTTGATTTTCCGCTCATAACCATGCAACTCCCGCCGTCCTCCGAAAAAATCAAATCCGATCAGACTCATCCGACGTTATTTTCAGAGCACCGACCACGTCACGAAACATAGTGCTTTTGCACTAAGATTGCCAAATTTTTATTTGACCGGAACGCCCGGAGCGAGGTTAAGTCGGTCGATATGATTTCGGCGGAAAATCGGGAAAATGCTCTGGTGCTGCACATCCAGGAGCCCCGGGTCGATATGGTCGTGGCCCGCAAATTTCGAGAAGGCCTCAGCTCGTATCTCAAGGACAAGCCTGCCCGCATCGTCCTCGATCTCAAAGAAACCGAGTATTTCGACAGTTCCGCCCTCGGTGCCCTCGTCGCCTTCATGAAGGACGTCAAAGCCTACGGTGGCCAGCTCGTCCTCTGCAACCTTTCCCGTTCCCTGCTCACGCTGCTCAAGCTCTCCAAGCTGGATCTGCTCTTCGAAATCTCCGACGACCTCGAAAAGTCCGTTCAGTAAGCCGCACACCGCCTTTCCGGCAAAGAATCTCCAAAAAATCCCGGAAAAACCGCGCCCGCGCCTTTGATCCCGGTCGCCCGGCCCACGATAAACAACTATGGATGCGGCCCGGGACGACATCGATCTAACAACACCGCTAACGGAGGCGATCCGCAACCTTTCCCCGGTCCGCAGTGACGACTTCACCGAGGACACGATCCTCGGCTCCGACATCAATCAAATCCGCCATCTCTTCTACTGGCTGCACTCGGAGCAGCGGCCGGTACAGTTGATCTACGGCGCCGAGCAGTTCCGCTCACGCGTGGAAGAAGTCGAGAACGCCGTCGCCCATCTGCGCGTACCGGGCTTCCGGGAGGAGCGGGCCCGGCGCTGCCGCATTAAGTTCGAAATTGTAAATATTCTTTATCAATTCGAAGTGCCCATCGTGGACATCGAGGACGATCTCATCATCCTCAAGATCCCGGCCTACATCCAGTCGGCGAAGCGCCGCAAGTTCCGACGCATCCGCGTGGACGACATGTTCATGCGCTGGGGCATATTGTATCAGCCCCTCTACGGCACGCGCGGCACCGGCCAGGTCCTCGAGTCCCGCTACGCCTCACTGGTGGACGAAGTGCGGCGCCGGGAGCCGGACCTCTACTTAATCAATCGCATCGTCACCGAGCAGCTGGAACGCATTTCGCCGCAATTCGAGGTGAAGTTTTATCCGAAAGAGTACCGCCGCAGCTTGATGGAAGAAATGATCACCGCGGAACAAAAGACGTTCTATCTGCGCGATGTTCAGGACATTGAAAGTTACTATAAGAATCAGCGGCTGCGCGGGCTCATCAACTATCAGAAAGAGTATCGCGATCGCATTCGCACCGAGTCCGAGGAAGAAGTCGTGAAGTTCTTCGAAAAGAAGCGCCACGACGACATGTACGACATGCTGGCGAATTACGTCTGCGCCCCGCTCATGATCTTCGACGACGTCATCGGGCACATCTACGTGTACAGCACGGTCTTTGATCGCCGGCTGATCACCGCGGACGACGCCGAGCACATCGATCTGCTGGCCCGGCTATTGAACTACGCCATGTCCAAGACGGTCCTCGCACGTTCCTATTCGCGGCACACGTTCACGCGCATCATCAACATCAGCATGGGCGGCCTGCTCTTCGAACTTACGAACAAGACCGTCTTCGACTACCTGACCTTTCACGATCACCTGGAGATGCAAATCCAGATGCGCCACCACATGATGCACCTGAAGGGCGAAATCACGCGCTACTTCCCGACGAAAGACGGCTTTAATATCGGCATAAACTTCTACGACGCCGGCCCCGACGACTACCGCGTCCTGGAAAACTTCATCTACGAAAGAAGTCGCAGCATGTTTGAGTGATCGCGGCCGCCCGGAAGCAGAAAATAATACGACCTTTTTTGGGCGTTCCGCCCGGCCGCGTTACATCGCTAACGCGAAGAGTCGAGTGCACTCGTAGCGACCTCTCGTCCTCCTGTGAATTCTTCCCTCGGAGTCCTCGGAGCCTCGGTGGTTCAACTTCTTTCGGAAAAAAGTTTCAGGGAAAATCGGAGCCCCCGCCGATTTTAAAAGAGTCATTCGTGTAACTCCTCTCAGGCTCCGGTTTACCGGGGCCTTTTTTTTGCCTGCACCTCAGTCACCGCTCAGGTGCAGATCGTAATTCACCCCCACAAACACGTGCCGCTTCTCCCGCAGTTCCTGCCGCCCGTAAATGATTCGATCCGTAATCAGGTCCGCATGGGAGGGAATTTCCAGGGAGGCCCCGGAACTGCTGGTGTAGTGCCACCGCGCCAGATTCGTATAGTCCGGATAAGAGACCCGGAAGCGCTCGTGAGCAAAGCCCAAATGCAAATGCCACGCATCCGTCAGCTTGTACTTCAGTCCCGCCACTACCATGGAACCGACGGAACGCACTCTGGTTTCGATGTACTCGAACCCCAGCTCTTCGACGACCAGGTTATCCAGGATTTCTCCTTCGAACTCGGACTCCGTCTTGCTGCCACGCAAGGCAAAGTGATAGGCACCCACGAACACGTGCAGCTTCGAGTTCAGGGCAAAGTCGATCTCGGCCCCGCCGTAGGGTCCGTTCAGCTCGTCGTCCAGCACGGCCTTCTTGTGCAGCAAGAAGTCGTGGCCGCCGGACTCGTCCCGACCGCCGCCGCTTCCGCCCTTCCGTGCGCGAAAGTACTCGGTCCGGTGGCCGAGTTTCGGCGTCAGCGTAACCGCGTCCAGCCCCAGGAAGGACAACGGGAGTTTCGCCCCGACTTCGGCGTCATCGATGCGCTCCATGATCCGCACACTTACGGGCACAGCATAGGCCGATGAGCCCGGGCGAAGCTTATAGCTGGTGTAATCATAACTGGTTTTCAGTTGCGTGTGCTTCACGCCGGCCAGCAGGACCACATCACCGACCGCGTGCTCATAGAAAAGGGAGATAAGTCCCAGGGGGCGGCGGTTTTCTGTCCAGGGCGTGTTCCACTTGTTCGTGGCCGAAACACTGCCGCTCGTGTAATCATCCGTGACCGCAACATCGTCGGCAATCATCGGTTCCAGCTCATAGCGATTGCTGCCGCTCAGGACTTCCACGCCGAAAACCAAACCATCGGCCATGACCCTCTGAGGATGCAGCAGGATCAACACGGCCGCAACCGCAAGGACGGCGACTGCTGCGAAGCCTTGTTTGGATTTCGTTAGCGTATTTGCATTGTTCATCTCTCTTACCTCGTAACGATGCGAATTGGAAGAGCGATAAATCTTCCCTTGCGTGAAAAAATGTACGCGCTCTTCGCACCGGTCGGCAGCCCTACATCGACGGCACGAACTTGTCTACGAGATTATGAAAGCGGACGGTTAGAAAGCCGTTAAACGTGACGGTCTGGGCTTGCAAAACTAAAAAATACCAACTAATCAAAAAATCGAAACGGATGTTTTTTGCTCAACGGGCTCCGAATCAATCACTGAATGTCCCGGCCGGTTCAAGTTCGGCCTCGTTGTGTCCAACGACAGCGCAAGTTGGATTGACCGATTCCGCTCTTGTGGTGTATACTCGGCCGGGTGGAGGAACGAATCATGGCCAATATCACAAGGTTAGTTCAGCACAGAGTGAAGTATTTCCGAATACTCCTGCTCACGATCACTCTTCTGACAGTCTGCGGGAATCCCGAGATGTTTGTTACCGGCTCATCCCTCAGCCTGCGGGACGAACCAGGCGGGAAGATCCTCGCTTCCATACCGGCCGGCGAATCGGTTGAGATCCTGGCCTCCGATGCTCCTCAGGTGACCGTGGCCGGCAAACAGGGGAGTTGGTATCAGGTCGCCTATCAGGAACAGGAAGGTTATGTGTTCTCGGCCTACCTGTCCGATGACCAGGAACTTCGGAAAACCATTCAAGCCTGTGTCGAAGCCGACAACAAGTGGGTCAGCGGCGGCTGCTTGAGTCCTGCAATGTACAATTGGATCCACCAGGGCGGGGCATTGACCGTCAACGATTGTGGGTATCTGTACATTTTTGAGTCCGATGGATCCATTCGCGGTGTGGACGGCATGCCGGCATGTGTCAAAGAAGCCCCGCGCGCGAGCGTCGGAACCTGGGCTCCGGATGGCGACAGAATTCGGGTCCAGGCCGAGATTCACGGCTGCTATGAAACGTATGATGCAGGCATGGGTCGCGATTTCACGCTACAGGAGTTCTTTGTGGAAATACGCGACAAACGTCCGGTCAAACTGGACGATCAGTTGCGCGCGTTTCACTCATGTTACTTTGCCTGCTGTGCCTGAGCCACGGGCGTGATTCTCGCTACACCCGTTCGCTCTCGCGGACTTCAGTTCTCTGAGCGAGAATCACACCGGCGAAAATAATCGCCAACCCGGCCAGGTCCGTACTCAGGAGACGATCGCCGAAGGCCAACCACGCCATCAACATCGTGACCGGCGGCCCGAAGTAAAACAGGCTCGCCACGCGCGTTGCATCGATGCGTTCAATCAACACCCACATCAAACCATACGCCCCCAGCGAAACGACCAGGACCAACCACAGCAGTCCACCGACGAACAATGGCGTCCATTCCGTAACGAGTCCTTCGAATAGAATCGCGGGCACAGAAACCGCGAGAGCCACGCCGAGACTCTGATAAAACAGACCGCGGTCCACGGACAAACGATAGGCGTTGCGTTCCACCTCAAGGCGACGCTGAATCAAACTCGCGGCCGTAATCGCCGCCACCGATCCGAACGGGATCAGGTACGCAAAGATGGAGTCCGGATCGGAAAATTCGATGCGAGCCGCCACCGCGATCATGACCCCCACGAAGCCGATCAACAAACCGATCCAGCGAATCAGTGGAGTTCGTTCGCCGACAACCAGCCCGGAGAGGATGCCCGTGGTCATAGGCTGGAGCGCCACAACGAGAGCGACGATTCCCGAAGGTACGCCATACTGCAAAGAATAGAAGACGCATCCGAGCCAGGTGCCGTGCGCCAGAACGCCGACGAGCAGAGCGATGAGAACGGCCTTCGCCCCCGGCCATTGCAATCTCTTGCGCAGGAAAAGATAGATCAGCAAAACGAACGCGAGCAGCCAGTAACGCCAGAAGAGCAGAGTGAGAGGCTCAGTAAACGGGAGGGCATACTCCGCACCAATGAAGCCGGAGTTCCAGAGAACGACAAAGCCGATGCTTAAGATCCAATTCTTTTGATGCAGGTCAGACAGCCTCCGCTACGGTGATCATTGCATCGCCTTAAACGCGATGTTCGCTTCGATCAAACCGAAGTGGGAATAAAAGTTCAAACCGATCGTCGGCATCACCGGAATGTCCGGCGGTTTCTGGCGCACGTCCACCACCATCGGCACGGTAAGGTCCAGCCCGGCGTCTCCGGCAATGAGGAGTTGCATGGCGTTGCCGGTGATCATGTTCGCCACTTCGCCGATAATGTCGCGGTACTCCTTCTTCAGTTCCTCCACGGGCAGACCGGGCATGAGGCGCCCGGCAATCTTCAGGATCGTTTCCAGGTTCATGGAGTAGATCACCTGGCCGGGATTCTTTCCCTTCACGCCGATGAAAATCGCAATCTCGTGCGACGGAGCCGGCGTCTTCTTGATGAGCGTGCGCCCCCGCACCAGGTTCGTTTGCAGTAAATCCCGGAAGACGTTCGTCGTGGAAACCAGGAAGGGATTGATATACTCGGCCTTCACTGCCCGGGCGCTCCCGGCGGGATTTGCGTACCCGGCGGCGGACCGAAAAGTCCCTGCTGCAACGAGAACTGACCGCGCAGGGTTTCTTCTTTCAAAAGATAACTGAAGAATTCCCGGGCCAGGCCCTGGGCCACGTTGGTCTTCACTTCGGCCAGGGCCGCTTCCGGCGCCGTGCCCGTGCTCAGATTCTGCACTTCCACATGAATCGTGTATTCACCGTCTTCGTACGGCCCGCCGGTGAAGCCGGTACGCTTTTCGGCCAGCTCCATCAGAAATTCCGGCTTGAGTAGAGACACGGAAGTATTCCCGGCCCGCACGCCCTGAAGTTCTTTCAACGTGACCCGGCCCGCGTTTTCGATGGGGGTCTGAAGAATGCGGGAGACGTCTTCCAGCGTGGCCTTGCGACCGAGTTGCTTCAGTTCCTCTTTCGCGGCCTTCACCGCTTCCCGGGCGGCCTCGGTCTTCACGCGATCCATAACGAAGATGCGTTCGTCTTCAAACGGGCGGCGCTTGTCTTCTTCCAGTTCGGCCTGCTCTTCCTCGTACACCTCTCGTAACCGTTCTTCGCTGATGCTTACGGTCTTCTTAAACCGCGCCACCAACTGGGGCGTATTGTATCGCACCAGGCGCAGGCTCATGCTCGTACGATCGGCGGCGGTGCGCGCGGCGACGGCCGCATCCGGCACCGGCATGGGCGCCGAAATCACATTGCCGGTAAGATCCGTAAGGCGCTGGCGGCGACGCAATTCCAGTGGGAATCCCTGAAGCACACGTTTGTACATGTCGTTGAGGCTCAGGCGATCTTCTTCCAGAACGGCGTCCTGGGTCTGGTACATCTGCCGGGCCTCACTTTCGGCGGCCTCCCGAACGGACTCCGCCGACACACCGAGGCCCAGGCGCCGTCCGATGGACGGCACAACGTAGGCCTGCTGCAGGCTGCGCTGCACGCAGTCGTCCACGCGAAAAAAGGAATCGATGGACTGGCCGGGCCCGAGCAGATCCCGAAACTGCTCCCGGTAACGCCGCGCCTGCTGCTCGCAGTTATTCTGAAAGACCAGGAAGTCCTGCGCGTCGATCGTCTCGCCGTCGAATTCGCCGACACTGTTGCGACCGGAGAGCGCCTGCTCAATGTTCAGATCGGTTTCGCCGGTAAAGGTAATGGCCATCATGCCGGCCAGAAGGACGATGATGATCCAGGCGCCGGCGGATTTAATCGAATCAAGAATGCTGTTCACGGTGCAATCCTGACGACGGCGTCGCCTTCGACTACCGGAAAATTACTTTAGCACGACGGGCGAAACGGTGATAATCAGAATGGGATGACCTATCTCGCACTCACCTTTATTGCCATCGGCCTGGCCTGCATGGCCTATGTCGCGTTCAGTTACTTTCGCCTGGCCCCGCCGGCCGTTTCCGCGCCGGGCCCGGCCCCGGCACCCCCGGGCCGCACGACTACCGTGCCGGATGTCGCCGACTCGAACGGCGGTAGCTTTGACATCTCGGATCCCTACGCGGGCGATCCGTACGCCGGTTCCGGCGCTGCCTATCGGCGACCGGGACGCCGCGCTGCCGCGACCGGACCGCTGCCGGCCCCGGAATCGCCGAACCTTGACGAAGATTTTGAGCGGAACGATGTTCCGGACGAGCAACCGGAGCCGGCAACGAAACGCCGCCGCCGGGAAGAGCACGCGAACCTCGAAGAACTCCGCCGTCGGCTGACCACGTTCCAGCGCATCGACACGGAAAGCCTCAACGACCGCCTGCGTATTTTCGAGAAAACCGAACACCACGAACCGGAACCGGAACAACTCATCGTCCCGGGAACGCTCTACCTGGATCACGGCCGCAAGATTCCCGACCAGCTCGGCCGCGGCGGCGATCTGCCGGCCCGCCTGTTCTCGGAACTTCGCCGCATCGGCAAAGGCACCATGATCCTGGAATCCGGCCGCTTCCAGATCCACAGCGGAAACGCCAGTTATAGCTACTCCGCCGGAGACCTGGACCAGATCGTCTTCCAACCGGGTGGCCTCGCCCTGGTGCCGATTCCTGCTGATCGCGCCATCCCGGTATTTCTCACGCCCCGGGTGGACGAAATCAAAGCTCACATTAAAAAGAATGCAAGAATCCGCGCCGTGTAGTCCGTGACACTCAGCATTCGAGATGTACACGCAGCCTTTTGAACCTGGAAAAAAGAAAAAAGGCGGCCGGTTCTGGCGCTGGTTGATCTTTGTCACGATTCTCGGCGGCGGGGCCTACGCAGCCTATGCCTACGGCCCCCGACTCTACTACCGGCTCACCGGTGACGCCCTGCTCCGCATTGAACGGCGGGCCGCCGAAATCGAAGCCCAGCTGGATCGCCTGGATTTCAAAGGCGATGGCGGATCGGCCGGCGGCGTCGCCGACATCCTCGCCGACCTCGACGACACGCGCCGGATCGCCGAAATTCTCGAGCGCAACAGCCCCGACCTCGCCGAGGTGCACTATTATCACGGCCTGCTGGCGTTCTATGAGTTGCGACTGCGCGTCCCGCTGAACGGGCTCACCCTCCTCCAACTTACCGGTCGCGGCTATCTTCCGCTCCAGCGCACATTTCCGGGCGAGTCCATTCCCGAGGTTTCGATCCCGCGCCTCGGCCATCGCATCTCCCGGCGATTGCGCAAGGCCCTGGCCCTGGACCCCGATCTCAACGCGCAGATGCTTCACTCCTCCCGGCTCATGATCTCCTACGGCGACCTGTTCTTTACCGGCCGCACGGACCCGCACCTCCTCGATTTCCTGGAATCCGTTTCCGACGCGGAGTTGCAGCCCGGCATGGCGCGCTTTCATGACTGGGCGGCCCTGGCGCTGTTCGCCATCAGCGGTCGCCGCGCGGCCATGCTGTCTGCCATGGAACGCGTGGATGCGGCGGCGGCCCCGACGCAGCCTCAGGCTCCTGCCGGTGACGGCGAGAAGCCTGGCGAAGCGCCGTCACCGGCGGACAAAGCCGCACGACTCGTACTGGGTGAACACGTGCGGAACCTCATCCTGTGCCACGGCAACTATTATGCGCGGGACTATCTGCGCGCGCTACGACTGGCCCGGCAGGTAAAGTTTCATCCGGAGGCACCGGATATTTTGAAAGTCGAAGCGGTCCGCATGGAAGGAGAAATCTTCCTCGTGCAACGCAGCCCGGGGGCGGCCCGCTACTTCTTCGAGGAAGCCCTGCGCATGAGCGGCGGCGACGACTTCATCAAAGAGCGGCTCGAAGCGGTGAGCGCGGAATAGACGTGCGCGGAGGCCGAAAAAACGCAAAATTCCCCCGGACTTTCCAGGTTTTCTTGACAGAAGCTGAAGCATAACCGCTCTGGTAACGGTATACCGGCCGATAATGAATCCGGGAGACAGCCCCGCCGCTCCACACATATCCGCACGGTAACTCATCCATATGTTTCTCGATCAGATCTACGGTCTCTTTTCCAACGACATGGGTATCGACCTTGGTACCGCCAACACTCTGGTTCACGTAAAGGGGATGGGCATCGTCCTGTCGGAGCCCTCGGTGGTCGCGGTGCAATCAAGCACCGGCAAGGTCCTCGCTGTCGGTCACGAAGCGAAGCGCATGCTCGGCCGCACCCCGGGCGACATCGTCGCCATCCGTCCCATGAAAGACGGAGTTATCGCGGACTTCGAAACCGTCGAAAAAATGATCCGCTACTTCATCCAGAAAGTGCACAAGCGTACCACCCTGGTGAAACCGCGCATGGTCATCGGCGTTCCCTCGGGCATCACCGAAGTTGAGAAACGCGCGGTCCGCGAATCAGCCGAGCAAGCCGGCGCCAGGGAAATCTATCTCATTGAAGAAGCCCTGGCCGCGGCCATCGGCGCCAACGTACCCATCCACGAACCGGCCGGCACCATGATCGTGGACATCGGCGGTGGCACCACGGAAATTGCAGTCATCTCTCTCGGCGGCATGGTCATCGCCGACTCCATCCGCATCGGCGGGGACGAATTCGATGAGTCCATCATCCGCTATCTGCGCACGCAGTACAACCTGGTCGTCGGCGAACGCATGGCCGAAGACGTCAAACTTACCATCGGCAACGCCTACCCGGAGAAGAAGACCGAGGTCATGGAACTCCGCGGCCGGGACGCCATCAGTGGTCTGCCGCGCACTCTGGAAATCGACTCCAACGAAATCCGCAAGGCACTCAAAGAACCCATCGACGCCATTCTCGAGGCCGTCAAGAGCAGCCTCGAACGTACGCCGCCGGAACTTGCGGCGGACATCGTCGAGCGCGGCATCGTCATGACCGGCGGCGGATGTCTGCTCAAAGGCCTCGACAAATTCCTGAGCAAAGAGACCGGCGTTCCGGTCTTCCGCGCCGAGAATCCGTTGACCTGCGTCGTAATGGGCACCGGCAAGTACCTGGATGAGCTGAAGTTCATCCGCTCGGGCATGAAGTAAGTACGCGGGCCGCCGGTAATGCGCGGCCTGCGCCGCCGCGCTCACTCCAGCATTCGGAAAGTATCTCGTGCACGTTCTCGTTCAAAACCGCAACGCCGCAAGCCTCACGTTCTGCGTGGCGTTCTCCATGATGTGCATTCTGTGGCAGAGCAACCCGTTCGCCCAGGGTGTCGGCTACTTCGGCAAGCTCGCGGATCGCATCAGCGGAACTTTAAACTCCGGCCTGCGCTTTACGGGAACGCTCTGGGTGGAACTGGACAAGTACCGCGAGCTGGAGCAGCGCTACGACAACGCCCAGGCCGCCCTCGAAGAGTACCGCCTGGAAAAAGATAAGTTCGACTTCTTAAGAGAAGAAAACGATAAGTTACGCACCGCCCTGCGTTTCGACCCGCTGCCCGGTTACAAAGAAGTGCGCGCCGAGGTCTTGGGCATTCGTCTAAACTCCATCAGCCCGCGTATCATCATCGACAAGGGCAGCGCCGACGGCATTGAGCCGCTCATGCCCGTGCTCACCCGTGCCCACGATCCGGATAACAATCTCGTACGTTGCGTGGTGGGCGTGGTCGCCGCCGTGGATTCGAACACGGCCGTCATCCAGCCGCTCACGCATCCCGGTTTCAAAATGGGCGTGCGCATTGCGGACAACGAGGAGTGGTCGATACTCAGCGGGAACTCCGGCCGTGTAACCCAGGTGCAATTGACCTACCTCACGTCCGACTTCGCCGGCGGCGAGGCGACCAGGGCGAGTGAAGACCGACGCCAGGTCAACGCCCCGGATTCCGGAGCGGGCCTCCAGAAAGAAGAAGAGAAAGAGAAACGTGCGGGCATCCTTCGTCAGGGCCAGATCGTTTACTCCAGCGGGGCCGGAGGCATCTTTCCACCGGGCATTCCCGTGGGCACGATCACCGACGAGGGACCACGGGAAGGCGAGTTCAAGACGGTCTTCGTCGCCCCGCTCGCTCCCATCAGCAGCCTGGATATCGTATCCGTAGTATTGAAGAAACCATCCGAATGGTCCGAAGCCTGGGACCGCGAAGCGCGCTGGGAAGATCATCTCGAAACGGAATTCGGCGCCCCCGAGTATCCCGAGGTGACACGCAGTCGCCAGCAGAAACAGGAAGAGCCGGCGGAAAAAGCCGTGCAGGAAGATAACAGCGCGGAGGATTCGACTCCTGCCGGGACGGCGCCGGCAACGGACAGCAGCAAACAGCCCGAGACGGCGCCGGCCGAGGACAACGAAGACCGCCGGCCGCGACGCATCGAGAATCTCAATCTCCCGGGAGCACAGTAAAACGGAATGATTGAGGGCTTGTTGATCGGCGTCGGGATGGTCATCTCGTACTTTCTGAAAGATATTCAATTCCTGAGTCTCACATTTGAGTTCATGAATACGGGCACCATCGGCCCCGACTTTCTTCTAATATTCGTAATCTTTTTCTCCCTGTTCCGCGGGGAGTTCGTGGGCCTGTGGGTCGGATTTTTCTCCGGACTCATGGAAGACGGCGCCAACTGGATCATGGGGAGCGGTCCGGGAGACTTCCTGCCTATCGTCGGCATTCACGCTCTGGTCTACTCCCTGGCCGGTTTCATTTTAGGTAAGATGAGCCACGTTTTCGACCGCTACCAGGCCGCGCCGATCATCGCCCTGGTATTCGCCGCCGCCCTGCTGGTGCGATTTTTCGCGTGGACGATCCAGGGACTGGTCGAAGATTTTAACAGGAACTATTCTCTGGTAGGGCCGGCCGTGTACACCGGACTGATCGCCCCGATCTGGTTTACGTTCCTCGGCTGGCTGTACCGCATTAAACCGGCGGACCTGTAATTGTGAGTAGATCCCTGCACGAATACCGGCTGGAGCGCAAGTTCCAGCAACGCCTGTATATCTTTACCGGCCTCATCTTCCTGGCGGCGATGATCTTCGTCTTTCAACTGGGAAATCTTCAGTTAGTGAAAGGCTATGAGAACCGCATCCTGGCCAAGAAGTTCGTGTCGCGCCAGGAGTTCACGGTTGCGCCCCGCGGCCTTGTCTTCGATCGCAAGTTCCAACCGGGCGACAAGTCCCCCGTCATCTACAACAAACACTCTTTTGATCTGGTCATCTATCCGGCGCGCTTTCGCAAGCGCGAGGACGCCGTGCGCTACGTCCGCATCTTCTCCGGTGTGATGGGCCGCCCCTTCGCAGATTACGCCGAAGAGTTGGAGCCCGGGGCGTGGCGCAAGGCCGTGCGCAAAAACGAAAGCATCACTCTGCTCGAAAACATGACCGAACGTGAGCGCGAACGCGCCGCAGTCTTTCGCCTGCTGGAAGAGTACGGCGAACTCGTACCAAAACACACGCGCTACTATGCCATGGGTCCGGCCGCGGCCCACATCACCGGCTACATCGGCCTGCCCACACGCTCACAACTCGACCAAAAACTCGCCCTGTCTTATCAGACCCTGGGCAAGGCCGGCGTGGAATCCATCTACGATACGGAGCTGCGCGGCACCGACGGTGTGCGCATCCGCCACCGCATCATCGATACCGAGGAACAAATCGCCGGCACCGAACAGGGCAACACCCTGGTGCTCACGGTGGATCGGGACGTGCAGGCGGCAGCCTATCGGGCGCTAAAGAACGCGGGTCGGCGCGGTGCGGCCGTGGCCATCAATGCGGGTACGGGCGAAATCCTGGCGCTGGTATCGCATCCTTCGTTCGATCCGAACATTCTGTCCAGCGGCAGCGCCAAACAACGGGGCAAGCACTTTCAGATCGTCACGCAGCACAAGGCCTTCCTGAACCTGGCAATTCAGGGCAAGTTCCCGCCGGCGTCCACGTTCAAACCACTGGTCGCTCTGGCCGCACTGGAACGCGCGCCGAAGCAGGACGTGACCGCGAATACCGGTTACCAGTGCTACGGCCGCTTCACGCTGAAATCCACCATGCCCGGGGCGCCGGACGCCCACTACTCCTGCTGGACCGCCGGCCACGGCCACCAGGACATGGTGGGTGCTATCGCGCACTCGTGCAACGTTTACTTCTATAATCTCGGCTATCACATCGGTTCGCGGCCCATCATTCACTTCTCCCGCGCGCTCGGCCTCGACAAAACCACCGGCATCGATCTACCGGGCGAGATTGCCGGTCGGGTCCCGGATCAACGCTGGAAGCAGATCCATCTTTCGAGCAAGTGGTACGACGGCGACACGGTCAACCTGGCCATCGGTCAGGGCTACTTAGAGGTCACGCCGCTGGAAATGGCCGTCCTCTACAGCTCGTTCGTAAACCGCGGCAAGATCTATCGACCGCACGTTCTGAAAGAGATCCGCGATCCCTCCGAGCCGCGGCGCGTGCTGCGCCGGGTGCAACCGGAGATTCTGAACGAGGTACCGATTTCCCTCGAAAGCCTGGAGACGATCCAGGCGGGCATGCGGGCCGTGGTCACCCGGGGAACGGCACGGCGCCTGCAGCAGTATCCCGTCCCCATCGCCGGCAAGACCGGTACGGCGCAGACACGCAGCGGTGTGAAGGGTAAGAACCACGCCTGGTTTGCCGGCTTCGCCCCCTACGGCGCACCGCCGGAAGAAACCGTGGTGGTCGTCGTTTTCGTGGAGCACGGCGTCGCCGGTGGCGCCTCGGCAGCGCCGGTGGCCGGGGAAATGCTGAACGCGGCCTTCCCGGACTGGACGCCGCAGAAGTCGAAAGAACTCAACGATCGTCTGCAACGCCGGGAACGCGAGCGGGAACTCAAGCGCCTGGAAGAGCAGGAGCTCGAACAAAACCTGGAAGGGACTCCGGACACGGCGGCCGGTCCTGAAACGGAAGACGACATTCCGCTGCGCATCAAAACCAACGAAGCCCAGAAATCGGAATCGGAGTCCGAATCGCAACCGCAGCGTCACCTGAGTCTCTGACCGGCTGCGCAAAAACGCTGTACGCCGGGCCACGGCTGGATACTATCGCATAAGGCGCGCACCCCAATCCCATGAGTAAGACCCTGCGCATAGATTTCGTGCTTTTCGGCTGCGTCCTGATCGCCGTCGGTGCGGGTATCTTTACGCTGTACGCCCAGGAAGCCATCCTCGAAGAACAATCCGGACGGTGGATCCGCCAGCTTGCGTTTTTTTTGATTGGCCTGGTGTTGTGTTTCACGCTGCGCCGAATGCAATACAACAGCCTGGGCGATTACGTGCTGCCGCTGTACGCCTTGTCCATCGTGCTCCTGCTGATCACGCTCATCCCCGGCATCGGCAGCGAGATCAAAGGTGCGCGCTCCTGGATTCGTTTCGGCCCCATCGGCTTTCAAACATCGGAACTGGCCAAGCTGGTTACGATCATCCTGGTTGCGAAGTACCTGGAACTCAAAGAGAAAGAGATGAGCCGACTGCCGTCGCTGATCATCCCGTTCGTCATCGCCGTGGTGCCCATGCTCCTGATCGTGGTGCAGCCGGACTTCGGCGGCGCCTTCTCGCTGGCGCCCATCCTCATGTCGATGCTCTTCATCGCCGGCGCGGACATCTACCACATCGGCTCGGTGCTCGTTTTCTTCGGGATGACGATCTCGATCCCGCTGTACATCGAATATCATAAGATTACGATGGTCGATCCTTTAGCGATCCATCTCTCGGAGCTCGGCAAGGACGGACTGGTGCCGGCCGTGCGCATTCTGAAGACGGACATCTGGAAGTTCGTCGACAGCGGCATTATCCCGAGCACCGTTGCGGATCAGGATCGCAGTTATCTGCTGGGCATTCTGAACAGCGAGAATCTGTTGCAGTCCATCCAGGAAGCCGTGGAAGCCGTGCGCTACGAATCCGGCGGCCTGCTGCTGTTGCTCTTGCAAAACATCACCGTACTGACCGTGGTCGGCGCACTGTGCGCTCTGGTGGCCGTCATCCTCGTGGTCTTGCGTTATACCCAGGGCCGGGCCCTGGAGAACCTGCGCAAAGTCTACATTCCCCTGGGCGTATTCGGCATCTCACTGCTCGCCGCCGCAGCCGTACAATCGACGATCTCTTTTAAGTATCACCAGGTTGTACGCATCACGGCCTTCGTGAATCCGGAGAAATTTCCCCGGGATCTCGCATATCAGATTCGCGCGTCCAAGGCGGCCATCGGTTCCGGCCAGGTTACCGGGCGCGGCCTCTTCGAAGGCGACATGACCATGGGCGATCGCCCGCTGGTTCCGGAAGCATACACGGACTTCATCTTCACATCGTGGAGCGAGCGCACCGGATTCATCGGCGCGGTGGCGTTGCTGATCATACTCATCGCCATACCTTTGCGCGGTCTGCAACTGGCCTTCGACGCGAGGGATCGTTTCGGATCGTTGCTCGCGGCCGGCATATCGTTTATGTTCTTTTATCACATCGCTTTTAACACGGGGATCGCCCTGGGCCTGCTGCCGGTGACGGGCCTGCCGCTGAGCTTTATGAGCTACGGCGGTTCGCATATGGTCACGTGTATGGCGTCCGTCGGCATTCTCCTGAGCATCTACCGACGTCGTTTTGCGAACTAATGGCCGGTGGGTCCTCGTGCCGATCATAAGTAGGGCGCCCCGCGTCCAATCAACATGACCGCCCCGGACCCATCCCTGCCCTCCTCCGATACCGCGTCTCCGGACGTCGCCGCCGAGTTTGCTTTCGAGGAACTGCTGTCGCAAGTCCACGGCCTGTGTGAACTCTGCCGCAAAGAGTTTCGCCGTCTGGAAGAGGCGGATCGCGAGGCGGCGGAACGCCTGCGACTGGCCCGCGTCGCCATGGCGCAGATGCAGTCCTTGTTGCCGAAGCTGCATCCGCTTTTACAGGAAAAGGTCCAGCGCGTCGCGTCGGAACTCCAGCGCCTCGGCCCGCGGACAGATCCGAACACGATCTTTGATAAACTGTATGAGCGCCTCGAAGAACTGGAACGCAGCCCGGTCTGGGAAGTTCCCGCCGCCGCCCGCACGGCGCATCCGGACGATCCGAACGCCAGCCAGGCGGGTTCCGCCCCGCCTGATCAATTGCTCCGGCCGGACCTGATCCACGGCGGCCGCCTCGTCTTTTACCAATTAGGAGACCTGCGCTTCGTGGTCCAGGGCAACCTCCGCTACAATCTACACCGCGTGGATCCGGCAAAGTCCTACCGCGCAAAACGCGGCGCTGCCCTGCTGGAAGTTTTTCCCCATGCCGATCACGACGGACAGGCCTTCCCGGTCCCCCGGCACGGTGGCAATCTCATGGTGTTCTCCCGCCCGAACGGCGGCTGGCTGGGACTGCGCTATGACCGCATTCTTGCCATTGAGGACTTCGACCCCGTCCGCCACTCCGAACGGTATCGAGAAAAGATCGACCTCCCTCCGAATCGCGAGCATGAGCTGATCAAGACAAAGCTGCGCCGCAAAGGGCAGATCTTTTACGTTGTGGATCTTTAATAAGGGCTCACCCGGTACTGCTACTATGCCGAAAGCTTGCGAGCCTGGACGTTCAACTGAGTGACGGCGGGGGAAAGTTAAGAATCTAAAACAAAAGACCGAGCCGCTCTAATACTTTTTCTCTATAGAAGAGCGGCACGCTGCGTTAGTTCCCGCTATACTGCGTCAGGAATTCGTTGAACTCCGCCATGTCTTTGGCAAACTGATTCGTCCGCTGCTTTCCCCACGAACGCTTTAAACCATCGATGAGTTTTTCTTCGCGGGTCTTCAGGCTTTCGCTGAGGTTGCGTCCTTTTTTCGTTACGAAGTAAACGTTTTACGCGTTTGTCCTGGGCGTCCGCGTGACTGACCACGAGATTGGCGTTTTGTAGAGAACGCACGGCCTGACTCATGGTCATGGGATCCCGGCGGAGAATTTTGCCCAGCTCGCCCTGAGAGACTTCGGGATTTCGGTCCACGTAACGAAGAATGGAAAGTGCCAGCGTCGAGTACTTGTCCTTCTTTGACAGTCCGTTTCGTACAAGGTCGATGGAACCGCGGTAGGCACGTCCCATTTGTAGAAGTAGTTCCACTTGCATACTCCTTTCGTGAGGCTCAGTCTACTCAGACGTCAATATAAATAAATAAAAATTTACAAGCTTTGAAATTTTTTCACAATCCCGGCTTCCCGCCCCGAGACCCGGCGACGGCGATAAGTAGATATACCTACACTTTCTAAATGGTTTAGAATCTTTAGTGATTTGTTAAGATTGTGTAAGAATAAAGTCGCACTTCACGGCCCCGATTCGTTCCATAACTTCCGACGGTCCGCTGCATCAAGACCTTCCAGTTTCTGCATAGATTCCAGAAAGCAACTCCAACGCCGTTCACAGGCTTCAAAGCGAGTTTGAAAAAAGTCACTGCCGGATCGATATCTCAAGTGCGATAAGAAATGTGCATTATTGAATTCACGTTCCGCTCGTTTTCTCAGGTTTAACTCCCGAAACTCGGGCGCCCGGCGCAGCAATTCGGTACGGAGCTCTTCCAGTAAACGTCGTTTGCCGACGCGCTTCCGTTCTTCCGGGTCGTCGGCTGCATAGAGATGATTAAGTTTCTCTGCATAGCGCCTAAGAATTAGCGAATACTCTTTAGCTTCTAGCAGGAGACGAATCCGGCTCCGGTACTCCTCGCTGTCCGGACCGAAGGTCTGGCGATAGAACTGCAACGCTCCCTCGGTTTCCACGAACGAGGCGAAAGATTCGTTAAAGCGAACATCGCCCGGAAACCAGACGGTCGCGTGGGCTGATTCGTGGATAACGAGCGATGCCAGCCACCATTCGGAGGACTGGAGTTGCGGAGAAACCAGGGGATCGTCAAACCAACCAAGCGTGGAATACGCGGCCACCGTGCTGACGATAACGTCCCAGCCTTCCGCTTCCAGCTCCGCACGGAGATCCTCGGCTTCTTCTTTCGTAAAAAAGCCGAGATACGGCACCCGACCGACGATGGGAAACCACCAGGTCTTCGGCTCCAACGCCAGTTCCCGGGATGCGCTTACGTTCCAGGCGATGGCTTCGCGGTCCAGGCGTGAATAACTGGTGTATGTATCTTCCACGCGCAGGCCGAGTTCGCGGCGAGCAAACTCCCGGACTCGCTCCACGTGCAACAGCTTTGCGCGCTCCTCCGTACCGGTCGCGGGATCGGCAATCACGTCGCGAATCGGCTCACGCTTCCACAGGATCTCCATCTGGCCGCAGCCGGCCCGCGCCAGATACGTCACGCAACCGGCTCCTCCACCCAAAAGCCAGGACAGTAACGCCAGACCGGCCAGAAACCCGGCTATTCGACGGCGCGGAAGTCCGGCCTGGTTTCGGTTGACGGGGAGCGCTTCCGAATTTTCGTTACCAGAGCTTATGCTTAAAGACTTTTTATTCACTTCCGAATCCGTATCTGAGGGTCATCCTGACAAAGTCAGCGACCAGGTTTCCGATGCCATGCTCGACGCCTATCTTGCCGGCGATCCGAAAAGCCGCGTCGCCTGCGAAACCCTCGTCACCACCGATTTTATCTGTATTGCCGGTGAGGTCACCTCCCAATCACACGTGGATGCTGAGAAAATCGCCCGCGATGTGTGTCGCAACATCGGCTACACCCACGACGACATCGGTTTCAACGCGGACACCGCGAAAGTACAGGTGCTCGTTCACGAACAGTCCCCGGACATCTCTCAGGGTGTAACCGAGGGCGAGGGCATGTTCAAAGAACAGGGCGCCGGCGACCAGGGCATGATGTTCGGCTTCGCCATCGACGAAACGCCGGAGTGCATGCCGACGCCGATCTTCTACTCCCACGAAATTCTGAAGCTGCTCGCCAAAGAACGCCACGGAGGGCGCATGAAGGACATCCGTCCGGACAGCAAGTCCCAGGTAACCGTCGAGTACAAAGACGGCAAACCGCATCGCGTCAACACCGTGGTCGTCTCGACGCAGCATACGGAAAGCATCACGCATAAGGATCTTCAGGAGTCCGTGGTTGAGCAGGTCATCAAGAAAGTCATCCCCGCCAATCTTCTGGAAAACACGAAGTACTTAATCAACCCGACCGGTAAGTTCGTTGTCGGCGGCCCGCACGGAGACTGCGGCCTCACGGGTCGCAAGATCATCGTCGATACCTACGGCGGCTGGGGCCGTCACGGCGGCGGTGCGTTCTCCGGCAAGGATCCTTCTAAAGTAGACCGCAGTGCCGCTTACATGGCGCGCTACGCCGCGAAGAACGTCGTAGCGGCCGGCCTGGCCCAGCGCTGCGAAGTTCAGGTATCCTACGCCATCGGTTATCCGGAGCCGGTTTCGATTCTCGTCGACACCTTCGGCACCGGCAGCATCCCCGATGCGGAAATCTCGAAGCGTGTTGAAAAGACCTTCGACTTCCGTCCGTCAGGAATCATGCGCACGCTGGATCTCACCGGCAAAGGCCGTCGCTACCTCGACACGGCCGCTTACGGTCACTTCGGCCGTTCCGGCGACACGTTCACCTGGGAACGCACGGATAAAGTGGAGGCCCTGAAGGCCGGCTGATCTTTCAGTCGACCGCACTCCTCGCAACTACGGCGAACGGCAGCTACCGTTCGCCGTACTTCTTTCACCATGCCCGCTGCCTCGTCGAAAAAGTCGCCGCCGTCCGTCCTGACGACGGAAAAGATCGCCACACGCCAGGCCTACGGCGAAGCGCTCCTGGAACTCGGCCGAAAACAAAAGAACGTGGTCGTCCTCGACGCCGATCTCTCCGGCTCCACAATGACGAAGCATTTCGGGAAGGAATTTCCGGATCGTTTTTTCAACGTAGGTGTTGCTGAGCAAAACTTAGTGGGTATGGCCGCCGGCTTCGCCCTCTCCGGCCTCGTCCCCTTCGCGTCCAGCTTCGCCATGTTCCTCTCCGGCCGCGCCTGGGAGATCATCCGAAACTCAGTCGCCTATCCCCGGACGAACGTAAAGCTCGTCGCCTCTCACGCCGGTATCACCGTCGGCGAGGACGGCGCCTCACACCAGTGCATTGAGGACATCGCCACCATGCGCGTCATCCCGGGTATGCATGTCTTTGTTCCGGCGGACTATCACGAAACGAAGCAAATCATCCAGCGCGCTTACGAACTCGAAGGCCCGGTCTACATACGCTGTGGACGTTCAGCATTGCCTGTTCTCAAGCACAAGAAGTCTTATCAGTTCAAAGAGGGCAAGGGCGAGGTCCTCATGGACGGCACGGACGTAACCATTGTGGCCTGCGGTGCCATGGTTTCCGAGGCCGTGCTGGCCGCGGAACAACTCGCAAAGAAAGATGTGAGTGTCGCCGTCATCAATATGGCGTCCATCAAACCCATCGACGTAGCCCTGCTGAAGAAGTACGCCGGGAAGACCGGCGCCATTGTCAGCGTGGAAGAGCACAATGTACTCGGCGGTCTCGGCGCGGCCATTGCGGAGGCGCTAGGTGAAACGAAGCCGGTACCCATCGTACGACTCGGCATGCAGGATTCCTTCGGTCAGAGCGGCACCGCCGACGCGCTCATGGATCATTACGGGCTGCGTGCGAAAGGCATCGTCAAGGGTGTACAACGCGCCCTGAAAATCAAAGCCGGCTGATCTTCAACCTACTGCGCCGCAAGCCGTGACGCCCCCCAGGACGAGATAAACTTGCTCCGCCCCCGGGAATCCACGGATAGATGAATCATGCGCTGCGCGTTCATGAACTGAAACGTCAGCACGCCGTTCTCCGCCAGGAAGGCGTCCGCCTCCACCCGTTCCTTCGCCGCCTCCGGGCCGCGCGGTGACGCGCCGCTGTACTCCAGGTCCAGGAGGATCTTATGCTTTGTGCGCCCGGCGTAGCGTAACTTTACCTCACCGTAAACTACGGCCGTTATGGAAAACTTGAAGTGGAGGCGATGATCCCCCAGCGCCAGAATCCGGCCCGAGCCCACGGCCCGATCGCGCACGTATCCATTGACACCGATGATCTCGAACTCCCGGTCCGCGGCCCGCAACTTCGTAAAGTTCCGAAAGTCAAAAGCCCTGTCGGCATTAGCAGGCAACGCCAGCAGCAGAATCAGTGTGATAATCTTTAATAGCGGTGCGCGCATGAATCCTAACGTTCGGACGATTTCGCTTCGCGCAGGTGCAGCCGAACCTCGATGCGCTCATTGCGATAGTGTTCGAAGGCATGGTCGCCGTCCACCGGGGCCGGCAGACGAATCTCCGCTTCGCCGTGGCCGCGATAGCGCAAGCGCTCGCGAGGAAAGCCGCGGGCCAGGACGTACTCGAATATGGAGCGCGCGCGAAATTCGGTCTTTTCCAGGTTCTCTTCCTCGCGACCGGGCACGGCGGAATGGCTTTCTACGACCACGTTGTAACGCCCGTAACGCGAGAGCGAACTCAGTACGGCATCCAGGGCGTCTTCACCGGCAGCGGTCAGGCGACCGCGTTCATTGAAGTAGTTCTGCTGCGGCAGGCGCGCCACCAGGTCGGCAGATCCACGACGGAGTGGACGCAGCAAAACCCCGGTTCGCATTTCTCCGGATCGGCCGCGGCGCACGTTACCGGCGCGATCTCGTATCTCATACTCCACAAAAAATCGCTCCAGGCTTTCGCAGGGCCGGCCGTCATCGGCAGTGCCGTCCCACACGATCGTCTGCGGTGCGAAGCGACCGCCGCGCCAGGTCCGGTAGACTCGCTGAAAACCGCCGGACGGATCGATCTTCGCGTCCCCGGTCCGCGGGGCGAGCAGGATGCGCAGCGACCAATCTTCCACACCGGCGGCCCCGTCGGCCAGACTCAGCGCCAGGCGATTGCGTTCGTCGTCGCCGTCACCGTCCGGAGTGAAACTGCTGCCGCCGATGGACAGGGAGCCGTCCGGCGGGACCGTATCGATCCACACGGGTTTGCGCAAGGTTCTTAAGACTTCCTCGCCGTCAGTTACGCTGAGGCGTACGAAGTAGCGACCGTAGGACGCCGGCTCGCCGCTGCCGTCGCGACCGTCCCAGGTGAGCTCGGCGGGAGGCGCGCCGCTGCCGTCCTCGCGATAGATGGGCGGTTCCCCGGGTTCGGAGTTCTCCGGGAAAATCTCAAAGGAGTACTCACGCATGTTGCGCGTGGACCGCCGCATCTCGCCGCCGGCCGGAGTCAGGTAAACGGGGCGCAGGGAGAGAACGTCCCGGAAGCCGTCACCGTTCGGTGAGAAATAGTAAGCCGCGGCGCTCTCGGCGCGCAGGTCCAATCTCGTGGGAAACGATGCCAGGAGCAGGTCCGCCACTTCCGCGACACTGCGATTCCCCGCCGGGTCCGTGGCCGTCATGACGTAGCGATAAGCGCCGTACTGTTCGACCTCGTCCTCGGTCTGGATCTCATCCCACGAAATGTAAATGTTCTCGGGAAGCGGGTCTTCCCAGGTCCGCTCGCGAACCACCCGTCCGTCCGGACCCAGGACCGACGCCAGGTAAGTCGTGCCCGGATTGCCCCGGCCGCTCTGACGGATTTGCAATCGCTCCAGGGCCGAGCCGCTGACGGGCGAGCCCGGCTCCCGGTAGAGCAGGGATACCTCGGGGCTGAGGTCCAGTTCGGGCGGCTCCGTGTCCACCAGGACCGGCACGGCTCCGGCGGTGAGCAAGACGCCTTTTTGCGGGTCCTCCACACTCACCAGAACTTGATAAATACCATCGGAAACTACGGCACCGTTTTCGTCCCGGCCGTCCCAGACGATCGTGTCAAACAGACGCAGGGGCCGACTGGCCTCGCTGTCCGGCAGGAAGAGATTGTCCAGGGCCCGGCCGGGACGGATCTTCCGGCGGTCCGCGGCGTAGGTGCGAATGATTTCTCCCGTCCCGTTCTGTATTTCCACCCGCCAATCGCCGGGCTCTCGCAAACCTTCGGGCACGCCGGTCAGGCGCACGCCGATGCTGTCGCGCAGACCGTCACCGTTCGGCGAGAACGCCCCCGTGGGCTGATTCCCGTCGGTGAGCTGGACCGCAAACGGCGCCACTTCCTGGGAACGGAGCGGCGAGACGACCGGAAGTACGCAGAGCAGGGCCGGTACGATGCGCAAACACAGAGAACGAAACGGAGAATCAACTCGAAGCATAGAAGTCGCGGGGGCGATGGGACAGCGCCAGGATGCGACGGGGATCGCCGGGAGCAAGTGGAAATAGTGCTCTACTTCCGGACGGCGGCACGCGATAATGATACTGTGACCTCCATCCTTCGATTCTGCTCGTCCCGTTTTCATCCGCTTGTTCTCAGTGCCGTCATCCTGTTCGGAGCGTCGGCGACCTCCGCCCGGGAGCCCCTGCCGGACGATCTGCCGAATATTCCCGGCCCGCGCGAAGAACGCGACCGGCGCCTCTACGACGCTCTCACCCGTCCGCTGTCCGGCGTGAATTCGGATCGGTATTTGCGCTCCGACGAAAGCGAAGAGCCGGCCCGGAAACGTACGAAAGAAACGAAGCAGACGCCCCCGAGCGCATCCGCGGAGACCGATGCGTCATCGGCGAGCGAATCTCCCGCCGCCGTTCCGAACAAGACGCCGAAGAGCGACGTACGCACCGGACGCCCGCCGGAAACAGAACGCGAAGGTGTCGGCGTAAAATCCCGCATGCAGGAACCGGTACGTGAGTTCCGTCCGCCGCAGCGGACGCGCCGGGCAAACGTTGAACAGAAAACCGCGCAAGAGCGGGAGTCGCGCAAAGCAGCGCGCAAGAATACGCGTCAGGAACAGAACCGCGAGCAGGCGAACCCGGAGCATGAACCTGCCGGGCAGCGGAAACTAGATCGTGCGCCGGAAAAGCAGGAAAGCCGTTTCTCGAATGCCGGAACACCCGCCGGCTCGGCCGCGGCGGGAACTTCGAAACAGGCCGCGAAGTCAGCTGTCGCCGCTTCGACCTTTGATCGTTCGTTCCGATACTTTGCGCCGGAGTTTTATCGCGGCATTTACATTAACAGTTACGTGGCGCGGACGCCGCAGAAGTTCCGCCCGCTGTTCAAGAAGTGCCGGCAGTACGGCGTGAACACCCTGGTCGTCGACGTGCAGCCGCGGATGCCTTCCACGGAAATGATTCGCCTCGCCCGGGAGTCCGGCTTTTATCTGGTGGCGCGCGTGGTGGTCTTCGAGGGCGGCCTTAAGGTACCTTACGTTCCGGAAAAGCATCTGCGCGGCGTCCTGAAACGGGCCGAGGAAGCGGCCGAGGCGGGCTTCATGGAAATCCAGCTCGATTACATTCGCTTCGCCGACCGCGCGAACATCGGCAAACTCTCGCTCAGTCAACGTTACGCGGTGATCACGGGAATTCTGGAGCGCGCCGAAGACATCCTGCGACCGCACGGGGTGCGCATCGGGGCGGATATCTTCGGGCGCATCCCGTTCAATCGCAACGATCGCATCGGTCAGAAGCTCGAGATCTTCGCCCCGCACCTGGATACGATCTACCCGATGCTCTATCCCTCGCACTTTTACGGACAACCCAAACGCATCGCCGATCCTTACGGCACGATCCTGGACGGACAGAAACTTTCGATCAAACGCGTGGGGCACCAGTCGCGCATCATCGCGTACATCCAGGTTTTTAAGATGAGCGTGAGCAAGAGCGGCCTGTCGTACGAAAACTACATTAAACGACAAATAGACGCGGCGAAGGATTCCGGCGGGGCGGGCTTCATCGCCTGGAACGCGCGGAACCATTACAACGAGTTTTTTCGGGCATTGCGGCGCCACGACCAACGGGAACAAAAGCAGTAAGCGCCCCATCTTTTGTTTTACGGCGGCACCGGTTCGTGCTATCTTTGCGAAGTCATGGCGGATTTCCTTAACGATTACGCGAACCTTCGTTCGAACTTTTATACCATCGGTACGATCCCGGACCTGAACTTCCGCTTCGTGGTGGGGCGCAACTCCGCCATCGCCGCCGAAGCGGCGGAGCGCCACCAGGCCTCGCCCCAGGTACACTCCCTCCTGGGGGAAACCATGCTCGTTACGTTTTTCCTGGCCACGCACAGTGTGAAGATTCAGGAACGTGTCAGCCTCCATCTGGAATGCTCCGGAGCGGCGCACCGAATCATCAGCTTTGCCGCGAGCGACGGCTCCATGCGCGGAACGGCTTCGAACCCCGGCGCCGTCTGGACCGGCCCGGCGTCCGCCGGCAAGGGCAGCGGCATCCTGCGCGTGAATCGCTGGCGCAACGATCGCGGCCGGGCCTACTCCTCCGCCGTGGAAATGCGCGACATCTCTCTGGATCGCAACATCGAGGAATACCTCGGTCGCTCGGATCAGATCCAGAGCTTCATTCGCCTGGAAACAAGTTTCGACAACGTCCCCGGCCGACCGCCGGAGATTTCGGGCTACATGTTCCAGGCCCTGCCCGGCGCCACCCCGGACCAGGTGGACCTGGTGCTCGATATGATCGGCGGGCGCAGTCCTACGGAACTCATCGAAACTCTGCTGCCGAGCCCCGACGGCCCCGGCGGCACGAAGCTGACCCTGGCTCCGGGGAAGATGCATTCCGTGAACCTGCTGAAAAACGGTTCGTTCTTTTTCGCCTGCGAGTGCAGCCGCGAGAAGGTTCGGAACACGCTCTTTATGATGGGCCGGGATTCAATTGAAAGTCTGGTTGAAGAAAAAGGTTGCGTCGAAGTCTTCTGTGAATTCTGTAAAAAAAGATACGAATTGAGTCCGTCGGATGTCGATGCTCTATTTAAGGAGCACTGATTCGATCTTAGTCCGCCGGCCGATTTGTTAATCTTTCATTAATAATTCGTTCAGCTATTGTTAGGACGAGACATCAGGCGGCGGCGACAGAAACTTGGACTTCATCCCGATCAATTCCATCGAGGACATCGATCCTCAGAAGATCTCCATCCGGGACATCAACAAGCGGTACATCGACCGCCAGGGGAACCGCTACGCCACCCGCTTCAATCTGGAGACGCGCCGCATAGAGGTCGTGCGCATTGCCCAGTCCAAAGAAGAAGCCATCCGCATTGCCCAACAGATCCGTCAGGAAAACCGAACGGAACGCCAGGCGCCGCGTTCTGCCGGCGAGGCACAGGCGTCCGCAGACCCGGAATCGCGATCCGAAGCTGATATCCCCGAGTTCGACGACTTCTCGGCCGTGGAGCCGGAGAGCCTCTCCAGCGGCGGCAATGGTGCCGCCCCGTCGAGCGGAGCGGGACCGGAGTTCCAGAGCGGCGTGTTCATCGAGAATCATCTCCTGGAAGAGATTGTGCAACACCTGGGGCGGACCAAGGAACGCCAGCAGGTAGTTTTGAACAACCTCAAGAACTCCCGGGCCTTCGAGGGCGAAGGCGCCATGGCTCTCAGCGAACTCCAGCGGGAGATCGACATCGATTGCTGGCAGGCCGCCGAAGAAGCCATCAACTACTACCGCGAACTCTACGGTTACCCGCGCTCCGTGTCGCAGTACATCATGCGTCTGCCGCCGGAAGAGAAAACGAAAGCCGAGGCCGCGCCGGACGAACAAAGCCGCATGGAAATGATTCGCCGCTGGGAAACGCGACGCGCTTTTGAGGCCCTGTACGTAAAGATCAGCGACTTAACGTTAAGGATGCAGGGCCTGCTCTCGGATCTTACTTCCGATGCCACCAGTCAGCTCATGGCGGCCCAGCGCCAACAACTCGAAGACGCCGAAGCGTCCGTGCAGATCTTGCAGGACGAGGTGCAACAAAAGTTGCATCAGATCAATCAGTGGAAGCGCAGATATCCGTGAGGGGCGCAGCCGCGACTCACACAGCCTCTTTCAACACGGCAAAAAACCGCGCGAACAACACCGCTTCGCGTTCGCGTAGCCGCGCCAGTCGATCGTCGCGGCCGGGATCCTGCTTCGCAATCGTCGCGAACATGTCTTCCAGGTGCTTCTCTTCTTCCAGGACAATGCCGGACAATCGAACGGGCACGTCGGCGTCGCGGAGACACTGATCGTACAGCGGATACAGCAAACCCGCGCGTTCTTCGATCAGTAACGTCACGTAAACATAACTTAGCTCCGAAAGCGACTCCGCGGGCAACTCCTCACGACGATAGGCGGCCGACACGAGCTCCCGGCGCACTACGGCGTCCAGTGATTGAAAGTAGCGAGACGCGGCCCGGCCGCCCAGGAGTTCGTCCACGCCGTAGCCATCGCAGGCCGGATCACCAGGCACGCGTTCGATCATGCGCTTAAAGAAGTGCGCGTGCCGGGCTTCCTCGGCCAGGTGACGCAGGGCCTCCTCGTCGATCGCGCGATGTTCCAGCGAACGGGAAATCTTGCGCGTGCCGGTGTACTCCAAAAACGAAAGGGTGTTCAACCAACGCCGGTGCGCGCCGGGGTGTTCGATGAAACGACGCAACAGCGCTTTGATTTCGTGAGTACTAATGTGAGATACAGTGGGAGAAACTGGTGCTTCGATGTTCACGACTTGCCTTCGATCTTTGCACGCAGTTCCGCAGCGAACGACTCGCTTAACGCGCGGCCCTCGTGCTGTAAGTAAAACGAATCTTCAGTTACGCCGGTATCCGTGGTTACGATGACGGCGTTCCAGATGTTCACGTTTTCCCGGGCGAGGACCTGCGTCAAATGATACAACAGACCGGTGCGGTCCTTCGATTCGACGTACATCTGAGTCATGTTACGACCGGCCACTTCCGTGAAGCGGATCGTATGCGGTTCGGCAAAGAGATCGGTAGCGTCCGGCGGCTGCACGGAGTGCTCCGCCAGCAGGGCCGCGGGATCCACGTCTTTTTGTAAGATCGTTTCCATCATGACGCCGAGTTTGCCGGTGATCTCGTGCATGGGAAAGTTGTTCATCTTCGTTTGCGTGAGTCGCAACACGAAGTTGTCCCGGGAGACCAGTTCGCCGCTGCTCCCGGCGCCGTCGGGATTCGCCGCCTCGCCGTCTTCGCTTTCGGTGAGCACGTTGCCGGAAACAATGTCCATGCCCAGAACGTAGATCGCCGCGGTGAGCCGGTGCAGCGTGCCGACGCGCGTTACCGGTGTGGTGACCGACACCTGCACGCGATGATCGTCGATGACCGACCAGGCAAACTGCACCGCGTAGCGGATCATACCGGCGCCTCGATGATATCGAGGACGTCGCTGCACCAGCGAATCCAGAGCTCCGCGCGTACGTCTTCGACGCGCATGGTCTGGATGGTGGAGGCCGTATCCTCGTCCACATCCACTTCCTGCTCCACGGAAAAGCGTCGCATGAATTCTTCGAGGTTCGCCCCCAGGGCCCCCGAAAGATCGATCCAGAAGATCTTCACCACACCGTCGCGGTCCAGACCGAAGACCCGGCACGAGCCGCTGCGAAATTCGAACTCTTCTTCGCCGTCGTGCAGGTACCAGCGTCCTTCGGAATCGAGGCTGCTGCAAATCTTCCACAGGGTGCGCGAGATGGAGCGTTTGCCGATGCTTTCGAAAAACGGCTTCAGTGTCGTTAATCGCACCTGCTGAAAGGTTAGTCGCCCGCTCTCTTTGCCCCACCAGGGCCGGACCTTCTTCCCGCTGAGCAAGCCCTCGAGCACGGGCAAAGCGCGGTCCCAGATCTTCTTCTGGCGCTGGCGCTCCCGGGCGTTGGTCCAGCCGTCGTGGGAGATTTCCAGCATGAGGCCCTCGCCCGTCCGATGCCGCGAGGCTCCGAGATCGGAAATGCGAAATGTGATGGTCGTGGGCTCGGCGTCCCCGGACCAGTCCTGGCCCCGCCAGCTGTAGCGGACGAGCTGATTGCGATCGGACTGCATGAGCCGCATTTCCACCATGCGATCCTGTTCCTGCGAGACCAGGTTCCGCGACATAATGACCCGCGGCGCCCACCACTTGCGCAGTTCGTTTTGCGAAGTCAGCGCGCGATACACCTGTGCCGGCGTCGCGTTCACGCAGAGCGTGGCTTCGATCGGCTCCAGATCGTTGGTATTGGCCATGGCGGAAAGCGTGGTAAATCGAATTCCAGAAATCAAGCGTGGGAATTTCGGTTCAATATTATAGAAGCGGCGGCAAGAGGTATATAAAAATATTGGCGTAAGTCCATGAAAGCCTGCCGCTCCAGAAGCCCCACCGGAAGCACCTCGCTACGATCGGCCGTGGCCGCCCTGTGGACGATATGTGCGCTGAGCACGGCCTCCGCCGCGCCGCCGGAATTGTCACCGCAGCGACACGTGAACGAGGCGCTGCGCGAATTCGAGCGCGGCAGCGGTTCCGGTGCCGTGGTCGTAACCGATCTCCGTTCCGGTGTGGTCCGGTACATGTATAACGAAGACTACGTGCTCCGGCGCGTATTTCCGCCGGGATCCCTGGTGAAGACTCTTTCGGCGGCGGTGTTCCAGCGCCATCCGGAACGCTTTCAGTTTGGCCCCGGGCGGCCGGTTCAATGCCGGGGCCGGTTCTATTTTGCGGATCGCATCTCCGCGCAGGATCGCCGCGACTTTCATGTGCTGGAAGATGAGCGCGGCCGCTCCTATATTCGCTGCTCGAAGAGTCACGGCCACGGCCGGGTCCAGCTTACCGGCGCCCTGGCTCAATCCTGCAACGTCTACTTCCTCACGACGGCCGCGCGCCATCCGTCCTTCTACGATCTGCTGATCCGCGACTGGCAGTTGGAATCGTCGCCGGGCACCGGCCTGCGTGAGTCCATCGAGACTCCGGCACGCGTCCTCGATGGAAAACGGCTGAGCCCCCTGGCGCGCACCATGGCCGCCGTCGGCGAGGGCGGCTCGATTCGCCTCACCCCGCTGAAGGTCAGCCAAATCTATGCGAGTCTGCTCGCGGATCATGAGACGGCCCGGCGACTCCCGCAGTTGCGCCTGGGCAGCAGCTACAGCGGTCGCGATCTCCTCGCTCCACGGCAGGGGCCACGGCTCGCTTTCAGTCCATCGCAACTGGCCTCACTGCGCTTCGCGCTCGGCCGGGTCCTCGAACCCGGCGGCACGCTGGCGGACTTGCATGCACCGGCCGGCATTTCCGTGCGGGGGGCCAAGACCGGTACGGCCACCATCTTCGGCAAAAAGTACGACACGCACGGCTGGGTCGTTCTCCGCGCCGACATCGATAGCCGCGCGTACATCGTTACGGCCTTTGCAGAACGCGGCCGCGGCGGCGACGAGGCCCGGCGCCTGGCAGAAATCACACTTGAGAAATTGTTTGTAAGATGAAACGAAGGGCCGGCATGATTCTCGCCGCCGCGGTATTTCTCGGCGCCTGCGAGGAGCCCGCGCCACAGGTCGCTCCGGTCGTCGCCCCGCGCGATCTGCGCATCGGCGTGCTCTCGAAGTACGGACCGCGACGCCTGGAAATTCGGAGCCGGGCGCCCATGCGCATTTTCGTTGCGGGGCGCACCTTGC
The DNA here is from genome assembly GCA_965227295.1 of Leptonemataceae bacterium. GTDB lineage: Bacteria > Spirochaetota > Leptospiria > Leptospirales > Leptonemataceae > JANSYA01. The sequence continues at coordinate 1,626,711 of OZ245742.1, read as the reverse complement.
AAGCCGGAGAGCCTGTCCTGGTGCGGCTCTCGCAGAACAAACGCTTCCGCCTGCAAAGCGGCGGCAAGAGTTACACGGCCGCGTTCGCCTCGATCCATGGCGGGGACGCGCTTACCGTCCGGGTCCTCGATCCGATCCGACCGATCACCCGGCGTTATGCCGGCCGGCTGGAACTCGAAGCCGCCTCGGAGGAACTGCACGTCGTTGCCCTGGTCCCGTTCGAAGACTACGTCGCATCCACGGCGCGGTCCGAACTGGGACCGCCCCCCGCTGAACAACAGGATCCTCCGGCGCTGATGCAGGCCATGCGCACGGCCGTACGCGGCTACGCCCTCGCCCACCGCGGGCGCCACAGCAATGAAAACCCCGGCTACGATCTCTGCGACCTCACGCACTGCATGTTCTTTCCAGGACTAATATCCAGGCACAAAGAGTTAGCCGGGGAAACTCATGTCCTCGTCCATCGCCGCGATTCCAGACGCATCCTGGCCACGTACTTTCATTCCACCTGCGGCGGGGTGCCCGGCGGGCCGGAGGAGTACTGGCCCGAGCATGAAGCTTCGCCGCACTATCGGCGCCGGGAGGCGAACACGCACGCCTACTGCGCACAATCGCCGCACTTTCGCTGGCGCTCCCGCCCGGTTTCCGAAGACGAACTCCAGGCCGTCACCGGCAGTGAATCACCGCTGCGGATCAAAGGCATGTTCGGCTACGACGTCACCGGCAAGCCGGCAAAAATCGAACGCCGTGCGGTGCAGCTTCGCATCGATTATGTAGAAGGAAAGCCCCGGCGGATGCCGACTCACGTCTTTCTTTCCAATGCGGGGCGCCGACTCGGCTGGAACGTGATCAAAAGCAACGTGTTTACCGTCGAACGTCACGGCGACGATTTCGTTTTTCGCGGCCGGGGCCTCGGACACGGAGTCGGCCTCTGTCAATGGGGTGCGCGGGAGCTCGCCCGCCGCGGCCAGACGATGCGAGAAATCCTGGAAGTCTACTATCCCGGCGCGCGCCTGGCACAGGTGAGAGTCCCTTGAAACGCACGATTGCTACGATCCTGCTCACGCTGCTTGCGTTTGCGACCGTGCTCTTTGCCGGGCCCGCGGTCGAGACCGTGCAGTGGGAAGGCGTCCGCTATCGCCTGTACGGCAAAGCCGCGGCGGATCGCGAAGCGCTGCGTGAGTTCCATGCCTTGTTTCGCAAGCACGCCGACGAGGTCTATGCCATGCACGGCGTACGTCCGCCGCTGACCACCGACATCGCCCTGGCCGGGAACGCGGACATCTTCCGCCAACTCAGCGGCGAACCCTGGTTCGTCGCCGGCCTCTACGACGCACGCACGGACCGGCTCATCTTACAACGACCGCGCGCCTTACAACAACGCGGCCTGCTCGTATCGACGATTCGCCACGAGGTCTGTCATCGCCTGCTCGCGGGCCTGCGCCGGGAAAACTCAGGTAGTTCGCGGCCCTGGCTCGAAGAAGGTTACTGTGAATCCGTCGGCCGTCTCACTGCCCCGGACTGCCGGTCCTCCGCGTCCTGGATGAAAGCGACAGCCAGACTAAGTACATTCGAAACGAAGCTAAGCGCCGGCCTGAAATCCGAAAACCGTACCGAACGACGGCGGGCCTTCTGCATCGGCGCCGAATTCGCGAACTTCCTCGTGAACACACACGGCCGCCCCATCACACTGGACATGGTCCTCGCGCAACGACCGGTTCCGCCGGAGAGCTTCAAGCAATTTCGCGCGAAGTTCCGTTGACGGTGCCGGGCCTCCCGCGCTTCTTACAAATATGTTCACCGGCATCATCGAAACCGTCGCCGCCGTCGATCGCGTGGAAACGAACGGCAGCAATCGCATCTTTCACTTTCAGGCAAAGATCGCGCCGGAATTTCGCGTGGAAGAAAGCGTGGCACACAACGGCGTCTGTCTCACGGTGGAAGCCGTCGAGGGGGAACGCTATCGCGTAACGGCCATCGCCGAAACCCTGGCGCGCAGCATGCTGGGTGATCTCAAGGCCGGCGACCGGGTAAACCTCGAACGCGCCATGCCGGTGGGTGGTCGCCTGGACGGGCACTTCGTCCAGGGCCACGTGGACGCCGTCGGCGAAGTTACGGAGATCGTCGACCGCGACGGCAGCCAGGAGATTACGGTCCGCTACGCGCCGGAGTACGAAGAACTGATCGTCGAGAAGGGCAGCATCTGCTTAAACGGCATCTCGCTGACAGTGGCCCGCAACGATGCGAAGCAGCACACCCTCACCGTCGCGATCATTCCGTATACCAGGGAACACACGGACATCCAGGGCTGGCGCCCGGGCTCGCGCATCAACCTGGAGTTCGACGTGCTCGGCAAGTACGTGCAGAAGATTATGACGGTGCGCGGGAGCTGAACGCCGGCCATTAAGGCGAGCGCCTCAAGAGGACATCGCCTGACGCCGGATCGCCCGGCGAATCATGTTCGTCAATTGCCGGCCGCAGCGGGGGCAGCGGATTTCCATGGAAAGATGCACGGGTTGCACCAGGAGCGGCAGGGGCCGCTCGCAGCCGGGACACAGAAAGGTCTCTTCAAAAGAAACGAAATCCGCCAGCGCTTCTTCGGCGGCGGCCGTAGCGGCGGAGGGGGATTCGGTGTGCGAATGCATGCCTGATTACAGAATCGGCATTCATCCGCGAAGCTTAATGATTTCCGCACCGGACGGCGGTGGTGCGTCAGGCGATTTTGAGTTCCCGACCCTTCTCGTCCTTCGCGATAAACCGGTCTTCGGACTCGGGATCGCTCTGTTTCAGCCGTTCGTTGTACAGCTGCACCTTGGCGATGGCCCGTTCCTTGCTCGTGGTCGCGCCGACCGTATTCAGCTGAAATCCGGTGCCTCCCGGGCCAACTCTCCAGATCGAGTAACGCATAGTCCGGCCATTTTTTTGCGGTGCACTACGCGGTCAATTCGAAATGATTTCGGCGCCAGGGGCCTCCCGAACGCGGTGGCAGCGGACCCCGCGGGAGCCGTAGGCCTCCTCTACGCCGTCTGCCACGGCCTCGGCGGCGCCCGGGGCGTAGCAAAACAGGGTTCCCCCGCCGCCGGAGCCGTTGATCTTGCCGCCCGCCGCGCCCAGGGCGTTACAGCGCAGTTGCAGTTCGTCGATCAACGGCGTGGAGATCCCCAGGGTCTGCGCTAACACGCGATGTTCCTCAGTTAAGAGCGCGCCCAGTCGCTCCTGCCGCTCCGGGGTCAGATGTCCGCTCCGAAAGAGTTCCAGGCCCTCGCGACACAGATCGCGGTTGATGATATGATCTCGAACAATGCTCCGCGCCGCGGCGTCGTTGATCCGCTCCGCGACGGCATCGAAGTCCGCCAGGCTCATTTGCGTGAGATCGAAACCGGGAATGGCGGCCTCCGCCGCACGCACGGCCGCGCGAGCCCGATCGCCCACGGAAGATAGTACGCCCTGGGTGTCCTTGGGCTGGCCGCTGTCGATCAGCACAACATCCTGGAGACTCGTCGCCGCGAGTCGCTCCACACCATACGGCAGTTCGCCGCCGGATGCCTCGCGCGGGAAAACGTGCACCAACCCGCCCAGATAGCAGGTGTACTGGTCCATCATCCCACCCGCGCCGTGAAACTTTTCTTTCTCCCCACGATACACAAGGTACGCGGCCCGCTCGGGTTCCTGAATATAACGCTCCCGCTCCGGATGCCGGCCGATCTCCAGCAGCAAACGCATCCAGGCCGCGCTCATGGCCGAGGATGAGGAGCAACCCGCGCGAAACGGTATGTTCGAACGAAAGATGACGTTGCCGCCCCGGGGAAACTCAAAGCCCTCTTCGAGCAGGACCTGGCCGATGCCCCAGCAGTAGTCCTCGGCATTGCGCGGCTCCGACGCTTCCAGGTCCAGTTGTGTCGGCTCACGATCCGGCAGGTCCGGCGTGTGGATGGTAAAACGACGCTCGCCGTCCAGGGGGCGGTACTCGATGGTAAAGTAGCGGTCCACGGCCATGGCGATGACCGGCAATCCGAGATAGTCCTGGTGCTCACCAAACAGACAAATGCGGCCCGGGGCCCGGGCGACGACGGGAGGACGACTCATTCGGAGAAGCGCAACGCGGGCAGATGGTCAGGGCAACCAATTCCGCGACGGGGAAGACAAAAATTACGCCGGGGTGGCGCGGTCACGATAGACGCCGGGGCTGACGATGTTCAGCAGCCGGGCGATGCGCGGCGATGCTCCGTGGATGGCAAAGTTGCCGCGGCGTTCCGTCATGCGCGCCTTGCAGAGAAAGACGAGTCCGATACCGGAGGAGTCCATTTCACAGACCCGCGAAAGATCGATGGTGAGGGAAGTGACGTCGGCGGAAAGGGTGTCCTCGACTTCTTCTTTCATGCTACCGGCGGAGTACAGGTCCAGCGCTCCCGAGAAGATGAGCCTTACGGAGGTGCCGCGGGTAATCGTCCGCAGACGCGCTTCGCGATCTACGGCGCGATCCGGAAAGCTGTCGAAATTGGTGGCCGGCTCTTGATGCATGAATCCCCTCTGTCCTGCGTCGAAATGGTGCCTCCATCCGACCTTCCGTCAAGTAGTTAAGTTTATTCCATGTGCGCTTTTTTTTGAGAGCGACCGCCGCAGAGAGATATTAAAGGAACATTAAATTATCGAAAGTGATGAAACCTCCGGGACGGCTCACAGGCGACCGCGCATGGATTCGCCGTATCCGGTGAGCTCCAGATAACCCAGGCCGCGGACTTCCCGGCTCGTTGCGGCGTTCGACTCTAACGTACGCACAGTAGCAGTTACGTCCACGGCCCCCTCCCAATAACTCGTTCCCGAAAGCCTGGAGCCGGCTTCCTGGGCCGCGAACCAGGGCTCCACGTTCAGTTCATACTCCCGGTCCGGTTTTTCGCCCGTGCCGGGCAGGCGTACCCGGACCGTCCAGTACACCGGATAGACCGCCCCGCTGCGCGGCGAGGCCCAGGTTGCGCCGGGCGTTAATGTAATGTGATCGGCAGTCAGTGTGATCGTCCGCCCGTCGGAAGCGATGTACGTTCCACTGTAGTAATGCGCGCCCCGATCGGATCGTACGCGAAACAGCATGAAACGTTCACCGTTCTCCAGGCTCGTATGCAACCAGTCCCAGCCGATCTGATCGTCTGCCAGGGCGTTACTCGCAAACTCAATGTCCATCCATACGCCGGCCCGGGTAATTGTGTACTCTTCGGGCCGGCCCCCGTCGCGCTTCAGCATCAGACGACCGGGCTTCGACGGCTTGAGATCGGTGTATGAAAGATAGTGCGAGTAACTATCGGCGCCTGTACCTTTAGGACTCGCCCCGTTTCTTCCGTGATAGACCGGGCCCCCCGCGCTCGTGAGATCCAGGTCCAGTTCGATTTCCTCCGTGCGCAATTGCAGTTCGTGCCGGCGTCCGCCCTCCGTAATTCGCAGCGTGTTGTTCTCGACGAAGATGGTCTGCGTGCTTTCCTCGTAGCCGGCAATGCCCGGGAAGAATCGCTGCAGTGTTTCGTTGAACACGTAGCGCCCGGCCGCATCGTCGCTCACGGCGGCGTGCACCATGTAAAAGACCCCGGCCTGCCGATAGTCCTCCCGGGGATTCGGACTGTTTTCGATTTTGAAGATCGTATACTGAAAGCCGAAGCGCCGGCCGTCCCGCGCATAGAGATGCCCGGTGTAGTACCACCAGTTCGTGCGATAGGCCGGGCGCGGGCGCAGGTCCCGCTGCAAATCGTAGACGTAGCCCGGACGCGCGTAGCGATAGCCGTCGGCGCGGGGTCGTTCCGGTTCGTAGAAGTCCCGGCCGTAGACGGACACGCCGGCGAGACAGAGCACGCAAATCGTTGCTAACTTTCGCTGATTTGACATTAGCCTACTCGCGTTTGAGAATGGCGGCGGTATTCTGCCGGCGAATCATGCGGATGGGTCCCCAGGCCGCAAAGAGCGCCAGCACGGCAATGCCCAGGGCGGAAAGGGCCAATTCAAAAAACGGCACGCCGGTTTCGATGGTCCAGCCGAAGGAGTATCGATTGATGACCTTGATCAACAACAATGCCAGCAATATCGCGCCGGGTATCGAGATCAGGAGCGCCGACCAGGCGATGAGTTGCGACTCGCAGGCCATGGCGCGGTCCAGCGCGCCGGGACGGGCGCCCAGGGCCTGGAGGGTCGCGAAGTCCCGGCGCCGTTCCAGGGCCAGGGCCGTGAGCGTCGTAACCACGGACAACGCCGCGATCCCGCCCGCGATCAATTGCAGGATGTACGTAAGCCGGAACGTTTGATCGAAAATCGCGAGGGCCTTCGCGCGGATGTCCCGGGACAACGACATGCTCAACGCGAAGTCGTTCGTTTTCGCGCGAATTTCCCGAAGCACCGTCTGCGGATCGGCGCCGGGACGCACGAAGACGGCCACGCCGGTGGGCGACCGCGGCTCCAGGACCTCGCCGAAAAGCGCGACGTCCATCATTACATAGCCGCGCTCGGAGGAATAACTGCGGTACACCCCGTGTACGGTAAACTTTCGTTGAAACAATGTTACAACATCTCCGCGGTGCACGTCGTAGCGATTCGAAAAGACCTCGCTGATGATGACGCCGTTCTGCCGCGCGGCCGTGCGCATGTCCGCGGTCGTCCCTTCCACGAAGGAAAAACGCATGCGCCGGGACGCGGCTTCCATTTCGTTCGCGCCCACATAAACGACCTCTCCGCCCGGTCGCGTTCCCGCACCACTGTAAAGAGTACGCACGCTGCGGATCGTGATGATCTCGTCCACCTGTGCGTGCGCGGCGATGGCGGCCACGGCTTGCGGGCTTACCGCGCCGGTGATGTCCGCGTCTCCCGCCTCCGACTTGATGTAAATATCCGCCACGATGGCCGTGCTGAGCCAGCTCTGTACGGTACCGCGAAAGGAGTGCACCATCACACTGACCGCGCCGGCCATGCTTAATGTAATCGCAAGTGCGGCTACGGCCACCGAGATGCGGACGATATGTTCACGGGCCGCCGCCGCGGCCAGGCGCGCCGCCCCGCTGCTGCGAAAGCGCCGCGCGATCTGCGCGCTCAGGTACAATCCGGGCGGCGCGAGAGAACTCAGGATGCCGATCAACGCGGCGACGGCCCCGAAGCCGGGCCGCGGCGATCGATAAAGGTGCGCCAGTTCGTAGAAACCGAGGAACAGCGCGACGAAAACCAGCGCGCCGATCATGCAAACAACGATGAGGCGCGGGCTGTACTCGCTGCGCCCGGAACGACGCGTGCGCGCCAGCGGCGCCCGGGACGCGCGGTACGCCGGCAACCAGGCCGCCACGGCGGAAAACAGCACGCCGATGCCGAAAGCCCCGAAGAGGGCCGCGAGGCCGCTGCCGTCGCCACGCACGGATTCCAGGCGAAAGACCGTCGCAAGCGTTAATGACACTTCTTCGTAAGCTAAGAGCGAGAGCGCGTACCCGAACACGAGACCGATTACGCCGCCCGCGATTCCCAGAAACAAACCCTCGGCGATGAGCGCGAGAAAGATGTCCCGGCGACCGGCGCCCAGGGTATAGAGCGAGGCGATGAATGCTTCTCGCTGGACGACGCTGATGTTCACGGTGTTGTATACGAGATAGGCGCTCACGAGCAGCGCGATGACGCCCAGGGCCTGGAGGTTCATTTGAAACGCCGCGAGCATGTCCCGGGTAATGTCCTTTCGTTCGCGCAGGGTGCTGACTTCCGCGCGGGGAAAAATCTCTGCGAGCCGCGCCCGAACGTGTTCCAGTTCTTCCGGCGGCACGAAGACGTCGACGCCGCTCAGTCGTTCGCGCAGCTCCAGGGCCAGACCGAGGTCCATGTACGCGGTGCCCGCCGGCGGGACATTGCCGTTCACATCTTCCAGCACACGTGCGATGCGGTACTCCCGCGAACGGGCGTCGACGATGAGCTCGATGACATCTCCGGCGTTTCCGAGCGGCGAGTCCACGGGTACGATGAGGCCGTCCAGGGCCGGGGGATCGCCCCGGGCGGCGTCCTCGTTCTCCCGCAGGGCGAAACGACGCAGGCGCGCCCCGCCGATGAAATCAAAACCGTAAACGGTAACTCCGCGCAAGTTACCGTCAGCATCGCGGTAACTTGCGTTGAACGTAATGTAAGGCGAGAAGCGACCGTACTTCCAGAGCCAGCGCAATTGCCGCAGATCTTCCGGCGCGAGGCCGCGCTCGTCCCTGAGGCGCAGGTTGGAATCGCCGGAGAGCGTCTCCATCGAAGCTTCGAAAGATTCGATGACGCGCGCGTTGGTGAGATTGATGGAGCCCGCCACGGCGACTCCGGCGGCGAGCCCCGCGGCACACAACCAGAAGCGCCCCGGATGCCGGCGGTAATATCGAAACGTCAGCGCGCGAAAAATCGCGGCGAACGATCGCGTGCCTTCGCGCAATGCATCAATCACGAAAACGACCGTCCTCCATCGAGAGGACGCGGCCGGCTCGCTGTGCGGCCCCGCGCGAGTGCGTGACCATCACCACGGTCAACTCTAAGTCACGATTGATTTCGATTAGTAGATTCAGGATCTCGTCGCTGTTGCGCGAGTCCAGGCTGCCGGTGGGTTCGTCGGCAAGCAGGAGCTTCGGACGCAGGCAGAGCGCCCGGGCAATGGATACGCGCTGCATCTCGCCGCCGGACAACGTTTCGGGCAGGCGCCGTAGTTTTTCCGTGAGCCCCACACGACGCAGGGTTTCCCGGGCGCGCTCTGCCACTTCGCTGCTCAGCCGTTCGCCCCGCAGCAAAATCGGGAGCGTAACGTTTTCGTATACACTCAACGTCGGCAATAAGTTGAAATCCTGGAAGATCATGCCGACGTTGCGGCGCCGGTAGTCGACGAGTGCGCCGATCTTCAGCCGCGCCGGTTCTTCGCCGGCCACCGTGAGCGTACCACCGTCCGCCTGATCGAGGCCGGCGAGCAGATTCAGAAACGTGGTCTTGCCGCTGCCGGAATCGCCCATGACGGCGACGAAGCTGCCCGTGGCAATGTCGCAATCCAGGCCGCGAAGTACCTCGTAGTCTCCGTAAGATTTGGTAAGAGCGACGGCGGTTATCACTGCATACAATCTCCTTGATTTTTCACACGACGTCCGCTTATTTTTATTTTTCCTTTTCCCCACGGACCGCCCGTAAAATCTGGCCGTCCAATCTTACTGCATGCGTTGCTCATGAAACTTGCCGTCATCGGAGACATTCACAAAGCCTGGAACGAAGTGGACGTGGCCTACTTCAACTCTTCGTCGTACGACGCCGTCCTCTTCGTCGGCGATCTTCCCGGCCGGACGCACCGCGGCCTCGACGAAATCGCGCGGGAAATCGCACGCATTGAAAAGCCGGCGTATCTGATTCCGGGCAATCACGACGGTGTGAGCGTATGGCAGTTGCTCGCGGAGCTGCGACAGAATCACGCACGCATTGAACGCTACGCTCCACACCAGGCTACGATGATGAAAGATTTCGAGAAGGCCCTCGGACGCGTGCGCCTCGTAGGTTTTTCCCGCCACGCCCTGGAGTTCAACGGGGTGAAGTTAGACCTGGTCGGCGCGCGGCCTCACAGTATGGGCGGGCCGACGTGCGCGTTCTATCCGTATCTGCGCCAGCGCTTCGGCATCGGCGACCTGGACGCGGCGGCAAACCGGCTCATGGAAATCGTGGAGGAGTGCAAATCGCCGATCCTCTTTCTCGCGCACAACGGTCCCACCGGCCTCGGCATGCAACGCGAGGACATCTGGGGCAACGACTTCGCGAAAGAAGAAGGCGACTTCGGCGATCCGGACTTGCGCGCGGCCCTGGACCACGCCCGCAAAAAACGCAAGAAGGTCCTGGGCGTCATCGCCGGGCACATGCATCATCGACTCAAAGGATCACCCGGGCAGCGACGCTGGTTCTTACAGGACGATGGTGGCGCGGTCTTCGTGAACGCCGCGCGCGTGCCGCGCATCTTCAAGCACGACGGCAAGAATTGCCAGCACCACATCTCGTTCGAGTACGACGGCAAGAGCGCCCCCGTGGTGACCGAGGTCCTGCTCTGCGAGGGCAATGAGATCAAAACTCCCGCGGCCTGAGCGCACGCCCTGCCGATAATAAAAATAATATTATTGTAGTACACCCGCGGTCGGGAGAAGTCGGGACTATCTTTAGCCCATCTCAGCCTTGTGCTGAAGACTTGTTCGTCGCGCAGCGCATCCTATGAATTCCGATCAAACGGAAGAAATCGAACAGTCCGCTCCCGGCGGCACGGATACCCAGGGCACCGCCCCCGACGAGGCCGAACTTATCGACGGTCACAGTCCCGGCGCGGGTTCGTCTCCGGACGTGCCGGCCATCTCCGGGGCCGACGCGGGCACGCCCTCTTCCATCGACAACGCTTTCGCCGGCGAGCCGGACCTCATGGGCGAAGACGACCTCAAGGCGGTGATGATTCAGTTCAACCCGCACTCGTTCAAGGACATCGCCACCATCCAGAAGGGCGTCGAAAATTTCTTTTTGTTCCAGCAGTCGCACCTGGCGCTGACGCATCCGGACCAACTACAGCACCTGGGCGAAAAAGACATCCAGATGCTCGAAGAACGAGGAGCGCTCACGCCCTTCGAGTACGTCAAGCTCAGCGAGGACAAAACGCGCCTGGAAGTTAAGAAGGTACTCATCCGCCCGGCGTCGCTTAAGGGCGAACAGGTGGCGAAGGTGAAGCTGGCCTGCGTGCGCGGCAGTGTGATCGCCGTGCTGGAGTACATTCATTTACGCGACGAACGCATCACCGAACTGGAACGCGAGGGCCAGCTCGGTCAGTGGGTGACGCAACGTTTTCTGCGCGATCAGAACCTCAAAGGCGACAGCCAGGCCGAACTCAATCGGATGATACCCATGCTGCGCAACCTTTCGTTCGATGAATACTTAGCCGAAGAAGTCAAACCGCGCAACGATCTCATGATTCCCATGCTTTCGCTCCTGCGCCGCAAAGCCGACGATCTCTCCGGCGAACTGCATACGTATACCCAGGTCTCCTCGGAAGCGGAGCAGGCGTTGCAACGACGTTCGGCGCGGTCCGTGTTATTGCCTCTGGCGGGCGACTTTCACGTGATCCAGCCCGCGGCGGACAATCTCATCGCCCTGCCCGACGAAGCCGGCGTCAAAGAACATCGCTCCGAGTTAGAGTATATTTACCTGCTGTTTGTACAAATGGCGCGCAAGATTCTCTTTGCGTTATTGCCGCGGGAAGAAACGACCTGGATCCAACCCAAAGGCGCCGGCCAGGACGAACGTTACCTGGAAGAACTGAAGAAACACCCGTCGTTTCTCGAAGGCGATTCCTGGCAGGACGCGCCCACATTCCTGGAATGTTACACCACTTTAATGAAGCAGGTGCGCAAGGTTCGCGAGGTCCGCCGGGAGTATCTGGTCGATCTGGTTACACAGCAAACGATTCTGAAGCTCAATATGCAATTCGAACCGGTGCTGTTCAGTGAAGGCACCTTCGAGGTTCCGGATCGTTCCGTGGATTCGTACATTCCCCGCAAAGAGTTGTACAAAGCGGTCGTGGAGCGCATGAAGGGACACGACGACATCGCCAGTATGGAAGAGCGCCGCCGTCTGCCGGACGGTCGTACGGCGAAGGGCGTCTACTTCATCTTCCGCGCGAACTTGCCGCAGGCCTTCATTCGCAACCCGCAACGCCGGAACTACGTGCATCTGTTTTGCCGGAGTAACGGCTACGAAAACGGCATCTACGATCTCTTAAAGGACGTCCAGGAAGGTGTAACCCCCGGCGACATCATCGACGAGCAGATCGCCCTGTCCCGGGCCATTCGCGACTGGGAGGCCGAGCAGGAAAAGGAACGCCTGCGCAAGGAACGCGCCGCCATGTCGTTCTGGTCACGCTTCCTGGCCTGGCTGTCCTCTCTGTTCGGCGGGGCGCCGAAGCGCCGGCGCGAAGATTCCGGGGACGACGGGGGCGGCAGCGAGGCGCCGACGCCGGAGAAGAAACGCAAGTCCCGTAAGAAAAAAGTCGTCCGCGGTCCCCGGGAGAAACAACTCGTCGTACCCGGCCAGATTCAAAAAGTCGTAGATTATGTTGAACGAAACTTTAAGGGCCTGATCTGGCTCGATGAAGTGATGCACACCCTCAACACCGTGAAGTACACCGAGGACCAGGTCGGCGATTTTCTGTACTACGATAAGTACGATCGCTACACGGAAGTGCGTCCGCTCATTAACATTCGCCGCGTGTTCCTTACCACGGAGAACGAGGACGACCCGCAGTGGATCGAGTCCACCCTGGACTACCTGGAAAACATCCACCAATCAAAAGAAGAACACCGCGCCCTGATCAAGTACCTGCGCGGACTCCAGGAAGACTGAGGCGCGGACCTTGCCGGCGTCCTCAGTTCGGAGGACAAAAATGCCCGGTTCGATCGGCGGAAAGGATTGACAGGCCGAACGAAGCGGGTGTCATTATGGATGTATGAGCCCCGCGGTCGCCACAGCCCCGCCCCTCCTGGACCTCCCATCCGCCAGAGCACAACTGCGCCGCATCTCCGTAGACGAGTACCACCGGAACATTGCACGCGGTCTCATCCCGGATCACTGCGAACTCCTGGAAGGACTGGTCTACCAGCACATGCCCAAATCACCGCTGCATGAACACGTGGCCCGCGAAGTCTTCACGTTCTTATACGAAGGATTGCGCGATAAACCATATTTAGTTCGCAAAGAAGGACCACTCACCCTGGGTGACTCCGAACCGGAGCCGGATGTGTCCGTGGTATCCGGGACGGACCCGAAAGAATTCGTCGCCGCGCATCCGACTTCCGCGGAACTGATTGTGGAAGTCGCCGTCGACGCCCCCGAGCTGGACCGCGCGAAGACGGGCATCTACGCGGAAGCCGGCGTGCCCGAGTACTGGATCGTGCTCGCAAAAGAACGGAGCGTCGAAGTCTACCGGCGGCCGATTCCGAAAAAGCGCACCTACGGTGAAATGATCGGCTACGGAATCAAAGACGCCGTACCGACGCCCGGCAATCTTAACTTCCCTGTAAGGTCTTTGTTCGACTAATGCTGGAATACCTAACTTTACACAATCTGTACTTACTCAGTGCCGTCGGCGGCGGCGCGTTATTCGTCGTGCGCACGGCAATTTCCTTTATCGGCGGCGACGTGAACGGCGAACTGGACGCGGGCGGCGATTTCAGCGGCGCCGACGCCGATCTCGGGGACGATCCCTTCGATGCCGGCAGCGATGTGAGCTTCAAGATCCTGTCGCTCCAGGGACTCAGCGCTTTCTTTTTGATCTTCGGCCTCGTGGGTCTGGGCATGTTGCACCAGAGTCCGTTCCCCGCCGTGGCTTCAGTCCCCGCGGCGCTTGCGGCGGGCATGGCCGCGGTCTATGTCATCGCGAAGATCTTCGCCATGGTGGTGGGCCTGCAATCCTCGGGCACCATGAATTTGCAAAACGCCGTGGGCGCCCAGGGTCGCATCTATCTGCGCATCCCGCCCGGCGGCGCCACCGGCCAGGTCGAGGTCGCCGTGCAGGGTCACTTAAAGATCTTCGACGCGCAGTCGGAGACTCGCACGGAGATTCCCACGGGGGAACCGGTGCAGGTGGTCCGCGCCATCGGCGATAATTTGTTGATCGTAAAAAGAGTTTAGGTTGATGGTATAGACGGCGACATCGTGCGCCTTCAGGAGATACACATGTTTGGTTTCGGTTTCTGGGTCCTGGCCGCGCTGGCCTTCATCGTTCTCGTATTTTCCACGCTTGTCTTTCTGGCCTCGCGCTACAAGCGCTGCCCGTCGGATCAAATCCTCGTCATCTACGGTAAGGTCGGGGCCGGCCAGTCCGCCAATTGTATCCACGGCGGCGGCACGCTGGTCTGGCCGCTGATCCAGGACTACGCCTATCTCAGTCTCACGCCGCATACGCTCAGCATTCCACTGAAGAACGCGCTATCGCAGCAGAACATCCGCATCGACGTGCCGTCGACGTTTACCGTGGGCATCAGCACGCAGCCCAGCATCATGCAAAACGCCGCCGAGCGTCTGCTGGGGCTCGCGCCGGAGCAGATCGAAGACATGGCGCGGGAAATCATCTTCGGTCAGCTCCGGCTCACGGTAGCTTCGCTTACGATTGAGCAGATCAACCAGGATCGCGAGTCGTTCCTCGAAAGCATTCGTAAGAACGTCGAGCCGGAGCTGAACAAGATCGGCCTTTACCTCATTAACGTTAACATAACGGACATTACGGACGAATCAGACTACATCCAGTCGCTGGGTAAGAAGGCCGCGTCCGAGGCCATCAACCGCGCGAAGATCGACGTCGCCAACCAGGACAAACTCGGCGCCATCGGTGAGGCCGAGGCCACCCGCGAAAAAGAAATCAAGGTCGCGGAAAACCTGGCGGAGGCTGAGAAGGGCCGCAAGAAAGCCGAGGCCGATCAGCGCATCTACGTTCAGGAGCGGGAGTCCGAGGCCGTCGGCGGGGAAAACAAATCCAAGGCGAACATCGCCGACGCGAACGCGCAGCTCGCCGTCAAAGAAGCCGCCGCCCGCCAGGAAGGCGAGGTGGCCCGCTACAAATCCGAAGAGGAAATCGAACGCGCCCGGGCGAAAACCGAGGAGCAGCGTCTCACGGCCGCGGAGGTTGTCCGCGAAGAAATTGAACGGCGCAAAGTGGAGATTGCCGCGGAGGCCGAAGCCGAGAAAACCCGCCGGGAAGCCCGCGGCCAGGCCGACGCGATTCTTGCGAAGTACCAGGCGGAAGCCGAGGGCATCAAACAGGTGCTCGCGAGCAAGGCCGAGGGTTACCGCGACCTCGTGGCCGGGGCCGCCGGCGACGCCCGGGCCGCGGCCACCCTGCTCATGATCGAAAAGATCGAGGAGATCGTGAAGACCCAGGTCGAGGCCATCAAGAACCTCAAGATCGACAAGGTCACCGTCTGGGATTCCGGCAACGGAGACTCGTCGTCCACGGCTAACTTTGCTTCATCGTTGATTAAGAGCCTGCCGCCGCTGCACGAGGTGGCGAGCATGGCCGGCGTGGATTTACCGGAGTTCCTTGGACGCGTGGCCGAGGAAGCGCAGGCGAAAGCCGCGGACCAGGCGCCGCCGGAATAGAAGGCGTAAGATCATTCTACTCCGAGGACCGAGGAGCCGAGAAAAGACTCACGAGAGCGATCGTACGCCGAGCATCATTCCGTTACGATCACCCTCCGGAAAAAAACTCGAAACCTCGGTCCTCGGAGTTAATTCTTTTTTATACTGGAACTATGTCCCGTCTCCCCGCCCTCTTTGTCGGCCATGGTTCGCCGATGAACGCCCTTGCCGATAACGAATACACCCGCGCCTGGCGCAAACTCGGCGACGAGCTGCGCGAAGACACACGCGCCGTGTTGATGATCTCGGCGCACTGGTACACGCAAAACTTCCCGCCGCAGATTACGGCGACGGCGGAACCGGAGACGATCTACGACTTCTATGGATTCCCGGACGAACTCTTCCAGGTGAAGTACCCCGCCCCCGGCAATCCCGACCTGGCCGGCGAAGTCAAACGCGCCCTGGATCGCTTCGACGCCGGCCTCGACCTCGAGCGCGGCCTGGATCACGGGGCCTGGTCGGTATTGATTCACATGCTTCCGGATGCGCAGATCCCATGCCTGCAACTCAGCTACGACATGATGGCTCCCTTCGAGTACCACCTGGAAATCGGCGCGGCGCTGACGGCGCTACGCGATCAGGGCGTGTTGATCGTGGGCAGCGGCAACATCGTGCACAACCTCCGGCAGATCGTGTGGCGCGGAGAACCGGAGCCCTTCGATTGGGCGACCAGGTTCGACGAGGCCGTGCGCGACAAACTCGCCGGCGGGGAATGGAGCGCACTCAAGTCGGCGCAGTTCTACGAAAACCTGGGCGAAGCGGCCACGATGTCCGTGCCGACGCCGGATCATTACATCCCGCTGCTCTACGTCCTCGGCACGGCCCATCCCGGTGAAAGCGTGACGTTCCCCTGCGAGGGCATGCAGAACGCCTCCATCTCCATGCGGTCCGTGCGCTTCGGCTAATCACATCTTACAAGATGTTAGCGCTTACAGAAAACCGTCCGCTATCGTGACGATGGTTCGATCCAGGGGCAACCCGCCGCGGATTTCGTCTTTCTCCGAAGTGTAGTGATAACGCAGGCGCCACGCCAGCGGTTCGTGCGGCTCGCAGGGCACGAGAACCAACCGTTCTTCGAACGGGCGCAACGCCGTGTTCTCGGCCAGGCGCGTAACGATACGACCGTCCGTCGTCGCCTCATTGCGAAACAAGCGGCCGACGCGATAGACCGAACGAAAGGTCGTCCCGTCCGCGGCCGTCTCCAGGGTGTAGTGGCGAAACAAATCACCGGTGGGATTCTCGTGGCCGGTGTTCATCGAACGCAGAATGAACCGGCACGCGCCCTGCATGCGGATCGCCTCGATCTTGATGGAGCTTTTAAGCAACTTAAGATCGTGAGCGCCGCGAAACGTATGTCGATCGCCGGGCATGTGACAGCCGCGACAGTTCTTGACGGGACGACCGACCGCCCGCGCCGTCGCGGAATAGTTGCGCCATTCCGTGAACGTCGTCTGCATGGGCGTTTCAGTTTCGCCGGCGACCTTGCCCTGGTAAAACACGGGAAAGTTGAATTCGTGGCAGTTCGCGCAGAACGAGCCGTCGTTCAGGCGCGGCTCGTACCGAAAGTCGTGGGCCAGGCTGCGCTGTTCGGCGTTGGCGGTAAGGATCTTGCCGTCGCGCAGATGGCAGACCGCGCAGTTCACGCCCTCGCGCGCGAGATCGGTCCCCGGCGGCATGGCCAGTTGCGCGAACGGCGGCCGGTGATCGGCGTAGTACTTCCAGTTCGCAAAGATCTCGGCGCTTTGTTCTTTGAGCGGCGCATGGCAATAGACGCAGGTATCACGCTGATCGGCGCGGAAGCCGTCCTGGAAGACGTCGTTGGTCCAGGCGACGGCGTGACGGGTGGTCCGCCAGTCCGTGTAGACATCCTGGTGGCAACTGCCGCAATCTTCCGCGCGCAGGGATTCGGCCGGCGCTAAGGTACTTTGATTGACATCTAAGGACTTGAGGCCGCGAGAGAAACCCAGGAATGCCAGGCCGGTGTGATCGGCCACCAGAGCACCGCCCACCATGCCGGCGGCGAGGATTGCGGCGGTGAGAGCGGCGGGCCGTCGCATCAGCCGGCGTAGCTTCATGTATCCGGACTGTAAGCACTGACGCGGTAACTGGTTGTTGTCTCGGACCCCGTCACCCGGCGCGATTCCTCCATTTCCTCTACCAGGATTTTTGCGATCCGCCCCCCGATCCATTGAAATCGGACCACCTTTATTAACTCCGTCGTGCCCCCGGGCATGTGCTCGCCTCGATCATCGAAGTTCCGCGTCAGAAAATATCGGATCAGACGACCTTTCTGATCATACTCAAGAAGATAGTGGCTCATCGTTACATAGACGGTCCGCTCTTCATGGATAGCCTTATGCCAGAAGTACAGATAGCGCGGAGTACTGTCCGTACCGGAAACCGCTTCCTGTTTAATGTTGCTGACCCATCGCTCCGCCTCGCCCAATTCAAAATCCTTGTTCGCGGCCGAACGAACGTGTTCACGTAACTCGACATTATCCCTGGGTTCGAAGAAGGACAGATTTTCAAGCCGCAGAAACCGTCCCAGATCCTCCACGCGCCAGAGCCCATCCGGTAATTTGATCTGGTCGGCGGCCACCCAGCGATACCATTTCTTCGAACCGCGCAGTCTCTCCTGAATCGCGGCAAGCTCCTTGCGTTTGCTCGCAAACGTCGCCTGGGCGTCGCTGCTCATCGCAGCAGTATGCCGATCAAACTGCGTACCCGCAAACGGATACTCCTTCGGCAAGGCCGCGAAGTACTTCGCCGTTTGAAAGCGTTCCTTCACCCACGCATCGAGTTGCTTCTGCTTCGCGAGTTCCACGTCGGCATTGTAGGCGACCTGCGAATCCACAAACGTGCGGATATCCGAAACGCAGGTATCCGCGTACGTGGACCCCGGGTAAACAGAAAGTACCGTCACCTTTACAAACGCGAAACCGCGCTCTTCTGGAATCGGCAGCGACACGTCCTGGAAGCCCCACTTTTTCTGGAGGGTAAACTTCTTCTCGGCGACGGTTTGCATGCCCGGGGCGTGCAACGAAACGATCACGTCCTTCGGCATGGAGTTCTTCGCAAAGAGCGCCTTCGACTTCTGGTAACCGTTGCGAATCGAAAGTTTCACCGACAGCGGCGAGACACGGTACATGAGATTCTGCTGTTCCCCGTGGCCCTCCACGCCTTCGACCCAGGCCGTCTCGGGCCGATCGTCGAGGGCGTAATTCGGATGATAGTTCTCCGTGTACTTGTTCCAGTTATTCTTCAGGAACGACGTAGCGGAAGCTTCGTTGGAGTAGAGGCGATTCCAGGTCGTGCTGGAATCGGAGCGAAGGGGAGCCTGCACCGCCGCGAGAGCAGCGATGAAGATGGGAGTGGCGACGAGGACCCGCAAGGTACACCGTGACATACCTTGTTTTAGGCCGCCCGGCACCGACGGCAAGCTTTACGCCGCCGGCCCGTGCAGGCGTTCTTCCAGCATTTGCCGGTAATCTTCCAGCTCTTCGTAGCGCTGGGAGCGGATGGAGCGATTGGCCATGGCCGCGATGTCGTTGATCGACCGCAGTTCTTCTTCCAGATGCCCGATGCGTTCGAGCAGGATGTCGATCGATCCGTTTCTCGTATCCGTCTGTTCAGTTTGAGTCAGCATAGCACCTCCTTCCGGCGCTCCACACCCTCGATCTCGTTTGTCGAAGGCAGGGCCCGGTGCTCGGCTGAGACCTTGTATATACTGATATATACGGCAGAATTCTTTACGAGGCCGTGGCACGAACGTGATTTTTTAGTGCGGAGCACAAAAAAATCCATGAATGCACGTTTTGTAGGCAGATTTATTGGTGAGATGTGGCCAGGATGAGCCCGGGGAAATGATGCACACGGTATTCGTGGTCAGGACGGCGGGAGCTGGTCCACAGCGGCCCGGCCTTTCGGCGTAAGCGTGGGCCCGCGGGGATCACCTTCTATGACGTAACCTTCGCCAACGAGGCGATGCCAGGCGTCACGCATCTTCATCTTTTGCTCCGGCGGCCAGCTCATGATCTCGTCCGTCAGGTGTTGTTTCGCGAGAACGGAGCCCGCGCCCACATCGTGGCGACGAAAAAGATCGAGGATTTTCTGGAAGGCATCCACAGCATGGACACATTCGCGCGAGGAACGCCTCCGGCCACCAAAATCCGGCCGGCGTTTCCCGCACCGCTTCATCCAGTATGGAAGCGCTGTACCTTACGTATCCATCCGCCGGCTTCTTCACCGTCGCTTTACTGGCGGCGACCTTCCTGTACTTCCTTCTGCGCATGCGCTCGCGCCTGGAGGCCCGGGGCTATCTCATCGCCTATTTCGTAATCTGGCTCGTCTTCAACATCGCTTACATGATCGGCACGTCCTTCCTGGCCCCCTGGGCGGCCTACTCCATGTACGGCGTGCTGACTGTTTTCTTCATCGCCCCGGTGTTCGCGGGCTTCGTGTACAGTTTCCCCTTTAACATTCACCGAAGAGAATCTAAGATCGTCGTGGGTTTGATGCTCCTGCTCACTACGGCGGCGGCCGCGTATCCCGTGTACCTGACCTACGGACGCTCGATTCATTTTAACGTGGCGGCGCAGTTTTATTTTTTCAAGGGCGCCGGCCGGGCGTTGCTTCCGGTACAGACGGTCTTCCTGGCCTCTCAGGCCTGGATCCTGATCGTCATCGTACGCAAGGCAATGCTCTTTCGCCGACGCTACGTGAAACAGTTCATTGCCTTCGCCGTGGCCACCCTGGCAACCTTCGCTGTTACGATGGTATCCGTCTTCACGTTTCTGAACGACGCCATGTGGGCGCCGTTTTACGTGCTGCTCTGCGGATCCACCATGCTGGTGCAGTTGTTGTTTTACCTGGCCCTCCTCGGCCATGCCCGGGTAAGCACGCCGTTCCTGGACCGCCTGTTGAGCGTCGCGCTTTCCGGCGGTACGTTGCTGTTTCTGGCCATCTCCGCCTCCATGCTCGCCATGGCGCGATCGGAGGTCGAAGAGATCCGGTACTATACCGCCGAATTGATCGGCAATCTTGCGAGGCATGATGATTACAGCGCCGTTCCGGACTATATCCACTACGTCCTGGAGTACACCGAAGACGGCGCCGTAATGCGCTACACCGGCCAGGGTCTGAGTGTGGACGACCTGATCGTCATGGACTTCAAACTGGCCCGGGGTCAGCAACTGCGCATTCGTTTCGTGGACCAGGAAGCCCCGTCCACCTACTTTCTCGAGAATGTTTTCGACAGCGACGGCCGGCGCTTCGGCGTCGGCTTCGCCTATCTGGAACTCCGCGAGGCGATCCACGAACTCGCCGCTTTGCTCATGGGCCTGAGCGTTTTCATTACCGGCGGCGTCTTTACGTTTTTGCCGTTCGCCTACCGGCGCATCTTTGCCCGACGCCTGGACTCGTTGCTCCAGGGCATGGAACGCGTGAACGCCGGAGACCTGAAAGTACACCTCCCCGTTCCCATGCGTGACGAAATCGGTCTGCTCACGCGCTACTTCAACATTATGACCGGTTCCTTGCGCCGCATGATGCGCGATCGGGAACGCTTAACCGCTCTCGAAAAAGAATTAAGCATCGCAAAGAACATTCAGCTCGCCACGCTGCCGGAAAACTATCCTCGCATTCCCGGGCTCACGGTCCACGGACGCTACGTTCCCATGGACGCCATCGGCGGGGACTTCTACGATTTTTTCGAAGCCGGTGACGGCCTGGGCGTACTCATTGCCGATGTCTGCGGTCACGGCGTGCCGGCCGCCCTCGGCGCGTCCATGGTAAAGGTCGCCTTCGCCGGCCAATACCTGCACGCCCGACGCCCCGATCGCCTGCTGGACTTCATGAACAACACGCTCATCGATCGCATGAGCAACGGTTTCGTGACCGCGTCGTATCTATTCCTGGACTTACGTTCCCGGCGCCTGAGTCTCTCGGCGGCCGGACACCCGCCGGTGTTGCTGCACCATCGCAACGGCGGCCGGCCCGAGGGCGAGCCGGACATTCGCGAACTTTCGGTGCGCGGGATCGGTATCGGCATCAAGCGCGAGTACGAGTACCGCCTCATGGAAACCGACGTGCATCCCGGCGATCGCCTGGTGATGTACACCGACGGCATCATCGAATGTCGCAATCGGGACGGCGAAATGTTCGGCGAAGATCGTTTTCACGATCTCCTGCGTCTTCACGCTAACCTTACTGCGGAAACTCTTACGGAACGCTGCTTCGAGTCGCTGCACGAGTGGGCCGACCACGGTCGCGGCTTCGACGACGACTTCACGATCGTCGTGGTGGATGTGGCTTAAGTACGGGCACGCCCCGAATCAGAGTGTAATGGATCGGGTCGGATTTTTTTGGGCGTGCCCCTCGCGCTTGAAATCCACAACTCTTCGCGCGAGCGATTGGAGGGGTGGCCGAAGGCCAGTCTCGGCCGGAGGCCGAGACCGCAGCCGAAGGCGGAGCCCCGGAAAGCGCGGTCGCCGAAGGCGACGCGCCCAAAAAAGTCTTAACTTACATTCTAACTTTCTGTTCGGGGCGGCTCTGATTCGACGACACGTTCTTGCAGGTTCTTGTAAATGCGTCGATAGATGATGTTAAACCGCTCGATGCGCCGCAGACGGTAGCCGGCATCCGGGGCCCAGATGCTGTCCGGATAATCCTCGACGACACGAATGAAATAAGAGTACGCCGCCTGGAACTTACGCAGCGCCGTGGTGGCCCGGGCGAGGCCCTCGGCATTCGGGAGAAGCTTCGAAACGCGACCGGCCTGCATGCCGCCGACGCCGGCGCTGTAGTTTAAGAAGCCCTGCTTGTAGTACGCGTACGCCGGATCCTTGTGATGGCCGACGCCGCTTGCGTCGCTCACCGGCACGTCGTCGCCGTGCAGATCGTGGTACCAACCGCGCGTTTCCGGAGCCGGCGGCGACGACCGGCCGGTCACTGTTTCCGATCGTAAGTGCAGTCGCACCTGGCGATACGCGTCGTTGATGCGCATCATGATGGCTTCCTGGCGCGGGCGACGGTCGGCGGGATAACGATCCGGATGATTGTCCCGGGCCAGGCGACGGTAGGCGCGGCGGACCTCGTCCTCGCCGGCGTCGTCGGGGATGCCCAGAATTTCACAGTGCAGCCGATTGAGCACGGGAAAGAGAAACGCCCTGCGGGTAATTTTCAATTCTTTTCTTACTTGCGCACTACCGCGCAAAACGCAGACTGCGTTCGCACGCGAACCTCTTATGACCGAAGAAGAAGACCGCGACATCCTTTCCTCCGAAACCCGGGGCAGCACGGTCATCGTCCGCCTGCACGAGTCGGAAGTGACCATGTTTTCCCTGCCGGACGTCCGTGAGGGTTTGCTCAAGGCCGTCGAAGATCCGGGAACCGAGAAGCTCATTCTCGATCTGAGCGAGACCGCCTTCATCGACAGCTCCGCCATCGCCCTCATCTTCAAAGCCCAACACGAACTCGCGAAACGCGCGGGCAAGTTCTGCGTCGTCGGCCTGCAACCTTCGGTGCTGCGCGTGCTTTCCGCCGTCTTGCAGAAGAACGAGATAACCTTCTGCGATACCCTCGAAGACGCCCTGGCACGGTAACGGACGGCCCCGAATTTTTGCGGAAGCAATGGGTCGCCGCCGGCGGGGTGGAGTATGATCGCGAGAAGGCCGGCATCTACGCCGCGGCCGGCGGGAAGCACTACTGGATCGTAATGATCAACGAAATGCAGTTAGAGCTCTTCGGCGCACCGGGCGCGACAGGCTCCGGGCGCCGGGAAGTCCGCGGCCTGGGCGAAGATACGGCCGCTCCGGTGGGAAATCTCAGCATAAACGTTCGGGCGATCGTACAGAACGGCTGAGTCCGCGAGTGACAGGGCTTACAGCGCGGCTTTGCAGCTTGACGCGGGGGATTTTCCCGGCGTTTCTGGTCTGCAATGACAACGAAAATCATCTGGACCAAAGTCGACGAAGCCCCCGCCCTCGCGAGTTACTCGCTCCTGCCGATCCTCCAGGCCTTCACCAACGGCTGCGGCATCGATTTCGAAACCAGCGACATCTCCCTGGCCGGCCGCATCATCGCCAACTTTCCCGACAACCTCAGCGACGAACAAAAGCAACCCGACGACCTGGCGAACCTGGGCGAACTCGTGAAGAAACCCGAGGCCAACGTCATCAAACTCCCGAACATCAGCGCTTCCATCCCGCAGCTCGAAGCGGCCATCAAGGAACTCCGTGAGCACGGTTACCAACTGCCGGACTATCCCGCGAATCCGAAGAACGACGACGAAAAGAAAATCAAAGAACGTTACGCAAAGGTCCTGGGCTCCGCGGTCAACCCGGTGCTCCGCGAGGGCAACTCCGACCGCCGCGCCGCCGCGTCCGTGAAAAACTTCGCGCGCAAAAATCCGCATAAGATGATGAAACCCTGGCCGGAATCCTCGAAGACCCGGGTGGCGCACATGTCCGGCGGCGACTTCTACGAAACCGAACAGTCCGTCACCATGAGTGCGGCCGGCGAGGCGAAGATCGAGTTCGTCGGCGCCGACGGTAAGTCCACCGTACTAAAAGATAAGATTGCGCTGTTAGCCGGCGAAGTCATCGATTGCTCGGTCATGAACGTGAAACAACTCCGGGAGTTCTTCGCCGCGGAGATCGACAGGAACAAAGCCGACGGCACCCTGCTCTCGCTGCACCTGAAGGCCACCATGATGAAGGTCTCGGACCCCATCATGTTCGGCCACTGCGTCGAAGTCTACTACGCCGACGTCTTCGAGAAACACGCGGCGACTTTCAAAGAACTGGGCGTGAACGCGAACAACGGCGTGGCCGACGTCTACGCCAAAATCGAAACGCTGCCGGACGACAAACGCAAAGAGATCGAAGCCGACCTGGCCGCGGTCTACGAAACACGCCCGGGCCTCGCCATGGTGGACTCGCGCAAGGGCATTACGAACCTGCACGTGCCGAACAACGTCATCATCGACGCGTCCATGCCGAACGTCGTGCGCGACGGCGGCAAGATGTGGAACACCAACGACGAACTACAGGACTGCACGGCCATGATCCCGGACCGCAGCTATGCAACGATGTACCAGGCGATCATCGAGGACTGTCAGAAGCACGGCCAGCTCGATCCGTCGACCATGGGCAGCGTACCGAACGTCGGCCTCATGGCGCGCAAGGCCGAGGAGTACGGCTCCCACGATAAAACCTTTGAGGCGCCGGGCAACGGCGTGATCCGCGTCGTCGACGGCGCGGGCAAAACGCTCATGGAACAAAAGGTGGAACCCGGCGACATCTTTCGCATGTGCCAGGCCAAAGACGAACCCATCCGGGATTGGGTCAAACTTGCAGTCAACCGGGCGAAGGCATCCGGCACACCGGCGGTGTTCTGGCTGGACAAAAACCGCGCCCACGACGCGCAGTTGATTCAGAAGGTCGGCACCTACTTAAAGGACCATGACATAGGAGACGTCGAGGTGCATATTATGGCGCCGCTGGAGGCCATGCAGTTCTCCCTGGAACGCATTCGCAAGGGCCAGGATACCATCTCGGTTACCGGTAATGTTCTGCGAGATTATCTTACGGATCTCTTTCCCATCCTGGAACTCGGCACGAGTGCGCGCATGCTTTCCATCGTGCCGCTTTTGAACGGCGGCGGCCTTTTCGAAACCGGCGCCGGCGGCTCCGCTCCGAAGCACGTGCAGCAGTTCGTCGACGAGAATCACTTACGCTGGGATTCCCTCGGCGAGTTCACCGCGGTGGTCGCTTCCTTCGAACACGTCCACGAAAAGACCGGCAACGCAAAAGCGGGCGTGCTGGCGAAGACCCTCGACCAGGCCGTCGAGAAATTCCTGGAGAACGGCCGCTCGCCGTCCCGCAAGGTCGGCGAACTGGACAACCGCGGCAGTCACTTTTACCTGGCGCTCTACTGGGCTGAAGCCCTGGCCGCGCAGTCCGACGACGCGGAACTGCAATCGAAGTTCAAGGGCATCGCCGAAAAGATGTCCGCGCAACAGGACCAGATCCTGGAAGAGCTGAACGGCGCCCAGGGCGGCAAGGTGGACATGGGCGGCTACTTTCAGCCGAACGACGAGAAGACCTCGGCGGCCATGCGTCCGAGTGCGACGCTGAACGGCATTCTCGACGCGATGTGATCAGCCCACGTCTTCCCAGTCGTCGCCGTAGTCCACGGTGATTTCGGTGTTCGGCTGGATGCTCTCTTGAGCGTAGAGATCGAAACCTTCGAACTCGGCGTTGGGAGTCTTCGCGTGATTTGCAAAACGCAGTGAGTTGCGACCGGAAATGCCGACTTCCCGGCCGTCCTCGTCCTCAATCCACAGGACGTGCGTTCCATTGCGCTTCGCGAACGGCCCTTCGTAGGTTCCAATGTACTCGCCGGGTTCAATGAGTTTTCTGGCGAACAGTCCGCGACCGTGAATCGTGGACTGCGCCACGTATACGTTTTCCGTGTAGTTGTTCAGTTTCATAGTTCCGTAACACAGAGCGACGCACGCAACACGCGCTATATAGCCAGGACCAACTTTCGTCGGATTATGTCCAGTAGTTATTCGAGACACGGGCTAAAATCGTTTGCGCTCTGGTGGCTGCCGTCGTTTCTTCGATGCATGGTGCGTGATCTCTTTGAGAACGTCGATGCGGTGCTCTTTGATTTGAACGGCGTCCTCTACGTCGGCGACTCCGCCATCGACGGCGGCCGGAAAGCGATCGAATGCGTGCGTTCCCGGGGCCTGCCCTGTCGTTTCACCACGAATACGACCACGTCTTCGTTAGATGCGCTTCACAAGAAGCTTACGAATCTCGGCTTGCCCATTGAGAAAGAAGAGATTTTCAGTCCGGCCCAGGCCGCCTGCGTCTACCTGGAGCATCATTTCAAGAATCCCACGGTGCATTTGATCGTGGCGGACGACACAAAAAAAGACTTCTCGGCCTTTCCGGTGGCGCATACGAATCCGGACGCCGTGATCATCGGCGACATCGGCGATCGCTGGAACTACCAGATCATGAACAAGCTGTTCGAGATGATCACCCTGGGCGCGCAGCTGGTGGCCCTGCATAAGAGCAAGTACAGCCAGACCACGGAGGGATTGCACCTGGACATCGGCGCCTTCGTCGCCGGCCTCGAGTACGCCACGGGCAAAGACGCCGTGGTCATCGGCAAACCTTCGCATTCTTTCTTCGACGCCGCTCGCGAAGACCTGGGCGTGCCGGCGGAACGCATGGTGATGATCGGCGACGACATCGACTCGGACGTCGGCGGCGCGCAGAACGCCGGCTTCCGCGGCGTGCTCGTAAAGACCGGCAAGTATCGTCCGGAACTCGTGGCGCGCTCGAAAGTGCAGCCGGACGGCGTGCTGGAGTCGGTCGCCGAGCTTGTGGAAATTTTAAGTTGATGTTATAAATATCTTACAGGACGTTTGTTAATGCATCGACCGAGAGCTGTCATGATCATGTTCCTTCTGCTGGCCGTTCCCACCCTGCTGCAGGGTCAGGTCGGTCCGGGGCAAATCGGCCCCGGCAAGATCGGCCCGGACGTGGGACCGGAACAGGTCGGCCCCGAAAACGGCGGCGGGAATTCGGGCGGCAGCTCCGGTTGCATGATGGACATCCAGTGCGGCACCGGCAAGAAATGTGTGGACGGCGTGTGCACCGGCGGCATCAACCCGCCGATCAAAGGTGAGTGCAGGGTCGGTACGTTCGGCAAAAAGGTGTGCTCCAATTCCGGAAAGGCGTGCAACGTGGATGTGGATTGCCTGGGAAATTAGGCACCCTGCCGCGGTTCCTGCGGGCTACTCCATCACTCCGCTGTCCTGGACGACCTCGCTGTCTTTCGATCCATCGTCTTCGTCCGGGTCGGTGACGGGCCCCTCCTGCACGATGGCCTTGTAGAGTTTCAGGAATCCCCGGCGGATGATGAAGTCCCCCTCCTCCACTGCCTGTTTGCAGAAGCCCAGAACCTCCGGCCGGCGATTCTGAAAATAGAAGAACAACTTCTTGTCTTCCACGGCGATGTGGCTGATCAGCCACTCCTTGAGATCGTGGAGTAAACCGAAGATGGCTTTCTCATCGCCGGCCTTGTACTGCTCGTTGCGTTTTTGCACGAACTGTACGAAGCGACGATGTTGCTGGCGATGCTCTTCGAAATGTTTGTACTCGAAGTGCTCCATGATTTTCTCTTCGGTGGAGAAGTGTTCCTGGATGTAAGAGATCGCATCGCTCAGGGCCGCGTTAAAGCGTTCCCGGCGCTCCTCGTACTCGTGATGGATCGCGTAGTCCAGTTGCACGACCTGTTGTATGAGCCAGAGATGTTGCATGTCCACGATGGGCAGGCCGATGTGCAGATTATAATGATACCACACGTCACTCACGAGTTTGAGCATGGCCCGCCGTTCGAGCGTATCGGCCTCCCACTCGGCCGGACGAATTACTTTATAGTAGAGCTCCTGTTGCTCCGGGCGGATCTCGGTCAGCCCTTCTTCCAGGACCGCCTGGCAGACCGCCCGGGCGTCCCGGTCCTGGTTTCGTAAGTAATCGTAATAATCCTGATCGTCCTTCGCGATGTGCTGATACAACCATTGCTTGAGCGTGGTGAGCAGCTTGCGCGCCATTCCGGATTTCCCGCTCCGAAATTCTTCGGCGTGTTTGTTCAGGCCGAGAATGAACTGCTTGTGCCGCGCGGCATGAGGTTCCAGCCCCGGAAACTCCATGCGCTCCAGCAATTTCTCTTCGAGCGAAAAATGATGAACGGCGTAGTCGAGGGCTTCTTGCAGAACCTGTTGAAAGATGCGGCTCCCCGCATCGCCCTGACCGTGATCCGGGCGCGCATCCAGGGCGGCCTCGGTCCGTTCAAGGCGAACGACCAACGCAATCAACCAGATATGCTGGAGGTCGATCAAAGGCAGATCGAGTTTTAATCTAAAGTTATTCCAGATCCCCCGGATACGTTGCACGAACTCTTCGTCCGCGGGGGTTGGCTTCGCGGTCAGGTCCATGGGCACTCCAGACCGGATTACTTACGACCGCATGATCCTGCCACGTTTTTTCGGTCCTAACTCTGCGTTACTGCTTCAGCGCCCCGATCCAGACCGGCCCGTCACGAACGATCAGCTCCAGCTCCGAAAACACGCGCTTCGATTCCGCAAATCCCGCGGCGTCGGTAAACAACAAACGTCCGTCCGGCGGTCGCGCAGGATCAACCATCCGCGCCCGGCCGAACATGAACGCCACCCGGCCTTCCACCCGCGCGTCCCGGCCTTCGCGCACAAGGAGCAGCAGGAGTTCCGCATAATAGTTCCAGTGGTCGAAGCCCTGCGCCGGCATGTAAATGACCGGGCGCTCGATGTTGTGCTCGTCGAGATAGTTGCGCAGTTTCGCGTAGCTCGCCGCACGATCACTGGTACGGCCGAAGTAGTCGCTACGCGCGAAGTGCGCGGCGTTGTAAGATGCGGCGGCAACCACTAATATGATTCCGCCAATCATTAACGATCCGTGCCCGCCGCGATTCAGAGTCAGGACACCCGCGGCGCCAAGCGTCAGCAAGAATCCGACATACATCGTCCAATCGTACAAATAATCGTACGGCTCTCCGCGCACGCTTTTCACGGAAAGTACGGCGACCAGGATGGCGACGCCGGTCAGCACACCCAGGTTGCGTTCGAAGCCGCGCCTGTTGATATGATTTCGAAGCACGCCGTACGCCAGCAGCGCGACTTCCATCAGCACGATGACGACCGCCGCCGCGAACGGTGCCGGTTGCAGCAGATAGCCGGCGTTTGCATTTTGCCGGCCCACGCCAGATACGGCAGCATCGGAAAGCTCGCGAGTTTTGCCACGACCGTGGCCAGGGCCGCAGCAAAGTCCGGCCGCGGCAACTCCGGCGCGCCGTGCAGGGCGAACGCGGCGAGCTTCGTTAAGTTACCCGGACTTTCAGTTAACTCTTCGTGCAGGGGCGGCGCCCAGATCAACAGCGCCGCGAAAATCAGACCGAGGCCGGCCCGCCACTCTTCCGGACCGAAGGCAGCGCGCGGACGTTGTAGCGCGTACATCACGACGGCCGAGAGCCCGGTGGCACCAACCACCGGCGCCGTCCCAATGTGACATTGCACAGCGAGGCTGCCGAGTATTGCCATCGGCACGATCATGTAAACCCTGCCCGCGGCGAACAGAGCGCCGGCGAACTGCAACGCGAGGACCGGCAGCAGAACGATGACGGGGTTCCAGATGTTGTACAGGGAGTTCCAGGGATACGCGTCGTCAATGTACAGCGGCACGTTCCAGACCGGCCACTGTGTGGCGGCGAGGCCGATCATTCCCATCAACGCGAAGCCGGGCGACGCGCGACGCAACAACATCATCACAATGCCGGCGAGGCAAACGCTCTTGATCAAAGCCGCGGCCAGATTTACGGCGAAACTTTCGTTTTCGAAAAACGCGTACAACGGCGCCGCCAGATAAAAGTACAGCGGCCCGGGATGATTCCAGTGAAAGCGCGAGTACGGGCCGAGTCGTTGTCGGAATTCCGTCGCGTGCAGAACATCGAGTTCAAGGATGGAGCCGTCGTTGGAACCGGGGGTCTCGGGCCACGACGCGCGATGCGCAACACCGTAGAACAGAGGCCCGCCGATCAACACGAGCAAGAGGGCGGCCGCGAGGCCGGTGGAAAATGCGGAGTTACGAAACGGCACGAGGAACGGTGCCGGCACTCGTGGGCACGCCAATCATTTTTCGGCGCAATTCTGGTTGATCGCTCGCATTCTCGCGAAATTCTATCTATAATAGAGGGCACCGCCATGTCGATCGATACCGCCGATTTTTTCCAGACGCTCAGCCTCGAAGAGATCAAAGAAAAGTCCGAGAAGTTTCTGCTGGGCAACTACAGCCATCCCATGGAGATCGCGCTCTCCTTCGGCCAGGGCGGTTATGTCTACGATACCGACGGCAAACAGTACATCGACTTTCTCTGCGGCATCTCCGTCACGAACCTGGGCCACGGCGAAGCCGACGTCGTCGAAGCCATTCGTGATCAGGCCGAGCGGCTGTTGCACTCATCGAATCTGTTCTTCAGCGCGGAGCAGGCCCTGCTCGCCGAGGCGCTCATCGGCCACTCCTTTCCCGGCAAGGTCTTCTTTGCCAACTCCGGTACCGAGGCCAACGAGGCCGCGTTCAAACTCGCGCGCAGCTTCGGCCAGGAACACAAGGACGGCGCCGGCGGTTTCATTACGTTCGATCACGCCTTTCACGGCCGCACCACGGCGGCCATGGTCCTCACGCCCCAGGAAAAAGTCCACGGCGGCTTCGGCCCCATTCTGAAAGGCGATATCACCTACTTGCCCGCGAACGACGTCGACCTGCTGGAACGCGAGTTCGAAAACAACGGCAACAATCTCTGCGGCGTCTTCATCGAGTTCGTCCAGGGCGAGGGCGGCATCCACGTCATGGAGCAGGACTTCGTGAACCGCCTGCGCGAACTCTGCGACGAATACGAGGTCCTGTTCATCGCCGACGAAATCCAGACCGGCTTAGGTCGCACGGGCAAACTGTTTGCCTACGAGCACTACGGAATCCAGCCGGACGTCATGACCCTGGCGAAGGCCCTGGGCAACGGCCTGCCCATCGGGGCCATGATCGCGGCGGAAAAGTACGCACCGTTTCTGGGTCCGGGTAAACACGGCTCCACGTTCGGCGGCAATCATCTTACGTGCCGTGTGGCCTTCGAAACGCTGAAGATCATCATCGGACGCGAGCTCCTGAACAACGTAGCGGCCATGTCCGAGTATTTCTTTCGCCGGTTGAAAGTCTGGGAGACTCAATTCCCGGCGGTCAAAGATGTCCGCGGCATGGGCCTGCACATCGGCGTGGAGCTGGACCGACCGGGCCTGGACTTCGTGCGCGCCTGCCGCGATAAGGGCCTCATCATCAACTGCACGGCGGGCAACGTCATTCGCATTATGCCGCCGCTGAACGTCGGCCTGGAACTGGCTGCGGCGGGGCTGGACATCATGGAAGGTGTGTTGAAAGAGTTGCAGTAACTTTGAAAGCAATATGAACTCCGAGTACCGAGGTTTTTTGGGGAGAGGGGATTCACTTTGCACGCTTGCTCGCATACGCAGTTTGACTTGATCTTTTAAGAATCTCATCTTCCACCTCGGCCCCTCGGTCCTCGGAGTCAAAATCCTCCTATGCAAGTCCACAAATACGAAAGTCTTCCCGAGATCAAAGAAGTCGGACCCGATATTTTTTGCGTGCCGATCCCGCAGCCCTTCTACGCGGACAACAACATCTACATCATCAACTCCGGCGAACCGGCGCTCATCGACTCCGGCTACATTCAGAACCTGGGCCTGCTCCAGCGCGCGCTGCGTAAGATCGGACTGTCGTTGCATAAGATCAAACACATCTTCTATACGCATGAACACATCGATCACATCAGCGCGGCACTGACGATTCGCCATTACACCGACGCGAAGCTCTACGGCATGGCCGGCATGGCGGACTACGTCGGTAACTTCGTAAAGTTCGTTGGACGCTTTCAGCGCGCCATGAATCGGCTCATTTACAAGGCCCACGACGATCGCGAGGACCGCGACTTCGAACTCGACCGCGCCGCCACGGGCTGGCAACGTTTTCTGGCGTCCGTGGAACAGGGCGATCGCGTGGACCTGGACATGCGCATGGACATTGAGCTCGTCGAAGGCGACGTCATTCGCATCGGCGATCGGGAGATCGGCTTTCTGCATACGCCCGGTCACAACATGTGGCACCTCACCCCGTACATTCTGGGCGAAGGCATCTACTTTACCGGCGACCTGGTCCTCGAAAACATCTCCGCCATCTACGCCGAGCTGGACGGCAACTTAAGCGATTACTACGCGTCGTTGGATCGGCTCATGGAACTCCCCATTCAGCGGCTGCTGCCGGCCCACGGTGCCGAACCGGAAAAGCCGAAGCAGGCCATCCGTCGCATCCGCAAGTCCCTGGCCTTGCTGGAACGCGGCATTATGCGGCGGCTGCAGAGCGGCGAGTACGACCTGGCCGTAATGACCCGCGAGGCCATCGGCGAACGCGCGAAGTCCGGCGGCCATTACATTACGGCCCTGGCGACGATCCACGCGATTTTGCAGAGTTTGATTGAGCGGAAGTTAGTGGGCGTGCGGGAGGTGGACCCGCCCTACGAACGTTACTTCTGGATCGGCGACGACAAAGAAGCGGCGGCCTGAGTCAGCGCAACGCGTAAATCGCAAACGGCGTATGCGGGTTGCCGTTGGAATCGACGCCGTACAGGCGTTCGCCGTTTTTTTCCAGCCATGCCGGCGGGAGAACCCCCACCAGTACCACGCGATCATAGTGGCGGAGCAGACCTTCGACGTGTTCCATGTCCAGTTGATCGATCCCTCTCTCGTCCGCCCGAATGATTCGATCCGGCGCGTTCAAATCCACATGAACGCCTTGACTCGCCGCCAGGAAACCGTAGACCCGGGCGTCCGGGAGTGCGATGACCAGGACTTCAGAACCGACCGGTACATACCGGCGATATTCTCGCAGTACGGGAGCATCGTATACGAATCGCTCCATGACTTCCCGGTGTTGCACCAGGGTCGGAAAGAGATGGGCCGGTCGCGAAGAGTTCCCCAGGGCGGCGCACAGCGTACTCACGAGAGACAACAGAACCAGGATCACACGCGCCGGACCGATCTGCACCAGGGGCCGCAGGAGAACGGCGATGAGCAACGGCGTGAGCGCGAAGAATACGGTGAAGTAACGATTGTTCCAGGGAGCCCACGCAAGATTCCAGGAAAGTAAGATTAAGCAGATCAGCAAAGACGCGCTCAGCGCGCGCAGGAACCAGGTGCCGCGCACCAGGGCATAAATTACGGCAGGGGGAACCAGGAGCGCACCGGCAAAGCCGAACCAGGAAGAATCTTCGTACGGCCGGAACGAATGCGCGGACGCCACGATCTGCAGCGGAGCCCCATCCCGCACGCCGGCCTGTTGCAGCCACGACGGCAGTAACGCGTACCAATCGTTGAGGACCGTCGCACCGGGCCAGGCAAGTGTCTGCAAAAAGTAGCGCAGCAGATTCGCCGCCGCGCCGGTGATGCCGTCATCGTTTAAGTGCAATTGATAAAACTCTACGTCGCCGACGGTCGTTCCGTAGCGCGCGTAGTTCATGTACATCAGCGCGCCGAGGAGTACGACGTGCGCCACGGCCATGACGTGGAGCAGCTTCGCCGAAACCGTGCGCGGCCGGAGACCGACAACGGCCCCGTCACGCGCGGCGCGCAGGATGACAAACAATGCCAGGGGCAGAATCATGGCGCCGGCGTAGGGTTTCACCACGACGGCAAAGGCGCCGGCCAGCACGAACATGCCCGAACGAAAGCGCCCGCTTTCCCGGCCCACGGCCAGAAGGGCCGCCGTGCAGGCGACGGCACTGAGGATGTCCGGCTTCGAAGACGTCGCCTGTAGAATCGGCAGAATGAACCCGGCCGCGATTGCCGTAACGACCCAGGCCAGGCGTCGATCGTGAAAGTGCCGCCACGTCGTTTCAAAGGCGCCGACGAGAATGCACAGCCAGGCCAGGTAACTGAAGATGCCGGTGGCGTAGGTGGAGTAGAAGCGCGTAAACAGAAAGAACAACACATCGCCGGCGTGCGAAAACGTGGACTGCGCGAGATAGTTGACGTGCTCCGGAAAGAGCGTGCCCTGCTGTTGATAGATGAACACCCGCGCCAGGTTGTACGCGTGGCTGTCGTGATTGAGTAACGGCAGCAAAAGCGCCTGCAACGCCAGATAGACAAACACCGCTCCGTACGCGAGCTTCGGCAGCAGCGGTACTTCGCGAAAGGTCAGCCCGGGATCCGACGAAGCCGGCAATCCCTCGGTGCGCCGCAGATACAACCAGGCCAGCGCAACGGCCGTCGCATCGCCGATCCAGGACCAGTTTCCGAGGCCGAGCCACAGACAGAGTTGCGCGAAAATGGAAACACCGGCGAGCAGCGTTACGTATGCATAGAGCACGGCCGCACCGCGACTCTCGCCGCGATGCAAGAAGCGACGATACAGCACGTACCAGACAAAGAGCAGCTCGCCGAGAACTACGGCGGTGAGAAAGAATTCCACGGCCCGCCAGCCTCGGCGATCATCGCAGTAACGCAAGGGAAAAGCGCGCGATGATCGCCGGGGGACGGCTTACGTTTTGATGCAGTACAGCATTGCCACGTTGCGGGGGCGGGTTTCGGATGATGTGCGCGGGGTACCGTTGACGCCGTCGCTGGAAGGATCTCTAACCGCGTTGATCTCATTGTTCATCGTAATCTGATTGCTCGATGCCACGTTGTTCGGGCTACCGTCATTCCAGAACATCTCGTGAGGATGATCGTGCCAGTGCCCCTGAAACGCATCAGCCTGACTGGAACCCACCGCGCGCGGCGAGTCCGGGTCGTTGCCCGCCGTTGCATCAAGACCGCGAATGAACTCACCCTGTAGGTCCGGCACGTTAAACGTCGTGGATCCGTCTCCGGTCCCGTAATTTGTGCTGATCTTCCCGAACAGTCGCGCGTAAGTCGTGCGGCTGATTTCTCGGCCGTCGCAAACCACCCAGCCGTCCGGAAGATCGGCCTCCTGCATGGCAAACGCGGTGATCGAACCGACCAGCAGAGACTCGACGTATTCCCGTACCGCACGTTCCGTGGGAACCGCGGTAGCACTGGCATCGGCCATGGTATCATCGTCGGAGACCTCGTCCACGGATACGGAGCCTTGAATTGTGAGTGTACCGCCGATGCCTGCATTGCCACTGAGCGTGGTGTTTCCGGTAACGCTCATCGTACCGCCGGCGCTGACGTTCGCGGAAAACGTCGCATCCTGCGTGACGGTGAGTGTTTCGTCGATTTCCACGTCGCCGGAAAACTGGGTGCGGTCCGAATTGAATTTCACGCCGCGATCATCCGTACCGCTCCAGTAGAAGCCGTCCAGAGTCGGCGGATCCGTCCCGAAATCATCGTCCGTGAGAATGAGGGTATCGGTACTGACACTGCCACCCTGGAAACCCGCCAGTTTACGGATGGGATTCGACGAGCCGTCGGTATCGAAAATGTCCGATTCCGTAATCGAGCCGGCGGGCATGACAATGCGCGCGAGGATGATGTTCGCGTCGCCGGTGGGCATGGTCGTGCCGTGTATGATTTGCGGGATCTCCTCGTAGCGCGTCGGATTGCCGCCGGCATCGGCGTCGGCCTGGGACTCGCCGTACGCGATCCACAGCCACACCTCGTCGGAAGGATCGTACTGTTGCAGGCTGACTTCTTCGGCATCTCGTAAGATGATCTCCCGGCTCAGACTGTCCCCGATGTCACCGTCTTCGTAGCGATCCAGGGCCATACCCTTCGTTACCGATACGGAATCCGCGCTGCCGCCCGGTTCGACCTCCAGGCCGTAGACGATCCCGTTGCTGTGCAGGTAGCGGTTATGCAACCGCCGCAGACGGGTGTAGTGTTCCTGTTCGTCGTTGAACTCCTCTTCACGGAGAAAGAGTCCGTCGAAATAGCGTAATCGTTTAACGGGTTTTGCCATGATGATTGCTCCTTAAGTATATGCCGTTAGTTTTTTATTCTTTAGTACTTGATGCAGTACATCAGAGCCACGTTGCGCGGGCGGGTTTCGGAAGTGAATCTGGGTGCAGGGTTCGCTCCATAAGCTTCCGGAGTATGAATTATCCCGCCCGTGACACCAACATCCGGCCCTGTGCTACCCGAGGCGAAAATACCACTGCCGCCGGTATCTGCGTACAGCGCATACTGATGATCGTGCCCGTGATCCTGAAAAGCATCCGCTTGTTTCGTACCCAGATTATCACCGGTGGTGCCGTCGCCACTATCCGTTCGCGACGCTGCATCCGGATCGTTGCCTTCGCCATGATCCCAGCCGCGAATGAACTCACCCCGCAGGTCCGGAATGTTGAAAGTTGTGGTTCCATTTCCTGCGCCGAAGGTGGTTTGAATTCTTGCAAAGAGGTTCGCGTAGGTCGTTCGATCGACATCATCGCCGTTACATTCCAACCAGCCGTCCGGTGGACTATCGACTGCGAATGCCGCCACGCAGCCCACCAATTGATCGTCGATGAACTCCTGGATCTTCGCGTCCACGTACGTCTTCACCGCCTGTTCCGTCGGCACGGCCGTATCGCTGTCGTCGGCCATGGTGCCGTCCGTCGAGAACTCATTCACCGTCGCGCCGGTGCTCAAGTCCAAAGACTCCGCCACGTGGACGGCATCGTTGATCTCCAGCTTACCACTCGCATTCGTCGATCGCATCTCGCCGGTCACAATGACGTCGCCTCCAATGTTGGCGTCGGCCGTTACGTTGATGTCGATGTCAAAGTTTCCGTCCTGGGTAACGTGCAGTTCTTCGTCGACGTCCACCCGACCAAAAAAGCGCGTGCGATCCGAGACGGCGTTGATGCCGTTATCGCCCGTGTCGCTGAAGAAAAAACCGTCCAGGCGCGCGTAGGTCGGATCGGCGTCGTTATCGTGGCGTAACGTAAGCCTTTCAAATTCGGCTGAATCCGCTTTGAAACTGGAAAGCAGGCGCAACGATTTGTCCTCGTCGTCCAGGTACGTTATGCTCGTGCCGTCGAGGTCCCCGCTCGCCGTGTAGACGACCCGGGCCAGAATGATCTCGGTAGAATTCGCGCCCTCCGGCAACGACTCACCGAAGTTGACCTGACCGGTCTGCGCAATGTAGATCGGCTCCGAGCCGCCTTTCGCCGGATACACGTCCATCGGGTCCGGCGCCTCAGTGTAAGAAATCCAGATGTAGTACTCGGTACCCGCCGGGTGTAACCCCAGGTTCACTTCCTCTTCGCCCGTAAGATATATTTCGCGGCTGACGTCGTCGGGGCCGTCCGTGGATTCGTCGAGCGCCATGCCGGGGGTAACCCGCACGTTCTCCGCGTCGATCAGCTCCACTTCCAGGCCGAACACGATGCCGGCCCCGTGCAGGTGCCGGTTGTGCAGCCGTTGCAGCTTGATGTGATAGTCCTGCTCAAGGATGAAGTCCTCCTCTTGCATAATCAAGCCGTTAAAATATCGAACTCGTTTCAGATCATCTTCTGCCATATTAATACTCCGTAACTATTAGTAATCTGTATTTAGCCTATGCTTCCTCTTCGATTTCCGGGGCTTCCGTCGTGGTGCCGAGCAGCGTATCCACACCCACCGTGGCGGTCTCACCGACCTGCATGGTCGGAACCGTAACGATCAAGTCGTAGTACGTATGCGCCGGCTTCTCGGCATCGATGACATTCGCCACCGAACGTTTGTAATTGGTGAGAGCGACCGGGTCCGGTGCCGGAATCACGATCTCCACCTGGAAATAGTGCGGCCGTTCGCCGATGCTCGTCTGCGTACCAATGATCGTCGTGACGCCGATCTGGAAGAGATTCGTCGCCTCGATGATGCGGACAAATTTCTCGATGTCCTCCGGCGGCGTACCCGGCGCGAGCTTCGCATAGATCGCCAGCAGCTCCTGCATTCCGTTGCGCGTACCGCGCTTCTGATACAGGCTCGCCGCGTTCTTAATGAGGTTCCGGTTGCGCGTATCTCGCGCCGCGGCGAACGGTTGCACCTGATCCACCACGGCGGTGGTTTCGCCGTAATCGTCTTCCATCCAGTCGGCGGTTTGTTGCAGCTCGAGAGCCACCCAGCCGGCCAGCCAGTCGATGAACTGCGCCGGCGCGAAGTCGGGATCGAAGTAATTCGCGATGTCCTCTACCAGCGTGTGCACGCCGGCCGGATCACTTCCGCTTCCGGCACCCTCGAGCATTTCCTCGAAGGCCTGCAGGAAGCGGCCCATGAAACCTTCCTGAACACCGTCTCCGTCTTCGCGATAAACCGACGGTAGATACTTTAAGTACTTAGATTCTTCCGGCATAAACTTACCTACAACGTAATGCTGGCATCGACCAGATTCACCGTAATCGATGCGAGGTTCACCAGTTCCCAGGGTTGCACGACGACGTCGGCGTCGGCGCTGTTCATGGTAATGCGCTGAACGAAATCAACACCAGGCGTGCTTTCTAAGATCTGAAAGAACTCCGAACGATACACGTCCCGGCCCAACGGCCAGCCGGTTCCGTCCGGGCCGCCGTCCAGGGGATCGTAAAACGCCTTCGCCGAATCCTGCACGGTCTGAACGATGTCGCCCTGAAAGTCCGGCTGCGGCACCAGCCAGGCCGTTAAGTTTAACGTCCGATACCGCGGCGCCACCGCGTGGGCGCGCATGCCGATCAACCGGCGTTCCTGTAATCGCGTACTGACTTCACTTAAGAGCGTCGATGTGGGAACGGGCAGCGGCAGCGAGTCCGCGTCGCAGTAGGTCCCGTCATCGGTATCACAGCGTGGAACGATAATGACGCTCACATGCGCCTCTTTGCTGATGGATTCCAGGTCCACGATCGTCGGCGGAGCGAACTCCAGGTCCACGTTGTTCATGACGATGGCACGACCGCCGAGACCGGTGAGCAGCTCTTCCATTTTTTCGAGAACCACGGCCTGGTAGTCCGCCGGCGTAATCGTGCGATAACGTTCTTCCAGCAACGCCCGCGCCCGCAGGATGCCGCTTTCGATGCTCTCGCCGTCGGCCACGGTGATGCCCAATAGCTTGAGAAAGGCCTCGAAGTTTTTCAGCGGTACGCGATTCACGCGGTAGAGCGTCTGCTCGCACAGAAAGGCGAAGAGCTCAAGCAGCGTGATGCCCGGGTCCGAGGGATTGTAGTTCGTCCACTTCGAATTGTAGCGGGGAATCAGCGCCCGGGCCTCTTCCATGAGGCTTTCGAAATTACGATCGTTCAGTTCGGGTATGGGTATAGGCATGATGTTAACCTCGCAGCAGTGATAGTTACGATCCCTCCTGAAGGGCGCGAATAACGTGCGTCCCCGGATACGTTAAGTTGTTCGGACCGAGGATTACGACCTCGACCTCATCCGAGACGTCGGAGAACTCGCCGCGAATGGTGGCCAGGTCCTGCGCCTGGAGTTCGAAGGCATCCTCGGCCTGGGGAATCATCAACACCAGGTTCGTGAATTCACCCACGGAAACCGCTTCGGTGACACTGATCTGGACGCGTTTGTCCGCACTGCACACGGTACTGCCGACTCCGTACGAAACGTTCGCGAAGGCCGCGCGCACCGACATGTTCACGCCCGAGATCCCCGTGACTTCCAGGTTCAGCGGATTCTGCATGCCGGTATCGTAGAGCGTAACCACGTCGCCTTCTTTGAATCCCAGCACCGTCACCCGGCTGATGCTTTCGTCCTCGCGCAACAGTTCGCCCGTGCGCAGGTCCGCCTGGAAAGCGCCGCGGGTAATGCGCAGCAGACTGCCCGCGGGATACGGCGCCGACGGCGTAAAGGCGTTCACCGGGTATACGTAAAAGATGTGTTCGGCAGCGCGTAACACGGCCTGGGCGACGTAGTCCACGCCCGCCACGCTTTCCACCAGTTCGTAAATTTCCGTTGCGTAGACGTTACGGCCGAAGGGCCAGCCGGTGCCCGCGTCCCCGCCGGTAAGCGGATGCAAGAAAGTATTCAGCGCCTTGTTGATGCGATCCTGCACCAGCCGCGCCTCGTTGATGTTCTTGTAGGCCACATCCAGTTCGGCATAGACGTTGACATAGCCCGGTCCGAGGACGTTGACACGCACCGGCGAGTCGTCGATCAAATGACTGAGGGAACGGCTGCGCACGTAGTCCGTGGTGGCTCGAATCAATTCCTGAGACGGCACCGGTTTGAGGTCCGTGGAGATGGGAACGATCAAGATCGTAACCCAGCCCGGGGCGAACATCAGTGAAGGGTCCGTTGTCGCCAGACAACGCACGCGCGCGATTTCTCCCGTGGCTTCGAAGGCCAGAGCCTCGAAATCGTCCGGCGTAATCGCTCTTCCGCGATTCTTAATGGTCCGCGGCCCGCGCTCACGTAAACGCTCCAGGCTCTCCAGATCCACACCGCCGCTGACGTTGCTCGGATTAAAGACCTCTTCGATGCCCACGAGCGCCGAGCGCGGTCGAACAATTTCGAACGCTTCGACATTTCCGGCCGTCCCGCCGCCGTACTGGTAGAATCCCGCGCGGATGTTGTCGCGACCGGCCGGAGGCAGATAACCGCGCACGCCGTTGCCGAATAGAATCTCGCCTTTCAACGCATCGAAGATATAGTGCCGACTCTGCGGACCCGAACCTTCGAAACGAGTAACCTGATGCCAGCGCACCCAGATGTCCGTAACGTTTCCCGCCTCGTCGGTAATCTCCGTAATCGCGTCTTCGCCTTCTTCGGCAATGATCTCCGCGCGATCTTCTTTTGTAATCGCCGCTTCCCGCACGAGAATCTGCTGCCCCTGCAAGACCGGAAAACGCGCCAGGTTAAAGCGCTGATCCGGTTCCGCGTTGGAAGAGCCTAAGAGTTCATCGCGAATGGTTACGACGTTGTCGCTCCAGACGGCATTGGCATACAGCCGATCGACCTCGGGATTTGTTACGAAGGTCCCGGCTTCCAGGCGGACTCGAATCCAGTTCGCTGCATTGCCGAAGATGGGCCGTGCCTTCGAGTCGCCGGGCACCAGGACCTGGGCGATCTCGCCGCGGGTGAGTCCGACGGTCCCGTCGTTGAACGAGGTGACCTGCCATTCGCTGCCGTCCCAGTACTCCCACAGCATGGTGGGCGGTTCGCTGTCGTTCGTCACCTGGAACGGCGACGCCAGAATCGGAAAGAACAGGTTGATGGGCAGACTCTGAATGTCCCGGTCAAACGAAAGATAGAGCGCCGGGGAAAGATCTCCGCTGGTACGAAAGAATGTAATGGGACTTGCGCTCGCCGGAGTTGCGTTGTTCGCGATGAGCGCAGCGGTTTCGTCGGCGAAGAAGAATTCATTTTCGAAGATCAACTGCTCCGGATCCTCGGTGGTCGTGAACGAGTAATCGATGCGGAACTTTTCGAGGGACGGCGGGACGTATGTGGCGTTCGTATACGTTTCCGTTCCGCCGTCGTAACTCGCCGGCTGGCCGTAGTCGCCGTCCACGATGCGAAAGCGCAGCCAGTAGTCTTCGATGCCGTTGATCGTGACTTTCCTAACATCCGGGCAGGTAAAGCTAATCTGCGTATCCGTATCCAGTACGGTAAAGGCGTAGGTCTCGTCGGTGACGCCCGACATCGGGCTGTCCACGCCGTCCTCCGCCAGCCGGGCGATCTCGGACCAATCGTAACCGTCAAAGTATTCCAATGCCAGAGTGATCTCACGACCCAGGGTCGAAGGCGCCGGACGCGACTCGGAAAGTACCGCGTCTATTGTGATGTTTGCGCCCTCATTCGCGAAGGCCGCTTCCAGAGCGAAATAAAACGTATCGTTAAAAGCCGGAGTCTCGCCGAAGGGATAGAAGTCCCGCCCGGTGTCGAGGATCTGGCCGTTCAGGTAAGCGTGATCCGCCTGTTGCGGCGCCTCCGGACTGAGTTCGGTTTCCACCTGGAGCGTCAGCAATTCCGGCACGTAGGTGTAGCCGATCGTCATGGCCGAGACCACCGGCTCGGCACCGTTCGCGTACTCACCGCCGCGAATGATCGCGCGAATCCAGCGATTCGTAATACTGTTCGCCAGAGCCGGCGAAAACGTCGGGCAGATGAAACGCACCTGGCCGGACTGCTTAAAACCGTTCGTATCGTCCTCCAACCGGTAGTCGCCCGCGTCGGTGACGCCGCCGAAACCGGTGAAGCCGATCTTTTTCCAGAGCGAACCTTCGAGGTACTGCCACTCAATGTTAATGTCCGTGGTGGTACCGACCTGGCTCAGATCAAAGTCCAGGGTGATCGTCGCGCCGGGTTGATCGAGGACGTCCACGTGGGCCACGTTCAAACGATCGCCCAGCGTCGGATCCACCCCGAACGGCCGGAACGATCCGGCGGGGTCATACTCCGTGGCGTTAAAGTAAGCCTCTTCGGCCTCCTGATCTTCCAGTTTCGAGTAGGTCTGCGCCGGCAGCGAAGACGTAAGCTCGGCCACTAACCATCTTTTGTCTGATGTTAATGTGTTCCAGGTCAGAGCCGCACTTTCTTTGAAGACGTAGCCGCCGATTTCCTCGTTCGAAATTCCCTCAACGTTTTCGAAGGTGATCGTGCCGCCGCGCAGCAGGTTCTTCACGTCCGTGTCCACGACGACGTCGTCAATCACCGGGGTGAGTTTCACCGGATCGTCCGACTCCTGTGTATAAATAAACCAGTCGACGTTCCATTGATTCGAGGGAAACGACACCGGCGTCTTGATGCTTGTATGAACGCGCACGGTGGCCGCGTCTTTGTAATCAAAGAGTACGTCATGACCGAAGAACAGCCGGTGCGTGAGCGGAGTCTTTCCGGTAAGCAGGGTCTCCACATCCCGGGCGTCCGGATCCAGCAGCGAGACATGATCCGTATAACGATCCGCCGTGGGTTCGAGCGAAACGATGCGATTCAGGCGCGCCGTGATCGTCGTGAGCAACTCGCGCGTTTCGAAGATGATCGGATCGTCTTCGCTGCCCTCCACGATGATCTGCGTTCCGACCGGTACCGTAACGTCCGCGGTTACGTTTTCCGCGGCCTGGAAGACCAACGGCGTCGCCGCGGCCCGGGGCGGATCGATGTCCACGCCGGCCATTTCCAGAAACGTCAGAAAGTTTCGA
Organism: Leptonemataceae bacterium; assembly: GCA_965227295.1. Taxonomy (GTDB): domain Bacteria; phylum Spirochaetota; class Leptospiria; order Leptospirales; family Leptonemataceae; genus JANSYA01. The sequence continues at coordinate 1,583,823 of OZ245742.1, read as the reverse complement.
TCGGGTACGCCGTTCAAGCGCTCGTTGATCACTTCATAAAAGCGCGCGAAGATCTGCACCAGGGCATCCACCTGGCCGTCGGCTTCCACCGCGGCGACGTCCGGCCACTCGCTCGCGTAAGTTACGATGAGTTCGCGCAGTTTCTCCGCCAGGGCCTTCTGATCCCGGCGATCAATAATCGGCGTCGGTAGTGCCATGACTTATGTGTTCTCCAGGTAAAAAGGATACACGAGATTCGTGCGGCGGTTCGCGGAACGAATCACGTAGTCGATTTCGATGTTCAGGCGATTCTCTTCCAGAGGATCGGGTCTCACCCGCACTTCTTCGACGTCAATGCGCGGTTCGAATTCCAGCAGAGCTTCTTCCACGGTAGTCTGCATAAGACTCGCGGTGGTACTGTTGTTCTCGGCGAAGATCAGTTCGCTCAATCCGCAACCGAAGTCCGGGCGCATCACCCGCTCGCCCGCTCGCGTACGCAGGATCAACAGGATCGATTCTCGAATCGACACCTCCCCCTCCGAGAGCTCCAGGGCTCCTTCGGTTAACGAAAAGGGGAAACGAAACCCCGATCCTAAGAAATCTACATCTGCCATAGTTCTACTTCCTGAAAGTTAGCCGCCGATCTTTACCGTTGAAAACGGTACTTCCACCGTTCCGCTGTTCGGCACCGGCGGATCGTTGCACGTCGTGGCCGAATCCCCGGCCCGCACGGCCGGCAGGCCGTTGATCATCACAGTGGCGCTGCCGCCGGTGACGGTGGCCTCGTTCTTCGGCGGCGGCAGAAACGAAAGGCCGTTCGGCGTATGCGGCGGACTGTTCACGGCGCCGGCGCCCTTCAGTGCCGCCTTGCGCCCCTCGATCTTCACGTTGGGCGAGACCCCGCTGTTGATTCCACCGCTGAACTTATGTCCCGGAATCGGCACCGGCGGGGTGATCGGAGTCACCAACACCATATGCGTGTCGAAACCGGTTACAAGGTCGCCCTGTTTTGCCGCTGCTCGTCCCATAAAATACCACGTTAATTTAATCGAATCTCCTTTCCGAAAACGACCACGTCGCCGGATGGAGAGAGAATCTGAATGCCGTCCGCGGAGGTCATGCGGATGGACTTCGCCGCCTCGAATTCGAGATCCGCGGCGGACATTTTGAAAGTACCGTCGTCACCCAGTTTGAGTTCCAGCTCGCCCTTCGCCTCGATGGTGATCTTGTTCTCGCTGGAGTCGAAGACGATTTTGTTGTCCTCGGTTTTATCGATGATCTCGATCTTTTCCTGGCCCGGGCTATCGTCGAAGCGTACGACGTGGCCGGACTTTGACTTGATGATGCGTTCCTTGTTCAGGCCGTCACTGTTCGAGTACGGGGCCCTGTCGCGTCCGTTGTGCAGCGAGCCGATGACGTACGGCAGGTTTACGTCGCCGTGTTCGAAGACGACCAGGACCTCGTCATCCACCTCCGGAATGAAGACGGCACCCATATCGTTGCCTGCCATGAAGGTGGTGACCCGGGCCCAGTTACTTTCGTCGTCGCCGGTAAGTCTCGGCAAACGCAACTTAACACGGCCACGGCCGTCCGGGTCCCGATTGTCGGTAACAATACCCACGGCCACGCCCAGGATTTTGGAATCGTGCAGGCCGTCGCGCCCCGCACCGTGCCGGCCGTTCGTCGAATCGAAAGCGTCCAGTAGACTCATATATTCGGCCTCCGGACTTCGAAAGATGTAAAGTAGCCGTCCGTGGACCAGCGATGCTTCGAGGACACCACGTAATAGACGCCGCTGAATTTTTCGCCGAGCCCCGTAAGGCGCACGGTGTTGCCGGCGCGAATGCGTACGTCGCCCAGGGCCTCGCCGCGCCCGGTAATAAAATTGCGCAGGCTGCGGCGATACTTCGCGGCTGCGAGAGCCTCGGCGTCGCGATCGTCCACCAGGGGTTCGTCCACGACGGCGGTGGCGCCGGCGGAAAAACCGACCCGGGCATAGTCAAAGCCGCTACGTTCGCCGGCGCGGGGCGGCACGCCCTCGTCCCCGGGGCGGGACTTAGATCGTATAACTTTTTTACGATTCGCATCCCAGCCGCGCATCTCGACCTCGCTGTGCTGCGTGAGCGTCCGCATCTGCACGGAGAAGTTCTTTAACAGACCGGTGGGCGCAAAGTCCAGCTCCAGCTCCGGCGTCGAGTCCTCCCTCGACGGACCGAAACGAAAGCGACGATCGTCCACTGAGATTTCAAAATCCAAACGCAGGGCGCGTTCGAGCAGGAAGTCGTAGTTGGACTGGTTGTTTTGAAAAAGATACGGGTGCACCGTACTCGTGCTGCGCACGTCGGCGGGAATCAGACCGGCCTCCGTGGCCAGCCGACGCGCGATGACGCTGTCCCGCGTATCTGTAAACGAACGCCGCTTCGTCCCGAAGCGCAAATCGAACAGCCGGTCGTAGCCGCGAATGATCAGACGCGGATTTGTAAAATCGTACTCCGGCTCAATGGCCGCCACCCGCCCCTTCATGAGCGGCTCGGGTAGTTCGTTGCCCAGGCGAACATCCATTTCCGTTCCCGGCAGGAAACGATTGAAGAACTTCTCGCTGATGCGCTGGATTTCCTTACCGCTGATGCCGTCGCGCATCTCGTGCAACAAGGCCATCTCCAGACTGAACATTGCCGGTCGGTTGAGGCAATCCTCCACGGTAATGCTTTGCAGCGCGGACGAGACCGCCGGGTCCATGGGCGCGCCGTCTTTGCGGACCTCGCAGTTCCCGAAATATTCTCTTTTGCTTAATCCCATTTGATTATTACTTAGTGCTCTAAAGATCCGGCAGCGCCAGCACGCGGCCGTAGTCGCCGGGGTCGTTGCCGACGGGCGCCCGGGGAAATTCCAGCGGATTCGCAATGTCGTTTTCTTCGGCGATCAACGGCCAGCGTGACGCGTTGCCGTAGACCTTGAACGCAATCAAGTCGAGGCGGTCTCCGGAACGCACGGTCCACAGATTCCGGCTGTTTTTCTTTGAGCTGTCCTTCTCCGCTTCTTTCTCCGTCTTGCTTGATTCAAAGGTCACACTGACTTCGGCCCGCAGGGGAAACCCTTCCTGAGAAAAGAGCGTGTACTTCTCTTTGATGGCCGTAATGTGCCCGGTGTATATGAACGAGCCCCAGATGAATCGACATACCGGCGGCTTCTGCGCTTTCGGAAAGAAAATCGTAGGCTTCAGGAGAGCCCGTAACGGCAGAATGCGCAGCATGACATTGCGGGCGACCAGCCCGGTCTCATCCGTAGTATCGAAGAAGAGATTTACGGTGAATGTGTCCCGCGTTGTATCGTAATAGCTCTTGCCCGTCTCCGAGTTCGATAGAGGCTTATTCCATCGCGCGGTGTAACCATCGGAGATCTCGGCCGGGTTAAACATCACCGGAATCACACCGGGAGGCCCCGCGGCCCCGGCTTTCGCGGCCCGACCGATCGTGGAATCCTCGGGGGCGCCCAGGTCCGCCAGGCTCGTTTGAAACACAATGATTGCTTTAGTTTTGGTGTTCATAGATCCCCTCTCCAATCCCGCTCAACGCGTACGCGATTTTCGATGGATCGCGAAACCCGATCGGCAAAGACGTTAACTTCTGATTGTGGAAGATTACGCAATGCCTGCCGCACGGAACGTTCAATCGCCTCCGGGTGAAGCGTTCGTTCCTGAACCGCGGATTGTGCCGGCTCCGCAAATCCCGCGCCGCCGACGGGCACGGCTTCTTTTATTTCCGGGCGACCTTCGCTCTTCGCCTCCGAAGCCGCACGCCCGATGGGTTCGCGCCGCGCGGGCAAACGCAACGCCGGCGCCTCCCAATCCGCCGCGGGTTTCCCCTTCCGGTGCGGACTGCGTTCCGCACCCGGTTCGAGACCCGGCTGCCCGGTCTCGTGTTTCGCGGCAAAATCACGAATGGTTTCGGTAACGTCGCCGCCCCGCAACATCATCTCCCGGGCCAGATCCTTCCAGCTCTCCGGTGTGTTTGCAAAGTCGCTCGCGGCTTTCGTCGCTTGCTCCGCGGGGGCTCCCCGACGACGGGGATGCCCGATCTCCCGGGAAAAATCGTCCGCTACGGTCTCTTCTTTGCTAATGCTCTCCGATTGAACATTAGTAACATCCGGCGATAACGAGGCCGGGCGCTTGAGCTCTCCGCTGCTCACCGGGACCGCGTACTTCCGTTTGCGCTCACGAAAAATCTGCCGAATCAAGACGTTCAGGCGCGGAACTTCGACGGTTTCGGACAGCAATCGATCCTGCTGCACACGAATTTCCCGCACCGGTAAACCGCTCGTTTCGCGAATCAACGTCGTCAATGTCGGCGACATCATTATCTTCGTTTCAAAATGCGCGTGCGTGGCATACACCGCCGGCGTTTTCGTCGCAACGGCTTCCCGCACGATCTCCGAACGCTCCCGGCCGCGACGCAGGAACTCAAGGTACGGTAGCTCGGGCCACAGCCTTTGCAGATCGTACTTCTGCGCAAAGGCCGCGAGCGTATTCAACGAACGCAGGGCCGATACACGCCGGTCCAGATGGCGGGGTAGAACCGAACGCCGCAGTATGTCGTGTGCCGTTTTCATCTAATATTCGTTTAATCTATATTACGTTTATCCACCCAGGACCGTTCGGAACGCGGACAACAGACGCGCCGTCTCGGAGCGTTTCAATCCCTGATGCACGAGAGTCATGCTCTCCGTGGCGATGGCGGTGTTTCCGGATTCCAGGGACGGCCCCTCCCACTTCGTCGGGAAGGCGTCTTCGAAGTCCCACCAGGTAATCGGCACGCTGTTATCATCGAGAAGGTAGATCGTACCGCTCTTGCGTTTCACGATGCCGCGGGTGACGTCGTAGTACCAACCGAAGAGCTGATCCACGTCGGACATCCCGCGCTTCAGCACGAGATCCGGATACGTCGTGCGCGTCGGAAACTGATGATCAAAGTCGTTGCGGCCGCCCTCCTGATACTTCTTCACTTCCGTGGTCATGCTGAGACCGGAGATGGACTGAAACCCGCCGACGATGAGCCCGTCGATTTCCAGGTGAAAGTTGTACGCCATGAACGGGTCAAAGCGCGTGCCCGTGACACGTTTGGCGATGGCCGCCGCTGTTCCAAATCCGATAACCGGCATGTTCCTACTCCGTCCTCAGTAACTTAAAAATACATGCATCTAAAAGATGCTTCGCTCTCCGACGCCTGCAGCCAGGGACCGCTCCTCACCTTCTTCACTCAGCCGGCGATTGATCTTACTGATCTCCTCGCACCAGCGTTTACGCTCGGGGTGCTCCATACGGAGCAACGTGGCGTGATCCCAGTGAAAATGGTACGAAACGAAGGCTATCTCCTCGTAAATTCGATCGAGGGGATAGCCCCTTACCCCTCCCCCGGCGCATCCACCTCCACCTCGAAGGCGTGACCGCAGCCGGGACACTTCGCGGCCACGGAGTTTGCACCGTGCTGGTTCACGCGATTGTACATTTCCTGTAGATGCGCGAAGTCCGCCGCGAAGAGATTCTCAATCGTACGCGGGCTTACGTTCCCCGCGCTTCCCAATCGGGTAATCACCCGGGATAAAAGTATTACCGTTAAATAGGCCGGATTCTGCTGCACCCGCGGATCACGCATGGGCAGGATCTCGTCCGCCGCCGTGGCCAGGCGCATGGTTCCGACTTTGTGTACGGCGCCCGTTTCCGGGTCGACGTAGCCGTGCGGTAGTTCGAAATCGAACTCCGTCTGCACTCTTTCTTCCGTCATCATGGTGTAGCTCCGAATTAATTCGTTGGTTATTTATTTATTAACATGTTTAGAATATAGCCGGGCGGAACACCGCCCGGCGCATCTTACTTACGCCACCCGGCTCACGCCTTCGTTGACGATTTCCAGGGTTTCGATCATCACGGAGTTACCCGTGGCGTTGAAGCCCGTGGTGTTGATTTTGGTCGGCCACGCTTCGCGTACGTCCCAGCGCGCCGAGTCGTTGCCTTCGTCGTCGACCAGGATCAGCGAGATCGTGCGGCGGTTCTTCGCCGCGCCGAACTGTTCGCAGAGGTTCTGCCAGTCACTGAGTTCGCGACCGGTGCTCAGGCCTTTCTTGAGCGTAACGTTGCCGTACTGGTTCAGACCGGACAGCTTGCGCACGTTCTTGACGTCGGTACCTTCGCGGTAGTCGGCGGTCTGGGTGGTCGTATCGGGGATCGTCGCCTCGGAGAACGCGGCGGTTTGAATGCCGTCGATCTCCACACGGAAACGAAACCCGAGAAACGGATCGATTCTATCTCCGGTTGCCATTCTATAAGCCTCCTAAATTGCTAACTTTCCTTCAGCTGCCCGTAATCGTGGACTGCTGCTGGATGCGGATGATCACGAATTCCGCGGGTTTCACGGGAGCGACGCCCACTTCGACGATCAGTTGACCCGCGTCACGTACGGCGGGCGGATTGTTCTCTTCGTCGACCTTCACGAAGAACGCTTCTTCCGGCGTGTTGCCGAAGAGAGCGCCGTCGCGCCAGACTCGCGTCAGGAACGCGTTCAACGTACGGCGGACCTTACCCCACAGCGTCGGATCGTTCGGTTCGAAGACGGTGAACTGCGTGCCCTCGTCGAGCGACTCCTGTAAGAACAGCAGCAGACGACGCACGGGAACGTAACGGTTTTCGGCGAGATCCGAAAGAGTACGCGCGCCCCAGATTACAATGCCCGAAGACGGGAATGTGCGGATTACGTTCACGCCTTCCGGGTTCAGGATGTCGTGTTCGCCCATCGTAACCTGGCGTTCGAGACCGACCACGGAAGCCAGTGCGCCATCCACGGTGCCTGCGGGAGCCTTAAACACACCGCGAGTCGCATCCGTATTGGCGTAAGTACCGGCAACAGCACCCGAAGACGGAATCAAGACCGGCGACGCCCCGCCGTTGGGATCACGGACGTACACCCGCGGGTAGTACAATGCGCCGTAGGCGCTGTTGAACGGATTACCTGAGTACGAACCCGAGGCCGTCTTGTAGTCCTTCGCGGCCGAAGGATCGATGCCCGCCGGCGTATCGAGTACGGCGAATACGTCACCGCGCTGCTCGCACCAACTCAGAATGCCGCTATGATCAGCCCGGTCCGTAATATCCGGCACGACGAGAATATTGACTTCATCGATGGGGTCGAGAGCGTGCAACGCGGTGCCGAGATCGGAGCCGCTGGCTACGGTGCCGATGAAATCGATGTTGCTTTCGTCACTGTCGCCGCCGGTGAATGCGACGAAGTCACTCGTGTTATCCGGTCGAACATCGTTGTCCAGAGTGATCGATACGTGAGCCGAAACCCCGTTTACAGCGGCGTTTACGGTCGTGGCAGTCGTGTCGTCGTATACCTCGTCCGTGTTTACGAGCCGTCCGCCGATATTCTCGGTATGGCGAATCGTAAGCTTGAAGTGAGTGGTCGCGGACTCGGTACCCGGATCTTCGATCATGTAGCTGAGACGGTTTCCCCATTCTCCCTTGATCAACCCCGTCATCGTAAAAGAATCCGTGGAAGTCTCCTGCGGAGTCGCGGTTGCCGCGGCGGCAGCCGGCCCCAAAACACGAACGACGTAACAACGAGTTCCGCCTTCAGCGAAAAACGAAAAAACGGAATGCGCCAGAAAACCTGGATCCCCCGACGCGCCGTATCGCCCGAACGTTTCCACGTATTGCGTGAAATTCGTAATGAGCTTTGGTTCGTCGACCGGACCGCGGTCTGCGATTCCTACGAAAGCCCCCGTGGACGTACCCACGCCCTCGATGGGCTGGGTGCCGGCCGGCACTTCTTCTACATACACACCTGGTGATAGATATGTCGGCATTCTGCCCTCCTAAACTGCCCGGAGCTTTCGAAACAATTCTACGACTCCAAACTCCTTAATATTAAACTTACTAAACTTAAATCGAAAACAATTAGCTTTCGCGCATACGCACTTTAACCTGCGTCGTATTGCCGCGCTGCAACTTTACGGATTGAATACTCTCGAAATACCCTGATTTGTTGATAAAAAGCGAAACCGTTTCAGGCTTTGCACTGTCCGCCGCGCTAAAGTAAAAACGTGCAAGGCCCCCGCCCGCGGTAAATGCGGCTACGTCTCGTTCCAGAATGTGCAGGAGTACGTCGTCCACCGCCGCGGAGGAATCGATGACGCCGACCTCCAGGATCGCCACGTCGTCCGTGTCCGCCGCTCGCACGACGTCGATGTTCGTACTCGTCGTCGTATCCTGTTCTGCGGTAACCGTGACCGTCTTCGTATCGATTCCGGGATGCGTGACTTTCAGGTCCACGCTCTCCGAGGCACCGGCAAGATCGTTCGTAAGATGATACCGACCGTACGCGTCGGTCTCTACACTCTCCGACCACTCCACCGCTTCCACGGTCGCCCGCGTCACATTCACGCCGTCCGCATCACGAACATAACCGATCAGCACCGAAGTACTGGCGCCGCCGACGTTCGTAAGCGTATCACCGAAGCTCGTGCTCGTACTTTCAGTGACGGCGATGTTCGGAGTTTCATCAACGTAACCCGCCTTCGAAATGCGCAGGTCCACCGAGGAAGGCGGCGAAGAATCGAAGTACAGCACGACCTCACCGGCCGCGTCCGTATAACCGAACGTTCCGTCGAAACCGCCGCCCTCGATTTCCACGCGGGCGTTTCGCACGGGATGACCGTACGAATCGCTGATCGTACCGCGCAGCAACGTAGCATCGGAAGCGAAGGGATAACGCGGGCGCGGCGCCAGCGTAACCGTCGTCGCGCCGTTGATGGGATCCACGGCGGATGTGTCGATCGTTAGTGTTTCGAAGAGACCGTAGTACTTTGAGTCGACGTTAATGCCGTACGTCGCGTCGGCGAGGTCCGTGAAGAGGACATAACCGTCTTTACGAAAGACCGGCGTATGCCGCAGTACGTTGCCGTTCGAGTCGGTTAAGTATAGATACAAACTCCGCGCGGGGAACTTTGCCGTCACCTCGTCCTCGGGCGCGAGGGCCATGGATACTTTCAGAGATACGTTTGCTACGTTGATACTCATCCAAATGCTCCTCGTAATTACGTCTGCGCGATGCCGAGCTGCCGCTCGATGACCGGTTTGACCGTGCTGGTGCGCCCGGAGGGAATACAAACGGGCGATACGATAAACGGAATAGCCAGGCGATACGCCTTGTTCGGAAACGCGGTCCACAGCTTTTCAATCTCGTCCACGGAAAGATCATCGGGCACGATGCGCAGCGCGTCGTTGCCGTTATCCGTAAGCTGACCTTCCAGATCCGGCTCCCGCAGCACCGGGTTGTCGTAGAACAACGCGAGGATCTTCTCGATAATGATCATTTCCGTTTCAATGTTCGTGGAATGTGCAGAGAAGAGATACATCAGATCCAACTGCAGCGGAGCGGCCTGTTGCGAATCGTGGCCCGTACGCACCGGCGGGCTCGTGCGCAAATATTTGTTGTAGCGCACCTTGTACAGAAAGAGCGACAGCTTCGGCGTGGCCGCGGCGGTAATCTCCGCCGGCGAATCGAAAACGATCCGGGTAATGTCCGAAAGTTCGGAGACGTTGCCCTGCACAAGCTTGCGCAACGTCTCGCTGACGTCCCGGATCACGGTATACGTGGGGGTAAGAGTCATCTGGATGCAGCCTCCTGGCTGAGATAGTTGCCGGCCTCGGCGCCGGAAAACGGGCGGCCTTCTTTGCGATACTCCCGGCGCGCGGCCTGAATTACGTCGCGCATGAGAATGCCGCGGCCCTCCGAGGCCGCGAAAAACGCGGCGTGCAGAGCAATATTCTTAATGTTTGCCCCGGAGATCTTAAGACGCCGGGACAGATCGGCGTAGTCCGGCTCTTCGAGGAAGGGCGCGTTCTCCGGAAAGGCCAGCTTCCAGATATGTTCGCGCTCCGCCGCGTCCGGCATGGGAAAGTCCACGACAAAATGCAATCGCCGCAGAAAGGCGTCGTCCAGGTTCTCCGAAAGGTTCGAAGCGAGAATGGTTACGCCGTCGAACTCCTCCATCTTTTGCAGAAGGTAACCGGTCTCGATGTTCGCGTAACGATCATGCGCGTCCTTGACCTCGCTGCGTTTTCCGAACAACGCATCCGCTTCATCAAAGAAGAGAATGGCCTGGGAGTTCGCCGCCTCATCGAAAATCCGCGAGAGATTCTTTTCCGTCTCGCCGACGTACTTGCTCACCATCGAAGAAAGATCGATGCGATAGATTTCGAGGCCGAGGTCCTTCGCAATGACGCCGGCGGCCATGGACTTGCCGGTCCCCGGCGGCCCGGAGAATAGCACGTTCAGACCCGACCCGGCGGCGAGAGTTTCATCAAACCCCCAGCTGTCGTAGACCTGATCGCGAAAACGAACGTGAGTACAGATATCCCGCAACTCGTTCCGCTGTTCCGCCGGAAGTACAATGTCTTCCCAACCGAACTTCGGTCGCAGACGTACCGCCAGTTCGGCCAGCTTTAAGCTATTGCCGCTGCGACATTCTTCAAAGAGCGCAGATTCAAAAGCAAGATCCAGCCCGGAGAGCTGCGAGACATCGCTTTCTCCGGAAGGCGCGAAGGCTTCGGCCGTTCGAATCGCCCGGCGGATGCGACCGCCGGTCAAACGAAAGCGCGACGCGAACACTTCCGGGGCGCCGGCCGCCTTTGCGGTCCGGCCGTTCAACTGCTGCTCCCAGATCATGCGCCGCGTGGCAAAATCCGGCACACCGAATTCGATTTCGCGGATGACGACGTGCTCGGGAAGATTCCACTCAAGACGCCCGGCGCTGCAGATAAAAAAGAGTCCCGGCGTCACGGCCAGTTCGGCTTCCAGGAATTCGAACAGATAACGATCTTCGACGAACGTTGAGCGCAACAACTCGGGTTCGCGAATAATCAAACCGGCCTGCAGTAACAATGCGTCCCGGAAAGAACGGCGCAAGGCTTCACGAACGTCCTCCCCCGAAGCGACCAGACGACGAATGTTCAGTTGCAACGCCGGCAGGCCGACGGCCTCACAGACCGCGGCCGCCGCGCGGCTCCGTCCGGAACCGGGCGCACCGAAGAACGAACACAGGCGCACGGATTCCGCCGCCTTTTCGGACTCGCGCAAAGAATCCGCGAGGAAATCCAGTTCGCGTTGCAACTGCTGCGGGGCCGGCGAATCCGCGGCAGAACCGTTTGCAAACGTAAGATACTCCGCCGCACGACCGTCCACGCGCGCCGTGCCGAGCAAGAAATCCGCAACACGCTCATCGAGCATCAATCGTTGGCCGAAAGGTGAGCCTTCGCCGTACGCGCCGTTACGATCCGCGCGCAACAACATGCGGCGCAGGAGGGGCGCATCGGGACGCAAACAAGAACGCAGGCGATCGCGACGCTGCCCATCGTAGCCGAAGATCGTCGCAACAAGCAAGGGTGTCGGATAAGGTTTCGTTAAATCATTATTAATGAAAGCAAATACTTTCTCGTAGCGGGCGTCGAGGACGTACGCAAGACACGTGAGAACAACGTCACAGTCCTCCGTAGAAAGACCGAAAATGCCCGCAAGGATTTCCAGGGCCGAATGCGAATTGAGTTCCCGGGACGCAACGAGGCGTTCCTCGATCTCGCGCTCCTTTTGTTCGAGCGTTTGCCGGGCCGCGGCGACATTCGCCGCGGAGCCTTCACGAAACGAGGAGCGTCCGAGCAACCGCCGCACTTCCGCCGGCGCAATGAATAAACCGGAGACCTCCCTCGCATTGGGCGACGCATCGCCCTCATCATCGGGGAGCTCTTCCAGTAGAATCTGCAAACGCAAATCCAGGATTTGCAGCAGATCGTACACGTGCTCTGCGGGATGCACGTAATGATCTCGCTTTTGTTCGACAACCGAAGGCGTACTCATACAGACTGATCGCACCGGCGGCCCCATGGCAACACCAGTGCGAACAGGCTTAATCCACTTCCCGGGAGAGCCTCAAGTTATTTTCCGGAACCGGCGGCGCACGAGGACATTTTTTCTAACATTTACTCAATGCAACTTAGAGAACGCAAGCCGGCCCTGTGCGCACGAATCCGGTAAGACTGTGAAGATTGACGGGCACCCGGAAATCGCGGACATTCGAACATTTCACGTTCCCATGGCGCGCGAGGTAAGCATGCTCATCGCGAACGAACCGGAAGCGGGGTTTCCGAAGACATTGGGACCGGGCTTCCTGGAAGGGCGAAACATATTTACATCGATCCGGCCGATACTGGCGCTGGAGGTTTCGGAGACAGAAAGAAGATCCCTGCAAAGAATTACCGGCCGGGGTTGCCGATTCGCGAAACGACGCTTCAATATTTGAAAAAACGCCGCCCGGACGCCGCAGAATCTTACCGGGCAGGATCGGGCCGCCCGCGCCTGCAGCCGAAGATCACAGTCCTGCCACGCCGAATCGGGGGACATAATCCCCCTCGCCGGTCCCAAAAGACGCAATCTTTACAAAAAAGAGTCAATCGGGAAGGCATTCCCGGCCGATCATTCGTCGAAAATATAGTAAGTAGTAAAGCTTCTATAATTACGCCCGGGAAATGCCAATGAGCCGCCTTCCAGTACTCGCAATCTTTCTTCTCTACATTTCTGCAGTCGCCTGCACCTCCGCTCCTCAGCAAAAGCAGGAGAAACAATCGCAACCCGCCGCGGCAGAAGCGAAACCTGCCGCCGAAAGCGAGACCGCCGGGAAAACGGAATCCACCGTGGCCGAAGAAAAGGAAGGCGAGCGAGAATTCAGCATGATCCCCGGACGCACCGGTTGCGTGGAAGGGAACTGCATGAACGGCAAGGGCACCTACGTCTACGAGAACGGCGACGTCTATCGCGGCGCCTTCGAAAACGGCCGGCGTCACGGCAGCGGCATATTCGAGTACGCGAACGGCGACACGTATCGCGGCGGCTTCGAACAAAATCAGCGCACCGGCTTCGGTACCTACACGTTTTCGAACGGCGACAAGTACATCGGCGAGTTCATGGAAGGTAAGATGAAGGGAATCGGCACGTATCGATTCAACGACGGAACCGAACTCAAAGGCACCTTCGATCGCGACGGCAACACCGGCGAAGGCATCCTCGTCGAAGAACAAAACAAGAACGATAAACCGCGGGACTGTTCCGTGGAAAATCGATTGTTGTTCTGTCGCAACTAAACAGAACCGGCTTATTGCGCAGCCCATTCGGTGGGATGAGTCTTGAGCGCGCGATGAACGAAAATCTGCGCGTCCTCATCCATTCGTGCGAAAGGCAACTCTTCACCGTTTTCACCGCGTTTGTACAACAGAACGGTTTCCTGTAAACGACCGCGTTCATAGAGATATTTCTGCGTCAATCGATAGTGGTCGAAAGGCGCAAAGCTGCTCACATCGGCCTTAAAATCAATCACGGTACTCCGGTACTCGCGATCACTATATCCGGAACCGTATCCCATGCTCGAGTCCAGTTGAAAGTGAACCTGGTTCTCTCGCAGGTCGCCCAGTTGAATGCAAGGCCACGGACAACCTGGAACTCTATCGGTTGATGTTTGCCCTGCCGGTCGAAAAACTGCCCGATCATCCCGAATTACTTCAGGCGGCGAACGCGGCTTATCGGGAACTGGCCGATTGCATTCATACCGGCTATGAAAGCGGGGAATTCACGGACGGCGTACCGGATTTTTCAGTGATTGCGGCCTGGTCTCTCGTGCACGGCTTTGCCCATATCGTCAATCAACGCCTGATACCGCCCCTGACCGGCGCGAACCGCAAGCAACTCATGGAACAGATCAGTCGGACGATGGCAGACAGCCTGAGCCGGGACTAATCGAAACGCGCTACGGCGAAAGTCGCAACCGTTTCCAGGCGTCGCCGTCTTTCGTAAATCGCAACCGATCGTGCAAACGATTCGCACGGCCCTGCCAGAATTCCATCGCGTCCGGAACGAGGCGGTAACCGCCCCAGGTCTCGGGCAACGGCACGTCTTCGCCGGGATATAGTTCGTTCAACTCGCGCACGCGGTCTTCTAACATTCGTCGATCGGGAATTACGGAACTCTGCCGGGAGGCATGGGCGCCGATGCGGGATTCCCGCGGACGAGATTGAAAATACTCCAGCGACTCGGAACGGGCGACGCGGTCCACCCGGCCCTCAATGCGCACCTGGCGCTCCAGTTTTTCCCACCAGAAGACCATGGCGGCGAAGGGGTTCGCGGCGAGCTCCGAACCTTTTCGGCTGTCATAGTTCGTGTAGAAGACGAAACCCGCGGGATCAAAGCCTTTCAGCAACAGCACGCGGGCCGATGGCCGGCCGTCCCCGTCGGCGGTGGCGAGGACAAACGCGTTCGCGTGAATGGGGTCCGCCGAAAGGGCGTCCTCAAACCACAGACCGAAGAGGGCCAACGGGTCGCCGCCCGCTTCCTCTTCGGTCAACTGGTGCTTACGATAATCTTTGCGAAGATCCTGAAGGTCTTCTTTTTCTACGGCCACACGTCAATCGTCGGAATGCATGGCTGACATGCCAAGAGCAATTAACGATACCGGCAGCTCTACCGAACGATCGAACTTCACGCCCACCAGGGTATGAGGGCGATTCGCCACGGCCGCGTCCGAGGCCCAGGCCACGGAGCCGTTGAAGCCGATGGAACTCGCGAGCTGGCGGCTCTGGATTGTGCCCTTGACGATACCGCCGGAATCACTGACGACAACATTGCCCGGAATCAGCACACACATGCCTTCTTCCGAGATGTTGCCCATGGTTCCGGTGAAATAGCGGTCCTCTAAAGTGACCTGTACGGAATAATCGGCAAAATCTTTCGGTGCAATTCTGGGTCGGGATCTCTCGACTTTCATATTCGACCTCCTGCTGAGGCTTTCCGATGAACAGACTCTCGGGCCAGGAAACAATACAGTATTGTATCCGCCCACTCTTTTTTGGTGCGATGCACTATTATCTTGTCCTATCGAACACAAATTGCCAGTATCTTAAGCGTTTTTTCCAGAGGAGTAACGCTTTGCACAAATCGCTCTGCCCGCTTTTAAGGCAGTCATGTACGCTTTCGTGGCACAACCTGCAACTTGCGCTCTGGTTTTGGGGAAATCCCCCGCGACCTGCTTACCTCAGGCAAAAAACGTGCGAGAGAACGCGTTGGGAGCGAAATTTGGCGGAAAAAACGTCAGGCTTCGTCGAGAAGGGCGGTGAATTCTTCGCCGGAGACCGGTTTCGAAAACAGGTTCCCCTGGAGCAGGTTGATGCCGATGTCCTCGAGGCGGCGGGCGGTCTCAATGCTTTCCACGCCCTTGGCCACGACGTCGAGGTTCAGGGCGCGCCCCATGTTCGTGATGGCCTGGACCACCTGGAGACCCTCGTAGGTGTCAATGCGGCGGACGAAGGACATGTCGACCTTCAGCTCGTCCACGGGCATCTCGTGCAACTGGGACAGCGTGGAATAGCCGGTGCCGAAATCGTCGATGGACAGGGCGAAGCCGACCTCGTGCAGTTTCTGCAACCGCTCAATGGCGAAGTCCACCTCCAGCATGGCAATGCTCTCGGTGATCTCCAGGGTAATGTCGCCCGGCTCCATGCGATACTTCTCGATGGTGCGGCAGACACGGTCCACGAAGAACGGATCGAACAGTTGCCGCCGCGAAACATTCACGGACAGCTGGATCTTGCGGCCGGAATCCGCCCGGATCCGGGACAGCAGATCCAGGGATTGCTCGAGGATCTGTTCGCCCAGGTCGGAAATGAGCCCCAGGTTTTCCGCCACGGGAATAAACATGGCCGGCGAGATGTAGGGCTTGCCGTGTTCGTCGAGCCAGCGGGCCAGGGCCTCGCAACCGATGATGCGGTGGTCTTTGGCCGTAACCTTGGGCTGGAAGTAGGCCTTGATCTCCCTGCGGGCGATGGCCATCGCTAACTTATTGCGAATGGAGATTTGGTCCCGATAGATGCCTCGCCGCGGCACGTCGCCGGACAGTTGAAAATTGAAACGGCCCTGAGACTTCGCATAACCCAGTGCACGGTCCGCCTGCCCCATAAGGATGTCGGAAGTGAGGCCGTCGTCCGGATACACGGCGAAACCGACGCTGTAGCTGATGTGGATCAGATCCGACTCGATCTCCAGCGGCGTACGACAGATATCCATTAACTTGCGCCCGATCTGCCTTACGGCCTGCACGTCCTGGATGTCCGTCAACAGCACGACGAACTTATCGCCGCCCCAACGATACAGATTCTCTCCGGTACCCAGGGCGTCACGCAAACGTTCGGTGACGTAGAGCAGCACCAGGTCGCCGACGCGGTGCCCCATGTAGTTGTTGATTTCGTCGAAGTTGTCGAGGTCAATGAAGCCGATGGCCAACTGCCCGCTCGTATGCTCGGCGCGGTTCAACGCACGGTTGAGGTTCTCTTCCATGCGGATGCGGTTGGGCAGGCCGGTAAGGTTGTCGTAGTAGGCGTAGAAGGTGATCTGGCGGTCGGTGAGATGATCCAGGGTGACATCGCGCAGGACGCCGCGCAGACCGGCAATGTCTTCGCCGCCCAACTTCACGCCGATGAACTTGCCTTCCAGCCACATGTTCGTGCCGTTCGTGAGCGGCACCGGAACGTGGACGACCACGTTCTTCTTCTTGCCCTCGAGCACGCTTTCCAGGTTCATCTTGAGGTAGTACTGGTAGTCCGGATGAAACCAGTTCTCGACGGCGCGGCCCAGCGGCGACTCCCCGCTCTGATCGTGAAAGAGCTTTTCCCAGGATTCACTCACGCGGACGATGCGGAAGTTCCGGTCCAGCTCAATGGCCACCTCTTCCAGCATGGCGATGGTTTCGAGGTACGACTTGCGTTCCTCTTCCACGCGATAGCGCTCGGTCATGTCCCGGATGATGACCTGGATCGAGCCGTCGTCCATGACGATGGCGCTGATGTCGCCCTTGATCTCATGGCCGTCTTTGCGGATCAGCGTACGCTGGATGTTCAGCACCATACCCCGGCGAATGTGCTTCATGTCCTTCGCGAGCAGGTGGACCTCTTCTTCCGGCAAGAAGTCGCGGAACTTGCGACCGAGAATTTCGGAGCGCCGGAAGCCCAGGAGTTCCACGGCCCGCTCGTTGGCGTAGGTGAGATCGCCTTCCGGGCCGGCCACGACGATGCCGTCCGCCGCCTGATCCATCAACTTTCTAAAGTGACGCTCATTTTGCATTAAGCGCTGCAGCACCCGCACACGTTCCATCTCCGCCGACGCACGCTCGGCGAAAATCTTCATAATCGATTCGAGAATTTCCGGATTGCGGATGGGAGTACGGTTCATAACCGCCAGCAGACCCAGGGGGCGCCGTTCGCGATCGTAGAGCGGCACGCCGATGTAACCCTCGATGCGCTCCGCGGAAATAAAGCGATCGTTCGGAAACTCTTTGTAGACGCCCTGGGGAAAGGTGCGGGTCTGCTGGCCCACCACCGTTTCGCACGGTGTACCCGAGCGACGATAATGAAAGTTATTGCGGAGCTGCCCGTCGGCGAAGAACGCGCAGGTTTGGTACTCGTCGGCGACGTCCGGGGACATCTCGGCGACGTAGGCAATGTCGACGCCCAGGGTCTTCGCGAGGCTCGCCACGAAGTGCGAGTAGAACTCGTTGCCGATGTGCGACGAAATCCCGGTAACGATGCGACTCAGCATCGAGTGGACGGATTTGTAATCGGTTACGTCGCGCCAGATGGCGAGCGTGGCCGGCTGGCCTTCGTAGGTAAACGGCGTCGCGGTGAGCTCCACGTCCACGGCCTCGCCGTTGGCGCGCTTCAGTTTGGTCTGGTGCAGGGGAATGCGATGATCGTGCTTCAATCGGCGAATATCTTCTTCGATGGTCTGGCGCACGTCTTCGTGCACGAAATCGAAGATGGACTTGCCGAGCAGGTCCGCGGGAGCGGGGACCCCGGCCATGCGCGCGGCAGCAGGGTTGACGTAACGAACGATCCCGTCCTGATAGATGGCGATGGCGTCCGGGGAGTGTTCTACGAGGGCCCGGTAGAGTTCTTCTTTTTCCCGGAGGGCCTTTTCGTCCTCGGGGAGCGGGGCTTCCAGGCGCCGATTCTTCTCTTCAAGCTGGTGGACATAATCATCGATCCGGGATAGGAGCTCCTGCACTTCGTCGGGAAGCGATTCGCCGTCTCCGACCAACTCACGTAGCTGTTCTTCGAGAAACGGATGCAGGGATGTCTTTCCTCGGAGCGACATATAGTCCCTGAGGCTTAGTTAAAACGAGGGCTTCCTTTTTTCAAGGAAAGCAGACATCCCTTCTTTCGAATCGGCGCCGGAAAAAAGCTCCGCAAATTCGCTGATTTCCTTCTGGAGGCCGGCAATCAGGGCGACGTCGAGGCCCTGGGCCACGACGGCTTTGGCAGCGCTCTGCGCCGTAGAAGAACGCCCGGTGATGATCTTCTGCGCCAGTTCCTCGGCGGCCGTGCGCAGTTCCGCCGGATCGGCGTAGAGATGGTTCACGAGGCCGATGTCCGCGGCACGCTGCGCATCGATCATGTCGCCGGTGAGGATCAGCTCCAGCGCCAGACCCTTCCCGACCACCCGGGGAAGACGCTGCGTCCCGCCGAAACCGGGGATGAGACCGAGGGTAACCTCCGGGAGGCCCATCTTAGCATTGGCCGAGGCGAGCCGGAGATCGCAGGCCAGAGCCAGTTCCAGGCCGCCGCCCAGGGCAAAGCCGTTAATCGCGGCAATGCTGATCATGCCGCTGTCTGCGAGGGCATTCATGGCACTGTGGCCGACATCGGCAAATTCCTGAGCCTCGGAGGAGGACAGGTCCTTCATGGCGGCGATGTCCGCCCCCGCGACGAAGGCCTTTTCGCCGGAACCGGTGACAATCACGGCTCTTATGTCGCCGGCATTGCTCAGATCTTTTACCGCGCTCTTTAATTCCTTGAGCACGTCCACGTTCAGCGCGTTCAGGGCCTTCGGGCGATCAATGGTGAGGATCGCGTACCCGGCCTTCTTTTCTATGAGGATTTCCGCCATAATGCGGAGCTTTCCGCAGAGTCCGATTTACGCCATAAATTTCCGGTTTCCGCCGATTTTCGCTGTACACCAGTACGCAAAAGTCCCATAAATTACTTATCGCAGGACCCGGAAATCCGATACTCGGAGAGGGGAAACCGACCATGCATACGCCTTCTTTTCACCAGCTCCGGGACCGACTCAAGGAACTCCGGGATGCCGGGGGTCTCACGGCCCTGAAGACCGGCACCGAGGTCGAGGACATGTCGTTCGAGGAAATCCGCCTCCTGCGGGCGCTGTCGGATCGCATTGTCCCGCTGTTCGTAAAAATCGGCGGGCCGGAAGCCCGCAACGACATGCGCGAGCTGGCCCGGGCCGGTGTGGACGGCCTCATCGCCCCGATGATCGAGTCCCCCTACGCCCTGCGGAACTTCATCGATTCTCTCCGGGCCGTCCTGGGACCGGCCGTTTACGATCGCCTGGAGAAAGGCATCAATCTCGAAACCATCACCGGCCTTCAGAACATGAACGCCATCCTGGGCTCCCCGGCAGCCCGGGAGCTGGACCAGGTCACCGCGGCGCGGTCGGATCTCTCCAATTCCATGGAACGCCACGCGGACGATCCGGAAGTGCTGGACGCCTGTGCCCTCATCGTGGCAAGATCGCGAGAGCAGTTGGATTTGCGGACTTCCGTGGGTGGCGCCATCCACGGCGGCATCGCCGAAACGATCGTGAGTACCGTCGCCCCGGATACCATCAACACGCGGCACATGGTGATCGCATCGCAAGCGCTGCGCGGCCGGGCCGCGGAAATCGTGGCCATTAACCTGCGCTTCGAGCTGGAACTCTACGAGTACCTGGCGAGCATGCCGTCCGTACGGCAGCAAAGCCATGCGAAACGCGCGGCCGTAATCCGGGAGCGCCTGTCCGCAAGAATCAACAACGAGCCGCTCGAAACCGCCTCATTCGGATAAAGCATGAACCAGAGAATCGATCCCCGGGCCTTTGCCGTCGCGCTGACGGTATTCTTCGCCGTCCTCATTTTGATCGTCACGATCTGGACGCGCGTTCCCAATTCCAGTTTCGGCCAGGAGTTCATGGACGCGTTCAACTCGGTACATCCCCATCCCTTCCGCGCATCCTTAGAAGGGCTCACGTTCAACGAACACATCTACGGCGTCCTCCTGGATCTCTTCTATACCATCATGGACTCGCTCATCTTCTCCTGGACCTTCAGCTTTCTCTATAACTGGATGGCCGCCCGTTCTGCCGCCGATGATGCGCGCGATAACGACACGGATGAATGACGGATTCCTCCGATCACATCGAATCTCCGGACGCAGAAACACCGGAACCCAAAAAGACTCTGCGTGAGCAGATCCGCTACTGGCTTTCGGTCATTCCCGGAACGAAGCGCGATTACTTTCTGCTTACCCTGGCGGTCCTCGACTGTTCGGTCATCATCTTCAGTGAACCGTTGCTTGCTTTCTTGCCGGTATCGGTCTCCGGTTCCATCCTCGCCTTTGATTTTATCGTCGTCGCCATCTGGGCGGCGTTTTACCTGCGGCGATTGCGGCGTGAGGAAGATCGTTGGGTCTACGTTACCACGCACTGGTACGAATTGATCGGCATGGTGCCGGTGCCGCTGTCTTCGCTGCGTTTCTTTCTGTTGTTGCGGGCCGTAAAGCTGGCTATCGCGTACTACAAACTCGGCCGGGCGGACCAGGATACCTCCACGCTGCTGACGAAAGACTTCACGTTTCGTTTTCGCGACGTCATCGTGGATTCGATTTCGGACGCGGTCTTTGCTCGTTCCCTGGAACGCGTCGAAGAAGTGATGCTCAGTCTCGATTACGAAAAACTCGCCCGGGACACCATGGACCGCCACAAGGAAGATCTGCGCGCCTCGGTTTCGGAAAGTCTCACGAACAAGTCCATGATCGGTGAACTGCGCCGCGTGCCGCTGATGGGTGGATTCGCGGACCGGCTGACGGCGGACGTGGGCCTGGTGGTGGCCGAGATCCTCGAACGCCGGGTGATCGGCGACATCATGCAGGACATTTCCACGAGCATTCTCGCCGCCATGCACGAACGCCTCCGTCAGCTCGATCTGGAACGCATTGCCGGCGCATCCATGGTGGCCGGTTCACCGACGCCTATCGGTGACGGCGTCTCGGCGGAAGAAGGCGCAGACACAAACACAGCCGGCGGTGAGGAAGAAGCGAAGGCGTCGGAATGATTCTAATTTTGGGTTGACCGAGAGTCGTTTCGCCGCTTTCTTTTGATGTAGAGAACGGAGGAAAACTCTCACATGGCAATTACCTTACCCGACTTACCCTACGCAAAAAACGCATTAGCACCTCATATTTCCGAGCAAACGCTCGAATATCACTACGGCAAACACCACGCCGGTTACGTCACCAAACTGAACGCTGCCATCGAAGGCACGCCCCTCGCCAACGAATCGTTAGAGAAGATCATCCAGGAAACCGCGAAAGATTCTTCGAAGGCGGGCGTCTTCAACAACGCCGCGCAGATCTGGAACCACACGTTCTACTGGAACAGCATGAAGCCGGGCGGCGGCGGAGCACCCACCGGCGCCATCGCGGACAAAATCAAAGCGGACTTCGGCAGCTACGACGACTTCAAGAAAGCGTTCGCCGATGCAGCCGCCACGCAGTTCGGCAGCGGTTGGGCCTGGCTCGTGGAAGACGGCGGCAAGCTGGCGGTCATGAAAACCCTGAACGCCGAACTGCCCATGACCCAGGGAAAGAAAGCCCTGCTGACCATCGATGTCTGGGAACACGCCTACTACCTGGACTACCAGAACCTGCGTCCCAAGTACATCGATACCTTTCTGGACAACCTGGTGAACTGGGACTTCGCGAATAAGAATCTCGGCTGATCCTGGATTACACGAAAGGCCTCGCTGCGGTACACCGGGCGGGGCCTTTTTGTATCCGCGTACTTGCACACGCGGCCGCGTCGTTCGCCCGGATCTACAGCACCACGGCCATTTGTTCCACGCCCGCCCGAATCGCGGCCGCTTCGAACGGCGCATAACCCATCATAAAACCACGGGGCGCGTCTTTGCGCGGCCTCACCAGGAATCCGGACAACGGCGGAATGTTCAGGCCCCGCTTCACGAGGTTATCCGCTAACTTCTGATCATCTGTACCTTGTAATTCCCCGCTCAGCGTGGCCGCCACGTGTAGCCCCGTGTCCCCCGCCACACCAATCAACGGTTCCAGGCGACCGGCGAGCTTTTCGCGGAGCGCGTCCAACAGGATCGCGCGACGTTCGCCGTAGAGCTCGCGCATACGACGCACGTGCCGGTGATAGCCGCCGTCCTGCATGAATCGCGCGACGATCATTTGATTGAGTGCCGGCGGCTGGCGATCGATCAGCGCCCGGGCCGCCAGGAACGCATCCACCAGCGGCTCCGGTATCACGAGATAGCCCAGGCGCAGTCCCGGAGCCATGATCTTCGAAAACGTGCCGATGTAGATCGTGCGTTCCGACGTACCCGGCACATCACTCAATCCGGAAAGGGCCGTCAACGGACGACCGCTGTACCGAAACTCGCTGTCGTAGTCATCCTCCAGAATAAAGGCGTTCGCTTCCGCGGCGAACTGCAACAGCTCCAGGCGCCGGCGTAAACTGAGCGGCACGCCCAGCGGAAATTGATGCGACGGCGTGCAGTACACGAGACAGCGCCGCCCGGCATTCTGCTTAACATACACTCGCCGTAACTCAGCAACATCCAGGCCCTCACGATCGACGGGCACGGGCGTGATGTTTGCGCCCGCGGCGGCGAAGGCCCCCCGCGCGCCGGGATAGCCGGGGTCCTCGACGTAAAAACGATCGCCGGGATCACTCAACAATCGCGCGCACAGATACAGGGCTTCCTGGGATCCGTTCACAATCAGGATGCGCTCCGGCTCCGCAATCACGCCGCGGCTCAAACGCAGATTCACGGCAATCGCTCGCCGCAGATCCAGGAGGCCGCCGACGGCGCCGTAGCCGAACTCCCGGACTCCGCCCGAACGCAGGCAGCGCGCGGCAATGCGAGACATCTCCGCGAAGGGAAAGGCGGCGAGATCGGGAACACCGGGTTGAAAGGGAACGGCGGCGGGGACATCGCGCAGCGGCTTGCGCCGTGAGACCGGGATGCGCGCGAGAATTTTGCCGCGCTCCGAAAGACCCGGACCCGGTAGATTCCGTCCGCCACGCTGGATCGAGTCACGGCGGGGAAGATCGGCGACGAAAGTGCCGGCCCCGGTGCGACCCTCGATGTAACCCTCGGCGAGCAATTGCTCGTAGGCGCTGACGACGGTGTTTCGGGAAATGCCCAGGGACGAGGCGAGACTGCGGGACGGCGGCAGACGCCGGCCCGGCTCGAATCCCGGCCGCCCCTCGAGAATGGCCTGACGAATGCGATCATAGAGGGAACGATAGAGCGCGCTCCCGGCTTCCTCACGAAGATCCGGGCCCGGCAATTGGTCCGGAAAAATTTCGAGAATCGGATCTTTCATGCGGACCACTTTCGTGCGAAGTTTTTCCCACGCAACACGAAGCGGAGGAACGCAGCATGAACTCAGCCCCTTTTCCGAAAAACGAACGCAACACGGTGATCCGCGCCCCGAAGCGCGCGCACTACGACCGCAAGACGGTCTACGCCGTTCTCGATGCGACGCCGGTTTGTCACGTCGGATTCGTCGTCCACGGCCAGCCCTTCGTCATCCCGACCATCTACGGACGCAGCGGCGATCAACTCTACATCCACGGCGCGGCGGCCTCACGCATGTTGCGGGAACTACGCCAGGGCATTGCCGCGTGCATTACGGTAACGTTGATCGACGGCCTGGTGCTCGCGCGCTCGGCCTTCCATCATTCGATGAACTATCGCTCGGCAATGCTCTTCGGCGCACTCCGGGAACTGGAGGACGTCGACGCAAAGAACGAAGGCCTGCGGGTGATCATGGATCACATGATGCGCGGGCGCCGGGAAGATGTACGCGCGCCGACGCCGCAGGAACTGAAGGCAACTTCGGTCTGCGTGCTGGAACTGGAAGAGGCATCGGCCAAAATTCGCACCGGCGGACCGAACGACGACGTCGAGGACTACGCGTTACCGTGCTGGGCCGGTGTCATTCCACTGACGGTGCAACCGGGAGTGCCGGTGAACGACGAGAAGTTGCGGCAGGGCATTGGAGTCCCGGGGTACGTGCAGGAATACATTGGCCACAGAGGCACAGAGAACACGGAGAAGAATTTACGGTGATGACTCTTCGCGTCAGCGATGCGGAGCATGGCCGAAGGCCAGTCTCGCGCCTGCGCGAGACCGAAGCGAAGCGGAGTGCGGAGCAGCGCGGTGCCCGCCGCCCGGGCCTGGCGGCGGGCAGACGCCCAAATAAGTATCCACTGATGCAATCTTACACTTATCTTCTCACGGAAAACGTTGCGAATTACGACGCCAGGTATACAAAGGCACAATGAAAATTGGCTGGATCGGCACGGGAGTAATGGGCGCATCCATGGCGGGGCATTTGTTGCACGCGGGGCACAGGCTCACGATCTACACGCGCACGCAGTCGAAGGCGCGTGCGCTAATCGACGGCGGGGCGCAGTTAGCAAAGACGCCGGCCGAAGTCGCGGAGGCGGCCGACGTCGTGTGTACGATGGTCGGTTATCCCGCCGACGTCGAAGCGGTGTACTACGGCACGCCGGAACAACCGGGCATCTTCGACGCCCTGCGCGGCGGCGCCACCGTGCGGAACCTGATCGATTTCACCACGTCCACGCCGGAGCTGGCCGTGCGCATTGCGCAAACGGCCATCGGCTACGGTGTCGGGTCCGTGGATGCGCCGGTGTCCGGCGGTGATACGGGGGCGCGAAACGCGAGCCTGGCAATCATGTGCGGCGGGGAACGCTCGGCCTTCGACGCGGTACGGCCGCTGCTGGAAAAACTCGGGAAGAACGTAAGCTTCATGGGCGGGGCCGGGGCCGGACAGCGCACGAAGCTGTGCAATCAGATCTTAGTCGCCGGCAACATGATCGGCGCGTGCGAGGCCCTGTTGTTCGCGCAGCGCTCCGGCCTCGACGAAAGCGCGGTGATCGACGTCATCGGTTCCGGCGCGGCGGCATCGTGGACGATCAATCACCTGGGACCGCGCATCGTCGACGGCGACTTCGCGCCCGGTTTTTACGTAGAACACTTCGTGAAAGACATGGGCATCGCGCTGGAGGAATGTGATCGCTTGAACTTAGCTTTGCCCGGGCTGGCATTAGTGAAGCAACTGTACACGGCGCTCAAGGCCCAGGGCGACGGGCGGAGCGGCACCCAGGCGCTATTCCTGGCGCTACGGCGGTTGAACGGGGAGAACTAAACTCCGAGGACCGAGGTAACGAGGGAGAAGACGAATTTTTAAAACTGCATCTCTTGCGTATGCAAGCCCACGTGCAAAGTGGGCCATCCTCCCAAACTAACCTCGGCACCTCGGTCCTCGGTGTTAATTCTTCTTCAGCCCCTCCAGCAACGCATCCATCGTTGCGCACGCGTCCCGGAGGGCTGCCTTGCGATCTTTCACCGACGCGATCCAGAGCGCCCCCTCGTTCATGGCTCCGCTTAACATATACGCAAGTGCATCTACGGGGCGCCTGGTGATCAAGCCGGCATCGATCAACGCCTGAATGCCGAGGATGAGTTCTTTAACGCCGTTCTCGTAGTCGATGCGCCGCCACTCGTCCCAGCCCAGCACCGCCGGCCCGTCGATGAGCAGAATGCGACTGCGTTCCGGCTGCGACGCTGCGTCCAGAAACGCGCGGCAACCCAGGCGCAGCGCGGCCCAGGCGGCCTCCCCGGGATCCTTGTGTTCCGCAACCGATCGCTCCACGGCCGCCTCGATGGCGGCGACGATCTCGGCCTGGGCGTCTTCAAGTACCGCACGAAACAAATCCTGCTTGTCCGTGAACTGATGGTAGAGCGCGCCGCGGCTGAGTTTCGCCCGGGCCACCAGACGTGCGGTGCCCACACCGGCATAGCCGTGCTTCGTGAATTCTTCCCGGGCGAGGGCAATGAGGCGCCGCCGGGTTGCCTCCCGCTGCCCGGCCTTCGTGCGTGGGGCCGGCGCGCGAGGCGGGGGCCGGGAGGTTTTTTTGCGAATTTTTCCGGTCTTTTTGCGGGCCACGACGCATTTCAGAGCCGTTGGCGACCATGGCAATGTTTTTTCGTTGACATACATACAGACTGTATGCGTAATCGGCTTCCGCAAGATACATACAGACTGTTTGTATCTTGCGGAATTTTCGGAGGTTCCTTATGAAACTGGAAAGCTTTTACCCGGTGCTCGGCACCGATCGTCTCGCGGAGTCGCGGGAGTTTTACTTAAAACACTTCCCGTTCGAACTGACGTTCGACTCGGACTGGTACGTCAGCTTAATCTCAAAGAGCGAGCAGCCCTTCCAACTGGCCCTGCTCGATTACACGCACCCCAGCGTGCCGGAGTCGTTTCGCCGACCGGCCCAGGGTGTGATCCTGAACTTCGAGGTGGAGGATGTCGACCGTGAGTACGAACGTCTCACTTCCGCCGGGCTGCCCGTACACCTGGAGCTGCGCTCCGAGGACTGGGGTCAGCGTCACTTCATTACTTCGGACCCCAACGGTGTGCTGATCGACATGATTCAATTGATCCCGCCGTCGGAGGAATTCGCACAACAGTACAGCGCCGGGACCGCGGAGTTTCTGAATTCGAAGGGGTGAGGAAGATTGACACCGAGTGCCGGGGAATGTTGGAGAGAGTCCTCGGTCCCCGGTGATCTATTCATCCAACTGCGCTAACTTTTCCTCGCGTTCTCCTTGCAACAATGCTTCCAGTAGATCGTCGATCTCGCCTTCCATGAAAGCCGGCAGATTGTGCATGGTGTAGCCGATGCGATGGTCCGTAACCCGACCCTGGGGATAGTTGTAGGTGCGAATGCGTTCGCTGCGGTCGCCGCTCTTGACCTGCTCTTTCTTGAGCGCGGCGTCCGCGGCGTGACGTTCGGCCTCGGCCTGCTCCGCCAGACGCGCGCGCAATACTCGCAACGCTTTGATCTTGTTCTTTAACTGCGAACGTTCGTCCTGACAGGTGACGACCAGGCCCGTGGGCAGGTGCGTTATGCGGATGGCCGATTCGGTTTTGTTCACGTGCTGGCCGCCGGCGCCACTCGCGCGATAGACGTCGATCTGCAAATCTTTGTGCTCGTCGATCTCGATGTCTTCTTCGTCGGCCTCGGGCATGACCGCCACCGTGACTGCGGACGTGTGAATGCGGCCGCCGCTTTCGGTGACGGGTATGCGCTGCACGCGATGCGCGCCGCCTTCACGGTGCAGCAGATCGTAGGCTTCGCTGCCGGAGAACGATAACACCACCTCGCGGTAACCGCCCATGTCCTGCTCGTGCGCGCTGATCAACTCCACGCTCACCCCGTCCCGGCGTTCGGCGAAGCGCGTGTACATGCGCATGAGATCGCCGACGAACAGGCCGGCCTCGTCGCCGCCGGTACCCGCGCGAATCTCCATAATGACGGACCGCCCGCTGTGCGGGTCCGGCGGGATCAACAGGTACTCGATCTCCCGGCGCTCGGCGCTCAGGCGTTCTTCCAGGCCGTCCAGTTCTTCTTCGGCCATGGACTTGAGCTCAGCCTCGGCACTCGCGTCGTTGATGATGGCCCGGGCCTCGCTCTGTTGTTTCAAGAGCTCCAGGTACTCACCGATGCGCCGGGCGCGCGGAGCGAGCCGCGAGTGTTCGCGGGAGAGATCCTTCAGTTGCGCCGGGTTCTCGGTGAACGCCGGATCGGCAAGCTTCGCTTCGACTTCGCGGAAACGTTCCATCTCACGTTCCAGGCGATCCTGTAGTGTCTTCGTTTGCATGATTTTGGATTGCCATTGCCCCCGACAGGATTCGAACCTGTGCACATGGTTTAGGAAACCACTGCTCTATCCTGCTGAGCTACGGGGGCTGCGCCTCAGGGGACGGCGACGGGAGGCCGTCGTCAATCATTTCCCGGACGGTCCATTTCAGGAATGAACGAATCACGCTGGATCTACGAATCGCTGGACGTCTTCTTCTGGCTGTTCCATACGGCTTTGATCGTGTTCAACGTGTTCGGCTGGATTCCGCGACGAAGCCGCCGCTGGCACCTGGGTTTGATCGTATTGACGCTTGTGTCCTGGCTCGGCCTGGGTTTCTTTTACGGATTCGGCTACTGCATTTTGACCGACTGGCACTGGGACGTGAAACGCGCGCTCGGACACACGGACATCCCGTGGTCGTTCACGAAACTGTTGTTCGACACGCTGACCGGTCTCGACTGGGACCAGCGCCTGGTGGACATACTCACGGTGGCCGGCCTGGTGTTCGGCGTTGTCGGCACGACAGTGACAAACGTTCGGGATTTTTACAAAGGTACGCATGGCGAAAGCTAAGATTTTCCGCGACTTCTCTCCGCTCTACGCGCTGTTACTCGCGGCGAGCACCGTCTTCGGCGTCGGCCGCGCGATTCGTGAGGCCTGGGTCTGCGATGACGCGTTCATCTCTTTTCGCTTCGCGCTGAACCTGGTTCGCGGCAACGGCCTGGTCTTTAACGCCGGCGAGTACGTGGAGGGCTACACAAACTTTCTCTGGACGCTGTGGATCGCGGCCGGCATGGCCGTCGGCGCGGACCCGCTCCTGTTCAGCAAGGTTTCGGGCATCGTATGTTACGCCGCATTGTTGTTCGTCTGCTTTCGGTGGGGATCCGCGCTCCGGCCGCGCGACAGTGCGACGGCGACTATTCCGCTGATTCTGCCCGCCATCGCCCTGCACGATCATCTGCATGTATTCGCCACGTCCGGCCTGGAAACGCCGCTGTTTACGCTCGCAGTCACGGCCGGTGTGCTGTTTATTGCGAACGGCCTGCGCAACGAACGCACGGTCTTCGCGGGCGGCTTCGCCTGGCTAAGCGTGGCGTGTTTGAGTCGGCCGGACGGCCTGCTGGTCTA
The DNA here is from genome assembly GCA_965227295.1 of Leptonemataceae bacterium. GTDB lineage: Bacteria > Spirochaetota > Leptospiria > Leptospirales > Leptonemataceae > JANSYA01. The sequence goes on along the minus strand of OZ245742.1, from coordinate 1,554,813 downwards.
CGGCCTCGCGGCGATGTTCGTTTTTGTCCGGCGTCAGATGGACTGGCGGGATTTCGGCGGGATGCTGCGGCGGGGGTTTGCGAGTCACGCGGTGTTTCTGTGCGTGTTCGTGCCGGCGTGGCTGTTTCGCTTCTGGTACTACGGGGACGTCTTGCCGAATACGTTCTACGCGAAATCGGCCTACGAACCCTACGCCGGCCAGGGACTGGTGTATGCGGGATTGTACTTCGCATCGTACTGGGTCTTTCTGGCCGCGCCGGCAATTTTGTTAGCATTTGTTTACAAAAAGTTTGTAAGATCGGACCGGGTTAGTCTGGGAGACGGGCCGGCACTGGTTCTGCTGATCGTCGCGGCGTGGATCGCCTACGTGATCTGGGTGGGCGGCGATTTCATGTTCGCGCGCTTCTGGGTGCCGGTGAGTCCGCTCCTGTTTTTGTTGATCGAAGCGATGCTCCGCCGCACGTTCGCGAACATTTCGGCCCGCGCCACCGCCGGTCTGGCGCTCATGTTCGCAGCCGCGACCCTGCTCCGCTACGATCCGTATCGCGGCCTGCCGCTGCCCATCATCCAGTATGTCGGCGAGGAGCAGGAGATCTATACGCCGGAGCGCGTAGAGCACTTAAGAAACGTTGCGCTCAAGTTAAAGCCGGCCGTTCAGGCGGCGCAACCCGTCATCGCCTTCGTGGGCGCCCAGGCCGGATTGATGTATTATCTCGACGTGGACGTGGCCATCGAAGCGCAGACCGGTCTCACCGATCGCCGCATTGCGCGAATGACCGTGGAAGAACGCGGCTGGGTGGGGCACGAAAAGAACGCGCCGCTGGAGTACCTTCGAGAAAGAAACGTGGATTTTATTCTACGGCCGCCGCCCCCGGAGAGACGACGCGAAGATCGCTTGCTGCGAATTGAGGGTTTGATCGGGGAGTTCGAAATCGTGAATGTGCGGAGAGAGGTGCTCGAAGTTTTGCGGCGGGATCCGGCGTTTGACGTACCGGAGGGGATTTTACAGGAGGATGTGAGGTAGAGAGGTCATAGCTTCATTTTTCTAAATCTTAGCTTCGGAAACCTGAAACATCTTTTTCAATGCCCCCGCCTCGATGTCCTCGCGGAAAACGTAACCGCTATCGAGGATCAATCCTGTTAAGTACTCGCCCGGCGTGACGTCGAAGGCGGGGTTGTATACATCGCAGTCTTCCACCGACCATACGAGCTTGCCGGTATAGCCGCGCACCTCGTCGGGATCGCGCATTTCGATGGGAATGTTGTCGCCGTTCTCGCAGTCCGGGTCCACCGTAGTGCGCGGCGCCGCACAGTAGAACGGAATGCCGTGATGTTTGCAGAGCACGGCCACGCTGTAGGTACCGGTCTTGTTCGCAAAGTCGCCGTTCAGGGCGATGCGATCGGCGCCGACTACCGCACGATCAATCTTTCCGGCACGCATGAGCGAGGCGGCCATGTTGTCGCAAATGAGTGTGTACGGCACGCCGGCCTGTTCCAGTTCCCAGGTCGTGAGCCGCCCGCCCTGCAGAAGCGGACGTGTTTCGTCGACATAAACGTGGATGTTTTTGCCCTGTTCGTGAGCGCGACGCAACACGCCGATGGCCGTGCCGATGCCGGTGGTTCCCAACCCGCCGGTGTTACAGTGCGTTAAGATATTTTCTCCGTTACCTAAGAGTGCGGCCCCGTGGTCGGCAATGTCGTCGCAGAGCTTCGCGTCCGCTTCGAACAGATGCTCGGCGAAGACGGCGAGGCTCTCCGGGGCGAAGGCAGTGCTCTGTTCTTCCGGGCGCTTCGAAAACACCATGGCGTCCAGGGCCAGCATCAGGTTTACCGCGGTGGGCCGGGACTCACGCAGTTCCGTGGCGGTCTTGAGGATTTCCTCCGGTGTACGCGCTGTTTCCGCGGCGTAGGTTGCGAGGATGGCGCACGCGGCGATGCTGATGAGTGGTGCCCCGCGCACGGAGAGCCGGCGAATGGCCGCGATCATTTCCGCGGGATTGCGAATCTCCAGCCAGGTTTCCGCGGACGGCAGTTGCGTTTGGTCGAGTATGAAGACGCGATTGTTTTCAATACGCAGGGCGGTGCTGTTGAGATCTTTCATGCAATGATTTCCTTGTAGTACTGTAACGTTTCGTCCGCGCAGCGGCGCCACGAATATTTTTGTTCCCGTGCCCGACCGCGTTGGATCAGAGCCTGGCGCTGCTCGTGGTCGTTCAGCACGGTCGCGATGTTTCGCACAAGCGCGTCCCGATCTTCCGGCGCGAAGTACAACGCCGCGTCTCCACAGATTTCCGGGATACTGCCGCCGGTACTCGCGACGACCGGGCAGTCGTAACTCATCGCTTCCAGCGGCGGGATGCCGAAGCCTTCGTAGAGGGACGGATACACAAAGACGGCCGCGTGCGCATACAGCGCGGCGAGCCGCCGATCGTCGCCCGGGATTTGCAGGACACGTTCCGCGATCCCCGCCTTTTCGTAGACGGCCCGTTCCTGGCTTTTGAGCGGGCCGCCGCCGCAGAGCACCAATCTTGCGGAACGATGCAGCAACGGTTCGGCGGCATAAGCTTCCGCCAGCGCCTGGTAATTCTTGTATACGTAGCGCGGGCCGACGTAGAGCAGATACGGATCGCCGGCTTGCAACTCGCGCGGCAGATCTTCCTGACTAACTTCGTACGTCAGAGAGTTAGCCAGATGCACCACGCGAATCTTCTCCGGCGCGACGTCGTAGATGCGCATGAGATCCCGCTTCGTCTGCTCGGAGATTGCCAGGATGCCGTCGGCCTCATGTACGGCTTGTGCCTTGTCGGCCGCGGTAGGGTCCCCCGCCGCGAATAAATCCGGGAAGAGTTCCTGGATCATATCGTATACCGTAACGACGCGCTTCGCCGTGCGTGAAATGTCCGGGTGCAGCCGGTAGTAGGTATGATGGACCAGATCACTCTTCGGGTCGCCGTGCAGCTTCGCGAGCAGTCGGTTCATAGGGCGCGCCAGGAAACCCGTGTAGGGAATATAGGGCCGGCGCCGGGCATGAAACCGACGGCAGTGGTGCTTCAGGGCCCGCAGATCATAACCGCTGATGTGCAGGCCGGCGTGGAGATCTACGCGTACGTCTTCGTGTTCGGCCAGGCGGCGAATCAGCTCGTAGTAGTACCGCGAGATGCCGCCGTACTTTTGCATGGACCAGATCTGCGAATCGTAGCTTACGATCATACTCGCAACAACCGGAGGTAGGGGCGCATGGTTAATGCACTTGCAAGAGAAGCTAAGAGATAATAGAACCTCGGGCGGCGCCCGTCGTACCTGCGAAAGTTCACGGCGTTCTCACGCAGCAGGGTCCAGGCGTAGCTCAGTCGCTGCCGGCCCCGGACGCGCAGCGGGAAGCGTTCTTCGGCGATGACGTAGGCCGTACCCAGGAGCCAGCGATCCGGCACGGTGCCGAACTTCTCGCGAAACATCTTCAGAAACTCCAGGTGCACCGGAATGCGGTCGCCCAGGGTCTTCGTATCCGCGTAGAACCTGGACGCGGCCAGTTTTTTGTCGGCATACTCGAAGCGCGCGTCGGAGCCGATGCGCAGCCAGTACTCGTAGTCCATGGCGTAGCGCAGGGCTTCCTGGAAGGGGCCGTGGCGATCGTAAACGCTGCGGCGGAAAAAGAGCGCCGGCTGACAAATGAAACAAATCTGCTTGAGGATTTCGTAGTCGAAGTCCCGCGTGGGATACTCTTCCAGAAAAGCGTCGTCGACGTCGATGTGATCGGCGCGGCCGTAGATGACTTCGACGCCGGGCTGGCCTACAAACGTACTCGCAACATAACTTAGCGCGCCCGGGTAATAAACGTCGTCGGAGTTCAGATACGCGAGGACGTCGCCCGTGGAAACGGCCAGGCCTTTGTTGATGGCGTGGGTTTGGCCGCGGTCCCTGTCGCTGACCCAGGTGTAACTTACGGTGTGCCCGTGTTTGCGCGCGTACTCACCGGCTTCCACGCGACGGGCGTAGTCTGCGATGATCTGCACGGACTCGTCCGTGGAGCCGCCGTCCATGACGATGTACTCCAGGTCGAAGTCCCCTTCTTGTTCGAGCACCGAACGGATGGTCCGCTCGATGAATCGCCCCTGGTTGTACGACGGCGTTACGATCGTGATTTTCAACGGAGCGACCTCCGATAAGCGGCCGCGGTTTCGGCGGCGTTGCGTTCCCAGGAAAACTGCGCCGCCTGCTCGAGGGATCGCCGCGAAAGTCTCTCGCGATACTCGCTGTCGGCGTACATCTTTCGCATGGCTTCACTCAGGGCCGCCCCGTCCTCGGGATCGATCAACACGCCGGCCTTTCCGACGACCTCGGGCAACGACGATCGATTCGTAACAATCACCGGCGTACCGCAGCGCATCGCCTCCAACGGCGGCAGGCCGAAGCCTTCATAGAGCGAGGGAAAGACAAACGCCAGCGCGTTGGAGTACAACACGGCCAGGTCTTCCTCGGCGACAAAACCGATCAGGCGTACACGATCTTTAACAGCGGCGTGGGCGTCGAGTTCTTCGAAGACGGAATCGAAGTCCCAACCGCGCGGCCCGGCCAGCACCAGGTCGGCCTCATCGGCGTCTCCCGCCGCGATCAATTCGGCAAACGAACGAATCGTTCGACGGATGTTCTTGCGCGGTTCCAGCGTACTCAGGCCGAGAAAGTACGGCCGTCCTTCGCGTAAATCGTACCGTTGCACAACGCGCGCGAACTGTTGCGGATCTTTCTGCGGACCTAAATGATCGCCCGCGGCAGGATACACGACGAGTACACGTTCCGGATCCGCATTCGTTGCGTGGTTTAGAAAATCGTTGCGGCTCGCCTCGGAGATGCACAGGTACCAGTCCTCGGGTGTGACGTTCGCAACGATGGTTCGCAGGTATTCGCTTTCGCGTTCTTCAAAATATTGTGGAAACAATATCGGGATGAGATCACAGATCGTCGTAAAGCGACGCACGGTTTTCAACGCGTGCAAACGCCGGGGCAGCGGGTGAAAGGGTGAATGATAGATGTCGCAGGGATCGTGGCCGGCGTCGTAGAATCGATTCGTGGAAAGTTTGATGAGTGCGGCGAGCACCGCCTTCACGGCCCGCCCGCGCAGGGACGCGTGGACCGCGGTGCCGGCCTCGTTCGAAGCACTGTCCGCGGACTCCGGAAAACGCCGCCCCACGGAACGAATCAAACCATCGTAGAAATCGCTTCCGGAGTATAGAAACGGCCGGTCGCGCAGTTGCAGCGATGATTCCAGGTAACGAACGGACTGCGCCACAAAGATGTGGTGCTCCAGGCTCCGAAACGCTAATTCGATATCCTTAAATGTTACCAGGCGCACCAGCAACTCTTCGATAATCCGATTCACGCCCGTGCGCGCCCGGGGAAAAAAGTGCGCCGTACCCGGGACGGAGAGATCAAACAGAACGCGCATCAACCGTTCACCGCCGTGCGATACGCATCCACGGTCTGGCTGGCACAGCGTTCCCAGCTGAAAAGCGACGCTCGCCTGAGCGAACGTTCCGCCGCGTCCCTGCGAAACTGCGCGTCGCTCACGTAACGATGCAGGGCCGCGCAGACCGCCTCGTTGTCCCGGGCACCCACCAGGATCCCGGCGTCGCCGACGACCTCGGGCAGCGATGAATTATCCGAAGCGATGACCGGCAGGCCGCACTGCATGGCCTCGAGTACCGGCAGGCCGAAGCCCTCATACAACGAAAGATAGACGAAACACAACGCGTCGCTGTAGAGCGGAGCCAGGTCCGCGTCGTCGACATAGCCGGTAATCACGATGCGCTCGCGTAGATCACCCAGCCCGTCGATCGTTGCGAAGACCTCGTCGAAGTTCCAGCCGCGTCCGCCGGCGAGAACGAACTGCAAGTCCCTGTCCTTTTGCAATTGAACGTACTCCGCAAACGCACGCACTGCCTGCACGATGTTCTTGCGCGGCTCCAGCGTGGCGAGACCGAGGACATACGGTCGATCGGGGTGAATGCCGTAACGTTTACGCATCGCTTGTTTGCGTGCTGCATCGGTGCAGGGTGCGAACGAAGCCGAAGCGCCGAGGGGCGTAACGAAAACGCGCTCTTTGCTTAAATCCGGGCGTTCGGCCAGAAGATCGTTCCGCGTGTTTTCGGAAATACAGACAATCACATCTTCCGGCGTGAGTTCGTCGATGAGGGCACGCATCGTAGCATCCTGCTCGGCTCCGAACAACTCCGGCGAACGAATCGCCACCAGGTCATAGATCGTGTAGGCCCGCCGCAGCCTGCCGTTCCACTCCGGCACGGACGGGAAGTAAGTGTAGTGGACTAAGTCTATCTCGCCAGAGCTTTGCAAAAGTGCGGTTGCGGCCTTGCGATGCGCGAGATACAGCGGCCAGTACGAAAACGCGCGTCGCGGCGAAAGCAGGCCTTCCAGGCGGCGCCTCGGAGGATTTCCCAGGCGCATTATGCGCTCGGCCAGTCGGCGGTCCTTAACCGGATCGGCGAACGTAACGAGCGACTGTGATTCCAGCGCGTCATGTTCGCGAACGTAATGATGGCCATAGATGTTCCAGAGTTCGTTCCGGGACGACCAGAGCGTGGTCTGCACGTCTTCGAGCTTGAGCAACTCGAACAGAAGATTCTCGGTATAACGAAAGACACCGGTACGCGCCATGGCGTGAAAATGACCGACGGCCAGCGGGGAAATATCGTAGAGTACATTCACAGAAAGTTATGAGAGCGCGCTTCGATACCAGGCCAGGTAATCGTCCACCATGCGCTCGCGATCATAGTGCCGCTTTGCGTACCGTGCTGCCGACGCGCTCATTCGCTGACGCCGTTCGCCGTCATGCAATAATCCGACGATGGCCTGCGCCATGGCGTTCGCGTCTCCGCCCGGCGTAAGCAGCCCGCTTTCTTGATCCACGAAGGTCTCCGGAATGCCGCCCACCGCGGTGGCCACCGCCGGCGCGCCGCAGGCCAGGGCTTCGAGAATCGTGGTGGGAAAGTTATCGGCCCGTGCCGCATGCAAATACAAATCCGCGGCCTGGTAGTACCGTGCGACGCTGCGCGGATCTTTTTCGTACGGCACAAAGCGAATCGTCGCCGCACCGATGTGTTCGTCCGGACAGTCTTCACCGACGGCAACGAAGTTTATGCTGCCGCCGATTTGTTCGGCGGTGCGCGCGATGGCGTCGCGCAATGTTGCGAAGTCTTTCCAGATGTTACGGCGCACGCCGTTCGCCGTGAACACGAGCACCGGTGCCTGCTCGTCCAGGCCGAGTTCCTTCGCCAGGCGGCGTCGCTCGAACTCACGATCCGCCGGCGGTTGAAAGACGTTCAGGTCGATGCCGTTGCGAATGACACGCAGATCGACGGGTTCGCCCATTATGCCGGACGCGCGCACCTCATCCACCAGCCACTGCGACGGCGCCGCCACACGTAATTGCGAACGCGCGTAAATGTCTTTTTTGATGGCGAAGTTCTCTTTCGTTCCATCCACCTGCAACGCCGGATAATGATCGAGGTACGGGCATTCGCCGCAGCCGATCTTCCAGCGCTCACAGTCCACGGTGTAGGCGCAGTGGCCGGTGAGCATCCATTCGTCGTGCAAGGTTACGAAAAGGGGAAGTTTGCGCGAGAGCTCCGGCAGGATGCGCAGATCAAAGTACGAACCGTGCAGGTTGTGGCAGTGCAGAACGTCCGGCGCGCCGGGCACCAGGTTCAGCAAACGCCGGGAGCGAGGATGGTAAAAATCTTCCCGGCCGCGGCGCTCGTCCCGCCAGGCCGGAAAGCGGCCGATCTGGTGCGCCAGCAATCGATGGATGCGGCCGGCGCCCCAACCGGCCCCGCTGTGTTTCAGGAAGGGCCGACCGAGGGCCGTCCAGAACTTCTGCCACGCGGTCTCGCCGCGACTGCCGGTGATCTCGACGATGCGCCGATCCGCCGCTGAGGAGCCGTCGCGATGCTGAAAGCCCACGGCCAGGTGCGATTCGTTGCCGCGACGCAGATAGGCCTCGTGCAAATCGTAGGCGATCTTTTCGGCGCCGCCGCCGAGATCGCGGGTTCCCACCTGAAGGATATGCATAAGTTTCGCTGGCGTTATGTTACGAGAGTCGTTGCTCGAACTTCTGCGCCGCAAGCTGGACGCGTTCCTTCAGCGAGTACCGACTGAGTGTGCGCTCCTGGCCCTTGCGCGCGATCTCCGCGGCCACCTCCGGATGATCTTCGAGGTACCGGATCTTTTCCAGGCACTCGTCCACGGAACGATACGCGACGACTTCTTCGTCGGGCACGAATATTTCCCCTAAGTTCGGTTTCCAGTCGGTCAAGAGACAGGCGCCGCAACCGGTGGCCTCGTACATGCGCATGTTCCCCGCGCGATCTCCCGTACCGTCCAGATGGCTGTTCAGGGTGATCTTCGAATTCGCGAGGATGCCGTACATCCTTAAGCCGAAGGCCGGCCCGCGATTTCGCCGGCGCAGCGCCCCGTGGATGCGCAGATCTTCGATGTGCCCCGGCTGCCAGGCGCTCTTAATCAATCGCTTTAACTGAATCTCGTAGTGCTTTAGCGCCGGCAATCCGAAGTTCGAGGCGTAGAGCGTGAGCCCGTGTTTGTAAGCGACCTTGCCGAGAATATCCCGGCGGCGTTGGTGCATGCCCCGGGAATCCATGATCGAACCGACGAACGACAACCCGTACGATCGATTCGTCCACTCCGGCGCGTCTCCGTTCTCCTTTAGCCGCGTCAAGATGCGCCCTTCGAAGCCCGGCCACATTTGATGCGTATCAAAACCGGCGCCGGCGTAATACTCCACGCTTCGATCGAGCCAGGTCATCATGATGTCCGTACCGGCGAACATCTCGGGGTCGTGGGACGCGATGCCGTCCCAGGCGAGTTGCAGTTGGATCGACGGATGCCGCCGCTTCAGCGTGCGCCGTTCTTCCGGCGTGAGAAACAGGATATCGTGGGGGAACAGTACGTCCGGGCGGAACGTTTCGATCTGCGCGTGCATGATGTCGATGGCCCAGTTGTCCGCGGAGTACCGGGCGCCGTGTTCCGCGGCCCAGCGTTTTTGCAACGGCTCCGCGTTCAGCACGATCTCCTCGGCGGTAAAACCGCCGCGTTCTTCCAGGTTGCGCTTCCAGAAGTCGGCCCAGGCGAAACAGTCGTCCATGAGCGTGCGGTACTGCGTTGCGTAGTCCTGCTCCGCCAGGCCGGGTCGGTCGGCGTAGAACTTTTTCAAGTACGCCGGATAAAACGACGCCATGTGCATAAAACGAATGTCGCTCATTTAGTTTCGATTACGCCCCGGGTTGTAAAGTAAGTTAAGGCCAACGTAAATTAAGACTTTTATGGGTACGGCTGGTTCCAGCTAACGCACGGAGGTCATGCCGGGGACGTGTGGGGCGCGCACCGGAACGGCGTCTTCGCCGTGGGATACCTTACAATGACTGAGTCGCAAACCGACGTCCGGGTCGAATTCTTCGTTCACGTGGCCGCCACCGGACGATGGTTGACGATCAGGTGCGCGTTAACGTAGGGCCAGAACATCACGCAGTCGCCCCACGTCCAGGAATCGTTTTCGATGCGTTGCTCCGCGAAGTCCCGCAACGCGGGGCCGTTCCAGATGTCCGATTCCAGAAAGTCGCGGCTGTGCACGACGTCCAGAATCAACTCGCGCAACTCTTTGACGAACCAGTGGCGCATGGGCGCGTTCAGGCCGATCTTCTGTTTGCGCAGGCGAATGCTTTCGGGCATGAGGCCGCGCATGGCGTCGCGCAGAATGCGCTTGGTATAACCGGCGCCCGCTTTGCATTCAATGGGCAGTTGAAAGACGTAACTGACGAAACGCCAGTCCATGTAGGGCATGCGGATTTCCACGCCGTTGTGCATCGAAGCGCGGTCGAAGTTACGCAGGATCGTCGGCAGAATCGTCACGTGAAAGCTTTCGTAAATGAGACGGTCGATCTCGTTCATGTCGTCGACTTCGTCGAGATCGTGCCGCGCGTGCTCGGGAACGTCGAACAGGAACGGATGCGGCGGCGTTTCGCCCGGCTTCACGCCCCGTAACTTTCGGTAAGCAGCCTTTAGCGGCTCCGGCAAACGTTCGTAACTGCGACGCAGCAGTCCCGGCTGCAATCGACCGCGGGCTTGATTCATGCGCCGACGCACCGCGGCGTTGTCGTCCCCCTGCACGCTCGTTACGATGATGTCTTCGAGTTCTGCGGCGTAGCCTACACGGCCGGTCTTTAATGCCCAGTGCCAGGCGATCTCCAGTAAACCGCCGTAACCCAGGAGCATCTCGTCCACCCCGTGACCGTCCATCGAGACGACGACGCCCTCGGTGCGCATGCGATTGTATACGCGCTCCGCCACCGGCGGCGTAATGTAAACGTAGTCCTGGGCGCGCGTGGTATTTACGAGCCAGTCCGTTAAATTCGAAAAATCCGGCTCGATGTACGCGGCGTCGCCGTTCCAGTAGTCGACGACCTCGCGCGCGTACTGCTCCTCGTCGAGATCGGTGCCGGGAAAAACGCTGACATACGCTTTGTGCCAGTCCGCCGGCGCGCGTTCCACGTCTTCGCCGCTGCGTTCCACGTGGCGCAGCATCGAGAAGAGCGACGAAGAATCGAGGCCGCCGGAGAGCGCCGTACCGATGCCCACGTCCGAGCGCAGACGCAGCTTCACCGCATCGTGCAGTAACTCACGCAAATGTTCACTTTGCTGCGCGTACTCTTCCGGGGGCGTATCGCCGTGACCTTGCGTGGTCCACCAGCGTTCTTCACGCAGGCCGTCCCGATCCAATCGCAGGCAGTACCCGGGACGCACCTGGCGCACGCCGGCAAAGATCGTTTCGCCGTAACCTTCGATGCCGAAGGGATCGGCCAGCACCCGACTGAGATTCCGGCGATCCACTTCGCGACGATAGTCGCTTAACTCTCGAAAAGAGGAAGTTTCCGATGCGAAGGAAAACACGGCGTCGCGCGCGTAGTAGTACAGCGGCTTGATGCCGAAACGATCGCGGGAAAGAAAGAGGCGATCCTCCCGGCGATCGTAAATCGCGAAGGCCCACATGCCGTTGAAACGTTCCTGGCACGCCGGCCCCCAGTGCGCGTAGGCGTAGAGCACGACCTCGGTGTCCGTCTGCGTGTGAAACTGATAACCCGCGCTCTGAAGTTCGCGCCGCAGCTCCAGGAAGTTGTAGACCTCGCCGTTATACGTAAGCACGTAACGACCGTCTTCACTTTCGGCACGGCTCGGCCGGCTGCGCATGGGTTGTCGGCCGGCGTCGGAGAGATCGAGGATCGCGAGGCGACGATGCCCGAGGCCGACGTGCGCCTGCGCCGGGTCGACGTAGACATCGCCGCCGTCCGGACCGCGATGGATCAACGTGTCCGTGAAACGACGCAGCTCGTCCTTTTGCACGGGACGCCCGTCGCGAAAGTAGATGCCGGTAATGCCGCACATAATGAACTTAAGCGGACTGCAGGCTCCAGCGATGATCGAACAACACCATGCCCTGTTCCGGGTCCACGGTATTGCCGGAGCCGAAGAAGTCGCCGGCGATGACGTCGAACTTGCCCGCGGTTATGATGAAATCCTCGATGGCCTGGTCTGTACGCAGAATGGCGTTGAACATATAACTGCCCTGGTTCAGCGGCAGACGATCGATGCGGCACCGCAGTACGCCGTTCTTCGGCAACGGGGACGCAAAGACGTCGCCCGTGGTGGTGTTTTTGAGATCGGTCAGTTGCACTTCGTTTTTACCGTAGAGCGCGAAGCCCACCGAAAGATTGTTGAAGCCGCGGGGGTGCCTGGTCTCGTACTCGGCGGCAATGATCGCGCTGCTCCCGGACTGAAACGTGTCGGTCTTTTCGCCGCGATCGTTTTCGGTCCAGGCCCGCACAAAACGCAGATGTCCTTCCCCGCTGCGATCCCTGCGTTCGGCCAGGGGGATATCCAGCAGCGCCGCGTTCGCGAGCACATATCGGTCCACGACCTCTAAGGTATTTCCCTCGTAAGTTACGCGCCCGCCTTCGAGCATCACCGCGCGTTTGCAGAGATTCGAAACCGCCGGCATGTTGTGGCTTACGAACAGGATCGTGCGCCCCGACTCACGGGAAACGCTTTCCATTTTTCCCAGGCAGCGCTTCTGGAACTCGTGGTCTCCCACGGCCAGGACCTCGTCCACGATCAGGATCTCCGGTTCCAGATGCGCGGCCACGGCAAAGGCCAGGCGCACGTACATGCCGCTGCTGTAACGTTTCACCGGCGTATCGACGTACTCCGCGATGCCGGAAAAATCCACGATCTCGTCGAACTTCACGCGGATCTCCGCGCGATTCATACCGAGGATCGCGCCGTTCAAGTAAATGTTTTCGCGGCCGGTCAACTCCGGATGAAAGCCGGTACCCACTTCCAACAAACTCGCCACGCGTCCGCGCAGTTTAATGCGACCGGCCGTGGGCGCGGTCACGCGTGACAGCAATTTCAATAACGTCGACTTACCCGCGCCGTTTTTGCCGATGATGCCCAGGATTTCGCCCTGCTGCACCGAAAGATCGACATCGCGCAACGCCCAGTAGTACTCGCCTTCCTGGCGATCCGGCTCGGCGCCGGCAGCCCCCAGACGCAGCTCGGAGTTCGGATCGTCGCGACCGCGCAGGCGCGCGTACCAGCTCTGCAAATCACGGTACAACGTACCGCTGCCGATCACTCCCAGGCGATAGCGCTTGCTGAGCCCTTCGATTTCGATGACGGAACTCAACGCTGTCTCCTTTCCTGAAAATAAACGCGTACGGGCAAATCCACCTCGCGCAGACTCTTGATTTCGCCGACATAGCGCGCCCCACCGGCAAGATTCAATCCGGCAGCGTCCAGGCATTGTTGCATCAAATCGCTTAACTCTTTGCTGACTAAAATTAGCGTGTCACGCTCTTGAAACGAAGTGTTCTCTACGGCGCCGCAGTTTCCGCGATCATCTCCGCCGTGACCGTGGCCGCTGAAGAACCAGACGGTACCCGGTGACACGCCGCCGAGAGCGTAGACGGCCCCCGGCATATCAAAGAGTGCCAGCACGTAGTCACCGCGATCGTACTGCGTCTCCCGCACGAGCGCGGCGAGATTGCGCCAGCGTTCGGCCATCTCCGGTTCCAGGTAAAGCCCGCGAATACCCGGCAGTTCTCCCGCGGTGATCAACTCCGTATTCTCCACGAGCGGCGCGTTCACACGATACGGATGACGCATGATTGCATTGTACGCCTGAGACCAGGCCGTAAACACTACGAGCACGGCCATGACCGCATGCCAGCGATGGCCGCGACAAAAACGCACCACGTACCCCAGCAAACTCAGAATCAACACGATCCAGAACGCCACGTGCATGAGCAGGTTCATGGAGAGCGGATTATTCGTACCGAAGGCGCCGGCGAACGGGATCGCGAACAAAAAAAGATGCACGCAGCTGAGATCGGTCCAGCGATGCATGCGCTCCTCGGGATGACCGGTAAAACCCAGACGATGGATCACCGCCCCGCCCAGGGCCAGCACGGCCGCCGCCAGCATCACGAAGAAGGGCACCACGGCGATCATACGCATGTGATAACCGCTGCGAAAAAAGTTAAGCGTGGCTCCGAAGTACACGAAGTAGAGAATCGCAAAGATTACAAAAATGGAAGTTACAATGCGAGCCCGCCGGGATTCGGCTCCCGCGGCATGGCTGCCCAAAAGAAACATGGACGCCAGAAACATCACCATCCAGGACAGCGGCGGAATTACATGAATGCGATTATCGTAGTACACGCCCAGAATAAAAATCACGTAGTCGATGTAGTAACCGCGCAGGACATACAGAATGTACACGGCGATCAAGATCCCGGTCAGGGCGATGGCAGGAATCACGCGAGTCCGCCAGCGCGGCGGAAACTGAAAGTATGCGTGGGCCGTGATCACGCCGAAGATCAGCAAAGCCATGAGAAACGCCGAGGGTTGCTTCGCCTGGTAATCGAGAAAGAGTGTAACGATGAGCAGGGGCACGGCGATCAACGCTCTGTACGAAAACAACCGCCCCGCGAGCCAGAAGAACGTCAAGCCCGCCGCCGCCATGAGGAAGCCGTGATTGAGATCGTTGTACGCCGGGGTCTGCGGCGTGGTCCCGAGACCGGTAAACGTGCCGATGCCCACCGCGGCAAAGAGCAGCGGCCCGGGAATGCGCGGGTAATCGTAACGTGAAGCGGCGGTGTTCTGCCACGCGTAGAATCCGGCGGCGAACAGGAGCGAGAAGATCACGTTCATCAGCACGCCGATGCGTCGGTACATGATGATGCCCGGTTCGAGCCAGCCGAAGGCCGTATGCATGACCACGTTGTAACGGCTGGCCGCGGAGTAGAGATCCGGCCGATCGTAGGCCAGGAGATAGGCCGCCTCGTCGGTAACGTCGAAGCCGCGCTCGGCGGCCCACCAGTAGACGCCGATCAGTCCCAACCATGCCACGACGCTCACGTAGCCCAGGATTCTTAAAGTAAGCTGGCTATTTATTTGCAAACCGAACCTACACCGTATCCATAAACGTTTTTTCAATGCGATTGAATAGCAGCACTCCGCCGAAGAGCACCAGCACGGTAATGCCGATGCCGATGCCGATCTGCTGCGAACTCACCGTCGCCGCGCCGATGAACATGAACCGAAAGCACTCAATGATCGGCGCCATGGGGTTCAGCATGTAAATGTCGAGATACTTCGCCGGCACCTGAGACGCCGGATAAACTACCGGCGACGCGTACATCCACAATTGAATGCCGAAGGTCAGCGCGAAACGCAGGTCGCGGTACTTCGTGGTGAGCGCGGAGATGATGATGCCCACGCCCAGACCGAAGGCCGCCATCTGTAAGACCAGCAGCGGCAGGGCCAGCAACCACAGGCTCGGCCGCAGATCGCTGCCCTGATAAAAAAAGTAAAAGTAAATCGAGAGAAAGAGGACGAACTGAATCGCAAATTGCACCAGGTTCGAAACGACGATGGAAACCGGTACGGTCATGCGCGGAAAGTAGACCTTGCCGAAGATCTGGGAGTTGAGGATGAACGTTTCCGAGGCTTTTTTTACGTTTTCGGAAAAGTAGAGCCACATAACGTTGCCGGCCAGGTAAAACAAAAACGGCGGCACCCCGTCCGTGGGAATCTGCGCAATGCGACCGAAGACGACCGTGAACACCAGCGTGGTAAACAACGGCTGCAGCACGTACCACAGCGGCCCCAGGATCGTCTGTTTGTAGAACGTAACGAAGTCGCGCTTAATAAACAGCGCGGTGAGATCCCGGTACTTCCACAGTTCGCGCAGGCGAAGATCGAACCAGCTCGAACGCGGTTCGATGATCAAATCCCATTTCGAATGTTCTTCGGCCACGTTATTCCTTGATGATGTAGCACGGCGTTTCGCAAAACGAAAAACGCTGAATCTTCTCGCCGCGACCGCGAAAGAAATCGTCCACGGCTTTGGTTTCGCCGGGGAACGTCCCGTAGTCGTCCAGGACCAGGACCCCGCCCGGCACAATGCGCGGATACAGGTGTTCGAGAATCGTCACCGCCGGCTCGTAGACGTCGGTGTCCAGGTTCAAGAGCGCGATGCGCATCTGCGGATTCTTTGCGACGTACTCCGGCACCGTTTCCAGGATGTTGCCTTTCACCAGATCGACTCGTTGATCACATCCTTTTTTCCGCAGTACTTCCCGGAGTTGCTCCACGTCGATGCTCTGGTCTCCCGCCCCGGATATGAAACGATCCAGTTGCGCCTGGTCCGCTTCGAATTCCGTCGGCGGAAACGTGCCGAAGATATCGAAGCCGATCATCGGCCGCGCCGATTCCGTTTCCATAAGCTCGCGAAACGCGGCGAACCTGGTAAACGATACGCCCTTGAAGACGCCGCATTCCACGACGGCACCGGGAACCTCGCGGATCATCTTAAACAGCTCGTAGTGCGCGAGGATCTTCGCAATGCGCGCGGGCTTGCATGAAAGATAAAAGCCGTTCTCGTAGTCAAAAGAACGGTCGAAGTCGGGGAGTTCTATCATGGCATATCTCGTGGATGGACTGGCGTCAGGATTCGCCGCGTAGTGTGCACGTCAACTTCAGACACTCAGCGCCGTAGTCCAGCGCTGCATCACCTGCTGCACGCCCAGGCGCTGTACGATGTCCTGCGCGTTGCGTCCCAGGCGCTCACGCAGGCCGTCGTCGCTCATGAGGCGTGCCAGGGCCACGGCCAGGGCTTCCGCATCGTCCACCGGAATCAGGAGTCCGTCGTGCTCCGGCGTTACAATCTCAGCCGGACCGTCCGGGCAGTCCGTGGCGATCACCGCCGCACCGCAGGCCATGGCCTCACAGAGCACGTTCGGAAAACCCTCGAAGCGCGACGAAAGTACGAAGATCGCGGAGCCGGCCAGGATCTCGTGAACGTTCGGCTGCCATCCAGGCAGCTCGACCCGCGGGTCGTCGCCGGCCGCGGCTTCGAGGTCGCCCCGACGCGGACCCTCGCCGTAAATCCTTAACTTCCATTCGGACGCAGCTTGTGATCTCAGCAAACGAAAGGCCGTTATCAAAACGTCAAAACCTTTCTGATGGTCGAGGCGCCCGAGGCCGACCACCACCGGCTCGCGCCTTTGCTTCGAACGCAGAATTTTTTGCGCGGACGCCGGGGGCTCGACCACCGGATTCGGCACGATCGTCATTTTGCGGCGCAGGCGCCCCGGAAAAAAATCGGCGACGCCGCGGGTTTGAATGACGATGCGCCGGGCGAACGTATAGGTAATGAGTCGCAGCGTATTCCAGACAAAACCGATGGGATAGTGCGCCGGATGCACGCGCTCGGAAACGACGATCTTTAATCCGGCACCGAATAAACTTAAGAGTACTGTAACGTTGGTTTTGTCACTGAAACTCAGGACGACATCCGGCCGACTGCGCTGCACGGCGCGACGCAGTCGCAACAATCTCGTAAAATTGCGCGGATCGTAGACCGGATTGTTTTCGCGACTGGCCACGTTCAACGGTACGTAGCGCAC
Source organism: Leptonemataceae bacterium (assembly GCA_965227295.1). GTDB lineage: Bacteria > Spirochaetota > Leptospiria > Leptospirales > Leptonemataceae > JANSYA01. The sequence goes on along the minus strand of OZ245742.1, from coordinate 1,537,762 downwards.
CGCGGGGTGAATGTCGTAGGGATTCGGGCCGTTGCCGTCGTCGAGGCTGAACAGGCACACGTCCCGCCCCTGACGCGCCCACTCGCTTGCCAGGATCGACATGACCCGTTCCGCCCCGCCGCCGGAGAGGCTGCTGATGATGAGCGTGATGCGCCGGGGCTCTGACATACAATGCTAACTTATGATCAAAAGAACTCAGTCCCCGGGCAACGGCGGGAAATCGCGCTCCCCGAGAATCCGCAAAAGGTACTCACCGTAACCGCTCTTGCGCAGGGCCTCAGCCTGCTCGCGATAGGCTTGTTCGTCGATATAACCCAGGCGCAGGGCGATCTCTTCCGGGCAGGCGATCTTCAGGCCCTGGCGTTTTTCAATCGTTTCAACGTAAAGCGCACTCGCCAGGAGCGATTCATGCGTGCCGGAGTCCAACCAGGCAAAACCGCGCCCGAGCGGAGTCACATGCAGCCGGCCCTCATCCAGGTAGTGCCGATTTACATCGGTGATTTCAAGTTCACCGCGAGCGGACGGCTTCAGATTCGCGGCGATTTCACTCACCCGGGCATCGTAAAAGTAAAGCCCGGTAACTGCGAATCGCGACTTCGGCTGCTCCGGTTTTTCTTCGATGGACAGCGCCCGTCCGGAACGATCAAACTCGACGACGCCGTAGCGCTCTGGATCGCTCACACGATACGCAAAGACCGTGGCCCCTTTTACTGCCTGGCGCATGGCGTCTTTCAAAATATTCGCGAAGTCGAAACCGTAAAAGATGTTGTCTCCGAGAATCAGTGCTGCGGGTTCGCCGTTCAGAAATTCTCGGCCGATCACAAAGGCCTGGGCGATGCCGTCCGGCGACGGCTGCTCCGCGTAGCTCAAACGGATGCCCCACTGGCTACCGTCTCCCAGCAGGTCCCGAATGTTTCTTAAGTCTCGCGGAGTGGAAATTACGAGAATATCGCGAATACCGGCGAACATGAGCGTTGTGAGCGGATAATAGATCAGCGGCTTGTCGTACACCGGCAGAAGCTGCTTCGAGACGGCCCGGGTCAGCGGGTAGAGACGGGTGCCGGATCCGCCGGCCAGGAGGATGCCTTTTTGGATAGGGGGGGCCTGGGTCATAAGAAAGCTCAGCGCGCTCCGTAGTTTTCGGAATAATATTTTCTATACTCGCCACTCAGAATTTCGCGCCACCAGTCTTCACGGCCCAGATACCATTCCACCGTTCTGCGGAGCGCCTCTTCGAAGCGGTGCCGGGGCTTCCAGCCCAACCGGGAGCCGATCTTCGACGCATCCACGGCGTAACGCAGGTCGTGCCCGGGGCGATCCTGCACAAAACGAACCAGGCGCTCGTGCGGGGCGCCATCCGGATGCAATTCATCCATGATTGCGCACACCGATCTTACGACGTCGATGTTTTTTCTCTCGCTGTCTCCGCCGACGTTGTAACATTCGCCTTCGACACCGTCCGCGAGAATCATGGCGAGGGCTTCGCAGTGATCCTCGACGAACAGCCAGTCGCGCACGTTTTCGCCACGTCCGTAGACCGGCAGTTCTCGACCTTCGAGACAATTGATGATCATCAACGGAATCAGTTTTTCCGGGAACTGATACGGACCGTAGTTGTTGGAACAGTTGCTCGTCACAACGGGCAACTTGTAAGTATGATGATAGGCTCGCACAAGATGGTCGGATCCGGCCTTGGATGCGGAGTAGGGTGAGTTCGGTTGATACGGTGTGTTTTCGTGAAAACGCTCGCTGTCTTCGAGGCCCAGCGAGCCGTAGACCTCGTCCGTGGAGACGTGCAGGCAGCGACGACCGTCACCGCTCTGCCAGCCGGCGCGGCGCAGTTCTTCGAGCAGATGAAACGTACCCAGCACGTTCGTACGAATGAATTCCTCGGGGCCCAGAATCGAACGATCGACGTGGGATTCCGCAGCGAAGTGGGCAACGTGAGAAAAATCGCTCTTGCCAAGCAACTCCCGAACGGCTCCGGCATCGCCGATGTCGCCCTGGACAAAACTCAGTCGTGCGTCGTCTTCGAATTGCGCCAGCGATTTTAGATTTCCGGCATACGTAAGTTTGTCCAGAACCGTAAGCCGATCAACGAGTTCGTTTCGCAACACGTAATGTACGAAGTTGGCGCCGATGAATCCCGCGCCCCCGGTCACAAGTACGCTTTTCATTTTAGAATTCATTTAGAGTAACTTAACCGGAAATCCGTGCCCGCATCTCTTCAGCGCTGCGGCGCAGACCGTCTTCAAATTCGACCCCGGCACGCCAGTGCAACTCTCGCTCCGCCAGGGAACAGTCCAGCACCACACGTCGGGCATCCGCCGGCCGGCCGGGCAAATACTTACGCCGCAGCTTACGTCCGAGCACAGCGTCGACGGCGTCGAGCACCTCGTTCACACTACGGCCGATCCCGCTGGCGACGTTCATCACTCTCGCCTCGCCTGCGTAATGCATCGCGCGCAGTAGCGCCTCCACCACATCGTCGATGTGCAAAAAATCACGAACGACGCTACCGTCACCCCAGATTTCTACGGCCTCATCGCGCAGGGCCTTCGCGAGGCTCTGAGTTACGAGGCCCTGAGGACGATCCAGACGCTGCTCCCCGCCGTAGGGATTACCGACGCGTAAGGCGCAATACTGCATTCCATGCAAATGATGATAAAGCGCCAGGTATTTCTCGACAGCCAGTTTGGATATTCCGTAGGCACAAACCGGCCGAACGTTCAGATCTTCGCTAAGATACTCTGCCTGAATATTACCGTAGATCCCGCCGCCCGAAGAAACAAAAACGATCCTTTTAACGCCTTCCGCAACGCACAGGTTTAACAAGCGCAGCGAGCCGACGATATTCTCCGCTGCGTCCGCCAGGGGGTCTTCATTGGACGGTGCCGGCAATCGCGTGGCAATGAGGTGGTAGACGACGTCTCGTTCACGCAGAGCCTCGCATAGATGCGTTTCGTTAAAAAAGTCACCGCTGATCCACTCCCCTTTGTCGCCGGCATCCGTCGGCTTCAGACGATCAAAGGCCCGCACGTCGTAGCCCCTTGCCGCCAGGGCGCTCACCAGCGGACGTCCCAGGTAACCGGCCGCGCCGAGTACGACGACGCGCTCCTGGCTCACGCAGCTCTCCCGTGCCGCATCCACAATTCGCGAAAGAGTTCGTCGTGACGGCGAATCATCAACTCCAGCGAAAACTCGTCGCGTATGCGTGCGCGACCGGCCTCGGCGATACGACGTCGGCGCTTCGGGTCATCACACAGTTCCTCCATAGCATCCGCAAGACCGGCTACGTCTCCCGGATCTACCAGACGACCGCAATCACCGTCCTCCCGAATGACCTCCAGCGTTCCGTCCACCCGGGTGGCCACCGCCGCGGAACCGCTGTCCATGGCCTGCATGAGCGCCACGGACATGCCTTCGAAATCCGATGACTGCACGTAGACGTCGAGGAGATCCAGAAAGGAAACAATATCATCCATGGGTATCGACCCGACAAAGTACATTCGATCCGCAATGCCCAGTTCGTCGGCGAGGGCCCGCAGTTCTTGTTCCAGGGGGCCCCGGCCAGCCAGATACAGCCGCAGATCCGGACGATCCATGGCGATCCGCGCAAATGCTCTCAGCAAAACCGGGAAAGCCTTTTGCGGAACCAGACGCCCGGCGCTGCCGATCCTTAACTTTCCGGGATATATCCTTAAGAACTCTCTCTGAAAACTTTCATGTACCGCGCCGTTGATGCGAATGCCGTTGGGAATGTACACGGCCCGCTCCTCGCGTACGCCCTCGTGCTCGACGGCGAACGGGATCACGGAGCTGCTGTTGAAAATGACGCGCCGGGCAATGGGCATCGTTAAGCGATCCAGGAAAAACTCCCACCAATGTTTGTTGATGTTCCGCGCGTGGATCGTCGTTACGATTACAGGCGTCCGGGCCAGCCAGGCAAGCAACCGGCCGACGATATCCGAACGCGGCAGATAAGTCACGACGATATCCGCCTGACGACAGGCCCTAAATACCGACCACAATCCGTAACCCAATAGCAACGCAAGTTTGCCGACGACCCGCACCCGCGCGTGCCGGCGCATAGCCTCTACGATCTCGTCGCTGTACTCGTCGTTGAGTCCCAGAACGAGTTGTTCGTAACGCCCGGTTTCGCCGAGGCCGGCGGTAAGATCTTTTAAGATCGCCTGGCTTCCGCCGCGGCCCAGGGAATCAATGATGTATACGATGTTACGGACTTCTTTTGACAAGAGATTTCCACTAAATGTCAGTCAGCAGCACTCAAGAAACTAGAAATTCTTTTCCAATCTTTCCAGCGCGATCCAGAAACCTTCGCCGTCGTTCTTGTGACCCTGCCAGATCTCGGGAATAAACGAGGCCTGCGGAGCGCAACGATCGAGCACATCCGCGAGCGCGGCGAAGTCGATGTCCCCCTCACCGATCTGCAAACCCTCGCCGTCGACACCCTGCGCATCCACGACGTGCATATGCGCGGCAAACGGAGCGATCCGTTCCAGAAATTCCTGGAACGAGGCGTGACGTTCGTTGCACGCCAGGCGTGAATGCGAAATGTCCAGACACAAACGATAGCCGTGCTCTTTGCAGAAGGCCTCTGTATCCTCGGGATCGAGAAAGAGATTGTGAAATTGCTGGCCGCCGAAGTGCCAGGGAAACGGCGGCATCGTCTGCGGAATCAGTTCCACTCCGTCGGCATCAATTTCTGCGAGGCTCTTCAGCAGGCGTTCGTAGAGCTTCGGCCGCGACGAAGGCGGTAGCGCGCCATCGTGAGAAAAACCGCCGGCGTTCAGTACAATGAGGGGGCGCTGCGTTTTCGGAAAATATCGTTTCAGCGAACGCGTAACGTCGATCACCCGCTGTAGTTCGCGCACGGACTGCGCACGATAGGCATCATCGCTCGAGGCCAGGTCGAGGACGTGATCGCCTGCAAACAACTCGGGACTGTGTACGACAAAGTCGATGTCCTGCGCGCCGGAAAAGATCGTATCGACATCGATCTCCAGGTCTTTGTAGGACATGTGAAATTCCAGCAGGTCCGGGTTCGACTGCTGCGCGAGTTTTTTAAAATCGTGGTAGCGTACCGGCAAACCCCAGGGCCTTCGAAAATCGTAGTGCCGCGCACGGACCACGTGTTCTTCCCCGTCACCGAGATCGCTGGGGAAAAAGAAGTCCCCGGCCGCAAAGTCCCGCCGCGCCGGACGGCCCACCAGTTCGCGGCGGCGGTTCGGTTGCAGGCCGTTGCCGGGACTTTTGACTTCGATCATGTCGTCGGTGATGATTTGGCCCGCGGCCAGGTCGGTGTTGATCACGAGGGACTTCGCCAGGGTCTCGCGGTTCATCAGCTCGCCCTGGGAAATGGTACGGCTGCCGCCGGTGCCGAGGGCCTGCTCGACGTTGCGAACGGCGTCCACCATCAGCTTAAATTCGTCCGGGAGCAAGCTAACCTTATGATCGTTTCCTTCTAAGTTACGGTCCACCGTAAGATGTTTTTCGATGATGCGAGCGCCCCGGGCCACGCTCGCCACGGGCACCGCATAACCGCGCTCGTGCCCGGAATAACCAATGGGACAATTGCCGATCTCGCGCAGATGATCCATGTACTTTAAGTTCACGTCCTTGAACGGCGTCGGATACGTGGAGTTACAGTGCAGGAGCGCATACGAAGAACCGTAACGTTGCAACAGCCCCACGGACTGCACGATCTCGTTCTCGGTGGACATGCCCGTCGAGCAGATGAGCGGCTTGCCGGTCTTCGCCATGGCCGTAAGCAGTTCGTGGTTGGTAAGATCGGCCGAGGCGAGTTTATACGCGATCATGCCATAGTCTTCCAGCACGGCCAGGGACGCCAGGTCCCAGGGAGTGCACATGGGAATGAGACCGCGCGACTTCGTATAATCGAAGGCCTGGATCAACTCGTCTTTCGAAAGCTGGAAGCGGCTCAGCAGATCCAGGGTGTACTGCGCGCCCAGATCCTCTTGCATCATCTCGGATTTGCGGTACAGGGCGTCCATGTCGCGCATCTGAAACTTCGCACAATCCGCGCCGGCGTCCGCCGCGGCGTCGATGAGGCGTTTCGCCAGTTCCAGGTCCCCGTTATGATTGTTGCCGATCTCGGCGATCATGAACACGGGCGAGCCGTCGTCGATGATTCGATCGCCGATACGAACGCCGTCGTAAGGACTGCGTTCCCGGGCCACGGCCACCAGGCGACGGTTGTGGTCAATGAGCGGGACAAACTGGACTCTTTCCGAGAAGAGTTCCTTAATGCGATCCGGATCGTCGTCGATATTCGCGTACTTGAAGTCGCGATTGATGACGTCCCCCACACGCTGCGAAAGATCGATGTTGCTTTGCCGCGTGGCCCAGCGCCGAAAGTCGCCGTCGGACAGCACGCCTTCGAGCACACCGGACTCCGCCACCGCGAAGACGAAGCGATGCTGGTTGTCGTCGATGCGTTGCAGCGCGACGTGCACGCTTTCTTCGACGAAGACGATCAGCTTCTTTACGTTTTTTTCGATGATCATCGCCATAAGGTATTATAGCTATAGAAGTAATCGCTAACGCAAGAATTACATCCCGTAAAACTCACGATACCAGGCCACAAATCGTTCAATGCCCGTTTCGATCGGCGTGGATGGTTGAAAGCCCACGTCCCGCACCAGGTCGTCAATGTCGGCGTAGGTCTCGGGCACGTCGCCGGGTTGCATGGGCAGCATGTTCTTCTCGGCGGTTTTGCCCAGGCACTTTTCCAGCACCTCGATCATGTACATCAGCTTCACGGGTTTGTTGTTGCCGATGTTATAAATACGATACGGCCCCTTGCCCGTCCCGGGATCCGGATTCTCTCCGGACCAGTCGGGATTCGGTGCGGCCGTGTTGCGCATCACCCTAAAGATGCCCTCGACGATGTCGTCAATGTATGTAAAGTCGCGCATCATGTTGCCATGATTGAAGACGTCGATGGGTCGATCTTCGAGGATGGCCTTCATAAACAGAAACATCGCCATGTCCGGCCGGCCCCAGGGGCCGTAGACGGTAAAAAAACGCAAACCGGTCACGGGCAGATTGTAGAGATGCGAGTAGCTGTGGGCCATGAGTTCGTTGGCTTTCTTACTCGCGGCGTACAAACTCAGCGGATGATCGATGTTATCGTGGATCGAAAACGGCATGCTTTTATTCGCGCCGTAGACCGAAGACGAGGACGCGAAGACCAGGTGCTCCACGTTGCCGTGGCGACAGCCTTCGAGAATATTCAGAAAACCCGTGATGTTCGAATGCGTGTATGCGTGCGGATTTGTGAGCGAGTAGCGCACACCGGCCTGGGCCGCCAGGTTTACGACGAGGTCCGGTTTGTGATCGGCAAAGGCCCGTTCTACGGCCCCACGATCTCCCAGATCCGCTTCGATCTGCAAAAAACGGGAGGCATGCTCGTGTTCGGCAATTTTCTTAAGGCGCGCCCGCTTTAAGTTAACATCGTAGTAGTCGTTGACACTGTCGAAGCCGACGACGGCGTAGCCCTCATCCAGCAGACGCCGGCAAAAATGAAAGCCGATGAATCCAGCCGTGCCGGTGAGTAAGACTTTTTTCATAGCAGATAAAACGCGGACCGCTGCCCGGCCCCGGCCTCAGAGGCTCCAGTACACGAGTTCGCGCTCGCGGCCGGTACCCGGTTCCAGCACGGACTTCACGTCGATCAGCACGCCGCCCTTTTTCACGACGCCCGTAAGTTCGTCCAGGTTGTCGAGGTAGGCCCGGTGCGGTACCGCGAGGATGAGACCATCCAGCTCGCTCCAGTTGCGGAAATCCGAAAGTTCGACATCGTACTCATGGCGCGCCTCTTCCATGGATGCCAGCGGATCGTGCACCGCGGGTTCAATGCCGAACTGCCTGAGTTCGTTCAGAATATCCGGTACGCGGGAGTTGCGCAGGTCGGGAACGTTTTCCTTGAACGTCAGTCCGAGCACGCCCACGCGCGCGTCCTTCACCGGAAGATTGCGACCGATCATGAGCTTCACAAGCTTCTGAGCCACGAACGCGCCCATGTGATCATTAATGCGCCGTCCGGCCAGGATGACCTGAGGATGATAGCCGACGGCCTCGGCTTTGCTGGTTAAATAGTACGGGTCCACGCCGATGCAGTGACCGCCGACGAGGCCCGGCGAGAACGGCAGGAAGTTCCACTTGGTACGCGCGGCGTCGAGAACGTCCTTCGTCCTTAACCCAAGGCGATCGAATATTACGGCGAGTTCGTTCATGAGCGCGATGTTCAAGTCGCGCTGGGTGTTCTCGATGACCTTCGCCGCCTCGGCCACGCGGATGGAAGTCGCCCTGTGAACTCCCGCGGGAACGATCGCGTCGTACACCCGCGCGACCCGCTCCAGGGTTTCCGCATCCTGGCCGGCCACCACACGAATGATCTTCTGCAACGTATGTTCTTTGTCCCCCGGATTCATGCGCTCCGGAGCGTAGCCCAGTTTAAAGTCCGTGCCGGCCTTAAGATTCGCGTGCCGCTCCAGCCACGGCCCGCAAATCTCCTCGGTGAGCCCGGGATAGACCGTAGATTCGAAGACGACCAGGTCGCCCTTTTGCAGCAACGGCCCGATGAGCTCGCACGCTTTGCGTAACGGTTCGAGGCGGGGCTGGCGGTTCTCGTCGATGGGCGTCGGTACGGTGACGATGTAGAACGTGCGGTCCTTCAGATCGCCAGCGTCTGCGCTGAACTTCAGCGAACTGCGCTCGAGTTCTCCCGGTTCCGTCTCGCCGGTACGGTCGTGTCCCGACTTCAGTTCCTGGATGCGCTCATTGCTGATGTCGAAGCCGACGACGTCGCCGAACTGCTCGGCCAGGGCCAGCGCCACGGGGAGGCCCACGTAGCCCAGACCCAACACTGCGAATTTTTCAGAACTACTCATAATGCGAAGTCACATCCTTACCACGCGATCACCATGACGCGTCATCTCTTTTCTATCCGGCATGCCTCGAATCGAAGGGAAGTAGAGGCAATAATATTCATTTGGGTGCGTCGGCGTTTTGCGAGACCGGGCTGCTCCGGGGGGAAGATGAACTGTCGGGGCCGAGGCTGTTGAAAAACCTCCACGGGAGCACAAACGCGCCGATAGGCGCGGAGGGGAACGCCCATTTAAGTATTCCTTGATCCTGATCTAACGTCTCATTTTTCTACTGAAAAACAAGTAATATCGGAATGCCTTTTTGGGCGCCCCCCTCGCTGCGCGAGGGACCGGGCTTTCCAGGGCTTCGCGCTACGCGCTTCGGTCCTACGCTTTGCTCCGGACTTGCGGCTACGCCGCAACCCTTACAATCCCTGGCGCGAAGAGCCTGGGCATCATGCATTGCCTCTGTGGCAAAAGGTTTCAAAGCTATCACCACGCGCTCCAGCCGCCGTCGACGACCAGGTTGGCGCCGGTCATGTACGACGACGCATCGCTCGCCAGGAACAAGATCGCCCCGTGGAACTCCTCACGGTTCGCCATGCGTCCCATGATGACGCGCTCCCGATAACGCTTCAAAAATTGTTCATCGTGATTATTAAATACTCCGCCCGGCGTCAGCGTGTTTACGCGAATATTCGTGCCGGCGTAGTACGCGGCCAGGTACTTCGTAAAACCGACCATGCCGGCTTTTGTTACGGTATAGTCCGCGGGCTTGTAGACCGGCGGGTCGTCCGGGCCGCGATCATCACGTTCATAGAGGGCCTGATTCGGCCCGCAGATGCCGTACATCGAAGCGATGTTGATGATGGAGCCTTTGCCTTTTTTTTCGAGGCCGCGGCACACGGCCTGGGTCAACAGATACGTGCCCGTAAGATTCACGCGCAACGACAGCTCCCAGTTGCTCAGTGGAAAATCCGGGAATCCGCCCCGCGCGCGTTGCTTCTGCGTTTCCGGATCGAACTTGGGATCGATGGCGGCGCTGTTTACGAGCACGTCGACGTCGTCCCAGGCTTCGGCAATCGAAGCCACGGCCGCGCCGACGCTCTCTGAATCGGTGATGTCCGCCGCCACGACTCTCAGCGCATCTCCGCCGCCGATAGAGCGGGCCGCCTCTTCGGCGCGTGCGCGATCGAGGTCCAGCAAGGCCACCCGGGCACCGCCGTCGAGCAGGGCGCGGCAGAACTCCCGCCCCAGTAATCCCGCACCGCCGCTGACACACGCGACGCGGCCGCTGAGATCGAAGACTGTATCTTTGTAATTCATAACTTATCAATATTCGTAGCCGCCCCGAACTGTGAGGTAAGTTGCGGCCAATGTGGATTAAGCTTTTTATGGGTACGGCTGGTTCCAGGCGACCACGGTTGTTGGGCGGGGGATATGTGGGGCGCGGACAGGAATGGCGTCTTCGCCGTAATCACTGGAGCCTCTAACCAGCGTTCCGGGCCGAAGTAACCACTCTTTGCAAAACGACTATCCGCATCTCCCGCAAGTTGTACCCAAAAAATTCCCCGTACTATCTCTCAACTTACACTATGATTCTCACGGCCAACGCCACGAACCACTGCTCTTAAAAAGCGCCGCGTTTAATGAGTATCTCCGCGATTTCCAGCGACACGGCGTCGTCGATGTCCACGACGTTGGCGTGTTCCAGCACCAGCGGCAGGATGTTTTTGCCGGACATGGAGCGTTGTTCGAGGATCGTCGCGCGGCGGATGGCGTCCACGTAGCCGATCTGCCAGTATACCTGCGGCAGCTTCTGCCGCGGCTGGTTGTACTGCTCGGGAATGTCCGTGTCGATGAGCGGCTGCATGTACGGGCTGCCCTCGACGAACTTCCACATCTTAAACGGATTTTGCGCGGGCGAACAGACCACGCGCACGCTGTCGGCCTTCGGATCTTCCTTTAACTTCTGCACAGATGATTCTACGACTTCCGGGCGACGCAGGGGCGACGTCGGCCGCAACTGCACAATGATCTCCGGATGTTCATCCTCGTTTTCAGCAAGCCATTCGAGAACGTGGACGAACACCGGAAAATCGAGCGTGTCGTCCCGGGCGAGCTCCGGCGGCCGCAGAAACGGCGTCTCTGCCCCGTACTCTCGCGCCACGCTCGCGATCTCTTCGTCGTCGGTGGTGACGATGGTTCGATCGATGGACGGACAGGCCTGGGCCGTGGCAATGCTGTGCGCAATCAACGGTTTACCGGCCAGGGGATGCAAATTCTTGCGGGGCAATCCTTTGGAACCGCCCCGCGCCGGTATCACCGCAAGAACGTTCGCCTTGCTCACAATCGGCCCTCGTCTTTCAGGCGCGCAAGCACGGCTTCCGCCCGTTTCTTCCAGGTATATCTCTCCGCCACGTCGGCGCGGGCCGCCCGGCCGAGTCGGCGCGCGAAGTCCGGCCGCTCCCGGAGTTCCCGAATGGCCGAGGCCCAGGCCCCGGGTTCGTCGCACGGAACGAGCATGGCGTTGCGCCGGTCTTCCAGTACTTCGCGAAGCACCGGCAGGTCGGAGGAGAGGATCGGCTTGCCCGCCGCCATGTACTCGAACATCTTCATCGGCGACATCCACCGGGCCGTGTCGGCCTTATTGTTATGTACGCGCACCACGTTCTGGTACGGCATGACCAGGACGTCCATTTTGCTGAGCAGTTCCGGCAACTCCCGGTTCGGCCGATGCCCGGTAAACTCGACGTTCCCTAAGTTCATTTTGTTAGATTCTTGTCGCCAGTGATCTACATCCTGGTCGCGACCGCCGACGAAGACGAAGTGCGCCTCGGGCAGGCGCCGTGCGGTTTCCAGCAACACGTCCACGCCACGGCCGTCGTAGAGATGTCCGGTGTAGCCGACGACGGTTCGCCCGTTTTCCGAAGTCACGTCCCGCGGTTCCGGAAAACGTTCCAGGTCCACCGCATCGGCCAGGACCATCAAACGTTCCGCCGGCCAACCGGCCGCACGATACAACTCCGCGAGGGCCTCGGTAATGACCACGGCGAAGGGCACCCCACGCTCGCTTTGTTTCGCAACGGCGAAGACGATCTTTTCCTGAAGCGAGCGCGGCGGCAGGTGCCATTCCAGAATCACCGGGGCGCGCTGCGTTGCGCCGAAGCCGCCCCAAAACGCCGCAAAGAGCGCCCGGGAAAAGATCACATCGGCTCCCTGGGCGCGGGCCGTGCGCACGGCGGCCCGGGCAAAACGCGCGGTGCCCGAAAAGCGCGGACTGCGGCTCAGCCAGCGGATGTCGAAAGGATCGCGAATGCCGTACTCATTCTGGACCTCCTCGACGTTCGGAAGGGTTCCCTGCGGATCGTCATTCGGCGCGATCAACGTTACCTCGCAACCGCACTGCACGAAGGCCTGACACATCTTCATGACGTGCACGCTGTGCGCGCTGTGCGAGGGCACCTGTCCCTCGGTGACGTAGAATAACTTCATGTAATACTAAGAATCGTCTCCGCGATATTGCGGCCGGCACGGCCCGGAAAGGGCCCGCATTCGTTGCGGCGGATTTGATCGCGTTCGGCGCTGCGGCGGGCGGGCTCCTGGAGTCCCTCGTTCACCGCGGCAATTAACTCGTCCTCGTTGTAGACCATTGCCAGACCGCCCGTTTTCACCACGCGCTGGTTATGGGTCTGCCGGAGGTCGATGTCGATGTTGTAGCGCCCCTTCGCCGGGCCGTCGTACGAAGTACCTTCGAAGGTGACGTTTACCATGGGCACGTCGAAGATGCTCGCTTCGATGTTCAGCGTAGAGAAGCAGTTGATCACGACGGAGCTGTGTTTGAGAATCGATGCGAGCAGGTTGATCTCTTCCCGCGGCATTAAGAAGTTCACACTCCCGGAACCCATCCGTGGGCGGTTGATAATCAGTTCCGGATATTGCTCCGCAAGCCGGTCGAACTGATTCAAAAAGTACTGGAAGTTCAGTTTCCCGTCCGGCCCGCGGCGAAGATAGATCGGATGCAGACGCACCAAAAGCTGTACGCCGTCCGCATGTTCAATGCGCCCCTCGCGCAAGGCCCGGAGCATCATTTCAGCGATATCGGCGTTATAGGCGTAACCGTTCGGGGACTTCGTAACATAAAATAAAATCTTCTTAGCAGGATCCAGCCCCAGTTGTTTGCAGAACGTCGTGCGATCCAAAAAGGTCTCTGCGCGATAGTAATGATCGAAGTGCGCCACCCCACCGACGCTGATCTTGCGATCGGGAATGTCGTTGAGATCCACGAGTTCCCGGCGCATGGCCTCGGTCCAGGCGACGACGTGATCCGGCACGGCCCCCGGCATGCCGCGAGTGGTGGTATTATCCCAGCTCAGGACTACCGAGACGGTTTTTGTTCCGTGACGCCGGGCCTCTCGCATCAGAAATTGATCGTAGTCGAAGGTGCCCAGGCTCGCAGTAATTAAAGCCTGCGGCCTGTACTTCTGGAAAAGCGCCTCGTGAATTCGCGGCGTAAAGAATCGATGCTCGCTCCACAAGAGCAAGCGGCGCAGCAAGCGACTCCGCCGAAACAGCGTGACCGCGACGTGAAACACAATGTAGGCGATGCGTCCTTTGAACGTCCGGTGGAACTCTTCGTTGTCCTTTAAGTATGCGCGATAGACGTCCGTCGTCGTTGTAATGTCGCCTCCGTTCGCGTTTTGCACGAACAGCCGTAGTTGTTTCAACCACTGCTCCGTCCAGGAGCCGCGCAGATAATTGCGATAGCGTTCTTCTTCGTACTTTTCGAGGACGACGTTCTCGAACGCACCGTAGCTGCGAAACTCTTCCGCTTCGGGCTCCGGCGTAAGGATGACGATGGTGTGCCCGGACTGCTGCAAAGTCGGAAAGATATCCGTCTGCAAGAAATAGCGGATCATGAAACCCTGGTTCATGGCCAGGAAGTATGTGTGATTCTCCGGAACGCTCACCGGGCCGACGAATGCTCCCCGGCTCCGCCGTGAACCTGGCCGTCCTGGATCGAAGCCTTCGCGGCCAGGGCCGTTTCCAGCACGGCCACGCCCTCGGACAGGGGCACCGCCGGCTCCTTCCCGGTGCGAATCGATTCCAGAAAATCATTCATAGCATCAAGAAAAAGCTCGTTGCGATCAAAGTCGTCCGGAAGGGCGAAGGCCTCCTGCACGATGTCGTCCTGCCAGTCCGCGGCCGGAATGGCGCCGGGTGCATCGGCAGCAGGATGGCGCACAAGCACGGCCGTTCCGTGCGTATAGTCCCAGTGGATACAGCCTCGATCCCCGGCGGCGGCGAACCTGCGCACGGGCGGCCGGCGCCAGTAATCCATGCGAAGCTGCACCAGCACACCGGACTCGGTTTCCAGGGAGATCATCGCCGTGTCGTCCAGGTCTTCGCCGACTTCAAGCAGCGTGCGATGCCCGCCCATGGCAAAGATCCGTCGTGCGCGACCGAACAACCAATGGCAATAGTCCAGTTCGTGAATGAGTGTGAGTATCACTCCGCCGCCCATCCCCGACTTTGCCGCGTAGCTCGTGCGATAGTCTTCCCAGGGATGCCAGCCGGGGAGGTACTCGCCGAGGTCGACCTGGGCGGTCATGATGCGACCGGCCAGGCCTTCGTCAATCCAGTCTTTCACCTTCCGCAGACCGGGATGATAACGCAACTGGCAACCGACGATGGCCGTACAACCGTTTGCACGCACAGCCTCCGTAAGTTCGGCAACACCTTTCATGGTATGCGACACGGGTTTTTCTAAGTAGAGATGACAACCCCGGCGTGCAGCTTCCAGCGCGAAGTCCAGGTGCAATGACGTCGGATTCGCGATGATGACGATGTCCGGCTTCTCGTTGAGCGCCTCGTTATAGTCGTGGAAGGTGCGGACCTCGTCCGGAATGGATCGCGGCGGCGGTCTATCACTGGTGCGATAGACGCTGAGGTCGTGCACGCCCAACGCATGGAGATTATTCGCGTGGCGCGCGCCGATGGAACCGAGGCCGACGATCAATGCTTTCATGAAAAAATTTAAGAAGACTGCTGCTTACTTCGGAAGATTTGATCGATCTGTTCATACCGTTCCGGCGTGCCGATGTCCAGTACCGGCGCGTCGGTGAGAAAACCGTATGAGCGACGCCCGCCGATCACGTTCGGAAAGAAGTCTTTCTCCAGGGAAAACGGCGCCGGGGGCATAGCGTCGACGAGCGCGCGGGGCATGAGGTAAATGCCGGCGTTGATCAATCCGCCGCCGGATTGATACTGCTTTTCGCGAAATGCCGTGAGGCGTTGCTCTGCGTCGATATCCACCGTACCGTAGTCACCGGTTTCCTCGTTGCGATACAGTACGATGGAAAGTTCCGCCTCCCGATCAGCGTGGCTTTCCGCGAACGCCGCCAGGTCCGCATCGCAGAACGAGTCGCCGTTCAGCACAAGCAAGCTTTCATTCACAAACTTCTTCCGGGCATTGGTTAATGCCCCGCCGGTGCCGAGCGGTTCGTTTTCCTCGGAGTATGCGTATTCCGTGTCCGGTTCCGTAGCGCCGCGACTCTGAAAGTGTTCGACCACCTGTTCCTTGAGATAGCCGACACAGAAGACGAACCGGCGCAGGCCGTATCCTTTGAGATGATCGACCAGAATATCCAGGAACGGGCGCCCGCCGATGCGCGCGAGTCCCTTGGGAACGTCGCTCACCACCGAACGCAACCGGGTGCCGAAGCCGCCGCAGAGGATGACGGCGTCTGTTTGATCGAACTGCGTTTTCGGCATTGATCAGAGAATTACGTCGGATTCCCGGCGGCGCTCACTGCACCGCGTTCAGAAGTTCGCAGAGGCGATGGATCTTTTCTTCGGGCAGGTCGGGATAGTTTCCGATGTAGAATCCGAAGAAGTGCACGTGATCCAGCTCTTTCAGATCCTTGTACTCTTCGGCCTTGATGTAGTCTTTGAGATAGGGCTGGCGCAGTTGATTGCCGCCGCCGGCACTGCCGCGACGGTACTCCACGTTCGCCTCGTCCAGGGCGGCCATCACCCGATTGCAGAAGTCGAAATCCGCCTCGTTTAAGATCAAGTTGAAGGCGTAATTGGAACTGCCCTCCAGTTCGAAATCCGTGCGATACTTCTTTGAATCGAGCAGGTCCAGGAAGAGCTTGAAGTTTTTGCGGCGCTTCTCGTTGTTTCCATCCAGGCGCTTGAGTTGATTGCGGCCGATGACGGCGTTGATCTCCGTACTGCGCACGTTGTACGCCGGATACGCGAAGATGAACTGCGGGTTCAGCTCCGGGTTTTCTGAAATGTGGCGCTGCTTGACGGCCTCGTCGGTTACCTCGCGGACCATGCCGTGAGAGCGGTACATACGCAGAATCTGATACACCTCTTCGTCGTTCGTGCAGATCATGCCGCCTTCGATCGTGGACATGTGGTGCGCGTAGTAAAACGAAAAACACGACATGAGTCCGAACGATCCCAGCCTGCGTCCTTTGAACGTGGCACCGTGAGACTCGCACACGTCTTCGATCAACGGGATGTCGCGTTTTTTAAGTTCGTCGAGCAGACGGTCACTGAGTCCGTTGAAGCCCTGGGCGTGCACGAAGAGTACGCCCTTCGTGTGGTCGTTCAGCTTCGCGATTACGGCCTCGTCGTCCATACACAACGTCCGCGGGTTAATGTCCGCGAACACCGGCTTGTATCCGCACTGAATGACCGAAGCGATGTCGCTCACCCAGCCGAACGGGGAAACGATCACTTCACCTTCGCCCCGGACGGCCTTGAGCGCCGCCACGGCCAGCAGGTTCGCCGACGATCCGGAATTTACAAAGACGCTGTACTTCATGCCGACCCACTCGGACCACTCGGCCTCGAAGGCCTTTACGTTCTTCGATTGGGTGAGAATCGGATCGTCCTGTTTCAGGAAGTCGATGAGAAGATCCAGGTCTTCCCTGGTGATGTTGTTGGCCATGAGCGGCCAGTCGAGTTTGGTAGCGTTCGTGTTCGTGCTCATAAGATTGTTTTACAATATGTTAGTGCTTCAGGCCTTCTCGCCTTCTCGTTGGACTTTCTCCCGCCAGTGAGAGAGCAAGAAGTCCACGCTCTGCTCGAAAGAGTACTTCGTTTTCCATCCGGTAGCCCGCTCGAATTTGCTGCAGTCCGGAATCTGCAACGTTACGTCCGCCGGGCGCAACAACGCCGGGTCCACGCTGCTGGGAATCTCCGTTTTCGCCAGCTTCTTGAGCACGTCCAGGAATTCTCCCACTTTAATGACGGTGGTTCCGCCCATGTTGTAGGCCTCACCAGGCTCGCAACACGCCGCCGCAATCCAGTAGGCCTCCATGGCGTCCCGCACATCGATCAGCGTGCGCGTGGATTCCAGGTTTCCGTGGCGCAGCTCTTTTTGATAGCCGGCCTCGATGCGCGCTACCTGTCTCGCGAAAGAGGTGGCGAACAGATCGGCCCGGCGCGGATTGAGGTACGCGAACATGCGCGTGCGAATGATCTTCATGCCGTAGCTGCGAAAGTAAGCGAGGCCCAGGAAATCCTGGGTCGTCTTGGAGACGGCGTACGGGCTCGACGGTTGGATGGGACATTCTTCGTTGATGGGAACGTTCTTCGGATCCACCTGGCCGTAAACCTCCGAAGTGCTGCACAGCTTGAAGACCGGATCGATCTTCGTCATGCGTACGCCTTCCAGCAGATTCGCCGTGGACATGACGTTGTTGTTGATCACGGCGAGGGGCGTGGTAAAACCAGCGCGCACGTTCGCATGGGACGCCAGGTGGAAAATCACGTCCGGCTGCACCTCTTCCAGCGTACGAAACACGGCACTGAGATCCGTAAGATCACATTCGTGAACCTTAACGCGATCGGCGATGTTTTCCAGGTTCTGATTGCCGGTGGTACTGTGCCAGCGCGCGATGCCGTGAATCTCCACGTTCGGCTGATGTTCGGCGATGTACTCCGCCAGGTAGGAGCTCCCGGAACCGGTAATGCCGGTAATCAGGGCGCGCTGAAATTTTCTCGCTTCGGGCATGTTGTGCTACTCTCTTAATTTAGAATGTTCTCTTTGTACCAGTGCAGGGTTTTCCGGACGGCCTCGTCGAAGTCGGCCCCGGCGGACCAGCCCAGATCCTCGCGAATGCGGGAGCAATCGATGCTGATGGTCGTCGGAATCGTCGGCTTGCTGAGATCGTGTTCGGTGCCGAGCCGTTTTCCGGAAAGCTCGATGACCTTTTGCACGAGCTGTTTGACCTGGATCGTGCGTTCCGAGCCGACGTTGTACATGGCATATGGCTGGTTCTGTTTATCCAGCACGACGTCCACGCAACGCACGAGGTCGTCCACGAACAGAAGATCCCGTCCCTCTTCGCCGGTACCCCACACCTGGATGTTCGAGTTCTCCTCGGCGCGCATTACTTTCGTAACCGTGCCGCCGAAGACGTGCGAGCGTTCCGGATCGAACTTATCGTGGGGTCCGAAGACGTTGCTGTGCCGCAGTACCGTATACCGCGTGCGTCCCAGGCGCGCGTAAAATTCGCACATCTTTTCGATGTACATCTTCGTCCAGCCGGCGGGAAAATAGTTTTTCTGCAATTCCCGGTTCAGATCAAGGTCGTCCTCGCGCAGGGGACGATCGCCGGGGGGATACATGATCGTACAGCTGAAAAAAACGAAATGTTTCACCGAGTAGTCGAACGTCGCGCGCAGCATCATCGAGTTCATGATCGCGTTATCGGCCACGTGAATATAAGGCTTC
Source organism: Leptonemataceae bacterium (assembly GCA_965227295.1). Classification (GTDB taxonomy): domain Bacteria; phylum Spirochaetota; class Leptospiria; order Leptospirales; family Leptonemataceae; genus JANSYA01. Next base: position 1,519,096 of record OZ245742.1, on the reverse strand, counting down.
TCCACAATCTGCGCCGCGCCGGAAGTCGTGGCCGCGGCGTGCACCACCTCGTCGACGGCGAATTTCGAAAAGAGCGCGTCCACCTGGTCCTGCTTCGTAAGATCGGCCTGAATCCAGGTTACGCCGGGCACGTCGTAGGCCGGCCGCGTAAAGTTCACGGCGTAGACGTTTACGTCGTCCCGGCCGGCGTAGTACTCCACCAGGTTACGGCCGATGAAACCCGTGGCCCCGGTAATCAGTAAGTTACGTTTGTTCATACTTAAGCTTGATCGCGATACCAGTCCACCGTGCGCCGAACAGCTTCAACGAAGGGCGTGCGCCGCGGCTCACCGAAGACTTCGGTCCAGCGTTCCATGCTCAGCGCACGATAGGGAATCGCCGACGGCTTCGAAGGATCGTACCGGACCTCCGCGTCGTGTTCGCAGGCTGCGAGTATATCGCGCACGGCCTCGCCTATGGTCATGGTCGTTCCGTTCGCGCAGTTCAGCACCGCGCCGGTGCAGCCGCCGTCCATCAACTGCATCAGGTCGTTGACGAAGTCCTCTACAAACAAGAAATCCCGCACCGGCGTTCCGTCACCCCAAACGACGTAGGGATTTTCTTTCGCCAGGGCACGTTTGATGTTCGCCGGAATGATCTGTGACCGGCCGTCCTCAAAGTGATCGAACGGACCGAAGACCGCCGTCGGCCGGACGATACCCACGGCGAACCTTTCCAGTTGATGATAAAATAACGCCAGTTGCTCGGTGTAGCGATGGAACCAGGCCACCCCGCGATAGAGCGGATACGGCTGCACGTTCAAGTCCAGGTCGCTCTCCTTCAGCGCGCGTTCCGCTTCTTGATATACCGTCGAGCTGCTGATCAACACCACGCGCTGTACTTTACTGCGGGATGCGGCTTCCAACAGGCCGGCCGTAATTGCCAGATTCGGTCGCAACGTCGCCGTAGGATTCGCGCGCATGGCCTGCGCGCCGGCAACGGAGTTCGCGCAGAGAATTACCGTCTCACAGTCTTTGACGGCAGCCAGGCAATCGTCGAACTTCGTAAAGTCATGCTGTTCGAAAGTTAGTCCTGTTTCCGGCTGCGGCGCGTTCGCAAAGTAAGTTCCCTTTGCATCCCGCCCGTCGTCCCGCAGGCGGCGCAGAAGATTGGAGCCGATCAGCCCGGAAGCGCCGGCAACGAGAATCTTACCAGATACCATGCTTGTTTTGATATGCCCGGCTCAGCGCCCGCTCACGAAGTTCGTGCTCGCATAGGTCGCTTCAATCTTCCCCAGGTCCGCCTTGCCGAGCTTGCGCCGCACGTCGGACGCCGCGGCGTTGTCCCGCACGTGTTCTTCGGTGAGCATCCCCGGAATCGTCGTCGCGACGCCGGCGTAACTCAGGCAGTATTGCAGCGCAAACTGCGTACGGTTCATGAACTCGGAGTAATCGTCGTAGATAGACTCGTAAGTCTTCAGCGCACCGAACCAGAGTTTCTTTTGCGCTTCCGGCCAGCGATTGCGATGGTCGCCCTCGGGAAAGCCCGTGTTTTCGTTGTAGTCGCCGGTCAAAAAACCGAAGCACAGCGGCGTACGGACGATGATGCCCGCTCCGCGTTCCGCGCAGACCTCGAACAGATTGCAATCACGGGCACGCTGGTCCGTCAGGTTGAAGTTTACCTGCACCGCCGCGAACGGATAGAGCTCCAGGGCGGCGACAGCCTCCTGGGGTGAACGCGCGCTGAAGCCGAGCACGCCGATCTTGCCGCCGCTCCGCGCATCTTCCAGAAAACCGATCGTCTCCTGGAGCTGCGCTCCGCCGAGATCCGCCGCGGCCGGGCTGTGCAGTTGATAGAGGTCGATGCGTTCTCGCTTGAGCCGGCGCAGGCTGCCTTCCAGGACTGTCTGGATATGATGCTTAGAAAAATCCTGGTTCCCGTCGGGGTCCAGCATGCCGCCCTTCGAAGCGATGACGGTCTGCTCTTGCAACGCCGGCGTTTCGAAAGCGCGGCCCAGCAACTCCTCGCTGTGGCCGTAGCCGTAAAAGTCCGAGGTATCGAAGAAGTTGATGCCTTCGTCTACCGCGGCCTGGAGGGCGCGCAGGGATTGAACGTCGTCGGTTTTGCCGTAGGCCACCGCGCCCTTGTGGTCCCCGCCGATGCCCCAGCAGCCGAAGCCGATCTCCGAAACGGAGAGCTCCGTGTTTCCTAATGTGCGATATTTCAAGGTTAGCGGCAAACGACCGCCGATCAGAAGTGACCGGCGAGCTGCATTTCCAGGTTTTTGTTCGTGTAGAGGTAGGCGCCCTTCTTGTTGCCGTACCAGATCACTTCTTTGCAGTAATGATCCCAGGAGTTCCAGGTCTCCGTGGTACGATCGATGTGATAGCGCGTATCCTGTTCGACGAGTTGCACCGATCCCTTCACGAGCAGCGAGCGGTAGTACTCCCAGATGTTGTAGGAGGTGTGTACCTCAAGGTCTTCCGTCTGAAAGGGCAGCTTCATGAGGCCGAAGTTCAGCGAGATGGCGTCCTCGATGATTTTCTTCGGTACGTCCAGGTGCTCTTTTTCGAGATAGTCGAGGATCAGTTCGCCGGCCTCCTGATAGAAACGGCCGAGCTTTTCGGTGGCGATGAGTTCGATCAAAATGTACTCGTCCGCCGGCCAGTAGATGTTCAGCCATTCTCTGGACGGCACGTACTCCGGTCCGCCCTGCTGGATGTCTTCGGCCGTTGCCACCAGGAACTCACGGATGCGGCGCAGGTTCGGATACTGGCCGAGGTCACCCTCGGTGAACAGCTCGACGATCTCGTGCCAGGGCAGGCCGCTCACCGCGTTGGTGATGACCATGGGAATCTGAAAGACCTTGTTGAAATGAAGCAGCGCCATCATCCAGGAGAAGACGCGCACGCGTACCCAGTCCGGCTCCGGCATGGCGTCCGTACCGATCACCAACTCCTGCATTTCCTGAATGGCCTCGTCGAACTCTTCGCGATCCGTGAGCGAGCCGTGGATGTTGATGATGCGCGATTCCACCATCTTCATGCCGTACTTTTTCTGATACTCGGGATCGCCCATCTCGGCGTTCGGCAGAATCGAGAGGTTGTTGAACTGAATGCGGTTGTGCTGCCCCTGGTTGATGATCGTCGACACGCCTTTCGTGAACGTTTCGTAAGTCTCACCGGGAAGCGCTAAGATCACATCGCTGTAAGTTTCGATGCGATCCTCGGTGAAGCGTTTCTGTAAGATTTCGTACGATTCGGACGAGATGTTCTGCCGGCGGATGTCCGTGAGTGTTTGTTCGTCCACGGATTGCAGCGAGAGCGTGACGCCCTTATTCAAGCCGCTCGTGGCCAGCTTCTTCTGGACCTCGTAGGCGCGCTCGACGCGGTTCTTCGTGTTCTGCACGGACAGCGCGCGCGGGTAGCCGGTCTTTTCTTTGATGTCGGCGACGTAGTTGGCGATGTCCATGTCCCGCGGCAGAATGCCGAAGTTCGCGTCGCAACAGAAGATGAATTCAATCTTTTTATTCGAGAACCAATCGACCTCTTTGTACAGGCGTTCGATGTCGAAACGATTCACCTTCGCCACGGTGGCGGAGCCCCAGTCGCAGAATGTACACGAGAACGGGCAGCCGCGGTTGGTCTCCCAGAGCGCCAGCCACTCGGCTTCCGGGTCCGCCTCCATGAGATGATCGAACACGCCTTCCAGGTACGGGGACGGAATCTCTTCGAGATCCTTGAGGCGGTCCAGTTTCGGGTTCGTGCGGAAGGTTCCGCTCTCGTCGACCCAGGAAATGGACGGAATGTTTTCGAGGTCCACGTTTGGGTAACTTTCGAGAATTTTGAGGAAGACCTGTTCGCCCTCGGCGTGGACACCGATGTCGATGAAGCGATAGTCCAGCATGAACTGTTCGGCGCGATCCGGAACCTGGGGCCCGCCAAAGATGATGGTCGTTTCCGGTCGGCGCTCCTTAATGCGCCGCGCGATTTCCAGCGACAGTCGAACGTTCCACACATACGTACTGAAGCCGACAATGTCGTTGCCGAGGAGTTTCTCTACGGCCGTCTCCACGTTCTCCCGGCGGTATACGGGGATGTGGAACTCGTAGCGCTCCGGATGCTCCGCATGCTTCTGCGCGTAGGTTTGTAGCATTCCCACCGCGTAGGGGAAGTAGCTGGCTCCGGAAAAGCTGTTGTTGATCTGGGCGAGGCCGATCTTGACTTTGTCCTGGGTTATGGTTGCACTCATAGGGCAGACTCCGCTGGAAAAGGTAGAAAAATGCCGAAAAACGCCCCGGTCAAACGATTTTTCGCTTGATCAAAGTGACAGAAAAACGCCGCCGCCCTGAGACGAAAGGGGGCATGACAGGGTATTTTTCTTTTGGGCGTCTGCCCGCCGCCAGGCCCAGGCGGCGGACACCGCGCTGCTCCAGGCTCCGCTTCGCTGCGGTCGCGCTTCGCGCGACGGCCTTCGGCCCCCTCCGCATCGCTGACGCGAAGAGCCTCGATTTACAAGCGCCAGGGATGCGAAGGGTTGCGCGCAGCGCAATTCCGGAGCGCGAAGCGCGGAGGAACGAGCGCGAATGCGCGAGCCCGTAGCAGCCCGACCGCGGCCGAAGGCCGTGGAGGCGCCCAAAAAATTCTTACCCGATCTATTACAACATGATTCGGGGCGGCCAGGATTTTAGAACGGCCCCTTAAATTGCTTTTTCTGTGACTTAGCGAATTCCACGGTCGGCACTTCTTCGCCGTGACCTGCGCCGTGCACCAGATCGTAGACCGCGCCGACGATCGTGTTCATGCCGGGATAAAACAGATCTTCCAGAGCGTGGGACGTGGGACACGGGGCGTCGGCCATGCCGACCTGCTTCACCGGGGCCTTGAGGATCGACGGGTCGCGCGCGACCAGGCCGCGGCTGACCTCGGCACAGACGCCGTAGGGCAGCCAGGACGTGTCGGCAATAATAAGGCGACCGGTGCGGCTCACGCTCTCAAAGACTAAGTCGTGATCAATATCACTTACGTCGTGGAGGTCGATGATATCGCAGGTGAGGCCGCTTTTTTCTTTCATCCATAGCTGGGCCTTCTGGGCTTCTTCCACCATGTAGCTGGTCGCCACGATGGTCGCGGCGTCTCCGCGTTCCACGTAGCGTGCGCCGAAGGGATCGGCGTTGGGCTCGCGTCGATAAAAGGTCATGTCGTAGAGCAGACGGTGTTCAATGGAAATCACGGGGCCGCCGTAGTTGGCCACGGCATGGGCGTAGCTTTCCAGAACGCTGTCCGCCGAAGCCGGCATGATCACCTTGAGACCGGGGATGTGGCTCACCATGGCCTGCAACGACTGCGAATGCTGCGGCCCCTGCCCCCACGAGCGCCCGACGACGGCGCGAATCAACATGGGCGTCTTCATGGTACCGCCGTACATGTACGAGTACTTCGCGGCCATGTTGACGATCTGATTCATGGCGAGCAGCATGAAGTCCACACGAATGTGCGTCTGGATCGGATACATGCCGTTCAGAGCGGCGCCGACGGCGAAACCGGTCATGCCCTCTTCGGCGATGGGCATGTCCAGAACCCGGTCGGCGAAGAGTTCGTGCAGGCCGTCGGTGGTACCGAAGATGCGCGTGGCGTCGTTCACGCCCTGGCCCATGAGCAGAGTCTGCGGATGATTCGTCATGGCCTCCCGCATGGACAGGCTCAGGGCCTCGCGGTAGCTCATGGTTTCGGTGCCGGTAGTGGTGCTCATAAGTATTACTCGTGTGATGTTAGTATTCCGTGTTTCAATAGACGTCTTTCAGCAAGTCCCCGGCGTCCGGGAAGGCACTCTCTTCGGCGTATTGCATGGCTGCTTCGATTTCGCGTTCGATGAACGGGCGATACTTTTCAATGCGTTCGCGATCCTGGACGACGGGGTCCTTCGCCATCCAGGCTTCCAGGTCCGCCATGGGCCGGTGGCCGTCCTTGTGATCGTCGCCGGGGCCGACGTGCTGCCGATAACGATACGTACGATACTCGATGAGCTTCGGCCCTTCGCCGCGGCGAATCGCGTCGATGCGATCTCCCGCGGTTTTACGGATGACGTTCAGGTCCATGCCCTCGGGCTCGTGGGCGGCGTCGATGCCGTAGGACTGCGCGTGGGGGACGATCTCGAAGTTGTGCATGTCGCTGGAGATCGTGAAGATGGACATGTCGTTGTTTTCGCAGACGAACAGCACCGGTAGTTTGTGCGACGCCGCAAAGTTCAGCGACTCGTGGTACACGCCCTCGCCGGCCGCGCCTTCACCGAAGAACACGACAATCACCTGATCCTTCTTCTGCAGTTTCGCCGCGAGGGCCGCGCCGACGCCGTGGGGAATGGTGCTCGCCACGACCGCCGAGGATCCCATGAAGCCGACCTCGGGCGCGCTCAGGTGCATGGAGCCGGCCTTGCCGCCGCCGCAACCGGTGCGCTTGCCGTAGAGTTCGGCCATAAACGCGTTCATGCTCCCGCCGCGCGAAAGATACAAAGCGTGGGATCGATACGTTCCGAAGGTCATGTCGTGCGGTCGCAGGGCGGCTGAGACGCCGACGGAGATGTGCTCCTGGCCGATGCTCAAATGCACCGGGCTCTGGATCTTATCGCTGCTGTAGATGTCGGCGATCTTCTCTTCCACGATCCGAATGCGCAACGTTTCATAGAACATGCGCTCGTACTCGTCGGCGAGCTCGGGCCGGAATTCGTTGGTGGTGGCTTGTGTGTTCATATGCAATTACTTTGCTTCGTAGTTCGGCTCGTAGACGACGATGTTGGATCCGCCCCAGTCGAAGCGGAACGGCACTTCCAGGTAGTCCTGAAGCGCACGGCGCACGGATGCCCGGTACTCTTCTTCGACGTAGAATACCATAAAACCGCCGCCGCCGGCACCGAGCAATTTTCCGCCCAGGGCACCGGCCTTCCGCGCCTGTTCGTACATGCCGTCGATCTGTTCGTCGGAGATGCGCGACGACAGACGCCGCTTGATCTGCCAGGTTTCGTGAAGGAGCTTGCCGAAGTCACTCAGCGGCGAGTTCGACGTTAGAATTTCACAGGCCTCGTCCACGAGTCCTTTCATGGTATCCAGGTCGCTGCGATTGGACTTAGTTTTTTGAATTTGTTCGGCGGCGATGTCCGAAGCGGTCCGCGAAAGTCCGGTGAAGTACAATAAAAAGCACTCACTGAAACGATCCACCCGCGCCTGCTGCATGATGATCGGCGATACGATGATCTTTCCGGACTGGAGAAATTCAATGCGGTTGAGCCCGCCGTGGGCCGCGAAGGTTTGATCCTGCGAGCCCACGTTCTCCTTGATCCACTCCTGCTCGATTTCAATGGCCTGCATGCTTAACTTTTCCCGGGACACGCGCTTGCCTTCGAGAGCGTAGACGGCGTTCAACAATCCCACGGTAAACGCGGAACTGGATCCCATGCCGCTGCGCGCGGGAATGTCCCCGTCGTGATGAATCGACAGACCGTAGTCGATGCCCAGGTAACGCATGGTCTCCCGCACCGAGGGATGTTGGATCTCATGGAGTTCGGAAACGTTCTCCTGGCGCGAGTATACAATGCGATGTTTGTGATCGAAGAAAGGCGGCAGCCGGCGCACGCTGATGTACGAGTACTTGTCGATGGTCGTTCCGAGCACACGGCCGCCGTGTTCGCGATAGTAGGCCGGGTAATCAGTGCCGCCGCCGAAAAAAGAGATTCGATGCGGAGTTCGTGAGATGATCACCGGGGGGCCTCGACTTCCATTTTTTGGGCGCCGGACATAATCGAGTTATAGATCGGCATGAAGTCCGCGTGATACGGATGGCCCGGTTCCAGCAGGGCATGAAACAATTCCACGCGACTTGTCTCCTGTTTGCCGCTCAACTTCTTCCAGGCCCGGCGCAGTGAGGTCAGGGATTTATTCCAGCTGTGTATATAGCTCTCCGACTCCATCCATTGCCGGCTCGCTGTGGCCATCAGGTTCGGGACCATGTAGAAGTCCTGGCCGGAGTTGAAGGACTTTCCAAAATACTCCAGATGAAGTTCGCGAATTAAATCGTATGAGAAGCCTTTCTTAAAGTAGAGCGTCGCCTCTTCGCGCGACAGACCGTCCACTTCCATGATCGTATTCACGACGCGTTCCTCCAGCAGACGAAGGTCCTTCGCGAAGTCCGGATCACAGAACCAGTCCAGTTCGTCCGTGTAACTGTAGGCGTATCGATTCTCGTTCTTGTGACGCACCAGCCTCAGGTCAGGGAAGACCTTGCTTTTGCCCGTCGCCACGGAAAACACCCTCGGAAATATGAGGCCGGCAAAGCGAATGTCGTCGATCTCGTACGCGCACTGAAAGAGACGTTCCATCTCGTCTCGGCGATGCACATAGAACAGGGTGTCGATGCCTTCCTGCATGCAGCGAAGATAGCGCTCGGCGAAACGTTCTTCTTCGCGGACCGGCTGGTAGCGATACTTGCAGGCAACGACCTGGCCGAAAGGATCACTGTTTTCGGTAATCAACGAAACACAAACCCCGCTGGCCGAAGAATAGTCCGCGTTCTTCTCAAGATACTCCGCGGAAGCGATGAGCCCACGGGGGATCTGAAAGTCATCGTCGCCGACCCAGGCCGCGTACGGCGTCCGTACGGTCCGGGCCATTTCCAGGGAGGCCTTAGCAACGTTGCGTTTGGGGTGCGACTGGTGCTCAATGTTCAGGGAACCGGCAAAGTCCTCCACCGCCTTGCGTGTGGCGGCCTCCTCTTCGCCCTCGCTGGAGTCTCCAACGATGATCGTAATCTTATCCCGATCGAATTCCACGCTGTCCAGGTACGCCAGGTGCCGGCGCACGAAATTCGCCCGGTTGTATGTCGGCATAATAAGTGTAATCATATCTTGTTAGCGAATGAGCGCCCGCCCGCCGCTGCGATAATCGGCGAGCGGCGCGAGAGCGGGAACGACCAGGTTGTCGGGTAGATGGTCCGGCTCAAAGAATTTCACGGACAGGCTTTCTTCACTATCACGCAATTCTCCGCCGGTCACCCGGGCAACGAAGATGACGTCGATGAGATGGGCCAGGTCCCGGCCCTCGTACAAAACCGTGCGTTCCGCCGGGTCCGAATAAACGCCCAGAATGTACTCAAGCTCTACGAGCAAACCGGTCTCTTCCAGGGTTTCACGCAAGGCCGCCGCACTCGCGGACTCGCCCGGATCGATCTTGCCGCCCGGCAGCCCCCATTCGCCGCAGTCCTTGCGCAGTTCCAGTACGATGCGCCCGGCGTCGTCGTGGATGATCAAACCCACTCCGGCTTTCGTATACGCACCTTCGTAACTTTCCGGCTGAACGTGTTGCATTAAGAGACTGAGAAACAGGTTCGGACTACTCTTCGATGCGACGCCCGCCGATGGGTCGTCGCTCGCGCTTCGCAATTTCCTCACCGAACGGAAGCGATTTGAGATCGCTACCGACAATCCGGTGCGCTTCCATGAACCGGCGATGGTCCGCTCCGGATGATTGCATGAGGTAGTCGAACGTGCGGTACTGCAACGAGGGTCGGCGGCGCAGGGAGCTCCAGCGCTGTGCCAGTCGTTCCCGGAGACCGGCTCTCGCCGGAGGCGCTTCTTCAAAGACCGGCACGGCGGCGCCGCGGGCATGCATCTGAAACTGTGTGTCCGGTTTCGCCGCAGTGTACTCTTTCGCGAGCATGCGGGAGAAACGATTGGCGAAGCCCAGTTGAAATTTTACGCGCGCGGCTTCTTCGTCGCCGTCCCGGGCCGCAACGGCCCGAACGATCTCGTCCCGGAAGAAGGCCGCTTCGCTGCTCCAGTCTTCCCGCAGCATCCAGGCGCAGGTCTCCGCACTACTCGCGTAGATTATGTTCGAATAGTTCTTCTGGCGAATGACGGCCAGGCCATCGAGTAACTTTGATTTACCGGCAACTACGGAGAGTAAGTTCGGAAAGAACGTGGCAGCGAACTTAACGTACTTCGAAGTGTAGGCGTAGCGGTACAAATCCCGCTGCACGTCGGTTCGATGGACGGAGAACAGCGGCTCGTAGTTCGGATGGAGCTCGAAGAAGTGCAGCATGCGGTCTCCGGCTCCGTCCTCACCGATCTCCGGTTGCTGGCGCCGATACTTGACCATGTGAATCGGGGCAAAGGCTTCGTTGTCCTGCGTAAAAAACTTCACGCAGTGCCCCAACGCGGAGCTGTAGTCCCGATGCTGCTCCAGATACTCCACCGCCTCGAACATTGCCTCGGGCACCAGGAAATCGTCGTCCCCGGTCCAGGCGGCGTAGGGCGTATCCACGGCCTCCATGAGGTCCTGCGTCGCCTGAACGACGTTTTTTTTCGGACACGGCACGTAGCTGACTTGCAGACCCCGCTCCCCATAGACCCGCACCAATTCCCGCATCAGCTCTTCGTCGCGGCCGGTACTGGAATCTCCAATGAGAATCTTCAGTACGTTACGATCGAAAGGTAGCGAGTCGTAGTAAGCCAACTGCCTCAGGGCGAAGTCCGGCCGATTGTATGTCGGAAAAACGAGACTAAGCATCAGACATTCGAGTACACACTGTTTTTGATCATGCGATAGCCCTTGATCAGTTCCGCAATGCCCATTTGCAACGAGTGCGCCGGTTTATAGCCGGTCTTTTCGATCTTCTCGTTGGAGACAATGTAGTCGCGCTTGTCCGGATCTTCTCCGACCTCGGCCTCCACGATGGTGAACTCGGGGACCTGCTTCTTGATCTCTGCACAAAGCTCAAGTTTCGAGAGGTTAGCGTCGGAGAGACCGACGTTGTAGGGCTCGTTTTTCATGGCGTCGAAGTTGTCGATGGCGTGCGTAAAGGCCCGGGCCACGTCGCGCACGTGGATGTAGTTTCGCTTAAAGTGGCCTTCGAAAATGACGATGAAGCGATCCTTCACCGCGCGATGGGTGAAGTCGTTGACGAGCAGATCGATGCGCATGCGCGGCGACATGCCGAAGACCGTGGCCAGGCGCAACGAGATGGCGTTCCCGCGATCCAGGGCGATCTTCTCCGCCTCGACCTTCGTGGTACCGTAGAGCGAGATCGGATTCAACGGGGACTCTTCGGTGCAGAACTTGCCCTGCTCTCCGACACCGTAACCACTGTTTGTAATCGGAATGACGATGCGTTGCTCCTTCGACAGGATTTTCGTCAGCGAGCGCACCGCCTCGCGGTTGATGGTCTCCGCGCCCACGGGGTCCATCTTACACATGGGCGCGCCGACCAGAGCCGCCAGGGGGATGACGACGTCCGCGTCTTTCGAGAGTTCGCGCAGCAATGCCTCGTTCCGGGCGTCGCCGTGGCGAACATCGAAGGCGTCCAGGTGACAGCATGCGGCCAGCGAGTTGTGTTCGAACAGAAAGTTGTCGAGCACGGTCACGCGGTGCCCCAGGGACAGGAAGTGCGGCACCATTACGGAGCCTAAGTATCCGGCGCCGCCGGTTACGAGGATTTTGAGTTTGTCTGCCATACCTTGTTTTCCCGGCACAGGCTCATCGCGGCAGCCTTGCCAATGTCTCGGGCTTCACAAACGCGACGTTTCTCGCCGTGTCACCGAGTTGTTGCATCATTACTTCGCGGTAACGCCGCGCATTCCTTTCGTCGGTAAATACGATCAGCTCGAACACCGAAATCTTCGCCGCACGCGTCGGCGCCAGGAATGCCGTCGAGTAAAACAGTACGACCCGATCAAACAAATCCATAACCAATTCCGCCGGGAAGTTAGCTTCGACTACTTCCAGACGATCTTCAATGCGCGTGCCGCTCAACGAGTGCTCCGCCGCGTAATCTTCTCGGGGTCGCGGCTTAACATAGACTCGCCGTCCGCCTTGAAGCTCCGCTTCGAAGTACCGGACCAGATTTTCGCGGCTCTGCTCCAGGTCGATTCCTTTATACGCGTACTGAAGCGGATCGTCCACGAACAGTACGGCTCCGTCCGGTGGCGGCTCCATAAAACGACTCAGATCGAAACGCCGACGCAGTTCCGGCCAATCGGCGAGTTCGCGGACGACAGGGCCTGAATGGCGGCGGCCGGGATTGCCCCTGCGAATGCTGCTGTCGTAGATCGTAATGCCGTCGCCTACGGCGGCGCTCAGCAGACGCAGACACAGCCGCGTCATTGGGCCCAGACGGGACCACTCCCGGGCTTGACTCCGCAGCCCGATGTCCTGCTCCACGAATTGCACGCGGACGCCGCGCCGCTTCAGATATCCAAGGACCGCGTAGATGTGTACGGTACCGTAATCATTGAAGTAGTATGCGTCCCCGGCTCGAATCCCGCGGAACTTGCGCAGATGGCGCCGGCGCCACACGTAGATGCGAAGCATCGCCGGCAGAATGCCGCGGAGGTCCGGCGCCCTGAGCATACCGGCTATTTCCGGAGTTACGATGTGTTCAAAGTCCGGGGCCAGGCGTTTCAGAAAATCCGTGAGACTGCCCTCGCCGTTCGTTACGAATACGCCCGGCGACTCCAGATCCACGACGGACAACAGGGCCCGAATCATCTGAAAGTTTTGCACGAAATAGATTTTCATGAGATCATGAATTCCATCGCCGTGAAGTACCACGGCATCAGGAGCGGACCGGAAAGCTGAAGGCGTTTGCCTGCTTCCGTGCGAACGGTGTAAGTACGCATGCGTTTATCGTCCGGCTTCGGAAGGTCGAGGTCGATTTCGAACGCTTCGAACGTCAACCTGCCGTCGCGTTGTTCCAGGAACTTGCGCAGTTCGTCGAGGGAGTAGACGTTATAGAAAAAAGTTTCTCCGACGATGTGCTCGGTTACGCGAATCTCACAGGAAACCGGGCCCTCGTAGAAGAGTGACGAATGCGCGCTGAACTTCGGCCGCAGCGACAGCATGCGCTCCAGGGGTTCGTACAATCCGGGCATCCACGAGAGTGTTTGCAAACTGAGGACGGCGTCGCAATCACGCAAATCTTCCGGCGCATCGTCCGGCAACGCAAACAGATCACTTTGAACGATGCGCGCCGAACTCCCGCGGGCTTGCAGCAGATCATTGCCCTGTGCGACGAGGTGCTCGTCCACCTCCGCGCCGATGAATTCCTTTTCGGGAAAACGCCCGGCCAGATAATACAACGCCGCACCGCTGCCGCAGCCCACATCGACGACACGTCGACAACGTTCCCAGCCCGACTGCCGTTCCAAAAAATCGGCGAAACGAATGGTGCTTCGGTACGGTTGATCGAACTGTCTCAGAAAATAATCCGGATTGTCCGATGCTGTTGTCTGCGTTTTAGCCAGTGTTATATCCTGATTGTAAGATCGAGGCTGCTGCGATCCAGCTTCGGCCGGATGTGTTGATTCAGCCGCGCCGTCTCCGGATGTTGATCCAGCCACGCCAGAATATCCCGTAGCGCCGGGACTTCCGGCGGTCTGTAGAGCGCCGCAAAGATCGCTTCGAAGACCGCGAGATCTTCCCCGGTATCCAGGCTCAAGCGATAGTCGCGCTGCATATCTTTACCGGCATCGTATACGTTCTGTACAAAAGCGGTCGGATCGTCCAGGTACCACGAGAGATACTCGGTGTTCTCCGGAACGACGCAGCGTTCGACGATGGCTTCTAATGCACGCACGCTGATGATTTCGGAATCGCAACCGTACGGCAGGTTTTCCATGCACGTATAGTCCGCATTCTTGTGCAGATGCGAGGTCAACGCCGCATCCACGGAATCGACGTCACGCAGAAGATCGTCGCCGGTGACACGGACGATGTGATCGAAACCGAACTCGCGAGCCGCGCCGAGCAAACGCAACGCCACGTTTTCGTTCGAGCCCCGAAACACCGGCACGCCTTCGCGACGGCCGAGTTCTTCGAGCACGTCGTCGGCGCTTTCATCCGTGGTACAGAGGACGACCTGATCGGGCACGGAGCACGCGCGCATGCGTTCCATGAGCAACGCCACGGTTTCGCGCCCCTGGATCTTGTGCAGCGCCTTGGCGGGCAGGCGTGTCGATGTCGATCGAGCGTAAACAAGCACGCCGATGTTTTGTTTGAGATCGGTGCCGGTCAGGATTGCTTCCCGGGCGATCTTCTGCGCGGCCTTGCTCTCCTTCACGTAGCGCGAGGGTACCGGCTCGGCCCCGTCCCGAAACTGAAGGTACTTCAGATCGTCGAACGCGACGTTTTCACCGGCGGCGATGTCCCGCGCGGCGGCGTAGCTCTTAACCATCTTTTTACGATAGTTAGCGCGCCCCTCGGTCCACACCGGATACGGCAGTGTTTTTTCGAGGGATCGCAGGTACTGCACCATGCGTTCGAAGGCGGCCGGCTCCAGGGCGGCCTCGTAGTCCTCCCATTTGTCGGCGCGGTTCATGGTCAGGTGTTTTTCGATAACCGCGGCCCCCGCTCCGGCGGCGGCGGCGGGATAGATCACCGCCAGTTCCTGGTCGCCGTCGATGTGATCGGAACAGCCGACGCCCACGCCCAGGTCCGCGTACTGCGCCGCAAACCAGCTGATTTCCTCCAGGCTGTGCTCCTCGATCGGTGTCGGAAACAACTGATGCCCGGGCATAATCACAATGCGCGCTTGCTTAGAATACGTTCGAATTAACTTAATCGCCTCGTAGATCTCGATGCGTCGCCGGCCGCCGGTGCTGATCAACACGGCTTTGCCGGTCTGCGCGATCTTTTCGATCAACAACCGGTTGTCCGTATCCGCCGCGTGGACCTTAAAACCGTCCAGAGCCAGACGGGCGGCCGCCGCGAATGAGCTGTCACCGAAGACGTCGCCGTAAACGCCCAGGTCGAGCTTGCGGGCGACTCCGGTAACTTCATCCCATTGCGCATTTGTGAACTCCAGGTCTTTGAAGATCCGGTAGTCCGGATGTTCGGGCGGACAGAGTTCGTCGGCGATGTAGAACTGGAACTTGACGGCGCCCGCCCCGGCCCCATGTGCCGCTTCGATCAGTTGCACGCAGCGATCCACGTGCCCCATGTGCCCGGCCGCCAGTTCGGCGATGATTTCTAGTTTCATACGTCTTTGAATTCGGAGGCGAGCAGCGAAATGATGCGCGAGTCCCACCACTTTCCATCGTACCAGTAGGTCTCCCGGAACAGGCCGTCCTGATGAAAGCCGAACTTGTCGTAGAGCTTCTTCTTCGGTTCATCGAAGACGTAGATCTCCGTCCAGATTCGGTGCAGGCACAGCTCGTTGAATCCGTAGCGCAGCGTGAGGCGGCAGGCTTCCTCGGCGTAGCCCTCGTCGTCGATGTAGGCGTCGTTCCAGCCGATGTACAGCGACAGGTCGGCGTTGCGATGCACCCAGTTGATGTACACCAGGCCGCAGCAACCGAGCAGCTCGTTGTCCGAAAGCCGGCGGATCGAAAACATGATCGTCGTCGGGTCCTTGATGACCTTCTCGGTAAACCACGACTCCTGCATGTCACTGTTCAACTCACGAAACTCCCGGAAGTGCTTGCGCAAATCAGGATTGTTCCGCCAGCGCATGAGGTCCGGCAGATCCTCGCGCTCCACGGCGGTGATGCCTACTAACTTTCCTTTTAACATTTTGTTATGCCTGTCTATTCCGGGCAGGGATTCGCGGCCGCCCGGCGCCGCCTATTCCACATCGGCGGCGACCAGGTGGTCGTCGGCATTGCGGGCCACTTTAAGTTTCTTTCCAATGAACTTAACGACCTCGTACGGCGGCACGCCGTCGTCGTGAATGGGGCGCAGCGGGAACAGATCGCCTTCCTGAAGAACGTGGCCGGCCGGCAGATCCTTCGCGAAACGCAGGCCGCGGCGTTGAATGCTCGCCGTATCTTTCTCGTTGTCCTCAATGCGCTTCACGCCGTCGCCCAGGGCCGCGTACAGTTCGTTGGAACGATCCACCATCTCCCGCCAGGTTTTCGGATTCATGGCGAACTTGTGATCCGGGCCCTCGCGATTGTTGTCGTCCGTGAAGTGTTTCTCAAAAGCCAGCGCGCCGAGAGCCACGGCGCCCAGGATCGTGGCGTGACCGTGGGTGTGATCCGACAACCCCAGGATCACGTCCGGATATTTTTCTTTGAACGAACGCAACACGTTCAGATTGATGTGCTTGAAGTTCTCCGGGCTCGCCGTGTAGTTCGTGTTGCACTGCATGAGCACAATGTCGTTCGTATGCTTTTGCAAAGATGCCATGGCCCGATCCACGTCGTCCATGGTCGAAGCTCCGGTGGCAATGATCACCGGCTTGCCCTTTTGCGCGATGTACTCGATGATCTCCAACCACGTAACATCGCCTGAGCCGATCTTATAAACATCCACGTACGGGTCGGCATGATCCACCGACTCGAAGTCGTACGGCGACGTGAAGTAGTCGATGCCCACCTCGTCGCACTTCGCCTTGAGTTTCGTCGTCCACTCGTCGGCGACGCTGGCGTCCTCGTACACTTCGAAGACGGACTTTTTCCAGGATGCCTGGTGCGACAGTTGCCCGCCCAGGCTGTCGAAGCCCTTGCGCGATACGATCTTCGGCGCCTTGAAGTTCTGGAACTTCGCCGCGTCCGCCCCCGCTTCTTTCGCGAGTTCAATCAATCGAAACGCGCGGTCCAGATCGCCGTCGTGATTCGCGGCGACATCCGCAATAAAGTACAACGGATGCCCGGGGCCTAACTTGCGTTTACCGATGTTTATGGTGTTCGTCATGGATTTTCTCCTGTAGCCGGCGCTTCTTACAAGTTACTCGCCGCGTTCTTGCTGATAGTCCGCACGAAAGCGATCCAGGCCGCTGCGTAGATCCAGGGCCTCCGAACCGGAAAGATGCGCGCACATACGCTCGATGTTCAGCACGGTGTTTTTCGGCCGTTCGGCATCGAAGCCCATCTCGTCGATGGAAACGCTCTGAATCAATGTGTCGTCGTAGCCGAAGCAACGGGCGAGGACGCAAAGGAACTCGTACTTGCTGATGCTTTGCGTGCTCCCGGCGTGGTACGTACCCGCCGGGAAACGTTTGCCGATGACCGCCTCGTGCACCAGTTCGGCCACCTGGCCGGTGTAGAGGGGGTTAAAGTAAACGTCGTGAAAGCCGCGAATCTCTTCTTGTTTCTCCAGCGCGCCCAGGGCCCACTCGGCCAGGGACTTGCCTGGATGCCGCGCCGAATGCGAACCGTAAATGTTCGTACGCAAGATGACGGCCTCGGCCTGGTCTCCCGCGGCCGCTTTTTCGCCGGCCAGCTTCGTGGCCGCGTAGTGGTTCAACGGATTCGTTTCATCGCCTTCGAGGTAGTTGCCCCGGCGACCGTCAAAAACGGAGTCCGTGGAAATGTAGACTAACTTTAAGTTATACTCGGCTAAGATTTGCGTACTGTCCACGTGCAGTTGCCAGGCTTCGTCGCGCCGGCTCTCGCAGGCGTTCACGTCCGTGAGTGCCGCACAGTGCACCACCGCCGCCGGGCGCAGATCAATCATGATCCGACGCATAAAGGACGGATCGGAGACGTCTCCCTGAAAGCTGCGATTTTTCGGCAGATCCTCCGAAGGCGAACGAGACGCGCCGAAGACCTCGACACCGCCTCCGGCACGGCCGAGGCTTTCGCGCACGCGCCGGCCGAGCATCCCGGTGTATCCTGTGACGAGGATTCGCATGCGCGTTCAATCCTCGGGAGCGAACTCCCGCACGGTCTTGCGTAAAATTTCCGCCTGGGCCTCGGCCTCGGCCGGGTCCCAGTAATTCGTTTTGAACAGCTTGAGTCGAGACTGTAGATGTTCTGCGTTCGGACAGAGACCCGGCGCGTACTGTTGCGTAACGCCGGGAAGTTTCTGCACGTCGTTCTTGAAGTACGGCTCCATGTACGAAAGCTTCCAGGCAGCGTAGTAACCGTCGCCGCCGTGGCCGCGAAAAATCTTACGAAACGTAAACCAATCGGTTTCCGGTTTCGTGGTTTCGAGCACCACCGCCCAGGCCCAGTAGGAGTTTACGTACCCCTCGGGTTCGGCCTGACGGCGCAGGTACGAGACCTTCTCTTCGGCGAGGACCTGATCAAAGAGCTTCGCAGCATGTACGCGCGCGGCCACGAGGTCGTCCAGTCGTTCCAACTGGCCCAGGGCCACGGCCGCCTGTAGCTCGGACATACGATAATTGAATCCCAGCGCCACGTGACGATCGAAGTCCGGCGACTGAATGTCCTCTTTGGAAATCTTGTTCACCTTCGAACTGACGTTGGCGTAGCCCAGGGTACTGAAGCGCCGCCCGCGATCCGCAAGCTCCTCGCTGTCCGTAATCAACATGCCGCCCTCGCCGCAGGTCATGTGTTTGCTCGCCTGGAACGAGTAGCTCGCGAAGTCGCCGAAACATCCGGCGGGTTTACCTTTGTACATCCCCAGAAAACACTCGGCGTTGTCTTCAATTAAGAAGAGATCATGTTTGCGGCACACTGCCAGGATCGCGTCGTAATCCGGGGCGAGGCCGAACAGGGCGACGCTAATGATCGCGCGAGTTTTATCGGTGACGCATTTTTCGATGGAAGCCGCGTCGATGTTGCACGTGTCCGGGTCCACGTCAGCGTAGACCGGGATCGATCCGTTTTGCAAGACCGCGAGGGAAGTGGCCGACATGGTCAGCGGCGGCACGATGACTTCGTCGCCGGGCTTCACGCCCAGGGCGGCCAACGCCGTATGCATGGTGGCCGTTCCGTTGACGTGGCCCAGGGCGTAACCGACACCGAACTTCGCGGCGAAGGCGTCTTCCAGGCGACGATTGTAGATGCCGTTTTTCGAAGTCTGAAACTCGTTCTCCAGGGCTTCGAGGACGTATTTTTTTTCAAGATCGGTGAATCGTTTCATAAGTTTATGTAAACCAAAGCTAATGATCTATCTATTCGCGGGCCAGCGCGACGGATTCCAAACGTCCTCCGGCGGCACGCTCGCAGTTTCGTTCCACTCCGCACAAAGCGATTCGGAAACCGCTGTCGCAGCGCCTTGAAACTTTCGGACGTTGTACTCGATCTGTTCCGGCTCATCCACCCCGAAGACGAACACCGCGTTCGGCAACGACCGCACGGCGTAGCCGAGGACGAAGTCATCGATGTCCACGGCGTTACGGACACAGAATCTTCGCAGTTCGTTGACGTAGGGTTCGGCAATGGGCAGACGCTCACGGATGGCCGCATCGCTCATCTGCATGAGCCCCTGCAAAAAGATCGACCGCACGTAAAAATCTTCGCCCGCCTCCGCCGCGAAATCAGCGAAGCGCCGGTCGACGGCGTTCAGCGGCACCTGAAAGGCGACGGCGCCGAAGTCCCGTCCGCGCTCGACTTCTTCCGGATGATACACCGAAACACCGAACGCGCCGATCTTTTTTGCGATCTGCAGGTGACCGATCGCTTCGCCCAGGCCGTCGTCCCAGAACTTCAAATCGGCCGGGTTGTGCAGCATCAGCGCCTCCAGCCGCTCGACGCGCAGGCGCTCTAAGCTCTTTTCAATAGAGGTTAGCAGATCGCCGCGTTCCGGCAGGCCGGGCGCGAGTTTCGTAATGACCTGAACGTCTTTGCTCGCTCCGAGTTCGGAGAGCGCCCGGCCCAGTCGCGCTTCACTGTCCCCGTAGGCCTGAGCCGTGTCGAAACACCTCAGCCCGTTCTCCAGCGCGTGTTCTACGATCGCTCGAACTTTTTCTTCCGAAGGACGTCCGCTGCGATTCGCGATGCCGTAGTCGAGACCGAACTGAACCGTTCCCAGACAGAGACGATCAATCACGACCCCGCAACCATCTCACGAATCTGTTCCGGAGTCAGCCAGTCGTCGTTGATCTCACTGCTGTAAACGAAGCCTTCTTCGCACAACTTGCCGCCCTGGAGTTTCGTCTTGCTCAGATCCCAGAAGTCGAGCTCCGGCTGAATGACGTAGAAGTCGTCGAACTCCAGGGTTCGCCGGGCGTCCTCTTCCTGGATCATGGCCTCGTGCAGTTTTTCGCCGGGGCGAATGCCCACGACCTTCACCGGCGCTCCCGGGGCCAGGGCTTCGGCCAGGTCGGTGATCTTCATGCTCGGAATCTTCGGCACGAAAACCTCGCCGCCGCTCATGCGCTCCAGGGATTGGAGCACGAAACTGACGCCCTGTTCCAGGGTAATCCAGAAGCGCGTCATGCGCTCGTCGGTGATGGGCAGGGCCTCGCCGGTTTCGCGTAACTTCAGAAAAAACGGAACTACGCTGCCGCGACTGCCCACGACGTTACCGTAGCGCACCACGGAAAACTTCGTCGGATGACGCAGGCCCGAGTAGTTGTTGGCGGCGACGAAGAGTTTGTCGGAGCAGAGCTTGGTGGCGCCGTAGAGGTTGATGGGATTCACCGCCTTGTCGGTGCTCAGGGCGACGACGCTTTTCACGTTCTGGTCGATGGCCGCGTCGATGACGTTGACCCCGCCCAGAATGTTCGTCTTGATCGCTTCCAGGGGATTGTACTCCGACGCCGGGACTTGTTTGATCGCCGCCGCGTGCACCACGACGTCCACGTCGTCGAAGGCACGATAGAGACGATCCCTGTCCCGGATGTCCCCGATGAAGTAGCGTATGCACGGATACTTCTCTTCCGAGAACACCTGCTGCATTTCGTACTGCTTGAGTTCGTCCCGGCTGAATACGATCAGCTTTCTTGGTTTGTACCGATTCAGTACAATCTCGGTGAATTTCTTACCGAACGAGCCGGTGCCGCCGGTGATGAGTATGCTCTTATCGTCTAACATAGCTTTTTTTGAAGTTAAAGCGGTCCCTGAATGTCCCAGTTCAGCCGCATGGCCATCAATCCGCGTTTCGAAGCCGTCTTCCCCGTTTGATAGTTCCCGACGTCGCCGACGTCCATGAGTTCGAACGGCGGGCTGTCTCCGAAGTCCGCGACGATCTTCTGCGTGGCGTGCAGGCCGACGCGGGCGTAGTAGTTCCCGACGTTCAGAATGCCGCCGGGAAACTCCACTATGGATCGGTACAGGCCCGGCTTCCGTTCGACGATGGCATCCGCGGCAACATCGATATCCCGGCTTTCCATGATGCGAACGGTATCGTCCTCGGTAGACAGGACAATGTTCGCGTAGGCATCGCGCAGGGGCTTTCGAACGACATACTCGATGGCAATGCGCAGCGGCTTTGAACGATCGAGGGTCTGCGTCGGTTCTCCGGATGGATCCAGCACCGTAACGCTGCGCAGGTTCATGTCTTTGCTTTCGTCGTCTTCGAAGGCACGCACCGGCCCCCCGTCCCCGCGGGCGGTTTCGAGATAGTGCTCGATCACTTTGACGATGGGGCCGTGGTACACCAGACGGCCCTGTTCCAGTTGCATGCCGACCTCGCACAGCCGGCCGATGGTTCCCATCTGGTGACTTACGAAAAGGACCGTGCGTCCTTCCCGGGCCAGGTCGTCCATCTTGCCCAGGCACTTACGCTGAAAGGCGGCGTCCCCCACGGCCAGCACCTCATCCACCACAAGAATGGAAGGTTCCAGATGGGCGGCCACGGAAAACGCGAGGCGCACGTACATCCCGCTGGAATAACGTTTTACCGGTGTGTCGATGAAGCGGTCCACCTCCGCGAAGGCCACGATGCTGTCGAACTTCTTGCGAATCTCTTCCGGTCGCATTCCCAGGATCGCCGCGTTCAGGTGAATATTTTCCCGCCCGGTTAACTCTCCATGAAAGCCCGTCCCGACTTCCAGCAGACTCGCGATGCTGCCGTTCATGCCGATGGAGCCGGTGGTGGGCGGAGTGATGCGCGAGAGAATCTTCAACAACGTGGACTTGCCGGCGCCGTTGCGACCGATGATGCCGACGACTTCTCCCGGCATGACGTCGAAGCTGAGGTCCCGCAGGGCCCAGAACTCTTGCCGGTCACCGGCGGATTGCTCTGCCGTGCCGCGCCGCCCGAATACGTTCCGAACCGTTCGGGCCAGGCGATTGCTCAGCATGTCGTCGTGTACCAGGCCGAGTCGGTACCGCTTGCTGAGATTGCGGACGGATATGCTGGGTTTCATGTTATACGATGTCGGCGAACTTGCGTTCGAAGGACGTGAAGTAAATGACGCCGCCGATTAAGATCACCGCGATCACGCCGAGGCTCAGGCCCATGAGCGACCACTCCGGCGGCGCCTGACCGACCAGGGCCCAGCGAAAGCCTTCGATGACGCCGGTCATGGGATTCAACCAGAGCAGGTAACGATATTCCTCGGGAATTTTATCCAGGGAAAAGATGACCGGTGTTATGTACATCCAGATCTGCACCATGAACGGAGTTGCAAACTTCACATCACGGTACTTTACGCTGGCCGCGGTTAGCCACAGCCCGACACCCAGCGCAGTTCCAATCGCAATTAGAATAAACACAGGCAGCAGCAGAATCTCAATCCCCGGAACGACTCCGAAGTAGAGCATCAGCAGTCCCATGATCACCGACGAGATGGCGAGATCGACCAGGGCGGCGCAGACTCCCGCGAGGGGAAGGACCAGCCTCGGAAAGTATACTTTCGTAAACAGGCCGCGACCGGAAACAACGCTCCCCCCGGCGGAAGTGAGCGCCGTCGCGAAGAACGTCCAGGGCAACAGCGCGGCATAGGAGAAGATGGGATACGGAATGTTGTCCGGCCCGAGTTGGGCCACTTCACCGAACAATACGGTGAAGATGAGCATTTGCGTTAAGGCAGGCATGAACGCCCAGGCAAATCCTAAGACCGATTGCCGGTACTTGCCCTGCACCTCTCGAATGACGAGCATGTACACGAGGCTGCGGTATCTCCAGAGGTCCGCAAGGTTCGGCGCACTGACGCGTTTGGCCGGGCGCAGGACATGTTCGAAGTCCTTTTCGTTCAGGCCTTCGACCGTGTTTGTGTCGGGTACGTGCATGAATACAAAGTCGAGGTGTCCGGAGATCTGGTAAGGTTTTCCCCGCCGACGCCCTGTCAAGGAGAACACTGGTTCAGGCGTACCGCGGGAGGAGCGGATCGTTGCGCAGTTTCGCTTCCACGCGATCGATGTCCCGCGGCAGATCGACGCCGATAAACTCACCGACAAACTCCACCACACGCACTCGATAGCCGTGCTCCACGGCACGCATCATGTCACACGACTCGATCTGTTCCAGGGGAGTGGGCTCCAGCTTGCTGAACGTTTGCAGAAAGTCCGCGCGAAACGAAATGATGCCGAGTTGTTTGAGCTTTTTGTAATCGTCGCTGTGATACTTCTTGCGCGACGGAATGGGCTCACGGGAGATGTAGAGCAAATCACCGGCCAGGTTCTGCACCAGTTTCGGCGCGTTCGGATCCTGAAACTCTTCGTCGCTCAGGATGGGCGCCGCGAGGTTCGCGGAAACCAGGCCCGGATCTTCCAGCAGGGGACGCACAACGCTGCTGATCGCCTCGGGAATGACCAGAGGTTCATCCCCCTGTACGTTGACGACGATGTCGAAGCCCTTCAGATGTTCCGCGCCCTCGGCGATACGATCCGTGCAGCGCTCGTGGTGATCGCCGGTCATCACAACCCGCCCGCCGTATTGCTCGACAGCCGCGCGAATCTCGTCGTCGCAGGTGGCCACGATGACCTCGTCGAGATCCTCGCACAAGGCCACGCGCCGGCGGACGTGTTCGATCATGGGCAGGCCCAAAATCGGCGCGAGCGGTTTGTTCGGGAAGCGAGTGGCCGCCATCCGGGCGGGGATCATGGCAACGGTTTTCATTCACTAATCTCTGTATAGCGTACATTAGAGCCCGCAGTGGTTTGCTCTTCTCCGCGAATGACGTCGAGAAACTCACCGAGGACGTCCCGGTCGGCGCGCCCGCCGTAGATCGTTTCGACGATGAATCGTTCCACGTCCGCATCCCGGTACGGGCGATAACCGGGATCTTCGCTCAAACGCCGAAGGGCTTCTAAGAGTTCGTCCTCGTCGTTCAAACGCCAGCAAGCATTCAGTTCGTCGAAGATCATCGTATTCTCGACGAAGTAAGAGGGATACAGAAAGACCTTGTTTTGCTGCAACGCTTCCACGCAAATGCTCGACGTGGCGCATAGGATTGCATCGGCCCATTCAATGAGCCGGTACGAGGAAAGTTGTTCTTCGACCCGGGCCAGATGATAGATCTCGTGCGACGTCATTGATTTGCGGCCGATTTTCGGGCTCAGCAGGCCGGCGGTGCTGGGTTTTACGATTAAGTCCACGAAACCCAGGGTCTGAATGCGCCGGATGCTTTCCAGGGTGCGCTCGACGTCGTGGCGATAGGCCGCCGCATGATCCATGAACACCAGCCGAAGCTTCCTGGTCGGATCGGACTCCACATGTTCCGGCGGACAAAGACTTTCGTACTTCCGCCGCCATTCGCTACAGTAACGCGCGCTGCCGATCACGCGCACACGCCCGGCGGACAGTCCCGCACCGGTAACACGATCGAACATGGCCTTCGAGTTCACAACGCTGGTATCGTAATATTTCCAGTCCCGGGCGTAGTCCTGATCGCTGCCGCGACGCACGGCCTTTACGTTTACCAGTTCATTCGAGAATAGTGTGATGCCGTGGGGCAAACTGCAACTGCGCACACCTTTGCGCCGCGCCGCACGCAAAAGTTGCATCGTCGCCCGGGTGCGCGGACGGTGCCAGTCGTAGACCAGGGTCGCAGCATTGCACTCTTCCAGCACCGACTCGGCCCAGCGTATGCTGAACCATTTGCTGCGATTCATGAGCATCTGCAACAATGCTTCTCGCAAACGGCCGCGTTTCTCCGTGTGTCCGATCAACAGGCGGCGGCCCCACCATGCCGAAAAACGATGCATCAACCCGCGCCGACCGACCGCGTACAGGTAGCCAACGTTTACACCGAGTTTCTTAAGATGCGCCAGCCGAAAGTCTGCGTCCACATCCATCAGCGGATTCGCGGAAAAAACGCGCACGGCGTCGGGACCCTCGTCGCGCACCAGGCGATCGATCACCGGCACGACGTGGTCGACGTCGTTGTAGCGACGCAGTACGAATACAATCATTTCGTTTCGACCAGGCTAACGTACGATTCCAGATAGTTACGAATAGAACCCTTGAGCGGATCGTCCAGCTCCAGGCGGTTCTTGAACATTTGACCGAAACCGCGCGTGAGAATGAACGTAACCCGGGAGTCCACGTTCTTTTTGTCCCGCGCCATGGCAGACCAGAAGGCCTGGTAATCGAAGCTCGCGATCTTCGTATCGCCGACGTTCTTGCGGATGAGACCGTCCATCTTTTCGTAGTCGCCCTGCGAGAGCAAATCCAGCTCCCGGGACAGACTGTTCGCGAGGCCCATGCCGACGCTGACCGCCACGCCGTGGGGCAGTCCGTAGTTCGACGCGCTCTCGATGGCATGGCCGAAGGTGTGCCCGTAATTCATGATGTTGCGATAGTCGCGGTCGTACTCGTCTTTCTCAATCACGTCTTTCTTAATCAGAAGGCTGTCGTAGATGATTTCTTCGAGCACCGCCGGGTCCGCGTAGCCGTCGTATTTTTGAAAGATCGCTTCGTTGCGCAGTTGATCGTCGAGATAATGAACCTTGATGGCTTCTCCGAGGCCGGAGACGACGTCTCGCGGATCCAGGGTGCGCGTGAACCCGACATCGATGACGATGTGGCGCGGCGGATAAAACGTGCCGAGTTGATTCTTGTACGGACCGACGTTGATGGAACTCTTGCTGCCGATGCAACTGTCGCACTGAGCCAGCAGAGTCGTCGGATAAAAGATCCAGTCGATGCCGCGAAACAATGTCGACGCCGTAAAACACGTAAGGTCCTGGATGATGCCGCCGCCGATCGCAATGAGGGCCTTGCTTTTTTTGAAGCCGGACCGCATGAGAAAGTCCACGACGTTCTCGACGTAAGCCAGACCTTTGTTGCGTTCCGTCGCCTCGATGCGCAGCGTCGGGAAATCCCCGAGTACCGCTTCCAGGCGATCTTTGTAAAGATCGTAAACCTTCGCGTCGATGAGCACGGCCCCGGCGTCTCCGGCGATGTCCCGCGCGAGTTCTTGCGTGAAGTCCGGCGAAAACGAGACGCCGTAATCCTGGATGTTCGATTTGATCTGAATGCTCTCAGGCACTGACGAAACCTCCGTCGATAACGATGTTCTGCCCCGTAATAAAGCTGTTTTTCTCGTGAGCGAGAAACAAAATCGCGTCGGCAATCTCCGTCGGTTGCGCCAATCGTCCCAGGGGAACCTGGGCGGCCATCTGCGCCATGCCTTCATCACCCAGGACGCTGCGCGTCAACTCGGTGTCCACGAAGCCGGGGGCAAGGCAGTTCACCAGCACACCGGCCGGCGCCAGATCGAGGGCGATTCCTTTCGTAAATCCGAGCAGACCGAACTTTGTCGCCGAGTACGCGGAGCGCTGTTCCTTGCTCACCACGCCGAAGATCGAAGAGATGTTCACGATGCGACCGTACTTCTGCGCACTCATCTTTTTTGCCGCTAGCTTCGTAAGCCGGTAGACTCCTTCCAGATTCACGGTGTAGATGCGATCCCAGTCGTCGTCGTCCATCTCGGTGATCGGATTAATCTTATTAATGCCCGCATTGTTTACGAGAACGTCGATGCGCCGCAGCTCCTTGAACTCTCCGAACGCCTTCGTGACGGACGCCTCGTCCCTGAAGTCCAGTGCAACGTATGTTAAGCGCTCCCCGCCGCGTTCTTCGTTGAGTTTCGCGACGGCGTCCGCGCCGGTGGCCGTGGCAATGACGTTCGCCCCGGCCGCGTGCAAAGCCTCTACCGCGGCTTCACCGATGCCGCGACTGCCGCCGGTCACGAGCGCGGTTCTGTTTTCGAATCTTAGCTGCATTTTCTTGCATTAGGCGCGCGTCCCGAGGGCGCAGCCCGGAGGACCGTAGCGCAGCGAGGGGAACGCCCTTGTAAATCTTTCCTGGATAAAAGTTATCTTCTTGAATCCCAATCCCTGGCGCGAAGATATAGAGGAAGTCAGCCCGGCTCCGCAATATCATAGCGCTGTTTCCAGGCCGGGTCCGCGCAGTAGATGCGATACACCAGTTGCATCGTGGCCAGGGCGTCGGCGCTGCTACCGCTCTGGATCTCACCGCGGCCGCGAATCGCGTCACCGAACTCGGCGATCTCGTCGCGCCACGAGTTGTCCTCGAGGTACTTCACCGTTTCTTTGCGCGAACTGCCGGTGGCCGTCTCCTCGTCGCGGCGGCCGATGGTCAGTTCCTCCTCGCCGTAACTCTTCGAGCCGGTAAGCAGGCCGTGTAACTTTAAATAACCTTCCGTTAGAGAAATGTGCAGCGAAAAATGATGCTCCCACTCGGTTGCCGTGCTGTGCAGAATCGCGAAACGGCCCTGATCGTCGCGCATGAGGGCGTAGGCGTTGTCCTCGACGTCCTCGTTCCAGTAGTCGTTGCTGACAAAGCTCTTCACCTCGACAAACTCCCCGCAGAAGAGCCGCATGAGATCCACCATGTGAATGCCCTGGTCCAGCAGAATGCCGCCGCCGGCGAACTTGCGCTCCGATCGCCAGTTACCGTGAAAGGGAACGATGCGCGACTTCCCATAGACCCCGCGCAGGTTGATGATGCGGCCCAGTTCCCCGCTGCGAATGATGCGATACGCTTCTCGCACCGAATCGTGATAGCGGTGATTGAAGCCGTACTTCAACTTCACGCCGCTTTGACTTTGTTCGGCAGCAATAACGCCCCGAATATCTTCGACGGTGCGCCCCGGCGGTTTCTCGCAGAAGACGTGCATGCGCCGTTCCAGACCTGCAATCGTAACTTCTGCCGCGATATTGTTAGGAAGGCAAACAAAGAGCACGTCCAGGTCGTGATTCTCAAGCAGTTGTTCGTAGTTCGGATAGGCCGGAATACCGCCGTGCTCCGGAAGCGCGGTGCGTTCCCGGTAGTTCTGATCGCACACCGCGACGACTTCGAAGTCCGCGTTTCGATCCAGAAAGGTTTTGCGTCGGGACCCGACCACGCCGAATCCCGCAATGCCTGTTCTTAGCTTTTGATTATTTGAAGTTTGCGAGTCAGTCATTCGAAAAATAATCTTGCAGCCCCTGGATGGCCGCCTCGCCCATGGCCAGCACGGCTTCGCGAGCGTTGCCGCCGATGTGCGGGCTCACCATGAGGTTCGGCAACGCCAGAAACTCCAGATCTCCCGGAGGTTCTTCGTCAAAGACGTCCAACGCCGCCCCGGCGAGCGTCCCGTTCTGAAGCGCCGCTTTCAGCGCCGCCTGGTCCACGATTTCGCCCCGGGCCGTGTTAATTAAGTACGCCGTCGGCTTCATCATCTCCAGCGTTTCGGTACGGATCATGTGATGCGTCAGGTTCGTAAGCGGGACGTGCAACGTTACGAAATCCGCGCTGCGCAAAACATCGTTGAAAGAACTCAGCCGCGCACCGAAGCGCGTCGCCGTTTCGCTCTTATCGACGATGTCGTGGATCAAGACGTTGCAATGAAACGCTTGCAGCAATTGCAAAAGGTCCGTTCCAATATAACCGCAACCGATGATGCCGACGGTTTTCTCGCTCAACTGCAAGCCGCCGCTTTTATTCCAGGTGCCGTCACTCTTTAACTGATAACCGGTACGAAAGACATTGCGCGCGAGGCCGAGCATGAAGGCCAGGGCCAGTTCACTCACCGAGCGACGATTCACCCCGCCGCGCCATTGAATGCTGACGTTGCGTTTTTTTGCGGCGTCGAGGTCGATGTTGTTCAGTCCGACACCGTACTTCGCAATGCAGCGTAACTTCGGCAACTCCGCAAGCACGTCGTCGTCGATTACGTCCAGACCTACGACGGCTCCGTCGGCCTCGCTCAGAAACTCGATCAACTCGCCGCGAGTGAAACGCTTCCCGGTTTCATTAAAGGCGCAACCGGGAAAAGCATCGGCGAGCCGTGCGCGCAACGCTTCGTTCTTCGAGAACGCGTTGGCCGTGACGCGGATCAACGGACGGCTCAGCGCAGACCCTCCATAGATTTAGCCGCGGCTGTGCTCAGGAGGATCGCATCGGTGCTGTAGGCCAGGAAACGAAAGCCGCGTTCCATGCACGAACGGGCCAGGTCCGGCTGCGGTTGCACGGCATGATACCCGGCGGGCACACCCAGGCGGCGGCCCGCTTCCAGCACGCGCTCGACAGCCCCGCTAACTTCTGGTGCGTCTAATTTACCGGGCATCCCCAGAGAACCCGAAAGATCGTACGGCCCGATCATAAACGCGTCCACCCCGTCCACGCTCAGGATATCGTCGATATGCTCGACGGCGTCGATATGTTCGATCTGCACGATGACCACGCTCTCGTCTTCCATCCAGCGAATGTAGTCATCGAAACGCCGACCGTAGTCCTGGGCGCGGTACAAACCGACACCGCGCCTGCCTTTGGGGGGATACTTCACCGCGCTGACGGCTCGCTTCGCTTCGTCGGGCGTGCGCACGTTCGCCACGATCACGCCGTGAGCACCGGCGTCCATGACGCGTTTGATCAAATTCGCATCGTTCTCACCGACGCGCACCAGGGGAACCATGCCCTTCGCTTCGATGGAAATGAGCAACGGCAGGAGATCCCCGAGTTCGATGGAGCTGTGCTCCAGATCCACACAGAGCCAGTCGTAACCGCCGTGGGCCAGCAGTTCGGGCACGAGCGGATGCGCCAGCGTGACCCAGGATCCGATGGTTTGCTCGTTGTTTTTCAGCCTGGACTTCAGCATAAGCTCTCTAACTTCTACTCACGATTTATTACCACCTGCACCGACCCGGTCCAGGATCATCGATGCAATCCGTCGCCCCGCGGTTCCGCGATTCCAGGCCAACTCGCGATCCACCAGGCGCCGACGTCCGGCCTGCCGCGCCCCGGGATCTTGAAACGCGCTGTTGATCCGGTCGACCAGATCCTCGAAGGAGTACGCCGCGTCGAAGGCTTCGGTATCGAGAATGCGTCGAATGTGATAGTACTCTTCGAAATGCTTCGCCGGCAGATTCGTATCTCGAAAATGAAACAGGCCCACATTGATGACCGGCACGTCAAAAACGGCGCCTTCGATCATGAGCGTGGAGTATTCGTTGAGGAGCGCGTCGCAGAAGTGTATCATCTCGGCGAGGTCCTGCATATCTTCCGGCGGCATGTCGATGTCTTCGGTCAGCACTTTCATCCGGGGAATGTTAAATCGAACCAACTCCGGAAAGCGCCGGGAAAGTTGTTCCATGCGATCTCTGTACTCGTCCAGGACGATGGCATCTTTGAGAACACGACCGCGGTCCAGGTACGCGGGATGCAGCCGCATCAAAACCTGAGCGGGCTCCGCAAGCTCTCCGGCCGCCATGCGTTCGAGGAGCCCTTCGATCACATCAAAGGTTCGCGGAAAATTCTTGTTACTGCCCGCACCGTAAAACAAGAGCCGGCGCCGCGGATCCAGATCGTACCGGCGAAAGAACTCGTCACGGCTGCTGGCTTGCTTTTCGAACCGGCCGTCGAAGTAAAAGTCCCAATGCGCCACACCGCCGATTTCTATGTTGCGCTCCGGAATGTCGTGAAAGTAACGCAATTCCTGCTTCATGGCCTCGTTCCAGGTGATGACCAGATCGGCATCGGCCCCGCGATAGCCTTTCGTCGACGGATTGTCCCAGCTGTGGATGATCGAAATCACCGGACATCCGTTACGCCGCGCGCTGCGCATGATCAACGGATCGATTCCGAAACCGAGCGAAGAAACAATGGCCGTGTCCGGAGCGTGCCGGCGAAAGAGGTCATCGTAATTGCGGCCCGGCATAAGCCATCCTTCGAGACGAACGAAGAAATTCCGGAGGAAGCGCAGGCGGCTTCCCAGGCTGCCGAGGACGATGGCCGTGAAACGTTCCAACAGCGCGCGAACACCGATCGCTCCGCTCAGTTGAATCTGACTGCGCCGCACGCCGACGGTGGTATTCTTCACTTCCCCACCGCCGCCGTTCATGATACCCCGGGCCATCGTAAAGATGCGGCCGAAGGCGGTGCTACGAATGAGGCTCCGACTGGCATTGATCATCAGCGGCTCCAACACCACGTTACGGCCGCTGAATTTTTCTCTGTAGTAGTCCAGGTCCCCGTCTCGCAACACCAGGACGAAACGCGCTCCCGCCTGCTCCAGCGTGCTCATGATGTCCGAGTAGAGCAGATAGCGAATCGTAAAGTTTCGGCTGGTGGCGATTAAGATCACCGGCCCCGCCGGTGAGTCCCCGTTGTTGCCGGCATTCATGTTTGATGTTCCAGGTAGCGTTTCATTTGCAGCTCGGCCACCGCGAAGTCGTACTCCGTATCGATGGTCACTGCTCGTTCCCTGGGAACGATGACGGCGTGAATCCGATCGCCGTACAGAGAACGTTTCTCTCGCAAGAGCGCGGTACGAAAGACGTAGACATTGCCGGTGCGCGCGTAGATCTCGCCGAGGTCCTGACGGCGACGCATGGCTCCGTCCGGGGCGCCGAACAACCACTGCGCCCGGAACGTAGTTTCTTCGAGCGTAAAGTGAAAGTGCGGATGATGGTCCACCGGGTAGACCGATATAACCGTGTCGGCATTTTCGCGAAACGCGAGATCAATGGCTCGATCGTAATCCCCGGCGGAGGTCACCGGAGAAGTGGGCTGCGCGAGACAGACATACTTAAAAAATTTTTGCTCGTGCTCTTCGAACCAGTCCAGGGCATGCAGAATAACGTCGATCACGAGAGCGCTGTCCGTTGCCAGTTCGGGCGGCCGCACAAACGGCGCCCGGGCTCCGTGGTTCACGGCGGCGGTACGGATGTCATCGTCGTCGGTGGAGACTGCGACCTCGTCGATGCGCTCACTGTTTGCGGCACTCTCGCTCACCCAGCCGATGAGCGGTTTGCCGAGCAGGTCCCGCACGTTTTTTCCGGGCAGCCCCTTCGATCCGCCCCGGGCCACAATCAATCCAAGCACGGCGCCTTCCGGAGACGACTGCGAGGCGCTCAAGCGGAACCGCCCTCATCGTAAATATAATGCAAACGTTTCTGCGTGAAGAGCTTCAATTCTCTGAGATGCTCCGCGATGCGTTCTGCGGCGTTGCCGTCTCCGTATAACGAATCCGGTTCGTAACGACCGTGCCGCAATTGCCGATCGATGGCGGCTTTGATCTCAGCCCGTTCCGGTCTAACGTGTACAAGATTGCTCCCGGTCTCCCGGCCTTCCTGGCGATTACCGATCAACACAACCGGCGTGCCGGAGAAAGTCGAATCGCGTACGAAGGACGAAGAGTTGCCCACGGCGCAGACGGTGCGCTTGAGTAATTTTTGAAACGTGATCGGATCGAAGTTCTTCGCGAAGTAAAGCCAGTCGTCGGACTTGTTTTTCTCGCGATACTGCCTGAGCGCTTTGCTGATATGATCGGCCCCGGCGTCGATGTTCGGCCACAGCCAGACCACGGAGTGTTCTTGCCCGGACAGGGCCGCCAGCAGTTCTTCGGTTTGCGGAAGTTCACTGCCGAAGCCGGTCGTAACCGGATGAAAGATCACGAGTATGAACGGTTTGTTCGGGCTCAACGTCGCCCCGCTGCCCGTCCGTTGAAATAAATCCTCCGGTAAATCGGCTTCCAGCGGACGAATGAAATCGCCACAGGGGCAGCCGACATGAAAGACATGATCGGGATTCTCCCCCATCCGTACGATGTACTCCGCCGCTCGTACCGTAGCAGGAAAATGATAGTGTGCGAACTTCGTTATCGCGTGGCGGGTACTCTCGTCGATGGAACCACTGACCTCGCCGCCCTGAATGTGCGCGATGCAGATGTTTTGATACGCCGCTGCAATCACCGCGGCCAGGGCCTCGTAGCGGTCACCGATCACCAGGACCAGGTCCGGCTTCAGCCGCATGAACTCGGAAGAAAACTCGCTGATTCCGAAGCCGATGGACTTAGTCATGGTCTCCGGAACGCTGCCTTCCAGTTCCATGTAGATGCGCCCGTCGATCCGGAAGCCGTCCTGCTCCACGATCCGTTCAGCCTTGCCGAATCGTTCCAACAGCATGGTGCCGGTACAGACCGTGACCATCTCCAGGCGATCGTCGTTGTCAATGGCACGCATCACCGGCCATAGTCGACCGTAGTTCGCCCGGTCAGTCAGAACCACGCAAACTCGTCTCGGTCGCGAACCTGAGGTGTCGGTGTTTGTCATAATTGCATTTCCGGATCGAGCTGCGCCGGATCCAGTAGCATATCCGCCGCCGCCGGAGCGCGGAGCTTCCGCCCGATCACTTCACGCAGGCGCCCGCCGGGGATGCCGGAACCGGGCTTCTTGATTGTGAGCATGTCTTCGGTTAGAATCGTACCCGCCGGCTGATCCTCTTTAAGCGCGACGCTCTTGTTGAACAGCGCCCGCATGGTCGCCAGCTCCGCGGCCAGGGCGTCCTTATCCACGGGATTCCGGCGCATACGCTCGACGGCGTTACGATGATCGCATACTAGCTTTAACTCTTCGAATGTTAAGGAGGCCGGCACATCCGGGCCGAACATGCCCCGGTGAAAGGTAACATGCACTTCCAGAAGGTGCGCCGTACCGGCTGAGATGGCGGCCAGAGCCGGATGCACCGTGCCCGTATGATCCGAAAGACCGGACGGAAGACTGTAGCGCGTCGTTATTTCTTCGAGCACGTTGAGGCCGACCTGATCAAGGGGCGTCGGATACTTGCTGGTGCACTGGAACACGGCCGCAGCGTTGCCCGCGCCCCGCACCCGCTCCACGCAGGCGTCGATCTCGGACCAGGGCGACATACCCGTGCTGATCAGGATCGGTTTGCCCGTGCGAATCATAATATCCAGCAGGGCCGCGCTTCCGGTTTCGCCCGAGGCGACCTTGTAGGCCGGCATCTCCAGGCGCTCCAGCAACTCCACCGCTTGCTTCGAGAAGGCCGAGCTGAGAAAGACAAGGTCGCGCTTCCGGGCATGCTCGGCCAGGCCGACCCAGTGCTCCGGCAGAAACTCCATGCGCTTCCAGTAGTCGTAGCGGCTGTCGTCTTCGTACGAAAACTTAACGCGCCACTGTTCGTCCCGGGTGCTCTCTTCACCGGCGATGTGCGTCTGAAACTTGATCGCGTCCGCCCCGGCGTCCGCCGCGGCGTCGATGTAGCTGTGCGCGAAACCCAGCGAACCGTCGTGGGCCTGAGCCACCTCGGCAATGACGAAGCACGGCCGCCCGGGACCGACTACCGCATCACCGATCTGAACTGTGCCTGGTTCGTTCATAAGATCAAACGCTCACATTGTTGACGCCGGCCCGACGCAATATGTAATCTCCGAGATCGCGAATCTGTTGTGCGCGCGCTGCCCGCGACTCTTCCGCGCTTTCCTTTCCGTTGCCGAAGCGAAAACCCTCGCCGCGTCCCAGCAGGCGCGTATACCAATCTACGGAAACGGAAAGATTCTGCACGGCGGCCAGATAAGCAAGCAACGCTTCCTCGTCGTGACTGTGCTCATGCATCATACGGCGCATGAGTTCGCCGAGTTCAAACAGGTCCACCGCCCGAGAGATCATGGAATCCGGCAGCATGGAAAACGGGACTCGCCCCAGGTGCAACGCGGGTTTACGCATCATAATCGCTTCCAGGGCGCCGGAACCGCTGATCACCGCCACGAGCTTCGCTTTTTCGATGAGCGCGCTGCTTTTAGTCTCCGGAGCGGCCATCATCACATTGGGGATGGCTAATATCTTTTTATAGAAAGTTAACGGTCGATAGCCTACGGATACCGGATGTTCTTTGACGACCAACCGCATACTGACGGGCAGATTCAGAGCAAGATTGCGAATGACTTCGATCTGATTCTGAAACGGCCGGCTGTAGACCTGCATGGTTTGTTCCGGCTCCTTATGCAGCGGATAAAAGACGAAGCTGCCCGCCGGAAGCTTGTTTACCGCGGCGTAGTGCCGGTTCAGGGCGCGGCGCTCCGCCAAACGTCGGTAGGGTTTCAGAATCAAAAGAAAGCGCGAGAGTCGGGTGCGCGGGACGTGGCTGTTGTCATGGCGATACTCTCCAAACGAATAAGCGTACCATTCTCTAATGAGCGCCGGGATGTGCGCCAGAAAACGAAAGCCGCTCCTGATCAATCCGCCGATCGCTGCGAAGATGCGGGCACGATATACGGCGGAAACCGGCATCACCCCCTCGTACATGGCGTGGCTGCCGCGCACGCCTTCCAGATAAGCCTCAAGGTCTTCGCGCTGCATCTCCGGCAAGCCGTCTCTTAACAACTTCTCGTACTCTGATTGTAAGTCCAGGGACGGCTCGAAAATCGTCTCGCCTCCGAAGAAGTAATTCCGCAGGCGCGTCGGACGCATGTTGACCACGGGAACGCCGCGTCGTTTCGCGACGAGATAGATGAGGTACTCGCCGAGGGTGACGCAAATAAACGACGCCACGAAATCCGGCTGCACACGATCGAAGAAGTCTTCGATGTCTTCGACGGCGGTCTGAAGAATCGCGAGCATACGATCGTGTCCGAACCGCGCCGGATAGTCCTGGATGAATGTCGCGTCCCGTCCGAAGTAAATACGCCGATCCGCATTTAAGGCTCGCCAGAGCGTCACATCCTCGTAACGTTCCTCATACACTCTGAGTTTGTCGAGGTCGGGGCTGCGCTGCGAAGCCCTCTCCAGGATCTCCCACTCTTTCAAGAGCGGCAATTGATCCAGAGCCTCCCGGTGCTCGAACTTCCGGTAGAAATCCGAGCCGGAAACGTAGAATCCGCAAGCTTCGATCTTACCGGCCCCGTGCATATCGCGGTAAAGATCGAAAAACAGCCGCAGCGAATTGCTCTGGCTTACAAAAAGAGCTTTCATGCTAAGTTATAGTCGAAGAACTTTAGCGATCGTTGCCGCCGTCGTCTTCGATCCATTCGTCGAGGGTGTACTTAATGTCGCTGGATTCCCAGCGGTCAAAGAGGCGCCCCTCGGAAAAAACGTTCGCAATGCCGTCGCGCAGTGAGACCCGCGGCCGAAAATCCAGCAGGTTCAGCGCCAGGGAAGTGTCGCAGTAGCGGCGATGGATCTCCCGACTTTCTTCGCGGTCCGTCTTCGAAAACTCGGTATTGATGACAGCTTCGATCTTGCCCTCTTTGCCGCCGACCTCAATGACGAGTTTCGCCAGGTCCTTCAGCGAGACCAGGGACTCGCTGTTGCCGATATTGATGGTCTGCCCGTCCGCCTCAGGTTTGTAGAGGGCGTCCACGGTCCCTCTGGCAGTATCGCTGGAATAACAAAACGAACGCATTTGCTCACCGGTGCCGTAGATAATGGGCGGCCGATCGTGCTGCACGTTGTAGACGAATTTCGGAATGACGAATTGTGTAATTTGATACGGACCGTAAGCGTTGAAGTAGCGCAACACGGTATGTTTAAGGTGCGGATAGCGCTGACTGTAGGCCTTGCAGAGTTCTTCCCCGGCAAGTTTACTTACGGCGTAGACCGTCTTGCCCTGGGTCAGAGTCGTTTCTCGCACCGGATTTTCGACGGGCTCGCCGTAGACTTCCGAGGAGGATGCGAAGACGATCTTCTCCACGCGATGCTGCACGGCGCAGTCGAGGACGTTGCGCGTGCCCGTCATGTTGATATCCAGACACCGCAGGCGATTCGTTTCCGTGCGCATCACACCGAGGTACGCGGCAAGGTGAATCACCGCGTCACAGCCGGCCATACCGTCGCGCAGGGAAGACATGTCGAGGATCGAACCGTAGTAGATGTCGACATCTTCCGGAATAAACTCCCGCACGCGGGAAATCTGCTCCGGCAAATCAAACAGACGGACCTTCGCACCGCGGCGCCTCAGTTCCGCGCACACCTGCATGCCGATGCAACCGGCGCCGCCGGTCACCAGAATGGACTTGTAATCGTAGCTCATATGAAGTTAGTAGTGAATGATTTTTTGCACCAGGTCGCGATCAATCGTAACGGATTCCAGGATGTCCACGATTCGTTTCGCGGACTTACCGTCGCCGTAGGGATTGACAACACCCTTAAGAGAATCCCGAAACGGCTTCGACAATCCCTTCCGAATCGCTTCGCGAATGGCGCCGACCTCGTGCGGCACGTCGATCACGTTCGCCGCGCGTTCGCGGCCTTGCTGACGCGAACCGACGTTGACCACGGGGAGCTCGAAACTCGGCGCCTCACGAATACCCGCCGAAGAATTGCCGAGCATGAGGTCCGCGTGCTTCATAATGTTCAAAAAGTCGGCCGAATCAATGTTCGGAAAAATCTTATATCGTGATTGCTGCTTCATGATCTCGACGATCTCCCGGCCGCCGGCGTCGGTGTTCGAGTAGAGTGCGAAGACCTCGACGTCCGGGAAACCGTTCAGCGCCTCGATGGTTTTCTTTACCTGCTCACCGCCCTCGCCGAACTCCGTGGTCACCGGATGCTGCGTAAACAAGACGAGCGGTTTGTCCGCATCGAAGCCGTACTTCGCGGCCATCTCGGCCTTGCTCTTGTACTCCAGCCCGGTAATGATGTCGAGATACGGACAGCCGACCTGGTGGACGTGCCGCGGGTCCTCGCCCATCTTTACGATACGTTCGGCGGCGTCGGGCGAAGCCGGAAAGTGAATGTGCGAAAGTTTCGTCACTGCATGACGAATGCTTTCGTCGATGGTACCGGTGACCTCGCCGCCCTGAACGTGGGCGATGGGGAAGTTCATGAGCGCCGCGGACTGCGTCGCCGCCAGGGTCTCCATGCGATCGACGGTGATCAACACAATATCCGGATCGATCCGTTTCAGAGCGTGAGCCGTACCCTCGGCGCAGCGGGCCGCGGCTTTCGCCATTCCGTAGGGCGTATCGTCTTCATCGTAGATTTCGAACTTTTCCGCGATCTCAAAACCGTCCGCTTCGATCTCGGTGATCGTGTAACCGAACGCCTTCGAAAGATGCGCACCGGTCACGATCAAGCGAAGGTCCAGGTTCGGCCGTGCGACGATTTCCCGCAGCACGGACTTCACCCGCGGATAGTCCGCCCGGGTTCCGGTGACACAGGCGATAGTACGTCGTGAGGTATCAGTCATAGGAAGATCGCTAACTTAATCGAAAAAGAACTCAAAGCCGGCCTGGCCGCGCTTCTTATCGAGGATCATTTCCAGGAGTTCGAAGTCGAACTCGTGATCCAGGTCCATGGCGCGCTCCACGGGAATCTCGTACAGTAGAGTTTTCTCCGGGAGGCGTTCTTTTTGATCGACGACCGCCGCCCGGGACCAGATCCACACCACGGTATTCAGATCGTAGCACACCGGAGCGTCCTGGCGCCGACCGACCCCGCGCCCTTCGAGACAGACCAGATTAAAGTAACCGTCGCGCTCGGTTACCATGTTAAAGTAAGGATTACGATGC
Organism: Leptonemataceae bacterium; assembly: GCA_965227295.1. Lineage (GTDB taxonomy): Bacteria > Spirochaetota > Leptospiria > Leptospirales > Leptonemataceae > JANSYA01. The sequence continues at coordinate 1,480,802 of OZ245742.1, read as the reverse complement.
GCCGGATGACCGGAGATGACGCAATCGCAATCGGACTCGCGAAACATCTTCAGGCAGCCTTCAATGTCGGCAGGGATGCGAAGCACGCCCGTGGGATCGAGCAACACCACGCACTCCACTCTGTCGTTATAGATCTTTTCCGTTTCTAAGATGGCATGCTCCAGAACCGGCAACATCGGCGCGGTGTCGGCGGCGAGCGGAGCGGGCCTGAGGAACGGGACTTCCGCGCCGTGCTCTCTCGCGATTTCCGCGAACTCTTCACTGTCCGTAGAAACGATGAGCCGGTCCAGTTCCGTTACGCGCCGGCCGCAGCGAATCGCGTGGGCCAGGAGCGGTTTTCCGAGAACGGGGCGGATGTTCTTTTTCTTTACGCCTTTCGATCCGCCCCGCGCGGGAATCACACCGAGAACGAAACTCAGGACCAACCCTCGATGTGTTTCGGTTCCAGTTGTTCGTTCAATTCAAGATCCGCGGCGGCTTTTTTGCCGAGCACGTTTTCGAGTTGATCGGCCAGCAGTTGTCCCGTGCCCGGCCGCTTGACCCAGATGTTATCCAGCGAAAAGGTTTCTCCGGCCTTCACCGGTTTGATGGTTACGACACTGGCGTACGCGAAATCGATGACCGGCTGTTCTTCCGGCAGGATCGTCTTCGCTCCACCCCGGGCCGCGAAGATTGCGCGCGAGCCGTCCACCATCTCTTTGAGTTCGTGGGGTTCAATGGAAATCGGAACGTCCGGCCCCGGCCAGCTCCGGGTGATCGTGAAGTGTTTTTCGAGGGCCACCGCTCCCAGAGCGACAGCGCCGAGACACGTGTATACGTTCATCGAGTGATCGCTCAAACCCACCGGGAGACCGAACTCCTCTTGCAGTTCTTTGATGGCGCCGAGGCGAACCTTTTCGTACGGCGTCGGGTACATCGAGGTGCAATGCATGAGGATCAACTGTTGATTGTGCTTCATGATCGCTTCGACGGACTTGTGAATCATCGACACATCATTCATACCGGTGGAGAGAATCATGGGCTTGCCGAATTTCGCGACGTGTTCCAGCAACGGATAGTTGTTACACTCACCGGATCCGATCTTGTAACCCGGCACGCCCATGCCTTCCAGGCGGTTCGCCGCTTCGCGCGAGAACGGCGTGCTGAGATAGATGATTCCTTTATCCGCACAGTATTTCTGAAGATTACGTTCTTCTTCTTCGGTAAGTTCGCAGCGCTTGATGATATCGTAGAGTGGTTCGTCCGAAAGTTTGCCCGGCGGAATGTCGGAGGGAATCATTTCCTGTTCCGTAATGTGGCACTGGAACTTTACGCAGTCCGCTCCGGCATCACAGGCGGCGTCCACCATCTGAACGGCTTTATCGTATTCGCCCTCGTGATTGATGCCCACCTCGGCAATGACAAACGGCGGATGATCGGGTCCGATCTTACGGCCCGCGATTTCAATTTCCTGTACGAGTTGTTTCATGTTGATCTCCGTTGGAGAGAGTCGGCTTACTTGATCGCCAGAAAGCCTTCAAAGCAGATATATTTATACACACTTACCACGTCAACGAAACCGGCCCGGCCCAGAAGATCCAGATTGGCCGCCGTGGAAAAAGGCTCCAGCACGCCCTTGAGGCTTCTGGCCTTTGCGGTAATCTCGTCCGGCGAAAATCCCTGGTCGAGTTTGTACTCCGTATACAGGGCGTTCGCAATGTCCTGGAAGCGGGCGTCCGGGGCCCGGACTTTCTCGAACAGCAGAAACGCGCCGCCCGGATTCAGTGCCTCGTAGATTCTTGCCACGGTTTCCTGCCGTGACTTCGGCGCCATAAACTGTAACGTATAGTAAGCTACAACGAAGTCCGTGCTTTCGAACTCCAGTTGCGACGCATCTTCCGCAACAAGACGCACATCCGGAACACCGCCCTGTTCGTGCTGCGGCACCAGGGCATCAATGCAGGTATCCAAACGCTCGCGCGCCGAAGCGATCATGGCCTTCTCACGATCGACACCGATCCAGCGCGTTCCGGGCTTCACGGAATGCCGACGGACGAGTTGCTCCAGCAGAACACCGTTGGATGTACCGAGCTCATAACACGTCGAATCCTGACGCACAAAAAAATCACTGAGCCGACAGACGAGATCGTGACCTTCCGCATAAAACGGCACCGATCTCCGAAGATGTTTCTGAAAACGTTCGCCGCTGACACGACCGAAAGACCAGTCCGCGTTCTTCGCTTCCAGGTCGTCACCGACATGATGAGACGAACCTCCGCTCACGACACCGTACTCCGCACCGCCACACTGCGACCACGCTTCTGAAACTCACCGAGCAACCAGGCGTTCCACAACGCGGCGCGCTCGTCGCTCTTGTTTTGTTTATGACGTTCGTTCAGCCCGCGCACGAAATCCGCCTGCACCGGCGCGGGCATGCTTTGCGGATCGACGTTCAGCACACCGTCACGGAACCAGCGCCCCACCGGAACGCCGAAGCCCTTCTTGGCACGATACAGAATACTCTCAGGCAACACCGGTTCCAGCGCCTTCTTCAAGATGTACTTAGTGACCCCGCCGCGAAGTTTGTAGTTCGAGGGAATACGACGCACGAAGTTAATGAGATCAATGTCCAGAAACGGCGACCGCGCCTCGAGAGAAACCATCATGGACGCACGGTCGACTTTCACGAGGATGTCGTCCTGTAAGTAGAGCTTCGTATAAAATTGCAAAGTTTTATCTACTATATCTTTACTCTGACACGCGTCCCACTGTTCAATCGCCTCGGAGTAGAGATCTTCCAGGTCCACCGGTTCATCCAGAAGATCGCTCACGCCGCCGGGATCCAGCGGTCCCATCCAGACGGGCAGCCAGAACTGGCGCCTGTAACCGATGCCGCGCAGCGTCCGCTTGATCTTAAAATCGAGGCTCATGTTCCGGTGGGACACCGGCAACCGGGCCATCAGCATGCGCACACCGGCGTGCACCGGCGCGGGCAACAGCGTCTTGTAGAGATTGGCGTAGCGCAACGCGCGGAAGGGGTCGTATCCGGCGAAGAGTTCATCGCCGCCGTCCCCGCCGAGAGCCACCGTTACGCGCTGCCGCGTAAACCGGCAGAGCAGGTACGTCGGCAGCAGCGAGGAATCTCCCAGGGGTTCGTCTAACTTACTCGCAATCTCAGCTAAGAGCGGACTCGCCCCTTCCATAGAGAGCACGTCATCGTGATGTTTCGTGCCGAAGAGTTGCGCCGTGTCCCGGGCGTACTGCGATTCGTCGAACGAGGCCTCTTCAAATCCAATGCAGAACGTCTCCAACTTGCCGGCATCCACGTGCCTGGCAGCAAAGGCCGTAATCGCCGAGCTGTCGATGCCGCCGGACAGAAAGACCCCCAGGGGAACGTCGGACATCATGCGCCGACGCACGGACTGATCCAGCAGGCGGCGAATCTCGGCGCCCCATTCTTCTTCGGCTTTTCTCGGAATCTCACCGCCCGCGAATGGTTCCAGGACGAAGTCCCACCACTTACGGATACGAAACGAGGCCTCCCGCACTTCGAAGGACAAACAATGACCGCCCGGAAGTTTGTACACGCCCTCGTAGAGCGACAGCGGAGCGGGTACGTAACCGTAGGCGAAGAACTTCTGCACCGCCCGGGGCGAAAGCGACGTGGCCACGGACTCGCTGGACTTCGCAAAGGCCTCAATGCCGCTCAGCTCGGACGCGAACGCAAAGACACCGTTCTGATACGTATAGTAAAACGGCTTCTGCCCGAAACGGTCCCGACTCAGATGAACGATACCGTGCTTGCGATCATAGATCGCAAAGGCCCACATGCCGTTCAAACGATCGGCCATGGACTCGCCCCACTCGCGCCAGCCGTAAAGCAGCACTTCGGTATCGGAATGGTGCGATTGAAAACGATGACCCTTCGCGATCAATTCGTCGCGCAGTTCGGCGTGATTGTAGATCTCTCCGTTAAAAACGACGATCAGCTCTCCGTCGCTGGAAGCCATCGGCTGCGACCCGCCGGCAATGTCGATGATGGACAGACGCCGGTGTCCCAGGCATACGCCGCGCTCCGGATCGCTCCAGACCCCGGAGCCGTCCGGGCCGCGGTGCGCAATCGCGTCGGTCATGCGGTTCATAACAGCCGCGAATTCCGCCTGCGAACCACGCATTCCGGGATCAATAAAGCCGGCGATACCACACATAATACTTAGTAACAAGACCTGTCTAGAGTAGTAACAACTCCAGATTCAAAAACAATCAAATGAGCTTGCCTATTTTGCGCTCTACACGTTACACGGAAGACAATGAGTCGAAGCAGCGAACTCAAGGAATACGACAGCGCCGGGGCCTGGCTGGAAGATGTTTTTCGTGATTTTGTCGCCGCGGTACAGGAACAATCTTACGGAACCTTTCACGTCGCCGTTCCCGGCGGAAACTCCCCGGTGCCCTTCTTCCAGCGTGTGGCCGCGGACTACGAATCCCCTGCGCCCGCCCTTGCCGGGGTGCGCTGGTGGATCGGCGATGAGCGCTGGGTACCCCTCGGCCATTCCGATCGCAACGAAACCGCGCTGGCGCAAATCATTCGGCCGCCGGAGCTACGTCCCTCGTCACCGTTCATTCACGGCTGGCGCGATCCGGAGCAGGTCAGTTCGCCGGACAACGATCCCGGCGACCCGGAACGCGCGGCCGCCATGATGTCTCAGTCCCTGGCGGCTCATCTGCCGCTGCGCCGACAGCCTTCGGCTTCCGCCCTCTTTCCGACGTTCCCGTTGATCCTCCTCGGCCTGGGGGATCACGACGGTCACACCGCTTCTCTCTTTCCCGGCCAGGAAACCGGCAGCGAACTTACCGCGGTAACCCGGCGCCCGGAGGACAACCAGGTGCGTCTGACCATCAACTACCCCGTGATCGAAGCGGCGCAGCAGGTCTGGTTCCTTTTGAAAGGCAGTGGTAAAGCAGCCATGATTCGGCGCATGCTCGACGGCGATGAAAGCATTCCCGCGGGGCGCATCGCGGCGCGGCGTTCGTGTCGACTGTACTGGCTGAACGCAGACTAACACCTCGCCGCAAATACTTACTGAAGCAGCTTTAGATAGCCCTCCGCCACGCTGCGCCAGGAAAATTCTTCGACGACCCGGCGGCGGCCGTTCGCACCCAGGCGTCGACGGAGTCCGGCATCCCGCGCCAGGGCGCCCAATTTTTCACGCAAGTCCACTTCGTCATGCAGCGCAAACAGAAGCCCGTCCGAATTCTCACGCACCAACCCGGCGTTTCCCGGGACATCGCTGGCGAGGACCGGCAAGGCCGACGCCATGCCTTCCAGCACCACGTTCGCCATCCCTTCGTAGAGCGAGGGATTGATCAAACAATCCGCTTCACGGTATAGACGCGCCGTGGATTCCCGCTCGCACCAGCCGTGGAACGTAACTTCCAGTTGCAGCTCATCGGCGAGTCGTGCAAGCACGGCCCGGTCCGAACCGTCGCCGACAAGATGCAGTTGGAACTGAATGCCCTCGCCTTTCAGCTCCGAAATCAGGGGCGCCGCGGCCCGAAAAAAGAACGGCAGATTCTTTTCCGGATGCAACCGCCCCACAAAGAGGCACTGAAATAAAGTTAGCCCGTCGGCGGTTCCCGACGCATTTCGCTCTTCGGGCGGATGAAAGAAATCCGTATCCACGCCGTTCGGTATAATGTGCACCGGAAACGGGTCCGCGGCCTCGGAAGACTTTGCGAGCCCCTCTCCGTTGGCCACGATGGCCTTTGCGTACTTGAGCGAACGACGACGAACGCCGCGAATCAGACGATGGAATGCGTTCACCCGGGGAACATGACCGGGAACGTCTCCCCCGCGCAGGGATACAACGTAGTCGATCTCCCGTCGGCGCTTCAAACGAAGCGCAAGCGGGCCGCAGGGGATTGTAAAAAAAGCTATCGACCTCTCTATCTCAAAATTTTTCGCAAGACCGAGTAGCTTCAGATTCGCAAAAAAAACAAACGCGACCATCTGCAAAATACTGCCACGATCTTTGCGCCTGCGAAACGCGGGCACGCGTAAGACCGTGACTCCATTTTCGTCTTCTGCGAGGCCGCGCAGATCTTCGTAGGCCGAAGTCAGCACGCATACTCGATGTTTCATCGAGGCCAGCTCCCTGGCCAAAAACCAGCACGCGTTTGCGGCGCCGCCGCCGATGGGCGGATACTCGTAGTTGATTAAAAGGATATTCAATGCCCTAACGCGTTCAGGCTTTTTTCCTGGATCGCCCGCCGCCGTTTAGCACTTCTTTCACGCGATACGTATGTTTGTTCTGACTTTCGAAGTAGGTGCGCATCAACATCTCGGCGAGGAGTCCCATGAGAATCGAAGTCGCTCCGAACAAAAAGAAGGTCGTCGAAAATATTAACAGCGGCGACTCAATGAACGAAACGCCTTCGAACTTCCAGATGATCGCCCATATGAATGTGGCTACCGAAAGCACCATGCCGATCACACCGATGCCGCCGAAGGCGTGCATGGGCCGGTGCAAAAACTTATGCATGAAGGCGATCAGGATCAGATCCAGGAAGACCTTGACCGTCCGCTCCAGGCCGTACTTCGAAACGCCGTGAATGCGCGGCCGGTGATTCACGATCACCTCGGCCACGCGCGCGCCCTGCCAGCTGGCGAACACGGGAATGAAACGGTGCATCTCGCCATAAAGGCGCACGCCTTCGAGAGCGTCGCGGCGGTAAGCCTTCAGCGTGCAACCGAAGTCATGCAGGCTCACCCTGGAGATCAGCGAGATGAGCCAGTTGGCGATGCGTGACGGAAAGGTTCGCGTAAGCGAATTATCCTGGCGATGCTTGCGCCAGCCCGAGGCGACCTCGTAGCCCTGTTCCAGCTTTTCGATAAGCTTCGGAATATCGTTGGGATCATTCTGCAAATCCGCATCCATCAACAGGATGATGTCACCTCGTGACGCATCGATTCCCGCGGACAGTGCTGCGGTCTGGCCGTAATTGCGCCAGAAGTTCACGACCTTGATCTTGCGATCCTTCTTCGTCAACTCTTTGAGCTTTTTCAGTGAGCCGTCCAGGCTCCCGTCGTTCACAAAGATCAGTTCAAGCAGCGTGTGCTTTTTATAAGCCTTCCAGAGTTCCTGGATTTCGCCATACAGCTCGTCCAGGTTATCTTCTTCGTTGTAGACGGGTATAATGAGTGAGACTTGCATTACTAATATCCGCTAAGCTTCAGTTACCCTGCTTAACCTGCGGCCTGCTCCGTTTCATCACTGTAGCGTTTGAGGAAGTCGTCGTAAGCCAGGCGGATGCCGTCCTGAAGTTCCACCTGGTGCCGCCAGCCCAGGCGGTGAATCTTCTCGCAGTCCAGCAGCTTGCGCGGCGTGCCGTCGGGTTTCGTGGTATCGAACACGATGCGACCCTCGTAGCCCAGCACTCGTCCAATCGTTTCGGCGAGCTCCCGAATGGAAACCTCGACGCCGGAGCCGATGTTCAGGATCTCACCGGAATCGTAGTTGTTCATGAGAAAGATACACGCCCGCGCCAGGTCGTCGGAGTAGAGAAACTCGCGCAGAGGTTTGCCGGTACCCCAGATCTGGATCTCCGGTTTTGTATCGCGCACGGCCTCATGAAAACGGCGAATCAACGCCGGCAGTACGTGAGAGTTTTCCGGGTGATAGTTGTCCCCGGGGCCGTAGAGATTCGTAGGCATCACCGAAAGAAAGTTAGTGTTGTACTGGCGATTGTAGCTCTGACAGGCGATGATGCCGGCGATCTTCGCAATGGCGTAGGGTTCGTTGGTGGGTTCGAGCTTGCCGGCGAGCAGTTCGTCCTCGTTGATCGGCTGGTTCGCAAACTTCGGATAGATGCACGACGAACCCAGGAAAAGCAGCTTTTTGACTTTGTGACGATACGAGGCGTCGATGAGGTTGTTCTGAATCTGCAGGTTGTTGTAGATGAACTCGGCGGGATAGGTCTTGTTCGCCATAATGCCGCCGACCCGCGCCGCCGCCATGAAGACGTACTCGGGTTTCTCCTGTTCGAAGAATTTCTCGACGGCGCTCTGGGACTCCAGGTCCAGCTCCGCGTGCGTACGCTGCACGACTTTGGTGTAGCCTTCGTTCGCCAGGACCCGGCAGATCGCCGAACCGACTAAGCCGCGATGGCCGGCCACGTAGATTTTTGCTGACTTTTCCATAGTAGACGTCTCCTGTCGTACGCTAACGAGCCTTCCGTTTCGGCGCCTCGTCCTCGCTCTCTTCCAGCCGCTCTTCGGTAATGCGAATGCCCGAGGTCTCGAAGAGCAGCTCGCCCATCTCCTCGGCTTCTTTCTTCAGATCTTCAATGACTTCGACCAGATCCTCGTACTCGCGGACCTTACGTTTCAGAAAACGAAACGTAAGCCGGGCTTTTTCCTCGATGCCGGCGCTGGTCAGATAGTAGGCGTACGCGAGTTTGTTCTTGCTGTTCTTGAAGTTTCGCGCCTTGATCCAGCCCTTTTGAATGAGCGCTCGCAGGCAATAGTTGGCCTTGCCGAGGCTCACGCCCAGCCGCGCCGCGAGGTCTCGCTGCGAAATATCCGGACAATCCTTCAGAATGCGAAAGATCTCGTGCCGCAATTCGTCGGAAATACTGGCGTTTTCGCGGAGGGGCATGATTAACTTTTGGTTCGCGGCGATTCAGAGCCGCACAGATCAAAGACGCCTCGAATCAAAGGATAGTAATTCCGGCAAGATTTGTTTGGGCGTCTGCCCCGCCGCGCCGCGGTGGCGGCGGGGCACCGCGCTGCTTCGGGCTCCGCTTCGCTGCGGTCCGCGCGAAGCGCGGACTGGCCTTCGGCCACCCTGCACATCGCTGACGCGAAGAATTCTGTATCAACGCCGCCGCGGATTTTCTTCGAGGAGCTTGATGTCCGAATCGACCATCATGCGAACGAGTTCTTCGAAGCTCACCTTCGGTTCCCAGCCGAGCTTCTCTTTCGCCTTTTTCGGATCACCGACGAGGAGATCGACTTCCGCCGGACGCAGGAAGCGCTCATCCATTACGACGTGCTTCTCCCAGTCCAGACCGGCCTGGGAGAAGGCTACCTTCACGAGCTCTTCGACCGTATGCGTCTCTCCGGTGGCGATGACGTAGTCGTCCGGGGAATCCTGTTGGAGCATCAGCCACATGGCTTCGACGTAATCACCGGCGAAACCCCAGTCGCGCTTCGCGTCCAGGTTGCCCATGCGCAGTTCGTTGGTAAGACCGAGCTTAATGCGCGCGACGCCGTCCGAAACTTTGCGCGTTACGAACTCTTTGCCGCGCCGCGGGCTCTCATGGTTGAACAGGATGCCGGAAACGGCGAACAGATCGTACGACTCGCGGTAGTTTACCGTAATGAAATGTCCGTAAACCTTGGCAACGCCGTAGGGCGAACGCGGATAAAACGGAGTCGTTTCCGTTTGCGGAACCTCCAGGACCTTGCCGAACATCTCGGAGCTGGAAGCCTGGTAAAATTTGATCTTCTTGTTTACGGTGCGAACCGCTTCGAGCATGCGAGTCACGCCCAGGGCGGTAAACTCGCCGGTGAGCAGCGGTTTCGTCCAGGACGTGGGCACGAAGGACTGCGCCGCCAGGTTGTAAATTTCGTCCGGCTGCGTGTCGTCGATCAGGTTGATCAAACTGAGCTGATCGAGCAAGTCCCCCTGCCGCAATTCCACACGGTCCCGCAGGTGTTCCAGGCGCTCGAAGTTTTCCGTGGAGGATCGGCGGACCATGCCGAAAACCTTGTAGCCTTTATTTAGAAGAAACTCGGCCAGGTAGGATCCGTCCTGGCCTGTAATCCCGGTAATCAGGGCTGTCTTTTGCATATATTCCTCTGAAATGCTGTGTACTCTCGAATGAGTTCGTTGAAATTTTTTGGGGTTTGAGTGAGACACCCGGCAATTGCCGGGGTACTACTCAAATGGGACGCGACGCCGTGCGGACACAGCTTCGCCAGGTGAGTCCCAGGGGCGAACGAGACAAGAATCGCTCCCCGCGCCGCGAGTCAACTCTTTTGTTCAATCGTTGAACAAGCCTCGCCTCAAATACACGCCGATTTTACTTCTTGCCTGGAAAATGGTACTGTGCGACATAATGTGAAAAAGGTACACAAACCAGTTGTGAACTGGGTCTCTATGAAACACGACAAAGCTTGATTTGCTTTGACCTACACGATCGACATCCGACCTTAGGCTCTTCTACGGATTATGGGTGAACTGGCCAACATAAACGAATTCACCAAAGAGTTCGTTACGCCGATTACACTTATAACGATCATTGAGGAAAACTGGTCCTCGGAGGAAGATCTCGACACCTTATACGTTCGGATTTTCTCCTTGCTCGCATCTTTTGTGCGGGATGAATTTCAGATAACCGATTCGCTACGGGAAGAGGCTCAGAGTGAAGTCATCAAGAGACGGAAGCAACTTTCAAAGATGTTCCTGGAGAGACTGAAGACTATTAAGGACGAATTTCTAATTCAAGGTGAAATCCAGGAAGGCTCTGAACTGGACAATAAGATTTCCGAATACAAGCTGCGCATTGCGCAGGTTGCAGAAAAGGACGGCAAAATCGACAACAGGCTTCTCAACGGATTACGAGAAATTGAGGAGTTAATGGATAAACTGCAATAGTCGGCAGGGTGTAGCATGAAGAAATTTGACGAAGTATCTCAGCAACTTACCAACCTTTACGCGGCTACGATGGGGCGAGAGCCTGATCAGCCACTCACGGCAGACTTTGTCTTAAAAAAGGCGGCAATCATGCACACTCTAGGCAGAAGTCTGAGGTCTCCACGAGGAGAAGGCAAGATCACACTTGGGCGTCATTCTGGGGCCTTTGTTGACAGCCCGGAAATTTCCGAAGAAGAGTTGCAAGAATTGAAAGATTTCACCACATGATCATCGATGTCAGTAGTTCGCGAATACCGCAATGCTGCAGATGTTGACGAATACCTTCGTGAAGTATTCAAAGAACGATTCTTAATCATAGCGGCGGCGCTTACACAAATGTCAGAGACTGTCTATTCCACTTACAAAAGGCTGGAAAAGAAGCGATGTCTGCCAATCCCGATCCGGCAATCATTACCTGGCAGATCGCAGATGTTGAACATCACCTGAATCGAGCTTTGTCCGATATCGTCCAGCACTATGCGCTCATGTTGAAACAGGTCTGCGAGGAACTAATGGCAAGGCCTCGTTATAGACTGACCCAGGTCCAACGGGCAAACATTCGAGGCGAATACCATCGCGCAAAAAATATTATGCTTGGTGTTCGCGTCGCCAATATGCAATTAGATGATGTGGGCGATAGGGCCAGTAAAGCATTCGAAACTCTAACCGACATTGCCTTGAAAATAAAAAGGATTTCGGGAAGAGCGGCAAAGGATGTCCTCGACAATTTTTAGACGCCCTCACGTCGCCAGAAGTCACCGTATCTTTTGCCCCATCAACCCAACTTCCCGCGCACCAGGTCCAGCATCTTCACGATCCCGGCGTTCTTCTTCACGGACGACAGCGCAATGCTCACATCCGCCAACCCTGCGGCCTTCCAATCGTTTAACGCCTTGCCGCGCTCTTTGGTGTTCAACTTGTCCCACTTCGTCCGCGCGAATACGAACGGCTGATCGAACTCGCGGCAGTAGCGCACAATGTTCTCTTCTTCCTCTTCCAGTTTTCGGCGGGCGTCGAGGACAATGACGAGCAGCAACATGTTCTGCGCTTCGGCCAGGAAACGATCCACCATGGCGCGCAAACGCGAGCGCTCATTCTTCGGAATCTTAGCGAAACCGTAACCGGGCAAATCAACAAGATACAAACCGTGCGGCGGGGCATTGGAATCCGGAACGAGAAAGTAGTTCAACGTGCGAGTCTTACCCGGCGCCGAAGAAGACTTAGCAAGATTACGATGATCGCATAACGCCGAAATCAAACTGGACTTGCCCGAGTTCGAGCGGCCCGTAAATGCGATCTGCGGGATCACGCCGGTATTCGGGCAGTCGTCAATCGACGGAAACGAGCCGATGTACTGCGTCCCGCGGAAGTACGGCGGCGCCTGGTCCGGTTTCACGCCGCGCCCTGGTCCGCTTCGCGCGCCAGTTGCTCGCCGCCGTCGGAATAGTCCGGATGCAGATCGTAAACATCCTCCACGGTATGCGTGGCGCCGTTCGGCCGCAGCACACTGGAAAGCAACAAGAACTCGTTCACCTCGAACGAGCCGGCATCGAAGTCGCCGTAGGTATCGAGGTACTGCTGCACCCGCGAAGACGGTGCCGTCTTCAACCGGGCGATCGTAACGTGCGGTTGGAACGCGCGTTTGTCGCCGGGGAAGCCGAGGCCTCGCAGCGCGCTTTCGATTTTTCGATGCAGATGCTCCAGGGCCGGCTGCATCTCCACGTCCAGCCAGATCACCCCCGGCATCCGCCGGTGCAAGAATTGACCGAGGCCGCGCAAATGCAACGTAAAGGAGTCGCAGTGCACTCCGCTGAGGGTCTCAGAAATCTCCTCGCGCTGCGCCTCACTGACCTCGCCGATAAAGCGCAGGGTCATGTGGAACTGATCGGGCGGGGTCCAGCGAACTCCGGGGAGGCCGTGGCAGATTCCGGCGATGCGCTCGGAAACGTCTTCGGGAACTTCGACGGCGGTAAACAGTCGCATGATTCTCTCTAGCACACACCCGACCAAAAGTACAGCGATTTCCAGGCGAACACGGTTACTTTTAGGTAGACTACGGACCTGGGCTCGTCGTAACCTCTCGCCGTGTCACGGACGCTGATGCAGCGCTTCTTTCCCGAACGGGCCGGGGTCAATTACGCCGAGTTTAAGGACTATCTCCGCGCCGTCAATATCCGGCTGCTCTTTTGGGCCGGCCTGATGGCCACCTTCGGCTGGACGCCGTTCCTGCTTATGGATGGACTCATCCACCCGGAGAAGGCCTGGCTGCTGGCCGCGCTGCGCCTGAGTCTCAGCGCCATCGGTTTCATCATCGTAATCGCTTCCCTGTTCCGCCGCCACGCACAACGCTACTCGCTGCTCTACCTGGGGACCGCCGGCATGATCATGCTCCAGGTCGCCCCGGCCATGGCCGCGCTCACGGACTACGACACCCGGTACGTCTCCGGTTACCTGCTGGCGGTGCTGCTCTCCGCTCTGTTTCCCTTTCCGTTCTTTTACGTGGCCGGCCTGCTCGCACTCTCATTCGCACAGTACTTGATCGTTCCGTTGATTTTCGATACCGGGCTCTATCAGCTCGAAAATCTCTACGACTTAAACAACGTCTGCATCGCTTTCTTCGTGACGACGATCATGCACTACGCCGGTGAGCGCATCCGGTTGACCGCCTACAACCGCGAACGGCGGCTCATCGGCATGCGCCAGGAACTCAAACAACGCCGGGACGCGATCCTGCGCGACCTGAACCTGGCGCAAACAGTACAACGCAACCTCCTGCCGAAACATCTGCCGCGCAACGATACCGTGGAAATGCTCGGCATGTACGAGAGCATGGAACAGGTCGGCGGCGACTTCTACGATGTGCGCGTCATGAAAGAATTCAGCGGACGTGAGGAGGATGATCGTCTGGCGATCTTCATGGCCGACGCCAGCGGCCACGGCGTGCCGGCGGCGCTCATCGCGTCCATGGCGCGGCTTTCGTTTTTTCATGCGCTGTCCGCGGGCAACGATCGCCCGGATCGCATCTTCGATTTCATCAACCGCGACTTAATGGAGTACCTGCTTGAGCACCACTACATGACCGGCTACATCGCCGTGCTGGAACCCGCGCGGGGCATTGTGCAATTCTGCAACGCCTCGCACCGGCCGGCCCTGGCCGTACATCCGGACGGCACCATCGATGAGCTGGACTCCGCCGGCGACATTCTGTGCATGTTCGACGAAGCGCGCTACGAAATGCGCGAGTACCCGCTCTCCAGGGATTTGCTGCTCTTCTTTTATACGGACGGCCTGGAAGAAGCCAACGACGACAGCCAGGAACAGTACGGCCGCGATCGCCTCAAACGCGTACTGCACGAGATGCGCGAGTTTCCACCCAGGGATATTCTGCGTACGCTGCGCCGGGACCTGGATCGTTTTACCGGTGGCCGCGCCCAGGACGATGACGTAACCATGTTGCTGGTCCGCGTGAAGGATTGCGGCGAGACCGTCAGCACGCACGCGCCGAAGACGGCCCCCCTGTTCGATGCGCCCGCGGCGGACGCTCCGGATCGCGACGAGGCCCTCCGCGATCTCATTCACCAAAAGCGTTACGATGAGGCGGAGAACTATCTACGCCGCCGCATCGAAGCCAATCCGCACAACTCCCTGCTGTGGTTTAACCGCGCCTTCGTGGCCTTAGAACAGGGAGACGTAACTTCTGCCCGCCGGTACTTAAACCGTTCGTTCGAATGCAAAGAAGCCGAAGTCCGGCGCATGAAGAAAATGCAGATGCGCCTGGGCGATACCGACGAGTGACGGATACCGCGCAGGTTTTTCGCAATTACTGAAGCTTGCCGCGCAACCGCGAGCGCGCCGGGCAGGTATCCAGAATGTGCAGAAGTTCCTTGCGCATGGCCTTGAGGTTTCGAATACGCACGTCGATGTCGGCGACCTTTTCCTGAATCTCATCCCGCACATCCGCAAACTCAACGTCCTCGGACTGAATGCGCCCGGCGAAAGCCCGGATCTCCGCTAACGTAAACCCCAGCGACTTGCCCAATCGAATGAGGTTCACCGCCTGCGCCGATTCTTCCGGGTACTCCTTGTAACCGTTGTCCCGGCGCACCAATACCGGAATGAGTCCCAACTTCTCGTAGTAACGGATCGTGTCCCGGGACAGGCCTGTGCGTTCCGCGAGTTCACCGATGAGCATTTTTTTGCGGCCCCCTCTTGACCATGGAGTGTGCTCCAGTGTTTATACTGGCCGGAAAGTTGGCAAGGGGTTCTGCGCGAAACGCGCGTCCCGGGAGGTAAACATGCAACTTTCTGATTCCCACTATCGCCGCATCGTGTGGTGGTCGGCGCTCTATGACGTCGTACTGTCGGCGGGCTTCGCCGTACCGATCATCGCCGCGCTGAAAATCGATCTGCTGCGCGAGCTGCACACAGTGCTCGGATTCGGCGGCGCCTTTCCGGCGTTTGATCCGATGCATCTGTTCTTCGTGAATCTTTTCGGCAGTATCGTTACACTGTGGTCCGTAATTCGTCTGCGCAATCCGCTGCCGGAATACGGCTTCTACGACGCGATCGGGCGCACGCTCTTCAGCGCATGGATGGTGTTTTATCTTGCCGGCGGCGGCACAGTGTTGCTCGCGTTCTTTCTCGTGCCCGAGATGCTCTGGGGAATCGTGCAGTTCGTTCCGTGGTTCAGGAAGAACGCAGCAGGGTTTCCAGGTACGGCAAGTCCGCGGCATGGGTGAGTTTGATGTTGCGCGGGCCCGCGGGGACGAGTTCTCCGCGAATGCCCGCGGCCTCGCCCCAGGTCAAAAGATCCGTGAAGCTGCCGGTGAAGTTTTGCAACCGGCGCAGCACAGTCGTTGTGAATGCCTGGGGCGTTTTGATGGCGAAGTACTCATTGCGATCGACGCTGTGCTCGAACGCCCCCGGTAATGACCTGCCCTTTACGATCGTCTCCGTAACCGGGCCGGCCAGACTCGCGATGCCGCTCGAATCTTTCGCAAAGATCGCCCGGCAGAGCGCCGTCAGCTCCGCGTCCTCGATCAGCGGCCGCGCGGCGTCGTGAATGAACACGGCATCGCCGTCACGGAGATGCGGAGCCAGAGCGGCAAGGCCATGCAACGTGGACTCGTGACGATTCGTCCCGCCCTCGACAACCCCCGCGACACTTTCTGAATTTTCCGTTACGCCGCCGGTGGGATGCGGCGCACTCAGGTCCGATAATATCCCGCGAAGGGCCGGGATGTGCGTGAGCACGTGCATGGTTTCGTCACGGTAAGCCGCCGGGGCGACGACGATGCATCCCCCGCGATTGGCGGACAGGTCTTTCGGCGGAGTCCAGGCCAGAAAGGTATCGAGGCTGTGCTGGAGTACGGGCCGGTCACCGAGATTTAGAAACTGCTTGGGACGGGTGGCCCCCATGCGTTGGCCGGTGCCGCCGCTCAACAGGAGAAAATGCACCCCGGGCATGGCGGCGAGACTCTGCGCATGTGCCTGGACTGCATGGATTTTTTCGTTCGCCGGCAAGAATTGTGCTGAAACTATACTGGAAAATTTCGAGTCAGGTCTTCGGGGCCAAACACGCCCTGCCGCTGGACCATCGCATCCTGAACGTGTCGTCCTTCTACGCGGGGGTGATCAGCGCGCTGTTTATCTTCGTCGATTTCGCCCTGGGCATCGGCGGTACCGCGATGATCCTCGCCGGCGCATCGTTGACGTTCTTTTTGATTTATTATCTGAGCCGCTTCTTCGCCGGTTTTCGGAACCGCTATCAGTTGCTGGCCCTGCCCATGCTGATCATCAGCACGATGGTTCTCGTCTTTCTGTGGTTCAAGAACGCCGGTGCGGACGGCGTCGCGCAGTACTTCTTCTTCCTCCTCGCCACGATGCTCGCCGTGCTCGTGCGGGGCGTACTGAAGGTCCTCGCCTTTGCGCTGATGATCGGCATCGTCGTCGTATTGATCTACCTGGACTTCCACGGACCGCTCCAGGTCGTGGACTACGCGTCCGAAGACCAACGGTTCTGGGACCTCGTGGTAGGTCTGCCCCTGGCCCTGGTATTCTTCAGTCTGGTGCTCGCCAGCGTTACGCGCAACTACGATGAATCGTATCGCAAAGTCGAAAACCTGCGCTTGCTGATGAGCGAAGACCTGACCCTGGCCCAGCATCTGCAAAATCGCGTGTATCGCATCGATGATGACATGGTCAGCGAGTTCGACATTTCGCTACGGCACCTGCCGGCCGCCGAACTCAGCGGCGATCTCTACGATCTTTCCCGACCCTTCCCGGATCGGCTGCGCATCTTCCTCGCGGACGCGCGGGGCCACGGCATCAACGCTTCTCTCTCCGCCATGTTGATCAAGGGTGCCTGGGCCGGTGTAAACGCGGAGAAACGTTCACCGGCCGCGACCTTGCGGGAATTCAATCGCGTTCTGGTGCGGGACTACGGCGATTCGATCAGCTTTTCCGCGGTGGTGGTCGACGTGTATGCGGATCATATTATCTTCTGCTCGGCCGGTCATCTGGCACAGTTGCTCTGCCGCGGTTCCGACCCCGTGCAGGAACTCACGAGTGCCGGGCCGCCCATTGGTCTGGTCGACGATCCCCAGTACATCGAAGCTAGCTACGCTTTTGAAACGGGGGCCCGCCTGCTGCTCTTTACCGACGCCCTGGTGGAAGAGCAGAACGTCGACGGCAAAGCCGTGGGGACACACTGGGTGGCCGAAAGCGCCTGCGATAATCACGCCTCCTCCAAAGAACTCGGCGATGCCGTACTCCAGCGCTTCGCCACGTTGATCGGCCAACACAGCCATGATTTGAACATTGCGGACGATCTTACGTTGATTGTGCTGGGGCAGAAGTAGCCGGCTCATTCCTCCGGATTCTCAAGATTCTTTATTACGTAGCGCACGAAGACGGCGGCGATAACGGAAGTAGAGAAACGAACAGAGCAGCGTTCCCCATGCAACCGCGGAGAAGGCGTACGGAATCACCACGCCGGCACCGTAGTAGAGAAAGAACCCCGTGGCCAGGGCGTTCATAAGCGGCGCGGCACCGAGCACGAGACGGTCACCGGCACGCAGATCCGCAAAGTCAAGGGCGTATACGGGACGATGCGCCAGGTAGCTGGCGCGAATGATTGCCAGAGAATGGCGGAGCCTCTGAAGCTTCGCAAGGCTCGACTGGTCTTCAGATGGTTGTGCCGCGGATTCCGACGACGACGCGGATTCCAGTTCGGGCTCCAGTACGCGGCCAAGATGAAAGACGAGGTTCTCCAATGAGTCCTCAATACCCGCAAGGGAGCGGAGACGATTGGTGTGCGGGAAAGAAGACATAATGGGCAAACGATAGCCCGGGAGAGAAAACGGATCAATAAAAAAAGATAAGGGGGGCGGAAAAAACCTATTCGTGAACTCTGTATTTTTTCCCCGCCCCGTTTGAAAAAGTGTACACTAACTTTCCATCCGCTGACCGACGCTTGTCGACGAGGTACTCCGGTTCGAGGGCAATCTTTCCGCCGCCGCCGGGTAAATCGACGACGTAGCGTGGGATAGCGAAACCGCTCAACGTGCCGCGCAAACCGCGAATGATTTCCAGGCCGCGTTCCAGCGGCGCGCGAAAGTGCGATACACCGCGCACCTCATCGCAACGATGCAGGTAGTACGGCACGACCCCGGCTTCCACGAGTGCGAGCAACAAACCCCGCTGATCTTCTAATGTGTCATTAATAGAACTTAAGAGAACGGACTGATTCAACACGCTCACGCCGGCCATCCGCAGACGGCGAATCGCCGCGCGCGCGTCGGCGCTGACTTCGCGGACATGATTGAAGTGCGTGACCAGTGTGATGGGAAAGTGACGCCGCAGCACGGCGCACAGTTCGTCCGTAATGCGAAACGGCAGCGTAACCGGCATGCGCGTATGGATGCGCAGGCTGCTCAGATGCGGGATGGCACGCAGATCACCGAGCAGGCTGTCGAGCTTCGCGTCGGAGAGGGCGAGCGGATCCCCGCCGGACAGGATGACCTCGCGGATTTGCGGATTTTCGCGGATGTAGTTCAGCGCGGCCTCGCGCTCGTGTGCGTTCGGAGCGGTGTCCGCGGCGCTGACCTTGCGCTTGCGCAGGCAATAGCGACAGTACACGGCGCAGCGATGCGTGAGGTACCACAGGGCGCGATCCGGATAGCGATGCGTAAGACCACGGACCGGCATGTGCGTTTCTTCGGCGAGGGGATCAGGGAGATCGTAGACCGGGTCGGCAAGCTCGACGGTCTGCGGCAGGACCTGGGCAAGAATCGGACACCCCTGCCCGGAATTCCGGTTGAAGGCCGGCGACTCCAGGGTTTCCGGCGGAGCAAGAAAGCGAGACAATGCGACGTAGTACGGTGTGACGGCGAAGCGGAATTCCTGCGCGCCGGGTTCCCGGAACCAGGCCGCGGCTTCCGCCAGGGCTTCTGCGGACAGCAGTTCTTGCAGTTCGGCCAGGCCGGTGATCTGGTTTCGCATGTGCCAGCGCCAGTCGTTCCAGTCCTCGGGCGACACCCCCGCAAAGGCCGCGGGAAAGGGGGACTGCCGGTCCGGCACCGCCTGGAACAAGTGTTTGACGCTCTGGTCTGTCATTCAAAACCTACCCTCCGATATGATCAACGCCGTCGATGTCAAGAAAGGCATGGTTCTGAAAGTTGATGGAGATCTCTTTTCCGTTAGCTTCGCTCAGTTCGTAAATCCCGGCAAGGGTAGCGCCTTCGTGCGCACGAAACTCAAACATCTCCAGCGCGGTAACGTCATCGAGCGCACGTTTAAGTCCAACGAAAAGGTCGAAGACGCCGAGCTCGAAAAGCGTTACATGCAACTGTTGTATCAGGACGGCGACGAAATCGTTTTCATGGATCGGGACGACTACGAGCAGATCAACCTCGGCAAGGACATGGTCGAGGAATACCTGCCGTTCATGAAAGAAGAAACTCCCGTCGAGGTAACCTTCTACGAGGGCAACGCCATCGGCATGATTCCGCCGACCTTCGTCGAACTGGAGGTCTCCTACGCCGAGGACGCCATCAAGGGCGACACCGTGGGCACCGCGAAGAAACGTGTGGAAGTCGAAACGGGCGGCGAGGTTCAGGTGCCCCTTTACATCAACCAGGGCGACGTCATCAAAGTGGACATGCGCGATTTCTCTTTCGTAGAACGCGTAAACAAATAACGCAATCTCAACACAGGATCTTTAACTCATGGCAGACACTCCCGCTCTTCTCAAACAGGCGCAGGATAACAATGCGCGCTTTTATATTCAGTTCGGCGGCCAGGGCGCCCCGTGGTACAAAGAACTCGCGAAGTTCTACAAAGAACCGGCCTTCCAGAAATTCTTCGACGCGGCCCTGGCCGCGGTAGAAGAAGAGCGGCCCCGCGTGGAAGGCAGCGTCGGCCTGCCCCACGGCATCGATGTGAAAGGCTGGCTGGAAGACGACTCCACGATTCCCTCGGAAGACTACCTGGGCTGCGCGGCGGTTTCCATCGCCATGATCCAGATGACCCAGCTCGTGCACGTGGAAAATCTTTTGCAAAACGGCTTCTCCATGAACGATCTCATGGCGAACACGCTCGGCACCACCGGTCACAGCCAGGGCCTGATTCCCGCGTCCCTCATGGCGCTCACGCTCTCCGGCGACGACTACTACGCCGCCGTAAACAAGTACATGAAGTATCTTCTGTACCTGGGCGTGTCCGCGCAGAAGGCCTTCCCGTTCTTCGATCCCACCGACGAGGAAGTCGCGCAGTCCGAGTCCCTCGGCGGGAAAACGCCTTCGCCCATGGTGGCGGTCCTGGGTCTGGATCACGCCGAGGTCGAAAAGATGGTTTTGGAAGTCAACGGCGGCCTCGACGCGGACAAACAAATCTACGTCTCACTTTACAACTCGCCGACGAACCGCATCCTCTCTTCGCATCGTTCGTCGCTCATCGCCTTTCACGAAAAATACAAGGCCGACATCGACGAGAAGAAGTTCAAGTTCGTCTACCTGCGCACCACCTGCCCGTTCCACTGCAAACTCATGGAGCCGGTGCGGGACATCTTCATCCCGGAAGTCCAGCGTATCGAGTTTAAGTACTCCGGCGACGAACTTAAGGTGCCGGTCTATTCGTTCTTCGACGGCGAAGATCTGCGCGCGCAGAAAGACAATCTTCCCGTGAAGATGTTCGAAGACATGGCCATCAACACGCTGTACTGGGACAAGTCCATGAAACCCGCGGTGGACGATTCGAAAGTCACGCACATCCTGGACTTCGGTCCGGGCAAAACTTCCCAGCGCCTCAGCGCGGATACCTTAAAAGAACTCGGGCGCGAACTGCCGGTCCTCGGCGCGGCGATCCCGAAAGACCTCAAAGAAATCCTTTGAAATACTTACGGCCGGCAACGGCACACGTTTATCATAGAAAGAACTACGGAAACACCTCAGGAGTAATCAGATGAAAGTACTGGTAACCGGCGGATGCGGATTTCTCGGCTCTCACGTATGCGAAAACTTTCGCAAAGAGGGCTGGGAGGTCGTCGCGTACGACAACATGACGAAGTACGAACTGGGCCGGACCGGCTACGGCACCGACAAGACCCGGGACTTTAACTGGGAAGAACTCAAGGGCATGGGCTGCGAGATGGTCAAGGCCGACGTCTGCGACGAGCAGGCCCTCAAGGATCACAGCTCCGGTTGCGATTACATCGTGCACACGGCGGCTCAGCCGGCCATGACGATCTCCTGGGAAGATCCCCGCCTGGACTTCAACACGAACGTTCTCGGTACCTTCAACGTCCTGGATGCGGCGCGCCAGCACAAGATCCCCGTCGTAAACACGTCTTCCATTCACGTTTACGGCAACCACATCAACAATACACTGACCGAGGGCGAGACCGCCTACGAACGCAATCCCGTGGCGATTCCGGAAGACGAAGATACCATGGTCGGGCAAATCTCTCCGCTGCACGCCTCGAAGATGGCGGCGGAACACTATGCCCGCACGTTCACGGACATGCTGAACACCAAAGCGGCTTCGTTTCGTTTCACCGGCATCTACGGCCCGCGGCAGTTCGGCGGCGAAGATCACGGCTGGGTGGCGAACTTCGCCATTCGGTCGGCCTTCGGCTGGCCCTGCCGCATCTTCGGTACCGGCAAACAAACGCGGGACATCATCTACGGTTCCGACGGCGCCCAGGCGTTCATCGATTGGTTCAAGAAACCCGAGCCGGGCGTCTACAACATCGGCGGCGGACCGGAAAACAAAATCTCCCTCGTGGAATGCATTCACATGATCGGCGACATCTTAGGCCGCAAACCGGAGATCGAGTACCACGAAGAGCGTCCGGGCGACATGCGCTACTTCATCTGCGACATCAGCAAGGCGACGAAGAACTTCGGTTTCAAGCCGGCCATCTCCCCGCGGAAGGGCGTCGAGATGTTGCTGGAGTGGATCGAGAAGAACAAGGCCGTCTTCGAAATCAAAAACTAAGCCGGCCCTTTTCTTATGGGCCGCAAGATCAAATACTTCATCGTTCTGAAGATCCTGCAACCGCTGGTCTATCGGTTGATTCGGATGTACTCGTGGACCTTCCGCATGGATGTTCAGAACGAAGAAGCGGTCCTGAAGGTCCTCGACTCCGGCGGCGTGGTGATCCTCGCCTGCTGGCACCAGCAGTTCTTTGCGGCCATCCGCCACTTTCAGAATTTCAAAGAACGCAAACCATGCATCATGATCAGCCCGTCTCAGGACGGTTCGATCATCGCGGACGTGGCGCGCCGTACCGGCTGGCAGCCCGTGCGCGGATCATCGTCCCGCCGCGGCGCCGCGGCTTTGTTCGAGGTCATTAAGAAGATTCGCCGCGCGAAGCTGGCCGCGCACATCGTCGACGGTCCCAGGGGGCCCATCGGCATCGCCAAGCCGGGACTGATTCATCTGACCCGCGCGACGAAGGGTGTCGTCGTTCCGTTTTACACGGAGGCGGACCGCGCCTGGTTCTTCAATTCCTGGGATCGCTTCATGATCCCGAAGCCGTTTGCAAAGGTCAGCCTCCGCTACGAAGATCCCATCGACATCGGCACTCCGGAGACGGAAGAAGAGATCGAAACGCAGCGCGAACGCGTCCAGAGAATCATGGAACCGCACCTCCTGCTCGCGGAAAAACGCACCGCTTCACAGGCAAAAGCGCCGCATCGGACTCGCCAACCGTTCGACTAAAAAATCATTGACCGTCGTTCTCGCGCTTGTTTCGGTCTGTCCTGCCCTGAGTGTCATTTTTATTCAGGTCGTATCAGGATTATGTCTAACAATACCGTCGCTCCGCAGCCCGCCTTCCCGCCCGCGACAGCCGGCAAAGGCAGTGATCGACTGCTCGATGCCCTGCGGGCCGTAGTGGATCACCTGGCCGAACGCCTGGACGCACCCATCGGCCTCAAACTCTGGGACAATAAAATCTACCCGCTGAATCATAGCGGCAAAGCCGTACAATATCACCTGTCCGTAAACGATCCCGGCGCCGTCGGTTCGATTCTGCGACGACCGTGGAACCTGGAAAACACGCTCATGCGCTACGCCGCCGGGCAGATCGACTTCTCCGACGACGACATCATCGATTTTCTGAAGTCCATGCGCACGCCGGAGTTCAAGCGCGGCCTCAAGTCCGTGAACAAGTGGTTCGTGCTGCGCCGGCTGCTGCCGTTTCTGTTCGTGTGGCCCGGCAAGTATGTCAACGCGAACGCTTACGCCGACGACGAGATCGGCCGGAGCGGCGCGAAACGGAAACACGGCGAGTTCATTCAGTTCCACTACGATCTTTCCAACGAATTCTACGCGTTGTGGCTCGACAAAGAGATGCAGTACACCTGCGCCTACTTTCACGATTGGGAGAATTCCCTGGCGCAGGCGCAGTTCGATAAGATGGACCTGGTCGCGCGTAAGTTGCGCCTGCAACCCGGCGAGCGCGTGCTGGACACGGGCTGCGGCTGGGGCGGACTCACGTGTCACATGGCGCAACACTACGGCGTGCACGTCCACGCGGTGACGCTGTCGCCGGCGCAGCACGAATGGGCCGTGCGCAAGGTTCGGGAGCTGGGCCTGGAAGATCGCGTTACCGTGGAATGCAACGATTTCTTTCATCACGTTCCCGCCGACGGCCCGTACGACAAGATCGCGAGCATCGGCATGTTCGAACACATGGGCAGCGCGAACTGGGAACGTTACTATCAAAAACAGTACGACATGCTGAAACCCGGCGGCGTAATGTTGCATCATTGCATCGCCCGCCGCGCGAAACCCGCCCATCGACGTCGACACATCACGAAAGAAAAACGCCTGCTTCTCAAGTACATTTTTCCCGGCTCCGAACTCGACGATATCGGCCATCAGGTGGAGCAGTTCGAACTGCGCGGCTTCGAGGTCCACGACGTCGAGGCCATCCGCGAACACTACGCGCTCACCTGCGCGCACTGGGCGCGCAACTTACAGGAACGCAAAGACGAGGCGATTCGCCTGGTGGGCGCTGAAAAGTACCGGCTGTGGTTGTTGTATCTTGCCGGAGTGTCCCTGGGTTTTCACGAGGGCTCCATGGTTATCTTTCAAACGCTGGTGACGAAGATCGGTCCCAAGGGCCCCTCCGGCCTGCCCGCCGGCCGCCGGGACATCTACGCCGGCATCTCCGGGAGAGGTTGAGCATGGTTTCGATCCCCGGCTTCTGGGATATTCAGGAGGTGCACTTCGGACAGAAGTCCGCGGTCTATCGCGCACGTCGGGCTTTGGACAATCAGGCCGTGGTCTTAAAAGTGCCGACGCTGGCTTTCCCCGGTCGACGCATGCGTTCGCGCATCCTGCACGAGTACGAAATCGCGCGCCTCTTACAGGATCTTAACTGCGTTCCAAAGTACTTTAACGCCTGGGAGTATCCCAAGGGCATCGCCCTGGTCATGGAAGATACGGGCGGGCTCCCGCTGCACCATCGTTCCAACGCCGGCGAGGCCATGCCCGTCGCAGAGTTTCTAAAACTCGCCGTGGAAATCGCGAAAGCCATCGGTGCGATTCACTCGGCCGGGGTCATCCACAAGGACATCAAACCCGGCAACATTCTGGTGCACAAAGACGGCACCGTACACATCGTGGATTTCGGCAGCGCCACACGATTGTCTCAAGAAACCGGCGCGCTGGTGAACCCGGGAACCCTCGAAGGCACGCTGGCCTACATGTCACCGGAACAAACCGGCCGCATGAATCGTGTGGTGGACTATCGCACGGATCTCTATTCGTTCGGCATTACCTGCTATGAATTGATTACCGGTTCGCCGCCCTTCGAATCCGACGACAACATGGAGATGGTGCACGCGCACATCGCCAGGGTTCCGCAGGCGCCCCACGAACGAAACGCCGACGTACCGAAGCCGCTATCGCGCATCATCATGAAGCTGCTGGAAAAAACCGCCGAACAGCGCTACCAGAGCGCCGCCGGTGTCGCCGCGGACTTCGAGTACTGCCTGGAACACCTGGACGCACTGCGCTCCGGCGGCCTGGACGATTTTGAAATCGGCCGGCGCGATCAAAGCGGCAACCTGCAGATTCCGCAGAAACTCTACGGCCGCGAAACGGAAATCGAAAACCTGCTCGAGGCCTACGAACGCGTGAGCGAAGGTGCTACAGAGTTGATGTTAGTCGCCGGCTACTCCGGCATCGGCAAGTCGGCTCTGGTGCAGGAAGTGCACAAGCCCATCGTGCGTTCGCGGGGCTACTTCATCTCGGGTAAGTTTGATCAGTACAAACGCGACATTCCGTACGCGTCGTTGATCCAGGCCTTCCAGGAACTGGTCCGCCAGTTGTTGACCGAGTCCGGTGATAACATCGCTTCCTGGAAGACCAAGATCCTGGAAGCCCTGGGCGCGAACGGCCGGGTGATTACCGACGTCATTCCGGAAGTGGAACTCATTACCGGCGCGCAACCGGCGGTGCCGGAACTGCCGCCCGGCGAGTCCCAGAACCGCTTCAACTCGGTGTTCACCGACTTCGTCCGTGTGTTCGCGCAACAAGAGCATCCGCTCACGATCTTTCTGGACGACCTGCAGTGGGCCGACTCCGCCTCCCTGGCGTTGCTCAAGATGCTCGTAACCGATGCGGAGACCGAGTACCTCTTTGTGATCGGCGCCTATCGCGACAACGAGGTGGACGACTCGCATCCGTTCATGCTGACTCTGTCCGAAATCCAGGGCGCCGGGGCGACGGTGCACTCGATCTTCCTGCGCGCCCTCGGTCGGGAGCACATCACTAACTTACTCTGTGACGCACTTACCGTAGACGGCGACACCGCCGGCCCCCTGGCCGATCTCATCCTCGACAAAACCGGCGGCAACCCGTTCTTCGTGAATCAGTTCCTGCGCACTCTGGCCCAGGAGAAGTTGCTCTTTTTCGATCCTGCGGCCGGCTGGAAGTGGGACGTGGCCAGCATCCGCTCGCAGGACATCACCGACAACGTCGTCGAGCTGATGGCCGGCAAGATTCAGAAGCTCTCCGCGAACACGCAAAAGATCCTGAAAATCGCCGCCTGCCTGGGCAACCAGTTCGATCTGGATACCCTCGCCCGGGTGACGGAAACGGAAAACGAAAAAGCGGCGGAAGATCTCTGGGAACCGCTGCGGGAGGGCCTGGTGGTCCCGCTGAACGTGGATTACAAATACGCCGGTCTGGGCAGCTCCACGAAGGCCGAAGCGTCGGCATCGGAGACCGGCGACGCCGAAAACGCTCCGGAACGCGAGCGGCGCACGGTGGTCTCGTACAAGTTCCTTCACGACCGCGTCCAGCAAGCGGCCTACTCCCTGCTGGATCCGGGAGAGGCTGAACGCATGCATCTGGGCATCGGTCGCCTGCTGTTCGCAAACTTTCCGAAAGAAGAAATTAACGAAAACATCTTCGCCATCGTCAACCAGTACAACCACGGCGCGGAAAAACTCGTAACCGATAGCGAAGAGAAATTACAGCTGGCCCGGCTGAACCTGCGCGCCGGTTATCGCGCGAAGGCCTCCACCGCCTACCAGTCCGCCCTGCGGTACCTCAAAACCGGCATGGACCTCATGCCCGCCGACGCCTGGGATTCGCTGTACGACCTCGCCTTCGTCATTCATTTCGAACGCGGCGAATGCGAGTATCTGGCCGGCAACTTCGACGCCGCCGCCGAGTTCTACGACATCATCCTGGAAAAGGCGCACTCGAACATTGAACGAGCGCGCGTCTTTCGCACCCAGGTGACGCTCTACGATGCCATGGGCCGCTACGAGGAGGCGCTGCAGGCCGGCATCAAGGGCCTGCAGTTATTCGGCATCGAGTTTCCGGAGAATCAACGCGAACGACGCAAGCTTATCGTGCGGGGCCTCAAAGGTGTGCGCGAACTCCTCGGGGACCGCGAGGTCAAGGAGCTGATCAATCATACTCGCACGGAAGATCCGGAAATCATCGCGACGATGGAACTGCTCATCACGATCTCCAACGTAACCTACGCGATGGACAAAGAGCTGAATTTTCTGACGGGCCTGCGCATGGCGCTGCTCTCCATGGAAAACGGCAACACCCATTTGAGCGCGCACGGCTATTCATTTTATGGCGCCATGCTCTGCGGCATGGGCGACGAGCAGAACATCAAAACCGGCCACGAGTTCGGCCTGCTCGGTCAGGAGCTGAACCGCATCTACGATAACCGCGCGCTTACGGCGAAGATCAACGCGGTGTTCGGCTGGTTCATCAACCACTGGCGCCGCCATGCCCGGGAAAGCGTACCGAAATTCGAAGAAGGCTACCGCGCCGGCCACGATCTCGGCGACTATACTTACTGCGGCCTCAACTTAATGGAAATGGTCGCCACACGTTTTCACATCGGTGAGAACCTGGATCGGCTCCAGGAAACTGCGCATAAATCGCTGGAGATGATGCGGCGTTTCAAGTACGAAGAAGGCATCCTCATCGTCGAAACCGAACACCGCAAGATCCTCGCCCTGCGTGACATGACCGACGCGCCGCCGAACTTTTCGACGGTAACGTTCAGCGAAGAAGAACACGAGCAGAATCTGTCCCGCTTCGCCGTCTCCCGCGAGCACTATCACGTATCCAAGCTGGTACTGCACTTTCTCTTCGGCGATTTTGCGAAGGCCCTGGAGTACGCCGAACGTTCCGAAGAACATACCGTTGAAATCGAAGGCATTTATCGTTACGCCGAATGGCGCTTCTACTACTGCCTCACCCTGGCCGCGCTGTATGACGACGCCGGCGCCGAACAGCGCGAAGAGTACAAAGAACGCTTTCTGAAACATCACGCCGTCCTGCAACGCTGGGCGAAGCTCTGCCCGGAAAACACCGAGCACAAGTTTCTCCTCATCGAAGCGGAGCTGGCACGCATCGAAGATCGACGCGCCGACGCCATTGACCTTTATGATCAGGCCATCGAGTCCGCGCGCATCAACGACTACGTGCAAAACGCGGCCCTGGCGGCCGAGCTGACCGCGCGGTTTTACCTGCGGGATCGCAAGAATCGCATCGCCGAAGGTTACCTGCTGGAAGCGAGCTGGGGCTACGAAACCTGGGGCGCCCAGGCCCTGGTGCGCCGCCTGGCCCAGACGTATCCGGAAATCTTCGCCAACCATCGCCGCAGTCAAAACGTCCACGAAACCACGACGTCTTCCAGCAGCGAGTCCGCGGCCCTGGACCTCAGCACGGTCGTAAAGTCATCCCTCGCCATCTCCGGCGAAATCGTGCTGGGCGATCTCATCTCGAAGATTATGGGCATTATGATGGAAAACGCCGGGGCTTCGCGCGGATTTTTCATTACGCCGGACGACGACGGGGAACTCTTCATCGAAGCCGGCGGCGAGGGCCAGTCCGTCCAAACCTTCACGAACCGGCCGCTCAGCGAAGAACAAAACGTTGCCCAGGCGATCGTAAACTACGTGGCCCGCACCGGCGAGAGCGCCGTACTACAGGATGCCGCCGCCGATCCGCAATACGCCACCGATCCGTACGTGGAGCGGGCGAAACCCAGATCCGTACTGTGTTCGCCGGTCCTCAGCAAAGGCCAGGTCGTGGGCGTAATTTACCTTGAGAACAACTTAACGACCGGCGCCTTCACCGAGGACCGCCTGGAAGTCCTCGGCGTTTTGTCCGCCCAGGCGGCGGTCTCGCTGGAAAACGCCCGGCTCTACAGCAGCCTGGAACAGAAAGTCGCCGAACGCACGGAACAACTCGCGAAACTGAACGAGTTTTCGAAGAAGGTCAACTCCATGACCGGCGTCGACGAGGTCATCGAGGAAATCTTAGAGTACATTCGCGAGAACTTTGCAACCGTGGACGGCATGCTCGTCGGCCTCATGAACGAGAACCGCGACGAGCTGTTCTTTTATCGCTCCGTTTTGCCGGAAGGCCTGCCGCCGGAGACTCTGCAATTCATTAAAGACATCCGCATTCCCATGAACGCCGACGAGGGCGGACTCATTTATCTTGCGTGCCAGAAGAAGCGGCGCATCGCCCTGAAAAAACTGCGCACCACGGGTTCCGCGGCGGACGACCTGTTCGTGCAGAACATTCCGGCGAACTCCGCCGTGGTCTATCCGCTGATCATCCAGAACGAGGCCCTGGGCGTCATCGCCACGCTGAATTTTCGCAAGGGCGAACATCTGAGCCGCGAGGAGATCGATACCATCGGCAGTTACGCGGAGCACATTTCCGGCGCCGTGAATTCCTCGACACTGTTACAGGAAGCGCGGGAGGCTCAACGCAAAGCCGACGACCTGTTGCTGAACATTCTGCCGCGACGCATCGCCGACGAACTCAAGGACAACGGCAAGGTCGAGCCGATGTTCTTTGAATCCGTATCGCTCATGTTCATGGACTTCAAGGGCTTTACAAAGATCGCATCGCGACAGACGCCGGCCCAACTTGTGGCGACGCTGGATCAGTTCTTCTTGCAGTTCGACCAGATCATGGAGCGCTACAACATCGAGAAACTGAAGACCATCGGTGACGCCTACATGGCGGCCGGCGGCCTGCCGGAACCGAACCGCACGCATCCCGTGGACGTATGTCGCTCGGCCCTCGAAGTCCAGGCGTTTATGAAGCAGGCCGGAGAGATCAGTCGTCAGGTCGGCGAAGAGTTCTGGGAATTACGCATCGGCATTCACTCGGGGCCGGCGATGGCGGGCATCATCGGTAAGAACAAGTTCGCCTACGACGTCTGGGGGGACGCCGTCAACGTCGCCGCGCGCATGGAAGCGAACTCACAGCCCGGGCGCATCAACATCTCCGAGGATACGTATCGATTGGTGGAGCCGTTCTTCGAAGTGGAACATCGCGGCATTTTCGAAATCAAAAACCGCGGCAAGATCGGAATGTACTTCCTGAATCGCATTCGCCCGGAGCTATCGAAGGATGATGAGGGTCTGGTACCGAACGGCGCGTTCCACGAGAAGCTGTTTGAGGTTTCGATGTCGGGAGCGGGATAGGTGGGACCGGCTGGCGCCCTGCATCAAGAATTATGTACACTATGCTTCTGCTCTGAGGGTCTACATACACATAAAGGGACACTTTCCCTGATGATTCACCGCACCTTGAGAATCCTGGCGTTTTTACGGTTGCAAACCAGGGATCGGGTGCCACATCTGTGTGCAAGCTATCCACGTATATTCAGGCAACCTCCATGAATGCGGCAGAAAAGAATCACCTCCCAGGTCAGGAATATCCACAAGCGATGCCTGGTAATTTCTCTCGCACTAGCGTCGAGCACACTGCCGAGGAAGTCGCGAGAGCCGCCGGCTATGCTCCCGGCGACGACATTATTCCCGTCGCCAACGCATTCGGTGGCACGGTCCACTTTGTAGACTACGTTCTATGGGAACAAACAGCGCATGCTTCGATAGTTGTTCACGAGCAATGCAATTTCGACATATACGTATCAAATTTTACCGGACCGACAAGAAACCGATTCTCCATCGCACACGAGTTGGGTCATTACTTCCTGCACTCAATGCAGGGTGAAATGAAAATACGCGCGGAACGATTTGGAAGTACTCGCGAGGAATGGGAGGCCAATTGGTTTGCTGCCGCCTTCCTCATGCCCGCGCAGCCTTTTTCGGACTACTACCAGAAATACGGCCCGCGCCAAACTGCAGTTAAGTTTTATGTTTCGCCAGCCGCAGTGTCTGTTCGAGCAGATACTCTGGGAATCAAATAAGAAATCCTAAGAAATGCGTAATGCCTGTCAACGCAGAACTAATACTCTTCGTCAGTATCGACGTGGTCGGTGCCACGGCATACAAAAACAATCCACATGAAGAACGCAAAGACGAACATCCGTGGCTTAAGTTTTTCAAGGATTTATACGGAGACTTTGATAGAGAACTGCGATCCGAAATATACAACATACCCGATTGGAACCCGAATGCAGATCAAATTCCGGAACTCTGGAAACTTCTCGGAGACGAATTAGTTTATACAGTCAAGCTCAGCGACGGGAAACACGCAAAACATATCATTCGCGCATTCCGCAGCAGTATCACCAATTACATAGAAATTATACGCAGACAAGATCTTCCACTATCCTTAAAGGCGACGGCCTGGACCGCAGGTTTTCCCGTTGTGAACGCCAGGATTGAGACTGAGCCGACTACACATACGATTCGAGAACTTGTCGACTATATCGGACCTTCCATTGACGCAGGATTTCGCCTGTGCAAATATGCGAGTGACGGTAAGTTTATTATATCCGTGGAACTTGCACTAATTCTGACGCGCGTCATATTGGACCCGGATTTTGACTATTTTCTTGATGGGACCGAACCCCTGAAGGGAGTAATGCGCGGAAAGCCCTATCCGATCATCTGGATTTCTATGGCTTCCGAGGAGAATAGACTCTATCGAAGCGTAATGGAAAGAAAACCTGTAAATGCAAGCAACCTTCGAGAGTACCTACAAGAATATGTTGCAGCAGTAAAGGATCCCCTTATGATCTGTGAACCGTACATTCTTGGCGACAACGATGTATCGGATCCCCTTCTTTCGAAAATTCCAACACGACACACAGAACTACTGCACAATATTCGAGTTCGAGAAGCCAGTCTCTACACCGAGAATCCCGGGCCCGCAAGAGACGAAGGCGGCACCAGGAACGCTGAAATCAATCCGAAAACCAAATCCGCCGAGACTTAAAGGAAGGCGCCCCCTGACCCTCACTTTCGCCGATCCAACCGCGGATCCAGCGCGTCCCTTAGCGCATCCCCGAACACATTCAACGCGAGCACCAGGGGAAAAATCCCCAAAAACGACGCTCCCGCAAACACCCACCAAATCGGCGGCGAACGTACGAGTTCCGTCTGCGCCTCCACTAACATGCGCCCCCAGGAACTTTGCCCCGGCTCCACGCCGATGCCGATGAACGTCAGCACGCTTTCGGCCAGCACGATCGACGACGCGGTGATCGTAAACGTTACGATGTAAACGTGCGAGAGATTCGGCAGGATGTGCCGCAGGATCGTGCGTGCCGGAGAAACACCGGCGGATCGCGCGGAACGCACGTAATTCAGTTCGCGCAGTTTCAGAGTTTCGCCGCGAATCAAGCGCGCGAGTTCGGTCCAGGACGTGAGCCCGAAGGCCACGCAGATCCACAAGAGCGAGCGACCGAAGACGGCCAGGAAGGCCAGAACAAACAAGAGCCACGGGATGCTCGCCATGGTCGTATACAACCACTGCACGACGTCGTCCACGAAACCACCGAAGTACCCGGCCGCGAGTCCGAGCAACAAGCCGAGCGGGAAACTTACGAGCATGGTACCGAGGACGAGCAGCAGCGCCACGCCGCAGCCCTTGCAGACGTTATACAGGACATCGTATCCGTTCACGTCGGTGCCAAGGACGTGCCACCCACGCACGCGGTTTTGCGGCGCCTGCGGGTCTTCGTCCACGGCGGTAATAACGCTGCTCGCAAAAGGAGCACTGTAAGTTCGTTCCTGCGGGACGGCGCTAAAGATTAAATCAATGGGACTTACGGCGAAGAGCCGTTCGCCCGCGGCCGGGATGCGCAGCAAATCCACGTAGCCGATCGTGAAGTAGATCGCGAGCACAATGCCTGCGAGCCGCGCCCCGGGAACGCAGCGGAGTCGCTCCCGGGCATGGGCCAGGCCGCCGCGATTGCGCATGTATCGATACCAGGCCGCGAACAGCACGGCACCGACGATCAACAGTATGTTCTGTAACAACCAGTGCATCAATGTTACCGAAAACGAATCCGCGGATCCACCAGCGTATACGCGATGTCCGTGGCGAGCATGCTCATCATGTAAACAAACGAACCTAAATACGTAATCACCTTGATCACCTGAAAATCTCGCGCCACCAGCGCCGAGTACAGCAGATCGCCCATGCCCGGTATGCCGAAAAATTGTTCCAACAACAGCGAACCGGTAATTAAGTACGGCACCGACAGTGACACCTGCGTGAGCACCGGGATCCAGGAATTGCGCAGTACATGGCGGCCGAGGACCCGTGATTCCGGCGCGCCTTTCGCGCGAGCCGTGCGCACAAATTCCTGATCCATCTGTTCCAAAAATACGCTCCGATAAAAACGCACGTGCGCGCCGACACTGCCGAAGACCGCAATGATGATGGGCGCAAGCACATGACCGTACACCGGCACCACCGGAAACAATCGCCCGAACAGGTATTGGGCGGCGAGAATGTAAACCGGCAGCGCAATCGAAAGCAACGCGACGCTGCCGACCACGCCGACGACGTCCACCGGCGTGCCGCGCAGATACGCGGACAGTAGCGCCACGACGATGCTGATCACTACCGTCAACGCGAGCGCGGGCAACATGATGGAAAGCGTCGGACCCACGCGCTCGGCGACGGACTCCGCGATGGGTTTCTTTGCACGGTCCGTACCAAAATCAAAGAGCAGTAGATCACGCACGCTCAAGAAGAACTGCGAATAAAACAGCGAACGCTCCGCGAACTCCGGATGCACTTCGCCGTCGGCGCGAATCGTTTCGGCATCGGACGGCAGATTCAAGAAGAGCGGCAAATGATAGTCGTTGTTGCGCACCCAGGCACGCAGACGATCTTCCGGCGCCTGGGGCAACTGCACGGCGGCCAGCGTCATGGGATCGTGTAAGTGAAAGATGCTGAACGTTAAGAGAAACACCCCGAACCACACGGGCAGGAAGTACAACAAACGCCGGACAATATACGCGCTCATGAACCGCGGCTCCAGTGGCGCATTCTTCGCCGGGAAAGGTAGATCAGCGCGACAGCCCCCGCCGCGAAACACAGGACGATCAGCCAGGCCGTAAAGCTCAGGCTGTTCCACTCGCGGACCTTGCGTTCGCGCTCTTCGATGTCCACGTCCCAGTACTTCATCTCGCGATAATCCAGCGGACTGGGTTTGACCGGCGCGGCCCAGGCCTGGGTAAAATAGTGGCTCTGCCGGTGAAAGAAAAACGTCTTCGGAAGATCGGCGTTCAGGATGTCGTACATGCGCCGGATCAACGCGCTGCGCTCCGGACCGTCGTTCATGCGCGCCATTTGTTCGTAGAGGGCGTCGTACTCAGCATTGCGGTAGGAGCTGGAGTTGTACGTGGACTTCGCGTTCGGCCCGTAGAAGAGCTGTAAAAAATTCTCGGGATCCGGGTAGTCCGCGCCCCAGCCCCAGTGAATGATTTGAAAGTTTTTCGCATGCATTTTTTGAATGAGCGTCGGAAAATCCATCTGATCCACCGTAAGTTTCACACCGATATCCGCGAACTGATCAATATAAAAACGGTAAATCGCCGCACGCCCCTGCGCCGCCCGATCGAACAACTGCAACTCCAGCGCGCGACCCGTGGCCGGATCGACACCGCCGGGATAACCCGCCTCGGCCAGCAGCTCTTTCGCGCGCCCTGGATCGTAGCGGCTCCAGGGACTCGTGTACTCCGGATCGTGACCGGCGATGCCCGGCGGAATCGGCCCGTGGGCAATCGTCGCGCGGCCGGGTAGAAACAGGCGGATCATCTCCTCGCGGTCCACGGCCAGCGAGAGGGCCTGTCTTAACTTTAGATTACTACCGATTACCGGATCCAGCATATTGAACGACCAGCCGAACGACGACAGCTCCACCTCGACGGCCTTCGTGACGTTCTTGCGTTCAAACGCGGCGGCCCGATCGGGACTCTGCATGAGCCGTTCCTGCAGGTCCAGTCGGTTGCGATACAAATCCAGGTACCCCTGACCGAACAGCTCCCACTTCGGCGGACCGCGTTTGATGATCAACACACGCACTGTATCCAGCATCGGTAACTTCTGCCCGGCACGATCTAAGAGCCCGGCCGCGCGATCGCCTTCCACGCCCGTCTCCGGATAGCGATCGTCGTCGCGGTAATTCGGATTGCGTTCGAGAATGAGTTCATGATGATCCCGCCACTCCGCAATGCGATACGGACCACTGGCGACGGCAGCGCGGTCGTACGCCGGCCGGCCGTCTTCACCGTTGTAGTAGGCAAGGCACTCGGCCGGCACCGGCGACGACGTAACGTGCGCGAGAAAGTAGATCGCCTGGGGATACGGAGCATCGTATAACAACTCCAGCGTGTCATCGTCGATGCGTGCGACGCCGGCGATGGCCGCCTGCGGGGCTTCGTCAAAATTCTCGTGAAACTCGCGAAAGCCGATGAGCCGGTCCATCAGAAAGGTCTTGCCGAAGGGTTCGATGGAATCGTCGGCCGCGCGACGAATGGCCAGGATCAGATCGTCCACGGTAATCTCGCGGCCGCGGCCGTCAGCAAAACACGGGTCGTCGTCGAAACGCAGGCCGCGCTTGAGCGAGAATCTCATAAAGTATACGCGGCGACCGCCCACGGTTTTCCAGCCGGTCTCGGGCATCGCCCGGGCCATGGACGGCTGCAGCTCCAGCGGACGCTTGAGATAGTGGAACTCGTACGGCGTGTCGTGAATATTCGATCCGACGTACTGCGAGTCCACGTCGCTGATCCGCTGGGGATCAAGGGTAGCCGGATTTTCGTCGAGAGACGTATAGAAGACCTTGCGATCGGAGTACGATCCGTAAGGATTGTTATTGCACGACGGCCCGACAACCGAAACAACCGACACAGGCATGACCCATACCAGCGTCTTCAGAAGCATATTTATGATGAAACTGCACTCAGATCTCCGCACGTACCGCACCATCATTCCAATCCTGGTTCTCGCGGGAACCGTCCTGGCTTGCAACGGAAAAAACGATTCTTCCACCGAACTTCCGCCGGTGCAAACGGAACCCTACGAAGTCGAGGGCCCTGGCAGCGCGGACCCCATCGCGGTGGACGGCGCCGTTAAGGGCGGCACGTTCAATCTCTGGGGCGGACCGTTCCCGAAGACCCTGAACTCCTGGCTGGACAACTGGGCCACAACCGCCGAAATCAACAACCTCATGTTTCACGCGCTCATCGATCTGCACAGCGTACGCGAAGAGCCGGTGGGCGACCTGGCCGCACAGTGGGACCGCGGCGCCGACGGCAAAACCTTCACGTTTACCATTCATCCGGACGCGCAGTGGTCCGACGGCAAGCCGGTAAGCGCTGCCGACGTGCAGTTCTACTACGACGTCATCATGAACCCGAAACATCTTACGACGATCCCGCGTTCCATTCTCGAACGCTTCGAACGTCCGGAAGTCATCGACGAAAAAACCGTAAAGATCGTGGCGAAGGAAAAACACTGGCGTGCCTTCTGGGACGCCGGCGGGTTCTACGCCTTCCCGAAGCACGTCTGGGAAGGCGAGGACTTCAACAAGGTCAACTTCGACTTTCCGGTCGTAAACGGTCCGTACAAGATCCGCGAATTCCGTCGCAATCGTTACGTGCTGCTGGAACGTCGCGGCGATTGGTGGGCGCGGGCGCGCGGCTACAATCAAAACAAGTTCAACTTCGATTACATCCGCTATAAGTTCATGGAAGATCGCACGGCAGCGCTGGAAGCGTTCAAGAAAGGCGACTACGATCTTTACGCCATCTACACGGCTTCCATCTGGGCCGAGCAGACGCAAAACATCGAGGCCGTGCAAAAGAATCACATCGTCCGCCAGGCCGCGTACAACAAACAACCGCTGGGTTTCCAGGGCCTGGCCATCAACATGCGTCTCGATAAATTCGCGGACCCGCGCGTGCGGGAGGCCCTCACGCGCCTCATCAACCTTCCGCTAATGAACGAAAAGTTGATGTTTAACGAATACTTTCTGTTGAACTCGTACTTCCCGGACCTCTATCCGAAGAACCAGAACCCGGCGGTGCCGGTGGTGCGCTACGATCCGGCGAAGGCCCGGGATCTCCTGGACGAGGCCGGCTGGGCCGTCGGCCCCGGCGGCAAACGCCGGAAGGACGGGCAGCCGTTGTCGGTTACGTTCTTAACATATGCGAGCGACCAACGCCATCTAAACCTGTACATTGAAGATCTTAAGAAGGTCGGCATCGACGCGAAGATCGAGCTGCGCTCCAAGGCCGAGGTCACCAAACGCACGGACTCGTTTCAGTTCGACATCTTCTGGATCAACACCGGGGCCTCCCGCCTGCGCGATCCGGAGCCCATGTTTCACTCGCGTTTCGCGGATCTGGAGTCCTCGTACAACCTGGCCGGCGTAAAAGACGAAACAGTGGACGCCATCCTGGAGAAACTCAAGTTCGAAACGAACCTGGGGCGCCGCAATACGCTCATCAAACAACTGGACGCGCGATTGCTGGAACTCACGCCGTTCGTCTTACTCTGGCAGGCGGACAAAACGCGTCTCCTGTACTGGAACAAATTCGGAACACCGGAGTACGTCATCAACAAGTACAGCCGCGAGAACTCGGCGCTGGTATACTGGTGGTACGACGAACAAAAACAGGCTGCCCTGGAAACGGCGATCAAAGACAACAGCGAATTACCGGGCGAACCGGATAAGGTCATCTACAAGGGGCCTTAAGGTTTGGATGAACTCCGAGGGCCGAGGGACCGAGGATTTTGGGGAGAGATTTCGTTGCGTGAAGGTTTGTGGGCAAAGACTGGTGTAGTGACTCTCCTTTTACTTTTTTCAATCTCGCCCTGGCCTCGTCTCCTCGGTCCTCGGAGTTAATTCTTCTTCCGTGAAAGCTTACATCCTCAGACGCCTCCTGCTCATGATCCCGACGCTCCTCGGGATTACGGTGCTCGTATTCACGCTGACGCAGTTTCTCCCGGGCGGCCCCGTCGAGCAGTACATCTCCAACGTCCGCCAGGCCGCCAGCGCCCAGGGCGTCGACACCACGCGCATCATCTCGGCGCAGGAACTCGAGTACATCAAGGCCTACTACGGCTACGACAAACCCGCCTGGCAGCGCTACTTCATCTGGCTCGGTAACGTGCTGACGCTGGACCTCGGCGATTCTTTCAGTTATCACGAACCGGTGTGGGACGTCATCACCCGGCGCATGCCGATCTCGCTCTTTTTCGGGCTCACTTCGTTTTTGCTGGCTTACGCCGTATGCATCCCTCTCGGACACAAAAAGGCGCTCAAGCACATGTCCACGTTCGATGTGAGCACATCGGCGGTGATCTTTGCCGGCTACGTGATTCCCGGTTACGTGCTCGGACTTTTGCTGATCGTCTTTTTTGCCGGCGGTTCGTACCTCGATCTCTTTCCCATCGGCGGCATCGTTTCGGACGACTGGGAACGACTGACGTTCTTCGGCCAGGTCGGCGACTTTTTGCATCACATGTTCCTGCCGATCATTTGCTACATGGCGTCGGAGTTTGCCTTTCTCACGCTGCTCATGAAAAACAGCCTGCTCGAAGAAATCAGCAAGGACTATCTGCGCACGGCCCTGGTGAAGGGCTCGCCGTTCGATCTGGCCGTCTGGAAACACGCCCTTCGCAACGCGCTCATCCCCATCGCCACGCGGTTGTCCGAGGTGTTCACGCTAATCTTCGCCGGGGCACTGTTAATCGAAAAGGTTTTCAACATCGACGGCATGGGGCTGCTCGTCTACACCGCGATCCTGGACCGGGATTACAACGTGGTGATGGGCATCATCCTGCTGGTGAGCATCCTCACCATGCTCGGCCGGCTATTTTCCGACATCCTCTACGTCGTCATCGATCCGAGGATACGTTTTGATTGAAGCAGAATTAACTCCGAGGACCGAGGTATCGAGGGTTAAGATTGAGATTGAACAGGTGAAAGAAAAAACAATTACAGCACTCATAACCAGGCCGCATTCACACCGCGAAGCTCCTCCCCAAAAACCTCGGCAGCTCGGTCCTCGGAGTCAAAAAAAGTAGCACAGGTATGTTCTCGGAGATAACCAAAGATCGCTTTCGGCGTTTCCATGCCATCAAGCGCGCGTGGTACTCGCTGCTGATCCTGAGCGTCGCCTTCGTGCTGTCTCTGTTCAGTGAGTTCATCGCCAACGATCGGCCGCTCTACATTAGCTACAAAGGCCAGTCGTACTTTCCCGTGCTCTACTATTATCCCGGCACCGATTTCGGCCAGCCCTACGAAGAAGCCGCGGACTACACGGCCCTGCGCAAAAACGCGGACTTCCGCGCGCAGGCGTTCATGATCAGCGCGCTCATCCCCCACGGACCGAACACCGCCGACCTCGATCAACCGGGCACGCCGCCGTTCGCACCGTCCTTCGAACACGCGCACTACCTGGGCAGTGATCGCCTGGGTCGCGACTTACTTGTGCGGCTCATCTACGGCTTTCGCATCTGCATGTTGTTTTCGCTGGCCATCGTACTCGTGAGCGCGGTGCTCGGCATCATCATCGGCGGGATCCAGGGTTACATCGCCGGCGTATTTGATCTTACCGTCCAGCGCATCATCGAAGTCTGGTCGGCGCTGCCGTTCCTCTACGTGGTCATCCTGATCGGCGCCATCTACGGCTACAGCTTCCCCGTGTTGGTTTCCGTGATGTCGCTCTTTACCTGGATCGGTCTATCGTACTACATGCGCGGCGAGTTCTTGAAACTGCGCGATCAAGCCTACGTGCGCAACGCCCGGGCCCTGGGCCTCGGCCATGTGCGCATTTTTTTCCGGCACATCCTGCCCAACGCACTCACGCCGGTGATTACGATCCTGCCGTTTACGTTGATCAGCGGCATCACTTCGCTCACCGCGCTGGACTTTCTGGGCTTCGGCCTGCCGCCGCCCACGCCCTCCTGGGGCGAGCTGTTACAGCAGGGCCTGGACGTCATCCGCGAACACCCACGCATCACCCTGGCGACCACGGCGGCGTTGTTCGCCACGCTCATGCTCGCCACGTTCATCGGCGAAGGCGCACGCGAAGCCTTCGATCCGAAGTCCCGGCAACGGGTGGAATGAAATTCGTAAGATCGGATTGACAGAAGCAAGACAACCATACCGGATACAGAAAGATTTGGCAGCGATACTTAAAGTAGAAGATCTTTCCATCGGCTTCGCGAACGACGAAGGTGTTACCGCGATTACGGACCGCGTGAACTTCGAGCTGCGGCGCGGCGAGGTCCTGGGATTGGTCGGCGAGTCCGGCTGCGGCAAAACCGTCACGGCGCTTTCGTTGTTGCGATTGTTGCCGTCCCCCGGCGGCCGCGTGCTCGCCGGGCGCATCCTCTTCGATCCCGACGGCGTCGGCGCGAAACCCGCCACGGACATCCTGGCCATGAGCCAGGAAGAACTGCGCGATCTCCGCGGCGACCGCATCGCCATGATCTTCCAGGAACCGTCGGCGGCGCTGAATCCGCTAATGACGATCCAACAGCAGTTACGGGAAGTCTTCGACTATCACGCCTACAGCGGCGATCCCGACGTGCGCATCCGCGAGTTGCTCCGGCGCGTGGGTTTCGCGGACCCCGATCGCATCCTGTCGGGTTATCCCCACGAACTCTCCGGCGGCATGTTGCAACGCGTCGTCATCGCCATGGCCCTCCTGCTCAAGCCTGCGGTCATCATCGCCGACGAACCGACGACGGCCCTGGACGTCACCGTGCAGGCGCAGATCATGGAACTGCTCGTGGAACTGCAACGTGAAGAGGGCACCACCGTACTGTTGATTACGCACAACTTAGGGCTCATCGCCCAGTACGCCGATCGCCTCGCGGTAATGTACGCCGGACGCATTGTCGAAGAGGCCCCCGTCGAAGATTTTCTCGCGCAACCGTTGCACCCGTACAGCCGCGGACTGCTCGCGGCCCTGCCCGATCTTTACGGAGATCGCGGCAAGGCGTTGCAGCCCATCGGCGGCCAGGTACCGCGGCCGAAAGACTACGACGACGGTTGTCGTTTTCGGGAACGCTGCCCGCGGGCGTTCGAGGCGTGCACGGCCCGGCCGCATCTACAAACGGCGGAGCGCGGCGAACAGGGCGCGGATCAGGCGAACATTCCCGGCGCCGGCAATCGCAGCGTTGCGTGTTTTCTGTACCACGACGCGGAACAAACGGCGGCGAAGCACTAATACCATACGAACATCACTTAGCAAGATGAGCAGCGCGACACAGACACAGCCCCTCGTAGAAGTCCGGGACCTCAAGGTCCACTTCCCGGTTAAGGGCGGCATCCTCAAACGGACCGTCGGACACGTGAAGGCCGTGAACGGCGTCTCGCTCACCGTGCCGCCGAAGTCGCTCATCTCGGTGGTCGGCGAATCCGGCTGCGGCAAGAGTACGCTCGGCAACGCCATCCTGGGCCTGGTCCGCCCGACGTCCGGCACGTTGCGGCTCGGCGGCCAGGACCTCGACATCCATCGTGCGGCGGCCTGGAAACCGTATCGCCGCGACTACCAGGTCATCTTCCAGGATCCCTACTCGTCGCTGAATCCGCGGCACACGGTCTACGAAATCGTCGCCGAACCGATGTTAGTCCACGGCATGGTTCGAAATAAAGACGAGGCCCGGGCGGCCGTCGCCGAAAATCTCCGCAAGGTCGGCCTCAGCGCCGATTACATGGAACGCTATCCCCACGCATTCTCCGGCGGCCAGCGCCAGCGCATCAGCATTGCGAGGGCGATTGCGCTGCGGCCGAAGCTCATCGTCGCCGACGAAATCGTCTCCGCCCTGGACGTATCCGTGCAGGCACAGATCGTGAATCTCCTGCTCGAACTCAAAGAGGACCTGGGGCTGTCCCTGCTGTTCATCTCCCACGATCTCTCGCTGGTCCGCACGATCAGCGACCACG
Source organism: Leptonemataceae bacterium (assembly GCA_965227295.1). Taxonomy (GTDB): domain Bacteria; phylum Spirochaetota; class Leptospiria; order Leptospirales; family Leptonemataceae; genus JANSYA01. The sequence continues at coordinate 1,438,934 of OZ245742.1, read as the reverse complement.
TCTACGTCATGTATCTGGGCCAAATCGCCGAGCACGGCGAAACCGACGCGCTCTACTCACAGCCGTCGCATCCGTACACCCGCGCCCTGCTGGACTCCATCCCCACGCTGGATCGCAGCAAGAAACCCATGCTGCTCAGCGGCGAGGTCCCGAGCCCGGTGAACCCGCCGCCCGGCTGTAAATTTCACACGCGTTGTCCCATGGTGCAACAGCGCTGCAAAGAAGATGAGCCGCGCCTCGAACAACACGGCAACACGGACGCGGCGTGTTGGTTTCCGCTGTAGCCGTAATGTAGTTCCCTTTGCCACAGAGGCACAGAGGACACAGAGAGATTTCGCAGAGTGAAAGGGGACAGGTTAAGAACGGTTGGAGTTGTTTAAACAAGCCCCAACTATCATAGCCTGAGAACAATCTTCTACGATCGCTCTCTGTGTCCTCTGTGCCTCTGTGGCAAAAAGTTCCTGGCAGGCACTGAATTTCAGCCCCGCGGAGTTCGATACGTACACCATGAAGTTCCGCCGCATAGCCACCTTATTCACGGCCACCGCGTTCCTCGTCGCGGGCACGCTGCACGCGAACGCGGGGTCGTACTCCGAAGATCGCCGGGTAACGAAGTATGACGGCGGCGGCATCGTGGAGATCGCGCAGAAGTACCTGGGCACGCCTTACAAGTACGGCGGCAACAGTCCCTCGGGTTTCGACTGCTCCGGATTTACGAGCTACGTCTACAAGCGCGCCGGTTACAAACTGCCGCGGGCAACAACGGCGCAGTACAGCAAGCTCGATCCCCTGCGCGTTCCGAAAGTCGGCGACCTGGTGTTCTTCCGCACGTCGGGCAACAAGGTTTCCCACGTGGGCATTTACGTCGGCAACTATCGCTTCATTCACGCGCCGAGTTCCGGCAAGACCGTGAGCTACGCCGACATTCGCAACGTCTACTGGAAACCGCGGTACGCCGGTTCCAGGACTGTGTTTAATCGTTGATGCCCCGAACTTAAGGGGAGCCTACAAGGCCAGATGTGCTTCGGCGCGCCGCCTGCGGCGACCGCGCTTTCCAGGGCTCAGCCTTACCCGCCCTCTGTGTCCCCTGTGCCTCTGTGGCCGGAGGATTCCTGAAAAAACCGCCGCTCGATGTCCTCGTGGCGTGTGACCACCCGGCGATACCACTCCAACAACAACTCCGCCCGCCGCCGTTTGTTTAGCTTCCAGGCAACATCACTTACGTGCAGCCGGTGCATGAGCGTCGTCAGCGTAATCGCCACGCTCACCGAAATATTGTAACTCTGCGTGAACCCGAAGGCCGGGATGTTCAGCGCGCAGTCCGCCGCGTCCAACGCGGCCCCGGTCAGTCCTTCTTCTTCCGTACCGAACAACAAGGCCACCGGGCGGTCCAGCGGCAGATCGTGCGGCGTGTAGGCCGGCTCCACGTTCGGCGTCGTCGCCACCAAAAGATAGCCGGCGGCACGCAGCGCGTCCAGGCAACCCCGCGTGTTGTCGGCGTCCTGCTCGCGATACCGATGCAACGACAGCCACTTCGCCGACCCCATGGCCACCTGGGGATTCACACGGTAGCTATTCCGATTCTCGATAATGTGCACGTTCTGGACGCCGTAGCAATCGGACGTACGCAGCACCGCGCTCGCGTTGTGCGGCTGATAGATGTCCTCCAGCACCACCGTCACGAAGTCCGTGCGATGATCCAGCACCGCCTGCATCGTCTCACGTTTGTGCTGCGTAATGTACCGGCCCAGGTATTCCGTGAGCCCCGCCTGATCATCCACATCCGACACGGAACGATCCCACCGCGTACCACCGCCGCCTCAACCGAAATTCGGGAAATCTTGTTGGCGTCGCGATGAAGGGCCGCAAGTGTCGCCCATGCCCGCGCTTACCGCACGCCTGCAAGAACTGGGAATCGCCCTGCCGCAACTCAGCCCGCCGCTGGCATCCTACGTCCCCGCCAAACGCGAGGGCAACATCATCTACGTGAGCGGGCAGTTGCCACTGCGCGGCGGCGAGCTGATGCTCGCGGGTCCCATGACGAAGGATCGCGAACTGGAACCCGCGCAGGCCGCCATGGCTCAGTGCTTCCTGAACGGCCTGGCCGCCGCCGGCGGAGTCGCAAAACTCGACGACATCGGCGGCGTGCTGAAGCTCGGCGCCTTTGTCGCATCGGCGCCGGACTTTTTCGAACATCATAAAATCGCCAACGGGGCCTCGGACATGGCGCAACAAATCTTCGGCGATGCCGGCAAACACGCCCGCTTCGCGGTCGGCGTGGCAGCCCTGCCCCTCGGCGCCACGGTGGAGCTGGAAATCCAGTTCACCCTCTAACTTCTACTATGACTTCATTTGGAATGATCTTCCGCCGCTTCGGCGAACTCCTCCGCGTCATCATGCTCGGCTGGATCGGTGTGGGACGCGCACTGATCGGCTGGATCGGCGAACAGCTCAGCCGCATGGACATCATGCAAATTGCCTTCGTCATCGCGAGCCTGGCGCTCGCCTTCGCCGGCCTGGCCCCCTGGATCACCTACGAGGTGGATCTTATGTCACCGGAAACGCCGTCCAGAGGTTCCAACTATCGCACGCTGTTCATTCTGCCGGCCATCCTGGGCCTGTTCCTCTATCTGTCCGGAACGGCCGGCCGCTATCGACTGCCGCTGTACTACGGCGGCGTAATTTTGGTTGCGATTCTGTATGTGGCGGGGATTATTTTTCCGAATCCGGTACACACTTACATCCGTGAGACGAACGACTATTCCCTGAATCCCTGGGTCTTCGTTTACGGGGGCTTTCTGGTGCTGGCAGCGGTTACCGGCCGCGGCGCGTTACAACGCCCGCTGTTTACACCGGACGATCTCAAGCGCGAGCTGCTGGAAACCCGGCACGCGCGGCCGCACTCTTTCGAACAAGAATGAGCGATTCCGAAGAACAAGACATCGAAGCCTCCCACGACCCGGGCAGCGATTACGACGGCTTCGAGCAGGACCCGCGCAAGATACTCGCCCTTCATCCCGCCGATGCCGGTCGCATCTTCAGTTCCCAGGGAAGTTACGGACCGGAAATGTCCCCCGACTTCCGCGAAAACGTGAAGCAGCTGAGCATGGTCTACGAGGCCATCCAGCGCTACCTCACCGGCGTCTTCCGTCGCGAGGACGTCTTTTATCCGGAGCTCCAGGACGTATCCAAAGACCTGCTCATCTACAAGCGCAGCATCAGCGATAAAATTCCCATGCCCAACGACGAGGACCTGGCGAAACAATGCCTGGCCCTCGCCGCACAGAACCCGGCGTTCATCCACGTGCTGCGCGAGGTCGCCCCGGATGCGAAGGTCGGCATCAGCTTCATTACGCGTTACGTCGCGCCCACGGACAAACACACGGACAAAGTCATCGTCGGCTATCGTTCCACGATTCAAACATCGCTGCGCGTACTTAAGGCCGTCATCGAAACCGCCGAATTCGGGTACGACTACGCCACCTTATTCCAGAGCGTGACGAAGGTATCCGAGCTGCCGTTCCAGCAAGGCCGCGCCGACTTCGTCCTCCGCGGCATGTACGTGGACGAAAAGAGCCTTGGCGCCGTAACCCAGGCGGACATCGTCAACATCCGCAAGGTCAACCAGGAAATCTACAAGCGCCTCTATCGTCCGCTGTTGATCCAGGCCGTCCGGGATCGCCTGTTGGTATCACTGAGCTGTGACGACATCCGCAAGGCCGGCTTCCCCGGTGCCGACAAGGTCTACGACATCGTGCTCTTCGCGAAGACCGGTGAGATTCAAAACCGCTTTGCGGCGCTCAGTCAGTTCGTAAGTCCGCAGCACATGGGCGACTGGATGCCTGCTGAAACCGTTACCGCTCTTACGAAACAGCAGAAGGCCGGCGAGATCAGTAACTACGAGTACTACTCGAAGCTGGCGGGACTGGCGTACGAAAAACTATCCGCCATCGGCGAACCACCCATACGAGAAGTGCAACTGGCCGTCGAGGTCATGAAGCTGGGCGACTGGCTCAAACAATTTTCCAAACACCAGGCGAAGACTTCCGAACAAAACGAAATGCGCGACGTCGTGGCGAAGATCAAGGCCTTCGGCAATTTGTACCGTACGCGCAACAATCGCAGCATCAACATCCCCGAAACATTTCTGCGCATGATGTTACAGGGCCGGGTGCCGGGCATCATCGCCTGCACGGAACCGTACCTCGATTCCTCCGAGATCACGAACGAGGTGGACCTGGACCTCTTCGATAACATTCACATCATTTACAAAGACCGGCAGATCACGGCAAAGGCTGTGGACATGGCCATCGAACTGTTCGAAAAGAGCGAGGATACCTATCTACTCCGCGTGCTGGAAAACCTGTTCGGTGTCTTTCGTCTGCCGGACGCAAAAATCAAAGAATATCTGGCGCCGGTATACATCGACCGCCTGCGCCGGGCCATTCGCAAATCCTACGTAAAACACCTGCCGTGGTGGTCCCGGCTCATCCTCTTTCTCACAAGCTCGGAGATCTCCGACACCAACCTGGCAAAAATCCGCAATACCATGCAGGCGGAAGAAGACCGCCGGCTCATGCGCATTCGCGGCAGCGCCCCGGAAACCACGGACACCGAAAAAAAGAAACAGGCCCGGCAGGAAGTGCGCAAACTCGCCCGGAAGCGCGCCGAGGATTCCGAGGCGGTGCAGACCCTGGGCACCGAGGAAAACAAGCTATTCGAGGCGCTCAAGACGAAGATCAACGAGGCCTGGCAGCGCGGCCGCTACCCCATTCGCGACGATCTGGAGAAGATGGGCGAAGGCACGAAGAAACTACTGGATATGGTGGACGTCGGCGCCGCATCCGTGCGAGACATTGTGCGCATTCCGATTCAGGGCTATCACCACATTTACGGTAGCCGCGAGTTTCTGGCGCAGAATCGGGATGAGATCATCCAGCGGTGCGAGGACAAGCTCAAAGAGGACGTCATCATTCACGACAACCGGGAGATGCTGGTCAAAGAGAAAGGAGACGGCAAGCGCGAACTGCACCAGGGTCTCATGGACTTCATGAAGTACCGCTTCAAGTAACGCCGTCGAGGTAGCCAGGGCGGGGAGACTGCCCGGCACAGGGCACACAGACTTACCGGCCGTCCGCTGGAGAGCGGGCGGGCAAACTGCGTACCATTCCCCTTACACGCGCATTCGGAAATCTTCAACCTGTGTGACTTTCAATTCACTTCTTCGCTACAGGTCCGGCTCAGACGGAACTGAGCCGGATGAGATTCTCACGCGTGAGGTTGCTGACGTCGTCAGCGAAACGATCGCCTTTTTTCACGACTTCGCCCTGGAAGGCTTCCAGGAGATACTGGTCGAAGCTTTTCTCGTGATTGCCGGGGCGGGCATCCAGTCCGCGCCCGGGCAGGCTTTCTCGCTTCCGTCGATGGTAGATCGGGTTTTCCGCTTCTTTTACGATCATGGGTCTACCTCTTATACTCAGTTATATAGACGGATTCAAAACCTCAAAGTTTATGTCTCATTGGACAATTTACCACGATTTGAGAGGCTTTTCCACCGTCGATCAATAAAAATTTATACTCACAGGCTATCAAAGCACTACATAAACGACAAGCACAAATCATCTGTTTGCTGCATTTTTTTTTGCATTTTGTTGCCTGCTGTGTCCTTCGCGCCGGCGCCGCAGGCACCGTTCGCTTTTGATGCCTCCCTTATACCACATGGGTGTGACATATTTCCGGCGATTTGCCGATACTGAGCCATAGAATCGCATTTTTTTCGAGGCCGCCATGCCCGTTCAGCTCAAGATCCGCACAGTCTTCTATATAATGCTCGCCCTGATCCCCGGAATTCCGACCGCGGGCTTCTCCCAGGGACCGGACGGACTGCAGTATCCGGCCCTTGAATTCCCGAAACACGTGGATCAGGGGAGCGGGGACCGCTGGGAGTTCATCGGGCTGGGCGAGGTCGTGGCGGTGCAGAAACGCAAAGGCGCCCTGCGCATTCTCAGCGTGGATCCACTGGATCTGCAGCGGGACGAGGCCGAGAAGATCCGGGAGTACTTCTTGAAAAAGCAACGCCCGCTCACCCTGCTGAACCGACGCGGCGAAGTGGCGGGCACGTTCACGGCGAATCGTCTCGAAATCCGCTACGATCGACGACCGGCGAAGTTGCGTGAGTTCTTGCTCTTCGGTACTTTTGATCTGGAACGCGATCACGGCCTGCGCACCCTGTCCGTGGGCTATCGGGCCGGGCTCTACCGCCGCAAGCTGGGCTATCTACGTCCGGTGCAGCCGGCCGTAGATCGTACGGCCCGGCGAGCCCTGCCGGAGATTCGCCACCAGGTGGACGGCAAGCAGATGCGTTATATTCCCGGCGGCTTCGCGATCTTCGGCCAGGGCGACAATCCGAACCTGGACAACTTCAACCCCGACTACGATCGGCGGGAGTTCGAAGTGATGATGCGCATCAAACCGTTCTACCTCGATAAATACGAAGTTACCAACGTCGAGTACCATCGCTTCTGCACCGAGGCCGGTCATCCGTTCCCGCCGTCCTGGAAAGACGGTCGCTATCCGCGGGGCAAGGCGAATCATCCCGTCATCGTCGCCAGCTACCGGGACGCCGAGGCCTACGCGCGCTGGACCGGTAAACGATTGCCCACGGAGTTCGAATGGGAGTTCGCCGCCCGCGGCGATGCGCGCGCCGTCAAGATCAACGGCGATCCGACGTCGGTTTACAATGCGCCGCCGGCCTTTCCCTTTCGCGGCGAGTTCGATCCGGCAAAGTGCAACACTCTGGAATCCGGCCACGGCGACACGATTCCCGTTACGGCGATCCGCGATGAGAGTCCGTATCGCATCTTCGGCATGTGCGGGAACGCCCGGGAATGGACGGCGAGCTGGTACCAGGCGTATCCCGGGCACCGGCTTCCGGTGAAACGCGCGGTGAGCGGGCGCGTCTTTAAGGTGATCCGCGGAGGGAGCTTCGACCAGTCCCGGGAGTACGCGGCGTCGAATTTTCGAGACTACGGCGGATTTCCCAGCCTGGCCGAAGATCGCAGCGCCGGCTTTCGTCTGGCCGTCTCCGCGGGTGACTGAAACTACGGTGAGTTCATGAAATCCATCCTGCGCATCCTTGCGATTCCCTTCGCCCTGTTGTTTGCCTGGGCGATCTTGCTCCAGCTCAACGACTCCGATATGTTCTTCTGGATGCTCGTCTACGCGATTCCAGCGGCTTTCGCCGTGGCCACGGCAGGGAACCGCTGGTCCGGTCGCGTGGCTCTGCTCCTCGGTGCGACCTACGTGCTTGCCGCCGCGTTTATGTTCCCGGGTTTCGTGGAAGATTATCTCAACAACGAAGTGTTTCGCGAAGCCGGCGGCCTCTTGATCGGCGGTGTGTGGTTGTTGGCTCTGGGATTCGCTTCGTATGCCGGGGCGGAGAAGAGACTTATCGATCATCGCGATCCTTCCGATCCCCGGCGCTTGTGATTCGGGGCTCTTCGCGCGAGCGATGTGGAGGGGGCCGAAGGCCGGGGCTGACCAAAAAGTGGCCTGCCAGAAGAGATAGGGCATTCATTTTATTGGGGGGAGCTCCGCTCCCCCTGGCTCCGACCCGCGTCGCTACGCGAACGCCCGGGCCTCGCCTTCGGCGACCGGCTCACCCTCCGGGCAAGCCTGGCCCGGGCTCGCGGTTCTCCGCCACCCCCTCGGTGTGCAGGCTCCGTTCGCAGCTCATTCTTTTAACATTATGGGCAAGATAGAACAACCCGGCGTCGGCTTGTGCACCGGCAAGGCCCCGGGTTACATACCGGCGCCGCTTTTGATTGAATTTGCCGTCTCCGAAAACGGTTTCCACAGCATGGCCCCGCATTCGTTGAAACTCACGACCCTGCGGGCTGTTAAGATTCTCTCGTGTGATGTTACGCAGCCTCTCCAGATTCGGACGCACGGTCAGCGTGCCGGAACTACCCGGCGTGCATTTCTGCCGTAACGGACACTGTATGCAATCCGGAGGCGCGCTGTACTCACGGCTGTGCTCCACATACCCCGTGCGACTCAGACGACTCTTCGTTCGCTGAAAAGGCAAACGTCCCCCCGGCCGGGCAGGTATAGACGTCACTGAATTCATCATACGAAAAACGGTTCAAGCGTACACGTTCTTCATTCCATTTTGGAGATCTTTCACGAGCGTAGTGACTGTATTTTGCATAGCTCCGGATGCCGTGTCGTTCGAGGTACGCGAGGTTTTCTTCCGTACCGTAAGCGCCGTCGGCAATCACGGCTTCTGCCTCGGGGAGATGTTCGCGGACACTGTCCATCAATTCCGGGAAGCTTACCGGATCGCTGCCGTTGTCGCTGACAACATACGCCGTAACGAAAAGATTCGATACCGCGATGCCCTCGTTATAACCGGGCCGCATGATGCCGTCTTTCATGCGCATCGGCCGGGCGTCATGATCCGTGCGCGAACAGCCATTGCGATTTTGCAGGATTTCCCGCTGTTTTTCGTACTTTTCGCGCCGGCGTTCTAACTCACGCGTTCTGCGGAGTTTTTTTTAGTGTCTGCGGCAGTCTCCGCATCTATCCGGTCGGCTTTGAGCGCCGCGTTTGTAGATTCAACCAACGATTGCAGCGCTTCCGGAGAAACTCTGCCGCGCTCCATCTCCTCCAGATCGCGTTCGCCGTATTCGAGATCTTCGGCTTCGCTCAATGCTTTGATGTGTTTGAAGAGTTCATCGAGTTCCGTCTGGATTTCGGTAAGCTTACGATCCGCGGTCTTGCGCCAGTAAAAACGATGCCGGTTCGCGTTTGCTTCCATCTTCGTGTGATCCACAAATACTTCGCGACCGGTAATGACTCCCTCATCCAGCGCGAACATTACGATCTGTTGAAAGATCGAACGCATCGGCTTCTCCAGGCGTTTGCGAAACAGATTCAACGTCCGAAAGTCCGGTCGCTGACTGCCGCTGATCCAGAGAAATGTAATGTTCTCGCGCAGGGCTTTTGCCAGTTGCCGGCCCGTGTAAATTCGGTTGAGATAACCCAGCACCCAGACCTTGAGCATCATGCGCGGATCATACGCACTCGTGCCGCCGCCGCGATAGGCAGTGTAGAGTTCACTGAGGTCCATCCTGTCAATCAACTCGCTGACAATCCGTGCCAGATGCCCCGGCTCCACGTAGTCTTCTGTACTCGGCGGGAAAAGATAACTCTCGTTTTGAACATACGGCTTGAACTTCTGCGTCCTGGGCTTTCGCGAGGCACCACTCAATTCGGTCGTTTCAGGGAAAAGTTCGTCTGCGTGCGGATCTGACATGGGCAGAGCCTCAACCGGCCGTCGCCTTTTTCCAGGAATTTTCGTTGTGTCAAGTCCGTATCCAGGACCTTTTTGGTCAGCCCCCGCAGCGAAGCGGAGCCCGAAGCAGCGCGGTCGCCGCAGGCGACGCGCCCAAAAAAGTATCTACCATACACCATAGTCTTCTTCGGGCTTGCGATTCTCAGCGGCGGTCTCAGTTTCGGTGTATGGGCAAGCGCATCGTTTACATTCTGATCGCCGTCGTTGTCGTCGGCTGGGGGCTCAAATGGTATTTCTTCGACCAGGGCCCCGTGCCGGAGACGTCGAGTTACAAGATTGACCTCGCCGGATTGCGAGCTGCCGCCGGGCCGCAGGAAAATGGCCCCGTGAACATCAACGGCCTCCTGGTGGGCGAAGGCGGGTTTCCCGCCGCGGCAGTGATCGCCGGCGATTCGTTTTTCAAGAAGCGGCCTATGGTCTTTACATCGTTCCAGATCACGTATGCCGACGGGCGCTCCGTCATTGTAGACACGGCGCACGATGAGCATCTGCACAAAAAGTACTTCAGCGACGAAGGCTTCTTTCCGGAACGCTTCGACGAAATGCAGAATGCCATGCGCGCGGCAGATTTGATCATCGCCACCCACGAACACATGGACCACGTCGGCGGCATTGCACAGTCGCCGTACCTCGATGAGATTGCCGGACACACGGCGCTGCTGGAAGAACAGATCCACGGGCCGACCATTGAGCTCGCCGAGTTCCCGGAGGGCGCGCTGGATAAGTTTACGCCGCTGGAGTATGATCGCATTCACTCACCGATGCCGGGCATCGCGTTGCTTAAGGCGGCCGGCCATTCCACCGGCAGTCAGATCATCTACGTCCGTAAGCGCGACGGCCAGGAGTTTCTGTTCGTCGGAGACATCGTCTGGAACATGGAAGGCGTTCGTCGTCTGGCCGCGCGACCACGACTCGTCAGCATGTTGTTTCTGCAAGAAGACCGCGACTCCGTGGCTCAGCAGATTCGCGCCATTCACGAATTCGTTGCGGCACACCCGGACGTGAACGTCGTCGTCGCCCACGATGCGCAGCAGTGGCAGGATCTGCTCGCGTCGGGGAAGATCGATCCAGGGTTTGAATAGCCGTTGCGCAACCCCGAATAATGGTTGGCACATCCATTTCCCATACGTGAATAGCGTATGGCTTACGACGCATCGAAACCGGCGCACAAACTCCTGGCGCGCTTCCGATCCCGGGGTAAAGAACGCGCGCTCATCCGGCCGGAGTACCGGCCCCCGCTGGAGATCATCGCCGACGGGGTGAGTTACGTAGCTTTGATCGCGTCACCGTTCCTGGCGTACATCTACGGCTGGCCCTACGGCCTCGGTGCAGTGGGGGCGGCCCTGGCAGTCTACGTTCTGCGCGAATTTTTCTTTCAGGACGATCACGCCATCGTGCGCATCTACGGCCCCCTCGGACGGTTGCGTTTCGTCTTTGAGCGCGTCTTCCGCGATAAATACTTACAATACTTCAACGAAACCAACGTCGACGGCCGGCCCATTCCAAGGATCGTACGAGATTACATTTACCAGAAGGCGCACGCCGTTTCCGCGCTGACGGCCTTCGGCACGGAGCTGGACAACTACGACGGCGACAATACCATCGGCGCGCGCATGTTGCATAAAAACTTTCCCGCGGATCGGCCGAACGTCAGTTACGGCTTTGAAATCGGTGCGCATCGCAAGAACGTAAAGCCCTTCCACGTCACGAGCAGCGTCAACATCTCGGGCATGAGCTACGGCTCCATCAACTACAAGTCGGCCGAGGCCATCAGCCTGGGGGTAAAGGACGTGGCCTATTGCAACACCGGCGAAGGCGGCTACGGCCCGCACGGCGTCGCCGGCAACGACGTGGTATTTCAGATCGGCACGGGCAAGTTCGGTGTGGGCGACGCGGCGACGTTACCGGACGGCCGCGAGACTCGCCGGCTCAACCGCGATCTCTTAAAAGAACTCGTGCGCACGCACGATAACATTCGCATGCTGCAACTTAAGATCTCCCAGGGCGCGAAACCCGGCAAGGGCGGCCACCTGCCCGGTTCCAAGGTAACGCCGGAGATCGCCGCGGTTCGCAAAGTACCCGCGGGCAAAAGCGTCATTTCGCCGGCGCAGCACGCCGAGCTTCTGGCCGGGTCACCGCAAGAGGTGCTCGCGAAACTCATGGACTTCATCGACGAAATCCGCGAACTCACCGAACTGCCGGTCGGTATCAAAATGTGCGTGGGTTATCTGCCGGAACTGGACATGCTCGTCGAGGCGATGAAGGCCAGCGGCAAGGGCCCGGACGCGATTCAGCTCGACGGCACCGACGGAGGCACCGGCGCGGGCGACAACGTATTCGTCAACTACGTCGGCTACGGCAGTTGCATCGAAACCGTAGCTTATCTTGATCGCAAGTTAAAGTCCGCGGGCATCCGTGACCAGGTGCATCTTTCGGCCTCCGGCAAAATTTTCACGCCGGCTCACGCCGCGGTGGCCTTCGCCGCCGGCGCCGACGTCATCGAAACGGCGCGCGGGGCCATGCTGTCTTTGGGCTGCATCCAATCGCTCAAGTGCCACACGAACCACTGCCCCACCGGCATCGCCACGAACAGCCCATGGCGCATGCGCGGCCTCAATGTTCCCGAAAAGGCCACGCGGATTCATCACTACGTCACGGGCTTTCACAAGGACATGCTCGATCTTACCCGCGCCCTTGGCCACTGCGATCCGCGGGACATTCGACGCGAGGATTTGCGGTATCTGGGCGATCATCACTTCAGCGCGGGGAGGGACGGCGTCGAGTTGCCCGCGCCGGAATGGGCGTGAGGCGATGCCTGTTCAGGGCCAGAGCGCAGTTGTCGTGAGCAAAGATCCGAACGTGGTGTCAGCGCTCATTCATCGGAATCTGTCAGCGCTTTCTGCATTCCACTTGACCCGTGGCGAGATCTGGATATCATGCCCCCACGCTTCTATCTAACTTTCGATACCGATAACGGTATACCCCGGCATTAGAACCCGAGACGTCTCAGTCTGGATCCCTCCTCACCGATCTTCTTCACCGTTCTGTACCTACGTTCCCGAAATCGTCTTCAAAAGGCGAAGCGAATCAATCATCTGGATAACTAACATGAACCTGTATGTAGGTAACCTCAGCTTTGATATCGATCAGAGCGCATTAACGGAACTTTTCACCGCTCACGGCGAAGTGTCTTCCGCTCACATCGTCTCCGACCGTGAGACCGGCCGCTCCCGCGGTTTCGGCTTCGTGGAGATGCCGAACAAAAAAGAAGCCATCGCGGCCATGAACGCACTGTCGGAAACGGAAGTGAACGGCCGCAACCTCGTGGTAAACGAAGCACGTCCGAAAGCGAACCGCTACTGATTTCCACTTACCGGCGGGTTTCGGCCCGCCGGTGATCGTACAATCATCCTACCGCATTCCCCCGCGCGTCCGATTGTAGCTGTACTGTTTCAACAACCCAATCGCCTCGTCCTCGCTCAAACGGTTCTCGAACGACCGATCCTTCCCGCGCCCGCTGAGGTCCGCCTCGCGGCCCCATTCGATATAGCGGTCGTCGCCGTCACTATAGTAGAGGCCCCATTCCTGTTCTTGAAAGCGCGTGGCGAAACGTTTACCGGCCTTCAGTTCTTTCAGGATTTTCTTAGCTTCGGCTGCGGTCAAAATTAAGATCTTACAAGAGTGAATCGCCGGGTCAATCCATATATCCCAACGCACCCCGCTCCGCCTGCAATTTCAAAGCGCGTGGTGGGTGTGTTTGGGTTTGGGGGTTGTGGGCATGATGCTGGTGATGCGGTTGCGGGGAAGATGACGGGATAAGTCAACCTAACAGCCCACTGGCCGTTCTGTGACCTGTTCTTGACGAACTCTCCACGTGCAGATAGCTTGTCCAACATGGACTGGAAAATTGGACACGCAAAGCAACGGCTCTCCGAGTTGATCCGGGCCGCGGAAAAGGAACCGCAAGTCGTTCTGAATCGGGATCAGCCGGTTGCGGTGGTGGTGGGCGTAGAAGTCTTTCGGGAATTCGACGAATGGCGGAAGCGTCGCAATCGCCGGTCCATCGCCGATCGTTTTGATGAACTTCGGGATATCATGACCGAAGAGGACGTGCAGTTTCGCCCCACTCGTCGCAAGGACCGGAAGAACGCCTTCGCCGGAGACGCCGGTGCTCGATGAGTGTGCTCTGTGACACTAACGTGGTCAGCGAACTCGTCCGCAAAAGGCCGAATCAGGGAGTCTTACGCTGGGCCGAGACGACGGCGCGGATCGCTTTGAGTGTCGTAACGATCGAAGAGATTACCTACGGCCTGGCGGCAAAAGAAAGCCCACGAATCGAAAAATGGCTGGAAGGCTTTCTAAACGAGTACTGCCAGGTGTTGCCGGTAGATGAAGCAACTGCGAAGCTGGCCGGCAATCTGCGCGGCCGCCAGCGCCGCCGGGGACGGACGCATACACAGGCCGACATGCTGATCGCCGCAACCGCCATCATTCACGGCCTGACGCTCGTAACCGGCAATACCCGCGACTTCGAAGGCTGTGAGGTCTCACTGCTCGACCCGTTCGAGCGCTGAAGGATTGTGTTGGTACCGCTTGCCCTCGTCTCCAATCCCAAAAACATGCCCGCAAGCCCATGGACATTTTCGAAGAATCCCTCGCCTTTCATGAAAAACATCGCGGCAAACTGGAAATCCGCGCAAAGGCGCCCATCCGCAATCAGCACGATCTCTCTTTGATGTACAGCCCCGGCGTCGCGCGGGTGAGCGAAGTCCTGGCCGGCCATCCGGATCGCGCGCGGGAACTGACGATGAAAGGCAACAGCGTCGCCGTGGTCTCAGACGGCTCCGCGGTCCTCGGCCTTGGCAACATCGGCGCCTATGGCGCGCTGCCGGTCATGGAAGGCAAGGCCGTGCTGTTCAAAGAGTATGCGAACATCGACGCGGTCCCGCTCGTCCTGCGCACACAGGATATCGAGGAAATCATCAAAGTCTGTCGTTTTGTTTCGCCGACATTCGCGGGCATCAATCTCGAGGACATCGCCGCGCCGAACTGTTTCGAAATCGAAGAGCGCCTGCAGGACCTGGGCATCCCCGTATTTCACGATGATCAGCACGGCACGGCCATCGTGTCGCTGGCAGCGATTCTCAACGCGGCAAAGATCGCGGGCAAATCCATGTCCGAACTACGCGTCGTCGTGAACGGCGCCGGCGCCGCCGGTACGGCCATCGCGCGCATGTTGCTCGACGAAGACCACGACGTCGGTGTCTGCGATCCGGTGCAGGACGTGGTCGTCTGCGACAGCAAAGGCATCATCCACCGCGATCGCGCCGACGTAAAGAGCAACGTCGTTAAGAATCGTTTATCGCTCATTACGAACCGCGAAGGGCGCACGGGGGACCTGGCCGACGCGTTGAAAGATGCGGACGTCTTCGTCGGAGTGAGCGTGGCGGGCGTGGTCACGCCGGACATGGTCCGCAGCATGGCCGACAAACCCGTCATCCTGGCCATGGCAAACCCGATACCGGAGATCATGCCGGAAGATGCGAAGGCCGCCGGCGCCTTCGTGATCGGCACAGGCCGCAGTGACTATCCGAACCAGGTCAACAACGTTCTCGCGTTTCCGGGCATCTTCCGCGGCGCACTGGACGCCGGAGCAAGACGCATCACCGAGAAAATGAAGTTCGCCGCGGCGAAAGCCCTGGCAGAAGCGGTGAAGGATCCGTCCCCGGACAAAGTGATTCCGTCGCCGCTGGAACCAGGCGTGGCTGCGATCGTTGCAAAGGCCGTGGCCGAAGCCTGGCACCACGAAGATTGAAAATCGCGGCGTTGGCTGCAAGAATCAAGGTGTAAATCTCGGAAAGTTAACGGGGATTTTTTGGCTACGGCTCTTCGGAGTTGCGGGCAGGCGTTTTGCAAAGAGAGTCTACTTCGGCCCGGACGCGGCCTGGCAACTCAGCTTCGGGAGACGTGACTCCCAAACGTTCCGGGCCGAAGACGCCGTTCGCCACCCCGTAACATTCCGCAACTCTCCAGGTGCCGTACCATGAATCTCAACGCCGCCGCAATAACACGGCCTGCTCCAGATGCGGCGTATGCGGGTAACAATCCACCACGCATGCTTCCACGACTTCGTACTGATCCAGCAGCACTTCCAGATCGCGAAGCTGCGACTTCGGATTGCACGAGATGTACAGAAACCACGGCGCCGGCCGGCGCTCCGCAATCGCCGCGCACAGCTTACCGGAAAGTCCGGCCCGCGGCGGATCGGCGATGAGCAAGTCCGCATCTTGCAAAAGATCTTCCGATGGTTGATTCAGGTCGGCCGCGCGGAAATCTGTTTCGCCACTAAAGCCGACTGACTGAAAGTTAACCGGCGCCCGTTCCACGGCGGACTCCGTAAACTCAAAACCCCTCACGGAACCGAAGGCCTGCGGGAACTGTGCCGCCGTCACGGCCGAAAGCACTCCCGCGCCCGCGTACAAATCCAGCATCCGACCGTCGCCGTTCAAAGCCGCGAGCACGTCGTGCGCGGCAATCCACTCGAACGCGCGAGCCAGCAGGCCGTCGAATGCCGGCGGGTTCGGCTGAAAGAAGGCATCGTACGGCACATCGAAGCGTTGCCCGCCGATCAGCTCGTCATAACCACCGCGCCCGACAATGACCCGCCCGCCCGGGCCGCACGATACCTCGTTCTCATGCGTATCGGCGCTTGTTTCGATCAAAGAGTAACCGAAGATCGGTGAATCCTTACGATCACGCTCCAATACCAGGCGGTCCGTAAGTTTCGCGACGAAGTCCGCATAATCCCGCAGGCCCCGCCCCTCTTCCTGCGCCGTCAGCACGATCACGCCGCTCTCAAAGCCCTGCCGAATCGTAACATACTTTAAACAACCGCTACGATCCTCGCGCCGATACGCGGCGCCCGGAAATTCGTGGAGCAACTCACGGCACAATGCCAGCGCGGCGTTCGCCCCGGGACGCTGGATCCCGCAAGACTCGATGTCCACGAAACTCGAAAAATCACCGATGGGTCGCAGGCCCACATGCTCGCCGTCCACGACGAAATCCATGCGATGGCGATAGCTCTGGATCTCCGGTGCCGGGATCAACTTCGGTCGCCGGCCGCAGACTGCTTCCATCTGCTCTTGAATCGGAACGGCCTTGATTTGCAGCTGGGTTGGGTTATACTCCAGATGCTGAGCCCGGCAGCCCCCGCAACGACCGTGGTACGGACAGAACGGCGTTTCGAGGCGCAGCTCCGGCGGATAGCTCTCCGCCCGTTCGATCTTTACGACGCGGAAGCGCTCGTGCTTCGGGCCGCGGAACTTCAACTGGAACTGGACCAGATCGCCGGGCAGGGTGAACGGAACTTTCAATGTGCGCCCCTTGAATTTGAATTCGCCTTCGAAGCGTTCGTTGAGTCGTTCTACGGGAAGGGCCATAATTTAACGTGACGTAAGATCTCAAATCCGGGCGGCCGGAGGACGATTTTAATAAGAGCCCCCTCGTGGGCAAGCTTCAGAATTCATGGAAGTCCTGATCCTCACACTCCTGGGAGCCCTGACGGCCGGTGTCGGCCTGTGGGCCGCCATGGGAGAAAAGAAAGCGGATCCGGAGGACGGCGAACAAGAAGTCCGCGGGGACGGTGCCGGGCCGCGCTCCAGTCCGGATCTGCCCCCGGCGGGACGACCGGGTGCTGGACCCGGGGACGCCGGCAAACCTGTCGTTCTCGGGGACCGCGAGGGCCTGGAAGATCTCAAAGAAACCCTGAAGCAAATGCCCACGCCCGTAGAGGGCAAGGTCGTTCCCGGCGAAGAAAAACAAAAGCCGTCCACACGCCGGGCCCGGCAAAAGCCGCTCCAGGTTACGTACTCCACCGATGACATCATCGCGCGCTCATCACGGCACGCCTACCATCGCCGGGCACTGACCAACGCGGACGCCCTCGTAGAAAAACAAAAGGCCGAAGAGGCCCTGGCAATCTTCGAACGCGTGCGCAGCCGCGTGGACGACGACGAGGTCCGCCGCAAGCTCGATCAAAACATCGAGGACATCAAACGCTGGCTGTCCGGGACCGACCTCGAAGAGGAAGCGGACAGCCTCCAGTTTCCCGAGATTATCGTTCCACTGACGACCCAGGCCATCGCCCTCGAGAATCTCTCCGAGGGACTCCGCAATATTTCCGAAGGCATCGTCCAGCAACTGGCCCAGGCGTTCCCGGCCCTGTCCGGCGGCGGATCTCCCGCCGGTTCTCCCCCTTCCGGGGCGGCACCGTCGGCTCCCTCGGCTCCCGCGGCTCCGGCTTCAGCGCCTGCTCCGGGTCGAGCCGGCGCGGCCGGTGGCGACCCGGGAGCACCTTCCGGCGAAAGTACCGTCATCAGCGGGCCGGTGACAGCCACGGGCTCCATCAACGCCACGGGGCAAATCAACATCCAGGGCGCGCCGACCGGCCAGGCTCCAGGCGGTAGCCCGGGGACCGGCGGTGGCGGAACGCCCGGGGGGGCCGGTACAGGAACTCCTGCGGGCGGCGGCGGGGGCCCCGGCGGCGAAGGTGGGGCCGGCGGAGTCCAGCTCACCCTGCCACCCGGTACCAAGCTCACCGCGGCACCGCAGGGAACCACCATGCCGGCCATGGGCGAGATCGTCTCGGTCAGCACGGGCGACGCCCTGGGCCTGGCTGAGCCCGGCACCGAAACGGAAAGCGATGCCCCGGAAGGCTTTCGGTTTGATGAGAACGGCAACCTCATCACCGAGGGATGGACCGACGAGGATTTCGACCGGGAATGGGAGAAGTTCAAGAATCTTCCGCTGAAAGATCGCCGGAGCGGCATCGAACGGCGTAGCGGCCAGGATCGCCGACGCAGCTTCGATCCGAAACGCCGGGACCGACGCTCGGGAGAAGACCGACGCAAAAAGGATCTTTTTAAGGAACGCGAAGAGTTTCTTAAAAAACTCGAAAAGCACAAACAGCGCAAGAAAGAGTACGAGGATTACCTCAAGAATAAAGACAAAAAGAAAGAAGAAGAGAAGCAACCCGAACTGCCGCTGCCCCGGGTACCGATCCAGGCCCAACTCGCTGCCCCTCTGGTCCCCGAGGCGCTCAAGGTTCAGCTGTCCGAGCGAGAGGGGCCGGAACTGCCCGTCCTCGATCTTCCGAAATCGCATCCGCTCCTGGAAGAAGGCCAGGATCTACCCAAACTCGATCTACCAAAGTCCGAGCCGCTCATTGAGGACGAACCGGAACCAGAGCAAGAGCCGGAACCGGAGCCCGAGCCCGAGGCAGAACCAGAACCCGAACCGCAGGCAAAGCCGGCCCCCCCGATGGAATTCGCCCCGCCGCCGGACTACGATCGTCCGCCGGCAAAGCTTGAGATGGAACAACCGGACCTCAGCCCCGTGGGCATGCCGGGCGCCGACGATCCGTTCATCCCGCCGGATCCCATGCAGGCGGACGCCACCGAAGCCGATGACGGCGCCGCTGACGGTATGCCCGGCGGTGCACCGTTCAGCGAGGGCGTGGAGGATGCCCCGGAAATTCCGGACCTGGAACCGGACGAAGACGAGAAGAAACCGCCGCCGCAGGAAATCCAGGGCGTGCTGGAACTCCGGCCGCCGGACGAGGACGACGCGCCGTACCTTACGCTCACTTACGATTTCAGTAAGATCCCGGATTCCTTCAAGCTCAGCCGCGACTACCACACCATGGAGTACGCTTACTATAAGTACAAGCCCATGCTCATCAAGGCACAGCAATTCACGCGGCGCAAGATGCTCAAGAACGCGCTGAACTACTACCGGGTCATCAAGTCTCAGAACATCCCGCCGGAATTCAAACGCATGATCAACCGGAACATCCAGGACATCACGGAGTACCTGGAGAAGTTCCTCATGCGGCGCAGTGGTTGATCGCGGGCGCCCCGAATCAGCTGGAAGTAACTCGGGCAAAACCTTTTTGGGCGTGCCCCCGCGCTACGCGCGGGGTCGGGCCACTCCGGGCTCCGCCTTCGGCTTTGGTCCTCCGCGCTTCGCGCTCCGGACTGGCGCGGCGCGCCACCCTGCGTGTCCCTCACGCTGGAAATTCGGGGCGTACGCGATCGAAGGACTTGACATCACGGGCGGTTTTCGTGTACTGGCAGTTCGCTATGTATGCATACATCCGGCTGGGCGGACACCAGCACAAAGTAGAAAAAGATCAGATCCTCCTGACGGACCTCACGGGCCACGAGCCCGGCGCCGAGTTCTCCTGCGAGGACGTGCTGTGCGTGGCCGACGGCGGGAAAATGACCCTGGGCAAACCCACGGTCAGCGGCGCCTCGGTAAAACTGAAGGTCGTCGAGAACCTGAGGTCGCCGAAAATCCGCGGCTTCAAGTACAAGAAGCGCAAGGGCTACCGGCGGACCTGGGGTCACCGGCAGAACCTCCAGAAGCTTCAGGTGGTGGCGATCAACGCCTGAGACCTTGATTCGGGTCGCCGTCGAGTCCCTGCCGAATCACCGCACGATCGGCCTGAAGCTCGAAGGGCACGCCGGACTGGAAGCCCGCGGCCGGGACATCCTCTGCGCGGCGGTCTCGGTCCTGGCGGAGAATCTCGGGGCCGGTCTGAAGATCCTGCTCGATCTTCCCACCGTGAAGGTCGAGGCAGATAACGGAGTCTACACGGCGCGGATCGCGGCGGAAGACTGGAGCGAAGCGAGCGAACTCTTGTTTCAATCGGCGCTCCTGGGATTGCGAGTTCTCAGGGAACAGTATCCCGAACGAATGACGATAACATCTGAAATCATCCAGTAGTACGACAGGGAGACAACGAAACCATGGCACATAAAAAAGGCGGCGGCTCCACAAAGAACGGTCGGGATTCGAATTCCCAGCGCCTCGGCGTCAAGCGCTTCGGCGGCCAGCTCATCAACGCGGGCACTATCATCATTCGTCAACGCGGCACGAAGATTCATCCGGGCGACAACGTCGGCCTCGGTCGGGATCACACCCTCTTCGCCCTCGTAAACGGTACGGTGAAGTTCGAACACATCGATCGCAAAAAGCAAAAGGTCAGCGTCATTCCCGTCGCGGCCGAAGTCTGATCCCCGGCACCGGCACTCCGCGTGCCGGCCTACCAGCTTCCCCTCGCCTCGCCGAACATTATGAAGTTCGTCGATGAAATCGAAATCCGTGTCCGCGGCGGACACGGCGGGGCCGGGTGTGTAAGCTTCTATCGCGAGAAGTTTCGCCCGGACGGCGGCCCGGACGGCGGTGACGGCGGCCGGGGCGGCGACGTCATCCTGAAGGCGCACTCCTCGCTGCAAACCCTCGGCAATCTCATGAAGGCGAAGCTCTACGCGGCTCCGGGCGGTGAGCCCGGCCGCGGGCGCAACAAGTCCGGCTCCGCCGGTGAATCGCTGACGCTGTACGTTCCCATCGGCACCGAGGTCCTGGACGCGCAAAACGGCGAGCGCCTGGCCGACCTGCATCGCCCGGAAGATGAATTCGTAATCGCTCGCGGCGGCAAGGGCGGCCTGGGCAATCAGCACTTCGCCACTTCGGTTAATCAAACGCCGACCTACGCTCAGCCCGGCTTAGCCGGCGATGAAGTAAACTTACTGCTACGCCTGAAGCTGCTCGCCGATGCCGGCCTGGTGGGTCTGCCGAACGCCGGTAAGTCCACGTTGCTCTCGGCGGTCTCCCGCAATCATCCGAAAATCGCGGATTACGCGTTTACCACACTCACACCGAACATCGGTGTCGTGCAAAACCAGGCGTATCGCCGGCTGCTGCTCGCCGATATTCCGGGGATCATCGAAGGCGCGAGCCGCGGCCAGGGCCTGGGCCTCTCGTTCCTGCGGCACATTGAACGCGTCCGGCTGATCGTCTACGTGATCGACTCGGCAAACCTGGAAGCACCGAACGAAATCAAATTGCTGCAGAGCGAACTGCGTGAGTACGCGCCGGAGCTGGTGCAACGCCCCGCCCTCGTCGTCATGAACAAGACGGATCTCATGGACTACGACCAGGCCTTCGCCGATGAAGTCGCGGCGTCCATTCGCGAGCCGGAACTGTGGCGCGAGAGCACCGGCGTACCGGAAGTCCTCTATCTTTCCGCCGCGGAAGGCAAGGGCACGCCGGCGTTCATCGAAAAGCTGTTCGAGTACTTTCCCGGGCCGACTCTGGCCGAGGAATCTCTGCCGAAGCCCGAGACCGCCGTACCCACGCCCGTCGTAGAAACCGAGGAAGCACCGGAATGATCCGCGCGAACTTCTTCGAGCAGACTAATATTCGCCGGGTGGTAATTAAGGTCGGCACGTCGTTGATTACCGACAGCGCCGCGGACGACGGCATCAGCGCGGCCATGATCACGAAACTGCGCGAAGCGGTGCGCTATCTGCGGGAACGCAACATCGACGTGGCCCTGGTTTCCAGCGGCTCCGTGGGCGCGGGGCGACACATCCTGCGCAACTTCGGTCGCTCACTGCAACCCGATCCGAACATCACTCGACGCCAGGCCCTCGCCGCCCTCGGCCAATCCCGCCTGGTCTCGCGCTACGCCGAGGCCTTCGCCGGCGACGGCATTCCCGTGGCCCAACTGCTGATCACGGCGCGAGACTTCCGCGACCGCCGCGCTTACTTGAACGTCGGCCGTACGTTCCACGAGTTGTTGGACATCGGCGCGCTGGCGGTGGTGAACGAGAACGACACCATCGCCACGGACGAGCTACAGTTCGGCGACAACGATCTTCTGAGCGCCATCGTGGCGTCCTTGTTTCACGCGGACCTGCTCATCCTGCTAACATCTGTTGAAGGATTCTTAGTAGATGGCGCCCGCATTACCGAGATTGATCGGCTCGACACGGCGCTCCGTGGCCAGGCCGGCGGACCGGCCGGCCCCGGCCGCGGCGGCATGAGCACAAAACTGCGCGCCGGCGAACTCTGCTCCATGAGCGGCAGTGCCCTGGCGATCCTTCCAGGCGACCACGATCACCCCGTGCGCGCGTTTTTCGAAGGCGAAGACATCGGCACGTTCATCAAGATTCCTCGCCACAAACCATTGTCCGCGCGCAAGCAATGGCTGCTGTTCGCGCGCGCCGAAGGCGGTGTCGTCGTGGATGCCGGCGCGGCGCGTGCACTTTCGGAACGGGGTTCATCACTCTTGCCGGTGGGCATCCGCGCCGTCAGCGGCCGATTCCTGGCCGGCGAGGTCATTGAGATTACGGACGAATGCGGCAAACTCATCGGCCGCGGCATTGCGAATTACAGCTACCGCGAAACGCAATCCATGCTCGGGCTATCGGCGGGGGAGATCCGCAAACGTGACCTGGCCCCCCGCGCGGATGAAGTGATCCATCGAGACAATCTAATACTGGAAGATACTTAGGTTTCGCGGCCGGTCACGATTCTTCCATCAAGTCCCCGTCGATCATGCCTTCTTCGTAGATGTGCGGGTACATGCGCTGGAGTCCGTCGAGCAACCACTGGTGCGGCATGTCCGCAAAGACGCCGTGATAGCGGATGTACTCCATGAACTGCCGCCCGTCGCGATCGAAGGGTTGAAAGAGGCCGTCCGTGACTCCGTCGAATTCCAGCGGCGGCACCGCAAACTTGCGGCAGAGACGCGCATCGAACGCCGGCGTGGCCTGGACCCAGGCATTGTTCAAGTACAGCTCGGCGTAACCGTGGAAGGCGAAGACATCCGTACGCAGATAATCGATGAGTCGCCGGCTCGAAAGATGATTTTTCACGTCCCCGAAACCGAGGCGCGCCGGAACACCCAGGGCGCGGGCGACCGCCGCAAAGAGCAACGCCTTCGGAATGCAGTAGCTCTGCTTGAGGCCGACGATGTTACTCGCGTAAAAATGCTCGCGACCGATCTTCAACGAATACGGATTGTAACGCATCCCGTCACGTACGGCGTAGTACAACTTCGTCAACCGTTCCACGGTGTCTCCGGACGTGCCGGCGTGTTCTTCGATGTAAGCCTGCACCGCCGGATGTTCGTAATCCAGGAACTCCGTGGGCGCGAGGCATTCTTCCGGTCGCGGGTGCTCGGGTTTCTCGGCGCCGGGAGGCGCCGCGGTGGTTGATTCAATCACACTCATAACTCTTACTCACTTATACTTAGCGTCAATTGTACGGCGTTTCGCCGACGGCCGGCGGCGGAGCCTGGCCGCCGTCGCCGATCTGTGCGGACTGCGCCGCGCGCTGATTGATGCGGTTCAACTGATGCTGATGAATGGCGCTGGAAATGATGCCGGTGAGGTATCCGGTCACGTAGACGGCCAGGTCCAGCACCACGACGAGCACGGTCGTATCGTCCTCGTCCAGGCCGTAGCGGCGGTTGAGTTCATTGATGCGCTGGGAAATCTTGTAATCCACGTAAATGCCCCAGATCAAAACCGTGACCACCGCGATCACGAGATCGAACACGAACACGTTGCCCGTGGGCGTGGAGCCCGTGAGGCGTTCAATGTTTCGGTACGTGACATAGTACCAGTACACGAGATACAGGCCGCAGGTAATGATCGTGAGGACAAATACCAGAACCGGCGAGGTCTCGTCGGTGATCGGCAGATTCGGTTCGTTCGTTGAACTCATGCTAACTCCAGGCATTGCCGTGCGGGCGATCCGCGGCGTTCTTGCTTGTTTAAAAGCATTGCCAGATCCGCCAAACAGGGCGAGTCCGGTGTAGAAGGACAGCGTATGAACCCTCCCACCACCGTGCAAGAAAATCAGGGCAGCGCCGCCCGTCCGGCGACGGTCAGCCCGGGCGACGCCGAACTGGAAGCCCTCTACGATCGTGCGAAAACGTTCACCGATACGGCCCGGGACTTCGCCGCGGTGAGCCGGAGATCGTTTCGCTACATCCGCAGCAGTGCCGACGCCGACCGGAGCCGTGCGCTACTGATCCTCGCGGACCTGCTCGAAGACCGTGCGGAACGGGAACGCATCCTGGCCGAAAACGCAAAGGACCTGGCAGCCGCCGAAACCTCGGGACTCAAGGCCAGCCTGGTGGACCGGCTCCGCCTCAACGAAAAGCGCCTCGGCGACATGATCCAGGCGCTCCGGGAAATCGCCGCCATGCCGGATCCCCTGGGCGAAGTCGTGCTCGGCCGTCGACTTTCGAACGGCGTGGAGATGATTCAAAAGCGCGTGCCCATGGGCGTCGTGTTTACGATCTACGAATCCCGACCGAACGTTACCGTGGATGTGGGCGCGCTCTGCGTGAAGAGCGGCAACTGTGCAATCCTGCGCGGCGGCAAAGAAGCCGTGCATACCAATCGCATCTTACATGAACTCTTTCGCACGGCCCTGGAACGGGCCGGCCTGCCCGGTGACGCCGTGCAGTTGGTGAGCGAAACGGACCGCGCGTACATGCTCGCATTGCTGCAACAGGACGACCTCATCGATCTCGTGGTCCCGCGCGGCGGCGAACAACTCATTCGATTCATCAGCGCGAACTCGCGCATCCCCGTCGTAAAACACGACAAGGGTGTCTGCACCATCTTCGTCGACGAGAGCGCAGATTACACCCAGGCACTGAGCATCATTGCCAACGCTAAGTTACAGCGACCGTCAGTTTGCAATGCGGCGGAGAATCTGTTGATCCACACCGCCTTCCCGGAAAAGGCCCGCCTGCTGCGCGAGCTTTCCGAAGCCGGAGTCCGTCTGCTCGGGGACGATGCGACGTGCTCTCTGTTTCCGGGCGCCCGGGCCATCGCCGATCCGGACGAAGAATACGCCACCGAGTACCTCGACGAACGTTTGTCCGTGAAGGTCGTCGGTGGAGTCGACGAAGCCGTGGACTTCATCTATCGTTACGGCAGCGGGCACTCGGAGGCCATCCTCTCGAACAATCAGAACCACATCCGGCGCTTTCAGGACAACGTGGACTCGGCCGCCGTATTCGTGAACTGCTCCACGCGATTCCACGACGGCGGGCAGATGGGCTTCGGAGCGGAGGTGGGCATTTCCACGGGACGCATGCACGTGCGCGGTCCCATGGGTGTGCGCGATCTTACGACCACCACCTACGTCATGACCGGCTCCGGACAGATTCGCGAGTAGTTTTGGCATCGAATACAACCCCTCGTTCCACTCGGGCCCTCCCCGCCTGCCGGCGCATGGTTTTCGGTGGTTCGTTTGATCCGCCCCACACCGGCCATCTCAGCATCGTTCGTTATATCCTGGAGGCCCGCCTCGCAGAATATCTGGATTTGATTCCGGCAAACATCTCACCGTTCAAGACGGAGCAACCGCCCGCCGACGGAGCCCAACGCCTGCGCATGCTGCGCGCCATGATCCAGGACCTGCACGTGGAAAGCCGGGGCGCCTTTGCGGCGAAACTGCGCATCCTCACGCTGGAACTGGAACGCCCGCCCCCGAGCTACACCGTGGATACGCTCGCGTACCTTAGAAAAATTTTTCCGAACGAAGACATCGGTCTTTTGATCGGCTCCGACAGCCTGCACGATTTCGATCAATGGGAACGCGCCGGGGAGATTCTCCGGCATCATCGTGTGTACGTGTTTCTGCGCCCCGGAGACAGCGATACGGATTTACGGGATTCGCTGCGACGGATCGCGGACGCCCTGAATATCGACGCCGGCACGATCCAGGAACGCGTGCTGCTGCTCGATAATCCCCTCGTCGCTTGTTCGTCCACCGAGGTTCGCGCGGCACTCCGACCCTTTGAGCAATCGACCAATGCAACGCTGCTCCGCTGCGTGCCGCCCTCCGTGCGCGAACTGATTTTCAAAGAAGGCCTCTACCAATGAACACCGGATTTCGCTGGCCGCAACGGCGGTAGCGCGCAAGCTGACCGCATGTCCGTACTGACGCGCCTCATATTACTGATCACTGCGTTCTTGATTTTGCTCGTTACGTACTTCGTGTACCAGCGCATGACGGCCAACGACCTGGAGCTGCTGCTCGCCAATGAGGAGCCATTCGGCATCCGCCTCGCGTTCCTGGATGAAAACGAAGACGGCTCGTTTCTGTCCGGCCTGGCCCAGGCCGTCGTGTATCCCGAGCGGCGTATGGCCGCGCTTTACTTCGTGAACACCGAGGCTCACTTCGACGCCGACGGTGACGCGTTGCGGGACATGAGCGCGAGCTCCGCGGATCGCTTCCGTGAATTCACGGACGTCCCCACGGAGTACTACATCACCCTCGGTCGCACCGAAGCCGTGCGCCTCTTCGATCTCCTGGAGGGCATGACGCTCATTCTGGAAGAGAGCGAGGAGTTTCCGGACGCCGGCTTTCACTATCGGCGCGGTGTGCGCTACTTCCCCGGCGCCCAAATCGTCGAACATGCGCTCATCCGCAAACCCGAGGAAGATCGCAGCAAGTCCTACCTGGCCGGCATCAAACAAACCTATCGTCTGCAGTCCGCCGTACTCAACGCTTACTGGCGATTGGACGAGTACCGGGAAACCCTGGGGCCGTTGCCTCTGGCGAAGTTCGCCGCCGCCCTGCCGTCCAGCAACCTGACCGTCACCGAGTTCACGTCGCTCTTTTCGTTCCTGAGTCCGGCCAACGGCGGTCGCATTACGGTGCTGGACGTGCCGCTGGAATTCGCGCCGGTAAATCAGCGGACGTATCCGCCGGAGCAGAAACTGCTCGTGAATTTCAAGCGGGCCCGGCTCCTGTTCAATGAGTTCGACGAGAACCTCACGGCCGGCCGCCTGGATACGGATCTCTTTCCCATCGAAGTTCTGAACGGCACCGAGGTGGGCGGCCTGGCCCGCCGGGTGAAACAGTTCCTGCAGGATCGCGGCCTGCAGGTCCTGGACGCGGACAACTACCCGCACAAGCCGCTGGCAAAGACGTTCATCGTCGGTCGCTCCGGCGATACGTTCGTCGCGGAGCGACTTATGAAGTTGACCGCGCTGGAGCGCAAACGCGTTGTGTTCCGACGGGCCGCTCTGGACGTCGACGCCTCGCTCATTCTCGGCGCGGACTTCGATGTACGGCAGCTTCGTCTACCCTGAGGCCCTTCACAGAACGAACATGTCATCCCGGGAAGAACCACTGAGCACATCGCGCACCACGGAACCGGACGCTCATCCGGAGCAACGTCAGGCGCGCGAAAAACTCGCCCACGGCCTCTTCGAGTTCCTCGAAGAAAAAAAGGCCCAGAACATCCTGATGCTCGATCTGGAACGGGTGAACCCGTACTTCAGCATTTTCCTGATCGCCACGGCGAACTCGTCGGTACAGTTGAAGTCCCTGGTACGGGACATTACGAAGAAGTTTCACGAGGAGTTGCCTCCCGGCGGCGCCGGTATGCGCCCGGACGACGTGGCCTCCGGCTGGGTCATCGTCGACTTCATCGACGTGATCGTACATCTCTTCCTGAAAGACCAGCGCGAGTTTTACAACCTCGAACGCCTCTGGGGCGACAGCAACGTCATGGCGAAAAGCGATTCGTAAGCGCTAATCACACCACTGTTCGGGACGACCGCGAATTAAGAAGCCCGGGCCTGCACAAGCTCCCGCACGTCCCGGTTCGAAGCGACGAGCACGACCCAGACACCGCCGACGGCGATGCTCAGTAAAAGGAACGCGCCGAGGCTGCTCCCCTGGAGCGCCAGCAACGCAAAGATCGCGTGGGCAACCATCATAGCCCAGCCGCAGTAGCGCAAGATGGGTAGCGCACCGCGGCTCAGACGATCCCGAAACACAAGTGCGCCTGCAATCAATCCGGGCAGGCCCATCCCCAACACGAGCAGGCTACCGAGAATTCGCAGGCCGGGTCCCGGGCCGGGAACCATGCCGCTCTCCGACTCCTCGGGCATCGGAAAGGGGCGTACGTTTTCGTAGCCGTCAACATCCTGGAACTCGCCCTGGTCCAGCGGTGCCAGGGGTTCGTCGGGTTGATTCACAGCGGCAGGATCCGACAGTACGCCGCTCACCTGCAACACGCCCAGGCTGAAACCCGCGAATCCAACGAGGGCATAGAGAGCGCCCGCCACAAAAAAGACCAGGGCCGCCGAGAAGTAGCAGCGGCGAAGAAAGGCAACGTGAGTATCCGGGGTAGCCTGCATATTCGGACGATCGTCGTGTACGGGTTCGTGCGGGCCAGCCAAATCCGCGGAAAAAGGTGGCCTCGCGCACCTTCTCTACACATGCTGTCGTCATATGAGCGTGAATCTGAGCGATATCGAACCGAAAATCGTTTCGGCCCTGGCGCGCGTCGAGCATCCGCAGTACAAACAAAACCTTGAGGAGCTCGGCATGTTCGGCCGTCTCGAAGAAGACGGAGACAATGTGCGTCTCATTCTAAAGAGTCCAGACGCTGATCGCAAGGTCCAGATCGCCCTGGAGACCTCCATCCGCGGCGCGCTGAAAGACCTGGACCTGCCGGGCAAACTCAAGATCCGCTTCGAAGTCGACGAGAGCATGAAGCCCGAGGATGTCGGCAACCGCATCCGCGGTGTGAAGAACATCATTGCCGTGGGCTCCGGCAAAGGCGGCGTCGGTAAATCCACCGTCTCGGCAAACCTGGCGGCGGCCCTGAAGTTGCAGGGGCATTCCGTGGGCCTCATGGATGCGGACATCTACGGGCCGAGCCTGGGCCGCATGTTCGGCGTGAACGGCCGCCTGGAACTCAAGGGCGACGGGCAAAACCGTGTCACGCCGCATGAGGTGGACGGCATCAAGGTCATGTCCTTCGCATTCTTATTGAATCCCGACCAGGCCGTTGTCTGGCGCGGTCCGATGCTCGGCAAAGCCGTGGAACAGTTTCTCTTTCAGGTGATCTGGGGTGAACTGGACTACCTCATCATCGATCTGCCGCCGGGCACGGGAGACGTGCAGCTCTCGCTCGCGCAAATGATCGATCTCGACGGCGCGTTGATCGTCACCACGCCGCAGAACGTCGCCTTACAGGATGCGAGCCGCGCCGTGCACATGTTCATGGAAGTGAAGGTTCCGATTCTGGGCGTCATCGAAAACATGTCCGAGTTCCACTGCCCGAACTGCGGCCACGTCTCGCACATCTTTTCGAAGAACGGCGGCGAGGCCTTCGCGGCGAAGTACAAGGTCCCGGTCCTCGGACACATCCCGATCCAGCAGGACATCATGGAAGCCGGCGAAAGCGGTAAGCCGTTTGTGCTCGCGAATCCGGAAGGCGCCGTGGCCAACGCATACGCCGGCGTCGTCGATCAGATCGGCGTGGAGATTGAAAAGTACCGATAAATTGACTGTGATTCAAGAGTCGCTGTTCGCGGCGCTGGCCGTGAGACACACAGAGTCGGTTTCGCTACGAAGGCGGGGATCTTTTTGCTACGGCTGAGCGGGAGTTGTGGTGTTTCGTTTTGCAAAGCACGCTGAATTCGACCCGGACGCGGGTTTGCGACTCTGTTTCCACAACGACTCCTGCGGCGAAGACGCCGTTCCGGTGCGCGCCCCACATTTCCCCGGCATGACCTCCGTCCGTTAGCTGGAACCAGCTGTGCCCATAAAAGTCTTAATATACGTTGGCCTTAACTTACACCACGATTCGGGGCGTGCTCGAACAAACGAAAGTGTTTCCGCTACTTCAAGAGCTGTGTCCCGCACGCGCGGCCGTGTCAAAACGCTCGCCGGCCCGCCAAAACGAAAAAGGGCGCAGTTTCCCGCGCCCTCGTTATCACCGCGCGTGTGAGCGCGGTACGACAATGACTGTATGCTCTTCTCGCGTTAGCCGCGGAAGAAGACTTCCATCAAAGAGTCGGCGATCTTGCCGGCCTGCTCGTCGGATACATCGTTGTATTCACCGCGAGCCATCTTCTCTTTGATCTCTTTCAGTCGTTCGGTGCGTTCAGCGTCCGTGGCCTGGGAGACGATACGCGAAGTCCGGGCGACATCCGCTGCGCGGGCCGCTTCTTCGGAAATCGTCACGTTGTCCCCACGAACCGGAGCATCTTGCTTCGCGACAGGTTCGTTCTTGCGGGGGCCGTAGTTCGGACCGATTCCACCGATTTTATCGATCATCATGGCAGTTTACCTCTTCCCTGTCTAATATCGGCAGGATGCGAAAATAGCATAAACACTTTTCTGAAAAGATCAGCGCAACGGGCCCAGAATTACGGTGAATTCACCCTTTTTCGCGATTTTGTCCACATTTTCCTGCCATTCTGTCTCATCGAGATTCTCGGGGATGAGCCGAATGTCCTCGTACATCTTAGTCAATTCCCGGGCCACCAATACGGCTCGCCCCGGAAAAATGTCCCGTAAATCCCTCAAAAGGGCCTCAATCCGGTGGACCGACTCGTAGAGCACCACGGGGCCGGCAAAGCCTTCCCCGGCCTCGGTAAGGGCCCGACGCCGACGGCCGGGCTTCGGACTCAGGAACCCCAGAAATTTCGACGGATTCGCCTGCCAGCCGCTCACGCTCAGGACCGCACTCAGCGCCGACGGCCCCGGAATGGGAACAATCGGCACATCGGGCATTGTTTCACGGATGGTGCGCACCAGGCGCGAGACGGGATCCGAGACTCCCGGGGTACCGGCGTCACTTACGAAGGCCAGGTTGCGGCCCTCGTGCAGGAACTCCAACGCACGAGCCACGTCCCGATCCTCCTGGTTCACGCGATAGGACTTCTGTGAAGTGCTGATGTCGTAATGCTTCAGGAGGATGCCGGTCTTGCGTGTGTCCTCACTGAGGATCGTATCGCACTGGCGCAGGATGCGGAGAGCCCGCAGGGTTATGTCTTCGAGATTACCAATGGGCGTGGCCACCACGTAGAGGGCCGGACCGGGAGGGATTGTGGCTTCGCTCATGCTGCGTCGTCAGGGGTTGCACGGCGTGCCGGACGGACACAGGCCGGGATCCAGGGCGGCGCAGGCGGCCACCTGCGGGCTGGGATTCGATTCCAGGGAGTTTCGGGTTTGAGCGGTCAACGTAAAGAAGTACAGCTCGCAGGCCTTGAACGAGATCGGCGCCGGAGCGGCCCGGAAGTTCTGCACGCGCTGGGTCTGCAAGTCCACCGCGGCCGTACTGGGATTCTCGCCGGCATGAGAAAAGCTCGGCTTGATCCCGGTCTCCAGGTACGGCTCGCCTCCGATCCCCAGGATCGCCGCCTCGGCCGCCGTGGCAGAGGATGATAGATACAGATTGTACCCGAGAAAGCCGTCCTCGGAGTTGGTGACATAGTAAGAGACGTCGAATTCGTAGCGCAAGGCCTCACCGGCGTTCTGGGTCTCCACGGCCGCGACCGAGACCAGGGCCGGCGGAGCCACGGGGGAAAAGATGAGAAAGACCGGGAACACCGGCTCTTCGGTATTCGTGCCGCAGGTTGCGGCAAAGAGGGCCAGGCAGAACGCGGCCGGCAGGGAACGTTTGTGTAAGGATCGGCCGGACATAGGTCACATTCCAGTTCGATGGATTTTGCTTTCCGGTCAAGTTCTTCCAGCCTATGTTTTGAGTGACCCGAGCGCCCGGTTCCGTAGCGTAGCACTGAACCACCGGCGAAAGCGCGTCGTCTAATTTTGGAAGCCCTATGAACAACAACGGCATCGTATACGTAATCTATCTCGCCCTGTGCGGCATCATGGCCGTTTACTTCGTCTCTACGGGCGGCACGAAGTCCCAGGCTGCCTCCGGCTCCGATGCGGACGAGCTGGCCCTGCTCTTCGGCGGCGGACTGGGCGGCCATGGCGGAGCCGGTGACGCACACGCCGCGCCCTCGCAGAACAACGGCTCACTCTTCGACTCCGGCTTCTGGAACGTGGGCGCGCCCGAGGGCGACTTCGAGGACATGGAAATCCCCGGCGGTCGCACCACTGAAGACGGCGAAGAACCGGCCATCCTCGAACCCGCGAATCCCAACAATCCCGTAAATCCCATGACCGGGCAACCGTATCCGAACCGCGTGATGAAGGTCTTCGACAAACTCCGCGAGAAGTTTCCGAACAACAGTATGATTCCGCAGCAGAAAACTCCGGAACAAAAACTCGCCGAGGACCATGAACGCCGGGAAGTCTTCGAGTTGCAGTCGCTCATCGCCCAGGGCAAGGCCGAAGAAGCCCAGGTAAATCGCTTTTATGATTTCCAGACAAAGCAGTACCACGATCGCAAAGAACTCGTGGAGTACGTGCTCGCCGAAAAGGCCGATGCCATGTCACCGGAAATCAAGCAGCAGTACGAGAAGATCCTGGACATGACCAACCGGCAGCTTAACGCCTTCGAACAACAGAAGACGCAGGCACTGCAACGCATCGGTGCTCGTTAGGGGACGGCTATCTGAATTGGATTCCGAAGCGGCGCGACGCCTATGCGTCGCCGCAGTCGAGTTTGAGATTCGTGCGGGCTTCCATGAACTTTTGCAGACGACGCTTCACTTCCAGCGGGCAACCCTGATCTTCGACGTACCGGATCAACTCCAGGCTGCTTTTAAAACTATGGAAGAAATCGCTACAGTGCGGACAACCGTCGAAGTGCTGCTCCCACAGATTCTTCTCGGCCGGCGCCAGATCGCCTTCCATGTAATCGGTCATGAGGTCGACGTACTCACCGCAGTCCATACTCATTCCTCGACCCAGTAATCGCTGAGAGTCGCGCGCAGGATCAGGCGCGCGCGATGCAGCCGCGTTTTAACGGCGCCGGACTTCAGCCCGACAATGTCGGCGATCTCTTTGACCGGCATTTTGTTGATTTCTTTCATGATGAAGATTTCCCGATAACCATCCGGAAGTTGCTCGATGGCTGCGTTCAAGTGTTCCTGCAGCTCTTTGCGGAGGAGGGGATCGTTTTGATCACTGAAGTCAAAAATTACGTTGCTGTTTCTATACCAGGCGCTATCCCCCTTTAGAGGATTCTCTTCTTCGAAGGTTACGGTGTTGTTCCCTTTTTTTCGGAGCCGGGAGAGAGCACCGTTCGACGTAATGGCATAGATCCAGGTGGAGAGCCGCGAACGTTCCTGGAAGGTGTGGATCTTGTTAAAGATAGAGAGCAGGCTTTCCTGAAGAACTTCTTCGGCGTCCTCGGGATTGCGCGTAAGGCGCATGGCCAGGTTGTAGATCTTGTCCTGGTAGGCACGGACTAACTGCGAAAAGGCTTCGGGATCCTTGTCCTTGAGACGCTGAATGAACTCGGGACTTTCAAGATACTCGCCCGCACCTGTCGCTTCGCTGCTCACCGGAACGGCAGCATTTCGTTTCGCGGCATTTCTCACAATCACTTATCCGCGCACCTTCCGCTCCGCCCTCCGATTAAAATCGTTCTTGTTCTTTGCACCCCGCGCGGCCAAACCGGTCGTCCGTGAAAGAGGTCTATGTTGTAGGTAGTGCGCGGATTCCGGTCCGGAAATCG
This sequence comes from Leptonemataceae bacterium, assembly GCA_965227295.1. Classification (GTDB taxonomy): domain Bacteria; phylum Spirochaetota; class Leptospiria; order Leptospirales; family Leptonemataceae; genus JANSYA01. The sequence continues at coordinate 1,405,299 of OZ245742.1, read as the reverse complement.
GAGCCTGCGAGTTTGCGGACAATGGGAGCCACAGTCCTCCGAAGCGCCCTCGCGGATGCCGGCCTGGATGCAGTGGACCGTCGGCCGGATGCGCTCTACGTGAGTAACCTCCTGGCAGACGAACTACAAAGTCAAAAGCACATTGCACCACTCATTGCCAGCGAAGCGGGCCTGCGTGGAATCGAGGCCCTCTCCGTGCGTGCGGCCATGGCCAGCGGTTCCGCGGCGCTGCGCTCCGCTTTTCTCGCGGTGCTCTCAGGCGAAGCAAAGACCGCCGTCGCCCTGGGCGTGGAAAAAATGAGCGACGGTGACGCGACCCCGGCTCTGGCCAAAGCCCTGGACGCCGAATTCGAAACGCCGCGGGGCGATACCATGATCAGCACGAACGCCGGGCTCATGCGATCATACATCGAACGCTACGGCGTCACGCATTCCGTCTTCGCAAACTTTCCTCTCAATGCACACAACAACGCGTTGAATAATCCGGACGCCCTGTTTCATAAGCAGTTCAGCCGTGAACAAATTGAGCAGTCGCGCGTAGTAGTGGATCCCATGCGTCTTCTGGACTGCGCGCCTATTTGCGACGGCGCTGCGGCGGTAGTGCTTTCTTCGGAAAAACCCGCCGGCCGACCGGCGGTGAAGATCCTCGCATCTTCGGTGGCCACGGAATTTCTGCGTGTCGATCAACGCGCGGATCCGCTCAGCCTGGAGGCCTCTCGCATCTCCGCGGAGCGCGCCTATGCCCGGGCCGGACTGCAGCCGACGGACATCGACTTCTTTGAAGTCCACGATGCGTTCAGCATCATGACCTGCCTGTCCCTCGAGGCCTGCGGTTTCGCGGAGCGCGGCCAGGGTTGGCGCCTCGCGGAAGACGAAGCCATCTTTCCCGGCGGCAAACTGCCGCTCTCGACCTTCGGCGGTCTGAAGGCCCGCGGCCATCCCATCGGCGCAACGGCGTTATACCAGGCCACGGAAATCCTGCAGCAGCTCCAGGGCAACGCCGGGAAAAACCAGGTCGAAGATGCGCGGATCGGCATGATGCAGAGCATCGGCGGCGCCGGCACCACGTTGATCACACACATCTTCGGCCGCTGAAAGACCGCAAACTTTCGCTCGCCGTTACTCAGTGTCCGCGAACAAATAGGCGAAGTAACCACCGCCGGTGCCGAGATCCGCAACAGCACTGCCGGGCGCAACTTCCAGGCGGGTTAAGATCTCGTTCGCGCGGCTTTCCGGTGCCGCCGCGCTTTTGTTGAAATGGCGTGCGCGGCCGGCGGACGTACACGCGAATGTGTGCAGCACCCAGATGAGCAAAACAACAACGGCCAGAAGCCAGGTGAGCTGGGCCAGGCGACCATGGCGATGACACTTATGCCGGTGATGCCTGTGCTTATGTGAGAGTTTTTCGTTCATAACGATCTCCTGTGATGGTGATGATGCACGGATCTTGACACGTTCCTGGCTTCGCGTCGTCCGCCTGGAATGAGGCGGACCACGGGATGGTTCGTACCGATCCAGACGGACTGCGGCATCGGCACGACCGGGCGCTTTTAGCTTGCATTGCGCGATCGGATTCGGTCCTTCGAAGCATGACCCAGGCGTTCTTCGCAGTTACGGCCTTCGGCGCCGGCCTCGCCGTTCTGTTGGGCGCGGGTTTTTTGTTCGTGCCGCGGCGAGAACCGCTGCATGTCTTGCTGGCCGCACTGTTCGCCGCCTTCGCGCTGGCACTCATCCCGTCGCTGCTGCACCAGGCGGATCGCCTGACGTGGAGCGTGCCGCGTCTCACGGCCGTGGCGGGACAATTCTGCGTGGGACCGCTGTTTTATTTTTACGGCTTACTGTGGTCCGGACGCCGGCGCGAATTGCGGCCGCGGGATCTTCTGCATTTCCTGCCGATCCTGGCGCCGATCTTCCTCGCGTTCGCCGATCCGACCATGCAGGCCGATGGTCCGCACTCCATCGCCGGCCACATCGCCGCCGTGCACGTCGCCGCCTATCTGACCCTGACGGCCGTGACACTTACGCTTGCGTGGCACGAAGAGCACGTGCCGTCCGCGCGCCGGGTCCTGGGTATCGCCGCGATTTTTGCCGGGGCCTATACTGCCATCGCCTGGATTACGGTCGGGGGCATTTTTCAGACCGGTCATACCCTGGCGCACGCGGCGGTGTCCGTCGGTGCCGGCATCATCGCCGTGCATTACCTTGTGAGCCAACGTCATCCGTTGTTCACAACCTGGGCCGTGGAACGGCTGCAACGCCGTCAGGGAGATCGCAATCCCCTGGGCGGTTTTGATCTGGACAAATTGCAACATCGCCTGGAAGAACTAATGGAACATGATCGGCCGTACCTCGACGAAGATCTGTCATTGCCCGGGCTGGCCCATGAACTTCAACTTACGCCGCATCAGCTTTCGCGTTTTCTGAACGAGGTGATCGGCGAAAGCTTTTACAATTTCGTGAATCGCTATCGCATAATGGAGGCGCAGCGATTACTCCGTGAGGATTCGGAACGCACGGTCCTTTCCGTAGCCTACGCCGTGGGTTTCAACGCGAAGAGCAGCTTTCACACGGCCTTTGCGAAATTTACCGGCGAAACTCCGGGCGCATACCGGGCGAAACAATCACAATCGTAACATGAGCAACGCGAACCCACTGCCCATCTCTTTCGAAGACGTACGCGCGGCCGCGGAGAACATCCGCGGCGCGGTGATGCGCACACCGTTCACACGGTCGGTTACGCTTTCGCGCCTTTGCGATGCCGAGGTTTTCTTAAAGTTCGAGAACTTTCAGTTTACAGCTTCGTTTAAGGAACGCGGGGCCCTGAACAAACTCTTGAGCCTCGACGAAAGTCTGCGCCGCCGCGGCGTAATCGCCATGTCCGCGGGCAATCACGCGCAGGGTGTGGCCTATCATGCAGCACGACTCGGCATCCCGGCGACGATCGTCATGCCCGAGCCAACTCCGTTCGTAAAGGTCCGCCAGACGCAGGTCCTCGGCGCAAAAATCGTGCTCTCCGGCAAAGATGTCGACGAGGCCGCGGAGCGCGCCCGCGAATTGCAACAAGAGGGCAAACTTACGTTCATTCATCCTTACGACGATCCCCTGGTCATGGCCGGTCAGGGCACGATCGCCCTGGAAATGTTCGAGGATGTTCCGGACCTGGACGTTCTATTGGTACCGGTGGGCGGCGGCGGCCTGATCGCGGGGATGGCCGTGGCGGCGCAACAACTACGGCCGGCAACGGAAGTAATCGGCGTAGAGGCCGAACTGTATCCTTCGATGTACGCCAGTTTTTACGGGCAGGCCGCCGCGCCGCCGGACATACGTCGCACGGCAAGTATCGCCGAGGGCATCGCGGTCAAAAACGTCGGCAAACTCACGCAAAGGATCTGTACGGAACTGGTGAAACGAGTGAGCCTGGTCAATGAGGTACAACTGGAACGCGCCGTGGCACTGCTCATTAACGTGGAGAAGACTGTGGCCGAGGGCGCCGGCGCCGCGGGGCTTGCGGAACTCCTGGCACGGATGGACGACGGCGTCTATCGCGGCAAGAAGATCGGTCTCGTGATTTGCGGCGGCAACATCGATGCGCGTTTACTCGCGGCCGTGCTTATGCGCGATCTGGTACGCGAAGGACGCATCGCTCGCCTGCGCATGGAAATCGCCGACGCCCCCGGCGCCCTCGCGGACATCGCGACGCTCATCGCCGAAGGCGGCGGCAACATCATCGACGTCACACACCAGCGACTCTTCGCCGAAACCGCGGTCAAACACGCGGACCTGGACGTGGCCCTGGAAACGCGCGACGAACAACAAATGCGCGAGATCGTTGAAAAGATTCGAGCGGCGGGTTTTCCGGTGCGACGCCTGGATTAATTTGCAAGGATATTGAAATACACTTGCCCGCTGTTTGCGCCGTGCAGCCTAATCCAGGCTGCCGGCAATGTAATCGGCGATCGCCTGGTTGTGCTCTTTTACATTGGCAGGCAGGTCTTTCCATTCCCAGTTGTATGCGCCGTCCACCCAGTCTTCGATGTCCTGTTCACGCCGGGAGAACGGAGGAAATCTTTCGTTTCGCAGACCGGGCACATCCACCCAGTAACCGCTGAATACAAGCACCGCCGTGGCCGGGTCATACAACTCCGACACCGGCAACGGATCGCTGCGCAAAAGATCCAGGCGCAGCGGCCGCAGTTCGTAGTTCGCGAAACGTTCCGAGGTCAATGTCGGCGGCAGCAACACCTGATGTTCGGCCATGCCCGGCGGCTCTTCGCTGTCGTCGGTCTCGTTGTCGATTTTCAAAATCCGGCGAAAGATGTGGCCGGCAATCTCCGTGAGTACTGAAATGTGGTACATGCCGGCGGACGGATAGAGGGCGTGAGATCCCTCGGCCACCGGCACGATGGGATGGCCGTGCACCATCGGGGTATGACGATCGGCGAATTTCACTCGCACCCGGGCCGTGTTCCAGATCTTGAGTTTGTCGAGAAAGAGGATCGGCTGATTTTCGAGGTGCCCGGAGAGAATGAGGTCCATGGGTTCTTCGTCGCCGTTGAAGGCGATGGTCATGCTCTCGCGATCGAAGACGTGGGGACCGATGTTCAGCATCTTCGCGATGCCCGTCTTGGGATCGTAGGCGTAGAAGGTGTGATAGTTGATGTAAAAGCGATCGTTGTCGCGGTCTTCGAGGTACGAGTAGTAAATGACCGATCGCCGAAAGCTGCCGCGGATTTCTCTAAACACGCTTTCATCAAAACTTAAGAAGGATTGGTTTAACAAATAGTCCGCGTGGCCGTTGTACCGCAGGAACTCTGCCAGTTCAGCGGCGGGAACTTTGAGCCGGCCGCGCGGCGTATCGACGCCCTGTTCCCCGGCGCCTTCCGCCGTCAGTACGGGATTCTCCAGAAGATAACTTAGCGAAAGCGGGAAGTACTCTTCGCCGCGACTGAACAGAAAAGCCGGCGCGTGACGGATCGCGAGTTCGTGAATGTGTTCGGCCGAACGCCGGAGCCGCGGCTGGATGAAGACGTGTTGTTTCCAGAAGAGGACATCTTCGCCACCTGTGGTTTGCCCGATCATCGAAACCAGGTAGACGCCGCCCTCGCGATCCCGGAGATCCGCGGTGAAGCCACAGTCCACGACATCGCCTGCGAGCACAACGCTCAGCACACCCTGCCGCAGGAAGCCGAGTTCGTATCGGAGAGAGTCCGGAAGCACTCCGGTATGTTTTCGAAAGGCCTCGGGATTGCGGGCCAGGGGAAGATCTACGACGAGGCGCTCACCAGCCTCGACAATACGGAATACGCGAGGGTTCGCCTGCATGGAGATCTGTGCGCGGAGGGGGACTTGAACCCCCACAGCATTGCTGCCACTAGCCCCTCAAGCTAGCGTGTCTACCAATTCCACCATCCGCGCAGAAATTACCGGAACCGGTAAAAACGGCGAATGCACAGGATTTTTAGCACGGCCGATCGGTCGAGTAAAATCCAGGACAGGTCCAAATCTTTCTTTACGTACGCACGAAAGGAAGCTGTATTACTCGAATTATCTGCGTTTTCATACGAATCCATAGCTTTGACAGCCCACCTTGAGCCGCCGTGAAGAAACCCATGCAACAGCCCACCACGCCCGGCTCCTCCTCGCATCCTGAGACTCTGAATCTTTGCATCCCCCCGCGCTGGGAAGAAGTGGAACTGGTTCGCGGCCGGGTCATGGACTTCCTTACCCGCCAGGGCCATCCGGAAGAGACCGTGCAATCCCTGGGCATGGTGGCCAGCGAACTCTGTGAAAACGCCGTGAAGTACGGCTTCTATCCGACGGGCGGCTTCGGACGCATTGAAGTAACGCTGGATGTCTATCCCCACGAAATCCTGGTGATTGTAACCTGCCCTCTGCCATCCGGCGACAACAAACACCTGCAACGTTTTCGGCAGACCCTCGACTGGTTGCAGGAACACGGCGACCCGCGCGAGGCCTACATCCAAAAGATGCTTGAAGTTGCAGACCGCGACCCACACAGCAAAGAAAGCGGCCTCGGTCTTCCACGCATCGTCTACGAAGGACAGTCCCGTCTGGACTACGTCATCGAGGAAGACCAGCAGCTCATCGTCACGGCGACATATTCGATCCAGTGACGTCCCATACAGGTACTACAACTTACATGCAAGATCCCATCCAGCGCGGCAAAGACCTGATCGTCTCCGTGTCGGGCGTCCGCGGGACAATTCCCGCGGGCCTCGATCCTCACAACACCCTCGAATTTGCCAGGGCTTTCGCCGCGAGCGTCAAAGGCAAGACCGTGGTCATCGGGCGTGATTCACGGCCCACCGGACCGGCGTTGCAGCAGATCTTTACCGGCGCGTTGCTCGCCGCGGGCAAGGACGTCCTCGACATCGGCCTCGCTCCTACGCCGACGGTGAAAGCCGCCGTCGCCCTGCACGGCGATGCCGGGGTGGTCGTTTCGGCCTCGCACAACCCCATTGCATGGAACGGCTTTAAGTTTCTGCGCAAAGGCGGCTTCTTCTTCGGCAAAAAAGAAAACGACGCATTACTCGCCGCAATCCGCGCCGGTAACTATAACACAGCGGATGTTAAGAAATTCGGCACCGTGCGCAACGTCGACGGCAGCGCCGATCACATCCAGGCCGTCATCAAGGCCCTGCCGAACGTCGCGGCGATTCGCAAACGCAAGTTTCGTGTGGTGGTGGATGCGGCGGGCGGGGCAGGACGCGAAGCCCTGCCGGCGTTGCTGGAAGAACTCGGTTGTAAGGTCACCCGGCTCTATTGCGATGCCGTACCCGGGGGAACGTTCCCGCGACCGCCGGAGCCCACACCCGCGGCCCTGAAGGAATTCGGTCACCTGGTTCAGTCCGAGAAGGCCGCCGCCGGCTTCGCCCTCGATCCGGACGCCGATCGCCTGGTCACCGGCAGTCCCGGCCGGGGCGCGGTGCACGAGGAGTACACGCTGCCCCTGGCCCTCTTCGGTCTCGCGGTAAAGACGAAACTTAAAAAGAACTCGGTGGTCGTCGTGAATCTTTCGACGTCCACGATGATCGACGCCGCGGCGGATCAACTCGGCCTGCGGGTGATGCGCGCGCCGGTGGGTGAGGCCAACGTCGTGGCCATGATGCAAAAACACAAAGCCGTCTTCGGCGGCGAAGGCAACGGGGGCGTCATCCATCCCGGTGTGCCGTCTTTCGGGCGGGACTCCTTAATCGGCGCGGGACTGATCTTAGCAGCCATGGCGGACCGCAACGCAAAGAACCTCGACGATTTGCTGGCCACCCTCCCCGCGCTGCATATGTTGAAGACGAAGTTCAGCCTCGAACGCTCCCTGGACGATGTTCTCAGTCGCCTCGAAAAAGGGTTCGTGCCCGCCGTCATCGACCGGCGCGACGGACTGCACTTCGTTCTGCAAGATGGGGCGGCCTGGATGCACGTGCGCGCAAGCAACACCGAACCCATCCTGCGCCTGATCGCCCAGGCTCAGGACGCCCGGGAGTTGAAACATCTCAGCCGCCGGGCCGGTGAACTTTTAGAACAATGAACGCGGTCCTTGACCGGCTGATCGTAGTACTCGCGATCGCGGCCGTACTGAGCGGGGCGACGGCTTTTCATCGCCGTTATCTTCTTGTTCCGCTTCCCGTACCGGAAAGCGGCCTGGAACATCCCGGTCTCGAAGCCATGCGGTCCGCCGCAGCCGCGGAGCCGGACGAACTTCCGTCGCAGTTGCGGTTCCTCACCGTTGCCACGGGCGAGGCCGGCGCGTACGTTTCGTTTCAAATCGCGTACGAGTACGCCGCGGGCGACAACATCTATCGCAACATCCTGGTAAACGCGCCTCCCGAAGCCCGCCTGTTCGCCGACCTGGAAACGAACGGCACGTTCTTCGAAGATCGCGCCGCGCGCTGGAGAAATGAACTGCTCCGATCGGACGCGGTGTATTTTTCGGATGCCCGGGCATTGCATACCGGCGGCCTGTCGCGTTCGGAAGATCTCTACGCCGTGCACGACCGCGTGCAACTCAGCCGCAGGCAAATGCGCAGCCCGCTGATCAAAGCGGCAAAGTTTCCACCGGCCGTACTCGAAGCCATGCTCCCGGTGGTGATGGCAGAATCCGGGCGGCCGGGACTCCACCGCGCGGCCCCGGGCCTCGTCTTTGCCCAGGTCCAGGGAGAAGTGCACGGGGCCCAGTGGGTGTTCGTCAGTTTGCGAAACGGCTCCGAGTTACTAATCTGCGGTGAGCCTCAGTTAACGATGCGTCAAATCGAAAGCGGGCGCAGCCGGAATCGTCTGGCGTACTTCGGCCGCGACGTGAGCGGCGAGTATGCGGCGCGATTGATTCGAACGTTGCATGACTTACATCGGCAGCATGCGAAGTTGCTGATTCTTCCGGCCCACGATGAAGATCGCCTGCGCGAACTGGCGGAACAGGGTGTGATCGGCGAAGGCTTCGTTCACTATTCACCCTTTGCGGATTGAACGGCCTCGCGTCTCTCAGGCGGGCTCCATCTCGTACTCCAGCGTGAGACAGCGAAATCCGAAAATCCACATGTCGTGTTCGGCCAGCAGACGTTCCGCCCCGGTGACCTGCCACACACGGATCGTTTCGTTGATCGGCAGACGCAACGGCAATTGCAGCCGGCCCGCGTTCAGCACGAAGTAGACGCCCTCGTCGCCGGGGCCCGCTTCGTCCGGCAGCGACGTCAGAGCGAGGGCGGGAACTCCCTCTTGATCGTACTCGTAGAGCCGCAGTACGCTTGTAAGATTGCCGCCGGGCAATGGAAACGCAATGTTCATAAACGTGCGCCCGCGATACGTATGCTGCGAGTACGCGGCCGCATAGACGGCTTTGCCGGTGTCCGTGTAGTGACGGACCCAGGCCCGCACGTTCTCACGCCCGTCCGCTTCGGAGCGCAGCGGAAGAATGCGGCTGGTGATCCGCTCCTCGCCGCTCTCCGGCACGAGGGGAAAGTTCATTTGTTCGATGCGCCCGGAGAACCAGGCCTTGTAAAGCGCCGCCGGTAATCGGAACGCGGAGACCCAGCGCGGCCGGACGATCATGCGAAAGTTCGCCGTATCCTCGTAGAAGCGGCGAAGCAATGCGGGTAGACGAGCGGCGCTAAAGTCCCGGCGATCGTAACTTAAAAGATCGTCGGTGAGGCCGCGGAGATTGACTTCGACATCGTCGCGAACCAGGTCGTGGCGCTCGAAGAAATCCCGGCCCACCCGACCGCGGCTTACGAGTCGGCTGAAAGGCAGGCCCGATGGAAAAGACCGGGAGGGCGGCTGCAGCGCATACATCGCCGCAACGCCGAGGCCTGCAAAGCCGAGGGCATTCACCCAACCGTGACGACGCACCATGGTAAGCACGTCCGCCGCCGGCCCGCCGCCGGCCAGAGTCTTCGTAACGCCGAAGAACTCACCGGTAGCGAAGTGCACGGCATAGACCATGGAATACAAAACGCATAACCCGGCCAGCACCAGATATATTGCCGGCAACCAGGTGACGGGGAAGTGCAGTCCGATTTCCCGCATCCTGCCGGGCGAACGCGGGGCCACCCGGACGATCAACAACACGGCCAGGATCGCGAGGCCAAGGGACAACGCGACCGCGGCGAACAGCTCCAGCACCGGGGCCACGGCAATGCCCGCCGCGGTCAGTGGAATCCCGACTACGATCAACGTCGCGGCGATCCGATAGAATTTCCGGCTAATATCATTTGATTTACTGTTAGGATCATACTCAATCAATCGCCCGGCCGCGCCTGCAATCCAGGGCGCGGCGAGGCCCGCGAAATGAAAGTGGGCCGCGGTGAGCAGGACAACAAGGCCCGGGAATTCCAGGAGCTCGTAGCCCAGGCGATGGGCGCCGAGCCACACCGCTCCCACGGGAAAGAAGATCCAACCGAAGTCGTGAGCGGTTTCGGCGACAGGGTAGATCCCACGACCGCTCAGACGAAGAAGACCGGCCAGAGCGCAGCAAAGTGAGAACAACAGCCAGGGCAAAGCTGCAAGCAGTGCCGGCACACCCGTATCGAGCTGGAGCGAGACCAGGAGCAGCAGTGCCGCCGGCACATACAAGCGCCGGGCCCAGGCAAACCAGAGCTGAGGGCCGCCGCGGTCGGCGGGATGCCGGACGCTGAGGTCCAACTGCATGGGAATGAGAACGAAAACGGAAAAGAGAATGATGCGTTCGATCTCGCCGATGAGGCCGCGCTCCGGGAGAAAGTCGAGAGCGATCTGCCACAGGAGCAGGCCGGCCAGAGCAAGTTGCCGCGAAACGTTCACATGCGTATGTGCGCTCCGAAGCCGGCGCGGCGAAAGAGATTTTTCAGCTCCGGGCCCAGATTTTCGAAGCGCACGTCGCATTTGCGATGGCGGTCCAGCAAAACGATGATTTTCGAAATCACAAGCGAGCTGACGATCTTAACATCTTCGAAGTCCAGGACAATCTCGGTGATGTCCTGGGAAGGCGGAAGGTCGAAGGCGGCTTCGTCCACTTCAAAGGCCGCGGGGGCCTGAAAATGAAATATGGCGCGCTGATCTTTTATCTCAACCTGCAAATGATGCTCCGAAAATCGTTAAGTTCTATCTATAAATGATTAGTGATTTCTTCTCAAAGTCGGTCGCGCTGAATATACTTACGTCGCGTCTTCATCGCGTACCTTAGTTTGACCTGGCTCCGCGATCCATCAAGCAAATTCGGCGACTTCCGCGAGAATACGACGCAATCGCGACAGGCCGTCCGCACCTTCCCGGCGCAAATCGATCATTTGCGAGTCCAGAGGCGCCCAGATCTGCGGTTCACCGGCCTGAAAGAGCACGAAAGTGCGCACACCGGGCAAAGCGGCGGCGATGTGAGCGGGCCCGCTGTCGTTCGCCACGCAGGCCTGTACATGCGAAAGCACGGCGGCGAGTTCTAACAGGGACGGTTGCAGCAGATGCACGGAGCCGTCCACCATATCCGCCACGGCCGAAATCTCTCGACGGCTCTGCTCCCGCTCACGCGGCCCCTCGATGATCAGCACGGCTCCCCGGGGAGCGATGGAAATCCAGTGCCCGGCGAGCTCCGCAAAGACGGCCGGCGAAACGCACTTTTCATCACTCCCGGCACCGGGGATCAGGGCGAGGATCGGCCGGCTTAGATTTATATTCAGAGAAGTTAGTAACTCGCGGGCCCCGCTGAGGGGTTCTTCGGGCAGCGCCAGCCGGGGCGTCGCGTCCATCGGTTCCGTGCCCTCATCCTCTTGCAGCAGATCGGCAAAGTACACGGAGGCCGGCCGGTGTTCGTTAATATCCCTGCTTCCGGGTACCGGACGAGCGCGATTCCATCGCACACGGGCAATGCCGCCACGCCGGAGATTCGCCGCGAAATCCGCACCGTCGTTCATCCAGACGTAAGCTGCGTCGTACGGCAGAGGTTCCGTTTTACGCTCCGCGAACTTCGCGGCGTTCAGATGATACGGCGCCCAGCGCGCATCATCGCTGGAAATCGTTTCGTCTGCGTAACCGCAGGCACGCAGGAGTTCGTGGAGGTCGGATCGTACCGCGAAAGTAATGCGAGCCCCGGGATGGCGGCGGCGCAGGGCCGCGACGACGGGCAGGGTGAGAATCACGTCCCCGATCGCGCCGGGACGCACGACCAGAAGGTTCATCTCAGCGACTCAACAAATCGCGGAAGTAAGCCACGGTTTTTTTGAGGCCCTCTTCCAACGGGACGGTCGGTTCGAACGAGATTTTTTCCCGGGCGACAGAAAGATCGGGACGCCGACGCACGGGATCGTCTTGCGGTAGATCTTTATGGACTACCTTCGATTTCGTACTGCCCACGGTGGCGATTACTTTTTCGGCAAGTTCCAGAATCGTAAACTCACGGTCGTTGCCCAGGTTCATGGGACCGTGCCAGTCGTCCTTCGAATTGTCGTAGTCCATGAGTCCCATGATGCCACGGACCAGATCGCTCACGAAACAAAACGAACGCGTTTGCGAGCCGTCGCCGTAGACCGTGATGTCTTCGTTCTTAAGTGCCTGTACAATGAAGTTAGAGACGACGCGCCCATCCTCGATCTCCATGTTCGGACCGTAGGTGTTGAAGATCCGCACCACGCGAATGTCCAGCTCGTGCATGCGCAGGTAATCGTAACAGAGGGTCTCCGCGGCACGTTTGCCTTCGTCGTAACACGCGCGGATGCCCCGCACGCTCACGTTGCCGTTGTAGCTTTCGGATTGCGGATGCACCTCCGGATCGCCGTAGACCTCGGAGGTGCTCGCCTGGAGGATGCGACCCTTCACACGCTTGGCGAGGCCCAGCATGTTCAGCGTGCCCAACACCGAGGTCTTCATGGTCTTCACGGGATTGTATTGATAGTGACGCGGGGAGGCCGGGCACGCCAGGTTGTAGACCTGGTCTACTTCGAGATAGAGCGGCTCGACGATGTCGTGGCGGATGATTTCGAAGTTCGGATTACCGATGAGATCGCGCAAATTGTCCCGGCGGCCGGTGAAAAAGTTATCTACGCAGATGACGTAGTCACCGCGTTTCAAAAGTTCGCGACAGAGATGGGAGCCGATAAAACCGGCGCCGCCGGTTACCAGGATGTTTCGTTGATACATATCAGTTTGTGATTAAGCGTCGTCGCCCGGGGTGCCGGAGGATTTTCCCGGCGGCTGCATGGCGGCAAACGAGGATTCGTCTAACAGTTCCGGAGGCAGGGGCCGCCCGTCCACCCCAAAACCGTTGAAGAGCAGCCATTCCTGGACGTCCGGTGTCATTTCGCCCGGGAACGTGCCGGCCGGCGGCTCTTCCGGCGCGGGCGCCGGCGGCACCGGCGGCACCGGCGTTGCCGAGACCATCTCCTGGAACACCGGTGCGAGCACCAGACCGAGAATCGTCAGCATCAACACCGACCAGACGATGGAAATCGCCACGGCCAGGTCAGTCTCATGCCAATCACCGAGGTATGTCCAATCATTCGCGCGAATGTACTTTGCCAGAATGCCGGCGTCGGTGGCGTTCAAATCGCGGGGAAAGTCGTAGAGATCGTAGAAACAATAGAACAAAAACAACGTACCGAAGATGAGCAACGTAAAGCGCGCGCCCGTACGGCCGAAGCTGCCCAGCGCGGCGAGCCCGGCGGCCCAGCCCAGGCCCGTAAAGAAAGCCAGCGATCCGACCTCCGTGAACAGGTAACTCATGTATCCCAGCATGCCGGCGAAGACAAACAATGCCGTGCGTTCGAGTCTACCGGCGAGCCCGCGCGAGAGCAAAAGCGCGCCGGTGAGCGCGGTGCCGGCGTATCCCGCTGAAACTGAGAGCACGAAACCGGGCGTCGAGTAGAGCTGCGAAACCACTGTCTCTCCGGATTCCTGAAAGTTCACGGCGATCTGATCGAGAACCGCGCCGGAAAACAGGGCGACCAGGCCGTGCCAGCATTCGTGGACGAGGACCACGAGCAACTTCACCGGCAACAGGATGCCCGCGTCCCAGAAAAGTGTTACGAACAGGCCGGTGCCGATGACGATCCAGAGACGCAGGGTGTCCACGTTTTGATTATCGGCAGAAACAGAGAGTGGCCTGCGGGTTCGGCTCTTCGCGCCAGGCTGGTTGCGCAGCAACCAGGGAATCTGTAAGCGACCGCCAATTCGGCGGTCGCATCTGTGCAGGGTTGCGCGCAGCGCAATTCCGTAGTGAGCGAAGCGAACGGAGGGACGAGCGCTCAGCGAGCCCGGAGCAGCCCGATGGAGCGGCGGTGCTCAGGACGATCTATAAACTCACGGCTCTTATCCTCCGTTTACTGAACAAACCGCTCCGTTGAGACCGGCGACAGCAAGAGAAACGCGGAACCGACTGCATAGAAAGCCAGCTCGGTTAAATACGGCACAACACCCCAGGTCTCAGGCTGGAAATCGATCGTCTCAATTGTGCATAGCAGAGCCATGTTAGAGAACAGCATCACCGTAGCAATGGGCGTATAACGCCATCGGCTCAGGTACCCGAAACAAAAGACTCCGCCAAATAGTGTTATGAGGAGCCAGTGAAGAAACTGGACAGCGGAAGGATATACAGCCTGCTGCAAAGAAACGATCGGAATGATTCCTGTAAAATACTCGAAGAAGCCGGCGCCTCCCCAGAGCAGCATGAAGCACGATGCCAGGAAGAGAAGTCCCATGAATAAATTTTGAACGGATCTCATTTTTGCCTCAGGGACCGTCGTTTCTTGCCAGTCGGAATCCCAGAAAACGCGCCCTGGTATCCGGAGTATACGAGTTGCGCCAGCCCAGGTAAAGGGATGGCGAATAGCAAAAAGCGCTACCACCGCGCACGCTTTTCTTTCTACCCACAAGATCACCGGAAGGATCCGTTTTCGGCTCTCTGGTATAGGTCGATTTCCAATCCCAGGTCCACTCGTAGACGTTTCCGGTCATATCATACAAACCGAGCTCGTTCGGCTTCTTCCGACCCACGGGCTTGTTCTTGTCCGTGACGTTGTTGCCGATGTGATGAGCTACCTCATCCACGGCGTCTCCGCCACTGTAGCGGTAGCCTTGCGAGCGATTTCCTCCCCGCGCGGCGAATTCCCATTCTGCCTCCGTGGGCAATCGATATCCGTTCCTGGTTTTATCCCAGACGACCTGGTCGTCTCTGAACGAGTATGCGGGCTCCAGTCCCTCGAGGACGCTCAACTTGTTGGCAAAATTGATGGCATCATACCAGGTCACATTTTCCACAGGGAAATCCTTGTTTTGATCCTGCGACGGGTTATTGCCGAAGACAGCCATCCATTGGGATTGCGTTACCTCCGTGCTGCCTATGTAGAAGCTGGATACGATGACGGGATGAACCGGTCCCTCGTCAGGCATGAGGCTATCGACGCCCATTTGGAACGAACCGCCCTCGACCAAGATCATGCCTTCTGAAATGGCGTCGGCCGAATATACACCGGCCTCATAAATCAGCATGGATTCCTTTGGGGCTGAACTACAGGCGGCGCCGAGCATAAGTACTGTGATTGCGGCCAGGACTGGCTTCATCGTTTCCTCCTTGTCGGGGTTCGGTTGACCGGGGATTGTTCCTGTTCATACTGTCGCCCGACACATGTAAACTACACCGTGTAGTGTAAAAATGTCAACGATTTTTCACAGGCCCCTCGGGACGGTTAATAGGATAGAACCATGGGCAAGGCCAACTCAGCGAAAAAGAACACGATCCTTGCAGCGGCCGTCCAGGCCTTTCAGGAGCTGGGCTATGACCAGGCCAGCATGGATTACATCGCGGAAATCGCGAAAGCTTCCAAACGGACCGTCTATAATTACTTTCCGAGCAAGGAAGCTCTGTTCGAGGCGGTACTGGAGCAGTTTCTCGATAAAGCCTTCGATTTGCGAGGGATCACTTACAGCTCCAGGGAGTCCCTGGAGCTGCAGTTGGAGAGATTTGCCGAAGCGAAGATCAGCGTGGCCCGGGATGGACGAAGCCGGGCTCTTTGGAGAATGCTCTTTGCCGTGTTGGTCACGCAACCGGCGCTTGCCGCAAAGGCTCTGGCCCTGGCAGATTCCAAAGAGGACGGCCTTGAGCAATGGCTGGCAGATGCTGCAAAGGACAAACGCCTGAAAGTTAAAGATCCGCCGGTCGCCGCCGAAGTTTTCTGGTCCATGTTCGCCGGAGCCTTCTTCTGGCCCCAGGTTATCGAGGAGCCCAGAAACAAGCGGGAGACGAAGGCCCTGACCCACGAGTTTATTCGGGTTTTTCTGGCCGGTTACAGGTAGCCCGCTGATACGGAGAGTACGAATCCGGGCGTCGAGTTGAGCTGCGAGACGGTCTCCCTGATTCCTGAAAGACGGCTCTTCGCGCCAGGGATGCGCAGGATGCCGGCGCCAGCCGGCAGTCCGGAGCGCGAAGCGCGGAGGACCGAAGCGAACGCGGAGTCCGGAGCAGCCCGACCGCCGCCGAAGGCGGCGGGGGCGCCCATTGGAGTTACGACCGTGCCAGCATGCTGATCTGTGATCAAATGCCCTCCAGGTACTTCGTTACGGATAAAATAAAATACGGAATCCGATCACGCTCACGGGGGGCCGAAATGAGCATTTCCACGATGGGACGCGACCAGGAACAGCCGCATCATCGTAACAACCTGGCATCCGCATCCACCTCGCCGTCGACGGCGAGTAACTTCGAAGGCAATGCCGCTTTTTCCCGTACGCGTTCCACGAGGCCGGCCGCGACCTGAATCAACTGGCCGAGGATCGGGTCCATCGTCTCCGTGGGCACGCCGTAAAACAGAAAGTTGATGGGCGTAAGTCCGCCGAGCAGATAGAGATCGCGCGTGACGTTCTTCAGCTTCGCGTTCTTTTTGTCGCCGGCTTCCGGCTGAAAGAAGATGCGCACGCGCGAGGCAACGATGTGCGCGGTCTGCGGATCGCGGACGGGCTGCACGCCCAGCTCTACGGGCACGCCGCCGATCTTCGGACGTTTTTGTTTTTGCAGTTCGCGGATCCACTCGGACAGGTGCGTGAACTCCGCGGTCTTCGTGGAGCCGCTCGCGAAGAAGATATACGGACGTTTGTTACGCAGGATGATCTGCTCGAGTTCTTTCTTCGTAAGGATCGACGTGCCGATGACGCCGATGATCATATCGAGGTCGTAGAGCAAGTTTTCCGGCAACTCGTCGAGCTTCGTCGTTTCGACCCAGGGGCCCGGCGGCTTTTCTTTTTTCAGTACGCTGTCGACACCGAAGATGTTCCGCGGGCCGAGCTTGGCGGAAAGATCTTCCATTAAGTTGCGGCCGATGGCGCCGCGGCTGCCGAGGACGAGAGCGCGACGTTCGGAAAACACCAGGCCGTGGCCGTGCAGAATGCTCTCGATGGCGTGCAGGATGGAGATCGAAACCTCTTCGGATTCCCGGTTGCGTTTTACGTCGGAGACGGCGATGGAACACGCCGGAAATTGCAGGCGCTTGTGTTTGTTCATCACGTCGAGCAGACGATTGTATCCGTTACGGGTGTGTTCGACGCTGCCGGGCATGAGTTTCGCGAGCCAGTCGCCCAGCTTCATCTTGAGTTCGTTCTCGGATGGGATCAGGCCGGCGAAAAGGTCGGCCGCGCCTTCGGGCGACTTCGCGGACGCCTTCGTACTTTTGAGCGGCACGAGGAACGCATCGAGAGTCTGTCGCAGGGTCTTGCCTTCGAGGGCCATGCGGTTCAGCTCCGGCGCTAAGTATCCGCCGTCTTCAATTAAGAGCACGCCCTGTTTGTTCTTGCGGGCCAACAACGCTTCGAGAAAAAACAGATGGCCCGCGGCAAGTTGCATGGCGTCGTAGAAGCCGTATTTGCGATCGTCAAGGCCCGTGATGAGACTTTCCAGGCCGGCCGTCGTGGTGTACTGCTGAGAGAATCGGTAGTAACCTTCGATGCGATCAGCCTGGTCGATCTTCTGCAAACCGCTGAAGCGAAACTTCTCTTCCGGCTGTGTCAGCAGGGTCTCGAGGTAGTCCGGCGGCACCACACCGGCGTACTTTACGAACAGGACGCTCAGGAAGTCCGCGTTCATGTTGTCGATGGCTTTGATGGTTGCAAGGATCTCGCCGGTGATGTGGTGAATCAGAAAGACGCGCAGGCCGCTGAACGAAGTGGAACGTCCGGCCGCAATTTGCTTCAGGCCCGGCATGCGATCGAGATAGTAGTCCAGATCCAGGGATTCGCGGCGCTGGAACAACGAAACGTTAAGACAACTGTTGCGGCGCGAAAGATCCAGGAAGGCGCGATCGTCACCCGTGCGCATTTCGATGACGCTTCCATCCTGCAGGAGTCGCACCACCTCACGGTCTTCCAGGACGATGAACACGCGCTTGAGAAACTCGGTAACGTGCTTTTGTCGTGAACGCACGAGGTACTCGTTTTTCTCGGACGGCCAGCGCATGGTGAGATTGTCGCACTCGCTCAGACCGACATTGCGCAATTGATTAAAAAAATGACTGTGGCGCCGCGCGTTGTCCGTGTACTCCGTGCGGAAGTTTTCGCATTCCCGCATCATGCCCTGGTAGACCGATTCCGTAATACGGGTGAGTCCTTGCAGGTACGTGCGGCGATCCAGGTCGTCCACGGTGCGATGGGCGATGCCCGCCAGGTTCAGGCGTGAGTCCTCGTCGCGTTCGACGGTGATGCGCAGAAAACCGCCGGAGAGATCGCGCTCTACTAAAAAGAAGTAATCGATTTCCCGGGCGGCGTAGTGCAGGTGAAACGGGAACAGCAACGCCTTCGGTTCGTGTTTGGATCCGAAGAGCTCCGGAAACAGAATGTTGCCCCAGCGCGGCCGCTGCAGGGTACCGAAGACCGTGCGCAATTGCATTTGAAACTCTTCGTGGTACGTCGGCAAATCGCGCAGTACGCCGCTGCGCGCATAGATCGACAGGCTGCTCACCAGGCTCGCCAGCTCCGGCGTGATGTCGGCGATAACGCGACGCTGAGCGATGATGTCCCCTTCACCGATGCGGGACTGTTCGAGGATGTCGTCACCGAGCAGGCGGGCGACTACCGATAGACCCTTAAACAGCTTGAGATGCGAAAGATCCAGGGACCATTCGCTTTCGCCGCGCCGCCGGAGAGCGACCCCCAGGGACGTGATGGATTCCACGCCGCTCTGTTTCGAAGATGCGGCTTTCTTTTTGGATGTACTGCGTTTCTTTTTGGTGGCCAAAGCGTTTCTCAAAAAAAGGCGGGAAAGATCAAAGCTTTCCGTAAGCTTCGTCGTCGATGGTTTCGAAGAGCTGGATGAGGCCGCTCACCCGAAAGACGCGCTCCACGGAGTCGCTGAGTCCCATGACATACAGCTGCTCGTAACCTTTGCCCGGGCCCATCTTGAGTTTGATGAGGTCGCCGATTCCAGCGGAGTCGATGAAATCCAGGCTCGACGTATCGATGATGAGGTAGCGCGTGCTGCCGTCGACGTGTTGCTCCACGAATTTCTGGAAGAGTTCTTTGTCGTCGAGGGTGAAGCGGCCCTCCAGACGCACGACGGACTTCTCGCCGTCTTTTTCGAAGTTCAGATTAACTTTAGGACTCATGCGAACAAAGCGGCCGCGGGCCGCCGTCATACCTACCCGGCCGCGCAAAGATCGTCAAGTGCTTTGTACGCGGCGCTCCAGTTCCAGGAGGACCCAGCCTTCTTTCTCGGCCTGTCCGGTTAACTTCCACTCATCCGCGAAGGCCCGGCACACATCGTCCTGTTGTTCGACAAGAACTCCCGACAGCACGAGCCGATCCGTTCGCGCGCGATCGATGAACGCGCTATTCGCGATCAAGACCGCGGCCGTAAGATTGCCGAGCATCAGCTCCGCCGGCGTTTCCGCCAGGCCGGGAACGTCGAAGCCGCCGTGCTCGAAGCGCAGGCGTTCCGGGGCGATCGTTTCGTTCAAGCGCAGATTCTGTTCGCAGGCCGTGGCCGAGTTGCCGTCAATGTCGAAGGCGTAGACGTGCTGCGCACCGAAGAGCAACGCCGCGAGAGCCAGCACGCCCGAGCCCGCCCCGGCATCGATGAGCGTCTTTCCCGTGAGACCGGTCTCGCCGGCAAGATCATCCAGGTAACGAATGCACAGCTCCGTCGTGGGATGTTTGCCGGTGCCGAAGGCCAGGCCGGGATCCAGATACAGCGCCCGTACATCCGCTTCGCGTTCGAGTACCGCGCGCTCCCGCTCCCCGCCGCGATCCCAGGACGGGATGATGGCGAGGCGCGGTGAAAGGACAAAGGGTTCGTAGTACTGCTTGTAGGCCTCGAGATAGTCCTGGCGCGCGATTTCTTTTTCCGTAACGCGGCGATTACTCAGTCCCAGGGATTCGAGCAGGATCTCCACGCGACTTCCGGCCAGTTCCGCCGTGATGGGAAAGTACAAAACCAGGCGCGCCTGATCGTTGCGCTCGCGTTCTTCATCGTAGAGGACTTCGTAGTAACCGGAAAGATCTTCCAGGCGGCCGTCGTCCAGGGCCTGCACGAACGGCAACGTGTCGTCACGATCCAGCTCAACTTCGATCTCGCGATATACCTCGTCGCTCATTCGCCGGATGCGTCGCCCGCGCTGCTTTCCGCTTCGTCTACTTCATCGGCGACGGAAGGGCCGCCCGACGCCGACGCCGTCGGTACCTGCGGGCCCGTCTGCGCGGCGGGCGCGTTGGCGAAGGCCTCGCCCATCTCTTCTTCGTTCATCTCGATGACGCCGCCGAAGAGGTCGCCGTTTTCGAGGCGGTCGGCGAGACCGATGGTGAAACAGTAAGCCTGCATGATGCAGTCTTTCACCGGCTTGTTGTTGAGGCGCTTGCGTTTGTCGCGTTCGATCTGGAACTTCACGATCTCGTCGCGGTTCGTTACGATTTGATTGGCGCCGCGCATGTCGTCGATGAGGACCTTGAGTACCTGAGAGACGCGTTCCATGTGCTCTTTGATTTGAATGCGCGCTTCCCGGCCGCTGGGCCCGCGCCGCGCTTCCATTAACTCGACCTTCTTCGCGTGCTCGACGTACCGCGATTGGTCGACGTTCTCGGAGACGATGCGATTGTACTCCGCGCCTTCGTGAGCGTATTTCTTGAATGCGTCCGTTACCAGGCGCGAGTTGTCGTAGATGTCGCGCATTTTCTGGCGATAGTCGATCTTCGCGCCGCCGGCGTAGTTGGGTTCGATGTTGATTTGCGGCGTGGTGAGAATGAACGAATACTCTTCTTCGAACTCCAGGAAGTAGAAGTAGGCGATGAGCACCTTGTCGTTGTCCTTGAGGGCTTTGTACTCGCCCCTGGGATCGTGCTTCTTGCGCAGCGTGCCCATGTTGAAGATGCCCATGATGCGATAGCCGTACATGAGTTCCTTGTCTTCCTGGGACGGGCCCTTCTTTTTCTCTTCTTCCTCTTTGGCTTTCTTTTCTTCTTCCTCTTTCTTCTCGGCTTCTTTTTTCTTCGGCGCGTCGTCGCCCACATCGCCGACACCCTCGCCGGCCTTCCGCTGGCCGATGCGATCCTCTTCCTGCACGCCGATCATCTCTTCGAACAACCGCGTGCCCGGCTCGGCCTTCTTCATTTCCGCACGCTGGGCCAGCAGCACCAGGGCCGGGTAAATGTCGTTCATGAGGATTTTCCAGTCCTGACGAATCTTGCGTTTCTTCGTGGAGTAGAGCGCGGACTGCTTCTTCTCTTCGCTCTGCTGGACGTCGATGGCCGCTTCCACGGCACCGAGATAGGTTTCCTGGAACGGCTTCAAGTAGTAAAGCTTGCGTAGCAGCGTGAACACGGGCACGCGGATGGCATCGAGGGGAATGGAGTGACTGGAACCCGGCGTGTAGGATCCCACCAACTCCGACAGTTCGCCGCGGTCGTAGAGCTTCGAAGCGCGCTCGATGAGTTCGACGAGCATGGGATTTTTCTCGTCCAGCTCTTTGACAATCTTGCGCGCCGTCTGCTTGTTGTTCATAAACAGATCGTTGCCCAGGATCTGGCATTCCATGATGGAACGTTTGGTATCCAGGTTGAATTTCGAGAGGATCTTCGGCTTGACCAGGTCGGCGCCGTAGGGCGTGACCCCGGCCATCCAGCAGCGCAGTTTAATGGAGAATCGCGCGAAGAAACCGGTGGCCTCTTTTTCTTCGGCCTCGCGACGACGCCGGGCGGCCGCCTCCTTTTCGCCGGCGGCCCGCTGTCGCTCCCGGGCGATCTGCGAGGGGAGCCTGGGTTCCTCGCCTACGCCGACACCGCGCCGGCCACCACCGCCGCCGCCACTGCGACCTTCCCGGGCGGCCTGCTCCTCGGCCTCGCGCACAGCCTTCTCGGAGAGGACCTGTCCACCGGCCCCCTTGAACTTGCTGAGCATTTCCTTGCGGTCGCCCTTGCCCAGGTCTTGCGCACGGATGGACTTCCGGGTGCGGTCATATTCCATCTCATCCATGATGATTCATTGACTCCGGGCCACGCTTGCCGGGCAAGCAAATTCACGAAATCCTAACACGGCGTTCCGGCCATTTCGGCCCCATCTCGCGGGGCCATAGTATCAGTATCGGTATCGGCCCGGGCAGGGACAAACGTGAGGAACAGGCGCGGGCATGGAGTGATTATGTAGTATGATGCGACTGACGCCGGGGCCGGCCCGCCGTTTTCGCTTGCCTTGCCGGTAGCATGCAAGACGGTCCCATCATGCAAAAAATTCTGCGTACGATCCTGGTGGCGATTTCGATTCTGACGGCGTATCTCGTGGTGGGCTTCGTGGAGGGCTGGTTGCTCGACGAAGCGAAGTCGCGGTTCAGTCCGTATGTCGCGACGCTCATCGGCATGGTGGTGATCGTGTTTTTATTTGTGCCGCTGTTCGAGTTTATGGACTCGCTCACGCAACGCATCGTCAACATGGCGGCCGGCAAGTCCGCGGCGTTCGGGCGCATCGGTTTCTACGTGTTTCTGGCGCTGGCGCTCGTGGTGTTGTATGTGGCGTATCTGTGGGAGTGGTTTAAGGTGTGGGTGCTGTAACTCACTCCCCGCGAAACTTAAGCCTGGCGCCGTTCTTCAATTTCTCGTACACGTTCCAGAACTCCGCGTTCGGCACGTGACCGGCGCCGTGTTCACTGAAACGCGCGCGCAGGCCGTTCACGAAAAACATCTCGACGTCGCCCTTGTTCTTCGCGGAGATCTTGCCGCGGGGTTCGCAATTGAATAGATACTTAATGTGATCGTGAGCCGCACCGGAGCAGTTCACCCGGCCGGGCGCGCCCGAGGATTCCATGCGCGACGCCGTGTTCACCGTGTCGCCCCAGATGTCATAGCTGAACTTTTTTTTACCGATGACGCCGGCCGTGAGCGGCCCCGTGTGAAAGCCGATGCGCACCTCCCAGTACGGCACCTGGGCCTCGGCGTACTTCAGCCCCAGTTCCGCGATGACCAAACGCATCTTCAGTGCGGCCAGGGCCGCGTCGATGGCATGCGTGCGGTTCGTTTCCGGCAGACCGCCGGCACACATGTAGGCATCGCCGATGGTTTTGATTTTCTCCAGTCCGTGCTGATCGATGATCTGATCGAACTCCGAGAAACATTCGTCCAGGGCCGCGACGAGTTCGGAGGGGCTCATTTGTTCGGAAAGCATCGTGAAGCCCTTGAAGTCAGTGAACAGCACCGTCGCGCTTTCGATCTGCACCGGCTGCACGCGACCGCGTTCTTTCAACTCTTCGCTAACTTTCACGGGCAGAATATTATGCAGCAACTCCTCCGAACGATCCAGGGCGTTGCGGAGCAGACGTTCGAAGTACTCGTTCACCACCTCGTGGTACTCCTTGCTTTGCTCAAAGATCAGTTCCCAGGCCCGCTCGCGATCGTCCGGTGAAAGCTCCGGCATTTCGTAAGCGATGTTGCGCAGCAGTTCGCGCATGTTGTTTTCGACGCGCACGAAGAACGACACCGAAAAACCCGTCTGCTCCGTGTCGAACTTCTCGAAGACGTCCAGGGTAATGTCGTGAAACAAACGCCGGCCGTCCTCGGTATGATTGCGCAGCGAAAGAATGCGCTCGTAGAAGATGATGTTGTAAGCCTCGAAGGCGAAGTCCGCATACGCGAACTGAAAACGATTCAATTCCACCCAGCGAACGAACAGGTTGTACTCCGGTGACGGTTGATCGACGACGTCGGGGAATTCGTCCTTCAGGCGGACGATCAGAGCGCCGTTGATTGCCCGGGCGCTGCGTCCATCGAAGCGCACGGCATCGATCAGCTCCGGAGATTTTTCCTGCTCGCAGCGCAGATGCAATAGAAAGTGTCGCGCAATCTCCGATGCGACGGCTTCGCCGAGTTGCGGGTCCGTGAGTTTCATCATATGAACTAAATTTGCGTTGCTTTTTTCACGCCAGCGAGTCTTTTTTCCGGCACATGTCGAATTCCAACGTCCGCCGTGTTCTCATTCTCGTGGTCGTCATCATCGTCCTGCGCCTGGGCGGCTGCGTCTTAACCAAACCGCTCATTTTTCCCGCGAGCCCGTCCACCATCAAACCCGCTGTTAACGGCGGCGAATTGCTTCAGATCCGGCGTGACGGACACGATCGTACCGTGTATGCCTTCTTCGCCCGTCGCGGTCCGCGCCTGGTCGTCTTTCTTCACGGCAACGGAGCGCCCATGGCCGCGGACGCGGCCTTCGCCCGCGAACTCGCCGCACGTAACTTCAGCATTCTGCTGGTGGAGTACCCCGGCTACGGCGTGGCGAACGAGTACAAACCTTCAGAGAACGCAATCTACGCCGATGTTGAGATCGCCCTGCGCTACGCCTCCGAGGAACTCGGCTTCACCGTCGATCGCACCACGCTCTGGGGACGTTCCCTGGGCACGGGCGTTGCGGTGGAGATGGCCGGACGCGGTTACGCCGCGAACCTGGTGTTGATCAGCCCCTATACTTCCATCCCCGCCGTCGCCTCGGAGCACTACGTACCGATTCTGCCGTACCTCGTAATCAGCGACGGTTTTTACACGCACTGGAAGGCGGACGGCATTCAACAACCGGTGCTGATCATCCACGGCAACGCGGATCGGACGATTCCCATCGACATGGGTCGCCGGTTGCACGAGGAGTTTCCAAACTCGCGATTCATGGAACTTAGAGGAGCCGGCCACAACGACGTCGGCGACTTCCTGCGCCCGGCGGACTGGAACGAAATCGCCGACTTCATCGAGAAGCGATCATGATGACCCTGACGCGCAAAGAGACCGAAGAGAACCTCGAGGACGGCCACGTCTACACGGACGTCTACTTTGAAGAGTTTCTGCGCGAGGATTTCGTGCGCCGGGGGCTGGTGTTATCGTTGGACTCGTCCGGCCGGCTGGCGCGCATGTGGTTTTCTTCTTCGGCGCTGGGGACCACGGCCTGGTCGCCCGACCGCGGCCTGTACGACGCGCACTCCTGGGAGAGCGAAGACGAAGCCATGGACGGCTCCTTTTTACAGAAGTCCTTTCCGGTCATTCTGCATCAGGCGAGTCACACCGAACACGCCGGCTACGGTTTGCGCATCGTGCAGGATGTGATGAGCGGCTGCGCAAACGTTTACGTGAACGAGATTGTGCGTCAGGCCCTGGAAAGCGGCGACGGTCCTTCAGTGCATGGGGAGCGACTTCAGACTTAGCCGGCGGCCGATTCAGAATGTTACAGGGCGCAACGCCGACGCATAAGTATGTTACCGATTCGGTCGCGATGCATTCATCGCCGACGAACCGGCCTGCATAAATTTACACGGCGCCGGAAATTCCGGTAACACTCCACAGCTCCCGCGCAAAAAGTCCGCCGATCCGGAGATGCAAAACATTTGTTAGCTTTACATGCGTATATATTTGCGGCGACAATGCGGACATGCACGCCGTTGCCCCGCACAGCCCGGAAGAAGCGCACGACTTTGCCGCCGTGTCCATGCGGGCCTTTTTCGGTCATCGCCCGGGCACGCGATTGCTCACCGGCACGTCGTCCACGGCCTTCGCTCTCGCGCTGGACTGGCAAATGCTTTTAAGCCTCGCCGGGCGTCGGATTCACAACGTCGACGGCGCGAATCGTTTCAATGTCTTTCGCCTGGCCGACGAATGCCTGCGGCGGGGCGTGCCGCCAGAACCGGTGCTGCATTCCATTACCGTGCAGCGCGCGTTTACACCGTACCAACTCCTGGACACGGCGCAAAACATCGCTCGCGGACAAACACAGGACGAAGAGGGCAGCGTGCGGTTTTTTCTTTCGCCGTGCAAACAGTTCTTCGACGGCGACGTGGCCGAAGACGAAGGCGAGTATCTTTTGCAGCGCCTCTTCGATCTGTTTCGCTGGATCGGCAAACGCCGACGTACTCCCCTCGTCATCGTCGAACGCGAGTACGACCACCCGGTCTTTTTACGATTGCGGCCGGAGTTGCACAAACTCGCCGCGGTGCGCCGTAGTCTCAGCGACTTCACCGGCAACGATCAATACACACACTATCACAATTACATCGGAGAAACCCATGGGCAGAACGCTGGCTCCTTATTCCATGCAGATTGAAGCGATTGAAGCACGCTTACAAAAATTTCGGCGCGGGTTGCGCAAAGACGATCAGGACGCCCTCGACGCGATCTTAAGATCTGCTAAGTTGCAGTTACAGTCCGGCGTCCTCGCGGCGAGTCCGAATCCTTTCGACTCCGTCGCTCTGGCGGCGTTGATTGAACACGAGCGTCGCCTCGGTGCTCACGAAGAACGTCTGTCCGCCTGCGAGGACGAATCCGAGGAACGGCAGGACCTGTTCGAGCAACTCGAAGACCACGCGGACGAACGCGAAGAACAACACGGCCTGGTCGAAGAAATCGCCGAGCGGGTCCTGGGTCACGAAGAACGCCTCGATACAACGTCGCGGGAGGTCCTGGAGTTACGCGAACAACTACAGGCACTCGCGAAAGAATTTTCCGCGGTTCGATCGATGGCGTTGTAATTCGCGGCGCGGGATTCGCGGCGTTTGTCGTGAGATTCATAAGGTAAGTTGAGGGATTATCAAGGGGACTTTACGGCTACGGCACCTGAAGAGTTGCGGTGAGTCGTTTTGTTAAGACTGTCGACTTCGGCCCGGACGCGGATTAGCAACTCAGCTTCGGGAGCAGTGACTCCAGTTCGTTCCGGGTCGAAGCAACCACTCGCCACCCCATAACAATCCACAACTCTCCAGGTGCCGTACCCAAAAAATCCTTAATCCACATTGGCCGCAACTTACACCAGGATTCGGGTCGCACACGATAGATAACATGATTCTCCAGGGATTTATACTGGATATCTACCATTTCGAGGACGACATCTATGTCTGGATCCTCGACGACACCGGCCGGGCGCATCTGGTGCGGGATCGCTTTCATCCGTCGATCTATGCGGCCGGGCCGGAGACGACGTTGCGTAACTTCGTCGACCGCCTCCAGGCCATGAACGCTCTGGCCGCGGAACCACGCTACGTACTGCGCACGCATTTTTATAAGAACGAACCGCAACGCGTACTGGAAATTAAGATCGCCCGGCCGTCGGTACTACGCCGCGTTCGCCGACGACTCTATGCGTTTTACGGCC
Organism: Leptonemataceae bacterium; assembly: GCA_965227295.1. GTDB lineage: Bacteria > Spirochaetota > Leptospiria > Leptospirales > Leptonemataceae > JANSYA01. The sequence goes on along the minus strand of OZ245742.1, from coordinate 1,378,247 downwards.
GCCTGGATGTCTACCATTCCGACATCGAAGTTCCCACGGCCTACATGTACGCAAAGAACGTTCATCCTTTCGCGCGGGTGCGTCTCGAAACCGAACGCGAGCTCGCCGCCGCGGCGAAGATCGATCGCATCGCACACATCGAAAAGATCAACACTGCCGACGACCTGGAGTACGAACTGCCGCCGCTGCGCATTTTAACGATGCGACTCGCCCGCAGCCACCGGCTGCCGTTTACGGAGAACACACTCATTGTCGAAGGGAACGGCGAACGCCGCGAACTTCCCGGCAAAGACCCGCGTGCGCTCATCCTGGAACTCAACGCCGCCTTCGACGAGCACGATCCGGACATTGTCCTCTCTTCGTACGGCGACCAGACGATCTTTCCGTACCTCTTCGAAACCGCCCAGCGCCGTAAACTGCCTTTGAAACTCGATCGCGACGCGCCGTTCACCGCGCGCAAGATTCTCCGCAAAGGCCACAGCTTTAACACCTACGGATCGTGGATTTACGTCGCGCCGGCGTATCCGCTCTTCGGCCGTCTGCACGTGGACTCGGCCAACTCCTTCGTTTACAAAGAAGCCGAGCTGATCGGCGTCATCGAACTCGCACGATTGTCCTGTATTCCGGTGCAGCGCATGTCCCGGTCCTCCACCGGCGCCGCGCTAACTTCCATTGAAACAAAAGTAGCGTTGGACTCGGGCTACCTGGTGCCCTGGCAAAAGAGCGCGATCGAAGAACCGAAGAACGCTTACGAGCTGCTCTCCGTGGACAAGGGCGGCATACAGTTCGTACCGGACGTACGCGAGAGCTGCGTGCGCGAAAACACGGCCCAGCTCGACTTCAGCCAGATGTATCCGAGCATCATGACCATTCACAACATTTCCCCGGAAACCGTAAACTGCTCCTGTTGCACCAACGACGACCATCACGTGGACCGCGTGCCGGAAGCCGGCTACCGTGTGTGCACGAAACGCCGGGGCGTGGTGTCCGAGGCCCTCGAACGCATTCTGACCCGGCGCGCGTACTACAAACAACGCAAGAACGAAACCGAGGGCCCGCTCCGGGAAGTCTACGACGCCATGCAACGCTCCATTAAATGGATGCTCGTGACGTCGTTCGGTTACCTGGGTTATCGCAACGCAAAGTTCGGCCGCATCGAAAGTCATGAGAGCGTCACCGCCTGGGGTCGCGAAAAACTGCTTACTGCCAAAGAGCGCGCCGAGGAACGAGGTTACCGCCTGGCCCACGGCATCACCGACTCGATCTTCATTCATCATCCGGACGAGACGCCCATCGACCGCGAGGATCTAAACTTGCTCTGCCTGGACATTAAGTCCTCGACGCGCATCGACATGGCCATCGAGGGCGTGTACTCCTGGGTGGTCTTTCTGCCGTCGAAGAGCGATCCGGAGCTGGGAGTCATCAATCGCTACTTCGGCCGCTTCGATGACGGCGAAATCAAAATCCGCGGCGTAGCGGCCCGGCGCAAGGACACACCGGATTTCTTAAGAAACGTTCAGTTGCAATTACTGGACGACATGAGCGCATACACCGACGTCGAAGATCTGCGCGCGGCCCATCCGAAAATCCGCGCGCGCTTCGAGAAGTTCGAAGCCGAACTCGCCGCGCGCACCGTGCCTGCCCGCGATCTGATGATCCGCCGCAAAGTCACGCGGCCGCTCGAGGACTACGCCGCGCGTTCCAGTGCCACGGTCACCGCCCTGAGTCAAATCCGTGCGAGCACCGGCGTGGAACTGCAGCCCGGCGATAAGATTCGCTACCTGGCCGTGAACCATCGCCACCGCGATCCGGCCCGGCGTTACGTTTCCGAAGAAGCCCTGGATCTACAGCGCGGCGAGCCTCGCTACGACGTCGAGTACTACCGGCGATTGTTGTGGGAAGTTTATCGCGAGGTCTGGGAACACTTCGCACCGCCGGAGTACTTCGCGCGCAAGCCCGGCGCGCAGATGTACCTGGAGTTTTGATGTGCATGACGCGTATGATGATGTTTCGCGCGCGGCGACAATCGCGCTTGACCCGCCGGGCGCACGCGGGTGAAGGTTCGGCGTGTCCCTCCGCGATACGATCGCCACCATCGTCTTTCGCACGCTGACCTGGATGCTGCGTCGCCTGCGTTATCTACGCCACGGCCTGCGAAGTTATCACAGCTACCTGCCGCTGCGGGAATTCTCCGCACCGGGCCGCCAGGTCTTCTTCGGTTATTACGACGTCACCCCGTTCAATTACGATGAAACACTGCTCCTGGCCGCGGCGGCGCCGCCGGAAAATCGCCCCACAGGGCCGGAAGATCTGCTGCAGCTCGGAACAGTCTCCTTAACTGAGGATCATCCGCAACTAAAAGTCGTAGCCGAAACAAAGGCCTGGTGCTGGCAGCAGAGTTGCCGTTACCAATGGTTCCCTCCCCGGGAATACGGTCGAAACTACCAGGCCATCTTCAACGACTACGACGCCGAGAATCGTCGCTACGTCTCCAGAGTGATCGACGTGCGCGATGGAACGGAACTGTGTCGTTACAATCATCCGGTCTATGCCCTGGACCACGCGGGGCGCTACGCATTCACCCTGAACTTCGCGCGCCTCGGCCGCCTGCGTCCCGGCTACGGCTACGTCAATCAGCCGGACACATCCGCAGGTTACCTCGCCCCCGCCGACGACGGACTGCTGCGCCTGGACCTGGACACCGGCGCAACCAGGCTGCTGTTCAGTCTACACGATCTAACCGGCATTCAACCGCTGCCGGACATGGACGGCGCCGAGCATTATCTTAATCACATATCCGTAAATCCTTACAGCAAAACGCTACTGTTCTTTCACATTTGGGTCCGCGGCAGCAAACGCAAGACGCGGCTCTTCGTCTGCGACCTCGACGGCGGCGATGTGCGCATCCCGATCCAGCACGGCGGCGTAGCACACTATGCCTGGAAAAACGCGGACGAATTGCTCTGTTACTCCCGACACACCGACGGCGACGATTCCACACCGCGCTACCACCTCTACAATCTGCGCAGCGGCGATTACAGCGTCGTCGGCCGGGACGTCCTGCCCCACGACGGCCACCCCACGTACTTTCCCGGCTCCCGTTACATACTCACCGACACCTATCCGGACCTGGCCAGTCATCAGAATCTTCTATTATACGATACCGCCACCAATACCGCGCGCACGCTGGGCACCTTCGATTCTTCCCGGCGATTTCGGGACGACGTAAAGTGCGACCTGCATCCGCGGTTGAGTCCGCGGGGGCGGCGTATTTGCATCGACTCGGCCCACAGCGGACGACGACGGCTCTACGTACTGGAAATCGGTGATCCGACGGAGATACTATGATGCGCATCATCATCGTGGACCATCACGGACGCGTACCGCTCGCCGGCGAATACTGGATGCCGCTGTATCTGAATCGGCGGCGCCTGCACGGACTCGGCGTCGTAATTCACTTTGACTCGGTTCAACAAGATTTAACAAAGCTCGCCGGCGAGTGCGATCTGATGTTTCTCTCCTCCCGCGCATTCTACGTCAAAGGCAACGACGCCGATGAAAGACGCAGAGTGTTGCGAACGCTGGAACATCTGCACCATACAAACGCAAAGATCGTGTGGTTCGATATGCGCGACAGCGCGGGCAACTCGCAGTTCGAGGTGTTGCCTTACGTCGACGCCTACTGGAAGAAACAGATCTACAAGGACCGCTCGCACTACTACCGGCATCTATACGGCAATCGTCTCTACACGGATTACTATCATCGCGAAAACGGCATAAGCGACAGCTACAACGAAGACGTGGCGTTGCTTACGAAAGAACACGAACACAAGCTCGGCCTGTCCTGGAACCTGGGCGTAACGGATTTTCACGCGCGGCCGCTTCCGCGACGGCTGCTCGACATTGCTCTCGACCGCGCCGGTCTGCGCCGCCATCCGCGCATTCCCTGGATCGATCCCGGCCGGTACCGCGAGCACGGGCTGATCGCACTCTTTCGCGCGCAGTACGAGCGCGATACGGTGGCCTACCAGCGCCGCCGCGCTCTGGCCATTCTCGAAGAGTATCGCCGGAGCGACGCGCCGGCGGCCGCGGCGATCTTCGCGCAAAAACAACGTGTTCCGCGCCACAAGTTTACGGAGCTGCTCGGTAGAGCGAAGATTGTGTTAAGTTTGTACGGCTGGGGGGAAGTCTGCTATCGCGACTACGAAACCTGGTCGGCCGGCGCCGCGTTGCTCATGCCGGACATGTCGCACCTGGAAACCGTGCCGGACATGTACACGGCGCACGAAACCTACTGGCCGCTGCGGTGGGATCTTTCGGACTTAGTTTCATCGTACGAAACGTTAATGAACGACGACGAACTGCGCGTCCATCTGGCCCGCGCCGGCCAGGATCGCTACCGGAACTTCTGGTCCGACGCGGAACAGCAGAAGTTCTGCGAAGACCTCGTAAATCGAATCGGCGCGCTGTGAATTGTAGTGCGCTCTGTGTCCTCCGTGCCTCTGTGGCAAAGAGACCCACAGCCCGTCACTGATCGAAACGCGGCCGCCCGCCTTCGATCAACGACCGTAATCCCGCCTGGCCGTCCGGGGTCATCGATACGCGCACCAGTTCATCGATGTCGAATTGCGCGACGTCCCGGCCGAATTGATAGTCCTCTTTGCGCAGGGCGATCTTGAATCCACGTAGTGAATTCGGCCGCAGCTTCGCCAGTTTCAACGCGCGCTTGCGCACTTCGGCGCGCAGGCTGTCCGCGGGAATCACCTCATCAATCAAACCGCATTGCAGAGCTTCTTCGGGTTTCAGCAACTTGCCGGTAAACAAAAGATCGCGGCACATGCGCTCCCCGACCAATTCACGCAAGCGCGCCGTGGCAAATACCGGAAAGTTCAACGCGATGTTTGCCTCCGGAAAACCGATGCGCCCACCCCGCTCCGCCATGAAGCGCCAGTCGCAACACATCGCCGAAACCGCGCCCGCGGCCATGCAATGACCGTTGATCGCCGCGAGAATCGGCACAGGGAACTCGAACAAACGCGCGTTCGTACCCACGGCGGCCTCGACGAAAGCGCGTACGTGGGGCTCCGGCTGATCGACAAACATCGCGGGGTCGAGGCCGTTCGAGAAAAAGCTTTCCGACGCGCTGGCCAGAATCATGACACGCAACCCATCGTTCTGTGCCCAGGCATCGAGGCATTCGGAGAACGCGCGGTAGGCATCCAGGCTGAACGTGTTCATCGTGTTCATATCCAGCGTGATTTCCAGCACGCCGGTGGACGGATCGAAGTCTTCGCGAATCATAGACACCATAACTGACGCACCGATTCTTTTTTCGATGACAATTTGCCGCGGGCCGTGCTAACATTCACAAATGGTAGGAGATCCAACCGACGACGGACTGGCGGAACCCGCGCGCGACTCGTACGTGAATGTGGAACAGGGCGGCGTGGTGCGCGCGAGCGGCGATCAGGTTTCCATTCGCCAGGGCGGCAGCATCACGGTGGACGCGAAGCAACTGGAACTCTTCCAGGGCGCCGTCATTTATGCGCGCACGAACGACGCACGCCTGGCCGGTTCGCAAAGCGGTATACTTCTGGCCCGGGGCAGCGCACGCCTGGAGCAGAGCACGGCCGGCGTCGTGGCATCGACGGAAAGCATCAACCTCGATAAAAGCGCAAGCGGCGTGATCATGGCGAACGAAGTGCGCAGTGAGAGCGGGCTGAATCTACTCGTCTTCGCGAAAAAATTCAGCGGTACGGCCCGGGCGGTCCTCGGCCCGAAAGAAACCGCGCTCTTCGCGGCGGTAGTGGGAGTAATCGGCGGCATCGTCTTCGCCCTGGCGCGGGACTTCCTGAAACACAAGCGCCGCCGAAAACGCGAATCTCAGCGCAAGGCATGAGGATTCGTGTCGCCACGCGACGGCGATCATCAGCCCCGGGACGAACGGAAATCTACGCGCACACCGGTCGTCGTGCTCTGAAAGACGGTCATGTCCGGCACGAGGATGGCGGAGAGCAGACCGCCCTTACCGCAGCCGGTGTCCACGTTAATGTTATTTCCCTGGATGTTTACTTCCGGGACGGATATGTGGCCGTGGACCACGGTCTTCTGAGTCACATCGAAGTAATCGCCGGTATGCCAGGACCACAGAAAGTCTTCGCCGGCCTGCTCGTGCAGGGACTTGTGCGGATTCAGGCCGGCGTGGGAAAACACAAAGTTCTCGTCTTCATAACTTAAGTGCACGTTCTCGCGCAACCAGGCGCAGTTCTCTTCGCTGATCCGCTTCGCCGCCAGAAAATCCCGGCGGCGCTCCGGTCCGTGCGCATCGCTCATCTCGTCCAGGGCCTCCAGGGACATAAACAACATCTCCTCGTGATTGCCCATGAGGTAGATCGCTTCCCGGGCACGCATGCAATCGATGACGGCGTTCGCGTCCGGACCGCGGTCCACGTAATCGCCGAGAAAGACCAGTTGGTATTCGCCCATGCCGGCCGCTTCCACGACTTCCAGAAGTTCGTAGAGGGGCTCGGGACAGGCGTGAATGTCACCAATGCAAAGATAACGCTTGCTCATGCAGGCTCCTGAAAACGAAAAAGTACGCAAGAATAAGGCTGCGCGTATGTCGTAATTAAGTAAAGCCTGCTGGAACAGACTTCCAGTGCCGCGGCGGGCAACAATCCCTACGATCTCATCATAGCGCCGGACGGCAACCACGTCTACGTCGCCAACGCGGGTGACTCTAACATCATTCCGTACAACATCGACTATACCGCGGCGAGTCTTACGGCGCTGACGTCAGCCACGGTCAACGGGCCGGCGGCCACGGTCCCGTACGGTATGACCGTGCATCCGAACGGTTTTCTCTACGTGGCCGACGGTAACGCCTCGGGTTCCGTCGGCATGTTCTCCCGCGATGCGAACAGCGGTTTGCTGAGCGGACTCAGTCCGAACGACTTCATCGCCGCGGGCAACTACATGTGGTACGCGACGCTGGGCGCAAGCGGTGAATATCTCTACGCATCGCATTTCAACGGCTTCGGTGATGCCGGCAACGATTCGGTATACATTTACAACGTTAACACAAGTACCGGCGCACTGTCCCTTTCGACCACGATCGCTTCTCAGAACCAACCCTGGTACGTCGCGTTGCATCCCATCGGCCTGGCCGTGAGTTCTTCGTTGGCCTTCGCCGCGAACAACGGGGCCGGTACTGTGTTCTCGTATACGATCAACACGGACACGGGCGAATTGACGTTCGCGAATTCGGTAAACGTGGGTTCACCGAATCCGTACGGGCTGGCGGTAAATTCAGCCGGTACGTGCCTGTATGTTGCGCGGACGTCACGTTAGCTTCATATGATCTTACGTTAATCATCGCGCGCTAACGCGTACAGCACATGTTCCAGGCCCCACATCGTGACCCGGCGTTCCGGAGCCATACCGAGCTTCTCCGCCACGCGGGCCGAGGCTGTATTCTCCGGACGCACCAGTGAGATGAGCCGCGTGCAGTCCAACGAACCGAAGCCGAAACGCCGGCAGGCGTCCGCGGCTTCCGTGGCCAGGCCCCGGCCCCAATGATCTCGACGGATGTGATAGCCGATTTCGTACTCCGGCACCGGCTCACCGGATTCCGACGGGACCATCTGCTGGACAATGCCGACATCGCCCAGGAACTCACCGGACTGCAGGTCCGCAACCGCCCACAGACCGTGACCGTCGACGGCATAACGTTCGCAGTTCGTCCGGATCCACTGCTCGCATTCCTCGCGGCTTTTCGGTGCCGGATAATGGCGCATGGTCTCGGGATCCGAAAGAATCGCGAACAACGCATCGAGGTCCGCGGGCTCGAACTCGCGGATCAGCAGACGCTCGGTCTTCATGATGTCGCCCATCGGGACCCATATGAACTCAGACGCGTCAGCTTTCGAGAATAATTTCTCGTCGCTCAGCGACGAACGAAATAGTAGATCGTTCCGAATATGAGCAAGAATACCGTGGGAACGGCCACCAGGGCGAGGCCCGGCACCGGATCCTCCGGACGCATGATCATCAACGCGAAGCCCAGCACGTAGACGAACAGCAGCACCAGGCCGGCGATACCCAGGCCCATCACAGCGAGGATGCGGCCGAGTTTGAGTTCCCCGCGTTCCGGATCGTGTCGATAGCGAATGCGCAGGTACGCCGCCGATGTGAGCACGAAAAAGCCAATGGCCGACGCGATGCTGCCGAGAATTACAACGCGGCCCTGTTCTGCATGGCCGCCCATGTCGGCCAGCCCGGCCCAGAGGAACGTGGTGCCGACAATGAAAAACAGAAAGCCCGGCATCCATACTCCGAAAAAATCCGCCTGCGTCTTCCCGGGTCGATACGCGAGAATGATCATCCACACGCCGAGCACCGACATCATCACACCGAAGAAGACGAGCCAGTACAGACCGGAGGCAAAGCCGTTGAACGCGACCAGTAAACCGACGGGCGCGAATACAAAGCCGGCGGGTTTCAGCGCGCTTGCGCCGGTGAGTCGAATCCCCATGCGCAAGCATCACACAAACACCGGCATCAGCGCAACGAAAACTTGCTGCGCAGATGCATGGTGAGCATGGCCTTCAGCTCTTTGACGATGGACCGGGCCGCAGCGGTACTCGTACCGGGTTCCAGTGCCAGACGCAGGGCGCTCGCCGTGCAGTCGCAGATCAGCAGGCACGAGCCGTAAAGTTCCTCGGAGGGAGTGTTAGCGAAATAGGGCTTCAGCGCGCGCTGGATGATGCGGGCGTTCTGTTGCGTATCTTTGACGTCGAGCTCACGCAGCACCGGATCGGCCTGCACGCCGCCCCAGATGGCACGAAACGTCGGTTCGTTGGCATAAAATTCGTAGTACCCGTCGACGAGCAGATCCACGGCCTCGCCCAGGCGGCGCTTCGTGGGCTTGCTCGCAACGAACGAACCGATGTCCCGCACGAGCAGTGCGCGCAGTTGTTCAAGATGACTCTCCGCCAGCGCGCGGACGATGGCCGCCTTGCCGGGAAAGTACTGGTACACCGAACCGATGGGCACCTCCGCTCGCTCCGCCACCTCCGAAATCACCAGACCGTCGGCGCCCTTTTCGCGGACCAACTCCGCCGCGGCGTCGAGGATCGTCGCGATGCGCTTGCGGCTGCGCTCCTGAAGCGGCCGCCGGCGGGGTTCCGTGTCGTTCTTGCGGACCATGGACGAGAAACAATTTCTCCGCCCGGGCGATATTTGTCTTGTCAAAAATGAGGGTTTCTCACATATTAAAAACATGAGAACTGCTCACCTTTATCCGAAGCGCGACCTGCGATCCATCCGGGGGGACGGTTTATTATGAAAAAAAAGACATCGCATCTCCGGGCGTTTGCAGCCGGACTACAGAAAGCGGCGAACGTCTCGCGCCATCCCATCGGCAAATACTTCGCGAAGTTGTTCATGCGATTTTACGCGCGCAAGACCATGCGCGCACAACAGGCGCAGCGCATCACCGATGACCAGCCCATCGATGCGGTGGCCGCCGAATTCCAGCGCATGTTTCCTACAAAAAAGCTTTATCGCCTGCGCGAGAGTGACAACGAGACGGCGATCCTTGAAATCCATGCACAGTGCCCGTTACGCGGCACCGGCGACGTGCACGCCTGCCACCGCATGATGGAGTACGATCGCACGATGGCCGATCACATCGGCGGCACGTTTCGCGTACTGGAATCGCAAAGTAATTCGGGCGACGGTATCTGTGTCGTGGCGCTGCGCAAGAAAGGCCGGCCCGTCGAAGATTTAGTGGAACCACACGAAAGATAGATTCTTCGCGTCAGCGATACGGAGGGTGGCGCGCAGCGCCAGTCTCGCGCCTGCGCGAGACCGAAGGCGAAGCCGGAGCCCGGAGTAGCGCGGTGCCCGGCGGCTCCCGACGCCGCCGGGCAGACGCCCAAACTGATCTTGATTTTAACTTAGTATTTGGTCCGTTCTTGTTGACGTTTCATGGTTCACGTCTTTTCTTTGACACCATGGTCCAGGCATACGCAGCAAAAACCGCCGGCGGCAAGTTCGAGCCGTTCGAGTACGATCCCGGTCCGCTTAAGGCCGGCGAGGTCGACATCGACGTGCACTACTGCGGACTGTGCCACTCGGACTTGAGCGTATGGAAAAACGATTGGGGCTTCACCCGCTACCCGTTCGTTCCCGGCCATGAGGCCATCGGCAAGGTCAAGGCCGTGGGCGACGGCGTCAGTCGCGTGAAGGTCGGCGACACGGTGGGCCTCGGCTGGTTTTCGCACTCATGCCTGCAGTGCAGTTCGTGCATGAGCGGGGATCACAACCTGTGCCTCAACGATCCGGCGCAGACCATCGTCGGCCGCCACGGCGCTTTCGCGGACACCGTGCGTTGCAACGAAGAATGGGCCGTGCCCATTCCGGAGGGCGTCGATCCCGCGAAGGCCGGCCCGCTCTTCTGCGGCGGACTCACAGTGTTCAATCCCATCGTACAGTTCGATGTCAAGCCCACCGATCGCGTCGGAGTCATCGGCATCGGCGGGCTGGGCCACCTGGCGCTGCAGTTTCTTAATAAATGGGGATGTCACGTTACCGCGTTCACGTCGACGGATGCGAAGGCCGCCGAGGCGAAGCAGATGGGCGCCCATGCCATTGCCGACTCGCGCGATCCGAAAGTTCTAAAAAAACTCGCCGGCACGTTCGATCTTTTGCTCTGCACGGTGAACGTTACGCTGGATTGGAACGGCTATCTCGGAACACTCGCGCCGAAGGGCCGCTTGCATCTGGTGGGCGCGGTGCTCGAGCCCATGCAGGTGCCGGTGTTTTCGTTGATGGGCGGCCAGAAGTCGGTGTCGTCGTCGCCGCTGGGCAGTCCCGCCACGGCCGAACGCATGCTGGACTTCTGCGCGCGTCACGGCATTGCGCCGGTGACGGAGACGTTTCCGGTGAACAAGATCAACGAGGCGGTGGCGCATCTCGAAGAGGGCAAGGCGCGGTATCGGGTGGTGTTGGATATGAAAGCCGGTGGTTGGGATGGATGATTGGTTCTACCTCTTGACGCCGGTATAACCCGGTATTACCCTGTCGAACATGAAGACCGCCGTCTCCATCCCGGACGATTTGTTCGATAAAGCTGAAAAAACCGCCCGGAAACTCGGCATAGCCAGAAGCCAGCTCTACGCCCGGGCCCTCGAAGAATTCATCAACCGGCACGACAAGGACCGGATCACGCGTCGGCTAAACGCCGTCCTCGAAAAACAGGACAACCCGCCGGGAAACTCCGCGGCCGATGCCGGCCTGGAATCGCTCCGCAGCAGTCTAAAGCATGACACGTGGTGAAATCTGGTGGGCAGATCTCGGAATCCCGCAGGGCAGTGAGCCCGGTTATCGGCGCCCGGTACTTATCGTTCAAAACGATGCGTTCACCAGGAGCACTCTGGCAACAGTCATTGTGGCTCCGATTACCTCGAATTTGAGCTACGCGGATGCCCCGGGCAATGTCCTGCTCACGAAGAAAGAATCCGGCCTGCCGCGCGACTCGGTTGTGAACGTTTCACAGCTTACGGTGCTCGACCGGAGCCGCTTCGAAGAGAAAGTCAAACGGATCACACCGAAATCGATCAGCACGGTGGAATCAGGACTGCGGCTGGTTCTGGATCTTCTCTAAAAAAAGAACCGGCGCTATGCGAAGCAGCCGTAATCACCCCGCCGCATCCTTCTTATGAAACAGCACGCGATCCAATCGCTGAAACAACCGCCCCAATAGATACGGCGCCATGCCGGCCTGGTCCTTGTGCAGATCCGCCTTAAACTCAAACACGGCACGCGCAATCGCGGCGCCGTCGTCGCGTTTCACGGAATCGTGAATCAACACCAGTCCGATCAAATCCAGAACATCCGCATAACCCAGCACAAAACCGCTCCCGGCATCCTGTAAATCACCGAAGGCCTTGCGCTCGCCGGCCTTGATCCACTGCTCCAACTGCACCAGGGCCTGCGGATGCTCGAAGGCCGCGCGGACCATCTCCTTGATCTTCGTCATCAACGGCCCGCGCAGATGCGGGGCCAGGTGCAGACTGCCGCCGAGTAGATCCAGCTCTTCGGCAGTAAGATCGCGGCCGAGTTCGCTCATGGCGTCCCGGGGCAACAACTGAAACGGGATGGCCACGCCCCGGCTGACGATGGTCTGCTTGAGCTCGGTCAGATCGCGGACCAAAAAGATGAATCGCGTATGATCGGGCGGCTCTTCGAGGGTCTTCAGCAATGCCGTTTCGGCCTCGTGCTGAATGAGTTCGGCGCGAGGAAAGAGCACGAATCGCAGCGGCCCCTCGAAGGGCGTATAGAGGACCCGGGTATTCAGGAGCCAGCGGATCGTAAACGGTGCCGGGTCCTCCTGCTCGCCGATCAACACGCGCTCCTCCGGAAATCGAATGAAGTCGGGATGATCGCCGCGCAGAATCTTGCGGCATTGCGGGCAGGAACCGCAACCGCTGCCGACCTCGCACATGCTCGCCTGGATATACGACTCCGCCGCGGACCATTTGCCGACGCCGTCGGGCCCGTGAAAGATCATCAACGGCGGTGGATGCCGTTGCGCATAGACCGACAGCATACGCGAAGCCACCGGTTGACCTTTTAATTCATGCAAGTTCTGCACAGTGCAATACTGCACCGCGTCATGATATCAAACAATGTAAACAAAAAAATGTTGACCGTTCAATGACGCTTCCCTAACTTCTGCCCGCTATGCGAACGCCCTTCCTCTCGCGTTTCTTTATTGTTTGTATCATCACTTTGTTGTTGCTGTCCGCCAACTGTAAGTCTGCGGACGAAGAGGCGCCGAACGCCGACCTGTCCTTCGAAGAACAGGCGTTTCACGCGTTGCTCTTCAACCTCGGCGTACTCGGTCCCCAGGGCATTTCCTGGAACGCCGCCGCCACCATTGAACAGTGCGGCGGCACCACGGTCGAGACCCTGTCCTCCTGCGAAACGACACTCTCCTCCGGTCAGGAATCCCTGCGCGAGCCGTTCCCACGCAACGTGAACATCAGTATGCTCGTCACGGGCACGGCCCTGAGTGGGCGCATAGTACTGGTAGCGCCACAGTTCAACTCGGCCTACTACGCCTACGATATCAACGTCACCGGAACGTATCAGCCGGGCGCGGAATATCAAACGAACATCATCACCCTCAACCAGGTCAGCACGACGGCCGGTCTGGGCGAAGCCAGCGGCTACAATCTTACGCTCACCGAGTTTCGTGCCGAGGAACGCCCCACGGGCCTCAAGGGCGAGTTCTCCGTGAACATCACGTCGAGCTTTCTGCCCGGCGTCGGCATTCTAAACTACAGTTTCGACTCGGAGAAGGTTCTCTAAACATGGCAGCCACATACATAAAGTCGATCAGCGAAAAGGTTCTGCGGATGCGTAACGTTCTAATTTTATTTGTAATCGCGGCGAGTGTCGTCGCGATGCCGTTGTTCGGACAACCGGGGGACGAAGGCGACAACGGCGAAGACGGACAGGAAGAGCCGACAGCAGGGGCCGGCGGTGAACCCCAGGACCTGGAAGGTCTGAAGTTCACGGGTCTGCCCCTGCCTTCGTATAACGACGACATCGGCTTTACGTACGGTCTGCGGGTCATTGCCACCTACTACGAAAAAGACTACGACCCGTACCGGTTCCAGCTCTGGGGCCAGTATCTCGCTTCCACTAAAGGCTACGAGGATCACGCCGCCAACCTCGACGCGTTGAATTTTCTCGGCACCGGTCTGCGCGTTAAGATCCGGGCCGGCTTCGAGCGCACGCTCAACGCCCAGTACTACGGCTTCGGCAACTTCCAGGACATCCGCCAAATCGAACGCATCCAGACCGGCGAGGTTCCCGTAGGCGAGAACATCCCGGAAACGCGCACCATTCTCGAAGGTTACGATATCGGTCGCGGCACGGACCTGGTGGACCCGAAGTTCGGCGAAGAGTTCAACATCAACGAGAACATCCTTACGAATCCGAACGGCATTGCCGACGGCACCGCCATCAACCCGGGTCGTCGCGTGCTGCGGGAACGTCAGAACAAGTACTACTTCTACGATCGCATTCGCCCGTACGCCGAGGCGGCGACGCAGAACTTCATCGGCGATACGAACTTCCTGTGGTTCGTGGGCCTGCGCGGTCAACGTTACAAGATTCAATCCTACTACGGCGACCGCGACGACGGCGAGCTGGAACCCAACTCGCTGACCTTGCTCGACGTAGAACAGCCCCTGGGCTACGACGCCGTCGAGGCGGGCACGCGTCGCTACGTCAACATGACGCGACTGGCCGTCGGCTACGACAGCCGTCCGCGCGTCCGGGAACTGAACCCGAACAGCGGTATCTTCGCGGACGTCCATTACGAGGCCGCCGGCGGATGGTCCGGTTCGCACTACGACTTTCAGCGCCTAACAGTTACCTGGCGCCAGTACTTCGACGTCGCCCCGAGTTTCTTCAACTCTTTCGACCACGAACTGGTGCTCGCCTATCGCCTGCTCGGTCAGGAGACCTACGGTGACGTCCCCTTTTTCGAGGCGGGACGCATCTACACCATGAACGAAAGCTCGGAGGGCCTCGGCGGCTCCGGTGGCCTGCGGGGTTATCCCTCGAATCAGTTCGTGGACAAGGTCATGACCATGGGTAACTTCGAGGCCCGCTACACCTTTGCCCGCGTCGGTTTCCTGGGCGGCATTGACTTCCAGGCCATGTACTTCTACGACATCGGCCGGGTGGCGCCGGGCATCAAGGACTGGACCCTCGACGGTTTCCACAAGGCGTGGGGCCCGGGTATCAGCCTCGTCTGGCAGCGGAACACCATCGTAACGATCTTCGTGGGCGAGTCCGAGTTTGAGACCTTCACGGCCTTCAAGCTCAGCCACATGTTCTAAAAACTTCGGCGAACATTCTCGAGCGTTCGCCGTCGAATCGACTGTACAGTCATGAAGACGTCGATCTCCAGTTCACTCGCGCGGGCCTCGGCCTGCGCGTTTCTTCTATTCATAGCGATACCGCACGCCGCATCGGCCCAGGCCGGTGAGGATCAGACAGACGCGCAGAATCCCGGTGAAGTCCCGGAAGAGAGCCTGCAGATCGTCCGCAACGCCCGCTCGGTCTACGTCTACCGCTACGAAGAGAACATGGGCGACATCGATCCGCACGCCGACTTCACGAGCGCGCGCCGGGTCACCGAGGCGGCGGCCATTCAGGAACTGCGAGCGCTGCTCTCGGAAAACGCGGCCTACTCCCCGCAGTTCACGGCACGTTGTCTGCCCAGTTGGGACTACGGCCTGGAGTTCCGGGAAAACGACGAGCGCCGGGTCACGTTCCTCTTTTCGTTTCGGTGCAATCAGATGATGATCTACGAACGCAAGGTCTACCGCGACTTCACGCCGCAGTCCGTTAAGTTTCACGCCCTGTTTTCGTTCGAACTCGACGAAGACACCACCATCCCCCTCGCCGTATTTTAAGACTTCGCGCCCCCCTTGCCTGGATTTCGTTCCCCGCGGGCTTTATTTTGGCGGTTTTGCCTGCCGATCTTACGAAGGATGTCTCTGTACACAGTCGATGTACAGGTACCGCGGAAGCGCAGTACTTCGATCCTCGCCCTCTTCGAAGAGAACGGGCGCGGCACGGTGGATATCGTATCTTCGAACTTACTCTATGCCGACCTGAAGTCTGCGTACTATCGCCTGGAAGTCTTCACGCGGGGCAGCGGCCGGGACGCCCTCGAAACCATGCTGAAACAGGGCGGCGAGGATCTCAGCTTTCGCATCCGGGAAGATGTTTCGGTCTACGAGGGGCCACTCTTCGAGACGGTTCCAGCCCGGGGCATTGACTTTAAGAAATCGTTCACCGTTACGACGCCGGCGGTCCTGGACCTGGCCGTCGAAGAACTCTACGCCCGACCTCAGGATACCCGGCGGCTGAGCGACCGGCGCATCGGCCTTATTTCCGACGGTTCGCTCTTTGAGTTGCAGCACCGGGCCTCGGTGGTCCTGGAGCGCGACGCCTACCTGCTCGCACGCCATGCCCAGGTGCAGCCGTTTCCTCTGCGCCTTGATAATCGCAACGAAGAAGATTTGATCCGCGCGGTGCAGGCCCTGGGCACGAACTTCTATGCAGTGAGATTGTCCGGCCTCAATCGCGACTACGCCCTGGAAGTCGTCGACCGCCTGGACGAACTCATGGAAGTGCCGATCATCCATGCCGAATCCATGGAGCGACCGGTGATGATGGCGGCCATCTTACAAAACGCCGCACGCATTCACGGAACGGAGATGTCCGGCAAAACGGCGGCGGTGATCGGCCTGGGCCCCGAGGGCGTGGGCATACTGCCGTTCCTGGAACGCCTGGGCCTGCAAAAGATCTACGGCATCGACGCGGACCTTCGCCAGGTCTCACTCTTCGAAAAACGCGGCGGCATCGCTTCGAGCATCGACCACGTCTACGACTACGCCGACTTCGTCATCGTCTCTCCGGACGTACCGGGCAAACTCGACGAAGCGCGCTTTCATGAAGGGCAGATCGTGCTCTCGTTCAGTCCGGGGCAGATCGATCTTTCCGCCATGCCCGAACGCATCGCCGCGCGTTGTTATCAGGGCGGCGAGCCGCATCCCGTGTTCGTTTTACCGGGCCTCGCCGGTGCCGTGCAACGCCGCAAACCGGAGCGGGTGACTCAGGAACTGCTCGTAAAGATCTTCGAGACCCTCGTTACGAAAAACAGCGAGGCGGGATTCCTGCCGGTACCTTCGCAGGAATTGTTTAAGACGCAGTTTGAGGCGATGTAGGGGACGGCCGAAAAAATGTGCAACGATCTGCACGTCGTACGCCCTCTTGCGGCATGGAAACACTTGCCGGGATCATTCCGTCTCTTCAGGATCTACCCGTGGGTCGCTTAGATAGCATTAGCATTAAGGGCTTTAAGTCGATTCGGGAACTCGATTTTGAGTTTCGCCCGTTGAATGTGTTGATCGGCGCAAACGGCGCCGGGAAGAGTAACTTCCTGGAGTTCTTTCGGTTCGTAAGTGAGATTATGAACCGGCGATTGCAGCGCTACACTCGATTTCACGGTGGGGCCGACCGGATTCTCTATCATGGCAATGAAAACGCCGAACGAATCTCGTTTGCGCTGAACTTCAAAGCGCAGGATAACTCGCTCGTGAACGGTTACAAAGCGGACCTGACTCCAGACTCTACGGACGAATTCTTCTTTGACTCAGAGGTCTAAAACCGGTACTCAGACACTCACCACAATGCCGCCGCGTTGTCAGACGGAAGTCTGCGATTTATCTGTCTGACGACGCTGTTACTCCAACCAGAGCCACCGTCCATCATCCTGATAGACGAACCGGAATTGGGACTACATCCGCACGCGAATTATCTTCTGGCAGAAATGCTGCAAGCCGCATCCGTAAATAGCCAGATCATCGTCTCCACGCAATCGACATCATTGCTCGATCAGTTCACCTCGGAGGATGTCGTAGTCGTCGAACAAGGAGAACATGGTTCCACTTTCGAGCGGTTATCCAATGAAAAACTCAAAGCCTGGCTGGGAGAATATTCCCTCGGAGATCTGTGGGCCAAAAACATCATCGGCGGGACACCGCTTTGAAGAGAGCACTGGTACTCACAGAGGGTCAGACCGAGTCCCTCTTCATCAAAAAAATGTTGTCACCGTACTTCGTCGCCCGTTGCAGCACCTTTCTGATCCCGAAGATGATAACAACAAAGCGCCCAATCGGAAGGCCCCATTATATGGGCGGGACGAACTCATACGGGCAGATAAAATCTGAAACGAAACGCCTGCTAAATGACAGCGATGCGGTATTCGTCACAACTATGATCGACTATTACGCTTTCCCGGGCGACGCCCCGGGTATGAATAGCCGGCCTCCCGGGCCCGGAAATTCTCGTGTAACCCACGTAGAATCCGCCATCGAACATGATCTCAAGCA
The DNA here is from genome assembly GCA_965227295.1 of Leptonemataceae bacterium. GTDB lineage: Bacteria > Spirochaetota > Leptospiria > Leptospirales > Leptonemataceae > JANSYA01. The sequence goes on along the minus strand of OZ245742.1, from coordinate 1,360,260 downwards.
CCCGCGATTTGTGGCTCATTTAACTTTGCATGAAACCGAAGCGCTGGCCTTTACGGATATCGATCGCGTGCAACAGGAGTTCCCGGCCGAGCATCGCATTGAAGACCTCCGGGCCATTCGGTCGGTTCTACAACCGGAAGAAATCAACGAGCAGCCCGAAACCTCACCATCGCATCGCCTTCTTCAGCTTTTCCCGGAATATCGCAAAACCATCAACGGCCTGGACCGCATCCGTGCCGCCTGCCCACACTTCAACGCCTGGCTAACTCGCCTCGAATCACTCAGACCCACTTAATCGAGCAACCCATGCTCGGAAATTCCTGCGCCGGCAGGTCGCCTTCCCCCAGGGCCGCTTTTATCGCCAGCTCCAGGCTGTGTTCTTTGACCGCGGCCGGATCCTTCCAGTTGTCGTTGATGCGACCGTGGTAAAACAGTTTGCCGTCTTTGAACAGGAACGGGTCCGGCGTACACACGGCGCCGTAGGCTTTCGCGACGGCCTGATCACCGTCGAAGAGGTACGGGAAGTTGATGCCCATCTTCTCGGCGTAGGGTTTCATCATTTCGAAACGGTCGTCAGGATACGCGGGATTGTTGTTCGGATTGATCGCCACCGCCTGGAAACCCTGCGCGGCGTAGGCTGCCTGGAGTTTGATCAGGTCCGGCCAGGAGGCGACGGCGTACGGGCAGTGGTTGCACGTAAAGACGATCAGCAACGCCGGCTTGTTCTCAAAGGCCCGCGACGATACCAGATCCCCGCTCGCATCCTTGAGTTCGAAGGGAATCAGCGGCGTGCCCTTCGCCATCGTTTCGGATTCTAAAAGTGCCATAATAACTCTCTCTCCGTAATATCTTACAAAAAACTATTAGTAGCCGATTTTCCGAAAGAGTTGTTCCAGATCCATCGGCTGTGTTCGCCCGTAGAATACTAACAGAAGGTCCGGGCGGTCCGTAAAAAATCCGTCGCTGCCGAAGAAATTCAACAGGCGCATCTGCATACTCGTGTTGATCGTATAATGATGCACCACGAGACCGCGACGATGCACTGCACCCGTATGCCAGGGAAAGCCGAGATAGCCGACCGGGCCGACTCCGTGGCCGAGTTCGGCGGCCTGGTCCAATAGATTGTCGAAGCCCTCGTCCGCGGCCATCTCCTCATCGATCAGGTACACCCGCGGCACTTCGGGCGCCACGCGCTTTAGTTCGGCGACGCTGTCCTTTGAAAAGCTTTGCAGGATGACGCTGCCCCGCCCGCGTTCCGGATTGCTCGTGTGGAGCCAGCCGCGTTTCGAGAGCGCCTCGATGAGCTCTTCTTCTATGCCGGGAAACTGCTCCGGCGATTTCGTTTCTATGTAGATGCCCGGTTTGTGTTCGCCGCCCTCGGCGATATCGATGACCTCGTCCAGGCGCATGATCTTCGCGCCCACGAACGATTCCCGCGCGCGATCCGGATACCTTTCGTTGAACCAGGAGCCGGCGTCCAGGCGTTGTAGTTCGTACCAGGCAAAACGATCGATGGTTTGTGTTTCGCGGCCGGGGAAAACCTCCGCGACGTTCGTTGTGCGCTCAAGGGTGTCGTCGTGAAAAGCGATCAACACACCGTCGCGCGTACGTTGCAGATCCAGTTCCAGGTAATCGGCGCCGATTTCCCGGGCGAGCAAGTACGCCGGGGCGGTTTCTTCCGGCGCATACCAGGACGCACCGCGGTGGGCGACGACGGCGGGATACGGGATGCCCTGGGCCTTCGCCGCGGCACGCCCGCCTCCTGGAGGACTGAGCAGCATCGATAACAACAGCGGCAGCAGGATCACGACGGCCAGCACGATACCGGCAATGCGCAGAATCTTTGACATAACTTTTCCTCTTCGAATCTTAGCGGCAGTTTACGGCCGGCATTCCAGATTGTCGATCAAACGTACGCCGTCACAAAAAACCGCCACGGCAAAAACGAACGGCTGGTCCCGCTCCACGCGTTCGAGTTCCATGAGAGTGTCCGGATGCACCGTTTCCAGATACTCGACCCGGTTCAGTGAACCGGATTCAATCACATCTTTTACGATCTCGCGCAACTCCGCGGCGTCGGAGTTACCTTCGCGCCAGGCCTTTTCACCGATACGCATGCCCCGGTGGATCAGCTCCGCATGCTCCCGCCCGCGATTCGAAAGCCGCGCGTTGCGCGAAGACATAGCGAGGCCGTCTTCCTCACGTACCGTCGGCACGCCGATCACTTCAATGGGAAAGTCCAGGTCCTGGGCCAGACGGTGGATCACGAGAAACTGCTGATAATCTTTTCGACCGAAGAGGGCCACCTCCGGCTGAAACAGATTGAACAACCGCGCCACCACCATGAGCACGCCTTCGAAGTGGCCGGGTCGATACTCCCCGCAAAGGTTGCGGGTGAGATCGGGCATGGTCATCTTGAGCAGCGGCCCTTCGCCGGGATACATCTCTTCCGGCGACGGCACGAAGGAGAAGTCCGCCCCGTTTTCCGCGCACAGCCCCAGGTCCCGATCGATGTCCACGGGATACTTCTTGAAATCTTCGGGATCGTTGAACTGAAGCGGGTTCACGAAGATGCTCACCGCCACGGCCGCACAGTCACGTTTGCCGGCCCGCACAAGTTCCAGGTGACCCTCGTGCAAGTAGCCCATGGTCGGCACGAGTCCGAGCTTCTCGCCCGGATGTTCGCGCCGCCACGTTGCCAGGGCCTCGCGGAGTTCTATTTTCGTTTTGATGACTTGCAAGGTTCTCTTAATGCCAACTTAATGAATCACAGCTTACGGACGTCTGCGAAGCTGCCGCTCTCCAGTTTGAGCAGTTTCGGAAAGGCCGCCCGTACTCGCTGCGCGGCTGCGTAGGGTTCAGGCATGGCGTCCGTGAACCGCGCGTCCCGGAGACGCTGAATGTCCGGAAACTTTTTCGCGTCCGGCACGGTGTAAGCGTACTCCTGCATGGCCGAGTCGATGAGCCCCGGCGCCAGGGCCGCAAAGTGAGTGTTCGGAAGTTCGCGAGAGTAGAGTTTGATCATCATATTGAACGCGGCCTTGGAGATGGAGTAGGCGTTCCAGCCGCGATTGCCGTTGATCGATGCTCCCGAGGAAATGCCGACGATCTGACGCACATGACGCCCGTTTTCACACAACACGTCGATGATGGGTTTGTTCGCCCAGAGATTCACGTCCGTCGTATGCAGCAGGTCCTTCATGGATCGATCGCGCAGGTCCATGATCTCACCCAGCTCACCCGCGTTCAGAATCGCCAGATCGATCGTACTCACCCCGTCCAGCAGCGCGCGAATCTCCGCCGCAATGCCGTCGAGTTTCGCGAGGTCCACCGAACGAAAGTGCAATCGTTCGCTGTTCGGTAAATCTTCGGGTTCGCTCCGGGAAATGCCGAAGACCGTGTCACCGTCTTCCAGGTACGTCCGGGCGAAGCCGTGGCCGAGACCGCTGGAGATGCCGGTAATGAATACGTTCTTGCTCATACTTTACAGTGCTTCTAAAATCATGCCGCAACCGAGACAAACGTCTCCGGCGCGATCGTAAAACACGGCGAACTGTCCCGCGGCAATGCCCTGATCTCGACCGTCGATGCTAACTTTTGCTGAACCGAAGTCAGCACCATCGCCGCTTTGCGGCTCCAGTGCGCAATCATACATCTTTTCACCGTGGCGGATCTTGACCTTCAGCTCCCGCGATTCCGGCGCTGCGCCTTCGATCCAGTTGAACTCGCCCGCCATAAAGGCGTTGCGTTCTTTGTCGTCGGAAAAGTAGTTCCGGGAAATGTAGACGGTGTTACTCGCGGGATCTTTCCGCGCCACGTACCACGGCCCGCCCGAGAGCCCCAGGCCGGAACGCTGTCCGATCGTATAAAACCAGACGCCCCTGTGCTCGCCCAGGCGTTCTCCGCTCTCCAGCTCCACGATGTCGCCGCTGCGCTCGCCCAGATAATGTTTGATGAAATCACGAAAGCTGATCTTTCCCAGAAAACACAAGCCCTGGGAATCCTTCCGAGCCTGGGTCGGAAGGTCAAAGCGCTTCGCAAGATCCCGAACCTCCGACTTCTGATATTTGCCGATGGGAAAGAGCGCCCGCGCAACCTGAGCCTGGCTTAAGTGCGCAAGAAAATAAGTTTGGTCTTTCACGGGATCCGGCGTCGTCGTCAGCCGGTAAATCTCGCCGGTTCGCCGGACGTTGGCATAGTGACCCGTGGCGACCTTCTCGAACTCACCGTCGAAACGTTCGTCGATGCGATCATAAAAACAGCCGAACTTGATGCGTGAGTTGCACATGATATCCGGGTTCGGCGTACGGCCCTGTTCGATCTCGTGCAGCGCGTAGCTGATGACGCGCTCACGATAATCCTGCTGTAGCGGAACGACGCGCATGTCGATGCCGAGGCTGTCACACAGTTCGTGGACGTACTCCAGGTCCTCTTCCCACGGACATTCGCCGAGGAAGTCCAGTTCATCTTCCAACCAGACCTTTAAATAAAACGCGGTCACGTCGTGCCCCTCTTCCTGGAGCAGACGCAGAGCCACGGAGCTGTCCACTCCGCCCGAAACCAATACCGCGATCTTCATCCGTGCTATGAAAATCGAAGCCGCCTCTGCCGACCACGAAAAACAGGAGCTACGACCGCCGTGCATGTCACATAGTTCCCGGAACGGCGTTCGCTTCGCGAACATGTTGAAGAAAGCGCCCGGAAAACCGCCGCCCCGCCCGCCGCGACTCTAATCCACCTTGAGGCGCCGCCAACACGTGCGTCTGCTGCGTCATGCCGTTGTTATATCCCTCCGAGTTCGAGCGCACCGAAATAGACGCCCGACCGCTACGCATCACCGTGGACGACCCCGCAGCCTTCGGCCGCGCCTACGACGATCAACTGGCGCGGCTCGTCACACGTCTCCGCGAGCACTTCAGCGACCGGGCCGCCAACGTCGCGTACTCTCCGGCGCATCAGGAAATCGCGATCGAATATCAGAGCGACGGCCTGGAAGATCACATACAGTACCGTTACCGCGGCCATGTGCGCCCGCTCCTGAACGTGACAGATGGGCAGACGATGTCCGGCGAGATTGAAGTCTACTTCACAGTCAGTGCGGAAGTCGATTGTTACTCGGCGGGGTATCGTACGGTCTTTAACAATCGCCACCGGCTCCACCTGCAACTCCTCGACGAAATTAAAGGTGTGATCGATGAAAGCTAAACATCTGGCGTTCGTTCTCGCGATGCTGAGCCTGGTCGGCTGTCGCAGTTCACAGATCGAACTGTATCTCAAAGACAACGCGCCCGGCTACCGGCCCATGCTGCCGCCCACGGCGAAAGACGTTCGCGGCCTGCACCTTAGCAATGAAAGCGAAGCGAAACTTGAGACCAATCGTTGCTTCGACGGCCGGCGCGATGATCGCGGCTATGCCGGCCAATCCGTTTACGAACATTCCTTCGATGAAAGCTACGGCGGCGGCGCGGCCCTGGCCCGGGACTTCGGTCCCATGTTCGGCCTGGGCGAAGCCGAAGCGGGAGCGGCCTTGAAGTTCACCGGCACCCTCGCGTTAAAAGACATCCGCGAGTACTGGATGCAGAACGTCTTCTTTGATCCCGCGGGATCGTGCGCCCAGGGACAACGCGAGCTCTTCGCCGGCGAAGGCGTGGAGTACGTCGTCATCACGCGCATGCTCCGCGCCGGCTCCGTGTCCGTCACGAGCACCGACGGCACTCATGTGGACCTGAGCCTGGCGGTAACTGAATTTGAAGGAAAGTTAAAGGCTTCCACGGAGAACAGCAAGACCTGGGGCGGCGCCGAAATTCACTTTGCGTTTTTACCGCAGCGTTACAACATCACTCTACAGGATACACACAGGGAAGTTCGCACGGGGACCGGCCTGGAACTCGGCGGCTGCGTCTTCAGCCTGCGCGGCTTCGATCCCGGAGGGGACCTCTGGACGGGCCGCCTGTCCTGCGAAGACGGCCGGAACTACGACGTACATCGCCAGGCGGCCGACAGCATCGCGGCCATTCGCACCCTGCAGGGCGGCGTGTCTTTTGGAATCCGGGCGCGTAGAGTCGAGGGCAAGCCCGGACTCTACGCCGTGGACATCGCTCGCTGGACGGCGCGTGCCGTCATGCAGGACTGAACCGCGCAGTCTACTTCGTAAACTTAAGCGACAGCCGCAACGGGATCTGTTGCTCAATCGGATTAAAGATGCTATCGTAGGTGATGCCGTAGGCGAAACGATCGATCACGACCTGGCCTTTCAGAGTCAGCGTGTCACCTTCCACTTCTTTGCGAAAGCGAATGGTCTCCGACTTCGCGGTGCCTTTGATCGTAAACTCACCGCTCACACGCACCGAGTCCTCGTTGTCTTCGACGGACTGAATCACGAAGGTCGCCGTCGGGAACTTCTCCACTTCAAAGAAGTCCGGATTGCGCAGGTGATCGTCGCGGCGACGATTCTTTGTATCGATCGATTCGACCTGCACCACGATCTTGCCGGAGGATTTCGTAAGATCGGCCGGCACCGTAACGTCGGCGGACCACTCATCAAAGACACCCGGCACATCGCCCAGGCGCGATCCGGCAACGAACTTAATAGAAGAATTCGCGCGATCCAGTTTCCAGACGGAACCCTGGGCCTGAATGCCCGGCGCCGCCGTAAGCACGAACAGCGCGGCCGCGGCCAGCACCGCAAGCATCCGCGAGACGTGCAACTTCCGTGTACTATTCTCAAAGGACATAAACATCTCCTCAGGCTTCCGCCTTGCGTAACTTTGATTGGACGGCAAGATAGGCCTTTGAGGTCGCCGGCCTGCCGATTTCCGTCAGCATGAATTCCGTCGCTGTCGCAATTTTTTCGAGAACCGTACCGGTTTCGTAGCCGTCACGATGCAACGCATACACCAGGTCCTCCGTCGCCAGATTGCCCGCCGCGCCCGGCGCATACGGACAACCACCGAGACCGCCGGAGCTGGCGTCAAAAATTCGCAGACCGAACTCCATGGCCCGGTAGACGTTCGCGAGCGCCGTACCCCGCGTATCGTGGAAGTGACCGGCCAGTTGATCGGCGGGAAGATCTTTTAATAAAACGTCGAGCAAACGCGAGATATCGTCCGGCGTGGCGACGCCGATGGTTTCTCCCAGCGATACCTGATACACGCCGGCATCGAACAGTCGCTGCGTAACCTCGCGTACTTTCTCCGGATTCACGCGTCCTTCGTAGGGACACTCCACGACGGTGCTCACGTATCCGCGCACCGGCAGCTTCATTTCCCGGGCCAGTTCCATCACGTCGGCGAAACGCGCGAAAGACTCGTCGATGGTGCTGTTGATGTTCTTTTTCGTGAACGACTCCGACGCCGCCGTAAAGACCGCCGCCTCACGAGCACCGGCCGCGAGGGCGTTCTCCATCCCCCGACGATTCGGCGTAAGCGCGATCAATCGCACGTTGTCGGCGACGTTTCCGCGGGCTGCCAGGCCCGCAAAGACTTCGGCGGCATCGGACAGTTGCGGGATGGCGCCGGGCCGCACGAACGACGACGCCTCGATGTGGTTAAGCCCCGCGTCGGCGAGCATTTCGATGTAACGGATCTTTGCCTCCGCGGAAACCGGTCGGCTTTCATTTTGCAGGCCGTCTCTGGGGCCGACTTCGTAGATCGTAACTTTCTTTGAGTTCATGTTAAGTGCCGCTTCATCAACCAATCCACCAGTCGCTCCGAAGTCCGCAGCAAGATCTGCTGCACGTTCTCGAAGCCGTCCATTCCGCCGTAGTACGGGTCCGGCACGCCCGCGGCCCGGCGCGGCGGCTCGCCGTTGCCGTCGTTCACCTCGGGATCGAAACCGCGAAACATCCAGACGCGCTGCTCATCTTCGGGTGTGGGCGCCAGTGCGAGCACTTCTTCGAAGTTACTCGCGTCCATGGGGAAAATATAATCGAAACGCCGGAAGTCGCCCCGTTCGAATTGCCGGGCGCGGGACGTGAGATCGATGCCGTACTTCTTCGCGGTCTTGCGGGAGTTGGCGTTCGCCGGCTCGCCGATGTGATACGCCGATGTGCCGCAACTATCGATGTGAAAACTTTTTTCCAGGCCGCGCTGTTTCACAACGTGGGCGAAGGTGCCCTCCGCCGCCGGAGAACGGCAGATATTGCCGAGACAAACGAAGAGCGTGCCGATGCGTGCTTGAGCCATTCGCTTAGAATAATATCGACGAAAGCTTGCGGCGATACTCGTCCACCAGCGGCCCGGAGTTGCCGAGGATCTGGAAGGCCAGCAGCATATCGTCCTTCTCCTGCTTGCGATCATCCGGCCGGGCGTCTTCGACTTTTTTCAGGAAGTAGTCGAGGGCCGCGCGGATCTTTTGTTCGTCACCGGTTTCCTCGTGATCCAGCAGCTCTTTGAGATGATTGCGGTCGTCGACTTCCGGATCGTGCTGGAGAAACTTCAGCAACGCTGCCCGGGCGTCCGAGAACTTGCCGCCCACCTCCGGGATGCCGGACAAAAATTCGTACGGATCGTCGCCGGTATCCATGCGCAGCAAGGCGGCGTGCCAGAGGATGTCCTCCGCGGAATGGCCGCCGGCCCCGGTCTCCAATACCTTCTGCGCCGCGGCGATGAGATCCGTTTTGGCCAGGGTCGCGATCTCGACGGCCCGCGGGTCCGGCAGATTCGTATCGAGGAAACGACGCAACGCCTGCTCCGGCAACGCGCCGATGAACTCCGAGGCGACCTCACCGTCCATGAACAGCTTAAACGCCGGAATGCTCGAAATGCCGAACTGCTGCGACAGGGACGGATTCTGGTCCGTGTTGATCTTCACGAGTCGAAATCGCTCGCGGTACTCCGGCGCGGCGGCCAGGGCTTCGGCGACGGGCCCCACCATGCGGCACGGACCACACCACTCCGCCCAGAAATCGACGAGAATCGGGATGGTCCGGGAGGCCTCAATGACCTCGGCACTGAAATCGGCCTCGGATACGTCTTTCACGCCGGTATTCTGGGACATAGCGAAAGGGAGGCTCCGGGGAACGGATTGTCAAATACTTCACTAAGTACCGTCTCCGGAAAGTCGATATAGAAAAGGTGAACCCCGCCCGCGTGATTCTGGGTCTGCTCTGCGCCCTCGCCATCCTGCCGCTCCAGGCCCGGGATGACACCGGCTCACAGCCCCCGGTCCTGTTCATCGTGGACGCCTCCGGCAGCATGGCCGAGAAATTCGGCGATGTGCCGCGCATGAGCGCCGCGCGACTTATGCTCGACGAACAGCTCGGTCGCCTCGGCGACGACGTCCCCGTCGGCCTGGTGGCCTACGGCAATCGCATTCCCGGCTGCGACTCCGCCCGCATCTACGCCCCCATTCGAACACAAAATCGCAAATCACTGAAGACCCAGGTAAGTCGCCTGGAGCCCGCCGGCAGCACGCCCATCGCCCGCACACTGCGCCTGGTGGGCCGCGACCTTTTGCCGTTCTATCCGGGGACGCGGGTCGTCCTGATTTCCGACGGCGCCGAGAGCTGCGGCGGTGATCCCGAGGGCGAGGCCCGACGACTGCTTGCGGTGGGCACGGATTTGAAGATCAACGTGATCGGGCTTTCGGTGGATGAGCAGACCGCCTCGGAACTCGGTCGCATCGCGAAGGCGGGCGAGGGCCGCTACTTCGATGTACAAAATCATGGCGATCTCGAAGAGGCGATCCGCCAGAGCGTGCAGGATGCTCCGCCTGTCGGAAACTACGCCCCGCCGCCGACGCCGCTGGAACGGCGCAACACGCGGGTGGAGCGTGCCTGGAGCGACGCCCCGCGTCGACGCCTGTCGCCCACGCATTCGGAGACGCAGCGCCGGCCGTTAGAAATCACTCGCATAAAGTTAAGGGGTGTGGAGAACGGCGAAGCCGTCTACGACGTCGCCTTTCGTTTTTATCATCAACGTCCGGGCAACTTCATGGTGAACGTCAAGGCCGTGGACCGGCCGGCCGCCGCCGGGCCGGGTGGACGCGTACGCGCGGATGCGGGCATCACCGGGGAAAGCTTTTATCGCAGCGACCGGGGCAGCGGTGTCACTACGCTGCGCATCCCGGCGGGTACGCGCGCTCCGATCTACGTGCAGGCCGAGCTCTGGGAGATTTCCAACGTGCCCGAGCATCTTTACATATCCGATCCCGAAGAACTGGAGATACGCCGCTAAGATGTTGCGAGTCCGCCTCTCTGCATACTTACAGTACCTGCTGGGCTCCGGTTTCGCCGGATTCAACGCCGCTTTCATCGCCTGGTCCGCCTTAATTATTCCTGAAAGTATGTTAATCCTGTGGCGCGGCCTGACGGCGGATGTGACGCTGACGGAAAGCGGGGCGACCGTGGCCGCGGCGGCGCTGCTTGTCCTGGCCTGCGCCGGCATTTATGCCCTGGTCTTCAACGCAATCTTCTTTGCCATGCGCATCAGCGCGGCCCTGGCCACCCACGGCCGCGGATTACCGGCGCGCATCGCCCCGGGCCTGGCCGTATTTGTACTGATTGCGCACCCGCTCCTGTTGTTCTTCGCCGGTGGGGACGCCTCGTTCACGGTTCTTCGCGCCGTGCTTGCGGTGGTGTTGTCCCTGGGCGCCGGTCTGTTCTTAATTTACATTTCGCCCGTCTTTCGCGGTTACAACGCAGCGTTCTTGTTGTTCGCGGCGGTGGGAGCACGCATCGTCATGTTCCCGGCCCGGTACGAAAACGACGCCCTGCTCTTTCTCGTATATGCGTTGAACCTGCTCGCCTGCGCGTTCTTTTTGTTCATTGTACTCCAGATCCGCTACCGCCTGCACCTGCATCCGCACTACGAAAGCGTACCGGTTCCTGCGCAGTTCTTAAAGTTCGGTCTCATCCTCGCAGTCGCCTGCGCCGGACTCTACGTGCTGAACGCCTTCTATTTAAAGGCCTACTCCCCGGCACTCATCGACGGCGGCGTGCCCTTCGGCTTCGGCACGAGCGGCGGGCAGCTCAGCGTCTACCATGTCCCCGCCGGAGTCTATTTCGTCTGCGCCGCGCAGTGGTTTCTGGGCCTGCGCAGTCTGCGGCGCACGGCACCCGCGCAAAAACTCCGAAACGAGCAGAACGGAACGCGGCTCTCAATCCTGGGCTCCTTCGCCGCGGGAACTCTGGCCCTGGCTGCGGCTGTACTCCTGGTGCTGCTACCGTTGCGCGAGCACTCCCTGCTGCGAAACATCGTCAGCGCGGGCGGAGCCGGAGCCGAGATGCTCACCGCGGCAGGGATGCTGCTGGACGGCGATCGCGACGGCAACTCGAACTGGCCCGGCGGTGATCCCGATGACGGCGATGCCTGTGTACGGCGGGACCTCGCACGAAACTGCCGCATCGAAAGTGCGGATCAGGCGGACCTGCGCCCGGCGGAATTCGTAGGCGACGCGAACCCCGATCGTCTGCGCAGCAATACGTATCTCTTCACAATCGTCGCCGATGAGTTTCGCAGCACACCGGATAATCTCCGGCGACGGCCTGTATTGCTCAGTTCGGATCGCCCGGAACGCTCATTGCGCGCGCTGTTGCAGGGCCTGGACGGCGTCGCAGAGTATCGCGGCGCGAGGGACCTGAGCTTCCCTGCCGAACTCGCCCGCCGCGGCGTACGAACGATCTGCACCGGTACCGGCGGCAACTACGACTACTTTCAGGTCCGCCGCCCGCTCCAACTGGACGCCGGCTGTCAGATCTTCGAACCCTTAGATGATTCTCAAAGAACATTAAGCGCCGCGGTCAGACGGGCCCGCTCCCTCCGGCGGGGCTACAGCGAACCCGCGGGCAACCTGGTATGGATGCACTATCATGGCCGACCGGGCGAGGCCGTAAACCTGCAAGACCTGGAGGACTTCGGCGGCTCGCGCAGGCTGATCCTCGTCTGGAAAGAAGGCGCCGTCCTCGCGAACGCCTACTTGCCGGAAGAACTCGCGGAGATGGTGCCGCCGTATCCCCGCGGACGTCAGTTGCTCGATTACGTGGCCGGTTTGCGCTCATCGCCTCCGGCCGCCTCCGGCGATCGCGTGGGCGCGTTGCACGTGCAACCCTACTATCGCAGCTACGCCCACGGACTCGTAAGCGTACTGGGCCTGCGTTACCCGGACAGCCCGCCGTATACCTTTCGGCGCGGGCCGAACGGATTGACGGTCCTGGACGCACTAACCGGGGCCGAGTGGAAGTTTAGCGAGTAAGGCCGCGGGGCAAACGCCGCACTTGCTCAGGCCTTCACAATTCCTTCGAAGTCCCCCGCCTTCAGCGACGCCCCGCCGATGAGACCACCATCGATGTCCGGCTGACCGAGGAGTTCGGCGGCGTTGCCGGGTTTCATACTGCCGCCGTAGAGTATGCGCATGCTCGCCGCGAGATCGGCGTCGTACAGTTCCTGAACGAGATCACGAATGAAGCGGTGCATCTCCTGGGCCTGGTCCGGTGTTGCGGTCTTGCCCGTGCCGATGGCCCACACCGGTTCGTAGGCAATGACGCATTTCCTGGCGTCTTCTTTGGAGATGTTTGCAAACGCACCGGTGACCTGAGCACGCACAACGTCCTGTAGCTTGCCGGACTCGCGCTCTTCCAGGGTTTCACCGACGCATACGATGGGCAACAGGCCGCCGGTCAGGGCCTTCGCGGTCTTCTTGTTTACGGTTTCGTTCGTCTCGTGAAAGTAGCTGCGCTGCTCCGAGTGACCGATGATCACCCACTTTACGCCCAAATCCGTGAGCATGTCGTGCGAGATCTTCCCGGTGAACGCACCCTGATCTTCCCAGTGGAGGTCCTGGGCGCCGACTTCTATGGAAGAATCTTTTAATGCAGTGATGACGCGATCAAGAGCGGTGTAAGTGGGACAGACGACCACGTCCACTTCGCCGACGGAACCTACGGCGGCCGATAATTCGGCGGCGAGGCTCGCCGATTGACTCGGGGTCTTGTTCATCTTCCAGTTTCCGGCGACGAGGCGTTTGCGTGTACTCATGAGCGCATGTATATCGTTTCGTGTCATTCCGTGTCAAGCGCATCGATCTTACAAAATCGGATGACAACTCCAGGGCAACGCCGAGAATCGAAGCATGGACGTCGACACGATCTCCACCTGCGTGGTACCCATCGTCTTCGTAACCCTGCCGGTCGGAGTCATCCTGTTCACCCTCTCCCGCCGCGCCGCGAAGAAGGATCGTGTCCGCGCCGCGGCCGTGAAGCCACTCCAGATCCAGCCGGAAGATCGGCACGCGGAGTTCAACAAGCTCGTACGCATCCGGGCGAACGCCGAAGCCGAAGCTCAGGTCCAGCAGATCCTCGGCGCGCCGGAAGTGCAGGCCGTCGTGCGCAAGCTGTTGCAAGAAGTCCCCGATGCGTTCTTAGACGACACCGGCGCCGGTGTCGACGTCGCTTCTATGGTCAGCGACGAGCAGGAATTTCGGCGGTACTTCAGCGCGCTGAGTGCGACGGTACGCGTGATCGACGGGATGCGGTGAGATGGTCGACTGGAGCTATGTCATCATTCACATGTCCGGCCGCCGCCATCAGGAGTATCGAACAATGCAGAAACATCGGCTAACCTACCGTACAATCATACTAACCGCCGTCCTCGCGCTCTCCACGGCCCTCACGGCGCAAATCCCCGAGAAACCCTGGGGCTACGTAACCGATGCCACGGAAACATTAAGCGAGAGCGAAATCTCCGCCTTGAACACGAAGTTGCGCGAGTTCGAAGACGAAACCACGCACCAGATCTTCGTACTCGTCGCGCCCTCGCTAGAAGGCAAGGACGTCTTCACGACAACCTTCGAAACCGCCGAGCGCTGGGGCATCGGCCGGCAGGGCAAGGACAACGGCGTACTCATCGCGCTATTCCTCGACGATCGCAAACTTCGCATCGAAGTAGGTTACGGTCTGGAGGGCGCGATTCCGGACGCTTTTGCGAATCGTGTAATCCAGGAAACGATGGTACCGCGACTGAAAGACGGCGAGGTCTACTACGCAATCTTCGCGGCAACCGATCGTTTGATCGCGGCGACGCGCGGTGAAGAGATCGTAACCGTGGAAGACGTCGCCGAAGATGTACCGGGCCGGACATCCTCGGGGCTGTCGGGTTGGGCCATGGTGATCACCGGCAGTATGTACGGTTTGTTGAGTTTGATCTACGCCTGGCTCTACGGGCGCACTCCGCAGCGCGGCACGGACGGAACGATCAGCGGCAGCAACTTTTCCCTCGACAATGCGTCCACGGAGTTCCTGGCCAACCACGGCGTCGCCCTCTTCGCCGGCGGTATCCCGGCCTTCGTTCTGTACTTCATCCTCGACGAATTCGGCGTCGACGGCATGTGGGCCGTGAGCGTGGTGCTGTTACTGGCGAGCCTGGTTTACCTCGGAATCCTCGGCGGCTCTCGCAAAGATCTTAAGGCGAAGATCCGCAGCCTCCTCGATAATCACAAGTCCTGGGAAAAACTCAAACAACGCTTCGATCCCGCGCAGGTGGACGGCATGCGTGCGACCTTCGGCGAAGACCTGGAAGCCGGCGGCCTGTATCTCAGCAGCTACTACAAACAACTCGAACGCGACGTCCGGCGCACCTTAAAAGAGCCTGAGAAGATGTTACACTACAAACCGGAGTACTCTCTGCGTAAGATCAAAGAGATTCTGGATGATGAAGAGTTCTGGCAGGACGCCGCCGGGATCTACGACTCCGCATCCGTACAAAAGCTGCGCGCAGACAGCACGACGGAGTACACGGCGCTCAGCGAAAAGACCGACGCGGAACGCGCGGATGCTCTCTACAAGAAGCTACGCCGGCACAAGGCTTCTCCCGCCGATCACTTCGATTATTCCCGGGAGACCTGTCGCGAGCGTGTCGAAGATTTCCTGGAAACGGACCGGCGCTGGCTGAAGTGGGCGTCCAACTCCGACTACAGCAAAAGTAAAGTAAACAACAAACGCAAAGAACTGCGCGAAGACTGGCAGGATCTCCTGGCCATGGCCCCCGAGAAACCGGAAACCCTCGAAGAGATGAACGACTTCTATAAAAAACGCATTCGTCCTATCGATGCGAATCCCGGCGCGTACTTTAAGAAGCCGCGCCCGGTCTCCACGTCGACATCCGGATATTCCAGCACCAGTTCCTGGAGTTCGAGCACGTTCAGCAGCAGCTCGTCGAGCTGGTCGTCATCCAGTAGCTTCGGCGGTTTTTCCGGCGGGGGCGGCGGTTCCTTCGGCGGTGGCGGGGCCAGCGGCAGCTGGTAAGAGTTCCTACACGGCTTGCTGGCGACGTAATCTCCGCCGGCCGGTTCAAAAAAATCGCCGCGCCAGGTTCAGAATACGTTAAAAATCGTGGAAAACTTTTCGGCCTCCGCCGGCCGCAGCGGAGAAAAAAATCTACAGGCTGCTGCATTTCCGCCGAAACACATATCAGGGTGAGGCTGCACGGAAGCGGCCGATCCCATACACAAAAAGCAACTCACATTCCACCGCACGGAGGGCAGGATGTTACACGATCAATACGAAGACTTCAACCCGGAGTACGTCGCTTCAATCTTTCGCGCTCGCAAGAATCTCGTCAGCTCGCTGGACGACACTCTTCTTCCCGACAACGGCCTGCAGGCCGCCTTTCTGCTCGACGACGAGCAAATGAAAGTCGTCCGCAACATTCGCACCCGTCGGCTGAAAAAGAAAGTTCTCTCAAGGTTCATTCCGGATTAAGTTACACGATGCGGCCGGCGCGAAGGGCTTCAACGTTCACGCACCCCTTCCGCCGCCCGCTTCAGCCGCCCCACCTCAAAGCGCACCTTGTTTATGATCGAACGATCATGCACGGCCTTGCCGTGTCCGGCAATGATCGTATCGAACTCCAGGGCCTCGACGGCGTCCAGGGCCTGCTCGTACTGCTCAAAGTCGGTGTATTCCATAAACATCAACGGATCCGCGATTAGCGACCCCGCGTACAGAACGCGTTCGTCCCGAAACAGCACCACGGAGGCATCCGGCGAATAGCCGCCCACGTGGATCACCCGAATGCGCCCGTCCATAATCGAAAAGCTCTTGCCGTAGACACCGTTCGGACGCACGAGATCGAACACCCGCCAGGAATCGAACGTACGCTGCATGGATTGCTGCATCGGCAACCAATGTTTTCTCAAGAGCGGTTCCGTATAACGATGTCCGACGATCTTCACGCCGTGACTCTGAAACGTAAGCAGCCCACCGGTGTGATGCAAAGGAAAGCTCGTGATGACCAGGCCGAGAAAGTCACCGTAGGTATTCGCCGCGGCTTTCCAGAGAATTTGCCGCGCGGACTTGTAGGTCCAGCCGGCGTCGAAGAACCACGCGCCGTCCGGATGGACGAACATCACGGAATTCGTCTGGAAGTAGTTGTAATCCTGGATCACCCAGATCGGACTGCCGCTCTGCAACGGTTCCAGCGAAAGCGGAAGGTCCGCCCGATCCAGGGGCACGCCGTTGTCGCGCTCCCAGGCCCTGCCGCAACCCGGGGCGGCAAGCAGTAACGATATGAGCAACAATCGCATAAGTTTTATTCGGGGAATGTTACTCATACTGTCCATCTCGGGCCTGGGGCTCGTACTCTGTCGGCCGCCGGAACAAGAAAGCTACACCGCGCCTCCCGGCAAAGCCCTGGAATTTCGCGGCGCGGCGATTGCCCACGTCCATCGCCGCGGCTCCGGATACGGCCACAATGCCACCAGCGGTCTCTACAAACACCTGAAAGCCGCCGGCTACGACAGCGTCCAGTTCAATACGTTCGCATACCAGGAGGGCAATCACAGCACGGACCTCCAGTGGAACGATCCCACGCTCACAACGGCGGATCTCGCGCAAGAAATCGCCGCGGCGAAGGCGGCCGGCTTCACGGTCCTGCTGAAACCCCACGTATGGGTGGGCGGCTGGACCAACGACGCGGCGCAGCAGTGGCGCAGCAAGATCCGCTTCGAGGATCCGGCCGACCTGGACCGCTGGTTCGCGGCATACGCAACCTTTCTGCTGGAGCAGGCGCGCATCGCGGAAGCTGGCGGCGCGGAGGTCTTCGCGGTGGGCACCGAACTGGTGGCACTCTCCCGGGAAACAAAACACTGGCGCACGCTGATCGCAAAGGTCCGTAAGATCTACTCAGGCAAACTTACGTATGCCTGCGAGGCCTGGAACGCGAAGAACATCGAGTTCTGGGAAGACCTCGACTACATCGGCCTCGATTTCTACTATCGCTACGACGTCGACCAACACGGCGATCCTTCCCTCGACGAACTCGCCGATCACTACGCGGCGAAGCTCCGTGAGCACTACGCGCACGCGCGTTCGTTGAACCGGCCGGTGCTGCTCACCGAACTCGGTTTTCCCTCCCACGATCATGCCGTACGCATGCCGCATGCGTGGCCGAACCCCGAATACGCCGCGGACCAGGAACTCCAGGCTTTTGCATATCGTGCCATGCGTGAGGCCTTCACGCGGGCCGGCGCACCGGCCGGCGTGTGGATCTGGAAGTACGCGACGACGCTCGACAGTTACGAAGGGCGAGCGTATAAGCGCGGGTTCTTGATGAAAGATAAGATGGCGGAAGCGGTGATCAAAGAGATGTTTACGGAACGTTAAGTGCCGCCGGCGTACTCTTGAGCAGATCGTCCACGAAAGCTTCGAACTCAGGATAGTAACCTTCGTACGAATTGTGGACGTCGTGAAATTCTTCGGTCATGGCGAGGCTGCGAATCCACAGCTCCAGCCACTGGCGTCCCAGCAGATCGGGAATCCCCAGGCGGTGCACCTTGTACGTAAACGCCAGATACTCATACTTGTGCGCGATCTCGATTGGCCGGGCTGAGGTTCGGAGACATGGCTGAATAATCCCCGGCCGGTCGTCGCCCTGCAACAAAAATTGCGTGAGATGGTCAATAGTCCGAAGAATTGATCCAGTACCCGCGAATCATCACAGCCACTCCGACTCCCCCCAACACCAACTCGATCACTGTCGCCGTCACCAATCCGTCCGCCGGCAGGCCATCCATCGCGAATCCGATCAACCGCGCCAAACCGTATGCCAGATACAACACCGTCGCGAGCAGTACCGCCACAAACCGCAGTTCCGCATACACCAGGCCGGCCAAAATCAATCCCGCCGCACCGACGAGCAAACCACCGGACGCACGGATCTCGTTCAACAAGCTCGCGTCACTACCGAGGACGATGCCGTTCGTAGCATAGAACTGCGTCGGCGCGAGGAGAATCATTCCGCCGATCGCGAGAGCGATCAGCCCGGCCAGCGCAACGTAAATCTTAAGAGAAATCGAATCGTTCATAACAAGCAGACTACCATGGCCCGCCGATCCAGAATAGAACGAACCCGACACCCAACGCCGCACATCATCTGACCACCGCCCATCCCACGCCTGCTCTCTGTGCCTCTGTGCCTCTGTGCCTCTGTGGCCAGAAGATCCCCGGCAAAAACGCCCCGAAGCATCTAAAGCCCGCCGCCCAAATTCCGATAATCAATACACCATGATCGGCGGCATCGAAAGCGGCTCCTTTAACGCCTCGCGAGTACAGGGGCATTACGCCTATCCCGTGCAGCACTACAACAACCGCGCCGTCGATCCCGTAACCGCGGTTCGCGGCGGCGTGGAACCATCGCGCCTCAGCATGCCGCGGGATGCCACCGTCGAAAACGCCCGCGTAGCACGGGATCGCTCCGCCGAAGCCGCCGAGTTTCGCCGCGATCTCCAACGCATCCGTGACAACGAATCCGGCCCCGATGCCTACTCCGAGCGCGTCTTCCGTTCTCGCGAACAGGTGAACCAGGGCATGTTCCTCGACATCCTCGGCTGAGCGAAAAACCGCTCTTTGCCGAACTCCTTGACGCTTACCCGAATTCCGTCACGCTGGCAGGGACTCTCCGATCTTCTCCTTCCTGATAGCACTATGCAAAAAATATTCAACCGTTACGGACTGCACTTCAACGTTTTCGTCTTTCCCGTTTCCGCCGGACTCATCGCTCTCTTCCTCTTTTTCGGCGTCGCCTTTCCCGAGCAAACCGGGGACATCGCCGGCCTGGTCCAGGACGGCCTTGCCACTTATCTCGGCTGGTTCTACATTCTCGCAGTCGGCGGATTCCTGTTCTTTTCGATCTGGCTGTACTTCAGTCCCTACGGTCGCATTCGCCTCGGGCCGGACGACGCAAAGCCCGATTTCAGCCGGCTTTCCTGGTTCGCCATGCTCTTCAGCGCGGGCATGGGAATCGGTCTGATCTTCTGGTCCGTCGCCGAACCGGTGACGCACTTTGCGAATCCGCCGTTCAGCGAACCGGGCACCGTGGAGGCCGCGCGGGATGCCATGCAGTTCACGTTCTTTCACTGGGGCCTTCACGCCTGGGGCATCTACATCGTCATCGGTCTCGCGCTGGCATACTTCACGCATCGCAAAAACAAACCGCTCTCCATTCGTTCCGCGCTGGAGCCGATCTTCGGCGAGCGCATCCACGGACTCATCGGAGATGTCATCGATACTTTCGCGGTGCTGGGCACGCTCTTCGGCATCGCCACTTCGCTGGGCCTGGGCGTGATGCAGGTGAACGCCGGCCTGCACTACATCGGCGTTCTGGATCTAAGTTTAGAGAATCAGTTGTTACTGATTGCGATCATTACGTTCGCGGCCACAATCTCCGTGGTGTCCGGCCTGGAGCGCGGCATCCTCTGGCTCTCCAACATGAACATCGCGCTGGGTACGATTTTGCTGCTCTTTGTTTTTCTCGCCGGCCCGACCATCTTTCTGTTAAAGTCCTTCGTACAAAACACCGGCGACTACACGCAGCGCCTCATTACGTCCACGTTCTGGAATGCGGCCTATCAGGACAGTAACTGGCAAAAGAGCTGGACGATCTTCTATTGGGCCTGGTGGATTTCCTGGTCGCCCTTCGTGGGCATCTTCATCGCGCGCATTTCCAGGGGCCGCACCATCCGCGAGTTCGTCCTGGGAGTGCTATTAGCGCCGACGCTCCTGACGTTTTTCTGGCTCTCCGTATTCGGCAACACGGCCATCCACATGGATCTTTTCGAAGGCGGCGTCATTTCCGCGGTGAGTGAGACCGCTCCGGGAATGCCGTCGGACGCCGTGATTGCGAACGCCGAAAGCACTGCCGTCTTTCACGACAACGCCATCGCCGCAATTCTATACGAGGATTACACTAACAACGTCCCGCGCGCACTCTATCTCATGCTGGAACGCCTGCCGGTCAACGACGTCTTCATCTCCCTGGCATCGTTACTGGGCACCTTTGTCGTGGCGTCGTACTTCATCACATCGTCGGACTCGGGCTCTCTGGTCATCGACATCATCACCGCCGGCGGTCATCACGATCCGCCTGTGAGTCAACGTATCTTCTGGGCCCTGCTCGAAGGGGGCGTGGCTGCCACGTTGCTGTACACGGGCGGCACGAAAGCATTGGAGGCGTTACAGACCGCCTCGATCACCACGGCGCTGCCTCTGACCATCATCCTGGTCTTGATTTGCTGGGGCCTGGTGCGCGCTCTGCGCCAGGACTTACGGCTATCAAAACGGAAAGAATCTGAAAAGCAGTGATTCGCGGCGTTGCCTGCGAGAATCATGGGGTAAGTCGTCGAATCGTGAAGGGGTTTATATGGCCACGGCTGAGCGGGAGTTGCGGTATGTCGTTTTGTTAAGAATGTTAGCTTCGGCCCGGCCGCTGGTTTGCGACTCGGCTCCCGTCACGTTTCTTGCGACGAAGACGCCGTTCCGGTGCGCACCCCACATTTCCCCGGCATGACCTCCGCACGTGAGCTGGAACCAGCCGTACCCATAAAAGTCTTAATGTACACTGGCCTTCACTTACACCACGATTCGGCGCGTGTGCGAACAACCCGCGCGTTTCCGGTAGCTCAAGAGCTGCGGTTCGTTGCGATTGCCGTGAGAAACATGAAGTGAGTCGCGGAATGATGAAGGTTTTTTTGGCTACGGCTGAGCGGGAGTTGTGGTATGTCGTTTTGTTAAGATGGTCCGCCTCGACCCGGACGCGGGCTTGCGACTCAAGTCTCGAAGCGTTGCTTGCGAATCTTCGATACGCTGCTCATAACTCAAGCGGGTGTACGCAGGAAGCCCGCGACTCCGAAGAGACCGCGGGTTTCGTAACTGGTAGTAATCGGAGATTACTGGTTGTTCATGGCGTTCTTCGCCATCTTCAGGTAGTAACCGTCAACATCGTACCACAGTTGGCCGGTGAACTGGAAGTTCGTAGCCTGCAGGTGGTCGACACCGGTGGCCGTCCACGGGATGCTCGGTCCGCCTTTCCAGGTTCCCCACTTCTGCGAGGAGTGCGGAACGATACCGTCGTTGGCGCCGCCCTGTCCGTAGAACAGACCGCCGGCCCAGGTTGCCGGATACGTAATGCCCATCAGCGGGTGCTGAATCAGGTCCGGAACGTTGATTTTCGAGCCGTAGCTGTAGTATTTCACACCGGATACGTTCGGCGTGTTGCTGTTGAAAGCGTTCGCGGCAGCAACGGTAAGCGAGTCGGCCATGGCGAGCAGATCTTGCTGGCTGTCCGAGTAGATCAGCGCTGCGAAGGTGTTGAGGACCGCGGCCGCAAAAGGCTGCAGCCAGCCCGGGATAACATTGAGCACGACGTCAGCCACCGGGCTGCCGCGGTGCGGCGTGTTGATGGACGTGAATACTCGAACTGCGTTGCGCATGCAGATGCTGTAACCCTGCTGCGTGTTGCCGCAGGTAGAGTTGGTGATCATGTAACGCCCGTCGAGGCCGCCCTGGGAGTGACCGAAGTAATTGACCTTATTGTAACCGTTCGCGGCCATCCAGTAGGCAATCTGGTCGGCCTGTTGTTTCGCGCGAACGTTCAGGCCCTGAACCGCGGTTTTACCGGTGGTAAGAACCGGAGCGCCCTGGTCGCGCAGATACTCGTCTACGTCGCCCCAGTACTGGAGGATGCCGAAGAGCAGGCCGTCGGAATCATCGAAACCAAGAATACCGTGTCCGAGGACGATCGGGTTGCTGTTGGACAGCGGACCGGAAGAAGAACCCGAGCCACCGGCGTACACCGCGCCGGTGACCAGGAACGAAATCAAAATTGTAATCAGCTTTTTCATCATGAACCTCTTTTTGGATTAACTCTGTGTTGTGTTTGTATGATTCTGCTATCGCAAGTCGCGTGCCACCCGGAGCAAAGTCACGTAAATGCAATAGAAAATTGGCGCGTACACCCCGAGGCGTGGCTTATTATAGAAGATCACGGCGAAGCAACTGAACGTCGCTAATTACCATTACAGGAAGGTTTGATGAATCTAAACCGCTATACCGCCAAAGTATCAATAACGCCGGGCCGACGCATCCAGCGGATCTTTTATCAAACAGCGTTCACGCACCAAAGAATGGCTTTCCGGCCTGCTTGGGGGTGCCTGGAGTTAATCCCTGCATATTTTTGGTGCAATCATCCAGCAATGTAGGAACTCTTTCAGGCACAAACTCGTCAACGGAGGGATTTTTGCTATTCAGATGATCCCGGAAGAGCATCCTTACGTCTCAGAATTACCGCACGAGGCACGCCCATGTACGCACGAATCGCAGCCATCCTGACCCTCTCGGCCGCCCTGCCGCTCCTGGCGGAGTCCGGCTGGCCTTCCGGCGTCGAATTGATCGAAATTGAGCCCAACAGCACTGCGCAAGTAACGGGTTTCTTCAATAAAGGAGCGCCCATCGGTGATCTGAGCTGGGCCGCGCGGAGTTCCATGGCGTGTTTCCCCGCGACGCAATTCGAGAGCTTCCGTGGCCACACGGTCTACTACGCCGTGAAGATCCCACCCTACTCGATCATGAACATCACGGCGAAGCCTCAAGCCGGCGTGGATCTAAACCTCTTCGCCTATGCCATCGGAACGAACAGCTACAATCTACCGCCGGACGTCAGCAGCGCCGTCTCGTGTGAGGCTTCCTACAACTTCGGCCGCCCGAATCCGGGAAAAGAACAGCAGGTTCGGCTGAACGCCATCCGGAATCCCTACAACGTGCTCATCGGGGTTTCGAGCCCCGCCGGCACTATCTCCGGCCGCTTCCAGCTAACGATAGAACTAAAGACTCGCGAGGAGGAGCCGGAACTGAGCGGACCGGTCCAGGTTACGGAAGTCGCGAGCAAAACGGGCGATACCGTTCGTGTACAGGGCAATCTCGGCAACGGCCAGGCGATCCCCCTGCGCGGTTGGGCGGATAGCTCCCAGGTTGCCTGCTTCCCGGCGACGCAGTTCGAGAAGTTCCGCGGCCACCATGTCCTGTTTCGCACCCAACTGCCGCCGAACAGCAGCATCGAAATAAGGGCCGTGCCGAAGGATCCGTCCCTGGATCTCTCCCTCTACGCCGTGCGCCTCGGTTCCAACGATACCACCACCGTGCCGCCGGAGATCCACAGTGCCGTCTGCGAAGCGTCCCTGGATTACCGCAATCCGCAACCCGGCAAAGCGGAGTCCGTGAAATTCATGGCCATCCGCAACGGTTACAATATTCTCATCGGAGTCGCCGCACCGAAGGGCGTAACATCCGGTGATTTTACGTTAGAAATCCAGGTTAAGCCGCGCTGAGTGCCGTCAGATACGCCGGTTCCGGACGAACACCGACGATGGACTGATCCAGCTTGCCGTCTTTGAAGACGAGGACCGTGGGGATGGCGGTGATGCCGAATCTCTGAGCCGTCTCCGGATTTTCGTCCACGTTGAGCTTAAATACTTTTGCACGGCCTTCGGTCTTCTGGGAGACGTTGTCGATCACGGGCCCCAGAACTCGACAGGGGCCGCACCACTCGGCCCAGAAGTCCACCAGGACCGGGACGTCGCTTTCGAGGACATCCTGTTGAAAGGTTGCGTCGGTTGTTGCCTGTGCCATGTTGTACCTCCCGCATACAGGGGCGATGCTTCGATCGCGAATAATATACCCTGTATGGTATCGCTTGTGGGACTTGAGACGACCGTCCTCCAGGGCGGTTACATGATTTTTCCCTGAGACACTTCCGTGTTCCGGGGATACCGATAGCAGGGCTGGCACGCCGCCGCGTATGGCCGAGTATCTCACCGTCGCAGAACTGGACTCTTTTTTACGGGGCGAGCAGGACGTGCTCTTCCGCTACCTGTGCGCCCTCAGCCGGGACGAGGAAACGGCGGCGGACATGTTGCAGACCGTGTGCCTGAAGTTCATCCAGGAGGTCCGCAAGGAGCGAATCTTCGCCTCTACGGCCGCGCACTACCTCAAGCGCATGGCCCGAAATGAGTACTACCGCCATCACAATCGCAGAAAAAATGAGATAACCCGTGCCACCATCGATATAGAGGATAGCCGTCAGGGCGACGCGGATTCTATGGAGGAGCAGGAGACCCAGGCTCAAATTCGGACGCTGTTTCTGGAGTCCCTTTCCGATCCCGAACTGCCCGAGCGGACCCGGCGGGTTCTGCGGCTCCGACTGCTGGAACAGCGCTCACTCCCGGAGATCTGCTCCTCGCTGGATCTTTCCCGGGCCACAGTCTACCGGCTGATGCGGACCGGACTGGACGCACTGATTACGAAATTTCGCGAGGCCGGCCTCGATCCGGAAAGAACAATTACTGGAAGAAGAACCGGAGCACTGGCCCTCACCCTGGCGTGATCTGGCCGTCCCGGCACCCGTCATTCCCGAACGCGTCCGCACTCGCATCGACGCCGCTCTGACCGAACTGGCTGTGCCGGCGGCCCGTCCCGCGAACCGCACCTGGATCTACGCTGCCGCGGCGGCGGTCTTGATTGTCGCCGGCCTGGCGTTCGTCCAGCTGAGTGATTCCGGCACCGGACCGAGGCCGCTCCTGGTGGATCGCGCGGATTCCGTAGAACTGGTGCGGGACGGCAACGCCCGGCCCCTGGCCTACGGCGAAGTCGTCTTTCATGGCGGCGACACGTTACGGCTCCAGCCCGGTTCCGTCCTGGAATTTACCGATTCAGGCCACGCCGGTTTTCGCTTCGAAGCGGGAACGCGGGATGCACAACTACACTTCCAGCAAAGCACCGGCCGCCTGGTCCTGCAGCCGAAGGGCGGCTCACTTTTCGTCACCACGCGCAAAGCCAGAGACGAGCGTCGTCCCATCATCCTCCAGACCGAGCGCGTACAATACGAACTCCTGGGGACCACCGTCCGCCTGCGACTGACACGCTTCGCCGCCGTGCTGGAGGTCCTGGAAGGTCCGGTGGAGGTTCACGATTCCCGGACCGGGACGTCCGTGGTTCTTGAAGATCGCATGGAACTCACCATATCCGAAGGGGATCCCGTTCTGCCGGAACCCGGCCCGCTTTCCAGCAAAGCCGTCGCCGAACTCGCCGGTCTGGACGAAACCGCGGCCACTGCTCGCGGATGGTCACCGGTCGTGATTGAGGAAGATGCAGACGAAGACGTGGAAGCCCGGCCCGTTCCACGCTTCGTCCGACTGACGCTCCAGGACGGCCGGAGTTACGAAGGTTATTTGACCGATCAAGGGGATACCGTTGAACTGCGCACGGAGCACAGTACGATCACGGTAGCCCGCAACAAAGTGAAGAAGATTGAGGCGCTACCGGATCAACCGGAGCAGCGGTGATCCCCACAACATCCCGCGCGGTCGTTTTGGCGGCGGCGCTCTTGAGCCTGACGTTGCTGTTCGCAGGGAGCGATTCTCTGCGCGCGGATTCGGTATACCTGCATGACGGACGGGTGTACGAGAACGTCAAGACCACACCGGGCCGCGACGGTCATTTCCTGATCTTTGAAGACGGGAACACCATCCTCGTACGCGAGCGCGACATAAGCCGCATTGAGATCGCCGACGTGGATTGGGAGCGCCCGGAAAACGGCTCTCCCGGCGACGTTCCCGATGAATGGCTGCCCGCCGGCGGCTGGTCGTCCGCGGGCCGCTCCGCCGTCGTTCCCGGATGGGGCCAGTGGCGAAACGAACACCCCGTACGGGGCGGAGTTTTTCTTGCGTCCCTGCTCCTGTTGGGTTACCAATACCTGAATGAGCAAAAGATGTGGCGATCCGCTCAGGCGGAACTCGACTCCGCCCGGAACCTCGCTGTCGCATCTTACGCCAACGTCTCGCTCACACTGCCGTTCAGTTTCTATGCTGCCGACCTCGGTCAACAAGCCCAATCCCGCGCCGAAGCTTCGGCCCGCCGTCTGGACTGGATCGCCCTCCTCGCGGGCGCGGTATACGTCTGGAACCTGGCCGACGCGTACTTCGCGCCCGACACGCAAGACCTCCCTGGATTTGAGGATGCAAACGATCGCGGAGCATCGTTTCATCTACATACCTTCAGTCGGAACACGGCGGAGCTCAGTCCGGCGCGACGAAAAAAAGAACTCGAAGACCGCGGATTTTTCGTCGAATTTGAGTGGAGGCTGTAAGTGAAGGCCGGGAACGTTCGTACTATAATTACATCCGGCATCATCGCTTTCCTCGCAGCCTGCCACGCCGCCCCCCGCAGCGATTTTCTGGACGCCAACCTCCTCGGCGCCGCTGCCTTTACCGACATCATAAATCGCGCAAGCGGTCTCTTTGTTTCTTCTTACCTGTACGATCCGGACGGAACGCCCGTCGCGAACTCGCGGCTCAGCATCGCTCCTTTGGACAGCCCGGAGTTCGTGATCGAAGTAGAGACGGACGAATTGGGCCAGTTTGCCACACGCCTGGTCGCCGGCACCTACATTGTAAACGTCGAGCAAACCGACGGCACCCTGTTTACCTTTCAATTGATTGTTCTGCCGGACGGCAGCCTCGTCAGCGGCACGCTCAGCTTTACGGTGACCTCCGCCGGAACAGCACCCGTACGAGTCCTGAGCTACGGCGACGTCATTGTGTCCGAGGGCGCTACGGCGAACGTTTCGGTCCGGCTGTTGCATCAGCCCGCTGAAAGCCTTACGTTCAATACCGGCATCGGTCGCATTACGGGCGGAGCGAGCGGATTTTCCGTAAGTCCGAACAGCCTTACGTTTACACCGGACAACTATGACATCCCTCAGGGTCTGACGGTCCACACCAGCACCGACGGCAGGTGCTATGACCGACAACTGGAAATCACACTGCGCAATAGCAACGGTCGGGATGCTTCCACGTATCTGCTCGTCCGCGACGTGGAGCCGGATCTTTCCGGTTACGACGTGGTTCCCGCTAATGTTTCGCGACATTCTATTACGGACAGCGGCAGCCTGTCCCGCATTGATGACTTCGGATTCGACGCGGTCAATGGCAAACTTCTGGCAACAGGCATGGGAGGCAGCGGCTTTCTGGAATTCACTGCATGCAACGGCGCCATGACAACGTGCAGCATCAGCGATGCCGGCTCGAGTTTTCCCAACGCCAGCCCAAAATTTCCGACGGCCTTCTTTGATGATCTGGAGCAACGCCTGCTCACGATAACGGACCCCGGGGCCCCGTCCCTCTTCCTGTGTACGCCGGGCAATCCAGCAAGCTGCACCTACGAATCCCTGTATCGGCCGGCGGAATTGTCCGACGCGCCCGCCAGTGTGACAGACGATCCTCTCTCACGCAAACTACTCGGTGTGAGTGCGGCTTACGACGAAGAATCCAGCGAAACCACGCTGTATCTGCATCGCTGCAATCTTGACGGCACGGGTTGCACTCTCAGGCCCCTCGCCACCGGAGTCGATCGTAAGCGGGGCAGACAAAACGCCCTGCTGATTCCCGAGGAACGAAAACTCATCGCCTACACCGGCCGCAACTCTCGCAGCGTCGTGGTTTGCAATAATCGTGGCGGCTCGTGTGAGCAACGCAATTGGAACCTGAACTATTTCGAGGACCTGAAGTTCGGCTACAATCATCGCACCGGTCAGATCTTCGGTGCCGGCACGGAGGCGGAAGTTGTCGGTTACTCCGGCGGCCAGCCCATCATCGAATATCGCCCGCACCTCATGCGTTGCGATTCCGCAAACATGCAGAACTGCACAAGGCTCAGCCTGCCGGATAATCCGCCGCCATCCGCTCATTTCGGCGGCATCGTCATTATTCCGGAGCTCAACCGCCTGTATCTCAGCTATCGTATCGATCCGGAGTCTGCTCACGGCGGAGCGGGGTCAGCCGCTTTGATTCGGTGCCATGCCGACGGAACTTCCTGCGCGAACATCGATCTGTCCGGCCAGCTCAGCAACTATCAACTTACTCCCGGCCGCCTGACTTACGATGCCGCGTTCTTACGGCTCTATGCATCCTTCAAAGCGGCGAACTCGAGTCACGCCGACGGTTATCTACGCATGCCGCTGACGAACTGATCGTCGCCGCGTACCGCGACGTACACCGTCGGCCAGTTCTCCGAGCTTACGCAGCGCCGCGCGATTGCGCTCATTCCAGGGATGGCCGCAACTCAACCGGATGCACCGACGAAAACGATCGGTATTGGAAAACGCGAGGCCCGGTAGAATCGCAATGCCGTGTTCCAGCGCGCGATTGTACAGGACGTGACTGTCGCTGCCTTCCGGAAGTTCGATCCACAACACAAAGCCTCCGCGCGCCGGGCTGATGCGCGTGCCTTCCGGAAAACTTTCGCGAATCAGGGCCAGGGCTGTCGTCGTCTGCTCCCGAAACGCCCGGCGCAACTTACGCAGGTGACGATCGTAACTTCCGCCGCGTAGAAATTCCGCCAGTACCGCCTGGCCGGGACTGTTCGTCGCCACGGTGTTCATGAACTTGAGTTTCTCGACGTCCCGTCGCCAGCGGTCCCCGGGCGCGATGTACCCCACTCGATAGCCCGGCGCAAGCGTCTTCGAAAACGACGAACACAGCAATACCTGGCCCTTACGATCGAACGACTTCACCGTCCGCGGACGCGCTTCGTCAAAATGGAGATCCCCGTAGATGTCGTCTTCGATGAGCGGCGTATTGTACTTTTCTAAGATTCTTGCAAGATCATGTTTAGATTCCTCGGCCAGCAACGAACCCAGGGGATTGTTGAAGTTCGGAGAAAACAGACACGCGTCGACGCGGCGGCGCTTCAGAATCTTCTCCAGTTCCGCCAGACGCACTCCCCCGGCGGGATGCGTCGGAATTTCCAGGGCCTGCATGCCGAGACTCGCAATCGTCAGCAAGATGCCGTAATACACCGGCGACTCGATGACAATCACCGCACCGGGGCGAGCCACGGCGCGCAACCCGAGGTTCAACGCCTCCATGCATCCGGTGGTGATGATGAAATCATCCGCGCCCAGGCTTTCACCACGATCAAACGAAAGCCGGCCGAGCTGGCGACGCAATTCAGCATTCCCCGGAGGTAGTTCGTAGCGCAGGCCGGGGTTATCTGCGCGCCGGCAAAGATCCGCCATGATCTTATTCATGCGACGCACGGGCAGCAGCTCCTCGGCGGGTACCGCGGCAGCAAACGGAGCGTACTCTCCGCTCCGGGCGATGGCCAGTAGATCAATGATGGTTTCTCCGACATCAACATAGGCCGGGCGCAGGGGTGGGCGGCTGACCTCCGGCGACGGGAAATAGGCCGCGGTATCGTAGTCCACATAGTAACCGGACTGCGGGCGCGATCGCACCAGGCCCTGGCGTTCCAGGAGTTCATAGGCGTGCAGCGCCGTAGAAATGCTGACGCGTTCTTTTCGACTGAGTGCGCGTACGGACGGCAGCCGCTCCCCCGGCGGAAGCCCGCCTTCGCGAATGCGTTCCGCCAGGCGCGCCGCCAGTTGCTCGTATCGGTAGGGCGCAGTTTTCACGGGAGCGAGTTTTCGGGAAAACTGTATCCATAGCAAGCGAGTTTTTTTAACAACTGTTATGATTACAATTCCCGCGACTGTACCTTCTCGAATCCAGGAAAACATGTATGATGCGTGCATGGACTGGAAGTTCGCGGAGAGAACCCGGCGCATCCGCACGTCGCACATCCGGGAAATGCTGAAAGCGGCCGTAGATCCGGAGACGATCTCGTTTGCCGGAGGCCTGCCCGCCGCGGAAGCGTTCCCGACGCCGGCATTCGCCGCGGCAGCACAGCGAATACTGGCCGACGAAGGCACGGGACGCGCGGCACTCCAGTACGGGTTGTCCGAGGGGCTGACGGAACTCCGGGAGATGATAGCCGCACGATTGCGCAGACAGCGTGGTGTTTTAGCTTTTGCTGAAGATATCTTAATAACGAACGGCTCCCAGCAGGCGCTGGATCTCCTGGGCCGGGCTCTCCTGAATTCCGGAGACGCCGTAGTAGTCGAGGCTCCTTCGTACCTCGGCGCGCTCCAGGCATTTGAATGCTACGAGCCGAGGTTTGCAGAAGTGCCGCTGGAGGCGGACGGGGTTTGCACACGGACACTTACGGAGACCTGCACCGCACTGCAGCGCAACGCCGGCAAGCCGCCCTTGTTCTATACAACGCCGAACTTTCAGAATCCGTCCGGTATCACGTGCTCGGCCGCAAAACGCCGGGAGGTCGCCCGGCTGGCGGATTCCGGAAGTGCCGTAGTGATTGAAGATGATCCGTACGGCGAATTGTACTATGGTGATACTTCCTCTTCGCGGCCGCCGGCCATTCGCACACTTTCGGAGAATGTAATCCTGCTCGGGAGTTTCTCAAAAATCGCGGCACCGGGCCTGCGCATCGGATGGGTGCACGCACCGCGGGCCGTCCTGGACCGCCTCGTGCGACTCAAGCAGGCGGCGGATCTGCACACGGGCGAGCTCGGCCAGCACATCCTCGCCGAATTCTTGCGAACCTCCAATCTGGACGAACACATCGAGTTCCTCCGCCGTAAGTACCGCCGCCGTCGCGATGCGATGCATGCAGCGATGGAAAGTGAATTTCCCGCGGAGGTCCGCTATCGTGTTCCCGAGGGCGGCATGTTCTTCTGGTGCCGATTGCCGGACTCCCTTTCGGCAAATGCCATACTCGAGCGCGCGCGAAACCGTGACGTACTTTTTGTCCCCGGGGGCTGCTTTTTCGCCGGCGATACCACCGACGGGGATCGTTTCATGCGATTGAACTTTTCAAATTCCGACGAAGACCGCATTTTCGAAGGGATTCGCAGGCTCGGGCAAACCCTTAAGTTCGCATTATCAGAAGTCAATGCAAACGTAACGGAGGTCCGGCGATGAATACGTACGAGTTCTTTACCTGTGATGTTTTTACGGACAGGCTTTTCGGCGGCAATCCCCTGGCAATCGTACTGGATCCGGAAGGCCGCCTCGGCGACGACGCCATGCAAAAGATTGCGCGCGAATTCAATCTCTCGGAAACCGTCTTCGTGGGCCCGGCCCGGGCGGCATCGGAGTTTCCAGTACGCATCTTCACACCGGCGAAAGAGCTGCCCTTCGCCGGCCATCCCACGATCGGCTCGGCGTTGACTCTTGCCGAAATCGGCAATCCACCGTCCGGCGGCAGCGCGAGTCGACTCATCTTGCACGAAGGTATCGGTCCGGTCACCGTGGACATCGAATGGAACGGCGACCGGCCGGCCTTTGCCCGTCTTACCGCGGCACGTTCGGTAGACGTGCATCCCGAGGCCCCTGAAACGCAGGCCCTGGCAGAGGTCCTCGGCATCGACGCTGGCGACATCGGCAACGAATTTGAAGGCGCGGAGTTCGCGCCCGCCACGGCCTCCGGCGGCGTTCCCTTTCTCATGGTGCCGGTCCGCAATCGCAGCGTGCTCGGCACCGCATGCATTCGCCGCGACGCATACGATCGCGTATTTGCTAACATGCGTGCAGGAGAGGTTTATGTCTTCTGCTTCGAGCCGGAACATCCCGGGGCTCATGTTCGCTCGCGCATGTTTGCCCCGGCCCTGGGCATTCCCGAGGACCCGGCGACGGGGGCCGCCGCCGTCGCTTTCGCAGGCTACCTGGCCGGCACGAGTCGCAAGATTCAGACTTGCCCCGATGGGCGCTTCGAGTATCGCATTGAACAGGGAGTGGAGATGGGACGGCCGAGCTACCTGGACATTCGCATCGAACGCAGGAATGGGGACACGCTTCCGCCGGCCGTCGGCGGCGGGGCCGTGCAGGTCTCCCGGGGAACCCTGCGAATTCCGTGAATGTTATTTCGTCGGCGGCGACTGAGTTCTCGATTGCGGCGAACCGATCATGTGATATACTGGATTCGGCATGTCATTTCGCATCATGTACATCGCCCCGCGCCTGCTCGTGTTATGTCTCGCAACGACTGTAACGGCGTGCGAGGACGTTCCCTGGTTGAAGCGAACCTACAGTTCACTCATGAACGAAACGTCGGAACCGGACCCTTGCGATCCCAGCTTCAACATCTACGTCGGCGAAACGCACTTCATTGAACGCGACTTCCTGAAAGAAGACGGGACCATCGACTACGAAAAGTGGGTGCGCATCGCAGACCCGCAGTCGTCGCCGTGCGATCCGTTGAACACCGCCGCCGAACGCAGACGCCGCGAACAGGCAGTGCCCGAGAACTTCGAGCCCTGAGCAAATTTTCGGTTTTACCGTGCGCCGCCCCTCGTTTCCGTGTCATTCCTATGGCCATCGAGGAATTGGATTCCCGCTATGATCCCGCCGCCGTCGAGTCCCGCTGGATCGACGCCTGGGAAAAAGCCGGCGTCTTCCGGCCGGAGTACGGCGACGCTTCGGCCGAAGACGCGTACTCAATCGTCATTCCCCCGCCGAACGTGACCGGTGACCTGCACGTAGGCCACGCCCTCGATCAAACCATACCCGACGTACTCATTCGCGCCGCACGCAAGCGCGGCCGGCGCACGCTCTGGTTACCCGGTACGGATCACGCCGGCATTGCCACGCAGGTGCGCGTGGAACGCACGCTTCAGGAAAATGAAGGCAAGTCCCGGCATGACCTGGGCCGCGAAAAATTCATCGAAAAGGTCTGGGAGTGGAAAGAGAAGTACGGCGGCAACATCCAGCGTCAGCAAAAGCGCATGGGCTTCTCCGTGGACTGGGGCCGTGAGCGCTTTACGATGGACGAGGGCCTGTCCCGGGCCGTACGCAAAGTCTTTGTCGATCTCTACAACGAGGGCTTAATCTATCGTGATTCGCGATTAGTGAACTGGGATCCGGTCACCCGCACGGTTCTTTCGGACCTGGAAGTCGAGTACGATGAAGGTTATCAGGGCGAGCTGTATTCGTTTGCCTATCCTTTGAGCGAAGCGAACGGCAGTGTGAACGAGATCGTCGTCGCCACGACGCGCCCGGAAACCATGCTGGGTGATACGGCCATCGCCGTGCATCCGGACGACGAACGTTACAAAGATCTGATCGGCAAGACCGTAAAGCACCCGCTGCTGGAACGAGAGATAGCGATCATCGGCGACGCGGAGCTGGTGGACCCGGAGTTCGGTACCGGCGCAGTAAAGGTTACACCGTCCCACGATCCGAACGACTACGAAACCGGCAAACGCCACAATCTCGAATTCATCAACATCTTCGACGAAACCGCGAGCATCAACGCGAACGGAGGCAAATACGAAGGCCTGGACCGCTTTGACGCGCGCAAAAAAATCAAACAGGACCTGGCCGAACTCGGTCTCGAACGCGGATCGAAAGAACACGCCATGTCCGTGGGGCGCTCCCAACGCTCCGGCGCCGTGGTCGAACCGATTGTCTCGACGCAGTGGTTCGTAAAGATCAAGCCCCTGGCGGAGCCGGCCATCGAAGCCGTAAAGTCCGGCGATGTAAAGTTTGTACCGAGGCAGTGGGAGAACACCTACTTTCACTGGATGTACGAAATTCGCGACTGGTGTATCTCCCGGCAGTTGTGGTGGGGTCATCGTATCCCCGCCTGGTACGGCCCGGACGGCGAGCTCTTCGTAGCCCATGACGAAGGCGAGGCCGCGGAACTCGCGCAGAAACACTACGGCAAATCCGTTGCACTCACGCAGGACGAGGACGTCCTCGACACCTGGTTTTCTTCAGGGCTCTGGCCCTTCTCGACCATGGGCTGGCCGGACGAAACCGAGGACCTGAAGACGTTCTATCCCACCAGCGTGCTCGTTACGGGCTTCGACATTATTTTCTTCTGGGTCGCGCGGATGATGATGCTCGGCCTGCACTTCATGAAGGCGCCGCCGTTCCGTGAGATCTACATCCACGGCCTCATGCGTGATGAGAACGGCGAGAAGATGTCCAAGACCAAAGGCAACGTCGTCGATCCGTTGCAGGCCGTTGAAAACTACGGCGCCGACGCGTTTCGTTTCTTCCTGGTCGCCACGCTGGCCGAGGGCAAGGACACGCTCTATTCCGAAAGCCGTCTCAAGGGTTACCAGAACTTCGCGAATAAGATCTGGAACTCCAGCCGCTTCGTGTTGATGAACCTCCCCGAGGACTGGCAACCGCAATCGAACAAACTTACGTCTTTCGCCCTCGAAGCCGAAGACTGGTGGATCCTGGCCGAGCTGGACGCCGCAACGAAAGAAACGGCACGGACCATCGACGAGTACAAGTTTCACATTGCGGCCGATAAAGCGTATACGTTCGTCTGGCGTTTCTTCTGCGATTGGTACATTGAGTTCATCAAGCCGCGCATGTTCGGCAAGGCCTCGGAAGAATCCGCCGAGGCCGCGAGACAAACCGTATTCTTCGTACTGCGTTCCATGCTCGGTCTTTTGCATCCGTTCATGCCGTTCATTACGGAAGAGCTGTATGATCGCCTCAAACACTGGCAGAAGCCGGCGAACGAACGCGACGAATTTCTCGCCGCCGCGCCCTGGCCCGCGGTACCGAACCTTCCGGAACAGGCCGAAGCCCCGGCCCGGGCCCTGCGCCTATTGCAGGAAGTGATCAGCGCCGTTCGCACGATCCGCGCGGAGACGAACATCCCGCCGGACAAAAAAGTAAAAATCATCATTCGCAGCGAGGACCGGGACCTGGCCGGGGCCGCGGCGGACAAAGCCATGGCGCTGGAGCGCCTCGCAAAGACCGAAGACGTGCGCGTGGAAACGAAGTACGATTCCGGTAAGTTCGATGCTATGGAAACCTTCAGCGAAGGCGAGGTCTACCTGCCGTTGGAAGGCGTGCTGGACATCGAGAAAGAAATCAAACGTCTCAAGGGCGAAGTAAAAAAGATTGAAGGGCGCAAAACCGGCCTGGAAAAGAAACTGAGCAGCGAAGGCTTCCTCAAGAACGCGCCGCCGGAAGTCGTGGAAAAAGAAAAAATGAAGCTTACCGAAGCCGAAGAGCAGCTCGCCGCATTTCAGAGCGCGCTAAAACGTTTCGGTGCCTGAGCAGTTTACAACTCGTGAATCACCAGCGGCACGCCGTTTAAGTTCAGATGCCGATCCGTACTCCAGCACGACTTAACGCGGCGCTTCTTCATGAGATGCAGGCCCGTCGCGTCGGCGATCGTTAGCTTCTGGTCGCCGTAATTTAGCAAGATC
Organism: Leptonemataceae bacterium; assembly: GCA_965227295.1. Taxonomy (GTDB): domain Bacteria; phylum Spirochaetota; class Leptospiria; order Leptospirales; family Leptonemataceae; genus JANSYA01. The sequence continues at coordinate 1,324,906 of OZ245742.1, read as the reverse complement.
TTGCGAGCGCCGTCCAGTTCCGAAGCGCCGACGTCCACGATCGAGAGGACCTCGCTCAACTCCTCGATGAACAACAAGAACTGCATGGCCCGCGTTTCATCGTAGCGACGCAGGAACCAGGCGTGACCTTCACCGATGACGAGGGCCGTGGTGAACAATTGCGGCGGGCGGGAAAACAGGCGCGCGAACAGCGCGTGATAGGTATCCGAGCGATCCAGAAACGCGATGAAGGCGGACGTGTCGACGTAGGCTTCGCCGCGGGCAACGACGTCAGTCTTTCTGGCCATAGATCAGCTCGTCGATGTTCCGGCTGGAATGCCGATCCCCGGACTCCACCATACCGCAGAAACGCATCCACTGCCGCTCCTGGTTGATGGGCAGCGTCTGCCGTAGCGAACGGCGCAGTAGTTCCGCGAGCGAAATGCCCAGGCGGGCGGCCTCGGCCTTAGCCAGGTCGTACTCCTCTTCACTGAGGCTGATCTGGGTGCGCATCATGATGATAACATTATTACCTTCCACTGTTATCATGTCAAGCTTTTCCGGGCCCTTTTTTGATTCCTGTTGACCGGCCTCCCGGACGGCGGTGCCCTGCTTCGCATGAAGACCCTCATCCTCGGCTCCGGCGGACGTGAGCACGCCCTCTTCTGGAAAATCTCGCAGAGCCCGAAGCTCGGCAGCCTCCATGCCTTCCCCGGTAACGGCGGCTTTCCGCCGGACGCAATCGTGCGGGCGCCCGGTCTGTCCCTCGGCGAACTCTCCACGATAGTGGATCACGTGAAACGCGAGCGTTACGATCTCGTGGTCGCCGGTCCCGAACAACCACTGGTCGACGGGATCACGGATGCCCTGGAGGGAATCTGTCCGGTCTTCGGACCTTCTAAAGCGGCGGCGCAACTTGAGGGCTCGAAGGATTTCGCGAAGTCCTTCATGGTTCGCCACGGCATTCCCACGGCGCGGGCGGAGACATTCACCGAGGTTCGGCCGGCCCTGGAATTCATGCACACAATGGAACCGCCCATCGTCATCAAAGCGGACGGCCTCGCGGCCGGAAAAGGCGTGACCGTGGCTCCGAACTACGCCGAAGCCGAGAAAGCCCTCCGCGATTGCCTGGAAGGCGGGGTCTTTGGTGACGCCGGGCGTCGTGTTCTAATAGAAGAGTTCATGGATGGAGAAGAGGCCTCGGTCTTCGCCATCTGCGACGGGGAGCGGGCGGTTCCGTTTCTGGCCTCCCAGGATCACAAGCGCGCTCACGACGGCGACCAGGGGCCGAACACCGGCGGCATGGGTGCGTATCTTCCCGTTCCGTTTGTGGACGCGAGTCTGATGCAGCAGGTCCAGACCGAAATCCTCGATCGGGCCGTGGCCGGCATGAAGGCCGACGGCCATCCCTATCGCGGCCTGCTCTATGCCGGCCTGATGGTCAAGGACGGCCGGGCCCGCACGGTGGAGTTCAACGTCCGCTTCGGAGACCCGGAGACCCAGGCCCTGCTGCGCCTGCTGCATGAGGACCTCCTGGACCTGGCAACCCTTTCGGCGACCGGATCTTTGCCGGATCGGCCGCTGCGATTCCACACCGGCGCGGCAGTTATCGTGGTGCTCGCGGCCGGAGGCTATCCCGGAACTTATAAAAAGGACATTTTGCTAAAAAACGTTGACATGGGCGAAGGGGACATAATCCTTTTTCACGCTGGAACCCGGCGGACCGAGGATCATCGCATCCTGAGCACCGGCGGGCGCATTCTGGGTGTTACTGCCGTTGCTCCGAACCTCGCGGCCGCCCGAGACGCAGCGTACAATCGCATAAAAAACATCGAAGCCGATGGTACGTTCTACCGACAGGATATAGGGGAGAAGGCCCTGTGATTGAGAACCACCTCGTAGAGTTATATTCTCATCTGCCAAACGCAGAACTCCTGCGTATTCAAAAGCTCCTGAAAATAATCCTCCGCAACAACCTGGACCGGGTTCGCCTGGGTCGCGTCATCAAAGACAGTTACGAACGCCTCGGTCGCCCCTTCGACAATCTGGAACAGTCCGGCCTCAGCGAAACGTTCTTCAAAGTACTGTCGTCTTTCGGCTCAGTGTCCGGCGAATGCCTGGACCCCGCCGAGCATAGCGCGCTCAAAAAAAGCCCGTATACCATCTGGCCGGACGAACAACGTTGCGTCATCAGTGGGGAAGCCCTGGACCTCCTGGCCGCGGACCAACGCTTCCGCAAAATGAACTTCCTGTACGGCGAACTGGCCCGCATGCCCGTTCGCGAGCGCCGGGCCTGGGCCCGCTGGCTCGGCCTGGAGTGCCGGGTCCGTTCGGAAAAAGAGCGCTGCCACCGTCTTTATGCTTACATTGCGGAAGTACGCTCCCAATCGCAGAGTTCCGCCACGGACGTGGACTTTCCCGAATACCTGGACGAGGTCTTTCCGGATAACCCCATGCTTTCGCCCGTGGCCTGGTTCTACCGCGGCGTCCTGCCGCTCTACCAATGCCTGCAGGATGCTGAGCGCCGCCTGACTTCACGCAAACATAAGTTAACAGCCGCCGTCGTCATCGAACTGTTCCGCACCGGGCAGATCGTGGCCCGCTCAGAAGCACCGGAGTTCGGGGAACGCAGCCGCTATCGACTGGTCACGACGCGGGAAACCCTGACAGGCTCCGCGGGCGCCATCGGCGGAGAGTCCCCGGCACGCCGTTACGCCGAGGCCGAAAGCTCTCACCGCCAGGAAGTGTTATTCTAATCGTGTGTCGTACGTAAGGCAGACGCGCCGGAACAGCGCGCTGCCGGATCACCTGTACTGTACTAGCCGCCGCAGCCGCCGCCGTAGAGGCTGATCGAAATCTCGCCGCGCTTTACGCTGTCCACTTTGATCTTTTTGCAGTTGAACTGTAGCGCCGTGAACATTTGCGGGTTGTCGCCGTAGAATCCGAGTGTGTCCGCCAGAGCGAAACTCCGTCCCGGATACGTTACGTCCCACACAACGTTCTCGCCTTCAGCGGAGATCGGGTTCACTCGCTTCACCGCGGTGGCTTCCTGCAGGTTGTCGCGAAAGACACCGGCTTCCTTTTGATCGATGCCGGTGATGTTGAGTTTGATCTTATTATTGCGCGTGATGATGGACCACTCGTTGGTCAGCCGCTTGTGTACGAAGCCCGCCAGGCCTTCGACCTTGTTCTTGTTTCGCCCTTTCGCGAAAGCCTCCACGGATGCCCGCGCCGCCGAAAGCTTGCTTACCTGAGCGCCGGGCTGGCTGTCCGAGAACTCACCCAGCACCTGGCCGTAGCCCCACAGCGCGAGCATGGATACGTTGCCCTCGGCGCGGTACGACTTAAAGTCCGAGCCGGCCAGAGCGCTGATGTCCTGGGGATTCGTTTCGATCCGCCCGATGATCAACACATCGGCGCCGGCCTTTGCCGCACGATCCTTGAGTTCGTCCGGGATGCTCCCCGGGTTTGCGGCCAGGTCCGCCTCGTTCATGCCCCGGGCGATGCTGCCGGGATCCAGAACGGTGTAGCCTTTGGATATGAGGAAGTCCCGCAGGGTCGACGCCGCCTTGCCGCTGCGCGAGGCGAAGCCCTCGACTTGCTTCGGCGGCAGGTTGTACTCTTCACGGATGAGAACCAGAACCTTCGGATTGCCCGCGAGTTCCTTCATGGTATCGATGGTGTCGCGAACGTCGGACTGTTTGACCGTGAAACGCACCTGGATGCGCAGCATGGTTGTGGTGTCGATTTTGTAGGTGGTCTCGTCGAGGATCTGGTCGTTTTTACAAATGCCGCGCGCTTTCGTGAAGACCTCGTTGGCGATGGCCTGGCCGTCGGAAACGCCCGACTCACTGGCCACCTCTTCTCCGATGCACTTCTCCACGGCCTTGCGACAGGCATCCTCTTTGGCTTTGTCGCGCGCCGCCGCCTGGGATGCAAAGATCGGCGCCTCGCCCATCGTCGCGATCTGCCCGCTCCGGCATTCGTTCGCATTGATGTCGCTGGTGCGATCCGAGCGCTGGGCGCTGCCGCCCCCGCCGCAGACGACGAGCAGGCCGAGGGAAACGGCCAGCAGGGCGGACGTGTGCACGAAGAGAAATGTGGGGAAGGACGACTTCAGGCTTTTCATTACGCTTTTAGACGCGCGTTTCCGCGACGGCGGTCAACTATATTTCGAGCGGTTTTTTCTCATGTTTTTTGCGGACCGACCGATTGTACAGACAGAGAGGAAAGCATCATGACGACGCTGCACGACATTCTGAATCAGGAACTCATGCTCTTCCGGGCCGCGCTGGAGAACGAGCGCCGCAAACGCCGGGCGATCCTCACCGCCGACGGCAAACGCCTGAAGGAACTCACGGGCAAATCGGAAATCTTTCTGAAAGAAGTCGAAGGCCTGGAAGTGCAGCGCGAGGCGGCCCTCCGTCTCCTGCTTGATCGCTACGGCGAAAACGATCGCAGCGAGGGCATGACGCTCCGCAAGGTCGTCCGCCTGGTTACGGATCACGAGGCAAACGCACAGGCGAACCTGGAGCTGGAATCCGTGGCGGACGAATACCGCGAAACGGCGTACGCTTTGAAGCGGGAGACCGAAGAAAACAACCGGCTACTTTCCGACACCACCGGACGCATTCACTATCTGCTCACCGAACTCACGGAAGATCCGGAGCGGGATAAAACCTACGCCCCGAAGTCCGGCCGCAAACAGGAAGCGGACGATCGTCAGAAGGCGCTCTTGCTGAACGTGAACGGTTGAAATCGCGCCAGACCCGATCGCCGCTATTCGTAATTCGCCCCCACCACGGCCAGGGTGACCGTCGCCTTGGCCGCTAACTTCTCGCGACCTTTCTTTACCGTATACACTTCCGATTCCGACACAATCACGGTTCGGCCGTTTTTCAGCACGGTTGAAATACAGCGCAGTTCTTCGCCGAGCGCCGGCCGTAGAAGATTGACCTTGAACTCCAGGGTCAGTACGACCTCATCCGCGGCAATCAAACTCCCACCTGCCGTACCGCCGCTGTGATCGGCCATGGTCGCAATGACACCGGCGTGCACGAAGGAATTTTGTTGCAGGTGCCTGTCAGCTATGACCAGGCGGGATTCACAGCGACCGGGTTCGAGCAGGATGAGTTCGTAGCCGACTTCGCGAATGAAGTTGGCGCGATTCCAGATCTCCTGGGCGCGCTCGCGAAAGTTTTCGTTACGAACTCTGAGGCGGGTCTCACTCATAGCCGCAGCTTGAGCCGGGCTGTTACGAGTTCAAGCGAATGATCTCCAGATCGTCATGCTGCACCTGAATTTCGCCGCGTTCGTCGATGAACCGCTGCGCCGCGTCCTCGGGAAAGTTCAACAGTTCCACCGGATGCTCCAGGCGTAGATTCTTCAACACCGCCCGGTACTGCTGCGCAAGCATCTGCGTGTTCCCGTCCCACTTTGCGAGGACCAGCCGTGTGCCCGGATAACGCCGCAATATCGAACGCACCTTCGAGCCGCGGGTGGCCCCGGCTTCGCCCCAGAACCGCGGCCGGCCTTCGCCGTTGAGTGCGACCAGGTCCGGCTTGTAACGATCGCCGATGGATTTCTCCACGATCAATCCGGGATACTCTTCTATATAAAGCGCCCAGAGGAAGGCCTTCATGTACACATGCTGCGCCGATTCGAGACGTTTTTTGATCAGTACGATGCTATGTTCGCCGCGGCGAAACGTCCATTTGCGGCGGAGTTCGAGTTCGTCGCTCACAATCACAACGTGATTTGCATCTTTCTGCGTGCAAGCATGTTCGTTGACGATGTTCACGCGAACCGCGATGGGTGAATATGCACTGCCCGGTTTGTGAGCAAGCGCTGCAACAGCGCGCCGAAGCGGAAGGCTACGCCTGGGGCTGTTCTCGGTGTGCCGGCCTGGCTATCGGGGCGGCGGTCCTTCGGCGCCGGGGTGGGACGGAGGTCGTGGCCGAGGTCTCTGCGTTGCAGTACGCCGGCGCACCGGCTGGCAAAGCCTGTCCCTCGTGTCGAAACACAATGTTCATGGGATCCGTCTGGGATCCAAGCGTTCTGCAATCCTGCGGACTTCTTATGGGCGGTCTGGCGGCGACGCTGCCCTGGATGCGGAGGCGCACGCCGTGAAACTCGGTAACTTCACCGCCGTGATCTTCGACGCCGAGGGCGTGATCGTCGACACGGAGCCGCTCTGGGATGAATCGCAGCGGATCCTACTGGAAGCGCGCGGGTTGCAGTATGATCGAGCGGGCGTCAAACATCTCATGGCCGGTCGTTCGTTGCGCGACGGCACCGCCGCGCTGCGCGAGTACTACAATCTCACGGAGACCGTGGACGACCTGGCCGCCGCGCGGCTCGTGATCATTCGCGATCTTTTTGCTGAACGTGTAGAATTGATGGCGGGTTTTGCGGAGTTTTACGAGGCGGTAAGATCATACAATCTAAAGTTAGCCGTGGCCACGTCCATGCGCAACGATCTGCTGGACGTCGTGGACGCGCGGTTGCAACTGCGCCCGCGCTTCGGCGGCCACGTCTACACCGTGACGGACGCCGGGGGTGCAGGCAAGCCGGCACCGGACGTCTTCCTGTTCGCAGCACAAAACATCGATGCGGCCGCAACGGAGTGTCTGGTGATTGAAGACACGCCGGCCGGCATCGCGGCGGCGAAGGCGGCCGGCATGTTTTGCGCGGGATTAACTACAACGTTCGAAGCGGATATGTTGCGAGATGCGGACGTGGTATACGATAGCTTCACGGCGTTCACGGAGGAACTGACATGAATCGTACTTTGCGCTATAAGATCGCTTACGTCGCGTTGCTCGCCGCAGGTCTCGGCTGTGTGGTGGGAATCTATCTGCTGTACCCTTCGATCTACGTCGTCATAACTCTCGGACTGATCGTACTGATTCCCGGGCGGGTGCAGGGCATGCTCTTTCGCGATTTGTTTCGCGGGCGGAGGTCATACGATCTGGAACAATTCGAAGAATCGCTGGAGCATTCGCGACGATTTCTCGACATGATTCGCGAGAAGCCGCACTTGAAAAAGTATCTCTGGCTGGCGTTCAGTATCTACACGCCGGACGTGGAAGCGATGGCGTTGTATAATCTGGGAACGGCGCGGCTGCAATTGGGTCGCCTGGACGAAGCGCGCTCCGACTTCGAAGCGGCGCTCGCCATCGATCCGCTCTACCCGTTGCCGTTTTACAACCTGGCGGTGTTGGCGGAACTGGCCGGCCGACGCGATCTTGCGGAACGTTATTTACACCAGGCCGCGATTCGCGGATACCGGCGCACCCGCATCGATGCAGTCATTCAGCAAGGCCAGGGAATTCTTGCGCGCATCGAAGGCCGGCCCACGAAAACGGAGTCCGATGATTAAACCGGACGCGCTTCCGATGACGCGCGCGCCCGGTCGTACGCACGGCGATAGATCTGATATGTCAGCTCCGGTATGCACTCCGGCGCAAACAAATCGTTTAACACGAGCGGGAAGTGCGCGCGTTCCACCATGTGTCGCTGCGGATGCCAGAAGCGGTTCCTGAAGTTGATGATCTCATACACGGTAACATCGCCTTCGAGCAATCCGAGCAGATCCTTCGCCCAGCATTCGTAACCGAAGGGGTAACGATGGGCGAGATCGAATTCCGTAATGCCCTGTTTCTCCAGCGCGTAGAAGCGTGTATCAGCAGGGCGATACTCATAGTAGAGCTTGCGCCGTTCACCGTTCCCATCTTCGTACATCAAGATCAACAACAGACGCCCCGCCCCGACCGGATTGCCGTGATCGTCCAGGTTGGACTGAGTCATCTCGATTTGAAAACGATGGCCGGCCATGCGTATGGCGAAAGCATCCAGCGCGGCGCCGAGACGCTCCTGTTCTTCCGCGTGCAGGAGTTTCGTCGAGACCGGATCGTACTCGTACGTGAAAGGATCAGGAACGTAGTTGGTTTGTTCGGCCCAGGCCAGGACTGCTTCGCCTTCCGTCGACGGTCGCACAAAACCGTCCTGCGGTGCCGGAATGCGCGTTGCGCCGTCGCCGCGAAGGTCCACCGCTTCTCCCGGCTGCGGTCCGAAAATACGGACGGCGCCCACGCTGTACTTTTCCATTACCGCGCCGAGTTCGGCCTGGGACTGATTCAGATAAAGACCGAAGGGATTGTCTTCGGAAATAAATCCGCAACCGACGATGGCGATCTCTCGCATGAACGGAAGGTTGCCGAGTTCCAGGTGACTGTGCAGGACGTTGGCGGGGCGCAGGTTCATGGCCGTGCGGCGCCGCCCCGGAAGATATTGATTCGGATGCACCAGCGCGGGAATGTTCTGCGTATTGTTCGCGACACAAACCAGTCCGAGTTCAGCGACGCGCTCTTTGTCGAGCATGGCGATGAACTGATCCGAGATCTGGCAGTCCACGGGATTGAAGAACGAACGGCGATAGTCCTCATCTTCCAGAACGAACGGCTGGAGGACCCAGTGCTCCGTGGGCGATGCCGGCGGCGGGTAAACGGTCATAGTCATGTGCTCGCCGATCTCCACCTGCTCCAGGGCGTAGAGCCGGCGCACGAGAAAGCCCATCTCTTCGAGAATGCGCACGGCCGCACCGGAAATGTTACCGCTCACGTACAACTTCGTGTCGCGACTGAAGAGGTGCAGCGACTCGATGTGAAAGTGATCCTCGTGTTCATGCGAAAGATAGATCGCGTCCACCGAACCCATCGCGGCGAGATCGATCTCCCGCGGCGGATACATCCACATCTTCGTATACGCGGAGTTGCGATAGTACGGAGTGATGATCGGATCGATCAACAAGCGCGCGTCGGAGGATTCCAGCATCCACCCCTGATGGCCGAGAAACGTAGCTTTCATGAACAGTACCTTCTAAATCTTTGCAACGGGTGCTCCGGATACATTCGAACGTTGCTCCACCGGATTCCCGGCAAAGCCCAGAACGGCGAGCTTTTCCGTAATCGCATCGGCTCGATCTTCCAGACCATGCTCGCCGTCGAGTTCGCGTCCGAGCGCCACCAGAACTTCTCGCATGTGTTTGCGCGGCAGACGCAGCCAGGCCTGTCGTTGCATGGCATCTTCAAAAAGTTGCCGCGCCGTATTTGCATCCAGGCCGCCGGTCTCGCCGTCCTGGTCCGGATCGTAAATGGAAATCAAATACACCCGCCGCGCGCAATCTCGGATCAACTCCGGCAAACGCTCCACCGGCGGACGCATCAGAATAATTTCGACGTTCGGTCGCGCGTGCGTCCCGCGCATGAGTCGATACTCGCGATCCAGAGCGTCCACGGCCGCACGCAGGTCCGCGGCTTCGTGCCCGGAAGCGTCGTAGAGAATGCGAAAGTGCAGCACGAGACGATTCATCAGCGCCGTCAGTTTTTCGATGTCCGTAAGTAGATTCGGAGCGGCCCGCAGGTTCATGCGTACGGCTCCGGCGAATTGCAGACGACCGCACAGGTTCAGTAAGTCGTCGAAACGCGCAGAATCGAAAGCAAGACCGCAATCGATGTGCACATCGGTGCCGCCGGCGCGAATGTCGTTTTCGCATTCCTGAAAATAAGCACCGTCATGCAGCGCTCGTTCCGCATCCACGAGGACTTCGCGCGTTTCGGTACGCGGCGCCTCGGAAACCCAGGGCAGATACGGAAAAAGAACGGGGCCGGAGTAGTTGTGATTGCGCTCGACGATTTTAGAAAGCGTCTGCGCCATGCGCAACACCGGGCGCGGCATCCAGGTGTTACCGAAAACAAAGTACGGGGGCGCGGGATCGTAGTCGTAGCCGAATTCATCGGCGCGCATTCGCAGTTCGGTTCCGTTCAAGAGACACAGCTCATTGAAAAAAATGCGCGTGGGATTCTCGTGCAGCACGAACTGAATTCCGTCGAGGAACGTATCGAAGGTTTCGTGCGGCAAACCGGAGATGAGGTACACGTTGAACGGAATCCCGCGTTCGCGCAAGAGTTCGACGCCGTTCAGCCACCGGTCACGCTTGAACGGCCGGCGGATGGATTTCGTGGTCAGCGGATTGACGGATTGCAAGCCCAGGTCCAGGACCGAGCACACTCGCAAACAGTCCGCCACCTCCGGCGTAATGAGATCGGCGTAGGCTTCCACGAATATGAAGGCCTCCGGGTCGCGGCTCTGGATGCGATCAAAAAGACGGGCGATTCCCTCCAGCCGCTCCGGACGGCTGGCGCAAATGATGGGATCCAGCATGTGGAACTTTTTTACGCCCAGATCCATTAAGTGCATCGCTTCTTCTGTTAAGCGTTCCGTGCTGGAAAAGCGCGTTTTCGTTCGTTTGTCGCCCTCGAAACAGAACGCGCAGCGAAACGGACAGGCCCGGGTTCCTTCTAAGAGTACACCCATCTTCAGTTTGTCGTCACCCACCGGGGCCAGACTCGCCAGGTTCGTCGAAACGATCTCATCCAGGTCGTCGATGGTCCGACCGGGACACGTAAAGGCGACCTCACTTCCGTTTCGGTAGTGCAGGCCCGAGACCGCCGCGGGATTCCGCAGCCGGAGTTCTCCCGGCTCCCACTCGTTCAAAAATTCGCGGAAGGGAATTTCACCCTCGCCGTCCACGATGTAGTCGAACTCCACATGGCTTTCGAGGAAATTGTAACACGAGTTCGAGACCTCCTGCCCGCCGCCGATCACACGAACATTCGGATTCGATACACGATACCGACCGCACAGATCCAACAACGCGTCGCGATTCCAGATGTTCACCGAACAGGCAAGCAGATCCGGCTGCCAGGCCTCCAGGAGGGCGAGGTGATCTTCGATGGAATTGTCGAGGAAGGCCTCGAAGTAACGCACGTCGTAGCGCGCACGCAGTTCGGCGTCGTTCTCGGTTTGCAGGGCCAGCAAACGCACGGGCAGAGAATAGTAACCCGGCACGTTGAGCGCAAGCAACAACAACCGCGTGCGGCCGTCCTCCCGGGAACGCGGCCAGGCCTGCGGTTCGGCGCTTAACTCAAGATAAGTACGATCTAAGGGTTCTACTACGGTATTCACGTGAGCACCTCCCGGCGCGGGCGCGGCTGTATTTCCGACAATGGGACTTCGCAAACCGGCGCCCCCGGCTTGAAGTCCAGCACGCGATCACAATGCCGGAGGATTGCGTCGCGATGTGAAACGTGTACGATCAGAAGATCGGCGGCGAGTTGGTCGATGGATTCCAGAATGCTCTCTTCGATGTCGGCGTCGAGTTCGCTGGTAGCCTCATCGAGAACGAGCAGCGAGATCGGCCGCACCAGGGCACGCGCCAGGGCTACACGTTTGCGTTCACCTCCGGAGAGTCGTTTGCCGCGCTCGCCGACCTGGGTCGCGCCGCCCTCCGGCAAGGCCGCAAGCATAGCCGACATGCCGGCCAGGTGCATGGCGCGTTCGATGCGTTCCGACTCCGCGTCGGGATCGGCGATGCGTACGTTTTCCTCGATGCTGCCTTCGAACAACAAGGGCTCCTGGGTTACAATGCCGATGTTGCGCCGCCAGTGATCCGGCCGCAACGCCGATAGATTCTGATTGTTTACGAGGATGCGTCCCGCGGCCGGTGGATAGAATCCCACCAGCAGATCCACGAACGTCGTCTTGCCGCTGCCGCTCGGACCGCGCACGGCCACACGTTCGCCGCGGCGTAATGTAAAATCGAGGCCGCGCAGAATTTCGTGTTTCCCGTCGTACGAGAACGAGACGTTCTCGAATTGTACCGAGTTTACCTGCATGGGCTCCGACTCCGCTGCGTCGCTTTGCCCGCCTTCGGCCGGTACTCCCACGATCCATTCAATGCGTCGCACGGCCGCGCGGGATTTTTGCATGTCCATCCATTGCACGGCGAAAGCGCGCACCGGTGCGCGCAGTTGCACCGCGGCCACCAGGCAACCGATGATTTCGCCGTAGTCGGCCTGATTGTTTGCAACAAGATAGTACGCCACGAGGACCATGAGCGTGAGCATGACACCGTTCGTTACTTCGGTGATGGGCCCGGCGAGGCTTTCCATGAACTGCGCGCGTTTGCGATAGCCCAGGAGTTCTTCGTCGACGGCCCGGAGGTTCGCCCGGCCGCGATCTTCGATACCCAGGGCCTTGATCTGCTTCACGTTCACGAGGGATTCGATCAACATGCCCATCACCCGCGCGTGACGATCGAGAAACTGCCGCTCGGCATGATGCGCTCGCCGCGCGGTGAACGAAACAGCCAGGCTGATGATAGGAAACGAAAGCAGCGACAGCAAAAACAACTGCGGGCTGAAGTACAACATCACAGCCGAAAGCACCGCGATCAACAGCGGATAATAAAACGCCGTGAAGTAGATTTGTAACGCACCCATGGCGGCGTGCTGCACGTCGTTGCTCAACAGGTTCGCCACCTCCCCGCTGCGACTGCGAATGTGTACGTCGAACGAGGCCGCCTGTAAACGCGCGTAGAGATCGGCGCGGATGTCCCGGGCCAGGCTCGCGTGCAGAACGGTAAGGCCGTAGGCGTTAATAACGTCGAAGATTGCCTTAAGCACGAGCGCGCCCAACCCCACGGCCATCCAGAAGGCCACGGAGTACAGCGCGTCCGCCTGTCGGAAAAAATCCGTCGCGTTCTTAAAGGAGACCGGAATCACAAAAGCCAGCCCGAACAACGGCACCGATGTGAAAGTTACGATGAGCGCAAGCTTACGAAACGGACGCAGGTACGCCGCAAGAAAGGCCGCAAAACCGCGTCGCGCCGCCGGGTCGATCCGGGCGCCTGTCCGGGGATCGGAAGATGCCATGCTGATATCAGGAATCGGCGACGCGATAGCCGAGACATCCTCCCACGCAGCGCGCGCCCTGCCACAGCGGGCACTTCGGACAATGATCGGGAAACATAGGTTGTTCGGTCATGTCCTCAATGCGCGACCGGTACTCCTGGGCCGCCTCCCGGACACCGTCATAATCGTAGATGGTCGTGCCGCTCTTCATATTCAAAGCGAGGCAGGGCGAAAAACTCCCGTCCGGATACAGCATGATGTTGTGCGAGTAGTCCGTAAGATGGACCGGACAATTCACGCCGAGAGAGCCGTTGGCCAGGAAGGCCTTCGCCGCGTGCTCCGGAAGTTTGCAGACCGGAAAGGGTTTACTGAGTACCGTTTTGATACCGCGCCGGGCCCCGCCGGCGACGAAGTCCCCGAGATAACGCCCCATGGCGTCCATGTCCTCTTCGCGCACGTAATCGTGACCGCTTTGTTCGGAGGGAACGGGCACGGCGCAACGAATCTCTTTGATGCCCAGTTTCTCCGCCGTGTGAAAGTAGCGCTCCAGGTCCTGCTCCGGCTCCATGAAGTTCGCCCGGATGATCGTATAGATGCCCTGGTCAAGGAAAGACCGAGCGTTGCGTTCGAAGAGTGCCAGGAGCTTCGGTGCGTCCAGAACCTCTTCGGTAAGATGCATGGTGATGCACAACGGTCGAACTTCGATGAGCGCGTCTACGACGGCCGGCGCCATGAGGCCGTTCGTCGTAAGAAAGATTTCCATTTTGTATTCGGCGGCTTTGCGAATGAGCGCCGGAAAGTAGCGGAACAATGTGGGCTCGCCGCCGGCGAAACTCAGACGCTTAATGTTCTTAGAATGCATCCAGTCGAGCAGCTCAAGTGTCTTCGAGTCGCTAATATCATCTTTGTGTACATTAGGAAGATCCGCGGAGTAACAAAACGAACATTTGAGCTGACAGGCCTGGGTCGGCGAAAGGCAGATCTGCTCGGGAAAATGAATGTCATCCGTCTCGACGATGAGTTCTTCGTACGTCCGGCGCAGATCGCTCAAACCGCGCGCCTCGAGCAGTTCGGCCAGCCGGCGCCGAATACCCCAGAAGTTTACCAGGCGCTCCAGCAATACGCGAGCACGCTCCGGTGCTCCGGTGCGGAATTCCGCAAGACGCTCCACGCATAAAGAGGCGAAGTCTTCCGTGGTCCCCCATCCATCACACGACGCCTTCAGCCAATCCGGGATCGGTGCGCGAATTTCGTCCGCATCCGCGACGACAAAATCCTCGGGCCGCCGTTCATAGAGGGATGCCAGCGGGAGCATGCCCATCAAACCCTGGTGCGCCTCGGCCGCCGCGGTGGGATCGTCGCCGGCCAGGATGTCGATCAGGGCCGGTAGCGAAGACAGCCCGTCTTGCAACAGCGATCTGACTCGCATGAGACGCTGCAGGGCTTCCATTTGCGGCCAGGACTGTGCTGTGTTCTCCGCGCTTGCGTTCATTTATGCTCTCCCTCCGGGAATGCTCCCGGCTACGTGTGTATGCCCAAAGTAGTTCAAGATCTCCCGGGCCATTTCAGCCGGGTCGGGCCCCGTGCGCACACGGTATCCCGGAACGGTTTCCACAAACTCCGCGAGATTTGCGAAGGCCGCTCCCGGTGATTGTCCACCGGCGAAGACGTTGGCCCGCAGGAGCAACGGCAACACCTGTGCTGCCGGCAGTCTTTCGAATCGTTCCGACGCGGACGGAGTCTCCGGCGTGATATCCAGAATCAAAACTCCGTTCGCGAAGCAACGATCCGTTCGTGACGTCGCCCCGAGTCGTTGCAGGACTTCATCGGGCGCAACCGCTACCTTCGGCCGATCGTTCTCCGGCCGGGCTCGCCCCAGACTACCGGCCAGCTCCGGAAAAAAGCGCGCCGTGTTCTCGTCCTCGGTCAGATTGATCGCTTCCGGGACCGCGCAGATTTCAAACGATGGGCGAGCATCGCTCTCGGCCCTGCGCAAAACGTTCAGATCGTCGGCAAGCAAGGCTCCTCCCGCCCGGGCCAGCGCCAGAACGGCCGTAGTCTTTCCAGCTCCATTATCTCCGAGGACCAGCAATCCCTCATCGTTCCGCGTGCGGACCGAGCCTGCATGAAGGAGACAGGCATCTCTTCGAAGGAGAAGGTCGCGCAGCAGGGGGATCAGCAGGGCTTGCACGGACGGCAAAAGGCCCGGTTCTGGCCGTCGCTTGCGGACGTATAAGGACAGCGACTCTGCGGAGTCGCTCCAGGCCGCGCATATGGAATGCGGATCTGCAAGGACGGTTCCGGAACCCTGCCGGCTGCCCCCTTCACTGACGTAAGCCAGACCGGAGGACACGGGCGAAGGCTCCTGCTCCAGAAGCGCCACGCGGGCGCTCAGGAATCCCGGAACCCGGGCCGCCAGAGATTCGGACTCGCTATCGAGAAAACGAACCTCCAGCCGTATGTGATTTGTATCGCTACTATTTCGAAATGCGCAGAAGCCGAAAGCCGCTTCGACTGCATCCCGCACCGGAGAAGGCGGGCCGGCTACTTCGATGGGAAGCCCCGGTAACCCGATCACCGCTTTCTCTCAGTAGTAGTAATAGTAGTAGTACGTATAGTAGTAGGTTGCCGACACTTCGTTGAGCGGATTGTGGCGCTCGAACGTCGGAGCGGCGTAGTCTTTACCGCCATTCCGGCTTTCCAGTGACGGCGACTCATACTTTTTCTTTTCGTTTTTCATAGTTACCCTCGAAAGTTAAACTGTCGTCGATGAACGATTCATCAATTTTGTTGACTATCCACAGGCCGAATCAAACCGGCTTCCAGCAAGTTTCTTAAGAATTCTTTACTATCCTTTTGCGCAACACTTTCTTCGACCGCATACTCACTTACAATCTTCGCGACGATGTCCCGCGTATTACCGCGCTCGTCCGCAACAGCCTGCCAGATTTCCCGGCCGACTCCGTTGAACGTAAAGTACTCGCCGGACTTCAGGTTCATGCAAACCATTTGTCCTTCGATTTCACGCCACGAAAGATCTTCGTGCGCTTGAAATCGAGTCTCCTCAGTAATGGCGATGCCCTGACTTTCCGGAGGGCGATTCTGTGTTTCAGTCATGAGTGCGAAAGTGACACCGGCCATGAGTGAACGTCAACTATAAATCATATTTACGCACACCGTTTGATTAAATCACTATGTTTTTTTTATGATGTGGGCCCTTCGGATATTGATTCTGGCCGTGTTGCTCTGCAGCGGCCTGTCCGCGGGCGTTCAGTACACTTTTGTACGAGAACTCCTGTGGCCTACCCTGGGGATCTTGCTCGTCTCTCTGGCAGGTGCACGCTACTTCGGTGGCGAACAATCTCATCAAAACAGACGAGACGCATTCGCCGCTATCGCATGTCTTGGCGCACTGTTGGTTTTTGTCACGGCGGTCCGGGCCGCGTCGATTTACATCGATACCGGCATAACGGGCCTGCGGTTCTATCACCGGTTCTGGTTCTACGCTTACTTTTTTCTAATGTTAATCGCGATCTGGCGCGGGGTTCCGCCGCGGATGGTCGCTCTGGCGACGTTGCTCTGGTTCTTATCGTTTCCGTTCTTGTGGGTCTACGTTTGGAACCCCGGCGGCATCCTGCCGCTGGTCTGTGCCGCGGCGTACCTCGGCGTAGAGTACGCCGACGATCTTCAAAAGGTTCTACAAAGTTTGCGGCGGCGGCATCCGGTCTTCTTGATTGCCGGGGGCTCGGCCTGGCTGTGGTTTGTCATCGCCGGCCTGGTAGCGCCCAACTACTACCAGAGCATACCGGCCGTCGGTCTGAGCATTGTGCTCGTCTTTCTCTTCTTATTTACGTACGCCCGCGCCCGGGAAGATGCGGCAGGCACGGCGCTGGTGTGGATCGGTGTATGCTTGCTGAACCTGGGCTGGCTCGCAGTCGGCGCACAGCATCTCTTTCGCAGCGTTCCAACAATGGATCTTTTCTTTGCCAAGAAGGACAGCCTGGGCGGCGTCAACTCCAACGATGCCGGCGGCTGGCTGGTTTTCCTGCTGCCCCTGCTCGTTGCCGTGCCGGCAATCTTGCGATCACTCTTTTCGAAGCACGGCCCGCAAACCGAAAAGTTTGCGCACCGGATCGGCATGGGCGTCGCCCTGGGGATCGTCCCGGTTCTGGGCTTTTTACTCATAACAACGGCCGCGCGCTTCGCGTACCTCAGCGGAATGGCGATCGCGGTTTTTCTGTTCGCCCTCGCATTTGTAAGATTACACTCAGAAGAATCTAAGCCGGATTCCGCCCGTTCCCATCGGCGCATCGTTTTCGTGGGTGCGGGCGTTCTCGCGCTGATGGCCGGCGTTGTGGTCTGGTTGTGGTTCATGAAAGATCGCAGCACGGACCCGGACTTCTTTTTGTTTACGACATTACGCCAGCGATTCGCTTTATGGACACTGGCCCTGAATGCAATCGCCGAAGTACCGTTGTTCGGCACGGGCGCGAATCACTACTCCGTGCTGGCCGCGATGCCGATACCGGATCTCCGCGGCGCGGGCTTCTATCATCTTGCCCACGACTACCGTATGCAGGGAGCCGGACTGCACGCACACAACCTGCTCCTGCAACTGTGCCTCGATGCAGGCATCCCCTTCGCCGCTCTGATCCTCTTTCTCACGGCCTACGCGATCGAGTCGGCCCGGCGCAGTCTATTCGTCCCGGGCCTGCCAGGCACACTGGCCCTCGCCGCGGGCACGGCCCTCGTTTCGTTTCTGCTCCAGGGTCTTATGAACTATCATTTCATTCAGCCGTTCTATGCGGCCATGGTGCTCGTAGCGTTAGCCGTCCTTCTGGCATTGCCTTCATCGAAACAGGATGCGGATCCAATGCCGTCGCCTGCGCCCCGAAATACCTGGCCGGCCGTGGCCGCACTCATCCTCTGCGTCGGTGTCACGTATCATGGCTTCGCGGTCTTTGCGCGCGAGCAGGCACTGGAGGCACTGGAGCCGTATCGACATAAGAACGCCTGGCTCGTGTGGGTACTCAAACCCCGGAATCCCGAAAGTTCCGGAGACCCCGCGGCGGTTGCGGCCGCCGTGGATTCGGCGTTGCCGTGGCTCCGGTGGGCGCGCACGTTGTATCCTGCGGACGCCGAACTGGAAAACCTGGCCGGCGAAAGCCATTTGCTCCGGGCCCGCCACCTTGCCGTCGCAAGTCCGGCCGCGGAACAGGATTTACACGCGGCGGCGGAACTTTTTCGTAACTGTAGTTCCTGGAAAGTTACGGCAGCGCACTGTCACGCACGCCTCGCGCAAATCGGCGCGGAGATCGGCCTGTCGGCGGACGCTGTCACGAATCATAAAAAGAACGCGGAACGGCTCGATCCGTTCCGGCTGCGGGAGAAAGGTTTCGTGCGGCCGTTTTGAAAACGAACGCACTCATCGAATTCTATGAAGATTCTTCTGGTACGCATTCTACGCAAGATCGCCACCGTCGTCCGCAACGCCGTCGACGTGACCACGCTCTGCATTCTACCACCGGACCGGCTCTCCCGGTTCAGCGCCGGACTCTACAGCGGCCATGCCGCGGTCTGGCAGGGGCCGGCCATGAATCGGAGCGGTTTTCTTTCCGAGGGCGAACGGCTTATGTACGAACGCCGGGTCTTTCCCATTGCCCGGGGCCGGAGCAAGTCCGCGCCGCCGCAAGCCCTGGACCTTTTTTGCGGCGGCGGCCGGGAGGCCCTGGTGCTCCTCGACCATGGCTTTCACGTCACCGGCGTCGAGGGCATCCCGGCCATCCTCGAAAGCGCGCGGCAAAATACGCAGAGTTTCGGTGACCGCGCTCACTTCGAACGCGGCGTCGTTCCTTTCGACAAAAACATCGCGGCCTTTCCGGATGATGCCGACGCCCCGCTCTACGACGTTGTCATCATTTCTCCGGGCATGTACTCGTGCATACCCGGGCGACGCCACCGGGAGGACCTCTTAAGAAAGTGTAAACGAATGTTACGAGAATCCGGCGTGATCGTGCTCTCGGCCTACATCGGCCCGGGGATCGGTCGGCGCTTCATGGCGTGGAAAAAGGCGCTCGCTTGCCTGAGCTTCGGCAACACGGCCGTGCAGTCCGGCGATCATTTTCGAGTGGAGTTCATTCACTACTTCCGGAACCGCGCGGAAGTCGAAGCCGAGTTCGCCGCGGCCGGCCTGCACATTGTCGACGTCGAAGAGGGCGCCCTCGCCCCGGCCGTCGAGCAGGTGCACTTCGCCCTGACAGGCGCGGCATCATGAGTACCATCCGTGCTTCCGTGACTACAATGGCTCTTCTCTGGAGCGCCGGAATCACGGCATTCTTTGTTGCGTTAATATTCTTTGGTACAACATTAGACGACGGACGGGCGCGCGCCCGATTCTTGTTTCGCCAGGCGGTGACCGTGCCGCCGGATCGATCGGCGGCCGTGGAAGTCGGACGCATAGAAGTGGAGAACCCGGGGCGCTTTCATGAAATCATTTTACTGAAAGAAATCCGCGCCTGGATCGACGACCGGCCCGCGCCCCTGCTCTTACAAAACCCGCGAGGAGACGAAGAGTACGCCCAGCCGCTGGAACTGGAAGTGGCCGCCGGCGATCGACACACCATTCTGATTACGGTTTCCGCCGGCATGCTCGCGGAACACGGGGGCACCCTGAAACTCTACGAAGCCTGCCCGACAGACACGGACGCGGCCGACTCCTGTTCAACGAGTCCCATCGGTTCCGTCCGCATTCCCTGAGTTCGTCCGCCGTTCCGTCAAAGCACGAAAGACGTGCCTCCAGTGATGGACGAACGAAGCCCGCTCACCGTAGCGTCGTCGCAACCAACCGCGCGGAGGAAGAACCAACCGCACGATGACGCCCAGGGCGTCGCGCAGCCGGTCCAGTGTCGCCAGTTGCACGAAGTACATGTAACCGTCACTGCGCCAGCGTCGCGAATCTTTTAAGAGACGAACCGGCCGCGGCAGACCCGGACGCAGGCGCAGTCGCCGCGAAATCTGTACCGGAGTGTCGCACAAATACTTCAAGTAACGAAGGGCATAATCCGCGGCGATGCGAATGCGCCAGCGCCGACACGTATCGAAGAACTCTTGCGCGAAGTCACGGCCCTGCCGGCGCCACAATCGATCCAGATCCAGGTACGCGAATAAAGAACGATAAGCGTTGCGGCTCAGATTCAACGTCAGGTACGCGGCCGTATGTACGTCACTCATGGTCCAGACACTGCCGCCTTCGAATTGAAAGGGGCGAGCGTCTCGCCAGACTTCATCTAAAAGTATGTTACGGCATGGGCGTAGCCAGTGTTCCGGAATCAGATGCCAGTGCAGATCGATCTCCACTCCGCGCTCATCGACGAAGGTCAGCTCTCCCGGCGCCCACGCATCCGCCGGGAAAACTTCCGCGTCCGAAACCGCATGGGGGCGCCGCTCCGGAAAGTCGTCATGAATCATAAAACCCGCGGCCGACAAACAGCGACACGCCGCCGCGAAGTCGTCCGGGCGCACGAGCAAATCCACATCACGCATGGGACGATGCAACGGGCTGTCGTAGAGTTCTTCCGCGAAGACCAGGCCCTTAAAGATGATTGTCTGAATGTTTGCGTCCGCCAGGCAACGCAGCGCCCGCACCGCGGCGTTCCAGGTCTGCATGTACTTCGCCAGGCGTTCCGGTCGCGGCGGTGAAGTTCGCAACGCATCGCCCAGAAAACCGATCAACGGATCCACGGCGACCCAGCTCAAATCCGTGGCGGGCCGGCCGGCGACCGCGGCACGACGGCGAACCATTTGCAGCGTGCCCGGATGTATGTCGACTGTGTCGTCCATGGGCAGGCGCCCGCCGTCGCGGTTCGGATGTCCGGCCGCGATGAGACGCACCAACCACAGATACGGACGCAACGCCAGGCGCAGCGGCCAGGCCAGGACGTTCTCGCGTTTCACGCGCCGGCCGGTCGACGATCGTCGGCGTTCGCTGCGAGAACGCAGTTCGGAAACGATGCGACCCTGACGGTGCGAGAGCCGCGCAAGCATCACGTCGCGAGAACCGTAGATGTACTCCTCCCCGGCGACGGCGATGACCCGGCCGAGGATCTCCTCGAAAGCGACGGGGTCGTCCGAAATGAAGGTATTATCCCCTTTTGCGATCCAGAGGGAGGAGCCATGCTTTGCGACGATTCGATGTGCCAGAAGATCGTCGCGGCTGCGGAAGATGATGATGTCTCCCACGCGCAGATCTTTCTCCGCACAGCGAACAACGCGGATCGTCATCCCGGGACGAAGCAACGGATACATGCTTTCGCCCCGAACGGTAAATTCGGCGAAACCTTTTGCATCGAGCGCATCTCTCAATACAGTGTGCGCCAGATTCACGCGGGAATCCGGCGCCGGTTTTTTTTCATTGCCATCCGATTGCACTACGTAATCTTATTGAGGACGCTTTATGAACCGCAGAATCAACGGCCTTATGCGACTCACGTTGCTCGTTTGCCTGAGCCTCATCGGCTCCTGCCGGAGCCAGGCGAGCAGCGATGACGAGGTCAACGCTCTGCTCTTTCTGGGCGGCTACGCCGTCTACCTCGATTCCATCACCTGCAATCTAATCAACGGCCAGGAAATGCAAGCGATTCGGCTGCAACCGGCGGCGTCGGTCTTCGTCGGCAGCAGCATGGCGGGCAACCTGGACGGCATTGCGACAGCCGCCAGCTTCGGCCATCCGGGTGACATCAGCACGGACTGCAACGGTCTTTACATCGCCGACCAGGACAACCTGCGGCTTCGTCGCGCGGACATTCGCACGTCTCAGGTCGTATCCGTCGCCACGTTTGCAGCCACCCCCCTCAGCATCACGAGCAGCAGTCAATACGTGTATGCTCTGCTTTCCAACCAGACCCTGGTCCGGGTGGATGTGCTTACGGGCAACATCATCGAACTCGCCTCGGGTTTCACCGACGTCCGGGCTGTCGCGCTGGATCTCGATCGCATCTTTGTCCTTGAAGCGGACCGCGTCGTGACCGTCCCCCGGGACGGAGGTTCGGCCGAGTTGCTGGTGTCGGGCATCCACAACGGCGTGGACCTGACGACGAACGGCAACGCCCTGTTCTGGATTTACGAGGGCGGCAGCCGATTGCGGGCCTACGCCCTGGACGAGGCCTACCGTGACACGGACCCGGACATTGAAGTAAGCGAGGATACGTTGACTCATCTCACCACCGACGGCGTAAGAGTATATGCGGCCGGCGTAAACAACCTGTATCGTATGTCTCTCGGTGGACGGCGCGGCTTTGTGTTCTTTCCCTTTTCCACCACGATTACGAACGCCGCCGGACTGGTCCCCGTCGACGACGACCTCTACGTAAGTGCCGGCAATCAGATCTTACGCATCGATTAACGGTTGCCGCGCTAAGGCCGCGGCCCGGACGGTTTGCCCGCCTGCGTGTTCTTGCCCACCGGCAGGTCCGGATACCAACGACAGTCGTGGCGCTTCCATCGGGAGAGACCCATGCGCACATCCTGGTGGACCATGGGTGTCTTTGCCGATTCGCTCCCGTCATCCGTGGATGCGTCGTCCGCCTTCCGTTGGGCCGCGCGCTCCAGCATGGCCTGCTCCCGTTCCCGTACAAGCGCCAGGGCCTCCGGATTCTCGATGATCGTTTCAATGCGCATAATGACTTCGGCGCTACGATAGTCCGGGGCCATTTTCAAAAGATGCACGCCGACGTCGGAACGTTGTTCCGCGCCCACGCCCTGCTCTTCACGCCGGGTCGGTCGCACCGGACGCCGGGCGCGGGCATCTTTAAAGTACTGGCTGTCGTAGTACGCGGCCGCCGTCTCCCGGCGTGCAGACTTCGTCGGCGGAATGTATGTTAACATTTGGTTGATCACGGTGGCACGCGGAATCCAGGGAGAGCGCGCCGCTTCCCGCACTGCTTCGAACGCCAGGGCCCGGGCTTCCAGGTCCCGCTCCAGAATTCCGGAGTGCACCGGACACCCCGTCCGTTCCAGGTCTTTCGCCGCGACAGGCTCCGGGCCGTCCGTCGTCGCCGGCGGATACACGCGATTGGCATCGATGAGACGATTGCTCGCATTGAGAAACGCGAGGCTCTTGCGTTGATAGACGTCACAGTCGCCGCGTTCGCTGACGCACGGCGGTTTTTCGAAATCGGTTTCGTCGGGTTTGTAGCCGACGCCGAAGAGCGCGTCCGTTAGCTGATAATAGAAGATATCCTTCTCGATCCAGCCGAAGTAGTTTCCGTGGACGAAGTACGCCGACTCGCTGATGTCCGGCGCGAAGAGATCCCGGCCCATGGCGGAGAAGTAGGTTTCTTTCCCGACCATGCTCAACAGCGTGGGAATGAGATCGGTCTGGGTGGCGATCTGTTCCCGCACCTCGGGACGCAGGCGAGACGGTTGATAGAACAGGGCGGGGATTTGCCGGTCCTCGTAATAATTGAGATAGCGGTGGTGAGTATGATCCGCCATAATTACAAAGAGGGTGTCGTCGAAGTACGGCTCCGTGCGCAGGCGGTCCATGAGTTCGCCCAGGGCCCAGTCGGAGTAGTGATAGACGTTCAGGAATTCGTAGTCCCGCGTGCTGTCGTCGAAGATGGCGAAGCGTTCGTGGGGCAACTCGTAGGGATAGTGCGTCGTGAGTGACTCCGCCACGGCAAAGAAAGGACGATCGGGATTCTCGGCGTGCAGGGCGGACAGGCGATCCCGGAACACACGAAAGATGTCTTCATCGTAGTAACCCCAGGCGTCGGCCTCGTAATCGCCCATCTTCGCCATGTGACGACGACCCAGGACTTCCGTGAATCCCCACTGCGGCAGGATGTTGATCTTGTTCGTAAACTCCAGCGGACCGCCGGTTACGAAGAGGGTATGGTAACCCAGCTCGCGCAAAATTTCCGGCAGGCCGCGAAAGGTACCCACGACGTGGTGCGTACGAAAAACAGTGAGGCCCGGTTTTTCCGGCATACCCGTCAGCGTGGCCAATAACCCGCTCGTCGTGCGCCCGCCGGTGGCCACAAAGTTTCGAAAGAAGACACCTTCGTTGGCCAGTTGATTGAAACGCGGAGTCACTTCTTTGCCGTCCACCATGCCGCCGCCGATGGGTTTGATGAACTTACCGGTCCAGTTTTCCATGAGGATGAGCACGATGTTCGGCGGGCGACCGTTGCGCGTCGTTGCGGTCTTGCGCAGCAAGGGATACTCGTCGCTTACGAAGCTTGCCCCTTCGTAATCCAGTTCCCGGCGCACGAGGTAAACGGCCTCATCGAGAGGCATGGTCTGATAGTCCGGTACGGAGAAGCTGCGTAGATCCGCCACCGTGGTGAACACCGGATTGAGGCCGACGTTGTTTAAAAAATCATTCTGCGAGATGATGGCTTCCCCGGCACGCATGATGCGCTCCTGCAATCCGGAGCGAAACGCGATGATCAGCAGCAGGGTCAACACCACGAAACGGCCGATGCCCTTGCCGATGCGCTCGGGGACGTACTCCGTGCGAACGTAACGCGCGTAGAGATAGACAGCACCGCCGATGACCAGGCCGAGCGCCAGCAATCCACCGACGACACGCAACGGATCCTGGCTCAGCGCGGAACCGAACAGCAGGCCGATGTCGCCGAGAAAGGCGAAGGCCTCGTAGCCGATGTGTTTGTTGCCGTTCTCGTAGTAGATGAGATCGGCGACGCAAAGCGCGATGACTCCCACCAGCACGACGATGGGACCGAAGCTCCATACGGAACGATACACGGCGAAGCGATTTAAGAAGTTCACACTCGCCAGCAAAAAGAACGGGGCGATGAGCGTGGCCGCCGCGGAACCGTCGAAACGCAGACCGATGGCGAAGGCGAGCAGGACGTTCGTGAACGGCTCATCTTCCAGACGATACGCGTAGGCGAGCGTGAAGATGAGACGGTTTACAGTAAGCAGAGCAACGTAGATGAGGAAGTAGGCGCCGAGCAGACGCATGCGCCGATCGAACGGCCAGTCCTTCAGGAATGCGGTCATATGCTCCGGAATCCCGGGGCGGGCTTTGCGGCAATTGTTTTTCCATGGTGGTACGAGGGGCGCGGGAGTTTGAGAAAAATTCAAAAAAGCACTGGTACAATTCATCCGCCCGTCACTTTTTGAGAAAATATGTCGCGGTGATGGTACAAGGGGTCAAAAAATACGCTTGTACCCCGGGGACTCTGGTCTATTTTGCGCGTACCGCCGGATAATTGCTTTCTTTTTACGAACTGCGAGTATTTCGGCATTCGAGAGGGGCGGAAGGTCTGGCGCTCCCCCCGCCATGATCGTTATTTTACGTGGGATTCTCAGCACGGAGAAATAGAAGCCTTTAACAAAAGGGGAAAGCACCTGGGCAGCCTGGACGCGATCACAGGGCATTTTATCAAAGAAGCTGTGAAAGGGAGGACTCTTGATGTATAAAAATTTCGTACAATCCTGCCTGGAAGGCCGCTTTTTGGCCGATGAAATCGATGACGCAATTGACGAGTGGCACGAATCCGACTCCAGTCTTAAGCTGCACGAGTTTCTCGGTATGAATGAGATGGAGTACGGTTACTGGGTGGAACGGCCGGATTTCCTGCGTTACATTCTCTTCGCACGACAAAACGGCATCCCCTTCGACGATATTGTTCATCAACATAGTGGCCAGCAAATCGCAGCCCGTGCGGCCTCTCCAGAGGAAGCCAGGAGCTTATTCGACTGGTTAAAGCAGTCCGGTCATTTGAAATAGATGGATACTGATTTACGGGCGGAACTTGCTATCGCAAGGAGAGTCCGGGAAAGATACCAGTACAATCGAGCGGTCGATATCTTTGCTTTCGCACGCCGCTTCGCAAGGATCAAGGAGATCGTTATTCCCTTCCATGTCGACGCGATCATAGTCGGCGCAGACACGGGTCACGAGAAACCGGAGATCATTCTCAATACGACCATTCCAAGAACACGAAAGCGCTTCACAATAGCCCACGAACTCGGACACTTATTCATCCCCTGGCACGTCGGCACGATTTGCTGCCACACCGATTCGTGGAACCACATCGGCAATGCGCACATATATAACGCTATGGAGGCGGAAGCAAATCGATTCGCTTCTGAATTGCTGGCGCCACTGGAATGGATTCAGGGTCTCGCAAAAGAAAACCTGCGATCCGCATTGGAAACGATTCAGAAACAGGCCGGAATTTCGCTGCATGCCGCGGTTATCGCGCTCTACAGAGAACTTCCTTCCGGGGTATTGATCGTTGTCGCGGACAAGACGAAACGGATCATCGGTAATTTTCGCTCGCCCGGGACCCAGTGCTATATCCAGAGAGATCGCGAGTTCTTAGATCCTGGATATTATTCTGAGTTTTCATCCGATCACGACATTATAGAATCCATCTATTACGATGTCTATTTCTGGAGATTTGGATCCTACGAAGAGTCGCCGATCCCGCCGACCGGCCAGGACCCGAAAGAGATCCTGGAAGGCATAGTGTATAATTTCTACCCCGAGGAGCGAGCCCGCAAGGCAATACAATCAATAAACGGTATTATCGGATATATAAACAGTAGCAAGCCCGATAGTTTGCAGGAGTTCCTTGCATCCTTCAGAATGCATATCGCTGGCAGAGCCGAACTCTTTGAAATCGCCAATCACCCGGACTTCGATCAATATCTCGTCAATCGGATCGCGAAAATTCTGTCCCGGAGATAGAGGACCGTCCCATCAAACCATCCTCTCCAACTGTGCACAGGGCGAGAAATCATTCAAGACCTAAGCCGCCGTTTCGCCGAGCAGCATCCACAGCGTAAACAGACATACACTGAAATCGCTACCGCCCTCGGGAGAACGGATGGTCACTTCCCGGCCGCGGGCGAATTCGCCGTACGTGGCGAGGGTGGCACCGCCGGAACTCAGGAAGAAATGCCGGCCGTGACTGTCGACGCCCGCATAGATCGCGGATTCGGGGCCGCCCGCGGGGTTCGCCAGCCAGCCCGTGTACGGCGTGCGCTGGAGGCCGTGCTGAGCCAGGATGCGATTGACCTGCTCATGTGACATAATCCAGAGAATAGAACATACTGGAGATTTGTAAAGTGCGAAACTAAAAATCCGTTCAGGTTTTTTCCTCTTCCGCCGACGGATCTAGCATGGTGGTGCGCCCCGATTCGGAGGCGGCACCCGGGAGATCGCCATGGGATCAACATTCGGCGGCCTGGAAATCGGCAAGCGGGGTCTGTTTACGCATCAGACCGCGCTGAATACGACCGGCCATAACATATCAAACGCGGACAACGAACACTACGCGCGCCAGCGGGTCACCATGACCTCGATGGACCCGCTCTACAACCCGTCTCTGAACCGGGCCAACTCCAAAGGGCAGTTGGGACAGGGCGCTCAAGTCGCGCAGATCGAACGCATCCGCGACGCGTTTTACGACGATCAAATCATCGTCGCGGAGAACGACAAAAATTTCTGGGATACGAAGCAGCTCTATCTGGAGCAAATGGAGGTCGTATTCAACGAACCCTCCGACAACTCGCTGCGAAATCTTTCCAACAACTTCTGGGCCTCCTGGCAGGAGCTCGCCAACTTTCCGGCGGACATGTCCCATCGTGAAGTGGTCGTGGAACGCGGTCGCGCCCTCGCGACGCGCGTCAATGATGTCTACGGCAAGCTCGCGGATTTGCGTGAGCGCGCGAACCGCGAGGTAATCACGGAAGTGGATCGCCTCAACTCTCTGGCCGGTCAGATTCGCGATCTCAACGAACGCATTCTGAAGATCGAGGCCCTGGGTGACATGCCCAACGATCTTAAGGACAAACGCGACGCGGCCCTGGAAGAACTTTCCAAAATTGTGAACGTGCGCGTGGGGCGCAACGACCGCGACGAACTGTTCGTGTTCATCGGCGAGCAAGCTTTAGTACAAGGTGAAATCCAGCGTAAGTTAAAGACCGTACCCGATCCGCAGAACGAGGGCATGGCCAAAGTTCTGTGGGAGCACAACGATCGCGACATCGTACTCGGCGGCGGCAAGCTGCTCGGCCTGCTGGAGATGCGCGACGTTTCCATCGTAGACCGCATCGACAGCGTGGATTCCTTCGCGCTGAACATCAGCGACATCGTCAACGAGGTGCACCGCGACGGCTTCGGCATGAACGGCACCACGAACAAAGACTTCTTTGACCTGCGTCCGCTGTCCGCAAACGCCCGCGGCTCGTACATCATCCAGAACGCCTCCGGGAACTTCGACCTTAACCAGGACGGCTCCGCGGAAGTCACGGCCCTCTTTCGCGTGACCGGTACCAACGAGATCGACGCCACGCAACGCGTCGGCGTGGACGGCACCATCACGCTGCACAAGAACGACCCGAACAACTCGCCGGTGCGCATCGACTACTCCCGCGACGAAACTATGGATGAGATCATCGGGCGCATTAACGACTCCGGCGCCGGCGTCGTGGCGTACCTGAACCACGACAACCAGCTTTCGTTTAAGGCCACCCGCGCCGATCTGCCCGAGGGTGATCGCCGCACGAATTTCATGATTCGCCACTTAGAAGACAGCGGCGAGCTGTTAGTCGGCTATGCCGGTGTCCTCCAGAGTAGCGGACAGGCCGGGGCCTTCGACTACCGGCGCATCAACGAACTTTCGAAACTGCGGGCGCCGCTGGAAGACCTTACGCTGACGCCGGTCTTTCATCCGGCCGCCTACATGGAAGTCTCCGACGACGTGGGCCGGGATCCGGCCAGCGTGGCCGCGGGTCGCGGCCGGGACGTCGGCGGCACCGGCGATTACAACACTCCGGGCGGCATCGGCGACGGTTCGAACGCGCTGTTGATCGCGGCGTCGTTGAAACAGGACTCGCACATGGTCGGCCGCGAGGTGAACGCCGAGGAATTCTACAACGCGTTGATCGCGAAGCTCGGCACCGAGTCCCGCACGGCCACGGACGCCTCGCTGCGTTTGAAGGACGACCTCGTTTCACTGAACAACTTTCGTCAGTCGGTGATGGGCGTGAGCCTCGACGAAGAGATGTCGAACATGGTGCAGTTCCAGCACGCGTACAACGCGAGCGCCCGCGTGATCAACACAATGGATCAACTGCTGGAAGTGATCATCAATCGGATGGGTGCTTAACTAAAAAATCTACTCCGAGGACCGAGGGAACGAGGGTTTAAGATAAAGAGTTTGTGAAGCTAGAGCGCCAGGGGCAACGACGATCGATCCTAGGATAACCTTATGATGCGTATAACTGATATCATGAAAAACAACACACTGGTGCGCAATACGCAGCGGCACCAGCGGGAGTTCGACAAAGTACAGGATCAGCTCGCAACCGGACGGCGCATCGGCCGGCCGGCGGACGATCCTTCCGCTGCAACAAACCAAATGTACTTTCGCACGCGCGTCAATGAACTCGAACAGTTCGACACGAACCTCATGCACGCAAAGAATCGCCTGGACCTGGTGGACGGCGAGATGGCCCGGGTTACCGATATTCTGCAACGCGTCCGCGTGCTGGCCGTGCAGGGTGCGAACGGAACCTACGGCGGCGAAAAGAACGAAGATCGCTACGCCATCGCCAAAGAAATCGATCAACACCTGCGCGCCATGATCGAACTCGGCAACGCCCGGGACGCCACCGGTCGTTATCTGTTCGCCGGTCACGCCCTGGAGCGCCCGCCCTTCGAAGCGGTGCAGGCCAACATTCAAGGTGCCGACGGTGTTACGTTAGAGAATCAAATCGTAAGCGTGCGCTATCACGGCGACATCGGCAAACAATTGCGTGAGGTCGAACGCGATCAGTACATCGACGTGAACTTTCCGGGCAACAAAGCGTTGTGGGGAACGAACATGACCGTGACCGGGTCTGCCGATACCTCCGGCTATCGCGCCACGACCGACCAGGTTTTCCGCATCGACGGCGCCGAAATTCGCGTGGCCGCCGGCGATACGGCCAACGACATCGTTGCGAAGATCAACGCCGCGAACCTCGAGGTGGAAGCGTCGATCATCGGCCAGGACTTTGTTTCTCTGTCGTCCACGTCGCCGCATCAGATCTGGCTCGAAGATATGGAAGGCAGCACCGTCTTGCAAGATCTCGGGCTGATTTCCGCGGACGACTCGCAACCGCCGAACAATTTTGCCGACTCCGCGCGGGTATCCGGTCTGAGTTCCTTCGATGTTTTGATCAAACTGCGCGACGATCTGCTCGCCGGCGACGTCACCGAAATCGGCGGCCGGGATCTGGCGAACATCGACGAAACGCTGAACAATCTGTTACGTTATCGCGCCGAGGTCGGCGCGCGCCAGAATCGCGTGGAAGAACACGACAAACGCGTCGCCTGGGATAAGGGGCACATGCAGGAGCTGCTCGCCGAAAGCGAGGGCATTGATTTCCCGGAGACCATCATGAATCTTAAGTGGCTTGAAACGATTCACCAGTACTCGCTGAACGTCGGCTCGCGCATCATCCGCCCGCAGCTGATGGATTTCCTGCGCTAAGGTAATTCCCGCAAAGGTTAGTATTTTCTTTTATGCCAACGTTGACTACGAAAGCCCTCGGCGAAGTGGAAGTCGAATCCGGAGAGCTGATCCGATTCCCGGACGGTCTCTTCGGTTTTCAGGAGTTCCACGAATTCGTAATGCTCGCGGAATCCGGCGAGAGCCCGTTTCAGTGGCTCCAGTCCGTAAACGATCCGAACCTGGCCTTCGTGGTCATCGATCCGGCTCTGTTCATCGAAGCTTACAAACCGCAGGTGGCCCCCGGTGATCTGCAATCCCTGGGCACCGAAAAGGTCGAGGACTGCGAGATTTTTTCCATCGTCACGATTCCCGAGGACAGCCCCGAGAAGATGACCGCAAACCTGCAGGGCCCGATCCTGGTGTACCGCAAAGGCGCGGAGAATCTGGGCCGCCAGGTCATTTCACATCACGGCAAACACCACGTACGCGTTCCGATCCTGGAACATCTCGACGAGGGGGGTGCCTGAGTGCTCGTCCTCGCGCGCAGAATCAACGAGTCCATTATGATCGGTGACGACATTGAGATCGTGGTCGTGGACATCAAGGGCGACCAGATCAAACTGGGCATCCGGGCGCCGCGTTCTGTTAGTGTGCACCGAACAGAAGTTTACAAGGAAATTCAGGAACAGAACAAAGAGGCCGCGAAGGCGTCGCCGCAATCGTTGCAGAATCTCGGGAAGTTGCTGAAGAAGAAAAAGAAGGATTAACTCCGAGGACCGAGGGTTCGAGGAGAACATGAGGAGCTGAAAAGATGGGTCGGGCTAAGACAGCTCTCGCAGTCCGAACACGTGCAGGCTACGCCGCCCCTCCCAAAACTCCTCGGTTTCCTCGGTCCTCGGAGTCATTCTTCCTCCTGCTCGCACTTTCAGTATTACTTACAACTTCCGCGGTTTACTCCGAGGACTCCGTCTACCCGCACGTGGAATCGGGCATCGAAACGCGCATAACGAACCGCCGCTATGTCTCGCACATTGTTTATGAAGTCCGCGACGGTGACGAAGTCGCAAAATACGGGCCTCACTTCGTAACGATATTAACAACTCATCCCGGGGTATGGGCCTTTCACGCCACGTCGCATGCCTTGCACCATCCCTGCGGTTCGCGGGCACGCTGTTTGAAGGTGCTCAGAAAACTGGATGACTTCTTGCGTACGGGCTGGAACATCGGACTGCGCGTCGAGGGCTCCATCGTCCGCGAAATCGTGTACTACCCCGCGCGCTGACCCGCGGCATGCGCGACCTGACCAAAAGCTACTCGTATCTCCTGAACACCGTCCTCTGGCGCAACCAGGTCCCCCGCGGCGTGGACGGCCGCCAGTTGCGCGCCCTGCTCGCTTCCATTGAACGCATCGCGCTCTTGATCTTCGGGGCGAGCACAATCCTGCTGCGCCTGATTCAATTCAGCTTCGGTTTCTTCGAGGACGGCTCCGGTCTTTACGCAAGTACGCAAACGGAACTCATGGAATCCCTGGTGGCCGTCGCCGTCGTCACCACATTCTTCGCATTCAAAGAAGTCCACCACCGGTGGAACTCATACTTTTACTCCGTATACTACATCGCCCTCTTTCTCGTCGTGTATCACTTCGGCATGCCCGAGAGTGCGGCGGATGTAAACGAAAAGTTCTTAACGTACCTCGCGTTTACATTATCGCAGGCCCTGCGCCCCGGCCGTTTTTCCGGCTGGCCGGTGTTGCTCTTCTTGCTGGCCCACATCTTGTTCTTCCAGGACTTCGAGGCATCCGAAGCGCTCCTGGTTCAGCACGTCTTTACATTGATATGGGCCGCCCTGCTCGCGCTCTTTCTCGAATCGGTGTTGCTCTTCGCCTGCGTTCGTTATCTGGAACTTCGCGGTAAGATCGCGAAAGAGAGCGCCGACCTTTCGATGGCGCAGAAAGTACACGAGAATCTTTTTCCGTCTTTCCGCGAGAACGATCGCCTGCGCCTGGACGTCTACCGTTCGCCGGAGAATCAAACCGGCGGTGATTTTTACGACCTGGTGCGCCTGCGCGAAGGCGACCTGGGCCTCTTCCTGGCCGACGTCTCCGGTCACGGCATTTCCAGCGCCATGATGACGGCGGCCCTTAAGGTTCTACTCGCGCGCATGCCGTACCGACTGCGCCTGGAACCCGTGGAGATGATGGAGCACCTGGACGAAACCATGTCCCGGGACTTCGGCAGTCATCACGCGTCGGCGGTATACGTAATGTTCGATTTCAAACGCATGCGCGCGCGATTGGCGAACGCCGGTCATCCCGCGGCCATGTACGCACCCCAGGGCCGGCCGTTCCGGGAAATTCGTACGCAGGGTTCCGTGCTCGGCTATCGCGTGGCGCGGCCCATCGCGCAAGAGCTGGCCTTCTCTCTGGAACCGGGCGACAGATTTTTTCTCTACACCGACGGTCTCACCGAGTACGCAAGCTCCAACGGCAGTGAGACCGCGGACATTCACGCGGAAGTCCTTCTGGCCGGCCTCGAAGAACTCGACGGCGAGGCATTGATCGAGGCGGTGCTGGAACGCATCCGAAATCGCCACGACTTCGCAGGTTTTAAGGACGATGTGATGATCGCCGTGATTCATGTGAAATAACCGTCGCCGGCGATATCATAAATAAACACAAATGTCTTGTGCGCGAGCACGGGGGCCGGACAATCACGCATGCGAACTTCCAATCCTGCGCTGAGTGACAGCGCATTCCAACAGGCTGTCGGTCCGTACGATAGCGCGGCGGCGGGCAGCGAGACTATGACCGTGCAGGGCGCGGCCACGAAGACCGTTATCCTCCTCGGCATTCTCCTGGTTCCGGCGATCTATACCTGGAATCAGTTCTTTCAAGGGCAGACCGAACTCATGCCCTGGTTCATGTGGGGCGGGGTAGGTGTCGGCGCGGTGCTGGCGCTAGTCACGATCTTCAAACCGACGGCGTCGCCGTACACGGCACCGCTCTACGCCGCCGCGGAGGGTTGCTTTCTGGGCGCGCTCTCCGCCGTCTTCGAAGCGCAGTACCCGGGCATCGTCATTCAGGCGGTGATGCTGACCTTCGGCACGTTGTTCTCCCTGCTCATGGTCTACAAAAGCGGACTCATCAAAGTTACACAAAACTTTCGTTTGGGAATTGCGGCGGCCACCGGCGGGATCGCGTTGATCTATCTCGTGAGCATCGGCGCGAACCTCTTCGGTACGTCGGTCCCGTACATTCACGAAAGCGGACTCATCGGGATCGGCTTCAGTTTGTTCGTGGTCGTGATTGCGGCGCTGAACCTGGTTCTGGACTTCGACTTCATTGAACGCGGCGAAGCAGCCGGGGCACCCAGGTACATGGAATGGTACGCGGCCTTCGGACTTATGGTCACGCTGATCTGGCTGTACATCGAATTCCTGCGGTTGCTTTCGAAACTGCGACGCTGAGATCGATCGCGACAGGGCCGTGCCGGTTCGTTCCGGCACGGCTTTTTGACTTGTTATTTCCTGCCACGTGCGCTATTTATGACACATCATTCATGTTTCCTGCTTCAGGTGTCGTCATGAACAAGAAAAGCGCCGTAAAACCAAAATCCACCGAGGCCGGCTGGACCTTTCTTTCGAACCACTCGCACGTGCTCATCTGCCTGGCCCGCGATCCCGAAAGCGTGCTGCGGGACGTGGCGCTGAAAGTCGGCATTACGGAGCGGGCGGTACAGCGCATCGTCGCCGATCTCGAAGAGAGCGGCTACATCAAACGACAAAAAGAAGGTCGCCGTAACACCTACCGGCTGAATCTTACGAAACCCCTCCGGCATCCCGTCGAAAAAAACTGCTCACTCAATGAATTGGTGTCGTTGATCAAGTAGACCGCGCCTTTCGCGAAGCAACTTACACGCGCGAATACACACCTCCCGGATGCCGGCGTTCCACGCTGCCGGTTTTTGTGTCGATGTGCAGCAGGTGCAGCCACTCATGGTCCACCAGTTCCCGAACGACCTGGTGCTTTTCAATAATCGCTTCGATTTCCTTGCGCGGCGCTTCGATGAAGACGCTCAACCGCAACGGTTCGTGGACCAGCCGTTCGCCGTCGTGCACGGATTGAATCGGCAGACCCACGCGCAGATCACCACCGTTGCCTTCGACTACGCCGCTTTCATCGACGACGTTATGCAGGACCTTGCTGCCGGCCCCGTAGACTTCCGGCGCGACGGCGGATGCGTAGTACTGCAGGTTGATCCAGTTCGTCACGACCATGGGCGCGGTCATAATGGCTTCGAGTACGGCGAACTGATCGTCCTTCGCCCAGTCGTAGTTATGCAAAAACGAACGCGACATGAAGTTCATGCCCCGCGTTCGTTCCCGCGGCGCGACGATGAAACACGCGTTACCGGCGAGGCCCCACTCCGGACGCACCTCGGACCAGTTGCGCGAACGGCGATACGTGTGGCGATCCACCACCGGCGAGCGGGCAAAGCGGCGCTCTAGTCGCGTGCGTTTCGATGCGCGTCTCAGCGCATGGCGCAGTTTGCTCACGGCGTCCTGATAGGCCAGCGGTACGGTTTCTTCATCCAGCAGATAGATGTCGTCGGTTACGGTCTCGTGGACGGCTGGAATAAAGAACGTCGTTTCGGGAATCGTGATGCCGTGGTCTTTCGCAAGAGCCGCGCGAACGTCCGCATCGTTCAACACGGCGGCGAGCAATCGCGCGTTCACATCACCGGCATGACCGCCGCAGGCGCCGCAGTCGAGCGATGAAGCAAAAGCATTGTTGGTCGTGGCCGATCCGTGTCCGGCCAGCACCACGAGTTTCGCGAAACGATCCCGCAGGCCCATGCTGCGCAAGACGCCGGCCACCGTGCCCGCTTTCGCCGACGCATTAAGCGGCGTACCGTCCGCTTTTGTAAGATGATGCATGTCCGGTCCCGACGCGCGGTCATCGAAGCGACGAGGCATGCTCTCACCGCGCAGGGTGCGCAGAATGCTCTGCCAGGTTCGACGCAACATGTTCTCCATCGAGAGAATGCCGAAGAATTCCACATACAGAAAAGACGAGAGCGTCGCCTTGCGCATGTTCTTGAAGTAACTCAGCAAAAACGAATCCCCCGGACGACGACGTGCTTTCATGGCCGCCGCACCGTCGGCGTTGGCACCGCCCTTCGCGCTTTCCTGCACGCGCAACGCCGGAGCGAGCAACACCGGCAACCGCCGACCGGGACCGCGTTCATCCAGCCGCTGGTATTCGATGGGCAGGCCGAAGAATCCGGCGAAGCCGATGGTCTCCACGTCCGAATGCTCCGCTTCGATGTGCCGGCGAATCATCTCCGAACGCACGTCGATGCAAAACGCCATCTGTACCTCCGGCGCAAGTTTCGCCCCGTCGCGAAATTGCAGATCGCGCACTACACGCTTTTGATACGAACGCTCCGCCGCGGCCTGCCAGACCGAATGCAAACGAAAGGGATGATAACGTTTCGATGCACGCTCGTTGATTTCGTTATACGCCATACGCCAGTACGAAAGTTTCGTGGCCTCACCGTTGTCCCCGGCGTGCTGAAAGAGACCGTAGTCGTACGCCATGCGCACCGCGAGCAGTTCGATCAACTGCGCCGGCCGATCCGGGGGAAGCTCCAACTGCACCTGCCACTCGTCGTACCGAAAGCGCGCGGCCCAGCCCAGGACCGTGGCGATGAGTCGTTGCAGGTACACGCGGCGGCCTTCATAAGAAACAAGCCCTATGCGATCCAGCATGTACGCGACGGCTTCGGCGGGACCGAGGTCTGCGAATTCCCGGACGTAGGTTGCGAAATGCGGCACGCCGAGGGCTTCCATGGAACTGTCCCACTCCCGGGCCTGCAGCCAGCCCTGCCAGAACGACTCATCGTACCACGGAAACTTTGCGAGGGCCTGGTGCTCGTCGAAGTACGCGGCGGCATACTTGCCGACTTCGTTCACCACCGTGCGATGCCAGAAGAGATCGTCACGCAGGTGTTCCGCGAGGCTCGGATGTTTGCGCGACGTACTCTCGGTGGTGCGACTGATGTTCACGAAGACGTTGACGGTCTCCGGAATGTCGTAGTCGAACTCCCGCGCCTCGTGAATGACCGTAAGCAGGGCGTCCTCGTTGATCTCGCCGCGATCAAAGCGCTTCAGGTACTCGTCCAGGGGGAGGAACAACGGCGCATGAATGATGGGCGTAAGCTCCACGGCGGTTTCGTAAAACGTCTTATCCCGCAAAAACCAGAACGGATTGACCGCGGTGGTATGCTGCAGCGGCCAGGCCGGGGCGGCGATGCGCAGACTGTCTTCAATGAGCCTGCACACATCTTCCAGCGACTCAGGATTCGGAGCGGTACTGATGGTGGTTTCTTGTTGCATGCTAAGTTACTCCCGTTAAAAGTCAGCGAACCGGAGCCAGGCTCGCAATGATTCGCGTGGATTGCTGCGAGAAGTATCCCCCGTTCCACAAATACATGTACAGGCGACGCATACGCGGGCCGGCAGGGCGTTGGAGCGCGGCGCTCAGCCACAGACCGACCACGAAGACCGCATAGGCCGTAAGACTGACGAGGCCGTGCGGCGAAGCCCAGGAGCCGGACTCCAGGGCCTCCGGAATATGCCCCAGCAGGAAGCGACCGATGGAGTATTCAATCAGGGCGTAGACTCCGATGGCAATGCCGAGGCCGATGAAGATGCCGAGGCCGACGCGCAGTACCGGATAACGCTCCCCTTTCGCGGAGCCGATGTTCTGAAACAGCCCCAGGAACAGCACCGCGCCGTACGTAAAGAGCGCGAAGTGTTTCCCGTTCTCATACTCCAGGCCGAAGAGCACCATGCCCAGTCCGATCAAACTCATGAGCAACAGGGCAAAGGTCGGCGGCGGCACGAGTTTGAAGCCGATCTTCTTCGTTTCTTCGATGAGTGAACCGGTGGAAAGAAAGGCGTGAGCCTTATAAAAGCTGTGGGCGAACATGTGAAAGAGCGCCACGGTATACGCGCTGAGACCGCAGGCGAACATCATCATGCCCATCTGCGCGATCGTGGAGTAGGCGAGCTTCTTTTTGATGTCGTTCTGCGTAATCATCACCAGCACACCGAAGACGGCCGTGAACGCGCCGACGAGCACAAGCAAGAGATGCGCCGCGGTCGCTTCCTGTAAGATGGGACTCAACCGTGTGATCAAAAATCCGCCGGCGTTGATGATGCCGGCGTGCATGAGCGCGGAAACCGGCGCGGGGGTCTCCATGGTTTCCGGCAACCAGAAGTGAAACGGAAATTGCGCCGACTTGGTCATGGCGCCGGCCACGAAGAGAAAACCGACTACGGCCAGCATGCGTCCGTCGGGAGAGTCCGCGGAAATGTAGGCCACCTCGGCGAAGATTTCGTCGAACTCGAACGTACCGAAGATGTTGTACGTGAGCGCGATGCCCGCGATCAGCACGGCGTCACCGATGCGGGAGATGATGATCTTCTTGCGCGCGGCGTAGATTGCCTGGGGGCGATCGCTGTAGTAAATGAGCAGCTTGTGCAGGCCGTAGCTCGTCACCAGCCAGGCGGCGTAGAGCATCAGCAAGTTAGAAGAAAGCACGAACAACGACACCGCCACAACGGTGAGCGCCAGGTAACGATAGAAGTACCACTGCCGTTCTTCGCCGTCCAGGTATCGAATGCCGTAACGCGCGATGGCGGCACCGAGCAACGAGACCATGGCGAACAGGAGCGTGGACAGCGAATCCACCCGGAGCGCCAGGGAAACCTCCAGTTCGAGGATGGTCGTGCGAAAGACCGTCCAGGTGGACGGGCCATACAGAAGATTCCAGAGGAAAACGCAGGCGGCCATCAGAAAGAGCGTCCACAATCCGAGGTGAACCGCGCGTGTGCTGAAGTATCGTCTCATGCAAAGCTCCCGACCGGATACGGCCTTTTGGACAGGAAGATATGCGACACGTTTTTCGTCAATTGTATTTCGCGTAACGAGAGGCGGATTAGGTCAGACAGGCCGGAAGAGCGGCATGCTGATTTCAGGAGATTTTTTTGATATTGCCGCCCCGGAGCGGAAGTTCGTAGATCTCACGGGGCTTCGCTCTGGCAGCGCGCTTCTTTACATCAGGCCACAGGCGTATTAGCAACACTGCCTGCTCCCAGAAAGCAAGTTTCGTGTAGCCCTTCGTCAGGGTAAAAATGCACAGATCCGTTTCTTGCCATGCACGCCTTTCGTGGGGATTCTTGAAGATCTGAAGATCGGCGGTCAAGACCACTTCATGGCCATCGCGAGCAAGGGCGGAGATGCACTCCGTGTCAGCCGTACCTGGATCGAAGACTTCGTTTAGATGCGCAATTTCGGACTGAGAATCCAATTCCCGAAGCGCCCGGCAAATCTTTGGGGTCACATTCGTGTCGAAGAAGAATTTTTTCACTTTATGCCAGGCTTTTTTCGAATTCCACGGCCAGCCGTACAGCCAGCTCATCGACTTCCATCCATTCGGCCACAGCCTCGTATGAGCCATTCGCTTCGTATGCCCCGGCAAGTATCACAGTAGGAATGTTTACAGAACCAATAACGGGCTGACCGAACCTGCGATTCGGATCAATTAATACATCTTTCTGTTTGCCGAGGGGCCACCATCGTTCGGCCAGATCGGATGCCGAAAATTCCATTCCTTCGATCAAGTGAGGGGTGAGTATTTCATCGATGGCGTACTGATTGCCTACCAGATCGATCAATTCGACATTCTGATCTTGCTCAGCGGCTCGCAAAAATATTCGATGCCGATCCGTGTAGAAGCGACTTGTCGCGAAGGGGTGCTCGACGTTTAACTCAATGGCCGCGCGATGAGCGGCGATCCGAATTGCCTGCAAGCTTACACCATAGCTGCGGAAGGCTTCTACGAAACGAATCTCTATAAGATCAAGAAAACTCAGCCCCGGCTTTCCGCCGACATCCCTATAGCTACCCGCAAATAAGGCGGAAGACTGAGAGCGGCTACGATCCCGTTTCCGAAAATCATAACCCTTCGTCCAACGACGAATGCGGCCGGGCTGGATGCCCGTGAGTCGAGCCGCCTCCGGCACGGAGTACACACCGTTTCCAACGTATGTGAATGTCTTTGTCGGAGAAGTCGCCCCCATACAGCTCAAAATATCGACATCCTCAATGCGACGCGACCACTTTTTTTGAAGCGGGACTATTTTAAATGGTACTTAAATATTCTCATGCATACGCCTGCCTCAGGCTTGACCATGCTGATCACGGGACATACTGTGAATCATGCCCACCTTCCCACAACTTCTGAAAGACCTTCGCGCCTGCACCATCTGTAAAGAGCATCTGCCCCTCGGTCCGAAGCCGATCTTCCAACTGCACGCGTCCGCGAAGATTCTGATTGCCGGCCAGGCCCCGGGGGTGCGGGCGCACGAGAGCGGCATTCCCTGGAACGACCCCAGCGGCAAACGTCTGCGCGAGTGGCTGGGCGTGAGCGACGAGGAGTTTTACGATGCAAAGAACTTCGCGTTGTTGCCCGCGGGCTTTTGTTATCCCGGCACCGGCAAGTCCGGCGACCTGCCGCCGCGGCCGGAGTGCCGGCAGACGTGGCACGACGACATCATGCAAAAACTCACGCGCCTGGAGCTGATCGTCCTCGCGGGCATCTACTCCCAGGAATGGATGCTCGCGGACCGACGCAAAGACAACCTCACCGACACCGTGCGCGCCTGGAAGACGTACTTAAAAACAAAGCCTACGCCGATGATCCCGCTGCCCCATCCATCGCCGCGCAACCAACTGTGGATGAAGAAGCAACCCTGGTTCGCAGAAGACGTGCTGCCGGCTCTCAAAAAACGTGTTCGCAAGATTCTACGGTGTTGATTTTTACTGTGCCGCTCCGCTCCCGAATGGTATCATTCGCATAAGCATGGCCCGCCGCGTCCTAACATTCTTTGCCGCGTTGTTATTCTGTACCGGTTGCATGTACCAGCATCCTGTGACGGGCATCTATCCGCGCGAAGACTCCGATAGCGGCCGCGACGTAACATTGCTCGCCCTGTTGGCCGCCGGCCTGTCGGTGCCTGTCGTCACCATCACACCGGATGCCGTCCTCTCGGTGACGGACAGTCTGCTGCTACGCTATCGTGCCGACGAGGAGAACATCGTATTCAACAACGGGCGGGTGGAATCGTGGAACAACCTCGGCACTTCCCCCACGGCGGCGTCGCAGGACGATACCACGCTGCATCCGGCCTGGACCGCGGCGGATGCGCTGTTCAACAATCGACCGGCCATTGTCTTCGAGGGCGGCGACACGGACAGCACCGTCGGCAATCTACTGAGCGTGGCCTCCGTGAAGATCCAGCACTTTACGATCTTTACGGTCTTCTACAGCAACTCCACGGCCCAGCCGACGCGCCTCCTCTACGAGCACAGCGTCGATTCCAACATCGGCGACGGCATGTACTTGAACATGAACTTCAACGACACCCTGTACGTCCGTCGCGGCGCTCCGACGGCCCAGGCCCTGACCGCGTCCACGCGCACCCTGGATACGAACTGGGGGAACGACGGTGTCCCGCGCATTGCCACGCACACCTTCCAGGGAACACACGCCAGTCATCGCCTGTACCTCAACGGAACGGAGCCGTCCTACAATCCGTCGACGTTCACCGCCGATTCCGACGGCGCCTATACGGACAACCTTTACATCGGCGGCCGACAGGACCCGGGCAGCCTGATCTATCTCAAAGGCGCCGTGGCCGAGTTCCTGCTCTACGAACGGCTGCTCACCGATACCGAACGCGAGTCCGTGCAGTGTTATCTCGGTGATCGTTACGGCATCGCCGTCAGCCACGGCTGTTGAAATCGCAGAAGTCCAGAACTGTGTTGTAAGTTGAGGCCAGTGTACATTAAGACTTTTATGGGTACGGCTGGTTCCAGCAGATGAACGGAGGTTATGCCGGGGAATGTGGTAAGGCGCACCGGAACGGCGTCTTCGCGGCAAGAAACGCTGCCGGAACTGAGTCGCAAACCCGCGTCCGGGTCGAATTCAGCGTGCTTTGCAAAACGAAACACCACAACTCCCGCTTCGCCGTAGCCATAAAAACCCCTTCAAGGTTCCGCAATTTACTTTATGTGTCTCACGGCCGCGCGTGCGGGACACAGCTCTTGAACTACCGGAAACGTTTTTGTTTGTTCGAGCACGCCCCGAATCGTGATGTAAGTCGCGGCCAGTGTACATTAAGACTTTTATGGGCACGACTGGTTCCAACTGACGTGCGGAGGTTGTGCCGGGGTTTGTGGTAAAGCGGACCGGAGCGGCGTCTTCGTCGCAAGAAACGTTACGGGAGCCGAGTCGCAAACCAGCGTCCGGGTCGAACGCAGCATTCTTAACAAAACGACATACCACAACTCCCGCTCAGCCGTAGCAAAAAGATCCCCGCCTTCGTAGCGAAACCTACCCTGTGTGTCTCACGGCAAACGTCGGGAGACACAGCTCTTAAGCTACCGAAAACTCGCTGAACGTTCAGATACGCCCCGAACCGTAAGATTAAGTAGCGGTGGCGGAGCGGTGCGGATTCGCGCATTGTCGGATTCGTCCAATTTTCCCGCGGCGATTTCGCGTAGGATCTCTAACATCAGCCGGCCCTGGTCGGTAATTTTGGAGAAACCTATGAATCAAGATATCTTAATCACCGGCGCCACCGGGAAGACCGGACGGCGGGTTGTGGAACGATTGCGAGCGCAGAACATCTCGCATCGCGCGGCTTCACGCAGCAGCACACCGCGTTTCGAATGGAACGAACCCGAGACCTGGGGGCCGGCCCTGCGCGGAATCCGGGCCGCCTATGTCGTGTTCTATCCGGACCTGGCCGTGCCCGGCGCTTCGGAAGCCATCGCGGCGTTCGCCGAAAGCGCGAAACGAGAAAACGTGGAACACCTGGTGCTGCTTTCCGGCCGCGGCGAACCCGAGGCGCAGAAATGCGAACAAATCGTCATGGACTCCGGACTCGCCTGGACCGTGGTGCGCTGCAGCTGGTTCATGCAGAACTTCAGCGAAAGCTTTCTGCTCGATAACGTGCAACAACGGCACATCGTCCTGCCCGTGGAGGACGTGCTCGAACCCTTCGTGGATGTCGAAGACATCGCCGACGTCGTCACGGCTGCGCTTACGAACAGCGAGCAACATCGCAACAAACTCTACGAACTCACCGGCCCGCGGCTCATGACCTTCGCCGAATGCGCGCAGGAAATCGGCGCGTCCCTGGGCGAACGCATCGAATACCAGGCTGTACCGATCGACGCCTACAACGCCGGCATGATCGAGGCCGGGCTGCCGCCGGAAGTCGTAAGCATGGTCGATTATTTGTTTCGGGAAGTACTGGACGGGCGCAATTCCAGCCTGTCCCATGGGGTAATCGAAGCGCTGGATCGCAAGCCCCGGGACTTCCAGGAGTACGTTCAGCGCACGGCCGGAACCGGAGTATGGGCAAAGCAACCGCAGAACAACCCGCAACCGGTCTGAAGTACCAACGCATCGAACCGCCGGAAAATCTTCGGCCGTTCGTACGCTACTTCTGGTCCGTCGAGGGCGAGGCGGAAGGACCGGCGGTAAGTCGGGACTTTCGCCTCACCGCCGAGAGCAGCGGCTTTCTCATCTTCCAGCCCGGTCACAACGGCCGCTTCGACGTCACGCAAGAGTTCGCTTTGCCGGATCTCTGCGTTTGCGGACCGGCCACAAAACCCATCGCCATGAGTCTCAACGGCCGGGTTGCAACCGTCGGCGCCGCCCTGCAACCGGACGCCCTGGGTGCGCTCTTTCACATCCATGCCGCGGACCTCACTGACAGCTGCGCGCATCCGAACGAACTGCGCTCCGGAATTGTAGGAACTCTTACGCAGCAACTCGACGAAACACCGCGTGCCGCCGATCGCCTGAAATTGCTCTGCCGACAGTTGAGCGTGCTCACGGCCGGCTCCCGGGACGACGGGGACTGGGTCGTACGCTTCGGCCTCTCGGAAATCAATCAGGCCGGTGGGGACATACAGATCGCCGCTCTTGCGATAAAGCTCGGCGTCTCCGAACGCAGCCTGGAACGTAAGTTTCGCGCGAGCGTAGGTATCACTCCGCGTACCTTTGCGCGCATTTGTCGTTTTCGCCGCACCCTGGATCGGCTGCGCAGTGACGAGTTCCTCAACGATACGGAGCTGGCCCACGAACAGAACTTCGCCGACCAGTCACATCTCATTCGCATGTTTCGCGAATTCAGCGGGCTCACGCCGCGGCAGTTTCGCAAACAGTACGCGGGTGTGGTGGACAACCTGAACATCAGCGTGGGGTGATTCGCAAGTGCGGTTCGGCACACGGACCTTCGGCGCGATCGGCGCCGTAAAACTAAGCGGCTTCCTTCACGACGATCATCTTCACGGCCTTTTGTTTGTAGCGTTGCGCTGCATCCTTCCAGTCGATCGTGTCCGTGATGACGTCACCCGGTTTCAGCGAGCCGCGTTCGATGTACTGTAGAATCTCCGGAATGTAGACGCCCGCCTCGGCCCGGCCGATCTTTAACGTCACATCGGTATTGTACATTTCCCAGAACGGAATGCTGACGTCGCCGAAGTAGATGCCCGTGCTGGTACAGATCCCGCCGGGTTCCACTGCAAGCAGGGCCTTCCGGAGCCCGGCTTCCGACGCGCTTGAATCCACGGTCAGCGCATAGCGGCGCGTTAAGTTCGGATCATCTACATTTAATATTTTTGCGCCCAGGGACTCGGCGATGCGCAATCGATCGGGATGCGTGTCGACGTAGTGCGCCTCCTGGCCCAGGGCCTTCGCGGCCATCAGCGCGTAGAGACCCACGGACGAGCCGCCGACCACGAGGACCTGCTTCGATTCCGCCGCATCGACGTACGGAGCGACGGTCCTCCAACCGTCGGTAAGATTATCGCTGCACGCCACCGCGTCCACGGCGCTCACAGCGTCGGG
Source organism: Leptonemataceae bacterium (assembly GCA_965227295.1). GTDB lineage: Bacteria > Spirochaetota > Leptospiria > Leptospirales > Leptonemataceae > JANSYA01. The sequence continues at coordinate 1,280,704 of OZ245742.1, read as the reverse complement.
CACCCGGTGCAACATCGCGTCGGCGTACGGAATGAGCAGCGCGTCCGAGAGACTGCCGCCGAAGTCACCGAAATCCGAGATGCCGTAGGTTGCGCCGTGGCTTACCGAATTGCAAAACGCCGGCAGATCCTTGCGGCAATTCCGGCAGTGACCGCACGAGATGTGAAACGGCACCACGACACGATCGCCGACGTTAAAGTTCCGCACGCCGGAACCCACGGCGGTGATTCGCCCGATCAATTCGTGGCCGATGGGCGACGGCGGCGTGAGCGGCGTAACACCGAGCGCGATGAAGTAATCCAGATCGCAGCGGCCGGCAACGAGCGGCTCCACGACGGCCTGCTCCGGCGCGCCGATCTCCGGTTCCGCAATGTCCCGCCATTCGAGTTTTCCGCGGCGGATGTAGTAGAGGCTCTGCACGAACGTCAAAGAGCGGTTCCGTTTCTTTTTTTACCACAGGAATTCCGGGGGATATCGGAGTAAAGCGGCGGGATTCGGTTGCGCGATTTGGCGTATCGGGATAGATCGAACTCATGAAGCGACTCTACAAACCCGCCGACTATCCCTCCGTCTCCGCGTATCTTGCGGCCCGCGAACCGCAGAAGATCGTAGACTTTCTGAAGAAGACGTTCAACGCCGTCGTCATGCGGCGTTTCGATCGACCGGACGGTTCGATCATGCACATCGAAGTGCGCGTGCACGATTCCATCGTGATGATCGGCGGAGTGGGAGACGATTGGGAACCGCAGCCCGCCATGGTGCACGTCTACGTCGAAGATGTGGATCGTACGTTCAAGGCCGCCGTCGCGGCCGGCGGCGAAGTGATCGCGGAACCCGTGCGGAAAGACGGCGATCCGGATAAACGCGGCGGTGTCAAAGATCCGTGCGGGAATCAGTGGTGGATCGGCACGATGATGGTGGAGCAGGATGAAATGAAAGCGGAGTAGAAATATTTTGCCCAGGCGAAGATACTACATCCATGCCATCCCCCCGCACCATCGTCCACGTCGACATGGACGCCTTCTTCGCGGCCGTCGAGGAACTCGACCATCCCGAGTATCGCGGCAAGCCGTTAATCGTCGGCGCCGATCCGAAAGAAGGCCGCGGGCGGGGCGTCGTCTCCACGTGCAACTATGCCGCGCGGAAGTTCGGCATACATTCGGCCATGCCCATCGGCCGTGCTTACAAACTTTGCCCGCACGGCATCTACGTGCCCGGCCGGTACGCGCGCTACAGCGAACTTTCGAAGCAGGTCATGGAAGTCCTGGCGAGCTTCGCGCCGGTCGTACAGAAAGTCAGCATCGACGAGGCGTTTCTGGATTGTACCGGAACCGAACGACTCTTCGGTCCGCAGCCGGAACTGGGTCGTGCCATCAAGGCGAAGATCAAAGACACGACGCAACTCATCGCCAGCGTCGGCATCGCGCCGAATAAATTCATTGCGAAGATCGCCAGCGACCTCGATAAACCGGACGGCCTGGCCATCTGCGAGCCGGGACGCGAGCGCGAGTTTCTCGCTAAGTTACCTTTAAAACGTCTTTGGGGCGCGGGCGCGCGCACGGTGCAGAAACTACAACACCTCGGCCTCTGGGACATCGGCGACGTCGCCGCGGCGGATCCGGAAAAACTCGAACGCGTGCTGGGCAAACACGGGCGGCACTTCTGGAATCTTGCGAACGGCATCGACGATCGTCCGGTGGAGCCCTACGGCCGGCGCAAGTCCATCAGCGAGGAGACGACCTTCGAAGAAGACGTCGACGACAGCGAGCGTCTGGAGCGCGTGCTCTACGAGATCGCTGACGACCTGGCCTTTCGCATGCGCGGCGAAGGCTGCACCGGTCGCACGGTGACTTTGAAGATTCGCCTCACGGGCTTCGAAACGTTTACGCGCTCACGCACGCTGGATCATCCCACCGACGACACGTTAACGATGCGCGACGCGGCCCTCGCCCTGTTTCACGACTTCGACCGTCGCGGTAAGCGCGTGCGTTTGATCGGCATCGGCATGTCGAACTTGTTGTGGGGCGACGAAGAGCAGCAAGATGAGACGGCCCGCCCGGCGACGCAGATGGATCTGTTTGCCGAAACGCAGGAAGCCACGAACGAGCCGCGGCGCCGGCGGGAAGAGCAGGTCTTAGATGAACTTCGACGCAAATTCGGCAGCCGCATCAAGCGCGGGGGGCTCCTCTAAGAACGCGCGTTAGCCATCAATGGCTAATTATTAACATAAACGTACATCATTGATTTTTAACCGGCGCATATTAGAAGCGCCGATGCATAAAAAAATTCGCTTCATCGGCTTCGCCATCCCCGCGACTCCTGCCGGACTCCTTACCATCGGCCCCGCCGACGGAGGATCGGTGGTCGGAACGTATCTCGGGAACGCGGATGTCGAACGGGACCTCGACCGGCGCGTGGCCGTCATGGAGGCCGCCGTGGAAACGGCACGCAGTAAAATCCAGGCCGAAAAGGACATCATCACCGTTTTCGTCGCTCCGGAGTTCTATTTTCACGGCCTGCACGGGCCCTACATCTTCGACGACGATCAAAAAGATCCGGTGGAACTACTGCGGGAAAAACTGAAGCAAAAGTTTCATCATGAAAAATACGCCGGCTGGATCTTCTTTTTCGGCAGCGCCATAACGACCCGCCTTGCCGACCCGGAGCACATCTTCGACAGCAATCGCACCCTGGTCCGCAACAACGTCGTACGGAATCTCGCGGAGCAATGGCAGGCGGCTTTCGGACCGCTGAAGAACGTACTCTTCGACATGCTCGTGGACTTCATCAAGGTTTGCCACTCGTATCCGGTGTGTGAGGTGCGCAATCGCGACATCATCGTGAGCAATGTGCCCGTGAAACTGGAGGGTGAATCTTCCACGCATCTCATGACGACCGAAAAGTACTTCGTCTCGAACGAGGACTTCGTATTGTACGAACCGGACGGCAAGAACGTCATCACCGAACAAATGACCGCGTATCCCTTCATCGATCTTTCCGACGGCGATGCAAAACGCAGCGCATTCGACGTACACGCGATCTTCGAACAAAACATCGGCCGCGACGCACGACTCGCCTACGGCGTCGAGATCTGCCTCGACCACGCCGACGCTCGCCTGCGCAGGAACATCGAACGAACACTGCCCCGGGGCGGACACGTCGACGCGCACATCATACCTTCGTGCGGCATGCAAATCATGCAGGCCAGCGTGGCGGCCCGGAGCGGCGGTTTCGTTTTTAATTGCGACGGTCAGTCGCCCATCGGTCCGGCCGGCCGGAGCAGCGGCCAGGCCGAGATCCAGGGCGTGGACTGTCTCTTCGCCGATTACCAAAAAGCCGGTTCGCCCTACGCGGCTCATTCACAACTGGCCCGGGTCCACGAGCCGGCCGTAGGCGACGATCCGGAGGCAAGCGGTTCGAGCAACGCTTCCTTTCACAGTCTGCCGCCGGATCAGGTCGAAAGCTTTGCGCTGGAAAATCCGCCCGGCGACCTCAACGAATACTTCGCCGGCGGTCCGCGCGCAGGGACCTGGCCGAGGCTTCGATGTCGCTCACCACGAAGTTCAAGACCGTATGCGATGCCGGCTCGTGATTCTCTTTCGGATAGACAAAGACGTTGCAGCCGTCGGCCAGATTGAGCTGCAAACCCATGCCCTCAAATTCCGCGATCTTCAGGCCCAGAACCTTGCCGTAGAACTCTCGTGCCCGGTCCAGGTCGTTCACGGAAAAACTGCTGAAGGTCGCATCATACTGAAACATTGATTCACTCCGCCGGCACGCAGCTCAACAGAACCGTGCCGCTGTTAAATATCCGCGTCCCGCAAACAGGCTGAGCTTTGCCATCGTTACAGTGTCGTCAGGTGATCGCGCAATTGGTCCAGCGTTCCCGTCCAACCGCCGGTCATAGACTCGTGGCCTGCCTGGAAGGTGCGCAGTTCTTCCGGCGTAGCGTCCAGCGGAATCCAACGCACCGTAACGATCGTCCGGTTCTCGTTTTCCGTGAACAAGATGTTCGTCAGCGTTCGCAGCGGCCAGTTTTCGTGGCCGGGATGGCACACCGTGTCGCCCTCGGGATTCGAGAATGAATTCACGAAGACGATGCGCTCCGGCGCCTCGATGATCTGGTATTCGAATTTCGCCCACATCTCGGAACCGTCGTCACCGTGCAGCGAGTAAAGGTAGCGCCCGCCCGGACGAAAATCAAAGTCCCGCGCACGAATTGCGAAGCCCTTCGGACCGAACCAGCGGCCGAGATGATCCTTCTCGGTCCAGACCGTCCACACCATGTCCCGCGCGGCCGCAAACTCGCGCGAAATGACGAAGGCATCCGGAGCATCCTGCATGAGCAAATGCGCGTCGAGACAATCCAGCGTTTGATGCAACCCTTCTTCGGCGCCGTGCTTCTTTACGACGGCGTCGCGCTCTTCGGCCGTGGGGAACAACATGCGCATCGTCAGCCGCGTGCGATGGCCGGCTTCTTCGAGTGTAATGGTCGTGCGAAACATCGGCTCTTCGCCGGGCACCCCATGGTCGTAGACAATGCGCTCCGGTCGCACGAGCTCCAGGTAGCGGACTTCATTGGCATAATCGACGCCGTCCGGGCCATGCATCGTGTAATTCCAGATACCGCCGACGCGCACGTCCATGGAATGCGTTGTGTTTCGAAAGCCTCGCGGCCCCCACCAGCGATCGACGTGCCCCGCCTCGGTAAACATGCGATACACAAGATCGCGCGGCGCGTCGAAGACCCGCACGGATACGATTTCACGATTACTCTGAATTGTGTTGCCGTGAAAATCCTCGGCGCCTCGTGAATCGTTTCGTTCAGGCACGTCACGGCAATCTTCCGGCCAACCATTCCACCGGGTTGGCCGGCAAGTTGCCGTGACGACCCGCGCGCAGGTGCTTCAGTAACAACAACACAGCGAACGTTAGCGACATGCCGGCCAGGAAGTCCGCCGCAGCGAAGCTGTGCCAGTTCGGTGTGCGATGTACGAACGGCGCATACGGAACGAGCAGCACGAGCGCAATGCTGAGATAGAGCGCGTAAGTGCGCATTTGAATATAGAGCCGGGAATCTCGGGCAAAGAGGACGAGCAACAGCGGCGCACCGAGATGTACGCAGGCCATGCCGGCCCACTCCCCCGTCGGGTGTCCCGGCGGATTCGTCCCGTACACGAACGTAAAGTTCCACACGGTGTAAACTAAGACCCAGAGCGGCCCCAGGTCGTAAAAAAGGTTTCGCCCGGGATCGCCGGAGTCCGTAGCAATGAGCCGCGGCCGGGCCTGGGTCAACAGCAAGATGATTCCCGCCGCGGCGTTCAGCAGGTTGCCGCCGTAGAGGCGCTCCGGTCCGCCGGTTACAACGTCGAAGATTTCAAAGGCCACGGCCTCAAAGATGTTCAGCCACAGAATGAGATAGCCGAGGATCAGGGCCCAGGAATAACGCGTCCACTTCCAGAACCGCAGGCCGGCAAGAATCAGAGCGCTCACAACCAGGGTCAGCAACTTCAAATACAAAAACGATCCCGCCGCCGTCGCAAAGTTCGTGGCGAAAAGATAGGCCGATACGGCAAGCCCGATCAGCAGGATCGCGGCAACGTGCAGCGAGGACGGCAGGCGGGATAGCAGCAGGGAAATCAGGGCTATCAATACAGTCGCGGCAACGAGCCACAGGACGATCCAGAACGTAAACATGCCTGGATTCTACGAGGGCCCCGCCGGACGGCAAGCGAAACCCGAACGCGGATCAATCTAACAGCGAAGCGGCCCTCGACGACATTTCCATCCTCGATGTGCAGTTTTAGGCCCGGCAGTGTGTACATGAAAAAGCGCCGCATCGCTTTCGCAACGCGGCGCCGGAGAGTTCAATTTGCTTGCTGATTGTGATCCTTACTGACCGGCCTTCATGTTTTTCGCCATCTTCAGGAAGTAACCTTCCACATCGTACCAGGTCTGACCGAGGTACAGCGTGTTGGCGCACATGAGATGGTCGACGCCGCTTGAGGGAGGATCGTCCGGACCGCCTTTCCACTCGCCCCATTTCTGGGAACTCAGAGGAACGAAACCGTCGTTCGCGAAACCGTGAACGGCTTCGGATTCATTGCCGGTAAAGCTCCACAGGAGACTTCCGACGGGAGCCTGAATCAGGTTGAATCCGTTCAGGGCCGATCCGTAGGAGTAGTAGCGGACTCCGGAGACATCCGGGGTGTAGGAGTTGAACGCGGTCATGCCGTCGGTGGACAGCGATTGGATGACCGCCTCGGCATCACTCTCGTCGGTGACGTAGAGCAGGTTCACGAAGAATTCGAGAACACCGCTGACAACGCCGTTGGCGATGAGCGGAGCGAGGCCGTCGGCCAGACCGGTGCCGCGGTTCACGCCGTTGAGAGACGTAACCGAAGCCGTCTTCGATGCGAGGCCGAGGTTGGCCACTGCATAGCGCACATCCAGCGGACCCTGAGAGTGTCCCAGAAAGTGGACCTTCTCAACGCCGTTGGCGGCCATCCAGTAGTTCACCCGATCGGCCAGATCCTGAGCACGGACTTCGTTTGAGCTGCCCGGTTCTTTCGTCGGAGCGTATACAGTAGCTCCTTGAGAACTCAGGTACTCGCCCATGCCGCCCCAGTAATCGATGATCGAAATGATCCCGTTGGATTCTTCACCCCAGCCCATGAGGCCGTGGGAGAGTACAATGGGATGCGTTCCTTCGAGAGGCTTCGAACCGCCGCCTCCCGCCCAGATGGAAGATGAGATGGCGCCCGAGAGAACGAGCACCGTTGCAAATCGCATGATCATTATGAACCTCTGTTTTGCACCGTTGCCGGTGCCTGTTATTTGCGAGGATTCTATATCGAAACGCATTAGATAATCGACCGGATTTAAGAATTCGGCCCAATCAAAGGTCTATATTTCGAAATTCAGACGTTTTTTAGCAGTTTGTCCGCGAAACCGCCGACTTATCGCGCTCAGTCCAACCGCCGGATGGTGTCACCGAAGCCGTCGGAGACATAAAGGAACGCGCCGTCCGAGGTGATTCCGTAGGGCTGGCTGAATTGCGCACCGCTCCCTGTGCCGTCGGTGACCGCGCTCGTCCCGTCCCCGGCCACAGTCGTGACCTCGGCCGTCCCCAGATCGACCCTGCGGACGCGATTGTTCCCTTCTTCGGCAACGTAGACCGCGCTGCCGTCGGTCACGAGACCCTCGGGAGTATCAAATTGCGCCGCGGTGCCGGTACCGTCCATGTATCCGCCGGTGCCGCTCCCGGCGAGCGTCGTTACGACGGTTGTGGCGATTTCAATCTTTCGAATCACGTCCCCCGTCCGGTCGCTGACGTAGAGATTCGTGCCGTCCATCGCGATGCCCGCCGGCTGACTGAACTGCGCCCCGGTTCCCGTGCCGTCCACGGAAGCTCCGGTTCCATCTCCTGCAATCGTCGTAACGGTTTGCGTCGCGATGTCGATTCGGCGGATGCGATTGTTGCTCGTGTCGGCAACGTAAACATAAGTCCCGTCCGTGGTTACGCCGGCGGGAAACGAAACCTGCGCCCCGGTGCCGACGCCGTCCATGAATCCGGCTGAACCGTTGCCGGCAAGGGTCGTCACGGCGCTCGTGGCGATATCGATCTTGCGAATGCGATGGTTGATGCGATCGGCGACGTAGAGATTCGTGCCGTCCGTAGTCATCCCCGTGGGAAAGTTAAACTGTGCGGACGTCCCGGTGGCATCGTTGAACGCGGCGGAGCCGTCTCCGGCGACGGTGCTCACCGTTACCGTGGAGAGTTCGATCTTACGAATGCGGTGGTTCTGGCGATCGGCAATATACAGAAACGTTCCATCCGTGGCGAGGGCCTGGGGATTGTTGAATTGCGCCGCCGTGCCGACGCCGTCCATGTAACCGCCGGTGCCGCCGGCAAAGGTAATGGCCCGCCCGGAGATGCTCAGCGCGCCGCAGCCCTGGAGATTGCCGCCGACCTGCTGCGGCGTGCAAACCTCGGTGGTATCCACAGCCGCGGCGGCGACGGAATAGTAGAAGATGTACGAAAGCAGGATCTCCGGCGCGCAGTCGAAGTCACCGGCGGCGCAAGACTCCTCCTGATACGGAACGAATGGAAGCTCGGGCAGGGCGATGCAGGCCGACGAACCGGCGGACACAACGGCAATCAAAAGAAGCAGCACTGTATGCGCGCGTAAGGTGCTTCGCATGTTGTATTTATCAGCAAGCGAGACTTTCCCGCAAGGATTTTTAAGGCGAATCTTACTCGAACGACCTGCGCAGCGGACACTAACTGCTCAGAGAACCCTGGGCCGCCTGATCGCCGAGCACTTCATTGAGATCGTCACCGGTGCGCTGGACTCTCGCGGCTTCGTTCTGAAGACTGTTCGCACCCTCGGCAATGCGTTGCGTGGCATCGTTGATGGAAGCCGCCGTGCTCATGATTTCCTGGAAGGCGGGCACGAACTCGCGCATGGCCACCGCCAGTTGTTCCGAAGCGTTTTTGATCTCCGCCGTGCGTTCGCCGAGCTCGCGTTTGAGTTGCAGATCCTCGCGCAGGAAGCTCGTGACCGAGGCGTTCGCGCGATCCAGGCGCTCGCCGCCGTCCACCATGGATTCCAGGGCGTTGCGAAACTCAGCGAGGCGTTCCAGGGAAGCATGTAATCCGTCACGGTTCTGGTTGACAAGATCACTGATGGTTCTGGCATTCGAAGACGCCATGTCGGCGAGCTTGGAGACTTCGTCCGCGACCACGGCAAAACCACGGCCGTGTTCCCCGGCCCGGGCCGCTTCAATGGAAGCGTTCAGCGCGAGCATGTTCGTCTTCTCGGAAATGTCGTGAATGATTTTTACCACGTCCACGACGTTGCCGAAGTTCTCCCACACCGCGTGCAGTTCCTTCTGGGCCTGAGACATATCCTGGTGGGTCGCCTCGGTTTCTTTACGCAACGCGTCGCGGGCGGCGTCCACGGAACGAATTTCTTCTTCGGCACGACTAATCAATTTCTGTAGTTGATCGATGCGCTCGTCTGCTTCAGCGAGGGAGACCTGCTGGCGTCGATGCAAATCGGAAATGCTTTCGTTGGACTGGCTTAACTCCGTAATTGCAGAAGTTAATTGTTCCACCGAGGCGGCCTGGGAATTCGTTTCGTCGGAAAACACACGGACCTGGTCCACCAGGCTGCGCGCGGTGGACTGCAAACCCTCCGAAGTCCGGCGCAGGAGCGTAATGACCTGCTCGCGTTCCCGGGCGCGCTCATCACTTTCGTCGAGCAGATTGCGCAAATGCAACAACAACCCCTCGTTGAGCCGCGCGATCAAAAAGCCGACGACCGAGATCGTAATAAAAGCCAGGGCGTTGTCGGACAAGAAGTCCGCGCGCTGCAGTTCGTCGATGGCCTTTTCGTTCACGGCCTGCTGCGACAACGCGGCGAGGACCACGAGATTCACGGCCAGGTACCCGAAGACCACCGCGGGCCGACGCAGGGCGAGGAGCGGAACCAACGCCAGGCCGCCGGGAATCAGGGCGACCGTGTCGAGCCAGGCGACGGGATCGCGATTCACGTCCGCAAAGATCAACGTCCACAGCGCAACGAAGATGGCGAGGAGGACACCATGGGCCGCGAAGTTGTAGGCGCCGAGGATCAACGCGGCCGTGGTCACAACGATGACCAGGAAACAGCCGCCCAGCGAGCCACCCATGATGAGATTGTACTCCGTGTAGAACGAAGTGCCGATGAAGGCGAGCGGAAGCAACACGAGAAGAAAGAGATTGATCGATAGCAGGAACCGGGCCTTGCGCCGGATGACCAGGTCCAACCCCTCGTAACGCTGTAGCAATCGATTGTACATGGTATCCGCCGCGTCCTTTTTGAAGAGGATCAATCATTTCCTGACGAGTTCGATCGTCTACAACGTTCCTCCGGATCCTGCCCCCAAATCCTGGTCTGCTGCTTACGAACACCGCAATCCCGCACGGACCGTTCACCCCGGCTTCGCAACGGCTCACCTCATATGTTTTGCCGCACGACCGACGGGCTTCCGGCGACGCTCCGGAAATTCAGTGGACGTATCGCGATGACCTCCGCTTACCTGAAGGCACATGAATATCGATCCCCGTCTCCTTGAAGTCATCCGCGAGCGCCGCAGCCCACGCGCTTACGCCGATCGCGCCGTCCCGGAAGAAGACCTGAAGCTGCTCTTCGAAGCGGCGCGCTGGGCCGCCTCCAGTTACAACGAACAGCCCTGGCGCTTTCTCGTCGCCGCGAAACAAAACAACCCCGAAGACTACCGACGCCTCTTTGATTGTCTGGGCGAGTTCAATCAGAACTGGGCACAGAACGCCCCGGTTGTTTTCTTAAGTGTCGCCAAAAAGACCTTTACGGGCAGCGGGGATCCCAACGGCTCCGCGCCCCACGATGTGGGCCTGGCCGTGGGCAATCTCTCGCTCCAGGCGGTGTCCATGGGCATCTTCGTCCACGAGATGGCCGGTTATGATCGCGAGAAGGCCCGCAAGGACCTGGGTATCCCGGATGACTTCGAGCCCATCGCCATGGGTGTGCTGGGTTATCCCGGCGACCCGTCCATCCTGCCCGACGACCTGCAGGCCCGAGAGGTCGCCCCGCGAGCCCGCCGGGAACTGGATGAGATCGTATTTACGTCTAAGTTCGGCGACAGCCGTAACTTTGGATGATCTTTTATTAAGCGAGCCGCAGCAGCATGCACGAGAGCGGTGGCGGCTCCGCGGCCCTGGAATTTCGGGGCAACGTAGAGACGATCCAGGTATGCCCGGCCGGCCGGAATGTCCGGGGTGGGGTTCAAAGCATAGTTCACGAAACCGACGAGGACTCCCGCAACATCAGCGGCCACCCACGCCGCGCTGCCGGCAAACGAACGCCACCAGAGTTCCGGATCCTCATAGGCCGTGGCCCAGGTCTCGATCTGATCCGCGTCGTAGTCTGCGGCGGCGACTTCGCGAATAGAGGATTGGAAGATGCGCAGGGTTTCGACGGCATCGTCGCCCGTCATGGGCCGCAGCGTTATTTGCGATTGCATGTACGATTTTTCCGGTCGCAGAGGGACGGGATGCGTCTATATTAGACACTACACCGCATGAACTTTCTCGCGCACATCTATCTGTCCGGCGACGACGATGAGCTGATGATCGGCAACTTCATTGCGGACTCGGTGCGCGGCAAGAAATTCGCGGACTATCCGCAGCGGGTGCAGCACGGCATCCTGTTGCACCGGGCCATCGATGCCTACACGGACAGCCACGCGATCGTGCACGAAAGCAAAGATCGCCTGCGCCCGCGTTTCGGCAAGTATGCCCCGGTCATCGTCGATGTGTTCTACGACCACTTCCTCGCCGATAACTGGGACGAGTATCACGACGAACCGTTGAAGCAATTCACGCGTCGTGTGTACAAAACGTTCCGAAAAAACCGGCGCCTGTTGCCGGAACGAGTGCGCGGCTTTCTGCCGTTCATGATGGCCAACGACTGGCTCGCCAACTACGCAAAGCTCAGCGGAATTGAACGTGCGCTGTGGGGACTTTCCCGGCGGTCAAAGTTCAACCCCGAGATGGACAAGAGCATCGCCGTGCTGGAAGAACAGTACGTCGATTTCGCCGACGATTTTGAACGGTTTTTTCCGGAACTGGAAAAGTTCGTTGTCGGCGAACTTGAACGCATCACGACACCGCCGGCCAGTCCCGCCCCTTAATCATCAAAAACAGCACGGGAAATACGATCAACGTCAACAGCGACGATACTCCCAGGCCGAAGATGATCGCGTAGGCCAGGCCGGCCCATACGGGATCTCCCGCAATCGTGGTGGAACCGAGGATCGTCGTCACCGTGGTGAGCAGAATCGGCCGAAAGCGCGTGGTGCCCGCCTCAACCAGGGCCGCCTCCAGGCTTAGCTTTCCTTTAAGTGAATTTAAGTATTCAAGCAAAATGATCGAGTTGTTCACGGCGATGCCCGCGAGAGCGATGACGCCGATCATCGACGTCGCCGTGAAGTATTCGCCGGTGATCCAGCCCAGCACCATGAACCCGGGCAGCACACCGATGAGCGACAGCGGGATCGTCGACATGATGATCAGCGGTTCGCGGAACGACTTGAATTGCGCCGTGAGTACGAAGTATACGAGAAAGATGGCGACGCCCATGGCGATACCGAGATCGCGAAAGACCTCCAGCGTGAGCTCCCACTCGCCGCCGATGCTCACATCCACGATCCGTCCGTCCGGGAAACGATACTTCGCACCGAAGAGCGACCAGGATTCCAGCTCTCCCCTGCGGCCGTTGATCTCCGGCGCATAATCCACCAGCAGATACAAAAGATCGATGGCCGCGTAGGTAATGGAGCGATCGCCCATTTCGCCGAGCAGGTAGACGGTGTTGCTTCGGTTTTCGCGCCGCAGCGGCTTCGGTGTTTCCACGGGAACGACGCGCGCCAGGTCCAGCAGGCGCACACGAATGCCGAGATCGTTGTAGAGATAGACGTTTTGCAGAACGGCCGGATCCGCCCGGAAGCGACGATCGTAGCGGAGCGTAATGTACTCCTGTTCGATGTTAGCGGGGTTGTGATAAATCCCGAGGATGCTGCCGTCGTAGGCGGCGGAGAGCGTCTCCACGATTTGCGCCGGACTCAGGCGCGAGCGGCTCGCCCGTTCCTGGTTTACGACAATGCGCAACGTCTCGGTGTCCTCGGGCACGGAGCTGTCGAGATCGGTCACGCCGTCGATCTCGCGGACCCGGGGCAACAGATCCAGCGCCGTTTGTTCCAGCAGGGCATCATCATAACCCTGCAGGCGAACGAGCATCGTGGACAGCACCGGCGGACCGGGCGGGTCTTCCACGAAAGTCAGCTGCGCTTCGGGCGCAAACTTCTGCGTAGCAGCAATTAAGCGCGGCCGCAGTTCCAGGACGAGTTCCTCGGAGGTCATGGGACGATCGTCCGGATGCGAGAGGCCAACCCGCAGCGTGGCGTGCCGGCTTTCCGAGCGCGCGCTGACTCCGCGAAAGAGGCCGTTGAAATCGAGGATGGGCGGCCGGCCGACGTAACTCTGGATCATGCGAACCTCGGGCTCGCTCAAGAGAAAGTCCTCGAAGGCCTGAGCCGCGGTGAACGTGCGTTCGAGCGACGTGCCCGCGGGCATGTCCACGTAGAGGAAGAACTGTTCGCGATCGGCCTTCGGCAGCATGCGAAACTTCACAAGGGCCACGCCGGGCAGTACGAACGAAGCGAGCAGCGCAAGTCCGATGACGCTCATCCACACGGTGCGGCGGCGACGATTCGTCAGCAGGTCGTGCAACGTACGGCGGTAGGCTTCGAAGGCGGCCGGGCCGAGTTGCAACAGGCGCTCTAAGAATCCAGGCAGTGTAGGTTTGCGTTCCCGGGCGGGCCCGGCTCCGGTTCTTTGCAGTAAGGCCGAGGCCATGTAGGGATTGATCGTAAACGAAAGCAGCAGCGAAAATACCAGCGCCGCCGGCACGAAGAACGGAATCGGCCCCATGTACGGGCCCATCATCCCCGTAACGAAGGCCATCGGCAAGAAGGCGAGCACCGTCGTCACCGTGGACATGAACAGGCCCGGTCCCACCTCACCCACCGCGTCGATGATGATCGCCTTCGCATCCTGCACGCCTTCCTGCAATCGCCGTACGATGTTTTCGATGACGACGGTGGCATTGTCCACGAGCAGCCCGAGGGACAGAATGAGCGCGAAGAGCGTAATGCGATTGATGTTGTGGCCGAGCAGATAACCCGCGCCGAAGACGCAGGCCAGCGTGAGCGGAATCGAAACGGCCACGAGAATCGCGGCGCGGCGATCGAGGAAGATGAGCAGGATCACCACGACAATGGCCACGGCCGTGAACAGGTTCGTTACCAGGCCGCCGATCTCCTCGCGGGCCACGCGGCCCTCGTTGACGATCACGGCGGTATTAATATTCTGTGGTGTAAAGTTAGCATCCAGCTCGTTCAGTCGCTCCTGCACGGCGCCGGTAACGTCGGAGATATTGGCGTCTTTGGTCTTCGCAATGCTGAGCAGAACCGTATGCGGCGGTTCTGCGCCGTCCGTAAGGCTCTGCGCCGTAACATGGCGTACGTGGTGCTCCGCTTCGACGACGCGCTCATGGATCGTGGCCACATCACTCAACGTCAGTTGCCCGAAGTCACCGCTCACCACGGCCAGGTTCGCGAGATCCTCGGGACGCTGGACGGATGAATCTCCTTCCAGGGGGATGTAACGTTCGTCGGTTTTGATTTCGCCGAGCGGCAGATAGACGTTCGCTCGTTGCAATGCGCGTTCAATGTCCTGCACACCCACGCCGCCGTTGGCGAGTTTGATGGGATCGATCTGAATCGCCAGTTCACGCCGCCGCCCGCCGACAACTTCCAGGTTCGACGCGCCGGGAATACCGGTGAGGCGATCACGCAAACGAAAGGCGAACTTACGGAGCGCCACGGGATCGACCTCGTGGGAAGTCAACGCAACGGTCATAACCGGCACATCGTCGGGGTCCACGGATTGGATCAACGGCGGACTCAGGCCGAGCGGAGACAGATCGAGATTGCTGCGTACGCGATCGTCGAGGGCGATCTTTGCCGAGTCCAGGTCCTCGCCGACGTAGAAGTTGATCGTGGCCACGGCGCGGCCGCCCTGCTCGGTAACGGTGAAGACGTCCTCGACACCGGGAATGTCCGCGACGACGTTCTCCATGGGTTTCACGACTTGCTCAAGCACCTCGCTCCGGGAAGCGCCGGGAAACTCCACGAAGATTTGAAAGGCCGGCGCCACGATGCGCGGATTGTACTGCTTCGGCGTAACGAGATACGATCCGATTCCCCAGGCGAACAGCGCGATGGTCAGCAGCAGGGACAGCCGGCGATTGCGCACGAAGATCGCGGCGAGGCGGGCGGTCCAGTTGTCGTTCGGCAACGAAGCATCGGTCATAACTTATACCCCTGGGGGTATACAGGAAAATCAGAGCCGTGGTGTAAAGCGGAAAAATGTAGTCGTGCGAATGGGCACCCTGCGACCCGAATACTTGAACAGATCTTCGAGCCCATACAGAGCTTTTTTGGGAATGTTTTTGGGCGCATCCCCGCTGACGCGGCGACCACGCTTTCTTCTTTCCAGGCTCCGGTTTCGCCTTCGGTCCTCCGCTGCGCTTTGGACTTGCGCCTGACGGCGCCGCCCTTGCAATCCCATGCACAGGAATGGCATATTGATTTTCTTTTTTTACTCGGCAAGTCCGCCTGTGCAAAATGATATACTACGCAATGTTCCTGGATCTACTCAAGTTTGAGTCAGAAGAATTGCAGCAAGCATTTAGAAAAGCTTCAAAGGCAGGCCGAGGCACGCCTCAAGAGATTTCTGACTTTCGAGAAAACCATTTCAATGTATTCATAGGGCGCTACTTTCCATACCCATATCGCGTAGCAAAGGGCATTATCAGGGATTCATTCGGAGAATCCTCACACTCCATAGATACTGTCCTGCTAAATCCCATCCATCCGAATCTTGTCGATCAAACCGGAAAATTTACCCTAATCCTTGCAGACGGAGTGGACTTGGCGATAGAGCTTAAGCCAAATCTTTCTCACTACGATGAATTAAAGCGCAGCCTCAAGCAAACTGCTTCACTGAAAAAACTTCGGCGCGCACGGGGACCAATAGTAAGCTTGGCGTCGCACTCAAGCGAAAAAGTAGCCCACTCTCGCATGATCCCCGCTTTTATTTTCACCTTGATTGCCAATCCCGACTATAGAAAAACTTGGGACAATATACAAAAAGCGGCACATGAGGAAGGGCTCGATAGTGGCACATGTTTCGATTTTATCGTCATCTACAATAAGGGAATCATCGTCAACTATCCGACCGCAGAACTATCACGAGTCCAAGAGGCCGGAACCTTTTTTGAAGAATGGAATGAATTTACACTGGCGGGCTTCATTAAACACATGAACGGTGTGTACCATGCGCAGCCAATGTTTTCCAAGCCAATACTCGAATATTATACGAATGAACTTTGCCCTAAGAACATCTACAAACTAACCTAGTGATCCCCCGTCCCTACACAATCGCCGCCGTCCAGATGACGTCCATCCCCGACATCGCGGCCAATCTGAAATCCGCCGGCGAACTCATCGCCCGCGCCGCCGGCGACGGCGCCGAACTCGCCGGCCTGCCCGAGGTCTTCGCGTTCCTGGGCCCGGAACGTGAAATGAAAGAACGCGCCGCAGACATTGCAAAGGCCGGCCCCGAGTTTTTAATCGAGGCCGCGCGGCAACACAACATCGCCCTCGTCGGCGGGATCATCGAACTCGCGGACGACGGGCGCATCTTCAACACGGCGCTGTTCGTCGATGCCCACGGCAACGAAATCGCACGTTATCGCAAGATCCATTTGTTCGATGTGAACATCCCCGACGGTGTCACGTATCGTGAGTCCGGCTACGTCGCGCCGGGAGCGGAGGCCGTGGTCGCGCGTTCGTCGGAATTCGGCGACGTGGGTCTTTCGATTTGCTACGATGTGCGCTTCCCGGAATTGTACCGAAAGCTGGCCGCCAATAACGCGACGCTAATTTTTATTCCGGCGGCGTTTACGGCTTACACCGGGCGCGCTCACTGGGATCTCCTGGTTCGATCCCGGGCCGTGGAGAACACGAGCTACGTCGTCGCCCCGGCACAGTGCGGCAATCACTACGGCAAACGCGAAAGCTTCGGCCACGCCATGATCGTGGACCCGTGGGGAGAAGTGCTGGCCGATGCGGGCGAAAGTCCCGGGGTGATTACGGCGACCGTAGATCCGGAACGGTTGCGGGAAGTTCGGGAACGCATGCCTTCGCTGGAACACCGGCGGCTGTAGGTTCCGCGTTAGTTTCTTCTGGGCAAAACCTAACCCCCTGCCCGTTCCACCAGAGCCTGCGCGCGCATGGACGCCTTGCGACCGCGTTCCACTTTTTTTGTGGCGGGCCGCTCGAGCATCATCGCCTCCCAATCATCATACTTTTTGACAAATTCGGCGCCGGCGGTTGCAAAAAGATCGTCGCCCTTTAACTTTTGTATGGTTGTACGCACAATCGGAAGCGTCGCAAAGGCTGTCGCATCAGCATACGTGTACTCCGCACCCGCTACAAACGGCGCAAACCGCCCGAGTCGCACCAGCGCCCCCATCGCGCGACGAATCGTTTTTTCGCCGCGTTCGAGCAAGATCGGCTGCACCTCGGTTCCGCGCGCGGCCGGACCGTAGAGCGGGCGCGCCGCCGCATCGAAGTAATCGTCCACGAGCGACATGAGCCGACGCACTTCGGCCGCGGCGTAGGGATCGCGGGGCATCATCGGCGGATCGGGCTGCACACTCTCCACGTACTCGAGGATCACCGATGACTCGGAAAGAAAGCGACCGTCCTCCAGTTCCAGGTACGGGATTTTGCCCATGGGACTCTTCGCCAGGGTCTCCGCATCCTGACCGGGGGCGCCGCGGACCTCTTCAAAGTTCACGCCTTTTTCCAAAAACGCGAGTTTTACTTTGTTATAAAAATTGCTGATGGGAAATCCGTAGAGCTTAAGCATGCGTCTAACTCTGGTTTCGGGAACGGCTCTGTCAACGTCGATCCCGCGGCCGGGAGAGAACTCTATGCTTACAAAGCGCCTTGTACCTGTTTCTATTATTATGACGATCGCCGTCGCCTGCGCGGCCGGCCTGGTCGCACAGAGTACCGACCATCTCAAGGCCGGCTGGGAACATTTCGACGACGGCCTGCCCCGGGCCGACTACCGCCTGGTATCCATGGCCTTCACGGACGAAGCGATCTACGCCGCCATTGATTCCGACACGCCGCCCGCGGAAAAACGCGGCGTCGGCCCCGAGGACGGCGTCTATCGTTACACGAACGGCACCTGGCGGCGCATCGCCCCGCCGATCAATCGTTACGCCCTTCGTCCCATTCTGGCCGCGGGCGAAAACATCTATACGGTGAATCACGCTTACGACCGGCTCTACCGCCTGGACGAAAGCGCCGGAACCTGGGTTGACCTGGGAGCGATTGAGAGCGGCGGGCGAAAGTACGACTGTCGTAAGATTGCACTGGCTAAAAGTTACGACGGTAAGATCTACTGCCCCGGCGGCAAACACGAGGGCCGGCTCTTCGTTTACGACATCGCGGCAAATACCTGGAGTGAACCTATCCCCCGCGCGTTGCCGAAGGCCCCCCACGGCATCAACGGCTTCGCGCTCTCGGACTCCGGAGCGATTTACGTTTCATTGCGCGCTCAACGCGCCGACCTCGTCAACGGCAAGACGGCGATCTACTTCGCCGACTTCGCAAAGCAACGCTGGGTACCGCAGCCCTTCGGTGTGCCGCCGAACGATCCGGATCACCACAAGTTGCTGAACGATTACATGAACGCCACGGGCAACAAACCCGGCCCGGCGGTGATCGTGGGCGCCGCGGGAGACCGTGTCTATGCGAGCACACAACAGGGCGTCTTTTATCGGAACCCCGACCCGCGGGCGAAACAGCGCTGGTTGCCGCGGATGTACATGTGGTATAAGGGCGGCGGTTTTACCGCGGGCGGCCGGTTGTTCACGACCTACGCAAAACGCGACGCGAAACTCTGGACCGGCGACGACCGGTACCGACCCGTGCCCGAGGTCACCACGGGCGAGTGTTACCAGCGCAGCGCGTTGTTCTCGCCGGACGGCCGCAACCTGTATGCATCCGCATTCTTTACGGAATCACACCGGGATAAGAAGGGCCGCCTTAAGTGCGGAAAAAAGATTGTTAAGAACATCGGCCTGGTTCGCTACACCCCGCAGGACGGCCCGGAGATTACCCTGGGCCTCGATCCGCAGACGGCGGGTTACGCGACCGACGCAGACCAATCGGTGGGCACGGCGATTCTCCCGGACGGCGACGTTCTGCTCGCGGTAAACCGGGGCGCGCGTGGGCGCATCCTGCGAATGAACGCGGACGGCTCCGCGGTGAAGGCCGTTTTCGAAACCACCGGGCGCGTGAACGATCTCGCGACAAACCGCGACACAGTTGTCGTAGCCGCGGAGAGTGGCTGGCTCGCGTTTTCCCATGCGCTGAAACCCGTGCGCTCCGTACAGACCGACGCCCCGGTGGAACGCATCGCCGTGGCACAGGACGGGCGCATTGCGACGCTCTCACGGAAGACCGTAGCGGTCTACGACGAAGTCGATCGCCCCGTCGCTAAAGTTACGTTGAAACGCAGTTACGTGACGGATGTGGAGATCTCGGCGGAGACGGGCCGTGTGTACGTAACGGGCTTCGACAATAAACGCAACAAGAACCCGGTCCAGGTAGCGTTCCTGGAATTCCGCGCCATCCATGACCTGGCCTGGCAGAAGCAGCTCTGGGGTTTCCGGGCGCAGTCCGTCGGCAACGATATGGCCGACACGCGTTTGTATCGCGTGACGATGGGCGGCGACGGTTTTCTGTACGTGAGCGGCGAAAGTGCCGGCGGCAATACGATCTTTCGCTGGAACGGCGAGGACCTCAAGACCGGCACGCTGGTCAAGAGTGATCTCTACAACGATCCCTGGGCCCTTGCATCCGCGCACATTCTCTACTACGCGCAGATCGATCCGCGCTCCGCGAAATTGATTCGCGGCCAGTTCGCCATTCCCCGCCTGGTTTCGAAAAAGAATCGCGGCAACACGTTCCGCGCGAAGGACGGTGGCCTGGCTGTCGATGAGCGCGGCTTTGTGTACCTGGCGGGGTCGTCGGCGTGTTGCATTCCCAACGGGCGGTTGCTCACGGTGGCCGGCCAGAGGACGGGCGAGGTTTACGCCGGCGGCGCGGCGTTGTTGGTCGTTTCGCCCGGCTTCAAAGAACGCGTGCTGTGGACGACCTTCGGCGGCGGCGCATTGCACGCGGTCGCGGCCAGGGCCGACGGCAACGGCGCACGCTTCGTGGTCGCGGGCACACCGAACGAAGACGCCGAAAAACGCAAACACCATCCGCTGGCGGTTACGAAAAACGCGGCCGTGACAGAACCGGACGGAAAGCCCGGGGCGTACTTTGCGGTGGGGGAGCGGTGAAGGAATGAATCCTCATCGTATTAGACCGACTCACTCACCCAACTTCACTTTCGCCGCGTCGTTCGCGAGGATATAGTAGCGCTTGAAGTCCTCGTCCTGCGGGTCCTCCGCTTCGAGGCCGAACACCCGGCGCAGGACCAGCGAGTACGGCTCGTTCCGCCAGTAGAGATACTCGCGCACGACGTGATAGCCCTCCGGCGCCGGAAAGTGGATCGGCGTGCCCGTGGTCGTGGAGTAATCCATCATCAGAAAGACCCAGGGCTCATCGGAGTCGCGCTTAAGTGCGGCGAAGGCCGCCGAGTGCGGGGCGATGAGCGGGTCGAACTGGGCGTAACAGGCGACGCCGTCCTCGCGGATTTGGGCCGGAGACAGTTTGCGATTGCCGTCCACCATGAACCAGGGCGTCTGATAGCGTGTGAAGTGAAACGTACCCGCGTTAACATCTTGCGGAAGACTCTTTAGAAACGCCGCCATCTCCGGCTCGGGACGCTGGTTCACCGCCCGGGGCACGGCCCAGAGTGCGGACATGTAGACCGCCGTCATAGAAAGCGCCAGCGCCGTGAGCGCCGCGGGATACCGCCGGTGCACGAAAAAAAGATACATCGTCCCCGCCAGGCCTGCCAGGGGCAGCAGCAGATACAACAGGTATCCCGGTGAAAAACGTACCGGCAGCTCACCGAAGACCGGAATCGCCGCGGCGAGAATCAATGCGAGCACCAGGATCAAAACAAATGCGGCCACGATGAAGATGCCGACCACGCGGCGCGGCCAGCCGTAAAAGGCACCGCCGTTTTTCACGTCGAGGCCGCGATCAATGAGCGTGCCCGCGAGCAAACAAAACGGCAGCAGGCCGGGGATGAGGTAGTTCGGCTTGTACAATCCGGCAAACATGGCGGTGAGCAGCGGCACAACGGCCCAGGCGACTAAGTACATCATAATGTACCTTTGCTGCGCCGGTGTCGCTTCGGCGTCGCCGGCACGATTACGGAAGAGATCGCGGCCGGCTTTCGTAAATACAAACGCCAGCACAATCAGCGACCAGGGCAACGTATTCGTGACGGACATGAGCGGGTACGACTTATCGAACAAATGCGTAATGAAATTCTGGAACGGCCCGGCCATGCGATCGGCGTACTCGAGTCCCAAAAGCCCCGCTAAAAACTCGTCGCCCATCACGAAGAAGTACATGTAGGCCGGCCACCAGAGGACGAGCACGAGAAACACCAGCGGGCCCAGGCCGTAGACCGTACCCTGCCACAACGTACGCCAGCGCTCGCGGCCTTCGACAATCAGCAAGTACGGCGCGGCGAGGCCGATCGTAAACATGGGTCCCGGCGGTCCCTTGTTCATGCCGGACAGGCCCACCAGAATCCAGGCGAGCAACGCGAAGCGCATGTCGCGGCCGCCGAAGTACCAGCGAAAGAACGCCAGCATGCCCGCCCAGGCAAAGAAGATGTTCGTCATGTCCGTCATGGCGACGCGGGCATACTCGAACGTTAAGAAACACGACAGAAAGACCGCCACGGCAATGAGGCCGGCACGGGCGCTCGCGAAAAGCCGCCGGGCGAACGCGGGGATCAAGAGCGCAATGAACGCCGTGAAGAGCAGCGACGGCAGGCGCGTGGCGAGCAGGGAGGAACCGAAGGCGCCGACGGAACCGGCGGTGAGCCAGTAATGCAGGATGAGCTTTTGATAACGCGGCTCTTCCAGCGCGGGAAAACAATAGGGGTTCGGATTGATGTACTGCGGTACGAGCCAATCGCCGGTCTGCCACATGTTCCAGCCGGCGTAGGCGTAGAACGATCCGTCGATTTGGTAGACGACGGGCACGGGGAGCGCGGGCAAAAGCAGCAGCACAAAAGCAGCGACCAGCAGCAGGGCGATTCGCTCTGTACTATTGAAGAAAGACGCCATCCAGGGTATATGCGACGCCGAACGACCGTCCCGTCAAACTGGAAAAGACTGGCCAGGTCGCCCATCCTGTGATTGACTGCCAGTGTCGCCGTGCGTCGGCGCAAAGCCGTGCCATGCTCGAAGAATACCTGCCCCTCGGTCTCTATATGCTCATCGCCACGCTGGTCGGCGTCGGCGGGCTGGCGCTCTCGGCCTTTCTCGGCCCGCGCCTGGTTTCGAAAAATAAGTTCACACCGTACGAGTGCGGCATGGACCAGCTCGACGATCCACACAAACCATTCCCGGTAAAGTTCTACGCCGTGGCGTTGCTGTTCATGCTCTTCGACATCGAGACGATCTTCCTGCTGCCCTGGGCCGTGGGGTACCGCGAGTTCGGCGTCGGTTCGCTGGTGTCCGTGCTGCCGTTTTTGATCGTCGTCGCCGTGGGCATGTGGTACGAGATTCGTAAACGCGTGCTGGAGTGGGATTGATCGCGCACGCAATTTATGAGCTATGTCCGATTTTGATTTTTCCACAACGCGCCTGGATACCATCATCAACTATGCGCGCGCGAAGTCGCTGTGGCCCATGCCCTTCGGCGTGGCCTGCTGCGCCATTGAGATGATGGCGTCCTACATGCCGAAGTACGACTCGTCGCGCTTCGGCGCCGAGGTTCTGAAGTTCTCCCCACGTCAGTCGGACCTGTTGATCGTGAGCGGGCGCATCTCGCTTAAGATGATGCCGGTGCTCACACGCATCTGGGAACAGATGCCCGAACCGAAGTGGTGCATCTCGATGGGCGCCTGCGCTTCCACGGGCGGCGTCTTCAATACCTACACGTTGATTCAGGGCGTGGACCAGTTCATTCCCGTGGACGCCTACATCCCCGGTTGCCCGCCGCGGCCGGAGGCGTTCATCGACGCGCTGTTGATGATCCAGAAAAAAGCGCAGCGCGGCGAACATCGCTCGGCGGAATACGTCACTCGCTAACTTTTAGCAAGATGAGTCTATGATCATTCATCGCCCCGAAAACAAGGCGCATACTCGGGAACGCATTGAGAAACATGCGGGCGGTGCGCTACGCGGCGAGGCCCGGGAGGAACCGGGCGGCTGGTCCTTCGAGGTCGAGGCGCTCGCAATCTTCGGCTTGCTGCGAGCGATCAAACAGGATCCGGAGCTGCGCTTTACGTACTTCATCGACCTGAGTGCTGTCGACTACGCCGACTACTCCGAGCCGCGACCGGGGCGTTACGCCGTCGTCTATGTCCTGCTTTCGCCGGAACTGGGCCAGCGCGTCCGCTTCACCTGCCATCTTCCGGAGAACGGCGCCGAGATTGCATCGGTTGCGTCGATCTTCGCGGGCGCTAACTGGTGCGAACGTGAAGTTTACGATTTGTACGGCATCCGCTTCAGCGATCATCCGAATCTGAAGCGCATCCTCATGCCCGACGACTACGACGGGCATCCGCTGCGCAAAGACTACCCGCTCCGCGGTCGCGGCGAGCGGGCGAGCTTTCCGGTCTACGCGGCCACGCGGGGGCATTCCAGGAATCTATGAACGTTTTTCCCCGTTTCGTTGCAGCCGGTGCGCTATTGCTTTGCGCACAGTGCAATCACACCCGGGCGGACTGCGTATCCATGGACGTACTGTGCAATCCACTCACGGCGTTCCTGGTCCAGGTGCCCGACGGGGCCTTACTTACTTCCAACTTTCGCGATGGAGGGGACGCCGTGAGTGGATTCTTTACGGGCACCGTAGCTTCTTCCACGGGCGTGTTCGGCGTTGAGGTATCCGCTGACGGCGGCAGCTTTGAGACGGCAACGCTGGTCGGGAACGCGTTCTCCTATCGCCTGCCGCTGACCTGGCGTGAGGGCAGCCAACACACGCTCACGGTCCGGGTGCGGTCGATCTTCCCGTCGCCGTCATCCGACCTCACAACCCTGAGCATCACGAAGCAACACAATCGCGATCTAAACGGCGATGGGTATCGCGATCTGGTACTGGCCGGCCGGCGCACGGGGGTTCCGGGCCGCGTCTACGTGTATCACGGCGGTGCCCGGATCGACAGCGGCCTGTCCACGGCGGCACCGGATACCGTCATCGACGGAGCGGCGACGGGCGATCAGTTCGCGAACGACGTGGTCAGCGGCGACGTCAACGGGGACGGCTACTCCGATTTGATCGTCGGCGCCATGGACGTGGAGACACCTTTCGCCAACTCCGGGGCGGTCTACGTTTTCTACGGCCGGGCCGGCGGGATTGCAACCACGGCCTCAACGGAGGCCGACGTCACGATGTCGGGACCGCTGAACGCCCAGTTGGGAGACGCCGTGGCCGCGGGCGATCTCAACGGGGACGGCTACGACGACATCGCCGCCGGCGCCACCCTCGAAAACGGCAGCGCCGGCACCGTGCGCATCTACTACGGAAGCGCGGCCGGTCCGTCCGCCACGGCTACGACCGTGCTGAGCGCCGAGAACGCGAACGACGAGGCCGGCTCTTTTCTGCAAATCGCGGACGTAGACGGCGACGGTTTCGCCGAACTGGCGGTGTCGTCTATAGGGTGGGCGGCCGGCGGAGTCGACGGTCGCGTCTACATATTCTCCGGAAGCGCAAGCGGCATCGCGGGCGGTGCGGCCACGGCCAGCCTCGGCACGGCGGACGCCACCTTCTCCGGCGTGGGCGGCGGCGAACTCGGCGTGGACCCGCAGTTCGCGGACTTCAACAACGACGGCCGGGGCGACATATTGATTGCCGCCAACGCCGATCTTACGTATCTCTTTTTGAGCACCGCGGCCGGTTTCACGTCGAGCGTGCAAACGTCTGCGGACGCGATGTTTACCCCCGCCGTCGCTTCGGACAGCAGCAGCGCCGGTGCCGGCGACCTGAACAACGACGGCATTCCCGAAATGATCACAACGTTTCCGGGGCTCGGGCTGGTGAGCATCATTCCGGGCGGTTCAAGCATTCCGGCAAGCGTCGGCGGGGCGGACCTTCTGTACCAGTTCACCGGCACGGCGAGCACGTTCGGAATCGACTTGCAGACAGGGGACTGGGACGGCAACGGCTACAACGATCTTGCCGTTTCGGATACGGGCTTCGGTATACCGGGCAGGGTCTTCATTTATTACGGATCGGAGGGCGGCCTCGATACTTCCCCCGGCACACAGTTGGACGGTGCCGAAGCACAGGAGTCCCTGGGAATCCGCCTCGACTGAGGCGTCACACCTTCAATCAGATCGAATCTCACGACCCCCTTACTTTTTACCCCGCGTTCCGCAGAGCGGGCCTGGAAAGTACTGGCCGTTTCCGGGGGCCGCGTCTAAATCAAAATCGAAGCGTTTCGGTCTTCCTTGTTACGCCATCTGCATGTATACCTACTCCTCCGAAATCATCGAAGAGAAAGAGAACACCCTTCACATGAACGTGGGCCCGTCGCATCCGGCGACGCACGGTACGTTGCGGCTCATGCTGGAGATCGAGGGCGAGAAGGTAATTCGCTGCGACCAGGAGATCGGCTTCCTGCACACGGGCTTCGAGAAGCTCGCGGAATATCGTTCGTACAATCAGTTCGTGACGGTGACCGATCGCATGAACTACATCTCGCCGCTGAACAACAACATCGGCTACGCCCTGGCCGTGGAGGATCTGCTCGACATCCGCGTACCGCGACGCTGCCGGTTGATCCGCATCATCCTGGCCGAGATGTCCCGCATCGCCGATCACATCTTCTCGATGGGCGCCATGACCATGGACATCGGCGCGTTTTCTTCTATTCTCTGGGCCTTCGTCGAGCGCGAAAAACTCTACGACGTTTTTGAATCCGTAACGGGCACGCGCCTGACGACCAGCTACACCCGCGTCGGCGGCCTGGCCTTCGACCTGCCGGCGGACTTCGAAGAACGCACGCGCGCTCTGCTCGTCGGCGTCAAAGAAACCGTCGGCCGCTTCCGCGATTCGTTTCTGGAAAATCCCATCTTCCTGAATCGCACGAAAGGGATCGGCGTCATTTCGCGCGAGGACGCCCTGGACTACGGGCTGAGCGGCCCCATCGCCCGCGCCTCGGGAGTGCACTATGATCTGCGCCGCTTTCGTCCGTACATGGACTACGCCGAGTTTTCCTTCGACGTGCCGTGTTATACCGAGGGCGATTCTTACGCGCGCTACGCGATTCGCCTGGACGAGATGGACCAGTCCATTCGAATCATCGAACAGGCGCTGGAGCGCCTGGAACCGGGCCCGATCAACTTCGAGGATCAGAAGCACGTGCTCCCGGACAAACTCTCCGTCTACACGGACATGGAATCGTTGATCCATCACTTCAAAGTCATTATGCCCGGCGGCAACCACGGCATTCAGCCCGCGAAGACTTCCGGTTACTCCGCGACCGAAGCGCCCAACGGCGAACTGGGTTTCTTCATCGTTTCCGACGGCGGTTCGTCGCCGTACCGACTGCGCGTCCGGCCGCCGTCGTTTCACAATTACCAGATCTACAGCAAAATTTTAGAAGGCCACATGGTGGCGGACCTGGTAACGATCCTGGGTTCGTTCAACGTAATCGCCGGCGAGCTGGACCGCTAAGTTACTTTTTGTTATCATTAGAATGAGCACGCACATCGCACAACTATCGACGGCGGCCCGCGCCGAGGCGGACGAGATCCTCGCGGACTTCCCGAACAAGAAGTCCGCGCTGTTGATGATCCTGCGTCTCGTGGAACGCGAGTTCGGCTGCATCGACGACGCCGGCATGGAGCTGGCCGCGGAGCTGTGCGAGGTGGCTCCATCCCACGTCCTGGGCATGACGAGTTTTTATACGCACTTTAAGCGGCCCTGGCACGGGAAACACCGGCTCATGGTCTGTCGCACGCTCATGTGCGATCTCGGCGGGGCGAAGGACGCGCTCCGGGAAATCGAAGCGGTGCTGAACATCAAACCCGGCGAGATTACCCAGGACGGATTGTTTTCATTGGAGAAGGTCGAGTGCCTCGCCGATTGCGACCGCCCGCCGGTGATCCAGGTGGACTCCGTGCATCATGTAAAAATAAGCGGTGAAGCATTGCGCAGTATGCTGGAGGACTTGCTGAAAAGCGAGGGCAGGTCGGCAAAGGATTACGCGAGCCAGGTCGGGCGGAGGATGGAGACGGGGATTCCGCATATACCCGTGAAACAGGACGTACCTTGAAGAGGTTTGTTACTCCGAGGACCGAGGTACCGAGGGAAGAATGGGAGGTTGATTGATGGGGTGTTTTGCTATGAAAGCCATCTTAGTATGCAGGTATTCATCCGAAGAAGAATTTCATAGCCGTCCCTTAACTTCCCTCTTTCTTTCACCTCGGACCCTCGGTCCTCGGAGTCCAATCAGAAACTAATGCAACACTTCGAACCAGTACTCACCCGCTACATCCACGAAGACAACGCGTGGACGATGGAGCATTATCTCGGCCGCGGCGGGTACGACACGGCCCGGAACGCCCTCGGCCTCGAACCCGAGGCGATCATCAAGACCGTGCTCGACTCCGGGCTGCGCGGGCGCGGGGGGGCCGGCTTTCCCACGGGACGCAAGTGGTCGTTTCTCGCGAAAGATACCGGCAAGCCGACGTACCTCGTCGTAAACGGGGACGAGTCCGAGCCGGGCACCTTCAAGGATCGTTATCTCTTAGAATGCGATCCGCACCAGTTAATCGAAGGCATGATCATCGCCGGTTTCGCCATCGGCTGTCATCATGCGTTTTGTTATTTGCGCGGGGAATTCATTCTCGGTTACGAACGGATGCGCGCGGCGATCAAAGCGGCCGAAGCAAAGGGTTTTCTCGGTACGAACATCTTCGGCACAGGCTACGACTTCAGGATCAGCCTGGTCCGCGGGGCCGGAGCGTACATCTGCGGTGAAGAGACGGCCATGCTCACATCCATCGAGGGCAATCGCGGTTATCCGAAGCTCAAGCCGCCGTTTCCGGCGGTGGCGGGGTTGTTCCAGGCACCGACGATCATCAACAACGTCGAGACCATCTGCAATCTTCCGCACATCGTCAGAAACGGCGCGGATTGGTACACGCAATGGGGGACCGAGAAGAGCCCCGGCTTTAAGATCTTTTCGCTCTCCGGTCACGTGAATCAACCCGGCAACTACGAGGTGCCCCTGGGGACGCCGCTCCGCACGCTGATCCACGACGGCCGCTACGGCAACGGCGTAAAGAACGGCAAGGCGATCAAAGCCGTAATCCCCGGCGGTTCGTCGACGCCGCTGTTGACCGGAGACAGCATTGAAAAAGCGAACCTCGATTATGAAAGCATCGCCCGTTACGGCAGCTTTCTCGGCTCCGGCGCAATCACCGTACTCGACGAAGACACGGACATGGTGGACGCACTCTGGAACCTCATGCGATTTTATCATCACGAAAGTTGCGGCCAGTGCACGCCGTGCCGCGAGGGTACGGGCTGGCTGGAAAAAATCGTCGCGCGGTCGGCCGCCGGAGGCACACAATCGAAGGATCTCGACTTGCTGCTTGAGATTACGAACAACATGCGCGGTCGGACCATCTGCGCCCTGGCCGACGCCGCGGCCATGCCGGCGGCGAGTTACGTGACGGAGTTCCGCTCCGAATTTGAAAGGCGAAGCAATGGCTAAGAATGTTTCACTAAAGATTAACGGGCGCGATTATGTCGTGCCGGCGGAGTGGTCGCTGATTCAGGCGTGCCACAAGAACGGCATCGAGGTTCCGCACTACTGTTATCATGAGGATCTGAGCATCGCCGGAAACTGCCGCATGTGCCTGGTGAAAGTCGCCGGCATGCCGAAACCGGTCATCGCCTGCGGTACGCCGGTAACCGAGGGCATGGACGTCGATACGATCAGCGAGGACGTACAGCAGGAGCGACGCTCGATCATGGAGTTTCTGCTGATCAACCATCCCCTGGACTGCCCCGAGTGCGACCAGGCCGGGGAGTGCCGTTTGCAGAATTACAGCTACGAGTACGGGCGGGACCACGGCCGTTTCGCAGAAGAGAAAGTCGTGCGCCCGAAAGCCACGCTGGGCCCGCACGTGAAGTACTGGGGCTCGCGTTGCATCGTGTGCACGCGTTGCGTACGATTCACCGACGAGGTCAGCGGCACCGGCGAACTCGCCGTGGGTAATCGCGGTGATCATTCCGAAATCGTAGTTTTCCCCGGGCGCACATTAGACAATGCGCTGTCGATGAACACGGTGGACATCTGTCCGGTGGGTGCGTTGGTTTCTTCGGACTTTTTGTATCGCCAGCGCGTGTGGGAGTTGAAGTCCGCGGAGTCCGTCTGCGCCGACTGTTCCGTGGGTTGCAATACGTACGTGGACGCCAATCGCCAGGGCGAGATCAAACGCATTCGACCGCGCCGCAACGACGCCGTGAACAAAGCCTGGATGTGCGACTACGGGCGCCTGAGTTTTCCCTATGTGTACGGTGACGATCGCCTGAACCTTTGCCGCGAAGTTGCGGACGGTCAGGTCGTTGAGATCCCCTGGAAAGACGCTTTCGAAAAACTCGGCGACCGATTGTTCCAGAAAAATACGGTCTATCTTGCCGGCCTGTGGAACAACTGTGAGACCTTCGAACTTCTGTCCGAGGAAGTCAAACATCGCGAGAACGTACGCATCGCCGCGTTCGGCAAAGACGTCGTCGAAGATCAGGCCTTCCCCGGTTTCACGATTCACGGCGATAAGAATCCGAACCGCTCCGGATTCGAAACAATCCTGGGCGACGTCGCAACGAACCTTGCGGACCTGGCAAACAGCGACATCGACAATCTGGTCATCATTTCGAACGTGCCGGACTTTACGCCGCCGCCGGAAGTCACGGCGATCATCGACCGCGCCGAAACGGTCACGGTCTTCGACTTTTATGAAAGCGACCTGGCGAAACGCGCGAGCCTCATGGTGTCAACGCTCACGCACTTCGAGACTTCGGGATCGTTCATGAATTTCCAGGGCTCGCGACAAAAGTTCAAGGCCGCGGTGGAACCGGCCGCGTTCGGGCGCAGCGTGAGCGAGGTCTTCGCAAAAGTGCGCGAGCTGCAACTGCGGGGCGTGGCTACCTGATGGACTACTTTCTCGAACTACTGCTGAAATCCGGCGTTGCCCTGGCGGTAATGTTGTCGATCGTTCCGAACCTGGTCTGGATGGAACGCAAGGTGAGCGCGCGCATTCAACGACGCGTGGGCCCCAATCGCATGGGCCCGGCAGGAATCTTCCAGACCGCGATGGACGGCATCAAGCTGCTCTTCAAAGAGCAGTTCCGCCCCGAGGGCGCGGATCGCTGGATCTATCTCGCCGCACCCATCGTCACGTTTCTGCCGGGGCTCATGTCGTTCGGTTTGATTCCGGCGGGGGTCTTTCTCGCGACGGACGGCGGCGCGATGATACCCATCGTCGTAGCTGATGTTGATCTTGCGTTAGTGGTCATCCTCGCAATTTCTTCGGTGGCTTCGTACGGCATCGCCTACGCCGGCTGGTCTTCGGGCAACCAGTACGCCATGCTCGGCGGCATCCGGGCCTGCGCGCAACTCGTTAGCTACGAGATCGTCCTGGGCCTGGCCGTGGCGGCGACGATTCTCTTAACCGGCACGTTTAATTTAGTAGAAACCGTTCTGCAACAGGCCGAGCGGCCGTTGATCCTCGGTTTTCTACCGGCCTGGAACGTCTTCCTGCAACCGGCGACGTTCCTGTTGTTCATGATCGCGGCCTTCGCCGAGACCAATCGCGCACCGTTCGACCTGGCCGAGGCCGAGCAGGAACTCGTCGGCGGCTATCATACCGAGTACTCCGGCATTCGCTTCGGATGGTTCATGTTCGGCGAGTACGCGGCGCTGTGGGTCATGTGCGCGCTCATGGTCGTGCTGTTTTTCGGCGGCTGGACGTTGCCGTTCGTTACGATCCCGCAAGGATTTGCCGGCGCCGTGATCAGCGGCGGGATTCACTTTACGAAAACGATGCTGCTGATTTTCTTTTTCATGTGGGTGCGCTGGACGCTGCCCCGGGTGCGCTGGGACCAGCTTATGCGTTTCGGCTGGAATCGCCTCATTCCCCTGGGCGTCGCGAACATCTTCCTGACCGTGGCCGTCATCGAACTCTATCGTTACATCGACTACTTCGAGACTGCCGCTCGCTAACATCATTTAAGACAATCTTATGAACAAATCCCAGACATCCCGCGTTCCGCTTTCCGGTTTTCGTTCGGCGTTTTATTACACCATGCGCCTCATGCGCGGCCTGGCGATTTCCCTGGCGCAGTTTTTTCGCAAACCGGTGACGCTGCAATACCCGGAACAGCAGCCGAATATCAACGCGCGTTTTCGCGGCGAACATCGGCTGACCAGGGATCCCCAGGGTCGCATGAAGTGCGTGGCCTGTTTCATGTGCGCCACGGCGTGTCCGGCGGAGTGTATTCACATCGAAGCGCAGGCCGCGCCGGACGAATGGCAGGACCGCGACAAGATTCCAAAAGTCTTTGACATCGACATGCTGCGCTGTATTTACTGCGGCTACTGCGTCGAGGCGTGTCCGAAAGAAGCCATCGAAATGACCAACAAAGTCCCGCGCGTTTACGACAAACGCGAGGACTTCATTTACGACATCGACAGGCTCCTGAACAACTAATCAGACGAACCATCGCAACTACATGGGAGAACTCACCGACGCCCTTTTTGTAATCCTCGCTTTCAGCCTGGTCTTTCTGTCCGTGTCCGTGGTGCTCATCGGTAACCCGGTACGCTCCACGTTCCTGCTCATCTTTTCGTTCGTGCCCACGACGGGCATCTACATCTTATTGCACGCACCGTTCGTCGGCGTGCTGCAGATCCTGGTGTACAGCGGCGCCATCCTGGTGCTCTTCACGTTCGTTGTTATGATGATCAACCCGGCGCCGTTCATCTCCGAAGAACAGGCCCGCGCGGAAAGCGCAACCGGCCCGGAAAAGCTGCGCGTGTTGCTGCTCGTAATCACGGGCTGCGCTCTGTTGTATGCGCTCATCGTAAACGCCCTGCCCGATTCCGAAATCACCGGCGCCGGTGAAGCCCCGGAAGAGTTCGGTTCCGTTCTCAGCCTGGGTCGCCTGCTCTTTGCGGACGGCACGGAGAGCCCGTACTTCGTTTCGTTTCAGTTGACTGCATTCTTGATTCTCGCGGGCATCGTCGCCGCGGTCAACCTGGCAAAGCCGCGGCCGGCGCAAGAAAAGGAGACCGACTAGTGTCCTTCTTCACGCTACAAAACTGCCTGCTGCTCTCTCTGGTCCTGACCGGCACCGGCCTCTACGGCGTACTCACGCGCAAGAACATCATGATGATTCTCATTTGCGTGGAGATCATGCTTAACGGCATTAACATTTCCTTTGTGGCATTTAACTACTTTCTCTGGCGCGGCACCGAAGCCGGCCAGTATCTCTACATGCTCTCCATCGGCGCCGCGGCCGTCGAGGCGGCCGTAGGTTTATCTCTGCTCATCTTAATCTTCAAGAACCGCGGGCGCATTGCCAGCGACGAGATTGCCGAATTGGGCGAAGACCGGGGGCCGTCGTGAGCGGCTGGTTGTCTCTGCTTCCCGTGATTCCCGGCGGGGCGGCCGTACTGCTGGCCGTCTTCGGCCGGCGCATGAGTTACGCCGTACAGGGAACCCTGGCCGTGCTCTCGGTCTTGCTCGTTTTTCTCATGGCGGTGAACATTACTCTGGGCGTGGACTCGTTCATTGCGATGGAGCCGGTGACCTGGGATGCCGGCGCCTGGATCTTGACGAAGGATGTGCAGGCCCTCTTCGGATACTACGTCGACTCTCTTTCGCTACCGTTGGTGTTGCTGATTACAGGCTTCGGCACGTTGATCGTCGCCTACTCGGTTCAGTACATGCGCGGCGACAAAGACAGCGCGCGCTACTTCGCAAGCATTACGTTTTTCATCGCCGCCATGCTGTTGCTGGTGATCGGCGAAAATCTTTTCCTCGTGTTTCTCGGATGGGAGGGCGTGGGCCTTGCGAGCTACCTGTTGATCGGCCATTACTGGAAAAGCGGCTACGCCCCGCCCGCGGCGTATCGCGCGTTCTTTTTCAATCGCGTAGGCGACGCCTTTTTCTTGATCGGCGTCTTTCTGTTGTTCGACGTCGCCGGCACCGTTTCTTTTGCCGGCTTTCACGAACTGCTGGGTCTCACCGGCGGTCACATCGTCGCGAACGTACCTTTCGATGCCGAACAGCTCGTGCAACTCCAGTACGCGGCGTTGTTCTTGCTCGGCGGCGCCTTCGGCAAGAGCGCGCAAATGCCGCTGCACCTCTGGTTGCCGGACGCCATGGCCGGACCGACGCCGGTCTCCGCTCTGATTCATGCCGCAACCATGGTAACTGCCGGCGTCTATCTGTTAGCGCGACTGGATTGGCTGTTTACCCTGGCCCCCGTCGCGCTGAACGTGGTGTTCGTGGCGGCGCTGCTTACGCTCATCGTCGCGGCGATCCTTGCGTGCGTACAGTACGATGTTAAGAAAGTCCTCGCATACTCCACGCTGTCCCACCTGGCGCTGATGTTCCTGGCCCTCTCCGCGGGCCATAGCGGCGGCGCCGTGATGCATCTCTTCGGTCACGCCGCGTTCAAGGCGTTGCTTTTTCTCGCGGCCGGCAGCGTCATCGCCTTCCAGCATCACGAACAGGATATGCGCAAGCTCACCGGTTGTCTGCGCAGCATGCCCGTCACCCGGCTGGCGTTCTGGATCGGCGCTCTCGGAGCCGCGGGTTTTGTTCCGTATGTTTCGGCCTCGTTCTTTTCGAAGGAGTTCGTAATGCACGCCGTTGCACATCCGGCCGGCACGGCGGCGTTCTTCGGACTTTCCGGCAGTGTGGTCTACTGGATCGAATTCACGGCGGAGCTGTTGGGCCTCGTCTACATCTTTCGCATGCTCGGTTACCTGGAAGGACAGTCCAACGCAAGCTACGCCGGGGAAAGCGGGCTGTGGATTCGCCTCGTCCTGGGCGTGCTCATTGTTGTCGCCCCGGCCTTCGGTATCTTCTCGGCCACTGAAAGTTACGGCGGAACAGGCACGCTGCATCACATGATCGCCGGCAGTCGGGCCATGAGTGAACCGGGGCTTGCGACGATCATCAAGAACGCCGTTGCGGGTCTGCTCATCGGTGGTCTCGTCTTCGTTTCCTTCTACAACGCCGAACGCCGGGCCCGCCTGGAACACTGGACCGTCTTTCGACCGGCGCGACTGCTCGCGCATAACTTCTACTTTGACGATGTTTACCGCCTGGTTCTGCTTCGGCCTCTGCAAAGCGGCGCCCGCGGCGCGTACAATTTGATCGAATCGCCCCTGATCATCGGCAGTCTGCGGCGATCGGGTATGCTGTTCGTGCAGTTGTCACGGCTGCTGCGGCAAATGCAGCGCGGTCTGGTGGATCATTACGCCTTCGCCCTGATCGCCGCCCTGGTTGTAATGTTGGGAGCCGCCCTGCTATGGAGATAGACCCGATGCTTGCGCTGCCGTTTCTCATACTGTTCGTGTCCATCGCCGTGCAGGTCTACCTGCGCGACGACCGCCACCGGGCGAATGCGGAGCTGCTGGCCCAGGTCCTGAACGGCCTCGCACTCCTCTTCGTCGGCAGCAGCGTGTTGTTCGGCGGCGAGGAACTGCGCCTGGCCCTCGGGAATGTTAATATACTAAGTTCCGATACGATCACATTAAAGATCGCCCTCGCTCTCCATCTGCGACCGACCAACGCCGTGTTGATTCTCATGCTCGGCCTGGTCCTGCCCCTGGCGTATTACTGGTTGCGCCCGACGTATCTCGGTCGTGACCGGTCGTTCTACATCTCCGCGAACATTCTGCACATCGGACTCATGGGCGCGTTTCTCGCGGACAGCCTGGTGCTCTTTTACGGATTTTTCGAACTCGCATTGATCGGTGCGTATTTCTGGATCGGATTGCACGGCGTCGCCGAACGGGGCGGTTCTCGCGAGGTCGTCAGCGGTGCGCTGACGCGCTTCTTGTTATTCACGCTGCTCGGCAGTCTATCGATGCTCGCGTCCATCGCCGTGCTGGTCGCCTCGGCCGGCAGTGACGTACGCCTCACGCAACTGGCGGAGGTTGTCGCATCGCTTTCGCCGACGGCCCGGGCGTGGACGCTCGCCGGTTTCTTCGCGGCCTTCGCGGTGAAGATGCCGCTGTTTCCGTTTCACGGCTGGCTGCGCGAAACCTATCACGGTTCGCCGGCGCTCGCGCGAACGATTCTCTCCGCCGCCATGTCGAAACTCGGCGCCTACGGTTTCCTCGTCATCGTTTGCGGGGGCTACGTAACGGTAGCGGCGCCGGTGGCCGGCCTGTTGCAAACGCTCGCGCTGAGCGGCATTGTCTACGGCGCGCTGTTGTGCCTGGGCGTGCAGAGCATGCGGGACGTGCTCGTGTATTCGTCGCTGACGCACTTGAGCCTCATCGCCCTCGGCATGTTTACCGCCCTCGGCAACGATGCCCGGGACGGCTCGGCCCTCGGCGCGGCCCTCTTTCAGATGTTCAATCACGGCTTGATCATGACGGCGCTGTTCTGTCTCGAAGGCCGCATCTCCGAAAGCTCCGAGGCCCACACCGACCTGCGTGGACTTAAGTTGCGTTTACCGCGACTCAGCGCATTGTTGCTCACGGCGATTTTCGTTTCGATCAGTCTGCCCGGGGCGGGCAGCTTCGCCGCGGAGCTGCTCATTCTCTTCTCCGCGTATCGCGAGTCGGCGGGCACGGCCTTCGTCGCTTTGCTCGGATTGTTACTTTCCGCCGCCGCCATCGTGCGCATCTATCATCGCGATTTTCTCGGTACAGACCGGACTCCGGATGGTCCCGTCGCCGCGGACTTCAGCGTGGTGGAAACAATTCCCGGCCTCGGCCTCGCCACGATCTGGATCGTGACCGGGCTACAGCCCATGTTGATTCTCGCCGCCGTGGAAGGAGCCGTGCTGATCTACCGTTGATATCATGAACTCGTATCTCATTTCACAGCTCCCGCTCATCGCCGGCATTGCCGTACTGCTGGTACTCTCCGCGCTCAAGCGTCCCGGCCGTTCGGAAAGCGCCTCGCTCTGGGTGTCCATGGTGACGCTGCTTACGGGCGCGTTGTTCATTGCGCTGCTCGTGCCGGGACACAAGTTCTTCGGCGGGGCGATCTCCATAACTTCCGGTGCCAAAGAGTTTGCGTTCGTGTATTTGCTGCTCACGGCCATGGTGATGCTGCTCAGCCACGGCTATTTTGCGAAAGTACACGTGGACGATACCGACTGGCGACTCATCGTGCTCTGTTCGACGTTGGGCGGGCTTAGTTTGATCTTTGCGGGGAACCTGCCGACGCTGTTCATCGCCTTTCAGCTCGTCTCCATTCCCACCTACGCCCTTGCGGGTTTCAGCCGCCGGGATCGCCGGTCGAATGAGGCCGGCATGAAGTACCTGCTCCTGGGTGCCGTCGCCGGGGCGCTGCTGCTATTCGGCGTCTCGCTGCTCTACGGCTCCACGGGCTTCATTGAACTGAGCCGAATCCATGCCGTACTCGTCACGAGCGGTACTGTGAGTTATCCCGGCCTGGCTCTCGCGGCCCTGGTGCTGATGCTTGCCGCGCTCTTTTTCAAGACGGCGGCAGCCCCGTTTCACGGCTACCTGCTCGACGTTTACCAGGGATCGTCCTTTGCCGCGACGGCCGTGATCGCGGTGCCGGCGAAGGTCGCCTACTTCGCCATGATGTACCGTCTTTTGCAAGATGGTCCGTTCTACGCCTTCGCGGATTACTGGCGCCCGGTGCTGCTCGGCGCGGCGGTGCTTTCGTTTCTCTTCGGCGGCCTGCAGGGCATCGCGCAAACGAACCTCAAACGCATCCTGGCATGTTCATCCGTGCTGAATGCCGGCTTCATTCTGCTGGCCGTGGGTTTCGCGGGCGCCCAAACCGCCGCGTTCTACCTGTTCGTCTACGGCCTCATGACGTTAACAATCATCGCGCTGTGGCTGCGCCTGGGAACACGCCACGCCGACCTGGACAGCATCGAAGACCTGGAAGGCCTCGGCCGCCGGCGCGGACGCAACGCCGTGTTGATGAGCATCGCTCTTTTGAGCTTCGCCGGCATTCCCCCCACCGCGGGTTTCTTTTCGAAGTTCCTGGTCGTATTCGCGGTCTTTCAAACATCTTCCAGTGGAATGTTAGCCGTACCGGTGAGCCTGGCCCTGGTGATCGGCGTCCTCGGCACCGTCGTCGCGGCGTTCTTCTACTTCGGCCTCCTCCGGGCGATCTGGTTTCGCCCCGGGGCCGTCAGCGCCGTCCGGCTCAACGAAGACGAGACCCCGGAATCCGACCGACGCTGGAACTACGGGGCCGTGGCGCTCCTTGGAACGGCGCTGCTGATTCTGCTCGGGTTCTTCCCGGGATTATTGCTATAACGAAAAAATGCTGTACGCGGATTCGCGGAGCATTAAACAGAGGGAACTATGCCGCTGATCTTCTACAAAGTGATCCACCTTGCCGGCGTGATCGGCCTCTTCTTCGCTCTCGGCGGAGTGGCCCTGCACGTGCTCTCCGGCGGAACGAAAGACTTCCGCGGGCGCAAGCCGGCCGCCATTCTGCACGGCATCGGCCTGTTGCTGATTCTCGTCTCCGGTTTCGGTATGATGGCCCGCCTGGGCATCATGGGTGTCGGTGACTGGCCGGGCTGGATCTGGTTCAAGCTGATCATGTGGTTCGTCATGGGCGGCCTGCTGGCGATGCTGTATCGTTCACCGGGCCTGGCAAAGATCCTGTGGTGGGTGATCCCGCTCCTCGGAGCGCTGGTGGCCTACGTCGCGATCTACAAACCTTTCTGACGAACCCACGCGGTGCGCCGGCCGCATGAGCGTACGCACTCGCATCTTACTCACCTTTCTGCTCGCCGGTGTCGTACTGTTCGGGGGCATCGGCGCGCCCACGTTATTTCTCATGTCGCGCCGCTACAACGCGCAGTTTGTACGCGGCAAGCTCGCCCTCGCCCGCCAGCTCGCCTTCACAGTGGACGGTACGGAACACGCCGCGCTCCGGCATCCGCGGGACGTCGACTCAGCGGCATTCCAGCGCTACCATCGATGGATGCGCGAGCTGCTGCGCACCGAACCATACATCACCTACGTCTATTCGCTACGCTACGATTCCGAAACCGACGCCCTGTACTACGTCGTGGATGCCGGCAGTCGCGAAGAGAACCCGGCCCTCGACGAACCGCATCCGCCCGGTACTTCCTTCGAAGATACCCTGGATCACATCGCAACCATCAAAGGCGTGGTTCAGAACAACAAAGAACAGTTCAATCTCAACGCCGAACAAACAGCGCACGGCAAAGTACTTTCCGTCATGGCACCCATCCGCGAACGAAGCGGTGCGGCGAACGGCGTCGTCATCATTGAGATCAGCACGCGGGCGCTGGCGGGCTTTCGTAAATCCTTCGTGCGCCGCGCCTCCGTGGCCTTGTTCATCTCCCTGATCGTACTGGCTATTCTCGCTTACGTTTTTTCGCGCTACCTTACACGGCCGATCCGCGAACTCAGCACCGGCGTAAACGAAATCGCCGCCGGCCACCTGGACTACCGGCTGCCGGTCGATCGCAAAGACGAGTTCGGTCGCCTGGCCCGGGCATTCAACGATATGACCGACGGCCTCCTGCGTGCCATGAATGATCTTGGTCGAACGAGTGAAGCGTACCGACGCTTCGTGCCCGGGGAATTCGTACGTTATCTCGGCCGGGACAACATCTGGGAAGTGGAAGCCGGCGATCACGTGAGCCGGGACATGACGGTTCTTTTTTCCGACATCC
Source organism: Leptonemataceae bacterium (assembly GCA_965227295.1). GTDB lineage: Bacteria > Spirochaetota > Leptospiria > Leptospirales > Leptonemataceae > JANSYA01. The sequence continues at coordinate 1,241,920 of OZ245742.1, read as the reverse complement.
GCTCGTTCACCACGCTCTCGGAATCCATGACACCGGCGGAGAACTTCAACTTCATTAACAGTTTCCTGGGACAGGTTAGCCCCATCGTGCGCGGACACGGCGGGATCATTGTCAAGTACCTGGGCGACGGCATGATGGCGCTGTTTCCGAAGCAACCGGACGACGCCGTACGCGCGGGCATCGCGAAGCTGGCCCAGGTCCGCGATTACAACCGCGCCCGACGGGAACGCCATCATCTGCCCATCGCCCTCGGCCTGGGCGTGCACTCCGGTTATATGATGGTCGGGGTCGTCGGCGATAAACAACGCCTCCAGGGCGACGCGTTCTCGGACAACGTCAACCTGGCGTCGCGCCTCGAAGGACTCACGCGACATTACGGTGTTTCGATGGTTTGTTCCAATGCCGTCGTCGACACGCTACAGAACCCCGAAGAGTTCCGCTTTCGATTCCTGGATCGCATCATCGTGAAGGGACGCAAGGAACCCGTGGACGTCTACGAGTGCCTGGACGGCGAACGCCCGGCCGTCGCCGAACAAAAATGGGAAAGCCGCGACCGTTTCCACGAGGCCATGGACCATTACCGCAACCGCCGCTTCCCGGAGGCCATGCAATTGTTTCACGACATCCTCCAGGAAAATCCCAGCGATTGGCCGGCACGATTGTACACGGAACGCATTACGCTATTGATGATTCAAGAAGTGCCGGAGGATTGGGTGCCCGTGCATGAGCTGGATGAGAAGTAGGCGTCCGTGTGTGGTTGGATTCGCGGATTACTCCACCAACTCCAGCACATAAAACCCGCCGTCGTCTTTCTTCGACCACCACGGCCCGTTCTTCGCTTTCTCGAGCAACGGAAACAACACCACGCTGCCGTCCGGCGCGGCCTGCATCTCTTCCGAAACGAGCAACGACTGCACGCCCTTAAAAATACCACCGAGCGGAATCTTCTTCGCGAGTTTCAGCGACGCACGATCGTAGATGCGCACCTCGGTCTTACCGAAGACGTAGATCCATTTATCGTTCGGCGACACGACGGCGAAGAAGCTGTTCCGCGGCGACGGCACCGTTTTGATTTTCTGGCCGCTTTCCAGATCGTAAGCGGTCAAGCGCGCCATGGCGTTGCTGGCCAGGTACAAATAACGACCGTCCCGCGAAAACGCGCGACCGTACGACGTTACATCGCTCTGGAACGTTTGCAGCTTCTGCGACGCCACGTCGTATACGTAAGTTTGCGCCGGGGGATTTTGAATGCTGCCCGCGCCGGTCTTACGATTTACCGGCTCATCGTACTCCACGAAGCCGATCTTACTGCCGTCCGCCGCCATGAAAACATCGATGCTGTAACTGCTATACGTGCGCACAGGGATGTCGAAATCTTTGCTCGTTGCAATCTTGCCGTTCGTTAGATCGAGACCGCGAATATGAATTTTGCCTTCCGACTTACCGGCATCCCTCGAAACGTAGATGATGTTCGAAAAGTAAAACTGTCCGCCGTCCGTGTGCACGCCGATGGGCTTAACTCCGAGAGTGAAGTCTTCGAGGCGAGTCATCCAGACGACGGACTTCGCATCCAGATCGATCAAGGCAAAGTAGTACTCTTTGAAGCGTTCCTGATAATCGTCCGTATCGATGTACTTTCTGGTCTTTTCGCAAAGATAGCGGGCGTACTGTTCCACGTACCGCGAGGCCGAGCCGTCGGGACATTGCGGATTGCCGCTGACGGTCTTGCGTTCCCCGCGCTTTTCCAGGAGCAGGCCGGCCCGACGCTCCGCCACGTCGACGAACTGATAGTCCCCGCGGATGGACCAATACTGATCCGCGTTGATGGCCTTTTGAATGTTTTCCCGACCGCGCACGCGTTCCGGCGCCTGCGGAATGCCTTTCACGGCCGAGACTTCGGGCAAACTCTCCACACCCTTGCTCTGCAAATCGGCAACGCCTTTCTTAAGTAAGACGTAGCGCGGCGAGGAACCCGCGAAGCCGACCGGCGTATGCGGCGCATCGATCGTTGCCTGGATCTTAATGCCCTGAGCGGCGAGTTCGAAATTCTGGAATGCTCCAGTAACCGTAAAGATGAGAATGGCGGCGAATACGGAACGCATGCAGCAAATCTAGGACGGAGTGCAAATCAGGTCAAGCGCAGTTCTCTTTTAAGAGCGTTGTGACAATTCTGTGTAGCGCCGCTGAAACTCTTCGTTGGGCAACCGTTCTTCCCCGCCGCTCTGTAATTCCGGGCGCAACCCGATCACGAAGTACATTTCGATCTTACCTTTGTTCTTGGCCTCGATTGCTCCGCGGTACTCACATTCGAAGAAGTCCTTCACTAACTCGTAGGTCTCCGCCGAAATGTTGATTCGACCGGGCACGCCCGACGATTCGCAACGACTTGCCGTGTTCACCGTATCGCTCCAGACATCGTACGCGAATTTCTTTTCGCCGATGACACCGGCCACGAGATCTCCCGAATGAATGCCCAGACGCAATTCCCAGTACGGAAGTCCCTGTCGTTCCTTGATGTCTTTCATCTGATTCATAAACGCCTGGATTTCGATCGCCGCAAGTATGCAGTCCACCGCGTGCGTACGATTCTCCACGGGAATGCCGCCGGCAAACATGTAGCTGTCGCCGATCGTCTTGAGTTTTTCCAGGTTATGACGGCTCATGAGGTTGTCGAAGTACGAAAAGCAGCGGTCGAGTTCGCCCACGAGTTCCGCTGGCGCCAGGGATTCGGCAATTTGCGTGAAACCTTTGAAGTCGGTAAAACAGATCGTAGTCGATTTATACAATCGCGGTTCGGCCGCGCCTTTCGCCTTGAGTTCCTCGGCGACTTCCCGGGGCAGGATGTTCAACAAAAGACGCTCCGATTTCTGGTGCTCCAGTTCCAGGGTCGCCTCCGCCCGATCGCGAGCATGAATGAACTGATACACGATAAACAGTAGAATGAACTGGCTGAAGATCAAATCCAGAACGACTTGATCAAAAGTAAACTCTTCCGGTCGCGGACCGTAATAGGCCTCACCGCCCAGCACCATGAAGTAGGACTGGTGAATGATCAAAATGATTATGGGCAGTACGGCAAAGACCGCGCGCACGAAACGATTCTGGTTTCGAAAAATCAAAAGCGAGAGCAGACTGACCACCGGGTAAAAGAAGTGTGCGTGCTGGGTCGTGAGCCCGAACGCGATGAGAGAGAGATGCACGCACATGGCGAAGAGCGTCAGCGCCTTCGCGGCCAGCGCGTAACGATTGCGGAGCAATAGCCAGGCAGTGATCAGCTCTACCAGAAACAAGGTACTGGCCAGGTGCAGGACCCCGTGCTCCTCCGGCGGAACGGGGACGAACCACATCACAAGATTAACGCAGATCAACACCACCTGCGTGTTAATAGTAAGGCGAAACTCGCGGCGCTCTCGTTCGGGGAGTTGCTCGGAAATGTGCCGGCCCAGAATCCAGGACCAGGCCGACTTCCATGAAGACAGCATGTCCCGGATTTCACACGGGCGGTCGACGTCTGGCTACGATTTTTTCGAACGTTTCTTTTTTTTCCGCGCGCTATCGATGCTGATGACGTTGTCGCGCGGCTTGCCGCTCTTGTTGCGCCGCGAACTCCCGCTCGTTCCCGACCGCGGGCGAAACGGTTTTTTCTTCGTCTGCTTGCCGGCCTTCTTCAAGCCTTTGCCGTCTCCGCCGGAATCTTTGCCTTCTTCAATTGCCTGGAGCTTATCGCGCAACAACGCCGCCTTTTCAAATTCCAGGTTGCGCGCCGCGTCGAGCATGGCCTGACGCACGGTGGCGATCTTCTCGCGTTTGCTTGCGCCCTTCTTAAACTTCACCTCTTCTTCGAGTTCCGCGAGCAGGCGTTCTTCTTCGCCCTCGTCTTCTTCGATGAAGTTACGCTCGATGATGTCATGGATCGCCTTGCGAATCGTCGTAGGCGTAATGTTGTTCGCGACGTTGTGCTCTTCTTGAATCTTGCGGCGGCGCAGAGTCTCGTCGATGGCGTTCTGCATGGACGGCGTGGTTTTGTCGGCATAGAGAATGGCCCGGCCGTTTACGTTGCGCGCCGCCCGGCCGATCGTTTGAATCAACGAACGCGCGTTGCGCAAAAAGCCTTCTTTGTCGGCGTCGAGAATCGCCACCAGGGAAACCTCCGGCATATCGAGGCCTTCGCGCAGCAGGTTCACGCCCACCAACACATCGTATACACCCTTGCGCAAATCGCGAATGATCTCCACCCGCTCGATCGTTTGAATCTCGCTGTGCAGATAGGCGACGTTCACGTCCATGTCGGCCAGGTAATCCGAAAGATCCTCGGCCATCTTCTTCGTGAGCGTGGTCACCAGCACGCGCTCGTCCGCGGCCATGCGTTTGCGAATCTCGCCGAGCAGGTCTTCGATCTGATTCTTCACCGGCCGCACTTCCACTTCCGGATCCAGCAATCCCGTGGGGCGGATGATCTGCTCGACGGTATGCTGCGAATTCTCGCGCTCATAGTCACTCGGCGTCGCCGAAACCCAGAGCACGCTTTCGGCCATCGTCTCGAACTCGCCGAAGTTCAGCGGGCGGTTGTCCAGCGCGGACGGCAGGCGAAAGCCGAAATCCACGAGCGTTTGTTTGCGCGCGCGGTCGCCCTCGAACATGCCGCGCACCTGGGGTATGGTCTGGTGCGATTCGTCGACGATTACCACGAAGTCATCCGGAAAATAATCCAGCAAACAGGCCGGTCGCTCACCGGCTTCGCGTCCGGCGAGATGCCGCGAGTAGTTTTCGATGCCGTTGCAATAGCCCATCGTGCGCAGCATCTCCACGTCGTAACGCGTGCGTTGTTCGATGCGCTCGGCTTCGAGGGGCTTGCCCTGTTCCTGGAACAGTTTGATCTGCGCTCCCAGCTCGTCTTCGATGGCCTTCGTGGCCTGCTCCAGGCGCGGCGGCGAAGTAATAAAGTGCTTGGCCGGGTAAATAATGACGCGCTCTTTCTTCGAAAGCACGCGACCGCTCAAAGGGTCGATCAACGAAATCGCCTCGATCTCGTCACCGAACCATTCAATGCGCACGCCTTCTTCGCGATACGCCGGAAAGACCTCAAGGGTATCCCCGCGCACGCGAAAGTTACCACGGGAAAAGTCCACATCGTTGCGCGCGTACTGTACGTGTAACAACTGGCGAATCACCGTGTTGCGATCCAGTTCCAGGCCGCGGTCGAGCATCACGAGGCTGTGTTTGTACTCCTCGGGCGAGCCCAAACCGTAGATGCACGACACCGAAGAAACAATGACCACGTCCCGTCGCTCCAGCAACGACGACGTCGCACGCAAACGCAGTCGATCAATCTCGTCGTTGATCGAAGCATCTTTCTCTATGTAAGTGTCGCTCGTCGGAACGTAAGCTTCGGGTTGGTAGTAGTCATAGTAAGATACGAAGTACTCGACGGCGTTCTCCGGAAAGTACTCGCGAAACTCGCGATAGAGCTGGGCCGCCAGCGTTTTGTTGTGTGTGAGCACCAGGGCCGGCCGCGCGATGCCCTGGATGAACGAGGCCATGGTGTAGGTCTTGCCGGAGCCGGTGACACCCACGAGGCAGAGCTTCTGCTTGTGTTTTTTATTGAAGGCTTCGACCAGGCTTTCGATGGCCCGGGGCTGGTCGCCGGCGGGACGGTAGGCCGAAACGAGCTTAAAGGGCTGTTCTTCCGGGGGATTCACGGGCGACGACTCAGTTGCGCGTAAGCTTCTTGTGCGCCTCGAAGATCGCCTGTTGCTGCTCCTCGGAGATGTCGATGTCCATCTCGTCGAAGAGCTTAACCATGACCATCATCCCGCGCATGAGCGTCAGCGAGCCGCTGTACTTGCCGGACTCAATGTCCTGCTCCGGCTGGACGTCGCCGATGCGATTGACGATGCGAATGTGAAAGATTTCGCCGTCGCGGATTTCGTACGCGACGTCGATGTCTTTATGATCGCTGTACTTCACGGCGTTCTCCATGGCCTCGGTCGTGCCGATGGAAACGTCGATGATTTCCTCTTCCGAGGCCCCGTGATGACGCAGAAATGCCTCCAGCCGCGACCGGACCATTTGCAGAGGAGAATTGTTCAGGTCGCCCGAAACCTGGTATTCGACCTTGGGCGGGAAATCCGGCCGGCCGGCGTACAAAAATTCGGTGGGGATGTCCGGATGCTGACGAAACTGCCCGTCCGCGACCATGCTGCTCAGCGTCTGGTCGACGGCTTCGGCAGATACGTCCAGGGCATAGGCGTAGCGAACCCAGGATTGGTAATCCTGGGCATTTCCCTGGCACCCGGCTCTACCCAGTTCCAGCAAATGTTCGATAACGCGTTCTCCCCACTCTGACATTCGGATTGATACGCGGCCGCTGGATTCGGACCTGTCCCATGCTTTTCGCGGATATTCTGAGGCGCAAGTAAAACATTCAGGGGACAAGACCCTGGCGGTATACACCGCATCGCCCCGGAAGCCCGTCTCCCTGCTCATCAAAATCGATTGACGCGAGGGCTGACACCGGCGACCAGGAAGGGACCGGAGCTTCGTTCATGGGTATCGTCAAAGTCAGCATTTACCAGAAGACGCTAGACGACGGTTTGAATCTTTCCACGCTCAAGAAAATCGCTTCGTTGAAATCGGACTTTCTCCTGCTGCCGGAGTATTTTTTCGCGGATCCGGCGGTGAAAGACCACAGCGCCCTCGTCGACAAGAGCACCTACGCCCAGGATTGGCTCCTGAAATTGAACGATGCTTACAAAGGCATCATCCTCGGCGGCTCCATGATTCGAAAGGGCGATGAAGGTCAGTTCGCGTCGGTCCCGATTATTTCCGAGGGTAAGATCGTCGACTGGTATGACAAGCGCGAACTCTCCGGAAACGAAAAACGTTACCTCAAGGCCGGCGACGGGGCCGGGATTTTTATTCTGGGCGGTTTTCGCTTCGGCGTCCTGGCCGGCGGCGACGCCACGAAGAAAAATCTCGAAGAACTGGCCGATCAGGATGTGAAACTCGTCTTCATTCTCGATACCCGCGAATCCTACGACGAAAGCAGGGACGACCAGCCTCTGCTGGACCTGGCCGGCGACCGCGGCATGTACATTGCTCGTTGTTCCGGGGCCGGGCACATCTTCGGCACGGCTCTCAGTGGCCGCTCCCTCGTGGCCACTCCGGCGGGCATCAGCTGGCGTGTCGCCCCTCAGGAAGAAGACCGCGAAATCCTGAAGACCGTGCTCATCAACCTGGTTGCATGACTGTAGAAGTACGGGCCTGTTGTCCCATCTTACTCTTCACCGAGTGATTGCAACTGCGTATCACTCAGTCCCAGGCGTCGCTTCAAGTCTTCCAGCGACGACCGCTGCCAGCCCAAATACGCCACGGCCAGGGCCGCCGCCAGAATCGCGATTCCGTTGCCGGACAAAAAGTACATCACCGCAGCAAGCATCGCCGCCCCTTCGATCATGGCCCACTGAATGATCTTCATGTTCTGGTAGATTCGGAAGGTCACCTCGGGATGATCGATGATGTCGTCGCTCTGCCGAAAAGCTTCCAGCGCGGACTTCGAAATAATCCGCGGCATCACAATGCTCGCGAGGACCCCCGCCAGGACCGCCCCGGCGCCGAGAAAACCGAACTCAGGCCCCACGGCATCCTGCGTACCCGTCTCAGGATTGATTCCCTGCGTACGCAGAAAATAAAAGACGGCCGTGCCCAGCGCGGCACCGGCGGTGAGGGCGAGATGGATGATGCGCAGAATCAGGAGGGGCTTCATGACTCAGCGAAGCCGGTGGAAGCGTGACGGTCAATCAAAGACCATACGCACGGCGTCGCGATCACGAAAGCCCTCGGGATTTTCGCCGCGAATACTTACGAAGTCGTCCGAGAAGGGAATCTCGATGCGCGCCATGGTCTTGCCGTCGATGTAACCCAGACGGAAGAGCGCGGGGTTGATGTTTTCGCCCTTGAGGAGGAGCAGGTTCATGACGAGCCCCAGGCCTTCCCCCTCGGCCTGATCGCCGTTGGCCATGTAGAAGGACAATAGATCCTCGTAGGTCATGCCCTCGGCCAGCTTCTCACGAATGCGCTTTTCATCGGTGGGGATGAGATCGGTATCGTTGAACACCCAAATGCGCAGACCTTCCGGAGCGTGGTCGAACTCAATGGATACCTGCAGCCCGGCCTCCCGGGCTTTTGTCCCGTACTTCTCGATCCAGGCCTCGGACATCTTCGCTTTCATTTCGTCGACCCCGCGACGATACTCTTGCGGATCGTCGATGCTCAGTCCCTGATCCTGGAAGTAAACGTGCTTCGCGTTCGCCTTCGTGGCGTTGATGACGATTTCCTTGAGGCAACTATAAATAGTGCTCTGCAACTCCGGGTGGCCGTACTTCTTCAAGAGCAGAGCAATGACGAAGTCCAACTGACGCTCCATGACGTCCGTCAGAGTATACGCAACGAACACCACACGCTGCCCTGACTCCACGCCCGCCAGAATCGCTTCGCGGTCCTTTACGTCTTTGTACTTCTCTTCCGGTTCACCCATGCGCACCGGCAGATTATCATGTTCATGAAATTAGTGGAAGTACTTTCCCGGCGCGATGTTAACCGAAACTTAACACGGATCAACGCGTGTAGCGATACTCTACGAGACAGCGCGGGCTGGCATCCCGACTGATCTTCAACGATTCGCGCTGTTTTTCGCTCAGGCCTTCCAGGGGCGGCTCCAGGTCCACGGCGAGATCCAGCTCTAATTTCAAAAACGGGTTTTCCCGCAACGGCTCAAAGAGCCCGCCGAGCCGTTCCTTCGCCCGCTTCAGCGCGGACTCGGTCACCCCGCGACATTCATGCCGACCGGACTGCTCTCCCTCACGAATGAAGCGCACCTCCCGGACATCTCCGCGAATGCTCTGCATCTTGTTCTTGAAAACAGTGCTCAAAGCCTGCCGGGTCTGGGTCTGTAGCGGTTCGCCCAGATAATGGACTTCCAGCGTGTCCAGACGCGAGGACGAGAACAACAGCCGGACTTCGCTCACCACGCCCAGTTCCACCGGAAGCTCCGGCACCGTGAGAGCCAACGCCCGGCGCACCAGGCTCGCCGCCGCCGCCTGGCGCTCCGCGTCTGCCTTGAGGTTTCGATCTTCCTGGTGGCGCAGCTCGGAAAGATCCGCATCTCCGGCCACGCGGATGAGCGTCAGGTCGGCCTCGTACCAGGGGTAGCGTTCAAGGACGGACTTCTCCACCTCGGCTTCCAACGTCGGTCCCGGCGAATGTTTGGAAGAATACAGGATGGTCCCGCTCACGCGGCCGCGGCTGTAGTCGAGGGCGTCCGGACCGCGAATGAACTGCAGGCCTTCGACGTTCGCATTCTGTAGCTCCTGCGTTATGAGGGTCCGCAACTGATTCTGGCGGAACAAAAGTATGAATGAATCCGTAAGCGGATAGCCGATGAGGGCGACGAGCAGCAGCGGAAACCAGAAACGTTTTCCCGAACGCATCTCTTCGCCGATGTTCTCCCAGAAACGCTCCAGGTAACGATTCGTGAACAGAACTTCTTCTTTGGTGCGCACTTGCTGTACGGACTTGATCAGCCGCGTCGGCGAGTACTCCACGAGGATGAAATAATAAAAGACCGAACACACGAACGTAATAGCGATCAAGTTCGTCGTGAACAACAGGAACGCGCCCCACATGATGTCAAAACGAAAGCCGATGCCGAGACCGAAGCCCACAACACAGAGCGGCGGCATCAACGCGACGGCGATGGCCGCCCCCGGCGCCACCGACTTCAACACCTCGTCGCCGCCGGAACGAATCGAACTCAGCGCCGCCACAACGCCGGAGAGAATCGCCACGCCCAGGTCGAGCACAGTGGGATTCATGCGTCCGCGAATTTCCGGCGTAAGTTCGTGCAACGGAACAACGGCGGTAATCAGCGCCGCCGTAACCACGGACGCCACAACGGAGATCGTAACGTTCGCGAAGGATTTCACGCCCAGGTAGGTATCGTTCACGGCGATGCCCATGCCCAGGCCCATGATCGGCGACATGAGCGGGGACACGAGCATGGCGCCGATGATGACCGCCGGCGAGTTGATGATCAAACCCAGCGTCGCGATGCCGCACGAGGAAACGATAAACAACCAGTACGCGAGCGACTTCAGACGCGCACCCTCATCGATGCTGTGATACATCACCCGGGCGTCGGCGCGTTTGACCTTCAGCGAGTCCGGCAGACGCGTGAACAGTTCGTGCACGTAGCCGGCAATCAAGCCGAACTGCCGCCGCATGAGATCCATGGCCTCGCCGGGCTCACCTTCGCCGAGACTCAGCGACTTCTTTTCGGCCTCGTTGTCCGCTGCCTTCGCGTTTTTTCTGGATGCTTTTTTGGCCGCCATTATGGCGCCAGAATTCATCGATTCCCCGAATGGCGAGCCTTTTTCGGCGTCGCACGCGCTCGCTCCAATCTTTCTTGTCAGCCAGATGGGAACGCATCGAGCTGTTGCCGCAATCATGCAGGATCCTACGGCATCGCCATCGCCGGGTTTTTTTCGCACCCTGGCGCGCATTTACTGGAAGGACACGGCGCTGGAATTCCGCAGCCCGGCCGGACTCACGGCCATGCTGCTGTTCGCGCTGACCCTGGCCGCCCTGTATCACTACGCCATGGACGACTCGGTCTTCCGCGATTTGGGCAACCTGCACGGCGTCATGCTCGCCACGCTTTTTTTCGCGGCCACCATCGGCTCCGGCCGCAACATTCACACGGAAACCGAGGCGGGGGCCCTGCGCGCGGCGCTCATGCATCCGGCCGATCCCTCCGGTTACTACCTGGGCAAGGTCCTGGCCATCTGGCAATTTCAGTTGCTCTTTCTCATGATCTACATTCCGGCCTACCAGTTGCTTCTGACCGGCCGCTTTTCCGATCGCTTCGCCGACTACTGGCTGCCCTTCACTGGACTCGGCCTGGCGTCTCTCTCGCTGGCGGCCCTGGGCGTGATGCTGGCGTACATCTCTCGCGGCAGTCGCATGAAGGAAATCCTGTTCCCGTTGCTCCTCTTGCCGGCGTCGTTGCCCGTGTTCATCCTCACCACGGCCTTTCTGGCCGATGCCCGCGACGGCGGCCAGGGCGCAATGCTGACGATCCCCGCAATCCTTACTTTACTTGCGCCGGCCGGACTCTACTGTGGTCTCGGTTCGCTCCTGTACTACGTCATGGCGGCGGACGAATAACCGATGCAACGAACCATCGAAAACGTAATCGCGAAACTCGGCACCGGAATCTCCCGCGAGGTTCTGTTCCTGCTCTTCGCGTTGGTGATCCTGCCGATTACCGTACTGGCACTCACCTATCCGCCGACGCTCGTCTCACAGGGCCAGGCCCAGCGCATCATGTACATCCACGTGCCCATCGCCTGGGTCGCGTTGTACGCGCCGCTCTTCTCCGCGGTAACGGGCCTGTTATATCTTTTCACGCGCAACGAACGCTACGACGTCTGGTCTCTCGCGAACGCACGTTTGGGATTCCTGTTCGCCCTGGGAGTACTGCCGTCGGGTATGCTGTGGGGCCAGGTCGAATGGGGAACCTACTGGCGCTGGACCGATGAACGGCTCATGAGCTTCTTCGTATTGCTCCTGACGCTGGCCGGATACTTCCTGGTCCGCTGGTTCACGGACGATCCCCGTAAGCAGGCGTCCTTCGGCGCGGTCATGGCCATCCTGGCTTCCGTCGCAGCGGTGCTTACCTGGTACGCCATCCGCGTTACAAAGCCGGACCTGCATCCGCCGTCCGTATTGGGCACCATGTCCCCGAAAATCCGGACCACATTCTGGCTCTCGGTCCTGGGATATCACTTTTTCTTCTGGGTGTTGCTGCGCCTCTCGGTCCGCCAGGAATATTTTAAGAGAGTGCTCCTGCGCGCGCAGGCGGAACGCAACTGAGGCATATCGTGAATTACTTCTACAAACTGTTAGTCATTGTAATCTTGCAGGCCACGCTCGCGCTGCCGATCCTGGCCCAGAACACCGACGCCCGCGAGGCCGCCCTGGAAGAAGCCCGGAAGGTGCTCGCCATGGACGGCGACGCCGCAAAGGACTACATCGCCACGCTGAACGCCGAAGAAGCGAAGAACCTGCTCTCCACGGTGCTCAACGTCACCGAAAACCGGAATCCGGACATCCGCCGCGCCGCTTACGTCATCGAACACCTGGAAACCCTGCGCGCCGACGCCCAGGCCCAGGAACGGCTCCAGGCTTTGCTGGCAGTACTCATCATCACGGCCGGTCTCTTTACGGCATTCCTGATCTTTGTTCTGCTGGATCAACGTCGCACGCTGAAATCGCTACAACGCCTCCTGTCCGCACAAACGAACGGCGGCAGCGACGGCCCGTCTGTGTATCGCGGCGAGTAAAATCGATTGCCAGGAACAGGCCGCGAGGGTACGCTACAGCGCCTATGGAAATCGCCGAAGCCGCCCGGGTGGCCAAACTCTTCGAGTACGACACATCGGCATCACCCGGCGTGGACGACACGCTCACGCTGAAGATCGATACCTTTCGGCATCCGTACGTTCAGTTCGCGCGGGAGTTCACGTTGCCCGGCATCAACGTCTACGGCCTGGAATTTTCCCAGGCGCAGCATGTCGCGGAAGTTTTGAAAGATTTGGTTCCGGCGTTCACAGCGGGCTGCGATGTTCTGCCGGAGGCCCGGCCGCGCAAAGATCCGACGCAGTTGCACTGTGTACGCAGCATCGATACCAAAAACGGAACGTATCTTTACATTCTGCGCGTTGCGGCGAAGTACTTCGGCGGCGCCGAGGCCCACGAGTACGTTGAGAAAGATCGCCCGGGATTTTCGCCTTCGATTCGTACGGATCGCATTTACTTTCAGGCCCGGTTGTTGCCGGTGCAAAACATCGAACGCAAACAGGGAAAGATCTGCGACTTCTCCGCGCGGCCGGTCATGAACACGATCCTCAAGCAGGCCACGAAAAGCGCCGGCGAAAGCCACGGCATCCAGGAAACCAGCCGATTGTATCACACCACCGCCATGTTCGACGAGGCCGATTTCTCCGAGGCGGAAACCATCATTACCGAGCAGATGGGCTTCGGTGCCGAATGGAAGGCCCCCCGGGTATTCCGCCCCTTTGCCGTGGACTACGGCACGGTTTGTGTAAACCTGGTTTACCCGCATCACGAGATCATTGACGAGCTCGCCGATCAAATGGATCTCAGTCTCCAGGTAATTGAGCAGGGCCGGCAAAGCCCCGTTCTCGAAGAGCGCCTGGCCGATTTCTGGGCATCGTACTACAACGCCTTTGAGTACGAACCGTCGCCCTCGAAGTCCGGTAATCCCCACTGGAAACTCACCGCCGTGCCGGACCAGGCGTGGCTTCAGGCGCGCAACGGCACCGCCTGATCGTACAGCACTACAACATGAAGCACATCAGCCTCACTACACTAACATTTCTTTCTATGATCTTAACCGCCTGCAGCACGTTCCAGCCCATCGATCTACCGGACTGCCGCACGGTGCAGGGCGTGCCCGGCCCGGAGGACTTTGTCCTGGACGATGTCACGTACGGCGGTCGCCGGCCGCGGCTCATCGTTTCATCTCAGGAACGACGGCGCACCGATCCCAACGGCGAATTTCTCGAGCCCGGAACCATTTACGCCGTGCCGCTGTCGCGCAACGGTGAGTTCGAAACTCCGGAAGCGTTTACGTTTGTGAACCGCGACGACTATCCATTCCATCCGCACGGTTTTGATCTCGTCGAGAGCACCGAGGGCTTGCTCCTCTACGTCATCAATCACGCGCTACAACAGAGTCACAGCATTGAAGTCTACGGCGTGCGGCGCGATGAACTCGTCTTTCTCCGACGCCTGCGCAGCACGTTGCTCGTGAGTCCGAACGATCTGCTCGCTCTGCCGGACGGAACACTCTACATCAGCAACGATCGTCTTCAAACCGGACTGAGCGGCGCCTTGTGCGATTACTTCGCCTTCGGCTGCGGGAATGTGGTCCACTACAGTCCCGCCGAAAATCTCTGGCGGGTCGCCGCCGCCGATATCTCCTTCGCGAACGGCGTCGAGGCCTCCGAGGACCGCCTCTTTGTTGCCGGCACCATGGACATGGGCATCCACGTCTACCAGCGCGACGCCTTTACGGGACGCGTCGGTGCGAAGACCGCGTTTTATGAAATCGGCAGCGGCGTGGACAATCTCATCTGGGAAGATGAAACGCGGCTCCTGGTCGCGGCGCATCCGGACATCTTCGCCTTCCTGGACCACGTCGAGGATGAAAACAAACACTCACCGTCCGAGGTGTATCGCGTGGAGGCCTTCACCGGGCGCTCGCAGCGCATTTTCGCTGACGATGGCAAGCTCATCGACGCTTCGGCCACGGCCTTAATGTACGCCGGGCGATTGTTTGTGTCGCAGGTGTTTGATCCGGAGATCGTTAGCTGCGCCTTGCCGCAGTAACTCAACCGTCGCGCAGAATTTGCGCCGATTTGCTCAACCACCGCCCGTGATCCTCCGCCGCTTCACGCAGGCCGCTGTACAACAACAGCGACTGCTTCGCCGCCGCACGGTGCGGATCAGCGGCATCCTCGGCATCCAGGTCGTTGCGAAAATTTTCAGTAATGCGCAGGATGATGCGCTGGATCGAACCGCCGGCTACGTCCGCCATGTCGCCGTACGATCGGACGCGTTCGTCCAGGTCGTCCAGTTGTTCGAGGCCTTTGCGGTACTCTGCGCCGTGGTCCCCGCGCCGCGCCAGGTCGTAGACGCGCTGCGCAAGCGCCTCGGCCTCGCGTAGCAGTTCGGCGTAACCGTAAAAATCCTCGCCGAGCAGGGCCAGGCGTTTTTGAAATTCAGCAACATCGAAGGCGGCGGGCGGCGCATCGTGCAAAATCTCGCGCAGGTCAAACTTACGATCCGGTAAAGTTTGCACCACGTCGCCCAGGCTGCGTCGGCTCAGTCCCTCCACGTCAAAGAGGGCGCCCCGGGACGTCGCGTTCACCAGCTCGTCCACGCGCCCGCCGGAAATGTCCGCGGCAAAGCGCCGCTGAAACCAACGATAAAAAATCACCAGCCGATCGTTGGCCGGGGCCTCGCCGCGCTCGCCGTCATCGAGCAGAGCCGGCAGCGTGCGCACGGGCAGCGCCGCAAACTGACGATAGTTGTGCATCTCCCGGCGAAAAGTACGCTCTTCTTTGAGATTCAACCGCTCTTCGAGCACGGCGCCTTTCGTATGGGCCTGGCCGCCCGTAAACGATAGGTCCTGGCCCGTGAGAAAGATACGCCGACAGCCCAGTTTCAAAGCCAGATCATAAGCGTTCGTCGAGACCGACCCGCCGAAGGCAATCTCGCCGACATCCTCGCGCAGGTGATCGAACAGCAACTTTGCCAACGGGAACGGCGTCCAGGCGTACAATAAACGCTCCGGCGGTATCATGCGCAACGTCAGGTAACTCGTAGTCGGATCCGCAAGCACAAATGCGCGGCGATCAGAAGTTAGCCTGGAATCAAAATAACCTTCCAGATAAAAACGATTCACCGCCTGTGGATCCACGGTGACGATGATGTCCGGATCCACCCCGCCGTGCAGCAGTACGTTCAACGCGGTATCCACGGCAATGATTACGCCCTTCCCCTGGAACGCGCGAATGGAATCCAGATCGTCTGCCAGAGAAGGCCCGGCGCCACAGACCAGGGCGGGCACGTCGGCCTGTCGCGCCAAATCAAAGATGCGCCGCACCGGCCGCCCGCGACTCAGATGCACGAAGTTCGCGGCGAGATTTCGCGCCCAACTGCGATCGAAACGACTGAGCGTCGCCAGGTTTACATCTTTCTTATTCAGAAAGTTTTCCGCGCTCTCGCGCAGTTGTCGATATGCGTCATCCAGTTGGAACGATGCCCGATGCATCACAAAGACAATGTCGCGGTTCCCCCGTCCCTGGAAAATCTGAGTTAAAAGATCGTCCTCAGGCATGCCCGTAACGAACGAAAGCCGCCTGGAGCGAATCAAGTCGCGCACATCCGCGGAGCCCAGAGCGTGCGCCGCCACCGATGCATGCGGCTCGAACCAGACCAGGGGATTCGCGTAACGTTCGCAGAAGTTCAGCACGGAGTAGCCGAGGCCGGCTCCGAAAAAAAGCACGAGCTGCGTGTCGTTGTCCAGTTCCACCTCGTCAATGTTGCGACGCGCTTCTTTAACGGGATCGTGACGGGAATGCAGGTAACGCCCGTCCCATATCAACGTCGGCGGTCCGGACTTCGACGGAGCTGCGGATACCGTGCCGTCTTGAGTCAGGGCCGCATTGAATTCATCCAGCAACTCCGACGCGCCGAGGAGTTCCAGTTGTTCGCGCAGGAGATCGGGGTCCATATTACGAGAGCACGACGCAGTAGTACCGGCCGGCGTCGCGACCGAGTTTCAACGGAACGTCATAGAGTGCCGACAACTTTTCGGCCGTCAGCGTACTTTCAATCTCACCGGCCGCGGCAACCGCTCCGTCCTTGATCATGGCGACGTGCGTCGCAAAAACGGGAATCTCTTCAATGCGATGCAGAATCGTAAGCACCGGCACGCCGTAAGCACGAACGTGTGTGTTCAGCATGCGCTCCAGCGCGGCCCGCGACGGGATATCCAGGGATTCGTAAGGTTCATCCAGTAAGATCAACTCCGGATCACTTAAGAACAAACGCAGCAACAACACCTTGCGCCGTTCCCCGCTGGACAATTTGCGAAACTCCCGCTCCGGAGCAAAAGACTGCGTGTCAAAGTGCGCCGCGAAGAGTGCCCGGGCCCGCTCCTCTACTCCGGGCGGGTAGTCCCGGTAGCGGGCGAGGCTGCCGTCGTAGCCGGTCAGCACGACATCGAGTGCCGTGGCCCCGGGATGAAAGACGTCCAGTTGAGCCTGAAGCGCCGGCTGAAAAAAACCGATGCGTTCGCGCATCTTGCGCAGATCGACGTTGCCGTAGGTCTCGCCGAGAACACTGACACGCCCCCGCGTGGGCCATTCGTAACCGCAGATCATGGCAGCCACCGTGGACTTGCCGGAACCGTTCGGGCCGAGAATGACCCAATGCTCGTCCCGACGTCCCTCCCAGGAGAGCCCGCGCAGGATTTGCTCCCCGTCGCGGACAAAGACGAGATCTTCCAAACGTACAGTGTACGAAATCTAGATCACCTCGCCGGACGAGCTTTCGTAGTCCGCGGCGAACTGTTTCATCCGCGTCAGGAACTGCTCTTCGGTATGAATGCCGAACTCCGCAATGACCTCGGGTTCCATGCTCCAGTAGTCCAGTTGGTCGGCGGCGGCCTGGTGCAGACCCGCGGCCACGTAGATGACGCGCACGGGATCGGCGTGTTCCTCCGGGGCCAGGAGCGGCATTTGCTGGTAGCGAATAGCGGCGACGAGGGGCTCCGGAAAATTCCAGTGTCCGGCCATAAACGCGCCGATGGCCGGATGCGAAATGCCCAGCATCGTCTCTTCCAGGGCCGCGGAGTTGCGCACGCGCTTCGCGCCGACGAGCTTCTGAATGCTGCGCACGATTTCCGGCCGCAACGACAGCATGACGATTTTGCCCAGCTCGAATAACAGCCCGGCCACGGTGACCTGCTCCGCGAGCTGAGCCCCGCCGCGATCCTTTGCGAGGCGCCGCGCATAAAACGAAACACGGTTTGCATCCTCCCAGATCTGCTCCAGATCGCGAATGCGATAGCGACGATGGATAACGTTCCGCGCCCCGCTGACCATTAACAGGTTTCTAATAACTTTTAGCCCGATGATTTTTACGGCATCTTCGAGGCCGGGATTCCGAAAACGGTTCATGTAACCGGCAGAATTGACCAGCTTAAGAATCTGGGCGGTGAGCGACGGGTCCTTGCTGATCTGCGCGGCAATGACGGACACCGAGGCGTTGTCCGAGTCGCAGAGATCCAGGAGCTGTGTAATATTCTCCGGGAACGACGGTAAGTCTTCGATTTCTTTGACAACCTTCTTGTAGAAATCCCCCTGGAAGGCCGTGGACGAAAGCGCACGCGGGATACGCACCTCGTTCATGGTCACGCCGTCCTTCGACTCAATGCGATAGTTATCCGCGGAGACCCGCACGTTTTCCAGGAGGCTCAAGATCAAGAATATGCCCAGGCCGGCGCCCTCGCTCTCATCACGGATTTCGGTGAAGGCCGTGTTGATGTCTTTGAATTTCTTGAACGATTCGAACTTCGAACGGATGCGCTCCCATTCCCGGGGCAGGATCTCGACGTTGTTACGAATACGAAAAACAAGCTCAGGACCTTCCTCGGCAATCTCGACTTCGATGTAATAATCCGAGGTCTGATTATCTTTGAGGAACTCGTCCCAATCGCGCAGGACTTCCTGGGAAAAGCTGCGAATGGCTTTATCGTAGGTTGCGGCGTCCGCGGCGTCAACGTTCCGGCTGTTGAAGAAGATTCGCTTCGCGTTCGCCTTGGAAGCGTTAGAGATGATTTCCTTTAAAAGGACGAGCACCATCTCGCTGAGGTACGCAAGATCGTAGTGGCCCAGCAATCGATAGACGAAACCGGAGATAAAACTGAAGCGCGCATCGGTAAGGCCGGGAAAACGAAAGCAAACCGCCTCCCCCGCGAAGATCCGATTCAGTTCTTTTACCGAGTCCTTCTGTGAACTCAGGAACGGAGTCACGCATGCAGAATTCCGGTCACGAGCCGGGCGGCAACTGATTTTCGCACAGAACGACGCTTCTAACAATTCCCGAACAAAAAGCAGCCTCGGGCCGCCGAAAAATGTCACACCCCCGTGCTAAACTGGCCGCGTTATGAAGAAAACGCACGCAACGGATCATCTCACGCCCGGGGCGCCCGGGGAACGCTGGCGGGACCTGGGCACACCGGATACGGCGTACTACCGCCTGGACGCCGCCGGCGGTTTCGATGTGATCGGCCGCATCCAGCATCGAGAGCAAATCGAACGCATCTGCGAGGCTCTGCGCTTGCGGCTGGAACAGGAGTACGATCTCGGCCAGTATCGAAAAATACGCCGGGCCCGGGTGAACGTGAAAAAAAACACGGCTGCATCGGCGGCGGGCGAGCAGCCGGGCCTGGTCTTCCGCAGCGAACACGGCCCGGCCCGCGGCATGCCCGTGCCCATACCTGCGGCCCACACGCCGAAGCCGAGCCTTACCGAAGCGTTATCGAAAATCCCGACGCTGGGCCAGAAATCAAAACGCCGCAAGTCGCGACAGAAACAAAAACCGGAACCGAAAAACAGAGACGCGAGCTGACTCCGCCGGCGCCATTAGTTATTCTTCAGAGGTTTTTCGAACGCGAAGACCTTTTTGTACACGAGGGCTTCAATCGGCTGATCACCCTCGCCGATGCCTTCCGAGGCCTGGGCTTCAAAGGCGTCGGCGCGGTCGGCGTCGAACACCAGAATCGCCACACGATTGAAGAACTTGTAATCCGCGCGAAAGCCGGAGTAGTGATGCGACCGGAAAATCGTTTTGCGACGTGTGTGTTGCAGCGTATACTTGTGTTTGAACAAGTTCTTGTGCAGGCCGATCTTGATCTCTTCCGGCGTGGGTTGCGGGAAGTTGGACTGCACGATCTTATCCGGAGTCGGGCTCGTGTCGCCGTAGAGTGTGAACTCCAGGCCCTTCGTCGGATTCATGATAATGAACTGAAGATATTTCCAGAACGGCGGATGTACGTCCGGGTACGGAACGTCACCGGCCAGGCCGTTACGCATGCGTTCAATGATCGTCGTCTGCTTGTGCCAGTCCGGATCGTCCACGTTCCACACGATCTCATCCGGAATGTCCTGGGGCGTGATCGTAATGTGATGCACCAGGTTTTCCTCGGCCGGGTAGTCGCGGTCGCGCCAGCCCGGGTACGGAACCCAGTTACGCTTGCGCTCGTTGACGGCGTCGGTTTCGTAAAACGCCACGACCCAGACGTAGAGCCGCACCGGTTTGCTGGTGCTGTTGTTGAGGTCGAAGACGACGTCCAGGAACTCACCGCGACCGTTGCCGGAAAAACGCCGGTCCAGGTTGAAGTGGCTCACCGTAAACCGCGGGTCGATGAGGGCCAGCGGGTCGTAATTGTTCTGACGATAGCCGCCCTCGGGGGCCGGCTTGAGATCGGCCGTGTCGCCTGCGTCTTCCTGCTGATCGCCGCCGGCCGGACCTTCCTGGATATCCTGGCCGACCAGCATGGAGAACGCTCCGAAAACCAGCGTCAAACATGCGATGATAAAATACTTACGATTCATTGCGAGTCCTCTCTGTCCGTCGCGACGGGGCAATACGGACATAGCTTGCCCCCTTCTCATTATCGAATCATTGCAGGGGAAGCTTGATCCCTCTTTCCGTACGATTGATCATTCCCGGGCTATCGCCGCAAAAAAGAAAAAATCCGGCACCCGGGCGACCGGACCGTACAAAAACGAAAAAAAATTCTGGTTTTTGCGACATAAGGCCTCATCAGGGAGTATGCAGCCGTCCCGTTTATCGCCGATTCCGCTGATCCTCAGTCTCGTCGCCCTGTTCCCTGCCTGCGCCAGTCTGCTGTCCACGCCGGAACCCGGCGAACTCCTGAACCGGCACATCAGTCGACCCTACGACGCCTCCGCGCTGATCGACGTCCTCTTCGCCACCAACCGCCGGCCCAATCCCGCGGCTTCTCCGGCGTGCTCGAACCACTACTTCAGTACAAACGGCACCGCGCAGGTAAGCTACGGTACGTGCAGCATCAACGTCCCGAAGAAACACGCCGTCGGCAGTGTCGACCGCACCGACGCTCGCTACGCCGACCCTAACGACTACTTCAAACTCGGCGCTCACGACGAACTGCCCGGCCCCACGTTCTTCCAACGCCTGGCAACCAGCCAGGACAAGGAGATTCTTCTATTTGTACACGGCTTCAACGTGCGCTACGAGGAGGCTGTCCTGCGCACTGCCCAGCTCACCTACGATGCGAAGTTCCCCGGTACTCCCGTCGTCTTCACCTGGCCGGCCGGAGCCAGTGACGGCCTGGTCAACCAGCTCCTCATGAACCGCACATACGCCATCAACAAGGCAGCCGCCGCGCGCACCGTGGAGCCGTTCGCCGAATTCCTGGAACAACTCGCCGGCACCGGCAAGACCGTACATGTCTACGTTCACAGCATGGGCCATCAGATCGTGCTGCCCGCCGTGGCGAAGCTTGCAGCGCCGGGCAAACAGAAATTTCTCGGCGAACTCATCCTGAACGCGCCGGACTTTCCCACCGACGAGTTCCGCAAGCTGGCGCCGAATCTCAGTCGCTCCGCGCGCCGCGTAACCCTTTATTGTTCCCCCGGCGATAACGCCCTCGTGTCGTCGCAGCAGTTCAACGGCAATCATCGAGTGGGGCAGTGCGCGAAAACGCCGGGCATCGACGTCATCAACGTCAACGAGATCGACTCCGTCGGTCTGGGACACGGTTATTACTCGGGCCGTGCCGTGTTGACGGACGTCTACCAGGTGCTGCTGGGCGTCGACGTGCAGCGGCGGTTGTTCATTCGCGTGAGTGATCCCGGTGGTGGGGAGGATTATATTTTACGGCGATAGGACGCCGGCGTGAAATCGCGTACATTGCAATTCCGAAAGCCACCGCAGCATTGAGCGACTCCACGCGCTCGTCCGCCAGCGCAATCGCCAGGCGCCGTACGTTCAGCGATTCCGGCACGCCGCGGCCCTCCTCTCCGACCAATAAGCCGAAGTCCGGCGGGAACTCCGCCGCTGCTACATCCACCGCCCCCGGCCCGGCATCCAGGGCGAAGAGCAGGACCGTCCCATCATCCTGCAACGCTTCGATCGAAGGGCCACGGAACATCTGCAAATGAAACGCCTCCCCCGCCGCCGCCCGGATGGCCCGCGGATGAAACGGATGCGCCGCTTCTTTCAGCAATACGACCGCCTGCGCACCGAAGGCCGCCGATGTGCGCAGCGCCGCCCCCAGATTCTCCGGATCCGAAAGCGGTAGATACACCGTGAGCCCGGCACCCGGCCTGGTAAACTCCGGCAGCTCGGGCACCCGGACGGCCAGCAACGGCGATCCGGTGCCCTGTTGATCGATTTCGGCGAACAGCTCCGGCGCAAAGCGGACCATCGCTGCATTTCCCGTGCTCTCCGGAGCAGCGTCCCCGGCCGACAATAGTATTGCGTCCACGCGGTCGGGGAAATCGTGTAGGAACTCCTGCACCAGGCGGCGACCGCCCACCAGGGTCAGGCCGTGCTTCTTGATATTGCGCGACTCAAAGAGTCCGCGATACAGCCGGTACCGCGGATTGGAACGCGAAGAGAGGATCGGGGCCTCGCTCACGGGCGACTCCGCATATCAACATGTTCGATTGGGTACACTATCAGTTTCCCTCGCGCGTCTACTTCGAACGCGACGCCACTCATAAGATCGGCACGATGGTGCGGGACATCGGCAACCGCGTGCTCGTGCTCGCCGTCCAGGAAGACCTCTCCAATCCCGACGAACTCGCCGTCATTAAGACCAGTCTCGAAAAACACACCACCGGTGCCATCGTCTACGACGATATGCTCGAAAAACCCGGCCTCGAAGAACTGGATACCGCCGCCTACTTCGCGAAGCAGTGCAACGCCGACGTCATCCTGGCCTTCGGCTCACGCACCACGTTCCATGCGGCCCGGGCCATCTCGCTCCTGAGCACCAACGATCTTTTCGCGGGCGATCTCAACGAATCCACCATGCCGCTGAAGAAACCGCCGCACCCGGTCATTAACGTACCCGTCGGTCCGTCCATGGGCGAGGAGTCCACGCCGGGCTTCAGCATCTACAACAAGGACACCCGGTCCGCGTTCCACGGCTACGACACGCGGCTCTTCCCGGCGATGATCTTCATCGATCCGAACATCAGCACCGGCATGACCACCGGCGATTTGTCGCGCGCGGGCATCGCCGTTATGTCGGCCGCGGTGGAAACGATTCTTTCGAAAAAGTCCAACGAGATCACGAACTCCATCGCGCTGCGCTCCCTGGAACTCATCACCCGCAACCTGACCACGCTGGCCAACGAACCGTCAAACAACGCCGCACGCATGAATGTGGCCATGGCCTCGATGCTCTGCGGCATGGCGCATTCGAATTCCCTGCTCGGCCTCGGCTACGCCATCGCCGCGGCCACGGCCAACCTTACGAACATCGATTTCTTCATGGCCATGGCGATCCTGCTCCCGCACATCATGGAGTACAACCTTACGACGTCCGCCGGCAAGTACGTGCAGATCGCCCGGGCGCTGGACGAAGACATCAAAGACATTACGGTCATCGAGGCGGCCATCAAGGCCGTGGAGGGCGTGCGAAAGATTTACCTGGAACTGAAGATTCCCCAGCGGCTCTCGGAGTTCGAGATCTCCAAGACCGACCTGCCGGACATCGCGGGCCAGGCCGTGTCGATTCCGTACATCAGCAACTCACCGCGGGAGCTGGACCGTAACGAGATCGAGACGATCCTGATTGCCGCGTACTGATTCGCGGGTGGGCTGGTAGTCTTTTTTCACACCGAGGACCGAGGAGCCGAGGTTGTGGGGAGGGTCTACGCCCGTTGCACGCGAAACGGCGTATGCACGTAGACTTGCTTTTTGAAACATTCTCTTCTTCTACCTCTTTCCCTCGGTCCTCGGAGTTCAATCCAGCACCTCGGCCCACCCGAATTCCAGTTGCCCCACGCGGTCCTCAGGTACGTTTGGCCGCATGGCTCAAGTATTTTATGATGATTCCTGCGACCTCTCGCACCTGAAAGATAAAACCATCGCCGTGCTCGGTTACGGCAGCCAGGGCCACGCCCAGGCCCAGAATATGCGCGACTCCGGACTGAACGTCATCATCGGTCTGCGCCCCGATTCAAAATCCGTAAAAGTCGCCAAAGAGGACGGCTTCGAAGTCCTGTCCCCCGCCGACGCCTCCGCAAAGGCCGACGTCATCCAGGTCCTGGCGCCGGACCAGATCCAGACGCAAATCTACGAAGAAAGCATCGCCCCGCATTTAAAAGAAGGCGACTGCCTCGTGTTTTCCCACGGTTTTAACATACACTACGAAATGATCCAGCCCCCCGCGAACGTGGACGTCTACATGGTCGCGCCGAAGGGCCCCGGCCATCTCGTGCGTCGCGTCTACCGCGAAGGCGGCGGCGTGCCGTGCCTCATCGCCATCCACCAGGACGCCACCGGCAAGGCTCGCGACCGGGCTCTCGCCCACGCTTCCGGCGTCGGCGGCGGTCGGGCCGGCATCCTCGAAACCACGTTCCGCGACGAAACCGAAACGGACCTCTTCGGCGAGCAGTCGGTACTCTGCGGCGGACTCACGTCACTCATCATGGCGGGCTTTGAGACGCTCACCGAAGCCGGCTACGATCCGGACATCGCCTACTTCGAGTGCCTGCACGAAGTCAAACTCATCACCGACCTCATCTACGAAGGCGGCATGGCCCGCATGCGTTACTCCATCTCGGACACCGCCGAGTACGGCGACTACGTCAGCGGCCCGCGGGTCATCGGCCCGGAAGTGAAACAGCACATGAAAGAAGTGCTCGCGGACATTCAAAAAGACAAAGGCGCGAAATTCGCGAAGGCGTGGGTCGCCGAAGCGAAGGCCGGTTATCCGAAGTTCAAAGAGATGCGCGCCAAAGGCGCCGAGCACCCCATCGAAAGAGTCGGCGAAAAACTGCGCGGCATGATGAAGTTCCTCGGCAAGAAATAAATCAGCGACAAGTAACAGTTAGCAATCATCACACAAGGCGGGAGTCTTATGGTCAGTCTGTTGCAAACGATCACGCGATCGAACTGGTTTCAGAACTTCATCACGTTCGTAATTCTCCTGGCCGCCGTGGTCATCGGTTTCGAAACGTATCCGTCCGTCGTCGCGGCTTACGGAGAACCGCTGCACCTGTTGAATCAGATCATTCTGATCATTTTTATCGCGGAAGTGGTGCTCAAGATGGGCGCCGAGTGGCCGCGCCCCTGGGACTACTTCAAGGACCCCTGGAACGTCTTCGACTTCATCATCGTCGCCGCGGCGCTGATGCCCATCGATACCCAGTACGTGACCGTGCTGCGCCTCGCGCGTTTGCTGCGGGTATTGCGGCTCGTGCGCGCGGTACCACGCCTGCAAATCCTCGTCGGCGCGCTCATCAAGTCGATTCCGTCGATGGGCTACGTGGCGGTGCTGCTCTTTTTGATGTTCTACATCTACGCCGTGGCCGGCACGTTCCTCTTCCGCGAAAACGATCCGGTGCATTTCGCCGATCTGCCGCTGTCCATGCTCTCGCTCTTCCGCGCGGTCACGCTGGAAGACTGGACCGACCTCATGTACATCCAGATGTACGGATGCGCGAACTACGGTTACGTCGGGGGGCAGTCCGAGGCGCTGTGCACGAACTCCCAGGCCATGCCCGTCATCGGCGCGGCGTACTTCGTTTCGTTCGTATTGCTCGGCACCATGATCTTCCTGAACCTGTTTGTCGGTGTGATCTTAAACGGCATGGACGAGGCTCAGGCTGAACAGGAAGAAGAGCTGCGCAAGATGCACATGGCCGAAGAAGGCATGCCGAGCATCGGGGACGACTTTAAGAAGTTGAAGCACCAGCTCGAAGAAGTGCAGCACAGCCTGGATATGTTGCAGCGTCGCGCCGGGGACCTGGAAAAAGGGCACTGAGTTTACTCAAAGCCCCGCTCCAATCCCGGATAACCCTGCTGCCGTAGCGCCTCGTACAACACCAGCGCCGCGGTGTTCGCCAGGTTTAGCGAACGACATTCCGCCCCCACCGGAATCCTGAGCACGCGCTCCGGATGCTTCGCTTCGATCGACGCACGCACTTCTTCCGGCAGGCCGTCGGTTTCGCGGCCGAAGACCAGAGCGTCGTTCATCGCATAACTCACGTCACTGTATACATTCCGCGCGAACCGCGTGTACAGAAAGATCCTTAAATTCTGCGCGGCGGCATATTCCAGAAACGCGGCCCAGTCGGCATGGAGTGTCAAATCCAACTGCCGCCAGTAGTCCAGACCGGCACGACGCACGGCAGACTCGTCCATGGAAAACGACGGTTCACCTACGATGTGCAACTTACTGTTCGTACAAAAGCACAGCCGACCGATGTTGCCGGTGTTCTGCGGGATTTCAGGTCGGTAGAGAACGATATGCATAACTTAAAATTGTGCGATGCTTCTTGCACGCTGAGTCGGATTTTTTTCTACCCAGGACGGCCCGGCCCGGGAACCCTGTCTTCCAGTAAATGGCATTCGTCGCGCATCGTTTGAACGTGATCGAGCCGTCGCCGACGCTCGTTATCACCGCCCGCGCCCGGGAACTCAAGGCCGCCGGCCGGGACGTCATCGGCTTCGGCGCCGGCGAACCGGATTTCGACACGCCCGAACACATCAAAGATGCCGCCCGGGAGGCCATCGCCGGCGGTCAGACGAAGTACACGAACGTCGGCGGCACGCCGAAACTCAAGAAAACCATCGTCGAAAAATTCCAGCGCGACAACGGCCTGGAGTACGAGCCGAAGCAGGTCACCGTTTCGAACGGCGGCAAACAAATCCTGTTCAATCTCTTCCTGGCTACCCTCAATCCCGGCGACGAAGTGATTGTACCCTCCCCCTGCTGGGTCTCGTACGCGGACATGATTCGTTTCGCCGGAGCGGAGCCGAAGCTGCTCCCGGCCGGCTTCGATGCGGACTATCTCATCCATGCCGAACAACTACGTAACGCGATCACCGATCGCACGCGCATGATCGTCTTCAACAGCCCGTGCAATCCGACGGGTTCCATGTTCGAACGCGCGGACCTCGAACAAATCTGCGGCGTTCTCCTGGAACATCCGAACATTCTCATCGCCACCGACGACATCTACGAACACATCGTGTACGACGGGCGTAAGTTCTACAACCCCGCCATGCTTCGGCCCGAGCTGAAAGAGCGCACGTTCATCATCAACGGCGTAAGCAAGGCCTACAGCATGACCGGCTGGCGCATCGGTTTCGCCGCGGGGCCGGAGTACATCATCAAAAACATGGAAAAGATCCAGGGACAGAGCACGTCGAATCCGTGCAGCGTCTCCCAGGCGGCGGCCACGGCGGCCCTGGGCTCCAGCCAGGACTGCGTCGCGGAAATGCGCGCGGCCTTTGAAGAACGGCGCGACCTGGTGTATCGCATGTTGCAGAGCATCGACGGCGTGCGCATCGTAAAGCCCCGCGGCGCGTTCTATGCGTTTCCGGACATCAGCTCCATCTACGAATGGCCGCGCTTCCAGGCGCTCATGAAAGAACGTGACGACACCTCTCGCTCGCGAGTTTTCTGCACGCAATTGCTGGATCACTACGACGTCGCCGCAGTGCCGGGCACGGCCTTCGGAGACGATCACGGCCTGCGTATTTCCTTCGCCCTGGACGAAAACTCGTTACGCAAGGGTCTGGAACGCCTGGGCAACATGGTCAACGATCTTAAGTAATCCTCACAGAATATTAGCGACGTAGACGGTGTATCAGAACCTCAAAGATTTCCTGAAAGAGGCCGGCTTCGATCCGGAGCACAGCAGCGAAGAACTGCACCCCGAGGCTTCGCAGCGGCGCTACTTTCGTCTGCACTTTGCGAATCCCGGCAGCGGCCCGCATACAGCGGTGCTCTGCGCCGGCCTGACGACACCGTACAACGACGAAGATCACTTTCTCAAGATCGGCGACTACCTGCGCAAGTTCGACCTTCCGGTTCCGCGGGTCTATGCCCTGGATCGCAACCAGGGACGCATGCTGCTCTCCGACGGCGGCACGGACGAACTGTGCGACCGCCTGGTGCGAGCCGTGGATGCGGGCGAGACGGGAACGAAACGCGCCCTGCTCCGCGGCGCTATCGACCTCATGATCCGCATGCATAAACTCGGCGAACCGCCGGCGGCGGTCCGGGACCGGCTCTTCGACTTCGAAAAACTTTACGCGGAAATGCAGTTTCTCTTCCAGAACCTGGCGGACGCCTGCCAGGCAGCCGGCGTGGCTTCGCCGCTAACTTTCGAACTGGAAATGTTTGCGCGAAGTCTCTGTCAGTCTCTGGGCAAAGCCGGCGGCGAAGCGGTCTTCACGCATCGAGACTATCACTCCCGCAACGTCCTGGTCCGCGACGGAGACGACGGCCCGATCCTCAGCATCATCGATTTTCAGGATGCACGCATGGGGTTGCCGTACTACGATCTCGCGTCGCTGCTCTATGATCCCTACGCACCCATCGATCTTGCCGATCGGCGGGACCTCCTCGACTATTATTTCTCTCAGAGCGGTACGGAACCGCGCCTGGGGCTCTACTACGCTCAGGCCCTGCAACGATTACTCAAGGCCCTCGGTACTTACGTGCACCAGGTCTACGTTAAAAATCACAAGGTCTACGCGCCTTCGATTCCAGCAGCATTGCAGCGCATCGAAGAGGTCGCCCAGCTCGGACGTTTCCCGGACTCGGTCTATCTCTTTGCCCGGGACGTGCAGCGTTTACTCCCGCAATTGAAAACCGTGCGTGGTAGTGCTGCACGCGGCAATCATACGTAATATGCAGGCCTTCGTTCTCGCCGCCGGTTTCGGCAAACGCATGGGCGAACTCACAAAGGATCGTCCGAAACCACTGCTTCCGGTGAACGGTGTCCCGCTCATCCACTACACGCTCTTTCAACTCTCACGCTGGAACGTAAGTCGGGTCTTCGTAAACGTCCACTACCTGGGCGACGCCATCGTCGAGGAGCTGCGCGACTTCCCGCACTTTCCCATCGTTTTCTCCCACGAACAACCGGAGATCCTGGGCACGGCCGGCGGCCTCCGCAAGATCGTCGCCGACGCGAAGCTGCCGCCGGACGAGTCGCTCATCCTCATGAACCCGGATACCATCTTGCTGCCCCACGAGGCCGACGCGCCCGCCCCCCTCGCGGCGAACACGGACGCACTTCTGTATTTGCGGCCCCTGGAAGCGGACAACCCCGCCACCGGCTTTGTGTTTAATGGAACACCGGATGAACACATTCGCATGAGCGAATCCGGAACGCACTACTACATCGGCTATTCCGTGGTTCGAGCTGGTTCGGTCAGTCATCTGCCATACGATGAATTTGCCGAGTTGGGTCCCGTGTGGCGCGGCGCGGGCGAGCGCGGACGGCTCCGGGGGCGATTGCTTCAGGGAGAATCACTGGACGCCGGGTTACGCCGGAGTTATGCCGACGTTATGGATCGCGACCTGATTCCTGCCTCCCTGCGCGATGCCTGGCGTAAGTTCCTCGGCGGCACCCTGGCTGTTCTGCTGCTGTTCGGATCCGGCGTGCTGTACACGCTCTCAGCCCGGGAATCGGACACCCCGCCCGCCATCGCGGATCGCCGCACCCCGTCGCCTGCATCCGGTGAGCCATCGACGGACGACGAAAACACGCAGGACGCCGGAAACGAGGCCGAACCAAAGCAGGCCGGCACCACGGAGAAGTCGGCCGAGTCCGAAAAAAAACCGGCCAAACCCGAGTTCTACGAACCATCGAAGGAAGGCCTGAAAGAAGCCGAGATTCGCGTGGCCGTACGCCAGCTCTCCGCGGAGCTCATCGCGGCGTACCAGTACCGCGTGCGACACAGCATCCCGCGATTGGAACGCCGCCTCAAAGATGTCGCGGAACATTCGCCGGAGTACCATTACTTCCACGCCTTGAGTCTGTACGAGGACGGCGAAAAGGGCCAGGCACTCCTCGCGCTGGATAAGGCCGTCTACAAAAAGCCGCACTTTTCCCGGGCCTGGAATCTAAAGGGCGTCATTCTGAGCGAGGCCGGACGTTTGCCGGAATCCCGCGAGGCCTTCCGCAAAGCCGTCGAGGCAAGTCCGTACAATCCCACGTACGTCTACAACCTGGCCTCCGCCGCGTATCGCATGGACGAAGCCGGACCGGCCCTCGCCCTGGCCGAGCGAGCCGTGGGGCTTAAGGCAAACTTATCCGAAGCTTACTACCTGCAAGGATTGATTCACCGGGACCAGGGTCGCGGCGGTCCCGCCCTGCTCGCCTTCGGCAAGGCGCGGGAGTTCGGCCAGGACGGCCATCAGTTTCTGCTCGATTATATGCTGGCGGCCGAAAACGGCGGCGACGAAAAAACCATGCTGGCCCTGGCCAAAGATCTGTCCGCCTCCCGGGAGCCCGGTATCCTGCGCGAACTGGCGCGGGTGCACATGCGCTACGGCGAGTACTCCACGGCGGCCGACTACCTGGCCTTGCTGACAACCATGCCGGCGGCGACACTCAGCGACAAGAAACGCTACGTCTTCGCCCTGTACAAGGCCGGGGGTCCCGTCTTTCAGAAAATCCAGCGCATGCGCGGCCTGGAACCCGAAGAACGCAAAGCGCTCATCGAATACTATCGCGACTTAGAGAAAAACAAAAACCTGCCCGATGCCCGGGACCCCGTCATCGATCCGGTGCGCTGAGCTTACTTCGCTTCAATGTAACCGGAACCGTCGTCGGCCAGTTGAATCTTCTTTGCCGTCGCCGGGGACAGTTCCATCGACATCACGTACAAGTCTTCCCAGAAGTCCGAGGCTTCGGCCGTGCTCAGCGGACGCGTTCTGTTACCTTCTTCACGGTATACGCCCCAGACCGGAAAGATGCGCAAACCTTCGAAGGTTTTCGTCTTCGCATTCACTTCCAACTGCACGATCATGTTGTGCGTCTGTTGTTCGTTAATGCTTCCGAAAAGAAAGTTACCGATGGAGTACGCAATCACTCCGCCGCGATACATTTCCACTCCCTGCGGAACGTGAGGATGATGACCGATGATCGCCGTGGCACCGGCGTTGATGAGGTTGCGCGCCAGAGAACGCTGGCTCGCCGAAGCGTGGGCGTAGTATTCGGTGCCCCAGTGAAATGAGACGATGACGTGGTCGGCCTCGCGCCGGGCTTCCCGCACGCGGCTGAGTACTGCGCGCTGATTCACGCCGGCTACCCCGGGACGGCGACGGCTGCTGAAGATGTCCGTCTCGCCGATGGCACTGAACGATACGACGGCAAATCGCACGCCGCGTCGCTCAAAGTAAAACGGCGACGACGCCGCATCGTAGTCGTCACCGGCGCCGACGGAAGCGATACCGGCCCGACGCAAGTACCGCACGGTGCGACTGAGTCCTTCGCTACCCATGTCCATGGCGTGATTATTGCCCAGGAGCGCCAGGTCCAATCCCAGGTACTCCAACAGACGCAAGTTCTCCGGCGCCGTGTTGAAGATGTAGGACTTGAGGACGTAAGGCTTGCCTTTATCCGTTACGGCGGTCTCGAGATTCAGGATACGATAGTCCGCCCGGTGAAAGATGGGCGCCACCTGACGCACCGGAGAGATAAGGCCGCCCTTCTGCTGTTGATCGGCGACCCCCCACTCGAAATGCGTGTCCCCGGCAAACAAGACGCTCACAGGATCTTTTTCCGTCTTCGGGACCGCGTCGGGTCGCTCGTCGATCTGGCCCCGGGGATCCGGATTGGTGCCGCGGTTCGCATCGCCGGTAGAACTGCGGCAGGCTGTGAAAAGGAGCAGCAGCGCGAGTACGGCGACGGCGTACCGGGTTGACAGACAACCGGTGGGGGACGGTATCATCGAATGCTGCGTGTAGATGCGGACAGACATGTACGCCTGTCAGTGGAACGACACCACGCAAGCAATCAAGCGGATTCCGTGGACCTCAATCAGCAAAACGAAAGCAGCGACCGGGACGAAATAGCCCGCCTCTCCCCGTTCAAGACGGGCTATTCGGCCATTCTGGAACGCCACCAGGAGGCCGCCCGCACGGCCCAGCAGCTACTCTCGTCGTCCATCCTCAGCGGCGAAGACCGCGGCAAGCTCGGGCCCCACCGGGCCGAGATCGACAAGGCCCTGACCGACATTCAAAAGCTCTGCCGTGAGCTGGCTTCGGACCTGCATCCGTCGAATATCGACAAAGAGGCCCGCAGGGAATATCATAACATTTTCTCAGGCGATGTTACCGATCATCGTCAGGCTTTCGTGGCGTATCTGAAAACGTACGTCTATCTGCAAAACTTCTGCGAGACATCCGCCGATCTCTGGAATACGATACTAAACGGTCTGGACGAGGCCCGCATTGGAGACAACTCGGAGATCCGCCGACAGCTTTCCGCCCAGGCTGTTCGTCCCGCGGTGGACGGCAACCAGGCGTTGCGTCTCTTCCTGGACCGCATGGGAAAAATCTTACATCTCCAACGCGACCCCGCCACTTCGAAGCAACTTGCCGGCGCGGCCATCTACAGTCCTGAAATCGAGTACACCCTCTCTACGATTTACACGCCAAACCTGGATCGCTACGTGGACGCCATCTTCGCAAACGATGAACGCCTGGACCCGAAGCAGCTCGGTACCGCCGTACTGCCGGAGCAACGCCGGGCGGGTGGAACTCCGACCGGGCCGGCACCGCAACTCGATGACTGGCGCCTGGACGCCTCCGGTTCGGCCGCATGGAACCAAACGCCGCACTACTACTTTCAGTACGATCCGCGGGCCCTGGAAGAAGAACGCGAACGCTTCCGCCATGTCGTTTACATGGATACGCACATGGGCGCGGATCAGCAGTTCATTAAAAGCGATTTCATCATAAACGTCTCTCGCAAAGCACGCCTCCACGAACAGAAGGACATTGAAGGGGAGTACGTGCAGTTCCTGAAAGCGTTCTTTAATCTGGTGATCGACATTACCACGCTCAACGTCGGCGTGCAGCCGAAGTACCGGGACCTGTTCCTGTATCACCTGGGCCCGCCGGCGTTCTTTAACCTAACCGTGAAGTTTCTACAGGAAGCGAAAACCGGCGCGCTGCACCGCAAGGCGCCGAACAAACGCGTGATTACGAAATTCATGCCCGGCGAACTCATTCGCAAGGCGGTCCTGGAGTTCTGGCGCGAGGAAGTATTGCCGAAGATTGATAATGAGCAGCGCGACGACTACCCGACGTACAAGCAAATCGTCATGGCTGTAAAGCGCATGCACGGAGAAGTTTCTCAGCGGGCCATGGAAGAGTACGCGAAGCTTCCGGAAGAAGTGAAGCGCACACAGACCCGCCAGGAACTTTTCCGGGAGAATATGAACGAATGGATCGGCGCAACGAACGTCGTGGTGTTCAAGCGATTCTTGCAGGCACGCAAGAGCTGAGTGCACGGCTCGCTACGGTTCGGAGCGCATCGATTCCAGGCGATACTCACGCAAACACAGCGGCGCGGTCGGGTGCGCGTACGCGGACGTAAGCGTAACCTGATGGCCCAACTTCGCGGCGCGTTGCTGCAGCTCATCGGCGGCCGCCTGCGCGAAAGCATCATCACATGACTGCGTCAACAGCAACGCGGCGTCGAATTCTTCCCAGTTGTCCCGGCGATACTGCGAGTCGTTGCGCACAGCACCCTGCTGCAGAGTTCGCATGCGCAGCAGCAGGTCGAAGTCCGTCGCGAGAAACCGCCCCGGCACCGGTTCATAGATATGATGAAACGAGTTCAGTAAGATGTACCGCTTCGCCGGGTCCAGGCGCAGCGCGAACCAACGCACGGGTTCGTACACCTCGCGTTCCGTTCCGGTGAAACACATGTGCCGCGCCTGCACGTACGCAACGTCGGGTTCCGCCGGCAAGATCTGACCGGCCAGCAATCCACCCGGTGCGAGGACCGGCCGCACGGCGATCAACGGCAACGCCAGAGTGAGCAGCACAATGCCGCGGCGGACGTTAACGAAACGCGGACCGGAAAGGCCGAGCAGGTACGGAAAGCGCATCACCCAGGCGCCGGCTACGACCAGGAGAGCCGGCACCAGGTGATAGATGTGCCGGAGCTGCTTATTGTCGGTGAGCAGTTCCATGATCAGGAACTGAAATAAGAGGACGAACGTCGCCGCGGTCAACGGTCGGCCGAAATTCGCCAGTAACGTATCCAGGCGCTCACCACGCTCGACTCCCCGCCGCGCCCGGGCAATGAGAAAGATCAGCAACGCAATACCGGCCAGGGCGCTCATGACCAGAAACGGCAGGGGATCGTCGAAGACGTTCGTGGCCAGACTCTGCGTATAACTACGACCGGCTTCCTGGGAATGCTGCTGGGTACCGATGATGCTCGAAACACGATCGGGATGCAGCAACATCCAGGCCGCG
This sequence comes from Leptonemataceae bacterium, assembly GCA_965227295.1. Classification (GTDB taxonomy): domain Bacteria; phylum Spirochaetota; class Leptospiria; order Leptospirales; family Leptonemataceae; genus JANSYA01. Next base: position 1,207,743 of record OZ245742.1, on the reverse strand, counting down.
GTGGGCAGTACGACGGCGACGTAGACCTGGGCTGTGGCCGCGCCCATGAGTCGCGCAAGGGCGAATCGATTGCGGAAGAAGTAGACGTTCACATCGATGAAGAACACCACGAGTACGAAGAAGAACGCGTCCTTGACGTACTTCGTCAGCGGCACACCGAAGGCGTTCGCCACGACTGCGCCGACGAAGTTCACCAGCACCAGAATGCGCAGCACGAAAAAGAACGTCTGCCACCGGGAGCGGCGCTTGCCGAAGAAGTGCTGATCAAACATCAACGCCAGCAGATCAATGTAACGCCCGGGGCCGCGCAAAATGTCCACGGCGAAGATGGCGAGGATCAGCATGATGCCGTAAGGGTACTTCGTATGGAAGAGCCCCTGACTGAAAATCAACAGTCCCCAGAAGAACCGCTTGCGTCGCGGCACAAACTTACGCTCGCGAACAATTAGCGAAGCCTCCCGAAAGGCGAAGTTCTCGTAAATCTTAAATAGAAAGTACGTGGTCCAGAGCATGAAAAACATGCCCTGGGTCTCAAGCATCGCGGAGAGCGAGTACACCGGAAACTCCCGCGCGTGAATGATCATCATCGAAGCGAAGAAGAAGATCAGCGCGGCGCGCAACCAGTCGCGCGTAATCTCGAAGGCGATCAGCAGAATCGACGGAAAGATCAGAATGTAGAACACGAAGCTGATCGAAATATCGACGATGGTGCTCGGCCCGCCGGGGTTTACGAAAAAGAGCGTCAGAGACAGGAAGTTTCGGAGCGTCGGCCAGGTGGGAGCGTCAAACACCGGGTAGAGGGCCCGGACGACGTCGCCGTCGCGCAGGTCCTGGTACTGATCGAGGACCGTCAACAATCGCAGGTTCGCGTCCCACAAAAGTACGTCGGTGTTCGGACACTTCTCCAGCAGGAACGCCCACGACTGGTCCAGGGCGGAACGCACGAGCAAGGCCGTGCCGAGCACGATCAAAATCGTGGCGGGGATCTTTATGTACCAAAAACGCAAGCGAACACTCAGAAGAGCCGAAACACCGTCCAACCCGTCTCATCTTTCACAAAGACCGGATTGTTCAGATAGTAGCTTTTCGTCGGAGCGTCTTCGAGCCGCAACCGTAATTCAACCTGGCGCTCGCCGGAATCCGTGCGGCTGAGATACGCGTCGGCAATAATCGTGCGGCTCAGCCGCAGCACGTCCCGCACGGCCACGCTTTCCGGATCACCGCTGCGCTGCCGCAGGGCCTCGGTATCCAGGTAGTACGTGTTCAGATATCCGGACGGGTTCCGGACATCGGCGGCAATGTCGGCGAACTCCCGATGGGCCTTCAGGTCGACATAGAGTCCGCGCTCCTGATTCACGTGCTCGGGCAGGGCCGCGAGGTCCCGCCGATCCACCATGGCGATCAACTCTTCCAGCAAATCCACGGCGGCCTCGACGTCCGCGCGAACCTGCGGATCGTCGCCAGGCACGGCCCCGATTTTTACCCGGGGCATGTCTTCGAACTTACGCATGGCGGCGGCGGAACGTTCCTCGTGTTCCGGCTGCGGATCGCAGGCACTCAGCGCGAATGCAACCGCAAGTATGACCATCATCCAACCAGAACGCGACATCACAGGACCTTTTGTAAGATTTCACCGAAGGCCTGTTCGTTGACCACGGTGATCTTCTTGAGTTGCTCCAGGGCCTGCTCGGCACCGCCGGTGAGACGCGCGCCGGCGACCACGAAACCCTGGTTTACTTTCAGTTCGTTCATATAGTTTTGCTGATCGCGCAGAAAGATATCCGAGATCGGTGCCCCGGACCACTGGCGAATGCGAAAGAGCGCCTTGATCTTTTTGTCGGCAAGGCTCACCGCTATGAAGTCGGCGCCGTCTTTGTCGCGGTACTGCAGCTCTTTCTGTACCTTGAAGCCCAGGAGCGAGATGATGCTCTGGCACGCCGACTTGAACGAGTCCCCTTTGAGACTGTTGAACCGCGCAATGAGTTCATCCGGATTCACATCGGAATCCTGAGACGGGTCGGTTTTTTTCACGGCACCTTCGCTGGTGAAGTAGGCGAGCACGTCGAACTCCTGCTCCATCTTGAGACCCGAGAGGCGATAGAGGGCGTCGTCATGAAAACGCTGCCGGGCCCAATCCTGTAAGTGCGAAACGAAGTCGAAGCCCCGCGGACTCACCTGATCGATCTGCGCCACCTGTTCCTCCAGGTCCATGCGAAAGTCCGAGATTTTCATCACCAGGTCGTCGGTGGGATTGCGGATCTCAAGTTCCAGCAGGTGCTCGTTGGCCTTGTCCAGATTTCCCTGGAGCATGGCCATGTACGCCACGGACAATCGCGCATCGTACTCTTCGCCGTCCCATTCTTCTTTCAAGGCGGTATCGAGACAACGCTCGGCATGCTTCACGGCGCTCTCGTAGTCCTGGGCCAGGTACGAAACCACCGTCGCCAGGCGGTTTGTAATGTAGGCCACGTAGATGTCCGTCACGCGCGGAAGAAGCTGTTCCAGGATTTTTGCGGCCCCTTCAAAATCGTTCGCTTTGAACGATTGCAGCGCCGTCAAAAATTGCGCGGCCTGGTTCTTCGGCTCCTGCGCCAGGCCGAGCTTCAGTTCTTCCAGGGCCTCTTCTTTTTCTTTCAGCATGGCCAGGCCTACGCCGCGCGCAATGTGATAGTCCGCAACCGTGGGAGCCACTTTCACCAGGCGCTTAAAGTACTTCTCCGCCGTTTCAAACTCACCCTGGCCGATAGCCAGGAACGAGATATTCGCCAGGGCGGCCTCGTGGTTCGGATCGAACTGGAGCATATCCAGGTAGTTCTCGAAGGCCTCGCCCAGGCGATCGTCCTCGTAGTAGATTTGCCCGATGCGACCGATGACCTGCGTCGGCGAGATGTCGGAAGAGTAGCGGTTGATGCGTTTGATCTGCTTGAGGTGATCCAGCTCCTGATCCTCATTCCCCTCCTCGGCGTAGATGCGCGACATGAAGTAGTGCGCGCGAGAATCGTCGGGATTGCGCTCCACCCGGGATCGAATGAGGGCCCGGGCGTCCATGTAGTTGCCGGACTTCGCCAGGGTCAGCGCGCGATCATAGACACTGCCCCGATCGTAGATGGTGAAATAGTACAGTGCGCCCAGGGCCAACAGAAACAGTGAGATGCCGAGGACGAGGGTAACCATGGAGTCGCCTATCAGTCAATATCGACGCGGGGGAGGAATCAGTGGGGAATAAAAATGCTGTCCGTTTTCGCCGGTACGCCCTTCGCCCGCACGATCCGATCGATCAACGCGGCGAGCCGGCGACCGAGTGATGCCAGGGCCGTCTCTTTCATGGCCAACAATTCCTGGAGCCGCCAGGGTCCCCCCGGAAAGCGCAGCCCGGCCCACCATTTCTCAAGGTACTGCTTGCGGTGCCAGGCGCGCACCAGGTGCTCGTGTTGAAACAGATGATACGAATCCGGCCGATCACCGACAACCTTGCAGAAAATCACGACCGACCCGGAGGACACTTCCTCGATTTGACCGACAATGCGCAGAATGTGCGCGGCTTCCATCTCACAGGCTCGCGCCTGAAAGTCCAGGGCAACGTCCATCTTGTCGGCGGGCTCAAACAACGGCGCCTCCACGCTCACCAGGCGATCGCGACCGGGCCCGCCGGGATAAATGACCCCCGTCCGCCGGTCCACTACGGACCCCAGGCGGAGGCGATCCCCCGCACGAGCATCATCTTCTTCTTTGAGTAAACCGGTGAGTCCGCCGTTTACGATGACGTGCGGGACCACGGATTCCAGGAGGCGGCGGAGTTCCCGGGCCTTCTTAACGCCGGGGCCCGTGGTGGCAGCGTAGACCTCGGAGGAACGTTTGGAGCGATAGGCACCGACACCGCGATCAAATGCGAAGTCGTGCAGTTCCAACAGCGGCAACAGTTCTTCCTGAATGCCGGTGAGAACGAGGATCCGCAAGGGCGAGGCTCAGAAATAGAAACTGTAGCGCATACCCGCGCCGCCCGGTCTTACCGAGACGCCGACTTCCTGGTCCGCTGACGGATGGAAGATCAATACATCGGCCAGGTTCCAAACATACAGACCCACCAACAGCGTGCGGAAGTTGTTCGACCAGCGCGCCGCGTCTTCCATGCGCACGCGCGCCGCGGAAGTATTCTGAGCAATGCCGAACCCGAGAGGCGCCAGTTGCAGCGGACTGGAAATGGAGAAGCCGGCCGACGAAAGGAACAACGGCGACGTCAGAAAAAACTGATTGGCCGAAGTTTCGTAGTCGTTACGCCGGGATGCGTAGATGCGATCGTAGTAGCTCATGCCGGCGGCCGAGGCGAAAAAGGCTCCGCCGATTCCGAACGCGGCGCCGCTACGACCCTGATAGTACTGGCCCCAGCCGGGCAGGATGAGGCTGCGCAGCAGGGCTTCCATGCGATACGGCTCGCCGGATTCGTACGCGGCTTCACGTTGCTCGCGCTCTTCTTCTTCTTTGCGGGCGGCTTCTTCCTCCGCGCGCTTCTCCTGGTTCTCTTCGTTCTTTGCGGCCTCTTCGGCTTCTTTGGCCTCTTCCTCGGCTCTCCTGGCCGCCTCTTCTTCTTTCTTGCGCTGCTCTTCTTCTTCCTTGCGACGAGCTGCCTCTTCGGCCCGCTTCTGCGCCGCTTCTTCACGACGACGGGTCTCGGCCACAGGCTCGTACGTTACGCGCCGAACCTGACTTTTGAGAATGCGTCGGACTCCGCCGTTCAGGGTTTTGATGCGAATGGACTCACGATCCTGACCGACGATTTGACCGGGAATCTTCAAACCGTTTTTGAGATAGATGGTTTCCGCGGATACGGAAACGGATACACACAGGACGATTACGATAAGAACGATACGATGTAAAGACATGGACTCCGCGCCGGCCAGGATCACTGAATTTCGGTGATCAAATGGTCCAGCAGCCTCCGGGCGAGTTCGCGCTTGGCGTACGGACCTATTTTTACAGTTTTGCCGGATTTGTCAATAATCAGTAGAGTATTCTCCCTATCCCCAAAACCGGCTTCGCCCTTAAAAACCTCATTGCCGCAGATGAAGTCGAGGTTCTTTTCTTTGAGCTTTTTCAGCGCGTAGTCTGCCAGGTCATGTGTCTCGGCGGCGAAACCCACGCGATAAAAGTTCGGCCATTGGTCCGCAAGAGAGATGATGGACTTCAATATGTCCGTGGTGGGAGCGAGCGTGATGGTCATGGGCACGCCGCTGTTCTTCTTGAGCTTTCGATTGCTGGACTGTACGGGCGTGTAATCGGCCGGAGCCGCCGACATAATGAGCAGGCTGCCGTCGCAGATTTCATCCCGAACGGCCGAGGTCATTTCAGCGGTGGTATCCACGCGAACGGTGCGCGCCCCGTCCAGCGTGCGAAACTCTTCGACGCCCGGACCGGAAATCAGAACCACTTCCCGAAAGCCGAGATCCAGTCCCGCCTGAGCGATAAACCATCCCGTCCGCCCGGTGGAGGGGTTGGATAGAAAACGCACGGGATCGATCCATTCCCGCGTAGGACCCGAGGCCACGACAAGTCGAAAGTCAGACGGTTTCATGAGTCCCGGTGACAGCCCGGTGATACGCCTCCTTCAGCACCGTTTCGAGCACGGCAATGTCCGCCATTTTTCCCTGGCCGGTATCACCGCAGATGACCTCTCCGGAGCCGGGATCGACGATTTGCACGCCGTCTTCCCCGAGCTGTTTCAGGTTTCGTTGCACCGCAGCGTTCGTATACATGCCCGGGTTCATGGCCGGGGCGACGAGCACCGGGCACGTCGCCGCCAGGTACGTGCTGGAAACGATGTCGTCGGCGATGCCGTTCGCCATCTTGCCGATGGTGTTCGCCGTGGCCGGCATAACCGCGTAGATAGCCGCCAGGTTTTTGAGATCGATATGGACCATGCCCTCTTCCCATTCGGAGCTGTAGACCTTGTGTCCCGTGAGCGCCTCAAATGTTACACGGCCCACGAATCTTTCCGCATTTTTCGTCATAACGACACGCACGGGATAGCCCTGCTTCACAAGACTGCGCACAAGATCGCAGATCTTGTATGCGGCGATGCTGCCGCTTACGGCAATGAGGATGTTTTTTTCCGGTGACGGTTCGCCCATGAATCAGTCCAGATACACCGGCCCCTGCGTCCGGTCATGAAGATTTTGACGCCCGGACCGGTCGCTAGTTTCGAGCAAACAACGTTCAGGAACGATGGAACATGCGATCCAGCTCGTCCGGAGAGATGCGGAGCATGGTGGGACGGCCGTGGGGACAGCGGGAGGGATTCTCGCACGTGGCCAGTTCGCGCAGGATTTCGCTCAGCACCTCACCGCTCACGTAGTCGTTGCGTTTGATCGATGCCTTGCAGGCCTTCATTGCGGCGTACTCATCGTAGAGACGCACGCCCTCTTCGCCTTCCAGCACGCGATGGATGAGATGCAGGATGAGCTCGGTTTCGGTGCCGGCATCGACATACGGCGGAATCTCTCGCACGATGTACGTCGACGGCCCGAACTCCTCAATGAGAAAGCCACTTTCGAGCAGTTCGTCCCGCCGTGCGAGTACGTTCGCGAGTTCGTCCGGCAGGCAGTCAATGGTAATCGGATGCAGCAACGACTGGCGCTGGCCGCGCATGCCTTCCATTTTCCGACGCATCTTCTCGTAGTTAATGCGTTCGTGCGCCGTGTGTTGATCGATGATATAGAGTCCGTCTTGACCCTCGGCCAGGATGTAGGTTCCGTAAAAGACCCCGAAGTGCCGCGTCGGCAAGAACGTCGACTGCTGCGATTCGCGGTTCTCCGGATGATCGCCCGGGACCGGAACATCTACATCCTCCCGGATCTCGCCGGTCTCCGGATCCACGAAAGCCGGCGGCGGTGCGGTCCGCGTGGGCGGCCGAATATCGAAGGAGGGACGATTCGGTTCCGGTCCTTCCAGAAGCACCGGATCGTCCGCTTCCGCACGCGACGGCTGATGCGCGGGACGGTGCTGCCGATCGTAAGAATGGATCTGCCGTTCCATGAATCCGCGGGCGAAGGCGAGCGGAGTGTCGGGGCGCAGCACACGCCCCAGATTGTTGACGACCAGGGAATGCAGCGAGGACTCATCCAGCAGGCGGACCTCCCGCTTTGCCGGATGCACGTTCACGTCCACACGATCAGGATCGATTTCCAGAAAGAGAAAAAAGTACGGATGCGAGCCCGGCGGCATGAGTTCGCCGTAAGCCTTCTTCACGAAGTACGAGAAATTCTTAATATCTACCGCGCGACCGTTAATGAACGTAAACTGCCCCTCGCGATTCGCGCGAAAGAAGTTTTCGTTCGTAACAAAACCGGTCATGCGAATGCCGGCGGTTTCCGCTTCTACTTCGAGCAAGTGTTCGCCGATTTTCGAGCGATAGATCTGCGCGATGCGATCCTGAAGCGACTGCGCGGGCAGGTTCAGATGTTCTTTGCCGTCCCGCACGTACGTAAAGTGAACGTTCGGATTCGCAAGAGCGAGTTGAATGACGGCCTTATGATTGCGTGCGTTTTCGGTTCGCTCGGTCTTTACGAACTTGCGGCGGGCCGGCGTCGCGTAAAACAATTCGCTGACCTGAATGAGAGTGCCCGGATTGCAGCCGGCCGGTTCGACGTGCACCAGTTCCCCGCCTCGACATTCAATGCGTCCACCCAACCGTTCCTCCGCCGGCCGACTCTTGATGTCCAGGTGCGCCACCGAGGCAATGGAGGCCAGGGCCTCGCCGCGAAAGCCGAAGGTCAGGATGGCGTCCAGATCCTCCAGCTCCGAGATCTTGGACGTGGCATGCCGCTGCACGGCAAACTTGAGATCGTCCGGGTGAATGCCCGCGCCGTCGTCCTCAATGAGAATAAGGTCCATGCCGCCGGAACGCGTTTCAATGCGAACGTTCGTGGCGCCGGCGTCCAGGGAGTTCTCTACCAACTCCTTGATGACCGAGAACGGGCCCTCGATGACCTCTCCCGCGGCGATCTTATCGATCAACACCGGCGGGAGACGGCGGATGCGCGCGTTTTTCGTGCTTGCCGACATAATCGAGCGCAATCATGCGGTAACGACCGTCTCGTGTAAACTGAATTATGTCGCGCCGCTCCCGATCTTCCGTCGTCTCTTACACTTCGTTTTACGATGATTTACCGTGGGGTTTCTTCCCCGCCGCGCTGCTGCATTTGATCATGCTGTTTACGCGCTCGCGCATCTTCCGCATGGAATGCGATCCGGATTGCAGCGACATCCTCTACTTCGACATCCCGGTGTCGCTGTTCTACTTCTTCCTGTCCGACTCCGGCATCATCGTGGCGTCGTTTCTGCTGGGCACGATTCTGTGGGGCGTCTACGGCTGGCTGGCACTCAAAATCCTGAAGGCCCTTTACGGTACGATCTTCAATTCCCGCGCATCATCCTCACGGCGACGCCGATAATTCACGCATGAAAACCGCGTTGATCGGCCTCGGGCGCATTGCCTGGAAACTCGAAGAAGATCCGTATCGGCGCAAGCCCTGCACTCATGCCGGCAGCCTGCGAGAACTCATCGAATCCACGGCCCGGCGCCGCGGTGGTCCGGCCTTCGAACTCACCGCCGTTTGCGATCACAATGAAAACAGAATCGCTGAGTTTCAGCGCTGGTGGAAACGTCCACGTAAGGCCCGGCCGCCGCGGCTTCCGTTTCCCGGGGCGCGGTTGTCCGTAGACATCGCCGGCACCGATGCGAAGACCGTACTGAAAGAGGCCCGGCCGGAGTTCGTAATCATCGCCACCAGAACGGATTCCCATGTCGAAATCGCCCTGGAGGCGCTCCGCGGCGGCGCAAAAGCCGTACTGCTGGAGAAGCCGATCGCCCTCGATCTAACATCCGCTCGCAAACTATTAGCGGCCGCGAGGAAACACAAAGCCCGGGTGTGGATCAACTTCGAGCGGCGTTATCATCCGGCCTATCGCCTGGTCAAACGCTACATCGAAAGTGAGACCCTGGGACCCTTGCGCTCGATTCACGGCCAGGTGCTGACATGGCCGGTGCCGGAACGGGCCTTTCAGAATCGCGGCGAGGCCGTGGGCCCGCTCCTCCACGATGCGATTCATTGGATCGATCTGTTACTGTGGTACGCCGGCAAGCCGGAGCGCACACGGGCGCGTTTGTTTCCGTCTCCGTTCAACGCGGCCAGGGGCAAACCGCAAATCGAAGACACGGCCTTCGTGGACTTCGCGTATCCGGAGTTTTCTGCGCACCTGGAATCCGGCGGGCGCCGGGATTACTTCGAGTTTACCATGCAGCTGGATTTCGAGCGCGGCCGCATTCGAGCGGGGAACGAGGGGCACTTCTTTTTTCGATCGGCGGCGTCGAAGCGCTACAAGCACTTCCGGGACCTGCGGCCGTTTTCACCGCGCATCCCGAATCGTGAGGACAACGCCTGGCTGGCATTGTACCGCGAAATTGAGAAGGAGTGCCGGGCCGGCGGTCCGGCGAGCTACGATCGATTAGAATCGGCGGTAGCGGGGATGGAGTTGATTGAGGCGTGTCGGAAGAGCGGATGAACCACCGAGGCTCCGAGGTCACCGAGAAAGAGAATTCATTTGTATTATTTCTTCAGATCTCCACCGCGATTGCCAGGCATGCCGGTGGCAGGTTCTCGGCGCTGCCCCAGACTTCGCAGTCCACTGCCAGAATATTGAAGACGCAGAGTTCCACGTCGCCGCGGTCGGCGTCGGTGAGGACCGGCAGAGTTAATACATGCAACTGGCCGCATTGAATGTCCTTCGCCGCGTAGGCTGTCAGGATCTGAAGGTTCGCCTCGCCGGCATCCACGCTGGCGGTTTCCTCGGTGGTGCACTGCACGGTCAGCGCCAGCAACAGTCCGTATAAAAGCACGGCGGGCAGCAGAGTGTTTTGCGAGAGTATCTTCGGGAAGTTCTTCATTTTCTTTTCTTGAGCAATCGCACCATTGCTGCGAAACTGGGCGCCGCTTTTGCAAACATGAACGAACCGGACTCTAACGACTCACCCACGCCCGCGGATCGCCCGCTGGAAATTCGTTTCGACGCCCGCATGGTCGGTCACTCCGGCATCGGCACGCAGGTCCAAAACGTGCTGCGCGAACTCATGTTACGCAAAGACGACGTGCGGCTGCATCTATTGGGCGATCCGAAAATGATCTTCCGACACCTGCCCGGCTTCGACGGCCGCATCACGGAATTCAAGGCTTCCATCTACTCCATTCGCGAACAGCTCTTTTTTCCCGGACCGGAACCGAAGGAAGTGCTGCATCTACCACACTACAACGTCCCAATTCTGCGCATGCGCCGGGCCGTCGTCGTCCTGCACGATCTCATTCACCTCCAATCGAAGGAATTCTCCGCTCCGCACTACCGCATTTACAGCTACGTGCTGCTATTTTTTGCGGCCCTGTTTGCGCGGCGCATCGCCACGGTCTCCGACACCACTCGCCTGGAATTCCTGAAGCGATTCCCCCGCGCGGCGGCGAAAACCTCGCTGCTCTACAACGGCATCGATCACTCGCTCTTTCGCGTCCCGGATGCGCAGGACGTGAATCGCTTTCGCAAGAACTTCGATCTTCCGAAAAAATTTCTGCTGATCGTCGGCATCGGCAAGCGCCACAAGAACGTGGACTTCGCCGTCCGCGCCCTGGCAAAACACTGGCGTAGCGGCAAACTCAAAATCCCGCTGGCCCTGGCCGGTACCGGCGGCAAGGTCCCGGAGTACATCCAGGCCACACTGGAACGCGAAGGCGTCAGTGATCGCCTCATCGTTCTGCCGTACCTGGACGGCCCGGATCTGCCCTTGCTGTATGCCGCCGCGGAGTTGTTCATTCTGCCGTCGCTCTACGAAGGATTCGGTTTTCCGCTCGTCGAAGCAATGGCCTGCGGCACGCCTGCCATCGCCTCGCGCACGTCGTGTCTGCCGGAAATCGGCGCCGACGCCGCGCGTTACTTTGATCCGCGCAACGAAGACGACTTCCTGCGCGTCCTCGACGAATGTCTCGGCGATAAAGAGTTGCGGGAAACGATGCGCAAGGACGGCCTCAAGCGCGCGAAGGACTTCGACTGGCGCAAACACGTGAATGAGTTGATCGAGCTGTATCGGAGTGCGGGGGGAAGATAAACTCCGAGGACCGAGAAACCGAGGGTGTTGGGAGAGAATAATTCCGTTGCATCGAGTCTCGCGCGAAGAGCTCAGCGACTTACGAGCGACTCGAATTTATCGGCGACGCGTTCCGGAAACAACCGCGTGCCGATGCCCTGCTCGCGATATTCGAAGAACGCAAAGATCAATGAGACAATGACGTAGGCCGCGCCACCGATCGCTCGCAAGAAAAACAACGCATACTCGAAATAGTAACCGCCGCCGCCGGCCACGAAAAACTCCGGAATCACGGCGATTCCATACGAAAGACCGATCCACGCCGCATACAATAGAAAGAGGCCGAGGGAACGTCGGCCCGCGCGAAGGGCGGTTTCGTTTTGATGTTCCCAGGTAAGCGGGACGATCCAGGCCAGAAACAGCGGCAGGCTGTAGAGCGCCGCCCGAACGTTCAAAGGTAAACGCGACATTCAGGAATCAGTGCTTCGGATCCCCGTCGTTCTTGCGGGAGTCGCGACCGAGGTCACGAAATTGCCGGCCGAGAAGATCGAGGGCATCGTCGATGTAGGTCATGATGTACGGAACTTCCCAACGCTCGTCCGAGATGGCCTTGAAGGCACCCACACCGGAGAGACCCAGGAACAACGCCGCGGCGATGAGCCAGATGGAACGCGTGAGCGGATGAAAGACGGCATCCAGACCGAAGAGCCAGCCCGTGAGCGGAAAATTTTCAAGAATCCAGATGCCGAAATAGAGCGCAACGATGGCCAAATTCAGCTTGAGTGCCTGGGATGCGTGGAAACGACAGAAGTCGTCGTCCTTCTTGAAGAAGTACGGATAAATCCAGCCGACCAGGGGAATATAGGCAATGGCCGCCGCTACCTCGCCGCCCTCGCCGTCGCCCAGATTGTTCATCAGGCGGTTCTGAATCTCTCGAATGCGGTCGGACATGGGCTACCTGGGTTTTGGGTGCCGACACAGAGCCGCCGGCATGGATGCGGAGAAGGCGGGATTCGAACCCGCGGTACGCATACGCGCACGACAGTTTAGCAAACTGCTCCCTTCAGCCTCTCGGGCACTTCTCCAAACGTTTCCGTCAATGTTACAATCCGGAGGGAGTGGGATTCGAACCCACGGTACATTGCTGCACAACGGTTTTCAAGACCGCCTCCTTAAACCGCTCGGACATCCCTCCACGATCCACAGGGCGCGACGTAAGGGCACCGTCAAGGATTGTTTTATGTACCGTGCCGGAGGGGCCTCCGGCGGTCTTCGGCAGGCAGATCTTATGTCGCCGTACTTACGGGGCGCTGTGCCCGTAGTACTCGTAGTTAATGGCGATGTACTTCTTCTGGTCTTCCGGGACTTCGTCCTCGGCGTAGATGGCTTGAACGGGGCAAACCGGTTCACAGGCGCCGCAGTCGATACACTCTTCAGGATCGATGTACAGCATTTTGCCCTCGAGCTTGCCTTCTTCGTAGCCTTTCTCCGGCCACTCTTCTTTCGTGGGATGGATGCAATCGACCGGGCAGACTTCCACGCAGGCGGTATCTGCGGTACCCACGCACGGTTCGGTAATGATATAAGGCATAGTTCGAACTCCTGTTTACCTTTTTAAGGTACGGTAGATCTGCTTACGAAGCGCAAAGGCGGCAACCAAAATAACGGCGGACTCCTCGCGCTTGCTCACGAGTTGCGACGGATTCGCAGGATCAGTCCTGCTGCTGTTTCTCCACCTGCTTCAATCGCTTGCGCAGGTCGTTGAGCTGACGCAGCGACACCGCCATTTTCATATAGTCCGTTATCGGCATGATCGGGTGAAAGGCGTAGACCCCCGGCTCGTCGATGGTTTGCGTGATACCCGCACGGTGCAGGAATACCGAATCGCCCGGCACTTTGATGTGATCGAGCACACCGGTTTGGCCGCTGAAGATGACTCGATCGCCGATGGTCGTGGAACCGGCGACACCGGTCATGGCCACAACGATGCAGTCCTCGCCCATCACACAGTTGTGCGCAATGTGATTGTGCGTGTCGAAGATGCAGCCGTTACCGATGACCGTCTGCCCGTAGGCCGCGCGGTCAATGGTGTTCACCGCGCCGATGACCACCCGATCGCCGATGACCACCTTGCCGGTCTGCGGAATGCGATGATTGCGGCGCTTCTCGTCCTGGGCGAAGCCGAAGCCCTCGCCGCCGATCACGGCGTTGGGTTTGATGATGCAGTCGTCCCCTACCTCGCAGTCATAGCCGATATACACTCCGGGATGAATGACCGTGCGGGCGCCGATCTTTGCACCGTGCTCGACGACGGCCCGCGCCATGATCACGCAACCCTCGCCGAGCTGCACGTTCGCCCCGATCACCGCGAGCGGTTCCACAATCGCCGTCTCCGGTACGTTGACGCTTTCGTGAATCACAGCAGAGGGATGTACGCGGCCCCAGCCGGACGCTGTGTAATCCCGATCACCGTAGGCTTGCTTGAGCTTCGCATGGGCGAGCTCCACGTTCGGAGCGACGAGCACGGTAAGGCCGTCGCCGCTGAGTTGATCCGCCAGCTCGGCGCTGGTCACGACGACGGCCGGTTTGTTCTTGCGGATGCCCGCCAGGTAATCCTTGTTCGCGGCGAAGGTAAGATCGCCGCCGCCGCACTGATCGGCCGGCGCGACGCCGGTAACTTCACGATCGTCGCCGCGAAGTTCGGAAAGCAGGCCCTGGGATTGAAACGCCGCCAGGATGGCCGACGCTTTTACGGGAAATTGCGTTTGCGAGGACATAACCTCCGTATCAATCGCCGATTCGGGCAGGACAAGCGAAAAAACCTTGACCCGCTTCGGGAAACGAACGGTCTTCCGTGGAAGCTCCTGCGCGCCAGCCGCCCGTGATCGTTTTTACGTGGAACTACAGTTCGTCACATACAACATCCACAAAGCCATCGGCAATGACCGCCGCTACCGGCCGGAGCGCATCGTGGAGATTTTGCGCGAACTCGACGCGGACGTCTTCGCCCTTCAGGAAGTGGACTACGACGCGCCGCGGTCCAGAAACCAGGATCTGGCAAAAATCATCGCCGAGGAACTGGGCTACCACCATGCCCTGGGGCTGAACGTAAAATTGTCTCAGGGCGCCTACGGCAACGCCACGCTATCGAAGTATCCCATCGTCGGTACGCGAAACATGAACATCACCTGGGGCATCAAGAAACGGCGGGGCTGCCTCGTGGCTCAGATCCGCCTGCCCGATGATCGTGAGGTGGTGGTATTCAACATTCACCTGGGACTCGCATCCTTTGAGCGGATGTTTCAGATGAAACGCATCCTGCGCTCCAACTCGCTCCAGAGCCTGGGGCATCTCCCCCTGGTAATCCTGGGCGACACGAACGACCACAACCACCGTCTCACGACGGTTCTCTCCGGTGCCGGATTCCACGACAGCGCCGGCGATGTACGCAAGGGCAATCACACCTTTCCGTCCTTCGCCCCGCGTCCCATCCGTCCGCTATTGCGCCTGGACAAGGTCTTCTACAACGATCACTGGAATCTCGTGGACCATCGTGTTATTTTGAACGAAAAGACGAAACTCGCGTCTGATCATCTGCCCCTGGCCGTGCGCCTGCAGGTGAAGAACGGTTCCTCATGATGTCCCTTCTGAGATTCACATTTCCGCTGATCGCCCTCCTGCTGGCAGCGTGCGTGACGCCGGACTACCAGCCGGTCTTCGTGAAACAAAACTACGAAACAAACGTCCGCACGCGGCAGATCATGGTGGGCTACTATTCTCTGGACGAGGTGCCTGCGGCAAAGGTAAGCATTGCCAAAGAGAAGTTACTGGCGAGCATCGAATGCCGGGATTACGTCCTGGTTGAAGACGGCATCACCGGCGACACAACGACGTCCACTCACGTGGACGCGCGCTTCGGCTACGCCACCACGCGAGAGTACGATCGGACGTACTACTTTGCGTCGTACCGTTGCCCGAACGCCGAATAGTTCAGGCGAAGTGCGTGAGATCGGGATCGTTTTCGATGACGTCCTCGACGAACTCGGTAATCTCTTCGTAGTGTTTGTTCAGTCCGTCCGGATTCTCTTTTGCGATCTTGTTTTTCATGCCGTCAGCAAGCTCGCGCAGATACGTATGCACTTTGGCCATACGTTCCTTGTGTTCTTTGGGATAGTCCCGGCGAAGGGAAATGCGCACACCGCCCGGATAGGCGTCCCGAATCATCTGACCGATGCGTTCCCGGTACTTCACGGGCGGGAGCACCATGACCTCGGTTTTCTCGGGGCCGTTGTACCTGGCGTAGGTAAGCGACACGGACATTAACTCTTTTTCGATGAAACTTACGCGTTCATCCATGGGCCACTGTTTCTTGTAGATCTGCCACTTCTCGTCGAGGCTGCACTGGCTGAGCGGTTTGATCTTGAGGTCGTCGGCTTCTTTCGGCGCAAACTGGGTTTCGTTATGTACCTTGAAGTGCGCCGAGAAGACTTCCACACGCGCGTCCCGATTCAGGTGTAACTGCTCGCGATCCTGCATGGTGATCAGAAACAAAGCATGCTCCCCATCTTTCAATGTTGCGTGGCCGTGGTACAGGGGGCGCCGACCAGGATAATCCCGCAGGGCTTCCCGATTCATGACGGCGAAGGGATTGTCCGGGTCCCGGCGATTGGAAACAAAGATGTCGAGTTTGCCGCGCGGATCGTGGAGAACGATGATGAGCACGTCGCCGCGTTCCGGGTGCTGCAACGCCTGGAGGACGATGTCCTCGTCCGGAATCAGACCGCTGGTGCCGCCGAGCGCCTTGCGGGAGTTCATTTGATGGATGAGTCCCTGCAGGGTCTGTCGCACCAGGGCGACTTCTTCCGGGGACAGTGCTGAAATATCTTTGGGCATGATAGTCGCCTGTAGAAAAACCTAATAAATCCTTAATACTCCGGAACGGCGCACGGTCAATCGTTGCATCCGGTGCCGTTAACTTACATTTCGACGATCAGTCGGTTAAAATCAAGACGGCGTAACAGTATTCTCCGGCCGGCACCAGGGCCGCTCCGGCACGAAAGTAACGATCCGCGAGAATATTCCGACGTTCCTGCCGTCCCCCGGCCCAGTAACGCAACACGTAATTGCCCGGATCCCGGCGATGCATGAACCGCGCGATGTTCTCAGCGACATAGCGCCGCACGATGCCCAGGCTCTTGAGACGATCTGAGGGTCCGCTCTGTTCGTTGCGGCCGTGACTGAGTTCGCCGCGGCCGGCCATGCGGTTCGCATGGTACTGCGCTGCGCGCATGAGATCGCCGTCGAAAAACAGGGGCGGAAGGCGGCGAGTATCGCGCATGCGATTTAGATCCACGAGGAGCTGCCGGTTCAGTTCTCGAGAAGCGGCGCAACGATTCTCGTATTGCGCGCCGATGTCCTCGTTGTTCTCACCGGAAACCTGCCGCTCCCCGGCGCTCCGGCAGGACGCCGCGGAACAAACGATCATGAGCAGGACAAATCCAGGATAGAGCCTAAACATCGATGTCTTTGATCTTCTCGTAGCGCTTCATGTTCACGCCGTCGGTGGCAAAGCAATGCACGCATCCGTAGATCTGGACCTGGCGTTTTTTTCCCGGCGTACGCTCTCCGCGTTCTTCCAGGGCGCAAATGAGATATTCTTCTTGCGTGAGACCCGTGCGACAGACCGGGCAGATGCGACGCATGCGCGCGCGATCTTTGAGATCACGTTTGACCTCGGCCGCCTCAGCGGAGTCGAGATCAATGCGGGGCGCCTCGTCCTTGCCGACCCGCTCCACGGCATCCTTGGCCTGCAGGAGGTTCAAAAAAATGATCACGGCCGCGATCAATCCGATTACTGCCAGAAAACTCATCATGGGAGATCGCGACTCCGAACGTGTTGTTAACGTTAGTTCAATCTTGCTTACCGACGATTCGATTCAGGCCGTCCAGGAGTTCTCTCTGGCCCTCGTTCAAATCTTCCGGCTTACGTTTGCCGTATGCATCCGTCGGCCGATCTTCCGGCAGCATCGTCGACGCATCTTCCGTCCAATCGATGCGTCCCTGCTTCACCACCAGCCGACGCAGCTCGCCGCCGGTCAATCGACGGATGCGCTTCAGAATCTCCGTGCTCATGAGCTGAAGATCCTGAGCATAGGTCGAGTGCTCCACGCGCACAAACAGCTCGTCCCGATGAACTCGATACGGACGACTGTGTTTGCTGAAGCCGCCGGCAATGTCCGGCCAGAACGACTGGCACTTCACCAACAACCGGGTTGCACGCAAATCATCGGCGCGCTCACCGAACACGGCGCGCACCACCTCGCTCTCAAAAGAGCCGTCCGGCGTTGCATCCGCGCGCGAGTTGCTGTTATGAGTATCGGCCGGGGGCATGGGTTCAGTGTACCGCCCCGGCGACGATTTACAAGACATAAACGATTTTTCGTCAGCGCCGTTCCATGCGGCCGATTTCCGCCACATGATAGACGGTCATGTCCCGGCGTAAATTTTCCTGCAGGCCGCCCGGAGCCGAATCGAGGCCGTCCAGGTCCGGTGTCGTAAACACGGCCTGGCCGCATTCTTCCAACAATTGCACAAAGGCGCCGCGGCGGCGTGCGTCCAGCTCCCGAATCACGTCGTCGATTAAAAGCAGCGGCGAAAGTCGCAGGCTCTTCTTGAGAAACCAGAACTGCGCAATCCGTAACGCCAGCACCAGACTCCGACGTTGTCCCTGACTGCCGAAGCGCAGGATGTCCTGGCCGTCACGTTCGAAAAGCAGGTTCTGACGATGCGGGCCGACGCCCGTGTATCCAAGAGCCGAGTCACGCACGGCGTAGCGTTTCAGAGCGGCGCCGTAGTCCTGCCCCTCACCATCGGCGGAATAGACGAGCCGCATGTTCAACGTATCGCGATTTCCGGAGATGCGCTGCAACGAGTCGTGAAAGATTGATTCAAACTCCAGCACAAAGTCCCGCCGCGCCCTGGTGATGTGACCACCGTGTTCGATTAACGGCCCGTTCCAGGGATCCACGTCGGCCATGCGGGCCTTGCCGCCCTTGATCTTTTTTAACAGGGCATTGCGCTGTCTCAGCGCACGATTGAAGGCGAGCAGTTGTTTGAAGTAGGCCGGGTTTTGGTATGATAGCACCAGGTCCAGGAAACGTCGGCGGTACGAGGGCCCGCCCTCGGCAATGAGAATGTCCTGGGGACTGAAGATGACACTGACGATATGACCGATGAGTGCGGATCGTCCGGGGAGTTGTTTGCCGTTAAGTTTGATACGCCGCCGGGCTTTGCCGCGCCCGCCGGAAAGATCCAGACCGAAGCTCAGTTCAAAAAGCTGCCCGTCTTTCTCGAACTTGCCCTCGATGTAGTAGCCCTGTTCGCCGTCGCGAACCATGTCCTCGTCGCTCGCACCACGAAAGGATTTTCCAATGGATAAAAGACCAATGGCCTCGATGACGTTGGTTTTGCCGTTTGCGTTTGCACCCGTGAGAAAACACAGCCGCGACGGAAACTCCAGTTCCAGGTTTGCATAGGTGCGGAAGTTCTTAAGCTGAAGCGAAAGGAGTTTCAAGAATGCCCGGAGAAACTGCGCGCCTTAGATTTTCATCGGCATGATGACGGCAATGAAGTCCGGATCTTCCGGATCCTGCACCATGGAGGGCGCCGAGGCCGAAGAGAAACCGATCTGAATCGCCTCGGCGCCGATGATCTTCAGCACATCCATAAGATAGTTCGAATTGAACGCGATGGTCATTTCTTCGCCGGAGTACTGCGTGCCCACCGTATCCGAGGCCTCGCCGATGTCCGGCGTAGATGCCGCAATGTTCAGTGCATCTTTTGCAAACGTAAGGCGCACCTGGCGAGACGGTTCCGCGGCCATGACGGCGACCTGGCGCAGCGAGTTATCCAGAACGGTGCGTTCGAGATCGATCTTGCTTTCGAGTTTCCTGGGAATGACCTGCTTATAGTCCGGAAACTGTCCGTCGATCAGCTTGCTGATGAGATTTACGCCACCGAGTTGAAAGTATATGCGCCGTTCTTTTTCGTCGAAAGCGATCTTGCCTTCCTCGCTGGAGTCCAGAATCTTCTGAAGTTCGCGCACTGCTTTGTTCGGTAGAATCACGCCGTCCGTGAACGGCAAAGCCGCCGGAAACTCGCGGGTGATTTTCGAGAGTCGCCGGCCGTCCGTGGCCACAAACGAAACGCGGTTGCCTTCGTTGATTAAATAGAGACCGTTAAATACGTAACGGGCGTCCTCTTCGGCCATGGAGTACGATGTCTTGCGGATCATTTCCATGGCGACGGATACCGGGAAAGGTGTGTAAGCCTCGGCGTCCAACGTGGGGATGGTGGGATACTCATCGCTGGGCGTGCCCATGAGCGTAATGCGCGCCTTGCTGACCCCGGAAGCGTCCTGGATGGTGATGCGGTCTTCGCTGTCCGACTGAAACAGGATCTCCGAACCGCGAAACTCGCGGATGGCCTGGCTCATTTTTTTGGCCGGGAGCGTTAACTTTCCTTTTTCTTCGGTTTGCACCGGGATGGACGTCTTGATGCCCATCTCCAGATCCGTGGCCGTGAGGGTTACCCGATCCTTGTCCGCCTCGATGAGAATATTCGAGATAATGGAGCGGATCTCCCGGGCGGGGATAATGCTCTCCACGGTAGCAACGGCCTTGTGGAACTCCTGGCGGTCGACTTTGAATTTCATTGAATGGTCCTGTGTTTTCCCGATCTGCGTTTCGTCTTTGTATATTTAAAGAATATGTGTGTACGTACTGTTGTACATGTACCCGTGGATAAGGGAAAAAGTCGCCGATTCTTTACGGAATTGGCGATTCCCGTCACTTCCGCAAGAACGGTCGCGGGAAAAGAACGACGCCGGAGCTTTCGTCTTTTTCCCGGTTCCCTGGCCCGGTGGATTTCGATGCATGCTATGCACCGGGTGCGCACGAGATTATGTCATCTGTACCGTATCTTCACGGCCCTGGAGCCGTTTTTTGACAACATTTTTCGTTCGCAGCCCGCGGAAACGGCGAAAATATTCACTCGAAACGCAGAGTTGTACCGTGACCGGGGGACTTTTTACCGAGCAGGGGAAAGTTATGCACCGTCTTTGCGCAACTCACTCACAATCTCTTCGAGAAGTTGAGCGAAGCCCATCTCTTTCTGGATGCGCTTCTGGATGTTGCGTTCGGCGTTGATGACCGTGGTGTGGTCGCTCTTGCGAAAGTAGCGCGCAATGGCGGACTTGTTGAGGTTCGAGTACTGAATCCCCAGATACATGGCAATGTGCCGGGGGAGGGTGTACTCGGCTTTGCGGGAGGACGAGAGAATCTGTTCGCGGGTGATGTTGTAGCGCCGGCAGACCACCTCGACGATTTGATCGAGGGAGAAAAACAGATTCTGATTCGTCGGAATAAAATCCTGAAGATGTTCCTGCACGCTCTTCACTGAATCGGCAGGAACACCCTTCTGCTGGAGGAAATAGATCTTATTCAGTGCGGACTCAAGCTCGCGAATGCTCGTGGTTACACGGGAACAGAGATACTGACGCACGTCCGCGGAGAGGTCGAGGTTCATTTCCCGGCTGCGGTCGTCGACGACGGCTTCGCGCAGGCCCGGTTCCGAGGTGCCGATGCGCACCTGCAGACCGGAAAGAAGTCGGCTCATGAGTCGACTGCCCACCATGAGTTCCGCTGCCGGCCGTTCCGACGTGAGTACGATTTGTTTGCCGGATTCATAGTAGTGGTTGAAGATGTGAAAGAATTCTTCCTGCAAGCTCTCGCTGGTGGGACGCAGGTACTGAATGTCCTCGATGACCAGGACATCGTAGCCGCGGTATCCTTCTTTGAACTCCAGGGTCTGTTTACTGGATACGGACTTGAGAAACTCGTCGCGTAGATCCTCAAAGCTGGTGTAGCAAATGCGAATGCCTGGATGGCGCCGGAGGAGCTCGGCGGAAAGGGCGTGCACCAGGTGCGTCTTGCCCATACCGGAGTCGCCGTGAAGGTAGAGCGGGTTGCTGCGACCCGGTTGCGCCACCACGGCTTCGCAGGCCATAACCGCCATCTGGTTGGAATTACTCTTGAGAAAACGATCGAAGGTATGGTTGCGATTCAGCCAGCGCGGCAGTTCCGCGTTGTTTGAGGCGTCCTGAGGAGAGAACGGGCGAAACTCAACGGCCACGTCACGGCCCATCAGAGACTTTAAGCGTGTGCGAATGGCTTCCGAGTGCTGCGGAAGCCTCGGAAGCAGGCTGCTGTCACTAATACCGACGACGAACGTCTCTTCAGAAGCACCATCGTGCCCGTTGCCGGGGTTGGATTGCAGCTCCAGGGGCCGCACTGCTCGAAGCAGGGGCTCGTACATGCCTGGTGGGAACTCTTTTCTTAGTTCCTGTAGAGCTTTGTTCAGAGCTTTGTGCCACGCCTCTTCCAAATTGTTACGACCCCGAGCCGATTCCAGTGTTTAGTGTGGCGAGATTAATTTCCCGCGGTCACTCAGATTCAAGTGAAAATTATAAAAATCACCTTCCCGCCGTCCAAAAAAGTGTCGGCTGCTCTACGTACCTGTGTAGCCGCACCAGGGCTAAAATCTGTTGACCCGGGGTCGTTCACTCAAAACCCTGCCCTGATCATAGAGGCATTTTCGTTCGGTTTTTCGATTATTCAGGGCAACATCGGCAAATTAAGGCGCCCCGTCTCCGGACCTTCCATTCTGATCAGCGCGCCGCTGCCCCACGCATTCCATTTTTATCAGTCAGGCAACCATCATGAAACGGACCTATCAGCCGCATAACAAGCGTAGAATTCGGAAGCACGGCTTTCGAGCGCGTATGGCAACGAAGAACGGACGCAAAGTTCTCGCCAGCCGCCGTCAAAAAGGACGCTATCGCCTGTCCGTATCGGACACGGCGTTTAAGAAATAGACCGGTTGGGAACTGCGCAGTATCGGCAAGTTACTCTTAAGGGAAAACGCAACTTCGATCGGCTCTTTGCGAATGGAAAGTACCATCGAGGAGAGACTATTGCACTTCTGGTTCGCGACGCGGAAGCATCGCCCGGCCGTTTCGCAATTTGCATCTCGAAAAAGCACGGCACCGCTGCCCGGCGGAATCGCCTGCGCCGCATCACCCGAGAGAGCCTGGATCCGCTGATCCTCGACGCCGGAGAAGGGTTTCACGCCGCGGTGTTCCCCGCACCGAAATTCGAAACGCTTTCTCTGCAAGAACGCCGCCGGGTACTCCGGAAGCTGCTGCGCCGCGCCGGTCTGATCGAAGTCGATCGGAATCGTCCATGAACTCGCTTGAGACCAACCCCTCCGCGGACCACCGCCCCCTGCATCCCGCGAACCGGGTTGCCGTCGCTTTTATTCATATGTACCAACACAGCCTCGGCCGTTTGATCGGCGGGCAGTGTCGTTTTTATCCCACGTGTTCGGCCTACGGCATCGAAGCCTTCGAGCGCCTGCCGTTCTTCACCGCCCTTGGCAAAACCGTGTGGCGTATCCTTCGATGCAATCCTCTATCCCGGGGTTATCACGACCCGGTGTCTCCGGATGCATCAAAACCCTGTCATCATTCACACCAGGAGTGCTAGTTTCCCGACATGAGCAGCGAAAACCAACAGAAAGATCAGCCGGGCCCCGCGTCCTCGTTCCTGCCCGTTTTTATTATTGGAGCCCTCGTCATACTGGGCATGCAATTCTTTACCAGCCCGAACGAGGATCGCACCCCTCCGCCGTCTCCGCGGCCGGCCGATTTCGATCCGGCCAAATTCGGAGACTTCGTTTTTTCCACAAACGGCCCCGGCGAAGAAGTAACGGTGGAAACCGGCTACTTTGTGGCGAAGCTGAATACGAAAGGCGGCCGCATCAGCGGCATGTACATCGAAAGCCACGATCAACTCAAGATTCCGGACACGGTCATTGCGGGGACCGGCGATCCGCTGGCAAAGAAATACGATGCCATCGAAATTACGCGCGGCAATGGTATGGACTTTCAGTTTCATACATACGCCGACGGGATCTATCCGGAACAACTGGCCCTGCCGCCGTTGAACGACGCGGTATTTCGTCTGGATTCGGTGAGTCACGACGAAACGACGGGCGTTCACGAAGTGCGCTTTTCATTGCCGGTGCGCTTTTATCGCAAGGAACCGCGCATCAATCATCGCCTGGAGTTGATCAAGGTGTTTCGTTTTCTTCCGGAGGAGAACTACTTCCGGCAGATCACCGTGCTGCGGAACCTGGAACGCGAGCCGTTCGTGTATCCCGGCGACATGTTCTACAAACCCTTTGGCGATCTCGGCCCCATGCCGGAGGTAGATGATGCGCGTACGTTGAGCAGCTTCGGTCGTTTCTTCTATTATAACGACGAGATCAAACATCGCAGTAATTACTCGAGTGGGATGGGCGGCGGGGCCTGTTTTCCGTTCGGCTGTTCCAGAACGGACCGCGAGGGCCTCTATACCTGGTACGACGATGCTCCGAATACTCTGGATCTTATCGGTGCTACCTCCCGCTACTTTTTTGCGTACACCGAGTTCCTGGACAACGGCGCGAACTCTCTGCACGTTCCGGACGGCCTGCTCTACAAAAACGAGAAAGACCTGAGCGGGCGCGAAGCTTTCACGGTGTTTTTCCGCAAGCCGCGTCTGGATCCGGCCGGGGCGCCGATCACTTCCGACGAACTCGGCGGCCTCGATGAACTAACGACACCGGAAGGAAAGTTAGCGGCCGCTGATTCGGGGAATCGCGCACCGGTGGCGAAGCTCCAGAAGAATCGCAAAGACGCCATCATCGTCGACAACAAGGTATACGTCGGCGTGCGTTCCGACGAAGCCCACCAGTTTCACAATCCGGAACTGATCGCCGCGGAATTCGGCGTGGACTCTCCGAACAGCGACGCCCGGGGACAGATCTACACCTCGTCCTTTCTGGCGATCTTCTCCGCAATCCGCGACGGCATCGTCGTGATCATGCGCTGGGTCTACACGTTCACCGGGAACTACGGTTGGGCGATCATTATCATTGCCGTGGGCTTTAAACTGATCACCTGGCCTCTAAACCAGATGCAGGCGAAGTCCATGAAGAAGATGTCTGCGCTACGTCCGGAGATGGAGGAACTGAACGAAAAGTACTCCGACGATCCGCAGGAAAAACAGAAGCGCATGCTGGAGATGTACAAAAAGCACAACATCAATCCGGCGAAGGGGTGTCTGCCCATCCTGATCCAGATGCCCGTTTTCATCGCCCTCTACAGTGCGTTCTCGGAAGCCATTGAACTGTGGAAGTCGCCGTTTATCCTGTGGATGACCGACCTGTCCGCGCCGGACACCATTGCGGTGATCCCGTACATCGGCATCGATCTCAACATTCTGCCGCTCTGCATGGTGGTGTCGCAGCTCTTGCAGCAGCACTTCACAACGGTGGTGACCGACCCGCAGCAAAAAATGATCATGTACTTCATGCCCATCATGATGCTCTTCATTTTCTGGCAAATGCCCAGCGGGGTAACGCTGTATTGGACCGTTCAGAACATCATCGGCATCGTCTGGCAGGTGGCTACGAACAAACTCAGCAAGGACGACGACATCCCGGCACCGGCGAAGGCTTAGCCCGCGGTGGGTGTAACTTAAGGACTTTTATATCAGCAGGAGCAGCTCCATGAGCTTTTACATCTACGAAGACGAGGGCAAGAGCCGGGGGGAAGTCGAAACCCGCCTGCTGAATGCCCTCGGAGTCGAAAAAAACCAGGTTCGCATCGAAGACCTCAGCAGCAGCGGCGGCATCATGCGACTGGTAAAACGCGAGCCCAGCGTACTGCGGGCTTATCCCCTCGACGATACGCCGCTGGAAGCACAGGCCCGCGGCGTACTCTTGAGCATTGTGCAGAAACTCGGCGTCGAGGCGGACATTGAAAGCACCGGCGAACGCGACGAGAATCTCTACATTGAACTGGCCAGCGAAGAGTCCGGCTTTCTCATCGGCAAACACGGACGTACCCTCGACGCGGTCCAGTTTCTCGTAAACCTCATCGTGAATACGCGGACGCGAAGCGGCCGGCGCATCATGGTGGACGTTGAAAAGTACCGCGAGCGTCGGGAGCGCAGTCTCAAGCGACTCGCCTCCCGCATGGCGGAGCGCGTCGCGAAAAGCGGCCGCCCCATCTTGCTCAACTACATGAACCCCTACGAGCGTCGCATCATTCACCTGGCATTGGAGAGTGACGATCGTGTGTACACGGAATCCGACGGCAACGGCGTCTATAAACGGGTGCGGGTCATTCCGATGAAACAATCCGCCGGTAAGTCCGGGGGCGGCGGTCGTTCCGGTGGTGGTCGCGGGCGTCGCGGACGCAGAGATCGTTCAGAACAACGCGATGATCAAAGCGAAGTGAATGGGAATGTTCGCATGAACGAAGAAGAAGAGATTCCGGACGTAGACGGCAATCGTCGTGAGGACTACGACGACTTCGAGTACAGCGATCAGGGCATGCCCGGTCGCATGGAATTCGACGGCGATCGCGAATAACGCCGTCACCCCTTTCAAATGGAAGATACCATAGTCGCGGTGTCCACGGCAGCCGGTCAGGGTGCCGTGGGTATCGTGCGTGTCTCCGGACCGGCCGTGCCGGCGATCCTTAATCGCCATTGCCGAAATATTAAGAACGATCTTATTCCCGCGTTCGAAAACCGGGCGCGGTCCGCGGTGTACTGTCGCTTTTTCGAAGAACACCGCTTGATCGACGAGAGCCTGGTCGTATTTTTTCCCGGGCCGCATTCTTACACCGGCGAAGACGTCGCCGAAATTTCCCTGCACGGCAATCCGTTGATCCTCCGCGCTGTCGTGAACGCCATCGTCGCCGCCGACCATGATATCCGACCGGCGCGTCCCGGCGAGTTCACGCAACGCGCCTACCTCTCCGGCCGTATGGATCTCAGCCGGGCCGAGGCCGTGCATCGTATCGTCACGGCGCGTACGGAGCTGGAACTCGAGGCGGGGCGTAAGAATCTCTACGGCGAACTGAGCCGCAACATGTCGCGGTTTCGTTCGGCCATCATTCACCTTAAAGCTGAGACCGAAGCCGAAGTGGACTTCTCCACGGAGGATCTAACTTTCGAAAGCCTGGAGCAACGTCGTGTTCGGGCGCGAGATCTCATGGCGCAGATCGACGACTTGCTGCAACGCGGTCGAGAGACGGAACGCTTGCGCCACGGTTTTCAGGTGGCCCTTGCGGGCGTACCCAACGCGGGCAAGTCGTCGCTTTTGAATCGCATGCTGGGCTGGGATCGCAGCATTGTTTCACCGGTGCCCGGGACGACCCGGGACTACGTCAGCGAGGAAATCGATCTCGACGGAGTGTTGCTGCGCTTCGTTGATACGGCCGGCCTGCGGGAAAGTGACGATGTCATCGAGGCCCAGGGCGTGCGTCTTTCGCACCAGGCCCTGCGCAATTCACAGATCGTGCTGCACGTCATTGACGGCGAACGCGAACCGTATGATTTACCGGACCTGAACATTGCGGACGTTACGCCGCAGATCATTCACGTTTTCAACAAGAGCGACGTGCGCGATGCGCAGGCTGATTATGCCGCCGTCCTGCCGAAAGATGCAGTCTGCATTGCGGTGTCGTGTAAGACCGGAGCCGGCATCGATGAGCTACGCCGGCGTTTGCGGGAAATCATATTTGCAGACGAAGGTGCGGCCCGGGACCCGCTGTTGCTCGAAGATCGGCATCGCTATCACCTAACTCATGTTCGCGAAGCCTTAGGGCGCGTCCTGGCGCTCTGGGATCACGGCGCACCGGACGAGGTGGTCGCCCTGGAACTGGACGAGGCTTTGTTTCACGCTGGCGCCGTTACCGGCCGCATCGATAACGAAGAAATCCTCGGCCGAATCTTTTCCGTGTTCTGCGTGGGCAAGTAGCCGCTTACCAGCTACCGGAAGCACCGCCGCCGCCGAAACTTCCACCGCCGCCGGAGTAGGAACTCGACGAGTACGACGAAGACGAGTACGAGCTGGATGAGTACGAACTCCCGCTGTACGAGGAGGATGAGCCGCCGTCGCCTTTGACCTCGTGCTTCTTTCTAAACTCACGCCCGGTTTTTGTTAAGCTGAGCCAAAGCTTGAAGACAAACATCAGGCTGACGATCGTGATGAGGGTCGGTAGGACGGTATAGCCTGGAAGATCAAAGAATGCCACGGGGAGGAGTCCGATCATGCCGACGATAGGGCCGAGGATAACGAACAGAGCCCAGCCGGAAAATCCGTCGCCGAAGACTGCGACCATGAACAGATAATAGACGAAACCCAGGCCCAGGCCCGCGGCGATCAGGATCACCACGATGCCGATGACAATCGCGAGCACGTTGCCGATCCAGCCGATCACGGTATCGACGGTCGATTGCCCTTCCTCGGCGGCCGGTTCTTCCGTGCTACCCGTGGCCTGCTCGTCCGCGCTGTACTCGCCGGCGATGGCGGCCAGCATTGCGCCCACGCCGGCGTTTACACCCGCCTCGAACTCGCCGTCCTTAAAACGCGGCACGATTTCGTTACGAATGATGCGTGCGGAAACGGCATCGTTCAATGCACCTTCCAGTCCGTAACCTACTTCGATGCGGAGTTTACGATCATCCCGGGCGATCAGCAACAGGGCCCCGTTGTCTTTGTCGGACTGACCGAGTTGCCAGGCCTCGGCTACTTTCAGGGAGTACTGTTCGATGACCTCGCCTTCGAGAGAAGGAATCGTCAGGACGACAACCTGGTTCGATGTCTCGTTTTCGTGGGCGCCCAGGCGCTCCTCCAGTTGTCGGACGGCGTCTTCGGACAGTAGCCCGGCCTCGTCCACCACCCGACCGCTGAGATAGGGAACGTCCCGGGCGAAGAGCGTACCCGTTATGACAACGGCCGCGGTCACTAGAGAAATCTTATATACAATTAGCGGGAATTGAGCCCGGCACATCTTAATCTCCGATGCGCAGGCCGTCGCTCAGCTCATTTGTGTCGTCCGTACGGCGTTCCACTTCTTTGCGTTCCAGCAGGTCGCCGCATTTCTGAATGGCGCGGACCAATCCCTCGGCGGCCCGGCCGCTCTTCATTCCGCCCACGATCAACTCCACGACGCCGTCCCAGTCGGACTGCTGTACCTTCGCGTTGATGCCGGAGTCGCCGATCACGTGGACGCGATGTTCGAACACGCTCATGAACAACAAAATGCCCGTGCGGTCGCGGGTGTTGAAGACCTCTTCTTCAAGGAAGGCCTCCAGGGCGCGGGCGCCGGTGCGACGATCCAGGAGGGCGCGCCCGGCGAACCACCGGCGGATGGGGCGTACCCACATGGCCAGAGCCATGCCGATGCCGGCGGCGAGCAGAATGCCCAACAGCATTTCAGTGACGCCGAAAGGCAGCCAGAGCCCGGAAAAAGTGCGAATGAGAAAAAAAGCGAACAACGCCAGAACGCCGAAGAAGACGCCGCCGCGCCACACGGCTTCGTCGTAGTCGTCGCTGGCTTCTACATAGAAGGGGACGATTTCGCCGGAGGTCTTGCCTTCGGCTTCCGCCACGGCGGCCTTGATGCGTTCGAGATCTTCGCTGGAAAACGGAGACATGACGTTTTCTGACCGCCTCCCGCTGACGGGTCAATTCGAAAAACCTCCGGTTGAGCCGTGGCGACGACGGAAAATCGGCGTGCGAAATATGACTTGCGAACTGAGTCAAGTCACGCACAGGCTCCGATACTGTAAAAAGTATAAGCTTCGAAATTGGACATAATATCAACAGACCGTACGATAGCACGGCGGAGCGGATCATGGCCGGTGGCAATAGCAGCAAGCAAAGCGAAACCGATGAATTCCTGAAGGCATACAGCTCCGCGGGCGATCCGGAGGGAGACGCCTGTGTCGTCGCCGTCGGGAAGCTCTGCGGCGACGATCCGGAGAAAACCGACCTGGAATTGCGGCGCATCATCGGCATCATGCTCAACCCCGACTTCAGCGACGCAGAACTGCATGCGCGGGTTCCGGAACCCGTGCGCGCATACCTGAAAGCCACCGGCAATCTACCGGATTGGGCCGATCCGCAGCGCATCGCCAACGGCCAGGAATTCTTTTACCGGAACGGCCTACACGCTGTGACCTTGCTCTTTTTCTCGTCGTTGCCCGAGGGTTATGCCTGCGAACGTCCGGCCCGGGTGCTTGTAAAGACCGGCGAAATGGACCGCGGCATCAAACGGCGCATTCTCCGTACGGCCCAGTTTTTGATCGATGTGATGAATCCCGGGGACCTCCAGCAGGGCGGCTTCGGCGTGCGCAGTGCCCAGGCTATCCGGCTCGTCCATGCCGTGAACCGACCGCGGCACCGGGAGGCCGGGGCCGACGTGCCCATCAGCCAGGAAGAAATCGCCGGCACCCTGTACACGTTCTCGATTCTCATTCTGGACGGCCTGGTCGAACATTTCGGATACGATCTGGAAGATCAGGAAACGCGGGACTATCTCCATGCCTGGAACGTGGTAGGTTACGTTATGGGTGTTCCGGATGAACTATTAAAGGAAGATCCCGAGGAAGCCCGGGCACTCTTTCGCATGATCAAAGGCCGGCTCCAGCATCCGGGGCAACACGGCGTGCAGCTTACCCGGGCGCTGGTGGAATTCCTGCACGACGTCATCCCCGGAGAACGACTCGACGGCATCGCTGAAACCATGTTGCATTACGTACTCGGCAACGATCTGGCGCTGCGGCTGGGAATTCAGGAAGGCCATTGGACCGAAAATTTTCTGCCCTGGGCCCGGCGGATCGGTTGGTTGATGGACGAGGCCGGTGATCGCTCGACGACCGTGGCGAGAATCCTCGGATACATCAATCTGAAGATGATTGCTTTTCTTCTGGAATATCACTGCGAGGGCGGCCCGCCGCTCCGCGTGCCCCGGGAGCGCCTGGAAAACTGGGGCCTCGATAAAAACCTTAACTAGTAGCGCGTGAAAGTTAGCCGGAATCGTAGCCGTAAAACGTTTCCAGGTGAATATGATCTTCCGGCACACCGGCCTGTCCCAGAATATCCCGTACCTGCGAGGCCATGCCCTCCGGTCCTACCACATAGTACTGCGGTGCCGCGGGGTCCGGAACGTGGCGCTGTAGCATCGCAGTATCGAAGCGGCCGAATTCGGCGTCCGAGCCCTCGGTTTTTTCGCGGGTGAACACGGGCACGAGGCGGCAGCCCGGCAGGTGTTCGCACCACGCCTGAATCTCTTCAAAAAAAGCAGCCTCCGTCTCTTCGCGGTTCGAATAAAAAATCGTCATGGGCCGGCTGCTTTCCCGATGCACGGCCAATTCCAGCATGGCACGTACCGGTGTAATGCCGATGCCGCCGACGATGTAAACCGCGGGCGTTGTGTCATCCTGCGGTTGCGGCGCAAAGTTCCCGCGGGCCTCCTCGACAATGAGCTTTGTGCCCGGTTCCAGTGCGGCCAGGGCGCGCTTGTACTCCGAGCCCCGCATGCGCGTGGCGATCATAACGAAATCGCTGATGTGCGGCGAAGACGCCAGGGAAAACGAGCGTACTCCGTCATGGCCGGGAAGACGAACGTTGACGAACTGGCCGACCCGAAACGCAAAGTCCACACCGGACGTATCAATCAAGAAGGCCATCGTGTTCTCGGCGACCGAGTGTGATTCGAGGAGCGGCAGTTCGAAGCGTTTCCGCTGCGCCGGTGCGGCAGCGTTCGTAGAAACTTCCGGGGCTTCCGCAGCTTTTGGAACATCGGCGGAATTCTCGGCGCTCCCCGGCGCCGCCTCAACGAGGCCGCTCACATGAAAGAGACGATAGCTTCCGCTCTTGCCCTTCAGGGCCGTGCGAAACTTTTTATCGACGACGACTTTGTCCTTAACAATGGCGTGCAAATCCTCAGAAATCAAAAGCGGCACCCGCGCCTTCTTCGTCACCGATTCAATGCGACTCGCCATGTTCACGTTGTCACCAAGCGCCGTGAATTGCCGCTTGTCCGGATGACCCATTTCGCCGGCAATCACATCACCGAAGTGCACGCCAATGCCGATATCAAAGCGACACTCCAGGTGCTTGCGCAAATACGCGTTCACTTCTTCCAGGCCGTCGAGCATATCGAGTGCCGCACGAACGGCCTGGCATCCGATAAGCTGTGGATCATCTTCCTCAAGACCGAAGAGCGCCATCAGTCCGTCGCCGATGTACTTGTCAATGTAGCCGCCGTTTTTCTTCACGCTGTCTCCCATTCTACGGAAGTAGCGATTCATAGCATGCACGACGTCGTAGGGAAGATTGCTCTCGGTAAAATTCGTGAACTGACGGACATCACTGAACAGGATTGCGAGCCGCCGCTCCCGGCCCGCCGTGGCCTGCGTGGATGCCTCGCGCAAATCCTCCTCGTCAATGACCAGTCGCCGCAGAGTCACCGGACCCCGGATGCGGGATTGGCAGGCGAGTCGTATATGATCGGGTAGGTTCTTTTTTTGGGCCAGTTCAATCTCGGTTTCGTTTCGCGGGAGGACGTTCTCCAGGTTTTCCAGGACGGCCACGCGGCACGTGGAACAACGGCCGTTGCCGCCGCAGGCGTGGATGTGAGGGATGCCGTTTTTTAGCGAGATCTCCAGCAAGGAAAGTTGCAGGTCGTCTTCCTGAATGCACTGTTCGTGTTCGTAGTTGATCTTATGCATGGTACCCCGGGAACTTCTTGTTATCATCGCATGGATTGATTATCATAAAGTAAACAGCAACTACGAAAAAGGCTTCTGTAGATTTGCAGGGAGAGACTATGAGTACCAGCCACGAATTTCTTTATTTCACCGATCCCATGTGTTCGTGGTGCTACGGCTTCGCGCCGGAGATCACTCGTCTACAGCAGAATTATGAGGATCGCATTCCGGTGCAGATGGTTCTGGGCGGATTGCGCCCGGACGAAACCCGCGCCATGCCGGAGGCCACGGCGAAAGAAATCGCCCATCACTGGGAGGCCGTCCAGGGAGCCTCCGGTCAGCCGTTTGACGATACGTTCTTCGAGAAACATCCGGGCTTCGTTTACAATACGACGCCGGCGTCCCGGGCCGTGGTGGCCGCCGGTCGCATGTCGCCGGCGCGACCGCTTGAGTTTCAGTCCAGGCTACAGCGGCTCTTTTATGCCCAGGCGGAAGATCCCACGCAACCCGAGACCTTCGAAAAGGCCGCCGCGGCCATGGACATCGATCCCGCGGAGTTTCGCGCGAAGTATGAAGATCCCGAAACCGAAGATATTTTACGCAGCAACTTCAACATGTCGCGGTCCTTCGGCATCGGCGGATTCCCGACGCTGGTGCTCCGCGAAACCGAGGACGGAGAGGACAAGTACATCCTGATATGCCGGGGTTACATGAAGTTTGAAGACATCCGCAATCGTGTCGAACAAATCCTCAACAAAGAAGTGGATCTGGTCCCGTCGGGCGGGAATGAGTAAAGAGGGCGCGCCAAACCTTAATTGAAGTGAAGTTGGCGAGCCCTCCTTACTCATCTCATGTTTCCGCACGATGCTTCTGATAGCGCCGTACACCCCACCAGCCGACGCCCACGAGAACGAAGAGCGGCAGCATCCAGATCAATGCATACACCAGATAGAGCGAGCCCGTCGCGAGGCCGATGAACGCGTTATAATACGGCGGCACCTCCACCCGGGCCGGCACGTCCGGGCCCAGTAGATGAATCTCCACGCGGGCGTAGCTCACTCGATCGTTGATTTTCCATTGTTCGTGAGCAGCCTCGTCCTGGCGGTCCTCACTCTGTGCGAGCAGGCGCTCCAGTTCGGCGCGGTTCTTGTTCGCGGCGGCGGTGCCGTAGGTCGCGGCGGCGCGCCGCCGAATGCGGATCAGTTCTCGTTCGTACTTCAATCGGGCGAGGGCCATGCTTTCGGTGTGGTCGGTGGAACTGATGTTCTCCTGTTCCAGCGCGCCGAGCTTTTCGAAATCGGCCAGGGCCTTGTAGAGATCTTCGGCCTCGATCCGCAAAGTAGTCGTCATGCCGATCGGCGATTCGGGACTCGCGTAAGCGGAACTGGATTCAATGTAACCGTAATCGCCGGCGAGTTTCAACAGACGCTGACGCGCTTCGAAAAACTCATCCGTGCGGTATTGCAGTGAGATGGAGTACTCCAGCAGGCGTTTTTCAGCGCCTTCGTTGGGCGCCAGGTTCACGCCACCGAGATCACTGCTCGTTGCAGTGGTTTTGGATTTGTCCGCACGTCTCCGGTCCTTGCCCGGCAAGGCATCTGATGCCGGGGCGTCGCTTTCTGCATCGTCCAGGACATAGCCCTCTTCTTCGACGCTGGCGAAAACCGCCGCCTCCTGGGCCGGGGCGGAGGATTCCTGTGCGCACGAAGCAAGCAGTAAGATGCAGAGAGTGAATGTTAGAGAGTAGCGTATGGCGTCCATGTCAGTTTGGACGCGAGCGGTTCGCATAAAGTTCTACGCCCTCGGGTGCCGGAATGTTCCCCATTTGAAACGGGTACGTAGCAATGCTGACGTAGTCCGGTCGATCGGCGGGGCTCTTGTGCCGGTACTCGAGGACGATTTGTCCGCGATGCACCAAAAACACGCCCGGCATCTGCGCCACGTCGCCCATCTTGCGGGGCATGCCGTGGCCGTTCCACCAGCCGGCGATGATGCCGCGCACCCATACTTTGAGTCCGAACAGGCGAAACCAGGGACCCCGGTTCAGGTGGAAACCGCGATACAAAGACTGATCCGGGTCGCTGACGTGTAGAATATCGGTGAGGCCGTACTTGCGAAAGATTTCTTCGGCTTCCCGGGGAGGACTCATGTGAACCAGGACAATGGCGGAGCCTTCCAGCTGAATATTCTGACGCTGCCGGGCGAGATCGTACAGGGTTTCACGGCAAAAAGTACAGCCGAGATGGCGTAAGAAAACGAAAATAATAGGCAGTTCGTACGTGAGTTCGGCGAGGCATTCGCCGTTTTGAGCTTTCTTCTGACGTAGGAGGTCTTCGACATCCATGATGTGTTACCGCCGTGTTTTTTTGTAAATGCGGAAAAAGGCCGGGATAGTTCCCGGTGGGCTATCAGCAGGATAATGATCCTGTACCAAACATCCACCGAAAGTTTCGCAACCCGCTACAAAAATGCCCGGGATCTTCTTCCGTATCGATGCGACATAGGCCCACGGGAGGAGCGGTCTCAAGTTCTATTTCGGGCCAGATGAACAAGGATCGCCGCGGCCGCGGCCAGCGAGGCGCCGCTGAGTCCGAAGTACAGAGCGCGCATCAGGTCGGCCCACCAGGACATTTCAACCGGCCAGTACAGCAGCGTCAGGATTACGGCCGTGCCGCCGCCGCACCAGTAGGCTACGCAGCGCGAGCAACTTGCCCATAAAACTACGAGGCGGTGAAAATACGGCAACGCCTCAATGTCGGCGTCGCTTCTATGGAAGATTACAGCAAGGCGTCCGGTCCGCACGAGACGGTCGGACGACCAACCAATCAGCAGCGCCGCGATGATCCAGCCGGCGAAAAACCAGGCGTGATGGTAGAACCAGAACAGTGCCGGCCGGAGTTCCATGAACCAGAACGGCAGCGAGAACAACGCGGCGAACATGCCCAGGTGTCTGAGAAACGTGAGATGGGTGTACATGATGCAACGGCCTGAAACGCTCGCCAGCGCAGAGCATTATGGTAAAAAGGATCCTCATGTACCAGCAAGGAAAAACCTACGATGAAATCCAGGTCGGAGACCGGGCCAGCTTCGCGAAGACCATCACGGAAACCGATATCTATTTGTTCGCCGGTATCAGCGGGGACTTCAATCCGGTGCACGTCGACGAAGAGTATGCGAAGACCACGCCCTTCGGAACGCGCATCGCCCACGGCGGGCTGGCCAGCTCGCTTCTGGCGCCGGTGCTGGGTATGAAGCTTCCCGGCCTGGGAACCGTGGCCCTGGAAGTAACCCAGCGCTACAAGAATCCCACTTTCCCCGGCGATACCATCACCTGCACGGTGGAAGTCATTCGTAAGATCGACCGCATGAAGGTCGTGGAGATGAAGATAGAGTGGACGAACCAGCACGGCAAACGCGTGGGCACCGGAAAGTGTAAGGTTGTTCCACCGCAGTCCACCGGCTCACAGTAGGTTTAATTGCCGCCCCTGTTCCGGGCGATGCAGAAAGAGAGTGTCGTCCGGCTCGTAGCGGTTCCGGTTGAGTCCATTGCGGCGGACGGCATTCGCAAAGCGCTTGCCGATGAGATCGGCGTAGTGGCCCGTCCCTCGATGGCGCTGACCGAAGCGCGCGTCGTACTCCCGGCCGCCGCGAGTTTCCTGCACCAGATGCATAATGCGATCGTGCTTTTCCGGGAAGTGCTGTTTGAGCCAGTCCCGAAACAGATCTTTGACCTCGTAGGGCAATCGCAACAGAACATAACCCGCCGACGTTGCTCCGGCTTCGCGTGCGGCACCGAGCACGGCTTCGATTTCGGAATCGTTTAATCCGGGAATGATCGGGGCTGTCATGACACCCACGGGCACGCCGGCAGCGCTTAGCTCTCGGATGGTCCGCAGGCGATGTTTCGGGGCTGCCGCGCGGGGTTCCATGAGTTGCGCCAGCTTTGCGTCAAGGGAGGTTACGGAAACGTAGACCCCGACCAGGCTGTGCGCCGCGCATTTCCGCAAAAGATCCAGGTCGCGCAGCACGAGGGCTGACTTTGTAACGATGGAGAAGGGGTGCCGGTGTTTCCAGAGCAGTTCCACAATGCGGCGCGTGATTCGCAGTCGACGTTCCAGAGGTTGGTACGGATCCGTGTTTGCGCCCAGGGCGATGGGGTGTGGCCGATAGGAGGGTCGCCGCAGTGTTTTCTCGAGGGCTTCCGGTCCGCCGTGTTTCGCGAAGATTTTCGTTTCGAAGTCCAGACCTGGCGAAAGGCCCACGTAGGAATGCGACGGCCTGGCGTAGCAGTAGATGCAGCCGTGTTCGCAGCCGCGGTAAGGATTGATGCTTTGCTCAAACGGGATATCCGGCGAGTCGTTCCGGCTGATGATGCTGCGGACCTCTTCCGGAAAGACCTCCGTGGCCGGGCTCGCGGATTCCGAGAACCATTCCGGGACCGAGCCCCAACCGTCGTCGAAGAGATCGGCGCCCAGCACTTCGAAGCGTCCCGCGGGATTCAGCGTGGCACTGCGGCCGCGCAACGGCTGATCGGAGGCAATCGACTGCATACTTTACAAATGAATGCATCTCTTTTGTGAAGTGCAAGCAAAAAATCAAAGGCTCAGCCTGGGGGCCAGCCCAGCGCTCGTCCACCCAGGATATGCAGGTGCAGATGAAAGACCGATTGCCCGGCTCGTCTGCCGTCGTTTACGACCAGGCGGTACTTGCCGCCCACGCCCATCTGCTCGGCCACGAGGGGCGCCGTCCGCATGAGGTGACCCAGAAGCTCGCGATCTTCGTCGGAGGCCTTCGAAAGCTGCGGGATGGGCTTTCTGGGAATCAACAGAACATGCACGGGTGCCTGAGCGTTGATGTCTTTGAAGGCCAGGCACAACTCGTCCTCGTAGACTATATCCGCAGGGATTTCTTTGCGAAGAATCTTACCGAAAATTGTATCTTCCGCCATGGACAGAGTGGGCGGTGCCTGTTGCGTGCGGTCGATTGTTTTTCAATTCGCCTCGTCGCGGGCTTGACCCGTCATGGGGACGAAGCGCACGCCGAAGACTGCGCGCCGCTCAAATCCGTCCTCCGTGCGGGTGATCACCAGCAGTCGTTGTGAGTCCGTGCCCACGGGAATGACCAGCCGTGCGCCGATCTTGAGTTGCCGCAGCAACGGCTCCGGAACCTCTGCCGGCGCCGCGGCCACGAGGATGCCGTCGAAGGGCGCAGCCTCGGGCCAACCCGCGTAGCCGTCGCCGCAGCGGATGTGGACGTTTTTATAGCCGAGTTCCGTGAGTATCTTGCGCGCGCGTTCGCACAGCGGCCGCACAATCTCGATCGTATGCACTTCCGCGGCAATTTCACCCAGGACGGCCGCCTGATAGCCGCAGCCCGTGCCGACCTCAAGCACCCGGGCGTTCGGACGGTCGGCGAGGCCCAGGAGTTCGGTCATAATGGCGACGATGTAGGGCTGGGAGATGGTCTGTCCATGACCGATCGGGAGCGGGCCGTCCCTGTAGGAACTATTACGGTCGCGCTCCGGCACGAAGCGGTGGCGCGGAACCGTGCGCATGGCCTGGAGGACTGCTGGATCCCGTACGCCCCGGGACACAATCTGCGATTCGACCATCTGGAGACGATCCGTGCTGAAATCTGCGTCCGTGGATTGGGCCATCGTAGGAGGAGAGTCATTACAGCCGGCAACGGCCAGCGCGATTCCGGCCGGCAGAATCGAAAAAACGCTGAAAAGCAAAGTGATGAAAGTGTGATTCGCCGCCTGCCGCAAGGATACATGCACTGATTTGGTGCGAGGCTTAAGGTTAAGCCAGGCAGTACTTTCGACATTATGCACAGAATCGGTTCGCAATGAGCCTGAATCGGGCCGCGGCGCTTTGGCTTCAGTACTCATCGGCATGCTTCCCTCAGTAATAGGCCTGGTCGAGGCGCGAATACACGCAGAACCGTCTGTTCCTCAAAAAAAATTCAACGAATGGCAGAAGCCGGTACGCGTACTGCAATACGGTACACATCACACGCAATTATCCTACCGTCAAAACAGGATAAGAGCACGTTCATGCGAATCACACAAAAAATAGCGGCAGCGGCGCTCGGGCTCGCCTTCCTCCTCGGAGGAAGCGGCCCGGTGCTGGCTGATGCATCTCGCACTTCGCATCCGGTCGTTTTCGCCCACGGTCTCGGCGGAATGGACGACATCTTCGGTTTTTATTATTTCGGCGATGACTACGGAACCTTCGTCGGTGATCCCTGCGACAGTTGGTTCGAAACTTCCTGCAACGATCACATTCACTCCGGGCAGGAAGCCTATGCGGCCCAGGTGAGCCCCTTCCAGACCTCGGAAGTACGCGGCGTCCAGCTCGCGGACGAAATTGAATCCTACCTGGCCACGGTGGGGGCTTCGAAAGTGAGCATCATCGGTCATTCACAGGGCGGCATCGATGCGCGCAAGGCCGCCCATGTTCTGCGGGCCCGGCGGGGCAGCCAGGTCGTCAAGGTTCTCTTCTCGGTTTCTTCCCCGCATCGCGGTTCGCCCATGGCGAAGGCGATTCTCGGCCTCGGTTCTGTTACGGAAGTGGTGAACTTTCTCGCCACGGTCTTCGGCAACATTGTCTATGCCCCGGGCAACGACGGTTACGCCGCGGCAAAGCAGTTAGTCTACGGCGACTTCGATTCCCGGGACGGAGTCGTCACCGGCATGCGCTCGTTTAACCAGGCGTATCCGAACAGTTCCTCCGCGGTGGCACGTTACGTCTCCGTGGTAACGGCCCAGAACGGTACCGGCGTGAATCCGGCCCTGGGCCTGCTGAAACTCCTGACCGATATCGACGGGGACGGCTACTGCAGCGGAGACTGCGACAACGACGGGGCCGGCGGCAAAGGCGACGGCAGTGCTTCGGACCTCGACGATGACGGCCTCGTTGGCATAAACTCCCAACAGAACGGCTATCGCCTTAAGTACAACGAATGCTTTCTTTGCTTTGATTCCCTCACGACGTATCACTCCCTCGGATACGTCAGCGACGTGAACAATCCGTCCAGCGCGCAAATGACTTCCCTCTCCGCCGTCGTGAACCAGGATCACGCCGACGTCATCGGTGTCGGGCCGGACACCTTCGATGAGATGGAGTTCTACGCCGCGGCGCTGCACTACATCGCCTATTACGATTGACGCCGTCGCTGTTTTTCCGTTCTCGTAAAGCTGTTCCAACCCCGTCTCAGGGCGGGGTTTCTTTTTTGTACGGATAAGATGAATCGACGCGTTCTCGTAATCGTTGGGTTGATTGGCGCACTGGTCGCGGCCCTTGTCGTGGCTCTGCTCTTTATGGTGGAAGATCCGGTGGAGCAGCAGTTCCGCCGACTGAGTGATAATCCGCCGCCGGTGCGCAGCGTGGACGAGGAAGTGCTTTCGGAAATCATCTACTCCCAGGGTGAAGAAGGCGCCGTCTATCGCGAAGGCGAACTGAGTTTCGAACAAATCGTTGCGCTCTTGCGGCAACGGTACGGCGATCGCATCCATAACGCACGCGTGCGTGTGGCTATGCTGGAAGAGCTGATGCGCTATTTGCGTGAGCAGTACCCCGATCGTTGGGTGGAAGTCCTGAACGAAATCCTGGCGGCGGCTTTCCCGGAGCGGGCGACCGAACTCTTTCGGTTGTCGGAAAATCTCTACAGGTACGAGCGGGAGATCGAAGAGCGTCGGGACTTGCTCGGCCGCATGAGTCGCGAGGAACGTCAGGAGTTACTCTGGTCCGTGCGCTATGAATACTTCGGCGAGCAAGCCGACGAGATCTGGGAATCCGAAAAACGCATGCGGGGCGTGGCTCAAACCCTCGAAGCGATCAAGACGTCGGAGCTGTCCGTGCAGGAAAAACTTTCGGCCTACACCCGTAGTCTCGAAGATAGCTTCGGAGATCAACTTCCGTCGGTTCTGGAAAAACGTAAGCTGAACCTGGTCAACGCATTCACCGAGGCAGTACAGGAAGATCTGGCAGACCTGGAGCCCGAAGATCGCAACCTGGCGTTGCGGCAGATTCGTAGCGCCCTGGGTATGGACGAAGCCGCCCTGGAACGTTGGGACGATCTGGACCGGCGGCGAGATGCTCGCTGGACCGCCGGTGAAACCTACATGGAGCGCCGGAAGGAAGTTCAATCTTCCTGCACCGGCGACTGTGAAGCAGAACTACAGGCCCTGCGCCGGGAGCTCTTCGGCGAAGAGGCGGACATCATCGCCCGGGAAGAGGCCGGCGGTTTTTTCCGCTTTGAGCGCGAACGGCGCTACGGCCGCGAGTAGTCGAATTCGGTGTCAGCCATTATTTTGATGCGGTGAGATCATTCTTTGAAACCCTGGATGGGCTTCTGGATCGCACCGTGGTCTTCGGCTATGATCGCATCGGCTTTCACGTTCGCAAGAATCTGTGGAACGACGAAGACCTCGATGTCGACTTGAGCGGTCGGGTTGCCGTGGTCACCGGTGCGAACTCGGGCCTCGGCCGGGAAACGGCGCTCGGCCTGGCCGAACGCGGCGCCCGGGTCTATCTGCTCTGCCGGAACGCGGGACGAGGACGGGCGGCCCGGGAAGACATCCTGGGAAAGACCGGTAACAATGGCATAGAGCTCTATATCGTCGATCTGGCTGACCAGCAACAAATCCGCGATTTCGCCGACTGGTTCTTGAAGACCGAGGCGCGCCTCGACATTCTCGTAAACAACGCCGGCATTCTGCCGCACGAGCGATCCCTGACGGAGGACGGAATCGAGGCGACTTTTGCAGTCAACGTCCTCGCATACTTTCTGCTCGTGAACTTGCTGGCACCGCTGCTGCGGGAGACCGCCGGGGCGCGCGTGGTCAACGTCTCCTCCGGGGGAATGTACCTCGCGAAACTCGAAGTCGATGATCTTCAGTATGCAAAAAATGAATTCGACGGCACGCGGGCTTACGCGCGGACGAAACGCGCCGAGGTCCTCCTTACGAAAGTGTGGGCGCGGGTGTTTCGCGAGGACGATGTGCTCGTAACCTGTATGCACCCCGGCTGGGCGGACACGCCCGCAGTGCGCTCGTCATTGCCGATGTTTCACACCATTACCCAGGCCGTACTGCGTACGCCGGCCGAGGGGGCGGATACGATTCTATGGCTGGGAGTGAATCCGAAGCTGAATATCGAAGATAGCGGAAGGTTTTTCTTTGATCGTAAGGCGCGGCCGACCCATCGCATGGAGAGTACGAAGAATACGGCTGCGGAAATCGAATCGCTGTGGCGTCAGTGCTGCGAACTCAGTCGCTATAAAGCCGGCGAGAACGGTGTGCGTCCCGACCCTGCCGTCTTTACGGCGGTGGCGCAGGAGACTTGAGGTGCTTACTTGCCCGAAATCTTATCAAAAGAATCGTTCATGCCCTTTGCCATCTGAAAATCCAGGTCGGTAATGCCGTTCGCATCGTGCGTGTTCAGGTCGACATTCACCTGGTTGTAGACGTTGTGCCAGTCCGGATGATGCTGTAGCTTCTCGGCAAGCTTTGCGCTTTCCGTCATGAACTGAAAGGCGTTCACAAAATCCTTAAAGCGGAACTCGCGGTGGAGCCTGCCGTCGCGGAATTCCCAGCCCGGGATTTCCGACAGCCGGGTCTGGACAGTCGTGTCTTCGAGTTTTGCGGGTGCGGTCATGCTGACAGCTTATGAAGAATTGTGAAGGCCGTCTAGTTCCGCGTGATTACCAGGCGGCCGTGGATTCTGCCCGGCAGGCCGTGAGCCAGGTGTAAGATGCCGTAGCCGGCGAAGGCGTCGAGGAACGGCTGTATGTCGCGGTCGAGGGTCTTCTCACTGTATGCATCGCTGCGCAGGGCCCCGAGCTTGAAGAAAGCGCGGAGTGCCAGGCGTGCTTCGTTCAGGTCTACGACCACATGCATCGGCGCCCCGGCGAACTCACCCAGTTCCGTGTAGGACTTCAGATCGGAAAGGTCGGGCCTGATTCCGGCCGCGCTGCCGATGATTGTTTTCAGCACGTCGTCGCGCGTGGATAGAAACGCGGCCCCGCCCGATGCTTTCGCTGACTGCACCGCGGCGAAGGCCGGTTCGTAGTTCTTGCCGCTGCGCGGGTAGATTGTGTACGCCGTGTTTTGAAACGTAATACTGCGGGCTGCATCTCCCGGGCGAAAGACTGCCGTGGTCAGCCGGCCCAGTTGATCGGCGTCGCCGCGGAAACCGAAGCTGAGTTGCGGCGTGAGATTGTGCGCGTTCCAGGTGAAGCCGTGAAAGATTAGAGCGGTACCCGGATCCCCCTTGAGTTCGTCCGTGGACAGTCCACCGGCCCGCAGCATTTTTTGCGCATTGTTCGCGATACTTTCCGGCGGACCGGAAATGTTTTCGAGATACTCCAGGAGTTCGGCGGGAGAATCGGCCGCCGAATAAAAAGAAAGCACGGCTTCCCGTGGCAGGAGGTGTTCCCAGTGCGTACGTGCGGGCAGT
Source organism: Leptonemataceae bacterium (assembly GCA_965227295.1). Classification (GTDB taxonomy): domain Bacteria; phylum Spirochaetota; class Leptospiria; order Leptospirales; family Leptonemataceae; genus JANSYA01. The sequence goes on along the minus strand of OZ245742.1, from coordinate 1,165,486 downwards.
TCCTGGCGTCCATCGTCCTTACGAAAACGCGCCAGGCGACTCTCGCCGGCGTCGAAGGAGTCGAATTGAGCCGTGTCTGCGCCGTTGGTTTTCAGGACAAGGGCCAGTCCGGCATCACCGCCGAGGGTGGCTGCGGCCGGAGCCCAGAAACCACCGCTGCTGCCGAAGTAGATGAGGGCGTGACCGTCGTCCGCCGCAAGGGAACTCCGGGCCGCCGGCATGCCCGCGAGGGTGGCCAGGGAGTAGCTCTCAGGATCACCGGCCAGGCTGAGCGAGGACTCCAGGGTTTCGATTGAGTCCGAGGCGAAGAGGACGTCGTCCAGCAGCGCAAAGTAGATGCTCCGCTCACCGAGATCGATTTCAGAGATCTGCAAATTGCCGAGGCGCTCTCGTCGTTCGATTAGCGCGGGCAGGGAATCCTCTTGTTTCACGACGTAGGGCTCTTCGCTCGCCGTGTCTTTGGGCGGAGCCTTTTCGAATTGCTCCTGGTTCGGCAGTTCGATGGTTCGACCCTCCCCGGTCTCGAAGGCCTGCGCCACGGCAATGCCGAGCCGCGACTGGACATTGGTGCGGGTTACAGCCAGAAACGTGCCGTCCTGCATGTATGCAAAACCCGCGGGCCGATCCAGAACCGAAATGAAGTCCCCGAAGTAGGAGCCGGTCTTCAGTTCGAGAAAGTAAACGAGCGACGTCAGGTTTTGTACTTCCGGCGTGCTCTTAAGATTTGCGTAGGCCGGGCTGTTTGCGAGGCGCTGTGCCGGCCCGGACTCGCTCCACATCTCCAGCAGCCTGGCCGGATTGCGGACCTCGACGAAGAAGATGGCCTGACGGGGAATCATCTGGCTGATCTGGTCGATCTCCGGATTCAGCAGATAGGTCTTGCCCAGGGCGTAGGCGGATACGCCGATGATCAGAGCGAGTCCGGCGACACCGCCACCGATTACGGCAACGCGTGCGGCCTGGCTCAGATTTAAGAAAGCTGTTTTGATTTTCTGAAAGAAGGCGTTCATGGCGTTTTTGAGGAACTTGCATATCTCCCGGGGAAAGAAGTTCGTAAAGCCTTTTTGGCACGGCGCCGTTTTCCTTGCGCTGATTTGCGGCAGTGCGTCTTGCCGGAGCGAGCCGAACGGTTTCGGATCGGGGCTGCGCCGATTTCCGGCGGACGGTACCAGCGGGGGAAACCTGGTCTGGCGCGGACCGGGGCGGCTCTTCGGACCGCTGCTGGCGGATGCCCATGTGCTGGAGCGCGTTGTACAGATCCTCGATCGTCGCGACGAGGCCGAACGTGTGCGGATCAGCTTTCGTAGCGGCGGTAGTCCCGGGACGGCGCTCTGGTTTTCTACCGGCGGTGACGTTGTTGTGCTGCGCTTCCTGGAACAGCCGGCGGACCTGGACGGCGACGGTTTTCCGGATGCCGCGGAGCTGGTATCTGTCGCCGACCGCCGGGCGTTTCGAGCATGGTTCGTGCGCATTGCCGAGGCGCAGTTCGTCTCATCATCCTATGCCTGGCGAGACGACGAGCGTGACTGCTCCGGCCTCATTCGTTTTGCCTACCGTGAAGCACTGAAGAGGCACGATTCAGACTGGCAACAACGCCTGGGCCTGCCCATCGACAAAAATCTGCCGGATGTACAGCGCTTTCAGTATCCCGACGTCCCCGTTCTCGGTACGCGCATCTTTCGCGTCGGCAAGGGCCCGGAAAACTTTGCGGAGTTCGCGGAGGCGGCCTATCTTGCTAGCTTTCATACGCAGTATGTTAGCAAAGACATTGCGGATGCCCTCGCCGGGGACGTGCTGTTTTACTTCGATGCTGCGAACGTGGAGTTCCCGTACCACTCCATGATCGTCACGGCGCCGGCCCGGGAAGCCGGGGACGTGATGATTGTGTATCATACCGGCGGGGAGGCGGGGCTCAAGCGGGTTCCCGCCGATTATCTGCTGGGGAGTCCGGACCCGGCGTGGCAGCCTGCTCCGGAGAACGAGAACTTTCTGGGCGTGCATCGCTTTGCGATTCTGGAGTAAGACGCGCCTGGCCTTGCATACGGAGGCCGGCGTCTTTCTGTGCCGCCCGGATGTTCGGCCCGCTGTTGCGCTCCCAGAACACCCCGTCGGCATAACCCTGGATTGTTAACTCCTTGTCCGCAAGCTCTAAGCGGCGAAGAGCATACAGGCAGTAGTCCTCATCTATTTCCGTCATGGCGTAGCGCCGGCCGAGCTTCTTTGCGACCACGGCCGTTGTGCCCGCGCCGCCGAAGGGATCGAAGACCAGGTCGCCCGGGCGGGAACTGGCCAGGATGATCTTCGCCAGTAGTTTCTCCGGCTTCTGGGTCGGATGCGGCGTATTCTCCGGCATGGACCAGAACGGCACGGTGATGTCGGTCCAGAGATTCGAAGAATGCGTCATGCGAAAGTTGCCGTCGGCCTCTTCGTTCCAGTCCCGGGGTTTGCCGTTCTTCCGGTACGGCGCAATCACCGTTCGCTTGAGTTTCACGGCGTCCGCATCGAAGTGGTACTGATTGGATACCGTGCAGAACCAGATGTCCTCGCTCGCGTTTTTCCAGTCGTAGAGGGCGCCGCGGCCTTTTTCGCGTTCGAACGTTATGCGATTGCGCACGACCAGATGTTTTTCGCACACGCGATGGATGGCCGCGGACGACCGCCAGTCGCCGCAGATGTAGACGGAGGCCGTGGGCTTGAGCGCAGGCAGAATTTCCGGCAGCCACTGCTCGAGCCACGCCTCGTAATCGTCGAGGGACATGCGGCGGAAGGTGCGGCCGTTGAATTGTTTCGTAAGATTGTACGGCGGATCGACGAAAAGCAGGTCCACGCACCCGGCTGGAAGTCGCTGTGCGAGTTCGAAAAAATCCGCGCGGAATACGGCGTCGTGGAGTTCTTCCGGACTGAGCCGATCCGCGGGTGTCGGACGTAGGGAAGGCCGCAGGCGGCAGCGATCTTCGTCCGTGAGGAGTAGCGTGCGATTTCGCGGAGAGCGTGGCATCATTCTTATGGAAGAAACACGTGGTGTTTTCGCGGTTGGAATCATCCGATAATCTCGGAGAGACCGCTATGATGTACACTTTCGGGCGCACGGCGTCATTTCCGAAATTATTTTTGCTGATGGGATTCGGCGCTGTCCTGGTCCTCACTTCGGCGTGCTCCGTGTTTCCGGACGGAGACCCGCGCGGCCCGGCCCACCGGGCCATGCAGGAATGGGAACTACAGCAGTATCCGGTGCGGCCGGGCTGGAGCGAACGCGATGTCCACGTGCCCCTCGCCATCGCCGGGCTGCCGGACGAAATCCCGCCATCGTTCGTATTGCCGTCGCTTCCGGCTGCGGGGGACCAGGGCGCCCAGGCCAGCGGCACTGCCTGGGCCGTGGGCACGGCGCATACGTATCTGCAACGGACGAAGTACGGTAAAGGTTCGTACATCTGTTCGCCCGCGTTTGTGTACAATATGCTGAACCAGCGGCGGAATGTAGGTGTGACTATTCTCGAAAGTGCGGAACTACTCTACGACCGCGGCTGCCCGGATGAAAAGTATATGCCGTATCGAGAACATGATTATGTCTACCGGCCGGGCACCGGCGCGGTACAGGATGCCGGTCGTCACACGATTCGCGGTTTCGGTCGGGTGGATTTCACGGATCTCGATCAGGTGAAGGCACATTTGTTACAGGGCAGCGTCGTCGTCGTAAACATGCGCATCAGCGAGAACTTTATTACGCATAAGGGCGATGTTTGGGTGCGGCCGTCGGGTGCGCGGGCCGGGCTGCAAACCGTTGCGGTAGTGGGTTATGATGATCGCAGCGGCGTTTTTATGATTCAGAATTCCGTCGGCGGATCATGGGGTCGTTACGGACGCACGAATGTTCCGTATACCTGGTTCTTACGTCTCGTTCGTACGGCCTACGTGATCTGGTAGCTGTTAAAACTGATGTTAGATTCTGTTTAGTGCACGGCTTCACGTTATTTTCCGACAGCCCTGTTACGTGATGGTCGGTACAAACTTGACCAACGCGCTCAGATTTAAAACGCTGTCATTCCTTTATCGATGCGCGCTCACCGGTGCGTTCGGTAAGATCTCAGGAGGGCTGCAAACTTGATTCTCGGTGTTCCAAAGGAAGTCGTCGAACGGGAGACCCGCGTAGCCATCGTTCCCGAAAGTGTCGGTAAGCTTACCGGTAAACTTGGCCATACTGTTAAAGTCGAAAGCGGAGCCGGCCTCGCCTCCGGCTTCTCGGATGAAGAGTACAAAAAAGAAGGCGCCGAGATCGTCGACGCGAAGACGGTCTTCGCCGAGTCCGACGTGGTCCTGCGCGTTCAGCGCCCCGTCGATCATCCCACGCTCGGCAAAAACGAACTCGAACTCATGAAGAAAGGCGCGCTGTTTATCGGCTTCTTTCAGCCGCTGAGCAACGTGGATCTTGTGAAGAAGGCCGCATCGGCCGGTGTCGATGTCCTGGCCATGGATCAGATCCCGCGTATCACCGTGGCCCAACGTATGGACGTGCTCTCTTCGCAAACGAACCTTGCGGGTTACAAAGCCGTGATCATTGCCGCGCAGAATCTGGGAAAAATCTTCCCGCTCATGATGACAGCCGCGGGAACGATTACGCCGGCGAAGGTCGTGATCCTCGGTGCCGGTGTTGCCGGTCTTCAGGCCATCGCAACGGCAAAGCGTCTGGGCGCGATCGTGGAAGTGAGCGACATTCGTCCGGCCGTGAAAGAGCAGGTGCTATCTCTGGGGGCGAAGTACATCGAGCCGCCGGAGCAGGAAGATGCAGAAGACTCTGGCGGTTACGCGAAAGAGGTTACGTCGGAGTACCTCGCGAAACAGCAGGAGATTCTAAAGCAACACCTGGCCGATGCGGATGCCGTGGTTACCACCGCAAACGTTCCCGGTAAAAAGGCGCCGATCCTCGTTACCGATGACATGCTGGCGGCCATGAAACCGGGCGCGGTCATCGTCGATATGGCGGCGGAAAGCGGCGGCAATTGTTCGAAAACGAAGATCAACGAAACGATCGTGGAAAACGGTGTTACGATCGTTGGTGTTACGAACCTGCCGGCGACGGTCCCCTTCGACGCTTCGCAGTTATACTCACGTAACCTGCTCGCATTGCTGCAGCATCTTTCAAAAGAAGGCAAGGTGGAACTGGATCCCGAGGACGATATTGTGAAGGGATCGTTGATCGTCCGCGAAGGGCAAATCGTCCACGAGGCCACCAAAGGAGTCGCCGGCTAATTTGCGGCGGAACAGGAGCAAGACATGGAACTCATCATCGCGATTACGATTTTCGTTCTTTCGGTATTCCTCGGCTTCGAGCTGATTACCAAAGTTCCGCCGACTCTGCACACGCCGCTCATGTCCGGTGCGAACGCCATTTCGGGCATCACCATGGTGGGCGCCATTCTCAGCGCCGGCGGTGAGGACTCCGGATTCATTCAGTTCCTCGGTTACGATTGGGGCATCAGCGCCATTCTCGGTTTCCTGGCTCTGGTCTTCGCAACCATCAACGTGGTGGGCGGCTTTTTGGTAACGGACCGCATGCACCGCATGTTCCTCAAGAAATAAGACGTACTCGCTTAAAGCATTCAACCTAAAGATAGCATATGACCATCGAAGTAGTAAAAGACATCGCGTATCTCGTTTCCGCGGTACTGTTCATCATCGGCATCAAGCGTCTCGGCAAGGTGCGCACGGCGCGGCAGGGCAACTTCCTGGCCGCCCTGGGAATGTTTCTGGCCGTGCTTGTGACCCTCTTCGATCACAAGGTCCTCAGCTTTGAGCTGATCATTGCCGGAATTGTGCTGGGCGCGGCCATCGGTGCGATCATGGCGCTGAAGGTCGAGATGACCGGCATGCCGCAGATGGTTGCCCTGTTGAACGGTTTCGGCGGCATCTCGTCGTTGCTCGTCGCCTCGGCGGAGTTTGTGAACGCGCCGAACCAGCCGGTGGATACGGCGATCACCGTCTTTCTCTCTATTCTGATCGGCGGCGTAACGTTTACCGGTTCGCTGATCGCTTTTGGAAAGCTCCAGGGCCTTTCGTTCGTTCCGGACAACGCCGTTACCTATCCGCTGCAACATCCCATCAATCTGCTGCTGATCCTGTTTGCCGTCGGTCTCGGCGTGTTGATCAGCGTGGATTCATTTACGGTGGGCGCGTTCTTTAACTCTGTGGGCATGGCGCCGCTCGCGAAGACCGAAATTGCCATTATTCTCGTGGTCCTGGCAATGATCCTCGGTATCCTGCTGGTGATTCCCATCGGCGGCGCGGACATGCCGGTTGTGATTTCGCTGCTGAACTCGTACTCGGGCATCGCGGCCTCCACGACGGGCTTTGTTCTCGGCAACAAGGTCCTCATCATCACGGGAGCTCTGGTCGGCGCTTCGGGTCTGATCCTCACGCAGATCATGTGTGTTTCCATGAACCGTTCACTGTTGAACGTTCTCCTCGGCGGCTTCGGCCAGACCGGTGGCGGCCCCTCGGCCGGCGACGGCAAAGAAATCGTCTACAAACAGATCGGCGTCGAAGAGGCCGCCATGGTCTTCGAAACGGCGTCGTCGGTCATTGTGGTTCCCGGCTACGGTATGGCCGTGGCCCAGGCCCAGCACGTCGTGCGTGAACTGGCGAACCAACTGGAAGCCCGCGGTGCGGAAGTTCGCTACGCCATCCACCCGGTGGCGGGACGGATGCCGGGCCACATGAACGTTCTGCTGGCCGAAGCACAGGTCGATTACGAGAAGCTCAAAGAGATGGACGAGATCAACGACGACTTCGCAAACACGGACGTCGCCCTGGTCATCGGTGCGAACGACGTCACGAATCCGGCGGCGCGCCACGACAAGAACTCCCCTATCTACGGCATGCCCATCTTGAATTGCGACAAAGCTCGCACCGTCGTCGTCGTAAAACGTTCGCTGCGGCCGGGTTATGCCGGCATCGACAACGAACTCTACGGCTTCGATAACTGCCTCATGTACCTCGGTGACGCCAAGGACGCGATCAGCAAGCTGATCACCGAAATCAAAGCGAACGCGTAATCCTCGAAGGGGATGCGCGTCTGTATAATGACGTGTTGTCCCCCGAAGAAATCGAGCGTTTCCAGCGCCACATCCTCCTCCCCGAAGTCGGCCTTGTCGGCCAGCAATGCTTGCGGGCGTCGCGCATCGTGGTTTCCGGTTCCGCCGGCAGTCTTGCGGCACAGTTTCTGCGCGAATCCGGAGTCGGCCGGGTGGAAGAGCGGCACGATGCAAACATCCCGCGGCTGCACGTTAGCGCGTCCGGCTTTCTCGGCCGTGCCTGGCTCCTCGGTTTTGCAGACGGCAGCGCATGCGAAAGTTGCGCGTCCAGCGCGGGCCATCCTATCATGGACGATGCAACGGAAGGATTTGGTGTCGTCGCCGGGACCATCGCCGGCCTCGCGGTGAACGCGGCGCTTCAGATGCTCATCGAACCGCAGGATTCGCTCTACCTGGAGTACAATGCACGGGAGCTGATTCTTCGGTGGGAAGACCTGGGGAAGAATCCGGAGTGCCCGGCATGCGGCCGCGAGGAGGAGCCCACTGCGAAACCGGAACCGTCGGGCGCTTTCGTCCCGGCCGTATGCGAAGTGAATCCCGGCAGCGGCGAGATCAGCGCAGAAGAACTCTATCGCCGCCGCCGCGGGAAAGACTCTGTAACCGTGATTGACGTTCGAGAGCGCGGCGAGCGGGAGTTGGGATACATTACGGACTCACTCTGGATTCCGCTGAGCGACGTTGCCGGCCGCCTGGCGGAAATGGACGTGAATCAGGAGTTCGTGGTCTATTGCAAAGCCGGCGCACGGTCTGCGAAGGCCGTGAAAATCATGCGGGACGCCGGCTTCGAACACGTGTGGAATCTGAGCGGGGGCATTCTGGCGTGGGCCGAACGCGTGGATCCGTCGTTGCCGAAGTACTGATCGCCTGGTTTGATTGAGAGCAAAAATCCAGGGACCGTTCAAGGGCGGGTCAGGTACTGGCGGTACCAGGTGATTGTCTTCTCGATTCCCGCGGATAGTTCGGTTTTCGATTCCCAGCCCAGGATTTCTCGCGCCAGGTTCGAGTCCGAATAAAAATGCATGGTTTCGCCGGGCCTATACGAAATACGGCCAAAGTTCAGTTGCGACTTTGAATTGGTAAGATCACGTACCAGTTCCGCGACGTAGCGAATCCGGTGCTCCTTTCCACTGCCGAGGTTAATCACACGGCCGATTGCCGCCGGCGTTCGGCCCGCAGCGAGAAAGCCGTCCACAATGTCGTCCACGTAGTTGAATTCCCGGGTTTGTTCCCCCGGCGTCATGTCGAAGTTTTCCGCTGCCAGGCACCGTCGAATGAGCGAAGGGATGAGCATATGATTGGTTTGCCGGGGACCGTAGGTAAGAAAGGGGCGCACGGTCAGCAAAGGTAGCCCGCGCGTTTTATGAAGCATGCCGCAAAAGTGCGTAGCCGCAACCTTAGAAGCGGAATACGGCGAGACGGGATTTTCCCTTTGGCGTTCGTGAAACGGGGCCGGGTTGTCGCCGTATTCTTCGCACGTGCCGCAGTTTACCAGACAATCGAAATCGATCTCCTCGTCTTCAAGCGCGTTGACGATGTGTATGAGACCCTTCAGATTGACGTCGATCATTCGAAGATTCAACTTTGGTTCGCGGTCAACATTGGTAACGGATGCGAGATGAAAGGTTTTCTTCGGCCGGACGTCGACAATACAACGGCGCACCGCTTCAGCATCGGCCAGGTCTACGGGCATGAGCCGCAGCCCCGGCATATCATGGATGCGCCACAGATCGGAGCCCGGGCGGACCAGTGCTGTGACCGAAGCCCCCACCGCCGTCAGGCGTTCGGCAAGGTGAGAGCCGATAAATCCTCCCGCACCGGTAATGAGGACAGAATCTGTTGCGTAAGAATTCATGCTTCGGGTCGCAGAAAGGCGGCCAGTTGTTTCGCCCGCTGACGGGTATCGAAGTGATCAAGAATGCACTGGCGTGAACTTTCGCCGTACGTCTGCCGCTTCTCCGGATGTTGGAGGAGGTATTCAATGCCGGCCGAAATATTTTCGACTGTTACCGCGTCGACCTTATGAATGCACGGGGCGAGCAGTGCGGAGGAATGGGCTACTTCAGTACCGCTGACGACTGGAAGTCCCAGTGACATGCTTTCCAGCAAAACCAGCGGCAAACCGTCGGAGCGCGAGGACATGACGAACATGTCTAGAATTGAAAAGTAGTCATGAGGGTTCGGGACCATGTCGGTGAGTACGAATCGATCTCCCAGGTTCCGGACGAGTTCTTCGAGTTCCCGGGTTCGCTCCTTATCCCGATAGATGTCGGCGATACTACCGGGGCCGCTGATCCAGATGAACCGCAGCCCTGCATGCTTCGGTGCCAGCCGTGCGGCCACCTGGATAAATAGATCCGTACCTTTGCGTTCGGAAACACCGCCGCAACCACCGATGACTATGTCGTTCGGAGCGAAGCCGAGGCTTTCGCGGAGCTTTCGACTGGTCTCTGCGGGGACCTCAAACGGTACAATGGAGGACCCCATTTCACTCATACGAATCGTGGACACGCCTTTGGAGATCAGGCTCTGCAGGGTGTTCGCGGAACCCGCCAGAACGTGGGTCATGGCATTCAGAGTCTCGATCCGCTCCGCGTTGAAACCCTGGCTCTGATCAATCCGGCGGTTGTTGACGTGAATGTGAATGATGCGCCGGGGAAAACTCTGGATGAACTCTTTAAGGTTCCGCCCGCGATCGATATTGGAGTAAAGGACATCCCGGGGGTAGCCGCGCATGAAATGCCGCAGGTTCCAGCGAAGAATTGGGCCGCCAAAAAATCGAATGAGGTTGCTCTCAAGGAACCGGGCCGGTGCGAAACCCATAAGAAATTCCGGGAGGATACGATACAGAACAACAAAAGGGATGCCGGCTGCGCGAAGCTGAGGGACAGTACGGCGGTACTGACGGTAATCGTAGTACTGAAAGATTACCCGGCGCTCGAACTCATTCGGATCCAGGTGCAGGACGAGTTCCACGGTAAGCTTCATCGCGCCGGAAGTGTTTAGCTTGGCGATCAAGCAAGTAAGGTTAGTCTTCATTGTCAGCACTACGGGGCCGAAGCCTGTCGTAGCCTGCCAGTATCCCGAAGTTGCAACTGGACGTCAATTAAGCTCTAAGGTTAGGGAAAGTCAATGTATGTGTCGAAGCCTTCCAGGAACATGCGGAACTGCAATTCGATCATTTCTTTCACGGCGAAGGCTGCGGCCCCGGTCAACACGTTGAAGTTCACGAGCATCCAGCCGATGCCGTCCCAGGGACCAAGGCTGATGAAATATCCCAACTCCACGTATTTGTAGGAACGCAGGTCTTTCCCGGCCACTTCCCGACGAATGTTCTCGGCGATTTGCCGGCCCTTGCGAACGGCTGCCTGGGCTGTTTGGGCATTGAGCCCGGACCCCTCGAAGTGGGAGCAGTCCCCGGCGGCGTAGACGCCCTGCAAGGTTTCGCCCTTAACTTCGACCCGACCAAACTTATCGGTGCGCAAGGGGAACGGATGCGCCGCTACGCCGGGGAAGAGGAGCGTAAGATCGGATGGTATTTCAACGATCTCCCCGCTGCGCTCACCGACGAGGCGGCCGTACTCCTGGCAGCTGAATTTGACTCGAGGATGGTATCCAATGCCGTCCCGTTCCAGGCGATCCGTGATGTAGTCATGGAAGCGCCGCGGCAGATGTGACAGTACCCGCTCTTCCAGGTCCACCAAATGCAGGCGGCAATCCACTTTGCGTTCCCGGATGGCGTGCTGTACTTCGAACAAGAACTGTAATCCCGTGGCTCCAGCGCCAACTACGGCGATGGAGCCGCCGGCTGCCTGATCGAGGTAGCCGTGCAGGGCATCCCGCAGTCCGTGTTGTTTGACGTGAGCGAGAGTGAGCAATTGCGTGCCGATGAGGTCTGGATCCGTCTGGCGTTCGAGGGGAAGGCCGGTGGCTCCGGTACAGACCACCAGGTAGTCGAAGCGAAGGCGTCCCCGGGCCAGAGGAATGCTGCGTTCGCTTTGCCACTTGAACAGCAGACTCCGATCGAAGTCCAGGTCCTGGCGGTGGAATCGAAAGCCGAACCCGGCAGCTATTTTATGGTAGTCGACGGCGATATCTGACAGCGGCCGATGGGCTGTTTTGTGTAGATGAATGAGGGTTGTGTAGGTCTCGTCACGGTCTACGAGATGCACCTCGAATTCGTTAGAGGCGCGTGAGAGGATCACGGCCGCAGACAGGCCGGCATAACCTCCGCCGAGAATAACGACCACGCGCTTATCGCTCATGCATCATGGAGGCGCTGCGCGGTGGGACCGGCCAGCCTTTTTCCCCGTAATCGACAGGAGCCTGTTTCGAAATAAAGGTTGACCGAGGGGCTTTCCGCGAAGCTCACTCGGGCAATGCGGAGATTTGAGAAGCTGATCAGCAAGATCGCGGTGGAAAACTTTACGATCTACGTGATCGGTCTGACCGGCCTCGTCTCGGCCCTCGCATTGCTCACAAACAGCGACCTGGGCCTGTTAACGTTCGAACGGATCTTTGTACGTGGCGAGCTGTGGCATCTTCTGATCTTTCCCTTTCGTGTCGACGCCGGCATGCTCTTCCAGAGCCGCTGGTTCGGTCTCGTCCTGTTCCTGTTTATCTTCTGGCAATTTGCCTCGTGGCTGGAAGCGGAACTCGGCACCGTGCGATTCAATGCGTTTATTTATCTGGGCTGGCTCATCCTCTTGATCGGCGGAGTGCTCGAAACGTTGGTGGTGGGGCGGGCATTCGTGTCGGCGTTCTATCTGGACTTCGCCGTTCTAATTGCGGTGGCGTATCTGAATCCGAACCAACAGATCCTGTTATTTTTCTTTATCCCCGTGAAGCTGAAATGGATTGCCTGGATCTTCCTGGCTCTCATGATATTCGGGACGATCAGTCTGGTGCGAGCGAGCGGGGAGTTCTTCCTGCTATTGACTCCGATCTTCGGACTCGGAAACTTCCTGATCTTCTACGGGCCGGACATGCTGAGCCGCATTGGTCGGCGGGGAGCGGTGCAGGTTCGGCGCGCAAAGTTCGAAGCGGCGATGCCGACGAGCATTCACAAGTGCACCGTCTGCGGCATGACCGAACATGACGACCCGCACATGGACTTTCGTTACTGCGTGGACTGCGACGATCACGAGTACTGTGCGCAGCATCTCGAAACGCACGAGCACATCAGCGCGAAGCACTGATCAGCGGATCTTCCAGATTTCCATGAGGCGTTCGAGGTCTTCCAGGTTCGCGTAGTTCACGGTAATCTTGCCGCCGCCGCTTTTCTTGTGTTGCACCTGGACCTTTGCGCCGAACTTCGAGCGCAAACGATCTTCCAGGTTTTTGATGTTCGGATCGCGACGACCGGACGAAGCTTTCTTGCCGCCGGTGCTGCCGCTGCCATCGGTGAGCTTTGCGACTTCTTCTTCGACGCGGCGCGCGGTCCAGCCTTCGCGGACAATCTTCTTCGCGATGTTGCCGAGCATCTTACGATCACCGATGCCGAGCAACGGTCGCGCCTGACCCGGCGTGATCATCTTTGTCTCCACCAGTTCCAGGACTTCCGGCGGCAACTTTAGTAAACGAATGAGGTTGGTTATCGTGGTGCGATCTTTGCCGACCTTGCTGGAGAGATCGCTGGCCTTGCGCCCGGTCTCCTGCATCCAGTACTCGTAGGCGCGCGCCTCTTCTACGGGGGACAGCTCTTCGCGCTGGATGTTTTCAATGATGCCCATTTCCAGGGCCTGCACGTCGTTGACCTGTTTGATGACGGCGGGGATCTTCTTGAAGCCGGCCATGGTGGCCGCGCGCAATCGACGTTCGCCGGAGATGAGTTGATAGAACTCGCCGCCTTCGTTTTGCATGCGGCGGACCACGACCGGTTCGATGAGGCCGACGCTGTGCAACGTCTTCGCCAGCTCGGCAATCTCCGATTCGTTGAAGTGCTTGCGCGGTTGCTTCGGATTGGGCCGCACACTTTGAATGGGAAGTTCCTGGTAGTTCGGGTTGTCCCGAACCACGCCGGCGTCCTTCCCGCCGCTGCGATCTGCACCGGGGATCAAGTTCGAGAGACCGCGTCCGAGTTTTTTAGCCACGATCAATCACCTCTTTCGCGAGGGTCTCGTAGGATCGGGCGCCGGCGGAATCCGGGGCATACTCGCCGATGTATTTTCCGAAGGACGGCGCCTCGGACAACTTCACATTCCGTGGGATGACGGTCTCGTACACCTTCTCGCCGAAGTGTTCGCGAACATCCTCGACCACCTGATTCGCGAGGCTGGTCCGCTGATCGTACATCGTAAGGACGACGCCTTCCAGAACTAACTCGGGATTCAACGATTGCTGCACAAGTTGAATGACCTTCATTAATTGCGTCAAACCTTCGAGGGCATAGTATTCGGTCTGCAACGTAATCATGACGCTGGAAGATGCGCACAAAGCGTTCAGGGTGAGGATGCCCAGGTTCGGGGGGCAGTCGATCAGTACGAGGTCGTAACTGTTGACCACCTGCTCCATGGCCGTGCGGAGAATGTACTCTTTGTCGTCCATTTGCAGCATGTCCACTTCCACGCCGGAGAGATTCACGTTCGCGGGAAGCAGAGAGAGTCCGGAGTACTGCGTCGGCACAATGGCCTCGGCCGCGGAAATCTCGCCGATCAATACTTCGTAGATTGTCTTTTCGAGATCATGGATGTCTACGCCCAGGCCGGAGCTGGCGTTGCCCTGGGGGTCGATATCTATGAGGAGAATGTTCTGTCCCGCCTTTGCGAGATAGCCGCCGAGGTTCACGGCGGTGGTGGTCTTACCGACGCCGCCTTTCTGGTTTGCCAGTGCTATGATCTTCTTGTCCATTGAGAGATTGAGTCCTTGATCTTCTTCCAGTCCCGGGGATACGGTTTCTGAGTTTCGCGCTCGCGAACGAGGAGCATGATTCGGCGGTGGCCGAGAAAAGTCAATTCAGGGATGTCGAGCGTTTCACGTGAAACGTAGCCGAGCTCTGCCAGGTAATCTTCGAGCCGCGGGCCTCGCGGATCGTTCTCGCCGCACCACAGAGCCATGACTCCACCGATGCGGGGAAGCCGGCACAGCAATTCCACGGCAGCCGGAAAAGGAATCAAGGCGCGGGCGACCACAAGATCGTAGGCGTTCCGCCCCCGACCGGTTTGGTGCTCCTCCGAGCGTTCGTATACGAATGCAACATCATCACTCGCAACGTGTGCGGTTCCGTCTCCGCCGTCCGTGGCCGCGGTGTTCAACCATTCTTCGAGACGACCGAGGCGGCGACGCGAGCTGTCGAGTAACGTCACCCGCGGTGAGGGCCGGCGGCAGGCAAAGAGGTAGCCCGGGAGGCCGGGGCCGGAGCCCACATCGAGGATCCGCGTTTCACGTGAAACGAGTTTGCCCGACGCGACATAATACTCCCGTGCCACGTAGCGGGCGAAGAGGAGGGATTCGAAGAGGTGTCGTTCAAAGATGCGCTGCGAATCGTTCTTCGAAAAAAAACCGCCGGCCTCATTGTCGCGTTCCAGAAAGTCGTAGAACGCGGCGACGGCATCCGCGTCGAATTCGTCAAAGAGATCGGCGGGGTATGTGAGTCCGCGTTCGACGACGGCGGCCTTGAGTTCGTCTCCGGTCATACTGTCGTACGCCGGAAAACGTTCAAAAAGGCATTCATTTAAATTCGTATTTGCCGATTCTGAGAAGAGGGCCGCCGTGCCCGGGAGGAATGGAATGATGTCTTCGTATAAAAAGTCGCCGCGTGGATTTACGAGCCTGCTGCGACTCTTGATTCTTGCTCTGCTTGCGTTGTCTTCGTCGACACTGCTCGCGTACCAACCCGTGCGCTGGAGTCCCATGGACCCTTACATCGAAAAGGGGAACACCGGTGGGCCGGCCGCGGTGAAGGTGCTCGATCCGAACGGTACCGTCCTGGGTACCGGCAAGTTCCAATACGACGCAAAGGGTCGCCTGGTTGAAGAGACGTTTCTGAATTCCGAGGGCAAGGCCGACGGCAAGACGACCTACGCCTACAAGGGCGAACACCTGAGCGAAGAGAAACTCTTTGATCGGGACGGGAAGCTCGTTGCACGTACGGTCTTCATGTACTCCGGAAATCAACTCACCGGGCTGGAGCAATATGACCGCGACGGAAACCTCGCCATGAAGCAGAGTTACGTGCACAAGGATAATCGCATTGTGGAAGGCGTGGAGAAGACCGGAGACGGTGAGGACGCCTTTGTCTTGAAGTATGATGCCGGCCGGCCCGTCTCGTTCGTCGTGAAAAGCGCGGAGCACGGCGAACTTCAAAAGATCACCTACCGTTACGATGAGAAGGGTCGGCTCAAGCAGCGCGTCCGGGAAGCTTTCGGTAACATGAGTCGCTGCGATGTGTTGTATGATGCAAAGGGACGTGTCGAAGCGTACGCCTACTACGATCAGGTCGGTGGGAAGTGGCTGCGCGTGAAGAAACTGCAGTTCGATTACTGAGGTTTCACATACACGATTTCCATGGCGAGACCGTGGGAGTCGCGCGGTGGGTTGGGGGGCAACGTGAGGAGCGTTGCCCTTTTTCTTTGTATGAGTTGTGCGGCGATCGCGAGACCCAGGGCGTCGACGATGTCATCCCGGGCCAGGTCTTTGCGGCGATACGATGATTCGGCGTGCGCGTAGATCTTGCGCGCGTTCTTTTGGTACTGTTCCAGTATCGCCAGGCGTTGTTCGCGGCCCACGCTCTTTTTCTTCGAGGCGACGAGGCCGAAGCCGCGCGCGGTGGTATCGAAGCGTCCCTGGTTCAGCGCGCCGAAAACAACCTCGGGATGACTTTCGCGGATGCGGCAGGCATGGTTGGCATCGCGCAGGATCGTATCGAGCGCTTTCATTTTCGGCACCAGGTTCCAGCATTGTTTCGTCAGGCCGCGGTCTATCTTCGCGCGCTGAATGTTCGATGCCGCTGTATAGGTCCTTGCATCAGTGATTACTTCGCGGACGGGAACGGAAAACACACTCGAAGATCTCGGCCAGCCAAGCAGGGCGCGAGCTTCCGTTTCACATGGCCGGGGTTGGCTGTCGGGAAAGCCGATCGGCATATCGATGAGCACGAGGTCGGACCTCTTGCGACTTGTGAGGAAGGACCGGAGATCGGACACGAGTTCCACGTGAAACTCATTCGCACGGAGGCAGACGGCAATCCATCCACCCGGACAGCCATCGATGCCGACGGCGCCGCTCATCTACTCTTCGCCGTCGTGCGCCTCGATGTTTTCGGATTCGAGTTCCTCTTCCGGCGCAATCTCAGGAATCGAACGGCGGCCGAGAAGATACTCTTGAAAGAAACCGGGGATCTCGCTCTCGGCATACTCGCGATCCGTGTTCCAGGCGCGCACATGATCTGCTCCTGCGACGGGCCAGAAAAACTTCGGCTCGCGTGCGGTGCGATACAGGTCCTCGCCGTGGGAAAACGGAACGGCGACATCGGCAGTACCGTGCATCAGGAAGATGGGGCGCGGGGCAATGTCGGCGATAATATCGATGGGTCGCAGTTCGTCCGCGTCGAGGCCGCCGCGCAACTCAAAGAGCCACTGCACGATGGGGATGAGTGGATACTCCGGGACGCCGTAGTCCTGTGCGCCGCGATCACGAATGATTTCATAAAAGCCGGTGAACCCGGAGTCGAGCACCGCCGCCTCGATGCGATTGTCTTCCGCCATGACCAGTGTGCTCGTCGCGGCGCCCATGGAAAAACCGAAGATACCTGCCGACGGTAGTTTCCTTGTTTCGAGCAGGTAGTCGATGCCTGCAATTACGTCGAGACGTTCGAAGTATCCCATGGATACAAATGCGGGATCGCTCTCGCCGCAGTTGCGCAGATCGATCAACAACAGATTAAAGCCGGCTGCATACAGAGACGGGGCGTAACGCAGTCCGGCGTACCGTGATGCGTTGCGGCCGTGGACCATGAGGATGCCCGGGGCTTTCGGATCGCGTTCCACGTACCAACCGCGGATCGTGATTCCGTCGCTTGTTTCGTAGGAAACGTCGCGGAGCTCAAGCCCGGTGGCGGAGGGATCGTCGCAGTAGATGTAGGCGTCGTGGCAGACGGACGGACCCGGATACAAAAGCAGGCCGGAAAAGTACCAGGCCGCCGAGAACAGAAAAACCCCGATCACGGCAGCGGCGATGAGAAGTCGGCGCAGCCACGGCATTTTAGTTTGCTCCGTTGTCCTGGAAGAGAAAGTTTTCGACCATTGTCATGCCGGCCTCGGTGGCGAAGGACTCTGGATGAAACTGAATGCCTTCGAGCCGTCGGAACTCTTTGTGGCGGATGCCCATGATCTCGCGTTCCGACTCGTCGGCCTCGGTGGTCTCGGATGTGATCTCAAAGCAATCCGGTAGCGCCTCTCGCTCGACAATCAGTGAGTGATAGCGCATGACTTCCAGTTCCTGAGGTAGACCGGCGAAGACCCCGCGACCGTCGTTGCGCACATTTGAAGTTTTGCCGTGCATCGGCAGACGCGCGCGACTCACCCGCCCGCCGTAGACATGGGCCATGCCCTGCATGCCGAGGCAAACGCCGAGGACCGGTAGTTTCTTTGCGGGCCCGCGCAGAATGTCCGAACACACGCCGAAGTACTCCGGGTCTGCCGGATCGCCTGGGCCGGGCGAGAGTATGATGCGGTCGTACTGCCGGCGCTCGACCTCCGCGATGTCGATCTCGTCGTTGCGTTCCACGTGAAACGTGAAGCCGTTCGAACCGAGACGATCTTCGAGGAGTTCGCCTGCATACTGATAGAGATTGAACGTGAAGGAGTCGTAGTTATCTACTAAGAGGACTTTCATGATCGTAAGGGCTCCGGATTACGCGGCGTCGTTCTTCATGAAACGACTGAGGGTCTTGTTCATGCCGGCGAGCTTGCGCTGGATCTCCTGGTATTCATTGGGTGGTGTGGAGTCGTAGACGATGCCGGCGGACGCCCGGACCACGGCGCGCTTGCCGGCAATGAACGTGGAGCGAATGGGAATCGCGAAGGTGCATTCGCCGTTCCAGCCGAAGTGACCCACGGCGCCTCCGTACGGCCCGCGCGGGGATTGCTCAATGCGTTCTATGATCTTCATGGATTCGATCTTCGGTGCGCCGGACAGCGTGCCTGCCGGGTACACCGACTTAAGACCGTCGAACATATCGCAGTCTTTGCGGATGATGCCGACGACTTCGCTGGAGATGTGCTGCACGTGGGAAAACTTTTTGGCGTCCATGAGCCGACGAACCTTCACGGTGCCGAAGCGTGCCACGCGGCCGAGATCGTTGCGGTGCAGGTCCACGAGCATGTTGTGTTCGGCGATTTCTTTGGGATCGTTGAGAAGGGTGCGGGCCAGGTGTATGTCCTCGGCGAGATCGGTGCCGCGTTTTGTGGTGCCGGCCAGGGGATAGGTTTCCATCTCACCCTGGCGCAGACGAAAGATGAGTTCCGGTGACGCACCGATTTGCAGGTGGTCACCGAACTTCACGTAAAACATATGCGGTGACGGATTGACCCGGCGCAGTTCTTCGTAGATGGCCATGGGGTGACCGCTGAGTTCGTACTCTTCGAGAAAGCCGATCTGACACTGGAATGTGTTGCCGGCGCGGATTTCTTCGAGGGTCTCTTCGACCATGGGATAGTACTGCTCGCGGCTACGGCTCTGGCCGAGGCTGCGCACACTGAGCGGTTCGTGTTCGGGGACGTCGGAATTAATCCAGGCGCGCACTCGTTCGGAGCGGTCTTCGTGAAAGTAGACGTAGTAGACTTCGCCCGTCATTTTATCGAGGATGAGTCCGTCCGAGTATACGCCGAAGCAGAACGGATCGAAGTCCGGATGCCAGGCAAGGCCAAGCACGGGCTCAAAGAAGTTCATGGCCTCGTAGTTTAAATAGCCGACCAGTCCGCCGGCGTAGTTGCGCGAGATGATGTTCTGTGGCATCCAGGCCTGCAGGGCGTCGTAAGGATTCTCCGCGGGTAACGAGAGCCGTCCGCCTTCGCGCCCTTGCCATTCCAGGAGGCCGGGTTGCCCGCGGATGACTGCGTCCGGATCAAAACCGATGACCGAGTAGCGGGATTCGCCTTCGCCCTCGCCCAGGGACTCCAGAAAGAAGCAGGTCTCACATTCATGTTCGAGAATCCGGAAGAGTCGGAAGAAATCCAGGCCGGATTCGGGCAGCTTTACATAGACCGGTTTACGGGGGAGCTGTGGATCGGGCAGGCTTTGTGTGGATGCAGTCATAGATCGATCTTTCAAACAGGGTACGCAGTTTCAGGAGTTCGCCTCTTCTTTAAAGCTTTAAACCGTGGCGAGGCGCGCGCGGTTGTATTTCTTTGGGTCGCATGAAGTTCTTATCCGCGAAACGTTCTTATGTTCTCCTGATTGCAGCCGCCATGATCGTCTCCGGTGGCTCCTGCAAACCGCCCGTGGGTCATCTGGAAGTGGTGGCCGTGCTGGAGGAAAATCCGGGCAATCTTACGGTCTCTACCGACGGCCGGGTCTTTGCCAGCGTGCACCAGTTCCGCCCCGGCTCCGCCCGACTCGTCGAGGTCCTGCCCGGTGGAACCATGATCCCCTGGCCGAACGACCAGTGGAACACGCCGACGAACGAAGGGTCGGACTTTTTCGTCTCGGTGCTCGGCGTACAGATCGATGAGTTGAATCGATTGTGGGTCCTCGACAACGGCCTTGGTGCCGGGGAACCTGTTGCGCCCCGGCTGTTCGCGTTCGATGTCGCCGGCGGGGAACTTCTGGAACGGATTGAGTTTTCGGCGAGCGTGGGGCCGGCGGGTAGCTTCTTCAACGACCTGGCCGTGGACCCCCATGCCGGCTTTGCTTACATCGCGGACATCGGTGGCTCCGGCCGGCCCGGCCTCGTGGTCGTAGACCTGGACGAAAAGGATGCCTGGCGCTATGACGGCCATCCCTCGTTCGAAGCGGAGGCCGATGGCACGGTAACAATCGGCGAGCGAACCTTAACAATGGGCGGCCGACCGGCGAAGGTCGGCATCAATCCGATTACCATCTCAGCGGATTACGAAACTGTATTCTACGGGGCCATGTCCGGGACACGATGGTACTCGCTTCCGGCCGCCGCCCTGCAGGGCCGTGGCCCGAAGGCCCAGGTGCTCGGGCAGATCGAAACCGTGGGGCCGAAGCCCGTTTCCGACGGGGCCGCCACGGATCAAACGGGAAATCATTATTTCACTAACGTAGGCAATAAATCTATTGATCGCCTGGACCTGGACGGCAATCTCACGACCCTCGCGCAGCACGACGAGCTCCTGAGTTGGCCGGATGCGTTGTCGTTCGGTTCGCCGCCGGGCTGGCTGTTCGTCGCTGTGAACAAGCTCCACCTCACACCGGCGCTGAACGACGGCGAAGAAGGCGGCGACGGCAGGTACTACATTGTGCGGATCTTTACCGGTGAAGAAGGCGTGCCGGGTCGGTAGCGATCAGGCCGGCGCTGTTTCTTTCAGGTGTATGTAGAGCAGGTCGACGTCCGTGGGGTCGACGCCGGAGATGCGGGCCGCGCTCTCAAGATCCAGGGGGCGTAGTCGCGCGAGTTTCTCGGCGGCTTCTTTTTTAAGGCCGTCCACGTTCCCGTAGTCGAAGTCCACTGGAATCTTCACAAGGCGGTTCTTCTGCCGCTGCGCGATCTTTTCTTCTTCACGGCGGACGTAACCTTCGTACTTCACTTCCAGCTCGAGGATTTGCAGCTGTTCCGGGGTGAGCTCATCCAGCCCCGGGACGAGTTTCAATTCGCGCACGTCGTCGATTTCCACATCCGTGCGGCGCAGAAAGGCGGCCACACTCTTGCCGAAGACCGACTTCGGCGGCTGCATTTCTTTGCGGGCCAGTAGCGCGTCGAACCCGGCGGATGGTTTCATGCCCGTGCTTTCCAGGGCACTCTTCACTCCCGCGATCTTACCATAGCGGTTTTCCATGACGTAGAACGTCTCTTCGTTCACGAGACCGAGTTCCCGACCGTACGGCATGAGGCGCCGATCGGCGTTGTCCTGGCGCAGTACGAGACGATGTTCGGCTCGTGACGTGAACATGCGGTACGGGTCTTCCACGCCTTTGTAAACCAGGTCGTCGATGAGCACGCCTATATAGGCTTCACCCCGGCCGAGGACGAAGGGATCCGTTTCACCGCGTTCGCGACGCAGGATGTTCAGGCCGGCCATCAATCCCTGGGCGCCGGCTTCTTCGTAACCGGTGGTCCCGTTGATCTGGCCGGCGAAGTACAGGCCGCGAATCTTTTTCGTCTGGAGATCCGGTGTAAGTTCGCGCGGATCCACGAAGTCGTACTCTACGGCGTAGCCGGGGCGGATGATCTCAGCCTCTTCCAGGCCGGGAATGGAACGGACCACATCCCACTGGACTTCTTCCGGCAGGCTGGTGGATACGCCGTTGAGATACAGTTCGCCGGTGAGTCGACCTTCCGGTTCGATGAAGACGTGATGCCGTTCGCGGTCGGCGAAACGGACGATCTTGTCTTCGATGCTCGGGCAGTAGCGCGGCCCCGTGCCTTCGATTTGACCGGAGTACATGGGCGAACGTTCCAGGTTGTTGCGAATGATTTCGTGCGTGCGATCGTTGGTATAGGTGATCCAGCAGGAGATCTGCTCTTGCGGCAACTGCGCGGTCGAAAAAGAAAACGGCTGCGGATCCTCGTCCGGTGTCTGTTCTTCGAAGACGGAGAAATCGACACTCCGCGCGAGGATCCTGGGCGGCGTGCCGGTCTTGAGGCGGCCGAGCTGGAAGCCGTAGTGCGCGAGGCAATCGCTCAGGCCCATGGCCGAGCTTTCGGCGATGCGTCCGGAGCGCTGCTGGAATTCGCCGATGTGGATCAGTCCCTGTAAGAACGTGCCGGTGGTCAGCACAATGTATGTGCACTGAAACTCTCGGCCGCGGCCGGTCACTACACCGCGCACGGTATCCTCTTCTATTAGAAGAGACTCGCAGGTATCCTGGTAGAACGAAAGATTCGGCGTGGCTTCAAGCATCCACTTCACGCGATTCTGGTACTCGCGCTTCTCGGCCTGTGCCCGCGGCGCCCAGACGGCCGGTCCCTTCGAGCGATTGAGCATTTTGAAGTGGATGCCGGTTTCGTCGATCACCCGTCCCATGATACCGCCGAGCGCGTCGATCTCCCGGACCATGTGTCCTTTGGCGATGCCGCCGATAGCCGGGTTGCACGACATCTGCCCGATGGTGTCCAGGTTCATGGTGACCAGTAACGTGCGCAGTCCGCCGCGAGCGGTGGCATGGGCCGCCTCGGCTCCGGCGTGGCCGCCGCCGACGACGATCACATCGTATTGAGAGGGGCCGGACATTACCGGCAAGGAAGTGACGCGAAGCCCTGCGGGAAAGTCATTTACGTGCTGATCCGGCCGTGAGCCAACCGCTGACTTACAGGACATCTCATTATTTTTTGGATTGCACCGATATTGAAAGAAGCCCGATCTTACAGGACACTCTCTATGCGACGTAATCTGATTATCATCGGCGGCGGCATGCTGCAGGTCCCGCTCATCGAAACGGCGCGGGAGATGGGGCTGTTCGTAATCGTGTTTGATATGTCGGCGGACGCGCCGGGCATGGCCCTCGCGGACCGCACCGTCGTAATGAGTACGCGGGACATTGACGGCTGTGTGCGTGAGGCGCGCCTGCTTCGCGAAACGATGCCGGTGCACGGTGTGATTACGGCGGGCACCGATGCGAGCCGGGCCGTGGCGGCCATCGCGGGCACTCTGGAGTTACCGGGCATTCGTTACGCCGACGCCGAGGCCGCGAGCAACAAGGTTCTCATGCGCAAACGTTTGCGGCAACACGGCGTGCCCGTGCCGGACTTCTTTTCCGTATGGTCGATCAAAGAAGCGCGGGAAGCCATGGACGAGCTTACGTTTCCGCTGGTCCTGAAGCCTGCCGACAACATGGGCGCTCGCGGTGTCATCAAGGTGAGCGGCCGCGAAGAAATGTACGCCGCGTTTCGGCACGCGAAGAAGTACTCGCCTACGGGTGAGATGATTCTTGAAGAGTATATGGCCGGCCCGGAGCTTTCCGTCGACGCCCTTGCCTGGAACCGCGGCGACTCGTTTCGCATGTGCGGCATCGCCGATCGCATCATCGAAAAAGAACCGTACTTTGTAGAGTTGGGGCACAACATGCCTTCGGCCCAAAGTCCGGAGATTCTGCGTGAAGCCGAACATGTGATGCGTTCCGCCATGCGGGCCCTGGGGATTCATACCGGCGCGGGCAAGGGGGATCTTAAGATTACCGCCGATGGTGTTAAGGTCGGCGAGGTGGCCGCGCGCCTGTCCGGCGGATTCATGTCCTCGCACACGTTCCCGTTGCATTCCGGCGTAAACCTGCTGCGCGCGGCAATCCAGATTGCCCTCGGCGAAGAACCGGATGCCGTCGAACCCATCCGGAATCGTGTGGCCATCGAACGCTGTATTCTCGGCCGGCCCGGCAAGATTCTCTCGTTCTCCGGCAAGGAGTCCATGGAACGCGTACCCGGCGTGGCGGCGGTGCAATTCACGCGTAAGATCGGTGACGTGATTCCCGAGGCGACCTCGAACATCGACAAGGCGGGGCACGTCGTGGCCGCGGCCGATAGTCTCGAAGAAGCCGAGGCCATCGTCGCGCAAGCATTCGCTGAGTTGCAGTTAGAAGTTGACGACGCGTTCAGTGTGGATTGGAAAAAAGTAGAAGAGCGGGCCCGTTTGAGGTTTACGGATCGCGTATGCTGGGTGTGCAAAATTTGCGACGGCACGAACTGTGCGTCGGGAGTACCGGGCATGGGCGGCACGGGTCGCATGCTGAGCTTTCAGGATAATTCACGGGCCCTTTCGGAACTCCGCATCGTCCCGCGCTACATTCGAGAACCCGTGGAGGCACCAGCGGATATGAGCCTGGAACTGTTCGGCCGGCGCTTCGATCATCCCATCGCGGCAGCACCCATGACCGGAGCTGTAACAAACATGCACGGTGCCGTGGGCGAGTTCGAGTTCGCGCGCATCTTACTCGAAGCGTGTCGCGACGCCGGAACCATTGCGTGGGTCGGGGACGGTGCTTCTCCGGAGAAATACAAAGTCATCCTCGATGCCCTGCGCACCGTCGAAGGCTTCGGCGTGGCGATCTTCAAACCCCGCGAGGATTCGCAGGCGCTTATCGAACGCTTTCGTGCTTCGGAAGAAGCCGGGTTGGTCGCGGTGGGAATAGACATCGATGCGCTGTCGTTTAAGACGATGCAATTGCGTAAACAACGTACCGTGGCCCGAAGCTATGAGGCCCTGCGAATGCTGCGCGACGAGACGACGCTGCCGTTCGTTTTGAAAGGAATCATGTCACCGCTCGATGCCGAAGAGGCGTTACGTGCCGGGGTGGACGCGATCGTTGTGAGCAATCACGGGGGACGGGTCCTCGACGATATGCCGGGCACCGCGCGCGTCCTACCGGAAGTGGCACGGGTGATCGGCGGGCGCATTCCGGTGCTTGTGGACGGCGGCGTGCGTACGGGCCGTGACGCGTTTAAGATGATGGCTCTCGGTGCGCAGGGTGTACTCGTGGGCCGACCGGCCGCCATCGCCGCGGTGGGCGGAGACGTGGCAGCCGTGAAGTGGTTGTTTACGGATATGGCGGACGATCTGCGAAAGACGATGAACCTGTGCGGGACGGCGAATTTAAGTACGATTGATGCAAAGTTTGTGATGCGGGTAGGGGATGACGGAGTGCGCGAGTCGGATGTTCCGGCTCCGTAACAGCGATCGGGTCGATCTTGCTTGACCGCCTGCTGACGTGTGGCCTTACATCCGATGTGACGAAACCAACTGGTGGTGGATACCATCATGATGCTGTGCGACGTCGCTCTGGCGGTATTGCTCTACGTACTGCTGCGACCGGTGAGCCAGACCGGCGCCATGATGGCCACGGCGTTTCGACTGACCCAGGCCGCGGTGCTCGGTGCGAACCTGCTGAATCTTCAGTTCGTGATTCTACTCCTTTCGAGTTCAGGCGCTCAGGAAGATGGATACAGCTCTCTCGCACTCTTTTTTGTGCAGGCCCACGGTATCGGTTATGACATTGGCCTGCTCTTCTTCGGCATCAATTGTTTTGTGACGGGCTATCTGGTCTACCGGTCCGGCTTCTTGCCGCGAATCATCGGCGTGCTGATTACGGCCGCCGCTCCCGTGTATTTGATTGGTAGTTATCTGAAGTTGCTCGCGCCGGAAGCGGCGGCAGCATTTCAGATGGCGTATCTGTTGCCCGTGTTTGCCGAGACCGCGTTTTGCCTCTGGTTGTTAATCAAGGGCGTAAAGCAGTGAATCACTTTTGCCAATCAATGAACTGCTTTCGTCCGGTGGGCTGACACTGCGGGCAGAAGAACGCGTCATGCCCGAGCACGGCGACCCTGCGGATTTTTGTGCCGCAGTTCGGGCAGGGTTCGTCACGGCGATTGCGAACTTTGACGTGGTCGCGCACTTTTACGTCAATGGGTTCGTCGGCCGCGGCCACCGCTTCAATACCCCATTGTATTACGGAACCCATGGCCGTGAACAGGCTATGTAGCTCCTCGTAGTTAAGTTGCGATACGAGTGTTTTAGGGTGAATGCGCGCCGCGAAGAGGATCTCGTCCGCGTAAGCATTCCCGATTGCGCTGAAGTTCGTTTGATCCATTAAGAAGACGCGGGTCTGCTGGCGCTTGCGTTTTTGTGCGATCTTTCGGAAGTTCTCTTCCGTGAACTCCGGCGACAGCAACGGTAATCCCTGGTCGGTGTACCGGGGAATCGAATCGACGCTGCCCGCCGGGTTCACGTAGGCCTTGCCCATCTTTTTGGTATCGAGGTATGCGAAGACCCCGGCATCGAGTTGCAACTGAAAACACAGGCCGGCACCGCGCGGTTTCTCCGCGTCTTTCCCGAGCCAGAAGCGACCGGCCAGCATGGGATGGATTACCAGGTCGACCGCACCAAGCGAGAAGTGCAGGAACGGGCCATGGCGGAATACTCGCTCGAACACCAGCCCGGGCAACGCATCTTCCAGTTTCCGACCGAGGCTGTTGCGAATGACGATGGACTCGCGAACGTGGATCCCCGCAATACTGCGCCCGGTCAGCGCCGGTTCGACGCGCTTCACGATGTACTCAAGGTCCGGTAGTTCGGGCACGCCTCAGGAAGGCTTCCACGTCCGCGTCGTCAAGGAGAGATCAGCCGGTACTCGTGATCCTATTCCGGCGCTTCTCCTTCGTCGCCGTTCAGGCCCCAGGAAACCGTGTTCGCCCTGCTCTCGCCTGCTACGGTGATCGAGATCGTCAAACTGGTGTCGCCGGTGATACAGTTTTTTCCAGCCTGTTGTCGACAGCACGCACCCGTCGCCATTGACATCGGCCAGGCCCAGACCGGCACGGGCGCTCCGCTCTATGCCTTTCGGTTAAACGACAGGCCGGCTCTCCTCACGTCCGTCCGCATAACGCGCAAACCGGCGGAGTTCTCCGCCGTGCACGGGGTCGGCACCATTCCAGGGCCAGCCGCCGAAGCCCGTCGCCTGGTAATCGTGGAAGGCCTGTTGAATCTCCTCGTGCTTGTTCATGAAGAACGGCCCGTGCTGAACGACGGGCTCGTTGATCGGCCGGCCCTGTAAAAGCAGGATGCGCACTTCTTCATGGCCGTCGGCGCGGAGGGCAGGGGCAGCGTCCGAGGCCAGATCAACGGCGTGGTATTCGGGCATCGGCTTGCCGTCGAGCAGCAGGTCCGCCCCGCGATAATAGTACAACCGGCGATTCAGTCCGGCCGGCGCGGCGGGCAACGTCCACTCGCCGCCAGCGGGCAGGATGATGTTCCAGATCGCCACATGGTTTTCCGGTTCGGCTGCCCAGGAGTCCGGTGCGGGGGCCGGCGGTTGCAAGCCCTGAAGTTCACCCGCATACAATATGACACGAGTTTCCTTGCCCGATGCATCTTGTTCACGCAGCACCGGAATATCTTCGTTCCACAGCATCTTAAACGCGGGCTCGGTCATCTTGCGTTTCGCCGGCAGGTTCAGCCAGATTTGAAACAACTCCAACGTGTTTTCTTGTTCGGCTGACAGCAGAGGGAACATTTCGGAATGCTGCAGGCCGCGGCCGGCGGTCATCCATTGCACGTCGCCGCCGCCGTAGCGACCGGCGGCTCCCTGGGAATCGGCGTGGTCCACAAAGCCACGCTGAACGACAGTTACCGTCTCGAAGCCGCGGTGCGGATGCGCGGGGAAGCCGGGGACCTTACTGCCGTGGTACATGCGCCAGCCCTCCCGGGGCTCGAAGTCCATGCCGATGCGCCGCCCCTGGAGGCTCGCTGCATCCGGGCCGTAGGCTCCGTTCCCGCGAGGATAATGATCTTCGTGATGGACACAGAACAGGAAGGGATCCCGGGTTTCCCAGGGAAACGAAAGTGGGATGAATGGATCGGCACGGTGATTCACGGAGATAATCTAGGCAGCCCGGGGTGCGGAGGCGAGCAATGATTTCTGCCGTTTTTCTTGCTTGACCGAATGCAGCAGACAGACCGGTCTGTTCTGGTCGGCAGCTATGGGGGGATTATGAATATTACAGCCTGGCACGAGTCCGGATCGTACGTAACGATCGGTGGCCATAAACTCTTCGTGATGGATGTCGGCAGTGGCGCCGAAACAATAGTAATTCTCCACGGATACCCCACCTCGTCTTACGATTTCAAGGCGGCCCTGCCTTTGCTCGCGGATAAGTATCGTGTCATAGTACATGATCATACCGGATTCGGTTTCTCGGATAAGCCCACGGACTACTCTTACTCCGTAATGGAACAGGCGGATCGCGCACTGGTTCTCTGGTCGAAGTTGGGCATCGAACGAGCGCATCTGGTTGCCCACGATTACGGCACCACAGTTGCCACTGAAATCATTGCACGGCGGAACCTGGGCCTTGAACCGATCCAGTTGCAGTCCGTGACTCTGTCGAACGGGTCAGTGCATATAGAGCTGGCCAGGCTACGATTTATTCAGAAGTTACTGCGGAACCGGCGCATCGGTCCCATCGTTGCGCGGCTGAGCAGCAAGCGCATCTTCCGAAAAAACATGAAACAGCTCTGGCACGACGCATCGAAGCTTTCGACTGAGGAAGTAGATGCGATGTGGACTCTGCTGCCGAGAAACGACGGCAAGAAAGTGTTACCGTTCATTACACAATATTTGCGCGAACGCGAACTGTTCTGGCATCGTTGGGTGGGAGCGCTGAGGATGAACCAACTATCGACCCTGTTCCTCTGGGGGCGATCCGACCCGATCACCGGCGAGAACATCGCGAGGGTCCATCATGAGGAAATGCCGGGCAGCCGCCTCAATATTCTCGACAACGCCGGTCACTATCCCATGATCGAGGCGGCCGATCGCTGGGCGGACGGTGTGCTGGCATTTCTGGATTCAACCTTGTGATGTCTGCGTGTTGCTCCCCGGCTCTGTCATGCAGGGGATCAATTGCCGACGAATACCCTCAGCGAATCTGCTGTGAAACTCGTCATGGAAACGTCCATCTTTCCGTCGCCGGTCAGGTCGCGGCAGTCAACAGCGTGGGGATCACCGGGCGCGTTGAGCGACGGTCCCGTGGTAAAGCTGCCGGTTCCGTCGCCGAACAATACGACGATATCGTTGTTCGCGCGGTCGGTTAGAGCGAGGTCCATCTGCGCGTCGCCGTTAAAGTCGCACGCTACGCCGGCCCGGGATACGTTTGTGCCGCTTACGGTGAACGTCTGGCCGGCCTGGAATGTGCCATCGCCGTTGCCGAGAAAGATCGTGATGTCCGTGCCCGAGTTCGGGAGGGTTACTATGTCGATATTCGCGTCACCGTTGAAATCGCCCGTGAGGGCGGCGCGTGAGTCGGTCGTGGAGGCATACTCGACGCCGTTTTGAAACGTGCCGTCGCCGTTCCCGAGGTAGACCGTGGCGCCCGGGTTCAGCGACGGTGTCCCGGCCCTGTTGCCGGCGACAATGTCGAGATTGCCGTCGTTGTTGAAATCGGCCAGCGCGACCCGGCGCGGCGTATTCAACGAACCGAATGTGGATGCGCTTTGAAACGTACCGTCGCCGTTGCCTTTGAAGAAGCTGATGGTGTTCGTGCCGAGATCTCCGGATACGATGTCCAGAATGCCGTCGTTGTCCATGTCCCCCGTTTTGATGCCCAGCGGCTGAGGGGCATGGGCGTAGTCGACACCCGGCTGGAACGTGATATCTGCGTTTCCGAGAAAAATGGAGAAGAGATTGCCTGTGGTTCCTGCACCCACGTCGAGGTTTCCGTCCGCATCGAAATCTGCTACGACCACCGTTCGGACCCCGCCGCCGGCATTGTTGGTTGTGCCGGCCAGGAAACTGCCGTCGCCGATCCCCTCGTAGATGCTGATCTGGTTCGAGCCGCCCGTTTGCGTGCCTACGACCAGGTCCAGCACGCCGTCGTTCGTGATGTCACCGGCGCGGACGGCATGGGGGCCGGAGGCCGTTCCGTAGTTGTTGCTGACGCTGAAGGTTCCGTTGCCCGTGCCGCCCGAGACCACGACCGAAGTGCTGCCGGTGAGCCCGGCGGAATCGACGACGGTGATGGTATTCGTCCCGAGCACGGCGGCCGCCGTGTACAACCCGGTAGTGCTGATCGTCCCGCCGCCGGTGGAGACTCGAAACGAATACGGCGGAGTGCCCCCGCTGACGCTGAATGTGACACTTTCATAGATCAAAACCTGCGTCGCCGAGGCCTGGATCTCCAGACTGCCGCTGTTCATACCGGCGGAACCGACGTCCGCCACTGATCCGGCGCCGAAGAGCGACAGCAGCGCCAGGGCTGAATCATCGGCTCCCGCTCCGCCTTTGTCGGAGGGGAATACGCCCATCAGGGGATGACCGTAGCTACAGGCAGTGAAGGTGAGACACGGGATGAGGTTGATCCAGCGCATAAAGGAAACTGTAGCTCAGGTTTGCCGTCCTGTCGGCTCAGCGTATATGATGGCACCTGATTTTTTCCTTTCAGGACGTGCGCAGGAGGCCCAGTCTTGTCGGGTTGTCGTCGATTGTGAATCATATTGCCCTGTTCCTCGCGGTCTTTACCGGCTCGTTCCTGCTGTTGCTGGCGCTGGGACAACTGATGGTGCGGCCGTGGCACTCCAATCGGCTGTATGCGGGTCTGCTGTTCTTCTGGACCAGCGTATTCCTGATCAGCGTCGGGCTGGGATGGGAGGTATTTCGGGATTACGCTCCGCGGCTCTACGGTGTGCATGTTCCGCTCTATTATCTGGCCGGGCCGCTCTTTGTCGCCTACCTCAAGGGGCTGCTGAACCGGCCGGCGGACAATGATGTGCAGCAGATCCTTCGATTCCCGGGGTATCCGGAACTGCTCCCGTTCGGCCTCGCCGTGCTGATTTGTCTGCCTTCCTTTTTTTTGCCGTCGGAGATGAAGATCGCAATTATTGATCACGATGAAAAATTTCCTTACATGATGATCTATCACCGGATTCTGGTAGGCGTGGCGGTGCTGGGTCTGCTGAGCGTGGGGGTAGCTTTTCTGCGTTTGTCCTTCCAACTGCGTCTCGTGGATCTCATCCAGCGGGACAGCCGAACGCCGGCTCTCAAGCATGTTCGTGTGTTGCTGCTCTGGACGGCCTTCACGATTCCGCTGGCGCTCGTGTCGCAGTTTCTGGGAGACTCGCTCTTCCGGCGGTGTGTTGTGGCCTTACTGGCCCTCGGCATCTTGTGGTCGTACTTGTTGGACTATCGTTATCCCGGTTTCTTTCAACGCATTGACCAGGAAATTCGCGACCGGCGGTATGCGAAGACCAAACTCCAGAACGTGGACACGAACGCCATTGTCACGGCTTTAGAGCGGGCTATGATCGACGAAAAGCTCTACGTGGATGAGGACCTGAGCCTGGAACAACTGGCAGACGTGGCCGGTGTGCATCGGGCGCAGTTGTCGGAAATCCTCAACAACGTGATCGGTACGGACTTTCGAAGCTACGTCAATCGGTTCCGGGTGGAAGCCGCGAAGCGCCTGTTGACGGAAGATCCGGAGCGTAGCGTCCTGGCAGTGGCTTACAGCGTCGGCTTCAATTCGAAGACCTCGTTTAATCGAAACTTTAAGGCGTTGGCCGGCTTGACTCCCGCCAGATATCGGGCCGAGGCAGAGTTGGAAGCCTGAAAGCAGACGCTGTTCGTCTGACAATCACTGGACCTCCAGAGCGGTCTCTCATAACACAGGCCATGTCCAACTCTCGTACGTATGCCATCACTCTTTACGGCGCCACCGGTTTTACCGGCAAACTCGTTGCCGAAGTGCTCGCCCGTCGCGGCGCAAAAGACTGGGCCCTGGCCGGTCGCAATCTCGACAAGCTCGCCGGTGTCCGGGACGAACTCGGTTTGCCGGCGGACTTCCCCCTCATACAGGCCGACGCCGACGATCCGGCATCGCTGGATGCCCTGTGCCAGGCATCCCGGATGGTCGTGACCACTGTCGGACCGTACCAAAAATACGGCAGTCCGCTGGTGGAAGCCTGCGCACGTTCCGGCACGGACTACATCGACCTCAACGGCGAGCCCGTGTGGATGAAAGAGATGATTGAAGCGCACGAAGCGAAAGCGAAAGAGTCCGGCGCGCGTATTCTCTTCTCGGGCGGCTTTGATTCGATCCCCTCGGATCTGGGCGTTTGGTTTCTGCAGAAAGCCGCCCGCGAAAAATTCGGCGAGCCGCTTCCGCGTATTAAGGGGCGCGTGCGTAAAATTAAGGGCGACGCTTCCGGCGGCACCATGGCGAGCATGAAGGCGACACTCAAGGCCACGCTGCGAGACGCGTCCTCCCGCGAAGCACTGAACGATCCGTTTGCATTGACGCCGGGATTCAAGGGCCCGGAACAGCCGTCCGGCCTGGCGCCGTCCTATAACCCCGAGGTCGGCCTCTGGGAAGCTCCGTTCGTTATGGCGACGATCAACACAAAAAACGTGCATCGCTCTAACTTTCTTTTGGGGCATCCTTACGGTGAAAACTTCGTGTACGACGAAATGATGTACACCACGATCCAGGACGCGGCTCTGGCGGCGACGGATGTGGCACAGAAAGTGGCGAAAATGATGCTCGGCGGCAAGAGCCATAAATCGGGCGAAGGTCCGTCCAGAGAGGAGCGTGACGCCGGTTTTTACGACATAGTGTTCCTGGGCTCCGGCCCCGACGGCCGCTCGTTGAACGCCAGCGTTAAAGGCGACGCCGATCCCGGCTACGGTTCCACGAGCAAGATGATGGCCGAGGCAGCGCTGTGCCTTGCGGCGCTACCGCGCGAACAGGGCGGTTGTTTTACGACGGCATCGTTGCTCGGTGAACCGCTTGTCGCGGCGTTGCAGGCACATGCCGGGCTCACGTTCCGGCTCGAGGAGTAGTCGCTCTTGTTTGCGCGCATCGTCCCGGCGCGGTGAACTCGTGGCGCTCCCGGCTCACTCAGTCTTCAGGATTTTGCAAGCCTCATCATCTTTCAACTTACACGCACGCTCAAACGCTGCCCGCGCGCGCTGCGTATCGCCGAGACCCGCGTACGCCAGGCCGAGATTGTAGTGTGCGTAACGATTGCCCGCATCTTTTGCGACGACGGCCTCGTAGCGCCGGGCGGCGCGCTCGTACTTCTCGTACCGCAGATCGATGCTCGCCAGGTAAAACAACGCGTCGAAGTTCTCGGGCTCCGCTTTCAGGACGCGATTAAATTGTTGCTCTGCCGCGTTGAAATCTTCCAGACGATAGTAGACGAGGCCGAGATTGTAGCGCGTGGCAGTGTCGTTGGGATCGCGGGCGAGGGTTGTCTCCGCATGCGCGCGGGCGAGTTTCCATTCGAGGTCGCGTACGTAGATGTATGCCAGCGCGCGGTGGGCCGGGAGATAGTCCGCGTCAATCCTTAATGCCTGGCGAATATAACCTAAGCCTTCCCGCCGGCGCGCCTCGGTCTTCGCCTCCGTGTCCAGGAGCAGTCCCAGGCGGTAGTGAATCTCCGGATTCTCCGGTGCTGCGGCCAGGGCCAGGCGAAAGCGCTCCTCGGCTTCTTCGATGCGGCGCATGCGATACAGGAGGATGCCCGAATAGAGTTGCGCGCGGGCGGTTTGGCCGGCGTTGTCCCGCGTAAGGGCGACGGCCTTCTGTAAGTGAAAGTACGCTTTCTCAAAGCTGCCCAGACGATAATAGCCGTAGCCGAGATTGATGTGCGCGGCGCCGTCAAAGGCGTCGGCGTCCACGGCGGCTCGACTGTGTTCCATGGATTCTTCGACGTAACCCGCGTTCAACAAGACGTAGCCCAGTACGCGCCGGGCCGCGGCGTTGCCGGGATCTAGCTCCACGCTCCGCCGCAAATGTATGAGCGCGTCTTCACTTCGGCCGAGATCGTCCAGGACATAGCCCAGCCGGTAGTGGGCGAGGGAGTTGTTGGGCTGCGCCTGGACCGCAGTCTCGAAGCGCGTTGCCGCGGCTTCCAGTTCTCCGCGGGAGTGCAGGGCTAGTCCTTCTCGCACCAGCGCCTCGACGTGCACGGGTGTCGCTTGCGGGGCGGGAGCAGGTGGTTGGGATGCGCATCCGATCCGGGAAAGGAAAGTCAGGGTTATGCAGAAAACCGGTAAGAGTGTTGTATGAAGGAGAATGCGAAACCACGAAAAACTCACTAGAAATCGGTTGCGCATACGTTTGAATGAACCCGAGCCGCAGATTTTTCTGTCCATTACTTCTTAAAAATACTGTCCAAAATCGACTGGAGCTTGTTTTCTGTGGCCGGGCAGGTGGACTCAGTATGAGCAAGGTTTTTGATCTGGAAGAGCGGGACGGGGCCTTCGTCGTTCGCCTGAGTCTGTCCCAGATCGACATGTTTAACGTTACCGAGCTCCTGGAAGAGTTCAAGGCGCTTATCGACCAGAAGCAGCCCGCCCACATCATCCTCGACATGTCAGAGACCGGATTCATCGATTCCTCCGGCATGGGCGGACTCATCCGCATTCATCAGCAGATCAAAGGCTACGAAGGTAAGTTCTACATTACCGGTCTCAATCCCAAGGTTGCCAACCTCATGCGCATTACGCGCTCCACACAGTACCTCGACTGCTTCGATTCCATGGACGACGCTCTGAAGGCCGTTCGGAAAAACTCCTAACTTACTCCCGGTTGACCTCAGGCCGCGGTCTGCGAATCAACAGCCGCGCGGCGGCATAGCCCAGCAGGATCGCGAGCATTAAAGCGGCTCCGGCAAAGCCGTAGAATCGAATGCGGTACTCGGCTTCCGTGATGGTAGCGTCCACGTCGCCGTTGAACTTGCCCTGGCGCAGCAGGTGTCGGAGATCGGCGGCAAGTTCCTCGTAAGAGATGCCGGCGAGTTCATTGAGGCTTTGTCCGTCGGAGCCGGCCGGCAAAATGTAAAAGCGGTACTCGATGTCACGCGTTGCGAAGTAAGCTTCGAGAGTTTTGATGCGCCGGCCCTCATAGTTGCGGGTGCGGGAGAACACGGCCGCGTCGACTCCGGTTGTGAGTTCCATTAACTCAAAGCGGTGCAGGATTTCGTTTCTGAGCCGGGCATTTTCGCGAATCTCGGAGATTTGTGACGTGCGTTTTGTATTTACCGTGCAGGTAAAGATCCACTGGATCGGCACGGCGACCCGTGTGTCGAAGTTGTAGAGGCGTTCGTAGACAACCAGCTCCGGATCGTTCTGAATGAGTCGAGCACCCTCCGCGGGCACGAATTCGAACGCGCAGATGTTACCGGCGCTGTCCTGGGCCCGAAGCGGGCCGGCGAGCAGCGCGGCGACAGAGAGCAACGTCAGGGTCCGGTAAAAAAATCTCATCGCACGAAAAAAACGCGGAACGATCGCGTGATTCCTCTCCCTCGTTCGGGGTCCGCGAGAGCGCGGGCGCCCATTTTACACAGGAGGCATTCCATGCACCAGGAACAAATGATCATCGAAGGAATCTATAGAAAAAACACGCGCGGCCGGGCGTATCTCATCTTTCACGATGCGCAGCAGTGCCGGCGGATTGTGCGGGTGAGCGGAAAACTGGACGCGGACAACGGGCAGATGGTCACCGTCGTGGGCCGGCTGGCCGAGGGGCGCTTCGTGGTGACGAAGCTGATCCCCCAGGTGGTTCCACGCCGGGCCGTGAGTGCATTCCAGGCTGGTCGGCCGCGGGGTATTCCCCGGCGCCCGGCGGCGTGAGCCCGAGGACGAAGTCACGCGGCTTAGATTCGAAACTGCACGGCCGCGGGTTGCATCTCCACGGTGAGCGGAATGCGGCCCGGGGATTCGCCGTCCACGTCCAGGATGACGCGGTCGCCGGCATGGATCGGTTCAATGCTGAGACGTTCGGCGCGGCGGACT
Source organism: Leptonemataceae bacterium (assembly GCA_965227295.1). Taxonomy (GTDB): domain Bacteria; phylum Spirochaetota; class Leptospiria; order Leptospirales; family Leptonemataceae; genus JANSYA01. Next base: position 1,130,000 of record OZ245742.1, on the reverse strand, counting down.
TCCACGCCGCGGCACTTCTGGATGGAACCATCATAGAGGTTCTTCGAGTACCACAGCGATTGGGCGATGTTCCAGTCGTTGATGAGCACCACGTCGAAGAGGCCGTCGCTGATCTCCGAGCGCGGGCTGATTTGCATGCCCCCGCCGAAGAACTGGCCGTTGCAGATGGCGACGGTGACGATTTTGTGCTCGGTGGTGGTGCCGTCGTCCCAGGAAATGCGCACTGGTTTGTTGCGGTAGCCCAGGAGCTTGCCCGCGGAGGCCAGGAAGTAGCTGAAACCGCCGAAGCGTTTGGAGCTCTGGTTCACGGACTGCACGACCTCACCGGCCATGCCGCAGCCGGCAATGTTGATGAAGTAACGCTCGATCTGCTGGTCCTCGTGATCCACGAAGGAAAGCTTGCCGACGTCCACGGGAATGTCCCGGCCGTTTTTGATGGTTTCGATGGCGAGATGCGGATCGCTGGGCATGCCGATGGTGCGGCAAAAATCCCCGCCGGTGCCTTTGTTCATGATGGCGATGGGCGGCTTTTTCTTCGGCACGCCGGGCTCGAAGTAGCCGTTCACGACCTCGGAGACGGTACCGTCCCCGCCCACGACGACGATTACGTCCGGTTTCTGCTCGCGCAGGGCCCGGGCGGCCAGGTGCGTGCCGGCCCCGCGGCCGTCGGTGAACTCGTAGGTGAAGTCTCGCAGCTCCGAGCGAATGAGGGATTGGAGGTCGGGCCAGGCCCGGCCGAGGGAGCCGCCGGAAGATTTCGGGTTGATGATAAAATGGAACTTGCTTTTGAACATGGCGTGGCTTAGCGAGGATAGAGCGGATAAATCATACTCATTCCTGAGATTTGTCCATCCCGATTCTGAGTACCAGAGCAGGAGCCCGCGTGTTTTATCCTGAAATCAAAAGCGACATCAACTACGATCCCGAGAATCTCCGCTGGAACGCCTGGGGTTCCGAGGGCCACGACTGGTTCTACGCGGACCGCGTGCCCCATGTTCGGGAGTTTTTCGAGGCCGAGTTCGGCGCGGGCGAGCCCCTGCCGGATACTCCGTCCGTGCGCCTGGAGGACCTGAAAGTCCCGAAGTCCCGGCTGAGCGAGAAGGACCTCGGCGCTCTCCAGGGGATTGTCGGTAAAAACGGGGCCACCACTGATCTGCGCATGCGAGTCTTGCATTCGGCCGGCCAGAGCTACCATGACGTGGTGCGATTGCGCAATGATCAGCTCAAAGACTTTACCGACGCTGTGGCCTTTCCTTCGAACGAGGCACAGATCAAGAAACTCTTCGATTGGTGCGCGAAGAACAAGGTCGCCCTGGTTCCGTACGGCGGCGGTTCGTCCGTTGTCGGCGGCGTGGAAGCGCTGAAACGGGGCGGGCAAAAGGCCGTGCTGACGGTGAATTTGACGCGCATGAACAAGTTGCTGGAGCTGGACGAGTACTCTCGCCAGGCCGTCTTCGAGCCGGGGATCTTCGGCCCGCAGATCGAGCAGGAACTCGGCGAGCGCGGTTTTACCCTCGGCCACTTTCCCCAGTCGTTCGAATACTCGACGCTGGGCGGCTGGGTCGCAGCGCGCTCCGGCGGCCAACAATCGAATCGGTACGGAAAAATCGAAGAGATCATCTCTTCCGTGCGGGTGCTCACGCCGGCGGGCGTCATTGAGACGCTGAACGTCCCGGCGGACGGCGCCGGTCCGGACATCAACCAGATTGTGGCGGGGAGTGAGGGGCTGCTGGGAATCATTACGCGGGTTACGGTGAAGATTCATCGGCTGCCCGAGGGACGGCGGTACTTCGGCATCATGTTTCCCTCGTTCGAGAAGGCGTTGGATTTTCAGCGCGATAGTTCGACTCACGACTTCGGCCTTTCGATGGTGCGTCTGAGCGACGCCGAAGAGACGCGCCTGTTTTCGATTCTTGCGCAGGTTACGAAGAAACCCGCGGCGTTCAGCGGCATCAAACATCGACTGCAAGAAGGTGTGCTGCGGATGATGGGCCAGGGAGAAGGTCGTTGCATCGTGGTCGCCGGGCTGGACGGTGAAGAGGAACGCATGGGCCGCGAAGAGATCACGTTGCGGCGGATCATTCGCAAACACGGCGGATTCTTTGCCGGGCGGTCCGTGGGCGAACGCTGGCTGCGGGGACGATTCAACATGCCGTTCCTGCGGAATCACGTCATGAATTTCGGCGTGGGCGTGGATACCCTGGAAACGGCGACGACGTACGCGAAGGCGAAAGAACTGCACGCCGCTGTGATCGAGGCGCTCAAGACAGTGTCCCCGGAGACCCTGGCGTTTTGCCACCTGAGTCACAGCTATCACGACGGGGCGTGTTTGTATTTTACGTTCATGTTTCGCATGGATGTGAAAGATCCGGTCGGTCAGTGGCGTAAGTACAAGACCGCCGCTTCGGACGCCATCGCGAAAATTGGTGCGACCATCTCGCATCACCACGGCGTCGGCGCCGATCACGCACCCTGGTACGAGAAGCTCACCGGCAAACTCGCCGTTGCCGGCCTGCGTGCGTTCAAGAAAGAAGCGGACCCCCAGGGCATTCTGAACCCCGGGAAACTCTTTGATTGAGCGGCCGGGTTCCGCGACGCGCGCACCCGGGTGCGAGACGCCGATGAGGGATTGTGTTATGTACAGCTCATGTCTTTTGAGAAGCTTGCGTCGATGATTTCGCGATCCGCGGATATTCTTGCGGCCTTCGCCTTACTCGGTTGCCTCGGCATGGCTCTGGGAACCGCGCTTTCGTTTCAGGGTCATCAGCATGCCGCACTGGAACTCTTCGCACACTTTCGCATGCACTACGTCGTTGCGGCGCTGCTTGCGGGAGTCCTGTTCGCCGTGCTGCGCCGGCCCGCGTTCTTAGCTTTCGCCGTGCTGATATTTGCGGTGAATCTGTTGGACGCCGCACCGTTGCTCTTCGGCCGCTTCGACGGCGGCGGCGTATCGGCGGAGGTCCGGGCCGCCCGGTCACCGCGGCGATTGAAATTGCTGTCTCTAAACGTACTGCAACCGAATCATCGTTACCATGCTGTAAGTGAGCTGTTGCGTACCGAGAACGCGGACGTGGTTACGCTGCAGGAGATCGATTCGGCCTGGTTCGATGCCCTGGAACCGACGTTGCGCGAACTCTACCCGCATTCCATCGAAGAAATTCGCGGAGATAAATTCGGCATCGGGTTGTTCTCGAAGTATCCGTTGCGCAAAGCCGAGATGGTCTATTACGGTCTCTATCGTGTGGGCATTCCGGCGATCCATGCGGAGCTGGATGTCCATGGTCGGCCTCTCGAAGTCATGGCGGCTCATCCGCCGCCGCCCATGGCGCCGGTATCCGCGGCGGCGCGAAACCATTCGGTTCGGGAACTACTGCTGCGTTCGCGAAACTCCGAGCGGCCGTTGATTCTTGCCGGCGATCTCAACAACACGCCCTGGTCCCCGGACTTTCGCCGCTGGATCCGCGAATCGCGGCTGGAATATCCGTACGGCATGGGCTGGCTGCCGACCTGGCACAGCGGCGGCATCTTGCGGAAGATTCCCATCGATCATTGTCTGGCTTCGAAAGAATTGCGCATTGTTTCGCGGAGAACGGGAGCCTTCGTGGGGTCGGATCATTTGCCGGTGATCTGTGTTATCGAGCTGTGAGTTACGTTTGCGCCAGGGCCGGGAACTTGAAAGGCGGCGAGGCCGGAAGTGCTCCGCGCACGAACAGCGGTGAATCGAAACGAGTCTCGAACGGGCGGGCCGCCGGATCCACACGTTCCGGCGTGAAGTGGTACACGATGCGCCGGACTTTGTGTTCCGCGGCAATGACATAGACACAAGCACGCAGATCCTCCGCTGCAATTTCGCGAGTGAAGAGTATGTCATGCACATGCAGGGTGCCTGCTTCCGCGGTGGTAATGATCAGAATATCGTCATCGGGAAAGTGGTGCAGGGCCCCGGGAAAGAAGTGCATGATGTGAAACAGCAGGATGTGGTCGTAGTCCGCTGCTCCGAAGCGATGCGTGATCGGCTGGCGTTCGCGAGCCATGCGTTCAATGATGGGGGTGTCCCCGGTGAAGGTGAGACGGCGTAAGTTTAATTGAGCGCAGGTTTGTGGCGCGCCTTCGAAGAGATGTTCCTGTACCGGGCTGAAGCCGAGCTTCGGATAAAAATCCAGCACGTCGTCGTTGCCGTAGAGAAAGACGTACGCCGCGTCGCGATGATCGTCCAGGGCGGCCTGGATCAATCGGCGGGCAAGTCCGCGGTCTCTGTATTCGGGTGCCGTGCCGACGGTGGCGAACTGGATGCCGGACGTGTATCGCGGCGCGCCGTCCGGGCCTGCGATCAACTGCATGCGAACCGCTGAGGCGTTGGCCACCATACGATTGCCGTCGATGAATGAGTACGGCACGTAGCGATCGCTCCAGTAGCCGCGCCTCGCCCAGTCTTCGAATGAAACTTCCCCGCCGAAGACTTCGCCAACGAAACGGTGAAAGAGTGCGGCCTCGGGGGCGGTGGGACCGTAGCCCTTCGCGAGGCGCAGGTTCATGGGGATTCGCCGTGTTTCAACCAGAGGATGGTGTAGGCGTTTAGTTCGACGTTGCGTTCGCTGATTGTTGCGCCGGTGAGGAGGTCGACGGCGGGCAGGGGGAAGTCGTCCGGGAGCGTCGCGGTGCGCGGGCCGCTCTGGAAGTTGTGTAATGCTACTATTTGTTCACTGGAAGTTTGTGCGCGCTGGTGGATGGCGAAGATGCCCGGCCCGGCGTCGGGAAACGAGAACGGGCCGAAGGGATCGAAGGCCGCCTCGGCCGTGCGAATTTCAATGAGGCGGCGATACTCCGTAAAAACGCGATGCCGGAGGTGTCCGGCATCGTCCAGTTCTGCTTCCAGTAGGTCCAGTTCCAGTTTCTGCCGATTGATCGAACGATTGACGCCCGTGATGTTTACGCCGTCCGTCCAGTTCCGTGAGCCCACCAGCGAGTGAAAGTATACGCCGGGGACACCGGGCATCGCGAGTGTGACGGCCTGAGATAGCAGGAGACGGGCCGCGCGGACCTCGTTGTCCACGTCCGGGTGCGTGAGCAGGTCCATGTAGTTGCAGTTGAGTTCGTAGGGGGAGCGGCTGCCGTCGCTCATGGCGCGGTACGAAACGCGTCCGCCGTGGTTCGTTGCGGTCTGTACGAGAAAATGAATGTCCTCCGGCGGCAGGACATCCTGGACCGGACGCAGGCCGACCCCGTCGTGGGAAGCTGTAAAGTTAAAGAAGCAAACCTTGTCGCTGGGTAGTTCGAGCGAGCGTGCCCAGTGTTTCAGTGTCGTGGTGTCGCCTTTGAGCAAGCTGTAAGCAAGCAACGGCGGCAGGGCGAAGTTGTAGACCATCTGGGCCTCGTCGTCGCCGTTGCCGAAATACGAAACGTTTTCTTTATGCGGCACGTTCGTTTCGGTGATGATGATCACCTCCGGCGCGACCTGATGCAGCACCTCGCGCATTAACTGAATGAGTTCGTGGGTTTGCCGCAGATGTACGCAGGGCCCGCCGAGTTCCTTCCATACGAACGCGATGGCGTCCAATCGCAGCAGCTTCGCCCCGCGTTCGATGTACTGAAACAACACGTCCAGTACCGCGAGCAGGACGCGATAGTTCGCGTAGTTGAGGTCGATCTGATCGTGACTGAACGTGCACCACACGGCGCGCTGCCGGCCGCGAGCGTCGGTGAAGTCGGACAGAATCGGTGACGTGCGCGGCCGCACTACCGACGACAGGTCCGTTGACGGATCGACGTCCGTGAAGAAATCTTCGTACTCGGGATCGCAGTCCAGGTAACGACGAAACCAATCGCTGTGACGGGAGATGTGATTGATCACCGCGTCGAACATGAGGCGGTAACCGCGGCGGCCGAGTTCTTCGATGTCGTGCCAGCGGCCGAGCTTCGGGTCCACGCGTACGTAATCGATGACGGAGAATCCGTCGTCGGAACTGTACGGATAAAACGGCAGGATGTGCACCGAGTTTACGACGTCGCGCAGGCGTTGATCCAGGAACGTGCCCAGGGTTTTCAGCGTGGCCTCGCCGCGGCGGTGGACCTGATCGCCGTACGTGATGAGGATGACGTCTTTCTCACTGAGACGGTACGGCTCCGACTGAATGCGGCGGCGGTATTTCATAATGAGCCCGCGGATTTCGTGGAAGGCGAGGTCGGCGTCTTCGTCGGAGTACAGCGCCCGGAGGCGGGCCGGGATCGGTTTCGCCTCGTACCGGATGCCCGGGGCTGTCACGCCGGATCTCCTGACTGGTTGTCCACCTCGACGGCTTCGTAGAGCAGCTCCAGAAAATCGGGGATGGCACTGGAGACCCGTTCCCAACTGGGGATGAACGGCGTCTCCATGGGATTTTCCAGAAAACGTTTGCCGGCGGCGACGAGGTTCTCGGCGAAGAGTTCCACTGTGCGCTCTTCGGAATGACGATCGAGCTGCATGCCGTTCATGACCGCGTCGCTGTGGTACTGCTCCACGAAGTCCAGGGCGATGCGATAGTAAACGGCCTTGAGCGTACGAAAAAGTTCCGGCGTGAAGATCGCGCCGTTGGTCGCCATTTTACGAAAGATGGCCTTGGAGATATCGATGCTCATCCGCGAGAGTCCGCGCGACTTATCGTCCGCGCTCACATCCTGGTGCTTGTGGTCGTAGGCGTCGGCGATGTCCACCTGACAGATGCGCTGCCACGAGTAGTTCCGATGCACTTCGGAAAGTACGCCGATCTCCAGGCCCCAGTCGCTGGGAATGCGCACGATCTTTACGACGTCGCGACCCATGCAGAACTCGCCGGCCAGGGGATATCGAAAGCTGTCGAGATACTCGAGGTAAGCGTTCCACTCGCCGGCACCGAAGGCCTTTTGCAGCGCGCGAATCAACGGTGTTACGAGCAATCGACTCACGCGCCCGTTGAGCTTGCCCCCGGCCGCCCGGTAGTAGTAGCCCTTGCAGAACTTGTAGCTGAAGCCGGGATGGGCGATGGGATAGAACAATCGCGCGGGCAGGGCACGGGAGTATGCCAGGATGTCGCAGTCATGCAGCGCCACCGTGTTCGCACGCCCCGAGGCCAGAAAATAGCCGAAGCAGTACCAGACGTTGCGGCCTTTGCCCGGCTCGGACGGGGCCAAACCCAGGTTCGATAGACGTTCGTGCAGCGCGCGCATCTTCGGGCCGTCGTTCCAAATAACGCGATGGCGCTGGGGCAATCGCGAGAAGTAATCCCGGGCGTGCAGGAACTCGTTCTCGTTGGCGCGGTCCAGGCCGATGATGATTTCGTCGATGTAGTCGGCGTGCGCGAGTTCGTCGATGATCTTGCCCAGGGCCGGTCCCTGCAGCTCGGAGTAGAGCGAGGGCAATACCAGCGCCATGGGATTGCGATTGCGGAAACTGCGCAGCTCATCTTCGAGTTCTTCGAGGGGCCGGTCACCTAAGTTGTGCAGAGTTGTGATTACGCCGTTCTGAAAAAAATCGCCCATAGTTTCCTGTGCCGTTAGTAGCCGTATTGATCGAGGATGCGTTGCACGGCGGTGTTCCATCCGGCGGGGCCCGGCTGTGCTGCGTATATTGTTCGTTCGGTGCGCTTCAGTTCCAGTCTTTTTCCCGTCGCCGCTGGAATCACCACGGCTACGCTCGCGCTCTCGAGCATGTCCGCGTCGTTCGGCGAATCCCCGAGAGCTACGGTCAGCACATCTTCGCCGCCGGCGTACCCCGCCGCGATGGAGCGCATGGCGTGATCTTTGCCGGCCCGCGCCCCAAGTACGTGATAGAACCGGCCGCCACGAAGCAGCCGGAAGCCAATCTTACTCAGTCGCTCCTCGAACTCGCCGAGCCGCGCATCGTCGCCGTCCCACAGGATCGGTTCCGAGCTGAGCCGTCGGCGTGACCGGCGCGCGTCGACGAGTTTCAGCCCGGTGGCTTCGGCAACGGCCGAATCATCCATATCGGCAAAGCCGCGAAAGGGAAAGGCGTAGTGCTCACGGAGTTCATGCAGGGCGGCGAGGGTTTCGTCGTAGTGCGGCGCCAGGTACTCCGGCTCGTGGTCGCCGGCGAAGTAGAGGCTGCCATTCTCCACGATGTACGGATCGTGGTTGTCCAGCTCGGAGCGCAGGGCTTCGACTTCGGCCGCGGTTTTGGACGTTGTGAGGATGATGGGAATGTCCGCCAGACGCAGGCGTTCCAGCGCGGGACGGGCGTCGTCGTAGGAATAGTCATGATGATTTAGCAGGGTGCCGTCGAGATCCGTGAAGACGAGCATTCGATTGTTTTGTGTGCGCCGATCTTGTTGCATTTCAAACGCCGATTCGACATACTGGATTATTGAAAAATCTACGGCATAGCGTTTTCTGGCCGCCCTTTCTTCTTCTGGCGGCGGCGGCGATCTTGAGCGCGGTGGACGGCCCGCTCTTTCTCGCATACACGAACACCGCCAAAGAGTGGGCCCTGGATCGCTTCGGCTGGTTGTTCAATGTCACCACTCTTGTTATGGTGGGCGTCTGCGTCTGGGTGAACTTCTCGCCCCTGGCGGGTTATCGCATCGGCGGCCCGGATGCGAAGCCCATGCTGGATCGCTGGAAGTGGTTTTCCATCGTCCTCTGCACCACCATCGCCATCGGCGTCATGTTCTGGGCCACGGCCGAGCCGTTGTATCACATCCACAAACCGCCGGCTTCCATGGACATGGAGCCGGAATCCGCGCGGGCGGCGAAGTTCGCCATGAGTTCGTTGTATCTGCACTGGACGTTTACACCGTACGCCATCTATACGGTACCGGCGTTGATGTTCGCGCTGGCCTACTACAACATGGGCGGCTCGTTCAGTCTCGGTGCCACGCTTACGCCGATCTTGAAAGAAACAAAGGCCGGTTCCGCGGTGATCGACTCCGTGTGTCTGTACGCTCTCGTTGCCGGCATGGCTTCGTCGTTAGGTACAGGTATTCTTACATTAGCGGGAGGCATTCGGCATCTGGCGGATATCGGGCCCGCGGACTGGCTGCTGCCGGCGATCGCCGGGGCCATCGTAATCACGTTCATTATTTCGTCGTTGAGCGGTTTGATGAAAGGCATTCGCATTCTTTCCGACGTTAACGCAAAAATCTTCTTTGCCATCGCCGCCTTCGTGTTGTTCGCCGGGCCCACGGGGTTCATCCTCAGCTTCGGTGCCGAGGGTATCGGCAGCTACATTACGAACTTCTTCAGCATGTCGTTGTTTACGGGGAGCACGGGTCTGTTCACCGGTGCCGAGATCGAGGACAAGTGGCCGCAGTACTGGACCATCTTTTACTGGGCGAACTGGTTGGCCTGGGCGCCGATTACGGCGCTCTTCCTCGGGCGGATCGGTTACGGTTATACTGTGCGTGAGTTCGTTCTGTTCAACTGGATCGTACCCGCGCTCTTCGGCGCAGTGTGGATGACCATCTTCGGCGGCACGTCGATTTACCTCGATTCCGTCGAGGGCGCCGGGCTCTATGAACGTCTGCTGTCCCACGGGCCGGAGTCGGTAGTCTACGCGATCCTCGACGAATTCCCGTTCACTTCGCTGGTGGTGGTGGTCTTCGTCTTAACTTCGTTTTTGTCGTACGTAACGGCGGCCGATTCGAATACCAGTGCCATGGGCGGCATCAGTACCGCCGGTGTTTCACCGGATAGTCCCGAACCGGGGCCGCTGATTAAACTTGTGTGGGGCCTTACGGTGGGCGCCATCGCCCTGTTCATGGTGAGCGCCGGGGGCATCGAAGGCGTGAAGACGCTTTCGCAACTCGGCGGCCTGCCCGCGCTCTTTCTCGTGATCGCTATTACCATGGCACTCATCCGCGTGGCGGCGCGACCACACAAGTTCCTGAAGATCGGTGCCCCGCACCCGAAGTCGAAGACCGCTTCCGCCGATAGTGCCACGGTTTCTTAAGTACACATGATGCAAGATTACCAGAATCCGCTGCGCGGTATTGCCGTGCTGATCCTTGCGGCGGCTGTCGTGCAGTGCGGTGGTTTGCGGCGAGCCGCCATCGATCTCGTCGGCGGAGAGCCGGGTTACGAGGCCGAGGGCAATCCCGCGGAACTGAGCCCGGTGTTCACGGATCTGGACGAGAATCGTGAACGCATTCCCGTGAGTTTTACCGAAGTGGCCGCGGGCCTGACTCAGATCACGGACATCCAGTTTCCCCCGGGCGCTCGCTCGCTGATGTTCGTTTTAACAAAGATGGGCCGGCTGCACGTCTTCGAATTGCGTAGTGGGGAATCGCGCGTTCTTCTGGAACTGAAAGTCACCACCACTTCGGAACAGGGCCTCCTGGGGCTTGCCTTTCATCCGCGCTATGCCCAAAACGGTAAACTGTATCTGAACTATACTTTAGAGAAAGACGGGGCGGACATCAGTCGCGTCGCTGAATGGGTCGTCGCGGATCCGGCCGCGGCTTCGCGGATCGGCAACGAACGGTTGATCATGGAAGTCGCGCAACCATATCAAAACCACAACGCCGGCGGACTGGCTTTCGGGCCGGACGGCATGCTCTATATCGGCTGGGGCGACGGCGGTTGGGCCGGCGATCCTGAGGGGAACGGACAAAATCCGCAAACTTTACTCGGGAGTATGTTACGGATCGATGTGGACCGCAGCGAAGGCGGCCGGGCCTACGCGATTCCGGAGGATAATCCTTTCCCGGGAGACTTGGCCGCGCCGGAAGCTTTTGCCGTGGGGCTGCGCAATCCGTGGCGGTACAGTTTTGATCCGCGCGGTCGTTTGATCGTGGCGGACGTGGGTCAGAATTCGTTCGAAGAAATTAACGTCATTGAAGCGGGTCAGAACTACGGCTGGAACGTACGTGAGGGGTTCGCCTGCTTCGAACCGAAAGAAAACTGCGCGGATGGTTTCGCACCGCCGATCTATCAGTATGGTCGTACCGACGGCAAGTCGATCACCGGCGGTTTTGTGTACAGCGGGGAACGCATTCCCGCACTGAGAGGGAAGTACGTCTTCGGGGATTTCATCACCGGTCGCATCTGGGCGCTGGAAATTCCTGCCGATGGCGACCGGGTGCCGGATGGTGCGGTGCATGCGCTGGGGAAGTGGCCGATGTTGCTTTCCACGTTCGGCCAGGACCGGAACGGTGAACTCTACGTCGGCGACTTCGGCGCGGGCAAGGTCTATCGGCTGGATCCGCCGCGCTAACGTCCTGGCTGCGTAAGTTTAGATGCTCTCTGCTTTGCGTTCGTTATTTTTGCCGGCCCGGGATGAGATCCCGGGGCTGAACGGCGTACGGGCCGCGGGTACCATGATCGTTATCGCCGGCCACGTCTGGCACGGCATGAAGGATATGTCGATTCTGCCGGAAGCGCCGTGGTTCGTTCACGCCGTGTTCGGCAACATCGCGTCGTTTTTGGATTTATTCTTTGTGCTCAGCGGCTATTTGATTGCGGCCGGCCTGCGCAAGGCCTACGCGAAGCTCGGTCGTGTCGATTTTCGGGTGTTCTTTATTTCGCGGAGCATGCGCATCTTTCCGGCGTACTATTTTTTTCTCGCGATCAACTTTCTGCTTACGTTTAAGTTTCTGCTGGGCGGCTTCGGCGTGAGCGACCAGGCGGGCCTGGACTACGTCTTCTTCGGACTCGCGGCAAAGTTTCCTCACGACGCCTTTTATATCACAAACTATACCTCGGAAGGCAGCATTGTGCACGGTTGGTCGTTGGCCGTGGAAGAGCACTTTTACTTAATTTTACCGTTTTTCGCGCACTTTGTGATGTATCCGCTGCAAAGGTACACGCGGCTGATGTTACTCGCGGGGCTGTATCTCGGGCCGCTCCTCGCGCGCTGGTACGTGTTGCCGTTCGTGGAAAGCTCCCACGATCACTTTGTGCTGGTCTATTATCCGACGCACTGCCGTGCGGATTCGCTGATCGCGGGGATCGTGCTTTCGGAATTGTTTCCGAATCGTGCGAGCGGTAGGCCGTTGCTGCTTTCGTTCGGAGCGCGCCTGGTTTTGCCGGTGGTTGCGCTGGCTTTACTGGCCGCGGGTCATCTCACGGTCTTCGAACCGCGCGCGTTTTTTTATAACGTTCTGCGCTACAATTGTTACAACATCGGATGGGCGCTTATTCTGGTGCTCGCTTTCGATGCGCGGACGTTGGTGGCGCGGTTGCTGGGTTTCTCGTTCTGGCGGCCCATCGCGCGATTGAGTTACAGCATGTACCTCTGGCACTTCATGGCCTCCGGTCTCGGCATGGGAATTCTCGCGGGCCTCTATGTTCCGGGCGCAAACTGGGTCAGCTTTGCATTGCTCGCGGCAGCGGCGGTGGCGGTAACGCTGATTTACGCGCTGCTATCGTACGTATTCGTGGAGTTTCCGTTTTTACAGAAACGCAGCGCCGTGTTGCAAAAGATTCGTCCAGCGGTGGACCCGGGCGACGACTCCCGGCTCACGCGTATAATGTTCGGCTACGTGTATCCGTTGGTGCCGCTGGTGTTGGTGTGGTTTTTTTACCGTGCGCTTCCCGACTTCGGCCGGGAGGCGTACGCCGTCGGTGTGTTCCCGGCGTTCGCGTTAACCGGAACGTTTGCCGTGGGCATGATCGGTTACGGCTTCTGGAAACGCCGACGGCAGGTCCGTAGTTCTTCGTGAGACAAAGTTAGTCGGCAATGTCGATGTTAAACCGCGCGATTTGATAGACCTGGTGTTCCCGGGTCATCACAAAGTTGAACTGCTTGCGTTCTTCGCGCGGTGTGCCCTCGTGCAGCACGACGTCCACACGCACGCGGGTCAGCGGGGCGCCGTACGAGCCGTAGTATTGCACCTGCACGTTGAACTCCCCGGGCAGGGCCTTCGCCATGGTGAACGTTTCGGGGCCGTAGCCGTCGGTGATGTCCACATCCAGGTTGCCGCCGGATTTCGTGGACTTGTTCACGTAATAACACTTCTCGCCGGTGGGATCGATAACCCAGAGGTCCACGTCCGTCGGTGTATCCCAGGTCAGTACGATTTTCACGTCCCGCTTCGGCACGTCGGCGTAAAACGAGACGCGGTCCCGCGCCGCGCCCGCCGCCACCTCGATGACGTTCGTCCCGGGTGCCACGATGATCTCGCGGGAGAAGCGACCGTTGTTCAGTCGCAGGCCCTGAGAAATGCCGTTGACCACGAGGGTGGCGCGTTCGCCGCCGAAACCCTCGACGCGTCCGGTGATGATTTGAACGCGTTTTTGCGTGTGGCCGCCGCGCGGCGTTTCGATGATCACGCGCGCTGCGGAAAGCGGTGCTGCGAATGCGAGCAGCGTTAAGATGCAGAGAGTGTAGATTAAGGATTTCACAGGGACTACCGAATGTTTTCGATTTCGAACTCCGCGATGTGGAAGACGGACATGGCCTTTGTCATTACAAAGTCCCAGCGCATGCGCTTTTCCCGGGGCGTTCCTTCGTAGAGGACGGCGTAGATCTTCACGCGGGACACCGGGGCGAAGCCTTTGCTGTAGTACTGCACGTCGATGCTGTACTGACCGGGCAGGGCCTTTTCCATTGTGAAGATTTGCGGTCCGAAGCCGGTCTCGTCGTTGGCGATGAGGTTGCCGCCGCTCGATGTCGTGGGCTGTCGCCAGTAGCAGCGTTCTCCTTTAGGATCGGTGACCCAGAGGTCCACGTAACGTGCGTCGTCCCAGGTGAGGACAATCTTAATATCCCGTCGCGGTACCTTAGCGTAAAAAGACGTGCTGTCTCGCCCGGCGCCGGAGCGGACTTCGACGATGTTCGTCCCCGGCGCGACGACGACATTCACGCCGTAACGACCGTTGCGCACCGGCACGTCCTGGGGGATGCCGTTCACCACGACGGTGGCCCGATCCACGTTCCCCGCGATGGTGCCGGCGACGCGCTGGGTTTGCTTCGTGGTGAATCCGCCGCGGGGTTCGCTAATCGTAACACCGCCGGCTCCGGCCAGGCGTGCATTGCCGGAAGGGGCGAGCCAGGTCACGGCCGTAATCGTGGCGATTACTAATGAACGTTGAATGTATGTTTGCGTGACCGTCATCGTTCGGCGACTCGCAGGGTGTCGTCGGAGGTGAGTCCATGCAGCTCCGGATAGTACATGATCAGGGCCTTGGCCGGGACCGCTCTGTATTCGCCGGGCAGGTTCGCGCGCAGAAAGTAGCGGATGGTGAAATTCTTCACGGGGCCGCGCGTGAAGAAGACGGCGCGGTCGTCGTAGATCTGGCGGGCCGCGTACTCTCGCAGGCGGTCACTGGAGTAATACTCGGCATCGTTTTGCATCACCGAAAAACCCGGCGGGATGGCGTCTTCGATCTGGTAGTAGTCGTCGGCGGGGCTTTTCGAAGCGACGCGGAGGCTGACCATAACAAGGTCGCCCTGCTCGAAACTCCTGGAGCTGTTGGTATGGATCGAGAGCTCGCCGGAGTTCGAGCGGCTGACCTTCACGATTTCGTACGAACGTGAGATCGAAAGCCCGACTTCCTGCGCACTGAATGAGTCGCTGCCGTCATAGAACGTGAGCATGGCCGAGGCGTAGACCGCGGGGCCGCCTTCTTTTTCGATTTTGATTTGATTGTTGCCGCTTTTGAGATTCTGAGCGGGCACCTCGATCAACGTTTCGCCGGCATCCACGGTAGCGGCGCTCACCGTAAAGCGTTTCACCGCTTGCCCGTTCACGGTTACGTTGAGCGATGCATCTTCTAATGTTTCGCGAGTTGCTTTTAGTTTTTCCGTGAGCGCGAGGACCGCCCAGGCGGTGTCGCGCGAGTTTTTCCAGGCAACGTGAGCATTCGCACTGCCGTCGGGATTGCGGAAGGCCGAGCCGTAGTAGTAGCCGCGCCGATTGACCAGCAGCGTTGCGGCCAGGTTTTCCTGGATGTCGCCGTCCATCTTAAGGCGGACCGCCGCCGTCAAAATCGCCGCGGTCATTTCGATGTTATCTTCCTCCCAGGCGCCGTAGTTTCCGATGTGCGCACTCTGTGTAAAGAGCAGGCCGGTTTTTTCTTCGGCGACGTCGGTGTCGTCGAGCAGTTTGTCGATGAGCTTGCGTGCGTCCGTCGGGCGATTCTGGTTGATGAGCGTGAGCGCGACAAGGGCGCGGCCGTACTGCGTTTGCTCGCTTGCATCGATCTCTTTCAGAGCGGCTTCCATCATCGAGGCTTCGATCTTGCCGCCCTCGCTCAGGGAAAAGAGAATGTAGGCGCGTTCGAACGGTGTGAATGATTGTTGCGCAAGTTGCTGATACAAAAACGAGCGCGCGCGATCGAGCATCTTGTCCTCGAAGTCGTAGCCGAGTCGTTTGCTGATCGCGAGACCGCGAAAGACGTAAGCGGACATGAGCGCGTCGCTCGCCTGGTTTTCGCCGTACCAACCGAAGCCGCCGTCGGTATTCTGCATCTGCCGCAGCCGGGCGATGCCCCATTGCACCATCTCGGGCAACTCACGCTGCAAACGCGGAGTAACGTAGCCGGCCTGTTTGGCGGCGAGCACCGGCATAAAACGTGACATCGTTTGTTCGATGCAGCCGTACGGATAGTCGGCGAGGTAAACGAGCGATTGTCGTACTGCAAGGCCGCTGCCGGGATTGAGCCGTACCGAGAGTCGGGGACGCGCGTTCTTTTCGGGGAGGTTCACTTCCGTACTTTCGCTGTCGTCGCCGGATTCGAGGACGGTGTGTCCCGCTACCGTGCGTTGCAGTCCGAAAGGTTTCAGTTTTACGTTGTGTTCGCTGATGTCGTACAGCCTGCCGGCCGCGGCTTTGAGGCGCAGCTGCATGGCGTCTCCGGAGCCGGTCTGTAGCTTAAAGTACACCGGCGCCGAGCCGCCGGGATCCAGGCTGAGCCGGCGTTCGGTGTCCCCCGTTAACTTTCCGTTTTCGGCGGTTACGCTGACGGTGATGTCTTGCTTCTCTTTCGTAAGATTGCTGACGCTCGCCGCAATGGTCTGCTCGCGGTCGCGCAGCAGGTACGGCGGAATGCCGGCCTGGATTTGCAGGTCTTTGCGCGCGACGAACGCATGCGTACTTTCACCGACCCGCGTGTCACGCGTAACGGCCCGGGCCGTGACCTTCCATTCGGTAAGGTTGTCCGCGAGTTTGAAGGAGACCCGCGCCTCGCCGTTCGCCGCCGTGGTGACCTTTGCATTCCAGAACGTCTGGTCCTTAAAATCTTTGCGCGCGTCGTCGCTGTCCTTGATGGCCGTGAACGCTCCCGACCTGCGGTTCAGCGCCAGCTCCAGCCGTTTCTCCTCGGAGTAGCCGAAGAAACGAAACGCGCTGGAAAGATTCGTAAGCACGTTATTCCGTCGCGGATGATAAAAAAACTTCGCCATGGCCGGCGTCGGATCGCTCTGCAACTGATACAACGCCGCGTCCACCACGCCCAGGCTTACCTCCGAGGGCACGCCGCGGCCGTTGGCGTCTACAGTTCTGACCGTGAGGTCGACCTGGTCACCGGGGCGGTAGATCTGTTTGTCTGATTCTACCGTAACTTTCAGAAAACGATCCTGAGGCGGCGCCACGACTTTCAGTTCGTTCTTGTAGGCGTCGCCGCCGTGGAACAACGCGGCGGAAAATACAAAGTTCGGCGACATGCCCTCGGTAATCTTCACGCGATAGCGATGCGTGTTCCCGTTGAGCTTCACCGTTTCCTGGTGATACAGCTGCGATCCTTCCAGGCTCACGAAGACGTGCCCGTTTTCCACTGGCGATACGATCAGCACTTCTGCGGTTTCGCCGACTTTGTAGAGATCCTTGCCGGCGGTGAGGGTGAGATTCTTCACCGGCATCTCGATGGTATCCTGGCGACCGGACGCCCAGAGCGTTACATCGTTGGTGGTCTCGCTGCCGTCCGGGGCCGACGCTTCGATGGACGCCACGTAATGTCCGCTTTCCGGAACCTTAAAGGCGATCTTCGCGCGGCCGGAGTCGTCGGTCTTCGCGGAGGTGGAAGCCACCTGTTTGCGCTCGCGTTCTTCCGAAATCCAGTAGAACGAGCGCTGGTACAACACGCCGTCCACCGAACGCCCGCCGATGAGTTTTTTAACGTCTTCGGCGGACAGCGAAGAATCGTACGGGACGAGCTGCACGATCATCTCGGCCGTTTCGCCGGGGCCGAAGACCTGGTTGTCGCGGAGAACCTTAATGTAAAACGGCGAGCGGTTCACCGAGAAACGTCCGGTGCCGGTGATCGTGGAGTCCTCGGCGGTGACGCTGGCGAGGATGGAGTAATCGTAGTCCTGGTCGATCTTTTCCGGTCGGATCGTGAGCGAGACGTCGCCGTCGGAACCGAGGGTCTTCGTTTCGTCGAGGACCAGTTCCCGGGACGTGGAGCCGCCGGTGGCGTCCAGGTAAGCGGAGGCCGCTTCGAAGTTGTAATGACCCACCGGGGAGTAATCGAACTTCGGTGTGCGAAAGACCCGCACGTTTACGTTCACCCCGGACAGCGCTTTGCCGTAGTAGTACGCTGCGGAGATGCGCACGGGAACGTTATCGCTTTTGCCGTACGTACGCTTGGTGGTGTTGACGCGCACGCGGAATTTCGGTTTGCGATAGGCGTCCACCCGGAACTCGGAGGAGAACGAACTGCCGCGTGTGTTCAGGATTACGTTGTATGTACCCAGATTGACGCTGTCGCCGGCGGGCAGGGTGAATGTACCGTCCGCGGTACCCATGTTTCCGCTAAGATTCGCCGGTCGATTGTTAACGATGACGTCGCCTTTTTCGTCAAGCACGGTGAAGGTGGCGCCGCCGGCCAGGGGGCGGTAATCGTTGCCGCTGAAATCCCGGGCGATGGCTTTGAAGAACACCTCGTCCCCGGGGCGGTAGATAGGCCGGTCGGTATAGAGATAGACCCGGGGACCGCCCTGGCCGTAGAACGAACTGGAGAAAAAGTCCGGATCCGAGAGCGCGTACTCGGTGCCGCCGGCTTCATCCTCCGCGCTTTTCCGGAGTAAGATCAAACTCTTGTTCGGGGTGTTGCCTTTGAAACGAAAGATGCCGTCGCTCGCCGTCCGCCCGCCGCCGAAGCGCGCGCCGCTGTTCGCGTCGAACATGTCCACGTCGGCTCCGCTCACCGGATCGCCGGTGGCCGAGTGGGCGGCAAAGACGACGGTCCCCTCATCGCCCTGCTTTGTAAGAAACGTAAGCCCGGATTTCACGAGCACGGTGTAGGCGACATTCTTACCGTAGATGGCTTCTACCAGGTAGATGCCGTTATCGCCGACGGGTACCGGCACGCGTCGATAGGCCCAGTGGCTCTCGATGGTGGGCACCGAAAACGAACGCAGGAACTCGTGTTCCTTGAGCAGGGCCGGTTTCGCCAGGTCGCCGCCGACACCGGGGTTCGTGTAGTCGATGCCCGCGGTCTGTCGCAACAACGAGCGCGTCTTCGGATGAAATTCCGCGCGGGCCAGCGTGCGCATGTCGTTCTTGAAATAGGCCCAGGACTCGCGCGCGAGAGCGAAAGGATTCGCGAAGGCCGCGCCCGTTTCCGGCCTCACTAATCTTGCCTGAACGTGCTTTAAGAAGAACGTCTGCGGATCGTTCACACGATAGAGCCGGAATTCGACGTCGGCGTAGCCCGAAGCCTCAAGATTCACATACGGGGTTTCGCCGTCGGTAAAGGAGCGATCGGTGGCCAGGTAGAACGCGGGGTTCGTGTTTCCCCGCGGTTCCGAGGGCCAGAAGTACACGGGCAGGATGAGCAGGAGTAGCAGGGCGTGGCGCAGGGATTTCACGTTACGAGCTTTGCCCGGTGTATCTCGGATGGACAAGCTTTTTTGCGCGGGCCACGTACGAAATCGAAACGCAGAAGATCTTCCTAAACACTTGACGGCTATGTCATGCGGCGGGACATAAGCATCGCCCCATGAACCTCCAGCAGTTCCTCGATTTTCTCCGGCAGGACCCGCACTTCGGCGATTGTATTACGGGCTACCATACTGTCGCCGCGAAAGAAGCGGAGTATGCCCCGGCGCCGGCGGAGTTGGACGCGCGACTCACGGCGGCCTTGAAAGATCGTGGTGTCCGCGATCTATATACGCACCAGAGCACGGCCGTGCAATCGGCTTTGCGCGGCGAAAACGTGGTCGTGGTCACGCCCACCGCCTCGGGCAAGTCGCTCACGTACATGCTGCCCATCTTTCAGCGCAAGATTGAGAACCCCCACGCCCGCGCGCTGTTGTTGTTTCCCACGAAGGCGCTGAGCCAGGACCAACAATCGGCGCTGAACGCTTTCAACGATGCTTGCGGCACCGACTTCAAGATTTTTACGTTCGACGGCGACACGCCGGTAGCGGCCAGGCGCAAGATCACCGAGGCCGGCGACTTCGTGGTCACGAATCCGGACATGCTGCACGCCGGAATTCTGCCGCATCATACGCAGTGGATCAAACTCTTCGAAAACCTGGAGTTCGTCGTCATGGACGAGCTGCATACCTACCGCGGCGTTTTCGGCAGCCACGTGGCGAACCTGCTCCGGCGGCTCCAGCGCATCTGCGAGTTTTACGGATCGAAGCCGCGCTTTCTCGCGTCGTCGGCGACCATTGCGAACCCTAAAGAACACGCCGAAACAATTACCGGGCGTGAGTTTACGCTGGTCAATGAAAACGGCGCGCCCCGCGGTGAAAAGCAGATCGTGTTCTACAACCCGCCCGTGGTGAATCAGCAACTCGGCATCCGCGCCTCGGCCATCAAAGAGACGGCGAACCTGGGCGCCTATCTGCTGAAGAATCGCATCAGCACGATCATGTTCTGTCGCAGTCGTGTATACGTGGAGTTATTGTTTACGTACTTAAAAGAGCGCTGCCCGGAATTGCAGCACAAGATTCGTTCGTACCGCGGCGGCTACCTGCCCAACGAGCGGCGGCGCATCGAAAAGGAGCTGCGCAACGGCGACGTCATCGGCGTGGTTTCGACGAACGCCCTCGAGCTCGGCGTGGACATCGGCATGCTGGACGTCTCCATCAGCGTGGGGTATCCGGGCAGTGTCAGTTCCATGTTGCAGCAGTTCGGCCGCGCGGGTCGGCGTCAGCAGGACTCCCTCTCCGTACTCGTGGCCACCAGCGCGGGGACGGACCAGTACCTCGCCCAGCATCCGGAGTACTTTCTCGAAAACAATCCGGAGCAGGCCATGTCGAATCCGGACAATCTTTTGATCGTCACCGATCACCTGAAGTGTTCGGCCTTCGAACTGCCCTTCAAAGACGCCGACGACTTCGGCAACTTCCCGAACACCGGCGACATCCTGGAGTATCTGGGCGAGAAGCGTGTGTTGAATCACAGCGGCGGCAAGTACCACTGGATGGAGGACGTCTACCCGGCAAATACGATCTCCCTGCGCTCCGGCCCGCGGGAAAACTTCGCCATCATCGACTGCACGGAAAAAAACCGTGAGGAAGTCATCGGCGAGATCGATCTGTTTTCCGCGCCGCTGTACATTCATCCCCACGCGATCTACATTCATCAGGGCAAGCAGTACTACGTGGAAGAGCTGATCTGGGAGGACCGCCAGGCCCGGGTGCGCCGGATCAACGTCGACTACTACACCGACGCCCAGGACAAGGTTGATTTATACGTCCTGGAAGACGAAGAAGAACGCGTGCGCAACGGCTACGAAATGCATCGCGGCGAGCTGATGCTACGGATCAAAGCCGTAATGTTCAAGAAGATCAAGTTAGAGACCCACGAAAATCTCGGCTGGGGCGACATCCATACGCCGGAAATCGAAATGCATACCCAGGGCGGCTGGATCCTGATTCCCGAGGATCATCCCCTGCGTCAAAAAGTAGCCGAGCGCGATCTCGGCGGCGTGCTGGCGGGCACGGCGCATGTGCTCGGCAATGTGGCGCCGCTGTACGTACTGTGTGATCCGCGGGACATTCGTGTGAAGGCCGAGGTCAAGGCCGCCACGTTCGGCTTGCCGGCGATTTATTTTTACGATCAGTTCCCGGGCGGCCTCGAGTTGTGCTACCGCATTCTAGAAAATCTGCCGGTGATTGCCGCCGCTGCAAAGATTCGCATCGAAGATTGTCCGTGCGAAAGCGGTTGTCCCTCGTGTACCGGCGCCCCGGACGATGAGGTGGAAGCCAAAAAACTCAGCCTGGAAATTCTGGAGAGTCTCAGCCACTAATATGAAGCGCGTGGAAGTTCAGCGGGACGCCGTCGCGGCTGCGCTGCTTGCTCTCTTTACGTTGGTTCTGGTGTGGCCCGGAAGCGGTTCCACCGCCGTCCTCGCTCAGGGCGATGAGCTCATGCACATTGCTACCGTGCGCGAGAGCGTTGCGAACGGTCAGTGGTTCTTGCCGATCATCAACGGCGCGCCGAACTACCATAAACCGCCGTTGTTGTTCTGGGCCGGGATCGCGAGTGAGCATTTGTTCGGAGCATCGCTGTGGTCGGCGCGCCTGCCTTCGGTGGTGTTTGCCCTGCTCACGGTGCTGTGCGTTTTCGGCGTACTGCGAACGTTCGATCGCAACCGGTCGTTCGCTTTCTGGACGGCGCTGCTGTACGCGGGCACGCTCGGCGTCTTTAAGTTCGGTCGGTTGCTCATGATGGAGCAGGGCCTCGCGCTCGCGAGTGTCGGTATGCTGTGGGCGTTTGCGATGTATCTCCGTCGCGAGAACCGGATTGCGCTCCTGGTTTCCGGCACGTGCGCGGCCGTTGCGTATTTGTTTAAGGGTCCGCTCTTCCAGGTCTACGGCGTTTTGATGCTCGCGACCTGGGCGAGCATGATCCTCTTTCGTTTTCGCAACGATTCGAAAGGCGTGCGCCGGGCCGGCCGCGCGCGGATCGTGCACGTATTGCGCGCCGCCGTGATCTTTCACGTGCCGTTACTGATCCCCATCGTGTGGGCCTATTTCACGTATTCGCGAGCTGATGCCGGTATGCAGTTGCTCGAGTACTTCATGATCTTCGAAAACGTCTCGAAGTTCCGGGAGTCGAATCAGTCGGAACTGCGCCTGTTGTCGGGCTGGCTGTTGCATACGCTGCCGTTCACGATTGTGTTGTTCGTCGGCGTCATCGCAGCCCTGCGCGACCGGGTTCGCTCGCCGCGGGCCTTCGCCGGTCAGGTGTTAATCTGGACAGCCGTGGTGTGGACGCTCTTTCATCTTGTGCCGAACCGGAAGGCAATGTACTATATGTTGCCGGCCCTGCCCGGTTTCATCGCGGGTATCGCGCTCGTGATCGACCTGCGTGAGATGCGACGCGTGCTGCGAGCGAATACGATCGTTCTCGTTGTATTGCTGTTCGTCGCCGGTGTGCTGAGCGCGGGCCTCGGTGGGAGCGAACATATGCTCTGGCTTCCGGGAGCGCTGCTTGCGGTCATCGCGCTCCTGGTCGTCATGATCCGTCGTCCCCGGTGGAGCTATCCGGCGGCGGTCGCGGCGGGTCTGGCGTGTTCCGTCGCATTGCAGCTTGGTCTGGTTCCTCACTTTCACCGGACGATCTTGCCCGATTCAATCCGCGAAAACGATCTCGCCCGGGAACTCTGCGTGGTAAGTCCGGATACCTGGGATGCTCTGGCATATCGCAATCTTTTGCCGGAGCGCGCCATTGTTCATGCGATGATGCCGGAGGGATGCCGGAATGCCGGCCTGGGTCTGCCCGGCATCATCGTGTACGAATCACAAGAGACCGAGCCGCCCGCGCCGTATCGGGAAATCCGGACCTGGCCGGTCTGGCGCGACGACCTTACGTTCGAAGACGTGTGGGCGGGAATCGCGGATCCGCAAACGCTCCAGCGGCCGATTCGATACTGGGACGTGGAGCGTCATGAGCGCTAATCGTCGTGGTCGGATTCGCGCTTTGCGCTGGCTGCCGTTCATGCTATTCTGCACGGCGGTCAGTATGATCGTCGTGGCGAAGTACGCCTGCCAGGCGCCGCCGCTCGCCGAGGTGGATGCGGAGCAGGTGGCCGAAGACTGCGCCGTAGTCTGTGAACGATTGACCGTGTGCGGCCTGGAATTCTTCGGCGATACCCCGGAGAATCGTGCGCGTTTGCCGCGGCTTCGTCAGGCCTGTCTCGTCGGCTGTGCGAAACCGGAAACCTACGTGCGCATCCAGGGATGTTTTGCGGCAGGCGCGGCGTCCGATTGCGCGCGCCAGGCGCAGTGCGCCATGTCGGTCCTTTACGCGCCGTAAGTTATACTAAAGTTTCAGTAGCAAGATGCAACAGCCGGCGCCGATCTCCTACAAACTGCGTGTGCTACCCGAGGACTTTCGGGTGGATGAGTTGCAGACGTTGCCTGTAGATCCGAAATCCGGGCGCTACCGGGTCTACTGTCTGCGCAAACGCGGCTGGAATACTACGGATGTGCTGCACCGCATTGCGAAGCGGGCCGGTATTCCACGGAGTCGCCTGCACTACGGCGGCCGTAAGGATCGCCACGCGCTGACCACGCAGATCATTACCATCGAAGATAAACGTGACCTCAGTTTCACCGACCCGGCCTATTCCCTCGAAGCGCTGGGGTTCTCCGATACGTTCATGGGGCCGCGCTACATCGCCGGCAATCGCTTCGGGATTACCCTGCGCTCGGTGTCGAAGAAGCGTGTCGGTGAAATTGAAACAAACGTGGCGGAGCTACGGCGTTGGGGCGTACCGAATTACTTCGACGATCAGCGTTTCGGCTCGTACCATCCGGAGCGGGGTTTCATTGCGCAGGACTTCCTGTCCGGCGACTTCGAGCGCGGATTGCAAACATACACGACGGCGATCCGCGGCGGAGAACGGCGCGACGTGCGCGAACGCCGGCTCTTTTTTCGCGAGCATTGGGGTGATTGGTCGGCCTGTCTGGACGCGGCGGTGAGCCCGGGGGAACGCGCGGTCTTTGGAGCGCTGGAGAAACATCCGGCGGACTTCGCGGCGGCCGCCGCGCTGATTCCGCGGGACGAGTTGAGCATCATCCTCTCCGCGTATCCGTCGCATCTGTGGAATCGCGAGGCCGCGGCTGTGATCCGCGAGGTGAGTGCAGCCGGAAATCTACGGGAACATGACGGAGCGGTGGAGTCGTATATATTTTATCGCAGCCTGGACGAAAACGGCCTGGCAGAACTGCGGCGCAGGCGACCGCTGATTCCCAAAATGGAGTTGAAAGCCGCAGCGAATGGGTTTATAGAATCTATTGAGCGCGATGTGTTGCTTGAACCGCGAGACTTCGGCGAGCCCGGCATCGAAGATGATCCGAAGTTCGCCCGGCGCGTACAGGTACGCCTGGAATTTACGTTGCCCCGCGGTTCGTTTGCCACGATCGTTGTAAAACGCTGCACGCTGTCATGAACGCATTCCCTCGCATTTACCGGCCGGCGCAGAGCCTGTCCTACGATCGCTACGTGCATCTACAGGAAAGGTTGCGGGAACACCGCCGCGAAGCGATCATCATCTGCGAGCACGAGGCGACGATCACGGCCGGTGTGCAGGCCCGGCCGGAAAACCTGCTCGCAAACGAGACCGGGCTGAGCCGTCGGGGTGTGAGCCTCGTGCGCATTCGCCGGGGCGGGGACTTTACGGCTCACGAGCGCGGCCAGTGCGTAATCTATCCTCACATAGACTTAAGAAAAAGGGAACTTAAGATCCAGCCCTTCTTTCACGGGCTTCTGGAAAGTGCCCGCCGCGCCATTGAAGTGGTCTGGGACATTCCCGTGCATGTGCGCGAGGAAGCGCCGGGCCTCTATACCGATGACGGGGCGAAGCTCCTGTCCATCGGCATCATGTTCAAAGCGTTTTTTACGTCGTACGGTATTGCGCTGAACGTCTCCAATGATCTTGCCACGTTCCGGTGGATTCATCCCTGCGGAGAGCCGGGGCTGCGGGTAACGTCCGTTGCGGAACGAGGGGGAGAGCCGGCAAGGCGGGAGATGTTCTTGCAGCAGTGGTTCAGGGAGTTCGCCGAGTCCCTGGAATTGACTGCGCCGCCAAAAATCACGGGTTTGAGTTGACAGGCCGTGCTTGCTCCGAAGCCTGTCCTTTCGCGCCCAGGTAGCTCAGTCGGTAGAGCAGGGGACTGAAAATCCCCGTGTCGGTGGTTCGATTCCGCCCCTGGGCACGTTTCCTTCCTTTCCAATTCTTGCGCGATACTCACTGCGCCTTATTCCAGAGGTCCTCAAATTCTTCCGGTGTGGACGCGTCACAGCGTTCGGGAGCGAAGAGGGTTTTCACCGGCGGTTTCGGATATGCTTTGTAGGTATCCGCCTCAGGAATCGCCGTCAGCATGCGCACGATTTCGTTCTCCCCTTCAATCTCGTAGAGCGTGAAGCTCATGCCCTTGTCCGGGACGATCTGTTGGGTCTTTAAGTATTTGTATGCCATTGCGGAGATCGTGTATTGCCCGCTCGGTGCGTCAAGCCGGCCCCGTGGCGGCGGATTTTTCCGTACAGTCGAGATGGAGACGATTAAGTACTTGTTCGAATTGCGGTGGAACCTACATTCATCTAATAAGGGGTCCAGAGGCCACCGGGGAACCCCCGCGCTGCGGCGCGTACTAAAGAAAAAATCCCGCCGGTCGATGATTTCAGGGAGATCGATAGATGGAGAAAGGCTACTTCGTTTGCGTGGACGACGAGGTCTCGGTGCTCGAAACCCTTCGCGAGCAGCTCCGAGAGCACTTCGGTGACAGTCACGAAATCGAGATTGCGAACAGCGCCGAAGAGGGCCTCGACCTCATCAAGGAGATCGAAGGTTCCGGCGGCCTCATTGAGGTGATTATCACGGATCAGGTCATGCCCGGCATGAAGGGCGACCAGTTCCTGGAGACCCTGCACAAGGATCACCCCGACGCAATCAAGATCCTGCTTACCGGCCAGGCCGGCCTCGACAACGCCATCCACGCGATCAACTACGGAGGGTTGAATCGTTATGTGGAAAAACCCTGGAACATGGACACGCTCAAGCGAGACATTGAAGAACTCATTACCCGCTTTCGCGAGAACATCGAAAACCAACGCCTGCTCAACAATCTGGAAGGCCGTGTGGCCCGGCTCGAAGAAGAGAACCGCCGCCTCCGGGATCAGGCCGACGCTTAAGTCTGCCGCCGGTCTTTGTACCTTCGCGCTCGCGTTAACGCTCGCGCCAATTCTGCCCGCCGGCCATCATCCGGTGTTGCACGCCGAGGAGTCCGCGGAAGCCGCCGCGAAGAAAGCCGAAAAACGTAAGGCCGCTCTGGAAGGCCTGCTCAATCAAGTCCAGTACGCCGCTTCTTCCGAACGTAAGTTCGCCATGCGTAAGATCGAACGTCTCGAGGAAGACGAGCGCGGACCCTTTATCGAAGTGCTGCGCAAGTTCGCCCGGGAAGACCTGGACGACACGATCCGCGGGACCGCCATCGATACCCTGGCCGGATTGAAAGACGAGGGCTCCGCCCAAACGTTCATCGAGGCCCTGAAAGACGACAACGATCGCGTCGTACTTTCCGCGGTGAACGCGTTGAACAAGGTCCGCACCGAAACGGCGGTGCCTCATCTTACGGAACTGGTTAAAAAAGCCGACTTCACCGAAAACGATCCGGCGCTGTCATCGGCCATCCGTCTGCTCGGCAACATGGAGCACGGTGCCGTCGCAGATTTTTTAAAAGATAAGGCCGAGGACACTGCGACATCCTCCGAGGTCCGCCTGGAGATTTTGCTCTACTTCGGCCGCGCCAAAACGGCGAACATGAACGACTATTTGCTGGAAATTGTCCGCGACGAAAGTGCGCAGGTCATCTCCAGGGCCTATGCCACGAACTCGGTCGGCAAAATCGGCAATCCCGCTTCGGCGCAGACGTTGCGCGAAGAACTCGACAACATCCGCGCTCTCGCGAACAAGAACGAACGTGCGCGGTACAGCGCGTTCAAAATGCAACTGCTGACCGCGTTGGTGCGTCTCGGCGACGACTCCGTGAAGAAAGAACTCATGGCCGCCGCCCGGGACGATGACCCGCGCATGCGTATTCGTGCTATCGTGGAACTCGGAGAAGCGCGCATGGAAGAAGCTCGCGGTCTGCTGGAGTACATCGCGAAAAATGACGCGAGTCGGAGCGCCCGCAGCGCCGCGGAAACCGCACTCAAAAAACTTGACGGCAACGAAGACGACTCGGACGAAGCCGAAAGCGATGACGGCGAGACCGCAGAAGGCGGCGAAGCTCCGTGAATCCTGTGTGCCGATTGGCCTTCCTGTTGCTAATGCCTGGCATTCTAAACTTAAGCATCGCGGCCCAGTCGGCGAGCGAGCCGCAGCCTTATTCAGGGAGTGACATCCGCGAAACCGACCCGCGCGTGAAAGAAATCCGGGAGCGTTACCTGGCGCAGAACACGGCACCGCCGGAAACGTGGCGACTGCGATACTCCGGCAAGCGCGGCGACTACCTGGCGTTCTACGACCTGGAAGGCCGTCAGGTGTTCTACCGCTACCGCGAAGATCGTTTTGATCGGCGCGCGGAGAAGCGCGTGAGTGATCTCATCGAAGGCCAGGCCTACAACGTTCGCGGGAAATTTACGGGACTGGTGCTGGACGGCATTTTTACATCGGTGGGCGATGAGAAGTTTAACGAGTACTTTGGGAACGCGAGTTCCATCCCGGCGTATGACTACATAGACGCAGCCCCGCTCCGGTTTGAGCAAATTCTGTACTGATGATGATTCGACGAAGCTTTCTATTGCCCGCCCTGCTGCTATTTACCGCCGGCCTCGCCGCGGAATCCGAGGACACCGTCCCGGATGTGGAGTTCCTGGCCCCGGGGACGACCGTCTCCGAATCGGAACTCGGCCTGAGTTTTAAGGTTCCGTCCCGGGCCCGCCTGGTGCGGGAGCGCCGCGGTAACTTTCCGACAATCGAGGTTACGGCCCTCTCCGACGACGATTACTTCATCGCCCAGACCGCTTTTCGGATCCGCCTTGAATTCGAAAAAGAACTGCCGCAGGTGATCTCGAACTTCGTGCCCGGCTGCGACCTGCCGCCGCTGCCCGCGGACGGCGGCGACTTTGACATCGATGCGGAATGTGCGGGCAAAGTCGGGGAGAACCAGGTCGTCCGCTACGTGCGCATTGTGCGCCGGGAGTTGGTCCTGCACTTTCTATACATAGCATTTCGCCAGGACCGACGCGAACAGGGGGACGCCATCGTCAAAAGCGTAAAACTCGTCCCCCGGAAAGCGCCGACGCAGTAAGATTTTTTGCGCGACGGTTAGTCCAGATCCTCTTTAATCCAGGCGGCGACGGACGCGCCGATCTTTGACGGTTGTGACTCCTGGAGATAGTGAATGCCGCCACCGACGTGGACCGTTTTCAGTCGCGGGATTTCGCTCTTCACGATTTCCACGACTTCCGGCTTGAAGATCGCCCCGGGCTCTCCGTGTAACAGCAACAGCGGTATGTCGGATTCCTGAATCTTCTTATAGTTCCCGCCGATGCGTTCCACGTTGCGATTGCTTTCGTCGAGGAACGGCAGTTCCTGGGGCCACATCGCCACGGGCTTGCGGGATTCCACCGTGGGAAACGGCGAGCGGTAGTGGTCCATCTCGGTTTTGCTCAGGTTGCGTCCGGCCATCATGGGTAGCAGTTTCTCCACGAAGTAGTTATCGACGGCGTTGATCTGATGCCCGTCCTCCGGGTCGCGGAAGCGGCCGAAGATGTATTTCTCCGGCGGGCTCGCAATGCTCCAGTCCATGGGGCGGACGACGGCTTCCATAAACGCGATACCGCGTACGTTGTCTGCATGCTTCGCCGCATAGTCGAATCCCAGGCCGCCGCCCCAATCATGGACCACCAGGGTTACGTCCTTCAATTGCATGGCATCCACGAAAGCCGTGAAGTACTCCGCGTGGTCGACGAAGGTGTAGTCGAGATCCGGCTTGTCGGATTTTCCCATGCCGATCAAATCCACGGCGATCACCCGGCCGCTGATCTCCAGTTTCGGAATCACGTTCCGCCACAGATATGAAGACGTCGGATTACCGTGCACCAGGAGGATCGGATCGCCCTCCCCGATCTCGACGTAGTGCATGCGCGATCCCTTTACCGTGATGAATCGGGATTCGTACGGGAATTCCGCCGAAAGGTTCGGCTCCGCGTCCACCGAGGGCGCGAGCATGGGAATCAGGTCCAGGCACTGAGGGAACAGTGCAAGCGCCATGCCGACAATGGCGACGCGGGCGAAGGATGGGAAAGGAAACATAAACGACCTCATAATTGACAGATTGGTCAAAAAAGGCCGGCACCCCGCTTTCGGTGCAAGTCTTTTTTGACCAATCTGTCAAAAAAGATTGTCCTGTGCTGCGAGTGTGCGGAAATGGCGGCATGGGACGCAGGGCGGAGGCGCGCGACAAACTCCTCGAGGCGGCCGGCCGGCTCTTCTGGCGGCACGGCTACGGTTCCGTGGGTGTGGATCAAATCTGCGCCGAGGCCGGAGTGAATAAGGGCTCGCTGTATCATTATCATCGCGACAAGGCCGAGCTGGCGGTGGCGGTTATTCGCAGAAATTCGGACCGGGTTTTCACCGCGGTGGATACCTTCTTCGGAGAGTCCGGGCCGCGCGAACGCATCCTCGGTTACTACGATCTCATGTTGCAGGCCCAGCGTGAAGACCGCGCGGAGAGCGGGCGCATTCCGGGTTGCCCGTTCGGTAAGCTCGCGGCGGAGGCGGCCGGTCAGGATCAGCTATCGCCGGTGCGCGAGGCGGTCCAGGCCTGGTTCACGGCCATGGAAGATTTTCTGGCGGACGAACTGTTGCGCATGAGCGCGCGGAGGATCAGTCGGCGCCGGGCCCGCAGTACGGCCGGGGAACTGCTGATGCTCTGGCAGGGCGCGCTGATCTTCGCGCAGACCGCGAACGAAGAGACGCCGCTGCTTGTCGCGCGACGAAAAACGATCGACGTGTTGGACGGCATCGTTCGGACTTAGCCATCCAACTCTAGCGGAGGTTCTCGTGAACTTAACCGGACATCCCGTCAAACTCCTCATCGCTGTCATCTTTGCGATCAGCGTTGCTGCCGGCGCGCTGTATGCGCTCAAGCCGTCGATCAAACAAATCGGCTATCGCACCTGGTCCACCGGTGACTGTAAGGCCTTCATCAACGGATCAGACCTGTACTGCACCAGTGGTGATTGCAAGGCCATTCTGAGCGGCAGTGATCTTTACTGCGATACCAACGATTGCAAGGCCATCCTGCGTAACTCGGACCTGTATTGCGAGAGCGAGGATTGCAAGGCCATGTTGCGTGATTCAGACCTTTACTGTGATAGCGGCGATTGCAAGGCGTACCTGCGCGGCAACGACATGTTCTGCGAATCGAATCAGTGTAAAGCCTTCCTGCGCGATAGCGACCTTTACTGTTGAGCCGTTGTTAGTTCGATGGGGGTGCCGCCGCTTCGTCGAAGTCGCGGTACACCCATCGCATGGCAACGTGCAGCGTCAACGCTCGCACCAGCATAAAGCCCGCCATCGACAACCACAGTAAGTCATTCTCGCGATACATTAAGCCCAGGTAGGCGAGCGGCAGGAAGCCGCCGAAAAAACTGATCAGCATTGCGTTGCGCAGGGCTCGTCCCTGCGAAAGTCCAATGAAAATCCCGTCGTAGACGAAGGCCACCGCGCCGAAGACCAGGATCGGCAGGCACCAGACGGCATCAGTGAGCATCGCGTCCAGGAGTTCGGTGGAGTTCGTCATAAATCCGAACACCAGCTCCGGCACGGCGAGCAGCGGAATCAAGAACGCGGCCGCAAAGACCAGGCCGCTGGCCATCGCGACGCGCACCAGTTTTCGAAAGCCGGGCCGATCTCGTGCGCCGCGGAACATGCCGGCGAAGGTTTCCGAGGCGAAGGCCGCTCCGTCGATGAGATAGGCCGCCAGTTCAATGAACTTCAAGATCACGGCGTTGGAAGCGAGCACGGCCTTGCCGAGGACGGAGCTGTAGTTTGTAAACAGCGAGAACGCCGAAATCAACACGAACGTGCGGATCATGATGTCCCGGTTCAAACTGAACAATCGCAACAACTGCGCGCGATGCAGGACCTGCGCGAGCGGAATGTATACCGGTCGGCCCTGCGCGAAGAAGAGTAGCAGGCCGACGACGAGCATGGCGTACTGGGCCAGGGCCGTGGCAAGACCGGCCCCGTACGCGGCCCAGCCAAGTACCATGATGAACCAGTAGTTCAGGGCGACGTTCGCGACGTTATTCGTAAACGTCATCGCCAGAGCGATGTGAGATTGTTCGCGTCCCAGGAACCAGCCTAACAACACGAAATTTAAGAATGCCGCGGGCGCCCCCAGGATACGCGCGAAAAAATACTCACGTCCCGCCGCCTTCACGCCCTCCTCACCCGCCAGGAGGGAAAAGCCCGCGTCCGCGATGGGCCCCTGCAACAGGACGATTACCAGCGCGATGCCGGCGGCCGTAATGCCGCCACGATACAGAACTCCGTACTCTCCCGTGCGGTCTCCGCGGCCGACGGCCTGAGCCGTCTCACCCGTCGTGGACATCCGAAGAAATCCGAAGGTCCAGTAGACATAATTAAAGAGGATGCCTGCGAGGGCCGCGCCGGAGAGATAGCGAACATCTTCCAGATGGCCGAGCATGGCGGTGTCCACCAGGCTCGCCAGGGGCACGACGATGTTGGACAGGATGTTCAGCCCCGTAATTCGAAAGAAGCGCGTGTAGAAACGATCGGCCGGATCGGCAGAAGCCACCACGCGGGCAGACTCGGCGTCGGAGTCGGGCAGGCAAGGCAATATCAATTGACACCGCCCTTTCCTCTAAAACTCCTACATTATCACTGAAACGAACGGGATATCATTTTGACCGCCGACACTCTGACGCAGAAAAAAAACCGGGACCGTTATCGCGAGTCCAGCAGTCCCTGGGTTGCAGGCTTCTCCTGCGCGCATTTAAAAATCCTCATCGTCTGTCGCGGCCCCATTCGCATGGAAGCCATGGATGTCTTCCGCTCGCTGGGCGCGGACTATGGCATCCTGCTCTCGGAAAAGGATTCCGTGGCCTATCCGTACACCCTCGCTCCGGAGTTGCGGGTCATGCGGCCGGACCGCGTGCATCGCGTTCCGGATTACATGGGCGTCGGCCACGAAGAGAAACAGCAGCGCATCCGTGAAATTGTAAATATTGCACGCAAGCATAAGTACACGCACATCTTTGCCGGCTACGGCTTCATGTCCGAGGACGGCGGTTTCGTGCACGCCATCGAAGATGCGGGGCTGGGGTTCATCGGCCCGGCGAGCAACGTACACTTCCAGGCCGGCGCGAAAGACATGGCGAAGGTCATCGCCCGGGAAGCCGGTGTTTCGGTTACGCCCGGTCTCGATAACATCACAGCCGTCACGCTCTTGCAAAAGGCCGGCGGCGACCTGGATTCTCTGAAGAACCTGGCCGGTGAACACGGTCTCAGTGTGGAATCCACGTCCACCGACCCCGAGGAATACGCCGAGGCTGTCCTTCAGGCGGGTTATGCAAAAGGCATCGGCCTTGTGAGTGTGGAAGATTTACAGGCGGAAGCGACGGCGCAGTGCGAGCAGTTGTTTAAGGATAACCCCGGCAAACGTCTGCGATTGAAGTACATCGGCGGCGGCGGCGGCAAGGGCCAGCGCATCGTAACGAAAACCGAGGAAGTCAAGAACGCCGTCAGTGAAGTGCTCTCCGAGTCCAAGGCCACCGGCGATGCGGACAACAAGAACTTTCTCATTGAGCTGAACATTGAAGGCACCCGGCACAACGAGATCCAGATGCTCGGCAACGGCGAGTGGGCCATCGCCCTCGGCGGCCGGGACTGTTCGTTGCAAATGCACGAGCAGAAGCTCGTGGAGCTTTCGATAACCGAAGAACTCTACGAGTACGAAATCGCCCAGGCCACGAAAGAAGGCCACGTCAAGTTCGCCGAAGTCCTGAAGGGTGATCTGCGTACCTTAAAGCGCATGGAAGAACAGGCGGAGCGCTTCGGCACGGCTGTGAAGCTAAACTCCGCTTCCACGTTCGAATGCATCGTCTCCGATCAGGACTTTTATTTCATGGAGATGAACACCCGCATCCAGGTGGAGCACCGCGTCACCGAGATGGTGTACTCCCTGAAGTTTTCGAACCCTTCCGATCCCGGCGATTCGTTCGTCGTGGAGTCCCTCGTTGAAGCCATGGCGCTGGTTGCGGCCCACGGTACGCGACTGCCGAAACCGGAGCGTACCCCGCGCTATCGTGCCGGCGGTGAAGTGCGCTTGAACGCTACGAACGACGCACTGCAGCCGCACGCGGGCGGTGTGATCGAATCCTGGACCGCGCCGGTGGACAACGAACTTCGAGACGATCAGGGCATCGGCTTTCGTAATCCCGATACCGGTTGGTTCATCAAGTACCACCTGGCGGGCGCGTACGACTCCAACGTCGCTCTGGTTGTGAGCCACGGTAAGGGGCGCCGCCAGAACCTCGATCGTCTCTCGGACATCCTGCGGCGCATGGAGATCCGCGGGCCCGAGGTTAACACAAACCTGTACTTTCACTACGGCATCTTGAACTTCTGCCTGGGCCTCCATCCCATGCTGAAGCCGGACACGAAGTTCGTCGTTCCGTACCTGGCCGCCGTGGGCAGCCTCGCCAAAGAACTGGAGTCCTTCGATTTCGATACCGCGTGGTCGGAGATTCAAAAGCAGATCCTTTCGCAGTACGGACCGGCCGGCGTCGAGACCCTGGGCATCAAACGTACGCTGCTCTCCCGGCCCATCGACCTGCTCTTCGAGCACCCTCACGTACTCGCGGGCTGGCTGGTGCGCAATCATCGCCGGGCCTTCGAAATCCAGGGCGGGCGTGTGCACTGGAAACGCAATCCCCTGCGAATCTTAAACGATCTTTATCATTTCTGTCACCTGGAAGAACGCGAGGACGCCGCGCCGGCGCAACGCATCTGGCCGGACGACAACGAATTGTTGCAGAAGGGCCTGACGTTCTACAAGGATCTGGAGAGTCATCTCGGCGTGGACACCGAAAAGGAGTACGAAATCTCCCTGCACATTGCCGGTGAAAACGCCTCGCAGGTGTACGACGACTTCAATCGCAGATTGCTCGGCGACAGCAACGGCTTCGCCGGCGTCCAGGGGTTCAACAACCTCGACGACGATATGTTCCGCAAGTGCGCGGCCGCTCATCGGGGCTGGCAGAGCGGCATGACGGTGCTCGACCTCCTTGTCATGATGGGCGAACGTTCCGGTCTTCTGGGCTTTGGAGTGAGCGATAGCCTGGAGCCGACCATTCCATCGCAGTTTCTCGACGCGGACAAACAGGAAGACTATCTTCGTTATCTGGCACCGCCGCCGGCGGCCTCGGCGGACACCCTGGTGGCTGTTTCCGGTGGCATGTTCTACGCCAGGGAATCACCGGCGTCTCCGCCGTATCTTGAAGTTGGCACTCACTTCGAAGCCGGGGATCCCATCTACATCATTGAAGTGATGAAGATGTTCAACAAAGTACACGCGGAGTTTTCGGGCACGGTGGAAGAAGTGCTGCTGGGCGGCCAGGACGGCGTCGTTGTGAAAAAAGGCGAGCCGTTGTTTAAAGTGAAGCCGGACGTGGAGATCAAGATCGAAACAGAGGACGAGCGGAACGAACGCCGTCGCAAGAGCACGTTGGAACTGATGAAGGGCGTAATCGTCTAAGAACCGCGTCGTCACAGAGGCAACATCAGTTGCCCTTTGCGTTCCTGGCGATCGCGTTCCATGGCCAGGTCGACGACGTGTTCGACTTCATCGGCGCAGGTTCCGCAACCGCCCCCGGCCCCGGTGGCATTCCGCACGCGCGCATAACCTCGCGCCCCGCCGCGCACGGCCTCATGAATCGTCCGTGCGCTCACATCGCAGCAAACGCAAATCAGCTCCTCACTGTCTGCAGAGTAACGCATACGATTCTCGACACAGCCACGCGAACGTAACCACATTCCCGCACGAGCATTGCCCCGGGAAGATACGCTAAGGTTCTCCCGACAAACTATTAGAGCTACGAGTCGTCCCCGCGTGTCTTCCCGGGGAAAAGCTCGCGCGTTTGGGACCGGTAGGATTTGAACCTACGACCAAGTGATTATGAGTCACCTGCTCTAACCGCTGAGCTACGGTCCCGGGCGATCCACCGTGCATACGGTGCAGGGATGGTATCGTACGCAGCGGACGGGCTGTCCACTCACTTCTCGGCCTTGAGTTTTTCCAGGGCCTGCCGCGCGCGGCTGTGGTTCGGCTCGAGTTTCAGCGTTTCTTTCCAGAACCGTTCGGCCTCGGCGAAATTGCCGTTGCGATAATGAATGCCGGCGATGAGTTCCGGCACGGCGGTCTGGGATTTATTGATGGCATGGGCTTGCTCCAGGGAAGCCAGGGCGTCCCGGCTGCGGCCGAGTTTGTGCAGGCACAGTCCGCGATAATAATGATACAACATCCCCTGGTACTCCGTGGAGACCGACTCAACCGTTTCGAGGGCCCGTTCGTAATCTTTGCTCTGGACGAGGGCGATAACTGCTTTGATCAGTGAACGCGAGTCTTCTTCGGAAGGTTCGCGACGCGGCGCATCCACGGCGGCGCCGGTGAACTCCACGCGAATCAGCGAAAGATCGTCGGTGAGTTCACCACGTTCTTGAATGAGTTCGACCATTCGCTGAAGATCGCCGCCGCTCTTTTCGCAGATTTCCTGAAAGGGATTGCCGTCGTGCAGAACAACCGACTCACCGGTTTCCGGATCAATCACGCGCAGATCGTCTCGTCCGTCGGAACCGCAGATGAGCACGTCGCCGGGACGCAGTTGCAGGTGTTCGATGTGTACGTCTCCCGCGCTTTGTTGCATGATGCCGATCTTAAAAACCTTCGCTTCTTCTTCGATGAACTCCGCCTTGCCGTCCCGGATCAGCACGGGGAACGGATGCTCGGCATTGAAGTAATGCAGCATACCTGTCGCATCGTCCACGATGCCGAGCACCGCGGAAATCGCCATGGTGCCGTCGAAAGAATAGAAGACGCCGTGCAGTTCGCGGAATGTTTCACGCAACCAGCCTTCCGGACTGATGTCGCGCCCGCCTTCGGAACGATGCATGATCGCGTTCACGACGGTACCCATCACCAGCGCGCCACCGGCGCCCTGCATGGATTTGCCCATGGCATCGGCGTTGAGGAACATCGTGCACGGGCGATTTTGTAGGATGAGATTGCCGGTAATGCAGAGGTCGCCGCCGAGTTCACCAGGGCGACCGCGGAACTGAAACTTCTTCTTCTGTCGCAGGATAAAATCCGTCCGCACCGCATCGCCGGTGTTCCAGTTCTTGAATAACGGATTCGCGAGCAGGTTCGTGAGAAAATAATCGCCGTCCTGTTGAGCTTTGAGTTCCTGCACGCGCCCGAGGCTTTCTTGCAGACGCGCCGTGCGTTCGGCGACCTTGTCTTCGAGGTGCCGGGCGTATTCACGAATCTCACTGACCATATCGTTGAACGTATCCGCGAGCAGACCAAGTTCATCGCGGCGACGCAGGGTAATGAACGTATCGAAGTCGCGTTCACGCACGCGGTCCGCGCCCTGGCGCAGGAGTTCGATGGGTCGGTGCAGGAAGCGCGCGAGACCGAAGGATACCAGCAGCGACAACGCCACACTCACCGAGATGATGCCGATGACTGCCTGGCGCAGTTCCGCCAGCCGGTTCGCTTCGCTCTTTACGTCCAGGTCCAGAGCCACCACGGCGAGAATGTTGCCGTCTTTGTCTAAGATTGGCGCGGCAGAAGTTAGCCAGGTCCCCCATTTGTCGGTATACCATTCTTCGGCGGCGAAGATCTCACCGGCGAAGGCGTGGTAAAATACCGGTTCGTCCGCGTACCAGACCAGGCCGGCCGGGCTGGCCTCTTCATCCTCGTCGATTTCCCCGTTGGCGTTCATGTCCACGGCGTCCCAGTCGGCATCGACAAGAAACTTCAGCACGTCGAAGTTCGGAAAGCCCTCCACGGGAACCATGATGTAGGCGTACTTAATGCGCGACTTCGTGCTCGGATCGTCGGCGGTCTGGTAGAGCGGCATGATCGGGAGCGCGCGTTCTCCGCCGCTGGCCTTGATGCGACGAAGCACCTGGGCGACGCGATTGAAATCTCTGGAGGCGTGATAACGATTCGCGGCCTCTTCCGGCAGGGATTCCCAGTAGCCCTCGTTTTCGCTTTCGGGATCGTAGAGATCGTCGCGCACGGCTTCGGTGACGGGCAGTGAATCTTTGCGCATGTTTTCTGTGAGCCGACGAATGGCAGCGCGATCTTCCGCCGAGAACATGAGGCTACCGGCGTTCGCCAGATCGTGCATGCGTGCACGCATCTGGCGGAGCACGAGTTCGCTGGTGCTCTGGTAAAAGTACAGGACGCTGAGGGAGGTGGAACCCACGGCGAGGAGAAAGATCGCAAGGCCCAGTTTTAAGCCGAAAGACATCCGCAAGAACATGCGCGAAATCTAACGAACGGAAAACTGTACGCAACCAGAAACCGAGTACCGTTGTGGCGGTATCGCTTTCTCAGCCTTCACGGATTATGTCGGCACCCAGAGAGCGCAGGCGTTCATCGATGTTCGTAAAGCCGCGGTCGATTTGAACAATATTCTGAATCGTCGACTCGCCTTGAGCGCACAACGCCGCGATCAGCATGGCCATGCCCGCGCGGATGTCCGGCGAAGACACCTCGGCTCCCATCAGCGAGGCTGGTCCCATGATGACCGCGCGGTGAGGATCACACAAAACGATGCGTGCCCCCATTGAGATGAGGCGGTCTGTAAAAAAGAGGCGGGACTCAAACATCTTTTCATGAATCAATACCGTGCCTTTGCACTGCGTTGCCGTTACCAGCGCCACGGATGTCATATCCGCGGGGAAGCCGGGCCATGGCGCGTCGTCGATGCGCGGGACGGCGCCGCCCAGGTCCGGCACAATCTCAAGGGATTGGTCCGAAGGAACGTGGAGGGAACCGCTCTGGCTGTCCGGCCTGGTTTCGATGCCGAGCCGCGAAAAAATGAGTCGGATCATGCGCATGTTTTCTAAGTCCGCGTCTTCAATGACGAGGTCTCCGCCGGTCACCGCGGCGAGCGAGATGAAGCTGCCCACTTCGAGATAATCCGGACCGATCCGGAACGGAACGCCTTTGAGTTTTTCCACGCCGGTGATGCGCAGGATGTTCGAACCCACGCCGTCGATCTTCGCGCCCATGGCGTTCAGCATGCGGCAGAGCCCCTGGACGTGGGGTTCGCTGGCCGCGTTTCGTAGTATTGTTTCGCCCTCGGCCACCACCGCGGCGCAGACCGCGTTTTCGGTGCCCGTCACGGAGGCTTCGTCGAGCAGGATGTCCGCGCCCCGAAGTTGTTCGCAGGAGAGCTCGTAACCGTCGGGAAAGATCTTTACGTTCGCGCCCAGGGCCTGGAGGGCCAGGATGTGCGTGTCCAGGCGCCGTCGGCCGATGCGGTCCCCGCCAGGCCGCGGCAGAAAGACTCGACCGTTCCGGGCCAGCAACGGGCCGGCCAGCGTCACCGAGCCGCGCAGTCGTGTCGCCAGGTCGGCCGGAAGTTCGCCGGCGGGATCGTTTTCGGCGTGCACCCGAACCCGGGAAGGATCCCCGGGAGTAACCTCTTCAACTGTGATGCCCAGGGAACGCAGGATTTGCTGCATCAACAGCACGTCCTCGATGGCGGGGACGTTGTTCAGGATGACCTCTTCGTTCGTTAGAACGCAGGCGGCCAGAAGGGGCAGTGCTTCGTTCTTGTTACCCTGGGGGCGGATCCTACCGCTGATCGGGTTCCCGCCCTGGACTCGAAACACCGCACGATCGCTCGATTGCATACGGATCAATCATCGTGCAACTTCGCGCTGTCCACTCAAAACGTGCAGTTGACCCGGAGAGCGCATTCGCACAGGATACTGCGCATGAGTGCATCGATTCCGTTATCCGTCGTGCTGACAATAGCCGGCAGCGACTCCGGCGGCGGCGCCGGCATTCAGGCCGATCTGAAAACATTTCAGGCCTTCGCCACATTTGGTACGAGCGCCGTTACTGCCATCACCTGTCAGAACACCACGGGCGTTAGTGCGGTTCAGGGCATTGAGCCCGACATCGTCGCCGGACAAATTCGGGACGTGCTCGGCGACTTTCCCGTGGGCGCCGCCAAAACCGGCATGCTCTTTTCTCCGGAGATCATCCGCGCCGTGCGAGCGACCTGGCAGGAGCATGCCGGCGACATTCCCCTGGTCGCCGATCCCGTGATGGTGGCGGCCACCGGTGCGCGGTTGTTGCAACGCGAGGCCGAAGAAGAACTCGCGATTTTTCTGAAAGACTGTGCCACGCTCATCACGCCGAATCTACCCGAGGCCGAGGTCCTGCTCGGCCGGAGCATTGGCACGCTCTCGGAAATGCGGACGGCAGTCGTGGAACTGCGGGATCAGTACGCTGCGGCGGTTCTGTTGAAAGGAGGGCATCGGCGGGTGGAGGCGGACGAGCGGGCCGAAGAAGCCGTGGATGTGTTCGTTGAGTTGGACCGAGACGTGGTCACCGAGTTCGCGTTGCCCGTCATAGACAGCCGGAACACGCATGGTACCGGTTGCACGCTGAGCGCTGCCGTCGCCGCGGGTTTCGCGCTGGGACGCTCTCCAAAAGAGGCCGTGTCCGATGCGAAGGAATTTCTGCACGGCGCCATTCGGAATGCCCCGAACCTGGGTGCCGGCAAGGGGCCGGTAAATCATCTCTGGCGCGCGCGCTGAGAGAGCGGCGGCGCCTGGCCATGATTATACGAAAAACGCGGAGGCCGCTGTTGCAGACCTCCGCGCTTTCCGGGCGGAATTGCCGGGGAGAAAACGTCGATACGATCAGCGTCGCCGTCGTCCGCCGCCTCCACCGCTCACGGCTTCGCGATCTCCGTCGCTTGAGTCGTTGCCGCCGCCGCGGTTGTCACCGCGACCGTTGTCGTCGCCGCGATTGCCGCCACCGCGCCGCCGCCGTCGTCGGCCGCCTTCGTTCTGACCGCCGCCGCTCTGGTTGTCGTCGTCGTTGTCTTCGACGACACCCTGAGCCCGGGTGAAGATCATCTTGCCTGCGGCTGTCTGGATGATGGACGTGACGTTGACCTTCACGGTTTTGCTCAGCATGTTGCCGCCGTTTTCGACGACGACCATGGTGCCGTCCTCAAGGTATCCAATGCCCTGATTCTCGTCTTTGCCCTCTTTGATGATGTCGATGAGGATGTCCTCACCGGGCAGCACCACCGGCTTCAGAGCGTTCGTGAGATTGTTGAGATTCAGCACCTCGACGCCCTGGAGTTCAGCCACCTTGTTGAGGTTAAAGTCGTTCGTGACCAGTTGCGCGTTCATTTCCCGCGCCGCTTTTACCAGCTTGGCGTCCACTTCGCGGGTTTCGGTATAATCGAGGTAACTGATCTTGACCTTAATGTCCGTGCGTTGCTGGAGCTTGTTCAGCATTTCCAGGCCCCGCCGCCCGCGATTGCGTTTGATGGGATCG
This sequence comes from Leptonemataceae bacterium, assembly GCA_965227295.1. Taxonomy (GTDB): domain Bacteria; phylum Spirochaetota; class Leptospiria; order Leptospirales; family Leptonemataceae; genus JANSYA01. The sequence continues at coordinate 1,089,556 of OZ245742.1, read as the reverse complement.
GGAGAGTCGCTGATGAGCTGAATTTCACGCAGGACGAAGTTCGGGATTACGAACGGTCCGCTGACGAACTTCGTTTCGGCAATGTCGAGGATGCGCCCGTCAATGATGACCGAGGTATCCAGAAGCTTGGCTTTGTTGTCGGAGGAGTCGTCGTCGCTTATTCCCTGCGAGCCGCCGGTGAATCGGAGGCCGGCCCGCGCGAAGAGATACCCGGCGTAACCGAAAAAGACGACGGGGATCAAGAAACTCATTTGTGCTACGCCCGGCGTCCCGGCGAGCGGAACGTAGGAGCGAACAAGTTGCTGTACGAAAAAGCCGGCGATCAGGCCGGCAAAGGCGCCCATGGTTGCGTATACAAAGGCTTCCATGTTCAACCGGATAATCCGATCGAGGAAGACGATGACGCCGGAGAGCGCGAGGGCAATGCCGCCTACAGCGGCAGCGAGCCCGTAATCAGGTTGAGTCTGGCCGGCGACGGCTGCGTAAAATACGAGCAGCCCGGTCACCAGCGGGACTGGAATTCGGCTTATTGTGTTCATAGCTCAAATCCATGTATGTATATTGAGCTAAAGACCGTGATGCCGGCGGCAGTCTGCCGGAGGGAGTGCCGGTCGTCCAGGACGGACCGGCCAGGCGGAGGCGATATGGAAAAGACGGTGAAGCTACGCCAGAACTTCCGAGATCAGGTTGCCCGCTTCTTCGACGCTCACGTCCTTCGTCAGTGCGATTTCGTTGGAGATGAGATTATAGGCGGATTCGTAGAGCCTGCGCTCCATCAACGAGAGTTCCTTATCCTTGGCGCGTTTGTACAGGTTCCTGCACACCTCGGCCACGGAGTAAATATCCCCCGACTTGATCTTGTTCATGTTGTTTTGATAGCGAATCTTCCAGTCTTCTTCTGTATCGACTTCGTCCTTTTTCAGCAGCTCCAGAACTTTCTTTACGTCCCTTTTCTGGATGATGGCGCGAATGCCGATCTGTTCGGCGTTCTCGACCGGTACCATCACCTTCATTTTGTTACTCGCAATTTCCAGGACGTAACATTCCTTGCGTTTTCCCAGAATGTTTTGCTTCTGGACGGCGTTGATTCTCCCAACCCCGTGCATGGGATAGACCACGTACTCTCCTACGGAGTACCCGGATTTATCTTTCTTCTTCGTGGTCTTCCGGGTAGTCTTTGAGGACGATCCGGAAGATGCCTTCGATTTCTTCTTGGTCTGAGATTTTTTTTTGGCCGTTTTCTTTCCTGACTTTACTGCTGGCATACTTAGTCCATGATAGCTCTATATATAGGTCAAAGCATTTCACGCTGATTGTCAAGCTTTATTGCGATTCCGAGCCTGCCTTTTTCAGAATTCGTGTGAATGGTGTCAAAAATTGATTAATTCCCCCTCCCACGGCCTAATTTTTGAGATGATGCTCGCCCGTCCTCCGGGGCGTCCAGTGCGTTGATTCCGTTCGGGCAACCTGCCCGAATTTTAGGCGGATTATGTCGTATTTCTCGCGACCGGGCCGATTCTCATTCCATATGCGGGAGGGCCGTGTGGGAATGTTTCGAATGGGAATCCTGGCGCTGCTTGGGGCTGTTTCGGCGGGACTCATGCCTGTCGGGGCCGAGGAAGTGCTGTCGTTGCGGAGAATCGAAGAGCCGGCGGTGCCGGTAATCGCCGGAGCTGAGGACCGGAGTCGGATCGGCCTGGAGCTGAACCTCAAGTATCTGGATAAGATCAATACCGCCGTCAGCAACTTCGGTGATTCCAGGGACCTGGCGATCTATCGCCGCTCCATCCTGTGGCACATTCGGGCGGAGGCCGAGTTCTACGGTGTGCGCTACCATCAGGCCTATCGCAATCTGCAAAAGAGTCAGTTGCTCTTGATTCAACTCTACGAGCGGGTGGTGGAGCGGAAACGCCTCCAGGAAAACGCGGAGTTGATTCTGCTCGCCGGGCGAGTGTTGAACGAAAAGCAGCCGCCTCACGTGAAGCAGTGGTTAAAGAAGGGACTGCGGGAAGTCGAGCTCTGCCGTCGCCTGGTGGTTGCGGAGCAGAACGTGAATCCGCCGACGAACTACGTGAACCGCCTGGTGAAACTGGCCGACGCCTTCGAGCGCGGTCGCCACGCCACGCGTTATCGCATCCTGGTGCACATCCGCATAAACTCGTTCACCCAGCCGGCCAATCCGGCCGTCGTGAAGTACGAGGAAGTGGAGCGCCTGCTTTTTAACGCCGGTATTACCGAGGACCGGGACGCCCTCCTGTTGAATCACGCGGATAGTTACTATCGCCTGGGGATCGGCAAGGCCAGCGCCTTTGATCGTTTCTGGGACGAACTGGACTTCGCGGAGCTGGATGAGCCGCCGCCGGAGAACATCGTGGAAAAACCGGAGGACGTCCAGCGCTACGATCACGAGGTCTTACGTCCCGGCGTCTATTCTCCGCGGCGCCTGACGCCGGACTAAGCCCGGAGGATTTGTTCTTAAAACAGCCCGCGTTCTTTCGCGAATAGAAAGATGTTCTGTCGCTGGCGCTGCTGTTCCCACAATTCCGGGTGCGTGAAGATCTCCCGGGCCACGTCCTCGGGGAGACCGGACATGTTTTCGAATTCCTCACGGTAGCGGACCACGGGCATTTTACCGCAGAACATGTTTGCCTGGTACTGGTGGATGGCGTGCTCCATTAAGAAACAGAGCGTGTCGTAGTCTTCGACGGCTTCGGCGGTGATGCCCGCCTCCCGGTTGTCCGCCAGTCGTTTGCAATAGGCGATGAAGGCCAGGTTGTCCAGGAACTTCGTGCGATCCTCGTCGGCCTTGAACTTGAAGGAAATGGGATCCAGCTTGAATTCCTTGATCATGATCCCCAGGTCCAGGATGACCTGGTGCGACTGCGACTTCACGCCGAAATCGTCCGCTGCAAAGGTGATGCCGTAGTTGTAGAAATCCTGGCAGACTTCTTTCAGCAGCTTCTCCGTTTCTTCGTACGGTTTCTCCACGAGTTCGAAGCGCACGTTCTGGGGATTCAGGCCGCGTGCGTGCAGCAATCGATTCAAACGCACGACGCGTTCATGGCTCGAAAACGTATCGAGGAGGGTCTGCGGACTGATGTTGAATTTTAGAGTGCCCGGCGTCTTCTCGCAGGCGATGATCAGCTTTTCGAAGATGAGCAACTCGATTCGCTCTAAATCTTCTCCGGGCGGAATGTCGCTGATCAACTGGTGGTAGCCCTGGTAAAGGCCGCCGCCGACGAAGACCTCGCCGCCCCGAACGGTGAATGTTTTTGATCGCGGATCAAAGTAGACCGTGGGCTGAATGACGGCCTCGTGGGCGTCGCCGGAGAAGTAGGTGTTCGCGCGGTTGAAGTAGGTCCAGCTCCAGCGGATGAGGTTGTCGTGCAGGTTCTTGTTGGATGACTGAGCCAGGACCTCGTAGATTTCGTCGACGTTCGAGACGAAGTTGCACTGGGTTCGGCCGATGCCGAAGTCGAAGCCGCAAATTTGTTTGCGGGAGCAGTAGTCGTGGAAACGACCGATGGCGTTATCAATGTTCGGGACGTTGTCTTCGCTGTTGGGGCGGCGCAGTGGAGAGATGCCCATGAGCAGGGCGCGGTCCGTGTCCAGGTGATGAAAGCCGAATTCGACGCCGGACAGGTCCAGAATCGTGTGGATCTGATCCCGCAACAGCTCGATGAAGTCCAGCAGATCCAGGCCCTGGATATTCTGAAAGCGGATGAGGAACAGAGGCTTGCCCCGGTTCACGTCGATAAAGTTCTGTTTGAACGAATCCAGATCCTGCAGTCCGAAGAAACGATCCTCCGTTTCTTCCGGGCCCGGCGGCGGATCAAATTCCGGAATCTCCGAAATGCTGTCTTCGGTTTCAGCCACGGCATCAGGCGACTTGCGATCCCGTCGATGTCAAGGCCCATTTCTTCCGGACTTTGGGCGCAACCCGGAAATCGAGAATATGGGCTTACAGTCTCGCTGCCTCGCGTTCCCCTGGTTTCATGCAGGATCCGAACGAAGCGTCCCCGTCTCCGGCGCGGCTGGTTCTTGAAACGGCCGTGGCGATTACGCTCTGGGCCTCGGTTCCCGTGGTCATACGCTCCCTTTCCGCGAACGCCTGGACCATCGGCGTGTTCCGGCTCTTCTTCGGTTCCGTTTTGATCTATCTGATCTTCGTGAGCCGGGAGGGCGGCGCGCTGCGAAAGCTCCGCGGACGCGACTGGCTATGGCTCGGGGTGATCGGCCTGGTCTTCGGCGGGCACTGGGCCACCTATTTTCTGAGCATCAAGACATCGTCGGCGTCTATCGGGGCCATCGGGCTCGCCGGCTACGGTGTCTTTCTCACGATCCTCGGCGCCGTCTATTACCGGCGCCCGCCGCGCTGGCTGGAAGTGCTGGCCGTGGCCATCTGCATTGTAGGGGTCTACTTTCTGGTTCCCGAGTTCAGCCTGTCAAATGACGTCGCCGCGGGACTTGCTCTCGGGGCCGTGAGTTCGTTTCTCTTCGCGCTCCTGCCCATCCTGCATCAGCACAACAAACACATGTCCTCGCAGGTGCGGACCTTCGGACAGTTCGCCTTTGCCTTCGTCCTGTTCGCGTTCTTCTTCCCGTGGACGGACTGGGAACTGCCGGCCCTGGATTGGTGGAAGCTTGGATACCTCACGCTCTTTTGTACGGCCCTCAGTCATACGTTATGGGTGCGTGTCTCCACGGTGCTGCCGCCGCAGACCACAAGCACTGTTTACTACGCTTACCTGCCCATCTCGCTAACTTTTGCTGTTTTGATTCTAGACGAAACCGTGGATCTGCGCACCCTGGGCGGCGCGGGGCTGATCGTCCTCGGCAGTGTGATGGGTGTGCGGGCGCAAATGCGTCGGCCGGTCAAAAGCTCAGATTGACAGCATTCTCGTTCAGAACACCCGCCGCACATACACGAACGCGCCGTCGCCGAACGGATAGCGCATCCCGGGCATTGTGCCGGCGGGACGTGGCGGTGCGGCGAGAAAAGCGGGCAGGCCGGTGGTGTGATCCATGAGCCGGAGTTCCAGGCCCGGCGTCGCTTCAACGGCCGCGGCGGTGAGCTCGACTTCGATGATGATTTCTTTGCGACGCCCGCTAATGGCGTACGAAATCGTCGTCCAATCATCCATCACCACCGCGCTGGAGGCCAGGCTTCTCAGAAATCCCGGCGTCTGTCGTTCCGGCAGTTCCACGGCAACTCCGTCCACGCTGAGGGCCGCAATGCTCGAACCGTCCGTGGGCCGCAAAAAGCCGAAGAGCACCGGCGCGTCCCGCCGAGAACGCCAGCGCAGCCGCAAGCGGCGACCGTCCACCGTGCGGCGATCCACCAGCAGGTCAACCGCCGGGGCGCGCAGATCGCCGGGCCGTTCCGGAACTGAAGCTGCCGCCCGGTGCGGCCGATTCCAGCCGGGAATGCAACGCTTGAGCACAGGAATGTATGGCTGGAAGGCCTTATCGTCGTCGAGCCGATCCGGCGGGAAGAACGCACGCGTCCAGGCATCCAGGTGTACGTCACAGGAAAGATGATGTGCCGCGTTGTCGTCGGCGTTCAGGGCGTAGACGACGCTGTTGGGGCGGGGCTGATCCCTGCCGAAGCGGGAACGCACCAGGCCGGTCGTTAACAGTACAATAAATACAACTAAGAGCGCCGCCGCCGCGAAACGCCAGGGAGGCTGTCGGCGCAGTCCGGCCAGGGACATGGGTGACCGCGCATTTATGTATGCCAGAGCGGGGACGTAGAGAACGAACAGGACTACGATCAGCACGCTGCCTGCCGCGAACGTTGTGACGTTCAGCAATTGAAACAAGAGAAAACGCGCCAGGGAAACGAACAGGAACAGAGCGAGCAGCGCACCGCTCGCCGTAAGATTCACCGTATGCAACGACGGTTCTTTGCGAATGCGTACGATGCTTAAGGCCGCGCACGGTGTGTATACGATCATGGGCAGCGTGAATAGATAGCTCGCGGCGGGCACCAGGGCCGTCGTCAATGCTCCGGCGAGCAGCCAGAAGATGATGCCGCCGTGCAAGAGATCGACGAAGCGAAACCAGCGCAGCCATAGTCGCCACAACAGCACGCAACCGAGCACTGCCAGGATCGCAAACGCAAACTTAAAGTACACGGACTGGTAGACCTCCCCGGCGTACGCCAGGGCCGCGTAGTCCGTTAGCACGAGGCGTACCAGCCACCAGGTTCCAGCCAGTAGCAGCGGTACGAGCACACATCCGAGGACAACCGCGAAGAAGCCCAGCATACTGCCACCCGCGCGCAGGCCCGGACCGCGGTGACCGAAGGCCAGGTAGACGAAAAAGACGTAGCCGGCGCAGGCCAGAACGAACAGCGGCCAGGCGAGCACGGTCGAGTAATAGACCAGTCGATTGCCCACGTTGAAGAAGATCGCATCGCCGCTCGATTCGCGAGTCGCAGTGAGATCCATCGCAGCAAGCCGGCGAGTGAGCGGCAGCGCCAGGTCGCCGTCGTGTTGCAGGCTGCGCGGGTCCACGCTGTCCGCGTTGTCCAGCACGGAGTGATAGCGTAGCGGACCGTCGATGTAGGCGAAGTTCAGCCCGGACAATCCACCCTCTTTGAACGGGGCAAGATCGGTGCCGTACGGGAGAATGCGAAAGAGTGCGGCGGCCACGGAACTGGCGGCAATGCGATCCGCGGTCGCCGCGAACTCGCGAATGAGCCAGTGATTGTTCGCGCCGGTTTCGAACATTAAGACAACGCCGGTGTTGCCGCGGGCTTCGAAGTTCAGGATGGCCGCAGGTGTTTTGCCGAGCGGATGCTGTTCGTAAAATGCGCGGGCCCCGAGCATGCCGCGTTCCTCGGCGTCGGTCAACAGCGCGATGACGTCGTTGCGGTGGGGGCCGCTTGCGTAGAGCGCACGCAGGCTCTCCAGTACAACCGAAGTGCCCGCCGCATCATCATTGGCGCCGGGACCGTTGGGCACACTGTCATAATGAGCCATGAGCAAGATGGTTCCGCTGGAATCCGTGCCGGGGAGTCGGGCGATGACATTCTCCAGGCGGGCGCCGCTGACCAGACCGGACACGGCGCCGCGCACGACCGCGGCCGGTTGAGTTTCGATCTCCAGCTCCGGACCGATGGCGCGCAGTTGCTCGATGAGATACTGCCGGGCCCGCTCGTTTCCAGGCGAGCCGGTGGGGCGGGGTTCCCCGGCCAGGCTCCGCACATGTTCCAGCGCGCGATGGGCGGAGAAGGCGGCCGGCGGCGCGTCGGCTTCGTGGGCGGTAGGGAGCGAAGGATACTGGAAGGCGACGAGGATCAGGAAAATCGAGAGGATCGTAACCAGGACGAAATGATTTTGCTGCATTGTGGGCATACGTTCGCTCCGGGCGCCGCCAAATTCAAGGGCCTTCTTTAAATAGAAGTTGCGGCCAGAGGAAAGCGCCCGAAACTGTAGTTTTATAAGACATAACCTCCGTCAACCCCTGACGTTCCGATTTTATGGCCAAAAAACGCAGTAGCAAATCCAGCAAGTCTTCCAAATCCTCCAGCGCTCGCCGCAGCAAGCAGGACGACGCTCATCTCAACGAAATCGTCCGGACCGATCTTCAGCAGGCCCTCACCAGAGGCCAGCGCCTCGTTCCCGTAGAAATTCAGGACCAGATGAAAGAGGCGTACCTCGACTACGCCATGAGTGTCATCGTCGGTCGGGCCCTTCCCGACGTTCGTGACGGACTCAAGCCGGTGCATCGTCGCATCCTCTACGCCATGCACGATCGTGCCTGGCGCAGCGACCGCGCATTCGTGAAGTGCGCGAAGATCGTCGGCGAGGTCATCGGTAACTTCCATCCGCACGGCGACTCGGCCGTCTACGACACCCTCGTGCGTATGGCCCAGCCCTGGTCCATGCGGGTCCCGTTGATCGACGGTCAGGGAAACTTCGGCAGCATCGACGGCGACCCTCCCGCGGCTTATCGCTACACCGAGGCACGGCTCACGAAGGTCGCGGAGGAGATGCTGAAGGACATCGACAAAGACACGGTGAACTTCAGCCCGAACTTCGACGCCACGAAGAACGAACCGGACGTTCTGCCGGCTTCGTTCCCGAACCTGCTGGTCAACGGGGCGAGCGGCATTGCCGTGGGCATGGCCACGAACATCCCGCCGCATAACCTGGGCGAAGTCATCGAAGCCGTCAGCGCGCTCATCAAAAAGCCGGACATGACCGTCGAGCAATTGATGAAGTTCATCCCGGCGCCGGACTTCCCCACGGGCGGCATCATCATCGGCGGGGAAGGTTTGAAGTCCGCGTACAAGTCCGGCCGCGGTTCGTTGCGCATTCGTGCGAAGGTCGACGTGGAGAAAGCGCAGCGCGGTCGTGAGATGATCGTCGTGACCGAGATCCCGTATCAGGTGAACAAGAAGACGATGCTCGAAAAGATGGGCGAGCTGATCCAGAACAAGGTCATCGAAGGCATCGCCGACATTCGCGACCTCTCGGATCGCCACGGCATTCGCGTGGAGATCGAGATCAAGAAGGACGCGAACACACAGGTCATCCTCAATCAACTCTACAAGCAAACGCAATTGCAGACGAGCTACGGCATCAACCTGCTCGCGCTCGTCGACGGCCAGCCGCGCGTCCTGAATCTCAAAGAGATCCTGGTCGAGTACATCAAACACCGCCGCGAGGTGGTGGTCCGGCGGACACAGTACGAACTCAACCAGGCCGAGAAGCGAGCGCACATTCTCGAGGGACTGAAGATCGCCCTCGACTTTATTGACGAAGTCATCAAGATCATTCGCAAGTCGAAGACCGTCGACGACGCCCGCAAGTCGTTGATGAAGCGCTTCAAACTTTCCGAGGTCCAGGCCAACGCCATCCTGGACATGCGCCTGCAAAAACTTACCTCCCTGGAATCGGCGAAGGTCATTGAAGAACTCAAAGAGCTCCAGGGCAAGATCAAGGACTACAAGGCGATCCTGAAAAGCGAAGAACGGCAGTTTGCGATCGTCTCCGACGAACTGGCCGCAATCGTTAAACAGTATCCCGGCAAACGCGCCACCGAAGTGGACCACTCCTCCGTGGACACGACGAACTTCGAGGTAATGGACCTCATCGCCGACGAAGACGTGGTGATCGCGCTTACCGAAGAGGGCTTCATCAAACGCATGCCGCTCGATACGTTCCGCCGGCAAAAACGCGGCGGGCGCGGCGTGAAGGGCTCCAACAAACGCGACGACTACACCCGGCGTATGCTGGTGGCTTCGACGCACGAGAATCTCATGCTCTTTTCGAACAAGGGCAAGGTCTTCCTCATGCGCGTGCACGAAATTCCCGAAGCCTCCCGGGATTCGCGGGGTAAGTCGCTGAAGGCGCTCATTAACCTTGCGAACGAAGAAGAGATTACGGCGCTGGCGGCGACCCGGGACTTCGAAGGCGAGCGGGCCCTCGTGATGGTAACCCGGGACGGCATCTTGAAGAAGTCCGAGGTTTCGGCCTTCGAAAACGCGAAGAAGGGCGGCATCATCGCACTGAGTCTGCGCAAGGACGATGAGCTCATCGATGTGCGACTGGTCGGTCCGAAAGACGACATCATCGTGGCCAGCCGCATGGGCAATGCCCTGCGCACGAACCTGGCGAAGATGCGTTCTCAGGGGCGCACGGCCAGCGGCATCATCGGCATGCGTCTGGATCAAGATGATCGCATCGTCGGCATGGACGTCGTGGACCCGAAGACCTCGCTGCTGGTCATTTCGGAGAAGGGCTTCGGTAAACGCGTCGCGTATTCGAACTTCCAGTCGAAGGGCCGCGGCGGAAAAGGCATGACGTACATCAAGATCACCGACAAAAACGGTCCTGCGGTGCGGGTTTGCAGCGTCCAGGATGAAGACGACATCGTCATCATCGCGCAGAGCGGGTTCGCCATTCGCATGCAGTGTAAAGACGTATCCCAGATCGGGCGGGCAACCGTCGGGGTGAAACTGGTCAACTTAGGTTCCGAGGACAGGGTGCGCGACGTCGCGATCCTGTCGGAAGCATAGTCCGGGGCGTAGCAGTCAGCGCGCTCCCCACCGTATCTGCGACGGTTTTCCCGTCGTATATACGGCGTGTAGCGAGGAGGAGCGCGCACAATGGAGACTACGATACTCAGCCAGTCGGTGCTCGTACTGAACGCGGGCATGATCCCCATCGAGATCTGTACGGTTCGAAAGGCCATTCTCGACATCTTTCGCAATGTTGCGGTTCCGGTGCAGGAATCTCCGCTCCGGCTCCGATCTCCTTCCGTCAGCGTGGCGGTGCCGCTGATCATCGCGCGGGTGAAGTATCACAAGATCCCGAAGCGGGACGTGGCGCTGAACAAGTGGAACATCATGCAGCGGGACGATCTTACGTGCCAGTACTGCAAGAACCGCGGTTCGCTTTCGGATCTGACGATCGATCACATTATCCCGCGCTCTCGCTGGCGGACCTGGAAAAAACAAAACGCCGACGCCGTGCCGCGCGATTTCAATTCGTGGGAGAACCTCACGACGGCGTGCCGTAAGTGCAACTCAGCGAAAGGTAACAAACTGCTCAAGGAACTCGGCTGGAAACTGGACCCGGCGCCGGTGAAGCCGGTGTGGTTGCCGCAGTTGGTCATCTCGCGGACGCGGGCGGAACGGATGGGCTGGCTGGACTACTGTCGGTTCAATGTGAAGCTGGTGGAGCAGGTGCAGGCGTGATGCTAAGCGTCGCCTTTACGGACCTGGTGAATCTGGTTCAGTTTCATCTGCGCGATGCGTTTGATCTCGGCCATTTCTTTGTCGAACTTCAGCAGCTTGAGGTCCAGGTGCGTGCGGCCTTCCATGGTGCGGATGGTGTTGCGAACGAAACGTAGATCTTCCTCGCGGGCGACCTTGCCGGTACGCATCAGCCACTTAACTTTATCGAATTCGTACTTACGAAAGTGGATACGCAGCAGGAACTGCACGCCGTAACGATCTACGGCGCTGCCCCAGTTGCCGCTGCGGTCCATTTCCTGGATGCGGGCGAGTTCGCCGCTGTCCACGGCGCGTTTGGGATGTGTATCCGGCGGATGATCGAGGTGGTCGTCTTGGTGGCCCGGCGGTGCCGTGGGATCTTCCATGGGAGCGGAGCCGCCCCCGTCCGTGGGTTCGTCCTGCAAACCCAGGTCCGGCACGAGTTCTTCCAGCTTCCGGCGCTTCCAGGTGTCCGTGTATTCGCCGAAGGTCGTCGTCAGCAATTGTTCGAACTGCTGCAACATAACGGCGATGTTCAGCGCGCGGCCGAGGTCGGTGTTGTTGAAGTTCCGCGCCTGGGGCAGTAACTCCCGGATGATCGTGACGACCTGCTTGCGTCGATAAAACTGCTGTTCGTAGACGGATTCCAGGTCGTTGTCCGCGCGCTCACGTAAGACCTTGAGCGTCGGAATGTCCGCGACGACGTAGCCGTTAATACCGGAGATCATGAGCGTATCGTCCGGCTCCACCATGGAGATCTCAAACAGATAGTGCGCCTCGGTGAGGACGTCCAGGTATTCCTGGAGCTGCTTGTCGTCTTTGACGAGGTCCGGCATGTGCTTCCGGTAGATGGTGTCGGAGGCCGGGATGGGATACTCTTTCTGGCCGTGATTTACATCGCGGATTCGCTTGACGATTTCCATCAGGGTCGTGCCGACCGATTGCGCCATGAACGTGCAGCCTCCGTAACGTCAGTCGATTAACTTACGTTCTTTGAATATTTGCTTGATCTTTTGTAGATCTTCCGGGGAGTCCACTCCGGGCAGTTCCGCTTCCGCGGCCAGGTACACACCGATGTTGAAGTCGTTCTCCAGAACGCGCAGTTGTTCGAGGGACTCCGTTCCTTCGAGATGCGACGGCGGGAGCGTATGAAATCGCATGAGGAAGTCCCGCTGGTAGGCGTAGATGCCGAGATGCAGATACACCGGGTGGTCGCTCTTGTTGCGCGGAAAGGGAATGAGGGATCGCGAAAAATACAGGGCCCGGCCGCTGCGGCTCAATACAACCTTCACGCGATTCGGAACCAGGGGATCCTCGCTCTTGCCGAAGGGCCGCGCCGCCGTGCTGACTTCCCATTCCGGATGCTCAAGCTTCAGCCGTGTTACGCCGCTGATCAATCCCGGATCGATGCCGGGTTCGTCGCCCTGGATGTTGACCAGCACCTCGTAGTCTTTGTAGAAGTCCGCCACCTCGGCCAGCCGATCGGTTCCGCTGCGATGGTTCTCGGACGTCATGAGGACTTCGCCGCCGAAGCTCGTTACGGCCTCGCGAATGCGTTCGTCGTCCGTGGCAATGACGACTGCATCCAGATCTTCACAGCGTTGGGCGGCCTCGTACACCCACTGAATCATGGGTTTGTTGCCGATCATGGCCAGGGGTTTGCCGGGGAATCGTTGCGATGCGTAGCGAGCGGGAATGGCTCCGAGGACCTTCGTCATAGCGTAGATGAAACTAGCTACACGACTTGTGGTGTCAATTGTCAATTGCCGGGACATCCCGGGCCGAAGGCGAAGATTTACCGGTCCGTAAATTTCTGAACGAGCGGGTCCGCGATGCCGGCTTCGGCGAAACCTTTCGCACGCAGGGCGCAACTGTCGCAGCGGCCGCACGGAGCTCCGTCATCCGCGGGCTGGTAACAACTCGAAGTATTACCGTAGTCCACACCCAGCTCAGTCCCACGGAGGATGATTTCAGCTTTGCTCAATTTTACCAGCGGGGCGTGGAAACGCACCGGGTTTCCTTCCACACCTTGTTTCATGCCGAGCAAGGCCGCCTTTTCAAAGGCCTGTAGAAACTCGGGGCGGCAGTCCGGGTAGCCGGAATAATCCAGGGCGTTCACGCCGATGTAGATTCGCGACGCGCCGGATGACTCGGCCAGCGCGAGGGCATGCGAAAGAAAGAGAATATTCCGTGCGGGGACGTAAGTTACGGGAATGGACGCGTCGATGTTTCGATCTACCGGAATATCGATGGCTTCGCCGACCAGCGCCGAGCCGCGAAAGAGGGCGGGGTCGAGCTTGACGATTAAGTGCCGAACGTCCGCGCCCCGGGCCAGGCGTTGTGAACATTCCAGTTCTACGGCGTGGCGCTGGCCGTACCAGAAGGAGAGAGCGATCAATTCCTTGTTCTCTTCGCGCGCAATGGACAATACCGTTGCGGAATCCAGGCCGCCGCTGAGCAGCACTACGGCGAGATCGTTTTTGGATTGCGGAGCCATGGCAAAGATTCGCAGGCGCTGAGTCCGGTGCAGCGCAGGTTCACATTTTGACTTCAGCCGCGATAGATGCAACAGGAATTGCAGGTTTCGTAGACGACGATTTCCGCGAGCTGCGGCAGTTCCGGCCGAATGCGCTGCCAGAGCCAGATGGCCAGGTTCTCACTCGTAGGATTTTCCAGACCGGGCACATCGTTTAAGTAACGATGATCCAGAGAATTTTCAATCAACGGCTTAACGACGCGGCTGATGTCGCCGAAGTCCAGGAGCCAGCCCGTATGCGGATCCGCTTCTCCGGCCAGCTTGACCTCAAACCGAAACGAATGACCATGCAGTCGCCGGCACTTGTGCCCTTCCGGTACGTTCGGTAGCAGATGGGCTGCTTCGAAGCGAAAGGACTTCGCAATCTCGACGCGGCGACTTTCAGACACCGGTGGCCTCTCCGCCCCAGGCATGTTTGTGCAACTGCGTTTGCAGACGCGCCCGGAGTTTCGCATCGAGTATCCATTGAGCCAGATCGTTCAGTGAGAGTTGATCCCAGGCGGGAGAAAAAAGCAGATCACACACGTCCTCCAGACGGTACTCACGAATCCAGCGTTCGGCCCGTTCGAAATCATTGCGGTCGGCGACGACGAACTTAATTTCATCTTCACGTTTTAGATACTGGAAGTTTGCGGCGAAGTCGTGCCGGCCTTCGCCGGATGCCGGCAGTTTAATGTCCATAACGATGTGAGCACTCTCGGGCAGACCCGCCAGGCTGCGATGACCGCCGGTTTCCAGGAGCACCTTCTTGTGGTGCGGAGCCGCGCTGAGGATTTCTATAAGTTCGATGATGCGATCTTTTTGCACGAGCGGCTCGCCGCCGGTGATCTGGACGAGCTCCACGTGATCCGGAACGGCGCTCAGAATCTCGTCCCGGGAAATCCACTCACCGCCGCTCAGGGCTTCCGGCGTGTCACACCAACGGCAGCGCAGATCGCAAACCGCGGTACGAATAAAAAAACACGGCAGGCCCGAATGTTTGCCCTCGCCCTGCAGAGAAAGATACAGCTCCGCATACTTCAGGAAACGCGTGGTAGTTTCGGACGCGGAGGCGGACATGGATTGAATTTCGGTCGCCATGATGCTTACGGAAAACGGCTATCATGCCAGAAAAATTCGGGTGCGCGGGCGGTCACGTACATCTTTTCCAGAGCCGATACACGGACATGGATCTGTGGATATCCGCGGTGACGTTATTGCCGGTCGGCATCGGCCTCGCGTGGACCACTCTCAGTATCTTCGGTCGCCTGCTGGCGACATCGCGGCGGCACCGGGATCGTCGGCGTTATTATGAACGGCTCCGTGGTGTGCGATCTCAGCCGTTGCCGGGGCCGGATGCGCGGGCGGACTATCTCTGTCGATCGTTGCCCGGTCGACGCCATGCCCTGGTTCTGCGTCGCAAGGACGGCCGGCTACGCTTCCTCCATACCTCAGAATCTTCGCGGCGTTGGTTTGAATCTCGCGCACCGCGGCTCCGCAACTGGTTACAGCGCATGCACTCCTGTGGTCTCGACGCCGCCGTGATTCGGCGGGCCATCGATGCGGAGTCGTCCACATTTCGGGACTGGCGTGCTATGCTCTCGCGATCAAGGACGCGGGGCGCACTGAGTGTATGCCTCGCCGCGGCCGCTGAACTGGATCCGCGCCTGCATCTCATTGCCGTTTGTGCGGAAGATGAATTCACTCCGGACCAGGATCGATTGCTGGCCGGCGTGCGGGCCTTCGCGCGGCGCCTGGCCGAACTGCCGGATCGCCGCGGCCTGCAATTGTTCGAAGAAGAGAGCACTGCCACGGCCCGGGAGCTCCATGAGATGCGCCGCCGCTACGAGTCCCGGGAACGCAGTCTCGTGCGCATTACCCATGACATCCGCATGCCCCTCGCTCATCTTTTCTTAAGTTACGAAAACATGGAGTTACTGGTCGGCGAACTACGACCGAGCCGGACGGAGCACGCCCAGGGAATCGAACGCCTCCTCGAACGCATTAAGAAACAACTGCACGTGCTGGAGCATTTTACGCACGACCTGTTGCAGTTGGAAACCGGGCGCATCAATCCCGAGGACACGGATCGTTTTTCCGTTCGTGAATGCATCGACGAGGTGCTGGGTATTCACGAGGAGCTGTTGGAACGTCGGCGCATTGAACTGCATTACGAGTTGCGCGGTGAAACCGAGCCGATTTGCCTGTCGAATCGCACGGCTCTGAGTCGCATCTTGTTTAATTTGATTTCCAACGCAGTGAAGTTCAGTTCCAGTCCCGGCCGGCTCTACGTGAGCGTAAGCCCGCGGCACAGGCATGTCATCGTGGATGTGGAAGACTCGGGTACAGGTCTGGTATCACGTGAGAATTCCTTCGAGGTTTCCGAGCAAAACATCGGCCGTGCCGGCGGAGGCTGGGGCATCGGCCTGGCGTCGGCCCGGGACCTGAGTCGGCGCATCGGCGGGCGTTTACTGGCCGCGCGACCACTGCACGGCTCGGGCGCGCGTTTTTTGCTTGTACTTCCCGCGCCGGAATGATATGGTTGCGCCATGAGCACGATCTTGCTCAAGAACACTACGGGTCGCCTGCGCGGCAACTACGTGCGCTACGAGTACGGCGAGGACCTCTTCGGCTATCTGTTCCTGGATATCTCGCGGTCGCGCAAGCATCGCGCCCGGCGCATCCGCTCGCTCTTGTTCGATAACCCGCGGGATTTCATTTGCGTTCTCGACCAGGACCTGGATCGGCGAGAGAACCGTAACTACGTGCACGCCGGCTGATGCAGAAGTTCGTGGACG
The DNA here is from genome assembly GCA_965227295.1 of Leptonemataceae bacterium. Taxonomy (GTDB): domain Bacteria; phylum Spirochaetota; class Leptospiria; order Leptospirales; family Leptonemataceae; genus JANSYA01. Next base: position 1,073,514 of record OZ245742.1, on the reverse strand, counting down.
CCTGGATCGCTGCATAAGTGGCGGTCAGTGTATGTTAAGCCTTTTATGGGTACGACTGGTGCCGGCCGACGAACGGAATTTGTGCCGGGGAATGTGGTAGGGCGGACCGGAACGAATTGGAGACACTTTTCCCGAAGCTGAGTCGCTGACTAACGTCCGGGTCGAATACAGCGATCTTAACAAAACGACATACCACAACTCCGTAGAGCCGTAGCAAAAAGACTCCCCTTATTTATTTTTGAGTCTCGCCCGAGTTTTGCTCAACTTTCACCCACAACTCACCTTCCCCCAACAAAACCTGTAACTCTTCGCCGACGCGGACATCTTTCGCGCGCCGGATCACGTCTTTCTTCGCGTTACGCACCACGGCAAAACCGCGCTGCAACGTTCCCAGCGGGCTGAAGTTCTGCAGGCGTTCGTCGGCAATGGAAAAGCGCCGCGCGAATCGCGAGAGATTGCGTTCGAACAACATGGACATGCCCGCGCTGTTCTGCAATTCGCTGCGGGCCCGGGCGACGCGGGCCTGCAATGCCTGGCGCAGCTCGCGCGAAAGAATGTCGAGGCTCTGCGCGCGCTCCTGAAACATGCTCTGCGGATTTTCGTACACGCGCGATGTAAAGATGCGATTTAAGCGATCTCGCTCACTGCGATGACGATTGTGCAGGGCCACGCGCAGGCGCAGGCCGCAGTCATCGACGGTTTCGACCAGATCCTCGTAGACCGGGACCACCATCTCCGCGGCGCCGGTGGGCGTCGGGGCGTAGACGTCGGCGGCGAGATCGCTGAGGGGATGATCGATCTCGTGACCGACAGCGCTGACGATCGGCACACGCGAGTTTGCGTAAGCACGGACGACGGCCTCGTCGTTGAAGGGCAGGAGATCCTCAAAAGATCCGCCGCCCCGCCCGGCAATGATTACGTCCACGCCGAAGCGCGGATCGTTCAGGGCCTCGATGGCTTCTACAATGGAAACGGAGGCGTCGTCGCCCTGCACCACGCAGGGGGCCAGCAGAATGTTTACATTCGGGAAGCGCCGCCTTAATGTACGATGAATGTCTCTTACGGCGGCGCCGGTGGGGGCCGTGGCCACGCCGACGGTGGTCGGGAGGAACGGCAGCGCCTGTTTGCGTGCGGGATCGAACAGGCCCTCGGCGTGCAGGCGTTTCTTCAGTTCTTCGATCTTGAGCCGCAGCTCGCCTTCGCCGGCCAGCATCACCCGCTGCACGTTGAACTGATACTCGCCGCGGGGCGTGTAGACCGAAAGCCCGCCCGCCGCCAGGATGCGCATGCCGTTTTGTAGACGAATGTGTTTGTGACGCTGATTCGCGTTGCGGAAGAACGTACAGCGCACGGCGGACTGCGCATCTTTCAACGAAAAGTAAACGTGCCCGCTGGTGTGATAATTAAGATTGAAGACCTCGCCTTCGATCCAGATGCCCTGCAGGCCGGGATCACCCTGTAGACGATCCCGAACAGTAAGATTGAGCCGGCTGGGAGTCCAGACATCGAGACCCTCCGGACGGCCCGGTTCGCCTTCCGATGCAGCGCGAGCAACGGCCATCAGCGCAGTCCGGCAGTTTTGATATAGAGCTTGATGCGTACGGGATCTTCGTCGCGAAGCACGACCGTGAACAATCGGCGGGAAAGATTCTCGGCCATGAGCAGGACCTCGCCGTCTTCGTCACGGCTCTGGATGATCTGCCAGCCGCCTTCCTGGAGGCGCAGCAGATAAAAGGACTGGATCAAATCGAGACTGTCCACGCTTTCGAGGACCAGGGCGCCCTCGCGCGTGCTGCGGTACGGATTGCGGGTGTATTCGCCGCTGTAGATCTGCTTCGCGTTAGGATACAGAAACTCTTCCGGAATGGAGCGCGGCGTGGATCCGGGATTGCTGCTGAGTTCGAAGCCGTCGAATTCCAGACGACGCTCACCGGCGCAGTGCACGCAGAGCGTGAGCAAGAACAGAGAGAGAATCGCCGGAACAGTGCGCATAACGCGTGAGAGTCTCAGCGGATCAACTTCACGATCAAGTTTAATTTTTCGGCGTAGTTGATCGTTTCGTAAATCTTGTCCGCGTCAATGAGGATCGTCGTGGGGCTGATCTTTTGCGACACGATTTTCTTGCCGGAGATCTGGCCGAGCAGGAGTTCCATGTGATTGGGGTCCTGGGTTTGCACTACGACGCACTCGTCGGTGATCGTGATCAGCGGCAGATTGCGCGACCAATCTTCAATGGAAAAGAGCAGGTTCTGGGACAGCTCCGCGCGATTCGTACGACGCAACAGGTCGATGAACTCCTCGGGATCGCTTTTCAGCAGCAGACCTTCTTGAAAGGATTCCCGGGTAATCTGGAACGTGTAGACGTTATCGAAGGTCTTCACTTCGGCGAAGGACTTCAGCACCTGGATGCCCTTGATCGAAACGTTTTCCGGGATGGCGATCAGCGAGAGGTCCGGGTTGATGATGACGCCGCCGGCCTCGTCATTGCGTTCCAGGGTTTTGCCTTTGAGATAGTGCAGGCCCAGTTCGCTCAACGTTACCCAGCGATCCGGATACTCGACGCTAATGAGGCCCAGCAGTTGCAGGTAGAACAGTGCACTTGTGATTTCTTTGCGCAGGTCCTGTAAAGCCTGCTGGAAGTTCTTAATGCGAAAGCCCTTCGCCAGCAGTAGCTTCTCGCGGATGATCGTCGCCATGACGACGAAGTACATGGCGCGGCCGCGCTTTTGAATGAGGTTCACGCACTCATCGAACATGGACTTCTCAAAGAAGGGCACGTACATGGGTTCGAAGACGTCCTCGTAGCGGACGCGACGATTGCGCGCGCCGGCCATCTCTTTGATGACCTGATCCATGAGCGTGAAGATCTCGGTTTCGAGTACTTTGTCGTAGTTGTTGCGCAGAACGACATCGTCCCGTTTGACACGGACAATATCCAGCAGACGCATCACCGGCAGCAGCAGTTCGATTTGGTAGATCTGAGACTTTTCGATGAACAGGCCGATGTCCGGCCGCAGCAGGCGGTTCTCCGTTTCCTTAAGATCGATTTGTTTGATCTTACCGGACTTCGCCAGGTTCAGGCCCTTGCGACTGATGTAGACCACCATCTTCTTGAGATTGAGATAGAAGTCGAGATCGTTGGAGGCGACCTTTTCCTGGCGACGCCGGGTGCCCTTCTTCTGCGGCGGCAGGATGGGAAAATCCTGAAGGTGCGTGAAAACCTCGGCGGGCAACACCAGGACCCGCACGAACTTTTCGTCGATGTAGTACTCGTCCAGGAGCAGGCCGAGTTCGTTCAACTGCCGGATGATCTGATCCCACTTCGCCTTACGACCCTGGAGATATTCCCGGGCGCGGTTGATCTCCAGAATGCCGCCCTGCTGGAAACATTCCAACAGCAGGTCTCTTTCGTTCTCACCCAGGGCCTCAAGGATCTGATCGAGGGTCTCACTTTCCATCGCCGCGGCGGCGGCTTCGGCGGTGAAGGAACCGTTGGAGGACGTACGCCCGCCGAGGACCTTCTTCCATTCCGGCGGCATTTTTTCCTGGGCCTGGAGAACCTTGCCGAGGTTCAGCCGGAACTTCTGTCCCTTGTCGTTGGAATCCAGGCGGACGTTCTGCCCGCTCTCCGGATAATAGTAGTACTTATCGAGGTTGTTCGTGAGGCGTTCGCGGTTCTTCCGCTGGTACACCAGGAAGTAGCGCTTGAGTACACCCAGCTCCATCTCCGTGTTTACCGGGGGCATGGAAATTTTGCGTGAAATTTCCCCCAGGGTTAGAATGCTGGACTTGCTTTTCAGGATCGACGTATAGATCGTCACCTGAGTGGCGGAAAGCTTTTCGAGGACACCTTTGAGATGAAACTCGTCCTGCATACCGGTGACGACGTTCTTGATGATCGTCTTTTTATCTTTACCGGTCTTGGGAATGTTCCAGAGTTGAGCGATTCGCTTCAGCCCGGCGACATCCAGCTTTTCCAATTCGAGCTGTAAGACGTTTTCTTCGGCCATGTATATTGAGGGGAAAGGAGCAATGGAGGGAGACTTACCGGCCAAATTCGGGAAAGCGGTGCCCTCTGTAAAATCATTTTCATTTCGCTTTCGCGTCCTGAGCGCACTTTTGTCCCTCTATGCCGGCTGGTTTTTCGCCAATGCGGCCCGCCCGGGGCTTCCGGGCAGTGGTAACGGCTACCTGGCCTGGGCGTTTTTCGCCGCGGGAATTCTGGGGGCACTGCTATTTTTCGCCGGCACGCCGATCCTGGAGACCCTGGCTCAAAATCTGAACCTCCCCGAGGGACTGGGACCGGCCGGTCCGTTCAAGGTCCTCGTGGTGGGGCTGACCCTGGTCCTCGCCGCCCTGCACGTGAAAATCTGCCTGGTGGAGCGGGTGGAGGTCTCCGGCAGCAGCATGGCTCCCACCTACGAAAGCGGTCAGGTCATCTGGATCGAGAAGCTCAGTACCGGCATCAATCTACCACAGCTATCGTTTCCCTTCGGACCGGTAAGCATTACCGGCAAGCTGCCGGTCCACGGTTTCGGCCTGTTTCGTCAGGGGCAGATCGTGGTCTTTCGCTATCCGGGCATGTCCCGGCGACGGGAGGACTATTTCATCAAGCGGGTCATCGGCCTGCCCGGAGATCGTTTTGAGCTGGTTGGTGGTGATGTTTACATCAACGAGCGACTCATGGACGAGCCGTATCTTCCGCCGGGCACGCGCACCGATCCCCGCCCGATCTTCGCCCAGCCCGCCGTGTATCCGTTGCCGCTGGAACTGAACCTGCTCCCGGTGGATGTGCGGGTCTCCGCCCTCGAGGGGGCCGGTCGCCGCGGCACCGTACCGCCGCATACGCTCCTGGTCATGGGTGACAATCGCTCTCACAGCCGCGACTCCCGCAGCATCGGTTTCATTCCCACGTTCTACGTGCTCGGCACGGTGCTGTAAGGCCTGGTCGTTTTCTTCTTGTACTCTGGTCCGCTTCGATCGAAGTACAGCCTATGCCGAAGGCGAAGCAGCGCTTAATCGTCCTGGCCGTGGTCTTCACCCTCGCGTTTACGGTGATCCTCGGCCGTGTGATGTACCTGACGTTCGCCCATGGTTCGAGCGGGCGGGCCGCCGGTCCGGCGCGCGTCGTTCGCGGTGATATCCAGGATCGTCGCGGATTTGCCCTCGCCGTTACCGAAGAAGCGAGCACCATCGCAATCGCGCCGAACGAACTCGTGGACGCGGACTTTACCGCCGAGGTGCTCGCCGAGCGCCTCGGCATGCCGCTCGAAGACGTCCTCGAAAGATTCTATGTACACAAGAACCGTCGCTACTTTCTCTTAAAGCGCCAGGTGGAAAACCTTACGGCGGATCAAATCGTGGATTTGCATCTGCCGGGTGTGCATCGTGAGCGGGAGTATCGTCGGGTGTATCCCGGCAACACGTTGGCCAGCAACCTGCTGGGGTTCGTGGGGCGGGACCAGAGCAACGCCCTGGCCGGCGCCGAACGAGCGTTTAACGATTTGCTGACCCGCCCGCTGCCGCGTTCTCCGCGTGAAGGGCCGACGCTGCGTCTGAGCATCGACGCGTTGGTGCAACACCGATTGGAGCGCGCGCTCGGGGAGGCCTTTGAATCTTCGAAAAGTAAACGCGCCGCGGGTTTGTTCATGAACGTGCAGACCGGCGAGATCCTCGCGATGGCGAGCCTGCCGAACTTCGATCCGAACAAGTACTACAACAGCACGCCGTTTCAGCGCGGCAACTGGAACATTCGCCTCAACTACGAACCGGGTTCCACCGTGAAAGTCTTTATGGCCGCCATGCTCTTAACCGAAGAAGCGGTGAAACCAAAGGAACGTTTTTACTGCAACGGCGAAATACACTTCCACAACTCCACCGTGCGTTGTCGCCAAAACGGGCGTATGCACGCCCACGGCGATCTTACCCTCGAAGAGATCATCGCCCGTTCTTGCAACGTCGGCATCATTAAGGCCATGCAACGGGTGCGTAAGGATCGCTTCTATGAGTACATGCAGGGCCTCGGTTTCGGTGAAAAGACCGCGGTGCTGCCGCCGGGATCAGGAGAGACCGGTGGATACTTTCCGTCACTGAAGCAGTGGGTCCCGTCGACGTCGTACTACATGCCCATCGGCCAGGGCTTCAGCGTTACGCCGGTGCAATTGTTACGGGCGGGCGCGTCCCTCGTCAACGGCGGTCGCATCGTGCAACCTTATCTTGCTCACCAGGTCCTCGACGCCGAGGATCATGTATTGAATTCTACGAGTCCGGCATACCGTGAGAATCCCTTTCCGCCGGAGGTAAACCTGCGCGTGCTCGGCATGATGCGCGGTGTCGTCGATCACGGAACCGGTCTTGCGGCGAAGGTGCGCGGTGTGCCGGTGGCCGGCAAGACCGGCACGGGTGAGAAGGCCAGCGCGCGCGGTTACCTTGACCAGTACGTCGCTTCGTTCATGGGTTTCTTTCCGGCCGATGATCCGAAGTACGGCGGTCTGATTCTCTTCGACGAACCCGAGGGCGGACTCGGCGGCGGCTCGGTGGCGGCGCCGGTTTTCGGCCGCGTCGTCGAGGAAGTGATGCCGTATCTGGAAAACACCCGCGAGTCGGTGGAGCCCGGCAAACTGGAAGTGCCGGACGATCTAACCGTGCATCCGCCGCGCGTGGAAAGCGGTCGCCTGTACGATTTTCGCGGCCTCGCGGCCCGCGACGCGCTTTCGATCATCCACGAGTTTTACAGTGATGTGCAGGTGGAGCTGAAAGGATCCGGTTACGTGTACGGCCAGGCCCCGGAGCCGGGGACGGACGTTGGTAAGGTGAAGAAGGTGATTTTGTATCTGGAAGATTTGCAGTAATCCTTGATGGCCCATGTTTAAGTGCAGATTGGGAAAAGTTAGAGGTGAGGCTCTTCACGCCAGGGATTGAAAGGATCGCGCAAGGCGCGAGTCCGGAGCGCGTAGCGCGGAGGACCGAAGGCGAAGCCGGAGCCCTGGAAAGCCCGGCCGCCGCAACGCGGCGGGGCGTCCAAAAAAAGTACACTTCTGGAAAGTGTAGCGGGTCATGTTCAATGAAGGTGTCACTCATCAGGCTAAAGCATTTGGGCGTTCCCCTCGCTACGCTCGGGTCGCGCTTTCCGGGGCTCCGCTTCGCTCCGGTCTCGCGCAAGCGCGAGACTGGCCTTTGGCCACCCCTCCAATCGCTAACGCAAGAGGCGGGGCGGTCTTTTCGACTCGGCTGGCTTATCTACCGGGCTGGGCCATTGCGAAAAAAATCGGTGCCCTGCGCATCCCTCGCGCCAAAATTTGAATACGCTGCCGGTACTCACCTACCGAAACCCCTCCCGATCTTCCCCCGGGTGCCTCGATCCTCGGTCTAAACCTGGTCTTCTACATTCCCCGCGCCCTCGGGTTTTTTCCAGATGCCCGCCAGGTCTTTGAGATACGCATCCACGAACGGTTCCAGTTCGCCGTCCATGACCGCGTCGACGTTGCCGCTTTCGAAGCCGGTGCGCAGGTCTTTGACGAGCTTGTACGGATGAAAGACGTAGTTGCGGATTTGTGAACCCCAGGCCACGTCGCGTTTTTCACCGGCGCGGCTTTCCGCGTCCTCGCGCATGCGGTCTTTTTCGATTTCGTACAGGCGAGCCTTCAGCATCTTCATGGCCGTAGCGCGGTTCTTGTGCTGCGAACGTTCACTCTGACACTGCACGACGATGCCCGTGGGAATGTGCGTGATGCGAATGGCCGAGTCGGTTTTGTTGATGTGCTGACCGCCGGCTCCGGAGGCGCGGTAGGTGTCGACCTTGAGGTCCTTGTCTTCGATGTCGATCTCGATGTCCTCATCGATGTCGGGAGCAACGTGGACCGAGGCGAACGAGGTGTGCCGGCGCTTGTTTGAGTCAAAGGGGGAGATGCGCACGAGGCGATGCACGCCGTTCTCCGACTTGAGGTAACCGAAGGCGTTCTCGCCCTTCACGAGCAACGCGGCGCTCTTGATGCCGGCCTCTTCCCCATCCTGGTGGTCCAGCGTTTCCACGCGGAAGCCTTTCTTTTCGAACCAGCGCAAGTACATGCGCAAGAGCATGTCCGCCCAGTCCTGGCTCTCGGTGCCGCCGGCTCCGGAGTTAATTGACACGAGGGCGTTGCGACGATCGTCCTCGCCGGCCAGGGCCTCGGTCATGAGCAGGCCTTCGAGTTTTTCCTCAAGGGCATTGAGATCGGCGCTCAGGCTCTCCACGGCTGCTTTTTCATCGTCGAACTCTTCGATGGTGAGTTCGACCAGGTCCGGGAAATCGATGAGTTCCTGCTTCAATATCTGCCAGGGCTCAATGCGGCGTTCCAGCTCGCTTTTTTTTACGGAAACGTCCCGGGCGCGGTCCGCGTCGTCCCAGAAATCCGGGCGCTCCATGTCCGCGCCCAGGTCCTGCATCTCCGCAATCTGGGCGTCGATGTTTCGGCTGCTGCGGTAGTTTTTGTAGGTCGCCTGGACTTCGGCGGCGCCTTTCAGCAGTTCGTTTTTGTTGCGGTAATCCGCCATAGCGTGCCATTCGCTCGCGACCGTCGCACGGCGCAAGCAATCCATGGACGCGCATGTCAATGGCGAGACTTCCGGTGGACAGCATCGTCGGGGGTGCCAGGCTGATCGACATGATCGAAATCGTCGACGTCAGTGATGCCGGCCGGCTGACCCTGGCCGACTACGAAAAATCACCGGACTTCACGCCGGCCGTGCGCGAGTTGCGTGCGGAGGCGCAGCAGTTGGTGCCGCACCTCCAGGGTCGTACCGTGTGGATGGTGAACAGTACCGCTCGCGGCGGCGGCGTGGCCGAGATGATGCCGAAGATGGTGAGCATCTTTCGTGAACTGGGCGTTTCCGTGGAGTGGGCCGTCATCAATGCCGACCGAAACGACTTCTTCGATTTTACCAAGCGCTTACACAATATGATCCACGGCAGCGGCGTGCCGGGCGTGAGCGACGCCGAGCGTTCCGCCTACGAGGACGTCAATCATCGCAACGCCGAGTCCCTGGCGCCGCGCATCAAAGCGGACGACATCCTCGTGGTCCACGACCCGCAGCCCATGGCTCTGGGCGCCGAGATTGCCCGAAGGATTCCCGGACTCAAAACGATCTGGCGCTGCCACATCGGCACGGCGGAGCGCATCGACGTGACATCCTCGGTGTGGCGATTCCTGCGCGACTACTCAAACGAGTACGACGCCGGCGTCTTCTCGGCGACGGAGTACATTCCCACTTACTTCACCGGTCGCTCGCGCATCATCTATCCTTCCATCGATCCGTTGTCGCATAAAAACCGCCCGCTCTCCGCGCACAAGATCGTCGGCATCCTGTGCAACGCGCGCCTGGCCGTCGCGCATCAACCCGTGCTCACGCCGGAATTTGAATTTACCGTCGAACGTTTGCAGAGCGACGGCAGCTTCGGTCCGGCGAACGAGCCGGAGGAGATCGGCCTGCTGTTTCGGCCCATCGTAACGCAGGTCTCGCGCTGGGACCGATTGAAGGGCTACGGTGCGTTACTCGAAGGTTTCGTGAAGCTCAAAGAAAAACTGAACGGCAGCGTCAGCGATCCGCAGCACAGGCGCCGCCTCGAATTGCTGCGCCTGGTCCTGGCCGGCCCGGACCCGGCGTCCATTCAGGATGACCCCGAAGGCCGGGAGGTGCTGGAAGAGCTAATCGCCATGTACAAACAATTAGCACCGGAACTTCAGCGGGACGTGGCGATCATCGCGCTGCCCATGCAATCGCGCAAACACAACGCCCTTATGGTCAATGCCCTGCAACGTTGTTCGACGGTGGTCGTGCAGAACTCGCTGAAAGAAGGCTTCGGCCTCACGGCCACCGAGGCCATGTGGAAGGGCATCGCCATGATGGGCAGTCAGGCCGTGGGTCTGCGCCAGCAAATTCGTGATCATATTGACGGGCGCCTGGTCGCGAACCCGGAGGATGCGCAGGAAATCGCCGACACCCTGGATGCCATGCTCGCGGATACCACGGCGCGAGATCTCCAGGGCGAGAGCGGTCGTCGCCGGGCCTACCGGGAGTTTCTGATCTTCTCGCAAATCCGCAACTGGCTGCGGCTGCTCGGCGACGTTGCACGTGCGTGATTGATTTGACCTGGATACGGGCGCGCGGGCATGTACTTCGTAACATCCGGCGCGCTCGAGTTAAGCGGCGGCAGCGGTCTCGTCATCGAACATCGGGACGAGGGTTTTCAAGGGCTCTTCCAGATCGGCGGACCCGTGGAACAATTCGGTCGTTTGCGTTTTACCCCGGATAAGGAGCGCTGTCCGCCGGGATGCTGGCCGGCCTCACCGCCACGGCCATGTTGCACTCCCAGGATCTGGCCCTCGCCTCGGCCCAACAACAGGCGGGCGGCGACGGCGGCGGTAGCTATGGTTGAGGTGATGTTAGTGAAGCGAACTCATGGATTTTTGTGTTCAGCCGTTGTCCTTGCTCTGGCCGCCTACCTGGAACGCTATCGCAACGGCGTGTACGCGAGTCGCGCAAGCTCAGTCCCAAAGAGATTCACCGCGCCGGAATTTTCGATCCGGAACGCGTGCAGCAGTTGTTGCGTTACGACATCGAGGAGGGCGCCGGTCGCTACGGCATTCGTCTGTGGATGCTGCTCACTTTCGAAATCTGGCGCCGCCTGGTGATTGAGGGCGAGGACGTCTAACTTATACTCAGCGATCCTTTAAGGCCCAGCGCGATTTCTGGCGCAGCTCGCCGCGAAAATCCGGGTGCGCGATCTCGATCAGCGCCTCGGCCCGCTGGCGTAAGTTTTTGCCGAAGAGATCGGCGATGCCGTACTCGGTGACGACGTAGTGCACGTCGCCGCGACTCGTCACGACCCCGGCTCCGGGCGACAGCCGCGCGGCGATGCGCGAAACCTGGCCCTTGCGCGCAGTGGACGGCAGGGCGATGATGGGCCTGCCGCCGTTCGAGCGGGCCGCCCCGCGAATGAAATCCACCTGGCCGCCGATGCCGCTGTAGATCGTTTCGCCCATGCTGTCCGAACACACCTGGCCCGTAAGATCCACTTCGATGGCCGAGTTGATGGCGGTCATCTTTTCATTGTTCGCAATCAGGAACGGATCGTTTACGTAGTGCGACGGGCGAAACTCGAACATGGGATTGTTGTCGATGTAATCGTACAGCTCGCGGCTGCCCATGGCGAAGCTCGATACGATCTTACCGCGATGAAAGCCTTTCTTCTGATTTGTAATGACCCCGCCTTCGAGCAGCGGCAGGATGCCGTCCGAGAACATTTCGGTGTGAATGCCGAGGTCGTGTTTGTCGCCGAGCTGTGCGAGGGTTGCATTCGGAATGCCGCCGATGCCCATCTGCAACGTCGCGCCGTCTTCCACCAGGCTCGCCACGTTTTTGCCGATGGCCATTTCCGTTTCGCTCGGTGTGCCCACGGGAATTTCCAGCGGTGATTCCTCGGCTTCGACGAAGGCGTTCACTTCGCTCACATGAATAAAACAATCCCCCAGTGCTCGCGGCATGGCGGGATTCACCTGGGCGATGACGAACTTCGCCGCCTCGGCGCACGGCTTCGTGATCGAAACCTCAATGCCGTGACTCATGAAACCGTAGCGGTCCGGCGGCGAACAGTTGATGAGGGCGACGTCGATGGGCCAGTTACCGCCGCGCACGAGTTGCGTAATTTCAGACAGGAAGATGGGAATGTAATCGGCGCGACCTTCGTTTACGGCGTTACGTACGCCGGGCCCCAGGAACCAGGCGTTGTTACGAATGCCGCAGCAACCCTGAAACGGATCTTTGCCGAAGACGAGCAGGTGGTTCAACTCGACGTCTTCCAGTTCTTTATCTCGCTCGATGAGCGCGTTCACGATGGTCCAGGGAATCGAAGCGTTGCCGTCGAGGAAGATTCGCTGGCCGCTTTGCACATGCCGCAGAGCATCCTGCGCGCTCATGAGATGTTGATCGTAGTGTTCCCGCCACTTCATGCGGATAGCCTGGCCACCACGGCGACGACGCAAAGGAGAATTTTCGCGGATGTTAATGTAAATTCGATGACGTCAATCGCGCGCATTGCCCAGGTACTGCCAGGCTAACAGCGTGAAATCGTCCTGAGTCGCGTCGACGTCGCCGCTGAAGAGACTCACGTACTCGTGGAGTTCACTGCACAGGTCCGCCGGCGGAAGAAAGCCCAGCTCCGTCGCCAGTTTACGCAGGCGTTCTTCACCGAATTCTTCGCCGGTGGGCGAGACCGTCTCGGTCAGGCCGTCGGTGTACATAAGCAACGTGTCCCCCGGTTCCAACTGCACCTCCTGGTTTTCGCTTTGCGGCTCGATGAGCGGATGCAGCAGGATGGCCGGTTTCTCCATCACGTGCAGTTCCCCTTTTGCGTTGACCCGGAGTACGGGCAGGTGTCCCGCGCTTGCGTGACGCACGAGGCCCGTACTGAGATCAAGATAACAAAAACACACCGTGATGTGATGACCGCTCAATCGCGGGCGCATGCGTTCGTGAAGTTTGCGTACGGCCCGGGAAGGATCTTCCATCACGTTGTAACAGGCGGGCAGGGCCATCTTGATCATCGAAGCGAGCAACGCGGCGGGTACGCCGTGGCCCGTGACGTCGGCAATCGTAAAGAGCGCTTTGTTGTCTTCACGGATGTGGAAGTCCACGAAGTCCCCGCCGACTTTCTGCATGGGTTTGTAGAGATAGGCCACGCGCAGATCATCGCGCTCCGGGGCTGCTCCCGGCAAGAGCGACTGCTGAATCTCCCGCGCAATCTCCATCTGCGTTTCCATTTCCAGACGATCGCGGTCCATCAATTGAATGCGCCAGGCCATACCCAGCGATAACGAGATCGCAAACAGCGACGTACCGAACATTAAGACGTGGTTCATGAGCAGCGCCGAAGTATAGACGCCGAACTGGATCAGGCCGTGCACGGTGACCGCGGCGAAGAAGATGCCCCAGGAAATCGTATAAAAGCGCGCATGATTGTAGCGCCGGCCGCGCCAGAGATACGCGCCGCCGTAGATCGCCGTGACGGACATGCACAGCGAGACGCCGGTTCCCAGCACGGTGGCGTAGCCGGTCCAGCCCATCAGATCCAGCGGGATCGCCAGGGCCGCCCCGCCGATGAGCACCTGCAAGATGAGATGCACGCGAGGCATGAGCCGCGCCGTTTGCAGATAGCCGATCGTGAACAGGCCCACGAACAATACCGCGGTCAGACCCACGGCGGGCAGCGCGAGGTGATTGAATTCCGCGGACCAGGGATACAGGTACTGGTAATTCAATCCCAGGAAACCGCCGATGAACAGGGCCATCAACGTAAGCAGCACCACATAGTAGAGATAATTGCGATCCCGTAACGCCGCGAACAACAGCAGGTTGTAGAGCGCCAGCGCCGCCATGATCCCAAAAAAGAATCCGTAGCCGAAGCGCTGGACGTTGCGCAGGGCGTCGTAGCCGTCGCGGTCCAACAGCCGCAACGGGATTTGCAGCGTCGTGCGATTGCGAAAGCGGGCGTAGATCGTTTTGGTTTCGCCCGGTTCGAAGTGCAGTATGAATACGAAGTCGTGGGCCTGCACCTCGCGCTCGTGGAAGGCGATGCGCGCGCCGCTCCGTCGGTGTTGCCAGTCCTCTGAGCCGGAACCGCGCAGATACAAATCGATCTCCCACATGCGGGCGTTGGTGAGGACCAGGCGCCGTGTTACGCCGGTGTCCCGATCGTTGTGCAGGCGGATTCGCCCCCACACGGGAAACCGTGAGGGGCCGAAGTTCGGGAAGGGCGCGGAGAAGCGCCGCGGAAAATCGCGCCGGCGCACGTCCTCGAAGCTCAGCGTGGATGATTCGTCGACCAACCATTCGAAGCGCGGACTGACGTAACCCGCGCCGGAGACTTCCGAAAGACGTACTGCCGGGCCGGCTTCCGGCTCGCCTTCGGCGTGCGCTCCCTGGAAAGCGGCCGTTGCGAACAGCGCGGCCATCACGAAAAACAGGGAGTGCGGATTTTTGACTTTACGCACACTGCCGTCCCGACACGCTCTCACGCGCGACCGCCGGTTTTGATTCATGAAACCGTTGATCGCGCGGACTGTATAATACCTTTACCATCCGTCAACCCTACAAATACTTTCGAGACGTGTTCCATGATCAAAAAACTGCTGCTCACCGTTCTGGTAATCCTCGCCGCCCTCGGCATTGCGCTCTATACGACCACCTATCATCCGGCCGACATCGAAGCGAGCCAGGTCACATGTCCGGCGGACACCCCCGAGCTACGGCCCGGCGCATCCGTCAAGATTCTCAACTGGAACGTTCAGTACATGGGCAGCAAGGACCACGTCTTCTGGTATGATCTGCCCGACGGCGACGGGCCCGACCTGCGCCCCAGCCCGGAGAACATTGCAAAGACGCTGGACGAAGTGGCCCGGATCGTCAGCGAAGAGCAGCCGGATATCGTGGTCCTGCAAGAGGTGAACGACGGCGCCGGCTACACCGACTACGACGATCAACTGGAACTGCTTCTGGAACAATTGCCGCCGGAGTACCGCTGTCATACGGACGCGTTCTACTGGCGTGCGTCCTTCGTGCCGCATCCGAAGGTCTGGACCTCCGTGGGCATGAAGCTCGCCACGATCAGCAAACATAAAATCGACAAATCGACGCGGCACCAACTGCCGCGCATCCCGGGGCTCATGTCGCAGTTGTTTAACTTTGACCGCGCGGTCCTGCAGGTGGAGTTCCCGATCGCCGGCGGCGGAACGTTTCACAGCCTCAATACACACCTGGATGCCTTTGCGCAGGGCAGCAATACCATGGAGCTCCAGGTGGGCAAAGTACACGCGATGCTCGGCGATCTGGAAGCCGGCAAGGATCCCTGGATTATTTCCGGTGATTTCAATCTGCTGCCGCCGGGGTTTGCCGTGAACAATCTCCCGGAGCAGTCCCGGGTCTATTACAACGAGCCGTCGGAAGTGCAGAAACTCTTCGACGATTTTCCGAGCACCGTGAGCGCGGAACTCCTGAGCGGTCCGGCCAGTCGCAAACAATACTTCACGTACTTCAGCAATCATCCGGACATCACGGAACCGGACCGCACCCTTGATTACGTCTTCTATTCGAGGAAACTCGCAATGGAGTCCTACGGCGTTCGCAGCCGGGATACGCTGCACATCTCGGATCACTTCCCGATGATTGCGAAGTTTCGGCTGCCCGCGGCGCAGTGAGTGCGCGCGGATTCTTATGAAAGCATTTGAAATACAGGAATTCGGTTTCGATCATCTCAAATTAACGGAGCGGCCGGAGCCCGAGGTCGGCCCGGGTGAAATCCTCGTGCGCATGCGCGCGGCCTCGCTTAACTACCGCGACTACCTTACGGTCATCGGCGAGTACAATCCGCGCATGCGTAAACCGCTGATCCCGCTGTGCGATGGTGCCGGCGAGGTGGTCTCCGTGGGCGAGGGCGTGAAGCTCTGGAAAGAAGGCGATCGCGTGGTGGGCAACTTCGCCCAGGGCTGGATCTCCGGCGAGCCGGACTTCGACGCCCTGCGCTCGTCTCTTGGCGGGCCGCTGGATGGAACGTTGCAGGAATACCGCGTTTTTCCGGAAACCGGTGTTATCAAAATCCCGGACTACATGAGTTTCGAAGAGGCGTCCACGTTGCCCTGCGCCGGCCTCACCGCGTGGTCGGCGATGATGCAGGCCGGCACGCAGCCCGGCGACGTCGTCCTTACCCTCGGCACGGGCGGTGTGTCCATCTTCGCATTGCAGCTTGCGAAGCTGCAGGGCGCGCAGGTAATCATCACGTCCAGCAGCGACGAGAAACTCGAACGCGCGCAGCAGCTCGGCGCGGATCACGTCATCAATTACAAAACGAAAAGCAACTGGTCCCGGGAAGTGCGTCGCATTACCAAAATGACCGGCGCGCACCACGTGATCGAAGTCGGCGGCGCGGGTACGTTGGACCAGTCCATCATGAGCACGAAACCCTTCGGACACATCAGTCTGATCGGCGTGCTCGCGGGCGGCGGCGCGCAATCGGTCAACATGACGCCGGTGCTCATGCAGAACATTCGCATCCAGGGCGTGCTGGTGGGCAGCCGCGCGGGCTTCGAAGATCTACAGCGGGCCTGCGCGTTGCACGAACTGCACCCGGTCATCGATAAGGTCTTTCCGTTCGAGGACTCGGTCGCCGCTTTTCAGTATCTTGAAGCCGGTAAACATTTCGGCAAGGTTTGCATAAAGATCGGAGCATAAACAATCATGCAGCATTTCTTAAAAGAACTACAGGAAGCCGTGCGCATTCTTGCGCTGAACAACAAAACAATCCAGGCGGTTTCGGGGCGGAACGGGGCGACCCTGGCGGGCATTGTCATCATGATCGTTACGGGCATTCTCATTGCCGTGGGATTCGCGTTGTTCGCCGGTTTCGGTCCCCTGCCGCTTTCCGTGGTGGGAGGATTGATCGTCGGCATCTTCGTGTATGCCGGCTTAATCCACGTCTTCGCGATGATCGCGGGGCGCAAGGGCGCCGACTACTGGTCCGTGTTTCGGCCGCTGTCGTTTGCCTCGCTCATCTTCGTGGCGTTGATTGCGGCGGCGGCGCCGGGTCTCGGCGACGTGGGTCGGATCATCAGCGGCCTGGCGGGGATCTGGTATCTGATTACGGCCTTCGTGATCATCGGCATCGTGTATCGTTTCCAGGCGGTGAAGGCGTTCCTCGTTTTCCTCGCGGCCACCGCCGTCATCAGCGTGTTGCCGGTGCCGTTCTACGCCGGCCTGGGCATTTTCTAAAACATGGCGCGCATCCGCGGTGTATTCTTCGACTTCGACGGCACCCTCGTCGACACCTGGCGCCTGTACATTGAAAGTTATCGACGGACGTTAAACGAGGTCCTCGGCCGCGGTTATACCGGCACCGAGATCGAGGAACTGCGGCCGAAGGCCGAGATCCGCTTTTTTCTCGATGAGCCGTACCGTTCGCGGTACGACGAACTCTACAGTACTTTCATCCGCCATTACAGTGAACATCATCCCGGGCACTTCGACGGTCCGTATCCCGGTGCCCTGGAAGCGGCCCGGGCCGTCGTCGAACGCGGCTACGGCACCGCCGTGGTCACCGGCAAGAGCCGCCCGGCGTACGAGTCCACCATGCGCATGCTGGACGGCGCCGGCGCCGTGGGCCCCCTGCTCTTCGATACGAGCATTTGCGACGACGATGTGAACCGGCCCAAGCCGGATCCGGAAGGGCTGTTGCTGGCCTGCCGCCGCCTGGGTCTGCGGGGTGAGGAGATCGTCTACGTCGGGGATTCTTCCGTGGACATCGATGCGACCATGGAGGTGAGCGGCGTTTTTGTGGGCGCAATGTGGGCGAAGAACGCCGGCGAACGCCAGGCGTTCCGGGAGATCTGCGCCGCTCACGCGGCCGAACACCCGGAGCGGGTCCATTTGCTGGAGGAGCCGGGGGAGATGCTCACGCTCCTGGACGACATCGGCGAGCATTGAGTACATAAAAAGAGGGGCCCCGGATTGCACGGGACCCCTCACATTCTCAGGTTTCTACGGTACGGAAAGATAAGACATGAGCAGGGCTCACGGACCTGTCCTTCACATATTTAGTTAGACATTCGGTACGGAAAACGGCACCAAAAAAATCACCACCCGGGTGCGGCTAGCCGGTGACACTCTTGATCACCAGCTCTTGCATACCCAGGTCGATGGAGTCGTCGGAGTTGCGGATGCTCGCGTGAATGACATCCTCGTCCTTGAGGTAGCGACCGGAAGCCGCCTGTGATTCCACGAATTTTTTCATGAGGGCCGGCTCGGAGAGAAAGAGGCGCGCGAGTTTCACCTTCCAGCCCCGCGGAATCTGCATGGCAACGCCCGCCGGGGTTCCGGTGAGTACGAGATCGCCCGGGCGCAGCTCCATGAGCCCGGCAATTTCCGTAAGGGTTTCAGCGGGGGCGAAGAGCATCTGCCGCATGTGGGCGCGCTGACGGATTTCCCCGTTCACCCGCAGGACGAGTTCCAGATCGCCGAGATGGTCCAGTTCGTCTCGATCCAGCAGGACCAGATACGGTCCCACCGGGCAGAAGGTACGGTACGACTTGCCCTTGAACCACTGGCCCTGGGGGACCTGGATGTCCCGGGCGGAAATGTCGTTGGCGATGACCAGTGCCGCCACGCAATCCGCCGGATTCACACTGCCGCCGCGTTCCGGCGGCCGACCGATGACGAGGCCGAGCTCCAGTTCGTAGTCCAGCAGCCGGACCCCGCGCGGCCGTAAGACCGTGCCGCGGGCGCCCGTGAGCGACGAAGAGGCTTTCGTGAAGAGGAGATTGTAGCTTTTGTCCTCGGGACGAAAGCCGGTCTCCTTGATGTGTTCGGTGTAGTTCTTGCCCTGGCAGACGATCTGCGCGTCGGCCGTGACCGGACTCAGGATCTCTACTTTTTCAATGAGGATCTTCTTTGCGCCCTTCGACCGTTTCGCCGCGGCCAGCTTGCGCGCCCGGGGTGAACCCTTGAGTAGAAAATCCGCGGTGGTCGGATAGGTGCCGGACACCGGGCGAATGGTACGCCCATCGACGACACCCCACTGTGCGCCGCTCTTGCCGGAACGGTAACGGATGATTTGAACGGCCACTCTGACCTCCTGGCCCGGGAATTCGGATTGCGTCCCTCGTCGACGATTCGCAGTATCCGTGCAACCACGAACCCATATGAAAACCGCTCACAACAACGAATTCATCGATCACCTCCTGGACCTGATGGCCGATCTGGGCGCCGTGCAGGCGAAACGCATGTTCGGGGGCTTCGGCATTTACCGCGGCAGCAAGATGTTCGGGCTCGTCGCCGACGATGTGTTGTACTTGAAGGTAGACGACGGCAATCGCGCGGATTTTGAGGAACTGGACCTCGAGCCGTTCACGCTCTACAATCGGCCGAAGCCCGTTGCCATGTCCTATCACCGCGCTCCGGACGACGCGCTGGAGAATCGCGAAGTCATGCTTACCTGGGCACGCAAGGCCTACGAGGCCGCGGTGCGTTCGGGGACGCCGGCACGCAAATCCGCGAAGAAGGCAGCGAAGAAAAAGAAACGGGCCGCGAAAAAGAAGGCTGCCAGGAAAAAGAAATAGATTCGAATCACGAATCCATCTTCCGTACGATGCGGCTGCGGCGTTTTTCCAGTTCGGCGCGGGAGTACAATCCGCGGGCCGGTGCTGCTTCGGTCGTGTTACCGTGAAAACGTTCGATGAGTTCGTCCGTGTAACGCAGCGCAGCGTCAAAATCGCGCAGACGGTGTTCGTAGAGCTTCGCCACGGACATGCGCGCGTAGGCGCAGTCGTAGCGATGAATGACGCGCGTGAAGATCATGACGGCCTTTTCTGCGGCGCCGCGGCTGCGATAGAGCTGGCCCAGTAATAACAGATCACGATACCTTAAGACTTCGGCGGCCTCGTCGCCGGTGAGGGCGGCCTCGTGTTCGCTCGCGATGTTCTCCAGGAAATGCAGCGCCTCGTCTTCGCGGCGGTTGCGCAACAGAATGCGGGCCAGGCCCGAACGCAAGGCGCCCCGTGCGCCTTCCCGACCGTCGTAGATGCGAATGGCTTCGAGGAAAATCAACACCATGCCCTGGAGGTCGCGGAAGTTGTGCGCGAAAACGTCGGCCATGCCGCCGTCGTGGCCGTACTTTACGTAGTCGAAGTAGATCTGCGGAATCTCGGCCCCGGGGATGTCATCCTCGCGTTCGAAGCGCAATAGTTCTTGTTCCAGGTGTTGTTGTTTGTAGCCGGGCAGGCTGCCTTTCGGAAACAGGCGCCGAAAGATGTGCAGCAGGTCGAAGTGCGGCACGTCGCGCAGCCCGCTCTTGCGATTCACGATGAGCCGGTTGCGAATGAGCGGAACGTCGAAGGAACGGCCGTTGTAGCTTACGAGGTACTCGAAACGTTCCATGGTCTGCTTGAGATAGTCGAGGTAGGCTTCTTCGCCGCCGGGGTTGTCTAAGTATATCTGTTCAACAATTAGGGCGTGGCCCTCGAAAAATGCGAGGCCCGTAAGAAACGGAAGGGTGCCGACGCCCCGGCTCAGTCCGGTGGTTTCCGTATCCAGAAAGAGGACGTCCTCCGGATGCAAAGCCTCCGGGCGCGGCCAGAGGGCCAGCTCCAGAATCCCGCTCAATCGTAACGGCAGATGATCGGCGAGGCGCACGGAACCGAGGCCGGGACTTTCCAGACGTTCGCGGCGTACGTAAACCGCTTCCGCATGGGCGCGAAACTGCGCGGAACCGAACTGTTTGGGAGCGAGATGCGGGCTTGCCGGCGGCGGAGCGGGGACCGGCTCGTTCGATGCGGATGCATCGGGGGCGTCGCCGAAGGAGCGATCGTAGAGTCGCAGTCTGTTCTTGATGCCGGCCATGGCGTTTGCGGCCGCGCTTACTGATCGCGTTTGCTCTGGAAGTCGTCGGTGAACGGAATCTCCAGACGCGCTACGGTGCTGTCTTTGCCGAAGGATATGCGAAAGAGATTCGGATCGATGCCTTCGCCTTTCAACAGGATGATGATCAGCGCAATGCCCAGGCCGGCGCCCTCGTCGCCGTCTTCGCTCATGGCCTGTTCCATGTAGAATTCGGCGATGTCGTTGTAGCCCATGGCCTTCTTCAGTTTTTCCCGGACCACGGCCTCTTCCTGGCTGGCGACGCTGGTATTGTTTACGACTTCGAGAGTCATGCCGGTGTCGTCGAAGTGAAAGTCGATCACGACGTAGAAGCCGCGAGTGCGTGCCTTGAGCCCGTACTCGAGGGCCATGTCCTCACTGAAGATTTTTTTATACTCGGCATTTCCGGCGACGTAGTCGTCGGTATTCGTGATGTCCAGACCGCGTTCGTCAAAGAAGATGCGTTTCTGATTCGCCTTGCATCCGTTAATTACGAGTTCTTTGAGAATGGTATAGATCGTCGTGACAAGGGACGGCTGCTTGCTTTTGTCGAGGATGCTTTCGACGGCATGCTGAATGTGCTTCTCCACCATGCCGGTCATGCGGTGGGTTTTCAGCGTGAGATACTTTCCGTTCGTGACCGTGACGGAGATGTTCTCGTTGATTTGTTGTAACGTTGGGCTGCTCACCGGGGTACATTGATCCGCGGCGCGGACCTGTATGTCAAGGGTTGCACTATGAGACGAACGGACATCCGGGATTATTTCGATACGCAGGGACTATGCGTCCAGTTCGCGACGACGAAAGATCAGCACCAGGCCCGTCCATAAGAGGGCAATCCAGGCAAAGTTCAGCAGGATGGCGTGCCAGGCGCTGTGGTTCCCGATCTTCCGCAGACCGGACTCCCGTACCATCTCTTCCAGGCCCGGCAGGTCCACGGCCATGGCTCCGAAACCGTGGACGAAGTTCACCGTCAATTGCGGGAGGCCGTAACCGAGCAGGTAGACTACGGCCTGGCCGGTAATGCCGCCTTCCAGCGGTGTTTGCAGGGCGATGAGATAACCCGGGACAATGCCCAGGGCGAGAACGACGAGGCCCAGGAAAACGGCAATCAGGCGGCCCGTGGCGAGGCTCAAAAACATGAGCAATAAAATCCACACGATAATGCCCTGGAGCAAGTACAGGAGACCGCGCAGGATTTCGAAGCCCCAACCGCCGGTGACGAACTTCATCAACGGAAAGTAGCAGAGCAACAGGAGCGCCGCGCTGGCGAGCACCAGGCCCGCGGCCGCCGCGAATTTTCCGAAGAGGTACTCCCATCGTCGGACCGGGCGCGCCAGGATCAAGACGTGCAGGTTCGTCGCAAAGTCGTTGAAGGCCAGGAACGGAATGAAAAAAGCCGCGAGCAGGTACGACCAGAACGCAATGAGTCCGTAGCCGACGATCACCAGGGCGGACTGTAGCGTGCGTTCGCTCTCTTTTTGCTGAAGTTTGTACTGATGATCCAGTTCGGCGAGCTGGCGCTTTTGTTCTGCCTGCGGCACCTGCTTCTGGATCATCTGCTGTTCGACCTGCCAGCGGTACTGGTCGAAGCCGCTGCGCTCCAGGTGCCGACAGCCGTTGGTGCACGTCGCCCCGCCGCCCATAAACAGAATGCAGCCGATCAGGAAGATGATCAACAGGCGTCGCCGCCGCGCTTCCTGGAACGTCAGCGCGAAGATAACGCCCACACGATTCAGAACGGACATCATGACTGCGCAGCTCCGGTGTCGCCCGCGCTTATGAGGCGATGAAAGATTTCTTCCAGGCTCTCCGCATGGCGCGCGTACTTCTCAATGCGTGCTCCGGTTTCCACGACCCGCGCGGGAAAACGGCGTTCCTCTTCGTCATTTGTAATGGAGAGTTCGTAGCGTGTGCCGCCGCCGACGGTCGTTTCGGCGTTCGCCGTTGCATCGTACTTGCGAATGAGTTCGTTCAACGCGTCGTTCGTAACGCTGACTTCCAGGGTGACACCCTGGCGTGAAGAGAGTTCTCCGGAGCGGCCCTGAGCCGCCAGGCGACCGCGGTTCAGGATGGCCACACGATCACAGGTCTTTTCCACTTCGAGCAGTTGATGCGAATTAAAAAATACCGTCGCGCCGCGCTTCCGTTCTTCGAGCATGATCTCCCGAATGCGCGCGATGCCGATGGGATCCAGGCCGGACGCCGGTTCGTCGAGGAGCAGCAGTTCCGGTTCGCCGAGGATGGCCTGGGCAAGGCCCACACGCTGGATCATGCCTTTGGAGTACGTGGCGACTCGCCGGTCCGCGGCCTCGGTGAGTTCGACGCGCTCCAGGCAACGATCTACGCGGTTCGCGAGTTCGGTGCCGCTCAGTCCCAGGAGCCGGCCCTGGTAGCGCAGGAACTCGCGGCCGGTGAGGAACGGCTGAATGCTTACGCGCTCCGGCAGATAACCGATGCGTGCGCGATCCAGGCGCTCCGGGCTATCGCCGAGAATGCGAATGTCGCCGCCGGACGGACGAATGAACGCGAGCAGGATTTTGATGAACGTGGTTTTGCCGGCGCCGTTCGGCCCGAGGAATCCGAAGATTTCTCCGGAGCCGACCTGGAGTTCAAGGTTCTGGAGTGCCGAAAGTTTTCCGTAAAACTTCGTCAGCCCCTGGCTTTCAATGACCGCCGTGGACACGTCGGACTGTATGTCGCGGCTTCCTTTCCTGGTCCAACAATAATTTCTTTGACCGATCTTCTCTACGTCTTCGACTGGCACGATGAAGTTGCTCATTATGCGTCACGGCGAAGCGGAGCCGGGTATCGACGATTTCCAGCGCCGCCTTACCGACACCGGCCGCTCCGACGTTGCTCGCATGGGCCGGTTCATTGCGGGGACGGGCTGGAAGGTCGGCGAGGTGCGCACGAGTCCGTTGGCGCGCACGAAGGAAACCGGCGATCAGCTCACGCGCAGTCTGGCGAATGCCGGCGGCGGTAACCCGCGGTTGAGTGAGGAACCCCGGCTTGCTCCCGGTTTCGCCATCGACGACGCGCTCGACATTTTCGACGAGCTGGATGCGAACTCGGTGTCGATATGGATCTTTCACGCACCGGACGTAATGCGGCTGGCCGGGGCGCTGACCGGTCTGCGCGAAGGCGGCTTTTATTTTACGCCGGGTTCCGTACTGGCGTTGAATCTACCGTTCCCTCGCCCCACCGGCCGCGGCATGATCGTCTGGCAACTTCAGCCGGAGTACATCAGAGCGCTGGGCTGAATTGAGCAACGCTCCAGGCTTGCTGTACGTGCCTCAGGCCTGGACCGCTTTGATCAGCCGCTGCCGCACCGAATCGTGCGCGAAGTTTTCGACAACGTATTGTCTGGCCTGGCCGCGGAATTGTCCCGGCACCGCAAGGATCTCGTCCAGTTGTGCGGCGAAGCTATTCGCATCGTGATATGCCGCCGCCCCGCCACCGGCGCGGCGCAGGTGTTCCATTAACACCTGGCCGTCTGCATTCAGCAGGACGGGAGTGCCCTGGGCCATGGCTTCCAATGTAACGATGCTCAGGCTTTCGTTTACGGACGGTATGAGGAACGCATCGGCGCCGGCCATGAGCGCGAGCTTGTCCGCTTCGGGGACGAAACCGGCGTAACGTACGGCGTCGTCCTTCGGCAGCAGAAGATCGTGCAGGGCGCCGGTAAGAATGAGGCGTTGCTGCGCATTGCGCCGCGTTCTCCATCGCAAGAAGAACTCAAGCATGTGATCGCAACCCTTACCCGCGTCGATGCGTCCGCTGTACAAAACGTAGGGTTCATCGTTTGCGTAACGCCGGCGCACGGCGGCGATACTTTCGGCCGGCGCGTGTTCCGTATCCAGGCCCATGGATACGAGGTGCTGTTCATGGGACGGATTGTTCCACAGGCGCGCGCCGAGTTCGCGTTCCGTTTCGGTATTCCAGAGGCAACGACGAAAGCGCCGGGACATGTCGCGAAAGACGGGGAAGTGCGCCGGGATCTCGTCGTGCAGCGTCGGCACCAGCAGCACGTTCGCGTGATTGAGATCGCGGCTGCCGAAGTAGGTCGGCGCATACAGGTACGTTACGAAGATCAGTACGTCGTACGCCGCGGCGTTGTGACGAAGATAGGCGACGAGGTCCGGGCTGTGCGGGCCCTGGCGGCGAATCCATTCTTCCTGCAATGCCGCGGTCCAGAAGAACGCCGGCGGTATGTCCTTGAAGTAGTTGTAAGATTCCGGGACCGGTTCGCTCTGTTGGACATGATGGGTCCGGATGAGTAAACGATGCAACTCGTGCCAGTACGCATCGCGCTCGCGCAACACCGGGAATCGCAGTATGCGGACACCGTGCACCTCGTCCTCGCCGGGATCGATCTCGTTCTTCCAGGTCAACGCGTCTTTCGCGCACGTGGTGATGAGATCCACGTCATAGTCTTCTTTTAAGTACTGCGTATACGCAAACGCCAGTTGCTCCGAACCGCCGGTCACGCCGGGATACCAGCGCTGCACGATCACCGCCGCGCGTTTCGCATTCACGCTGCGTCCTCCGCACGCCGCAGCAGGCCTTCGAGCTCTTCGAAAAAGCGTGTGCGCACCCGATCGATGTCGTAGCGCTCACAGACGTACGGGCGTCCGGCGGCGGCGAATTGTTCGCGCAATTGTACGTTGGCGAGGATCGTGCCCAGGCCCTGGCGAAACTCATCGTAACTCGTGAACGTGAGGCCGCCGCCGCTCGCGGCATGATCCCGGAGCACGGGGTTTTGCCCCCACACCAGAATGGGCGTACCGCGGGCCAGGGCTTCCAGGGCCACAATGCTCAAACTTTCGTGCGGCGACGGCACCACCAGGACCCGCGCGGCGCTGATCAGTTTTGACTTTTCCGCCTCGCTGACGAACCCCAGATAGCGCACGTCCCGTCGGCGGGGTAACTTCATCTGCAAACTGCCAGTGAAAAGAAGTTTGGCCGGGCCGGGGTGTTCTTTCTGGAAACGCACGAACCAGTCCACGAGATTCTGACAGCCCTTGCCCGGATCGATGCGACCGCAGTACAACGCGTACGGAAAACGCGGCCGCGGGACGTCCGTGTTCACGTTCGTTTCGATGCCCATGCTGACCACGGAACCGTTCAGGCCCGCGCCCCATAGTTGCTCGCCGAAGCGCGACTCCGCCTTCGTGTTCCAGAAAAGGCAGCCGGCGCTCCGGACCAGATCGCGATAGATCGAAAGATAGGCCGGCGCCTCGTCGTGCACGGCGGGGACCAGGATCGATCGTCGGCGCGGGACCAGGGGCAGGCCGAAGACCGTGGGCGCGAACAGATACGTGACGAAGATCCACGCATCGTAGCGTGCGTGGTGTTCGCGAATGTATTCGAGCATCGCCCGGCTGTACGGGCCCTGGCGGCGCACCCAATCTTCCTGGCGCGCGCGGGTCCAGGGAATGGTCGGTGTCCCGGGAAGTTCGAGGAGGCTGTTGCGACGGCGCCGGGCGGCGGCGCGGTAGTGATGGGCGAGGACCTCGTGTTCCTGTTGCCAGTGTCGGTCGTGACCGGCTTCGCAGGTAAAACGTAAGATGCGCACGCCTTCCCGGGAGTCCTCGCCTTCCGGCAGAACGTTGCGCCAGGTATCCGCGTCCACGGCCCGGCTCGTGAGGACGTCCACGGCGTAGCCGTCGGCGTCGCGCAGGAATTCCGCGTACTGCCAGGCCAGGCTTTCCGCCCCGCCGACGACATCGGCGTGACAGCGCTGGACCACCAGGGCGACGCGTTTCACAGAAACGGCTCCAACACCTGTAAGAAGCGTTCGCGAATGACACGGTTCGTAAAGTGCTCGTGGTACCGTTGCCGTCCACGTTCGGCGAGTTCCCGCGCGTCGCCTTCGCCGTCGCGGCCAAGGATCCTTCCGAGACTTGCGGCGAACAGTGCGGGATCTTTTTCGTTCCACACGATGGCTCCGTCGCCGGCCGTCTCGCCCACTGCGCCGCGATCCAGCGCGAGCACCGGGATGCCGAAGGCCATGGCTTCAATGAGAGGCACGCAAAAACCCTCGTGATCGCTGGTCATGCAGAACGCGTGGGCGGTGAGGTAACACGCCTTCAACGCTTCCGCCGATATGCGATCTGTAAACAGAACGGCGTCTTCCAGTTCGTGGCGCTCGATCAATCGACGCAGGTGCATGGTATAACCGTGCAACAAAACCTCGCGTTTCCCCGCGATGATCAACCGGCAGTGACGATCATAAAACTCGCGATACAACGCGAACGAACGAATCAACAACTCGTGGCCCTTGTTTGGTACCACCCGGCCGACCATGAGTACGTTGCGCTGCGCACCGAAGGCGTCCGGACTGAGCCGCGCGGTCATGTGTAAATCGGCGTCCAGTGTTTCGATGAGTTCATCGATGGCGTGGAACGGCGGCACCACCGCGGTGCGTTCCGGATCGGCGCCGGCTTCGATGAGGTCCTGGACGTTGTACTGCGAATCGCCGATCATGAGGTCCGGCCGGGTCGCCGTGAACTCGCGCAGCATGGAACGTCCGCGGCGGCAGAGGTCGGCGTAGCCGGAGTGATACGGCGCAAAGAATTCCGGCGGCGTTACGTTGTGGTATTTGATGATGCGCCGGCATTCCAGTTCGCGAAAGAGCTGGAGGGGCTCTTCCCAGGCGACGGTGTAGTGATAGAGCAAGATGTCGTCGGGAGATTGGATGAATGCGCGTACATTCCGCATGGGTTCCACTCGCAGCGGCAGGCCGGCGTCCGCGCCCGGGGCGAAGATGCGCGCATCGTGGCCGGCCGCCCGCAGGACCGCGCACATTTCCAGGGTATCGTGGCCGACGGCGTCGCCGCGATGGACGTGGGCGTTGAGGATGGCGATGCGTTTCCCGTTCATAGTAAGATGATTTCCAGTGAAGTTAACGCAGAGCCTCGAAGAATGCGCGCTTCGCCGCCGGCATGCTGAAATGCCCGCGGAAACGTCGGCGGCCCCGGCGCGCGAGTTCGGTCATCATGTCCGCATTGTTCAGCAGCCGGTCCATGGCCGCACCGAACTGTGCCGCATCGTCCTCACCCAGCACGATGCCCGCATCCCCCGTGGTTTCACCGACGGCCCCGCGTTCGAGCACCAGCACCGGCAGTCCGCGGCGCATGGCCTCGACGATGGGTACGCAGAAGCCTTCGTGCTCGCTGGTAATGCTCAACAGATCGGCGACCTCGTAACACGCGCGCAACTCTTCGTCGCTGATCCAACCGGTAAACGTCACGAGCGCTTCGATTCCGTTGTGCACGCTGATGCGGCGGAGTTCGTCGTAGTAGCGACTCAGGTTCGGATCCATCGACCCCGCGAGGATCAGCCGCGGCGGGGCCTCGCCCCGGGAACGAACGGCATGCACGTAGTACGCGAACGAACGCAGGAGCAGGGCGTGCCCCTTGTTCGGCACCAGGCGGCCGACGTTCAGGATCGTTCGGCCCTGCGGTGCGGCCAGGGCTTGCCTGCGTGCTCGCGCGCGATCCTTCGCCAGGCGGCGCCGGGGCGCGACGGGTACGAACGGCGGCGCAATGCGACAACGTTCCTCCGGGGCGCCGGCAGCAAGCAGGTCCGTGACGTTGTAGCGCGAATCGCCGATCCATCGAAACCAGGGTCGGCGTACCACGTCATGCAGTTGCCCGCGGCCGAGCCGGCAGAGCCGGGCGTAGTTGCGCTCGTAGGGTTCGAAAAACTCCGGCGGCGTTACGTTGTGGTACTTTAAGATCTTCGTTCCTGAAGTTTGGTCGATCAGGGCGAGACCCTCTTCCCAGGCGATGGAGTAATGATAGATGATTAGATCTTTAGTATGATTCGCGTACCGCGGTAGATTCGCGGCGGGCTGGACGTTTTCGCCGCGGAGTTCGCCGTCGTGAGCGAAAAGTTGTGCCTCGATGCCCTGCGCACGCAGGGCCAGGCACTGACCCATGGCGTCGGCGCTTACGGCATCCCCCGGCCCGGCCCGGCGCAACAGCACGGCGGCGCGGCGGCAGTGAATCGTGGAGGAGGACGGCATGGGGAATCAGTCGGTGGTGTTTTCGCTCAGGAGAGTGTTGATGCGTGCGCTCTGTTCGTTCGTTTTGCGCTCCAGGCGTTCCAGACTTCGATTCAGGTGCGCGCGTAACTTCTCCTGGCGAAACCTTAAAACGTACAGGGCGGACGGCAGCGTTACGATTGCGACGCACCACTGCACCAAAGCACCCAGTAGCGGAACGTAGGCCAGGGCGGCGAGCGCCAGCGGTCCGATCATTCCGCGGACGTGAACCTTCTGCGTCCGCCCTTCGTGAGACCAGCGCAGGCGCGCCAGGATTTCGGCCTTGTGTGTACCGTTGCGCAATCGTTGCAGATAACTTTCTTCGCCACGGGGATCGGGGCTGTGCCGCAAGAGCGCGCGATAGGCAACCCGAATGAACTCGCGATCATCGAAGGCGGCGAGGTCGCGATAGCGATAGGTTCCGCGCGCATCCGTTACAGGCGCCGGTGTGAAGTGCAGTTCATCCAGGCGCAGCGGGGCGAGCAGGCTTCGGTCCCGGCCGTCCTCGCGAGCGTTGAAATCACGGCCGTCGTTTTCTTCGGCGATCTGAAATTCCCGGCGCAGGCGCTCGGCCTCGGCGCGGATTTCCTGTTGGAATGTTTCGAGATTCATGCGGGATTGTCAGGGCGCTGCCGGGGCGAGCTTGCGGCGCACGCGACCGGGCACTTCCAGGTTCACGATGATGGTTCCTTCTTCGCAACTGCGATCGGCTTCGATGTTCAGAAGCTTGCTTTCGAAGTGACACTCGTAGTTTCCCTGGCGGTAGTCCACGTGGATGAGGCCGGGCTGGAAGGCCTCACGGATTTGCTCGAGCGCGGAGGCCGCGCCGTTGGATTGTCCGTTGCCGAAGGGCAGCGCGCGCACGGCCAGCTCGCGTTCTTTTTCGTAGAGCAACGATCCGGTGACGGTGCGTCCTTTGATGGTTAGCTCCAGGGGCTGGTTGCGATGAAACAGCGGCACTCCGGATTCGACCTTGTTCCGGGCCGCGCTGTCAATTTGATTTACAGGAGAGCCGGAGCGACGGACCGGGTTTCTATGAGTCGCATTTACGGTTCGCTTCCGGAAAAAGGTTCGAAAGTAGGCATAGCGTTTTCCGGCGGTCTGGATACGCGTTGCGCGGTGGCCTGGATGAACGCCGAGGGCCTGGACGTGCACGCCTACACGGCGCATCTTGCGCAGCCGGACGAAGACGATGTGGACTCGATCCCGCACATCGCCACGGATCACGGGGCGGCCGGGGCGCGCCTGCTGGATTGCCGGGAGGCGCTCTGCCGCGAAGGATTGCGCGCCATCCAGTGCGGCGCCTTTCACATCGCCACGGGCGGCAAGAAGTACTTCAACACGACGCCTCTGGGCCGTGCCGTAACCACGACCGCAATCATCCGGGCCATGCGCGAGGACGACGTCCACATCTTCGGCGACGGCTCCACGCATAAGGGCAACGACATCCAGCGTTTTTATCGCTACGGCGCGCTGGTGAATCCGCAGTTGAAGATATACAAGCCCTGGCTGGATCAACAGTTCGTGGAACGTTTCGGCGGCCGCAAAGAGATGTCCGAGTACCTGGAATCCATCGGCAAGCCGTATCGCACTTCCACGGAGAAAGCCTACTCCACCGACGCCAACATGCTCGGCGCCACTCACGAGGCCAAAGATCTGGAGTACCTGAATAAGTCCATGTACATCGTCGAGCCGATCATGGGTGTTAAGTTCTGGGACTCGAATGTTAAGATCGAAGCCGAAACGGTGCGCGTGGATTTCGAACGCGGCGTGCCGGTGAAAATCAACGGCGAGAAGATCGACGATTTGGTGCAGTTGATTCATCGCGCGAACAAGATCGGCGGGCGCCACGGCCTCGGCATGTGCGATCAAATCGAGAACCGCGTGATTGAAGCGAAGTCCCGGGGCATCTACGAGGCGCCGGGTATGGCGCTGCTGCACGCCGCGTACGAACGCCTGCTGTCCGCGATTCACAACGAGAATACTCTGGATGCATACTTCACCCACGGCCGCCGCCTGGCGCGGTTGCTGTACGAGGGCCGTTGGTACGATCCCGAGGCGATGCTCCTGCGCGACGCCGTCGTTCGCTGGGTGGCCTCGACCGTGAACGGCTTCGTCGAACTGGAACTCCGCCGCGGTGACGATTACACGATCCTTGCCACCGAGGCCCCGGGCGGTTCCTATCATCCGGAAAAGCTCAGCATGGAACGGAGCGAGAGCGCGTTCTCGCCGCAAGACCGCATCGGCGCGCTGGAGATGCAGAACCTGGGCATCGCCGACAACCGCAACATGCTGCAGGAGTACCTGCGCGGCGGCGAACTCGAAGCGGACTTCCAGCGACTCATCGGGGAGCCGGACTGAGCATGAAGGACGGTCCCGGTCTTATGCCGGCCAGGGCGGCCGCCGCGAGTTTCGCGATCATCGCCGCCCTGTGGTCCGTTGCTAACTTCTACGCAAACACTGCTAAGCTGACGCCGGACTTTCCCATCGACGACGACTTCGCCGCGATTCTGAAGTTCGCGATCGAATTCCAGGACGCCGGCACTTTCGGCGAACGCGTTGCGTTGCTGTGGGCTCAGTACTTCGAGCATCGTTTCGTTTTTCTGCGCGTGGTGACGCTGCTGTTCGCCTGGGCGGGCACGATCGATCTCTACGCCATGAACCTTCTGGGAGCGGCGACGTTGTTCGGGAGCGCGCTCGTGTTGTGTTTCGCCGGACGGCCCCATCATGTAAAACATCCGTTGCTGCGCTACGCCGTGCTGGCGCCGGTCTTTCTGCTCGTCTTTCAATTCCACCACTACGCCCTGGTGTTGAACACGGCCGGGGCCATGACCAGTACGCCGGTGTTTTTGCCGGCCTTTCTCGCGCTGTTGTGGATTGCGCGGCCGGGTGCGGCGTACTTTGCGGCGGCCCTGGCCGCGGCCCTCGGAGCAGTGCTCGTGTTCGGCAACGGTTTGTTTCTGGTACTGCCGGGGGCTTTGATCTTGCTGGTGACGGGGCGGTGGCGAGCGCTGATCGTGTGGCTCCTGGTATTCGCAGCGGTCTTTGCCCTGTACTTCGTTGATTATTACAATCCGCGGGTAGTGGCCCAGGACAGTCCGTTCGAGAACTTCGGTTTAAAGATCGTGTTCTTTTTATTTCACGTCGGCTACCCCCTGGGCTCGGTTTTCGATTTTCTCGGCGGCTGGGACGTGAGTCGTTACGGCTCCACGGGTTGGTTGTATCCGCAGTTGATCGTCGGTACCGTCCTCTGTGCCGCCTCGGCCTGGGTGCTGTGGGGCGTGTTCGGGCGGCCGGCATTGCGTCGACAAAGGAGCGAGAAGGAACCGGAAGAACTAAGTTTTGCCGGGATGATATTATGGTTGCTGCTCTCGCTTGCGGCGGCTTCGCTGTCCCGGCTGCCCGAGGACGGCGTGGTGTACGTGTCGCGGTATCTCATCGTGCCGGCATTCTTGTGCGCGGTGTTGTATCTCCTGTGGTTGCGCCGGCAAAACGATTTGCGCCCGGTATTCCTCGGCATTGTGCCGGTGTTGGTAGTCTGGAACGTGTATGTGAGCGACGTGAAAAAGGACGAGTTCCGCAACGCGCGCAACTACTACGCCGGGCGATTCGAGATATGGCGCAACACCGGCGAACACATTCCGTACTTCGACAACGCTGAAGGCAGCCGCATCCTCCGCAAAGCGGCGCGCCGGGGACTGTACGATCTATGAATCCGGTGAAATGGAAAGACGGTTTCTTTGCTTTCTTTCGGGGCATGGCCTTTATTTACCGGCACAGCCTGTGGAAGTACGTCATCCTGCCGGGACTCGTCAGCCTGCTTGCCGGCGCTCTGATCTTCACGGCTTCGCTCTATGGCGCCGAATATCTCGGGCATTATCTCTGGGAACACTATCTCGCGGAGTTCATCTCCAACGAAACGCTCGTCGTGATCCTGGACTGGTCCGGCTACTTTCTTCAGTTGGTAACCGCAATCGTGTTGACGTTAGTGCTCTTTCGGCCGGTGCTTTCCCTCGTGATCATTCCGTTTCTCGGGCCGCTCCTGGAGCAGGTGGAACAGATCCACACCGGCGAGCGCCGTACGACGACCCTGGCCCAGGATTTTCGTAACGCCCTCATCGGAGCCGGGACGGGATTCAAGCACAGCGCGGCGGGCATCGTCATACTGCTCGTGAGTTATCTGGTGGGCCCCTTCAGCGCGCTGGTGAACGCCGCGGCGCAGTCGTACTTCCTGGGGCGGGGATCCTTCGATCTTTTGTTCGAAAAGGAGTCCGCCTCGGTCCGGGAACGCAAACAGCTCGCGAAACAACATCGCATGGAAATCTTCGGTCTCGGCGGCGCATTTTTTCTGGCGCTCTTCGTTCCGATCCTTGGCATTTTGCTGGCGCCGGCCTTCGCCGTCACCGGTGCCGCCCTGGTGTATTATCCGCCGAAAGACCGCTAAGTGCTCCCGGATAAATGTTAGCACTCCTGCGATTCACCGTCACGGCCGGCTTTGCGACGGGCCTGTTGTTTTGCGGCCTGTTGTTTCGGGATCCGCTGATCGCAAAGATCCGCACGGCGTTTTCGGATCCTCTAATTCCCCTCGGCGTGTTGCTGCTGAGCGCGCTGGTTCTCATCGCTTTCGCCGCAGGCCGTCGGTCGTTTCGTTTGGGCCGGCCGCAGTTCTTGTTCTCGATCCCGGAGCGCGTGCTGATTGTCACCCTCGCTGCAACGGCCGTTGGCTTCGGATTGCACGCGGAGCTGAGTTTTCGCAACGACCGCGCGTTGGTGTATGCGGCCTCTGCGGAAGAGATTCGTGGCCTGGGCGTGCACCTGGTGGCCGGCTATCGCGAGAAAAAATTCGCTATGGAACTCGCACGGCACGGATTCGTCGGCGGTTTGTTTGTGACCGCCCGCAACGCCCGCACGAAGAGCCGCGAAACGTTCGCCGCTGAGATCGCGCAGCTCCAGCAACTACGCATACGAAATGATCTGCCGTTGCTGTGGATCGCCACGGATCAGGAGGGCGGACACGTCTCGCGCCTTTCGCCGCCGCTGGAACAGCAACCGTTGCTCGCCGATGTCATGGAAGCAGCCGCGACCGGTGAGATTGATTCCGCCACGCGAGACTACGCCGCGGTCCAGGCGGCGGCGCTCCAATCCGTGGGTGTGAACGTGAACCTGGCGCCGGTGGCCGATCTGCGACCGGTGGATCGCGCGCCGTCCGTGTTCGATATGTTCAGTCGCATCGAACGGCGAGCTCTGCATTCCAATGCACGCATCGTTGCGAATGCCGTGTCAGCTTACGCGGCGGAGTTCGAACGCCGGGGCGTATACGCAACGCTCAAACACTTTCCGGGGCTGGGCCGGGTCCCGGTGGACACGCACTTCTTTGACGCACACCTCCGCGTGACGCCGGAAGCACTGCACGCTACGGACTGGCTGCCGTTCACAGAAACGGCGCGCAGTGCGCGCGCGTTCGTAATGTTAGCCCATTTACACTTAAACTCCGTGGATGCGCAACGACCGGCTTCGCTCTCGGCCGCGGTGGTGCGGCTATTGCGCGAGGATGTCGGCCACACCGGCCCGGTCATCACGGACGATCTGAACATGCGCCCCACGTTCCACGGCCCGGGCGGCATCGGCGGCGCGGCGGT
The DNA here is from genome assembly GCA_965227295.1 of Leptonemataceae bacterium. Lineage (GTDB taxonomy): Bacteria > Spirochaetota > Leptospiria > Leptospirales > Leptonemataceae > JANSYA01. The sequence continues at coordinate 1,039,389 of OZ245742.1, read as the reverse complement.
GGAATCACTGAACGCCGGCGTGGATTTGCTGCTCGTGTCGTACGACGGGGAGAACGTATTTCCGGTGCTCGCGGCGTTGCTGCGGGCGAAGCGCGCGGGGCGGCTGAACGAGAAAATGCTCGCGGAAAGCCGTGAGCGCTTAGAAGCGTACCGATTGAGGTTAGCACGATAGGCGGGGCAAGCCGGTTACCCGGCTCACCCCTTCACGCACATGACCTGTTTGAGTTCGTAAACGATCTCCACCAGATCACGCTGATTTTCCATGACCTTGTCGATATCCTTATAGGCACCGGGGATTTCGTCGATCACCCCGTTGTCCTTGCGACACTCGACACCCGCGGTCATGCGCACCAGGTCTTCGCGGCTGAACTGTTTTTTCGCCTTGCTGCGCGACATGCGGCGACCGGCGCCGTGAGACGCGCTTTCGAACGACTCGGCGTTGCCCAGACCGCGCACGATGTACGAACGCGTGCCCATGCTGCCCGGGATGATGCCCATGTCGCCCAGGCCCGCGCGGATCGCGCCCTTACGCGTAACATAGACGTGCTCGCCGTAGTGGTTTTCCTCCGCCACGTAGTTGTGGTGACAGATGACCCGCTCGCGTTCTTCGATGTTCGGGAAGAATTTGCGCAGCGCGCGCAGATACAGTTCAAGCATCGTCAGACGGTTCAGGTACGCGTAGTTCTGCGCCCAGTACAGGTCTCGCCGGTACTCGTCCATCTCCGGCGTTCCGGCCAGGAACACGGCGAGATCGCGGTCCGGCACATCGCCGTTGTGCGCGAGTTTCTTCGCACGGGCGATGTGAAATTCCGCCAGCTCTTTGCCGATGTTCCGGCTGCCCGAGTGCAGCATCATCCACACGTTCTGTTCTCCGTCCAGGCACAGCTCAATGAAGTGGTTGCCGCCGCCCAGGGTACCGGCCTGGCGCAGAGACTTCTCTTTTAAGTTGTGCACGCGAGAACTTAAGTCACCAAAGTCGTCGTACAACTTCTTCGCGAACTTGTAGTTCTCGCCGTGGCGGAACAGTGAGTTGACCACCGCGCTCTTGTGGGAGTTGAAGCCCACCGGGATCGATGCTTCCACTTCCGTGCGAATTTCCCGAAGGCTTTCCGGCAAATCGTTCGCCGTCAAGTTTGTACGTACCGCGGCCATACCGCAGCCGATGTCCACACCCACCGCGGCCGGGCACACCGCTTCTTTCATGGCGATGACCGAACCCACCGTGGCGCCCTTGCCGAAGTGAACGTCCGGCATGGCGGCGACGTGTTTGTATACCCACGGTAACGACGCGACGTTACGCAGTTGTTGCAGCGCCTGGGACTCGACCTCGTTTACGTCGGTCCACATTTTTACCGGGACACGCGCTCCTTTGATTTGTGAAATACTCATAGCGTAGAAGTTAATTTGACGTATGCTTAAAGAACTTTACTACAACAATTCTGCGAGCAGACGCAGGCCGGGTTCCCATAGCACCAGCCTGGATTCGGCGTTGATGTGTCCCAGGCTGCCGACGTTGCGCAAGTGCGCTTTCCATTGCCCGGCGAAGTACTCCGCGCGTTCGAATTTCACGAACGGATCGTCCTCGCTCGCGGCGACGATGATGGGAAACGGCGGCGCGAAGTCCAGGGGCATCGGCGCGAAGCTTCGGGCTTCCGGCGGGAAATCCGGGGCCTCCGTATCACTCGGCGAGACGAAGAGTGCGCCGACAACACCGTGAAAGCCCCGGGGCGGGGCCGCCTTATCCGCAGCGAGTTCGGAATCTCGATCGGCGAGTTCCCGGGCCCAGAAGACCGTCAGTGAGACGGCGAGACTGTGCGGGACCAGGATGAGTTCGTCGCCGGCTTCTCGCCCCTCTTTCACCGCCTCGTCGAGGCGTTGCAGCCATTGTTCGCGATCCGGTCGATCCCAATCATCCTGCTCCACACGATCGAAGACGAGGTTCTTCGCGCCGACGCTCAGGATTTCGCGGGCGCGATCTGCTTCGGCATGCCAGTGGCTCTGCCAGTGCTCCGGTCCGGAGCCGCCGAGGCCGGGTATGAGAAGAATGCGTTTCCTGCGCTTGTTTTCGTTCATGCAATGTATAATATAGCCAATTATGAAGATCGAAAAACTTACGTTCGAAAACTCCTCCGGTCAAAAATTGTCCGCGCGCCTGGAGCTGCCGGAAACCGGCGATCCCGTGGCCTACGCGCTCTTCGCGCATTGTTTTACGTGTAACAAGAATCTGACCGCCATCCGCAACATCTCCCAGGGCCTGGGCGAGTACCGCATCGGCGTGCTGAGTTTTGATTTTACCGGCCTCGGTGAAAGCGAGGGCGAATTTGCCGATACGAACTTCTCCTCGAACGTCGCCGACCTGGTCGAGGCGGCCGAGTACCTGGCAAAGAACTACGCACCGCCGCAGATTCTCATCGGCCACAGCCTGGGCGGGGCCGCGGTCCTGCGCGCCGCGGAACACGTACCGTCCGCCCGGGCGGTGGTGACCATCGGCGCGCCGGCGTCGCCGGAACACATCGAGAAGCACTTTCAGAATTCGCTGGAAGACATCGAAGAGCGGGGCGTGGCCGAGGTGAAGATCGAGGGCCGACCGTTTAAGATCAAGAAGCAGTTGCTGGAAGACATCCGCGAGCAAACCTTAGAAGAATGTGTGCATAAGTTAAAGAAGGCCCTGCTCGTACTGCACTCGCCCATCGACAACGTTGTGGGCATCAACAACGCCACGAAGATCTTTGTCGCCGCGAAACACCCGAAGTCTTTCATCGGCCTGGACGGGGCGGATCATCTCATGGGCAAGAAGCAGGATTCGCTGTTCGCCGGGCAGATGATCGGTGCCTGGTCTCAACGATACCTGGACGGCATCGACGAGGACGCGCCGGATTTTCGCACGGGTCATCAGGTTGGTGTCAGTACCGGCGAAGTTCCGTATACCAGCGACGTGCGCCTCGGCCGGCATCGTCTCATTGCCGACGAACCCACGAGCGTCGGCGGCCAGGACCAGGGGCCGAACCCGTACGATCTATTGCTCGCCGCGCTGGGAACGTGTACTTCGATGACGATCAAAATGTACGCGGATCGCAAGAAGTGGCCGGTGAAAAATATTCGCGTGCATCTGGATCACGCGAAGGTGCACGCCGAAGATTGCGAGAACTGCGAAACGAAACAGGGCAAGATCGACGTCATCGACCGCGAGGTGGAATTGATCGGCGACCTGGACGACGCGCAGCGCGCGAAGTTGATGGAGATCGCCGACAAGTGTCCGGTGCATCGCACGTTGCACAGTGAAATCAAAGTAAGGACCAGCGAAGCCGCATCCGGCGAATAAATCGCGCGTTTCCGGTATTCAAGAGCCGTAGTTCGCGAAGTCTGCTGTGAGAATCACAATGTATGCTGCGGAATGGAAGAGGGGATGTTCTGGCTACGTGAAATAGTCAAGATTCCATCTGACACTCCGATATAATTTGTATCGGAGGAAAGAGATGACAGCAGAACAAAAAATCGTAAAGCACCGGGTGGGTATCTTGAGGCTGGCCCGCACTCTGAATAACGTTGCAGAGGCTTGCCGGGTGATGGGCGTATCACGCGATACGTTCTACCGCTACCAGCGGTTGTATGAGACCGGCGGGGAAGAAGCTCTCAAGGATCTCACGCGGCGCAAGCCGAACAAGAAGAACCGGATTCCGGCGGATGTGGAAGACGCGGTGATCGAGTTCACGTTCGAGAAGCCGGCGCACGGTCAATTGCGCGTGTCGAATGAGCTGCGCAAGCGCGGCGTTTCGATCTCACCGGGCGGCGTGCGTCAGGTCTGGTTGCGGCACGACATGGAGACGTTCAAGAAGCGTCTGAAGGCTCTGGAAGCCCGCGTGGCTCAGGAGGGGATCATCCTCACCGAGGCGCAGGTCGCGGCGCTTGAGAAAGGCCGCCAGGACAAAGAAGCGCACGGCGAGGTCGAATCGCACCACCCCGGCTATCTGGGCTCGCAGGACACGTATTACGTGGGCAATATCAAGGGCGTGGGGCGGATCTACCAGCAGACCTTCATCGACACGTACGCTAAGGTCGGCTTTGCAAAACTTTACGATCGCAAGAACGCACTGACGGCGGCCGACTTGCTGAACGATCGTGTGTTGCCGTTCTACGCGGACTACAACATCCCGCTGCTGCGCGTGCTCACCGATCGCGGCACGGAGTACTGCGGCAAGCCGGAGAATCACGAGTACGAGTTGTACCTCGCGATGGAGGACATCGATCACACCAAAACCAAAGCGCGGCATCCGCAAACGAACGGCGTCTGCGAACGCTTTCACAAGACGATTCAGGAAGAATTCTACGCCGTCGCGTTTCGCAAGAAACTTTACTCAAGCATCGAGGAGCTGCAAGCCGATCTGGATGAATGGATGCTCGAGTATAACCAGGAACGGACGCACAGCGGCAAGTACTGCTTCGGCAAGACGCCGGCGCAAACGTTCGCTGAATCCATCGCCGTGGCGCGTGAAAAGATGCTGCATAAACAGCATCAGGTATCGACCTGATCATATCTGACAGGCAGGAGTGTCAGATCGGGTGTTGGCTAGTACAGGCTACGGCTCTTCGGAGTTGTGGAATTTCGTTTTGTTAAGACTGTCCGCCTCGACCCGGACGTCGCATTGCGACTCAGCTTCGAAAACGTCCCTTACGAAGAAGACGCCGTTCCGGTGCGCCTTACCACATTCCCCGGCACAACCTCCGTTCATCTGCTGGAACCAGCCGTGCCCATAAAAGTCTTAATCTACGCTGACCGCCACCTACGTCACGATTCGGGTCGTTGGCGAACCTTTCACTCCGACGCCTCCGTATTCAAGGTAATGTTCGGCTCCTCGGCGAACTGCGTCAGGATCGCGCGCCAGATGCGGTCCGTCATGTCTCGGACGCGGCGGGGCTCCGTTAAGTGCCGCAAAAATAAAACTACGGCGCCGGCCCGGAATTCGATGTAGACCGACGGCGTGAGCATGGTGTACTGGATGGCGTGTACCTCCTCGGCGTGGCGGATGCGTTGGTCCTCGCGGCTGATCGCTTCGATGGTTTTGTTGGCGATGGTCAAAAGAATCTGCTCCGCCTTTTTCCAGTCGCTTTCCGGTGTTAAAGGCACGAGAACCTCGTTCCAGTTGAACGAAAACTCTTTGCTGGAATTCGCCGTGGCCGTGGTGAACACCAGCCCGTTGGGTACGTGCATAATGCGCCCGGTACTCTGGCCGCCGCGCTCCCGGGGCAGGACCTCGATCATGGTAAAGTCGAGCAACCGAATTTCAATCACGTCGCCGATGAGATCGCCGACCGCAACGCGATGGCCCATCGTAAACGGCCGGCGGGTCATGATGTAAAACCAGGCGACGATGTTCAGGATCGGTTCTTTGGTAACAATCAACACACCGGCGCCGAAGAGGCCGAGGATGGCCAGGACACCGCTCAGCGAAGACAGCCACACCGGCGTGAGCAGCAGCAACGTCAGGAAGAAGCTGATGTACATGCTCGTAAGCCGCCAGCGTTGACGCTCCAGGCGGTCGCTCGTGCGCCGGAGAACGACGCGCAGCACGAGAAAGCGCACGACGAGGATGAAAACGATCAGGATGAGCGAGTAGAGGAGCAGGCCGACGAGCTCCGGCCAGTCGTTGCCCTGGGACATGAATTGGTCTTTCGTGCGTTCGAGGATGGATTGGAATTTCATAAAGTCCGGGTGCCTGGAATTTTGATTGACCGGCGATGTTTGCGTCGCTGGAATTCAGGCAGAATGACTCATCGCATGACAGCAACCATCGTTTCCAGATCTTTTTCGCATCTTCGCCGGGCGGTGCTCATCGCAGCCGTCTTTGCGTTCGCCCTCTCGACGAGCGGCTGCGGCTACAACCAGATCCAGGCCAACGACGAAGCCGTGAAGGCTGCCTGGGCCGAGGTTCTGAACCAGTACCAGCGCCGCTACGACCTCATTCCCAACCTCGTGAAAACTGTGCAGGCCTTTGCCGACCAGGAGAAAGAAGTCTTCATTAGAGTCACCGAGGCTCGCTCTCGCGTCGGCGGCATCAACGCCACGCCGGAATTGCTGGACGATCCGGCCGCCTTCGCGAAGTTTCAGCAGGCGCAGTCGTCCATGGGCTCCGCCCTGTCGCGACTGTTGCTCGTGGCGGAAAACTATCCGCAGCTCAAATCCAACGAGAACTTTCGTGATCTCCAGGCGCAGTTGGAAGGTACCGAGAATCGCATCGCCGTCGCCCGCATGCGCTACATCAAAGCCGTACAGCAGTACAACGTGGACGTGCGTACGTTTCCGAACAACATTACCGCCCGCATGTTCGGCTACACACCGAAGCCCACGTTCCAACCTGAGAACGAAGAGGCCATCTCCAAACCGCCCGAAGTGAATTTTGATTGATCGACTGAACAAACCCCGCATCGCCCGCTCCGTTTTTTTCGGCGCGGTTTTTCTGTTGTCCCTCATCGCCCTGCCCGTGGCGGCCCAGGACGACGGCCTGGCTGATCCTGCATTACTGGAAGAAGTCGCGGTGCCGCCTCTGCGCGGGCGCGTAACTGATCTTACCGGAACGTTAACGGAAAACGAGCGCCGAGAACTGGACGCCGTGCTCGGCCGCCTGGAAGTCGACAAGGGTGCTCAGGTAGTCGTACTCATCGTGCCGACGACGGGACCCGAGGCCATCGAGCAGTACTCCATTCGCGTGGCCGAAGAGTGGCAGATCGGTCGCGGGAAAGTCGACGACGGTGTGATTCTGCTCGTCGCCAAAGAAGATCGGCGTCTGCGCATCGAAGTTGGTTACGGTCTCGAAGGCGCCATCCCGGACGCGCTGGCGAGTCGCATCATCCGTGAACATATCGTGCCGCACTTTCGCGACGGCGAATTCTACACCGGCATTCGTTCCGGGGTGGACGTCATCGCCGCCGCGATCATGGACGAGCCGTTGCCCGAACCGGCGCAAACCTCGAGCGGCGGTGACGGCGGAACCTCCGACGCCGCCGACAAGTTCAGCTCGATCGTATTCATCGGCGCCTTTCTGATCGGCGCTTTCTTCCGCGCGATTCCGTTTCCCTGGCGTTTCTTCTTCTCGGGCGGTCTCGGCGTGGTGACGTTCGTGATCGGTGTGATTCTTTCGGTGGGCCTCGCCTCCGCGCTGTTCTACGGGGTTCTCATGTTCATTATCACGGTCATCGGCCTCAGCGGTGGGCGGATCGGCGGCGGTGGTTTTTCCAGCGGTGGCGGCGGCGGATTCTCCGGGGGCTTCTCGGGCGGGGGCGGCAGCTTCGGCGGCGGTGGAGCTTCAGGTAGCTGGTGATTCGAAACCTGCTTGCGATTGCAACGCTCGCCGTCACAGCGGCTCCCTCGCTAACTTACGCCGAGCGACAGTTACCGCCGGACGGCGCATTCACGCAGACGCTGTTGCCCCGACATCGTGTGCGCCTGGCCGGTGCGCACTTTCAATCCGAAGAAAACGAAACCTTCGAACGCACGACCACCGCGACCTTGCTCGCCGAATACGCCTACGCATCCTGGGGATCGGTCTACTTCGACGTCCCGGTTACGCGCAAAGACGACTCCATCGACGGCGATCGCTCGCATCTCGACAACATCGCCACGGGCGGCCGCTTCGGTCTGCGCTGGCGGGACTTCTACGGAGCCGCCGGCGTGGAGATTGAATGGCCCACGGGAAACGACGCGCGCGGGATCGGCAGCAATCGCCTGGGCCGTTTCGAATCGCGTCTCGGTCTGTCCTGGAGCCCGGGCCCGGTCTATATCACCACGGCGATTCGCGGAAACGTGCAGACGAACAGTCGCTTTCGCGAAACCGAAGAGGAGACCTTCGATCGTGCCTGGGTCTGGGAAGCCGAAGCCGGCCTGGTCTTCGACGGCTTCGATGTGTTCGCGGAGTTTCAGCGTAAGATGCGCTTCGCCCCTAAGGAACGACGCCTGTTTTCCACACAGGTGGCGCCGGGTTTGCGCTTTAAGATCGAAGATGATTTCGCCTTAAGCGTGGCCGCGCCCGTGTCGATCGCGAGTGAGCAGGAGTACGAGCACGGGGTCAGCGTGCAGGCGACGTTTTATCCGTGAGATCGCCAGCGTCCCGAATCGTGGTGTAAGTTGCGGTGAGCGTGGGTTAAAAAGAGTATGGGTACGGCTGGTTCCAGCCGACGGGCGGAGGTTATGCCGGGGAGCGGGGTTGAGCGGACCGGAACGGCGTCTTCCTCGAAAGCCGGCTACGATTGCTTCTACCCTTCATCTTCTGCGGGGGCCGGTGCACCCGCTCAATTGGGAACCGCGGGTGCACCGGCCCCCGCAGAAGATCTACATACGAAACAAACCGAAGTTCGGTTCCGGAATCGGCGCGTTGTCGCAGACCGAAAGCGAAAGACCCAACACCCGGCGCGTATCCGCGGGATCGATGACGCCGTCGTCCCACAACCGGCCGCTGGAATAGAGCGTGTCCGACTTTGCGTTGTACTCGTCCAGGATGGGCTGCTTGAATTCGGCCTGTTCCTGTTCGTTCAGCGATTTGCCGTCGCGGGCTAACTGATCTTGCTTCACAGTTAAGAGAACCGACGCCGCCTGTTCGGCGCCCATCACGCCGATCTTCGCGTTCGGCCACATCCATAGAAAACGCGGCGAGTAAGCGCGCCCGCACATGCCGTAGTTTCCGGCTCCGTACGAACCGCCGATGACGACGGTGAGTTTCGGAACGTTGGCCGTGGAGACGGCGGTCACCATTTTCGCGCCGTCCCTGGCGATGCCGCCGGCCTCGTACTGGCGGCCCACCATAAAACCCGTGATGTTCTGCAAAAAGAGCAGCGGCACGTTTCGTTCGCAGCACAGTTCAATGAAGTGCGTCGCCTTGAGCGCGCTTTCGGAAAACAAGACTCCGTTGTTGGCGATGATGCCCACCTGATAACCAAAAATACGCGCAAAGCCCGTGATGATGGTCGTGGCGTAGCGCTGCTTGAATTCGTCGAAGACGCTCCCGTCGACAATGCGGGCGATGATCTCGCGTACATCGTACGACTTGCGCGCATCCTTTTGAATGACGCCGTAGATTTCGGCGGGATCGTAGAGGGGCTCGTCGTAACTTACGATCCGCGGAAGTTTGCCGGCCTTTTGGTGATTGAGATTGCGCACGATGGTGCGAGTGATGCTGAGCGCATCTTCGTCGTTCACGGCGTAGTGATCGGCCACGCCGGATTTTTCGGTGTGCACCTCGGCCCCGCCCAGCTCGTTGGGAGTGACCTCTTCGCCGGTGGCGGCCTTTACCAGAGGCGGCCCGCCGAGGAAGATCGTGCCGTACTCGCGGACGATGACGGTTTCCTCGGACATGGCCGGGATGTAAGCGCCGCCGGCGGTGCACGAACCCATCACCACGGCGATCTGCGGAATCTTTTGCGCCGAGAGCCGTGCCTGGTTGTAGAAGATGCGGCCGAAGTGCTCGCGATCCGGAAAGACCTCGTCCTGCATCGGCAAAAACGCGCCGCCGCTGTCGACGAGATAGATGCACGGCAAACGATTTTCGAGGGCGATCTCCTGCGCGCGCAGATGTTTCTTCACGGTAAGCGGTACGTAAGTGCCGCCTTTGACCGTGGCGTCGTTCGCAACGATCATACACTCCACGCCTTCGATCAAGCCCACGCCGCACACGATTCCCGCGGCGGGTGTTTCGAATTCATAGACGCCGTGACCGGCAAAGAGACCGACTTCGAGAAACGGCGACCCGCGATCCAGCAGGAGTCGAATGCGATCGCGCACGAAGTATTTGCCGCGGGATTCGTGCAGCTTCCGCGACTTCTCGCCGCCGCCTTGCTGGATGCGCTGCGCGGTTTCGCGGATGTACTGCGTGCGCTCCTGCAACGCCGCGGCGTTTTGCTGATACTCTTCGGTGCTCGTGCGAATGGATGATTGGAGTCGGGGCATCGGTGACGGAATGGCTGTTCATTGCTTCGGGGGCAACTGGAAATTTGGGGCGGGAGTGGGGATGATTATGGCGTTTTTACCGCAGAGGCGCGAAGGGGGGATGGTTAGACTAGACTGGCGGAGGCAGATCTCCGGAAAGGGCCTAAGGTTTAGTGGTTTATAAAAAATCAGCCCATGCTTGATTGTGTCAATATTCTGGTTCGGCAGGCTTAGTAGAATGGTAAAGCTAGAAGATGAAATTGTTCGGCGTCTATTCCTATACTTACAAGCGTCTAGATCTGATCGGAGGCGCTCCATGGAATATATCGACCCAAGTGACCATATTGATCAAATCGAATTGCACTCTCATACGGTAATATTTGGTAGAAGAGGCGCTGGAAAAACGATGCTTCTAACCGAATTGGAGCGGCGAGTAAATGAGCGGGGTGATGGGCTGATATGGGTCGACATAGATAAATACAAAAAGTTAGACTATCCCGATGTGCTAATTCAAATACTTCGCGTCATCTTCGCGGGTGCAAAAGTATTGATAAATAAACGGACGCCTTTTTGGCGGTGCTTCTGGTCGCCAAAGAGGTACTCTCTGATGAGACGTTTGAAGAGGGAAGAGGAGTATTTGGCTCTACGATTGCAGGGCTTCACAAAATCAGAGCTTAAGCGTGGGCAAAAGTCTAACCTTGATAGTGAGATGGGATTGGATCTTTATGCCGGAAAAAATCAATTACGAGCGGGGGAGCGGACTACGAACAGCGTAGAAGAGACGCATTCTGGAGATTACTTGAAATCAGAAGAAATAGATCGTCACCTACACGATGCGAGCTTACTTCTGAGGGACATCCTTACTTGGTTCGGCCGCCCTTGCTTTATTATCATAGATGATTTTTATCATTTGGGTATCGAAAACCAAGCTAGCGTTCTGGATTATGTGGGTTCCCTTGTGAAAAATGAGGCGGCCTATCTGAAAATAGGCACGATCCCTCATCGCAGCAAAATATATCGTATAGAGGGGCGGGCATCTATTGGATCACAGCTGCGTCACGATATTCAGCCTATAGATCTCGATAAATCGTTTAGAAACTTTCAATCTGTTCAGGATTTTATTTCGCGAATTTGGAAGGAGATCAGCAAGAGTGCGACTGGTAGTCAAGATGTTGGCTACTTTGATGCATTATTTGGAGGCGAATCCTGGCATCAATTGATCTTGGCATCGGGAGGAGTACCACGTGACTTCATAAACGTGCTTGCACGAGCGATTGAGCGGGGGCGCGATGCAGACAAGGAAAAAATAGATACATTGCTTATCAATGAGGCGGCGACTCTCTATCTGCAGGAAACGAAGAATCAAGATCTCACAACTATGGAAGGTGACGAACTCGATGAACTAGAAAAACTAAAAGAGCAAATAGTTTCCTTCTGCGTTGAAGATGCGAAGAAGAATGTTTTCCTGATTACCAAGGATGATTCATCGCAGAATCGCACTTTCAAGGAATTGATGAGCAAGTTACTCGATTACAGGTATATTCATCAAGTCCATGAAAACACAAGCGCTAAGAGTTATCATGGACGATACGAAGCGTATATGCTGGACTTGGGCCTTTATGCGCATCCTCCCCGGAGGGGAGATAATCGAGTTCAAGAAATTGCATTTTGGGAGCGAGGGGCAGATCGCAAGCAAGTCGATGATGTGCGGCTGGCTCCAATATTCAAACCGGACAGGTGATCACATACTCGGCTGCAACTGCAACCTGTTGTCGCCCGGGGAAAAAGTAAACCAACGACTCAAGCAATGCAGGTAGCAACTCTCAATCGGAGCAACAATTCAACACCACCAATACCACTTTCTGATCTTATTTAGCCTGGTGCTACCCCTCCGCGCTTCTGCGGAGAAACGCCACGATCTACACAAAGCCCGTCCGCCGCTAATTCCTTGACGCCGACTTAACATCAGCCACCAACCAAACATGCCCGACGCCATCCCACAACTCATGGAACACTTCAACGACGGCTGGACCCGGGGCCGCATCGATGACATTACACCGCTCCTGCATCCGGACGTCATCTTCGTCGCCCCCGACGGCGAAACCGAAATCGCGGGCCGCGACGCCTGCCTGCAAACGATCAAAGACTATGTAAGCGCAGCGCAGACCCGCGCCTTCGAGGTACGCCGCCGCAGCATTCGCACCTGGGGTCGCACCGGCGTCGTGATCATGGACTACACGATCGAATACACGCTGAACGGTGAGAGTCACAAAGAACAGGGCCGCGAACACTGGGCGTTGCAACAAACCGACGGCGCCTGGCAAATCGTCTGGCGCGCCATGGTGCAGAACCAGTCGGGCGATGCGGCGTGAGTTGCGAGACTCAATCGCTCCGATTCAAAAACCAGCCGCGCTCCAGACCACCGTCCACTACAAGATTGCTCCCCGTAACAAACGCGGCGGCCGGCTCCGCCAGAAACGCAATCGCATGCGCCACTTCTTCCGCTGTGCCGGCGCGTCCGCTGAGGTTCATCGCGGCAAGACGTTCGCGCAATGCCTCCGGATAATTCTCGCGCACGCCCGGCGTATCGATGAAGCCGGGTGACACGATGTTCGCCGTAATGCCGGTACGGTGTTCTTCCACGGCCAGTGTACGATAGATGCTCTCGATGGCCGATTTCACCGCCGCATACGATGCCTGTCCCGGGCCGCCGAGACGGGCGGCCATGGAACTTACGCTGATCCAACGGCCAAAGCCGGCCTCGCGTTGAAACGGCAGCACCGCCGCGAGGAGTTGCAGCAGGGCCTCGGTATTTGCGCGGATACTCTCGGCCAGATCCGATGCGTGAATGTGGCGCAGTCTCTTCAGTCGGCTGCGTGCGTGAAAGTTCTGTACGACGATGTGCGGCGGTTCGCTTGCGATAGCGTCGATGAGCGCGGCACAGTCGTCGGCAGAGCTGAGGTCCAGGGCGTGGTGCCCATGTCCCTGGCCGTCTAACTTCCCGTGCAGTGCGATTAGTTCCGCCTCGCTCCGCGCCACGAGGCGGACCTGCGCGCCGCGTACCGCAAATTCGGCGGCTGTCGCCGCGCCGATGCCGCGGCCGGCCCCGAGGATCAGCGCTCGTTTTTCATCCAGTGTGCCCATGCATCCTCTCACGGCTCACGCGCGAAGCAGCAATCCTCCCCAGGCGAGCCCGCCGCCGACGGCGTTCAACAACAGCGTGCTGCCCGTCTCCCAACGACCCTGGCGCTGCGCTTCGGCCAGCGCAATCAAGACCGTACCCGAACCGCAGTTGGCGTAACGATCGAGGCAATCCACCACCCGATCGCGGGGGATGCCGGCAACTTCGGCACCGTGGTAGATGAGATCCCGGCTTACTTGATGCGGAACATAGAGATCTACGGTATTGCCGCTACAGCCGGCTGCCCGCAAGACGGCGGCCGCACTTTCCGGCCAGCGTTCTTTCGCCGCGTCACCGATCTTTGCAGTTGCGGCCATATAATAGTTCCCCGCGTCCAGATCACTCCGGAGCGGCGGCAGGTTACCCGGCACGCCCATGTCCTGAGCAAAGCTTCCGTCGGAGTCTAAGTACGCGGCGAGCAGGCCGGAGTCGCCGGAAGATTCGCGACTCAGTACGACGGCACCGGCGCCGTCGCCGCCGGAGTAGATGAGCGGTGCCCGCGGTGGTAGCACCCGCGAGAGTGTTTCTCCTGCCGCGATCAATACGTGTCGCGCTCCGTCCGCTAAGAATCGATAGGCGATGGTTAAGGCGTACAGCGAGGAAGAACAACCCGATTTCATTTCGAAGGCGGGACTGCGCAGGCCCAGGCGGCCGCCAACCAACGTACCAAGCGACGAAGTGTACCGTGGCGATGTCGTGGACACGGCGATGAACAGCGAAACATCTTCCGGACGGATCCGCGCCTGTTCCAGTGCGGCCCGCGCCGCGTCGGTCATCAAATCTGCGGAGGTCGGTTCGTCGGAGGACAGTGCCTCGCCGGGCATGTGGGTCCAGTGTCGGCGCACAAAACCGTGGCGTTGCTCATAGTACCGCGGGTCCAGGCCCTGGTCTTTCATGATGTTCCGCCACGCCGACCCGTGCAGAAGTTCATGAATGTCGTTGTTATGAATCCAGCATCCGCTCGAAGCAAAGGCCGTCCCCACGCCGCTGATGCGTACGCTCTCCACTGATCCGCATAACAACTCGCTCATATACTATGCCGGAACGATCTTCCTCCGGCACGGAACCGGCAAGTATTTATGATTTTCTAATGCGGAAAATACTACTTGCTAAATTCAAGAGAGAGCATATTAGTCGGACGGTTCTATGGCTTCCACCGTGCGCCATACGAAGAAACTGTATCCGATCGGAGAACTGCCGCCCCCGGGCGTGGTGCCGGAGTTCATGCACGCCCAGGTCATCCGCCGGGAGCGATTCGGCGACCCGGAGCACGCCTTCCAAATCGAAACGGTTCCCGTGCCGCCATTGGGGGCGCTCGATGTACTCGTCGCTGTAATCGCCGCGGGCGTGAACTATAACAACGTCTGGGCCGCTCTGGGGCGACCGGTGGACGTCATTGCCGCGCGCAATAAACAGGGCGAGCCCGAGGACTTTCACATCGGCGGCTCCGATGCAGCCGGCATCGTCTACCAGGTCGGCGACAACGTTGCAAATGTTCGCGTCGGTGATGAGGTGATCGTTTCCCCCGGCTTTTGGGAGCACGATGATCCCTATATCGCGCACGGCGGTGATGCGGCTTATGCGCCGTCGCTACGGGCCTGGGGCTACGAAACGAACTGGGGATCGTTCGCGCAGTTCTGTCGTGCTCGCGCCTGGCAGGTCTGGCCGCGCCCGCGCAACTTGAGCTGGGAAGACAGCGCGGCCTACTTACTGTGCGGTGCCACGGCGGTGCGCATGCTGTTGCACTGGGAGCCAAACGTTGTTACACCCGGCATGCCGGTGTTGATCTGGGGCGGGAGCGGCGGCCTCGGCTGCATGGCCGTTCAGATCGTAAAAGCCGCCGGCGGCATTCCCGTGGCCGTTGTAAACAGCGAAGAGAAGGCGGAATTCTGCAAGCGCCTTGGGGCTGCCGGCGTAATCCGGCGCGATCACGTAAAAATACCGGGCGCGCGAAACAAAAACAACGAAGCCGGGTGGATTGCCGGGGCGAACGTATTTCGTGAAGAAGTACTAACAATAACAAAAGGCAAGTTACCAGAAATTGTTTTCGAACATCCTGGAGAGCATACGCTGCCGCTTTCGTTTCATCTGTGTGCGCCGGGCGGCATGGTTGTGATTTGCGCCGGGACGACCGGATATCTCGCGTCCATGGCCGGCTCGGAGTTCAGTCGTAAATCCGTGCGCTTTCAAGGGTCACACTTCGCGGGCCAGGAAGACATTCGCATCTTACAGGAGATGATCACATGCGGTCAGGTCCATGCCGCGGTGCAGCGCGTGTTCTCTTTCAACGAGATCGGACACGTGCATCAGCTCATGCACAAAAACGAACATCCGCCGGGAAACATTGCCATTCGCGTCGGCCCCGCGGCCTGAGCCGTTATGATTCAACAACACCGACAACGCCCGCCGTTGCCCCGGGGCGTCGGCATCGCCGGCACCGGGCGATACCTGCCCGGCAGCCCGCTGAGCAACCAGGCGCTCATCGATCGTTACGGTATCGATACGACGGCGGAGTGGATCGAAGAACACGTCGGCATTCGAACGCGGCACTTTGCCGCGGACGGCACGGCCACCAGTGACATCGGCGCGGAAGCGGCGAAGCTCGCGCTGGAAGACGCGGGCATCGCCGCCGAAGAACTGGATCAAATCTTACTATGCACAACCACCGGGGACTGGACCTCGCCGGCGGCCGCCTGTCGTGTGCAGGCGTTGATCGGCGCCGTCTGCCCCGCCGAGGACAAGCAGTCTGCCTGCGCGAGTTTTCTGTTCGGCCTGGATCACGGCGTGCGTTCGGTGTTAACGGGCATGCGTTACGTGATGGTGATCGGCGCGGACATCAAGTCGCGTTTCACGAATCCACGGGACCGACGGTTGTTTCCGATTTTTGCCGACGGCGCGGGGGCGGTGATTCTTTCGCGCGCGCGGAGCGAGGACACCGGCTTTCTTGGTTGCGAGCTATGGTCCGATGGAACGCGCGCCGGAAATCTATTTACACCCGCGGGGGGCAGCGCACGCCCGGCATCGGAAGAGACTGTCCGCGCAGGATTGCACGCCGTTTACATGGCCGTGGACGGTAAGCTGATATTCGAAGACGCCGTGGAAGCGATGAGTCTGTTCTGTCGCCGGGTCTGCAACGAAGCCGGTGTGGATGTCGCGAACGTGGCGTGCTTCATACCACATCAGGCGAACCTGGGAATCATGCGGGCCGTCGGTCGCGAGCTGGGAATTTCAGAATCGAAAACGATCGTGACCATCGACTACACGGGCAACATCACCTCGGGCACGTTACCGTTCGCCCTCGATACGGCTCGTCGGAACGGCCGCTTAAGTTCCGGCGACTTAATCTTACTGACCACCGCCGGGGCGGGCTACGCGGCCGGTGCCGCTCTCTATCGCCAGGAGTAATTCGGAGTACTTATGCATACGACCGTCGCAGAAAATCTAAGCTATCGCGCGCGTTTCGACCCCGGGCGCCCGGCCTTACGGATTGAAGAGCGTACGTTCAGTTACAGCGAACTCCACGCCCTGGCCTTGCAGGGAGCCGCCCGCCTGAATCAGCTGGGCCTTGAGGAGGGCGATCGTTTCGCAATTATGGACTTTAATCACGGTTACGTGGTGCAGTTGATTCTCGGCGCGGCCTTTCACGGCGCCGTACCGGTGCTCTTAAACTGGCGGCTGTCAGTCCGGGAGAGCGAGTTCATCATCAAAGACTCCGAATCGAAGCTGCTCTTCGCCGGTCCCGCCTTCGAAGGCATTACGCGGCAACTTTCTCGCGACGGCTACGAGCTGCACGTCACGCAGCCAGGCACCTGGCTGGAAGCCGACGCGGTCGTGACGCCGGAGTTGCCAGCGCCGGAGCAGGACTTCGTGCAGCTCTATACATCCGGAACCACCGGCAATCCTAAAGGCGTGCCGCTGAGTCACGCCAACATGGTGGCCTTGCTCGAACAGATGCGCTACGAAATTCCCGGCTTCGGCATTGATTCAATGAACCTGGCTGTGGCGCCGTTCTTTCACATAGCCGGTAGCGGAATTCTACTGCTGGGTTTTTTCGGCGGCGCAACGAATGTGTTGCTCGCTAAGTTTGACCCGGGGGAAGTTATCGAAACCATAGAAACCCACGGGATTACCCATAGCCTGCTTGTGCCGGCCATGCAGCAGGCGATCATCCAGCACCCGCGTGCTGCCGCCGCGGATTTTTCTTCGCTGAAGCATCTTGTCTACGGCGCCTCACCCATTGCGCGGCAGTTGCTAGAAACGGCGGCGCTCACGTTTCAGTGCGATTTTACCCAGGGCTACGGCCTTACCGAAACCACGGGGGTGGTCACGTTGTTGTCCGCAGGCGATCATCGTCGCATTCTTGCGTCTCAGCCGGGTTCGAAAGACGACATCAGTGCTTCGGCCGGCAAGGCCGCGGCCGGTATCGAGATCGAAGTGCGCGGGGAAGACGGGGCCGTCTGCGCGCCTGGAATCCCGGGCGAAGTGTTCGCACACGGCGCGACGGTGATGCGCGGTTACTGGAATCGCCCGGACGAAAACGCCGTGGTAATGCGGAACGGCTGGCTGGCGACCGGGGACATTGGTTATCTGGACGAGGACGGCTATCTCTTTCTTTTGGACCGCAAACATGACCTCATCATGTCGAAAGGCGAAAAGATCTACCCGATCGAAGTGGAGCGATTCCTTGCCGGGCATCCGGACATTCAGGAAGCAGCCGTCGCCGGCATTCCTGACGAAGAGTCCGGCGAGGCCGTCTGCGCGTTCGTCGTTGCTGCGCGGGATCTGAGCGTTGAGGAACTGCGCGAGTGGCAGCCAAACGAACTCGCGGCGTACAAACGCCCGCGCAAGGTTGTACGCATCAAAACTTTGCCGCGAAATCCCTCGGGAAAAGTTCTGCGCCGTGAGTTGCGCGAGCCGTATTGGGAAGGGCGTCAGCGAAAGATTCAGTGACGCCGCTATCGATCACTGCGCCGCCTTGATCTCCGGAATGACGCGTGATTGCATATCCTCGCCCACGGCGTTCGAGAACTTCTTCAGGAGCCCTCTTACGCCGGAGACCTGGAGCAGTTCTTTTGAGTTCTCGACACTACAGTCGCTGCCGCTGTAGGTCGCTTCCACCTTGCCGACCCTGAAGGTTTTCTTGCCGAGAACCTTACCCGGCTTACCATAGAACGAGATGTTCGCCGTCAGGCTCAGCGTGCATGTGCCGTCCTCTTTGCGATACAGCGATACGTAGGGCCTGTAAGAAATGACCGTATCCACGCCGGACTCTGCGGCCTTCGCCGTATACTCGTGATACAAATCGGAATAACCCGGCAGTTCTTCATCGGAGATAAGCACTTCGATGCCGTCGTAAGATTCCTCCAATGCGCTCTTCAGTGAGCGACGCGGTGCATAGACGTGATCGTGGAGTTCTTCGAGTTTCCAACGGTCATCCGGTTTTTCCAGCGCGAAATCATGCGTGACGTACACCACAGTTTGGTCCGGGGCGATCATGACTTTCTTCGCTTCGTTGAGCTGATTTTTTACGGGAACCAATGACGTGCAGCCGGTCAGCAGCACGAGGACCGCGCCGGTTGCGAGCAAAGCTCCATGATTTACAACTCGTTCTATCATCGTACTCATCTGTTGCTCCTGTTAAAATATTTTCGTTCGAACTTCGTTACGGATTCGGAAACACGAGTATGTTCGTGCCGCTTGTAACTCCCGGTATCAGGTTCGTGGCGTTGGACCGGAAGACGACGTAGCGACCGTCCCCACTGATCCGGGCCATCATAGAGGAACTGTCGCCGGGCGTTCCGTCCGCCGCGGCCGAGACGCGCGAGGTCACGCCGGTTTGCAGGTCATGGACGTAGACCTGGTTCCCGAACGACGGCGCCCCCGGGACGAGAGCCGCGGCCGTCGAGTGAAACGTCACGTAGCGGCCGTCGGTGCTCATGGAGGGTTCGAAGGACGAGCGGTTGGACTGTGTTCCGTCGGAAGCAACCGATACTCGCCTCGTTGTACCCGTCTGGCGATCGTGTACGAATATGTCGAATTGGCTGTTCGTATCGCCCGGGACCAGATTCGCCGCCGAGGATTGGAAGACCACGAGTCGCCCATCGTTGCTCATGGACGGGCTGGTATAATGGGCGACGGGAATCGGGGAACCGGGCGTTCCGTCCGAGGCGACCGAGACATGGGTTGTGGAGCCCGTTTGCATATCGTGTACGAAAATACCGTTGCGACCGGAAACCAGATTGGAGGCCTGGGACTGAAAGACCACATACCGTCCGTCGGCGTTCAGGCTCGGGGCGCCGGATGCGTTATTCGCCTCGGTGCCGTCGGAAGCAATCGACACGCGCGTCGTCGTACCGGTCTGGCGATCGTGCACGAAAATATCGTACTGCCCGTTCGTATCTCCGGGCACGAGGTTGGTCGCAAATGATTGAAATGCAACGAACCGTCCGTCCGCGCTGATCGACGGAAAGTAAGAAGCACCGTTCGCCGGTGTTCCGTCCGAGGTCACCGAGACGAGGGTCGTTTGATGGGTCTGGCGATCGTGGACGAAGATGCCGTAGCTCGCGCTCGCGGTGACGAGATTCGTGGCGTTCGATCGGAACGCGACCATACGTCCGTCAGCGCTCAGGGCTGGTTCGAATGACTGAGCGTTCGCCTGGCTTCCATCCGAAGACACCGAAACGCGGGTGGTCGTGTCGGTCTGGCGGTCATAGACGAAGATGTCGTCCGCGACATTCGTATCTCCCGGTACGAGGTCGCTCGCGGAAGACCGAAAAGCCACGAAGCGCCCGTCGCCGTTGATTACAATGTCATTCGGCACTCCGCTATTCGATTGCGGAACTACAGAGACCACTCCCGGCGGATATTCGGTGGGCGCCGGTTCGCAGGAATCGTCACCGTCGATCGACGGAAAGTTCAGCACCGTGAGAATGTAGGCGCCGACGGCATTGGCCGGAGCCCGCACCAGGCCCGCCGCCGAATCGATCTGGATCATCGGTACCTGAGCGTAGGTGTTCGCGGCGGAGTCGTACGCGTATACGGCGAACGTTTCCGAAAAACCGGCGTCAATCAGCTTCGCCCGATCATACTCAAATTGCAGTTCTCCGGGAGACGGAAAAACCGGCATGCCGCTCAGAGGTTCAATCGCGTACAACGCGCCGACGGGAATATAGCACGAGTTGATGCGCACCGGCACGGGACGCATAGATCGCGAAATCTGAAAGTGTGCCGGATCCAGGCCGGGCGGCGGCGTAAACAGCGGCTCGTCGGAATAGTGCGTCTGTACGTTCTCAAAGGCCACGCTCAAGTCCGGAAAGTTGTACCAGTCCGCGTGGTTCGTTCCGTTCGATGTGTACCAATCTTCGAAGAATTCGTAGGCCACGAAGATATCCTGGGTCTCGTACATCCAGCGCCAGTCCACCGGCACCAGCAACGCCCAGGGAAAGCCGTCATTGTCCAGGTAGAGGTCGGAGTCGTCGTCGTCGAAAAATTTGCCCGCGAAGTGAATCTCGCGTCCTGTGCTTACCACGAAGATGTGCAGATCGTACGGGGCACCGCCCAGATCTTCCTTTCGCACAGGCGCATCCGGAACGATGTCAATTTCAAAAAGATCGCCGGGCATGAAGTCCTGACCGGCGTGCGCGTTGGACTGCGCGATCGTACGATCACTGCGGTCGGTGATCGTGACGTTTTCGAAGGGCGCGGCGCGGTCCACTGTCGTGGACACAAGGGCGCCGTCCTGGCCGTAGCGCGTAAGCGTGTACTCCGCCGCGGCGACCGGTAGCGTAAGTCGCAACACGTGATTGTAACCGGCCGCCTTCGCAACATGGCGGTAGGAACCGAAGATGCGTACCACGTCCCCTGCCGGGTTGAGGTGTTCCTCCTGCCGCGCCTGGATGACGTAGTCGTTGAAGTCCGCGTCGCCTTTCTTCGGATAGAGATCTTCAAAAGCAACGGTGTAACGTCCGTCGGTGGGAAACAGTACGCGCGTCGCCCGATCGGCGTCGTTCGGGAAATCGTCGGCTTCGTCGGGGACGCCGTCGCCATCCGCGTCCGCCAGGGCCGCGGCATTCAATACGGCTGCAGCGTTCACGTCGATGCGCCGGTCCATTTTCTTGAGATCGTCCAGTGCAACGGGCACGGCGTACACGCGGCCGCCGCATTCGAAATCCAGTTGTGCGTCCTGGTCGGCGTTGGCAACCGTGAGATTGCCGTTTACCGCCCCGGCATGATTCGTAAGCGCGCGAAAGAGCACGCGCCCCGGTCGACCGCTGCGGACTTCGCGCAGCTGCACGAGTCGGTTCGGTTCGGCCTCGCCGGCGATGGCCAGCGAAACGTGGAGATCGGCCGTTCGGGTCGTTTCGAATGCGAAGTCCGCTTCGCCGCGGATGTCGCGAATCTCCATGGCGTAGGCCTCGGGCTCTCCACCGGGAAGCGGAAGGAACGCATCGGAAACCGCCACGGCGGCGGCAGTCTCAGTCCCGGCATCTCCGCGGCGTGCCGTAGACCAATCGTCCCGGGCGCAACCGGCACCTGCGATAGAAATCACTAATATGAGTACAACAGAACTTAGATTTATATTCATTGTTTACAATCCTGTGATCCGGCCGATCTTCTGCTTGCTGATCTCGCACGGGCTTTTTCAGATTGGACATTGTGGCTGGTTTCGCATCGCCAATCGCCTCAATCTATAGATTGAGCCGTTTTTTTTACCGCGTGTTGTGCAAAGGAGAGGGGCGCACATGATCTGGTCGTTGATCGACCTGGCGTGGCTCGTTGTTGCGGCCTTCGGCTGCGGCTACGGTACGCTGCTCGCGACGTCGCTGTTGATCGGTCCGCGACGCACGCAGGAATCTTTTTTTATCGCGCTGTTCTGGTTCACCATCAGCCTGTGGATGTTCATCACGGCTTTCGCCGTCCTCGGAATCCTGGACCGGTATCCGCATTTCCGATTCGTGCAGATTCCACCGGCGTACGCGACCGGTCCTGCGCTCTGGCTGCATTTTCGAACGGCGGCCGGGCCGTTGCCGAAAAGGCGCATCGGCTTGCACTTTCTACCCGCACTCATGTCGCTGCTTTTTCTTTTGCCGCTCTACTTTGCGCCGGCCGAGTACAAACACGACCTGGACCGACGCATCCACGATCTCAGCTGGCTGGAGTTTGCGGGAGCGGCGGGGAGTACTTACCTGGGAAGATGGTACGATCGGGCTGCTTACTTCGTACTGACGTTGCCGAAGTTCTCCTTCGTCGGCTACATCCTGACGCTGTTATTGCGGCGATTCTACGCGAGTGGTGAACCGCGCGTCGTACTGCTGCTGAGTTGGGTTCTGGGTAGTTGGATGCTTGCCATGCTGGGCGCGTTGATTCACCAGTTCTGGCCGCTGGACGCGATTTACCGGCTCGCATTGCCCGTCGCCATAGCGGGCGCGGTGCTCTTGTTTTTGTTGCGGCATTCGTATGGACCCATCGCGGCGATGGTTGAAGGCGCGGCCCGGCGCGGGAAATCGAAACTGCCCGGCGTGGACACGGAATCAACGCTGGCCAGACTCGACCGCCTCATGACGGAAGACGGACTGTATCGAGAGCCGGGACTGACGATGGTCGAGGTAGCCGAACGCCTGGGAATTTCACCGCATCAGTTGTCGGAACTCTTGAATCGGATACGGAAACAGAGCTTCGTCAATTACGTGAACGGCTACCGGATCGTAGAAGCGCGCCGACTGCTAGCCGAAGATACGCAACAGACCGTGCTAAACATCGCCCTGGAAGTCGGCTTCAGCTCCAAGGCCACGTTCAATCGAGCGTTCCGTCGCACGACCGGCATGACCCCGCGCGAGTACCGTGCCCGGAGCATCCGGGCACGCTGATCCTCGCGGTCGATCTTACATCTTCTTCAGCTTCGCCTCGACCTTCACGGCCTGGTCCTTCCGCATCAATTCAATCTCGACGCTGTCGCCGATCGTACGTGACTGAATGTAGCGCACCAGATCCACCGGCGACTTAATGCGCGTTCCGTCGATCTTAACGATGAGATCGCCGGCGATGATGCCGGCGTCGTGCGCCGATGATCCACCGATGACTTCGACCACTAACGCCCCGGGCACCTGGGCGCCGCGGTCCGCACGGGCGGCGTCGATCTTTACGCCGAGCAGCGGTCGATCGACCTGGCCTTTCGACGCAAGCTGTTTGATGACCGGTTGCACTTCACCGAGGGGAATCGCGAAACCGATGCCGATGGAACCGCCGCTGGGCGAGTAGATCATGCGATTGATGCCGATGACTTCACCGCGCAGGTTCAGGAGCGGGCCGCCGGAGTTGCCCTGGTTAATGGAAGCGTCGGTTTGAATAAAACGCAGGCCGCTTTCGTCGAGGTTCGCGCGGTGCAACCCGGAGATGACTCCAGTCGTAAACGTACCGTCAAGACCGAAGGGGTTGCCCACGGCAATGGCGATGTCGCCGACCTTGATGCCCTCGGAGTCGCCGAACTTCACGGCCTTTAAGTCCGAGACCCCTTTGAGTTCGACCAGCGCCACGTCGGTGAGTTCGTCGCCGCCCTTCACGCGTCCGTCCAGCTCGCGGCCGTCGTGGAGATGGATTTTAACAACCGTCGCATCACCGACAACGTGGCTGTTGGTAACGATCAAGCCGCTTTCATCAATAATAAAGCCGGTACCGAACGAGGTCATCTTGCGGCTCTGCTTCGGCGGCGCGGGAAAGAACTTCCGGAAAAAAGGATCGTTGAAAATTTCAGGGACCTGTTGCCCGCGCCGGGGGGTGACCTCGGCCACGATGCGGACCACCGACGGGCGGACGTCCTCGTAAATGGCGCGGTAGATCAGCTGGAGGTTCGTGCCTTCGCGGTAGATCTTGCGGAACTCGGACTCGTCCACGCCCTCGGGGGCTCTCAGGTGCTCGGGCACCTCACGGTCCACTTCGGCCAGGGCCGGCATCATCGGCGTGAGTATGAAGACGGCCAGCAAAGCCGTTGCATAGACATAGCCGCGACGCATTCGATATTTCCAGTTCATCATCATATTACCTGTATCGAGATTTTGACGGGCGGCATGAGCCTGCCGGTCGGATTTTTTGACGCATTTCGTAGGTCTCGGCGTCTAATCTGGCAAGCATTGGGCCGTGGCGCTGGCTGTAAATATTCCCCGCAGAAGCGCTGGATAGTTTCGTGCACGCTGTCACAATGGCAGCCGCCTGCCGATACGGCAGCGGGGCCTCCCTGCACCGGGTCCTGAGCCGGAATGCCGGAGAGTCCACCGGGCACAAAACCTGCATTCCCCGCTGATTCACTCCGGCAAAGCCCTTGCGGCCAATTCCGGTACGATCGTTACATTAAGCAGAGCACGAGGTATTATTCATGAGTTCCGTCATTCGTTACGCCGACCAGAACCTGACCGAAATCGATCTGGAAGAGATCCCCCGGGAAGTTCCGCTCATCCCGTTGCGGAACGCCGTAGTACTGCCGGGCGTACTTCTGCCGATCTTCGTCGGCCGCACGGAGTCCGTAAACCTGGTCGAGGCCGAGGGTGAGCCGGGCAAGCTCGTGGCGCTATTCACCCAGAAGTCCCCCCAGGATGAAAAGGTATCACAAAAGGATCTGCATACCACCGGCACCCTGGCGGAGGTCCATCGCATCATTCCCATGGGCGAGGGCGGTTACCAGGTGTTGCTCCAGGGCGTGCAGAAGATCGAACTGCTCAAGGTCATTCAAGACGAGCCGTACCTCCGCGCGCGCATTACGCCGCTCGGCGAGATTCCGGATTCCAGCGAACAGGATTTCCTGGAATTTCAGGAATTGGTCATTCGCTACGTCAAGATGCACCCGGGAATCCCGGACGAGATCACGAGTTTCGTAAAGCGGCTGACGAATCCCAGCGCCCTCGCCAATCAAATCGTGTTCTTTTCTCAGCGCGAGATGGCCGAGAAGATCAACTTTTTACGCATCTCTTCGGTCGCCGAAAAGATGCGCCTCCTGAAAGAGAGTCTGATCGAAGACACGAATCAGATGAAAATGGAGAAAGAGGTCCGCGAGAAAGTCGAAGAAGACACCGGCAAAATGCAGCGCGAGTTCTATCTGCGCAAACAGATGGAGCAGATTCGCAAAGAACTGGGCGAGTCCGACGACGACGACACCGACGAACTGGAGGGCCAGCTCGCCGAAAAGCCGTTGCCGGAGTACATGCGCAAGGCCGTGGACAAAGAACTCAAGCGCTTGCGCCGCATGCAGGAAGGTCCCCACGGCGGCGGCATGGAAGCCGCGCAAATTCGCAACTGGCTGGAACTGGTCGCGGAGCTGCCCTGGGAAGACCCGGAAGGTCGCAGTATTTCTCTAAAGAACGCTGAGCGAATATTAGAAGAAGACCACGAGGGTCTGGAAGAAGTCAAGAAACGCATTCTGGAATTCCTGGCCGTGGAGAAACAGACCGGCGGTTCTCGCGCACCCATTCTGTGTCTCGTGGGCCCGCCGGGGGTCGGCAAGACCTCCCTGGCGTCCTCGATTGCGCGGGCCGTGGGCCGTCCCCTGGTACGCGCGGCCCTGGGCGGTGTGCGCGACGAAGCGGAGATTCGCGGACACCGCCGCACGTACGTCGGCGCGCTGCCGGGTAAGATTCTCTCCGCCATGAAAAAGGCGGAGAGCCGCGACCCGGTCTTCCTGCTCGACGAGATCGACAAAACCGGTCAGTCATTCCACGGCGATCCGTCCGCGGCGTTGCTGGAGGTTCTCGATCCGGAGCAGAACCAGAGCTTCGAGGACCACTATCTCGCGCATTCGTATGATCTTTCGCGGGTGTTGTTCATCTGCACGGCGAACAGCATGGATACGATCCCGCTGCCGTTGCTGGATCGCATGGAGGTGGTACAGATTTCCGGCTACACCCTCGAAGAAAAGCGCGCCATCGCAAAGAAGCACCTGCTGCCGAAGATCATTCACGATCTGAAGTTTGCCGAGGACCAGATCGCCCTCACGGACGCCGGTCTGGACCTGGTGATTACCGCGCATACGCGAGAAGCGGGCGTAAGATCTCTTAAGCGTAAGTTAGAAAGCCTCGCGCGCAAAGCCGTGCGCGAGATTATGGAAGACCTGGAACAACAGGGCGACGACGGCGTGAGCGGCGTCGTGTCGGTGACGAATTTGCCGGTGAGCGACCAGGCTCCGGGGGAGCACGCATCGACGACGCACGTCGCTGAAGAAACGGCGCCGTCGCGGCAACTCAAGAAGGTCGTCTACGATCGGGACGACGTGCGCAAGTTGCTCGGCCGGGATCGTTTTCATCGCGATCTGAAAGAGAACTCGGGCATTCCCGGCGTGGCCACGGGGCTCGCCTGGACGCCGGTGGGCGGAGACATTCTGTTCATTGAAGCCATGGCGTATCCCGGCAAGGGCGACCTGAAACTCTCGGGCCAACTCGGCGACGTCATGAAAGAGTCGGCGCTGGCGGCCCTGTCGTTCTTGCGCAGTCACAGTAAGACCCTGGGGCTCGATGCGGAAATCTTTTCGAAGCGCGACGTTCACATCCACGTTCCCAGCGGTGCCATTCCGAAAGACGGACCGTCGGCGGGCGTGACCATGCTCTCGGCCCTCGCTTCGCTCTTCACCGGCGTGACCGTGAAGGAAGACGTGGCCATGACCGGCGAGATCAGTCTGCGCGGTCGCGTGTTGCCGGTGGGCGGGATCAAGGAGAAGATCCTGGCCGCGAAGGCCGCCGGTCTCGAAACGGTGCTTTTGCCGGAGAAGAACCGCCCGGAGTACGAAGAGATTCCAGAACACGTGCGCGAAGGTCTGAACGTAGAGTACTTCAGCGACATGATGGACCTGCTCCGCCGCAGCGTGCCGCAGGCGTTTGAAAAACGCGGCGAACCGGTACGCGGGCGAGAGGGATGGTAGATATGCCACCACAATGATGAGCGCGTACACTTAGCCACGGACGCCGTGCATGCCCGGGCGTTCACGATTGGTCGTGATGTCTTCTTCAATCGCGGAGAATTCCAGCCCGGGGCGAGCTGCGCGGTCACTTCGGTGGTGCGAGGGATTGGTGCGATTGCAGACCAGGCCTGGATGGAAGACGATCCTGAGGCGGTGCAGCTATGGGCCGCCGGCAAGCTCGGCCCGAACCGCAGCGCGCTGAAGAATCCGGCGGCGAACCGCGTGCGCCTGCGTTTGTGGCGTCGGGCACTGCGGCACATTCGCCTTCTCGGAATTCTGGAGTGTCCGCCAATTCGCGATCCGAAAGAACTCCAGACAGCTCTCCTTGAATTTCAGGAGCGGGAACTGCTGCTACCTCCAGAGTACCGGTTGCTCGAATCGTGACGCCGCAACCATCCCGGAGCCTGCTTGCATTCGAACGACAGATGCTCTCCGCGTCCTTTGCGCCTCTGCGATGAACACCTTGCGATAGATTCAACCCACCTTCAGAATCAACACCTGACTCGTCGCCCGCGCAACGAGTTTATCCTTCGCGTTCTTGACCGTCGCTTCCAGGTAGATCGTGCCGAAGCCGCGGCCTTTGATCTCGGCCGTGATCGTGATGATCTCCGGCGGCTCGGCGCCGCGTAGATAGTTCACCGCCAGATCCAGGGTCGTCGTCGGCTTGCCGGCCGTGAGGTACGAGAGCGGTCCCATCGTGCCATCGATACAGGCCGCCATGAATCCCCCCTGAAGCCGGCCCATGGGATTTACGTGTTTGCTCTGAACCGGGAAACGGACCGTGAGTGAACGTTTCGCCTCGTAGCTGACGAACTCGCCCTGCAATTCAGTGAACGACGGCGGCGGCAGTTGGACCTCGGGCGCGCCCTCCGGCGGACTCCACAGGGACTCGATGGTGCCCATGATCGCTTCGTGACCTTCGATGAGCTTCGGCATCCGTCACGGTCGCCCGGTGCGACGGCGCTTCAACATGCTTTTCACGGAAATGGATTGCTTTTGATGCGTTGGTGATTCATGACTATACGGTGATGGGGAGGCTCACAGGTTACGGCCGCCGGGCTCCGGTTGGCCTGGTCTTGCTGTGCATTCTGCTCTCCGGCTGTCGGCCGCAGGAAGGCGTCATTCCGATTGCGGACTGGGAGTTTCGCCGGGGCTATGATCCCGCCTGGTTTCGAGATGGGTCCGTACCGACGGACGGCTGGCATCACGTCCGATTGCCGGCGTCGTTTGGAGAGGGCTTTGAGTACGGCCAACCCGCGGAACCGTTGGAGTATGATCGGGCCGTGGTTCTTCGCGCGCCGGTGCCCGCAGCCGTACGCGACTGGCGGCGAAGCGGAGAACCCCTGGCGATCTATGCCGCGCGCTACGGTGATGTGGCACTCTTTTTGTTGGACGATCGGCGCATCGGGAGTCTCGGCCAGGTCGAACCGTATGTGTCCGGGCGAGAGCTGACGTTGCTTACGGCCGTCCCCGAACGAACGGCCGCATCTCTGGATCAGTTGCAGGCGGAGGAGCCGGCGACTCTGTATGTGATCCTGTTCGAGTCGGCGCGGTTCTCAAGTTTCGCGGGACGGCCGGTGAGTATCGGTCGCAACGACGCCGTCTTCGCTGCGGCACATTGGGATCGCACGCTGGATCTGTTATTGATCGCGGTTTACGTCGCCGTGGGTTTGTACCATCTGCTGCTGGCGATTCGTCGGCCGCGAGATCTTTACAATCTGTACTTCGGCATTTTCGCGCTTACGGCCAGCGCCTACTGGTTCACGCGCTCGCAAATCGGACGGGCGGTCTTCGACGATGTGATCACTGCCCTCCGTTGCGAGTACATTCTCGTCTTCGGCATTGCCCCGCCGCTGCTGCTCTTTTTTACACAGCTCTTTCGCCGGGAACACAGTCGCATGGCGTTGTTCTACACGGTCTATTGCTTCGTGCTGAGTGTGATCGTGTTCTTCGGATCCTGGCCGGTAATGAACGCTACGCTGCTCGTGTGGCAGATCTCCGCGGGCGCTTATATTCCGTACACGTCGTACTACATCATTCGAGAAACCTGGCGCGGCCATCCCGAAGGGCGCTATCTCATTGCCGGGGTCATGCTTACGTTTGCCGCGACGGTCTACGACATCCTGGCTGCGCGCAATGTCATCCACGGTCAGCATGTCTCGCATTTTGCCTTCGGATTCTTCGTGGTGGGCATTGCGGGAATCCTGGCCCAACGTTTTCTGCGCGTGCAGAACGAAGTGGAAGAACTGAACGCGGATCTCGAACGCAAAGTGGAACGACGCACGCACGAATTACGTGAGAGCCTGGACCGGGCGCGTGCTCTAAAAACGAAACAGGACGGGGACTATTTTCTGACGTCGTTGTTGCTCCGCCCGCTCGGCGGGAATCGCAATCGCAGTTCCGTTACGGACGTCCAGATCCTGGAACGCCAGCACAAACGCTTCACGTTTCGCTCCCGGGACCTGGAGATCGGTGGAGATTTCTGCGCCTCGGATAACATCCGACTGCGCGGACGACCGTATACGTTATTCTTAAACGGCGACGCCATGGGCAAGTCCGTGCAGGGAGCCGGCGGGGCCCTGGTGCTCGGCACTGTGTTTCAGTCGATTGTGGATCGCACGTCACGCTCCCGGCGCATGATGAAACTGTATCCGGAGGTGTGGCTGCGGGATTGTTACAAGGATCTTCAGAACGTCTTTGTAACTTTCGATGGAAGTATGTTAGTGTCCTTCATTGTCGGTCTGGTCGAGGACGATACCGGCATGCTCTACTGGTTGAACGCGGACCATCCGCGCCTGGTGTTGCTCCGCGCCGGGCGGGCCTCGTTCTTACAGGACGATGTAAGCCTGCTCAAGGCCGGCGTGCAAATTTTTGACGGCAATCGTCTGCGCATCCACACCGCCCGCATGGAACCGGACGATGTCATCCTGAGCGGCTCCGACGGTCGAGACGACGTGTTGGTCGGATACGACGAACGCGACCTGCGCGTGCTGAACGAGGATCCCACGGCCTTTCTGCGCAGCGTCGAAGCCGGCCGGGGTTTTCTGCCGGCCATTGAACGAGATCTGCGGCGGCGCGGCGAGCTTACGGACGACCTGAGCCTGATGCGCATCGCCTGGCGCGAGGACTTTGCCGGGAACGCCACTTACGCCGACGAGCGCCGGGAAGAGGAGCGCCGCCGTGCGCATTTGAGCGAGCTCTTCGATCGGAAGCGTTACTCGGAATTTCTACATCTCGTGCATCAATACGCGGCGTTGTATTCCGAGGACACCGAACTGGTTTACATGACGGCGCGGGCCTTTGCGGCCACCGGAAAACACGGACCCGCTAAAGAACATGCGCGACGCTTTCTTTTGCGCGACCGTCCGGATCTGCGACGGAGCTCATGATGTACTAACACGCCGGCCATGTTTTTTACTTGTCGTGTTGTTTTGAGACATAAGTCTTACATATCGTTTTCATGACTCGTAACATTTTCATTCCTGTACTACTCATCTGCTGTTCCCTTTTCGCGTCCTGCGGTCCGGGCGATCCCATGGACAACGCCGTGCCGGTCTCCGAAGCGCAGCCCGGCGACCTGGTCATCGCCACGGGCCGGCTCCGGGCCGAACCCGCGGGCGACTCCGTCTTTTTTCAGTACGGTCGCTACGCTCACTGGAAACGCAGCGTGCAGGTGTATGCCTATCAGCAAAGCGGCACAGCCGGTGAAGAGGGTTGCACTTCCAACTGGACCGGCACGCCGGACCTGGACGTCCACCAGACACCCGGTTGCGCGGGCAATCGCAATCGCCGCAGCTTCGTGCCGAATCGCGAAGGTTATGCTGATCTTACATTAGTCACGGACGCCGGCGAATACTCCGTGCGGGCCGGCTGGGAGGTTCGAGGTATTCCGGAGCGCGCGATCACGACTGAGGATCTCGTACCGAATCAGCGCATGCATCACGACGGCACGTACTTCTACTTCAACAAGTACTGCGTCGATGCGCCCCGACACGAATGCGAGCGTGTGCGTTTGCTTGCGTATCCCTACGATCCGGAGGCGACCTACTCCGTGATCGGCAGGCTCGTCGTGGATGGAGAGCAGCGGCGGATCGCTCCGTATTCTCCGCCGGCAGGCGAGGACGGCGAGACCGTCGGTGAGATTTTTCTGCTCGGTCCGGCCGCGGCTTTCCGGGACTGAGCCGCCGGAGAAGTTGTTGCACGGTCTTCGGCGCCGGTTCAATCTTGCAGCGCCATGCTGATTCGCCCGTCCAGACCGGAAGATGTCGACGCGCTGTACGAACTCTCGCGCCAGAGTTCCTTCGGACTGACCTCGCTTCCCAAGGATCGCGATCTCCTGAGCGAGCGCGTGTATCACTCCGCGCGTTCGTTCGATAAAGTCACGTCGCGTCCGGGGGACGAGTACTACTTCTTTGTACTGGAAGACCCGGAGAACGGCAAGCTGGCCGGTGCCTGCGGCATCGCGGCGAAGGTGGGCGGCTTCGATCCGTTTTATTCGTATCGCATGGAGAGTGAGGTGCACGAGTCTCGCACGCTGAATATTCGCAGCGAGTTGCAGATTCTGCATCTGGTCGCCGAGCACAGCGGACCCACTGAGATTGTGGCACTTTACATGAATACGGAGTACCGGGGGCGCGGCCTGGGCCGGCTGTTATCGCTCGCGCGCTTTTTGTTCATGGCCGAGTTTCCCACACGCTTCGAGGACGAAGTCATCGTCGAGTTCCGCGGCACGTCGAACGAGTCCGGCAGCTCGCCGTTCTGGGACGGCCTGGGCCGGCATTTCTTTAACATAGAATTCCCTCTCGCGGATTATATGTCCGCGAAAGACAAAAGTTTCATCGCCGAACTCCTGCCGCGCTATCCGGTGTACACGATGTTGTTGCCGGAGAACGCGCGCAAGACCATCGGTCAGGTTCACGAACGCACCGCGGGGGCAAAGCACCTGCTGGAACAGGAAGGCTTTCGCTTCAGCAACATGGTGGACATCTTCGACGCCGGCCCGTTGCACATCTGTCCCACGCGAGAGATTCGCAGTGTGAAAGAGAGCATGCGCGGCCAGGTGGAAGCCGTAGAAGACAGCGAGAATGCGAACGACGAGATGGTGCTGCGCTCCGGACTGGCCGATGAGTCCGAGACGTACTTCGTCGCCAACAATCGCCTTGAAGGCTTTCGCGCATGCGCGGGTCGGGTTCGGCGTGCACCGGGCGGCGGTGTGATTTTGCATCGTGCCGCGGCGGAAACCCTGGGCGTCACCGTCGGTGACATCGTGCGGTACGTGGCGGCGCGCCCGCGGAGCCTGGCCATGCGCTTCGCATCGAGCGAGAACAGCGAGAGTCCCGCGAACGGCTGAGGTCATGAGCACGGGCGACGGCATAGAAATCAACTTCGACGGCATCGTCGGTCCCACGCACAACTACGGCGGCCTCTCCTTCGGCAACGTCGCCTCCATGAGCCATCGCGCCGACGAGTCCCGGCCGCGGGAAGCGGCGTTGCAAGGCCTGCGCAAAATGAAACGCCTCCACGATCTTGGTGTGCCCCAGGCGGTACTGCCGCCTCACGATCGCCCGGCCGTTCGGTTCCTGCGTTCCCTCGGGTTTACCGGGAGCGACGCTCGCGTCATCGATCGTGCGCATCGAGACGCGCCGGAGATTTTTTTTCGCGCGTGCAGCGCCGCGTCGATGTGGACGGCCAACGCCGCGACCATCTCCCCCGCCGCCGATACCGTCGACGGGCGCACGCACTTTACGCCGGCGAACCTGAGCAAGGAAGTGCATCGATCAATGGAGGCGGAGACGACGTCCCGGATCCTGCGTAAGATATTTTCAGATAAAGCTAAGTTTTCCCATCACGATCCGCTGCCGGCCGTCTTCGGCGACGAGGGCGCAGCGAATCATACTCGTCTCTGTGCGCGATACGCAGACCCGGGCATTGAGGTTTTCGTCTACGGGGCGGCGTTGCACGGGGGCGGCGGGCCGAAGAAGTTTCCGGCGCGTCAATTACGTGAAGCGAGCGAGGCCGTGATTCGACTGCACGGCCTGGAAGTAGAGCGCTCCGTATTGCTGCAGCAGCACCCGGAGGCGGTGGACGCCGGGGTCTTTCACAATGACGTCATTGCCGTGGGGGATCGGGATCTCCTGCTGTACCATGAGCGCGCCTTTGCCGGCGGCGAGTGGGATGCGGACGTAATCCGGGAGAGTTTCGCGCAAACTTGCGGTCGCGAGCTGTTAACCGTCTGCATTGAAGAGCAGGATTTGAGCCTGGGTGAGGCGGTGCGCACGTATCTGTTCAACTCTCAGATCGTGCGTGCCG
The DNA here is from genome assembly GCA_965227295.1 of Leptonemataceae bacterium. Taxonomy (GTDB): domain Bacteria; phylum Spirochaetota; class Leptospiria; order Leptospirales; family Leptonemataceae; genus JANSYA01. Next base: position 1,006,050 of record OZ245742.1, on the reverse strand, counting down.
GGGACGGGGCGCGGATCCTGGTGGCGCCGCAGGAATGTGAAGAACACGAGAACGTTCGTTCGCTGCTCGCGGCCCTGGAAGGCACCGGTACGACCATCGGAGAGGAGCAACCGTTCTCGAAGATCGTGTTCGTCGATCTTCGTCAGAGCATGCGTAACGGCGGCGGTCCGGCGTGTTTGCGTTTACGCGTGGCCCTGGGCAATGAAGACGCCGGGGCCGTGCACCCGGGCGTAATGTTCGATGACGCAATGTTTACGAAACTGGGGGAGTGGATTTCCCGCAACTATCGCGAGAGCCTGAGCCCGGCGGAGCTGCGTGACCCGCAATTGCTGGACGACAATCGCCGAGCGCTGGATGAGCTGACGGAGCTTCTCGATCTCGGGAGCATCTACGATTTTCAGCACTGAAGAAGCAATATATCTTCTCCGAGATTTTCCCTCGATGCCCCGGACCTCGGAGTTATCTTTAGGCTTCCCGTTCCGCAAAAATACACCCTTCACGCTATAAGAAATTTCTCGAACCATCCGTCTCCTGTAAGGTTGTCCGCAGGTATTCGCCACAACCGGGAGGTTCGATATGATTTCACAATCCCCGAAACTTTGCTTCGCCGCGGCGGCGGAGCATCCCCTTGGTACGAAGTACGTTTTTGAAGCGCGAAACGATCGCGGCAACAGTTCCCACGGCGCGGTGTTTGTGGTCGGCGAAAGCGGACGTGTCACGGTGATGGAGTTCTACTCGCTGAGCTTCGGTCTGGCGCATTGGAACAATCGGCGCGGCCTGTTTGAGGCGCAGTTCTGGGCGGAGAACTGGGATCGCGGCGAGACGGGCCGGCACTTCGGTCTACAGGCGATGCGGGGCTTCGTCGGTAGATCTCACGGTCTCCGCATCGTGCGCGACGTGATGGCCCACCTGGCGGATGAGGAGCTACGCCGATTTATTGCGACGGTGGTGAGTGGCGGTGACGCGGCGGCGTTTGATTTTCGGCGCTTCGCCGTCCGCTAAAACAATGACTCCGAGGACCGAGGCGCCGAGTTTCTTTGGGAGAGCCTGCGTTCGCTGAACGCGGTCATGCGAACGCAGGTGGTCAGGCCCCTGGCCTTTCTTTGAATCTCGGTTCCTCGGTTCCTCGGAGTGAATCCCGTGCTCGTTACACCGCGTCGAGTGCTTGCTTGAGATCCGCTTCGATGTCCTCGTAGGCTTCGATGCCGATGCTTAACCGCACATAATCGTCGGTTACACCGGTGCTCTCTTGTTCTTCGGGAGTGAGCTGGGAGTGCGTCGTCGAAGCCGGGTGAATCGCCAGTGACTTCGCGTCGCCGATGTTCGCCAGGTGCGAGACCATCTGCAATTTCTCGATGAACTTGCGTCCCGCCGCGAGCCCGCCGTCGATGCCGAAGCCGAGCAACGCGCCGTAGCAGTTCGGGCGAAAGTACTTCTTAAACATGCTATGCGAGCGATGATCGCTCAGGCCGGGATAGTTGACCCATTTCACTTTCGAATGCGACTTCAGGAACTCCGCGACTTTCATCGCGTTCTCACAGTGGCGTTCCATGCGCAGATGCAGCGTCTCGATCCCCTGTAGCGTCAGCCAGGCATTCATGGGAGAAGCCGCGGCCCCGATGTCTCGCAGGCCCTGCACGCGTACCTTGATGATGTAAGCGATGTTCGCGCCGCCGAAGGGTTCGAAGTTTCCGAAGACGTCCCAGTAGTTCAGTCCGTGATAGCTCGCGTCCGGTGTGGTCATCATGGGGTGGCGCCCCTGGTTCCAGGCGAATTTGCCGGAGTCGATGATCATGCCGCCGATGGACGTGCCGTGGCCGCCGAGAAACTTCGTGGTGGAGTGGATGATGAGGTCCGCCCCGTGTTCGATGGGCCGGCAGAGAAACGGTGACGCCGCGGTGTTGTCCACCATGAGCGGCAGGCCCTCGGCGTGGGCGATGTCCGCGATGGCCTGGAAGTCCGGAACTTCCAGGGCCGGGTTCGGCAGGGTTTCCACGAAGATGAGGCGCGTCTTATCCGTGATGGCATTCTTGAAATTTTGAGGATCCCGGGGATCGACAAACTTTACTTTGATGCCCATCTTCGGGAACGTATAGTGGAAGAGATTGTACGTGCCGCCGTAGAGCTGCGAGGACGACACGATCTCGTCGCCGGTCTCCGTGATGTTGAGAATGCCGAGAGTCTCCGCGGCCTGGCCCGAGGACGTGGCCACGCCGGCCACGCCGCCTTCCAGCGCGGCGATGCGCTTTTCGAGGACGTCCGTCGTCGGATTCATGATGCGCGTGTAGATGTTGCCGAACTCTTTCAATGCAAAGAGGTTCGCCGCGTGATCGGCGTCGTTGAAAACGTAGGACGTGGTCTGGTAGATGGGCAGGGCCCGGGAGTTTGTGGTCGGATCGATTTCCTGGCCGCCGTGTAGTGCTATAGTTTCGAGTTTCATGTTTGCCTTCTCCGCTGTGTTGGGAACGATGGAACGCCGCCGGTCCCGGTTCCGGTCAACCTAAAAATCTTACGCATCCCGATTCCGCATGAAACTCTGGCCCGCGCTCTATATTCTCATCGGCGTACTCTTGCACGTCGGTGTTCTTCTGGCGCCGACGGCGTTGCCCTTTCTCACCGACGGCCCCGCGCACGCGGCCGGCTTTTTCTGGGCGTCGTTTTTGCTCGCGCTGTTCGCGCTGTTCTGGCCGCATTTGGAGGCCCGACATTTGCTGTCCCTGCTGCCGATCCTGCTCGCCGCGGAATTTCTCGCGGTGTCGGTCTTTCCGCTCATAAACCCGGAGCACTCCATCCTGTTCGAAAACGAAGGCTGGTCCGGCATCGCGCGGAGTCTGATCATCCAGGGCCTGGTGTCGCTGATCGTTACTGCCGGTATGTGGATGCGAGCGCGTTATCGGCACTTCGATTTGCGTCGCGCCGGCACGGACCGCGAGGAACGCGAACGCCTCTTTGCCTGGAAACAGCAGGCGTCGCCGGAAGAGAATTTGAGTTACCTGCGGTACTCGCGGCTGTTATCTCACGGCGTCTCGTTCATCGGTGAGCAGCACATGCGAGCGCGCGGCGGCGTGCAGGCCATGCCCAGGGACGGCGTTATTTTTTTGTACGATCTTTTCATCGCCCCGAACGAGAAACCGGAGTATCGTGTAGAGATCCTGGACGCACTTCTGGAACGCCGGGAGTTGGGTGTCACCGGCGCGAGCCTGGTCTTTCTGATTGCCGGAGATTCCGGGCAGGACCGGCTTACCGAAGCGCTGCTCGGCGAACGCGGCTTTCACAAAATCGAGGCGGATGAGCTCGAAACCATGCAGGCCGTTCGTGAGCGTCTGGACGGCGTGATGCCGGACGAGTTTCGCGGCTGGCGTCCGTTTCGTACGATCGATCGCTACTATCTGCGCAATACACCGTCCCCTTAAGTGCAACCTTTGTAAGATTAACAAACATGATCGACGCGAACCGCCCTTCCAGCAAGAATCTACGCAGCCTTACGTTCGCCCTGGGTTTTCTCCGACCCTACGGCGGCACCATCTTTCTTGCGTCTCTCGCTCTGCTGTTTACCAGCGGCATCACCCTGAGTCTCGGCCAGGGCCTGCGTTTCCTGGTGGACGAGGGTTTCGGCGAGGGCTCTCAGGAACTTCTGGACCGCGCGGTGTTGATGTTTATCGGTATCGCGTTTTTGCTGTCGGTCGGTACGTACGTGCGGCACTATCTCGTCTCCTGGATCGGCGAACGAGCGACGGCGGATATTCGCAAGGCCGTATTCGACCGCGTCATTTCACTGCATCCCGGCTTCTTCGAAATGAACAGCAGCGGCGAGATTCAGTCGCGCATCACCACGGATACGACGTTGATTCAGTCGGTCATCGGTTCCTCGGTTTCGATTGCGCTGCGCAATGCCATCGTCTTTCTCGGCGGCCTCGTGCTGATGTTCCTCACGGATCTTAAGCTTACGTTGATCGTACTTTTAGGCGTGCCGCTGGTCGTAGCGCCGATCTTGATCTTCGGCCGCCGGGTGCGCAAGCTGTCCCGCTCGGCCCAGGACCGCATGGCGGACGTGGGTTCGTACGTGGGCGAGGCCTTACAGAACATCAAAACGGTACAGGCCTACAATCATCAGGAACACGACCGCACACGATTCAGCGAGCGCGTCGAGGCGGCCTTTGATACGGCGCGCCGCCGCATTCGCCAGCGCTCGTTCTTGATCGCGGTGGTGATTCTGTTCGTGGTCGGTTCGTTGTGTGCGATGATCTGGATCGGCGGGCAGGACGTGATCGACGGCCACAAGACCGGCGGCCAGCTGCTCGCCTTCGGCTTTTACGCGTTCATGGTGGGCGCGTCCGTGGGCGCGGTGAGCGAGGTGATCGGCGAGCTACAACGGGCGGCCGGGGCGACGGAACGTCTGGCGGAACTCTACGAGGCGGAGAACCTCATCACCGTTCCCGAAACGCCGGCCCGCCTGCCCGTCGTTGTGCGCGGCCGGCTTGTCGCGCGAAACTTAAAGTTTTTTTATGATTCGCGTCCCGAGGCGGCCGCCATCGACGACCTGGACCTGGACGCGGAGCCCGGCGAGACCCTGGCCCTGGTTGGCCCCAGCGGGGCCGGTAAGTCCACCCTCTTTGATCTGTTGTTGCGCTTTTACGATCCTGCGGGCGGTCACATCTTACTTGACGATGTAGACATTCGCAGCCTGGATCCGCACGAATTACGCAAGCACATCGGCATTGTCCCGCAACAGCCGGCGCTCTTTACCGGAACGGTGGCGGACAACATTCGTTACGGTCGTCCCGATGCGAGCGATGCGGAGGTTCGGGACGCGGCGACAGCGGCGTATGCCGCCGAGTTCATAGATCGTCTGCCGGAGGGTTACGCCACGTTCGTCGGTGAGCGCGGCGTGCGACTATCCGGCGGGCAGCGCCAGCGCATTGCCGTGGCGCGGGCGATCTTGAAAGATCCGCGGGTGCTGCTGCTGGACGAAGCGACGTCGGCCCTGGATGCCGAGAGTGAGTTCATGGTCCAGCAGGCCCTCACGGAACTGATGCAGAACCGCACGACGCTCGTGATAGCGCACCGCCTCGCCACGGTCCGCGACGCGCATCGCATTGCCGTGCTCGATCACGGGCGGATCGTGGCGTTAGGTTCTCACGAAGAACTATTAACGATGTCGCCGTTGTACGCGCGGCTGGCGGAGCTGCAGTTTCGAACAAGCCTGGCTCCGGGTGGCTAGCCCTTGCGCTCTACGAATTACGCCGCTGTTCCTGGCTTATCGCACATCGCCCTCGACATCGAGAAACGGCAACACGCCTCCGGTTACTCGCGGCAACGTGCCGTTCCATTTCTCAATGGCCTTAATGCGCGCTTCGATCTCGCGGAGCTGGATCACCTGCGGCGAAATGACCGCGCGTTGCAAACGCAACGACTCGGCCTCGGCGCGGGCCAGTTCGACCTTCTGCTTCGCTTCAATTTCGATGCGCTTGAGATCCTGCTCGGCCTTTAAGGCCCGCTGTTCCGCGGTTTGTTTGTCTTCGATGGCCTGGGTAAACTGTTCGGAGAACGAAAAGTTGACGATTGCGAAGTCCGTAACCTCGATGTTGTAGGGCCGGAGCCGTTCCTTCATGGTTTCGCGAATTTCCAGGCCGACTTCGCTACGCTGGGTGATCAGTTCCGCCGCGTTGTAACGCGCGGTGACCGCCTTCACAGTTTCCTGAACGCCCGGGTCGATGATACGCGTCCGGTAAGCGAGGCCGACTTCCTGATAGATCTTGTTTGCGTTTTCCGGAACGACACGATAGTTGATGGCCACCGTGCTGGCCGTGTCCTGTAAATCGCGAGTGGATGCGGCGGCTTCGATCTGATCTTTCTGAATCTTGACGTCCATGATGACGACGGTTTGCACGAAGGGGATCTTCAAATGCAGGCCTTCTCCGAGTACGTTTTCCTGAACCTTACCGAAGTTCAAAACGACGCCGCGTTCGCCGGCCCCGACGATTACAAAAGGATTGAGCAAAAATAAAACGATCAACACCACAACGGCGCCGCCGATGAGCGCGGGACCGCGGCCGGCAAAAAGGCCCTGGAGAGTGCGAGAGAGTTCGTCTGCCATGTTCGGTATTCCTCCGGTGAATTAGCTGGATTGCAGGATCACCCGGTGGAGAGTCTCCGGCAAGAAGAACTTTACCAGCACGGCGACGATAAGTGCTGTCGAAGCTGCGCTGAGGGCGTTGCCGGTCATGCCGAAGTCCGTGTAGATCGGCCCCGAAAGCGCTGCGGCCGTGCCGAAGCCCAGTTGTGCCAGCGCCAGACACAGGCTGATGTAACGGCCTCGCTGATCTTCCGGCGCCGTTTCGGTAAGAGTCGCCTGCATTGCACTCGCCCGAGATGCGACACACGAGAGCGTCAGCACGAATATCGGATAAGCGGCGAGGGGGGCGTAGACCGCGAGGGGGGTGAGCGAGATGAAAAAGCCCGCGCCCAATGAACCGACGACGATCACCGGCCGTCGTCCGATGCGATCCGACAACTTTCCGGCGCGGGGTCCGACGATCACGTGCGCCATGCCGCCCAGGGCGAAGACCAGGGCCACGCCGGTGCCCGTGAAACCGGCCTCGTTTTCCAGGAACGTCGGAAAGTACGGCACCAGCAGACCCATGCCGGAAAGAATCGTCACGTAGACCGCCGCCGCTGCCGCCGTGCGCCGCCGGCTCAAGAGCGCGGCGTAACCCTGCAACGCTCCATATATGGTAACCTTGTCTGAATGCATATTAGTGCTGTGCGGTAATGCGAAGCGCACCATCAGCAGCGCCATGCCGATGGCCGCGGCGAAAATCAAGAACGGCGCGCGATAACCCCATTGCTCCGCCGTGATCGCGCCGATGGGGATGCCGAGGATCTGTCCGGCGGCGAATCCGCTCATGACCCAGCCCGCCGCCCAACCCCGGCGTTCCGAGGGGAAGACGTCGCCGACGTAAGCGATGGCGGCACCGCCCAGAACGCCGCCCGCCGCTCCGGCCAGTAAACGCATCAAAAATAAAGTTAAGAAATTGTCCGCGACGGCGTGCAGGGCGAGGCTTACGCTCATGAGTGCCGTGCCGGCGAAGAGGATCCTCCAGCGGCCGAAGCGATCGGAGAGCGGGCCGGTGATGAGCGTAAACAGTGCGAGTGAAATCGCGTAGGCCGAGATCAGGGAACCCAGGGATTCCAGCGGGGCGTCCAGTTGCTCGGCGATGCGCGGCAGGATGGGGCCGACGATGATGAACTGGCTGGTCGTGGCGAACATGATCAGCCACAACGTGAAGAGAATGGAGCCGGTGCGGACGACTTCGGGGCCGGAGGAATTGGGGGCGTTCAACCTGTATACGATAGCGAAGGCGACATTTCGCGGCGACACGGCATGCGTAATACCTGGCTATACGTCGGCTGAAGCCGTCGGCTACATCTCCGGGCCGTCGATGCTGAAGTTTCCCGGCCCCTGGGCGAGGAGTACCAACAGTCCACCCATGATCGAGAGGTTCTTCATGAACATGATCATCTGGATCTTGTCTTCGAAGTTCGTGTGAAAGATGAACGTGGCCGGAATTAGAAAGACGATCAGCAGCAGGGCACCGAGGCGCGTGTAATAGCCGAGGAAGATCATGACCGCCCCGCCGATCTCAAGGACGATCGCGGCCGTGAGGAGCACGGAGGTCATGGTCATACCGTGTTGGGCCATGTAGGCTTCGGTTCCCGCGAAGTCGAAAATCTTGCCGGTGCCGGACATGAAAAAGATAAGCGCCAGTAATATGCGGCCGATAAATGTGATCGATGATTTCGGGATCATGCAGTCTCCAGGATGAGAGGCCAATCCGAACACACGGCCGTGTGCCTGGCCAGTAGAATTTCCGCTAGAACAGCGACAATTGCGAGCCGCGGACAATGCCGTCAAAGTTCGTGTCGAAGAATCCCAGGAGGGTGTCGGCAATGGGCTTGAGCTGGTGTTCCAGATAGTAATCGTAATCGATGTCCCGCGGTTCGAGTTGCACCGGCACCGGGCCGGACTTCGTCATGAGGTAGTGGACGCTGCGCACCCCGGGATCATCGAGCATTTTCGCCGCGCGGACGTGCTGGGGAATATTTTTTACGTACTCGCGGACCGGCTTGCGCAGGCGTTTGCGATACACCAGGTCGTCGTCGTAACGGCCGGAGCGCACGTCCGCGGCGAAAGTCTTGATCCAATCGTCCACTTCCTCGTCGGCAAAGACGCGCTCGTAGAGACCGCGCTGGAAATTCTTGGCGAGATCGGTCCAGTCCGAGCGGACCGTCTCCATGCCGACGAAGTGCAGCTCTTCTTTCGCCGACGCATCGCCCTCTTTAGACAGCAGGCCGACGTAACGTTTCTTCGCCGCGCCGCCGCCGCGGGCCGGGGGCAAAAAGAACTTCCGGTAGTACTTCTCGTACTCCATCTCCAGAAACGATTCCAACCGAAACTCACTGCGCAGGCGTTCCGTCCAGCGAACGTTCAAAGCCCGGGCGAGTTCCGTGCCGCGTTCGTGGTGTCGTCCGGCATCCTCTTCGCGCAATAAAACGAACAGCGAATCCGTATCGCCGTAGAGGACCTCGTAACCTTCGTTCTCCAGAAACTTGCGGCTCTCCAGCAAAAGCCATTGCCCCGTTCGCGTGATCCCCGACGGTAAATCCGGATGATAAAAGCGGCACCCCGGCGAACCCATGACTCCGTAGAACGAGTTCATGAGAATCTTCACGGCCTGGCTCAGGTGTTCGTCGCCTTTTTTCTTCGCGGCGGCCCGCGTTTCGAGCAGCTCGCCGATGATCTCGGGCAATAGATGTTCCGTACGAGAGAAGGTGTACCCCCCGGCCGGCAGTTCCACGGGATCGACGTCCTGTTTTAGACGAGAGTACGGATCGATCTTGAACGTGCGGATAATGGAAGGATACAGCGAGCGAAAGTCCAGGACGACGACGTGTTCGTACAGACCGCTCGCCGGTTCCATGACGTAGCCGCCGGGGGCCGGCGCATCGAACTGCACGTCCTGTTGCGCAATGGCCACGTAACCTTTGCGATGCAGGCGCGGCAGGATTTGATGATCAAAGGCCGCCACCGAACGGCCGATCTGGTCCATCAACATCCCCGAGCTTTTCGTGCGCGATTTCCAGAGTTGCACCAGGCCGGTCTTCGCGAAGATCTCACTCACGAGCACGCAGTCTTCCAGATTGTAGCGAGCCAACGCCGGTTTATCTTCACGGAACTGCCGGTCGATCTCTTCGATCTTCGCCCACTTACCGCGGCGACTACGATCTTCCTGAATGAGTTTGCCGCGGCCGAGGAGTTCCCGGGCCACGCTCTCCAGGCGAAAGTCCGAGAAGTTGTAAAACGCTGCCCGCAAGGCCGTGGGTCCGTCGAGCACCACGCGACCGGGAATCAGAGCCATCTCGCTGCCGTTCGCGCGCTTGCGCATGATCGCTTCCCGACGATGGTGACGGGACAGAGCAAAGGGCACGCCCAGGCTGCGGCACTTGTTCGCGAGAAAGGCCAGGTCGAAACCGTCCACGTTCCAGCCGATGATGATGTCCGGATCGGCGCCGCGAAAGAACTCAAAGAACGCTCTCAGTAGCATGCGTTCGTCTTTATAGTACGCGAGTTCCATGCTTGTGTTTTCGGCGGCCGGTAACTTTTGAAAGACGCCCGGGTGTTGCGCGTTCGTGTCGAGCATGAAGACCCGGCGTTCGTCGTGCTCCGGTGTCCGTACGTGCACGGCGATGGAGTAAAGCAATCCCGAGGATACGCCGGTTTCGATGTCCAGGGACGCCGTGGTGAACGTCGCGTCGAGATTCGGTCCGCCCGCGCGTAACTTAGGGTCCTGGAATATTAGCGGACCGTCTCCGGAGTTGTCGGCGAGTTCGGCGCCGTCCAGATCCAGCACTACGCCACCGAAAAGAAAACGCTCCATGCGAAAGCGTTCGCACGGGTGCACGTCGCTTTCGTACGTCACCAATCCCTGTTGGAACAGAGCTTCCCGCGCGCGACGGAGATCGTGCTCGCCCTGGAAGTACAAGGCGTCCACGGCCTCGTCGTCAAAGTTGCGCAGGTCTACGGCCTTGCGTTCGTAGCGTACGGAAAGATCGGGAAGTTCGGAGCCGCGATTTACGAAGAAGACCGGCCGGAAGTTCGTGACGACGATTTGTACGGGACGCCCCGGTTGCGGTGCATCCGGAGCGCTGCGTCCGTAGAAGCGGAGCAGGCAGCGACCGTCCCGATCCTCCCATTCGTCCGTTAACAGGAAGATCGGCCAGCCGGATGCGTTCACGGGCGGAGAATCATTCATAAAAACTGTGTCTTCAAGAGACTTCCAGCACGAGGGCCAGGCGATCGTCTTCGATCTCGCCGGCCGAGAACTTTCGGCTCTCTTCGATCATCGCGTTCAGCAAATGCTCCGGTCCGCCGCCGCCTTCGCGCTCAATGACGCCGTGCAGACCGCGTGAGCCGAAGAGGGTTTCTTGATCGTTCAACACGTCGATGATGCCGTCGGTGTAGAGAATCAACAGATCGCCGGAGAACAGCGGTGTATACGAAGCGTTGCAGAAATCATTGCTGTTCGACCGGCGCACACCCAGCATCGTGCCCAGAGAATCACGCAATTCAAAACAACGTCCTGATTGCCGACGGTACAGAAACGGTCGTACGTGTCCGGCGTTGCAATACTCAAACGTATACGCCGCGCCGTCCAGTCCTTCCGCGCCGGCGCTTTCCATGCTGGTGGTCGGCCCGCGCGCATTGCTTACGGATCGCAGAGCCCCGTACACGGCGGTTACGAAATACTCGGTGCGCGTGTAATCCATGAGATCGTTGTTCGTGGCGCTGATGATTTCACTGAGTTCGCGATCGCCGTGGGCCCGTTCGGTGAAACGTGTTTTTACCAGAGCGGTTAAGAGCGCCGAAGGCAGGCCGTGGCCGGTGACGTCCGCCACGAGTACGTCCAGGCGTTCGTCCGGACGGTCCTCATTACCCACCGGCAACGGGACGATGTCGTAAAAATCACCGCCGACGCTGTCTTTCGGAAGGTACTCCACAAAAATGCGCAGGTCCCGCCACTTTACGCGGCGTTCCGGCATGAGCCCTTGTTGTACCGTCGACGCCAGCATGAGTTCGTATTGGAGCGTACGGTTGCGTTCTTCAATGGACGGATACAGATTGCCTAGATGATTTTCCAGGCGATGCAACAGCGTGATGTCCTGGATTACCGACGTTACGCTGCGCACGAAGCCGTCGATGTAAGTTGGACTGATCGTAACCTTGTACACTGAGCCGGAAGGGGCGTCGCTGTACTCCCGTATGACCACGTCTTCGTTTCGCATTTCGAATTCCTCGCAACGGAGGATCAGGCCGTTCTGGAACGCCCAGTTCAGGCGATCTTCGTCGCTCGCCTGGGGACCGGCGTGCGTCGAGGTAAGCTTGCGAAAGACCGGGCTCATGCGTTGCACGAGGCCGCTCCGGTCCACGGTCAGAAGGCCGGCACCGAGCGAATCCAGGGAAGTATCCGCTCGCAGATACTTGCGCAGTTCCGGGCCGATGCGCCGGTCCACGAGTAACTTCATTTCCCAGGGAGTTACGTTATCCGGCGTACGGCCGATGGAGCGCACGGCGTCGTCCACGATCGAGCGCGCGAACATGGGCACCTTGAGGGCCAACAGCGAGACGATGTACTTGTAGATGTCGTTACCCAAGAACGTTTCCTGCGAGGGTGTATTCCGGAGAACGGGCGGCAGTTCAGCCGCCGTTGTGTTCCAGGATTTCGTCCACCGCTTCTTCTATCCGCGACGGATGTGCCATAACGAAGCGGCAGGCCTCATCTCCGCGGGCGCGGCACAAAACTTCACGGGCCGTGAGCTCCATGCCGGCCGACTCGGCGCACCAACCCGAGGAATAGCCGGCATTCATGTGACACACCGGCTGTTCGCTCTTGCGTCCCGAGGCGAGCCACGCGTCGCTCTCGAAGGAATTCGGATGTTCATAGCAGAGTTGAAAAAAACGATCCGGCGTGGGTTTCGACGAAGGCAGGAGCTTCACGAAGGCCCAGCCCGAATAGGCGAAGTGCACCGGCCCCGTAGACATCTTTTCCATGAGATCTTCTACGCCGGTCTTTGCGTGAAAGTGCCTCGCGTCGGCCCGGCCGATGGAGTGGGCAATGTCGAAGAGGATCGAAGACGCCGCGCGAAAACGTTCTTCTTCGGAGAGGTGCGGGTACAAACCTTCAATGAAGCGCAGGAACTCGACGGACATGGACTCCGCGCGGATGAGGATATAACGTTCCCCGCCGATGGTCAGCGATCCGTGGGCCGGGTTGACCTTCATCGTGGAGAAGTGCTCCGAGACGTACTTCTCGGCGCGTTCAAACATTTCCTGCATGTCGGGGGGGATGTCCGCGCTTTCCATTCGGTGAGTCTCCGGTCAAAAGACTGTACCATGCATTGAAAGAGAGAAACATCAAGCAGGAATTCGCACTACGCGATTACTTGACAGGTACAGGAAGAGTGCTGAAATCTAAACAGCATGAGCAGACCGAAGAAAAGCAGTTTCCCGCTCATCTACTGGCGCAAGGCCGGGCCCGAGGACGGCAGCCTGCTGCAACCGTCCCGAGTTGCCCGGGACGGTGACGGACTACGGCTCGGGCAACTCGCCGATCGGATGCTTGACTCTCTGGAACCTGCTTCATCCCGGCCGGAGCTTACGGCGCAACTTTCGCCGGACGGCGGCGCCGTGGAAACTCTCAGCGCGGAGACCGGACTCTCCGCGGCTCCCGCCTCGCCGCGGAGTCTGGACGTTCGTGAAACCGGAGGCGAACTGGAAATCGGTCACATTCTCGCTCGCGCTCCGGATCGGCCGGTGTTGATTCCCGCGGGGACGGCCTTTCTCGGCGGGGCGCAGAATCGCATGGTGTTGCATCCGCTGGTACTGCCGGCCCGGGCGGAGCGACTGCTGGACGTCTACTGCGTGGAGGCCGGACGTTGGGACAGAGACGCGGAACGTTTTCACACCGTGGGGCGCGTGCCCGACCTGCTGCTCCTTAACTTTCTCAAAAAAGCAATGAACGATCCGGTGCGGCGCGAGGAATTCCAGCACCATGCCTGGGAGACCATCTTCGAATCCCTGGTGCTGAGCGGGCGCCTGAACGAAACCATGGATCTTATGCGTTACGCCGGGGGGCGGAGCGTTCCGCTCGGCATGAACGTTGACGACGAACTCACCCCGTCGGTCGCGCTTGACGGTGTTACCGCCTTCTTTTCCAGGGATCGTGCCACGGGGCTTTCGAATCTCGGCATTTATCCCACGAGGGAACATCTCACCCTGGCCCTTCACGATCACGGGATCGAAAAAGACTGGCGTCGGAATTTTCGCAGCGAGGTACCCGGGGCCCGGGAGTACTTTCGAATTTTCGACGAGCGCCGGGGCCTTGCCATTCGCTGTCTGCCCGACGGGCGACCGTTGAACGATCTACGCGGACGCCCGATGCTCTTCGATTACACGCCGGCAGACCTGGAACATAGCTTTCGTCCGCCGCTGGAAGCGCCGCCGCCGCCGGAAGCGCTGGATCTTTCGCACGAACAAGGCCTGGAAGGCTGGCAGGAAATGCGCGAGGCCCTGCGCGAATGTCACGTGGAAGTGGCGAGTTCCGGTCCGGAGCATCGCGGCCGGTCGGTGCAAACGGGAGAGGTTCACCGGCTAACGTTTTCTCATCCAACGTTAGCGTTGATGGGTTCAGGATTGATGATGGACCGTCGACCGGTGTATCTGGAAGCGGCGGCCTTCCGCGCGAAGAGCTGAGGCCTACGGGGTGACGACGCTGACGGCCTCTTCCAGGCTGTCCTTCATGCACAGGACGGAATCCAGGCGTGACAGGGCGATGATCTTCTGCACCTGTCGATTGACCCGGGCGAGGACCAACTGACCGCCCATGTTCTTGCAAATGCGATCCGCGGCGACGATGCCGCTGAGTCCGGAGGAATCCGCGTGGCGTACTTCGCCGAGATCGAGGATGAGATTGGCGAAGCCGTCTTCGGTGAGTCCGGCGATGCTCTGGCGCAGGCCGGGACCGGCCGTGAAGTTCAGCTGATCTTCCTGGATAAGCAGGATGGCGTAGTCGTCTTTCTTCAGTACTTCGGTCAGCACGCGGGTGTTACCCTGTCCAGGTCAGATACAACGTATTGCATACGATTACAATCAAAATGTTTACGGCTTTCGATAAAGCCGGCACGCCAGCAGACCTCCGAAGAGGCTGCGCTCCGCTTCCAGGGTATAGCCCAGGCGTGCGAAGTGGTCATCGTACTCCGGAAGGCGGGTGTTCACCATGCCCGTCGTCCATCCGAAGACGAAATACAACATACGTACGCCGACAGCGAAGATGAGTCTCAGAAATTTCCAGCGCGGCCGGTTGACGAAGTCGCTGAAGTACCACACTCCGCCGGCGGCGAGCGAGTTGTCCAGGCGATTCATCACAACTTCGAGTTCATCCTCTGGAAAGACGTCGAGAAAATAGTTCGTTACGACGAGGTCCACGGACCCCGGCGCGACGGGAACTTCCCGGCGCAAATCCATCTGAACGAATTCGACGAAGGAAGCCGTTGCATTCTGCGCGTTTTTTCCACGGATCTTCCGCAATTTCCTGAGCCGCCGCTCCGCGCGCTGCAGCATCTTGCGTGAAAGATCCACGCAGGTAATGTGTTGAAAGATTCCCAATACGGCAAGGTTGGCCAGGAATTCGCCGGTACCTTCGCCGGCAATGAGCGCATGCCGGCCAGGTGAAAGATGCGACAGCAGCGCCCGGCGACTGCGTGCGATGAGCCGGCCGGACGTGATTTGCAGCAGCACGTCGTAGATTCCGGCGAGGCGGTCAAAGTTGTACGCGGGGAGCTTTCGTTCCGGCACGCTGCATGTTCGTGTCGCGCAGAAATTTGTCCACCAGCTCGCACCACTCATCGGCGAAGGCCGGACTCAGCGACCAGTGGCCGAACGGAAGTTCGGCGTACTGCTTCGGTCCGCCCAGACGTTCGAAGTTGCGGCGAGTGACGGCCGGATGCGTCATGCGATCGCGAACGGGATTGAGCACCAGCACCGGTATTCGGTTGTCCGCGAAGGGGACGGCCGGCGGAGTCGCGGACATCGAAGCGATGTAGCGCAACGTTACGCGACGAATCGGTGCGGGGTCCTCGCGCCACGTTTCGAAGAAGCCGCTGTCGCGTTCGTCCACCATCGTTTCGAACGAACCCAACCAGTGAAACGGTATGCGCAAGCGCGGGAACAACCTCGCCGTGAAGCGCAGGATTGCCGTCGCGATGCGCGCCGCGCCCGGAATGCGATTGAGGAACGCCAGGCGGGAAACGGCGAGGGCGTCCCGGGCCGTGCCGAAGTCGTAGAGATTGTGGCAGATCAGCGCGTCCACGGGAGCCCCGGCGGCCCCCGCGGCATACGTGAGTGCGCCGCCCACGCTGCCGCCGGCCATGGCAAAAGAACGCGCGCGGGGAAATTCCGCGCGGCACCAGTGCGCGGCGTCGATGACGTTCGCCACGAAATCTCCGGCGACGAAGTCTCCGCGATCCCCTTCGGAATAGCCCTGGCCGCGTTGGTCGGGCAGGACCACCGTATAGCCGCGTTCAAACAAACGCAGCGCCACGTGTACGAAGATGCGGCAGTATCCGCCGCCGCCGTGATTCACCAGGATCAGCGGCGCCGTATCGTCCGGCTGGCGATAGACATCCACATGCAAACTCACGTCGCCGGATGGGACGCGGTGTTCACTGCGCAGCGCTTCGCTGCGCCGGACGGTGTCGTTGTCGTAGTAACGTTTCCAGTAGTCGCGATCGTTCATGGTCGCATGTTAACACTGTAGCGACCGCGGATCGTTTCGTTGTATAATTCCGGACGGATTAATTTTTGACGCGAGCCTTGCGCCGGTACTCCGATGGCGTGGTTTCGCAGTGACGTTGAAAGGCCGTGTGAAAGGCGGACTTCGAATTAAAGCCGACCTCGTACGCGATGTTCAGGATCGTAAGATCCTCGCGTTCTCGCAGCAGGCGCTGCGCTTCCCGTATGCGATAGCGGTTTACGTAGTTCGCGAAATTCACGCCCAGATTCTTGTTAAAGAACTCCGAGAGCTGATGCACACTCACGCCGAGAAAACGCGACAGGTCCGCGATGCTCAGTTCCTCTTGCAGATAGATCCGTTCCTCCAGCATGAGGCGTTCCAGTCTGCGCTCCAGTTCGTTCAGGTCCAGGCCGCCCAGGCGCGAAAGCCGATAGCTCCCCCGCCGCATTTCCGTCCCGGCGATCTCGAAAAAATCCGGATATGCCCGGGACGTGAGATACTGCACAAGCAACCAGAAGGTCATGAAGTGAATCGAAACCGAGAGCGCGCGTACGGCGCCGCCGAGCAACACGGCGATGCTGATCGCCGAAATGCCGATACCCGCAACGGCAAAGCCGGCAATCCAGGGAACCCTCGGTAGAATCGTGTCCCGGTGGGCGGCGCGCAGACCCGGGGCGGCGTAGAGCATCAGCGCTCCGGCATAAGCGGCGAAGTGGGCGAAGGCGCCGACGACCAGCCAGAATTCCAGGCTTGTGCCGCCGGCATACGTATGTTGCACCCGCGCGATCTTCGCTTCCGTGCTCTGAAGGATGATCGTCAGGCCCGGCAGGAATGCCGCCCCGCCGGGCAACCAGTGCCATGCGTGCATGCGCGGGGTTTGCTCTCCGTCGAGGGCCGTACGAAAGGTTGCGTAGAACAACGGGCCGGCCAGATACGCCGGACCGAGTTGCACGGAATAGAACCAGGTGTGCGTGAGCATGTGGCGCGATACAATGAGATAGCCGTGCAGAATGATGATGCCGAGGCACATCAGAAAACCGGCGAAGTACAGGGACGAACGCCGATGCACGTCCTTCGTGCGCCGGCGGCTGCTTACCAGCTCACCGGCGGCCAGGAGGAAACACAAGAGGCCGCCGAAGACGGGGAAGTCCGGAAGAAAATCAAGGCCGCTCATAACTACGTTTTGCTAACTGTTAGCAAGCTCTTGCCAGACGTACGGCAGTGCGTACAGCAAGAACACTCCATCACAGACAATGCGATAGCGTTCGTGTTCGCCGAAAAACGAACGCCCCGCGTACACCACGGCCGGTATCATCGCCGTCATAGCAACGATCAGAGCCGCCGCCCGGGCCAGGTCGTCGTTCTGCGATAGTCCGATCGCAACATAGCCGAGCACCGCGCCGAACGCGCAGAATCGAACCAGGCGTTCAGCGAACACCGGGCCGCCGGCGAGCACGATCGTATTCGGTGCTTCACGCGCGTCGATGTGTCGTTCGAACAGGGAAAACACGAGCAGATTCCCGAAGGCCGCGAGAAAGAAACCGAGCAGAATCGCGGGCACGGCGGTTCCGGTGATGCCCTGGTCTCGTTGCAATAGCGGCCCGAACCAAATGCCGATGGTGTACAGCGCGGCGATCAGCAGTTCCGCCGGATAGCCGCGCCAGCGTGTGACCTGGGCCAGTCCGAGATGCGCGAGCACCAGGGTTCCGAGGAACAGGCCGGCGAAGAAGATACGCGGGTAGCGCGTGAGTTCGAAGAAGATCAGATGCGCGGCCAGGACGGCGGCGAGAAAGGTGACCAGGCCCAGCACGCGAAAGTGACGATAATGGAAACGATGACGGAAGGTCGTCGCCGAGGGCCCGATGCGCCGGGCGTCCAGGAGATGATCCGTGCTGTAGATGATCCACACGATCAGCGGCAGAAGCAACCACCAGGCGAGAGGCATCTTCGTCTCACAGACGACGACGGCCAGAGCAGCGCCGGCCAGGCTGCCCGCGACGACATCCAGCGAGAGCGCACGCACGTACTCATAGAAGACTGCGACAACGGAAACGAACCAGCGAAACATGGCGACGGAACTCGTACTCAACGAAGAGCTTTACGAACGCTTTCTACTCGAAGCAATACCGCAAAGCACAAAAAAGTTTCTGTGGATCGGCACGGCCGATCTCAAGGATCTTCACGTACAGAGCGGCCGTCGTTTTGCACCGTGGCTCGCGGGACTGGCCGCCCTGGTGGAACGCGGCGTGGAGATTCGTTTGCTGCATGCGAAAGAACCCGGGCCGCGCTTTCGTCGCAGCTTCGATCGTTATCCGGCCCTCACCGACTCCGAGCGCTTCGAGCGACTGCTGTGCCCGCGCGTGCATTTCAAAACGCTGATCATCGACGGTAAACGGGCGTACATCGGTTCGGCGAACGTTACCGGCGCCGGCATGGGCGCGAAGCACCGGGACCGGCGGAACTTCGAGGCCGGAATCATTACCGATGAGCCGCGCCTGGTGCGGCGGATGATGGATCAGTACGAGGCGGTGTTTTTGGGCAACGAGTGTGCTAAGTGCAGATTAAAGGAAGTTTGCCCGGATCCCATCGATCAGCCGTAACTCAAGCGTGCAACAGGCCGCGAACGTGTTCGTACGCCGGGGCCTTGAGGCGGTCGTGTTCGTCGAGCCAGTGATGCCGGTCCAGATCGCCGTTCTGCAGTAGTTGCTCGATGGCCTTACCGGTGGCGATCTTGCCGTACTCCCAGGACTTCAGCGTCGCGCCGAAATGCTCGCGTAACCCGGCGACGATGCGCTGAAGATCGGCGGCGTGGTCGCCGTGGCTTTCCAGTTCCACTTCCGTGTGTTCAATGGTGCGCTCGCCGAAGCGGTAGTGCACGCGATCCACGGCGAGTTCGACGACGGCACGATCTTCGCTGTCGTAGAGATCGCGGACGAGGCGGTCGCAGGTCCGATCCTGCACGATGGCGAGGCCGGCGGTTTGCAGGATTTCTTCGGGATAGCCGGCCAGGGGTTCGGGGAGTTGCAGGGTTACGCCGTGCTGCCGCAGGTACCCGGCGATTTCCTCGAGTGCCCCGGCGGACCAGGGCCGCTCGATCTCTTCGCGCGTGGTGCCCTCGCTGCCGCTTTGCAGCGCCGGTCCTTTCACGGTCAGCAGAACAGTCTCGTCCTTGCGACGGAGACGGAACGCGATGCGCCGGGCTTCCAGATCTCCAGCGGGGGTATCGAAGTAGACGTCCCGGATGCTTTGTTGCCGGGCTTTGCCGCAGGCATAACCCGCGATGGAATCGAAGTTGCCGAGCCAGTCGAGGACACGCCCGGAAAAGACCACAAAAGAACTTTCGATTTCTACATCGTGACCGGCCACGTTCCGAATGAAGGCAGAGCCGGACGGGCTGTCCAGCCCGATTTCGCGCCCAGGCCGGCTCAGGCCGGACTGAGGGCCGCGACGCCCGGCAGTTCCAGGCCCTGCAGAAATTCCAGCGTGGCCCCGCCGCCCGTGGATACGTGCGAGACCTGATCGGCCAGGCCGGCCGCTTCCACGGCTGCCGCCGAATCGCCGCCGCCGATGATGGTCACCGCGCCGTTCGCGGTAGCCTCGGCCAGAACCTCGGCAATGGCGAATGTACCCTTTGACGTGGCTTCGATCTCAAACACGCCCATGGGGCCGTTCCAGACGATCGTTTTCGCGGCGAGTAAGATCTTGCGAAATTCTTCGATGGTCTGCGGCCCGATGTCCAGACCGTAGGCGTCCGCCGGGATGTTTGCCGACGCCACGGTTTGCAACGCGCCGACGTGGCCGCTGCCGAAGTCGAACTCATTGGAGATAACCGAGTCTTTCGGCAGCACGAGTTTCGAACCGGCCTTTTCGATGGTAGTGCGCGCAAGATCGATCTTATCCTCTTCGAGCAGGGACTTGCCGATCTCGTAGCCCTGGGCCTTCAGAAACGTGTAGGTCATGCCGCCGCCGACAAGCAATTGGTCCACACGGGGCAGGAGATTTTCGATGAGGTCGATCTTGCCGGAGATTTTTGCGCCGCCGGAGATGGCCACGTACGGATGCGCCGGATTGTCCAGCTTGCCGCCCAGGTACTCCAGTTCGTCGCGGATGATGTACCCGTGCGCCGATTTTTGCACGAAGCGCGTAATGCCCTCGGTGGACGCGTGGGCGCGGTGGGCCGTGCCGAAGGCGTCGTTCACGAAGTAGTCGGCGCCGTGGGCCAGGGCCTTCGCCAGCTCCGGATCGTTTTTTTCTTCACCCGGATGGAAACGCACGTTCTCCAGTAATAACACTTCACCGTCACTTAAGCCGTCGACGGCCTTCTGCGCTTCGTCGCCGACGCAGTCCTGGACGTAAGCGACCTTTGCGCCCAGTAGCTCGCCCAGTTTCGCAGCCACCGGAGCCAGGCGCAGTTCTTCTTTGACCTGGCCCTTCGGTCGACCCAGGTGCGACATGAGGAACGTGCGTGCGCCCTGCTGTTGCAGATAACGCACGGTGGGCAACGACGCCTCGATGCGCCGCGCGTCGGTGACGTCGCCGTTCTTCAGCGGAACGTTGTAGTCGACGCGGACGGCGACCTTTTTGCCGCGCAGGTCCGGCAGGTTTTCGATGAATAGATGTTTGGCCATGACGAGGAGGTGCGCCGATTTTTAGGCCGGCGCGGATTTTTCCATGTGCTCGATCAAGTCGACGCACTTGTTGGAGTAACCCCACTCATTGTCGTACCAGGACACGAGTTTCACGAAGTTCGGATTGAGTGCGATGCCGGCATCGGCGTCGAAAATCGACGTGCGCGCGTCGCCGGTGAAGTCCGAGGACACCACCGCGTCTTCGGTGTAGCCCAGGATGCCCTTCAGTGCGCCCTCGCTCTGTTCTTTCATGACCTTTTTGATGTCGTCGTAGCTCGCCGATTTTTCCAGGCGGCAGGTGAGGTCCACGACGCTCACGTCTACAGTCGGAACGCGAAAGGACATGCCGGTGAGTTTGCCGTCCAGGGCGGGGATGACCTTGCCCACGGCCTTCGCGGCACCGGTAGAGGACGGGATGATGTTGTGATATCCGGCCCGGCCGCCGCGCCAGTCTTTTTTCGAAGGTCCGTCCACGGTCTTTTGCGTGGCCGTCACCGCATGTACGGTGGTCATAAGACCTTCGGCGAGGCCCCAGTTGTCGTTCACGACTTTGGCGATGGGCGCCAGGCAGTTGGTGGTGCAGCTTGCATTGGAGACGATTTTCATGTCGCCCTTGTAGGAGTCGTGGTTGACCCCCATGACGAACATGGGCGCGTCCCTGGAAGGCGCGGAGATGACGACTCGTTTCGCGCCGGCTTTGAGGTGGGCTTCGGCCTTCTCAATGACCGTAAAGAGACCGGTGGATTCCAGGACATAGTCCGCGCCCACGTCGCCCCATTTGAGGTTGGCCGGATCGGGTTCGCTGGTGCAGCGGATCTTTTTGCCGTTTACGATGAGGTCGTTACCGGAAACTTCCACGCTGCCGTCGAAGCGGCCGTGCACGGTGTCGTACTTGAGCATGTATGCCATGTATTCGGCGTCGAGCAGGTCGTTGATGCCGACGATTTCCACGCCGGAGCGATTGACGGCCGAACGAAAGACCAGCCGGCCGATGCGGCCGAAGCCGTTGATTCCAATTTTCACTGCCATGAGCGAGTTCTCCTGATTGTTTCTCTTCTATTAATACAGACGGGACTAACGCACGACGGTCACGCTGCACGGGGCGTGATGCACGACGCGGTCCGAGACGGATCCCATCAAGAAACGGCCGAACGCGGAGAGACCGCGGGAGCCGATGACGATCATATCGTAGCTGCCCTCGCGGGCGTATTCGACAATGGTGTCGGCGGGGTAGCCTTCCCGGACGACGCGGTCCCACTTGACGGAGGATTCGTCGAGGACCGGGTGGATGGCTTCGAAGCGTTGCTCGGAGATCCACTTCACACGATCGCGGCCGGGAGGCGCCGCTTCGTAGTAACCGGGAAGGGGGCCGAATTCCTCGACGACCTCAATGACCGTAAGGCTGGCATCGGCCGAGCGGGCGATGGCCAGACCGATTTCCAGTGCTTTTTTGGCCGTTTCCGAACCGTCGATGGGCACGAGAATCTTTTTGATGAATCTTTTCATGGTGTGGATACCTGTTAGATGGCCTGTGTGCGTTGAGTGGCAAGCTCAGGAAAGTTCCGCTATGCCGTATGTCAAGTGTATTGGGTGGGAACAGCCGTCGGGCCCGGTTCTGCAAATGTTCTTCCCGGATATGTCGCATTGCTTAGCGTGGCCGATCTGGAACTCTTTCATCAGCCGATTCTGTACGCCGTCGTGACAATCTGGTTGTCCGCCGTGGCCGTGTTCAGCCGGGAACGTTATCTGCGTTCCGAGCCCCGGGTGTACTGGTGGATGAAGACCCCGCCTATCGTATGGCTGATCCTCTGGTTCGTGCTGGACCTGGTGCATCCGGCGCAGCCGGTGAGTCCGGCCCTCGTTCCGTTGCGTCTGGGTATTCTCGTCGGGTTGGTGGCCGGTTTTTTCGGCGATGTCTTTCTGTTGTGGAAGCGTACGTTTTTGATCGGCTTCACGGCCTTTGCCCTCGGTCACATCGTTTACGCGGTGGTGCTGGCGCTCGAAGGCACACCCGAGTTGTTCGGTATCGCGATCGTTCCCATCGCCGTCCTCGGCGTGATCTACGCTGCCGTGTTGCGCCGCAAGGTTCTGCCCGAGCAACGTCATCGCCTCCCGCTGGCGTTCGCTTACACCGTGCTGATCGGCACCATGCTCGCCGCGGCTTTTTCCGCGGACTGGGCTTTGTGGATCGGCGAGCGCATTGCGAATCCCGGCATGCCGCCGTCCGTTTCCGCGCGGTCGTTGCCCTGGTTCGTGCTGGGCGCTGCGTTCTTCTGCGTCTCCGATTCTCTCTGGGCGTGGAATCGTTTCGTAAAACCCCTTCCGGTCGCCGGTGCCTGGATCCTGGGTACTTACTATACCGCCCAGGCCATGATCGTCTGGGGTGCCGTCAGTACAAATCTGCCCGTGCTGTGATTAACAGTTAGTGAGCGCCAGTCTGTATTTGTCGCTGAGGTAACACTCGACTTCGACGCGTTCGGCATCGGAGAGGGGGCTGTTGTAAAACAGGATCTCCGCAATGTTTCCGCTAAGGCGTTCACTGGTTTCCAGGCCGCCGATGCGGGCGAGGCCGTTGTTAAAATCGCTGTCGGCCACCGTCGTTGCGGTCGTCAGGGTGACGTTGTTGACCGAGTAGGTGTGATCCGAGTTGCCGCGGCCGATGACGGCCATCATTTGATCCGGTCCGACGATGCCGCCGGTCAATGAGAAGGAGTCGGCATTGTCGCCGGCGCGGTAGGAGTTTGCGTGCAGTTCCAGTTTGCGCCGGAACGTCGTGGAACCGGCCAGGTCCGATTTTCCGAAAATTGCTCCGGTATTGAAGCTGGCCGCCACGGCGAACAGGGAAAATACGGCCGCGTCGAAGTCGCTTTCGTTGAACGGACTCTCCATCTCGTCGCTGCCGCCGAACGTCACGACCGGCTTACCGCCGATTCCCACGGCCGTAAAGGTCGGTTCCGTGCCGGCGCTTACGGGCAGGAAATGATTGCCCCGCCCCGATTGATCGTCCCACTGACTGACGTCGCTGCCGAATGTGGAGACGCCGGCGTCCGCCTTAACCCAGAGTCGCATGCTGCCGGAGCCGACGTCCTCAAGCGGCGTGAACGCGCGAAACTTTACCGAAGATGAAGTTACCGACTGGCCGTCGCCTGTCGTTACGCCGTCGGCGATACGCAGTGTGTACGTCGTTCCCTCGGTGAGCGCGATGGACGGGCGTGTGTTGAACGTGGTGTTGTCGCTCGTGGACGGCGACGCGAACATTGTTACACACGTCGCAAAGGCATCGGCCGAAACCTGAAAGGTTCCCGAACAGTTCGTATCCGTCGTATTGGTCGTGACTGTCGCAGGATCCACCGCCTCGCCGAACGTTACCGAGATGCTGCCCAGCAGACGCTGGCCGGTCGAGGCATCGGCGGGCATTGTCGAGGCTACGACAGGGCCGGTAACCGCCGGCGTGGTATCGCCGACAACGTTGCCGCCGGTCGTGAGGCCGGCCGCGGCCAGGGCCAGTACGACAACGGGATCGTCGGAGCCGTCCTCGCTGTCCGGTAGCAGACCCGTAACGGGGTGGCCGTATATGCAGGCGGAAAACAATAGAATGAACGGGAGCAGAGTACAACCGCGCATCCATTCCAGGGATCATGCGTCTGTCGTGGCGGGCCAGCAAAATTTGTATGGACGCTTCTCGCTGAGACAGCTCAAGTCAGTGAAAATATTGTAAGATCGTCACGCCGAATCAAACCTATCCCGTCTCTGCATATGAACCATCAGACCTGGAACGATTTCCAAAACGATCCCGAGCGCCTTGTCGAAGCTCGTCTTCAGCTTCACTACGCCGTTCAGCCCGTGGGGTCCGCCGGCGATTCGCTTTTGCCGAACCAGGCGGACTACAGTCAAATGTCGCTGGAGTACGATCCTGCCCTGCATGCTCTTACGGGGATGCCCTTCGAAAATCACAAGGGCCTGCGCGCGGCGTTGATTTTCGAAGGGCTTACGCTCGCCTTGATCGCGGACGGCGGTGTCCCGCTCGAAAAGATTTCCCTATTCGATCGCAGCCTGGACGACGGCATGCAGTGGATGAAGGACGCCCTCACGAAACACGGCGTGGACACAGCGGAGTTCAAAGCGTCGGAGTACGGGGATTTTCCCGGCCATCCCCTGGGAAACGGCGCGCGCTTTGATCCCGGCCAGGCCGAGAACATGCAGGCGGTGAGTCTGTACTTTTCGAATACGTTTCTTCTATTAAAAGACATCGCCGCGAAGCATAGCGGGGCGTCGCCCATCAAGCTGTGGCCGCATCACTTCGATCTTGCCACGCTGATTACCGTAAAGAAACCCTCGGAGCCCGGCGGCGAAGACGGCGTGAGCGTCGGCGCCGGTGTTTCGCCGGGGGACGGTGGCACCCCGGTACCGTACTGGTACGTTACGCCCTGGCCGTATCCGGACAAAGATACATTGCCGGAGCTACCGGCCGGACGCTGGAATACCGACGGCTGGGTCGGGGCGTTGCTGTCCTCGAAGGAGATTGCCGGCAGCGGTGATCAGCAAAAACGCACGCGGGGTTTTCTGGAAGGCGCAGTGGACGGTTTGCTCGACCTCATCGGCTAACTTACGAGGGATTCATGAGAAAGACTGCCATAGCAAAATTCTCGGAGCTGGAAACGTTGCAGCCCACGGCGGCGCTCGTGGCTAATGTTGATTTAGTTGTGATTAAGTACGATGCTGCGGTTTCCGTGCTCTACGGTCGCTGTCTGCATCGGGGCGCCATGCTGGCGGACGGTTTCATCGACGGGGACAATCTCATTTGTGGTCTGCACAGTTGGGATTACCAGTACAAAAGCGGCATCAGCGCGTACAAAAACGAAGAACGTCTCCGGATGTTTTCGGCCTGGATCGAAGCCGACGAAGTCCTGGTCGACGAGGACGAAATCGCGGAATGGGAGCGGGACAACCCGCAGCCCTACAATCGCGAGGAATACCTCGGTCAGTATGCCGATGTGCACGGCGGGCCGGACGAGTACAACAACAACGACATTCAACATCTCGCAAAGCACGGCCTGCAGAAGACCGGCCACCACGGCCCGGTTTCCGCCATGGGTGTAAGTCGTCTGGATCTTCCGAGGTGGGAGGACATCCAGATTCAAACGGCGCAGTTACATCGTCTCCCGCTCTTTGACGATGCGCAGGTTGGTACGGAAATTACGATCGGCCCCGGGGCGAAAAGACCGCTGCAACTCTCCATACCCCTGTTCGTCTCCGACATGAGCTTCGGCGCGCTTTCCGAAGAAGCGAAGATCGCCCTCGCGAAAGGTGCGGAGCTGGCCGGCACGGGCATTTGTTCGGGCGAAGGCGGGATGCTGCCGGAAGAACGCGAGAACAACTCGCGCTACTTTTACGAACTGGCCTCGGCGCAGTTCGGCTACAGCATCGAGAAGCTTACTAATGTACAGGCATTTCACTTTAAGGCCGGCCAGGGGGCGAAGACCGGCACCGGCGGACATCTGCCCGGAGAAAAGGTCCAGGGCCGCATCGCGGAAGTGCGGGAGCTGAAGCCCGGCACACCGGCCATCTCGCCGCCGCGCTTCGAGAAGTTCGATTCCCCCGGGGCCTTCGCGGCCTGCGCCGAAGAAATTCGCGAGCATACCGGGGGCATTCCCATCGGCTTTAAGATTTCGGCGAATCACATCGAAGACACCATCGACTTCGCGCTCCAGGCCGGAGCGGACTACATTATCCTGGACGGGCGCGGCGGCGGTACCGGTGCGGCGCCGCTCATTTTTCGAGACAACATCAGCGTGCCGACGATCCCCGCCTTAGCTCGCGCCCGGTTGCACTTAGATAAACTCGGCCGCGGCGACGTGACGTTGATCATTACCGGCGGGTTGCGGACCGCGGCGGACTTCGTCAAGGCCCTGGCCCTGGGCGCGGACGGTATCGCTGTTTCCAACGCCGCGCTCCAGGCCATCGGCTGCCTCGGCATGCGGGCGTGTCACACGAACAACTGCCCGGTGGGCATCGCGACGCAGAAAGAGGAGTTACGCAAACGCCTGATCATCGATCAGAGCGCGGAGCGTCTGAGAACCTTTTTCGAGGCCACGGTAGAGTTGATGCAGGTCATGGCCCGTGCCTGCGGCCACGATCATCTGAACAAATTCACGAAAGACGATTTGATTACGCTGGATCGTGATATGGCTTATCTTACCGGAATCGAATATGCCGGGGTGACGGCGCTTTAGGAACTTTTGCCACGGAGGCACAGAGGACACAGAGTTTGTGTTGGATGGGGTGGTAATGTGGAAGAGAGTGGGTTAACCGGCGGGATTATCGGCGCAGCCATTGAAGTGCATCGGACGATCGGGCCCGGGTTGTTGGAATCGGCCTATGAAGAAGCGATGGCGATCGAGTTGGATGATCGGGGCATCGGCTATGAACGACAGAAACGACTGCCTGTGTTTTACAAGAACCGGGAAATTGGAGAGTATCGACTCGATCTTCTCGTGGAAGGACGCGTTGTTGTGGAACTGAAGAGCGTTGAGCGCATGGAACCAGTATTCGAAGCGCAGATCCTGAGCTATATGCGCATGGGCGGATATAACATCGGACTGATCATCAATTTCAAATCAACACTCTTAAAAGACGGCGTTCATCGCTTTAGAATCTAAAAAACTCCGTGTCCTCTGTGCCTCTGTGGCAAAGGGATACTGAAGGAATCTTACGATGTCAGAACTAAAATGGTACAAAATCCTCACCGGTAAAGACGAGCTTCCCGACGGCCGCGTGAAGACGGCCGTGGCGGGACACAAGACCGTGTGCGTCACGCATTGCAACGGAAAGATCAGCGCCCTGGACAACGCCTGTCCGCACCAGGGTGGTCCGCTGGGCGAAGGCTCCATCGAGAACGGCATGTTGCGTTGTCCCTGGCACGGCTGGGACTTCGACCCACAGACGGGCAAGCCGCCCGGCGGTTACGATGACGGCATCGAAACGTATCCCGTCGAAGAACGTAGCGACGGTTTCTACGTCGGCATGGCCGAGGAACAGGCGCACGTAACCACGGTGGCCGACGTTATGGCGCGGACGATGACGAACTGGGGCGTCGATACCTGCTTCGGTCTTGTGGGTCACTCGTGTCTCGGTCTTGCTGATGCTTTGCGTCGCGAAGAAGAAGCGGGCCGGCTTAAGTTCATTACGATTCGTCACGAGGGTGCGGGGGCATTCGCGGCGTCGGGCTACGCAAAGCTAACGGGACGTCCGGCGGCGTGTCTTACGATTGCCGGGCCGGGCGCCACGAATTTGCTTACGGGATTGTGGGATGCGAAAGTCGATCGCGTACCGATTCTTGCCATGACCGGTCAGGTGGATACGCAGGTCCTCGGCCCCGGCGCGTTCCAGGAAGTGGATCTTAAGGCCGCGTTCGACGGAGTCGCCGAATGGTTACAGACCGTGCTGCAATCCTCGAAACACGCGGAACTTATGAACCTGGCGTTGAAGAATGCCATTCTCAAGCGCGACGTATCGACGCTGATCTTTCCCGACGAAGTTCAGGTGCTGCCCGCCCCGGAAGGCGCGGAACCGTCCGGTCCGGAAGGTCGCGTTGCCGGACGCGAGATTGCGCCGCCGCAGAGTTCCGTCGTCGATGCCGTGGATTTGCTTTCGAAATCGAAACGACCCGTGATTATCGTGGGTCACGGCGCACGCTTTCATCGTGACCGGCTGCGCGAGTTCGCGGAGAAGTTCAAGATTCCTGTGCTCACCACGTTCAAGGGCAAGGGCATCATCAGCGATCAACATCCCCTGGGCTGCGGCGTGCTCGGGCGCAGCGGCACGCCCATCGCATCCTGGTTCATGAACGAGTCGGATTGTTTGATCGTGCTCGGTGCTTCGTTTTCGAATCACACCGGCATCGAAAAGAAAAAGCCGATCATCCAGGTGGACTTCGACGCGATGATGCTCGGCAAGGTGCATCCGGTGAGCGTGCCCATGTGGGGCGAGATCGGCGTAACGCTGGATGTGCTTACGGACGAACTCACCGGCAAAACGAACTTTACGGATCAGACGAACGAAGTCGCGGAGCGCTGGAGGATCTGGCGCGCGGAAAAAGAAAAACGCCTGGGCGAAGACCGTGGCAAGGGCGTCAGTTCTTCGGCGATCTTCGCCGCCATGAATCGTACGATTCCGAAGAACGCGGTGATTGCCGTGGACGTCGGCAACAATACCTACTCGTTCGGCCGGTACTTCGAGTGCACGGAACAGTCCGTGCTGATGTCCGGGTACCTGGGCAGCATCGGCTTCGGTTTTCCGGCGGCCATGGGTGCCTGGGCGGCCGAGAACGGACCGAAGGGCGGCAAACGTCCGATTATCGCGGTGACCGGCGACGGCGGCTTCGGTCAGTACATGGGCGAGTTTCTGACGGCGGTCAAGTACAACATGAACATCACGCACATCTTGCTGAACAACAGCATGATTGCGAAGATTCGCAAAGAGCAACTCGCCGGTCACTTCGATCCCTGGCAGATTGATCTGCACAACCCGAACTTCGCACAGTACGCCGAAAACTGCGGCGGCCTGGGGATTCGTGTCACCGACGCAGCGCAACTGGACGACGCCATTCAAAAGGCGCTCGCGTACAACGGGCCGTCCATGGTGGAAGTCGTCAGCGATCCCGAGTTGATTTGAGATATGCGGGGTTCAAGCACGCCCCGAATCATGGTGTAAGTCAAGGCCAACGTATATTAAGACTTTTATGGGCACAGCTGGTTCCAGCTAACGGACGGAGGTCATGCCGGGGAATGTGGTAAGGCGCACCGGCAGAATTCTCGCTTCAGCGAGAGTTCTGAACCGCCGGCTTTCCGCATCGGCGGAAAGCATAAGTCCCCGGCGTCTTCGTTGCAAGAAACGCTGCGGTAGCTGAGTCGCAAACCAGCGTCCGGGTCGAACGCAGCATTCTTAACAAAACGGCATACCACAACTCCCGCTCAGCCGTAGCATAAAAAACCCCGTTATCGTTACCCGGCCGACTTCACAATTTTCACCCCAAACTGCTCGACTATCGACTCTTGATCTGCCGAACACATTAGTTCGCAGCAGTGATGCAGTCATTGTTCGGCAAGGCGCTGCCCAAGGTTCCCGTGACGAGATTCGCGGACGTCATGCCGCCCTGAGGCGTGCCCAATTCTTTTGCATGTTTGCGTCGCTGCAGTGTGAATAAAGGCCCTCGGGCACTTGCTGATTCGGGGAAAAATCGCAACATCGTCTGCGATTTGGCCGTCCAAATTCGTAATTGCCGTGTGCAAGCACGGCGGTTATGTGTTATGTCCAGTATGATGAAACGATCCCTGCTTATTGCCCTCATTCTCGGCCTCGCGTTCACCGGCTTGTCCTCCGAGAAAAAGTCGAAATTTCCTGAGCAGCCGTTCTACGCCCATTTTTCCGGAAAGATCGACGGTAAACATGAGTTCCGACTCGATCTTCTGAGCCGGACAAGCAACGTCGGCGGCGATCCGGTTCAGGCGAGTTACTATTACGAAAAAATCGGCGCGCCCATAGAACTCACGGTGAGCGTGAAAGACGGAAAGCTGCGCATGACCGAGAACGGAGAGGGCGGCTTGCAGAACGTCTTCGAAGCCGACTGGCCCGCTGATGGCAAGCAGCTTGTGATCGAAGGGCGTTGGAAATCTGCGAAGCCGAAGAAAGATCTTCCGTTCACGATGAAAGAAGACTACAGCCGCAGCCTGGCCTTCGAGGCGCATCCGCTGACGCGGAGCATCAAGCTGAGCAAACAAAGCAACAAGTCTCCCGAGGGCGAGTTCCGGGCCCTGTACCTCGCGCCCCGTCCGCCCGGGGCAAAGGAAACACCGGTCGTAGCTTCCATTCGCAAGATATTAGGGCGCGCTTTCTTCGGCGAATCATTCGATCCGAAGAAGTCCACGACTCTGGCGCTGGACAACCTCGCCGCGGAGTTCGCCGCCGAGTATCGTGAGAACGTCCTGCCCGATTGGAAAGCAGGCGACGACGCTCCGTATTTTTCCTGGAGCCAGGATCACGGCGCGTCCGTGCGCTTCAACGATCGGGACCTGGTTTCGGTGGAGCACTTCACTTACTCGTTTTCCGGCGGGGCCCACGGCAACTACGGTTCGGCCTACTACGTCTTCGACCTGACGAACGGCAAGGAACTCGGCCTGGCCGATCTTTTCCGCGACGGCTACAAAACAAAACTACCGCCGATCCTCGAACGGGTCTTCGTAAAAAAATACGGAGAGGGCGCGAAGTACGAGGCGGGTAAATCCATGGAAGAGTACGGTCTACTGGTGGATCGCCTGCCGGTGCCGGACAACTTTTTTGTGGACCGGCGAGGCATTACGTTCGTCTACAATCCCTACGAGGTCGGACCGTACGTCTTAGGTGGAATTGATCTACTCTTAACCTGGGACGATCTCAAGGGCGTGCTGAAAGCGAATACACCCCTGGATCGCCTGAAGTAAGCTCGTCGCCTCGCTCACATCTTCTGCTGTTCCAGCGAACCCACGATGCGCTGCTTCGGCAGATACTTGCCGCCTTCGAGATCACGCAGAAAACCGACCAGGTGTTCGCGCACCGCACAGCGCAGGTTCCACTGGTCCGTGGCGTCCTTCGCTGAAATGAGCGCGCGAATCTCCACTGTGTTTTCGGTAACGTTCGTAACCACGACACCGGCCACATTGCCGTCCCAGTCGTCGCGGCCTTTCACGAAACGCTCCAGTTCCTCGCGGACTTTCTCCACGGGCGTCGAGTAATCCGCGTAGAAGTAGATCGTGCCGAGCAGATCCGGGCTGACCTTGGTCCAGTTCTGAAACGGCCGGTCGAGAAAGTGCGGGACCGGCACGACCAGGCGCCGCAAGTCCCATATCTTAACTACTATGTATGTTAAGTTGATCTCTTCGATGAATCCCCACTCGCCTTCGATGATCACCGTGTCGCCGATGCGAATGGGTTGCGTAATCGCCAGTTGAATGCCCGCAAGCACGTTGCCGATCGTCTTTTGCGCGGCGAGACCGATGACAACCCCCGCGACCCCGGCCGAGGCCAGCAGCGACATGCCCACCCGGCGCAGAATCTCGAACTGCGTGAGAATCAACGCGCCGGCGATGATGAACACGATGATGTTGATGACCCGGCGCAGTACGATCACCTGCGTGCGCATGCCGCGGGCCTGCAGGCTCGTGTCGCCTTCCTGCAAGCGCGTTTGCAACGTGCGCGAGAGAATGTTGATGAAGCGTGAGATGGTCCAGGCGACGATAAGAATCAGGGACGAACCGACGAAGCCGTCCGCCGTCTCCTGGGCCGGCTTCGCGAACTTGAGATAGTTGATGAGACCGTTGACGATCAGCGCGGCGATGAGGAACCACACCGGCCGCCGAATGGCGTGAATCAAAAGATCATCCCACTGAAAGTCCGTGCGCCGGGCGATGAATGTGATCAGCCAGATCGCCGGAAACGAGATGAGCCAGCCGGCGATGAGGGCCGTCAGCAGCGCCGTGCCGAGACTGATCCATTGCCACAGATACATTTCCCAGATGCGAATCTCGGCGAAGGCCGGCGGCACGTAGCGAATGACCCACTCGGCGCCGTACACGCGATACATGTCCGGCACGCGCTGGATGACTGTCGACGAAATGAGCCAGGCTCGCGAACCGTCGTCCAGGCGGACCCGGGTCATGGTGATGGGGATGGCACTGCGTCCGTACGGAACCTCGGCAATGCGATCGACGTTCGGCAAGTTGTCTTCGACGTCGCCGCTTTCTTCGTCGGAGATTACTTCGTAGTCGAACCAGTAGGTTTGATCCAGAACGAACTTGAGCTTGCGGGCGAGCACCGGGCCCACCCGAGCCTGCTGTTCGGACGGAATGCTGCGCAGATCCAGGAGGTACGCGGCCTGATCGTAGCGGTTGTCCCGACAGGTATCGAGGAAGTGTCGCAACGAACGGCGCGGGGTGGAGCGGTCCCATTCCTCGCCCGGTTCCGGCAGACCGTCCTGGGGCCCGGCAAACACGGGAACACTCACTAAGATAAACAGAAGTGAAATTAATACATTTCGCAGCGCCATATGCAATGGCATCGCCGCGCGCGGAGATTACAACAGGTTTTTGCGCTTCGAAGCCACGACGCGGGAGAAGTCGTTGATATTGTTAATGACGATGCGGTCCGCGAAGAGTTCCAGCTTGCCCTGTTTCACAAAGCCGCTGACGACGCGCTGCACTTCCGGGGCCGGCAGACCGCACCACGCGGCCACGTCGTCCACCGTGACGTTGAGCACTATCTTCGTGGAGTGACCGTGCTCCGGATGTTTTTCAGAAAGCATGACGAAGACGTCCGCGATCTTGGCCTGGTTATCGTCCAGCAGCAAGATTTGCAGGCGTCGCTTCGCATCGTTGATGCGGTTCGCGAAGATTACGAGCAGGCGGTAGGCCAGTTGCGGCTGGCCGTTCATGAGCGAGTCGAAGTTCGCGCGGTTGAACTTCAGCGCCCGGACGGTATCGATGGCGACGGCGGACGCACTGCGCGGTTCCTCTTCCAGGATGGCCATCTCACCGAAGAAGTCGCCCTGTTCGAGGACGTCCAGAGTCTTCTGCGAGTTGCCCACGGTCTTCGTGATCTTGACGCGCCCTTCCTGGATGAAAAAGCACTCGTTGCCCGGCTCGTACTCACAGAACACGAGTTGTCCGGGTTCAAAGGTGATTCCGAACTTATCGAAGAGGGATTCCGGCAGCAGCATCGTCATCCGAGTTGCTCCAGACGTTTACGGGCGGACTGGGTGACGTCGTCCGGCGGCGGCATGGTGGCGACCTTGTGATACAGCGTTTTCGCGCGATCCATGTTGCCCTGGGCTTCGGCGGCGACGCCGAGTTGATAGATCGAGTCCTTGACGTGCTCACCCGTGGGGAACTTCTTAATGTAATTCGAAAATGAGTTACCGGCCTCTTCGACGTGGCCGCCCAACAACTGGGCATGCCCCAGCTCGTAGTGGGCCTGAGCGAAGGCGGCCTGTTCGGCGTCGTTCTTCAGGTTGGAGAATTGCAGCGCTTCTTCGAAGGAGCGGACGGCCTTTTCGTACTCTTTTTCCTCGGCGAACTTCAGACCCTCTTCGAAGGCGTGGGTAATGCGGCGCTCGGATTTTTTCGTCGGAGCCGGACCGTCATCGACGTTCAGCGCGAAGGGATCGTCCAGGGCGGAATTAGCGTTCATGAGCCCGCGGTTTACGTTGGACTTGCGGGCCGCCTCTTCGGTGCCGTCATCATGGGACTCGGCCTCCGGTTGCGGCGGAGGGTACGTCGGCGGATACGTCATGCCCTTCTTTGCCATTTGCAGTAGTTCCTCGGCGCGGGAAACGTTGCGGCCGTTGGGATTGTACTCGAGGTACTTTCCGAAGGCGTAGATCGCATGATCGATGTTGCCGTTGCGATAAAAAGACTCAGCAGTATTCAGCAGTTCGGCGGCGGTGTTGCGGGCCTCGTCGGCCTTCAGGATTTCCCGCACCGCGCGGTGCACGTCCCGTAACTGCCGGGAAAAGACTCTTAGCATCGTCATGATCAGACGCGTGTTCTTGAGGCAGTACTGCTCGAACTCCTCGGACTTAAAGACGATGACGGTGGTTTTACCGAGGACCTGGGCGGTCTCTTCGCGCGGATAGCCGCCGACGCTGGACTTCACGCCGAAGAACTCGCCCAGCTTTACTTCTTCTTTGATTTCCTCGCCGGACTCCGGCGCGGTGGAAATGAGGGCCACCCGCCCCTTCTGAAGGACGTAGACCTCGTTCCCGGTATCACCCTGAAAATAGACAATGGAACCGCCGGTGTAATTGCGTGCGATGGGCATCTCTAGACCTGATTCACCGTGACCTACGTGAAAAAATGGAAGTCGTCTGATCTTCCTGTAACGGAGCGAATGCTTTCCAGCAGTTTTTTGAGGCCCGCTTCCATGATTTTCGACTGACCGCCTATGCTCAGACGATCAAAAATCACCCCGGCTTCCGTGAATACTTTTTCGAGGGATTCGTCGCCGTAAACGGGCCGGCCGTTTCGGACCACGAGATAGACCTCACTCAGTTCCGCGTGGGTCAGGGAGCGATGCGGGTCGACCGGATCCTTTCCACGCAGTACGAAAAAATCCGCCAGGCCGCCCTGCCGGAGGTGGCCGCGATCCTTCCAGCGAAAGGCCCGGGCCGGGTTGGTGCTGACCATCGCGCTCAACTGAGCGCCGTCAAAGCCGCCGTGTTGCTCCAGGTGCTGCGCCGCCGCGGCCAGGTCCGCCAGCAAATTCGCCGAACCGTACATGGCGGCGTCCGAGCCGAGACAGACGTTGATGCCCCGTTCCAGGGCCTTCCGCACCGGCATGGTCCGGTCGTAGATTTTAAGATTGCTGACCGGACACCATACCAGGCTGGCCCCGACCTCCGCGATGCGGTTCAGGTCCTGATCCGACAGGGCCAGGCCGTGGACCAGGACGGTGTGTTCGCCGAGCCCGCCTTCGGCGTCCAACTGTGCCAGGGAGCCGGCGCTTTCGGCATCGAATCCCTCCGCGATGTGTACGATGTAGGGCAGATCATTTTCCGCAGCGCGTTCGTACTCGCGCCGCGCCCCGTCGCCCCAGCCCAGCGAGTACGAGCAAATGGAATGCGAGATGCCGAAGTCGTCGAGCAGGGCGATGGGAGTCTGCTCGGTCAGCGGGCGACGGACGAAGTGGGGAATGTGGTCCACGACAGCCGTGGTTCCGGCCACCAGGTTTCGGTAGGCCCCCAGCAGGTACAGATCGGCCGATCCGAGGAGCATGCGTTCCTTGAAGAGAGCCGAGGCCTTGAGCTGGTTGTCGAAGGCGAGCCAGTTGAGACAGGGGCGGTCCTCGGGAGTGTAAGCGTGATATGTCGCCAGCAGGGAATCGTGGCTGTTGATGAGGCCGGGAAATACGGCCAGGCCGTGTAGATTGAGGGTGAGCAGGTCATCCAGCTCTTCCCCGGCGTCCATGACCGCCTCAATGTGCCGTCCCTGAACGCGCAGGCCGGAGGTCCGCCGGACTTCGTCGGCCGGGTCCCCGGAGACGATCGTGGCGTTGGTGATTTGCCAGGCTCTATCGATCATTGTTTCTCGCGTGCCCATACATGGGTCTATTCAGTTCATCGTCGGCGACAGGGAATCACGTTCGACATAATCCCCCGGCCTGTTTGTGAATATTTTTTCCCAAAAAAAGATACGCTGTCCAGGCGGATTCCACCGGGGTTCCGCTTGACGCACGACGGCAGGTGGAAATTCCTGTCCTTTCAAAAAGTCGGTCCGGACAATCTTTCGGGAGCGTGCGACCGGCGTAATTTCGGCGAACACAGTGGCGAACCTAAAAGCATCAAAGAAAGACATCCGGCGCATCAAGAGGCGCAACGAGCAGAACGGCCAGCAACGTGCCCGCCTGCGGACCTTCCACAAAAAGGTCTACAAGCTGGTCGAAGAAGGCAAGCTCGAAGAAGCGGAAAAGATTGCCCGCGTTTACGAGCGCTTCCTGGACCGGGCGGGCCGCACGCACCTGGTGCATCCCCGCAACGCCGCTCGCAAGAAGAGCCGTCTGGCGCTGTTGCTGAACAAAGCAAAAAAAGCCGCGGCCTGATCATCCAACCGTATTGATTTTATCGGGCGATT
Source organism: Leptonemataceae bacterium (assembly GCA_965227295.1). Lineage (GTDB taxonomy): Bacteria > Spirochaetota > Leptospiria > Leptospirales > Leptonemataceae > JANSYA01. Next base: position 969,918 of record OZ245742.1, on the reverse strand, counting down.
AGCTCAGTTGGGAGAGCGCCTGCCTTACAAGCAGGATGTCGGCAGTTCGATCCTGTCATCGCCCACAGTTTTCTTACCATTATGTGGTTCCAGGAAACCATCCAGCTCCGGCCGCGCGGCCGGGGCGTTCACCTGGTAACCAATGAAGTCCTCCAGGCTCTCCCGCAACTTCGTGAAGTGCGCCGGGGCCTCTGCCATCTTTTTATTCAGCACACGTCGGCCTCATTGGCCATTAACGAGAACGCCGATCCGGATGTGCGCACGGACATCGAGTCCTATCTCAATCATCACGTTCCCGAGAACGAGCCCTACTATCGCCACACCACCGAGGGCCCGGACGACATGCCGGCGCACATCAAGGCCGTCTTGATCGGGCCGGCGCTGAGCATTCCGGTAAGCTCGGGGCGTTTGAATCTGGGAACGTGGCAGGGAATCTATCTTTGCGAGCACCGGGACCACGGCGGAGCGCGGCGCGTGGTCGTGACGGTGCAGGGGGAATCGTAACATGCTGCGGATTTATCGAGCCAACGAGTTGAGCACGGAGGACCGGGCGAAGCTCATGCTGCGCGCGGCCTCCGAGGACCAGCAGGCCCCGCAGGTCGTCGAGGAGATCGTGCGGCGCGTGGAACAGGAAGGCGAGGCGGCGGTCCGGGAATACACGCTAAAGTTCGATGGGGTAAAGTTAGACAATCTGTTCGCGCAGCCGCGGGAATTCGCCGCCGCGGAAGCGAAACTCTCTCCCGAACTCAAAGACGCCTTTCGCGCCGCGGCGAAGAACATCCAGGCCTTTCACGATGCCCAGCGCCGGGCCCTGGCCGATCACGAGACGACGGTCGCCGGCGCGCGCCTGGGGTTTCGCTACGTTCCGGTGGACGGCGCGGCCATTTATGTTCCCGGCGGCAAGGCCTCGTATCCGTCCTCGGTACTCATGGGCTTGATCCCGGCTTTCGCGGCGGGTGTACAACATGTACTGGTCATTACGCCGCCTGACGAGGAGGGCTCGGTGGATCCGGCCGTACTTTTCTGCGCAAGATTGGTCGGTTGCGAACGTGTGCTCAAGTCCGGCGGGGCCCAGGGCGTGGCGGCAGCCGCCTTCGGTCTCGGGGGCGAACGCGTGCAGGTCATTGCCGGCCCGGGCAATCGCTACGTCATGGCGGCCAAATCACTCTTAACCATGCGCGGTTTGATTCGCATGGACATGCCGGCCGGCCCGTCGGAGGTCATCGTCATTGCCGACGAAACGGCGAACGCCGAGTTCGCCGCGGCGGATCTTTTGAGCCAGGCCGAGCACGGCGAAGACTCGCCGGCGGTGCTGCTCACGAACAGCTTTGCCTTCGCGGAAGAAGTGGGCCGGGCCATTGAACGCGGCATGGACGAGCGACCGAAGCGCCGCGCCATGAAAGAAGAAAGCATCCGCGATCATTCTTTCGCCGTGGTCTTCGAGGACCTGGAAGATGCCTTCGGTTTTTCGAATGAATGGGGGCCGGAGCATTTGGAGATCTGCACGAAAGACCCGGAAAAGGATCTGAAGAAGATCACGAGCGCCGGCAGCGTCTTTCTCGGTCACTACGCCCCGGTGGCTTTGGGCGACTACTACAGCGGCACGAATCACGTCCTGCCCACCGGCGGCGCGGCGCGCGCTTACTCCGGCCTGGGCGTGGAAACCTACATGAAACGTATCACGTATCAGTATCCCACAAAAGAAAGTCTGCAAACTTCCCTTAATCCGATCTTACTGATGAGCGCGCACGAAGGTTTCGATCAGGAGCACGGCCATTCGGTGGCGGTGCGCTTTCAGAGCGAGGACAAACTGTGAATATACTTCGAGGAATCACCGGCGCCGTGCTGTTGGCGTTTACGTTCGCATGCGCCGCGGCGACGGCCAATGTTAAGTACGGCTCGGCGTCGTTGTTGAAGGAACGCCGGGTCGTGGCCGTGGTGGACGTTGCCGTCGCACAGACCGAGTCGGACTCGTTTATGAATGCGCTCATGTTGAACATGAGTGACACCCTGAACCAGGTTACCGGTAACGAAGTTCTGCGCGAAGATGTGCGCGGTCGTTTTCAGGAGTTCCTCGTAAATTCGATCAATCGCAACTTACTTGAGAAAGGTTTCGCGCCGATCCAGCGTCGCCGGATTCAGTCCGTCCTCAAAGAACAGGCCTTTCAGCAAAGCGGTCTCACCGAAGATCCGACCAGGATCGGCCGCCTGCTGGATGCCCGGGCTGTCTACACCGGCAAGCTGACCATTCGCAAGAAGGACGGCTTTGACTATCCATTGATTCTGGCCTGTGTTATGCCGGTGATTCTGATTGTGCCCCGACCGGAGGCGAACATCACGTTCTCCGGCGAACTTACGGACGTAGAAAGCGGGGCCGTGCTGGCGTCTGGTAGCGCCTCGAAGAACGTGCGGGATGTGAAGGCGGAAGACGTCGATGAGGTCATCGAGAGCTGGTTTGACAAACTTCCGGAACTCTGAGTGGTGCAGCAGTCCGTGCGCATTTTTCTGAGTGCGGCCTTTCCCGGTCGCGACCTGCCGGCTGGGTTTCGGAAGGAATTCGAGCGCGCCGTTTTGGTGAAGTCGTTTTCGGGCGGCGAGTTTTTAGCCTTCGAAGAAGACGCCTGCGAATTCATGCCCCTGGTCGCACGCGGCAGCGTTCGAGTCTACAAGAGCGGACAGTCCGGCCGTGAGATTACGTTGTATCGCATTGAAGAACGCGAGGGCTGCGTGCTCACCGCGTCGTGTCTGCTCTCGGAGCGGGCCTTCCCGGCTTTTGCTGTTGTGGAAGGCGCCGGGGCGGATTTGATTCTGGTGCCGGCCGCGGCCTTTCGTCGCTGGATGCACGCCCACGACTTCTTTCGCGATTACGTCTTTTCGATCTTTGCGCAACGTCTGGCGGCGGTCATTGAAACGGTGAGCGGTGTGGCCTTTGCGCGGGTGGACGCGCGGACGGCGGCTCGCCTGGTAAACCTCCGCGCATCTTCGACGGGTGACGTACTGGATCTTACACATCAGCAGTTGGCGGCCGACGTCGGCGCCTCCCGGGAAGTCGTAAGTCGTATCCTCAAAGACTTTGAGCATCGCGGCCTGGTCGAGCTGTCGCGGCATGCCGTGCGCATCGTCGATGCGGAGGCTCTCCGTCGGGTCGGCGGGGACGCCGGTTAGTCGAACTTTTTTTCGGCTCTGTGACCGACATCACAGAAGCCTTCGACCCGGTGTGTTATCCTCAAGGCCGTGTTTCGATATTACGAACACGCAGGAGTTTTACCATGAACAAGAATATGGGTACTGTAGATCGCGTGGTGCGGGCGCTGCTGGCCGTAGCTGTCGGCGTTTTGTACTTTACCGGGGTCATTTCCGGAACCGTCGCCGTCATTCTGGGCGCCATTGCGGTGATCTTTCTTCTGACGAGTTTGATTTCATTCTGTCCGCTCTACTTTCCGTTTCGCCTTTCCACGCGCGGAAAGTCGGGTTGATGTACGCCGCGCAGAGGGCGCGAGCCGGCACATGTGAGCCTCACTCTCGTTCTTTGCGCGGTCCGGTAATATCATTAAGCACCCCCTCCGGAACTCTGAAGATTCTTCAGAAAATTATATAAATTATTAAAAATTCTCTGAGGCTTCGTGCGCGGTACCTTGTCGTAGAAGTCCGGGTGCCTGCTTATGTCTCTGTGTCCGGGTTGGACCTGCAACGAGTCGGGCGCAGACTTCGGTCTTTGCGCAAAGAGAAAGGTCTGAGCACCGATGAACTGGCGAAGGCTATATTCGACGCGACCGGCTACGAGCGCTCCGGCAATCTCTACGAGAAAATGGAACTCGGTCGAACCCGGCCGACCCTCGATGCACTCTATGCCCTCGCCGAGTTCTACGACCTGGATCTAAACAACCTTGTACTGTTTGAGAGTGCCGGCGAAAATCGTGCCGGTCTGGAATTCATTCACCGGGATTCGGATCTCGTAGACGAGTTGCAACGGTTGCGTTCGCACCTCGGACCCGAGTGGGCGACGCGCATGCTCAAGAATTTCGTCAAAGAATGGAACTACATGATCGAAGAATGCTTTCCCAAAAAGCGTCGCTGAGTCTATGATGTTCAGCAATCCTCCGGCTCGTCGGCGAGCGGAGAGTGGTGAATGCTTCGATCCGCCGCGGCCCTGTTTTTGTTTTTGATCCTGCCGGCGACCGACCTGGTTGCCCGGCCGGACGGCCTGATCCTCATCGGCGAGATTGCCGTGTACGACGGCAAAGAGCCGGCCGACTCCGACGCCCTGCCGTTGCAGGAGATTCGCTCCAACCTGGCGCTCGCCCTTCAGGAAGCCGGATATCGCACGCGGGAAGTTGAACGTTTGCGGCCCGGCGACGATCTTCCCGAAGAGGCCTTTGTTTTCGTCAGCGGCTATGCCCGGCGCATGCCTTCGGGCAACCTGGAAATCTACGGACAGATCTATCATCCCGGAGAGGGCATCGTCATCGACGCGGTGGCGGTGCGAGATCCGCTCGCCGATCTGGAAGGGATCGAGATCGATCGCGCGGCGCTGCAACGCGCGGACGGTGAGAGCATCGACGATTTCAGCCGGCAGATCATCCTGCGCCTGGACTCGAATCCGCAACGCCGCCAACGTTTTGCGAACGTGAACGAACACGTGGCCTTTGATCCCATCTCGAAACGCTTTGATTTTCCTTTGCGCGATCGGCGGGAGCCGGGGGGCGGTTCGGCTTCGGAAGAAGAAGAGATCTTTCGCATGATCGGAGAACGATCGCGAGAGGTTTCCATCGTTTCGAAGCGCGTGCGTTCCCCTTCCGAGCGGGGTGCGGACCGCGTCACCGCTACGGCTACCGTGGTCAGCCGTCGAGAGATTGTGCAATCCGGCGCACGAAACCTGACGGACATCCTCAAGGCCGTGCCCGGCATTGAAACGTTTTACGATCAGTTTGGTTTCTTTAAGATTTCGCTGCGCGGGATTCGTTCGCGATCGGGCGTGTTGTTGCTTCTGGACGGCCATCGCATCAATAACTTCTACGACGGCTCGACCTTTCTCGATATTCGCGCGGACGCCGTGGAACGCGTGGAAATTCTGCGCGGTCCAGGCTCCTCCATTCACGGGACGAACGCTTTCGTCGGTGTCATCAACGTCATCACGCGGCGTCTCGTTCGGGACGAGGGCCTTTCGGGAGATGTGTCGCTACGGACAGGCGGCATCTATTCCACGTTCGAATCGCAGACCTTTCCCGATCGCAGCACGACGGACCGCCGCATCTCCGCGTATGAACCGTCGGTGTTCTTCGGTAACCGCAGCGGCGACTGGACGCTCAGCGCCTACGCGGCGGCGTACGAGGCGAAGCGCCAGACTTTTCACATCGAACACGACGATACCTGCAATCCCGACGATTGGAACGACACCGAGGATGTGGCGCGTCGGGTGAACTGCGCCACGGTTCTGCCGTTGCCGCTCGCGACGACGATTCGTACCAATGACCGCAAACAGCAGCGCAATTTCTTTTTCGACGCGCGCACGGACGATCGCTTCTACGTTTCGTTGAAGACCATCGCCGAGAAGCGCGGGCCGCACGTCGGCGAGTTGCAGGAACTCAGTCCGGAGTCGGAGTCCACGCAGCGCTTGAGCCTGGTGGATGTCGGTTTCGATGAGTTGCGATTCGCCTCGCGAGTATCGGCGCGCGGCAAACTTTACTTCGATACACTCTACCGCGAGGACGATACACAGGTGGAGCGCGCCGATGATCTCGATCATGTGGGCGCAAGCCCGCGGCAGAATGTAGCCTACGATTCCTCGACGTTCGGTACCGAGTTTGTCTCGCAGATCGACATTGCCCGCACTAACGCGTTGTTGATCGGCCTGCAAATCGAACGCCTGCGAGTTTCGAACTTTACCATCGAGAAGAACTTTGCCGGTACTGACACTAATCGCATCTTTCTGATTTCGGCCGACTACGACAATTTACCGAAGAACCAGAACGGCGAGCGCCTCGTTACCGGGGCTTTCCTCGAAGATAACTGGGATCCCTTTGAGTGGCTCTCTTTAACGCTCGGCGTTCGCTACGACAATTACAGCGACTTCGGCGAAGAGCTGAGTCCGAAGAGCGGGGCGGTCCTGACCCCGGTCGACGATTCCGAGTACGGTCGCCTTGCGTTTCGTTTGCTCTACGGCGAAGCGTTCCGCGCGCCAACGTTTCAGGAGTTGTTCGATCAAACCCAACGCTTCCAGGAGGGCGGCGTCTTCGGAAATCCGGACCTGCGCCCGGAAACCGTGCGTACCTACGAGGCCGGCATTGAATATCGCACGCCCTGGAAGCCGCTTTCGATTAGCAGCAGTTTCTTCGATACCCGGATTCGAGATAACATCGAAGGCACGAATACTTCCGATACCTTTCCCGGAACCGAGGATCTGTACAAAAACTTAAACGGCATTAATGTTCGCGGTCTGGAAGCGGAGGTGCGTCTGAGCCTCAGCCCGCGTTACTATGCCTACGTGAACTATTCCTGGTTTCGGGTGCAGGACCTGGGCGGCGTCTTTCCGGAAAACGAGGAGATTCCCCGCGAAGTGCGCACGTTTCGTTTGATTGTCCCGCAGTGGCGGGCCAATGTCGGCGTGCAGTTGGGGCTCGGACCGTACGTGGACTGGCATAACGCCGTGCACGTTTCTTCCGAGCGTTGGTCGAACTATCGTTTTCCGTTCGAGACCCAGGAGGAACGGCGCTTTTATTTTCCGGTGTATGCGTTGTGGAATACGAGTATCGCAACGAGCGATCGTGTTTTCGAGAATTTTCGCTTGCAGTTGAGTGTATTCAACGTCATGGATTTCAGGGTCTACGACGACGCTAATACGGCGGCCAACGCATTCAAGAATCGATCGATCCCCATGGAGGGTCGCTATATTGAACTTAAGGGAAGTTACTTTTTCTGAGGTCCCATGCGCATCGCCGAACGTTTCATATTGCTTCTGATCCTCGCCGCGACGAGCGCTTGCATCGAACGCGAGCCGGAGGATCCTCTGGACGCACTGCTGGCCGCGGCGGGCATTCCGCGCATCATCGGTTCGGCGCAGGTGGACTCGAACCTCAACCTGCGCAGCGATTGGATGCTGGGCTGCGAAACGCGCATGGGCAACCTGGTCACCGATGCCTTCGCCGCGCAGACCGGCTCAAGCATTGCCGTGTTTAACGGCGGAGCCATTCGCGACGACCAGGGGCTGGATTTCATTCCGGCCGGCACCGTTACCGGTGAGCAAATCGCGCAGACGATTTTCTTTCGGGATCGTGTGTTTCAGATTCGCATTGCGGCATTTCGGTTGAAGCAGTCACTGGAAGAAGGCGTCTCGCGCCTCGGTACCACGGCCACCGCTTTGGAGGGCGCCGACGCCGATGCCGACGGCGCGCAGCACGGAAACTGCTTCTTCACTCAGTCGGCGGGGAACGGACGCTTCTTGCATTTGTCTTCGAACTTGCAGATGGACGTTCGTGTGGCGAACCAGGCCCAGATTACTTCGGGTTCGGCTGCGTCGGATAGTTTGCAGATCACCACGCCGGGTCGACGGGTGGTGCGGTTGACTGTGAACGGTTCCATCATCTACGACAACGCCGACGGCGATCCGTCCGTCGGTTGGTCCGGCGGCGCGGCCTCGTGTTCGACATTCACTCTCAGCGCGGCCTGCAATTCTTACGTCCTCGCCCTGGGCGATTTCATTGCCCGCGGCAATGACGGCCACCCGACGTTCGACCCGAACCAGGCGGAGGTTTCCAACGACGGGACCGTAATAGTACTCTCCGAGGACCGCGGCGTGGATCAGGACATTGTTCTGGAGTACCTTATGAATCTTACGATGCAGGGAACGCCGGCCCGCCCGTTGATCGAGGGGCGCATTAATATCCAGTGAAATGATGTTATGAAATTTCGCGCATTCGTTCCCCGGCGTCTCCTCGGCGCCTTTTGGTTTCTGTTGTGGGCCCAACCATCGCCCGCGCAGGACCGCGTTCCCGTCATAAACCCGGTGGCGGTCTTGTTATCCTCCGATACGTCGATCTATGCTGCCGGGCTCAGTGGTTTGCGTTCGTCGGTGAACGCGCAACTGCGGGTGGAGTACCTGGATCGCTTGCGGGAACAGGACGGCGGCGCGGCCGCGTACTTCCAGGCGATCGAATCCGAGGGTTATCCGCTGCTGATTTCTTTCGGCCCGGCCGCGAGCCGGGCGGCGCTACAGGCTTTACGACGAACGCCGGTGTTGCTCTCGATGGTGGATGCGCCGCGCAGCCTCGGGGAGGACGTTGCCGGATCCTGCGGCGTGGGCCTCGATATTCGCATGAGCGAGTTCTTTCGCGTTCTCAAGGCCAGCCGACCGGATGCTCAGCGCGTCTTCGCCTTTTACAGTACGCCGGAGGGACGTTTTCGCGCGGACGAAGGTCGCTACACCGACCTGGAACATGGCCTTTACTACGAATCGCTCCGGGTTCGTGACGCCGATGAGCTGGCCCGGGCGCTGGAGGAAATTCGCGACCAGGCCGACGCAATTATGGTCGTCAATGATCCGCTCTACAATCGCCGAAGTTTTGCCGCCGTTTCAGCGTTCAGCCGAAAGAACGGCATTGTGTTGATGGCGAACTTTGCTTCGCTCGTACGTTCGGGGGCGACGTTTGCGGTGACGCCGGACTACGGGAACGTGGGCGTCGTGACCGGTCGCATGGCGGAACGTTTGCTGCGTGGGGAGTCCACGTGCGCGGCGGAAGGATTCGCCTTTCCGGAGTATACTGCGATTCATTTGAATGAAGATTACGCCGGCGCTCAGGGCATCGAGTTTCCGGACTACATTCGCCGTCGGGCGCGCACCACGCGTTTGATTGCCGCCGGGGTTCGTTTGTATGATCGGGGGGAGTTTGAATCTGCCCGGCGCATCTTCGACGCAATCCTTGAGCAGGATCCCGGAAATCGTCACGCATCCACGTATCGCAGCCTGGCGGTGGAGCGTATCTCCGGGCCGCGCACGAGGGCGTTGCTGAAGTCCGCGCGTAAACATATGATCAATAAAAGTTACGCGGCCGCCCTGAACGACTACGAGCACGCCTTGAGGATCAGCCCCGGCCTGGTCGAGGCCCGGCGCGGTTCCGTGGATGCCCGCCGCGCCCTGTCGGAAAGCGAGAGTGCGGCCGCCGGCAGACTGGCAAAGAACGGCCGCATCTTTGAGGCCGTTGAGAAATATCAGCGAGCCGTGCGCGTTCTGCCGGAAAACCGCAGCGCGCACGCGGCCCTGGCGGACCTGCGGCGCAGCCATGCCGGCCGCGTGGAGCCCCTGGTCCGTGCGGGCATCGATGATTACGAGGAACGGAGCTACGACGCTGCGATCTTGAAATTCGAACGCGCCCTGTTATTGCAGCCGACCCATGGCCGGGCGCGGGAGTACCTGCGGTTGTCGCGAAAGAAGAAGGCCGCGCTCGAGCGATTGCTGCGGGCGCGTTGAAGGAACATGGCCGACACGAAGCGCATTTCACCGATCGTTTATTTACTCGGTTCCGCCGGATACACGATTCCGTTTTATCTTTCGGCGTTGTATCTCATTCATTTTTACCTGCCGCCGGCGCATGAAAACCTGAAGCCGCTGTTGCCCACGGAACCGGTCTTCGGGGGCGTCGGTGTTCTTGCGTTGATTCTCATAGGCGTACGGTTGTGGGATATTATTGTAGATCCCTGGATCGCGCATCGATCGGACCGGTCCCGGCATCGGCGCGGCCGGCGTCTGCCGTTCCTGGAAAAAGCCGCGTTGCCTGCTGCCGCAGCGGGAGCGCTGTTGTTTTTTCCACCGAATGCGAATCCCGGTCCGGCCAACATCATTTACGTTACGATTGTTTTTGCGATCCTCTTAACGGCCCTCAGTGCGTTTCTGACTCCGCTGCTCGCGCACATGACGTCGGTTTGTTCGAATGAGGATGAACGCCTGCGCTACGGCGCGTTCCAGGGCGGAGGCGAGGCTCTGGGCATCCTAACGGCGGGACAGGCTCCGCTCCTCTGGACACTCTTCGAGTCCTTGGGCGTCGCCGGTTTCGTGTCCCGACAGTGGGCCTTCGTAGTTCTGTGCGTCCTCGCGTTCGTTCTAATGCTCGTGCCGATCTTTGCCCTGCGTGGCCGGGATGCTCTGCCGGAACAGGAGGACGATGCGGGCTTGCTAACTTCCTTTTACAGTGAGTTTGCAAGCGTGCTCCGCAATCGAGATTTTGCCGTATTTCTGCTCGCCTTCGCCATATTCATGGCCTGCGTGGAGATGGTCCAGGCAGGCGCCGTCTACTATGCGACGGTCTTACTCGAACTGGACGACGGTTGGTTCTCCGCACTGATGGCCGTGATGGTACCGTCGTCGCTCGGGGCCGTGCCGGTGGCGGACGCGTTGTCCGAACGTTTCGGAAAAAAAGCCGTGATCCTCGGTACGTTCGTGCTGCTCGGTGTGTTGTTGATGTTAGTCTCGTTTCTCGGAGAAGCCTACGCTCCGATTCCCGCGCTTGTGCAGGCCTTCGTCGTTTTCTTCCTGGCCGGGCTGCCGCTGGGATCCATGCTTGCGCTGACCATGGCGGTCGTTGCGGACTGCGCCGATCGCGCCGGCAGCCACAGCAGCGACGCCATGTTCGTGGCCGGGCGTAACTTCAGCTTAAAGACGGGCGTAACCCTCGGTGCCGGAATGTTTGCGTCCTTCGCGCTGCTCGGCAGAGATCGCGGCGACGACTTCGGGATTCGCCTGAGTTGTTGGGTCGGCGCCGTGTTGATTGCCGTGGCGTTTGTGATTTTCGCGGCGGGCTTTCGGGAACGATCTCAGGAAGATTGAATTTCGGATCGCCGGCGCACTCAACGTGAATCGCGAATCCTCCGGCGAATCTGCCGCGCGCGTTTGCGGTTTTCTTCCAGCACGGCGCGCATCACTTCGAACTCATGAGCGTGACTCTCGAACTCGCCGGAGAACATACGTTTGACTATGCGTTCGGCGAGGATGTACCAGGAGCCCCGACCGCTGACGAGCAGTTCGCCGCCCTTGCCGCGCAGTTCGGCTTTCGTATAGGCCCGGCGTCGACGAACCGCCGTGATCCAGCAGCGCACGTGAAATTCGTCGAAGAGCGGCGTGGCCTTGTGGTACTTGACGTGGAGCTGTTCGGTCATCACCGCGTGACCGAGATGATAACAGAGTACGCCCTGGGCCTCATCCAGAACTGCGGCGAGCACGCCGCCGTGCACGTACCCCGGCGCCCCGCGATGAGACGGGCGCGGTTGGTACGCGAAGCGCACCTCGCCGCTGTCCTCATCGAAGCGAAAGTCGGCGTGCAACCCGTCCGGCGACTGCGGGCCGCAGCCCCAGCAATCCGGGCCGTGCCAGTCCCGGGAACTGAGGGACGCGCGAATGTGCTGTAGATTGTTTTGTTCCATTAAGTTACTCTGAGACAATGTTATTACAGCGTGGTGGGATCGAAGTCGAACGGATGCAGGATGAGCCGCTCCTGTTCGCTGCACGGGAAGTTCCCGGCTGCCGTCGATCCGTAGAGGCAGAGGGTCTGATTCACGCGCTCCGTGTTCGACACGGCCTGGATCAACGTGCGCTCCCATTCAAAGAACGTCAACGCCAGATAACAATCGATGGCGGGATCCTCGGTGCCGTCCTCCGGATCATTGTTCACGAAATTCTGGCTCAGCGCCCAGGCCTGGGTGGCCAGTACGCCGCGCGGTGAAATTAGAAACTCGTGTTCGGTCTCCGAAACGAGCGGGGTCGTGTTTTCGTTGCGCAGGGTGTCGCAGTTGTTCACGACGCGATACACGCTTTCATTGAGGTTCTTGATCGCGTCGTCGGTCGTCGCGGTAAATATCCCCGTTTGCACCGCCGTGGCCGCGGTGACCTGACAGAACGGATACGTATCCGTGATGCGCGCCCAGGCGTTGGTGTATCGTTGCTCGGTTTCCACGGTTACGATGGCGTTGCCGCCCAGGTCGATGATGCGATCCACGGCGCAGTTCGACGGCGGTGTCCGCGTACAGCTCAGTCGACCGAGGTTGTCGCCGGCCCGGATCATTTGCACGCAGTCTCCGGAAGCCGCTGCGAGGTACGTGGCCAGGCCGGCGGCATTCAACGCATCCTCGGGGCCGTCGTCGCGTTGCTCGACGGGCGCGCAGGCGAGCAATCCGGCCAGGAACGCGAACGTTGTCAGTTGCATGGTTTTCATAGATTTAACATGTTAAGTTAAAATTTTAACTCCAGACCCAGGTTGATCAGCGGAAAGAGCCACTTGCGGCCGCCGCCCGCCGGTGTTTCGATGAACGTGGATTCGTAGACGATGGACGGGTTGCTTCCGCGATTGTAGGGCAGCAGGAACGAGAAGTTCTCGCTCTCGGGATTGCGGCGGGCGTAGACGTTGATCAGTTCGACATACCAGTTCGCATAACCCCAGCCGTAATTTAAGAAACGATCCAGGCGGATGTCCAGTTGATGGACGGGATGCAGGCGATCCGAGTTGTAGCGATCGCTGTAGCGCGCGAGAAACGTGGGCCGGTCCACCACGGGTAGATTGAAAACATCCTGGTTACCGACAATCGGCGTGAACGGAACGTTCGTGGAGTAACGCCAGCGTGAGCCGATCTGCCATTCGGCGTTGAACTTGTAGTTGAGCACGAAGCTGATCTGATGCGTGCGGTCCAGGTCGTAAAGTTCCTCGCGGTCGTTGTCATAGAAGAACTCGCTTTCGCCGGTGTCGTAGTAATACCAGATGATGTCGTCGACTTCGACGTACGAGAGGATCGAGCGAGTGGCGTTGCGGGATGCTAAGTCCTGGCGTTCCTCGGTGCTCAGCCGCGGCTGGTGATTGTTGCGTTTCGCGATACTGTTCGTATAGCTGATCCAGCCGAACCAGCCGCTGCTGCCCGGCGGCCGGGATTTCTTCAGATAAACCTCGAAGCCTTCGCTGAAACCTTCGCCGTCGTTGGAGTAGTTCAGAAAGCGATTCTCAAACGGCTCTTCAATGATGTTTTGCGCATTCGTCACCTGGTCGCGACGATTTGTACGCGGCGAAAGCGGAATCACAATAAACTGATCTTCCACCACCAGGTTCCGAAAGTAATTGCGAAAGACCTCCAGCTTGAACAACCACTCTTTGCCGAACTTCTGCTCGATGCCGGCGGCGAGATGATCCGACTCTTCCATCTTTAAGTACGGATTGCCGGCCTCTACCGAGACGAAGGAAAGCGACGTCGGTACGTTGAAGTGACGTCCGGCTCCGGCGAGTAACACGGTATCCGTTTCGGGGATGTTGAATTCCACCCCCGCGCGAGGGCCCAGGCCGGTGCTGTTCGAAAGGCTGTAGTACTCGTGGCGGACTCCCGGAGTAAGGCGGAAACGCCAGAAGGCGAGCTCCAACTCGGCGAAGTACGCGTTTAGATTGAAGTTCGTGCGATCGCCGTCCAATAGAGCCCGGAACGTGGGATCGTTCTCGACGAGATCGTTGACGACCTCCACGAAGTCCGGTGTGTTCGGATTGACGCTCTGCTGCGGCGAAAAGTTATCGAGGGATAACTCCCAGCGATAGTCGTTGTATTCAAAGCCGAGATTCAACACAGCGTGCTTGCGAATGAGTTCGTACTGGATCTCATCGCGCACCTGGAACTCCCGCCGCGCGTCGAGAACCTCGTAGCCGAAGATGGTTTCTCCCGTGAAGGGTGAACGAAAGTCCAGCTCGAAGTCTTCTTTGAATCTACTAACCTGCGCGTAGATGGTGGTACGGAAATAACCGCCGTAGCTGTACGCGTAGCTCAGACCCTGCGTATGAAAAGAACGGTCCAGGCCCACGGGCGGTCGACTGCCCTCGGTGTCCGGGTCCGTGAGGCCACCGCCCCCGGCCGCGCCGCCGAGGGCGCCCCCCGCTCCGCCGAGACCTCCGCTCTCGTCGCTGGAAAGTTCGTCCACCGAGCGCGCGTAGTCGAGGATGTCGCGCGCGCCGAAGTAGAGCAGAGCGAACTCGTGGTTGTTGCCGAACTTGCCGCCCAGTTTGAACTGGCCGTCCTGATAGTTTGCGTACTTCGCGTTCGCGGGAATCGCTTCGGGATAGAGAATCAACAACGGATAGTTCGGATACGATTGTCGGGCGGAACCGACGAAGTACATCTCGCCGGGCAGAAACGGCAGCGGCGTTTCGATGAACGCATCGGACTTGAACATGGAGACGTTGATGTGTGTCGTGGTGCGTTCGACTTTGGTCGGCCCTTCGATCGAAATGATGCCGCCGGTGGAGTTGCCGTAACGCACGGGATACGTTCCGGTATAGACGTCCACGTTCCGAATGTAGTCGTTGTGAATGACGCTGGATTGATCGCCCAGGTGAAAGGGGTACTGAATTTTGAGTCCGTCGAGAAAGAACGCTGACGCCCGGGCGCCGGAGCCGCGGATTACGAGCACGCCGGTCTGAGAATTGCTGTACGGCGGGCCGACGCCGAAGCTGGAGATTGTAGAGTTGGACAGCGGGTTCGAGGACGGCAAAACACCCACCGGCGGCGCGGCGCTGATGCCGGGCAACGTCTCCACGGCCTTGAGAGAATCTCCGTAGACGCCGGGCAGGCGCTTAATCTCATCTCGTGAGAACCTAAAGCGGGACAGTTTCGTTTGATCCTTGAGTCCGACGATGGAGATGGCGCCCTCTTCGACGTCGGCTTCGTCTTCCTGCTGCGGCGCTCGCTCGCCGAAGTAGAGCGTGAACTCCTGGTTTTCGAAACGGATCTGCCGGCGGAGCTGCTGGATTTCGCCGCCGACTACGATGCGGAACGTGTAGAATCCCGGCTCCGGCACTTCCACGGCGAACGTACCGTCCGGCCCGCTGAAGACGGCGCTCCGGGTTTCGAAGATGATCACCCGGGCGTCGGCGATGGGCGCTTCCGTCGATCCGTCGCGCACAATGCCCTTCGCGGTGATCTGTGCGGAGAGCGCGGTGGGCGCCAGCGTCAGGATCACCAGCACGAGGCCGGGCCACGGAAGTACTTGTCGTCCCGTTCGATGCCCGCTTTTCTTGTTTGTGTCCGTTCGTCGCACGATCGTGTTAGTGTTGTCGGTGTTGCTGTTTGCGTATTGCAGCCGCACCGATAACGTGCTGCGGGCCTGGGACGCGCAGTTGCGGGTGAACGCCGCCTTTCAGGCGAAACTCCTCGCCTGCGAACAGGCCCAGCCGTTCTTGATCTTCGTGCCGTACGACGTGCAGGAGCCGGACGTGCTGCTTTGCGAAGGAGAAATCCTCGCGACGCCCTGTCCGGTGGAGCGCATGCCCACGGCGTGTTTTGTATTATTGTTCAAAACCGCGCCCAATCCGGACATAGACCAAAAACTGAAGATCACGTTGTAATCCGTTATGCAGGCCGTACGAAACTCAAGCGATAAATTCGAACTCTTCACCTTCCCGGTGGCGCCCCTGGGCTGTAACTGCTCCATTCTCATCTGTAAAAGCAGTCGGGAGGCGATCGTCGTCGATCCGGGCGGCGAGGCCCCGCGCATCATTGAGCTGCTGGAAGAGCAGGGAGCCCGGGTCCGCTGGATCGTGCACACGCATGCGCACTTTGATCACGTGCTGGGCACGCACGAGGTGGCGGAGCACGCGCGCAGTTGTTCCGCGAAAGCCGGCGAGCAGCAAAATGCGAAGGCCGTCGACGTACGGGTGGCGCTGCACGAGGGCGACATGTTTCTCTACAACGCGCTCCCCGCCCAGTGCAAGATGTTCGGCCTGCCGGTCCAGGAAGCGGAGGAAACGATCAATCATCACCTGAGCGATGAAGAAGGCTTAGAATTCGGAGAGGGAAAGTTAAACGTTCTGCATACGCCGGGTCACACGCCGGGTTCGTGCTGTTTCGAACTGGACGGGGCCGGACTGGTGTTCTCGGGGGACACCCTCTTTCGCATGGGCATCGGCCGCACGGACCTGCCGGGCGGGGATACGGATCTGATCTTCAAGAGCATCAAAGAGCGGTTGTTTACAATGGATGATGGGACAGCAGTGATTCCCGGGCACGGTCAATTTACGCGGATCTTCGAAGAAAAAAAAGCGAATCCGTTTTTCTGAAAAGTCCACCGGCTCGCCTGCTCTGCTATCAGGCGCTCGTGCTGCCCACCCCCGCCTCGCCCCGGCCGAAGCGGCGTCCATGCCTTATCGTCCGGGGTGGCGGGCATCCATGCCCGCCTGTCGAGGCAGGGGTGGGCAACACGAGCTGATAGAAAGAGCGAGCCGGTTGAATCTCAGAAAAGCCGGGAAGGTTTTTTGAATGATTGCCGTGCGAAGAATTCGGAGAGCAGATTCGGTGTACCAGGCTGATCAGGCCTTATCGTTTATGCGGTGTCGGCCCGCCCGTGTGCCACCCCTTCTTCGCCAGGCAGACAGGAGGTCTGCCGGCCGGTCGCTAAAGCCAGGATGGCGATTGCGACCGGCCGGCGGAGGAGGGGTGGTCCACCGGGCGGGGGATTACTGCCGCGTAAACGTAACAGTCTTGTCGTTTCGTCCATAAATCGTTGCGACTAACGTTCCCTCGACATCAGTTAGCACCAGCTTGATGTCCTTCGTTTCCATGATGTCACTCTCGGAAACGTAGCTGCCCTTGTAGGTTTTCGCGCGGCCCTTGCCGGACTGCATCGAGATCGTAAAGTCCCCGCCGTTCGCGGAGATGTCGGCCTCGTACTGAGTCGGGGCGCCGCCGGACCAGGACATGGCCGTCCACTTACCGGTGAATCGCTCGATACCCTTGCCGGGCAGGAAGCGATGGCGAACGGCATCGCGTTGCTTGTTGATGAATCCGGCGACGGCCTCGGAGTTCTCGGACTCACCGCCGAGGGCCGACTTGGTGCGGATCACATAGTAGTAGAGTTCGCCGGGTTCTCCCGGAAACTTTTCAATGTAGCGATCTTTCAGGCCGGGGACGCCGGTCACGAATTCGTATTCGTCGGCCTTCTCTTTTTTCCGGAAGACGTAGTACTCATCGGCGCCCTTCACTTTCTTCCAGGAGATGGTGATGGAGCCGTCCTCGCCGATCTTCGCCTTCACGTCTTCCGGCGCCGGCAGGACCATGCCCGCGCGAGTGGCGTTCGGATTCGTTTTGCCGAGCACGGGTTCGCTGTAGTCGCTGTTGCCGGCCTCGTTACCCGCCACGACGATGTAGGCGAACCACGCCCCGCTGGACACGGACGGATGATCGTCCGAGAACGAGTTGGACGTCACGGTCTTCGGTCCCTGCCACTCTTCCTCGTTATAATCGTAACGGAAGACGTAGTAGGCCGAGGCGCCGGGCACGCTGTTCCAGGAGACGTCGATCTTCGACTTAAACGTACCCTGAGTTGCAGTTATGCCCGTCGGGATTTCCGGTGCCGTGCTCTGGCCGCCGATGTCCACCGAGGCGGGGTCGCCCCAGGGGCCCTGGCCGGCGCGATTCACGGCGCGGACGCTGTAGTAGTTCGTCTGGTTGGCCACCGGTTTCGAATCGGAGAACGAAGTACCGCGCGTGGAGCGCGAGATGACCGCCCACTTGTTCGAACGCGCGTCGTAACGCACGACCTGATAACTCGTGGCGCCCGGGGTGTCGGTCCAGTTGATGGAAACGGCGCCGCGACCGGCGACGGCCTTCACACGCGCGTTGATACCGGTAACCTGACCCGGCCGCGTAACCTGCTGTTGCGACTTTGCGTAACCCTCGGCGATGGGCGAGCGTTGCGGATCGCTGTACGTCTCGCGATCCGCCGCGGCGACGATGATGTAACGATAGGCGACGTCCGGTTGAACGGCGGTGTCCTCGTAGCTGGTCTCCTGCGCGTAGCCGACGTACTCGAAGTTGTCGCGGTTCGTCGGTTCGGCGCGGGCCACGACGTAGACCACGGCCCCGTTTACCGGCGCCCAGTTGACCACGACCTTGTCTTTAAACGTTCCCTGCGAGGCGTTGACCTGGGCCGGCGGTTGCAACTGTTCGTCGTCGAGGTCTTCGAGTTGTTCCGGTTCGTCCGGCGAATCGTTGTCGCTGTCCGTACGATCATACATGACCAGGGCCCAGGGCTGCGATGCCACCCAGTGGCGGTACGAAATCCAGGCATAGCCGCGGTCGCCCCAGGACGTGCCCCAGGAGTTGATCATCTTAAACGCGCCGCTGTGTCCGTTCGGCGAGCGCTTGCTGTCGTCGTAGCCGACCAGGGTCATGGCGTGACCGCCGTAGAACTGCCCGCTGTTGCGATCGTAGACTTCCGACTTCACCTGATAAAACGCATCGTCTACACCGATGCCGAAGACCACGGGGTTGCCTTTGGAAAGTTCAGCCTTGATGCTGTCGATGTTGTGCGCTTCCAGGCGTTTGTAAGATTGCGCGCGATAGTTTGCCGCCGCCTGATGCGCCGCCCGCGGCGGTTGCGTGCGATAGTCGTTGGGATTGTACGGCATTGCCGACCACGGAGCCGCGCCGCTGCGCACCATCAGGGCGAGGGCGTCGGCGATGACCGAGCCGTCGTCCCGGCCGCCGTTGATTTGATTGTAGATGTACGCCGGAGAAAAGACGCGATTGCCCGCACCGCCGGTAACCGGCGAGTCGTAGGACCAGTTGCGTTCCACGCGTTCGTGATACGACTTCAGCGCGTAGCCGGTGGCCCAGGCGACGCAGGAACCCTGCTGACCCTGGTTGCCGATGGGCGGCATGTTGCCGCTGAGGTCCACGCGCGAAGGCAGGCCGCGGTGGCGAATTTGCGCCGAGGGTGCCAGCGGGATCGACGCCATGCGTTCCGCGGACGGCGGCTTCATGCCGCAGTCGTACTTGCCGCCTTTGCCCTGGCAGCCGGTGGGCTGCACGCTGTTCGGGTCGAAGCTTTCCTGGGTTAGTAGCGGAACGGTGAACAACAGTGCGGCAAAGGTTGTTCCCGCCAGAATGAAGCGTAGAGGGTAACGACGGTTTCGAATCACGGTCTTTCTCCTGGGTCGAGTTCGATTAGATTTGTTTAAAGTGATATTAGAGCTTACGAGGAGGCGGCGATGATTTCCTCGAGTTCCCGATGCGACTGCTCATTGTACGGGAAAAACGCAAAGGGCCGCGGTTCGAACAAAACGATGGCCTCGCCGGTGTTGCCGTCCGCGTCGATGACGGTGCGATTGTTTAAGAAGAGGATGTACCGTCCGTTGCCCATGGGCTTTCGCAGGTGTTTTTCAAAAGTCTGCGGAAAAACCAGGAAGGCCAGCTCAAACTCCGGCGGCGTCGCGCCCTTGAGCGTTTGCTCGACCTTTACCCGGGCGGTTACGCTTTCGCTGATCTCGTTGAAGGGGACCCGGCGCACGTCGCTGACCTGGGCGACGATGACGATCTCCGAACCCGCGGCGCGCTGCTCCAGCGGCAGCATGGGCGGTAGCGCGAAGACGGCGAGCGGCAGCAGAACTGCAAAACTCACGACGGCGAAGCGCGAGCGTCCGGAGCGTAGAGAACGTACGCGACTGTACGAGTGTCGAGACATGATACCGGGCGTTTCTAGCAGAAGCAGGAGATCCTGCCACCGTTTTTAGAGCCGCGGGGAAATGGAGATGTTCTTCTTTTTTAGAATTGCCGGTGAGCATTTCGTTAGAAAAGTGTTATCCCATGCCCGTTACACGCATTGATCTCGACATTCGCGAAACCACGACTGCCGCGAGCCCGGCCGATGCCGCCGCCGACGTCCTGTTGGTTCCTGCCTTCACTGAAAAGAACAGCGCCGGCGAAACCATCGTGAGATGGAACGACGCCCTCAAGGATCTCAACGAACGCAGCAACGGCGCTCTACAGAGTTTCCTCGAAGAAGAAAGCTTCGGCGGTGCCTTCGGCAAATCACTCTATCTTCCGTCGCCGTCCATGTTGCAGGGCATCGGCGCCAAACGCGTGATCGTTTTCGGTTGCGGCAACGCCGATCTGCCGGCGCACCGCCTGGAGGCGGCGTGTACGAAGGCCCTGTCCGCGCATTTGCGCCTGGATCAAATCGGTGAGATCGGCGTGGTCGCGGCCGGCATGGATATGCCCTTCGATTCGGCGCTGCTTGCGCTGGGCAGCGCGATCTATCAGCATACGTATCGTTCGCGGGAAGCGCGCAAAGACGGGCCGCGCATCGGTAAGGTCATCTTTTACGTGGCGCAGGGGAACCTGCCCGCGCAGTCGCAGCAGATGCTTGCGGAAATCGCGGCGATGTGTACAGCGCGGGGCATCACGCAGGATCTCGTGAACATGCCTTCCAACATAAAGCGCACCGACACGATGGTGAACGAGGCCGAGAGTCTCGAAGCCCGCGGCCTGGAGCTGGACGTCGTTTCGGACGTGCGCTGGATTCAGGAGCACATGCCGTGTTTCTTTACGGTGGCGCGCGGTTCGTTGAGCAGCGATCCGCCCAAGTGGATTCGTCTGCGCTACAAACCCCAGGGTGAGATCAAACGGCGCCTGGCCCTCGTCGGCAAGTCCGTAATCTTCGATACCGGCGGCTATCAAATCAAACCCGGCGAATTCATGAACACCATGAAGGCGGACATGGCCGGCGGCGCGGCGGTTCTCGGCGTAATGTACGCTCTGTCAGAGTTAAAGCCGCCCGGCCTGGAAGTCCGCGCCTATCTCGCCGCCACGCCGAATATGATCGACGCCGACGCCATGCTGCCGGACAGCATCGTCGACACGACCTGCGGCAAGAAGGTGGAGATTCGCCACACGGACGCGGAAGGACGACTTACATTGATCGACGCCATTGCCATGGCGGAGCAAGATGAGCCGGAAGCCATCGTTACCACGGCCACGCTCACCGGCGCGGCCTCGCGCGCCGTGGGCATGTCGATTGCACTCATGAGCCGTCGCGAACACGAATCCTGGCGCGACCGCATGGAAGCCGCGGCCCGCCGCGCGGGCGATCGGGTGCAGGTCCTGGATCTTGCGGAAGAGGATTTCGAGGACATCGCCTCTAAGTTAGACGGCGCGGACATTATCAACACCATGCAGGGCAAGATGCGCGGGGCCCAGACCGCCGCGGCGTTCGTAATGAATGGTGTCCCGGAAGATCGGCCGGTGATTCACCTGGACATTGCCGGTGGAGATATGAGCAGCGACGATAAAGCGACGGGCATTGCGACGCGGTCGATTCTGAGGTTCTTGCTGCATCATGTTTAGTCGCACGAGTTCGATTCAGCACGATTCATGGCTGATATCAATTGGTTTGCTTCGGGGCCTCATGATGATCTAACCGTAGACATTGATATTGCAGAGTGGGTATCGTGCTCTGAATCATGCTCGAATTAGAGGACGATTTAGTGGTTGAGATTTTTCCGGCACCTGGAGAAATTCCCAGATTTTTACTTGAAATAACGATTCTGGAGACGTTCGATCCAGTCCGCAGTGGCCAAATTAGTGGACAGATTTCCCTCGCTCCCCGTCGCCATGGAGCCCCTCTTCCCGGAACGCGGCCGCGAGCGTATTCTCCAGGTCGCCCGGGATCTGGCCCGGGAATCTTCCGCGCTCGGTTCGAAGTTGCACCCGCTCACGCGCTGGCATGTGGCGAGCCTGCTGCGGAACATGAACTCGTACTACTCGAACCTCATCGAAGGTCACAATACACATCCGGTATCGATCGAACGCGCGCTGTCGAAAGAGTATCCGGAGCATTCCAGCGAATATGACCTGGTGTTGATCGGCAAGGCGCATATCGATGTGGAGATGCTCCTCGAAGGGCGTCTGGCCGCGGAGCCGGAGTTCGATGTATACAGCGCGGAGTTTCTCTGCTGGCTGCACCGCGAGTTTTACGAGCGTCTGCCCGGGCGCTACCGAATCGTGGAGGACCCCGAGACGAAGAAGGCCGCCACGGTGGTTCCCGGTAAGATTCGCAGCGATCACGTTACGGTCGGCCGGCATCATCCACCGGCACCGAGAGCCCTGCGGCAATTTTTGAAGCGCTTTCGCGATTTCTATGCAAAGGCGATCCGCGACGACGTTCGCATCGCGTACATGGCCGCGGCCCATCACCGGCTCGCCTGGATTCATCCGTTCCTGGACGGCAACGGTCGGATTACGCGATTGTTTACGCGCGCGTGTTTGATCAAAGCCGGCGTGGATGGCGGCGGTTTGTGGTCACCGTCACGGGGATTGGCCCGCGGCGGCGATACGTATAAATTCCAACTGGCCGCCGCCGATCATCCGCGCAAGGGGGACCTGGACGGCCGCGGCAAACTAAGTGAAAGCGGACTCGCGGATTTCTGTATGTACTTTTTAGAGACATGCCTCGATCAGGTTCGTTACATGAGTGACCTGCTTGAACTCGACGGCCTGTGCGAGCGCCTGCATCGCTACGTGAATCGATCCGGAATGCCGCCGGAGTCGTTTCATTTTCTGCGCGACGCCGTTCTGCGCGGATCGATTCCCCGGGGCGAAGTGGCCCGTATTACAGGCCTGCATGAACGCAACGCCCGGAGGCTCTTAAAGAAACTGATCGATGAGAACTATCTCGGTTCGGACACCCCGCGCGGTCCAGTGTTCGTTAAGTTCCCGCTCAAGATGGTGGGCTATCTCTTTCCGCGCCTGTATCCGCCGGCCGTGGAGCTGGACTTCGGTCCGCACTGACGTGCGCCGCCCTCACTCCACGATCCGAAACTTGCCGTGCACGTCGCTCTTCGGCAGGGCGTCGTAATGCCACCACTCGTACGGCAACTGAATAAAGCCGGCGCCGGTCATGGCATCGCGTAAGATCATTCGATTTGCAACTTGCGTCTGCGAGAGCTCGCCGCTCTTCAGGAACTCCGCTTCCCGCCGCGGTTCGGCGACGGCCTCGAACGAATCGAAGCCGGTGCCCATGTCGATCTCACGTCCGTGTTCGTCCGCCAGGGAAAGATCCACGGCAAAGCCGTAGTTATGGATGCTGCCCTTGTCCGGATCGGCGACGTACTTTTCCTGGGCGGTGCCTTTCACTTTTTCGAAGAGAATTCGCTGCACCGTGCGCGGGCGCAGGCAATCGAAGATCAAGAACTTCCAGCCGGGTTTCGCGGAGCCCAGATTTTTTACGGCCGCCTGTAGTTTTTCCGCGGCGATGCGGTGTAAAAAGCAACGATCGAAGTCGCCGTAAACGTCGCGGCCGACGAAGTTATTCGGAGACGCGTAGCGCAGGTCCAGGATCAAGCCGTCGATTTCGCTGACGTCGACGTAGTCGGGGTCCGCGGACAGACGGGCGATTTCGGAGTTTACGGTGGATTGGGCGTTCGTCATGCTGCAACTCGCTAAGGTCGTTCCAAATGATATTAGTAAAATGAGGCGGCAAATCATACGAACTTACGCCTCCACCACGCGCGTGCCGGCCAGGTGATCGTGCCAGGCCCGGCCGCCCGCGTCGAAGAAAGCCGAACCGTAGCGCCCGGCGTAGTAGAGCAGCACCAGCGGATACAGAGTGAGATTCAGCATGAACTGCGATCCGCCGAAGTCCGCGGCGAAGAGATACAAAAACAATCCGCCTACCGTGGGAACCGCCGGCGCGATCATGCGCAGCATCGCCACGCGCAAGGCCGGCGCCTGAGCGGCAGGCTGATCCGTTTCGACGATCCTCAGACCCGCGAGACGTTTGCCGATGCTCTGGCCCGAAGCGCGCAGGCAACGCAGATTCCACCAGGCCGGTACGGCCAGCCCCGTAATCACCACGGCCACCAGCGTGCCGAGCATGATGACCACACTGCGATAGCCGGAGAAGTCGACCACATCGCTCAATACTTCAAGAAGACGCAGTGCCAGCCCCAGGCCGAGCAGGATTGCCGCGAGGGACGCCGCGACCACGGCGTAGTCGATGAGCCTGGCAACCAGCCGGCGGAGAAAAAGCGGCGGTACCGCGAACTTCTGTAAAAAGGACTTCACGATTCCAGTAAACGCGGCCGGTCCGTTGCGGCAATGAGTTTCCGCGACTATGCGCGGCGAAAGATCGGGACGACGGCGCAGAAACAGAGCAGCAGGATGATCACACTCGACGTGGGCAGATTCACGACCGCGCCGCCCGCCAGGGAGATCGGGAACAACGAGAGGCCGAAGCCGAGCACCGTCGTCGTCACCGAGATCACGAAGGCGATCAGGACCGCGGTGGCGATACTGCGGGAAACCGCCAGGGCCGCGAGGGCCGGCAACACCAGGTGCGCCAGTGCAAAAAAAGCGCCGAGCAGACGAATGGTGAGCGTGGCCAGCACGCAGAGGATTACGAAGAAACTCGTTTCGATCGCCGTCGCGCGTAAACCGGCCAGCCGGGCATGATCGCGGTCGAAGGACACCGCGACGAACGAACGGTACAGCAATACGAAAAGTACCGTGCAGATTGCGACGATGGGCAGGGTGTAGGCTAAGTCCGTATCGCTGACAGTTAAGATGTTTCCGAAGTACGCGGCAAGGAGGTGCGTATGCAGGCCGGTCGTAACCGTGAGGATTTGTGACGCCGCGGAGTACAGGACGATGCCGCCGACCAGGGCCGCGTCCGGAAAGCGGCCGCGGCGGCGCATTAGAAAAAACGGAATCATGAAGATCGTGGCGAGCAGCGGCGTCTGCCAGGTATCTTGCGGGTGGCTGTTCCCGGCACCGTGGGCTCCCAGGCCGTGCAGCACCGTCACGACGGCGAAGGCGAACGTCGCCGCCTGGGACATGGTGGCGGCGAACAGCGCCTGGCGGTTCAGCAACACGAAAACGCCCAGTACGGCGCAGGCCGCCCCGGCCACGGTCCCGGTGAAGACCTGGGCCTGATAGAAAACGAGGCCGTCGATCATCGTAGTCAGCAGTTCCATCATGCTTTGTCGCTCCGCCGCTCCACCTGGAGCCCTCCGCGAAAGATTTCCAGGTGCGTCGTGAAGAACTCCGCGCTTAAGTTCAGATCATGGGAAGTCAGTAAGATCGTTACACTGCGTTGCCTGTGCACTCGTTGCAGCAGCGCCAGCAGTTGCTCCTTGCCCTCGTAGTCGAGAGAGGCCGTGGGTTCGTCGAGAACCAGCAGTTGCGGTTGCAGCGCCAGGGCTCGACCGATCAGGGCCCGCTGGAATTCTCCGCCGGAGCACTCGCGAATTTGTCGCCGCCGGACATCCTCCGGAATTCCGACTTCTTCCAGAATGGTTTCGATGACCACTGCGCGTTCTCTGCGTGCGGCCGGTGATGTCAGGTAACGCAGGCCCGGGAAACTCATCTTCAAGAGCGCTCGCACGCTCACGGGGAACGCCGGGTCCAGGCTGCGCAGCTGCGGCACGTACCCGATGCGCAGATTTGTCTCGCGCAGGACGCGGCCGCTATTGGGGTTGCGCAGGCCGATCAACGTCTTCAGAAGCGACGTCTTTCCGCTGCCGTTCGGTCCCCGCACGGCGCAAACTTCTTGCGGACGAATGTTAAAACTCGCTCCTTCCAGCAAGACATTTGCGCCGTAAGCCAGACTCACGTCCCGTGCTTCGAGAACACTGGAGCTCACTGCAATCGATCCGCCGCCGCGCGCAGGCGGGCCAGCATGGTGGCGATGCTGTCCTCGTAGGTGCCGACGCCGCTTTCCGCATTCACCGAGAGCGGCATGACGATCACTTCGCCGCCGACCCGTTCGGCCACCGAGCGCGCGTAGTTTTGATCATTGAACGGCGCGGTGAGAATGATCTTCACGTCCTCGACTTCGAGCAGGTCCGTTACCTCGCGCAGATACGCCGCGGACGGCGGCACGCCCGGTTTCTCTTCGATGGAAGCGACGATATCGAAACCGAAGCGATGGGCCAGGTACGAAAATTCTTTGTGATACACAGCGACCTTCAGACCGCGATACGGCGCGAAGAGTTTCGCCTGGGCTACGGTGAGTTCTTTGAGGCGTTGATGAAACGCGGCGTAGTTCGCCTGGTAGTCGCGTTTGCCGGCCGGGTTCACGCGGATGAACGTATCCCGGATGTTGCGCGCGATGATAGCCGCGTTCACCGGGTCCGTCCAGTAGTGCGGGTTGCCGAGGGCATGCACGTCGCCCATGCTACGGTCCACGCGGGACTGCGGCTTCTCCAGGATGCGTACGCCCTCGCTGGCGTTGCAGTAGCCCTTCCCGCCGGGAAGGATGTCGGCGTTGCGTGCGGCCTTCTGGACCGCCGGTGCCCAGCCGACTTCCAGTTCCAGGCCGACCTCGACAAAGACGTCGGCCTTGTTGAGCTTTACGATGTAGTCGGGACGCGCCTGGGCGTAGTGCGGATCGGCGCTGCCCTGAAGCAACGCCTCCGCCTGCACACGGTCCCCGCCGACCTGCCGTGCAATGTACGCCAGGTCCGTTGTGGTTGTCACCACACGCAGCGGTTCATCGCGAGCCTGGAGCGGCCCGCCTATCGCCAATACACACACACTAACAAACAATAGAATACGCTTAGCAATTATCATACATCTTCCTCTATTCTTGCATTCCGGTGTCCCGCCGATCAGTACACATGTGCCGGGTGTGCTCCAATAATGAAATCCGCCTGCACGTACAGTTGATAGTTGTTCTTCCCCGTCTCCAGGGTCGTGGCGCGTTCCGCCGTTGCGCGAAAGTACGAAAACTCCGACGGATAGTACGTCACCATGATCGAGTGGGCCTCGGTGCCGTTTCGTTTTTGCTTCTCGCCGTCCTCGTTGACGTAGTTCGGATTCGTGAACAGGTCATAGCGATAGCCGGCGCCCCACTGCGGATGAAAGCGAAACTCCAGGAACGAATACCAGCCCACTCGCGTTTCGATCGGCGTGGCCGGATCATCGAAGCGGCGTTCGTTTTTTTCGCGGGTTTCGCGATACCATATTTCCGACAACCACTGGAACGATCGTCGCCCGCCGGCCCACTTTAGCAACAGGTCGCCGCCGTACTGATGCGTGACCTTGTGCGGTTCTTCGGTGGGATGCCAGCGTAAATACGAAAAGCCGAACTGCGAGCCCCACTCCGCGGTAAACGGAACGAACTGTTTGAGATGCGCGGTGTAGAGCGGATTGTTTTTCGTCGGACCCTTCACGTGGGTATGGCCGAATTCTTTGCCGTTGAATACACCCACGGTGAGTTCCTGCCAGAAAAGCTCCCAGGGCATCAGGAAACTCAGTTCCAGGCCGGTATCCACGGCGCCTTCTTCGTCGAGCAGTTCTTCGTGGACGAGCGGGGCGTTCGTAAACGACCAGTCGTGACGGTGGATCGAATTTAATCGACCGACGTCGAAGAAGAATTGACCCAGGCGCGCCGAAGTGTTCGGCAAAAAGAAGCGCGGAAAATAAAAATAGGCTTCGTGTACCTCGTACAGAAATTCCCCGCCCTCCTGATGCGCCGCCATCATGACGTGACCTTCGGCGAAATGATCCACGGCGGCAATGAACCCCACCTCCACTTCGCGAACCTCGAATTCATTGAGCGTCGTCTTCGGTTCGTTGTTGTCCCATTCGCCCACCATGTCCACCGCCGCCATGATATCCAGGGTATAGGTGTTGCCCGTGGCGTCCCGATGCTCAAGCACGCGACCGTCCCGCATGAAATTGCCGGCGTCTTGCGGTTCCTCGTCTCTATCGCGCGGGGAATTCGGTTCTTCAAACTCTTCGGCGAAGGCGTCCTCGATTGCCTGCGTTTCCGCCTGGGCCACGGTATCATCGCCCGGCGACTCCTGTGCGTACAGCGCGACGCCCGCCACAAAGACGAACGTCGCGCCGATAAACTTCAGCGCTTTCACGATGTTGATCTCGCGAGTTTGCTTCAGTCGCTGAAGTTTTCAGACGTATTCACCGTCAGACTGGTGATCGCCGCGTTGTTCAGCACGAAGCCCCACAGACCGCCCTGAAGCGACGGCGATTCATTCGCATCTTCGTACGAGACCGAAGACGTCGCTTTTACCGAACAGCTCTGTTTGTCCGCGATGATGTGCGGCGGCGATTCTTCGAGATGCAGTTCGATGCACCAGGTTGCCGCGGCCACACCGGGGCCGGTGGTGCCCGTCGCCGAGTCCGAAGGCAGTTTGGCTACGGTCGGCGTAATCTGAAATTCCGGAGCGTTGCCGGAGGATACGGCGCCCGCGGCCGGGTTCGTGCCGCCGATCAGGGAAAGCGACGAGGTCGAATCGAGCAGTTGAAAGCTCAGTTGCACGGAAACGAAATCCGACTTCAGGCTGGCCGCGGTGAGCGTGCCGGTGCCCGTGGCGACGCCGGTACCGCAGGCGGCACCGCTTGCGGTGAATGTCGTTCCGCCCAGAGAGCAGCCGGCGGTGGCGTTGAGACCGAGGGCGCCGAGCAGGGCGACGCCCAGGGCGTCATCGTCGCTATTGTCGTCGGAGCCCAGGACGCCGCTACAATGCGTGAAGGAAATTGCCGCGAAAAGCGCGGGCAGTGCGAATGCTAGTTTTTTGTAAGATGATGTTAAGAACATAAAAGTACCTCAGTAAATAATGAATAAATCGGAAAATGGTTGAGGGAGACGGCGCGTACGTACGTTGCATCGCTCGGGCGGGCCGATTCCGGCGGCGGAGCGGTACTCGTGCGAACCGTCAGGAACGAGCGGGAGGACCGCGGCAGGTGAGCGTGCGTGAGGTGCGCACGGAAGGGGCGATGGCGACGGCTGCGACCGTACCGTCGTCGACGACACGCAGGACTACAAAGGGTGCGCGCTCCAGGGCGGCGAAAGAAACCGTGCGGGCCAGGGCTTCGCAAACGTCGCAGTGTGCGTCGTAGTCGGCGGAGCGGCCGGGCATGAGGGCTGTGCCGCCGGCATCTTCTGTTTCGTGATGCGCGTGAGACGACCCGGCATGATGGCCGTGGCTTACGTACTCGTGCGTGAACGCCAGCGTGGAAACGGAGGCGAACAGGGCGAGAGCCCAAACGGCACCGAGCCGAAACGTGTGCGATCTACGAAACACGATGACCGAGAATCAAGACAGGAACGCTTCTGTCAACGAGCGTTTTTTTGGACGATCGAGTCGTCCTTTATCGCCACGCCTTCGAATGTATCCCCGTAACACGCAAAGTCGGCGTAAGCTTTGTAGAACGGCCGAAACAGCCGTGAGCCTTTGAGGCCCCGCGCCCTTTCGGGATGATACGAGGACGGCCGCGCGGCGAGCAGGCGCAGACCGTAATGTTTCAAGGCCTTGCGCAGACTGCCGGGGCCGTAATCCGCGAAGTGATCGGCGGGATGCGTGTCTTCCCAGCGCGCGGGATCGTACTCGAAGAGCGGGCCGTGGACCGACGGCAACGCGAAGACGAAACGTCCGCCCGGTTTCAGCATCCTCGCGATTTTCTGAAATACCGTGCGTTGTTCCGCGAAGTGTTCGATCACATAAAACGCGGCCACGACGTCGTAGCGGGCCGGCGCATCATCCGCTTCGAGAAAGCCCCGGGTTTGCACGTCGAGTCCCAGGCGTTCGCGCGCATGCTTTGCGGCGTATCCGGAAATTTCGAGGCCCCGCACGGAGTCGAAACCGGCGCGGCGCGCTTCATCCAGAAAATAGCCCGCGGCGCAGCCGAGCTCGAAGAGCGAACCCTCGGTCCGGCCGGCGAGCAATTCCAGACGCCGGCGACTCAGCGCGCGCAGGTGTGTCTCGTCTTCGAAGTACGTGCGGCCGTACTGCGCTTTGTACTCGTCGAGGAAATAGTCGCCCTCGTAACTTACGTTGTGCGCATGTTTGTAGTAAACGACGCCGGTCTCCGGGCATAGACCGTAACGATCGCTCAGTTTCGGATGGGGGACCGGCGGAACGTCGAGATGCGGTTCCATGCACTGCTTTTAGCGGACGGGGCCGGTACTTCAAGCCGAACGCGCGGCTGCCGGTTGAATGAACTCGGACGGACACAGATAGTACTTCGTACCGTGACGAATCCAGAGGCCGTGGGTCCGATGCGCGGAATTCCGCGAGAGGGCCTCGTTCAATCGAAAGACTTCGATGCCGGCGAAACGCGCTTCCCGCGGGAGCACAATGCCGGCGCGCAGGAGGGGCGAACGCATGAGCACCACGAAGGACGCTTCGTCCCAGCGCAGGTCTTCGCCTTCAAGATTGTGCAGTGGATAGAGTTCGCCGTCCAGTTCGCAGTAAGGTCCGGGATACGCACGGTGTACGCAGGAATCCCGCACGCCGACGATCTTTACGATGCATTCGATAGGCAGAGCGTAGTTGATGCGCCGCCCTTCGATCATTTGAAACGAGGACGAGGGTGCGCGCCGCGGTTTCGGCGGTGCCGGAGTCGCGCGGGCCTGGCGTTGTGGCCGGCGCAGTACGGGGCCGTGGTGTTCAATGTGATCGCGGAGGAGGCGGACGGCTTCGATCAGTTCCTGGGTTTTATCGTTCGCCCAGGCGCTGTTGTCGCGGTTGCGATCCGGATGATAACGTTTGATCAGGGCCTTAAAGCGGCTTTCCAGGCTTTCCGAGGAAGTGAGTTCGTCCAGTTCGAGGACGCGCAGCAGTGCGTAGACGTCGCGTTCCGCGACCGAGCCGATCGATGCCCTTGCCATTAACGTTATCATCGGCGCGGGGGCCGACGTACCACCGAAAAAAATCCCGGCGCAGTGTGCGTTTCGAAAGACCGTGTTCGATCGAGGCGAATTCAGCGAATGCGCCGAAACAAGCGCGCCGGCGCGAGGGGAGCTTCGGCGGAGATCGGCGTGACCGTAAAGTCGCTGGAGTTTTCTCTTAAATAATCGCGCAGAATCGGCTCCCAGTCGTCGGCGGGATTGAGCAGAAAGCATTCGATTTCCGCAAAGCGGCGGCGCAAATACGCGCGCTGACCGCCCGGCAGGGCGATGCATTCCCGCAGCGATTGCAGGGGCATGCGCTCCGGATCGAAGATGAGTTTGCCCGGAACGAACTCGAGGACCTCGGTTTGCGGAGAGCTCCGCCGCAGCGCGAAGTACGGATCGGGAAAGCTGCGTACGTAGACCGACTCACACGATGAGGCCGCAACGGCCAGGCGCTGCGTGAAGTCGGCCGCACGGTGCGCCGTACCGCGGCCGTGTTCTCGTGCGGTGAATCCCAGCGAACTGAGAATCAAGAAACCGCCGACGATCATCAGCGCCGTGCGGAGAATCACGCGCCGACTGCGGGCCGTTCGATCTTGCTCGCCTTTTTGAAAAAGCGCGGCGGCGGTCCACAGAAACCACGGACCGACGTAGACCGGATACCAGGCCTCGGACGCGAACAGCACCATTACGAAGACGACGACGAACGAGAGATAAATCCGAAAAAACGACGAACGCACAAGTTCGCGCAGGCCCCGGGAGCGCGCGGCCTCGACAAGTGACAGCAATCCCGCGCCGAGGACAAACGCGAAGGCGATGGCGGCCCCGAACATCCACCAGAACGATCCGCCGTACTGCGACGTAAAGACCACGAACATGCCGCCGGTATCGCCGCCGGTTACGGAGAGGATGTCCTGCTTGCGCACGAGCTGAGACATGAACTGAACGCAAAAGATTTGCGGGTGCGCGAGAATGTACGGCAGCCAGGGCAACAGGCCGGCCACCGCTCCGAGGGCGGCGGTGAGGATTGCCACCGGTCGCAGTCCGAGCCAGAGAATCACCACCGGCGGAAGCAGGATGGCGATGGGATGCGTGAGCGCGGCAAGGCCCATGCACAGCCCCGCCAGGAACGGTCGCGACAGACTCCGCCGGCCGGCGTAAAACTCACGCGTCAAAAAATCGTAAGCCCCGAGAAAAAACAACAGGGCCAGGGCGTCCATGCGAATCGTATTCGCGGAGCGCTGGAATGTGAGATCAAAGACGAGGAGCAGCGGCAGCAGAATGAGCAGCCGTCCACTCGTCTTGCTTTCGTTGTCCTCTCCGAAAAATCGCCGGGTGATCCTCGCGAACAAAAACACGACGCCGAAGGCAAACAGCAGCGACATGCTGCGCCCCGCGATCAGGCTCTCGCCCGTCAGCGTGTACACGCCGGCGAGCAGCGTCATGTGCAGCGGCGAGTTCCAGAGCGTCGCTTCGTCCATGCCGGGGATCAGGCCGCGCAGGACATTCGTGCGAAAGTGGCCGGTCTCCACCAGTGCCGCGGCCGGATTCGAAAAGAGCGCTTCGTCCGGCCAGATGAGCGGATGGATGAGATAGTTGATTCTCGTGAAACAGAAAAGAACGGCGCAGGCGAGGATCGCCCCGCGAATTTCCGGGCGCGAAAGAAACTGGAGCGCTTTTGCTTTCAGAGGAAAAACCTGCGGAATGGGCGCGAGCGCTACGGCTTCACGGCGGCGACGGCTTCGGATTCGCGCTCGAAAATGGGGAAAACCTGGCTGAGCTCGACGACTTCGAGCAGCTTCTCGACGGCCGGTGAGACCTGGCAGAGCACGAGCTTCATGTCCAGTTCTTTCAACTGGCGGTAAATACCGAGAAGCACGCCGATTCCCGACGACGAGAGATACGACACATCTTCCAGGTTCACGATGAGCGGGCGCGGTTCCTGGTTGAGCATGTCTCCGAGGATGCGTTCCAGCTCTTCGGATTTGGAAACATCAAG
This sequence comes from Leptonemataceae bacterium, assembly GCA_965227295.1. GTDB lineage: Bacteria > Spirochaetota > Leptospiria > Leptospirales > Leptonemataceae > JANSYA01. The sequence continues at coordinate 937,501 of OZ245742.1, read as the reverse complement.
CCGCCCGCCCAATCGGACAACCCATGCACCGTCTACGGATTCCCAGGAGACTTCCATAATGGTATGTGCTCAGTTAAACCGGTGAAATAGTCCCGCAATCACTTTTTTACGAGCATATTTCGCGGAGCGGAGAATACACGTTCTGAATATGTAGAACGGTGTAATAGTGTAAATACTTCAGCCTGGAGATGCGGAGATCAGGAAGCAGCGCGGTCTTGTGTGTCGGTGTCGCGTTCCAGCATTCGGGCCCGCTTCCACGCGATGGTCCGGGCGAACCAGGCTTCGCGCCGTTCGCGATTGTACACCAGGTCCCGGGCCACGACATCGCAGATGCCGGCGAGATGATGGCTCATGCGAACCACACGGCCCCAGATCTTGTAGCGAGGGTCCATGTGGTTTATTATCGGCGCCCTGGTTGCAGATGCTGCATTTTTCACGGCACAATTCGTTGACACTGCGTTCCGGGGATCCCCGTATCAAACGCCATGCCAACACTCACGAACGCCGAAGTGGCCCGCTGTCTTGAGCGCCTCGCTCCGAAGCACCTGGCCGAAGACTACGATAACGTTGGTCTGCTCGTCGGCGAAGCCGAAACGCCGGTGCAGGCCGTGCTCATCGCTCTGGACATTACGCCGGCCGTACTGGCCGAAGCCGTCGAGGTCGGCGCGAATCTGGTCATCAGTCATCATCCGATCTGGTTTCGCTCGCGGCGGCACCTGCGTGGTGATGATTTCGTGAGCCGGCAGATTCTCTTCGCAGTACGCAACGGCCTTTCGCTCTACGCCTGCCACACGAATCTGGACAACATTCGCAGCGGTGTCAATCGTACCATCGTCGATCGCCTGGGTCTGGTGGACGCGGACTTCCTTGAACCGAAGCCCGGCGAGACACCGCCGGCCGGCACTTTTTGCGAGGCCGGTTCTGGCATGATCGGTCGGTTGCCGGAGCCCCTCGCCGGAGATACGGCGCTGCTGGAATTACTGCGGGACGCCTTCGATTGCCGGGGCATCCGCTACGCGCCGCGGGAAAATCCGAACGCGCGCATGGAAACGGTGGCGGTGTGCGGCGGCGCCGGTTCGTTTTTGTTGGATGCGGCCCTGCGCCGGAACGCCGACGCCTTTGTTACGGCGGATGTAACGTATCATAAATTCTTCGATGCCCTGGGGCGTCTGCTGTACTGCGACATCGGTCACTTCGAATCCGAGCAGTTCACGAGTGAAATCCTCCGGGATTATCTGCGCAAAGAGTTCCCGCACCTCCCGGTGCAACTGACGTCGCTCTCCACGAATCCCGTAAGGTACTTTTCGTAGATGTTAATAGATGTTCCTGCGCACGTATCACAAACTCCTGAAAGATTTCGGGGCGCGGAACTGGTGGCCGGCGAAGACGAAGTTCGAGGTTATGGCCGGGGCGATCCTCGTGCAGAACACGGCCTGGACGAACGCGTCGAAGGCGCTCGCCGAACTGCGCAGCCGCAAACTGCTCACGCCCCGAAACCTGGACGCGCTCTCAGCCGAGGAGATTGCCCCGTTGATTCGCAGCTCCGGTTACTTTAACGATAAGGCGCGCAAACTTAAGGCGGTGCTCGCCTGGTATGCTCGCTACGGTTACTCTGCCGCGCGGGTTCGCCGGGCTTTCTCCGGCAATGCCGATGCTCTGCGTGCGGAGTTGCTGGAAATCCGCGGCGTCGGCCCGGAAACGGCGGACTCGTTTCTGTGTTACGCTTTCGATCTTCCGTTCTTCGTGGTGGATGCGTATACGTTCCGCTGGCTGGAGCGTTATGATCCGCGGCGCCGTGCGGACCTCGGTAAGTACGAGTTGCTGCGTGTCGCTGTCGAACGTGAGTTTCGCCGACGGTACAGCGGTGCCGAACTTACGCGGCATCTCGGTGAATATCATGCGCAGATTGTGCGTCTCGGTGCGCAGGTGTGCCGCAAACGCGAGCCGCGGTGCGGCGAGTGTCCCGTCAAAGGAACGTGCGCTTACAATAACCAAACAATCGTCGCGTGATGTTTTGCAAAAAGGTCTTTGCAATCTACGTTTGATCGATTATTTGTGGATCATGCTTCGTGTTCTCTCCGCGCGGTCGGTCTTTGGACCGCTCGTCTGCCTCGTTGCCGCATTCGCTTTTTCCCCGCTCGCCGTCACAAGTCTCCAGTCCCAGCAGGATGGGCGTCTGGATTCGACTACTTCGGAAGCAATTACCGAGACCGAAGGACTGGCGCATTTCCCGACCACCAGTCCGAAGTTGCGTTCCATATTTCAGCGCGGGACGTTGCGCGTCGGAACGCACGAGGATTATCATCCGTTTCGGATCAAAGATCCCAAAGACGGTCACCCAGGCATCGATGTCGAACTCGGCAACGCCCTGGGCGAGGCCATGATGGATATCAACGTCGAGTGGAAGTACGGCAACATCCACGAGCTCTTTCAAATGTTGCAGGAAGGCGAAATCGACGTGGCCTTCGGCGGCATTTCCAGTACGCTGCGACGCGCGCGGCACGTACGTTTTGCCGATCCGTACCTGATCACCACGCCGGCCGCTCTGTTGTCCCGGGAAAGCCTGCCCTCGGAGTCCGGCTCCGTAGATTTTCCTCAGCGTAAGTTTAAGTCTCTGGGGGATTTGCGCTTCCTGGACCGCCTGGCCCTGGGCGTCATCGAGAACACCACGAACGAAGACATTCTCCGCTCGGACCCGCAATTCGAAAAACACAACATCGAACCGTTCCCCGATCGGTTCGCGCTTCTGGAAGCCTTTGACAATCGTCGCATCGATGCGATCATTGCCGACGGCGTTTACATCCAGGCGCTCACCCTGCGCGAAGGTAAGTATCTTACCCGGGCGGTGGCGATTACCGGCTCTTACCAGGAGGAACACCTGTGCCCGGTCATCGCCTACGGCGACGCCGAATTTCTACAGTACATGAACTTTTTCATTAAAGAGATGCAGCGGACCGGCCGGCTGGAGGCGCTGCGGCGTAAATACCTGGAAAGCGACGCCTGGGTGAAATAAGGCGTAACCTTCGCTGAGGAATAGTTAACATAAGCCGATGATGTATCGATTTGCAGGAAGCCTTCTTCTCGTCGCCGCGTTCCTTCTCGCGGTGCCGTATCATTCTCTCCAGGCTCAGGACACCGAACTCCTGGAACGCTTCGACTACGACGGCAGCGTCTTCGGTCGGGGCATCTACATTCAGCGGGACCTGCCGCTGCCCTCTCCGCCGGTGGACGAAGACGAGGGTCGTCGCACGGAGCAGGGTTACTACGAGTACTTTCTGTGCGAGACGTTACCGGAGACCTGCAATCGTTCCGACAACAAGGAGAGTCAGGACTTTTACAGCATTCGCTTTCGCCTCAACCTGGCGTTTCGGCCGTCGTCCTACGTGGACATCCTCTACGGCCTCGAGGTCGGGGACATTACGTTCGGAAGGGACGAAACCGACAATTCGGGGCCGGGTACCGGCGGACGCGGCTCCGGGCGCACGAACCTGGAAACCCGCCAGTTGATCTTAAAGTTTCACAACAAAGCCGACACCACGAGCGCCGAGGTCGGGGTCTTCCCGTTTTCCACTCCGAGCGGCGTCGTCACGGCGACCAGCGGTGCCGGTGTGCGTTTGCAGCACGAGGTGGAGGCCATCGACTCCGGCTTCGAAGCCATCTACATCCGCAGCATCGACAACTCGCGCATCGACGACGACTCGAACGGGTTTTCCGACGAGAACTACAGCGACATCAATCAGGGCGTGTTGCGCTGGAAGTGGTCGACGTTTCGGGACTTTCAGACGGAGCTCTACGGCGTCTATCGCAACGACAACGATCCCTCCACGGAAGATCCTACCGACAGCTCCGAAGAGACTTCGCGCATGTACTGGGGTGGTCTCTACGTTACCATTAAGATCGGGGCGGGCGAGTTAATGCTCCACGGCGTCGGCAACTGGGGACGTTTCGAACGTCCGTTGAGCGAGGACCCGAAACTCTCAGCCATCGCCGCGAACGACGACGATCCGCTGCAATCTTACTTTACCGAGGCCCTCCAGCCGCCGCTCCGCGAAGAGTATCGTGTGAACGCCGGCGCCGGGGAGGCGTCGTTCAAGTATCCTGTAAGTGATCGTGTGGAAGTTTCGGTGCTGTATGCCGGCGGTTCCGGACGCCTGCCCGGCGATACCGAGCCCGACGGCTCGGACGTCGATTACCGGCCGGATCAGTTTCGCACGGCGGGCCAGGCCTACCAGTTCAGTGAACTCGGCGTGGATTCGTCCGGCGGGTACAGCGTGTTCAGCCTGGGCCGACTCACGGGCGTGCAGGCCGTGGGCGCGCGCGTAAAAATGCGTCTCCTCGACAGCCTGGTCGGCCGCATCGATTATTATCGCCTGGACGCCTATCGCACGCCGAACATCGACGCGAACTCCACTTACACGCGCTATCTCCGGCAGAACGATCCGGACAAATTTCTCGGTGAGGAATGGAACCTGCGTTTCGATTACACGGTCTTCAGCGATCTGAACTTCCAGGCGAAACTCGGCTGGTTCAATGCGGCCACGGGCTACAAGGTCTGGCAGGACGTCGAGTACGGCGACGATCTCTACGAGGTGCAGGCCTCGGTTACACAGACGTTCTGATCTCGCGCCGCGCCGAAATATAGTTGAAATTCACGCGGGCCATCGTTTGATCCGGGGACGGTGCTGAATTACTTCGATCGTTTCCTGCGCATCAAAGAGAAACTGATGATATTGACCGCACTTGTTGCGGTCTTGAGCACGGCGATTCTGTCGTCGATCACCATCTTTCAGTATCGCCGCATCCTGCTGGAAAAAACCAACGACGTCTGCGAGAATCTGTCGCTGAACATCTCGCGCATCTCGAAAGACGAGCTGTTGCTCAACGACATCTATGACGACACGCGCCGCACGCTGAGCAGCCTGGGAGATAGTCAAATTCGCGGGCTGTTGCAGAGCTACGTCGTGTATCGTGACGGCCGCATCGTGGCGCATACGCAAAAGGATCGGAGCGGTGTGAATGCGGCGGCCGATCTCCAGGCGTACTTGCAAAGCCTGAGTGACCTCGATCCGAAACAAAAGCAACTCGACATCCGGGAGATAACGGCACCCGGGGGCATGACCGTTCTGCGCTTCGCCGCGCCGATCTTTATTCATTATCAGGGTGAGCGCATCTATCTCGGGGCCAGTGTCTTTGAGTTCGATTACGATGAAGTTTACGGCCCGGTGAACGAGGTGCAGTCCATCGTGCTCGTCGCCTCGGCCGTGATCATCGTTCTTGCGGTGGTGGTTTCGTACGTTATGTCCCGGCGCATCTCAAAGCCCATTGAAGATCTGGCCCGGGCCGCCACGAGTATCTCTCGCGGCGAGTTGGGCGTTCAGGTTGCCGTGAAGTCGTCGGACGAGGTGGGAGAACTAACGCGCACGTTCAATACCATGTCGGTGAACTTGCGCGACATGGAGCAGGAGCGCGCGACCCAGGCGGCCATGAAGCGGGAATTCGAAATCGCCCAGGGCATTCAGCTTTCGCTGCTGCCCGGCAACGGCATGCACGGTCCGTATGAGTTCTTCGGCTACATGCGCACGGCGGACGAAGTCGGCGGTGATTACTACGACTGCATCGAAGTCAAGGGTCCCCGCGGTTCCATGTACTGGTTCTTCATCGGCGATGTTTCCGGCCACGGCCTTTCCGCCGGGTTGACGATGCTCATGGCCCAGACCGCGATTCACACCGCCATGGATCTCATGCCGAAACTGGAACCGGACGAGGCCTTCGCGGCGGTGAATCGCATATTGTATCATAACATCACGAAGCTCAAGCAGCATCGCTACATGACCGGCTGCTTCTACCGGGCGGACCGCTCCGGTAACTTCACATATTCCGGACTGCACTTAGAGACCATGATCTATCGTGCCGGGCGGAAGCAGGACATCGAAACGCTGCCGACGGAAGGCATGTGGCTGGGCATCGAAGAAGATATTACCGGCGACCTCAAGCGCCGTAAGTTCAAGCTGAACCGCAACGACCTGCTGTTTCTGTACACGGACGGCGTCGTGGAGATCATGAACCGCAACCACGAACTCTACGGCGACGAACGGTTGCGCCACGTACTCATCCAGAACGGACGTCGGCCGTTGCACGACATCGAGGCCGCGATTTTGGAGTCCGTAGAAGAGTTTGCCGGGGACTCTGTGCTACAGGACGACTTGAGTTTTGCCCTGGTGCGGCGCGTAAGATGATGTTTGTGATGGACGCAACGGTCGTCGTGTAATGCATCAGTATCGTCGGAGAAAGAGAAATGGCGTTTAAGCTGAGAATAGATCCTGAGTGGAACATCATTCAGAAAATTAAAGAGCTCATCAACGCGGATGAGGTCCTGGCCGCCCGGGGGCGGGATTATCGTGAGGCGGCGTTGCTCGCGGCCATTGAGCTCGTGGAGAATAGTCTCAAATACTCCGACGGCGAGAAGCCGCAGCCCGTGGAGTTCTCCTTCGAAACGGAGAACGGGGTCTGTGAAATTCGCGTCAAAAATACCGCGCACAACGCCGAAAACCGCGAGGCCCTGTTCCGTACGCTGAAGCGCATTCAATCATCTAATCCTTTTGATCTATACGTAGAGCGACTGGAGCAGATTCGAGACAACCCTGACGGTTTCAGTCGCATGGGCTTGATTCGCGTCGCGTATGAGGGTGAATTTTCGCTGGATTGCGAAACGGGCGACGACGATACGGTTACGATCGTTGCGCGACGGCCCCTGGATCCATGAAACACTGCGTGGGCCGGACATAAACATAGAGCGTTCATGCAACTCAAGAATCTCAAAGTCGAGGAACTCGAAATCGAAGTTCGGGAAGAGGCCGTGGAAAAGCAGCGCAGCCTCGTCCTGGTCTGGAGCGGTTCCATCCACGCCGCAGATCCTGCCGAGTACCTGGACCAGTACTTTGATCTGTTGCTGGAAGACCTGGAGAGCGACGCCCTGTCTCTCGTCTGTGATTTCTCGAACCTTGACTACATGAACTCCGCGAGCATCCCGCCGCTCATCCATCTCTTGCGCGAATGTGCCGATCGCGAGATCAAGTGCGAGTTTCGCTATGACTCGTCGCGTAAGGTTCAGACCGCCTCTTTTCGGGCCCTGGACGTCATTGCAAAGAAGTCCAAATTCACCAACGTTCGGGGTGTATGAAAATCGCCGCCGATCCCATGCAGTTGTGGAACGGTTCGCCGGTTCCACAGTTCGTCATGGATCGGAGTACGATTCGTCGGGCCAACGCGGCTTTCTGGGCGCTCTTAGGTTACACTGAGTCCGAGTTAATCGATCGCGAGCAGTGGGAAGAGCTGCTCTTTGCGGACCCCGCCCAATCCTACAAGTTCTTTCGATTCATTCACGAGGGTCGGCGCCGGCATATGGACGTGGAATTCCGGGCCCGGGACGGCCGAACGCTTTTCCTGCGTGTGGAGCACAATCTGCTGGAACAGGAAAACGATGCCGGGGTCTATCTCATTTCCCTTACGAACCTCACGGACATCCGCGAGGATTCCGAGGCCATGCGCGCGGGCTACGACGAGTTCGTGCGGGTCACCACCGAGCTCGAGGATGCCCTGGGCACCATCGAGAAACAGAACGATCAGCTCGAAAAACAAAAACAAACCCTGGAGAACGAACTGAGCATCGCGCGCAAAGTACAGAGTCAGTTGTTCACGCGAGACTTCTCCCGTTTTCAGTTGGTCCGCTGCGGCGGATTCTACGAGGCCATGGAAAATCTCGGCGGGGACATGTGGGAATTCTACGAGACCGGTCGTGATTTTTACGGCGTCATCGGCGACGTCATGGGCCACGGCGTTGCCGCGAGTCTCATCTCCATCGCCGCGAAAACGTTGTTTAAGAAACACTTTGAAGAACGCGGGCGCGAGCGCATGCTGGACTTCCAGGAAAACGGCGGGCTGAACGACGACCTGGGCGCCATCACCACGGCACTGAACGAAGAGCTGCTGGAGATTACCCGCGGGAATTATTACATTACGCTCTGCATGATTCGCATTGATCGTTCCTATCGCATGCAGTATCTCACGGCCGGCCATCCGCCGCTCTTCGTCGTGCGCCGGGGCAGCGAAAAGGGGCGGCTGATCTACACCTCACAACCCATGGTGGGCATCTTTTCCGGTGTTACCTACCAGGCCCAGAACATCCAGTTGAATCCCGGGGACCGCGTCTTAATGTACACGGATTGTCTGTTAGAGTCCTTCGATCCCGCGGGCAACGCTCTAAATCTTCAAGACGCCGCCGGCCTCATTCGCGGCCGCCCGGAGTCGACGCCCCAGGCCATCATCCAGGATCTGCTCGACTATCGCAGCGAGTACAGCGGGACCACCGAGTTGCCGGACGACCTGGCACTGGTACTCGTGGAGATCCCGGAGTAATCGCCGCCGGATCACGGCCGGGCGCCGCGATCATTCGCCGTCGAAGTACTGTAGCGACTCCGCATCTTTCAGTAACTTAAAGCCGCGGCCTCGAAACACCATCCAGTTTTGCGGGGCGCGATCGCCGTCGACCATCATGCCGGCCTTTTGTGAATCCGGATACGTCAGGACCTCGGGCAACACCGTCGTGGAAAAGCAGAGGTACTTCAACGTGCTGGTGCCCGTGTTGATCAACTGATGCGGCACCTGGAGATTGCCCGGTAACACCACGTAGTGACCGGCGCGGACGGGGACTTTTTTTTCACCGTCGGTACCGCCGAGGCGCAGTGTGCCTTCGCCTTCGAGTACGTAGATGGCCTCTTCGTTGTGCGCGTGGGCGTGGTATGGAAAGGCGCACTTCCCCGGTTCCACCGCGTACAGGCTGCAGCCGAGTTTCTCCGCTCCCGCCGGAGCGCCCAGGCGTTTGCCCTGGGCCGAGAACTTCGCCCCGTTGCCGATGTCGGCCCATTCCAGATCGTCGACGTGAACGACGTGCGGATGTGTTTCTTCGGACATGATCCAATCTCCTTTAATCAAAACGGTTTGAACACCGCGAGCAAGACCACTGCAATTAGAATGAGCGTCGGGACCTCGTTCAGGATTCGAAAACGCTTCGAGTCGAAACGTTCGCCGGCGCCCAGGCGTTTGCGATAGTGATTCGCGAGAAACTGCAACGCGAACAGGCCGGCCACGAAAGCGAGCTTCACCCAGATCCAGGCGCTCTGCATCAGCGCCGGCACCTGGGAGAGCGTCGCCAGGCCGAAGAGCAACGTCGCCGTCGACGCGGGCACCATGATGATGCGATACAGCCTGTGTTCCATTACCGCAAGGGTTTTGCGCACATGCTCGGAATCCGTTTCCGCGTGATATACGAACAAACGCCAGATGTAAAACATCCCCGCGAACCAGGCGATGAGCGCGACAAAGTGCAGCGCTTTGAACGTTAAGTACAACATTACGATTCTCGATTCAGTGCGGCGATGACTTCGTCCAGGTCTTCGCGGGAGTGTCCCGCCTGCAGGCTGATGCGCAGGCGGGACGAACCCTTCGGCACCGTCGGCGGCCGGATCGCGCGGATGTCCAGACCGCGTTCCCGGCAGCGCGCGGCGAGATCCAGTGCGGAGTCTTCATCGCCCACAATCACCGGAACGATTTGCGCATCCGACGCGCCCGTGTCGTAACCGCCGGCGCGTAGATGTTTGCGCAAATACTCCGCGTTTTCGGCGAGGCGCGCGCGGGCATCGTCGAGCTGCGGCAGATGCGCCGTCACGCGACGCAGCAACTCCGCGAGCAACGGCGGTTGCGCCGTGGAGAAAACGAACGAACGGGCCTTGTTGATCAACAGCGATTTGAGTTCCGGCGCGCCGCAGACGAAGGCGCCCATGAGACCCGGCGCTTTGCCGCAGGGAAAGACGTTCACCGCGATGCGTTCGCCGGTCCTTGTTTCCGCGGCCAGGCCGGCACCGCCCGGACCGCGCACGCCGACGGCGTGGGCCTCGTCCAGGTAGACCAGGGCGTCATGACGTTCGGCGAGATCGCAGAGTTCGGGCAGCTTCGGAGAGTCGCCGTCCATGCTGAACACGGACTCGGTCACGATCCAGCGCCGGGATCGAGACCTGGCCGGGTGTTTCTTTAACTGTCGCTCAAGATCATCTAAGTCGTTGTGCGCAAAGTAAAAACGCCGGGCCCCGGACAAACGCACGCCGTCGAGCAGTGAAGCGTGGCACAGACGATCACAAAACACCAGGTCGCGCTGCGAGATTACGGCGGGGATCGTACCGGCGTTCGCGGCGTAGCCGCTGGTGAATAGCAACGCCGCCGGTGCTCCGGCAAAACGCGCGAACTCTGCTTCGGCGCGGTCGAATATTTCGTAGTGACCGCGGATCAACCGCGAAGCCGTGGAACCGACGAATGACCCGTCGCCATGTTCCCGGGTGATCTCCATTAGCAGGGCCGCGAGCGTGCCGTCGGAATTCAGGGAGAGGTAGTCGTTCGAAGAAAAATCCAGGCGACCCTCGTGGAGGCGTAACTCTCGCAGGAGCGAGCGCTCTGCTAAGTCGCTGCGGCTCTTGCGGAGCGAGTCGAGCCAGGCCTGGAGCTGATTCATTCTGGTTTGCAATTTTGCGCCGTTTGCGTATGGTGTAGGAGGAGCGTGATCATGGGCACCGGATATTTTACGGACGACATCTTTCTCGAACACGACACGGGTGCGGGCCATCCGGAAAACTATCGTCGCCTGGTTTCCGTGCGCGAGCGCCTGGAGAAACAGTCCTACTATGGAAAGTTACAACAGCTCCCGCGGCGCCAGGCCACGGTGGACGAAATCGCTCTCGTCCACGATGCCGACTATGTGCGTCGCGTCGATCGGTTTTGCAGTGAAACTGGCAGCGGTTATCTCGATCCCGACACGAAGGTCAGCGAAAAATCCTACGCCGCCGCGGCCATCTCCGCCGGTGCCGGCCTCGAAGCGGCGGATCGTTTGATGAGCGGCGAATTGAAACGATCCGTGCTGATGCTGCGTCCGCCGGGGCATCACAGTCTGCCGAACCGGGCCATGGGCTTTTGCCTGTTCAACAACGTGGCCGTCTGCGCGCAGTATCTACGGAAACAGCACGGCCTGGAGCGAGTTGCGATCCTGGACTGGGACGTGCACCACGGCAACGGCACCGAGGCCATGTTCTACGAGGACCCGAACGTTTTGTTCATCAGCACGCATCAGTATCCCTTCTATCCCGGCACCGGGGCCGCGAGTGACACCGGCCGTGGCGGGGGAGTCGGGGCCACGCTGAACGTGCCCATGGCCCACGGCGCCGGCGATGCCGAGTTTCGCACGGCCTTTGATCAGCAAATCATCCCGGCCCTCGAAGAATTCCAGCCCCGGGCCCTGCTCATTTCCGCCGGATTCGATGCCCATCGCGCGGACCCCCTTGCCGGTTTGCAGTTGAAATCGTCTTCGTACGAGTGGATGAGCCGGCGGCTGCTCGGTTTCGCCGACGAACACTGTGACGGTCGGGTCATCTCGTTCCTCGAAGGCGGCTACGACCTTGACGCCCTGGCGGAGAGTGTGGACGCCCACGCCGCGGTGATGGTCGCGGAATAGACCGGTACAATACGGAGAACCACCTGCTCGCTTTCATTCGCGATAGAATCTTTCGATGGCTCGGCCGGCTGGCCCTGGCCTACCGGCGTTTTATGGTTCACCGCCGCATCGTCCGCAGCGGCATGCAACACGCTTGCGTCGAACATCCCGGTACCGGACTGCGCTGGAACTACTACTACCGGCAGAGCGGGCGCCCGCCCCTGGTCCTCCTGCACGGCTTTCTCGATTCCGCGCACACGTGGCGGCGCCTCTTCGCGGCCCTGGCCGATCGTTACGACATCTACGCCGTGGACGTGCCCGGCTTCGGCGGCACCGTGCTGCCACCCGTTCGCGAGCTGTGGCGCATCCAGGCCTTTGCACGAAATCTGGGTCGCTTCCTTTTTGATGAAAGCGGTCTGAATCTCCAGGGCGCGACGATCCTCTCGCACAGTATGGGCGGCATGATCGCCGCGCATCTGCTGCGGCAGTTGCCTCTGCTCCGCCGCGGCCGACCCGGGGCGGAACCGGTGAAAGAGCTGCATCTGATCGCGCCGGGATTCGTGAAGCTGCCTCCAAAGGAACGTGACGAGCGGCGGAGGACGCTGTTCCCGCGGACGCCGGCGGAGGTACGGGAACTCCTGCGCCGTCTCTACGCGGCCAATCTGCCGGAACTCGGTATGCCGGTGATTCTCGGTTTACTGGAGGAGTGGTCGCAGCCAGGGTATCATTATCTGGCGGAGAATACGATCGAAGACGAGGACGAGATCTTTTTTCGTCCGGCCGACGTCGGCGCGCTGGGTGTGCCGGTGTTGCTCTACTGGGGCGATGAAGATCGCATTACCGGCATCGAACTGGCCCGGCGGATTGTGCGGGCCTCGCCCGGCGTGCGATTGGCGGTGATTTCCGGTGCCGGACATGCGCTGCACCTGGACCGGACCGAAGAATTGCTGGCGGCCTTCTTCGAAAACGCGGATCGTCCGCCGGCTCGCCGCCGACGCGGCCGTGGTGGTATTTCGAAGCAGATGCGCCGCCAGGGCTCCCGACGCAGAGACTAACATGCAGGACGATATCGGCGACAGCGGGCACGGCCCGGCCTATCACTTCGACGACGGCGATCTTCCGGATTTGCTGGAGCGTCTGTTCCACCTCTACGCGCTGATCCTCTCGACGCGGGAGGATGAGGATCGCCTGCGCCGTCTCGACGAGATCGGCGACCGCCTGGACGCGCTCTCCGTGCGCCACCGCAATCTGGACGAGATCGCCCCGGCGCAGTCCGAACGTCACGGCGAAGAAGAAGAGCAACTCGAACGGGACCTGGACGACATCCTCGAGGACCTCTGGGCGCTCGAAGAAGAAATCTTCGGACTCTACGAGGATGAAGGTGTGAACCTCAAGGTCCTGGACTTTTTGCCGGATCAGCATCCGGACCTCATGGACCTCAAGCGCCGGTACACATTGCAGATCGTCATCGAGTGGATCGAGCGGCAGTCGGACGAGACCTACGAAGACCAGGTGGACGAACTCGTAGAAGAAGCCCAGGCCGCCGTCGAGTTCATCCAGGCGGATTTCCTGGAAGGCGTAGAACGCGCCGACGAGCAGTTAAGGGATCGCGAAGACGCGGTGCTCGCGCATTACTTCCCCGAGTTGTATGACGACGATGTCGGGTAGGGGATAGACTCCGAGGACCGAGGTACCGAGAGAAGATGGGGAGGGTGGCCGTATCTGGTCAGCAGGCCGGCTATGATCGGATGCAACTCTTCGCGCCAGGGACGCGGAGGGTCGCGAAGCGAGTCTCGCCGAAGGCGAGACCGAAGCGGTAGCGGAGCCCGGAGCAGCCCGACCGACGCCGAAGGCGGCGGGGGCGCCCAAAAAGGTACTGCCTCATTCTTCTCACGGCAAACTCAATCTGCTAAGTGCCGCGAATCACAAGTTAAGCCCGGCGTTCATCCTGCAGCAGGTAGTTCTTCACGTAATCACCCACGGCGTCGGCCAGCGGGGTGATCGGTTCGCTGTAGCCGGTGTTTCGCAAACGATCAATGGGCGCACAGGTGTAGTACTGGTAGCGGTCGCGGAGATGATCCGGCATGTCGATGAACTCGACGTTCGGCTCGCGATCCATGGCTTTGAAGATGGCCTCGGCCAACGTCAGCCAGGTATTCGCTTCACCGGAGCCGCAGTTGAAGACGCCGACGGCCGTGGTGTTGTCGAGGGCGAAGTGCGCGGTCATCCTGGCGGCGTCTTCGACGTAGAGAAAGTCGCGCATCTGTTTGCCGTCTTCGTAGTCGGGGCGGTGAGACTTAAACAGCTTTAACTTGCCCGTCTCGACGATTTGTCCGAAGGCCTTGTGCACAAGGGACCGCATCTCGCCCTTGTGGTACTCGTTGGGACCGTAGACGTTGAAGTACTTCAGGCCCGCGCAGAGGGGCATGAAGTTCCGACGGCGCAACCAGAGATCGAACATCTGCTTGGAGTAGCCGTACATGTTCAGCGGACGCAGTTCGTACATTTTTTCCGGGTCGTCGTCGAAGCCGTTGTCGCCGTCGCCGTAGGTCGCCGCGGACGAGGCGTACACAAAACGAATGCGTCGCGCGGCCGCGAGTTCGGCCAGGGCGACCGAGTAGCGATAGTTGTTTTCGACGAGATACGTGGCGTCGCGTTCGGTAGTGGCGGAGTTCGCGCCCAGATGAATGATGGCGTCAATGCCGCGGTTGCCGAGGTCGCCGGGAAGGCGGCCGTCGTGGGCGATGCGCAGAAACGCGTCTTTCTCGAAGTAATCGAGGTAGGAGAGCGAGCGGAGGTTCATCCACTTATCGCTCAGGCCCAGGTGATCTACCAGGACCAGGTCGTCTCGACCGCGGCGGTTGAGTTCGCGGGCGACGGCGCTGCCGATGAGACCGGCTGCTCCGGTGAGAATGATCATACTGAAAAGCTCCCGGCCGCGGGTCGCGAAAAAATCACTTTGCGTCGATATTCACGCGAGAAGACTGTAACAATTGCGGCCGGTTTCAGGCTTTCTATGGCGAAGATAATTTCAATCATTAATTATAAGGGTGGTGTGGGTAAAACCACGGTGACCCTCCAACTCGGCGCGGGCCTGGCGTCGCTGTACGGTAAAAAAGTTCTTATGGTGGACCTGGACCCGCAGTGTTCGCTGTCACTCTCCACCGTCGACGAGCACTACTGGGCCGACTGGCTGGAACGCAAGGGTTCCGTGATCAACGTCGTGCGCGCCTGGTACGATTCCGGAGAAAGTTCGGTGGATCCGGAGTGGATCATCGAAAACGCTCTGGACCGAAGCTGGGACACCATGCCGGGCAATACGCCGGGCCTGGATCTTTTGCCGTCGCATCTCGATCTGCCCGAATACGAAATGCGGCTTATGTCTAAAAAGCCGCGGGCCATGAAGGCCGAGGACTTCCAGTTGCAGCGCTATCTGGTTCTCCGCGACGCGTTGACGACCCTGCGTCGTAAGTACGATTACATTCTTTTCGACTGCCCGCCGAACATCTATCTCGTTTCAGGCAACGCCATTATCGCGAGCGACTTCTACCTGGTGCCCACGATTCCGGACTTCATTTCGTGCTACGGTATTCCTTTCATTCTCCAGCACATTCAGAACATGCAGGCCGAGGTCAAAGAACACGGCGGCCGGGCGAATCCGAAGTTTCTGGGCATTGTGCGCAACCGCGTCCGCCAGGCCGGCGGGCACATGGTGAACGAGCACGAGGAGCAGTCCAAAAAGCTCGCTCTGAATTACGAGGACCTGTTGTTCGATTCGTTCGTCGTGGACCGCATCGGCGTGGCGGAACTGCTCGGCACGCGGGAGAATGTCTACAATAGTACAAACGAACGCCTGGCCGAAGCGAAGAAGGACTTCACGGCGTTGGTCAAGGAGACCGTGGAGCGCATGGAGAAATCGTAGCCGCCCCGAATCTAAGGGTGGTGTGGCAGGTGATTCTTTTGTGGGCGCGTCGCCTGCGGCGACCGCGCTGCTCCGGGCTCCGCTATCGCTGCGGTCTCGGCCTGCGGCCGAGACTGGCCTTCGGCCACCCTGCACGTCCCTGGCGCGAAGAGTTGTGAATCACAAGCGCCAGGGATGCGGAGGGTTGCGCGAAGCGCAATTCCGAGCGAAGCGAGGAACGAGCGCGAATGCGCGAGCCCGGAGCAGCCCGACCGCCGCGCGACCAACAGGACGTTGGAAGTGTCCGCGGAGGTATGGATGCCGAGAGCGGACCCGCGGCGGGGGCGCCCAAAAAAAGATCCCCTGATCCCCTACCCCTTGATCCGGGGCGGTCAGGATGGAAAAAAACCAGATAACCGCTCAGTACCGGCACAGAAAATGCCGTAATTTCTCAACATAAGGGGCAAAGATCGTCCTGCGTACGGCCGATATATTCAAAGACCCGGGATGCCGGGCCGGCCGGAGATCAGGGGATCTCTTGCAAGAAAATCAGGGATGATGTACAAAGTACCCTTGGGAGCAGGGAAGATGAACCTCAAACGAATCGCCATAATGGTTCTGGTATTATTTGCGGCGCCGCTGCTGGCACAGCAGCCCGGTGGAGATCAGGGTGGCCAGGGAGGCCAGGCCGATCCGTCGGCCAACGGCGCCCAGGAACAGCCGACGCTGGAAATCGGCGGACAGGCGCTGTATCTGGAGACGCTGGACGACTTTGAAGAGTCCGAAGACTGGATCGCCGATGCCACGAGCCCGCTGGGGGATACCAAAACCCTCAAGATCGTGCAGCGCGGTGAAATCCGGGCTACGGACGATGAGAACGCCCGTCCGCCGGAAGGCGAGGCCTACTCCGTCAACCAGCAGCCGGACAATCCAAACCACATTCTCGGGGTGAAGACCTACTTCGGCGATCGCGGTTTCGACCGGGTGGAGATTTCTCCGCCGCACGAGTACGTCATCAAGGGCAAGGCTCGCCAGTTTTCGGTGTGGGTCCTGGGACGCAAGTTTCGGCATACGCTGTACATTAAGCTGCGCGACTATCGCGGACGCGTGCACAAGCTCCGCATGGGCCGACTGGATTTCTTCGGCTGGCGCAAGCTGACCGTAACCGTGCCCGGCTGGCTCCCCCAGAGCACGCGTTACTCGCTCCTCGATAAGAACCTGCACTTCGTCTCGCTCTTCGTGCAGAGCGACGTCCATGAAGTCGGCGGAACGTTCTACTTTTACGTGGACGGCCTGAAGGCGCTCATCGACCGCAGCGAGCAGCAGTATCCGGGCTCCGAAATTCGGGATAACTGGTAAGCCCAGAAGAGAGGGAACACAGGATGAAACCCATGATTGCAAACATCTATCACAAGCTTACTCCGGCTCTCGCCGGAGTCGCCGCGGCGGCGTTCGTGATGCTCGGTCAGAGCGAAACGATCCGCGCCCAGGTGGAAACGGCCATCGGCAGCGACGTCGCTTCCGAGGAACTGCGCGCGATTACCATCGAAAGTTGGGACCGCGACTATTCCGGCGGCGGATACGGCTGGCAGGTACTCACCGACAAGGACAACAAGGTTCAGGGGGAGTATCAGTACAAGGCGTCTTCGCTCCAGGCCGAACGTGAGGTGAAACTCATCGCCGGCTCACCGCGAGATATCGTCTATAACCAGAACTATCCCCGCGCCCGCATCCTCGGCGTGAAGTTCTCCTTTACGTTTCCGGGATACAACGTTGTGACCCTGCGTCCGCCGCCCGTGGATCACTACACGGTAGAACGTCCGCGCCCGCACCTCAACGAGGTGGCATTGCGCGGCGGCACGACCATTCAGTGCTACGACGATCAAACCCGCTCTGAATACGCGGACACCTCACGTCCGGTGATGATCGACTGCGTCAACGGCATCGACATGCCCGGCACCGTGAAGAAGATTTCCGTGTGGGTTATGGGCCGCGGCAACGAATACGATCTCGAAGCCTGGGTTGAAGACTGGCGCGGCGATACGCACATTCTGAAATACGGCTCCATCGACTTTGTGGGCTGGCGTCCGCTGACCGTGGACGTACCGGCGAACATTCCTCAGGATATCTCCTCGTTCCCGCAGACGAAAACCCTGGTATTCCGCCAGTTCAAGATTCGTTCGCGTCCGAACACGAGCCTGGAAACGGTCTACGTCTTCTTTGACGAGCTCCGCGTTCTGACCGACATCTTTGAGGTTTACTTCGACGGTGCGCAGATTGACTTCGACTTCGCGGACTGCAACCGCAAGAACCGTCTGTTCGAACTCATTCGTAAGAACGCGCGTTATCCGGAACACTGGCCGGAACTTGTGGATTGCTCGGGCTCTCCGAAGGAAGCTCCGCAAGAGGCCCAGGGCTTCAACCAGGAAAACAACATCACCGACCAGCCCGTGAACGGCGGTGGTGGCGGCGGCGGCAACTAAGTTCCGTTCCGCATCGATTAAGAAGAACCCGGGTTCGCGTGAGCGTCCCGGGTTTTTTGTGTGATCAGGTGCGCCGGTCCCGTGTTGGCCTCAGATATCCGAAGAATCGATGTCCCCCGGTCGCACTAACGGCTGGCTCAGTTCCAGGCTTTTGTCGAGGAGATCCTGCGTGAGATCCTTGATGCGCGTCGTGAGTTTTTCCACTCCGCGGCGTTTGTTGCTCTTGTAGTCGGCGTACGTATCCGCGAGCGAGAACGGCTCGGCGAAAAAGACGTGGGCCTTCCGGGCTCGCGGCTTGCTGCTGCCGAAGGCGTAGGTCTCGTAACGATACAGCCACTCGAAGAAACGCTCCGGTGTGGGCCGGCTCACCAGGTAGCCGGTGCTGATCGCTATGAAACCGTAAGCCTTCATGCACTCGGTCATGGCCCAGTCGTAGGTCTTTTGATCGATGTCGGGGACGCGCGGGTCCTTCATTCCCAGGGCGACCATTTCCAGGACCGAGAGCAACTGTCGCAGTTTAAAGATGGCGTCGTCGCGAATGTTGTAGTTGTGCACGCTCAATCGTTCGGCCACCTGGTCCAGGATGGCGTGGCGCACGCGGCCCACACGATAATCGAAGTCATCTTTCGAAGCCATGGGCACGCGGTACTTCGCCTCGGCTTCCTCTAAGATGACCCGGCCGACGGTTAAAAAACGACGCAGCAGATTCTTGTTGCCCGGGTCGATGCGAAAGCGGCGCTCGATTTTTTTTAACGAAGCGTGCAGCTCCGCTTTGATGCTCGCGTCGGTCCCGCTCATGACGTACTTTACGAACGAACACAGGATTTTGATGTCCGCCTCCGGTTCGGCCTTGCGCAGATCTTCCAGGGCCCAGTAGCCGAGCTGGGCGACGCCGGCCTGGAACGGCATGAGATTGTCGTTCTCGCCGCTGGTGGGTTCGCCTTCCGGATACAACACAAGCTTGCCGCGGGGTTTGGTCAGAATTTTGCGCGACATCTTTACCGACTCACGATCCGACGTGCCCGGCACCACCGAGTAAGCACCGATGTTTTGTATCAACTTGCCGACGAGACCGTAGCCCCATTCGAAGACCTGGCGCGACGCCATAAAGTTAAAGCGCCCGCCCATCTTCATGGCCACGTAGTATGCCACCGGCGGCTCGGCCGTCGACGGGTGGTTCGAGGTGTACAACAGCCGTTCTTCGGAAAGTCGGCGCAGCATTTCGATGTCGGCCTGCTTCAGGACGACTTCGTCAATGTTCATGATCTGCTTGAGCAGCAGCGGGAACGACGCGTCCAGTAGCCAGGCGACGGGAAGATTAAAACCGGGCGGTATGAACGCAGAGGGGTCCGAACTCATAGGCAGTAGCGGTCTATGAGCTTGACCTAAACTCGCTTTTTCTCAAAGTCTTTTTTTAATTTTTTTCGCATCAGGCCTTCGAGCAGCCCCGGCGCCAGGGTCCGGAGCCAGTAGACGACCCGCCCCTGTAAATTGGTCAGGGTAATGCGGCGATTTTTCTCTAATGCTTCCCGGAGTTTCACCGCCGCGTGCTCCGGGCTCTTCGCATGTTTGGACTGTTCTTCTTTAAGTATGCTTCCGTCCGCTGCGAGACCTGATGTGCGCAAAGCGGTGGCCGTATACCCGGGACAAAAGATGTTGCACTGTATGTGATCGTCCGCGAGTTCCAGGCGTAGCGTTTCCATCCACACGTGGCCCGCGGCCTTACTGGCCGAGTACGCAAAGCGTCCGGGGACGCCGTAGAGTCCGGAGGGAGTGGAGACGAGCAGGACCGCCTTATCCCCTGGGGCGCGTTTCAGTTCCGGCAGAAGCAGTCGGGTCAACTCGACCGCGGCGAAAAAGTTCAGCTCCATGGCCCTGCGTAGCACATCCGGCTCGCTTTCGTCGAAACGGCCGTGGGCGGTGATGCCGGCATTGTTTACGAGTACGTCGAGTCGGCCGACCTCGTTTTCGACGAAGTCGCGCAGGCGTTCGCGGTCCGCGGCCCGCGTAATGTCAGCCGCGCAAATGGGCGCCGTAATGTCGTAGCTCTCCTGCAAGGCCGCGGCGACGCGCCGAAGTTCTTCGGCACGCCGGGCGACGAGTACCGGACGGGCCCCGACGCGGGCGAGTTCGTGCGCCGCCGCTTCTCCGATCCCTCCCGATGCCCCGGTAATCAGAACGGTCTTCTCGCGTAGCTGCATACAGCGGACTGAATCGCCGCTACCGATAGCACAACCGGAAAATATCACTTGTCGTGTACTGCCGCGCCGGTCCACCGTCGGACATGCTCCGCAGCTTTTTCACGAAGCTTAAGTCCGGCACGGAACACCTGAATTACGGCCGGGAGATCATCCGCGACTGGGGTGCCGATTTACACGGCGAGGCACTGTCCCGGCAAACCGTGCCTTCCGGAGCGTTCCGGATCCTGGACCTCGGCTGCGGCCACGGCACCGATCTCAAAAACGTGCGCAGCGAAATCGATGATCGTCGGCCCGGTTCCATTCTACCGGTAGAACTACACGGTGTGGAAAGCTACCCGCCGTACGTGGCCGATTGTCGCAAGGCCGGCATTCGCACGTATGCTCTGGACATCGAACGCGATCGTTACCCCGGCGGCGAGGCGCGCTTCGATGTAGTCATTGCCAATCAAATCCTGGAACACACCAAAGAACTCTTCTGGATCTTCGCCGAGGTTGCGCGCATCCTCAAGCCTGGCGGGGTCTTTCTGGCGGGTGTGCCGAACCTGGCCAGTCTGCACAATCGTTTGCTTTTGCTGTTCGGCCAACAGCCCACGCCGATCCAGAGCATGAGCGCGCACGTGCGCGGCTTTACGAAGCCGGACATGCGCCGGTTCGCGGAAACCGGCGGCTTTTTTCGTTTAGAAAGATTCGGCGGCTCGAACTTTTATCCGTTTCCCGAGGGACTGGCACGCCCCCTGGCGCGACTCTTCCCCACGCTGGCCTGGGGGTCGTTTTATCAGTTGCGGCGTACGGAGCGCGCGGACGGATCCTTCCTGGACTGCCTCTCCGGCGACGACAACTTCCTGGAAACGCCCTACTACGGCAGTCCACAAAATCCCGCGCCGTCGTTGAAGCCGGCGCCCCGCAGGGCGGCCAGGCCGCCGACCCGGCGCAGCGCTAAGAAACCTTCCACGAAAGCTAAGACCAGGGGAGCCGGAGACCGTAAGAAATGAGCCTTAGCCTGGAAGTTCGGAGCGTCCGTGAGTCCGGGGAAAACCTGTTCCATCTGGTGTGCGCCGCGGAACCGGAGTTACTCGAAAGCTATCATACTCCGGGCCAGTTCCTGGTGATTACCGATGAAGGCGGTGCCGAGGGTTTTTTCGCCATTGCCAATCGCCCGGGGCAGGACGGCATCGAACTGCTCATTAAGAATGGGGGAGACCTGGCGGCGAAGCTCTGCGCGGCGCAACCCGGGGCGCAGTTTTCCTGCGGGGTGGCTCAGGGCAAGGGCTTCCCCCGGCCCGCGGACGCGCAGACGCCGCTGCATCTCTTCGCCATGGGATCGGGCATTGCACCGCTCCGCGCGTTGATCCAGACGCATCTCGACGGCGATTGGTCCGGCAGTACGGTTACGCTCTGGCAGAGTTCCTTCCGTCGGGAGGGCCTGCCGTTCGCCGGCGAGTATCCCGCGTGGCGAGAAGACGGCGTGCGGATCTACGAGTGCCTGGATGACGCGGGGGACGCAAGTACCGGCAATGTCGTCGACCAACTTGCAAAACATAAGCCGGATCTCAGTCGCTGCACGGCGTACTGGATCGGCTCAAAACCCTACGGTGAGGCGGTGAAGACCGCCGTGCTGGCCCTGGGCCTGCAGCCGGGGGCGTACCTTTCAAATTACTGAGGCGGCTGAGTTGTCGCCGGAGCAGGTTATGGCATCTTCCGAAAAACCACAACGCATTACCATCATACAACCCGACGACTGGCATTTGCATCTCCGTGACGGCGATGCGTTGCGCGCCGTGATTCCGGATACCGCGCGGCGCTTCGGCCGGGCCATCATCATGCCGAACCTCAAACCGCCGGTGCGTACCGTCGCCGAAGCCGAAGCCTATCGGGCGCGTATCTTCGAGGCCCTGGAAGCCACGGCCGCGCCGCCGCCCAAAAAAAAGTCCGGCAAGGGCCAGAGCAGCGACACAGTCCCGGGCTTTGAACCGTTGATGACACTGTACCTTACGAACGAAATCACGGCGGCGGAGATAAAACGGGCCGCGAAGAGCGACTTTGTGCACGGCGTAAAGTTGTATCCGGCGGGCGCGACGACGAACTCCGAGGCCGGCGTCTCGTCTTTGGAATCCCTGTATCCGATTTTCGAGGCCATGGAAAAAGAGGGCCTGGTCCTTCAGGTCCACGGTGAGGTGACCGACGCCAGCGTGGACGTCTTTGATCGCGAGAAGGTTTTTGTGGAGCAGAATCTCGCCCCCATCGTGAAGAAGTTTCCCGGACTCAAGCTTGTCCTGGAACACGTCACCACCAAAGAAGGGGCGGCCTTTGTGCAGCAGAGCGGGGCCAACGTCGCAGGTACCGTAACGCCGCAGCACCTGTTAATGAATCGCAACGCCTTGTTCACCGGCGGCCTGCGCCCCCATCACTTCTGTTTGCCTGTCCTGAAACGCGAGGAACATCGCCAGGCCCTCGTGGCCGCCGCCACCGCCGATGCCCCGGATTTTTTTCTCGGAACCGACAGCGCGCCCCACGGCCGGGAGGCCAAAGAAACCGCGTGTGGCTGCGCCGGCATCTACAGTGCTCACGCGGGGATTGAGTTTTATGCGGAGGTCTTCGACGAGGCCGGGGCACTGGATCGCCTGGAAGACTTTGCGTCGCGTCGTGGGCCGGCGTTTTACGGATTGCCGGTGAACGAAGGCAGTATCACGCTCGAAAAGAAGTCCATGCCGGTCCCGGAATCGATACCGTTCGGTACGGATGTTCTCGTTCCGTTGCGCGCCGGCGGTGAAGTCGCCTGGCGGATCGTGTAGCGGTTAATTATAGAAGATTTCGCGTACTTGTGCGCTGCATCGCGACTTTTCTGTATTTCTGTTAAAATTTTTATCGTACTCAGTTGACGAACGCCGCACAAGAACTGTTTCTTCGTGCGGAGCCCAGGGGGAGTCATGTCTGCGACCGAAACTATTGAACGAAGCACTGCCGGAGTTGCGCCGGAAAAGAAGTCCGTATCCAGAGAGCACATCAACGACGGCGTGCGAGCGGCCACGGTCCCGCATATGTACCGCGAGGCGGCCGCAGTCTGGGGGCGTCGCCCGGCCTTCGCGCATCGCGTAAAAGGCAAGGTCACCGAGAACAAGGACCCGCTCTGGGAACCGACGACCTACGAACAACTTTACAAAGACGGGGCCGCCCTCGCCACCGCGCTCATTGACCTCGGCGTTCAGGGTGGAGATCGCATCGGCCTTTTCGCGGACAACCGCATCGAATGGATGATCGCGAATTTCGGCATCCAGCTGACCGGCTGTCCGGACGTCCCGCGGGGAGCGGACGTTACCGAGAACGACGTCCTGCACATTCTGCCGCACTCCGGCGCCACGGCCTGCTTCATCGAAACGGTGAAACTCTGGGATCTCATCCAGCCGCTGAAGTCGAAGTTAACCGGCGTGCGTCACTGGATTCTCATGGATCCCAAAGGCAAAGCCCCGGACGGCGTCCTGCACATGAACGATCTCATTGCAAAGGGTCATTCGTTGCGCGAAGCCGGGGATCGCCGCGCCGAGGAACGCACCGACGCAGTGCAGCCGGAGGACCTGGCGACGCTCATCTATACCTCCGGTACCACCGGTCAACCCAAGGGAGTAATGCTCAGCCACAAGAACTTACTCTACGCCATCGATCGTGTACCGGTGGAGCTGACGCCGAACGATCGCATTCTCTCCCTGCTGCCGATCTGGCACATCTTTGAGCGTGTGTTCGAGAATGTGTCCATCAGTCGCGGCATCTGCACTTACTACTCCAGCGTCCGCCATCTGGCCGAGGACTTTCGCATCGTCCAGCCGACGTTCATGGGATCGGCGCCGCGTCTGTGGGAGAGCCTCTACATTCGCATTCGGGACGGCATTGCCAAAGCGCATCCCATGCGGCGTTTCCTGTTTCACACGGCCTACTTTCTGTCTTCGCTGTACCGTGGTTCTTTGAACTGGATGCTCGGTCACAAACTCCAGCTCACGAAAATGAATCCCTTCGTATACTTCGTCGGCTGGATCCTGCATTTCGTACGCTGGCTGCTCGTGGTGCCGTTTTACGGCTTCTTTAACGTGGCCGTGCTCGAACGTTTGCGTCAGGGCCTGGGTGCTTCGCTCAAGGGTACTGTCTCAGGCGGCGGGGCGTTGCCGAAGCACGTGGACGAGTTCTTTAACAACATCGGCATCCCGGTTCTGGAAGGCTACGGCATGACGGAGACGGCCGCCGTGCTGTGCGCGCGGCGACCGGACGATCTGGTGCTCGGCACCGTCGGTCCCCCGGCGGAAGGCACGGAACTGCGCATCATTGATCTAAACAGCGGTGAGATCCTGTATCCGAATCCGCAAAAGCCGTACAACGGCATGGGCCTCAAGGGCGAGATCCATGTCCGCGGCTCGCAGATTATGATGGGATACTACAACAATCCCGAGGCCACCGCGAAGGTCTTCGACGACGCCCGCTTCCTGAACACCGGCGACGTCGGCATGGTGACTTTCACCGGCAGCGTAAAGATCATGGGACGTTCGAAGGATACCATCGTCCTGGCGAACGGCGAGAACGTGGAACCGGTACCGATCGAAAACCGCCTGCTGCAATCGAAGCTGGTCGACAACGTTATGCTCGTGGGCCAGGACCAGCGCTTCCTGGCGGCCCTGATTGTGCCGGACCTGGAAGGTCTGCAAGAGCACGGCGTGAAGATCGACAGCATCGAAGAAGCCGTAGGCAACGAGAACGCGCGCCGTTTGATCGGCGAGGAGATTCGCCGCGAGATTTCGGCGGAGTTCGGCTTCAAGAGCTTCGAGCGCGTCCAGGATTTTCGAATTCTCGGCAAAGCCTTCGAGGTGGGCGAGGAACTCACGAACCTGTTCAAACTCAAACGCAACATAATTACGGAAAAGTACCAAAATCTCATCGACGAGATCTACAAAGACAAGTAACGGCCCCGGCCGCTAACACAATACAGGAATACCTTAACGCGGTCTCGTGCCGCCGTTCGGAGAGAAGACATGCCCGAAGTAGAACTGATGACCACCGCCGAGAAAGGCCTCCTGGCCCTGATGATCTTGATCATCATGTTCGGCATGGGTGCCTCGCTGACCGGCGAAAACTTTAAGTACGTGGCCCGCAATCCCCTGGGCGTGCTCATCGGTTTCGCCTCGCAGTTCGGCGTAATGCCGGCCCTGGCCTGGTTTCTCGCCACATATCTGGAATTTCCGGCGCCCGTGGCTCTGTCCCTGGTTCTGGTGGGTTGTCTGCCGGCCGGCACGACCTCGAACCTCTTCGCCTACTTCTCGCGCGGTGACGTGGCGCTCAGTATTTCCATGACGACGTGTTCGACGATCGCGGCGTTGTTCATGCTGCCGGTCTTACTCAGCTTCTACGGCGCCGGTTTCGCCGCGCAGATCGATATCGCCGACGGCACGGAATTCGCCATTCCGATCAAGGACATCGTCGTCTCGCTGTTTCTCGTTCTGTTCCCAGTTGCCTGCGGCATGCTTTTGCGCAAATTCAACGAGGGCTGGGCTAAGGCCGCCGAGGATACGGCGGGTTTCTTCGGCATCATCGTCATCATTTTCCTGGCGGTGAGCTTTCTCTCGTCGCCGCTGCGTCGGCAGCTCATGTGGGATACCGGCGCCAATGTCTATCTCGGAGCCATCCTGGTAGGCATCGCCGGCTTCTGCTTCGGATATCTCGTCTCGCGCCTTGCCATGCTACCGCCGCGCTACTGCCGCACGGTGGCATTGGAGACCGGCATTCAGAACGGCCCGCTGGCCTTCGCCATCGTGCTCCTGGCCTTCGCGAACTACCCGTCGATCATCAACGAAGTGCTGTGGCTGCCGATCCTCTACTCGTTCTTCATCGTGATCACGTCCAGCTTCGCGACGATGTTCTTCCGCAAAATCGGCAAGACCGACCACGAGATTTACGAGAACGAGACGGTGCAGAAACGGTTGTTCGGAAAAGAATGGGTGCCGGTTACGAACTGAGACCGGCGAAATGCTAACATTTTTTTAACAAACGGAATGATTATTCCTTGATTCCCGGCGCAGGTTCGCGGCATTGAGACCATGTCCCAATCGGCCGCTTCCGACCTGGCCGGGCCGATCCTGGCGAATCGTGTGCGCCTCGGTCTGGTTGCTCTGTTCTATTTGAGCGCGTTTCTCAGTTTCGGAATCAACACGCCGTTTCAAAACTTTCTCTATCTGGCAGGCACGACGATCATGTTCGCGTATGCCCTGCTGCATGTGCGGTGGGCCGCCGCGGGCAGTCTGGGACGCAGGCTGGTCTTTGGTATGGCGATGATGGACGTGGTCCTCGCCACCGTGGTGCTGGCCGCAGGCACCGCCGGCGGGGTCGAGGTGGCCTCGGGCAATCTGCGTTCGCAGCCGCTCTACGCCCTGTACTTCTTCTTTGTCCTTTACTCGGCCTTCTTGTTCTCTCGCAACTTCGTACTGGTGATCGGGCTGCTCGGCGTGCTCGGCCAGTTGGTGATGATCTTCGTGGCCGTGGAGAACGGCGTCGTCCTGACGGAATCTCCGGAGCGCCGGGCCCTGGGGTTTGCCTCGATTACGGATCAGGTGTTGAAGATCGCCTTCTTGATGGGAGCGGCATTCATCGTGCGTGCGGTGATCGGCGTGCTGACCCGGCTGCGGGATGAGGCTGCGGATCAACACCGCCAGGTCCAACGCTCCTATGAAGAAATCCAGGCCAATCGCGGAATCATGCAGCGTTCCTCCGAGGCGTTGCGGAATTCCGTGTCCGCCGTGCGCCAGTTCATGGATCGCTTCAACTCGGAGTTGCACACCCAGGCGAGCACCTTCGAGGAGATGTCCGCGGCGCTGGAGGAATTTTCGACGGGCACCGAACGATCCGCGGATTCCGTGCAGATTCAAAACAACCGCTTCGATGAGATCGCCGGCGAGAACGCGCGCCTCGGGGAGCTCTTGCAGAGGATCAGTGAGACTACCGCGGGATTGAACCATCGCCTGCACGAGGCCGGGGAATCCGGGCGGCGAGTCTCCACCGCCGCCGCCGATGTTCACGAGTGCATCGATGAGATCAGCAGTTCTTTTCGTGAGGTACGGAACGTGAACTCCATCATGGCGGACATTGCCGATCGTACGAACCTCCTGGCACTGAACGCCGCGATTGAGGCGGCCAGGGCCGGGGAGTCCGGCCGGGGATTCGCGGTGGTGGCCCAGGAAGTCGGCAAGCTGGCCGAGAACAGCACGGAAAACGCCGGGATGGTGAACGACCTCATCTTGCGGAGTAATACGCAGGTGGACCGCGGTTTCGAAGCGGCGCGCCGTTCTACGGAAATGGCCGATCGTCAGCAGGATGATTTGATTCAGATCCGCGACGGCTTCGATCAACTGCGCGGAGAGGTGGAGCACCAGCGGTCGGCTATGGAAAAGGTGCAGGCGGCTCTCGAGGAACTCGGCCGATTGTCCCGGGATCTGAACCAGATTGCCGGCGAACAACGCTCCGGCGGCCGGGCGGTGATTCATTCGCTGGGCGAGTTGGATCGCGGGGTTATGCAGCTCGTCGATATGTCCCGCAAGCTTCAGAGCGACATTGAAACGATTGAGGAACAGGCTACGGATCTGGCGCGGGCGTCGACGCAGGGCAGTCGAGAGCCCATTGCTGTTTGAGTTGTGCGTTCAGAGCTGCGGCGCGAAGAGCAGGCCGGTGGACG
Source organism: Leptonemataceae bacterium (assembly GCA_965227295.1). GTDB lineage: Bacteria > Spirochaetota > Leptospiria > Leptospirales > Leptonemataceae > JANSYA01. Next base: position 909,681 of record OZ245742.1, on the reverse strand, counting down.
CCTGGAAGTACATTTGCTGCATGGTGGAGTCCATGCGTACGCCGGGATCGGAGAGCAGCCGCAGAGCCGTGCCGGCATCCAGGGGCGCTGTCCGTTCTGCAAGCAGTGCATACAGACGATCGTAGCGATCACAGGACGTCTGCGCAAGCTGATCGTCGAGTCCTTCGGGTTCATTTAATTTTCCTAACTTCTTGTAATCATTCGTTACAACGATGTGCCGGCTGCCCGGCTCCACATAGCGGAGGGCATGTCGACCCGGCGTCCGCTCGATCACGACAATCTCATCGTCCTTCACCCCGGTCACCAGCAACAAACAATCCGCGACGATTTCCGTTTGCGAAAGTAGATCGACGGCCGTGGCGAAGTCCGGTGCCTGGGCCAGGGCTTCGCGAATCAAAAAGCTGATCGGTCGGGCGATTCGGGCCGGCTCTTCGCTCAAGACGGCATTCAGAGTTACGGCGAAGCGTCCGGGCGCGACACCGGAGAGGGCGCCCGTGAAGCCCGGCCAGCCCACGGTGCTGTAGAGCGGTGGAGCCGAAGATGCGTCCGTGTGAAAATGAAACACGGCACTGAATCTGCGCATCACGTTGCCCATGCTGAACCAGTCCAGGTTGCGACCGTGTACCGGACCGCCCGGCCGCGCGGCACCGAATGCCGAGCAACCCATGATCATCTTAAAGACATCGTAGTAGAAATTCAGGAGGTAGACCGTATCCCGTGGTCGATCCGAGATGCGGACAACGGCTTCGATCTCGGCGATCGTATCTTCCGGAAGGACGGTGGCCGCCGTTTGCGGCAGTGCCGCGGCGAGATCCTGATCCAGGCCGGAGACATCCAGCCGATGGGCGTCGAACAGCGCCTGGATGTCCGGGACGCAATCGTGCAGAAAGGCCCAGCGATCCTCGGGATCCCTGGAAAGATCCACGCGGTATTCGGGAAGAGTTCTCATGAGGAATAGAGACAAAAAAAGGCCGGGCCCTGAAAAGGCCCGACCTTTTTTGCGAGTTCTTCGCGATACTTACGGTTCTTTATGATTCGCTGTCGATCAAACTTCCACGGGCTCCGTGATGGAGTGGGAAAGATAGTCGCGGTTCATCTTCGCGATGTACTTCACGGAGATTTCCTTCGGGCACGCCGCCTCGCACTCGTAGTAGTTCGTGCAGTTGCCGAAGCCCTCCTCGTCCATCTGGGCGACCATGGCCTGGGCGCGACGATGCGACTCGGCCTTGCCCTGGGGCAGCAGGCCCAGATGCGAAACCTTGGCCGCTACGAAGAGCATGGCCGAGGCGTTCTTGCATGCCGCAACGCATGCGCCGCAGCCGATGCAGGCCGCCGCGTCGAAGGCGTCGTCGGCGACGTCTTTCGGAATCGGGATCTCGTTCGCGTCCGGAGCGTTACCCGTGTTCACCGTAACGAAGCCGGCCTTCTGGATAATGCGATCAAACGCGCTACGGTCGACGACCAGGTCTTTGATGACCGGGAACGCCTTCGCGCGCCAGGGCTCTACGAAGATGGTGTCGCCGTCCGAAAACTTACGCATATGCAACTGGCACGTCGTCGTGGCCCGCTCCGGTCCGTGGGGCGTTCCGTTGATGACCATGTTACAGCTGCCGCAGATGCCCTCGCGGCAATCGTGTTCGAAAGCGATAGGCGCTTCGCCTTTTTCGATCAGCGACTCGTTGAGTACGTCGATCATCTCCAGGAACGACATGTCCGGCGAGGCCTCGACATCGTAGTCCGCCATGCGACCGGCGTCGGTTGGTCCGTTTTGCCGCCAGATCTTCAGTTTCAGGCGCATGCTTTTGCCGTTGGATCCCGCCATTATTTGTAGCTCCTTTGCGTCAGTTTTACTTCTTCGAACTCCAGCGTTTCTTTGTGCAGCTTCGGTTCGTTGTTCTCCCCGGTGTACTCCCAGGCGCCGACGTAGGTAAACTCGTCGTCGTTTCGCAGGGCCTCGCCTTCTTCCGTCTGATACTCTTCGCGGAAGTGGCCGCCGCAGCTCTCTTTCCGATGCAGGGCGTCGCGACACATGAGTTCGCCGAACTCCAAAAAGTCTGCCACGCGGCCGGCCTTTTCCAGTTCCTGATTCAGTTCGCCGGCGGAGCCGGGGACCTTCACGTTTTCCCAGAATTCTTTGCGCAGGGCCGGAATCTTTTCCAGGGCCTCTTTGAGTCCCTGCTCGTTCCGGGCCATGCCGCACTTGTCCCACATGGTCTGGCCGAGTTCTTTGTGGAACGAGTCCACCGTACGTTTGCCGTTAATGCCGAGTAGTTTGTTGATGCGTCCTTTGACTTCGCTTTCGGCTTCGGCAAACGCGGAGTCGTCGGGGGAGATGATCTCACTCCAGCCGAGTTTCGCCAGATAGTCACCGATGGTATACGGCAATACGAAGTAACCGTCGGCGAGACCCTGCATGAGCGCGGATGCTCCCAGACGGTTTGCGCCGTGATCGGAGAAGTTCGCTTCGCCGATGGCAAAGAGGCCCGGAACGTTGGTCATGAGGTTGTAGTCGACCCACAGACCACCCATGGTGTAGTGCACGGCGGGATAGATGCGCATGGGCGTTTTGTACGGATTGTCGCCGGTGATGCGTTCGTACATCTGGAAGAGGTTGTCGTAGCGATCGGCGACGGCCTGTTCGCCGAGGCGATTGATGGCGTCGCTGAAGTCGAGATACACACCGAGGCCGCCGGGACCGACACCGCGGCCTTCGTCGCAAACTTCTTTGGCCGAACGCGAGGCGATGTCCCGGGGAACCAGGTTGCCGAATGACGGATACTTGCGTTCCAGGTAGTAGTCGCGTTCGTCCTCCGGGATGTCTCTGGGTTTGCGTTCGTCGCCCTTTTTCTTCGGCACCCACACGCGTCCGTCGTTCCGCAGGGACTCGGACATGAGCGTGAGCTTGGATTGATAGCTGCCGCTCACGGGAATGCACGTCGGGTGGATCTGGGTGTAGCAGGGGTTCGCGAAGAAGGCGCCCTTCTTATGCGCGCGATAGGCCGCCGTTACGTTGGAGCCCATGGCGTTGGTCGAGAGAAAGTAGACGTTGCCGTAGCCGCCGCTTGCGAGCACGACCGCGTGACCGGAGTGTGCGCTGATCTCACCGCTGATGAGGTCCCGCACGATGATGCCGCGCGCCTTGCCGTCCTTCATGACGAGTTCCATCATCTCGGTGCGCGGGAACATCTGAACCTTGCCGAGACCGATTTGCCGGCTCAGTGCCTGATAGGCGCCGATGAGTAACTGCTGTCCGGTTTGTCCCTGGGCGTAGAACGTACGCGAAACCTGCGCGCCGCCGAACGAGCGGTTCGAGAGGAGCCCGCCATAGTCGCGCGCGAAGGGCACGCCCTGGGCAACGCACTGGTCGATGATGTTTACGCTGACCTGAGCGAGGCGATATACGTTGGCCTCGCGGGAACGATAGTCGCCGCCTTTGACCGTATCATAGAAGAGACGGTAGACACTGTCGCCGTCGTTCTGGTAGTTCTTTGCGGCGTTGATGCCGCCCTGGGCCGCGATGCTGTGCGCACGCCGGGGCGAGTCCTGAAAACAGAAACACTTCACGTTGTAGCCGAGTTCCGCGAGACTCGCGGCGGCCGACGCCCCGGCGAGGCCGGAGCCCACGACGATGACCTCGTACTTGCGTTTGTTCGCCGGGTTCACCAGCTTCATTTCGAATTTGTGCTTATCCCATTTTTCGGCGACGGGGCCGGAGGGGACGTTGGATTTTAACGACATTGCTTACTCCCTGTTATTATTGCAGCTTGATGATACCCGCGAGCACCGCGAGTGGAATGGAACTGAAGCCGACGAGCAGCAGCAGAGCCAGCACGCGACCGATGGTCTTGAACATGGCGTCAAAGCGCGGGCCGTTCCAGCCGACGGACTGAAACATGGACGGCAGGCCGTGGCTCAAGTGTGCGGCCAGAATGAACATGGCGATGATGTAAGTCAGCGACAGCGGCCATACCTGGAAACCCAGGACGACCATGTTGTAGGCATCGTGGCGGCCCTGGGCGTCCTTCATGTGAAAGTAGTCCGGGTAGATGTAACCGAGCGTAAAGTGGCCCAGGTGCATGAGGAGAAAGGCGAGGATCAAAAGACCCGACCAGATCATGGTGCGCGATGCGAGGCTTGCCTGGATGGTATTGTTGTAAGCGTAGCGCGTGGGACGCGCGCGGCTGTTTTCCATTTTCAGCGTGATGCCCAGATAGAGGTGCAACAGAAAAATGACGATCAATCCGCTGCGGGCACCCCAGAGGAGTCCGGGGTTGGACTTGAGTGCGTAGGCGTAGCTGTTCATGGCGTCCTGGCCGGCGAACATCAACAGGTTGCCGGCAAGGTGACCAATGAGAAAGACGATGAGTCCGGCTCCGGTAACGGCCATGGCAGCCTTACGGCCGATGGACGATCCGAAGATCTTCTTGGGAAGAATCATACGTGAGAATGCTCCTTACGATGTGCGAGTTTATTCAGATTTCCCGGCTCCTCTTTAGTAAAGGAAAAATCCGTTTCTTTACACAGTGCTCGTTCAGGAACCGTGCGCGTATTCACGCATATACTCTAACATACTACGGGCTTCCCGTTCGGCGGAAGCCGGCACGTCCTGGCGGTGCGGAGCGGCGTACAACAGGGCCCGTCCGGCATTGATCAGCACGTCGCGGCCGGCGGCACGGAGGACGGCGTGGGGATTGCCGCCCTGGGCTCCGACACCCGGAACGAGAAAGGGCACGTTCGGGGCCGTCTTGCGGATGGTCGCGATGGAGCCGGCATCGCGGGTGGCGCCCACAACCAGCCAGAAATCGCGGCGGCCGGTCGTCCGGAAGCGTTCTTGTGCCTTCGTGGCAATGCGTAGATACAACGGCGGTTCACCGGCGTCCTGGAGTTCCGGCGCGCCGGGATTCGACGTGTGGCAGAGCACCACGACCGCCCGATCGGCATACGCGTCCGCAAGAAAGGGGGCCAGGCTGTCGAGACCCATGTAGGGGCTCAGGGTGATCGCGTCGCAGTTGTAGGTTTCGAAGAAGGCTTTTGCGTAAAAGGATGCGGTGTTGCCGATGTCACCGCGCTTGGCATCGGCGATGATTAACGCATGGGATGCGGCCTCGCGGATCATGGTGATGACGTCTTCGAAGAGGGCCATGCCCCGGGAGCCGAGAACTTCGTAGAAGGCGAGGTTGGGTTTGTAGGCTACGGCGTAGGGCGCAGTGGAGCTGATGATGTCTCCGAGAAAGGCCCTTAGATTTTCGATTATGTCGCCTGAATCATAGCCGGGGGGAAGTTTGTCGGGGTCCGGGTCAAGGCCGACGCACAACAGCGATTCGCGGTCCCGGCGCACGGCATCGTATCTCTCATAAAAACTTGACATTCGCGTGCTTGTTTGTTCGACTTGCCCCTCTCTTGATCAAATCTTTTTTCCGTTTAAACAACATCAAAACAAACGATCCGGACATGCGGAGGTAGTAGTGAATCCAGTATTGCAAGCCGAGAACCTGGCCGATATGTATCGCCGGGCAGCCGAAACTTACGGCGACTCGCCCGCGTTTTTCACACGCGACGCGAATAAGAACTTTAACCCGACGACCTACAAAGAAATATATGAGATGGGTGCCGCCCTGGCCACGGCCCTCACAGACCTGGGAGTTCAGTCCCGGGATCACGTCTCCCTTTTGGCCGATAACCGACTGGAATGGATCGTTTGCACCTACGGCATTCACATGGCCGGTGCTGCCAGCGTCCCCCGGGGAACGGACGTTACCGATCAAGACATCCAGTACATCATCCCGCACTCCGACGCGAAGGTCGTGTTCGTCGAGGATGCCGCGACCCTCAAGAAAGTACAGAACAATCTCGGTCAGCTTCCGAACGTGAAGACCATCATCATGATGGACAAAGACACGAAGCCGGGCGGGGACGTGCTGCATCTCTACGATCTCATTGAGAAAGGCAAGAAGATGCAGGCCGACGGCAACAAGGAGATCGAGAAACGCATCGAGCAAATTCAGCCCGACGATCTTTTTACCCTCATCTACACCTCCGGCACCACCGGTGCTCCGAAGGGCGTGCAGCTCATGCACAAGAACATGATCTCGCAGGTGCGGGTCATCCCGGTTCCGGTGCAGCAGAACGACCGCATCCTTTCGATTCTTCCGGTATGGCACGTCTTCGAACTCGTGTTCGAAATGATCGCCATCTCCAAGGGCGCGCCGACGTACTACACGAACATCCGGAACATCCGCGAGGACATGGCCTCCGTGAAGCCGACGTTCATGGCTTCGGCGCCGCGTCTCTGGGAAAACGTATACCTGGGAATTCGCCGGAACATCGACAGCGCTCCGGCCGTCCGGCAGAAGCTGTTCAACGCCGCCTACTTCTGCGCGCGCATGGTGAAAGGGTCCATTCGCTTCTTAAGTTTTAAGCAACTGGACTTAACGGGGCGCAATCCGATTGTCTCGCTGGTTAAGGCCATCGGTCACATCTTCCGGATCATCATCTTCGCTCTACCGTACGCGGCGCTCAATGCCATTGTGCTCTCGAAGATTCGGGCGGCCACGGGCGGTCAACTGCGCGGTTCCGTTTCCGGCGGCGGCGCTCTGCCGTTGCACGTGGACGAGTTCTTCAATAACATCGGCATTCCGGTTCTGGAAGGCTACGGCATGACCGAAACCTCGCCGGTCCTCGCGGTGCGCACGTTCCCGAAACTCGTCATCGGTTCCGTGGGCCCCATCTTCCCGAACACCGACATTCGCCTGGTGGACCCGTCCTCGGGCAACGTCATCTACCCGCCGAAAAAAGGCGTGAAGGGCGAGATCCATGCGAAGGGTCCGCAGGTCATGAAGGGTTATTACAAGAACCCCGAGGCCACCGAGAAGGTGCTCAACGACGGCTGGATGAACACCGGGGACCTCGGCATCATCACGTACAACAACACGCTGAAGATCGTCGGTCGCTCGAAAGAGACGGTGGTCCTGCTCGGCGGCGAGAACGTGGAGCCGGTACCAATCGAAAACAAGATCGTGCAGTCCGCGCTCGTGGATCAGTGCATGGTCGTCGGCCAGGACAAGAAAACCCTCGCGGCGCTCATTGTCGTTAACCCGGACATGATGAAGGACTACGGCGAGACTCTTGAAGAGATCGCGAAAAACAAAGAAGCCGAGCAAATGATTCGCGAGGAGGTGAAGACCCTCATCAGCGGCAACAACGGCTTCAAGTCCTTCGAGCGTGTTACGGATGTGCGTCTGTTGCCGAAGCCGTTCGAGGTTGGTGATGAACTCACCAACATTTTCAAAATCAAGCGCCACATTGTTACGGACAAGTACACCGATCTCATCGAGTCGATGTACGACTGATCCTTGCAACATGCACAACGCAGCAAAGCCCCGGCGATGAACGTCCCGGGGCTTTTTCTTTGCGCGAGTCACCTGCCATGAGTAACGCCCTGTTTCGAAAGCTTCTCACGCTGGAGATTTTGATTCTCGCCGTGCTGATTCCCTTTCACGTCTGCGATCCGGAGCATCGCACGGCGGTCCAACATCGGAACGAAGCGCCGCCCGGGGCCGTGCAGAAACTTGTGCGTCTGTCGGACGGCGTCACGCATTACGATCTTGCCGGACCGCCGGGAGCCCAGGGTGTCGTGTTCGTAAGCGGCATGGCCACGCCCATGTTCGTCTGGGAGCATGCCTTTCGTACGTTGACCGCCGCGGGTTATCGCGTACTGCGTTACGACATCTACGGTCGTGGCTACTCGGATCGCCCGCATGCGGATCATACGCCCGCACTCTATCGTCGTCAGTTGCAGGAGCTGCTCGCTTTTGCCGGCCCCGAATTTCGCCAAGGCCGGCGCATCCACGTGGTTGCTCTGTCCATGGGCGGCGTGATCGCCGTGGACTTCGTTGATCGTTCACCGGAACGTCTGCGTACGTTGACCTTGATTGCCCCGGCCGGTTTTGATGTGAGTTTGCCCGCGCCGGCCTACGTGGCGAAACTTCCGATCATCGGCGATTACTTTGTGAAGGTCTTCGGTCATTCGATCTTCCTGAATCGACTGCATACGAATCTCCATAATCAGAAACTTTTTGAAGAGTACCGCCGCCGTTTTGAACCGCAGATGTACGTGTATGGAACGAAGGGGGCGTTGTTGTCCTCGCTGCGACACATGCCCCTGGCCGGCATGCGACCGGCGTACGAACGCCTGGGCGCTTCCGGCATCCCGCTCTTGATCGTGTGGGGGAAAGAGGATCAAATCATATCGTATGAGACGGGCCTGGAGCTACGGGCGGCGCTGCCGCGATCAACGTTTCTATCCGTGGCGGACGCCGGTCACATTGTGCAATGGGAACGGGCCGACGCCGTGCATCCGACGTTGCTGGAGTTCTTGCGCTCGTACTCGCAATAGTAAAAGTCATTGACGCCCGCCGGTCGCGCGCACGGCAATGTTAGGAAAACGTTAGCGATCCCGCGCGTTTCCAGAGGATGTCTGCATGGCCGCCACCGACGAACTTATACTATTCACCGCCGTAAACGAAGAAGACCTCGCCCAGGAGATGCTCGTAAATCTTCTGCACGAAGGCTTGATATTAAGCGGCACGTATTATCCGGTGAAAACGGTCTTTCTCTGGGAAGGTGAGATCCACCTGGATGAAGAGTTCAAGCTCATGATGAAGGCCCGCGACGGTTACTACGAAGACATCGAAAAGTTCATTATGGAAAACCATCCGTATCGGGCGCCGGAAATCATTCGGGTGGACGCGAGCTTTGGTAGCGCCGAGTTCAAGAAACATATCACCGCACACAAGCGCCTCTAATGTCCGTGAGCATTCGCTTTCGTATTGAATTCGCAAACATTCTCGAGGCCCAGGCGGATGCGGCGGTGCTCAAGTTCGCCCGCACTTTTCACGGTGCGGATAAGCAGGTCAAGGACGCGCTCACCGCTCGCGGTATCTCTGAAGAAACGCTCACGGTCCCGGTGGATCGCCATGCCGTGGTGGACACACGCGGCGCCATCCGTGCAGAGCATGCTCTTTATATCGGCACGCCGCGCCTGGGTCAGTTTCGGTACTCCGAGATTCGCGCGTTTACCGTTCGCGCTCTGGAAATCCTGCGCGACGAACTCCCGAAAGCGAAACGTGTGATCATGACGTTGCACGGGGCGGGGTACGGCCTCGATGAAGGCGAGTCCGCCGTGGCTCAGTTCAAAGGTATCGTCGACGCCGTGCGCGAACATCGCGTCGCGCCTTCCCTCGAAGAAATTACGATCGTCGAGTTCCAGCGCAAGCGTGCTCAGCGATTGCAGGATCACATCGACGCTTATCTGAAAGACAGCAAGTTTTCGCGAAACGAATCGCCCTGGACCTACGAGATCCCACGCAGCGACGCCGGCCGCGATTCCTTTGCGCAACTGCTTGGTTCCACGGCGGAGGAACCGAAGCCGCACGCCTTTGTTGCCATGCCTTTTCGCGAAGAGTACGACGACGTATTTCATTACGGCATCGAACCGCCGGTGCATCGCAGCGGGCTGTTGTGCGAACGCGTGGATCAGAGCGCATTTACCGGGGACATTCTTGATCGCATCAAGGCGTCCATCGATTCGGCGCGGGTGGTGATCGCGGACGTCAGTGACGCCAGTCCGAACGTCTACCTGGAAGTGGGCTATGCCTGGGGTCGGGGTAAACCGACGATCCTGTTGGCGAACGACGAGGCCTCGCTGCGCTTTGACATCCGCAATCAACGGGTGTTGCTTTACAAGCGCATTCGCGACCTGGAAGAGAAACTGAGCCGCGAACTGGAAGGTTTTGTTCGGTAGGTGCGGCTTCGCGCCTATAGCTCATCCAGTCGCTGGATGTTGATCGGCACAATGCTTCCGGGTGCAAAGTCCTCGGCCTTCTGTTCGATCAAGTTTACGACGTAGCGCGTGATCGAATCAAAGCCGGCGTGTTCGGCCTGATCGCGGAGGCCGTGGGATGCGGTCCATTCCACGTAACCCAGACCGGCCTGGCCGCGGGCATTCTTGAAGTTGTAGGCGACGATGTATTCGCGCATGTCTGTTTCCGGTTAAAGTACAGTCAGCCGTACTTAAGCCGAATGCGGTCACTGAGATCGCCGAGTTTCAGCAAGCGATCTTCGCCGCCGATCACCCGGGCGCCTTCCACACGGATGCTGCCCAGAACCCGGGGTTCCAGCGGCAGGTGCACATGGAGGCGTTCGGCGCCGGTCGCGGATACGTCCGGATACTCGATCATGAGTTCGCCGCTTTTCTCGGACAAACTTCCACTCATAGACAGTTTGCTGCCGTCCATGGGGAACGGGCCGAACTTGAGTGGCCCGCCGAAGAGTTCGCGCTTGCGCAGGCCGGAAAAAATCTCCAGCGTGGTGTCGCGACGGTAGGCGGCGAACACGCGCAGCAGCATGAGTATTTCGGCGAAGGCCCAGCCGTGGTAGCCGTCGCCCATTACGCCGCCGCCGGTGCGCGGATGCACGGCTTCCGGATACGTCCACAGGTCCGTGCGGCGCCGCAGCACGGTTTTTAGAATTTCTCGCGCGCGATCGATGTTGCCCAGGCGAAAGAAACACTGCGCCACCTGGATCGAAAGATAGATGTTGTAGCCCGAGTGAATGACGGGCTGATAGAACAGCCCTTCCGGAAAAAAATGCGTGTAGATTGTTTCGATGGTCCGACGCACCTCATCTTCCGGAAAGAGCTTGAGTTCCAGAGGATACAGCAAACACACGCTGCCGATGATGCCGCCGTCGATGCCGCGACCGGGAGCCGCCGGCAGGATTCCGAGGCGGCGCCGGTCTTCGGCGGAAAGTTCCAGTATGTCTTTGCGATAGTACTCCAGGCCCTCGGCGAGCCGGGACGCGGTCTTCGTTTCGCCGAAACGCCGCGCGATTTCCACCGTGCGTTCCAGGCCGCCGATGGACCAGAGGTTGTCCCAATAATAGAAGTCCGCCGGGCCCAGGTGTTCGGCGGAAAAACCCGAAGGCATAAGGCGGTGCTCGTAACCTTCGCGGCGCTTGCGCAGGATCCAGTCTGAGCCCTTAACCATCAGCGGGAAGATCTTACGCAGAAACTTATGCGCGCCGGTGTGCCGGGCGTACTCCGCGAGCGTCCACAGGGCCTGGCCGTTGGAATCCCATTCGCCTTCCTGCGAACGAAAGAAACCGCGCCGGTCGATGCGGTTGGAGTACGTATGAATGACGCGGTCCGTTTCTTCGACGAAGTTCCAGGCCAGCAACGAAGACAGCATAAAGGCGGCGTCGCGAAACCAGAACAGGCGATACGTAAAGACACCGGGCGTTATGCTCGTGCCGGTTTGCAACGACAGTAAATGACCGGAAAAAACCTGCGCCGCCTCGGTCCAGGAATTGCGCGCGCACTGAAAAGCGGCCCCGCGATCCAGCAGGCCTTCCCAGCGGCGCACCGTGCGCCCGATGCCCGAGGAAACCGTCGCCGTTTTTAAGATTACGCTGCCGTGCGGATCGAAGACCGCCGCCGTATCCAGGTTCTTGAGGCGCTTGGTTTTTCGGCGCACTCGATACTCGCTCATGTACTTCAGGTTTTCGCGAAGTTTTGCCGCGCGTTTTCTTTTTACGGTGCCGCTGTCCTGTAAGAGCGTGCGGATGAGTTGCTCGTCGGTGCTGGACAGTATCTCGCGTTCGTAGGATCGTGCAATGAACGCGACCTCGCCTTTCGTATTGCGGTCGAGCGGAAAGAGCAGAGCCGCCGTTGCCACACCCATGTCGCAGTCGATGTGGCGCAGTTCCGAGCCGTGGTAATATGCATCGCCCTGTGCGAGGTTCGAAAGCAACACGCGATCCGGTGTCGTGAGGAGCTTGAGTTCGCGCAGACCGTTCAGTTCGACGATGCCGCCGCCCAGGGCGGCGTCGCCCGGAGTATAACGAATGCGTGCCAGCGACGCCGGTCCCTCGGGATTGAACGGGCGAATGCCGAGAACGAGCCAGGCCTGGTGTTTGCCCTCGTAGCGATACTGCAACGACGAGAGCAAAACATTCGGATTGTCCGAGCTGCCGGCGACGGTCCACCTTACACGCAGGTTCTCACTGCGATAGATCGTGCGCGGTACCGGAAGATGACGCACGAGTTCCTGCTTAACTTCAAAATCGTTCTTCTTAACGGCCAGGCTGAGGTGATCGCCGTCCGGTCGGCGTTCCAGGAGGCCCATCTCGATGCTGTAGTATCCGATCACCGGGGAAAGACTGCCCGCCGGATCGACGAGGCCGAAGGACGTTCCTGAAGGCGAGCGGAGTCCCATCCAGGTTCGATGCGTAAGATTTACGGAGATGGGCGAGCCGGCTCGCGGCAGGTACGCCGGATCGCCGACGTCGTACTGACGCTCCGCCCAGAACGGCCGGGAAAAGTTGGGATAGAACTGGAAGAAGCTGTAGTTCCAGAGACCCGAAGCGATGACGCGCGAAACCAACGGCAGGTTTTCCGTCGGCAGCGCGGAGTTCTTGGGATTTACGAGCCGGAACGCGCCGGAAATTAGACCGCTGACATCGGGGTGCAGCCCGAAGAGGCGACCGATCCGGCTTATGATCCGCCTCCGGAGGGATGGTACCATTGATGGTGCTGCTACCGGTTCAGGACGCGAGGGCCTCTTCTTCCGACTCGTAGATATCGAACATATCCATCAGCTCGACAACTTCGAAAACCTTACGAACCGCCACCGAGAGGTTGGAGAGCTTCAGCTCGCGATTGGACTCCTTCAGGTTTCGCATAAGGGACACGAAGACCCGCAGGCCCGAGGACGACATGTACTCGACGTCTTCGAGGTTCAGAATGACGTTCTTGTCGGCATTCTTTTTGATGAGATCGTTCAGTTTGTTTTCGGTGTCGGAAGCGAGGTGTACGTCCATGCGTCCGGACAGACCGACTACCAGGTATTTGTCCGTTTCTTTGACATTCAGACTCATGTGCCTTCTTCCTCGTAATTGCTGCTTGCTTAAAAATTGCTAACGTAATTAGGATAAATTTCTTACCGGTACTGATGGGTTCGCTGTAAGTCCTTTTCGGCGCTCAGATAATTGACGCCGTCTTCCCGGCGATACTCCACGCGAGTCATGAGTGACTTAATGAGATACACACCGAATCCGCCTTTGCGTTTTCCCGCGAGATTCTGCCTGACATCCGGCTGCTGGACCTGGTCCATGCGGAAGGGGCGACCCCGATCCCGGAAATTTATGCGAACATAATTGTGCGATTCTATTTGTAAATCACATTCGAACCGGGGGTCCGGAAGCTCGCTGTCCGCGTAGGCGTGGACCACGATATTCGTGGCGGCCTCGTCCGACACGAGCAGGATATCGTCCAGTTCGTCGCCGAAAAGCCCGTGGCGAATGCAAATTTGCATGAGCTGATCGCGGAGCGCCGGAATGCTCGCTTTGTGCGCCGGGAGTTCGATGTGATAGCGCCGGCTGCCCTCCAGCGTGCCCTGAAAGCGCGAGACGAGCATGGTGAAGTCGTCGGTCTGCAGGTCCGAGCCGCTGAACTGGAGGACTTCCCGATAGACCGTCTGGATGATCTCACCGGGCTTGCGCTCTTTGTTGTGACGGACCAGATTAATGAAGGGCTCCAGTCCGAACTGTTCGTTGCGGGAATTCATGGCCTCGGAGACGCCGTCAGTGTAGAGAACCAGCAGATCGTCTCCCTGGATTTTGCGTTCGCCGCCCATGTACTTCTGTCGGTGGGACGGCAGCACGCCCAGGGGATGACCGCGGCCGGAAAGCATCTCGTAGCTGCTGTCGCTGTGCAGGAGCAGCATCTCGTTGTGGCCGGCGGACGCGTAGCGCAAGAGTCCGGTATGCGGATCGAAGCGCGCCAGAAAGACGGTCACGAACATACCGGACTGGGATTCTTCGTAGATAAGATCGTTCGCTTTCGTTAAGATCTGCACCGGATCCGTTTCCGTACGAATGATGGTACGGAGAATCGAGGACGACATGGCCATGAAGATCGCGGCGGGCAGTGACTTGCCGGAGACGTCGGCGACGAGCAGGGTAATAGGGCCGTTGTCCGAGTGCACGTGGTAATCGTAGAAGTCGCCGCCGGTGGTCCGGGCCATGACCGAGCGGGCGCCCAGTTCGACGTGCATGTGTTCCGGAATCGAAGACGGTAGAATGTTCTTCTGGATGCGCGAAGTGATCTCCACTTCCTTTTCCATGGCTTTCTTCGCCATGGATTCCTGGTTCAACAGCCAGTTCTCGTAGCCCCGGACCACCTGCGAAGCGATCGTCGAAAGCAACGGAAAATCTTCTTCGAGAAAGACGTCGAGGCTCGGATCCGTGGCGCAGAGGACACCGTAAGGATTCTCGTTCCGTGAACCGGTGAGGGGAATGAGAATGAACGTGTTCGTGGCATAGCGACCCGGCGTGCAGTACTCCAGCAGTTCCTTGTGCTGCGACAGGTCCTTGATGAACAACGGCTCGTTGCGATCAAAAACGTAACGCGCCAGGCTGCGCTCGGCGTCGGCCGGCCGACCGTCGCGTTCGGGTACGCCGGGTTCTTCTTTGCCGGAGCGCCGGCCGACGATGGCTTCCACGGACAGCGCATCGTTGCGCGGATCAAAGAGCATCACCGACAAACGCTGGATGTGCATGTTCTCGTAGATCGTTTCCAGGACGCGTTGAAAGAGATCGTGAGCGGAGCTGACTTCGACCAGGGCGCGCGTTACGGCGTGCAGCGTGGTGGTCTCACGCAGTTTGCGTTCCAGTTCGAGGTTCTGTCCTTCGACCGCGTCGAGCAGCATGCGGCGCTGGATGGCGATGGCCACGGAATCCGAAAGACTTTCAAAGAGTTCCAGGTCGCTCTCGTTAAAGTACGAACGGTCGATGGTGTTGATGACTTCGAGTACGCCGATGCAGCGGTCGTTGACCATGAGCGGGGCGGCCATGAGGTTGCGCGTGATGTTGTGCGCGAACTCGTCGACCACGCGATAGATGCGCGGATCGTTCTGGGCGTCGTTGACGACGATGGATCGTTTTTCTCTGGCGCACAGGCCGACGATGCCCTGGCCCGGCGGGATGCGAAAGCCCTTGAGGGTCTCGCCTTCTTTGCCGGTGACGATGTCGAAGTAAAGCTCGCCCGTTTCTTCATCCACCAGGAACATCGAAGCGGATTGCGCGCGCAGTACGCGGCGACAACTGTAGAGCACGGCCTGAATCATCTCGTTCAGTTCGCGCGAGGAGTTGATTAAGTTCGAGACTTCGAGGACCGTGTTCAGCCGGTAATCGGCGTTCTTGATCTTTTGATTGAGATGCGCGTTGTCCAGGAGCAACAACAGTGACGAACGAAAGTTCAGATAAATTTCGGACGTGCGCTGATCGGTCCAGCCGTTGCGGAGCAGAATCGAAAAAGTGGCGGCGAAGTTTTTCACCAGGTTCAGGTCGGCTTCGAAGAAGTGTTCGAAGAAGATCGGTTCGCTGAGTACGATGGCGCCCAGTTCGCCTTCTTGCAGGCCCAGGTAGACGCAGAGGGCCGGTTCGTCGAGGTCCTGAATTTCCTCGGGGTAACTGGCCACCGCGCCGGGGCCGCCGTCCTTGCGCTTGCGGAAGTTATACGACGTGCGTTCGCGAATGCAGTAATTGCAGAGATTCCGCAGGCCGGGATGACTGCCGTCGCTCTTGAACGGCACGAGGGTGTTCTCATCCTGGAAGAAGTAGAAATCGGCGCGGCGCGCCTTGATCATACTCTTGATTTCGTCCAAGGCCATCTCGAGGATGTAGTTCAGCTCCTCGTTGCGGCCCAGGACCAGACGTCCGCCGGCGGTGCGAAACAGGGGTTCGTTGGATGCCGTGTCCGCCATCGTGCCTAGCTCCCGGCTTTCAGCGCCTCCGCCGTTTTGGCGGCGTCGTAAATATCGATGGGCCGTGAAGACGCAAAGTTGGAGGCCTGGGGCATGACGTCGCCGGTAGTCATGATGATGCCCCGGGACGCGTTCTTTTCGCGCATGCTTTCGTGAAAGTCGCGCACGCTGCGTTCGTTGAGCGGCGTCATGTCTCGCTGGATATGGATCAGCGTGTAGAACTTACGAAGATTGCGTTTGTTGCCGTCGTTGTCGTAGACCAGCGCTTCCATGGAAGTGTCGTTGAGTACGCTGCACGCGCTGATGCTGTAGCCCAGGCCTTCCAGCATGGAACGTCCCGTCTCTTCGAACTGCTCGCGGTTGGCGATCATGAAGTCTTTGATGACGTCGTCGGTTCGAAACTCCGAGTACTGCTTGAGCTTATCCCGTACGTCGCGGTAACCAGGCCGCAGTTTTTCGATGATTTCCCAGTGTTGAATGGCCGTGCCCAGATCCCGGGTGCGCTCCGCCGCCAGCGCCAGCAGATAGTTCATGTTGATCATCGTTTCGGAGCCGACTTTCGTTAGCTTCAGCCCGCGCTGTAGTTCCATAATCGCGCGCGGATACGCTTCGAGATCGATGAGTGCCATGCCCTTGGCGAGGATGGCTTTTTCTTTGAGGCCGTCGTCTTTCTCGGCCTTTTCAAATTCTTTGACCGCCCACTCGGCGTCACCGAGGTAGCGCAACGTGAGTCCGAGGAAGTAGTGCGCTACCGTGTGATCGGGCTTGAGCTGCACGGCCTGGGCCAGGGCCTGCTTCGCTTCCTGATACGCATTTTGATGGTACTCGCACTGGCCGACCAGGGCCAGCGAGTCCGCATGCTTCGGGTTGAGCGACACTGCTTTTTTTAAGAACTGCAACGCCTTCACGTGGACGCCGGCGCGAAAGAAGATCTCACCGACGTGATAGAAGTGCTCGTAGACGGTCGGCTCTAATTGCGTGAGGATGAGGTACTCGTTCTTGGCCTCGGAATGATTGCCCATGGCCACCAGACACTGGGCGAGGAGGCGGCGCACGGCGGCTTCGCTGACCTCGGGCGAGTACTTCGCAATCTTAAGGCACTGGCGGAGCGAGAGGATGGCTTTACCGGCGGCGTTGTTGCGCAGGTGACAGCGTGCCGCGAGAAAGTGCGCCCGCATGTTGCGGTCGTCGCGCTCCAGTACCTTCTCCAGTTCGAAGAGGGCTTCGCGAATGCGGTTCTGTTTGATGAGCCGCTCGATCTCTTCAATCTTGCGGGGGCCGGCCATGGACAGGTACACATAGTACCCGGCCGCCGCGAGGAGCAGCACCAGGAAGGCGACCGCGATAAGTACCGTAAGATCCAAATTAGTTACTTTTTTAGACCTGAACCTACCCGGTTCAAGCAGTTTTACAGGGACAGTCGTTAGCCGGCGAATGTAGATTCCGGCACACCGGTCTGCATCATACGCAATTCAATTGACAAACCGGGGCCTCCAAAAATTCTACCCGGACGACCGGGGGTGTAGCTCAGTTGGGAGAGCGTTTGAATGGCATTCAAAAGGTCAGGGGTTCGATTCCCCTCACCTCCACAGTCGCTCACTTGCGTCATCCATCCTGATGATCGCATCCACGTACCGCTTCGAGTACATGAAAGCCCAGGCCCATGACCCAGTCGCCGCCGGACCGCCCGCTCCTTTTCGTTCACGATTGGTATACGAATCCGGAAGAAGACTGGGCCACCCAGGCTACCTACTTTGAGCGACACTATCATTGCCTTTATTATCGGCTGGCCGGGCATCCCGGCGGACCTGAGTTGCCGTTCGGTCAACCCGCTGTCGACTTAAACCTGACCGAACTGGGAAGGTTTCTCGCCGGCCATGAACTGCCCATGCCGATTGTCGCTCACGGTGTCGGCGCCCTGCTGGCCCTGCGCTACGCGGCCTTGAATCCGCAGCATGTCTCAGCCTTGATCCTCATCTGCCCGATCTATCGCCTGGAACGGTTTCGTCGCCTCGCCGCGTTCGCCACCGCCCTGCCGTTCCTGAACTGGTTGTTCCCGATGCTGGCCGACCCCGCGGGTCGGGGCGAACCCTGGATACCCCGTCTCCGGGAGGCCCGGGCCAACCTGCGCGGCCAGGCCGCCCTGGCCTATTTGCGGGCGCTGCGTCACGCCGGAGCGCCGCAACCGACGGATGCGCCGGTGCCGATCTTTCTGATCGCCGGAGACGAAGATCCGTGGCGCACGTCGGCGTCCGGGGAGTATCTCAGCGAGAATCTGCGCGGGAGTCGCCTGCTTCGCTACGGACATCTCGGCCACAGCCCTCACGGCGAGGAACCGGAACTCGTGAACGCGGCCATGGAACAGTTCCTGGCCGCCCATCGTTCGGCCGGGCCGCTGCACACGGTCGCGCGCTGGCTCAAATCCATAAAAAAATTGATCGTCGGCGATGGGACGTCGGATTAGATCATCTATATTATGGCAGTCCGTAAGATTCTGCGCGCAGGCGATCCGCTGCTCCGCAAGAAATCCGAACCGGTTCCGGTGACGGAGATTCGCAGCAAAGAGATCAAAAAGCTCATCCGTGACATGTTCGATACCATGGAGGATGCTCACGGCCTCGGCCTGGCGGCTCCTCAGATCGGCGTGCTCAAGCGCGTTGTGGTGGTCGGCTTCGACCGCAGCGATCGTTACCCGGAGCTGAACGGCAACGGCATCGAGCACAAGATTCTGATCAACCCCGAGATCGAACAACTTGAAGAAGCCGGCGAGGGATTCTGGGAAGGCTGCCTGTCCGTTCCCGGAATGCGCGGTTACGTGGAGCGTCCGCGCCGCATCCGGCTGAAGTGGTACGACGAAGACGAAGAGTTCCACGACGAAATCATCGAGGGCTTCGATGCCGTCGTCTATCAGCACGAATGCGATCACCTGGAGGGTGTTCTTTATATCGATCGTCTTAAGGATCCGCGTCTCTTCGGATTCAACGAGGAACTCGACACGGCCGCTACGGAACGCGTGGCCGTGTAAACGTACACCATCAAACAAAAATGTTTCCGGTAATTCAAGAGCCGCGGTTCGTAACCGTCGCCGCGAGAAACATGAAACAAGTTGCGTAGTCGTAAAAGGACTTTTTTTGCTACAGCTGAGCGGGAGTTGTGGTTTTTTGTTTTGTTAAGAATGCAGCGCTCGACCCGGACGCTGGTTGTGCGACTCAGCTACCGCAGCGTTTCTTGCAACGAAGACGCCGTTCCGGTGCGCTTTACCACATTCCCCGGCATAACCTCCGTGGTCGCCTGGAACCAGCCGTGCCCATAAAAGGCTTAATGTACACTGGCCGTCACTTACACCACGATCCGGGGCGTGCGCGAACTACTTGAGCGTTTCCGGTAGTTCAAGAACTGCGGTTCGTGGCGGATCTTGAGAAAGATTAAGTGTGTAGCCGCATCGTTCAGTCTTTTTTTGGGCTACGGCGAAGCGGGAGTTGTGGGTTTTCGTTTTGTTAAGAATGCTGCGTTCGACCCGGACGTCGGTTTGCGACTCGGCTACCGCAGCGTTTCTTGCAACGAAGACGCCGGGGACTTATGCTTTCCGCCGATGCGGAAAGCCGGCGGTTCAGAAATCTCGCTGAAGCGAGAATTCTGCCGGTGCGCTTTACCACATTCCCCGGCATAACCTCCGTGGTCGCCTGGAACCAGCCGTGCCCATAAAAGTCTTAATATACACTGGCCGTCACTTACACCACGATTCGGGGCGTGCGCGACTTACCCGAACGTTTCCGGTAATTCAAGAGCTGCGGTTCACACCGTAGACGAACGACCAGTACTGCTTCCAGAAACTGCGCGGCGTCCGGTAACCGGTGATGCCCAAACGTTTGGGCCGGTACCGCCCCGGGTCCACGAACGTTCCGAAGACGTGGTCCCAGATCATAAAAAAACCAGAATAATTCGACAGGCCGCCGTGGAGCGAGCGATCGTGATGCACGCGATGGGTCTGCGGCAAATTGAAGATGCGGGGAATAATCGCCGGTACGGGCAAGCGTACGTTCGCATGGGACAGGATGCCGATGGGCAGCGTGACGGCTGTAACCCACAGGGCAATCCGATCCGGCATGCCCACGAGCAGGAAGGCGGACGTGTGCAGCAGGACATCCAGGCCCCACTCCGGGAATGTGTGGCGAAAGCCCCTGGTGACAATGAGATAGCGCGGCGTATGATGCAGGTGATGCAGCGGCCACAGCCATAGCTTCGTATGCGTCAACCGGTGATACCAGTAGTAAACCAGGTCGAACAACAGGATACCGAGCACTACCTGAACGGCCACAGGCCATTCGCGCGGCCAGACTCCGCCGTGGTCCGGGAGGACCTGCCAGAGAATTACAGGAACAACCGCATAGGCCAGATGACGGCCGAGGCTTTCCGCCGGCAGGACCGCCGTGAAATAGTGTAACCAGTCCTGGAACTCACGACGTCCCAGGCGATTCCAGCGTCGCCGGTAAGGCATGGCGCGCTCCCACGCTAACGTTAAAAGAAGAAAGATCAGCGTGAGAAGGGCCGGCTCGATCCCGTCTCGCACCGCGGCCGGCCCGGCGTTGTCGTCGATCACGGACATGTAAAAACACGCATAAAGAGCCACCGCGAGCGGCCACAGGGCTCCGCCGAGGTAGCCGGTGTAGTATACCGTTTGCCTGCTGAACATCTCTCAACTCCGGAGAGATGTAGTTGGATGGCGCTACATCACAATAGTCCCAAAGGATGAGGCGCGAACATTTTACGGATGATTCGTAAAATGTTTCAGTGTGTTAATATTTGTAGATCCATGGAGATCCGGGCGGGAGGAATCCGCAAGTTACTTTTGTAGTTCAATGTGGACGCGGCCGGGAATATAAAACTCTTTGATCGGGCCCCACCACAGAAAGCCGTCGGCGCCGCCGCGCACGGAGCCAAGAATCTGGTTGCGCATGTACGGTTCACCGTAGCCCCAAATGGAAATCTTCATGCGAAAGGCCTGGACCCAGGGACGAATCTGCACGCGACCCTGGGTCATCCGCAGCGGGCGTTCGCTGCCCAGCTTGAGAAGTTCGTACGCGCGCACGTCTTTGGGGAAATGATCCAGGTAACGATTGCCGAAGTGCGATGAGTAATGCATGGGGGAGACCACGTCCACGAACTCGCCGACGTCGATCAGGTCCTGGCCGATCACCGTGCCCGCGCGATAGATGCCGTGGTAACCGTATATATCGACGGAGATGGGCTTTGTTACGGCCCGTCGCGCCTTCATGAGAAAACTCTCCAGAGCCTCGGATTTGTAAGCGTCTCCCGGGCGGTGCGACCAGCGGCAACGGCCGATGGGGCCGTCCGAAGGAAAACGGATGTAGTCGAACTGGATTTCGTCGAAGCCGATCTCCGCCAGCTCCTGAGCCACACTGACGTTGTAATCGTGGACTTCGCTGGAGTAGGTGTCCACCCAGCGTTCCTTCTCGTTGCCGACCCAGGGCCGGCCGTGATGCCGGTCCCGAATGGCGTAGGCGTTGTTCTTGTAACGAAAGAGCACCGGATCTTTGAAGACCACCTGCCGCGCAATGGTATACACGCCGCGTTCTTTCAGTTGTTTGAGCAGCCCGCGTACATCCACGCGGCGCCGGGCGTTGTTCATCTCTTTCGCGAGTTTCAGTTCGCTGCCGTATGTCAGTCGGCCGAAGTCGTCTTTGACGTCGATGACGGCTGCATTGAAGCCGTAGTTGTCGATGAGATCGAAGACGGTGCGGCGTTTGCGGCGCACGGACGTGGGGCTAACATACAACGCTCGTAAGTTAGAGGGCGTGCGGTGCTGAGTTTCCGAAAGATAGCGGGACAGCAGGAGACGTCCTTCGCCCCGGGCCGTCGTGGCCAGGAATTCCGCCGGACGGTCCTCGTCGTAACCGGGAAAGATGCGATCATGGGGAACGTGGCGGAAGCTCCCGTCGCCTGCCGTAAAAACGTAGATGCCGCGGTTTGTCGCGATGTAGGCCGTTTCGCCGGCGGCGTCGAACCACAGGCTCTCGGCATGATCGGCACCGCCGAAGCCGGGTAGCGGGAAACTCTCAAAGCGTTCACCGCGGTTGCTCAAGTCAAGGACGTTGATCGCCGCCTGAAATCGAGACAGGGCGTAGAGCCGATCGCGTGAAGGATCCAGGGCGAGGCCGCTGACCTCTTCGATGAAGTACGAACCCTGCTCGTGTTTCAGAAAGGGCATGCCTTTCGCGAGCTGGCGACAGCGCAGGGCCGTGAAATCTCGCACAGGCGTGCAGCGCGCGACGCCGCGAATGTAGGTGCCTACAAAGATTTCGCTGATCTCGCCGTCGTCGTTTGTGCGGCCGGTCAGCGTGTTCAGGGTGGCCTTATCGAATTCACCGCCGAGACTGATCTTACGAAACGTAACGCCGCCGTCGTCCGTGAACAGGACGTGGTGTTTGTTCAGCGCGACCATTTGATTCGGCCGCCGCTGGTTTTGCCAGAGATCGAGGACGTCGCGATATAGCTTCGGACCGAAGCCGGTGTTGCCGGGGTCCACGGATACGGCGCGCTCCGGCAGACCCGGCATGGACCGGTACGACTCGCCGCCGTCGTCCGTGATCAACACTCCGCGAAAACGCAGCGAGACGGCGACGCCGTCTTTGCCGCTCGGGAGCTTTATTGGTCTTGCAAAGATGGGGCGGAAGCGGCCGGTCCAGAAAGTGCCGGAACCCTCGGAGGGATCGAAGGACTCGTGATCATCGTCGTCGCTTTCTTCGTGCAGCAGTAACTTGCGGCCGTCGTAAGCTAAGAAACCGGCCTGGCGCAAGCGGGCTGCCAGTTCGCCCCGGGGGGTGCCGGCGGTGTCCCGGCGGACGTTCGGAAAGCCGGCCAGGGGCGCACCGAGTTTTTCCGGGAGACGGTATTGTTCCAGCCAGCGCTGCTCATTGCTGACGTTGTCGTGGTGGCTGTCGACCTCCGCGAGGACGTCCTGGCCGCAGGAAACGAGACAGGACGCCGCGGTCACGAATACGATCGATCGAAGCAGGAACAAAGCGTAGCGCAACACCCGCGATCAGCCCTGGAGAATGTGTTCGCGGATGCGGCCCTTCATCTCTTCGAACTGATCGTAAGTGTAGATCTGGTACTCGTAGCCCTGTTCCGTAAGAAACAACTGCCGGTTCTGACCGAAGCGTTCTTCGGTGGTGTCGCGGCTTACGAGAGAATAAAAGAACGCAGTGTTGTCGCCGCTCTTCGGACGCAGCACGCGGCCGAGGCGCTGCGCCTCTTCCTGGCGCGAGCCGAACGTCCCCGAAACCTGAATGGCCACCGAGGCGTCGGGCAGGTCGATGGAGAAGTTCGCCACGCGGGAAACGATGAGGCACGGGATCTCACCGGAGCGGAAGCCCTGGTAGAGACGCTCGCGTTCCATGAGCGGCGTCTTACCTGTAATTAAAGGAAAGTTAAAGTGCGCCGCGATCTTTTCGAGCTGATCGATGTACTGGCCGATGATGAGCACGTTCTCGCGGCCGTGTTCTTCGATGATGGTGTGAATGGCTTCCATTTTGGAAGGATTCTCCGACGCCAGGCGATACTTCTCGCGGTCGTCGGCCAGGCTGTACTGCATGCGCAGTTCTTCTTCCATGTCCACGCGAATCTCGATGCAACGAGCGTTGGCGATCCAGTCCTGTTTCTCGAGTTCCTTCCAGGGCACGTCGTACTTCTTCGGACCGATCAGCGAGAACACGTCCTCTTCCAGGCCGTCCTCGCGCACGAGGGTCGCCGTGAGGCCGAGGCGGCGCTTCGCCTGGAGTTCGGAGGTCATCCGAAATACCGGCGCCGGCAACAGGTGCACCTCATCGTAAATGATCAGTCCCCAGTTGTTAGCGGAGAAGATGTTGAAGTGCGTGAACTCCCCGCCTTTCTTCTTGCGGTGCGTGATGATGTTGTAAGTCGCGATGGTGATGGGCTTGATTTCTTTTTTCTCGCCGCTGTACTCACCGATGTCCTCTTCGGTGATGTCCGTCTTGTCCAGGATCTCGTTCTTCCACTGGCGGATGGACAGCGTGTTCGTTACCAGGATGAGCGTTTGTGCGCCGACGATCTGCATGACGCCGATGCCCACGATGGTCTTACCGGCGCCGCAGGGCAGCACGATCACACCGGAACCGCCCTCGCGGGAACCGTTGGCGTGAAAGACTTCGACGGAGCGGCGCTGGTAGTCACGCATACCGAACTCACGGCCGCTCAGGGTCTTGTGCCGGAAGTTGAAACCGAATTCGGCGCCGTCATCGTAGCCGGCCAGGTCCTCCACGGGATAGCCGATGCGAATGAGTGCCTGCTTGATGTGGCCGCGATAGTTGCCTTTTACGATAATGCGATCGCCCTGGCGGTCTTCGATGTAGGGCTGCACCGTGCGATGGTTGGCGATTTCGTTCAGGAACGCGCGCTCGTCGGAGACGATGTAGAGAGTACCGTCGTCTTCCTTAACCAGCTTAACCTTGCCGTAGCGGGAAATTTGCTCTTGCACCTCGCTGATGACGTTCTTCGGCACCGGGTACTTGCTGTATTTCTCCAGCGCTTCGATAATGTCTTCGGCGCTGAGCTTCGAAGATGCCGCGTTCCAGAGCGACAATGGGGTGATTCGGTACGTATGAAGGTATTCCGGGCTCTTTTCGAGTTCGGCAAAGCGAGTTACGATGCTGCGACAGTCCTCGAAGCTCTCGTTTTGAACTTCCAGGAGCATGGTCTTATCGTTTTGAACAATGAGCGGTTGGCTGATGTCAGGCATTTCCGTGGATTCCCGTAGAGCGTGAGCGATGATCGGCGCGGGGATATTTTTCCCCAGACTAAGCGTCTGATCAGACGAAGCACTCCTGCGTCAAGTTCTTTTCAAACATATGCGCCGTTTTTCCAGCGACGGCCGGAACGACCGTTCTGAAGCTTCAAAAAATAGGCACGGATTGCCCGATCGGCGAGGAGTTTTTGCGGAGGGCGGAGGCGGCCCCGGTGAGCGGGGCCGCGGGATCTTACTTCTCGTACATCGCGTCGATTTCGCTCGCGAAGTTTTCCTTTATGACCGGGCGCTTCATCTTTAGCGTTTGGGTCATCTCGATGTTGGCCTCGAACGGACGTCCGGAAATGTAAAAGCAGTTGCCCGGCACGACCTCGAAGGTCTTGAAGCCGGTATCTTTGGAAATGAGGCGGGTGATTTCCTTTTTGTACAGTGCGCGCACGTCCTTATTGCCGTTCCAGGACTTCGCGTCCTCGGACAATCCGGAGACCTCGGACTGCACTCGCTCGAAGTTCGGTACGATGATGGCACCCAGGGTCTTTTTATCGTCACCGACCACCATCACCTGATCGATAAACTCGGACTCCAGCAACTTATCCTCGATCGGTACCGGCTCCACGTTTTCACCGCCACCAAGGGCGATCGTATCTTTCGCCCGGCCGGCGAACATGAGTTCCCCGCGCCAGCTCAGTTTCATGATGTCCCCGGTATCGAAGTGGCCGTCCTCATCGAAGACAACGTCGTTCAGCTCGGGGCGTTTGTAATATCCCATGAGGATCTGATCCGACTTTACCCAGAGCGTGCCCTTCTGACCCGGCACGTCCTTAACGTCTTTGCCGGTTTCGTCCTTGAGCTTGATGCTGTAGCCCGGGATCGGCCGGCCCACGGTGCCGCTGGTGGGACGCGAAAACTCGCGCACGGAAATGATGGCCGAGGTTTCCGTCATGCCGTAGCCTTCCATCACCGGAATTCCGATGGCCTGGAGAAAACGATCCACCACCGCGGGCAGGGCCGAGCCGCCGGAAACGGAGATGCGCAGCTCGCCGCCCACCGCCTGGTGGATCTTCTTAAAGATGACTTTGCTTAATCCTTTCAGAGGTGACATTAAGATCAGCACGATCAGCGACCACAGTCGCCGCACGAACGAAACCAGGAAAAAGGGCTTCTCTACCTGGAGATCGTAGCCGCCCAGGATCGACCGGTGGCGTGCCCAGGCGGTGCCTGCGTTCAGAAAGAAATTGAAGATCTTTTGCTGGGCCGGGCTGGCCTTCTTTACGTTACCGATGATGCCGTTGTAGACGGACTCCCAGATGCGCGGGACGGACGGCAGGATGGTCGGCTTGAATTCGGCCAGGTCTTTCTTGAGTACATTGATGTTCGAAATCAGAAAGTCGATACCGGTCCAGGCTACGCCGTATTCGTTGGCGCGTTCGAAGATGTGCCAGGGCGGCAGCAACGAAACCACGCGATCGGATTGCTGAAAGTTCAAACGTTCCAGCACACGCTGGATGCCGCTCAACAGACCGTGCTGGTTCAGCATCACGCCTTTGGGCGCGCCGGTGGTTCCGGAAGTATAAATCAACGTGGCCATGGCTTTGGGATCGGTTTGATTCACGCGCTTGCGTACGATTTCGGCGTCGTTTTGCAAAGCCGCGCGTCCTTTTTCCATGAGTTCGCCCACGGTTGCCGGTCCCGTGGCGAGTTCGCCTTCCTCGGTTTCGATGACGAAGATCTGCTGTAACGCCGGAAAATTGGAGCGCAGTCCTTCCAGACGCTTGCGATCTTTTTCGCGCTGCACGAGGGCATATTTACTCTCGGAGTGTGAGACAATGTAGATGATGTCGTCGTCGGTAACGTCCGTTCCCCGCGGCGTACTGACTCCGCCGGACGCAACGATGGCCACGTCGGTGAGAAACCAGTTATGCGATGCATCGCACAAAAAGGTAACCCGGTCTCCGACTTGAACGCCCAGGTCAATGAGGCCGGCGGCGAGTTCGTCGGAGCAACGTTTCATCTCCTTGTAGGTGCGGCCGACGAGTTTGTCTCCGACCCGGCGCCGGAAGGACTCCTGATCCGGCCAGCGTTGGGCGGCATTCGCAAGAACATCGTAGAAATAACGAGGAAGTGTGTCTGTCATAGTGGCGGAATTTCATACTGTGTAATGCCGTACGCAACCAATATTTTCAGCACAGGGGTTCAGGGAACGGTTCGTGGTCCAACGATGCGAACGAGGCACGCATAGATTATAGAGAGAACCCGGATATAAATTGACAGGGGAGTCCTCACCCAAAGGCTAGCCGATCAGGTGCAATTCACAGAGGTTCAACTCCACCCCGACCTGCTCAAAGGCATCGCCGATGCCGGCTTCGAGACCATGACGCCGATCCAGGAGCAGTGCATCGGGCCGGGCCTGGAAGGCAAAGACATCGCCGGCATTTCCCAGACGGGAACCGGCAAGACGGTCGCCTTTCTCCTGCCGATCCTTCAGGACATCTTCGAGAACGATCCGCCCGGTCCCGCCGCGCTGATCGTCACGCCCACCCGGGAACTCTGTCTCCAGATTGCCGAAGAGGCCGCGAAGCTGTGCAAGTATCGCCCGGTGGAAGTCCTGCCGATCTACGGCGGCGCGGAGTACCGTGAACAGGAAGCCGGCCTCGCCCGGGGCGCGCAGATCATCGCCGCGACTCCGGGGCGGCTTATCGACTACATCAAGCAGAAGAAGATCGATCTCTCCGCCATCAAACACCTCGTCCTGGACGAAGCCGATCGCATGTTTGACATGGGCTTCATCCGCGACGTGCGTTACATCATGCGGCAGTGCCCGTCGGAAGCGCAGACCCAGTTGTTCTCGGCCACGCTTTCGTACTACGTGCTGCGGCTGGCCTCGGACTTCATGCACGATCCGGTGGAAGTGCGCATCGAGGCGAACACCGTCGCTGTCGACAAGATCGATCAGCAACTCGTTCACCTGGGGCGCGCGGAAAAGGATCCCTATCTGGTAAACCAGATCCTTACCGCAAACAGCGAAGCCGAAGGCGATGCCGCCCGGTCCATCGTGTTCACGAACTTCCGGCACAAGGTAGAGCATCTCCAGCGATTACTGCGACGCTACGGCGTGGCGGCAACGGGTATTTCATCGCTGTTGGACCAGAAGAAGCGCATCCGCCTGCTGAAAGACTTCAAGCAGGGAAAATACTCGGTCCTGGTTGCCACGGACGTGGCGAGCCGGGGCCTCGATGTCGACGATATCACACACGTATTCAACTACGATCTTCCCCAGGACGGTGACAGCTATGTGCACCGCATCGGCCGCACGGCACGCGCGGGTAAAACCGGAACGAGTATCTCGTACTGTTCCGAGGACGACTACG
Organism: Leptonemataceae bacterium; assembly: GCA_965227295.1. Lineage (GTDB taxonomy): Bacteria > Spirochaetota > Leptospiria > Leptospirales > Leptonemataceae > JANSYA01. The sequence continues at coordinate 881,707 of OZ245742.1, read as the reverse complement.
AAAGTCTGCCGCGCATTCATCGCTACATCGGCCAGAAGATCCCGAGCGTCGACGTGGATACGGATAAACTAACCATGCCGAACAGAGACGATTTTACACCCTTCCGTGACGGAAGCGAATCCGCGGATCGCGACGGCGAGCGTCCAGAACGCAGCGAACGTTCCGGCGGTCGCTCCCGCGGCGGACGCCGACGAGACCGGGGCGGTCGCGGCGGCGAAGACCGCGAGAACGACAACGACAACGACAACGACAGCGGTAGCGAAGCAAACGAAGCTCAAGACGACGACCGCGGCAATCGCCGGGATTCCGGCGGTGAAGAATCCGGAGACGGAGAGCGCGGCGGGCGTCGCCGTCGTCGTCGCCGGGGCGGCCGGGGACGTCGGGGCGGAGAAAAACAGGAAACCACGACAGCCCCGTCGCTTCCTGACGGACCGATCATTACCGAGGATATGTCCATCCGCGAGCGGGATCGCCTGTCGGTGCTCTATGGTGCCAAAGCCGTCGCTGCTGCCGAGGGCAGCCTTGAAAACGACGGGCGCGGAAACGGCGGACGTTCCGAGCGCGGCGGCTCCGAGGGCGGAGGCGGTCGCCGTCGTCGTCGCCGGGGCGGCCGTGGTCGCAACCGGAACCGCGACGAAGAGCGCAGCAACGAGCAGAACGACGACGGTAAATCCGGACGTGGCGGCAGCGGTAGTGGCAGCGGCGGCGGGCGTCGTCGCCGGGGCGGACGTGGCCGCGGCGGTCGTGATCGTGAAGAACGCGGCGATAAACGTGGAGACAAGCGCGGGGATCACCGTGGGCGCCGGGAAGAAACGGCGAAGCCCAAAAAGAGCGGCGGTCTGCTCTCGCGAATCACGAGTTTCTTTAAGGGCTCCTGAGTAAATGTTAAGCGGAAGTCGCTCCCGGGGCTTTCAGGGATCGGGTGCGGCCTCGTACACAAAGACGATGTCGTGCACCGGTCCCGCGTGATACGGTCCGGCCCGGTTTTCGAGGCGTTCTTCTAATTCTACGCTGAGCCCTTCCTCGCTTGCGTGCACGTTGAGCAGGAGGAAGGTCCTGTTCTTCTTGCGGAGCAGGGCCGGCTGTCCCCGTTCCGGATCGTAGCGGGGTTCTTGCGTTGCTTCCCCTTCGGATTTGCCTGCGGTTTCTTCCGATTCCTCGTCCGCGCTCTGTTCTCGGGGAGCGGGAAGCAGCAGAATCATAAAGTTGCCCTGGCTCGATCCGAGTTCCGAGCGTAGCCCCACATTTTCGATCTTGCGGCCTTTGCCGAAGCGGCGCCCGCTGATGCTGCGGCCGAGGCGCGCACTGTGACCGTGCAACTGCATCACGTCCTCGTTCGGGAAAAGAACGGCGATGCGTCCCGCGGGGACCGGAACTTCCAGGAACTCACCGAACTGCTTGCGGAAATCGCGGCCCCAGAACGTCGTTTCGACGGGCTCGGCCGCGGAAGCCGTGGCCAGACCCAGCAAGACGAAAAACACTGTAAGCTTGCGGCGCATGCTTCAGGGCGCTCCCCGGGCCAGGAGCTTCAACGCGCGATCGGTCAGGTACGAAGCACTGCCGGTACGTTGTTGTTCGATCAGATCGCCCTGCATGTTGCGGAGCGACTGAAAGGCCGGGCCGTCGCGATCGATTTCCACGCGTAAGATCAAGTACAACAATCTTACGTTAGCGTCGCTTTCGACACCGGGCAGGTTGCGCAGGATTTCCAGGGCCTGTGGTTTGTGATCGTCGCGGTACAGACTAAAAGCGGCGAGACCGTTCATGCGGACCGCGCCGACGTCGTCGGAGTACCGGGCGGCCAGGCGAAAATAACGTACCGCCGAAACGCGATCCCCGCCGTCGCGGTGAATCCGCGCGAGCAGGTACAGGATGTGCGCGCGATCGGCGTCGCTGAGTTGCGATACCGGAGCAGGCTGTGGTTTCTGCCCGGGATTCTCGGAGACTTTTTCAGGGTCGCTCGTGTTTTCCCGGGCAAGGGCGAGCAGCAGTACACGCGCTTCTTCCCGGCGCTTGAGTTTTACGAGGACGTCGGCCCGGGCCAGACGTGCCGCCGGATGATCCAGGCTCTCAAAGAGAGCCAGTGCGTCCGAGAAACGCCGTTCCCGCAGCAGGCGTTCGGTGATGTCCCGTCGAAAGGCCTCGTTGCGCACGTTGTTCTTCAGGGCCTTACCGAAATACTTGACCGCTTCCGCGGACTTACCCGCGTCGAGCAGGCGCAGTCCGGCGGCGTACTGCTCGGCCGCGAAACGAGAGATCTTCCAGTGCACGGCAATCTCATCGTAAAGATCACCTAAAACGTTCTTAAGCTTTTTGTCCGAACCCAAAGAAGAGCTGATGTTCAACGCGCGCCCGTAGTTTTTTTGATCGCGGTGCAGATAAAACAAGCGCCAGCGCGCGGCCTTCGCGAGTTCGGTGCCGAGCCCCGCGCGCAAGGCTTCTTCGTAGAGTTCAATCGCGCCCGCGGGATCTTCTTTCTCCAGGGCATAGGCCTGTTCAAAGGTCGCGCGGGCACCGCGGGCGTGCAGCGAACCCGCCAGCAAGACGCAGCAAACGAGGGCCGGCACAAGCATCAGCGCCCGGCGCCGATCATTCAAAATCCGAATCACTGTTGATACTCCAGTCGGCCGGGTCCGGTTTGTCCTGGTTCGAAGGTTTTGTTTCGGGATCGTCCGATGCGTTCGTTGCCGGTTCCGGATCCTCCGGCGGAAAGTTCGGCCGGAACAGTTCGGTGACGACGGTCGGACAGTTCGGGCCCGGTTTGCGTCCCGTGGTCTTGCAGATCTTCATGGACACCGCGTTCGGCGAAAATCGAAACGAGGACTCCAGGCGCGGCGCCTTGCTCATGATGCGCCCCCACAGCGGTCCGGCCAGGCCCGCCCCGGTTCCGCCGGGCATGGAGTACGCGGGTTCGTCGAAACCCAACCACACCGCGGCCGTGACGCCCGGCGTCGCGCCGACGAACCAGGCGTCACGGTACTCGTTGGAAGTACCGGTTTTGCCGATGTAATCCACGCCACCCAGGCCGCCGACTCCGCCGTACTTCGCGGAACTGCGCAGCAGGCTCACCATAATTTCGGAAACATCACCGGGCAGGACCGTGCGTTCCACGGGAACGCCGAGACTGAACTCGTCGTGATTTTGCGACGGCGACCAGAGCGTCTTGCCGTCGGCGTCTTCGATGCGCTGGATCAAAAACGGCCGACGGATCACGCCGTTGTTCGCGAAGCCGGTGAAGGCCGTCGCAATTTCCAACGGGGACATTTCCAGGGAGCCGATGGCCACGGTTGCGTCTTTGCGAAAGCGTCGTTCGTACTCGGCGTCTTTGTAAAAGAAAAACTTACGAAACTGTTCGCCGAGGCGATCGAGCCCGGTGCGATCGGCGACGCGAATGGCGGGGATGTTCTGAGATTTTTCCAGGGCCCGGCGCACGAGGATCTCCCCTTCGAAGACGCCGCTGTAATTGCCCGGGAGCCAGTAGTCTTTCTTTTGATTGTGGGCGATGTTTTTCAGTGAGACGAAGATGGGCCGGTCGTCGAGCAATGTGCCCGCGGTAACCGCCCCGGACTCGATGCCCGCGCTGTAGACGAAGGGTTTGACCGCGCTGCCGGTTTGCCGGCGCATCTGGATGGCGCGGTTGAGTTGATTGCCGCTCGCGAATTCGGCGCCGCCCTGGAGAAAGAGGATGCCGCCGGTTTTATTTTCGATGCCCACGGACGCCGTCTGCAACCGCGGCCTGGATTCCGGCGGGGCCGGGATGCCGAAGAGCGCCGGGCCGAGGGCCATGTCGCCGTAGTCTCTTAACATCTTTTCTTCGGTACTTACGGGCAGGCGTTTGCCGTCTTTCATGCGCGTGGCGGGGAACGCCGGCGCTTTGGTGCGAATCCACTTGCGGGATTCTTCGACGGCGGCCAGTTGCAGCTTGCGGTCGATGGTGGTGCGCACGTTCAGGCCGGCGCCGAACTCGTATTCATCGCCGAGCAGCTTTTTGATTTCCTGGCGGACGTACTCTGCCACGTACGGGGCTTCATTGACGCGATCGCCGAAGACACTGCCGCCCGGGCTGCCGGACAGGGAGCGCAGCATATCGTCCGCGTCTTTTGCGTAGGCCGTCGGTTCGGGCACACCGGGCAACCCGGCGGCGATCATGCGTTCGTAGACGGCGTCCATCTTCGCACGCAGGCGATCGGGATTGCGGAGCGGTGAATAGCGTGCCGGTGCCGACGGCAGGCAGACCAACGCCAGGCGTTCTTCGAACGTGAGGTCGCCGACCTTTTTGTCGAAGTAGAAGTCCGCCGCGGTCTCGAAGCCCCGGGCGCCGTGGCCGAGATAAACGTGGTTCATGTACCCGGCCAGGATTTGCTTTTTCGTGAGGCTCGCTTCCAGGTGATAGGCCAGGCTGGTTTCTTTTAACTTGCGGAAGATGCTCTTCTCGCGGTCGTCGAGCAGGATGCGCGCGAGCTGTTGGGTGATGGTTGAACCGCCCTGGGAATATCCGCCGCTAAAGATGTTTGCAAGGAACGCGCGAAAGATTGACGGCCAGTGGACGCCGCCGTGAGAATAGAAGTTCTGATCCTCGGTAAACACCAGGGCCGTCGCCAGGGTTTCCGGGATGGTGGTTTCGTCCAGGTTACCCGTGCGGCGTGAGAACAATTCGGCGAGGAGCTCACCGTTGCGATCCAGGACGCGGTTCGGTCGAACCACTTCCAGGCGGTCCATGTAGAAATCCGTGTCGTGGGCGAGATATAGTCCCGGTAGTTGCAGCGATAGAAAGACCAGCAGGATCATGCCGAAGCCCAGCGCCGCGGCGGGGATGAGCAACAGCAACCCGCGTTGCCGCAGTAAGTCGCCGGCGTAGTCGACGGTGCCGCGCCAGTCGCCGAAGTCCGGCAGGCTTTGCAGGCCGCGGTCCAGGCGATCGCGCCAGCCCTTCGGGCTCCCGGGTGGTCGGGTGAGGATTTTCAGACCGCGCTCGGTCTGCGAAGTGGGGCGGCCGTTGCCGCGCCGCGCCGCGGGTTGCGAGGATCCGGGCGAGCGCTGTCCGGCATAATCGCGATTCGTTTCCGTGCGGAAGCTCGTCGGTCGGGGGGCGGCGGGTTTTCGGGGCGTGGTCTGCGGACTCGAACCGGCGCGCGAGGGCTCCGGCGAGCGCGGACGCGATCGATCCGGCACACGTTCCGCCCGGGATTCCGGCGGTCGTACGGGTTGCGCCGCGCGTTCCAATTGGCCTCGGCGGTTGTCGAAGAAATTCTTTCGGCCGCAGTGCGGGCACGCCGCCTGATGCACCCGGTGGACCCCGGTCTGGATCAGGACGTTGAAGCGCCCGCCGCAGTCCCGGCAGCTATGCGAAAAACGTGTCGGTTGGGATTCCACCGGAGTCTGGTTCATAGGTCGAAAGACGGCCCGGATTCGAGAACAGGACCGCCCTTCTATTATCGGCTAAATTTGAAAACGGTCCGCTCAGGCATCGCCGGAGCCGGCCGCACGGATTTCCGTTTCCGCGTCCAGGACGGCCTGCTTGAGCTGATCGTAGAGATCCAGCCGCACGGCGACGCCCTTCTGGGTAGGCTTGTACTCCCCGCTGTTTTTGTCTGTATACCAGACCCGGAGGTTCAGATATTGTTGGCCCCGGAACTCGGAGACTTCCACCCGGATGATCTCACCGCCGCCCTTGTCGATGTCGCGTATCACGCCCATATCGGAGAGCATGGTGGGCCGGGTGAATCTTGCAAATGTTTCTTCTAAAATGCGGGGTCTTGCTTGACCGGGGAGGCCAGCCGGGGGATCTGGTCGGCACTATGGCCAGACGCTGTCAAATCTCCGGGAAACAGACCGCTTCCGGGAACAATGTCTCTCACTCGCACCGCAAGACCCGGCGCAAGTTCAAGGTAAACCTGGTTACGAAGAAGGTCTATCTGGCCGACGAGAACCGTTGGGTCCGCCTCAAGCTGTCCGCACGCATGCTCAAAACCCTGAACAATCGCGGGGTCAAGAGCCTCATGAAGAAGTACGGCCAGGACCTCTCTGTCCTGAAAGCCTGATTGGCAAAGTCCCCCCGTAAGCCGTCGCAACCGGGCCTCGACCCGCCTGCCCTGGCGAAAGAGGTCCTCCGGCGCCTGAAGAAGGTCTTCGGCGCCGCCGAAACCCCGCTCCATTACCGGCACCCTCACGAACTGGCCATCGCGGTGATTCTCTCGGCCCAGTGCACGGACGAGATGGTCAACAAGGTCACGCCGGCCCTCTTCGCCGAGTTCTCCACCGTCCGCGATTTTTACACGAAGCCGCTCGCGCGTCTCGAAAAGCTCATCTATTCCACGGGCTTCTATAAGAACAAAGCGAAGAACATCCGCGAGTTCGCCCGCCTCCTGAACGAACGCTACGACGGAGTGATCCCGCGGGATTTGAAAGAACTGGTCGGGCTTCCCGGCATCGGTCGGAAGACGGCTAATGTTATCTCACAGGAACTTTACGGTGCGAACCAGGGCGTCGTCGTGGACACCCACGTCGGCCGCATCTCCCGGTTGCTCGGTCTCACGCAGCACAAGGACGCCGTGAAGGTTGAGCGGGATCTCGTGGAAATTGTACCGAAGAAGGCCTGGCGTGAGTGGTCGTTGTATCTCATCTTTCTCGGTCGCAAATGGTGTACGGCAAAGAAGCGGCTGTGTGATGAGTGTGTGTTGAACGATATTTGTCCGAGCAGCGATGTGATTCGTAAAGGCTCTGACTGAGAGGGCAGTGCATTCTCCGGAGCGTTCAGGTTACAACAGCAACTCAAAACGAATCATGTCCCGGCACTGAATCCCGTTTTCGTAGATCGGTTCGTCGTAGTTGCGTACAAAGAAGTCCCGGTCCACACCCGTAATACAAAAGCCGCGCTTCTGATAAAACGCAATTTGATCGATGCTTGAGTTCCCCGTGCCGAGGACCAGGCGGGATACGCCGGCACGGCGTGCCCGTTCGACGGCGTCTTCGATCAGTCGGCGGCCGAGGCCGGTGCCGCGACGTTCTTCGGCGACCGCAATGTTGATCAGTTCCAGGGCGTCGGCATCTTCCGGGCGATCCGGGGGAACCAGGACGTAGACGCCGACCAACCGGTCGCCCGCGTAGGCTGCGTAACATTCACCGGTCTTAACATAAGCGGCGACTCTGTCGCGGGACGGATCGGCTTCCAGCAGCAAGTGCGCAAGTTTCGCGGTTAACTCGTCAAAGGCCGCAGCTTCCACGCGGCGAACATCGAGCGGAGCGTTCGGCGTTGTTTCCATCTCAGCCGCGCTGCATATGAGCGATGGACTGCACCGCTTTGATTAGAGCGTCGTGCACGATGCCGTTAGACGCGGCGATCTGGTAGTCCCCCGGGACGTGGTCGGTGCCGCTGAAGTCACTGATGCGCCCGCCGGCTTCGCGCAGGATGACCGTGCCGGCACAGGTGTCCCAGGGATTGAGGTTTGTTTCGTAGTAGGCATCGAAGCGGCCCTCGGCAAGCCAGCAGAGATCCAGGGCCGCGCTGCCGGTGCGCCGTACGCCCCGGGCCCGCTCTAACACGCGACGAACACCGGTTAAGAGATCGTCCATGACTCGTTCGCGATCATAGGGGAAGCCTGTAACCGTCAACGATCGCGAGAAATCGTCCGTTGCGCTGACTCGAATCGCATGACCGTTCTTAAAAGCGCCTTCGCCTTCGATGGATCGATACCGGTCTCGGAGCGCCGGCATGGCAACGATGCCCGCCACCGGGCGATTCCGGCACAGGATGCCGATGGACACGCAGTAGAGCGGGAGGCCGTGGGCGTAGTTGATGGTTCCGTCCACGGGATCGATGGCCCACAGGAACTCCGCCTGTTCGTCGCCGCTGTGCCCGCTCTCTTCGGCCAGTATGGCGTCGTCCGGAAAGTTGTCGGTAATAGCCGCCTTGATCATGCGTTCGCTTTCCAGGTCGGCGCGGGTTACCAGGTCCATATCGTTTGTTTTTGTGCGAACGCCCAGGTCTTCGCTTTCGTCGGTTTGAATGCGCCGGAGGACGTCTTCGACTTCCGGTAAGATTTTTTCGATGGCGTCCAGTCTGCGCCGGAGTTCCTGGTTGCGAGAGGATGCGGTCATAGAATTCAAGTTTACGTTGCGTCTACAAAGCTACAGGTTGGTATGAGGTCAATGGGAATCATCAGATACAGTTTCGCCCTTCTTACGATGCTCACATTTACGGCGCTTACGGCGTGTACTCCGGCTGGAGCCGAGGACGAGCCCGTTTCGAAGGCCGTCTTTCAACCGAAGCGTTTGTTGTGGTACGACGGCACCCCCGTCGGCGAACCGCTGGACATTAGCCGGGTGAAGGCCGTGGCTTCCGTGGAAGCGTCGAGCACGCTGGCTCCCGACAGCCGCTACGGTGTTGCCAACCTGAGCGACGACGATCGGTCGACGGCGTGGTGCGAAGGCGCGGACGGGCCCGGTAGATACGAACAGGTAAACTACGTGTTTACCGAAACCCACGTGCCCGCCGCCATGATGATCGTTCCCGGCTACGCGAGGAATCCGGCCGTGTGGCGCAACAATCATCGCGTGAAAAGGATACGTGTTCAGTTTCGCAAAACGGCCGAAGCGAAGGCCGAGGATTCGTACGAGGCCTACGTTGTCGGTGAACTGATCTCCGGCCGCAACGCATTCCCCAAGAAGCAGTACCTGGACTTCCGCCCCATGTTCACCCAGGACATGACCGCCATGGATTACCAGGGCCTGGAAGTGAAAATCCTTGCCGTGGATTCCGAGGGCGCGAAGGCCCCGGATACCTGCATCTCGGAGATTCGCTTCTACGATTGGTGATATCAACCGCTTAATGTATACAGAAATCATCTTAGTCCGTCACGGAGAAACCGAGTACAATCGCGAGGGCCGTATGCAGGGCGGTCTCGACTCGCCCCTTACCGAGCGCGGGCGCAACGAGGCCGTGCTGCTCGGCGAGGCCCTGGAGCGTTCCGGCATCCACATCGATCGTTGGTACTGTTCGCCTCAGGGACGGGCCCGTCAGACGTCGCAACTCATTCGAGGAGCGGTGAGCCGTGCGCTGCCGGACGAAGGCCTGCACGATGATCTGCGCGAAATTCGCTGCGGGGACTGGGAAGGTCGCCGCAACGATGAGGTGGATGCGGAATTACTGAAGAACATCCGCCGTTCCGTGGACGTTCGTTATCCGAACGGCGAGAGCCTGCTGGACGTCATGAATCGTTGCCGCAACTTCCGTACGGATTGGAGCCGGGCGTTGGCGCCCGTCGACGCCGTTGCGGAAAAAGACGTGCACCGCACGTTTATCGTGGCTCACGGGAACCTGTTGCGATGCCTCGGCGCCGTCTTAATGGAAACCGGCCCGCACTTTGCACTGCGGGCCCTGAAAGCAAACACCGCCGTAAGTCGCGTCTTTGCCCGCGATCACGGCGGCTACTTTCGATTGATGGCCTGGAACGACACCGCCCACCTCAGCGGCGGCGATCCCTTTCGCGAAATTTTCTAAAACTAACGCCGTGCACTACTGCGCGGGCTCTCACGCGGATTCCGGATACGCCTGGTTGCCGTGTTCGATGATATCGAGTCCTTCCAGTTCTTCTTCTTCGCTCACGCGCATGCCCATCGTCAGTCGAATCAAGCCGAACAGAATCAGTCCGCAACCGAAGGCCCAGGCGAAACCGAGTCCGACGCCGATGGCCTGAATGCCCAGGAGTTCGAAGCCGCCGCCGTGGATGAGGCCGGCGGTTCCGCCGAACTGCGGATGCGCGAAGATGCCCACGGCCAGTGTGCCCCAGGCTCCGCCGACGCCGTGTACGGAAATCGCACCGACGGGATCGTCGACGCGAATCTTATCGAAGAAGATAACCGAGAAAACGCAGATGATGCCGGCTATGACGCCGATGGCCGCGGCGCCCGGGATGCTGACGTTCGCGCACGGCGCCGTGATCGCCACGAGACCGGAGAGCACGCCGTTGATCATCATGCTGATGTCCGGGCGGCGAAACAGAAGCCAGGACGTAATCATGGCTCCGAGACCGCCACAGGCCGCGGCAATATTCGTCGTGACCGCAATGACCGCCAGGTCGCCGCCGCCGACAGCGGTGGTACTGCCCGGGTTAAAGCCGAACCAGCCGAACCATAACAGAAAGGCGCCGAGGGTGGCCATGGACATGTTGTGTCCGAATATCGGCAAGATGGCGCCGTCGCTTTGATACTTACCGATGCGCGGTCCGACGATGATGGCGCCGGCGAGTCCGAGCCAACCACCGACGCTGTGGACCACGGTAGAGCCCGCGAAGTCGATGAAGCCGATCTCCGCCAGGTAGCCGACGTTGTCGCCGACGAACAGATTCGACCACGCCAGGCTGCCGAAGATCGGATAAATGAACCCGGAGATGATGATGGTACTGACGATGTAGGCGTGGAACTTCGTGCGTTCCGCAATGGCGCCGGAAACGATCGTGGCGGCCGTGGCGCAGAACACGAGCTGGAAAATGAAGAACGCGTAGTTCCATTTCACCGGATTGCCGTCGGAGTCGTTCAACAGCGGATGCGCGAGACCAGGGTCTCCCAGGCCGATGCCGGAGATCAGCAACGGACCGAACATCAGCGAAAACCCGGAGAGCCAGAAGAACAACGAACCCGCGCTGAAATCCACCAGGTTCTTCATGAGCAGGTTCACGACGTTCTTGGTGCGAATGAAGCCGGCTTCGACAAAGGCAAAGCCGGGCTGCATGGCGAATACCAGAAAGGCCGCGAGACAAATCCAGAGGATGTCCACGTCGCCTTTGAAGGTTTCGAGGCTTTCGCTTAACTTGCGATTTTCCTCTTGCAGGGATTCTATGGACGGCGTGTTTTCCGTGCCGTCGGCCTCGGCATCCTGTGCGAACACGACGCCGCTCCCCGCACAGAGAAGTGTCAGGGTAATGAGAACGATGTGGAAGTTTTTGCGCATACGATTATGCTCCCGTCTGCTGTTGTTCAATCTTTGCCAGCGCCTGGCGCAGTTGATCGTTGCCCGGCGAACTCTTGATCGCCTGGCGCAGAGTTTTGACCGCCTTGGGACTTTGTTTTTCTTTCAAGTAGCAGCGGGCCAGCATGAGGCTGGAGTCGCTGAAGGCGTGATCGACCGAAAGCGACTGCTTGAACTCACGCTTCGCCTTCAGGAATTCGCCGCCTTTGTAATAGATGTTGCCGAGCATGAAGAACGTCTGGGCGCTACGCTCCCCGCTGGTTTCTACGTATTCTTCTAAGTACTTCGCTGCCGTCTCGTAGTCGCCGTCCCGGTAGTAGAGCTTCGCGATCAGCAAGAGGTTATCGTGCAAAGACGGCTCCAACTGGTAGGCCGAGGTGCCGTAGCTCAGCGCTCGTGAGGACTGGCCGTCACTGAGAGCCTTGCGGGCTTTTTTGTACAGATCCTGCGCTTCCGGAAGTTTCGGGTTCGCCATGGCCATAACCATGCTGACGTCGTCCTGCCGCGGGACGTTGCCCACGTGCTCTTTCCAGCGTTCCACCACCTGATCCGCCAGCCTGGAAACGGTAAAGCCCGGTTCCAGTTCCATGAGCTTTGAGTTCTCGTCGTGCAGCCAGTAGAGCAGACGTTCGAGGCCGGTCTCTTCGCCCTGCTCGTTGCGTTGTTCAATGAAGCCGTCGGAGTAAGAGATGAGGATGTCCCCGGGTTCGAGTTTGCCGAAGATTTCCTGGTAGTCGTTCCGGTGGGCCTGTACGATTCCGAGCGGAATGCCGGGAGCGTCGATCTGATCAAACGAATTCGACTGACGCACGTAGTGGATTAACTTATTGTGACCGGCATTTACGAACGAATAGCTCTGATCCGCGTAGATGCGAAAGATCTGAGCGGTGAAGTACGTTTCGTCCGGCAGCTTGGGCCGAATGGACTCGCCCAGGGCTTCCATGATTTCGGGCAGGCCCATGCCGGCATCCACGCAGCGCTGGAATTCATGGTGAATCGTGACGGTAACGAGGGCCGCGGAAACACCGTGGCCGGATACGTCCGCCGCGAGGACGGAGAGTGAGTTGCCTTTGCGAATGACGTCGAAGTAGTCCCCGGAGACTTCCACCATGGGTTCGTAGTGGCAGCCGAAGTGTACGCTGTTCCACGGTTGAATGTCCGTGCGCACGATCTGCCCCTGCACGATGCGGCCCATCTTCAGGTCGTCGTTGATACGTTTCTGCGCATCGATGAGACCTTCGATGAGGCGAACCTCGTTTAGAGCGAGACCGAGCTGCGAAGCCAGAGCCTCGAGAATTTCCAGGTCGTCCTGCTTGTAGAAGTACTGGATGTCTTTTTCTACAGAGATCGTTCCGAGCACCGTGTCCTTGTACATGACGGGTACGCAGACGACGCAGAGCGTGGTCTCGCCCTCGTCGATGAGTTCCGGGTGCCGGGCGAGGTCCGGGACGAGAAGCGACGTGCGCGTGGCGAGAACCTGGCCGGAATAGCCTTCGCCTTCTTCCAGGTCCCGGCGCGGCGGATCCGTTTCTTTCAGGAATCGATGGGGATGCAGGGACTCACCGTCCCAGAGACGCAGGGTAACGTTGTCGACCTCGAAGATCTCCTCGCAGAGTCCGAGGACCCGGTCGTACAGCTCGTCCTGGCTGTTCGTGTTCGCCAGCTCCTTGCTGATGTACAAGAGGATGTCGATCTTGTTCTTGGCCGTGAGACCGCCCACCACCATGCGGTTGCCGCGGTAACTTACGACTTTGCGTTTGCCGAATTTTATCTCGATCATGGCCTTACGCCTCCATTCAGTCTGCTCCACAGTATAGAAGAGGACTGAAGCACTGCTACATGATTATAGTGCAATGCATACAAAGCAATTATTGTGCCACTCTTTTTTTGTGCGCCGCACCAGTCTGCGTTGTATTTTTACCAGTTTTTAGCGAAAGTTTAACGGAATTTGAACACGAATGCATGATTCTGCGGGAGGAAATCGGGATTCCCGTCCAATCTTCAAAAAATATGCTCAAAATGAGGGCAGTGCCTGTGCACATGAATTGTACACGCGGTCGAAATGAGCACCTCGCGCTCGCACACGAATAAAGTGTGGATAAAAAATCCAGGCCGGAGAAATTTTCTAATTCCTATCTTTTTGTATAGTTGTTTATGATGGTCATTGCGCGGGTCGCCGGCCCTGTTTCGATCCCCTTCTGATCATCGCCAGGGCTTTAGGCTTTACACCTGTTCATTGAATCCCGGCGACCCGCGCTCTTCTTTTTGATCGGACCGTTCTTGACCCTTCGCAAAACTGCATCCATTCTGTAGTATGCTCACCATCACCGATCGCACCGCTGAAATTGCCCGCCGGTTTGACGGGGTGCGCGCCTTCACCGAGAATCTCTGCGGTCCCCTCGTCGTCGAAGACTACGTCGTGCAGACCATGGACGACGTCAGCCCGCCGAAGTGGCACATAGCACACGTCACCTGGTTCTTTGAAACCTTCGTGTTAAAAAAATTCGATGCCTCGTACTCCGAGTTTCATCCGCAATTCGGTTATCTTTTCAATTCTTACTACGAAAGCGTCGGTGAGCGCTGGGCCCGGCCGCGCCGCGGTCATCTTTCCCGGCCTACGGTAGAGCAGGTTTACGAGTATCGTCATTATGTAGATGAACATTTTCGCCGACTGGTCGAGCGATTGCCGGCGGAGCGTGCCGCCGAATTTTGCGATGTTGTGGAGATTGGTCTGCACCACGAACAGCAGCATCAGGAGTTGTTGTTTACGGACCTCAAGCACATCCTGGCGCAAAGTCCGTTGCATCCGGTCTACCGCGAAGACGGTGCCTGGGTGAGTGGTCGAAGTGCTGCGGACCTGCGTTTCGTCGAGTTCGAAGGCGGGGTCCACGAGATCGGTTATGCAACGGAAGACGACGGTCCGTTTCACTATGACAACGAAGGTCCGCGGCATCGTACTTACTTAGAAGATTTTCGTCTGGCGAACCGTCCGGTCAGTTGCGGTGAGTACATTGAGTTCATTCGCGACGGCGGTTATCATGACTTTCGTCTGTGGTTGTCCGATGGATGGGCGAAAGTGCAGAACGAAGGCTGGCGGGCGCCGCTGTACTGGGAAGAACGCGACGGCAAGTGGTTTGCGTTTACCCTGGGCGGTTTTCGCGAGGTGGATCCGAACGAACCGGTCTGTCACGTAAGCTTTTACGAGGCGAACGCGTACGCGACCTGGGCGGGCAGGCGCCTGCCGACCGAAGCGGAATGGGAGGTCGCCGCGCGCCGGCAGAATCTCGATCCCCACGCCGGCAACTTTGCGGACGGCAGTCGCTGTCATCCAGAGCCTCCGGACCTCGGGCATTCATCCGACTATAGCGCGCTCCTGCAAATGTTCGGCGATGTTTGGGAGTGGACCGGGAGCGCCTATCTTCCGTATCCCGGGTATCGTCCTCTGGACGGCGCCCTCGGCGAGTACAACGGAAAGTTCATGAGCGACCAGATGGTACTGCGCGGCGGATCCTGCGCCACGCCTCGCGGCCATGCTCGCGCTTCGTACCGGAACTTTTTTCAATCGTACCAGCGCTGGCAGTTCAGCGGGCTGCGTCTGGCCGAATGAGCGACGAGGCCCTGATCCGGGACAGCCTGCGGGAACTTCTGCCGGAGGCGGAGCCGGTCTCGATTCAGTTTCATTCGCGGAGTCTCTTTCCGTTGTATCGGGTGGAATTGGCCGATGGTCGCCTTCTGGCCGCGAAGACGGTGAAGTCCCCGCGCATGGCACGCACCGAGTCCGATGCTCTACAGGCCCTCACGCGCGCGGGTGCACCGGCGCCGCATTGTTACGGTTACCACACGGCCGCTTCGTCGCGGGCGGCGTTGATCCTCATGGACTTCCTCGAACCGGAGCACGGTTCCGGCATGGATCCGGCGCGGAACCTGGTCGAGGACCTGGTGCGTTTGTACACGGGTGAGGCGAATCACTACGGCTGGCATGAGGACAACTTCATCGGCACTCTGCCCCAACCCAATCGCCAGCACGATTCCTTCGCGGAATTCTGGTGGGAGGATCGCATCGAGGCGCAGATCCGTCGCGCCAGGGAAGCGAGCCGTCGCCTGGACCGGGCGTTCGCAGGGCGCATCGAAGCGGTGGTGCGCTCCCGCATCGAGGACTGGTCCCTCAATCGAGTTCGGCCGCGGTTGATCCACGGAGACCTCTGGTCCGGCAATCTGCTGCGCGGTCCCGGCGGCCGCTTCTATCTCATCGACCCGTCGATCGCCTACGGCAATCCGGAGCAGGACCTCGGCATGCTGGAACTCTTCGGCTGCCCGCTGAGTGCGGATTCCCTGCAGGAGATTGTGAGTCGCTCAGGCCTGGCCGACGGCTACGCCGAACGCACGGCCTTCTGGCAGATCTATCCGCTCCTGGTGCACGTGAATATCTTTGGTGATTCTTATGTGGGTCAACTGGAGCAGTGCGTGCGCCGCTATGAATGAGCGCGCAATTAATGGTTGCGTTCGGGACGGAAGCATGGCAGCACTTGTTGAAGAGAGGTAACGCTATGTTTGGAGATCTTTCCGAAATCAAAAAGGTTCAGCAGGATGTGGAAACCGCCATCGATAACGGCGCCAGCACCGTGGAACAGTATCATCGCGAGTTTGCGAACACCGCCCTGGAAACAGTCGGCCAGTACGTGCCCCTGGGGGACGCCGGTCAGCAGATCAAGGACTTCCAGGATGGGATGATCACGGGTTTTTACGATCTCGTGCGCAACACAAACCGTTCCGCCGGTGAACTTACCCGCAACGTCCTTTCCCAGGTCGGCGGCGGCGGTTCGTCCACCCCGCCGTCGTCTTCCGGCACGTCTTGATCGAAGGACTGCTCGGTCCCGCCGTGGAGCAATTGCGGCGGGCCGGCATTCCGTCTCCGCGTTTCGAGGCGGAGCTTTTACTCGCCGATCTCTTAGGTGTCGATCGTTTGATGTTACGCGGTCGTTCGATTGAGGAACGTCTTGCGGACACTGGCCTGGCCGCGGCGACGGCGGCGAACTTTGCGGAACGCGTGCGACGCCGGGCAACCGGAGAGCCGCTCGCTCATATCACCGGCCGCAAAGAATTTTACGGGCGCGTGTTCCGGGTGAATGCCGACGTCCTGGTTCCCCGTCCCGAAACCGAGTTACTCGTCGACGAGCTGCTCAATCCTTCCGATGCGCGCGAACCGTTACCGATCGGGGCGCGGGTACTGGATCTTTGCTGCGGCTCCGGTTGTATCGGCCTGTCCCTGCTCGCCGAGCGGCCCGATCTCGATCTTTCGCTCAGCGATGTTTCTCCGGCCGCCCTGGCCGTCGCGCGGGAAAATTTGCAGGCGCTCTTCGCTTCCGGGGAACAGCAATCTCGCTGCCGTTTCCTTGAGAGCGATCTCTACGCGAATTTGCCGGATACGCAATTCGACGCGATCGCCTGTAATCCGCCGTATATTCATCCCGACGAACGCGCGGGGCTGGGTCCGGGCGTGGCGAACTTCGATCCCGCTCTGGCGCTGTTTCATGACGATCCTCCGGCGTTGTACCGCGAAATCTTAATCGAATCTTACAAGAGGTTAGTGTTCGGTGGTGCCGTTGTTCTGGAATTGGGATCGCGTTGGGCCGCGGAGCTGCTGGATTTTGCGGGTGAGGTGTACGAGTACGCTCGCATTCGCAAAGACTACGCCGGCATCGATCGCGTTTTGATCGCGGGGCGGGGATGGGACAGGCACGCACAGGGCTTGTAGCCTCGCTTTACGAACTCCGCGCGCCAAAAGGGTCGCCGAAATTTCCCGCGTTGATTTTTTTGTCGCGATGGATTCCGTAACTCAGATCGCCCTCGGCGCCGCGGTGGGCGAAGCCGTCGCCGGAAAGAAAGCGGGGGGGCGGGCCGCGGCCTGGGGCGCCGTCGGTGGTACCATCCCCGATCTGGACATTCTGTTGAATCCCTTTCTGGGCCCGGTGCAGCAACTCGCCATGCACCGGGGCATCAGTCATTCGTTTTTGTTTGCGATCATTGCAGCACCGATTCTCGGCTGGCTCGTGCATCGTTTCTTTCACCGGCGCGGGGACGCGACGTTCCGCGACTGGTGGCTCGTGTTCTTCGCCGCCATCGTTACGCATCCGATCCTGGACTACTTCACCATCTACGGCACGCAGTTGTTCATGCCTTTCAGCGATTATCCGGCGGCCCTGGGCTCGATCTTCATCATCGATCCGCTGTATACGCTGCCCCTGGCCGGCGCGTTGATCGTCGCGCTCCGCTATGATCGCGCGAGTTCTAAGCGGCGCTTCTGGAATTATGCCGGCTTAACATTCAGTACGCTGTACCTTGCGTTTTCCGTGGGAGCGAAGTTTACGGCGCAGCAACAGTTTGCACATTCTCTGGAGCAGCGGGGCATCGAGTACGAACGCATCTTCGTCGCCCCGGGGCCGTTGACGACGTTGCTGTGGATGGGCATGGCCGAGGATCGTAACGCGGATCGCATATGGGTCGGGCTGTATTCGTTCTTTGATGACCTGGACGGAGGAGCGATCGAGTTTCAGTCCGTGGAGAAGAACTCCGTCCTGATTGCCGGTACCGAGACGCAGCGTGCAGTGAGTCGGCTACTCTGGTTTTCCCGGGGCTGGTTCCAGGCCCGGCGGAACGCGGAGGATGCCGTCGTATTTCAGGATCTGCGCTTCGGTCGCTCGGACGGCTGGCTGGACGATGAGGGCGACTACATTTTTGTATTTGAGTTGATTCCCGGAAAGAACGGCGAGTTCGTGAGTTTCCGCCGCCGAACACCGCGCTTCGACGTGGCCGGCGAACGTTTCTCGCGTTTGTTTCGGCGCATTCAGGGCATTCGCGCGCAATCAGGAAGCGGGCCGGCTCACGGGCAACCGTAAGTTCAGTTCAAAGTAAGTTAAGTGCTCGGCCCCCAAAGCCGTCGATGGCTGCACCAGACACCATTCCACCGTGCCACCGGCCGAACTGACCCGCTCCTGGATCGTGCGGGACCCCATGCCTTCACCGTCACCGGCCGTGTTCCGGATGCGTTCGTCGTAGACGGTTCGGCTGCGTACGCTGAGGACGACCATTTGCCCGTCGTCCCCGGATTCCAGCTTTAGATCCCACCGGGATAGATCTTCGCCGTACTTCAGGTCGTTCGTGGCGATTTCCCGGGAAACCGCGAGCAGAATGCGACGGATGTCCTCGGACTCCGGTCGGCTCAGGACTTCGCGAACTCCGTCGTCTGCTTCGTAGCGTAGTTGGCGGTCGGCGTTACTGTAGCGTCGCAATAGAATCAGCGCGAGGCCGTCGGTGAAGTCCTGGTTCAAAAGCGAGACGTCCTGTACCCGGGACAGCCCTTCACGAAAGCTGCGGATGGCGTACTGCATCTGCCGGCGTAGCTCGATTAAGAGTTCTCCCTGTAGCGTCTCTCCCGGCGATAAACGCGCGAGCAGCATCGAGGTGTCCACCAGGTGGCCGCCCATGTTGTCGTGCAGTTCGGCGGAGATGCGTGCGCGTTCCTCGCTGAGGGCCAGTTCGTTGAGGCGGCCGTAGCTGCGCTTGAGTTCTTCGGTGCGTTCCTCGATGATGTTTTCCAGATCACGGTTCAGCGCGCGCATTTCCTGGGCGGTGCGTTCCACGGCGCGGTTCTTTTCGTCCAGCTCACGATTCAATCGATCCGAATCCCGGTACAGATTTTCGAAACGCACGGCCAGCAGCACGCCCATGTAGATCGTAAAAACAAAGAAGCCGTACGGAAAAAGGGGCGGGATGGTAACGTAACCGATCAGCGGGTTGACAAGATCGAACATGACCGCGGCGAAGAAGAGTGCCGTGGCCGCGGCGGTTTGATAGACATGCGGCCGGCCTTCACGAATGCGTCGATACATGAAAATCGGCCAGTGGAGAGCCATTGCCAGGGCGACGAAACGAAAACAGGTTTCCACGAATTGCAGTAACACAATGGGCCCGACAGCTACGATTAAGGCGAGAGCGGCGCAGAAATAGACGGACCATTTGAGCCAGCGCGGCAGGGGGACGCCCCAGTACATGTGGAAAAACGCCGTAAACGTACCGGGAAGAAACATTAGCGCCATGTACTCCAGGCGATTGAGCGGTCGTGTGTCCGGAAAGGATTCCAGCACCGCAGACAATCGCGTGAACATGTACACGAAGACCAGCACGCAGAAGGTTCCGTACATGAGCAGGTAACCTTCGCTCTGCCGAAATCGAAAGAGGGTCAGGTGGTACAGGCCGAACAGCAGGTACACGCTGAGCATGGCCACCAGGCCGTACTCGCTCAGGTCTCGCTTGAGCGCGTCCGCATCCCCCAGGAAGTAGCCGCTCTGAAAAAAGAAACCCGGCACCCGGTTCGGCAAAAACGACAGCGCCGGTCGATCGCCGCGGAGTCGGAACACCACGACGTTCGTGCCGGTGCGCAAGTCTTCGCGGTTTAGCGGGGTGAAAACGTGTTGCAGCGTGCGGTGCGCGCGCAGGCTGCCGTCGGGATGCAGCGGCAGTTCGTCGCGAATCAAACGACCGTTGAGATAGAGCTGCCACGCGGAACCGATGCCGGGGATCAGAATGGCCGGTCGGAGGCCGTCGAGATCGTCGGCGTTGAGTTCGAACGTTGCGGCGAGGGCGTACTCCACCTCGCCGTCACCGGCCTCCGGACGGAAGATGTGATTCAAGGCCAGGGGAAAGCGGCCCACCGTTCGCACATCTCCGCCGAAAAAATCTCCGAAGCGATCCCGATCTTCCCAGCCTTTCCTGGCGATCCATTCCAGGTCTCCCATTTCGCAGAGAAGGGCGGTGTCCTCTGCTGTGCCGGAGCAACCGGACGACAATGCGACGCATACCCACAATAGAATCCAGGCCCGACATACGCGCATGGTCGATTCTAACTATCGCATAGCGGGGGGCAACAGATTCGCAGCCATTCTGGATCGCAAGAGTGTGATCATTTTCTGGTGATGGAGCTCAGTAAATTACGGCACGCCGCAACATCATCCGCGACGATCAGGACGGGGCAGCGTTGCCGGACGGCCCTGCGGTCGCCGGCGACCAACACGCCGTGATCGATGAGGCCGTCCACGAGCCGGACGTCTTCACCGGCGCGACCCGCGTCCTCCGGATGAACGAAGGTCCACAGGGACGTGCGATGCCGGCGGACGCGCCGCGATGCGGCCAGAGCCGTGCGACCCATCGTGTAGCGCGGATTAATTTCGACGATCGGTCGCAGTCGGAGTCGGTTTTCTTTGCGATACACAAAGGCGTCGATCCCCGCCGGACCGCGATAGCCGGCTTCGCCGAGGCGGCGGCCGGCATGGCGCGCGGCCTCGGTCAGCCGGGAAAGGGCCCCGTGCCGCCCTCGTTTTTCGCCGGCAACATAACGACGCAGGTCGTCGTCGAGATCATCGAGGATGCTGCCGCAAAACGTACCGAGGTATGAGCCGCGTTCGTCGTTCCACAATCGCGTGATGCCGTGCTCGACGATCCGAAAGGACTCCTGTTCAGATTCAATGCTGACGTGCGCCGACAGATCCAGTACTCGTTCGAAGAACGGTTCGACAATCACACTGCGGGAATGAGCGAGTAGTTTCTCCAGCGTGCGTTCGTCTTGCGGGCGGAGCGTGTCGTCGTGCAGGATGACGCGGCGACGACCGGACGCGCTGTAGGCCGCTTTCACAATCAACGGTGCTGCGAAACCCCGCAATGCCGCGCGAATCTCCGGAAGCGAACGGCAACGAATGCCGCTCTCTTCCGGCGGACACAGCTCTGCGTCGCCGTGCTCGTTTAAGTACTCTTGAAGTACGGTTAGTCCGAAGTCCCTGGCGAAGATCGCATCGTGCTCATCGTTATTTTGAGCGCGCAGCGCCTCGCCGCGATGCCCGACGACGTTGTGCAGTGCCTGCGCGAACGTTTTGCGTACCGTGGGACACCAGCCCCAGGGCAGGAGGTCTCCGAGTTTGCGGTCCGGCGGAAGATTGTGTACGAACTCCGGAATCGCGTAGCCGGCGGAACGCAGGCCGCGCAGCCAGTCCATATTCGGAAGTGGAACGTCTGCCGGAAGCAGGACCAGGTCCTCATGTCCCGCGAGGAACAACGGCAGGGTTGCGAGATCGTGCGTGAGATCGCGGACGGCCGCGGAGGGAACGGAGCCGGGCCGGGCGATGTCGTCTTCGCACGCGGGATAAAAGTAAAACACGGACGGCGGCCGACCCTTCGAGTACGCGAAGACTTCCAGCTTGCGGATGAACTCCGCGGAAATCCCGGCCAGGCGGCGGGCTTCCGCGTTGTAACCGAGGCCCCGGGCACGGACCGGGCTGAGATTCTCCGGGAGTGCGTCGCAGTACGCGTGCCACTGCGACGCCTCGCCCTTGCGCAGGCGATCAAACCAGACGACGCCGTTTTTCACGTGACCGATCTCATCTTGCAGCACGATTTCCAGAACCGCCGCCGTCGCCCGGTCGCCGATTTTCGCGAAGGCCTCCCGGTAATGAGAGGCATAGTCTAAGTTTGCCTGCTCGAATGTTAGCCCCATGCGTACGGCGTAATCCGCGGGCGACTGCATGTCGCGGAGATGCTTCCAGAAAAAATCGTTCACCGGCAAGTCGCCGAAGTCGTAGCCGAGTTTGCGCATGCGCGAGCGATACAGGCGCAGGTGTTTTTGTTCTTCGAGGATGCTCGCCGCGATGCTTCGCCGAAAACTTGCGGGGGCGTCGGGAAAACGCAGCAGGGTGAGCGCCATAAGTTCAATGGCGAGCAGCTCGTGGTTCGCCAGGTGATGCAGCAGATGGGCGCGGTTCTCGGCGCGTTCGAGTTGTTTGAGGCGGTAGCCGTGCTTTTTAGCTTTGTTTGTTTCGAACTTTAGATTGCGTGGTCGACCGGGCGCGCGCGGCGCTTCGATGAGGGCGTGGCCGGGCGTTTCGTCTTCGAAGGAAGCGGGGTGGATGAGCTTGTCGGCGAGGTCGTCGCCGTAGAGCAGTTGCTGTGCGAAGTCGCGGAGTTGCATCGCAATCAATACGGCAGCGGCAAGACGTACTGTGTAAACCGTTCGCGATCCTGGCCCTGTAACTCCAGGTTGCGGATCAACATCGACGGCGCGATCGTCGATACCGGGACCATGCCGGACTCGGCGCCGCAGTAGGAGTTATCGAGGATCGCATCGTCGCCGAGACAGACGACGGAGTCCAGCGCGGACATGGGCGTGCCGACGAAGTCCACTCCGCGCACCGGTTCCTCGCGGCCGTCGGCAAAGACGCGGACGGCGTGCAGGATCTCGCCCTTAAACGCCTGGAAGTCGTAGTTATCGGTGCCGGTCTCACCGCCGAGCACCTCTTTGACGACAATGCCGTACGGTTTCTTTTGTCGTTTGATCTCTTCAATAAAACGTTCGCGCATCTCTTCGCGCGATACGGGCTTGCGGTTTACCACGTAGAGATTGCCCATGCGAGAGATGGGCCGCTCGTGAAACTCGTTTCGCGCGTGACCGTTCAACGTACGCTGGCCGGGAATCGGCGCCGCGGTGGTCAGGAAGTTCTTGAGCACGCCGCGTTCTACGAGCACCGCGCGTTCCGAACGACTGCCTTCGTCATCGTAACGAAAACGACCGATCATCGTGCGCTTGCGTTTGCGTCCGTCCGCTCCCGTCTCTTCGAAGGTTTCCAACGTGGGATCGTCGACGATGTCGATGTAGTCCGGCGCCACGCGTTGTCCGCGCAGGTCCATGAACGTGGCGCCTTCGTCGGGATTCAGCAACCGGGATCCTTCCAGGCGATGGCCGATGACCTCGTGAAAGAATACGCCGGCCGGGTCCGGGGCGAGCAGCACCGGTCCCGAGTACGAGTTCAGACGCGGCGCCTTCTGTAATTCCAGCAGCGTGTCGATGCGCGCCTGGACCTGACGCAGAAACTCTTTTTCGTTGGGCAGATCGGACGGATCGCCTTCGATCAAGTTGACTTCCTGCGAGAGTCCCTCGCCGTCCGGTGTGAGCAACCACACATGCGCGCGCAGTTCGTAGATGCCCCACTGCTGAAGAATGAGACTGTCCGCGCTGGAGACGAAGAGATGCTGGCGTTGGCGGGCGATGAACTCAAACCAGGAATTCTGGATTTCCCGGTACTTTTTTACCAGGTTGCCGGCCCGGCGCAAGAGATGCGTCCAGTAGTCGAGGTCCACCTCGGGTACTTCGCGATAGCGGAAGTGGTGTTCTTTTTTTGCGCGGCGCCGGGACGGCAGTTCCGGATAGGCTTCGACGTAGTGCAGTTCCTGGGACTTGCGATGATAGTACTGTTCCGCCGCGTCGCGGTAGCGGGCGTCCGTAAGTTTCCACAATCCGAACTTAAAGGAATCCTTCGAAGGTTCCTGGGGCATCTGGATGTAGTCGTAGGATTCGTCGCGGTCGCTGTTATCCTCGAGGCCGCCGCCGCTCACGTTATCGTAGCGATGCGAGCCCACACGCACGTCGCAGTAGACCGAATTCTGCGTGCGATCCGAACGTTCGTTGATGGCTCCCAGGCGCCCCCAGAGTTTCAGCGTGCGGTGATTGCGAAAGAGGTACGAGAGATAATAGATCGGCGGCTTGCCGCGCACGCGAAAGTTACGGCGGGCCCGGTCCAGTTCTTCCTGCATGTAGCGCTTTGCGCGTTGCAGGCCGGATCGATCGAATAACCCCCCGGCGGAATCGCCGGGATCGTCTGCTGTTTTACGCGACGGCATGGTTACTCTCGTCCGCCCGTACTTGATTGCGGAGACGATTGATTCGTTTCCGTGGTGAATGATTCGACCTGCTTCGTTTCTTGCGGCTCAGGTTCCGGTTCTTTGCCGCGGCGACGCACGAAACCGGCGAAGTCGGCGTCGCGCATGAGTTTGGAAAACGCCGCGTCACGCTCGGCCGCCTGCCAGTACTTTTCATCGGCCTCCGCCGCGCTCTTCAACCAACTGCGGGCGTTGCGCTCGTCCTCTTGTTTCGCGTAAGCCTGGGCGATCATAAACTTCGCCGCGGGCAGGTCGTCCGCGCGTCGGAGAGTGACGATGGCCTGGGGCAGGCGATCGGCGTGATAGAGGGCCGTGCCGTAATGGTAGTTGTACTCGTGCAGGGAGTTGTCTTTCGAACCGGCGCGACGCTCGCCTTCGTAGATGGATTGCAGCTTGCGCAGGTGCACGCGTTCGTAAGCGGCAATGGCGAGTTTCCAGTCACGCTTCGCCGCGGCCGCGCGACCGAGGTACAGCATGGCCGGTGTATACTGCGGCGGCGCGGGTTCACCGGCGCGTTCTTCGCCGAGTTCCGCGTTCACGACGTCCAGCAGTAACTTACTGCGAGTATAAGCTTGTGATTTGTTCGCGCGAATGAGAGCCAGGGCGTCCACCAGCAGAGCGTCTTCCTGACGCGGTTCCGCTTTGAGCGCGCGCCGGGCCAGGCTGTGGGCGTTGCCGTGGTCGCCGGTTTCCCAGAGGGCCCGGGCCAGGGCGCCCTGTACGCGGGGCGTGCTCTTTTTCTCGTTGGCCTCGCTGAGAACTTCCCGGGCGCGCACTGCCTGATTCTCTTCCAGGCGAATGAGTCCCTCGGCGAGATTTACGTAGTAGATAAAAGCGTCGTTGGGATCTTCGTTGTTCTTCCGGGCGGCTTCCAGGTCTCTCAGGGCCTGGTCGTAGTTCTCGATGTGATAGTTGCAGATGGCCGCCTTGTAGAAGTACTCCCAGCGCGCCGACGTGGACCGCATGAGCGTGCGCAAATTCCGTTCGGCGGAGCGGTACTGCTTTAACTTCATTTCAATTAAAGCCAGTTCCCAGCGAGCCGGGTAGTGATCCGACTTAATGCCGAGGGCGCGGCGGTAGTTGTCCGCCGCCTCGTAGTAGCGCCCGGCCTTGCGGTCTTTCGCCGCTGCCGTCATGAGCGGCGTGATGCGCGCCATGCGGGGATCGCGCTTCTCGGCGGCCAGATCGTAAAGTTTACGAACTGATTTCGAATCGTTGTATTTTAAGAATTTCTCGGAGTAAACGTAGAGATTCTCCCAGTCCTGAATGAACTTATAGTGGAGTACGATCTTCCAGAACGCCTTCTCGCGCAGATCGCGATCCATGCGCAGATCCACCGCCCGGCGATACGATTCCACGGCCTCGGCGCGCCGGTTCTGTTGTTCCAGGATGTAGCCCATGTAGAACAGCGGATTGCCGTTGGACGGTTGGGCGCGCAGGGCTTTCTGGAAGTATTCGAAGGCCTGGTCGTACTGGCGCGCGCCGAAGTGGATTTTACCCTGGCGATAATAGCCGCCATCCGCGCACAGCGGTTCCGGATTTACGAGAACCGCAAGGCCCGTCAGGGAAAATACGAGGAGGGAAACGGCGAGCGCCGGTGCAGCCGGAAGTCTCACAGGGGCAGGGTAGCGCCAGGTCGATTAGAGTCCAATAAAATTTATTGACAGTCAGCGGGCGAGTGCGCGTGAGACAGGTGTAAGCAAGATGATTCACGTCGAAAACCTGACCAAATACTACGGCACGTTTCCGGCTCTGAAAAATGTCAGCTTCGATATTCAGCCGGGAGAAGTGGTTGGACTGCTGGGTTTGAACGGCGCCGGCAAGACCACATGCCTCCGTACTCTCACCGGTTTCCTCACGCCCACCAGCGGCGAGTGTTCCATCGACGGCATTGACGTTTTTGAAGATCCGCTCGCGGTGAAACACCGCATCGGCTATTTGCCGGAAGTGCCGCCCCTGTATCCGGAACTTACCGTTGAGGATTACCTGCGCTTCGTCGCCCGCCTCCGCGGGGTGACCGAAAAAGAAGAGTTCGAAGCGGAGTTCCTGCGCGTCACCGAACTCACGCGCCTCGAACCGGCCCGGCGTTCTTTGATCGGCAACCTGTCCCTCGGCTATCGTAAGCGGGTAGGGATTTCCCAGGCCCTCATCGGAACGCCCCAGGTGCTCATCTTTGATGAGCCCATCTCCGGACTCGATCCCGTGCAGATCGTCGAGATCCGCAAACTCATGCGCCGCCTGGCCGGGGAGCATACGATTCTCATCTCCAGTCATATTCTGACAGAGGTCAGCCAAACTTGCGACCGGGTCGTCGTCATCCACAAGGGCGAATTGGCCGGCGAACTCTCCGGCGATTCCCTGCACCAAAACCTGGAAGCACAGTTCCTGGAAATGACAAGGGATCCCGTGACCCGCGTCGGCGGCTGAAGACAACCACAAACGTTATGAGCGATTCAAAAGAAACTACGGGAGCAAAGCCCGCGGAAAAGGGGCTGTCCCCGCTGCGGGCCTTTACCCAGGCCCGCTGGATCTTTCTCAAAGAACTGGATTCCTTTCTCGGTTCCAACCTGCCCGCGGTGAGCATCGGCATCGTCGCATTCTTGTGCGGTCTCATCAGCGTGCTGCTGGCGCTTACGCCGGGCACGACGTACGAAACCGTTTCGAGCGTTCTGTTTCAAACGTTCTACCGCATCATCTTGCTTGCGTCGCTCTTTCTCTCGATGTCGGCCTTCGTACACGAGCGTCGCCAGGGAACCCTGGAGTTGCTCTACACGCTGCCCGTCACCGATGTCGAAATCGTCCTCGGTAAGTTCCTTATGGGCGCGTTCTTAATTACGAGCATCTCGTTCGGCGTTACGATGATCTACATCCTCTGGATCGCCGAAGCGCCGTGGTGGATGGTCGTGTCCGGCCTGGTCGGACTCATCCTGGCCGGCCTCTACGGCTACAGCATCGGCCTGTTCGCTTCGTCGCTCTCCGATACCTATCTCATGGCGTTGTTGATCGGCGCGGCCTTGCTGCTCGTGGTGGAAGTCGGCGGTTTTATGGCGGGCCTCTTACCGGAGCCGGCGAAGGGCATCTTCACGCATCTGCACGGATTGCATCAGTACATGCCGTTTACCCGGGGCGTGATTCCGCTCAAGGGCATGGTCTTCTTTGCGAGCCTCACGGCTTTGTTCTTATTTCTTACGGTTAAGGTTCTGGAATCCCGGCGCTGGCGCGGTCAGGGCTGAACAGACCGGCGCATCACACGTATCATCGCACAGTTTACTTCTTATGGAAAGAATCGTTCCCCTCTATCAACGCTTCGGTATCTGGATCTACTTCGCGGGCTCGCTCGTATTCTACGTCGCCACGAGTTTTCCGGATACGGTCTGGGGCTGGGCCTTCTTGATTCTCGGCGCGCTGGCCGCGCTCAGCGACCCGGCAATGCTGTTGCTCGCAAAGGCGCAGCAAAAACTCGAGAGCATTGAGCGCGGCTTCTGGATCGCCTGGGGGCTCGCTCTTGCGGCGCTCGTTTTTTTTCTGATTCGTTATTTCATTGAGGTGCCGGTGAGTCAACTGGCCGCCGGTGAAGAAGCGTTCCTGCCGCGGTTGCGCCTGGCGTTGCTGTTTCTCTTTTTGATTTCGTACGGTGCCTCGGTCATCTATCGTTTCATGCTCAGCATGAGCTTCTCCGTGCAGGCCGATGCCGGCGGCGCACGCCTGCGTGACAAAAAGCAGAACTTTCTCAAGACCTCGGCGTTTTCAATCTTCGCCTTCGTGCCGATCCTCATCCTGCTCAACTTCGTGAGCGCCGTGCGGAATCCCGCCCTGGATCTTTCGCCGGGTTATTTTTCTTTCGGCGAAGAATCGCGGACCATCATCGGCTCCATCGAAGAGAAGGTCGAGATCACGGCCTTTTTGCCGGAGCAACAGATGGTGCAGCAGCGTTCCGATCGCGTGCGCACTCCGGAACTCTATCGCATTGTCGAAGAACTGCGGGTGATGCTCGAGCAACTTCCGCTGATCAATTCAAACATCGAACTCGTCTTCAAGAACGCCGACTTAGAAGCCTTCAATACCGAGGAGTTCGGTACGGTTTCCAACGGCACCATCGTGTTTCGGGTAACACGCAAGGACTTCGTATCGGCCGGGGACAAACCCTACGTCGAGCGCCGGGTGCACGTTCTGTCCGAAAAAGACATGAGCAAGCTGGAGCGTGAGGCCACCGAGGCGCTCATCTACGTGTCTTCGCCGCGTCGCAAGATCTACTTCACCAACGCCAACGGCGAACGCTACGGCCTCACGCAGGACATCAGCCAGGCGGCAAGCATCGAAAGCCTCAAGGAACAACTGCGCTTTTTCAACAGCAGTGTCGATCACTTTGATACGCGGAACGGCTGGCCCGGCCCGGTGAAAGACGATACATCCGTATTGTTTATCGTGGGGCCGACGGTGCCCTTCGGCGACGAAGCCCGCCAGGCGATCTTCGATTACGTTCAGCGCGGCGGGAAACTCTTTATTACGATCGATCCCGAGGGGCGCGAAGATTTCAAGTGGCTGCGCGACGCCATGGGCGGCAAACCCTACGAGTATCGCAATCGCCCGCTTACGAATACCACGGTGCCGAACGTCGCCGTCATGCGAAACTTCGGTGATCATCCGATTCTCAAAGACATCAACCGCGGCATTCAGGCCCTGGTCGTTTATCCCAACGGCGGTTATTTCGAAAGCGTGCTGCGTTCCCCGGATGCTGCGAAGGCCGAAGAAGAAAGTCCGCTCCAGGATCTAACACCGAAAGAAGTACTGAACACACCGTACGACGCATATCACGACGCGAACCGCAATCGTCGCCGGGATGCGTCCGAGGCCATGCCGCGTCATGCCGCGGCCCTGGCCTACGAAAACCCGGCCGCCGCTGCCGCGAACGAAGAGGGTCCCCGGGTCCTTATCTTCTCCGGTACCGATTGGATTGCGGAACGCGGCCTGCGCGCGTACGAGGTGCGCCACAAAAACCTGGTGCTGGCATCCCAGGCGTTCTTCTGGCTGACCGAGAGCCCGCTGGTCGCCGGCATCGTTCCGAAGGAACGCCTCCAGCGTACCACCGAGGTCACCGACGAAAGCAAGTTTCGTCTCATCACCGTCGGCATCTTCATCTTTCCGCTCGTGGTGAGTCTCAGTCTGGCGCTGAGCATCTATCTTTATCGCCGCAATCGTAAGTTTGTGGGAGCAGGCTGATGGCGCGTTACTATCCTCTGATCGCCGCGGGCGCGGGGCTGATCGTGCTCGTGCTGATTCTCTACGGTCCGCTGGAAGAAGACAAAGATACCCAGGGCTATCTCTGGAAACAGGACTGGGCGGTCATCGAGTACGAGGAGCCCGGAGAACCGCCGCTGCGCTTAATTCGTCAGGGCTCGTTATTTAAGGACGAGTACTTCGTGGAGACGGTGTCGGCTCATCTGCAAACGCAGGAAGACGAAGAAACCGCCGCACAGCCACAGACGACTGCCGAGGACGCTGCCTACACCCGCCGCCGTGGTGGTCCGGCCGTAACGAATCTGTTCAACGATTGGCGCGAGGCTCAACTCAAGGCCTACTATTCCGTGGAAGATCCCGACAAACTTGCCGAGCTCGGTCTCACCGAACCGGAGGCGACCGTACGATTCTACGACTCACCCGATGCAGAGCCGGTGGTGATCCGGGCGGGCAAAGCGCGCGCCGGCAATCGTTACATCATCTCCACGCATTCCGACCACGCCGGACTCGTCCTGTTGATTCCGGATTATCTCATCACCCGACTGCAACAGCCGGCCATGAACTTTCGCGAGAAGCGTCTCGTCGAGTTTCAGTCGAAGTCGTACACCGGCGAACTGGAAATCAGCGGCGACGTCGATGGTGACGGGCAACCGGAAAGTGTGCTCATCGAACAGGAGCGCGAAGGGCGCGAGGGCTCTTCGCCGGTGATCAAGTGGTTTCGCGTCATGAACGGCGAGCGTGTGGAGTTGCCGATGAACGTCGCGTCTCCGCTCGATGCTTCAGCCAAAGGCGTGAACATCGACCGTTTTCGCGACGACCCGGAGTTGCTTGAGGACGGAGTCGATGCCGAAGATCTCTGGAAGCGGAGCGACGGCGCGAAAGAACTGAAGATTCGCCTGCAACTGGCCGGCGAGGGTGATGCGGAGTTCATCACCCGGGTGCGTCCCGTGCCGGAAGATGTTAGCGCCGAAGCGGCCACCACGCGGGCGCTGGTCCAATCCGGACTGGAATCGGGAACGGACTGGACGCGCCTGGCAAATTACGAGAACACACTGGACCGTCTGAAGCAGGCCGTGAATTATGAACCTCCTCCGGAGAACGATGAACCGCCTGCATCCGACAAACAGCCAGCCCCGCAATAATCCCGTTCCGCGAGGATTGCCGGTCGCCGTACTGCGCACGTGTGTGTTCGCGACGCTCGTGTGTTCGCTCTGGGGCTGCGCTTATTTTCAGCGCCTGGATCTCTCGGAGTATCCCGCCGATTCGCGCACCCTCTTCGTGCACAACTTCACGAACGAGTCCTTTCAGCCGGATGTCAACGTGGAGCTGGCCGAGTTCGTACGCAACGCCGCCGGGGCCCGGGAGAACTTTTTTCTTCGCGGTTCCCGGGAAGAAGCCCGGCTCTGGCTCTACGGAGAGATCACGGTCTACCGCAAAGAGGGCCGCATGTTCGACAACCTGCGCACGCCCACGCGTTATGAATTGCTGATCGCCTGTCGCATCAAACTGCGGGAGAATCCGGGATCCGAGCTGTATCTGAGCCGCGAACTCTCCGCGCGCACGGAGTACTCTCATCGTGAGGGATTCGTGGAATCGGAATACCAGGCCCGCCGCCGTGTCCTCCAGGTGCTGGCCCGAAATATCAATGCGGCCATCGAGGCCGAGTACGTGAATCGCCGGCCCGCTCCGGCACGGTCAGCACCCGCGGACGATTCGCAGACGAAATCCGACCTATAATCATTGTTAGACTTCCGTTAAAAGTGGGCTATGCGCAAAAAAAACAGATAACAAATCCGCGCGGGCTGCGTACGATGGTTGGCGGGAGCGGCGTATGTCGAACGAAGGAAAAATTCGCGTGGAAGTGGACTCCGATCTGGAGGATCTAATCCCCACGTATCTGTCGAATCTGGACGGCAATCTTGAGAAGCTTGCAGCCGCGGTCGCCGCGGGGGACTTTGAGCAGGCCCGCATTCTGGGGCATAACATGAAGGGATCCGGAGGCGGCTACGGATTCCACGATCTGTCGACACACGGTAAGACCATCGAAGATGCTGCGAAGGCGAGCGACGCCGCTACCATCACGGAAACCCTCGGCAAAATTCGCGACTACCTCGGTAACATCGACATCGTCTACGTCTGATTTACTGCGGCCTGCCGGTCGTCAGTAGGTTCGGTCCACGAGCGGCAGGACGTAGAGATGCAGGCCCTCTCGCTCCGATTCCAAAAACAAATTGCGCCGCGCGAAGTTCGCGAAGGCATCCAGATGTTCCTGAACATAGAACGGGACGATCGGGTCGTCCGGATCCAGAAGCAAATAGTAGCGGCGACAGATTGCGTCGCGAAAGTAAAAACGATCAAAGTTATGCGGGCCGGGCAGGCGATCGTGAAACGGATTCGTCTCGGGAATCATCAGCGGAAACACGCGCGCGTGCAACGGAACGTGAGCGCTGAACGGCGCCTGGGTTTGCACACACGCCCCGCGGGGGATGCGTTCCAGTAGCGAGTGGACGACGCTGTAACGTTCATCCTCGGGCAAACCCGGAATGGGCATGTAACGGTCCGCGCTCGCGGCAAGCAGGCTTATGCCCAGGGCCGCGACCAGGGCGAACTCGCGGAGCCGTTCGCCGAACACCCGGCCGATGCGACCCAGACGTTGCGCGCTGCGAATTGTTCCGAACATTAAAAAGGGCAGCACATCGTAACTGTAGTGGCCGAGGAAGTTGTGATGCCAGGGATGATACGAGAAGTAGTGCAGCGCGAGGATCGGCGCGATGACGATCCAGAACAACCGGCCGTTCAGCAGGGGCAGAAGCGCAAACGCTGCCACGATAAAAAACGTCGGTCGTGCGGAACGCCCGTCAATGAGCCAGACGTCCTGCCATACTGACGCCCAGTTCGGTTTTTCCGCGCCCGCAAAGAGATCCATGAACGGCCCGCTGGCGAGCAGGAAGTAGAGTACCCCCACGATTGCCGTTGCCAGGCCGATGCGCGGACCGCCGTCGCGCCGGTGGACAGCCAGGTAGATGCCGAAGAGCGCAACGTATACGGCAATGTCTTCTTTGCACGACATCCATAAGAATAACGCCACCCAGTACGCAAGCATGCGTCGTCGTCGCAATGCCAGAAAGGCCGCTGCCGAAAAGACCAGGGCCGGCAACTCATAGTGGTACGAAAGTGATAACCGCCACAACGGATACGCCGATACAAGCAACGCGGAGACCAGTACCGCCGCCAGGGGATCGCGCAATTCCAGGCGCACGAAGCGAGTCCACAACCAGAGCGCCGCGAGCAGCGTGATCCAGAGCAGCACGGCGTAGACCCAGTGCGTGGGCTGCAGGGTGTTCCCCCATTCCAGCAAAACCTCCGGAGCGAGCCAGCGACCGGCCGCGTGAAAGAACCAGTACACCGGAACGTAGAGGAACAGTACCGGAGAAAAATGATGACCGAGATACGATCCGCCGGCCCCGGTTTGCAAGAACGCGGTCGTCAGCAGGCCGTCTCCGCGCGCGGTGTTGTTGATGGCGCTGGATATGTTGGTAAAGTCCTGATCGCTCAAAAAGAGATTGGAGTAGGCCTGCTCACTGAAGAGCCACACATACACCAATAACGGTATTGCCGGGAGGAACACGGCCAGGCTCGCGCCGGAAATCGGGCCGCCGCCATCGATGGCGGGGAACTGTCCCCGGCGCATCCTCCGCAGCAGGAGGAGGAAGGCCGTCCCGAGCAGGCCCGCTCCGATCCACTGCTCCGAGGCACTCACGATGCCCTGCACCGCCCCGAAGTCGGCAGCCGGCATGCTCACGGCAAAGTACGCCGGCAGGCCGATGAGCACACCCAGTGCCGCCGCAAAGAGCAGCAGGCTTCCAGTACGCCGAATCTTTAGAAAGGAGATAGACACGTCTTTCACTGCGAAACTCGCCACGGGGCCGGAAAAGTCGAACTTTTTCAGGAACCCGCCGGACTAAAGCCGTGAAATGTCCCAAAAACCCCCTGTGGGCCGCGGGGCTGCCTAAATTGAATTGACGAATTCCTGCGCACGAACAGCATTTCGGTCTGTCGGGCACGGAAAGACATCAACCCGCACGGAAACAAAGGAGTCATAAACGATGAACCGCTTTTCAATCGTAGCAATTTTACTGGCTGTCGCTTTCGGATTTCAATGCGGCGGTGGCGGCGACGCACGTCGCGATGCCACGACCGTAGGTGCCGAGGGCTGGGTATTCGAAGGTTGGGCCTGCGCCCCCGACGCGGCCAAAGCCAAGTCCGGTCTCAGTCCCGCTGAGTACTGCGATGACGATACTAAAAAAGACTATCTGTATCTCAAATTCTCCGCGCGTGCTTCTCAGCGCGCCATCAACGCTCGCTCTATCGCGATGAAACAAACGACCTGCCGCCGCGCCGCTCGTGACCTGGTAGCCGGTGACGGCCTCTCCAAAATCGTGGGTGACTACGTAGAGCAGGCTTCCGGTGTTTCCGACGGTCAGTCGACCGGTCAGGCCATCGTTACGCAGAGTGCCGGCAAAATCAGCGGCATCGGTCTTTACGACTGCTGCTCTCTGAGCCAGGACACCGGTCGTTGCGCCAACCCCGCGGAAGGCGAAGCCGAGACCTGGGAAGATTGCCAGTGCGTCGGTTACTTCAAGTATCCCGGCGGACAGAAAGCATTCGAAGCGCAGGTCGAAGAGATCGACGCGGACATGTAATTCCACCGGCAGCGTGGAACGAAAAACCGGGCCGGCACACGAAGTGTCGCCCGGTTTTTTTGTGCGCACGTGCTCTGTGCGCATTATTCAGGAAATCACATGCGGCAAGAGGATCTC
Organism: Leptonemataceae bacterium; assembly: GCA_965227295.1. GTDB lineage: Bacteria > Spirochaetota > Leptospiria > Leptospirales > Leptonemataceae > JANSYA01. The sequence goes on along the minus strand of OZ245742.1, from coordinate 847,924 downwards.
AAAGCTATTTTTGATAAGCAGGCGTCGGGGTACGACAAACAGTGGGAGAAGCACGCGCCGATCTTAAACGGACTGTACTATCTGCTGAAACTCGGACTCGCGGAGCTTCCGGAGGAGGCGCGGATTCTGTGTGTCGGTCCCGGAACCGGCCGCGAGATGGCGTACCTGGCCGAAGCGTATCCGGCCTGGCAATTCACCGCGGTCGAGCCATCCGGCGGAATGCTGGAGGTCTGTCGTCGGCGAGCCGAGGAGCAGGGCTTCGCCTCGCGTTGTTACTTTCACGAAGGTTACCTGGACTCGTTGCCGCCGAAAGACATGCATCACGCGGCCACGTGCTTTCTCGTCTCGCAGTTTATCCTGGAACCGAAGGCGCGCTCCGCTTTTTTCCAGGCCATCGCGGACAGACTTGTTCCCGGAGGCATCCTGGCGAATGCCGATCTGGCGTCGGATATCAGTAGCAATCAGTACGACGCGCTGTTGCGCATCTGGATTCGCGTGCAGACCGGCGGGCACTTCTCCGCCGAAAAATTGGAGCAAACGCGCGCAACTTATGCGGGGGACGTGGCGGTCCTGCCGCCGGAATCAGTTGCTGCCATGATCGAAGCCGGCGGTTTTCAAACGCCGGTAGAGTTTTTTCGGGCCGCGCTCGTGCACGGTTGGTTTGCGAAGCGCGTTTGAGTCAAAACATGCGTCCTTCTCTTTGCATCCATTCGCGATAGTACTCCATGCGGACGATGCCGCGTTCCACGTAGTCGCGGCGTCCGGTGCGCCCGTCGGGACGACCGGTATTGTGGATGCGAAAACAGTCTTCCCAATCGCTACGCTTCGCCTGCCGGCCGTAGTGGAATTGCATATATGCTGCGGCCCACTGGAGTTGGTACGGGCCGGTCAGCTCATCGATTTCGCAGCCGAGTTGCAGGCAGTGGTATCCCATGATCTGCACCAGGCCGTAGCTTGTGGCGAGTTTACGCAGTTCGTTGTCGGAGATGCGCCGGACCTGTTTGCGATTCAGGCCGCCCCAGGCCGTGCCCTCGTGTTTCAGCGCCAGGATCTTTTCGTAGACGTGCTGTTCGAAACGTTCGCTGTCGCGATTGCCGGGCGGGGAGGACTCGAGGCTGATGAGCGCGGCCATGTACTCCGGTGCAACGTCCGTTCCCAGCGCCGCGCGCTGAATCTCTTCGTGCAACGAGTGATACAGATGCAGCATCAGCGCGTCCTCGGGATTGCGCGGACAGGCAGTGAAGATCAGCGCACAAAGAATCAGCACTGTACATCGGAAGAAACAGGATCGCATTGTAAAGTTCGCGCGCGGGTGCTCATCTCTTTTCGTCGAGAATTCGACGGATGCGTTTCACATAATCCTGGGTTTCTTGATAGGGCGGCACGCCGCCGTGGCGTTTCACCGCGCCCGGACCGGCGTTGTAGGCGGCCAGGGTCTCGTCCAGGTTGCCGAACTGCCGCGCCATCTGCGTGAGGTACTGCACGCCGCCGCGGAGGTTCTCCTGCGGGTCCGTGGGATCGACGCCGAGTTCCCGGGCCGTGTCCGGCATGAGTTGCATGAGACCGACGGCGCCCGCCCGGGATACAGCGTCCGCCTTGCCGGCGCTTTCGGTTTCCACCACGGCGCGGATCAGGTCGGGCGAGACCCGGCTGCGACCCGCTTCGGCCTGGATCATGGCTTCCAGTTCCGCGGCGAAGCCGGAGCGCGGGATGCCGCCGACGGTTTCAGGAGTCCCGGGCGATGACTCTGTCGCTTTTTCGGGAGGCCGGTCCGGCCCGACCCGCTGCGCGCCGTGTTCCGGCGCGGGAGTCGCGGTGGAGAAGCGCTCCGTGATCGCGCCGGCCCGGCCACCGACGCGCTGCTCCATACTCTGCATGCGCTGGATTATGTCGCCTACCCGGCCCTGGATTCGGAGCATCGGGTTATCGGAGGAGAAGTCCATATTTCAGCTTCGGATGATCGCACGGATCCCGGGAGCATTTTTTGTGCGGATTTACGGTGGCCGGGTAAGGCGGACCGGGGCTTAGTTGAATGCAATTCAGGGAGTAACAAATGTCAGATTCTATTTATGATATTGAAGTGGAGTCCATCGGCGGCGAGAAACGCAAGCTCGGTGAATACAAAGATCAGGTTATGTTGATCGTCAACACGGCGAGCCAGTGCGGTTTCACGCCGCAGTATGAGGGCCTCGAAAATCTTCACAAAAAGTTTAAGGACCAGGGTCTGGTCGTCCTCGGTTTTCCGTGCAATCAATTCGGTCAGCAAGAACCGGGCAGTGCCGAGGATATTCAAAGTTTTTGCCAGGTAAACTACGGCGTCAGTTTTCCCATGCACACGAAGGTCGACGTCAACGGACAGAGCGCGCATCCGCTCTTCCAGCATTTGAAAAAAGCGCAGAAGGGTGTGCTGGGTACGGAAGCCATTAAGTGGAACTTTACGAAGTTCCTCGTTAACAAGAACGGTGAGGTGGTGGATCGCTACGCGCCGAATACGAAACCCGAAGATATGGCCGGTGACATCGAAAAGTTGCTTTGAAGCTTGCTTAAATCGGAGCTGATTTTCTGTTTTCGCATCTCCGACTATTGTAAATTTTCTATGCAAATCGCACTGCCGGGCACGGTGTAGGTCTTCCGTTCTATGGAGATTCTTCGTTACCCCGGCACGGCACTGCTGCTCTGTTATCTTGCAAACTGGTTCCTGTGGAACGGTGTCTGGGCAGTGGCCCTGTTCTATTTGGGCAACTATCCGACTTCGCGTTTTCCCGTACTTGTGCCGGTGGTGATCGGAATCTGGTTCGTCGGCGCCGTGGCGGCGTTGGTTTATTACTTTCTCGTGTCAGCTCCGCTTCGAAGCTGTGTACGGCGGCTGGACCAGCGCGAAGATGTGGAAGCCGCGGAGCTGGACCGGGCCGTCCGGAGATCCTACTCGTTGCCGGTTCGCATGACCGTCGTGATCATCGTCGTGTGGCTGGCGGCGTCGGCGTTGGTTTACGTTTTCTGGAAGTTGCAGCACTTCGGCCCGCTTACCATGGGAACCATCGTCCTCGGTGCTTGCGCCGGGTTGATCGCCGTCCCCCTCAATGTTTACGCGGGCTTCTCGGCCTTTCTCGGTCCCCTGGCGGCAAGCCTGTCCCGGCGCATAGCCGACGCTGGTCACGAGGTCCGCGGATTCCAGTGGTCCCTTCGGTCGAAGATTGTGCCGGCCTTTTTGCTCTTTCCCCTCGGCTATACCATCTGGCTGGGCGGCATGGCTTACTACACCGGCGTCAACGAAACCATTCGAGAGATCGAGTACAGCACGGAACATATTCACAAACACATCTTTGCGGAAACCTTCCTGGACGATGAGTTCGAAAGCAACATGAAGCTCCGGCTCAGGCAGGCCAAAACGGTATATCAGCGTAACTTTTATCTGTACGATGCTAACGAAAACGATCTGATTCTGAGTACGGGACCGAAACTGTTTCAGCATCATCGCCAGGCGGATGCCGGCGATCACTTTCGCAAGGTCTTTGAAAACGTTTCGGGGGGATCCTACTACGATACCGAGCTGGAACGCATCATCGTCTGTTCGCGGGGCAGCGAGTACTTCCTCTGTTCGGTGCGGGATCTGGCGGCTGAGCTCCAGCGACTGAACTCGTTGTGGATGTGGATCGGCATCTTCGCCGTGGGTGGGTTGATCGTGGCGGCGAGTCTTTCGTTCTTCTTTGCGAATACGATTGCCCGCAGCATCAACGGGCTCATGCGTATGACCGAGCGCGTGGAGCGCGGTGATCTCAGTCACCGGGCCGGTGCCGAGTCTCTCGACGAGATCGGTCGGCTGGCGTTGACACTCAGTTCGTTTTTTGTACAGCTCTCGGCGAAGATCAATACGATCCGCGGCGTGGCCGTCCGGGTGCAGGATCAAAACGAGGCACTCACCCGTTCGGCGGAAGGTTTCGCCGACGGCGCCCAGGACCAGGCCTCTGCCACCGAGGAGGCCTCGGCTTCCATGGAGGAAATGAGCGCATCCATCGAGGAGATATCCGGCAAAATTTCGGAGCAGTCAGCTTTGATTTCGAATATCCTGACGGTCCTCGAAAAAGATTTGAACGCGTCGATCGAGAATCTCACGATTAAGGCGCACGAGATCCGTAATCGCTCGGAGTCCTCGGTGCACCAGGCCTGGCAGGCCCAGGCGTCGTCCCAGGAAGCAGTGGAGGGCATTCGGCGCATCGTGTCCTCCAGCGAGAAGATCAGCGAGATCTTGAGCGTCATCAACGACATCTCCGATCGCACTAACTTGCTTTCTCTGAATGCTGCCATTGAAGCGGCCCGGGCGGGGGAGGCCGGTCGCGGATTTGCCGTGGTCGCCGATGAGGTCTCGCGTCTCGCGGAACGCTCTTCCGAGGCGACGGGGGAGATTGAAGAACTGATCCATGAGGCCCTCTCCAGCGTCAGCTCCGGCGAAGAGAAGGTCGAATCCCTGGGTGAGGCGGTGAAGCACATGCGCACCGAGGCGTCTCAGGTCAGCGAATTGGCCGAGGTGCTGGAAAGCCTGGCCAAAAATCAGGCGAAGTTAAACGAAACCATTCGGGAGTCCATGCAGCGCATGACCGAAATGACGAAGCAGATCGTATCGTCGGAGCAGCAGCAGAGTTCCACGGCGGAAGAGATGATGAACACGATTGCCGGCATCAGCGAAAGCGCACAGAACTCTTCGAATAACTCCCAGGAAATGGCGCGATCCATCAAGACCGTCGCCGACCAGGCAGAATTTCTTGCACGGACAGTGGAAGATTTTAAGATCTCGGAAAACTGATGTTTCGCAAGAATATCGCATTTATCATGAGCCAGGCGAAGAAGAACGTTCCCCTGGATCAAATCATCGCGGCCTTCGCGGAGACGTTTCTGGCCATCGAGGAGTACGTGGAGCACTTTCTCGAAGAGGACAGCTTCGACGAGGAACAGCGGCGCCGCTTCGAGGCGGCCATGCTGGAGTTGGTCCACGGCCTGGGTGAACTGAATGCGATGGTGCCCTCTCTGAAACTGGAAGGCAACGTGTCGTTTTTACGCAATTCGATTCGCCGCGGCAATCCGGCGGACGGCATTCTGTTTTTCACCGCGCGCACGTTCGATGCCATCCGCGCGCCGATTTCCTTCGCGGAGTTTACGGACGAACAGCGCGCGAAGTTTCCGGAAATCATCGGTCACCTGGTGCGCGGCGTGCACGCGCTCGAACCGCTGTTGTAGTGGCGGTGTCGCGCAGCGGCAATCGCGGCGTTCTTACCGCAGAGGTACGAAGGATGCGGAGAGTAGTGGTGACTGTTCTCCCGGTGCCGTAGCCAAAAAATTCCCTTAACCATTCCGGAACTTACTCTACGATTTTAACGACCGTGCATCCGTAACTAAGTCTTGAACCACGGCAAAGGTCTCAATATCACAGTGTCGCCGATGACCGTATACTCCAGTCGCTCCGATGAGCCGACGTTGCCGACGATGGCTTCGCCGTAGTGAATACCGGTCAGGCCTCTGCCCGGGCCCGTTTGCCCGCTGCCTTCTTTTTCGGCGTCGGCGCGTTCTTTGCCGAAAACCTTTTGCCTTCGATCAGTTGAAGCAGATCAAACGAACTGACGATTCCTACGAGCTTCTGCTCATGCGTTACGACCAGATGATGGATCTTGTGCTTGCGCATCATTTTGGCGGCCAGTTCCACGTCGCCGTAGCGCGGGACACTGTGGTCCTGTGAAAATGATTCAGGGCAGTGCCCGTTCCATGTACGGTTTCAGAGCGGCGGGCACGGCGAAGGTGCCGTCGGCCTGCTGGTAGTTTTCCATGATTGCAATGAGGCAGCGACCGGCGGCGACACCGGAGCCGTTCAGGGTATGCAGATACGCGGTCTTCGCTTTCTTTTCAGTACCTTTGAAGCGAATCATGCCGCGTCGCGCCTGGTAGTCCCGGCAATTCGAGACGGACGAGATTTCGAGCCAGCGGTTCAGGCCCGGCATCCAGACTTCGATATCGTAGGTCTTTACCGCCGCGGCGCCGATGTCGCCGGAGCAAAGTTGTACCACGCGGTACGGAATGCCCAGGTGTTGCAGCACGGCCTCGGCGTGGCCGAGCATGGCCTCGTGGATCGCTTCGGATTGATCGGGGTGCGCGAGCTGTACCAGCTCTACTTTCTGAAATTGATGCACGCGCACCAGACCGCGGGTGTCCTTGCCCGCGGCGCCGGCCTCCCGGCGGAAGCACGACGTGGACGCGGTGACGGCGATGGGCAGATCGTCCGCGGCGATGATCTCGTCGCGGTAGAGATTCACGAGTTGCACTTCGCTCGTGGGGATGAGATTCAGGCCGTCGTTTTCCAGGGCGTAGAAGTCGCCGCGGAACTTCGGGAACTGGCCGGTGGCAAACATGCTGTCATCGGAAGTTAGCAGCGGCACAAAGACCTCGGTGTAACCGTGGCGGCCGGTGTGCAGGTCCAGCATGAACGAGATGAGCGCACGTTCGAGCTGTGCGGCGAGCCCGCGATACGTATAAAAACGCGAGCCGGCGAGCTTTACGCCGCGCTCGAAGTCCAGAATGCCCAGGGCCTCGCCGAGTTCGTAGTGCGGCTTCGGTTCGAAGTCGAACTTCGGAATATCGCCGACCTGGCGAAGTTCCACGTTGTCGGAGTCGTCCTCGCCGTCGGGAACGGAATCGTCGAGCCAGTTGGGCAGGCCCTGCACGATTTCGTTCATCTCAGTTTCAACGCCGTTCAGTTGTTCTTCCAGGGCGCTGATTTCGTCACCCAGGCCTTTGACCTCGGCCTTGCGTTCTTCGGCGGCGTCTTTTTCGCCTTTGCCCATCAATGCGCCGATCTCTTTGCTCGCCGCGTTGCGTTCCGAGCGCAGGGCCTCGACTTTCGCGATGCTCTCTTTGCGTTTTTCGATGAGCGCGCCCAGGGCGGCAGTATCGACGCCCTTCGCCCGCCGCCGGCGCAGCATGTCTTCGAGGGCTTGCGGGTTATCTTGTATGAGTTTTAGATCGAGCATGGGTAGGTTATTTACTCCGAGGATCGAGGTACCGAGGGAAGATTGGGAGGGCTTGCGTAGCTGAATGTATGCAGGCTAAGGACGCGCTCTGATTTTGATCCTCGGTGTCTCGGTCCTCGGAGTCTATTGATTCTTGATGTCTATAAATCGTTTCGAGTTCTCTAAGATCGTCTGTTTCACTGTTAACGGATCCTCCCCGCAGTGCTCCGCGCGCAGGTTCGCCAGGTATTCCAGCGTGTGACCGACGTAGGCCGGCTGGTTGGTTTGACCGCGATACGGAATGGGCGCGAGAAACGGCGCGTCCGTTTCCACCATGAGTCGATCCAGCGGTACTTTGATTGCCCCCGCCTGGATCGTCTTTGCGTTCTTGAACGTGAGGATGCCGCTGTAACTCACGAACCAGCCCTGGGCCAGGAACGGTTCCGCCTCGCGTTCGGTGTAGGTGTAGCAGTGCAAAACGCCGCGCAGTTTGGGAAAGTTGCGCAGGATGGCACTTGCATCTTCCGCCGTCTTGATGTTGTCCGGATTGTACACGCGTTCGTCGCGCAGGTGCAGGACGATCGGCAGGTTCAGTTCTTCGGCCAGGGCAAAGTGGCGCTCCAGGCTTTCCAGTTGCTGCTGCTTGAAGTCCGTCGTGTGGAAGTAGTCCAGGCCGGTCTCGCCGACGCCGACGAAGGCCGCATCGTCGCGGTGCTCGCGGATCATGGCGAAGATGTCCTCCAGGTCCTGAATGTCCTCGGCGGACTCCGGATGCAGGCCGGCGGTCCAGAGGATGCGCGGATGCGGTGCTTCCGCCCCGGCGTGCTGCGCGGCGAAGTCGCGGTTGAACCGTGCGGACGTGAGGCCCGTGGAGATCTGAATCCACGCTTCGACACCGGCGGCGGCGGCTTCGGCGAGCGCCGTCTCCGGAGGAATGCCCTGATCGCGGACGATGTCGATGTGACAATGGGTGTCGATGACCGGTACGGTCATGCCGCCACAAACTCACGGGAAAGTTGCCGGTCAATAAAGATGATGGAAAATCTACCCCGCTTCGTTGATCGTGTCTGCGACTCGGAGATCGTTCATGCAGGAAAGCCGCAAAAGTTTTATCAAAAAATCCCTGGGCCTCGGTGCCGGCCTGGCCGGCGCGTCGGCCCTCCCATCGTGCGGGCCGCAGAGTAGCGGGGGCGGCGCGGCCGACTCGGGCAAAACCTACAAGTTCAAGATGGTCACCACCTGGCCGAAGAACTTTCCCGGCCTGGGCACCGGCGCGAACAAACTCGCGGAGTTGATTGAAGCCATGTCCGGCGGGCGCATCCAGGTGCGGGTCTATGCCGCGGGCGAACTCGTGCCGGCCTTCGAGGCCTTCGACGCCGTCTCCAACGGTACGGCGGACCTGGCCCACGGCGCGGCCTACTACTGGAAGGGCAAGGTCGAAGCGGCGCAGTTCTTCGCAGCGGTTCCGTTCGGGTTGAACGCGAGCGAAATGGCCGGCTGGATCAACTACGGCGGGGCGCAGAAACTCTGGGACGATCTCTACGCGGACTTTAACCTGAAGCCGTTCGCCTGCGGCAATACCGGTGTGCAGATGGGCGGCTGGTTTAACAAACCCATCGGCAGCGTGAACGACTTTCGCGGTTTGAAGATTCGCATGCCCGGTCTCGGCGGCGAAGTCCTGAGCGAAGCCGGCGCCACCGTCGTGAACATCCCGGGCGGGGAAATCTTTCAATCACTCCAGAGCGGGGCCATCGACGCCACGGAATGGGTCGGCCCGTACAACGACCTGGCGTTCGGCTTTTACAAGGCGGCGAAGCTCTATTACTGGCCGGGCTGGCACGAACCGGGTACGGCCCTGGAGTTCCTGGTCAATCGCAAGACCTACGAATCCCTTCCAAAAGATTTGCAGACGATCCTCGACGTCGCGACGAAGGCCGCTTACCAGGACATGCTCTCGGAATTCGCCGCCCGGAACAATACGGCGCTGGAAGAACTCGTTAAGAAACACGGCGTGCAACTTAAGAAATTCCCGGACGACGTATTGAAGAAGATGGGCGAACTCAGCGCGGATGTGGCGGCGGGCATCGGCTCGAAAGACGCAGCTTCGAAGAAGATCTTTGAATCGTATCTGAAGTTCCGCGGGCAGGCGGTGGAGTGGACGCGCATTGGCGAGGAAGGTTTTACGCTGGCGCGGGCTTTGAGTTTGTAGGATTATTCCAGTTCGAAGTGGCGCTCCATATCCATGGAGCCATGCAGAACACTCAGAATGTCGATATTGCCGTCGGGCTTCAGAAGGTACAAGATGCGAAAGTACGTTCTTTCACATCTTCCATGGCCCGACTCCTGACAAAAACATCGCATCCTGTGTTCTCGTGTCCAACCCAAATTAGCCCCAAACCCGTACACCCTCGCCCGAATCCTGCTTGACCCCTGTGCGGCGCACAAAAGCATGGTTGAAAACATAGTGCGCCGCATCATCGAAATTTGCACTTTTGCGGCGCGTTCTGGAAACAACCATGAACCGCAATACACACGCCCCGGCGGTCCGATTCACGATCCTTGCCGCCGTTCTGCTCACCCTGGGTCACTGCGCCCAGCTGGATCCTATTCTCAATCGGGACGAGCCGTCGCCGCTCCACAGTGAAGTCGAAGATCATTACGACTGGCCGACGAAACGCGTTCACATCTCCTCGCGCTACGGCTGGCGCTGGGGCAAAATGCATAAGGGCCTCGATCTCGTCGCCCGGCCGGGGGCGCCGATCCTCGCCAGTGCCCCGGGACGCATTGTCTTTGCCGGATGGGAACGCCAGGGCTACGGCAACATGATCATCATCGACCACGGGGACGACGTAAAGACCGTGTACGCGCACAACAAGGTGAACCTCGTTCGCCGCGGCCAAAGGGTCGAGCGCGGCCAGGTGATTGCCCGTCTGGGTAAGACCGGCCTCGCCAGCGGCCATCACCTGCACTTTGAATATCGTGTAAAGGGTCGTGCCGTGAATCCGGAGCCGCACCTGGCTCTGCTCTGCAATCCGCCGCAGGGCGCCGGTCTGCTGAGCTGCGCTCGAGTGGAGCCGGAAGAAAAAGCAAGCGACGTTGCACTGAAGTAAGGCTTTGATGGGCGAGTGAGTTTACCGTTTAAGAATCTCGTCTTTCAGGGCGGCGGTGTCCTCGGCACCGCGTATGCCGGCGCCGTCCGTGTGCTCGAAGAGAAGGGCGTTCTCGCGCAGATCGAAAACGTCGCCGGAACCTCGGCCGGTGCCATCGCATCGCTCATGTTGTCGCTGCGCTACAACGTGGATGAGATGGAGGCGGCCATGCTGGACGCCGACTTCAGGAACTTTACGTCCGAGTCCCGGCCGCTGGAGTTTCACGAGCGCTACGGCTGGTACACCACCGGGCCTCTGCGTAAGTGGCTGCGAAATCATGTTAAGCAGGCCGGCAAGAATTTCGGCGATGTCGAACTGAGCGGCGACGAAACGTTTGAAGAGATCGGGCAGGCCGGCGCGCGCAACATGCGGGTCTTCGCCACGGACTTAAACCGCCGCGCGATCCGCGAATTCAGCCGCAGACGCACACCGTCCGTGCGTGTGATCGACGCCGTCACCGCTTCGCTCACGATCCCCGCGTTCTTTCAATCGTTCCAGTTCCCCGACAACAATCCCGACGATCACATCTACGTCGACGGGGGCGCGTTGTTGAATTATCCCATCGTGGCCTTCGACGACGGCAGCATCAATAAAGAGACCCTGGGCTTTTCCCTGGATGAAGACGACAACCTGGGTGCCGTCAGCGATCTGCAGTTCGGCACGTTTCGCCGCTGGGCCGAGCATCTCTACGAGACCGTGAAGAAGGTGCAACTGAATCTGCTCAGCATGCAGCCGGAACATCGCCGGCGCACGGTGTTCATCGATACCGGCGACATCTCCCCGGTGGACTTCGAGATCTCCGACGAACAAAAAGAATGGTTGATCGGTCAGGGGCGACAGGCGACCGAAGACTATCTTAAGTTTTACGAGTACCAGCAATCGCTGCGCTACAAGTTGGTCAACGGCTCGCTACGACTCATGAAGAGCCTCCTGCCGGCGAAAGCAAAGAGTTCATGAATCCCGAACGCATCGCTCTGTTTCATAGAATCATCACCGCCCTGGAAGGCGTGCAACGGTTGATCGGGCATGCCGTGGCGTGGGTGGTCGTCGCCATGGCCGCGCTGACGTTCGGTATCGTGGTACTGCGCTACGTGTTCAGTCTGGGCTGGATCTGGTTGCAGGAACTCGTGGTCTATCTGCATGCGGCCCTGTTTATGGGCGCCGCCGGTTATACGCTGCTCGTGCACGGTCATGTACGCGTGGACGTGTTCTTTCGTGATTGGTCTCCCGAGAATCGCGCACGGGTGGACTTCTACGGAACATTGCTGTTGCTCTTGCCTGTATGTTTGCTGCTGCTGTGGTTCGGCGTGCCCTATGTCTTCGATTCCTGGGCGCGCCTCGAAGGCAGTCCCGAGGCCGGCGGCATTCCCGCGGTGTTTGTTCTCAAGACGATGATTCTCGTGTTGCCCCTCGCGTTGTTGGCGCAGGGCACTGCCGTAGCGCTACGAGCCTGGCTCGCCATGCACGCAGCGCCCGTCCCGCAGGATGTATCGGCACCGGTGAAAAGCGCGGAAGAGGCCGCCTCTTAAGTTTCGCTGAACGACGGTTATGGAAGTCGTATTCGCCATCTTACTTTTTGCCGTGACCGTGGGCGTTTTGCTCAGCGGTTATCCCGTGGCCTTCAGTCTTGCCGGCGTATCGCTCGCTTTCGCTTTGCTCGGCGCGCTCTTCGGCGTGTTTGATCTAACGCTCTTCGGTGCCTTTCCCGGTCGCATCTACGGCATCATGACGAACGAAACGTTGATCGCGATTCCGTTGTTCGTGTTCATGGGGGTTTTGCTCGAACGTTCGAAGATCGCTGAAGAATTGCTGGAGGTCATGGGACTGATCTTCGGCGGTCTGCGCGGCGGTCTCGGCATTTCCATTTGCATTGTCGGCGCGCTGCTCGCCGCGTCCACCGGCATTGTCGGCGCCACCGTCGTTACCATGGGACTCATTTCGTTGCCGGCCATGTTGAAGTACAACTACCGGCCGTCCTTCGCCACGGGCATCGTCAGCGCCTCGGGTACACTGGGGCAGATCATCCCGCCCAGCATCATTTTGATCATCCTGGGCGATCAAATTTCGTCGGCCTACCAGCAGGCGCGACTCAAGCTCGGCGATTTCTCCGGCGGTTCGGTGAGCGTCGGCGATCTGTTCGTCGGTGCGCTCCTGCCGGGACTTTTGCTGGTTACGCTCTACATCGTGTACATTGCCGTGGCGGCGGCGGTGAAACCGGACCTCGCGCCGGCGATTCCCGTGGAAGAACGCTTAAAGTACAATCGGAGCGAGTTAGCGAAGCGGGCCCTCGGCGCGTTGATCCCGCCGGTGCTGCTGATTCTCGGGGTGCTGGGTTCGATCATTGCCGGGGCCGCCACGGCGACGGAGGCGGCTTCCGTGGGCTGCATGGGCGCGCTTTTGCTCGCACGGTTGCGCAGTCGTCTCGGCGGCACGGTGCTGCGTGACGCCGTCGTCGATACCATGAAGATCAACTGCATGGTGTTCTTGATTTTGATCGGAGCGTCTTTGTTCTCGCTGGTGTTCCGCGGTTTCGAGGGCGACCTGTTGGTCGAGACGTTCCTCGAGAATTTGCCGGGCGGCAAGTGGGCGGCGTTCTTCGTCGTGATGCTCGTAATGTTCGTGCTCGGTTTCTTCCTGGATTTCTTCGAGATTACGTTTGTGGTCGTGCCGATTGTCGGGCCGGTGCTGCTGGCGCTCGACGACGGCTCCGGGGCCATGTCGCCGATCTGGCTCGGCGTGGTGATCGCCCTGAACTTGCAGACGTCGTTTCTCACGCCGCCCTTCGGATTCGCGCTCTTTTACTTACGCGGGGTGTGCCCGGACGAAATCAAGACCGTGGAGATTTACCGCGGGGCGATTCCTTTTATCGGCATTCAGCTCGCGATGCTCTTGATCCTCGTCCTTTTTCCGGAACTGGTGACCTGGCTGCCCGAGTTTGTCTATGGCGAACGTTAGGCGAAGACATGTACACTGCGGCTCCGTCACATTCACATGACGTTTACGCAGATCTACCTACCCGGCCGCACGGACACAATCTTAAAAAAATCGTAACCGCGCAGCGTTGTTTGCATCCAAAGCTTAACGGCCGATCCTGCGCCGGAATTCCCTTGTAAAGCCAACCATCCGGTTTAACGTTCGCCCCTATGTCGTCTCACGTCCGCGTTCTTGAGCAACAAAATCCCACTGAAATGCACGAGGCGTTCCGCCGGGACGTCCTCGAGGGACTCTCCAACCCGAGCAAACGCATTGCTTCGCGGTACTTCTACGATGATGAAGGCAGTCGCATCTTTCAGGAGATCATGGATCTCGAAGAGTACTATCCTACGGACTGCGAGCGTGAAATTCTCCTGAATTCTCGCGCGCACATCGGCGAGCTTTTGGGTGATGAAGAGTTTCGCCTGGTGGAACTGGGCGCCGGGGACGGACGCAAGACGCACATCCTGCTCGACTACTTCGCCGAAAACGACTACAACTTCGAGTATTCGCCCATCGACATCTCCGAGGGCGCCATGATCGAGCTCGTGGACAACGTGATCCGGCGGTTCCCGGACATTCGTACCACGGGCCTGGTCTGCGAGTACAACCACGGCCTGCGTTTCCTGCGCGAGGACAAAAAACGCAACGTCGTGCTGTTCCTGGGATCCAGCATCGGCAACTTTACGTTTGAACAGTCGCACCGCTTTTGCCGGAGCCTGCGGGACATGCTGTCCCCCGGCGACCTGGTTATCATCGGCTTTGACTTACGCAAGGATACCGACGTGTTGATCCCGGCTTACTCGGATCCTCACGGCGTTACGGAGCGTTTTAATCTGAATCTGTTGAGTCGCATCAATCGTGAGTTAGGCGGGAACTTCGACGTGGATGCTTTCAAACACTTCGCGACTTACAACGTGCACAGCGGTGCCATGGAGAGTTATCTCATTTCCCGCGAGGCGCAGACAGTGGACATCGACGCGCTGGAACGCAGCTTCGATTTTCGACCGTGGGAGGCCATCCACACGGAGTACTCCTGGAAGTACCTGCCCGAGGACGTGGAAGACCTCGCGCGGCAAAACGAGTTCGCCATCGTGGACATGCTCTACGATAGCCGGCGTTACTTCTTGAATTCGATCTGGGAAGCGGACTAAGGCTCCAGAAAACGAAGTTCCCGGGCGACCTTGCCGTCGCGAAAGGCCAGAATCTCCAGGACGTCTTTTTTCTTTTTCTCGTCGTAGCCGATGGTCAGCACGAGGCGCTCGCCTTTCTGTAGAAAATCCAGACGCAGCGGTTCCGGAGTCCGCGGTTGCCCGGCTTCTTTCTTTTCACCGGCTTTGTCGTCGTCCACGGCGTCTTTCTTTTTCGGCTCCGCTTTCTTTTTGAGATCTCTGGACTCTATCTCCTGGATGAGGCACCAGTACTCGCGCCGGACCTGGGCCGTTACTACGGCCTTCACGGTGATGGCGTTAGTAAAGTGCTCGCCGCCGAAGGTTAGTGTGTTCTTCGCTCCGATGTTCAGTCGGAGGTCGCCGTTTTCTTCTTCCTGCCAGTCACCGCGGGGCAGGTGCTCCCAGCCGGCGGCGGATGGAATGCCCGCGACGACGCAGGTCAGGAGCGTGAACGTGAGCAGGCGACGAAACGTGCGGGCAAAATGAAACTCCGGGATCATTCCCGAACATCGAGCAGGGCGCCGCGGATTTCCTCCACCGTTTTTAACATGAGGAAGGCCGAATTTCCGGGGGCGTGCATGAGGTTCGCCATCTTCTGCAGCCGCTCGTCCACGAATTCTACGATGGACAGCTCGATCACGTCGCCGTGGCGATTGCGGCGGCGTAGCTTCTTGACGCGGGCGTTGCGCCGCAGGGTTTCCCGGGCGATGGCGATGACGAGATCCCGATATCGATACAGGTTCGCGTTGCTCGGATGATCCATGAGCTCGCGTTCGGCGTCCGGCAGGCTCTTCCAGAGCGAGTGGAGATCGTTCGGCGCTCCCGCGCGTTCCGCCGGCAGGACCTCGTCCAGGATTTCTTCGAAGGGGCTCTTCTGTACCGGTGCCGTGGCGGATGTGCGGCTCGCGGCGGAGCCTTCGCGCGTCCCGGACTTGCCGGTACGCCGCCGCAATTCGCGGTCGTTGGTACTGAGCGTGCGGACTTGCATCTATTCGGATATATCGGCACTTCCCCGGGCACCTTGAGAAATTTCTATTGCTCTGGTTTGCCCGCCGCTTTCCCGTGTGCCGATGCGCAACCAGAACGAGCAGGCGGAGTATGACTATGATTACATCGTCATCGGTTCGGGCTTCGGCGGCAGCGTCAGTGCCATGCGGCTGAGCCAGAAAGGCTATCGTGTCGCGGTGATCGAGTCCGGCAAGCGCTGGACCGGCAAAGACTTCCCGAACAGCAACTGGAACGCGTTCAAGTTCTTCTGGTTTCCGAAGCTGTTTATGTACGGCATTCAGCGCATCAATCTCTTGAATCACGTCATGATTCTGAGCGGGGCCGGCGTCGGCGGCGGCAGCCTGGTATACGCGAATACATTGTACGTTCCGAAGCCGGAGTTCTTCCGGAGTGCCGTGGTTCGGGGCATGGGCGGCGAGAAGAAACTCATGCCGTTCTACAAACTCGCGGAACGCATGCTCGGTGTTACGAAAAACCCGCGGCTCTGGGAAGTGGATCAGCTCATGCAGGATACCGCCGCGGACTTCGGCGTGGCCGATTCTTTTACGCCGACGCCGGTGGGCATCTACTTCGGCGATCGCGAGAAAGCGAAGGACCCGTACTTCGGCGGCGAAGGCCCGGCTCGCCTCGGCTGTAATTTTTGCGGCGGCTGCATGGTCGGCTGTCGTTATGATTCCAAGAACACCCTCGACAAAAACTACCTCTACTTCGCCGAACAACTGGGCGCGAGAATCATTCCCGAAACCAAAGTCGTCGATGTATTGCCGCTCGACGCGAACGGCGAGTTCGACGTCGATGCGGACGGCAGTCACGGTTACGAGATTCGTACCGAATCCACGACGGGCTGGTTCGGTACGCCGCGACGCAAGTTTCGCACGCGGGGCGTCGTATTCTCGGCGGGTGTTCTGGGAACCGTGGGTCTGCTTACGAAGCTGAAGCAGCGCAATCATCTAAGCCGTCTTTCGCATCGTCTGGGGTCGACGGTGCGCACGAACAGCGAGTCCATCGTCGGGGTGACGGTGCCGAAGCGCGAGACGGATTTTTCGCGCGGCATTGCCATCACCTCGAGCGTGCACATCGACGAAAACACGCACATCGAACCGGTACGTTACGCAAAGGGCCAGGACGCCATGGGATCGCTCGCAACGATCATGACCGACGGCGGGGGAAACATTCCGCGGCCGTTGCGTTTCTTGCTGAACATTTTTCGCAACCCCGTTACGTTTTTGCGCACGTTGATTCCGTTCGGTTTCGCGCAGAAGTCCATCATCCTGCTGGTCATGCAGTCGCTCGACAACAGCATTCATCTTGTGCGCAAGCGGCGTTGGATCTGGCCGTTTCAAAAGACGCTCACCAGCGATGCGAGCGAGGGCAGCGATCACATTCCGACGTACATTCCCGAGGCGAACGACTTCGCCCGCCGCCTGGCCGAACGCACCGGCGGTTATGCGCGGAGTTCCTACAATGAAGTGTTGCTCGATGTTCCCACGACCGCGCACATCCTGGGCGGGGCGTGCATGGGAGCGAGCGCGGACGAAGGCGTCATTGATCTGGAGAACCGCGTGCACGGTTACGAGAACATGCTCGTCTGCGACGGTTCCATGATTCCGGCGAACCCGGGCGTGAATCCGAGTCTTTCGATCACGGCGCTGAGTGAACGGGCCATGTCGTTGATCCCGCCGAAGCACGGCGTGAAAAAGATGCAGCACTTCGGCTTCGAGAAAAAATGGAAGGTCACCGGAACGCTCGCAGCAGCGCGAAGGCGCGACGCTCCGCCCCGTAAATAGAGCGGGGCTGGAAGACGCCGTTCCGGTCCGCCCTACCACATTCCCCGACATGACCTCCGTTCGTCAGCTGGAACCAGTCGTGACCAATAAAGGCTTAATGTACACTGACCGCTACTTACACTACGATTCGGGACGCGTGCGAAAAACCGGCGCGTGGCACGATACTTTCAGCCGATCCACAGGACGGTCACATTCGCCGCGGCGTGGGCCAGGTAGCACCAGAGCAAACCGCCGGAGAACAAACGCACGCCGGACAACAACAACGCCGCGCTCAGATTCAGCACGAACAGCTCGGGCGTATCCGGCAGATGCGAAGCCGCGAACAACAGAGCGCCGATGAAGTGACCGATGTAATGCGGCGGGCGGCCGTCGATGGACGGTAAAAACTCGCGATACACGATCTCTTCGAGCAACGGCGCAAAGAACGCGCCGACGGAGTACACGAGCAACGACAGCGTATCCAGGCGCACGAAACCCTGGCCGCCGGTCTGCTCCTCGCCGATAAAAAACAAAATCCAGATCAAACCGACGTAACACAACACAGCAGCGATGAGCGACTGCGGATCGAAGCGCGGCAGAAACAGCGCGGATAAACGATAACGCGGCAACAGGTACAGCGTGAGCGGGGCGATCGTGGCAAGTAGCAGCGGCGCGAACAACAACGAGCGATTGGACCAGGCCATGAGCGGGACCTGCGCCGTGTGGATCAGCATGAGGCCGACCGAAAGAATGCCGACGGCCAGCGACAACGCCATGGGCCAGGGGCTGTTCTTGTTCGCCGTGGCGCGATGCACCTGACGTTCGATGCGCAGCCGGTCCGCGCGCGGCAGTTTCTGGAAAATCTTCCAGGCGTGATTCAGGCGTTCGAGTTCTTCCAGCGTAAGATGTTTCGCAATCTCCCGGCGCGCGGCGGGCTGCAGCAATGACCAGGTGAGCGCCGCGCGAAAATCGCCGTTGTCCGGATCGGAAAACTCCGGGCGGTTTGCCTGCGAATCGCGAGGATCGGCCATACATGTTGATTGTCGGCCGATCGAGCGAGCCCGACGATTTCAAAACTTCGCGTTCAGCGCGACGATGACCTCGAACGGCCGGCCCTCAATGATGCCGTTGCGGGAGTTCGCCGATTCATAGTAACGTTTGTTCGTGATGTTCTTCGCGGTTACCGAGAGCTTCGCGTCGTAGATCTTGTAGTAGATCAGACCCGTGCCGATCGTGTACTCCGGCAGTACCAGATCGTTGCTCGCGGTGGCGTAGCGTGACGAGTTGTGATACACGCCGCCGCCGAAGCCCAGG
Organism: Leptonemataceae bacterium; assembly: GCA_965227295.1. GTDB lineage: Bacteria > Spirochaetota > Leptospiria > Leptospirales > Leptonemataceae > JANSYA01. Next base: position 829,550 of record OZ245742.1, on the reverse strand, counting down.
CCGCGCAACGGGCCGCCCTGAAGTTCGTAGACGATCCAGGCGTTGGCGTTGTGCTCGGGCACCAGGTTCGGTCGTTTGCCTTCAATGAGTTTGCGACCGGTTTCGGGATCGCGGGTGTCGTCTTTCGTGATCTTTGCGTCGATGTAACCATACGAAGCGATCATGTTCAGACCTTCCACCGGTGTCGCGAGCAGGTCGAACTCGAAACCCTGGTGGCGTTGTTCCCCGCTTTGCAGCAGGCGATTCGCCTGAAGCGGGTCGTCGATCAAGACGTTGGTTTTCGTAATTTCAAACACGGTGGTGGTGGCGATGAGGTTTTCGTCGAAGAACGCGAACTTCAGCCCGCCCTCGTAGCCCACGGAGCGAATCGGTTTCGGTGTGAGATTGCCGTGGGTCAGCGCGCTGAAGTCGTGGTTGTAAGATTCCGACGCGCTGGCAAAAATTGAAACGTACTTGATGGGCCGCAGCACCACGCCGCCCTGAGGACTGATGAAGTCCCCGTTTAACGAACGCTCCCGCGGGTTCGTAAAGAGCGTGGGAAAAATCGACGGCACAAAGAACAACTGTTCGCGAATGCCGTAGTTCTGATCGCGAATCTTGCCGCGCACCTGGTCGAACCGTGCGCCCGCGCTCACGTGCAGCAGGTCGCCGAAGGAAACCTGATGCCGGCCGTACACGGCACCGTAATTCGCGCGCAACTTCTGTTCCACGGGCAGTAGCTGCCCCGACGCCAGGTTGATGGGTTTGTCGAACTCGTGCAGCCACAGAAATTCCAGGTTCGGCGCCGCCAGGTTGTCGACAAAGGCACGCTCACTTTCAGTTAAGTAAATGTCGTTCGTGCCGGCGTCGAGGTAGCTCTCGCTGATGTTCACCTGGTAAAACGTATGCGTGAAGTCCACGCCGATGTGCGGGCGATGGGTTACGGAGCCGTCCTCCAGCTCGCCGCTCAGCGCGAACTGCGTGCTGTAGGTGCCGATGTAGTAGGCCCGCTTCGCGAAGCCGCGTTGCACCGTGCGGTTGTCATCTTCGATGGTACTTAGATTGTAGGTCAGTCCCTCGTGAGTTGACGCGCTTTCGCCCTGGCTGCGATGCTGGAAGACCCAGTTGCCGAAGTCGGTTTCCCAGAGATAACCGGCGCTGCCCTGGTCCTGTTCGTTGCGATTGTTGTTTTCGTTTCCGAAGAAACGTTCGGTGTAGATGTTTTCATCCACGCGAAACTCTTCCGGAAAGGCCTCGCTCGCCGGGTACGCCTGTTCGATGAGGTCCGGCACCAACGCGCTATAAACATCGCGGGACGCCACGGTATAGGGATCGCGAATGGACGGGCTGCCCCAATCGTTGACGACGCTGTCGCGCTGATAGTGACCGAAGAGCGTGATCGTCGTATCGCGCGTCACGAGCCAGGAAAGCGACGGCGCGAGAAAGTAACGCTCGGACTCCACTTCGTCGCGATAGCTCAGTGAGGAACGAAAGGCGCCCAGGGCGCGGTACAATAACGTGCGGTCTTCGTTCAGCGGGCCGGTCAGATCGGCGGTGGCGGCGTTGTTGTCCCAGCGTCCGTGGGACAGCTCCACCTCACGTCGCGCTTCCCCCTGCGGGCGTTTCGTTACCAGGTTCAACGCACCCCCCGGTTCAATGGCGCCGAACGTGACCGAAGCCGGACCTTTCAGAACTTCCAGGCGTTCGTACATCAATAGTTCGCGTCGAGCGAAGCCGGCGCTGGTCGTAATGTTCGGCAGGCCGTCAATCAACATGGACGTTACCTGAAAACCGCGGATGGCCAGAGAGTCGCGCACGCCGACGCTCGGAAACAGCGTCGTTACGTTGCTCACGTTGCGCGTGGCCTCGCTGAGATCCTGCGCCTGCTGATCGCGATACACCTGCTCCGGAACGATTTGCACGCTCTGCGGCGTGTTCATGATGGGCACGTCGGACTTGAGCACCCCGGGCGCGCGCTTGCGAATGTACTTCCCGGAATCCGACTCGGCTTCGATGATGATGTCTTCATCGTTCGGTTGCGGTTCGGGCTCCTGTTCCTGAGCGCGCAGGCCGGCGGCAGGCGCGGCGATCAGCAGCGCAATCACGGCAATCTTAAGAAATCGAGTCATACTTTCTCTAACTTCCTTTCAGAGTAATCTTGTGCCGGGGCGTTCTTGCGGCGGCGCTTCAGGTAAAACATGGCGAACCCGGTAATGCTCAGGGCTCCGGTGGCGAGGCCGAAGACGCAGTACACGAGGCGCAGGCCCAGACCGCCGAAGTCGCCGAAGTGCAGCGGCACGGCGACGTAGATCATCGTAATCCACCAGGGCAGGTCCACGGTGAGATCGACTTCTGCATCGTAGGCGTTGATGAGACAAACGTACGGGATGCGCGAAAGAAAGAACGTGCGCTCGTACGCAAAGGCCACGTAGTGGTGCTCGCCCTGGATGCCGCCGGGAAAGGTGATCCAGCGAACATGTTTCTCCGGAAAGTTGCTCCGCGCCGAGGCCAGCACCCGGTCCACGTCCACCCGGGCGGTGCCCGGGGAAACGTCCACGGGTTCGAGCGTGCGGATGACCTGGTAGCTGTAGAGATTGATGAGCAGCTGCCCCAGGGTAAGCAGGATGCCGGTCGTTGCCATTAACATGTTAAAGAATAGAGCCACGATGCCGACGAGTTTGTGCACGTCGGCGACGGCGAGTCGGGTCGCGACGCCCCGGCGAATCGTCCCGAAGGCGAGGCCCTTCATGAACGGGGCGTAGAGCAACAGACCGCTTACGGTGGAAAAGAGCAGGGCGAGACCCACGAAGCCGAGGAAGATGCGCCCCGGCAGACCGGCGAAGAGATCCGCGTGCAGATGCCAGATCCATGCGGGGATGTCGATTTCGTCCGAGGCCTGCGCATACCGACCGTCCAGGGGATCAAAGAAAAACTCGATCTCCTCGCCGCCTGCCCGCGGAAACACTTCGAAAAAGTAGAGGAACTCGTCCGGCTCCTCCACGGCCGCCACCGGATCGGGGATGCCCACGGTGCCGGGCAGGGCGTCCGGGTACTCCGCCCGCATGGCGCTGACCAGGGGCTGGAGCGGGAGGTCGGCGTAGAGTCCGGGATCGGCGTCGATGGTGACGGGAATTTCCGGACCGAGGGCCTCGTGCAGTTCATGGACGAAAACGAGCACGGAGCCGGTGAGGCTCAGAATGAGAACGTTGACGCCGGAGATGAGCCCGGTCCAGGCGTGCCAGGTGTGGAGTTTGCGAATCGTGCGCGGTTGCATGAATTTTGACTGGCCGGGGCCGGCCCCGAATTCTTTTTGGGATTTAATCTCATTCTCAGTCTCATTGCATCCGTCTGGATACATCCGGAGAACTTTTTCATTATGATTCACTGGTTCAGCGCGTGGATTCTGTTCGGTGGCTTTCTGGCGGCCGTCCTGGCCGGCGGGCAGCTCGTCCGCGGCGGCCGGGGCAGCCGATACCTGCCGGCCCTGCTGGCTTCGGTGGCGGGCTGGCAGTGCGCGAGCGGCCTCTATCCGGTACTGGTCCAACACGGACAGAGACCCGCGGCCCATCTCCTGCACCTGGGAGCCATCACGGCGTATCTCTGGACCGGGCCGCTCCTCTATCTCTATTTCACCCAGGGCCTGGCCGGTGATTCCGAGGAAGGACGCCGCCGCTCGTTCTGGTTGTTCGTTCCCGGTCTGCTGGCGGGCGCGAGTTTCATCGTCTACGCGGTCCTCCGTCGCTCGCAGTGGAACGATCCGGACTTCCTTATGCCGCCGCAGGTCATCCTCGTCGGTTACGCCTCCGCGATCCTGATGGTCGTGTATACCCTGGCCGTGTTGTATCAGTTTGCCGGGCTGTGGCATTCATCCGCGAGCCTGCCCCCGGAAATCCGCCGCGCCGCCCTGCTGCTGGCCATCCCCGTCGGCCTCCTCGGCCTGGCCGAAATCTTCGCGCCCCACGACATCCTGAACGCCTTTGTGACCGTAATGTTGATTCTGCTCTACTGGACCGGCAATCGCCATCCGGCCTTTCTCGAAATTCTGCGGGAAGAGGCCGAACGTGCGCGCTACGCACAGTCCCGGCTTCGCGGTCTCCCTGTGAACGACCTCGCGGAACGACTCCGTTCTATAATGGAAGCCGAGCGTCTGTTTCAGGATGATTCGCTGAGTTTGAGCGGCCTCGCGGAACGCCTGGACCTGAGTGCGCATCAGTTGTCGGAGCTGATCAACACGCGCTTCGATACGAACTTCTACGGTTTCGTGAATGAGTACCGCGTGGAGTATGCGCGGCAGTTGCTCGCGGAGCGGCCGGAGCTTTCGGTGACTGCCGTGGGTTTTGAAGCGGGATTCAACACCAACTCCGTGTTTTACGAAGCCTTTCGGCGCAAGACCGGGGTTTCCCCGGGGGCGTTTCGGAAGCAGATTGCTGCTCGCCGCTAGCCTTCGATTGCGTTTACGTACAGGAAGCCCCGCGAATCTGTGGTTATACTATGAAAGATTCTCCGCACGTAGCCATCGTGGGCTCCACCGGCGCTGTCGGCGTGGAGCTCCTGCAGGTCCTCGAAAAACGCAACTTTCCCCTGGGCAAACTGACGTTGCTCTCCAGCGCGCGCTCCGCCGGGAAGAAGCAGACGTTTCGCGGCACCGAGTACACCGTGCAGGAACTCACGGAGACGTCTTTCAAAGATGCCGGCATCGACATTGCGCTCTTCAGCGCCGGCGGTTCCATAAGCAAGAAGTTCGGCCCGCTCGCCGTCGAAGCCGGTACCGTCGTCGTCGATAACTCGTCGGCGTTTCGCATGGACCCGAACACGCCGCTCGTCGTTCCGGAAATCAACCCCGAGGACGTGAAGTTGCATAAGGGAATCATCGCGAATCCCAACTGTTCGACCATCATCATGCTCATGGCGGTGTTTCCGATCCATCGCATCAATCCCGTGAAGAACATCGTCGTCTCGACGTACCAGGCGGCCTCCGGCGCCGGCGCCGCGGCCATGCAGGAACTCGAAGACCAGGCGCGGGACTACCTCGACGGCAAGGAGATCAAACCCGAGGCGTTTCCGTTTCCCATCGCGTTTAACGCATTCTCGCACAATTCACCGATGGACCCGGATACCGGCTACAACCAGGAAGAGACGAAGATGATCAAAGAGACGCACAAGATCCTCCACACCGAGGACATCGGCGTTTCTCCGACGTGCATTCGCATCGGCACGTTTCGCGCGCACGCTGAGTCCGTGCACCTGGAACTGGAAAACCCGGCGGACCTCGGTGCCATTCAAGACGCCCTCGCGAAGATGCCCGGGGTGAAGATCATCGACGATCGTGAGAAGAACTACTTTCCCATGCCTCTGGAATCCTCCGGCGTGGACGAGGTGTTCGTGGGCCGGCTGCGCAAGGCCGCGAACTCTAAAGACGGCCGCGAGATCGATCTGTTCTGTTGCGGGGATCAGATTCTCAAGGGCGCCGCGTTGAATGCCGTGCAGATTGCGGAGTTGTTATAAACGAGCCCGGGGTTTCGTAGCATCGAACTTCGCGGCGTTTGCCGTGGGAAACATGAAGTAAGTTGCGAAACCCTGGCGGGGATTTTTATGCTACGGCTCGCGGGAGTTGTGGTAAGTCGTTTTGTTAACATTGTCCGCCTCGACCCGGACGTCGGTTTGCGACTCAGCTATCGCGAATTCTCCGCCCAGAACCTGAGCGTGGAAACAGCACCCCTCACGTTTTTTTAACAACCTGCCTGTTTTTTCGGCTTGATATCATCAGAATAGGCCGATTTAACCCTGGTATAACATTTGCAATGGAACCCGACGGCGCAGGTGGCTCATGAAGATACTCATCGTGGATGATAGCAGCATCATCCGCAAAGCGATCCAGAAATATCTCGAACAGTACAAGCTGGAAGTGGTCGGCGAAGCCGGCGACGGGCGGACGGCCATCGAAATGTTTCAGGAGAAAAAGCCCGAACTCGTGACCATGGATATCACCATGCCCGAGATGGACGGTCTCAGCGCTCTCGAAGAGATGCTGAAGATCGACGGTTCCGCGCGCATCCTGGTGATCAGCGCCCTGAGCGATCAGGCCACGGCCCTCAAAGCATTGAAGCTCGGCGCAAAGGGTTTCGTCGGCAAACCCTTCACCGAAGACAAACTCAAAGAAGCTTTCGACCGGCTGATGGAGGGCGCCTGAGATGCAGGAACAGGACGTACAGGTTTTTGTTAACGGTACCTTGAACTACTTCAGTGAGGTCGGCGGCTCTGAGCCGGAGATCGGCCTCCCGTATCTCAAGGGCGAAGAAGAAGTCATCCTCGATTATACCGGGGCCATCGGGATTTCCGGCGAACGCAAGGGGTGCGTCTACTTCACCACGGGCAGGGACATGCTCACGGCTATCGTGGAAGTGGTACTGGGCGAAGGCAACGCCACCGAAGACGCCATGAAGGACATGGTCGGTGAAATCGCCAACACCATCTCCGGCAACGCGCGCAAGTCTTTCGGCAGCAACTTCATGATCTCGGTGCCCATCGTCATCGTGGGCAAACCCAGCATCAATCTGCCGGTCCGTATTCCGACCTACGTCATTCCCGTCATCTGGAAGGGGCACAAGTCGTTCATCGTCGCCGGCATCGAGTAAGTTCCATTCGCTATCTCTTAAGCCGCCACTCTACAACCACAGGACCATCCCATGCCGGAGAAAAGCCTGACTGACATTCTCTGGGTGCTGCTCGCATCCGGACTCGTATTCCTCATGCAACCGGGCTTCGCCATGCTCGAATCCGGTTTCACGCGTTCGAAAAACAGCATCAACGTCGCCATGAAGAACATGAGCGACCTCGGCTTCTCGATTCTGCTCTTCTGGGCTTTCGGTTTCGCTCTCATGTTCGGTGCCACCTACAAGGGCTGGGTTGGAACGGACTCCTTTCTCCTCGATACCGCCGGCGAGATGTGGCATACCTCGTTCTTTTTGTTCCAGGCCATGTTCTGTGCCACGGCCGCCACCATCGTCTCCGGCGCCGCGGCAGAACGCATGCGCTTCTCCAGTTATCTCATCGCCACCCTGGTCGTCTCCGGTCTGATCTATCCGCTCTTCGGTCACTGGGTCTGGGGTGACGGCGGCTGGCTCGGCGGCGAAGGCTTTGTGGACTTCGCCGGTTCCACCGTCGTGCATAGTGTCGGCGGCTGGGTCGGACTCGCCGCGGTCATTCAACTCGGACCCCGGGGCGGACGTTTCGGCGACGACGGTACCACCCGGGACATTGCCGGTTCCAACATTCCCAACGCGATTCTCGGCTCGTTGCTTCTGTGGTTCGGTTGGTTCGGTTTCAACGGCGGCTCGACCCTGGCCATGGACGCGAGCGTTGCGCGCATCATTACCAACACCGTGCTCGCCGGGGCCGCCGGCGGCGTCGCCGCATTGCTCGTCGGCTGGTCCATCAAACGTGTTGCCGAGGTTACGTTCATTATTAACGGCAGCCTGGCCGGGCTCGTCGCCATCACGGCCAGTTGTCATGCGGTCACCGCTCCGTACGCCGTGCTCATCGGCAGCATCGGCGGTCTGGTAATGTTCGCCGTTGAAGAGTTACTGGAGCGCCTGCACATCGACGACGCGGTGGGCGCCTTCCCGGTGCACGCCGCTGCCGGTATCTGGGGGACGCTCGCGGTCGCGCTCTTCGGCGATCCGGAAATTCTCGGTACCGGCCTTGGCATGTGGGAGCAGCTCGGCGCGCAGGCCCTCGGTGTGGGTACGTGTGCGGTGTGGGCCTTCGGCATCGGGTTCCTCATGTTGTGGACGATCGATAAGATAATCCCGCTGAGAGTTAGTGCCGAGGACGAGAAGATCGGCCTGAACGTCGCCGAGCACGGGGCCACTACCGAACTCATCGATTTGTTTCAGGCCATGGACGCTCAGGCGCGGAGCGGGGATCTGAGCATTCGTGTTCCCGTGGAGCCGTTCACCGAGGTCGGCCAGATCGCGTATCGCTACAACACGGTCATGTCGAGTCTCGAGGCCACGCTCAAGGAACGCGACGCCATCTTTGAAAACGTGGACGAGGGCCTGTTTCTCATGGGGCCGGATATGATCATCGGGGCGCAGTACAGTAAGGCCCTGGAACGCATCTTCCAGCGCGAGAGCCTGGCCCAGGAAAATTTCGGCACCATGATCGGTCGCCTGGTGACTCCGGAAGAACAGCAGGCTATTCAGGATTACCTGGAACTTATGCTCAAGCCGGACATGGACGTCGTGTGGGTGCGCGACCTGAATCCCATGCAGGAGTTCGAGATTCACTTCGACGATACCGTGCGCGGCGCGACGACGAAAATCTTACAGTGCAAGTTCAGCCGCATCTACGACGGCAAGGCGATCACGCACTTGATGGGCGCCGTCAAAGACGTAACCGAACAGGTGATGCTCACCCGGCAGTTGCGGGCCAACGAAGAAAAGAACAAACAACAAATGGAGCGCCTCTTCAGCGTGCTGCACGTGGAGCCCGCCACGCTGGCGGAGTTCATCGAAGACTCCAATGCCGAAGTTAAAAACATCAACACCATTCTGCGTACCGACGACCCGTCGCTATCCCTTCCCGATAAGCTCGACGCGATCTACCGGGCCATGCATACGATCAAAGGCAACGCGTCACTCCTGGAACTGAATTTCGTGGCGGACCAGGCCCACGAGTTCGAGGAGCGTCTCTCGGAAATGAAGGCCAATCCGGAACTGGGCCGCACGGATTTTTTGCCGCTGGTTTTTATGATGAGTCGCATGCAGGAACTCCTGGACGAACTGGGCGGACTGAGTCGCCGCCTCACCGATTACAGCAGCGCCACCGCGGGCGACGGGCGGGATGTCGGCGGTTTCCGCGAAGCCTTCCTGAAGAGCCTCGCCGGAGTCGTGGAAAAACTCAGCACGGAGCTGGGCAAAGAGTGCGTCCTGGATCACGCCGCTTTCGAAGCCGAAATGATTCCGCAGAAATTCCGTAAGCCGCTAAAGGACATTCTGGTGCAGTTAGTGCGCAACTCCCTGTCGCACGGCATCGAAACACCGGACGAGCGCGTGGGTGCGGCCAAGGCGGCCTGCGGTACCATTCAGCTCGCGGCGCAGATCCTCGAAGACAACGATCAGCGGCGCTTGAATCTTACGATCCGGGACGACGGTCGCGGCCTGGCCATCGATAAGCTGCGGCGCCTGGCCCTGGAGTCCGGCCGGTGGAGCGCCGACGAAATCAACGCCTGGTCCGAGGCGCAGATTGCCCGGCTCATCTACATGCCAGGCCTTTCTACGGCCGATGAATCGGATAAGCTCGCCGGCCGGGGTGTCGGCATGGACATCATTAAAAAAGGGATTCAGGACCTGGGCGGTAAGATTCGCACAAGCTTCGCCCCGGGACGGTTTACCGAGTTTTCGATTCAACTGCCGCTGTAGCCTTAGCATCGGCGCATTCTTTCTTTGTAGACAATCATCGCCTGGAGCTGCAACTCTGGTCGCCTATGGGCACCGAGAACCATCGCCTGCTGGCCGTGGATGAAGATACGAAAACCCTGGCGCTGCTGGAACAGGCTGTCCGCGAACTCGGCTACGTCATTGAAACCAGTTCGAGTGCGAAGCAGATCGAAGAGCTCGTTCGCGATGTGCGTCCGGACGTCGTGCTCCTGGGCATGGAGAACCCCGGGCCGGACAATCTTCAGCTCATCGATCGCGTAAAGGAGGCCCGCCGTCCCGAAGAAACAGCGATCATGATCATCTCGGACGATGAGAGCGAAAAGGTGAAGATCAAATCGCTCTGGCACGGCGCGGACGAGTACATTCAAAAACCCTTCAATCTGGCGGAGATGGCCATTCGCCTGCGCAACCTCATCGAGCTCAAGCACTACCGCCAGTACATGAAGGCGGAGAACGATAAACTGGCCCGCGAACGCAACCGGCTCGCCCGTTACTTCTCGGACGAACTCATCGAAAAAATTCTGAACGACGACGACGCGGATATGGCCGGCGCCAACGTCACGGCTTCATTGATGTTTTTCGATCTGCGAAACAGTACCGGGATCGGCGAAAGCCTCGGGCCGCGAGAGTTCTCCTCATTTCTTTCGGAGATTTTTACGGACATTATGGACCTGGTATACGGCAATCACGGCTCGGTCAACAAGATGACCGGCGACGGTGTTTTTGCGACATTCGGTTGCCCGGTCTCTTCGCCGGAGGACGCTGCGAATTGCGTTCGCTGCGCGTTGCAGATCCGCGAGTACCTCAGCACGTACAACGACGTCCGCCCCGAGTACCTTACGGAACCGTTGCGAGCGGCCATGGGCATCGCCACGGGTCGGGTCTTCGCGGGCAACATCGGCTCGGTCCGGCACATCGAGTACTCCGTGGTGGGCGATCCGGTGAACGTGGCCAGCCGCCTGGAAATGTTGACCAAGCGCGCGAACCTCGATATACTCATAGACGGTGCTACCCGCGACGCCCTGGGCGCGCATGCCAGGGTAAAACGCCTGCGCGTGAACAAACTGCGCGGCAAACGGGAAGACACGCGCATCTTCTACCTGGAAGACTACGTGGCAGAACCCGTCTCCTGATCTTAACTTTATATTGGAGGAACTTACATGCCGAGAGTGCTCGTCCCCCTCGCCGACGGATTCGAAGAGATGGAGGGCATCATCATTATCGACGTCCTGCGCCGGGCGAACCTCGAAGTCATTGCCGCCGGTCTGCATGCCGGACCCATCACTGCCAGCCGCGGAACCAAACACGTGGCGGACGCGCTCATTGACGATGTTGCCGGCGAGGACTTCGACATGATCGTCCTGCCCGGCGGCGCCGAGGGCGCGCGCAATCTGGAAGCGCATCCCGTCGTTACGGAACTCCTGCAAAAGATGCGCGACCAGGATCGTTACATCGGCGCCATTTGCGCGGCACCGAACGTGCTGCGAAATCACGGCATCGTCAGCGGGGACGTTCCGTTCGTGTTGCATCCGGCGACGTTGAAAGACGGCCAGGGCGGCAAGTACGTGCAGAACGCCCGGCTCATGCGCCATGAAAAGATTACTACGAGCATCGGGCCGGGGAGTGCGTTCGAATTTGCGCTGGAGTTAGTGGAACAACTCTGCGGCAAAGAGGTTCGCGAGAAAGTAGCCGCGCCGATGTATTTGCCGGGGTGAAGATGATTACTCCGGGGACCGAGGGGCCCCGGTCTTCGGAGTTAATGCTTCAAACTCGCAGCGCGTACAAAATCTCCCGATGAATATCCCGACAGCGTTCCTGGTATTTCTCTAACTCCCGCGGCGTACCGTCGAAGAGTTTGGGATCTTCGTACGGCAGACTGATGCGCGCCGCGGCGCCGGGCACGAAGGGGCACTCGGCATCCGCCTGGGAACAGGTCATGATGGCGGCGAAGCCTCCTTGCGGGTTCGCCGCGTCATTAAAACGCTTCGAAAAGAAACGCACGCCCGCGTCGTCCTCGCCCGTGGCAATCACGTAGACCGGATTCTCATCGGTGCCGCCGTCACCGTCTGTTATATGATAGCCCGCGTCGCGCAGTGCGTCCACGGAACGACGAAACATCGCCGTGGCTTCGGTGCCGCCGGAGTAGGCCGCGACGTTTTGCGTAGCGCCGACCTGGTTGTATCCGGAGAACTCCGCCGCGGACAGCGCCGCGGCCTGGGCGAGGTGACTGCGCCGGGAGTTGTGCGTGCAAATAAAGATCAACTGTGCCGTTTCGCCGGCCGCAATACGCTCGCGCGCGAATGTGCCCAGGCGATCCAGAATCGAGCGGCGTTCCTCGGGAATCTTGTCGAACTCCGCGGCGCGGGCGTTCAGATACTCTCGTAAGGATGCGTTCACTGTAAGTTAGCTGCCCCGGCTCAACAGCAGTGCGGATCGTCGTCGCCGTCCGGGAGATCGGCAAGATACGTATTCATCCAGCCGCGAAACTGGCGCAGGGTACCGTAGTTCAGGCAGTAGCAGGACTTCGTGCCTTCGATTTCGCCGAGGATGCGTAGAATTTTTAAACGCGCCGGATTCGCGAGGGCGCGAAAGACGCGGGCAAGATCGCCGCCATCGATGCCTATGTTCTGGAGCATATGAGGTCGTGCAGTACTTCCGTCGTCCGGCCCTTATTTCTTGAACCGGCCTTTGATCAGCACCGATACCTCGTCGATCTCCGCATCGAGGGAAATCTCCGGCAGGGCGATCTGTCCGGCGTCGACGTCGTGAATGCTGCCAGTCTCGACGTCCAGGAAGTGGTGATGCAGCGAGGTGTTCGAGTCGTAATAGATGCGATCCGGTGAGATGACCAGCTCGCGGATGACACCTCGTTCCACGAACAGACGGAGCGTATTGTAAACCGTAGCCTGGCTGACGCATTCGTACTCGGTGTTCAGGCCTTGAAGTACCTCATCTGCCGAAAGGTGCTGGGGCTGACGCAGAAGAAAATGTGCGATTTCTACACGTTGCGTAGTCGGGTTTACCCCGCATTGTCTCAGGATGGCGGCTATCTCCCGTCTGGTCTTTCCGAAGATTCCCCTGTGCATGGCTGATCCTCTCTATAGTTCTACGTTAGCCTGAAAGCGTGCTCGCGGCAAGATTTTTTCTGAGAACGCGTCTCATTACCGGTCGACTTACGCCATGTTGCAATATCGGTGGAGAAGAGTATGGGACTCCAGCCCGGGAAAACCAGCTTTTTTGTAGTGAGTCGGGGAATTATTTGTCTGAGCTTTCCGCCATCTCCAGCCAGGAGCCCAGGCCGGTGCGGGTGAGCAAATTGCGCATTTCCGGCTCCAGATTCATGAGACGGATCTTCGCTTTGCCGCGGTGGCGGTCCATGAGGAACATCATGCTGGCCAGGACCATGGACGAGATGAGTTTCACGCCGCGGAATTCCAGGTTGAATTCACGGACGCTGCCGTCGTCGGGGAAATCCAGCTCGTTGCGGTCCAGTTCCGTGGTGGCGGGGCCTTCGAAACGAATGTGTACTGTGTCACCTTCTCTTTTGATTTGCATGGAAGTGGGGGAGAGGCGGTCCTGATTGACATCGATGTCCCGGCGCCCTTTCTGGCAGAATGCTGTTCAACTCGGCAGTTTTTCTCGTACTCTTTTTTGTTTTTTATCTGCTCTACTGGCCGTTGCCGGTTCGAGGAAAGCAGCTTCTCATCATCCTGACAAGCTTTATTTTCTACGCCTGGTATAGCCCCTTTTTCCTCGGCGTTTTTCTACTGCTGATCTGCATAAACTACTATCTCAGCGCCTTGCTTATGAAACGCAAGATGCTGTGGCCGTTGATCGTGGGCCTGGTCATAGACATCGGGAACCTTGCATTCTTTAAGTATTTTTATTTCTTCGCAGAATCCGCCGGCGTGCTCATCGGGGATCCTTACATCGCCGACCTGCGGCGCAACTGGATCGAAGACTACGACTTCGGCATCGAGTTGCCCATCGCCATCTCGTTCTATACGTTCCAGATCGTCGCCTTTCTCGTCGACGCGTATCGCGGCGAGATCAAAGAGACCGAGGTAGACGGCGTTAGTTCCGGCGTTTCCTTTCGCAAGTACGTCATTTTCATTCTGTTCTTTCCGCAATTCATCGCCGGGCCGATCATGCGTTCTTCGGATTTCATTCCGCAGATCGACAATCCGCAGCCGTCCCGGGATAAGATGCTGAACGGTTCGTTGCTGGTTTTACAGGGCGTCATTAAGAAAGTGCTGATCGCCGATCGCATCGGCATGGTGATGACGCCGCTCTGGCAAAACCCCGCCGAGTACGACGCCACGGCCCTGATCCTCGCTCCGATTGCCTTCATCTCACAGGTCTACTGCGACTTCTCCGGCTATACGGACATGGCCCGCGGCATGGCGAAGATGATCGGCTACGAGATTCCCGAAAACTTTGCGGGTCCGTTCCTCGCGAAGTCCATGCGCGAGCTCTGGCGACGCTGGCACATCACGCTCACCATGTGGTTGCGCGATTACATCTTCATTCCGCTGGGCGGTTCGCGGGTCGGGCCGTCCCGGGTATATGTTAACGTGTTAATCACTATGGCGTTGGGCGGCCTCTGGCACGGGGCCACCTGGACGATGTTCGTATGGGGCGTGCTGCTCGGCTTAATATTATGTTGGGAACAGTTTACGGTGGGACGCGGCTGGCAGATTCTACCCGATGACGCCCGTTGGGCGAACTTTTTGCGCGGCGCGCGTACGTATCTGTTGTTTGCTTACACCGCCGTGTTCTTCGCGGCCCCGGGTTTCGATAAGGCCATGGATCTCTTTTACGGCATCTTCACGTTCCAGCGCGCGAATCCCGTGGGGTCCTTCGACGGCACGTTGCTCTTGAGTCTTACGGCGTTGTTGTTTAACATTCCGCAGTACTACCCGGGCATCAAAGAATGGCTCGGCCGGCAAACTGTGCTTCGTTACGTATTAGTGTTCGTCGGCACGTTCGTGGTCGGTTACCTGGTGACGGTCTACGGCGACGCGAGCGGGCAGTTTATTTATTTTCAGTTCTAAACACGGAGCGGCTCGCGTACCGCCGGTTACCCGGCGTAGTACGCGTCGATTCCACCTTTGAGATTACTGACGTCGGTGAAGCCGGCGGCCAGCAGCGTACCGCAAATCTTCGCGGAACGTCCGCCCATCTTACAATGCACGACGGTGGGTCGCTGCGCGTCCAGCTCGCTCAGGCGAGACGCGACGTCGTGCATGGGAATGTGAATGGACTCCGGAATGAGAGCCACGGCGCGCTCATGGTCTTCCCGAACATCCAACAGCACCGGTGGATTCGTTTCGGCGAGCAGGGTCCTGAGATCCGCGCCGGTAATTTCTTTGTAACCCGGGTCCGTGTTAACCGGGGGCAGGCCGCAAAATTGATTGTAGTCGATGAGGTCGGTCACCGTCGGCGCATCCCCGCATACGGCGCAGTCCGACTTACGTTTGATGGCGAGCTCCCGGAAGTCCATGGAGAGCGCGTCAAAGAGTAGATAACGTCCGCTCAAGACATCTCCCTGGCCGAGGATGAGCTTGATCGCTTCCGTGGCCTGGATCGAACCGATGATCGAAGGCAAAACACCGAACACGCCGCCCTCGGAACAGGAAGGGGCGAGGTGCGGCGGCGGCGGTTCCGGATACAGACAGCGATAGCACGGCCCGTCTGCGTGATGGAAGACGGACGCCTGCCCTTCGAATTGATAGATGCTGCCGTAACAGAAGGGCTTGCCCAGCATGACGCACGCATCGTTGACCAGGTAGCGCGTGGGGAAGTTGTCCGTACCGTCCACGACCAGATCAAAGTCCCCGATGATATCGAGGGCGTTGGCCGAGCTCAGTCTGTCTTTGAACTTTACGATTTCCGTCCGGGGATTCAATTGATTGAGACGGGCTTCCGCTCTGTCTACTTTGGAAAGTCCCAGGTCCTGGGAACCGTAGAGCACCTGGCGCTGGAGATTCGATTCGTCCACGGTATCGGAGTCAACCAGGCCGAGCGTTCCCACTCCCGCCGCGGCCAGATACAGGGAGATGGGTGAGCCCAGGCCGCCGGCGCCGATGATCAGTACGCGCGCGGCCTTGAGTTTCTGCTGTCCTTCGCGGCCAACGTTCGGAAGAATAATGTGCCGGTCGTAACGGCGGACCTCCGCGGGCTCCAGTTCCGGCAGGCTCTCGCTCGCAATGAGTGGTTTGTTGACTGTTTGTGATTTCATGTTACTCCAACCTGCTTCCATATATAGTTTTACAGCCAGTATTCCGCCCCGGTCACCGAAATCGTCAGCATCTAAATCGTTGCCGGTGCAGCAAATCGCGCGACACTCTCTCCTTTGGGGAGTGTTTCTCCGGATTCCGACTATGTCCGGCTAAATCTTCTCGCAAAGCAACACCGCGGCGCCATCGTTCGGATGGGAGCCGCAAATGAACGTTAAGATGCAAGAGTCGATCGGCGAGCAGTTAGAGGATATTCCCATGTGGGTAGACTCCGTTGCGGGTAGTTTCCTGGCGGAGGTATCCCGCACATGCGCGGAGCGGGACCGAAAGTGCGAAACGTTCGATCGCGCGCTGTTAAAAACGCCGGAAGCCTGCGAGCTGTTACGGGCCTCGTTGCCCGTGGAAGTGGGGGGCCGCGGTTGTACGGCAGCGCAGTGGGGGCGTGTGCTGGAGCGGATGGGACGAATTTGCGATGACGGTTCGTTTGGACTGACGATCAGTCTCTTTCCCGCCGTGGCGAACATGATCCATTCCTCCGGCAATGAGTATCTCATCGATCGTTACGTTCGCGGCCTGGCTACGGGCGATACCCTGGCCTCGTTCGCTTATACCGAAAACGCGGACGGGCTGAATCTGAAAAGCGTCGCGAAGCGAGACGGCGACGACCTCGTCGTGCGCGGCGAGAAGGTGATGGTGACGGGCGGCATGCTCGCCGACGCCTTCATGACCTACGTCGTCGATGAAGCCGCGGATGAACTCTGCGTGGTCATGCTCGAACCCGGTGATCCGGGGATGCGTCTGGTGCCGCTGGAAACCATGGGCTTTCGCTCCGCCGGACTCGCTAAGATCGTCATGGAAGATGTTAGAGTTCCGCAAAACAGAATTCTGGCTCCGGACGGCGGACTAACGCACGTCCAGAAATTCTTAAACCCGCGCCGCACGCTGCTGGCCGCCGCTTCCCTGGGACGCATGGCCCGCACGATCCATCTCTGCGTGGATCACCTGAATCGAACGGTGCGTCACGGCCAGCCCATCTCGGCCCTGGGATCCGTCCAGGCGAAGCTGGGCCGCATGCGCGTGGAGTACGAGGCCGCGAAGTCTCTGATCTACGGCTCGTTGGATGCGATTACCGGGGCGGAGTTGAACGGGACCTTTGATGATACGCCGTCCATCGCCAAGTACAAATGCACGGAAGCCGTCGTGAATGTAACCCGGTGGGCCTTTGAGTTGATGGGCGGCAACGCGTATCTCTGCTCGAATCCCATTGAACGTTACGTGCGTGATTGCTACGGCATGATCCCCGGGGCCGGGGCGCAGGACGTACTGGAAGTCAATACCGGCGTGCAAACACTCTTCGATTTCATTTAACGAAGTAATCAACCATAAGATCACAGGGAGAAGCAAGTATATGAACATCACCGTAACAGGCACTTTGCAGCGTTTTACCAACTATCAACGCAACCACATGACCGAGGCCGACAACGTCGCCCAGGGTCTGGAGATGCTCTCGGAGACGTATCCGGAGCTGAAGAAGATTCTGTTCGAGGCGGACGGCACCGTACGTTCCATTCACCGGCTGTTCTTGAACGGCGAGCAGATCCAGGAAGATGCCTTGCTGAATCGAGTCGGGCCGAACGACAGGCTGGACATTATTACCGCGATCGCGGGGGGCTGAATGCAAACTACACTGAACGTTCTCCACGACACGAGTCTGTTCGACTCGCATCAAATGCAACCGCGGGCGGTGCTGCAAATCGGCATGCGCAGTTGGGCCCAGACGGTGAAGGCGCATCTGAAGAGTTTTCCGAAGCTGCTGACTGAAGATCAGTTCGGCATTGCCGTGCTCGGGGCCCGGATTCGCTACTTAAAGCCGCACACGTTTTTTGACAGCGAAGATTTTAACGTAAGCACGGAAATGGAACTCGTAAACAAACGCACGGTGATCTGGGGGGAAGCCTTCTTCGGAAACGGCCAGGGTCATTTCGCCTCGCTGGAAATGCTGGGCTGTCCTTTGCGACTGGAAGACGGCCAGTGGGCCGCCTCACCGGAACCGGTGGGTTCGCCGGTGCTGGACTACTTTCCGCCGGACAAAATCACCAAACGCATTGTGAGCTGGAGATTGAAACCGCAGATCGCCAAACTGCGCAATCACGAGTTAGTGGCGACTTCTTCGGTCAGTCATCGCATCTATCGTCATGATTGCGAAGCGGCCGATCAATGGTCGTACATCGAAGCCGGCGTGTTCGCGGCGTCCGCGCGAGAGAAGCTTCTGCTCGAAATGGGCGCCGGGCTGCAAGGGCATCCGGAACTCCAGGGTCTGCTCGGTCGTTCCATTACGAAGGTCGACCTGCAATTCAGCCGGCCCTTGTATTTGTACGATGACTTCACGATTGAAACCGAACTGCGTAAAGGAACGGATGAGATCGTATTCGTTCATCGCTTCCGTTCTCAGATGGGCGGACAGCACGAACACGCGGTCGTCATCGAAACTTACGATCATTCGAACTGAGCAGGATCCGTGATGAATAGAGAAACCGATGTGATTGTCCTCGGCTCGGGCCTGGCCGGCAGTGTTCTGGCCACGATTCTGGCAAAGCAGGGCCATGCCGTAAGCATGATCGAGCGGGGCAGCCATCCGCGGTTCGCCCTGGGAGAAGCCATGCAACCCCAGAGTACCATCTGGTTGTGGATCCTGGGAGAGCATTACAACATTCCGGAACTGGTGGACCTGGCCAATCCGCCGCGCTCTCGTCATGCCTTCGCGAAGGCCTGCGGCATCAAACGTTCGTTCGGTTTCGCTTACCATCAGCCCGGCCAGGCACAACTGGCGGATCACGGCCGGCAACTCATTCCGCCGGAGCTTCCCGTCATCCGCGAGAGCCATTTCTTTCGCGAGCAGGTCGATCACTTCATGGTACAAACCGCGCAATCCTACGGCGTGGATTACATGGAAGAAACGGAGCTTACCGACATTGATCTGGACGATGACCGGGTTACGGTAAGCCTGAAAGATAAAGGGACGATTACCGGAAAGTTCTTCGTCGATTGTACCGGAAAAAATTCGAAGCTCGTCCAGATGCTCGATCTTCGGGAGGAGCCCACTCGTTTTAAGACGAACTCCCGCACGATCTTCACGCACTTTAAGAATATCCCCGCGTACGATGAGATCGGCCCCTCCGAGGGATTGTCGCGTAGTTTGCACGAAGGTACCATGCATCACGTCTTCGAAGGCGGTTGGTTCTGGATCATTCCGTTCAACAACGAGGACGGACGCAACGGAAGCAACGAGCTGTGCAGCGTGGGCGTGACTCTGGACGGGAACGTGCATCCGCCCACGGATCTGAGTCCGGAAGAAGAGTTCTTCAAATACGTGAAGCAATTTCCCAGCGTCGCCGAACACCTGCGTCACGCGGAGTCCACGCGTCCCTTTGTATCGACGGGACGTTTGCAGTACTCGGCAAAGAACGCGGCCGGTAAACGCTGGGCCTTAATGAGCAACGTCTACGGCTTTGTGGATCCCCTGTTCTCCACCGGGCTCATCAGCTCGCTGAATTTCGTGCACTTCATTGCGGATCGCCTGGATACTGCTCTAAAGCAAAATCGCTTTTCGGAAGATGACTTCGCCGGACTGAACAAACTGGCGCAGTCGCTGGATGCTACGGACGCCTTTATCGCCGACATGTATCGATCCACGGTACATCCTGAGCTGTGGAACGCGATGATCATGGTTTGGACCGCCCTCGGCATGATCCAGGACCTGTGGGCCTTCGGCCTGGTCATCAAGTACATTACCACCCGCAATCAAGAGCTGGTGCCCATGTTCCGGGACAGCAGTGCCTACTCCGAATTTACGAAGCGACTGGTGATGCAGGCCGGCGAGGTGCTGGATCAGGTGGAAAGCGGCGCGATGCCGCCTCAGGCCGGCGCCGCACGCATCTTTGAAATCCTCGGTGAAGCGGAGTACCTGCCGCGGGACATCGTCGCGCTGCATTCGCCGAAGACCAGGGGCGTGGATCTGAACATCGATAAAATGCTGCGGGTCATTAAGTGGGGAAAGCAGCAGGCGCCGGAGCCCATGCGCAGTAAGATGTTTAACGTGGAGATTACGCCCATGATCGTGGGCATGCTGTCCATGTCTCGCAATTGAGCCCCGGCTCCGGCCTGGCCCTCGGTTACGTCGTCGATGCGACGGCTTCCAGGGCCGCGCTCATTTCGAGGACATGTTCGTCGAGGTTCAGCAGTCCGCTCATGCTCCAGGAAAACTGATCGTCCGCGAAGAGGCCGCGGCCCCGGGATGCCCAGCGCTGGAATTGTTCCGTTACGAGGCGCGCAATATCGCGGCGTCCGGTGTACTGCTCATCTTGCAGCACCTGCTCAAACACCTCCGCGCGAATTCCCGAGCACAGTCGCAAATACATGAGCGGCAGATCACTCAACGGCTCGTGCTCGCTTTGCTCCGCCCCCGCGGGATTGCGTTGCCAGGCCGCCACGTTGCGCGGATTGCCGTAGCGAAACCGGCCGTCGAAGCCGTGGGCGCCGGGACCGAGGCCCATGTAACTTTCGTACAACCAGTAGCGTAGATTGTGCCGGCACGCGAAGCCCGGTCGCGCGTAGTTCGAGACCTCGTAATGATCAAAGCCGGCCGCGCGCAGGATCGCCGGCAGATCGCGGAAGACTTCTTCCTGTAATCCTTCCAACGGCGCGGCGATCTTGCGCTGCCGGAGCTGCGCGGCGTACGGCGTGCCCGGTTCTACCGTAAGGCTGTAGATCGAAAGATGGTTGATGGCCTGGTGTTCCAGTACACGTTGCAGATCGTGTTCGAAGTCGTCGCGGCTCTGTCCGGGAAAGCCGTAGATGAGATCGCCGCCCACCGCCGCGATGCTGCTGTTCGCCAGGTTGGCGAGGACCTCGTCGTAGCGGCCCGGATCATAGTATCGATTCACCAGATCTAACAAATCCTCGCGAAATGTTTGCAGGCCCACGTTTACGCGAGTGACGCCGATGTCTTCCAGTTGCTTAAGGTACGATGAGTGAAAGTTTTCGGGGTTGCCTTCGAGGGTGATCTCGGCGTCCGCGGTGATTTCGAAGTGCTCGCGAATCCGCGCGAGGATGTCCGCGATGATGTCCGGCGGGAGCAGCGACGCGGTGCCGCCGCCGAAGAAGATCGTGTTCACCTGGCCGCAGCGCTGAAAGGCCGGCGCGCGTGTGATGAGTTCCCGGACCAGGGCGTCGTAATACGCCCGCTGCAACTCCGGAGCAACGCCGCGCCCGCGTTCGTAATGTCCGGACTCTTCGAGGCCCACCGAGTAGAAATCACAGTACGCGCACTTGCGGATGCAGTACGGATAATGGATGTAGATGCCGGTGGCATCGGAGTTTCGATGTATCCGCATATTGAGATATCCGCCTGTTGAGATATGCAGATATCTCAATATATCAAAAGAAAGTCGGTTATTCCTCCGGCAACGTCAGGTCCGCGGCGGGCACCGACTCGCCGTTCAGGGCGCGAAAGACGAGAGCCTTGCGCGATTCAATCGTCGGCGAGAACGAGGCGAGCACCGCGCCGTTCGCGGGAACGCGCATGGGCAGAAACGGGTTGCCGACGTGCAGCGCGATCAACTGCCCTTTGTAACGATCCAGGGCCGACGCTTCCAGGATGCGCACGAGACGATTGTACGAGGATAGCCAGGCGTTATCCGTTTCGACGATCCAGATTTCCCCGGCCTTGCGCTTTTTTAGTACGAGATACAGATCACTGCTGCGCCGCGCGGTGTAGATATTCGCGGGGGCGATGCCGAGGTTCCGTGCCTCGGCGCGCATGATGCCGCTCCGAAAGATCACGTGTACATTGTCGCGTTCGGCCGCCGGGATTCCCTCGAAGGCCTTGCGCAGCGATGCGACACCGGCGCGGGAGATGGTTTCGTTCAGCGTAACGCCCCGCTTCGCATACTTCGCCTCGACGTTCTCGTAGGCCTGGCGCGCGCGATCTTCCAGGTTCGCAAAGTACTCTTTCAACTGCGCGTCCGTCGGCGTGCGCGGCGCCTGCCACTTATGAAACAGGCCGCGGCGAAACTTTAACGTAACCTGTCTCTCTACGGCCCGATCCAACTGTTCCACCGAAAGCTCGCCGCTCTGAAATCCTTCCAGCAGGGAATCGTACATCTCCGTGACGATGGGACCATCGCTGGTCAGCAGGATGACGTCGGCACCGGCGGCGAAGGCCTTCTTCGCGGATACCTTGTTCGTATAACGCTTCGAGATGGCGTGCATCTCCATGGCGTCGGTCATCACCAAACCGTCGAAGCCTAACTTCTTGCGCAGTAAACCTTCGATAATCTCACGGGATAGTGTCGCCGGATTTTCTTTGTCGAGGGAGTCGAACAGGATGTGCGCCGTCATGACCGCCTCGGCGCCCTCGCCGATGGCTTTACGAAACGGAACCAGCTCGGTTTTTTCCAGGGCGTCCAGGTCGCGGGGGATGCGCGGCAACGCCAGGTGCGAGTCCGTGTCCGTATCGCCGTGTCCGGGGAAGTGTTTGATGACCGGCACGGACAGCGAGCGCCGCAAACCGCGGGCATGGGCCGTGCCGATCTCGCTCACCAGCTCCGGCCGCGAGCCGAACGAACGTACGTTGATGACCGGGTTTTTCGGATTATTGTTCACGTCCAGCACCGGGGCGAGCACCAGGTTAATGCCGATCTTGCGCAGTTCGTAGCCGGTGACGAGGCCGGCGTCTTCGGCCAGCTCCGGATTCCCCGTTTGCCCGAGCGCCATGGCCGAAGGAAACTGCACCGTGCCGTCTTCGTCCACACGCACCACGCGGCCGCCTTCCTGGTCCGTGCTGATGAACAACGGAATGCCCGTGGCTTCCAGGGACTTCTCCTGAAGATCTTCGCAGAGCTTTTGAATTTCTTTCGCGTTGCCGAAGTTCGCGGCAAACAGAATGACGCCGCCGACCTTGTAGTCTTTAATCTCACGTTGCACGAGCGGATTCAAACGTTTGCCGCGCATGCCGATGTGAATGATCTGGCCGACCTTTTCTTCGAGCGACATCCGGGAAACGATGTCCTTCGGGGTTTGTTCGAGCAGCGTTTGCAGGCGACGCTCTTCGATTTCTTGGGCCACGAGGCAGGCTCCCACACCGAGGAGCGGCACAAGTACCAGCGCCGCGATGAGAATGATGACGATTTTTTTCATGCAGATTTAACCAGTTCGCTGATTTTCAAACGCAGCCGACGGCGCTTGTAATGACTCATGGGTGCCGGTTTGAGGCCGCGCAAATTGACTTCGATGATTTGACCGTTGGTGAGACCGCCTTCGAAGTCCAGGTGAATCGTGCGCGAGCTTTTGTATGAACCGCGACCGTAACAGGCGTAGCAGTCGGGATCACTGCCCAGGCAGTCCGGGCAAACGCTCCGCGCGATGACCGGTACGCTCACCCGAATGCGCGACATGAGCTCGCGGCGGGAAAGCAGGACTTCGATGTCGTAGTCGATATTCAAGAAGTAGTGTCGGCGCCGGCTGCTCCAGCGTTTGCGCAGCAGGCCGAGTTTTGCCAGGCTCTTGATGTCACCCGGAAATTTCAAGCGCGTCGCAGGCACCTGGATCCGCGGAACCAGGTCCTGACTGCGGCGGGCCAGACCGAGCAGATAATTGCGGTATTGCCGATTATAAAGGCTCCGGGCCTGCGGATCGGCGAGGACGCGATACGCGGTGTAGATCTCGTGAAAACGAAAGCCGTCGCCGCCGGTGAGGTCCGGATGGTGTTGTTTGGCCAGGCGGCGGAAGCAGCGTTTGATTTCGTCCAGCGAGGCCGCGACGCTGATGCCGAGACTCGCGTAGTGATCGACGAAGACCTGGTGTTGAGCGCCGGTTGCGTTCACAGGTAACGCTACCAAATCCCCGCCGGGAAATCCAGCACTTCGCATGTGTTCGGGGCCGTTACTGTCGCAGCATGCGCTCGATGTCGGCGGCCTGACGGGCATTCTTGGAACGCACGGTCCAGTCGAGGCGACGGTTCAGCAGGCGGAGCATGCGCAGATACTCTTTCATGATGTTGATTTTCTGCGCCGGATCCCGAACGTAGATGACCTGGATTTCGGTCTTCTTGCCGTCGATTTCGACTTCCTGCACGCTGTCCCGGACCACTTCCTCGGTGGGGAAGCGGAAGTTCACAAAGTCGCCCTTGCCGGACGAAAGCAGCTCGTTCACGACCAGGTCCAGGGGCGCCTGGGTGGTGACTTCGTTTTCGTCGGCTTCGGCCTGTTCGGCGATGGTATTGCCCCAGATGCGTTTGATGAGGACGGCGCCCTTGCCGATGGCTCCGCGACGGACCTCGAACTGAAAGAAGACGGGCTTCTCGTTTTCCCAGCGGACCCTGGCCAGTTCGTTGCGCACGAAGCGCTGGCGTTGGCCGTAATAGGTCTCGATGACGGCATTGAGCGGGATCAGCGACTCGCCGTTTTCGTCGATCTGGTAGTAGGAGCAAAAGATCTGTTCGCCGCCGTGGGTGGCGGTACATTCACGTTCCTGCAGGTCTTCGTGATAGGCGGCGATCTCCTTTTGCTCAATGGCGATCTGGCGGTTCAGCGTCTTCATGACCCGGAGCTGGTCCGGGTCCGGCTTCCTTACGCCGGAAAA
Source organism: Leptonemataceae bacterium (assembly GCA_965227295.1). Taxonomy (GTDB): domain Bacteria; phylum Spirochaetota; class Leptospiria; order Leptospirales; family Leptonemataceae; genus JANSYA01. The sequence goes on along the minus strand of OZ245742.1, from coordinate 805,252 downwards.
TTCCGGTGTCGCGGCGAGGCCGAAGAGGCCGCTGATCAGCAGCGCGATGAGGATGAGTGCGATTCGACGAAAATTCATGGTGTTCATATCCGGGCCTCAGCTTCGAGGATAAGGACGGTCTCTGCGAATATCGGCGGAAGCCGCCCTAAAATCGAGCCGGGTGGGGCTTAAATTCCGGCGGGCGGAGGGTTCATTTTCATTATTTTTTTTCATTGAATTTTGACTGAAGCCCCCGATCCTGTGCCTTGCAGCGGGAGCACCCGCACTTCCTCATCCTGCACGTCCTGTATATGGAAATCAACGTCAAAAAAAACGGAAATCAGATTATTTACGAACTGGAAGGCAGTCTCGACATCTACACATCCCTCGATCTCAAGGCCGCGCTTGAGGAACATGTGAAGGACGAGAACCTGGATGTCATCATCGACATGGACCGCCTTACGTACATCGACTCCAGCGGCATCGGCATTCTCATAAAGGCCCTCAACTACGTGCAGGGGCTCAAAGGCAAACTCAGCGTCGCCAACCTGAAGCCCGCCATCGAAAAGGTCTTCAAGGTCAGCGGGCTCACCTCGTACTTTGAAATCCTCTCGCCCGAAGATTTCAAAAATCGCGTGGCGGGCTGAGCGTCGGCGTTCCGCGTTTCGTCACGTACGCATCCCAGATGGCAAAGTAGCCGTCCCCCGGGGACGGCCGCAAATAGACCTGCAGACGCCGGTCCATCGTATGCTCTCGCTCCACCAGGATGACCTGGGGGGATTCCAGAAAGGCGCCTCCGCCGCGGTACAGCGTGGCCAGCAGGTGGTCGTTGACGAAGACCTGTAACCAGCGCACCCGCGGGATATCTCCGTTTTCCAGCGGCCGAAAGGCCACCAGGTCCAGGTGCAGATAGACCCGGCCGTCCCCCGGCGCGCCGAGCTCAAAGGTCTTGCCGTAGGGCGGGATCGTCTCGGCTTCGAAGTCCTGGAGATTGTAGCCGGGATCATCGGGGACGAGGATGAGGTTCTGATTGCGGGCCCACAGCTCGATTTCGCGGTCCGGTAGATAGTCCCGATGCTGCGGATCGGTGCCGAAATTGTGTTCGTAGGGCAAGCGCAGGGCGGCGTCGGCGTGGAGCGTACCGGCGCTGAGGATGATCATACAGTAGACGATGAGGCGCGGGGCTGAGAGAAAGGGTCCTGGCATAGTTCGGCGTCTCCGGGGTTGGTCCCCTTCTTAGTATCGGTATGCACATCATTCACGATCTCAACGATTTTCAGGCCGGCTGGCAGTCCTCGGCGCTGACCCTGGGCGTCTTTGACGGCATGCATCGCGGTCACCAGGCGCTGATCTCCCGGGTGCAGAAGCGCAGCCGTGGCGACGCGCACGCGCGCATCCTGGTGACGTATCATCCGCATCCGGACCTGGTCCTGGGCAAACGTGATGCGGGGCGTTCGGAGTTGTTTACCTACAACGAAAAGATCGCCCTGTACCAGCGCTTCGATTTGGACGCGGTCATCTTTCTGCCGTTCACGCGCGAGCTGGCGCAAATGTCCGCCCTGCGATACTTAAAAGAAATCTTACTCGAAAAGCTGCATGCGAAACACATCATCATCGGTTACGACCAGCGCTTCGGCCGGGGGCGTAAGGGTGACTATGCGTTCTTAAAGAAGATGTCCCGACGCTACGATTTTCGCGTGGAGCAGATCGGCGCGGTGAAGTTTCGCGGCGAGGTGGTGTCCACGTCGAAGATTCGCCGACGGATTGAGGACGGCGACGTGGCCGGGGCGAACCGCATGCTCGGCCACGATTTTTTCATCAGCGCGCTGGTGGTGCGCGGCAAACAACGCGGCACGGACCTCGGTTTTCCCACCGCGAACCTGGACGTATCGCCGACGAAGACCGTGCCCGGTCGCGGCGTCTACACGGCCGTCACCGAGTGGGGCGGCCGGCGTTTCAAGACGATGGTGAATGTCGGCTACAATCCGACGTTCGGTCAGGAGCAGTTGAGCATCGAAGCGCATCTGCTGGACTTTGACGAGGATCTCTACGGCCAGGAGCTGCGGGTGTTCTTCCGGGATCGTTTGCGGGACGAGGTGAAGTTCGATTCGGTGGAGGAGTTGGTGGAGCAGTTGCGTTTGGATCGTGAAGCAACTGCGAAGATGAAGATTTGACTCCGAGGACCGAGGGACCGAGGTTTTTTGGGGAGAGCAATCGTAGCCTTTGTGCAATCGGGCTAAGAATGCGCGCGTTAGCTGTTTAGAATAAAGACTTTCTTCTCTTCTTCTTTCCCCTCGGTGCCTCGGTCCTCGGAGTGGACAATTCTTACGCCGGAGGACGTTCGTCGTGTTCGATGGCTGCACGCCGTCCGCGTTCTTCATCCGTGAAGAGATTGATGAAGAGGCCGATCAGGAAGAACGCCCCGCAGAGCAGGATGGCGTTCCGCAGGCCGACGTTGTACTGCAACAAACCGAGGCTGAAGATGCCGATGGCCGCGGCGAGTTTCGTGGAGATGCCCCAGAAGCCGAAGAATTCCCCGGACTTCGACGTGGGGCTGAAGACCCCCGTGACCGCGCGGGACGCCGATTGTGTGGCGCCGAGACACAGGCCCGCCAGCGAACCGATGAACAGAAAGACCGTCTGGGTTTCGTAGTCGGCGCCCAGCGCGCCGTTGATCCAGAGCGTGACGTTTACCGCATCGTAGATGAGATAGACGGCTACCGCCCAGATTCCTAAGGTGATGTTGTACGTAAGTTTGTCGCCGATGCGATCCTGAATGAAACCGAAGATGACGGCGCCGATGGCCGCGGAGATGTTCGTGAGCGCGAACATCAATGCCGGAGTGCCCTCGTCCCACTGGATGACCTGGTCGCCGTAGATGAACGCGAAGCTGATGACGATGGCCAGGCCGGAGTACGCGAAGAAGTACGAAACCAGAAAGATTATGAGATCTTTGAACGCGCCGAGTTCGGAGACCGTTTTGCTGAGCCGCTTGAAGCCGATGCTGACGTAAGACTCGCCGGCCGGGAGGCTGTGCTTAACGGCACGTTCTTTCATTAGAAGGAACGTGGGGATGCCGGCGATGAGAAAAAAGATGCCGGTGATGGGGCCGATCCATTGTTTGCCGCTTTCGTAGAAGTCGCCTTCGCCGGGGCTGCCGGTGACGCCCATCACGAGCAGCGTCGAGGCGATGCCGCCGAAGTACCCCAGGCCCCAGGCGTAGCCGGAGATTTTTCCCAGGGACTCCGGCGGGCCGAGTTCCGGCAGGAAGGCCGAGACGATGTTCTCCCCGCTGGCGAAACCGAAGTTGGAGATGCCGATGAACAATGCGCCGAGGAAGAGCGCGCCCGGGGCGACGAAGAACAGTGCCGCCGACGCTACGACCGTGATGAGATACGTGACAAGCAGAAACTTTTTCTTGGAGCCGGAAAAGTCCATGATCGCACCGAAGATGGGGGCCGTAATCACGACGAAGCAGTAGCTAATGGCCAGGGCGACGGACCACATGAAGTTGCCGTACTGCAGGTCCTGGACGATGTACTTGGGGTAGACGACGGAATAAACGACGGTGATGATTACGGTGGTGTACGCGGAGTTCGCGAAGTCGAAGATGGCGAATCCGAGGATTTCGTACCACGGGGCGCGTTCGCGGCGGAGGCTCGCTGGTTGCATCATATGCCCTTCTTTGCACGGCGCGCCTGGATCGGTCAATCGATTCCGCGGCTGTGCAGGGGTTTTTCCCGTCGTGAAATCGCCGCGCTTTTCCTGTTGCTTTCGCTCCCCGTCCCGGATCTATAGTTCCCTGAGTTCTCGACCGGCACCATGCTATTCAACTCCTGGCACTTTCTGATCTTCTTCCCCGCCGTCGTCCTGCTGCACTTCTCGATTCCCCACGCCTGGCGGAAGACGTTGCTCTTGATCGCGAGCTGCGTGTTCTACATGTTCTTCGTGTGGTACTACATTTTCATTTTGCTCGCGACCATCGCCGTGGATTACGCGGCCGCGCTGTACCTGGAACGCCGCCACGCCGGCCCGGCCGTCGACGGCGTGGCGGCCGCGGGCATCAGCAAGAAGAACGCGCGCATTGTACTGGTGCTTTCGTTGATCGCGAACTTCGGCGTGCTGTTTGTCTTTAAATACTTCAACTTCTTCAACGAAAACGTGGACGCCGTAGCGCAGTTCTTCGGTGTCGCCGTGGAACCCTGGGCGCTGCAGTTAATTCTGCCGATCGGGTTGTCGTTCCATACGTTCCAGTCCGCCGGTTATTTGATCGAAGTCTATCGCGGCGATCAGCATGCCGAGCAGGATCCGCAGATGCTCGCGCTGTTCGTCATGTTTTTTCCGCAGCTTGTGGCCGGGCCCATCGAACGCCCGGCGAATCTCATTCCGCAATTGCAGGCCCGGCGGTTCTTCGACCGCGACGAGGCCGTGAGCGGACTCAAGCTGATGCTGTGGGGTTTCTTCAAGAAACTCGTGGTGGCCGATCGTCTGGCGATGTACGTGGATCCGGTCTACAACAACGCCGGCGAGTTTTCCGGCTGGCCGCTGATCGTTGCGACCTACTTCTTCGCGTTTCAGATTTATTGCGACTTCTCCGGTTACTCGGACATTGCCATCGGCGCGGCTCGCGTTCTCGGCGTGCGGCTTATGACGAACTTTCGCACGCCGTACTTCAGCACGGGCTTCGCGGACTTCTGGCGGCGCTGGCACATTTCGCTGTCCACCTGGTTTCGGGACTACCTCTACATTCCTCTGGGCGGTTCCCGGGCCGGACTAATGCGCGTTTATGTAAACTTAATGATCGTGTTCGTCGTGAGCGGGCTCTGGCACGGGGCAAGCTGGAACTTCGTGATCTGGGGCGGTATTCACGGCGCGCTCTTGATTCTGGAGCGGATTGCGAGCGGTTTGTGGGTGCGCGTGTACGGCGGCCCGCTCTTCGCGGAGGGCAGCCGGGCGGCGACGGCTGTTGCTTGCTTGAAGATGATTTTCGTTTTTCACTGCGCCGTGCTGGCGTGGGTCTTCTTTCGGGCGCCGGGCTTCGAAGACGCCGCGTATGTGCTCACGCATCTTTTTGCCGAAGACCGGGTCGCGCTGCACATTTTCCCGCTGGAGGTTTTTTATCGTAAAACCGGTGTCGTGGTGATTGTGCTGCTAGTTCTGTTCGAAGCGTTGCGGGCCAGCTCTTTCGTGGAGCGCGGCCTGCCGGGCATGCGGCGATTCGGTTTGAACTACGCGTACTACGCGTTCTTGTGCGCGGCGATTCTTTTACTGGGAGCGTTCTATGGACAGAGTTTCATCTACTTCCAGTTCTAAGGCGACGCCCTGGCCGCGCTTTGCGCTGCGCGCGTTGATCTTTCTCGTGAGCGTCTTTCTCATGGACGCCTTGATTTACTTCGCGGTGTATCCGTGGTTCAACGATCTGCACAAACTCGGCGCGATTGAAGAACGCAGCGACGCCGTGGTTGTGGGCTCGTCGCACGTCTTCTGGGACATCGACGTGAAATTTCTGAGCCAGGCCACCGGCCGTGAGTTTGCGATGCTCAGCGTGCCCGGCGGCAACATGGAAATACGCCGGCACCTGGTTGAGGAATACTTCGAACGCCACGGCGAGTCACCGCCCGCGCTGATCATTCTGGAAACGGATAAGTACTCGTTTCATGCGGAGCGTTATCCTGCCGGGGCCTTCCGGCCGTTGATCGGTTACTATCACAAAGGCATACTGCGCGAGTACCTGGCGGAAAAAATGGCCGCCCGGGATTTATACGTAGAACGTATCTTTCGCACGTGCAGCCTGAACGGCGTGAGCTACTTCATCGGCGCGCGGATCTATAATCGTGCGGGGGCCATCGGTAAACAGATCGCGAAGGTCTTCGGCGTTGAGTGGGAGTCGCAGGATGATACGCCGATCTTCGATTTAGGCGGAACCCCGGCGGGCGGCGGCGCGCCGGTCGACGCAAGCGGCGCGCCCGGGACGCCGGCGGATGACGGCGAGGACGATGTCGGAGACGGGCCGAACGCAGAAGAGGCTCCGGCAACGGTCCCCGGCGAAGACCCGCGCCTGCAACTCTGGCGCGAGCAGTACGCTAAGTACTCGCCGGAGAAGATTAGTGCCGGAGACGTGGCGGAGTTCGGCCGCATCATCGCGCTTGCGCAGCAGCATCCACAGACGACGTTCGTGTTGCTGGAGACGCCGAACATTCTGCTCTTTCCGGAACGTGACGCGGGCTTTGAGGAGCACGTGCGCGCGGTGTTTCGTGAGGCGGCGGATCAATACGAAAACGTGAAGTATGTGCGGCTCGCGCCGGAAGTCTTCGAGAGCGAGGCGGAATTGTACTTCGACGGCTCGCACATGAACTTCGAGGGGCGGGTGCAGTATACGCAGGCGCTGCTGGCCGAAGTGCGCGGGCTGCTTCGGTAGCTTAGACTTTCAGTTCTGCGTTCCGTAAGTTGCGATACGCGTTAAGGTCGCTTCGCCACGCCGCGGCCCGGACCGTCGTCCGGTTTTTCCTCGGAAACACAGCGCACGAAGCCGGGATTGTCGTCGGCGTAGCCGTAGGCCTCGCCGGTCTCGAAGTCAACGACCCACATGGTGTTCGGTTCCTTGCGGTACGGCGTGGCGGTCCAGTAGACGTGGCGTCGCGTATTCGGAAAGCGTTGCGGATCGATTTGCGCCGCGGTGTCCGGCTGTTTCGCGTCCAGGAGGCGGCGCAGTTCTTCGACGGCGGGCAGGCGCCAGGTGCGACCGTCGGCGTCGAGGTTCTCGCAGTACCTGCGGGCTTCGATGTATGTGCTGCTCAGGGCGTCGCCCGTGCAGGTTTCGCGGGCGGCGCCCTGGCCGTAGGAACAACGTTGCCAGGCGAGTTTGGTCTGCGGCTCGTCCGGTTCGTCTTTCTTTTTAGGCCCGGGCTCTTTGCGGCGGATGGTTCCGTAACCGAACTTCGTGAGAAAATCATCGGAGCAGTGCAGGGCGCGCCCGGTGACGCCCAGGCCCGGTTCGAAGCTGTCGAGGACCACGGCGTTGGCGCCGAGTTGGCCGGCGGCGTTGCGCAGAATGTTGCGGGCCTCATGGCCCTCCACCGGTTCGTAGATGCCGGCTTCCAGAGCGGCCATGGGCCGGCATTCGTTCGTAAGATCGCTGTTGTAGATGAGGGCGACCCGGGCCCCGTAGGGCTGCAGGCGTTTGCGGCACGAGCAGGAGTCGAAGAGTTTGTCGTAGCCCGGCGACTGCCGGACGACGATGCGCGTCGGATTCTCCGGTTCGTAGATGGTGTAGGAACTCCGACACGGACAGCTGTTGAGCAGGCAGGCGTTCGGCAAAAGGGCGCAGCCGGAAAGCAGGACCGCGGCCGGGAGCAGGGCAAGCAGGAACCACGGGAACGGGGCCGGCGAGCGATGAGCGGAACCGAGCATGGTTGAATGGGAGTCTGCTCCTGATTGGACCGCTGTAAAGCCGGATTTCGCCCGGTTATCCACGAAAAAACCGCTCCTCCGGCCTAAGGTTGAGCCCCCGGAATTCCGTATCTGATAACACTACACTCCGGGGGTAGAAGTATGCAAGTAGGATCGGCATTCAACGCCGGCCAGGCAATGGCCCAGGTCTCACGATCGGTGGATCAGCTCAATCAGCTGAATCAAAAAATCGTCGATGCCGGCCAGTCCATGGATTCGAAGCTTCTGAAAGTCAACGTCGAAGCAAAGGTACAAAACCCCGAATCCGGCCACTCCGTCGACTTCACGGCGTAAGTCGGAAGTCTGTCACGTAGCTCCCGGGGCGTCGCAAGGCGTCCCGGGTTTTTCGTGTACGAGGTCGAAGAGGAAGATTTACACCGAGGCGCCGAGGGAAGAGTGGGAGGGGTTTCGTGGTTGGTGAGTTGGTGGGCGATGTTTGAGTTCGTTTCTTCGCGCGAGCGATGCGGAGGGTTGCGCGCAAGCGCAATTCCGTAGCGAGCGAAGCGAACGCAGGAACGAGCGAACAGCGAGCCCGGAGCAGCGCGGTCGCCGCAGGCGACGCGCCCAAAAAAAATATTACCTTATCACCTCGGGCATATTTTGAACAAGAAATCATCCCGGTAGCATCGCCCAGAGCAGCGCCAGCAAAATCCCGCTCCGCAACGACCAGGCGCTGGTCCGAATCCAGTTGCTTCGCACCAGAAATCGGTGCGCCGCGGCATCGAAGCCCTGGGTCAGCCTGGTGTGTTGCGGCACCTGTAGCAACGCCGTCGACGCGAAGTTGATCAGCACCAGGGCCGCGGCGATCCAGACCGCTACGTTGAACTGAGCCACGGGTGCGTACAAAAACAGCACCGGTAGAGTCAATGCTTCAAAGAACATGGGGCCGACGGCGAGCGTGGTCCATCGTGTGTGCAGTGCCTCGTAGCGCACGAAACCATCGGTGCCGACGTGGGCGAAGAGGGGATAGTGGACCAACTGCACGAACCAGATGAGTCCGGTCATGTAGATCGTCGCTCCGAGATGAGCGAGAAAGATCAGCTTGAGGATCATCTTCTACAATAGCAATTGACGTTCGAATGAAACCTGTTATTCTCATCCAATGACTCGCCGGCTTGCGTCTTCCGGATCCGCGCTGTTGTTTGCGCTCGTTCTTCTGGGCGCCTGCGCCGGGCAGCAACGTCCGCGGCCGGTTCCCGCCCCGGTACCGGATATTCCCTACGGCCAGGGCCTGCTCTGGAAGATCGAAGCGCCGGGCCAATCTTCACCGGCCTTTGTCTTCGGCACCATTCACGTGGACGATCCGCGGGTCACGAATTTGCCGCCGGTGGTGGAGCAGGCCTTCACATCTTCGCAATCTTTTCATCCCGAAATCGCCATGGATCCGGCCAATCTCGCGCGGCTGTCCATGCGCATGTTTTATCGGGACGGTCGCACCCTGGAAGAAGCCCTGGGGCCGTCGCTCTACGAAAGCACGGAAGACCTGCTCGAAGATTACGGCATTCCGGAGGACGCGGCGCGGTTTATGCAACCCTGGGCCGTGATCATGATCCTCAGCACGCCGCCGCAATCGGCCGTGTTACGCGGCGCCCTCCTGGGCGAGGGCGAAGCCGAGGTTCTGGACGTCATGCTCTACCGCCGCGCCCTGGAACGGGAAATGCTCGTGGTGGAACTGGAGACGGTGGATGAACAGGTCGCCATCTTTGACGGCCTTTCCCGGGAAGATCAGGTCGCACTGATCCGCGCGGCCGTGCAGGACCTCGACAATCGCGGCAATCTCGATCTCGACGACCTCATCCGCGCGTACAGCGAACGAAATCTTGCGCGCATCGTCCAATCCCTGACGGATCAGGAGCGGGGCAATCCGTTGCTGGCCCGCGTGCACCGGCGTCTCCTGAACAATCGCAATCACGTTATGACCAATCGCATGGACGGCTACATGCGTGCCGGCGGGGCCTTCGTGGCCGTGGGGGCTCTGCATTTGCCCGGCAAGGAAGGCGTGCTGCAACTGCTCGAAAATCGCGGTTTTGTTTTGACGCGATTGTACTGATGCGGTCTACTGCGCGAAGTATCGACGAACTCATGGACATTGAGCAGCGACAACAGGACGGCGTCACGATCTTCGAGGTCTGGGGTGTCATGGACATCTACAACATGCCGGCCCTGCGCGACATCCTTCAGGATTGTCTCGAAACTTCGGATAATCACGTCGTCATCAACATGGAAAACGTCGAGACGATCTACTCCAGCGGCGTCGGCGCCTTAATTTCATTTTCTCAGCAGTTAGGCAAGAAGGACCGCCGCCTGGCTCTGGCGTGTCTCTCCCCGGCCACCCGGCACGTGCTCACGTTGACGAAGCTGATTTCGTTCTTTGCAGTGTATGACAGCGAAGAAGAAGCGGTGATGTCCGTGCAGGGGTAGGAAAGCCGCCCCGCTTGTCGGGGCGGCTTTCCTTCTCTTCCCCACCGAGCGCGAAGCACGGAGGGGAACGCCCATACAAATATTGTTTTATTTTAAGTTAACACATTGATTTCTCACTGAAAAACATGAGAAAACCGAAATGCTCTTTTGGGCGCCTCGCCGCTTGCGCGGCGACCGGGCTCTCCAGAGGGGAAGCCAACTGACGCGGCTCCGACGAGCGGAGCCTTGTCGGCGTCCGGCTTCGCCTGCGGTCCTCCGCTGTGCTCCGGACTTGCGCCTGTCGGCGCAACCCTTCCGATCCCTGGCGCCAAGAGCGGCTTCGCCGCAAAACTGTCAAAATATGGCACGTTGTATTTCCCGCGGACTTTTTAGTCACCCCCTGGCCTTCGGCCATCGCTCCAATCGCTGACGCTTGTGGGGCGGGGCGGTTGCGTTGGTTTTCGGGGCGGCGGCAGAAAGCTCCACATTTTGTAAGACGCAATTCACCTTCGCTACATTAATCTATGCCAAAAAAAATGTAACCGCACGCTCGTCTCCGGATTCAAATCCTCCCGGGGATCGGTGACATATCCCGCCGGAAAAAAGACGGACCGCGGCGGTTCGGTGGCCGGCTGATCGTCGGGACTGCCGTATTCGCCGACCAACAACGCCCCCGCTAAAGTAAAGAGTGTATCCCCGGGCCCCCCGAACGCCGGACCAGCAGCAAACCACAGCCGAAGCTACGAGAGCGACCAATGCCGTTATAGAGAGTTTCGCGAAAGCGCTGCGGGTCCTGGACCGTGAGCAGGCCGGCCAGATCGAGTGTGCCGATGGTGACTTCGGGCGAAGCTGAGCCCTTCTTAAACTTAAGATAATCGCGATCTTGTACGCGTAGCGCGTGCGATTCGAACGTAAAGCCGTGAGACTCACAGCGTTTGTCCAACCACTCACACGCGGCGTCGTGTAGCAATCGGCCGGGGGACGGGAGTTCGGCTTCGGCCGTGCTTTCCAGGCGTTTTTTGTAATCGATGACGTAGTCGTGGCGCTGTTGTCGGCTGCCGTCTGAGCGTGTCACCGTGGGATTGACGCGGACTTCGAACCAGAGTCGTTGTCCGGACGAGACGCGAGGATCGTATTGTTTTGTGCGGATCTGCCACGGGAGTGCGCTGGTAGCTTGCGGGCGACGTGCGGAGACTACGTAAAAAGATCGCGCGGAATCATCCAACTGGCGATACAGAAAATCGCGCTGCGCATTGGGATCTTCGGGGAAGAGGGCCCACATCGATTGGTGGACGCTGTAGGGATCTCCCAACGGCAGAGGACGGCCGAAGCCGGGGGGCGGAACTTCGATCTTACTGAAGTACATCAGTCTGCGTCCCCTGCGGTGTCGTCGAGGCCCTGGTACTCCGTGCGGTTGCCGAACTGCTGGCGTTGTCGATTCGTGACGCGGTCGCGGCGCTGTGCCGCGGTATGCGCCTGGAAACCCGAGTCGTCGCCTTCCCAATAGATTCGTGCTCGTTCGCTATTGCGAATGCGCAGACCGCGCTTCAATTGCTGCAGGAGCTGTTCTTGTGCGGAGTCCGCCGTATTCTTTGTCCCGGCATTGTGGAAAGCCGATCGAAGATTGCGTGCTTCGACGAGTTGCGGAGCGAGCGGGAAGGCGAGCGGACATGATTTGCGTCCGAGATAGAGTGTAAACTTCGGTTGCCGTAACGCTTGCTGAATGTCTTCGAGTGATGCCACGAGTTTTTTCGTCTGGCCGGGCACGTGCCAGAGTGCGACGTGATACAGCGCGTCGCAGCGATAGTCGCGCGTGGACAGGATGGTTGTAAGATCCGATGAAAGCAACTCTGTGCGTCGCGTGGGATAGATGCGATGCAGTCGTGCCGGCGGGACCTGGCTGGTGTGAAAGTCACGCATCAACATGCCGGCGGATTCCACCCGCACGCCGAAGCCTAACTGTCGCTCCAGGCTTTCGTGAACACCGATCTCGTCGCGACGGATGCCCAGCGCCGCCGCGACGAGGCCCAGCACCGCGGACTTCGAGGGGCGGTCGTAGGTCGGACGGTACTCTCCGACGGCCGTGTCTCCGAACGAGGCGAGCGGTCCATAGAGACGAAAGAGTAGATATGCGCGGTTCTTGCTCATCGATGATCGTCTGCTGTGCTCATTCGCTTACGCAATAGTCTAAGAGTTCGGCGAGCGTACCTTTGCGGCCGGGCACGTCGAGATTGTAGGGTGCGGCGGTGGTAGGTCCGTAGGCGCGTTCGAAATCTTCTCGCGTTTGGTCCATGGCCTGTATTGCGTCGGCGAGAAGATCTTCGTTATGGGCCGCCTCGTTTACGGGACGAAGATACGCCACCGATAGCGAGCGCGGCTGGCCGTCGCCTTTTTCGGCGAGCACACGCGAGGCGTAGACGCGGCTGCCGAACGAGTTCTGTTTGCCGCCGGGCGGAATCGTGGCGGCGGCTTCGACGAGGCCGCGGATGGCCTGTTCCGCAGCGGTGGGGTCTACCTGGCCGTCGTTGCGCAGGTTGTCTTGCAATAGATTGCGATCGATGCAGATGTAGAGATAGAACAGACCCGCCGCGAATTCGGTGCTGCCGAGGTGGCCGGCGCCTCTGTCTTCGTCGCCGCGATTCAAATCATCGACCGCGGAGAAGAAGTCGTCCTCGACGGCGACCGAATGCACGGTGAGCGCGTGGGCGACCTGGGCCGCCGCTTCGACGTTGTAGTTAGGCGAGGATGCCAGCATGCGTCCGAAGAGGGCGATGTCCGCGGCGTGGGTCTCTTTGCGCAGTAACTCGAGGTCTTCGTCCGTCGGTCCTTTGCCGCGCTTCACCAATTCGTTGATGAGTTCCGCGATGGCGTCCAGTTCGGGTTGGCCGACGTGCACCAGTTGTTCGATCTCCAGGTCCTGTAGTTCTTTGCGCTGGCTCGTTTTTTCGGAATCGTCTTTCTTTGACTTTTTCGATTCCGCGGGCTTACGCAGCTTTCCGAATACTCCGGCGACGTCTCGGGCCCACTCGCGCGCGTCCTTTTCTTTGACGCCTTCTTCGAGAAGCTTAGAGTATACCTGCTTGCCGAGTTCTTTCGTGCGCACACCGCGATGCTCCTGCGCGACCGCCGCTTCGAAGACTTCCGAGGTCCGCCACGCGCGCTTGAGGCTTTGTGAGGATATGCGTAACCGCTCCCGGCCGCCCATTACGGCGGTCTTCGGCCGGCCGAGATCGTCACGGTTGACGTTCGATGGCGGATAGCTCGTGAGGATGTGTAGTTGTAAGAAGCGTTTCATTCGGTGTTCTCCGTTGAGTCCGTTGTATTTCCGGCAGGTCCGGGGCTGCCTTCCTGGAAGGATGTGGGATAGTTTTCGGTGAAGGTACTGTAGTATGCGTATGACCAGCGTCGCCGCAGCGGATCACCGGTCGCACCCGGTCGCCAGTCGTACAGGGCCCCGGCGAGACTGACGAGGTCGACGCTATCGCCGAGTTGATGGATGGCGCGAATGATTTGAGGATAGAGGGTGATGCGGTCCTGGCAGGCTACCAGACGGCGGAAACGCAATTCGCTCAGGCGTGGTCGTGAATCTTCCGGTCCTTTCCCTAACTGTGCGGCGAAGCGGGAGCGAAAGTCCACAGCGTACGAAAACCGAACGACACGGTTTCGGCGTACATGACCCAGCAGGCCGATAGCGGCGGCCATGCCGAGCTGGTGGTCCTCGGGGGGATTGTTGATGAGTTCCGGGAATTCCTTGCCGAGAAGACGGCGCGAGTATTCCGCGAACATGCGCGTGCCGAGAACTTCGTGCGGATCGCGACAGCGCCGGAGCATCGCACGATCACCGCGTGATTCGTTGACGCGCTCAAGCAGCCCGGCGAATTGCCTGGCGACCTCCAGGCGTTCGAATGGGTTGTCGTTATGCATGTAATGCGTCCTCCCGTGCGATGCCTTCGATTGCGTCCTCCGGTGGGACGAACTTTTTCTCGGGAACGTTGAGCAAGTTTTTGAGCTTCTTCGAATAGTTGCACATCAAGAGAAAGCGGATCGCTTCGACGTAGCGCTGCATGTGCCGGGAGCGGGCCTGGGGCGGCGGAGCGTATTTGTGAAACGTCGCGAGAGACGCGCGATGTAGATGCGCGTGCCATTCCGTGAGGACCGTTCGGCCATCTTCGCCCTGCTGCTTCAGCCGGTGGAGATGATCGTAGAATCCGGTTTCGGTAGCCTGGATGAATTCATCGCGAATGAAGTCGGCATTGCCGCGGACGTCCTGGGGCCGGCGAAACCAGGCCTGCTTTACGGCGTTGCGGGTATTGCCGGCGAACTGATTCGCTCCGTTCAACATGTCCGCGACCAGACGCGCGAATACTTCACGAACGTCTTTGGATACAAACAGGACCGGCATGCGCGCCTCGTAGTATGCGCGGGCTTTCATGTTGTCCATGTCGTAGCCGAAGGCGTAGAGCAGATAATCGAGATCGTCTATGTCCTCCAGATCACCGTCCTGCCGCCGGCCTTCGAAGGCCGTGACGACATGCGCGGGCAGATTGTTGGCTTCTTTTGTCGGAAGCATGAGTCGCAGCCAGTAGCGATACGTCATGCCGCCCGGCTGGGGGTGCAGGGGTGATGTGGCGCCGGTCTTCTCGTCTTTGTAGTGCGGGCTGAGCGGATGTCGAAAACCTTCGCTGTAGTTCGTGCCGTAGTTTTTCGTCGCGTAACGTGTATAGAGTTCATCTTTGCGCCCGCAGAGATCGCAATCGCCGGGCGTCGTCTCCGGATCGAAGACGATGCGCCGGGGCATGTTCCAGTACATTTGTAGAGCGTGGACATCATCGGGCGTGGTGAGCACGCCGCTCTTGTCGCTGGTGCGCGTGGGAGCGAGCCAGGGATAGATGTCTGCGCGTTTCGTTTTGGATGTGCGCCGGCCCGCATCCCTGGGGGCCAGCGGCAGGACGTTCAACCAGAGATCGTGCCAGAGTGTGGGGCGCTGTGTGTTCGGTAAGGTCGTTGCCGGATCGAGAGTGAGCAGAGTCGTCAGTGGTCCGCCGCCGCGCAGTGAGGTGCGATGGCCGACGCCGCCGGAGGGTGCGTTCGTTTGCAACGTGAACAGGGCTGTCGCTGTGCAGGCCGCGCACAGTCCGTTCACGCGGTCGCGCTTTACGAAATGATCGGCGTTGTCCTTGAGGGTCTTCGCGCCCGGGGAATCAATGAGCAGGCCGGCGATGGGCACGGCGTCGTCGGGATCGAAGGCGAGTTCGACGTCTTGTAAGAAGCGCGAGGGTAGTTTTTCGCCCGCGAAGGCAAAGGCTGATTCGTCTACGGCGAAGAGTTCTCGTAGTTCACCGGGGGAGGGCGGATCTACGAATCGTTTGAGCCACTCCTGGGATGACGTCGGCGCACAGGTGGATTGCAGCAGTGCGATTAGAAACTGTAGCAGCGCGCCGTCGAAGTCCGGCCGCGGACTCGCCAGGGCGACGACCGGATCATTGCCGGGATTGGACGTGATGTCCGCGGGGGTGATCCAGGTCTCGGCGCCGCTGCTGCGGCGGACGGGGAGCCAGGGGTCATCGAGTAAGTGGAAGGATAGTTGGGACACGGTCGACTACAGGTTAATGTGGCGCACGATACGATAGTCCCTTAGCACTACTATCTGATTTTGTCTAATGATGAGAATAATTCCTCGTTCCGGAAGCCTTACTAAGGAATATACATCGGATTCGATTTTCATGGAGCGCTCCTTGTCGGTTCTTTCGGGGATATTAACCCGCCTTGTCGGCAATGTCAATGAAAAAAATCAAAGCATATGTGTTCTGTGTAATGAAGGACGTGCCCAAGGACGATGAATTGAGCTTTGGGCCTGGTCGAGAAAACATGTCCATTCTCGGGAATCCACCGGGAATGTTCCGCATACGTGTTCCGTGTGCGTTTTCCTTCCCCACGTAAGTGGGGATCAATCTACCCGCAGCCCCAGTTCCGCCGAGTAGCGGACCTGGACCAGGCTGCCTTTTTCATTGCGGGCCTGGCCGGTCCATTCGCCGGTCGGGTCCGCGGTGGGATTTGTGGCGACATCGGGTTCAAGAAGAATGACCGGGCTGTAGCGACCGCGATCCGGGCGGGACTCTTTCCACGCGGCCAGGGCCTGCGCATGTTCGGGATGTTCCGGCTGCGCCTGGCCGGCGATTTTGCGGGTGGCCACCGTTACCGTGCTCAACTCCCACGCATGGAGCGCGGCGAGGCGTTGTTGGGTTGCCGCATCTTGCTGTGTTGTTTGTGAATCATCCACTGCTTCCGGTTGAATCCACGGTGCCAGGCGCCGCTGTTTGCTGTCGTAGCGCGCGAGGTAGAGTCGCACGGTGGGTTCGCCGAGACGCGAGGGGGAGCGGTAGTCGTCCGCGTAAGTTTCGCCGTACGCAACTTTGTAGCCGGTATCCAGATCGAGGGTATTGTGATCGGCCGTGCTGCGATCCGCGGCGGCTTTGCCGCGTACCTTTTCGGATGCCGCACGTAAGCCTGGCGGGATGCGTTCGTGCGATCCGGGTCCGTAGACTTCTTCGATGAGCGCACGCGAATCGTCCGGCATGTGTAGTTCGCCGCGCTCGAAGAGGGCGCGGGCGGAGAGCCATAAGCGGCCCGTGTCGCGATACACGTATTCGGCGCGGGGAAAGTCGGCTTTGTACCATGCGGGCGACGGTTCGTCGATCGGGTCGGGTGATACCACGGCGAACTCGATTTCGCCGCGACCGTCGTCGCTGTCCGTGGCGAGTGGGTTGCCGCCTGCGTCGCGTTGGTGCCGGCGCAAGCGGCCGAGGCGTTGTAATAGTAGATCGATGGGCGCGAGATCGGAAAGCAGGACGTCGAAGTCGAGATCGAGGGATTGTTCGACCACGGGCGTGGCGATGACGATGCGTCCGCGGCGTGCTGTGGCCGTGCTCGTCTTGCCGAAGGATGCCAGGACCCGGCGTTCGATCGCGAGTCGATCGCCGAGAGCGAAGCGCGCGTGAAAGAGGATGTCCGGTGGTGTATGGAAGGCCGTGGTGTGTGCGGCTCTTTCCGTGCGGGCGCGTAGTTGTTCGTAGGCTTCGATGGCGTCGTTGACGGTGTTGCGTATCCAGCAGACGCATTTGCCCTGGGCGGCCTGTTCGAGGACGTGATCGAGCGCCGCGTCGGCATTGGGGATACGCCTGATGCGCACGCGGCGGCGACTGCGCGACGTGGTTTCTACGGCATACTCGCGAATTCCGGACGCGCCGGCCCGCGTGAGCAGCGGGTAAGGTACGCTCGCCGGATGTTTAGCGGCGGTGGCCGCATCGTCTTGCGGATCGGCGGGATCATCTTCCTGCTCCGGAAGTTCCTGGTAGATGCGCAGTCCGCTTTGATAGCTTTCAATTAACTCGTTCCGGTCGCGGGCGGGCAGGGTGGCCGAGAGCAGGATGGCCGATCCTCCGCCGGCTCCGTGAAAGTGGAGCAGTCGACGGAGCGTGTGGTGCATGTACGGATCGTAGGCGTGGACCTCGTCGACGATGAGGACCTTGCGGGTGAGTCCGATGAGACGGAGGGCGTGGTGCTTCGCCTGCAGGACGGCGAGCAACGCCTGGTCGACGGTGCCGATGCCGGCGTCGGCCAGGAGCGCCTTCTTACGCTGGTCGGTGAACCAGATGTTGCAGAACGCCGTGGCGCCGGTGTCGTCGGCACCGTAGGTTTCGCCCTGGTCGGCGAGCAGATTCTCCGGCGGGGTGATGATCGTTCTGAGAAAGCCCGAATGCAGGCGACTCCAGCTATGTGCCAGGACGATCGACGGGTAACTTTCATCGGCAAACAGCTTGCGATAGAAACTATGCAGGGATTCGTCGGCGCCGGTAAAGCGCGTGTACATGGCATCGGCCGTGGCGGTGGTGGGCAGGGCAAAGTACAGGCCGTCGGCCAGTCCGGCGGCGAGCAGGCGATGGATGAACATGCCGGCCGCTTCGGTTTTGCCGGAGCCGGTGCTGTCCTCGATGACGAAGAGCTGCGGTTCCGCGGGGAGCGGGATGGTTTCGGCAGCGTGCTGGAGCGGGGTGGGGCGCCGGAGCGCGGGAAACAGGTACGCAAACGAAGTGAGCGCGCGCGCCGGAGCCGGGGCGAGGCCGGCGTGCGGGACGGCATCACGGGCGCGGGGCAGGGCGTCTTCGTGATAGTATTCGGCGAGAGATGACGCGGCCTGCGCGTTGTAGGGAAAGTATGCGTCGGCCTGGGAGCCGAGCCAATCGCACAGCACACCGAGGCCGGCGATCCAGTGCGAGAGTCGCCGGTGTCGGCGTTGGATGGCTTCGGGTTGTGATGCGTGGTTGCGCAGCGTTGTTCGGAAGTATTCGTATGTGGCGTCGAGGTGCAGGTCGGACGCGGCGAGGGTGAATGCGAGGGCGGCCTCGATGTCTTCGGTGGTGAAGTGGTCTTCGAGGAATGCTTCCCCCTGAGAATTGTGCGGGTAGTTCGACGGGCGGCCGTGGTGGCCGGTGACCGCGATGACGGCGGGGTCTATGATGTTGCGCAGGATGCTTGCGTTTTCTGCGGTGCAGACTTCTTTTTGCTGCCAGTTAGCGAGCTGTAGTTTGCGGATTCGTTTGCGCCAGACGAGAAAGCCGAGGTGGTCGTGGCGGACGGTGTATTTGCGGTCGGTTTGTCGATTGCTCAGGGTTTGCAGCGTATCCGGTGCCAGGGCCTGGAAGGGGAGGGCGAATTTGCCGAGGTCGTGTATGGTTAGATAGTATGGGATTAGTTCGCGGATGACGTTTGCGGGGAGATCGCTCTGGTGGACGAGGAGTTCGAGGAGGCGCGGGCGCTGTTCGAGGAGCACCGCGCCGCATGCGGCCACGTCGAGGGAGTGGTGGGGGAGGAGGTGGTATGAGGCCTTCTGTTTCGAAGACGGGCGGGCTTTGCCCCAGTACTGGTTGTAGGTGAGCACGGTTTGACGGAGGGGCGGCGGGGGAGGGGTGTCGAGGATTTTCCGGAGGAGGGCGTTCTATCTGATGGGGGGACGGGTTGGATGATTGTCATCATGTAAGCGTTGGGGAGTAGGAAGCGGGGCGTGCTGCGCGGCCCCGCGTCGTGAGGAAAAGAGCAGGAGCGCTTCCGGTCTGTGATTGCCGTGCGGCCGATCCCCGCATGCGCGGGGAATACGTCCAGGGCGAAGGCGTAGACGACGAAATCGACGGTCTATCCCCGCATGCGCGGGGAATACGTTTTCTGGTTACTCCTCCGGCGTGACTGGTTCGGTCCATCCCCGCGTATGCGGGGAATACCGCCAGCTCAAAGTTCCGATCCAGGGTGTCCACGGTCCATCCCCGCGTACGCGGGGAATACCCGTACAATCCGAAGCTCGGCGAGGCCGTGGACGGTCCATCCCCGCGTATGCGGGGAATACTGGCCTACAGTGACAATCAATTGGTCAGCAGCGGTCCATCCCCGCGTATGCGGGGAATACGCGGACACGAACGGGCTGTCCGGGCGCGACGGCGGTCCATCCCCGCGTATGCGGGGAATACGATTCCGCCAGTGCCTGTAGTAGGGTTCGGCTGGGTCCATCCCCGCATACGCGGGGAATACAAGACGGCGTGGTAGCTCTTCTCCCGCCCGACCGGTCCATCCCCGCATACGCGGGGAATACTCTAACGACCTGTTTAGTATTTTTGCGCATTGCAAGTCAACGATTAATAGGAGTCGTGCTTCGCATGTCTACCAATCAGGAGACGTGTTGTTTTGCAAGAGGCGCATCGAAGATCAACGATACTAACAACTCCTAAATGTTTATTAGCGGCTAATCCCCACACGCGTGGGGAATACTCACCCTGGAGCGTGGAAGCCGGGTCTCGGGGCGGTCCATCCCCACGCGCGTGGGGAATACTTAAAGGAACATGAAATCATCACGAAAATCGGCGGTCCATCCCCACGTGCGTGGGGAATACTGAAGATCGCGACCGCCGTCCCCGTGGTAGCACGGTCCATCCCCACATGCGTGGGGAATACTTGTGTGCCGGCATTCTCGACGATGACCGCACCGGTCGATCCCCACACGCGTGGGGAATACCCATACACTCCGTCAACGAGGCTGCGTCGGGGCGGTCGATCCCCACACGCGTGGGGAATACGCAACGGCTTCGCGGTATTCGCTCAGCGGGATCGGTCGATCCCCACACGCGTGGGGAATACTGGCAGAAGAGGATCACGAAGTGCGCCCACAGCGGTCGATCCCCACACGCGTGGGGAATACTCAATACCCTACCCATGTTCGATCTTCTCGGGCGGTCGATCCCCACACGCGTGGGGAATACGATTCTTCCCGGGCCTTATCGATAGCGGCCTGCGGTCGATCCCCACACGCGTGGGGAATACGCGATGAGTGGACGAATGGCAGGCTCCAGGCGCGGTCGATCCCCACACGCGTGGGGAATACTCGCCGCCCCAATCCTCGACTACCAGGCAACCCGGTCGATCCCCACACGCGTGGGGAATACACCAAATGACGTCAATCAGACGCCTGAGAATACGGTCGATCCCCACACGCGTGGGGAATACCCCCTCGTGGACGTTGCCGTCCTCCAGGGTCACGGTCGATCCCCACACGCGTGGGGAATACAGTAAATCTGCTTCCATTTTCCGTGCAGCCACCGGTCGATCCCCACACGCGTGGGGAATACCCCGACAAAATCGGCCCGAATGGATTCGTAATCGGTCGATCCCCACACGCGTGGGGAATACTCTAACAACTTGTTTAGTATTTTACCGCATGTCAAGTCAACGGATAAAAGGAAGAATGAGTCGGGTGTCCTCCAGATCGGTGATGCGTTTCTATCTGGCTGTGGCTGCTAATCACACTCCAATGAATATTAGCGGTATTCCCACAGTGCGTGGGGAATACTTACGGAGTTCGTTGTAGCGCCGATCGCTCAGCGGTCCATCCCCACGAGCGTGGGGAATACCAAGTATAGCAACCCGCCGGGCGCGCCTCCGACGGTCCATCCCCACGTGCGTGGGGAATACGCCACCCCCGCCAGCGTAACCGGGCAGGGCCCCGGTCCATCCCCACGTGCGTGGGGAATACGCAGAGAATTGTGATGGAACCTGAGTGCGCATCGGTCCATCCCCACGTGCGTGGGGAATACGATTTCTTGAGTCCTCATGCGCTTGTGTGCTCCGGTCCATCCCCACGTGCGTGGGGAATACTCAATCTTTAGGGACCGGCGGATGTAGGTGTGCGGTCCATCCCCACGTGCGTGGGGAATACCTTTAGCTTTCATCTTCCTTTACCTCCGACGGCGGTCCATCCCCACGTGCGTGGGGAATACACCCATGTGTGCCGGATCGAATTCCAGGTGACCGGTCCATCCCCACGTGCGTGGGGAATACGCAATCTCTGCTTTCATCTTGAGCCCGCGCCTCCGGTCCATCCCCACGTGCGTGGGGAATACTGCTGATCTTCTTCTCCCATGGCGGGGGACTCCGGTCCATCCCCACGTGCGTGGGGAATACTCTAACAACCTGTTTAGTAGTTTCCGGCATGTCAAGTCAACGAGGAAAAGGAACAATGCTTCGAATGTCCGCCGGATAGGTGACGCGTTCCTATCTGAATGTGGTTGCTAACCGAACTCCAATAAATATTAGCGATGGATCCCCACACGCGTGGGGAATACACAGTCCGGGCGGGCAGTGGGGGCCGCAGGCGCGGTCCATCCCCACATGCGTGGGGACTACGACACAACCTGTTAAGTAGTTTCGCACATCACAAGTCAACGAACAAAAGGAACCGCGCCTTACATGCCCCCAGCCCCGCCGACATGATCCGCATCAACCGCATCATCATCATTCGACTTACGATGTTTACGCCGGGTGAACTGCGTAAGAACCATGCCTTCGATCTCGACAAGTTCGCGGCTGGTGTCGCCGTGTGAACGGGCCGCGTAGCCCTGTTCGGTGTTCGTGGTGTAGATCAGCAAGGCGTTCGCGTTCCATTTGTGGACGATGCGGTCCCAGAGTTTGTCGCGGATGCGGCGATTGAGATTGCCGGCAAAGACACCGGCCTTGAGTTCAATAGTTAACCGCGACATCACGCCCCTCTGTCCCGGTGTCGCGTTCTCCAGCACGACGATTACCATACAGAACCTCCATGATGTCGGGGATGATGCGTTTGATGAGACGTGTTTCGCGAAAGCGATCCCGGCAGGCGTGGCGGGTGCGCGATTCTACGGCTGCCGGTGCCTGGCCTTCCTGGAACGCGATGGGGATGGTGATCTCGGTTTTGTAGAGATCGGCGATGTCGTAGACGAACGATAGTTGTTTGCCGGTATGAATGTAGCCGATGCCGGGGGAACAGCCGAGCGACAGGATCGCCGCGTGGCAGAGGCCGTAGAGGCAGGAGTTCGCCGCCGAGAGCGCGCGGTTGACCGGATCACCGGCGCGCCAATCGTTCTGGTCGTAACTGCGTCCGGTCCACTCGACGCCGAATTCTTCGGCGGCGGCCGCGTAGGCTTTGCGTACGCGTGCGCCTTCCATGCCGCGGAGTTGTTCGAGGGTAACGTTCGTGTCGACGACTTCATCGAAGCGCATCTGATACATGCGCCGGACGATCTTCATGCGCTCGATGTCGTTCGCGTAGCTGTAGACCTGTTGCAACAGATGGCGCGAGGAGTACGTTCCGGGAGAACCGCCGGCATAGAATCGAATGCCTTCTTCGCCGACCCAGGCGAGCAGGCAGCGGGAATCGGCGATGCGTTTGACGGCCTCGTGCGTGATGCTGGTGCCGGGGCCGAGCATGAGCAGCGACAACGTTTCGATGGGAACGGGGATCTTCTTTTCGAGATAGCAGTATGCAACGGTTTGCAGTTCTTGTTGGATGCGACCTTTTTCGAAATATAGAAACGACCAGTTATGATCGAAGCGCGGTATTTCCTGTAAGTCCCGGTTCATGTGTGGCCTCGTTTTGTCTTCGGTGCGGGAGTTGGCGGCCTTGAGTGGGTTTGAGTGGAGACCCTGGTTTTCCGGGGCATTTATGAGGGGTTATTGGATTGGATGGTCGGTCATTGCGGGGTCTTAGGTTGGTTTTGTAGTACTTTAGTGGGAGAAGGGGAGATCCCTACGCGTGTGGGGAATGCGACATGGCATGTCTGCGCGCTATGGATCGAGCCGGTCGATCCCCACATGCGTGGGGAATGCCTATCCCCGGATGTTCTAACCTTCACTTCTTTCGGTCCATCCCCACGCGCGTGGGGAATACGGTCCGAAGACGATCGCCGTCGCAGACCTTGTCGGTCCATCCCCACGCGTGTGGGGAATACACACCGTCACAAAACGGGCTGCTCTACACGATCGGTCCATCCCCACGCGTGTGGGGAATACCCGCGCAACCTGCCGACGATCACGCTTCCGCCCGGTCCATCCCCACGCGTGTGGGGAATACGCCGCAAGAACAAGAATGAGCGAGCGCCTTCGCGGTCCATCCCCACGCGTGTGGGGAATACCGTGGTTCTTCAGTGAAGTCCGCTTCACCCTGCGGTCCATCCCCACGCGTGTGGGGAATACTAGGCGCGGCGTTGCTTCTCGGCGGCGTGTTTCGGTCCATCCCCACGCGTGTGGGGAATACGCTGGATGAGCACACGCGGAGTCTTGTAGAGCAGGTCCATCCCCACGCGTGTGGGGAATACGCGAAAGATGTTTGCGAGGCGAGGCTGTGAACCGGTCCATCCCCACGCGTGTGGGGAATACGCGTTGAGTGGTTCCACCATCTCACCCACGTCCGGTCCATCCCCACGCGTGTGGGGAATACAGGCTCAAAAAGATCTCAGCCATGCTGACCCACGGTCCATCCCCACGCGTGTGGGGAATACCTCACGAGCCAGCCGCAAATAGAGGGTGTGATCGGTCCATCCCCACGCGTGTGGGGAATACGGCGACCCCTGAATTGACCTGTAATCTGACCCCGGTCCATCCCCACGCGTGTGGGGAATACGTTCGGGGCCGAAGTCGTGGCCCCGCCACTGTCGGTCCATCCCCACGCGTGTGGGGAATACTGAGTTATTAATAAATTAGTCCTACCACCAGTCGGTCCATCCCCACGCGTGTGGGGAATACTCTCTTCGGACGGGTTGCGGAGCGTCAGCTCCCCGGTTCATCCCCACGCGTGTGGGGAATACTCTTTCGTCCGCAATTCTTCTCGGCACTACGGCGGTCCATCCCCACGCGTGTGGGGAATACCCTAACAACCTGTTTAGTATTTTCCCGCATTGCGAGTCAACAAGGAAAGGAACGATGATTCGGATGTCCGCCGGATAGGTGACGCGTTCCTATCTGAATGAGGTTGCTAATCAAACTCCAATAAATATTAGCGATAGATCCCCACGTGCGTGGGGAATACGATATCGACTTCGTTCAAACGCTCGTTGGAAACGGTCCATCCCCACGTGCGTGGGGAATACCGGCGGACAGCCTCTACCGGGTTCAGGTTCACCGGTCCATCCCCACGTGCGTGGGGAATACGGATGCAATCAACGGCGGAATGGGCCTGAAGGCGGTCCATCCCCACGTGCGTGGGGAATACGATCGGGGATCAGTTGAAGCACCTATACGCGGCGGTCCATCCCCACGTGCGTGGGGAATACCAGGACACAACCGCGTCCCGGCGAGCAGAATTGGGTCCATCCCCACGTGCGTGGGGAATACCTCCTGGTCTTTGTACTCTTTTCCGTACTCACCGGTCCATCCCCACGTGCGTGGGGAATACCTTGGTAATGCCCGGGAAGCGGGCGCTGCGTTCGGTCCATCCCCACGTGCGTGGGGAATACATCGCCGAACCTGACGCGCAAGTCGGCCTCGACGGTCCATCCCCACGTGCGTGGGGAATACTCTAACAACCTGTTTAGTATTTTACCGCATGTCAAGTCAACGAGGAAAAGGAAGAATGAGTCGGGTGTCCTCCAGATCGGTGACGTTCTATCTGGCTGTGGCTGCTAATCGCACTCCAATGAATATTAGAGGATTCCCACGTGCGTGAGGAATACCTCGACGACGTCCTCGGGGATATAGCCTACGTCGGTCCATCCCCACACGCGTGGGGAATACCGGTGATACAATTTTGTAAAGACGAAGCGAAACGGTCCATCCCCCTGGCCCGCGGGGAGCGCGCATGCGAACATGATCGAGGGCAGCAGCCACGAGAAAAATATCGTTAACGTTCGCGGCCGTGATACCGGCGGACAACGGGATGCCGCGTTCATCCGTCAAAACGTGCAGTTTTACGCCGGATTTAGCACGGTCAGTCGGATTCGGACCGGTGAGCCCCCTTTTTTCGGCGCTTTCACCATCGAAGAATCCAGCGTCGCCCATTGGTATCGAAGACCTTTCTTCTTGTGGCATCAGCTCAAGAATCTGATCGAATACACCAGCTTCGACCAGTTCTTGATATCTTCGATGACACGTCTTGCCGTTGATGATCGACGAGGGAATCGCTTCCCATTGACGCCCCGTCCATAACTTGTAGTGAACCCCATTCATCACCGCGCGCCAGCTCTTCCGGGGACGGCCTCCGTACGGCTTCGGCTCTTCCGCGGGCATCAGTGGTTCGATCAGCTGCCACAATCGGTCCGGTACCTGCTCATATCGATTCGCCATGTGGCAACCTTATGTCTTTCCCCATTCAATTCAGAGCCTGGCAGACCTCAGCCGTATTTGCGATTGTGGGCGCCTTCCTTCCTGGCTGCCAGGGAACCGATCATTTCAACCAAACCATACATATTACGAAATACGAAGATAGCTCCCGACTGGTCCTCGCCAGAGAACCCTTTACTCTAATTATCGAAATCCCCCTTTGCCCGACCGAAGCAGACTGTGGCAACTCTCCCTCCATTGTCGCGTCTACGGAGCAATCGATCCATAACTCGGTAAGGCCGGGAGTATCGACAGAGGATCTGCCTTTCGCACATGGAGGGGCACTGGCAGTCGGGGATATGAATGCTCCCCTGGTCGTTTCCGATCTGGCACCAGGCGCAATCGTCTATAGCCTGACCTATCCGGAAATGCGCAGTGTAGAGCTGCTCGACCAAACAGAGCAGCGCCTGAGAGTCGCATGGCACATCTCTGAAATTTACTTCAACAGCTACCAGGTGTATCGAATCGAAGACTTCCCTTACGACTCGATATTCCTGGTCTACTTCTATGATGAGGCTTACATGGATATGTTCGAAGCACCCTTCGAACTAAAGGACACTCACTTCAAACGCCTGACGATTCAGTTCAAATAAACCACATCATTAGCCGGCGCCGATCAAGTCCGCGTGAGCAGATGCATCACCCCACCCGCTTCGCCGGCCGAAAGCTCTCTTTCGACCACGGCGTCCACCGCACCACGGCTCCCGCAATCCGCCACATCATTCGCACGAACCACGGCCGGTGCAACACGTACGCCATGCGCGCCAATCGCACGCGCAGCTTCAATTGCCGCATGAGCGGTTGCCGTAAGATGCGGCGCCGGTAATCGCCGAACGTGAAGTCGTTGCGATCGAAGGCGGCGGCCACGGCTTCGGCGGCGATTTTGCCGTAGGCGAGCGCGAACGAGATGCCCTCGCCGAACAACGGGTCCGCGCCCGCGGCGTCGCCGGCGAGGATGACGTGCGGCCGGGCGAACGTTGACCGCGGATCGAAGCATCGGATGGGATGACCTTTTAGGCCGCCTTCGTCTAACTTACGTTCGCGTTGACTTAAGAAATCGTTCAGGTTGCCTTTGAGGTCGGCGCGGGGGCGCTGCGCCTGGATGCGGCTGTCGAAGAGGCCGCGATTCATGCGCGGGCGACCGTCGACATAACTCGGAAAGTCCCAGTAGTATCCTTGCAGGCGATCGGTCATGCGGCTGAAGTCCAGGATCGCCCGGCCGTCGGCGAACTCGGCCTGCCGTTCGTCTTCGTCGGTCAACGTTTCGACCAGGCGCGACAGATGCGGCGCCTCCCGCTCCGGCCAGGCGAGCAATCGGCGCACGGTGCTCTTCGATCCGTCGGCGGCGATCAAGACTTTGCCGCGATACTTGCCGCGTTCCGTGGTGACCGTAACCGGCGCGGCAGCATCGACCGCGGCGTTATCATCGTCGGCGATGTGGATGGCCGTCACGCCCTCGCCTTCGCGAATCGTGAAGCCGTGTTTGCGAACCTCGCCGAGCAGCCAGTGATCGAACTCCGCGCGATGAGTGATGCGAAAGACGGGCGAGCCGCGAAAGCTGTAGGATTCGCCCTCGTAGTCCAGACGCACCTCACGAACATCGAAGTGCCTCGGCTCAAACTTTAGACCAAGATCAGTTAAGAGATCCTCTCCGTAGTGCGTCACGCCGCCGCCGCAGAGTTTTTCGCGCGGATGCACGGCTTTGTCGATCAGCAGCACCCGCCCGGCCCAGGCTGGATCGCGCTGGTACAGGTGCAGGGCCGTCGAGGTTCCGGCCGGCCCCGTGCCGATGATGATGACGTCGTACGTGCCGTTCATGTTTTCAGGCAGTGTGCCGCGCTTTGCGCGGGCGGGCCAGCAAAATCTTGTGTGATCGCCGACGCCCCGAATCGGTGTGTAAGTTTCGGTGAACAAAAGTTACAAACGCGTCGATTCTTTTGGGCGTGCCCCCGCGCTGTGCGCGGGGTCGGGCCACTCCGGGCTCCGCTGCGCTGCGGTCTCGCGCATGCGCGAGACTGGCGCTGCGCGCCACCCTGCGTGTCCCTCACGCTCGTGTATCGCAGCTCTTCGCGCGAGGGATGCGGAGGGGGCCGAAGGCCGTCGCGCGTAGCGCGACCGAAGCGATAGCGGAGCCCGGAGGAGCCCGGTCGGCGCGAAGCGCCGACGCGCCCGACTAAATCCTGTCTCCGAACCTGCACGGGCTTTTCAGCTCTCACGAACCACGCCCCGTCTTACCCGCTCTTCCGCCCCGCCGTGAAACACACGGCAAAGTAGATCAAGTCCGAGCCGACGTCCATGACCCGGTGTAGCACCACGATCACGAGGGCGAAGGCGGGATCGATAATTGCGCCGAGCAGGGCCAGTTGCACGGACTCCCGGGCGCCCAGACCGGCGGGCATGAAGATCACCAGCATGCCCACGAGCAACGAACCGCCGAAGACGGCCGTAACGTACAGCAAAGAGATATTAACGTCCGCCGGCAAAATGGCCAGGGCGAGACTGTAGTTGTAGAGGCCGTAGAGCAGAAAGATCGTTAGATGCACCGAGGCGGCGCTGAGAATCGTGGGAAAATCGATGAAGACGTCCACGGCTTCTTTGCGCATGAGCTGAAACAACAGGCGCAGGCCGAAGTTGAGCAGCGGCGGATACAGCGCCACCAGGAACAGCAGCGGCGCCCACGCGAAGATTCCCAGCTCACGCTCTAAGATTTCCCCGCCGCCGGTTAGCGCGAAAAAGATCAGTGCGCCGGTGCCCCATACGAGCATCTGCACGCCCATCTCGACCAGGAACGATACCGCCGCCTGGGATCGGCTCACACCCACGCGCTCCGCGTACAGCACCCGCGCCCCGACCATGGCGACCTTGCCGGGTACGTAGCGGCCGATCCAGGACGCGGCGTATACGAAGTACAACGGCCGCCAGCCGGTGAGTCGCGCGTTCATGCTGCCCGTGAGGATCGCCTTCCAGACTTGCGGAAACAAGAACTTATGGCCGACGCCGAGAGCGAGGCCGAGGGCGAGGTAGCCCCAATGCAGCTCCGCCTCCGCCAGACGATCGAAGCGCAGGTTCTGGATGTAGCGGTACAGAAAATACGCGACCGCCGCGAAAAAGAGAATCGCGAGCGCGTTTTTTATGTATATAGCGGTGTTCTTGTTCACGGCTGATCTTTCGTTTCTTTCACGGCCGCCCCGAATCGTGGGATAAGTTGCGGCCAATGTAAATCAGGACTTTTATGGGTACGGCACCTGGAGAGTTGCGGAATGTTATGGGGTGGCGAACGGTTTCTTCGGCCCGGAACGTTTGGGAGTCACTGTCATCTTACAGTCGCTGAGTTGCACAACCAGCGTTCCGGGCCGAAGCCAACATTCTTTGCAAAACGACTCACCGCAACTCTCCAGGTGCCGTAACCATACAAACCCCTTAACTATTCCGCGACGTACTTTATGTTTTTCACGGCAAACGCCGCGTAACTCAACGCCACGATTTCAAAGTATCGACTCGATGCTGTAGGAGTCGTCGGGTTTGCTGCTGCGATTGATCAACAGTTCGCCGATGAGTCCGATCGTCAGCGTTTGCAATGCGCCGAGACACAGCAGGATGCCCGTCATGAACAACGGCCGGCCGCCGATGTCGTGGCCGATGATTTTCTCGACCAGGAGATACGCCATGATGGCGCCGCCGGCCAGGCCCATGAGGATGCCGACGCCGCCGAAGAAATGCAGCGGGCGTTTGAGATACTTTGTAAGCAGGAGAACCGTGAGGGCGTCGAAGAAGCCGCGATAGAAGCGACGCCAGCCGAATTTCGAAACGCCGAAGCGCCGCGGATTGTGATGCACCGGAATTTCGGTGACGCGAAAGCCGCGGGCGTGGGCGAGGACCGGAAGAAAACGATGCATTTCGCCGTAGATATCCAGGTCCTTGACGACGTCGCGACGATACAACTTGAAGCCGCAATTGAAATCGTGCAGGTCCAGGCTGAAGAGCCGGGAGATGGTGCCGTTGAAGATGCGCGACGGAAACGTTTTGTGCCAGGGATCGTTCCGTTTGCGTTTCCAGCCGCTCACCAGATCGTAGCCGACGCCCTCGTTGATCTTGAGAAAGAACGCCGGGATTTCCATGGGGTCGTCTTGCAGATCGGCGTCCATGGTAAAGACGTACTCGCCGCGCGCCAGTTCGAAGGCGGCACGCAGCGCGGGGCTCTTGCCGAAGTTGCGGCGAAAACGAATCACGCGCACGTTCTTGCTGTCGCGTTTGTGCAACGATGTGAGGACGTCGTACGAACCGTCGGTGGAGCCGTCGTCGACGAAGACGAACTCGTACGTGGAGCGCATGGCCTTCATTTTCTCGACGATGCGTTCGTAGAGTTCGGGCAGGCTCTCTTCTTCGTTGTATACGGGGATGACGAACGAGAACTGCGGCGCCTTTGATTTGCCGCCGCCGCGTTGGGTTGTCTGCTTTCTGGCCATACTAGTTCAACAACATGCGCGCGTAGTCCAACTGCTCCATGCGCAGCAGGCGAATCAACACCACGCCGCGCTTGCGATAGAGCACCTCGTACTCGCGGAAATACTCCAGCTCCGTTTCTTTTACCAGGATGATTTCGCCGGGCTGCGGTATTTTTTGCGGCACGATCTTCTCAAGATAAAACACGAAGCTGGGCCAATGAAAGCGCCACTGCACGACCGGCCAATCTTCTTTTTTTGCCAGTTGCGCCGCCTCTTTCACCGGCACCTGCGTGACCTGCGCATACGTGGGGAAGGCGACGAAGGTCATGAGTGCGGAGAGCAAAAAACCCGCGATGACGATGCGCCACTCCCGGGCCAGCATGCCCGCCGGCACGAACATGAGGGCGGCGTAGATGAGTGCGGAGCCGAAGAAGGCGTAGACGAACCAACCGGTAAAAAACGGCCGCGCCTCCGCGAGGATGATGCGGGCGAAGTCGTCCTGCACGTAGGTGTGCGCCAGGCTGATCCACTGCGGCAAAAGAGCGAACAGCAGGCAGAGCGCGAGGGGCGGCCCGAACAGCCAGGCGTTGCTTTTTACGTTGGGCAGATACAACGCCATGAGGATGAACAGCGGGGTGTAACCGTAGATGACGTAGTGCGGCAGCTTGGTGGCCGCGAGGGAAAAGAAGACGAAGACGAAACCGAACCAGGCCAGGAAGAAGACGTTATGATCGTCTCGCCACTCGGAGCGCAGTCGTTCGAAAGCACGCACCAGCACGCTGGTGAACGGCAGAAAACCGAGTAACATGACCGGGATGTAGTAGAAGACGGGGCCGCCGTGGCCTTCCATGGCGCCGGTAAAACGGCCGATGTTGTGTGTTAAGAAGAACGAGTCGATGAACTTATCCTGGTGTTCCAGGTAGTGGACGATGTACCAGGGCGCGGTGATCAGCAAAAAGATGACGATGCCGATGGGATTGAGCAACGTGCGCAACCATAACTTAAACTCGCCGAAGGTTAAGAAGAGCACGAACGAGGCGAAGCCCGGGATCATGATGGCGATGGGGCCCTTGGTCAGCGTGCCGAAGCCGATGGCGGCGAAGGCCGCGTAGATCCAGCGGCGCTGCCGGGACTCCCAGTACAGAAAGACGCTGAACATGGCGCAGGCGATGAACAGGTTCAGCACCGCGTCGGAGATGGCGGCGCGGGCGATGACGCCGATTTGCAGCGCGGTGGCGAAAAAGAACGTGGCGTAGAACGCGATCCCGGCGTCGAAGATGCGCCGGGTGAAGCTGTAGAGGGCCAGGGCCCACAAAGCCGCGGCCAGGGCCGAGGGCAGGCGGGCGGCAAATTCGTTCACGCCGAAGAGAGCCATGGACGGGGCCTGCAGCCAGTAGATGAGAATGGGTTTGGCGAAGCGCAGGTCGCCGTTCATGTACGCGGTGGTCCAATCCGGCGGATCGCTGACGAGCATTTCCCGGCTGGCCTCGGAAAAGGCGCCCTCGTCCCAATCGAAGAGGGGAAGGTCACCGATGCCCGCGAAGAACGCAAAGGCAACAGCGACGACGAGGAGGATTTCGCGACGGCGGGCGGCGAGAAAATCGGGCATGGGAGGGCTCAGGCTGACGGCTTAGTGTACCCAGTCAAGCACTCGTTTGTTGCAGCCGCCGGTGAGGGAGCGCGGCAAAAAGCACGTTTTGAACCAGGGGTTCTTGCGCCCGTAGTACTTGAGTAACTCCACGCTGTGATTCACGGCGTACATGCCGGCGAGCTGGTGATAGGTGAGGCCGCTGTTGGGATAGATTCGCCCGCCGCGAAAGGTCTGGTTGGAGTCCTTGTTCATGCAGCCGTGGGTGGCCCCGTAGATGTAGGTGCCCCACTGTTCCTCGGGCACCAGGTAACACGCGAACTGCGCCTGGAAGTCGGGGAAGATGTCCGGAAAGTTCCCGGACTGGATGTCCGGCGGCGGGCGCAGGTCCTTGAATTGTTCGAGGGGCGCCCGGATCATCGTAAAGCCGAAGATCTCCACCCAGTTCGAATGCGAGTAGAAATCCTGCACGATGTGCAGGGCCTGTCCCATCTTGATGAGACTTTCCTCACGGCTCGTGGCCTTGTTCGCCTCGCCCTTGAATTGATCCAGGCGATACGAACAGCCGGCCAGGTCGTTGTTGTCGCAGTGATAGGTGAACTGCGGCATGTTGTTCGCGTTGTCCGAGACCACCGACGCCTGGAGTAAGATTTCCGCGCAGTAGAGCGCGACACTGTTCCCGGACTCCACGGCGTAGCGATCCAGCGCTTCCGTGGTGATGCCGATGTGCGTGTACGGCCCGGCCCCCGCGAATCCGTAGGCGCCGCCGCCGAGGCCGTGGTATACGAAGAGCGCCGCGACACTGGCGCGCAGGATGTTGCGTATGTGTCGGGTGCGCTGGATGGCGAGCGGGCGCATGGGTTATGTTGGGCAGGGGGGAGTGGTACGGGAAGTGGTTTTTTAGCGGTACGTGAGGATGATGGATGATTGGAGGCTGCGGGGGTCGAAGGACGAGACGATGCGTCCCCAGCGATATCGACGCGAGCGATGCCAGTTGCGTTTGCCGAACCACTCGTTCAGCATGCGATCATTGATGGCGCGTTCGCGCATGGCAGATTCGTAGCTCAGTTCTTCGTCCGCCAGGTCCGGACCGAGCGTGATGAACTTCAGCTTCTCTTCCGTGAAGAACAGGACGCCGATATACGGTTGCTGCCATCGTAGTTCGATCTTGTAACTGTGATGCTTGCCGTTGATCACGAAAGGTTCAGCCTGGGGCATGACTTGCAGGAAGAGTGTGCGCGTGAGTTCCGGGCCGATGGTGAATCCGGGCGAGACAAGGATGCGACCGGAGCGGGTGATGGGAGGGGGAGGGGACCCTTGAGATTGCAGCAAAGGCGTCACCTTTTGAGTATTCGATTGAGATAGCCCACATGATACTCCAGGACTTCATTCAGTGCCTTGCGTTCCTCAAAGTCCTCGCTCCAGAGAAAGAATTCCGCGAAACTCTCTTTTCCACGGGTCATTGCAGCGTAAGTATCTTTTAAATTATTGAGCGCCTCTTTATCGGTGAGCTCAACACCGACTGCATCGATCTCTCCGAGAAGTGTTTCAATGCCCGGAATCCAGTTCGTTTCGGATTCCGTTATCATTATACTTCGGATGAATACAAGATGGGCGCGAAGGGTGGCGAGTTGCGGAGTGAGATTCTGAGGATTCTCGGAAGATTGCATTTCTTACGATCAGTACGAAGGATCAATTATGGCGATGCTCGATTGGAGGCGAATAAGCCGGGCTTTTCCATAAGAATCACTTCTTTCGGAGGCTGAGATCCATACCATCTGTATGTGCCGTTCGGTAGCTTGAGCGTAAAGCCGAATTCATTTTCGCCTTTCATTAACGATGGCAGGCCGGGATCATATACATGCGTGACTTCGCAAAATAAATCCGGTAGCAGGCGGCGCCTGATACGCACGCGATCGCCGGTTTGCACTGGCCGACTGGAGTTGTGGTATGTAATCCGGCTTCCAAAGGGCATTCGATGAATGGAATCAGGACTACCGTTAAGGGCGCCAGTGATTTTGTGGAATTCGCAGGCAGGATATGTCCTGCGGATGGCGGTTTTTGGCGTTGTTTGTCCTCCTGTTGGTGGTCTGCCGCCGGGTGCGTGCGAGAAGAGTATTGCACGAGTTTGCAGCCAGTCTTCAATAACTTACTTGCGCTTTGATGGTTTCATCCTTACTAAAAATAGAATGGAGCGCACCGCATTGCCTGAGTGGATACCTGAGTCCGCTCTACCCCACGTAAGGCACTATGAGAGCGTTGAACGAATTCATCTACTGCCGGCGAGCCTTACAAGGGAAGCAGTCCGGACTGTGCTCCAATGCATGCCCTCTGGCTGGGAACTGAGTTTCTTCAAGTTTCGATCAGGTAGTACGTTCGTTGACGAAGCCGGTCTGTATTGCTTTGTCACGAAACGTGGTGACGGCCTTTACGTTTCGCAAGGCAATCACGGGCGGCATTCAGGCCCCGATAAGCTTGATTTGGAGTCACTGCTTGGTTGGATCTTTGAAAATTTGCATCAGGCGGAAGCGTTCGTTGTTCTGGAGAAGAGGCTGGATTGTGGAAACGAGTAGCAGGTTTGATTCAATGAAAGGGTAGCGAGTCAATTTTCGTATTAAACAATAGTAATATACTAAAATTCCAAAACTACTGTAAGATTCTCCTTGGCGGGGAAGTTAAGCGAATGTTTGCAGAGAGCGAAAGGCTTGTCTGGCGAGTCATAGACAGGCAAATGTGCTTGATTTTCGTTTCAGTTACCATAGACTACGGTTGTTAGATCCATGTACTTCATTGCATCTATAAAATTCTCCCTGATTCGATCTTGTTCACTTATTGGTATGTCCGTGCTGTGTCCGTTCCATCTGGACGTGGCAGAGCGATCGATGTTCACACAAGGATTGCCGTTTGCCAAAATGCCGAATTCAACCTCTATATCCATCCTGCGCGATCCTTCACTGTATTCGACTGTGAAGCGATCTTTAACTTGAACAATGAATCCTCTCTCACTCCGTACTCCTTGATTATTAAGTCGCTTGAACATGTTCAAACCTCGCTGCTATTTTAATCCTATTTTAGGCTTAAGAAAAATTTCCTCTATGCCGATAACATTGGGATTCGCTGCCAGTTCCGGGAGCTCAATATTGCGATAAACGCTGGTTGGTCGGATACTCCCCAGCACCGCTCTCACATGACCGCTGGCTTGATTAGCCATTGAGCGAGAGACCTCGGCCCAAACTTTGATTGCTTCGGCTGGTGTCATTGGCGAGTTTTTTCCAAAGAGATCCATGCTGTCAAGCCACTGGCCTCCGGGAGTCATTTCTAAAGTCATGCCACCGTTGGCTTTCGCATATGCCTGCGATCGAGCAACGCCGCCTCGGCCCAGACCAGACCACAGAACTGTTGAATCACGCGGAATTTTGAGTCCTAGAGCCTTCACATGGGCCACAATTTGTTGTGGTGTCCATCCAGCTAGTGGGTGGGCGCCGACATCTCTAACAGGCCGCCCATCGATTCCCGATAGTCGTCCTGCGTCCCAGATATCATCTGCAAGATCTGCGACTGCTTTATTCCAGCCAGAGGAACGGAACATGCCTTTCGCCTGCGACGAAACCCGATTCACAATCCGACTGAGCGCATTCTTCCCCCCACTCTTCGCAACACCACCGCCACCGGCGAACAGATCCGCGCCGAACTCCGTCGCCGCATCCGTACCGTCGCTCCACGTATTCCAGTACGCATCCTGTTCCGCGGACATCGGTCCCACGAAGTCCCGCTTGAAGGCATCACGGCCGCCCATCGCATCGAAGAAGTTCACGTTGCCCATCTTCAGACCCATCAACGTAAGCGGCATAAACACACCGGTCATACCGGCGATGACCATTTCCATGGACGTATTGTAAGCCCACTGGTTCACGCCGGCTACTGTTGAGGTGGCGGCCTGCCAGCCGCTCATGCCGCTGTAGGCCGTGCCCATATTCGCAAAGTACTTCTGAGTATCAGTTACCATCTGTGAACCGGCATTGTAAGCGAACTCGCCGGCGCCCCGTGCGGCCATTGCGTGCAGCAGCGGCACGGAATCCAGACCGTTGTCCGCAAAGAACTGATACGCATTGCTCGCGCTATTGCTCAACCCGGCCGCGGCCGAGTTATACGCCTGCGTCGTTACGCGATCATAACCGATCAAACCCGCCTGGTTATAAGCGTTCTGCAAGTTCGCACTGTGATTCGTGCCGGCCATTGAATCATACGCACCCACGCCCTGCTGGATCAACACATCACGCACAAGCAACGTCTCGCCGGCAAAGTCACCCGGCTGCGCGGATTGCAGTTCATCGATGCTCATGCCGAAGAGCTTCTGCGACAGGCCGTCGAACTTCTCGCGACGCGCTTTGAGCACACCCTCGTAACGTTGCATCTCTGCAACGTAAGCCGCTTCGAGAGCGCCTTCCGGAATATTCAGCGGGTCGCCGCCGTTCGCATCGAGCAACACCTGTTGCATATCCGCGGCGGACACGAAACCTTTGTCGTTCGCATCTTTGTACATCATCTCGCCGATCGCTTCGCGCTCCGCGTTTGTGCCTTCAATCAGACCACTCGCCTGCAATGCTGCGAACAACCAGTCCGTGGCGTCGTTTTGCGTAATGTTTTTCTTCTGATCCGCGGCCACCGCATCTGCAGCGGCAGCGGCGGCGCTACTCGAAGCAAGACCCGTCGCACTGGTTTGAGCACCGCTGCCGAAAAGATTGTTCCACGCGCCTTCCATGCGCCGCCGTGTGGCTTCACTGCTCGCAAGCAGAATATCGAGAAGGCCCTTCTCGCGCGGAGTGTCCACGGGATCGCCTGGATTGCTCGCTTCGCCCACCAGTTCCGGCGGTTTGTAAAGCAGGCCGATGTCCGCCGAAGTCGCGCCCGATTCTATCCAGTGCGTCAATCCGCTCGTCGCGCCAAAGCGCGAACCGTCCCCGTACTGACGTCCGTAACCGGTCACGCTCGCGTTAAGTCCCACTCCCGCTAAGTTATTGTGAAAGATACCCAGGCTGCCACTCTGCGTTCCCGTTGCATTCGTGCGAGAGTACGACAGGCCCATCGTAGTGCCACCACGCTGACTGCCGGAAATCGTAAGGCCGAGTCCGGAGCGGCCATTGCCGCCGCCAAGATCCAGGCCCGCATTCACACCGAGGCCGTTGCCCGGATCATAGCTGAATCCACCACTGAGTCCAAAGCCGTCGAAGCCGACATTCGCACCGGCGTATGCACCCATGCCCTGGTGCTCCTGGAACGTAACGCCGGCTGTGATGTGAGCCGTGATTTTTTCCCTTGGGCGTTCCGGCCGGCGCCAGGCCCAGGCGCCGGCCGTCGGGCTGCTACGGGCTCCGCCTTCGGCTTCGGTCTTCGCTGCGCGAAGACTCGCTTCGCGACCCTCCGCATCCCTAACGCTCGCGAATCCAACGTTAGTTGCAACGAACCGAACGGCCCCGTAGTCCGGAGCGCGAATTCCGCACACGTGTGCGGAATTCAGCATATCGCTTCGGCAGAGACTAAGCTCTGCCAACCTATCTCGCCGCAATGAGTCCGTTCAGACTATCACTGCGTGCCTGTTAAAGATCCTCTGATCTCATCCGAAACGCTGCCATTGCAGCAGATATTTCGGCGTGCCTGTTGAGCACATTTCAGCAAGTATGCAATACGCAATCTACGTTTGCAACTACAATCACCGACCGACTGCTACGGCGAGACCTTCCTCCACCAACCAGCGATTCAGGTGAACTCCCGTTTCCAGTATATTATCGACATTTTTATCGCCTGAACCCAGCACTACGTCCGCCAAATAACGGTCGTACATATCCGTCGCTCTTGTTCGAATCAATACGAAGGGAACACCTCTCAGGCGTTTTTCTGTAGCGGCTTTTACGTCCCGCCCGCGTTCCGTCGTTAACTCGGGCGCATCTATATTACGTAGCCGTATCTTTTGTTTTGAAATCACACCGAACCCGGCGTCCACGTAAACAAGTAAGGTATCGCCATCGATTACGTCCCGAACCTGAGCGCGATACAGATACAGGTCTTCTTCGCTGCCGACTTCAAAAACATAGCCTTTTGAGGTTTGAGTGGAGTGAATCACAGCCGCATCATGTGGAGAATTTTCAGGTAGCGGCAAGTACGTCGAGAAGCCGAGGTCCAGCAGCGGTTTCCTCGTTGTGTAGTCGCCCAGTTCGCGTTTCACACGGTACGAGTACAGTCGTCCGTTTGGACGTCGTAGCAGTTCATCAATTCGATCTTGCGTTGAGCTGCGTTCCGCCTGCACCAGCGCGATCACTTCAAGAACGCTGAGACCATTCGTCGCGGCTTGCTTTTCAATGCGTGCTCTTGCCCGGTCATCCTGCACGCGAAGCAACTCGCGATAGTGCGCCCAGCCAAGGTTGTAGTTGAGTTTGGAGTGGTCATACGTGTTGTAGAACTTACGCATCTGGCCGAGATTGCGTTCACTGTAGCCCGGGCCGAGACGTGTTTTCAGATCTTCGGCGAGTCGTTCTATCAGTCGTGTGCCGTAACCGGCCCGGCTTTCGCCGCCCTGTTCCGCTTCTACGATCATGCGGCCAATCTCCAGGCGTGCAGTGAGAATGGCCCGGTTCATCTCGGAACGAGAAGCCTGGGTTGCCTGCGAATGAATTTTGCCGATCTCGTTAAGTAGAGATCGGTAGCCTTTTGGAGCAGTGGCCACGGTGGCTTAGATTATACGTACCGATTGGAATGGTAAACCTTTTTCTGAGCGGACCGGAGTTGTTCGGATGGGTTATTCAGGAGTGTGCGACACGAAGTCGCTGGAAGAAGTTCAGGAGGTGGAACACTGACCTGATGAGCCTGTGGCTGGCTCCATTTCCGCCCGGCACGCGCAGAACGGTAACGGACTGTGCGAAGCTGCCGGGATGTTGCAACGGACGCGATGAACCTCCATTGGATCCGGCAACCGGAAAAGACGGTATGGCAAACGTAAGTGAACCCGAGTAAGCCTTCGTAAAAAACCGCCTGGATCAGAGGTGAATGCCAGGAAACGCGGCACAGGAGAACCCGTGATACTACCACACGGGTGCAGCCACCTCAGCCGCCGGGGTATATTGGGTGCCTGTCCCGTCGTATCTTCAACCTGCGGAACGTGGTAAGCCCGTTGGGGTCCGGACCGATGTCCGGCAAGCTGAGTGTAAACAAGGCCGGACTCCTCAGCGGGTATGGGATTGTCGAATAAGCGAACGTCGGCAGCCGAAAGGCAACGGGAAATCATAACCGGCCGAATAGATCTTTTGATCAACTCGAAAGGGTGCCCACTTCGACAGGGTAGTTCACTGAATACACTTGCAATGACGACTCAGGAAAATGCGGAGACTGGCATCGTACCATCGTGCGATGAGAATTACGCGTCCGCTACGGACTGGAACTCTGTCGACTGGCAGAGGGCCATGAAAGAAGTACGTCGTCTGCGGCAACGAATATTCAGAGCCGAAAGACAGGGCAACGTGCGCAAAGTACGCTCCCTGCAGAAACTGATGCTGCGGAGCTTTTCCAATCGGCTGCTTGCCGTGCGGCAGGTGACGCAGAAGAATCGTGGCAAGTTCACGCCGGGTGTCGATGGTCTCGTCCTGAAGACACCGGCCGCGAGGGGAAAGCTGGTTGACTTCCTGGCTCTGCACGAGCCCTGGAAGGCGTCCCCGGTACGAAGAATCTACATCCCGAAAGCGAACGGCAAACAAAGACCCCTGGGAATTCCAACGATTCAGGACCGGGCCATGCAGGCCATGGTCAAAAACGCGTTGGAACCTCAATGGGAAGCTCGATTCGAGTCTCGATCCTACGGATTTCGTCCGGGCCGGAGTGCTCACGATGCTATCGAAACGATCTTCCGTCAGGTCTGCGGAGCATCGCGCACACCGTGGGTCATTGACGCCGACATTGAAAGCGCCTTTGACCGCATCTCCCATGAATTCCTGCTTCGCAAACTTCACCGATTCCCCGCATACGAGCTGATCAAACAATGGCTCAAGGCGGGAGTGGTTGAGAACGAAGTGTTCTCGGATTCTGAATCCGGTACTCCTCAGGGGGGAGTTATCTCTCCTTTGCTCGCCAATATCGCCCTCGATGGTATGCAGGAGTTCGTTCCGAACAACCGCTTCGTGCGTTACGCCGATGACTTTCTGGTCTTCTGCCGATCACGTAGCGAAGCGGAAGCGTTACTGCCGTTGCTCGGGAACTGGCTTTCCAGGCGCGGGTTGCGATTATCGGAATCTAAAACCCGGATTGTTCACGCCAGCGACGGTTTCGAATTCCTGGGTTTCCATCTCCAACAGGTGGAAGCATCGGGAACGAAACGAATGACGAAGAATCCCATGTTTCGCAATCCACGCGAAGGTCGGAAACTTCTCATTCGTCCCTCCCGGGACAACGAGCGTCGCCTGCGAGATCGCGTTCGCGATCTTGTCAGGCAATACCAGGGCGCGCCCCAACTCGCCCTGATCGACGCTTTGAATCCCGTGCTCATTGGCTGGGCAAATTACTATCGTCACTGTGCGTCAAGCAAGGTGTTCGCACGCGTCGATCACTTCTGCTGGCATCGCCTCTGGCGTTGGGCTCGCCGACGACACTCCAACAAGGGAAAACGCTGGACCAAAGCCCGCTATTGGGGAAGACACCATCCGGAACGCTCTGACCATTGGGTGTTCGCGACCGTTGATCCATCGCGAGGGAAACTCCGTTTACTGAGAAAACTCTCGTGGGTGAAAAAACGACCGCACATTATGGTGCGTGGTGACGCTTCGCCCGATGATCCCGATTTGAGATCATACTGGGAAAAACGTCGCCTGAAGGCCGTGAAGGAAATGGATCGTCCCTATCATCGTACCCTCGCAATGATTCAGAAAGGTCTTTGCCCGCTCTGTGCCGCGGATCTGGAGAACGGCGAAAAGCTGCACATCCATCACAAGGTTCCGCTCTCGCAGGGTGGTGAACGCCACATCCTGAATCTTCAACTTGTACATCTCTTCTGCCATCAGCAGATTCATGCGAATCGTAAGGCGGGAACTGCTTGAGCCGTATGCGGGGAAACTCGCACGTACGGTTCTTAGAGGGGGTTGGCCCGGTGACGGGCTGACCCTACTCGACACAGGGATAGGCCAAACACTACCCGAAGTCTTCAAGCAGTTTTGGGATCCCATCTGGTAGTAGTTCTAATCCAAGATCAAAGCCGGGATTTAGGACTATGCCCGTCTTTGGTGAGAGACTCTTCAGGAGTTCACGAGTGTTTATTTCTAGCCCAAATGGTGCCATGTCTGAAGCCGTTGCGGCGGCGGCTGAGCTAGAAAAAACGGCGATGACTTCAATTCCGGCCCTATCGTACACAATAGGTTGCAACTCGCCCAGATCTCGTTCAACAGGAGTACCGCTTGGCACGAAAACTGATTCACTTATGAGAGTGGTCAGAAATTCGGACATTTTAGTCTCACCGCGGCGTGTTGAGGCCAACTGCAACTCTAGTTTATTCACCGGTGAGAGTGTCTTCAGCTTCTGCATTGTTCTCATCCATAAGTTCAGGAATTTGACCAAAAACT
Source organism: Leptonemataceae bacterium (assembly GCA_965227295.1). Classification (GTDB taxonomy): domain Bacteria; phylum Spirochaetota; class Leptospiria; order Leptospirales; family Leptonemataceae; genus JANSYA01. The sequence goes on along the minus strand of OZ245742.1, from coordinate 764,126 downwards.
TTGATAGCTTCTTCTCGACTAAGGATGTCGGCAAACCGGTCTGTCTGTTCCCAGAGAGAGCCACAGACCTTGCACTGGTGCAAGCTGACCGGATAAGTTGGGCTATCCGCAATTTTCTTTGGCGGCTTTCCGCTAAGCCATCTATGACGGCATGAATAGCAACCTTTATTTTCCCACTCCATTAGAACCTTAGTATAGGCTTCCATGAGCCATCGGCTAGTATTTCAGACAATACTGATCCGGGCGGAACCGGTGTACCACCCGGGATAACGAATTCCCTTGTGGGATTAAGTAGATATCCTCCTCTTGCTTGAGCGGGCTTAAGTATGAAATGGCTTATGTCTGCCCACGAATATCCATGTCGAAGCATTTGCTTAATCTCCGTAAGACTTGGTCTTAATTCAAGTCTTACTGCCGTATGACCGCCATCTAAGAAGTGCTTCCATCCATTTGCATCAGCTGCAGTTGGAATCCGGTGTGGGATACCTTGCTTGGGTATGCTTAGCGCGTAGATAGGCCCTTGATTCACATATGCAGCTTGGGCGGAAGGAGCCATCCCAGTATACCTTGCTGCATCGTGAGCATTGCGCACATGGGCTCCATCTTCAAGCGGCATAACAAAAAACGATCTACCTGGTCGACCAAGTGTCGGATTCTGGCGAGTATAATAGCTAAGGTTTGTGTCGCCAAAAAATGCTAGACTGTATTCCGGTGCCCCCACCACATCATCCGCGACTCCCCCCGTCCACTTCGCAAACGGACTCTTCACTGCATTCCAGGCAGCGGCCGCGCTTGCCTTCAAGCCGTTCTTCGCAAATGTTCGCCACAAGCCGATGCCGCCGGCCAGTGTCGATCCGGCATCCACTGCGAGCACTCCGTATTCATCCGTTGCATCAGCAATGTTTCCCGCGGCGATCTTTTGCTGCGGAGCGTACCGGCTGTTGTTGAGCATAATGTCGCGCAAACCGCTTTCGCGATACGCACTGAAACCGCCGAGGCTCTTTGCATAAATGGCGCCGACCGCACCAAGAGGACCAGCCGCCATGCCGCCCAGTACGGGGGCCACGGCGTAATCGAACGCAAACTGATGCGCACCTGCGAGTCCCGCGTGCAATTTTTGATCCCACCGCAATTCTGGTTCGTAATACAGATAGTCCGTCGCATCGGAAGAAACGAGCTTCTGGTACAACTCCGCATACTGACCGCGGGCCTCCCAACGAGCATCCTGTTCGTTCCACACGGCCTGTGAAATCGTATCCTTCACATTCACGGCATCCGCAGTGCTGCCGCCGTAAGAAACCGACCGCATATCACTCACTGCCGGGTGGTCCCCCGGCAACACCATCATCTCACCGCTCTCACGGTTCATCACCGTTACCATCGTACCGGCGGAAGTTACGGTAACATTCGAAATAAGTTTCTCACCGGAACGTTCGAGAAAAGCCATCGTACGATCATCGCTTCGCGAACGGACCAGCGCAGAGTGAAGTTGCTTTTCGTAATTCTGTTGGTCAACGTGAATCGCCTGAGCCACGCCGTTCCAGTCGACGTTGTTTGCATCCACGCCCATGGCAACGAGGGCGGCACCGATCATATCGGCTGTCACCTGTGCATCCCACTTATCACCCAGAAACTCGCTCGCGATTTCGTCGCTGTAGTTTTCTCCCGCTGCTTGCTGGAGAATGTTTTTTCCCCGCCCCGTGGATACAATGTTTTCGCCAGCCTCATTCTTGTTGTCGCTCGTTACATCAATCAAAGCATCGACAGTCGTCGTCGCGTCGTAGTAAGCTTTCCCGAGGGCTGCTGCTTTTGCCGAAGCCGCAATAGCCGCATTCGTCTGATACCCACTACCACTCGCCCAGTTCCCGGCTTTCTCCCAAAAACCGCCACGTCCAAAACCAAGCGCACTCCCGGCAAACCCCGCCACCGCATCACCGGCACCCGCAATGCCCTTCGTCCACTCATCCACACGACTCGCGGCGCCCGCGAAAATGTTACTCAGCAGGTACTCATCACTATTCGTCGGCGCAACAGGCTCATCACCGCTCAACCCAAAATCCAGGCTCACATTCGGCGCCGTGTAAGACAGACCGAAGTTACTATTCACGCCACCGAAGCGAGACCAGCCCACCGACGAATTCCCACCGAAGGTTCCGTATTTTCCCGTCGTCCCGAACTGTGCGCTCGCACTCACGCCCGTGCCGGTCTTGTTGTTATACGTTAACGTGCCGGTCACGGATCCACTCTCGCCTTCAAAGTGAGCCACATCCACACCGTAACTGTGACCGCCTGATCGCGAGTAATCATAACTTAAGCCGCCCGCACTCACACCCCACGAACCCTGCTCACCGTATCGCAGCGAAACACCATTCGAGCCCACGCTCATGCCGTAGCCGCCCTGTTCGCTGTAGTTCACGCCGACACTTGCACCGCCTTGCCCCAGGCTAATGCCGCCATTGTAACCGCCTTGAAAACTATAACCCGCGTTAATGCTCACCGTGCCGCCGGTGGCCATGCCGGCCAGAACAGACGCCGCGCTTCCGCCTGCGGACACCAGCGCTCCCCGTGTGCCGCCCTGGTAACTTCCACGAAGGGACTTGTAAGCCGCGAGGGCCGTCAGCGTAAACGGCGTCAGCACCGGAATAAACGACAACGCCGTCAGTGCCACGGTTATCGCCGCATCGATGTAAGTATCATTCCGGGTCCAGCCTTTCTGCATGCCCACGCGAATGCCACGGTGAAACTTATCATACGCGTTCACGCTATCCCGCATCGCGCCGCTGTACCTTGCCAGGCCGCTCTTCAGATCATTCGTTCCCAGGGTGAGACCGAATGTGCCGAATGAACCCAGTTGCAACGTTGAGGCCAGCGCGTCGATGTTCCGATCAAAGGTATCCAGGGCCCAACTGGCGTTCCGTGCGATCGCCCGCTGGGGTGCCGTAATATTATTGCCCAGGTCCCGGCCCATCCGTGCTCCCACGCTGTTGCGTGCCGCCTGACCCTCGGCCTCCATTTGATCAAAGAACTTCTTCGTCGCGAGGGCCCGGTAAAATGTCTCGAAGTGATTCCAACCGAACGTCCCGCCTTCCACGAGACCCACGGTATAGCCTGAAGTCAGAATGCTGCGGGCACATTCGTCCATGCTCTCGGATTCCGAACACGTCAGAGGATTCTGCAACGCCGATGCACTCGCGGCAAAGGCACTTTCAAGATCCAGCGCGATCAATCCGGTAGACGCCTCGTAATCCACTTCTTCGTCCGGATCGTAGTGCTCTTCGAAGTCCTTCTGCAATTTGTTGCGCACCAGGCGCACCATTGCTTCGAGTTCGGCGCCGGAAGGTCCGTCGTCCGCTAAGATCTTTTCTGTTTCAGTTAAGTTCCACTCGCGTCCGTTCGCGTCGTTTACGATCGCTTCAATCGTCAGGTCCGGCTTTATATACTGATAGTCTTCATATGTGGGCGCGTATACCGGAATCGCGCTGCCACCCGTAATCACCGCCGCCGGTGTCTTAATAAACTTCGCGTACACCGGCCCCATGCGCATCCACTCACTGCGCGAGAAACTCAGATCCAGCTCCTTATGCAACGCGAGGTTCGCCTTCGCGATCGTCTCATCATACATGTCTATCAAGCCATAGAGACTATCCAGCATCTGCAAACGCACGAGCCGCTGCGTTTGTTCTTCGTAACGCTCGGTCAGCTCATCGTAGCGGTCTTGAATCGAATTATCAAAACTGTACTCCCGCAACTCATTCACAAACAGTTGCGTATTCGCGTACTGCCCGCGCAAAATCGTATCTTCACTCAACGTGTCCGGTTGATTCGCCAGTACCTGGTTCAGGATCTCGTTGGCGTTAAGATCGATGCTCACATCGTCCGGCAGGCCGGTTTTCAATCCCGCCACCATCGCATTAATCTCGTCATACAACTCGCGTAACGTCTGCTCATCTGTCCCTTGCGTAGCGAGCGACGTAAACTCATCCTGCCATTCCTGCTGATCCTGCACCGCATCACCGATGCGTTCCAGATACAGATCCTCCGCATCCCGCGCCTGTTGATCAAAATCTTTCCGCCATTTATTCCAGGCCGTCGCAACCTCCGTCGTCATATCACTCCAGCGCTCTTCACCCACCGAAGTTAACCGCGCAATGTTCTGCTCCCATTCCTGGCGCTTCTTCGCGAATTGCTCCTCGCGTAAATCCCACTCGTTTTGTTGAGATGCGATCCGTTGCTGAAATTCAATCTCCGCAACCTGCTCCACAATCCCGCCTTCACCGTGGTAATCCTCCGCGAGCACACGATACATCTCGTACTCCACACCGACACCCTGCGCCTGCGTGAGTAAATTCGCGTAGAATTCTTCCCGTTCGTCTAAGATAACTTTATCATCCGCCTGCACACGATCCTTCGTCATCGTCTCGGCCGCACGAAAATATTCCTGGCGCTCGATCTCGTACTGCGTCTGCGCCATCGCGGCCATCGCATCCGTAAACTCATCCCCGCTGATCATTAGCGTCGTCCGCCGGCCGAACTTATCCGTCTCTGTCGGTGTAGCAGTTATCGCGCCCGCGGAAAACGTGCCGTCGCGCACGAAGAAACCGTATTCATCATGAATCGCCTTCTGCTGCGCGATCGTCAGGCCGTTGCTGCCCACCAGCTCGTTAAAGCCCAGGTCCTCTTTGCCGCCCTTCCACACCAGGTTCCCCAGCCCGCCCGATCCGTCGATCAGCGCCAGGTCTTCGGCCGTTAACCCGAACTCATCGTCATCTAAGACGTCACGCAGTTGATCCACCGTGTCTATGTCCGTCAACCGGTGCAACTCGGCGTACTTCTGCTTTAACTCATTCGCGCTGTCCGTGAGCGTTGCGAAACGTCCGTAGGCGAGACCCGCCTGTTGCATGAACGCCTGATCCTTCCCGTACAACTGAAACAAGAACGGCAACCCCGCCGCCCCGGCGTACAGAAAAATCGCCGCCATCGTCAGCACGCCCGTCGTATAATTATTCCACACGCCCGCGTCGAAGTTCGACGTGTCCAGCGCCGTCCGCGCGCCGGCCCACAGATCGCCTTCCCACGACCATAAGAACTGATCCTGCGCTAACTCACGCAGAGTTTCATTTTGTCCGGCGCGACCCTGGTTGTAACCGTGCACGAAACCGAACAGATCATACTCGCCGCCGCTCTTCGTTGCAATGCCCGTACTCCACGCGGCGTTGTCCGTGTAACCGATCACCCGCCGGCGCTCTTCGCCCTCCGCGTCCGTATACGTTTCATAAATCGGCCGCTGCACATAACCGCCGGCCTGACTGTACGCGAGATCCCAAAAACCGATCTGTCCCGTCACAAGCCCGTTCAACAACCGAAAGCGATCGCGATGCAGATTCTCACTGCGCACATAATCACTGCTGCCGTAGTCCAGATAACCGGCCACCTCCTGGCGGTAACCGTCGAAGCGCGTCATCGAAATATCAAAGTGCGCGCCGAAGTTCTGTTCCATGTTCGACTTAATGTCTTCAATGTCCGCGTGCAGCTGATTGATCTTATCCTCCAGGCGTTCTTCCGCGCGCGAGAAGCGCATGGCGTGCATCGCCCACTTCTCGGTCTCGTCCCGATTCAACTGCACCTCCGCCGCCGCGGCGAGTTCCGCCTTCGTCACCTGGCGGGCCAGCTTCTCTTCGAGCCCCGCGATCTTCGCTAACTGTGCTTCGTACGCACCTTGCGCCGCGTCAAAACGCACCTGCGCGTCCGCCACCGGATCCCCCAGCGTTTCCGTATCGCCGTTCGCGTCCGTCTGCTGCGAGTATTCCTCAATCGTCGCCTGATCATACAAACTGCTCAGCCGATCTAACTCCACCTCGGCGACCCTTAGTGCGTTGTAATTCGCGAGCACCGTGTCCTGCTGCGCGCGATACTCCTCGCGTTTCGTGCGCAGTGCCGATTCGGCCGTTTTGTAGTCAATTTCCGCCGCGTCGAAGTCCGCCTCGCGATTCGCGAACACCTGGCGTGCATGATCCAGCGCCCCCAGATACGCGTTCGTATCCGAGCCGAACGTACCCGTAATCCAGCTCACCTGCACGGCCTCCTGGCCCGCGGTGATGATCGTCTCCTGCAACTGATCCATGGCGCCCTGCTGCTTCTGCACCTGGGCGTAGGCGTCACGATCCGCCGCGGTGAACGCCGCCGTGTTCGCGTTCACGAATTCGTCTAACCGCACCTGAGTGTTATTTAAGCCGGACTCGAACACGTAGCTGCCGTCCCCGGCCCGCGCGTACTGTCCGTCCTGCAGCGCGAAGTCCGCGTTGATCTCGCCGATGGTATCGCGAATGTTCAGGTTGTTCGCATACGCCGGGTCCGCGTTGTACGCGAAGCTCGAGTACTGCTCCACGAGCGACACGAACGCCCCCAGACGATGTTCCGCCTGATGCTCCAGTTCCGCGAGCATGCCCGCAATCTGCGTCGCCTCATCCGGCTCGCTCAAACCCGTCGGCGCAATGTTTAAGTACGATTTGTACGATCTTATGGACTTCGCACCCGACTTATAATCAAAAAACAAACCCGCCCGCGTCGCCGCCGCGTCCGCTGTCCGCTGGACCCCCGCGTAGTTCGCAAGCTCCGCATCCAGCGCGTCTTTCAAGGCCTGCGTGTTGTCTTCGAACAAAAAGTTATCGTAGATCACGGTGCCCGCGAGCATCGCGTCCGGTTCAATGAACGGATCCCCCGCCGCGCTGAGCATGCCGCTGAGGCCCAGCACGAACGCCTGGCGCTCCTCCGCGCTCACACCGCTGCCGGTGAGCACGCTTAAGTCCGCATCAATGGCGGTTAAGTACTCGTTCGCATCCTCGCCGTAGAAGTTGTCGAGGACGTAGGCCGTCCGCACAGCGCTCTCCACGGCCCCGCTCACGCCCGCGTCGAATTTCTCCTGCGCGAGCCAGTCACCCAGCGCCACGGCATCCCCGGGAGTAAGTTCATCCGAGTAGCGCTTTGTGAAATAACGTTCCCGCGCAAAACGATCTTTCAAATCCGCCGGCAAATAGTACGAAGGATTGCGCGCGTCGTAGTTCGTTAAATACTCCTGCAACACCGGCTCCGCCGCCGCGCGGTTCGCCTGACTCAGCGTATCCAGAAACCGGCTGAGGCCCGTCGCGCGGTCATCCGCATCATTCAGGGCCAACCCCAGGCGTTGCGTGTAGCTTTCATACGCGCTCACGAGGCCGTAGTCTTTGAGTGCGGCCGGCAGAGCCGTAAAGTCGCCCACACCGGCCGTGTTCAGCGCGTTAAAGTTATTGTAAGAATACGTTAGTGCATCCGGTTCCACGGCGGCCCGCACGGCCGCGTCTTCCTGGGCGAGCAGGGCGTCGATGTCCGCCACAATGCCGGCATCATCCACGCGCGCCCGCGCGGCATACTCCCGTAACAACGCCTCAAGTTCACTTAACTGCGTCGCATCCAGCGCGGTGCCGAGAAACTTCGAATCCACGCTGATCGATTCGCCGTTCGCCCCCGGCACGTTCACGAAACGACCCTGCTCTATATTAGAAAGAAACGCATCGACCGACAGGTCCCCCCGCCGCACCAGAAACGCCTGCGTCAACTCGCGTTTGTGCTGCGCCCACGCATGATCACGCAGCAGCGACATCGCATCGTCCAGCTCCGCACTGAACGCGTACACCGCCGCAAAGTCCGCCTGCGCCGCTTCGTACTTCGCAAGCAACTCCTTAATGCGATCGCCCTGTTCGTGCAGGCCCGCGCCGCTCGCTTCGCTCTGTGAAATGAACTGCTGCAACTCCACGATCAACGCGCCGACCCCGGCCGTATCATCGCGGGCTTCTTCGGCCGCCGTGCGTTCGGCCTTCGCATCTTCGACACTCACACTCGCCCCGCGATCGCGAAAATCACGCAGCGCTTCCAGTTCATCGAGGGCGCCGCCCGCCGCTTCCAGCGCGTCCAGAATCGCCGGGTTCACGTCTTGCCCGGCCGCCTGTTTCTCCGCGAAGAAAATTCGTAACTGATCCACAACCGAAACTAAGGTCGCGGCACTCACCTCATCCGTGCTGCCCGGATCGAGGCGCACGTCCACCCGGTCCGGTAGCGCCGCAATCAAAGCATCCGCCTCGGCCGTCGCCGCGCTCATGTCCGTGACCGCCTGCGAATAACGCTCCCGCGCGAAACCCACGCCGGCCGCGGCCCCCGCGAAGCTGCCCTCGTCACTCGCACGCACCGCCGTTGCTAACTGCGTTTCGTTCGCACTTTGAAACGCCGCGTAATCCGCCGCGCCCAGCGCCAGCACGTGCGCGTCTTCGGTGCCCGCGAGCACGAGGTACGCCGCCGGGCTCGCCGCCACCTCGTCCTGGAACTCCGTCGGCGTCGCCGCCAGCTCCGCCGCCGTTAACAACTGTTGATTCGGATCTAAGCCCGCGAGCGACTTCGCCGCCGCCGTGACACCGCGCGCCTGGTCCCCCGCGTCCCGCGCCAGGAACTCCAGCGCCACGAAAAACTCGTTGTGCGCGCGATACGCAAAGTACATATCGTTCACCGCCACGGCGAAGTCCGTGAGCGCCGCGTCGTAGCCCGGCGTGCCCGCCGGATTCGCAAGCACCGCCGCATCGAACGTAGCTTTCGCCGCGCGAAAGTTAGCAACCGCCGCACTCAGCGTGGCCTCGTTCGCGTCCCAGTCCGCGAGCGCCGCGTCGAGGTCGTTGCGTGCGTTCGTCACGCTCGCAAAGTCAAGGCCCGCGAACGGAGTCACAAAGCCGTCTTCGTGCGTGTACGTCGGATCCCAGGCCGCGTCACCCGGCGCGTCGCCGTCGGCGTCGTCCACCGGCGTCCAGTCTGCCGGAAAATCCACCGCCGGATCATCCCCGCCGCCGAGCGAAGCCACATGCGCGTCCACGTCCGCCTGGGGCACGCCCACAACGGCCGGCGAGCTCGCATCTTCCACATCCGCAAGATCCAGCACCGCCTGCAACGCGTCCCGCTGACTTACGTACGCAGACTTCTTGCCGTACGCACCTAAGAGGGCGTCCACTTCCGCGTCAAAGGCCGCGCCCTGGTTCACGAGCGCCCGGGACGCCCGGGCCAGTTCTTCAGCCGCGCCGGAGTGTGCGTCCTGCATCGCCTGCAACTCCGCGAACACGGAGACGGCCGCCTCCGCGCCGAAGATCGGCACGAGCTGAGCCATGTCCGTGAGCGCATTCAGCCGATCTTCGGTCGACGCGCCCGCGCCACTCAGGAGCGAAGCGAGCACGGCCTTGCGGGCGTTCTCTTCGTCGGTATCGTGGGCGAGGCCGTCCCGGGAAACCGGCGCGCTGTCGTTGTACAATTGCGAAGCGGTGAGCGAATTCAGTGCCGGCACCGCCGCTTTCATCTCGGCGATCAAACCGGTGATCTTGTTTTCCTGGTCCTCATGATACCTATCCGTCATGGCGCTCTGCACGAGGCCCGCGTTCACCTGCGCCGCGAAGTCGGCGTGCTGTTGCAACACGATCGCCTCGGCCTGCGCGGCGCCGAAGGCCACCTGACCGAAGACCATCTGCCCCGCCGGATTAAAAAACGCCGAGAGCAACCGTCGCTCCACCGGCGAGCCGCCCGTGCGAATCGCTAACTGCTCCGCATCGGACATTAAGCCGTCCGCGGCGAACCAGTCGCGCAGGTCTTCGGCAAAGGCGCGCTCATCGGCAAGGCCGCTCACAACCTCCGCGCGGTCCGCGTCATCGAGCAGCGCCAGGCCCTGGGCGTTCTGCGACAGATACTGACCCACGGCCTGTAGAGCCGCGAGTTCCCGCCGCTGCGCCCCGTCCGTGACGTCATACGCATTCAAAAGGGCGTTCACAGCCTCCGTAACTTCAATCAGCAAGATGTTAACACTCCGCCCGCTCGCGAGATAACCCTCCGTCAGCTCCAGCGCGCGCACATTGATCTCCGCCGCTTCCAGGCGCTGCCCGCGCTCCAGTTCGCCCTGCATCGAATCGAGCAACGCCTCATCGGCACTTTCTTCTAATAAAAAGGCCAGTTGCGAACGTTGACTCGCGAGCGAGCCGCGCAGGGTCTCGTGCAGCTCGTTCACGAACGATCCCGCCGCCAGATTCGCCTGGCTCCGCCCGCCGAGGGCCGAGCGATACACCTGCACCCGCTCCGCGTGCTGGCCGAAGGCCTCCGCGAGCGCCGCGAAGCCGTCGTCCCCGGTTTCGATGGCGCCCAACGCCGACGTCCCCGCCGCATCAAACGCTAACTTCTCCGCGCTGATCGTTTGCAGGGCCGCGGACCGGGCGTCGCCGGTAATCGAAGCGTCAATCAGGATCGGCGCGCTGCCCAGCGTACGCCCGAGCAAAATTTCGGCCTGCTGTTGCATGCTCTGTGCGATCCGGAACTCCTGCTCGAAACGCGCCGCCGCCAGACGAAACTCATCCGCCGCCGAAAGCAACCGCGCCGTCCGCGCCTGGTAGGCCGCCGACGCCTCGGCACCCGCGTTCGCCGCCGCATACGATTCATAATCACTCAGTTCCGCGGCAAACGTCGCATAGGCCGCGTCGTAGTCACCGCCGCGCGACGCTAACAACGCCACAGAATCAGTTAAGGCCGACCCGAGCGTCCGCAAATCATCCAGACCGCCGCCCCAGTCCACGCCGGCGATCCCGTCCAGCGCGTCCACAATGCGGTTCACCTCGCCCGCAAAGTTCGAAAGCGCATCGCGCTCCCCGCCGCCGAATGTCACCGCACCGTGCGCCGTTCCGAACTCAGCGAGCCCGCCGTTCAGCGCGTTGGTCTCGGTGGCCACCGGCGCTTCGGCGTCACTCACCGCCGCCGCAATATCAGCAATGCGATCACGAAACTGATCGGCCGCCGCGTTCCCGTAAATGTCCGCGAGCAGCGAGCCGCTCGAAAGCGCCGTGAGTTTGTCGCTCAACGAACCCGCCCCGCCGAGCACCGCGCTCAGTTGCGCGAGTTTGTCTTTCGTTTGTTCGTGTAAGATGATGCGTTCGTTGGTCTGATTAAAAAAGCCCGTCGAACGCAGCGCCGTCTCGCGTTCGTACATGAGCCGCAGATACGCCTGCTCCTGCTGGCGTAACTTCTCCCGGGCCTCGGTTAAGTCCGTCTCCGCGCGAAAGATCTCATAGCGCAGGCCCTCGTTCTCGCCGTCCTCGTTGATCGCCGAGGAATCCGTGGCGAGCAACCCGATGTCACTTAACATCGACGGATTTTGAATTAAGACCTGCAGCTTGAGCGTTTGTTCGTAGGCGTCCCGGGCGTTATCGAGCGCCGTGCGCGAACGTTCCAGCGTGCGCGCCTTCGCTTCGAGATCGGACGCGAGCGCGTTCACATCATCCAGCAGCGTCGCACCCACGACCGCGTCCCCGCTTTCGCGCGTCGACTCATCATCCAGACCCACCCGCGCCAGACTCTGCGAACCACCGCCGTTCAGCGCGGCGAGTTCCGTTAAGTAGGCACTTTCCGCGGCCTCATACGACGACTTCGCCGCGGCGAGCTGCGACTGAATATCCGCGGCCCCGTCCTTCGTGGTCGCCACGGCGTAGTCCAGTACCGCCTGCGCCCGATCGCGTTCTTCTTCGAGTACGGCGAGGCGCGCCCGGGCGAGCTTTAACTCAAACTCGGTGGCGGTTAAGAGCAGGGCGTCGCCGCCGGTACCGGCGTCGTGAAAGTAGCCGGGCCCGTTGCCGCCGTCACGCATGTCCTGGGAGTGCACGACGCCCTCGGCGTCGGCGATGATCTGCCGGTACTCGCCTTCGAGGCTGTTCCAGTACGCGAGCTCGGCGGTGTAAGTATTAATGCGATTGAAACGATCGTTGATCTCGGCGTCGGTGAAGTTCGCGCGGTGCCAGTTGTACTGATCCACCCAGCCCGGCGTGCCGATGGGATGAATGCCGCCGGCATAACTCTGCGACTCGCCGTCAAGACGCGTGATGTCCGCGTGTAAGTCGGCAATCTTCGTCGAAAACCAGCGTTGATTTTCAACGATCGTTGCGAGCGTCGACGAGGCCCCGCTCACGAGCTGACCGATGCCGCGCGTGTGTTCCTGAAAATCCCGCCGATCGTTTTCAATGAGCCGCGCGAGTTCTTGCTCCGCAAGCTGCCGGTTTTCCGCGAGCTCGGACTCCGCCGCATCCCAGGCCTGCAACCCGCGCTGGATCTGCGCTTCCACGTCCGTTAACCACGACTCACGCGCATCTAAGATCGTCGCATACGCCGTCGCCCATTGATTCTCACCCGCCTGGCGCGACGCCGCCACCTGCTCATCGAAGCCGATCTTGCGCGCAATCAATTCATCGATCGCCGACTTCCACGCCGACTGCCCGGCCTCGAGCGCCTGCGAGACCTGGTCCTGATAATCCCCCGCGCCGGTTAAAATGAGTTGCGCATCGACACCATCAAAACGCACATCGCCCGGTAACACGCCCAGGCGCTCCATCTCCAGTTCGGTTTTCCGAACGAGCAGGCGCGCGATCTCGGCCGGATCCGTGCTTTGCGCGAGGGAACGCGCGAGGTCATCACCGGTGTTTGCTTCGGTCACAAACTTACGCCGCGAAGAAGTTACGACGGCGCTTTCTTCGACCTTGTAAACGGACTCGACCTGCGTCCGCACCCGCTCCAGCTCGCTCAGAAACGCCGCCTGTTCTTCCGCCGAGAGCCCCGCGCCCTGCGATTGGAGCGCCGCCATCTCCGCGTCCAGTTGCGATTCCCACGCCGCCTTCGCAAGCGCCGCGCGATTCCCGGCAATCGCGTCCCACGCCGCCACGCGAGTCGCCGCATCGTCCGCGTCGGTGAACATGAGCGCGTTCGCATCGTTCACCGCGGCGACCAGTTCGTCGTAATCGATGTCATCGAGCAACGAGTCGAGGGACTGCGCCGCCGTGCGTGCCCGCCACCGGCCGCGCCGCTGATCGATCTCGTCGTCCAGTTCCGCTTCCCAGGCTTCACGAGCGAGGGCCTTCTCCGCTTCGAGGTCTTCCCGAGCCGCGCCGGCAGTCACTTCCTGTTCGAGCAACAGATCCGCGCGATACTCCCACTCCGCGCGCAACAAATCCGCACCGCTGCCGACGAACTCATTCCAATCATCCTCGTCATCCGCGCCCTCGACGGCGTTCGCGTAATCGCCGATGCGATTCTTGTTCACGTCCTCATCGAGACGATCGAATGTTTGCGCGAAGACGCCCGTCGGTGCCAGGACGAACTGCACGAGAAAGAGCAGCGCCATAAACGAACTGAGGGAACGACGGTGGAGTCTGGATTTGCGGGCGAAGCGCCGGTAGCGCCGCCGCACGGACAGGAATGATCGAGGGAATGCGAAACGGAAATTCATAGAGTTTACTCGTAGAAAGTTAGTGAACGGGCCCCGCATGCTGGAGCCTCGCCAGATAATTGCGAAGATGATCCGGCACGTCCGGCCGGAGCGGAATCGCGGCCTGCGCAGGCGCGTCCGCGAAAGAAAAGTTGCTTAAGTTTGAGGGAGATTCAGCTAAGAACGCCCGGGATGCGGGCGGCGGCATGGCAAACGGCACGGAGTCACCGAAGATACCGAGCGCGAACGGCGCAGACCCCGACTGCCAGCCCCACGATTCTTTGCGTTGCTCGTCTTCGGCCTCGCGGTCCACGAGCGCGCGGAGTTTGCGGTACTGTTCGAAGGCCGCGTCGAACTCCTCGTCCAGCTCGGTGTCGATGTCCGTGCGGAGCGAGAGGTCCACGATGCCGGCGTCTTTGTTTTGCAAGAATTCCAGCGCTGCCTGGTGGGCCGCGGGATCGATGGACTCGGCCAGGAGCGCGCCGGGGGTGAGCAAAGCAATCACGGCCAGGGCCGTGGGACATAGTATTTCAACAAGGCGGCGCATACCTGTGGGAAGTGACCATTCGGGAAAGGCCGTCATTCGCCACAACGACAATTACTATGAGTCCGGTGAAATATTTGTGCACTAAGACCAGTCTGTATCAAATTAGAGGCGGTGGCAGAATGACCGCGTTCCCGCCCGCGGGGCGTCGTCAGGCTGAGATTAAAAGTTTGACAATGCCCGCCCGTCGTACTAACATTCGGCGCCCTATGCCAGACTCTGGAAACAACCGCGTCTACGACGAGTTTCGCGAGACTTACGCCTACTACATCCCCGAATCCCACAAGGCCTTCTACTCGGCCGAGGACCTCGGACTGTTTCTCCAGGCCCGCTACGAATTCTATCGCAACACCAGTGCGCGGGCGGATGACATCCATCTGCGGGTCCACAATCCGGCGCCGGAGTTTTTCTGGCTCATCAACTCCACCGTCATCGAAGTCGTGTTGCCCGATTCGCGTTTCATCGTGGACACGCTCATCGATTACTGTGCCGGGCGCGAGTTGCGCATCAACCTGGTGATCCATCCCATCTTCGCGGCGGAGCGTGACGCGCAGGGACAGTTGCAGTCGGTGAATCATGCGGGCAGCGGACCGGGGGATGCGCGGCGTGAGTCCTACGTCTACGTCGAAATCTCACGGCTTGCCGGGAGTGAAATGCGCCGCGTCGAGCAGGATCTGCGCAACAATCTCAAGGAACTGCGCACCGTGGTTACGGACTTCCCGAAGATGTCCGAGGCCCTGGATAACGCCGGCGGCGCCACGCGTACGGCCGCGGATTGGGCGCGGCGATTTTTTATTCTCCTGGGTGTGGCCGATTGGGAGGCGGCCACCATCGGCAAGCTGCGCCTGGGAATCTTTCGCAACGCGGCCGCGCGGGATGCCATCGTTGAAGAAGTACAGGCGAGCGACAGTTCGCAGCCCTCACGCAAAAAGCCGGCACCGGTGGTCTGTCGGGAGACCGCGGTCTACAGCACCGTCAATCGCCGGAAGCCGTACCATCTTTTGATCTTTAACGGCGAAAAAAAACGTCTCGTGGTAGCCGGCCATTTCGCAAGCGGGGCCGAGCTCCAGCCGCGCACCGAGTCGCCGCTTCTGGCCGATCGTTTGAGCGCCCTGGCCGAGAAACGTCACGCCGCGCCGAACTCGTATACGCACAAACGCATTCGCTACAGCGCGCAAATGATTCCGCTGGGTCTGCTGCTCACGCGGCCGGAGCTGATCGAAGACTGGATCGATCTGGCGCTGGCCAATGTATACACCGACGAGATCGAGTACCGGCTCAACGAGGATCCGGCCTACGACATGGTGTGGATCTCCACGGTAGTCCCCGGCCGCGACGCCGACAGCATTCCCGGCCGTGACTTTCGTGAGGTCCTGCGCGAGTTCGACGCGAAGGTCCTGCATCACGTCGACGAGGCGTTGTATCGCAATCGTTACCTGCTGCTGGGAATCAAGTCCGACACCGTAAACGCAAAACAATTGCACCATGCCATCTCCGAGCGCAGCGCACGTATCTTCAGTTCGTGGTCCCATCGCTTTCGCAAACTCATCGGCAACAAGTACGTCGGCGACGCGAACATCTCGCAGTACATGCAACGTTACTTCGAAGGCCTGGCTCCGGACTACGAATTGCACCAGACCCCCGAAGAAGCGTTGCTGGACCTGGACACCCTCGAACACATGAGCGCCGGCGACGGTTATCGCGTTTCGTTCTACGCGCGTCGCGCTCCCGGGGAAGAGTTTCTGAAAGTGTACAGCCTGCGTTCCGCCCACCTCTCCGAGATGGTACCGGTGCTCAGCAACTTCGGCTTCGAAATCCTCGACTCGTTCACGTTCCCGTACCGCCGCGACCACGACAACGGAGACGTGCGCTATACCTACGCCTTTCGCGTCAACGAATACAGGCACCTGGATCGCGAGGATCGTGATCGTGCCGCGCGGGCCGTGGAACGCGCGCTGAACAAGGCCGCCACCGCCGAAATTCTGGATGCCCTGGTCGTGCAGGGCGGATTAAGTGCTGGAGAGTTGCAGTTAGTAAAAGCGCTGCTCGGCTACTACTTCCAGGTGGATCGCACGTTCTCGCGGCTATCCCTGCAAACGACGTTGCTCAAGTATCCGGCCTTTGCCGGGCAGTTGGTAAATCTCTTTCACGCGCAGTTAGGCCCGGAGGCGAAGCCGAGCCGCGAGGAACGTTGCATCGACGCCCTGGAAGCCGCCATCTACGACGCCTCGTCGGTGCTGGAAGAAACATTGCTGCGCAGCCTGGTAAAGATCGTACAGGCGATTGTACGGACGACGTACTACGGCAAGGGCAAAGACGCCGTTCCCGGCGAGCAGTCCGAGATCGCGTTTAAGATCGCTTCCGGCCGCCTGGGATTCGTGCCGCAGCCCGTGCCGTTCTACGAGATCTACGTTTACGGCTACGACATCGAAGGCGTGCACCTGCGCGGTGGTTACGTGGCCCGGGGCGGCATTCGTTGGTCGGATCGCGCGGACGATTTTCGCACGGAAGTCCTCGGCTTAATGAAAGCGCAGATGGTGAAGAACACGGTCATCGTTCCGGTCGGATCGAAGGGCGGATTCGTGATCAAGAACAAGAGTTTCGCGGATCGCCAGGCGCAGTTCGCCGGCGGTCAGGCGGCCTACCGTCGTTACATCGGCGCCATGCTGGATCTTACCGACAACCTGTCGCCGGCCGGCAAGGTCATACCGGTGAAGGGCATCGTGCGTCGCGACGAGGACGACGCGTATCTCGTCGTCGCCGCGGACAAAGGCACCGCGACGTTCTCGGATCTCGCCAACGAAATTTCGGTGTCGCGCGGTTTCTGGTTAAGTGATGCGTTCGCGTCCGGCGGTCGCGACGGTTACGATCATAAAAAACAGGGCATCACCGCAAAAGGTGCCTGGGAAGCGGTGCGACTGCACTTTTACGAGATGGGCCGCGATCCGGAGCGCGATGCCGTCAGTGTTGCGGCCATCGGCGACATGGGCGGCGACGTCTTCGGCAACGGCATGTTGTTATCGCGCAGCATGCGCTTGCTCGCCGCGTTCAATCATCTCTACATCTTCCTCGATCCCAACCCTGATCCGGAAACATCTTACAAAGAACGCGAACGACTTTTTCAGGAAGTCGGCAACTGGAACAAATACGATCCCGAAAAGATCTCGAAGGGCGGTGGTGTCTTCGAGCGCGACGCGAAACGCATCGAACTTTCCAAAGAGATTCGCGAAGCCCTGAGTATTTCCGCGAATACGCTTTCCGGCGAAGAACTCATTCGCGCGATATTGCGCGCGCCGGTGGATCTTTTATGGAACGGCGGCATCGGCACCTACGTGAAGGCCTCGTTTGAGGATGATTTTTCGGCGCGGGACCCCGCGAACGATCGAGTCCGCATCAACGGCGACGAGCTGCACGCGAAAGTCGTCGGCGAGGGCGGGAACCTGGGTTTTACGCAGGCGGCGCGCATCGAAGCGGCGCACCGCGGCATTCGTCTGAACACCGACGCCGTGGACAACAGCGCCGGGGTCAACATGTCCGACCACGAGGTGAATCTTAAGATCCTGCTCGAACGTCTGCTGCGGAAAAACAAAATCAAAGACATGGCCCGGCGTAACACGATCATTCGCCGGCACAACGAGGACATGATCCGCCTGGTCCTGGCCACGAACATCGACAACAACATCGGCCTGTCTCTGGATCAACGCCGCACGCCGGATCTTTTCGCCTATACGCGCGCACTCATTAAAGGACTCAACCGGGCCGGCGTATTGAATCGCGAAAACGACAACATTCCCTTCGAGGCGGACCTGGACCAACGCGAGCAGGGCTCGCGCAAACTGTCGCGCCCGGTACTCTGCGCCCTTACCGGATTCGCGAAGCTGGACCTGGCGCGGCGCTTCCTCGACTCCGAACACTTCCGCGATTCCTGGTACGATCGTTTTATACTAAGATATTTTCCCGAGCAGTTGGTGAAGGATTATCGCGAGGATATTCTCTCGCATCCGCTGAAGCGCGAGATCGTCATCACCGAGGCGTTGAACGACGTCATGAATCACGCCGGGCTGGCCTACTTCCAGCGTATGCAAATGCGTACGGATGCCGACATCGTAAGCATCGCCGATACATACTTAAGGCTCTCGGAGTACATCGATCTGCCGGCGCTCCGCGCACGACTGCGTCCGGCGCGCTTCACGCCCGGCGGGGCCGAAAACGATCGTACGGAAAACCAGGAAATCACCGCGGACCTGTTCTACGAGTACCTGCTGCAGCTCGAAGAAAAGATCTTTCGCATGAACAAACGCCTGCTGGAGAAACCGAACGTTCGCGAGCAACTGAGCAATTCAAAGTCCTGTCGCGAACTCATTACCGAAGCGCGGGAGTATTCTTCGTATCGTCCGCCGCGAGAGCTGCGCGGTGTCCTGCGTTCCCTGGACCGTGAGACGGCCGAGGCGGTGCTGGACGCCTTCCGCACGGTGGATACCCTCGAAGACGCGCTGAACATTCATCTGTTGCAGGGCGGCGGCAAAGCGAAAAAGGGCGCGCGCAAATCGACGCCCGCCTGGACCACGGCCGACTACTTCCGCGTCCTGGAAGTGTTTCGCATCGACGCCCTGCGCCGCGCCGCCTACGCCATGCCCCACGAATCCACCTGGGAACTGCGCTTTCTGTCGCGCATCGAAGCGTCCATCGACGAGCTGCTGTTGCGCATCCTGGAGCAGGGCCTCGTGAACGGGGAGGGCAAAACGAAGAAAAAAGACGGCGACAGCGCGAAGGCATTGCGGAAGAATATCTTAGATTCTATCGAACAAACGTTAACGGCCCAGGAGAAGGGCACGTTGAACGCGGCGGCGTTTTACGAAATGCTGGAGCACGTTAGAGAACGGGTCTCGGCGTAAATCGAGCAATCAACCGTCGATATGGTTCCACACCTTCAAGCCATCCACCAACGCCCCCACATCATGCGTGCGCACAAAGTCGACACCGCCGACGAACGTGGCATACAACTCCGCGGCCAGCGTTCCTGCGCCGCGTTCGCTTGCGGGCCGTCCCGTTAACGAACCCAAAAACGACTTCCGCGAAACCGAGACGAACACCGGCCGGCCGAAGCGTTGCTTTAACTCCGGCAAACGCCGCAGCATTTCCGTGGACGCCCCGGCGTCGCGCCCCAGAAAAAAGCCCATGCCCGGGTCCACAATCAGGCGGTCTTCCGCCACGCCCGCTTTCGTAAGCGCGCCCAGGCGCTGCTCGAAATACGCGCAGACGTCGTCGAAGATCTTCGCGGGGTCGGCGTACTCGCGATCGGCCACACCGGAGCGCTGGATCGAATGCATGGCCACGAGTTTGCACCGCGCCGCCGCGAGTTCCTGGTAAAACTCCGGGATTGCGAAGCCGTTGATGTCGTTCAGGAACTCGGCGCCGCGCTCGATGGCAAAACGCTGCACTTCCGGATGATACGAATCCACCGAAACGCGCGCATGTTCCGCGCCCGCCAGGGCATCGAGTACGGGAGTCAGCCTGCGAATCTCCTCCGCCGGTTCTACAAACGCTGCGTCCGGATGCGAGGACGCCGCGCCCAGATCCAGCACATCCGCGCCGGCCGCGAGCAACGCCCGGGCCTGCGCAATCGCGCGCTCCGGAGCGAGATACAGGCCGCCGTCGGAAAACGAATCTTCCGTTACGTTAAGAATTCCGAAGATTTGCACGAGATAAAGTTAACGAGTTACGGCTCGGCCGTAAAGTCCACGAAGATGTAGAGGTCGTCGCCGATGGGAAACGAAAACGTGAGGCACTGGCGTTTCGTTTCGACGTCCACGTACTTATGGGAGATTACGCCGCGGCCCCATTCCTTCATGCGCACCAGGTTGTTGAAGAAATACGGGCGCCAGCCCCAGTTTTTGCCGCGGTGCTCCGGGTAAATCCGAAACTCGCCGCCGTCGCTCTTCGTAAAGTTCGAAGAACGTTGTTTGCCGAAGGCATCGCAGACGAAGGCGCGAAAACACTGCGGCGGCAAAAACGGTACGATTTTGTTGATCGCATCGTCCAGGTTCGAGCGGCGGAACAACTGCTCCCGCTCAATGACCATGGCCAGGTAACGATTCATGGACTGTTCGATCTTTAAGATATTCTGAGAGTAATGTAACGAACGATAGATGACGTTATTGAGGCCGAACTCGATCTCCCTGGCGTACCTTTCTACCGGTTGGAACTCCGGCTGCGCCCCGGAAAACAGGAAACCCTGCATGAACGAACCGCCGGCCTCAATGGAATTTTCCAACTCGTGCACCGATTCCACGCCTTCGAAGATTACGGCGATGCCCAGTTCCTGGCAGAAGGTCGATATGTAGCGGATGAGCCGCTTATAGTCCTCGTTCTCCGCGCTCTTACGGACCAACTGGATGTCTACTTTCACGAAGTCCGGTTTGAGATCGATCAATCGATCGAAGTTCGGAAAGCTGAAGTCATCGATGGCGATCTTCATACCCTGAGCGCGGTAACGATCGATCAAACGATTCAAGAACTCGAAGTCCGAGTCGTGAAACCGTTGTTCGGTAATTTCGATGACGATGTTTTCCCCGGAGATGCCGGTCTCTTCGAGCAGGCGGATCGTGGGAAAGACGTCCTCGGAATCGTGGAAATCGAAGATCCAGGACGGATGGATGTTTACAAAGAGCCGGCTGTCGATGCCGCTGCGCCGGAACTCCCGAAAGGCCGACGCCCGGACCTGGCGATCCACGGCGAGTTTCTCCGCGTCGGAGCGCTCTTCGTCGTGGAAGAAGGCGCCCATGGACCGGTACTCGCCGGACTCCGGGTCCTGAAACCGGCTCAAGACCTCGTAGCCGTAGATTCGGCCGTTCGCAACCGACAGGATCGGCTGAAAGAACGGCACGACGCTTTGCACCGCGCGCACGCTGCTGTCGGCGGGAGATTCGGACATCGCAAAGGACATCATCCTGTGAGAACCTCTCGCCGCCAATATTAAATCCTGTCCGACCTGCGCTCTTCCGTCCCGGTCAGTGCGTGCTTGCGCAGGGCGCGATAAACGATATCGTAATCATTGGAAGCGTTCCACATCATCCAGCCCAGGCCGCCGCCGGCGTTGCTGCCGCGGATCTGGTCGCGAATGTACTGTTCGTTGTAGTTATTTACGCGCCAGCGAAAGGCCTGCAGCCACGGCCGCACGACGATGGCCTGTTTCGCGCTCTTCTCCAGGACACGTTTCACGCCCTGGTAGTAAAAATGATAACCTTCGTCTGCCGGGTTCTCGAAGCCGTCGAAGCCCTTGTTGAAGTGCGACGGATACAGCATCGGCGAGACCACGTCCACAAACGCGGTCAGGCGTTCAATGCGCTGGCCGGTGGCGCGCACGTCCACTTCCTCACCCCAGGCAACAATGCCGAAAATATCAATACCGATATTCACGCCGGTGAAACGGGTCATCATCCAGGCGCCGGAAAGAAAGGCGACCAGGTGATCGGTCTTGTGCGCGGCGTCGGGCAGATTGTGATACACCACCTGCGCAAGATCGCCTTCGGCCGGGTAGCGCACGTAGTCGAATTGAATCTCGTCCACGCCCAGCTCCACGAGTTCCCGGACGATCTTCAGGTTGTAGTTGTGAACCTCGGGCCGGCCGGCGTCCACCCACAGCGGCTTGCCTTTCACGAGGAGGATTCCCCCGGGCGCGCCGCGGTCTTTGATGGCCAGGTCCGGACGGCGAATTGCCAGGTTCTCGTCCTGGAACAGCGCCATGCGGGCAATGACGTAGATGTCTTGCGAGTGCAAATATTGAATGGTCTTTTCAAGATTTTCAATGGGCGGTTGGTGGCGGCGATAACGTTCCACTTCTTCGACCCGGGAGCGATAGTTCACGACACCGAGGATGTCTTTTACGTCGAAGACCACGCCGTTCGCGCCGATCTCCCGGAGGCGAGCCAGTTCGCGGCCCACGCGGCCGGGCCGAAAGTTCTCGCCTCGCATGTAGACGGCTTCCACCGGACGCGAGAGGATATCGATGCCCAGCGGTTTGTTCCGCAGCGGCCCGAGCAACGGTTGCGGAATCGCGACTTCGGCCCCGTCCCGGCAGCGACCGCGCTCGTCGAAGGCGTGGGGATTCCGGGAGCGCAGTTCCTCGCTCAGTTCGCTGCGCTGGAAGATGGCGCTGAAATCGTAGTACGACCGCGCCAGGCTATCGGCGCTCACGCCGGAATCCCCGCAGCGGTGCCGCAACGTTTCGTTTCGGCCGTTTGCGGTGACGATGGCGCCCTCCGGGAAACCTGCCCGGTACGCGGCCAGGGCCTCGCGCTCGGCGATTTCCGCCGGACTGAGTCGTTGCTGCATCTTCGATTCGAGAATCGGCTTCATGGACAGCGCCCCGCCGAGCAGGGCAGGCAGTAAGATGAGCAGGAGCAGCAGTTTCGAGCCGGCCCTCCGCGAATGACCGGGCATGCTGCGCCGGGCATGGGCATCCAGACGTCGTTCCAGGGCGTGGGCCAACCAGATCAGAATTCGGTCCATAAATGTAGGGTTCCTGTGAGGGGAGTTCCGTGAGTATTATGCGAAGAACTCCGCAACGGCCAGTTTTTGTGCGCCGCATCATGAATCAACCAGAATATCGGAACACCGGCGACTCCAATCTGAGAAAAAGTGCGAAAAAGAAATCGCTTACACGGAACGGCTGCGATCCAGTGGAGCCCCAGCGATGAAGCCCCATCCCCCCGATCAGCCCGATTCCAGGCCCGACAGTGATAGCCTGAACGACCTCTACGCCCCCTCGGAGACGGCTTTTGAGGCCACGGGAGTTCCCATCGGCCGTTTTTCGCTCACCGAATCCTTCCGCCTGGCCTGGGACGCCTCATGGAAGAATTTTTCCTCGGGACTCATCCTTGCGATCATCTTCCATTCCGTGCTGGCCGTGGTGGTCATCGCCTTTTACGCCGCGGTCATCGGGGTGGCCGTCGCCGGCGTGGACGATACGGCCGCGCTCCTGTTTATTCTGGGAGTCTTCATTGCCGGGGTGGGCAGTTACGGCCTGTTACAGGTTCTCTTCGCCGGAGTGCAAATGTTCGGCATCGGTACGGTCCGCCGGAAGGGCGTTGTCGAGGATCTGTTCCTGGGCTTCCGGCGCTTCGTCCGGGTCTTCTCTGCCGCATTGCTCATCTATCTGCTCAAGTTCTGCCTCATTACGATCACGTTTTTGCCGGCTGTCCTTGGCATGGCGGTCCTCTTGACCGACGAATACCTCGGCGAAAACGAGGATCTGGCCACGACGATTACCGGCATCCTGGCACTGCTGATTTTCCCGGCCGGTTTTTATCTCGACGGCCGCTTCAGTGTCGTGTACCCTCTCATCCTCGAACGGGAAGAACACATCATCGAGTCCATGGTGCATTCCTGGCGCATGAGCGGTGCCGCTTCGCTGCGATTGGTTGTTGCCCACGCCGCGGCCAACGCGGTCCTCATCGTGGGTTACGTTTGCTGCGGTGCAGGCATACTGTTGACGATGCCGTTCTACGCCGGGCTGATGGGAGCCGTGAGCGTGCAATTGCTCGGCGAACAGTACCGGTACGCCGGTCAGCGCAGCGACACCGTCGGCGGCTCGATTGAAATCGACGGCATCCAGGTACCCGACGACACAGGAGAATATTGATATGGCTGAATCCGATATGAACGAAGAAATGCGTCTGCGTGACACGGTGCAATCTTTGAAAGAAGACGTTGTCGAACTCCAGAACAAAGCGGCGGCGACACTGAAAGATCTGCGCGAGAAAGGCCAGGTCTACAAGGATCAGGGCGCCGAAGTGCTTGAGTCCATGGCGCAGTACTGCAACGAAAATCCGCAGCGGGCCGCGCTTATCGCCGGGGCGGCAGGTCTCGGTGCCGGCCTCATCCTCGGCATGCTCATGCGCGGAAAATAATTCCCCAACGTGCGGCGCCGGTTCAGAGAAGAAGACGAGGTCGACGAGCCGCGATCTTACGTGGTGCGGGAGTACTATCCGCTCTTCGAAAATTTCTTCGCGATGGTCCTGGATTTTCGAAACTGGGGCGCGTCGTTGCGTGCCTTTCTTTCGGAAGAATCTAAGTACCGCGCGCGGCTCGCGTTTTACGTTTTTCTCACGTTCAGCCTGGGCATGGCGTTTTTGTTCATTGCCGTGTGGTTCCTGGCGCTGGGTGCGTACCAGTTTCTGAGCTGGCTGCTCGGCCATCCGGCGGCTGCGTCTTTTCTGTTGTTCCTCGTTTTCCTGATTGTCGCGGGATTTTTCTTCTTCAGAATGTTCCGCAACGCGGCGAAAATCGCGGAGCGCCGGGATTCCGAATATTCCGGGGACGAGTTTTTCGACGAATCTGACGATATTTAAGACAGCCGCTTTCGCCGGCACGTTTGTCAATGCAGGATATTCAAAAATACGAAGAGTACTGCCGCATCCTGGGTGTGACCTCCGGGGACAGCGCGGAAACCGTGAAGCGCGCGTTTCGTTCGCGCATCAAACAGCATCACCCGGACACCGCCGGCGCCACCGCCGCCGGTGATCAGGCACAGCTCTTAATCGAAGCCTACAGCGTTTTCAAAAAAGGCGTACCCGCGCGGCCGGCGGCTCCGCGCCCGGCTCCGCAGCAGCAAAGCCGGCGTCGTCCCGGTGGCACCACGCGCAGCGGCGGGCCCCACGGCCCCGACGGCCCGGCGCGGCCGAACCCCATCTACGAAAGCCTGCGCCGCGCACAGGAAGCCGGCTACGAGCACGGCCGCGGCGGTTTCGACTCCGTCCGCAAACAGTACCGCACCATCTTCACGGAACCAGATCTTAACTCTCCCCTGGGAGATGTTTACGTAAATCTCTCCGGCATGATCTGGGGCGACGACGAAGAGACCTACGTCTACGGCAAACACTCGAACGTCCGCGAGTATCGGCCGAAGCAGAAACGTCCCGAGGACGAGCTCTTCGAAAAGGCTTTTCGCCGGCGCGACGGGGACGACTTCCCGGATCATCCCTACGACCAGGCCGTGGAGTACTTCGCTCGCGCCGAGGCGGCCTTGCGGGAAACCGTGCGTCGCTTCGATCGTCGTTCGAATAAATTCAAGACCTCCTGGATCCGCGACTACATCGGCGAGCTGGCACGAGTCCAGGTGCTGTTTCGCGACGTTTCCAAACGTTACCCCGCGTTGAGCGGCCGCGCCCTGGGCCGCGTGCGGCAGATCAGCGAACTCATTTCCGAAATTAAGAACTCCCGCAGCGCTTAAGCAGAAGGTCGCCGCTCATGCTGCGCATGGCGACGGGCGATCTGATGTACTGACATGGCCCGAATAGCAAGGGAATCGCTCAGGTATTTTTTTGGGCGCCCCCGCCGCCTTCGGCGGCGGTCGGGCTGCTACGGGCTCGCGCATTCGCGCTCGTTCCTCGCTTCGCTCGGAATTGCGCTGCGCGCAACCCTTCGCATCCCTGGCGCTGGTGGTTCGCGGCACGGCCTCTTCGCGCGAGGGATGGGCAGGGGGCCGCGCAGCGGCCGACTCGCGCCGGAGGCGCGAGGCCGAGCGATTAGCGAGCCCGAAGCAGCCCGGTCGGCGCGAAGCGCCGACGCGCCCAAACTAACTTAAATATATTTACACTTAGATTCGGTTCGTGAACGAAATACGGATCGCCCGTCGCCATGCTGTGCATGAGCGACCGAACGCAACGCCAGGATCATCCCGGCCGGTTGCCCTGGAACTTAAACTCCGCCTCAGTAGAAGTTAGCGGCAGGCGAAACGAATTCATAGCGGCAATGCGGTCGTCCTGAGTGAGGTCGGCCGCCGTGGCTTCGAAGAACTTGTCCTTGCCTTTCTCGGAAACCTTCATGGAACCGTAGCCGGCCGGCAGGCGGATTTCCAGATCGCCGTAAGGCGGCGTCCATTTCTTGTGACTCGTTTCGATTGTGAGCCGGATGTCGCCGTTGCGATCCTGTTCCGCGGCGTACTGCTGTTCGAAGTATTGTTTTTTTTCGATGGCCGCCGTCGTGGTTCCGTCGTCCAGGCACAGGTTGCCGGCCATGCTTTTGGCGGGATAGATTTCCAGGGCCAGGCCCGCGTGCATGCTCGTTTCCGCGTTGTCGCGGACGGGACAAACCGGCAGGATCGTACCCGCGCGAACAAAGAGCGGATAATAACCCGGCCGCGTCTGAAACGTGAACGTCTCCCCGCCGCCGTAACGCCGACCGGTTTCGTACTCGTACCAATCGCAACCGGCGGGCAGAAAAACTTTGCGGCGTTTCGCCCTGCGTTCCGTGACCGGCGCCGCGAGCAACGCCGGGCCGAGCATGAATTGATCGTGGCAATCGCCTGGTGAGACCTCCGGAAAATCGTAGAACAGCGGGCGGACGATGGGATCGCCGCTGCGATGGCTTTCACAAAACAAACCGTAGATGTACGGCAGCAGATGATAGCGTCGGCGGATGTGTTTGCGGGCGATGTCCAGGACCTCGTCCCCGAAACTCCAGGGCTCCTGGTCGAAGGACATGAGCGCGGTATGGGCGCGGAAGAAGGGCATGAGCGAACCCAGTTCCATCCAGCGCGCGAAGAGTTCCTTTTGCTTGCGGATCTTCAGGACCTTCAACGTTCCCGGCATGAAACCGCTGGAGAAACCGCCGACGTCGGCGCCGGTGAACGGCACGCCGGATAGACCCAGGTTCAGTACCTGATGCAGGTTTTCGCGCAGATGCTCCCAGGTGCTGTGGTTGTCTCCGGTCCACAGCGCCGAGTACTTCTGGATGCCCGTAAAGGCGGAACGTGTGAGTACGAACGGGCGCTCCCCCGGACGATGTTCCGCGAATGCGCGGTGGGTGGCCTCGGCCTCGTAGTTCGCGTAGAGGTTGCGCACTTCGCGGTGGCTGCCCGCCGCGTGCACCAGGTCCTCGGCCGCGCCGTCGTAGTTCTTCCCGATGCGCAGCACCGGATCGTTCATATCGTTGCAGACGCCGGAAACCCCCGCGCCCAGGATCGGAGCGTGGCGGGCGGCCCACCAGTCCCGCACGTCTTCGCGGCTGAAGTCCGGGAAAACGGACGCCCCGGGCCAGACTTTCCCCACGTAGATGTTACCGTCTGAACGTTTGCAATAGACATCCTTCGCGAGGCCGTCCCGGTAGACGTCGTACTCCCGCGTGGAGACGCCGGGATCGTTAAAGACGACCGTGCGCAGTCCCATATCTTCCAGGCGGCGATGCATGCCGGTGGGATTCGGGAAGCGCCTGGCATCCCAGGTGAAGACCATGTAGCGGTCCATGTAATGAATGTCGAGGTGAATGGCGTCGCAGGGGACTCCGGTTTCGCGAAACCGCCGGGCCAACTGCATCACACGTTCCTCGGTTTTGTAGGACCAGCGTGACTGGTGATAGCCGAGAGCCCATACCGGCGGCAGATACGGGCGACCGGTGAGATCGGCGTGGTGGCGCAGGATTTCGGGGAGGCTGCCGTAGAAAACGAAGAAGTCCATGGTGCACGCCGGACCGCCGGTATCCGGGCGCAGGCGAACACCGGCGCCGCCGGAGGCTCCCGTCATCTCGCCATCGACGACGTCTCGGCTATCGATGCGCACGTCGCAGGGTAGCGTCGTGTTCAAGAACAAGCCGACGAAAGCACCGGAAGATCGACGAATCAGAAAAAACGGAAAGCTGGAGTAGTTACGCTTCGGAATGGTGCCGAAGATGGTGTCGAGGTTCATGAGCCGAAAGCTCTGCTCGTTGCGGTTTTCCTTGCCCGTGGCGGCACCGAATCCGTAGACGTGGTCCTCGGGTTCCAGGCGCACCTGGAAGAGGGCGTCGCCGAACTTTCCTGTTTGCAGCATGCCGCTGACGATGGCTCCGCGGCCGTCCAGGAGATTGAAGTTACCGGTGGGTGGATCGTAGAAGAACTTGAGGCCGCGTTTTTTGCACTGGATCATGCCCTGGGCGTCGCGGTGCGCGGAGATGCGCTCAAAGCGCGGCGCGGATTCCAGATGCCAGGCCTCCGGAAAGTCGTGGAGGGCATCCTCGCTTTCCACCTCCGGGTGAATGCAGGCGCGAAAGACTTTCGCGTCGTAGACGCCGGCCAATACGGTAATCGCCTGCATGCTTCCCGTTTCACGGCGAAGCGCTTTCCGCGCAACAACTATCGCGGCCGTTCGATTGCGCTCGCGAAATCGCTTGCGGTCGAACGCGGAAATGATAGACCGGTCGTCCTATGGCTGATTCCGCTAAGCGCCTGGTCGTCATTCCGGCGCACAACGAAGAAGAAACCATCTACGAAGTCGTCACCCGTACCTTGAAGTATGCCGATGTCTCCGTTACCGACGACGGCAGCAAGGATCGCACGGGGGAGATCCTGCGCGAAATCCAGGCCGAGGTCAAGGCCGGCAAACATCCGCATCAACTGAACATCGTCGTCCACGAGCAGGCGACCCACATTCCCCGCGGACTCCAGGACGGTTTGCGCTACGGTGTGGAAGCCGGTTACGATTGGTTCGTCACCATGGACGCCGGCCTGTCTCACGATCCCGACGCCCTGCCGGACTTCTTCAACGCCGACCCGCAGTTCGACGTGGTCATCGGCATGCGCCAGAAACCGGAAAACGTTCCGCTCTACCGGCGCTTCGTCTCCTGGAGTGCGGCCCGGGTGGTGAACTACGCCCTTGCGAAGTCGTACTTGAACATTCTCGGCCCCGGCCTGCACGATACCACCAGCGGGTTCCGTCGTTATTCCCGTCGCGCCGCCGAGAAAATCGCCGGGCACGAACTGGAATCGAAGGCCTTCGACTTTCACATGGAAGCCCTCGCCCTGTGTTACCGCGCGGGCATGCAGGTCACGGAAATTCCCATCCACTACGTATTCTCGAATTCGTCGTTTAACAGTAAGGTGCTCAAGCAGGGCATGCGTTTCGGTCTGCATCTCATTGCCACGAAAGGCTAACTTGAAATGAGCGGAGGTTTGTCGAGATTTCAGCGGCCGGCCTCTCTGCGCGCGCAGTTCGTGCTCTTTGCCGTGTTCTACGGCCTGGCCAGTCTGGCGATCCTCGCCCGCTACGATTTTAATCCGTCCGTGCTCATTCGCTTCGGTCACGACTACGTGGCGCAGAACCCGGAGTACACTCCGGCGGGCGCGGTACGACTCACCGGCAACGAGGCCCACGGCGGCAACGGCTACGACGGGCAGATCTTTTACTATTACGCGCGCACGTTGTTGATTCCCGGAGAATGGCCGCGGGGATTCTCTCACGCCTATCGGGCGCCGCGGGCCGGTTATCCGGCACTGGTGGCTCCGTTTGCGTTTTTCGGCAACCAGGGCACGCTCATCGGCATGTTCCTGGTGCAGATCGGGTTCTTCGTGTTTTCCATTTATCGCCTGCACAAGATGTTAGCCGACGGTCAAAAACACTTAGCGACCGTGTACATTCTCTCGCCGTTTGCGCTGTTGTCTTTCGTGCTGATGGTGAGTGACGCCGTCATGGTTTCGCTGGTGCTGATCGGTTACTCGTACTATCGCGAGTGGGACCGGCATCAGTCCATCAGCCTGCGCAAACTCGCCGCGACCTACGCCTGCTTTGCCCTCGCGATCCTCACCAAGGAGCCGGCGCTGTTCTTCTTGTTTCCCCTGGGATTGCATGCCCTGTTGCGTCGCCGCTGGATCCAGGCCGTGTTCTTGATCGCCATCCTGGTGCCCGCCGCTGCCTGGCAGGTGTACCTGCGCGAAGTCCACGGCATGGTGCCCGCGGGAATCCTTACGATCTTCCTTGCGCCCTTCGCGGGCATCTTCGCCATGCTCGGTGAAACGTTGACGCTCAGTCTTGCGTTTCTACGCGCCCCTGGCGGCGGGACGTTGGTTGCGCTCATCAAACAATCCGCTTACGTTCTTTTGTTGATCGTGCTGATTGCCGCCGCCTTCGCCGCGTTCACCGGCGACCGCCGCCGCGTGCTTCCGTTTCGGCTGGCGATTCTGTTAACCATTACCAGTGTCATCTTTGCGGATTATTATTACTTCTGGTCGGTCTTCGATAATACGGCGCGCATGCTGACGCTCGTTGTTCCACTGGTGATTTTGTTGTACGCCGAAACGCCTGTCGGGGAACGCCGGCCGTTCGTACTCCCGTTTTTTGCCGGGATGTTACTGCTGAGTGCGTTTGTGTTTTTGCGGATCGTCCTGCTTACACCGACGTTTCCGTACGACGTCTATGTTCCGTACGACGGCCCGGTCTACGGTAACCACGCGCCGGTTTTGACGGAAACGTTGCGGTAAATCAAGAGCTGTGGTTCGCGGCTTTGTGATTCGTCCCCCTTCCGTTCACCGCACGGACTTTAACGGCGCCCCCTGAAAATGCTCAATGCACCGTACCAGAATCTCATCGAGCATCTTCAGCGCTTCGATCTTCGCGTCACCGAGATGTTCGACGAACCTGGCGAAGCGTGCGCCGGCCGCGCCGGCAATCACCCGGGCCCAGCGGCCGTCGTCCTCGTTCGCGTCGACGGCGCAGAGATCGCAGGTGAAGTAGAGTTCCGGTCGATGCCAGAAGACCTCGCCTCCGAGCGCGCGCCCGCATTCGGCGCAGGAGCGCGGATCCCCCAGCAGTCCCATAACTTTCAGTGCGCGCACCTTAACGAAGAGCAGCAGCATCGCCAGGCGTAGCGGATCTTTCCGAAAATCGAAGTCGCGCAGTTCGTCGAGGGCGCCCTTGAGCAACGTGTAGGCCATGGCCGTTTCTTCGGAGGCCTCGCCTTCGCCGGTGCGCGCCGCGAAGGCGATCGTTTCCAGGATTTGCGACACGATCACCAGGCCGTCGTAGCCGGCGTCTTTGATCTCGCCGTAACGATCGACGACGTGGCCCTCTTTGAGCGAAGCGGGCAGCGCCGCGTCGCGTTCGTTGGCGTAGTAGGTAAGTCGGACCAGGCTGCCCGGTTCGAACAGAAGATTGCTGCGAGACTTCGATTTACGGATGCCGTGGGCTTTGACTTCGATGAGCAGTCCGTCTTCCAACAAAAAGCGGCCGATGACATCCGCCTCGCCGAGTTTGCGGCGGGTGAGTGTTATGCCCGTGGCCGCCTGGATCATCGCCGATTATTCCATGTTCTCACTGTCGTTTCCCGTGGACGCGGCCTCGTTGTCCTTCATGGCGGCCTTGCTCGTGCGAATCCACTCGCCTTCATCGGGCTTGTCGTCTTTCCAGGTGCCTTCGTAGATCGTTCCGTTGGGCCAGGTGTAAACACCCTTGCCCTGTTTGCGATCGTCCACGAATTCACCGACGTAGGATTCGCCGTTGGGCCAGGTGTAAGCCCCTTTGCCGTTGCGTTTGCCGTCGACGTACTGGCCCACATACTCACTGCCGTCGGACCAGGTATAGGTGCCGGTTCCGTTGCGCAGCCCCTGGCTGAATTGGCCGACGTACTTACTGCCGCTCGGCCAGACGTAGGTGCCGGTACCGTTCTGGCAATCCCCGGCGACGCAGCCCGTCGCGCTTCCGCGATCCGTGCCGGTCTCCGCGGGTTTCTTTTCGGCGGTCGGCTGTCCGGATTCCGCGTCTTCGCCCGTACTCTGGCAAACATTCAGCAAGAGCGGGACGGAACACAGGAGTGTGAGCAGGATGATACGACGCATGCAATACCTCAACAAACAAGAGCTGCGTAATGATTACATGTCGGAGAGGGACGTGCCAATCTTTTTTTGCACGTTAGATGTTATATTCTTTGATCTTCCGGTAGAGGGTACGTTCGGAAATGCCCAGGGTCTCCGCGGTACGTTCGCGGTTGCCGTTGTTCAGTTTCAGATTGCGTTCAATGATGGCCTTTTCGTAGTCCTGTAAGGAGATGCCGGCCATCACGCTGTCGGTCAGGCGTTTGTTGGATTTTCGCTGCGGAACGTTTTGCAGTTCTTGGGGCAGTTCGCCTTTCTGTAAAATGTCGTCCCGCGCCAGGACCACCATGCCCTCCAGCACGTTACGGAACTCGCGGATGTTGCCCGGCCACTCGTAGGCCTCGAAGAACGACAGCAGATCCGGAGCAAGGCTGCGCACCGACTTGCCGTAGCGATCGTTGAACTCGGTGACGAAATGATTGAACAACAGCGGGATGTCGCTCGTGCGTTCCCGTAGCGGCGGTAGATACAGTTTGATTACGGCCAGGCGATAGTAGAGGTCTTCGCGGAAATCCTGCTCTTCCACGGCGTCCAGCAGGTTGCGGTTCGTGGCGGCCACGACGCGCACGTCCACGGGAATCGACTTCGTCGAGCCCACGCGGGTAATCTCACGTTCTTCCAGCACGCGCAACAGGCGCACCTGGGATTCCGGATCCATCTCGCCGATCTCGTCGAGGAAAATGGTCCCGCCGTTCGCCGCTTCGAAGAAACCCTCGCGATCACGATCGGCGCCGGTGTAAGCCCCCTTTACGGAGCCGAAGAGCTCCGATTCCAGCAGGCTTTTCGTAAGTGCGCCGCAGTTGACTTTAATGAACGGCTTGCCCTTGCGCCCGGAATTTTCGTGAATGAGATTCGCAATCAGCTCTTTGCCGGTGCCGCTTTCGCCTTCGATCAGCGTGGTCACGTCCGCCGGGGCGACTTGCTTTAACTTCTCCAGAACTCCTCTTAAGGCCGCACTGTTGCCGATGATGTTGCCGGTGTGGAACTGGTCCGAAATGCGTGCGCGCAGTTGTTTGTTTTCGGTTTTGAGGCGCGCCGTTTCCAGAAAACCGTCGATCTTTTTCTTGAGCAGCGTAAAATCGACGGGCTTGAGCAGATAGTCCGTGGCCCCCTCGCGAATGGCTTCGACCGCGGTCTCGATCGAAGGTTGTCCGGTAAGAATCAAAAACGGCACGTCAGGCATGCCCTTGCGCACTTCGCGGACAATGTCGATGCCGGTGGTATCCGGTAACATGAGATCACTGAGGATTACGTCTACCCGACGTTCGGTGAGTACGGCCTGGGCCAGTTCACCGTCGGCGGCGGTGTACACGGTGTGTTTCTCTTCTTTCGAAGAGAGTCCTTCGAGATACTCTTCCAACGCCGCCCGCTGCGCCGCGTTGTCTTCAATGATCAAAAAGTTTGCCATATAGTTGCGCATGTGCTCGGGCATCCTGCCCTCACCCATGCACGGCGATGACAGAAATCCGAACGCGCAACACATCGTGCGTTGCGCTGATACCCACTTTGCTCAGTCCTTTGCGCGTTTCGCGCCGCGTCCAGGGCCGCCACAAACGCGTGGCGTTTGTGCAAAGGACTTCAGGCTTTCACCCCTCAATCTCGGGCGGCGCGCCCTTGCCCCGCAGTAACACCAAGAACTTCGTTCCCTCCCCGGGCGTCGACTGAAGTTCAATGCGCCCGCCCAGGGCTATCACCATCTTGCGCACTAACGTAAGCCCCAGGCCGCTGCCTTTGCCGCCCTTCGTCGAAAAGAACGCGTCGAAGATGCGTTCCTGCACGTTCTCCGGGATGCCCGGCCCGTTGTCGGCGATGGCGATGTACGGATAACACTTCTTCTCGCCCGTGCTCACCTCGATGCGGCGGTCGTCGAAGTCTTCGCTGCCCTGAAAGGCCTGGATCGAATTCAGAATCAGATTCAACACGATCTGCTTTACGAACGAAGCGTCCGCGGCTTCGAACGAGGCAACATTCCCGGGGCGAAACGTCAGCTCAATGCCCTCGCGCAGCGCCTGGGGCTCGAGCAGTTCCACCACCTCGCCGACGAGGCCGTTCAAATCGTCACTGAGTTCTTTCGGACCCGTGCCGGGGCGGATCATCGACAGGAAGTTGTGCAACGTACGGTTGAGGCCCAGGATCTCGTTTTTGATCAGACGCACCTTGTCGCCGATCTTGCCGCGCAGCTCCGCCTCGTCGATGTCGCCGACGTAATTCTCAAGCAACTGCAGATGCATGTGGATGGCCGCGAGGGGATTCTTCACCTCATGCACGAGACCCGCGGCCAGGGCCGGCAGTTCCTCCGCCAACAACTCCGCCGGCACACCGGGGTTCGCCGGTGACAGCGCGGTTGCGTCGTTATTGTAAGATGTCTGATCCGTCATCGCCGATCTCTAAGACTTCCACCAGGACAAAGACCGTATCCTGGCCGTTCAGCGCGGACGCCGGCCGTTGGTTCAACTCTCGCCAGGTCGTAACGAAGAGCAGCGGCACCGCGCCCTGGGATCCAGTATACACAGGTTCGGCCAGATTCGCTACGCGTTCTCCCGGGCTGGAGGCCGGTACCGGACGGAAGCCGATGTAGATCTTATCCCCGGTTTGTCGGGCCCGGGCCAGTTCCCGGCGGACGTCCCGATCGCTCACGCGCAGCCAGAACGCCGTGCCCTCGTTGCGCACGCTCACCCGCGGGGCGGAGTGTTCCTCGGGCAGGCCGCTCACCGCCGCGTCCAGAATGCGTAGCTCCAGATTGGAATGCACCGGCCCCATGGCGCTCACCCGGCGGTCGCGGAGGCGGGCGTACTCATCGGGGATGTGTTCTAAGTTCAGTTTCTCGCGCTGGAAGTGAATTGTTTCGATGGGGCGGATCTCGGCGTCGGAAAGCCGTCCGCGCACCACGTCCCCTTTCAGATTGCGTTCGCTCAGAAAGAACCGCCGTCCCTGCATCACGAAGAACAATTCTTCACCGTCCTGGAGGGAGACCTCGCGCCCGTACAACACGCCCGGATCTTCCAGGCGCAACGTGCGTGCCAGGCGCCGCCATTCTTCGCGGTCCTCGTACGACTGGCGGAGCAGCGAGAAGAGGCGGATCTCCACCCCGTTTCGTGCGATGCGGCGCAGATAGTTTTCCAGATCGGCCCGGCGCCCCCCCAGGGCGGCGTCCGAGAACACGAGGAGCTTGCGTTGCCCCTGCCAGCCCCGGTAGCGCGAGACAATGCCCAGGGCCTCTTCCAGGCCGTTCGCCGTTACGGTGCCGTCCACGCGACGTTGTTGTAAATCCTGCAGCACCGGAGACCAGGCGCGGGTCATGCGGATGGCATCCAGGCGATCGCCGTTGTTCCCGGCCTGGATCGTAATCGCGCCGATGCGACTGCCGTCCGGCAGGCGTTGCTGGAGCGCGTCCAGGCCGCGAAAGATAGCCGGCAGATCTTCCGACATGGAACCGGAGAAATCCAGGATGACGGCCAGGTCCACGGCCCGGCCGGTCTGCGGATTCTCCACGCCGATCTGCGGGCGGGGTTGGAGGAACGGTGTGGCCTCGTCCAGCATGCGACGCATGTTCTGCTGGAGCGTCGTGTGTTTCGCCGTCGCCTGGGACTGGACGGTTTTATTGCGGCCGCAAAAGTAGACCGTCGCCTTCAGGAAAATACTCTCACGAGAGACGAAGCGCGCCGATCCGCCCAGCAGATAGTCCGCCCCGGCCTGCAGACAGACGGCCTCGGCACGGTCCGGAGTGAGCGGTTGCTCCGGTCGCCAGCCCAGCTCTTTCAGGGCGGCGTTGGTTTCCGTGGTGCTCTGGAGGCGATACTCCCGGCTAATGCTCAGGAGAAAGACGCTGGCCTCCTGGAGGCGCTCCGACATTGCTGGCAGCTTCAGACCGGAGCGCGCGGGGTCGCCCTCCACACGGAACGGCAACACGGCCAGGCCGCCCCGGGCGAACAACGCCGCCGGAAAGAGCGCCGTCGCGAGGAGTAGCAGCGCCGCCGGGCCCGGCAAAGATCGAATGAATCGTTGCATCATCTTACTACTGTTGACTCTGACGTGGACCGCGGCCGGTCGGTGCGCCTATCTGCGCGGCACGCCGCCGAATATCGAGCCGGCGCTGATCGACCAGGACTACTACTTCACCGGAAACTACGTTCAGATCCAGGGCGAAGCGGACCTGCCGCCCGTTAAAGAGTACATCGACAATGCTGCGGCGGACGGCAAGAGTAAAACCGGGCTGCGCTTTCTGACCTTACGCGAGCGGCGGAAGCGCTGCCGCGAGGATGCCCTGATCCACAGCCACACCAAGTGGCTCAGCCTTACCGATCGAGACTGGCAGCCCCAGGCCGAGTGGGCCCTGCGTCTGAGCATGAGCGCCGGCGGGCCCTGGAAGCGTTGCCTGGATCGGGCCGTGGTGCGGAATCACTTCTACGACGAGCCGGGGCGGTGTCGGGTGGTGGTCCTGTATCCGTGCCTGCCGCAGGAATACTGAGCCTTACACCGCGTATTTCTTGCGAAGCTTCTGGATTTCTTTGCTGAAGTCCTTCCACATCTTTGCGCGGCCGTCGTGAAAGGTGGAAGCCACACCCTGGCGATTCAGATCGATGATCTCGCTAACCGTGAAGTCCAGGTGCTTGTAGTACTTAAAGAACTCGTCGCTTAAGTTCACGTTGAAGATTTCCGGATCGTCGGTGTTCACCGTGCAGACCAGGCCCTCGTCGTAGTAACGACGGACGGGATGATCCTCGGGGCGGCGCACGTACTTGCCGGTAAAGAGATTCGAGGTGAGGCAGGCTTCGATGGGCGTTTCGGTATCCTTGAGGAGTTCGATGAGATCGGGATCCTGGATCGCCGACGTGGCGTGGCCGATGCGTTCGGCCTTGAGAATCTCCACCGAGTCGCGGACCGACCAGGGGCCGTCGTCTTCGCCGGCGTGACACACCGCGCGCAAACCGTGGGCGCGCGCCTGGGCGAAGACGTCGCCGAACAATCTGGCCGGTCCCATCAACTCCGCTCCGCCGAGGCCGATGCCGATGATGTTCGTCGCCTTCGCGCGGATAATGCGTTGCAGGTTTTTGCTCGCGTTCTCGGCGCCGAAGGTCCGCGACACATCGATGAGGTACTTGACCTCGGGGCCGCCGTCGCGGCGGCACTCGTTGGCGACGCGATCGAGGGTCTGGGCAATCTCGTTGAAGTCGAGGCCGTTTTGAATCATGCGCGACGGTGCGAGAAACACCTCGGCGTAACGGATGTTGTTGGCCTCGCAGTAGTTGCGCAGGTTCAGGAAGATCAACTCGAAGTCGTCGGGGGTTTTGATGGCGTCGAGGATGAACAGAAAGAGCTTAATGAAGCCGCTGAGGTCGGTGAACTGGTACATCTTTTCCAGTTCTTCCATGCTGTAGTCGATCTTGTTCTTTTCGAACATGCCGGCCAGGGTCTCTTTGGAGATGCACGCTTCCATGTGCAGATGGATCTCGGTTTTCGGCATCTCGCGGATGAAGGCGAGTACGTTCTGGTCGCTCTTCGAGATCTCCTCGGCGGCCAGGGCTTCCAGTTCCGCGCGGTCCCCGCGGATTTGCGAGGCGGTGACCATGTCGGCCTGGAAGATGGTACTGAGTAAATCCTCGGACGGACTTTCGATTTCAAGATCCTGGAGCGCGATCTTTTCTTCGAGGAGGCGGCTGATCTGTTTGTCGAAGGCCACCTGCATGGCCACGGTGAAGCTGCGGGCCTCGGGCAGCCGGGCCTTCAGGCGTTTCAGTTCCGCGATGTCGCGATCAATGGAACGAATGCGTTCATAAACGTGTTCAAAGCGGACGATCATGCGTGAATATTAAGAAATGGCTGAACTCAGAGTGCGTGCCTGGCGATTCTGCGGGTCCAGTTCGAGAGCGCGATCAAGAAATTCCCGGGCGCGTTCGCCGTTGCCGAGTTTCTGATGGATGTCGGCCAGGTTGATCAAGTTCACCACGCGTTCGGAGTCCAGGCTGTGGACCTTCTCGCCGGCACGCAGCGCGCGCTGGAGTTCGCCCGTGCGCTTCAGTGAAATGGACAGATACAGCCAGAAGTCGACAATGCCGGGATCGTGCTCCAGGTATTGGTCGAGGATCTCGATGGCCTTTTCGTAGTCGCGTTCTTTGAATGTGAGCACCGCAAGAATCTTGTTCAGCGCGGGTACATCCTGGCGCATGGCGTAGGCGCGATCCAGCACGTTCAGGGCCTCGGCGTGTTTGCCGTCCCGGGCCAGGGCGCGTCCTTCACTTAAGAGCGCGTCGAACTCTGCGCCGAGTCCGCTGAAAGCTTCATCGTCGCCGGAGGCGTCGCGTCCGGAGATGCTCGCCTCGAACGCGCGCTCCTCTTCGTCGAGCACGTCGATGTCGATGACCGGCGGGCGGACTTCGTTGTCGGCGCCTTCTTCGGTCACGTCGGGGATGTCGTCATCGAGGGAGCGCGCCGGCACGTTGGTGAAGGCGATGCGTAAGAGCGAGAGGTCGTCCGTGAATCCGCCGTGACTGGAGAGGCCTTCCACCAGGAGATCGATGTCGCCGTCGGCCTCTTCGACGCGTTTGAGAAACAGGAACTCGTCCTCGTTGATCGTGCGGACCGGTTGGTCCGGCGTAAGATCCAGGTCGTCGCGACCGTCCGATCCCATGTACAGAATGTCGCCGGGTTCCAGTTTGAAGTAATGCACCGCGAAGGGAATCTCGGATTCCAGGCCGAGCTTGCGTAACTGTAGTTCCTCTTCTACGAACGAAGCCTTGCCGTTGCGATAGATTACCGAATACGGGTGCTCGGCGTTGAAGTACCACATCTCACCGCTCTCTTCGTCGACCACCGCGATGACCGCGGAGATGACCATGGAGCCGTTGAAGGCCGTGAACACGCCGTGGACCTCGTCGTAAACGTCCGTCAACCATTGCTGCGGCGTGCTGTCGAGAATGCGGTCGCCCTTCGCCGAGCGGGCCAGGATGGAGTTCATTACAACACCCATCACCAGAGAACCACCGGCGCCCTGCATGGACTTACCCATGGCGTCGCCGTTCACCGCGACGACATAGCGTCGATAGTTGTCCGGCGTTCCCAGGCGCAGGTTGCCGGTAACGCAGATGTCGCCGCCGAGATCGCCCGGTTTGCTGCGGAATTCGAAGCGCTTCTTCTGTTTGATGTAGAAGTCCGTCGTGATGCGGTCGGACTTGTTGGCATCGTAGTTCAGCGGCTTTTGTAGCAGAGACGTGAGATAATAGTCGCCGTCCTGCTGGGTCTTCAGGGCCCGCACTTCTTCCAGGGTCTGGTTCAACTCAGCGGTGCGTTCCTTAACTTTCTCTTCGAGATTGTTAGCGTAGTCCTGGAGTTTCTCCCGGGCGTCACGGATGGAAACCACCATGCTGTTGAACGAGCCGGCCAGAAAGCCGATCTCGTCCTGGACTTTGATGGGCACCTGAACCGAGAGGTCGCCGTCGTTCACCTGCTTCACGCCGGAGAGCAGATTGTTGAGCGGGTTGATCAACGAACCGCGAAAGAACAGCGGAAAAATGACGAGCAGTACGAAGAGCACGCCGAGCAGAATAATCTTCTGCGTAAAGGCCGACTCGTGAATGTACTTGCGATAGTTGATGTACGAATAGCCGACCTCGTAGACCGCGTTCTGTTTGCGATCGTACTGCGTGAAGGCGGTAAAGTGCCGGAATTCTTCGTAGTTTTCGATATCGGCTTTACGGAAGTGTCGGGCGTACTCGGGTTTGAGCGGAGCGAGGAAGCGCACAACTTCGCGTTTCAGCGCGGCGTCTTTTAGTTCCTCGCGGTTCTTCTGGAATCGATCGATCTCCGCCGCGAAGGGGGCGAACTCCGCTTCGGCTTCCGTAAGGTGGCGGTTCAGGTGCGCGCGAAAGCCGTCGTCGGGCAGCTTGTTGATCTTAATGCGATTCACCCGGGTCGTGATGTTCACGTCCTTGAAGAACGCCTCCGTGGCGTCCGCCAGGGCGTCGTCTTCGGCCTCGGAGCTTTCGATGAAATTCAGAATCGCGGTGCGATAGCCGGCGAAGAACGGATGCGTAGAATTTTCCGCGAAGTAGGACTGCACTTGCTCGCCGAAGCCGACCTCGGGCAGTCGTTTCAGGTCTTCGTAGACGGCGGTGTTTGCCAGGTCTTCTTTGTTCTCTTCGAAGGATACCGGCATCGGTGCTGCGGGAAATCTTTGTTCGGCCTGGCCGGTCTGTAAGTCGTAGCGGATAATGTACTGAATGTCCGGATTGCGAGAGCCGCCTTCCAGGACGCGCTGAGTGTACTCCACGTGCAGGGCGTCGTACTCGTCTTCGCGGTCCTCAAGAGAAACAAGGCTGATGGCCTGCATCATCAACAGAAACGTTACGAGAGAGATTCCGACGATCTTCACCATGAAGGTGGTGCGGTCTTCGGTACGGTTGATGTAGATCACCGTGACCAGGAAGTAACCGAGGACCGTCATGATCACGAAAACCGTGACGAAGAATCCGCGCGGTACGTAACCGCCGCGACTCATGATGTTGAGCGGTGCCGGAAGGATCGCCGCGATCATAATGGCGATTACGATGGCCAGAATGGTCCAGCGCTCCTTCGTTTTTACGGAGATGGTGCGAAAGACTCCGACGGCGAGGAAGATTACGATGTACAATAAAATGACGGCGCCGTAGCGTTCACTGAAGAAGTCCGCGTCAAAGTCCCAGTGATGTGCCGTAAAGAGGAACTTCACCCCGGAACTATTGGTAATGCCGATGAACAGCACGAGACTCGCCAGGAGAATGAGGTACTGCATGACGGCGAACAGCCAGCCGGCAACGGGGTAGTCGTTGCGCGGGTACTTGAGGGCCCACTGTACAAAATGGATGAACGGAATGAGAATGACACCGACGGTCACCCAGCGGTGGTAGGCGGCCGCGGGGCCGTAGTACGCGTGGGCGAAGACATACGCCAGGTAGAAGGGCGCCAGAAACAGAAACGAGATGCCCAGGTGGTTCGTACTCTTCGAACGGTTCGGCAGTGTTACCAGGAAGAGGCCCAGGAAAAACGTGAAGACGAATCCCAGGAGATTGGCGAACGAAAAGTAGTTAAAGTAGACGTTGTGATCGGTGAGAAACCGGCTGATCGCTTCCACAGAACCCTCCCCGCCGACGCATACTGCTGTATGTTTTATATTTAAGCAGCGGAGTCACCGGGCGTACATACGCTACCGGTGTGTACCTGCGTACTTTGGTACAATCATCGGCAATCGGGGAGTGTCAATAGTAATTTATTTCCGTTTCGTTACGCCTGCAATGAGAAACGGAGACGCGCGCCGTCCGACGCGCCTCAGGATTCAGCCGCGTTCGGCGCGCTTCCGGGCGAGCTCATCGACGGAAACCTGCGTGAGGATGCGCCGTGCCAGGGCCACATCCAGGCCGTGGCCGGCCTTCGAAGCAATGACGTGGGCGTGGATCGGACGACCCAGGAGATACAGGTCCCCGACCAGGTCCAGGACCTTGTGCCGGATGCATTCTTCCGGGTAGCGCAGGTCCTCATTCAGCACGCCGTCCTCGGTGAGCACGATCGCGTTGTCGATGGAACCGCCTTTGATGAGGCCTTTGGATTTCAGCATCTCGACGTCCCGCAGAAAGCCGAAGGTCCGTGCGGGCAGGATTTCGTCGGCCAGGACGGACTCGTCCAGGTCGATGGTGATGCTTTTGCCGCGGAGCAGCGGGTGGTTGTAATCGATATTGTAAGAAACGCGGAAGGAATCGTGGGGGAGGGCTACCAGGTATTTGTCGCCTTCGACGACCCACACGGCATTGGTCAGGCGGATCGGTTCAAGGACGTCCTCGAATTCTCGGACTCCGGCCTCCAGCACAGCCTCGTAGAATTTCTGCGACGAACCGTCCATGATCGGGATTTCGGAGCTATCCAGTTCGATGTAAAGATCCGTAATGCCCGCCGTGGCCAGGCCCGCCAGCAGGTGCTCGATGGTTTGCACGTGCCATTTGCCGTTGGAAACGGTGACGGCGTTCAGCGTGTTTACGACCTTGAAGGGATTGACTTCAATCTCGCCGAGGGAGGCGTCTTTGTTGCGGAAGATGAGGCCGGTTCCAGCGGGCGCGGGAATGAGTCGCATGCTGACGGTCTCGCCGGAGTGGAGGCCGATGCCGGCGACCGTGAGCTCATCCTGGACCGTGCGACGGAAGAGAGCCGCCGGAGCCTCCATCAGAGCAGAGCTGCTGTTGCTGCGTGCATTCGAGAGATCCGTGCGTCTGGAATAATTCATAATGATACCGTATCGCGTAAAGTGCTGCGCGTGACGCCAGTGTGACGCGCTGCTACATTTCTTTTCTGCACTGCGTAAAGCAACAAGCGTACCAACCCGTTGTCCGACCTTGCCTGGCCGGGAGTTTTTAACCACGGAGTGCCACAAATGGGGGCCTGGCACCGATTACAGGGCGCAGGCCACGAAGGGGGTGTGGATAACTTTTTTGCGATCGATGCTCGTGTCCGACGGGCCCGGATGGCCGAATCTGTTGCAGATTCGACACTCCTGTTGCAGAATCGATACGGTGCGCCTTGCCGCGGATTCGATGCATTTAAGTGAACGCAGTTGAAAAGAGATGCGCCGACCTTAACTTGTGACCTGTGAACAGTAGGGCGCGAAACGATGTCGCTGCGATGGATGCAGACTTTCAGCGCGAGTCCGCCCGCTCTGCTCTCCGTTACGTGCGTTTCGTCATTGCCATGGGCGTTGCGTCGATTCTGACGATCTACGTCGGCGCCCTATTAGAACTGACTTTCTTCAATATAAAGATCAATACAGCGACCATCGCGCTCTATTGTTTGCTGCTGGGCTGGGATTCTCACATGCTCAAGCGTGCCGTCGAAGGCAAAGAGCGGATCTCTCCCTACATGCTCTACGTAATCTACCTGCTCCCGGTCACATTGCCGCTCACGCTCTTCGTCGGTCAGTGGCTCTACAATCCCGGCGAGTGGATCTACCCGCGCATCACCACCGGTGCGTTCACCGGCATTTCCATGCTGGTGGTCGCGGCCACGGGGCTGGGGCAGTCCATGAGTATCGGAGTCGTCGCCGGCAGCCTGGCATCGATCCAGTATGCCCTGTTGTTCTACTACGCATACCTGACTGCCCCGGCCGGTATTCAGGACGAGTATCCATTCTTTACCCTGGCTAGCCTGCTCAACCTCTGCACCTATTTCCTGGCGCTGGGTATCATTTCTGGATACATCGGGGCCACCTCCCGCCACATGATCCATCGCCTGGTGGAATCCGCCGACGCCCGGCGCCGCAGCGAGGAACACGCCCTCCGTCGCCGAATGGAACTGGAAGCCCTTCAGCGAGAACTGGAATTCGCCCGGCAGATTCAGCTCTCCATTCTGCCCGGGGCCCCGCCGTCGTGCAACGGCCTGCGGGTTCATGGCAGCTTTCTGCCGATGGCGGCCGTGGGCGGGGACTTCTACGACTTCGTTTCGTTCGAGCCCGGTCGGACCGGCGTCCTGCTGGCCGATGTCTCCGGCCATGGCGTGGCAGCCGCGCTCGTGGCCAGCATGCTCAAGGTCTCGTTGAGTCAGTGGCAGAATCTGATGCCGGAGCCCGGTCGTCTGCTGGAGACCATGAACCGCGAGCTCTACGGTAAGTTTCGCAAGCAGTTCATTACGGCGGCGGCGGTTTGCGTGGATCCCGAAAGCGGCCGGCTGGTCTACGCCCATGCCGGCCATCCTTCGCTACTGCGCATCGATCGGGACAGCGGCGCGGTCCTGGAGGCTCGCCGCGGGCGCGGCACGATCCTCGGCATGCGTCCCGACATCGAGGTCGAGACCTTTGAGGATCCGTTGCACGAGCGCGATCGCATCATCCTCTACACCGACGGTGTCACCGAGGCGCGCAATCGCAAGGGCGATATCTGGGGCGAGGAGCGTTTGCGGGATTTTGCCGCCCGTCACCGCGACCTCGATGCCGACGCCTTCGCCGCCCGCCTGGAAGAAGGGCTGCGTGACTGGATCACTCCCCGCGCCGACTTTGAGGACGACGTTACGTTCGTCATCCTCGATGCCGACCTGGCCGCGGCGGCACAACAGCGCGAGGCGCAACTGCTCACTCGTGAATCGGAAACGATCGCGCGGGCGCATCCGAATCCCCGGGGCGAGGCGTTCTAGAAGTTCCGGCAGCGCCCGGCGAAATCCTGGAAGCGCGGCGGCAGTTCCAGCGCAAATTCCAGGGCCGCCCCGGTCAGAGGTTGCGTGAAGCCCAGGCGTTGTGCGAGTAGAAGCATGCCGAAATCCGCGTAGTCCTGATGACTCCGGGAGTACAGTGGATCGCCGACCACCGGGGCGCCGGCGTGGCTGAAGTGCACGCGGATCTGATGGGTGCGACCGGTATGCAATCTTATGTCCACCCGGCAGAACTTTCGGCCGCGGCTGGTGTTGACTGCCTCGCGGACCTCGTACTCCGTCAGTGCGGAGCGACCGGCCGGGTCTATGCGCATGCGCCGGCGATGCTTCGGATGGCGGGCGATGGGGTCTTCAAAACGACCGCGGCCGGCCGGCGGGGCGCCGTGCAGCCAGGCCGTGTACTCTTTGCGCACCTCCCGGCGTGCAAACTGTTCCGAGAGCAGGCGCTGCGCCTTCGCATGTTTCGCAACGATGAGCAAACCCTCTGTATCCCGGTCCAGGCGATGGACGATGCCCGGACGCAGTGAGTCTTCACTGCCCGCGCTGTCTCCGGCAGCGTCATACTCGCTCTGTAGAGTCGCC
Source organism: Leptonemataceae bacterium (assembly GCA_965227295.1). GTDB lineage: Bacteria > Spirochaetota > Leptospiria > Leptospirales > Leptonemataceae > JANSYA01. The sequence continues at coordinate 719,930 of OZ245742.1, read as the reverse complement.
CACCGATGCAGTATGCCGTGGGCAATGCTGGTTCGATCATCCCCGGGCCCGGGATGGACCGCAATGCCGGGCGGCTTGTGCAATACGGCCAGGTCCGCGTCTTCATAGACCATGTTCAAGTCCAGCGGCCGCGGTTCGATGCGCGTAGACGACTCCGGTTCCGCCAGGGTGATCGTGTACGTTTCTCCCGGCTGGATTTTGCGCCGGGCGTTGATGATCCCCTCTCCGGTTACGCGACCGGATTTGATGGCTTTTTGCACAAGACTGCGGCTGGCTTCCGCGCCCAATTGCGCCGTCAGCCATTGGTCGAGGCGTTCTTCTTCGGAATCCGGAGGGACCTGGAATGTATGCTTCGTACTCACGTTTTCCCGTCTATCGGCCGTCTCGATCTTCGAAAAAATCCTTTTCAAAGGAAAGGCCTGCGATTTTTTATTTACACAGGATACTCACCCGGGTACCTCTCGCAGTATCGACGTCGATCCGGTGTCTTCCTCGCTTTAAGAGTTCGAACCAGAACGGAAGCGTCTGCGTCGAGGTAGAGAGATAAGGAGTTTTTAATCTCATGGATTTCAAAATTGGCAAAAAAATTACCGCAGTTGGTGCCGTTTTCGCGGCTTCCATTCTTTTCGCAGCATGTTCCTCCAGCGATTCGACGGAGCGTGGCGGCAATGTTGAAACCGGCGGTGTGGCGGTAGCAAACCGTGCACTTCAGTCTGTCAGCTATTCCCCCCGCAACAACGGCTACGGCTACAAAGCCACCGCTACCGGTTCGGACTTCCCGACCTGGGCCAGCGCCGCAAAACCGCAAATCGAGCAGGCTCTTTCGCAAGTCGGAACCGGCTACGTCATCCAGGTAACCGGCCACACCTGCACCATCGGCCCGCGTAACGCGACCGGCGGGAAGAAAGGCAACTACCACTGGTCCGAGCAGCGTGCAAAAGGCGTCTACGACGGCCTCCGCCGCGCCGGCATCCCGGCCAACCAGATGACCTACAAAGGTGTTGCTGACACCCAACTGCTGCCCGGCGTCGATCCGAAGGATCAAAAGCAGCGCCGTGTAACCTTTCAGGTTGTAAAGGCTCCGAACAGCTAATTCGGAACCGAAACTGTTTCGCCTCTTCTGCGGAAGGGGTGAACGCGAAAAGGGACGATGCTTTGCGTCGTCCCTTTTTTCGTGACGCCCCGGCCCCGTCTCCGCACATCGTTCCTATGCAGCTCGGTCCGATCGTTCTGGGAGAAGAGATTCCACACATCGTCGCCATCGTCGAGCGGCTGTTGTCTCCGGAAGAGCTCGTGGGTGTGCGGCGGAACGGTGCCACCGCACTGGAGTTTCGCGTGGACGCCTTTCCGGAGGATCCGCAGCTTCTTGACCGCCTCGAGGAAGACAGTCGCCGGCCGGACCTGGCGGACTTTGCTTTGATCGGCACCGTGCGGGAAAACGATGCCAACCGCGACCGCCGCCTTGCAATCTTTGAGCGCCTGCTGGACTTCGTCCATTGCATCGATGTCGAATTCGAGTCCCCGTTGCGCCAGTCCTTGATCGATACGGCCAGAAGCAAGGAGCGCCTGGTCATTGTATCGGTGCACGACTTCGAACGGACGCCGTCTCGTTCGGAACTGGAGGCCATCGTCGGGGAGAGCCGTGACCTCGGCGCGGACATCATCAAGCTGGCAGTTTTTGCCGGCAGCCGGGTGGATCTCCTCGACTTGCTAGCCTTCACACGGGAATGCGATTTCCCGCAGCTCGTTACGATCGCGATGGGGCCCGAGGGCCTGTTGTCTCGTATCGCGGCGCCCTTCTCCGGATCGGTGCTGACCTATGGTTTCCTGGATCAACCGAACGCTCCGGGCCAGCTCTCCGCCGCGAAACTCCACGAGGAATTGTTGCTCTACCATCCGCGGTACCGTGCCGAGTACGAAGCCCGCATGGGTACCGGTCCCCGGGAATGACTTGCGCTCTGTCGCCGAAATTCGAGGCTTGCTCCTCCAATACAAATAGATTCCCAATCTCATTCTCTACGGGGCCGCCGAATGCAACCGACTCTCGCTCCCGCGCCGGCACAGAGCTATTCATCACCGCAACTGCCTCCGCGCGCCGATAACGAAACCGTTCAAATACCGTTCACTCTACTGCAACTCAAGTCCGCCATCCCCGCCGACTGTTTCCGGCCGGTGGTATGGAAATCCCTGTACTTCTTTTTCTTCGACTGGGCCGTCGTGGCCGTGCTCTACTGGGTCGCCTGGCGATTGGATTCCTGGTATTTCTGGCCGGCTTTCTGGTTGTTACAGGGCACCATGTTCTGGGCGCTCTTCGTCGTCGGCCATGACGCCGGCCACGGTTCGTTTTCTCGCAGTCGTCTGTTGAACAGCATCATCGGTCACATCTGTCATTCACCGTTGCTCGTGCCGTATCACGGCTGGCGCATTTCGCATCGCACGCATCATTCACTGACCGGCAACGCCGATCGCGAGGAAGCCTGGTATCCGCTGACGGAGAACGAGTATCGTGATACGCCGTTCGTTATTCGCATCTTGCGCTTCTCTCCGCTGATGTTGCTTCTCTTTCCGTTTTATCTGTGGCGAAGGTCGCCGCGCCTGGACGGCTCGCATTTCTGGCCGGGAAGTGATCTGTTTAAGGCGTCGGAGAAGTGGGACGTGTTAACGAGTTCGCTCTGGTACTTTGCGTTTTTGGGCGGCCTCGGCTGGTTTACGTATGAGTTCGGCGCGATGGCCTTGCTGAAGTACTACATCGGCCCGTACCTCGTGTTCATCTCCTGGCTGGACCTCGTGACGTACCTGCATCATACCGATCCGGACGTCCCCTGGTACCGAAACGGAGAATGGAACTTTGTAAAAGGCGCGCTGTCCACGGTGGACCGGGACTACGGCGTGTTGAACGAGATCCATCATAACATCGGCACACACATCGTGCATCATCTCTTCATCAACGTTCCGCACTACAACCTGCGCCGGGCCACCGAAGCGCTGAAGCCGGTGCTCGGTGAGTTTTATCGCGAGGCGAAGGGTTCGTTCTGGAAAGGTTGGTTTCATTCCATGCGCACGTGTCACTACGTGGACGGCAATGCGCATACGGTCTATTATCAGAGCGCCGGCCAGGCTCTGAACAAAGACGCGTCATGAGGACGTTCGTCGGATTCCTGGGTGCCGTCGTGCTGGTTTTCGCCGCGCTGCGGCCCGGTACGGATCGCGCGACGCCGACTTCCGGCCGCAACGGTGACATTGTTCTGACCAGCGGTCCGGATCCGCTGCACGTCTGCGCGACGGAAGCCCCGTTTGAATCTCCTCGCGTACGCCACGAGTACGAGCCGCACGAGCAACGGCAACTGCGTTCCCTGGAGAACGAAGGCCGCACGTTACTCCGTGAGCTGGAAGCGAAGCACCGGCGCTTAATGTTACTTCAGCGAAATCTAACGCCGGAACGGCACATCGTCGTGCTGGAAGACCTGGCCTTTCAGCGCAGTAACCTGGGTTTGTTCCACGAGCGCCGTACGGCGGCGGTACGCTACAGTGCCGCCACGGAGGCGGGCCCCGGCCCGTTGCGTTGTGTCATCGTCGATTCGTTTGTGCGCCACGATGAGCGGCCGGAGCAGTGGACCCGCCGCATTGCCCGGGTGCAGGCGACGATGGCCCATGCGGAAAACGCCGCGGCCGGCGATGAATTCGACATTGTTTTTGAAACCGTGGTGCCGGGCCGCAAGCATGCGGTGAGCCTGAACGATATGGACGGCCCGGTTCGTTTGCGGGCCATGCGGCGGGTGCTGGGCTATCTTCGGGACATTCTGTACGTACTCGATCTAAAGATCGCGCAGTTCAGCCCGAAGGAGTGATTTATTCATTGCCGTTCGAACGGCCCTGGCGTCCAATACGGCATGAGGAAACGCCTGGCCCTGTCGGCTGCTATCTGCGTAGCCATCCCGCTATTCGCGGAAAGCGTTCCGGTCCCGCGGTTCTCCGCGCCGCAGAGTCCCGTACCGACTACGGCGCGTGGGGACCTGGGACCGGCCCTCGACTTCGCCGACGCGGGTAGCGGCCGCCTTGATTTTGACTTCAAGAAACTACCGGCGCAAGCTCCCACCGAGCCAGGCGACGCCGCGGCTCTGGTTTTTCCGGAGCAGCGTCACTTCGCCCTGGACTTCGGCCGCTACCGCGACAAAGCCGGCGCCTATTCCGGGCCGGACGGCGGGCGGGTGTATCAGTGGAGCCGGTCACATTATGCCTGGGATATGCAGACCGGCGCTCGTTTTATTCAGTACCCCAACGGAACCTGGACCGTTGAGGATCAGCAGGCCGGCCACCAGATTGTACAGTACGGCGACGGCGCGGCGCAGGGCTGGTGGTACTGGACGTTCCCCGACAGGGCGCAGATCCGTAAGTCCCGGCACCCGCGCACGGGTAACTTCGAGTTTTTTTACACGCGTGTGAGCGACGGCCGGAGCCAGGCCTTTCAGATGACCGCTCCGGATGCGAAGCTGTATCCGCTTCAGCGGGACGTGGGCATCCTCCGCTTGCAATACTCGCAGCCCTGGGCCCGGCACGTCGAACACTTCGCGCGCTACGATCGCTTCGACGATTTCTTAAGGTACATGGAAGAAAGCTTTGGCTTTCGACACCCCGGCCGTGTTCCCGTGCGCATGTTTCCCGAGCTGGGTTCGTTTCGCACGCATGCCAACAATCGTTCCGCCGGTCCCGGTGGTTACGGCGGAATGTTCGGCGTCGTCATGTGCTGCGGCGATTTACAGCCGCCGCCGGAGTCGAATCCGGCACGCGCCGAGGCCCTGCGCCGGGCGGATAACTTTAATGTCATTCTACATGAAGTTACGCACAATCTTCAGCAGAACTACTGTTACGCCCGTCGGGACGGCCGCGGCGATCTGCCGCCGGAGGAACATCCGGGACACTGGTTCATTGAAGGCATTGCGGACTACGCGGTCATGCGTTCCGACGCACGGCAGCGGACGGCCATGATGCGTGAGTTCTACGAGCGCACGGATCGCGGGGGCCCGCCTTCTTTCGAGCAACTGGACTACGGCAATCGCCGGGCTTACATCTTCGGGCGCATGATGATCTATTTTCTCGTCGAACGGTACGGGGGGGATAACGTCCGCAAGTACTATGACGCCACGTGCCTGGGAACCCGGGCGCGCCAGGCCATGCGCGGACTCACGGGACTTTCGCCGGCGGAGGTCTACGCCGAATCCTTGCGGTACTTTCAGGAACAACGACCGCGCCTGGAAGCGCGGTTTCACGATTGGAGCATTGACGGGTTGCACGAGCTTGCCTTCGCCTGGCCGTCCGCCGATCGCACTCCGCCGCTGTTGCCGAAAGACCTGCGTTCGATTACGATGGTGCCCGACATCCAGACGCCCTTCGAAATCGCCGGCATCGAAAATTTCTACGGTGCGTCTGATCTTACGATGCGAACGGGTGAGGGTCACGGCGTGTTCGTGTGGAAGGACAAATCGATCTATATGGTCTACGGAAAGGATTTCAAGGTCTATGTGCGACCCGAGGAAACGTCCATGCACAGGGGCGGCTATGTAATCATCAATTGGGCGAGCGGGCAACGGCGTTTCACGATGCCGGACGGCACGTACTTTCACATGTGGTCCGTGGACAAACCGGCGGGGTACTTCTCGAAGAGCGGTCAGCCGTTGGACGGCTGAGTCATTACAGTTGACAATCCACGCAGCAACTCTTACTATCCGGCCACGTGTCCGCCCTCCCGTCCGGTATCAGCGCATTTCTTGAATCTCGTTTTGTGCTTTCGCTGTCCACTCTCTCCGTGGCCGGGCCGTATGCCTGTAACGTCTATTACGTCTTCCGGGCAAACGAGCCGGCGCTCGTATTTCTGTCGGATAAAAAAACCAGGCATGCTCAGGAAATGACGTCCGACCCGCGCGCGGCGGTGACGATTTACGCGGAGCCCTCGGATGCGGCGAACGTGGCGGAGATTCGCGGCGTGCAGTGCACCGGATTGATCCAGGAACTTGACGAAGGCGCGGATCAGGATCGGGCGGCCTACTACGATGCCTTTCCGTACGCGCGGAATGTCCCTGGCGCCACGTTCTGGAAGTTTGTGCCGGACTTCATAAAATTTACCGACAACGCGGTGAAGTTCGGGTACAAAGAAACCTGGCGGCGGGAATCATGATCTACGTTATCGACGCGTTTAATTTGATCTATAAGTTCCCCGAACTCGAAGAGCACATGTATCGCGGGCAACTGGAACAGGCCATGCGCGGTCTTACCGATGTCCTCACTCGTCTGCGCAGCGAGCACGGCAAGGTGAAGCGCGGCAAACGCCTCCCGGAACTGCACGTATTCTTTGACGGCAAACGCAAGGCCGGTGACGAAACCAGGCGCCTGCAGCTCGGCGGATTGCAACTCTACTATTCCCACGATCTCAGCGCCGATCATCTGATCCGCGAGTTTCTGAAGTCCGTAGCGTCGCCGGGAGAGGTGACGGTGGTTTCCAGTGACAAAGAGGTCCTCGACTACGCGCGCAAGCATCGCTGCCATCGCAAGACTTCGGACGAGTTTGCGTTGTGGGTGGATGATTTCCTGGGCGGCGGATTGCTGGATGATCGTCCGGGGCGCAGCGAGCTGCGCAAGAATCGCAAACGCAAAGACGAGGATGCTGACAAAGACGTCGACGTCGAACTCGGTGCAGACGAGGTCGCCTACTGGCAGGAAATGTTTCGCAAGCGCGATTGAATCACAAAACCTTGCTGAACCGCTGCCCGGCTTCCGCGAGTTGCTGCGCGTACGCATCGAATACGGCGCAAATGTGACGTACCACGAAGCGGCCGGCGCGGGTGACTTCGATGCGCCCGCCCGTGCGATCCACGTGCACGAGGCCGTCGCGTTCGAAATCTTCCAGGGCGTTGAGTTCACCCGCGAAACACCGCACGAAATCGTCATGCAGCACGTCGCCGAAACGCGATTCTACCGCGCGGAAGTGCAATTCAAAGTGGCAGATCAATTCGTTGATGATATGCCGGCGCAAGCGATCGGCATCGCTCAGAATCAGGCCCCGCATTACGGGCAGTGCTCCGCGGATTAATCGCTGCTCGTAGTCACTTAGATCTTTCGCGTTCTGAATGTAGGCCGCCCGGCTCCCGTCGTTTCCTGCCAGGGCGCCTATGGATGATACGCCGAAACCGAGCAGGTCCGCGTCCGGCATGGTCGTGTAGCCCTGAAAGTTGCGGTGCAGCCGGCGCTCGCGTTGGGCTACGGCGAGTTCGTCGCCGGGCAGCGCGAAGTGGTCCATGCCGATGTGCACATAACCCTCGGCGGTAAGAATCTCTACGGCCAGCTCAAAGAGTCGGAGGCGCGTTCCGGGGGTCGGGATGTCGTCGGCGCGGATGTTCTTCTGGTGTTTCTTGAGCTCCGGCAGATACGCAAAGTGAAACAGGGACACGCGATCGGGCCGGATTTGCGTTACTTTTCTTAATGTGCGTTCAAAACGACTTAACTCCTGGAGGGGCAGGCCGTAGATGAGGTCGGCGTTGATGCTGCGAAAACCACTATTGCGCAACGTGTCCGCAAGTTCCGCCGTTTGTTCGAAAGGCTGAACGCGATGCACCGCCGACTGCACGTCCGGATCGAAATCCTGAATGCCCAGAGATGCCCGGGTAAAGCCGCATTTTCGTAGAGCGGCTACGTGTTCGGCCGTAGTTTCGCGCGGATCCAGTTCTACGCTGAATTCCCGGTCGGCCCGGGGCGCCGTCTCGAAGAACGCCTCGATGTCCGCGAACAAACGAAGAATTTCTTCCGGTGCGAGAAAGGTCGGCGTGCCTCCGCCCCAGTGCAACTGCCGGACCTGGCGTGATCCGCCGTGCAGGTGTTCCGCTGCGAGTTGCATCTCCCGGCGTACAAGATCGAGATACGGGCTGCAACGTTTGCGATTGGCCGTATAGACGACGTTGCATGCGCAGAACCAACAAACATTCCGGCAGAAGGGAATGTGCACGTAGAGTGACAGTGGATTTTTATGATGCGATGCCTCGCGGAGAAGCGTGGCGTAGTCGACGGCGTCGAAGTCGTTTCGGAAGGCCGGGGCGGGGGGATAGCTGGTATAGCGCGGCGCCGGAGCATCGTACTTACGCAGCAGGGAGGCCAGATCCACGGACGAGAGCATGGTGGATCGTTTTGCGCCGCGTTGGGATGGCAAGCCGGTACTCGCTGTTAAGGTGAGGCGGAGCTGAGACGTACTCTCAGACACGGTCTCATCTTCTGCTTGCGTGGAAGATGCTGCGCCTGGATTCTGTAGCAGCATGATCGACATCAGCGAAAAAACCGTAACGCTGCGTACCGCTGTTGCCCGCGGCCGGTTACAGTGTCTGCCGGAAACGGTTGCCCGCATTCGTGAGGGACGCCTGCCCAAGGGCAATCTCTTCGACGTGGCCCGGGCGGCCGCGCTTCTGGCCGCGAAACAAACGCCGGCCCTGATTCCGCACTGCCATCCGGTACCCATCGAAGAAACCGCCGTGAACTTCGAAACGGAGGGCGACGGCGTTCTGTGTCGCGTGACCGTGCGTTGCCTGGCGCGGACCGGTCCGGAGATGGAAGCGATGACCGCCGTCAGTGTGGCCCTGCTGACGGTCTACGATCTGCTCAAGCCCGTCGACAAAACCATGGTCGTCGAAGGCCTTTTACTCGAAAGCAAGACCGGCGGCAAGAGCGGGGACTTTCATCATCCGGAGATCGATCGCCGGTGAGTTCACTCCTGGATCTACACGCGGCGCTCCGCTTGGTACAAGATCACATTAAGTTAGCCGATGTCGAAGAGCTGAAGTACGATGCCGCTTTCGGTCGTGTTCTGGCCGCGGACGTGCGTGCCGATCGCGATTACCCGCCCTTTGATCGTTCCATGATGGACGGCTTCGCCGTACGCAGCGCGGACCTCGCCGCGGATCCGGGAAGGGAGCTGATCGTGGCGGCCGTGGTGAACGCCGGCGAGGCGGCACCGGAAAACACGGCCGCGCCGGGCCACTGCGTGCGCATCATGACGGGGGCGCCGGTTCCTGCCGGCTTCGACGCCGTGATTCGCATTGAAGACAGCACGGAGCAAAATCAACGCGTGCGTTTTGTGTGTGATGCGCCGGAACCCGGGCGGAACATCGCTCGCCGCGGCGAAGATCTGCGCGCCCGCGAAGTGATGGCCGCGCAAGGCAGTCGGGTGGATCACGCGGTAACGGGAGTACTGGCAACGACCGGTACCGTGCGTCCCACGGTGTACCGTCCGCCGCGCACGGCGATCCTGACCACCGGAGACGAACTGGTGGATCCGGCGCAGACTCCGGCGGCGCATCAGATCCGTGCGTCCAACGGGTTCGTGCTTGCCGCGCAATTGCGGCGCTACGGCGTCGACGCGCGCATGGAACACCGCGGCGATGATCGCGGCGCCATCGAAGAGGCATTGCGTGAACTCCTGGACCCGCGAGGTTATGCCGCCGAACTTCTGCTGCTCACCGGCGGTGTTTCTATGGGGGATCGAGACTTTGTTCCGGCGGCCCTGGCGTCGGCGGGAATTCGTAACGTCTTTCATCGCATCAACGTCAAACCGGGCAAGCCCCTGTGGTTTGGAACGGGCGAACGCACGGCGGTCTTCGGCCTGCCGGGAAATCCGTTTTCCGTTCAGGCGTGCTGTCGAATTTTTGTGGAAAGTTATCTTCGTTCCGCGCTCCGTTTCCCCGAGGAGCCCGTACAGCGGTTCCCGCTGGCCGGCGGGCGTCGCAAGAAAGGAGAGCGTCACGAGTTCTTCCCGTGCCGCCCGGTTCCCACCGGGAGCGGGGCGATGCAACTCATGGAAGTTACGTTCAACGGCAGCGGGGATGTGCGGGCCGGCCTGGGCTCCACGGGCCTGGCCCTGCATCCGGCGGAGCAATCGGAACTGGCCGCGGGCGCCGTTGTGCGCTATTTTCCCTGGGAGCAGTTTTGAATACCGTCTGGAAGACAGAGCAGGACGTCGACGTAACGGACGATCTCGGCCGTAACTTTCGCTCACTGCGTATTAGTGTCACGGCATTGTGCAACTTCGCGTGCCGATACTGCGCCCCGCAGAGTAGCGGGGAAAGCCGCGCTCGTTTTCCAGAGCCCGGCGCCCTGCTGGATTCGGTTCGTCGCCTGCATCGGGCCAATGCCTTTCATACGGTGCGCATCACCGGCGGTGAGCCGACGCTGTATCCGCATCTCGCGGAACTCTGCCGTGGCCTGAAAGATCTGGGTATCGAAAGAGTGGCGCTGACTTCGAACGGTCTCCGCCTCGGGCCGCTCCTCGGCGAACTGCGGGCGGCCGGCCTGGATGACCTCAACGTTTCCCTCGATGCGCTGAGCGTGGAAAGCCACCAGGATCTCGGCGGCCGCGGCGAACCGCGGGACGTTCTCGCCGCCGTAGATCGGGCCGCGGATTTGGGCCTTGCGGTGAAATTGAACTGCACGGCGCTGCGCGGCTACAACGATCACGAACTGCGGCCCCTCTTCGAAGCTTCTGCCGAGCGTAAGTTAACGATTCGTTACCTGGAGTTCATGCGCATGGGGCCGGTTCGCGAGGATCACGAGGAGTTGTTCCTGTCCGAAGCGGAAATCCTCGCCGAGGTCCTGAACGGTGACGCCGCCGAAGAACTGCAGCGGGAGAGCCATGCCACCGCACGCTACTGGCGCATGCGCGGCGGACCGCACGCCGGTGCGATCTTCGGCATCATCGCGAATCACTCGCGACCGTTTTGCGGCGACTGCGATCGCCTGCGCCTGGACGCCGCAGGCAACGTTTACGGCTGTTTGAGTTCGGCCCGGGGCCACGCCCTGCCGCAAGATGATGCGGACATTCGCACGGTTCTGCGCGCGGCGCTCGCCGACAAACGCCGCGACGGTTTCACCGGAAGCGAACTGAGCATGAAGGAGATCGGTGGATGAAGCGCCGGATCGTCGTGAGCGGATACGGTGGGTGGAAGGATTTTTTTCCGGCCAGCCTGGAGATCGAGGTCGGCGGGGACACTGCCCGTCTCGAAGATCTAAGTCGGGCACTCGTGGAACTACGGCCGGCCAGTGCGCAGTTGATTGCGATCTGTCGATTTGCGGTGGACGACGAGATGGTGGAGAATGATTATCTTCTCGAAGACGGAACGCATGTCCATGTGTTCCCGCCGTTCGGAGGAGGATGATCATGCAGCGCGGTACCACGGCCTACCCCGAAATCAGCGCGGACGTCCTCGACATGCAGACATTGAGCGAAGCCTGCAACCGGCCGGAAGCGGGGGCCGTTCTGGTATTCACCGGTAACGTTCGAAACCACAGTCACGGCAAGGACGTCCTGTATCTCGAGTACGAGGCGCACGAAAGCATGGCCGCGAAAACGATCCGCACGATTCTTGCCGAAGCGCGGGAGCGTTGGTCGTTGCACGCCGTGTTGTGCGTCCATCGCGTGGGGCGGCTGGAAATCGGCGAGGCGGCGGTGGCCGTCGTGAGCGCCGCCTCGCACCGTGACGAGGCTTACGCGGCGAATCGTTACGTCATTGATGAGGTCAAACGCCGTGCGCCGATCTGGAAGCGCGAGCACTTCGCCGACGGCAGCGCCCAATGGACGGCCGCATGCGATCATTAATGTTATCCAAGGTTCAGTTAGTATTGTGAAGAATGCGGCGGACATTCTGGGCGTGGTGCTCACCGGGGGGCGCAGCACGCGAATGGGGCGGGACAAGGGTCTGCTCCCACTGAGCGCACTCCGCGATGGAGAGGCGGAGACGGGAATCTCCGTCGGCGAAACCTGGAGTGAGCGCGCCGGTGCTCTGTTCGAGGAGCTCGGACTGTCGTTCGTCCTTTCCGTAAACGCGGAGCAGCACGAGGAGTACGCGCATCGTTTCGATGCGGACGTTCTTATCGAGGACGACGATCAATTCGCGAGCGCTCACGGCCCCCTCCGCGGAATCCTGAGCGTTGCCGATCGTTTTCCGGAACGCGATCTCTTCGTGCTTGCCTGTGATCTTCCCTGCATGACCATCGACGTCATGCGTCGTGTGGTTGATGCCTATCACGCGCCCGGTGAATATGAGTATTTCGCGTACAACAACCCCGTGGGCGAACGCGGGGGGATCGAACCACTGTGTGCCGTTTACACGGCGCGGGCCCTACAGCGATTGCGTGAAAGGTATGCCGGCGGAGCGAACGACGAACACGATCACTTCATTCACTGCCCGCGCAAGCTGCTCTCCACCGGGCTGACCATGCTGCTGCACGCGGAGGAAGATGCGCGACGAGCGCTCAGAAATTTTAACAACCAGGCCGATCTACAGGCGGCCGCGGAGCAATCATCATGAAGCTGCGTATTAAGGGCGATAGCCTGCGATTGCGCCTGTCACAGACGGAACTGCAAAGTTTCGCGGAAAGCGGTCGGGTCGCCGACTCTGTTCGTTTTCCCGGTAGCGGCCGACTGACTTATGCCCTTCAGCGGGATGAGGAGGTCGGCGAGGTGCGTGCCGAGTTTGCCGGTGAAGGGATTATGGTCCGGGTTCCGCCGGCCCTTGCCGATGAGTGGAGCAGTACCGAACGCGTAGGATTCGAGCAGCGGCAGCCCCTGGAATCGGGCGCGGAGTTACGGATCTTGATTGAGAAAGATTTTCAATGCCTGACGGAACGGCCCGGCGAGGACGAGTCGGACAACTTTCCGCATCCCCTGGCGGCGGAGGGGCACTAAGTTCTCTGCATCACCTGTTTGTACCAATCCTTTTCCACGACTTCCACGCCCGAGAGCACGGCCTCGACTTCCTGGTCGTTCATCTCCCGGAACAACTCAAAGCCGCCCTCTAAGAGTTCGTAGCCGTACCCTAAGCCGGCACGTTCGCTGTCCGTGTAGACGTCCGGGCGTTCTTCCATGATCTTGCGCGAGTCCGCCATGATTTCCAGCGTGCGTTCCAGGAGCTCGACGTTTGCCAGGGACTCGAAGAGGCGGACCATATCTTTCTGAAAACGGCGGACTTTCTTTTCGGGAATGCCGCGCACCAGAGTCGTGATGGATTCGCGGTCCGCAACGTGTTCCGCCTCCAGGCCGCGCTCCTGGGCGAGCTGAATCATTTGTTCTTCCAGGCGTTTGCTTTCGATGTAGGTCTCCAGAGTGCGAAAGCCGGCCTTCATGGCCTGACCCAGGTGGCCGCCGAGTTTCCACACGGAGGTAAGGGCCGTCCCGAAAAGGGGCAGCAGTTTGCGAGGGGACTTGAGCACGTTGCCCATTTCTTCGAAGGAGTTGTCGCGGGCGCCGCGCTTTGCGTAGGGCGGGTAAATATACTCCAGGAAGAAGTTACGGATGTCGTCGATGAGCTTTTGATCGAGGTGTTCGAACTGCGAGAAACGTCGCACGTTCTCAGAGCTGTAGCGATGCTTCAGTTCTCCGCGATAAGCTTCAATCACGGCGGCGCGCAATGGGTCGGCGGGGGATGACTTCATCATTACCAAATATAATCATCTGCATCGTTCCGTCGATCCCGGCTGTCAAGAACGTGAAAGCGTCGCACCCGGGCCAGCATCACCGGACTGATCGTCGAGAGCGGGATGTGCACGATCTTCTGTCCGTAACGAGCGGCGAGATTGTACATGCGCGGTGACGGCGGGCGATGGGCCAGATGGACGACCGCGCGTTTTTCATTGTACTCTATGGCCGCGGCCACCAGGCGATCGCCGGGGCCCGGAAAGTCGGCGTAGTCCTCGTCGTTCCAGATGTCGTGCAACCGCCCGGGGGGATACGTCATCATTAGTCCGCCGTAGCGACTCTGGCAGATGCCGGGACCGCGCAACCGTTCGGCGGGATTCGTAGCGTAAAAGGCCATGTCGCTTTCGCCGGCGTGTTCGCCCCACCACACTACGCGCCAGGCGTGTTCGTCATGGTTCTCGCTGAAGATGATGACCACGCTGCCCGCGTCGATGCCGCGAATCTGCAAGTCCTTCACGTAAATGCGACCGAGATGATAATTGCGAATCGTCTCGCGATAGTCGATGCCGTCGAGCATGCTGGAGGTAAACGGTACGGTGCGTTCCCCGCTGCCGCGGAGAATGGCCGTCGCGGACTTTTGTAAATCCCGGCCGAAGTTTTCGATGATGAGATCTTCCGGCGGATACGAACAGATGCCGCCGCCCTGCCATTGTTCAGCCCACTCGCCCGGATACTTTTCCCGCTGGAAGCGCCGGGAGATGGAACCGGGCGTTTTACGACGGGGGCGGTTTAACTGCAACCGAAAACGAATTAAGCGTTTGTCACGGTAGAGGTCATCGAGGCTGAGTTTGCGTTCGGGAAAGGGCGGCGCGTTCAGCGGCGGAAGGAAGGCCAGCAGATCGAAGAAGATGCGCGCGAAGTTGTCGTTGCCGAAGGCCCGGGCGGCCATCACCAGGCGGTACGTATCCGGAAGTAACTTACCGCGCAGCCAGCTCCAGTTGCGCGTAAATTGAAAGAACAGCTTTTCCCGTTGGGGCGGCACCAGTTCCCCGCTTTCGCGTTCGTAGCGTTCCACGGTATCCCGGTAGACCTGGCGTTGCAAAAAGACCCGCTGGAAACGATCCACCGCCGCGAGGCCGCGCCGGGCATACAACCACGCGGTGTTATAGTAACCGGGCTGCACGAGAACCTCGGCGGTTTCCCGGGACAGCGTCGTAATTTCAATGGGATCGTCGTCGGCGTGCTCCTCCCGGCGCTCGTGCCGTTCCAGCAGGGCTTCCAGAGGTTCGGCGTCGTCATCTTCGGATTCTTCGCCGCCGTCGACGTTCGCGCTCTCCTGCTCGGTGTAGCGTCTAAATGACGATTCAGACAAACTTAAGAGGCGCGCCAGAGATTCTACGTGGCGGATGCCGCAAACCACCAGCAGCGGTCGCTCCTCCGAAAGCAGGCTGCCGCTGACCACGTGCGTAAGATTGCGCAGTTCCCGGGCCATGAAGATTTCCCTTCGGCGATCGCCGGCAGGCGTCGGTGCAGGACCGGTGCTGTTTCTGTATGCCGCGTAGAGCGTCGATACGGACATGGCCGTCAGGCAAAACGTATCCGGAAAATCTTCCGCTTCCCAGACCAGGCCCGGTCCTGCTTCCAATCCGTCGATGCAGTGAAACGGAATGTTCGCTTCCAGGGACGAACGGGCCGCTTCGACGAGGGGTTCGAGCGGTTCCAGGACGAAGTGCAGTGCCGCTCGTTGTTCGTTTTCCGGTGCTGTCAGCACGGGTACCTGGTCCGCGTAGCGCAGAGCGCGTTGCAGGGACGACGCGAAGACCACCGGCAATTCCAGGGCACACAGGGCCGGGGGGGCGCTGAGAAATAATCGCCGAACTGCGGCGGTGAATTCGAGGGAGCCGTGTACTATGGGCAGCGCGCGTACCCGGGGCGCGAGTTCGATCGTAAGAGCAGCGTAAGTGTCGCGAGCGTTCTTCACCGTTCAGCCCAGGTAACGCAGGGCGTCGTCGCCCAGGATGCCCATGACGGCGTCGTGCATGAGCCCGCGCAGTTTGCCCGGATCGGCGCCGAGTTGCCGGAAGTCCGTCTCGCCTTTGCGGCCGGCGCCGAGCTTAAGTACCATTCGAGTAATGTTAATGCCGTCCCGCACGGAATAGGGCTCGTCCGCTTCGTGGGCGCGTTGTAAAAACTCCACTACGTAGGCGATGATCTCTTCCGGGGCGAAGGGCATGTTCGCGCGCAGGATCTCGCTTTCTTCGTCGGCGTCGGCAAAGTCGATGTAGATCTGCGGCTGGAGGCGGGACTGGATGTACTCCGGGATTTCGTACGTTGAGGCGTCCTCGTTCATCGTCGTACAAAAGCGAAAGTCCGGGTGGGCCTTGAGCTTTACGCCGGCAACGATGGACTCGACGTAGCGACGATGGTCCAGCAGCGGAGCGAGAGAGGCCCAGGACTTTTCGCCCATGCGATTGCCTTCGTCGAGAATCGCCACGCCGCCTTCGATCATGGCGCTGACCAGAGCCGACGCCACGTATTTGATGCGTCCGCTTTCACCAAGCACCGGCGTGATTAACAGATCCTCCGGCCGCGTATCCATGGTCGCCTGAAAAATATACACTGGACGGTCAATTTCTCGGGCGGCGGCGCAGGCCAACGTTGTTTTTCCGACGCCCGGTCGGCCGATGAGTCGGGGGTTCAGGGGAATATCGTCAGGATGGACGATCATCCAGCAGGCCTGGAGCTGATGCAACACGTCCAGGTTGCCGACCCACTGCATGTCCAGGTCGTCCGGGGGAACAAGTTCGATGGCCACACCGTCTATGGTCACGGTCTTCATGTGTCGCCAGCGTCGGTTCGTGTGAGAGGCCTGTCAAGTCTTGCGATCCCGCCGGCAAGTCATGGGATACGTTCTCATTTTGTCGTGCTACAGGACCTCGGTTGATATCATTATTTATTGTTGTGTTTACGATTTGAGATATCCAAAATGACAGCGTAGGGGTTAAGAAAGGGTTAGGGAAGGGATAGGGATTCGCGTCCAGGAAGGTTTAGTAAATTTTCTCAACTATTCGCAACAAATCTATTATAAACTATTGACGAAGGGTCGCTATTCATGCATAATCCAGAAATGCGTCCCGGACTTGTTCCGGCGTAATATTCGGAGTAAAAACATATGACCACCGTAGCACAGAAAACCCATACGATCATGATCGTAGATGACTCCCCCTCCATTCGGAAGGTGGTGGGAATCGCTTTATCCGGAGTGGGCTACACAATTCTCGAAGGCACCGACGGAGCCGACGCACTCGTGCAACTCGAAGAACGCAAGGACGTCGATCTTATTCTGTGCGATGTAAACATGCCGAACGTGGACGGTATGGGATTCGTAAAGCGACTGCGCGCGGAAGGCCATCATCGTTTTACGCCGGTGGTGATGCTCACCACGGAACGCTGCGAGAGATTCGAAACCGAGGCGCGGGCGGCTGGAATCCGGGCCTGGATTCAGAAACCCTTCGATGCGGACAATCTCCTCGCGACCGTGCGTCGTTTCCTGATCTAAGCGACGCAAGCACGGAAACCGTAAAAATCCCGCTTGAAACTCCGGGCGCCCTGATTTTTCTTCCGGGTGGGCCCGAATGTCGGGCCCCCTGCCATGTCCGACGCCGAACCCGAATTGGAACCTGCCGAATTCTACGGATGGAGCGGGTACCGAATGTCGAACGATCGTCTCGAACTCGGCTTTGCTCCGGACATCGGAGGCCGTCTCATCTCCCTGAAGTATCGCGGGCGTGAGCTGTTGTTTCATCAGCAAGAACACGCCGGGGAAAGCTTTGATCCGAATGCCTTTGCCGACATCGACTCCATGAAGCAGGCCCTCGGCTTTCGATTGTGGGGCGGTGACAAGACCTGGGTGGCACCGCAGAGCGATTGGCAGAGAGCGATTCCGCCCCTGGACCTGGACGCCTGTCGTTACGCCGCGGAGATGAAAGACAATCACGTCTTCATGCTCAGCCCGGTGGATCGTGAGACGGGATTACGCATTGCGCGCACGTTCGAACTCCGGGCGGACGGCCGCGTGCGCGTCGTGGAAGAATTCCGCAATCCCGGCGAAAGCGAGACGATTCGCCGCGGCATCTGGAACGTTACGCAGTTGTTGCGACCCGCGCGCGTCTACGCCGCTGTGGAACGCGAGCGCGTTCGGGCTTACGAGAACGAAGGCAATGCCGTCGGGCTTCGGGAGAGCGTCGTGTCCACGGCCGGCGATTGGACGCGCATTGATTGTCTGGAGCCGTCGCACTTCAAGTACGGCGGGCGGTTGCGGAATACTGCCGCGGCCGGTCTTCCGGAAAACGGCGAACTCCTTTCCGTACAGATCGATCCGGTGACAAAAACTGCCGTGGCAATGCATCGTTCGTTCGCCGTGGAAACGTCCGGCGCTTACGCTCACGACGCTATCTTCGAAGTATACAACTCGCCCACCATGGACTATCTCGAAGTGGAAGTCCACGCGCCCCTGCGTGAGATTCCGCCGGGCGGTTCCGTGAGTTTTGAACAGATCTGGACGTTCGCCGAAGTGGATGCGGGCGCCTCACCGCGGGCAATCCGCGATCAAATGATCGTCACCGAACCGTAAGTTGTGATTAACGTTAGTTAGTGTCCGGGGCGTCTTCGTTTTCCGGTTTCCGATAAAACTTTCGCAGGATGGCCGAGCGGTCTTCAAACGCGCCGCGGTTTTTACGCACTCGCGCCACGGAGTCCTGAAGCGTATTGTCGAGAAGACCGATGGACGGTCGGCTCTTCTTTTCGTCCGAAGCGGAGATGTGATACAGCTCGCTGGAATTGGCGACGGAGTTGAATTCGTCGAACTGGACGCCGTTCGCGCTGACGGTCTTGAGTCGGATCTGTAGATTGACGTCGTGGCTGACTTCGTAGTACGGCAAGAAGAGCCAGCCCACCAGCGTGAGGCAACCGACGACGCCGGTGGGAGCCAGTTCCTGGCGCTCGCGCACCTGAACTTCCACAAGGTCGATCTCGGAGCCCGGCGGCAGTTTGAGTTCGTTCAACTTTCCGCGCACACGGTTCTTGTAGAGTTCGTAGTCCTCGGGTTTGTGCTGCACGAATGAATCAAAACTTACGTTTACCGGATAAAAATCCGGTGCGAGCCACATGAGTTTGTTTGCGGCCAGGCCGGACAACAGCGCAATGCGATCCCCCTGCTGCGTCCCGCCGCCGGTGACGTGGGACGTCGACCACGCTACCTGATTGAACACCTGGCGTCGCTCGACGCTCGCAATCTCAACCTTGATGCCCACCGTGCGCAGGCTCATACCGCGCAGCTCAAAGTTTTGAAGCGCGCCCACGGCGCCGAAGATCAACAGATCCACGTCGTGTTCTTCGGCGAGATCGTAGAGGCTGTCGGGTTTGTCGAGGGAGGGGCCTTCCTCGTCCTCGGTCTTTTGTAAGATGCGAATGAGTTCCAGCCGCGACACCACGTCGAACTCCCGGCGTCGGGATACGGCCAGGTGAAAGGCCGAAGACACCTGCTCATACTCGAAGTCCGTGATGACGTCGTCCTTCACGAAGGGCAGGAGCATGAGTCGCAGCGGTTCGCCGTCTTTCGCAAAGAAGGATTCACCGTCGGCCGGCGACGAATCCCCGTAGAGGGTGCCGGCGGTAAGGAGCAGGGCTGTAAGAAAACGGAGCGGGGCGTTTCGGCCGGAGATCATTCGGCGTTCTCCTGAACGCTCTCGGCGTCCTCCTTCAGGATGGCCTGGTAGTCGTAGGCCGGGACGAGGAACCAGTTGCCCCACTCGCGCACGAACTTCAGCTTTGCCGGGAAGGACTTGTGCTCCAGGTTCACCGTGATCTCGACATCGGCGTTTTTGTAACTTTCATCGAACGTGATTTTCTCGATCGTGTGTCCGCGGTACTCGAACTTACGATCGTCCAGGTCCGCCAGGTG
Organism: Leptonemataceae bacterium; assembly: GCA_965227295.1. GTDB lineage: Bacteria > Spirochaetota > Leptospiria > Leptospirales > Leptonemataceae > JANSYA01. The sequence goes on along the minus strand of OZ245742.1, from coordinate 700,524 downwards.
ATGCATGAGATACAGAAAACGCCCGGAAAGATACAACTGAGAAGCCAGGAAGGGATTCAGGCTCACCTCGAAGATCACATCGCCGAAATTGTCCGACGGATGCCCCTGGTAGTAGTGCATGAGCATGAGGTAGTACATGAACTCGTCCGGCTCCAGGTACTGCTGGGTTACGGCCATGGCCTGCTCCGGAGACTGCGGCCCGCGAGACGCGGTGAGCCGGTAAGCGCTGTAGACACGTTCGTTGATGCGCCGCACGTCGTCGAAGAGTTTGAGTTTGTACTCCGGCGAGTAGTAGTAACCGAATCTCAGAAAATCTTTGGCCTTGACCGACTCCGAGATCAGATCAAAGCGCGCTCGTAGTTCCTGCTCCGCATCCTTGCGTTCCGGTCGACGATCAATGAGATCGATCTCCCGCATGATGTCTTCGGTCGGGATGGCCAGGTTCATACTCTGGCGATTCATGATGCCGCCGGTGGCCATGCCGATCAACCGCCCCTCGCCGGAAAAGATGGGGCCGCCGCTGTTGCCGGGATTGAGTGCCGCGGAAACCTGAATAAAACGACGGCGTTGCGGCCCCTCTTCCGGGATGACCAGGTTGTTGTTGCTTACGAGCCCGTCGGTAATGGTAAGGCTTACGTCCTTGTTGCCCGGCACACCGGGAAAACCGAGGGCGTAGACCTTTTCACCGCGTAAGGGTTCGTAGGCCTGCAACGGAACCGCCTGGTGGTCGTCGATTTTCGGAAAGGTTAAGATGGCGATGTCGCCGGTGTCGTTGACGCGCAGAACCTGAAGGTTCGCGACTTTCTCTCCCTCAATTTCGAGGAAGATGTGCCCGGCGGAAATGACGTGGTAATTTGTAATGAGAAAGTTGCGGTCTTTGTAACTTACGATGAAGGCCGAACCGTTGCCCGTGGTCTCTTGTTCAAAGTGCGTGCGCAACACCAGGACTCGCGCCTCGTTGGTGGTAAAGATGCGTCGGCCTTCGCTCTCCGCGGACAACGGCGCCGTGAATACGAAGATAAAGAGTGCCGGAGCTAAGAGTCGCGGAATAAAACGAATGACTTGCATGGCGAAACCTGGGTTGCAAAGGATGAGACATAACGTCTTCGTACCAAGAAGACGAGTCTTAACCTGTAACTCCGCGGCGGAGCGACACAAGTATATTTTTCCGGAACGGAGGATTTTACAGTCGCAAGAAGTTTTACGGAACGCTAAAAAAACGTGCGAACAAACTCAAGTTGCGCGCAGCACTTAACGACCGGCGTCTTGTGCTTCGGAGAGTTCTTTGAGTCTGCTCAGTCCCTGTTCGTAGTACGGGCCGACCATGCCGTCGATGAACAGCGCAAAGATTCCTTCGCCGATGCCTTCGACCTTGCCCGAGAAACCCCAGGTGGTCTTCACGCCTTCCGAACTTTCTTCGAAATTCCAGACCGCTTCGGCCGTGCCTTGATCGCCGAAATCCAGCTTCGTACGAATGAGACGATGCGGTACGCTCTCGACGATTTCCAGGGTTCCGTCGCCGGAGTTCTCACTGGTCCACGAGTAAGTGGCACCGACGCCTTCGGTCTTCTCGCCGAGGGTGGTATTGATGGTGGGGTCTTCGGCCACCCAGGGGGACCACAGCTCGTTCTTTTCTAGGTCGTTCACGTAATCGAAGATCACCGCGGCGGGTGCTTCAATAACGGTACTGCGCTCGACTTTGTACTCGGAAGGCAGGCAGCCGACGCAGAATATGAACAGTGCAATCACAGTGATTGCGATTGGTTGACGGTTCGAGGACATAAACCCTCCGGTTCAATAGCAGCCCGGGTCCGCATCACAACCTGCGGGCGGGTCGATGCCGCAGCCGCAGGGCAGATTGATGTAGACCACACCGGGGCCGTTGTTTGTAAAGATGGTCTCGCTGGAACTCAGGACCACTTCGGGGTACCCGTCGTGGCGGCAGTCGTAGCGGCACTGGACGGTATACGGCAGCGGCATTAGATTCGCAAGCGAGTTATTGCTGCCGCTGCGCACCGGGGTCGCGGCGTAGGGGAGCTGGTCGCCCTGATCCTGTTCGTTCGTAATGTAGACCGCGTAGTAGTGCCGCGTGCTTTCCACGCCGCCGTCAATGATCATCGTATTCGTAACGGCGGGATAGAACATGCGTGCCCGGGTCAGTACGCTGCCGCCCATGTTGATGCCGCGATCGTCGAAGCTGTCGTCGTGATTGCGTCGCCAATCGCTCATGGTAACGACGGACTGAGTTTCGTCGTTCGCGTTCTGGAACGAATGCAGCATCATGTTCTCTTTGATGTTCGAGCGAATTTCAAGCACCAGGGCGTTGTTGGCGAAATCCTTGTAGAGCGTCGGCTCCTGGCCGAGCTGGATCGTATGGTGCAACGGAAACCAATCCGGGGCGATCAGTGACTGGATGACCTCGTCTTCGTTGGGATCGTAGTTCAAAAGGGGAATGACGTTCGAGCCGATGATGTCGCGGTTATCGAACCGGTCCTCCGCCAGGGCCCCGTTCACGAAACCCCAGCCCGTGGCGAAGGCGCGCACGAAGACGCCGGCGTGCAGGTAAACTTCGGAGCCGATGTCGCGGCTGGGATACACGGCACCGCGTCCGTTCATGAATTCCTGGAAGTTGATCAGGCCGCCGGTCTGGAAACACGCGTCCTCACCGAAGTCGATGGAGTAGAGTTGCGAACAGTAGACCTGGCGTTCCGTGGAAACGACGTCCCAGAACTCCTCGGACTGTTCCTGGTTTTGAACCTGGGTGAGATCCTCGTCTAAAGGGTTCCGCGAAGACAGGCGGATCTCTCCGATGTCGATGTAAATGGGCAACTGCGAGTAACGCGGCATGCACGCCGGATCCGCGAAGGGCAGACAGCCGGTCGTTACCGGGTCGCCGATGTTTCCAATCGCGTCGTCGGAGTCGCGGAAAATCGTGTCACCGTTGATTTGATTAAAGTTGAGCGGGGCATCCGTAGCGTAGGTTCCCTTAAGGATCACCACCATGCGGCTGTTGATGAGCGTCGAGATCAACGGCAGACCGTCGTCGCCGTCGAAGGCGTTGCAATGCGCGAGCGAACCGCCCAGCAGGGCCGCGGTGAAGAGAGTAAGAATGCTGCGAGAAAATTTCATAATATTTATCGGCCGACACTTAGCGGACTAGAACGCATACGAGACGAAGAGGCCGAAGTGGAAGAAGTGGCCGTTGTTGATTTCGTAGACTTCGGCTTCCTGGAAGCGCGGATCGTCGTTGCCCAGGAGCAGCAGCAGATTTTGTTCCGGCGGATCCAGGTGTTTTTCGTAGATGAGATTGTAGTCCAGGCGCAGGCCCACGCGCAGACGCCGGCTGGCGGGAATCGAGAACTCCACGCCCGAATAAAAGAGCGGCTCCCAACCGCTGCGGTTCGCCGGTCGGACTTCCAGCCAGGCCGCACCACCCCCGATTTTCAAAAAGGTCTGCACTTTGAACTCGATGGGCAACTGGTAGCTGATGGCGCCGTAGACCGGGGCCGCGGTGAGCGTCTGCGTCGTCCGGGAAAAGTACTGGCTCCACGAGAAACCGAACTCCGTGTACAGGACCCACGGCCAGTTGACACGATAAAAGCCGCCGCCGCCGACGTTCGCGTCCAGGATTTCGTCCACGGCCGTGCCCGGCACGGGATTGGAGGCGCCCACCCAGATACCGAACTCATGACGCAGCCGCGACGGGCGATCCTGGGCGGCGAGTTCGGAGGGAACGGCCAGCAGGATGCCGAGCACCAGGGCGGCGAGGGACAAACCAGGGAAACTGAAAGCGGAAAACTTCATGAGCACGCGGATCGCGGTGGAATTTGGATAGAGATTCGGAACGCCCCGCGCCTTCAAGAAATTAACGAACCACCGAAATCGGGAAAGGCGGTCGAATGGATGAAAGAGCAACGTGCCCCGGCATGCCGGCTCATGTTCGAACAGACAATTCTTCGCGCCAGGGATGCGGAAGGTCGCGTAGCGAGTCCGTAGCGCGAAGCGCGGAGGACCGAAGCCGAAGGCGGAGCCTGTAGCAGCCCGGTCGCCGCGTAGCGGCGAGGCGCCCAAAAAAATCTCAAGAATCACTGGATTTATTGCAGTAAATCGAAATTACTAATGTGTATTCAAATAATGTTAGTCTGGGCGTTTCCCTCGCTGCGCTCGGGGCGCGCTTTCCGGGGCTCCGCTTCGCTCCGGTCCTCCGGGCTTCGCCCTCCGGACTGCGCTAACGCGCACCCCTCCAATCGCTAACGCAAGACCTGAGCACAGGCAGCGGCGATAGCACCCGCAGAGTTAGAGGGCCGCATGTTGTTTTCTGTTCACCCAAAACCGCGACTTATGTCCGAAAGCGCGGATATTTTTCCAGTGTGCGCAGGGACCTTGCGTCGCCGACGTCCGCGGGGTCGTAAAACGCGGCGCGAAAATACAGCCCGCCGGGAGGAGCGGTGCGACCCGCTGCCGTGCGCTCCCGGCCGTGGAGTATTTCCACCAGGGGCGCGGTGATTTTGTTCTGGGCGCGGTCCACGATAGTGCCCGCGAGGATGCGAATCATGTTGTGCAAGAAGGCGTTCCCGCGAATGGACAGGCGCAGCAGCGAAGCGCGGTCCGAGGCGGGATCGTGGAGACGATCCAGGCGCAGGGTATCGAGATAACGAATGGTGACCTCGTCGCGGTACTCGGCGCGGGTGAACGCGGCAAAGTCCTGGCTGCCGAGGAGTTCCCGGCACTCCGCGTTCGTGCGCTCGATCATCGTATCGTCGAAGATCGGTGAACGAATCCACACGGCGCGGTCCTTGCCCAGCGCGGGTTTGATGGGATCGTTCCAGATGAAGTACTCGTAGCTGCGGGCAATGCAGGAGAAACGCGCGTGGAAATCCGCCGGCACGGCGTCCACCGAATGCACGGCGATGTCCGCGGGCAAAATGGCGTTGACGCTTTTCAGGAAACGCCGGTCTTGCGAAAGATCCTCGTGTTGCGAATCGAAGGAGATGACCTGGCCGGTGGCGTGCACTCCGGCGTCCGTTCGCCCCGCGCAGTGGATGGTGATGTGCTCACGCAGATACGTGCTCAGCGCGCTTTGCAAACGCTCCTGGACGGTATCGCGGCCGGCCTGGAACTGAAAACCGGCATAACCGCCGCCGTCGTACTCCAGGACCAGAGCGTACCGGGACATGCTTCAGCGAGCCGGGATTGCGTTTAACCCGCGGCGGCCTCGGCGTTGGCGCCGGTGAGTTCATCCAGTTCCTCGGAAATCGCCTCGTAGCAATCCTTGGCGAGGTCGATGATTACCGACGGCTTGGAAGATGAGGCCCGGCCCATGCCGTACAACTTGCCCAGGTGGCGTTTGCAGAGGTCGAGCATTTCGATCTTTTTCTCTTTCGTGGGCGCCAGGCGGTCCAGGTACTTCTTCGTGAGATAACCGTTGATGTAGATGACGCCGTCGAAGCCCCAGTTCTTGTCCGTGTCCGGACCCAGCAGCGACAGAAACTGATCGTGGGGTTCTCGGCCGGTGCTCATAATATCCAGGGTCGGCTGGTAGTAGGTCACGGCTTTCATATAGAGGAAATCCGAGATTTTGTTGAAGCCGATGTCCGGGAACTCTTCGTGTAGATCGCCGAAGAGCCAGGCCCCGCGCAGGGAGCAGATGGCCTTTTTCGGCGTCGGGGCCACGCCGGTGTCGCGCTTCTGGTAGCAATCGATGGCCAGGATGTAGGAGGCCGCCCCCAGCACCAGGTGGCGGTCCTCGTTGAAGTCCACCGGGCCGATGATGCGTTCAATGCCGGTACGTCGTTCCTGGCCGGCGTTCTTGAGCTCGGCGGCCTCCGCGGGCTCAAGCTTTTCAAAGTCTTTCGGAAAGCTGGAATAGAGACACTGCGGGCAGGTGACGATTTCGTAGGCCAGGGGATAGACGCGGCCGTACTTCTTGCTGACCTCGTACAGGCGGCGAAGTTCCTCGGTGAGCTTTCCGGCAATGAGCCGGCCGCCGCCGGAGTGCATGTTTTCCTGGGCGAATTCGTAGTTACAGACCGGACACCGGGTCTCTTTCTTGGAACGGTACGAAATCGCCTTGGTCTTCGCTGCTGCCATAGTTGCCATAATGCCCGAAATTTCCGTTGCAGGCAATCAGGTTTCTGTCTTGAATTTCCGATAGGAAACTTAGCGCGGGCTGTCTCTGCGCCCGCTCCGGCGGTGCCGACCGCCTGGAGCTTACAGTAGTAGAAATCCACGAATTTCGGATATCGTTATGCAATCGAAGAAAATGATCGCCATCCTTCTCGTCGGGCTGTGGCTGCTGCCGGCCTCCGCCGGAGCCTACTCCGTCGCCGAAAAGGCCCAGGACAAACGCATCGAGCTCATGGGCTACCTCCGGGTCATGAAGCCGATCGTGTACAATTTCCCCTGCGAGCCCTGGCCGACTTGCTACCAGCCTCCCCGGGAAGGGGACTCGCTCTACCAGGAAGGGGAGCGCGTAGACCTTTTTAAGGAGATCAAGCGCATCTACCAGGAAGGCATGATCTACTACTTCGAGGGCAACTACATCAACGCGTACAATCGTTTCCTCGATGCCCAGGTTCGCTCCGAGCGTTTGCTGGAAGATCTGTCCCAGTTTTACCTGGACCGTACCGAGCAGATGCTCCGCGACTCCATCGAAAAGAAGAACCCGGACAATCCCGAGGACATGACCGTTGTGGATGTCGGAGTGGAGTACGGGCCGGGCAGTCGCAAGCGGCGGGACTTCAACTACGACCGTGACGCCCCGCTCACCGCGCGTCGTTACGATCCGCGCGAGGTGCACTGGGCGAAGAACAAGTATCGCATGGAAAAGAACGTGGAGAAAGGTTACGAACACCTGGGCATCGCGAAGAAGGTGCGTTACCTGGCTCTGAACGTTGACCGCAATCTTACGAAGAACCAGAAGATCCAGCCGGGCCATCGCAAGAAGCGCATCGAGTACTACATTGCGAGCATTCGCATGGCGCGCCTGGCAAAGATCAACGCCGCGTTCATCTACGCGCTGAAATACCCGTTCGACAATTACGCGCTTCACAACGTGCACGGCCTTACCGAAGAGGGCCTGTTCGAAGAACCGAAGACTCCGTCGCTCGAAGACATTACCATGAACTGGACGGAAAACCCGTACGTGCTGCCGAAGAAGCTGCACCCGGTCTTCGATCTACGCGTGCCGGCCATGTATCGTCGTGACCTCACCGATTCTCGTGACGAAATCTATGAAGAAGAAGTGAACGTCCTCGTGCGAATGAAGTACTACGAGAAGAAGCCGGAGTCGTTCAACCAGCAGGACGGCGGTGGTAACAACGATCAAGGCGGCGGTGGCGGTGGCGGCGGGAACTGAGGTTCGTGTCGCTGTTGCTGGAAATCCCGTTCGTAATTCTTAGACGCCCCGAATCGCAGGGTAAGTTGTGCCTGGATTCTGGTAAGGGTTGTATGGGTACAGCTGGTTCCAGCCGACGGACGGAGGACATGCCGGGGAACGTCGTAAGGCGGACCGGAACGGCGTCCTCGCCTGGAAAATCAAAAATCCATCAAGCAAATCCGCACCCCGGAGCCCCGCTCTATCCGCGGGGCTCCGGGGTGCGGATTTGCGGCTTCGATCACCGGGCGGCTTCCAGTTCGTGTGCGACCGCGTCGTGGAACATAGTGCGCGCTTCTTCGAAAAAGCGGCGGTCTTTCGTGAAGAGGATGATCTGCCAGCCGGTTTCGTTCTGAAACTTTCGTAGAAACTCCAGACAGCGTACGTCTCGCTCGTCGTCGAAGGACGCGAAGGGCTCGTCGAAAACCAGAATGCCGGGGCGCCCATCGTCGTGGCTGCGACGGGCCAGGGCCGCCCGCGCCGCGAACAAGAATGAGTCCGCCGTACTTCGGGATAGTTGGGCCACCGGACGTTCGGTGCCGCCGGCGTCCTGCATCGAGAAGGTCTGCATGTTCAACGACGGCTCGGCAAAGCGCACGTCGCGTTCCGGAAGGATGTTTGCCACGGAACCCTGGAGATCCCGCGCGAGTTCTTCCAGCATGAGATGATTGTCCTGTTGCAGTGTTTCAAAGATTTCCAGCGCCAGGCCCGCCGCCTTGCGATCCAGTTTCTTCTTTGCGATGTCCTGCTCCACATACAGGAGCCGTTGTTCCAGCTCGCCGATTTCCCGGCTGAGCCGCGCGGTGGCGCCACGTAGTTCTCCGGCGTCCCCGGCGCGGCGTTCGGCGAGACTGCGATTCTCCTGCTGCAAGGCTGCCAGATCGCTCCGGGCTGCTTCCGTTTCGTTCTTGAGGCGACGGTACTCCGCATCGCTCCGACCGCTTTCGGGTACGCCTTCCCGATCAAAGTCGCGCAGCCGGCGTTCGCATTCCTCGCGGAGAGATTCCGGATCGCCCGAAGCCGGGGCCTCTCCGTCTCTCGCGGACGCGTGCAGTTTGTTTAACTCACGCAGCACTCGCTGTTCCAGTTCCGTCGCGGAGGATCGTGCCGCCGCGAAAGCCCGGCAACGTTCCAGGTATTCATCGCGGTCGCGGACATCGTGTTCGCGCAGCCAGGCATTGCGCTGTTCCTCCAGCTCCGTCATGCGCCGGCCGAGGTCGTCGCGCTGTTGCTCCAGGGTACGCACGTTTTCTTCCAGGCTGCGGATTTCAGCGGCCAGCCGATCCATTTCGCGGAGGTGTTCGCTCTCATAGCGATGGCGGCGGCGAACAAGTTCTTCGCGCAGAGCGTCCAGGCTGTTGGTCGCGCTGAGATCTTCGTCAAAACGAGACCGCCATTCGTCCTGCAACGTTGCCAGCAGTTCCCGATGCGGGCCGTCGTCGGTGACGAGTTCTTTGCTGCGCGCAAACGAAACCAGGGCACTCGCCGCGACCAGGGCCACGCCGATACCGATGTAAGCAACTTCTCCGGACAGCGTGAACCCCAGCCCCGCTCCGATCGCGGTCAAGAGCGTAGCGGCGCCGAGCATCCATTTGTTCCAGCGCACCACCTGGCGGCTGTAGCGATTGTGTACGTTCTGTTGAATGCGATCCAGGCAGAGCGCCGCGGTCTCGCTCCGGGCTTTCAAGGCCGGCGAAAGTTCTTCCAGGGCGCTCAGGTCTTTGCGCAGGCGTTCCAGGTCGCCGTTCTTGTGCTCCAGACCGGCCTGGACCGAGCCGGCTTGCGTGCGTACATCGGCGATGCTCTGTTCGATGCGATCCAGGTCCGCGTGTTCGTCCGTGCGATAGCGGCTCAGATCCCGGGCGCGCTGCTCGGCTTTCTGTAGATCGACGAGGTCCTTCCAGCGCCGGGCCCAACCGGCGCGCTCGCGAATGCGGTCTTCGCGGACTAACTCTTGTTCGCCGGTACTTAAGCGTTCTTGCAAAGCCGTGATCTTTTGTTGATTCTCCGCGAGGGCCGCATTCAAACGTTCAATGTTCTGTTCCCGTGCGACGATGCCGTCGTACTCGCTGCGTTTCTGATCCAGCTGTGCCGAGAGATCGTCGTACTCTTTTTGCGCGGCGATGAGCCCTTTCTGATGCGAGCGACGTTTGTCCTCGCTCACGATTTCTCCGAGGTTCTTTGCAATGACGGCCGGGTCCACGTCCGCCGAAAACAGACGGGCCTTCAGACGCTCCACCCACTTGCCGCCCGCGTCCAGGCGGATCTCGTTTTCTCCGGCACGCACGGCGTAGAGGTTCTGAAACTCGTCCTCGGAAAAGACGGCGCCGTTTTTCCCGGCGCGCAGATCTTCGCCGTGTTCGTCGATGAGGCCGACTTCGTACTCGTCCCCGTAACGTTCGCGAATGGCCTTACCCATGCGGTGCGAGCCCTTGGGGCGACACAACGCCTCGGACAGGGCGTCGAAGAGGGTCGTTTTACCGGCCTCGTTCTTTCCGTGGAAGATGGTGAGCGACGGGCCCAGGTCGAAGCTGCGATCCTGGAACTTTCCGAAACGGCGCAGTTCCAGGCGGCGCAGTTGATTTTCCGGAGCGTCGTCGGGAGTGACGGCGGTCGGGGCGAAGAGGTCGTTGGATTGGGTGCTCACGTTGATCGATCCTGGCTAAAAGTTTGTGTTGGGATGTTAGCGTATGCGGCCTTCCAGGGCGCGTTTGATTTCGTGCAGGGCCAGTTCCCGGGCGCGCAGGTAGACGTTGTACGATTCGCGTTCGTCGTCGGTTTTGCCCGGGGCCACTACGGGTTCCCGCTGTTTCCAGAGTTCCAGGAACTTGCGGGCCACCGGTTCGCCGGAGACGCCTTCCAGGACTTCCACATCGTCCCGGCGGACTTCGAAGCGCCGTACGCGTTGCCCGTGCTGTCGCCGCAGTTCACCTTCGAGGTTGACGACGGTGTTTTCATCTTCCACGAGCCCGCTGAGGCGCAGGTCCACGTAGTCCTGGGGTTGCCACAGGTCGGCGTCGTAGAGCTCCGGGGCCTCGCCCTGTAGCGAGAGCGGCAACTCCACGCGCCGGTAGGTTCCGGCCGTCTGGATCGGTACGAAGCGAACGTGGAAGGAGCCACCGGCGTTAACATCCAGCAGGGCCACCGTGCGCTCACCGCTTTCGCCGCGCCGCCAGACCCGGGGCGAACCGGGATAACAGAACGTAACTCCGTTGCGGCTTTCCAGGCGCCGCGCGTGGATGTGACCCAGGGCGGCGTAGTCTGCTTCCAGACCGACGAAGAGTCGCGGGTCGAGGATGCCGGCTTCGTTTTCCTCGGCGCCCGCCGGCCCGGAGTAAGCGAGGTCGGCGACAATGCCGTGGGCCATGACGATGCGCAGATCTGCGTCCTTCGCCGGGAGTCCGAGGGACGGTGCGTCGCCGTACTCTTTCTGGTGCGGGATGCTTACGATCTCCAGCGTAAGTCCGTTGTACTCGCGGCGCAGCAGGGAAGCCGGCAGCTCCTGCAGAACCTGGAGGGGCGCCAGGTCGAGGCGGGCCAGACTTTTGCGGCCCCGCTCCAGTTCCTCGTGGTTGCCGGGTACGTAAAACACCTCGCCGGAGTACTGAGCGAGGATGTCCCGCACCGGGGCGCGCAGGGCCTCGGCGTCGGAGAAGGTGTTGAAGAGATCCCCGGCGATGAGGATGGCGGCGGCCTCCTCGCGTTCGGCATGCGTGACGATTTCCCGGAGGACATCAAGGCTGTACTCACGTTCGTTGGAGTCGGAGTCCCGGGCGCTGAGATGTAAGTCGGAGCAATGCAGAAGGCGCAGCATGTGTACCAGTGTTACACGCCGCGAAATGGCGGCAAGATTTTATGTCGCATTAGGAAAAACTGCGACGTGGATAAAATAGACACGTATCCCGGGGCGACGTCCGGCGGTATTGAATCGCCACGGGATTGTTGCGGGGCGCTACTGGAGTCGTGGTCGGCCGGCGCGCGTGCGGAGTTCGTTGGCCCGGGCGAGCACGGCCTTGTCGATCTTCAGGAACTTGACGAGTTGCGACGTGGTCACGCCGAGGCGTTCGGCGGCCGGCCGGGGTTCCGACCGGCCCAGGCGCAGGGCGATCAGTGCGAGCAGAACTACGGCGGGGAAGTCCCGGTGGCCGGGATTGATCTTCGCACGGAACGCCGGATACTCCGGCGGCGCTTCGGGGATTTCCGCCGGCGGCGCATCTTCGGCCGGAACAAACGGAACCAGGGCCGCCCCCTGGAAGGCCGCGGCCAGGCGTAACTTTTGCAGAGCGTCTGTTAAGTTGCGCCCGGCTTCGCGGTACTCGGACGCTTCCGCGCGGAGGTCCGCCGCCGCATGTTCCAGGCGCACCGCGCTGTAGACCCGGTTGCGCTTTTGGCCGCCGGGGCCGGAGGCCTGGTGGTTGCTGCGTTTGCATTGCTGCAATAGTTCGTCGTCCGGCAACGTGAGCAATGCGTAGTAGTCGGTAAGATCCAACGGCATCAGGATCGGGGCGGACGGAAACGCCCGACCTCCACGTAGGTTCCGCGCATGTAACGGTAAAGATCGAAGAGTGCAATGCGCGCGGTATAGTTGCGCATGCGGTCGCGGTCGAGGGGGATCATGAGATGGTCTACGATGGTCGCCCGGTCTTTGCCGGCGAGGGCGACGAACACCGTGCCCACCGGTTTTTCGTCGCTGCCGCCGCCCGGCCCGGCGATGCCCGTGACCGCGGCGGCGTAGTCGGCCCCGAGGACGCGCAGGGCACCCTCGGCCATGGCCCGGGCGCAGGCCGCGCTCACGGCGCCGTGCTCGACTAAAATACTCTCAGGAACACCTAAGACGTTTGCCTTTGCGGCGTTGGCGTAGGTGGCGAGGCTGCCGAGAAAGTAGCCGGAGCTCCCGGGGCGGTCGGTCAGAATCTTGCCGATGAGTCCGCCGGTGCAGGACTCCGCCACGGCGATGGTAACGTTTGCGTCCAGGCAGTACTCGTGCAGCGCATCTTCCACGGTGTCGGTGAGAAACTGGCTTTGCAGTTCGGACTCGACGCGCTGCTGCATCGCCTCGATGGCGCTCGCGCTTTCCGCTTCGAAAAAAACTTTTAGATGTCCGGCGGCCGCGGTCACCCCCCAGCGAAAACCAGGCGGGAAGTCGTGTTCCTCGAAGACCGCTTCGGTTTTCATGCGCGCGGCGTCCCGGCCGGTACCGAAGAAGCGGGCCTGGAACTCCGACTCGCCCATGTTGTAGATGTAGAAGACGGAACGCCCGCGCTCGCTGTCCGCGTAACGTTCTTCCAGGAACGGCACGAGGTCGGTGCGCATCATCTGCTCCATTTCCTGCGGCACACCGGGCATGGCGGCGACAATCTTTGTTTTGCCGGCACTGTGTACTTCGAGGGCCATGCCGGGCGCGAGGCCGCGTTCATTCCGCAGGGTGCGCGCCCCTTTGACGATGCGGACCTGGCGACGCGTACTTGCCAGGTCCAGGCGACGCGAGAATCGTTTCGCGAGGACTTCCAGCTTGCGCAGATGATCGGGATCTTCCATGGGTTCCGAGCCGGCGATCTCCGCGAGCACGTCGACGGTGAGGTCGTCGTCGGTGGGGCCCAGGCCGCCGGTCATGATGACGATCTCGACGTCGGGTCGTTCCAGGACGTGGGTGACTTCTTTTTTGAGGATGTCGTAGTCGTCGGGCAGGGTGCCCAGGCCGGCGACGGCAAAGCCGCGCTCGGCGAGCATGCGGGCGATGAACGGGGCGTTGGTATCGATGGATCGGCCGGTGCTGAGTTCGGTGCCGGTGGAGAGGACGTAGACCGCGGGGCGCATGATACGACGATCCGGCGGGCGGGTCTGGGGACAACTGAAAAGATTGACCGCTGGCCTTCAGAGCGCGTTTTGCGTGAATGCCGTACATCAACGTAAAGGTCGCGGGCGAACTCTCGACCGATCAGAAAAAGGACATCGTCGCGGGCATCACGAAGGTGATGCAGGACGTCGCCGGCAAACCGCCGGAAGCCACGTACATCGTCATTGATGAAGTATCGCGGGATAACTGGGCGAAGAAAGGCAAGTTGCTGTCGGATTCTTGACGGCGGTAGTGCGCCTACGAACCACGAAACTCCCCCGGCGTTTGTCCGGTGAATTCTTTGAATACGCGATTGAACACGGCCTTGCTGCGAAAGCCGGAGCGATACGCAATGTTCAGAATCGTTTCGTCGGCGAGGTCCGGGTCGCGCAGCAGCTCCCGGGCCTCGTTCACGCGATAGCGATTCACCAGGCCGTAGAAATTCGTATCGAACTCCGCGCTGATCACAGCGGACATCGTATGCCGCGACTCTCCTAACTCGCGCGCAAGATCCATTAACGACAGCTCCTCGTTCAAATGCAGGCGATCGTCCTTGAAAACCTCGCGAACGGCGTCGGCGATGCGCCGGTGTGCTTCGATTTCCTCCACGGTGCGCGATGCGGATTCCCGCAGCGCCGCTGTTGCGGCCGGCGTGTAAGCCGGCGGAGTATTCGGCTTCTCGAAAAAGGATTTGCGCAGATAGGCTTCGACGAGCGGGCCGTGAAGCGGCGCCAGGGGAAACGCGAGTAAAGCCAGGTACGGCGCAAACGCCAGGCCCTGCTGAATGCTGAAGCGCGTGGCGTAGATGAGAAAGACGAGCAGCAACAGGTAACCCACGTAGAGGGAGGCCGGGCGGCCCTTCGGCGAAAACAAAAACAGCGCCGCGGTGAACGCGCTCAGGCCGCCGACCACCAGCGTTATGTTCCCGGCCAGATGAGCCACGATGCGAAGCACGCCGGTCTCCGCATTTCGCGTCAACCCTTAGTCCCGTAGTGGTAACTTTCGGCCGAGCGAGACGACTCGCCCGGCATGATCAAGTAGGATCGGCCCATGACGGTTTTGCGACTGCTGATCCTGCCGGCTGCAATCCTCACCGCCCTGTGTGGAGCCTGTCTGCCGGCGCAATTGTGCAACTCATCGGATATCACCTGCGGGCCGGCCGGAGCGATCCTGCTGCAAACACTGGCACTACAGCGAGTGCCGGCACCGATCACGGAAGAGGCATCGGAACCGTTGCGGATTTTCGTCAACGATAACAGTGATGCGCTCGTGTATCGCTTTGAAGATATGAGCGGTACGAACCAGGCGGAGCTGAGCCGGCCGGGCTGGAATAACGTGCAGGGCATCACCGTCGATGGTAGCGGTCGCATTTACGTTACTTCGACGTTCAGCGGGGAGCTCTATCGTTACGATGACATCAGCGGCGCCGGCGAAGTTGTGTACGACGGCAGCAACGGCACAACGTTCAACCGGCCCTTCGGCGTCGGTCTGGATGCGAGCGGGCGCATCCTGGTGGCGGACCTGATCCACGGCCTGTTATACCGCTTCGACGACATGTCCGGGACGAACCAGAGCGAGTACGACGGTTCCAACGGCACGCCGTTCCAGGGCATACGTGGTTTGTGGGTCGACGGGAACGATCGCATTGTCCTGGCGGATTCGAACATACCGATGATCTATCGGCTCGACGATGCAACCGGTTCCGGCCAGGTCGAGTACGACGACGGCGGGAATCTCGCGCCGGCGCAGTATATCTATGCGGATTGACCTGTTCCGGACGCCCGGACTAACTTCAGGGCACTTACACTTAGATTCGGGGCGTGTCAGAAGTGCGGATCATCAATGCGTTGTTTGAAAAAACACGCGGCTGATGCGTTCTTGAAAGATGAGGTTGTGCCGGTGCACGGAGACGTTGCTGCGAAAGTCGTGCTGGATCTGGATCAGGAATTCGTAGATATCCGTGAGGCGTTGCGGCGTGAACGTGTTCACTTCCATTTTGACGCGGCTGAGGACCTTCTTTTGAACGTATGGGTGGCGGGACTTGAGGCCCAGGAAGTCGATCAACTCGGCGTCGTTCATGGACATGCCGATGCCGATGCGAGCCTTGCGGATTTCATCCGCGCGCATGAGCATGAGCTTCAACACGCTGAAGAACGAGTCGTGGTTCGGATTCCAGCGAACCAGCTCGCGCTGCACGGTGGGCTGGTCCAACGCGAAGAGGGCATCGACGAGGGCGAACGAGTTCGCGCCCTGTCCCGGAAACAAGACCTCGCGAACCTCGTCCACGCCGATCACGTTCGCGCGTTGCTGCTCGCTGAGCATGTCGTTCAATCGTTGCAGAGTGCGTTCGATGACCCCGGCGCGCGGTTCCAGGTGTTCGCGCATGAGGTGCACCGCTTCTTCGCTGAGGTTGAGCTGCGAGCGTTTCGCAGCGTGACGGATTTGATCCAGGATCTGATTCGAAAACAGATCCCGCGTTACGAGATGCAGCAGCCCGTCGCGCTCTTTGTCGGCGCCGTGCAGGATCTTCACTAACTTCTGCGGCGGACTGCCTTCGTAGACGAGGAAGACCAGCGTGCGCGCGGCCGCCTGGGAAAAGGCCTGCTCGAACGCGGACTGCTGCGCTTTCGATTGCAACGCGCCTTTGAACAACTCCTCGGCCTGGCGAATGAGGATGAGCCGGTACGGGGAGAACAGCGGCACGTTGGCGATCTCTTCTAAGAAGCGTTCATCGTCACCTTGCTCGCCGGAGAAGATCAGCGTCTCGTACTGGCCGACCTCTTTGCGCAGCCGTCCGCGCAGCCGTTCGGTGAGGCGCTCGGCCGCACCGGGGTCCGTGCCGGAGACCATGAGGACCGGCGGGTTTTCCAGATCGAGTTTATCGAGACTCTTCTGGTAAGATGCGATGTCCTTCAGTTCCATTTTGCGGTTCTTTTTGTTTCTTCGCGCAAGGGATTGGAAGGGTCGCGAAGCGAGTCTTTGCGCAGCAAAGACCGAAGCGATAGCGGAGCCCTGGAAAGCCCGGTCGCCGCGCAGCGGCGATGCGCCCAAATGAATCTTACCTGATACACAGACTATTCTCAAGGATCAGAATGTCCGCGCGACCTCTTCAAACCTGTATGTCCTGGCGCAAGAATTCATAATCCATTACGCCACTGCGTTCATTGCATCGATGCATGCGGCGCAGGCATCCGCACAGCGTTTGCAGATGTCGTGGTGCTTCGCGTGCTTTTCACATTCGTCGCGGCAGTCCTCGCAGATCTTTTTGCACACGGGGATGTACGCGGCGAGGTGTTCGGACTTCGCGGCGGAGAAACCGGCCAGGGCCTCGCAGGCCGTGATCGTGTCGCGGACCGTGACGGCGCAGCGTTTGAGGGAGTCGTCGCCCTTGCTCAGACTTTCGAGGCAGTGGGTGAGACACTCTTCCCCGATGCCGACGCAGTCCAGGGCTGACGCCGTGAGCGGATCGGCTGCGTGGGCCGTGCGGCTGCAGTAGGGTACCACGGCGACGGCGGCCAGGAGGGCACCGGCGCGGCCGAGTAATGCTTTGCGGGACAGGTTGTTTTGTGTAATCATATGAGAGAAATCCTCCGGACTTTCAAGATGATGCGGGCTCCGGCCCTGCGAGTACTTGCCTTTCTGGGCTATTCCGGCGATCCTGTCATCTGAGAAACTGTTTCAGGATACTCGACCATGACTGCTACGAAAACCGGCGCGCGCCTGCTTGTGGAACTCCTCGAATCGCACGGGGTGGACCTCGTCTTCGGCTATCCCGGCGGCGCGATTCTTCCGTTCTACGACGAACTGTATCATTCCAACATCAAACACATCCTCGTGCGACACGAGCAGGGTGCCGTGCACATGGCCGAGGGCTACGCTCGTGCCACCGGCCGGCCCGGCGTCGCCATCGTCACCAGCGGCCCCGGTGCGACGAACACCATCACCGGCCTCTGCGACGCGAAGATGGACAGTATCCCGTTGTTCGTCATTACCGGCCAGGTTCCCACGGCCGCCATCGGCTCGGACGCCTTCCAGGAGGCGGACATCTTCGGCATTACCCTGCCGGTTACGAAATACAACGCGCTCATCAAAGACGTGGACGAACTCGCGCAGATCTTCGCCGAGGCGTGGACCATGTGCACGACGGGCCGCCCGGGTCCGGTGTTGATCGATCTTCCGAAAGACGTGCAGAATGCGCCGACGTCTGTGTTCAGCAGCGAGCCGAAGTTAAGCAAACGTTTCCTGAAGCATCCGCCGGTACAGGGCGATGTCGAAGCGCTGGCCGAAGCGCTGAATAACGCGGAGCGACCGTTGTTGTATGTCGGCGGCGGCGCCATCAACGCCAACGCGGCGCACGAGGTGCGTTCGCTGGCCGAAAAAGCCATGGCGCCGGTCACGTGTACGTTGATGGGCCTCGGCGCGTTTCCGGGATCGCACATTTTGTCCGTGGGCATGCCCGGCATGCACGGCACGGCGTACGCGAACAAGGCCATCCTCGAATGTGATTTTATTTTTTCCCTCGGCGCGCGCTTCGACGATCGCGTTGCGGGACGTGCCGATCAGTTTGCTGAACAGGCCGTGCGTGCGCACATCGACATCGACCCCGCCGAAATCAACAAGCGCGTTACGGTGGATCATTACGTTTCCGGCGATCTCAAAGACGTGCTCCAGGCGCTCCTGCCGTACGTTGAAAAGAAAGATCGATCGGAGTGGGTGAATCACTTAGATGCGTACAAACAGAAGTTTCCGCTCGCGTACGAAGACAGCAGCGAAGTCATCAAACCGCAGCGCATGCTGGAGAGAATCTACGAGGTCACGCAGGGCAAGGCCATCGTTTCGACGGACGTGGGTCAACACCAGATGTGGGCGGCGCAGTACTATCTCTTCGACGAACCGAATCGCTGGCTCACGTCCGGCGGCCTGGGCACCATGGGCTACGGCCTGCCCGCGGCCATCGGCGCAAAATTTGCGAAGCCCGACGACCTGGTGATCTGCGTCACCGGCGACGGCTCGTACCAGATGTGCATTCAAGAACTCGCGACGATCCGCCAGTACAACCTGGGCGTGAAGATCTTACTGTTAAACAACGATTTTCTGGGCATGGTCCGCCAGTGGCAGGAGCTGTTCTTCGAAGAGCGCTTCTCGGAATCCGAGTGGCAGTACAATCCGAACTTCGTCAAGCTTGCCGAGTCCTTCGACATCCCCGGCAAACGCATCGTGAAGCCGGACGAGATCGAAGACGGCGTGGAGTTTTTTCTGAAAGATCCGAACGAGCCGGCGTTTCTCGAAGTGGTGATCCCCGCGGATGAGAAGGTCTTTCCGATGATCGCCGCCGGCAAGGATCAGCGGGATCTGTTGCAGTTCAGTGATTTGCAGCGATTGGTGAATCAGAAGCGTGGGCAGTGATCCTCTGGCCACAGAGGCACAGAGTTTTGTGTGATCGGGTTGGTGGGTGAGTGAGAGTGTCGGGTGAGTGAGGGCGGTCTTGTTCCTGCGGATCTTCCCGGCGCTGAGTGGATTGAGCGCGGGCTTGCGGTGTTGGCGGATGGAGCCGATGGTTTCGAGGCGGCTGACACCGATGGCAAGATTGCCGCGTTGATGGTTTCGATCGGTTCGCCGCGGTTGCGGACGTTTGAATTGCCACTGGATTTTGTCATCGA
The DNA here is from genome assembly GCA_965227295.1 of Leptonemataceae bacterium. GTDB lineage: Bacteria > Spirochaetota > Leptospiria > Leptospirales > Leptonemataceae > JANSYA01. The sequence goes on along the minus strand of OZ245742.1, from coordinate 681,653 downwards.
TGATCCGGAACACCGGTTGTACTTTCTGCTCGCGGAATTGCACGGGGACGGGGGCCGGAGCTGCCCGGCTGGAAGGTTTTATCACCCGGGTTTTTCCAGTTCCGCGCGAATTTCATCGGCGGTGGCGCGGCCGTCGTGTTCCTTCGAAGTAGGCCGATAGTATAGCTTTCGTATCAGGACCCGGTTTACTTCGTAGTCGATGTCGACCCGGGTTGATTCAATCTTTGACATGCGCCGCAAGATTTTATCCTGTCGCGATTCCGGGAACCTGCGTAACACCTCCGCCGCCCGATCCGATGTGAAGTGAACGAGCACGAAGGCGATGAGTTGATCGAGTTCCGGGATCAGCACTCCGGCAACGAGGGCGGGATCCACGAGTTGTGCGGCGTCAAACACAGTCGGCTCGTCCGGTAGTTGCAGATCCGGTACCGGCGACGATGCGTCGGTTTCCGAACGTCCTTCGCCTGGTTCCGAAACAGCAACGGGCACTTCAGGCTCATCATCCGATTCGATGCGTCGGCCTGTGTCAATTTCGGGCAGCAGGTTTAGAGGCCGGCCGATGATTCGGGCCGCGAGAAAGTCGGCGGACGTACACACTTCTGCCGGCAAACGCAACCCGGAGTCCAGTACGAACTCGGCGGGCAGGCCGACGATGCGATCTAACGCGAGCAATTGACCGACGTGGAGTTCGGCCAGTTCGGAATACCTCAGGCGTGTTCGACCGAAGAGGAGCCGGCTCTCGATTCCGGGACGTTCTGTTGCCATCACCGAGGCTTGATGAATGCGGTCCTCAAGCGGCCCGGCCTGATTCAGCCGTGCTGCCAGCGCATCCATTTCAAATAGCGATTCCACACGAATCCCGTAGAAGTCGTCGATGCGGACCGGTCGCGCCGTACCCACGGCATGGCCGGCTATGAAGAGCGTTATGGGTTCATCGGGGTGGCGGTTTACTTCGATCACGGTTCCGCTGTTTAGAGCGGCCACGTCTCCCAGGTCGAGCCACGTTCGGCCGACTTCAGCGCTCAGTTCAACGACAGCATCGGCTCGAATCGTTTCGACGGAAACGGGTCTGCTCTGGATGGTTAGGTTCTGCCCGTCCGGAGACAGTTCAATGGAACAAATGTCAACTCCCTGAAAGTTAAGGCTTCCACGTTTTTCCCGGCATTGCGCTGGAACAGATGCGGGACGATGTGCTCCGTCCAGGAATTCCTGATACGAAAATGTACCATCGCCGAGCCGAACACACAGGTCTCCCGGAAGGAGGTCTGCTAAGGTCGCAATGGTATTCGGGGGATTTTTCTCTGCCTCGTTCATGAAAGGTCTTCCGCAGAGTGGTGCTCGCTCAATGCGTCGTATGACTCAAGTCGCGCGGTGTACAGTGTTCGGCTCGCGTTGTCCGTATCGATCGAAACGGTTTGGCCGGGTTGTAACTTTTTGACGGCGGCGTAAGTCGTGTTCCGGGCGACTCGAAATTCACGGAACGTCCGCACGCTCGCGCCGCGTGCAATGTCGCCTCCGAAACTTTCATGATCGGTGGGCCGGTTGTAGTAGTGCTCCCGCGGGCTCAGTTCCAGGTCCTGGAAGCACGCGTACGGATAAGCAAAGCTCATAGTGCCCCGGAGGTCGTTGATGCGGAGCTCAAACGATGCGACCGTGGTCATGTCGTCATCCGGCGCGATCGGAATCCAATCGAGTTCTGTTCCCAGATTACCGAGCCTGGGGCGTAAATCGATCACCGACGACCAGACTTCGCGTAGATTTCCCAGGAGATACAGGACGAGCCTTTCGAGGAGGGGCATTTCGAAATCGGAAAGCTCGCGCTTCGGAATTTCTACATCACCGGTCCCGCCGAGGTCGAGATCCAGAAATATGAACGCGAGGGAAGGTTCCAGTTCGAAAACGGCCCCGGCAGGTATCGGGTTCATCTGGATGAACGAGAAAATGCCGGGTTCTTGTCGTCCTGCGCGATACTCGCGAAACAGTATCTGCTCCACGTTCGTGAGTCGGCATTCAACCTGGTCTATGCAATAGAGAGACTGAATCCTTTGTTTGGTAAGATACGCGAAGCCCTCGTGCATCTTGCGCACGCTATTGATTTGTCCGTCGTCGAGCGACGCCGGACGTGCAAAATCAATCGGTGTAATGACTGGTTCGGACGGCTCGGAAGAATCAGACCGCATACGGATTCAATTCCCCACTTCATCATCCTCAACCGCATCTGACTGCGCCACCACCTCCGCATCAAACGGACTCCGCGCATACTGCAGTTGCTTGCGAAACATCGCCTCGGGATTCTTCACGAGAAACTTTTGAATCGTGTAGCGATCGAACGTGGGATCGAACGGCTTCGAAAGATCCACCGGCCGCGAGTCCGTGGTGAGCAAAAGATCGTAACCGGCGGCGAGCAGGCGTTCGCGCAGGTAGTCGCTGTAAAAGCCCATGGGATACGCGAACGCATAGAGGTCGGCGTCCGGCAGGTTCTTCTGCAAGATTTCTCGTGATGTGATGATCTCGCGGCGCACGCGATGCGCGTAGGCGTCGTCGTCTTCGTTCGCGCGCTTTTCGTGAAACTTCGTGTGACTGTAGCTGTGGTTCTGAATATCGAAGCCTTCGCGATGCAGGCGGCGCAGGTCCTGCCAGGAAGTGCCCCAGCGTGGATCCGGCAAAATGCCGCGCGTATAAAAGAAAAACGTCGCGGGGTAGTTGTACTCGCGCAAGATGGGCGCCGCCACGCGGACGATGTTTTTGTAGTCGTCGTCGACCGTCAGCACGATGGACGGTTGCGACATAAGTTCGTTGCGTTTGGCCGCCTCGTAGAGTTCGCGCAGGGAAATGACGCGCACGCCGCTCCGGCGGATGGCTTCCATGTACTGCCGGAACTTCTCCCGGGTCACAGCGTAGGGCCCGGATCCATCCACGTTGTGAAAACACAGGATCGGCACGAGATGATACCGCGCACCCTCGGGCAAAGCCGCTGATTCCGCGACGAGAGGTCGCCCGGAAGATTCCGGTGTTCGCGACGCCAGATAATACAGGCTCGCGCAGATGCCGATGATCAAGACAGCAGCCGAGTAGATGAACTTGCTGAAGTGCACGTCGAAGAATTCCCTGAAGCCGGCCCCGGCGGATTCCGGGAAACCCGCGGCGTCATTATCAATATCGAACGGCACGATGCAGGATTGCACTCCGCGCGACACGGATAAAGAAAAATCCGCGCGTCCGTGGTGAATTCCGCGGGATTTTTTATTTTCTTATGATAATGTCGTCGTGAGATGACCTGAGCACGGCCCGGAGCCGTGACGGCGGGAATTATGGACTACTTACGAGATTCCATCGAAATCATGGACACCACCCTGCGGGACGGGGAGCAGACCGACGGCGTGTCCTTTTCCACGTTCGAAAAGCTCCAGCTCTCCCGCTTTCTCCTCGAAAAACTCGGCGTGGATCGCATTGAGATCGCCAGTGCCCGGGTGTCGGCGGGCGAACTCGACAGCGTGCGCGAGGTCTTCCAGTGGGCGCGGTCCGTCGGCGTCGATCATCGCATCGAGATCCTGGGCTTTACCGACCACGGCAAGTCCGTGGACTGGATCCTGGAAGCCGGCGGCAGTGTCATCAACCTGCTCACCAAGGGTTCGCAACGCCACTGCGAGCAGCAACTCGGCAAGACTCTCTCCGAACACCTGGACGACATCCGTCGCACCGTCGAGTACGCGCACGCAAACAACGTCCGGGTGAACGTGTACCTCGAAGACTGGTCCAACGGATATCTGCATTCCCCGAATTATGTCCGCGAGATGGTGGCCGTGCTGCGCGAAATGCCGGTGCATCGTCTGCTCTTACCCGACACGCTCGGAGTTATGTCGCCGTACGAAGTCAACGACGGCATACGTGATTTGCTGGATCGGCATGATGGGCTGGCCGTCGATTTCCACGGGCACAACGACTACGGCCTGGCCGTGGCGAACTGCCTGAGCGCCGCGAAGGCCGGCGTCTACGGACTGCACGTGGCGGTCAACGGTCTGGGCGAACGCGCGGGGAACTCACCGTTGGAGAGCGTGGTCACGGCCCTGCACGACAAGCTCGGCGCGCGCACTAACATTGTCGAAAAAGAAATTACCGCCGCCTCGCGCCTGGTCGAAACGTTCAGCGGCAAACGCATTCAGTCCAACCGCCCCGTGGTCGGCGCCGACGTCTACACCCAGACCGCCGGCATTCACGCCGACGGCGACAAAAAGAACAACCTCTACGCGAATCCCATTTTGCCGGAGCGTTTCGGTCGCCAGCGCGTCTACGCCCTGGGCAAACTCGCGGGGCGGGCATCCATCTCGAACAACCTGAAGTACCTGGGCATGGAACTGAGCCCCGAGCGTGAGCAGAAGTTGCTGGATCGCATCAAACAACTCGGCGAACAGAAGAAGACCGTCACCATCGACGACCTGCCGTTCCTGATCGTGGATCTCTTCGGCAGCAAGAGCGAACAGGAAAGCATCGATTTTCTTAAGATTCGCGAAGCGATTGTTACGACGCACCTCGGCGCCTCGCCGTCGGCGCGCATCGAACTGGAGTACCGCGGCGAATCTTACACCGCCGAGTCGAAGGGCGACGGTGGTTACGACGCCTTCATGAACGCTCTGCGCGGCATCGCGGAGAAAATCGAATTGCAAATCCCGCGTCTCACGGACTACGAGGTGCGCATTCCTCCCGGCGGCAAGACCGACGCCCTCGTCGAAACGGTCATCACCTGGGAGACGGCGGACGGCCGGCACATCCGCACGGTGGGCGTCGATCCCGACCAGGTCGTCGCGGCGATCAAGGCGACCGAGAAGATGTTGAATCGCCTGTTGTTACCGGCGGCCATCCTGGCCGCGGCGGAGTAAGAAAACACGCCGCCGGCAGCGGGAGTGGGCGAGTTCGGTGGTCGATATAGTATGATGAAACTGCCCGGGTAAGATTGTGCCGCCGCTTCGTATCAACAAGATCCGCCTGGAAAACTTCAAGGCCTTCGAAGAATTCGAGCTGGAGTTCCCGCCTCCGCGCATGGAGGGCGATCCGGATGTGACGGTCATCGGGAGTCGCAATGGGATCGGGAAGACGTCGATTCTTGAGGCGTGTGCTCTGGTTTATTACGTACTTCCTATGGATAAGCGTGAGCGATCTCTCATGTTTGATCGTGAGAATCGGATCGGAGAGTTGTTTCTCAGAGCCAACGAGCGAGTGGCCAGCGTTGATTCTGAGATCCAGGGTCAGAGTTCATCCGGAAACTTTAAGGTGACTTTCACATCAAATGAGGTCAATCTGTCCGGTAGCATTGAAGGTCGCTCTAAGCGCGATGATCTCAGGCGCTATCGTCGACGCGAGGTCGAGGGTGACATTGTAAACCTTTTGGGATGGGAGCCCAATCCTCTGGTCACAAGAGACCTACTCTATCTACACAGTTATCGTAAAATATCCGAAGGTGATGGAGAGTTTTCGGAAATCATGCGAGGTGCTCGGAAAAAGTATTTTGATCTGAGGGAATATCCTAGAAGATATGATGCGATCCTGGCTGTATTTAAGTTGCAGGTCCTCCAACTGCTCTTTGGAAAGAGCGGAGTTTTTGAAGATGTTGATTCAGCTTACTCTAAAGGGCGACTGGAATTACTCAATGATTTGGTAGACCGGTACGCTAATGGAACATTCGAGAAATTACGCGCCGGCAATGAGAACCGCATACAACTCCGAGTCACCCTCAACGACGGCTCAGGCTCGATCCCCTTCGATAGCCTCAGCTCCGGCCAAAAAGAAATCATCAGCACCATGTTCCTCATCTGGAACCACACGAAGGATCAACCCGGCCTTGTGCTCATCGACGAACCGGAACTGCACCTCAACTACGAATGGCAGCAAACGTTCATCCGCACGCTGCACGAACTCGCCCCGTGGAATCAATACATCATCTCGACGCACTCCGAGGCGGTCTTCGGATCGGTGGACGCCGACCGCCGCGTAATCCTCGAAAACCAGCCGGTACAGTGACTCCGACGTTCCAGGCCGAAGGCGCCGTTCACCACCCCATAACAATCCGCAACTCTTCAGGTGCCGTACCCATAAAAAGCTCCATACAAAGCGGCGGCCAGAAACAATACAGTTCGGACATTATGAAATGACCACGATTCGATCCAGGGCTTAATCTCACCGACCAACCCGCCGACTTCCAGAAACTCCACGAAATCATGCAAGCCCGCCTGGATTCCACGCCTTAAAATTCTTGACCACCATCGAAATCCGCGGCCAATCATTCGGGTGATTGCCGCCTACATCGTCTCATCCAACCGCGCCTTTCAATCATCTGTAAAGACCGCCCTCGACGACGGCTATCGATGCATACCCTGCAACTCCGTCGCCGATCTCCAGGATATGGTCTCGGTGCGCGAGGAAGACGCGGCCGAGCCGATCCTTACGGTCTTCGACGTGGACTCCGAAGAAACAGCCGGGGACTATCGATCCGTAGCGGCGAACATGCCGAACGAAGCGGTCTATCTATGGATCGCGGAGCCGGAGTACTTTGCGTTGATCCAGGGCATCATGGCCGACGAAGACTTGAGCGGGGATCTGGTATCCCGGGCGCCGTCCGAGGCGGAGTTTCATTTACGGCTGCGCAACCTCGGTCGTCTGGCAACCTGTCGCATGGAGCACGGCCGCCTCGAACGGCACGTGCGCCGATTGACCGGCCGGGTGGAGGATGCCTCGGCCCCCGAGCTTCACGACAGCGCAACCGGTCTATTCAATCGTTACGGCCTGGAGCGATTCCACGAAACCGAGTGGCGGCGTTGCATGCGTTACGACTGGCCGCTTTCGGTGATCGCCGTGCAGATGGACGGCCAGGCGTTTCTCGATGCCGCGAACGTGCAGCGTTCCGCGGCAGCGCTTCAGGAAAGCCTGCGCCGGCCCGGCGACGCCGCGGGTCGCTACGATCAAGAAGGCCTCTTCGTCGCCGTGCTTTCCGAGACACCCGAAGCCGGAGCCCGCCACGTTGCCGGGCGGATCCAGGCGGCAGTGCGCGATGCCGGACGGACAACGGTTTCCGCGGGCGTCGTAACGGAAATTCCGAAAGAGTTTTACCGTCGTATGGGGCGCTCCCGGGCTCAGAAGCAGGGGTTTCCCGGAGAGGCCCTGGTCACGGCCGCCATCCGCGGCGTCCGGGATTCCCGGACGGGACCGGAGAGCATCGTGGTGATCGGCGAAGACTGAGCCCTGATCTTCCCTGAAAGAAACTTACACAGCCGCCGCCGATTTTTCTAGAAGAATCCCTGGCGAGATCTCGTCCAATAAAAACGAGCTCAGCCAGGAGCATTTCTTTATGGAAGATACGGAAAAATCAGAACTCAAATCGAAACTGGCCGGAAGTTACGTAATCGAAGAAGAGCCGGACTTCTGGATCGTTGCCAAAAAAGAGAGCGGCCAGGTCGTGGCCACGATCCTCACCGCGTCCCCGTACACCGAGGTTCAGGAGCAATTGGCCGCCGCCGGCGTGGCCTGAAAGTCAGCCGCGCTCGCCCTTTTCTTCCGGCGCCGCCAGGCTGATCAGCAATTGTCCCGTGCGCGGATCGATCCGTCGCTCCGTGGAGAAGACCGTCACCACCCCGTCGGCAATGCTGAGCAGAGGATGGATGCGTCCGTGATAATGTTCTTTTAACTGTTCGTAACCGAATTCTTTGGTCAGCCGCGTTGCACGCATGCGCCAGCCCTTCACGTAGAGTTCGCTGAACTTGCGGAACGTCAGGTCACGGTTGAACAGCGATCGTCCGCGGAGGTCCCGGGGCACCGAACTGCTGCGCTGGTCCGCTTCCTGGTAAGGTGAGATTTGATAGATGTTAGCGCGTCCGAAGAACGGAATCAGATTCAGGGCAGCCAGTGAGTTTACCTCGTCGTTGGACGTCAGCGCGAAGAGCCGACCGGTATCGGTGAGGTCCAGTTCCGCGACGTCGTCGGCGTTGAGCACGTTGCCGGTTGTTGCTTCGAGTCCCTGGAGTCGCGCGGTGCTTACGTTCTGCGTGTTCGTGTCGATGAGCTGAACGGGAATGCCCTTTTCCTGCACCACCGCCGCGATTTCCCGGGCCCAGTCATGCGCTCCTACGATGAGGATGCCCCGGCGTTCTCCTCCGGCCAGGCCCAGCAATTGCGCCAGGGGCCGCGCCGTTATGCCGTAGACCGCTACAGTGCCCACGATCACGAAAAAGACCGTGGCAACGAACAACTGGCCGTCCTCTTTCGGGTAACCCTTGCGCACCAGGTCCAGCGCCAGGATCGAACTTACCGCGGCGGCGACGATGCCCCGGGGCGCCATCCAGGAAAGAAAGAGCCGTTCCTTCCAACTGACATCCTGCGCGATGGTACTCAGAAATACGGCTGTCGGTCGAACAACGAAGAGCAGCGCGCCCAGAAAGACGAACATACGCCAGTCGATGCGCATGAGCGTGGCGATTTCAATGCGCGCCGCGAGCACGATAAACAGCGTGGCGATGAGCAGCGTCCCGAGGGTCTCCTTGAATTCCACGATGTGCCGCACCGGTACGCGCGTTTGGTTCGCTAACATAAAACCCATGACGGTTACGGCGAGTAAGCCGCTCTCGTGCTGGATTTCGTTGGAGAGGGCGAAGGCCGTAAGCAACGTCATGAGCGACAGCGGGTTGTGCAACGTCTCGGGAACCCAGTCCCGGCGCAGAGCCAGGGTTAAGAGCAGAGCCGCCGCGGCCCCGAAGCCGCCGCCGATCAGCACCGTTTTGAGGATCCCGAGCGCCGTGTGCCCCACGGTACCCTCCGGCCCGGCGACGATGGCCTCGAACACCAGAATCGCGAGCACCGCGCCGATCGGGTCCACCACGATGCCTTCCCATTTTAATATGGAACCGCTCTGGCCGTTCAGCCGGATGTGGCGCAGCATGGGCAGGATCACCGTCGGCCCGGTAACCGTTAAGATCGCGCCGAGCAATGCGGACATGGGCGCATCGAATTGAAGTACATAGTATGCGCACAACGCCGACAGGCCCCAGGTAATCACGACGCCGACGGTGAGCAGATTGCGGACAACGCTACCGACTTTTTGCAACTCGCCCATGCCGAGACTTAAGGCGCCCTCGAACAGAATGATGGCCACGGACAAAGACACCACCGGGAAGAGCAGATCGCCGAGGAGTTCGTCGGGATTCAGGAAACCGCTGATGGGGCCGGCCAGGAAGCCGGCCATCAACAGGACCAGGATCGACGGCGTGCGCAACCGTGCGGCGGCCCATTGGGCCAGGACACCCAGGAGAACAACAAGTGTCAGCGTAGTGGCGGTGGACATATGCGCGGATGCGCCTCGGTCTCAGGGGACCGGAAGTTCAATGGAGAAGATCGTGGAGTTGCCGGCGGAACGATACTGGATGAGCCGCGAGAAAATGATCTCGATGCTCTCAAAGGGGCGGTAACCTTCTTTTAAGAAAAGTACGATACTGCGCAGACCGGCGCCGAAGCCGCCGCCGGCGTGGTCGTCCATTTTGTCGTAGAGTTGCACGGCGGCTTCGTAAGGATTGCGGGTGGCGTTGATGAGGTCTTCTTTGATTTTGTCCAGGTTGTACTCGACGCGGTTCTTGTCCACTACGCTCATGGGCGAATTGTTAATGACATTGATTGTCAGAAGCTGTGAGCCGGACTTCTTGCGCACGCGCAGGGTGACGTCGATCTTCTTGCCGAACTTCTCCGAGAGCGCGAAGGAGTTCGTCTTGTGCATTTCGATGAGTCGCAAAATCGAAGCGGTGAGGTCGATGTTCGCCAGGCCGTACTTCGTGAGCATGTCCGTCTGGTTGTGCTGGATGGCGTAGTCGATGTCTTTGTAGATCTGAGAATCGTCCCCCATGGGGTTCTGTTTTTTGATTTTTTGGTGCAAAGCCTGACGCAGCACGGCCCAGCGGTTGTTGGCCTTGTTCGCGTTGTTGATGAGTTCGCCGATGGACCAGAATACGGCCTCGGCCAGCAGTTCGCGGTCGCTGATTTCCTGCTCGTCGGCGGCGCTGCCGTCCGCGGAACCTTCGCCGAAGAGCCGGTAGATGGTGTTCCGGAGGCGGTTCTCGACCGTGGGGATATAGTCCCGCCCGATGGGCAGGAGTTGGTCCTGAGCTTCAAGGGCTTCGACGCTGATGGCTTCGCCGGAACTCACCGGACCAGAGTAATCCCGGGGCCCGCCACGGACACAACAATTTTTTTCGTATGCCCCTGTGCGCGGCATCTCAGCATGGTTTCTGCGGTCTTGCGCCGCCAGCTCACCTCACGTTTCGCATCTTCATGACCGGCTCTCCCGCATCATCGCGTAACAAAGTCCTGTTGCTTCTGATTTTGTTTCTCGATCTCATGGGCTTCACGCTCATCTTCCCGCTCGTACCGGAGATGCTGGAACATTATCTCGCGCAGGCGCAACACCTTGCCGGAGATGGATGGTTGATCGACGCGGGCGACTATCTTCAGTCCATGCTCCCGGCGGATCGGCGTGACGATCGGGGCTATTTGATCATCCTGCTGGGCGGCGTGCTCGCGGCCCTCTACTCGTTCATTCAGTTTCTCGCGGCGCCGTACTGGGGTCGGCTTTCGGATCGCATCGGCCGGCGTCCGGTCTTGTTGCTCACGAGCGCGGGGCTTGCGGCTTCGTACGTAATCTGGTTTTTTTCGCAGAGCTTTACGCTGTTCGCGATTTCGCGTATTGTCGGCGGGCTTATGTCCGGCAATATGGGCGTAGCTTCCGCCGCCATGGCGGACATAACGCCGCCCGAGGAGCGAACGAAGTCCATGGGCATGGTGGGCGCGGCCTTCGGCATGGGCTTCATCGTGGGCCCGGTGATCGGCGGATTAAGCGCGCTTCCGGCAGAATCGGTGATGAGTCTGTGGCCCGAGGTCCTGCATCCGTTTTCGGCGCCGGCCCTGGTGGCATTTTTGTTATCCGCGGCCAGCGCCGTATTCAACCTGATGTTCTTTCAGGAAACGTTTACGGTGCACAGCGGTTCCGAGCACGTCTGGATTGCGAATCCCGTGGCGCGCCTCTTTGAAAATTTGCGGCTCCCCGGTTTCGGCGACGTACTGCTCATCAACTTTGCCTATATCATCATCTTCTCCGCGTACGAGTTTACGTTTACGTTTTTGTATAAGCTGGAATTCGGTCTCAGCCCGGCGGAGATCGGCTTCGTCTTTTTGTATCTGGGCGTGGTACTGGTGATCGGCCAGGGCGGGCTGGTGCGCGCGCTCAGTAAACGTTTGCCGTCAAAGTATCTTTTGTGGATCGGTCTTGGTCTCTTGCCGGTGCCGATGTATCTCTTCGCGTGGACGCCTCCGTCGGTGGCCTGGTCGTTGGTGGTGCTCTTTCCGTTTTCCCTGGCCGCGTCCCTGGTGCAGCCGTCGTTGGCCGGCCTGGCGAGCCTGGCCGCTCCGGCGGATCGTCAGGGGCTGAGCCTCGGCCTGTTGCGCTCCGCCGGTTCCCTGGGGCGGGCCATTGGTCCCCTGGCCGGCGCCTATGCCTACTGGACGTTCGGTTACGAAACGACGTACCTGTGCATTGCCGTCTTGCTGATTCTCACGTTGTTGTATTCTTTAAGATTAAGAACGAGCGTCACCGATGACTGATCCCCGTGCCCATCTCCTCCTCCCCGCACTGCTGCTCCTCGGCGTCTGCGCCTGGGGTTGCGGCCCGCATCATCCCGAACGCGCGGAGATCCGCCAGTCCGATCTAACCTTCTATGTGCGTACGTTAAGCGACGATAACCTGCGCGGTCGCGAGTCCGGTACGGTGTACGCCCGGCGGGCCGCGGACTTTCTCGTCGAGCGCTACGAGGGCGGCGGTCTCGCGCCCGCGTTTACGGACGACGACGGGCAACCTTCGTTTTATCAGAGCTTTGATTTCACGGCCGGTGTCGCCGTGGGCGAAGAGAACCGCGTCGAGCTGACGACGCCGGACGGTGCGCGCAAGATTGAATACGATGAAGTGCAGCCGCTGCCCATTGTTCAACAGGGAAAGGCCGAAGCCGAAGCAATCTTCGCGGGCTTTTGTTTGCAGGCGCCGGACTGGAACGACCTGAAGGGCCTTGAGGTCAAAGGGCGCATCGTTGTATGTTTGCGGCACGGTCCGGGCGGCCCGAAGAACGAGAAGTACCGGAGCGCCATCTCGTTTCGCGCCAAGTTCGCCGCCCTTAAGAAACTGGGCGCGGCCGGCATCATCTTTCTCGGCCATCCCGGCTTCGATCCGCTCGAGCCCGGTGATTTTCGTACGGACTTCGCCCGCGGTCCCATTGCCGTATTTGTGGAACCCGAAAAGTTCTACGAGTCTTTCGATTTTCTAAAGGATGCAGAGCACCGCATGCGCAAAGGCGAAGTCGTAGAGCTGAGCGCGCAGCAGCGTAAGATGGGACGCGCCGTCGTGCAATCCGACTGGGGTTCAAAAAAATCTACGGGTTATAACGTCGGTGCTTACGCGCGGGAGCGCAAAGAGAACGATCGCATCATCGTGATCGGCGCGCACTTTGATCACCTGGGGCTCGGCGAATTTTCTTCGCTGCGCGGTCGCGGCAAGATTCACAACGGCGCCGATGACAATGCCTCCGGCACGGCGGCGGTGCTGGAAGTCGCCATGGCGTTTTCGAAACAAGACCGCTCCGACGGCGCTGAGCTTCCCACGTTGCCGGACGGCGTAAACGTTTTGTTTCTGCACTTCGACGCCGAAGAGCGCGGCCTCTTCGGTTCGCGGCACTTCGTGCGATCCAAAGCTTTTGCCGAAGCAAACACCGTCGCGATGATCAACCTGGACATGGTCGGTCGGCTGCGCAAAGAGAAAGGCCTCATGGTGCAGGGCGCGCAGAGTGCCGATGCGCGCTGGGAGAAGTTGATCCGCGAAGCCTTCGCCGCCGTGGACTTTCCGGAAGGCCTGGAGCTGCGCACGGTAAAGGGCGGCAGCGGGCCGAGCGATCACACGCCCTTTTATACGCGCAAGATTCCCGTGGCCTTTGTGTTTACGGGCGGGCACCGAAATTATCATACGCCCGACGACGATTTCGAAACGATCAACCTGGAAGGCCTCGTTCACGTAACTCAGTTTAACTTAAAATTAGTCGAAGGGCTGGCGGTCCTCCACGATCCGGCCGGCGGCGAAACACGATTATCGTATCGGCGCGCGCCGTCGGAGCCGCAGCGGTCGGCTTTCGAGTTTCGGGTGCGTCTGGGCATTATGCCCGGCAATTACGAGTCGAATGCCGGCGGCCTGGAAGTCGGCAGTGTCAACGAGAAGGCCCCGGTGAAACAGACCGGCCTGCAGTCCGGCGACATCATCGTGCAACTGGGCGAAGAAAAGATCAACGACATCAACGATTACATGAGTTTCCTTTCCGACGCGTCCGCGGATCGCGCGTATAAAATCATATTCAAGCGCGGGGACCGTTTAATCGAAGGCGAAACGAAGTTAATCCCCGGCGATTAAGCATCGCCGCAGCCGCCGCCGCCCGGCGTTTCTACGATAATCGCATCCCCGGAGCGCAGCTCCACCTGATCACAGGAGTCCAGCGTTGTTTCTGTTCCGTCGCCGCGCAGTAATCGGTTGCGGCCCGGCTGTCCGTCCCCGCCGCCCCGGATTCCCCCCGGCGCTATCTTGCGATGATTCGTAAGTAAGGACACGCTCACATCTTCCAGAAAACGTAAACGCCGCAGGACGCCGTCCCCGCCGCGAAACTGACCGCTGCCGCCGCTGCCCCGGCGGAGGGAAAACTCTTCGACGCGCACGGGAAAACGTTCCTCGAGTACTTCGGGATCCGTGAGCCGCGAATTGGTCATGTGCGTGTGTACGGCGGAGGCGCCGGCGAAGCCCGGTCCGGCCCCGGCGCCGCCGCAAATCGTTTCGTAGTACTGAAAGTTTGCGTTGCCGAAGGTGAGGTTGTTCATGGTTCCCTGGGAGCCGGCGAGAATTCCCAGGGCGGCGTAGATCGTATCCACGATCATCTGTGACGTTTCCACGTTGCCCGCGACGACGGCCCGGGGCGCCCGCGGATGCAGAAACGAATCAACGGGGACGATGATGTGCACCGGGCGCAGGCAACCGGCGTTCAGCGGAATCTCGTCCTCGACTAATGTGCGTACAACATAAATTAAGGCCGCGTGCAACACCGCCAGGGGGGCGTTGAAGTTGCCGGCGTGGGCCGGCGAGCTTCCGGTGAAGTCCGCCGTGATCAACGGGGTTGCGCCGAATCGCTCCGGCGCTCCGTCCGTCGGCGCATAATCACGTACGTCGACGCGAACGTGCAGATCGTTATCCAGCACGCGTTCGGCGGAACCCCGGCGGACGTTCGCGAGGGCCCGGCGTACCGCGCGTTCGGCGTTGTCCTGCACCGCCTGCATGTAAAACAGTACCGTATCCGCATCGTAGCGCCGGCAGAGTTCTGCAAGTAACGCACTACCGCGTTCGTTGGCCGCAACCTGGGCCGCGAGGTCCGCCAGGTTTTGCTTCAGGTTCCGCACCGGATGTTTCGCGCCGATAAGCAGCGTGCGGATCTCATCTTCCAGAATGCGGCCGCCGCGACAGAGATACCGCGGTTCGATCAACACGCCTTCTTCGACGATGCTGCGACTCCTGGCCGGCATGGACCCGGGCGCAATGCCGCCGATGTCCGCATGATGGCCGCGCGACGCCGTATAAAAAAGCAGGCGCGCTTCCGCATTCGCCTCGCCGAGAAAGACGGGGGTAACCACGGTAATGTCCGGCAGATGCGTGCCGCCGGCGTAGGGATCATTCAGTACAAAGGCATCGCCGGGTTGCATATCCGCGCCGAAGCGCTCGCGCACGGCGTCGACACTGGCCGACATGGAACCCAGGTGCACCGGGATGTGCGGCGCGTTCGCGACCAGCCGGCCCTCCGAGTCGAACAGGGCGCAGGAAAAATCGAGGCGTTCCTTGATGTTTACGGAGACACTGGTCTTTTGTAGAACGACACCCATCTCCTCGGCGATGGCCCGAAAGGCGTGGTTCATGATCTCCAGGCGCACCGGATCGACGTTCCGAGAAGGTTCGTCTGAAGTAATGCCACTAGAAGTTTGCAAGATAGGATTTGCATTAAACAAACGCAGGGCCCCGGATGCCGTGACGGAGGTCGTCCAGCCCGTATCCACGAAGACCGTGTCCGTTTCTGAAACGATGAGAGCGGGGCCGGCGATCTCGTGGCCGGCGCCAAGGTCCGCCCGGCGATACAACGGCGCGTCGCGCATGCCGGCCCCTTCGCTGTCGCCGCGGCACCAGAGTTGTACGACGGCGGCGGCCTCGGGCTTCGCTGTCGTTTGCTGTGATTTCGCAGTGATGGGGTTCGCGCCGCCGCCGGAGGTTTCCACGACCAGGCGATCCAGGACGATTGCCGCTGCTTCGCGTACGAAACCGAAACCCCGGCGATGCTGTTCTTCGAACTGCCGCCGCAGTGCTTCGCGCCGCCGTTCGGTCTCCGAAGAAGGCCACGGTACTTCGATGGTCGTATCGCTGCCCGCATACTTCAAGTGCGCGCTGATCTGGTGTTCCGGAGCCTCACCGTCCAGGTGACGCGCTAACTCCTGGCCGGCAGAAGTTTGCAGCCGCCCCAATTCGTCGTCCATCGCGGCAAGGTCTAAATCATCGAGATCCGCACCGGAGTAACATTCGTCCAGGCGTCGCAGTTTGGCCGTGCCCATACCGTAGGCCGAGAGCACACCGGCGAGGGGGTGTAAAAGAATTTCGGTCATGTTCAGCGCCGCGGCGATGGCGCAGGCATGCTGCCCGCCGGCGCCGCCGAACGAGCAGAGCACGTACTCGCCGGGATCGTAACCGCGTTGCACCGAGATTTTCCGGATGGCCCGGGCCATGTGCTCCACGGCGATGTCCACGAAGCCGGCGGCCAGTTGCTCCGGAGAAAGTTTGCGATCGGTCGCGGCGCCCACCGAGCGTGCCAGGTCCTCGAAGGCCGCGCTCACGCCGGCGTGATCCAGGGGGGCGGTGCCCGCGGAGCCGAAGACGTGCGGAAAAAACGCCGGCTGCACGCGGCCTAATATTAGATTAGCGTCAGTTAAACTCAGAGGGCCGCCGTGGCCGTAGGAGCGCGGGCCGGGACGGGAACCGGACGAACGCGGGCCCACGCGCAAACGTTCGCCGTCGAATTCCAGGACGGAGCCGCCGCCGGCCGCCACGGTATGAATCGCGAGCACCGGGGATTGTAAACGCGCGCCGGCAATCTCGCTTTCGAAACTGCGTTCCAGTTCACCGGCGTAGTGCCAGACGTCCGTGGACGTGCCGCCCATATCAAAGCCGATGATCTTGCGATAACCTTCTGCTTCGCTCACGGCCACGCCGCCCACGACACCGCCGGCCGGCCCCGAGAGCAAGCTGTCCCGCCCGCGAAAATTCTCGGCCACGGTGAGGCCGCCATGAGACTGCATAAAAAAAAGCCGCGGTGCCGCATCGCTCAGATTCGCCAGACCGTGGCGCACGCGTTCCGTGTAACGACGCAATACCGGCGAAAGGTGAGCGTCGACGACGGTGGTGTCGCCCCGGCGGACGAGTTTGATGAGCGGGCTCACCTCGTGAGACAACGACACGTCTTCGAAGCCGACGTCCCGGGCGATCTCCCCGGCGCGTAGTTCGTGAATGGGATTGCAATACGCGTGCATCAAAACGACGGCCGCGCTGCGCAGGCCGGCCTTGCGCGCTTCGGTCAGCTCTGCCCTTAGCTTACTTTCATCGAGAGTTTGCAGTATTTTTCCGTCGGCGGCGAGGCGCTCGTGCACGCCGATCAGGCGCTCGTAAAGCATGCGCGGTCGCCCGGCCTCGATGTCCA
This sequence comes from Leptonemataceae bacterium, assembly GCA_965227295.1. GTDB lineage: Bacteria > Spirochaetota > Leptospiria > Leptospirales > Leptonemataceae > JANSYA01. Next base: position 664,818 of record OZ245742.1, on the reverse strand, counting down.
GGGCGAAGATATCCGGGCGATTCTGGTAACCAATGCGCAGGGCATCTTCGAAGCCGGCCGTGATCAGCAGCGCGACGGGTGCACCGTTATGTTCGAGGAGGGCGTTCGTGCCCACGGTGGTACCCATGCGAACTTCGAGGATGGGCGCGTTCGCGTAACTTCCATCGGCGTGTTCTTTGCGTAAACGACGGATGCCCTCGATGGCCGCGTCCTCGTAGCGTTCGGGATCTTCCGAGAGCAGCTTCGTGGTGATCAAGGCCCCGTCGGGGTCGACGGCGGCGACGTCCGTGAATGTGCCGCCGCGATCGATCCAGAAGCGCCAGCCCTGCGCCTCACTCATCGTCGTCCCATTTCCAGATGCCGTCGTCATACCACTGCTTGCCGATCAGAACGGAGACATGGTAATTGTAATCGTCGACAATGTCCAGGCCGATGCGTTCGGCGAAGCGCAGGTCGTACTCCCGAAAGGCGGCCCGGATGTTCGCATCCGTTGTCGGGTAGACTTCGAAGCAGGCCAGGCGTTCGTCGTCGGTGACGGCCAGGAGCTGCCGCGCGACGAAGGCGCCGTTCGCGTCTCGCGCATAGATGAGTAGTTTGTTCGCGTCCAGCAAGGTCGTCGCGGCGTTGTATTGATGCATGCCTCCCAGACCGGTACAACTACCGGCGTACGTGCCCATCTTAAGCATCTCGTGCGGATCGCGTTCCGGAGCCAGGCTCAGGCTGCGGCCCGGAACAATGCGACGCACAGCGAGGCCGTCGAACCAGGCGCGCGTGTTCAGCTTGCGGCGTTCGCGAATCCAACCGGCGTTGCGCGGATGTTGATGTAGATAGTCGTGCCGGCCCCGGGCATGGGCGCGCAGGAATTTCTTCAGCGGATTGCGGTCTTCTTTCGCCAGCGAGCCGATCATTTGAAACGTATGCAGGTCGGCCGTTTCCGGTTCCCGGTGCTCCGTACAGAGGCGGCGCCGGATGCAACGATCCAGGAGTTCCAGTCCCGTGAGAGTACGATCCCGTTGCATGACCTCGATGGAGTGCCGCAGGCGGATTCCGGTAAGTTCGATTTCGCCGACGAGATAAGCACGCAGGCGTTCCGGCACCGGATGAAAGAGACCCGGTTCATTCGCTAAGATGCTCCCGGTAATAGCTAAGACCGCGAGCGGGCTCAGCACGTCGCACTCTACCAAACACTGTCCGCCGGCCCGGCGAAAGTCGTTTACGGTCCGCATGGCTTCGGCCTGAGTCAGGCTGCCCAGGAGTTCGGCGCTGCGAAGAAGCTTTGCCGGGAAATTCCGGAAGGCCGCTGCCAGGAATCGCGGCAGCATGCGCCGCAGGCGGCTCAGGCCCGAATCTATGAAACCCCGGCGATTGTCCGAGCGAGAGGCGTGATCCAGGCGGCGAAAAGAAGAACGGGGCGCATGCAGGCACTGCGCAAACAGATCGGCATCCAGGAGCGCAAATTCGAAGAGCAATTCCGTGGAGGTGAAGCTGTGATCGGTAAGTTTGTATTCACGTAACTTAGCAGCGAGCAAACGGAAGCGCGGCCACAGCTCCGGCAGCGTTTCCGGATCCGCTAAATATGTAAAGTTCGCCAGAACGGCGAGTTGGTTTTCCCGATTTTCGGCGTCGCGCAGCAGGCCCAGGTCTCGCATGAGGGCCGGCAGACGTTCACGCAGCGTCGACCACATGCGTTGCCGGCAATGTTCCGGGGCGAATTCATCCATGAAACGCAGGAAGGCATGCAGACTTTCCGCGGCGAATTCCCATCGGAGCCATTCGCGACAAACGTCAACGTAACCCGGCAGCTTACCCAGAGCCTGCCAGAAATTACGGATCTGGTACTTGCTGATGTTACTATCGTCTGCCCGCATGAGTTCGATCATCAACCCGACGGGACCGGGGGCGTAGTCCGGGCACGCCTGGAATTCGCGGGTCTGAATCCGGAGGTCCAGGCGCCGGTGCAGGCGCAGTCCGTCCAGGAGATGATCATAACTCATTCCCAGGGAGACGCCCTTCACGAAGGCGTACAGGAGTTCTACGTAGCCCTCAGATTCCGGGTTGATGCCCTGGATGTTATGAAAGCCGTCGCAGAGCGCGGCGTAGAAATCGTTCGGTTCGCTAATGTTGTTTCGTAGAAAGCTAAGCGAAGGGATCTCCAGTTCAACGAGCAGCGCGGCCAGCGGGTCCCGCACCGCAGGCAACTGACCGAGCAGCGGTTCGAGCCAGGCGGCCGCGGATGGACCGTAGTTCAACAGCAGGCGGTGGGCCGATGCGTTCAGACCTGGATTGTACTGCAGGCCGAGGCCCCAGTACAATCCGAGAAAGCGCCGGCGATCCCGCTCCCGGCGCAGCAAGGGCGCGAAGTACAGGGCGAAGTCCTCGGGCAGGTCGCCCAGATACGCGCCGCGATCGAGGCGCAGTGGATTCAGGATGCGCCGTGCGTCCGGCCACAACGGAGGCGGAACCATGTCCACCGAAAGGCGATAGAGTTCGAACAGGCTGCCGACGTTCGACGGGGAGCCGACAAGTCCGTTCGTTTCCAGGAGGGATCGGCGCCGCCCGCTACCAAGCCACACAAAACCCTCCCGGCCGTGAGCCAGGGCGAAGAAGACGGGCGCATGCCACGCCTTCGTTTTTTCGGAAAAACGATTCATAGTAAGATCAAACGCTGTAACGATACAACTCACCCGGGCGGCCGGCGCGGAGCGCAGGTCATAACAGGCGAAACGGATTTGGAGAAAAAACAGGACGCACGAGTGTCGCGGATGCGGCAGCCGTGCGTTATATGCGGTTCAAATGGAGGAAGTTCATGCGATAGCCTCCGAAGCGGAGGGGCTTGATCTGAAATGATTTGACGAAGCTGTGCGATGGATTGTTTTCTCTTTTACCTGTTGGCAGGCAAAAAAATTGCGATGTGTCTGATCTACTTTGCATACGATGCACACCCGGAGTACCTGTGGGTGTTGGCCGGCAATCGCGACGAGTTCTACGCGCGGCCGACAAAGCCCGCCGATTACTGGGACGAAGCCGACGGTCAAATTCTCGGCGGCCGAGACCTGGAACACGGCGGGACCTGGCTCGCCATCAGCACCGGGGGGCGCTTCGCCACTGTGACGAACTACCGCGATCCGCAGGAGTTCGGCAAGCAGGGACGTTCCCGCGGCCTGCTGTTGCGCGACTATCTTACTGCCGCTGAACCGCCCGGCGACTTTCTCGCGGACGTCGCAACCGACGGCGACGCCTACGCCGGTTTCAATGTGATCCTGGCGGATTTCGGCGCGCCGGAAGATGCGAGCGCCGTATGGTACTATTCGAACCGTAGCGGGGAACGTCGTGCGCTGGGGCCGGGATTCTACGGCCTCTCCAACGCCTTTCTGGATACGGCCTGGCCCAAGGTCGCCGACGGCACGGCCGAGTTCCGTGCTCTCATGGAAGCCGGCGATGCGCTGGACGCCAGGGCGTTCTTCGAAATCTTGAGTCATAACTCCGTCGCCTCAGACGAGCGCCTGCCGGATACAGGCATCGGTCTGGAACGTGAGCGCTGGCTCTCCTCCCGCTTTATTCAGTCGCCGGTGTACGGGACCCGGGCGTCCACGTTTCTCACGATCGATCGCGGCGGGCATGTCGTCATGCACGAACGTCGTTTCGGCCCGGAAGGCTCGGCGGAAGGCGAGCAGGAGTTCTCGTTCCAGATCGAAGCGCAGTATGTTTGATCATTCCGATTCCGAATACCGTCCGCTGTCCGTCGCGCCCATGATGGATCGCACGGACCGCGACTTCCGGTACTTTCTGCGCCGGTTGTCCAAACGCGTCTTTCTGTATACGGAGATGGTGGTCACCGGGGCCATCCTGCGCGGCGACCGGCAACGTTTTCTGGGCTATCATCCCGACGAACATCCCATTGCGTTGCAACTCGGCGGCGACGATGCGCGCAGCCTGGCCGAGTGCGCGCGCATTGCCGAAGACTATGGTTACGACGAGGTCAACCTGAACGTGGGTTGTCCGAGCGATCGCGTGAAGTCCGGCAACTTCGGCGCGTGTTTAATGGCGCGGCCGGAGCTGGTGGCGGAATGCGTGAGCGCCATGCGGGTCGCGTGCAACATTCCCGTGACGGTGAAGCATCGCATCGGGATTTCGTCGCAGCAACCGGAGATCGGCGTACTGGATCGTTACGAGGATTTACTGCGCTTTACGGACATCGTGGCGGCCGCCGGTTGCGATCGCTTCATCGTGCACGCGCGCATTGCGATTCTGGAAGGTCTGAATCCGAAAGAAAACCGCGAGGTCCCGCCGCTGCGTTACGACGATGTATGTCGCTTAAAGCAAGATCGTCAGAACTTAGCGATTGAGATCAACGGCGGGGTGCGTTCGTTCGGCCTGGCGCGGGAACTGCTCGCCTCCACCGACGGTGTAATGATCGGCCGCGCCGCATACGACGAGCCGTATCTGTTTGCCACGGCGGACCGGGATTTTTACGGGAGCGAGGCTGCGCCGCCGAGTCGACGCGACGTTCTGGAAGCGATGTTGCCGTACATCGAAGAACGCCGGCGGAATGACGGCCGACCGGCGCACAGCATTGTGCGACACATGCTCGGACTGTTTACGGGGATGCGCGGGGCGCGTCGGTTTCGCCGCGCGTTCAGCGAACGCGGCGGGAGCGCCACGAACGAAGACGTGGTGGAACTTCTGCGCCGGGCGTTGCTGGAGTTACCGGCGGAGACGCTGGATGCGCGCCCGCCGGCCGGGGATCAGGTATACGTAATGCGGCCCTGAAATCGCGCGAGGGGTTCCACGCGAATGAGCGGTGCCTGGATGTCGCCGTTCACCACGGCCGTGTCGCGAATCTGGATGGACTCGCTGGCGACGATGTTTCCGTTCAACGTGCCGATGATCTCCACCACGCCCGCCTGGATGTTCGCGTTCATGGTGCACGGCAGGCCGACCACGATCGTGTTGGTCCCGACGTTGACGTTGTTTCCGGTGAAGTTACAGTCGAAGATCAGATCTTCCTGGGCGGTGATTTCTCCGTTGTTGATCTGGATCGTTTGCTTGAAGTGAGTCTGCTGCTTTACGTACGGCATAACCGCAGGATGTACGCGTGCCGTTTCAGGAAAAGCGTTTTCGTGAAAAATTTCGCGCTCGCCCGGCTTATGTCGCACAGCTTCCCCGCATCCCGACCCCTGGTGATTCGGGTCGGGATGAGGAAACTTGCGGGAGGGAACGTCGGTGGAACGGGAACGCCGGGAATGCGGCGCCGAATGATTACCAGTTCCGTTTGTTGGCGAAGGTTTCTTTAGCGGTGCGAGCGAAAGAGAAACGCGGCTTGCGGGATGCCGGTCGCGCTTTGATTTCCATGGGCTCGCCGGTGAACGGATTCACACCCTTGCCGGCCTTGCGTGCTTTCACTTCGGAGAACATGAGGTTGCCGAGGAACGGGATTCTCACTTTCTCGCCGCCCGTGGCGACGACGGCCGCGCGCTGAAAGCATTCTTCCAGCAGGTTCTTAACGTCGGTCTTCTTGAGTTTGATTTCGCCTTTCTTGCTGACCTCGGCGACTTCCATGATGCTGTCGAGTACGTCTTCGACTAACGAGTACTTGCCGGAGGCGGCCGTTTTTGCCGTCTTTTTCGCGGTTTTTTTGGCCGCTTTTTTCGCGGTCTTCTTCTTTGCCATGTTTCAGAGTCTCCTGCCAGGCAATGGACCAGGTGTGTACACCTCTATGCAAGTAGTTTTTTGTTTAGACTGGCGCAGCCCGGACCGGCATTGGTTTTATTCGATTTCATAGAGGCGGGCACCGGAGAGTCCGGGCAGACCGGAGGCCGTCGCCGCTTCCAGTGCTTCCCGCGCACGCCCCTGAGAAAGAAAACATCCCAGGAAAACATTCTGGCGATCACTGCCGTCGTTCAGGCGGACGCGGAAAGCCAGGTACCGGCCGGGTTCACTTTCGCGAATATTCTTACACTTCACGGGTTTGATTTGTGCCAGCTCGGGCAGATTGTTGAGCCGGCGTGCGAGCAACTCGGCCGCGTTGGGCGCAAACGTTCCGGCCTTAATGAGAAAGCGACCTTCGTCCGGATCGCCGCCGGTATTGGCGAACGACGTACTCTCGGTGTTCGACGTTGGGGCGGATTCCGTGCTCTCGTCGGAATTGCCGAAGCGCTCTTCGTCCGGACGACTGACCAGGTTGGCTTCGATGTGGCGCAGGCGACCGATTTGGAGGCCGGCCACCAGGCCGGCCGTGAAGGCGAAAATCAGCAGGACGAGAATCCAGACATAGGCCCGGTTGCGGGTTCTCAGTTCGTGGGCCGGCACCGGGACGGCGGTGGCCTGTTTCGGCTCCGGCCGGCCCGGGGTCCGGCGCATGTGAGCGGAAAAGTCGATGTTCTGCATCTCGTGTGTTCCGTTTCTGTCTCGTGCCGCGGTGGCGGGGCGATATTACTAGAAAATATCGGTGCAACCGGCCGATCAGACCGAAAATTTATATGCGCGGGCAGGTCTCGCGCTTGCGCTTTCTATGCCCGCGTCCCGGTTCAAGATACTCAACCATCGCCGCCTCCGGATCGTCGTATTCGCTGCCGTTTTTGCCGTGCCCGGCTGGTTTCCCGTGCTGAGCGACCTGGCCGCCCAGGCTCCGGATTCCCGGCTCATTTTGTACTTTCCGCTTCAGGCGACGGACATCGACGCGGGCCGGGCCGAACAACTGCGCGCGTTTTTTTCGGCCCGGCCGAACGGTTATTTTCTCGTGCAGGGTTTCGCCTGCGACACCGGCGGCTTCGATGCCTCGTACATCGTCGCTATGAATCGCGGCACGGAAGTCCAGGCGAGTCTCGCCGGCCTGGGGCTGCAAACGCGGCGCGTGCTGACGGCAACGCCCGTGGTCTTTGCCGGGGAGCCCCGCGTAAAACATCGCCGGGCGGAACTGGTCTACTTCGACGAGGAACATGCCTGGCGTGCGGCAGCCCGCGCGGCCGATGCGAAGGCCGCAAAAATCAACGCGGCGACGCGGGCAACTCTGTCCGCCGCGCCGGACAGTCCGGACGACTCCGACAAACCGGCGCAATCGAATCCCGAGGCCGCCCCGGGCGATCCGGAGGGAAGCGCCGACGGATTCAGCACGGAAGCGATCTTTATTCCCCTCACGGTTCTCTTGCTCATTCTCATGCTGTTCTTTGGTCTCTATCCGGATCAATGGCTGGCGTTTTTCCGCGGCCACACGCGGCGTGAAGACCACCAGTTGGACGATGAGGAAGCCGGGGCCCTTGAGATCCTGACGGGCGGTGAGGTTTCCCCGCTGCGCCGGGCCGAAGCCGGGTCTGCCGCGGCGGTCCTCGCCGGGGAAGATGATGAGGACGAGGCCGTGCTGACCGCGGTCCGTGCGGAGCCGCAGCCGGTAGTCAGCGGCAACGGGCGTACGGGCGACGTACGGGAGTTTATTCGAAAGGCAAGGAGCAACTACGCCATGGGTTCGAAAAAGAAAACCAGTAAAAAGAAAGTCACACCGATTTCGATTCGCGGCGCCGTGACCCGGGAGTACGAAGAGAATACTCTCGGGGAATTGAGTCAGGCGCCCATTGACGCCCTGGACGGCCTGACGGCCCGCCACGCTAAAATGCTGGAAGAAGCCTTCGGCATTAAGACGGTGGAAGACCTTGCACGGCTGAAGTACGTCGAACTGGCCCGGGCTATTTGCATCCTGGCCCGTTACGAAAAATAAAACACGCCCGGCGCGGAAAATTCTTGAACGGTGCGGCGTACTCCGTCTATTATTAGTATTCAGAGTCGCTCTTGCGCGACGGAGAACAGCCCATCGCCCGCATCACTGGAAATACTCAAGACCTCAAAAGTAATCAGACCAAACGTCTGAAGAAGATCTCCGAGCGGCGCATCCGCGGCGACGCCGTCGTCACCCAGGACTTTGCCCGCTCCCTTTGTGAACTCTCCTTTGAACTGAATCGGCAGCTCGGCGTGCTCGTCGATCGTCAGGGGTATGTGCGCTATCTTACCGTAGGTGACGCTCAGCGCATCTTTATCCCCGAACTGGAACGCAATCGCTCCGCCCGGCTGCGCGGGCTCCGCCTCATCAAAACGCACCTCAAGCGCGAGGCGCTGAGCCAGGAAGACTTCTACGACCTCACACTTCTGCGGCTGGACTACGTCACGGCCATCACCATGGACCGCAAAGGTTTGCCGGAGAAGTTCCACAACGCGTACCTGCAGCCCGGCGAGGACCCGGGCTATCACGTCGAGAAGCCGTATGCACCGGGACAACTACCGGAGAACTTTACGGACACCCTGCGCCACGTCGAAGAACTCTTCGAACGCGAAGAAGATCGGTTGCGCCGGGCCAGCGATTTGCCCCGGGCGCTGCTCGTGGGTGTCTATACTCCGGAGATGCGGCGTAAGCGCAGTCCGGAAGACAGCCTGGCCGAACTCAAAGAGCTGTGTCTCACGGCGGGCGTGCAGCCGGTGGATGCCATCGCCCAGCGCCGGCCGAAGCTGGATCCGGTAACGTTGGTCGGTTCCGGTAAGGCGCGGGAGATTTCGATCCAGGCAGTGCAGAAAAACGCGGAGATGATGATCTTCGACCTGGAGTTGTCCCCGGCTCAGGCGCAACGCCTGTCGGCCATTACGGACTTAAAGATCATCGATCGCACGCAGTTGATTCTCGACATCTTCGCGCGCAACGCCCGCAGCCGCGACGGTAAGTTGCAGGTGGAACTCGCGCAGTTGCGTTACTTAAAAGGTCGCCTGTCCGAGAAGGACGACAACATGTCCCGGTTGACCGGCGGCATCGGCGGGCGCGGTCCCGGTGAGACGAAGCTGGAGATCGGCCGCCGCCGGGTGAACGATCGCATCTCGCGATTGGAAAAGGAACTGTCATCGCTCAAGCAACGCCGGGAACTGAATCGCAACCGCCGCAACGAGAATCGCGTGCCCATCGTTTCGATCGTGGGTTACACGAACGCGGGAAAATCCACGTTATTAAACGCGCTCACAAACTCCGAGGTAACTTCCGAAGATCGTTTGTTTGCGACGCTGGATCCCACGACCCGGCGGGTGCGTTTCCCGAAAGAAAAAGAAATCGTCCTGTCCGATACCGTGGGCTTCATTCACGATCTGCCGCCGGAGCTGAGCCGTGCCTTCGAGGCCACCCTGGAGGAACTGTTCGATTCGGATCTCCTGCTGCATGTCATCGACGCTTCGGACGCGCCGGCTCAGCGCGACCAAAAGATCGAAGCGGTGCACGGGATTCTGGCCCGCATGGAACTCCTGGGCATCCCGCAATTGCGCGTGTACAACAAGAGTGACTGTCTTTCTGTGGAAGATCGGGCGGTGTTGGAGCAACGCAAGGATGGTCTCTGTGTGTCGGCGCTCGCCCGGGAGAACCTGGAGGAGTTGCTGCTTGCCATGGAGGCGTGTGTTTTCGGCGCGGATGTTCCACCGGAAAATTCGGAAACTTCCGGCGGCGCATCGGCATCGAAAAAGAATGGTCAGGGTCAACCCGAGTCTTCAGACTGTCAGCCGGATGCAGGCGTGGGAACACACGACGAATCCGCCGGCAGTGCCGACGCGAGTGACGGAGGAAGATCCGTCGGCTCTTATTCAAGAGCTGTTGGATGAGATCGAATCCGTCCGCATCGGCGAGTCCTGGGATTTGCCGCTGGAGTTCGTACTCGGCCTGCTCGGGCTGAGCCGCGAAGAGTTCTTTCGTTACATTTACAGTCGTCGGGACCGCGGCGGTTGGACCGATCAACTCGCCGATGGCTTCGGCCCGCACAATACCCGCGAACTCGTTGAGTTTCTCATGAACGAGGGTGTGGCCCAGGCCCCGCGCGAATTCCACCGCGCCGGTTACTATTTCAACGAAGATCATCTGCTGCACTGGTTGGAGTTCTTTCACTCGGTGAGCCTCGCGCGTATGCAGAGCCGGGAGATCGACGAGGAACTGCTGGAAACGGCCGTCTCGGGTTGCCGCTACTTCTCCGACGCCGTGGATTTCTACGTGCACGCGAGCTTCGACCCGGAAGAGTTCATCGCCTTCGCCGCGGAGCGTTTCCTGGAACACTACGGCGTCGAAGCGCATCACGCGAGTCGTTCCATCCTCGGCGCCTACGCCCGCGAGCAGATCCGTCAGCGTAACATCATCTGGGAAGATCTCAGTAAAACGGCGTTGCGCGATATGCTCCGTCGGCGGGCCGTCGACCTGGGTTTGATCGACGAGCAGGACGCCGAAGAGGAGCGTCTGCGGTACGTGCTCATGCCCGACGAGCTCAAGGAGGCGCTGCAGGTGCTGGAGCTGCCGGCGGATCGCGTGCCGGAGCCGGAACAATTGAAGAAACACTATCGCGAGCTGTTGAAGAAGTATCATCCGGACGTGAACCCCCAGGGGCAGGAAAAGACGCGCGCGATCATTGCCGCGTACAACACGGCGGCCACGCAGTTGGCGGCGTAGTGCGGTAATATTTGGGAAAGTTATGTTAACGCGAGAGAACAGAAACTCTTCGCGCCGGGGATTAGTCTTCTGTGCGTTTGCTTTTTTATTCGGAATGCTCCTGGTCCCGGCAGGTCTTTCGGCGACTACCTGGGGGAGCGACTTGAACGCCGCCTTCGACGAAGCGAAACGTACGGGCAAGCCGGTGTTGCTGGATATCTACGCCCCCTGGTGCGGGTACTGCCGAAAGCTGCAAAAGGAAGTTTATCCGAGCACGGAGGTCCGGGAGCTTGTGGGGGACTTCGTTCCCGTGCGCCTGGACGGGGAGCAGCACCGCAACCTCATGATGCGTTACCGCGTGCGGGGTTATCCTACGATCATCGTATTCGATGCGAACGGCACGGAAGTGGATCGCATTGACGGTTACATGCCGAAGCGGGTGTTTGCCCGGCGATTGCGAGACATTCACCGGCGCAGCCAACGTGAGAACGAACTCCTGGATAAACTCAAGGGCGATCCGGAAAGCGTGCTGCTGAACTTCGAAACCGGCGTTTATTATTACGAGAGCGGGGACGCGGCTTCGGCGCGACGGTACTTCCTGCGCGCGTATCGCGGTAACGCCGGTAACAACGTCGAGCGCGGTAAGCGCCGGGACGCGCTTTACAACAGCGCCGTGGCTTCCATGGACCTGAAGGACTACGCGGCGGCGTTGAAGTACTGGGACGAGTTCCTGAAGAAATACGATGAGCAGCGCGACACGGATTACGCCTACGCGCGTTTCTACCGGGGCGTCTCGTTGAAGGCCGCCGGCCGCGGCGACGAGGCCCGCGCCGATTTACAGTACGCGGCCGCGCATCTGCCGGAGTCCCGCTCGCGTCGACACGCCGCCGATATGCTTTCGGAGTTGCGCTGATCATGAAAGACCCGCTGGAGTTCATTCTTCCGCGCATTCGTTCCATGCACGGTTACGTGCCCGGCCTGCAACTGAACGACCCGGAAATCATCAAACTCAACACGAACGAAAACCCCTTTCCGGTTTCGCCCGCCGTTCGTGCCGCCCTGGAAGCAGCGCTGCGCGACGATCGTTTGCATTTGTATCCGGAACCGCGGTCCGCGGAACTGCGTGCGGCCGTCGCCGCCAGGTTCGGCCGCGGCCCCGAATGTGTACTCATCGGCAACGGCTCGGACGACGTGCTGTCGATTCTGTTTCGTTCCGTGCTGGCTCCGGGGGATCTCATGGTCATTCCGCGACCGACGTACAGTCTGTACCCGACCCTGGTGGACATGATCGGGGCGACCCTGGCCGAAGTCGACGTGAACGCGGACTGGTCCATTTCCTGGGACGGAATGCGAGAGGCCGTTAATTTTACTTCATCAAAGATTAGCGTCTTCGCCAATCCGAATGCCCCCACAGGTCGCGTGGAGGCGCGCGAAGACGTGCTCGCGTACGCTCAGGCCAATCCGGCGCTCACGCTTTCGGACGAGGCCTATGCGGACTTCGCCGACTTCGGCGCGCACCGTGTCGCGGAGTTCGCCGGCACATCGGAGTACCCGCGTTTGCTCTGTTGCGGTACCTTTTCGAAGACTTACAGCCTGGCCGGCCAGCGCATCGGTTGGCTGATCGCCGCGCCCGACTTGATCGCCGAGTTCGACAAGGTCCGGGATTCGTACAACGTCAGCCGCCTGGCACAGGTCGCGGCCCTGGCGGCCTGGGAGGACCAGGACGAACTGCGTCGTCGCATTGAAACGGTGTGCGCGAATCGTGATTACCTCGTTACCGAACTGAAGGCGCTGGGTTTCGAAACGGTGCCCCCGTCGGCGAATTTTATTTTTACGAAACCGCCGGTAGCTTTTGCGGAGACGAAGTTACCGGCCGGGGAGGCACCGGTGAACGGGGCCCAGGCGTTCTTCGAGTTACTGAAAGAGCGTAAGATTCTCGTGCGTTATTTCGGCGGCGGCCGTATCGGCGAATTCGTGCGCATTACCATCGGTACCCGCGAGCAGATGGAACGCCTGGTGGCGGTGAGCCGGGAACTCGCGGCTGCGGCGGTGTGAGGCGCGCCGTTCCCTTGAATTTCTGACCGCCCGGTAAGGAAATTCTTATTTACTTGTAAATTGAGCGCCCGGGATGCTGTCTCCCCGTCACCGTCGGGATTGCGGCCGGCGTCATGGCTATCGCGAGTAGTAAGATTATGTCCGATCAAGAACCCATCCAACTGAACACCATTGAGGAAGCCCTTGATGATCTGCGCCAGGGGAAGCTCGTCATCGTCGTGGATGACGAGGACCGCGAGAATGAGGGCGATTTCATGGCCATCGCCGAAACGGTGACACCGGAGACGATCAACTTCATGGCGACGCACGGACGCGGTTTGATTTGCGCGCCGCTGACCCAGGAGCGTTGCGACGAACTACAGTTGCAAATGATGGTGACGAACCAATCGAATACGGCGGTCTACGAGACGCCGTTCACGATTTCCGTGGATTTGCTCGGTCACGGTTGCACGACGGGAATCTCCGCGCACGATCGCGCGAAGACCGTGCGCGCGCTCATCGATCCCGCGACGAGGCCCGAGGACCTGGGCAAGCCGGGGCATATCTTTCCGTTGCGCGCGCGCGAAGGCGGTGTGCTTCGGCGCACCGGGCACACCGAAGCCACGGTGGACCTGGCGCGTCTCGCAGGCTTTCAACCGGCCGGCGTCATCGTCGAAATCATGAACGAGGACGGGTCGATGGCACGCCTGCCGGACCTGGCGAAGATCGCGCAGCGTTTCGATCTCAAGCTCATCACGATCAAAGATCTCATTGAATATCGTTTGCGCCACGACACGTTGATCGAAGAAGTCATCGACGTGCAGATGCCCACGGACTGGGGCGATTTTCAGATGCACGCCTTTCGGCAAAAGGATTCCGGTGAAATGCACCTGGCACTGAGGAAAGGCGAGTGGGCGGACGATGAACCGGTGCTCGTGCGCGTGCACTCGTCCTGTGTGACCGGGGACATCTTCGGCTCCTGTCGGTGTGATTGCGGCGGGCAGTTGCATCGTGCCATGGAGATGGTGGATCGCGCCGGCAAGGGCGTGGTGCTTTACATGCAACAGGAAGGCCGCGGCATCGGCCTGGTGAACAAGCTCAAAGCCTACAAACTCCAGGAAGACGGCCTGGATACCGTAGAAGCGAATCTGAAGCTCGGCTTCAAGATGGACGAACGCGACTACGGCGTCGGCGCGCAAATCTTACGTGCCCTGGGCATAACGAAAATGCGTCTCATTTCCAACAACCCCGCTAAACGTGCGGCGATCATGGGTTACGGCCTGGAGATCGTCGAGAAGGTCGCTCTGGAAGTCGAAGCGAACCCCCACAACGCCCGCTACTTAGAAACCAAGCGGGATAAGATGGGGCATGAGATTCTCAAAAACCGCGGCTAATACTCGGCGGGGAACAGTTAGGGCTGGCCTGGTCCGTAATTTAATTATGGACGCTCGACGCTCCTGTCGTACGTTGGTATAGAGGCTTGATAATTGTCATCGGCAACGCACATCAGCGGCGATTCGAACAGCCAGGACCTCCAGCTTGAGGTCGACACCCGCTACTCCGTAGAAATCGCCCCGGATATTTTCTGGGTCGGTTTTTACGACGAGCACGAGCAGCTTCACTGCAATCCCTATCTCATTAAGAACGGCGACGAGAGCATTCTCATCGACGCCGGTTCCGTGCCGGACTTTCCGGTAGTGGCCCGAAAGGTCTTTTCCATCGTTCCGGCGGAGTCTTTGAGCACGTTCATCCTGCAACATCAGGACCCGGACCTCTGCGCCGCGGTACCGATCTTCGAAGATCTAAAAGAGAACATCGATCACGACATCATTTCCATGCAGGGGACCTCGTATCTCATTCATCACTACGGCATTAAGGGCAACCTCGTGCGCATTCCGCACGAAACCTCGGTGCGCCACGTCACCCGGGGCGGTCGGGAACTGGAGTTTATCTGGACGCCGTACGCGCATTCCTTCGGGGCCATGATGACCCTGGATAAAACGACGAATACGCTCTTTACCAGCGATATCCTCGGCGGTCTCGGCGCGGACTGGGAACTGTATCATACGGAAGCAGCTATGCAGAACATGAAGCAGTTCATGCAACTGATCATGCCTTCCAATCGTGTGCTCCGGTATGCGCTGCGCTTGATCGAGCGCGTCGGTGCCGAACGCATTTGCCCGCAGCACGGCCAGCTCATCCCCGGCAATCAGTTTCCCGATATTATGAAGGACCTCTGGGATCTGCCCTGCGGCATGGACCTCATTGACGCCGAAGCCATGAAGATCCACTGAGCTCCGCGTCGCCGATCAATATATGAACATCCGTCTGCAAAAGTTAGCCGTGGAGCCGCGCTCTCCGGAAGAAAAAGAAGCGCTGGAGATCCGCAAAGAAGAGGACTACTATCGCGCCCTGAGTCGCATTTCCCGGCATCACAACAAAGAACGCATGCTGCGCGAGCTGCTCCGCCACCTGGCCGACACCGATCGCAACCAGCTCGCCGCCGAAAAACGCAAGGCGGACGTCCTGTTACATAACATCCTGCCGTCGTACATGATCAAAGAACTCAAGGCCCACGGCAAGGTGACGCCCGCGCATCACGAGAACGCGTTCATTTTGTTTACGGACTTCGTCGGTTTCTCTCGTCTCTCGCGTTACATGTCGCCCCGGGAACTCTTGCGGGAGCTGACGATCTACTTCGACGCGTTCGAGCAGATCCTCGAACGCTACGGTCTTGAGAAAGTAAAGACCATCGGCGATTCGTTGCTCTGCGTCGGCGGCGTGCGCGGCGCGTCCCGGCATACTGCCCGCACGGTACACCTCGATACCATCCTCGCGGCCATGGAGATGATGCGCTTCACGTATCGGCGGCAGATGCAGCGAGAAGGCAAAGGCGAGACGGCCTGGGGCATGCGCGTGGCCGTGCACTCCGGCCCCCTGGTCGCCGGGGTGGTCGGCCATTCCAAGATCGCCTTCGATATCTGGGGCCATGCGGTAAACGTGGCTTCGCGGATTGAAACCGTGGCCCCCGAAGGGCAGATCACCGTATCGGAAGCGGTCTATCAGAAAGTGCGGGATTTCTTCGACTGTCGTTTCGTCGGCGAGCAGCGACTCAAGGGCGTCGGTCTGCAGAACATTTACCAGGTCGACGGTTTGCGAAAGGTCTTTCGTGAAGTCGAGGACTATTTCCTCTCCGGCGACGATGAGTCCATGTGCAATCGGCGCTTTCGGCTAATTTACGAGTATCTGAAGTTAGGCCACCACGTGATGCGTAAGGACGGACGCTACCACGTAATCAAGAAAAAAGGGGCCCCGCTGCCCGAAGGCGTTTCGCCGCGCATCGGTTCGGGCTGAGCCGCCGGCCTGGTGTAGCGCCGATCCGCCGATCTTGCATCTTGCGGTTCAGCCGCCGCGCTTGAGGATGGCCAGGGCGGCTTCGCGCAGTTCGTTGGCGACGGGGACGCGGATCATGCCGTCGGCGTCAGGTTCCGAAAATTCCGCCAGATCGTAGGACTGCTGCCCCATGCCGAGCTGCGCTTTGGATTCGTCGCGGATTTTATCGTGGCCGATCCATTCCCCCAGCGCGCCGATCATGCGGCGATGCAGATCGGCGATCTTCTTCTGGTCCCCGGCTTTTTTGTAATAACCGTAGGCGAGCAGCGGGAGGCGCCGGTCGTACATGTAATAGTCCCCGATGCGGACCAGGCCGTCCTTGTAGTTGGCCGCGGTGAACAACTCGCGTGCCTTGCGATAGTCGCCGTCGTTGAAAGCCCGGTTGCCCTGGCGAATCAGTTCCGCTCGTGTGGAGGAGTCCATATAGTGAAAGTATCGGGTAAATGTTCGGAGGGTTCCAGCATTTTCGAGAGTGCTCCGATGGAAGAATCAAGCGCCGGAATGAGACATAACTCGAAAAAACTGTGGACAAGGACACTTTTTCCCGAAATTCGGTCGATATTGAGGATGATCAGGAACAGAGTATGGAATTATGCCTTGTAATTCTCTGATTCCCGGCTATTCTGGAGCACAATATGCAAGATATTATCATTGATCTCTAAGTCGATGCTGCTCCCAGCCATCGACGGGCTAATGTAAGAAAGTTTTCAGCGAAGGTCGTTTGTTCGGCCTGTCGGTTCGTAATGAAAACCGCAAACAAGGCGCGAAACCGCGTCAGGACGCCCTTCATATAGTGGAGGGCAATTGTTTCATCGTATACATTGCTGAGTATGCCGATCGAAACAAGCTCCAAATCGTTAATCATATCCAGCATAAGACGATCGGGTTTGCGACCGAACTTCTTGTTCCATTTTTCAAGTTTATCCGCGGGAATTGCTTCAAGGTTATTAAAGCACTTTCGAATGTAGTCTTCCTCCTTCACCGTCTCTCCGAGTTCTCGGCCGAGTTTGACAAGTTTTGTAGCGATTGCAGGCAAGTCGCTAATCGCGGCGCGCCGCCGCTGAACATCGGAATTGATGACGAATTGTATTAAACCGCTCGCTACTGTGAGTCCGACTACAATTCCGGTTAGTAGCGGCACTCTGTAATCCACATTCTGTGTATTCGCCTGTAGTAGGTATACCAGGTACAGGACGATTGCGAAGTCCATAAGCAAGATGACAGGTAGAATGATTTCACTGAATAATCTTTCGAGAGTCGGCTTGTTTCTTTCGAGTGCTTTCACAAGTACCATCCCCCGGAGCTAATGGCAGAGTCATAGAAAAGACGCGAAGCCGTACAGGGCGTCCGCGATCTCTCAATAACTCTGCTGCAAACCAAACGCTTCCCGCCCCGGTAACGGCTTATAGGCGTGATCCGGATACAACTCCAGCAGCGCTTCGACGACCATTTCGGCGATGGCCACGGACGTGTGCATGCCGGCGCCCAGATCGTTGGAACCGGCGTCGACGAGGAATTGCTTCTGCTCGCCCGCTTCTTCGATGACGCACTTGATGTGCCCGCCGTGGTTCGGGCGAAACGCGAAGGGCTCGCGCTCCAGGTTCTTCAGGGTCTCCAGGTGCGGCTTGGTGCCGATGGAGTAAAACATGGGCTTGTGGCTGCCCTCGCGGGGAATGAAGGCGACGTAGGTCATGTGTTTGCCGCTGTGCAGGGCGACGAGCTGTTCGCCGAAGCGCTCTTCGCGGACCTTGTCGTAGTCGATCTTTTCTTCAAAGCGGCCGATCTTAAACTTCTGCTGAATGGGTACGAACAGGTTTTTGAGTTCGTCGTTGCGTTTCCAGGCCAGGACTTGCTCCGGCGAAAACGCCGCCTGCACGAAGGCCAGAATGTCCTGATGCAGCGCCGGAGATTTTTCGAAGAGGCTCCAGGATTTTACGACTTCCAGGGCCGACTGGGTTTTCTCGGCGTCCTGGCCGAAGCGGGACTGGTGCACATAGAAGGTGTCGCCGTCCGTGGGGCGCAGGATGCCGGCCTCGGCGATGTACTCGCCGGTGCTCAGGTCCAGCACCTCGGCGACGATGAGGCCTTCGCCTTCATCCGCCGGGCGCACGTAGTGACCCTGTTGGTTCTTGCCGTTGCCTTGCCGGCGCACCACCGAGCCTTTTTCGATCGTGCTGAGATCTGAGACTTCTTTTAGATAACTTTCCATGATTGCGGCTTCGTACTCTACGATCTCAGTCTTTCGGAGATCTGACAAGCATTTCGCGGAAGCGCGATGATCGTCGCGCCAAAAGAATCGTGGAAAATCCGGTTACGATCGCACTCGATCGCGCTCAGCGGTTGATGGTGCAGCGGCCTTCGAAGACGACGCCTTCTTCGACGACCAGGCTGCGCGTCACCACATCACCGTAGAGCTTGCAGGTGGACAGCAGCGTGACACGGCGCGTCGCGTGAATGGAGCCGCGAACCTCGCCGCCCACGACGACGACACCGGCGCGGATGTCCGTCTCCACGATGCCGGAGCGCCCGACCAGGACCTTGCCTTCGGTGATGATGTTGCCCTTGAAATAACCGTCAATGCGAATGAGGTCTTTGACCTTAAACTCACCGCGGAACTCCGAGCCCTCACCGATCAGGCTGTTGACGATCAGGTTCTCGGACGAATCAGCCATTGATCCTGTAAATGATTGAGGAAGGCATGGGGGTTGTAGGCAACCGTTCCCACATGCACTTCGTAGTATAACATGGGCTCGGGAACGGCGCCGCTGCGACCGACATAACCGATGACCTCGCCCTTCGTGACCTGGTCGCCCTTCTCGACGCGCGTGCGATCGAGGTGGGCGTAGAATGTGGCCAGACCGTAGCGATGTTTCACTCGAATTTGCAGGCCGTAGGATTCATCGTAGGCGACGTCTACGATTTCGCCGGGGGCGGTGGCGTAGACCTCGGTGCCGGGCAACGCGCCGATGCGAATGCCGCGATGAAAGTAGTCCCGGCCCTGGACCACGGCGTCGGTCTGGGTGCCGTAAGGACTGAGCACGTAACCACGGGTGGGCCAGATGCTCGGCGTGTTGCCGAGGAGATTTTGTTTTTCCCGGGTGCCGAGTTCGGCGAGAATACGATCCGAAATCTCTACAGCCTTCTTGAGGTTGTGG
This sequence comes from Leptonemataceae bacterium, assembly GCA_965227295.1. Lineage (GTDB taxonomy): Bacteria > Spirochaetota > Leptospiria > Leptospirales > Leptonemataceae > JANSYA01. The sequence continues at coordinate 645,807 of OZ245742.1, read as the reverse complement.
TTGTCCTGACGGGAGAGGTAGATGACCCGCCGTAAGATTTCTTCGGTGGTCCGCTGGTCGCAGTCGTCTCCGGCGGCCCGGCATTGCGCGACGAGTTCGCGGAGCTGATCCACCTCGGAATCGATGACGCTCTGGGCGACGCCGCCCTGGCCGAGCAAGGCGTCTTCGTCGCCGTCGAGCTTGACGTAGAGTTCCGTAATCGTTGCCGCGTAATCGTTTACCAGTTCGTGGAGGGGAATCATCTCCTCCGCCATCTTCACGCTCTGCAGGTTGAACTGCGAGTTCGTGAGGCCCATGTCGTAGTACTGGATGTCTTCCCCGCTCTTGCCGACCAGGCTCACCATGGAGATGACCAGGACCAGAACCAGCGCGGCCAGGCTGATGGTGATGGCATAGAGGCTGACGTGGGCGTTGAGGATTTTCTGCTCGGTGTGCGGGATCACCATGATGGTGAGGCGCTCCCGGCCGCGCTTGTGGACACGGCTCAGAAAATCTTCGAAACGGGCCCGGGCGTCCTCCCAGAGCTCGTGAAATGTGCGGCCGGATCGGCGCGACAGGGGGCGTCGGCCGGCCGGGGCGCTTTCGTCGCGCAGGTGAGTCGCGTACTCGTCGTCCACGCGCAGGGGATCGGGGGTGGCTGCGGCTTTGCGGCCCCGTTTGCCGCCGGAATTCCCGCCGTTTCGACGTCCGCCGGTGCCGCGGGAGGAGGAATCCTTACCGGACGACTGTCCCTTTTTTTTCGGTGTGCGTGCCAGAGGTGGGGCTCCGCGGCTGCCGCCGCAGCTTTCGCATCGCCGGATGGGCCCTGCCGGTCAATCCCTTTTCCGGCGTATGGGAACGCGTGTTCCGGGCAGCCTTCGGCGAAATACAAAAAAAGGTATTGCCCGCCCTGTGGACGGCGGGGTACGGAAACGCCATGGCGGAAAAAGAAGGCGGGACTCACGCTCCCTGGCAGCGGGAGTTTTTCAAGAACATAGAAAACTTCGTGAAGTACGGGATCAGCGAGGAGCGGGCCCGGGAACTGCTCATGAAGTTCCTGAAGCTCTCCGGCGAGACACCGATGCCGAAGGTCATGGAGAGCTTTCGGGAGCCGACTGCGCTGGAGGAGGTGGGTGTCTACACGCAGAAGATTCCGTTTATTCGGGATTTCATGACCGAGTTCTTCCAGCCGCTCATGCGCAACTTTCACATCGAGGGCAAAGAGAACCTGCCGCACATCGTGGGACTGCGAGGTAAGTTTCCCATGGTGCTCATTTCGAATCACGTGAGCCACTTCGATACGGTCGCCATCTACAATCTTCTTTACAAAGAAGGCGGGGCGGCCCGGGAGCTCGCGGACAATCTCGTTTTCATTGCCGGCCGCCTGGCCTTTGAGCCGGACTTCACGCGCCTGGGTCTGTATATGATCAACACGCTGCTCGTCTGCTCGAAGCGGGACATGGCCGATAACCCGGGTATGGCGGACCTGATGACGCGCATCAATATGCGTTCGTTCCGGCAGTCGCAGCAGTTGCAGAAACAGGGCAAGGTCATCGCGATATTTCCGGAGGGTACGCGCTCGCGTACCGGCAAGCTGATCAATTTCGTCGACACCGTGTACCACTACGTTGCGAACAAGGTGATCATTCCGGTATCGTTGGAAGGAACGGAGAAGGTTCTGCCCGCGGGGACGTTCATGTTCAACGCGGCCCACGGCAAACTTTCGATCGGCAAGCCCATCCTCGTAGGGAAACTTCCGTCGAAGTTAATGGACGAGTTGCCGGACTACGTGGATCGCCTGGAGATGCCGTCGGGCAGCGGCGATAAAAAGCAATTCATCATCGATAACCTGGCGCTGTTGATCGGTCAGAATCTGCACCGGCACCGCCACGGGACGTACCGGAACCTGTATCGCGGGGACGCCACGTCGCCGGACGCGAACGAACTGATCGCCATTCCGAGGGCGCCGGTGGAGCAGATCGCCGTGATCGGTCATTCCCCATACAGTACGGCGGCGGCTACGATTCTTGCGAACAAGAAAGTACGCGTGCGCATTTACATCGACGAGGCGGAGAAGGCCGAATACTTCAACGAGCGCAATCTTGATGCGGACAACTATCCCATCTTCAAGCTGCCGCCGAACATCGAGTTCACCTCCGAAAGCGCGGACCTGGAGGATGCGACGATTTTCATTAACGGTGTGCGGCCCTGGGAACTGGATCGTTACTACGGACCGATCAAGGATCGCCTGGCTAAAAGTCAGGCACCGATCATTAACATGGTCAAAGGGTTTACCGGATCACAGTACGGTCTGGTCACGGAGGATCTCGAAAAGATTTACGGGGTGGATCAGAGCCGGATGGCCGTTGTGGCCGGCGCGAATTATCCGGATCAAATTCTTGAACGTAAGATTTCGGGATTTGAGGTGGCGGCACGGAATCCGGATATGGTCGGGCACCTGGCGAAACTGTTCAGTACCGGCTACGTCTTTACCCGGCCCGCGGTGAATCCGGATGACGTGCGCGGGCTTCAATTAGGCGGGGCGTTGAAGAATATCTATGCGCTTGGTGTCGGTCTGCTGGACGGCTACTATGAAATCAACCTGGGCGGGAACAGCGACAATGCATTGTTTCATATTTCGAATCGCATCTTTCGTGAGATGAGCACGATCGGTGTGGAACTGGGCGGCAAAGAGAGTACGTTTGAAGGGCTGAGCGGCCTCACGGATCTTATGCTCAGTTGTTTCGGGCAGGATGCCCATGATCGCCAGTACGGGCATGACCTGGTCTACGGAACGGCCGATCCGGAGTACAAGTCGGCGGGGCTTATGGGTATTAAGCATCTGTCGCAGTTGATTCGCATTGATCCGGAGAAGTATCCCGTGGCGTGGGCGATTTACAGCGTGACACTGGGCGGCGTAGATTTTGAAAAGATCTTGAGCGAGATGACTTATCGTCTGCGTCGGTTCTGAGTTCGCGCACTGGATAGGTTTGCTTTGAGTGTTCCGGAGGTTCGAGGGATGATCGTGAATAGGATGGGCGTGGTGCGAAAGGCTCTGTTGGCCGTTATGCTTGTGTTCTGTGGCGGGAGTATGATGGGATGCCAGGTGCTGGCGGGAATTCTCCAGCGGGAGAGTATTCGTCGCTGTGAGTTTGATCTGGAGGATGTGCAGATTGAAGCTCAGTCGGCGCTCGATCTGAAGCTCAAGATTTTGCTCGGAATCACCAATCCTAATCCGTATCCCGTGATCGTCGATCGACTGGCGTTCGATCTGTTCATCAATAATAACAACGCCGGGAAGGGCAGCCATGAAGAGCAGGTCACGATCCAATCTGCGGAACGACAGGTGATCACTCTGGATTTTCAAACGACCGTGGCCCAGGTCGGCGCCGGGGTCCTATCGTCTCTATCCAACGGGCAGGTCCTTTACCGGCTCAAGGGTCATGCCTTTGTGGAAACAGAGAGTTTTGGCGAGCTGAAGTTTCCCCTGACCGTTGAGGACAGATTGTAGCGATTCGTATTGAGCACAAATATTTGCTGGGTGGCCGTTTTTTGTGAAACGATCGTCGCTTTTCGATTGTTCTTCCGGCGGAGGTCACAATGCAACCCACACGATATCGCACCGAACTGGAGTACAGCCGAAACACGGATCATCGTTATGCGTCCGTGGCCACCCCGTGCAGCCTCTTGATTCCAATCGAAATCGCCGATGAATTGAAAACTCTACTCGCCGAGCATGGATGGGGCCTCGGGCGGTTCGTGCGAAGGCTGGTCCGAAAGTACCGCGGCTTATGTCTTGAGCATGGGCTCCCGCAGATGGGCGGAGTGAAGCGACGCTATCAAGCGGCCGGTACTTGCCCGCGCAAGGTTTCATTTCGTGTGGAGAACGAGGTCTGGATCGAGCTCGGTTTGATCGCGGCGTTCCTCGGCGTGTCCCGATGTCTGTTATTTGTCTGGCTTGCCCGGCTCGAACTTACAGGGGGTGGGGACGGATGTGTACGAGTTCCTACAAATTCCCTGGAGGCATACGATCACGCCTATCCGAATCGGTTGGAGTTTATCGAGCGGTTGTTTTTTGCACAAAACCGGTACGAGCGCCGACTCAGACTGCGTCCGAAACACCGAGATTGGCTGCCCATGACCTTACGGATCGAATACTACAACGATCGCAGGTCGTATGGATTGATTCAGCGTCAGCGAGAGACCCGGCGGCGAAGGTGATCAGGCGTCCGCATCGGGCGGCACAATGACACCGCGCCCAAAGAGGAACTGCGCGGTGCGTTCTACCAGGCGCAGGCCGTTTTCCACGACGTCGCGCTCCCATTGTAGAGACGGCGGCGAGAAAACGTCTTTGAGTTTGCGGCGAGCCGGGTGATCCGTGTCTGCGCCCTGGCGGAAGTAGTGGTTTTCCCGCCGTAGCGCAGACAAAAGCTTCGGCCCCGAGACCGTCCCGAATTCCTGGGTCACGAAGTCCAGGGCGACATCGTTCTTTAGAGTTTTCACGAAGCCCGCATCCAGGCCGCCTTTGTTCTGGTATGATACGTCGAAGTTCGTATCCAGTCGATTGCCGTCGTAGTGGGGACTCAGGTGGCTGGCATAGTTACCGTCTGAAGTTCGATCAACGATCAGCCAGTCCTGGCCGGACTCGCCGACACCCGTGTGCACATCGATGGCGCAGATCCGCCGTGCACGCTTAAGATTTTTTTTGACCCACTTCATCAGGAGTCGTGGCCCGGGCTCCAGGTTGTTGCCGCCGAAGAAGAGGCCTTCCGGATATTCATACTGTCCCTCCGCCCCGGCCTGCTTGAGGTAGTCCCATCCGTGGCGCGCGATCTTATAAACCAACTTCGGCATGAACAGATCCAGGCGCGGCAAATGCGCCGGATTCAACAGCGAGTGCAGAACATGGTAGCCCTCGTGTGCGCCGTACCACTGGCCTTTCTTCAGAAAGTTGCGATTGAGATCCACATTGGATTCGTTGACCCGCCGATGTTGGGACATGCCGTACGGATTGACGCAGTGGATGATTACAAGCGCCCCGTCTTCCGGAAGATCCGGCGGTTGTTCCAGCAGCTTCAGCTGGATGGCCGAGCCGGCGAAGCCCTCCACGCCGTGGACGCCGGAGCTGTGAATGAGGACCCGACGAGCTTTCTTTGAGCCGAGCAGGGCAACGTCTACGGCCAGCTTTTCACCGAAGACGCCCCGCAGTCCCCAGTGAAGTTTCCAGAGTTTTGCGCCGGCTTTTTTCGCGGCCTTGCGAAATCGCTTGCGGGCCGAGCGATAACCCGGAGAAAAGTAATTCTCGCCCTTCATCAACTATCTCAACGAACTCACAAATCCGGCGGAGCTGTCAAAATGAAATTCCAACATCCCTCGTCCTCAATCTATCGACTCGTTCTCGGAGCGGCGATTGTTGTGTTGTTAACGGAATGCAACATCCGCGAGCCGCGCGAAAATCTACAGAAGTGTGAATTCGAGTTCCGTGGGCTGGAAGTGGCCGAGGTGGGACTGACGAAGCTCGATCTGCGCGTTTTCGTAGGCATCATGAATCCGAACGCAAGTGCGGTGATCCTCGATCGCCTGGACTTCAAACTCTATACCGGCGGCAGCGACCGGCAGATTGCCGAGGGCGAACACAAGGAAAACGTGCGCATCCCCGCCGGCGAAGAACGTACGGTGACGCTGGACGTTCGTACGAGTCCGTCTCAGGTCGGCGGCGGCCTGTTGTCCGCGCTCATCCGCGGCGGCAACGTCGACTACAAGCTGGACGGCACCGTCTATCTCGACACATTTCTCGGTGAGATCGCGTATCCCATCACGCTGGAAGGCAACACGCGAGAAGGCGTGAAGGACCCGAACAAGAAACCGGTCGATGACGATGACGATGAGAGTGACGTGGACGAGAAGCCGACCGGCGAGGACTGAGCGGCAACTGCGTGGCAACGCCCGGGTTCTCGGTGAGAGCGCGCGGTTAGAGCGCGCTAATTCTTCAGGCGATAGCCGGTCTTGAAGACGAACCAGACGAAGGCCAGACAGATCGAAAGAAAAACCAGGATCATCGCCAGGCTGAAGGTGACGTCGACATCGGCCACGCCGTAGAACGACCAACGAAAACCGCTGATTAAATACACCACCGGGTTGAACAGCGAGATCTTCTGCCACAACGGCGGCAGCATTTTGATCGAATAAAAGCTGCCGCCGAGAAACGTGAGTGGTGTCACAATCATGAGCGGGACAATCTGCAACTTCTCGAAGCCGTCGGCCCACACGCCGATGATAAAACCGAACAGACTGAACGTAACCGCAGTCAGCACCAGGAAGACAATCATCCACAGCGGATGCGCGATCTCGTAGGCCACGAACAGTCGTGCGGTGAGCAGCATCAACAGGCCGAGGATCATGGACTTGGTCGCGGCCGCGCCGACGTAGCCGATCAGCACTTCCACGAAGGACACCGGGGCCGAGAGCAGTTCGTAAATCGTGCCGGTAAATTTTGGCATGTAGATGCCGAAGGATGCGTTGGAAATGCTTTCGTTCAACAGGGACAGCATTACGAGACCGGGTACGATGAACGCCCCGTAACTCACGCCGTCGATCTCCACCATGCGCGAACCGATGGCCGCCCCGAAGACCACGAAGTAGAGCGACGTCGACATCACCGGCGAGAAGATGCTCTGCATGAGCGTGCGACCGAAGCGCGCCATTTCGAAACGATAGATCGCGTAGATGGCGTAGAGATTCATCGCTGCTCCTCCCGCACCAGGCTTACGAAGATGTCTTCGAGAGAACTCTCCGACGTGTTCAGATCTTTGAAGTCGATGCCGCGTTCGCTGAGCTTGCGCAGCAGCGTGGCGATGCCGGTGCGCTCCGCCCGGGTATCGAAGGTGTAAATGAGCGAGTGGCCGTCCTCGGAAAGTTCCAGCGGCTGACCGTCAAAGTCCGATCCGTCCGGCAGTGCGTCCAGCTGCTGCTGAAGATGAATCGTTAACTGTTTGCGGCCGAGCTTTTGCATTAGCGCGGCTTTGTTTTCGACGAGGATCAGCTCGCCGTTACGAATGACGCCGATGCGATCGGCCATCTCCTCGGCTTCTTCAATGTAGTGCGTGGTCAGAATGATCGTGACGCCCCGTTTGCGCAGGCCGCGTACCATCTCCCACATATCCCGCCGCAGCTCGACGTCGACGCCGGCCGTGGGTTCGTCGAGGAACAGTACCTCGGGTTCGTGGGCCAGGGCCTTGGCGATCATCACGCGGCGTTTCATGCCGCCGGAGAGCATCATGATCTTCGCATCGCGTTTGTCCCACAGCGAAAGATCGCGCAGGATCTTCTCCACAAAGGCGTGGTCTTTCTTTTTACCGAAGAGGCCGCGGCTGAAGTTCACGGTGGCCCACACCGATTCAAAGGCATCGGTGGACAGCTCCTGGGGAACCAGACCGATCAACGAGCGCGACGCGCGATAGTCGGCGACGATATCGTGGCCGCCCACCAGGACCGTGCCGCTCCCCGGTGTCACAATGCCGCAGACAATGCTAATGAGCGTGGTCTTGCCGGCGCCGTTCGGTCCGAGCAGAGCGAAGATTTCCCCCGCCTGAATTTCCAGGTTCACGTTCCGGAGCGCGGGTTGGCCGGACGCGTACGTCTTGCTCAGGTCCTCAATCCGAATGATGGGAGCTGCAGCCGTCGTCGCCCGGGCAGACTGCGGGGCAGATTCAGCCATCGTCGCCGATCGCTTCGGTGGGGCAGGCCTGCATGGCGAACTGCGCGGCCTTCTCTTCGTCGGCGTTCTCCGGCTGGCGTGCGAAGTAGACGTAGTCTTCGCTGTCGCTGTACTTCAGGAGCATGGGCGCTTCATCCACGCAGGCGTGACAGGGGACACAGGTGGTATCGACGTACCATTTCCCCGGGACGTTTTCCGGTTGCTTCGCGCTATTCTCGGCCATGGCTTGCTAGAAACCGGTCGGCCCAACCTGTGTCAACGAAAAGCCAGGCCGGGCGCATCGCCGTAGCGCTTCAGGCACTCGTCCATGCGGACCTTCTTGCGCGCACTCGCCGTACTCATGTATCGAATCGTGCCGAAGATTTCGCGTTCCTGCCAGGGGCGATCGAAGCGGCCGAGAACCCAGAAGATGCCGGAGTAGCTGTTCGGATTGCGCCCGTCGATGGCGTAGCGGTTGTTCAGTTCGATCATAATCTCCAGCGCCTCCCGGGGATGCGCCGTCCACTCCACGATCTTTTTACCCCACACCATGCGCAGGTAATTGTGAATGATTCCTTCGGTCGCGAGCTGGCGCTGGGCCGCGTTCCAGACCTCGTTGTGCGTGCGTGCGTTCGCGAAGTCTTCGAGATCGTAGACGTACTCCCGCGGATCGTCGGCGTGGGCGTTCAGGGTGGTCCGCACCCAGTCCGGCAGCGAATCAAAGCGATCGTACTCCGGCTCATGATGGCAAAAATGATAACCGGTCTCCCGCCAGGTGAGTGCTTCATCGAGGAAGTCGTCCACGTCCGGCGAGCCGCTCACGCCGCCGATGCGCGCCGAGAAGAAACCTTTCGAACCCTTGTTGTTCTTCAGCCCGCGATAGTCCCAGCCCTCCGGCTGATGCCGCAGGACCGCGTGTACGATCTCAAAGGCCGAGACTTGACCGAAGTGCAGATACGGGCTGAGCCCGCTGCTCCCGCCGACATCCGGATCGTTGCGATCCGCCCCGTAACGATCCAGCCGGTGCCGCACGAAGTCCCGGAGACGTTGCACGCCGGCCGCGCGCCCGCCCTTAAGTTTCAGCGCGGGAATGTTATGATCCAGGCTGTTCAGGCCCGCTACGAACTCCGCGATGGCGCTTTCGTTTGCAAGATGTGCCTGCGCACCGGGCCAGCGTTTGCGCACGCCGGCCGGTGGTTGCACGGCGTTTGTGTTCTTGAGTTCGTCCAGGGGATGTTCGCGCGGCGCGTGTTCGTAGGCCTCGATGAACTTTGTCTGTAAGATCTTACGAAAGAGATACGCGGAGTAGGGCGCCTTTTCGCTCAGGCCCAACGGGATGAGGCCGTTCGCATCGATGGTCACGAACGGAACGTTCAGAATTTTTTCCGCCCCGCGATTGTGGCCGGGAATGATGTACGCCGGGAACTCGTCGGAGACGACGAGGGCCGCATCCTGCGCGAGAACTTCGAGCAGGCCCTGGCCGTCACCCGGACGTGCTTCTAAGTACGGAAAGTAGTTCAGGGCGCGTTCTTTCGCGACGTACGCGTGTTCGGCCATGCCCTGCAAGATGAACGCATGGCAACGATCGCTGGCCCAGGGATAATCGCAGCGCAGCGCCTCAAAAATCAAGAGCGGTTTGTTCAGGGCATTGGCCCAGCCTACCGCGTACTCCAGCGCATGGTTGTGATGCAGGCGCCGGTGGATCTGCATCCAGTAGAGAACATAACGACCGTCGGGATTCGGCCGCCCCTCGCGCCGTACGAAGACGCGCGCGCTGTTGATGTTGCGATAGGTTCCGCGTTGGATCCGCGGGTCGTCGGGATCGAACGGCGGCCGGCCGGTGCGGGGGCGATCGGACATGCGCTTTCAATATGAAGAGAATCGCGCGCGACGCACACCGGTTTATTGCAAACGATTCGCTGTAGCCTCGCGCATCTTCTGTACCCCCGCCCGGGATAATTCCAGCCATACCCGATCTTCCTGCTGCTCCGGGGCCAGCAGCCGATCATACTCTCGCACGGCAGCCGCGTAGTCGTTCAGCCGCTCGTAGACTCGCGCGCGTTCGAAGTAGAGCCGCCGATCGTAGCCGTCCTTCTCCACAATTCCGCCCGGGTAGTGCGGCTCGATCTTCGCGAGCCGGCGCCGCGCCGCGTTGTACTTTCCGTTCGCGACGTCGATGCGCGCGAGACCCAGGTGCGCGTCCGCCGATTCCGGGAGGCGTTCGATCACACCGTCAAAGTACTCGCGCGCGCGATGGAGTTCGCCGGCGCGCAGGTAAAAGTTGCCGAGCAGGATCATCGGGCGTAGATCGAAGGGATCGCGCTTTTGCATTTCGCGGTAGGCGGCCAGGGCAAAACGCGCATGACGCGAACGTTCGTAGCCGAGATGTTCGCCGGGATGACCGCGACGGATCAGGGCCTCGTGCACGGCGCCCAGGTTTTCGTAGACACCGGCGAACTCCGGCAGCTCGGCCCGGGCGCGTTCGAAGTAGAGGCGGGCCTCCTCCAGGTCGCCCAGGATCAGGCTGATGCGGCCGGCGTTGTAGAGATAGGCCAGGAAACGTGGATCGCCGGCGAGGGCCTGGCGGTAATCGACGAGGGCCTTACGTAACGGCTGGAGATCATCCCGGCCGACGGTGCGCAGTGTCGCCAGAATCGTGTTGTTGATGCGCGCCGAATCGGGGGCAGCGGCGGGCGGTGGCTCCGGAAGGGGCTGGAAGTTCGGTCCCAGGCACACAATGAAATCGCGATCGGTTCGGCCGAACGTCGCGGCGGGGATGCGGTCGGACGGCAGGATCTCCAGGGGTTGTAGGAACTCCTGCGCGGCATACTGCCCGGCTGGAATTCCCTGAGCCCGCCCGGGGATGGGAATCAGGGCCAGGCACACGGCCGCGGAAAAGATGTAGGAACTCCTGCGCACTGCTCCTAGTATCGTCAGAATTCCGCGGGACCCCACGCCCGCGGTGAACCCGGACGAATCTCGATCCGTCCAAAGGCGGTACGACGGATTCGGCTTGCCATACCCTCGCCGAAATCGTATGTGTTTTGTACTATCAGCCGGACGATCACACCATGAACCAACGCACTTTCTTCCAATACACAATTCACACGAGCCGCACGCGCATCTTGCTCACCGCCGTCTGCGCCCTGAGCCTCTTCGGCGGGACGGCCTGTCTGTCACCCCAGCCGACGCAGTACGAGACCACCGAATCCGCGGTGGACGTGCCCCGGGCCCCGGCCGGCACGAAGCGTGTCAAGGTGGCTCTGGTAAACTTTCGGAACCAGACCGGCCGGGATTTCCTGGTGGACCCGGCCACGGCCCAGCTCACCACGCTCATGCTCCGCAGCGGATACTTCGAAATCATCGAGCCGTCCTTCGTGGAGAGCGTCGTCAAGAACCAGAGCCAGCTTTCGCCGGAGTCCCTGGCCGAACTGAACGAACGCTTCGGCGCCGAGTTCTTTCTGACCGGCACGCTCACGAACTTTGAGATTCGCAAAGAGTCGTCGGGATTCTGCGTGTTCTTCGGTCTGCTCGGCTCGCAGCGCACCGAGTCCTACGTCGTCGATACCGGCATCGACTTTCGCATGGTCACCGCCCCCGACGGGAACATCGTCGTCGCCGACGTCGTGGAGAACCGCCGCACGGATACGTCCAAATCCGCGGGCATTCTGTTTTCCGGCGGCGGCTACGATACGAAAATCCTCAAGTCCAGCGGCGGCACCCTGCTGCGCTACGCGATGCGCGACATGGTCGTGAAACTCATCGATAGCCTGCCGCCGCAGTGAGCGGCGGAGGGAGGCCGTCGTGCTCTCAGTACGTATCCGTCGCATCGCCGCGCTCACCGTCGCGGTTTATATCGCCGCCCTCGGCACGCGCTGCGCCTCGTTGCTGCCGACGGAGTACACCGAAATCGAAGCGGCCGGTCCGGAGCTTCCGCCGGCGCCGGAGAACTTTGAACGCATTCGCGTGACCCTGCTCGAATTCCGCAACGCTGCTGACATTCGCCAGTTTGATGTTATCCCCGACGGCCACTACAACGAGTATACGATCAACCAGCGTAACGATCCGCACACCGACGCGCCCCAATACGGAGTGACACCGGAGCAACAACGCAACAGGGACACTTCACCGGACGTGTTTTCTCCGGACACCGTGCCGGATAGCGAAAGCGAAGAAGCCGTTCCGCCGGCGCCGGACAAAGAATCGTCCGAAGACGTCCCCGCTCCGCCGAAACCGTTAGACGAAACCGAAAAGCCGCTACCGGAAGTCGAACAGGTGGATACGGGCACGCTCGCCCGTGAGGTAACGGAGACGACGCTCTTTCAATCGGGGCGCTTCGAGGTCGTGCCGGACTTTATCTTTAAGAACAAGGTGCGCGCTGCACAGGAACGCGGACTGGACGAGGCCGCGGCCGTGCGCGCGGCCGCGGAAGAATTGAACATCCGCTACATTTTCTACGGTTCGCTCACGGACTTCGAGATTCGCCAGGAGCGCGATTTCTGGAAGGTCCCGCTGTGGGTGATCGTGCTTGCGGCCTCGTTCTTTATTCAGGATCGCGAACTGCGCGAATTCGTCTGGGGTGCCATGCTCCGCCTCTTATTCGTGGTGCCGCTCAACTCGGAGTTCTGGGACTACGGCGTGGAATGGGACAACATGGACCTCGACATCGACGTGGCCATGGACCTGCGCATGGTGGACGCGTCTTCGGGCTCGGTGCTCTACTCGGATGCAAAGACGGTGACGCGCACCGAAAACGTACGGAATCTGAACCTGCTCGTATGGCAGAGCGACCGGCGCATAAAAATCACGAAGTCCTCGGCCGGCCGGCAGATTCGTTACGTTGCGAAAGAGCTGGTGGTGGACGTCGCGGAGTTTGTGGATCGGGAGGCGGGTGTGGTGCGGTGAGGCGTGAATTGAGCGATTCAGTCTTGTAATTTTTAGTTGCGGATTCGAATTTTCAGGGTATCGATAAGGTATGGGCAAGGTCCGTTCGACAAACTCGTTTGAGATTCTGAGAGAATTGCGCAGAGATCTTGCGGCGATCCGTGCCGAATCGCCGGGTTTTCCGCTGAACCAGTTTCGAGTGGATCGTGCCGATTTGCTTGGCAGAGACGATTCGTATCGGATGGGGCTTACGGAGATGGCGGGCAGACATTACGTATACGAGTACAACGATCAAGTTTCTCTGAGTATCGATGGTTTCTCTGAGGGAATCGAGTTGAGGGAGCTTCCCGAATTCCTGCTCACATTTACGTCTGCACGGCCCGGACAAAACGTACGAATCGATCGGTTGGTTACGACCGCTGACATATCGCCCGAGTATGAGCCCTGGCTCGAAGTCATTCAGCAAGATCTTGCCGCAAAACTTGAAGAGCTGCGGGGATCTATCGTTCGAGAGTTTCTTCAAGAACGGGTAAGCGCATGGAAGATCATGCTGCCCGATGAGTCGAACCAATTACCGTCAGTCGTGGAACTCGTGGATTCGGCAGTTTCGAGTGCCGGCGCCTGCTACCTGAGATTGCAAAACAAGGATGATTTCCTTCGAGCTTTGAGCCCCGTATGGGCCGGAACCATGGAACAGGTCAACGCAAGACATGGCGAAACATTGAAGAAGCTCGCTCAATGACCGGGGAGTTCCGCTACCTCACTGTCCCGGACGTTTACGAAATTCATGCAAACCAACTGGCGCTTCATGGCGGGGGGGAAGGAGTTCGAGACCGTCACTTGTTGGAGTCAGCGGTTGAGGCAGCGGAAGCGAGTTTTGGAGGGCGGTCTTTCTACACGGATCTGTTTGAAGTCGCGTCTGTATATATCTATCATATCTGTCAAAATCATCCCTTTATCGATGGCAACAAGCGGACGGCCCTGGCAAGCGGCCTCTTTTTTCTGATTTTGAATGGTATCGCGATAAACGAACCGGTCGGAGAACTCTACGACATGATGATAGAAGTCGCCTCCGGCCGTCTCGAAAAAGAGGCGATTGCTGACACGTTACGCAGGCTCGCCGTGAGCAAGTAATCCCTCACCGCCCCCGCGCATACCGATAAAACAACCACAACACGCCGCCGAAAACCGCGATCCCGAGCAAATTACTCTTCCATTGCAAGAACTCCGGCGCGCCGGCCAGGGATTGCGCGATCAGAATCGCTATCGCAATGCCCGCGAGCGATTCTCCGGCAATCAGTCCCGACGCGAACAGCACGCCGCCGTCTCGGCCTTCGCTGACTTCGCCGTCGCCTTCCCGTGCGCGCATTCGATCGACCACTAACCGCAACACACCGCCGATTAAGATCGCAACGCTGAGCGACAGCGGTAAGTAGATGCCCACGGCGATGGGCATGATGTGAAACCGAAAGTCCGTGCCCGTGCGTTTTAAGAACGGATTGATCGCGAGAAACGCCACGCCGATGAGCGCGCCGGCGGCCACCATGTCGTACGGCAACTCGCCTTCGCCGACCAGCGCGCGCGTGATGCCCGCGAAGAGCGCGGCCTGGGGCGCCTTGAGCGCGCCCGGTTCGCCGGTGCCGATGCCGTAGGCGTCGTTGAGCAATGTGAGCACGTAGGCGAAGATCGGCGCGGCGGCCACGACGCCCGCGAGTTCGGCCCACTGTTGTTTGTACGGCGTGGCCCGCACCAGATAACCGGTCTTGAGATCCTGGGAGATGTCTCCGCTGGTACAGGTCGCGCAGCAAACGACGCCCGCCACACCGAGGATCGCGAGAGCCGAGTCCTCGCTTTGCAGACCCAGCGCGAGGACGACGCCGGACGTCAACAACAGCGCGCAGATGGTCATGCCGGACACCGGCGAGTTGGACGATCCGACTAAGCCTACAATGTACGAAGCTAAGGCGACAAACAAAAACGCGGCGAGGATCATCACAACGGCCACAATCCAGGGCGCGGAGGCGGGGATGTCGTGGCCGGTTTCGTTCAAAATAAAATCGTACAAATACACCGTGCCGAAGAACGCCGCGAGCAGCAACACGCCCAGGTGCCAGAGCGCGATGTCGCGATCCGTGCGATTCTCGTCGTCGTTCTTGAGTGACGCGCCGATGTTCATCAGGCTGCCGGCCACGCCCTTGCGCACGGCCCAGAGTGATTCGATCGCCCCGATCAACATTGCACCGACACCGACGTAACGAATCTTCGCGTTCCAGAAACTCCAGGCGTAGTCGATGGGCGCGACGGCGCCGCCGGCGTCGTAGATTCCGCTGATCGGTAGAAACAACAGCCAGGCGATGGCGCCGCCGAGAAAGATCAGTACGGCAATGTTGAACTTTACGATGTAGCCGACGCCCGCGAGGGCCGCGGAGACGTCCAGTCCGAAGTAGGCCACGCGACTGCCGGCGAAGGCGAAGGCGCCCTCGACGGTGCCGCGAATCATCATAACCCACGCTGAAAGTATCTTAAGCACGGCCCCCGTGCCGGCGCCGGCCATGATGGCTCGAATGCCGGAGCCGCCCTCTTCGCCCGCTTGAAGAACCTCGGCGCAGGCCACGCCCTCGGGATAGATTAAGTCTTTGCGTTCGACGATTAAGGCGCGACGCAGGGGAATCATGAAGATGACGCCGAGGCCGCCGCCGAACAGAGCAATCATCGTCGTGGGCCAGAACTCGAATTCGTGCCAGGCGCCGACAAGCAAAAGCGCCGGCACCGTGAAGATGACGCCGGCCGCTAAGGATTCCCCGGCGGAAGCTACGGACTGCACGATGTTGTTTTCGCGGATGGTCCCCGAGCGAAAGAGGCCGCGCAGAATGGCCATGGATATGACCGCCGCCGGGATCGAGGCGGAGACGGTCATGCCGGCGTAGAGACCGAGATAGGTATTCGCGGCGCCCAGAACAATGGCGAGCAGAATGCCCAGGATGAGAGAGCGGATTGTGAGTTCGTTCATGTAACTCTTGCTTTGAGAAGCATTTTATCCAGGCGCGACGGCCACCACTTGCTCAAAAAGAGCGCGATCTTTTCCAGGCGTCCCGAGGGAAAGACGTCGCGTTTGCGTGCGGCAATGCCGGCGAGTACCTGGCGAGCGACTTCTTCGGGAGGCAGGCCGTTGGCAATACGATCATCCATTTGACCGTGAGAACTGCCGTCGGCCGCCCGCGCGTTCAGCGAGATGTCCGTCTGCACGAAGCCCGGGCTCACGCTCATCACGTGCACGCCGAACTCATGCTCTTCCAGGCGAATGCTGTCGAGGAATCCCTGGAGGGCGTGTTTGGCGGCCGCGTAGCCGGAGCGGTACTGTGTGGAGTACAATCCCTGCATCGAAGAGATGCCCACGAAGTGACCGCGTGTGGAACGCAGCGCGGGAAAGGCGGCGCGGTAGAGGTAGACGGCGGAGAGATAATCGACGTCGATGATTTCGCGAAAGACCTTCGCGTCCGTTTCGGCGGCCAGCGAACGCTGAGAGATGCCGGCGTTGTGAATGATGCCGTGCAAACTTCCGAACGTTTTCGCGGCCGCGTCGACCACGCGATTGCAGTCGCTTTCGCTGGAAACGTCGCCCGGTGTTACGAGGACGCGGCTTTGCAAGGCGGTGTCCCGGGCGCTGCGGAGCTCCTCGAGTTTTTCTTTGCGCCGGGCCATGACCGCGACGCTCGCGCCCTGGTCGAGGAGGGCTTCGGCAATGGAACGGCCGATGCCGCCGCTCGCCCCCGTGACCAGGAAGTTCTTACCGGAGAAGTAGCTGGACATTCGACCATGGTGCGGTAGTTCCCTGATGTACGTCAAGGAACGCCCATGAACCTGGAACGCCCGATCCGGGCGGCGACGTTGCCGGACGGCGGGCCGAGCGGCGATTCCTTCGGGACCAAGAGCCGCTGCCGTGGCAGGCTCTCTTGATCATAGTAGTCCGCGCTCGCGTAAAAACTCCTCCGCCACGAGGCCCTCGGGTTTGCCCTCGCCGTCGACGGCGTAGTTGAGTCGCTGCATCGTGGCGTTGTCGAGTTCGGTGGCCAGCGGTCGCAGGATCGTTTCCAGTTCGGGAAATTTCTTAAGAAGCGGCCGCCGAATGTTAATCGCCAGGTTGTAGACGGGAAAGAAGCGACGATCGTCTTCGAGAACCAGGAGATTGTAGCGAATGAGTTTGCCGTCCGTCGAGAATACCATGGCCACGTCGATCTGGCCGCGAGCCAGGGATTCGAACGAGAGACCGATGTCCATTGTAACGATGCGACTTTCGTCCACGGGCATGTCGTAGTGTTCGATCATGGCCTGGAAACCGTCCGGGCGCTCATAGAATTCGTGGGCGACACCGAAACGTAGTTCGCCCGGATGCGCGCGTACGTAAGCGGCGAGATCCGAAAGCGTACGTCCGTAATGTTGCGCGGAGGCTTCCTGTACGGCCAGGGCGTAGGTGTTGTCCACGTTGCTGCGACCCAACCATACGATGCCGTGTTCGCGCTCGTCGCGTTCGGCCACGCGCCGGTAAAGTTCCCGCGGATCGTCGATCGTGCGATCCTCGGCGTGATACAAAGTCCAGGCCGTGCCGGTGTACTCTCCGTAGAGGTCGAGCTGGCCGGTGAGCAAACCCTGGCGTGCAATCATGCTGCCCATGCCCAGGCGTTCCGTGGTGTCGAAGCCGTGTCGTTCCAGCAACCGGCTGGTCATTTCGGCGTGGATCAGCGCTTCGGTATGCAGTTTCGAGCCGACGATGATCTCGCGTTCGCCCCGGGCACAGCCGGCCGCCAGGCAGAGTATTGCGATGAGTATGACCCGGCGGGACTTCATGCGCCGCGTTCTCCGGCAGTCAGGCGCAGCCCCCGCGGTGTTAACATGCGTTCCAGTAAAGCTAAGAGGGCGTCCGCGATAAAGGCGAGCAGGGCGCACAGTAATGCCCCCGCGAAAATCATGTCCGGCCGGTAGAGTTTGATGCCCATGAAGATGAGATCGCCCAGGCCGCCGCCGCCGATGAACGAGGCCACGGTGGCCGCGCCCACGTTGATCACCGCGGCATTGCGCACCCCGGCCATGATGACCGGCGCGGCCGTCGGCAACTGCACGCGAAACATTAACTGCCGATCCGTGTAACCTAAAGAACGCCCGGCGTAGACCAGATCCGGCGGCACGCTCAGTACGCCGGAGACCGTGTTGAACAGAACGGGCACCAGGCTGTACAGTACGAGCGCGATCAAGGCGGGCAAGGCACCGTCGCCGGTGCCCAGGTAGATCAGGGCAATGACGGCGATGGACGGTACGGCCTGGGCGGCGCCGGACAGCGTGAGGATCCAGCGTCCGGTACGTTCGCGGCCCGGGAGCGACGCGGCGATGCCGCCGGTCAGTCCGATCATACACGCTATACCGGTGCTCACTCCGAACAAAAAGATGTGCTCCATTGTAAGATAGAGCACGCGGCCGGGATTTTCGAAGAGGTATCCGAAGAGTTCGAACATGTCAGCGCGGTCCCTCTTTTCTCGCGAGGATGCCGCGCAAATCCAGGTCGCCGCGCAACAGTTCGGCGACGAAGTCGTTCACCGGTGCGTCGAGCAACTCCCGCGGTTCGGCGAATTGCACCACGCGTCCTGCATTCATTACCGCGATGCGATCTCCCAGGCGAAAGGCCTCGCCCATGTCATGACTCACCATGACGATGGTCTTTTGCAGCTTGCGCTGAATATCGAGAAAGGCTTCGTGTAACGCCAGGCGATTGATGGGATCGATGGCGGCGAAGGCCTCGTCCATCAGGAGAATCTTCGGATCGGCGGCGAGGGCGCGGGCGAGGCCGACGCGCTGGCTTTCTCCGCCGGAGAGCTGCGCCGGGTACTTGTGCGCGTAAGATGAGGCGTCGAGGTTCATGAGGTCCAACAATTCGCGGACGCGTTCCCGAATGCGATCTTCCGTCCAGTCCAGCAGGCGCGGGACCACGGCAATGTTCGCGAAGACGTCGTAGTGCGGAAAGAGGCCGACCTCCTGGATGACGTAGCCGATGCTGCGGCGTAACTTTACTGGATCGTACTCTAAGGCGTTGATGTCGTCGATATGAATCGTGCCCGCGTCCGGTTCCGTGAGGCGATTGATGCTTTTCAGGAGCGTGGTTTTGCCGCAGCCGGACGGGCCGATGAGTACGTGGATGCGGCCGGGCGCAAAGGTCAGAGACACGTCGTCCAGGGCCGTTGCGGGCTCGCCGCCCTTGCGGCTTGCGGGAAAAACTTTGCGAACGTCACGCAGCTCAATCAAGGGGACGCCCTCCGTTGCGGGCCGCGGCGATCTTCAGTCCTCGCGGTGTAAGGACGTCCTCTAACTTTAGAAGAGCGTAGTTTAGTAGAATGCCCAGCAGTGAGACCAGGGTCGCCCCGGAGGCCGTCATGAGAACGTGCGAACGGCTCACCCCGACGAAAACGAAGTAACCCAGGCCGCCGCCGGCCACGAGAAAAGCGAACACGGCCACGCCGACGCCCAGGACCAGGGCGTTGCGGATCCCCGCCATGATCACAGGCAGGGAGAGCGGTAACTTTACCTGAAGTAAAATTTGTCGTTTGGAGAGGCCGAGGCCCCGGGCCGCACGAATCATGCCGGGATCCACGGAGTTCAGCGCGGTGATGGTGTTCCGGGAGATGGGCAGCAGTGCATACAGGGTAATGGCGCCCACCGCCGGCGCGGGGCCGAGGCCGAGCCCCAGGGGAGCGAGCAGCACCACCATGAATCCGAAGAGCGCCAGTCCCGGTATGGTCATGATGATGCCGGCCGCGGTCAGTAGCACACGCGCGAACCAGGGGCGCCCCGCGGCCAGCATGCCGAGGCCGGCGCCGCACAGGACGGCAAAGGGCAGACTGTACGCAACGATCAGAATGTGACGCAGGCTTTCCGCGAGGAGTCGATCGCCGTTGTAGAGCAAGAACATGCGCAGCGATTCCACGGCTTCGTTCGTATCGAACATGACTCAGGACAGCTTCGCGCCGCACGGTCGGCAAACGCTTTTTTACAATCGACGTGCCCGGAGGATCGGGCGATCTGTCTGTGCATGGCCGCGGCCGACTTTCCGGAACTGCGTTTTTACGTTCGTGAGTTGATCGAAACGCCCGAGAGGCAACCGCGCGACGACTGGTCGCTCAGTGTGCTGGAGCGGGCCCGGGAAGGACATCGTGCCCATCGCGATTATTTTCGCGAACGAATTGCGGAACTCGGTACGGCGTATCGCACCGAGGTGTGGTTGTCGCATCGTTTCGACTGGGAAGATCGTTATCACATAATCGTGCGGGGTCGCCTGGACGGCATGATCGAAAGCGAAAGCGCGGTCACCGTGGAAGAGGTTAAGAGCACGCCGCTTTCCGGTGAGGCCCTGCAAAACATCGAACTGGAACGTTCTCACGAAGAACAGTGCGGCCTCTATTGTTTGTTGTTGGATCGCGAGGAACCGGGCAGCGTCGCGAGCGGTCGCGTGGTCTACGTCTCCCTGGTGACCGGCGAGCGTGTCGTCCGCGAAGTCGCGTACCGTCGCGACGACTTTGAACGTTTGCTGGATGCGCGGATTCGTGCGGCGGTGCGCCGGCTCGAAGAACAGGAGCGTCTGCGGCAGAGTCGATTGCGGGCCGCGGAGTCGCTGCGTTTTCCCTTCGAACGTACGCGAGCATCCCAGGACGTGATGATGCGGGACCTCGCGAGCGCGGCCGCGGACGGATTGGACATGCTGTGCCAGGCGCCCACCGGTGTCGGCAAAACCGCGGCGGCGTTATTCCCGCTGAGTCGTGCGGCGCTGCAAAACAACAGCCGCTTGTTTTTCGTAACGTCCCGGATTTCTCAGCAGGACCTCGCCGTGAGTACGTTGCGCTCGTTCTGGAATACCGACGACGGCGGGCAAACCGGCGTCGGCATGCAACTGCGCGCCAAAGAACGTTCCTGTCCCCAGGAAATCATGCGCTGCGTGCAGGGTCTGTGTCCGTATTTAACAAACTTTCAGGATAAGTTAGAGTCGAGCGGGGTGGTGGATCGTTTGCTGGAAACCGAGGGCGGGGTGGCCGACGCGGACAGCATCACGGCAGCGGCCCTCGAAACGGAGCTGTGCCCGTTCGAACTTTCGCTGGCCGTGGCTTCGAAAAGCAGCGTGATCATTGCGGACTTCAACTACGTCTTCGATCCGCGCGTGCACCTGCGGCGATTCTTCGGCGGGACGAGCGGCGGCTCCGATTTTTTGATCGTGGATGAGGCGCACAATCTTCCCGAGCGGGCGCGCGGTTACTACTCGCCGGTACTGGAGATTCAACAGTACGATGATTTGATTCCCCGTTGTGAAGAAGCAGGGCGCGTCGTCCTCGGTTCCACGCCCGCGGAGCATTCGGTATTCGCGCGCTGCGCGGATTTGTTGCGCGAAATCCGCAGCGAGTTCTACGAACGATTGCTGGTCTTCGAAGAAGAACAGGACGAGTCGCCGTTTTATGTAGAGCGTCCGGACGCCGACTTCTTTGAGCGCGTGGGCAACGACGTGGAGCGCTTGCTCTTTGAGTACTACGGTTATCTGGCCGTCGAAGGACATCGCGGCGGCCTTGAGGGGCCGGGCGGCTTTCGGTATCTCGAAGGCAAGCGTTATCGTGATGCTTTGCTTGAGACGTTGTTCGCGCTGCGCGATTTTTCCAGGAACATGGGCCGGGATCCGGAGTACTTCGCCGTGGTCTGGCGCCGGCAACCCGAGGCGCGGCTGGAGATGATTTGCCTGGACGCTTCTCCTTTTTTGCGAGAGCGCATGGGCGGCTTCCTGGCCGCCACGTGCATGAGCGCCACCCTGGCCCCGTTCGATTTCTTCGCGCACGGCCTCGGTCTGCCGGACGCGCTGCGCCTCGAACTGCCGTCGCCGTTCCCGAAAGAGAATCGCCTCATTGTTACGGCGACGTACGTGGACACGGTCTACAAACATCGCAGCGAGTCCGCGCCGGAGATCGCGGAGACCATCGTCGCTATCGCGGCCCTGCGTCCCGGAAACTATCTCGCGTTTTTTTCTTCGTTCGCTTTTCGGGACGAGGTTGTCGCCCATCTTCCGGCCGGCGATTACCGTTTGATTTTGCAAAGCCCGGCCATGCCCGCCGAGATGGTACTGCAACTGCTCCGCTCGAACGATCCTGCGAAAACCGGTGCGGGCGGATTAACTTCTGCTCAGACGATCTTACTGTTTGCCGTGCACGGCGGCGTCTTCGCCGAGGGTGTCGACTTTCCCGCGCACATGGCCGCGGGGGCCTTCGTGGTGGGTCCCGGCCTGCCGTTGTTCGACGTGGAACGACAGTTGATTCGCGAACACTACGACAATCAGGGCCGGGACGGTTTTGATTTTGCGTTTACCTTCCCGGGGATGCAGCGTTCCGTGCAGGCCGCCGGTCGTGTGATTCGCAGTGAAAGTGATCGAGGTTTTGTGATTTTGCTCGGTCGTCGCTTTCGGGAAGAGCGTTACGTCGAAAAGATGCCGCGCATGTGGCGGGATGAGATGCAATCGGCGGAAAGCCGCAAGCAATTATTGAAGCAGGTGCAGGGTTTCTGGGAGTCAGGGTAAGACTCTGACAAATCCGCAATCTGGAGCGCAGAAAAGTCGGTTGTAAGCCGTCAAACGTTTGCGGAATCGGTCATCGGCAGTACGTATGTCGTATGAACGGCGACATTTCCCGGGACTCCTACCGAACTTCCAGACAGTACACGGCCGTGCGTCTACAGCAGGGCCGCGTGCTCAGTGATTCTGACTGGAACGAACAAGCTGATATTCAATCACACTTAAGAAATCGCGGTCTCGTGGACACGATCGGTGCGGTCGGTGCTCCGGCGGCCGCGCCGGGCTTCGCCGTCAGTCCGGTGACGAACGGCTACGGGCAGGTCGATCTTTCCGTTTCGGCCGGCCGGTTCTATGTCGACGGAGTCCTGGTGGAGAATTTCGCGGAAAGTTTCATCACGGAGCAGGAGTTCCAGCCGGTGGCCGAACTTCCCCGAATCGATGGGCCCTATCTTGCATACCTGGATGTGTGGTCGCGTTCGCTCAGCGTCGTCGAAGAGCCGTCCATGCGCGACATAGCGCTGAACGGCCTCGATACTTCCACGCGTTCGCAAACTATATCGCAGATTAAGTTACTGTTACTAACCGCCGGCCAGTACGATGCTCGCAGCAGTCCGGCGGAATGGGAACAACTGCGGGATCGTCGCTCCGGACGGCTGACGGCGCAAACCCGGGCGGACGGTAGTACCGGAGATCCGTGTATCATCGGTGCAAGCGGCGGTTACTCCGGTGCGGAGAATCGCCTGTATCGCGTGGAGGTTCATCGTAGCGGCCCGGCGGGTGTGGCGACGTTTAAATGGTCGCGCCAGAACGCGGCCTTCGTGACACGCTGGGTCGCGCAAGACGGCGACGCCGTTACGGTGAGTTCGAGCGGCCGGGACGCTTCGCTGAGCTATCGAGCCGGCCAGTGGATCGAACTGATCGACGAGGGTATGGAACTCGAAGGGCGCCCGGGCACTCTGGCGCGCATTGCCTCCGTGCAGGACCGGGTTCTGGTGCTCGATCCGAACAGTTACGAACACTTTGATTCTAACATAACATCGCTGACTATTAACGATTTTTCTCGGGGCGTCCGCCGCGTGCGGCCGTGGGATTTGCATGGGCCCGCCGGCGCCGTGCTTATCCCATCGGACGGCAACGCCTTCGAATTGGAAGATGGCCTGGAACTTCGCTTCGAGAACGACCCGTCCCGGGAATTCCGTGCCGGGGATTACTGGCTCATTCCCGCACGTACCGTGTCGCGCAACATCGAATGGGAGCACGATGAAGTCAGCGGTCTGCCGGTGGCCGTGGAATCTGACGGCATCGTACACCGGTACGCGCGCCTGGCGTTCTTGGAGCGCACGGCCGGCGGTTGGTCCGTGACGGCGGATGCGCGGCACATCTTCCCCGCGCTGGGTGAGGCCGTCCTGGAGTACGCCGGCGGCGACGGCCAGGGCGCCATGCCGGCCGGCCGGCTGGCAGAGCAGCTCCGTGTACGTGTGGCGGCGGGGCGTCACGGGGTGCCGGCCGCGCGCGTGCGTTTTACTGTAACTTCCGGTGGTGGAAACTTAGAAGACGCATCGAACACGGCCAACACGGGCAGCAGCGTCGATGTCGTCGCGGATGCGGAGGGTTACGCCGCGTGTATCTGGCAGAACGGCGCGGACCTGAATTTCACCCAGACGGCGGAAGCGCGGTTGCTGGACGACGACGGCAACGACCTCGGTGACACGGTTCGTTTTTCGGCGCATCGTAGCGATGCCGTCGCGACGGACTACGCGGCCGTTTCCGGCGGCGACCTGGAGGGCGAAGCAAACGTTCAGGGCGCGCTGGATGCGCTGGCGGCGGGCAAGGTGAACCGTTCCGGCGATATCATCGACGGCAACCTGGAGGTCACGGGCGACTTCATCGTGCGCGGCGACGTCATCGCGAAGGACGCCGAGCACGTGGAGGGTGACGTGAATCTCGGCAACGAGGACGGCGACACGCTGACCATCGCGGGCAACGTGCGCTCGGGGAACTCATCCGGCGTGGTGGAGTTCGCCGACGGTGTGCGCGTTCGCAGCGACGACATCGGCGACGTACCGTTGCGCGTGGACGCGCAGGTCCAGGGCGTGGCCGGACGGGCCTATCGCGTTCCGGTGAACATCGACAATAGCAGCCATACATCGCCGCTGGCAGACTATCAAATCATCTTAACGCTGGACACCACGACCTTGATCGCCGCGGGCAAACTGCGCTCCGACGGCGGGGATTTGCTTTTTCTCGACAGCGATGAGAGTACGGCGTTGCCGCACTGGATCGAGGGCGGCCTGAATACGGCGAGCACGCGCATCTGGCTGCGTGTGCCGGTAGTGGCGGCGTCGGGCTCGCGCGTCGTCTACATGTATTACGGCAATCCCGCGGCGGAATCGCAGTCGTCGGCCGCGGCGACCTTCGTCGACGTGCACGCTGACGTGATCGGCGCGTACACGATGAAGGCTGATACCGGTACAACGTTGGTCGATCTTTCCGGCACCGGCAGCGACGGCAGCATCAACAACGGCGCGAGTCGCGTGGCCGGTCTTTTCGGCCAGGCGTTGAGTTTCGACGGCATCGACGATCACGTGTTGTTGCCTGCGGCGGCGAGTCCGGCGTCCGTGAACGACTTCACGCTTTCGATTTGGGCGCGCTTTCAATCGTTGAGTGCGAGTCCGGTGTTGTTTGATATGCGCGGTCTCGATCAATCCGGCCCGGCGTTGATGATGCGCAACGTCGCCGGTGAAATTCGCGCGGCCTATTTCCTGGGTTACAGCGACGGCCAATCCACGGAATACGCGACGCCGGTGACTTCGCCGGTGGGCAATTGGGCGCACTTCGTCTTCGTACGCGACGGCGCTCTGCTGCGCGCCTACATCAACGGCGTGCGTCTGGCGGATACGTTTACGCCGGCCAGTGTGACGCCGCGCGCGGAATCGTTTTCCATGAACGTGCAACGAACGTTGGGTGCGAACTCCACTGCCGGTGACGATTTTTTCCACGGCCTGCTCGAAGAAGCGCGGGTTTATGGGACGGCTTTGGACGATGCGCAGGTCCGGGCCTTGTACGCGAACTACGGTTACGTTACGGTAGATCGGCCCGGCTTCGAATACGTGCGGCGCTTTGCAGTGACGGCTCCGAACGTGGTGCCCGGCGTCGAGGAAACGCTGCCGGTGAGCGAACGCACGATCATCTACGTGCAGAACGGCAGCGGCAACGTGGGCATCGGTACTTCGAGTCCCGACGAGGCCTTCACCGTCAACGGCGTGATTCACACGACGGCCGGCGGGATCAAGTTCCCCGACGGCACGGTGCAGACGACGGCCGGAGGCGGGTCGTCCTTAATATCCGGCGGGGCAAACTTACCGCTCGGCACGATCATCGCGTGGCATAAGAACTACGACGGCTCCGTGCCCGCTCTGCCGGACGGTTGGGCCGAGTGCAACGGTCAGGTCTGCGACGACGAGGACTCGCCGTTCTTCGGCAAAACGTTGCCGAACTTAAACAATCCGCTGAACGCCTGGAACGCGGGCGGTTCGTTTTTACGCGGCAGCACGAGCAGCGGCGACGTGCAGGGTGATGAGTTTCAGGGGCATATTCATAATGTCTATAAACATGCGGGAACGCATTTCGATCCGGCGTATCCGATTACCGTTTCGGGGGCGCACGCAGGTAGTGCCCGACCTCAACAATCCCAAAGAATCCTGGAACACTGCCGGCGCGTTTTTGCGGGGTGGTACGTCGTCGGGTGCGTTTGAGGACGACAACTTCCAGGCGCACTCGCACAGTTTCACGACGACACTCTACGGCTTCGATTCGTCTGCGGCCGGCCTCGATCTCGCAAAAACGAGCAACGCCGGTGGCCGGTACTCGCATCCGGGTATCGACGGCACGACTCCTCTGGGCAGCGGCGACACCCCGCGAACGACTTCCGAGACCCGCCCGGTGAACATGACGGTCGTGTGGATCATGAAGATCCGCGAGGATAACGTCGACGAGGACGAACGCGGTTTTGCGGTGATCGAACACCGTGTGCCGGGCGGTGGCGGCGGTGGTTCCGTCGCGAATACCTGGAACCTGCGCACGCTGAATACGATTCAGACGAATCTGAACGGCATATCTCTGACCAATAATCGGATTACGATGGCCGCCGGGACGTATCGCGTGCAGATGACCGCTCACAGTCATCGTACCGGGCGATCTAAGCTACGTTTACAGAATGTTACGGACGATGTGACGGCCGTTTTCGGTCACTCAACATTTGCGCCGCATGGGGAGTCGTCCATGCTGGCCTACGGGCAGGGCGTGATCGTATTGAACGCTACGAAGGAATTCGAGCTACAGCACTATACTGAAGAGACCCATGCCAGCGCCGGCCTGGGGGTCGGTACCAACGACGGCAGCCAGGAAATCTTCGCCCAGGTCTACATCGCGAAACTGCAACCGCCGCTAACCTTTCGTGAGGGTGACTTTACGGGTTCCGTCAACGCCTTCGCTACGGACGTCGCGCCCCAGGGCTGGCTGGAGTGCGACGGCCGGGCGCTGGACCGCACGGCATATTCGCGGTTGTTTGCTCGCATCGGCGAGCGCTTTGGTACCGGCGACGGTTCCAGCACATTCAACATTCCGGATCTGCGCGGTGAGTTCGTCCGCGGCTGGGACCACGGCCGAGGAGTGGACGGTGGGCGCGCCTTCGCCTCGGTGCAGCTGGATCAGTTTCAGGGACACTATCACGCGGCGCGGTTTCAGAACAGCACGGCTCCGTTTCAGCAGGGAATCGGTTACGGTGGTGCGGACTGGACCTTTGGGCCGAATGCAGCAATCCCTACGGGCGGCGCGGTCAACGACGGCAGCAATGGTACTCCGCGCACCGGATCCGAAACTCGCCCGCGTAACGTGGCGATGATGTACTGCATTAAGTGCTGAGCGCTTCGGCTTCCCGGGCCTCACCGTCGTATACGTCGTCGATATGACAGTTCAGATGGCGGCGGATCATACCGCACCTGGCGAGCAAATCAAGCACTGTACGCAGAAAACTGCGCAAATACGGCGTTGTAGGAACTCTTACTTCGCCGCGATCAATCCGGCCGCCTCCCGCGCCGGCCGCGGGCGTGCCTTCACTTCTTCGAACGTCGCGTGGTAGTTGCGATGGTTCGTGCCCATCATGTAGTCCCACCAGTTGAAGTACAAACCATAGTTGCAGTTAGATTTAGAATGATGCAGGTTGTGGTGCGTCGACGTGTTGTGCCACCAGGTCCAGCGGCTCTGCGTGAAACCGCGCGGGAAGATTTCGTAACCCAGGTGGCCGAGGACGTTCATGAGCGTCATGTAGGTAAAGAATACGATCATCGCCGAGACGTGATAGGGAATCGTGAGCGCGATGACGATGACAATGCCGAACTCGATCGCCGCCTCGATGGGATGAAACGAGAACGCCGCCCAGGGTGAGGGATTCGAGGATTCGTGGTGCACGCGATGAACGTACTTGAACACGGACTTCAGATGCATGAACCGATGCGTCCAGTAGAAGTAGGCGTCGTGCATCACCGCCATGAGGGCGATGCTGAAGAACCAGTAGCCCCAGCCGTAGTCTGCGATGTTTGCGTAGTTTTGCGTGTAGCCGGCCTTACGTAAGATGTGCATGCCCACGCCCATCAAAGCGAAAATTACGAACGTGGCGAAGGACCACTTGAACTCGGCCCACAACTTCGACGCGTTCGGAAACTTCTGCTGAATGCGCCGGTGATGCAGGCGTTCTTTGAGGAACTTCCAGAAGATCGTATACGTGAGTCCCGCGAGCACCAGGTACCGAACGGTGACGAGTAAGAATACGAATGTGAATACGTAGAGGAGGAGGGCCGGTGTGATTTCGCTCATAATCGTCGAATCATACCAGACTCGTCGACGGGCCGCTACCGGATTTCCGAAAAACCCTACGAATTTCGAAAATCGTCAGGTTTTTGCGAAGCGGACGTTTCCGGTGTTTCGGCCCGGCGGTACTCCGTGGGCGTCTGGCCCGTGAGGTCTCGAAAGGCCTTGTTGAACGATCCCAGGGACCGGTAACCCAGGTCGTCGGCAATG
This sequence comes from Leptonemataceae bacterium, assembly GCA_965227295.1. Lineage (GTDB taxonomy): Bacteria > Spirochaetota > Leptospiria > Leptospirales > Leptonemataceae > JANSYA01. The sequence continues at coordinate 617,587 of OZ245742.1, read as the reverse complement.
CGCACGATGGGCAGTTCCCGCCGTCCCGGATCCAGCAAGATCTCGCAGGCCTCCTGAATGCGATAGCGGTTCAGGAAGTCGTTGAAGTTTCGGTAACCCAGACCCGCGTTGATCAAGCGACGTAACTTATGCTCAGTGCTCTCTAAGCGGGCGGCCAGGCGGCGGATCGTCAATCCCTCCTCGCGATACATGCGCTCCAACTCAAAGGCATTGACCAGGCGCCGGCGCAGCGCCTCATCGAGGGTCGGGTCGCCGCGCTTTACATCTTCGGTGGCCGGACTTTCTTCCAATAAATCGGCGCGCACCGTCATCGCGGTCCATAGAAAGCCGTAACACAGCGTGAGCGTCAGCACGTAGGTCGACAGTTGATGCAGGCTCCGCAGTTCTTCGCCCTGGGCACCAAGCCGAAAGACACTGGCAAACAGAATGGCGCCGCCGCCGGCCGTGACGTAGAGCACGCGCAGGTTGCGACGACCTTCCAGCAAATCGTCGCCGTAATCCCGGACTGCCTCGCGGATTCCCAGGATCACCAGCACACCCGAAAACGATACCGCGGGCAACACGTACAGGAACTCGACCTCCGGCGAGATATGCGACATATTGCGCGCGATCATCCAGGCCATGGCGACGGATACGGCGACCTTCACGACGAGAACGAACCAGTGCACCGGCCGGCTGCGGAAGCCTTCCCGAAAAAAAGACAACGCCAGCATCCAGAACCAGAAGGCCTGGGTTCCGGCTACGGCGAACAGCGGCAGGATGATCCACAACGTCGTGGGGTACAGCGACGGCACGATCAGATAGGCGATGACGCCGAGGCAGAAGGCCGCACCGTAACGCGCGCTGCTCTGCCCGCGATGGTGCAGCATCAGGTACACGGCGCAGGAAGCCAGGTGCGAGATGCATACAAAACGCAACGTAACAAGCAGGGCCTCAGGAATCATTTTGTTGACCTGTGGGTCGACGTATGAGAATTGTCCAGCCTCATTATGGCCGAATTCAAAGAACCGAAAGTTGTAACTCTACTGGGAGCAAACGGTACAATGGGCGCGGGCTCCGCGGCAATTGTCGCCGGCTTCGGCGGTGCCAGAGTCCACATGCTCGCGCGCACCGTGGACAAAGCGCAAGAAGGAATCAACAAGGCGGTAGGTTCCGTGCGGTCCGGCGTCATCGAAGATCTCTTCGTTGCCGGAACCTACGATGCGGATCTCGAAAAGGCCGTCGCCGAAAGTGACTGGGTCTTTGAATGCGTGGCAGAATCCTACGAAGTTAAGGAACCGCTGCACAAGCGCATCGCCGCGGTGCGCAAGCCCGGCACCTTGCTTTCCACCGTAAGTTCCGGTCTTTCCATCGGCCGCCTGGCGTCCCACTTCGACGCCGACGGGCAAAAGCATTACTACGGTACGCACTTCTTCAACCCGCCGTACAAACTCACGCTCTGCGAACTGGTCACGCATTCCGGCAACGATCCGGAGTACACGAAAGGGCTCGTCGAGTACCTCGACAAACAGCTTCTGCGCAAGGTCGTCGTAACCAACGATACGCCGGCCTTCGCGGGCAACCGCATCGGCTTCCAGTTCATGAACGAGGTGGCCATCCTCGCCGAAGAGTACCAGGACAAAGGCGGCATTCATCTCATCGATTCTCTGTTCGGTGGATACACCGGCCGCGCCATGTCGCCGTTGGCCACCGTGGATCTCGTCGGCCTGGACGTACACAAAGCCATCGTCGACAACATCTACGATAACACGAAGGACTCCGCGCACGAAACATTCAAAATGCCGGCGTACTTTCAGAAGCTCATCGATGACGGCGCGCTCGGGAACAAGGCCGGCAAGGGTCTCTATCTTCGCGGCAAGACACCCGAAGGCAAGCGCACCAAGCAGGTCCTGAACACGAAGACCGGCCAGTACGAGGATCTGCCGAACATCGACATCCCCTTTCGCAAAGAAGCGGCTACGGCCATTCATGAATCCGACTATCGCACGGCCATGGACATCTTCAAAAACGCGAAGGGCTTCGAAGCGGACCTGCTGCGCCGCATGATCGCGCGTTACATCGCCTACTCGTTCTCGCTCATTCCCGAGGTCACCGACCAGAACGGTGTCGACGGCGCCATGGGCTTCGGTTTCAACTGGGTCCCGCCGTCCGCCTGGGTCGATTTCCTCGGCGGTATCGACGAAACCAAAAAGTTCATCGAAGCGCAGAAGATCGAAGTCCCGCCGTTCCTGGCGAACGCGAGCGGCGGCGGTCGCTTCTACAAACTTTCCGAGTCTCTCGATCCGCGTCAGTTGTTCCGCGGCGCTTGAAAAACGCGCGCATAACTTCGGAAAAGCCCCGGTGATCGTGCCGGGGTTTTTTGTGTACGTCAAAACTTCCGTAAAGATTAGCGCCACGGAATCCCGAGGCGTTCGATTTCCACGGCAGCTTCCCGGGCCGGCACCGGCGTCCAGGACGAACTGAAGAACTTGCCGTCGACGTGGAGATCGAACACGACCATGGCTTTCGGAAACTTTTCGACGATTCCCGGAATATCTTCCGGCAGAATGTCGCTTTGTTTGTCGGGAATCGGAAAGCTCCAGGTGCCGTCTTCTTTATGATAGTGCGCGCGCAGTGCGAGCCTGGCTCCCGGCGGCGTCAGTTCCGCGTGCTCCCGTAAGTTGCGAATCAGAACGCGATCACCGACGCGGAACCAGCCGATGGCATACCAGCCGTGCCGGTAGATCGCCCACGTATCCAGGAGGCTGTATTCGCGATCCGGGTTTCGTGCCCGCCCGGTAATCATGGCCCAGACTACGGCCACGGCCACAGCAATCACGACCATCGCGGCCCAGTGGAATCCATCGAGGATGATCGCGGCCACGGCCAGTGCGATCATCGCGGTGAAAGTAACGATGACGAAGACCCGCATCGCTATCTGCGCAATCGCCCGGCCGATATCCAGAAGATACCAGATGCGTTTCCGTTCCTGGACAAAAGCCGCCTGGCCGTCCGCGCCGGTTGCATCACGCAATACCGCCTTGCACTCCGCCGGCAGTTCGACGATCCGTACTCGATGATCCGCGTCGGCCACGCTACGGCACCGTAAAAACGTTTGAGGGAATGCTGGTTTGCACTGAAGTGATGTTAAAGATCACCGCGCGGATGGCGATGACTTCGCCGGAGCTCAACGTCGCCGGAATGGAACAGAGGCGCAGGCCGCTCGCGCCCGCGGTGACGGTTGATTGGCCGGGTTTGACTTCGATGATGTAGTTCGTGGCCGTGTCCGGGAGCAGGGCCAGGGGACCGCAGTCCGTGCCGCCCAGGGGATTCTGGGTAAAGACGTCCGCCTCCGAAGTTCCCTGAAACAATCGATACGTAAAAAAACCGATCTCGGAGTTTTGCGCCGCCACGGTGATGATGTGCCCCGTACCCTCCGCGGTGATGTCCAGGATGATGGGCGGATTGACGAGCTGCTCTTCGGCGGTGTAGTTCGTGCAGGCGGCAAACGTCAGGCCGATCGCAGCCGGTAGCAGCAGGCGCGCGAGAATGAGTCTGAGTTCATGCATGCGGATAGAGGCCCAGCAGTTGGCGCATGGCCGCGCTGTACTTGCCGACGACACCGGAGTACGGTGCGCGCGGACGCCAGATTGTCCAGTCCGAAAAACGACCGGAATCCGCACCTGGATCACGACCGGTCTTCTTCTGAAATTTTGCAATGCTCGGATCGATCAACAGGCCTTCCTCGGCCATTTCCAGCATCGGCAGATCGGCGGTGCTGTCCGACGCGGCGAAGCGTACGCGCTCCTGCTCGGCCCGGGGATCGTCAACGGGAGCGAGCAGACCCGCCTGACGCATGGCGACAATTTTCTGTACGCCCTTGTTGTTCGGCCCGGAGAATTTCTGGAACAGCGGCAGGCGGGCGCCGGAACCGGCCGTCGGCAATATCATGGGCGTGGCGAACCAGTAATCGAAGTCCAGCAGCTTCGCGATTGCTTCGATGTAAATGCCCGGCGACGCCGTGTTCAACACCACGGTGCGGCCGAGTTCTTTCTGGCGTCGGACTTCTTCGCGAACCTCGGGGAAGAGCCGTGGCTCGACCTCGGTGCGGACGAATTCCGCCGCGAGTTCGTCCAGTTGCTCGCGGCTGAGGCCCCAGAGAAAACTGAAGAACGCGCTCTTCAGCGACAGGATGCCGACCCACTTGAACGCCGCCAGCGGGACCAGAGGTAAAAATACGGCCAGGTAAAACAAACGTCGCCGCTGCTTCTTCAGAACGAAGTTCGCGAACAAGAACATGGTATCGTGAGGAATCAGCGTGAAGTCCAGGTCGAACAGCGCCATCTCGCGCATGTTGCCCGCGGCCTTTGCGACGCCTTTCGTTTTCTTTTTTGCGGCCATGGAAATTCTAAACCGTGCGTTCGTAAAAGTTAGCGGTTAGCCCGCGGTCTTTATTTGAAGCAGTTCCACATGTCGCGAATACTGTCTTCCAGGGAATAGCGGTGTTCCCAGCCCAGATCGCGCAGCTTCGCCGGATCGCCGTAGCGCTGGTTCTTGCCCTCCGGGCGCAGCAGGTCTTCGCTGATGCGATACTCCACCGGATAGCCCGCGACCTTTTGAGCCGTGTCCAGGATTTCGCTGATGCGGATTTGCCGGCCGGTGCAGATGTTGTAGATCTCGCCGGCGTCGGCTTTGTCGAGCAGCAGTACGTAGGCGGACACGACGTCCCGCACGTCGGTAAAGTCCCGCACGGCGCCCAGTTCGCCCACCTGGATGAAGTCTTCGTTCTTAGCTTTTGCGCTGCGAATCTTGGCGAGAAACGCCGGCACGACGAAATCCTCGCGCTGGCCGGGGCCGATGTGATTGAACGGCCGGGCCACGACGACGTCGAAGCAATGCTGCTTCGGCGCGCGGCCGCCGGTAAGCGTCGTCATGCGCTTGCGATCGTAGAACCAGGCAAAGTTCTCGGTGGTGTACTTGGACAGGGCGTACGGACTCTCCGTACGAATGGGCGAAGCCTCGTTCAGCGGCAGCTCGCCGTCCCGGGGCGTGCCGTAGACGTCGCTGGAGCTGATGAACAAAAAGCGACCGTCCCACTGAACGTCCCGGGCGGCCTGGAGTAAGTTCAGGGCGCAGGCCGAGTTTACGTGCAGCGTCGTCGCCGGGCTGTTCCAGCTATCCGGGACGAAGGCCATGCCCGCCAGGTGATAGATCTGATGTACGCCGTGGCTTTCGAGGATGGAGCGCAGTTGATCCGCGTCGCTCAGGTCGCTGGTCTCAAGTTTTACGTTGGCTTCGATGTGTTTCCGGTCGAGGCCTTGCAGGGCCGGGGTGGACGCAAGATCGGCAATGCTGCGCGGGCTGCGATCCAATCCGCAGACGCTGCCCCCGCGCCGTAGAACTTCCGCGCAGAGGTGCGAGCCGGCAAAACCGTGGATGCCTGTGATGAGTGCCCTGGTCATGAACAATGCGAATCAGGATGGAGATGCCGATGAAGATTCCGGCGGCGCGGATTCCGATTCTTCGTTGCGCCCGTACAGGTGTCGCAGCGCACCTTCGAGGTCCGGGAACTGAAACGTAAAACCGGTTTCCAGCGTGCGTTCCGGGGCGACGCGGACGCCTTCGAGAACGATCTCCGCCATCTCGCCGAGCATCATCTTAAGTGCGAATGCGGGAACGTTAGGCAGGATCAGGGGTTTGTCCAGGACCTTCGCGGTGAGGCGGGTGAACTCGGCGTTGCTGACGGCGTTCGGCGTCGTGGCGTTGTACGGGCCCTTCATGTCGCGCTCTTTCACGGCCTGAAGGAACAGGCGACAACAATCATCGATGTGAATCCAGGACATGAGCTGTTCGCCGGAACCCAGCGGTGCGCCCGCATACAATTTAATGGGCTGCGCGATTTTTTGTAACGCCCCGCCGTCCGGAGAGAGCACAACGCCGATGCGAATAAGAACGGTACGCATGCCGAGCTTGTTGAATTCGTTCGCGGCCTGTTCCCAGCGTGCGGTGGTTTCGGCGAGGAAACCCTGGCCCGGCGGCGAGTCCTCGTTCACCGTAACACTCGCGTCGTGGTTGCCGTAGAGGCCGATGGCCGACGCGGAGATGTAGGCCTTCGGGTAACGTTTGAACTCGGTGAGTTTCTTGTAGATGAGTTCCGCCGATTGCACGCGGGAGTCGATGATCTCCTGCTTGCGCTTCGCGGTCCACTTTTTGTCGGCGACTCCGGCGCCGGCCAGGTTGATGATGAAGTCGCATTCCAGCGCGTCCGGATTCAAAAACTGGCGGTCGGGGTCCCAGTAGTAGAGATCGGGACTTTCGGCTTTGCGGCGGCTGAGAATCTTTACGCGGTAGCCCTCGCTACGAAGCATTTCCTGGAGTCGCGAGCCGATGAGCCCGGTGCCGCCGCAGAGTAAAACTGTCTTCGCTTTCGCCGTCGCCATCGTGAACGGACAGATTCCGCCGGGAAATCAGAAGTGCCAGTAAAATTATCCCGGCCGCCCCGAATAAGGATGTAGTAAATCAGGGTATATTCTTTTGGGCGCCCCCGCCGCCTGCGGCGGCGGTCGGGCTGCTACGGGCTCCGCTGTCGCTTCGGTCTCGCGCGAGCGCGAGACTGGCGCTGCGCGCCACCCTTCGCATCCCTGGCGCGTTGTGAGCCGGGGCCCTTCGCGCGAGCCCGGAGCAGCCCGGGGGCCAAAAAGCTTTAACCTGACCCGCTCCCTTTTCATTCGGGGCGGCCGAACACTTCCTGATACACCGGCCCCCGCGCCCTGAAGTCGGCGCGTAGTTTTGGATACAACACCAGGCCCATGCCGGGCACCGGCGCTTTGTACGTGATGTCGTCGACAATCACCGCGCCGCCGTCGGGATGTTTGCGAATGACGTGCCGGTGTTTCCAGTAACGCAAGAAAAATGGAAGTTTGCGGCCCTCATCCACAAAGAAACACTCGTCGTCGGACTCGCCGTGCTCGGTGATTTCGGACTGCCAGTCCTGCTTCAGTTTGATGATCGGCAGCGTGAGACGCAGATGCACCCGGTCGCCGGTGGTGCAGCCGTCGAAGCGCAGGACTTCCACCGGAACATCCGGCGGCGTGAGTTTTACGAAGAGATCGCGGTGGAAGCCGCGGAAGACCGTGCGAAAGTCCTGGGCGACGCGGGTTTCGATGAGGATGTGCATGTTGATTCCGTGCGTTCAGTATAACGCGGAGAGCGCCCGGCGTCGCGCATGAGTTTGTGGTGCGCCGTAATGCCCGACAAGCAGACGCCGGGAATGCCCTGGCCGGGATAGGCCGTGTCGCCGCAGAGATACAGGTTTTTTCCGGGGCGCGCGTCCAGCATGTGCCAGGGTTTGATCGCTTTGAACTGCGGCATACCGCCGACGAAACCGAAGGCGCGCTTCGTCCACTGTTGCCAGGTCCGCGGCGTGGAGTGATGGCGATACACCAGATCGTCCTCTTCGAAGAAACCGCGCGCCGTCAACTCCGCAACGATCGCATCGCCCACGGCGTCGACGTCGAAGTCCATGTGACTCTCCGGATTGGCGATGTGCGTGCTCACCGAAGCGATCACCCGGTCGACCGGCCCGCGCAGGTCGTCGCCGGGATGCGAAAGGGAAACGAAGATGCTCTTCGCACCGATGACCGGCAGCGGCGCGCGCAAATGGATTTGATGATGCAACGAATCGAAGGGCCGCTTGCGCCGGAAGACCAGGCCCATCGTGAACGCGGACCAGAGTTTTGTGGAGGGTAACAGCTTCGGTTGCAGTCGCCGCCGAAGTTTACGGCCGAAGTCGTGGCCGGCGTCGAAGAGATCGAGGGTGTTGTAGATCGGTAGATTTGAAATGAGACGATCGGCCGTGAATTCGCCGCGGTTTGTGATGACTCGATAGCCGGCGCGGCCGGCGTCGATGGGCTCCACGCGTTCGGCGAGGGTGCGTGTGCGAATGTTGCCGTCGTGGTCTTCAATGTAGTGCGCTATCGCGTCGGCCACGGTTACAAGGCCGCCCGGGGCGTAGTAGTTCGTGTAGTTTGTGTAGCAGAGCGCCGTCGCGCCGAAGAGGGCGTTTACTTCGCCGCGGGTGTTCTGGGCGGTAATCAGTAACTGTTCGTCGACAAAAGCTAAGAAGCGTTGGTTCTCGTGCAGGCCGAAGCGTCGCAGAATGCGGTCCATCGTCACGAAGGCGTAGCGCGCGGCGGCGAGCTGGCCGGGAATGCGCGCCGGCCGGGCCGATCGCAACACATCGAGCAAATCACCGGCGCTGGACGGCGGAAACGCGCGATACTGCAACGAGACCTTCCAGACGAATTGCGAAAGTCGATAACAGAATTCCCAGAACGGCCGCTGTCCCGCCGCGCCGAAGACGCGCTCGGCCTCGGCGATCCACGCGTCCAGGTCCTGGTGGCGCGTCAGAATCGTGCCGTCGCGCAGGATTACCTGCATGGGCACGTGCAGCGGCATCACGTTGAGCTGAATGCCCGTAGCATCGAGCAGATGTCGCAACGGCATGCCTGTATCGAGGCCGACCAACGTGGTGGCGCCGCTTTCGAAGTAGTAGCCCTGGCGATAGAACGACGACGCGCAGCCGCCGACCACACGATTCTGTTCGAGCACGTCGACGGCGATGCCGTCCCGCGCGAGCAAGGCAGCGGCACTGAGCCCGCCGATTCCCCCGCCGATGACGATGACTTTCACTGTGTCAATGTAAGGATGCGTCGTGTGAACGTGTGCGGGAAATGCGCGGCGTGTCTTATGACAAATTTAGCACCGAGGCACAGAGTCACGGAGGGATTGCGTGGAAAGCTCGGTGTCTGTGTAGGTCGGTGGTTGATCTTTTATAGCAGTTCGGTCGCGTTTTGCGGCGGGCGGCCGATTACAGCGCGCTTGCCTTTGATGACGATGGGACGTTCGAGCAGCACCGGGTGTTTGACGATGGCCGCGATGAGTTGGTCGTCGGTGGGCTGTTTGTTTGCGAAGAGTTGTTTGTACGTATCTTCTTTGGTGCGCACGATAGTGGATGCGCCGGTGCCGAGTTTTTTGAGCAGATCGCGCAGTTCTTCCGCGGTCGGCGGGTTCTTCAGATACTCGACGATCTCCGGTTCGACACCGGCATCGCGGATGAGTTGCAGAGTTTCACGGCTCTTAGAACAGCGGGGGTTGTGGTAGATTTTCATTTGCGGGAGCGTTTTTTGCGGGTGTTCGGTTTCTTTGGCGATGTCGTTGCTTCTCGTTCTTTAATCAACTCGTATAACGGTGTTATATCCTGCTTGAGATAGAAGAGGCTGGATGCAAAAATCTTGAGATCGCTGGTCTTGATATCGCTGTAACCCTTGCGAACGGTTTTGGCAAAAGTTGGGATGTGTAATTCGCCGAGAGATACAATATTGTTGAAGTCCAGGTAGCTTCTGCGCGATCCTCGCAGAGGATTTCCGTATTCGTAAATTGGAATTGCGTAATTGTAAGTGACTTTTGTGCTCTCTTCGGAGGGGCGATTCACTTTGGTACGTCGCCCGCTCAAGAGCATGACCATCTCCAGGATTTTGAGATTCTCCTCTTTGTCGCGCGTTGCTTTGAGAATCCATCCAACGTAGACCTGGTCGTTGCTCAGCGAGCATACGAATGGAAAGCGACTCCGTTCGATGCTCTCCAGGGCATCTTGATCGCCGGGTATATATGACAGGAACGATAGGCGGCGACTAATCCACTGCGGACTGCGGTGTATGGAGCGTAAGAAGTATCCGGCAAGCAATCCAGCGAAGGGAGCCCCCACCGTCGCCAGAATAACGGTACCGACATAAGGAACGAAGATAACGGCGTTCAGCGCATGTTTTACGTGGTCGAAAGCAACAGGTGCTAATCCATACAGAACGAGAAAAGCAAGTCGACTTAGTATAAAGAGGAAGGCCCCGAATATGCCTGCCTGGAGCAGGAATTCGTAGCTGCTGCGAGGTCGGGAGTTAATTGCCAGGCGATAGAAAATAAGTGAAATGTAGCCCGGGATGCATATGACCAGCCAATAGACCAGGCTAATCGCGGGGATTTCGTTCACCGGGATTCTTTATCCTGTTCGATGTACTCCTCAATTTTTTCCCAGACCTGATTGTCGTCCAGTTCTTCTAATTCGTCAATCTTCAGTTCCGCGACCCGGCGTTTTAAGAGCTTTTCGGTCTGCCACTCCCGCATGTTGCCATATTCATCAATGATTGTTACAGCCATGATCTCACCTTCGCCAGGTGCTCCAGATTACACCGACAGCAGCTCTTTGTGCAAGTAATTTCTAAGCAGAGAAGCTTTGGAGTTTTCGGGTTTCCTCCCGCGCTCAATGAAACTCTCTCTGCGGTTCCGTCAGCGGGCCCGGCGTATAGTGCCGCATGAGATAGTTCAAATTCTCCGCCAGCACACTGCGCGAATCCTCCGGCATGACCACGCGAGAGATGGAACCGAGGGACAGGGCTTCCTTCGGGTTCATGAGTTCTTTTTCATAGCGCTGGCCCAGATCTACGAGCAGGCGGTCCAGTTCGGCCTTCGCCTCGGCCTCGGGGGCGCCGGCCTTAACATCTTCTAAATACTTCTTACGCGCAGCCTGGATTTCTTTTTTGTAGACGAACTCTTTGCCCGCCGGACCCATCACCGCCACGCGGGCCGTGGGATAGGTGAGCACCAGGTCGGCGCCGACGTGATGCGAGTTCCAGATGGCGTACGCGCCGCCGAAGGCGTTGCGCACGATCAGCAGCAGGCGCGGCGTACGCAGGTCGATGATCGAATCCATAATGGCGCGGCCGGCCTGGACGATGCCCGCGCTCTCCTGCTCGCGGCCCGGGAGAAAGCCGGTGGTGTCCTCGAGGAAGATGACCGGAATGTTGTATAGATTGCAGAAGCGAATGAAGCGCGCGCCCTTGTATGCCGCGCCGATGTCGATCTGACCGCTGGACTCCGCGGAGTTGTTCGCCATGAAACCGACGACATGACCGCCCAGGCGACCGAAGGCCGTGAGCAGGTTGCGGTTCCGCTGGGGCTGCAGTTCGAAGAACGCGCCGTGGTCGCAGAGCTGCTGGATGATGAGTGTCATGTCGAACGGCGTGTTGAAGCCGGCGGGCGACGTGAACGTTTTGTTTAAGAGCAGATCGATTTCGTAAGTCTTGCGATCGATGGGGTCGCTCGTTTGATGGAACGGGGCGAACTCGTAGTTGTTGTTCGGAATGTAATCGAGCAGGCGCAGGCACTTGCGCAGCGAGCCCAGTTCATCCGGGGCCACCAGGTCGACGACGCCGCTCTGGCCGTGCACGCCCGGTCCGCCCAGTTCGTCCGGGGTAACGTCTTCGCCGAGGACTTCTTTGACGACGCCGGCACCGGTGAGACCGAAGAAGGTATCCTGGCACTGGATCATGAACGATCCCTGGCGCGGAAGGTACGCACCGCCGCCGGCGTTGTAGCCGAACATGAGCATGATGCTCGGGATGACGCCGCTGACTTTGCGCAGGGCCGTGAAGGCTTCGGAGTAACCGTCGAGGCCGCCCACGCCGGCGGGGACGTAAGCGCCGGCGGAGTCGTTCATGCCGACCAGCGGGATGCCGTGTTCGCCGGCCATGTGGATGAGCCGGGCGAGCTTCGCGCCGTTGGTGGCGTCCATGGAGCCGGCGCGGACGGTGAAGTCGTGGCCGTAGAGCGCGACGTCCCGGCCTTTAATATTGAGGATACCCGTAACGATGCTTGCGCCGTCGAGGGCCGGGCCCCAGTTCTGAAAGAGGATGTTCGGGTCTTCGCGGGTGAGGACCTGGATCCGTTCCCAGACGGTCATGCGGCCCTTCGAGTGCTGGACCATGACCCGGGCCTTGCCGCCGCCCTGGAGCGGGCGATCAATGAGCTCGCGGCCCATTTTCAGGGTTTCGGTATATGCATTGAGCGGCGTGTCGTCGCCGTCGTTGTCCTTGCGAAAGGGATTGTCGAGAGAGATAGAAGAATTGCCTGATCCGCCGTCCATAGTGCGGCCATAATTCTGGAAGGGGCCGGGAAATAAAGAGGAAATCCGGCTTTTCGTGGACGATCCACGGGGGCCTGAGTTGTGTGCAGAAAGGCTCGTGGTTCCGTCTTCGCGTCAGCGATGCGGAGCATGGCGCGCAGCGCCAGTCCGGAGCGAAGCGGAGGACCGAAGCGAACGCGGAGTGCGGAGCAGCGCGGTCGCCCGGCCGCCTCGGCGGCGCGGCCGGGCGAGACGCCCGAATGATCCTATGCCCATGTTGCGTTTTTTCTTCTTAATCCTCGGGACATGCCTGTTCTTTTTGCCGTCGCTGTTGGAGGCCCGCATGCCCACGCGCGTGGAAGACGAAACGCGGCGCGAGTACTGGCAGTTCCTGTTTCTCTACGAAAGCACCAGTGCGCCGGGGCAGCACGAGTTCATTGTGCATCCGTTTTATCATCGCTATCATAGCGATGAAAAGGCCTACACGTACCATAACGTCCTCTATCCGATCTTCTACAGTCACGGCACGAACTACTGGAACCGCTGGACGTTGTTGTACTTCTTTACCGGCGACGATTATTACCACGAGGACACCGCCGAAGACTCGGACTTCCTGTCACCGATCCTGGGCTTCGGCAGCGGCGATGCATCGGGCGAGCGCTACGTTTCGGTGTTTCCGTTTTACGGGCGCCTGAAGAACAAGTTCGGCTGGTCGGAGATCAATTACTTCCTGTTTCCGTTGTACTCAAGCTGGTCGCACCGCGATTATAAAGCGCGTTCGTTACTGTGGCCGCTGATCATGTGGGGCGGATCGAAGACGCGCAACGACTTTCGCGTGCTGCCGCTGTACTCGCGCAAACATCACAAGGGTAAGTACGATCGCAAGACCGTGCTGTGGCCGTTCTTTCAATGGGGCTCGGAGGCCCTGGATAAAAAAGAACCGCGACACTGGTTCTTCGCGTTTCCGTTTTACGGCCGCAAGTGGTCGGACCAGGGGAACCTGAGCGCGCATACGTTTCTGTGGTTGCCGCTCCTCGGCGGCTTTGTGGCGTACGGTGAAGATAAACAAACCGAAGCCCTGGATTTCAACGCGCTGTTCTTTTTGTATCAGTACTCGCGCAACGAAAGCCCGCGCATTCGTAAGCACATCATCTTCCCGTTTTACGGCAACTATCGTTTCGGTTCGGAGATTCCGCCCGACGCCACCGAGGAAGAAACCGAAGAGGCCTACTACAAATCTGCCGAATTTATTACGCCGTTCTGGGTGAATCTGCAAACTCACTCCGTCATCCTCGAAAGCGATTACGATATTCTAATTCCCTTCTACTGGAACTCGGACACCTACTTCAAGAAGACGCAGGACACCGAGAAGTACTTCAAGATCTGGCCGCTCTTTTATTACATCGATGACAGCCGCGGACGAACCGAGTTTCGTTCGCTTACATTGTGGCCGCTGCGTTCCGATGAATTCGAGCGCGTGTGGGGCGTCTTCTGGTCCCTCTTCGAGTACAACATCTACGAAAACGGCGACCGGTATTTCGCCACCATGTTTCGCCTCTACTCGCGCTACTGGAATCCCGAACGGGACTCGGGGCATCATTTCCTGCTCGGTTTCGAAACCCACAACGAGCCCGAGTACTGGTCCGTGGAATTCCTCGGCGGTTTTCTGGGCTATCGCCGCGATCATCCGGGCGTGGAGTTGCCCGGCGGGCGCACCAGCGTCGGCGGGCATACGCTTAAGTTTCTCTGGCTGGATATTTAGGCGCGGGCAGCCGCATTCAGGCGCAGCAAGACCCGGACCTCATGCCGGCCGGCGTGATTCTGTACCGTGAGTTCGCCGTCGAATTCCGCCAGGCGCGCGCGGATGTTCTCCAGACCGCGGCCGCCGCCGTGCATGTCCGCATCGGCGCCCCGGGTGTCGGCGGTACATCGCAGTTGCAGGTTGGAAGCGTCGGCCAAACGCAGTTCCCATTCCGCCGTGCCCGCGCCGTACTTGAGATCGTTCGTCACCAGTTCCCGGCTGATCGCGTGGATGCAGCGCAGTAGATCGTCGTCCGCCCCGGCGAGCCGGCGTTCGGTGTTCGCATCCGTTTCGAAGAGCAACGGCCGTTCCGCGCGGGCGTAGCGTCGCAGTAGAATGAGCCGCAGACCCTCGATGAAGTTGTCCTGGAGTTCGCGCAGGTCGTCTCCTGCGGACAGGGCGTCCTGGAAGTTATGCATAAGGACCCGCGAACGTTCGGCGATTTCGGTGAGCACGCTACTCTGCGGTTGTTCATCGTTTAAGCGCCGGGCAAGTACGTGGATGTCGGTGAGGTTGCCGCCGAGATGATCGTGAAAATCCGCGAGCAGGCTTTCGCGTTCCCGGGCCGCCCGGAGTTCCAGTTTTGTCGCCCGGGCCCGGGCCTGCTCGCGTTCCTGTGTGATGATGTTGATGCGGTCCGCCAATGCAAACGACAGCAGAGTGACCTCGATCAATGAGCCGATGTGCAGGCCGTACGTCGTAAAAAAAGAATGCGGCAAGAGGCCGAAGTTGCGCAGGGCCATGGGGACGGCGAAGAGGATGAGCGCCGCCTCGGCCAGGAGATAGAACCGCGCCGCTCGCCGTCCCTGAAGCACGGCGGCAAAACCGACGATCAATCCCAGGACGGCCGCCGTGATGGCCGCCAGCGAGGCGATGCGCAGACTTGTTCTTAAGTCTATATGAAGAGAAGCTACGCTTGCGACAGCAATGGCGGCGATGATGATGCGGACGACCAGGTCCAGGCGGGGCAGCACCGAACGCAATCCGAGAAAGGAGCGGCAAAACGCCAGAGTGAAGGCGGAACCGATCAACACGCTGAGCGCCTGGGCGCGGTCGTTCCACCAGATCGAGGTCGGCCAGAGGTACTGGTAGGCCAGGCCGTTCTGGACGAGCAGGATAAAGACGAGCGAAAGGTTCAGCGCGACGTAGTGCAGATACGAACGATCGCGCAGCGCAAAGAACAAAAAGAAGTTGTACGCCGCCATGATGATCATGCCGCCGTAGTAGAACGCCAGGACGGCCTCGCCGGACTGGCGATGCCGATGAAACGCCTGTTCGGTGCGCAAGACGATCGGAACCTGGACGGAGCTGTCGGTCTCCACGCGCAGGTAGATCGTCGCCGATGTCCCCCGGGCGATGTGTAGCGGGAACGCGAAGTTGCGGTAGTGAAACTCACGTTGCGCAAAGGCGAGGGCGTCGCCGCCCCGCTGTCGTGATTCGGCGGCAGCCTGCGAGTCCGGAACGACGTAGAGATCGATGTGGTCCAGGACCGGGTAGGTGATTTCCAGGACAAGTTCGTCTGTGCCCGCGGCGTTGTGGATTTTCGTTCGATACCAGAAAGCACCGGAGGCATAGCCGGGAGAACCGGCGAACGGTTCGAAATCCAGTCGCCGCACCGCCGTTATGTCGAGGCTTCCGGACGGATCGGCGAGACTCTCCAGTTCGTCCTGGATCCGCACTTCTTCGGTCGCATTCGAAAAGGTCAGAACCGGTACGCGGTCTTCGCCGCCGGCGAGGACCGGCGCGGTGATTCCCGCTCCGGCGAGGAGGATCAGGATCTTGAGCTTCCAATCGTTCTTGTTTCGTATCATCCGCACTACGCACCGTGCGGGAGCGGCCCGTCTTCGCAACCGGATTTGCGGCCCGCTTGACGGTGAGCCCGCCCGACCGTTTGCTGTCGTGGCGTAAGCATATGGTTACGCCTTCCGCCCGCGCATGAACCTTTCGATCCCACAGCTCCAGACTCTGCTGGACTCCATCCGGGGCGCCGGCGCCGCCCTGATCTTGCTGGCCCGCACACTCATCGCGCTGCCGCATCTCTGGTTCAAACGCGGCGAGACCATGCGACAGATGTACGTCGCCGGTGTGAAGTCCTTGTTCGTCGTCAGCATCGTGGCCTCGTTTTCGGGGATGATCATCTCCTTACAAACCGGCCTGGCCCTGCGCGACTTCGGCCAGCAGGATCTCATCGGCCAGGTGATCGTCGTTACGTTGACCCGGGAGTTCAGCCCGTTCATGACGGCCCTGATCCTCGCGGCGGCGGTGGGCTCGGCCATGGCCGCGGAGATCGGGACTATGACCGTCTCCGAGGAGATCGACGCCCTCGAGGTCATGTCCATCGATCCCGTGAAGTACTTGATCCTCCCGCGCATCATGGGTTTTACTATCATGGTGCCCGTGCTTTCGGCCTACGCGACTCTGGTCGGTGTATTGGGCGGCGGCCTGGTGGCCTTCACGCAATTGAATGTGGAGTTCGTAACTTATACGAATCTGGTGTTAGAAGTTCTGAAGACGGAGTCCGGGCTGAAAGACATCTGGGTCGGCGAGTTCAAAGCGCTGGTCTTCGGCATCTGCATTTCGACGATTTCCTGTTACCAGGGCCTGGCCGCTCGCGGCGGCGCCATCGGGGTGGGCATCGCCGTGCGCAAGTCCGTGGTGCATTCGTTTTTGTTCGTGCTGGTGCTGGGGTATATGATCACGACGTTGTTTTATCGGTGAAGAAGTGAACTCCGAGGACCGAGACACCGAGGCGAAGAATTTGAGAAGAAACAAAGAAACAGCCTGCGACTGTCGCCTTCCTGGCCTGCTCGCGTGCACGCGAGGCCAATCCTCCCCTGGCACCTCGATCCCTCGGTCCTCGGAGTAAAAAAAGTCATGTGGACGTACCTCAAGCGCACATGGGAACAACACGGCGAAACCGTCGTGGGCGGCGCGTTCTTCAGCGGCCTCGGGTTCCTGTTGTTCTTCACGATCTTCCTCGGTAAGATCGACTGGCGAGCGGAGGTCGTGCACATCCCCGTACGCCTGGCGAGTGCCGAAGGTCTTCGCACCGGCGTGCCGGTCTTCGTCCACGGTGTGGAAGTCGGTACCGTCGGCAATCTCTACTACGTCACGGTGGACGAGTTCGATCGGCCGCGGTCCTGGGCCGAAGCTCGCAAGTCCGAGGGCGGTTCCCATGGGCAAACGGTCATCGCCATTCTGCACATGCGTCGGAACCTGCCGTTCTACCCGAACTACGAGGTCGTCACCCGCTACCAGACGATCCTGTCCGAGAAGGTCGTGGAGGTCGGCCCGGGCGGCGCCTACCGCGAGTTCCCGTACGGCAAACAACGCCGGCCGGAGCACGGCCCGGAAGGCACGCCGCTGCAAACTTTGAATCATCTTACATTTACCACGGCGGAACTGGAACGCTACCATCGCACCGGTGAGTTTCCGGAGGACGGTCGCAAACTTCTGCGCGCGAGCAATTACGACGACCCGCTCTACCTGATCGCCAGTGTGATTGTGGAGAACCGGCGACCCCTGCGGCAAATCACCGGCAACTTACGCGACATTACCGACAAGCTGAACAGAGGCAATCAGAACATCGCCCTTCTGGTGAACCAGGCGCAGTTGATGGACGGCAGCAACGGTTTTCTGCGCGAGGTGATCGTACTCACCCAGGAACTGCGCGAGGGCGTCGAAGACACGCGGGAAAGCCGGGCGGCCATCGACTTTCTCAACAGCGTGCTCGCCTTCTCCGGCCTGTTGATCTGAGGGCGATACGAACAGCGTATGCATCCTGACAACATCATCGAAATGCACGGCCTGAAGAAGTCGTTCGGTGCACGCAAGATTCTCAAGGGCGTCGATATCAGTGTCCGTCGCGGGGAAACCATGGTCATCCTGGGCGGCTCCGGTACCGGCAAGTCCGTGAGTATCCGGCACGTCATCGGTCTGTTGGACCCGGACGAGGGCGAGGTGCTCATCGACGGCGAAGAGATGTCTCACGCGCCGGAACAACGCAAGGCGAAACTGCGGGCGCGCATGGGTGTGTTGTTTCAGAGCGGGGCCCTCATCAACTGGTTGAGTGTCTTCGAAAACGTGGCGCTGCCGCTGCGCGAAGTGCGGCGCATGAACGAACGCGAGATCGATCGCATTGTTTCGGAGAAACTGCGCTGGCTCGGCCTCATGCCGGCGCGGGACCTGCTGCCCGGTTCCATCTCGGGCGGCATGAAGAAACGCGTGGGCCTGGCGCGGGCCTTAACTACGAATCCGGAGATCTTACTCTACGATGAACCGACCTCCGGCCTGGATCCGGTGATGTCTCAGGTCATCAATGAACTCGTGCGTCGCATGCAACGTGAACTCGGCGTCACCCAGGTCGTCGTCACGCACGACATGAACTCCGCGTACTACATCGCGGATCGCATTACGTTTCTCTATCAAGGTCGCGTGGAGTTCGTCGGCACGCCCGCCGAAATTCGTGAGACCGACAACGAGATCGTCCAGCAGTTCATCAATGGCCGGTCGACGGGACCCATGGTCCTCGACGCGGACGATCCTACGCAAAAGAAAAAGAATAAAGCGGAGACCGTGGAGTAAGGACCGCGGCGCTTGTAGTGCCGGAAACGTCGCTGCCTGAGAAAATCGGATTGACCCTGATTCCCGCCGTGCTGATCCTACCGACACCATGACGTGGCTACAGAACATGCTGGTGGGCCTGCTTTTCTTCGGCGCGCTCTTCATGGTCGGTTTCTTTACGATCGTCTCCCAGAGCGGCCCGTTTGCCGAGCGCGGCAAACAGCTCTTGCTCTTCTTCGACAACGCCGAGGGCATCAAAGAGGGCAGTCGCGTTACGGTCCTCGGCGTACCGTCGGGACTCGTCGAGGCCGTGGACCTGGTTTCCGTCGACGCCGCGAACAATGTCGTCGCCGACGACGATCCGCAGCGCGTCAGTCAACGTGTCGCCGTTACCATCGAACTGCGCGAAGAAGTCGTCTTTTATCAGAACTACATCGTCGCCATCAAGAACGAGTCGTTGCTGTCCGGGAAAGTCATCTCGGTGGACCCGGGGTCCGCACGGCCGGACGGTTCCGAGGACAGCATCCAGGAAATCCGCGTACTCGCCGTGAGCGCGGGCGAGCTTTCTTCGCGCGGGCAGACCGCTCTGGATTATTACATCGAAAACCGCGACGGCCTGGAGTTCGTGGAGTTGCAGGGTGAGGCCTCGGGTGACCCGGTAGCCGGCATCGCCGAACTCATCAGCGAGAACCGCGGCAACGTGCGCGAAACCATTGAGAACGTGCGGGACATTACCCGGAAAATCAACGAAGGCAAAGGAACCCTGGGCCTGCTGGTAAACGACGACGAACTGCATCGCAATGCCAATACCCTCGTGACGGACGCGCAGACGGTGGTCACCGAACTCCGGGAAAGCCTGGAGGATACCCGGGAGCAGGCGCCGGTCACGAGTTTCATTCGGGCTTCGCTCACGGCGTTCTGAGTTCATCCGCTAACTTAAACTTACATGCTCTTTAACAGCATCGAATACCTCTTATTCTTTCTCGCGGTCCTGATCGTATACTGGAGTGTCAATCACGGCGCCCGCAAGCTCGTGCTGCTCGGCGGGTCGATCATCTTTTACCTGTCGTGGTCGTACCTTTTCCTGATCCACTTCGTCGTCGTTCTGGCCGTCAACTATCCGCTGTTTTTGTGGATCTACCGCCGCCGTTCACACCTGGCGTTGGTTGCGGCCGTTGTACTGAACCTGCTGAACCTGGCGTTCTTTAAGTACTTCTACTTTCTCCTCGATACGGTAACCTACTTTTACCAGGACCCGGCCTGGATCGCGGTGGCCCAACGCGATGCCGACTGGTTTCCGGACATCATCCTGCCCCTGGCCATTTCGTTCTATACGTTTCAGATCCTGGCCATGCATATCGACGCCTACCGCGAGACGATTCCGGAAGAGCCTTCGTTTCTGAACTTCACGTTGTTCATCATGTTCTTCCCGCAGTTGATTGCCGGTCCCATTTGCCGGCACGATCAACTGCTGCCGAAGTTCGATCGCGTAAAAGATCCGGAGCGCGTGGACAGCGTGCGCGGCCTGGGTTTGATCGCTTCGGGCGTGATCAAGAAAGTCGTCATCGCGGATTTTCTCATCGAGACTACGGTGCCGGTGCTGTCGGACCCGCTGAGCTACTCGGCGGTCTACATGTGGCTCGCCGTCTATTTCATTTTCATTTACATTTACTGCGACTTCTCCGGCTACACGGACTTCGCCCGCGGCTCGGCCCTGCTGCTCGGTTACAATCTGCCCATCAACTTTCGCGGGCCCATGTTCGCCCTGTCGTTCCAGGAATTCTGGCAGCGCTGGCACATCAGTCTCACGGCCTGGCTCCGCGACTACGTATACATCGGACTCGGCGGCAATCGTTTCGGCGAGGTCCGCACGTACTTCAACTTGTTCTTAACGTTTCTATTGGGCGGCATCTGGCACGGCGCCGGTTGGGGCTTCGCGATCTGGGGCGGCTTTCACGGGGCCTACCTGGCCTTCGAGCGTTTCTGGTACAAGAGCGGCATTCCGAAGCAGCGCCCGAGCTGGGGTCGCCGGGAAGGCGAGGACGATCAAACGTTCTATTTGCGCACGGCCTACAACGTATTTAAAAACGTGACGATGATCGCGCTCATGAGTTTGATCGGCGTCTTTTTTCCGGCCGGCCTGGATCTTGAGCTCGGTGTGAACATGATCAAGGCGATGCTCGGCGGCGGCGGGAGCGAGCACTTCGCGGTCACCGCCCGCCACGGCCTGGTGTGGCTGACGTACCTGGGGCTGCACTTGCTCGAGTACAACGACTACTTTCCGAAGAAAACGCCCGAGGGCAAATACGAGCCCGCGGCCTTCGTCAAGCCGATCTACCGCTACGCGATGTACTGGTTGCCCGCGGCCGCGTTGTTGTTGTTCCTGTACAGCAGTTGGAAGGGCGGCGGGGACATTCCGTTCGTATACTTTCAGTTCTAAAACTCCTGGCCACAGACTACAGAGGACATGGAGAAGAGATGCGCATACAGATACAGACAGACTTCAAGCTCTGTGTTCTCTGTGCCTCTGTGGCAAAAGGTTCTTTATGAGCGACATTAAACCCCGCAACGTCCGCGTTTACCTGCCGGTATTCCTCTTTCTCCTGCTCTTCGCCGTCGATAAGGTCGCCTATATTCCCGCGTTTCGTCAGTGTTGCACGCGCAGCGGTTCCAGCGAAAGCTTTCGCACCGCCATCGAGTACGATTTTCGCCAGGACGCCATGATCGAACAGGCGCGCAAGGACGGCCGGCGCCTGGCCATGAACTTCGGTTCTTCGCGGAGCCTCGGATACTTTACGGCGCCGTCCATCGCGCACATCGACAACGATCCTTATCTTACGCCTGCCGAGAAGGAACAAACGAAGCGCTGGGAAGTCCTGAACTCGGCCGCGCCGGGGAGCTCCATGCTGTTCTCGTACGTGCGTTTCAATCAATGGCTCGATCACGGTGCGCGTCCCGAGGCGGTGTTCGTGGAGATTTCGCCGGTGGCGTTAACGCGCAATACCACCTGGTTTGTTACGGAGCTGAAGTTCGGCGTGCCGCTTGCGTTTACGTTGAACTACATGCACGAGATGCCGTACGATCACGTAAAGACGATCATCGGCAGCCGCGTCTTTGAACTCTCGCGCTATCGCATCGGCGAAGCGCAAAACCAGGTGCAGCCCTTCGAATTTCTGTTTCGCCAGGTCGTCGACGCTGCCATCGTGCGACCGGAAAACGCCCCGCTCAAGGCGGGCATTCCCGCGGGCGAAGAGCCGCTCCCCATTCAGATGCGCCACAAGTACATGGCCGACACCATGGAGAACCTGCTATTTCAACGCTACCGCATCGATCCTTCCCTGGAACGCTACGTCTATCTCATGATCGATCGTGCGAAGGCCGAGGGCATCCCGATCGTCTTCTGGCAACCGCCGGCCCACCCGCTCTGGCGCGCCGCCGTAAACCGCAAGCTTGAGCCGAAACTCTGGAATCGCCTGGTTCGTAAGATCGAAGCGCGCGGCGGGCACTTCGTCGACCTGGGCGAAGCCGGTGTCGTTCAGTGTAGCCAGTACATCGATCCGGTGCACTTCAGTGAAACCTGTGTGCCGGAGATCTTTGCTCGCCAGGTGCAGTTTGTCGAGAACGTCGTGAAAACAAACACGTCCGAAGACTGAGTGTCAGTGAAGCAAAGTTAATGCTTCTTTGGGCGCCCCTTTGATCACGGCTCGGCCGGTAGATCGTCCGGCGGTGCCGGTAAATCCAGGTCACCGCTCAGCGGCGCCGCATCCGCCGGCCCGGCGGGTGCGCCGTACTCGCAGCTTTCGGCCGCGCTCAGCGAGTTCGCCTGGAGTACGCATTCCACCTCGGCTCGCTCCAGTTGCAGACAATGATCGATCACCGCCGACTTACCCTGAGACGTCTTGAGCCCCGCCAGCACGCCGGAGAGGCCTTCCGCCTGGAGATGGAGGATTTGCCGGTAGTACCGGCCGCAGAGAGCCGTGTCGGGTTTGGAGGAACAGGCGCCCGCCGCAAGCAAGAGCACCAGTGACATGAGGGTGAAACGAAAAACGGACGACAGTTGCAGCACCGATTGCATAATGCATGCCGGGTGAATGCATGACGGATGACAACCAAAAAGCGCACGTCCTGATTACGGGAGCCTTCGCGCCGGAGATCGATGTCATTCCCCGGGATCTGGACGGGGTGAGCATCCTCGAAGCCGGCATCGGCAGTCTTACGGCCGCTTTGCAACTGGAACGATCCCTGCCGGAACTTCCGCCGATTTCCGAGGTCGTATTCCTGGGCAGCGCCGGCGTTTACGATCAGGACGCGGCGTACGGCCCCGGCCACTTTGGTGCGAGCACCGTCTTCACGAAGTACGACGCCGCCGTCCTGGAGGGGCGCGGGCGGGCCGTGGGCCCTCTCTCGCGCTCGCTTGCCGTGGAGGCCGGGGGGATTGCTCGCAGCCTGCGTTCGGCCGATGTGAACTTCCATACCGGGGTGGCGAATTCCACCGACTCGGTAACTCTGTACGAGTTAAACTTAGCGGGTGACTTGATTACACGCCCGGACTTTGAAAATCTCGAAGCCTACGGCCTGGCCGCGGTTTGCGTGCATCACAAACTTCCGTTCACCGCGTTCTTCGCGCTGACGAACATCGTCGGCCGGAATGGCTCATTGCAGTGGCGCGATAACCACGCAAGCATGGGAAAAACTTTACAGGAAATCGCGCTAAAAACCCTGAAAAATCGCGAACAATGAAGGCGACATAAACAGCGGCCTGTCGCGTTCGTGAGTTAAAAAAGCCTCCCGTGTCCTGGAAAGTACCGCCGCCATTTTAATTCCGCCCACCCCGGAGACGATATTTGCTTTGAACCACACGGGGAGTAGCATGGCGTCTCAGAGCACACGATTTCGGATTAAATTGACCGTAGCCGTTTACAAAGATAAAAAACTCGTATACCGCAACGATATGTTGGTACCCACTTTGTATCACCGTCGCTCGGAAGCACGGGCGCACATTAAAAAAGAGATTCGTGACCGGCTCGGGAATTCGAACTTTTTCATTTCTCCGCGGGTGGACTTCGACCTGGTGCGTTACACCCAGGAAGCGACTTGCAATACGTATCTGCGCTACCGCATTGTGGAAGAAGAAGCAGTACGCGGCGGCGTCCTGCCCACGGCTCCCGCCCGGCTTACGGCCGGCGAGAGCGAAGACTGACGACAGACGGACGCGGCCCCGGCTGCTCCGTCCTCCGCTGAAATGCTTGACCGGTTTGCTCCGGCGGGCAATCCGTAAGTCGTGGAGGATCTGGACGAACTCGAGGCCCATCAGCGCGCCTATCTCCAGATCTTTCAGGCCGTCCTCAAAAAGAAAAACGCCCCGCCGGAGCAGGCCCGGGCGTTGCTCGCGAAACTCAAGAACTACGTCACCACCCGAATCAAGGATCCGGACGAATTCCTCGATCACATTCCAACCTTCTCGCGCGGCCTCGGCGTGCGCCCGGAGCAGCTCTCGGCTTTTATCGGCAGCAATCTGCTGCCGGCCCTGAATGCGGTCAAAAAGTCCATGCGGGCAAAGCAGGAGGCCGAACTGGTCGGGGCGGCCAAAGCCCGGCAGAGCGGCGGCGGAGGCGGCAAGGTCAGCGATGCCGCGGTGGCATCCTCCATCCTGAAAGAAATCGAGCGTGATTTGGGCGTGTTCATGGAACAGCCGGCCCGGTTTGCCGTCCACGACATGGGCCTCATGAAGCTCGTCTCGCTGAACGGGGGGCAGGACGTGCTCAGCACTTCCCTGCGCGAGTCGGCCGGGATGCCGGCGGATTCCGGCGGTGCCCCGGCCGGAGGTGGCGGGGCTACCGTTACCGGGAAATCGTCCGGCGGCGAGAGTTCCGGCGGAGGCTCCGCGGGTTCGACCCCGGCGGCGGCCGCGAGTCCTGGCAGTATGCTCGGCGGTGCCGAGACTTCGATCATCAGCGAGATCCTGGAAAAGTTCGGTGAGGGTCTGAATGTTCCCGGGCGTCTCGAAGTGCCGCCCTTTCCGAAAAACCAGGGCGCGGCAACCGCGGACGGAGCGTCCTCGGCAGGCGCGGCCCCGGCAGGCGCGGCCCCGGCAGCCGGCGCGTCAGGTTCTTCCGGCACGGGGAGCAGTGCTCCCGCGAGTAGCGGGGGGGGATTTCCGGACGCTCCCGAGGACGAGCAGTCGATGATCGCCGAAATCCTTGAGAAGTTCGGCGATGGTTTGAAACTCCCTCCGGGGAAACTGCGCGCGGGCGACGGCATGGTGGGCGGGGGCAACGAAGAACGATTGGTCTCTTCGATTCAGCCGGGGTCGGCCACCGCACAGGTCGAACCCGAACCGGAACCCGAAGACCTCCCGCCCATTCCGCTGACGTTCCAGCAGTACATCGAAACCGTAAAGCGCATTCAGCAGTTCCAGTCGACCGGCGACAGCGACGGTTATCGCGGTTGGTTGAGCGGTGACGCCGGTCTGAGCGGCAAGGCCGTGGTCGGCCTGCGAAATCTCGACACGAAAGCCAAACGCGGCGCCGATCTGAACTACGACGACGAGTACTACAACATCGCCGCCCACCTGGATGTGGACCGGAGTCAAATCCGCGAACTGCACGACCGCCTGAAGCGCTTCGAACGTTTGCAGCGCCTGCTCAACGAGTTCACCGGAAGCATCAAGCAGGGCGATCCGGCCCTCGTCGGCGCCATGAAGAAGATCTGGCCCCAGGTCCGGCTGCTCTTTAACGACGAGTGGAAGGCCGACCACATGATGAACACGCTCAAGATTCCGCTGCTCCAGATTGCGGACCCGGAGCTGAAGCAACGCGTGATTGAAAAAATGAAACCCCTGCTCACGAAAGTGGAGCAACTCGCAACCGCGTAAGGTCCCGCGCCCGGCCTACAGTCTTTCTACGAAGTTGATGATATGCTTCGCGATTTCAACAGGCTTTTCTTCTACCGCAAAATGGCCGGCATCAACGAGGTGCAGCTCCGCATTCGGTAAGTCTCTTAAATACGCCCTCGCTCCCGCAACTGTAAAGACCGGGTCCCGTTTGCCCCAGACCAACAGTGCCGGAAACTGATGTTTTCTCAGAAAGGCCTGCCATCGCGGGTAATCATCCAGATTGGTTTTATAATCCTGAAAAAGCGCGACCTGGATCCGGCGTTCCTTCTCCGTTTCCAGGAAATGCGCATCATGGGTCCAGCTATCCGGGCTCATGGTCTCTTCTTTGCCTGAAACATCGCGCAAATATTGATGGTGCTTTACGTTGCGTGCGGAGGTGAACTCGTAGAGTCTTTGAGTGTTCTCGGCCGACCGGTCCAACTGCGCATTCATAAAGAAGGCCTGCTTATCCGGTGGAATGCCCTCCAGATACGCGTTGGCATTCTGGGCGATAATAGCCCGAATCTTCGAGGGATCGTTCATCATGACCCGAAAGCCCACCGGTGCTCCGAAATCCTGCATGTAGATAATGCAACTGTCCAGATTTAGAGTCTCGATCAGGCCACTGATTTGAGCCGCGAGAAAATCGAAATCATAGTCCGTGTTTGCCGGGTCCGGCTTGTCGCTGTAGCCGGAACCAAGGTTGTCAGGTGCAATGATGTGGTAACGTCCGGAGAGCAGCGGTATCAATGCGCGGTATGTGTGTGAAGAGGAAGGATAACCGTGAAGCAACACGATCGTCGGGCGATCAGGGTTTCCGGCTTCACGGTAGAAGATCCTATAGCCGTTTACGACGGCATGATGATAGGTCGTTTCAGCAGGCCAGGTCGCGACCGGTTCCTGCGCGCATCTGGATGAGATCAGCGCCAGGGCAATCGCAATCACCGGTAGTAATGGTCTTGTCATGATTGTTGTCGTTCTTCGACGATCCGTTTGGCTTCCTGGAGATCGCCTACGAATCTCTTAAAGGGCCTGGTCCCAAAGCTCTGCCCATTGCGTGCACAAGCAAGTATTCTTTGGGGCAGGAGGCTTTTGTGGGCCGTCGTAGGCCCTCCCGGGTGGCGGAGTCTGCGTTCTGGCAGCCAGGTTCACAGGGTTTTCCTTGACCCCCGGCCCTTCGTCGAAAAAACAGTCAAACTCGCCGAATCCCGGCCAATCGGCGGGGAGGCATTCCGGCACAGGCCCTCTTAGCTCAGTTGGTAGAGCGCATCCATGGTAAGGATGAGGTCACCAGTTCAAGCCTGGTAGAGGGCTCATATCCGGATGTCGGTGAACGGACAGCCGGAAACAGGCCGGTAGTATAATGGTTAGTATAGGGGTCTCCAAAACCCTTGATGAGAGTTCGATTCTCTCCCGGCCTGCACGGAACTCTACGATATACAATGAAAGCTGAGCGCCTGCGGGTGCGGTAACTGAACGCTATGCTGAAATTTCTCAAAGAAAGCCGGGAAGAACTGAAGAAGGTGGTCTGGCCCAGCCGGGAAGAAGTCCTGAACTCCACAATCGTGGTGTTGGTGGCCGTGGCTCTGATTTCCGTCTTTCTCTTCAGTGTGGATAGCGTCTTCGAGTGGCTGTTCGATCGCCTGATCGAGCTGGGCACCGGTGGCGGATCCTGAGGGAATCTATGGCTCTGAAGTGGTATGTGATTCGGACGTATTCCGGTCACGAAAACAAGGTCAAAACGAATATCGACCGATTGGTCCAGTCCCGCGGCCTCGAAGGGCGCATCGGCCAGATCAACATTCCGACCATCAAGGTTGCCGAAATGAAAAACGGCAAGAAGCGCGTGGTCGAGAAGAAGTTCATGCCGGGATATATCCTCGCCGAACTGGCGATGGACGACGAGATCCAGTACATGATCCAACGGCTCCCCTCCGTGGCGGGATTCGTGGGATCGCCGGAACCGGAACCGTTGCCGGAAGAAGAGGTGCGCAACCTGCTCCAGGGCGAGGCTCCGGCCGACGATGAGGACGAGGCAGCCGCCCCGGCTCACATCCTGTTCAGCGTGGGCGAGCGGGTGAAAATCGTGGACGGTCCGTTTGCGAACTTCACGGGCGTCGTCGACGAGATCATGCACGATAAGGGCAAGCTGCGGGTGAAGGTGGAAATCTTCGGCCAGGCGACACCGGTGGAATTGGACTATCTTCAGGTGGCATCGAACGTCGGCTGAGTTCCGGGCCGTCGCAGGATTTTCCAAAAAGTTTTCGACGTGGTGGGCAAAAAATCGGGCTGAAAGCAAAAAAAATGCCCGTTCAGGGCTTTAGAACCGAAAAATAGTTTTCAGTACCGCCCCTTACAGAGATATGCCTCAAGTTCCCCGTTTCGGGCACGGGATGTGCAGTCCGTGAACGGTGTGGAAGCGCCTTTCAGGCTGGTATCTTTCAATAATATAGACAGCGCGTAAGCGCACAACAGGCTCCATGGCTCAGAAGAAAGTTGTCACGCAGATCAAGCTTCAGGTGGAAGCGGGCAAAGCGAACCCGGCCCCCCCGGTGGGTCCAGCGCTGGGTCAGCACGGCCTGAACATCATGGAATTCTGCAAGCAGTTCAACGAAAAGACCAAGGGTCAGATCGGCATCAAGTTGCCGGTGGTGATCACGGTCTACAGCGACCGCTCGTTTACGTTCATAACGAAGTCGCCGCCGGCGGCGCTGCTCATCCTCAAGGAGCTGGGTCTGAAGGGCGGCTCGCCCGTGCCGAACAAAGAGTTCAAGGGCAAGATCACGCGAGCGCAACTGGAAAAGATCGCAGACATTAAGAAAGAAGATTTGAACAGCAACGATATGGACGCGGCCGTGAAAATCCTGGCCGGCACCTGTCGTTCCATGGGCATCGAGGTGAAAGGATGAAGCGCGGTAAGAAGTGGCGCGGCGTTGCCGAAAAAGTAGATCGCGAACAGGCGCTCTCTCCGGCCGAGGCTGCGGCCCTGGTCAAAGAAGTTAGTTATACGAAGTTCGACGCTGCGGTCGAGGCTCACATTAAGGTCTCTTACAAATCCATGCAGAACGTGCGCGGCATCGTAAGTCTGCCGAACGGCACGGGCAAGCAGGTTCGCGTGCTCGTCTTCGCGAAAGAAGACCGTCACGCCGAAGCCAGAGAAGCCGGGGCGGATTTCGTCGGCGGAGCCGAGTTGGTGGAGAAAATCCAGAAAGAAAACTGGACCGACTTCGACGCCTGTGTGGCCACTCCGGACATGATGAAGGACGTCGGTAAGCTCGGTCCCATTCTGGGTCGCAAGGGTCTCATGCCGAAGCCCAAGGCCGGCACCGTGACCACGGATGTTGCGACCGCCATCAAGAACCTGAAGGCCGGTCAAATGGAATATCGTCCGGACAAAACCGGCGTCATCCACATGCGTGTGGGCCTGTGCTCATTCGAGCCGGAGAAGATCGAGCAAAACGTAACGGCGCTCTTTAACTCGCTGATGCGAGACAAGCCTGCCGACGCAAAGGGCGAGTACATCAAGAGCTTTTTTATCGCACCGACGATGGGTCCCGGCATCCGCCTCAATACGCGGGCCATGGCCTGATCGCGAAACGCGCAAAGATATACTGGAATTGAGATAGAACATGGCTGCACCGGCGAAAGTAGAACAGGTCAACGAGCTCAAGGCAATGCTGAGCGAGCGGAGCAATTTTGTCGTGACGACCTACAGCGGTCTCACGGTCGAAGAGATTACGGAGCTCCGTGGCCAGGTGCGCGCGAAGGGCGCGCGTCTGAAGGTCGTGAAGAACAATCTCTTCCGTCGCGTCCTCCAGGAAGACTCGAAGTACGAGGGCGTGCTGGAAGGCACCATAAAGGTTCTGGAAGGCCCCGTCGCGATTACGTTCGTGGACGAAGACTTTCCTTCGGTCTCGAAACTGCTCGTCGACTACGCGAAGAAGTCCGAGAAAGTGGACGTCAAGTCCGGCTGCATGGAAGGGGAGTTCCTCGACGGGAGCGCCGTGAAGGCAGTGGCGAACCTGCCGAGCCGCGAAGAGCTGCTCGCCATCATTGGTCGCGGCCTCAATACGCCGGCCACGCAGATCGCCACGGGCATCAATCAAATCATGTCGAGTCTGGCCCGGGGCATCCGCGCCGTGGGCGAAAAGAACGGCGACTGATTACTACAACACGTACTTAATTAACTGAAAGCAGACAACCACAACGCAATTTGGTATCAGGTATACAGGGAGTATAAAAGCAATGGCTGCAGATGTAGATAGCTTACTGGAACAGATCGGCGGACTGACGCTGACCGAAGCCGCGGACCTCGTTAAGAAGATGGAAGATAAATTCGGCATCTCAACGGCGGCTCCCGTAGCGGCGGTAGCGGCTGCACCGGGCGCGCCCGCGGACGGCGGCGCTGCCGAAGATACGAACTTCAACGTCGTGCTGAAAAGCTTCGGCGACAAGAAGATCGACGTCATCAAAGCGGTGCGCGAAGCCACCGGTCTGGGCCTCAAAGAAGCAAAAGATCTCGTAGAGAAGGGCGATCAGGTCGTTAAAGAAGACCTGGACAAGGCCGCCGCGGACGAGCTGAAAGGAAAGCTCGAAGCTGCCGGCGCCAAAGTCGAGCTCGCTCCGGCCTGAGATCGCGGGAAAACAGAGGGGTCTGCCTGTGCGGGCCTGAACAAGCGTCTCCGACGGTTTCAGCGGAACTTGCTGAAATCGATCGGAGATGATACATTTAAAAGACAAATTTACTGTACGGGCGGATCCGGCGGCGAAGGGATCCGTGGTTTGACGCACTTTTTATTTGCGTAATTCATTTCCTGAAGACTTCGCCGAATTCCAGTTCCGCAACACCGGGAGAAGCGCATGTCCATCCAGGATAAAGCATCCAGAGAAATCATTAACCTCGGCAAGATCACCGACATCGACCAGATTCCGGATTTGATCGATATCCAGTTCAAGAGCTACGAGTGGTTCCTGCAACAGGATGTCACGTCCGCGAAACGTAAGATGCAGGGCCTGGAGGCCGTCTTTCGGGATACCTTCCCGATTGAAAGTCCCAATGAGGACATGGTCCTTGAGTTCGTGTCGTTTTCGTTCGGCGATCCGAAGTGGGACGTGCACGAATGCAAGAACCGCGGCACCACGTTCTCCATGCCGCTAAAGGCCGTCATTCGCCTCATCAACAAGCACACCGGTGAAGTCCGCGAGCAGACCGTCTACATGGGCGACCTGCCCATGATGACCGAGCAGGGCACGTTCATCATCAACGGCGCCGAGCGCGTTGTGGTCTCGCAGTTGCACCGGAGTCCGGGCATCTTCTTCTTCTACGACAGCGAGAAACGCATCTATTCCGCGCGGGTGATTCCGTACCGCGGTTCCTGGTTGGAACTGGAGATGGATACCAAGGGCATCCTTGTCGCGCGTATCGACCGCAAAAAGAAATTCCCGGCGACGCTGCTCTTGAAAGCCATGGGCGCCAACTCGGACGAAGAAGTCCTGCGTCTCTTTTACGAAACCGAGGAGAAACGCATCTCCGGCGCCACCGGCCGCGAACTCAAGAAGATCATCGGCCGGCGCCTGGTTGCCACCGTGATCAACCCCGAGACCAATGAGGTCATCATGGCCGCGGGGGAAAAGATCAACGAGGACAACATCGACATCCTCAAAGAACTGAAAGTGAAGTCGGTGGACCTGCTCGTCTTCCCCGGCGGCAAAGATGATGTTACGATCATCAACTGCATGGAGAAAGACAACGCCGAGAACCACGAGACGGCGCTGCAGAAGTTCCATGCCATCATGCGCCCGGGCGAACCGTTCAACGTGGACAACGCGAAAGCCGAACTGGAGCGCCTCTTCTTCTCGGAGAAGTCTTACGATCTCGGCGCGGTGGGGCGTTACAAAATCAACAACAAGTTCCGCTATCACAATCCGGACGCGTTTACGGACGTCGATACCCGGGCCCTGCGCGGCGAGGACATCGTCTCGACGCTGAAGTACTTCGTGAATCTCGTGAACGAGGTCCCGGAGTATCACTTCGACGACATCGACCACCTCGGTAATCGCCGCGTGCGCAGCGTCGGTGAACTCCTGATGAACCAGCTCAAGGTCGGTTTCTCGCGGATGGAGCGCGTCGTGAAAGAGCGCATGACCGTGCAGGACATCGACGTGATTACCCCGCAGGCGCTGATCTCGATCAAGCCGATCATGGCGGTGATCAACGAGTTCTTCGGTTCGTCGCAGTTGTCCCAGTTTATGGACCAGACGAACCCGCTGTCCGAACTCACGCACAAGCGCCGCCTGAACGCTCTCGGTCCTGGCAGTCTCTCTCGTGAGCGCGCCGGCTTCGAAGTCCGCGACGTCCACTACTCGCACTACGGCCGCATGTGTCCGATTGAAACGCCGGAAGGTCCGAACATCGGCCTCATCGTTTCGATGTCCACGTTCTGCCAGGTCAACGAGTACGGTTTCCTGGAAACCCCTTACCGTAAATCCGACAAAGGCAAGGTTTCGGACAAGGTTGAGTACCTCACCGCGGACATTGAAGAGCATTACAACATCGCGCAGGCCAACGCGCCGCTTACCGACAGCCAGACGTTCAAGAACAAGCTGGTCTCCTGTCGCCGCCGCGAAGACTACCCGCTGTGCACGCCGGACGAGGTCCAGTACATGGACATGGCGCCCATGCAGGTGGTGAGCGTAAGCACGGCGTTGATTCCGTTCCTTGAACACGACGACGCGAACCGTGCGCTCATGGGTTCTAACATGCAGCGCCAGGCGGTTCCGCTGTTGCAAGATGAGGAGCCCTATGTCGGTACCGGCATGGAATCCCGCGCGGCTTACGATTCCCGGACCTGCATCGTAGCACAGGAAGACGGAATCATCGAAGACGTCGACGCGGTAAAGGTCGTGATCAGTGTCACCGGCCAGAAGGAACCGAAGCAGTACGATCTCATCAAGTTCAAACGATCCAACCAGGGAACGTGCGTAAACCAGCGTCCCATCGCGAAGCTGTACCGCGCCCCGTACGACGGCAAGATCACGAAGCTGAACGCCGATATCGTCGAACTCACCGGTGACGACGAGCGTGTGGAACAGTACCCGATGAAAGGCGCCGACTTCCAGATGGAAGCCATCGCGAAATCGGGGGCCTCGGTAAAAGCCGGGGACAAGATCGCGGGCCAGAAGGTCTTCGCCGAGAAGCGGGATCGCTACGGTCGTGTCACCCGTCGCGGCACCGTGCTCGCCGACGGCCCGGCCGTGGATCACGGTCGTCTGGCGCTCGGCAAAAACGTGCTCGTGGCGTTCATGCCCTGGGAAGGCTACAACTTCGAAGATGCCATTCTCATGAGCGAGCGCATCGTGAAAGACGACGTCTTCTCTTCGATTCACATTGAAGAGTATGAGATCCAGGCGCGGGAAACGAAGCTCGGCCAGGAAACGATTACTCGCGACATTCCGAATCTCAGCGACAAGGCGTTCCGCGATCTCGACGAATTCGGCATCGTGCGCATCGGCGCCGAGGTGCGGGCCGGGGACATTCTGGTCGGTATGGTTACGCCGAAGGGCGAGGCCGATCTGACGCCGGAGTACAAACTGCTGCACTCCATCTTCGGTGAAAAAGCCAAAGAAGTGCGCGATACCTCACTGCGCATGCCGAACGGCACCGAAGGCATCGTCATCGATGTGAAGCAGTACTCGCGGGAAAACGGCGACGAGTTGCCGGCGGGCGTCGAGGCCCTCGTTAAAGTATACGTCGCGAAGAAGCGCAAGCTGCAGGTCGGTGACAAGATGGCCGGCCGCCACGGCAACAAAGGTGTCGTGGCGCGCATCATGGCCGAAGAGGACATGCCGTTCATGGAAGACGGCACGCCCATCGACGTCATTCTCAATCCGCTGGGGGTTCCCTCGCGGATGAACATCGGGCAAATCCTCGAAACTCAGTTAGGTTTTGCCGGGCATAAGTTAAACATCTGCTTCGAAACGCCGGTTTTCGACGGCGCCTCCGAGGCGGACATCGAAGGTTACCTGGAACAGGCCGGCCTGCCCACGGATTGCAAGTTTTCGCTGCAAGACGGGCGCACCGGCGAGAAGTTCGAGGGCAAAGTATTCGCCGGATACATCTATCTCCTGAAGCTCGCCCACCTGGTCGACGACAAGATTCACGCGCGTTCGACGGGCCCGTACTCCCTCGTTACCCAGCAGCCGCTGGGGGGCAAGGCGCAGTTCGGCGGTCAGCGCCTCGGAGAGATGGAGGTCTGGGCGCTCGAGGCCTACGGCGCCTCGCATACGCTCCAGGAATTGCTCACGGTGAAGTCGGACGACATGCTCGGCCGCGCGCGCATCTACGAAGCGATCGTGAAGGGCATTCACTCGATCAAACCGGGCATTCCGGAATCGTTCAACGTGCTCATGCAGGAACTTCGCGGCCTGGCTCTGGACGTGGCGCTCTACGATACGCGCGGCGAACGCCTGGAGCTGACCGACCTCGAGGACGAACTGAGTCGCGGCGGACGTCGCAACAAGATCAAACTCGAAACCATCGAGCGCATCATCTAAGAGATACTGAGCTGATGTTAACATCGCCGGCCGTGTGCCGGCGTAGCTGATACCGGGAAACGGGAACTACACATGGTAACGAAACACACTGACTTCGACGCAATCGGCATTCAACTCGCCTCGCCGGACCGCATTCGTGAATGGTCCTTCGGCGAAGTGAAGAAGCCGGAAACCATCAACTATCGTACGCTGCGCCCCGAGCGCGACGGCCTGTTCTGCGAGCGCATCTTCGGCACCACCAAGGATTGGGAGTGCTACTGCGGAAAGTTCAAGTCCATCCGCTACAAAGGCGTAATCTGCGATCGCTGCGGCGTCGAAGTGACGCACTCGAAAGTGCGCCGCGAGCGCATGGGCCACGTGGAGCTGGCCAGCCCGGTGGCGCACATCTGGTACTACCGCAGCGTGCCATCCCGCATGGGCCTGCTGCTGAACCTTACCATCAATCAGCTCAAGAGCATTCTGTACTTCGAAAAGTACGTCATCATCGACGCGGCGGAATCCGGCCGCGAAACCGGCGAACTCATCGACGAAGAAGAGTACCACGAGTACCTCGACGAGTACGGCGATAAGTTCAACGCCATGATCGGCGGCGACGCCGTGAAAGAACTGCTGTCGCGCATCGATATCGAAGCGGAAATCCGCGAAATCCGCCAGAAGATCCAGGAGAAGGTCAAGATCTCCGATCGCCGCATCCTGAAGCGCCTGGAAGTTCTTGAAGCCCTCAAAGAATCCGGCAACCGCCCGGACTGGATGATGCTCGAAGTCATCCCCGTGATCCCGCCGGAACTGCGTCCTATGGTGCAGCTCGAGGGCGGCCGTTTCGCCACGTCGGACCTGAACGACCTCTACCGTCGTGTCATCAACCGCAACAACCGCCTGAAGCGCCTGCTGGCCCTCAAGGCGCCGGAAATCATCGTGCGCAACGAAAAGCGCATGTTGCAGGAAGCCGTGGACGCGCTCTTCGACAACAGCCGTCGCAAGCGTTCCGTGAAAGGTAAGGGCAATCGTCCGCTTAAGTCTCTTTCGGATATGCTTAAGGGTAAGACCGGTCGTTTCCGCCAGAACCTGCTCGGAAAACGCGTGGACTATTCCGGACGTTCCGTGATTGTCATCGGCCCGGAACTCAAGCTGCACCAGATGGGCCTGCCGAAGAAGATGGCCCTGGAACTCTTCAAGCCGTTCATTATGAAGCGGCTTGTGGACCTGGAGCTGGCACCGAACATTAAGTCTGCGAAAAAGAAAGTCGAGGCCGAAGAGAAAGAAGTCTTCGAGGCCCTGGACGAAGTCATCAAAGAACATCCGGTCATGCTGAACCGCGCGCCGACGCTGCACCGCCTGGGCATTCAGGCGTTTCTGCCGACGCTCGTCGAAGGCAAGGCCATCAAACTGCACCCGCTCGTATGTCACGCCTTCAACGCCGACTTCGACGGGGACCAGATGGCCATTCACGTTCCGCTGTCGCCCAAGGCGCAGCTCGAAGCGTGGATGCTAATGTTATCTCCGCATAACTTACTGAACCCGGCGAACGGTTCGCCCATCGTCGGCCCCACTCAGGACATGGTCCTCGGGATCTACATCCTCACCTCGGAAATGCCCGACGGTGTCGGTGAGGGCAAAACCTTCTCCGATCTGGACGAGATCAGCTACGCGGTGGACATCGGGAGCGTCGGTCTGCGTTCGCGCATCTCCGTGCTGCGGAACGGTAAGTTGATTCAGACCACCGCCGGCCGCATGCTTTTCAATGCGATCATGCCCGAGGGCTACGCCTTCGTAAACCGTAGCATCGGTGAAAAGGACATGAACCGCATCATCGCGGATGTCTACGACAAACACGGCTCCGGCGCCACCGTGCAGATGCTCGACGAGATGAAGAGCCTCGGCTTTCATTACGCCACGCGTTTTGCGCCGTCGATCGCCATCAGCGACATCAAGGTTTCGCCGAAGAAAAAAGACCTGGTTGAGGCCGCGAACAAAGAAGTGGCCGAGGTTCAGAAGGCCCACAAGAGCGGCGTCATCACCAACGACGAACGCTACAAAAAGGTCATCGAAATCTGGACGCGCACCAACGAGGCCATTACCGAATCCATGTTCTCCGAACTGGAGAAAGATCAGAAGGGCTTCAACCCCATCTACATCATGGCGGCGTCGGGAGCGCGCGGTTCAAAACAACAGATTCGCCAGCTCGCCGGTATGCGCGGTCTTATGGCGCGCCCGTCCGGTGAGATCATCGAACTCGCGATTCGCTCGAACTTCCGTGAAGGTCTGGGCGTTCTCGAATTCTTCATCTCCACGCACGGTGCCCGGAAGGGCCTCGCCGATACGGCCCTGAAAACTGCCGACGCCGGCTATCTAACCCGGCGTCTCGTGGACATCGCTCAGGACGTCATCGTCACCGAGGACGACTGCGGTACGGTGGAAGGCGTCAGCATGACGGCGGTGCGCGAAGGCGAGAAGGTCATCATCAACCTCGGCGACCGTGTCTTCGGCCGCGTGCTCTCGCATCCGGTCATCGATCCCGTTTCGAACGAAGAGGTCCTGGCGGCCGGCACGCTCATTAACAAGGCCGTCTCCACGAAAATCAACAGCATGGGCATCGACTCCGTGGTCATCCGTTCGCCGCTCACGTGTGAAACGCGTCACGGCATCTGCGGCGCCTGCTATGGTATGGACCTGGCCCGCCTGAAGACCGTGGAACTCGGCGAAGCGGTGGGAATCATCGCGGCGCAATCCATCGGCCAGCCGGGAACGCAGTTAACGATGCGGACCTTTCACGTCGGTGGTGTGGCCACGAACGTGCAGGTCAAAGAGAGCGCCCACAAACTGCCCTACGGCGCTTTGATTATGCAGATCAGCGGGCAACGGGTAACGAACCGCGACGGCGAAGAGGTCTTCACCACGCGCGGTTCTATCGTCGCCAACAAGGTGAGTCAGCATCTCTCGCTCAGCAAGATGGAAAACCTGCGCGTCGAGCACGGCCAGCAGGTGGTCCCCGGTGAGATCATCGCGGGTGGCTACAAAGAAGTCGAAGGTCAGCTCACGGCGGAAACCTCGGGCACGGTGCAGATCGAGGGCGATCGGTTCATCATTCTCGAAGACTCGGTGACCGTCCCGATCAAGGTCGGTTCCATCCTGCTCGTGCAGGAAAACCAGATCATCGAGAAAAACGAAATCATCGCGAAGTTCGACCCCCACAACGACGTGATCGTGGCGGAGAACGCCGGTACCGTGCGTCTCCAGGACGTATACGACGGCAAGAACCTCAAGAAAGACGAAGAGGGCAACTTCCGGATCTTCGAGTACAAGCGTGAGCGTCTACAGCCGCGTCTGTTCATCGGCGACATGGAGTACCATCTGCCGCTGAACTCGATCCTCATGGCCAGCGAAGGCCAGAAGGTCGCTGCGGGAGACATCCTGCTTAAGATCAGCTCTGCCACGGAGAAGACCCGGGACATTACCGGCGGTCTGCCGCGCGTCGAAGAACTCTTCGAAGCGCGGCGCCCGAAAGATGCGTCGACGCTGGCGGAGATCGACGGTCGAATTGAGGATCACAACGAAGTCGTCAAAGAGAAGAAGGTCATCTACATCGTGCCGGAGGGCGCCGAGGACGACCGCGTCAAAGTCACGATTCCCGTCGGCAAACGCCTGCGGGTCCGGGCCGGGGACTACGTAAAAGCCGGCGACCAGCTCGACGAGGGCACCCTCGATCCCCATGACATCCTGCGCATCCAGGGCCTGGGAGCCCTGCACGACTTCCTGATCCGTGAGATCCAGGAAGTCTATCGTCTGCAGGGTGTGGGTATCAACGAGAAGCACATTGAGAT
The DNA here is from genome assembly GCA_965227295.1 of Leptonemataceae bacterium. GTDB lineage: Bacteria > Spirochaetota > Leptospiria > Leptospirales > Leptonemataceae > JANSYA01. The sequence goes on along the minus strand of OZ245742.1, from coordinate 580,040 downwards.
CATTGTGCGGCAGATGCTGCGCAAGGTCGAGATCGCGGATCCGGGTGATACGGCTTTCGTGGCCCACCAGCAGGTGGATAAGTTTATCTTCACCGACGAGAACGAACGTGTGGTCAACGAGGGCGGTGTGCCCGCGGAATCGCGCCAGATCCTGCTGGGCATTACCCGGGCGTCGTTGAACACCGAGTCGTTTATCTCGGCAGCGTCCTTCCAGGAGACGACGAAGGTTCTCACCGACGCCGCCATCAAGGGCAAGCGCGATCCGTTGCTCGGTCTGAAAGAGAACGTGATCATCGGTCACCTGATTCCGGCGGGAACGGGACTGAAGCAGTACCGCGACATCGAGATCTTCCGCGAGAGCTATGGAGATATCCAGCGCAGCGAACGCGAACGTCTCGAAGCGGCGGCGCAGGAACTCTTTTCCGGCGCCCCGGGCGGCGAAGCGGCTTCCGGCTCCGCGGAATAAAAAAGTTTGCCAGGGGTGTGTGATTTTTTTCGCCGAAAATCGAAAAAAATCACCACTCTGTAGCATATCGGATGAATAGTACTTGTCGGTCCGGCCTGTACTGAAATTCAGGTTGTCCGCAGGCATTCTTTCGGCCGGAGACGGCCGGATCGACCGCTCAATACTGTTTCCCCACGGGATGGGGAGATAAGTTGAGAGGCCAAGCGGAATGATTCACAAACGGCGCCGGGGAACCGGGCCGAGCAGAATTTACGAGCAGTGAGCGTCTCGCCCGCGCGGGGCAACGCTGCACGCCAGGTATAATTGCGCGACATATCGCGCCACAGGGAGTACGAAATTGCCTACGATCAGCCAGTTGATCCGTCACGGCCGGGTTTTACAGACGACCAAGACCAAGTCTCCGGCCCTGAACGCGAGCCCCCAGCGCCGCGGCGTTTGCACGCGCGTTATGACCTTCACGCCGAAGAAGCCGAACTCGGCTCTGCGTAAGGTCGCCCGGGTTCGCCTGACGACGGGAATCGAAGTCACCGCCTACATTCCGGGCGAAGGTCACAACCTGCAGGAGCACAACGTTGTGCTCGTGCGCGGCGGCCGGGTCAAAGACCTGCCGGGCGTGCGCTATCACATCATCCGCGGCGCGCTCGATACCCTGGGAGTGGAAAAGAAGCGCCAGGCGCGGTCCAAGTACGGAGCGAAGCGGCCGAAGGCCTGAGCGGGGAGTAACGTCTATGTCTCGAAGAACAGGTGCACTCAATCGTCGTCCCATTATCGGAGACGCGAAGTACAACGATACGCTGGTATCGGCATTCATTAACTACATGATGCGCGACGGCAAGAAGTCCGTTGCCGAGCGCTGTTTCTACACGGCGCTGGACATCATCGGCGAGCGGAGCGACCAGCCCGGCATCGATATTTTCCGGGAAGCTATTGAGAACGTGAAGCCGGCTCTGGAAGTTCGTTCCCGTCGTGTCGGCGGTGTTACCTATCAGGTGCCCGTCGAGGTTCGGCCGGAGCGTATGCAGGCCCTGGCGATCCGCTGGGTCGTCGGTTACGCCCGCCAGCGCAAAGAGCACAGCATGGCGATGAAGCTCGCCAATGAAATCATGGATGCCCAGAAGAATCAGGGCGGTTCCATAAAGAAGCGCGACGATACACGTCGTATGGCCGACGCCAACAAGGCCTTCAGCCACTATCGCTGGTAAGCAGCGACTTGAATTAAGTTACGAGATCTCACAATCATGGCAGTGAAACGCGAAATATCTCTCGAGAAGACCCGGAACATCGGGATCATGGCGCACATCGACGCCGGCAAGACGACCACCACGGAACGCATTCTGTTCTACACCGGTCGGACCTACAAAATCGGAGAAGTCCACGACGGCGGCGCCGAGATGGACTGGATGGAGCAGGAGAAAGAGCGCGGCATTACGATTACCTCGGCCGCGACGACAACCTTCTGGACCGGTGCCGACAAGGATCGCGACAAGCATCGCATCAACATCATCGACACTCCTGGCCACGTGGACTTTACCGTGGAAGTGGAGCGTTCGTTGCGCGTCCTCGACGGCGCGGTCGCGGTCTACGACGGTGTGGCCGGGGTGGAGCCGCAAACGGAAACCGTCTGGCGTCAGGCCGACACCTACGGCGTTCCGCGGATGTGCTTCATTAACAAAATGGACCGCATGGGCGCGGACTTCTTCTTCTGTCTGGATACCATTAAGGACCGCCTGGGCGCCAACGCCGTCGCGATCCAGCTGCCCATCGGCAAAGAAGCCGACTTCGAAGGCGTCATCGACCTGGTGGAAAACCGCGAGATCGTCTGGACCGGCGAAGAGCTGGGCGCGAAGTTCGAATACCGCGAAATCCGCGACGAATTCAAAGAGCAGGCCGCCGAGTATCGGAACACGCTGGTGGAATCCGCCGCCGAATGCGACGATGAACTCCTCGAGAAATACCTGGAAGAAGGCGAACTGACCACGGAAGAGCTGAAGCAGGCCCTGCGGGTCGGTACGCTGAACATGAAGATCTTCCCCGTGCTCTGCGGAACCGCGTTTAAGAACAAAGGCGTACAGCCGCTGCTGGACGCGGTCCTCGACTACCTGCCCGCACCGGTGGATGTTCCCGCCATCAAGGGCGTGGACGCCGACGATCCGGAAAAAGAAATCATTCGCAAGTCCGACGACAGCGAGCCCTTCGCAGCGCTCGCGTTCAAGATCGTATCCGATCCCTTCGTCGGTAAGCTTACCTACTTCCGTGTTTACTCCGGAACTCTGAGCAAGGGTTCCTACGTAATGAACGCAACCAAAGGCAAGAAAGAGCGCATCGGCCGCATTCTGCAAATGCACGCCAACGATCGTGAAGAGATCGACATCGTCTTCGCCGGTGACATTGCCGCTGCAGTGGGTCTTAAAGACACCACCACCGGCGACACGCTCTGCGTCGAAAACTCTCAGGTGATCCTGGAGTCCATGAAGTTCCCGGAGCCGGTGATCGAGCTGGCCATCGAGCCGCTGACGAAAGCCGACCAGGAAAAACTGGGCCAGGCGCTCGCGCGTCTTGCTGACGAAGACCCGACCTTCCGCGTGAAGACCGACGCTGAGACCGGACAGACCATCATCTCCGGTATGGGCGAGTTGCACCTGGAGATTCTCGTCGATCGTCTCAAGCGCGAGTTCAAGGTCGAGGCGAACGTCGGTCGTCCGCAGGTCGCTTACCGCGAGACGATTCGCGGCGAAGTCGAGCAGGAAGGCAAGTATGTGAAGCAGACCGGTGGCCGCGGGCAGTACGGTCACTGCTATCTGCGCATTAAGCCGAACGAAACCGGCAAGGGCTACGAATTCGTAAACTCCATCGTGGGTGGTTCCATCCCCCGGGAATTTATTCCGGCCATCGATAAGGGCTGCCAGGAGTCGATGGCGAACGGCGTCGTCGCCGGTTATCCCATGGTAGACGTCAAAGTCGAAGTCTACGACGGATCTTTCCACGACGTGGACTCTAACGAGATGGCGTTCAAGATCGCCGGCTCCATGGCCTTCAAAGACGGCTGTAAAAAAGCGAAGCCGGTTCTGCTTGAGCCGATCATGGCGGTGGAAGTGGTCACGCCGGAAGATTACATGGGCGACGTCGTCGGCGACCTCAACCGTCGCCGCGGCCGCATCGGTTCCATGGAGCAGCGCGGCAACGCCCGCGTTGTTTCCGCCGAAGTGCCGCTGGCCGAAATGTTCGGCTACGCCACGGATCTGCGCAGTTCGACTCAGGGTCGCGCCGCGTATACCATGCAGTTCAAGCACTATGAAGAAGTGCCGAACAATATCGCCAGCGAAGTTGTGGCGAAGGCGGCCGTGTAACGAGAACGAGGACTCATTGTCAGGAAAAAGCAATGGACGGGAGAAGGGCTTACACGCGAGTGGTATCCTCTTCGCCCGCTCGCTGCGAAGACGGAATTTCTACAATAATTAAGAACGAAACCGAGGTATCTGGAGATGGCTAAGGAGAAATTTGAAAGGAGCAAACCGCACGTTAACGTTGGAACGGTCGGACACGTCGACCACGGCAAAACCACGCTGACCGCTGCGATTACCACTGTTCTATCTAAATCAGGCGGCGGTAAGGCCGTAAAGTACGACGAAATCGACAACGCACCGGAAGAGCGTGAACGCGGTATTACCATCGCGACCTCGCACCAGGAATACGAAACCGCCAACCGGCACTACGCTCACGTAGACTGCCCGGGTCACGCGGACTACGTGAAGAACATGATCACCGGCGCCGCGCAAATGGACGCGGGTATCCTGGTGGTTTCCGCTGTCGACGGCGCCATGCCGCAAACGCGGGAGCACATCCTCCTGGCGCGTCAGGTTGGCGTTCCGGCCCTCGTGGTTTTCCTGAACAAAGTCGACGCCATCAAAGAAGATGAGCGCGAAGAGATGGTTGAGCTCGTAGGCGAAGAAGTGAAGGAACTGCTCGTGAAATACGGCTTTCCGGAAGACACTCCTTTCGTGAGCGGCTCCGCTCTGAAGGCTCTGGAAGGCGATACCTCCGATTTCGGTGAACCCGCCATCCTGAAGCTCATGGAAACCCTCGACTCCTATGTGCCGGAACCCCAGCGCGTAACGGACAAGGATTTCCTGATGCCGGTGGAAGACGTTTTCTCCATCACCGGTCGTGGTACCGTTGCAACGGGCCGCGTAGAGCAGGGCATCCTGAAACTCAACGACGAGGTTGAGATCGTAGGCATCAAGGACACGACCAAGACGGTTGTAACCGGTATCGAAATGTTCCGCAAGCTGCTCGACGAAGCGCGCGCGGGCGACAACGTCGGCGTTCTGCTGCGTGGTGTGAAAAAAGAAGACATCGAGCGCGGCCAGGTTCTCGCGAAGCCGGGTTCCATTAATCCGCACAAGAAGTTCAAGTGTGAAGTTTACGTCCTCACGAAAGAAGAGGGCGGTCGCCACACCCCGTTCTTCGACAACTATCGTCCGCAGTTCTACTTCCGCACCACGGACGTAACCGGCACGATCAAACTCCCGGACGGCACCGAAATGGTTATGCCGGGCGACAACATCTCGATGGAAGTCGAGCTGATCACGCCGATCGCCATGGATAAAGGACTGAAGTTCGCCATCCGTGAAGGCGGTCGTACGGTTGGTTCCGGCGTCGTCGCCGAGATCGTAGAGTAAGAGACGAGGCAAGCAGAGGAATCATGGCCACGCGAATTAGAGTCAAACTCAAGGCATTCGATCACAAGCTGATCGATAAGTCGGCGCAGGAGATTGTCGCCACCGCCCGGCGTACGGGCGCTGAGATCTCCGGTCCGATTCCTCTGCCTACCCGGATCGAAAAATTCACGATTCTGCGCTCGGTGCACGTGAACAAGAAGAGCCGGGAGCAGTTCGAGGTGCGCACGCATAAGCGCCTCATCGACATTATGAATACGAACCCCGATACGGTGGATGCGCTGATGAAGCTGCAGTTGCCGGCCGGTGTAAGCGTTGACATCAAGAGCTAACGGAAATGGCCAGAGGATTGATCGCAAAGAAACTCGGGATGACCCGCCTCTTCGATGAGGGCGGTGCCTCCATTCCCGTTACGGTACTGGAAGCGGGTCCCTGTCGCGTGCTTCAGGTGAAGACGCCGGAGAAGGATCAGTACAGCGCCGTGCAGTTGGGCTTTGATCCGGTGCGTCCGGCTCTCGTCAGCAAAGCCGAGCGCGGACACCAGAAAGGCGTCGAGCAACCGTATCGCATTCTCAAAGAGTTTCGCGATGCCGGCGACTACGAAGTCGGCCAGGAAGTTCGCGCGGACATCTTCGAGAAAGGCGCTCGCGTAAAAGTGACCGGCACCTCGAAGGGTAAGGGCTTCGCCGGTGCCATTAAGCGCCACGGCTTCGGCGGTGGTCGGAAGACCCACGGTTCCGGTTTTCACCGGGCACCGGGTTCTTTGAACGCATCGGCGTATCCGTCGCGCGTCTTCAAGGGCAAGAAGCTGCCGGGTCACAAAGGCGCTCGCCGGGTAACCACCACGCACCTCACGGTGATGGATGTGGACGCTCAGCAGGGTCTCATTTTCATTAAGGGTTCGATCCCCGGTCCGCGGACCGGCTACGTGAAGATCGAAGCCATGTAATTGTTAGTTATCGTAAGTTTAGAACAATGAAAGCCGTAAAATTCGACAAGAGCGGAAAGAAACAGGGCGAAACCGAACTTCCCGCGGATCTCTTCAACGAGAACTTCAGCAAGTCGGCCATCTATGCCGTCGTCCGCGCGGAGCAGGCAAACCGTCGTCAGGGCAACCACAAGACGAAGGAACGCGCCGAGGTCTCCGGCGGCGGCAAGAAGCCGTGGCGCCAGAAAGGCACCGGTAACGCCCGTCAGGGCTCCATTCGCGCGGCCCAGTGGCGCGGCGGTGGAACGGTGTTCGGACCGCGCCCGCGTAGCTATCGCATCGATCTGCCGGAGAAGGTTCGTCGCGCGGGTATCCGTTCGATCTTCTCCAGCAAGGCGAAAGACGGCGTGGTCAATCTCCTCGAAGACTTCGCCGTTGAGAGCTTCAGCACGAAAGCCGTCTTCGACGTTTTCAAAGCGATGGGCTTCGCGAAGGAATCTTCCGTGGTCTTTGTTACGTCCCGGGAGGACGAACACCTGAAGAAGTCCATGTCGAACATCCCCAACGTGCGTTTTATCAGCGCGTCGCGGGTTACGGCACCGGAGTTGTACTACGCGTCCCAGGTGGTGATCGCGGAGCCGGCTCTCGCCGATTTGGAAGAGCGCTACCGTAAGGTGTCGCGCCGGAGTGGAGCAGCCTGATGGATCTGCACAATGTCATTATCGCGCCGTTGATTACGGAAAAGACCGAGGAGATCAAGCATCCCCGCGGTGACGAGAACGTAAATCGCTACACGCTGAAGGTTCATCCGGATGCGAACAAAGAGCTGATCAAGCAGGCGCTCTTTCACGTCTTCAAAGTGAAGGCGGTGAAAGTAAACACGATTGTAGTGCCGGGTAAGCGTAAGCGCTTTCGGATGGATTTTTACAAGTTACCGCGCTGGAAAAAGGCGATCGTTACCCTGGAGCCGGGGCAGAGCATCGACTTCATGCAGAATCCCTGACGGTATAAACGACTATGGCGATTAAGAAATACAAACCGTACACTCACGCAAGCCGCACCAAGACCGTTCTGGATTTCAGTGGTCTCGATCATGACGTGCCCGCGCCGAAGAAGCTGCTTGAGAACCTGAACTACACCGCCGGCCGGAACGATCAGGGTCGGGTCACCATGTGGCAGCGTGGCGGCCGTCACAAGCGCAAGTATCGCAAGATCGACTTCAAGCGCAACAAGCACGGTGTGAAAGGTGTCGTGGCGGCTCTGCACTACGATCCGAACCGTTCTGCGCACATTGCACTCATCAAGTATCTGGACGGCGAATATCGCTACATCCTGGCTCCGGACGGTCTGGAGAAGGGCGGCGAAGTCCTGGCGGGCCCTGAGGCTCCGATTCGCGCGGGCAACGCCCTGCCGATGGGAAACATCCCCGTTGGTACCATGGTGCACAACATTGAGATGGAGCCGGGCCGCGGCGGACAAATCGCGCGTTCGGCGGGGGTCTTCGCGACCATCGCGGGGTCCGACGGACAGTACATCATTCTGAAAATGCCGTCGGGGGAAACACGCAAGGTTCTGCGCACCTGTTATGCAACCGTCGGTGTCGTCGGCAACCGGGAGCACAACCTCGTGAAGATCGGTAAGGCCGGTCGGAACCGTTGGAAAGGCAAGCGCCCGAACGTGCGTGGTGTGGTCATGAACCCGGTGGATCACCCCCTGGGCGGCGGCGAGGGCCGCAGTTCCGGTGGTCGTCACCCTGTGACGCCGTGGGGGCAGCCCACGCGTGGTTACAAGACGCGAAAGAAAAACAAGCCGTCGGATCGTTTCATCATTCAACGGAGAATCAACAAGCGCATCGGTCGTTAAGATCGCTTAGCTTGAGATGCAGGAATACTAAGACATGGCGCGTTCGATTAAAAAAGGCCCGTTCATCGACGATCATCTGATGACGAAGATCACGAAGATGAACGGCGAGAACAACAGGAAGCCGTTTAAGTCCTGGTCCCGGAGATCTACAATCTTCCCGGAAATGATCGGACACACGGTTCTCGTTCACAACGGCAACAAGTTCGTGCCGGTATATATCAACGAGAACATGGTCGGCCACAAACTTGGTGAGTTCGCGCCGACTCGCACGTATCGCGGACACACGAGCCTGGATAAAAAAGGCAAACGCTGAGCGGGAGTACTGAAGAGAGATGGAAAGTAAAGCGACAGCACGGTTTCTTTTGATCAGTCCCCGCAAGGTCCGCCTGGTGGCGGACGAGATTCGTGGGTTCACTTACTCGGAAGCCGTAGACATGCTGCGGTTCATTCCGAAGAAAGCGGCGGGTTTTCTCGGTACGCTGCTGAAGTCGGCACGCGCGAATGCGGCGCAGGTCAACGAGGGCCTCAAGGACGAGGATCTCTACATTAAGAAGTTGTACGTAGACGCCGGCCCGACGCTGAAGCGCTGGCGCCCGCGGGCCCGGGGACGCGGTGTCCGCATCCTGAAGCCGACGAGTCATATTACGGTGGTGTTGAGCGACGATCAGTAAGATCCCGCGTCGGCACATCAAAGAGAAACACGGAACTTATCTATGGGTCAAAAAGTAAATCCAACGGGACTGCGACTGGGGATCACCCGGAGCTGGGATTCCATCTGGTACGCGGGGGAAGACTATAAAAAGAACCTCCACGAAGATCTGATGATTCGCCGGGAGATCAACGGCCGCTTCAAGCGCGCCGGAATCGTGAAGATCGTCATCGAGCGTTTTCCCGAAAAGATCAACATCAACATCCACACGGTTCGTCCGGGGGTGATCATCGGGCAGAAGGGTTCTTCCATCGAAGCGCTCAAAGCCGATCTTAAGAAGAAGGTCGAGCGCCCGCTGTCCATCAGCATCGTCGAGGTGAAGAAGCCCGAGACGGTCGCTCAGATCATCGCCGACACCATCGCCCAGCAACTGGAGCAGCGCATGCCGTTCCGTCGGGTGATGAAGCAGGCTCTACGCGGCGCGATGCGCGGCGGCATCGAGGGAGTGAAGATCGCGGTGGGTGGTCGTCTGAACGGTGCGGATATGGCCCGGGCCGAGTCCTACAAGGACGGTCGTGTGCCGCTGCATACACTGCGCGCGAAAGTCGAATACGCTAACAGCGCAGCGAAGACCACCTACGGCATGATCGGCGTGAAGGTGTGGACCTATCACGGCGACCTGCTTCCGGGACTCGAGAAAGAGGAGGAAGACCAGTACGCGGTTCGTCGTCGTACCGGTTGATGCAATCTTATGTTAGCGCCGAAGAGAGTTAAATTTCGTAAGCGGCAGCGCGGTCGCCTTAAGGGCAATGCCAACCGCGGGAATAAGGTATCGTTCGGAGAGTTCGGTCTGAAGGCCGTCACTTCCGGTTATCTTACCGCACGGCAGATCGAAGCTGCTCGCCGGGCCATGACCCGCCGCGTGAAGCGGGGTGGTAAGATGTGGATTCGCATCTTCCCGGATCGTCCGGTCACGAAGAAGCCGGCCGAGACCCGAATGGGTAGCGGTAAGGGCTCTCCGGAGTACTGGGTGGCTCAGATTCGCCCGGGCCGGATGCTCTTCGAAATGAGCGGCGTAGACGAAGCGGTGGCCCGCGAAGCCCTGGAGCTGGCGGCGTTTAAGCTCCCGCTCAAGACCACCTTCGTAAAGAAGGAGCTCGTGTAAGATCATGGCAAAGTCGACTTCATTTCACGATATGACGGACGAAGAACTGGGCAAGCAGCTTGAGAACGCCCGTCGCGAACTCATGGACCTGCGGTTCCACTTTGCCGTGGCCCGTTCACTCCAGAATCCCTCACGAGTGGGACAACTGAAGAAGAACATCGCACGGATTTTGACCGTGCGCAACGCCCGCAAGAAGGGCATCGAGATTACAGGGAAGAAGAAATCGTAAGAGCATCCGCCGGTTCGCCGGCGTAGACGCGATGGGCGCATATGGCGACGCAAAAAGAACGCAGTAAAAACTTTAAGATCATTCGGGGCAAGGTCGTCTCTGCGAAGAACGACAAGACCCGCATTATTCTCGTGGAAACGCTGATCCGTCACCCGTTGTTCCACAAGAGTATGCGCCGTTCGCGGCGGATCAAGATCCATGACGAGCGCAATGAAGCGAACGTCGGAGACGTGGTCCTGGCTATCGAAACGCGTCGCCTTTCCAAAGAGAAACGTCATCGTCTGCATAAGATCGTGGAGCGTGCGCAATGATTCAGGTAGAATCTTTTCTGGATGTAGCCGACAACACCGGCGCCCGTCGCGTGCAGTGCATTAAGGTACTGGGCGGCACCCGTCGGCGTTACGCCACCGTGGGTGACGTCATCGTCGTGGCGGTGAAGGACAGCGTTCCGGCCTACGGCATTAAGGACAGTACCGGTAAGAAGGTGCATAACAAGGCCGTGCAGAAGGCGGTAGTCGTTCGCACCCGCAAAGAAATTCGGCGTCCGGACGGATCGTACATTCGTTTCGACGACAACGCCTGCGCCATCATCGACGAAAAGATGAACCCGCGCGGCACGCGGATCTTCGGGCCGGTGGCCCGGGAACTGCGGGACCGCAAGTTCATGAAGATCGTTTCGCTGGCGCCGGAAGTCCTTTGAGGCTCGCGCCGGACCAAAAGTAGAGAACGAGAATGGCTGAGAACAAGAAATACATCGATCCTGAGGTCGCGAAGCACCGTCGCGTGAAGCTGAAGATCGGCGACGAGGTTGTCGTCATCGCCGGCCGCGAAAAAGGCAAACGCGGTGAGATCATGTTCATCGACAAGCGTCGGGATCGCGTTGTGGTCCAGGGCGTGAACAAGATCAAACGTTTCCAGCGTCCCACCCAGGAGAATCCCCAGGGCGGCGCTATTGAAGTGGAAAGCGGTCTGCACATTTCGAACGTGATGTACTACGATTCGAAGAGCAAGCAGGGGCGTCGTTTGGGCTACAAGACGGACGATAAGGGTTCCAAATCTCGCGTGATGCGCCTCGGCAAAGGCGAAGTCCGGGAGATTAAGGACAAAGACAAGTAAGGTTATTTTGAGTAAGGTCAGCGTAACATGAGCGCTTTAATGCAGAAATACAAAGAGACGATCGTGCCGGAACTGCACCAGGAGTTCCAGTACAAGTCCATTATGCAGGTGCCGCGCCTGGAAAAAATCGTGCTGAACGTCGGCATGGGCGACGCCTCGGGTAACCCCAAGGGTCTGGAAGTGGCTCTGGAAGAACTGGCGGCCATCACGGGCCAGCGCCCGGTCAAGACCGCGGCGCGCAAGTCCATCGCCGGTTTTAAACTGCGCGAAGGCATGGCCGTGGGCGCGCGGGTTACGTTGCGTGGTCGCCGGATGTTCGAATTCCTCGAACGTCTCGTCGGCGTTGCGTTGCCGCGGGTTCGGGACTTTAAGGGTCTGAACCCGAACGGTTTTGACGGCCGCGGCAACTACAACATGGGTATCAAAGAACAAATCATCTTTCCCGAAATCGACGTGGATAAGGTGGATAGCTACCACGGGATGAATATCACGATGGTCACCACCGCGGTGAACGACACCGAGGCGCACTCACTCTTCACGAAGCTGGGGCTGCCGTTCCGCAAAAAGAAAGAGAAAGAAGGCTAATAGCAAGAAAGGCGCAAGAACATGGCGAAGAAGTCACTCGAAGAAAAACAACGCCGTAAACCGAAGTTTGCGGTCCGGGCGTACAACCGCTGCCCGTTATGCGGACGCCCTCGCGGCTATATGCGCCGCTTTGATATGTGCCGGATTTGTTTCCGCCAACTGGCCGGCAAGGGCCACGTTCCGGGTGTGGTTAAATCATCCTGGTAAGATAGAGGTCATTATGAGTCTTTCTGATCCCATTGCAGATATGTTGACGCGAATCCGGAACGGATCGCGGGCCGGGCACCGTACAGTAAGTTTCCCGGGATCGAAGTTAAAGGTCGCCATTCTCGATATCCTCAAGCGCGAGGGTTTTATCGCGGGGTTCGAGATGAAGACCGAGAACCGCAAAGCGGACATCGAAGTCCAGTTGAAGTATGCCGGCAAAACTCCGGTCATCCGTCAACTGGAGCGTGTGTCGAGCCCGGGCCGCCGCTACTACGTGAAAGGCCGGGAAATGCGTCCGGTGCGGAATAACATGGGCATCGCCATCGTTTCCACGTCCCAGGGCGTGATGACGGGGCGCAAAGCGAAGAAGCTGAACATCGGGGGCGAGATCCTCTGCCGCGTATGGTAAGATCGCGCGGCTTCATCTGGAGAACGATATCATGTCACGAGTAGGAAATGCCTCTATTGCAGTGCCGAACGGCGTGGAACTGAAAGCCGCGAACGGCGAGATCGTCGTGAAGGGGGCGCAGGGACAACTGAGTGCTCCGCTGCCCGAAGGCATTACGTTTGAAGAAAACGACGGCCGGGTTTTCATTAAACGTGCCGACGACTCGCGTAAATTGCGAGCTCTGCACGGCACGACGCGGGCGTTGCTCGCGAATTGCATTGAAGGCGTGAGCAAAGGCTGGAGCCGCCGTATGGAACTGGTCGGCGTAGGTTATCGGGCGCAGCTCAAGGGCAACGAACTCGTTCTGTCCCTGGGCTATTCCCACGAGGTTCGCTATCCTCTGCCCGACGCGGTGAAGGCTACCGTAACGGACCAGACCAAGGTCGAACTCACGAGCATCGACAAACAAAAGCTGGGCCAGGTTGCCTCGGAACTGCGCGCGCTGCGCCCGCCGGAGCCCTACAAGGGCAAAGGCGTGAAGTACGCTGACGAGCACATCCGCCGCAAAGCCGGTAAGGCGGGCAAGGCCGGTAAAAAGTAAGTAAGATTTAAGCGATCGGATTCAGGGAACGCCATTATGAACAGAGTACAGGACAAACGCGCACGACTGCGGCGCCGGGTCACCCGGGTCCGCCATGCGATTCGCCCGAAGACCACCCGTCCGCGGCTGGTCATCAATCGCTCGAATCGTTTCCTCGCCGTGCAGATCATCGACGACGTGAGCGGCAAGACGCTGTGCGCGGCTGCCACGAACGAGAAGAGCTTCCCGACGAAGGGTAAGAACAAAGAAGCCGCGAAAGCCCTCGGAGAGCTGATTGCTCAGCGCGCCGTCGACAAGGGTGTGAAGCAGGTGGTTCTGGACCGCCGCGGTTTTCTCTATCACGGCAAGATCGCCGCCTTCGCGGACGCCGCGCGGGAAAAAGGACTGGAGTTTTAAGTTATGATGCAACCGGCAACGCAGGATGCGGAACGCGAGTTAGTCGAGAAAGTCGTTAAGATCAATCGTGTTTCTAAAGTAGTAAAGGGCGGTCGGCGCTTTTCGTTCAACTCACTCGCGGTAGTCGGTGACACCGCGGGTCGGGTGGGCATCGGTCTCGGCAAAGCCAACGAGGTTCCCGACGCGATTCGGAAAGCCATCGAAACCGCCCGGCGGACCATGATCGACGTGCATCTCACGCGCAAGGGCACGCTGCCCCACGAAGTGGTCGGCACATTCAAGTCGACGCGCGTGATGCTGCGTCCGGCCACGCCGGGAACGGGAATCATCGCCGGGGAAGCGGTGCGTGCCGTGGTCGAACAGGCCGGTGTACACGACGTGCTTTCTAAAGTGGTGGGTTCGAAGAATACCATTAACGTAGTGCGGGCGACGATGGACGCGCTGGCGCAGTTGGAAACACCTGTCGTGTCGGCGAAGAAACGCGGCATTACCATGACGCAGCTCTTCGGCGACGAGTACTGAGAAACGAAGCCGAAAAGACGGAAATCCTATGAGCGGTAAGAAAGTAAAAGTCACGCAAATTCGCAGCGGCATCGGTCGCATCCCGAAACATCGGGCGACGTTGCGCGCCCTCGGCCTGCGCAAGATCGGCGCGGTGCGCGAGCATACGCTGAGCCCGGTGATCCAGGGCATGATCAAACAGGTCGAGTACCTGATCAAAGTCGAGGACGCCTGAGCGTCCTCTGTTGAGTAATATTGCCATGAGCGAACAGAAACAAAAGAGCGAGAACCTGAACTATGGTTCGCTGCACAGCGACCGGAAGCGCAAAGAGAACGATCGCACCGGCGTTCAGGAACCCATTGCGCCGCCGAAAGGCAGTCGCAAAGAACGTAAGCGCGTGGGTCGCGGGCGCAGCAGCGGCATGGGCAAGACCTCCAGCCGCGGCCAGAAGGGCCAGAAGTCTCGCTCGGGCTATTCACATACCGCGGGTTTTGAAGGCGGTCAAATGCCGCTGCACCGTCGGGTACCGAAGCGCGGTTTTACGAATATCTGGAGCGTCGACTACCAGGAAGTAAACCTGTTCCGCCTGGATCGTGCCGGCCTTTCCGGGGCCGTGGGTCCGGCGGAGCTGGCGGCGAAGGGTCTCATTCGCGACGCGTTGCAGAAAGTGAAGATCCTCGGCACCGGTGAGATTAAGGCCGGGCTACAGATCACGGCCGACGCCGTTTCCGAAAGCGCGAAAAAGAAAATCGAGGCGGCCGGCGGTTCGGTAAGTCTGCGCGAGCCGAGGCAACTGCGCAAAGAGATTACTGAAGCGAAGCGCGCGGCTCGCAAATCGGTGAAACAGGGCGAGGCGAAGTAGGGATCCGCATCCTGCTTTCAGCCGACCTCCGTTCGCCTTACCACATACCTGAATTTCTATGAGTTCGATCATCAACATCTTCCGCATTCCCGAACTGCGCAGCAAGATCCTGTTCACCCTGGGCATGTTGATTCTCTACCGCTTCGGGATTTTCGTTACGATCCCGGGCGTAAACCCGGTGGCGGTGGCCCTGGCGCGTCCCGAGGGGCAGTCCTTTCTCGACGTGGTCAACGTCTTCTCGGGCGGGGCGCTCTTCAAACTCTCGGTCTTTTCTCTCGGCATCATGCCGTACATCTCGGCCTCGATCATCATGAACCTGCTGACCGTGGTCATCCCACCGCTGGCGCGCCTGCAACGTGAAGGCGAAGAGGGCCGTAAGAAGATCAACCAGTATACCCGCTACGGCACGATCGTGCTGTGCGCGGTGCAGTCGTACTTCATTCTGCTGAACGCGCAGTCCCAGACGAACCGCGTCGGCGAACCGCTGGTTTCCGCGGACGTGTCGCCGTTCATGTTCTTCGTGATCGGCATTCTGACGATTACCACCGGCACCATTCTGTTAATGTGGATGGGCGAGCAGATTACCGAGCGGGGCATCGGCAACGGTGTGTCGTTGATCATCTTCGCCGGCATTATTGCGCAGTTGCCGGCCATGCTCTGGATGATGGTCAAAGACGAGCGCGTGGATTTCTTCATTATCATTATTCTTTTGATCGTGTTTGTGATTCTGATCGCGCTGACCGTGGTGCTGTCCACCGGCGTGCGCAAGGTCCCACTTCAGTACGGCAAGAAGATGCAGGGCCGCCGCATGGTGCAGGCCCGTTCGCAGAGCATTCCGTTTAAGTTGAACTCGGCGAACGTTATGCCGATCATCTTCGCGTCGTCGTTGCTGCTGTTTCCGCAGACGGTCTTCGGTGTGCTCGGCCAGGGCGGCACCGAAACCTGGATCGGCTGGCGCATTATGAACGAGTGGCTGAACCCGTTCTCGCCTGTCTGGTACCAGCAAATCCCGTATTACTTCATCTACACCGCGTTGATCATCTTCTTCGCGTACTTCTACACCGCCATCCAGATCAATCCGCAGGATCTGGCGGAGAACCTGAAGAAGTACGGCGGATTCATTCCGGGCATTCGTCCCGGCACGCATACCCGGGAGTACATCGAGTATGTGCTGAATCGCATCACCCTGCCGGGGGCAATCTTCCTCGCGGGTCTCGCGCTCGCCCCGTACTTTTTGATCAACATGCTGGATCTCGAAGAGAACCAGAACATACAGGGCCTCGCCTACACCTTCGGCGGAACGTCGCTGCTCATTATCGTGGGCGTCGGATTGGATACGCTGAAGCAGGTGGAGTCTCAACTGCTCATGCGGAACTACGAAGGATTTATGAAAAAGGGCCGGATCAAAGGTCGGACCTGAAAAACGGAGCGGGGGAAAGTTTTGAAGCTGTTGTTTATGGGCCCCCCGGGGGCCGGCAAAGGAACCCAGGCGCAGATCATTTGCGATGATTACAACATCCCGCAGATTTCTACGGGTGAGATTCTGCGGGCTGCCGTGAAGAACGGTACGGAACTGGGCAAACAGGCGAAGGCGCTCATGGATGCCGGCAAGCTCGTGTCGGATGACATTGTCATCGGAATTGTGCGGGAGCGGCTGAAGGAGAGCGACGCGCAAAACGGCTACGTCCTGGATGGTTTCCCCCGTACCATCGAGCAGGCCGACGCCCTGGAAAAGCTCCTGGCGGACATGGGCCAGAAGCTCGATGCCGCTCTGAATCTGGAAGTTCCGGATGAGGAGCTCATCAAGCGACTGCTGGATCGCGCCCAGAAAGACGGCCGCGCGGACGATACCGAACCGGTCATCAAAAATCGCCTGAAGACCTATCAGGAACAGACGGCCCCGCTGATCGATTACTATCAGAAGAAGGGTATTCTGAAGAGCATCGACGGACTGGGGGCAATGGATGAGATTACGGCCCGCATTCGGGCGATTCTGAAGGAGATCCAGGAGGGCTGAGATCGGCAGGGATTCCTGGAAGGTTGCTGACGAATCCGGGTGGGTCCAAAATCATGGCAGATTCGCCCGGTTTGGGCGAGAGGCACTATTGAGTGGCAAAAGAAGAAGCGATTGAAGTCGAGGGTACCGTGATCGAGCCTCTCCCTAACGCGATGTTTCGCGTGGAGCTGGAGAACGGACACAAGGTCCTCGCCCACATTTCCGGTAAAATGCGCATGCACTACATCCGCATTCTGCCCGGGGATCGCGTTACGGTGGAATTGTCGCCTTACGACCTGAGTCGCGGGCGCATCACGTATCGCAGGAAGTAAGAACGGTAATTATTACTGAATAACTCTTAAGAGCAAGACGAGACGAATAATGAAAGTCCGCGTTTCCGTTAAGAAAATCTGCAGCGACTGTCGCGTAATCCGCCGCAAAGGCATTGTACGCGTCATCTGCAAGAACCCCCGCCACAAGCAACGGCAGGGCTGATCGTTGGCGATCCGACACGATCAAAAGGTTATAGAAGGTAGCTAAGGCATGGCGCGTATATCAGGTGTAGAACTCCCGAACGACAAACGAGTTGTCGTCGGGCTCACGTATATTTTCGGAATCGGTCGCACCACGTCCGAGAAGATCTTGAACGAAGCGGGGATCGATGAGACCATCCGCTGCAAGGATCTCGACGACCAGCAGGTCAACACGATCCGCGGCATCATCTCCGACAAGTATCGTGTGGAAGGGGACCTTCGTACCGAGGTGCAGCTCAACATCAAGCGGCTGATGGACATCGGCTCGTATCGCGGTCTTCGTCATCGCCTCGGTCTTCCGGCACGCGGCCAGCGTTCCCGGACCAACGCGCGCACCCGGAAAGGGCGTCGCAAAACCGTCGCCGGCAAGAAGAAGCCCACTAAATAAGCAGGAATCGTAAATGGCCCAGGCAGCAAAGAAAAAAGAAAAACGCAACGTACCACGCGGTCGCGTCTACGTCCAGGCGTCGTTCAACAACACCATCGTTACGATCACCGATCCGTCGGGGAATGTCATTGCCTGGTCGAGCGCCGGCCACATGAACTTCCGCGGTTCGCGGAAGTCCACGCCGTACGCGGCCCAGCAGGCGGCCCGGGATGCCGCGGAGAAAGCCCGCGAGCAAGGCCTCAAAGAAGTCGACGTATTCGTCAAGGGCCCGGGCATCGGCCGCGAGTCAGCCATTCGTGGCATTGCGAACGAAGGTATCTCCGTTCGCACCATTAAAGACGTAACGCCGCTACCGCACAACGGTTGCCGCCCGCGCAAACGGCGTCGGGTTTGATTCATCGTGTCGCGCTCATTTGAGCGCGGCTTGGTTTTACTGTAGATTGTCAGAGCACAGCCGGCATCGCGAAACAGCGAACCGGCCCAGGAGATCAGAGTTGTCACCGAAATACCTCCTACGCGGCCTGAAGCGCCCGAGACAGATTGAATTTGCCCAGGATGCGGCCCAACCCGGTTACGGCCGATTTACGGCGGAGCCCTTTGAGCGCGGCTTCGGCACGACCATCGGGAACTCCCTGCGTCGCACGCTGATGTCTTCGATTGAAGGCACCGCCATCACCGCCGTAAAGATCGAGAACGTCCCGCACGAGTTCTCTACGATCGAGGGCATCGCCGAGGATGTCGTTCGCCTCATCCTGAACCTGAAGCAGGTGCGGGCTCACTACGAGTCCGAGAGCCGTGACGAACCGAAAGTGATCCATGTTGAAAAACGCGGCGCGGGCATCTTCCGCGCCGGCGACCTGGCCGTGGACTCTTCGATTCAGATCCTCAACCCTGATCTGCACATTGCCACCCTGAACGAAGACGCAGAACTGGTTATGGATATTCAGTTCGAGCGCGGCCGCGGCTACGTTCCCGCTGAAATCCTCAAGAAGAACATCGACGAAATCGGCACCATTCCGGTGGACGCGCTGTTCTCGCCGGTGAAACGCGTGAACTTCGAGGTCACGGAAACCCGTGTCGGCCAGCGTACGGACTACGACAAGCTGATCATGGAGATCTGGACCGACGGCTCCCTGGCTCCGGAAGACGCCCTGGCTCAGGCCGCTAAGATTCTCAAAGAACACCTTACGGTATTCATCAACTTCGAAGAAGAAGACGACGATTTCGACGAGGATACGAACGAGATCGAGGAGACGCTGCGGCAAAACCTCGAAAAACACGTCGAGGAACTCGACCTGTCCGTGCGTTCCCTGTCCGTGCTGAAGAGCCTGGAAATTGAATTCGTCGCCGATCTGGTCAAGCGGACCGAAGAGGAACTGAAAAAATCCCGTCACTACTCCACTCAGTGCGTGGACGAAATCAAACAAAAGCTCGCCGAAATGAATCTGGAATTCGGCATGCGGGATTTCTTTGCCACGCGGGACTAATCGGACGCAAGCCGGCGTAAGCCGAATAGGAAACAACAACCATGCGCAAACGTAATTCCGTCGCACAACTCAATCGCACGCACTCGCATCGCAAGGCGATGATGCGCAATATGGCGACTTCATTGTTCGAGCACGAACGCATCGTGACCACCCGGGCGAAGGCGAAGGCCCTCCGCGGTTATTCCGAGAAACTCATTACCCGCGCGAAAAAGAATCTGAGTGACGCCGACGCGCACAAAGAGCTGCACAACAAACGTGAGGTCATGCGCCATCTGCGCGATCGCGACGTTGTAAAGAAACTCTTTGAAGACATTGCGCCGCGTTTCAAAGATCGCAACGGCGGGTATACGCGTATTATTCACCTTCCGGATCGCCAGTCGGATTCGGCGGAGATGAGCATCATCGAGCTCGTGGATCGCAAAGAGAAAATCCGCAAAGTGCCGGAGAAGAAAGCCAAAGCGAAGCCGAAGAAGAAAAAAGACGGCACGGACGCAACGGACGGCGAATCGAAAAAGGGCGATTCCAGAGGACCGGATCGCGGCGACGATCGCAAGGGCAAGTGGTACGATCGTTTCCGTCGCAAAAAGCGCGACAGCGAATAACGACATCGCTCCGGCGAATCGCAACGAAGACGAACGGGCGCCCGAAAGGGGGCCCGTTTTGTTTTTTAAAACCGTGGACGTGACGTGAGGGCTTGTTAACTTTCCAGGAGATGATGCGAGTCCTTGTGTTCTTTACGCTGATCGTCGGCATCTTCGGCTGCGACAAAGCCCGCGGCGAGAGCGGGAGCGTGGTCTTGCGAAAAGTCGCGAGCGGTTTTCAGAAGCCGCTCCAGGTCGTGTTTCCGCCGCAACGCAGCGACGTGATGTACGTCGTCGAGCAGGGCGGCAAGGTCCATCGCATTGCCGGCGAACAGCGCAGTCTCTTTCTGGATCTGAGCAAAGTCATTAACAGTGGCAGCGGCGAAGAAGGCCTGCTGTCGATGGCATTTTCGCCGGGCTATGTTGAGGGCAAAGCCGCGGGCGAGGCCCCGGTCTACGTAAACTACACGGCGGGACGTCCGTCGTTTTCGCACATCGCAGAGATTCCGGTGGATTTTCGCAGCGGTCAGCCGCCGCGGGCTCGTGAAAAAGCGCGCCGCATTCTCTTGAAGTTCCGCCAGCCGTATCGCAATCACAACGGCGGCCTCGTTGTGTTCGGTCCCGATGGCAAACTCTACATCGGCACCGGCGACGGCGGATCCGCCGGCGATCCGTTGAACGCCGGCCAGGACCCGGCCACGTACCTCGGCAAGATTTTGCGCATCGATCCGCGTCCGGGCCGCACAAAGGGATACCGCGTCCCGCCGGACAATCCCCTGTTGACTCGCAAAGGTTTCCTGCCCGAAACTTACGCCTACGGCCTCCGCAATCCCTGGCGCTTCAGCTTCGATCGCGAGACGGGGCGGCTCTACGCCGGTGACGTCGGGCAAAACGCGTGGGAGGAAATCGATCTCATTGCTGCCGGCGATAATCTCGGCTGGCGTTTGAAAGAAGGCAATCACTGCTATAATCCGAAGACGAAATGTGAACGTCCCGGCCTGGTGGATCCGATCCACGAGTACTCCCATGACGAGGGGCAGAGCATTACCGGCGGTTTCGTCTATCGCGGCAAGACCCTCGGCGGGCGTTACGGTCAGTACTTCTTCGCGGACTTTGTGAGCGGCAAGATCTGGGCGTTGCCGTTGAATAAGGCGGGGCGGGCCGCCGGTCCCGCCGAGGTCCTCCGAAACGGCGGCGGCAATTGGGCGAGCTTCGGCGAGGACGCCGCCGGCGAACTCTACGTCGTGGACTACGGCACGGGTTCCGTGCTGAAGCTCGGCCCCGGCCATTAACTTACATTGAACATAACTCAGGAGCATTTATTATGGCAACGGCACTGGTCACCGGAGCAAATCGCGGCATCGGCCTTGAGATTTGCAAACAATTGAAACAACGCGGCGATGACGTCATCGCGGTTTGCCGCACATCTTCGGAGGCGTTGGACGCCCTGGGCGTTCGCGTCGAACACGGCATCGACGTAACCCAGCCGGGTTCCCTCGCGGACCTGGCCGGGCGCTTGCATGACGTCAGTCTAGATCTGCTCGTGAACAATGCCGGCATTCTGCGCGGCGGCGGCCTGAACGACCTGGACCTGGACACGATCCGCGAGCAATTCGACGTGAACGCCGTCGGTCCGTTGCGCACCGTACACGCCTTGTTGCATCTTCTGGCGAAGCCCTCCAAAGTGGCGCTGATTACTTCGCGGATGGGCTCGATCGCGGATAACACGTCCGGCGGCATGTACGGCTATCGCATGTCCAAGGCCGCGCTGAACATGGCCGGCATGTCCCTGGCCCACGATCTCAAGGATCGCGGAGTGGCCGTGGGGATTCTGCATCCCGGTTTCGTGAAAACGGACATGACCGGCGGCAACGGGAACGTGACGCCGGACGAGTCTGCCGCGCATCTGATTCAACGCATGGACGGGCTCAACCTCGACAACAGCGGTACCTTCTGGCACGCCCAGGGCGAAGTGCTTCCCTGGTAAGATCGGCCGCTGCCTTTCGGTTGCACCTGTAGACGGATATGTTGCTCAGAACCACGGCGCTCTTTTTCGCGGGATTTTCGCTGCTGAATCTGGGCCTGGACCTGGTGCTGCCCGGCTTCGATGCGAACATCTGGTGGGTGGACTTCCGCCTTCTGCCGGCACCGCTGCCGTTCTTTGCTCTGATCCTGGTCGCCCTTGTGCTGGCGGCGTACGTCATCGGTGTGCCCTCAGGCGGCCCGGGGCGCTGGTTCATCGTCGGCGGCCTGGGATTTCTGGGGTTGTTCCTGGCACAGAACGTACTGCAATACTACGGACTCCTGTACTACGGCTTCATCGATACCTGGTTTCCCGTGCCGTTGTCGCTCTTTTTGTTGCTGCCGGTAGTGTTCATGTTGCGGCAGATTCGCCGCTCCGGTGAGAATCGCCCCTTCCGGGCGGCTAACTTGCGATGGAAAGAGATTAGTGCGATTGGCCGCCTGTGGGCCGCGTTTGCGCTCGCCGTGATTGCGGTGCTCTTTCCCTTGTTGCAGATGCTTTGTTTCGGCTCGACGAACTACCGCCGTCCCGCCGATGTCGCCGTCGTTTTCGGGGCGCGCGCCTATGCGGACGGCCGTCTTTCCACCGCGTTGTACGATCGCATTCGCACGGCCGTGGACCTTTACAACGACGGCACGGTGGATCGGCTCATCCTGAGCGGCGGTCCCGCCGACGGCGACATGCACGAAACTGAGGCTATGCGCCGTTATGCCCTGCGCCACGGTGTAAAGGACCGGCACATCCTTCTGGATCGGAACGGGCTCAGCACCCAGGCCACCGTGGATGAGACTGTCGCCATGTTTCGTGAGCACGATCTGCGAACCGTGCTGGCCGTGTCGCAGTTCTATCATCTTCCGCGCATTAAGCTGGCTTACCTGCGCGCGGGCACCGAGGTCTATACCGTGCCGGCAAAGCAGAGCCGCATTTTGCGTTTCCTGCCGGTGTACATGCTGCGTGAGGTCGCGGCGTTTTGGTACTACTACGCTGCGCCGGTGCTCGTACGCCTTTGTACTAAATGTAATACATAAGATTCTGGGACGCCTCGTCGTGGCGGGTAATGAAATCCGAGAGGGGGACGTCGAGGATGCGGCGGATCTGATCTTCCAGCTCGGTCCAGAACACGCCCTGGTCGCGACCCCAGGTCGGATCGTTTTTATCGATGATGCTGAGGTCGCCTTCAAGGCAGTTGAGGATTTCGTAGACGGTGATTTCGTGGGGAGCCCGGGCCAGGCGATAACCGCCTTCGGAGCCGCGCACGCTGGCGACCAGGTTTTGTTTCTTAAGGGTGTTTATGATTTGTTCGAGGTACTTCAGCGGGATGTCCCGGCGTTCGGAGATCTCCCGCGTCTTGAGCAGGCTGCCCTGGTTTTCCGGGGCGGCGAGTTCCATCATGGCCTTGAGGCCGTATCTGCCTTTGCTGGTGATCCGCACGATTGCGGATAGCGTCCGGTTCTCACGGCTTCGGTGTAAACTATATTCTCGCGGATTTGGCTTGACCCGGCGGTGGTCAGGCGCGACCTTTCCCGGAACCGGAACGGCTGGTGAAAGATATATTTGAGATACACGCTCCCGGCATCGATTCACAGGAAATTGTCGAAACTATAGAAAACCGAGTTCAGGAACGCGGCTATGATCTCGACGAGCAGCGCCGCATCGAACGTCTTTCGTTTGCTCCGGTTTCCCCCGCTTCCGAACACGTCTTCGATCCCGCGGTTACGTCCGAGCTCTTCGAGCGCCCGGTCCCCGCTCCTGATTTTCGCAGCCCCAAGTACCGGCGCTTTCGTGGTCCGCTGAAGACCTTTGCCCGTCTGCTCTTTAACTTTTTCTCAAGTCTCCACGACAAGCTCAGCCAGAATAAGATCCAGGCCTTCTATAACGTAGTGCATGAACTCATTGCCGTGAACTATCGCCTGGAGCGCATGCAGAGTCGCCTGGAGAGTGTTTCCGGGGAAAACTTCGAACTCCGGTCGCGGCTGGCTTCCCTCAGTGACGGCAACCGGGGCACGGACGCCGGGGTTGCCGGGCCGGCGCTGCCGGAACTACCCGAGGCTGTTCGTTCCATGAACGACGCTGTGGCCCGAGAACTTCGCGAAGCCTCCGGTTTTCCGGACGGGCCGTTGCTCTGTCTGGACGATCGCAACGGCGGGCTGGCTGCCGCGCTGAGTGCCGCCGGTTTCAGTCGAAACGATCTTTTCCTGCACGCCGACGATCATGGGACGTATCTACGATTGCAGGGGGCATACCCGGACCGGGTGGAACGCCTGGCGGCCGACGCGCTGCTTTCCCGGCATAACGACGTCTCGGTAGCCGCCGTGCTGGTGCCGAACCTCTGCGAAACCAGCGGTCTCGTGGAGCTCCTGCCTGAGTTATGCGCACGTAAACTTAAGCCGGGTGGATACCTGTACGCTCGCGCCGACCGCGGCTTGCGTTCGTCTCCTTTTTCCCGGGGCGGGCTGTACGACGTAGACTTCGTCGTCTTCAAGAAACTCTGCGAGGGGCTGGGGTTCCGCATCGTCACGGAAAACCTTCCCCAGGAATTGAAAGACGGTTCCTTCGAGCTCCTGCTCGAAAAGATTCCCTGAGCTGCATGAAGAGCCGCCTTGTGCAAATTGCGCCCGGCCTGAATCCCGGTGACGCGATCACCAACGAAATCCGTCTGCTGGATCAGATGTTCCGCACGTCGTCCGCGGCCCTGCCGTTTCAGGAGACGGCAATCTTCGCCGAGAACATCGGCGACGTGGGCTTTGACGCGGGTCTTGTGCGTCGCTACCGGCCTCGCCCCGACGATGTCATTCTGTATCACTACGGTATTGCCTCGGGGATCAACGATCGCATCTCTTCCTGGAGCGTTCCGCGTTTTTTGATGTACCACAACGTTACGCCCGCGAAGTACTTCCGGCCGTACTCCCTGTTCATTTCCGGTCGCCTGGAACGTGCCCGCCGCGAATTGCGCAGCCTGCGCCGCTGTTTCGAAGCAAGCTTCGCCGTTTCTCGCTTCAACGCTTCGGAACTGCAAATGCTCGGCTACGATGAGGTGGCCGTCCTCCCGTTGTTATTTCCGTTTCACCGGCGACAGCAGGGCCCGTCTCCGCGGCGGGAGCCGGTGGTTTTGTTCGTCGGTCGCATTGCGCCGAACAAGGGTCTGCCGGAATTGTTTAAGATTTTTTATTACCTGCGACGCCTGCGACCGGAGCTGCGCCTGGTCATTGCCGGCACGGAAATCCCCGGCATGGAAAGCTTTCGCCGGGAACTGGATCGCCTGCGGAACGAATTGCGACTGAACGATGCGGTGGAATTGCGCGGCTACGTAAGCGACGACGAACTGCAGGATCTTTACGCCCGGGCTTCGATGTTTCTTTCGGCGTCGCGGCACGAGGGCTTCGGCGTACCGTTGCTGGAGGCCATGCGGGCCGGCTTACCGGTGCTGGCGTACGCCGGTGACGGGCCCGACGGTTCGCCGCGTTCCGCCGTCGAAGAGACCCTCGACGGTGCCGGCGTTCTGTTTCGGCGCTTCGATCCCGTGCGTGTGGCGGAGCTGGCCGCCCGCATCCTCGACGACGCTGACCTCAACGCACGCATCGTCGACGAACAGCGGCGTCGGCTGGAACGCTACGACGCGGACGCCGAGCGCATTTTCGAGAACTTCGCGATGCTGCTGGCCCGCCGTCTGGAAATTTTCGATTAGCTGTTTTTGAGATGATGTTAAATTGATCTGAAACATGGACGCTTACGACATCATTGAATGGTTGCGGACCCTGCCGGATTGGGGCATCTACGCCTTTTTGTGCATCTCGTCCATGCTGGAGAACCTGTTTCCGCCGTGGCCCGGGGACGTCTTCATCGTATTCGCCGGCTTTTTGTCCGCGCATGAGGTGCTCACGCTGCCGGCTTCTTTCATTGCTTCGCTCATAGGCAATATCCTGAGCGGACTGATCATGTACTATGCCGGAACCTACGTGGTGGGCCTGGTCTACGGCATTCGTCGACGGCTGCGACGGCCGCGCTTCATTCGTCGCTGGCTGGGGGACGTCTTTTCGAAGAAGGAACTGGAAAAGACTCGGGTGTGGTTCCGTCGCCGGGGCGCCTGGCTGGTGGTGATCTCGCGTTTTCTTGCGGGCATTCGCATCTTCGTGGTGGTGGTGGCCGGTCTTTCGCGCATGAACATGGCGATCTTCCTGTTGAGTTTTTCCGTGGCCGTGTCCATATGGAACGTGCTGCTCCTCGGTGGCGGCTACGCCCTCGGAGAAAACTGGGAGCTGGTCGTACACTGGGTGAAGCTCTACAGTCAGGTCGCCGTTTCGGTGATCAGCGTTGCCGTGTTGATCTGGCTGTTTGTGCGTTACCGCAAACGTAATCTCGGGAAACACTAATGCAATTTGATGCGGAGTTAATCGAGATCGCCGCCGGAGCGCGGCGCGTTGCCGTTATTACCGGGGCGGGCATTTCCAGCGAGAGCGGGATTCCCACGTTTCGGGGCGAGGGCGGGCTGTGGCGGAACTTCCGCGCCGAAGACCTGGCCACGCCGGGGGCCTTCGAGCGGGATCCGAAGCTCGTGTGGGAGTGGTACGACTGGCGCCGCGAAGTCTGCGCGCAGGCCGAACCCAACGCGGCCCATCGCACGGTGCTTGCCATGGAAGACTACTATCCGGAATTCTTGCTGATTACCCAGAACGTGGACGGCCTGCACGCGCGTGCCGGCAGCCGGGAGATCGTCGAGATTCACGGCAGCATTCTGCGCGGGCGGTGTACGCGTACGGGGAAAACGTTTGATCTGCCGCCGCCGCCGTTAGCGGAACTGCCGCCGCTCAGTCCGTTCGCGGAGGGAGCGCCGGCCCGGCCGGACGTTGTGTGGTTCGGTGAAAGTTACGATCATGAGAAGTTAGGCCGCTCCCTGGATTTCCTGGCGGAAGCGGACCTGGTGTTCATCATTGGAACCTCGGGCATGGTGCCGATGCCGGTTTACCTGGCCCAGCAGGCGGTGGAACGCGGGGCTGTGGCCGTCGACGTGAATCCGGAGCGCTCGGGCGCGACCGGCCTCGCCCGCTTTTTTCTGCAGGGCAAGGCCGGCGAGATACTGCCGCCGTTCTGGGAACAGGTGCGCGCCGCGGGTTGAGCCGCTACACAGTAAGTTAAGCGGCGTAACAGTTAAGTTAGAAGCCGAACTTGTTGATCAGATCCTTCGCTTCATCCCCGATGTCGTCCCCCAGTTTGCCCGGGAGTACTTTCTTGAGCTCGGAGTCCAGTTTCGAACGCAGAACGTCGCCGCCGGCGCTCTTGATCATGGCCGTGATGGAAGGAATTTCCGCGAGCAGATCCACGTTCGGGTTGGCGAGAGGGCCGGAAGAGAGAAAGTTGAAGTGCAGGCGCCCGTCCTTGATGACCTGAGCCAGGGCTTTGTTGCGAATTTCTTTGGGATCGGCGCCGGTACCTTTGAGGGCGTTCGTGAGTTCGCGGTCCAGGCCGGCCAGGGCGACGTCGGTTTCGCTTTCGGATGCGAGCAATTGTCCGCGGAAGCGGTGCGTGCTGTCGGCGAGGCGGATGGTACTGCCCTTTTGTAATCCGAAATCGTAGTGCTTCGTCGGCAGCATGGAGTCGTCGAGAAACTTTAACAGGCCGCGACCGTACTCTACGTTCAGCTTCACGTCACGAATGAGTTCGGCCTTTTTCGCGAGATCGTTCATTTTCACGCCGGCCTGGCGCAGGTCCGGCAGATCGCCGGCGAGTTTGTCGACCACCGCGAAGCCGGTGACGAAGGAACTCTGGGCGAGATTTAGATCGTAGCGGATGTTCAGCGCCACCTCGCCGGTTTTAGGATCGAACGGTACGATTTTGCCGTCGGACTCAAGGATGAACTTACCGACTTCCTGACCCTGACGGCTGATGGCGTGTACCACTGTATCCAGACTGAGATACGCGGAGTTGTGGTTCTCGAGATCCTCGGGATCGATGTCGATGTCCGTGAGCCAGAGTTCCAGGCCGCGGAATTCGAGTTTGTCGCCGGCGGCCAGGCGCATGTTGAGGGTGCCGTTTTCGATGCCGGCGGTATCGATGGTGCCGGCCAGGCCGAGGTGTTTGGCCTGGAACGGTTCGTCGGCTCCCTCTTCCGGTTCGGCGGGTTGTTGCTTCGGGGCGTCCAGCGCGGGATTGCGTTCGCCGTTTACGACTCTGGGCGTGGTGAAGAGGCCGCCCAGGTTATTGGAGCCGCTGCGGTACATGACCAGGTTGACCACCGGTTTGCGGAAGATGAACTCCTCAACGACCAGCCGCCCGTCCATGAGCGGAAACAGCTGCAGGGATAGTTTCACGTTGTCGGCGGAGATGGTTTTGTTCGTCATGGGCTTCCGCTCGCTGAGGGGCGTGCCCTTGTTCGCGTAGGAATCCCGCGGTCCCAGGGCGACACCCCGGAGTTCTACGCTCGCGCCGGAGAAGAGACCGACATTCAATTCGGCGAGTTCGGCGCGAAGATTGAATGTGCCCTCGACCTGCTGCACGACGAAGTCTTCGTTAATGAGCGATGAGACATACATCGAAACGCCGATGAGAATGACGAGGATGACGCCGATGACGGAACCGGCGATGATGAGAATCTTTTTCATGATGGTGCTTCCTGTGTGTGCAGCGCCCTGCGTGGGGTTGGATGCGCAAAACGAACTCCGAGTTCATCCGTTTTTCAGATCGTGTCAAGAATATATCAATTGACGCCGGAAGCACGCCCCGGATTGTTTCCAGTACTCTGACATCTGGATGATGGGGGCTTAGCTCAGTTGGTTAGAGCGCTTGCTTGACATGCAAGAGGTCACTGGTTCAACTCCAGTAGCTCCCACAGAAACGGCGCGCTTGCCATCCAAGCGGGCCGTTTTTGTTTTTAGAGACTCTTCGCGCCTCAGGCCGCGCGCGAAGTACGCTTCGCAATTCGCGGCAGGCTTTCGTTTCGCATTTGCCGGTAGAGATCCAGAAAGCCGCTCGACCGCGAGGCGTCGCCGGGGCCGGCGAGCATCCGGGTGGCCTGCTTGAGTCGAAACCAGGGAATGCGCGGATAGCGATGGTGCACCGCGTGATAGCGATCGTAGTGCGGGCTGATCATGCAGTATTCGAGCAGGCCGAAGGTATTGCGGGAATCGCCGACGGGCGTGCGGAAGTGCTCGCCCGTTTCGGACCAGAAGAGGATGGCCGGGTAGGCCCAGAAGAGCGGGAGCAGCCAGTACCAGAAGAGCAGGTCCAGAGCGCCGAAGTAGGCGCAGGCGGCGGTGACGGGAATCCAGAACGCCAGGAGGCGCCGGCGATAGGCCGCGTCGGTCCACAGTCCCTCCGCGATGCTGCGGATCATGTAGAGCGTGTCGAAGAATAAGAACGGGCGGATGAACCAGACGTAAAACCAGTTCACGTTCGGCCGGAAGAGACCCCAGCGCTCGTAGTCCTGGTAAGCCGGATCCTGCGGGCTCAGGAGAAACGCGTGATGGCGTTCGTGGGCCTCGCGATACGAGTCCCAGGTTTCGAAGAGCGGCAGGAACCAGAGAAAGTCCAGGTGGCGGTTGAGGCCGCGATGTTTGAAGAGATTGTTGTGCACCGAGTCGTGTCCGATGACCTCGGCGAGGGAGATCATGCGGCCGCCGATGAGAAAGGCGATGACGGGGTAGACTGCAAACGACCAGGGGCGGGGAACGATTTCGCCGAGCACCGCAAGCCCGACGACGAGGGTCCATTCCAGAGCGATCAATGCCAGCGATAACCAGCCGCGCTGCCCCATGAGATCCGACGGGCGGACCGAACGGGGGGAATCTGCTGCGGCGGTGGATGAGATCATAGCATAACCCGGGCGGACAGATCGGCGCTGCCTGGTATTATACTATAAGACGGAACGTCAGCGTTTTTTGCAACGGAAACCCCTCGAATCCGTGTAACCGTGCAAATTTTTACGCCCGGGATTATGTCCTGCACAGCCTGCTCAGATGAAGATTGAAAGCGATCATCCTTTGCTTCATGAATACGTGCGCTTGTTTAACGCGGGGGACTTTTATGCGGCGCACGAGAAGATGGAGGAACTGTGGATTCTGCACGGCCGTCGGGAAGGCGAGGCGTCCCGGGTCTATCAGGGCCTGGTGCAACTCGCCGCGGCGCTCTTACACTGGACGCGGAAGAACGAGTACGGGGCCGGACGGCTCTTAAGGCGTGCGGAGAAGAACTTAGCGGACGTGGATTTGGTCGGTTGGAATATGGAGTGCGTGATGCGGGGCGCGCGGGTGCGGATTGTGGAGCGGCGCGGGACGGCGTTGCCGTTGTGGAAGCGGGGATAAGTCACACGGCATGCCCGGGCACATTCACATCACATCATATTAGTAAAAATAGAACATGATAAACATGGCCCCCGCGGATAACAGGCCCGCGAAGAAACGATCGTCGCGGTAGAAATCCGCCGGAGAACGGCGCATGTTTACGATGAAGAGGGACAGCGTAAACACGGCGCTGATCCAGGCGGCTACGGACGAGACGACGGCCTCGTTTACCATTAACGTGGCCAGGACGATGTGAAAGATCAAAAAGACGCCGAAGCCCGTGAGGATGCGGCGCATACCGGCCGCGGTGGCGTCGGTGGCTTCGATCCAGAGATACTGTTCGCGTTCTTGCTGCCTGGTTTCGAAGGCGCTCACGACGACGTGTAACAGAAGCATGGCAACGGTTACGAAGGCGACGCGGTGCATGAAGTTCAGCTCCGCGCCGAGGTAAGTCGACAACGCCGTTTCGGCGAGTACATGATTGTAGAAGAACTGGATGCCGACGGACACGAAGGGCGTGGCCACGATGGCCGCGACGGCGCCGGTGGGGCGCGCTCCGCGATAGAACATGCCCAGTACGAAAGCCGCCACGAGGCCCGGCGTGAAGTAGGATGATTGCGCCGACACTGCCAGGAAGAAGTTGTCGTTGGAGCTCGGATCGTAGGTCGTGATCGCCGCCAGGGCCGCCGCGAGGACGATGGCTGCGATGGTCAGCCGGCCGACGAGGATCATCTTCGTGTCGTCGGCGTTCGGATTGAAGTAACGTTTGTAGATGTCGATGGTCGTCAACGTGGCCGCGGAGTTCATCATGGAGTCGATGGTGGAGATGATGGCGCCCATCAAACCGGCGAGCACGATGCCGACGATACCGTAGCCCTGGGGTATGACGAGGCTTACGAGGACGGGGAAGGTTTCGTCCGGATCGGGGAGGACGTCCAGGCGTTGTGTAAACAACTGCGCCGCGGCGATTCCACCGGCTATGCTAAAGAACGGTACGAGTAACTTAAGGAAACCGCCGGTGAAGATGCCCACGCGGGCTTCGGCGACGCTCTTCGCCGCGAGAGCCCGCTGGACGAGGTACTGGTTCGTTCCCCAGAAGAAGACGTGCAGAAACAACAGCCCGGTGAGCGCGCCGGTCCAGGGCAGTTCCGGATGATCCGACGGCAGATACAGATGCATCTTTTGTTCGGCGGCGGGGCGGGCGGCGTCCGCCGCCATCATGCCGCTCCAGCCGCCGACCTCCGGCTGCGCGAACGTCAGCACCGCCACGATGATCCCGGCGATGAGCAACAACGCCGATTGGATGACGTCGGTCCAGACCACGGCCTTGAGTCCGCCGAAGATCGTATACGCGCTGGTGATGAAGACCAGGATCCACACGCCGCCGATGTAGGACGGTTCGATCATGGTTCCCTGGAGCAGTAAGATGAGCGAGCGAGAGCCGATGTAAAAAGCCGCCGTCATTTGTACGAGGATGAGTACGATGAGGATGATCGTGTAGAGCAACGAAGCCGTCTGGCCGTAGCGTTTGCCGAGGTATTCGCTGAGCGTAAAGATGCGCAGGTTCAGGTAAACCGGCAAAAAGATGTACGCGAGAATCAAAAGCGCAAGTACCGCGCCGATTTCGAAGTGCGTTTGCGCGAAGCCGATGGAAAAGCCGATGCCCATCATGCCGACGATGTGATTCGCGCTGACGTTCGTGCCGAAGATGGAGCCCGCGACGCCCCACCAGGGGATGGAGCGGCCGGCCAGGAAGTAGTCCTCGCTGGAATCCTCCCGCCGCCCGGCGATGAGACCCACGGCCATGACGAGGGCGAGGAAGAGGACGAAGATAGCGAGATCCAGCGTGGCGAACATTCTGCGGAAGTCTATGTTGGTGTGTTATTATGGAAAGTGTTTTTGTCCGACTTTATTCTGTAGTTGCTTGATCATCGTGGTGACTCCGCTCACGCCGACGAGTCGTCGGAACGGCCATGCGACTGCGTCGACGTCGCCGAGGACGTTGGCGAATTTACCCCGAAACGCCTCCGCGTACAGGCGTGCGGCGGTCGCGCGATGTTCCCCGGCGAAGCCGATCTGGATGCGATAGTCGGACGTCACGGATCATTGACGGAATTCCGTTCGCGCACGGCAAGTGGAATACGGAGCTGAGCCGCAATCCGACGTCCGGGTCGAAGTCGGCGTTCTTTGCAAAACGAAATTCCACAACTCCCGCAAAGCCGTAGCCATACAAATCCCTTTACCGTTGCGCAACTTACTTCATGTTTCTTGCAGCAACCGTTACGAACCGCGGCTCCTGGATTACCGGAAAGCTTTATTCGTTCGAGCATGCCCCGAATCGTGGTGTAAGTGGCGGCCAGTTTACATTAAGCCTTTTTTGGGTACGGCTGGTTCCAGCACCGGGGAGCGTGGTAAGGCGCACCGGAACGGCGTCTTGATTTTAAGATACGGCAAGCGAAGGTGCGCTCCGGAGCCCCGCTCTATTCGCGGGGCGGAGCGGGTGCGGATTCGCGATAGCTGAGTCACAAACCGACGTCCGGGTCGAAGCGGACCATCTTAACAAAACGAAAATCCACAACTCCCGCAAAGCCGTAGCCATACAAATCCCTTTACCGTTGCGCAACTTACTTCCTGTTTCTCACGACGACGGTAGCGAACCGCGGCTCCTGGATTACCGGAAAGCTTTATTCGTTCGAGCATGCCCCGAGTCGTGGTGTAAGTGGCGGCCAGTGTGCATTAAGCCTTTTATGGGTACGGCTGGTTCCAGCAGATGAACGGAGGTTATGCCGGGGAATGTGGTAAGGCGCACCGGAACGGCGTCTCCACCGTGAGAAACGGTACGGTATGTTCCCGGTGTCTGAGCCTCAAAAATTGAAAGTGCACATCAAGCGAATCCGCACCCCGGAGCCCCGCTCTATCCGCGGGGCGGAGCGGGTGCGGATTCGCGATAGCTGAGTCGCACAACCGACGTCCGGGTCGAATCCCGCGTTCTTTGCAAAACGACATACCACAACTCCGTAGAGCCGTAGCCCAAAAAGGCCCTTCACGGTTGCGCAGTTTACTTCATGTTTCTTGCGGCAACCGCCTCGAACCGCGGCTCTTGAACTACCGGGAAGTTTTGTTCGTTCGAGCACGCTCTGAATCGTGGTGTAAGTGTCGGCCAGTGTACATTAGCCTTTTATGGTCACGGCTGGTTCCAGGGGCAAGGCCACGCTTGTCGTGGCCGCGGCAGATGTTCCCCACCCACGGAGGTTGTGCCGGGGAAAGGTGGGGCGCGCACCGGAACGGCGTCCTGATTTTAAGATACGGCAAGCGAAGGTGCGCTCCGGAGCCCCGCTCTATTCCTGTTCTTGCACGGGAATCTCTTGACCGTGTGATGCCGCGCACAGTTGCTTCTTGTATGAAAGTTTGCATTGTCGGCGCTTCCGGAAAACTCGGGCGTTACATGATCCAACACTGCCTGGATCGCGGTTACGAGGTCGTGGGCGTGTGCCGCGAAAAGAGTGTGCCGAAGCTCGAAGAGTTTGCCGATCGCATGACGATCGTGCCCGGCAAGACCAATGATCGCGAAGTGATTCGCGAAGCCGTCGACGGTTGCGCCGGCGTGCTTACGGTGCTGGTGCCCTGGGGCGTGCAGCAGTATTCTTCCGGCACGGCCCAGGCGGTGCTCGACTTCGCGAAGCCCGACGCGCGCTTGATCTTTTCCTGCGGCTGGCACATTTCGAAGGACGGCAAGGACGAGTACTCCCGGCTGTTTCGGGCGACGCTGGCCGTGGTAGGTGCGATTGTGAAGATGTTAAGGCTCGTGGAGATCGACGATCAGGTGGAAGCGTGCCGGCGCATTTTCGCAAGCGACACGCGCTGGACCGTGGTGCGCGGCAGTGATCTCGAGGAGGGGCCGTCTCAGGGCTTGCCGCTTTGGTCGCGGCATGTGCAGGACCCCGTGTTGAAGAGCAACATCACGCGGCGGGTGGACTTTGCTTTGTTTATGGTGGAGGCGCTGACGAACGACGAATTGATTCACGAGGCGCCGGCGATTGTGAGTCGGGAGAGCGCGTCGGCGAAGGAGTTTGGTGAAAGATAGGTCACAGGAGGATGAGAGGCTGCCCGGAACAAGGAACGGCCTCTTCAAAAATCTGCACCGCCGCAGATGCTGTGCCTTAGAGGATCGTGGAATTCTGTCAATTACATTCGCTTCTCCTTGCGAATCATCAGCTTCAGCCCGGACCACGTTTCATCCACCGCGCAGACTTTCACGTCCACGAAATCCAGCGGCAACGCCAGCTCGCGGATCACGTCTTCGGTGATGTCCGTCGTTACGCCGGACGCTTTCTTCGGCCAGGAAACCCACACACAGCCGTCCACGGCGATCGAAGCGCGCGCCTTCTTTAAGAACGCGTCGAGCTCCGCGCGTTTCTTGAAGAAGACGTGCGCGAAGTCGAGACCTTTCTTAAGGCGCGCCGCGATGACGGTGTCCGCGGGGATTCCGGGGACGAGTGTCGCGTAATCGACCGGCGCGTTTTTGATGTAGACAGACGTGCCGGCCTTGATGCCGAGCTTCTTAACGAGCGGTGTGCCTGAGTAACCGGCCATGATAAATGACTCACGGCACCTCTTCGCCGGTGCTCGCGCTCCATAATTCGAACCAATCCTGCAACTCCAGGTCCACGCCGAAGCTGCCGGCCGCGGATCGGATGCGCTCCACGTTGTTCGTCCCGAGCACCGTCACGATGTTCGCAGGATGTTTGTGCAACCAGGCGTACAGAATTTGATCAGGACGCGCATTGTATTTATTTGCCAGGCCTTCCAGCATGTTACGCACGCGAATCTCGCGTACTCCCGTGCCGGTAAACACGCGCCCGCCGCCGGTGGGGCTCCAGGCCATGGGCGCGATGCGATACTCCTGGCACTGATCCAGGCTGCCGTCCAGGAACGGGTCCAGGCGCAGCAGATGGATTTCGATTTGGTTTGTAACGAGGGGGAAGTCCAGGCGCGATTGTAACACTGCAAACTGCGCCGGCGTGAAGTTCGAAACGCCGGCGTGTTGGATCTTGCCCTGTTGTTTGAGGATCGTGAACGCCGAGGCCGCCGCGTCCGGGTCCATCATGGGGGACGGGCGGTGCAGCAGCAACACGTCCAGAGTGTCCACGCCGATGTTCTGCAACGAACGATCGGCGCTTTCGATGATGTGCTTCGAAGTGAGGTTGTAGTGTTTGATGCGGTTGTGCGGCCGCGCGGGGTCGACCAGCATGATGCCGCACTTCGTTATGATTTCGATTTGGTCTTTCAGCTCCGGGCGTTCTCTGACGGCGCGTCCGAAGGCTTCTTCGCAGGCGTAGCCGCCGTAGATGTCGGCGTGATCGAAGGTGGTGATGCCGGCTTCGAGGCAGGCGTCGATCTTTGCAAGGACACGGGCCGGTGTGTGGCCGTCGGGGTCCTCCGTTAACCGCCACACACCGTAAGCTAAGCGTGAGACCTCGGGGCCGCCGGCGCTGCCGGACATTTGTATGCGGGGAATACTCTTGCTCATTTGCGTTCTCCGGTGGTCAGCGGCGTGACCGGCTCCGACTCCGGCAGGCGACCCTGGGCCTTCGCGAGACGGACCGTTTGCATGTGCGGCAGGACGTGCTTCGCAAAGTGTTCGCATTCCTCGATTAAGGGATAGCCCGAAAGTATGAAGGCGCGGCAGCCCAGATCGATGTAGCGTTGCAACTTCGCGCGCACCTGCTCCGGATCGCCGACGATGGCGCTGCCGCAGCCGGAACGCGCCTGACCGATGCCGCTCCAGAGATGCGGTTCGATGTATCCCTCGGCGTCGGCGGTTTCGCGCAGGGCGTCCTGGCGCATGACGCCGGCGGACTTCGAGTCCAGGGAACGGTGCTTGATCTCTTCGCCGCGGCCGGCGTCGAGTTTGGAGACCAGGCGCCGTGCGCAGGCCCGCGCTTCTTCTTCGGTGTCGCGAACGATCATGTGCACTCGATAGCCGAAGTCGATTTTGCGCCCGTACTTCGCGGCGCGGGCGGACATGTCCTTCATGGTGTCGGCGATGCGATCTTCCGTTTCCGGCCACATCAAAAAGACGTCGCAGAACTCGGCGCAGAGTTCCCTGGCCGGCTCGCTGATGCCGCCGAAGTACAGGAGCGGGCCGCCGTTTTGCTGGTAGGGCTTCACCGGATCCGTGGGCAGATCGATGTCGTAGAAGTCGCCTTTGAACTGAATGCGTTCGCGACCGGGTTCCCAGGCCTGGAGCAGGATCTGAATGACCTCGCGGGACCGTGCGTAACGTTCTTCTGAAGAAACCTTAGTGCCCGGGAGATCGGAGGAGATGATGTTGACCGTAAGCCGACCTTTCAGGATGTGATCCAGCGTGGAGATGGAGCGCGCGAGCATGGGCGGATGATTCTCGCCCATGCGCAACGCCGTAAGCAGCGAGATTTGTTGCGTCATGGGACCGACGGCGGACGCGAAGGCCGTAACGTCCTGGCCCACTTGATACGAAGACGGCAATAAGATGTTTTCGTAACCCAGACGATCGGCGGTGGTTACAATGTCCCGACAGTGCTCGAAGGACGAGCGGAGGTCGCCGTCGGGCACGCCGAGGAATTCATAGTCGCCGTTGCAGAGATCGGAGAACCAGGCCACTTCGACAGGGGGATGGGGATCGTCGGGGAAGCTGCGAATGCTGATGTCGGGATGCATGGGGCAGGCGAAGTTTAGATGCGGCGGGGTGATGAGTCAAGCGGGTTTCTGGCGCACTGAATTCGCTCGACGATGCATCCCAATGAAATTTCTTAGCGCATGCGTTTTCGTCTTTCCACGTTCATTTTTGTTTCGATCTGCATCGTCCTGACAACCTGCACTCCAGCCTCCAGTGATCATCCCGCCTGGGAAGAACACTTCACTTCGCGCAACGTTCGCGGCTGCATCACCCTCTACGACACGCGTTCACAAAAGAAACATCACTACAACGCCGATCATTGCCGGCAGGGATACCTGCCCGCGTCCACGTTCAAGGTCATGAACGCCCTCATTGCCCTCGATACCGGCGTTGCGGAGAGCGCCGACTTTAAGATTGCCTGGGACGGCGTGCGCCGCGAGTACGAGGCCTGGAACCGCGATCATACGTTGCACACGGCCATGCGCGATTCCACGGTGTGGTACTATCAGGAGATCGCGCGGCGTATCGGGGAAGAGCGCATGCTGGAACATTTGCGGCGGGCGAAGTACGGTAACGATGCCCTCAGGGCGGGCATCGATCAGTTCTGGTTGCGCGGGGACTTTCGCATTTCACCGGAAGAACAGTTGGATTTTTTGCGCAAGCTGCGTCGCGGCACGCTGCCGTTTTCGGAACGCAGTCAGGCGATCGTGCGCGAGATGATGATCGTGGAGCAAGACGGCGATCGTACCTGGCATGCGAAGACCGGTCTTACGAAACAGGACGGCGGTTGGATCGGCTGGTGGGTCGGCTGGGTGGAAACGAAGTCCGGCGCCGTGCTGTTCGCGTTGAACATTGCGGCGCCGGTGGAAGCTGTAGAGTTCGAGAAATTCGCCGCCGCGCGCAAGGACATAACGCGGGCGATCCTTAAAGATGTACTGAGTGTACGTTAATATTTCTCGCTCCCGCCGCGGCTGAGGTTGTAATAAAGCGCCGCCGTGAGATTGCCCGTCAGAAACGTGAGGGGCAGAATGCCGAGGCCGCACGTAAGGAGGATGCCGATGGCGAGCAGCGGCGAAGCGACGATAAAAAGCACTGCGATGAGCAGATAGTACAGGAACATTTGAAGCACGCGTCCCTCGGTCAACGCCCAACTGGCTTTCACCGAATCCACGACGCCCAGGTTGCGTTCGGCGCAGATGTACATGGAAAAGAGCAGACGCAAGCCCACGTAAATGGCCGGAAGACCGACCAGAATAAAGATGGCGAGATAGATGAGACCGAAGGAGCCAGGGTCGCCCGCGGGGTTGGCCAGGTTTTCCAGATTCCCGTCCAGCATGGCGTAGGCCAGAATGCCGGTGATGATACCGCCGGGCAGCGCCACGACGAGGTAAACGAAGTTAATGAGCAGGACGATCAACACGGCCGCGCCGATCATTTCGAAACCTTTGCTGATGGCCCCCACCGAAAATTCGGTGGTGACGGCTTTGCGATAACTGAAGACCGCGAGGTAACAAACCCAGATGATGCTCATGGAAATCGGCGCCTGCATAATGGTCTGCAACACGTTCGTAACGAGGGAGCCGTAGAGGCTTTCTTCCGTAAAGGACGGATTCAGCGGGCTGGCTGCCAGGGCCGCGACGATGTACACCAACACGATGAGAACCATCAACACAAACATGGCCAGGGATCCGTAGAGCCAGTGCGTCGTGGTCGCATCCCAGGCAAGGCGCATGGTCTCGCTGATGTTAAAGTCGGCGCCGCCCCGGTTCTTTCCGCCGGAGGGTGTGTCGAGGGGGGCGTCGGGCGCCGAATATGGGT
Source organism: Leptonemataceae bacterium (assembly GCA_965227295.1). GTDB lineage: Bacteria > Spirochaetota > Leptospiria > Leptospirales > Leptonemataceae > JANSYA01. Next base: position 541,650 of record OZ245742.1, on the reverse strand, counting down.
TCGAGGGAGTTTCGCTCATATCGTAACTCCCGTGGCTTGTGGATGATTGTCAACACGAACGTGGTGGAAACCGCTTGCGAGTTCCTTCAATTTCCGGCGCCCTGGATTCTCGTGCACATCTTCTTGAGTCATTCCGATGCCGGCGCATTGCAGAGCGAACTGTCCCGCACCGCGCGCGAACTTGCGCCGGACCTGTTCGCAGCGGACGGTGCGCCGGGACCCGCGGCCTTCGCTTCGCAGTGTTTGCCGGAAGCCGCTGAGCTTGCGGTTCCCTCGATTAATGTTGTCGCACGAGATGTTAGTGATCGACTGATCGCCGGGCTGGCAGACACATCTCCCTGGCGCCTGCACGTCTACGGCGCCGGGGGCTATCCGCGGCGGTCCCGGCGCACGAAGTTGATTGAGGCCGCCGTGCGCGATACCCTCAAGAAACGCCGCCGATCTTTGTTGAAGCAACTGCGCCCGGCCGACGCCGCCGACGCGGCCTTCACGGAACGCGAGGGTCTGGTTCAACTTGTGCTGATTGCCGAAGACCGCGGTTATCTGTCGATCGTTCCGAACGTGCGGGAGCACGAACAACGCATGAATCTTTCGCCGTGTCTCGCCGGATGGTGCGAGCTGCCGGAGAACAAGGTGCCGCCGTCCCGGGCGTACCGCAAGCTGGAAGAGGCGCAGCTCCAGTTCGGCCGTAAGATCCAGGCAGGAGAAGTTTGCGCGGATCTGGGGGCGAGCCCGGGCGGCTGGACCTGGGTGGCCCTGCAGGCCGGCGCTTCCGTGATCGCCGTGGACCGGAGCGAGTTGCGGAAGGATCTCATGCAGCACGAGGGGCTGCGTTTTGTAAAGGGCGACGCCTTCGCGTTCGAACCGGAGCGCCCCGTGGACTGGTTGCTTTCGGACGTAATCGCCTTTCCGGATCGGATTTTTACGCTGCTTGAGCGCTGGTTAAGCCGGGGCCGGTGCCGGAACTTTTGTGTTACCGTTAAGTTTCGCGGCGCCGAAGATTACGCCGTGCTGGGTAAGTTCAAAGCGATGCTCGCGGAACACGCGGCCGAGTTTTTTCTGCGGCGGCTCAGTGAGAACAAGAACGAAGTTACGGCCTTCGGGCGGGGACGTTAATCCAGAACGGATCGCGCCGCTTCGGATTCGTAGAACTCGCTTAAGTTGCGGCGAATCACACTTTCGAGATAACCGTCGTCACGCAGCGAACGCAGGCCGTGCAGCAATGGTTCGCGCAGATCGTCCAGAATGCGTTCGCGGTCCAGTCCGGCGTCCGTGATCAACTTTGCGAGCGGCGCATCCCCGTAGCTTTCGTAGAACGTATCGATGAGCAGGCCGGTGTGTTCGCGAAAGAGATCGGTGCGGCGAAAGAACTCGAGGGCGGCCGTAAGGGCCGCGCGGTACCGATTCAGCTTGCCGCTGCCCGAAAGAAACTGCGTGGTCTCGCTCACCCGTCGCGACGCAAGATCGTTCCAGAGCTGGTCCGCGGCTTCGCGAATGGTTTGCGGCGTGAGACTCTTGTGCAACACGGCCTCGGAACTACGGACGATGCTGCCGGCGTTTTCGCGGATGAACTCTTTGATGGACTTGCCCATGGTTTCGGTGAGGCCCGGCGCGGCCTGATTGAGCAGGCTCGTGCCGAACTTCAACATGGCCTGCATGCCCGGCAGGTTCTTCGCCACGCGGGACTCGGTCATGAACTCGGTGATGCCGGTGTAGAGGATTTCGGAGATGAGCAGCGAGAACACGGCGTTGTTCAGCGTGCCGTGAAGCGCGGCGTTGCGCAGGTTCTCGTCTCCGGAAAAATCTTCCACGAGCAGATCGTAGGCCTCCCGGGAGAGCAGATCCGCCCCGCTTTCCGTGCGCTGCTCCAGAGACGCTAAGAGTTTCCCGGCGCATGTTTGTACGAAGGCCGCGATTTCCGGCGGCGGTTCGCGGTTTTCGGTGAGCCGCGCGATGATGGCCGGTCGCAGAACGTCGCGGGGGAGCAGGTTTCGAACGCTGACACTTGCGACATGATCGTAGAGTGCGCCGGCTTCGGTATCGAAGAGCAGCGCCAGGCGATCGTCCTGAAAACGCGCCAGTTCGTAAGCGACGTGGGCTTCCAGGAGGAGACTCCGTTGATCGGAAGACATCCGGGCAATAAGGCCCGGATGCCTGATTGATGCAAGGTTTATTCGCCTCAGTTCATGGGCACTTCGATCACCAACAGCCTGCTTGCGGCTTTCGCTTCGATGGTGAACCGTTCGGTGTCGTAGACACCCACGGCGTCGCGTTTGCCCGCGGACTCTCCGGCGATAAGCACCTCGCCGTCACTGTGGATGACGAAAACGTACGCTCCGTGGCCGGCGTTCTTGAGCGTGTACTCCGTTGACGTGCCCGCGTCGAAATCGCCCAGAGAAAAGTAGGCGTCCTGGTTGATCCAGACGCCGCCGCTGTTTTCTTCCGGCGACACCACGGTGACGAAACGATTCTTGCGATCCTCCGGCGCGTACTGCTTTTGTTCGTACCGCGGCGGGATGCCGGCGCGCTTCGGCAGCACCCAGATTTGCAGGAAGTTCACTTCTTCTTCGCTGGACGCGTTGTACTCCGAGTGCACGATGCCCGTGCCCGCCGACATGATCTGCACCTCGTCCGGCCGGATGATCGAACCGGTGCCCATGCTGTCCTTGTGCTCCAGCGCCCCGGCCAGCGGAATCGAAACGATTTCCATGTCCCGGTGCGGGTGCGCGTCGAAGCCGGCGCCGGGAGCGACGTGATCATCGTTGAGAACGCGCAGCATGCCGAAGTGGATCCGCTCGGGATTGTAGTAGTTCGCGAAGCTGAACGTGTGGCGGCTTTTGAGCCAGCCGAAGTCCGCGGCCCCGCGGCTTTCGCTTTTGTGTACGATGGTTTTCATGACGTCCTCCGTTTGTCAGCCGTTATGATGCTTAAGATACGAGGACGTCGCATTAGCGGACATGGACGAATCGGAGTTTTACGTGGACGAATTCCGGGAGGTCATGCTCGTCCGCGGACAATATCGTCTCGATACTCCATGGGCGAGAGGCCGGTCGCTTTTTTGAACCAACGACTGAAGTACTGCGGATCATCGAAGCCCAGGTCGCGCGCGATCTCTTTTATTCCCGCCGTTCCGTTGCGCAGTTCGCGTTTCGCTTCCAGCACGATACGATCCTGAATCATCTGCGTGGGATTCTTGCCGGCGATTTTGCGAACGATTTCGTTCAGGCACTTCGTCGATAAAAAGAGGCGATCCGCGTACTCGCCCGGGCGGTGCAGTTCACGAAACGAGGCGTCGACCAATCGACGAAATTCCTCGAAGCGGCCGCGGTCCTGGTTCGAAGCGAGGGCGGCGTCGCCGGTGAGCGGTTGCGGCGTTAGTACCAGCTTGCTGAGTTTTAGTAAGATGATTGTAAGATGCGCCCGGCTGAGTTCGTCGCGCTGCTCGCCGTCGTCTTCGCAGTCCTCACGCAATCGTTCGAGGACGTCGCGCAGGTACGTCACGGACGTTTCCGGAAGCCCGAGGGCGGTGGGTTGCCGGAAGACGGGATGCTCCAGCAGCGTGGAACGCCGGCCGGCCGGATCGTCGCCCAGGCAGAAGAAATCCTCGGTGTACTCGAGAACCACGGCGCCGGCCGGTTCGGTGAGTTCGATGCGCGCGTCGCAGTGCGGTGGAATTGCGGCCGCGCCGGGGGCGGGGACGTCCTGTTCTACGCCCTGCTCGCGGTCTATGAGGCGCGCGCCGTTCTGGAAGACGAAGACGATGCGGTAGGCTGCGTCGCCGTTCTCGCCGTACACTTCGCGCGGAACGTCGGCGCCGGTTCGGAAGCGAAAACCCATCGTTCCGTTGCTAACTACGAAGCAGCTTAAACTAAGAAGCGCCGGGTGAGATCAGCCACGCGTTTTGCGAAACCGGTGTACGGCGGGTACAGGAGGTCCAGCGCCGAAAAGAAACGGGACTGCCGCAATACCGCGCGTTCGTGGGAGAGCTCCCGGAATCCGAAGAAGCCGTGATACGAGCCGTGGCCGCTGTGGTTGACACCGCCGAAGGGCAGGTGGTGGTTCGCCGCGTGGATGAGCGTGTCGTTGATTACCGTGCCGCCCGAGGACGTGGCCTTAAGCATGGTTTCGATGGTTCGGTCCCTGTGCGAAAAGATGTACATGGCCAGGGGTTTGTCGCGTTCGTTGATGAAGGCCAGCGCATCTTCCAGCTTGCGGTACGTGAGCACCGGGAGGATGGGCCCGAAGATTTCTTCCTGCATGATTTTCGCGTCCGGTGTGATGCCGGTGAGGATGGTGGGCGCGATGTAGTTTTCGTCGCCGTCCGTTTCGCCGCCCATGGCGACCTTCGCGCCGCCTTCCATGGCCTCGTGCAAAAGACCGGTGAGACGCTGGTAGTGCTTCTTGCTGATGATGCGGCAGAAGTCGGCGCTCTGCTGGAGCTCCGCGCCGTGTTTGCCGTAGTATTCCTCGGTCCAGTATGACGCGTGCTGCACGAACTCGTCGACGCGATCGTCGGGGATGAGCACGTAGTCCGGGGCCACGCAGGTTTGTCCGCCGTTCACGAACTTACCCCACATGATGCGTTTCGCCGCGGTCTTGAGGTCCGCCGTGTCGTCGATGATTGCCGGTGATTTGCCGCCCAGTTCTAAGGTTACGGTGGACAGATGTTTAGAGGCGGCCTCCATGACCACTTTGCCGATGTTCGTGGAGCCGGTGAACACGATGTGATCGAACGGGAGCTTGAGCAGTTCCTGCGAAACCGTGTGGTCGCCTTCCAGGACGGCGCACTCGTCCTCCGTAAAAACCATGGCGATGAGTTTCTTAATGTAGGCCGACGTATGCGGCGTAAACTCGGACGGTTTGACGATGTTTGTGTTGCCCGCGGCGATGGACGCCACCAGCGGCGCGAGCGCGAGCTGGAACGGATAGTTCCACGGGGCGATGATGAGCACGGTGCCGCGGGGTTCGTAGCGCAGCTCGGAACGGGTGCCCAGCAGGGTCATGGGCGTGCCCACGCGTTGCGGACGCATCCAGTGGCGCAGCTCGCGCACGGCGGCGTTGATTTCGGAGATGACCAGCATGGTTTCGGTGAGGTCGGTTTCCACGGGCGGTTTGCGGAAGTCGTCCACCAGGGCCTGTTCGAGTTCGTGTTTCGTGGACAGGACGGCTTTCTTGAGGGCCTTGAGTTTCCGGATGCGCTGCTTCGCCGTGCTGGAACGCAGGGCGATGCGCACGGGACGCTGTAGCTCGAAGGTGCGCCGGATATCATCGGCGGAAGTGTTCGGTACGCCGGCAACGGCGATGCCGTGTTGCTTGTGAGTTTCGTTTGCCACGCTGGTCTCCCGGAAAGATGTTACCCGGAATAGAATGATGTTTCCGTTTCGATGCAACCGTTTTTTTACCAGGTGGTCCGAATCCCGGAAAAAGTGGACCACCGGTCCGATTTTTCTGCTGATCGCACTGTGTACCTGCGGCGAGGCCGATCCGCCGGAGTACATTGCCGGAGGCCCGCTGGATTTCGAAATCCGCGCGGGCGAACGAGTCTCGCGATGGTGCGCGCGCCTGGATGATACGCCGCTCCGTTGTTCCGTCGTCGCCGAAATCGCGCGGGACAACGCGATCTTCGACGGCCTGCCCTACACGCCGCCGGCTCTCACGGAGGGCGCGCCGGACGCCCTGGCTCGCTTCGAAGGATTGTTTGTACCCGGACGATATCGTTTCGAAGCCGGGGAGCGCGCGCCGGACATGCTGCGCGCGATGCTGGAACGCGGTGCCGCTCGATTCGCGGGAATGGAGAACGCCGCCGGTGCCGGCGCGCCGCGATTGCAACTGAGCCCGTACGAACGCCTGGTCCTCGCGAGCATCGTCGAGAAAGAGGCCGTGGCGAATCGGCGTTACGAACGTGTGGCCTCGGTTTTTGTGAATCGCCTGGCGAAGAACGATTACCTGGGGTCGTGCCCGACCGTGGAGTATGCCCTGGGTTATCATCGCGCGTTCCTGTTGCTGGACGATCTGAAGTTCGACTCGCCGTACAACGCCTATCGCCGCCGCGGTCTGCCGCCGACGCCCATCGCGTTCTTCAGCGACGGCGCCCTGGCCGCGGCGCTGCGTCCCGCGAATACGGACGACTACTTCTTCGTGTTCGACTGGACGCGCTCTAAACTTACGTTCGCCGTCGCTTACGAGGATCACGAGCGCAACGCGAACTACGCACGGGCGAACTTCGTGCAGCGCTACGGCCGCGAGGCGATGTACCGGGAACACCCGGGCGTTTTTTACGAAGCGATTGCGCGATGAATCAACCCTGCAAACTTAATCTCGCAATACAAACAATCTCTGCAACCAGCCCCGTGAAAACACGTCGTTGCGCCGGCATTGTTCGACGAACATGCCCAGATAAAGGGCCGCGGGCAGCAGCGAGTACAACGCCACAATGATTTCGACACTGCGCAGTTCCATGCGATACACCAGGTGTCGGGCGGCGGCCTCGTAGATGTGCGCGTGCCAGATCCACAACGTCGCGAAACCGAGCAGCCACCACAGGACGGCCGCGCCGCGATGTCGCGTTTCCAGCGCCGTCAGTAAAAAGAACGGCATGAGCAGCAGGCCGTAAAAATCCCAGAACACGTTGCCGAGCAGAAAGATCACCGTCACCGTCGCCTGCACCCGGATGCGATCATGGCGGGCAATCCAGCCGGCCGCAATGACCGGCAGGATGAGCGCGTAACGAATGAGTTTCGTGGCGAGCATTTCGGCGCCGGCGTTTGCGTAGGTGTTAAAAGCGGGCCAGCCGGGAGTGAGCAGGCGCGTGAGTCCGGCGGAGAGGCTGTGATTGTTCGCGGCGAGAATCGACAGCGCCGTATGCGAGCGTGTGATGTGAATGTAGCCGTGAAAGAGTTCGGGGTTCCAGAGATACTGGGCGCCGACGAAAGCGCAGAGCGTTCCGGCGAAGAGAGCGGTGCTTTTGTAGTCGCGGCGCAGAAACGGCAACATTAAGAACGCGGCGGCCCAGGGTTTCGCCGCGGCGGCGATGAGAAACCAGAGCACGGCCCGGCCGCGGCGATCGTTCAGGTAGGCCGTCGTGAATCCGTAGAGCGCCGCCGCACAGATGAGAAAATTCTGTCCGAGTTTTACCGGCGCGCCGGCCGCCGTGGACGAGCAAATGAACCAGATGACCAGGCCCTGGACCAGCGGCCGATCACTCAGCCGACGCGCGGCGAGGACGGCCCCGGCGCCGACGATCGCTAAGTTCAGGAGAAATACGATTTGTACGACGGTCATGTACTCGAACAGACGGACCAGCAGCGCGAACGGCAGCAGGTAGGCCGGGGTGTACGGATAGACCGTCTGCCAGGTGCCGTTGGGCAGCGTCTTTTCGACTGCGATCCAGGCCTCGGGCGTGGTATTTTCGTACGGGGCGTGGTCGTAGATGGCGGCGTACTCCCCCGCGTTAAAGAGGTGCGCCGCGGTGATGACGGGCACGAGGTCCGTCTGGCCGACGCTGCGGGAGTAGCTTAAGTTGTACAGAAACGGAGCTAAGGCCGTGAGTACGCACGCCAGCAAGAACGCGTTCTGACGGAATTGCGCGCTCATTCGTTGTCTCCGGAGCGTGTCGCCAGGAATTCCAGCAGGGCGTTCTGGCTGTCTTCGGTGACGTCTTCGAGCAGGGGCAAAACGAGATGCGGAAACAACCGGCGCTCCGCGGACGTGCGGCTCAGGTCTTCACTGAGCAGCATCTGGATGACGGTGCGCTCGCCCACGGCCTTGAGTACGAAGCGGTAGGCGTAGCGCCGGTCGGCTACGGGAAGGATCAGTGCGATGTGGTGTCGATCCTCGTTGATGGCCTGGAGCTCCGCCCGCGCCGTAATTTCCGCCCCGCCGTCGTTCGGTGCCAGGGTGTAATCGACGCCGTGCCCGGCCTCGGTACGTGCGGCGCTCGTGATCGTATGCTCCGGAATACGCAGCCAGTTCCGGTGCGTGCGTACGTCGAAGATCGTATCCGCGACGACGGCCGGTGCGACATCGGCGTAGACCCGGCGATCCATGAACATACCGGCCTGCTGGTAGTTCGTCACCGCGTAGGTGCCACCGCAGACGGCGAGCACGATGAGGTATGTCGGCAGATAACGCTGCATCATGCGGACCGAAAATCAAAGAGGCGCTCGCGCCAGTTGAGTTTGCCGCTCCGCCGGATGTGATGCACGAACGAGAAACCGTAGAGCGCGGCGGGTACCAATGAGTAGAGTGCGACGGTAACTTCTGCCTGGCGTAAGCTAACGCGACTGAGCAAAGTCTCCGCGGCGATTTGATACACGACGATGTGGGAAAGCCAGTAGGTGATGAACACGCCGATCAGAAGCAATACGCGGTAGGCGGGCTGTCTGGTTTCGACGATCGTGTACATGACGAAGGGCAACATGAGCAGGCCGTAAAAATCCCAGAATACGTTCCCGAGTAAAAAGAGCGTGAGCACCGTGGCATGGGCGCGCAGGCGATCGTCCCGGGTGATCCAGCCGACCAGCACCACCGGCGGAATCAGCGCGTAGCGAATGAACTTCGCGCTGAAAAACTCCGCCCCGGCGTTGGTCCAGTCGTAGAACGCGGTCCAGCCCGGGACCAGCAAACGCGTGAGTCCGGCGGAGAGGCTGTGATTGTTCGCGGCCAGAATCGTAATGCCCGTATGCGATCGCGTGATTTCGATGTATCCCTGTACGAGCTCGGGTTGCCAGAGGTACTGGACGCCAAAGAAGAACAGCAACGCGCCGCCGTAGAGCGCGGTGCTTTTGTAGTCGCGGCGCAGGAACGGCAACAGGAGAAACGCGGCGGCCCAGGGTTTCGAAACGTTGGCCAGTAAAAACCAGAGCGCGGCGCGCCAGGTTTGTCCGTGCAGATAATCCCGTCCGAAGAGCGCGAGTCCCAGCAGGCAGACCATGAAGTTCTGGCCGAGCCAGAGCACGTTCACCGCGGCATGGGCCGTGCAGAGAAAGATGACCAGGGCCGCCCGGGCCGTAATGTTCGGCAACGGCAGATATAAGGCCAGGCCCACGGAGAGCCCGAGCACCAGGGCCGCGTTGAAGCTGTAGAGCACGATGACCGCGGTATGATAACTGACGAACTGTACCAGCGCCGCGACGGGCAGCAGATAGACCGGCGCGTACGGATAAACCGTCTGCCAGTTGCCGTTAGGCACCTGGCTTTCCACCTCGACCCACTCGTCGGCCTTGTGCGTTCCGTAGGGTGTGTGATCGTAGATCGCCGCGATGTCCCCGCGATTGTAGAGTTGTGCGGCGACGTAGACGGGGATGAAGTCCGGCTGGCCGCCCATGAACGTCGTGGCGAAACGATGCGTAATGGCGGAGAGCGCGATCAGCCCGCAGGCGATGAGCAAGATTACGTCCAGGGGGCGCACGGTTTTGTTCGGGACTTCGTTCACCGCGCGGCTCCGGCTTCAATGATGCGCAGCAGATTTTTCTGAGTGGCCCGGCCGGCCGGTTCGAGTTCGTCCAGGCGTGGCTTGCGTTGCAGAATCTTGTAAGCCAGGGCGTACTCCTTCTGGTCCTCACTTAACAGGAGGTTCACGTAGGTGAGATCGTTGACCTGTTTTAACTGGAACTGATAGACCAGCATCGTCTCGCCGTTCGGTCCGCCCGGATACTGTAATATGAAGAGAATGCGCACGCGTCCGGGCAGATCCACGCGTCGGCTTTCGACGGGAACCGCAACGTTCGGAGGCGTGCCGGGCCCCGGGGATTCGGGATTGAGGTGGTAGATCAATTGGCCGGCGTCGGCGTCGACGACCTCGACCCGCTGTAGACGAAAGCGCGGCACGCGGACCCACTCGGCCTGCCGGGACGGATCGAGGATGAAACTCGCGACGGTCTCCGGATGGGCCGGTACGTAGACGCTGTAGTCGTGATTGAGGTAGCGGGAGCTTCCGTAGTCGGCAACGAGGGAGACGGCGGCCGTGAGCGCCGCGGCGACGAGGAGCAGGATCTTCCGCATCCGTTCCAATGTCCGGCGTGTACACGGCCGATGCAAGCGTTCTTTTAGGGGACGGAGCGTCCCGGATTATGTGAAGAGATTCAACAGAATCGCAATTCCGACGCAGCCGAAGTACGGGACGAGCCACATGAGCACGGCCCGGCCGCGATTCTGTTCCAGTACCGCGCGGTAACCGGCGACGGCGATCAGCCCTTCCCACAGAAACGCGAGAAACAACGCGCCGAAGCTGAGCGAGAGCCGCGCGGCCAGGTCCGCAACGTCGCCGCCGGCCAGGCTGCCGTGCGGGACGATTGTGGTGTACGCGCTCAGGAGACCGCCGGCAATGACGATGGGCACGGCGGCGAGAACGCTGACGCTGCCGCTCGCAAGCAGGCCGCGGCCCGCGGCCTTCGTTTCGCCGAGAATCGTTGCGAAGAGCAGACGCGCCCCACTGCAGTACGCAAGAAAGATCATCCACAAAATTGGAAAGAACAACGGCTTCACGTACCAGCGCGAAGCACCGGCAGTCGGCGGCAGATCGAAGTCCGCGGAGTTGCGGATTTCCTCGAACTGTTCTGAATTTGCGGAGCCGTCCGTCGCGGAGGACTCCACGCGCGGCAGAAACTCGCTGATGAGCACGAGCAGCGTCATGACGCCGATGACGATACCGACGATGAGAAAGCCGGCGCGCGGCGTGTGGGTGTTTGCGAAGTACGCGGATGGTTGGATGAGAAAGTTGAGATGCTTCATGACTGACAGGGGCTCTGCATGGGACGGTGCCGGCGGGGTAAGTCCGCGAGCCCGGTGTAAAGATAACGTTCGCTTAAGAAGCGGCGCAGAGTTTCGTCATTCATACCCGGTTCCCATCTACAGCGCAAGTCTGTATTCGGTCGTTGCGGATCTTCGCTGATGTAGAGATCGCCGCCGTAGACCAGGGTGCGCGGGAGTACGGCGATGGTTGTATGAATGGGAATCGTTTTTGTGAACCGCACGATGGGAACTTCCTGGCGTACGGTTGTTTCGCCCTGGCGTACTTCTTCGTAACGAAAGGATCGTTCCGCCGTGAATAGTTCGGTGAACGGGTTCCCGGCGATTTCGCTGCCGCTGTACGTGAGTTGTGCCTGTAGTTCGCGCAGATAGACGCTGCGTCCGCTGCCGCCGTCCTCAAATCGCAGGATGTACCATTCGTTCTGGACCTCGAGTTTGTGCCGGCGGCCGTACGGGCTGGTGATCGCCAGGGTTGACGCGTAATTGTGGATGGGCTGCGACACGGGCACGTAACGCCGCATGCGCTCGCGGAAGTAGTTTCCGAAATGCAACGGCGTCTCGCCGTGTCCGTAGACGAGGCGGAAGACTACGTAAGCGGCGTCCGGATTTCCGGGATCGTCCGGACGGACCAGGGGATTGCCGGCGTGACAGGCGACGAGGAAGAGGAGGGCCGGGAGGAGGGTGTGGCGCAATTCGTGTTCGTCTCCTTCGGCGTGGCAACGGCTTCATCGGCGCGCCGATGGATCTTTTGTGCTACGGTTTCGTGGACGTCAATCTTTCGGTACTTTCGAGTTTCGTCGGAGAAAAGAAAAGACTGATGCCTGGTAAGGTGCCCATCGGCCCGTTGCGCGCGGCTTTCTTTGCCATCTGCTTCTGCAACATGCCCGTGAGTTGCGAGCCGAGGCCGGAGATGCCGGTGACTTCTCTGGGCGTTCCGGCCCGCCGCGCCGCGGAGGCGGCGGGCCGTCGGGCCACTCCGGGCTCCGCTTCGCTTCGGTCTCGCTGCGCGAGACTGGCTTCGCCACCCTGCGTGTCCCTAACGCTTGTTATTCACAGGTTAGCAGTGGTGATGCGCGCGACCTTGAATTCCGCACACGTGTGCGGAATTGCTAACGCCGGGCGAGGGCGGCTTGTTTTTACGCAACGGACCCGTTCGGGATTCGTTGCGTTCTGTTAAAGAACGGATGGCCGGAGTTTGGTTACGAACCGAGAATCCGGCGCGCTTGTTGAGCGCGAAGACATAGAATGGATTGGGGAATGAATTTTTGCAAGACAATGCTTGCGAAAAATGTCAGGAAAGTGGCGTAAGTGGGGGAAGTCCTTGGGCGGACTCCCCGGATTGGTGGATGGCCTGGCGTTGGTCGCGGCGCGGCATGTGGCGGCGACGAACTGGAGTTCACGCAAGTATCTCAACATCGACCTGTTGCGGGAGGTGCTGAAGGAACAAATGATCGCCGGAGGTCAGGTGAGGAGAACCCACCTTTTCGCGAAAGATTCGGGACGTTATCCTCAGCTAAGTAGCCGAATGAGGAGCCACTTAAAAAATTCATACCCTCGCCTCAGCAAGAAAAGCCCCAGAACGAGAATCGACAGACCGAACCCAGAATGATACATAGACGCACTGACATAAAGAGGCTCGTGCTTAATCTGCCTTCCGATCCGACTTTGCCTCCCGGGCCACACCTGCGGCACAATGACAAGCAGTGTATGATGGTAGTAGAGAGTTCCATAGCTCTTGTTCCAGTAACCTTTCATACAAAATTGAGAGCCCTGCGAAGGCAGTTTGCCAGACTGGAAAACGCAGTAAATTCCGGGCTGCAACAGAAGGCTTTCGGGACTTTGCACTTCTGCCGTCCGCAAGCCTTGGAGGAAATATACTATGCCCGTAAAAACAAGACCCAAACCAATAAAGAAGCAAAATCGGGATGCTTTGAGCGTCACGTTATGGTTCCTTAGCACCCTTCTCGCTCTGACCCAAGAGAACGAGTGGGATCATGAAATAAGCACTGGCCCCTCCAAAATTTCCCGGATATGATTCCAGCCTCTGGAGCCTGTCGCCATGCAAAGTAAGTATCTGTGTTTTTTCAATAAGTACACCTTTCTCCATTTGTTCAGAGATGAAATATACTAGTCGCACTTTAGAATGAATTTCTGCAAGAAAATGGCCGGGAAAAAATTAAGGAAAGTGGCGTAAAACTGCACGAGATCTCTGGCCGTCTCATGGGTAGAAGAGCCCCTCCGATGCTACAAAATGCGTTTGATTGCTAAAATCAGCTGCAAACGCTCGAATTCGGAGAGCCCTTTTATGAGAAATTTCAAACAACAATGTCAGTGTCGTTCCTTCTTTTTCAAGAGTAGCTAAAGCTATACTGGATATGTGTAATGAAACTGGATACGCCGTCAGATCTGCTATTCCAATAAGGCGCCAACCGGTAAAGCGTGCTTGAGCAAGACGCTTTGTAAGCTCACTTGAAATAGTCAAGATTCCATCTGACACTCCGATATAATTTGTATCGGAGGAAAGAGATGACAGCAGAACAAAAAATCGTAAAGCACCGGGTGGGCATCTTGAGGCTGGCCCGTACTCTGAATAACGTTGCAGAGGCTTGCCGGGTGATGGGCGTATCACGCGATACGTTCTACCGGTATCAGCGGTTGTACGAGACCGGAGGCGAAGAGGCCCTGAAGGATCTCACGCGGCGCAAGCCGAACAAGAAGAACCGGATTCCGGCGGATGTGGAAGACGCGGTGATCGAGTTCACGTTCGAGAAGCCGGCGCACGGTCAATTGCGCGTGTCGAATGAGCTGCGCAAGCGCGGCGTTTCGATCTCACCGGGCGGCGTGCGTCAGGTCTGGTTGCGGCACGACATGGAGACGTTCAAGAAGCGTCTGAAGGCCCTGGAAGCCCGCGTCGCGCAAGAGGGGATCATTCTCACCGAGGCACAGGTCGCGGCGCTTGAGAAAGGCCGCCAGGACAAAGAAGCGCACGGCGAGGTCGAATCGCACCACCCCGGCTATCTGGGCTCGCAGGACACGTATTACGTGGGCAATATCAAGGGCGTGGGGCGGATCTACCAGCAGACCTTCATCGACACGTACGCTAAGGTCGGCTTTGCAAAACTTTACGATCGCAAGAACGCACTGACGGCGGCCGACTTGCTGAACGATCGTGTGTTGCCGTTCTACGCGGACTACAACATCCCGCTGCTGCGCGTGCTCACCGATCGCGGCACGGAGTACTGCGGCAAGCCGGAGAATCACGAGTACGAGTTGTACCTCGCGATGGAGGACATCGATCACACCAAAACCAAAGCGCGGCATCCGCAAACGAACGGCGTCTGCGAACGCTTTCACAAGACGATTCAGGAAGAATTCTACGCCGTCGCGTTTCGCAAGAAACTTTACTCAAGCATCGAGGAGCTGCAAGCCGATCTGGATGAATGGATGCTCGAGTATAACCAGGAACGGACGCACAGCGGCAAGTACTGCTTCGGCAAGACGCCGGCGCAAACGTTCGCTGAATCCATCGCCGTGGCGCGTGAAAAGATGCTGCATAAACAGCATCAGGTATCGACCTGATCATATCTGACAGGCAGGAGTGTCAGATCGGGTGTTGGCTAGTACATGTAAGCACTCCGGGAAATCACGGATTTCGACAACCTTTGGATAAGGAACCCAGATTTCCGCAATCTTATGATACTCTCGAATCCCGTGCCCATCGCCACCTTGCAGCACGCCTGAAGCACAGTAAGAGAAAGCCTGTTCTTTCTCTAGTATCCCATTGTATTCGTATGCTCCGACGATACAATAGCCACCTGGCACGACAAGTAATGCATTGGTCTCAATCTGCTGCGGAGAAGCCCACTGGCTGGCTAGAAACAGGCTCAATCCAAAACCCGTAATGCATAGAATTCGTCTTGTCCCCAGGTTCATCATTCATGCAACCGAATCAAAGGCAATCCACGCTTATTGGTCCCGTTTTTTGAGACGTACTCAGGATACAATGCTCCGTTGAAATTGTCGCGGGGCCACCCGGCCACCATCCTGTTCCAAGGGGCGCAGTTGTATTTCCAGCCAGGTCCGGTGTCTGGTTACTTGATACCGCTACTCCGAGGCCTGGGGTCAGGCCGAAATTCGCGAGCCAACCCGCGTAGCTATTATTCGCACGCATAATCAATCCTGGATTCCAGAACGGAAGGCCGCCATCGACTTCTGAAGTCATGAATAGTTCGTTCCCAAAAACAAAATCCTCAATTGTTGTGTTTTCCACCATTTGAATGGTCATACCCGCCGTAATATCTCCGCCCTCGCCAATAGTGCGAGTATATGATTGGATCGGTAGCCCCCGCGATTGTGTGAATCGTCCAATATGTGTCGTTTCATCGACAAACCCGATGTCCCAGTAATGCCCTGAAAAAAACATCGCGCCTGCACTTAGGGTGACCTGGTAGACTCCAGTTTCCTTAGGATTCTTAGGGTTATCAAAGAAGCTCGTGCGCTCATCTTCTGATAAGTCCTTGTATTGCTCCTCAGTCAGGATCTGTTGTCCCTCAACTATAGGATAATCGCATGTGACACTGGCATATGTCAGGCAATGACCTTGCGGCTCAATACCATTCAAATCGGCCAGTTCCTCTAAAGTATAATCAAGGCCCAATTCTTCATTAACTTTGGCAAGGACCTCTTTGAGGTCACGTTCCTCATCCACGGTTCCGGTCCGCAAATCATAGTTATGCACCAGCACGCCCGCTGGCCCTACAAAATAAGTATGATTCCGCTTCACCTCAAAGTTAAATACCCGCGCCTCACGCCGCATTTCGCGCACGCTCGCAATCACCAGCATCTCCCCGGCCGCAGACAAAGAGCGATCCCCGCCGCGAAGGTGGCGTGCTTCCACCCAACCGACATCCGGCACAAAGAACGGGTGGTTCCACGTCGTCTCAATTATCGTGCCGTCTACGTACGCGATCTCGAAGATCAATTCCACATCATGTCGGAACAGCTCCGTCACGGGCTGGAAGCTAACGGCACCGGATTTTTCGTCCCAGCTCAGGACATGATCGCCGACACCCACATCCTCAATTTTCTTAAACCATTCTCCGCCTTCTTCAAAAGCGCCAGGAGCATCTTTGCGTACACGAACCAGGGTCCCGGCGACAAAACAAGTCCGAACGTGGAACTTACCTTCGGAGTCAACGAAACCGGTATTATCGCTATTCGTGCCCGTAATCTCATTCGCGAAATTGAGAATATCTTTGCCAAGGTCGAACGAACTGAGGAGCCCTGTGAGGCCGCCTTGATTATCCCAGGAGCTGCCGTAATCATCCGCTTCCGAGGACTTATCACCAAGCTTCTCAACGCGATCCTTAATCTCCGCCGCCTTCTTCTCCAAAAACGCCTGTCGTTTACCAGGATTCTCTTTCAAAAACTGCTTCTCTTCTTCCGTCAGCTCACCGGCGTCATCCAGCGCTTCCTCCAGACCATCGAGGCGTTCTTCTTTCCGTTGCTTAACGTACTCTTCTTTCAACACCCCGCGCCCGGCATCGCTCGCGAAATTGCTGTTAAACTGCAAATTTCCGCCCTGGGCGATCGAGGCCAGTGTGGCGCCGGCCAGACTCACGTTCGCGCTGAGTCCGCTGTTCTGCGTATAACTCAGGCCCGCGCCCATGGCATTCCCTAAGTCACTGTTACCGTAAGTTAATCCCGCATTCGCTCCAACACCTTCCGTCTCACTCCAGCTCAACCCGAGATTGCCGTTTAAGCCATCCGCAATTTCACCACCAAACCCAGCATTCGCACCAAAGCCGGTCTGATCACTATAACTCACCCCGAGGTTCACACCGCCGCTGCTGTATCCGGCGTTAATCGAATTCCCGCCGTGCTCACTCACATTAAACCCAATGCTCAAGCCGTCGCCGGACCCCAGACGCCCGTACGCCCCCATGCCGTCCCGCTCACTGTAACTCACACCAACGCTGCCGTATTCCCCGCCGAAACCCAGGCTTCCACCGAAGCCGTCATCGAACGTATACGAAATACTCGCATCCACGCCCACCAACTGCGTCGCCATCAGCGCCGAGTCCGCCATGCTCGTTAGCGCACCAACGGTGCCGCCCATGTAACTTCCCTTCATCGCCTGGTAGCCGTACCAGACGCCAGGGTTACCGGTTGCGCTGGCCGTTGCGTAGGCCGTCGCATCCATCAGCATCGGGTTTTCATAAAACACATCCGCCATCGGTGCCGCGAAACCGGCCGCGCCGGCCTCGTTCATCGCGCCGCCGGTAGCCGCACCCATCGCCGCACCCGCAAGCATGCCCATCGGCCCGCCCATCATAAAGCCGGCCATCGCGCCGAAACCGCCGCCCATCGTCATCGCGGCCATACTGTTTGCGAGTTTGCCCATGGGTCCGTTGCGCGCGGCCTTCTTTGCCATCTGCTTTTGCAACATGCCCGTAAGTTGTGAGCCGAGGCCCGAGATGCCGGTGACTTCATCGATGTGACTGCCCACGACCTGCCAGGCGTAAGATTGCATCGCCTGCTCAATATTTGCGCCGCCGAGAATACTCGACATGAAACCCGCGGGAATGCCGGTCATCGTTTCGATCTGCGAAGCCACCTGGCCGATGATCTGATTCTTCGCGTAATCCACGAGGGCGGAGCCGAGATCCATGCCGCCCATCATCGAAGTCACAAGCGACTTGATCATGGACCACGTCTGCGCCTGGCTCGCCGCGTTTTGCTGGAAGGCCGTTTCGCGGGCGGTGAACAGTTCGTTCGCGTTTGCGAGTTGACCCTGGGCCGCCTGGACCTTGCGATCCAGACCGGCGTAGAAGTCGCTTAAGTTCTCTTCATGTGATTCTTGTAGCTCGTCGTAGTCCCAGCTCGCGAACAAATCACCGCCGCTCGCGAGTTTGATGGCCTGGGGCGGGCGAATCGTGACGGTCTGGGTTTCGTAGGCGGCGCTGTAGCCGTCCGAGTTCGTAAGATCACCGCCGTTCCACACGGCCTCGCCGGTCTTGATCGCGCGGCTGGCAATGATCGTGCCGTCCTTGCCGATTTTGACGTCGGTGTAGTTTCGCGCGCGCTGGTTCTCGATGCGTTCCTGCATCTCCTCGTTCGTTTCGAGGCGCGTCGCTTTGACGTTCTCCCAGCACTCCGGACGCAGCAACACCGGCACGTCCTCGTACGGGTTGTAATCGATCTCCTGGCGTTCTTCCTGGACGTTGTCCTGCGTCACCATACCCACGAGCATGTCGATGGTCTGTTGCCGGGCTTCTTCGGCCTGGAGCTGAACGAGGTGAAGCAGTAACGATGTTTGATTGGGCGTTCCGGCCCGCCGCGCCGCGGAGGCGGCGGGCCGTCGGGCCACTCCGGGCTCCGCTTCGCTTCGGTCTCGCTGCGCGAGACTGGCTTCGCCACCCTGCGTGTCCCTAACGCTTGTTATTCACAGGTTAGCAGTGGCGATGCGCGCGACCTTGAATTCCGCACACGTGTGCGGAATTGCTTGTATCGGCCCAGGCGGGCTTGCCTTTTACGCAACGGACCCGTTCGAGAATCGTTGCGTTCTGTTAAAGAACGGATGGCCGGAGTTCGGTTACGAACCGAGATTCCGGTGCGCTTGTTGAGCGCGGAAAGCACAGAATGGATTGGGGAATGAATTTTTGCAAGACAATGCTCGCGAAAAATTAAGGATCTGGGCCCAGGTAGGGGAAGTTCTTGGGTGGGCTCCCCGGATTGGTGGACGTCGACGAGCTGCTTCTCGCCCTTGACCAACTGCAAGATGATACGGCCTTTCTCTTCGCGGTACCAGCCAACACCCGGCTTCCATTCGAGGATCTCCGATGAAACGAACTGTCTCAGTGCTACAGGATCTGTTGCATGTCCAGCAGGTCCCGGGCATCCGGATGAAGTTGTAGTGCTTCACCGAGCGCGGACTTTGCCTCATTGACTTTTCCCAGCTCAAGATAGCATTGCACAAGGCTTTTCCAGCCGTAGACGACTTCCGGCATGATTCGTGTGGCCTGGAGAAAATCATCAATTGCGCTGCCGTAGTCTTTGACTTGCATCAGGGCATCACCGCGGCCGAATCGGGAGTTCGGATAGTCGGGGGCGAGTTCGATCGTGCGGTCGAAGTACGGGAGGCTCTTGCGCGGCATACCTGCGTAGAGATATGCATGCGCGAGATTGTTCAGGGGGAAGTAATCGTCAGGAAAATTTTCCGATACCTCAGTCAGGACCTCGATTGCTTTCGTATACTGGCCGCTCAACCCGAGAAGCTTGCCTAATTCATTGCCGATGCTCCGGTTTTGGGGTGCCATCGCATAGGCGCGGGTGAGGGTTTCTATCGCGACAGATCGTTGTCCCAGCGCAGATTGAGCCAATGCCAGGCCGTACAGAAACTGAGCGTCTTCGTTGAAATCCGGGTCCAGTTCGAGGGCATGCTCATAGGCATTGAGTGATTCTCGATACCGTCCGAGTCGGGCATAGGCCGAGGCTGCGCCCGAGTGGCTGCGTGCATCCCCTTCGCTCTGGATACCCCGCAGGAATATCTCCAGGGCCTCCTGGGACTGCCCGAGTTGATTCAATGACCAGGCCTTCAGATAACGGGCATCGGCAGAATCTTTGCGACCGAGAATACCATCCGCGACACGAATGGCTTCCTGATGCCGATCGACGTCTCCCAGGGCTAACGCGAGATTGAGTGCCGTTAAGTCATGTTCAGGCGCGAGTTCGTGCGCCTTCGATAGCGCCAGTATCGCTTCCTCTGCGTCTCCAGACTCTCGAAGTGCAATGCCGAGTTCCAACCAGTTCTCCGGATCGTTCGGATCCTGACGAACTGCGTCTCGTAGTTCTTGAATTTGCCGGTCCATGGCCGAAATGTGCGGGTTCTAATAGAGATTTACGCCGTCAGCGCATATGATAGGGAATAGATATGGATCTGGCTGTTGGTAGAATTTGTGACGATTCTATAGCAACTCAAATTATGCAAAGGAACTCCCAGCGGCTCCCATCTATTCTTGATCGCAGTGATTTCAGGGTCGTCGTCCAGATGCTCGCCTTTCAGAATGCTCTCCGCCGCGACGACCCCGAAATTCATTCGGGCATTCAGCATGTAGCAATCCTGAAAGACTACGTTGTTCTTGCTGCCATTCGGCCAATGAACGGCGAGCGAGACGGTGTCTATGTGGCCCGGATCAGAGCGATCTATGCTTATGGATAGCAGCGTGGCATCATGCCATGGCAGAGAGTTGAAGTCAGTATTCATTTCATTGGAACCCTGGGTCTTCGCATGGAAGTTACCGGGTCGCTATGAATCGCTGGCGCGTAGGTCCGACAATAGTTCCTGCAATTGCGTGGATTCCGGATGACGTTGCAAAGCTCGTTCCAATGTTTCTCGTGCACCGGGGAGATCACCCTTGCGCATGTATGCTTTCACCAGACTGGCCCATCCATCGGCGGAACCAGGATTAATCGCAACAAATTTCTCAAGTTCGGCGACGGCAGCCGAATAGTTATCCATTGCTTCGTAGACGAGACCTAATCCCAGGTGAGCATTCGGATAGTTTGGGTTTTGTTCCAGCGCCGCTTTCAGAAAAATCTCGCTCTTCTGATAGAGTCCCGCCAGGTAATACACGTATCCGAGATTGTTGATCGTCATTATGTTATCAGTATCGTAGCGCAGAATTGTATTTAGCAGGCTCAGTGCGTCTGAAATTCTGTTTACCTGAGCGTAAAGAAGACCCAGCTCATTTGCGGCAGATATGTGGCCCGGTGCTAAGTCGAGACATCGCTCCAGGCTGCTCACTGCGCGATCTTTTTGGCCCAGTTCAATTTCAGACATGGCGAGTGTGTAGAGCAATTCTGGACTTTCGCCTCCTTCCATTTCCCTGGCCTGTCGCATGAGATCTACTGCTTTTCTATGTAGACCCTGACGAGCGTAAACTGTCGCTGCGCCGAAGTGGTTCCGGCTATCCGGTCCTGCTTGTATGCCGTCCTCGAACGCTTTAAGCGCGGCATCGAATCGCCCCAGTTCCCGGAGGGAATAGCCCATATAGTAGAAAGCCGAGGGAGACCCGATTCGCGCCGCGAGATCGCTGGATACTCGCAAGGATTCGTCAAAATTGCCGATTTCGTTTAACGTGTAAGCCAACCAGTAGCCAGCCTCTATCTGATCGGGGTCAATCTCATAGGCTTTGGTGAGTGACACCGTCGCTTCGTCGTATATGCCAGCCTGAGTCAGAGTAATACCCAGCTCCAGCCAGTTTTCTGGATCGTTCGGATTCGCGCGAACAATCTCGCGTAGTTCTGAGATTCTGTGTTGGCGATCCATGTGACGGGTAGGGGCGCGGAAGATGGGGATTGGTGACGTGCAAATTCTGTGAACAGGATGGCCTTCTCAAATATACTTAAGAAGGCTCCTTAGTTTTTGCGCATCATTGTGTAGCTCCAGTCCCTTCTGGATTGTTGCTTCGGCGGCTTCTGTGTCACTTAGCTCAAGTTGGCATCGGGCCAGGTTTATCCAGCCGGATTCCTCCTCAGGCATAAGTTCAATGCACGTCTTAAAGTCTTCTACAGCTCCGGCAAAATCGTGGATCGAGATTCTGGCGGAACCCCTTCCAAATCTGGAGTTTACATAGTCCGGAGCCGTTTCAATCGCTTCGTCAAAGTACGTTAGGCTCTTCTGCGGCATTCCCGCATAAAGGTATGCATGACCGATGTTGTTTAAGGTGACAGAATCAGAAGGATAATGATCAAGAACCCTGAGAAAAGTTTGAATGGCCGCATCGTATTTCCCTTCATATGCCAGGAGCTTGCCCAATTCATTTCCCGCCTCCCTGTGCTCTGGATCAAGTGTAAGGGCTTGTGAAAGCAATTGGATTGCTTCTGTCGGGTTGTTTGTTTCGATTTTGGCAATGGCTACAGTATATAAAAATTCAGAGTCGGAGAGATTTGCAGGCTCAACCTCTATTGCCTTCTCATAGCAACGCAGGGCATCTTCATAGTTGCCCATTCGGGCGTGTGCTGTTCCAGCCCCCGTAAAGTTGCGTCCATCTCCATAATCATTAATGCCGGATAAAAATAGATCGAGTGCTTTTTCCAGCTCCCCGAGTTCTCTCAGGCTCCACGCTTTTATATAGGTGGCGTCCGGGCACTCGTGTTCTGCCAGAATTTTGTCAGCCAACGCCACTGCTTCTTCATATTGCTCAGCGTTACGCAGCGATGTCAGCAGGCGTAGTCTAAGAACCGTGGAATCCGGGGCTAATTCGCTTGCCTTGGTAAACGCGAAGGCGGCGCTAGCGTGGTCACCACTTTCTCCGAGAGCCAACGCTAACTCGACCCAGTTTTCCGGATCATCCGGAAATTCCTGTAGCCGGCTTCTCAGTTTAGAAATGCGCCTATCGAAATCCATAGGGGTTCACTATGGGGACTCAAGGTTCAGTCTTGGGAATCCGGTTCCAGCGACAGGCCTTTCAATTGTTCGGATTCCGGGTGTCTCTGCAGTGCTCGCTTTAAGGTTGCCGAGGCTTCCCTACTATCCTTATTCTGCACATAGCTGTTAATCAAGCTGATCCAGCCGGGGATGAAGTCCGGCGCCACGGAGACCAGTTTCTCCAGTTCTATGACGGCAGCCTCGTAGTTCCCGGATTCTGCATAGACACTGCCGAGTCCATAAAGGGCATTGGAGTAATCCGGATCTTGATCTAATGCCTTTCGCAGATAAAATTCACTTTTCTTATATAACCTCGCCAGGAAATAGGCATAGCCGAGATTGTTGAGGGTCACAATGTGCTCAGAATCGCGCTTCAGAGTATCATTCAAGAGTGTCAAAGCATCCGGGATGCGATTGACTTGTGTATACAAAAGACCCAATTCATTGGCTGCAGCTATGTGGTCTGGGGCGGCCTGTAGACATTGTTCCAGGCTTTGTACGGCCTGTTCGCGCTGACCCAATTCAATTTCCGACATGGCAAGCAAGTAGAGTATCTCTGGATTCTCCCCCCCATCTACTTGCAGAGCCTTCCGTAAGTACTCTGCGGCTTCTGCATGACGTCCCTGATGTATAAATACCGTTGCAGCGCCGAAGAGGTTCTGACTCTCCGGTTCCTGCTGAATGCCTTTCTCAAAGGCCTTGAGTGCTGCTTCCCATTCTCCCAGCTCTCGTAACGACCAACCCATATAGTAAAGGGCAGTTGCGGACTGTGTTTGAGATACGAGAGCTGTTGAGATGGATAAGGACTCCTTGAACTGACCGCTTTCGTTCAGAGAATATGCCAGCCAATTTCCGATCTCAGCATTATGCGGAGCAAGTTCATAGGCCTTGGTCAGCGCCAGGATTCCTTCGTCATAAAGCCCGGCTTGCGTTAGTGCAAGACCCAGCTCCAGCCAGTTTTCTACATCGTTTGGATTCGCGCGAACAATCTCGCGTAGTTCTGAGATTCTGTGTTGGCGATCCATACTTGCGTCACGTTGGACATTAAACCATAGTTAGTCTTGCATATTTTGCCTTTGTTGGCTCTCCCATTGCTGTTGCCGCTCTCGCGCTTTCCGCAGTTTCTCTTGCTGTTGTATTAGCTCATTTTGTTGCCGCCTCCGTTGCTCCTGCTCTATCGCTTTTTTTTGGGCCTCGCGTCGCATTTGCTCCTGTTTCTGATGTTGTTGTTGTGCCCGCATCTCTTGCGTGCGATCACTACCGGTGGTCGTTGCATCTTGAGATTTCGTATTCTCGCTGCGCCCCGTCGGGCTTTGCGATCCACGTGCAGGAGGAATCTCGCCGCGATTTACATTGTCGCTCGGAGTTGCAGGGATTTGTTGTCTCGGCTCTCCCGGGCTTTGGGCTTGCGTGTACCCTGGCCCTGTGGGATCGCCAGCATTACCACGGCCCAATTGTTCATTCTGAGTTCCTATTGCGCCTTGATTCGCACGCTGGCCAAACTCCGGCCTTCCATCCGGTGCCTGCTGCTGTTGTTGCGGTTGCGGCTGTGTCTGCCCGGAACCCTCATCGGAACCATACCGCTCCTGTCGCTCGATCTGCTCGCGTCGCTGGCGATCTTGAAGTTCCTGGGCCGCTTCGCCGCCCGGGCGATTCGCGCCGGGAGCCACATCCGGGCCGGCGCGTGTAGGCAAGTCGTCCGCATGCCGAATGATATCGTCTCCGTGCTTAAGAACATCATCGCCGTGCTTAAGAACATCATCGCCGTGTTTCAGAACATCGGCGCCATGCTTCATGCTATGCTTAATCGCTGTCGCGGCATCGCCAATGCCTGGAATCAATCCTACGATACTCAGCCCGACGCCTGCGGCCGCCCAACCGGCGGAGGGCCAATCACCATTTGAGACTGCCGTTGCCAGTTCGATTCCGGAGCGAGCCGCACCCACAATGTCTCCCACGACCGGAATAAATTCTACCGAATCCAGAGCCAGGTCTGCGATGGATGAGCTACCCACAATCGGCGCGGTAAAGAACTCAGTGACATCTTCCCAGAGAGTAGTGCCTGGAGTCACCTTTTCGGGTTGAGGAGCGGATGATTCCGGTGTTGCATTTTCGCGCGGCTCCTGAGGGCGCGGATTGTCTGGTTGTCGGGATGCGTCAGTGGTTTCGGCCGGTACGCCATCGGTGCCGGCGGTGGCTGACCCGGTATCTTCCGGCTCCGCGGCGGGAGTGCTCGTGTTCTCATCTTCGTTCGGGAAGATTTCGATGATCGGCTGGTTCGTAGCGCGGATGAATTGTTCGTATTCCGTAGGTCCGGAGTCATCGCCGACGCGCTCCTCGTTTCCATATCCGCTGGTGCCGTCCGCGGAGAACGTTGCGCCGCCGTAGCCGGCATCATCGTAGTGGTTCTGGTTGTGAACGAGGATGCGGGCCGAGCTTACGAAGAAGTTATCGTTATCTTCGACGTCCAGGTTATAGACCGTTTCCGAGCGCAGCGTGACATTCACTGTTAACAGGCGCAACGGCGGGTCCAGGCCGCTCTCACGCAGATTATCTTCGCTAAGACTTGCGAGTTGAATATTATGGATGAGATTGTCCTGTCTTTGCTGGGCGGCCAGGCTCGCGCGCGTATGTACAAGATCTCCAGGCTGAAGCTTATGAGCCGGCACCCAGCCGCGATCTTTTACATAAAAAGGGTGAGACCAGGTCGTCTCGACAAAAACGCCGTCTTCGAATGTTAGTTCGTGGAACTCGTGTGTCTGGCGCTCCCACACTGTGCGGACTGGTTTGTACTCGAACTCGCCGGTTTTTTCATTGAAGGTCAGGACGCGGTCGCCGGCTCTCACGTTCTGAATTTCTTCGAGATGGCCGCCTTCCACAGTGACGGGCATCCATGCCGGAAAACATGTCCGCACATGAAAGTCTCCTCGCTCATCAATGTATCCGGTATTGTCGCTGTTTGTACCTGTGATTTCATTCGCGAAATTGAGCATATCCTGCCCGAGATCAAAGCTCCCCAGCAATCCTGTCAGCCCGTCCTGACTATCCCACGACTCCCCATACGCATCATTCACCACCGCATCATCGCCGCCTTGCTCGGCCTTCTCCTTCAAGAACGCGACCTTATCTTCCACAGATTTCAGCTTATCGAATGCCGCCCGCTCTTCGGGCGACATGTTCTTGCGGTTCTCCTCAAGCGTCTTCTCCAACTCCTCCGCCCGCTCCGCCTTCCGATCCTCCACGTACTTCTTCTTCAACGCCGCCCCGGCCGCGTCTTTTGCGAAGTTGGCGTTGTATTGAAACCCGTCCGCCGTAATCGTCCCTAACGTACCACCGGCGACAGTTAAGCTCGCGGACAGCCCGCTGTTCTGCGTATAACTGAGTCCGCCGCCGAGCATGCTGTCGATATCGCCGTTGCCGTAAGTTATTCCCGCATTCGCTCCAACACCTTCCGTCTCACTCCAGCTCAACCCGAGGTTGCCGTTCACACCATCCGCAATTTCGCCACCAAATCCCGCGTTCGCACCAAAGCCCGTCTGATCACTATAACTCACCCCGAGGTTCACACCACCACTGCTGTATCCGGCGTTAATCGAATTCCCGCCGTGCTCACTCACGCTGAACCCAATGCTCAATCCCTCACCCTGGCCGAGGCGTCCGTACGCCCCCACGCCGTTCCTCTCGCTGTAATTAACACCGATGCTACCGTACTCTCCGCCAATCCCCAGACTCCCACCGAAGCCGTCATCGAACGTATACGAAATACTCGCATCGACCCCAACCAACTGCGTCGCCATCAACGCGGAGTCCGCCATGCTCGTTAGCGCACCCACAGTGCCGCCCATGTAACTTCCCTTCATCGCCTGGTAGCCGTACCAGACGCCCGGGTTGCCGGTTGCGCTGGCCGTTGCGTAAGCCGTTGCATCCATCAACATGGGGTTTTCATAAAACACATCCGCCATCGGTGCCGCGAATCCGGCCGCGCCGGCCTCGTTCATCGCGCCGCCGGTAGCCGCACCCATCGCCGCACCCGCAAGCATGCCCATCGGCCCGCCCATCATAAAGCCGGCCATCGCGCCGAAACCGCCGCCCATCGTCATCGCGGCCATGCTGTTCGCGAGTTTGCCCATCGGCCCGTTGCGCGCGGCTTTCTTCGCCATCTGCTTTTGCAGCATGCCCGTGAGTTGTGAGCCGAGGCCCGAGATGCCGGTGACTTCATCGATGTGACTGCCCACGACCTGCCAGGCGTAAGATTGCATCGCCTGCTCAATATTTGCGCCGCCGAGAATACTCGACATGAAACCCGCGGGAATGCCGGTCATCGTTTCGATCTGCGAAGCCACCTGGCCGATGATCTGATTCTTCGCGTAATCAACAAGGGCGGAGCCGAGGTCCATGCCGCCCATCATCGAAGTCACGAGGGACTTGATCATGGACCAGGTCTGCGCCTGGCTTGCCGCGTTTTGCTGGAAGGCCGTTTCGCGGGCGGTGAACAGTTCGTTCGCGTTTGCGAGTTGACCCTGGGCCGCCTGGACCTTGCGATCCAGACCGGCGTAGAAGTCGCTTAAGTTCTCTTCATGTGATTCTTGTAGCTCGTCGTAGTCCCAGCTCGCGAACAAATCACCGCCGCTCGCGAGTTTGATGGCCTGGGGCGGGCGAATCGTGACGGTCTGGGTTTCGTAGGCGGCGCTGTAGCCGTCCGTGTTCGTAAGATCGCCGCCGTTCCACACGGCCTCGCCCGTCTTGATCGCGCGGCTGGCAATGATCGTGCCGTCTTTGCCGACCTTGACGTCGGTGTAGTTTCGCGCGCGCTGGTTCTCGATACGTTCCTGCATCTCCTCGTTCGTTTCGAGGCGCGTCGCTTTGACGTTCTCCCAGCCCTCCGGACGCAGCAATACCGGCACGTCTTCGTACGGGTTGTAATCGATCTCCTGGCGTTCTTCCTGGACGTTGTCCTGCGTCACCATACCCACGAGCATGTCGATGGTCTGTTGCCGCGCCTCTTCGGCCTGGAGCTGAATCGACTCGGTATATGCGAGGTTTTGCAGGCCGGTGAGGCTGCGTTGCGTGGTTTCGAGAAAGTTTTCGAGGGCGCTCGTATCCGGTGAAGTAAGATTACTCAGCGTGTCCCGGCCCAGGCTGCGGGCCGCGGCGAGGCTGTTCTCCGAATCGCGATTGCGGTTATAGATGCTCTGCGCCGTAACGCGGGGAACGACCGGTAACGGCGCCGGTGCTAACTCTTCTTCCGTAGAAGTTTGTGCCGAGCGACTGAGGCTTTCGCCGGCGTTCGCAATGCGTGTAACCTCACCGAGCCACTGCGAGCGTTCGCCCAGGATCGCCGTGCGGCTCTGCGCGTACTGCGACTCCGCCTGGGAACGCAACGACGACGCCTCGGCCTGCCAGGCGCTGTAGTTCGCTTCGAGGGCGGCGGTCTGGGATTCCCAGTTCTGAATCGCGGGGATGACGTCGTTTCGCCAGGTGTTTGCCATCGGCCCCAGCGCCGCAGCGTAACCGCCCCAGGTGGCGGCGTTGGCGACGGCGTTGGTGTCGGTGGCGGTGAAATCGTAAGTGATTGTCGTGTATTGTTCCGGCAGGCTCGCCGGATAACCGCAGGGCCCCGGATTCCAGACGTTCGGCCCGAAGCAGCCGGATGCGATGTACGTGAACGCCGCCCACTTCGTGCTGATGGTCGTTCCGTAGTAATCATGCGGGTTATCAGGCAGACTCGAAAGCGTCTCGCCGCCCCATTGGGCCGTAGGAGGATAGCTGTACGAAAAACCGATCGCGTCCGCGCCGGTGATGGTAATATCAACGGCCGAGTCGTATCCCATGTACCCGCGAATCTGGTCGATGGCCGTGGATGCATCCCCGTCGAGAACGTAGTTCATGATCCCGACGACTTCCGGATAGCTATCCAACCAGACGCTCAGGCTGCCGATGGCGATCGTGTTCGAAGTGTTCGCGTTCCACGTGCTTGCCGCGGTCCAGTCCGCCTGCTCCTGCAACGCGTCCGTTTCCCGCGCTTCCATGTACGTGGCAATCTGATCGCTGATCGTCGACAGTGCCGTGCCGTTGTTCAGGCCGTCGTTGACGTCGTCGAGGAGCGTCTGCAATTGCAGGCCGGCGGCGTTCAGGTTGCCGCCGCCGTCGTAGAACATGCCGCTGCTCGAAAGAAAGTTCGTGAGGTTCGTCACCTGCGCCGTAATGTTCGAACGCACGGTGTCTTCGTACTGCTGGATCTCCGCCAGGCGTTGTTGGAAGATTGCATCCTGCTGATCCAGCTCGCTGATCGTCGTTGCGTACTCCTGGTCCACGGCGCTTAAGGCCGTTTCAAATTCTCTTAAGCCCTGGTAGTAATCGTAATCGAACTGATCCTGCCAGCTTGCGTTCGAGCCCGCGGCGTTCGCCTCCTGCTCCATCTCGTCGCTGTAGTTGCTCATGAGCGCGGCGAGATACACCTGTCGCTGGTACTCCTCCTGCGCGCTCAAGCCCGCGTTCCACTGCGCCACGTCCGCGCCCTTCTGCAATTCGAGCTGGGCGGCCAGATAGTCCTGATAGGCGGCGGTGTTGTTGTACGCGTCCGAGTCCGTCACCGCGCCTACGTGGCCGGCGATTTCCGTGTCCAGTGTCGCCTCCCAGGGCGGCGACGTGGCCAGGCCCTGGTCGATCAACGCCTGCCATTCGGAGACACTGCCCGCGCCCGCCGCACTATTATAGAGGGCCGCGTACTCGGCCTCGTCGAATCCTTGCGGGGTGAGGGATGGCACCGGGGTTTGCGCGAGCAGGGACGGGTGCGGGATGACGGTGGCCAGGGCCAGCGCGACGGCGGTGATGGCACTGGTGATGCGGCGGAAATTGGACGGAATTCGCATGGACGGACTCTTCCGGCAGGCGTAGCCGGCCGTGTTAGCAAACTATTAGCGGGGAGTCGCTAATATCGTCAAGTTAGAGGACGAGTTAGTGCGGGTCAAGCCGTACATCGCTGCCCTGATTGAACACTGAGTCCGCAGAGTCAGGTGACGTTGAGGCGTGCCGGCCGTCGCCGAATATGCAGGATGAACGTAGCGATCAAGGCTATCGGCGCAAAGAGTCCCGGGATGGCCGCAACACGTTCCAGGTAATCCGGCGGCACGATCGGACGAATCATGTTCATTAGATCCAGAACCTGCGTGTTCGGATTGAATAAAAACGTGAACAGTGCCAGGATCGATATGATGACGAACCAAATGGGATGTTCGCGACGGAGGCCGAGCAGGGCGGGGGCAAACACCGGAAGAAACAAAGCTACGTAATGATTCCAGAAGACGTTCGCGGCCAGGAAGATGGCCATGATCGTACACCAGAGTTTCGTCCCGGTGCGTCGTGAACGAAATCCGACGATCACTACCGCGAGAACCCCGAGATAGGCGACGGCGCGGACTCGGGCAGAAATCGGCGGAGATGCAGCGCCGCCGGCGTAGTGAAACCAGTAGCCCATGTTGAAACGTTCCAGGGCCGCAGAGGGAGAATAGTTCGCGTAATGTACGACGCCCATTTTCGCGTGGGCCAGGGTGAGTTCGAAGTAGCCCATCAAGAGGTCAAAGTTCCACAATGCATGGGCGGCGAGCACGCCGACGTACGCAAAACCCATCGTAAAGCAGGCGCGCCAGTCCAGTCGAAACAGCGGCAACAATCCGAACAAAACGGCCCAGGGTTTCATGAGCGTGGCCAGTACATAAAAGAGAACCGCAGGGGCGAGCCGGCCGCGTATGTAAAAACCCACGAAGAACCAGAGGGATGTCACGCACAGCAGGATGTTATTCCCGAAGTGTACTGGAAACCAGGTGATGTTTGCATAGGCCATGAGGCACGTGATCAGGCCTTTCACGAGTACCGGTGCACGCAGGCCCGCGCCGATACTGGCGACAAACGCGGTCATAATGAGCGCATTTAGCACGGCCCAACCGAGAGCGAGTTGCAGTACCGTAAAGTTTCGTTCGAGCACCACAAATGGTAGCATGTATACCGGCATGTACGGGAAAACCGTCCGCCAGCTTCCCAGGGGAATCTTCTGTTCTTCGCGTACCCAGTCCGGATGGCGGTAACCGCCGAATGGTTCGTTGGCGTAGACACCCTCGTACTTCTCGGCCTGATAGAGGCGAGCGGCGACAATCATGGGATAAAGATCCGTCTGAGCCTTCGGAGTCGGCATCACCATGATTTCGTACAATGCGGGGAGGCCTGCGAGCAGAGAGAGGCAGAAGAAAAACAGGAATTCTCTGCGCTTACCGAGGATGGATCGTACTTGCATAGATTGAATCTGGAATTATTGCGCAGCGCGCTCCGTGAGACTGTGATAGTTCTTCATAAGTGTGTTGCGTAGTCTCTCGTTAAAAGCCGGGGCGCCGAAGCTGCGCTCATACGGGCTGGCGTTTTGCAGCAAATATATATGGACACCGCTAAACTCCCCGTCGTTCACCGGCCATACTTCGAAGTTCGCCCGGCGCAGTTCCCCCTCCGGCGACGCCATGGAGAGCGTCGCGATGGAAGCCCGGTGGCTGCCACTGGCAAAGTGACATTCCCAGGGTTTTCCGCCGATGGAACATGCAAACGAGCCGTCCTCACGGTTTTGTTGAATCACAAGCTCGCCTTCAATGTCTGGAAGTTCCAGCCACTGAGGGTAGCTTTCCGGATCGAAAATCACGGCCTCTAATTGCTTGAGCGGCGTGGATACGTAGGTCTCGTACTCCGCGTACATGACACCCGTGAAAATCGTCTGATACATCCCCACCGCACAAAACCCCACCGCCAGCGCAATCGCCGCCACGCGGCTGTGCAACACGGGCCGGGCCAGGTCTATCAAGAATCGCACGGCGGATTTCTCTCAATTCCGTGCGAATCATGCAAGTCTTTTCACTTGCAGACCAGCCATCCGTGCAATACTGTATGCGAATCTACAAATGTAACTCATTCTCAATGAGCGCTTCTCAATACCCATGAGCCTGCAATTCCAGAACCCACGCGATCCGAACAACACCGCCGTGCGCGCGAAGTTCGAGGAGTGGATGCGCGAACTGGAACTCCTGGCCGATGGCGAATCCCTGGCAACCGTCGTCGAAACGACGGACAACTGCGGCCCGAACTGCCCTCACGCGGAGACCGTGCTGACTGTGCGCGGCGGAGAACATGAACGGGTGTTCACCATACGCAAACCGCTCGTCTTTGTCCGGCGACCGGATCTCAAAGCCCTGGCGCCGCACGCGTGACTCGTCCGCCCGAAGACGAAGAAGATCGCTGGCTGCCGTTGAAGCACGGCGAAGTGCCGGAGGCCGGTGAAGCCGAAGCGCGAAAAAACGTTCAGCAGAAGCCGGAGCCGAAGCCGCCGGCAGCGGCCCCGGCCGGCTCCGGCGCGCTGCCGTCTCTAAACGATCCGAAGCAACTCCACGCCGTTCTGGAGCGTAAGCGTCGGCGGATTGCCGGCGAGTCATCTGGTACGTTCGCGCTCCGTATCCTGGGATTCGGCGGGATCGTCTTTCTCCTCGGCCTGGTGGGCCACGCATATTTCGGTGTTTCGCTGGCCTATCCGCTGACCGTTGCCGCCGTTACGGCGCTGATCGCCTTCTACGGCCCGCAATGGAATGCCTCCCCCACCCAGGCCGAGTTCCAGGCCTACGGCGTGCAGTACACCACGCAGTACGTCCCCGCGTTCTTTCGGAAGCGGCTCGTGTCGTATACGTATCATCCCGGCCGCGGATTCGAGCCCGAAACGCTCGCCGACTATCTTGGTACAGATGGGACCGTGATCCAGGACTTTCGCAGCAAAGATCTACTCACCGGAAGTTACCCGGAGTACACCGTGCGATCGGCCTACGTCGTCGGCCGGGAGATGGAGGTCCTGCCGCTCAGCGCCGCCGCCGGAACGACGGTGCGCCACCTCAAGGATACCTGGACCGGCCGGCTCATCGAGGTCACGTTTCCCGCGCGCCGCTTTCGCACACGTCTGGAACTGGCCGCGGGCCGGGAGCTTCCCGGACTCGAGGACGTGAGCGTCGACGACGCCGTCTTCCTGAGTGCGTTTCCCGTTCAATCTACGGACCCGGCCCTTGCCGCGGAGCTGCTTACGCCGGAACTGCGCCGCGCGTTCCTGGACCTCGACGACGTGCATCGTCGCGGCGTAAGCGTGTCCCTTCGCAAAAACGCCTGGTTCTTCTTTTTTTCGCACGCCGGCCCCCTGCGCGCGCCGCTGCACAAAAGCCTGAGCGAAGCGAAAAATCTGGACGTGATCTTACGAGAGAAGATGACCCTGCGTCGCGTGCTGACGCTCCTCCGCGACAACGACGCCGCGTGGGAACCTTAAGTTGATTTGCCTGTAATTTACGCCAAGATTCAGAGCGTGCTCGAACGAACAAAACTTCCCGGTAGTTCAAGAGCCGCGGTTCGCGGCGTTTGCCGTGATGAACATGAAGTAAGTTGCAATATAGTGAAGGGGATCTTTTGGCTACGGCTGAGCGGGAGTTGTGGTGGTTCGTTTTGCTAAGTTAGTCCGCATCGACCCGGACGTCGGTTTGCGACTCAGCTACCGTACCGTTTCTAACGGCGAAGACGCCGTTCCGGTGCGCGCCCCAAATTTCCCCGGTACAACCTCCGTTCATCTGCTGGAACCAGCCGTACCCAAAAAAGGCTTAATGTACACTGGCCGCCACTTACACCACGATTCGGGGCATGCTCGAACGAATAAAGCTTTCCGGTAGTCCAGGAGCCGCGGTTCGTAACGGTTGCTGCAAGAAACATGAAGTAAGTTGCGCAACGGTAAAGGGATTTGTATGGCTACGGCTTTGCGGGAGTTGTGGAATTTCGTTTTGCAAAGAACGCCGACTTCGACCCGGACGTCGGTTTGTGACTCAGCTATCGCGAATCCGCACCCGCTCCGCCCCGCGAATAGAGCGGGGCTCCGGAGCGCACCTTCGCTTGCCGTATCTTAAAATCAAGACGCCGTTCCGGTGCGCCTTACCACGCTCCCCGGCATAACCTCCGTTCATCTGCTGGAACCAGCCGTACCCATAAAAGGCTTAATGCACACTGGCCGCCACTTACACCACGATTCGGGGCATGCTCGAACGAATAAAGCTTTCCGGTAATCCAGGAGCGGCGATTCGTAACGGTTGCTGCAAGAAACATGAAGTAAGTTGCGCAACGGTAAAGGGATTTGTATGGCTACGGCGAAGCGGGAGTTGTGGCTTTTCGTTTTGTTAAGAATGCTGCGTTCGACCCGGACGCTGGGTGTGCGACTCAGCTATCGTAACGTTTCTTACGGCGAAGACGCCGTTCCGGTGCGCCTTACCACATCCCCGGCATGACCTCCGTTCATCTGCTGGAACCAGCCGTGACCATAAAAGGCTTAATGTACACTGGCCGCCACTTACACCACGATTCGGGGCGTGCAGGTTTTCAGCGGCGGAAGATGCGATCGATGATGTCCAGGATCCAGGACCAGATGCGCCAGAAGATGCCCTCGCGGCTGTAGCGATCCAGCAACTCGTCGGCCTTCTGCAATTCTTCGGGGCTGAAGTCCCGGCGGGTGACGTTTTCGTCCGCCTCGATGATGAGGCGTTCTTTGCGATCTTTGACTTCAATGAGCCGGGCGTCGATGGTCTCCCAGCCCAGCTCCTTCGCGGCTTCCAGGCGACGAAAGCCGGCCACCAGGTTGTTGTCGGTGTCCACTAAGATCGGCTGGAGCAAACCCAGGCGGCGCATACTGTCCTTGAGCTCGGACAGGTCGCCCGGGTTCCTTCGGATTCGGTTGCCGATCCGGATTTCCGTCAGCTTCATTCGCATGATAACAGTGCGGCGGCCGGAGCCGCCTTAAGTTTCTCTGTGTAAACGTTTGCCGAAAAGTCAGCGTTTGTCGAGCGCGGTGTAGTCCCGCACCGTGGAGCCCGTGTAGATCTGCCGCGGACGACCGATGCGCGAGTGCGGGTTCTCGATCATCTCTTTCCACTGCGCGATCCAGCCGGGCATGCGGCCGAGGGCGAACATGACGGTGAACATCTCCGTGGGAATGCCGATGGCGCGATAGATGATGCCCGAGTAAAAGTCCACGTTCGGGTACAACTTGCGTTCGACGAAGTAGTCGTCGTTCAGTGCGGCCTCTTCGAGCTGCTTCGCAATGTCGAGCAGCGGGTCTTTGACGCCGAGTTTCTTGAGCACCTCGTCGCAGGACTTCTTGATGATCTTCGCGCGCGGATCGAAGTTCTTGTAGACGCGGTGGCCGAAGCCCATGAGCCGGAACGTCGAGTCCTTGTCCTTGGCGAGACGCACGTACTTGGCGACGTCGCCGCCGTCCTCGTGAATGCGTTCGAGCATTTCGATGACGGCCTGGTTGGCGCCGCCGTGCAACGGTCCCCACAACGCGCAGACGCCGCTGGCGATCGTGGCATAGACATTGGCGCGAGACGAACCCACGAGCCGTACGGTGGACGCCGAGCAGTTCTGTTCGTGGTCCGCGTGCAAAATCAACAACTGGTCCAGGGCCTTCTCGATCACCGGATCGATTTCGTACGTGGTGGCCGGAACGGAGAACATCATGTTCAAAAAGTTCGCGACGTAGGAGAGCGAGTTGCGCGGATACACGAACGGCTGGCCGATGGACTTCTTGTAAGAATAGGCCGCGATGGTCGGCGTCTTCGCGAGCAGGCGCGTGAGCGAGATTTCGCGGTGTCGCGGGTTCAGCGGATCGCTGGAGTCCGTGTAGTAGCCGGACATCGCCACCACCATCGAGGAGAGGATCGCCATGGGATGCGAGTCCTTGGGGAAACCGTCGAAGAGCCGCTTGAGGTCTTCGTGGATCATGGTGTGGATGGTGATGTTGTGACGGAACGTTTCGAACTCGTCTTTGGACGGAAGCTCGCCGTAAATTAGAAGATACGCAACTTCAAGAAAGGATGATTGCTCGGCGAGTTGTTCAATGGGATAACCGCGGTAACGAAGAATGCCTTTTTCACCGTTCAGAAAGGTAACGCCGCTGGTGGTGGCGCCGGTGTTGACGAAGCCTTCGTCCAGAGTGATGGCGCCGCTGGCCGCGCGCAGCTTGCTGATGTCGAGGGCGCGTTCGCCTTCGGAACCTTCGATGATCGGGAGTTCGTAGTCCTGGCCGTCGTACTTGAGATTGGCGGTTTCGCCCATTTACACCTCCGGGAGAGAAGAATGCGCGTTACGGCATTCAATCTTTAATTTACAGTATCCGCCCGGACTGTCAAATCGGGAAAGGAAAAATTTCCCCGCGCAATGCTTTTCAACACCCTGGATTTTCTCGTCTTCGGGACGATCGTTCTTGCGGTTCGTTTTGCCGTCCCCCGGACCTGGCGGAGTCCCTGGCTTCTGGCCGCGTCGCTCTTTTTTTACGGGTACTGGGACTGGCGCATCCTGCTCCTGTTAATCTTCACCGTCGCCGTGAACTACCTGGCCGCGCTGCGCCTGGAAACACGGCGCGGCGATCGGCTGACCCTGGCCGCCGCCGTCGTACTGAACCTGGCGTTCCTCGGCTTCTTTAAATACTACATGTTCACCCAGGGTCTGCTCGACGGACTCTTTGCGTACTTCGACAGCGGCGGACCGCTGCCCGTGCTGGACGTCCTGCTGCCCGTGGGCATCAGCTTTTATACGTTCCAGATTACGTCGTATATCGTGGACGTAAGTCGCGGGGAGACCCGGGCGGAGCGATCCTTCCCGGCGCTCCTGTTGTTCACGACCTACTTTCCGCAGTTGGTCGCCGGTCCCATCGAACGCGCGGGGCGATTGCTGCCGCATTTGAAAGATCCGGCCACGCCGACGTTCGCGGAGTTTCGCAGCGGCATGCTTCTGGCGGCCGGCGGCATTTTTAAGAAGGTATTCATCGCCGACAACCTGTCGCGCTTTGTTGATCTGGTGCTGGTCCCCGGCGTGCAACCGCCGGCGGGCGCGTACTTTCTCGGCGCCTGCGCGTTCGCGGTGCAGATCTACGCCGACTTCTCCGGATACACCGACGTCGCCCGCGGCGTTTCGCGCATGATCGGCATTGAACTCGTGCGCAATTTTAATCTGCCGTTTCTTTCGAGCAACCCCGCCGAGTTCTGGCGTCGCTGGCACATCACGCTGGGCGCTTTCCTGCGCGACTATGTGTATATTCCGCTGGGCGGCAATCGCATCGGCCCGCTGATGCAGGCGCGGAACGTGTTGATCGTGTGGACCCTGGGCGGGCTCTGGCACGGGGCGAGCATCGGATTTCTGGTGTGGGGTTTTTATTGCGGCGTGTTGGTGGTGATGTACGGGGCGTGCGCGCCCTGGATTGCGCGCATCGCCGCGCGGGGGCCGCTTGTGGAGCGCGCGTTAATGTACGGCGGGCGTGTGTTTACGTTTTTAACATTCGCGCACGGATTGCTGCTGTTTCGCGTGGAGTCGCCGGAGCATCTGTGGTTTGTCGTGGAGAACGTGGTCCCCGTGTTCGGCGCGGATGTGCCCTGGGTGTCCGGGGCGTTGGTGCTGCAGGTATTGTTTTACGCGTCGCCGCTGATTATGATGCAGTGGTTGCAGGTCCGGCGCGGGGAACTGGAAATCATCGGCGAGTGGCCGGGCCCGGTGCGGTGGTTGGTGTACTCGATCGGATTGCTGCTGTTTGTGATGTTCGGGTCGTTCGAAAATCCGGAGCAGTTCTTCTACTTTCAGTTCTGATGATGCGCCTGCTGAATACCTTCGCCATGTGGATCGTACTCATGGCCTCGCCGTTCCTCGTGCTCGTTGCGGTGAACGAGGCCATGGGGCCGTCGCATCATCGTTACGATCCCGCGCGCTGCACGCGCTACTGTCACGATCACGGTTGCCCCCACGTGCAACAACGCTACGATTTCAAAAACGATACCGCGGCGCGTTTTGCGAAGCAGGTCTACGACGCGAACATCCGGGCGCTGGGCCGCGGCGGAGTATCGTACGCGAACATGAATCTGCTCGTGTACGTGGTCCTCTTTCCGTTGCTCGTGAGTTTGCTGCTCCTGGGAGCGCTC
Organism: Leptonemataceae bacterium; assembly: GCA_965227295.1. Lineage (GTDB taxonomy): Bacteria > Spirochaetota > Leptospiria > Leptospirales > Leptonemataceae > JANSYA01. Next base: position 504,456 of record OZ245742.1, on the reverse strand, counting down.
TGGCCACGGCGGCGAGGAGGCCGATCGTGAGGGGGCTCTACTGGTACTTAACGGACTTCTGCATCAACGCGGCGAATCTTCTGGGGCTAACATACGAGGAGTTTAACTTTGGGTTGTTTATTGTGCTCTTTCCGATGACGCTGGGGGTGCTGGCGCTTGTGAACGTGGTGAAGTTGGGGCTGTGGCTGTGGCTATTGCGAAGATGAACGCTGCCGGCGACGTGGATTCCGCATGATTTTTTTGCGCAACGATTCGCACTTTTGAGACGTGTATACCGCGATCGACTTGACCGAAATTCGGGGCCGCGGTAGAATCTCCGGGGAAAACCATGGGCATTTACCGACTTGCAGGACAAAAGCCGCAGTATGTCGGCCGCAGGGTGACGTTCGAGGAATGGCTCGAGCTTCCGGACGACGGTTACAGTTACGAAATGATCGCCGGAGTCCTGCATTTGAATCCGCCAGTTTCCACCGGGCATGGAAGCGCCCATCCCATGTTCGCGCATCTCATCATGCGCTACTTCGACACGTTCGAAGAGCCGCCCGGGAAGGTCTTTACCGACACCTATCTTAAGCTCCCCTATGAGCATGAGGATACCCTCGGTCCAGACGTCTGCGCCATCAAGGCCGAGAACCTGCACATCGCGCAGGGCAAACGCATCGAGGGCGCGCCGGATTTGATCGCCGAGGTCGTCTCACCGTCGAATGCGCGGCGCGACCTGGTATTCAAACACGAACGTTATCTTCAGGGCGGGGTGCCGGAGTACTGGACGGCCGATCCGCACAAACATGTGTTGATCGTACGTTACGCCGTGGCGGACGGTCGCGGCGAACGTGCATGGGAAGAGGTGCGCGGCGACGTGCTGGAGAGCCGGGTGTTCCCGGGGCTGCAAATCAGCGCGGCGAAGCTGTTCGGTTAGTCAACTATCGATCGGGCAGTGGGACTTCTATCGCCGCCGAAGATAACTCTTCGCCGGTCCTGGTCTTGTAGAAGACTTCGAATCGTACCCGCGCATTTTGTTCGCTCAGGTCCACCGTAACGATCCCGAAGTTCAGTCCGTTGACGACCGGCACCTGGTTCGGGAAGGCTCCCTGGAAACGATAACGGTACTGCTCCGCGGCGTGATCGCCCAGGTCGCCGCTGCTGCGTATAACCTTGCTGCCCAGCTTCACGTAGGCCTTCTTCGCGGAGCCGTGCGTAACTCCGCTCGACGTAAACTGGTAGACCCGGGCCTGAGCGAGTTCCGGATCCCTGCGCGCCAGCACGAAGCCGCCGGCCATATGTACGTCGCCGCTCAGAAACATCACCGGAACCTTCATGTCGTGAGAGTAATCGAACAGCGGATAGAGTAACAGGTTGCGCTCGGTCCAGTTGGATGTATGTTCCCATTCGTCGCGGAAATCGTCCGCGGCGCCGGAGACATCGATCGTGTTCGCAACAAAACACGGCCAGTGCACCACGGGAACCGGTGATACGATAAAGACCGCGCGCACGGAGGGATCGGAGCGCAGTCCGGTAAGCCAGAGGCGAAAACGTTCGGCCTGGTCGGAGCCGAGGACGATCTGGTGTTTGCGATTGTAGTCGCGATGGCCGCGCATGTCCCAGACATAAAACGCGCAGCCGCCGCAGCGAAAGTGATAATCGTACCGGCCGCTATCGGTCGGTGGATTGTGCGAGTGCTGGTACTCGAAGTAAACGTCTTTCGCCGCCTGCGCCAGCTTGTGGACGATTTTGTTGCTCTGTGTTCGGGAGCTCGTCACCCGAATGTGTTTATGTAGTTCGCGGTCGTTCCGCGAACCCCAGCCGTCCATAATCTCATGATCGTCCCAGATCATGTACGTTGGATACGAAGCCATCAATCGTTGCATGTGCGCATCGCCCCAATAAGTGCGATAGAGATCACGGAACCAATCACGCATGTGTTTCGGTTTCGCCGCGGACTTTTTACGCAGCCACTTCCAGACATTCAGGCGATCCGGGCCGTCGGAGTAGATCTGATCGCCGGCGGCAATGACGAAGTCGGCGTTGCGTTCCTGTAACTTTGCGAGCATTTCCTGGAACATGGCCGCGTTCCCGGTCGGCTTCGTTCTCTTGCTGCCGTCCTTGAACGGTTGGTGGCAACTGAACAAACCGAAGACGACTCGCTCGGGCTGCGCGGCGAACGTGCGAAAGGAACGTTCGGAGTCCGGGGCGATTTCGAAATCACCGTCCTCTTTGCGTATGGCATAGTAGTAGCGTGTCTCCGGCTTGAGGCCGTCGACGTCCGTAACCCTGGTGCAGTCGATGGTGGGTTTCTTTCGCGCTTCCGCGATGTCGTGCTTGATATCCGCGCGAAATTCAACCGCGCCGCCGTCAGCTTCGAGCGGGGACGTGGACAACAGCAGCTCGTACTTTCCGGGCGCCGTAACCCGGCTCCAGATCCGGACGCTACGGCCGGTTGTGTGGCCGATGATCACCGCCGCTTCCAGGCGTTGTTTCGGCCAGGTCTCTTTGAAGTAGAAGCGCATTCCGCGCCGGTCGAGCTTTTCAAATTTGAATGCAGACGAACGTGTTCGGATTTTCTTGCGGGCCATGCCTCAGGGAGGCCATGCAAGATGGATCCGCAACAATTTCTTAACATGTGGGCATTAAGATCTTGTGGATAACTTTAAGTGAGCAGTGCCTATCAGTACGTAGATTTTCCGCGCATCTTCTCCACCGCGGCTGCGTGTGGACGGTTAGCCTTCAATACGAGCACGGCCCCTGCGGTTTACATTTTGGTACCCGGGTAACGAGTTCAAAATCCGCGAGACCGCCCTTTTGTCGGGCCTGCCATTTGCGGATGTATTTGATCGATCCGGCGTTTTCTTCCATGCGAATCGACTCCGGACCGAGCCGGCGTTCTTTGCCCCTCAAAACGATATCACCCGGGTACACAATGCGATCGGCGGCGACAGGGAGCATGAGCTTGAGCGGGATCGAGGTTCGGACCGAGGTGATCCCGTCGGTGGAAGAGACCTCCAGGATGCCCAGCAGAACTTCCGATGAAGCCGGGAGCAGCAACGGCCAGTAGACGCGATCGTTTTGTGAAAGTTTGAGAGGATTCTGAATACTATCGTCGTCGCGTCCTACACCGCCGTCGGATTTGCGGAAGAAAAACTCTGCGGTGTAGGCTGACGCGAAGGTAGTGGCGGAGCCGAGTGGATCGACTTCCTGGCCTTCGTGATCTTCCGCGCGAATGACGAGGAACAGAATGGACTCGCCCGGCTTAAGTGCGGTGCCGGAGCTGTATTCCCGGATCGGCCCCAGGCTACAGCCGGCCATCAGCATTAGCGGGAGCAGGAACCAGGCAGAGCCGAACAGATAACGAAGTCGTGAAGATCGTAGAGAGTTATACGGTTCAGAGACGTAGAGCATGAGTACATCCGCGTCAACGTAAATCGGCGTTCAAGCAAAAAACCGGCGGCACGTATCGTCATTCCTGCGGACTTTTTCATTCCATCGAACCCACCAGCACCGCCTCGATCGAACCTACGACCATGGCCTCGAAGCTCCGCCCGTACACGGATTCCTTCGGGCGCTCCGGATGCCGGAGGCGCACGAGCAAATCGTAGTGCGTCTGCCAGAGTCCCGCAAGCATCGCGTAGACACGGATCATGGCGTCGCGAGACGTGCGATCGTCGAAGCCGGGCAGTGCGTTTCGTAACAGGGCGGCGCCGTCGACGAAGCGCTGCGCCGTTTCACGCATGCCCGCTTCGATTTCCGCCGCAGTGAGGCTCTGTTCCAGTTGCGGTTTGATGGCGTGCAGATGAAAGAGCGCCGGGTGTTTCAGCGGGAAGCGCGCCACGGCCCGCGCCACGCGGTGCGGGGTGGGGCTGCGCATGCGTTGCAGCATTTTGGCGGCGTCGGCGAACCATTCGTTCAGGAGATGTGCCGCCAGCTCCAGGAAGATACTCTCCCGGCTCGCATAGTATAAGTAGATGGTTCCTTTCGCGACGCCGGCGGACTGTGCGATGGTCGCCACCGCCGGCAGTTCGCCGCCGCGTTTTTTTTCGAACAGCCGGCGAGCGCTCCGTAGAATGCTCAGGCGGCGGTGTTCTTTTTCGTCCTCGCTGCGGGCCCTGTGTTTCATGTATGTTCATGAGAATCCCTGCGCCGTCCAGGACAAGAAAATAACTGACCCGCGGTCATTAATTTTCTTGTGCAAATGACCCGAGGTCACTTATTTGCCGTCATGAGCGGAACCATCTTTGTTACCGGCGCCACCGGCCTCGTGGGCGCGAACATCGTCAAACAACTGGTGGAGCGCGGGCGGAACGTCCGGGCCCTGGTGCGCGAGCAGAGCCTGGAAAAGGCCCAGGGCCTCCTGCCTCCCGAATGCGAACTGGTCCCGGGGGACGTCATCGACCCCGGCAGCCTTGTGGAAGCCTTAGAGGATGGTGAGTGTGAGTTAGTGTATCACGCGGCCGGGTTGCCGGAGCAGTGGTTTCCGAATCCCGGCATTTTTCAGAAAGTAAACGTCCAGGGAACGCGGAACGTTCTCACCGCGGCCCGGGACGCCGGTGTCCGTCGCGTGGTCTACACCAGTACCATCGACGTGTTTGCGGGCCGGGCGCACGAGACCTACGATGAAAGCGTCATTGATCCCGAACAAAAGAACACGTTTTACGAACGCTCCAAGCAGGACGCGGATCGTGTGGCGGTGGAGTACCTGGAAGAGGGGATGGACATCGTCTTTCTCCATCCCTCCGGGGTTTACGGGCCCGGCCCCGTGGGTTCGCCGGGGCCCAACGGTCTGGTCGCCGATCTCATCCGCGGCAAAGTCCCCATGCTGCTGCCCGGCGGTTTTCCCATCGTATACTCCGAGGACTGCGCGCGGGGGCATATCCTGGCGGCGGAACGGGGCGCGGCCGGGGATCGTTTTATACTAAGTGAAAGCTATCATACATTAAGAGAGTTCGCGGAGCTGGTGGATCGCGTGCACGGCGTACCGAAGATTCCGCGCATCATGCCGCAATGGTTCGCGATCATCTTCGCGGCCATGGGCGAAGTCCTGTCCGGTTTCTCCGGTCGTCCGCCGCTGTTGCCCCGGGGCCAGCTGGAATTTCTTCTGTGGCAGGCGATTCCGAAGAACGACCGCGCCCGGGCGGTGCTGGACTGGGAGCCGATACCCGCCGAAGAAGGCGTGCGGCGGACGATCGAGCATTTGCGGACGACGGGCGCGCTCTGAGTCAGGACGACTCGTCCCGGCTCATCTCGAACTCGCGTTCGAAGTAGATCATCTCCATCCTCAATATCTCGTTCGCCGCCTCGAGGCAGTACAGGAACTGTCCCTTGTCGATTTCGCCGGCCTCGCGGCGGCGCTCCAGTTCGCCGATGAGTTCGGTTCCGTAGTTCGACACGAGGCCGGCCGATGCACCGGCCGCGCGCGCGTCGATCCGGTCACGAACTTCGTAGGAGATCGTGTGAAAGAGTTCTTCGAGGTCGCGGTCGAGCTCTTCGAAGTTCGGCAGGCGCACCACGGAGACGTCGTCGCTGTCGTCGTGTTCCGACATTGCGGAGACTGAAGCCGGTTCGCCTTGCGTTCGCAAGCGAATTCCCTGCATTCTTCGATTATCGGTGGCGGGCCGGCGAAAATTCTCTCGCCGCGCGCATTTTAACGCCGCGGCCGCGTGAATTCCGTCTTGCGATATTTTCCGCTCCGTGTCAGCGTCGCTGCATGTTTCGAGGATTCTGGCGCAGATTGTCGCTCTGGCAAAAGATTTTCGGGTTCACGGCGGTGTTGTTGGGGCTCATGCTCCTGGTGGCCGCGATCAGTTTCGCCACATCGCTCTACGAGATTCGCCTCGTCCGGGCGCGCGTGGACAATCTTTCCAGCCGCATCATCCCGCTGCTGAACTCCGTGGCGAACATCGACGCGCACGCCCTGCAACAGGAGATCCACCTCGAACGCGTGCTGCGTTTCTACGAGAGTCGCGGAAACAATGCGGCGGCAATCAATAAAGAAACGAAACTATTCGAAGCGTTGAACGAACGTGTGGATGAGGAGCTCCGTGAATCCGAGAAAATCCTGGAGGGCGCCCTCGCCGACGAGGACGGGCTGCAGGTCGAAGAAGCGATTCGTTTCTCGCGGCTACAGCCGGCGCTGCGGGAGATCGAGGTCCAGCACCAGGAGTACCATGATCACGCCCTGGGAGTCGTCGCGAAGTTGCGCTCCGGGCGCAACGGCAGCCTGCGCGCGCTGGAAGAGCGGCTCGCCGAAGAAGAGGAAGATCTGGACGCGCGCCTGGAGGCAGTGCTCATCGAACTGGAAGAGTTCAACAAACACCAGGCCGAGATGATCGTGGCCGGCGAGCAGCGGCTCTTCATTGTGTTTCTTCAGAACTTAGCGTGGACGCTCCTTGCTCTGATTACCGGCGCCGTGGTGAGCGCGTTCGTAACGTCGCGCATTGTACGGCCGGTGCGCGCGTTGACCGAGCGCACGGAAGAACTGGCCGGCGGCAAGCTGGACGTCGAGGTGGAGATTACTTCCGAGGACGAGGTCGGTCGATTGGGCGCGGCGTTCAATCATATGGCCGAAGAGCTGCGGCAAAAGGAACGCATCAAAGATACTTTCGGGAAATACTTAGATCCGCGCATCGTCGCGTCGTTGATCGACGACGAAGATCGTTTGGGCTTCGAGGGCGAACGCCGCGTTATGACGGTGTTCTTCTCGGACGTGCAGAAGTTCAGCACCATTTCGGAAAGTCTGACGCCGGGCGGTCTCGTCACGCTGATGAACCGCTACTTCAGCAAGGTGTCGGAGCCCATCGCCGACGAGAACGGCGTCATCGACAAGTACATCGGCGACGCGGTGATGGCCTTCTGGGGCCCTCCGTTTACGAGCGAAGAAGAACACGCTCGCCGTGCGTGTCGCGCCACGTTGAAACAGTTCGCGGCGCTGCGGGAACTCAACGCATCCATGGCGGATACGATGGGCATGCGCACGGGACTGCCGCAGGTGCGCATCCGTGTGGGCCTGGCCACCGGCGAACTTCTGGCCGGCAACATTGGCTCGGATCGTTCGCGTTCGTTTACGGTGATGGGCGATACGGTGAACATTGCCGCGCGCCTCGAGAGCGCGAACAAACAGTACGGCACGCGCATCTTAATGGCCGAGGCCACGCGCAACATGATCGGCGAAGAGTTCGAGGTGCGCGAAATCGACAACATAATCGTCGTCGGCAAGAGCGAACCCGTGCGCATCTTTCAGTTGCTCGCCGAACAGGGCGGGCTGGAGGCCGACGCCGCGGAACTGCGCGATGTTTACGAGGACGCCCTGGCTGAGTATCGCGAACAGAACTGGAGCACGGCGGAAGCGCGTCTGAAGGATTGTTTGAAGATCAAAGAGAACGACGGGCCGTCCCGGGTGCTCGTAAAACGCGTCGCGCACTTTCAGCAGATGCCGCCGCCGACGGACTGGAACGGCGTGTGGGCTATGAAAGGCAAGTAAGCCGACTTCGGTATCCTGGAAATCACAGGCAAACCTCAACATAAAAAGTTCTCGCCGGAGGACGATGTCCTCTGAAACTGAAAATCATGCCGCATGCACTCCTGCTCGGCGCCGCCGATCTCATCGCGGACGAGCTGCCCGAAATCAAAAAACGCCGCGCCGACCGCAACGAACGCGTGGAACGTTTCCTGGAAACCGTCGTCGACAAACTCTGCGACTATCTGCAGACGGACTTTGCGAAACTGCGACCGTACATTACGGATTTCCTGAGTTGCGGCCCGGCCGTCTACAATCCGCTGAAGTACCACGACACCATGCACAAGGCCGATCGCCTGGGCTTAACCGGTACAAACTGTCAGTTTATCGATCAGGGCGGCGCGTCGATCACGTCGGCGTTGGTTCAGGCGCACGCCCTGGTGCAACAGAATCCGCGCGCGTGCGTGTTGATCGCGGCGGCGGACATTCTCCGCGCTGGCTTCCAGGGCAAGGCGGACTATCAGACGTTGAACGCCGGGGCCATGCATCCGCTCTACGAGACGCCCTACGGCGGCCAGTTGATCGCGTTCTATGCGCTACTCGCGAAGCGCCAGATGCGCGACCACGACATCACCGAGGACGAACTGCGGGCGATTGCGCGTTACTTTCACAAGGCCGTCCAGGACAATCCACGCGCTGCGAACTACGGGAAGACCCTGGAAGACAAAGAGCTGCAGCGTTACTTCGCGGAGCCGTACTCGTCGCCCATGATCGCTCTTTTGACGGACCACGCCGTGGCCACGTTAGTATGCGGCGAAGATATGTTAGACGAACTGCGGGGCGTGCTGACTCCGCCGGCCGCGCCGGTTTATATCGGCCAGGGTGTGACGGCCCATCATGCCGCCTACTTTTCGTTGAAGGGGAACCTGGAAAGTCCGTCGCGCATTACCGGTCCCGCCGTGCTCGCCCGCAACGGCCTCACGCCCGTGGACGTGGACTACGCCTGGATCTATGATTGTTTCGTGGGTATGATCATCGAGCAGGCTTCGAATTACTTCGGCATCTCGCAGAAAGACGCGGCGCGTGACCTCGGCGAAGGCTGCGTGCGCGTGAAAGATGCCGCCGGTAACACGAAGACGATCCCGGTGAATCAGGGCGGCGGCATTCTGAATTACCAGGCGGCGCTCATGCTTTCGAGCGGCGTCGGTTTGATGGACGTGCTCTCGCAATACGGCCTCGCCGCGGACCCGGTGGTGCCGTCGCCGGCGGAACGCCCGCGGTACGCGCTGCTCGGCGGGAACGGCGGGATCGACGCGGTGAACGGACTCGTGTTGATCGCGGTGGAGAGGCCCCGTAGTGGTGATACACAAGATTCTAGTGGCGCGCAGTTTGTGCGGCCGAAGCTGAGTCACAACAATCCGGCGAACGTCCTGCGTGAAGGCGAGCGCGGGCGTATTGTGCTCACGACGGTGGTGCATTTTCAAACGGGCGGCCCCGTCGAGGCGCCGTACGTCCTGGCGATTGTCGAAAACGAGAGCGGCCCGGATTATTGCGTGTGCAACGTGTTTCGCAACGGAGAGATGTGCACGAGTGACGCGGAGTTGCCGGCGGGGACGGATGTCGTGATGCGTACGGTAAGCGGCCTGGTGCAGGCCGTGGTGGAGTAAGTTTCGGAGCGTCCGGTCCGCGGGGGCGCGGGGTCCCGGCTCGCTAGTATTGCGCTAACAAAAGCTTAACAATCCACAGATGGGCCTGTCTCGAAAAAGGCTTGTCTGCCTGTCGTTCTTTCGATGTTTTACTATTCTATATTTATGAACCCGGTACGCATTGCTCGCCTCACTCTCATTTTCATTCTGGCCGGTTTCTCCAACTGTTTGTTGTTGAGTGCGGCGGCGAGCGGAAGCGACAGCGCGTCCGGTGGGGCGGACGGCCTCAGCCTCGCACTGCTGGCTCTGTTGCAGCCGGCTTCTCCCGTTGCGGGGGAGGCAGATGCGGATACCACCACCTCGCCCGAGTGCTCCTCGCTGACGTCGGCGACAAGTTTTCCACTGTCCGGAACTTCCGATACCGGCGACGGCAGCGCAAGCAATCCGTACTGGATCTGTACGACTTCGCAACTGCAGATTCTCAGTCTCACGCCGTCCCTGTGGTCCTCAAGCTTCGCTTTGAAAAGCGATCTGGATATGTCTTCGGTGCCGAATCACACGCCCATCGGTAACAGTACGACTCACTTTACGGGAAATTTCGACGGGGAGGGGCACACGATCACATCCTTGTGGGCCGTCTATGTCGGTAGCGACGACGTAGGATTGTTCGGCGTTGTTAACGGCTCCACGATTCGTAACTTTACCCTGCCGGCACCTACGATTACCGGCAAGGATCGGGTGGGGGCTGTTGCGGCCTATGGCATCGGATCAACGTTCGAATCCATCTCCGTCACGCTGACGCCTGGAGCCGTGAGTTCCCAGAGCGACGGCGGCGGTATCGTCGGTCGCCTCATCTCATCGACGATCAGCGATTGTGACCGGCGGGGCAACGTGATCTGTACCACGAATAATTGCGGCGGGCTCGCCGGTTATGCGAATCTGTCTACGATTCAGCGGTCCAGTGCGAACCATCATCCTCACGGCGGTGCCAGCAACGTGGGCGGTTTGATCGGCCAGTGCATTTCCTGTACGTTGGAGGATTCGTTTATGATCGGCGGTCCTGTGAGCGGCGATACAAACGTGGGCGGCTTGATCGGAACCGTGTCCGGCGGCACTGTGAGCCGCAACTACGTTGTTTCTAATGTTTCGGGAACCGCGAACGAGGGCGCGGCCGCGGGAAACGTGGCCGGTGCAACGACCTGGTCCCGGAACTACTACAACTCCTCGTACACCGGACCCACGGCCGGTGCCGGGGCCGCACCGGGCGGCACGGAAGTAGAGGGTTATTCGACTACAACGTTACGGGTGGAAGGTACTTATGTGGGTTGGGACTTCACGAACGTCTGGAATCCGCCGACCTCCGGTACCTATCCCACGTTGCGTTGATCACTCCTTCTCCCGAAACGCGGCGCCCAGAAAATCCCACATCTTCTGCATGCGATCGTACTCTTCGCGCATGGCGTCGTCGTCATCCACGTCTTGCGCGCCGTCAGTACTCGCATCCTCCAGTACCGCATCCGTCTGTTCCCCGTCGGCGACTTCTTCGTCCATCATCTCGGGCGAGCGTTGCTCCGGCAAACTCGGCGACAGCGCGCGGCCCAGAAACTCCGGCACGCGGACCACGCGGTCGCCCGTAATCAAATGCGGTTTCGTTAACTTACGTACGTCGTCAATGATGTCCGCGCCGATCTTTCGGCCGGCCTCGATGGCTTCTTCGGTGCGGTGAAAATCCAGAAAGCCGTAGTCGGGCAGATGCGGCTCGATCCACAAATCCGCCGGATGAAAAAAACGATTCGCCAGGCGCACGCGATTCATCATGGCCGCGATGGTGCGATCAAAAATCGCGCCCATGGACTCGGCGCGTCGGCGTTTGTCCAGGGCGACCTTCGCATCCAGGTCCACGCCGATCACCAGGTCCGCGCCGAGTTTGCGCGCCAGGCTCACCGGCACCGGATTCACCAGACCGCCGTCTACTAATTGCATTTCACCTGCATCTTGCGGCGCCAGGAAGCCGGGCACCGCTACCGAAGCACGTATCGCCGGAATTAACGCGCCCGCGGAGATGTGCACTTCGCCCAGATCCATTAAGTTCGTAGCAACAATACCTAAGGGTTTTTGCAATTCTTCGAAGCGCCGCACCGGCAGGTATTCTTCGAGAAAGCCGATGAACTTACGCCCGCCGATCAGGCCGCGGGCGGGCAGAGTAAAATCCATGTAGTTGAACGTCGCCCGAAAGGACTTCAATTCTTCGCCGAAGCGTTCGAGGCTGTCCAGGGCGTCGGCCGCATAGAACGCTCCGACCACGGCGCCGGCCGAGGTCCCGGTGATAATGTCGATGCTTACGCCGGCCTGTTGAAAGGCCTGCAGGATTCCGACATGAGCCCAGCCGCGAGCAGCGCCGCTGCCGAGAGCGATGCCCAGGCGCGGCCGGCCGATGCGCAGAGAACCTAACTGGAGTTCCACGGATCAGAGGACCTGGTTTTCTTTCAGGAATGATTCAACGGCCCGGGCAACGACTTCGTAACCTTCGCCGGTGTAATGATTGTCGACGGGCCAGTATAGATCGTCCATGCGGTGGAAGTTGAACGGTTCGCCGAAGGCCGCGCGCATGGCCGGCGTAACGTCGCCATAGACGATGTCGTTTTTGCTCGTTGCGGCGTTGAGTTCGTCCAGGCGTCGCTTCGCGTGCGGATAAATCGGCGGTGCGTCCGGTACCACCTCATGTTTCAACGGATGAAAAATCAGCATGAACTCGAAGCCGTGCTTGTCTCCCAGCGCCTCGAACTCCCGGGCCAGCTCCGCGATCATGATCTGTGCGTTGGTGTTGGTCTCGTCCTGGTCGGACGGTGACAGCAGGCGCCAGTCGTAGCCGAGCACTTTAATTAGAAAAAAACGCGCCAGATGGCTGCGCGCGAACAACCCTTCGATGGCCGGCGGGTGCGGTCCGCGCATTCTGCCGTCCTCGTGAAATCGCTCCATGCCGCCCCGGCCGATGATGTCGCCCATGTCGCTTTCATTCACCATCAGCAGGACGAGGTCCGGACCGTACTTCAGCAGGCGGTCGCGCAGCAGGACGTAACAGAAAAACGGATCGCTGCCTACCATGCCGCCGGGAATGCCGCGGTAGCGCAGCCCTTTGTACGATTCCGCGTTCAGGCTGCGGACCAGGGTACTTAATACGGTACGTTCCAGCGGTGCGCCCTGGCCCTCGGCAAAAGAATCACCCAGCAACAGGATGCGATACTCCCCGGCCGGCTTCGCCTGCGGCACGTCCGGACCACGGAGGCCCTCGGAGTTCGTACTGCGATCGTAGTCGAACTCCGGCTGATTGTACGAGAACGTTGCGTTCGGTCCGTGCGTGAAGTACCAACTGTCGTGGACGGCCATGTATGACGAAACGAAGACGCCGCCGCTCTTTTCGGTCCAGGTGGCGTAGGCTCCCTGAATGCGTACGAGCAGCTCCGCGATCACAAGAAAGAACACGAGAAAAAACAGCACGGTTATGCCGTAGAAAACGAGCAGACGGCTGCGGGGAGAGGACGAGGCCATGCAATCCGAGCCTGCGTTCCGTAAGATTCATGTCAAGCGATGTGCGCGCAGGCCAGCAAAAGGGCTTGCTCTCGATCGTCCGTGGGTGGACAACCGGGTGTGGAGATGATTCGGAGCAGCCTGCGACGACGGGGCGGCGGAATGCGCATAGCGGCGGCCGTGTTGTTCGTGCTGATTCTACCGGCATCGCTGCCGGCCGGCGACGAAGCGGTTCCCGAAGTCCGGCAGGGCCGGCTGGACCTGCGCGGCTACGAGTTCGATCGCCGCGGCTCCGTTAGCCTGAACGGGGATTGGCTGTTCTTTGCAGGTGAGTTCGTTCCGCCGGAGCGTTTCGTCGGCGGTGCGTTGGTCCTCGAGAACCCCGAATCGGCGTACCTGCGTGTACCTTCGGCCTGGCCGGCGGAGGTGCGTTACGGCACCTACTATGTTAATGTGCACGCACCCGATATTAGTGATGCGCAGCGCCACCGCTTCTACGCCCTGAAGTTTCTGGATCTGAACACGGCGACCGTGGCCTACGTCAACGGCGTCGAGGTTTACCGCGCCGGCAATCCCGGCACCACCGCAGCGGAAACGCAGCCGGCCTTTTATCCGGATCTTGTGGTCATTCCCCGGGCCGCGGAGCTGCACATCGTAGTACACATTGCGAACTTCGCGCACCGTCGCGGCGGCTTTGACGAGCCGTTGACGCTCGGCACGGAACGGGATCTGCGCCGCCGGCACGAGAATGATCGCAACCTGGCTCTGTTTGTTTCCGGCGCCCTCGGGATCATGGGTTTTTACCAGGCGATTCTCTTTCTGCTGCGCCGCCAGGAGCGGCTGAACCTGTGGTTCGCGGTCTTCTGTTTCGCCCTGGGTCTGCGCAATCTTGTTACGGGCGAGTACTATCTCGTGCGGATGTTCCCGGAGATCCCATTCGAACTATTGTTGAAGATCGAGTACTCGACATTCGCCATCGGTCTCGCCGCCGCGGCGATGTTCCTGTATCATCTCTTCGCGCGGGAATGGTCCCGCACTGTTCTGCGCTTGATTCTATTTTATGCCGCGGCTTACATCGTGCTCATTCTGAGTACCCCGCTCATAGTCTACAGCATCGGGCTGACGTTATTGCAAATCGTTTCCGTCAGTACGATTCTGTACGGCATCGCCACGACTGCCGTGGCGCTCTGGCGCGGCCGGGAAGGAGCCGGCAGCATACTGATCGGCGGCAGTCTGTTCAGTGCTACGGTCATCCTGGACATCATTACCAGCCGCAACTGGCTGGATTTCTATCGCAACACCGGGCCGTACGGTTTGATCATCCTGATCCTGTTCCAGGCTTACATCGTATCGCGCAAGTCCGCGCGGGCTTTCGCGACGGCGGAACGTCTCTCGGAAGATCTGGAAGATCGTGTAGTGGAACGCACGCGAGAACTGGAAGAATCCCGACGCCAGGCCGAAGAAGCCAGCCGGGCGAAGTCCGACTTCCTGGCCGTCATGTCCCACGAGATCCGCACGCCGTTGAACTCCATCGTCGGCATCGCCGAACTCCTGGAAGAGTCGAACCTCGAAAACGAACAGCGCCAGTACGTCCGCGTTCTGGACCGCGCCGGCCGGAATCTTTTGCATCAGGTAAACGACATCCTGGATTTTTCGCGCATCGAAGCCGGCAAACTGGAGATGGACGAATCGCCCTTCGATCCCATCTCTGTTGTTGAGGATACCATCGCCGTTTTTCGATTTCGCGCCGCCGCCCGTAAGGACTCGGTCCGGCTGGACGAGGGCGAACTGAAACTATCCATGGATCTCGACTTCGATGCCGCCTCCGGTGAACCGCCGTTGATCGTACGCGGGGACGCGGCGCGCCTGCAACAGGTGCTCATCAACTTAACCGGCAACGCGGTGAAGTTTACGGAACGGGGCGAAGTCGTCGTCGAAGCGAAGGTGCTGCGGGACCTGGGGGATCGGGTGGAGTTCGAGTTCGCGGTGCGGGACACCGGCGTCGGCATCCCCGCGGATAAACTCGAAAAGATCTTCGACACGTTTTCCCAGGCGGACTCTTCCAACGCGCGTCGTCATGAAGGTACGGGGCTCGGCCTGGCCATCTCCAGGCGATTGGTGCGACTCATGCACGGCGACATTCACGTGGAGTCGCGGCCGGGGCAGGGCAGTCGCTTTTCGTTTACGGCGATCTTTCCGCGGGTGGCCGCGGATGAGGCCGCGCAGTTCTCCATGCTGCACGCCGGTCCCCGGCAGGAAGCCGAGGCCTTCCCCGCGGATTTGAAGCTGCGCATTCTGCTGGCCGAAGATAATCCGGATAATCAGTTTTTGATTCAGCGTTTTTTGAAAGATACGTCGCTGGAACTGGAGCTGGCCGAGAACGGTCGGCTGGCCGTGGAGATGTTTCGCCTGGCGTCATACGATCTTGTGCTCATGGATATTCAAATGCCGGAGATGGACGGTTACGCGGCGACCGGGCTCATCCGCGAATTCGAGCAGGAGTCGGGGCGCGCCCATACGCCGGTGCTGGCGTTGACGGCGAACGCGACGAACGAGGACATTCGCCGGACCGAGGCAATGGGCTTCGACGGTTATCTCACGAAACCCGTGGGCAAACAAACGCTCCTGAACGCCATTCTTGGCGCCGTGCAAAAACAAAAGTTCGCGCGTTCGCAGAACGATGTGAAATCGTGACCGCATGAACGGTCCGAACGCCCTGCACGAACTACGGCGCTACCTCAGTCCTCATCGTCTGGAGTTGTATCGCGCGTGTTTTGCTTCGGTCTGTAACAAGGTCTTGGATCTCATGCCGCCGGTGCTCGTGGGCTGGGTCATCGATTCCGTACGCGGCGAGCCGCCGAACTGGATTGCGAACTTCGTCGGTTTCGCCTTCGGCACGGGCACGCCCCTGGCCATGGCTTCGTTTCTGGCGGTGCTCGGCGTGTTGATCTTCGCGCTGGAGTCGTTCTTTCAGTGGTGGTACCAGTACGGTTTCATGACGCTCGCGCAAAAGGTTCAGCATCGCCTGCGCACCGACGCTTACGATCACATTCAGTCCCGGGAACTGGAGTTCTTTGAAAACCATCGCATGGGCGAAACCATGACGATGCTGAACGACGACGTCAACCAACTCGAACGATTCCTGAACACCGGCTTCAACGAACTCCTGCAACTACTGGTCCTGTTTCTCTTTACCGGCGTTGTACTGCTCGGCGTCTCCTGGCAACTGGCCATCCTCGGCATTCTCCCGATCCCGCTCATCCTCTGGGGCAGCCTTCGTTACCAGAAAGTGATCTCGCCGCGCTACGCTCGCGTGCGCAAGGCCGTGGGCGAACTCAACGCGCGCCTGGAGAACAACATCGCCGGGGTGGCGGTGATCAAGAGCTTCACGGCGGAGCGCTTTGAATCGCGGCGGGTGGACGAGGCCTCGGACGAATATCGCTCCGCTAACTTCCAGGCAATTAAACTCAGTGCGTTGTACGTGCCGCTCATTCGCATGGGCGTGGCCCTGGGATTCGGCGGCGTCCTGCTGGTGGGCTCCTACTGGGTTCTGCGCGACGACGGCATTCTAAGCGTGGGCGGCCTGGTACTTTTTTCCATGATGATTCAGCGCCTGCTCTGGCCGCTCACGCGTCTGGGGAACGTGCTCGACGAATACGAACGGGCGAAGGCCAGTGCGCGGCGCACGTTCGGATTGCTCGCCAGCGAAAGTAAGATTCGCGACCCGGAGCAACACCGGGAGATCGGCCGGGCGCAGGGCGGTTTCGCCTTCGAGAACGTGCGCTTCGAGTACGGCAACGGCGTGCCGGTGCTCGACGGCCTGCACTTTCGCGTGGAGCCGGGGCAGACCGTGGGCATCGCCGGTTCCACCGGCGCGGGCAAGTCGACGTTGATCAAGCTGCTGTTACGTTTTTACGATGCGACGTCCGGTCGCGTCTGTCTGGACGAAGTAAATGTTCGTGATCTAAAGTTAGTGGATCTGCGACGGAATATTGCGCTCGTGAGCCAGGACGTCTATCTCTTTCACGGCACCATTGCGGAGAACATCGCCTACGGAAGTTTCGTGGATGAGCAGGATGCCGGCGAACTGCGGACTGCCGTCGAAGAGGCCGCCCGCCTGGCGCGCCTGCACGACTTTGTGCTTACGTTGCCGGACGGTTACGAGACGATGGTCGGCGAGAAGGGCATCAAACTCAGCGGCGGCCAGCGCCAGCGCTTAAGTATCGCCCGGGCCATCTTAAAAGACGCCCCGCTGATGATCTTCGACGAGGCCACGTCGTCGGTGGACACGGAAACGGAGCGCGAGATCCAGGAAAACCTGAACGAGTTCACTCGCGGCAAAACGGCCTTGATCATTGCCCACCGCCTATCGACCATTCGCGGCGCGGATCGCATTCTCGTGTTGCAGAACGGCCGGGTCGTGGAAGACGGGCGCCACGACAATCTCGTGGCGCAGAACGGAGTCTATGCGGATCTGTGGCGCGTGCAATCGGGCGAAGCCGGGAAACGCGCGGGCTGAGGACCGCTTCTACGCCGGGGGCGGCCCTTCCAGGCCGGCGAGTAACTCCGTATCAAGGTATTCGTTTAATTCTTGAATCTTGTTGTCTGAAATTCGACAAACCCAGCAATAGGTGTTGTTGTAAGATTTGCCGGCCCTGGTTTGAACCCGGCCCCGGCTTTCTACGATCACATAGTCGTCCGTCGCGAGGATCCGCTGCGCGTCATTCTTGTAGCGAGTCGCAAACTGCGCCGTGAGCGGGCCGAGGAGTTCACCGAGTACGGCGCGTCTGCCTTCGTAAGTACCGGACCACGGCGTCTCGCCGATGATATGCCAGCGAATGTTCTCGCCCAGGCTGCGAAGAAGCGGTTTTTGATCGCCCGTCGCGAGCCCCGCAAATACGTTTTCCATGAGTTTTTTGTTTTCGATTGCGCTCATTGTGCGGCTCCCGTTATTTTGAATCAAATTCTATTCAGCAAATCTTTTCGTGGGTCCCGGGCTGCTCCGATCCCGAGAGGCGCGGCGGTCGCCTCGGCCTATGACCGAGGCTCAGCCAGCGATCGTAGAATTTAACCTTGTCTTTCACGAGTGCGAGGCATTGTTGCAGTTCATCAATCTTTTGCTGAATGTTGCGCCCGTGTTCGAGCAGGAAGTCTTTGCGATTTCCGACCGTACTTTCGCCCCGTTCCACGAGTTCCGCGTATTGCTTCATCTCCTGGATCGACATGCCGGACTGCCGCAAACGCTGTAGTAATTCCAGCCAGCCGACGTGCCGATGCGAGTAAACCCGCCGCCCTTCTTCATCCCGGACGACTCCCGGAATGAGGCCGGCGGATTCGTAGTAGCGAAGCGTGTGTGCACTGCGCCCGGTACGCGAGGCCAGTTCGCCGATCGTCAGGGTCCTTTTCCGTGTACTCATGTTCCCAGTGAACCACCTGGAGTGCACTCGAAGACAAGAAAAATATCCCGCCGCCGGGTCGCAAAAAAGGACTTGTTGCGTTCCGGGGCCGCTTCAGGATCTCATCATGCAAATCTTCCTCACCGGCGCGTCCGGTTTCATCGGCGGTGCCGTCGCCCGGCGGCTCATCAAAGACGGACACAGTGTGCGCGCCATGTCGCGTTCCGAGCGAAGCGACGAAAAGATCCGCGCCGTGCATGCGAGCATTGAACCGGTGCGCTGTTCCCTCGGTGCCGTGGCAGCGGAACATCTCCAGGGCTGCCAGGGCGTCGTCCACAGCGCGGCCTACGTGGAACAATGGGGCAGTCGCCAGGATTTCTGGGAGGCCAACGTAACCGGTACCGAACAGATGTTAGCAGCGGCCCGGGCGGCGGGCGTGCGACGTTTCGTTCACGTGGGCACCGAGGCGGCGCTCTTCTACGGCGAACACATGCGCGACATCGACGAGACGGAACCGTATCCGCCGCGCCGTTCTCCGTATCTGTACAGCGAAACGAAAATGGAAGCGGAGAAACGGGTGTTGGCCGCGAACGATCCCGGCGCGAATTTCGCCACGATTTCCGTGCGACCGCGCATGGTCTGGGGGCCGGGGGATGAAACCATACTTCCGGAAATCTTACAGATGATCGAAGCGGGTTCGTTCCTGTGGATCGACGGCGGGCGGGCAAAAACTTCGACGAGTCACATCGACAACGTCGTCGAGGGCATCGTGCTCGCGCTGGAAAAAGGTCGGGGCGGGGAAGCGTATTTCATTACCGACGACGAGATTCACAGCTTCCGCGATTTTCTGGGCGGGCTGGTGGCGACCCAGGGCGTGGCCGTGCCGGAGAAGTCCATGCCGGGCGGCCTGGTGCGTTTCCTGGCGCGCATTATCGAAGGCACGTGGCGGCTCTTTCGCATTCGCAAAGCGCCGCCGCTCACACGTTTCGCCGCGGACATCACTTCGCGCGATTGTACGCTTCGCATCGATAAAGCGAAACGAGAACTGGGCTACGCTCCGGTAATTTCCGTGGAGCGCGGGTTAGCAGAAATGCCGAAGCTCGCGGCTCAGTGAAAGAGTCGGTGCCATCCCACGACGTCTTTTTCCCCGAAAACGACGCCTGATTCCCGGCGGATTGTAGAGGATCCGGCTGTGTCGTAAACTCTGCGCATGTTCGCAACACGCCGGCTCATCTTACTAACAACCGCTTCAGTGATCTTTGCCGTGTCCTCTTCCGCTTCCGCGGCGGTGGATGATCCGCTCTGGCAAAAAGCCGTGGCCCTGGCCGCGAGGAACCAGGACCGGGAGGCCGGCCGCATTACCGCACAACCACTGCCCCTCGTAAACTTCGAAGGGACGGTGCGTTCCAGTTGCGTGTTTGCGGACTATCGCAGATCCACCGGACGTTAACGAGGAGAAACCTGTGCTCGCGCGTATCTTTCGATTTTTTGCCGAACAGCGACTCTTCGCGAATCTTTTGACGGTGATGATTCTCGTCGCCGGGTTGAGCGCGGTACTCACGGCACGGCGGGACCTCTTTCCGCGCGTGGAACTGGACCGGGTGATCGTGCAGACCTACTATCCCGGGGCCTCGCCGGAGGATGTGGAGCTGAACGTGACGAATCGCCTGGAGCGGGAATTGCGCGCCGTGTCGGGCGTCGATAAGCTCACCTCGCTTTCGTTCGAAGGGGTTTCTTCCATTACAGTACACTTCGAACCGGACCTCGGTCGACGGGAAACGGACAATGCCATCCAGGAAGTGCGCGAGGCCGTGGGACGCACGCCGCGGTTGCCGTCGTCTCTGCCGGCGCCGCCGGTGGTGTCCCGCATTCGCGCCTCGGAACTGCCCATCATCGAAGTCGGCCTCTCCTCGCAAACATTAATCTATCGCAAGTTACGTGAATACGCGCGCACGTTCGAGAAGAAGATCCTGGAAGTGGACGGCGTCTCCGGCGTGGAGAAATACGGCTTTCGCGCGCGGGAAGTGAAGATCGAAATCGATCCGCAAAAACTCGAAGAATACCAGATGTCGCCCGTGGAGATCCTGCACGCCGTTCAGGCGCGCAACGTGCGCGGCACCGGGGGCACCCTGGAGTCGTACACCGCCGAGCGCAACGTGGTAACCCTCGCGCAATTTCGCGAGCCGGAGGAGGTCGGCGACGTCATCGTGCGGAGTAACTTCTATCACGGCGTCAAACTGAAGGACGTCGCCGTAGTGCGTGACGATTTCGAAGACGAAACAGTGCTGGCACGCATTGACGGCCGTGATAACATGATTGTCTTCAGTATTCGCAAAAAGGAATCCGCGGACATCATTCGAACCGTGGAAGCCGTGCGTGAGCTGGTGAATGCCGAGGAGCCGTTCGCCGGTGACGTGGAGTTTACGTACTCGCACGATTTGTCCCGGTACGTGCGCGCGAGTTTCAGCGTGGTCCTGGTGAACGGCCTCACCGGCTTTCTTCTGGTCGTGGTGATCCTGACGATCTTTCTGAACTTTCGCACGGCCTACTGGGTCGCCCTGGGCATTCCCGTTACGCTGCTGGGAACGATCGCGGTGTTGCCGTTCTTCGACGTGCATCTCGACGTCGTAACATTAACTGCGATGATCCTTGTACTCGGCATCATCGTGGACGACGCGATCATCGTATCCGAGACGATCTACGCCGAGTGGCAGGCCGGGCGTTCACCGGTGCACGCGGCGGGGCGCGGCTTGCAGATCGTATTTTTGCCGGTGCTCACGACGGTGGCGACGACGATCCTCGCGTTCCTGCCCATGTTTTTCATACCCGGCGACATCGGAAAGTTCATCTTTGTGGTGCCGCTCGTCGTAACCGTGGCGTTGTTGCTCTCACTCGTGGAGAGTTTGATCGCTCTGCCGGCTCACGTCGCCCACGGTCTCGAGGGCCGGCAGGGTCGCGGGAGCAAAACGTCGGCCGGGGCGGACGCTTCGATCGAGCACGATTGGTTTTCTCCCGTGCGCGGCCGATTTGAGACCTGGCTGCGCACGGCCCTGGAGTACCGCGCCTGGTGGCCTGGCGGATTCGTTGCGGCGCTCATGCTCGCGGCGATCTACGCCGTCGTGTTCATGCCGATGAAGCTCTTTCCCTCGGAAGGCGCGGAGGATTTCCAGGTCTACGTGGACATGCCTGTCGGCACGTCCCTCGCTAAGACCTCGGACGCCGTCTCGGCCGTCGAGGATGCCCTGAGCGCTCTGCCCGACACGGAGCTGGATTCGTTTCTGTCCATCGTCGGTGTCAAGGGAGCGGTCTCACAATCTTACGTAGCTACGATTTATGTCAACTTAACGCCGTACGCGAAACGCGATCGCAGCGCCGACGAGATCGGTACGGAATTACGCCGGGCCTTCGAAGGGCTGCGTCTGGAACACGGCATGGATCGTGTTACTCTGGACATCGGCGACAGCGGCCCGTCGCCGGAGAAGCCCATCTCGCTGCACATTAGCGGCGCCGACGATGTCGTGCGCCGCCGGCTTACGGACGAGGTCTTCGCAAAACTGGAGGCCATGGAAGGCGTGCACGACGTCGACCGTGACGACCACCGCGGCAAAGAGCAGATCGAGGTGGCCCTGGACTACGAGGCCGTGGCGCGCTTCGGTCTGGATACGGCGACGATCATGCGCACGGTGCGCATCGCGTACGACGGTGAGGAGGTCACGCGGGTCCAGTACGGCGAAGACGATACGCGCTTTCGATTGAAGTTGCCGGATCGCCTGCGCCGCGATCTGCGTTATTTGCGTGAGCTGCCGGTGCCGAACAACACCGGTATGCTGGTACCGTTAAAACACGTGGCGCGGTTTCCCGTTCGGCCGGGGCCGGCCGGTTACGCCCATGTGGACGGCGAACGAACCACGAAGGTCCAGGCGCGCACGGATGAAACGATCATCGCGCCCACGGTCGCCGCGCGGGACGTGGCGGCAAGTGTGGATCTCTCGAAGTTTCCAGGCATGCGGCTGCGTATCGAGGGCGCCGCGAAACAGGAGCAGGAATCCACCGGCCATGCTCTGCGTGCGTTTTTGCTCGCAATCCTGGGAATTTATTTTCTGCTCGTGCTGTTGTTTCAGTCCTTCACGCAACCGTTGATCGTTCTCGCCGCCGTGCCCTTCGGGCTCACCGGTGTGGTGATCATCTTCGCGTTGCACGGCGAACCGCTGAGTTTCATGGCCATGCTCGGAACCATCGGTCTGGCCGGCGTGGTGGTGAACGATTCCCTGGTGCTCGTGGATCGCATCAATCGTTTACGCCGTAACTTCCCAGAGATGAAACTTAACGATCTTGTGGCCCGCGCCTCGGCGGATCGTCTGCGGGCGATCGTGATGACCACGGTCACCACCGCCGCGGGCCTGTTGCCCCTGGCCTACGGTCTCGGCGGCGAGGATCCTTCGAACGCGCCCATGGCCCTGGCCCTGGGCTGGGGCCTGGTCTTTGCGACGCCGCTGGTGTTGGTATTGCTGCCGTGTTTGTATCTGTTGGTCGCGGACGCCGGGCATGCGCTGGATCGAATGCGGGCCTTGCTGCGGTTCCGGCGCCGGGGAAGCGAGATCCAGGGCCGCAAGTCGCGGGTTCTGCCGCGAGAAATTTAACTTAACCTGTGCAAAAGTTAAGGCAGACGGTGCCGTGCGGGCGTGTTCAGCCCGGCGGGGGACGGGAGACGATGGCGGCGTGTTCGCGATCGTTCGGGTCGAACTTCACGTCGATTTCGCTGCCGGGCTGGTAGCGCGATGCGGACTCCTGCATGATGACCGCCGTGGCCCGGGCTTCGAAGGGCGCGTCGTTTGCGGGCAAAACCTTAAGGCGGAATTCCATGGCCGGGTTGTCGCCGTCGACATGAACGTTCAACGGCAGGCATTCCAGGATGATCGCCGCAGCCGCCTCGCCGGTGTCGAGAATTCTACGATTGCGCTGCGCCGCCGCGGCGAGCAGTTCCTGGATCTGTTGCGGGACGCCGCCCGGAGTCGCGGCGGAAGCGTCGCCCACGCTTTCGATGATGACCTTTTTCTGATTCTTCGGATCCACCCGCAGGCCCACGGGCGTGCCGGGCGTAAAGTGCGCCACGTTCAGCCGGGAGATGACCGTGCGCGATTGGACTTTGTACGGCGCCGTGTCCGGTAAACGTACTTCGATCAGAAGTTTAACCAGGGGATCCTTGTTCACGGACGTTCCGGTGTCGTGGACTTCGAGGATGGTTCCCCGGGCCGGGACGCCGTCGCGCGTGAGACGGTTGTGTTCCAGGGTGGGACCGAGCCAGAAAAACCAGACGATGACAACGTAGAGCACGGCCACCGCGGTCATGATCGCGCCGAAAACGATGCCGGCGTACAGGAATCCAACGACGGCGCCGACGAGAACGGCCGCGAGGCCGGCAATGAGTCCGAGGATGCCGATGATTTGACCGTTCATAATAGGTTTAACAGAACACGTTCCGGCATTTGAGCGCAAGAGAAATGCCGCGCCGGCTTGCGCGGCCGGTGACTTCATAAACGCCCGGTGCGTCGCCGGACTTCGAGGAATCGGGCGTGGAACACGCGGGCGCGACGATGAGAGACTTTTTTGGGCGCATCGTCGCTGCGCGACGACCGGGCTTTCCAGGGCTCCGCCTTCGGCTTCGGTCTCGCGAAGACGCGAGACTCGCTTCGCGACCCTTCCAATCCCTTGCGCGAAGAGCCGACAAACAATTCGGGTCTCTCATACACCACGGTTCCGTTGTTGCCTGGTGATCATTTTTTGATTTCCTTATTTGCGAGTCGATCACTCATCTTACACCCCCACCCCCTGGCTGAGCAGTTTTTCGCAGCGTTTGATGTAGACTGCCGCCGCGGTGTCGTCGGGATTGCGGCCGAGCACATCTTCGAAAATTCGTCGCGCTTCCGAGAACTCGCGTTTGCGGTACGTGGCGAAGCCGCGCTCGAAATCCCGGCGGCCTTCCTGTTTGCGATCGCGCAGCTCGTCCGGGTCCGCGTCGAAGACCTCGTAGACCGTCACGGCTTTGGACTTGCCTTTCACTTTCACACGATCGATCATGCGGATGTGGTAACGCTCGGGGTCCACGAGCCGGGCGCGCATGGCCTCGCCGATGAGGATGCGGGTCTGGTAGATTTTGTTCAGTTCTTCGATGCGTGACGCTAAGTTCACCGCGTCGGAAATTACCGTACCTTCCATGCGATTGCGCCCGCCGATGCAGCCGAGCATCAACTCGCCGGTGTTCATGCCGATGCCGATGCGCACGGCCTCGTCGCCGCGTTCCACGCGCATGGCGTTGTAGCCGTGCAGGGTGCGGTGCATTTCGACGGCCGCGAGGAGGGCGTTCTCCGCGTCCGCGGGAAAGAGCGCCATAATGGCGTCGCCGATGTACTTGTCGATGAAGCCGTGGTGCGCGCCGATGATCGGTTCCATGCGGGACAAATACGAGTTGATGAACTTGAAATTGTCGTCGGGCGTCATGGATTCCGAAAGCGTCGTGAAACCGCGGATGTCCGCGAAGAGGACCGTCATCTCGCGTTGCACCTGGTCGCCCAGGTCCACGTCGATGATCGATTCTTTGCCGAGAAACTTTAAGAGGTCGCGGGGAACGAAGCGCGAGTAGGCGTTCGTGAGCGACGTCTGTTTTTCGAGGGCGGCCTGGAGGTCGCGGTACAACTGCGAGTTCTGGAGCGAGTTGGCGATCTGCGTCGAAAGCATGCGCAGGACTTCCAGGCGGTCCGGCGTGAAGCTGTTGCTCGCGAGATTGTTTTCTAAATAAAAGATGCCGCTCAGTTGGCCCTGGTGGATCAGCGGCATGCACAACACGGAGCGCGGTTGTTTTGATTTTACGTAGGCGTCGCCGGTGAACTGACCCTTGCGTGCGGCGTCTTCGAGGACCACGAACTCCCGCGTGCGTGCCACGTAGTTCACGACGGAACGTGCCACGGTCTGCCCGTCTTCGATGGAAACGTTTTGCAAAATCTTTACGGCGCTTTCGCCGCCGTTCTGTTTTTCTTCTTCGATGGCCGCGATGCTGCCCTCGGCCTCGATCACCCAGCGGCCGTCCACTTCCATGAGAAGAAACCCTTTCTCCGCGCCGGCGTTTTCGATGACGATGCGCATCATCTTGCGCAGCAGATCTTCGAGCACGATCTCGCCGGAGATGGCCTCGGACGCCTTCATCATGGAACTGAGATCGAGGGCGCTGCCGCGGGCCGAACTGGTGGCCGTGCCCGTCGTCGACGTCGTGGAGGACGACATGATCGTTACCGCACTGCCGTCGGGAGCCGCGGCACTGAGGCTATCGCTGGTGTCGGCCAGGGACGAGGCCATAGACTGCACACGACTGATGAGCGCGGGGTATTTTTTGCGCAGCAACTCGGTCTTACGTTTGGCGCCCCAGAGATGGTAGCCGTGCAGGGCCTTCATCATGTAGAGGCCGGCAAAATCTTCTTTGCCTTTTTTCCACCAGAGCAGGGCCGCGCGTTCGTTGGCCAGGGCCTGTTCCTGGACGAATTCGTGCGTGCGGGCTTCTTCGCTCGCGCGATCGAACATGCCCGCCGCGCCCTCGATGTCGCCGTCCAGGCGGAGTCGCTCGCCCTCGACGATCAGCCACTTGTGGAAGTTGTTCGCCGGCGCCGTGCCCGCCCATTTCTTTAACTTGTTTTGATTTTTACTTACGCGGCGCAGTAGTTTGCGGCGTTTGCGGCCGCGCAGGCGTTGCTCGTCGACCAGGGCCAGCAGGTTCAACGATTCGTAAAAGTGAAAGACAGCGATCATCGGCGTGGACACGGCGCCGTCGATGTGGCGGTGCGCTTCGACGGCGAACTTCCGGCCTGCTTCGTACTCGCCGCCCATGTAAGCGAGCACCACTTTGTTGAAATAGAACGTGAACAGCGTGGTATGATCTTTCGCGTCCAGGTGGATCTGCAACGTCTCGCGTTCATCGTAGCGTTCGCCCACGAGCGTCGACAGCGGCAGTTCCTCGACTTCGGTACGGCCTTCGCCGCGCATGTTCAACACGGTCTGGTAGACGATGTTGTGCCAGTGCAGCGGGGTCTGTTGTTTGTGGCGTTCTACGACGTGGCCGTACTTGCGCATCTCGTCTTCGACGTCCTGCAGGTTGCGGCCGGCCAGCCAGGAGATGTAGCAATACATCACCGCGTTGAAACAGGCGTACTCCAGGTCGCCGACTTCCAGGCCGAGCTGATAACCCTCGAGGGACGGGGCCAGGCTGTCCCGGTAGGGATCCTTCCAGTGGCGCACCAGGCTGTTGAAGATGAGGATCATCTGCGGGCGGAGCTCGCGTGCGTCGAAGCGACGGACCAGGTCCATGGCCAGGGTCGCGAATTTGTAGCCGTTTTCAATTTCGCCGACCGCGCCGCATAAGATGAAACCGTACGTGCCGTAACCGAAGGCCGAGCGCGCGGTGTTGCCGAACTTCACGGAAATCTGCACCTGCTTGAAGGCGATGAGGGCCACGGCTTCCGGGGACGCGATGTAAGCGGCCAGCGTCGCGCTGCCGAAGATGCGCATGACCTCTAACTTCGCCGGGTCGGACATTTCGGGCAGGCGTCCGAGGTCTGCGGGTTTTTTGCCGGCCAGGGCCATCTTGGTGCGCAGGAGGCCGGCGAGGATGTCCGGCGTGCGCGGGCGCGTGGGAAAACGAATGCCGTGTTTGCGCAGCACGGCGAAGGCCGCTTTCACGGCGTCCATGGGTTGGTTTTGCGCCACCAGCGCGGAGATGCGAATGCGATGGGTGCGGCCCTGGTCGAGGAACTTCGCGTTGCGTACCACTTCCGCGGCGAGGCGTTCCATCGAGGCGAAGTCCGCGGACAGGTAGGCGGCCTCGGCGGCTTCCGAGATCAGGTTCAGTGCAAGATCGTAGTGTTGTTTCCAGGCGCGGACCTCGGTGTCCGCCGCCGCTTTTAGAATTTCGACGCCGGTGCGCAAATACTCGAAGGCGGGCTGGTAGGCGGCGGAGGCCTTGGCCTTCTTTCCGGCGATTAAGTTCAACTCGGCGATCTTTAAGAGTTCCTGCTGCGCTTCTTCGCCGGCACCGGTCCGGATGAGCGAGCGACCCAGGTTGACGTGGTTGGTAACGTTGAAGATGCGATCGTGCAGGTGTTCGCCGCTGTAGCTTTGCATCAGCAACCGGCCGATCTTAAGATGAACGGCCTTTTTCTCGGCCTCGTCGATGAGCGAGTAGGCCGCCTGCTGAACGCGGTCGTGCAGGAAGTCGTAGAGAATGGAGTCGTCCTCCGGATCCTCGGTGAATCCGCCCACGGTGCCCGCGGGCATAATCAAACCTTCCACCAACGCTTCGAGGAGATCGCCGGCGGTGGCGTCCATGTCCTTCTCGGTGACGACGGAAAGAGTACGCAGATCGAACTGCGCGCCGATGCACGCGGCGAGCTTGAGCGCGCTCTGGGTTTCCGGCGAGAGCTTCTTGATCTTGCCGGTCATGAGATCGATGACGTTGTCCGTGGCCTCCATGGCCTTGATCTTCTCGAGTTCCCAGGCCCAGACCGCGCGTTCGTTGTCGAAGTAGATAAACTCCTCTTCGTTTAATCTTAAGAGAAACTGATTCAGGAAGAACGGGTTGCCGCCGGTTTTCTCGTAGCAGAGGTCGGCCAGGGGCCGGGCCGTGGCATGATCCAGGAAGAGCGTATCCTCGGTGAGGCGTTGCACGTGTTCGGTCTTTAACGGTTCCAGGAAGATGGACTCGATGTGCACGCCGGCCTTGCGGAGTTCGCCGAGGGTCAACGAAAGCGGGTGCGCCTGATCCACCTCATTGTCCCGGTACGCGCCGATGATGAAAATGTACTGCGTCTCCGAAACGGCGAAGAGATGGATCAACTGCAACGACGGCAGGTCGGCCCACTGCAAATCGTCGAAGAAAATGACCAGCGGATGCGATTCGTCGGCGAACGTGCTGATGAAATCCTGGAACACCAGGTTGAAGCGGTTCTGCGCTTCGGCGGGGGCCAGGTCCGGCAGGGCCTCCTGTTTGCCGATGATCAACTCCACGTCCGGGATGACGTCGACGATCACCTGGCCGTTCTTGCCCAGGGCCTGGTGCAAACGATCGCGCCAGCGCTGCACGCGTTCTTCGCTCTCGGCTAAAATCTGCCGCACTAAGTCCTGAAAAGCGTGAATTAGCGGTGCGTAGGGAACGTTGCGGTTCAGTTGATCGAACTTGCCGGCGATGAAGTAACCGCGCTTTTCGGTGATGGGCCGCTGAACCTCCTGGACCAACGACGACTTACCGATGCCCGACAGGCCGGCGACGAGCATGAGTTCGGTGGAGCCGGCGGCGACGCGTTCGAAGGCGTCGAGCAACTGCTTCGCTTCGTGTTCGCGACCGTAGAGAATTTCGGGGATGTGAAAGCGATCGGAGACGTCGTGTTCGGCGAGCTGGAACTCCACGTCCGGTACGCCGGTGCCGCCGGCTTCGTTAAAGGCGGCGAGCACGCGTTCGAGGTCCGTGCGAATGCCGTACGCGGACTGGTAGCGATCTTCGGCGGTCTTCGCCATGAGTTTCGCGATGATGCGCGAAAGAATCTCCGGCGCGTCGGCGTTGTGTTCGTGAGGCGGCTGCGGGTTGCGTGCAATGTGAAAGTGCACGAGTTCCATGCGATCCGCGGACTCGAAGGGCGGTACGCCGGTGAGCATGTGATACAACGTCGCGCCCAGGCTGTAGAAGTCCGTGCGGTAATCGATCTGGCGATTCATGCGGCCGGTTTGTTCCGGCGACATGTAATGATACGTGCCTTCCAACTGCGCGCCCTCGGTACTCTCGCTGATGTGCGCGGACTCGCGGCTGAGGATCGACGAGATGCCGAAGTCGATGATGCGCAGTTCATCGGTCTGTGAGTTCCAGACGATGTTCGCGGGATTAATGTCTTTGTGGATGATCTTATGGCGATGCACGGCGCCGAGGGCGTCGGTGAGGCGAATCGCCAGGCGCAGAAAGACGGGCAGGTCCAGCTTGCGTCGCCCGAGAATCTTGCCGAGCGACTCGCCGTGGATGTCTTCGAGGACCATGGCCAGGCTGTTGCCGTGTTTTTCGAGGGCGAAGGCCTGCACGATGCCGGCCTGTTCGCCGGAGCCCAGGGTCTGGAGCAGCTCGTACTCGCGCTGGAAACGTGCGAGCTGGCGCGGCGACGGTAGCTCGCGGTTCAGGACCTTGATGATGACGGACTGTTCGTCACTTTCCCGCACGGCACGTACGATGAGCGAGCGCTCGCTTTCGTAGATCGTCGCGCCGGTCTGGTAGCCGGGGAGTTGGACCATGTGGATGATACCTCGTTTGCCGGCATGCGCCGGTGTGGGGAATGGATTTGTCCCGGGTGTGCGGACGATTGGCAAGGAGATTTCGGGTGGATCGGACCGCGCCGTGGAAAAGTTCGGAGACAGCGGTGTCCGGGACCGAGGCTGAGCATATCGTGTGGATGAATGTGGGCCGCGCGGTGCGAGGCTTAGGATTCACGGAGTCGCTGTTTGGGATGAGTCAGGATTCGCTATGTGGCCGGGGGAGGGTTTGAGTTTGCAGGATGATTCCGTGGAATCGGAGCGCTTCCGTGGCACGCGACTTCTCCGGCGGCGTCATGGCACGCATGAATATTGCTTAGGTTTATCTGGAAGAATGTTTAGGAGGGGGAGGTCTCCCCCTCGCTGCGAAACGAATCGCTACGCGACCGCGCCACGGCTCGCCTTCGGCGACCGGGCTACCCTCCGGGGAGCCCTGCCGTGGCGCTTTCGTTTCTCCGCTACCCCCTCCGGGAGGGGCTGGTGACGATCTATGCAAGCACCAGAAACATCATTGACGACCGGGCGCAGTGTCGTACGATCGAAGGATCCATGAGCGAGTCCGCGAAAGACATGCCGGTGACGATCCGCAATCTCCACGACCCGGATACGGACCGCGAGTACTGGCGCACCAAAACTCCGCAGGAACGCCTGCAGGCCCTGGAAGAACTGCGGCGGCAGTGGATGGAGATGCATCCCGATGTTGAGCGGCGATTTCAGAGAGTTTGTACAATTATTAAACGAAAATGAAGTTCGTTATCTTGTCGCGGGAGGATATGCCGTTGTCATTCACGGCTACCCCCGATTCACGGGCGACATCGACATCTGGCTACATTCGGATGCGGACAATGCGGCGCGCCTGTTGCGGGCGCTGGAAGCGTTCGGCCTGGGCAGCATCGGACTTACCGTCGACGCCCTGATGTCGCCGGATCAGGTCATCCAGCTCGGCTATCCGCCGCAACGCATCGATCTACTTACGTCGCTGGACGGAGTCGAGTTCGATGATTGTTATGAGCGCCGGTATGTTGTCGAATTCGAAGCAGTCCCTGTGCCTTTCATCGGACTGGATGACCTAAAGAAGAACAAGCGCGCGACCGGACGTTTGAAGGATCAACTGGATCTGGAGAATCTGTAACGAATCACTTACTCCGCTTCTTCTTCGCGGTAGACTTCTTTTTGCTTTCGGAGTCTGCGGCCTTCTGTTTCGACGGAGCGCGTGCCACTCCCGGATTTCGCAACGGATCGATCCGTCGCTCGCCCGGGTTTGTTCGAGCGCGCGGCTCGAATCGTTTGACCGCGCCCTACTGGAAGGTCCGGTGAGTCGTCCCCGAAGCCATGCGGCGCGGCGAGGGGATTATCGCGCTGATTCATCAGACCTTAGGCGTGACCGGACTCCCACAGGCTAACCTGGGATTGGCTACAGGGTTCGCCCATTTGCAAGATTTTGTCGGCGACTTCTCCCTGGGAGAATCCGGCATCTTCACGCAGCCTGATGAGGGACGAGGCACACTTATTACGTGCCTTAACAATCGGCCGGGGATAAGGTTTTCGTGACGCGCCACTGCCCACGAAAGGAAGATGCATCGTGAAATAAAATTTCAGCAAGCGAAGCGCGATAGGATGCGGCCGTGAATCCGAAAAAAGAAGTCAGTATTATGGGAGTACAATATAAACGATTATCGAATATGTGAATTCCGGATACGTAATATAATCATACTAATTATTTTTCAGTCTATATGAGATAAAATCATTTGCGTCCCACGGGCACCAACTCTTTCAAAATCCCCGCGGCCATCTCCACGGAACGCAACCGCGCGTCGTGATCGAAGATGTGCGCCGTAATCATCAACTCATCGGCGCCGGTGAAATCCAAAAAGCGGATGATCATATCGCGTACGGTTTCCCGCGAGCCGACGGCCGAATACATCAACGTGTTCTGCACGACGGACGCCTCGACCGGCGAGAGCGAATCGAAATAATTCTCCACCGGCGGCGGTAGTTGCGACGGGCCCTTCGTCGCGAGATTCACGAACGCCTGCTGCATGGAACTCGCCAGAAACATCGCCTCTTCGTCGGTGTCGGCGGCCATGACGTTCAGCGCGGGCATAAAGTACGGCCGCTGAAAGTTAGCGGACGGCTCGAAGCGTTCGCGATAGACCTGCATGGCCGCGTTCAGGTGCGTCGGGGCGAAGTGCGATGCAAAGGCGTACGGCAGGCCGAGTTTCGCGGCGAGTTGCGCGCCGAAGAGGCTGGAGCCGAGAATCCAGATGGGAACGTTCAAATCGTTACCGGGCACGGCGCGCACACCGCGATAGTCTTCCGGCGGTTGAAAATATTGCATGAGTTCCAGCACATCATTCGGAAACGCGTCCGGCGAAGTCGTGCTCGCGCGTCGCAGCGCCTGGGCCGTCTTTTGATCCGATCCCGGCGCGCGACCGAGGCCGAGATCGATGCGTCCCGGAAAGAGCGTCTCCAGCGTACCGAACTGCTCGGCGATTACGAGCGGCGAATGGTTCGGCAACATGATGCCGCCGGCTCCGACGCGAATCGTTTCCGTGCCGTGCGCCACATGCGAAATCACCACCGAGGTCGCCGCGCTGGCGATGCCCGGCATGCCGTGGTGTTCGGCCAGCCAGAAGCGACGATAGCCCAGGCGTTCGGCGTGTTGTGCAAGATCGAGCGTGTTGCGAAAAGACTGCGCGGCATTGCCGCCTTCGACGATGGGGCTGAGGTCGAGGATGGAGTACGGGAGCATGGGGTTATGACGCGCGGAGGAAGATGGGGTTACGGGGTGGGTTCCGGGTAATTCCGTGAGTCCCACCCCGAATATTTGCACTTACCGCTACGAACTTACTTGCTGTCGCCCTTCCATCTGGAACGCACTCTGAGAACGGGCACGCCGTTGACACTGGTTTCTTCCAGGCCGTGCTTGAGGATCGGTCGAGAAGTATCGCTAAAGTTCGGGACCGGGCTTTCGAATAGATTTTCATACGTTCTCAGCCGAGATTTCTTCGCCGTTTTTTTCAGCTTCCATTCGGGCCACTTAATCTTCGGTAATGAATGCCACGCCCGCAGCGATTGATTTTTCATGATCCGACCTGTTTCTCGTCCCACGATCATTGTGGTAATTGTCGCATCCATTGCATCGCCGACTACGCCGCCGGTAGGCATGGGAACGCCCTTGCCCCGGTACGAGTCAAACAGGGAAAAGGCGAAACTAAACCTCTCTATATTTCGCTTGCCGGCTTCTCTCCCACGTCCGCTGAGGCCGGTCAGAGCCCATGTGCTTACGCTGTCGTTGATCATCTCGGTCCCATAATATTGAGACAGATTGTACAGTAGCAACGGTGGTACGATTACGGTTGTGACAATCGCTTGTGTTTGATACATCTGGGCCAGGGCATCGGTTGCGCCTGCGGCCACTTGTTTCAGGTTCGCCTTCTGTAGTTCGTTGGTTGTCTGGCGATGCCAGTCGTTGAGGCGCCGGACAACTCCGCCGATATCGTCATTGTATCGTGGTGCGGTGACATGAACCTCTTCGGCCACGTAGCGCGGCTCCGACGCATTCGGAAAAAAGTCGCTGAACTCCAATCCCCTGAATTGCCCGTCGATCGCATCATGCCCCGTCGGATCCTTATACTTAATCGGATTCCCCCGCACATACATGTACCGGTTCCATCCCTGCGTACTGGTGGGCCCGCCGTCAATGACCGTATCCGCGCTCACAAACCGGGCGACCTGCGGATCATAGTGCCGGGCGTTGAAGTAGTAGAACCTGCTCTCCGAATCCAGCTCCTGGGAATTGTACTTCGGAGCGAAATCCTGATCGCCCTCATGCACGAAGGTTTCGCCGTAGGGCTTGTACTGAATGCGCGTGAGGGTCTCGGCCTGATCATCCAGAACGTGGGAGACCGAGTCCACCTGGTCCGTGAGATAATAAGCGAGGGCGCCGTTCTGGGCCATGGCGGCGACGCGCACGCCGTTTAAATAGATGTTATTCACCGAATCGGTGCTCGAATCTTCCGGCACATGCTCAAGACCAAAGAACATGGACGGATACAGAATGTTGACGTCCTTGTAGACGCCGCCCTTCAGCATGTTGGCGTTTTTCTGCACGCGGAAGCCGCCGTCGTCGTAACGATATTCGCCGACGGTGACCTGGCGATCCACATCATAGACATTGACAATGCGGTTGCGCGAATCGAACGAGAGCGTTTTCTCGAAGCTGTTTGCCGCGTCGTTCTGCGTAATCGCGTTGCCCACGGCGTCGTACGTCATGGTGATGCGGTCGACGCCGTACGACGTCGAGTCGATGCTCGTGACCGCGTGGTTCGTATAGTTGAAGGTCCAGCGATCGAGCAGGGCGGTCGTGTCCGGATCGAGCTCGTCCTTGCGTATGAGGTTGCCGTTGTCGGCGTAACCGTAGGCACGTCGGAACTTCGTCGTGGTCGAGCCGTTGTCGGTGTACATGCCGTTCGCGCTGATGAGGCGGTTGAGGCCGTCGTAGGTGTAGTTGTAGGTCGTCGAGTAGTCCGTGGACGAGTTGCTTACGCTCGCGATGGAGTTGTTCGGGTTGAACTCGTAGGTTGTATTCTGTAGAACTTTAGACGCGCCGGAGACGATGCCGGAGCTGTGCAGGTTCGTAATGCGTCCGCGAACGTCGTGGGTGTAGCTCGTGGTTACGCCGTTGCCCAGCGTGAATGAGGCGGTCTGGCCGAACTCGTTGTAGCCTATGTTCGAAACGATGGTTTTCGTATTCGAACCGCAGGCCCCGCCGAACAGCGGATAACCGCCTGCATCGGTGTCGGTGGTGATGCCCGTAACATAACCGGCGGTTCCGTAATCGTAGCACACGCGAATCTTGTGATTCGACGTCGGGTGCTCGGGATAGTCGACGGACTTCACACGACCCAGATGATCGTAGCGGTACTCGGTGATGTACGGTACGTCCAGGGCGGTGACGCCGATGTTTTCGATCTCGCGGATTTCGCGCTTCACGCGGCCCAGCTCGTCGTAGCTGAACTCCTTGCTCTGTACGGAGTCCTCGATCAACGCCAGGCGGCCGATCGTGTTTTCGTTCGAGCCGTAGCTGTCGTAGGTGTAGCTGACCAGACCCTCGCCGGCCGGGAGTAACTTCGTACTGATACGACCTAAGCGGTCGTACGAGAGATTCGTCGTCAGCGCCCGGGCGTCGGTCTGTGTGATCATGTCGCCGAAGGCGTTGTAGGTGTAGTAGGCGACGCCGAAGTCGGGATCGCTCATCTCGCGCAGTTGGCCGAAGGCGTCATGGCGCCAGTAGGCGCGGTTCTGGCCGCTCGTATCTTTCGCGGGCACGGCTCCGCCGGCGTCGGCGCAGCTCATGGTAGCGCCGTTGAGGTCGGCTTTCTTCGTACGGTTCCCGGCGATGTCGTAACAGAAGCCGATCTCGGCGTCTACCAACTGAGCGTCGTCGCCGGTGCCGAAATCGCGCACGTACAGGACCTGGCCGCGACCGTTGCGCGTGATGCGTTTCGCCTGGCCGCCGGAGTGACTTTCCGTGACGATGTACGGATCCTGGTAGTGAACCGTGATCGTGGTCGGCGAAGTTTCGCCCTCGTTCAGCGGGAGAGTCGTTTTGGCCACGCGTCCGGCGCCGTCGTACTCGTAGCGCGTCGGATGTTTGGCGCTTGTGTCGGGATAATACGAATCGATCTCGGCGGCGCCGGCCCATTCGCTCTGGCCGCGTTGTTCCAGGCGCCCGGCGCCGTCGTAGATCAGCACGCCGCTGCGAACGTAGTTGCCGCCGCTCGCGGTCTTTACCGTTTGTAAGTCGCGGCCGAGGCCGTCCACGTAGGATCGGCTGACGAACGACGGATCACTGGTGCCGGTGTGGAGCGTGGTTCTCGCGGACAGCGGGAAGTCGGTTGAGTAACTGTAGGCGGAGAGGCCGGACGTGCCGGCCGGGGTATCCGCGCGCACGGCGACGAGCCGACCGTAGCCGTCGTAATCGTGGTAGCTGTGCTCACCGTTCGCGTCGATGATTTCATACGGCGCGCCGAAAGCGGGGCCGTAGTCGATGTTGTAGTTCGTATCGATGTTAAGAGAGTCCCCGACGTGGCGTTTTCGTACTACGAACTGGTGTAACTGTGAATCGTACAAAGTTTGTACGACGCGCGTCGGCGTGCTGGAGACGTCCCGGGTTTCCGTGACGTTGCCGTAGCTATCGTAGTCCGTCTCGGTGATGCGAGGCGCGACGGCGGGCAGGCCGGTGCCGGTATTGGTCAGGGTCGTGCGGCTGACGTTGCCGTTGCCGTCGTAGACGTACGCCGTCGTCGTCTCGTGAGCGGTACCGCTCAGGCTCACCCGGGATACAGGGCGTTGCTGGTTCGTCGCCGCGATGGTCTCGAAATTCGTAACGCTGGTGATCGTCGCCGCGGAATGCGTGCTGTCGCTGTAATGATCCGTCGCCGTGTTTGTAATCGCTGCGACCTCGTAACGATTCGAAACGAGATTGAGGTTCTGCGTGCTCGTGGAGACCAGGGTGCCGCGCACGCGTTCTTCGGAGCGGATTGTTTCTGCGAGGTAGCTGCGCGCGCCCGGGCGTTCTTCTATAGTATGTATCCGGTACTCGTACTTCGAAACGCGGTGCAACACGTTGTCCGAGCCGATCGTCTGGACTTCGCGGACGGCGCCGCCCAGCGCGCGGTTCTCCATGAAGTTCGCGTACGGAGTCGCATGATGCAGGCTGATCGTGCGCCGGTTCAGCGCGTCCCGGGCGACGAAACGTCCGAAGCCGAAGCTGTCGATCTCTTTACGCCCGCTAATGATCCGCGACTGTAAGCTACCGTCGGAGTACTCGTAGCGAGTTTCGTAGCGGCGGTTGAGGCCGTCGTCCACCGTCACCTTCGTAAGCAGCAGTGAACGGGCCGGAAGATCCGGCACGTCGTCCGGGCCGGTGTTGTCGAACTCCGTGGAGTGCGCGAACTCGAAGTGATACGAGCCGCCGATGCCGTTCAGTACGCGGTCGACGATGTCCGGTAGCTTGCCGTTGCTCAGCGCGAAGTACCAGACCGGCTCCTTTAAATGAAAGATGCCGATGTCCGTAAGTCCGTCGCCGTTGTAATCGCCCTGCAGCCAGCGGAACGGGTAGACCTTCGTTAAGAGATCCGGCCGGTCGAGGCTACGCTGCACATGATTCGAAGTCAGCGCCTGGGCCTGATTGTTTGCGAGATTGAAACGAATCGCACCGCTCGCGCCGCGCAAAATCGGATTGCCCTCGTGATCGTACTCGCCGGCGAAGCTCTGGTAGTTGTGCGGAGCGAAGTGAGTGCTCTGGGAGACGGCCGTGCCGCTGACCGTAAGCTTAAAGAATCGTAACGAACCACCGACAACCTTGCTGTAGACGATGGAGCGCGCGCCGCCGCTTTCGGGGCGCAGACGATAGGCGATGCCGGCGGCGTTGAGCTCGCTTTGATGTTCGGTGAAGGGCAGCACCATCGCCGGTGTGCCGTTCAGCAATGTCCAGGTAATCGTCGTACCGGAGAGCGCGCCGAGGTAATAACGATGCGTGGACGAACTGCGATCGACGAGCAGCACGCTCGCGTAGCCGTCGCCGTCGAAGTCGGCGCTGAAGAAACTGAACGCGCCGCGGCCGAGGCGGTTCGGATAGCCGCCCTGCTGAAAGACGTTCTTGAAGTCCTGGGCGCTGAGCGCGCCGGCGCCGAACGTGAGCGGCGTCTTCGTCGTGCCGCGGACGAGCAGAAAGCGCGCCGTGCTGCGTTGATCGTCGAGCACGAGCACGGATTTTTCGTTCGTGGCGTCGAAGTGATCCACCAGAAACGCGCTTTCGCCGATCTGAAAATTCGTAACATCACTGGAGTCGAACTGAGCGAGAGTTATGTCTTCGAAGCCGTTGTTCTCACGGACAATGCGAAACCGGTGATTCGTGCTGCCGGTGTTTATTGAATCGTGATACAGCAGCTCGTCCTTTGCGCTTTGCGTGTAGCGTCCGGGTACGCCGTCGAATAACAGTGTCGCTCCGTCTTCGAGCGGATTCACGCCGCTGAGCACCAGGTTCGGCGCGCCGGCGCCCTGCTTAAGATAAAATGATTCTGACTTACGATCGAAGATCAGCAGCTCCGGCGTGGTGATGCAATCAGCGCCGGTGAAACAACCGGCGAAGACCTGCTCGCCTTTGTAGGGCCGATTGTTGCCGTCATACTGGAAGTCCAGCAGCGCGGAGGCGCTTGCGGAACGAATCACGGCCCGTGCGCTTTTCAGTTCCACTTCGTCTTCCGGCAGCGGTGTTTGCATCACCCGCGCGGCGTCCGGGCCGTAGGACATGTTGCTGTAGACGCGATAACGCAGGCCGGCCGGCGTCGCCTCGCCGATCCAGAAGTTGTTATCGTTCGCCGAGAAGAAACCGACGTCGGTGCGCCCGTCGCCGTTGAAGTCGCCCTGCAGCCAGCGTGTGATCTCCTTGTGTTGCGGTGCCGTGGACCACACGCGAAACGTGATCGTCTCGTCGCCGGTCTCACCCAGAATCCAGCGCCCGTCGTTGCGATCGAACAACAGAAAGTCCGAGAAGCCGTCGCCGTTGAAGTCGCCGGTGAAACGTTCTTGCGCGAAGAGGGCCTGCTCCGGCGCGCTGAAGACCTTGTAAATCTTCCAGTGCAAACGAAAGACCGTGTTCACGTCGGGATGATTCTCGCCGACCCACCAGTGACCGTTGCGCTCGTCGTAGAACGAAACGTCGCTGCGGCCGTCGGCGTTGAAGTCGCCGCTTAAGAAACGGATCTTCCCGCGATCCTTCGCGCTCGCATCGGACGTTGCCGCTGAGTTCAGCGTCGCGTCCGGTGAATAGTCGTCGCGGTAGAGATGCTGGAATTGCCGCGCGATTACGCGGTACTCGAAGCGGGTGCCGTCCTTGTTCAGCGCGAGCAACCATTCGCCGGTGGGTTCGTTGAAGAAGAGCGCGTCCGACACGCCGTTGCCGTCGAAGTCGCCGGGGAAAAGATCGGCCTTCGCCGGGTCGATCTGCATCGAAAGCAGGCGGCCGAAGTTCCGAAACTGGAAGACGCGGCCGTCGTGCTGCGCGATCCAGAACTCGCGGTTCTCCGGCGTATACATGACGATGTCCGCGCGTCCGTCGCCGTTGAAGTCCCCGGTGAGGCCCGACTGAAAAAAGACGATGCGATCTTCGCTGTTGTAGCCCTGGAACTTATAACCGTAGATGCGATAATTGAAACCGCCGCCGCGCCGGCCCTCGGCCGCTTTCCAGGAACCGTTCTCCGGATTAAAGAACACGAGATCCGAAATGCCGTCGCCGTTGAAGTCGCCTTCGAAGTACTGCGTCGCTTTCGGATTCACTTCCGGATCGTTCGCGGCCTGGTTCGGTACCTGGTTCCATAACAACTGGCGACTGGAAGTTTGGTACAGAAACTCCGGCCGCGTCGTAGTGCGGTTGGAGTCTACCGTACGCAATCGCGGGCGATGCGAATCTTCCGAGGTTTCGTAGACGAGATTGTAACTCCAGAGCTCGCTGCCGTTGTAGCCGACCTCGATGGAATCGAGCAGACGGTCCATGCGCATGAGAAAGCCCGGCGCCTTCGAGACGTACGCGCCGTAGCCCGTGTCCCGCGCGCGGGTCGTGAAACGCACGTACTGGCGGGGGTTGTGGCCGGCGTTCGAGTTGCCGGTATAGCGGATTTCTTCTAAATAGAGGACGTTGTCGTCGGCGTAGTGCGAGGTATCATAAACGGCTTCCATGTAGTTGCCGTTGCGATCTTCCGTGCGCGCGAAGTACCAGCTGTAGGTCTGCGTGGAATCATCCGGTCGATGGATGCGGCTGTCCGTGGAGGAGCCGTAGGTCGTAACAGTACCGGCGGAGCTGCGCACGGTCCACGTACCGCCCGACGCGCTGTTCGAAAGTTCAAAGCGCATCATCGCGCTCGAAGTAATCTCTTCGCGATAGACACCGTCTTCGCTATTCGACGGCCCGTTGACTTTCACCAGGCGTTTGCCGTTGTATGTAAAGACGTCGCGATGATCGTAGAACGGAGCTCCGTACTCGGTGGTGCGCGTGATCGCGCCGAGGCCCAGGTTCCAGCCGATACCCACCCAGCCGTCGCCGGCGGCGGCGGAGTAGCCCAGGCTTATACCGGGCTGTACACCGGCGCGCCCGGCCGGCACTTCCACGGGGTAACTGAAGCTCAGCGTACCATAGTGATTCGGCTGCGGCGGTGCGACGTAAGCGGTCCCGGCGAGAGGATCGGCTTTGGTCTCCGGATCGTCCACCGCGGCGCTGTAGTTCGTAGAGATCGAAAAGAGATCGCTGCCTTCCGGCGTCGGCGCGTAAGCCGGCGAACGACCGCCGCCGACGTCGGAGCCGGAAGCGGGCAGGGCTGCGTCTTCGGGCAGGCTGCGCGGGCCGAGGCCGAGACCGGCCAGAAGCCAGGCGGCGTCGCCGCCGCTCGAACCGCCGCAGGCAATGGTTAATGTCAGCACAGCACCGGTTAGCGCGTGCGCACTGCGACGGAAGATTTTTGCGATGATAGGCTTCGTGGTCTGCATGGCTGTAATCCGCGATAAGAATGTATGATCTTACAATGATGCAAAAACACGGCCCGCCTTCGGCGGCGGGCCGTAACTGTCGGAGAAGGTATCTTAAGGATCGATCTTGATTCCGGCGCGAACCTCGTAGAGCCGCCGCACGAGCGGGGCCGTGAAGAAGTTGTTCAGGCCGTACGGAACCGGAAAACGCTGCTGGATATCGACCACCCGACCGCGGACATCGAAGTCGATGCCGTTGTCGTTCGATTCCCAGGCGACGAGTCCCTGATTGCCTGTGATCGAAAGCCGCGGGACGCGCTGATCGTTGAAGTCCGCCGCATTGATCAAGAAGCCGGCGCTGTCCACGATGCTGACGGTGTTCAGATCCAGGATCGTGCCGTAGATGTCCAGGTTGCCCGATTGATTCGAGTCCCACACGATGAGCGCGCGACCCGCGGCCGCCGTGACAGCGTGTGCGGAGCTTGCCACACCCGGAGCCGTAGCGCTGACGGTGACCGAACCCAGGGATTGTCCCGTAAGCATGTCAAAGACCGTCGCGTTAACGAGCGTGCTGACCCGGCGTACGGCTACGGCGCGGGTTCCCGACGCGGCCAGCGACGGAAAGCCGTAGCTGTTGGCGACGGCGACTTCCTGGGCCGTGACGGGATTGCCGCTGACAAGATTCACGCTGCGACCGTACAGGTGGCCGTTATCCTTGACCCAGGCTGCGAAGGCGTAGTTGCCCGAAACGCTGAGTTGCGGTGCGGAACTGAAGTTAGGATCCAGGGCCGTATCCGAGAGCGGCAGGTCCGTCGCTCCCAGGGGCAACCCCGAGACCGTGTCCACGATGCGCCCGGCGATCATGTTGTAATCGCCGTTGCTGTCGGAACGAATCACCGTCCAGAGCACGAAGGCCCGATCATCGTTCGCTTCGACCATGGGCGTGCCCGCGGAGATGAAGCGAGAATCCGTATACGTGCTTAACCGGAAGTTCGCTCCGTCGAAGAGGCCGGTGTTGACGTCCAGGATTCTACCGTGGATCTCGCGGTACGAAGGACCGTTGTCCGCCTGCCAGGCGAACACGGCCTTGCCTCCGGCGATGCCCACCGCCGGCGTGCGATTGGCGCTCCAGGGCCCGTCGCTTACGGCGAACTCGGTGCCGAGCGGTCCCGAAGACAGTACGATGCGCCGGGCATAGATGGTCGTGCCGTCGAACCATACAACCACCGCCGTTGCCAGCGAGTGCGAAACGGCGACGTCGTACGACGCCGTCGCGGTGGAAACCGCCGTCGTGGCGTTGATGATGAAGTCACCACCGCCCAGGGCCTGACCGGTCGTAAGATCCACGGAACGCCCGTAGAGTTTGCCGGTGGTTGCGTCGTACCAAATCGTTAACGACGTATTTCCGGAAGTTACGACTCGCTGTCCGCTCTGATCGCCGGAGTTGGTGCTGCTGATCAGCGTATCTTCGGCGCGGGCGCGGACCGTCATGGTCTTACCGCTGGTAGCCTGCACGGTGGGCAGTCCGTTGCTCAGGTAACTCAGGAAATCACCGGCGTCCGCCCAGGCGTTCCACATGGGCACGCCGCCGTTGTTGTTGCCGAGCCAGTTGCCCGCGACGTAGTCGGTATTGAAGCCGAGGCACTTAATCGCGTTAAAGTCCAGCAAGGAACAGTTATGGCTGTCCGAAGCAAGCAACGGGGCCTTCTCCGCGGAGCGCCAATCTTGCGCCGCCGGCATGGACGGAGCGTCGGTGTTCCAGTCGGTATAGAAGCCGTTGTCCACGGCCAGCTCGACGTTCGGTTCGGTGACGTTGGCGATGACGTACGCGACCCGGGAACGTTCCACGTCTTCGCTGAGCGGGCTGCTTAACGTTACGCTGTAGATCCCGCCGGCTTCCGTCGCCGCAGTGACGGTATAGCCCGCCGGCTCGCCTTCGAAATAAAGGACGTCGCCGGGAATGAGTTGCCCGATGGCGGAGTCCAACTGCAAGATCGTGTCACCGGAGACGTAGGCGTTCCTGGTGAGCGCGCGGAAGCGCCGGACTTCGTCGAAGGGGAGCGGCCACACACTTTCGCGGTACGCCGTACTCAAAGCCGGACGCAGGAATACGTTGATCAGACTCGAATCCGGATCCACGTACGGATGATCCGCGGGAAGCTGAACACAGAGATAGAACTCCTGTTCGACGAAATCAAGCGACGTGCCGCACGAAGACGGCTTCTGCGTATCCATGGAGTCGAGGTCCCGGACCACGTGAAACCAATCGCTGCGTTCGCCGCCGAAGCCGAGGCTGATCTCGAAGTCGGCCACCTCGTTTAAGTTAAAGCGTTCGCTGATGTTGCGCGGATTGTAGTTGAAGTCGCTGTAGACCGTTGCGCCGGCGGTCGCGGTGCCCGTTCCGAAGTTCGGATCGAGGTATGCGGTTTGATCGAGCTTAACGCGCAGTTCGATCTTCTCACCGAAGCCGGCCTTGCCGAGGAACACCGAGTTCACGTCGGGGTCGAAGCCGTCGCTGCCGATCTCCAGAGAGTTCCAGAGCGTATCGACGAGTACGGGCTCGTTGTTTTCGAAGGGATCGGTGCCGTAGGCGCGAATGAGCAAGTCGC
Source organism: Leptonemataceae bacterium (assembly GCA_965227295.1). Taxonomy (GTDB): domain Bacteria; phylum Spirochaetota; class Leptospiria; order Leptospirales; family Leptonemataceae; genus JANSYA01. The sequence continues at coordinate 461,972 of OZ245742.1, read as the reverse complement.
GATAGCTGAGAAAGAAGATCTCGAACTTGTCGCCGGCCCAGGCGGTGTTGTTGACGCCCTGAAACATCGGGATGGCAACGTCGCCGCCTGTCGGTGTGTTGAAGATGCGATTGACGCCGCCGTCCTGGACGTACTCGTTATGCGCGTAGTACTGACCGTCGGAGAAGACGACCCATACGCCGACGTTCTCGCGTTCTTCATCGGTCCACTGCGAGTACGGCTTTTGTACGCAGGCCGTGCGTGATACGCTGTCGCTGCCGGTGTGCGTTTCGTTGACGCAGGGCAGCGTCGTGCGTACCGAGCCGATGCGTTTGATGCCGGGGACGTGCATCTTGTACTCCGCGAGGTCCGGCGCAATCTCACCGTGATCGTAGACGTAGTCATCGAACTCGATGTCCAGGCCGGAGCAGGCCAGGCGTTCGAGGGCCGTGCGCAGCGGAACGCCCGGCGCCGCCTGGGTGCCCTGGCTGCCGGTACAAATGTCCGGGTTGCTGCCGTCGGTGGTAAACGCGGCCACGCGATACATCTTGCGAATGCCCGGGCCGAAGATCTTAACCAGCGCCGTGCGGCCCTTAGCGTTCTCTTCGACGATCTTAAGGTTTTCGCCGCTGTAGTTCAGCAACGCCGAACGATAGTTCGAATCCGGAACGTGGCTCATGTCGTAGTCGGCGATGAAGATTTTCGGGCTGTAGCCGCGGCTGATGGCGTGTTCGATTTCCGCCGTGTTCAGATTGGCCAGCTCGATGACGTACGGGCCGAACTCCGTTCCGCCGTAGACGTCGACTTCGAACGGAGAGTAGTCCTCGTTGCGCAGAAAGAAACTCTGCACCGGGATCAATTCCCCTGCGCCGTTTTCCAGCATCAGTGACGCCAGAATGTTCGTGAGCCGGACCGGCATGTTTACCGAACGGTTTTCGATGTAGAGAGCCGCGCGGACGTAACCGGCGTTCGCGCTGACCACTGAGTCCGAGTCGATGCGCTCGCCGCGTTCTTTGCGGAACTGACGCGCATTCTTCGCGGCCTCGTTGGACTTCACGTTCCAGGAATCGTGTTCCAGGTTGTCCTTGAACGGACGATCCGCCCAGCGCGTAACCGTTCCCGCCTCGCGGTTCATCTGTTCCCAGGCCACGGAGACGTTCGAGGCCGAGGACCGTGACTCCGCGTGGGACCCGCCGACTGTAATTCCTTTGCCAGAGAAGTTGCCGGAAGTGTCCGTGCTGCGTGACTTCTGTTTACCGAGGGCGAGTTCGATGGAAGTCTGATTGGTCTTATCGAACGTCTCTTCGAACTGAACCGTGCGCAGGTTGACCTGCGTGCGGTGGATCTGCTCGGAGCCTTTGTCACGCGTGTTCTCGGTATCGTCGGAAGTGATCTCGCTGACGATCTCGTCGTTCGCCTTTCGGGTACTTTGAAGAATCTCGATCTTCATCGTGACCGGCGTGGCGATACTGGCTTCGATCACCGGGTAGTCGGCGACCCAGAAGTTCGTGTTCGTTTCGTTGTCGTTCAGGATGCCGTCGCCGTCGAAGTCCTGGGGCAGACTCGTGCCGACCGGATCGATCGTGCCGGCCAGGCGCGACATGTTTGCGAACTGCCCCGGGGCCAGCGCGAAGAGACTGTGCAACGGTGTTTCGTCTTCCGCTGCCTGCGCCGGAATCGTGCCGGGCTCCGCGTTCGGATCGTCGGGAACCGTGAAGGCCGCCGGATGCGGCGCCGGTATCGCGAGGAGTGGAATCGCCAGGGCCAGGTCTACATCGCCGCCGCCGGAACTATCCGTCGTGCAGTGCGAAAGAAAGAACGCCCCGGCGAGCAATGCCGCGGCCCAACGACTTCGCCGGGGAAATCTTTCGCGCGGCGAAGCCGATCGCGCGAAAGATGTAATTTTTTTACTAAGTGTCTGCATGATGCTTCTACCTCCTTCATGCAAAGAGGGCGGAGCATACAGCAAACGCGGTCGGGCACGCAATGACCGTAGGTTACATTTTGTTAATATTAGGATTCAATGCGTGTCTTATTGCGGTAACAAAATTGTCACAGTAGATTAATAAAAGAATTTATACGTACGACTTAATCCGGTGCCGGTCTAAACGCAGATCTTCTCCGAGAAGCAGAATCGACAAAAGTCGATGATAGATTGTTTATCTTAGAGAGCAGTCCTATTGCAGGCTGGCCGTTGATGTTGAAACAGGCGCCGCCCCATCAAACTGAAACGCCCACCCCATCCAACTCCACCAACGGCCGCGGTCCGACCAACAACAGCAACACTTCGCGCACGCCGCCGTAAACCTTCCACGCGTTTGCCAGTTCATTGCCGAGCTTTACGGACCAGGCGCGATGCCGAAAGCACCAGGCTTCGAACTCCGGTACCGCTTCCGTTTTTGCCAGGTCGTCCTGGTACTCGGCGCGAGCGCTCTCATGCAACGTGAGCAGTCGATCAAACCCGTCGGCATATTGCCTTAGCCAATCAGTCAGTTCGGCGCGTAGATCCCGCGCGAGAGCCTTCGCGTACGGCTCGACGGTCTCGCGTAAAAACTCCGGAGTAACATCCAGGATGCCCAACGGCAACGTACCGGTTTGCACCGTCGTCGCGGGCGAACCTTCGAGGTCGATCACGCAGTGCGCGCGTACCCGGCGAACGACTTCCTGGATGGCCGTGTCCTCCGCGGAAATGCGCAGCCGGCGCGATGAAGATGCGAGCACGCTTACGCCGTTTACGGAACGCACTTTGTTTTGCCAGTCCTCCGGTAACATGTGGTGCCGGGACGAGCGGAGTTTCAGAAAGATCACGTAGACGCGCGGGTTCACGCACACAGGCTGTGCCGATCGGGAGCGCCGTCAATCCCTTCCCGTGCCGAAAGCGACGGCGGAACCCACAGGAAATGGGCGACCTGCATTGCAAAGCGACGATTCGCCTGGATGTTCATCAGTATGGGCGGGCGCATACGAAAAAACGTTTCCCGTTCCTCGCCGCATAAAAGCGAGTTGCGAAACGCGGCGCGGGCGCGTTCCTTCGAAATCATGAAGTTCTTAATTGCAGTCATCCCCCATCACAAGCTCGAGGAACTCAAGCACGAGCTGGCGAAGATCGAGATCTCGCGCATGACCATCATCAACGCCCAGGGCTACGGCCGTCAGAAGGGCCATAAGGCGGTCTATCGCGCGAGCGAGACCATGATCAACTTCGTTCACAAGCTGGAAGTCCAGATCGCGTTGAACGATGAGTTCGTCCCGACCGCGGTGGAAACGATCAGCAAGGTCTGCTACACCGGCCAGCCCGGCGACGGCAAAATCTTCGTAATGCCCCTCGAAGAAGTGCATCGCATCTCTTCGAAAGAAAGCGGCCCCGAAGCGATTTAAGCCACGGCGGGAGGCGAAGTCGGGATGGCCGCCACAAGTCCTGCGATTTGTGGCGGCCGTGCTGTTATTGAGCCGGTTTCACGGCCGCCACGTCGTGGACTAACTTCCACTCCCCGCCGATTTTCGCGAGGGTCATTGAGTTGAACATGCGCAGTGCGGAGCTGTGCATTTCTACCGTCGCCGAGGCCAGTTTATCCGTGGAAGCGCTAATGTGATTTACCTGGACCTTACGTTCCGTGCCGCCGAGTTTTTTCGCGCGCAGCAGGCCCAGGTAATCGGCCCGGGAGAGCGTTGAGACGTCGCCCGTCTGCGGATAGTCCAGGGCCACCACCCGAAACGAAGTGTCGATGACGGCGTCTGCACGATCGGCGTTTTGCGCGTCGCCGGCGGCGGCGAATTCGCGAATCACGCTTTCGATGGCCGAACGATCGACCGCTTTCAGGCTTGCGGCCGCGGACTGGCAGCCGCCGAAGAGAAAAGCCGGCAGCAGCAAAAGCGCGCCGACAAGTCCGGCACCGGAAAATCGAGAAAAGGTTTTGGTTTTCATGATGGAAACTCCTTGAAGAATATTGAGAACAATATTGTTGCGTAAGCAACAATCGGGGAGGCGCGGACGCGTCTCAGCTGAGATTCTCCTCGATTTTGCGCAGGGTCCGGTTCAGCCCGGCGATTTCGTTTTCGCTCAGACCGGCCAGGACCGCGGCTCGTTTCTCGGGCAGGCGTACGAATATCTTTTCCAGCACGGAGCGCCCCTTCGGTTTTAGAAAGACCAGAATACGCCGCCCGTCCTCGCGGTCCGGGGTCTTGCGCACCAGGCCCTTCTGTTCCATGCCCGCCACGATGCGCGTAATGTTCGGCCGGTCCATGAGGGCCTGGTCGGCCAGCTCGATCATGGGCCGGCCGTCCTGTTCATGCAGGCGGAACAACAGAAAGTACTGCTCGGGAGTGAGATCGGTGCCGCATTCTTTCAGGAAATTCCACAAATCCTGCCGCAACCGCCGCGCCGTGCGCGTGATTACAAAGGCGGTGGCCCGATCCAGGGACGAGGTGTCTTCGATGTGTCGCACAATTGTTGCTGAGGCAATGAAAAATGTTGCGTAGGCAATAAAACTTGGTGCCGGGGAGAGTCAACCAAAAAGGCCGTCGCCCTCGGGCATCAGCAACTGCTGCGGACCGGGCGGCAACCAGGGAGCCCCCGGGCCTGACCGCATTTTGGGGAACAATTGACACCGGCGATTCGTCCGAAACACATGTTACGCATGCTTTCCCGTTTCGTTCTCATACTGTTGCTGGCAGCAACGCCGGCCTTTGCCGAATCCGCGCAGACCTTCATCGGCGCGCTGGCGAAGGAGGCCGTGGAAACCATTCCCGGAAAAAAGCTCAAGCGCAGCGCCGCCCGCGGTGAGTACGACCGGCTCATCGGAGCGAATTTCGACGTGGCGGGCATCGGCCGCTCGGTCCTGGGAGAATACTGGAACCAGGCCACGGCGGAGCAACGTAAAGAGTATCTCGAGTTGTACCGGCGTTGGGCGGTGGACGGCGTCATGAATCTTCTGGGCGGTTATCGCGGGGAGACCGTGCAGGTTAGCGGCGCGCGACAGGCCGGCGGGGCGACCATCGTGACGACGCGCATCCAGCGCCCCGGGAACAAACCCGTGAGCATCCACTGGCATGTCCGCAAGATGGGCGGGGCCTGGAAGATCGTCAATCTGTCGACGGACGAGGGCGACCTGATCACGAATCATCGCACCGAGTTTCGCGATATGATTGAACTCGGCGACGGCAGCGTGGAGTACTTAATAGAAGAACTTCGTATTCGAACGGGCGCTTGAAGTTCAGCGCTTCTTTTTCCGTTTCTTTTTGGCCGTGCTTTTTTTCTTTTTCGAGGCGGCCTTTTTCCCGGCCGACGGCGCCTCGCTCGACCGGCTCGCCGATTTGCGCACGGAACGCCGCGGTTCGAACGAGCGCGCGGCCCCGAGACTCACGCCGCGATTCCGCGGCCGGTCGGGCAACGACTCCGCCGCGAAACCGCTATCGCGGTGCTCCATCAACAATTCCAGCAGGCGCGCCAGGTAACCGGTGTCGCGCCGCGCAGAGCCCGGACGAATCCATCGCTGGAGTTGATCGCGCAGGTCCAGGTCATCGATGACGGCCTGGACTTCCAGCGGAACTTCCGCGGCCGTGGGATAGTTGAAAAGTTCGTTGGGCGTAACCTTAAGGATCTTGCACAGCTCAATGATCAAACCGCTGCGCGCCTGCGACTGACCGGATTCCAGATGGCTCACCTGGGATTGATCGAAGGCGTGACCGAAGCGTCGCGCGATTTCCGCGGCCAGTTCCGTTTGTTTGAGATTTCGATCTTCGCGCAAACGCTTGAAAGATTCGCGCCAGCGCGCCAACCCGGCCTGGACCGCCGGGTCCTGTGATTCCTGCGAATCTTCGCTCACTTCCGAACGATCCGCGCGATAAAACGCTGTGCGCAAGCGAAGACCGCCGGAGAAAGCTTTCCCCTCGCGAAAAAGCGCGAAAAACATAAAATATATTAATGTTAGCCGGAGATTATATTAATGCTTCATCGAAGTTGAAACTATTCTAAAGTTTGGCCGGGGGAGTGTAATATGATTTAACCAACTCGTTCGAGCAGTTCCCGGTGCAACGCTTCGATTTCAGGGATCTCCGTAACCGGGGCGTGTCGATCTCGCTGCTCCAGGCAGGCACCGAAGATGCCTGCGATCTCCAGTTCCCGGCCGTGGCGTGCGTCCACGAGCATCGAGGGTTGGTAGGCGCCCATGGTCGCGGTTTTTGCTAACTGATTTTCAATGAAAGTTACACTGTCTACGTCGTACTTCAACTCCGGCGCCAGCGTCGCACTGATGCGCCGGCCCAACTCGATCGTTTCCCCCATAAGCCGGCGCACGCGTTGCACGAGTTCCGGTACCGCCAGGATTTGATCGGTTGAAAGATCGTGCAGGGTGCACAGTCCGTTGAACGGCACGTTCCAGGTCTGCTTGCGCCAGCGCATTTCGTAGTAGTTTTCAATGACGGCGCAGTCCACCCCGCTGCTTCGAAACAGTTCCGCGATTTGCGCGCAGTCCCGGCGGCTGCTCTCGCTCGCGCGATACGGCGAAATCTGGATGTGCCCGTAGTCCATGTGATCGATCTCTCCCGGTGCGACCCGGTTTGAGCACAGAAACGCCGCCCCGCCGACGATGCCCTCCGCGCCGAAGAGTTCGGCCAGGGCGTCCTCGTTGCCGATGCCGTTCTGTAAACTTAAGATCCGCGTACGTTTGTTGTGAAACACGGGGGCGATGATTTTTTCGTAGGCGTGACTGGCCGTGGTCTTGAGGCCGATCAGCACCAGGTCCACCGCGCCGATTTTTTCCGGGGCGTCGTAGACCCGCACGTCCGGCAGTGCATAGTCGCCGTCCTTTGAATGTATGACGAGTCCGTGCGTTTTGATGTGCGCGTAGTCGCTGCGTGCGAGAAAGTGCACCCGCGCCCCGGTTTGCGGTGCGTGTTTTTCCAGTAAGGCGCCGTAGTACAAACCTAAGGCGCCGGAGCCGATGATTGCAATGTCCATTTTTATCTATCGTAGACGCCACGAATGATGAAGTAGTATTTCGTGTAAGAATTCTTTGGGCGTGCCCCCGCACCGCAAAGCGCCGACGCGCCCAAAAATTCTTACCAGATCTACTGCACCCTTATTCGGGGCGTGTCAGCTCATCTCTTCTTCTTTTCCGCTGGCGCTTTCGTAAACTCTTTCAGCGCCCCGGCCAGATCGTCCATCATGGGTCTCGCCGCGTCGACAATTCCGCTTAAGTTCAGCGAACCGTGAATTAACGATTCGTACATCTTCAACTCGGAGGACACCCCGGCCTTCCGGAGCAACTCATGATACGCCGCGCCCTCATCTTGCAGGGGATCGAAGCCGCACACCGAGATGAAGGCCGGCGGCAGGCCCTTGAAGATCCGGGGTTTCGCGAAGATCGGCGAGACGCCGGGATCGGACATCTCGTGCTCCGTATCGGTGAGGGCGTAGTTGCGAAAGTATTCGATGGTTTTCTTCTTTAGAAAGAAGGCGTCGCCGTAGGCTTCGACGGACGGAAACGACATGGAAAGATCGAGCCAGGGATAGACCGGGACCTGGAAGGCCGGGAGCGGGAGCTTTGCCTTGCGGGCCCGTAAGCAAACCTGCACGGCCAGGTTGCCGCCGGCACTGTCGCCGCCGACGCCGATGCGCTTCGCATCGATGCCCAACGTCGCCGCGTGCTTCACCACGTGCGCATAAGCGGCCAGGGCGTCGTCCACGAAGACGGGATAGCGATACTCCGGCGCCAGGCGATAGTCCACGGCGACGACGATGATCCCGGATTCCGCGCAGAGCCGGCGGAGCGTTCCGTCGTGAGACTCCAGGTCGCCGAGGACGAAACCGCCGCCGTGAAAGAAAACCACGCAGGGCAGGAGGTCCGTCGTCGCCCGCGGTGCATAGAGTCGCAGCGGGATGCGCTCGCGGGATTTGGGTCCCGCGGGAATGGAAAAATCATCAGTTCTTGGGATTTCAGGAATATTTACGTCGAATAACGCAGCGAGGTTCCGGGTGTTCTCCCGGGCGCGGATCGGCGGCAGGTCTTCCGTGGCCGGCTTGATCTTTGCGAGCTGTAGTGCCATGGCCACCTGCGTATCCAGCGTGCGTCCGTTCCGTTGGACGGTGCCGCCGGAAAGCACGCGCTGCACGGAAAGCGGCAGCTTCAGGGCGGCCCGGCCGGCGGTAATTTCAGCGTTTTTCAGGATACTCATAGTGATTCCGCACGAAGGCTCCCGGTGTCGGGAAGATTTTGCAAGTGATTGTTAAAGTTCCGTAAGAAGTTGCCTGTACGGGAAAATTCGTCTTCCCGCATAAAAGCGCCCTCGCCACGTTTGACACAGAGGTGTACTGTACATGTTGAATCTTGATGATATTCAAATCCCCCCTCTTTCCAGTGTGACCATTAAGGTTATGCAGTTCGATCCGCTCAGCGATACCGCGAGCAGTTATGCCCTGGAACAGATTGTCGCCCCGGATGAAGGTGTGGTCTCCGATCTGCTGCGCATTGCGAATTCGGCCTACTACGGCCGCTCCGGTCGCGTGCAGACCCTGAAGGACGCCATCACGCTGCTCGGCCTCAAGACCGTGAAGAACATCATCATTCTGCTGGCTTCGAAGTCCATGAACGCCTCCATGAAGAACAAGGTCTTCCTCACGTATCTCAACCAGTTCACCGTGGCCAGCGCCCTCGTGGCCCAGGAGCTGTGCGATAACATGGGTTTCAAGCAGCACCGCGAAGAGGCCTTCCTCGGCGCCTTGTTGCACAAGATCGGCATGTCGATCCTGGCGTTGAACGAAAGCAAACTCTACGCCGATCTCATTGAGACCACCGAGCAGAACTTCGGCGACCTGGTGGAAGAAGAACGCAAGCGCTTCGGCACCGATCACGTCGAGGTCGGCAAGCTGGTCTTCGACAAATGGAACGTGCCGGACTCCTTGAAAGACGTCATCGCCCTGCACAACTTCGGCTCCGACGAAATGGACAATGTCAGCGATCTTGTGCGCATCACCGCCCTCGCTTCGCTCACCACGCGTGAAATGATGGGACTCCTGCTCTCGATGAACGACCTGGAACGCCGCGCAAAGATCGCCGACTTCTACAACGCCGGCGAACTGATGGGTTCGTACAACGAAGGCAAGTTTGAACAACTGAAAGAACATCCGTTCTACAAACAGGTTGTGATGAACTAAGGCGGTTCGTCCGCTCATTCCAGGCGTGTCCGAAGAAGAAGGTTCCATCGTTCGGGAAAAGGTCCTCGTGGTCGAGGACGAGGAAGACTACCGCGACCTCCTGCGGCAGTACGTCGGCCTTATGGGCTACGACGTGCGCACCGCCGGAGACGGGGCGGAAGCCCTGGAGATGGTCCGCGATTGGAAGCCGGACCTGGCCATCGTTGACTTACATCTACCGGAAGTTACCGGCCTCATGGTCCTCAAGGCCATCAAGGAGGATCCGGAGAGCGCGGACATGCCGGTGATCATCATGTCCGCGGACGGTTCCGAGGAGATGGTGGTGGTATCACTCTCCACCGGCGCCAGTGAATTCATTAAGAAGCCCATTCAGGTCGCGGAGCTCACGCCGAAGATTCAAAAAGAGATCGAACTGAAAAAATCCCGCCAGGCCCTGCGCGAACTCAACGCAAAGCTGGAGCGCGAAAAGCTCGGGCTTTCCAAGTTTTTCTCGGACGATCTCGCCCGGAAGATCATCAATGAAGAGATCCGCGCGGAACTCGGCGGTTCTCAGCTCGAAGCGACGATCATGTTCTTCGACATTCGCGGCTCCACGTCCCTCGGTGAAACCCTGGAACCGCGTCTGTTCGCGGAGTTCCTTTCGGCGATCTTTACGGACACCATGGACCTCGTCTTCAAACACCAGGGATCGGTAAACAAACTGCTCGGCGACGGCATGCTTGCCACGTTCGGTTGCCCGGTCCCCACCGGGGACGACGCCGTGAACGGCGTGCGCTGCGCCCTTGACATTCGCCACTACATTGAACAGTACAACGAGTTTCGTCCGGAGTACATCCCCGATCCCATCAGCGTGGGCATCGGGATCGCGACGGGCACGGTCTTCGCGGGCAACGTCGGTTCCACCCGTCGTCTGGAGTATACTGTCATCGGTGACTCGGTGAACCTGGCCGCGCGACTGCAGTCGTTGAACAAACGCCTGGGTAGCGACATCCTCATCGACGGTGCAACGCATGCGAAAGCCGGAGAGGGCATCGTGTGTTCGCAGCCGGTACAGGGCCGTGTGCGCGGTCGTGCGAAAGAAGTAGCAATTTATAAATTATTAGATTTTCATGAGCCTGAGTCTGCTGCAATCCAGGCAGAGTAGTATGTATCTTTTTTCAATCTTCGCGTAACTTACTTGCCTTGTGAGACATGAAGTTGCAACATTTCGTTGTAGGATCTCGTCTCATCAGGGAAAGAAGTGTTATATGCGAATGCCCAAACAGCTTGAATTGCGTTTGATGCGCACCGCCATCGACGGCGACGAAGATCGTCGCGGCGGTCAACTCCGCCCGCGTTTCCAGAGAAACAATGCGGGACTCTTCGGATCCGGTGACGGCGAGGCTTCGTTTCGATTCGAACTGGAACTGGCTTCGCTAAGAGTACTGGTGAAGCCGGCGCACTGGTGGAATTAGGGGCTGACCAAAAAGGTCCTGGATGCGGCCACTGATTGGTCAGCCCCAGGCGCCGGCTGCATCGAGTCCTCAGCTTTCTTCGGTCGGAAGCTTTGCCTTCGCCGGATAGCCGATGATATAGTTACAGAAACGTCCGAACAGGATCCCGCCTCCGACAAACGGAGCCGGTACGATGGTGCCGAGTTCCGCGTGCATGAAACCGGTGGTTCCCTCCGGTGACTTCGAAAGCGCATCCCGGAAAGCCGCATTGTAGTTCTGTTCCCCGATCGGGACAAAGAAGATGTGCTGACGGCAGCCCTGGCCTTCTACTTTTTCATTTGATAGTTGTTCCAGATTCTTGTCCGGAAATTGCTGAGTGGCCAAAAATTTCCCGGTACCGATCGTGGACTTGCAGGCCGTGCCGCCGGCGAGTACCGCGATGGCGGCGAAAGTGCGGAGCAAAGTAAGGGGTTTATAAACTTTCATTGGACTGCCTCCCCGCGAACGTTGAAGCAACTATCGGTGTAGAACTCGAAGTTGCGCAACCCCACAATGTTGTCCTGGGGCCGCATGCGATTAAGGATAGTCGGATAATTCACAATCCGAAATCCACATTCGCTTCCCGTAATTACGTCGCTACGATCTTCCGGATATTCCTTCATTTCGAGATCGAACTCCACGTATTTGACCGTTCCCTGGCGGACCGTCGCACAGGCGGACGACACCAGGAGAACGAGCAGCATGCAGCCGACCCGCTTCATCAATATTAAGGACACAAGTAACTCCTGAGTGAAAGGTAATCAACAGGAGGAGAATGTTTCAAAATCCTGCAAGAAATTAAAATAGTTACGCAGTTGCTATGTACATTTATGCCGCGCCTGGATCATCGCATCCTCGCCGTTGTTTTGCGCTTCGAGGCTTTCTTTTTCCCGCGTGCCTTCGTTTTCCTGGCGGCCGTACCCTTGTGCAAATGCGCCCGCGCTTCGATCGGCAACGCGTTGCCGTTTTGATCCGCACGCCGACGCCCGCGTTTCACTTCTCTTTCTAAGTCATACAAATACTTCTCGAAGTCCACCTGCATCGTGTGCCGCGCAGAAGAAACGTAGCGTTGATTCATAGCGCGCATTTCATCGTCGATGAACTTACGCATTTCCTGCTCCGTCGGCAGGGCATACTCACCGCACAGTTGCTCCGCAATCCACTTGCCCTGAGCTTCGGAAAGCGGCATCACCGCGCCGAGAGGCTGTAGCAATCCTACAAAAAACAGGTCGTCCATGCCCGGTTGGATCGCGCGATGGAAGAGCGGCGGCAGGCGATTGTCCGTTGCCGCGAAAAACTGATCGTCGAAAAACGGAAAGCTCACGTTGTAACCGGTGCACCAGATGATCACGTCCACATCTTCTTCGCTGCCGTCCACGAAGCGCACCGTACGTCCGGCGAATTCTTTGATGCCCGGGCGAAACTGAATATCGCCGGAGCCCAGTTTCCCGAGGATTTCGTTGGAGATGGTCGGATGGGCGTGGCCGAGTTTGTGGTCCGGCTCCGGCAAACCGAAGTCCGTCATCTTGCCGACGGCCAGGCGATACGTCAGCGTGGCCAGGAAGCGTTTGATGGCGAAGGGCACCCAGGGCGGGAACAGCAGCGTGAGTTTATCGAAGGGTTTGCCGAAGATGTACTTGGGCCAGACGTAGGCGCCGCGTCGTCCGGAGAGGATCGTCTTCGCCGTAAGGCCGGGGCGGGAAATTTCCACGGCGATGTCCATGGCGCTGTTGCCCATGCCGACAACCATAACGTTCTGTTCACTTAAGTTAAGCGGTTTCGAAGGATCGACGTAGCGATGCGCGTGGATTTCTTTGCCGCTGAACTTGCCGGGGTAGGGATCGGGCCAGCGCTCGGACCAGTGATGTCCGTTCGCCACGATCACCGCGTCGAAGTACTCGATGCCGCCGTTGTCCAGTAACACCTCGTAGACGCCGTCCTCGCGACGTTCTACTCGCTTCACGCCCGTGTTGAGCACTATGTTTTCGTAGAGGCCGAAGTGCCCGGCGTAATCCTTAAAGTACTCCCAGATCAACTTATGCGAAGGGTAATCCGGATAGTCCGGCGGCATGGGATAGTCCGCGAATTCCATGCGATCGCGGTGCGTGTTGATGTGCAGGGATTTGTAGACGCTGGACATGCCGTTGTCGTTGCCGAAGCGCCACAGGCCGCCGATGTCCGAGCCTTTTTCGTAACACGTCACCGGGATGCCGCGATCCTTGAGTGATTTCGTCGCCGTCATACCGCTGCAGCCGGCACCGATGACGCAGACCCGCGGGAGGCGGCCGCGATTCGAGTTCTTGGACTCGTCGTTGTTGAATGATAGCATAACTTCCCCCGACCGGAATCATCGCACGTGCCGAGCCGTCCGTCAATGAAGAAAGTGACGCCTGTGTCATATTTTACTTGCGCGTTCACGCACGCGCTCCAGGCTCCAGCATGGCCTCATCCGCACAGACCGCATCGCGTCGCGAATCAAAAAAGGCGGCGAATCGCGAGGCCATCCTGTTCGCGGGCCGGCGGGTGTTTGTGGAGGTCGGCTTTGCCGCTTCGACCATCCGCGACATTGTCCGCGAAAGCGGTCTTTCCCCGGGCACGTTCTATAACTACTTCGACAGCAAAGAAGAGGTGATGCGTGAACTCATTCGCGAACTGGCCGCCGCGGTGCGGTCTCGCATTCGGGAAGCGCGGCGCCGCGCGACCACATCGCGTTCATTCATTGAGGACGCCTATCTCGCGTACTTCGAAGCCGTAGCGGAAGATCGTCTGAACTTACAGATGCTCGCGCGCAATCAGGACATCTTTCGCGCGCTCGTGTTCTCCGGCACGGGAGCGAAGAATAAAAAAGATGCGGCGGCCATTCAGGGTATCGTCAGCGAACTCGCCGCCGACCTGGAAGGCGCAATCAAGGCCGGCCTCTTCCCGGACATCGATGTGCGTCTGGCGACGCACGCCATCATCGGCGCGGGCTTTGAGTTGCTCGTACAGATGGCGGCGGCGAGCGAATCGAAAAAGAAAGCGCAGGCGATTGCCCCGAAAGACGCGGCCCGGTTTCTTGCGGGATTGTTCGTGGGCGGTTTGCCGGCGACGGTGTAGCAGGCTCATCGCCGACACATTCGATCAATCCAGCTTCACGAAACGGAAGTAAACGTCCACAGAGTCGATGGCCCCCGGGCCGGAGCCGATTTCAATGAGGCCCGTGGTTTTCTCCTGCGACATGGCCTTGCTCAGGAAACGTGATTCGGATACCACGGATCCGTGTCGTTCGATGCGGGCGGGGCCGGCGCCGGCGAACGTTTTCATGAACGGAAGGATTCCCGAGAGGCAGGTGAGTCGAAACGTATTAATGGAGGTACCGTCGCCCGCTCGCATTTGCAGCATCGGGGAATGTACTTCCAGAGCGCAGCTTTTCGGGATGACATATACTTCGCCGGGAGAGAAGGCGCGGGCGACGAGTGGATCGTTGTAAGACGGCGGTTTTTCCGTCGTCAGTCGCTTGAGAACGGCCAGGTTCAGTCGTTTCGGGCTGCGCATCTTTTCTTCGGGAAAAGGCGCCAGCGTGACGGACGGAGTTTTCTTCGCCGCAGGTTGTGTGGAGCAGGCGAAAGTGAGCAGCAGGGTTGCCGCCAGGGTTGCTGTGGAGATAAGAAACTGTTTCATCGGGAAACGAAGAAACCTCTCAGGAACCTGTCAACCAGTTTAGAAACTTTAGGAGCCTGTAGCAGCGCGGTACCCGGCCGCAACCGCGGCGCGGCCGGGCAGACGCCCATATGATTTTTACTTTCTCTTTTTCCTGATCATCAGTTTGATCCCCAATCGTCACCAGTACGCGCAAACTTTTTCATTGCCACCGGCACGCGCCGATTCGAACATCAGTCATGGCCGCACCGGAATCTTCCATTAAGTATGACTACGACTACATTGTGATCGGCAGCGGCTTCGGCGGCAGCGTATCGGCCATGCGGTTGACGCAGAAGGGTTACTCGGTGGCGGTCATCGAATCCGGTAAACGCTGGCGCAACGAAGACTACGCAAAGACCAACTGGAACCTGCGCAAGTATCTGTGGATGCCGTGGCTGGGCCTGTACGGCATTCAGCGCATGAATTTGCTGCGCGATTTTTTTCTCGTAAGCGGGGCCGGCGTCGGCGGCGGCAGTCTGGTATACGCGAATACGCTCTACGTTCCCGGCGAGCAGGTTCTGAACAAGGGCGCGTTCCGAAAGATGGGCGGCCCGAAGGCGTTGCTGCCGTTTTACAAGATTGCGCTCAAGATGCTCGGTGTAACGGAGAACCCGCGTCTCTTCGAAAGCGATCACGTCTTAAAAGAAGTCGCCGATGAAATGGGCAAGGGCCACACGTTTCGGCCGACGCCGGTGGGTGTCTACTTCGGCAAACCCGGCGAGAAACATCCCGATCCGTACTTCGGCGGCGAAGGCCCCGAACGCATCGGCTGTACGTTCTGCGGCGCGTGCATGGTCGGCTGTCGCTACAATTCCAAGAACACCCTCGATAAAAACTATCTCTACTTCGCCGAACAGCTCGGCGCAGAGATCATTCCCGAAACGAAAGTCATCGACATGATTCCCCTGAACGCCGCCGGCGAACGTGATGCGAACGCCGACGGCGAATACGGTTACGAACTGAAAACCCGCACGCCTACGGGCTGGTTCGGTTTTCCGCGGCGCAGGTTTCGCGCACGTTCCGTCGTGTTGTCCGCGGCGGTGATGGGAACCGTGGGGCTGCTTCTGAAGATGCGCGAAAACGGTCGCATGCCGCGCCTGTCCCCGGTGCTGGGGGACAGGGTGCGCACCAACAGCGAGACGGTTCTCCTGGCATCGAACTACAAAACCGACACCGACTATTCTCGCGGCGTGGCCATCACCTCGTCCATCCATCCGGACGAAGACACTCACATCGAACCGGTGCGTTATCCGAAGGGCTCGAACTTCATGGGAGCACTTGCGGCGCCCATGGTGGACGGCGGCGACGGAGTGCCGCGTTTCTTAAAGTACTTTGGGATGATATTTAAGCATCCGTACACATGGCTCATGTCCCACGGCGCCGGCAAGTTCGCGAGCAACAGCATCATTCTTCTGGTGATGCAAACCGTCGACAACAGCATCAAACTTAAACGCGCCTGGCGACCGGCCTGGCCGTTCTGGAAGACGCTGACGTCCGCGCTCTCCACCGGCGCACCGACGCCGACGTACATCCCCGTGGCAAACGAAACCACGCGCCGCGTCGCGGAGAAGATCGGCGGCATCCCGCGTTCCTCGTACAACGATACTTTGCTCGACGCGCCGGTAACGGGACACATCATGGGCGGCTGCATCGTGGGCGAGCACGCGGGGGAGGGTGTCATCGATCTCGAAAACAAAGTCTTCGGTTACAAAAACCTGCGGGTCTGCGACGGCTCCATGCTCACGGAAAACCTGGGCGTAAACCCGAGTCTGTCCATCACCGCACTGAGCGAGCGGGCCATGGCGATGATTCCGCCGAAACCGGGCAGCACCGCGAAGGCCTTTCGTTTCGAAAAGAAGGCCGGATTTACGAAGACGTTGTTCCCGGCGACCCGGCGTTCCGCCGCGTCTAAAAAAGAAACCGGCGCGCGCCGTCAGGCATCGCCCGGTAATAAAAAATCCGCGCGCAAAACGAAAGTTCGGGCCGGCCGCTCCGTTCGTTGAACGTCTGCGCAGGCACAGTAAAGGAGAAACAAACATGAGGGTATTCCTGATAACGAAGATTATTTTAAGTATCACGCTGCTGGCGGTACACTGCGGCGGTCCGGACACCGGTGCCGACGACGCATCTTTCGATACGCCGACATCGAAGGTGCGCACCCACGAAAATATCCAGGTCGTATACGACCTCTCCAGCCACGCCGAACACATGAAGATGATGAAGATGATGAACATCAGCGAAATGGAGCACGGCCACGCGGAGCACATCGTTACGTTGACAATTATGGACACCGCCGATCGCGGCGGCGTCATTACGGACGCGGACGTGAAGCTTGTGATCAAGAACGCGGCCGGCGAAACGATCAGCGACGGCAGCGAGGTGATGAGCGGCGGCGGCATGCATCACTACGTGGGCGGCTTCGATTCGGCGGCGGCCGGGGACTACACCGTCACCGCGGATATCAGCGCGGCGGGCAAGACGTTCACCCAGGATGTAACCTTTGCTGTGAAGTAGCCGGCGCCTGGAAATTGTGTCGCGAAGGATTATACTGTATGTATGATCCTTCGCGCCTTTCTGTATCTGTTGCTGATCGCGGCGCTGGCCTGGGGCGGCTATCACATCTACGAGGCCGTGTCGCTCGGCTGCATTGAGCTCGGCACCCGCTACGGAGAGCGCGTTGCCTGTGAGGAGTTCCGCGCGGACGAGTTTTATACCATGCTCGGCCTGGCGATCACGGTGACTGCGGCGTCGACGGCGCTCCTGTGGCTCTGGCGCCCGGCAAAGCGCAAACCGGACAAAGATTACTACAAGCCCTGAGACGCCGGCCCGCTAACTTCCGGTCGCCGTCGGTTTGAGTACGCACGCATTGATGTTCGTATACGCAAGGATCTTCTCGGCCGTGCTGCCCAGCAGGGCACCGCGAAGGCCGCGCGGCTTCGATACTCCCGCGAGCAACAGCAGGTCGATGCCGTAGTTCTCGATTTCCATGGGCACCGCGCGTTTTACCGGGTCCGTGTGCAATAACACCGTCCAGTTGTCGTAGGCCTCGCCGAGTAAAGCCTCGGCCTTCGCCTTCGCCTTTGCGATCATCTCGTCTTCGAAACGATCCGCCGGCCCGCCGCGATCCGGAAAGCGCCGCAAGGCATCCATGAGCCGGTAACGAAAACAGTGCAGCAGGTACCGCTCGCATCCGAAGACCGCGTGCAGCTCATCTGCTAACTTTACCTGATCCGTACTTACTTCGCTGAAGTCCACCGGCACCAGGATGCGCCGGATGCCGAAGCCGCTCGATTCGCTTTCGGGGAGGGCCCATACGGGACGATCCGCTTCGCGGATGAGCCGGCCCGCTGTCGGCCGGTGCAGCGTGCGACGCAGCACGCCGTCCGGCTCCGGGGCCGGCGGTCCGACGACGACGGCGTCGGGCTTCCAGTCGTCCGCGGCATCGAGAATCTTTTGCCACGGCCGGCCCGCGGCGATGCGCAGTTCGGTACCGAGCTTGCGTTCGCGTAAGATCGGCAGCAGAGCATCCAGACGTTCCCGGGCGTTCGCGGCCAGATCGTCGTACAACGAGCGCGTGGCGTCATCGACGTCGTCGTCCTCGACGTCGATGACGTGCAAGAGCAGGACCTCCGCCTTCAGCGCGGTCGCAAAGTCCGCCGTGCGCGTGAGGAATTGCGCCGCCGCCTCGTCTCCGGCGGCATCGATCCCCAGCGGGACGGCGATCAGCAGACGGCGCGGCAACAGTTCAGCGGACATCCGGGAAACAACACCGCAGCCCGACGCGAGCGCAAGTATATATTGTGAACGGTTCAGTACTTAATACAGTACATCATTGCCACGTTTCGCGGGCGGGTTTCGGCGCCGCCGGTAGCATTCGAGACGGCCGTGAGATTGCCGCCGACCTGAATCGAACCGCCGTTTCCGACGCCGACCTGGCCACCCTGAAAGGTATTCACGTTGCTGATTGTATGTGTGTGCGATTCAAACAAATCGCCCTGCGCCGAGCCGAGCGTGCGTCCGGAATCCACACCGCGGCCGTCGTCCCAGCCGCGGATGAACTCGCCGCGCAGGTCCGGCACGTTGAACGTCGTCGTTCCGTCGCCGGTACCGAAACGATCCCCGATGCGCTGAAACAATCGCGCGTACTGGTTCCGTGAGATTGCCGTCCCATCACACTTGATCCAGCCCGTAGGCGGAGTCTCCGTCGCGAAGGCGTGGACGGAGCCGATGAGGTCCGTGCCCTCGGGCGTCGGCTGCGCGAGCTGGATGATTTCCACCTGCGTGTAGACTTCTTCGGATCCTGCCGCGCCGCCGATGCCCAGGGCGGAAGTGCCGGTGCTGGCAGAGATCCAGTGTTCAATAGCATATGCCCTCGGCGTGTCCACATGCAACGCGCCGGTGAGTACCGCATCTCCGGAATCGTCGTCGTAGTCGGCGGTTGCCATAGAGGCGCCGGCGATGGCCGGCGTGGAGTCGGTGACGTTGAAGAGGCGGATCTGATGATATCCGACTCGATGGGCAGGCGCCCGGCACCGGATCAGGTACGTTCCGGCCGGAAGTGTAAATTCATTGCTGCTGAGTGTTAATCCGGATATGTTAGTACTGAGCGTATTCAGCGTGCGCCGGTTCCAACTGCCGACGACGCCGGCGCCGGAAAGGGTATCCGGCGGCTGTTTGTCTTCGATGATCGCGTAGCCCCCCGCCGGTAGCGACAACGCGCTATTGCGGACCTTCATGATCCAGACGACCGACATGTTCACGGGTTTCGTTTCGGAGCCCGTGCGCGGCGTGCCGTTGGTGCCGTCGTCGCTCGGGTCGATCACGGCGGCGTCGCTGGTATCGATAAATGCTGCGTCATCACTGCCGCCGGGTTCCACGCGACCCTCGAGACCGTTGCCCCAGACCTGAAGGCGGTGATGATGTCCCTGTAATTGATCATCCTCGAATTCACCCGACGTCGTGTGACCGCGCAAGAACGCGCCCTTGTCGTTCCAGGTTTCTTTGGGATTGTTCAGGTCCGGAATCACGAGTCCGTCGTACGGTGAGGCCGCATCGCTTAATGTCTGCCCGTTGCATTCTACCCAGCCGTCGGGCAGCGGCGGCGTGCTGCCGAGGGACTTGTGCCACGCGAGGATGGTCCCGAGCGGCAGGCCCGCGCCCGGACCGCCCGCTGTTGTTTGTAACGTGCCGTCGGGAAAGAGGATGCCGTCCACGCCGGCCGTGCCCGAAACGTGCAGCTTCGCCTGGGGTTCGTCCGTGCCGATGCCGACGTTGCCGCCCTCGTAGCTGATGCCGCCGGTCGCGCTGTCCCACAACGAACCGCCGTCGCCGGTGTCTTTGATGCGCATGATCCAGACGACCGACATGTTCGCCGGCCGCGTTTCGTTGCCGTAGCGCGGCGGACCGTTACCGGTCATGTCGTCGGTGGGACGCGAGGTGAGGTGACTGCTGACCTGCGTGGCCACGTCGCCGCCGTTGGCCCCGGTGTTGTTGATTCCATACGCCGGATCCTCGTGCGTGCCGGCGTGCGGATAGACGCGGTGGATGTGACCCTGCATCTGATCGCCCTGAAAATTGCCGCTGGTCGGACCGCCGCGCAAAAAACGCCCGCCGTTGCTGAAGCCGGGCAGCGAGCTGTTCAGGTCCGGCGTGTCCTGACCGAAGAACGGCGACTCCGGATCGTCGATGGTCTGGCCGTTGCACTCGATCCAGCCGTCGGGCAGGTCCGGCGTACTGCCGTCGAAGTTCTTATGCCACGCGAGAATCGTGCCGAGCGGTAACTTCGTACCACCACCGGCTAAGCCGCCGCCCCCTCCGGCCGTGGTCTGGATCGTGCCGTCGGGGAACTTGATGCCGCCCTCGGTGGTTTCAATGATGCCGTTGACCGTAAGCCGTTCGCCGGGAGTCGTCGTGCCCAGGCCCACGTTGCCGGAACCATTCTCGATGAACAGCACGGATTCTTCGCCGCCGGCCAGGGCCTCTTCCGGGCCGCCGAACGTCGTCGCCGGTTCGTTCAAAGCGAAGCGACGCAGCAGTTCGTTGCCGGCGTTCGCCGGAGTCGTGAGGCTCTTGAAGTTGTAGAGATCGGCAATCTCCGTGGGCGAAAGTGCGCGGTTGTAGATGCGCACGTCGTCCAGGGCGCCGTCGAAGGGCGCGTGGTCCAGATTCGAATTGCCGAGCAGCGCGAAGTATGTCGGCGTTTGTGTCGCCGGATAATCGCTCAGGCTGCCCGAGGCGGTCGGGTTCATGGTCGAAGTTCCGTTGACGTAACCGTGGAAGTTGATGCCCGCGGGCGTGTCTTCAGCGGTCAGCGCCACAAAGTACCACTGGCCGGGAGTTACCGTCATGATCGGTGTCCCAAACGCCTGACTGGCCCGGGTGACGCTGAATAAGATGTTCGAATCCCCCACCGCGATGCTGTGACCGAAGATACGATCCGGCCCCGGCGTGCCGTTGAGATTGTCGAAGATCGCCGCGGCGGTCCCGGACGGCAGCGTGTCCGCGCGAAACCAGGCCGCGATCGTTAGGCCGGGGTTGCGCCAGAGATCGTTGTTGCTCGTGATGTTCGCCAGGTCCACCGCGTCCGTGCCGCCGTTCAACGCGATCGCGGTTCCCGCACCGGCGCGTCCGGTGGTCCAGCCGCCGCCGACGAGCGCGGCATCCCGGCCGTTGCCGGACGTATCTCCGACGATGGTACCCGTGCCCTCGTCCATGGCGTAAGCGACTTCCACGCCGCTGATCTCACCGAGAAACGTATTCGCCTTCGAGGAACGCGCGGTGGCGTTTTCGTTTCCGTAGAGTACGTAGATCGTCCGCGTTCCGTTTGCCGGCAGCACGGGCACGCGCACCCACACGCGCGTGTTCGCGGTGTTTATGCCGGATTCGATCCAGTACGGGAGCGAGGTAAGCTCGTCCTCGTCGAGAAACAGCAGGTCATCGCCGTCGCTCTGCATCTTACCGCCGGAAATGAGCGCCGCGGTGTCCATTGTTAACAATACTTGAAAATCAGTTAAGGGCGATGCGTTGGCGGAGTTGTCGACGGTGAGCGGCCGGCGATACGAACGTCCCGCCAGGCCCTGGACCACGGCGTCCACTCGCAGTGGTACGTCGGCCGCGTCCGAGGCGCGCACGTACAAACCGTCGCTCACGAAGAGCGAGCCCGAGCTGTGCGCGGAACGGACCTCGCCGTGAATCGTGATCGTGTCCTCGTCCTGGTCGCCCAGCATCACGTCGCCGGGGATGCTCTCGGTTTCTTTGACGATCATATCCCCGCGGACCGTCAGGGTGCCCTCGACTTCCAGGTCGCCGCTGATCACGTCGCCGGCGCGGTTGACCTTGGCCGCGTTCAGGGCATCCACCGCCGCCTGGGTGGTCTCGCTGCCGTAGAGCGGATCGGCCGGGTCCGCGGGCGCCGTATACTCCACGGCCGCGGCCTGGTTCTTGTGCGCGCGGAAGCGGACCAGAGCGGCCGGGAGCGGCTGGCCGTTCTCGTCTAATAGTTGAGCACTGACTGTTTGTGAGTCGCGGTCTGCGCCGGTAGTCCAGCGGACCGCGGCGAGGCCGGCTCCGTCGCTGCGCAGGTCGACGCTGTTGCCGCTCGCGCCGCTTCCGGTGGCGTCCGTTAAGTTGCCGTCGCCGCCGGTTACGCTAAAACGAACCACGGCGTCGGGAATCGGTTCCGGGCCGGCGGAAATGCGCACGGCCAGGGGCTCGGCCAGCTCCAGCCCCGGAAAGAGTGATTGGCCGTCGCCGCCGGCGTAATGCAGGTTCGCATCGCCCAGGGACGGAAAGATGCGCCGCGCGTCGGCGACGACGGTCCAGTTCGAAGACGCGAGTTCGACGAAGGCGAGGCGGGCATACTCGTGCACCGGCAACGCAGTGAGCGCGGCGGCCTCGGTTCCGGCGGCGTTCATGGGCCATTCAATGTTACGATTGCCGACGCGCGCCGGAATCAGCCAGTACTCGCGGCTTTCATAGAGCGTGCCGTCCGCGACGTCGTCGAAGGCGACGGTAATGCCGTTTTCGATTTCGACGAAACTGCCGTCCGACGGCGTCGTGCGCAGGCCGCCGGCCGTAACCATATCCCAGCGACGAACACGCCGCACGCCGCGATCGAATTCGGAAATGTCCAGTGCCCGGCCGCCCGGGGCGTTGGGTCCGCCAGCGCCGTCGAAGTGCACTAAGGTATCCGGATCGATGGTTACGGAGCTATCGCCCACGGCGATGATGCGGGCCAGGGTACCGGGACTGCCTTCGAGTTCCAGGCCTTCGTCGTCGATCTCGATCCACTGTCCCGGGCGGAAGCTCTGGACTTCGTCGCGGCCGCTGAAGCGCAGGCCCAGGGTGTCCGTGTTCTGCGAGATCCATTCCGTGACAAGGCCGGCGTTGTCCCGGGACCACTTATACGTGGCCGTTCCCGGCGCGCCGCCGTTGTGAATCTCGACGCGATACAGATGATTGTCCGGGCCGCTGTAGCCGCCGCGCGCGCCGATCTGGCAGGGATCGGTGGAGACGCCTTCGGCGGTAGTGCGCGCGCGCATCTTACCGCGAACCCGGTTTACGAAATCGCTCCACTCCTGGGGTTCGTCGGAGGCCGCATAGGTTCCCGCGGCCAGGGGCAGTAGTTTGATCTGCGATACGAGTTGCAGGCGTGCCGCCGTATTGATGCCGCCCAGGGCCGGGTCACGGACGGCCGCATCTTCCACGACGGTCACCGGTCGTAGCATAACGTCGAGGTACGCGAGATAGCTCCCGTCGACCGTCGGCAGGCTCACGCCGGGCAGGTACGGCTGATTGCTCAGGTCGAAGACCGCGGGGTTTTCCACCAGCATGCCGTTTATATAGAAACGTCCGGCGCCGGCGTTGAGGCTGCTGCCGTTTGAGGTCAGAGCGAAGCCGGCCTGGTGTCGGGGGGCGCCGGTGGCCCCGGCGAAGTCCCGGCCGATGGCATGACGCAGATAAGCTTCGATGGAAGCCTGTTCGTTCCAGTCGGCATCCGTGAGGATGCGCCCCTGCTGCATGAGTACGGAACGGTATTGTTTCTCCGGACGAAAGTTATCGCGGGAAATATCTACGGCCATGATTGCTCTCCTTCCGCATCGAAGCAAAGCGAGCGGCATTCGTAAACCGGAGCCCGCCGGACTCCCGGCGCTAACATGAAAATCGGACGCGAATCTGTAGAAGCTGCACGGAGGACGGCGCTTCGTTGCAAAGGTTTACGCAACGGAAACTAGAATGCAGGCGTACATGAAAACGGCCCCGCATTTCTGCGGAGCCGCATCATCCAAACGAATTCGTCAACTTAGTTGACTTTGACTTCGATCTGTTTCGGCTTCACGGCTTCCCGAACCGGGAGCGTTACTTCGAGTACGCCGTTTTCCAGTTTCGCGTCGATGCGATCGATGTCGAAGCTGGCCTGGTCCACCCGCAGTGAACGCTCGAAGCTTTCGTAGCGCACGATCTCGGAGTAGACGTCCTTCGAGTTCTCTTCGTTCTTCCACTGCGACTTGCCGGAGATCTTCAGATAACCGTCTTCCACGGAAACGTTCAGATCTTCCTTTTTCACGTTCGGCAGTACCGCGCGTACGGTATAGGCGTCGTCGCCTTTGCGGACTTCGACGGCCGGGCTGTACTGCGCCGCCGTTGCCGGAGCGCGGAAGGCGCGATCCAGGTCGCCGAAGAAGCTGTCAAAGAGGCTCGGGTAGTGTCCGTTTTTGCTCAGTGCTTTCATTGGTTGTTCCTCCTGTTTTAGAAACTCAGTTGTTAGATTTCATGTGGAGCCGGCGTCTTGCGCCGCTCTGTATCTGCAGGATTGCAAGTGACGTGCCAGTGAGGAGGCGTGCCGGGGGCGGGTTTCGCGGGCCTCTGGAGTCGTGAGGCTGAAAAAATGGCAGATAGGTGTCAGGATAGAGAAATCCCGCATGTGCGTTCTTGCGATGCGCTCATTTTTTGGAAACTTCTGGCTTGACACGGCGCTATATGCACTATACATTTATATGCCTGCGCCTCCATGATTTTACGGGGGATTGGATGACATGAACGGACTGCAAAAGAGAAAACTAGATTCCGTTATACATTTTCTTGCTGTTGAGCACAAGAACGTGTCAGGACAGACTCTATACAAGACGTCTCTCTTCAAATACATAGATCTATTCGAATTTGAAATACTCCATGAAACCGGCATCCCTCCGTTGAATTTGGAATACAGAGCCCTCGAAAAAGGGCCAGTTCCCATTGATTTAAATTCACAACTATCCGGCGGAACTTATGAATCCGAAAAAGTTCGTATTGAAATAGAGGAAGGTAGCAGATCAGAAAAGATTAAGTTTATTCCCCTGGATACAGAGTACGATCTGGATTTATTGAGCGACCATGAGATCGACAAGATTTACAGTCTTGTCGACAGGTATGCGACAAATTACAAAAACAATCAAAAGCTCATTGAAGCCACGCACGAGATTCTGGCATGGAAGAAAGCGTGGCGTGACAGGCGCGATCCTGCTAGTCCCTCCGAAAGAATGAATCTGCTGGATGAAATGGAAGCACTATCAGATCCGGTCGCCCGGGAGCAGTTCCTCGCCGCTATGCTCTAAAAGAAGTTTATGCCTTTTAGCAAAACCGGTCAGGTTCTCAAATGGAACTCATACGAGAATCCGGATGATCCTCAATCTCCGATCAAACCTTTTTGGTTCGTGGTTCTGGGTGATACAGGGCTGATTGAAGAACCGACTTACCTGATATTGGTGAAAGCAACTACTCAGTTCCAATACTACGAGGAGGGAGCATTGAGGTCTGGCAATCCCATTCTGCGACTACCGGGCTTTGCCGACTATGGATTTGACCAGCAATGCCTTCTGGATTTTGGTGCGCCTCCCAAGATCGAACCTGAGCAAGAAGTCGAACGGAGAATTGACTCAAAACAAATTGAAGTAAAAGGTTCGTTCTCGGCGGATCTGCTAAAGCGTTGCTACGAATTGGTACTGAAATCATCCTACTACTCTTTCGAACAAAAATTCCATATCAAGAACGCCTTCAATCGAAATGGCATAACGGGTCTGGCTGAACCTAAAAAGCGCAGAAGAAGGTAGTGATTTCAGCGATGCGATCTCTTGAGGCAATGCAGGCCCCTACCCCGGAAAGTGCCGATCGATCTTCGCTATCAGCGTCTCTTTCGTAAACGGCTTCACGAGATAATCATCCGCGCCGTAGGCCAGGGCCGTCGTGACGTCCTCTTTCGTTTTCTGCGCGGTGAGCATGATGATCTTCACGTCCCGGGACGTATCGGCGGCGAGGCTGCGCAGGCGGCGCAGGGCCACGAAACCCGAGGCGCCGGGCATGTGGATGTCCAGGAAGATGAGTTGCGGATGTTCGTCCCGAAACTTCGTGAGCGCATCCTGGGTATGGAAGGCCGTGCTGATCTTGAAACGATCGGCCGGGATGAGGGCCTGGATGAGTCGGGGAATTTCGGGATCGTCGTCGACGACCATGATACGTATCTGATTGCCGGGCATGCCTGTAGTTTATCATCGAAGTCCGGCAGCGGAAAATTCATCCCGAAGGCCCAAAATCGGTGGTGAAATTTTCCTGGCCGTGACGCAATGCCGTACGCTCTGAATGCCTATGGCCAGGTCCGGCGAAGATCCACAGTCCTCCGGCGCTCCGTCCGGGAGCCCGGGCCGCTTCTCGCGGTTTTCGCGCTCGGGTCCCGGGAAGTGGCTCTTCCGGCTGAGCGTGCCGCTTTTCCTGCTCAGTCTTGTGTACTACATACTGATGCAGCCTTCGAACGTGGAGTATCTCGTGCGGACGCTCGTCGAAGGCAACTCCGACGCGAAGATCGAACTCAACGTCGAACGCGCGAGCCTGGTCTACGGCTTCGACATCCGGGACATTAAACTCTCGGACTCCGTGAGCGGCCGGCCGCTGGTCACCGCGGAACGCCTGCGCCTGGCCTGGTTTTTGCCGTCCGTGCTCATCGGTCGCGTGGGGCTGCGGACGCTGCATCTCCAGGCGCCGCATCTCTACTTAACGAAGATGGACGGGCGCTGGAACTGGGCGGCATTTTCGTCCGGTGAAGGCAGCGAGCCGCCGCCGGACGAAGACGATACGCCGCTCCCCGAGGCGGTGAATCTGTTCTTTCGTTTTCAGGTCTATGCGAACGTCTACATCGAACGTTTTGCGCTGACGATGCACACTGTCGATGCAGAGAGCGGCGACGAGTTTCGCCTGAACGTCGACAACGTTAACCTGCGCGTGGCGGCGATTACGCGTTCGTTCCGGGAAATTCCGTTGTCCCTGGATGTACTCGACGTCTTCGATACGCTGCTCATCGCCCTGAATCCTTACCAGCCCGTGAACCTCAAGTTAAAGGGCGCGGACCGGTCCATCGACGGGCGGCTGCGGCTCACCTACTTTCTCTTTCGCGAAACCGGCGAAGGCGTCACCGAGTTCGCCTCGCGTCTCGTCGCCGATACCTCCGAAGTAAGTCTGCGCCGCGGCGGATCCGCGGCACGGCGCGTCCCGCTCTCGATCTACTACGACACCGCCTACGACGCGGCCAGTGATCGTTTGCTGATTCCTATATTTCAGGTGCAGCACGCAAACGATCGCTGGCTGACCGTTACCGCCGAGGTCAACAACGCCGCCTCTCCGGACGCCGGGTCCGCGCGCAGTCTGCGCCTGGATGTGGCGAGGTCGAGCATTAATCTGGAACCGGTAGGCCGTCTCATCGCCGCGATCACGGGGGCGGCGAAACCGTTCATCGAAGGCGAGGCGACGATTCAGGAGTTGCAGCTCTTCGGCAGCCTGGAGCGCCTGAGTTTGAAAGGCGACATCGAAGCACAGCGCGTCATCATCGCTCCGGGTTCGGGCATTGAGACGCTAAGAGATTTTAAAGTAGACTTAGCGGCGCTCGTGGATTTGTACCAGGTGCTGCCGTTCGTCGATCCGCCGGCGGATTACGTGCCGGACAAGGACCTGGTCTACGGCATCTTCTATCGACTGCTCATGCCGGAACTGCGAGTGTTGTACGGGGCGACGCGCCTCAGGGGCGACGCGGCCCTCGCTCCGGCGGAGGGCGTGACGGCGAACCTCAAACTCACCGGCCTGGACCTGGATACCCTGGTGCCGGAGATTCTCCGCGGCCGGGTGGACGCGGACATCAAACTGCGCAGCCCGGAAAACTTTCGGCGCCTGGGTTTCGACGGCGTGGTACGTTTGAACAACGGCCGCTACTTCATCGGTCGCTCGCGCTCCGGTCTGCATCGGCTCACCCTCGACGCCGACGGGGCCTTGCTGTTCGAGGACGATCTTACCATCGACGTGCGCGATCTAAAGCTGGACGGGCGCAATCAGGCCGGCGAACGCCTGGCCAATCTCTTCGCCGACGGCAACATTCGTTTCGGTGACGACCACGTGTACGACGTGAACGTGAAGTCCCTGGACGTGGACTACGAGAACCTGCACGCCGTCTTTCCCGGTAGTTTGCAGTATACTATGGCGCCGTACAAAACGTATCTTTCGAAAGGCGTATCGCTGAAGAGTCCGTTCGAACTGCGTTTCGGTGACGGATTTACTTCTATTAAAGTGCGTCGGGGTACGAACCTGGCCATCCCCTATCTGCGCCTTCAGGATCTGGACGCCGAGGCGGACGTCTTTCTCGGCGAGCGTGAGATTCGCATTCAACCGGCGCGGCTGCGCGGTCTGCGCGGCGCCCTCTTTGCGGACGCGGATTTTACTTTAACGAAGAGCGGGGAGGGCGAGGACGCGAAGTGGACTCCCCTGGCCGATGTGGATTTGCGCGTGGTGCGGGATTCCATGTTCCGGGTCCACGAGAACGTCAGCATGCAGGGTTCATTGAAGCTGGCCATGAACGTGGCAAAGAACGCCGCGAAGGGCAGCATCGACGTGGAGGGGCTGAGCCTGGTGTACAACGACGGCCCGTGCGCCGTCGCGAATCCCGGTCCGGATTGCTATCGTCTATCGGTGAAAGATCTGAACCTGGATCTGCCGTTCGAACACGATCTTGATCCGAAGGAACTCCTGCGCCTGAGCGACAACGCCGGCCGATCCTACCAGAACACTTACGGGCGGACCAGCGAGCCGAATCTTACCGTACGCGGGCTTTCCTCTTCGCACAGCCCGCGCGGCGAGTTCTTCGGTCATGAGCCGGTCTATCGTTTCTACTACGCGGGCACGCCGGCCGCCGAAGGCGAGCCGGGCCTCGCGGCGCGGGTGGACTATCGCAATAATATTCTGTTGATTGAGTGGCTGCGCATGCTCACGCACAAACGAATCGTGCCGGAACAGGGCGGCGCGCCGCGCTGGGAACCCGGCGGCACCGTGGACGGCCGTGGTCTGTTTTTTAACCTGGCGGACCTGGAGCAGAAGAACATGGAAGCCGGACTGAACCTGCAGGTGCAACGTCTGGACCTCGAGCCGTACCTGCCCGGGCGGAACCGGTATAAGGGAGAAATCTCCGGTGATTTACGCTGGACGACGCGCAGCCTGGAGGATTATCTCTACTCGACGGACGCGTTGTTGTCGATTCATCAGATTGAACAGGACTTCAGCGGATTCGTGACGCGCATTCTGTTGCCGACCCAGGTGGCGGCGTTGCTCGTGAACAATACGCTGGCGATTCCGAGCATTCGCGTGGAGTTGAAGGGCGGCCTCGTGTATTCGTACGTGCGGGTGCGCCGCGGCGGGGCCATCGGCATCCTGGTGAAACCGGGGGGAGAGGAGATCAAACAGGAACGCATGCCCATTGCGCAGTTTCTGGAACGCGCGCGCAGTGAGTTCCGGGAAGGCAGTGAAGTCGAGGCGGTGGAGTAAGAAAGATGTACACCGAGGCACCGAGGTGCCGAGGGGAAGAAGGCAGGAGAGCCGGCAGGCGTATGCATGTGATCGTGTCCTTGCGTGAGGGATTGGAAGGGTGGCGGCGCAGCCGCCAGTCCGAAGGACCGAAGCGAAGCGGAGCCCTGGAAAGCCCGACCCGGAGCGCGAAGCGCGGAGGGGCACGCCCAAAACAGTAACTTTAATTTTTTTATACTTAGATTCGGCGCCGTGTTTGAACCAGAGGCGCGCCAAAGGATTCTTGAAGATTATAGTAAGAACAACATTCGCCGCGCTGATCGCAACGACGCTGAGCCAGTGCGTGCTGTTGGAACCGGTGCGGGACCCGGCCATGCAGTTGTTGCGGCGCGGAGCCTGCATTTCGGTGGACGTGCCGCCGATTACGCTGACACCGGAACGAACCGCGGCGGAGCGCCAGTTGATCGGCACCGAGGGTGAGATCGAAGAGGACGGCTGGCTCATCGCCAGCGCGCAGAGCGTGTCCGGTGAAGTCGGCAGCGCCCGTCCCGGAGACGGCGTGATGACGGAGCGCCGGGAAGACCGACGCTACAACATCGAGGCGGACGTCCTGGAGTTCTACTACCCCGTGATCTTAAAGTACCGCCGGGATGAGTTACTGGGCGAAGGTTTCGACGGTTTGCTGCGCCCGGTTCCGTCTTCGTTGCGCCGCCGCTCGGGAACTTCCGACGAAATCGAAAACGCCGCCGCCGTGGCCGACGAGGTCAATCGCGCGCGCCGCTGGATTTACGAGTACGAGCGGGCGCGGTCTGGAGCTTCGAACGAAGAACGGGAACGGCTGCGCAAAGAGTTTCTGCTGCGCTGGTACGAGGCCGCGCGTAATCGCAGCGGCGAATGGATCTATACCGAACGCAAAGAATGGAAGCGCACCGGTTCATAATGCTTGCGTTGCGGCGGTATGTCTGCCTCGTCGTCCTCGGGGCGGTGCTGTTACCGGCCTGTGCTTCGGCTCCGGCCCTGGATCCGCCGGCCTTCGATTACGGCCAACTCTCCGAGCGTTACTACCGCGACAATCCCGGCGGCTACTTTCCGCTCACCATTCAACGCGGCACCAATCTGCAATCTTCCGTCGCGCTCAGCGGTCACATGGTTTATACCTCGAACGTCCTGGGCTCGGGGGACGTCTGGCTGCGTGATCTCGACAGCACCGTCAGTGT
The DNA here is from genome assembly GCA_965227295.1 of Leptonemataceae bacterium. Classification (GTDB taxonomy): domain Bacteria; phylum Spirochaetota; class Leptospiria; order Leptospirales; family Leptonemataceae; genus JANSYA01. The sequence goes on along the minus strand of OZ245742.1, from coordinate 431,661 downwards.
GCCTCTGGTCAAACATCCGGCGGAACAATACAAACCTGCCATTACCGCCGAAGGCGATCGTCTCGTCTTCGTCTCCGAGGACGTCGATACGCGCGGGGACCTGCGCATCGTAACGATCGATCCCGAAGAGATCATGCTGGATACGTTGAACGGTCTGCCGCCGGAGGACGTCTGGGAAGAGAGCCGCAACCTGAGTCCCGCGATCCAGGAACTGGCCGCGGCAAGCCTGCCGCCCCAATGTCACGGCCAGGCCGCCGAAACCGATCCGGTCTGGAATCACAACGGCACCGCTCTGGCTTTCGTTACGGATCGCTGTTCGCCGAACCTCTACAACGTCTGGATCATGGAGATGGATGCCGATGTGCCCGTTGCTCTCCGGCAGATCACGCGCAGCGGCGGCATTCAACCGGGCTTCGGTTCCGATTCAAAAGAAATCGTCTACGTCGTCAATCGTGCCGGCGAGAGTGCGATCTACCTCACCCGCCTGGACGATATGGAAACCTTCGAACTGGAACTGCCCACGGGCACGACCGGTCAAAGATATCTGTACTCGGATCCGGCGCTGACCCGGCGCCGGGATCCGCGCGGCAATGTGTTACCGGGTCGCACCCTGTACTACGCCTCCGTGCGTCGGGACAGCAATCGTAACGGGCGCCTGGACGACGGCGATGCGGCCGCGGTCTTTGCCCGGGACCTGGACGTGCAGGGTGCGCACGAACGCAAGATCCTCGGGGACGATACGACGATTCTCTCCACCACGCATTCGGATCACGGCGGCGGCATGTTGCTCTACGGCGCAAGATTGTACAACAGCGTGAACGTGTACTTCATGCGACCCCGCGGCGTGATCCCGCTGGAACCGGACATCGACCGGCAGTATCATCTGACCGAGAACTATCGCACCGAAAGCCCGAATCGTTACCTGTTAGCCCTGGACGCCGTGGAGCAGTACTTCGGCGAAAGCGGCGAGTTCTTAATTTACGAAGGGCGCATCTTACTGGATCGTCTGGAGTTTCACCGGCTGCGCAACGAGGATCGCCTGGCCGAAGAAACCCGCGCGAAGATCGAAGAGCGCGGGCGGGCGAATCCCTACACCGCCCTGTTGTACCAACTCTACAAGCTCAAGCAAGAAGGCCGGGATCAGGCCCCGCAGATCACCGCCTTCATTGAAAACACGCGCCAGGGCGAAGGCGGGTTCAACGACGCGCAACGCAAGATTGTGACGGCGGCGGCGTACGACCGCCTGGCGGAGTACTATCATTCGCGGGAGCGTTTCGTCGAGGCCCTGGTGGCCGTTACGTTCTTAAACGAAAACTTTCCGAACTACTATCGTCGTTTCGAAACGCTGCGCGAACAGGCGCGCCTGGAGCTGATCGAAAACTATCAACGTCTGCGCGAGGCGCGCAACGTCGATGAACTTCAGCAACTGCCGTTCTTGCCGCACACCTACGAAATTCTCATGCAGGCGTTGCGCAATACGCCGTGCCCGACGGAACCCGCCCACGAGGCCGAGCGCTGTCACAAGGATCGGGCGCGCCTGCAGGAAGAAGTGCATTCGGATTTATTCGATTTCTTTTATACGCAGCGTTCTCCCGCGGAGGCCCTGGAATTGGCTTTCTTCGCATTGCAGAAGTCGCCGAACTCCGACGTTTTCGTGCGGGCGACTCTGCGCACCGTAAAGGCGCGGGCCCTGTTTGAAGATCGCCAGTACCAGCCCGCGCTCAACGAATGCCAGTCACTGCTCGCGGAGGTTCCGCGCATCCCGCCGCCGTTGGACGGAGCCGGCGGACCCCAGGACGGCTGGCGTTCCGTCTACGTGCGGGCCTGGCGGATTTCTTCTTACGTCTATGAACGGCGCGGCGAGTACTCTCAGGCCTACGAGGCGAAACTTGCCTACGGCGGCGCCTACTCCAAAGAAGCCGGTGTTACGATCAATACCGAGGACTTCGTGGAGATTATCAACGAGTCCGAAGGTTACATTAACCTGTACTTAAGAACGGCGCGCAGCATTTCCGCGGCGGTCAAGGCCAATGAAAGCCTGATCCTGGGCGAGACGATCGGTACCGCCATTACCCAGATCAGCAACACGCCCATCGACATCGGCGGCGCGGAAATGGACGTGCTCTACGAATTCTGCCAGCCCTCGTCCCGCACGGGTTCGCTGTTTACTCCACTGGGGCCGGGGTACAAAGAACGTTACATTGAATTTTGCATCAACAACGAGCAACTGATCCAGAACCGCAACTATCGTAAGTTTCCCATTCGCAGCGCCCGGGCCGCCGCGGATCTGCTCTATACCGCCAGCTACGCGAACGCCGCGGTGCTTAATATTATGTTTTTTAATATTAAGAAGCTGGACGTCCTGGGCGATCTCTACGAAGAACGCGCGGTTCATTACCAGCGCCTCAAGATCGACATTGCCGCGGAGCAGAATCAACGCCAGTTGGAAGCCCGGGAGCGGGAGATCGTCCTGCTGGAAGGCGCCGACGTCCAGGACCTGTTCGCCCAGAGCGATCCGTACGCCTCCGAGTCCTTCGATCGCCTCATCTTCGGTTATCGCACCTCTCTCGAACCCGCGGCGCGCATCGGCGATCTCTCTTCGATCTACGGTTACGCCTACATCCTCATTCGCAAGAACGTCGAGCGGGAGCGTTACTACGATCGCATCCAGAACCGCGCGGCGGCGCAAAGCGGGACCCTGTCGGGGCTTGCGCAATTACAGCCAGGCGGAGTCGAGCTCCCGCGCTCCCTGCTCATCGAAAAGAAAGAAGAGATCCTGCGCGACATGAAAAACGCGGAGTATCTGCTGCAGTACATCCTGAACGTGGACCCGCTGAACGTGGACGCCTACCTGCTCCTGGGCTGGCTGCACCAGTACATCGACGAACGCCGCTCCAAAGAAGTGAAGACGGTCCCGTCGCTGCTGGAAAACATCTATCTTACGCTTACACGCACACAGCAGACCACGCAAACCGACGGACGCTTTTACGCGGATCTGTACCAGGTATTCTTTCCGGAGAACCTCTACGAATCCAACGTCGAGCTGTACCGCCAGGCATTGCAGAAGGTCGAGGCGGACGCCGGCGCCCCCCGCGCCGTAGCTTCTCTGAATCTAAACTTAGCGAACAACTACTTTCAATTGCTGAACTTTCAGCGTGCCGTGGAACACTATCGCAAAGCCGAGGAGGCCATGGGCAGCAGCGGCGGGCAGAACGCCGCCGCCGGGGAAGCCTTCTTCGACGACTATGTACGCCGCGCCCTGTTTGAGTTTAACTTAGGACGAGCGCTTTTTTACGACGGCAAGCTGGCCGATGCCGTGCTCCGCCTGGAACGAGCCTACGAAATCTACGACGAGTACGAACGCAAGCCGCTGCACGAGAAGTTTTCGACGCTGAATTTTTTGTTGCGCAGCGCCCGGGATCTCGACAGCACCGAACGCCGCCTACAACGTGAGGAGATCAAACGCATTGTTCGGCGCAGCGAGGAAGTTCGGGCGAAGATGGCCCTCATCGCCGCGCTGATCGGCCTGGCATACTGGGAAGACGGCAAACACGACGAAGCCGTTTTATTTTATCAGGATGCGATCCTGCGGCTCTACGATAACGGGGTCGGCGAATCGGAAGAAGGCGGCATCGACCGCGCGAGCCTCATGAACTTCCTGGCCCTGGCCTATCAGGGTCGCCGCGACTTTTATGAGTCCGATGTCCGCGCCCGGGAAGCCGCGCGCTACGCCCGGGACGACGGCCTCGTCCGCTACGACGATCGATTCCAACCCCAGAGTCTCGGGGGCAAGGCCCTGGGTTGCATTTTACCGTACGGCGAGGATTTTTCCATCATCGGTGACGGGCGCAATCCCTATGGCTTCTCTCCGTTAAGGCAATATCATTTAAGCTTAGGAATTCAGTTGGAGAACCGCATCCTGCGCGGGGACCTGGAAGGCGCGGCCTATCTTTTGCGCCAGCGTCGCCAGGCCTTTCTCGCGAAAGATATGGACGTGCGCCTGGGCCGCCTCGGCTACACGGCCACGCTGAACCAGGAAGCGTTGAACCTGTATCGTGCCGAAGAGTTTCGCCGCTCCGCCGACGTCTTTCGGGAAGCGGCGGACGTCTCGCGCGAGTACGATTTTCTCCAGAGTCTCCGCCGCAATTACTACAACTACTTCAAGGCTCTCTTTGCAGACTTCGAGGCCGGTGAGCGTGTCGAGAACCCGGACAGCTTCGATGCGGAAGAAGAACGTGAACTGCGTGAGGATCGTCGCAACCGTTCTCTCGCGGAAATCGAAGAGGCGCTGAGTGAACTGGAAGACTTTCGCGAGGAGTATCGCGACGAACTCAAAGAGCAGTTCATTCAGCAGCGCCGCTCCGAGGTGCCGGACTACGAGTACGACGAGGAGCGCGACGGCCCGGCCCTGGATGAGCGCCTCAATCTACAACGCCTCGATATTTTGACCATCGGCGGATCCTTGCACTACTATCGCGGTCGTTTGCGTATGCAGGATGATGCGGCCGCGAACCGCCGGGCCGCGCTGCAGGATTTCGAACGCGCCCGGGAACTCTACGACGAAGCGCTTTCCGTGTTGCCGAAGATCCGCGATCCCCAGCGCCCGCTACGTACCATTCGCATTCAACTGAACCGTGCCCGGGCCTTTCGTGACGCCGGTAAACTTCATCACGCTCGCGATGCGCTCATCGAGGTCGTCGAGGATGCCTACGAGTTCAATCTCATCCGCGAGGAATGGTTGGGTCGCACGCTGCTCGCCGAGACCTACGCCGAGCTTCATGCCGCCCACGGCCGGGCCGCGGATCGCAACCTGGCCGCGGGAGAATTCGATAACGCCGTCACTTTACTTTATGAAAACCGCCACATGTACTCGTCCATGCGGCGTCACGCCGATCCTTTCTTCACGGCCGCCGCGGATTTTTACGTGCAGGTGGGCGATGAAAACCGCGCCCTGCGTATGCTGGAGTGGCGCTGGGAGTTTTACTTAAACGATCAGTTTTATCGCAACCCTCTCCAGTTCGAGGATGCGGAGTTTGAACAGGACTACCGTACGGTACGCACGGCGCGCTTGCGTCTGGGCCAGCTCGATCGCAGTGAGTCAAGATTGCGCATTGAGCGGCGGGCTTTCGAAAAGATCGTCGCGCGCAAAACCGAGCTGCGTCAGGAGCACGACGAGGCCCTGGCACGCCTGGAACGTCGCCGTCCGTTGCTGCGTCCTTTCCTGCGCATCACCGGCAAAGAAGAGCCGCTGCGTCCCGACCTGGGTGTCGGCGGAGTGCTGATGCGTTTCTTCGTACGGCCGAGTCGCCCGGAGGAAATGGACGCCTGGTGTTTCACGAACCGCGGCAACCGTTTTCTGAAAGCCACGGACGCGTTACCGGCGAACGCCGCCCGGGATCTCGTGAGTCGTTGCGCGGCCGCGGCCGGCCCCGTGGCGGATCTTTTCATCATCAGCGGGCCTGAGTTGTACCACCTGGACTTCAATGAGATCGTAGCTTCTATTGACAAAGAGTTACCGCGGCCTACTTTCGCGGCGCGCCTCAGCGATCGCTTCGCCGGTTTTCTTACGCGCAGCCGCGAAGCACCGGACGACCTGCGGTTCTTTAACGTGCAGAGCGGCGTGGTCTTCAACAGCGACCGCGTGCGCAACCAGAACGCGGACATCGTCGGCCTGCGCATGCCGGCGGAGCGTACGTTATTTCCGGCCACCGAGGACCTGCTCTTCGATCCGGCTGCATGGATCAGTCGCGGGCGTTATACCTCGATTGCCGTGGTGAGTACCGGTCGCGGGCGCGGACCCGAGGCGTACCGGCGCAAGGCCGGACTGTATGAAATTCTGCGCGCCTCGGGCGCCGGCACGGTGGCCTTCGTGTACGGCGAGGCAGGCGACGAAGAGCTGGAACACCTGGCCGACATTGCCCTGGCCCCGGACACCGAACTCAGCGAAGACGAGCTGGAAGATGCCGCGGAAGCCCGCGAAGAGGATACGACCCGGGCGGCGGTGCACGGCATTATGAAAGCCCGCGGGCGAGAACGTTACACCGGAGTAAATCTGCGCGTCTTCGGTTCCAGCGGTCATGATCGTCGGCGACATACGGCGGAGTTGCTGGAACGTTACAACCGCGCGCGGGAAAACGGTCGTGTTGCGGAAGAAGAAGGCCGCTTCGATCGCGCGTTCGAGTATTACCGGCTTGCTTCCGCTTACATCGACGGTCATCCTCAAAAGAAAGAACTCGCCTTTACGAACCAACTGGATCGCGCGCGCGTCCTCCTGCGCCTTCCCGATGAGCGCAAACAGGGCCGTGAGGTCGTGCGCACTCTGATTGAACGTCACCAGGGCGATGCCGATCGGCTGGCCCGGGTCTACGATACTGCCGTAGAAACACTCCTGATTGCGGGAGCCACGGACGAGGCGCGTCGTTATCTCGAAGAGTACGTCGGTCGTTTTCCCGAACGCCGGGCTGCCATCCTGCGCAAGAACGCGCTGCTTACGTTTCGCTCGCGCATCGGCGACGCGGCCTACGCCTCCGCCGCCGCGGAGAACCGAAACTTCGAACGGGACTTCAACAGCGTCTACCGCCAGATCGTCATCGGTGACGATCCCTTAAGTTTCGCTGAAGATCTTCTAAAGCACGGGCGCCATGACGAGGCCCGCCGCGTGGCCGAGGGCGCGCGGTCGCGGAACCGCGGTGAACGCGAGAACTTCGACGCCCTGGCCTATGCCGTGCAGGCCGATGAACACTTGCTGGATCCGCGCCGCAAATCCGTTCCGACCGGGCGCGGCGTGAATTCCTTCGAAGAACAAGAACCGGCGGCGGCGGACCTGCTGCATCTTTCGTTTCAGGGCGACTGGCAGGCCTATAACGACGGCGTGCAAGCGCTGAGCATGAGCAATCGTCCGGACCAGGACCTGGCGATGCAGAAGTTTCGCCGCCGGCTGTTCGAGCAATGGTCGAACTATCGGCGCCAGGACTACGTCAACGTCCAGGACGTGGCCAACGTAACGCTCCAGGCCGGGGCCAGCGCGTACACCCGCGCCGATCTCCTCGAACGTTCCATGATCTACCGCATCCTTCTGGATACGGCGGACAGCGATCCCGAACTCCAGGTGGCGCGTTTGCTGGAGAATCTCATCGACGTGGAACGCAAGAATTCCACCAGCCGCGCCGCGCACATGGCCCTGGGCGCCGCGGACGAGTTCTTAACCGCCGGCGACTTCATTACAGCGCGGCGGTTCTTTCAGACCTATATCGATCTACTGCCGATGAGTCTTCGGGAACGCGAACGGGATCTGCGTGCGGCGCGTACGGCCACGGCACTCTCCGCCGCCGATCTCTTCACCGAGATCCGCAACAATCAGGCGGACTGGAAGGAACGTCACAAAGACAAACCCGCCTCCGCGCGCCGGTCCGCGGAAGAGAGTTGGCGCCGCGCGCTCTTAATCGATTTTCAAAAGACATTAAACACAAACAATCTGGGCGTCGTCAACCGGCTCTACTCGGAGCTGCCCATCACGTTCTCCTCCGACGAAATCGAGGCCTTCAATGCGGTTGTCCGCGCGGCGAGCGGGGCGGCGAGTGCCGGCCCGGTGTCACCGCCCCGCGAAGTGCTCACCGCCACGGCAATCCTGAAGGATCGCGCCCTGGGCGACGAAGACTGGCGTATGCTGGCGGACCTGGCGTTTTTCGAGCAGGAGTACCGCAACGATCTGAGCGCGCGGCGTCTGGGACGCACTCCGGCGAACGTCGCTCTGCTGCGACCGATGGCCCGGGAACTCTTTGCGAAGCTGCCGGCCAACCAGGAGTTCGTCGTGTTCGTGGATACCGCCGAGTCCGCGGTGCGCATTACGTATCGGGAGCGGGCGTTGCAGGGCGTCGTGTTGAAGACGAGCGGGCGGTACCTGCGCGGGCGCTTGAATGATTTTCTGATTCGTCGTCGCACCGGCCGCGCCGCGGACGATCTGCGCGAGGAACTCTCGCGCATCTATCGTTCGCTCTTCGGTTTGGGCCAGACCGGCACCACCTACTACTGGTTGCCCGGGGTGCACGCCCTGGCTCCCCTGGCTCCGGAGCGTGGTGATCGTCTGTTTCAAGTATTGAACCCCCGGGCCATGCTGGCAAACGAGCGGGCGCCGGTACTGAGCGGTTCGGAGTTCTTTGAAGGCTTCGGCGTACGGTCCATCGGCGCGGAGCCGAGCGGGAGCCGCGCGGCGCAGCTCTACGGCAGCGAGGAACGCGCGCTCTTCTTCCGGCGCCTGACAAACATGGAGCGCCTGTCCCTCGGCAGTGCCTCGGACCTGCCGGCGGACCCGCGCCATCTCCTGATGCCCGTGTTTCCGGATCGCCCGGTGGATTTGAGCGGTGTTTCAAAGACGGCAACGGGCGCCTGGTTTTTCTCCGGCAACCGTTTGATCCTGGATCCGGCGACCGAGGTGGAGAACTTCAACTATCTGCTCTACAGCCTCGGTGAACACCTGCAGGGCCCGGGCGTGATGACCCTGCGCAGTCCCGACGCCGTCGGCCACGCTTACTTCGTCCGCGATTATTACAGTCGCACGTTGCCCGGTTCGGAGATCTACCGCCGGTTTCTGGCGGCGATCTTTAATCTACGCCGGGAAACCGGAATGAGCGGTGACTACGGTTATCGATTGATGACGGCGAGTTTTCTGCGCGGCGATTCGCGCTGAAGATTTTTCAGTTCAGTCCCACGTACCTCCGGTGCTCCTCGTCCCACAACCGGCAGGCTCGAATTTGTCGGAACAGGTAGCCCCAGGAAAACTGCATCTCTTTCATGATCGCGCCGTACGGCGAAGCCTGCAACGCCGCGTTCGCCTGCTTGAGATGATACGCCGGCAGGTTCGGCGCGACGTGATGCGGGATGTGTACGTCGATGTGGAAGTGCAGGAACGAAAGCCAGGCCGGGAAACGTACGTTCACGGTGGACAGGGCCTGGCCCTTGAACGGGGTCCATTCGTCCGGGGCATAAAACGGAATGTCTTCGGCGGTGTGATGCAAGAACGTATACGTGGACATCCAGATTTGAAACAGGAGCGCCGGCAGAATCCAGAAGTGCAGCACCGCGAACCAGGAGTTCGTCGCGAAATAGATCGCCGGCACTAACATCATACAAACGACAGCTACGAAGGCGTACGAGAACAACACTTTACGCCGGTGATCCTTGCGAAACATTCCCGCCTGGAACAAATAGCCCGGCAAATGCAGCAAGGACCCGAAGGCCGGCAACCGCCGCGCCAGACGATACAGTCGGCGGACCCAGGGCGACTCCGTGCGCATTCTCTCATGCTCCGCCACCGTATGGGGAATCCAGGCGTTGTCGAAGTAGACGTCGTCCGTGCGTTCGAGGCGATTCGTGTTCTTGTGATGCGCGTCGTGGGAGTACTTCCAGGCGTAGAACGGATAGAACAACGGCGCCATGAGCACGTGACCGACGGCGACCATGGCGCGGCGATTTTTCAGGAAGGCGTAGTGCCCGCAGTCGTGTCCCACCACGAACCACGAGGTGAAGGCGACGCCGCCGACGAACCAGGCCGCGGGCCACAGTGCATACCACTCGTTCAGCCAGACGATGTACGCGAACACCGAGGCCGCGCCGACTTCCAGAATCGCGGTGAGCAGGTAGAACAGGGCCTTGCCGGTATGCGGGCGAAAGCAGTGCGCGGGGATGTAGCCGCGCATCTTGCTGAGGGACGGTTCGACGGAGCCGGGCAAGACCGGGGCGGCAGGTGCTGGCATAAGGAACCGCGTCGCGTGCAGGGGACAGATCGTCCAGTAAATTTAACGCTGTTTGATTCGTGCCGCGAGGAACCTGCTTTCCCGAACCGCCTTGACGAAGCGCGGCTCTATCCCATTCTCACGCGGTGTCCGATGCGCTTTCACCGGAAGTCGAATCCGCCTCGGTCGCCACGTTCTTCGGCGACCTGCCCGACGATCTGCGTCGCCGTCTGTTCGCGCCGGGTATGATGATGGACTTCCCGGCCGGCACCACGGTCTACCGCGGGGAATCTTCGAACCTGGTCCTCGTCCTGACCGGCGTAGCGCGGATGTATCGCGAGGAGCCGGAGTCCGGCCGGCGCATGGCCGTGCGTTACGTGGGGCCGGGGGACATTATGGGGCTCGTAGCCGTCGTCGGCGGGCCGGTGGACCTGGGCGTCGAAGTCCTGGAGGATGCGCGGGGCTGGATGGTCCCGGGGGACGCCGTGCGCCGCCTGGCGCAAACGGAGCCGCAGTTGGCCTGGTGCATTGCGGGGGAGTGCGCGCGGCGGGTCTACGGCGTGCTGGATGAGCTGGCGTCCGCGGCCTTTGAACCGGTGCGCCGTCGCATCATTCGTCACCTGCTCAAGTTCGGCCGGGAGCCGACGGGGCCGGCGGTGGTTCGGGTGAGCCAGCAAGAACTGGCCGATTCGATTGCCACGTCCCGGGAGGTCGTGGCGCGCTCGCTTCGCGATCTGCGCGAGGCCGGCCTCATTTCCACCCAGCCGGATTCGCCCGGCATGATCTGGCTCAACGATCCCGATGGCCTCAGGGACCTTTTGTAGGAACTCTTACAAAACCTTCCCGGTCGCTCAGGCGTAACAAAAGTCACAGCTCGAAGTGACGGCCGTCCTTGTGCTGCGTTTGTACATCGGTTACTCTGCTGCGCATGAAACACGCAAGCCGTATCGTTTTTTGTATGACCACCGCCGTTGCCGTGCATTGCATCAGCATCGACGAACCCGATCGTCGCCCGGCCGATCTGCCCGGAAACTCCGCGCGCGTCCGGCCCGCGAAGTTGAACAACGCCGATTCCGAAAATCGTTCCTGGAAAGACGTGTTTGCCCGGCGAGGAGACATTACCGGGTTCCAGCCGCTGCACACCGGCCAGGTAAAAGTCCCGCGCGAGGGCATGCTGAATACGGAGCGGCCGGAGTACGCGGAGCTTTCGCCGGAGGATCGCAGCGCGGAGGTCTTCGTGGACGTCTACGCCTTCTGGTTCTGTCACAAACGTGAAGGTTGTTTCTTGATCGACACCGGTCTCGATACCTCGTTTCAGAAAGGAGAGCAGGGCGGCGGGGTTCGCGGCATGCTTGCGGACGGTTACATTCTTACATCGCGCCAGGAGCCGGGGCAGGACATCCTCTCGCAACTGGAGCGGGTAACTTCCGATGACAATCAGTTAAAGGGCGTATTCTTCACGCACCTGCACGGCGATCATTCTTCCGGCGTGCCGGCGATCTCGGCGCAGCCGGAGTATCAGGACGTCCGCTGGTTCGTGGGCAAAGACGAAACTTACGTGAACTACTTTATGCTGTACTACAGCCAGCACCTGGCGGGCATCGACGTCCTCGAAGAACTCGACCTGGCCGCGGCCCCGATGATGCCGCCGCTCGGCCGTGCGGTCGATGTCTTCGGCGACGGTTCGTTCTGGGCCGTTTCCACGCCGGGGCATTCGAACGCGCACCTCAGCTATGTAATCATGGCGCCGCGCGGTCCCATCTTACTGACCGGCGACGCCAGCCACACGCGCCTGGGCTTCGAACACAACATCGAACCGGGCTGGGTCAACGACCGCGGCGAAACCCGGCGCAGTTTTGAACAACTCAAGGCGTTCGCGGAGGAGTTTCCGGAGGTGGAGGTGATCTTCGGTCATGAGCGGTAGGAAGGTTTTACTCCGAGGACCGAGGCTCCGAGAAGGGAAGATTTGGAGGGATATCGTGGAGTGGATGTCGGGTTGTTATGAGTGTTGGATTGCTTTTTCTTTTCCTCGTAAACTCGGAACCTCGGTCCTCGGAGTTTTTCTTCTTGCATTCCATTCGCAAATCGCGCCTGCTCAGCCCCATGCAGCGGCCGTTTGAAATCAGCAAAGATCTTTATCCCTTCGAATCGCACTGGATGCAGATCGACGGCATGAACGTCCACTACCTCGATGAAGGGCCGCGGGACGGTCCCGTGGTGATTCTGTGTCACGGCAATCCGAGCTGGTCGCTTTTGTATGTCCCCATGATGCGCCGGTTGCGGGAAAAGTTTCGCTGCATCGCCGTCGATTATCCCGGCTTCGGTTTGTCCGAGAAACCGCCGGTCGAAAAGTACGATCACAAACCGCAGTCGCATTCGAAGATCCTCGGCCAGGTCGTGGACCAACTGGTGCCCGGTACGTTTTCGATTTTCGTGCAGGACTGGGGCGGTCCCATCGGCCTCAACATGGCGGCGGATCGCGCGGAGCGAATCGAAAACGTGTTCATCGGCAACACCTGGGCCTGGGCACCGGACCTCGGCACGGAAGCCGGGCAGAACATGAAGGCGTTTTCGGATCGCATGGGCGGCGACGACATGCGCGAACGCACGCTTACGAAAAACAGTTTCGTGAAGATGAGCATGGGCCAGTTGACGTTCGGTTACAAACGCAACGCCCCGGAACTGGCGAACGAGGCGAAGGCCGCATACCTGGCGCCCTTCGAAACCGAGGCGTCGCGTATCGGCACCTGGGTTTTCCCGCGCTCGATCTACCAGGAACGCGAATGGCTGGCACAACTCGAAGCAAAGCTCGGCCCGTTGCTGGAAAAGCCGGCGATCCTGTTCTGGGGCGAGTCGGATCCCGTGTTTCCGGAGCACATCCGTAAAGTCTGGGAAACGAAACTTAAGAACTACAAACTCGTTCTCTTTCCCGAGGCGAACCACTTCTTTCAACAGGACGAACCCGAGGCCATCGCGGAAGCGATGCTCGCGTTTTAAGGCGTCCCCACGGCCAACGTCGCTCGCTGTCAAAAGCGCGGCCCGGACGTCCCGGTCGGGCGTCTCCGGTGTCGCTAAAAAGCGCGACGTCGGTTGGAGTCGCGCCGGTCATAGAAAAACTACTTGCGAACCACCGTGTGGGGATTGCGAGTATGTTTCCGAAATTCAAAGACTCAGTAAGGAAGCGTTCATGTCTCACTCGTTTTTGTTCGCCCGCGCATCATTTTTTTGCAGTGCATTGCGCACCGCGTCATTTCAGTTCTTTGTCGTAACCGCCGGTCTCTTCTTCGTCGCTTGCGAGACCGTGCCCCACGGCCATCTCGTTCCCGGTGATTGGACGTTTGCGCCGGCCGTACAGAAAGCCGGTTCGTTCGAACTCGCCTGGAGCGGCACATCCCTGGACGAGGCCGTGCTGAAGATTCGCCGCTCGGACAATCCGGAAAAGGTGCTGTGGCAAACAGTTCCCGGCCGGGCCTTCGTCGTTGCCGCCCGGGGCGAAGAGGACATCCACGAGGAGCGCGGGATGTTCACGGTGGACGATCACATCCTCGAACGCTGCGACGAACAGAGGCTGGATACCGTAGACTCCGACGGCGTGAGAGTCGTAATTGCAGGCAAGCTGGGCTGCGGCGGCGGACAAACACCGTACGAACTAACCTTTAGCGAGACGAGCGAGGGCCATCTACGCTTTGAACTTACGATGGCGAATCCGGACTACAACCGCACGTATGTCATCTACGCCTCGCAGGCGGAGGAGGGTTTCTACGGTTTCGGTGAGCAGTTCACCTACTTCGATACCAAAGGTCGCAAGCTACCCATCTTCGTTTCGGAGCAGGGCATCGGCCGCGGGGCTGAACCCATCACCACCGGCGCGAATCTTTCGGCGGGTGCGGGCGGCACCTGGTATACCTCGTACGCCGGGGTGCCGCACTACGTTACGAGCGAGATGAACTCGTTCTTTCTCGAAAACTACGAGTACACCAGCTTCGACTTGCGCGCGGCGGACAGTGTGATCGTCGAAGCGTTTTCATCGAAAATGACCGGCCGCATTCTGTACGGTGAAAGCCCGGCGGAGCTCGTGAGCGAGTACACCGAGTACGCCGGACGCATGCGGGAGCTGCCGGACTGGATTCACGACGGCGCCATCATCGGCATGCAGGGCGGCACCGAGAAAGTCCGGCGCGTGCACGCGCAACTTCAGGAACTGGGTACGCCCCTCGCGGCCTACTGGCTTCAGGACTGGGAGGGCCAGCGCAAGACGACGTTCGGCAAGCAGCTCTGGTGGAACTGGGAACTGGACCGCGATCGTTATCCGGGCTGGGCCGAGCTGCGGCGCGACTTGCAAAAAGACGGCATCGAGTTGATGATCTACATTAACCCATTCTTAGTAGACGTTAGCGAAAAGCCCAACGCCCGCCGCAATCTCTTCGTCGAGGCGAAAGACGCCGGCTATCTCGTGAAGAATCCCGCAGGCGAAATCTATCTCATTCCGAACACCTCGTTTTCCGCGGCCATCATCGACTTAACGAATCCCGGCGCGCGTAAGTGGATCAAAGACGTCATCAAAAGCGAACTGGTAACCACGGGGGCGCGCGGCTGGATGGCGGACTTCGGCGAGGCCCTGCCCTACGACGCGGTACTGTTCAGCGGCGAGAGCCCGTCCACGTATCACAACAAGTATCCCGAGGTCTGGCAGCAACTGAATCGCGAGGCCATCAACGAGGTGGGCCTGGGCAATGAGGTCGTCTTCTTCTCGCGGAGCGGCTATACGAAGAGCCCCGGCCTGACGACGTTGTTCTGGCTCGGCGATCAACTGGTGAGTTGGGATCGCTACGACGGCATCAAGACCGCGGTGACCGGTCTATTGTCCAGCGGCCTGTCCGGCTACAGCCTGAATCATACGGACATCGGCGGTTATACGACCATCACGCACGCGATTGCGGATTATCATCGTTCGGAGGAGTTGCTGAAGCGCTGGACCGAACTCTCGGCGTTCAACGTCGTCTTTCGTACGCACGAGGGCAATCAACCGGAAAACAACGTGCAGATCTACGATTCGCCGGAGATGTTGCAGTTCTTTGATCGTTTCGCGCGGATCTTTGCGGCCCTGGCCCCGTATCGCAAAGGCCTGGTGAAAGAAGCGAACGTTAGCGGCATGCCCGTGGTGCGCCATCTCTGGATGCATTATCCGAACGACCCGAACGTCCGCCGGATTTCGCACGAGGCGTTTTTGTTCGGTCCGGACTTCCTGGTGGCTCCGGTGCTCGACCCCGATCGCCAGAACGTGCGCGCGTATCTTCCGGAAGGGCAGTGGGTGCATCTCTGGTCCGGCGAGGTCATTGCTTCAGGCGGCGAATGGCGCGAGACCCCGGCGCCGTTGGGAAAGCCGGCCGTGTTCTACAAACAGGACTCGCGGGCCGGCGCCGACCTGCGGGCGTATCTGGAAGCACAGGGCATGTTGTGATCGTGTGGTCGCGATCGCCCCGAATAAAAGCGTAAAGTTTCGTTCAGTGAATGTTTGAATTTCCGGGGGCGTACTGGATCTTACGAACCCACCGGCACATCTTCATCCAGTAACGCAATCAGTTGCGGCAGTGAGCTACGGTCGCGGTTCTGTTCGAGATGGGCGCGAATGATCTTCGCCGGCTCGGCCCGGCCGCTGCCGACGTCCCGGGCAAAAACGTCCAGGAACTCGCGGATTTCGCGCAGCGAAAACCCCAGGCGCTTCACACGATCGATGAAGGCGATCGTCGCGAGGTCGTCTTCGCTGTAGTAGCGGTAGTTGTTCTCCTGGCGGCCGTGGGGTTCAATGAGACCGAACTTTTCGTAGTAGCGGATCGTGTGGCGGGAAATGCCCGTGCGACGGGAAAGCTCTGAAATCAGCATGTTGGCGCTGATCTTCGTGCCGAATCTGCTGCTCGGTCTCTTCGGATTCCCGGAGTACAGCGAGGTCTGGGTGCGCGTCGTCGGCCTGGCCGTGCTGGTCCTGGGCTACTACTATACGCGTCTGGGCTTCGCCGGCTTTCGGCCGTTCTTCGAGTGGACCGTACCGGTGCGCATCGGGCAGTTCTTTTTCTTTGCGGTCCTTGTAGGACTGGGCCACTTCCCGCCGATGATCCTGCTCTTTGCCGGAACCGAAACCGCCGCCGGACTCTGGACGCTCTTCGCACTACGCGGGGAGCGTTCGTAACATTCATGGAGGTAAAGTTAATATACCGTCGGTCTTACAAAGGTGGTACCGTTTCTGCTGGAAGACGAACTCAAAAAACGCGGGGCGAACTACCGCAAGACGTTTCCGTTCGTTCCGTATGCCGTGGTCTTGGAACGTCTGGTTACCGGGCAGAATCCGTACTCAACGAAGGCCGTGGCGAAAAAGGTCGTGGCGTTGTTGCAGTGAACGGCGTCGCCGGCGGCGAAGACACCGGCGCTTACGATTGCCCCGGTCGCTCCTCATCCCGCAGCCGTGCAATGATGCGCTGCTTCGATTCCTCGGAGAGGCCGCCCAGAATTTTCCGTGCGTCGTTTTCCTGCACGTGGGCGTCGTGGCCCTGTATGCCGCGCCGCATCGCGTGCAGGTTCGCGACGTAGTCGGCGCACCAATCGCAACAGGCCAGATGCATGCGCTGACCCAGGCCCTGGAAGTACGGCAGGTGCTTGCCGTCCATTTCCTCGGACGCGTTCTTCGCTACGCGGTCGCACATGGGGCCGGTCAGCACGATGATTATGCCGAAGAAGCGCAGTTTGATCTTTTGTAAAAACGAACGCAGAAGAAACTCCGATGCGAACCTGGTTACTCCTGGATCCAGGACCGGCCGATGCAGTGCTGCAACTGTAGTCGCGCGCGATGCAGGATCACACCGACGTTGGTCTCCGTTAAGTCCAGGAGCTTACAGATTTCCTGATTGCTGAGATGGTCCAGTTCCCGTAACGCGAAGATCCGGGCCATGCGCGGGCTCAGTCGTTCGAGGCATTGTTCCAGGATTTCGAGAAAGGCCGCGCGCTCCGCCGCCGCCGCGGGATCGCGTCCGGACCAGTCCCGGGGGATTGCGTCGCCATGCCAGTGGCCGTCGGCCTGAAACATCATCCGGCCGCGGCGCTCACCGTCCTCGAAGTCTTCGACGGCGGCGTACGACTCTTCGCGTTTTCGTTTTTTGTAATGATCGAGGATCTTGTTTTTTAAGATGCCGGTAAGATACGTTCGAACCTGAGATTCACCGCGGAAATTCGCGAGGCTCTTCATGGCCGCGAGAAAGGTTTCCTGAACGAGGTCCTCGGCCGCTTCTTCGTCGCGCAGGCGGGAGAGAGCGAAACGGTACAGGGCATCCGAATGCTCCCGGACCAGTGCTTCGATATCGAATTCCATGAGTGGGATTATTTTTTGCGCAGGCGAATCTCAAAGACCTTCGGCCACAGCTTGCCCGTAACGAAGAGGCGTCCCGTTTTCGCGTCATGGGCAATGCCGTTCAGGACGTCCGGCCCGTTCACCAGGTCTTTGGCGTCCAGCAGGCCGTGTAGATCGACACGGCCGGTCACGTTCCCGTCCGCGGGATCGATGATGACAATGCGATCCGTCTGCCATACGTTCGCGTAGACCTTGCCGTCGATGTACTCCAGTTCGTTGAGTCGCTCCACCGGCCGGCCCTCGTCGCGTACGGCCACCCAGTCCGTGGGGCGCAGAGTCTTCGGATCGTAGAAGTAGAGCCGATCACTGCCGTCGCTCAGGATCAGACGCTCGCGATCCGCATCGTACGTGAGGCCCCAGCCCTCGGTGGTGTACCGGAACTCGCTGAGCTTCTCAAACGTGGCGGCGTCGTAGATGAAACCGGTCTTTAACTGCCAGGTTAACTGAATGAGCCGGCCGTCATGCAACGCCAGGCCTTCGCCGAAGTAGCGCGCATCGAGTTGCCGGCTCCGCAGCACGCGGCCGGACTTCAGGTCGACCAGGCGCAGCGACGAGCGACCGCGCAGGCCCGTGCTTTCGTAGTACGCGTCCCGATCGCCGTTCCGGGTGTAGACGAAACCCTGCGTGAAGGCCTGCGTATCGTGGGGGTATGTTGCGACGACTTCGTACTCGTAGGCGACGACGGAGCCGGCGGCGTTGGTGGCCGACGGTTCACACGTCGTCGTCAGGGCGAAGAGCAACGCGAGAATGGCCGACCGGAAGATGAGATGCAATGTGGTGCGCACGTTACGCGAGACCGGCAGGAACGGCCGCGGTCGTCAAGGGTTCCACCCGACGGACAAGCGGCGCCTGAGGATTGCGTTCGCGTATTTCTTCAGCGAGCAGATCGGCCCAGGCGCGCATGTACCGGACAACGTCCTCGCGGCGATTGCGTCGGAGATGACGTTCGCCCGGCGGTAGGCGCCGCAGCACGCGCGGATCCTCCAGCTTTTCCAGATACGGAATGTCCCCGGTGTTCAGGCCGATTTCCACCATGGCGTCGATGACCCGGTCGATGGTGAGGCCGCTGCCCGGACAGTATTCGAACATGGACTGCTCACTCCAGTCTCCGGAACGTTGCAGCGCCGATGCATGGATCTCCGCGCCGGAGTACGGTGTGATGGTTTGGGCCAGGTGGCCGCAGTTGCAGCTTCCCATGTGCGACCATTGATAACGATCGCCGTGTTCCAGACGATCCGCCGTGGTGCGCAGGGCCGTGATGAGTTCCGGAGTTGGTCGTGCCATACTGAACTCAACATACTGTCGGGTCGACGTATCCCGCAACCAAACTTTCGCCTGAAATTGTCGCGGGTCGGGGCGAAAAAAGTAGGAATTCTTTAACAAAAACTAGACCTTTTGCTCGCGAAATTCTAATCCTTTCCGGACCCGATTTCACAATTCTTTCCTTGATCTTTTGTCGATCTTTCTGAATATTTCGTCGTCTATCTGTATGTAGATTTACGTTCGTGAGTCTGTAGTTACCGGTATACTCGAACCCGATCATGGAAATCCAGCTTCCAGGACCCATTCCGCGTTCCTCGCTCGCGGCGTATACGCAGCGCCGTTCCGTCCTGGAGCGTCCGGCGGAGAAGAAGTCGGCGACTGTCCTCGTTGTAGACGACAGCCGTTTGAATCGTCGGGTGCTTTCCGATCTACTGCGTGAAGCCGGGCATCACGTCGTCGCGACGGAGAGCGCCGTCGACGCGTTGCGTCTGCTGGGAGAACGTCGCTTTGATCTGTTGTTGCTCGACCTCGTCCTGCCGGAGATGGACGGACTGGTGTTACTTGCGCGGGTGAAGCAGAGTCCGGACACCCGCGATTTGCCGGTCATCATGATCACCGGAACCGAGGACATGCAGTCCGCCGCGCAGTGCATCCAGCAGGGCGCCGAAGACTATCTGCTGAAACCCTTCGATCCGATCCTTTTGCGTGCGCGCATCGATGCCTGCATCGAGAAGAGTCGGCTGCGCTCCCTGGAGCAGGCCTATCACGATCGGGTCGCCCGGGACAACGATCGCAAGACCGGCGAGATCGAACGCGCGCGGCAGATTCAGAGCATGCTCCTGCCGTCCGAGTCGCCGGCGTGCAACTTCCTTGAGATTGACGCGGCGCAGTGGACGGCCAGCGAAGTCGGCGGGGACTACTACGATTTCTTTCATCGTCCGGACGGCGCCCTGGTCGCCGCCATCGGCGACGCCACCGGTCACGGCGTGGGCGCCGGCAGCATGGTGGCCATGACCAAAGCGTTGCTGCTGGCCTGGTTCGATTACAAAAACCTCGCCGGGCTCTGCGGCCGGCTCAATCGCATCATGGTCGAGACCGGGCTCAAAGAAGAAAGCAACATGGCCTTGAATCTCCTGGCCATTCGCCCCGAGGATAGCGGGGTGCGGGTGCGGGTTTCCGGCGGTTCCATGCCGCCGGTCTACGTGCTCCGCGCCGACGGCCGGCTGGATCAGTTTCAGCTCTGCGGGCCGCCCCTGGGCCTGATCGATTTCGACGACATCACCTACGACGAAACACAGTTCTCCGCGTTGCCCGGCGACAACATCATCCTCATGAGCGACGGCCTGCCCGAAATCATGAGTCCCGACAAACGCATGCTGGACTACGATCGCCTGGAAGAACGCCTCACCATGCTGGATCCGTCGCGTCCGTGTTCCATGCTGCTCTCGGACATTCTGCGCATCGGCGATGATTGGGCCGAGGGTGAGCCGCTGAAAGACGATCTCACCGCGGTTGTGCTCAAGGTCCGAGAAACCTGAGACAGCCTAACGATATTCTAACGCATACGCGACATCAACTGGAAAGTTCCTCGTTTACGCCTGGACGAGCGCAAAAATAATTTCCCCGTAATGCCGCCGGATACGCGCGAATCAGAATCCGGAACCGAAGCCGCCGATCGCGCCGGCGAGCCGGACTACGTCAGCAAGGATCTCGCCGAACGCATCTTCGGCGTGCAGGCCACCGAGGGGCAGACGGAAGACTTCGTCGAACACAAAGACGATCTCGGCGCGATCTACGACGTCATCCACGAACTCGTCCAACTGGCGTACGACAAGGGCACGCTGGAATTTCCCACCGCCACGGACATTTACCGCGCCATGACCGAGAACCGGCGTCGGGCCGCGAACCGCAAACCCATGCCCGACCAGGATTCCTTTCGGGACTTGCTCTTGATCCTGGTCGGCCAGCCGTCGCCCTTTATTCATCTCACGCGGGAACTCGTATTCGAAGCGAAGCAGGGCGGCGGCCCGGAGATCAAAGTGCGCACGCGGTACGTGGTGCCCTCGTCACCGAAAGAAAACACGGTGATGCGCGGCTACAAGACGGCGCTCATGAAATCCAGTCTGGGCCTGAAGAACGCCATGCAACAAAAGCTCGTGTTCACGAACTGGGCCGATGTGCAGGAAACGTTCAAAGAAACGAAGTCCCTGGATTCCGTGGCCGCCGCCATTCGCCAGGAACGCGCCGATCTTCTGGCGCGCAGCATTTTTCTGCGACCGCCCTCCGGTGGTGACGAGCGTCGCATTGAACACGTGCACGCCGCGAACCGCCAGTTGCGGCGCTGGCTGTACCTGCCGTTGATCAAGGAGTTGCAGGCGGGAGGAGCCCTGCGTGTCATCTCCTGCCAGGACATCCGCAATTCCAGCACGGCGGCGTTGCGCAGTTTTCCGGATCTCGTCTACTTCAACGACGGGGATCGTCTGCGCGCGCGCTACCTGAACCTGTGTTTGTTTTTGATCAGCGACGCGTTCAAGAAAGTCAACGATCTCGATCTCTTTCAGAACGCCTACTACACGCGCAAAGAAGTCGATAAGTTCCTCGAGGAATGCGAGCCGCTGGCGAAAGATCTTTTGAAAAAACTCCAGAGCGGCAAAGAGATGCCGGCGCCCATGCCCGAGTTCATCATCGAGGCGGTGAAGCTTTCGGAGATGGTGCGCGCCGCCCGGGAAGCCGCGCAGCAAAAGAAAGAACACGAAGCACTGAAGACGATCGTCGACGGCATCAAGAATACGGCGAACCTGGTTGAGATCTACAAACGCGGCGGCAAGCAACGTTTTAAAGAACAGTACATCCGCGAGATCATGGCCGGCAGGAAGGTCTCGGGACTGCTGATCGGTTCGGTGCCTTCCATGGATGTGGTGGAGCCGGGCCGCAATACCCCGCTCACGGAATTCGATGTGGTCTACGCCCTGCCGCGAAACGAGGTCGCCGTGCAAAACGCCATCGATTCCGCGGTGGACCTGTTCGAAAAGTCCGGCGACAAATACCTGCTGGAACTTCTGGAAGATATCCTGGGCCTGGATCGTACGCCCGAGGATAAGTTGCGTGAGTTCATCGGCCCGAAGCCGCTCTTTGAACTAAAAGAAACTCTGCGTAAGGCCTACTCGCAGCACTTAACATGGTGGCGGCGTATGTTAATGTTTCTTACCGGCAGCGAGGTGGGCGTCGACGAGGTTGCGGCCATCAAACAGCACCGCCGGGAAAAGCAAGCCGAAGCCCTGCGCCGCCGTCGGGATGCCGGCATGGAAGATCGTCGCCGGGATGCGAAGCAGGAAATCAAGGCCCGGGCTCAGGAGAACATCAAGGGCGGTGTCGACGAAAAAAAGACCATGGCCAACATGGTGAGTTTTCTCGAAGAGTCCTGGGGGCGCTTCGCTTTTCCGGGCCGCGGCGTTCTGGAAAAGAGCGAGAACCTGGGCAGTTCTTTTTACATCGGCAAGATCCTGGACGGGGCCGACGGCGGCGGAGCCGGCTACGCGGACATTGTGCGCATTCCCGTTAGCGACGGCGCCGTGTACGGCAGCCGCAATTACATTCAGCAACACGGCGCACGGCTTAAGAAGGAACTCAACGCGAAGATCGACGAACTCATTCCGGTGCTTACAAGTTCGAAGATCAACGAAACCCAGAAGTCGGCCGCGCGGCGGAATCATGTGCTCTACGGCGCCGTGTTGAAGTATTTGGAAGAGAAGTCTTAGGCCGGCGGCTGCATCTTACTTCTTGCGCCAGGGATTGGAAGGGTTGCGGCGCAGCCGCAAGTCCGGAGCCGAAGGCGGAGCCCTGGAAAGCCCGGTCGCCGCCGCAGGCGGCGAGGCGCCCAGCAAAGAGCTGAGATACATCCAGGATTTTCGTTGCCATCCATCATGCGAGCTGATAGATTCCCGACATGTCCATGAAGGCAAAAGCCCTCGAAGCCCTGGCAAATCTGCCGGAGGACGCCTCCGTCGAGGATATGATGTACCGATTGTATGTCCTCGATAAAATCGAAGCGGGAATGCGGGATATACAAAATGGGGATTACATTTCTTCGGACGACCTTCAGAAAGAGCTGGATGCGTGGAAGTAATCTGGTCCGGCCAGGCTCGAAAAGATCTTTCTGAAATTCGTGCCTTTATTGCCCGGGATTCCCGATACTATGCCCGGCGTGTTGTTCAGGAGATTAAAGATCGCGTCGATGCCCTCGTCCGGTTCCCCGAGATTGGACGAGTCGTCCCGGAGTGGGCCGTGGTGATGTTCGGGAGATCATTCTGTATTCGTACCGTGTCGTCTACCAACGCGAGGACGCGCGTCTTTCCGTTCTCGGTGTGATTCACGGAAAACGCAAGTTTCCACCGGATACACTTATGCCTCCCTGAACCACCCGTGTGCTCGCCGCCGGCTCCCCGCATCGTGGACATTTCCACCGTTTCGTGCGACTAACATTCTATGAAGATCAGTTACCGCACACTGCGTCGCTCGCTGGCCGGTCTGGACCGCGAAAGCCGCACGATTCGCCGGGCCGAGCGCATCTATCGATTGCACGAACGCTCGCTCCGCTGGCCGCTCGGATTCTTTTTGCACGCGCCGAACGCGCAGATGTTATGGACGCACTACGCGCGGGCCTACGTGAGCGGCGGCGCGGCGTCGTTGCAGGAACCCGTAACGACTGCCGAGATGCTGCGTTCGACGATGGCCTACCTGCGTGCGCGGAGTGCCGGGGAGTTGTTGCAGCTCGGCACGTTCGCGCTCATCGCTGCGGCGTACGTGGCCGTGCAAACCGCAACCGATGCGCAGCCGGTACGGCATGTGCACGTTGTTGCGCTGGCGTTCGTGCTGCGCGACGGCGCATGATGTGAAAATGTTCGCGCACCCGGGTGCTTCCCGGTCGTGCATCAAGACGTCGCATCGACCGCCTCGCATCGCGTAAGATCATGCAAAACGAACGCACTTGACCGCGTTCCCCCGGAGAACCAAAGATGCCCGTCGCCGAAGCCAAACGCAAATCATCCTCTAAATCTTCCAGCGCAAAGAGCGAGACCCAACGCACCGTGAGCACGCCGCCCCTGTCCATCCTCGTCGTCGAAGACAACGTTCGGTTGCGCCCCGCTCTGATCCAGGGCCTGGAAGAAACCGGCGAACTCAAAGTCCTGCACGAAAGCGAAAGCGGCGAAGAGGCGCTGGACTTCTGCATTGCCAGCGAAACGCCGCCGGCGGCGATCCTCATGGATGTACAATTGGCCGGCGAGCAGAACGGCATCGAAGCGGCGGTGGCCATTCGTCGGGAGTTCCCGCGCATGCCCGTGGTCTTTTATTCGATTCAGGACGACGATGAGTATTACCGGCAGTTTCGGAACTCGGGCATCCTCAGTCATTACGCCTACGTGCGGAAGTCGAACTATCTGTTGCCGTCCATGATCGCCCCGCTCCTGAAAGATGCGGCGGCCGGCAAGTCCTTCATCGATCCGGACATTGAGAGTCGCGTCATGGAAGTCGGTGATCGCGACGCGCGCTCGCCCCTGGACCTGCTGGAACCCAACGAACGGCGCACGGCAATCATGCTTGCCGCGGGGCTCAGCAACCGGCAAATCGCCGACCGCCTGGGCTTTCGCGACAAACGCAGCGTCGCACGCATCAACGGGCAGATCTACGCCACCTGGGGCCTCAACGAAAACGCCGACGACGAAAAGGTCGCCCGCGTACGCGCCGTTTTGATCGTTCGCGAAGGCCGCATGATTCAGTGGGACGACGACGGCCAGGCCCACGTCGAAGACGCGAACGGAGAATGGGTCGAGTGGAAGTAAGCCTTAATTTCACTACAGACGCAGTTAGGGGCTGATGCCGGAGTTCGATGCCGTAACCCTCTTCCTGCGTCCCATGGTGACGCTGGTGAACACGTTGCTCCTGCTCTGGCTGGGAGCCACGGTCCTCCTGCAACCCGAGCGCCGGCGGGCCAGTGTTTACTTCGCGTCGCTCAGTCTGCTCGCCGCCGCGGCCTTTCACGGCGCCTATACCATTCAGCTCGGCGGCGGTCGCGTGGTGGTCTTCGTCCTGGTGTATCTCTGGTACCCGACTCTCGCCACACTCTACGTTCTGCCGCTGTGCTGGTTCGCCGTGGTCCTTTACTTCGCGGGATACTTCGACGAGCACAAAGGCCTTCTGAAACGCAGCCCGTCGGTTTATGTTGTCGTGTTGTTGTTTTTGTCCACCCCCGGCGTACTGTGGTTCGCGGGGTCCATCCCGGATCTCGCAACCATAGTGGGCGGCAACGTCCCGTTTTACGGCGCCCCGTTCGCCTACACGATCTTTCTGATTTTCTTCGGGCTCTACCTGCTAACTTCCACCGGTTGTGCCTTAGGGATCCTCCTCGGTCGGCGTCGGCGCAGCGGCAACCTGAAAGATACGGCCCGGGAGCGGGCTCGCTCGTCCATTCTGGGAGCCGGGACGGCCCTGTTCCTGGTGAGCCTGGTGGTGGCCGGCTTTTTGAGCTGGTTTCTGTACAATCGTTACAACGGCCACAACGATTTCGTAGGTGAGGTTCGTTTCCTGATGGATCTGGACACGCCGGTCGCCTTGCTCGTGACCGTGGCGATTCTCTTTACCGGTCGCGCCACGATCTACTACGAACTCTTCTCCGGCGCGCTGCCGCGGCGCGGCCTCTTTCGCCAGTGGCACCTGGTCATCTTTTTCGCGCTGGCCGCGGGTTTGTTCTTTGCGTGCGTTCGTTGGTGGATGGGCACCGGCGGATTCACAATCATGAGTACGGCCTGCCTCGCGGTCCTCGTCTTCGTGCTGATGGGACGCTCCCAGAACCGCGAACGTAACCGGCACTTAGAAATCCTCCGGCCGTTTCTCAGTTCGCAGAATCTCTACGGTAGCGTGATTCAAGAAGGACGCCGCGGCACCGGCCAGAGTGACGAGGCGTTGCCGCATCCCTTTCCGGAACTCTGTCGGGACATTCTGCATTGCAAGCTGGCTTATCTTTTTCCCCTGGGCGAGGCGCGCCTGTTTATCGACGCGCCGCTCGTATATCCGCCGGCGGCGGCCGATCGTAAACTTCCTGCGGCCGAAAGTTTGCATGAACTGGAGTTACGCTTTGCCCGCATCGCCGGGGAGGTCGGTGGTTCCGGGGAACTGCTGAACAGCCGGTCGTTCGCGAACCCGCGGCTGTTGTCCGTGGACCCCGCGCGTTACGGCGGCGCGATCCTGGCCGTGCCGCTGTGGTCGGCGCAGCCGGCGAGCGCGGCCGGCGTCCTGCTGCTGGGCGAACAACACGGCGGCGGCCTCTATACCCAGGAAGAAGTGGAGATTGCGCAGGCGGCCGCCGAGCGCCTGGTGGATACCCTGGCCGCGGCGCGATTGTCGCGCATCGTGGTATCGCTCCAGCGCAGTCGCATCCTCGAAGGCAAACTGGGTGACGATCGCGCGCGTCGAGTTGTACACGATGACATTCTGCCGGCCATCCATGCGTCCATCCTGGAACTTTCGCACATCAGCGGCGGGGAAAACGTACTCGCCGGTCTCACGGAAATTCACGCGCGGCTTTCGCAATTGTTACGCGAGATCCCGGCCGCGGTGCATCCCGATCTGGAGCGCCTGGGGTTATCGCACGCGCTGCGTCATGCTGCCGAACGGGAGGGCGGTTTCGATCGTTTGCTGTGGAAGAGCAATACGGAAGCGGATCGTGCGGCGCAACGTCTGCCGGCCCTCGCATTGGAGACGGTCTTTTACGCGGCGCGCGAGATGATTCGCAATGCGGCGCGCCACGGCCGGCGCGGAAACCGCGAACCGGAACTGCGTTTTACCATGTCGTTGATCGAGCACACGGACCGCGCGCCGGCCCTGGAGCTGATCATCGAAGACAACGGCCCGGGCCTTGCGGCGGACAAAGGCGACGGCCGGGAAACGGGCGCGGGCGCGGATGCGCGGAACGGCGGGGCCGGGCAGGGGCTCTCGCTCCACGGAGCGCTGTTGGCCGTGGCCGGCGGCTCTCTTTCGTTCGACAGCGTCCCGGGCCGCTCCAGTCGTGCCCGGATTACGATTTCCGTCGGTTGATGGTTCTTGTTAGATTACGTTGTGGCGCCAGGGCCTGCGAATTCCACTGGACAACCTTCCAGTGAATGGTAGTCTATGCGGCTGCCGATGTCCCGGTGGCGTTTGACATCTTCCCCGGCCGTCCTGCTGTGGGCCGCCGCTTTGCTGCTGCAGTGCGCGAACTACGACGCGACCCAGGGCTATGCCGGCTATCTATTGCCGCTCCTGCTACAGCCGGGTCCGTCGCTGCCGGACATTCCGGCGGAGGACGGTGATACGGATACGCCGGCCACGCAATCGTTTGTCGTCAGCGTCACGGTCACCGGGCTCACCGGCACCGCCGGTACGCTCACTCTACAAAACAACGGCGGCGACGATCTGAATCTCACGGCGGACGGGACGACCGCCTTTGCCACGGCCATCGTGGACGGAGACACGTACAACGTCACCGTGTCGACGCAGCCGGGAGATCGTACCTGCGCCGTAGCGAGCGGCAGCGGTACAATTGCCGGCTCCAATGTTAGCGTAACCGTGACCTGTTCCGCGGCAAAGCGCATCTGGATTACAAACTCCACCTTCCAGGGCAATATCGGCGGCGGCGGGCTGACCGCGGCGGACACGGCCTGCAACAATGCCGGCGATGCGAACTGGCCCGGCTCCGGAACTTACAAGGCCATGCTGGTTCAGAGCGGTTTGCGCATCGCGTGCACGAACGCCAACTGCTCGCCGTCCGGCGGCGCGAACGATTGGGCTTTCGCGGCGAACACCAGCTACGTGCGCGCGGGGACGTCGACGGCGATTCTGACCACGGATGCGAACGGCATCTTTGTTTTCGGCACGTTAAGCAATTCCTTCGGCACCACTGGAACCTACTGGACCGGCCTGAACGCCGACTGGACCATCAGCACGTTGCACTGTTCCTCCTGGACCAGCACCGGCACCGGCGGCGCGGCGAACCAGGGTGAACGGGGGGATGCCACGGCCGTGGATGCGAACGCCCTCAGCGGCGGCGGCGGTTCACCGAATTGCAGCAACACGCGCTCGGTGCTCTGCGTGGAACAGTAAGATTTTTGTGTTTACGTTTGCGCCTGGCGTGCGCAGAATGATCGCATCGCTGGGTGTGGCCGCGGCAACGGCCTGAGACTTCGTTATCATGCGCATCATCTTGCAGCGCGGACGCACGGAGGAGCCCTCGAACCTGGCCGGTACTACCGGTGAAGGGAAGCGAGTCTGCTGCATTGTGTCCGCGATGTACTGCTTCCGCTTCCCGTAACTTAATATGAGCGTCTATTAACGCTCGAACCACGAGGAAGCTCCATGAATACCCGCACCCCCGCCGACCTTCGTTCCGACGACGCCTGGAACGAGTACATCACCACCGGTCCGCTGCCGGCCTCGCGCAAAATCTACGTTCCCGGTTCGCAACCGTCCCTGCGTGTACCCATGCGCGAAATTTCCCAGACGCCCACGCGAGAGCGCATGTCCGGTGAGCTGGTGGAGAATCCGCCCATCGTCGTCTACGATACGTCCGGCCCCTACAGCGATCCCGACGCGAACATCGACATTCGTCGCGGGCTTGAGCCGTTGCGCCTGGAATGGATTCGCAATCGGGGCGACGTCGAGGAACTGGACGAGCTGTCGTCGCGGTACGGTCGTGAGCGCGAAACGGCGGCCCGGGACTCCGGCCGCGCCGATGTCTTCGAACGCCGCCGTAATCCGTTGCGCGCGCAGCCGGGGAAACGCGTCACGCAGATGCACTACGCGAAGCGCGGTGAGATTACACCGGAGATGGAGTACATCGCCATCCGCGAAAATCTTTTGCGCGAACGTTACCTGGAACAACTGGCGCAGCAGCATCCTGGTGTGGATTGGGGCGCGAAGATCCCGAAGGCGAACGAAGGCATTACGCCGGAGTTCGTGCGCAGCGAGGTCGAGCGCGGCCGGGCCATTATTCCCGCCAACGTGAATCATCCGGAAATCGAACCGATGATCATCGGCCGGAACTTTCTCGTGAAGATCAACGCGAACATCGGCAACTCGGCGGTGACGTCCTCGATTGCCGAGGAGGTGGAGAAGATGGTCTGGGCCATTCGCTGGGGGGCCGATACGGTCATGGACCTCTCGACGGGCGACAACATCCACGAAACGCGCGAGTGGATTCTGCGGAACAGCCCGGTGCCGATCGGCACGGTGCCCATCTATCAGGCCCTGGAAAAAGTAAATGGTCGCGCAGAAGAACTTAGCTGGGAGATCTTTAGAGATACGTTGATCGAGCAGGCCGAGCAGGGCGTGGACTACTTCACGATTCACGCCGGCGTGTTGTTGCGCTACATCCCGCTCACGGCGAAGCGGGTCACCGGCATCGTGTCCCGCGGCGGATCGATCATGGCGAAGTGGTGTCTGGCGCATCATCAAGAGAGCTTTCTGTACACGCACTGGGACGACATCTGCGAAATCTGCGCGGCCTACGACGTATCGTTTTCAATCGGCGACGGACTGCGGCCCGGCTCGATCGCCGACGCGAACGACGAGGCGCAGTTCGCCGAGCTGAAGACCCAGGGCGAACTTACGAAGCGCGCGTGGGAGTTCGACGTGCAGGTCATGAACGAGGGGCCCGGTCACGTACCCATGCACATGATCAAAGACAACATGGAGAAACAACTGGAGTGGTGCGACGAGGCGCCCTTTTATACGCTGGGCCCGCTCACGACGGACATCGCGCCGGGTTACGATCACATCACCTCGGGCATCGGCGCCGCGATGATCGGCTGGTACGGCACGGCCATGCTGTGTTACGTTACACCGAAAGAACACTTAGGCCTGCCGAATAAAAACGACGTCAAAGAGGGCGTGGTCACCTACAAACTCGCCGCCCACGCCGCGGACCTGGCCAAGGGACACCCGGGCGCCCAGATCCGCGACAACGCGTTGTCTCAGGCCCGCTTCGAGTTTCGCTGGGAGGATCAGTTCAATCTGTCCCTCGATCCGGAGAAGGCCAAAGAGTTCCACGACGAGACGCTGCCGGCCGAGGGGGCGAAGCTCGCGCACTTCTGTTCCATGTGCGGTCCTAAGTTCTGCTCCATGGAAATTACGCAACAGATTCGGGACATGGCGCAGGACGGCAGTTTGGAGAGTGTTGCCGGCGAAGCGGGCGCGGGCATGGCGGAGAAGTCGGAAGAGTTTTTGAAAGGCGGCGCAGAAATTTATCGCTGAAGATGGACTCGCGTATGCGTCCGACTGCCGCGCCGTCCAGGAACGATAAACGCCCAGGAACACTTTCGTGCCCCGGGGCGCCGCAGGTGTGTCTATCGCTTATAAACAGCTCTCGTTTGGCCGGCACTGCGATGCCGGAGTGATCGACAGATGGCGGGCCAACCCTTCGGCAATCGGCGAATCAAAAGTCTCCGAAGTCGGAGCCGTCGGCGCCCGGTCACCCTGGCCGTGATTGGCGCACGCCATTGTCGCGGCTGCCGCCAGGGCAAGGATGAGCACGATTTGTTTGCAAGCATTCATACGGACACCTTGCCGTGCGGAATCAGAACGGATTCCCGCCGTTGATGACGATAGCCTCTCCGTGTTGCCCGCTGCCGTCGTAGTAGTAGCTGTGGGCAATCGCGGCGGAGGGACACTCGATGCGTGCGCTGCCCCAGCCGGAGGTTACCGAAGGCGAAGCGTTCGCCGGGGTACGCCAGAGAGACGCCCGCGGTGCGCTCAGGGTAACCGAGTCCGTACCGACGAGGGATCCGAGCGTGTCGTAATAGAAAATGGAACACGTTTGACTGCCGGAGCCCAGGTGTGTGAGAGCAATGCCGGTCTTTCCCGCCTGCCAGAAAGACACGTCGGTGTTGCCGGCATGCAGTGCTCCGGTAAGTCCGGCGACTACGACCAAAACGGCGAATAGTTTAGTTTTCATATGATTCTCCTGAAATCTTAGTTGCCGCACGCAGCGGCCTCTGGTAGACATATATGGTCGGGTGAGGAGAAATCTGGCGCTTCGCAGAAAAAAAATCCGGCCCGGAAAAAATGCCCGGGGATACCGGCTTGCGAAAGTTCTTGACCCGAAATGATTCGGACGAATAAAGCTCAGTTTGAATGAAGGAGGGATCACATTCAAACAAAGAGCGGTTGCATGAGTTCTCTCGCTTTTACGAGGACTCTTACGATTCCGCGTACAACTTCCTGAGATCTCTGCGCTTTCCCTTCGATCATCTGCGAGACATTCTGGACCGATGCTTCGAAATCGCGTGGGAGCGATTCGACGAGTACATTGATCGAGGTCGTCCTCGCTCGTGGCTTTACGACATACTCAGAAACAAGAGCGGCTATGAGAAGCGCCGCTATGCGCAACAGGGAATCTTTCGACAGGCCGACGTAGACGCGGTGGATCCACGCGACGCGCGTCCCGATCCCGAGACGCTGCTCCTGGTTGAGGAGCGGCGCGCGGAATTCTATCGCCTGCTGCAAAAACTCCCCGAACATTACGCGATCGTCGTGAAGCTACGCATTCAAGGATACGACTACAAAACGATCTCCGAAATGCTCGATATATCGGTTACGAATGCGCATACCCGCATGAAGCGCGCCCTGACGAAAATCGAAGAAGTGTTTTCGAATTATCTCGAGGATTTCGGTGAATGAAAATCGAATCGGAGGATATACGCAGGCTGCGGAACCTGTCCCGCCGGGAGCGCATTCGACTTCTGCAGCACCTGGAGGTTTCTCCCGCCGGTGCCGGGCGCGCGAACAGCGACGACGAAGTCGAGCGCCTCATGGAGGTCGCCTGGCGTGAGTTTCGCTTTCATCAACGCCTGGGGATCTTTCCTCCAGGTGAGGCCTTGAGTGTCCTGGCCGGGCGCCGGGAACGGAGCGCGACGGGTTTGCCGGCTTCGCGTGTTTTTCTTCGTGGCCCTTTGCTGGGCCTTGCGGCTGCCGCTCTCGTCAGCGTCACGCTCTGGCTGGGGCTTCCGGCACTCATCCAGGACGATCGTGTGCTGACCACCGTGAGTCCGGTGCTGCCTCTCCGCCCGGTCCGGGGCTACGAGACGATCTTCGGGCCGACCCTTATGGAAGGGGCGGCCGGCTCGATTCAAATGCATCGCGGTATCGGCGTGATTGTTGGGTCCGACCGATCGCCGGGGGCCGTAGACATTGTGACTCCGTATTTCCTGGCGGATCTGCACTTCCATGCTCCCGTGGATATTCGACTTATCCATACCCTGGGGGACCTGCGTGTCACGGGGACGAACTTCAGCGTGGACTACCGGCCCGGCTACGGCAGCTTCACCCTGCATGAAGGCTCCGTCGATTTTCTGCATCGATTGCCGGACGGTCGAACGAGGCGTGCTTCTTTTTCCGCGCCGGCTCAGGTCGCCTTCGACGCCGCTGCTCTGCGGGGACGGAAACTGGTTCCGGCCGGCAGCCCGGAAGCCCGGCGATTGTCGGACAGCGCGACGCTGATGATCTGGCAGAGCTTCGAACTCCGGGACGGGAGCCGGGAAGTCGGCCGTGTCATTCAGGGGGACGGGGCGACGTTGACGATTGAGACGAGAAGCGGTCGGCGAATCACTCTCGATAAGCGAGACATTCTCAGAACAAAGGTACTGGAAGAATGAAGGTCGGATTCACGGGGCCCGCGACTCTCGTGGTGACGGCGATGGTCCTGGCCGCAGTGTCGCCGAGGACAGGCCTGAGGGCAGACGTCATCCTGATGAAGGATGATGTTGTCTACGACGGACAGATCATCAGCGAAGACGGGCTTTCCATCAGCATCCGTACACGATCCGGTGTTCGCAAGCTGCCCCGATCCGGCGTTCGTGAAGTCCTTTACGAGTACGCGACGAATGAAGAGCGCCTGGAAGCCGTGAAGACGTTGACCGCGTCGGCCGATCGTATCGACGAAACCCTGGCGCGCATTATGACCCTCGCCGAGCAGCAAGAATTGCGCGAGCGAAGGGTCGCCCGGGATTCAGCCCGTCAGGCCGGCAGAGAGACGGAAGCCAACAGAACGGAATGGGTCTACGACCCGGGATCGTTTCAGTTCGGTCCGGCATGGCGTAGTGCGCTTGTGCCGGGCTGGGGCCAGTACTACAAAGAATCGGGCACCCGCGCCGGCGTATTCGGCGGCGGCTTTTTGTTGAGCGTTGCTCTCCTCTACGTCACGGATCGGCAGGTGCGTTCGGCCGACCGGGATTATCGTGAGGCAGTCCATCGATTGAGCCTTCTTGCACCATTCGCAGTTTCCCCCGCGCTGACTGCCTTCGCTTTCGTCGAACAGGAAGATCAATTTGTACGCCGGTTGAATGCCAGCCGAAACAGGCAGAACGTATCGTACCTGCTGGGTATCATCTACGTCTGGAACATCATTGATGCCGGATTGGTGGGTGGGGGATCGATGAGCGACACTGCCGCGGGGGACGGGGACGATGCCTGGCGTACCACACTCCGGACGGATTTCGACCCTTTCGTCAGTGAGAGCAGGCATCTATTGGAATTTAGATTCGGTTTCTAAGAGGTTTTATGAGAGCAAGCATCCGCTGGACATTTTTAATCGCCGTGGCCCTGACGCTGAACGTCGGCTGCAACCTGGAGACTGACCGGGACCCGGCCGTTCCTCTGGCGACATCTTTGAGTCTCCTGAGCTATGTCGCTCAGAGCACGACATCGACCGCCACCCAGTCCCTGACGGCGGGAGTCGTTTGCGGATCGACGGCCAGTTTCTCCGGTGGTGCCGGCGGCTATGAGACGGTTCGCAGCCTTTGCCAGACGGCCTGTGCCGGCAGCAGTACGGCCCATCTTTGTACGGCAAACGAGGTTGTTCTGAACGCGCAGTTCGGTAAGATCCCTTCCGGGGAGTACTGGATCGGAGGATTTGGTTCTTCCGGCAACGTCGGAGCTCAGACGAACGGCCTGGTGGAGTGCAACGGCTGGACCAGCGTCAGTGCAGTGCTCGCGGGCTCGGCTTTCAATACCACGACCGGACCGACGTCTTTTCTCTGCAACAGTACGAGGGCGTTCTTGTGTTGTGAATTCAGCACGGTCGCGGCCCTCGCTAACTGATGCTATTTATCGTAATCCCGCACCACCACACCGCCGTCGCTCTCCCGCAACGGATACCTCCGGAACGTAACCGCGCCCAAAAGACTTGCCGCGCCGGCCAGGCTTGCCGCTAACTTCAGGCCGCCTTCGGTTACGGCGCTTCCGTCGCCGCCGTAATAAGCCAGGGCGCCGAACACCGGAATGCTCAGCGCAATCGCCGATTTTTGAAAGATGGCCTGGGTGCCGAAGAAGATCGCCTCGCGGCGTCGGCCGGTCAAGGTTTCGTCGTAGTCCGCCACGTCCGAAAGAATCGCGAAGGGGAGCATCATAAAACCCGCCGACGGAATGCCGATCAGGCCCATGGCCAGCGCCGTTTGCACGAGCGGAGAGCCCGGCAACACTCCCGCGCCCACCAGCCAGAACAGCGGCGCGCACACTCCCGTGCCGATCAATACGACCATGAACGCCGCGTACTTGCCGAGTCGTTTTGCGAGAACGTTGAAAACGAAAAAGAATACCAGGTTGATGCCCAGGAACGGAAGCATCACCACCGTGGCCGAGTCTTTGCCCAGGCCGAGATGGCCTTCGACCCAGTACGGAATCAGAACGATGATCGTGTTCAGAGCGAACCAGTAGCACGACGTGGACAGCGCCACCGGAAGAAAGGCCGGGTTCTCAAGCGTAAGTTTGATCCAGCGCCATACTTGCAGCGGCTCCCGTTGATCCTCCGGCGGCGGCGTGTACTCCGGCTCGCGAATGAACAGAACCGTGGGCAGCAACGTCAGCGTGCTCAGTATCGCCACCCCCGCGGCCATGGCGGTCCAGCCGAAGTTTTCGATGACGGCGCCGCTCGCACCGAAGAGCAGCGTGCCGATCATCACAAAGATCGCCTGCAGCGTCGTCAGGTTCACGCGGCGCTTCGGGTCGGCAACGATCTCCGGAATGAGCGCCAGGTACGGCGCGACGACGATGGTATACAGAATGAAGTATGCCTGGATGAGGACAAAGACGAAGAGCGCGTTCGTGAGCGACGGCTCTGCCGTGGGCGGCGTCCACATCAGGAAAAAGACGATGGCAAAGGGCGGCGTGCCCCAGAGCACGAAGGGGATGCGCCGGCCCCGTTTCGAAACGAGATGATCGCTCCAGTAAGCGACCAGAGGATCGGTGATGGCATCGGTAATGCGACCGAGCGCGAAGAAGAGGCCGAACGTCACCGCCGCCGTTAAGATCATCCCCCCGAATACTAAGCCGGAGATGAGCGGATCGCCGCCTTTCTCCGGGACGTAGCGTATGAGCAGCCACTGGGAAATGACCAGGTTCGTGAGATTCATGGCCACGCCGCCCGAGGCGTAGGCGATCATGCGGGGGAAGGTGAGCTGCGATGACATGGAGACACTCTGAAATACTTTTTCAGCGAGCCTCCGTTTCCTCCGGTGAATGTGCGATCATTTTTAAGACGGCGTTCCGGTTTTTTTAGGCCTCCCCGGCGCCGTTCTCCCGCAGCGGATACCTCAAGAACAGTACCGCCCCGAGCAGACACATGGCGCCGGCGATGCCCGCCTCTAACTTTAGTCCGTACGCGGTTACGGAAGTCCCGTCTCCGCCGAGGTAGGCGACAACGCCGAAGACCGCAATAGACAGGGCAATGGCCGATTTTTGAAAGATGGCCTGAGTGCCGAAGAAGATCGCCTCGCGCCGCTTGCCGGTGAGGGTTTCGTCGAAGTCGATGACGTCGGCCAGGATGGCGAAGGGCAACATCATGTAACCGGCGGCGGGGATGCCGATCAGGCCCATGACCACTGCTGTCTGCATGAGCGGTGAGCCCGGCAGAATGCCCTCGCCGACCACCCAGAAGAGCGGGGCCAGCGCGGCCGTGCCCAGAAACACGGCCAGGAACGCGGGATACTTGCCGAAACGTTTCGCGGCGTAGTTGAAAACGAAGAAGAAGATCAGGTTCGTCCCGAGGAACGGAAGCATCACGATCGTCGCCGCATCTTCTTCCAGGCCGAGATAACCCTTCACCCAGAACGGCACGAGCATGATCAGCGTATTCAGGGCGAACCAGTACGACGACGTCGACAGCGCCACCGGCAAAAACGCCGGATTCTTGAGGGTCATGCCGATCCAGCGAAAGATCTGCAGCGGCTCGCGTTCCACGGGGCGGTGGGCCTCCGGTTCGCGAATGAACAGCAAAGTCGGAACCAGGGCCACGGCCGCCAGAATGGCCACCGAAGCGGCCATGACGGTCCAGCCGAAAACGCTGATGATCAAACCGCTCGCGCCGAACATGAGCGTGCTTACGAGAACGAAGACCGCCTGGAGCGTCGTGAGGTTCACGCGTTGTTTCGGTTCGGAGACAATCTCCGGAATCAACGCGAGATACGGAGCAATCACAATCGTATATAGAACGAAGTAGGCCTGGATCAGCACAAAGACGAAAATGGCGTTGATGGTGCTCGGGCCGTCGGTGGGGGGCGTCCACATCAAGAAGAACACCAGGGCGAACGGGCCGACGCCGTAGAGAATGAACGGGATGCGCCGGCCGCGTTTCGAAACGAGGTGATCGCTCCAGTAACCGACAAGGGGGTCCGTGATGGCGTCGGTGATGCGTCCCAGAGAAAAGAAGAGACTGAACGTCACGGATGCGGTTAACGTAACGCCGCCGAATACGAGGCCCTGAATCAACGGGTCCCCGCTCTTTTCGGGAAGATAACGAAACAGCAACCACTGAGAGATGATTAGATCGGTAAGATTCATCGCGACGCCGCCGGCGGCGTAGGCAATCATCCGGGCTGTGTTGAGTGTGCGTTTTTCCATGCGTCTCTCCGGGACTAAAACAGTGCGAGGGTCTGAGGCCTCCGCAGAACCGGCGACGTTTTTTCTGAAAGAAGAGCGCGACGCAGCGCCACCGAAGACGAAACATCTCCGGCGACAATACAAGTGTTACGAAATGTAATTTTAGCGGGGTGGAATTACCAGCAGGCATCCCTGCAATACATCCGGATCTTTCGTGGCGATGAGGCAGCCGAGATCGGAAGGCTGAAAGTCGGAAAGGCAGCGTTGCCGGAAGCTGTTTTTCGCTTCGCCGGATTCCCAGTACTTCAGCAATCGTTCGCGGTCTTTGCGTTCGTTGAACTTCGCGCTGGCCGTGATGACGCGGTACATGTGATCGTAGGCGCGGTCGCAGTTCGTTGCGTTGACAGTGAAGCGTCCCGTGGGCATGGTCTCAGCACCGCCGTTCTGTTTTTCGGGCGTGCGATCCACCTCGACGCCCGTGGGTTGGTCCGTTTCCGGCTGTTTCGACTCCTCGTTGTTTTGCCGGTCCGGAAACTTGCCGCGACACTGGACCAACTCCGCGAAGGACTTCGCGTTGAACTGACAGTTATAGCTGTCG
Organism: Leptonemataceae bacterium; assembly: GCA_965227295.1. Classification (GTDB taxonomy): domain Bacteria; phylum Spirochaetota; class Leptospiria; order Leptospirales; family Leptonemataceae; genus JANSYA01. The sequence goes on along the minus strand of OZ245742.1, from coordinate 394,769 downwards.
ATGCTCGTGCGTTCGATGCAATGCTTGACTTCCGCCTCGCGGCTGGCCTCGTTTTGCAGGGCTTCGATGTTCAGGTTCACCGAGGCGTAGAACGGATTGTCCGGATCCTCGCGGAGGAGTTTGAGCTGGTGCTCGTAGAGTCTCTCGCACGCGGCGCGGTCCGGCGGAATCTTGCGAACCACGTAGGGTTCGCCCGGCAGGGAGGCGAATCCGCTCAGGCCGAGGAAGAATGCCAGGCCGGCGGCGAGGGCGGGAGCGGGAAGACGCGATACAAAATGTCGAAGCGATTGCATTTCTGGCGGTGCTCGAAAAAAGCAGTACTCCATGGCAAAGAAAGCGGCCAAAAAATCAGCCAAAAAATCTTCCACGAAATCCGCGAAAAAGTCCGCGGCGAAAACAGCGAAAAAGACCGGCGCGGCAAAGTCAGTGAAAACCGCGAAGAAAAGCGCAAAAAAGACGGCGTCCAAAAAGCGCGCGTCTACTTCTTCGAAGAAAACGCCGGCGAAACGTTCGAAAAAAAGTGCGGCGCCCGCGGCACCCGAATCACCGGCCGGCACCGCTCCCCCCGCGGCGCGAGTCCCCGTCCGTCCGGCGCCGCGCTCCCCCCGCGGCGCGAGTCCCCGTCCGTCCGGCGCCGCGAACTTCGCCTGCCCCGTCGACGACGAAGCGTTTCCCCATCGATTTTCTATGGGGCACGGCCACCTCGGCCACGCAGATCGACGGCGGCGATCGCGCGTCGGACTGGTATCACTTCTGCACGCAGCCTGGCCGCATCCTCGACGGTTCCTCCTGCGATCCGGCCTGCGACCACTGGAATCGTTACGAAGACGACTATCGCATCATGCGCGAACTGGGTTTGAACGCGTATCGTTTCGGCGTGGATTGGTCGCGTTTCCAGCCGGAAGAGGGCGCCCCCTTCGACACGGCGGCGCTGGATCACGTGCGAGAGATGATCGCGTCGCTACGGCGCAAGGGCATTCGCCCGCTGCTCACGCTGCATCACTTTACGTTGCCGCAGTGGTGGCTCGCAAAGGGCGGCTTCGAGCGCGAAGAGAACCTGGCGGAGTTCTACGCCTACGCGCGCTTCATTGTCGAAGGGCTTGGCGACATCGTAGACGAGTACATCACCATCAACGAGCCGAACGTCTACGCGTTCCTGAGTTATCTGTACGGCGAGTGGCCGCCGGCGAAGTCGGGTCTTTCCGGCTACGCGGCGTCCATACGCGTGCAACGATCGCTCGTGATGGCGCATTTTTATTTGTATGATCTGATCCACGAAACCCACGCGCGCCGTAACTGGAAGTCGCCGAAAGTCAGCATCGCCAAGCATATGCGCATCAGCGATCCGAAAAACGCCGCGCGCCGACTGGACGTGGACCGTGCGAACTCCGCGGACTATCGCATGAACCGCCTGGTGTCGGATTGCATTCACAGCGGGCGTCTGCTGCCGCCCCTCGGTTCCGGCGAACAACTGCACGAAGGCCGAGCCTGGGATTTCTTCGGACTCAACTACTATACGCGCGATCTGGTGTCGTTCAAGCTCTGGAAACCGCAGACTCTGTTCATCGAAGTGGAAACGAATCCGCGCGGGCCGAAGAACGATCTCGGCTGGGAAATTTATCCGGAGGGCCTGTATCGCATTCTGAAAGATCTGCACAGCCGCTACGGTCTGCCGATTCGCATTACGGAAAACGGCACGGCGGACGCGGCGGACACCTTTCGCGGCCGGTACATCGTCGATCACCTGAACGCCGTCCGCCGGGCCATGAACGAGGGCGTCAACGTGGAAGGTTATTATCACTGGTCGTTTCTGGATAACTTCGAATGGGCCGAAGGTTACACGGCGCGCTTCGGTCTCGTGGAGGTGGATTTCGTGACCCAGGCACGCCGGGTGCGGGATTCGGCGCGGTTGTACTCGGAGATCGCGCGCAGCGGCAAACTTCCGGAGAGTGTAGATTAAGATGAAACACGAGGCCATCAACTACGTAGAGTTCCCCGCCCGGGACCTCGCCGCGACGAAGGCGTTTTTCGAAAACGTTTTCGGCTGGAAGTTCACGGACTACGGCCCGGAGTACACGGCGTTCTTTGCCGCGGAGTCCGGGCTGGACGGCGGTTTTTTTAAAGCCGAGCTGGCCGCGGACACGCGGAAAGGCAGCGCGTTGGTTGTCTTCTATAGTAACGATCTGGAGGCCACGCTCACGAAAGTCGAAGGCGCCGGGGCGAAGATCGTGAAGGCGATCTTTTCGTTTCCGGGCGGGCGCCGCTTTCATTTTGCGGAACCCGGCGGCAACGAGTTCGCGGTGTGGTCGGAGAAGTAGCATGTGCCGGAACATCAAACTGCTCTTTAACTTCGAACCGCCCGCCACGGACGAAGAGATCCGCGCGTCGGCGTTGCAGTTCGTACGCAAGTTGAGCGGATTCAACACGCCATCACAGGCGAATGAGGCCGTCTTCGAGCAGGCCGTGGACGAAGTCACGGAGGCCGCGCGGAAACTTCTGGCCGGCCTCGTTACCCAGGCCGCGCCGAAGAATCGCGAGGAAGAAGCCGCAAAGGCAAAGGCACGCGCGGCGAAGCGGTTCGGGTGAGGGAAATTCCAATTCTTCGCGTCAGCGATTGGAGCGATGCCGCGTAGCGGCAGTCCGGAGGCGAAGCCGGAGGACCGAAGCCGAAGGCGGAGTCGCGGAATGCGCGGTCCTGGCCGCCTGGGCCTGGCCGCCAGGAGACGCCCAAAGAAAAGATCATGCAATTGTCTTTTGGGCGCCTCGCCGCCGCGTCGGAAGCGGCGGCGACCGGGCTGCTACGGGCTCCGCTTTCGCTTCGGTCCTCCGCTTCGCTCCGGACTCGCGCTGCGCGCGACCCTGCACATCCCTGGCGCGAAGAGTCCAATCCTCAACTTCCCGCGAACCCCACCGCCCGCATCCGCGTCAAAAAAAGCCCCTGGCGGTTCTTATGTCCCGCCGATACTGAGCATACATGGCCTGTCCGGACCCAGCAGTGATCATGAACTACAGCCTGGGGCGAGAAGTGTCCCGGGACGATCGCACGCACATCGCCCGCTGCAAGAAATGCCGGAAGAAACTCGCCCGCCTCGAAGACACCGTACTGGCCGAGGGCCTCGAAATGCAAGACCAGGCCTCCTACGGATTCCAAATCGGGGCCCCCCGCACAGAAACTCGGGAGATTTCCTGAATTGCTTGCGTACCCGCTGAGCGTGCGTGAATGTGTTCTCACACGCGATTTCCCGCAAGTTTTGAGGATATCTATGTCATTATCTTTCCGAATTCAAGACCACCGCACCGTACTCTTCGTGCTGCTGGCCGCGGCCATTTTCGCCGGCGGCCTGTTGGCTCAGGACGGCCAGAGCAAGGTCAAAGACACCGAGGCCGACCAGCCGCTCCAGCCGCTGCGCATCGGCGGCAACGATTCCGGAGGTGGCAGCGGCGGCGACGTCGTTCAGGGCAAGAACATCGGCGGCGTCGAGGTCTACTCCGTGCCGGGCGGCAAGTCTCTCGTGCTGCGTTTCACCTCGACGGACGATCTCTCCGGTTTCGAGGACCTCTTTGTGAGCATCAACGACGCTGAGTATCGCCGCATCCCCGATCAGGTGGTTCGCCTGCAAAGCGACGGCTTTTACAAAATTCAGTACTACACCGTGGACCGCGCCGGCAACAAGAGCAGCGTTACCACGCGGCAAATCCTTATCGATAGCACTCCGCCCAAAGTAACGGCCACGCTTTCCGGCACGCCCATGACCAAAGACGGCGGCGTCGCCCCGAAAGCGCGCCTGGCGCTGACCGGCAACGACGGCTCCATCGGCGTCGGGGTCAAAGAAATCCTCTGGCGTCCGGGTCGCGACGGGGAGTGGCAGACGTACAATAGCAGCATCGGTCTCGCGCAACAGACCGGCGATAACGGCGGGCGCGGCGTCATCGAGTACAAGGCAGTCGACCGCATCGGCAACGAAACGCGCAAGCTGCTGTTCAGTTATTATGTAGATACCACGCCGCCGGCCCTCCCGGTCATTCGTGAGCTGGATTCCGCCCACGCGAAAGAAGGCGAGCCCATCTTACTGAACCGCGACGGCATGCGCGTGCCCCGCTTCAACGAAGAGGACCGCCTCTACTACAAAATCGACGACGGTAACTACGCCGAGCTGAAGCCGGGCGACACGGTCAAGCTCCCCCAGGACGGCGAGCACAATCTCACGTTCCGCATCGTCGATCCGCTGGGCAACGAAACAGTGAAGACGTATCTCATCAAAGTCGATGTGACGGCTCCGACCTCGACCATCCGCGCGGAAGAATAAGGCGCACAGTGCTGCCCCGAGGCGATCGAAGCGTTTTTCACCGCAGAGACGCTGAGGGGCTGCGAGGGTGTGCGGTTGACGGTAAGCGTTCGTGGTGCGAAGTCTTTAAACAAGCTTCCGCGTGCTCTGCGTCTCCGCGGTGAAAGCTTCGCGATTGTTTCCAGTCATGCCCGATAAACCAACGACCTACCGTGACGCCGGGGTGGATACGCACGCCGGTCGTGACTTCGTCAAACGCATCGCCGGGGCCGTGAAAAGCACGCATGGTCCGGAGGTGTTGTTGGACCGCGCGGGCTTCGGCGGTTTGTTCGACGCGTCCGCGCTGAAAGACTATGAGCAGCCGGTGCTGGTCTCGTCCACCGACGGCGTCGGCACTAAGTTGCACCTGGCAAAACTTTACGATCGTCACGAGACGGTGGGCATCGATCTCACGGCCATGTGTGTGAACGATCTCCTGGCCACCGGCGCACGACCGCTCTTCTTCATGGACTACATTGCCTGCGGCAAGCTGGATCAGGCGCGCATGGCTGCCATCGTCGAGGGCATCGCGGCCGGTTGCCGCGCGGCGGGTTGCGCATTGACCGGCGGTGAGACTGCCGAGCATCCCGATACCATGGCGCCGGACGATTACGATCTCGGCGGTTTCACCACCGGCGTTGTGGAGCGTGCGCGCTTGCTGGATCCGGAGCGCGTACAGGCCGGCGACGTGTTGATCGGCGTTCCGTCCTCGGGGGTGCATTCGAACGGCATGTCTCTTGTGCGACGGTTGTTCTTAAAAGATGGTCTGCACCTGCCGGAAGCCGCGCGTGACCGGGACTTTCTGTTGCATGAGATTCTACTGCGGCCGACGATTATTTATGAACGCGGCATACGGGACGTGCTCGATGCGTTTTCCGGCGCCGCCGCGGAACACGGGCTGCGCGCCCTGGCTCACGTGACCGGCGGAGGTTTCTTCGAAAACCTGCCGCGCATTCTGCCGGACGGCTTACTGGCGCGCATCGATCGCAAAGCATGGACCCCGCCGCCGGTGTTCGCAACCATTCAGGACCGCGGAAAAATCGATGATCGTGAAATGTTTTCCGTGTATAATATGGGCATCGGCCTGGTAATGGCGGTCGCGAGAGAACAGGCGGATGCGATTCTCGCAAAAGTACGCGCGGGATTTGCGACGCTGCGCGCGGTCCCGGAACTGGCGCCGTGTTTCACGGACAACGCCGTCGGTGAACCGATGGTGATCGGCGAAGTGGTAGCAAATGATGATCCGGCGCAGGTCGTGATTTAGCAATTCTTATGCGTTAGCGATCCGCAGGGTGGCGCGCAGCGCCAGTCTCGCCGATAGGCGAGACCGCAGCGAAGCGGAGCCCGGAGGAGCGCGACCCGAGCGCAGCGAGGGGAACGCCCAAAAAAATACTGCCTCATGATCCGGGGCGTTTTTGTTTAACTGAAATTCTTTGAATATTAACAATGGCCGGCGACGTTTACAATCTAAAAGGCAAGTCTCTTTCCGAACTCGAAACGTTGTTCGGTGAACTCGGCGAGCCGAAGTTCCGCGCGAAGCAGGCCTTTCGCCGGGTGAACAAACACCTGGCGACCAGTCTCGACGATTTCACCGAGTTCTCAAAGGACCTGCGCGTAAAACTTACGGAGCTGAACGCGCTACCGGAGCTGCCGGTGCGTCATTCGTCGCGGGACGAGTACGGCACCGAGAAGATCGTTTTCGATACGGGCAGGGACCGCCGCCGGGACGCCGAAGAAAACGACGCCCGCCTGGTGGAGGCGGTGTGGATCATCCCGCCGCCGGGCAAGGCCGGCGCGCCGGATTCCGAAAAGAAAGCACGCAAAACCGTCTGCATCTCGTCGCAGTCCGGTTGTACGCTCAACTGTTCGTTCTGCGCCACGGGCACGTTGCCCTTCCTGGGAAACCTGCCGCCCTGGATGATCGTCGAGCAGGTCTACGAACTCATTCGCCGGCGCGGGGAGATGAACACGAACGTCGTTTTCATGGGCATGGGCGAGCCTTTTCATAATTACGACAACGTCATTAAGGCGGCGCGTTTGCTCCACCATCCCGAGGGGCTGAACATCGGCGCGCGACACATTACGATCTCCACGGCGGGGGTCGTCCCGTCCATCGAACGTTTCATTCAGGATCGCGAGCCGTTTAATCTGGCCATCTCCCTGAATCATCCGGACCCGAAGCAGCGCGCGGAGATCATGGACGTCGACAAAAAGCACCCGCTGGAGAAGCTAATATCCGTTGCGCGTAAGTTTACGAAATCCCTGGATCGGCGCATCACCTTCGAATACGTCATGATTCCCGGCGTTAACATGAGCGACGATCATCTGGCGAAGCTGATCAAGATCGGCCGCTCCGTGCGTTGTAAGATCAATCTGATCCCGCTGAACACCACGCTCATGGGCTGGCGTCGCCCCTCGGAGAACGAGGTGGTGGAGTTCCGTTCGCGTCTGCTGGACGCCGGGCTCACCGTGTTCAACCGCGGTTCGCCGGGCAAAGACATCGACGGGGCCTGCGGCATGCTGGCGTTGAAGACGGCGGGATCGAGCACGGGGCGCTAAAATCGGTTGCCCGGAGCATGCCGCGCTCAAGACTGCGGCTATGAAGCCTTACCCTTTTCGTATTACCCTGGCCTTACTGACGGCGACCCTGTTCTTTGCCATCGCCTGTTCACCGGTCACCTACAAGTCCCAACGCAACGTCACCGTCGACCAGTACGACAACACGGAAGAAAACACTGCCCTGGCCGCGAAGGTCGTCGAAGGCATCGACCCCGTTCTGTTGCGTGCGAACATTCTCAACGAATTCCCCGGTGTTGACGAGAAGCAGTTGGATACGCTGTACATCAAGTCCACGGGCCTGGAAGTAGGCGGTACGAAGCAGATCGTTGTGCAGGCCGGAATAACCTTCACCGATCAAAACTTTCCCGCGAACGAAATCATGGACTTCGTTCAGGCTCAAATCAAGCAGCAACTACCGGCGAATTAATTTTCAGATCGCAGCAACAATGCGCCGACGGGACGACGAACACGACGGCGGCCTGTTGCGCTGGCTGCCTCTACGGGATAGCCGCCAGGCTGCAAAGAATCGCGAGCCGGCCGAGCTTCCGGACGACGGCCGGCCCACTCGTTATTGGTGGCTTATGCGTTACACCACGGCCGTGGGCGGCCTCGTTTTTGTTGCCGTGCTGTTCTTGCTTTCGATCTACACCTGCGCGGTTCCGGTGGAAGTCTCATTCCTGGGTTTGCACCACGAACACGATCGCCACGAAGGCAAGGCCCAGCATGCCCTCGAAAACGGACAACAGGGCCTGCACGGGACCGAGCAGCGGTACCAGCATGAGATAGGCAGTGCCGCTGCTCAGCGCGCAGACGCCGAAGAACACGTTCAATAAGGGAATGCGGCGGCGCCCGCCGGCACCGAGTTCCTTCGCGAGACCCAGAAATCGATACGCCAGCCAGGCATGCACGATCATCGCGATCATCGGATCGCCGATGTTGTGATCCGTGAGTAAAAAGTTGTACGCTCCGTGCAGGAGGATCACCAGGCCGAACTGTGCTCCGAATTCCCCCCAGGCCTCGGCGGCCATGGCACGACTGCGGCCCCGTAGCGCGGCGGGTAGCGTGCGCACGGCCCGCACGAGATAGAGGCCGGCGAAACCGGTGAGCGTCATGTGAAAGAAGTTCGCCGTGAGAAAACGCGCGATGACGGTGAAGCCGCCGCCGGCCGTAAAGTATCCCACGTTCTCTTCGACGGCAAAGCCCAGCCCTACCAGCGCGGCGAGAACGAGTACGCTGAGATCATCCTGGCGCAGCAAGAGCGGTACGAGCGGGAGAAAAAACAACAGCTTCAGGAGTTCCTCGCGTAACGCCACGCCGAGAACCATGTGGAGCATGTTTCCGATGATCGTTGGCGGTAATTTTTCGAAGCCGATCCACTCCTCGGAAACGAAGAGCACCACCAGGGTGCCCGCGACGCTGAGCATGCCCAGCAGCACCGCCGCCGCGCTCAAGGCAAGGTTGCCCGCGCTGAACCGCAGTCGTCCGAGATGCACGACGAAGATGAGCCAGCACAGTCCGGTCATGAGCGCGGCGCTCACAGGTACGAACGCATATCGATCCGCAAACTGTGAACGCAGGAACGCCGGAATCATTTGTGCGTAGCGCCCGGTCTTAAGATAGAACAGGGCCCGGGCTTCGTGGTTCGCCGCCGTGCGCCAGTGTTCGTTGCCGGACATGCGTTCCAAAAAATCGCCGTGCCACTCCAGTGCGAGCAGACACCGTAGAGCACCGCGACGTGCCTGAAATATAGTTTCGGTGCGGCTCAGTCCTTCCGTGGACTGCGACGCATTCGTTGTACCTTCCTCCACCAGGAATATTGCCGCGTCGTAGAGTTGCAGCGCCGCTTCCCATTCTTCGAACGGTTCCAGGGCCCGGGCCGTGTGGAAGTATAATACCGGGTCGTCGGTGTAGGCACGGACCGCATCGGCACCCTGCATCGCGATATCGTACGGGATCGGGAATTGGACTTCACGACCCTGGTACTCCGCGCGGGGCAAAAGCCAGGCGACGCCGAAAAGCAATGCCCAAACTCCCAGAAATATCAGACCCGGGCCGAGCAGGCGGCGAGGAAGGAAGGCGCGCAAAAGTACAAAGTAGTTGGATTTCATTAATTACTGGAATTCTGTTAGAGTTGTCATGGAACGGTAATATCCGTGGAAGTTTCCTTGCATTTTCACGACGACCGGTGCAAGATTTGACTCCGGCATGGAACTCGCATCCCAGGAACATTTATTCGAGACCTCTTTTCTTAAGTCGAGTGTTTCCAGAGCCCTTCTCGATTCGGAAGGGCGTATCCTTCGGGTGAACGCCGCGTGGGAAAACGAAGAGGTCGTCGCCGGGGCGAAGCCCGGGCAGAGTATTCTGGAATTCTGGCACGACCTGCGCGCGGTGAACGGCATATACCAGGAGTACGCGCAGGGTCTCCAGGAAGTCCTGGCCGGTGCCCGGGAAGTTGGTACGGTGGAACATCCGGTTCCCGCGCCCGAGGGCATGCAGTGGCAGTCTCTGGAAGCGATTCGTTTACCGGGCGGTGTGCTGCTTTCGTTGAAAGTCATTCCCTCGCCGCATCAGCCGGACGTCCTTTCTCACAATCTGCAAAAGTTCTTCGAGCTATCCAGCGACATCATGTGCATCGCCGACCCGTCGGGTTACTTGCGTGTGGTGAGCACGGCGTTCGAAAAAACGCTCGGTTATAGCAGCAAGGACCTGCTTGCGCGTCCGTTCATGGAGTTCGTACACCCCGCCGATCGCACGGCCACCCACGCCGAATTTGCGAACCTGGCGCAAGGCAGCAGCACCTTTGATTTCGAAAACCGCTATCGCACGGCGGACGGTACGTATCGCACCTTACAGTGGCGGGCGCGGGCCGCCGGTCCCGGGGAGGCGATCTACGCCATCGCGCGGGACATTACCGGATTGCGCCGGATCACGACGCTCATGGAAGAAACCAGTCGCGTCGCACGCATCGGCGGCTGGGAGTTGGACTTCATCACGGGGGAGGTCTACTGGACGGCGGAGATGTATCGCATTCACGAGACCACTCCCGAAGAGTATACACCGGACGTGGAATCGGGGCTTAGATTCTATGCAGCGGAGTATCTTGATATCATTGCGAACATACTGGATCGGGCGCGGAAGTTCGGTGAGTCCTGGGACCTGGAATTGCAGCTCATCACCAAACAAGGGCGGCGCATCTGGGTACGAGGCCAGGGAGAAGTGGAGTTCGACGGCGACCGCGCCATCAAAGCCTTCGGTTCTCTCCAGGATATCGACTGGCGCAAACGGGCGGAGCTTCAGTTCCAGGCGCTCACGAACAACGTCCCCGGCATGATCTTCCAGTTTCGGTTGAGCGCCGACGGCAGCATGTCTTTTCCCTTCGTGAGCGAAGGTTGCCGACGCATCTGCGGCCTCGCTCCCGAAGACATCATGGAAAACGCCGCGCTCATCACGGACGTTGTACATCCGGACGACCGGTCTGCGTTCGAACAGAGCCTCATCGAATCCGCGCGCACGATGCAGCCGTGGGTCTGGGAGGGGCGGGTGGTTCTGAGTGACGGCAGCATTCGTTATCTCCAGGGACAGTCGACCCCCGGAACGGATCCGCAAGAAACCGGTGCCATCATTTGGGACGGGCTGCTGCTCGACATGACCGCGCGCAGTCAGGCGGAACAGGATCTCGGAGAACTCCAGCACGACCTCATTCGCGCTGGTGACACCGAGCGTCGGCGCATCGGCCGAGATTTACACGACAGCCTGGGTCAGCAAATCACCGGCATATCTTATCTTGTCGACGTCCTGCACGATCGTCTGAGCCGGCTCGACCTGCCCGACGAAGCAAAGCGTGCGGAGAAGATCCGTCGTTTACTCGGTGATTCTCTGGAAACCACCCGCAGTCTTGCGCGGGGACTGTCGCCCGTGGCGATGGATAGCGGGGGCCTGGAGACGGCGCTCATGTCTCTCTGTGAATCCGTGCAGATCTTGTTCGGAATCGAGTGCGTGCTCGATGCCGGGGATTCACCGGAGCGCGTGGATCAGGAGATAGCCACGAACCTCTATTACATTGCCACGGAAGCAGTGACCAACGCTCGTCGTCACGGTCAGGCGAAAAAGATTCGCATCGAACTTACGGACGGTGATCACATGCTGTATCTGCGCATCGAAAACGATGGGATGCCGTTGAACCCGGCGTCGGAACGTTACGACGATCGGGCGGGTATGGGCATGCGCACGATGCGGTATCGTGCGGGCTTGATCGGCGGTGAGTTGCGCATAGAGCCGGGTTCTCCGGGAATGCCCGGGCCGCGCATTGTCGTGGATGCGCCGCTCCTGTGATTTGCGCGACACCCTCCGTTAAATGATGCTGCGGCCGACTTTCTTTATCTGCTCGGTGCCGTCTTCATCGTCCGTACCCGGGCGGGCCGGTACGGCCAGGCCGCGTTGTACCGCCGGCCGCGCGGCAATGCGTGTGAGCCAGGCCCGCAGCAAGGGCAGCGTTTTGATTCGCAGGCCGGCCCAGGCATAAGAACGGACCCAGGGAAACGTGGCGATGTCGGCGATGCTGTAATCGCCGCAAAGATACACGTCCTCACCGTGTTCCTGTTGAGATTCCAGTCGTGCTTCGAGCACCCCGTAGAGCCGCAGGGTTTCTTTTTGATAACGTTCAATGGCGTAACTAATTTTCTCCGGTGCGTAACGAAAGAATACGTTCGCCTGGCCCTGCATCGGCCCGACGCCGCCCATCTGAAACATGAGCCACTGAATCACCTCGCTGCGCCGCTTAACATCACCGGGCAAGAGTTTACCGGTTTTTTCGGCGAGATACATGAGGATTGCGCCGGACTCGAAAACCGCGAAGTCCCCGTTGTCCCGGTCCACAATGGACGGGATGCGTCCGTTGGGATTGATCTTGAGGTACCAGTCTTCCTTTTGTTCGCGCTTCATGAGGTCCAGGGCGTGCACGGTGTACGGCAGGCCCAGTTCTTCGAGCACGATGCTGACTTTGTGTCCGTTCGGGGTGGCGGCGGTGTAGAGGTCGATCATACGTCAGTATGATCCAGGCGCCGGAGATTTGTTACATCTTTTTTGAGGTGCCGGGCGTCTTACTGAGACTTACGCGCGGTTCGGCGCCGGCCCTGCGTCTTAGACAACGGCTTTTTGCGCGCCGCGGATTTTCTTGCTGCCCTGCCTTTCTCCGAGGTCTCGCGAAAGTACTCGTCGAATTTCTTCCTCGCCTCTTTTGCGCCGAAGAGAATCTCACACGCCTCTTTTAGTCCCGGCGCCGTTCGAATCTTATGCTTGCGTGCGACCAGAACGATCTTCGAACGTCGGCGCAGGAAGTCTTCGAGTTTCGTAACCATCTCGTGTTTCGCGGCATGATGCAGTTCGCAACGGAGATACTCCGTGCCTTCGATGAGGACCTCCGCCATGCCCGGGTCCCGGCGAATGTCCTCGAGCAGGCCCAGGGCCCGTCCGCCGTAGCGCCGCCACAGCCGTTTGCTGATTTTTTCCGACGAGTTCGGATGCGTGAGCGCGTCCACGTCCATGAGCTTCGCCTGGTGGAAGTACTCGTCGCGCAGTTCGCCCACCGGTTCGCCGTACCACTTCACGTCGTAGTAAGGCATCGTAACGCCGAAGTCCCGCACCGCCTCGGCGATTTCGTCGCCGACGTTGATGCAGTCCGTCAGTTTGCCGCCGAAAATGCTGATGTGTTTGCGCGCGGAATCGATTTCCACCTCGTGCTTGCGTGAAAGGGCCGTCCAGTCTCCGGTGTCCCCGGCGCCGCCGGCCTGCTGCTTGATCACCAGCGGGCGGACGCCGCAACGCTCGGCGATGACGTCGTCGATGCTCAGCGGGGTGGCGAGATTCAGGCGCTTGTTGACATTCTCTAGAATAAAGTTACGGTCCTCGTCGGTTACGACGGCGGGCAACTCCTCGACGCGTGTGTCCGTGGTGCCGATGCACGAACGGGCGCCCATGGGAATTACGAAGAAGAGTCGTCCGTCGTCCGCGAAGAACGTGAGTACGGTGCGCACCGGCGTAACCCGGTCCACGATCAAGTGGACGCCCTTGGAAAAGAGATGCCGGTGTTCGGTGGACTCGTCGCTGAGTTCGTTCTGCCGATCTACGAAGGGTCCGCAGGCGTTGACGACGATCTTCGAACGCACATCGAAACGACGGCCGGACATGAGATCCACGGCGCGGGTGATCCAGATCTCTTCGCCGTTTTCCACGGCCCGGGTCGAACCCAGGGATTCGATGTAGTTTGCGCAGATGGCGCCGTGGTCCAGGGCCGCGCGCACGAACTTAAAAACGAAACGGGCGTCGTTATCGATCAAGAACGCGTCACTGTACTCGAAGCCGCCGGCAGTGCCCTCGGTCTTGACCACTGGCTGCTCGCGGTGGATGCGTCCGGCGGTGAGGTAGCGCGGCGGTTTCGTAAAAAAATTGCCGATGAGCCAGTACAACATGGTGCCCAGGAAGATGAACACTGGATGAAAGCGAAACCCTTTCGCGATGGTGGTGAAAAAGCGAATTTCTTTAATGTTCGATGGATAGTTCTTAAGGAGATGATTGCGTGACACGCAGAGCTTACGCACCAGGCCGAACTCGAAGGTCTCCAGGTACTTGATGCCGCCCCAGACCAGGTTCGAAGACTCCTGGGAGGTATAGTTCGCGAAGTCTCCGCGGTCGATCAAAGCCACCGAGGCTCCGCGGGAAGTGAGCGCCGACGCGCTGACGGCGCCGTTGATCCCTCCGCCGATGATCAGCACGTCGAAGATGCGATCGTCGAGTTTTTCGATGTTGTTCTGTCTCAGTTTCATGGCACTTTGTTCGCGGGGCGTCCCCGGCGCAATGCGGCCAGAATCACTGCAGAGACTGCACTGTCCAGCGCCTTCGCCTGGCAGGCGCCGCGCCGGTGCGTACGCTTTCAGCAAGTTCCGGCAGTCCGGCCCACTCCAGGAGATCGGCCGCGGCCGGGTGAACCTCCGGCAGCGGCAACTTCAGGTGCCGGGCCGCGGCCCAGGCCCAGCCCCGGGCGAGCGGGTTCGTCTTGCGCCGGTCCACTTCGAAGATCGACAAGCGTACGCGTTCGGTTTCCGGAATGATCGCCAGATGACCGGCATAGCCGAGCAGATCGGCGACATCGCTTAAGTTCTGTGCATCTACAATTAGCGATCCATCGCGCAAAGTCAGGCCCGGGGCCAGTCGGGCTCCGGTGCTTCGCCCCGAACGCACCGGGATGCCGATCTCCCGGAGAAAAGATATGATTCTTCGCAACGGCTCGTTGTTTTGCTCGTCCCCGGCAACGGGGAGGATACGCGGCAGGCGCCGGCGCGCGGGATGACGGTCGGCGGCGATGATGTGAACGTTTGCCGTGTCCAGGAGCTGCTGTAACTCCGCGTTGATCTCAAGGTCCATCACGAGATGCGTGCGCGGTTGTGTTCCCTGATGATCAATCGTGTGTTCCAGGGAAAAGTCGGCGTACCAGAGTTCGCCGGGTCGCATGCGCAAGCGCCGGCCGCCGACCAGGAATTGAAGCGCCGGTTCCGTGGTGATGGGAATGTGCAGACGTGCCAGACCGAAGGCCAGGCCCAGTCCCGAATCCGTGTGAGGCAGGATCCGCGCCCCGGGTTGCAGTTGCATGAGTCGCGCCGAAAGCAACCGGCCGGGCAGGGCGGCAAATACGTGCGGGAGGTACCTGCAGCGCTGCAATGCCGGCGTCGGTACCGGCCGGGACGGTGAGCCCGCGTAGATCTCTCCGGTCTGTCCGCTCCCGTTCAACAGGGCCGCCACGGTCCAGCCGCCGCCGGGAGCGTCGTTGCTGTAATGCGGAAACCATTCGCCCGACTGGATGCGAGCCAGGTCCGCCCTTAACTTTTGCGCATCGAAACTCAGCGCAAGTCGCAGGCCGGCCGCGTCTTCGGCGCGTACATTGTTACGGTTGCGTGTTTCCATGGTCCCGCACGGCACTGAGAAAGGCCTCGCCGTAATTTGCGAGTTTCTTCTGGCCCACGCCGGAAATACTCTCGAATTCCGACGCGGACTGCGGTCGTCGCACGGCGATTTCCCGCAGCGTGCTGTCGTGAAAGATCATGTACGGGGCCAGGTTGTTTTCCCGGGCCAGCTCCAGACGAACCGCGCGCAGCGCTTCGAAGAGATCTTGTGCTTCCGAATCCAGGTCCGGCACGTCCTCGGCGGCGCGGCGGCTGCTCTTGCCCTTGCGGGGCAGGGGATCCTTACGTAAGGTTACGTTTTCTTCGCCTTTGAGTACGGGCTTCGAGCGCTCCGAAAGTCGAAAACCGGCGTACTCGTCGAGGTCGACGTCCAGGTAACCGCCGGCCACCAACTGCCGAAAGACGGACTTCCATTCAGCCTCGGACAGTTCCGTGCCGATGCCGAATGTGGAGACGCGCTCGTGGCCGAAACGAACCATGCGCTCGTTCTCTCGACCCAACAGTACGTCGATCAAATAACCGGCGCCGAAGCGTTGCCCCGTGCGGTAGACGCACGAGAGCGCCTTCTGCGCCAAAATGGTGCCGTCGAAGGTCTCAAAAGAACCCTCCGGGCCCAGGCAGACGTCGCAGTTCCCGCATTTTTTCTCTAACTTCTCACCAAAGTACTCTAAGAGAACCTGGCGCCGGCACCGCGCGCTCTCGGCGTAGCCGAGCATGGTGTCCAGGCGGCGCTGTGTTACGAGGCGAAACTGCTCGTACTCCTCCGGGTTGGCCGGCTCCCGCTGCGGCTCCGATCGTCCGATCATCTGGCGCAGCGCGACGACGTCCGCCAGGCTGTAGAATAAAAACGCGTTCGAGGGCAGGCCGTCCCGACCGGCGCGTCCGGTTTCCTGGTAGTAGGCTTCAATGCTCTTCGGCATATCCAGGTGCGCGACGAAACGCACGTCCGGTTTGTCGATGCCCATGCCGAAGGCGACGGTGGCCACGACGACCACGCCCTCTTCCCGAACAAAACGCCGTTGGTGCTCCGCGCGGACTTCCGGTGCGAGGCCCGCGTGATAGGGAATCGCATCGAAGCCCTCGCGCCGGAGAAATTCCGCGGTGTCTTCGGTCTTACGGCGGGAGAGGCAGTAAACAATGCCCGCATCGCGCCGGTGGCGGCTGCTCAGGATGCCCAGCAATTGTCGCCGCGGGCTGTTCTTGAGTTCGACGTGATAACGAATGTTCGGCCGGTCGAAGCTGGAGACGAACTGTCGCGCCTCCGTTAGTCCGAGCTTCTCCGCGATTTCTTTGCGCGTGACGTTGTCCGCGGTGGCGGTGAGGGCGATGCGCGGGGTGTTTCGAAAACGATCGGCCAGTTCGTTCAGGCGCAGGTACTCCGGCCGAAAGTCGTGGCCCCACTGGGAGACGCAGTGGGCTTCGTCGATGGCGACCAGGGCCGGCTCGGGAATTCTCTGCAAAAGCGCCAGGAAGTTCGGCGTCACCGCACGTTCCGGTGCGACGTAGAGCAGATCGAGCTGCCCGGCGAGCAGACGCTCCTCAACTTCCCGGGCCTCATGGAATTCGAGTGACGAGTTCAGAAAGGCGGCGCGCACACCGGCCTGCTTGAGCGCCTCGACCTGGTCCTGCATGAGCGCGATGAGCGGGGAGATGACGATGCCCGTGCCCGGACGAATGATGGCCGGGATTTGATAGCACAGCGACTTGCCGCCGCCGGTAGGCATGAGAACGAGGGAGTCGTTGCCCTGGAGGACGTGCTGGATGATGTCGGCCTGCGGGCCACGGAACGATTCGTAACCGAAAACTTCCCGTAGCAGGAAGGCGGGATCGGTGGGAGCCTGCACGCTGTCACAGAGCCGCCCGGGGACGCGCCGTAAATCGGAAAAAGCTCAGACTTTTGCGAGGATGGCGCGCAGGTTGGTGACGTTGCTCGCGGCGGTACTGTTTCCCTCGGACCCGGCCAGTGCTTCGAGTTCGCCCAAAAGATCCTGGAAGGCGGCGAGCACGGAATTCCGCGCCGTACGCAGGCGGTAGAGGTTGTCGTCTTCGCTGTCCTCGGACGAGGCGACGGGTTGTCCTTCGTAGCTCAGGCTGATGTTGCCGGAGCTGTCCGCTACTACGAGGACCGAATGGCCGCCGACACCGTCCACCGTCACCTCGGTCTGCGCTACCAGCATGCCGCCTTTCTTTTCCGCCGCCATCGGAACCTCCGCGCCCCGCGAGTTAGCTTTGAAAACTAATCCTTAAGGCCTATTTGCGGCAAGATATTTTTTCGATTTATTTCGCCCTGCGGCAGCCGTTAACTATGCGAAAGGTTTAACTTTTTTATGTTTCGCATAGTTAATCGTCCCGGTGTCCGTAGACGCCGTAGACCATTTCTGTGAGTTCCGCGCAGCCCTTGCGTCCGCGATCACAGCGTTCGCGGCGCCAGTCCCCGCTCTCGTCCGCGGGGGCGTGCCCGGCGTCCGCGAGGACGTGCTGTTCGAGTTCATGAAGCAGGGTCGGCAGTTTTTCCAGTACGGAATTGCGGGCAACGCGTAGATTGTACAGATTATCGAGGATGTCGTCCTGGGTGGAGATGAGCGGAGTGCCGTCGAGGCTCACGGCTATGTTGCCGTTTGCATCGCAGGTCGCCAGAACGCCGATGCCGCCGACACCGTCGACCACAGCTTCCGTGCGCGCGCTCAGTATGGATTCTCCACCGGGCATAAGTTCGACCTGACGTCGCGGCGAACATATGACAACGGCGGCAGAGGGGCAACCATCATTCGCTAAAAATTTGCAGGAGAAAGTTTAACCGCCGGGGAAAGTTTTACGCGCGTTCAAAGATTTACTTCCACCACGCTTTCAATTGCGAGGCCGGCCAGAAGTTTCTCCAGTTCGTTCATTTGATCGGTAAGGTCCGATAGTTCAATGCGCACACTGCCGGTGGCCGCGTCACTACGCAGGCTACCTTCATCCAGGACACGGACGGCGAAGCGCGCGGTCTCTTCGCTCGAATCCACGAGATGAAGATTCGGAAACTCTTCGCGGATGGCGGGTTTGAGCAGCGGATAGTGCGTGCAGCCGAGAACAACGGTGTCCACTTCTTCGCGGTCAAGTTCGGAAAGGTACTCCTGGATAACGAGCCGCGTAATGCGTTTTTCGGTCCAGCCCTCTTCTACGAGCGGCACGAATAACGGGCACGCCTTCGTAAAGACCTGCGTGCCCGGACTGCGTTCCAGGATGCGGCGCACGTACTCGCCGGACTTCGTAGTAGAGCGTGTGGCCAGGACACCCACGCGTCGGTTCTTCGTTCGCGCGAGCAGACTCTCCACGCCCGGCTGAATCACACCGAGTACCGGAATGTTCTTCGGCGCCAGGCGCGCGCGTAAAATATCTTCCGCGTGGGCGGTGGCGGTATTGCAGGCGACGATGAGAAACTTGATGTTCCGGCCGACCAGGTAGTCGCTGACTTCCTCTGAGTAGCGCTGCACGATGCGCCGGGACTTCGCGCCGTACGGAACGCGCGCGGTATCGCCGAAGTAGAGAAAGGATTCGCCGGGCAGGGCCTTGACGAGTTCGGCGAGAACGGTCAGGCCGCCCAGGCCGGAGTCGAAGACGCCGATGGGACGCGCATCACTCACGGCTCAGCCTTTGAGTTCGGAAACTTCGCCCGCGTCGCCGTCCAGGGCGAAGGCCTTATGCAAGGCTTCCAGAGCGGGGCGGCCCTGCTCCGGTTGCAGGACGACGGAGATTTTGATTTCGCTCGTGCTGATCATTTCAATGTTTGCGCCGATTTCCGCGAGGGCTCTAAACATGGTGGCGGCGACGCCGGAGTGCGACTTCATGCCGATGCCCACGGCGGAGACGATGGCGATCTTCTCGTCCACTTCCACGCGGCCGGCGCCGACGGATTGCTCCCAGTCGGTGACGACCTGCCGCGCCTGGAGCAAATCCTTTTGCGGTACGGTGAATGAGATCGTATTTTCGCCGTCGTAACCGACGGTCTGTACGATCATGTCGACGTTGATGTCGGAGTCGGCCAGGCGACCGAAGAGATCGGCGGCGAGGCCGGGGCGGTCCGGAATGTCCACGGCGGAGATGCGGGCTTCGTCGGTCTTCAGCGTGACGCCGCGTACGAGAACTTTTTCCATGATCTGATCCTCCGGCACGACCAGCGTGCCCTTTGCGTTGTTAAAGCTCGACCGCACGTGCAGGACGACCTTGTACTTCGAGGCCATCTCCACGCTGCGGCTGTGCAGCACGCCCGCGCCCAGGCGAGCGAGTTCGAGCATCTCTTCGTAGCTGATGCGCTCGACTTTACGCGCGGCGGGAACTTTGTTCGGGTCCGTGGTGTACACGCCGTCCACGTCGGTGAAGATTTCACATTCACTCGCGCCCAGGGCCACCGCCATGGCCACTGCCGAGGTATCGCTGCCGCCGCGGCCCAACGTGGTGATGTTGAATTCATGGTCCACGCCCTGAAAGCCGGCGATCAAACACACGCGGCGTTCGTTCAGATGAGACTGCACGCGTTCGGTGTCGATGGACTCGATGCGCGCTTCACTGAAACGGTTCGTCGTTTTTACGCCGACCTGCGCGCCGGTCAAAGAGATGGCGGGAATACCCAGGGCGTCCAGGGCCATGGCCATGAGGGCGATCGATACCTGCTCGCCGGTGGAGAGCAGCATGTCCATTTCGCGTTTGCTGGGATTCGAGTGCAGGGCCGCGGCGAGGCTGACGAGATGATCGGTGGTCTTGCCCATCGCGGAAAGTACGACCACCAGGTTGTGCCCTTTATCGTAGTAGGTCTTGATGCGATTGGCGACGTTATGAATGCGATCCGTATCGCCGAGGGAAGTGCCGCCGTATTTTTGAACGATCAGGGCCATTTCCGGCAAAGTGTTGCGATAACACGGACGCGCAAGTCAAATATCACAGACATGCTATTGCTGTAACTGCGGCGTCTTCCAGATGCGTACGTACATATCGTAACCGGCGGTGGCCAGGGTTCGGCCGTCCGGCGCGAACGCGGCGCAGCTCACCGCGCGATTGTGACGGAGTTCGCTGACGGTACGGCCGTCTTCCACGGCGTTGGCGTACGCGAAATCGTCGAGGATATCCGAGACGATGCGCAACTGTTCGTTCTCGGCCAGGACCTTTTCGCCGCTGAAGCCGCCGTCGTACTGCGGAGCTTCGTCGAGTTCGCTCTCGGCGAGGACCGTGTCGGTTGCGGTATCGACAAGACGTTCCAGGGTGGTGTATACGATCTTCAGGCGTTGTTGATCCGGATCGAACTGCAGTTCGTAGAGTTCGCGCTGCGCATCGAGTTTGCGGCGATAAACGATTTCTGCGCCGCCGCCTTCGGCCTCATCCTTCCATCTTTGTACGGCGATTTCGTCCATGCCGAAGACAACCCACACCCGCCCATCCTTGCCCCGGCGATAATCGTATACTATGCCGGGAGGGCGATCGACGGCTTCCAGGAATTCCAGGTCATGCGCGTCGAAGACGAGCAGCTCGCCGTGTTCCGGTAAAAGCAGCAGTCGCTCCCCGGTGCGATCAAAGGTGATCCAGTGAATCCAGAGATCCGCCGCGTCGACGTGCTCGGCGTAAGTCGTGCGCGCGACGATGGCGCCGGTTTCGGCATTCCACAGGATGAGGTCGTGTTCCGCGGCCGACGCGAGCACGGCGCCGTCCGGTCGAAAGGCCAGCTTCTGTACGCGGTTGCCGGACGAAAGAAACTCGGTGTCGCCGGTGAGGGCGTACTCCAGTTCGGCGATGTGATCGACGTGGCCCTCGCCGTCGCCGCCCAGGATGAACAGCGGTTCGGGGCGTGCGGGCGCACGGGCGTTGTCTTCGCCGACGTGTTCCTCCGGCGGCGGAGCTGAGTTTAACTCAAAATCGGTAGATGTTAGTACGAAGTAAGCGAGGCCGCCCAGGGCGGCGAGCAGCAGAAGCCATTTGAGCTTCGGCGCGGCGCTTTCTTCTTTGATGCCCGCCTCGCGGGAGACGGAGGCCTCGGTGGAAACCTCGCGAAAGGCGCGGAGTTTGTCGGGATTGGTCTGTTCTTCGGGGTCGCCGGGATTTAACCGGATGTCGTCGGTAGACACGGAAATACCTCCATATGGTTTCGGGAATTGCTTGCCTTCAGTGTAATCAAACTCATGCTATGTTTCAAGCCGTTCGCGGTCCGCGCAGCATGTACCAGAAAGACTACATCCTTTTCATGATCGAGCAATTCGGACGGCTGCTACAGCGCCTGGCGAAGTTCCTCAAAGACGAGCAGTTCGACGACGCCAGCTATGAGATCGAGCAAGTCTATCGTCAATATCTCGGCGTGAACAGCGATCTCATCGGGTCTCTGGCCTACGAAACGCTCATGATGATGCAGTCCGCCGATCGCAGTCTCTATCACGACAAGTGCATTGTCCTGGCCGAGCTGTTGCGCCTGGAAGGAGAAATCTTCGCGCGCCACGCTCGCACCGACGGTGTTCGCGGCGATGCCCGGGATCGCTACCTCAAGTCGCTGAACATCTTTCTCACGATACTCCTCGAATCCACGAACGCTAAGTACGCGGAGTACCACGACCGCCCCGATCGCATTGTGAAAGCGCTGCAGGATGTTCACGACGGCGCCCTCCCGGAACGCACTGTTCAGCTACTGGAACGGTTTCAGAAATCCGGAGACGCGCCGTAGTTGAAGAGCTCGGCCCTTACTGAAACACTCCGCCGAACGATAGAAACAACGCCGTCGTCCAGAAGAGGATGCCGCCGACGATGTGCATGAACTCTTCGTTCGGCCGATGACCGCCGCGCAGGCTCGCGTGCATGACGCGGTAGTCGTTTACGGTGCTGAGTGCGAACGCGAAAGCCAGGCCGGCCCAGGCGAAGATCGAACGTTCCGCGAAGATTTCAAAAACGGCCGGACCGAAAAGAGCGTTGGCCGCCGCGAAGATGATCAGCGGAACCACCGGGGATTGGCCTTCGCGGAGCGCGAGGATCGTGATTGCCAGGCCCGTGCCGGCGGCCTCGGCCCAGAAGTCCGTGACGAGAAACGCGGCTATCGACGCGCCGTTCATGCCGCCCGCATCGTAAAACTGAGGCAATAGGATGAGCGGCGTGTCCAGCAGGAGCAACAACGCCGTTGCGGGAGAAGCAGGAACCGTAAAATAATTCAGCGTGGCCAGATAGACGCCCACAAGGGCGATGCCGCCGATCCACAGCAGAAAACGCGCCCATTCCGGCGGCGGCGCTAAAAAGTACGCGTAGACGGAAATCGTGGCAAGGCCGGGCAGCAGGATCGTATACGTAAGAAAGACGCGAAAGATCCAGAGCGATGCACGGCTCGCGGTGGGCGATGAAGGGCTCATAGTCGTAACATTAGAATTCAGTTAGATGTGACGAGAATGGACCGGAGAATCTCCTTCGCAAGCGTCTTATCAAAAAGGAGAAACGAGATGACGCCTGAAACGCTGTCGGACATACGTTCCCTGAAGAGCGATCCAAACTTTTTCGTCTCATATTGCATGCTTGTGCAGACCGGCACACAAAAAAGAGTTTTACTGATCACGGATTCATCGCGCCAGCGCGGCCTTGTTCCGCAGCTATCCGAATATGCCGGGCGCATGCAGGCGCGCATCGCCTGGGTCGAGTACGCTTCCGCCACCGAAGCAAACGAGCAACTGGTCTTCTACACGAGTGACGCCGAAGATTCGACGACGCCGGAAGACGTGGTCTTGTTTTTGATCGATCTCGAAGAAGACGGCGGCTTTCAGGCCTCGCTGGAATTGCTCGAACGCATTTCCGGCAGCGAAGAGTACGGCCACGTGCCCGTCATTCTCGTCGGCAATCCGAATCATCCCGAGGCAATGATCCGGGCCTTCGAAGCGGGGGCGGCGGACTTCATTTGCCGCGGACCGAGCTTCGACGTGGAGTTGCCCGCGCGCATGCACGCCGCGGTGGCCCGCAGCGAGGAGATTGCGCGACTCAAGAGCACCGCCGGCGATCTGCGTCGCATGACCGAGGACCTGAAGACCGCGAACATCATCTTTCGCAGCATCTCAATTCACGACGAACTCACCGGCGTTCCCAATCGCCGCTTCTTCGATCGTTACCTGGACATCTCCTGGCGCCAGGCCATGCGCGGTCATGCGCCGCTCTCGCTCTTGATGATCGACGTGGACTACTTCAAGAAGTACAACGATACGTACGGACACCAGGCCGGGGACCGTTGTTTGCGGGCCGTGGCCGGCGCCCTGGAAGCCACGGTGGCGGACAACGGTTGCATCCTCGCGCGGTACGGCGGCGAGGAGTTTGCGGCGATCCTGCCGGACGTGGACAGCGAGCAGGCGCGGACCATCGCCGAGAGTCTGCGTGAGGCCGTTTACAAACTTGCCGAGACGCACTCGGAGTCTCCCCACGAACGTGTTACGATCAGTCTGGGCCTGGCCACCGCTGTTCCGGGTTTGCTGTCGCGGCCCTCGAAGCTCATTGAGAAGGCGGACCGCGCGCTCTACCAGGCGAAGAACGCCGGTCGCAATACCGTGGGCTCTTGAGTAGGCAGTGAACGTTTACTAACTGTCTTTGATTTTCTACTTGCAGTGTGAGGCGGGCGCCGGTTTCTAATGCCGTGCAGACCAGCGTTAGCTACGCCGACGACCACTGCGTTCTGAAGTTCGCCGATTCCACGTTGCGCATGGACATGACCGTGGACTTCCGCTTTAAGGTTACGGGGATGATTAAGGGTCGCGCCGCGAACCTCGTCCTCGATTGCAGCCAGGTCAAGCGCATCGATTCGTCGTTCATCAGCTCCATCTTCGCCGTCGGTAGCGAGTGCGAAGAACGCGGCGGCAAACTCTGCGTCGTCACCGACAACGCCTACATCCGCAAGTTGCTTACCGTCGGCGGCACCCATCAACCCGTCGGCATCTTCGACACCGTCGATGACGCCGTCGCTTCATTGTAGCGCATCGCCCAGAAACTCCGCGATGCGTTCTTGCGCCGCGGGATCGTTCAACAAATACGAGTGCTCGTACTTCGTCAGATGGACCGCGTAGCGAATCGGTTCCGGCGGCAGGGCGTCCGCGTACAGCACGGTGGAGTCGCCGGGCTCGCGATCCGGATCGTGCCGCCAATGGGCGGTGTTTGCGCCGGCGCCTTCTTCGACCTGGATGCGGGCGATGGTCGGATGGTCCTTGCTCATGAGTACCAGGGCCGGCGGATAGTCGACGTTCCGCCGCGGTGTCATGGATCGACGGAAGAGTCGCCCGCGTTCCAGGAGTTGTTCGAAGTGCGCGAGTTGCTCCGCGGTTTCGTTGAACCAGTCGGCGTTCTCCGGGGCGTACGGACCGAAGCCGTATTTTTCCCAGACTTTGCCTGAATAAAAGTTTATCGGAATGGGTTTGCGGCTTGCGTCGAGCACGGTGTCCTGGTTTTCCCAGGCCTGGCCGGACGGGTAAAACGAAAACACGCTCGGGTGACTGAACAGCACCGGCGGCGTCAGCAGCTCCCCATTCGCGCCGATGGGCGTGCCGTCTCGCAGATTGTCCAGGTGGCCGATGCCGCCGCGAAACGGAACGCCGGCGAACACCACTCGATCAAACCAGTCCGGATGTTTGTTCAATACGGCCAGGGTAAGCATGCCGCCCATGCTGTGGCCGACGATGCCGATCTTCCGTTCGCCGTAGCGTTCGCGCAGTTTTACCAGGAAAGCTTCCAGGGCGGCGGCGTTCTCGTTGTTGTCCCGGCGCCAGTCGTAGCCGAAGACGTGCAGTTCGCGATTCGGAAACTCTGCCGCGGCACGTTCCCACGGTGCGTAGATTTCCTGGCCGAGGAGGCCGAACAGGATCTGCACCGCCTGCACCGAACCGCGAGAGACGAGGCGCGGGCCGCTTTGCACGCCGTTCATCCAGGTAAGCGGCAGGCCGAGGTCCGGCGTGCTCCAGCCGAGGCCGTGGGACGGCGTGAGCCAGAGCTGCTCGCCGTCGGTGTCATAGAGCGTGGACCCCATGAGGCCGGGCACGAAGACCAGCGGTGCCACGGACGTGCCGACCGTCGCGCGGCGGGCCGCGCCGTAGTTGCACGCGAGAATCAAACTGGAGCAGAGCAGGAAGGTAAGGAGAATGCGAAACGGCATGGATGTCTGACGATGTTACGGACGTGATCGTTCGCTCAACGGATTGTGCGTGACTTTTGTGATGGCCGGATGCCGACGCAGCGCCGCCGGGGGGCGGATGGGTCGCGGGGCGAAGTTGCCGCCGCAGTTCGGGCAGATGCCGTTTAAGATTTCGTCGACGCACTTTGCGCAAAACGTGCATTCGAAGCTACAGATGCGAGCGTCGGCGGAGTCCGGCGGCAGCGCCGTGTTACAGTTCTCGCAGGTGGGGCGAAGCTCAAGCATGCTGTGATAATTTATTATAGAAGAAAACTGAAGAACCTTCCGTAGCGACTGCGCGATGCGCCTCGGGGGACCAATGTCCGAGAACTACGGAAGGCGGTGGTCTGGTTGGATTGCAGCAAGCCGCGACAACGTCGCGCACTCAATGCATTGCAAAGTTGCCGGACTTACCGCCCAGCCACCTCGCTGGTCATCGAACTTTCACTTATCATTGGACCACCTCCTTTTGCGTGACCGTAATTTAGAAATCTCGCGGAATCTGTCAAATCAATGCGGGCACGGTTCAGTACCACCAGTAGGCCTGGAGATAGGCCTCGTTGCCCGTGAGACCGGCCGGATGCAAATCCTGCAGCCCCGGCACCTGCGTGCACGGCAGGGCGACTTCGTACGCATCGTTCTCCCACCAGTTATAACCGAAGCGTTGCTCGAAGAACGCGGGCGCGGGGGAGCGCAGCATTCCGCAGAAACTGTGATAATCGTTCAGCCGGACAAAGGGATCGTGGCGCAACTGCGGCGTGTTTTCACCGAAGACCTGCGCGCGCACGGCGAGTGCGAAGTAATTCAGCTCGGCCTCGTTTTCCTGCACGGCGGTGAGCAGACCGGCCCGGGCATGTCCGCGTACCGAGGCGTCGGGATGATCGGCCAGGGCCGCGAAGGCCGTCAGGGCCATGTAGTTGTTGAACTGCCGGCGTTCGGTTTTCTTTCCGTGAATGCCCGGCTCGTACGTACGATAGTTGCGGATCAGTAACAGTTGCGCATCGCGAGCTTGCGGCGTTTCCCCGCGCACGTTATGTTTGAGGATCAGCTCAATGGCGGTGGCGATGGGATTAATGTGATCCGGGCGGTGGTCGCCGTGCAGCAACATCTTTCCGTTCTCGGCGATGCGCCAGGCACGGCGCTCGTAGTACTCCAGTTGCGCGGCCAGGACCTTGCGCGCGCGTTCGCGTTCCGGTGCCGGCGTGAAACGCGTGATCCAGTGCAGGCCTGCCACGGAATGCACGACGGCGTCCAGGGATACGTCGTAGCGCAGGTAATACACTCCGCGATCCTGCGACGGAAGCCGTGCGTCGTCCAGTTCGACGCGGCGATAGCGTTTTGCGAACTTTGCGGCCTTGCCCTTGCCGAAAAGATCATCCAGGACGCTGCTCGCGCTGTTTTCGGTGCCGTGGCGGTTTTGCGGCGCGAAACGTTCGTAGGCGTCGGCGGCGACGAAGTTCCGGCCGATGCAGCCGTCGTTGTGCCGTTGCAAGAGTTCGTAGTATCTTAATATGCGGCCAATCGTACTTAGCGTGTCCCGCCGTTGCGCGGGGTCGGGATGATTTTTGTAGCGCCAGGCGAGGGCCGCGAGCAGCGCCCCCGTGTGCATGGAAGCGTCGCCTTCTTCGTTAAAGTGAAAGCGGCCGGCGTTCGAAAGACAATTCGGCGCATCATGCTCATCTTTTTGCTCGCCCGGCGGTGTTCGCGCACACAACGAAGCATCCGCGGGCGGGCCGGGACCGACGAAGGCCCGGCCGTTCGGTGTCAGCGTGGGCGCGGACTTACAGATGCAGCGGTGCGCCGGATGATGGAGGCCGCGAAAGTGAAACTGCCCGAGCGGGGACAACAAGCCTCGCGCGTTTTCGTAAGCGCGTTGTTCGACTGCGGCGGGGTTTTCCCGCGGCGCGTCCAGGAGCAAGCGCGCGCCGATCAACGGTTCGTGAACGGAAGATGACTCGCTCCGGGACGACGTGATCGCCAGAAGCAGCAGGATCGGCGCGAGGACAGTGCCGATGCGGACGAGGGACACACGGAGATTTTCGTCGTCGTCCGGGAAACGTGTCAAGCCCGCGCGATCTTTTTTCGCTCGCGAATGTCGGAGCATTGCAGACGAGTGGGGTATGGGCATTCCTGAAAACGAACATCGAAACCGTTGTCTCATCCGCGGCGCCCTCCTGGGCGGCGGCCTGGCGTTGCTGTTTTTCTTGCCGTGGGTCGGCGGACAGCTGGCGGGCATGGGGCCGCAGGATCCGGAGTATCAGGCGGTGGCGCTCGTGTTTTTCTTTGCGCCGTTCGTGGCGGGCATTGCCGCGGGCGCCGTTCTGGGATATTTTGCGGCGCGGATCCAAACGTATCGTTATGTAAAGTTACTGGGAATCGCCCTCGCGCTGTACCTCTGCGCGGCTTACGTTTCGGCCTTCGCGTTGATCCTGCTGACCGAGTACCTGGAACCCGGCGGCGTTCCCGACGGAATTTTCTACGGCGTGTTGTATCTGGGAACCGTCGGGGCCATCTTTCTCGGCGCGATTCTTGTGCCGATGATCATGGTTGTAGTGTTTCTGCTGGAGCGCTGGACGCGATTGCCGGCGCCGACGGGGACGCACGCGGAGTGAAGCGCGCTCACATCATTACGTGCCGTCCCCCACATCGTAGGGCTCGACGATCGGTTCGCTGCGTTTCATGTTTTCTTCGAGCTGTTGGTTCATATCGTTGCGCAGCCGTTCCAGGATCAGGGCCAGGGTTTCTTTGCGATTTTCGCGGTAGCGCTGGTAGTACTCGCCGAGGCCGAAGGGTTTCGCGAACGTAACGTAGGCGTCCCGGGGTAGATGCGAAGGTTCGCCGCCGAGCATGCGCGGCCGTTTGCCGAGGACCAGAGATTCGAAACGGGCGAGCCATTCATAAAAGCGTTCCGCCGAAGGATACTCCACGAGGTACTCCCGGCGCATGACAATGAAGTCGTAGGCGCGGATGATGTCGTCGTTGGCGATGGCGATGTCCTCGGGACTCGCGTCCTTGATCGGTGACTGCGGATGTTTGAGTTCTTCCAGTTCCAGAATCGAAGTCAGCACGCGCAACTTGTGAATGGCGTCGGCGGATTTATCGAAGCGGGTCATGTTCAGGCGATCGGCGACGCCGTCGAGCATGGCGTGACGCAGGCGTCCCGTGCGAAAGTCCCAGTCCATGTCCGGCGTTACTTCGAGTTTGTACTCGCTCTCCACGCGTTCCATGAGGATGCGGGCAATCATCAAAAAGCGGCGCAGCAGGTTTCGCGCACCGAGGTCCACGCCCATTTTGTCGGCGATGACTTCGATGGATTTTTCCAGGTCGGCGACGATTTCCGAACGCGGTGAAGTGATGACGTACTTAATGAAAGCCGGCAGGATGATGATGTCCGCGTCCGGGTACTTCTTGCGCGCATCGTCCATGGCGGACAGGCCGATCTTTACGATGCCCGGTTGGAACGGCATGAGGTTGTCGTTCTCGCTGGACATGGGTTCGCCCTCGGGATAGAGGATGAGTTTGCCCTGCGGCGCGGCGAGGACCTTGCGCGCCATGGCCATGCTGTCCCGATCGGCGATGCCGGGAATGACCGAGAAGGCCCCGGTGGACTGAAACACCCGGCCCACGAGACCGAAGCCGAAGTCGAAGGCGCGCCGGGCCGCCATGGAATTGAAGCGGGCGCCCATGGCGTTCGCCACGACCCAGGCCACCGGCGGTTCCGCCTGGGTGGGATGATTGCTGAAGTACATGAGTCGTTCTTTGCGGAGCGTGCGCAGCATGACTCGATCTTCCTGCGAAATGTGGACTTTATCGATGTTAAAGGCGACCTTCAACAGACCCGGGGTGACGGCGTCGGCCAGCCAGGCCATGGGGAGTTGAAAGTCGGGCGGGATAAAGCTCGTGTTGCTCATGGGTGGCGGCGATGATATCCACCGCGCGCCTGGGCGTCCAGTACTAACGGGCTCTCTACTTACGAACCACGGCGCAGTGGGAATCGAACAGGCCGTCCTCTTCGCGTGAGATGGTGCGGACTTCCCCGGCACCGGCGTCCATGAACAACTGTGCGATGTCCTGGTGTTCGTACATCGTGAATCGCTGATCGATCACCGGAATCTTTTGCATGGCGCTCCGCGGTCGGTAGCCGATGTAGAGGCCGCCGCCGGGCTTCAGCACGCGCAGAATTTCCCGCGCGTTCCGTTCCGGATGGGGCCAGAAGTAGATGGTATTGGCCGTGTAGATTTTGTCGAAGGAGGCGTCCGGATACGGCAGTTCGTCGACGCCGGCGCAGCGGACCTCGACGCGCCCCGCTGCGATGAACGCACGGTTCTTGCGTTCTGCCGAGCGACACATGTCCGGCGCAAAGTCAACGCCGGCCACAAACTCCGCTGTTTGCGCCATGGTTCCCAGGGTGCCGCCGGGGCCGAAGCCGATCTCCAGCACGCGGTCCGTGCCCTGAAGTTCCATGGCGGAGATGCAGAACTCGTTCAATCGTGCATTGCCTTTTTCGAGCCAGCCCGAAATCAGAAAACGCCCGACGAGGCCCTCCGGTTTTTCGAGTTGGGCGGGCACGCTGGTGCCGAAGATGCGTAAGATTTTGTCGATGAACATTAGAACAAACGCCCTGCTTCGATGACGAGGCCCGGGAACAGCCGGCTTTCCAGAGACGCGCCGCGGACTTCTTCCCACTTCGGAAAGCCCCGTTTTTCGACGCGATGGCGCACGCGCAGGCTTTGATCGCGGGGATCGGGAAGCCAGTACTCGTGCACACCGCTCGCCAGATAGCGTTCCGACTTCACTCCGAGATCGCGCTGTGCCGTGCTGTCCGAAAGCAACTCCGCTACCAGGTCCGGCGCGCCCCGGATGATGCGTTCTCCGGCCATGTGCAGTCGTTCATTGCGAATGACGCACACGTCGGGACGGACGATGTCGTTACCGTCGGGGAGCAGGACGTCGGTTTCGAGAAAGACATCCGCGACGGGATGTTCGTCCAGATAGTTGAGAACGATGTGCGCGAACCGTGGTTCGGCCCGGCCGTGTTTGGGGGTATGACTCGTTGCCACGTACAGCACTCCGTCGATCATATCGTACCGGAAGCCGTCGTCGGGAAGGTCTAAGTACTCCTCCAGCGTGACACGTCGGCCATGATACTGCGGCTGTCGGCCGTTACGCAGTGGAGTCGCAAGGGTCATCGAAGGAATCATAGGCTTTGCTTCGCTTCCGGTCAAGCAGATCGGGCTTATACACGTCGCAAAAGTTTCATTCGTTGCGCGTTTTTTTGCCGGATTTTTTGTACACTCAAAAAAAGCCGTGAGGCCGGCTGTCCCCTTGCCGGAGGACAGAGCACAATCGCGTTGACATACGCCGGGGTGTTGCGAGAATCCTGCCGTGTCCCGAACCCGTTGGATCATCCTCGCACTGCTCGTCCTCGTCTTTCTCACGCTCACGCCGACGATCATTAACATCTACCAGAACGGCCCGCGGGAACGGGACGGTCGCACTCCGGCGGAAATCCTGGGCGTGGCGCACGTCGACGAGGCCATGTTCAAACACGTCCTCGCCCTGGAGAAGGCGGATGTCTTTCAACTTTTCTACGCGCTGCCCGCTCCGTCTTTCGCCGAAATGCAAGGTGAATATTACGGCAAGTTAGTCGATGCAGGCATTCTCGCGCCGGCCACGTCGTACTACACCAATCACGTCTTCGGTCCCGGGCGCTGGCTCGGCAAGGGCATCGCGCTTCCCGCGGCGACGTACGGCGCGGCACTCCGCGGCAAAGGCTACAATCTCTTCCTGCAACGCGACGCGGATGGGCGGCCGGAATCGGTGCCGGCCCGGGAGTTCGATACGTACCTCGGGCCGTCGCAGATCGATCCGGAAGGCGGGCCGGCGTATCATCTCAACTACGAAGCGTACAACGGCGGCACGGTCGACAGTATGCGCGACGAACTTCGCAAGGTCAACGACGACCTCTATCTCGGCATGGGGCACATGGCCCTCGGCGGCGGGGCGATCAACCCGGCGCCGTTCCTGTTGATGAAAGCTCCGGAAGAGAGTGACTTCAAGGTGGTGCCGCGTTAGAATCGAATGAGTATAAGTTATGGCCGAACTACTTGTGGAACAGGGTGACATCACGAAACTCCAGGTGGACGCCATCGTCAACGCGGCGAATACGTCGTTGCTCGGCGGCGGCGGCGTGGACGGCGCCATCCATCGCGCGGCGGGACCGCAATTGCTCGAAGAATGCCGCGGCCTGGGCGGTTGTCCCACGGGCGAGGCGAAGATCACGGGCGGGTACAATCTTCCGGCAAAACACGTCATTCATACGGTGGGGCCCGTGTGGCGCGGCGGCAACGCTAACGAGGACGAACTGCTGGAAAGCTGCTATCGCAACTCACTCAAGCTGGCCGCCGAAAACGATCTGCAATCGATTGCGTTCCCCGCCATTTCGACGGGCATCTACGGTTTTCCCGCGGACCGTGCCGCCGACATTGCCGTGCGTACGGTGCTGGAATTTACGAACAGTGCGGCCGGCGCTAACATTCAGCGAGTCATTCTTACGGCCTTCGACGATCGAGCAAAAGCGGTGCTGGACACGGCGCTACAGGGAGACGCATAATGGAGCGAGTACTGGGAATCGGCGGTTTGTTCTTTCGCGCGAAGGATCCGCAGGCCCTGGCACATTGGTACGAACAGCACCTGGGCGTAACGCGCGTGCCGCAGGACTACGACACGCCGCCCTGGTCCCAGGACGCGGGCGACACGGTCTTCGCCCCGTTCACCGAGGACACGCAGTACTTCGGCCGCACCGAACAGCAGTGGATGATCAACTTCCGCGTGCGTGATCTGGACGCCATGATCGCGCAACTGAACGCGGCCGGCATTGCAGTCACGCCGGATCCGGAGAGTTATCCCAACGGCCGCTTTGCGCGTCTGCACGATCCGGAAGGCAACCCCATCGAACTCTGGGAGCCGGGACCTGTGCCGTAAACCATTCTCCAGGTCGCCTCGGACTTGACACACGGCGCGGCCTGCGCTTCTATATTAAGAATCATGATCGTTCGTGCCCTGTTTCTTTGCATGATTCTCAGCCCTGTGGGTTGCGCGAGCAGCACCGCGCCGTCCACCGGTACGGATCGCGCCGTGGCCTGCGGCGGGCCGGAAGAGACGCGCAGTGTTGCCGGGGGCTACCAGGAAGAAGACAGCAATCGTCCGCGTATGCTGCGGGCGCGGGAAAACGACTGTCATACGCGGGACGCGGTAGAGCCGGCGGAGCCCCTGGCCTGGCCGCCGAACAGCCACAAGCGCTGACGCGGAACCCTACAAGCACTGGAGCGAGCTAATTGTCGTTAAGTTGAAGTTTGCAGTGAGGATGTGCGTGGAACCGCTCGGGCAGACGACGCCGGGCTGCAACGAGTCGGAGGCTTCGCTGCCGGGCTGGAAGTCCCGCTGCTCTCCGAACTTTCGGCGACGCCCGCCGCGGCGAGGATGCTCAGCTCCACGGTGCGATCGAATTCCGGTCGCGGGGCGCAGGCCGTGATGAGTGCGGCACAGCAGGCCAGTACTGCGACGCGAGAGAAGTTGCCGAAAACCGAGTAACGATGCATAAAGCTGAGTTAATCCGCGTCCGCCGATGGGCTTGCGGTTTTTTGAGTTACGGGTGTGACCGGGCGCCCGGGCGATCCCGAAGTTCCCGGCGCAGTTTGCCCGGACTCCGGCCGAACCAGGCCTTGAACGCGTTCGTGAGTGCGCTGGGTTCGGAAAAGCCCAGCATATACGCGATCTCGGTGATGCCCACGCCTTCTTTTAAGTATGCCAGCGCTAATGATTTGCGCGTGTCATCTAAGAGTTCGCGGTAGGTCAGGCCCTCATCTTTCAGCTTGCGCAGCAAAGTGCGCGAGCCCATGTCCAATTGCCCGGCCACCTCTTCTTTCGCGGCGATGCCGCGCGGCAACAGGCGGATCAACGCCTCCCGGGCGCGGTCGCTGGTGCTCTCCGGTGCGGCAGACTTCGCCAGCAGCATGTCCGCGTACTCCGCCAGGTGTTTGTGCAGATTCGCGTCGGCGGTACGGTGCGGCACTTCGAGATCATCCAGGCGAAAGACCATGGCGTTCTCTTCGCAGCCGAAGTGCGCCGGGGCCTGGAAGATTTCGGCATAGACCTCACGATAGCCGGGATCCGGGAAGCTCATCCGCACTTCCACGGGACGCAATTGCCGGCCGGTGCGCAGACGCCCGCGCATGAGGCCGATGGACGCGTAGTGCTCCGGCATAAAGCGATTCTGATGTGCGGCCGACAGATTCGTATACGTCGCAACATAGAACGAGCCCTCGCGTCGTAGTTCCACACGATCGGTGGGGCAAATGAGTTTTACGTAGCGCGTCCACAGGACGATGGACGTGCGCACATCCGGCGCGAACTTCAGCACCTGGCCGATGAAGTGCATTTCTTCGGGGTTGTAGTAATCGAAGAGGCGCAGCCCCAGGGCCGGATCGTTCGTGGCGCGGCATGCCAGGTGCCAGAGCCGCACGTGCCCGGCCAGGTCCACGGCCTGGTCCGTGAGGTTCGGATCGAGGTCGGGCAGCTCCGCGGCCTCGCGTACGCCTTCGATGGTATAGCCGCGATCGAGTAAGATGCGCGTCAGTACCACCGTCGCCCGTGTGGATGTAACAATCCGTTTGCCGGACATAACGGGCATACGCTGTTTGACAGGCAGTGCGCAGTCAACCAGGTAAACCGCGAAGCCGCACCCGCTCCGCCCCGCGGATAGAGCGGGGCTCCGGGGTGCGGCTTCGCTTCAAGGATTTTCCGAGATGAAGACGCCGTTCCAGTGCGCGCCCCACATATCCCCGGCACAACCTCCGTGGTCGCCTGGAACCAGCCGTGACCATAAAAGTCTTAATGTACACTCGCCGCTACTTACACCACGATTCGGGGCGTGTGCGAAATGCGAAGGCTTACTTCGCGTTCACGCCCAACGTCGCCGGGGTTTCCGAGGCGAAGGCCTGCAACGGCTTCAGAATGTCCGCGTTGATTTCCGGCAGGGCATCCTCATCCCAGCGCCAGTCGCCGATGATGTTGTGAATCGGGCCGGTTTCGTTTTTTAAAACGGCGAGCGCCGCGGTTTTCAGATCCTCGTGCGACGTTTTGCGATGCGGGATGTTTTGAAAACGCGGGTCGTGCTGGAACGTATCGCGTTCCGTGCCGTGGGCGAAATCGAAGAAGTACTCCGTGAAATTGCAGCCGCGATCCTTCCAGTCCGCTTCGAGGGCGCGCAGGTGCGGATCGTCGGTGGTCTTGAGTTCGCGGCGAACCATGAGACTGATGCCGCGCAACGACTTGCTTTCGAAGACGCCGGAGCGAATCACACGAAAGCGCTCCGGTTCATGGACGGCCAGGCTTTCGATGCAGAATTTCGCAGCGGCCATGGCGCCGTAGGCCACGGAGATGTGCGGCAGCCAGAAGAACGAAGAATAACCGACGACCACGGTATCGAGCTCGGTGCCGAGTCGACGTAAAGGCCGATAACTGAACGCCAGGGCCTGTTCAATGTCTTCGGCCTTCGCGTCCCAGGCCGGATGGCCCACCATGCCCATGGACGGCGTGTAAAAGATCGTCGCGATGTTGCGGCCTTTCAGTGCGCCCAGAATTTTCTCCACGGCCCCGTCCTGCCACAGATCGATTCCGCCGATGGTTTCGTCGCAGTGATCGAGGGCGCCGTCGCCGGAGGTCGTTCCGATGACGTTCGCCTCCGCGTTGAATGCGCGCACAGCGTCCACTGCGGCAAGCCCGGCAATACTTTTTGCACCAATGATTACGTAGTTCATGCCGGTAGATGTAGCATGATACGGCCCGCCTCGCAATGATCGACGGTGACCGGGAGTTGATGATTCGTGACACAAAAGTTGTGGACCGAGCGGGTATCCTCGAAGTAGTATGGGGCCATGGCGCAGAGTCTCGAAGAAATCAAAGAAGCCGCTCTGGCCCTCCCTGAGTCAGAACGATTGCAATTGCTGGAGAGTCTGTCGGAGAGTCTGTCGGAAAACTCTGTCGGATCGGATCCGGAAGTGGAGCAGGCCTGGGTGGATGAAGCAAAGCGGCGCTGGGCCGCTCTGCAATCCGGCAACTCGAAGTTCGTTTCCGGGGAGCAGGTCCTGGCCTCCGCACGGGCGCATCTGGATGCGCAGTTCTAGTTTTGCTCCGGATGCAGAGCAGGAGTATCTCGCTGCCATTGATTACACCGTTGCCGAATTTGGTGCGCCGGCCGCGAAGCGATTCATTTGACAATTCGAGGCGACCGTCAGGCGTCTCTGCATGTATCCCGAATCCGCGCCGGTGATTGATCCGCCGTATCGATGCCGATCTCTGGTCCGCGTTCCTTTCGGCATCATCTATCGCTTCGACGATCAAAAAGTCTATATCATCGCCGTGGCTCACCAAAAACGTCGCCCCGATTATTGGAAACATCGCGCAGCAGATTGAAAAGGCTTGCCTGCCTTGATCGCCGTCCCATCCTCGGACCATGTCCGAAAACTTCCCGATCTCGTACGAAGACCGCAAAAACGGCAAGCTCGCGATTCTCACTATCAACGCAATCCCGCCCAACAACACGCTCAGCGCCCCTTTGCTCGACGCGTTCGTGGCCGCGCTCAACCAGGCCGGCGAAAATGCCGACGGCGTCCTCGTAAACTCGGCGAACGAGAAGTTTTTCTCCAACGGCCTCGACGGCAAAACCCTGCTCGAAAGCGACGAGGCCACCCGCGCGAACACCATCGCCGCCATGATTAAGGTCTACGGCACGCTCCTTCGTTTTCCGAAGCCGTGGATCACGGAGATTGCCGGGCACGCCATGGCCGGCGGTGCCGTCATCTCTTCCTGCGCGGACTATCGTTACATGATCAACACCGGCGCGCGCTACGGATTTTCCGAACTGGCCGTGGGTCTGTCATTGCCGGTGGTGTATCTGCATATGATCAGCCGCCTCGTGGTTCCGGCGAGCGTACGTTCCGTCATGGAAGGCACGGCGTTCAAACCGGACGAAGCCGAACGCATCGGCCTCATCGACGGAGTCGCCGAATCGAAAGAGGAGCTGCGCAAGATGTGCCTCAAGCGCATGGACGCCATCTTTCGT
This sequence comes from Leptonemataceae bacterium, assembly GCA_965227295.1. Taxonomy (GTDB): domain Bacteria; phylum Spirochaetota; class Leptospiria; order Leptospirales; family Leptonemataceae; genus JANSYA01. The sequence continues at coordinate 358,667 of OZ245742.1, read as the reverse complement.
CTGGAAAAGGTCTCTTACATGATGACCCGCAACGCGTACCGTGCGGCCATCCTCAAAGACATCGACCGCGACGAACCCGAGGCCGTACGCGCGGCCATGGAACTCGTGAAAACGCCGGAGTTTGAAAAGGCCGTCAACATGATCGCCGGGAAGAATCGTTAACCGTGTCTATCCGGGCACGGCTTTCCTCCACATCGCCTCTCCGCGTCCTTCGCGCCTCGGTGGTGGCACTTCTTAATTCAATCGCGTCTCGTACTTCCTGTGGTACAACTCCACGAACGTCAGGAAGATGATGATGATCAGCGGGCCGTAGAAGATGCCGGCCGTGCCGAAGACCGCCATGCCGCCGATGATGCTCAGAAACACGAGCAACGAATTCAACTGCACCGATGAACCCATGAACACGGGCTTGAACCAGTTCTCCGTGGCCAGGGATACCAGCGAACAATAGATAAACAAAAACGCCGCCGATCCGTAGTTGCCGGTGATCGCCAGATACAACGACGCCGGAACGTAGATGAACGAAATACCCACCAGCGGAATAAAGGCCAGGATGGACATGATCACCGTCCACAGGATCACCGCCTTGAAACCCAGAGCCCACAGCGCGAGGCCCGCCAGCACGCCCTGGAGAATGCCGCCGAGGCCGTTGCAGACCATGGTGACGTAGTTCATTTGATTAAAGCGATTGATGATCAGCCGTTCGTCTTCTTCGGGCAGCGGGGACAGCTTAAAGAAGAAGTCGCGCAGGTCCGGTGCGCGTTGCAGTACGCCGAAGATCACGAGCAGCATAATGAAAATCTGCAGCAGCAGATACATGATGTTCGAAATGAAACTCGTGGCGCGATCGTAGATCCATTGCGTGAGGGTGCCGGCGAAGTCGATCAGCATGTTGCGGACCTGCTCCGGATTGTAGTCGATGTTCAGGAAGCCGAAGAGCTGGCGACCCAGGCCGGCGAGCCAGGACTCCTGGCCGAAGAACAGTTCCATCAGCGCGCCCTCGCGGGTGGTCTTCGTGAATTCCTCGTACGCGAAGACGGCTTCCTGGGAGAGCCGCACGATCACGTAGACCATCGGCAGAAAGACCGAGAGGATGATGAGCGTCGTCACGAGCGACGCGCTGAGCGTGCGCCCCAGACCGCGTTTGTCGACGAGGTACCGCATGAGCGGGTAGAACGAACCGGCAATGATCAACGCGAAGATGATGGCCGTGAGAAAGGGCCAGGCCATCAGAACGATCAGGGCGCCGATGCCTAAAAACAGGACGCTGAACCAGATGTTCTCCAGCCGGCCGGCGAAGCGCTGCTGCATGGCCTCGGTGGGCGTCGGTGGTCGCACGCCCGGCTGCGGCTCTTTGTCCGGCGTTTCGGTTTTTTCTGGTTCGCGTTCGGAGTCCTGCGCGCTCATACCCCGGCGTAACTCCCGGCCCCGGGAAGGACAAGCGTTTCTTAATTGCCTGCCAGTTCCGCGCCCTGTTTGTGTCGCCTGTGACCCAGACCACGCAGCCCGCGTACCGCCGTCCGGCCGAGTGGGAGCCCCACGCCGCCACGCTCCTTGCCTGGCCGCAGCGGCCGGAACTCTGGAGCGGTCGTTACGAAATTGTCACCGCGCGTTTCGCCGACATCGCTCACGCCGTCGCTCCGGGCGAAACGGTGCTGATCCTCGTCAACGACGCACGAGCCGAGGACGCGGCGCGCGCCGTTCTCGAGCAGAGTCCGCACTACGACTCCCGGCACGCCGTTGAGTTTTTGCATATTCCCACGGACGACGTCTGGATCCGCGACTACGGACCGCTGCGCATGCTGCCGCTGGACGGCCGCAACGATGCGCTGTCCCTGGACTTCCGTTTCAACGGCTGGGGCGGGAAGTACGAGCCCCACGTCCGGGACGATGCCGCCGCCGCCTTAATCATCGATAAACTAAACTTACGAAACAACTCGCGCGAACGGATCTTACGAGAGGAGATCTTTATCGAGGGCGGGGCCCTGGAATGCAACGGCGGGAGCGGAGAGTCCGGCGTGATGATCACCACGCGCCAGTGTTTGCTGCACGAGAACCGCAATCCCCGGCTCACCTTCGCGGATGTCGACGCGCTCTTGCGCCGTCGCTTCGGTGTCGGCGACGTACTGTGGTTGGAGGCCGGCCTGCCCCGGGACGATACCGACGGTCACGTGGATATGATCACGCGTTTCACCGGTAGCCGACGAATTCTCAGTGCGACGGCCGGGCCCGGGCATCCGGCCCGGGAGATTCTGTCCGCCAATTATCGTAAGTTAAGCGAATGGATTCGGAGCCGAGACGACGGCTCCGCCTGGGAGCTCCTGGAATTACCCATGCCGCAGTGGACGACGGACGGACCGCCCTACACCCACGCGAATTTCTACGTAACGAACACGGCGGTGCTTGTGCCCACGTTTGCCGGGGCGAGCGATCGTGAAGCCGAAGCGATCCTCGCGACGTTGTTTCCGGAGCACCGCATTGTCGGCGTAGATGCACGTGAGATAATGTTAGAGGGCGGTGGGATTCACTGTCTGACCATGGAACTCCCCCGGCATTCCGGTTGACCGCTTCGGCCGTGCGGCGAGGTTGCTCATCCGGCAGTGCGGTAAGAGCAGCCCGGCGACATTGGCTCGCGGTGTACGTATTTTCACGGACTATCCGAGCGCAAATTGTAAGAAAATTGAACAATCTCAAACAAAACTATTTGGAAGATTTGCACGGGGCCGTCTTCATCGCTAAATTAACAGGTTAAACGAGGTGCGCTGCATTTGCGGCCCCCTCATTCGAAGTACGCAACATGGGCAGACCATTGAATCATCCTCTGGATCGGGACGGCGAGTTCCAGGAACGGTTCCGTTCGTTGTCGGCGGAAGACCGCTCGTTCTACTATGAGCTGCAAATGTACCTGAACGGCTGCGACCGGCAGACCGCCCGGGCGCTTTACCCGCTGATCGCGGAGGAGGGCGACGCCGGACGGATCAGCCGCATTTGCCTGCGCCTGGAGGAACTGCGCCTGGGGAACGATCGCGGGGCCGATGTCCCGGAGTCCGGCGACAACGTGCGGCGCCTGGATTCCCTCATGGAACCGGCCCACGCCTTTGATCCGGACGAAAATCGCCTGCACAATCGCTTTCGCTGGCTGCCGCCGGAGGACGCGGCGCGCTTCCTCGCTTTGAGCCGCCATCTATTCCCGGGCGCGGACCTTCCCGCGGTATCGGACTTTCTGGAGCTCCTGCTTCAGGATCGCGCCGCCCTGCGGGATTTCGCCGCCATGCCGAAATCGCTGCGCCAGGGCATCCTCGAGGACCTCATGCAGCGCGTGCTGGAGGACGGCCTGGACCTCGGTTCCGCCGTGCAGGACCTCCAGAGAGCGCTGCATTCCCGAAAGAAGCAGCCCTGATTCTGTCGCATTGGGCGAAAAAAGCCGTGAAAAAAAACCGCGGCGCGCCTGTTGTACTTGATATCCGTGCACCGCGGGCCGTCTATTAGGAAGAACCGAGAAGCCCATGTCTGATCATCACACTTTCCTTTCGCTCCGATCCCGATTCCACGCCTTTTGCGGCGGTTTGGCGCTGTTCCTGTGCGCTCTAGCGCCGTCCGCCGTGGAAGCCCAGATCTCCTGCTCGGGGCCGAACTGTGCGCTCATTCCGCTGACTCCGGACGAGTACAACGCCATTTTCTACGAATTCCAGAACCAGTACACCAGCGAGGTCTTCGACAAAATCGCCGAAAGCCTCATCCTGGCGAATGCCGCCGGACCATACATTGGAACGGTAAATCTGAATACTTTTACCGCGGGTGGCTACGCCTCCGCCGGCTTTCGCCCGGTGGAGGATAAGGACATCTACATTCCGAATGTTGGTATCATCGAGGACGCGCCGAGCGCGGGGGCCTCGGTGAACGGCCGCTTCTTCGCGGGGATCAACCTGGGTTATCTCATGGGCAAGGCCCACGACCCGTATGCCGACGGCGCCGTGAAACCGGGCTGGCTTTCGCCGTATCGCTTCGACATCTACTTCAGCTTCATCGATCATTCCGAGAGCATGGACAGCATCGGCGATGAGATCGACGGCAGCATCGACGGCCACGTGCAGTCGCAGAAGGTCGAGTTGCGCTATCATCTCGTGGAGGGTAGCAACATCGCCGCCGGTCCCTTGCTGCGCTTTCGCGGGGTCTCCCTGGGTGTGGGCGTGGCCACGACATCCCAGCGCGTGACCTTCGGCGCGGAGACGAATACCCTGGAAGTGGCTCTGCAAGAAGGCGTAACCCTGGAATGGGCGGGGCGCGATAACATCTTCTGGGAGAACAACATTCGCAGCTTCCCGGTGGAAATCACCACGGGCATCCAGTTGCTCTATCTCTTTAACATTACCGTGGGCGCCGGCTACGTCCATAGCGACGGCGATACCCGTTTCATTCTCACGCGGAACGGCCCGGTTACCATTCGTTCCTCCGCGGAACTTCCGCAGATTCCGGAGGAATACCTCGACTACATTCCCGCGGATCTGCTCAGCAGCTTTCAGGGCAACTCGGAGGTGGCGTCGCTGGGCATCAGCCTGTACGATCAATCCGAAGTTCCGAAGGACATCTATTACTGGAAGGGCGGGCTGGAATTCAATCTCTGGATCCTGAAGCTCGGCATCGAGGGCATGACCACGGGGCGCACGTACGGCGCCACCGTCGGCGCGCGCTTCGAATTCTAAGGCGCTATGTCCGAATCCGGCGTCGTTACCATTGACTGCGATTACGTTTATCCTCGCGCGGCGGCGGCCTTCCTCGTGATCGAGGGGGAGCGGGCCGCCTTCGTCGAAAACAATACCACTCACGCGGTTCCGCGTCTGCTCCAGGCATTACACGATCACGGCCTCGGGCCGGAGCACGTGGACTACGCGATCATCACCCACGTGCACCTGGATCATGCCGGCGGTACTTCGGAACTGCTGAAGCATTGCCCTAACGCGACGGTGCTGGCCCATCCGAAGGCGGCGCGTCACGTGATTCAGCCGGAACGCCTGGTGGAAAGCTCGAAGCAGGTTTACGGCGACGAAGCCTTCGCGAAATTGTACGGGGAGATCCATCCCGTCCCCGAAGAACGCGTGCGCGTTATGGAGGACGGCGAGGTCCTGAGTTTCGGTGATCGCAAGTTAACGTTTTTGTTTACCCGCGGCCACGCCGACCATCACTTCTGCATTCATGACGATCGTTCCAACGGCATCTTTACCGGCGACAGCTTCGGCATTGGTTACGCCGACATTCAACAGGCCGGCCCGTTTCTGTATCCTTCGACAACGCCGACGCAGTTTCATCCGGAAGAGGCCCGGCGCAGCGTTCGCAAGATTCGCGAGAGCGGGGCGGGGCGCGCTTATCTTACACACTTCGGCGAGTTCACGGACCTGGACGCGGGCGAACGTCAAATGCTGGAGGGCCTCGACGCCTTTGAAGCGCTGCTGCAACGGGCGGTGGATTGCGGTCAGTCCGGGGACGCCCTGCAGAGATTCTGCGAGGACGGCGTGCGCACGTACTTTCGCAAGAAGGTCGAGGCGATGCCGGGCGGTGGTTTCGACGACCGGGCCTGGAAACTCCTGAAACTCGACATCGGCATCAACGCCATGGGGATCGCGTTTGCGGCGGAACGCATGCGGCGGAAAGGTGCGTGAATTCGCTTGTAATTATTTACGCGTCTGCTAAATACCGCTCATGGGAATTTTAGCGTGGATTGTATTAGGACTCATTGCCGGCGTGCTGGCCAAGATCATTCTCCCCGGCCGTGATCCCGGCGGCTGGATTGTGACGATTCTGTTAGGTATCGGCGGCGCGCTCCTGGGCGGTTATATCGCTTCGCACCTGGGCTTCGGTAGCATCAACGGTTTTACTCTCTACAGCCTGGTCATCGCCGTGGGCGGGGCCCTGTTGATCCTCATCATCTATCGCGCCATCGCTCGCTGAGCAAGGCTCACTCGTACGGATCCATATACATCACCCCCGGCCAGGCCTTCGCGCCGTGGAACTCCACGGCGGCCAGGTCGGAATGGTAGCGGCGTTCGCGGCCGTCGTAGGCACGTAACTTCAGATCGCACGAACTTACGTCGCTCTGGACAATGAAAAACGGATTGCCCGACGGCCCGCGGTAGATGTAGCCCGTGCTCTGCTCGCGTCGGAGTTGTGAACGCAGTTCGGCCCGCATGCCTTCGAAGTTCAGCCGGAAGCGTTGCTCCGGGTACGCGAAACGATTGCGTCCGAACAGGCCGCGGGTCAGGGCGCGGTCGTGGATCACCCGGCCTTCGTAGAGCAGGCTTCCGAAACACGCCGCCGGTGCAAAGCCGGGCGGTTTAACGTAAACGGCCTCGATGCCGGTTTCCGTGCCGTTGCTCCGGCCTTCCTGTAAAAACGGGGCGAAGGTCCAGTACAGTTCCGGCGTGCGCTCTTTGCCGGAGATGTGCACGAAGGTTCCCCGGCAACGCTTCGCATCCAGCCGCAGGCTGCGATTGCGCCCGGTCTTGATGCGACCGGATACGCCGCAGAACGGCGAAACCACCGCCGACGAAACGCCGGCCAGGCCGGAGCGAGCGAGGCGCGGCGGGCCGTGATAGTGCGGATCAAAGCGATGGTGAAATTGCAGTTCGTAGCTGAGCACCCCGTGCGGTGTGCGGCTGCTCCCCTCGGCTCCGTCCGCGCTCAGCACATTTTCATCGATGCGGATATTTTCCGGGGTAATGCTCGCCTTTGCCAGGTCGTAGCTCTGCGCATGAAAGGCATGGTGTTCCGGGCGTTCGGCGTCGAAGAAGGACAGCCACACCAACGCCTGAGCCTTCGCCCGGTCGTTCGGGACGTAGAGGGTGTAGCGCAGCCACAATGCCGTGCGGGATTCCGGATCGAAGAGCGTGGCGAACCAGATTTCGTATCCAGTCTGCGGGGAGGTCGTTGCGGTTATGCGCCGGGGAGCGAAGGCCGCGGCGCGGTCCAGTTGATCGTTACTCACTGAAATAGATGCCGCACGGTGGCGGCTCCGTGGTCAAGGGAATGTCAGGGGAGATCGATCCGCGCCTCGGTGGCCAGGCGGGTCAGTTCCTGCTTGTTTCGACGCTCGGGCGGAATCTTGAGTTTGTTGTAAATGCGCACGAGATGATTGTTGATGGTGTAGACGCTGCGGCCCATTTCCCGGGCGACGGCGTCGCTGCTCATGCCCCGGGCCGTGAGCACCATGACCTTCTTCTCGATGTTGCTGAGTTTGTCCAGTTGGCCGACGGCGGCCATGCGACCGCTTTTGTCCGAAGCGGCGGTGCGCGCTTCGTCAGAGATGTACTCGCGCTTGTGCAACGCCAGGTCGCGGACGACCTGAACGAGTTTCTCCGGCGCCTGATCCTTGATGAGATAGCCGTTCGCCCAGGAGCGGCTTTCACCGTAGTAAGCGTCGTGCTGGGAGAGGACGATGATTCCGACTTTCGGAAGCAGCTTACGAATTTCCGGACCGGCGTCCAGGCCGCTCTTGCCGTCGATGTTGTAGCCGAGATCCAGGAGGACCACGTCGATGTTGTTGACGCCGTCGTTGATGAGCGACACGGCATGGTCGCCGTTCGAGGCTTCCGCGACGACTTCCAGTTGGTCGTCGCCTTCAATGAGATCACGGATGAACATGCGCGTGATGCGTTCGTCGTCGACGAGCATGATGCGCAGTTTTTGTGATTCGGACATGGTCTTGTTTTCCGTGGCAGGCCGGGCAGCAATCGCGGGCATTTCTTTCCCTCTCGTAGACGCTCTTTCTATACAACGCGTAACTTTCGTCCAGCGAAATTTATGGCGCTAAGTCGCTTTTAAGATCGCAGTGCTTGTTTACGACAGACGACGCCGGTAGTCCTCGAAGCCGAATTCTCGAACCACGCGCAGTTCTCCGCTGTTCGTATCGCCGACGGCGATGGCCGGTAATCCGACGCCGTTGAACATCGTGTTCTTCACCATGGTGTAGTGCGACATGTCGAGGAAGATGAGTCGATCGCCCGGTTGAAGCTCGTGATCGAACGAGTATTCCCCGATTACGTCGCCTGCCAGGCACGTCAGCCCGCCGAGATTGTAGGTATATTTCCGTATGCCCGGCTCCGATGCGTCGAGGATCTCCGGGCGGTACGGCATTTCTAATACGTCCGGCATATGCGCCGTCGCGGATGTATCGAGCACGGCGATCGGCGGAGTGCCGGGCAGGATGTCCTGCACCGTGGAGACGAGCACGCCGGTTTCCACGACGGACGCTTCGCCGGGTTCCAGATAGACCTTGAGATGCGGATGGCGATTGCGAAATTCGGTGATGAGCCGCACCAGACCGTCGCGATCGTAGTCGGCCTTCGTGATGTGATGACCGCCGCCGAAGTTTACCCAGCGCATGCGCGTGAGATACGCGCCGAACTTTTTTTCGAAGACGGCAAGCGTACGTTCCAGCGGCGGCAGTCCCTGTTCGCAGAGAGTATGAAAGTGCAAACCGGATATGCCCGCGAAGGCGGCGTCGATTCCGAGTTGTGCGATTCGTTCTTCGAACACGGCGTGTTTCGAACCCAGCCGCGATCCCGGTGCGCAGGGATCGTACAGTGCTGTTTCCGCTTCGCTGTGCTCGGGATTCACCCGAATGCCGCATTCAATGTTCCGGTTGTGGCGTTCCACACGTTCGCGAAAGCGATCGAATTGCGTGAAGGTGTTGAACACGATGTGATCGACACAGTTCAGGATGCCGCCGATCTCCGCTTCGGTGTACGCGGGCGCGGTGATGTGTACTTCGCCCGCGCGGCCGTGGTCGGTGAAGTCCTCGTGGGCGAGGCGCGCTTCGGCCAGGGAACTCGCGGTGGCGCCGCTCAGATACTCGCGCATGATCGGAAAGACGCTCCACTGGGCGAAGGCCTTCAGCGCGTGGATGATGCGCGCGCCGCTCTGTTCCTGCACGTCGGCCAGGATCGCTAAGTTTCGCCGGAGCGCCGCGGTATCGATGACGTGCACCGGCGTGGGCAGCCCGCTGTGGTCGAAGTTTCGAAAGGGTTCTCCGTTCATGAATACGAAAGGCGCCGCTCAGTCGAGCCAGGTCTCGGTAACGGGAAGACCCTGTTTGTTCAACTGTTCGATGAAGGGCGCCGGATCGAACTCTTCCATGTTGTAGACGCCGGCCTGTTTCCACTTGCCCTGCAACATCATCATGGCGCCGATCATGGCCGGCACTCCCGTGGTGTAACTCACCGCCTGGGCCTTCACCTCGGCGTAGGTTTCGGCATGATCGCAGACGTTGTAGATGTAGTAGCGGCCGCGGTTGCCGTCTTTCTTCGTGCCTTCGATGACGCAGCCGATGTTCGTTTTGCCCGTGTAGTTTTCGCCGAGGCTGCCCGGGTCCGGGAGCAGGGCCTTTAAGAATTGCAGCGGGATGACCTCGCGGCCTTCGTAGAGGACCGGTTCAATGCTCGTCATGCCGACGTTCTGCAAGACGCGCAGGTGCGTGAGGTACTCTTCGCCGAAGGTCATGAAGAATCGAATGCGTTTGAGGCCGTCTTTCTGAAAATTCTTTACGATGGATTCCAGTTCCTCGTGGTAGAGCAGGAACGAGTTGCGCGCTCCGACCCGGGGATAGTCCCACATCATGTTGACCGACATGGCCGGGATCTCTTTCCATTCTCCGTTCTCCCAGTAGCGTCCGGGCTGAGTGATTTCGCGGATGTTGATCTCCGGATTGAAGTTCGTGGCGAAGGCCTTGCCGTGATCGCCGCCGTTGCAATCGAGGATGTCGATCGTTTCGATGGTCTGGAAGTACTCTTTGCGGGCGTGGGCGCAGAAGACGTTCGTAACGCCCGGATCAAAGCCGCTGCCGAGCAGCGCCATGATGCCGGCGTCTTTGAAGCGCTGCTGGTACTCCCATTGCCATTTGTACTCGAACTTCGCGACGTCCGGCGGTTCGTAGTTCGCCGTGTCCAGGTAGTCGGTCTTCGTCTCCAGGCAGGCGTCCATGATGGCCAGGTCCTGGTACGGCAGGGCGACGTTGATGACGATGTCCGGTTTGTGTTTTTGGATGAGGGCGACGGTCTGCCGCACGTCGTCGGCGTCCAGGGCCTCGGTGATGACTTCGCGACCGTACTTGCTGCGGATGTCGTCCGCGATCCGCCGGCATTTTTCCACCGTGCGGCTGGCGAGGACGAGCTCTTGAAAGACTTCGGGATTCTGCGCGCACTTATGCGCCACGACTCCGCCGACTCCGCCGGCGCCGATGATGAGTGCTTTTGACATGCTACCTCTCGTTGTATCGGACATAATCACGCGTTCCTGAGACTACGCGCGATTACGAAACTTTGCAAATACTTCAGACGAGGGCGAAGGGCATAATCTGGCAATGAATTTCACGGTCTCGGTGTTCGATATTTATATATACAGTACTCGGGGCCGGTGCTTATCGTCGCGAGCGAATCAGTCCTGTGCCCGGGAGGCGAACCTTTGCAAACTTCAGAATCTTCGCAGTCGAATGCAAAACCGGAAATCGAACGGACCAGTCTCGATCCCGCGCGCCATGATCAGGCGCCCCTGTACCAGGCGGTGCGTCAGCACATCGACGAGAAGATCACGCCCTTCCACGTGCCGGCGCACAAGCACGGCCAGGGCCTGCTGGAAATGCGTGAGTTCCTCGGCGAGAACATGTTTCTCTTCGATATCAATTCCATGGAAGACGTGGACGACCTGGCGAACCCCGTCTCCGTCATCGGCGACGCCCAGGAACTTCTGGCCGACGCCTTTCGCGCGGACCACGCGCACATCTTGATCAACGGTACGACCTCGGGCATTCATACGATGATGATGACCGCGTTGCGTCCGGGAGATCGCATCATCCTGCCGCGCAACTGCCACAAGTCCGCGTTCAGCGGGCTGATCCTCTCCGGGGCGCTGCCGGTTTATGCTCAGGTGGAGATGCACGAAGAACTGGGCATCGCCCTCGCGCCCACGTACGATTCGTTCGAGAAGTGCTTTCATCGCGCCCCGCAGACCGCGGCCTTGTTCGTGCTCAATCCGAATTACTACGGCTTCACCAGCAATCTTACTCAATTGAAAAAGCTCGCCGTGGAGTGGGACGCCGCGCTGCTCGTGGACGAGGCCCACGGCGGTCACATGTACTTTCACGACGGCCTGCCGTCCACGGCCATGGACGTCGGCGCGGACATGTCCGTAATCAGTACGCACAAAACGTGCGGTTCGCTCACGCAGTCGTCGGTGCTCCTGCATCGCAATCGCGTGATTCCCAACGAGAAAGTCCTGAACACGCTGAACCTCATGCGCACGACCTCGGCCTCGTATCTGTTGATGGCCTCGGTGGACCTCGCGCGCAAGCAGATGGCCCTGCACGGCAACGAACTGCTGGAACGTACGCTGGCCTACGCTAAGCGCGCACGAGATGAAATTAACCAGATCGACGGATTGTACGCCTTCGGTTCCGAACTGGTGGACGGCGAAGCCCTGCACGGCTTTGATCATACGAAGCTGTGCGTGCACGTGCGTCGCCTGGGCATGACCGGCTTCGAGATGGAACGCCGTCTGCGCCAGGAGTACAACATTCAGATCGAGCTGGCCGACCTGAATAACATCATGGCGATGATCACCGTCGGCGACGACGATCGCAACATCGACAACCTCATCAACGCGCTCAAGTCCATCGCGCTGAAGTGCCGCGTGCGCAAGTTTCGCAAGGTCACGCAGATTCCGGACGTACCCGAAACCATCGTCATGCCCCGGGACGCCTTTTATTCGTACAAGAAGTCGGTGCCGCTGGAGAACTCGGTCAACGAGATCTGCGGTGAGATGGTCATGTCGTATCCGCCGGGCATTCCGGTCATTTGCCCGGGGGAGCGCATTACCCGGGACATCGTGGACTACATTCGCATTCTTAAAGAACACAATTCGCATTTACAGGGGACGGCCGATCCGTTCGTGAATTATATTCGCGTGCTCGGATTTCAATGATGCCGGCGATTTTCTTTTAAGTATGCGCGGCACCTTACTGAGACTGCTGGGCATCGCAGAGCGTGAGCGAGCCCGAACGCTTTCGATGGCGCTGCTGTTTTTTTTGATTATGGCGGGCCTGGGTCTCGGTCGTTCCGCGGGCGAGTCGTTTTTTCTGGGCAGCGCCGGCGCCGAGAACGTGCCGTACCTGCTCATTCTTAACGCCTTTCTGATGACGACGTTCTCCGCCGGCTATTCGCTCATCGAGCCGCGCATCTCACGGTATCGTTTGCTCGTCATTCTGTTGATCTTTCTCGCGGCGCTGCTGTTGCTCGTGCGCACGGTGCTCATTACCGGCGATGCGACGGCCGTGGCCGGTTTCGCCGTCTTCGCGTTTTACGAGATCTTTCTGTTGGCCATGCAGATTCACTTCTGGACCTACGCGAACGATCTCTTCGATCCGCGCGAGGGACGCCGGGCCTTTCCTTTCGTCGGCGGCGCCGGCCTGGTGGGTTTGATCGTCGGTGCGGTTTCGGTGGATTTGCTGCAACGTTTGTTCGGTTCGACGGAGAACATCTTTTTCGTGTGGATCGGTTTGATGATCTTCTCGGTGCCCGTGGCCGTCTGGACGCGCTTCGCCGCCCAGGAGCAGGCCATTGAGATCGACGGCACGCGTGATCACGCCACGGACGAACATCTGAATTTTCGCGAGATGTTCGAGACGGTCTGGAAGGTTCCGTTAGTACGCGCTCTGGCGATCTTAACGATTCCATTGTGGTTTACCGTGCATACGGTGGACTGGTTGTTCTTGAGCGCCGTGCAGGATCTTTTCCCCGGCTCCGAAAACGACGAGGCGCGCACGGCCTTCCTGGGTTATCTCAACGGCCTGGTTTCTCTTACGGGATTGCTCGTGCAGTTGTTTTTGGTGCGCACGTTACTGCGCGTCTTCGGCAACACCGGGGCCTTTACGATCTATCCCATGACCATGGCGCTGGGCTCGCTGGCCCTGGGATTTCGCGCGGTTTTCTTTTCGGGCGGGGCCGCGGTGGCGAGTTTTGTGGCGTTGTTGCATCCGCGCATCTGGCTTGCGGCCCTCGCGCGTTTTTTCGACGAGAGCGTTCTTAACTCGGTGCACGAGACTTCCAGTCAGTTACTCTACAACGCGGTGCCCGCCGAAGAACGCGGTCTGGCGCGGGCTTTCATCAACGGCGCCGTGGAACCCCTGGCCACCGCCCTCGCCGGTGTTCTGCTCGTCGCGGTGGCGGCCTTCGCCGTTCCCCTGGAGTACGTCGCTTTCGCCACGGCCGGGATTGCCGGTGTGTGGATCGTGCTGGCCTTCGGCATCAAGCGGCATTACATGCGCGCGCTCGTGGACAACCTGAGCGTGCACGACATCGACGCCGGCGAAGGTACCTTACGCGAACTAGGCGGACGCCACGAGGTTCGCAAGTTGCTCCTGCGATCCCTGGAAAGCGAGGATCAGGACGCGGCCCTGCTGGCTCTCGAGTACATCGAAAAGCTGAACGATCCGGCGGCCCTGGGAGATCTGGTCGTGCGCATGCCGAAGCTTCCGGACGAAGTGCGCGTGCAGGCGATGTACCTGCTCGCGCGTCAGGGCTACGAGCCGGTGTTGCCGGAGTTGTTGCGTTGTTTAAAAGGGGAGAACGAAGATCTACGCCGGGCGGCCGTACGTGCGTTGCGTTTGATCGGCGCGGACGGCGAAATCAAAAAGCTCACGCCGCTGCTGAACAAGAGCAAAGAACTGAAACTACAGCGCGAGGTGATGATTGCCCAGCTCGCCATTCAGCCGACGATCGCGCGGCGTTCCCGGGCCTATCGCAAGCTCGTGGAGACGTCGAAGCATCGCAGCCCCGGCCGGCAACTCATGGCGGCGCGGGTCATTCGAGAACTGGCGCGGCCGGAGTTGTTGCCGATTCTCGAACAACTGGCGGGGAGCAAACAACGCGCGGTGCGCGAAGAAACGATCCGTGCCATGGGTGCCGTGGGCAGCGGCGACGTGATTCCGAAACTGGTGGAGTTTCTGCCGGACGGTGACACCCGCCACCTGGCAGCGGATGCCATCGTTCGCGTGGGACAGTCGGGGCTCACCGAACTGCACGCCCTGGCCCTGGCCGACAACGTCGAAGACTCGTTGAAAGAACAAATCATTAACTGTCTCGGGGAGATCGCCGATCCGGGGAGTGTGCCGGTGCTGGTCTCGCTCTTGATCCGCCAGGGAATCATCGTCGAAGACGCGGCCATTGAAGCCTTAGCTTCTGTTAAAGAGAACTTACGCGAGCGCCGGGAACACGCCGCCATCGCCGGTACCGGTGAGACGGTTCCACCGGAGGGGGAGGTCTTCGATCACAAAGTTCTGGGCACCGTCCGGCGATCCTTCGGCGCCATCTTGCAAAAGATGGAGCGCGATCACGTGCACGTACGCACGCTGCGCCGCATTCCGAACGAAGACGCCACGGCCCTCCTGCTGGATTCCCTGGAACGGGCCGCCGCGCGGCGGGAAGAGCTGGCGTTGAAGCTGCTTGAGGTGATCGGCGACGTAAACACGGTGCGCGCCGCGGCGGCGAGCCTGCGGGCCGGCGAGCGGCGTTCCGTGGCCGAGGCCATCGAGATTCTGGAAGGTACCGGTGGGGAAGGCGCGGCCCTGGCCGGCCTGCTGGAACGACGCATTGCGGCGAACGCCCGGCCGGTGGCTCCGGTGGTTCCCGGCGGAAACGTGGTCCTTGAGGCGGAGGACCTTGAGGAACTCACCCTCGAGGACATCGTCATTGAACTCTTGATTACGAAACAGCACGAATGGTTCGAGGCCTGCCTGGCCTATTGCATCGGTGAGCTGCGCCTGCACGAATTCGAATCGTTTTTGCTCGAGATGTGTGATGATCACGCGCCGTTCATTCGCGACAACGCCGTCGTCGCGCTGGAAAAGATCGGCAAACTTTCGAAGGTGAAGAAGTGGAAGGGGCGGCGCACGTCGGTGACGAAGCTTCGCAAGGAGGTCCAGAAGATGGCCATCAACATGGAACGCATTTTATTTTTGCGGAGTGTCCCGCTCTTTGCGGACATCGACGGGAAGGATCTTCAGTGGTTGAACGAGATCGCCAAAGAACGGCACTACAAGGCCGGGCAGGTCGTCTTTCGCGAGAACGACGTCGGCGACGCGTTGTACATCATCATTCGCGGCAAGGTCCGGGTGAACAAGGGCAAGCAGAACATTACGCTGGAGATTCTGGAAGACCGCGATTGTTTCGGCGAGATGGCGATCCTCGATCAGGAACCGCGCTCGGCCACCGTCGAGATTCAGGAAGACGCGACGCTGCTCGCGATCAAGCGCGAGGACTTTCAACGATTGCTCCTGGCCCGCCCGCGCCTGGCGTTTTCGTTGTTTCGCACGATCAGCCGTCGTTTGCGTGAAGCGACGGCCAGGTTTACCGGCGGCGGGGCGTAAGATCTTAATCGCTCCGAATCGGAAGTTAGCGGATAACTTAAGAATTTTTTGGGCGTTCCCCTCGCTGCGCGAGGGGCGCGCTTTTTTGGCCATGGATGGCCTTATGCCGCGAAGGACAGGATGTCCGAGAGCGGCCCAGGGCTCCGCTTCGCTGCGGTCCGCGATACGCGCGGACTGGCCTTCGGCCACCCTTCCAATCGCTAACGCAAGAGCCGTGAACCACAAGCGCCAGGGATGTGAAGGGTCGCGAAGCGAGTCTTCGCGCAGCGAAGACCGAAGCCGAAGGCGGAGCCCGGAGCAGCCCGACCGGCGCGTAGCGCCGGGGGCGCCCAAAAAAAATCTTTTGACTTACACCTGAGTTCGGGCCGTGTCGGCTCTTAACTGAACTTCGGCCGACGTTTCTCCGTCATTGCGGCAAAGCCTTCTTTGGCGTCGGCGCTTTGCATGAGGGCCAGGGTGTCCTTGAGATCGGACGCGATGATTGCATCGACGTCGCCGGCATAACGTTGGATGATGTTCGTCTTCATGCTGCGCACACCGGAAGCCGAAAGACCGGCGAGCTTTTTCGCCAGGGCACGGGCCTTGTCTTCGATTTTGTCGGCCTCGTGTAACTCGTCGACAAGGCCTAGCTCCAGGGCGTCGGGACCTTTCAACGCTTTGCCGAGATAGAGGAGATCCCGGGCCGCGGCGGGGCCGACGACATCCTGTAAAACGCGCACGACAAACACCGGCAGGGAGATGCCGATGTTGATTTCCGGAAACGCGATACGCGCGCCCTTATCGATCATGAAACGGTAGTCGCTGAACAGGGCGAGCATGGCGCCGTAACCCATGGCATGTCCGCTGATGCAGGCGACAACCGGCACCGGAAAAAACAGGACCTTCTTGAGAACCGAAAAGAAGAACTCGATGAGCTTTTCGATTTCCGCGGCGCTGCGCCCGTGCACGGCGGCGGGATCGAGGCCGTTGGAGTAGAATCCGTCGGCGGCGCTGCCGAGCATAAGGACACGCACGCCTTTGTCTTCGGACGCCTTCGTGAGTGCATCCTCCAGGGCGGCGAAACCGTCGGGGTTCATTTGATTCTGAGCGTTGATGTTCAGCTTGAGATCGAGGACCCCGTTATCGTCGAGGTTGCGTTGAATGAGTTCGGCCATCGTCCTGGTTCTCCGTGATGAAATTGCGCTGGAAAATAGTTTGATTTCAGAGCGTTATTTGGATACTTAAGAGTCAGTAGAAAACGCATGACGCAAAGGTCGATCAAAAATCCACGCCGCGGGCGGCCGCGCATTTCGCGGCGACTCCTGCCGTGTGTATTGCTGTGCGTGCTGTTCTTGCCGGCATGCCGTAGCGCCGCGGATGATTCCGCGGATCTGCTGTTTCTGCTCGGCGCCGGCGGCGTTGTGTTGGTCGAAAGTACGCCGCGGGCACTGAGCCTCGACGGTACCGGAAGCTACGGCGTACTCGGCACGGGTAACGACATTGCCCTGTACTCTTTCACCATCACTCAGGACTCGCCGGTCCTTGCGACGGTATATGCGAGTCCCGTCCTCGATGCCGTGATGACACTGACGTTGCCCGGCGTGCGCACCATCTATCAAAACGATCGCAGCCTGGCAGGCGTCGTAGAACGTCGCGAAGTTTCGGTGACGGCGGGCGACTACATCTTGCAGGTGAGTCCTTTCGATGCCGGTACGGGCACGTACTTCACGGCCGTGAGTGACGGCGCCGTTTCCGGCGGCGGGAGTTGTGTGATTGATGCGTCGTTGTGTCGGGACTATGCGCCGGGCACGGCGGAGGACGCGGCGCGCGGGAACTGTTCGAATGCGGGGGGAACCTTTGCCGCGAATGCCTGCACGTCGACGAATCGCACGGGGCAGTGCACGACGGCGTTCTTTGATGTGGGGATCGTCACCGACAACGGTTACTCGCCGACGTACGCAACGGGGGCGTTGTTGCAGGCGTATTGTTTGAATGTTTACGGGGCGGATGATTTTGTGTTTGAGTGATGCGAGTTGCGCAGGAGGATGAAAGGTCGAGAGGCTGGGGTTAGTACGGGTATGATTGGTTTGTAAAGTTGTTGTCGGAGATAGTTAGGGGCGGTGGTTGTGGGGGATGGTTTTTGAGATCTTCGCTGTGCCGGCTCTTGCGGGGGCATTTGTTGCCGCATTACGATTAATATATCATTTTAGAAATTTACCGTCGGGCGTGCAAAGAACCGGCACAGGGGCCTCAATTCCTGGCCCTGATCATAGTCAGGCCCAACGGACCACATACGTTCAAGCCGTCACAAAGCCAGCCGTGCTCTGGGACGCTTTTATTTGGTGGTTAGCCGGCATGTGTATCACGGCGGCTATCAATGTAGGTCGATTGAACTTGCAAGCAATCTATGCGTTTCGGGCCGAATTTGCGCCCCGAAGTGAAGCCGAGCAATTCGTGGCCACTCTACAGGGCGAACCCCTTTTTGAACTGTTCGATCACAAGATCACGCAGATCTCACGTGAGATGGAAGATATCTCGCGGGGGCGTATGAGATTAAATCGGCGTGCCTCTCTTGAGGCATGGGAAACACCCGATGAATTGCGGCGAAGGAAACGGCATCATATTCCCAATTTCCTTCACCGAGGTGCGTGACTTCCCTTACATCGGCTTAATGCCCATCATGATCTTCTCCACCGTCGCCTCGTGTTTCTCGGCGGCCGTGGCTTCAACGACACCGAAGACCAGCAGGATCTTTTTGTTCGGCGTGGCGATGAGGGCGATGCCCATTTCCACCGGTGTACCTTCGACGCTGCCTTTGCCGTCCATGACGATAGCGTCCATGCCGTTGATCTTGACTTCTTCCGGTTCGCCGACGGGCTCGGCGTTTTCGACGATCTGGCTCAGCTCGCGATCCATCTCTTCGATGGCGGCGTCGATTTCGCTCGCTTCGAGGATGCCGAAAACCATGATGATCTCTTCGTTCGGATCACCGGCGATGAGCATGTTGTCGTCGCCTTCCTGAGACCAATTGTCCGGGACCCAGATGTTTACGCCGGCGGTGGAATGCGAAAGGGTATCCGCGAAGAGCGCGGCGCCGAATACACTCGCGGCGGCGAAAGCTGCGACAGCATAGGAAATGCGTGATTTCATTGATGTGCTCCTGAGGGAATTTACCGGCGGGGCCGGCTGCAAGTTGGACGGGATATCAACTGGAAAGTGCGTTCTTCTGCGGGGGAAGCAAGAACAATTCACAACAACGCTTTTTTCTTGCGCCCTTTTTCACGATGGGCATACTGCCGGGGATGGCGACTTCGAATCCCGGTCATCCCCGCCGTACCCGCGGTAGTCTCAGCCGCGAAGAAATTCTCGAAGCGGCCCTTACGATTATCCAGGACGAAGGCCTGGAAAAACTCAGCATGCGCCGCATTGCTCACGTTCTACAGTGCAGCGTCGCCAGCCCCTACGCTTACTTCGAAAGCCAGGAAGCCATCATCCAGAGCCTCATCATTAACGGTGAACTCCAGCTCACGCAAATGTTGCGGGACGCCGTCGCCGGACGCAAGCTGGACGTATACACGGAGCTGGAAATCCTCGCGCGGACCTACTGGAAGTTCGCCACGACGAATCGTGAGTTGCACAAACTCATGATCAACATGGGTTTGTACCGAAAGTCCTTTCGCAAACTACCGACGAGCTATCGCGTATTCCTCGAAGCCCTGCGCCGGGGCATCAACAACGGCGAAATCATGTACCCCCCCGATCGTTACCGCGCCATTGCCAGCACGCTCTGGGCCTGGATCTACGGCCTCATCGTCCTGGACATGACGGACCTGCTGCGCACGGGCGCCACCGGGAACGATCCCATCGAAGACGGCATTGAGTTCTTCAAGACGGCCATGCAGAGCGGCACGCTGAAAGTGTGAGTCATGCCGCCGGGGCCGCTGACGTCGACATCGGTTGGCGGAAGGTTAAGTTCCCTTCGCAAAAAGTTAAAATCGCTCAGCTCCTGGTGCATGGCGACGGCGCGCGAGATGATTCTGAAATCACCTTCATTTTCGCTTGCCATTAGATTCGTCGTACTGATTGCTTGAAGGCCGTGGCTCAACGCTCCTCGAAAAAATCAACGAAATCGAAATCCCCGAAGAGAACTCCGCCGACCCTCTCGGCCCGGGAGCGTCTGGAGCAGCGGCGCGCCGGACGTGTAGAAGTTCGTCGCGGAGAAGGGGTCTCCGCCTCGTTGCATCTCCCGAACCACTCTCCCATTCCGCTGCTGGTCATGGACTACTCGTCCACGGGCTTCGGCGTAGAGACCGCCCGCGCCGTGGCCATCCAGGGCGTGACCGTGGATTCCACGGTGGACGTATCGTTTCAGTTCATGCGGCGACGGTTCGATTTTCAATGCCGGGTCATTCGCAAAGAAGCCGGCACAAAGGGACGCGTTCGCCTGGGGCTGCGGCGGGTAAACTCCGAGCGCCCGGAACTTAAGGATCTCGGCGGCGGCAAGAGCATTCGGTTGTTGCATCTGCCGGGAGATGTGGAAATTGCCGGCCTGGCCGTGCATCCGTTTTTGTACGATCATCGTTCCCTCATCAAAGTCGCGGCTCTCTCGCGCAAACTTTTTGTCGCGCGATGTTACGATCGCTCTTTTGTGGTCTTTCCGGATATGACCATCAACTTCGATCTCAGCACCTTTTTTGCCACGGAGCCGGTGGTCGGCCGGGTCGTGCGGGTTTGGGACGATGAGAACGGCGGCGTGGAATTTTCCATTCGCATCGAAGACCTGCCGGCGAGTACGGAAAAGGGCATTGTGCAGTACGTCCTGCAGTTCCTCGACTGGGAGCCGATCAAACTGAAAAAGGTCGGCTTCGTGACCGAGGACGTTAAGAGCGTCATCAATTTCCGCTACTCCCGGACGCCGGAGGATTACGAGGCCGTGCGTCGGCTGCGCCTCGCGACCTATTCCGCGGTGGGTAAGATCGATCGAGACGCCGACCTCGGCGCGGTAACGTACGATTACGATCAGTTCAGCCGCATTCTCACGGCGTGGCACCACGATCGCCTGGTGGCTTCCGTGACGATCCTGTTTGCGGACGGAGAACAAAACAAGTTCGAGATTCAAAAGCTGGTCCCGCCCGAAGAGTTTCAGAAACTGGGACTTCCGGCCACAATGATCGAAGTCGCCGGGCTGTGCATTCATCACGACTATCGCAAGAGCGACATATTGCACGGCATGTTCGAACGATTGTTTCACGTTCTCATAACTTCCGGTCGGGCGAAGTTTATTGCCGGTTCCGACAAACATCTATGGAAAATCTACCGGGACATCGGATTCCAGAAGACCGGCATTCAGTATCGCATCCCGAAGTACGGCGACCTGGAGCACGATGTAATCCAGATTCACCGACGGGTGCCGTCCTACGGTCTCGGCCTGGATCCGTTTCGTTGGGAACAGGTCTGGCATTCCATGGCCGATCATATGACGGCGGATGGTGTCTTGCAACACAAGTGGAACCATCGACTCATCAACGCGGGCTACCGGGCCAGTGTGCGCCTCGCCAACTTTTTTGCGGGCCTGCGTCTGCGGGCCTTCTTCGGTCGTCGGCACGGTTAGTGTGAGCGTCGTTCCGGCGGGATGGGATATTCTCCGAACACGGCCCGAATCAACTCCACCGCCCCGGCGTTGTCGGGATCGATGTCGAGCAATTCGTCCACAATGCGTTCAAAGCTCGGATAGTGTTCCAGGTGACGATAGACGTCGGCCAGGTTGAGTAGATTCTCGACGTGACGGGGATTGCGCAGGCGAATGCGTTCACCGTAGTCCGCCGCGGTTTCGTAGCGGCCCAGGTGTTTGTAGGCCCGGGCGCCGATCAAAATCAATTCGTCCTCGCCGGGGAATCGTCCCGTGCAATCTTCGATGCAATCGCCGATGCGCTCGTAGTCCTCCAGCTTTTCACACGCCCGCGCAAACTCAAGGGCATCGCGGGCGTCGCCGTCAAAATATTCCAACGCCTGCTCGTAGTGTCGTCGCGTCGCCGTAAAATCGCCGGCCGCGAAAGCCCGGCGCCCGGCGTCGCGGTGTTCTTCGTACTGCGGCGGCAGATTCTCTTCCGGCACGGCCGGCGCATCTTCCAGAAAGCTGATGCGTAGCAGCGAGATGTCGTCCACCATCTCGCCGCAGCGGCGAATGGCCTCGTCGATTTCGCGCAGGATGCCGCGCCCTTCTTCGACCCGCAGCAGAAAGTCTTCTTCGGTGGAAACCACTTCCAGAGTGCCGTCGGCGTTCTCGCCGATGTAGAGATCGTCGCGTCCATCGGAGCCGTGGAGAATCACGTCGCCGGGTTTCATGGCGAAGGTGTCGACGATGAGCGGGCCTTCGAAGGCCGGGCTGCCGATCTTAAGATAACGCCGGCTGTGATGCAAAAAGCTCGCGCGCTCGTCGCGATACAAGACCGAACGCGGATGCTCGGCGTTGAGATAGTACGTGAAACCGTTCTCTTCGTCGACCAGGCCCATGAGCGCGGTGACGGACATGAGGCCGTCGAAACTCTGGAAGATGTCCTGGAGTTCGATGAAGTTCGCCTTCAGCCATTGCTCCGGAAAACGATTCTGATTGGCGAAGGACGAGATGGTCCGCGAGATCATGGAGTTGTAAACGACGCCGAGGACTAACGCGCCGCCGGCGCCCTGGATGGACTTGCCCATAGCGTCGGCGTTGATGAAGGCCGTGTAGCGCCGGCCGCGCAGGACGATGGAGTTCGAGATGCACAGGTCCCCGCCGATCTCGCTTTCCCAACGCCGGAAACGAAAGACCTTCTTCTGGCGAACGTGAAACTCCACGCGCACGCGATCGGCATCGGCCTGGTTCAGACTGAGCGGTCGGAGCAACAGCGACGTGAGATAATAATCGGCGTCCTGTTTTTCTTTGAGCTGGCGCAGCTCATCGTAGGTCTGGCGTAAATCTCCCAGGGCGCGGTTTAACTGACCGGTGCGATCCTCCACGCGCTTTTCGAGGGTGCGGTTCAGATCTTCGACTTCGATGTGCAGTCTTAAGAAACGATCCGCGAGGATTAAGGCGATGCCGAGGACGAACAAGAACAGGCCGTACTTCGTGAGCGCAATGCCGGTGTTCATGTACGCCGCGTCGGCAATATCGAAGGCGGCCGTAATGAACAACAGGATGGTGCCGGCCAAAAGACGCCGGGCGCCGCGCAGACGTTTGATCGTCGCCCGGGCGAGATGATAAAAGATATACGGGAACGCCAGGAGTAGAATCGACGCCTGCCACATGCGAATGAACGGCCACTCGGCGTGGTGAATGGGGAGCACGAGATTCGGGATGATGAGCAGGGCGCAAAAAATCGCGTAGCCTTTGATCAACCGTGAGACGCGGCCGACGAAGTAATCGTCGAAGAACGCCGTAAGCAAAGGCCCGAACGTATACAGCACTGTCAGTTCCAGGCGACGGATGAACAGCGAGTCCAGGGGTAACTCGAAGATAATCGGCGTGCGGGTGCAGCGGTACACGAAAAAGACCAGGCAGAAGACACCGAAGTAGAGATTGTACCGTTCCTTACGGCGGACCGAAGCCAGCAGCAGATGATACAAACCCGCGAAGAGATACAGGCTCAGTAGAAACAGGGCGATGTTGTCCCGGACCTTCGTGCGCAGTTCCGCGTAGAAGCCGATCTCGTAGCCGCGATCCACATACAGGCCGAAGTGCTGGTACCGCGGATCGCCCATGAGTTTGAGCACGAGCTGATTGTCCCTGGCCCGCAGTTCGTTCGCGTCGATCTCGTAGACCACGCTGCGCACCGTGCGATGAAAGCGTACGTCGCCGTCGCGAACGATGCCCTCTTTCGCGATGAGTTTTCCGTTCACATAAACTTCGAACGCCTCGCCGATTTCGGCAAAGAGGATGCCCGGCTGCGGTCGCCCCTTGCGCAATGCTTCCGGCGCATCGAAGTAGGTTACGAGCGTGAAGGTCTCGAAGCATTGCGTACAGTTCTGTCGCAGTTCGGGGTACATGCGAAAGATTTGTACGGGGAATTGGACGACCTGATCGAAGGTGAGCGATGCCGCCGTTTCGCCGGGCCAAAAAGCATCCGGCGAAAGCTCAAACACGTTTGCATCGAAGCCGCGCGCAATGTACCAGTCCAGGCCGTTCAACGGAATGGACGGCGCGGAATGTGTCTGAGCAACGAGCGCGCCGGGAGCCGCGAAAAGTAAAACTACGAAACAAAGGGCCTTCGCCGCGCCTGTGCGGGCCGTGGAATTGCGCGGAGGGCGGGCACTCACTCACAGTCAGTGAGACCTTAGAGTGCAACCGGGCAACGATTTTTTGAGATACGAAGAGTAGTTCCCGATATTGATCACGGGACATAAGCGTCTTACCAGTTGTCGCCGATCTCATCGATGATGTCCCGCAGGCGCCGGCGATTGCGGGCCGCGTCGTCGTTGAAGTGATTCGCGTCGCGGGATGCTTCGGATTCGTAGTCGTGCGCCGCCCGCGGATCGAAGCGCGCGGGATCATCCAGTTCGTCCTCGTCTTCCGGATAGTCATCGTCGTCGCCCGGCGGCTTCTGAAGGTTCGGCGGCCGGGCGGCGTTGCGAAAGAGCACGGCGCACAGAATTCCCGAAAGGGCCCCCGCCAGATGCGCTTCGAAAGAAACGCCATCTTCGAGAGGCAACACGCCCCAGACCATGCCGCCGTACAAAAACGTTACCACCAACGCGAGAGCGATGGACGGCGGATCGCGGCGCAGGAGCCCGCTGAAAAAGATGAACGCCGCGAAGCCGTAAATGAGACCACTCGCGCCGATGTGCACGGACGCCGGCCGCGCGAAGAGCCATACGCCCGCGCCGCCGAGTACGTAGACGATCAAAACCACCCACCACGATACGCGGCGATAGAGGTACAGCAGTCCCGTGCCGAGCACGACGAGCGGTACCGAATTGGAAATGAGATGCGTGAAGTCGCCGTGGAGTAACGGCGCGAACAAGATCCCCCGCGCCCCCTCGGGACTGCGCGGCACGATGCCGAAACGGCCGAAGTCGACGGGCACGACGATGTCCGCAAGATGCACCGCCCAGAGTACGGCCACGAAGTACACCGAAGCTCTCAGGGAAGCCTGGAACAACCGGCTCTCCCGGTTGAAGAACGCGCGCGTGGAATCGTCTAACATCGAATCAAAAATCCTTAGCTTTACTGAAGACGAAACTCCACGCGTCGGTTACGAATGCGTCCGGCCTCGCTGGAGTTGGACGCCACCGGATCGCTTTCCCCTGCACCTTCAAAGTCCAGGCGGTCTTCCGGTGCTCCCGCGGCGATGAGAAAATCCCGGACGACCTTCGCTCGCTGTTCGGACAGTTCGACGTTGTCCTCCGGCGTGCCGATGTTGCAGGTGTATCCGACAATGCGGAGCCGCTGTCGGGAATTCGATTGGAGATAGGCCACAACCCGGCGTAGATCATCCCGGGCCGGCGCCGGTACGCTGACGTCTTTCTTTTCGTAACGAACCTGCAGGCCCTCGACGAAGGCCCGTTCCCCCGCGGCATCGCTCTCCGTATGTACGACGCGCGGCGCGGTACGGAGACCGGCACCGGCATAGATGAAGTATATCAGCACGAAGGCGGTGATGGTCAGGGCGGTGAAAACCATGACCGGACCGCGCAGGCGGCGCGGATCACCGGCCGGCGGCGGCGGAACGGGCGACGGGGGCGATGCGGCCGCCGCTTTCTTCTTTGCCGTCGTTTTCGATTTTTTCTTCGCGGTGGGTTTCGCGGATTTTGCGGACTTCTTACGCGCGGCCATTCACAGACGATGTCGCAGCGCAGGAATCCGTCAAGTCAAAGCGCGTGTTCGGTCGGCCGCCGTTCCAGGTCGCGGACTCGCGCGGAGGTTCCGGCGAAAATCACTAACGCTCACGCAGCGAAACGTAGCGAAAATTCAGATGCGCCAGTTCTTCGGGCGGAGGTGCCGGCGGTCGTTGCCAGAAGACCGGGCGGATGAATCCCGCGCAGCGATCACCGGGGCAGCGATGCTTCAGGGCGTACTCCCATTCGTCGCGCACGTTCGGGGAACGGGCGGCGTGCTTCGACCAGAAGAGTTGCATGACGTCCGCGGAATCGATGCTGCGGGCGAGGTCGGCCTGCCAGTCGGCGCCGGGTTTGAGATCGTGGGAGTCCATGAAGACCTCGTTGCCCAGGGCGGCCTGAGCCGTGCGGTAGGCCTCGGTAACGATACTGTCCCGGCGCGAGTACGAAACAAAGATCTTCTGATACAGATGCGCCGTGCTGCGGCCGCGCAGCTTTGCATCGTAGAGCGGGTTGGTCCGGGCGGCGTCGGCGGAGGCGAGGTCCACGCCGCAGGTGATGTGCGCGATTTCCAAACCGCCGATTTGCACCGAGACGCGCAGCAGCAGGCTCTCGTCTTCGATCGCATCGTCTTCCGCCGCGACGTCGAAGGCGAAGCGGGACCAATCTCCCCGCCAGGTCTTCGTAAGCGCCGGCGGATCGAATAACAGGCCGTCGCCCTCGGGGACGATCGTTAACATTGTACCGGTACGGATTTGCGTCTTTTGTCGGCCGGAACGGGCGGCGGGCTCTTCGCCGAGTTCTTCGGCAAACTTGCGCACATCTTCATCTACTGCGTCGCGCATGCGTTCCGTATCCGTGTGTGCGTAAATCAACAAACTGTAACGTTCTTTAATGTAAAGTATGCGCGGATAGTGTGCCCGGAAGGCGACTCTCTCCGGTCGCTGCGGCGGCCCGGTGCGGCGACGTTCGCGTGTGCCGCCGTAGTCCGCGCCGCTGAAATCGTCCGCACCGCTAAAATCGTCAGCGCCGGACAGCAACGCGTCGATTTCTTCCCGGGCGAGCGAGGCGTCATCGCCGGCGCCCGCCAGCAGGAAATCGTACAATGCTTCCAGGGCTTCGCTTTCCGAATGCCGGGCGACCAGGATGCGCGGCAGGTCCGGCCACTCATGGGGCGGGCGCGCCCCGTCACAGAGCATGAGGACGACAGGTATTTCTTGTTCGCGTGCCGTGAGGATCACGTCGAGATTCAGGCGTCGCCGGTAGCTCGCGGAGTTGTCTTCGATGACCGACGACGAACCGAAGCTGGCCGGGCCGTAGACGACGATGACGGCCTCGAAGTTGGCCAGTTCCGTCGCGAGGATCGCGGCGCGCCGACCGGCGTTTGCCGTGGTGGGGATCAGTTTCTCGATGCGGCTGATCGACTTCGAGCCGGCCGTAAGAAGTTCCCGCGTGCGTTGCACCGTGGGCGACCAGTCACCGGGCACGTAGAGTAACAGCAGACCCGCCATAGGTGACGGGTATCGAAAGCTAACGAAAGGTAAACGTCTTAGCGGCCGTAGACATCCCGCGCGCGAAAAAACCGGCGCGGGATGTAACTATGTTCAGCGTTTCAGCGGCGAATCGGCAACGACAGCAGGCTCAGCGGTTCCACCGGCACGCCGCGGATCCACAGGTTCAGGTGGAGATGCGCACCCCGGGTCGCGCCCGTGGCTCCGGCCTTGCCGAGCAACTGGCCGGCCTGCACGGTAGCCCCTTCGCGAATGTTGAACTTACTGAGATGCATATAGCCCGTGAAGACGCCCTGGCCGTGATCGATGACGATGAAGTTGCCTTCGAAGTACATGCGCTGCGCACAAACGACCTTGCCGTCGGCCATGGCGTAAATGGGATCGCCCCAGCGGCCGCGCAAATCGGTGCCCTCGTGGTAACGTACACGCGGTTTCTTGAAGTGTTTCTTGCCGCCCTTGCGATACCACTGCACGGTGCGCCGCTTCGTATAAAAGGGCGACGTGATTTTGTGCAGATTGCGCGGATGTGACAGACGATTGCTGAAGGAGTTGTCGCTCCAGATTCCGAAGACCTCACGTTTCTTTGCGCTGCTTTCGCTGATCAGCTTACGGCGGCGGTCCCATTTTTCTTTTTGCGCTTGCTTTTGCTCCGGCGTAAGTTCCGGTTTCGGGCGATCGTAGTTGCCGAGATAGACCCGGCGCGTATGCGTACGGAAACGCGTTTCGGCGACGGGGAGGTTGTACACGTAACTTTTACTCTCCGTACCTTTGTCGCCGCCGTGATCGGCGTTGATCACCAGGCGGTAGCGACCGGCGGCCTTGCCCGGGGGCAACGCGAAGAGACCGCTGTAGCCGAAGGACGTGCGGGACAGCGGGACTTTTTTGCCGTCGTAGGAAAGGCTGAACCCGGCCGGGAAGGCCTTCGCATCCTTGCGCGTTTGCGGGAGGAGTTCGAGATAGACGGCCTCGCCCCGGGCGAAGCGCCGCGCGAAGATTTCCGCGCGAAAGTGATCGTTTTCAAAGGTGCGGCTGCGCGGCTTACGCAGATTGTAACCGCCGGGCACACGGACCTGGGTGTGCGGTGAGATTTCCTGCCACACCAGGCCGCGGCGTACGCCTACCTTGAGTCGTTTGCCGACATGGAGCACGGAACCGGACTTCAGACCGTTCCAGCGCCGCAGCCTGGAAACGCTGGTGCGGTACTTTACGGCGATTTCGCTGAGGGTATCTCCCCGGCGGACGCGATAATAGACGTTCCGAAGGCCGGTGGAGGCCGAGCTCACCGCCGCGGCGCGACTGGAAGAGACCTGCTTCGACTTAACTTTCCGCCAGCCGACCTTAAGCCGCTGGCCGATGCGAATCGAAGAACCGTTGCGAATGCCGTTCCACTTCTTGAGACGAGAAACGGACGTGCGGTACTTCACCGCCAGCTCGCTCAGGGTGTCTCCGGAGCGCACCCGGTGATAGACGGGGCGGCTATCGGCGAAGAGCGTTCCGCCGGTAAGCAGCAGAACGGCGATCGTACAGTGAATGAGTATTCTGAATTTGCGGGATAATTGCTGTGCAGGGGCTGTTTTCGGCTCCATCATACGCCTCTGTTATATTTTCGGCAGATATGATGCAAAGCAAAAAACGTTTGCGGGACAGCCAGGGCCACCCTTTCGCCGTGCTCGCGGTCTTTCGCTACCCCTCAAGACAATGTCTCCGCGCTCTCGGCGACTCTGCGGCGAAAACCTGGCGAATTTCTCCGGCGCGGCGTCGGCTCAGACCGCCGCGGTCTGCGGGGCCGTGCCGGTTCTGGCCTTCGCCGCCTTGAGTTTGTACAGATTTCCCAGGATGATGGCACCGGAATCGGTGTGATAGGCCCCGGCGTAGCGGAGGAGGCGGTCCCGATTCTCGCCGTCGACGCGGGAGGCGCCGCGTTCCAGGAGCATGCCGCACATGAGCCGCGCCGTGATCTCCACCACCTCAAAGGCCACGCCGTCGCGGATCTCGCTGTCTTCGATTTCTTTGAAGATGGAGACGGCTTCTTCGAGCTGATCCCACTCCTGTTGGACCTGCTCCGATGCGGAGAACTTCGCCAGCTCGTTTTCGAAGTACTTGCGGAAGTTGCCTTTTTCAGACATGCCCGCGGTGATCTGGCCGATGGCGCCGACGACCTGAAGCTGTGTCGTTCCTTCGTAAATGGTGTTGATCCGCGAATCGCGGTAGATGCGTGCGACGTCGTACTCCTCGGTATAGCCGGCACCGCCGTGAATTTGAACCGCGTCGCTCGCCAGGGTGATCCCCATCTCGGAGCCGTAGTACTTTGAGATGGGAGTGAACATCGTCGCGATGCGTTCCCAGTACTTGAGGTCGTCGTTTTTCTTGATGTCCCGTTCGGAGATACCGGCACGCTCCATGACCATCGTGCGGTGCATGTAGTTGTCCACCGCGCGCGCGGCCTCGCCGGTGAGCAGGCGGATGGCCATGTTCTCGCGCTCCATGCGGTCCAGCATACGCTTCACGGCCGGAATGTTGACGATGTTCTTGCCGAACTGCTCGCGTTCGTGGGCGTACTTCTTTGCCTCGTAGTAGGCCGCGCTGCCGATGGCGGCGCCCAGGGCGGCCACGGCGGCCCGGGCCGCGTTCATCATCTGGAGCGTGTAGCGGGTGAGGCCGTAGCCTTCGCTGCCGATGAGTTCGCCGGGGGAGTTATCGTAGACGACTTCGCACGTGGGCGAACAGTGCAGGCCCATCTTCTTTTCAATGCCGGCGATTTCGACGTCCTCGCTTTTTACGATGAAGAGCGACAGACCCCGCGCCCCGCTGTCCGGGCCGCCCGTGCGCGCCAGGGTCAGCAGCGTGCAGGGATACTCGCCGAGGCCGCAGCCCTGGGAAATAAACCGCTTCGTACCGAAGAGACGATACGTCCCATCTTCCTGCTTCACGGCTTTCGTTTTCACGCTGCTCAGGTCCGAGCCGTAGTTCGGTTCGGTGAGGGCCATGGCGCCGAGGGATTCGCCGGCGGCCATGCGCGTTACGTAGGTTTGCTTTTGTTCTTCGGTGCCGTAGCGCACAATGGTGTTCGCCAGGTTCAGCAGACCCAGGGCCATCATGAAGGCGGTGTCCGCCCGGGTGACGATTTCGGTGTACATGGCGGCGATGACCGCGGGCATGCCGAGGCCGCCGTAACGGCGATGGATCATGTAGGGGATGATGCCGGCGTCTTTGAATGCTTCGTAGCATTCGACCATTTCCGGCGGGAAGGTGACCTTTCCGTTCTCGTGCTTGAGGCCCGTCCAGTCCATCTTCTGCGCGCGCTGGGCGACCAGGTTGCCGGAAAGATCGCCGAGGGATTCCAGCGTGGCGCGGTAGAACTCGACGGCTTCTTCGGTGCTGGACGGCGCGAACGCCAGGTTTTCGTTTTCGGTCTCGGCGTACTCTTTGGCGTCGGCGAAGGGGGTGCCGTCGGCGCCCGTCTCCGTGGCCTGGACGATTTCGTCCCAGTCGATGAGTTCGTTGAAGTATAATAGAAGATCTTCGTTATCGGTGAAGTAGTTGTTCGCGATCATGGAAACCTCCGATCCGGCGCGCTGGCTGTTTGTATGCGGCCCCGCCGGACCACAGTCCGGCACCAAACTCGATGACAGTGTGTCGGCGCCCTGTCCATTTTTATTTTACAGAATTTTGTCGATCGTTGCCGCTGTGACATGTCGTATCGCGAGACCTTTGCCCTGATCTTCGCCACCGTACCGCCGATCGTGCTGGCCATGCACGAGGCCGCCTTCGTCATTGCTCACGATAAGATTCCGCCGCTCGGATGGGACATAGCCCTGGGCGTTGCGGCCATCTTCGGCGCGGTGGCCGGTCTGATGGCGGTACCGGGGCAGGGCGAGCCGCTCCCGGCCGCGGTTGTCGGCGTGGCTGCGGCCACGGGAATCTACGGCGCGAGCTATGGTTACCTCTACTGGCGTGAGACCATCTGGAACATAGAGCTGGCAATCCCGCTGGTGGTGGGAGTCATTCCGGCCGTGGTCCTCTTTGCGATCCTCTACGCGCGGCCAAATGAGCCGCCGACGGATGGGGCCGGCTGATTCTGTAAGAGTTCCTACAAATTCAGGAAATCGTCTGGACAGATTTTCGACGAAAACAATATCTTACCGGTCAGTATGAAAAGCATGGATTTCGCCGTTTCGCCGCAGTGGGAATGGGCCACGAAGGCCCTGGGTTTTCAGCAGACCATCAATCTGTATCCGCCGTATGTCGGCGCCGGCATTCACGTGAGCGCTACCGATCCGGATTTCTACTGGATCGAGACGCAACTGGACATGCACTTCTGGAACCGGAACTACGTCGGCACACACTTCGGCGGTTCGCTTTATTCCATGTGCGATCCGTTTTACATGTTCATCCTGCTGCATCACCTGGGCGCGCAGGACTACATCATCTGGGACAAATCCGCCCGCATTGACTTCGTAAAGCCGGGAACGGGCACCGTGCGGGCCCGCTTCGAGATCGATGCGGAGACCCTCGACGCGATTCGCGCGAAGGTCGCGAAGGACCGCAAGACGGACTGGGAGTTCGAGACGACGATTCGCAACGAGGACGATGAGATTGTCGCGCGGGTGTATAAGACGTTGTACATTCGGCGGGCGCCGGGGAAACGATGATGTCTCGGAATTGTTAAAAATCCGTTAGACAGTCATCGCCGTTTTCGCGAACCTTGCCCAAAAAGAGTAAATATGCTCATTTTTTAGGCGCATTCCGCCGGGTGGGCAGTAGCGTTTGCGATCACGGCTTTGAATTGCCGGAAGGTTGAGGGAGCCATCCATATGCCGAAGGCCTTTTCGCAAGCGCGCAGGAAGTGTGTATGGATTCGTTCAGAGAACTCAATCTCTTCGGGGCCGGTTTTGCCCGAAGAAAACGCCAGGCGATCTCCTGGCTTGCTGTCGTAACTTTCGCGGTCACCAGCGCGGTGCCGGTCACACCGGTTCAGGCACAGCCGATCCCGGTCCCCGACCTCGCCACGCCGGAATTCCAGGAGTCGAATCTTACCCCCTACTTTCGTGAGGCGGAAGGCACCTCCTCCACGACCCAGTGGCAGTCCATCATCGCTGCCGGCGTATACACCATCTCGGCCGAATGGGAGAGCCAGGTCGACGCGTTGATCGAATCGGAAGTCGGCAGCGTCACTGCCGGCGACGCGTTTCACAGTCAGGACGAGTATCGTGAGTACCTGCGCGGCCAACTGGAGATCCAGAAAGCGGAGGCCCAGGCCGCCTGGGAACAGTCCGCGCTGGCCGCCATTGCCAAAGAACGCTCCGCGTTTCTTACGGCCAGGGATCCGGCTTCCTCGGCGGGCAACCACGCCCCGCCGACGTCGTCGGGAGGAGATGTCGACGAAGCTTACGCGCGCTGGGAACAGAAGATCCAGGAGGAAGCGAACCGCGCCTCGGCCGAACTCGGGGCGGCCCTCCAGAATCTTGAAAACGATTACCTCGCAACCCTCACGGAACTCCAGAACAAAGAAGACGAATTCCAGGGGACCCTCGCGGAGATCGAAGCCTACGAGCAGGCTGTGCGCGATGCCATCGCCACGGCCGTGGCGGGCATGGAAGGCCTCCTGCAATCGAACGGGATGTTCTACGACTCTCCCGGGGTGTACAACGAATCCGGCGAAGACTTTCAGGAATTCGTGGATCAGCTCAAGCAGGACCTGACGAACGGTGTGCCGCTCGCGGACCTCGTGCTGACGATGACCACGGAACTGGAAGCGAAGGTCCTCGAAGAAGAGCAGATCGTCGATCACTACACGACCACGAAGACCGGCACGGAATCCTTTACGGACCTGGCCCAGGCGGTGGGCGACAACCACGCCATCGACTGGCGTGCGTCGAACGACGTCGTGAATGCCATCGCCGTATTCATGGATACCGGGGACGAGGACGCCTTTCTCTCCACCATGTCGAGTCTCAAGGGCAAGACGTTCACTGAAGTCAACGGCTCGGTGGATATGTGCGGCTCCAGTTCCGGCGGACACTACCAGGTCGCGGTCTTCCAGCTCGGGCCGTCACGCACGGGAGAATGTTACAGCAGCGCCGGAAACGGCGCCTTCACCTTCGATGCGGCGCCGTGCATCGGTGCCTTCGGTGTCGGCGGATGTTTTCACAATTTGCTTTCGCCTCGCCCGGACGGCTGGGCGGAACAGAACCTGAACTTCAGCGGGAGTCTCACCTGGTTCGATGAAACCGCGGAAGAGAACGAAGAGACGCACCAGGCTTACGTCGACGCGCTTTCGCCGATTGCGTTGAACTGGCGCAATAATCTGCTCGGCGCGATTGAGACCTGGGAAGCGCAGAAGGCGGCCTACGAAGAAAACTATGCAAACTTTCAGGCCGAGGCGGCGGCGGTGCGCAGTTCCGCGAAGGCCGCGTTCGAAGCCGGCCGCGACGAACTCGTGGCCCGGCGCAATGCTTACAGCGCGTATATGCATCAGATCCGTCGGCGCGGGCAGGCGCAGTGGTCGGCGCTACAGAAGGCCGCGGCGGAAGCGGAAGCCAGCGGGGACCCGGAAGCCGCCGCCCGGGCCCGCGACATTGCGCGAGAACTACAAAGACGCAGTGAACGAACATTAGACCGCATTCACGATCACCTCATCACATCCGGCATTTCACAAAGCGCTGCGCGGGCGCATCTGGACGACGCGCGCGGCCGACTTAACAATATCTCAACGGACTTTAACCGTGAAGGCGGCGGGGTCGACGCTTCCGTGCTGGAGAATCTCCTGGGCGAGTTTCAGCGGGCGACGACCGGCGTAAAGAACCTCAGCTACGCCAGCGCGCAGCACGAGCGCGCCGTAGACGCGCGCAACGACGCCATCGGTCAGATCGCGGAGCAGGTGCGGGCCCAGAACGGGGAGATTTCTTTTTTAACGAATCGCGCTCGTTTCGAAGAAGAAGATCGCCTGGCCGAACTCGGGCGATTGAAAGAAGCCGCGGAGAGCGGTGAGGACGTCGGCGAGACGGAGTTTTACGAGGCGTACGATCAGGCCGAGTACGATCGACTGCGCGAGGATCTCCAGCGTAAGCTCGCCGAGGAACGCAAGCGGCACACGGACGACAGCTTCGAGGTCGTCGTCGATGAACAGGGCCGCGTTACCATGAAACGCAAAATCGGTTCGGGGGTGGCCGTGGGCAACGGCGGCGACGCTACCGAGCGCGATAGTTACGATCGTGTAATGACGGAGCAGGCAGTGACGATCCTGCCGCCGGATGCCGTGCGTCTGGTGGGCGGTGAAGACATCTTCACGAACTGGGACTATGCGGACCTCGGCGCGCAGGTCGGCGAATCGTATACGGAGTACCAATCGTATCTGGGCGACAAGATGCAGTCGGTGCGGGATCAACTTACGGCGGCGAACGAGGCGGCTCGCGAACGCGAGCGGATGTTCCAGGACGACGTCACGCAGAAGGTCGCCACCGCGAAGTTGTTGAAGAAACTCGCGGAGAGCATGCTCAAGGGTTCGAGTCTCGCCGAGGCGATCCAGAGCCACGTGCAGGGCCAGGTCTCCGCCGCCATCGGTCAGGCTCTTAACTTGCCGCCGTCGTTTGTTAGCGCGGTACTCGGCGGCGCCGATCCGGCGGACGCGGCGAAACAGTACGTGAAAGGCCAGATCATGTCGGCTATCGACGAGGCCCTTGGTTTACCGCCCGGTTTCGCGTCCATGTTCATGGCGCATCAGGACGCGAAGAAGGCTGCCGCGAAGGCGAAGCGCATGGGAGCGGTTACCGGCGCGATTACCGCGGTGGGTGTGATCGCCGCGCCGTTTACCGGCGGCGCGTCCATGGCCATTGCCGGCGCCGTGAACGGCGCGTTGCAATCCGAGGGCGGCTTGCAGGGCATGTTGGTCAGCGCCGTGGGTTCTATTGCGAATACCTACGTGTCCGGACTCACCGGCGGGGCGGTGAACGTCGGCCTGTCCTATGATCCGAAGGACGGCTTCGGTGCTTCGGTCGGTGTCGGCTTCGGCGGCGGCGGACTTTCGTTCGCGCATACCGAACACGGCGGCTCGACCGTCGGCCTCGGCTACAGTCAGGGCGGCATGAACGCCGGAATCTCGTACAATACGGAAAACGGCTTCGGTGCGGAACTCGGCTGGAGCGGCGGCTACGGTGATCTGGGCATCAGTTACAACGAAAGCGAGGGTCTCAGCGGTTCGTTCGAGAGCGATTGGCTGAACGTGAACTACGATCGTGAAAGCGGACTGTCCGGCGAGTTGAACGTGAGCGGTGAATCCGGCGGGCTGAGCGGCGGCCTGAATCTACGATACGATGAAGAGAACGGTTTCTCCGGAGATTTAAGCGCGGGATACGGCGGCTTCGAGCTGGGCATGCAGTACGACGAACACAACGGTCTTTCCGGTTCTCTCGGCGGCTACGGGGTCGAGGTGGATTATGCGAACGGCGATTGGGGCGTCGGCGTAAGCGTGGGCAGTCTGGCCGGGGCCCTGGGTTTTGATCTACCGATTCCCGAAGAACTGGATCCGAAGATCGGCTATCGCAGCGGCGAGGGTTTGAGCCTCGGCGTTTCCTCGGAGTACGGCGACATCAGTTACAGCGGCGAAGACGGCCTTACGATCGGACTGAATCCGATCAACGTCGGCGGAGCGACCTTTCGGCCGGGTTATAATTCCAGGGACGGCTTTTCCGTTGAAGGCTCCGGCTACGGTCTCAACGGTTCTTTCGGTCCGGACGGCATCAGCTTAACCGGCGATGTACAGCAGTTAGGCCGGGAGTTCGGTGTAGACCTGGCCGACATCGGCGGTTCCGGTTACGGCATCGACGGTACGTTTGATTTTATGGGCGGCGGTTTTACCGGTTCGGTGAACGGCGCCGGTATTCCTCTGAACATAGACGGCAACAAAATCGGCACGAACTTCGACGGCAGCTACGGCGGCCTGGACTTCGGCGGCGGCTTCGATACCGAGAACGGTTTTACCGGTACGGTGACGGGGGCCGGACGCGAGCTGCTGGACATCGACCGCGGTCGGGCGCGCAGTCCGTTTCTCGAAGCGGTGGGCGATCAATGGAACAATCTGCGCGACTGGGCCGGCAATCCGCGGCGTTGGGGCGAAGACCCGCCGCTTTCGGAGGAGTCGCCCATCGGCAAGATCGACGACGTGGGCGCGGTCTTAGGTGATGCTACGGAGCAGTTAGGCGAGGACTTTACGGAATTGTTCGAAACACCGGCGGTTCCGGAAGAACCCGCGGGTTCGATCGGCGGGGACGGGGTGTCCCGCGGTGAGGTCGGCGAAGGCGGCGGCGGACTCTGGGAATGGTTCTTCGGCGGCGGTGGAGATGATAAGCAACCGGCGAAAGACGGGGAGACCGGAGTGACGACCCGGGAGGCGCCGGAGATTGCCGACGACGGGCCGGTTACTCTGGATGACTTGATGAGTGATGAGGAGTATGAAGAGCGGACGTCGTTCGGGTATGCGGATTTGGACGATCCGGGTAAAAGGGCCGTTGCCTTCGAGGCTTATCGTGAACTGCTGAAAAAGAAAGGGGAGTGGCCGGAGAGCCTGGATCGAAGTTCGGCTCAGCCGCCTTATCAAATTGAGTGGGACGCGGCCAAACAGAAACACGTGGTTTGCCTCGGTGGCGGATACGAAAACAAGGATCTTTGCGAGCCGGCCGAGACTCTGCTGACGAACCACTACGATGCCCAGGAGTTGGCGAAGGTCCAGCGTTACACGGAGAACATGAATCGGCGGTTTGATTCTCTGGATGACCTGGCGGACGGGATCGACCAATTTCCGGAACTTCAGCGCGGTCTGCGTCAATACCTCAATGGCAGTCGCAATTCTCTGGCGGATCTCGAACGCGCCGCACGCAGCGGTGACCGGGATGGCATGAGAGAGGCTGTGACGAATTTGAGAGCGCAGGAAGAAAGGTTTCGGACTAATCAGGCTGTGAGGATTCGGCAGGCGATGGTTCAATTAAATGCACAGATTTCCGAATCCAACCGCGATCTCGAGTATCTGCGGAATAATCAGGATGGGGCTGGCCCGCGTACGGTAACATTGGACTTTAAGGACGGGGGTTTTCTTGTTGCGCCTTCCACTTCACAAGTCGGACCCAATATTACGGTTATGATAAACGGCCGCACTCGCCAAATCCCCAAGACCAGTCTCAATAAGTGGCGATATGAGGCATCTGGAGTACAAGCTACAATAGACGAGGTAGAGGGCAACGTCGAAATCCAGACTGAACAGCGTGATCAGTTGCGGCTCCTGTTGCCCGCAGAGTAAAAGTAACGGGAGCCTGTTAGCGAAAACCTCGTTGTAACGTAGCTTAGAGTACGGGCCGCGAACCTCGTCGATGACCGTGGTTGCGCTCACTTCGCGTATTGTGTGGTCATCTAAAATCCGCGCGTTCAAGCCAGTATCCGGGGCGGCGTTTCTGGTGAGCGACGGCGATAATCACGATGCGCATCGGCTGTAGCAGATAGATTATGTTATAGGGAAAGCTACGCAGAACCGACTTGCGAGTTCCAGCAGTGCCGCGCGGGCGGCTGAGCGGAAAGCGGCGGAGATCATTGCAGGCCTGCTGGAATTCGGAGAGGAACGCGCGTTCCAGTCGCGGGCTCTTCGCCCGGTAATAGGCGGCGACTTCGCGCAATTCCTGTTTGGCTTCGTCGTGGAGCTTAACCGCGAGCATCCGCTTCAGAACGAAGCTCACTCAACACATCATCCAGATCGTGGATGATTGCCGAACCTGCTTCGACTTCACGGACGCGCCGGGTGATTTCATGATCCCACGCCGCGTCGATTGCGGAGGGAACGACAGTAGAGGTTTCCTCGGGGCGCGAGTTCATGATTGGGCTGGAATTTACACCGATTGTCAGATCGAGTCCAACATTTTTTAGACCTATGCCGGATTTTTGAGGATTATTTTATGTCGATCAAATCGGGGACATCGTTGCGTTGCGGATTCGGATTAAAGACGGACTGAAGCGGCATATCCAGCGCGCTGAAGAACGGTCCCAGGAATCCCTGCAGGAATTCCTGTTGAAACTCGAAGAAGTCCGGCTCGAATCCGGAGGATGATCCCGTGTGGCCTTCGATGTCGACGTAGAGGACGCGGCGCTGGTCCGGATGTTCCGCCTGAGCGCGCTTCAACATATCGAAGACGGCATTCGCCGCGGTACCGAAGTCGTCGTCCGGCGCGACGACGTGATAGATGTTCACCTGGCCTTCGAATCCGATGTGAATACCGGGCGCGGCGGGTTTGTCGTGTTCCGGGGGCGGTTGCATGTTTGATTTTTTGACTCCGAGGACCGAGGTGCCGAGTTTTTTCTTCCCATCTTTCCTCGGTCCTCGGAGTTCTGATCCGACCTTACATCCACTTTGTTACAATGGAAATAACTCTCTTCACGAAGTTGGTGTACGGCGGGAACATCATCTTCATGGGGGCGAGGGCCGAGTGGCGCAGCACGCCGCGTTCGTGGGAGAACGCCCGGAATCCGAAGAAGCCGTGAGATGCGCCGTGACCGCTGTTGTTGATGCCGCCGAAGGGCAGGTTCGGATGCAGATAGTGGACGAGTACGTCGTTCACGCAGGTACCGCCGGCGCTGGTGTTCGACAGCACGCGGTCGACGTTCTTGTTCTTCTTGCTGAAGATGTACAGCGCCAGGGGTTTCTCGCCGGCGTTGATTTTCATGAGCGCGTCGTCGATGCTGCGAATCTTAAGCACGGGTAGCAGCGGTCCGAAGATTTCTTCCTGCATCACCGGCGCGTTTGCGGGAACCTCCGTAAGGATCGTCGGTGCGAGGTAACGATCGTCGGCATCCATCTTGCCGCCCAGAAAAACGTTGGCGCCGGCATTCACGCTGTCGTCCAGCATGGACTTGAGCCGCGCATGGTGTCGTTCGCTGGCGATGCGTCCGTAGTCCGGACTGTTGCGCCGGTCCTCGTCGCTCTTGCCGTAGGACTTCTCCACGTTCGCTTTCAGTTTCTCCATGAAAGCGTCGTACTTCTTCTCGTGGACCATGAGATAGTCCGGGGCGATGCAGGTCTGGCCGTTGTTCGTCCACTTACCCCAGGCGATCTTCGCCGCGGCGTCGTCCAGGTTCGCGCTTTCGTCCACGATGGCCGGTGACTTGCCGCCCAGTTCGAGGGTGACGGTGGCCAGGTGTTCGGCCGCAGCCTTCATGACGATCTTGCCGACCTCGGGCGAGCCGGTGAAGAAGATGTGATGAAACGGTTTCTTTAACAATGCCTGAGAAACTTCTACGGCGCCCTCAAAGACGGCGACCTCGTTTTCCGGAAAGAGATCGGCGATCATGCCTTTGATGAGCCGCGTGGTGTTCGGCGTGTACTCGGACGGTTTGAGCATGACCGTGTTGCCCGCGGCCACCGCGGCCACCAGCGGGCCGATGGTCAGGTTGAACGGGAAGTTCCAGGGGGCGATGATGAGGCACACGCCCTTGGGTTCGTAGCGCACCTCGGCGCGGGCCGTGAGATAGGCCATCGTCGGCGAAACCGGTTGCGGTTTCATCCAGCCGCGCAGGTGAGCGATGGTGTGCTTGAGTTCGGTGGTGACGTAGAAAGATTCCGTGAGGTCCGTCTCCGGCTCCGGTTTCTTGAAGTCCGCCGTGAGGGCGTCGCGGATTTTCTGTTTGTTGGATTCCACCCAACGCAGCATCCGTTTGAGTTTGTTGATGCGCTCTTTTGCCGTGGTATTCGCGATGTGGAATCGATTTTGAATCTGTGCGTCAAAAATTCGATCGATGCGTTCGAGCTCCAGCGATGCGATTTCGTTGGTGTCGTGTTTGGCTTCGGTGATCATGGTTCCCTCGTGACGGCGCACGGCCGCGATTCTCTTAAAAAGAACCCGGATACGGCAGGTGTCAACGCAAAAGGCCCGCACGGGGGCGTTCGCGGGCGTTCCGTTCGCCCCGTGCTTCTTGACAAAAAACGCTGGTTCCACACGCGGCGAATCATGACCTTACTGTGGTAATGGCTCCGTCCTCTGCATCGCCCGCTCGCTCTCCGTTCCAGGCCCAGCAGGACGCGCGTAACACGAATCATTTTCGAACGCTCGGCACCCTGGCACGTTATCTCTGGCCGGCGAGTCGGACGGATCTGCGTGTGCGGGTAATTTTCGCCATGTTCTTCCTCGCCTGCGCGAAGCTTGCGAACGTCTACGCCCCGTTCGTCTACAAGGCCGCCGTGGATTTGCTCGGTGCCGCGTCGTCGGCGGCGAAGGGCGGCCCGGAGTCTCCGCCGATCGAAGGTGACGCGCTGATCACCGCGCTGTTGCCCGCCGGGGTGGCCGTCGTTCCGGTGGCCATCCTCATCGCCTACGGCGGGGCCCGGGTGCTGGTGCAGATCTTCAATGAACTGCGGGACTTCATCTTCGTGCACGTGGGCCAGCACGCCCAGCGTACGGTGGCGTTAAAGACCTTTCAACATCTGCACGCCCTCTCGTTGGCCTTTCACCTGGATCGGCAAACGGGCGGGCTCTCGCGCGTCATCGAACGCGGCACGCGCGGCATCAGCTTCGTGCTGATGTTCATGCTCTTTAACATTCTGCCGACCCTGCTCGAGATTCTGCTCGTTACGGCGGTGTTGCTTTATTTCTACGACTTCGCCTTCGCCGGCGTAACGTTCACCACGATCGTTGGTTACATCGTCTTTACGTTGATTATTACCGAGTGGCGGTTGAAGTTTCGCCGCAAAATGAACCAAAGCGATACCGAGGCCAACACCAAGGCCGTGGACTCGCTCTTGAACTACGAGACCGTGAAGTACTTCGGCGCCGAGGAGCACGAACACAAACGCTACGACAAAGCCCTCGCATCCTACGAGGCGGCCACGGTGCAGTCCCAGGGCAGCCTGGCCTTTCTGAACGTCGGCCAGGGACTGATCATCGGGATCGGCCTCGTGATCGTCATGCTCATGGCGGCCGGCGGGGTTGTGAGCGGCCGCTTAACTGTCGGCGATTTTGTATTAATCAATACGTATTTGATTCAGCTGTACCTGCCGCTGAACTTCCTGGGTTTCGTGTATCGTGAAATGAAACAATCGCTCACGGACATGGACAAGATGTTCGAACTCCTGGACGTACACACGGACGTGAACGACGATCCGGAGGCGCCGGCGTTGCGGGAAGGTTCCGGACGGGTGGAGTTTCGCAACGTAAACTTTTCGTACCGCGCGGATCGGCGCATCCTGAAGGACGTCAGCTTCGCGGTGGAGCCGGGCCGGACCGTCGCTCTGGTGGGCCCAAGCGGCGCCGGCAAGTCCACGATCTCGCGCTTGCTCTTTCGGTTCTACGACGTGGACTCCGGGGCCATCCTGATCGACGGCGACGACGTACGCAACGTGCGGCAGTCCTCCGTGCGCGCGGCGATCGGCGTGGTTCCGCAGGATACGGTGTTGTTCAACGATACCATCGGTTACAACATCGCCTACGGTCGGGTGGGCGCGACGCAGGCGGAGATTGAGGCCGCGGCCCGCCTGGCGAAGATCGATGAGTTCATTGCCTCGTTGCCGGACGGCTACGACACCGTCGTCGGCGAACGCGGCATGAAGGTGAGCGGCGGCGAAAAACAACGCATTGCCATCGCGCGGACTATTTTGAAAGATCCGCGCATCTTACTGTTCGACGAGGCCACCTCGGCCCTGGACTCGCATACGGAAAAAGAAATTCAGGCGTCGCTACGCGAGGTCTCCCGGGATCGCACGACTCTGGTCATTGCGCATCGCCTGTCAACAATTGTACATGCAGATGAAATTCTGGTGCTCGGCGAGGGCCGGGTGGTGGAGCGGGGCAATCATGCGGAGCTGATCGCCGCGGGCGGCGAATATGCCGCCATGTGGAATCGCCAGCGCGAGGCCGATGAGATGCGCGAGAAGCTCGAAGAGATTG
The DNA here is from genome assembly GCA_965227295.1 of Leptonemataceae bacterium. GTDB lineage: Bacteria > Spirochaetota > Leptospiria > Leptospirales > Leptonemataceae > JANSYA01. Next base: position 317,040 of record OZ245742.1, on the reverse strand, counting down.
CGCCGCAGTTGTCCGTGAACTGAAACGAGGCGCGCCGGATTGTCGCGTGTTGTCCCGGCTGCACGCTGTTACGGAAAGCCGTTCGTTTTTTGCAATTTACAGGGCGAGTTTGGGCTTTTTTTTATCTGCGCATCGGGAATCACTGGACCGGAGACGGTATCGTGGTCGGATCTGACTGTAAACTTTCGCTAACGTTGGGAAAGTTTCATGGTATTTACATTTTTAACACAGGCGTGCCGTCATGATCCAGACCGAGAATCCACATCAAAAAATGAATGACCCTGGCGAAAAACAGAGCGAGCTGCCGCTTCGTAAGTCCGTGCTGCGCTCGGCCTTCGTGCCGGACCTCTTGCGGAACTATACGCTCTTGAAAGACGGTCCGCTGCGGGAGCTCTTCGATCTGGCCGAGCCCTGCGACCTCGGCAATCCTGACGCCTGGGTCTCGCTGGAACTTTACGGACGTATGTGCGCCTGGCTGGAAAAGAACATCGGCCCCGCGAGCCTGAAGGCCAGCGGCGAACGCACGGGGAAACGCATCTTCAACGAACTCTCGGCTCACGGACGACTGTCCTCGGACGCCGGGCCGGTGGACGCGTTGCGGGCCTGGGTCCACGAAACGAAGGCCCTGTTCCGGGATCCGGACAACCGCGGCTGGGTCCTCCAGGAGTCCGGCGCGCGCGAGGCCGTGATCCGCTGCAATCTTCGAGTGCATCCGGTATTGCAACTCGGCATCTTTCACGGCCTGGTTTCGCAGACCGGCGTGCGTTTTCCCCAGGTCGAGCGTACTTCCCACGGCACCGCTTCCGGCGAATCCGGCCGCGAGGCCGAGGAATTCAAGGTCACCTGGTTTCCGAGGACCTGATATCGCAGCCCCCCGAATCACAGGGGAGTAACTCAGAAACTTCTTTTTTGGGCGCCCCCCTCGCTGCGCTCGGGTCGGCGTGCTCCGGGCTCGGACTTCGTCCTCGGCCTCGCGCCTGGGGCGCGAGTCTGCCGCTGCGCGGCACCCTCCGCATGCCTGGCGCTTGAGACTCGCGGCTCTTCGCGTCAGCGATTGGAGCGATGGCCGAAGGCCAGTCTCGGCCGCAGGCCGAGACCGCAGCGAAGCGGAGTCGCGCAAAGCGCGGTGCCCCGCCGCATCCGCGGCGCGGCGGGGCAGACGCCCAAATAGATCTTACATTAGAGTTCGCCTTCTTCTCCGTGGACGCCCTGATTTCACTAGTTTCGTACAAGTATCAGTCAAGATTGCTTACTCCGGGGGCCGTTATATAATAGGACATGGCCGGGTCGGAATTTCCAGGGCGATATGCGCACCTTGACGCAATGCGGGAGCGCTACGGGGATCTGGTGGATCGGCTGGCGCCGTACTTCTTTCGCGGGGACCGGCTGGCCGATGCGGTCGTGGATTCCTTCGCGCAACTGCCCCCCGGGCGCGGCGCGAAGATGCTGGACCAGGCCCTGCGGGAGGGCATCGACACCGTTCAGAATCCGCCGCAGTCCCTGCTCGACTTCATGTATCAGCTGGATCACCGGCCGCTGTGGGTGGACCCGGACATGGTCGATCTCGGCGGGGCCACGTTCATGCGGGCCGGCTTCCTGGGTTCCATGGCCCTTCTGTGTTACTCGCTGCCGTACGGCTACCTGGCTCCCGCCGGGAACAAACCCCTGGTGTTTTCCGGGAAGCTCGTGCAACGGGCTTATCGTCGGCTCATGGAGACGTCGCGGTTTGTCCTGGAAGTCTGTAAACCGGGCGGTATGGAGCGTAACTCTCCGGGATTCATGATTACCGCCCGTGTCCGCCTCATGCACGCCCAGGTCCGGCGATTGCTCCTGCGCTCCGGTCGCTGGAAGTCCGAAGAGTGGGGGACGCCCATCAACCAGGTCGACTTCCTCGGAACCAACCTGCTGTTCTCGATCGTCGTCCTCCAGGCGCTACGTCGCTCCGGAATGACGTTTACGGATCGCGAGAGCGAGGCGGTCATGCATTTCTGGAAGTACAACGGTTATTTGGGCGGCATTGAACCGGAGATCCTGGCGTCCACCGAGGTCGAGGGCTGGCGTCTGTTGAATTTGATCATGGAGTCTCGCTACGTTGCGGACGACGACAGCATCACGCTCGTGCAGGCGCTCATGGGCGCCGGTGAAGAAGCCGCTCACAATGTGATCGGCATGGAGAATACTCGCTGGGTTTCCCGGGCGCTGTACGGAATCTCGTTTGATTTCATCGGCAAAGACAACGCCGCCGAGTTGCAGTATCCGCGTACCTGGTGGCGATTCTTCCTGCCCGTACTGAAAATCATCGTTGCTTTTACCGAAGTCCTGCGTAAAACAGTGCCCGGGGGTCGCCGTTTCGCGCAGAACGCGGGCATGCGCATGTGGCAGTACGCCATCGACAAAGGTCTCGCCGGGCGCCCCGCTCAGTTCGGCCTGCCGCAGAACCTGGGTCCGAAAGACAAAAAAGCGAAAGACGAGGCGCCGCCGGCAGGGGCGCGCAAATAAGCGGCAAGATTCACTTAACGTTCAAATGTACTCAGGCTGACGGTACCACGCTACAATGGAAGAAATCAAAGACGGCACCTTTCATCTTCTCTCGGACTCCGACTGGCAGCAGCTCCTGAACAAGGCGCGCCGGCAATCCTTCCGCAAGGACGACGTCCTCATCGAAGAAGGTTCGCAGCAAAAGATTCTCTACATTCTCCGTTCCGGTTATGTGCGTGTGGATCGCAATCACGACGGCCAGTTGCTCACTTACGCTCGCCTCGGTCCCGGGGAACTCTTCGGAGAGATGTCCTTTCTCGAACAGGCCGACGCCAGTGCCTCGGTTATTGCCGAGGAAGACGTGGAGGTGGATGCCATCGACGGCCCGTACCTTACTTCGCTGCTCGCATCGGAGCCGGGTTTTTCCGCGCGTTTTTACAATTCACTCGCCGTTACTCTGTCCCACCGTTTGCGGGACATCGCCATGAACTTAGGCGATCTGAACTTAAACGAGATTGCCCAGGTCAGTCGTTTTCACCGCACGCGTCTCGGTTACATTACCGATCAGCAAATTCCCGAACAACTGGAAGACGCCATCGAAACCTTCCAGGCCGGCATGCGCGATCTCAACTCCGGCCTGCGCCAGCGCTCCATCAGGAACGAGGAAGTGCAGACGAAAGTTAACGAGCATTGCGAAACCATCATCGAACTGCTCGACCAGTACACGCAACCGGAGGCCCTGGTGGAGATCGGTTACGACGACCTCATGTCCTTCCGCGATACCGGTCACCTGGACGTCGGCGTGGGGGCGTACATCTTTCGCGAGACGTTCAATCTGTTCATGCTTTCGCAGACCATCGCGCACTGCTACATGAAGCCGCGGGGTTTCGCCGACGACTACAAAACGTCCGAGATGATCTATCGCAACGAGCCGGAGGGCGACGGCCGTCTGGGTCCGTTCATCGACGCCTGGTTTCTCAAGCGCCCGTTTTGCCGCGCGCGTCGGGAAATCCGCGAGTTGCTGGCGAAGATCATCTTACAGGAAGCCCTCGACGATACCGGCGTGTTTTACGTGACGAACCTGGCCAGCGGTTGCTCCGAGGAACTCTTCGACGTCTATCGCTACGCGAAGGCCGGCGATAAGGTCATCGAGACGAACTGCCTGGATGTGGACCAGGAGGCCCTGGCCTTCGCTTCGAATGTGGCGGGAGACCTCGGTTGCCAGCATCGGCTCACGTTCATGCAGGAAAACGTCATCGCCATGGCGGAGGGCCGCGGCAAGTTTACGATTCGGCCCCAGGAATTCATTTACGCCTTCGGTCTCTTCGACTACCTCTCGGACGAACAATCCGTCTCCGTGCTGGACTGGATGTTCGATCACATTCAGGAAGGCCGGGACGTCATGATCACGAATTATCATCCGACCATGCCGGATAAGTACTTCCTTGATCACATCCTCGAATGGCAGATCAACTATCGTGATGCGGAGCAGTTGCAGGAACTGTTCGATCGTTCGAAATTCACGAACGTGCCGGAGATCAAGACCGTGGAAAGCGGCGTGAATCAGGTAGCCATTTGCCGGCGGTAAAATTTGAGACGCTCGAACTGAATCGAGACTCTTCGCGCGAGCGATACGAAGGGTGGCGCGTAGCGCCAGTCTCGCGCTTGCGCGAGACCGCAGCGATAGCGGAGCCCGAAGTAGCGCGGTCGGCGCGAAGCGCCGACGCGCCCAAAGAATTATTCCACGAAGTACTTCTTCTTGATTAGGGTCTTCTCCGATCGAAAAAACGCTGTTCAAATGAATTTCCGTTCCGTAAAGTCTCGCGGGGGAAGTTCATGCATACACACAATCCTTTCGCAACAATCACACAAACACCATTCTCGCGGCGCACGTTTTTGCGCGGGGCCATCAAAGCCTTTGCGGCGACGTCGCTCGTAGTCGGCGCCGGCAGCAACCTGCGCTGCGGACCGGGCGGGGCAACGCCGAAACTCGCCGGCCTGAGCGCGCAGGAGTATCACAACATGAACGCGCTCGCCGAAGTATTCCTGGCCGAGCTGCCGTTCGAATTCGATCTGGGCAAAGCCGCGGACGACTACGTCTACGGACACCCGTACCCCATCGATAAAAAACAACTCGTCCATGATCTCGCCGGGGCGCCGTCTTCCTGGCTCGCGGCCCTGGCCCTCGACGGTTCGTTCACGACGCTGGTCGCCCTTGACGTGAAGGCGCGCGAAGAACGTTTGCTTGGCTGGAAACACTCCGGCGATCAAATGAAGATGGGCCTGTTCAAGATTATGCAACAGACCAGCCACTTTCTGTTGTCGTCCAGTCGCGAATACGTAGCTTTCACCGGCTATAACTTAGACGGCGGCCTGCGCCCGTACTCCCCGGCGGTGCACGTATGAAGAAAGTAGTCATCACTCCCGCGGAACATGCGCGCGTTATGCGCGAAGAGGGCGTCGGTTCCTACTGGCGGCTCCAGGCGGACGTCTGCATCATCGGCTCCGGGGCCGGTGGTGCCGTGGCCGCCGCCGAACTGGCGAAACAGGGCTGGCGCGTCGTTTTAATCGAAGAGGGCTCGCACTTCCTCGGCCAGTTTCCGAACGACGAGTTCCTGGCCCACGCACGTTTGTACCGCGACGCAGGTTACGCGCTCAGCGAAAATCAGACCGTCAGCATTGTGCAGGGGCGCACCCTGGGCGGTTCGACCACGGTGAACTGGCAGACTTCGCTGTACCCGCCGGACTACGTTACCGACGAGTGGCGGGATCGCTTCGGCCTGGACGGCTACGATCGCGAGCGCGGGGAAATGGGCGCCTTCGTCGAGGAAGTGCACGCACGCCTGGGCGTGAAACCCGTGCCCGAGAATCTGAGGAATCGCAACAACGCCGTGTTGATGAACGGCGGTCGCAAGCGCGGCCTCAATCCGGAAGTGTTGCTGAACAACAACGACGGCAAGTGCATCGGCCTCGGTCGCTGCGGCCTGGGCTGTCCCGTGAATGCGAAGCAGACCACGTACCTGACCTGGATCCCCGACGCCGTCGAGCACGGCGCGATCGTCGTAACGAACATGCGCGCGTCGAAGATCCTGGACGGTAAAATTAAGTCGGTCTACGCCGAATTCACGGTGGATCCGTACGAAGCGGCGCCTTCGCAAATCATCGAGAACATGCGCATTGATGCGCCCGTGGTAATAGTTAGTGGCGGTGCCTTAGAGGGCCCGGCGCTGTTGCAGCGGAGCAACATCGGTAACGACTGGGTGGGCCGCAATTTGAAGTTGCACCCCACGTCGACGATCTTCGCGGTCTTTGACGAAAACATCGACATGTGGGCCGGTCCGCCGCAGTCCGTGGTCATCAAGGACGGCCACAATCAGGATAACACCGGCTACGGTTTCTGGCTGGAGGTGGCGCCGTTCCGCCCCACGCTCACCGCGGCGCTCATGCCGTTCTACGGCAAAAACGCCGTGAAGTACACCGGCGACTATCGCAAGCTGAACGCCGGCATTGTCCTGGTTCGTGACGGGGCGGACGGGGAAACCGGCGGCAGCGTGTTATGGTCCTGGGGCAAACGTAAAATCTACTACGAACTCACGCCGGGTGATCAAAAGAATCTGTTGCGCGGACTGAAGATGCTCGCCGAGGTCCAGGCCGCGGCGGGCGCGCGCGAGTTGATCTTTCCCTTTCTGGACATGACGGAGCCGGTGAAGGTGAACCCCGGCACGAACTTCGACTGGGTCCTGGAAAAGAGTGCCGAGGTGAATCGCGTGGGCATCGGCTCGGCGCATCCCCACGGTTCCATTCAGGCGGCGGCCTCGCCGGAGCAGGGAGCCATTGCGCCGAACTTCGAGTTGTACGGGCACGAGAACATCTTCGTGATGGACGCGTCCTGGATTCCGACGGGGCTCTCGGTGAACCCGCAGATCACGACCATGAGCAGCGTGCTGCGGGCGGCGCGCAAACTGGGCGCCGAGAAATCCGAGCGGGTGGGGGGATAGACTCCGAGGACCGAGATTTCGAGGGAAGATTCGGGAGGGTGGCGTGGGCAGAATGCTGATTTGCTAACCTGGTTTCTTTGACTTTTAGTCAATCCGCTTTCATTAGCCGACTGCAAGCAAACACGCATACTTTCCCAAAAAAATCTCGGTATCTCGGTATCTCGGTCCTCGGAGTAAAAAACCGACCTCAGTATTCCACGACCATCGAAACATTCGCGCGCACTTCTAAGTCGCCGCCGACGACCGGGGTGTCCGCGCTTTCCCGCATTTGATTGATGGCGTAGGGTCGCGGGCCGGGGAAGGCCGCGCCGGCGTTGATTTGCGTGATGCGTTTCATCTTGAGACCCAACGCGTCCAGAACGATCTTTGCCTGCGCCCGGGCGTCGACGGCTGCGGCGGCCAGGGCTCGTTCCCGGGCTTGCTTTAATACTTTATCATCGGCAGTTAGCTGTACGGATTCGATGCGGTTCGCGCCCGCCTTCACGGACTTGTCCAGCAACTCGCCGGCACGTTTCAGTTCAATGCGAAACGACAGCACGTTCGTGGAGATGTAGCCTTCAATCTCGGTTTCGCCGGAGGTCTTCTTGCGTTCGTAGCGCGGCTGTAAAGATATGCGTACCGTTTCGATGTCGCTCGCGTCCTCGCCGCGCAGCATGTTTACCACGGCGTTCGCCTTGCGCGCCGTCTCGGCCTGGGCGGCCCTGGCGCTTTTCGCCTCGGAAAATACGCCGAGTTGAATCTGTGCATGCGTCGCGGTGACGCTGACGACGCCCTCGCCGGAGACGCTGAGTTGCGGTTCGTTCGCGTTGTCTTGCGCTGCCAGGGGCACGGAAAACAACGCAACGACGGTCATGATGGAAAGATATACTCGTTTCATAAGAATCATCCTGTTTGCTTTCGACGAGGGCCGGGCCGGAGGGTTCGCCTTAATCTTCGTGATCGTGGTCGCGATCCACGACGTGATCGCTCAAGCCGTGCGGCGTATATATGATGAAATCCCGATCCTGTTCGTCGCTCTGCTGCGCCGGGTGATAGCTGGAAAGACCCGTGCCGGTAAGTTCCCGCAGTTCGCCGGGGTCCAGGAAGATGCCGCCGCAGTTCGTACAACGATCCACCTCCACACGGCCGATCTGTTCGATTTCCATGGGCGAGTCGCAGGCCGGGCACGTTAGTTTTCGCGTGGGGCGAAAACGACGTCGCGGCGCCTGGCGCTGGCGTTGCGTTTCGTCGGCCAGTTCACTGTGCTCCGAACCGTCGATGGCGTCGGCGTCGCTCTTTGAACTGACACCGCTCGCCTGGTGAATGTCGCTGCTCTCCGGATTCGGACGTCCGGGCCGGATTTTTTTGTTCGGTCCGATGTACTCCCACATAAACGGCCTCGAGCCCTCACATACCGCGTCGTTTTATCAACTGTAACTTTTCAACGCGCGGCAGTTTCTTAATCTCCGCTTCGCGTTTGCTTGCCGACGAACGATCCGCCTGGCCTTCGCGATACACCAGTTTTACCGGGGCGTTCGCCGCGAAGTACTTTGCGCCGCCGCGCCGCGGGCCGGCCTTGTGTTCGGCCAGGCGCCGCTCCAGGTCCGTGGTGATGCCGGTATACAACGCGCCGTTTTGCGCGCGGATCATATAAACATACCACGGATCGCTTTTACGTACAGCCTTTTTCTTTTTGGATGTGCCGCTTTTCTTGCGAGGCGCGACTTTCTTTTTCACGGCGCGCTTCTTTTTTGCCGTGCGTTTTTTCCCCGGCGCGGCTTTCTTTTTGCGCGGGGCCACGTTACGGAATCGGAACCGTCGCTTCGACGTCTTCGCTCAGTTGTTCCAGGTTGTCCTGATGTCGTTGCCGGCTGATGGGATAGTTCCAGATGCACAGGATGGCAAGCAGCAACAACGCGGCGGGCACCGGGCCCATGAACAGGCGCATGGTATCCAGCGTGGCCGCGCTCTGTGCGGGCAGGCCGGTCATGGTATCTACGAGCGCGGCGATGTTCGCGCGCGCGGCCTCGTCGATGCCCGGCGCCGTGGCCGCGCTGCCGCCGAAACGCGCGATGCCGTCGTTGATGGTCTCGCGCAGCGGCGTCACATAGCCGGAGTAGGCGAGCATTTGGCCCACGGCCCACAACGCCACGGCCGTGCCTAACTTCTGAAAAAATGCAATGAAGGCGTAGAACGATCCCTCGCGTCGCCGTCCGGTTTTGATTTGATCCTCTTCGATGATGTCGGGCACCATGGACCAGGGCACCACGTAGGCCGTGGCGATGCCGAAGCCCGCGAGGCCCGCGAGAATGTAGGCGATGCCGAGTTGGTCCGGCTGGAGTCCCGAAATGCCCAGCAGCACCGCGATCCAGGCGCCCGCACCGACGATGAACGAGCGGCGCTTGTCGAGTTTTTGTGAGAGCCGGACGCAGACGGGGATGAACAGAATTGCCGCGCTTTGTGCCACGAGTACGACGTAGTCCGCCTGGCCGGGCGATTGCATGTAGTACTGAATATAGAAGACCAGCATGGACGCCATGATGGACGCCGTGGTCCAGGAGAACAGATACAGCCCCATCACCATCCAGAACGGTTTGTTTGTTAATGTGTGCCGAAGTGCATCTAAGGTGGGAAGCGCCTCGTCGTGTTCCGCCGGCGCCTTGTGATCTTTCGTGACGATAAAGACCACCAGCGGCGGCAGTACGATGAAAACTCCCAGGCCGATGCCCGTTACCTGGTAGAGCGTTTCGAGATCGGTGATGTACCAACCCAGCACCGTCTTCAGGATGATGGCCCCCAGGGCGCCGCCGATGCTGTAGGCCATGCGGTAGCCGTTGAGCGAGGAACGTTCGTCGTAGTCTGTCGTGAGCTCGGGTGTGAGCGAGTTGTAGCCCAGGTGAATGACGGTGTACATCGTATCGAAGGCGATGAACGTGAGCGTATAATAAACGGCCAGGGCCATCACCTGATTTTCGCCGAACGGTACGAGCCACATCATCACGAACGACAATCCCAGCGGCAGCGAACCGAAGAGCAGCAGCACGCGCCGTCGACCGAAGCGCGAGCGAATGCGGTCCGACCACTGGCCGATCAGCGGATCGTTTACGGCGTCCCACAGCCGGCCGATCAGCACGACCCAGCCCGCGAGCGCCGGTCCCAATCCCGCGATGTCCGCGAGAAAGACGAAGCGGAAGTACATGATGATGGTGATGGGGATCGAGGTGGCGAGGTCGCCGGTGCTGTAGAGCGTTTTGAGGCGGGTGGATAGACGCGCGGCGGCCTGGGTCATGCGGGATTGTGGAATGAACGTTCCCGGTGGCAAGCAGGAATCCGGTGGACCGGCGCCTATAAAGTACGCCTGCGCGCCCGCCGATAGTACGAACCGGGATGCTCCAGGCCCTCGCAAAGATCCTCGCGGACCCCTCCGCGGTCCTGCTCGGCACCGGCGAACACGCGCTGGTGATGCACAAGGAGCGCGCCGACGGCACGCCGCTCTCGCCGGCGGAGGCGTTGCAGCATCGTCGCGACGAAGTTTCCGGCAAGGCCGTGCGGAACGGCCGCTCCGGTGCGAACAGCGGTCCGGTCGCCGACCACCAGCTAACTGAAGATGAACAGAAGGTAGTGGACGAACTGAAGGCCCGCGATCGCGAGGTTCGCACTCACGAACAGAAGCACATGGCGGTGGCCGGCGAACTCGTCACCAGCGGCCCGCACTATACGTATCAGATCGGTCCCGACGGCAAACCCTACGCCGTGGGCGGGGAAGTGCGCATCGATACGTCTCCGGTTGCCGGCGATCCCGAGGCCACGGCGCAGAAAGCGCGCCGCATTGCCGCGGCGGCCCTGGCCCCCGGCGATCCCTCCGGCGCCGACATGGCCGCCGCAGGCGACGCGGCGGCCATGGAAGGCGAGGCCATGCAGCAGGCGCGGGATCCGGAGAAGAATCAGTCCGCTAATAGTTTGTACGATGATGCTAAACGTGACGGCCAGGCGGCTGATCGGTACGAGCTGAAGTTGTGGGCGTGATCGATTTCGATCTACACCGCGCCCTGGCGTATCCCTACGCCATCCCATCACACTCCTTCCTGTACGAGAACGGTACCACGCGCGTCCTCGCCGATCCCGCCGCCTATTTTGCGTCAGCGGAATTTCGCGCGGAACGTCGCACGCCCGTCATCGGCGCCGGCTCGAACTGCGCGCCGGAGCAGATCGTTCGCAAATTCGCCGGGCGCAATCCCGGGCCGATCCCGGCCGTGCGGGGGGAGTTGCACGACTACGACTCCGTGTACTCGAATCACGTGAGCGGATACGGCGCAATCCCCGCCACGTTGTCTGCCTCACCGGGGACGATCGTTAACATCTTCGTACTGTACCTTAATGCGGTGCAGTTGGAGATCATGCACGCCACCGAGGCCGTCGGGCGGAACTACGAGTTCGTGCACTTCGGGCCTGTGCGTCTGGACGTGGAGGGCGGGGGCCGGCTTGATGATGCGTACGCCTATCAATCCCTGTGGGGTGTTCTGGATTTCGGCGCCGGACCCGCGGCCCTGTCGGCGGTTCCGGCGCGGCGGCGCAGCTTCCAGGCAATGGCCGAAGCGGGGATGGCGGCCCTTGCGCGCGATCATCTTGCTCCCGGGGAAAGCCTGGAGAGCTTTCTCGGGAGCCGTTTGAATCAGGGCCTGGTCTGAGCTTAGGCCACGACGCGGCGAACCGCGCCGAGCAACTGATCCGCATTGAAGGGTTTTTCCACCCAGCCCGAAACACCCACGGCGCGGGCGCGGTGGATGTGCTGCTCGGCTGCCTCGGTGGTCAGCATGATGACCGGCGTAAAGCGATGATCATCGTTCAGGCGCAGACGACCGATGAATCCGAGGCCGTCCAGGCCGGGCATGTTCATATCACAGAGGATGGCGTCTATGTCCGTGGAAGACTGCAATTGCTCCAGGGCGTCCGCACCGTCCACCGCGGCTCTGGTCGCGAAACCTTCGGCGCGCAGCGCAATGTCGACGACTTTGCGAATGGATGCGGAATCATCTACAATCATAACGGTTTTGGTTTTGGTCGGGGTCGTGTTCATGGGAAGCTCCTGAGAGAGACAAACTGACTTTGATACAATCAAGCCTGGATTCGACCGGGCGCCCGCTCAAAAACGTCAAATGTCGTGACTTTTTTGTCCAATCTTGTGCGACACTCCAGTTGCTGGAAGGTTTGGCGGTGGTCCGGAACGGCTCTGTACCGGGATTTTTGCGTATGCCTGCGCGGTCCGGCGCGCGCAGCTGTCGCGATGTCTCTCACCTTCGGCGCCGATTATTATCCGGAACACTGGTCCCCGCACGATCTCGACGAGGACCTGCGCATCATGCAGGACCTGGGGCTGACGTCCGTGCGTCTGGGGGAGTTCGCCTGGGCGCTCATGGAACCGAAGCCGGGCCGTTACGATTTCTCGTTTTTTGAGCGCGTTCTGGATAAGCTGCAGGCCGCGAACATGACGGCGATTCTCGGAACGCCCACGGCCACGTTTCCGCCCTGGCTCGCGAAGAAACATCCGGAAGTGCTGGCTACGCGCCAGGGCATCGTGCGGCAGATCGGCGGACGGCGTCAGGCGGCCTTAGCTTCGAAACAGTATCGCTTAGCGTGCGAACGCATTGTAACGAAAATGGCGCAGGCCCTGGGCAAACACCCGGCCGTAGTTGCCTGGCAGATCGACAATGAATTGGGTCACGAGGGCTCGGACATCGACGAGGGGCCGGCCGCCCTGGCCGGCTTTCGGGCCTGGCTTAAGATTCAGTACAAGAACATTAAGAATTTGAACGAGGCCTGGGGCGGCAGGTTCTGGGGCATCCTGTATACGAACTGGGACGAGATTCCGACGCCCGGCGTCCATGTACAATCGGACTTCCCGCCGTCCATGCTCCAGGATTTTTATCGTTATCATAGCGACCTGGCGCTGAGTTTCGTGCGCTCCCAGGCGCAGATCCTGCGCAAGCACAGCCCCGGTCGCGCGATTACCACGAACCTGTATCCGTCGCCGTTTTTGCCGATCTATGACTGGGCCGTGATCGCCGAAGAGCTGGACTACATCTCCTGGGACAACTATCCGGTGTGGGGCGACATGGCGGCGCCGTATCCGCATCCGCTGGTGTCGTTCATGCACGAGTACGCGCGCGGTCTCAAGAACCGGGCGTTTACGGTCATGGAGCAGATCTGCGGTTTCCAGGGGCACCGGATGCTGGGCTATTTGCCGCCGCCGGGCCAGGTGGGCATGTGGCTGAAACACGCCGTGGCTCACGGGGCGAACCAGGTCTACTTTTTTCGATATCGTACGGCACATTACGGCCAGGAGCAACTGTGCTACGGTTTGCTGGACCACGACAAGGAACTAACTTCTCGCGCGCGAGAGTTACGGGCGGCCATGCAGGAGCTCCGCGACGCCGGCGCCGCGGAGTTTGCCGATGAGCCGCCCCCGGCGCCGTGCGCCGTCGTCTACGACATAGAAAACGTGCGCAATTGCAAGATCCAGCCCATCAGCAAGGCGCTGGAGTACCGGCCGGTGCCGTACGCGAACGTCGGCTATGACGTGGAGCTGGCCACCTGGTTCGGCGGGCTGAACGTGCTGAACGCCGGTTGTCACGTACGCCCGGCAAGTCATGTAACTTTAGATGACTATAAGTTTATTGTCCTCCCGCTCTACTGGATGGCCGACGACGACTTCGTCGCGAAGCTCGACGCCTGGGTACGCGCGGGCGGTACGCTGCTTCTCGGTTACCGCGCCGGTTTGAAAGAGTACACGAACGCCTGGATGCGCGACGATCAGGTGCCCGGCCCGTTCGCGGAGATGGCAGGCGTACGTGTGCGGCAGTTCGAGGGCCTCGACGAGTCGCAATCGGTGAAGATGCGCTTTCGCTTGTTGCCCGGCCGGGCGACGAAGATGTGCGAGATCGTGGAACCGCGCTCGCCGGATGTGGAGGTCGTGGCGCGCTACACCGACCGGCGGAAGTTCTACCGGGGCGCCGCGGCGATCACGCGGCGGCGGCACGGGCAGGGCACGGTCTATTACTGCGGCACGTCGCCGGGGCAGTTGAGTCTGGTGCTGTTTTACCGGCGGGCGTTAAGAGACGCTGGCATAACGTTCCGGTTTCTCGGGGCGGCGGTGGAACGGGTGTTGCGTAAAGATGCGGCGGGTGGAAGTTACGCGGTGACGTTGAATCATTCGGGCAGGCGGAGCTGGCTGGCGGGGCTGCGGGGCTTCGGGGTGCGGGTGGGGAAGGATTGACCACCGAGATTTGCATGACCTCGGTTCTCGGAGTCAATTCCCCTCAATCCCGCAACTTAAACGTATGCCCGAACGATAACTCAAAGTAACTCTCGTACCGCGAGTACCCCACCGCGAATTCCAGGAGCGCGTTTTCGTTGATCAGCATGCCCAGGCCTCCGCCCGCGGCGTCGTGCCAGTCTTCCGTGGTAAGTTCCTGTTTCGACGGCGCCACCCGGCCGCGGTCCACGAAGGCGACGGCCATGAAGTCGGTGCCGCCGAAGACCTCCACCGACTTCGCGAACGTGTAGCGCAGTTCCACGGAGCCGAAGACCGTTACGTTGTCGACGAACTGCCGTGCCGGATAGCCGCGCAGGGTGCGCCCGCCGAGGCCGGGCTCTTGAAAGAAGGGTAAGTCTCCCGTGGACTCGATGCCGTAAAGTCGCACGGCCAGGATCAGTTCGCGTTCCCGCGGGGCGAACGTGCTTTCAAAAAGTTCCAGGTAATGATTCCAGAAGATCGTATAACGTTCGTAGCCGTAGTGCGAGCCGATGCCTTCGCCGCTGGACGCTGCCGAGGCGCCCAGGCGAAAGCCTTCGTCCGGATGGACCTCACGCAGGCGCGGGGTGCTGTCGTACACCAGGACGAAGCGTACCTCGTTGGCGTACTGCACGTCCTGCGTGGCATTGTATCCGACGGGGCGGTCGAGATCGAGCAGGGTCGGCACGTTCGGGACGGTGTTGTTGTTTTCGGTGTCGCCCTGGTACGAGAGCACGCGGACGCGCTGAAAGACGCCGCCGACCTTCCAGCGAAAGTTCGTGTTGCCGATCCAGCTTCCGAGAGCAAGATTGAACTGGCGGCGCACGATGTCGAAGTTGTAGAATTTATCCTGGCTTTCCGTTAACACGCGGCGACCTGGACTTACGGCGCGGAGCGGCTCGCCATCGAGTACGGCCGGCACGACGTTCGTATTAATGGACGCCTCCTCGCCCTGAATCCAGGTCGGGTGTGTCGGAAGGTTGCCCTGTACCGCTTGCTCGCCGCGCTGGATGCGCCGGTTCTCCGCGATATTCTGATCGTTGCCGTAGCCGAAGTAGTTGGCGTTGAGGTTGCGGATGTACCCCGTGCCGCCTTCAAGGCGAAACGGCAGCCCGAAGGCGTTCACCCAATCGGCGCGGACGGAATAGATCTCGAAGCCCGTGTCCGTGCGGAGGGCGGACACGTTGGATTGGAACGAGTAAGGCGCGGCGTTGTCGCCGTCGGGGTTCGTGCGTGTATAGATGAGCAGGCCGGCGAGGCCGGTACCGATGTCGGAACTCGCCACGGGGACGGGCAGGGGCACGAAAGAATTCAGGTCGGGTTCTTCCGATGCGTCTTCGGTTTTCTGTGCCGCGAGTGGGAGAGCGGTTAATGATAAAAGGGTGATGGTTAAGAAAAGTTGCGCCAGGGATTGGAAGGGTGGCCGAAGGCCAGTCTCGCGCAGCGAGACCGCAGCGACAGCGGAGCCCTGGAAAGCCCGACCGCCGCAACGCGGCGGGGGCGCCCAAATGATTTCTTCCTCTTGCACTAATATCTGTTCCGCAGCACTTACACGCCCCGCGCCTGCAACACGTCGTACGTCTCGATGCGCCGATCGCGCAGAAACGGCCAGTCCCGGCGAATGCTCTCGTTAAGCGACAGGTCGAGTTCCTGCACGATGGTCTCGGCGTTTTCCGAGGCGCGGTAGATGAGGCGACCGAACGGATCCGCAATGAACGAGCGGCCCCAGAACGTGAGTTCCCCTTCGCGGCCGACGCGGTTAATGGAACAAACGTGCACGCCGTTGGCGATGGCATGGGCGCGCTGCGCGGTCTCCCAGGCGTCGTGCTGAGCGTCGCCGACGTTTAGCCGTTCATGGTCGTGCCAGCCGATGGCCGTGGGATAAAACAATATGTCGGCGCCCTGCAAGGCCGTGGCGCGCGCCGCTTCCGGGAACCACTGGTCCCAGCAGATCAACACGCCGATGCGACCGTAGCGTGTATCCCACGCGCGATAGCCCAGGTCGCCGGGGGTGAAGTAGTATTTTTCGTAGTACTCCGGATCGTCGGGGATGTGCATTTTTCGGTACATGCCCAGAAATTCACCGCCGGCATCAATGATTGCAGCCGTGTTGTGATAGAGGCCGGCCATGCGCCGTTCGAAGAGCGAGGCCACGATGACGACCTGTTTTTCCTGGGCGACGTTTTGCAGGGCTTCGACGGTGGGGCCGGGAATCGCTTCGGCGAGGTCGAAGATCTCGGCGCGCTCGGACTGGCAAAAATACTGTGTTAAGAAGAGTTCCTGGGTGCAGATGATCTGCGCGCCGCGGTCGGCGGCGTTGCGAATTTCGGCGACGGTGCGGCGGAGGTTGTCGGTGGAATCGTTGCTCGCGCTGAGCTGAATGAGGCCGACGGTGACGGTGTTCGACTGCATGCAGGTGTTTCTCCGGGACGTGGATTCGCCACAAGCATAATAATACCACGCACTTTGCGGTGAGAAATATCGAGCAGGACTCTCGCGGCGGGCCTCACCGCGATTCGCGCCCGGCGATGAAGGGACAGCCTTCCGTCCCGCCGCGCGGGGACCGCCGTAAGAAAGTAAGTACTTCCACAGTAACTCCGTAGGCCATAAGTATTACAGACTTCGAAAAATATTCACAAAAATCCCTTTGTTTATAGGCCTTTGCGTTGACCTTTTGGGAAGGGACTGCATTGTTAGGATACTGTTAGGGGTGATTCCATGAACGCAAAAGCAGAAAAACACAATGGCACGCAAGAATTGATGAACGCGAAGGACTACGTGCGCGAGCAGTCCGGGGCCTTTGCGGTGGGTGAGCGCCGTCGGGAACCGCGGCGGGTGCCGGAGCGCTACCAGTTCAACGCCGTGTCCGTGGATGTGGCGGACTTCGAGGAACACGGTGAAATCCGCGAAAGCGATCGGCGCTACGCCATAGTCCTCGATGAATCCGACGGCGGTTGCAGTCTCGTGGTCCAGCGTCCGGAGGACGAGAACGGCGAACCGGTGAAGGGCTATCTGAAAGTCCATTCGCGGGTTGTGCTGCAACGCGGGACGGATGCGCCGCGGATCGCCGTCGTGCGCTGGCGCATGCTTCTGAGCGACAAACTCATCAACGCCGGATTCGAATACGCCGAATAAGCTTGCAGAAAATTAAGGCGGGCCGTGCACTGTGGCGTGCCCCGTCTGAATGTCTGGCTCTTGCTTACGATCCTTACGGCCGGGCTCACGTTTCTGCTCGGCCTCTCCGATCTACTGTCGTCGACTCACGCCTTCGGCGCGGACGGGTACTACTACGCCGCGCAGATGAAGCACCTCCACGAGCGCGGAAGTTTCTTCGCGCCGGACTACTCGCTCGTGTTGCCGTATCTCCTGGGCTTTTCATTTTTCACGAACGACTACGTCTTCTCGAATAAGATCGCGGTGGCCGTGCTTTCGGCCGCCCTGGCCTGGCCGGCGTATCTTACCGGGCGAAACTTTGGCCGGCACGCCGCGACCGGGGCCGTGCTTGCCGCCTTCGTTTGCGGGAACTCGTTTGCAATTTACTTCGCGTTCGAGTTCATTAAGAACCTGGCCGGCATCTTCTGGTTTTTGTTTTCGCTCGCGATGCTGCCGCGACTGATGCACGCGGACGTACATCGCGCCTCGCCCTTTGCCACGGCGGTGGCCGTCGTGGAGCGCGCCTGGCCCGCGACGGTGTTCGCGCTGCTTTCGCTCATTACGCACAAACTCACCGGCGGACTGGCGTTGATCTTGCTTGCGGTGACGGGACTGTATGCGTTACGTCGGGACGTGCGTTTGCTTGCGACGGCTCTGATCGGCGGTGCGCTCCTTCTCGGTGCGCTGTTGTTCGTCGTGCCGGGCGTCCTTTCCGTGGCGGACTTCGCGCGTTTTCAGGGCGTCTTCGCATCGCCGCAGTTCGCTCCGTGGTCGTTCATTGATTTGATGCATCCGCCGCAGCCGCAATACACCGAGGCGCTGCTCTTCGGCGTGCTGCCGATCGTGGCGTCGTGTTTTGCAGTCCTCGCGGCTTACCGCCGGCGCGCCCGGCCGGACGTGCTCGTGCTGCTGGTGTTTGTTTTGTATGGATTAGTGATTTTCCCGTTTCTGCGCTTCGACCGCCTCGATCTGGCCTTTCGCCTGTACCTGCTGATCTTCGTACCCGCCGGGCTGGGCCTGGCCCTGGTCCTCCGCGAACTCGATGCCGGCAGTCGGTTCGGGGGCGGGACGCTCGCCGTGATGGTGCTTGCCCTGCTCGGTTTTCAGGTTTATGCCCGGGCGAGCTTTCAGCATCCTTCGAACATCCGGTACGACGTTTATGCGCGCTTCGTGGACGATTTGAATCTGCCGGACGACTCGATCCTCATTGCCCACCAGGGCCTCGATAATTTTTATTATTATCGTACCGGTAAGGATGCCTTTCGGTTCGCGCCGGAGCGGGGACACACGGAGCGGCCGCTGTTTCGCCTGGCCCACGGCGTCCCGCGCCGGGTGTTCGAGCGGTTTCTGGGTCGGGCCGACGTGCGCTATCTCCCGGCGTTTTACGCCCTGTTGAAAGAAGAAGACTGGCAGCGTTTGCTTAAGGCACTGCCGCCGAACGTTAGTGCGGCGTACCTGCGCAACTGGCGCAACGTTTCGCAGGTGCGGCCGGTGTTTTTACGGGAATAACCGGCGGAAGCGGAGAATTTCTGTGCGTTCGAGCACGCCCCGGATCGTGAAGTAAGTGGCGGCCAGTTTGTATTAAGCCTTTTATGGGTACAGCTGGTTCCAGCAGATGAACGGAGGTCGTGCCGGGGGATGTGGTAAGGCGCACCGGAACGGCGTCTTCGTCGCAAGAATCGCTATGGTAGCTGAGTCGCAAATCCGCGTCCGGTGTCGGCAAGGCCCCACTTGTTGGGGCCGCGGCAGTTGGTTCCCCACTGGCGGACTGTCTTAACAAAACGAAACTCCACAACGTTTTTGAAGGCGGACATGTCCCGGCCTATCCCTCAATCTCGCCGAAGCGAGATTGAGGCTCCCGCTCAGCCGTAGCCAAAAAAGGCATTTCACGGTTGCGCAACTTACCTCATGTTTCTCGCGGCAACCGTTGCGAACCGCGGCTCTTGAACTACCGGAAAGTTTTTAGTCGTTCAAGCACGCCCCGAATCGTGGTGTAAGTAGTGGCCAGTTTGCATTAAGACTTTTTTGGGTACGGCTGGTTCCAGCAGATGAACGGAGGTCGTGTCGGGGGATGTGGTAAGGCGCACCGGGACGGCGTCTTCGCCGCAAGAAACGCGACGGGAGATGAGTCGCACAACCAGCGTCCGGGTCGAGGCGGAATAACTTAGCAAAACGAAACTCCACAACGTTTTTGAAGGCGGACATGTCCCGGCCTATCCCTCAATCTCGCCGAAGCGAGATTGAGGCTCCCGCTCAGCTGTAGCCAAAAAAAGCCCTTCAGCATTTGCCGACTTACTTTCTGTTGTTCACGGCCAACGCAACGAATGGCAGCTCTTGAACTACCGGAAATTCCATGAAGCGAATCCGCACCCGGGGCCCGCTCTCATTTACCGGCGCCCGCGGAAAAAGCTGGACACTCCGGTGGTTTTTTCGCTTCGTACCGGAACGTGCTCGATATCTTTTTGTATCTGGGTATTGCCCTGATCGCCGGCGGGCTTTCGTTTGCCGGTGGCCGTTTGTACGAAAGCTACATGCGTCGCCGGGGCGCGGCGCGGGGATTCTTGCGTACCGTTTCGGGCGTGGAGATCTGGCAGAACGGCGATCGCCGCAATCTTTACCCGGAAGGCGCCGACGATCCCGGCATCTATCGGGTGCCGCTCTTGCGCGGTCACGCCATTGACGTGCGCGTTCCGAAAGAGATCTTCAGCTCGGGCGTTTTCTCGATCCTGGCGTCGACGGACGCCGCCGCCCTCGATAACATCCAGGACCCGGGCTACAACTTCACCGCCCGCGTTGCGGGGGAGACCTACGAGTCCGGCCTGTTGGTGATCGGTCACGGGGTGGTGAATCACGTGGGCGCGAGCGACGCCGATCGTGAAGACGACCGCTACTATCACATGAGCATTGAGACGTTTCGGTTCTACGAAGAGGACGGGGCCGTGCGCGATGTGCCGGTCGCCCGCATGAAAGAAGACGTATACATGGCGCTGTTCACCACGACGAGCGTGAGCGAACTGTATACGATCGTTCGCTTAAAGAACTTCTTTCACTTCGAATTCGAAGACGACTAACATTTTTTAATTAGAAATTAAGGGCCTCAGGGTCCGTACGGGCCGTAGAAATCTTCGCCCTCGTCGTAAGGGCCATACGGTCCGTAGGGTCCATACGGACCGTAGTAATCTTCGCCTTCATCGTCGGGACCGTAGGGCCCGTAAGGTCCATACGGGCCGTAGTAGTCGTCGTCGGCCGGCGGGCCGTAGGGTCCGTAGGGCGCGTCGAACTCGTCCATCTGCGCCGGGCTTGCGTCCTGGCCGTTCTGTGCCAGGACGGGGCTCAGCACAACAACGGCGGCCAGTAGAATCAGGAAAAGATAGCGAGTGAGCATGATGGAACTCCGGCAAAACGGCGTGATATCCGAAGTTTGTCAGATGCTCCGGATCGCGCAACGCTAAAATCGCAGGCGCAGCCACGCGGCCAGGCGCTCCCGATACAGATAGTACATCGATTCAGTTCGGCCGGCGGTGATTTCCGCCGCGGCGCGATCGACGTCGCCGTCGGCCAGGCGCAGCGCCCGCGAGAAATCCCGGTGCAGCGGCTCGTGCAGTTCGTAGCGCCGCGCGCGGTGGAGTTTTGCAAAGGCCGGTTTGTAGTACCGCCCGATTTCGTGCAGGCCGCTGGAGTAAGAGAGCGCGTTCTTGCGGCGCCGGAGGATGTACTCCGGCAACTCGTCCGCGAAGGCCGCACGCAAGATGTACTTTTCGGCCACGCCGTCCGCGCTGGGCCGGAGCTTCAGATCGTCCGGAAGGTCGGCGGCGAATCGAATCAGTGCCGCGTCGAGGAACGGGGTGCGCGCTTCCACACCGGCCGCCATGGCACAGCGATCCACGCGTTGCAGTTCCGTGCGATGCAGGTTCGCGAGTTTGTGCGCGGACAGCCGGGCCGCGGAGGTTTTGCCGTTCGTGGCGCGGGCGTACATGTCGTAGCCGGCGAAAAGTTCGTCGGAACCGTCACCGGTGAGCGCGATTTTGATGCCGGCGTCGCGCACGGCCCGAAACAGCGGCAGGCTGATGAGGGCGTTGATGACGTCACCGTACTCGGAGAGTTCACCGGAATGAACGGCGGCGCGTACAGCAGCCGCGCTAAGATCTTGCGCGCGAAGGTTAACAATAACATGGCGCACGCCGTGTTCTTCGCAGTAGCGTCGTGCGAAGGCCAGGTCCGCCCCGGGGCGGCGCGGATGATCACTCACGACGGTGAAAGCGGTGACGTTGTCGTGATGTTTGCGTGCGTGATGCAGGACGATGCTGCTGTCGATGCCGCCGCTGTAGACGACGCCGACGGGCAGATCGGTGGCGACGCGTTTGCGCACGGCCTGGTCCAGCAACGTACGGACTTCGTCGACGGCGGCGGCTTCGTCGGACTGTTGTTTGCCGGGCTTTGCCTGGAACCAGGCCCGGGTCGTAACGCGGCCGCTCTGCAAATCCGCCGTGCCGCGATGCCCGGGCGGTACCGAGCGGATCGGCCGGCCGAGGAACGTGAGGGCTTTGATCTCGGAGGCGAAGTAAAAGATCGGTGCTAATGTCGAATCAGCACATGTTACGTAGTAGAGCGGTTTGATGCCCAGGGGATCGCGCGCGAAAAAGAGTTGCTCGCGCCCGGCGATGACGAAGGCGAACTGGCCGTCCAGTGCGTGGACGCAGTCGGGGCCGTGGGTTTCGAACGCGCGCAGCAGGACTTCGGTATCGCCGTCGCCCTGAAAGTCCCGGCCGGCGAGTTCGCGGCGTAGCGCCTGGTAGTTGTAGATCTCGCCGTTGAAGACGAGGACGCGTTCGGACGAGATGCGTGGTTGATGGTTGTGCTGGCGGTCGACGATGGGCAGGCGGCGGACACCGGCGGCGAGACCGGGCGCATAGTGGACGCCGGTCAGTTCGCCGCGGTGTTGCATTTGCGCGAGCATGTGGCGCAGTTCGTTGCGATGGTCTTCGCTGCCGCCGGCAATGAGGGCAATGCCGCACATGCCGGTCAGGAGGCGGATCGTATCGTAACGCGGGTAGCGAAAAACGCGGTGGGAGCGTGCCCGGATTGGCCGCCTTCAAAACGGCGTCATGCGGCGCGGCGCAGCCTCGACCGTGATCCAATGCCACGTCGTGAATTCGTCGAGATTCGCGGGACCGCCCTGGCTGCTGCCGTTGCCGGAGGCGCCGAGGCCGCCGAAGGGCGCGTGCGCTTCTTCTTGAATCGTGTGCTGATTTACATGCAACATAGCCACGTTCAGATTGCGGCCGAACTCCAGGGCTCGTTCCGTCGAAGCGGCGAAGACGCTCGCGACGAGACCGTAACCGCCAGCGTGGACCAGGTCCACGGCCTGCGCTTCCGATTCGAACGTCGTTACCGCGGCCACGGGGCCGAAGATTTCTTCGTCAAAGGCCCGCATGCCCGGCTTCACTCCATCCAGTACGGTGGCCTGATACATCAGCCCTTCGCAGCTTCCACCGGCTCGTAGTTCGGCACCCGCGGCGACGGAGTCCTGCACGATCGAATGCACGCGCACGCACTGGCCTGCGTCGATGAGCGGACCCAGTGCCGTGCGCGGTGCCATGGGATCGCCCACCGACAAACGGCCGGCGCGTTTCGCGAGCTGCTCTACGAATTCTTTCGCGATGTTCCGGTGTACGAGGATGCGTCCCGTTGCGAGGCAGATCTGCCCCTGATGAAAGAACGATCCGAAAGATGCGTGGGAGACAGCCAGATTCAAATCCGCATCGTCGAGAACCACGAACGCGTTTTTGCCGCCAAGTTCCAGGGAGACCTTCTTCAGATGTTGTGCCGCGAGCGCGCCGACTTTGCGACCGGCTTCGGTGCTGCCGGTAAAAGAGATCATCGCGACGTCGGGATCGCTGCAGAGCGCGGCGCCGGCTTCGTGCGTCCCCGGAATCACATGCAGTAGATCGGCCGACAGGCCCGCCGCTTCGAGAGCCGAAGCGAGTATGAATCCGCCGGAACACGGTGTGCGCGGATCAGGCTTCAGGATGACGGCATTGCCCAGGGCCAGGGCCGGCGCCACCGTGCGCACCGCGAGAGACAATGGAAAGTTAAACGGCGTAATCAATCCCACGACGCCCCGGGGAATGCGACGTGCCGTGTTCTGCGATTCGCCCGTCGCCGGTAATACGATTTCGTGTGCGGCGTCGGCGAGCTCGGCCGCCGTGCGCAGTGTGTTGATGGCAAGATGTAACTCCTGTTCCGCCTTGGGGCGTACGCTCCCGCTTTCGCGAATGAGCCAGGTAAGACATGCATCCCGGTGCTGTTCGAAGAATTCGGCCGCTCGTTCGAGAACGGCGGCACGTTCTTTTCCCGGTGTCCGGGCCCAGTCACGCTGCGCCGCACGAGCCGCGGCCGCCGCCTGACGAATGTGCGTCGCATCGCCCGCGGCCACTTCGATCAACAGCTCGCCCGTGGCCGGTTCCTGAACTTGCAGCGTGGTTTCAGAAAGGCTCGTCCAGCCGCCGCTGTAGAATTTTCGCTGCCAGACGTCCTTGTTCCATGTGGTGTCGGCCTGAGTTTGTATCGTGGTAGTGGACATGGGATCGCAACCTCTTCGTTATCGTATGTCGAAATGTGGCTGCAGTATACCACGCACGGCCCGGGCGTCGCACCGCTCTATAAACTGGCACCTCACGTGCGGTTCCTCGGAGATTCAGTTTATAAATTGAAACCGGAATGCGGCTCGAATGTTCGGGTTAGTCATTGACAGGAGTGTTCCGGCCGCGTAATTTTGCCGGCGGTTCTGTCGCTGCGAGAGTCTCCGTTGGAAACACTTAGTCTGGATTGGATGTTCTTGCTTTCGTTCACGATCTTCGGTGCTTACCACGGTGCTTTGTTGTGCCTCGGCCAATGGATCCTGCCGACCCGACGGCAGCTCAACTATCTGCTGGCGGTAATGTTTATTTGCCTCAGCTTATTGCAGGCGACGACGCTCCTCTTTGTTCTCGGCGGTTACGAAACTTTTCCGCGGCTGACGCTACTGCACATTCCAGTGCTGGGCTTGCTCGGGCCGGTCATTTACGGAATCCATAAGTGTATTCAGGCGCCGGGGGAAGCCGGCTATGAGCCCCGACTCCGGAACAAACATCACATTGTTCCCGCGGGCACAGGCATCGTGTACATTGCGCTGTGTTGTCTGCCGGAAGAACGCATCGTCGCGGGCCTGCATGCCTTTCGTTCCGCTCCGACATTCCAGGCGAACGATCTGTGGTATCTCGTGCCGCTCGTGATTCTGCTGCTTTATATTAGCGCGCTCGCGCAGGGCAGCAAAATGCTCTTCACCCGGACCGTGCTGAAAGAAGAATGGACGGCCCGGCTCTTATTGTATCTCGTTGTGGCGGCGTTCATCAATCACGCGGTGTGCATTCTCTATTTCGTGGATCGGGATCCGCGGGCTCTTCTGGCCGGAACCGCGTTGATGGCTCTCAGTCATTGCGTCTCCTATCTCATCGGTCGCAGATACCCGGCCTACTTTCAGAATCTGCACGAAGTCGCCCAGGCTACCCGGCGTCGGTATGTCCGCTCACTCCTGGCAGGGGAAGACCTGGAGATACTGCGCGAAAATCTGCTGCAGACCATGGAGCGCGATTGTCTCTACCGCGACGAGAACCTGAGCCTCGCGACGCTCGCCGACGACCTCGCTATTTCTCCTCACCAGCTTTCGGAATTCATGAACGATCGGCTTGGAAAGAACTTTGCGGTCTTCGTAAACGAGTACCGCATCCGCGAGGCCCGGGAGCTCCTGCGTCGCGCGCCGGAACGTTCCATTCTGGACATCGGTTACGAGGTCGGATTCCGGAGCAAAACTTCGTTTCACCGCGCCTTTGTGAAGTTTACCGGCATTTCGCCTTCGGCCTATCGTGAACAGGATCCGCCGGCCGGCGCAACGGACTGATTGCCCTCTCCCCGACCTGATCCGACGCGCAGCCGGGACCTCCCGCAGCGTACCGCTTTATAAAGTGGTGCGACGAGCCGCCGCTGAGTGTGGTAGCATCGGTTCATAACAACTCTTGAGGGAAGGTTATGAATGCAATAGACACAACAATGAGTGCGCGCGAACAACACGCCGCTTACATAAACAACCTGGACGAACGCGAACGTACGCGCCGCATCCAGAAGTGGATCCGCTACGGCGATCTGCGGCTGCGACGTAAGTACAAGTTTCTGCGCCACCAGAACGCCATCGGCATGGCGATTACTCTGGGCTCGGCGGCCGGCATGATTGCGACGGCGGGGCTGTACATCGCCGGAATGATTCCGGCCTGGGCCTGCATCGTGGTGAACGCGATTCTCGCGTCATTCCTGCACGAAATCGAACATGATCTGATCCACAGCCTGTATTTTAAGGCCGGCTCGCGCGCTCAGAACTTTATGTTCTGGGTCGTGTGGATGTTTCGATGCAACGCGATCAATCCCTGGTTTCGGAAAGAAGTCCACCTCTTACACCATCGACTCTCCGGTAACAAAGAGGACATGGAAGAACGTTTTATTGGGAACGGCATGGCCTTCGGCTGGCAACGTTTGCTCACGATGCTCGATCCTTTGATGGCCCGCCGTTTTCAGGGGCCCCGGATTGCCCGCGACGCCGCGCGTTTCTTGCGTCGGATCGAAGCGCCGCATACGATCGGTTACTATCGACAGATCTTTCACCTGGCCTGGTACGCCTTCCTGATCTGGGGAGCTCTGTCGTTGGTGAATGTAGCATTGGGCTCGCCCTTCACCGAGCCGGCGTGGCTGGCCACGGTGCACAACGTTCTGAACACGGCGGCAGTCGTGTATTTGATTCCGTGCTGGTGGCGGCAAACGGCAATCCAGCTCGTGTCTTCGAACATGCATTATTATGGAAATATTCGCGGGATCTATCGCCAGACCCAGGTCCTGGATTCGTGGCTCGTGTTTCCGTTGCACTTGTTTTGTTTTAACTTCGGCGCGACGCACGGCATCCACCACTTCGTGGTAAACCAGCCGTTTTATTTGCGGCAGGCCGTGGCCCCGTACGTGCGACCGGCCCTGCGGCGCTACGGAATCCGCTTTAACGATTTTAAGAGCATCCTGCACGGGAATCGTTTCCTGGAAAAACAACAGCAGCAAACGCACGAGAGTGCGCCGGCCGCCGGTGCGGCCTGAATTCACGGGAGTATATTAAGTTATGAAACGAATGAGAATCACTAACTTCGGGGAAGAACTTGTTTACGAAGACGCGGAAGTGTCGGAGCCCACGGGCAGCGAGGTTCTGCTGGAAACGGCGGCCTGCGGTGTCTGCCACTCGGACCTGCACGTATGGGAAGGCTTCTATAGTTTCGGCGGCGGCAAAAAACTCGACGTCGTCGACACGGGCGTGCAGTTGCCCCTGACTCCCGGTCACGAGATCGTCGGGCGCGTGCGGAAAGCCGGGCCCGATGCGCGCGGCGTACAACCGGGCGACCTGCGCCTGGTGTATCCCTGGACCGGCTGCGGTTCATGTAACGATTGCACCTCGGGAAATTCGCACCTCTGTGATGCGCCGAGTTCGCTCGGAATCTATCGTGACGGCGGGTATCAGGAAATGGTGATCGTGCCCGATGCCGAACTGCTGGTCGACATCGGCGACCTTTCACCGGAAATCGCGTGTTCGTACGCCTGTGCCGGTCTGACGGCGTACAGCGCCCTGAAGAAAGCGCTACCGTTGTCAGCGGACGACGGCCTGGTGATTATCGGGGCGGGAGGCGTGGGCTTGTTCGCGGCTCAGGTCGCGCGCTATCTTACGGATGCGAAGGTGGTGTTCGTTGATATCGACGATTCGAAACTCGCAAGCGTGCGGAGTTTTTCGGATCGTTATGCCGTCGTAAACTCGGCAAACGAGAAAGATGCCGCCGCGAAAATCCGCGAAGTTCTGGGCGGTGAACCGGCGGCCGTCGTGGATTTCGTAAACAATTCCGCGACCGCCGTTCTCGGCTTTTCTTTGCTCCGTAAAAACGGTAAGCAGATCTTTGTCGGCCTGTTCGGCGGTAAGATGATCCTGCTTACTCCGTTGATGGTTCTAAAGACGTTGACGTTGGCCGGGAGTTTCACCGGCTCCCTTGCAGAACTCAAAGAGCTCATGGCTCTGGTCGCCGCAAAGAAGCCGGAGTCCGTCCCGATTCAGAAAGCTGCTTTCGCAGACGCGAACGTGGTGCTCAACGATCTCCGGGAGGGTCGGGTGAACGGGCGGGCGGTGCTCTGCAACGCCGTCGTCAGCCGGTGAACTCTTTGCCGAAGATACCGCGGGCCACAATCCATTTCTGGATTTCGTTCGTGCCTTCATAGATCTCCGCGATCTTTGCATCGCGGTAGATCTCTTCGACGCGATAGACCGAGGCGTCATGGCCGAGTTCGCGCATGAATCCGTAACCGCCGAAGATTTGCACGCCGTCGCGCGCAAACGATGCGGCCAGATCGGTGGCGTAGAACTTGGCCATGGCCGCCAGCGGTTCCGGAAACTCCCGCCCGGCGTCCAGTTGCAGAGCGGCTTTGTAGTACAGATTGCGGGCGTTTTCGATTTGAGTCGCACGCTCGGCGATCTTAAACTGCCAGTGCTGAAACTGAGCCAGGGCCTTGCCGAAGGCGGTGCGTGTCTTCAGTCGTGCAACGCAGTGATCAAAAATTGCCTGGGCCATGCCCACGCCGCTGGCCGCGATGCCGATGCGTCCGTAGGTCAGCGTTTGCAGAGCAATGCGCAGACCGGCTCCACGTTCGCCGACGATGGCGGCCGCCGGAACTCGAACGTCATCGAAATATAAATCGGCGGTGAGTTGTCCGTTGTTGCCGAGTTTGCGGTCCGGCCGTCCGATCCGCACGCCCGGTTGATCCAGGTCGACGACGAACAAGGTCATGCGTTCCCCGTCGCGGCAGAGCAGGACGACGAAGTCGGCCACGGGACTGTTCGTAATGAATCGTTTTTGTCCGGAGATGGAATAGCCGTCCTCCACTTCACGCGCGATCGTTTGCAACGATCCCGGCGAAAGATCCGTGCTGGCTTCGGCCTCGGTCGTGGCGAAGCTCCCGATTTTTTCGCCGGCCAGTACCGGACGCAGATAACGTTCCCGCAGTTCGGGCGACCCGCGTTCAAGAGCATGTCCGGCGAGGATGCAATGCACATCGAAGACCGCGGCAACGCTGTTGCTGTGATACGCGAGTTCTTCGATTGCCAGGGCGGTGGCGAGCGCCGGATTCTTGAGACCGCGCCCGCCGTCTCCGGCACCAAACGGAATTCGAAAGAGATCCGCGTCGGCCATCGCCTGGAAAACATCGTGGGCGAATTCGACCGACGTTTCGTCGGTGTGACCGATGGCATGGGCCCGGGGCGCAACGATTCGATCGGCGAATTGCCGGACTTCGTCGCGAACGGCCCGCAGTTCATCGGTTAGCAGACAGTCATCGTAAAGATCGACCTGGCGGCGCGGTGGAGTGATGGGCAGGGTTTGTGTTTCGAGCATTGGTTTCATCCTGGGTGAATTGTTTGCGAAACGTAACTCAGAATAGAAAGGCTGTCGTTCCAGTTTATCAATTGGTACGCCGGCGGTGGTTCGATAAAATCGGCTTGCTTTTCCGGGCCGGCCGCGGGCATATCAGTGAATCCTCTCATTCAAACAGGCAGCCACGGGACTCCGCGCCAGGGATTGGAGGGGTGGCGGCGCAGCCGCCAGTCTCGCGCTTGCGCGAGACCGAAGCGAAGCGGAGCCCCGCAAAGCCCGGTCGCCGCCGAAGGCGGCGAGGCGCCCAAAAGAATCTTACCTCCTTCCCGACACATTGTTCGGAATCATGCAACTTTCTTTCGTCTCATCCTTGATACACCTCGCGCTGAAGCGAATTCTAAATACGTTAGAATAATCTAAAAGGAGATTACCAAAGAGGAACAAACGATGAGTCAACGAACCGACGAACAGATCGAGGCCCTGGTAGAAGAACTCGGGCCCGCGGAACGGTTGCTCGAGTTGTTCCTGAACTTTCCGGATCACCTCTGGCACAACCGCCCCGGCTTTCTGGACGGGAGCGGGCGCTGGAAGTACGACCGCGAAGCGCTTCAGCGATACAACGAAAGCGGCCAGGTTCCGCGCGGCCTGCGCTATCAGCCGGCGGGGCCGAACGAACACGCCATCGTGCAGGTCTACGGCACGATCGCGGACATTTACAAGGTGAACGAGGAACTCGCGGCCCGGCTCGCGTCCTACGTGGCGACTAAGACCACGTGGCGGGATATTAAGGTCGTGTGCGCGGCGTTCATGCTCGTGCAGAACCGCAGCGGCGAACCGGTGTTCGACGAGAACAACGGCAAACGCGAACTGCTGTTTCACGACGACGACTTTCGAGAAGTCGGCGAGGCCATGCTGAAGACCTATGAGCGCGGCTCGGCGAAGATGCTTTCGCCGAAGATGATTGCGCGTATCGGCGACGTATTGTCGTTGCCTGGCGTTGTCGCGATCAACAAGGAACTGGGCTTCGGCAATGTGCAGAAACGCAAGCCGTTTACGGGCCGTTATTACAAGGCCGTGGAAGACTGGCTGCGTTTCCGCGAGATGAACATTCAGTTGCTCGAGGGCCTGAAGAAGGCCGGTTACGCGAAGACGGTGAAGAACCTGGCGCGCATGGTCGGATACAAGCCGGAGTCGCAGCGCTTTTTCGAGATTTTGAACTGGCCGCAGAAGCAGCACGAACAGGGTCACCGTAGCGTGGGCCTGGGCGAGTTGAATCGCGAGAGCCTTTCTTTCGAAAACAAGAGCGAAGCGGAAATCTGTGCGCTGATCGTGGACAAACAGCTCGGTTACAAGCAGGTCACGGGCATGCTGCCGCCGGAGATCGGCCTGAGTCCGGCGATCTTCGTCGCTGTACTGGAAGCCGGCGGTGTGTCGGATCGGGATCTCGCGATTCTCACGCCGACGCTGGAGGACCTGGGGTTGTTGAAGCACGAGGAGATTCGTAAGCGCTGGCAGGATGCACTTAAGAATCTGGACGATCAGCGGGCGCGCAACATCGCAAAGAACGTGCGTAACCGCGAGAACGTCGCAGCGTTGGAAGATGCGGCGGACGGCGCCGTCAAGAAGGCTGTGGACGCAGCGACGGAAGACGCGGACATCCACATCGTGTTCTTGATCGACACGTCGGCTTCGATGTCCGGCGCCATCGAGAAATCGAAAGAGGCGCTCGCGGGAATTTTGCAGGGCTTCGAGCCGGAGAAACTGCACGTCGTCGCCTTTGATACCGTGGGCACCGTGTTGCGTTTGCGTCATCCGTCGCGGCGCGGCGTGGAGCACATGCTCTCGCGCATCGAAGCGGGCGGCGGCACGGTCTACGGCTCCGGCGTGCGTGCGCTGAAGCAGTCCGGTGTTACGATTCCGGACGGCGCGGACCTGATCGTCTTCGCCGTCGGTGACGAGGCCGGTGAGTCCGGCGCGGAGTTCGCGAAGGCGTTTCGTGATTGCGGCTTCGATGTCTCGGCGTTCGCGCACATTGTCAACGTGGCGTGGTCGCGCGGCGAAACGGTGCGCAAGGCGGCCGTGGAGATGAAGTTGCCGTACACGGAAGTGGACGTCGATCAGTTTTCGGACGTCTACCAGGTGCAGCGCAGTCTTCAGGCGATCCTGAAGGCGCAACCGCTGAAAAGCGGCAAGCTGTCTCTCGTCGAGGAAGTGCTGCGGACTCAGTTGCTGACGAAGCCGTACTGAGTTAAGAAGTTGGACTCCGAGGACCGAGGGTCCGAGTTTTTTTGGGGAGGGTGATTGTAGTCTGCATGCAAGCGGGTTATGATCACCCTCCTTTTTCTTTTTTCTCGGTACCTCGGGCCTCGGAGTAAAAATTTTTTGAAACAATTTTACGGAACCATGCGTCTCATAACCTCGAAAGGCACGATGATGCGACCTGTAAGTTTACATCGGAAAACGAATGAGGACTGCGGCAAGATGCCGGGAGGGTCTGTGGTGTAAGTTGATGCGGCGAAAGACCCGTTTCGATTCCACGAAACCCTCCGGAATGCACGCGCATCGGAGGGTTTTTTCGTTTTTGGGCCGCCTGCGGTCCTGTTATTTTAACATGTTAAAAGGAATGTCCGCGAGGGCGGACGGGAGGAATGATCAGTTGCGAGGAATGCGGACGGTGTGTCCGCGAGTTGCGAGATAGGAGGCTGGTTGAGGTTTCGGCGAACCGTTGATGAGGTGCGAAAACGGGCCGATGAACCGGGCGCGGCAGGCGGGTGGGCGTTCTTGTTTTTCAAGGACGGCGCAGAAAAAACCGCTCCGATCTTGCAAAGAACGCGCGCAAAATAGATGAGAAGGGAAAACGACGAACAGCCCCGGGAATGGGCATGCAATCGGAGCGCAGTTACAAGCATGTGTAGCTCACAGGTAGAGCACAAGACTTCTAATCTTGAGGAGCCGGTTCGATTCCGGTCACGTAACCAAACGAAACTGCATCGCACTCGCGTGCCCATCCCCGGCGCTGTTCTCCACCGAAACGATCTCTGCAATAGAGGCATGCAATCGGAATTACAGTAACAAGCATTTGAGATTTGCTATGGGAGCAAACGGTTGTCCACCGTTCCGGTTCGAATCCGGAATTTTCCTGCGAAGGAAAAAACTGTTTCGCACTCGCGTGCCTCTGTTACAGAGATCGTTTATGGACTATCGCGCATTTCTACAGGGCGGCGATCGCGAACTGGTGTTGCCGTACTTCGGCGGCGACCGGGTGTGTGACGCGGAGCGCGCGTATCGCCTGAAAGAACGACCGGCGCCGGGCTGGTATCGTTTCCGCGAACAGGGCCGCTTCGTGGAAGTCGCGGAGGCCCTCGACGAAGACACGGCGCGAACGGCGCTGGAAGATCATGCGGATCTCAAAGAAGTCAGCGGTCACTTTTATAACGGCCGCTTCGTCGGGGATACGTTTCAGAAAAACATCTTCGGCATCGATGCGAACGAACCGCCGGAACGTTTCGCCCCGATCACCGCGCGGGTGTGGTACGACGGGCACTACATTTTTACCGGCATCGGTTTCGAGAGCGAAGCCGAAGGTCAGGTGCGCGACGCCTTTGAAGAAGGCAGCGTACATCGCGACGGCCGCGGCATCGATCACGTAAAAGGCGTGGTGCCTTCGCTCGCGAGCGCGTACGCGGCCGCGGTCTTCGATCGCGAACTGCAACACCAGGCGGCGGAGCTCGCCCGGTTGCGTGCCGAAGAAGAAGCGTACCTGCGTCGCGAGGCCGAGCGTCGCGCCGTCGCGGAACGTGAGCTGGAAGAACTCGTGCGCGATCGTCGTCGCCGCGACGAGACGTTCGATGATCGTGTCATTGCGGCCCTCGCGCACACCGGCGCGGAGCTGGTGGACTGGCGCAGCCAGGGCGGCGACCAGGCGATCGTGAAGTACCGCTTCGGCGGCGAGAAGTACGAGTGCGTCGTGGATCGCGCGACGTTGCAGATTCTCGACGCGGGGATTTGTCTCGACGGGGCGGACCAGGAGTTGAATCTGTCGAGTCTGCCGTCGGCGGTGCGCGAGGCCATCGCCACGCATCAACTGCATGTGTATCGCCGCGGCTGAGTTTGTGTGATGCGCGAGGTGTGTTTTATTTTAACAAAAGCCGGTACGATCTTAAGGATCTACTACGGCAGCGAAGCGGCGATTCCGGACGCCCGGGAGCGCTGGGAAACGATCTGGGAACACCGCGCGGACATTGCCGAGATTGTGCATACGCATCCCGGTGAGATGCTGCGGTTTTCGGAGGAGGACCGCACGACGATGGAAGCGGTGGAGGCGGCCACGGGGCTTAAGTTTCATTGGTCTGTGGTTACGCGAAGCGGCTATTTGAGCCGGTGGGGTTGCCGGGGTCGCAATCGTGTGCGCAAAGATGCGCCGTGGTGGCTTGAGACGCTGCGCGAACTTTCGTTCGGGCGCTCGTGAACTCTTTCGAGGTACATGTAAGATGAAAGTGATTCTGAACATTACATACAACGGCCAGTCGGGCAACTACCCGGTGGAACTGGAAGACAACGTGCACGATGAAACGATCCGCCGCATTGCCGAAGAAGCCGTGCGTGCCGGTGAAGTTCCGGGCATCCGCGCCGGGAATGTGCCGTCGGGTGCGTTCGATCATTTCGTGATCGACCGCTTTCGCGCGGGCCGCGGTCGGGAAACGCGTTACGTGATTCGGCCTAAAGTTCCGTTCGGCGCAGGTTAAGCAATGAGCGCTGCGAAGAACATCATTGTCTGCGGGGGCGGGGCCCTGGGTTCGCACGTCGTTTACGCGGCGCGCGGGCTCGCCGCGGATCTTTCCGTCGTGGACTTCGATCGTGTGGAGACGAAGAACCTGGTGTCGCAGTGGTTCGTGAAGCCCATGGTCGGCAAGAACAAGGCCGTCGCGCTCAAGATGCAGTTCCAGAATTTCTTCGGCCGCAAGTTGCAGGATTATTCCGTGCGGCTTGCGCCGGAGAATGTGGAGACGTTGCTCGGCGGCCGGGACCTGGTCATCGAATGTTTCGATAACGCGGAATCGCGGTTGCTCGTGCAGGAGTTCGTGCGTGCACACGGCATCGCCTGCATTCACGCCGGTCTCGCCGCGGACGGCAGCTTCGCCGCGGTGCGGCCGGACAGTGAGTTCGTCGTGGACTCCGAGGACGTGCCCGGCCAGGCGACGTGCGAGGGCGACGGTTTTCTGCCGGTCATTACGACGACGGCGGCGTGCGTCGTAACTTCTGCGCGATTACTGTTAGAAGAGGAGCGTGCGACGGCGTGGAACGTGGGGCCGGAGGGGGCGGAGATGTTCGAGGTGGATTGAAGATCCAACGCGATGATTGATTTCCGCCGTCAGCGCAGCGATTCTTCGAGGATTTGAAGAAGGTCTTCGATGGCAATGTGCTCTTGCTCGATGCGCAACCCGTCCCGGCACACCCGGCGGTACTCGGAATCCAGGAGCGGAACCCGCGCCGTTCTGGGGTTCACTGGAGCGACTTGCTGCGTGACACTTTCGTAGCGACGCAGGCTTTCATGATTCATCAGCAGCGGTTCCAATGCGGGAAACACGCTTCGTGCGCCGTGAAAGATTTCGTAGCCGGAGGCGTCCATGTCGCCCCAGTAATAATGCGGGCGGGCTTGCAGCACCCCGGCGAGAAAACCGGCGCCGCCGACGGCCGCGCCGCCGCCGGCAATCAACACTGCCGGAGCCGAAAAATCTCGCAGGGCGTCTCGAACGCTGTAGAACGTCTCTTCGTTTTCTACGATCAGCGCAAACTTTACTTCCGGAAAGGTTAATCGATCAATATTTTCGTCACTCAGAAGCGCGTCGAAATTTTCGATGGCATGTCCGTCGATGCGAAGCCGGGATGCCCAGAAGAGAAAGGCCGCCGGCTTCGTTCTCAGATCAAAGTCGGCAACGAAATCGCTCCACCGAATTTTCAGTGCCTGCTGATTGCCGTCGGAATTTTCGCTGCGCTCGCGTCGTACGGCTTCGTAGAGTCCGAGGAGTAGCGCTTCCCGTCCAATCAGCTTGGTAGATTTTCCGTGCGGGATTTGCCGGCAGTACCGGCCGCGAACGGATTCGCGATGCGCGAACAGGTACTCGAGCACATCAACGCAGTCCGGCAGTACTTCGAACTTGCGCCGGCATAACGCGTAATTGTTTTGCACGTAGGTGCGCACCGCGGAAGCCGACGACGTATCGAATGCCTGTAGAAACGCCCGCCGCACAACACGTAACTCCGGCCGCAGGCGCAGCAGGTCTTCGATGTCGAAGGCAATCTCGCTGATACGTCCGACGCGCACATGACCGCTGCGAACGGTGCGACCGTAGTCTAAGCGCAGAAAATCAAAGGCGCGAATTTCTTTTTCGAAGCGATCGTGACCGGCTTTCACGCGCCGCGTAAAACGCAAGGAGAACCGAAATTCTTCCCGGCCGTTTAACAAGAAGTCTTTTTCAGCTCGATCGAGATAAGATTCAAGATCGAAAAGTTTCTCGATCTCATCTATCATTTACGCTCCCGCATTTCGCTCGGTTCCAGCCGGTTGCCCGGCACGCATGATTTGCCTGGCATTTTCCATGAGGCGATCGTAGTCTTTGCGTGAACGAATCGGATGCGAATACGCCTTGGATTCCTCGGCCGAAACCTTGAACACGAAGACCAGCCGATTGATGTGCTCGGCCAGGAGATCGGCCTTGTCCAGCGGACTTACCAGCAGGGCCTGGAAGCCCATGTCGGTCAGCAGGCGAATGACGTCGTGGGGTTTCTCGTTATCGAACTTGCTCGTGAACTCGTCGAGGATGATCAGCCGCAAGCTGTCCTGCCCGCGCGCCGGCGTATGAAAATGAAAACGATACGCCAGCGAAGACGCGAGCAGAGTGTACGCCAGCTGCGCGGTCTGCGCCGACGACTTGGAATCCGTCCGCGCGCCCGCAAAGCGTTCGACGACTACGTCTTCGCCGTCGGGATTGCGGCGCAGCGAGTGCACCTGGAACGTGCGATGATTGCGCACGTCGACGACGTAGGCCTGATAATTCGGATCTTCCGTCAGGCTTTCGACGAACGGTTCCAGCACCGCCATCGTTTGTTTTGCGTTTTCGGACGCTCCGAGACCGCGAATATCTCCGGCGAGAACACCCTCGACTTCTTTGACGTCTTTCAGAAAACGACGGACGCGGGTATCGTTGCTGCGTTGCGCCTCGATCTTAAGATAACGATTGCCCTCCGGCAGACGTTCGAAGTCCACCCCGCGCAGCACCGAGTTGATGCTGGCGATGTTCGTTTCGACTTCGCGTTGCTGCGTGCGGATTTCGTTGACGGCGGCCTTAATGGCGTCGATGAGCGTGTCATTGTAAAAGCGCGTCCATTTTTCGCGAGCGGCCGGCAGTCCGGTCGATTCCAGGCGTTCCAGGGCTTCGTTCCACGCTTCCAGGAAACGATCGATGCCGTCCACGGTGACGGTTTCGGGATGAAAGTCTGCCGGCAAATTCGGATCGTGATGATCCTCCTGGTAGTTTTTCAAGCGATCCCGGACGTGCGTATTGTTGCGACTCAGCGTGCGGCTGTTGATCTCCGATTCAATCTCGCGTTCGTATTCGTGAACCTGTAGATTCTTTACACTAAGAATTTGCTGAATAGACTTAAGACGCTCCTCCCAGTCCGGGACCGCCTCGCGGAGCGGCCGCCGATCTCCTTCCGGGGGAACTCCCAGGCGATCATTGATGATCGATTCCAGATCCGCGCGTTCGTTTGTCAGCTTCTCCCGGTTCCGCTGATCGTGTTCGAGGTTCTGTTCGAGCTGGACCAATTCGCGTTGTCGCATGCCGTAGCGGCGTTTGCTTTCTTCGGCAAGTTCCCGCAGGGCGTTCAAATCCGTGTCGTCTCGTTCCAGAACGAGGATTTCCTGTTCCAGCCGGACATAGCGTTCTTCGTGCTCCGGGAGACCGAGGTATTCGTGGGCTTCTTTGAGCAAATCGTCCGCATCGCGTTCCCGGGCGGACAGGTCCCGCCGACGTTCTTCAAGGGCGGCGTTTTCCGCGCGAATCTGCTCGTCTTCTCGTTGGAGCGCGTTCAAATTCCGGACGAGTTCTGCCTGGCGTTCCCGGCTGTCCCAGCCTAAACTGTACTCCAGCTTTTCTTTGTACTTTCGTTGCGTCCGGCGGTCCGATTTTACCAGGCCTTCGACGGTAACCGCGCGGTCGACGCTGCTGCGGAGTTCTTCGACGCCGACGACGCGATGATAAAACTCCGCGCGCAACCAGTTCCAGAGATAGTCGTAGAACGGATGGTCTTCGCGCGGTCGCAGCTCGATGCGATTCAGGATGGAATCCTTTGCGGCCTTCTCCGCCGGCCGGGCCTCGAGTTCTTCCGATCGGATGCGCTTCATTACGACGGTGCGGCGGAGCTGCGTGCGATTCAACCATTCGGTGACATCGTCCAGGCAATGCGGAGCGCAGAGCAGGTTGCGAGAGATGGGGGCGAGCACCGATTCCACCGCGCGGCGGTACTGATGGGCGTCCGCTTTCACGCGAATGAGCTCGCCCACAAACATCAAATCCGTATTACTTAAGCCGAGTTCCTCGAAGCAGCGCGTTTTTATCCGGTAGGTCTGCTCATCGATGACGGTGCGGTTCTTCGAGAGAAACTCGATCTCACCGCGTACGCGTTCCGTCTCCGTGCGTAGCTCGCCTTCGCGGATGTGCACCTGTTTTTGATGTGCCGCAAATTCCGCGGCCTCGTTTACCAGGCCGCTACGAACTTCTTTCACGGCCTCCCGGAACGCGGGCAGCCCCTCGAAGGATTTCGGCCGCTCCAGTCCGAGACGAACGCAGCGTTCTTCCACGGTCTCGCGCTCCCGGCGCATGAGATTCATGTCTTTCTCGAGATTCTTGCGATCGTCCTTGAGGCGTTCCAGGCGCAGGATGCCTTCGCTGGCGTTCAGCTCCTGCTGGAGTTTGTTGGACTCCCGTTCGGCATCATCCACGCGTTGCCGAAGTCCGGGGAGCTGCGCCTCCGCCGTCTCGATGCCGTGCCCCAGTTTCGTCAGTTCGAGTTCGATGTCCCGGCGTTCCGCCCATTTTTCGTAGATTCGCAGGAGTCGAATTTCCAGCCGGCATGCTTCGATGCGAATCTGGTGTTCGCGAAACGTGCGCAGGTTGCCGGTGATCACCTTGAGTGCTACGACGCGCTCTTCGCTTCTGGCGATGTCCCGGGAAATCTCCGCGGCCTGCTTGACATGTTGAATCAAAGAGTGAATCGATTCGTGCTCCATCTCGGTGAGCATGTGCTCGCGAATGAAGCGGTCGATGTGGCCGATGGACTTCATGTAGAAGGCGCGATTGAGCATGCGCAGATCTTCTTTGCTGACGCCGCCGAGATACTTGCGCAGCGTTTCGAAGTACTGGTTCACGCGGTCGAAGACCTGAATGCGGTCGCTCTTTTGCGGCAGGCCGCGCTTCATGGCGGCGAGACTCGCGAACATGTGACCGGCATCGTCGCACAGACTGAGTCGCGGCGTTTGAAAGAGGCCGCCGCCCTCGTCTTCCGGCGTGCGCGCGTCGCTCGCACCGATCGTCAGATTTTCCCGGGCGATGATATTCGCTGAATCTTCGCGGATCTTGCGACCGGCGTACCACCACACGCGCGCCAGGCTCAGCCAGCGTTCGGGATTTTCGTTGTGCCGAAAGACCAGGAGAATGCACGAAACGCCGGTGTCGCGGCTGTAGACCTGATCGTCTTCGACGGCATCACCGCCCGTCGCCGCGTGTTTGCCGAGCAGGTAGTCATCGACGTTCCGAGAACCGGACCGGCCTTCTTCGAAGTCGTGGGTCACGCCGAGTTGCAGGAGCTGCTTGAACGGGAGCAGCACCGTCATGATGCCGTCGATGATGGTGGACTTACCGGAGCCGTTGATGCCCGCGATCAACGACAGGCGCGAGCCGCCGTCGGCGAGACTCAGTTCAATGGGCTGCCAGCCGCGTAAGTTGCCCCAGTCGAGAGTTTCGACGCGCTGCAACGTGTAACCGAGGCTTATGTTGACCGGGCGATTTCCGTGATGCCCGTTCTTCTCGGTCTTTCCGTTGTTGTTCGCGTTCAAACCGGGGTTCCTGTTAAGAGTCCAAATCCGCGTTCGCGTCGGGATTCGCATTGTCTTCGTCCGAAGACGGTGCATCTGCTTCGTCTTGCGTCGTGGACGCGAAGTAATCACGGGCCCGGTTCAGCGAGCGTTCAATGCCGTCGGCGGGCAGCAGGACGTCGGTGACGGGGGAGACGGCGAAGCGTTCGGGATGATCGGTCTTCAGTAAGATTTTTAGATCGCTGAAATTATCGATGGCACGTTTCAGTTTTTGTTCGAAGGCGCGCTCGGCTTTCGCCGGCTTGTACTCTTCGAGCATTTCGCGGATGCGTTCGACGTCGATGACGGGCATCTCCATGTCCGCCTCGCCGTCGCCGAAGAAGTAGTTGTTACGATACCAGCGCAGCACGAAGAGCAACAGAGTTTCGAGCGCGCTCAGGCGTTTCGTTCGGCCCAGACGGTAGTCGATGTCCTCGTCGTGTTCCGGCAGGGACTGGAGATAGGCGATGCCCAGGCCTTCGTCGACGACGAGCCGGGCACCCATCCGGCTGAAGTAATCGCTGAGGTCGCCCCGTTGTTCGACAATGGAGAGAAAGAGTTTCTGGCGCTCGGATCGCAGGATGAAGCGTCGCGAGAGACAGCCGCGAATGATGCCTGCCAACGCCAGGTCGGGCTCGACGGCGGAGCCAGGTTTTTCAAACTCAGATGCGTTCGTCGTCACGATGCCTGCTCCATGAACGAAAACCGGCGGTCGGCGAGGTCCTGAACAATGAATTCGGCGCCGGCCTTCGAATGAAAGGCGATGTCCGCGTAGTTTAGAAACTCGGAACGGATATCGTCCGCGTAGGATTCAATGTTCGACAGAATGTAAATTTCCGGTATGCCCGACTCGATCGGATATTCCGAAAGCCGAACCGATCCGTTGCGCGAAAGATAGTCCCGCATGCGCTCGACGACCCGACCGATGGTCGCTTCTTCCGTGGAGAGCAGGAGCTCGTGCATCCGTCGCCATTCGTCCTCGTTCAGTTCGTTGCGCTCCGGGCGATACGCTGTCACGTCGAACTCGACTTCCAGCGGATTCGGTTGCACCGGCCCAATGTCGACGTCGAGGCCGACATTGTACTCCAGTCTTTCCCGGCCGAGAAAGTCGAGGGCCGCGGTGCCGGCGTTGCTCATCAGCGCCATCCATTCGCTCAGGTCCGCCTGCGCGCGACCGCCCGTGTTTTCCAGAACGTAATGCACCTGAACACGCAGGATGTTCAACTGTTCGCTGATCTTCGCGGCGATTTCTCGTTCCAGACCGGCGAAGCGATCCGAGAAACGGCGAAGATCGCTACTGTGCAGAAGATCTTTCGGCACGGTGCCGCGCGATCCCAGTAGAAAAAAGATATGCGAGACGTCCTTTTCGCGAAAGCGTCCGCCCAATCCGTCGATGAACGACAGCAGATCGCTTGCGCGCCGAAAGCTCGCATACTCGGGGCTACTCCGTAACTTAACATGAAAGTCAGCTACGTGCTGGATGGCCTGGCCCGCCGAGAACTCCGGATTGCGGTAGCTCTGCGCCAGATCCCGGCGCGCCGTTTCGATGGCGTCTTTGATGTCTTCACCGGCGAGGAGAATCTGCCGGGCCGCTTCTTCGGCCTGCACGAAGAGTTCTTCCGGCGAAGAACCGTCGCCGAGAAACTCACTGGCCTGTACGCCGCCCCGGCGCATGCGGTCCATGTCTTGTTCGTACTCCGCGATGCGCTGTTGGTGATGCGCAATCGCATCCTGTAACGGAATCGGATGACGATACAACAGAAGTTCGTTGAGTGCGCCGAGCATGACGTCCGCTCCCGTGCCGGAAAAACGGCGGCGGCTACGGATGAGTTCTTCGCAGATGCGCAAAAGATTTTTTCCGTTGCGCGTGGCGATTACCAATCGCTCGCCGGTGTTGCTGTAGATCTCGCGTAAGATCTCCAACTCGTCGACGGCCATGCGATAGAACTGACTCGCTTTTTGTACCCGGCTGTCAGGATCGCGATCTTCGTAGAAGTGTTCGATGATGATCCGGGCGAGGTCGTACTCCACGCGCGGGCCGTCCGTTTCGACGGCGTCGTAGAGCAGGGCGATGAGCTGGAGATACTCCGGCCAGTCGTTCTTCTGGAAGAGAGCGAGCCAGGGATTATTCGGCAGTAGTCCGGCCGTATTCGCGGGGGAAAAAATCTCGGCCAGGCGAGACATAATGTCTGAGGCTCAATGCCGGGCAGCGTCTGTCAAGGATTCCGAATTCGTTCCCATGTTTTTTATTCGGATTTTAGAGCGACTGTCGCCGTGCCCGGAAGAAACCTCTCGTTCGCAAGTTCAGACCCCGGCATCCCAGCGCCGGCCTTCGGCGCCCGCGTACTCCGACGCCGGCCGCAGGATGCGTTCCCCGGAGGCGAGGTACTCCAGGCAGTGGGCCGTCCATCCGCCCGCCCGCCCCGCTGCGAATACCGGCGTGAACAACTCCGGCGCGAGGCCGATACCGTGCAGCAACAGCGCCGTGTAGTACTCCACGTTCGTCTGCAACACGCGCTCCGGTTTGCGTTTGTGTAAGATGCGCAACGCAGTTTGCTCTACATGCAGCGCGAGAGTGTACAACGACTCCAGCTCCGGATGCCCGCGATACAACTCCGCCGCGGCCCGGGCCAGCACGTCCGCCCGCGGGTCGCGCACGCGATAGATGCGATGGCCGAAGCCCATCAAACGTTCACCCCGGTCTAACTTCTGTTGAATGTAAGCTTCGGCGCGTTCAGCCGTGCCGATCTCGAAGACCATGTCCAGCGCCGGCCCCGGCGCTCCGCCGTGCAGTGGACCTTTCAACGCGCCGATCGCCCCCGTCACCGCGGAGACCACGTCCGAGCGCGTGCTGATGATAAGCCGCGCCGTAAACGTCGAGGCGTTCAGCCCGTGATCCACGACGGCGTTCCAGTAGGTGTGTAACGCCCGGGCGCGGCGCGGAAGATTCTCGCTGTAGTGACCATCCAACATGTAGAGAAAGTTCTCGGCCTGGTCGAGGTCGTCGCGCGGTGCCGGAACGCGGAGGCCGCGCTTGCGCCGCTCGGCATGAGCGATGATCAACGGCAACGTCGCTACAATCCGCTCCGCATCGCCGGCGGGTTCCGGGGTCCCGGCGTCGACGGACAACGCCGCGCAACCCACGCGCAGGACGTCGATGAGCGGAGCGCCGCCGTCCACGGCTTCGTCTAAAATCCTGCGC
Organism: Leptonemataceae bacterium; assembly: GCA_965227295.1. Lineage (GTDB taxonomy): Bacteria > Spirochaetota > Leptospiria > Leptospirales > Leptonemataceae > JANSYA01. The sequence continues at coordinate 275,327 of OZ245742.1, read as the reverse complement.
AGGCGGGGCGTGTAGTGTCGCGCCGCGCGCAATTGTTCGCTGAAATGCTGCCGGTTATCCGGAGCCGGGCGACGATCGTGCCAGAGAAGATGCAGGGTCTCTTCGAAGGTTGCTCGATGGGCGAAGTCTTCTAACTCGTAGCCGGCGATGGTTAGACGACCGGCCACGCCGTCGACCCGGGACAGTCGCGTGCGGGCGGCGACGACGCCTTCGAGGCCCGGGCGGTATTGCGACGGGGCGGGAGCGGTGAGGGTGTTTGCGTTCATGGTGTTCTCCTGTTTCGCTTCGAAGAATAACCGATTGACGCAAGCCGGTCAATGTTGATTAGTCTGTCCATATATGGACGGATCCATCAAGTCGTATCTCACCGCCCACGAAGCCGCGCGGTTTCTGGGCGTGGAAGTCGAGACGATCTACGCCTACGTCAGTCGCGGGCACCTGCATTCGGAGCCGGGCGGCCGGGGGGATCGCAGCCGCCGCTACCGTCGCGAAGACGTGGAACGACTGAAGCTACGCCGGGAAGAACGAATGCGGCCCGGGCGCACTGCCGGCACCGCGTTGACCTGGGGCCAGCCGGTGTTGGAGTCGTCGATCAGTTGCATCGCCGACGGCGCGCTCTACTATCGCGGGCGCAACGTTCTGGATCTGCGCGACGAGGACTTCGAAACGGTGGCGGCGTTTCTCTGGCAGGCGGACGGCGATCTGTTCGCGCGCGAGGTCTGGCCGCGATTATCGCGGCGGAGCGAGCGCCATCTACAACAGGCCGCAGAGCTTACACCGATGGATCGGTGCCGGATGATGCTCGTGGCCGCCGGGTCTCGGGATCCCGCCGCGTATCGCACGGAAGCAGCCTCCGTGCGTTTGGTGGGCGCGCGCCTGCTTCGGTTAATGTGTATTTATCTTACATTAGAAACGAAACCGAACGGGAGTCTGGCCGGCGCGCTGGCGTCGGCATGGGTGCGCAGCGGGCGACAGCGGGCGGAGTCGATGCTGAACGCGGCGCTCGTGCTCATGGCGGATCACGAGTTGAATCTTTCATCGTTCACCGTGCGCTGCGTCGCGTCCGGCGGGGCCGGCATTTACCAGGCCGTATGCGCCGGCCTCGCCGCGTTGTCGGGTCCGCGCCACGGTTTGCTTACGGAGCGTACGATCGAGTTTCTCGACGCCGTCGCCGAACACGGCGGGCCGGAAACGATTCAGAAAATCCTGCGTCGCGGCGAGTCTGTGCCCGGCTTCGGTCATCCGCTGTATCCCGACGGCGACCCGCGCGGCCGTGCGTTGATCGATCTCTGTGCCGCCGCGTTTCCCGGTCACGCCGAGGTGCGCCGCGCGCGTTCGCTCGTTCAATATGTGCGGCGGACGTTGATGGATTATCCCACGGTCGACTTCGGGTTGGCGCTAATGTGCCGTGTGTTGATGTTACCGCCGGGGGCCGGTCTCGCGATCTTTGCGGCCGGGCGTGCGGCCGGCTGGATTGCGCATGCCATGGAGCAGTATGAGAGCGGGCTGCTGATTCGACCGCGGGCGAAGTATGTGGGGGTGGCGGTGTAAAACCTGGTGATTGTCGTTGCGTGCAGTCGTTGTCGAATATCTTAAAGATGGTATCAGTGAATCTTAGAAAAGATTTCACCACGCGATTCTATTTCAATTGATTCGCCTCCGCGTTCCATAAAATATTTGATTTGGGCGTGCCGGCCCGCGGCTGCCAACAAGGCCCGCTGGTCGGGCCGCTGTTTGATCACTCCCCTCTGAGGCGGCGGGCCGTCGCGCTGCTCCGGGCTCCGCTTCGCTTCGGTCTCGCGAGGGCGCGAGACTCGCGCTGGCGCGCGACCCTGCGCATCGCTCACGCCTGGTGTATGGGGCGTATCGCGCAAAAAACGAAACGCTCACCGCACCCGATACCGCCACACCAACGTCGCCGCCTTGTTCCCCGCGCGATCCATCACATCCGCCCGCAGCACATGCGCCCCGCGTTTATAAATGTGCTCCGGAAAAAACACCTCCACATGATCGTAATCCGGATCGTGGTCCGTCGCGCAGACAATCCCGTCCACCGTCACGCGCAGGCTTTCGTAATCAATCCCGCTGCCCACGTCGCGGGGTTTCAGAAAAATACGAAACTCGCCGCTAAATGAATTTCGCCGCATCTTAAGAAACTCCGGCGGCGCGTTGTCTTCAATGACGGCGAAGTAACCGGTGTTGTGGGCCGTGAAGCGATACAACGCCCTGGCCTTCGTATCGCCGTTCGGATCGTCGATGCGTTCGGCGCCCGGTTTCATGAGGGGAATGGCGCGCCGGCCGGCGACGATGTACGCGGATGCCTTCTTCGAAAGCACGGCCGTGCGAATCTCGCCGTCGAAGCCGTCCAGGAAATTCAAATACGCCGGGCCCACGCCGTACGCGAACGACAACGGCCGCAGGCCCTTCGGCAGCGCCGGCGATACCCGGCCGCGCTGAATGAAGAAACGCCGATCTTCGAATAAGGCGCGCTCGCCGAAAGTTAAGCGCAAGGCCCCGTCTTCGCTCGTAAGATCCGTAGTGCGTCCGGCAAAGGTATTCGGCTCCGGTGCGGCGACCGGCGGATGCTCGCTGCCGTCCCGGCGCAGTCTTAACGTAACCGTCGATCGATTGCCGGCGGCATCCGCGCCGTTGATGCGCAGCTCGTGCAGAACCTTCGATGCGCGCGCCGGCAGGGTGACGATGCCGCGCTCGGTGCTGTCAATGAACGGCAGCTCACGGTTCAGGCGTTCGTAGAAGAGTTGCATGTACTCGGCGCCGCCGCGGAGTTTCGTGCGTTCCAGATCGTAAAACAACAGATGGCGCCGCTGCGGCATCCAGGGCAGGCGATCGAAGCGAAACTCGAAGATGCGCTGCGCATCTAATGTAAGATCGCCGGAGGTTAAGGAGAGCCGCGAGCGGCCGCCGGATTCGGAAGGGTCGTAGGCCGCCACTTTGACCTGCACCGCCCCGGCCACGACGACCGGATCATTCGCCGTTCCCGGAGCCGCCGGCCTACGCCGATCGCCCGGATGCGGGACGAACGTGCGCGTACGGCGCTGCTCGCTTTCGCTGACGGCACCGGGCTGTAGCGGAATGCTCAGCGTTTCGTACCTGCCGTTGATGCGGGACGTCGGCGCCGCCGGTTCCAGGACGATCTCCAGTAACTCCGGCGGCGTGGTGTCCGGCAGTTCCAGGCCGTAGAGCAGGGGATTGATCGTCGTGCGCCCGTCGCCTTCCAGTAACTCAAAGTGCAAATGCGGATAACCTACGCCGGTTTCGCCGGAGTACGCGATCACATCGCCGCGTTTTACGACGGGCGCCGCATCCTTCGAAGGATGATGGCTGAATTCTTTTCGCAGCCGGATCGAGTCCAGAATCGGTGCGAAGCTCTCGTGTGCGAGGAGGCTCTCCGCGAAGCCGTCTAAGTGTCCGTACTTGGAAACTAAGCCGTTCGGATGTTCGATCCACAGCGCGTTGCCGATGCCGTAGCGCCCGAACATTACCCGCCGCACGATGCCGTCCTCGACGGCGTGCACCGGCAATCCCACCTGGCCGCCCGTTGAAAAGTCCAGGCCGTAATGAAAGTGCACGCGCCGGAATTCGCCCAGGCTGCCCGTCACCGTGAGCGCTTTGCCCTCGGGCATCGTCAGCGGCGGATGCAGCGGTCGATCGGGCGTAATCGTTACGACGTTGCCGCCGGTGTTCAGCATGCCGGTGTAGCAACCGGAGATGAGCAACAGGGCGGCAAACGTTCCACGAATGATGAGGGCGCGCACGGTGGATCGTATCGATCGGCGGCGTGGGTGGGAAGAAGAATTTACTCCGAGGACCGAGGAGCCGAGGGAAGAATGAAAAGAAACGTGGACTGATCGGGTGCGAATGTGTTCGGCTCTTCGCGTTAGCGATTGGAGGGAGACGCCCATACAAGCACTACTGCACTGTAAGTTAGCGTTGCGATTTTTGGCTTGAAATCATGATAAAATTAAAGCAAGACTTTTTGGGTGCCTCGCCGCGAGTGTAGCGACTCGCCTTGCCGGAGCACAAGCCGACGCCGGATTATTGCCCATATTTAAGAACGAGTCGCGAACGGATGCTGCACACCGAGGGGGTGGCGGAGAACCGCGAGCCCGGGCCAGGCTTGCCCGGAGGGTGAGCCGGTCGCCGAAGGCGAGGCCCGGGCGTTCGCGTAGCGACGCAGGTCGGAGCCAGGGGGAGCGGAGCTCCCCCACTAAAATGAATGCCTTATCTTTCCTGGCAGGCCACTTATTGGTCAGCCCCGACACTGGCGTCCGCTTTCCGGCGCAACTCTTCCGATCCCTGACGCAAAGAGCCCTGCGTTCTATAGATGTCACTTTCCGATAACTGGCCTGTCGTATGGGAGTTTTCGCCAGCCCCCGAAGCGCGGAGGGACACGCCCAAAAAAGATTTACCTCACAATCCGGGGCGGCGCAGATCGTACCATGCCCACCATCTTCACCAAAATCATCTCCGGCGAAATCCCGTGCCACAAGATCGCCGAGGACGAGGCGCACATCGCCTTTCTCGACGTGAAGCCGCTGAAACGCGGACACACCCTGGTCGTGCCGAAGCGCGAGGTCGATTACATCTTCGACATGCCCGAAGACGAACTGGCCGCCCTGCATAAGTTCGCGGCCGGTGTGGCGCGGAAGATCGACGCGGCCATCGAATGCCGTAAGGTCGGCATGGCCGTGGTGGGCCTGGAAGTCCCGCACGTGCACATTCACCTGATCCCCCTCGATCAACTGAGCGACACGAACTTCACCGGACCGCGCCTGGAATTAAGCGACGCCGAGTTCGCCGAGACCGTGGCCGCCATCCGCGGCGCGTAGGCGTCGCAGCCGCCGTCGGGAAGGCCGGACAGGGCCCGCAAAAACCGCTGGCGGATTCCGCCCGGGATCGTAGAAAAGACACTGTAACTATAGAAGAGAATGGACGTTGTAAGATTCTCGACCCGGGCGGCGTCTCATAAAATGTGGTCACGAATCCCGTGAAAGCCCGCCCGGTCCCCGTGTCTTCCATCTTCGCTGTAATTTGTAAATCGTTCGGGCGGCAAGCAGGTAGATCGTGATCAACGTACAGAACCTCACCCTCAAATACGGCCAGCGCACCCTCTTCGAGAACGTCAATCTCAAGTTCGCGCCCGGCAATTGCTACGGCCTCATCGGCGCGAACGGCGCCGGCAAGTCCACCTTCATCAAAATCCTCTCCGGCGTCGAGGAGCCCACTTCCGGCGAGGTCCTCATCCCCGGCGATCAGCGCATGGCCGTGCTGAAGCAGAACCACTACGAGTACAACGACTTCGAGGTCCTGAAGACCGTCATCATGGGCCACAAAGATCTCTACGCCATCATGGAAGAGCGCGATGCGATCTACGCCAAAGCCGACATGTCCGACGAGGACGGCATCCGCGCCGCGGAACTGGAAGAGCAGTTCGCCGACCTCGGCGGCTGGGAAGCCGAGTCCGAGGCGGCCACGCTGCTGACCGGCCTGGGCATCAAAGAGGCTATGCACGCGAAGCTCATGAAGGAGCTGGAAGACGACGACAAGGTCCGCGTGTTGCTCGCGCAGGCCCTCTTCGGCAATCCGGACATCCTGCTGCTGGACGAACCCACGAACCACCTGGACGTGAGTTCCATCGTGTGGCTGGAAGAGTTCCTCTACGATTTCAAGAACACCGTGATCGTCGTTTCCCACGACCGCCACTTCCTGAACCGCGTATGCACGCACATCGCGGACCTGGACTTCGGCAAAATGCAGATCTACGTCGGCAACTACGACTTCTGGTATCTTTCGTCGCAGCTCGCCATGCAGCAGCGCAAAGACGAAAACAAAAAGAAAGAAGATAAGGTCAAAGAACTCAAGGAGTTCATCGCCCGCTTCAGTGCCAACGCCTCCAAGTCCAAACAGGCCACCTCGCGCAAGAAGCTGCTGGAAAAGATCACCATCGACGACATCAAACCTTCGTCGCGCAAGTACCCGTACATCAACTTCAAACCCGAACGCGATCCGGGCAACGATATCCTCACGGTGGACGGCCTGTCCAAAACCGTGGACGGGGTGGAGTTGTTCAAGGACGTGAGCTTTCGCGTGCGTGAGGAAGATAAGATCGCCTTCGTCGGCGACGACGGCCTTGCGAAGTCCATGTTCTTTAAAATTCTCATGGGAGAAGAGCAAGCGGACGCCGGCGAGTTCAAATGGGGCGTCACCATCACCCCGGCCTATTTTCCGAAAGACCACGATGAGTACTTCGAGAAAGATCTGAACCTCGTCGACTGGTTGCGCCAGTACTCCAAAGATCAGGACGAAGGCTACATCCGCGGTTTTCTGGGACGCATGCTGTTCTCCGGCGACGAAGCCCTGAAGAAATGCAGCGTACTGTCCGGCGGCGAAAAGGTTCGCTGCATGCTCTCCCGCATGATGCTCTCGGGCGCCAATCTTTTGATCTTCGACGAACCCACGAACCACCTGGACCTGGAATCCATCACGGCCCTCAACCAGGGCATGATCGAATTCCCCGGCGTCATCCTGTTTACAAGTTACGACCACGAACTAAGCAACACTGTGGCCAACCGCGTCATCGAGTTCAAAGACGGCGGCGGCGCGTTCGATAAGCTCTGCACCTACGACGAGTACATTGAATACCAGCGTGAACAGGAGGCCGCGCGCGTGTAACGCGCGGTACTGCGCATGTCCGGGGCGGGGGCGAACGGAAAGGAGCGACTGGAAGCCCTGCGAAACCGTGCCGACGCCCTGGCCCGGCAACCCGCGGAAGAGCTGACGGCCCTCGTCGATCAGGCGCTGGCCTCGAACAAGGCCATCTCTCTCGTAACCTACTATCTTTCCGACGCCGGCGAGCAGGCCCTGCATATCATCGTGAGTCGCATCCTCGCGCGCTTCAATCGTCCCGACCTGCTCGACATTCTCTACACGTCGCTGAAAGAACTCGTAATGAACGCGGGCAAGGCGAACCTCAAGCGCATCATCTTCGACGAACTGGGCCTCGACCCGCTGGACCCGCAACAATACGAAGAAGGCATGGTCGTATTCAAAAAGAACCTGCCCGAAAAACGCATCCGCCATTACAAGCCGCTGTTTCGGGAGTACAATCTTCCGGTGACGATTACGTTTTACTACGAGCCCTTTCAGGCGCTGAAGATCAAGGTCAAGAACGTGTTCACATTGTGGCCCGTGGAAGAGGAGCGCATCCGCACGAAGTTCCGCGACGCCCAGGACTTCACCGACCTCATGCAGTTCTACCTGGCCCACGGCGACGAGACCGAGGGCGCCGGCATGGGACTCACCCTCGTGGGCATTCTGCTGGATCAGACCGGCATCGATCGTCATCACTTCGCGCTCTACTCCAGCCGCCGCTACGGCGAAACCATAGCCCGGTTGGAGATTCCTCTGAGCGAGGAGTACGAGTCCCGCCGCGATCGCTTCGAACGCGAGTGGAAGGCCAGCGGCCTTTCCAGGGACGAGTTCCGCGCGAAGTTCGGCACGCTCTCATAAATTAATACACAACGGGAAATAGTTAGTAAACAAAATCTATGGAATCCATCTTTGCACTAAGCCTCGCCGCCGCCGGTACCGGCGTGCTGCACACCGTCCTCGGTCCCGATCACTACCTGCCGTTCATCGCCCTCGCCCGGGCGCGGAATTGGAACGTGCGCCGGACCGTCGTCTTCACCGTACTCTGCGGTCTGGCCCACGCCTTTACCGCCGTCCTGCTCGGCATCGGCGGCCTCGCCCTCGGCCGCAGTCTCGGAGATCTTTTGTACATCGACGAAACCCGGGCCGGCATCGCTGCCTGGGCGCTGATCTTCGCCGGCACGGTCTACGCCCTCTGGGGTCTGTACCGCGCGCGCCGTCACAACGGCGAAGAGAGTGCGAGCATTTCGCTCATGGGCATCAGTCTATTTTTGATATTCTTCTTCGGACCGTGCGAACCGCTGATTCCCTTCGTAATGTACGCGGGCGGCGTCGAAGGACTCACGGCCGCGATCGGTGCGGTCAGCGCGTTCACACTCACGACCCTTGCAACGATGCTGGTCATCATCGTGCCGGCGACCTTCAGCCTCGCGCGTTTCAGTGGCAACGCTTCGTTTGCCCGGGGTCTCGCCCGCTATGGTCACGCGGCGGCCGGGGTGATTGTTGCGCTATGCGGTGTGGCCGTCGAGTTCGGCGGTCTATGAGCGCGGGCGGTCGCATTGTTGTTGAGCGCGATGAGCAGGATGATGCGCGTATCGCTCGTTTGATCATCGACCATGCCGGGAAACGCAACGCCATGTCGCTACAGATGTGGCGCGACCTCACGGACGCCGTCCACGAACTCGACTCCGATCCCGCGGTGCGGAGTATTCTGATTCGTGGCGCCGGAGAGGAGGCCTTCGCCGCCGGCGCCGATATCTCGGAATTCGAAAGCATTCGCCAGGGGGCCGAAGGCGCGAAGCGTTACGACGCCGTCACCGATGCCGCCCTGCGATCCCTGCGCGAAAGCACGAAACCCGTAATCGCCGCGGTGCGCGGCTTTTGTTTCGGCGGTGGTTGCGCCATCATTCTGTCGGCGGACCTGCGCATTGGTTCGGACGATTCGCAGTACTGCATTCCGGCGGCGAAGCTCGGCCTTGCGTACGGCGCCGCGAATACCCGGCGTCTCGTCCAGGAGCTCGGCGCCGGGGCGGCCCGCGAAATGCTTTTCACCGCGAACGTCTACGACAGCGCAGAAGCCCTGCGCCTGGGTTTGATTCACCGGCGCGTGGCGAACCACGAGCTCTTCGAGTACGCGGCGAAGTACGCGCGACGCATTGCCGCGAACGCTCCGCTCACCGTGAAAGCCGCGAAGCTTTCCGTGCGTCATGCCGCGGGCGCGGGCGGGCCCGACGCCGCAACCGTCAGCGAAGCGGCGGAGGCCTGTTTCAAGAGCGCGGACTACGAGGAGGGCGTGCGCGCCTTCCTGGAAAAACGTAAACCGCAATTCAGCGGAAGTTAGTCAGATTTACGCATGAATACCGATGAACTGCGCAAGCTCCTGAACGACGTCGCCGCCGGTCGCAGCGACGTGAACGCGGCCCTGCAAGAACTTGCCGGCCTGCCGCAGTCGTCCGCGGCGGATCCCGGATTCACGGACCTGGGCTTTGCCCGCATCGACACCGACCGCTCCCGTCGTCGCGGCTATCCGGAGACGATTCTGTGCGAGGGCAAAACTCCGGCCCAGGTTGCGCGGATCGTACAGGTATTTCGCGAGCAGGAGGAACTGGTCCTGGTCAGTCGCGTGCAGCCCGAACACGCCGCCGCGATCCTCGAAGTCGCCCCGAACGCGGAACATCTAACTGACGCGCGAATGATGTTAGTCGGCAGGCGGCGTCCCGTGGACGAGCGCTCCGGCCTAGTCTGCGTGGCCGCGGCCGGAACTTCGGATGTACCGGTCGCCGAAGAAGCAGCGGTTACCGCCGAGGTTTTCGGCCGACGTGTCGAACGCATCTACGACGTCGGCGTGGCCGGACTCCATCGCACGCTGGCGAACCTGGATCGCCTGCGTGCGGCACGGGTGCTCGTGGTCTGCGCCGGCATGGACGGGGCGTTGCCGTCGGTCATCGCCGGGCTCGTGCGCGCGCCGTTGATTGCGGTGCCGGTATCCACGGGCTACGGCGCTGCCTTCGGCGGACTCAGTGCGTTGCTTGCCATGCTCAACAGTTGCTCGCCGGGCGTGGCCGTGGTGAATATCGACAACGGCTTCGGCGCCGGTTACCTGGCGGCGACGATCAGCGAGGCACCGGTCCCATGAATCACAGTATGAATAGCACAAGCCGCATCGCCTACTTCGACTGTCCCGCCGGCATCTGCGGCTCCATGGTGCTCGGCTCTCTGATCGACGCCGGCTTGTCGCTAACTTACCTGGAAGAGCAGTTACGTGCCCTGGGCGTCTCCGGCTGGAAGATCGAAAGCGAAAAGATCGTCGAGCACGGCATCTCAGGAACGCGGGTGAAAGTACACTGTGATGAACACCATCCCCACCGCGGCCTGGGCGACATTGAAAAAATCATTCGCGGTAGCGCCCTGTCGGAGTACGTAAAGCGGTACGCCCTGCGCACGTTCCGACTGCTCGGCGAGGCGGAGGCGGCGATTCACAACACCACGGTGGATCGCATCCACTTTCACGAGGTCGGCGCCGTCGACGCCATCGTCGACATCTGCGGGACCTGGATCGGTCTCGAACAACTGGGCGTGGAGCGCGTGCATGCCTCGGCGATCAACACGGGGAGCGGTACCGTGCGCTGTCGTCACGGACTCATGCCGGTCCCCGCGCCGGCCACGGCGGCGTTGTTGCGCACGGCCAGAGCGCCGGTGTATTCCTCCGAAATTCAAAAGGAACTCACGACGCCCACGGGTGCGGCGTTGTTGGCGGCATTCACCGAACTCGGCCGGGCGGCCGGCGTGGAGTCGATCTTCGGCGCGCTGCCGGCGTTGCAGTCCATCGATGACATCGGCTACGGCGCCGGAGAACATGCGCTGGATGTGCCCAATCTCCTGCGCGTTACGATCGGCGTTGCCGCATCCTCCGCAACTACGAAGCAATTCCTCGGTGATATCGTAACACGATTTGAGTGCAACTTAGACGACAGCAGTCCGCAATGGATCGGGCGGGCCGTGGATGCCCTGTACGCCGCCGGGGCCCTGGAGGTCTGGAGCACCCCGGTACTGATGAAAAAGAATCGTCCCGGCGTGGTGCTGAGTTTGTTGTGCGTGCCCGGAGATGAAGACGCCGTACTGGAGGTCCTCTTTCGCGAGACGACGACCATCGGCGTGCGCCGGGAAATCGTGGAGCGGCGTAAGTTGCAGCGCGAAACGATCGTTGTGGAGACCGCGTACGGAAGCATCCGCGTGAAGGTCGGCCGCGACGCGGCCCGGGAATCTGTTTACAATCTTGCGCCGGAGTACGATGATTGCGCGAGCCGCGCCGATGAACACGGCGTCGCCCTGAAAGAGGTGCACGCCGCCGCGCTTGAGGCGGCACGCCGACGGCTTTCCTGAAAGCAGTGCGCCGGCAACTGTCGCAAACATGAATCGCATCGTCACAACAGAAGAGCGCTACGCAGAACTGCTCGCCTGGTTTCGTGAGTACGGCGGAGTGATCGTTGCGTACTCCGGCGGCATCGACAGTGCCTTCGTGTTGCTGGCCGCCTGTGAGGCCCTGGGCCGTGAAAACGTGCTGGGAGTGACCGCGCTCTCCGCCGCCGTGCCGGAGCGGGAACGCCGCATCGCCGCGGAGATCGCGGCCGAGATCGGCGCCCCGCATCGTTTCGTGGAATCGCACGAGATCGAACGACCGGGCTACGTCGCGAACGCCGGGGATCGTTGTTATCATTGCAAAACGGAGCTGTATCAAATTTTGCGCACCGTGAAGAACGATTGGCGCGGCCCGGAGCCGCTGGTCGTGGTGAACGGTGCGAACGCCGACGACGCCGGCGATCATCGTCCCGGCATGCTCGCGGCCAAAGAAGCCGCGGTGAGTTCGCCGTTGTTGGAGCTGGGCCTCACGAAAGAAGACGTGCGCGCTCTGGCCCGCGCGCGCAATCTGCGCATCTGGGACAAACCCGCCTCGCCGTGTCTGGCGTCGCGCATTCCGTACGGCATGTCCGTGAGCGTCGAAAAACTTTCACAGATCGAGCGCGCGGAGAACGTGTTGTTCGCGTTGGGATTCAAAGAATTTCGCGTGCGCCATCACGATCAAACGGCGCGCATTGAAGTGCGCGAGGACGATGTGCCGCGCCTGGTGGAGCCTGAAACCCGCGTGAAGGTCGTCGCGGAATTACGCAAGCTCGGCTTCTTGCACGTGGCGCTGGATCTCGGCGGCTTTGTGAGCGGGAATCTGAACCGCGCGTTGCGTGATTCGTGAGTCACGTTGCGGTAGCTGAGTCGCATAAGCAGCGTCCCGGGTCGAACGCAGCATTCTTAACAAAACGAAAATCCACAACTCCCGCAAAGCTGTAGCCAAAAAATCCCCTTCACTATACTGCAACTTACTCCATGTTTCTCACGACGGCGGTAGCGAACTGCAGCTCTTGAACTACCAGAAATGTATCGGTTGTTCGCGGACGCCCCGGATCGTGGTGTAAGTGGCGGTGAGTGTACATTAAGCCTTGTATGGGGACGGCTGGTTCCAACTGACGAACGGAGGTCATGCCGGGGAATGTGGTACGGCGCACCGAACGGCGTCTTCGTCGTAAAGATCCAGGAAGCGAATTCGCACCCCGGAGCCCCGCTCTATCCGCGGGGCGGATACGGATTCGCGCCTTTTGCGACTATCGTGTTCGGCGACTCCGCCACATGCGATACAACACAAACGCAAAGCACGCCCCGGCCGCATAAAAACAACGTTCCGCCCAAACCTCGAGTCCCGCGCCGCCGATGATGATCATCGCACCCGCCGTGAAGTCCGCGGTGCCGATTTGCAACTGCAGCCAGACGCCGAGACCGGCAAAGCCGAGGCCGAGTGCCGAGAACAAAGCCTGCTGGCCCAGGCTGTAATACAGTCGCGCGCGCTCGCGTTCGTTTTGTAACGCGCCCGTGGAACCGTAGGCTTCCACCGCCACCGCCGCGGGATTCTGCAACCGATCGAGAAACTTCGACCAGCCGCGCTTTCGTAAGTACGCCGCAATGCCGCGGCGCTTGAGACCCAGGTAACGATCCACGTGGGGGCGGGCGGTGCGAAAGACGTTTACGCGTTCGTCCAGGCGCTGGGCCTGAGATAGAATCAATGTAAGCGTCCGCCCCAGGTAAATGTACTTTCGCGGTAACTTAATCTGGGCGATCAGTTCGCGCAGGCGCAGGCCGACACCGGCCAGGTCCCGGACCTTGATGATGCGGCCGAAACGCACGGGGTTGATGCGATAGTGTTCGTCCAGCTTAAACGAACTGTGCCGCGCGTAGATCAACTCCGTAAGGTTCGTGTAGGTCTCGCGGTCGGCGTCGTCCCTTAAGATCCCCGCATCGAAAGCTAACTGAACCAGAGCCTGAATGTCCCGGGCCCGCATGATCTCAATGGCCCGCTGCATCGTGTCCATCATGGTTTCGGTGACCATCTGGGTGGCGCCGAAGTCCACGAAGGCCAGGCGCTCCGGATGCAGGGCGTCGGCGGTGAGCACGAAGATGTTACCGGCGTGGGGATCGGCATGATAAAAGCGATGCTCGAAGATCATGCGCGAGTAGGCCTCGACGAGCAGTTCGGTCACCGCGCGGCGATCCACGCCGTAACGATCGAGCTGATCGATCTTCGAAATGGGAATGCCCTCAATGTACTCCGTGGTGAGGACCGTGGACCGGCTCAGTTCGTCGATGACCGCCGGCACGATGATGCGCGGGTCATCCTCGAAGTTGTCTCGAACCCGCCGCATGTTTTCGGCCTCGTTCTGATAATCGATCTCCATCTGGATCATGTTGGAGAATTCGTTGAGGTGTCCGCGGAAATCGAGATGACCGTAGAACCAGCGGATGAGCGCGACGGCGTACTTCAGCGCGCGCAGGTCCCGGCGAATGAGACTTTCCATTTTCGGATGCAAGAACTTCACGGCGACCTTGCGACCGTCTTTGATCCGGCCCACGTGAACCTGTCCCAGGGATGCCGCCGCCAGCGGACGCCGGTCGAATTCCAGGAAGAGTTCCTCGGGATCGGCGTTGAACTCCGCGCGAAAACGATAGCGGACTTTTTCGTACGGCTGGGGCTCCGCGCGATCGGGAACGCCGGCGAAGATCTCGGTGAACTCGGCGTCGAAAAGATTCGAGATGGTGGAGAAGTACTGCGCGGCCTTGAGGAAGATGCCGCCGCGACGCAGACAGAAACTCGCCAGCATGCGCGCGCCGTGCAGCGTGCGCCGATAGCGGAGCCTGGACCTGAGGTCCGTCGGCAGAAACCGCGTTACGTTGTAGACGATCGCCGAGATGACGAGCATCCGCAGAGCGAAGAACAACACGATCCAGGTGCGCACGTTATCGGTACGTGCCCGGCGCGAAGTTCCCGGTCAAGCCCGATCCTCGGGCTGACACGGTGTAATGCGCGGCATCCGGGAAAAATGCTCGCGAAAAGAAACGGCAGCGCTCATCAGTACCCCCGGTCCCGGCTCAGCTCGTGCCGACGACGACCGGAAGTGCGCGTTAAATATAGTGCAAGAAAAGCAAAAATTGTCTATGACCCGGGCGGAACTGGAGCAGCGCCGCCTTGCGCTGCGCCGCGCCGAGGTCCTGCGCCGCGCCGAGGTCCTGCGCCGGGACGGCCGCGGCGACGGTGTACCGCCGGAAGCCTGGGCGCAGTGGCACGCCGCGAACGAGGCTTATGTTCGCCGGCGCCGGGAAAATCGCGGCCCGGAAGAGCGCCGCCGCGACCGACGCCGGTTGTGGGCGACGACAGTGACGGGCATTGCATTGATTGTCGGCGTCGTGCTCGGCGCGCGCTGGTGGGCCGCGCGCACGCTGGATTATTCCGAATCCGCCATCTTTCAGTACGCCGAAGTGCAGCCAGCGGCGACGCCGTCCGGGCAGCGCCGGTACGGGCCGCTACAGACGACCGAGACAAGCATCGCCGTGGAGGACGATTGGTTCACCGTGCGTTTTGAGTTACAGCAAGCCGTGGAGCCAGGGCTGCTGTCGTTCGTGCCGGTTCGACAAAGTTGCGCCCGGTTACAGTTAAGGCGACTGCGACTGTACGACGAAGAGTATCAACCGGCGCGGGACCTGGGCTTCACCTACGATGCGCGCCACGGCTGGGTCGACTTCAAAAGCGTGACGTCGCCGGGCCTGCGCTTTGAACGAGCATGGCCGGGCGGTGTGATGGAAGCTGTTACGACAACAACGAGCAGCGGCTTCGTCGTGGAGCTGCGCGATGAGTCCATGCTGCGCATTCGTGCCGTGAGCCTGGAGCTGCGCGCGCTGTCCTGCCGCCTCCGGTTTTCGGAGGACCAGTCCTCGTGAAACGCAGAATGGTCCAGTGGGTCGGCTACGGCTACTTCGCGGCCGTGGCCGTGCTGCTCCTGTTCGGCGCCGGCATGCGGCTGTCCCCGGTAGCGACGCCCTTTTTGGAACCGGACAGCACCGGCTACATTCTGCCGGCCCTGGATTTATTGGAGCAGGGAGAGTTTCGACATCGGAACGCCCGCCCGTACGGTTATGGACTCTTTGTGGCCGCCGCTCTGGCCGCGGGGGATTTCGGTACCCTCACCGTCATTCAGCGCTGCCTGGGATTGTCAGGTTGTATTTTATTAATGTTAGCGTGGGAACGCTACCGTGAGCCGGGGGCGCGGTTGGTTCCCGCTCTCGTACATCGCGGCCTGGGTCTCGCCGTAGTCAGCGTGACAGCGCTCTCGCCTTCTTTGATCTACTACGAGTACACGGCTCTCACCGAGGCGTTCGCGGTCTTTTATCTGAGCGCGCTGGTGTTCTTTCTCGGGCGGTTCATCGCTTACAACGCGGCCCTGGATGCACGCGGCCGGGGTTCTCCGCGCTTTTACGCCGAATGTCTGTGGATGATGTTGCTGGCCTGCGCGGGGTACGTGATCAAGCCGTCTCTGGGTTTTCTTGTTCCGGCGGTGTTGTCTCTGGTCGGGGTGGTTGCCGTCGTGCGTCCCGGAACCGCCGACGAACCAGGGTTGCGCTTCGAGACCAGGCCGCTCTTGCCGGTCCTCCTGGGCGCCGTGCTCGCCGCCGGCATAATCCTCCTGCCGGAACGCCACCTGGCCGCGAAGGACCCCGCCTCAAAAATGTATGCGTCGCAGATGCTCTTTGCCTTTAATGCCGCGGCCATCGAGCCGCTGCTGCGCGAAGACCTGGAACACTCGCAAACGATAAACATAAATCGAGAAGAACTTAAGGAATTACTGCGCCGCGTTTCCGGCGGCCGGGCTCATCCGGCGGGCGGCTTTCCTCTGACCGGTTACAATCCGGAGATCCTGATCTACGACGACCGCTATGACTCAAGCTTTTTGTCCGAGAAGTATCCGCCGGAGCGCGTGGCGGACGTCTACCGGGACTATGTCCGGCGCGCACTGTGGGCGGAGCCGGGGCGTTACGCGCGGCGAGTCGTGAACGAACTGCGGTTTTTCTTTGCGGAAGATCGACTTGTAGATAACGAGAAGGTTCGGCGTCATACGTACGATACGTTCGTGTGCGATCAAATGTGTGCGGAACGCGGTTGTGCGTCCGGGACGCGGTTGGCGAAATTCTGTGAGCGCAGCGCGGAGCTGGCCGCGACGGACTTCGTGCATCCGGTGCCGGCGGCGCCGCCGTTTACGGCCGGGATGCGTACGTTGTTGGACGCGGCGTACTTCGGGCGCTGGCTGTTATTTTTCTCCGGTGTCGCGCTGATTGGCGCGGCCTGGCTGCGGAGGTACGGCCCCATCTTTCTGCGCGACGCGGTGCTCGTCGTGCTCGTACGTGACGTTTTGGTCCTGGCAGTGTGCGCCGGGGCGGTGATCGTGGCGGTGGCCATGACGCACAGCTACAGCGTCACGCGCTTCATCGAGTACCAGCAAACGTTGCATGCCTTTTTGTCCGCGCTCATGAGCTATACGATTTTCATGATTCTCTATGAAAGCGGGCTACGGTACGCGCGCTACGTGCGGGACCAACTTTAAGTGGGATGTTGATATGATATATGCAGTCACAGGCGGCAACGGATTCATCGGACGCGAACTGGTGCGATGTCTGCTCGCGGAAGACGACGCGCGGGTGCGCATCTTAACGAGCAGCGGTCGTCGCATCGACGAGTTTGCGGGCGACGAACGCCTGGAGTACGTGCGCGGCGATCTTACGAACGCCGAAGACCTGGCGCAATTCCTGCGCGAAACAAGCGTGTTGTTTCATCTCGCCGGGGCCGTCCATCGCAGCGACGACGCCGGGTCGCGTCGACGCATGATGATGTTGCACGTGGACGGGACGCGCCGACTCCTCGACGCCGTTCTGGACTCAAGCGTGGAACGCGTGGTGCTCATGTCCACGAGCGGCACCGTGGGCATTTCCGAGAAACCCCGACCGGTGGACGATGACGCACCCTACGCTCTCGAACCGGCGCTCCGCTGGCCGTACTATTCATCCAAAATCTACCAGGAAAAACTTGCCATTGCCTGGTCCCGGGAACACGAGCGCACGCTGTCGATTCTGCGGCCGAGTCTCGCCCTGGGGCCGGGGGACGCCGAGTTCTCGAGCACCGGCGACGTGAAGCAGTTCCTCGATCGCGGTATCCCGGGCATTCCCGCGGGGGGGCTTTCCTTCGTGGATGCCCGGGACATTGCCGCGGCAAGCCTGGCGGCGGCTAAGATTCCATCGAAAAAAGTTAAGACCGACGGCGAGAACGGCGGCCCGTATCGTACCTGGTTGCTCGGCGCGGCCAACCTGCCGTTTCGGGAGTACATGAATCTGCTGGAGCGCATCAGCGGTGTGAAGGCGCCGAACGTGGAGCTACACCCGAAGCTTTCCGTAGCCGGCGCACGTTTGCTCTCCGGTTTCGCGCGCTTCGTGGATCGCGGTTCCGGAGGCCGGGCGAAATCCCCGGTGGACGGCGTCGATCCGGTGTCCGCCGACATGGCGAACTACTTCTGGTACATCGAATCGTCGCGGGCGGAGCGGGAACTGGGGTTTAACCCGCGTTCACCGGAAGTTACGCTGCGGGATACAGTCGCCTACATTCGCGAGCGTTCGTGAGTTCGTGAAGGCGGGGGCGCGCCCTCACTCCCCCCGCTGCGCCCGCAACACGGCCGCCTCCGCCGCCAGCCGCGCACCGAGGAAACGATACGTCGGCATCATATCGAGTCCCGTCGCGACTGCTCCCGTGGCCGAGTCGGCGACGTTCATGGCCTGGGGCACGAACGTTTTTACACGTTCGGTCAGTGGATCCACGTACATCTTCACCTGGGATAAGAGCCCGGTGATCTGATCCTTAAGTTGCATGAGTACCGGCCGCGCGTCGTCGAGGGGCGTGCCGCCGGAAAACTCCGCGAACTTTTGTTCGACATCGCCCGGTTGCGCGGCCAGGATGCGATCCACGAGATCGGCGCCGCCTTCCATGAGATTGTCCGTAAACGGGAGGGCCACTTCCACGCCGGCGTAGTAGATCGCTAACTCTTTGCCGGCTTTCGTTTGCAAAAACTGCGATACCTTCTCGCTGACGCCGCCGGGAAAGAGCGTCGCGACCATGTACGCGATGCCGAGTAACTTTACCGCGGCGTCGGCGGCCTGCTGCGGGTCCGCTTCGAAGGTGCGCGGGCGGTCTTTCTCTTTTACGTGTTCGTAAACGTTCTTGAAGCCCGTATAAATCCCCAGGCCGGAGTCCACCATGTCGAGGCCGCGCACGACCTTCGTGGCGCCGGCGAATTCGTCGCGGGTGGCGAGCATCTTCGCGCGTTCGTAGACCTGGTCGTCCCCGCCGGCACGATCCGTCGCACCGCGCAGGTTATGATAAAAGCGAAAGTCCGGGGCGAAGGGCATGACGCTGAACAACGCGCCGCAGAGTTTTACGGTGAGATCGTCTTCTTTGAACTCGACGAGCATCTCGTCCACGCGATTGCCGGAGAGCCCGTACTGCGCCTGCACGGCGGACTTCATGTGATCGGTCTTCTGCTCTTTCTTCGTGGAGCGGGCGTCCAGGTGCAGCAGAAATTCTTTGCGAATGATGAGCGAGTGAATGAT
Organism: Leptonemataceae bacterium; assembly: GCA_965227295.1. Lineage (GTDB taxonomy): Bacteria > Spirochaetota > Leptospiria > Leptospirales > Leptonemataceae > JANSYA01. The sequence goes on along the minus strand of OZ245742.1, from coordinate 256,634 downwards.
CGATCCGATCCACGACAACATGTAACCCCACATGAAACCGTCGAACCAGGGGACGTTCGCGCGGTCTTCCTCGGAGGGATAGCGGTCGGTCAAATAAATGAACGCCACGAACCAGACGAGGTAGAAGAGGCCCGCCGCGTACCACTTCCAGCGACCGGCACGAAAGCCGGTGTAGAAGAACGCGGCCCAGCTCAAGAGGCCGAACGGCAGCGTCAAAAGCACGTACCACGTTTGTAAGATCTCCCATCCGGTTCCACGGGAAGTCAGCGCCATAGTTTTATCTCCTTCTCGCCTGTACGAATATCAGCACTCGCTGCGTTTACGAACTTCGAAAGGTTTGCGTAAATAGATCAAGATATTTCCTGCGAATTCGCGAACTGATTTTTGTTTTACAGATTAGCGCGGCCGTGGATGTTATTGTCGAACTACTTCACGCAATACAGGAGCATTCCATGTCCAGCAAGCTCGAGAGCAAACTCGCAGAATACAACGAAGGCGATCTTTCCGTAAAACTATGCAGTACCATGTTCGGTGCCGTCCCCTTCGCGCCGGAATTCAAGGCCTACAAAACCATCGAAGAGGCCGCGGAGCGCGTGGCCCCCGGCGGCGGCCCGGATCTCGCGGCGAAGGCCAAAGAGATTGCGGGTACCGAGGACGTGGAGAAGGCCCTGTGGACCGCCGGCGCCCTGGACACCAGCGATAAGCTCATTGCCGGTTACGCCGGTGTAAAAAACCTGCTGTCGATCTTCGGCGGCGGCGGCTCAAAAAAGCGCACGTTCGAGAGCGATCAGGAGCAGGCTACCGACGCGGCGCTGAAAGGCATCGGCCTCGCCTACATGATCTACAAACTCATTCCCGGCGACGTCACGACGAAAGTTTCCACCTTCCAGAACCTTCCGGCCGGCCGCGAGGCCGCCATCTTTTACGGCATCGGTGAGATCGCCCTGCCGTTCTCGGATAACCTGGCCGAGGCCGGAGCCGGGCTCATTCAGAAGCTCATGAACAGCAAAGAAAACGACATTGCCTCGAAGTTCAGCGGCTTCGCCGGGGCCGACGCCATCCAGCAGGCCCAGGGCGTCATGGGGCAACTCTCCGGTACCCTGGACGGCTATGTCGCCCAGGCCAAGGATTACACCGGTCCCATTACGGAGAAGATCAAGGGCATTCTGCCCAGCGGGGCCGCCGTGGCGAACATCGCCGACAGCGCCACCGGTGCTGCGGCCACGGGCATCGATCTTTTACCCGTGTGGACGTATCTTGGCGCCCGCCTGGCCGCCGAGGCCTGCGTCTACCAGGCACAGCAGGGTTAACCTGCGCGGCTCGGAAGACTCTTCACCGCCGGGATGCTGAGGACGCGGAGAGGGTGTCGGCACCGAGGGGGTGGCGGAGAACCGCGAGCACTGCGAAAGGGCTGCCCGGAGGGTGGCCCGGTCGCGCGTAGCGCGATTCGCAGTGCGTTCGCGCAGCGACGCGGGTCGTAGCCAGGGGGAGCGAAGCTCCCCCTTTCAATGATTTCTCCCCCGGTGTGCCCGGTGGTTAGACATTATGTGTCGTCTTTTCTTCCGACTCGCTCCGATCCCCCGAAAACCAGTTGACGACTCTCGCAAAAATGCGACATAACGTCGAGCTTCCCCCGGCCCATGGAACCTTCCGTCACAGCCCAATCCGTTGCGGCCTCGCCCATTCGCGATGTCGCCCCCGGCCCGCGCACGCTCCAGGTCACCTGGGCGGACGGAAAGGTCGGCGAATTCCATTACGTGTGGCTGCGGGACAATTGTCCGGCGCTCCGGCATCCCGGCAACGGCCAGCGCATCAGCGCGGTCACGGACTTCCCGCTCGACGTCGCCCCGGCGGACGTCCGTCTCGAAGAGGACGGCACCGTTTCCGTGCGCTGGTCTTTCGATCACCACGTAAGTCGTTTTCGGGCGGACTGGTTGCGGGAGCACGTCCGGGCAAAAAAACGGCACACCGAAACGGAGTCGCCGTCAGCAGCGCTACGTACCTGGACCGCGGAAGATTGGGCCGACGGCCTGCCGGCGCTGAACTACGGTGAGTTCATGCACAACGACGAGGCCCTGCAGGGCTGGCTGGCCGCCGTGCGCGCGTACGGCTTTGCCGTGCTGGAAGATGTACCGGTAACGCCGGGTTTTGTCCTGAAGATTGTTGCGCGCTTCGGCTACGTCCGCCAGACCAACTACGGCCGCATTTTTGATGAGCACGTCCTGGAAGAGCCGAACAACCTGGCCTTCACGAATCTCTGGCTACGCCCGCACACGGACAATCCCTACCGGGACCCGGTGCCGTCGTTACAACTCATGCACTGCATCGAAAACGCCGCCGACGATGCGGAGGGTGGTCGGACGACGCTGACCGACGGCTTTCGTGTGGCCGGGGACCTGCGTCGCCGCGCGCCGGAACTGTTCAGTCTGCTCGCGACTCTGCCGGTGCGCTTCACCTTCGCCGACCGGGACACCGTGCTTTCGGCGTCGCGCCCGCTCATCGAACTGGATCCGCGTTCCGGAAACGTGCAGGGCGTGTGTTTTAACCATCGATCCACCGAACCGTTTGACGTGCCGGACGATCTCATGATACCGTTCTATGAAGCGTACCGAACCTTCGCGGCCATGCTGGAAGATCCGCACTATCACATTCAGTTTCCCATGCGGCCCGGCACGCTCTACATTGTCGACAACCGCCGCGTGCTGCACGGCCGCACCGCGTGTTCGAACGGCTGTCGCCGCCACGTACAGGGCTGCTACGCCGATCGCGACGGTCTGCTCAGCAAACTCGCCGTTCTGGAACGCGGACGCCGCATCCTCGCCGAAAGCGCATCCTCGTGAAGTTTCCGAAGAACAAGACCTACGACGCCTTATTCCTCTCGGATATCCACTATCTTCTGAACAAGAAGGTTAAGAATCATTTTCATCGCGAACTCATCGGCATGCTCTATCACCTGCGCAAGCGCGGGATTCGTTTTCGTAAGATCTTCCTGGTCGGTGATATCATCGAAAACTGGTTCTTCGACGCCAGCGTACGCATTCGCCGGGACAAAAAGGTTCGCAAGCGTTTCAACAAACTCTTCGATCGCCTGGATAAGATCGCCGCGAAGGGAGCGGAGAAGGTGTACATCGTCGGCAATCACGACACCACCTCGTTCACCATGGCCCTGGACTTCGAGCTGGAACGATACTTAAAGAAGCGCCGCTACGATGTTTGTGAGGTCTACGAGGACGACGAACTCGTGGTACTCCACGGTCATCAGGGCCAGTACAATAAAATCACCTGGATGTTGAACATCCTGGGACTGCGCATCCTGCACATTCTCGCGCTGTTCATTCCGCGCTTCTTTCACGTAATGGAAGCGTTCTACGATGAACACCTGAACCGCATGGATCCGGCCACGCCGGACGAGAAGCTGCGCCATTACGAACGTCTCTCACGCCTTTCGAAGCAGGGACACCGCGTCCTGGTTTCCGGCCACACCCATGATTTTCTGTGCATGGAAGAGGTGCGCATCGTGAATACCGGTGATTGGGTGAAGTCCAAGACGTTCATCGTCAAAGACGGACGACAGTGGTTGGGCGTTCACCTGCGCGGTAAGAAGGACTACGAGCTGGTGTTTTCAGAAAAGTTGTGAGATATCTTTCCTGTGCGCGACCGAAGGACTCCGTTATCTTATAACCCATGAGCATCACCGGTACCGAAGTCGTCCACGATGAGGATAAACAGCGTTTCAGCCTGGATACCGACCACGGGCCGGCTTACGTGCAGTATCGTAAGCCGGACGAAAAAACCCTGGATCTTGTCTCCACGTTTACGCCGTCGGAAGAACGCGGCGGCGGCCTGGCCGCGAAGGTCGTGAAAGGAGCCCTCGAGTTTGCGCGGGAAAATGAAATGAAGATCGTGCCCACGTGCCCGTATGTTCCCGTGTATCTCAAGCGTCATCCGGAGTACCAGGATCTGGTGAAGTAAGGGCCCGCCGATCTTGCGTCCGGCGAATCATCTCATCTTGCTGACCGGCGCGGGGCCTGGCCGGCCGTGGTTACGGAACTATAACTTCTCCACGATCCGGCCGTGTGCGAGGTGCACGAGTTCGTCACAGAGTTCCTGGAGTTCGTCGGCCTGGTGCGAGACGATGATGATCGGCCCGGCAAAGCGTTCACGTACCTGCAGCAAGTACGTAAGGATGCGTCGGCGCAACGCCTGGTCCAGGAAGGCGAACGGTTCGTCCAGCAACAGGAGTTGCGGATCCGAGCAGAGCGCACGCGCCAGGGCCACGCGCCGCCGTTCGCCGCCCGAAAGTTCCTGTACGCGACGATCCAACAGCGCGTCGATCTCCAGGGCCGCAACCGTTTCCTTCAGAAGTTCTTCGGACCCTGAACGGGCGCGATGCGTTGCCATGCTGAGATTGCGCCGCACGTCGTAGTGCGGAAAGAGCAGATCGTCCTGGGGCACGTAGCCGATACGGCGTTTTTCCGGAGGTACGTGAATGCGCGCGGCGGCTTCGTACCAGGTCGTGCCCTGAAAACGGACCAGGCCGTCGTCGATGCGCCGCAAACCGGCCAGGGCTTCGAGCCAGGTCGTCTTGCCGGAACCGGACGGTCCGTAGATGCCCGTAGTACGTCGACGAACGTCGTGCCGCACTTCCAGCGTAAAACGATCCAGCGCAATGCGCAGATGCATCTCCAGGATGGCAAGCGTCACGTTGTGTTGCTCCGTCGCGCGGGGGACAACCACTCCGTTACGAAGACCGCCGCGAAACCAAGCAGCAGCGCCGCGAGCAGCAACAGTGCGCCCTGATCTTCCCGCCCCGCCTGTTCGGCGCTGTAGATGGCCGAGGCCAGGCCGCGGGTTTCGCCGGGGATGTTGCCGGCGATGATGATCGTTGCGCCGAACTCGCCCACCGCGCGGGTGAACGCGAGCACCGTCGCCGCCGTGAGGCCGCGGGCGGCGAGTGGTAATGTGATTTCCCTGAAAGTTTGTACAAAACCGTAACCGAGGCTGCGGGCCATCGCTTCCAGGCGCGGCGGCACGTCCTCGAAGCCGACGCGGGCGGTGCGTACGAAAAGCGGAAACGACATGATGCTGCCGGCCAGGACCACGGCCTTCCAGGTAAAGAGGATGCCCGGATCAAAACCCAGACTGTCGCGTCCCAGCAATCCGTCGTCGGCGAGCAGGCGCAGCAGGAGATAACCTACTGCCGTGGGCGGCAGTACCAACGGCAGGCTGATGAGCGCGGTGAGCGCGGTCTTGCCGGGAAAATCGAAGCGCGCCAGAATGTAGGCGATGGGAGTGCCGACCGCGGACACCAGCACGACCGCGAGCAAGGCCCGCCAGAGGGTATCCCATACGATGCTGAGGATGAGGGTACTCATAATATCATCTCAGTAAAATCTTACAAAGTAAACTAAGGGCCGAAGCCCGCCGCAGCGAACACCTGCTGTGCCGCCGGGCTCCTCAGAAAAACCAGGAACCTTCGGGCCGTCGGCGGGGAGTCGCGCAAGACGGCGGCCTCGTAGGTCACATCGACAATACCCGCGGGCACGGTATGCAGGAGCGTGAGTTCATCCCGGGCGCTCAGGTAGTCCGTCCGATAGACGACTGCGGCCCCGCGGCTCCGGGCCCGCGCAAAGGCCAGGGCCGCGCGTACGTCGGCGGCCGGGTACAGGCGTTGCTCTTCAGTCCAGCGTTGCCACAGGGACACATCATTGCCGGAGCAACGGATGCTTTCGAGCCAGCGCCGTGCGTGGCGTCCCGCGGGCACGTACTCCGGATCGCCGATCGCAATCTTCGTAAAGGGGAATCGTTCGCGCCGGCACAGTTCTCCGGCATCCAGGAAGGGTGTACCGTCGCGTACCACCAACACCAATCGATTGCGCAAGACCACGGTGCGTGAATCGTCCTCCAGTCCGCCGGATTTCTCCACCGCGTCCAGCCAGTGCGCGTCCGCGCTGATGAATACGCCGTCGCGGCCGGCGGCGAGAATCTGGCGGGCCAATGTACCTGAAGCCGCGAAGTTAAAAACGATCTTCGCCCCGTCGCGTTCGGGATACGCTGCGGCCGCGACGGGCAGGGCGTCACTCAAACTGGCCGCGGCGTAGACAATCAGCCCGGGCGGCCGTGCTTGCGGAGTGCAGCAGAGGAGCAGCGCCGAAAATAGCAGGCTTGTTTGGAGCGAATACCTCACGTCTTTCGAAGGATGATCAGCAGCGGCTCTCGATTGCGATGACTTTTTCGCGCGATCCCGGGATCGGCGACCAGGGCGGCCAGGAGTTCCGGCACCGGGGTGTTTGGAGACAATCGCCCCAGGGCCTGAGCCGGCGGTGAGGCCAGGGCTGCTCCGGGGAACTGCGCCGGGGAATACAACAGCAGGACGTCGCCGGAATCGAGCAATGCGTGCTCGTGCTCGTCCGGCGCTTCGAGCGTGCCCGTGCTGCGACGTACGAGCAGGCCGCCGTCGCCACTGCCCGCGTGGCGCATGCGGCCGCTGCTGAAACGAACAAAGTTACCCGTAAAGGTACCTTCACTAAAAGTTAGGTCGCCGCGGATCTCTTCGTAGGTCTCTTCCAGGACCCGGCGCGGATGTTCGTGGCGGTGATTGCGATGGCCGCGAAACATGGCCGCACGGATCAGGAGCGTGGCAATGCCCGAACTCACGGTATCCATTCCCGAATCGAAGAGATAGACGCCCTCGAGTTCTTCGCGGCGGGTAAAGAAGTCCAGCGCCGTTCCGCTGATGCGCAAATCACCTTCGGCCGCCGCGCCGGGCGACGCCGTGCTGATGGCCGCCTCCCATCCGTTCAGCTTCGTCGGAGCCGCGGAGGGCAGCACCTGTTGTTGCACGCGGGCGGCGATGTGCAGTTCGTCCTGCATCTCCCGGCGGTTCGCCTCCAGTTCCCGGTTGATCTCGCTCAAGTATTCGTTGGTCTGGCGGACTTCTTCCAGGGCCACGCGCAATTGTTCGGTCTGCATCTGCACCTGTTCTTCGAGAATGCGATTCGACTCCTCCGTCACTTCCCGGGAACGTTCGATGGTGCGAACAAACATGATCGAAAGAAAAGCGACCATCACCATACTGACGCCGGTGTTGAAGGCGTAGCTGAGGTGCACTCCCGGCGGGAGGGCGTCGAACTCGGTACGCACGTTCAGGAAAATCAAAAACAAAATCAACGTTACGCTGTTGTGGAAAACGATGCCGGCCCGCCCGCAGAACATCGGGATCGTAAACTGCACGGCGATGGCCAGGTAGGCGTTATCCATGTGCGATTCCAGGCGCTCCGCCGGACGAAAGAGCATGTCGCCCCAGATGACGCCGGCGATCATGAACAGATAGGCGTGGCCGGTGTATCGTGCGTAACCGCGGTGCAGCAGAAGGGCGAGCAGAATGGTCAGGGCCAGACCGGGAATTTGCAGGGCGACGACGCTCCAGCGCCAGAAGCCGCCCACAATGCGATCCTCGAGAATCACGGTACTCAGCGCAAAGATGGTAATGGCGAAAGTTACCATCTGGAAGTTCGCGCGATAACGCCGGGCGAAGCCGGCGTCCTGGTACGAACGCAGCAGGGCGCGATGTGAACGGCGTGCCAGGTAACCGAGCGTGTCGAGAATCAGGAGCAGCATGCTTACGTCTTCTTAATGATCACGGCGGTGAGATCGTCCTCGTACTTGCGATGGCCGAGAAACTCGCGTTGATCGTTTAGAATGTACTCCAGCTCAGCCTCGGCTCCGACGTCCCGCGGTGCCGCGGCCAAGGCCGCCTTCAGGCGCCGGGCGTCGTAGAGTTCGGCTGCGCCCGAGGGCAGAACGCTCGCGCTCTCCGTCAGCGCGTCCGTATACAACAGCAGCGAATCGCCCGGCTCCATGCGAAAACGCCGTACGGGATAGGCGCAACGCAGCATGCGCATGCCGAGCATGAAGCCGCGTTCCTCCTCGGGGACGTCCAATACTTCCACTGCGCCGGAGGCCCGTCGCAGCAACAGGTCCGGATGGCCGGCGTTCACGAATTCCAGCGCATCTTCGTTCACGCGGAGCAGGATGCCTGTAAGATAATAGTTCGTGCGGTCCATGCCGCGAATGAGTTCGGCGTTCAGGGCCTGGGCGACGAGATTGAGATTTGCCCGCCGGCCGCGGCGAAAGTGATGGGCCGCCGCCTGTCGCGCGAGAACGGTGATCAGGCCGGAACTGACCCCGTGCCCGCTGACGTCGAAGAGACCGATGCCTTCCAGGCGGCCTTCGCTTTCGTAGACGTCGAAGAAATCACCGGAGATTTCGCCGAGCGGTTCGAAGGCGAAGCTGAGATCCCAACCGGACAGTGGCGGCGGTTCCGCCGGCTGGGCATGGCGTTGCAGGCGGGCCGCCAGGCGGACCTCGCCGAGAATGCGTTCCCGGCTTTCGCTTAAGTTTTTGTTCGCGTCAATTAAGGAATCGTTGGCCCGTTCCACTTCTTCCCGGGTGCCTTTCAGTTCCGCGCGGCGGATCTCCACTTCTTTGGTGAGTACCGTGTTAAGGGTTTCCGCGATCTGGCGCGCCCGGCCGGTCATATCCAGAAAAACGAGGGAGATCACCGTGGTGGCGATGATACCGACCAGGGAATCCGTAACGTAGCTGATAAAGATCAGCCGGGGGAACTGTTCCATGCCCGGGGTCATGGTGACGAAGCCTAGAAAAACGGCGAGGATCATGCCGGCGTAGATGAGCGTGCCCCGGGCGCTCGTGAGCATGGAAACGCAGGTGAGGGTCATGATGAACAGCGCCGTGTTGTCCATGCGTACGTGCAGGACTCCGGGGCGAACGACGGTATCGATGGTAATGATCGAGAAGATCAAAAACAGATAAGCGTGGGCCGTGAAGCGTGCGTGACCGCGACGGAGCAACTCCATCAGGCCGATCATCAACACCAGGAGTCCCACCAACACCGCGCCGAAGCCCGGATCGGAGCGGGGGCTGAACCAGGCGACCTGAACAGAGAGCATGCCCAGGGCCAGCGCGGTGATACTGAACAGAGCGAGCTGAAAGGCGGCTCGCTGGTAGTCCAGGAACGGCGCGTGCCGGTATGCGTGAAGGATTCCGGAGATGAAGCGCGGCACGGAAGATCATCCGCAAGCGTTACTGCGGGCAGGCGAGCCGCACGAAACACAGAACAGGAGCAGCGTCGCCAAAATTGAGAGGAAGAAGATGCGGGTTTTCATAAATTGATTGAAGCTCCGGGAAGACTTCCGTCAACTGTTTCTATGAAATACACGACCCTCGGACGCACCGGCCTGGTGGTTTCGGAAATTTGTTTCGGCACAATGACTTTTGGCGGCACCGGCTTCTGGAAGGGCATCGGCAAACAAAGCCAGGCGGAAGCCGACGCTTTGATTCAACGTTGCATTGACGGCGGCGTAAATTTTATCGATACCGCGGATGTATACTCTTCCGGATGGTCCGAGGAGATCCTCGGTGCCTCCATTAAGAACCTGGGGTTGCGCCGGGATGAAATCGTCATCGCCACGAAGGCTCACGGTCGGCTGTCGGATCGTCCGGGGCCGAATCCTTCCGCCGCGGAGCAGGCCGCTGCCGATCGTCGCGAATCCGTGCCGAACATCAACGGACTTTCACGCAAGCACCTCATGCATGCCGTGGACGACAGCCTGCGGCGCCTGCAACTGGAGTACATCGATCTGTACCAAATCCACGGCTTCGATCCACTGACGCCCTTCGAAGAAACCCTGGAAGCATTGAACGACATCGTGAAGTCCGGTAAGGTACGTTACATCGGCCTCTGCAATCTTGCGGCCTGGCAGATTATGAAGGCCCTCTCGATTTCGGATGCCCTCGGTTTCGCGCGCTACGCTTCGTTGCAGATGTACTACAGCATTGCCGGCCGGGACCTGGAACGCGAAGTGGTGCCTCTCGCGCGGGATCAGGACCTTGCCATTCTACCGTGGTCGCCCCTGGCCGGCGGCCTGGTCTCCGGCAAGTTTTCCCGGGAAGGCTCCGGCCCCGATGGGGCGCGGCGTGCGAACTTCGACTTCCCGCCGGTGGACAAAGACCGTGCCTTTGACTGCGTCGATGTCATGCGCCCCATGGCGGAGAGCCGCGGCTGTTCGGTGGCGCGCATCGCGTTGGCCTGGCTGCTGCATCAGCCCTGGGTCACCAGCGTTATCATCGGCGCGAAGACCGTGGAACAACTCGAAGACAACTTAGCATCGACTGAGATTACGTTAACCGAAGAAGAACTCAAGCAACTCGACGAGGTCTCCGCCCTGCCGATGGAGTACCCGGGCTGGATGATGCAGCGGCAAAGCCAGGATCGTCTCGGCGGTGTCGACCGGGCTTAGCCGTCCTCGTGTTCTAAGAGGATGCCGCCGTCTTTCAGGTTCACGCGAACCGCGAAGGCCAGCGGGTCCTCGTTGCGTTGATTCGTAAAGTAGATGTGCGTTCCGCGGACGCGGGCCGTGTAAACGTCACCGTCGCGGCTTTCTTCAAAGAGGCACAGCTTCGATTCGATGTGCGCAAACGTTTCGATGATCTGCGCCTCGATGAGATAAGCGACGAGCGTGCGCGGCGTTTCCGCGAAGTGTTTCAGCCCCAGGGCGCTCAGCCGCCCGAGATTTTGCGTGGGAGCGTTTCGAAGCGCCGAGCCGCGATTCAGCTCCGCGAAGAGTTCGTTTTGCGCGATGTTTTCTTTGTTGTCGGAATGCCCTTCGACATTCCAGCGCTCCAGGCAGGATTCGTCCTTCGGCTGCGCTTCCACGGTGGGATGGCAGCCGGAGCCGCATAGCAGGGCAAGCAAAATTGCGAGCATTAGTGATTGCCGTCTCATCGGGACGATGATATTTCCTGCACATGATTCCCTGCCATCGTTTTTCATTGCTGTTCGTTGCGGCTTTCATGGCGTGCAGTACCGCGCCGGACTATCCGCCCGTATCGTCGGAGTACGGCGAAGGCCGGGCTTTCGACGCGCGCTGGGAAAGCCTGCGGCCGATCTTTCGCGAGGCGGCGCAGAGACACTCTGAGGACGTCGGCCTGCTCGTCTTTCGGAGCGACGGCACGTTGCTCTTCGCCGATTTCCCGGGTAATCTGAGCGAAAACCACGCCATTCCCGTGGCCTCGGCGTCCAAGTGGATTTCGGCGGCGGTGATGCTGCGTTTGGTGGACCGCGGTGTGATCAGCCTCGATGCGAAGGCATCTAAGTTTCTGAAAGACGATATTAGTGGAAAGGCCTGGGCCGGGCCGGCGGGAAACATCACCCTGCGCCATACCCTGTCCTTCCAGACCGGCCTCTTTCGGGACGCCGACTGTCAGGGCAACACGGACCTGAGCCTCGGTCAGTGCGTGCAGGAGATCTACGCGCAATACCAGGCGCAAGGCCTGGACCATCCGGTGGGGACGGTCTTCGATTACGGCGGCACGCACATGACCGTGGGCGGCCGCATGGCGGAGCGGGCCTCCGGGAAATCCTGGCACGAGCTGTACGACACGGAGTTCCGCGATTTCTTTGCGGTGGAAGCGGAGAGCGTCTATTACACTAAGGTATGGCCGAGCAGAGTTAAGAGCTCGACGAACGCACGCATCGCCGGCGGCCTTTCCATTTCCATGCACGATTACGCGCAGTTCCTGCATGCCGTCGCCAACGAGGGCCGTGCCCGGGACGGGCGTCGTTATTTGAGCGCGCGGCTTGTGCGGGAGATGTTGCGGGACCACGTCGAAGGCGGCGATACGATCGGCTATTCACCGGCGGACCGCCTGGGTCGGGACGCGTATCACTACGCCCTGGGCAACTGGGTGGAGCGTGAGAACGGCAGGGTTGTGCGGAACTCCAGTCCGGGTCTGTTCGGTTATTATCCCTGGATCGACCACGAGTACGGTTACTATGCAGTCTTCGGTGCGTACCTGGGCTTGCGGGGCTCGCCGAAGGCCTACGAGATTGTGGAAACGGTGCGCCCGGCCATCCAGGAACGCATGCGAGTGCCTTAAGCGAGCTTCGGGAAAAAACGCCTCAGCTTTTCACGGATCATGTCCGCCGTGACGGGCTTGAGCAAATAGTCGTCGGCGCCGAAGGTCTGTGCCTTCTTGACGTCCTCGGGTTTGCTGGACGCCGTATACATGATGATCACGACCTTGCGTTTCAACGTGCGCGCGGCGTGACGGATGTTTTCGACGGCAATGAAGCCGCCCGGGAACGGCATGCCGATATCCATGAACACCACGTCCGGCCCCAGGCTCTTGTAAAAATCCACCGCCTCGCGCGGGTTCTCGGTGGCGTGTACGTCGATGCCGAACTTTTGAAGATGCGTGCCGAGCAGGGCGATCGCATCGGGATCATCGTCGGCAATCAGGGCTTTGATGCTCATGATGCGAACCTTTCATAGCAGGACCGCGCTCGCGGTCAATCGTGATCGTGAATGTCCCGGACCGCTTCTTCCAGGCGTTTCGCGATGTGCGCGTACGTCTTCGTCGGCGAATACGCCTGCGTTTCCTCGGCGAGGGTATCGTAGGAGACCAGCTTGCCGATGTGTACGCGGAGGTCCGTCGAGCGGACGACGGTTTTGCCCTTGGGCAGCGCGACGTGCGTGTTGTATAGACGCAGGGGCAGGACGTCGGCGCCGGTGTGTTGGACCAGCCAGCCGAGGCCGTGGCGGAACGGTTTCATGCGGCCGTCCTTCGAGCGTGTGCCCTCCGGAAAAATCAACAGCGGCCCGCCCTTTTCCAGATACTTCACCGCGTGTTTGAGTGCGCGGGAATAACTGGCATTGTCCGAACGTTCGATGGGCACCAGGTTCAGAAAGTTGCCGAAGAACGTGGACTTCCAGAAACGATCGAAGAAGTAATCGCGGGCGGCCAGGATGCCCATGTCCCGGGCGTACTCGCCCAGGCTGAACCACACAAGGCCGTAGTCCAGGTGCGAGGCGTGATTCGCGACGACGATGACGTTGTGATTGTTGAGCGGTACGTTGTCCTGCCCCGTAATCTTCACCTGCATTACGTTACGGTAAAACCACATTTGGAGGCCGTAGAGAAAATCGCTCGTGGGATCGGCAAGCCAGCGCGGCACGTCCACGCCGTCTTTCGGAAGTTCAAAGCGACCGCCGCCCGTGCGGCCCTGGTCTTCACGATAACGATCCAGGTGGCGGGCGATCTTCGACACCGAGCCGAGGTCCTTCAGCGTAGCCGGCGTTACGTTGGTGCCGGTCAAAAACTCGAGGTGTTTGCTCACGCGTTCCAGGTAATCATCGGACTCGTCTTTTAGATTTTTGATGATGTCGGTTCGCCCCGCCAGTTTTTGCAGGTGACTTTCGAGCCAGCTTACGGCGCTGCCGGGATCCTTTTCCGCCGGTGTGTTTTCGATGCCGGCGTCGCTCTTTTTCGCGGACTCGCCCCGGGCGCGACGCCGATCCCGCATGGTGCGCCGGAGCAGGTGCAGGCGATCCGTAAATTCCAGATCGTCAGCAGTTAGTGCGGCCCGCATGGCGTCCAGCAACGTGCGGGCGTCCCCGTCGTCCTTGTTTTTCCCGGCGTCTTTGCCGATGCTCGTGATGGCCTTGAAACGTTTATCCAATACCGGAAACACCCACTGGAAGACCGCTTCCATGTGCAGCCCTTCCATGTAATCGATGAAGTCGATGTCCGGCGGATCGAAGTAGAACAGGTCGCGTTCGTTCTCCGGCAAGCGCTTGTAGAGATCAATGCCGTTGCGGTTCTGGAAGACCGGATAGCCGTGATTCATGAACGGCAGAAACTCCGAGAAGATGCGGTTCTTCATGTACGAGAGCTGGTAGAAACGTTCCACCGTGGTTTGCACTTTCTGAAGAATGTCCGAGCCCGGGCCGGGCAGGTTACGTTTGCTGCGAAAACGTTCCAGGCGATCGCGGAAGTTCGTGAGGACCTGTAACGTTCGCGGAGAGCTGAAGCGCCGGAACGTCTTCTTCGTAACCGGGTACGCCTGGAGGTTACGTCGCAGCCATCCGCCCAGGCCGGCGAAAATTTCGGACTCGTTCGAGCGGTTTCTTAAGTTATGTTGAACTATATTTAGTAGAACGTTCGGGGTGATCGGCGTGTCGATGGGACCGGCGGCGAGCTGGTAGACGTCTTTCTGCTCGCCGCGGAGCAGGGCGCACAACGCCAGGGTGGAACCGGCGGCGACCAGGTCTACGGGGATGATGTCCAGCGTCGCCTCCCGGCGCTCGCCCGGCTCGTCCGAGAACGACGGCAGCATGCGGTGGCCGCGATATACCATGTAGATCAACGGTGCCGAGCCCTGGATGCCCTCGTTCCAGCCGGGAAACGGATGTTTGAGCGACGTCTCCACGATAGACGGCCGTACGATGGTGTACTCGATCTTATCCTCCCGGGACTTCACGAGCAGTTCGGCCAGGGTCTTCGTATACGTGTACACGTTCGGACGATTCAAACGTTCGGCGCGCTCGCGACCGATGCGCACCAGTTCTTCGCGCATGGCCAGCGTGCGTAAATTCTTCGCGGTCTTTTCGATGAGACGATCGGAAACGTCCTCGCGACCCATGCGCCGCAGTTCCCGGCGGGCGTTGTCGCGGTACTCGTTCAGGCTGTCCGGATCGTCGTAGCGTTGCTTCGTACGAGCCACAACGTCGCGGGCATCCTGGAGTTCTTGTTCGACATCTATGCGCACCTCGTTACCCGACGATCCGACGACGCGATCCAGCACGATTTCTTCCGGGGCGAAGTCCGGATGCAGCGCGCGGTCGGCGACGTAACACGTGGACACGTGGAGGTACTTCTTGCACTGCGTGGTTTCGGTGAAGTCCAGGACTTCTTTCGTGGCAATGGCGTTTGCGTTCAGCGAAAGATCCAGCGGCGGGTTAAACTCCACGTTGCCCGCGGTATTAAAAACGGCGTCCGCTTCGCGACAAACCATTGCCGCGTCTTCCTCACTCAGCCCCAGGCCGGGGCGGGAGGCGTCGCCTTCGACGACGGTGATCTTTGCCCGGGCCTGCTCGCGAAAAAAGCGGGCCTCCTCGTCGCTGCCGGCACCGGCCTCGGTGAACACCGGCGATTCCAGAATTTCCCGCATAAGGCGATCATCGCCGGTGCGGCCGTGGGTGGGGCGAATCAACAGATAGATGCGCTCAATGCCCGGCACGTATTTCAGGAACATGTAAAGCATCACCCGGCCGAGAAAGCCGGTGCCGCCGATCATGAAGATCTTTTTGCCGTGGAGCGTGTGGATTACGCTAAAGAGTTCCTGCGTAGAACTTTGTGAAGAACGGCTAACGGACGTTGCTGCAGTGCCGTTGCCGCGGGACGCCTGCTCGCGTTCGGCGAGGGCGGCCCGCAGTTCTTCGACCGACATGTCTTCGACGGACTTCGTTCTGGATTTTGATGAGGTTTTCTTTGATTTCGCCATAGTATTGCTCTGGAGAGGAAGATGAACTCCGAGGACCGAGAGACCGAGGTTTTTTGCGAGGGACAGTGTGTGTTAGTCGTTTTCGGCTATGAATGTCTTCGTTTTTGCTTTTACTCTTCTTCTTTCTTTTCCCTCGTATCCTCGGTCCTCGGAGTGAAAATTTCTTCGTTATATCAACTTCGTAATCGCGATGGGCGGCTGTTTCAGCAGCGTGATTTGCGGCTTTGCCGGCATGCCCTCTGCGGACTTCGCCATCGCTAACGCCTCTTCGAAGGACGCGGCGTTCTCCCAGCCCATGCGTTCCGGGACGTGCGGGTGCTCGGCGCCCACGGCAATCACCTGGCCGACCTTTCGCCGACCGCTCTCGCCCCAGTACCACATGTAAAACGGATGTACGCCGTGATAGCCGTAGCCGTGACGGTACAACTCGATGTACTCCGGGTTCTTCGCGAACTCCACCTCGTACTTCTTTTGTAAGTAGCGGGAGTCCGTGCTCTCGGGCAGCAGCCGATTAAAGAACTCGATGTAGCTCGGATGAAAGCGCGGATCGAACTCGTCGCGGCACGGGTGAAACAAGATCAAACTGCCGCCGTCGCGCAGGAGGGGAACGCCGCCTTCGTAGAGATGATACAGATAACCGAGGGCCATCACCTGGACGAGCAGCGGGTTCAGAATGCTGTTTACGCTGTACGGCGACGTAAACGGAATGCCGAGCAGCAGAATGTCCGCCTGGCCCTTGACGTTGATGGTGTACTGTTTGCGGGAGATGCGCAGAATCTTATCGTGCACGCGGTCGACCTCGCCGGCGTGCACGGCGATGCACTCGTAGGGGGCCGGCACCTGGCGGAAAATGCGGCGTTTCGCGGGCGGCGGCAGACGTTTCAACGTGGCCTGGGTGGCGCGCAGGATTTGCCGGTCCAGCAAGGAATAGCTGTCCTCGTTGCGGGACAGAAATTCCAGCGGCGGCGCGAAGGTGCGGTTGTTCAGCGCCGACTCGATGTGGAAGATCTTAAGTTTGTCTTCGAGTAAGTTACCGATGCGCCGGTTCGCGTCGGCCAGGGCCGACTTGCCGGGATCCATATACGAATTCGACGCCGCGATGACCTCGGGGTCGTGGTGCTCGCGCAGCGTATGATAACCGGCCAGGCCGGTGCCCACGGACTTGTGTCCGCCGTTCATGGGAACGTAGTTGATGTTTACGTAGACGATGAGATCGCTCTCCGCCGCGCGACGGTTGATCATCACCGCTTCGCCGGATTCGGTATGTCCCATCCATTTCATGCCGCCGGGTTTTTCGGCGTCGTGATTGTAGAGCCGCTGCGGGTGGTACTTCTCGTAGATGTCGTTGCCCACCATGCGGCGGATTTCGCCGGGCGTCATGCGACGATGAAAGGCCGTGGCCACGATGATGTGAAAGTCGTCCACCCCGGCGTCGGCGAGCATGCTCAGTACTTCTTCGAGCATGAGTTGCCGCAGATCGGGTTTCGCCATCATGGGCAGCGGCAGCGAAATGTCGTCCACGCAGATCGTAACTTTCATGCCGGCCTTGAGCAACTGCGGGAGCGGTTGCATCTTTTCCGGATGTTTGAGCGCGTAACGAATGGCGCCGCGCACGTCGCGCAACCCGCGCATGGGTTCTTTGGAGTACACAACGCGCGTACCCACGGGGAGATCGAGTTCGATCAAATCCTCACCGGACCAGACGACGCGCTTCGCCGACGTCTCGTCGATGTACACGACCTCCGGATCTTCCTCACCGTCGCCGGGGGTGTACGAGCGCGCGCGATCGAAGTGATCGGTGATGCGCGTCTGGATCTCCGCGACGTGCTGCGTGGGGTCCTGTTCAATGTCGGGAACTGTATCTTGCGTTTCTGCCATAAAAGATTTTCAACACCGAGGCGCCGAGGCACCGAGGATTTTTCGGAGAGCTATCGTATCCTGGTGGCTGTTCGTTATGAGTGCCTTCTTTCTATTCTCGTTCCCACGTTCCCACGTTCCCACGTTCCCACGTTCCCTCGTTCCTCGGAGTCGCATCCCCTTCACGAAAAAGCCAACGCCGTCCAGCCGCGTTCGGCGGCGATGCTTTCCAGGTTCTTGCCCGGGTTCACCACGCACGGAAAACCCACCGACTCAAGCATGCCCAGGTCCGCTTTTGAATCGCCGAAGGCGTACGAGAGCGAAAGATCAATGTCGTTTTCCCGCGCGAAGGTCTGGACCGCCTTGCGTTTTTCTTCGCCGGCCAGGACCGGCGGCAGCAACCGCCCCGTCGCGACGTTGTCCTGAAACTCCAGGCGGTTGGCGATGACGTGGTCGATGCCCAGCTCCGCGGCGAAGGGCTCCATCACCAAATCCAGAGCGCCGGAGACGATCACCTGCACGATGCCCTGTTCCTTTGCCGTGCGAATGCGACTCCGGGCGTCGGCATAGAGATGCGGAATAAAAGCCTTTTCGGCCACCTCGCGACCCATGAGCCGCAGGCGTTCGAAGGGCAGGCCCTTGTAGTTCGCGTAAAATAACCTGTTAAAGGCCGAGCGATTGAACAGCTCCGCGGCGATGTACACCGGCGAGAGCAGCGCGGCCCGGGAGATGCGCTTCAGGCGATCCGAGATCTTCGGCAGGCGCAGGGCGTAGTAGAGATAGGCGTAGACGATGTTCGAGTCGACCAGGGTCCCGTCCACATCGTAAAACGCGGCAATCCGTCGTGAGGATGAGGGCATGCTCCAGCTTCTTGCCGGAGAGAGGCGGGTCAACCACAAAGAGGAACGCACGGGATGACAGAGGAAAATCACTTACGTGACGTAAGCCGCCGACACCGTGTTAGCTCCGGGCCGACTTATTAGATTCAACTGAAGCGAACTTAGAGATCGGTGGAGATCCGTTCGCAGCGGTCGACATAAGCCCGGGCGGCGGAGTCCAGTTCGTTGGCGTCGATCACTTCGCGGAAGATCCGCGCCGCGTCGCCGAACTTGCCCTGCTGGAACAGGGCAATGGCTTCTTCGAAGCGTTCTTTGGTCTTCAGCTTGCGGTCCATGAGGTCCGGGGCGTCGGCGTTCAGGATTTCGAAGACGTTCACCGAGGCGCGTTTGCCTTTGACCCGCACCTTGCCCAGGTAGCGAGAGGAGAAACTGTGATTCTCCTGGTGCATCATGTTGATGGAGTACTCGCTGATCAGGATGTTCGCGCCGAAGCTTTTGGTGAGGCCCTCCAGGCGGGAGGCCGTGTTCACCGCGTCCGAAATCACCGTGCTTTCCATGCGCCGTTCTTCGCCGATGGTACCGAGCATGAGGTTGCCCGTGTGCAGCCCGATGCCGATGCGAATGGGCGGGGCGTCGGGATGCGCATCGTTGAACGAGCGGAGTTCCGCCTGCATGTCGATGGCGCCGTCCACGGCGTTCCTCACATTCTCCGGAAACAGCGCCATGATGGCGTCGCCGATGAATTTATCGATGAAACCCTGGTGTGTCCGGATGAGCGGGGATACCCGTTGTAGATAGGCGTTCAGGAAGTCGAAGTTTTCCTTCGGCGTCATCGTTTCCGAGAGCGTTGTAAACGAACGGATGTCCGAAAAGAGAATGGTCATCTCGCGCATGACCTGATCGCCGAGTTTTACATCGATGATGTTGTTCTGGCCCATTTGCCGCAGAAACTCCTGCGGCACGAAACGTTCGTAGGCGGCGTTTAGTTCTTCCAGGTTGTTCGCGTACTCGCGGATCTCGGTTACCATGGAGTTGAACGACTTCGCGAGCACGCCGAGCTCGTCTCGAGACCGCACGTCTACCTGGGTACTGAAGTCCCGGTCGCCCACGCGTTCGGCGCCTTCCTGTAACTTCTTAATAGGACGAGTTAAGAGCCGCGCCATGAGGATCGACATGCCGATGGCCAGGATGAACACCACCACCGTCGTGGCGATGGAGAACTGCAGCAGATCGCTGATGCGGTTGGCGTCACTCTTCGCGTTATAGTCCATACCGAGGACTGCAAGCACGTTGCCCTGAGCGTCCAGGATCGGAACGTAACCGGAGATGACGACGTCACCCCACTGGTCCTCGGTAAACGTTTTCTCGGAGACGGCCTCGCCGGAGAAACCCATGTGCATTTCTTCCGTGAGCGGCGGCGTCAGGTTCGCGATGGGATTGCCTTCGTAGTCGTCGTCGCCGTCGTACGCGCCGTCGCCGTCGGCGTCCACGGGCAGGTAGTCCGAATCGGCAAGATACATGATGTACTGCTCTTTCGGATAGCCGGGTACTTCGGCGAGGAGATAGATGTACTCCAGAGTCGGAAAGTCCTGCTCGTCTTTCGGCAGATCTTCCTGTTCGGCGCGGATGATGTCCAGGGCCGGGATGTCGTAGAGCGGGCGGACGTGCCAGCGTGAGCCTTCGCGGATTTGCCGTAGTGCCGTAACGACGCGCTGGAACTCCGGGCTCTCCATAACTTTCGAAGATAACTCCGGCGGCAGGGATTCGTAGGTGCCCTGTTCTTCGTCGGCCAGGATTGCCGCCTGTTCCGGCGTATTCGAGAACTCCATGTTCTCGTGAACGATGTCCAGGAGCTTGCGCAGATCCTGACGATGTTGTTGTTCGAAGAGGAACGTGCCCGTTCGACCGATGTCTTTGAGGCGGTTGCGCATCTGCTCGATGACGAGCGAGCGAGTCTGCTGGTAGACCCAGATCATACTACCGCCGGTTGCGATGGTAACGAGGAGCGCGAAGGCAAGGGCCAGTTTAAATGCGAACGAAAAACGCAGGGATGATTTCGCCGGTGTATTAGAGGAGGCCGTCATGTCGCTGCGCCAGATTTATGCACTCTTTCCCCACGTCGCAATAGTTTTTTTCTAAGGATCGAGGAATATCGGCTAAACCGGGGACATAATCGGGGAATGACTCCGAGGACCGAGATACCGAGGAGAAAGACGGGGAGGGCCTGCTTCCGTAGAACGGCGTTCGGCGATGAGCGCGAAGTTCAGCATGATGAAAATTTCATCTTGCCTCTCGGGACCTCGGAGTCAAAATTCAAGGCGCGGAGAGCACGGGGTTCTCATCGAGCTGGATCTCGAACGAGATGTTTCGCAGTCGACCGGAACCCTGGCGGACCATAATGTAAAATTCGCCGGACGATGTGATGCGCACCAGTTCATCGCCGGTTCGGCCGTTTTCGTCGGCGTCCTGGTTGCGGACTTCGATGCTGCCGTCGCTCTTGCGTGCGAAGATCGTTAGAAAGAGATCCGCGGGTTTGCGGCCGCGGACGTTGACAAGCACCGGGAAGTTGTAGCCCACCGTGAAGCGATACAGGCCGGGCTCGTGCAGGCCGATGTTCTGTTCTTCGCTCTGGCCGGCCTTGAGTTCCCGCGGATTGAGCACGGCCGTCCGAACGGTGTACGGAATGGTGCGATCTTCCTCGGGGTCCGAGGACTGCACCAGGATTTGATACTCCCCGGCAAACGGCAGGACTACGATTTCCCGGCCCGGTTCCTTGCCGGCGTCGAAGTCCGCGCGGTACTCAAACGGCCCGCGCACAATCAACATGAGGTCGCCCAATTCCGCCCTCACATCAATGAGCAGCGGGCGTTCCGCCTCCACGTTCACGCGGTGAAACGTGCGCGGATTGCGCCGGTCGAGACGGCCTTGAATCTTGCGGCCGGGCAGGAAGTCCTCCCCCGGTACGACATGGGCAATGGATCGCAAATGGCCGGACTCCTCGTCGGCCTCGCCTGGGTCTTCCGTCGGCTCCTGTCCTTCCATTTCCGCCACGCGAAGATTGCTCTCCACTTCTAACAGGCGGTTGTGGTAGGAAACGCGAAAGCCCGCCTGGCCAGTCTGCCGACGAGACCACAGGACCCGGCGCCGGATTTCCACGTAGTAGCGGCCGGCGGGGGCCTCGGGGAGGAGGACGATTTCGTTGTGGGGATCGCGGTCTTCGTCCTCGTCGCGGAGGACGATGTGCCCGTCCGGCTGCAGGAGGACAGCGGTAAGCTCCGTCCGTGATTCCGCGTCGCTTTCGAGAGTCAGCGTGAGCGGTCCGGGTGCCGGATGATCAAATACGAAGAAGGCCGAAGGTTGCTGCGCGTCCACGCTCGCGCCACGCGGCTGATCCCGAACGAGGCCTTGCGGCTCCAGGCGTTCGAGGCGCATGCGAAGCTTGATGTCGGCCGGTGACTGGTTGATTTGAAAGATCTGGACCGTGTGCGTGCGCCCGCCCTGGAGCAGCACGCTTTCCCGGCGGTAGTCTCCCTGGAGGTCCTGGTCGAACGTTTGATCCCCCACGCGGAGGCCCAGGTCCGACTGCCGGGGGCCTGTTCCTTCGACGAGCAGACGGAACACCTGATTCGGTTGTTCGCTGAGCTGAACCGTGAGAGTGCCCTGCGGATACTCCGGGTCCAGGCCGGAACTGCGATAGGCCGTATTGCCGGCCGGGCCCGGTTGGAGTGTTCCCAGCTCGCGATCGCCGATGACGTCCGCGCGCAGGTCGGTCGGGCCCAGGGGCAGCGCCGCGAAGAGCGCTACGAGAGCAGGGATGAGGAGCGATCCGGAAACCGGCGCGGGCGCAAGGAGCGCTGAACGAGATGTGGCGCGGCGCATGGGCAGATGCAGGCCGGGGAAAACCCGGCGAATCTGTCTGACACAGAATCTTCGGCGAATCTACCGCATCCCGAAGCCGGCGGCAAGCACGAAATCCCGTTTTTTCTACACATACTTTTAGTAATTCTTAAGGTATCCGCGGGTTGGAGGGAGGCGCTCAGATGCCCTCGCGCTTGAGTTCGCGGCCCATGAGATCCTTCGTCACCTGAAGCGGCTCCTTGTCTTCATATAATAACCGGTAAACCTCGCGCGTGATGGCCATATCCACATTCAGCTTCCGGCTCAACTGGTAGGCGGACTCCGCGGTGTACACGCCCTCGACGACCTGGTTCATTTCGTCCAGAGCCTGCTTGAGCTTCTTGCCTTCGCCGAGCTTCATGCCGACGGTCCGGTTCCGGCTGAGGTTGCCGGTGCAGGTGAGCACGAGGTCGCCCATGCCGGCGAGGCCCAGGAAGGTCATGGGATCCGCGCCCTTGGCCTTGCCCAGGCGGGTGATTTCCGTGAGACCCCGGGTGATGATGGCGGCCCGGGTGTTCAAACCGAAGCCCAGGCCGTCGCTGACCCCGGCGGCGATGGCGATGACGTTCTTCAGCGAACCGCCGACTTCCACGCCGATGACGTCCGGCGTCCAGTAGGTTCGAAAAAAGCCGGTGTGAAAGGCGTGCTGGACGGCCTTCGCCGTCTCCTCGTTGTGCGAGGCAATGCTGACCGCGGTCGGTATGCCCTGGATCATCTCTTTGGCGAAGCTCGGTCCGGAAAGATAGCTGAGGTGGGCGTGGTGCTTTTCGGGTAGTTCCTCTTCGAGGATCTCCGAGACCAGACGCAGGCGACCCTCTTCGATGCCCTTCGCCGCCGAGACGATGGGCACGTTCTCCGGCAGCAGGCCGCCGTGTTCCTTCATGACGCCGCCGATCTGCTGGGCCGGAATCGCCACGACCACCATTTCGGCACCGGCCAGGGTGCGGCCGATGTCCGTGTCGGCCTTTACGTTCGGCGGGAGTTCGAGGCCGGGCAGGTACTTTGTATTCTCGTGGCGCTCGTTGATATCCGCGGCGAGTTCTTCGCGGCGCGTCCAGATGGTGACATCGTAGGATTTTGTGGCGAGGATGGAGGCGAGAGCGGTACCGAAACTTCCGGAACCCAGAACGGCGACTTTCATGACTGGAAGAGAGCGTCTGCCTTCAGGATGACAACCTTTTCTTAACGAGACGAACGATCTTCTCGACGATACAAGGATTTCTGGACGCCGAATGACGCCCCGTCATTCTCGACCGGACGCATCTTTCGTTTCACGGAGCGGGAATTCGTGCAGTGGCTCAACGACATCAACGAGTTCGCGAACCCGCTCTACGGGCGGATGTTCAAGGTCGTACTCTCCCTCGAAGCGCTGAAGCCGGTCTTGCAGAAGTACGTCGTGGAGCGTCGCCGTAATCTCGAGTCGCTGACGGTTACGTCCGTGCAGGGGCTCGTCATGTTTCAGGGCATCTATCTTCCGGATACGGACCACCGCCTGTCCACCATGGGCTATCGCCGTGTCGGAATCGAGGCGCAGTTCCGCGTGCGCGATACCCGGCGCAGTCAGGTCTTTCTGGATCTGCACCGCTTCCGCATGCGGGACCCATCGAGCAGTACGGTGGATCTCATGAACCTGGCGTCTCGCTTTTTGCCGCGGGTCCAGCGCCAGTTCCTGCGGGCCCTCGCCACCACGCAGCCGAAGGTCTTTCAACTTCCCGAGGGCAACGAGACCGGCGGCATCCTCATGGACCTCGACTACTTCTTGCAAAAGGTTCCGGGATACGTGCAGAACTTCGGCGAGATCCGCCTGGTGCGTGTCAGTGTGAAGGACGACGATCGGGTTCACTTCTTCGTGCAGACGAACATGATCATGATGCGCCTGGTGGAGTTCTTCGGGCCGGAGTATCTTTCGCTCGAAGAGATTCACGACGGCGATTCGATTCAATTGCTCTGGGAACAGGGACCCGACGGCGAACCGGCAAGTTGAGTCAGTAATATTTATTGACTCATTAACTTCCTGCGGGTACCTGCATGTTGTGGAAACACCGTGGAGTGTTTCATAAACGGAAAGATCGTTTACAGGACATAATATGACTTCTCAGCGCAGTGTTTACCTGGCCGGCTTCTGGCGCCGCTTCTTTGCTCTCATCATTGATTCGATGGTCGTCAGCGTGATCAATATGGTGTTGGGTGCCATCCTGGCCCTGCCGTTTCTTCTGCTATTGCCTTTGATCGGCGGCGCTGCGGCGGAGGCCGATGCAGACGGGATCCTCACGTACTTGAAGGGCGGCGCCGGCTTCCTGATCATTATGGCCTCCGTCGGTAACCTGTTATCGCTCTGGACGGGCTGGTTGTACTTCGCGTTAATGGAAAGCTCCGTGAACAGCGCGACGCTCGGCAAGATGGCTCTGGGCATCGTCGTCTCCGACAAACACGGCCGGCGCATTACGTTTGAACGCGCCACCGCGCGGTACTTTTCGAAGTTCATCACCGGTCTTACGTTTTTCGTAGGATACATTATGGCGGCGTTCTCTTCGCGCAAACAGGCGTTGCACGACTTCATCGCCGGTACGCTCGTGTTGTATCGCGTGCCCGCGGACTATCACGAGGACGAGATGGCCGCTCCGCATCGCCACGCGTCGGCGTTGCCGCGCCACGATACGCGGAGTTGAGGTGAATCCAGAGTCGACGGTGATCGCGCGAGAACCGCGATCGCCGTACGTCGCGGCGCCGGATCAACTGGCGCATTTATATCACGCGGATGCCATCCGTCGCTGCGCGGCGTTTATCATCGATCTCTTCGGGGCCGCGATCTGTTTCCTGGCCGGGATCGCGGTCGTTTACTTCTTGTTCGAAGGACTGCTACTCCTCGGCAAACTGGTCGTAAGCTTGCTGTTTTATCTTCTGCGGGTCTTAGAATTGTCGGAGTCGAATCCGTTCGTAGTACTGTTTCTCCTCGTATTTGGAGTGCTCAGTATTTTCGGCCCTATGGCCATCCAGTCGCATCGCCCTCAACTGTATTTTATGTACATGTTGTTTCTCCTGCAGGGCGGGCTGACGGCCGTATGGCTGTATCATGCACGAATGGAAAGCTCACGGTTTTGCGCGACGCCGGGTAAGTTGTTGTTCAGTTTGATCGTCTCGGATCGTTACGGTCGACGCCTGACGATCTCCAGAGCCACCGCACGTTTTGTGGTGCGCTTCATTGCGTTACCGATATGGCCGGTGAGTCTTTGGATGATGTTCTCTGATGCGCGGCGGCAGGCGTTACACGACAGAATTGCTGAGACACTGGTGCTGGATCGACGATGGGTGGATTCATCGAAAGACGCGGCCGGGCTCGAGGACGAGTCCCGGTAACACGGCGCTTTCGACGCGGGAGTCGACGATCTTGCGCCAACGGGGCTGTCCTTGTTTGTCCTCCGCGAACCAGACCTGCATGGAATCCACCCGCGGATCGATGATCCAGTACTCCTGAACGCCGGCGCCGAGATAACGATCGGCTTTGGTACCGAGGTCTCGCTTTGCCGTGCGATCCGAGAGCAGTTCGACCACCAGATTCGGCGGACCATCGATGTGGACTTCCTTGAGGAAGTGCAAACGATCGTGCTTCACGACGCAAATGTCCGGGCGCACGATGTCGTCGTTGCCGTCGTGCAGATAGACGTCGGTTTCGTTGAAGACCCGTCCGATGGGATGGGCGTCGAGATAGTGTTGAATGATGGAACCCACGCGAACCTGACGTTCGCCGTGCCTCCAGTTGTGCGCTGGTTTCAAGTAGAGCACTCCGTCGATCATATCGTACCGGTATCCGTCGGGTTCGAGGGCGAGGTATTCTTCGAACGTAACCCGGCGGCCGTGATACAACGGCTGCTCATTGTCTACGAGCGCGGTCATGGCTGGATCTTCGCACGTTCCGTCGTTCCGGTCAAGTCGATCTGGAGAGGTAACAATCGAAACGTGCGAATCGTTGCGCGCTTTTTTTCTTACTGCGAAGCTTTCTCCGCCAGCCAGGCCTCTTTGCCTTTCTTGTACTCTGCGCGTCGGTCCAGCGAACGTTGCAGGTCGATCGGCAAGCGCTCCAGCTTATGCTTGTGCATCTTAATGCCCAGGCCGAGCATTTGCATCGTTTTCGGCGCGAGGCCTTCGCCGTACTCGCGCAGCAGGTACTGCATAAACTGAATGTAGTCTTCGGATTTCTTTTTCTCGAACGCGTAGTACGAGCGGATGTCCTCTTCCGGTGCGACGTTGGCGTTCACGCGACCGTAGAGTTCGTTGATGCGTTTTTGTTCGGCGCGGCGTTGTTTGAGGGCTTCGGCGTCCTGCTGCGGGTCCAGGGGAGACGCGAACTTCCAGTACAGATTGTCCGGCATGGCGCGGCGGGCGGCTACGAGATCGACGTCGGCGTACTCCGGGGCCGCTTCTTCGCCGGGCAGGGGTTCCGTTTCGCCGAGTTCGCCGGCGCCGGTCCAGGGGGCCCAGGCCGGGGCTGTAGAATCCTGTCCGCCGGCGTTCGACTGTGCGCTCTCGCGCGGATGTTCGCCGGCACTGAGCGCGAGGATGATCGTCGCGACGAGGGCCGTGCAGGCCACGCCGACGAGTAGGTAAGTACGGTATTCTTTCTTTAAGGGACGCATAAACTCTTCCTGTGTGTATCAACTCAAACTGGTGTAGGCGGATGATAGGACGGCCGAATGCGATGCGCAACTTGCGCGGGACGGATGGTTCCAACGCCGGGGTGAACGGTATGCGGTAAGATTTCTCCATAGTTGATAATCTTTAGTAAGCCTGGTGAGTCCTTGCGAAGCCAAAAGAAGCCATACCGTTCACGTACTGTAAGTGACCATCGATCACACGTTGCTGGCGCGCCGGCGGGGGACGCCATAAACTCCTTTCACCATTTCGGAGGAGTGTTCATTATGAAAAAATGGAAATTCGCGGCGTTTTTCGCCGTGGCAGCGATGGCGGCAGTGCCGTTCACGCAACTACGCGCCGAGGCGGTCCTGAATGCATTGATTGAAGGACTCGTCGACGGCGGCAACGATTACAATTGGGAGACCGTAGAATTGCCCGGGACCGTGTGTGGTAACGGTTCGCAGTATCGGTTCTTCGTCCACGATACCGGTAGCCCCAATGTCCTGTTTCTTATGGAAGGCGGCGGCGCATGCTGGGACTACGAAGGTTGCAGCGGTCGTCTCGGCATTCTGGGCGTGGCCAACCGCAACGGCATCCCGGCGGATTACATGGACGGGCTCGTCCCGCAGTACGTATCACCGCTGGTGAACGGCAAGGACCCGGGTCTGCCCGGTCGGTCTTCGACCGATCTCGTGACCCAGGGCTGGAACGTCGTCTATCTTCCGTACTGCACCGGTGACGTGCACGTCGGCAACAAGACGGTAACCTACACCGACCCCACCGGTCAGGAACCGCCGCTGGTCTGGAACCACGCCGGTTACAACAACACCCTGGCGGCGGCCAACTACACGAAACAGAAATTCCCTAACGTACAGAAACTTGTCATTACCGGTTACTCGGCCGGCGGTACGGCGACCTCCGCGGGTTACTACCAAATCCGCCGCATCGTGAATCCGGCGAAGGGATACGCGATCAACGACTCCGGCCCTATTCACCTGGCGCCGAATTCGAACTACAACTCGCGTCCCCTGCACGATACCATCCGTGCGGCCTGGGATCTCGACACGGTCTTCGATCAACTGCCGGCCACGTTCGATCCGAACGACTTCGGCAGCATCAACCGCATGCTGGCCCAGGAATTCCCGAACGACCAGCTCTCCTACACCGGCTACCTGCGTGACTTCAACTACTCGCGCTATTCGTACCAGCGTTTCTTCGGCGAGAACGGCGGCCTGACCCCGGACAGCGTCATTTACGAGAAGTGGCTGGAAGACCAGTACGCGCTGTTCAACGAGCTGTCCCAGTATCCGAACTACAGCTACTTCGTACCCTGGGAACGCCAGCTCAACGAGTCACACTGCTCGACGATCATCACGTTCATCGGCGCGCACGCGTGCTCTCAAATGGAAAAGAAACGCCACTGGTGGGAGTACCTGGAATGGCCCTGGGGTCAGACCTACAAGTGCTACAGCGAGTTCGTCGGCATGGATCAGTTCCTGGATCGTTTTGTCGGCAACAACCAGCAGGTGCGCATCGTAGAACCGGAGAACGCTTACAACGCGGAAGACCCCGGTATGCAGATCGTGGCGCCGCTGATCAACGGCGCGCTGTAAGCCTCTCAACGAACTCTGAACAATCATGAAATCTCTTTTATCGCCGGCGGGGTGTGCCTCGCCGGCGATTTCTTTGTTGCAACTATCCCGCCGACCCTTATACTCTGGAGCGTTCCATGCGTAGTTTGATTTTCTTGTTATTTTTTATGATCTTTCTTGCGGGTTGCCACGGCGAACGTGAGGCAAAACCGGAGCCGCGTCCCGTGGGTACCACCGCCGGTGTGAACGAGCTGTATCTGGAGGCGGTACGCCAGGGGCAATTCGCCGAGGTTCGGAAGTACCTGGAGGAGCGGGGGGCCCAGGTGCGCGCGCAGGACAGCCTGGGGAACAACGCTCTCGCCCTGGCCGCGCGGAGCAAAGCAGCACAGCCGGAGCTCGTGCGCTATCTCTACAAACAAATGCAGGGCGCCGTGGCGCAGCCCGCCGGCGTCGAGGTTCCGGACAACCGCGGGCGCACGCCGCTTTCCTGGGCGGCCGGCAACGGTCGCGAGGATTTGCTTGCGCTGTACCTGGAGTGGGGCGCCGACGTCGATCGAAGCGATCAATTCGAACGGACTCCGTTGCATTACGCCGCCGCCGCCGGGGAAAGCGGCACCACGAAACAACTGCTCACCGCCGGTGCCGATGCCAACGCTCGCGATCAGTTTTGCGAGACGCCGCTCTTCGCCGCGGGCCTGAAAGCGCGCGTGGATGTCGTGAAAATCCTGCTCGGTTCCGGCGCCCACG
The DNA here is from genome assembly GCA_965227295.1 of Leptonemataceae bacterium. Lineage (GTDB taxonomy): Bacteria > Spirochaetota > Leptospiria > Leptospirales > Leptonemataceae > JANSYA01. The sequence goes on along the minus strand of OZ245742.1, from coordinate 227,703 downwards.
CCGGGCTGAAAGATCAAGAAGGGCGCACCATCGGCGAACGCCTCAGCCCGGAGCGTGTAAAAGGCTCGCCCCAGGCCGCGGACTTTGCAGAGATCCGCGCCATGTTGGAACCTGCCGCTAAGAATCCGCCGGCGCAAGTTACGGAGAAGGACGGCTGTGAATGATTCGCCGGTAAAGGTCGTCATCGCCGAGGACGATCGGCTGACGGCGCGGGCGTTGCAGCATTTTTGTCGGGACGCCTTTCGCCCGCAACCGGTGCAGTTCTCGCTTTTCGAACAGGCGACGCCGGCGCTCTGCTACGTGCAGGAGAACGCCATCGATCTGTTGATCCTGGACATCAATCTCAAGGGCGAAAGCGGCTTTGAGATTCTCCGGCAACCGGAAAAGAACGGCTTTTATACGATCATCGTGTCCTCCGACACCCGGAGCGCCGTCGAGGCTTTCAATCACGGCGTCGTGGACTTCGTGGCCAAGCCGTTTTCACGCGAGCGTTTCTTCACCGCGGTGGCACGCATGAAGCAGGCCGCCCAAAACGGCGGCGGCTTTCAGAAGAACAGCCTGCCGATCAAAACGGACGGGCAAATCCAGCTCCTCCGTTTTCGCGACATTCTCTACCTGGAAGCCGACGGTAACTTCACGGACATACACCTTAAGGGCGGCGAGGTGGAACGGGTGCGCCGGACCCTCGACTCCCTCATGGAAGAACTGAACTCGGACTTTTTTCGTTCGCACCGGAGCTGCATTGTGAACCTGGCGGAAATCAGCCGCATCGTCCGCGGGAAGAACAACACGTATACCGTGATCATGGACGACTCTCACGAGGTGCCGTGCTCCCGATCCCGGTATAACGTGCTGCGTAAGATCTTAATGTAAGATCAGCCTAAATCCGGCAGTCGGACCACGAAGCGCGCGCCGATCTCGTCGCCGCTCTCCGCCGCCAGTTCGAGTTCACCGCCCAACTTGTCGCAGAGTTGCTTCGCCAGGTACAATCCTAAGCCGCCGCTCGCTGAACGTTTGTACGGAGTAAAGAGTCGTTCCCTGTCGCCGGCGGAAAAACCGGGTCCTTCGTCGATCACCTCGAAGGTCAGTTGTTTTTCCGCATCGTTCCGGTCGGCGCGCACCCATACGCTGGACTCGGGCGGGGAGAACTTGATCGCGTTGGAAAGTAGATTGTCGAGAATGCGCGAGGCGAGAGCGCGATCGGACTTGAGCGGCAGTACGTTCCGGGCGAACTTCGTGTAAATGGTGATGTCCTTGAACGAGGCCTGGTAGGAATGATTGCGTACGGTCTCGCGAATCATTTCGCCGGCGTCGAAGGCATCGCTGGTGGGTCGGGCATCGCTGGCGTTGAGGGACGCGAGATTCACAAGCTGTTCCACGTTGCCGAACAAACGATGCGCCGAGGCCTCTATCTCTTCCAGAATCTCGCGGCGTTCCTCCGGCGGAAAGTCGTCGGGATTTTCTTTGAGCAGGCGCGAAGTCGCGGCGATGCCGGAGAGCGGGCTCTTGAGATCGTGGATGGCGATGCCCAGCATGTGGCTCTTGTTCAGATCCTCTTCGACCAGCAGGTCGTTGAGCTCTAAGATGCGCCGGGTCTTCAGAAAGTTGTTGGCGGAGGCGAAGTACGAAACGCGGTCGAAGATCAGAGCGATCATTAAAACGAAGAGCGAGTTCTGGAAGAGCACCGAATCGAAGTGGTTGCCGAGCCACATGTATCCGTACAGGATCGAATAACAGGCGCCGTAAATGAACAGCCGCGTGGCGTCCGGAAAACGCATCGTTACCGCTACGCCGAGTACCGCCACCGTAAAGATCGAAAGGTCGTTGCTGCCTTTCAGAATCGTGACGGATTGTACCGCGCCGCTGCACGCGAGGACAAGCGCCGCCGCGCGGCAGACGAATTTCAGCATGCGCACCGCGCGCTCGCCGGTATGCAGGGGCGTCATGCTCATGGCGATGAGCATGGTAAAGAGCGCGACGTAGAACAACGCGTTGAAGACCAGCAACCGCATGTTGTCGCTGCCCAGGACGAAGTGCATGTAGAGGTCGAATATGACGAAGGGCGTGAAGATGAACGGCAAAAACAGATAAAGATAACGCAGGACCGTATAGATCTCAAGGTACGAGGAGCGCACGAAATCTTCGCCCAGCTCGCCGGCGGAGAGACGCTTCGCCCGGCGAAAAAAAGAAAGCGCAAAGCGAACGTGGAATTGCAAGAATTCTTTCATCGTGCTTGTCTCAGAACGACACGTCGGCCGTCCGGAGACAAGCACATAACCAGGGCTGCTTTCAGTTATCGCAGTTCCGGCTCTCCATGCCTTTGATCCATTCGTAGATCAACTGCGCCCCTTCCTCGTGGGCCAGGGCCCGACCGAGTTGCGGCATCATAGCGCCGGGATCCGTGGTGGCGGTGCGAAAGTAGAGAATGGATTTCTCCGGCTCACCGGGAACGACGTCGTACGTCAGGCCGCCGCCGCCCTTGCCGGCGGAACCGGGCATCTTGCAGACACCCAGGTTCGTTAAGTCAGCTTCATGATAATCTAAGATCAGCCTGGAGTTGATGCCGGCGGAGCTGTTCACGTTGTGGCAGTGACCGCAGTTGATGTCCATGTAGGCCCGGGCACGATCGGCGACGGGTACGCTTTCGTCGTCCATGCGCGGCAGGGCCGGCGGACTGCCGAGCCAGGGCAGGCCGGTGAGTTTTTCCAGGCGCGCCAGGCGTTCGATCTGGTTTTCTTCGCCGTCTTCGTACGCGTAAGTGCGATTGATGTGACGCGCCTTCGGGCCGATGGGCGTAATCACCTGCGTGCGTGCATCTTCGCCTGCGTACATATGATGGCAGGTTGCGCATTGGTTCTTCGCCGGCACGGCGTACTGGAACTCCACTGTTTCGCCGTTTTCATCGATGAAGGCCATGTCGATCTTGCGGCCGCCGAAGGCCGTGGTTGCCTCGCTTTGTTCATCGTTCCAGACGTACGGCACGGCGACCCAGCCGTCGGGCTGGCGGATCAACAGCCGCGTTTCGATGCGCTTCACATCTCTGGCGGGCTCGCGAAAATCTTTCGGAAACGAAAACGTTTTCGTAATCACGGTACCCACGGGAAAATCAAAGACGTCCGGATCGCGATAGATCGCGGCCTTGCCTTCGGGAATGTGGATCGAGCGATGCTTCAGGGCGTAGTCGGAGAACAGGGCCGTGTTTAAGTCGTAGACCACGGCCCCGGCGACCACGGCCGGCTGCCCGCCCGGTTCGCTCATGTCCTGGAACAAACCGTAGGCCGAAAGATTCTTGTGGATCGGGATCGGCTTTGCGTTCGGATCCGGTTTGTGAGATGTGGAGCAGGCGAGGGTCGTGGCGAATAGTGTAATGGTGGCAATGTATCTCATGGTAAAAATCATTCGAATCCTTCCAGGTACCTTAGAGGCGCAAAATTCTCCGCGCCTCTAAGGTACAAAAGGGGCAGGTTAGATTCCGAGGCCCTCCACGGGTACGCCTTTGGCCTTGAAGCCCGTGCAGGAGAAACCGCCGTCCGGCGCGCCGCCGTAGTTGTCCTCGGCGGTATAGCTGACCACGTCCCCGCCTTCTACCGCCGCGCGGATGCCTTCGGGCGTCGGTTCCTCGGCGTTGTCCATGACCGCCGGCAGGTTCATGTCGATCAACGACGGAGTGACCTTGCCTTTGTCGTTATTCTCCAGGCAGATGTTGTTGTGATTGCCGGGGACGTTGCCGAACCAGGTGTTCGTGAGCGCCAGGATCGTCTTGCCGTCGTCCACGCCGTCGTAGAGGACGTTGTGAACGTCCGTCGGCGCCTGGCCTTTTTCTTTGCGCACGTTGTTGATTTGTTCGTAGACCATGTCCACCAGCACGCCCAGGGGGCGGTCCTGGGCATTCGTCTCACCGTTGTCGATGGAGTCGCCGCTGCCGCCGTTGAAGGTGTTGTCGTGAATATAAATGGAATGCGTACGGAAGTTATTCTGTTCCCATTCACCGAAGTCCGAGGTTACCGCGACCAGGCCGCTCACGACGGCGATGTCCACGCTGTTGTTGTTTTCGAAGACGTTGTCGAAGACCTCGACCTCGCGTGCCGACGTGATGATGAAGCCCACCCCGGACGGCACGCTTTTCACGATGCCGGCGTTCCCGAAGTTCGGATTGTTGTTGTTCTTCACGACATTCTTGTGAAAGCGAATGTTGCGTGTGACGATGGTGTTCTTGTTGAGATCGTACACGAGCAGGCCGCCGGTGTTGTTCTGGACCGTATTCTCGTAGACGTCGGCGTTGACGGTGTTCTCGATCTCGAGGCCCATCACGTTTTGTTCGGCCGTATTGTACCGTACGACGGCGTTAACGCACTGGCCCACGTAGAGGCCGGCGTCCGAGGCGAAGTAGGTGTCCGTGTTCTGAAGCAGGACGTTCTTCACGTTTACGGGATACACGCCGTAGGCACCGTTTTTGCTTTTCGCCGGCCCGGAAGTGTTCGACCAGGTGACCTTGATGTTGTCGATGATGATGTTGTCCGAGAGGCGAATCTCCAGGCCGTTCTTCGGGCTGTCGAGAATCGTGAGATCGCGGATTGTGAAGGAGTGCGAGGATTCGACGTCCACCCCGTTGCCGTTGCCGGCGTTTACGAACTGGATCGTCGTCTGCTCCTTGCCGGCACCCTTCAGGGTGATGCCGTTCATGCCGTTGATGGTCACCGAGTTGCCGAACTTATACGTACCCGCTCCGAAGTTGACCGTGGTGCATTCGCTGAGCGAGTTGAGCGCGTCCTGAATGGCCGTTTCCTGGCCGGGCTGGAAGTTCAGTGTGGTGACTTCTTTGTCCGCGCAGTATTTGTCCGCGTGTATGAATTCCGCGGAAAACTCCACGTCCGTCGTCGCTTCAATGCGAGCGCCGAACACAAAATAGATGCCGTACGCCGCGAGGGCGACGACAAGGGCGATAGCAATTTTCTTAAACATTACAGAAGCCTTATGGTTGAGTGAGATTTTAGAAGCATACCATACCCGCGACGGCGCCGAAACGCAAAAAAAGCGGGGCGAACGGTCTGCGCGGCGGGGTGAATCGTCGTCAGGCGGGATCGCCGCGGGATGCACCACGTTTCGGGAGCATGCTCACCGCAGCAGCACCTGCTTGACCTCGGCGCGTTTGTAGACGCGCCGCGATTCCGGAGTGATCAAAAGATAGTCTTCGCCCTGTTCCTGTACGACACCGCGTACGCTGGAGCCGTTCATGAGCAGCAGTACCCGAACGGAGCCGCCGGTCTCCCGGGCGATCCTCTGGAGGGCCTGTTCCCGGGCGGTGGCCTGTTCTGCCCGGCGCTCCGTTTCGATCTGCTTGAGCCTGGTATTCAGGCGGGCCGGGTCGTTCAGTACTTCGGATTCCACGGTCACCATGGAAGCATACTCTTTCGCCGCCGAGTCCAGCTCCGCCGCGGAGAGTTCCCGGCGCTCCGGCCCTTCTTGTGCGACGGCGGCTGCAAGTTGTTCCAGTTCCCGGCTCCGGTTTTCGCTCAGGCTTGCATCCAGTTTCCGGGCGGCCTGCTCCGCGACTGCCGGATCGCCCGAAACGTCCAGTTTGCTTAACTTCACAAGAGTTTGTCTTAGTTCCGGGGCCTGCTCCAGGGCCGCGGCTACGGCTTCCCCGGAATCGAAGGCGACGGCTTCTCCGGCGTTGACCGTGGTTTCGTGGCGATCGAGGAAACCGATCAGCTTCGCGGCCTCGCGACTGCGTTCCAGGATTTCCGGCGAAAGATCTTCCAGCGCCGCCATGCGCGGGCGGACGCTGACCCGGCCCTCGTGTACGGCGAGATCGGTGCGCGAGTCCTGGTCCGGGTCCGCGCTCAGGCGAAAGCGGGTGCCGCGAACTTCGATGCGCGCCGACGGCGTATGCACGATCAGGCGTTCGCTGCCGGGTTCGAGGCCTTCGACTTTGACCAGGGCTTCGCCGCGACGCAGCATGGGGCGCACGTCCATCACCGAACCCCGGCGACGGGCGCGCAGGCTTAACTCTGCATTCTCACGCATTAGAAAGACGATGCGCGCTCCCGTGCGCCGGAGTTGCAGATTTCCCAGGGAGCGTCGACCGGTGCTGACGAGGGAACCACCCGGCGCCGTATCTCCGGTACGCAGGGTCGTACCGTCGGCGCTGAGTTTGCCGAAGCTGTAGAGCACGGCCGCGGGTACATCCACGTTTTCGCCGGCCTCGAGGGAAGGCGGATGTTCCTGGGAAACAAAGAGGCCGCAGGCGGCGATGCAAATCAAAAGGGCCGGCGGAGCAAAGCCGCGAAGTACCGAAAAAACGACAGTTTGTGGCGAAGGCATGGCTTACTGCATTCGCCGTGCAGGGCGGTCACCAGCGCGAAACGATCCGGCTCGCTGCGGCAGGGCCGTTTTTTTCCTCGAAGTTGCAGACTCTTTCATCGAGCCGGCTTTTTCCGAAAAAGCGTGCAGGTGCCTGGCGCCGGAAGAATCGTTATGTAATACTTAATAAAATTACCCAGGGGCGGCGAAACGTCAGCAGAATTGATGCTTCCTGTAGTATTCATAATAATAAAATGCCGCTAGTAATGATTAACTACTTGACATTTGATGCAGTGCTGTTCCCTATCAGGTTGAGGGTACGTATGAAAGGGCGGATGTTGTTGAACGGGGAGTTGCAGAATTCGGTATATGTCGAGTCCGACGGTGATCTGTTTACGGTCTACCGGCCGGCGCAGGATTCCATCGAAGTTCTGTACACATTGTTGCGCGGCCGTTTGATTCCCGGCGACGGCGGCGAAGTTCTGCTGGAAGGATTCATTCGCAAGAGCGGGGATCCGGAGATCGCGGAACCGGGCGACGGAGAGGAGTATCTATTCGTGCGCCTCGCCTTTTATCCGGACTCCATTCCCGTTACCGTCGCTCTGGCCGGATACACCAGCGATAACTGAGTGTTTTCTTATTGTGAGCCGCGCCTGGCCTCCGGCACCAGCACCGGGACCTGGAGTTCGGTCAGATACTGCGCCTCGCCTACATCCCGGGGGCTATTCAAAAAGATCTCGCGAAACCCACCGCTAATCCGGCAGTCGTTCTCGAAGATCCAGCTGAACAATCGCTCGTAGTGCACTCCGGATTCCGAGCGCGGACCGCGAAACACGAGGCGGGCCACGGGGCCGCCCGTCAGCTTGCGACGCAACAGCTCCGTCGTGGGCCGGAAACGCCCTGTCACCGGCACGGCCACTTCTACGGCCGTCGCCCCTCCGCGCGTTCGATCCGCGTCCAGGGCCTCGCCCCAGAGCAACATCGGATGCCCGTCGATCTTCAAATCCGCCTGCGACAGTGCGAAGTCGATCAGCTCTTCGATGAGGGGAAAGACGTCATCGTAGCCGCCGAAACCCTTCGATACCACCACGGTCCGCGGCCGGGCGTCGACGATCTCAATGGTGCCCCCGGCGTGGCGGTCAGCGACTCCGTCGGCGTGTTCCAGTCGCAGGTTTCGCAGCCAGCGTTGCATGCGTTGCATGCTGGCCGTGCGCTCGCGCAAAGTTTCCTCGTGCTCTTCCAGGATGCGTAAGATCGTCGGTTCGTCGCCCACGGCCTGGGCCTTTAAGAGCTCCCCGATGGTCTTTACGGGTAGATCGCAGTTGCGATAGAAGACAATCTTCTCCGCGTCGAGCATTTGGGTGGGCTGGTAATAACGATAGCCCGTGTCTTCGTCGACCAGGGCGGGACGCAGGATGCCTTCGCGATCATAAAAACGCAGCGCCCGGATGGACAACCCCGTCCTGCGTGAGAACTCACCGATGGCATACATAGAAGAACAGTCCTGTCTAGTGCCGTCGTGTTCGGCTGGATTTTCAAGGGAAATCGGCTTGACTGTGCCGGTTTTTCCCCGTACCTCATATCCACCGAATGGAGTTTTTAGTTCGATCGGCCGGCGGTTACCAGATTGTCGCCCTGAAGGGAGATCTGAATCTCTACACGGTTCCGGAAGCATCGCGTCTGCTGGACAACTTCCTAAAGCAAGATGAGATGCGCCTTGCCCTGGACCTGGAAGACCTGGACTTCATCGACTCCAGCGGCATCGCCGCCATCGTTCACTGGCGCAAGCAGATCGCCGACGGCGGCGGTGCCTTCGCCCTCCTGGCGGTGCCCGAGAATCTGCGCGGCCTGTTCGAACTGGCGCGCCTGGGCGGCCGCATCGATTTCCTGGATTCGGAAGCGGACTTGCGCTGAACCGGAGGTTTTTCTGCTGCATCGGTTCTCAGCCTGCGTCTTGCTCCTGCTTGCTTTTGCACTTTCGTGTCAGCCGTCGTCTAATCCGGACAACGCATCGCAGTTCGCACTCGCCGACGGCTGGCAGGTCTGCCGCCCGGACGAAAGTGCCTGCACCCGCAACGCCGACTGGAAAGACGTATCCCCGGACCGGCCGCACCAACTCTTTTTTCGCATTCACGAACCCACGCGATTGTACCTGCGCCGGGAACTGCCGCCGGTGGACAACTGCAGCGAACCCGCGGTGTACTTCGGCGTCATCAATCTCAGCTTTACCGCGCATTGGAACGGTCGCGAGATCTATCGCTTCGGCAATCCGGAGGTCGGTCCGCGGGGTTTTGCCGGCCGGCCGTATCATCTCATTCCGCTGCCGGCGGCGTCGCGTGCATCGGGTGCCGCGAATTCGGCGGGCCCCGGCCCGGACGGGCGACGCATGTTCAGTCTGCAAATCTGGTCGGACTTTCGCAACGTCGGCATCGACGGGGGCCCGCCGATCCTCGGCTGTCGCGCGGAGTTGCTGGAACGCATCGTGCGCCGGGACGTGGGGCGATTTCTGATCGGTGTGCTCGCGATCATCGCGGGCATCGGCGGCTTTCTGGTGTTCCTGCGGGCGCGGGACGAGACGGTGTACGCGACGTTCGCGCTCTTTTGCCTGACGGTGGGATTGTATATGATCGGCAATCGCAGCATGCGGCTGCAGCACGTCATCATACCGGTGCCGCTGCTGTGGTTTTACATTGAGCACTTTTCGTTGTACTGGATGCCCGCGGCACTGGCCCTGTTTCTGGAACGGGTGTCCGAGCGTTCGCGACCGGCGCGTTTGCTGGCGTGGACGCTTACGTTGATGGCGCTAACTTTTATGCTGGTGAATCTAACGTTAGTCCCGGCGCGGGCTACGTTCGGAGCCTATCTATACGCGGTGCTCGTGCCCGGTTTCGCTTCGATTTACGTCGTGATCCACGTACTGCGTCGCGGTCCGCGAGAGGTGCGCATCCTGGTGGCCGGCATCGGATTGTTTTTCCTGCCGGGCCTGGGCGATGCGCTGTGGGCCCTGGGCATCTGGCCGTGGTGGCCGGGACCGCTGGCCCAGTACGGTTTTTCGTTGTTACTTATTGCCACCGGCGTTACGGTCTGGCGGCGCTACGATCGCATTCAGAACGAACTGCAGCTCGCACATCAACGTTTGCAAACCTATGTCCACAGCCTGGAGGACCTGGTGGACCAACGCACCGCCGAGCTAAGGCGATCTTTAGAAGAAGTTAGTCGCCTCAAAGAACAACAGGACGGCGACTATCTGTTGATCTCCCGCGTGCTGGAACCCATGGCCCGGGGGACGGTGGATACGGAGCGCATCTACGTCGACTCGTTCATTCGTCAGCATAAACGTTTCGAGTTTCGCGGCTTTGAAGGCGAACTGGGCGGAGACCTCTGCATGGCCGAGGAGCTGCACTTTAACGGTGAGGCCTGCGTCACCTGGATGAACGCCGACGCCATGGGCAAGTCCGTGCAGGGGGCGAGCGGCGCCGTGGTTCTCGCCACCGCCTTTCGCGCGTTCCTGGACATTACCGCCGACGGGCAATTGCCGCCCTGGACCCGGGCGCCCTCGGACTGGCTCCTGCGATTGGTGGAGGAACTGCACCGCGTCTTTCGTTCGTTTCAGGGTCGCATGATGATCTCGTTCGTCGCCGGACTTACCGAAGAGCGCACCGGTCGGACCTACGTCGTGAATGCCGGCCATCCGGCTTCGGTGTTACTTCGCGCGGGTCGGGCGCGCCGCGTGCTCGAAGCGACGCTGGATCCCATCGGTTCGCTGGATGTGGACCGCGCCGAGACTGTTCGGGGGAGTGCGAACGTGGTCTACGTGCCGGAGTCCGTCGTTGCGGAGATTCAGCTGGAACCCGGCGACGTACTCATCGCCGGCTCCGACGGCCGGGACGATCTGCGCGTACTGCAGCCATCGGGTAAGTCCGTGGTTGCCGCCGCCCCCGGTCGCTTTCTCGAAATCGTCGAACGCACGGGTGGCAATCTTGCGGCCATTCAGGAAGAGCTGGAGCGGCGCGGCGAACTGGTGGATGATCTGTCGCTGCTGCGTGTGGAGTACCGGCGCTTTCCGGGGGATTATCGCGGGGATTCCAAAGTCTCTCTATAGGAGAGTCTTTGTCGAAATCTCCGTATTCCCTTCCCGATTCCGTTTGAGTTTCCCGTTCCTGGACCGAGGGTCTCGCCACACTATGCGAGGTCCTGCATCCATGTTTCGCTCCCACAAACAGCTCCATAATCTTACTCACAGTCTACCGCGCCGTTTCGTTGCCGCGGCATTCATTGCTGCCGCCCTGCTTCTATTTGCCCCGCAGGGGGCGACGGGCAGCTCGGGGCTGCCGTACACGGCGGGCGGCAACATCTCCGGGCAGTTCGCGGCGAGCCCGGCCGGGGCGGCGACCTTTCGCATTCCCATCCAGGCGTCCCCGGGCATCCAGGGCCTGCAGCCGTCACTCGCCCTCGTCTACAATAGCCAGAGTACCGGCACAAGCAGTACCGGCGTCGGCTGGCGTCTGAGCGGTCTATCCGCGATGCAACGTTGCGGGCAGAGCCTTGCCGTGGACGGCCGGCCCTCCGGAGTCAGCTACACGAACCGCGATCGGCTCTGCCTCGACGGCGCGCGCCTGGTCGCACGGCAGGCCTACAGCGACGACGCCGGCTACTGGTCCGGCAATACCTACAGCAAAGAAGTCGAAGACTACAGCCACGTTGTGCCGTCGGGAAATTGCGGCGGCGGCCCGTGTCAGTTCGAGGTGCATACGAGCGACGGACACGTCCGCGTGTACGGCGGCACGTCCGACTCGCGGGTCTACACCGTGGATAGCACGAGTCAGGGGACGCGTCCGATTCGCGAATGGATGCTGAGCAACATTCGAGATCGCAACGGCAACGCGCTGACTTACGTCTACGACCAGGCCGGCGGCATGGCCCGGCTACTGCGTATCGTTTATCCGAATCGCCACGTGGCCCTCGAGTACGACGCCGTAAGTTCGCCGAAGGATCACGTGATCTTTTTTGACGGTACCGGGGAAGCGCGCATGCGTTTTCGATTGAAGTCCGTGCGTAGCGCGACAGCAGACGGCGTATACAAGCAGTACTTTCTTTATTACGGGGTCGGAGTAACTTCCGGCCGTTCACAGTTAGCAACCGTGGAGGAGTGCGATGGGACGCGCTGCCTCGATCCGATTGAAATCACCTGGAACGATCAGCAATCGTTAGACGGCGGCTTTCGAATGGTTATGCCCGGGGGCACCGCCTATCAGGGGAGCCTTCGTTACGATCCGGGCGCGAAGCTTATCCCGGGTGACTTCAACGGCGACGGCAAGACGGACTTCATTCGTCAGGAAAAAGGCAGTTGGGGCGGGGACCGTACGGACACGTTCATGGTGTATTTCTCCCGGGGAGACGGTTATTTCGACATCGTCGTCCCGGGCGTGCAGGGGGCTAAGAACGATCCGTACCAACATCTTCTGCGGCTGGATCCGGGTGCGAACATCATCACGGGCGACTTCAACGGCGACGGCAAGACGGACTTTCTTCGCCAGGAAAAAGGCAGTTGGGGCAGCAACGACAGCGGTACCTTTCAGGTTTATTTCTCAAACGGCGACGGGTACTTTACGGTCGTCGAACCGGCCGGCACCCGGTATCAGAAATGGCTGCGCTTCAATCCCGGCGCGAATATCATTACCGGCGATTATAACGGCGACGGCATGACCGATTTTATCCGCCAGGAAAAAGGCAGCTGGGATAACGATAACTCGAACACCTTCAACGTCTACTTCTCGCTGGGGAACGGCTACTTCGACATTCGGACACCTTCCGGCGTAATGTATCAGGACAACCTGCGGGCGGACCACGGCGCGATCATTATCCCCGGCGATTACAACGGCGACGGGATGACCGACTTCATCCGCCAGGAGCACAACGTCTGGGGCAATGATAACGTGGGAACCTTCGAGGTGTATTTCTCGAAGGGGGACGGAACCTTCGAGAAAGTCCGTCCCGAGGGTCTTCAGTACCAGGCCTGGCTGCGCTTTGACGAGGGCGCTAACATCATTCCGGGTGACTTTAACGGCGACGGCAAGACGGACTTCATTCGCCAGGAAAAGGGCCGCCTCGACGACGATAACCTCGATACGTTCAACGTATACTTTTCCATCGGGAACGGTTACTTTCACATCGTTTCGCCCCCGGGGAGCATCTACCAGGACAAACTGCGCTTCGACAACGGAGCCAACATCATTCCCCTGGACTACAACGGCGACGGCCGCACGGACTTTATGCGGCAGACCAAAGGCGCCTGGGACGACGGAGGGACCGAAAACTTTGCGGTCTATGTTTCGCACGGGGACGGGACCTTCGATTATCTGGAGCCGCAGGGGCGGATCTATCAGTGGGACCTCCGGGCGGACCCGGGGGCCTTTCTGATTCCCGGGGACTTCGACGGCGACGGGCGTTCGGACTTTATTCGCCAGGAGCACAGCAGCTGGGACAACGACACCTCATCCAGCTTTCGCATATATTTCAGCTCCCCGGTTGCTCAGGCGAAACCCAACGACACCGTCGCAACGATTTTACAGGGCAGCCTTACGCACGAGTTCAGCTATCGCCGCCTGACGGAGTACGATGCGAACAGCGGCATGAATTTTCCGGCCGGTCACCGCGCCCTGAGTTCGCCCCTGCCGGTGCTGCATACGTATACGCGGAGCGTGCCGACAGCCGGCCCGGACGGCACCGAGGTGCACACGATCCAACGCACGTATGATTATCGTGGTGCCACGCTCCATACGGGGGGCCGCGGTTTTCAGGGCTTCCTGCGTTTGACGACTACTGCCCCGAGTGAACGTAACGTGACGACGACGGACTACAGTGTCGTCTTTCCCCTGGTGGGTCGGTCGCTGAGTGAGACCACGCGACATACGGCAGGCGCGTTGATCTCTTCCGTGGACCACCAGTGGGGTTGGGTTCCGGGAGTTGCCGCTCGATCCTATGCACCGAGGCTTGTGCAACAGGTCGTCCGCAAGTACATGTACGACGGCTCCATTGCGAACACCACGGACTTTGAGTACGACAGCCTCGGCAATCTCGCCCTGCTGACCGAGAACGACGGTAATCGGACTCTGCAAACATGTTCGAACTACGCCAACGACAGCATCAACCAGCGGTCGGGACCCCTGGCAGGAACCGTCGTCGGAACCGGTTGCGCTCTTTCCGGTGATGCATGTGCCTGCTCGAATCGAATGACCGAGTTCACCGTGGATCACGATAGTGCGGGGAACGTCATTCGGCGGCACGACTTCGACAGCAGCCGCAACGACTGGCTGACCAGCCACTATGACTACGATACCTACGGCAACCGTACGCAGATCCAGCGGCCGTCCGGCGCCGTTGAACTGATCAACTACGAGTCGACGTATCATACGTATCCGTGGGTCAAGCGGGTCTTCGCCGCCGGTAAGACTTTCACGCAGCGACAGGAGTTTGACGCGCGCTACGGCGGGCCCGCTGAAGAAACGGACGCTGACGGCAATGTCCGGCGCATTGAGTACGACGGATTCGGTCGCCCGGTCGCCGTCTATCGGACCGGGCCGGATGGTATCGTGCAGGTCGAAGGGCGCAGCTACGGCCGGGACGGAAGTTTCTATGTGACCGTCTCGCAGGTACGGCAGAGCTGGGACGATGCCGGGATGACTTCGGGGCGGGAAGTGGCTGACGGCCTGGGGCGGGTTGTGCGCAGTGAGACCGGTGCCGGCAGCGACCTGCGCGTTCGTTTGAAGTACTACGGTTTACGGGGCGAGGTCTTGCAGGAGTCCACCGTTCATCGGAGCGGTGAGACTCCGGATTGGACGCACTACTATTACGACGCCTATCATCGCGCCGCCCGGGTGATTGTGCCGGGCGGAGCCGTGATCAGCACCGTCCACGGTGCCGGCCCGGGATACCAGGGCTACTGTGAACCCGGCCTCGAACGGTTCACGGAACTGCGTGAAGATCACAATGTGGCCGCGTCGCGTTTGCAGATTACCCGCTGTCGAAACTTCAAAGGCGTCGACCAGGTCATCTACATGACCGACCTGGATACGAACACGAGCATCGCCCAGCGATTCTTCCGGGACGAGCTGGACCGGTTAACGACGGTCAGCGACGCCGCTTCGAATTACACCCACATTACCTGGGACTCTCTGGGGCGCCGCACCCGGGTACAGAACAGCGAGCGTGGGACGACGGACTACTATTACGATCATCGCGGATTACTTGAGCTTGAGCGACACAACGGCGAAGACAAACGCTTCACCCACGACGACCTCGGCCGCAAGACTCTCGTCACGTACCACGACGGCAGCTCCGCGCGATTCGAGTACGACAACGATGCCTTCACGAACGCGCAATTTCGGATGACCGCCGCCGTCATGAGCAACGCCTCCGGCTCCGAAACATCCCGCCGCGAATATTCCTACGATGCCAACGGCAATCCGGCGGTAACGCGTTTGATTCTCGACGGCGGGAGCGGTGGAACGCATGTCATGGAGTACCGCAACGATCCCCTGGATCGGCCGCAGGAAGTTCGGTACCCCTCCGGGCGGATCGCCTGCTACGACTACGCCGACAACGGCGATCTCGCGGAAATCAAAGTCGCCGTGAACGATTGCGCTGATTCCAACGCGCCGGTCTTCGCCCGCTATGCAAACTATACGGCGCGCGCTCAGCCGGGGCAGATCGTTTACGGCAACGGCGTAACGACGGACTTCACGTACGATGTCGTCGGCCGGGTACAGTCCATCCATACGACGGACTCCGATTCCGCCGATCTGCTGGACCAGCGCTACACCTGGACCGCCATGCATCAGGTGACCGGTGTGGAAGACCTCATCGGTGACAACGATACCTCGTACTCCTACAACGGTTTCGGTTATCTGACGCGGGCGGTCGGTCCGTACGGAGAAATCACTTACGAGTACACGAGTGAGGGGAACCTTAACCGTAAGGGTGATCTCACCTTAACTTACGAGGGCAGCCGGCCGGTGAGCGGCAGCAACGGCCTTGCCCTGGAGTACGACGGGCACGGCAACGTGATCGAACGCCGGACCGGCGACGGGAACGT
Organism: Leptonemataceae bacterium; assembly: GCA_965227295.1. Classification (GTDB taxonomy): domain Bacteria; phylum Spirochaetota; class Leptospiria; order Leptospirales; family Leptonemataceae; genus JANSYA01. The sequence goes on along the minus strand of OZ245742.1, from coordinate 212,306 downwards.
CTATCAGCTCGACTACGATGGTCGCTACAAGATCCGGCAGGTCGCCCGGAACGGGATGCTGGCCGGACGCTACGAGTATGATGCCGGCGGTGATCGCGTTCGAAAACTCGACGGCAACGGCAACGAAACCATCTATGTGAACCGGGAACTCGAAGTGACGCGCTTCGCGGGCGGCGACATTCTCAGCACGGAGTACGTGCAGGGACCCGGCGGTCGCATTGCGGCCATTTCCACGGATTCAAGCGCCGTCGCCTTGATTCACGGAACGAGTGCCGGCCACGCTCTCCAGGCGCAGATGTACAACATGGGCAGCATCAGTGGCCTGAGCGGTTTTCTGAGTCATACGACGATGGCCTATGTTCGGGATCCCGCGACGGCGCGCGTCGGATTGCTGGTCCTGCTGGCGCTGGCGGTGGCCGCTTCCCTGACCGCCGCAATCCTTTACGCCGGTCGTCGCGTGTCGTCGTACCAGCGGCGCCGTCGCCGAATTCTCTGGCCGGCTCCGATTCTCGCGACGGCGGTGCTGTCGCTCAGCATTCAGTGCGGCACGAGCGGTTCCGGGAACGTTCCCCTGTTCCCGCTGGCGCCGCCGGGCAGTGAGCTCTTTGAATTTAACTTTCTCCTGGGGCCCGGGGGGAACGGCTACGGTTACCCGGAAGAAGGGACCTTCTATTTCCAGTACAACCAGGTCGGTTCCACGAGCCTGGTTACGGATGCCGACGGCAAGGAGGTCGCGCATACCGTTTATAAACCGTACGGCGAAGTCTATCAGGAATCGAGCGACGGCCGCGACATCTTCCGCGGGAAATTCAACAACAACGAGTACGATCGCGACGCGGACATGTACTTCTTTCATGCGCGCTACTACGATCCTGCGATCGGCAGCTTTCTTCAGGCCGACACCCTGACGTTCGGCACGAACACGGTTCACGCCGCGTCGATCAATCGTTATGCCTTTGCCGGCAACAATCCCGTGTCGTACTCCGACCCGGGCGGAAACCTGTTCTTTCTGCCGTTCCTGGCGGGCGTGATTGCTTCCGCCGCGAGTTCGGCGGCCGCGGCGGCTTCCGCTGCTGCGGCGGCGGTCGCGGCCAGTAGCATCGCCTCCGCGGTGGCCGTCGGTGTGACGACCGGCGTCGTCATCAGCGGTCTGGCTTACGGAATCGAGGTCGTCCTTACCGGAGCGGCCTGGGATTGGGCGCAGTTCGGAATTTCCATCGGGATCGGGGCGGCGTCCGGAGTCTTCGGCGGTTTTGTGGCCGGCGCAACGAAGGCCGCGCTGCTCTCCAGTCGGGCCGCGCAGGCCGGCGTAAAGTTAAGCCAGGCGACTCTGCATCAAATTACCAGCGTAGCCGGCGCCGCGGTGGAATCTTTCTCTCGTTCCGCCATCACCCAACAGGTGGAGAACGGAAGCGTGGACTGGGGGCTGGTGGGCATCGATGCCGGGATCGGTGCGGCGTTGGGTCTCGTTACCCTGCGTAAGTTTCAAAAAGGGCCGGCGACGGCAGGAGCTTCGGGGGTGGGCGGTGTTCGTATCGCTGACGACGCAGTCCAGGCGCATGCGTTCGTGCCGGCTGCCAGGGACGTGGCGCGCACCGTCGCCGTGCACGGAAATGAGTTCGTCGAGGCCGTGATACTGCGCCCGAGTTTGCAGCAGCGGTTCGTGCAATCGCTGTTCACCTACGCCCCGGATGTTCTCATCAATACGGGGGTCCTTACCGGAAAACGGTACTTGAGCGGTGAGACCTCGGACCGGGTTTCTTCCCTGTAAGATTCGTCGTGCATTCCAGTGAACCTCCCGCCCGCCGGGCACAGTGCACAACTAAACATATACCAAAAAACCCGGCGCCGTTTTCCGGCGCCGGGTTCGTTTGTCACCCTCTGAATAAGTGGTGTTTGGTAGTTGTTACGGTTGGACCGAGATGATCTCGTCGCGGTTCACCAGGTTCACAACGTGCTTGTATTCGGCGGATTCCTTACCGTATTTCAGTTCGGCCGCACGGAGTAAATGCACGTTCTTCTTGTAACGGAAGCGGAACATCTGGTCTTCGGTGCCCACGCCGTACTTCTTGATCATCATTTCCTGGAAGGCGTAGCACTGCGCCAGATACTTGTGCGCCGGATACTCCTTCTCGTTCTCGTCGATCTCGATGTAGAGTTCGAGGATCGGGATGCACTGCGGCAGGTTGCCCAGGTCGAACTGATACATCACCCAGTTCCGGTAGACCGCGGAGAGCAGGCGCTTGAAGGCCGGCTTTTCGCGAAGGTCCGGGTTCCGGATTTCGTCGAGGTGGTTGATGGCCCGGGTAAAGTAGGTCACCGCTTCGAGTTTCGCCGTGCGCTTCTTGCGGTTGATTTGCCGCTCTTCACGCGCTTTCCGGTCTACGATCTGCCAGTACCACTTTTCGTTGAGGTACTTCGCTTCGGACGACTGCTTGCGGAACAGTTCCACTTCGTCGCGCATTTTGATGATCGTGTTTACGCCGGACTGGTAGGCCGACAGGGCCAGGCGATACTTGTTGTTGGCGAACGCACGCGAAAGCTGATGCAGTTCGGCGAACGCCTTGTTGTAATCGCGGTAGTCCGCGTTTTTCCAGAGTTCTTCCGCGCGTAAGTTACGGTCGCGGATGACTTTTTGCTCGGGGGTCAGCTGGTTCAGGTCTACTTCTTCAGAGACCAGTTCACCGGGGGTCGCTTCGTACGGAGTCGGGTTGGCCGGGTTCGTATAGTTCTGCTGGCCGGTTCCCTGCGGTCCCTGGCCGCCCTGGGCCATCAGGGGGGCGGTCACGATCAGACTTAAAATCAGGAACGTCAGTTGTTTCATTATCTGCACCTTCTTATTCAGACGAGGTTTCGCTCACGAACGGCGTATTTTCGCCGCTTCAGAATTTGTATCGGTGATATAAGCGACGGAATCAACACAACGTGTCAAATTTCTGCGGCTCTCCGGGAATTTTCCGCGAAAAACCAGAGGAAAAGCAAGGATTATTTCGTGGATATCCCCGCCAAACGGGGTCTACGGTGAATTTGACGCGTTTTGACGTATTTTTGTTGCATCCGTGCGCGGGAAAGGGACATAAACTCTTCGCGTTAGGGATGCGAAGGGTCGCGAAGCGAGTCTTCGCGCAGCGAAGACCGAAGCCGAAGGCGGAGCCCGTAGCAGCCCGACCCGAGCGAAGCGAGGGGAACGCCCAAAAAATAAGTCCTGAATTGTACGGAAGATAATCTTTTTGGGCGCCCCCGCCACTGCGTGGCGGTCGGGCTGCTCCGGGCTCGCTCCGCTCGGCCTCGCCTTCGGCGAGTCGGCCGCTGCGCGGCCCCCTCCGCATCCCTGGCGCAAGAGCTGAAATACGTATGCAAACCATCCAGCAAACCAGCTTTTTTACGGCCATGGCCCAGGAGATCCGGGCGGCCCGGAATCAGTCCGGCGAATCGACGCCGGGCAGCCTGGGACCGAAGGCTACCTGCCCGATCTGCGAGGATCTCGGCGTGGTCTACGATCATTCGTCGCGCCGCGGGGATCCGGGGGGCTATGTGCTCTGCCGCTGCCAGCGGAAGATCTGCCGGTGCACCGAACACCTGCCGGATCCGGAGCAAGCCACGGCAAAGCCGCCGTACGAATTTTACGATCAGGCGAGCCGGGCGCTGCACCCGTGTCCGGCCCGGCGGGCGCACATTGCCCTCGAAAAACTTCCAATAATAGAGCGGCGGTCGGGCATTCCCGGGCGCTACAACGGGCGGTTCCTGGACGACATTCGCTACGAAGAAGAGCATCTTTCGCTGACCGTGGCGGCGTCCAGCGCCCACCAGATCATTGTCGCCTACGCCGCCGGGGCCTTCTCGCGCGGGTTGTACCTGCATGGCGGGACCGGTTCCGGGAAGACCCTGCTGTCCTGTGCGCTCCTCAACGAACTCATGCGCTTTTACCAACTGCCCGTGCGCTACGCGAAGATCAGCCGGGACATCCTGGGCAAGCTGCGGGCCTCTTTCAATCCCAACGGCGAATCCTACGGGGAGGGGCGGCGCATTGAGCAAGAACTGGCCACGGTGCCGGCCCTGGTCATCGACGACTTCGGCGTCCACCGGGAGACCGACTGGGTCAACCAGGTCCTCTACGACCTCATTGACGCGCGCTACGAGAACAACCTGCTGACGATCATCACCTCGAACGAACGCATGGAGTCCTGGAAAGAGATCTCCGGCGGTCGGATCTACTCGCGCCTGCGGGAGATGTGCGAGGAGCACCATATCGACGCCCCGGACTTTCGGCTCCAGGCCGGCGAGAGCCTGCCGGGACGACCGTGAGCGGGGACGCGAGCGGCCGGAACCCGGCCGGCGAACGGTTGCCGGCCTTTTTGTCCCTGGGCTCCAACGTCGGGAATCGCGAGGAGTTCCTACACCGGGCCCGTCAGGCCCTGGAACGGCATCCACGGATGCACGTCGTGCGTTGTTCGTCGGTTTACGAGAACCCGGCGATTCTCTACGAGGAGCAGGATGATTTTTTGAACCAGATCGTCGAGGTGGAGAGCGATCTTTCGCCCCTGGAACTCCTCGATTTCCTGCTCGAAACGGAGCAGCGGCTCGGCCGGCAGCGTCGTTTTCGCAAGGGTCCGAGGGAAATCGATCTGGACATCCTGACCTATGGCGCGTTAACCTTGAACACGGAGAAACTGACGCTCCCGCACCCGGGCCTCTTCGATCGAGCATACATACACACGCTGCTCGCCGAACTGGGGGAGAGCGTCGAAACAATCACTTGAATCCTGTCAGCCAGCTCCCGCTCATCGGTCGCTTCTTCCGACGTCCTGCTGAGGAACGCCCGCGGTCCCGCACGTACTACGGCATCGATTCTCTGCGCCGCAAGGCGAAGCCGTTGTTCTTTCTCATTCGCGCGTTCTTCCGCGCGGCCATCCGCACCCAGCACCGGGAGATTCGGGCCATCGGCCTCGAGAACATTCCGCCGGACGGCTCCGTACTGCTCGTGGGCAATCATCCGAACTCGTTTCTGGATTACTTTAATTTACTGAACGTCATCCGCCATCCCATGGCCACCGCGGCCAAGGACACCATTACCAACTGGCCGCTGCTGGGACCGATCCTGCGCCATCACATGTTGATGGTGCCGATCAGCCGGCGCATGGACCACAACGACGGCGACATTTCCGAGGAAGACCGCCGCAAACAAAACGAGGACTCGCTGCGAGAATCCGTGGAGCTGTTGGTGCGCGGGCGATTGTTCAACATCTTCGTGGAAGGCCGCTCCACGGACTCGCGCAAGTTGAACAAACTCAAGCTGGGCTTTATGTACATCGCCCTGCAGGCCGAGAAGGAATTCAACTTCAACCTGAACCTGCAGTTGGTGCCGTACGGATTTTACTACTCGCGCATTAACAAGTTTCAGTCCTCGGTTTGCGTGATCTTCGGCAAGCCGGTCAAACTCAAGAACCTCATTGCCGACGTGCCCGACGACTTTCTCGCGCTGTCGGAGTCCGAGCGTTCCCAGATCGAAAAGAAACTTATGGTGGCCGGCAAGGAACGCATTACCCGGGATATCGAAGACATCATCATCTCCATTCCGGACAAACACCTGGTGGATCTCATCGACGATACCACGGCGGTGTACGCGCTCACGCCGGCGAAGTACATGGGACCGTTCGGTAACATTCGCGAGAAGTACCGGCTGAGTAAGATCCTCGCCGACACCGTCGTGGGCGCGTCGCGCACGGACCGCGGTCGCGAGCGCCTGGAAAAACTGCGGCGTACCATCGTGCAGTATCGTAAAGATTTGCGCAGTTCAGGTTTGCGCGACGCCCTGATTCGTCGGGAACATACCTGGGCCGAACTGGGGTACTTCACGCGCGTGTTGTTTCAGGGACTGCTGCTGTCTCCGGTCCTGCTTGCCGGTTACGTTACGAACTTTTTGCCGCGTATGGCCGGGCGGTTCATGCGCTACTCGGTGATCGATATTCAGAAACGACCGAAGGTCGACGGCGACGAGCAGGCCATGATCGCCGCGACGGTGACGGCTTTGTTTGTCTATCCCCTGGTCGGTGTGGGCGTCGCCCTGGGTCTTGCACTGTTCGCCGGGGAGGCCGTGAGTTCGGCACTGCGCGCGCTGTTCACGTTTCCGCAGCCGGCCGATCTCGTGGCCGGGCACTGGAACGCCATCGCCGCCGTCGCCGGTGCGGCGGCAGCGGTGCTCATGCCGCGGCTCTGGCGTTTTTCGGTGTTTTACGGCCAGCAACTGAAGAATGCCCTGTACTGGATCGGCGACTTCTTCGCGGAATTGGTTCGAGGCAGCGAGGTCCGCCGGTTGCGGGAGAAGCGCTACGAGATTGTGGACGCGACGGATTTTTTAATCGGCGACTACGGCGAATAACCGGTTCGCTAATTTGTGCCTGGGGAATGTTATGAAAGCCTATCGTCTGACGGATCGACAAACCGTGGTGCGCAGCCTTACGAAGGCCATGGGTCGCCCCGGCCGGGATGCGGGCGGGGACATCTCCATCCTTTCCGTGGACGGACAGAACAACATGGGCGACGCCGTACTGGTGCGCATGTCGCGAGCCGTAGACGGTGAGGACGTCAGCTTTGAGTTCAAAGAGAATCGTCTGCGGTTGCGGCTGAGCAGCCTGGATGCGGGAACCGCGCTGTACTCCGCGAAGGACGTGGTGCTGGAAGCCACGGAACGCACGGCGGACCGCGTGGTGGAAATCAGCACGGAGCGCCGCATTGTGCGCGACGTTTCGGTGGCGCCGCCGGTGGACATTGCGTCGAGCATTGCGCTGTACGGGAAGACCTCGGGCATCGCTCAGGCCTGCCAGGCCATGCGCATGTTCCTCATGAAAGAAATGAACTCCTACGGTTGCATGGTCTCCGACATTGAGATCGCGTTTTTCTATAATCAGGACCATCCTGTATTCCTGGCCGTGGAGAGCGCCGGGCAGCCGCTGTATGTCATCGACGCCTTAAAGAAAACTGTGTGTACGTTAGAAGGTTTTGCGAACCCGCTCAGTGAGCTGGAGGCCGGAAAGCTGGACGCTTTCTTCATGAAGCAAACCCGCGAAAGTGTGCGCGCCGAAGTGCTCTACCCCTTTCCGGATCAGGCCGGTAACATCATGGGGTACATGAAGCTTCGATCGACCATGGCCGGTTTCGGCGTGCCTGAGCTGGCTTCGCCGTGGGATAATCCGGGACCGTTGCGGTTGATGATGAACTATCTGCGTAACCGCGCGGAGGACCTGGTCTTTGATATGGAGATGGGCCTGACGCCGCAGTGGGTGAAGGTCTCGGCGAAAGAGGTGATGCTGGACATTTCCCAGGACGGCCGGGGCTGTCGGATTACCCTGCACGGCGCTTTGCCCGAGGAAGTGCTGCGCCGCGGTTCGAAGCTGACGTTTTCGTTTGATATAGAACCAGGCGAGCGGCACACGTTTTCTTGCACTGTACGTAACGTTGCGAAAAAAGAGAGTTACACTGCGGTGGGCCTGCGTATCGGTCGCGGTTCGAGTGAGGAGTCTCTGATGAAACTGCGCAACTTCGCGGCGGGATCGGTGCCGCAATTTGCGGTGACTTGAGGTAAGCTTGACTCCGAGGACCGAGGTACCGAGGTTTTTTCGGAGAGCGCGAGTCGCTTCAGCGCGTTCGGCGTATGATCGCCTTCGCCAATACATCTCGGAGTCTCGGTCCTCGGAGTAGAAATATGTCGAAAGGAAAAACTAAGCAGTCTCCCATCCTCAAACCCACGGAGCGGGATTTTATTCTCGTGCACCTGGGTTTCGGCGTTCTTGTCGCCCTGGCGCTCATTTTTCCCCTGGGCCTGGAGCTGGGCCCGCGCATCTTTGCATTGCTCGTCATTTATAACGTGGCGTTGCCGCTGCTGGGCCGGCGCCTCGATCACCGGCGCTGGACGGACATCTGGACCTTTACGTTCCCCATCTCGTTGCTGCAGATCTTTCCGGACTGGTTTCTTTCGCAGGTGCTGGGCGTCCTTGTCTTTCCGGATACCGGCTTTCCGTTCATCGGTACCGTGCCGGCTTTCATGGCGTTGATGTGGGTGATCCCGTTCAATCTCATCGTCTTCACCGCCTGGCGTTTGCGTAAACGTCTTACGCCGGCATCGGTCTATGTCGTGGTGCTGCTGCTCACCGTCGTGATTTTCGGCACGTCCGAGGCCACGCTGTGGATGCTGCCGATCTGGTACGCCACCGAGGACGTGTGGGTGATCCTGCACATTGCCGTCTATGTAATGTGCGCCGAACTCGTACTGGGCGCGGCGCTGTGGACGGCCTATCGCCTGGTGGAACCCTACGGCGGCCTGCGGAAGATCGTCTCGGCCTTTGCCGTGATGTTCATCTACACCGGGGCGCTGGCGTTCTTTTATCTGTTGATTGAAGGGCCCACGGCGGGCGTCCTCTGAACGACGCTTCCATTTTGGTGGACGGATAATCCGCGCCCGGGAAAATCGCATTCATGGGATACGTCTTTCTTGTTGTGGCGCTGCTCTTCAATGCTTCCGCCAACATCTTAATGAAACTCGGCGCCACTAAGCTCGAAGAGACGCCCATGGCCGAACTCAGCACGGTGGACAAGCTCCTTACCGTCGCGCTGAATCCGTATCTGATGATCGGCCTCATCCTGTTTGCGTCGAACGTGTTGTTTTACATCGTCGCGCTGCGTCGCATCAATCTTTCCATCGCCTATCCCATCATGACCAGCGGCGGCTTTCTCATTATCTCGCTGTTCTCGGTGTACTATCTGCGCGAACACCTGTCGTCGTTACAGATCGTCGGCATTGTGATGATCGCCGCGGGTATCACGCTGCTGGCTTATAACATTGAGTGATGTCGCGAGCCGGTGCGCGATATTAAGCCGGGAGCCCTGGCTCTTCAGGGCCTTCTCACGCCCGTGGGACTTGTTGCCGATTTCGTGATGATGCCCGTGGTCGGGCTGTACTTCCCTGGCGCGTGCCTTACCGGACAGGTAAAGCTCTACCCGGGGTGAGAGGCGCCGTGGGGTTTGTGCCAGCGCTGCTGTGTCGCCGTGATCAGGTTCCTTTAAGACCTTAATGCAAATCGTAATCTTTTAGGGAACGTAAGACATAGCCTCTCTGGGTTAGCATAGCTATCCGTTCCAAAGCTTTGGAAAGGCCGATCTTGTTTTCGATAAGTGTGCCTTGCCACTCATCAAGGATTACGAGAATTTCATCGGGAAGTAGATTTGCCCTGCATGCACATTGAAAGAGTGCATCAAGATCCCTATTCTCCAAACTTCTCTGTTCACTGTAAATTAGAATATTGCGCATTACTCGAAAGAGGCGTAAGGACTCCTCGAGTGTAAGATTGAGCAAGGACTTGAACCCTTCTACAGCGTGCAACGCCAGGGGCATGTCTTTGATTGAGACTCCGAGAAACGCAAAATATCGAATCGAGTATGATCTTTCTGCCGGGGACAATTGTCCGAAACCCGTTGATTGGGTCACAATTTTCTGCAAATCCTTCTGCGTCACAGCTGGCTCCTGAACGGTCACAAAGTTGTGAGCCTGGCTGAGATTCCATTCAATCGTGGCGGCGACTTTTACCGAAGATCTGAGGAAGAAAAGCACAGTGAATAGTGCAAATGTCGTCGCAAATATGATTGCGAGAACCTGGGTCCAAGAAATTGAATAGATCGCTAATATTCCTAAAACGAATGTTAGAAATGACTCCGCGTAATTATCCGTCTTTCTGTATATCTGAAACGATAGGAATCCTACGATAAGGGAAAGAATAATCGTCGTGGTATAAGGCGACGTTGCAGCAGCATAGATCGCGGCTGCAATCGTTCCGACTACGAATAGGACTAGGGTTGGGGCCTGACGGAATACGCGGGCCAATACTTCGCCAATAATGGATGCCGTGGAGCGTGTCGTATCTTTTACAGAAGGTGTTGAGTTCATGCGCTCATAGCCCCCTCAGGGAAACCGATACTCGTACACCGAGTGCCCGTCCTCGGTAAAGATCGGCCGGAAGTACCGCCGTACTTTTACGTGCGATTCATCGAACACCTTCTCTGAAATCCACAACGCGCCGCCGCCTTTGCGATTCGTGGTGTGCCGGGCGACGTGGGCGCAGCGATTCAACGCCTCGTTGTAAATCGAAGAGGTGTCGTCGCGGTATACGACCTGGCCGGCGTCGAGGGCGGTGTGCACGGACAGAAAGTCCGGGGCGAGGCCTTCCAGCATGTAGTACATGTTCGTGAGCGTGAGTACTTCGATGGCGGCGAGGATCGCGGCGGCGTTATCTTCGGGCGAAGCGGGAAAGGCGTAGAGACACGCGTCGTCCTGGCGAGACCAGTTGCGACCGCCGTTCCGCGCCGCGGTTTCGGTGAACAAATCAAAAATGCGTTCAATGAGCGCGGCAATGCGGCTGTCTTCGCGCGAGGCCGTGAGCGAGCGGCTTAACTTCAAGTACACGTACAAGAACGTGACCATGTAGGATTCACCGTCCTGGAGTTCGCTCACCCCGGCGCTCGGTTTCGCCGGGGCCTCCCGGTTTACACGCACGGCGCCGCGGCGACCGGTGCGACGCAGTTGATTGCGAATGCGCGCGAAGAGCAGCGGTACGTTCACCGGTTTGGTGATGTAATCGTCGGCGCCGGTGTCGAAAGCTTCGAGAATGCGCGGCGTATCGTCCACGGAGGAGACCATAATCACCGGCACGTCGCCGGATTTTTCCCGGATGTCCCGGAGCACCCGAATGCCGTGGGTGTCCGGTAACATCATATCAAGTAAAACTAATACCGGTTCATGTTCGGCGAATAGTTCCAGGGCCCGCGCCCCGTCTTCCGCGGCCAGGCAGTCGTAACCCTCGTCCGCCAGTTGACGTTCGAAGAGCACGCGCTGGTCCGGATCATCTTCCACCAGGAGGATGACCTGGCGGCGATCCGGCGACTCTTCGTCGATGTCTGCACTGACTTCCATACGAATTAACCTAAGACGCCCCCGGTGCACGACGATAGCGATACACCTGAATGCCCGAGATGGGATGGTCGTCGGTCAGCTCAAAGAACACCGAGATCTCACGGTCCAGCAGCGCCATGATCGAGCCGGAGACGGCGATGCCGTTCGTAAGCGCGGCTTCTTTTTCGATGCGTTGGGCCTGGCGCATGTCGTTAGAAAAGATTTCCCGGACGTCCTCCTGAAAGACGGCCGTACCGTAGTGCATGCCGATGCGCACGCGGATTTCTCCGTTCATCGTGCTGCGCCGAATGTTAAAGACCGGCAGATTCAGCAAGATTGCCGTGACGGCGATGACAGCCTGGCGCACGCCGGACGCGTCGACGAAAACCGCCGTGCCGCCGTCGCCCTGCCAGTGCCAGAGCCGGCCGTTCCACAGCTCGGTGTAGCGCCGCACGTAGTTTTGAAATTCGCGCAACGTATACTCAATGTTTTCGCGGCGCTCCTGTTCGGCCAGGGTCGTGCTGTCGACGATGTCGATGGACGCAAAGCTCAGGCGATACTCCTCACCGGCCAGCATGTAACCCCAGTCGTCCGTGGCGCCGCCGGACTGGTCGCGCACGAAACGTCGGGAGTTGCGGTCCAGGATCCAGGACTCTTTTTCCAGGACGTTCAGCAGGCGGTCCGTGCCTTTCAGGCTGATGATGCCGCCGCCGACACCCTGGCCTTCCAGGCGCAGGGTCTGAGCGATGAAGTGCAGGCGTTCTTTATCGGTGGGGAAAAAATCCAGGACGCAACGTGCGGCGACCGAAGCTGGAATGCGAATGGTGGCGTCGAAGCCCGAGAGTCTGGAAAGATCGAAACCGGGATCTATGTCCTGGGCCAGGCGGCTGATCTGATCCGACGTGAGCGACTGCGTTAAGAAATCCAGGATGGTCTTTTTCGCAGTCTTCTGCACGTGCTTCCTTATGTGCGCGGCGTGCTCAGAGCTGAGGCCCGGCCCCGCGTTCGCCGACAAACTTCTCCCGGGGAGATTCTAAGTCCTCCAGGTAGATCGAACTGATCTCCAAAAGCGTACCGGCCTCCGTGCGTACGACGTAAGTGCTGAAGTCGCGCCGCCCGAGAATTTCGAAGTGAATGCTTTTTCGATCGGTTAGATTGCCGGCCGTCTTATACGTTAGACGAAGAGTCATCGCCGGACCTTTGTTTAGATCGGAAATTTTCTCATCATCTTTAATAAACGACGACGCTTTCCAGTTAATAATGTCATTCACCAGGGCATCCACCGCCTCCTCCTGGACCTTGCCGGGGAACGGCGGATTCAGCAGGCTCCAGGTACCGCCCTCACGGGCCAGGCTCACGTCCTGGCGGCGTTCGTCCCGGAAATCGGCGTCGAGGCGCAGCACGTCGTTCTCGCCGGGCGCGGCGCCCGCGGCAAAGAGCGAGCGGCTGCGAAAATAATCCACCTCGCCGGGGCCGAGGACACTGCGCAGATTCGCTTCCACGCGAAAGATGCGATCTTCGTCGTCCAGGCGCACGTAGCCTTCATCGCCGCGGAGGGTCGCCCGGCCGATGTAGAGCATATGTTCCTCGCCGCCGTCCATCGTAAGTTTGATGTGCAGGCCCTCCGGCCGGCCCTGATCGTCCCGGCCCATCTCCAGGTCGCGGTCTTTTTCCGCGGTGCGCGGTAGATCGTTGTAGCGCCGCAACTCCTGCAGGCCGTCTTCGAAAAGATCGTTCACGCGATCGCGGTCGGCGTCGTAGACCGGGGCGTTTTCGCCGCGGCCGATCTGTAACTTCCAGGCGAAGCGCGGCGTCGGTGTGCCGATCCAGGCATCTTCCGGCGGTTGTTTCCATTGTTCGCGGGGCAGCAGGTCGCCGCGGAGCAGGGTGATGCTGCGTACGTCCGAAAAGTCGGGATCGATGATCTCGAGTCTGGCGATGGACCCTTGCTCCGTCTCCGGCAGGACCGGAGCGGCCCCGGCGTAACCCGTGGCGTAGATGCCCAGGGGATTGTACTGGAGCACCAGGATCAGCACTAACAACAGGTTCGCAGCGGTTAGTGTGACGCCGGCGTTCGCTTTGATCGTCTGGAATAGATCCTTCATAATAACTTACGATTTTACCGTGGCCTGTACTTCCGGTTCGTCCCGACTGTCGCCGTCGCTCAGGCCGCGGCGCTGGTTGCGGCCCGCCAGGCGTACCGTTCCGTAGATGGCGAGCAGAATCGGCAGGGCCAGGACGTGGAACCAGGTAAAGAACGTCTCGAAGGCCGATTGTACTTCCTCGTCGCTGGAGATCGGTGTGATGCGCGAGATGGTGCGCACCCGGGAGCGCGCGGCGAGCAAGGCCGTGTCGCCTTCCACGGCTTCGAGCAGGTTCAGCAGAAAAGCACGATTCAACTGAAAGATCTGCGCGCCGTTGGCCTGTTCCCGCAGCAACACGTCCGAGACGAGGTACGGCGAACCCGCGACCACGATGTTCGCCCGGCTATCACCAACCTGGCCCTCACGGAAACGCGTGGTGTCCACGCCCTCGGGCAGATTGTTCCGGGCGAAAGCGCTCCGTAGTTTGCCGTGGATCAGCACCGCCAGGGGCTGCGCGCGGCCCACGACCTCGTCGGCGGCCTCGGTGCCCGCGCCTTCCACGGCGGCATAGTCCATGGAAGACGTCTCCCTACGCACGACCCCCGGGCTGCTCTGCACCAGCACATCGAACTTCGCGTTCGGTTGCTGCGCCTCGCGCAAATCCAGCGAAGAAAACCAGGGGAAGACCACCTGTTCAATGTCCTTCACCGCCGGATGATCCGAGGGCAGGTCCCCCTGGCGGCGGTCGTAGACGGCCCAGGCCGAATAGTTGAACTGTCGTAAATATTGTCCAAAAATATCAAGAATCGGCATAGCCTGGCGCGGCTCGAAGAGGATCTCGCCGTTGATCAGTACGCCGTAGCGGCCGAGCCAGTCGTTCACCCGACGCAGGTCCTCCTGCGGAACGGTGGCGAAGCCGAGACCGCCGCCGCCGGACATGCCGAACTGCGCCATGCGCGGGTCCGGCTGTTGCATCGAAAAATCGAAGCCCTTCGCGAGAAAGACCAGGTTGCCGCCGCGCATGAGAAACTGATCGAGATGATAGACCTCCGCGTCTTCGAAGCGCGGCAGGCCCGTGAGGATCAGCGTGTGAATGGCGGCGGGGATTCGGGAAGCCAGGTCGATCTCTTCGACCCGGCCCTGTTCGCGCTCCAGCAAGGTCTTGAAGGCGAAGTAGTTGTCCTTGTTTTGATCGGCGGCGCTCTGCCAGGAGCGCATGGTGCCCGTGCCCGGCGCGCTCACGAAGGCGAGGCCGGAGACATCGTCGTCGCGCATGAGTTTGCGCACCTCGCGTAAGAATTGGTACTCCAGATCCGGAATGAACCAACCGTTCTGCACTAAGTTCAGCACGGTGCTCTTTTCGCCGTATTGAATATAGACGCCGAAGAAAGCAATCTGGGCTTTGGCCTCGGCATCCTTCTGCTGGGTGAGTTCGATGGGACGCACGCCTCGTTCTTCGGCGCGGCGGCGTTCGTCTTCGTCCGCGGGATCGACGATCGTCATGCGCACGTTATCGCCGCCGGTGCGACCGATCTCCCGCAGCAGGCTCACCAGGGGCAACAGGTCGCTCTGGAACTCACCGGGAACGCCCAGAGAGACATACGCCTCGACGATGAGGGGGTCGTCGAGTTTCGAGAGGACCTGTTCCGTGCTGGCCGTCAGCGAGTTAAGGCCGTCCTTCGTAAAGTCCAGACGACAACCGGAGCGCGCGAAGACGCCGTTGAGCAAAAAGAACGCCAGCACGACGTTAACGTAGACGACGGAGCGTCGATTGAGGAGTACGAGCAGTTGTTTCATCATCAGCGCTCACTCCGGAGGACCCAGACGTTGATCGCTAACATCAGGGCCATGAAACTTAAGTAATAAAAAACGTCGCCGAGGTCCAGAACGCCCCGGGAGAACGAGGCGTAGTGATAGCTGTGCGAGAAAAAGCCCAGCACCGAACCGATGCCGGACGACACGTGCTGCCGGATGATTAAATAATAGTTCGTGAGAAACATGAACAGCGATACGAAGAAGATCAGAATAAACGCGACGATCTGTTCCCGGGTGAGCGCCGAGATAACGAGTCCCGTGCTCACGTAGGCGCCGGCCATGAGGATGGAACCGACGTACATGGTGAACAGGTTGCCCCAGTCGAAGCCGTCGCCGATGAACCAGACCGAAATCGCCAGCGGTAACGACGCGATGATCAACGCGCTGACGTAGGTCCAGGCGGCCGCAAACTTGGCGACGACCAGGTCCACTTCCCGGAGCGGTAGCGTGCTCAACAGTTCGATGGTGCCCGCCTTGTGTTCTTCGGCCCAGGTGCGCATGGTGATGGCCGGCACGAGCAAAATGAACGTAATCGGCAGCAGGTTAAAGTAGCCGCGCAGGTCCGCGGTGCCGGTTTCGAAGAAGGCCGGGACGATGGGCGGAATCAGCCCCAGAAAGAAAAACAGAAAGTTAAAGAACAAACACGCCGTGGCGAACACATAGCCGATGGGCGTATTGAAGTAGTTCCGCAATTCGCGGCCGTAAAGAATCTTCCATTCACTCTGTAACATGATGCTTTGATGATTTGCGGTGCGAGCCGCGTTTAGTTGGCGGTCAGTTCGCCGAAGATTTCCTGGAGCGAACGTTTGAGCGGCGCGAACTCCCGGACCTCCCAGCCCTGAGAAGCGACGTGGGCGAACAGTTGCTCCGGTCGATCGCCTTCCAGTTCACAGATCACCGCCGCGAAACCGTCCGGCACGGTGGCTGTTCCCGCGTCCGGGCGGCACGAGCGCACCAGGCTGGAATCCTTGAGTTTCGATGCAATCTCTTCGGTGTTGCCCGCGTTCGCCGTACTGCGCGCGACGATGCGCACGGACGGCAGACTGCGCAGTTCCGTGGTGGGCGCGTCGGCGACAATGCGTCCGCGGCTTACGATGATGACCCGATCGCAGATGTCTTCGACTTCCTGTAAGATGTGCGTGCTGAGGATTAGCGTTGCGGCGCGACTGAGCGATTTGATGAGCGTGCGAATGTGCGAGATCTGGTTCGGGTCCAGGCCGGACGTCGGTTCGTCCAGGATGATGACGCCGGGTTCGTGGATGAGCGTGCCGGCGAGGGCCACGCGTTGCCGGAAGCCCTTCGAAAGAATGCCAATGGGCGAGTAGAGATGCGAGCCGAGTTCCAGTTTTTCGATCATGTCCCGGGCGCGGGGCTCCAGGGCGTCGTCGCTGAGCCCGCGGACGCGGCCGGCAAACTCCAGGAATTCGGAGACGAGCATCTCCGGATACAGCGGCGTCGTTTCCGGAAGGTAGCCGACGTTGCGCTTCATCTCCAGGCGTTGCTGTTCATCCGCCAGGTCCCGACCGTCGATGCGGATGGAGCCGGCCGTGGGTTCCAGATATCCTGTCAACAGACGCATGGTGGTGGTCTTGCCGGCGCCGTTCGGACCGAGGAGGGCGGTGATGCCGTGGTCCCTCTGAATGCTGAAGCTGACGTCCTGCAGAGCCGGGAAGTCGCCGTAACTCTTGCTCAAGCCCTGAACTTCGATCATCGCCATGCAGCATAATGAACCCGGGGATCGTGCGGCAACCAGAATCCATGCCTGCCGACAGTGAACCGAGCCTGGCGTCTTCGAAGGAGATGAAAAAACTCTTTAATTCCTGAGGGCGGCGTGCGGGCATGGAAACCATGCGGAAGATCGCGAAGTACGAGCTACCGCCGGGAAGCTCGACCTACAAACTCAGCGGTCCGCTGGAAGCCACGGTTCTACGGAACGATCCTCTGCATCTGCCGGAAAGCACCGACGACCTCAAGCATACCGTCCTGGACATTCGCGGCGCGAATCTTCAATACGTTGAGGGCCAGTCCCTGGGGGTCCTCGCCCCCGGAACCCGCGAAGACGGTAAGCCGCATAAGCTCCGCCTGTACTCTATTGCGTCGGCCCGTCGCGGGGATGACGGTCAGGGCGAGACCGTCTCGTTGTGCACCAAGCGGCTCCGCGAACCTCATTGGGACAATCCGGATGTTACCTACAACGGGGTTTGTTCTAATTATATATGCGATCTCAAGCCCGGTGATGTCGTGCAGGTCACCGGGCCGGTGGGCAAACACTTCGCGCTGCCCCTGGACGAGAGCATGCATCTCCTCCTCATGGCCGCGGGCACCGGCGTCGCTCCGTTTCGTTCGTTCCTGAAGCACATCTACGATGAACACGCCGGTTGGAAGGGCGAGATTCGTTTGTTCTACGGTGTAAAAACGCAAAAAGAACTCATGTACATGAACGGAGCGAACGACGACATGCGCGCCTTCGACGATCAGCCGAACTACAAGGCCTTTGTCGCCCGCTCCCGGGAGGACAAACGCCCCGACGGCGGTAAGGTCTATGTGCAACATCGCCTGGCCGAACATGCTGCCGACGTCTGGGAGCTCATGAAAGACGGGAACTTCGCCATGTATATCTGCGGACTCAAAGGCATGGAAAGCGGTATCGAAGAGGTTATGGAATCGCTGTGTCGGGAGCACGGTCGGGACTGGGCCGAGTGGAAGAACGAGCTCAAACTCACGGGGAAATGGAACGTAGAGGTCTATTGATGGCGGAGAACCTGGAACAAAAAGTGGCGGCGCAGAAAGAGGTCATTGCCAGTCTCGAACGCATCCTGAAGCTCAACGAGCAGGAACTGGCCAACCAATCGGAAATCATCCAGATGTACGAGCGCCTGTCGTCGTACACCCGGCAGGAGATGATTGCAGCCCACGAAACCATGGAGGCGAAGGACGAGGTCGAGGAAATGAGCCGCGATGAACTGATGCAGGCCTTTAAGCGCATTCAGGAACTGGAAGCCGCGAACGAAAAGCTGCGCGAAGAACGCGAGCGCGGTTGAGTTATTCCAATCGCAGGTTTATCGTAACCCGATCCCCGGAGCGCGCAAGCTCGCATGCGCCGAGTCCGTTGTCCGGATGCGCGGCCAGCGCATCGAGGAGCGTACGGAGGACCTCGGCCGGAGTTTCGGCGGTCTCCGTTTCGGCCGCCTGGCCGCTGAGTTCCAGCCTCACGCCCCGGTCTTGCGTCAGTCGCACGCTCACTCCACTGCCCGGGGCAATGTGCCGGCGCAACCATTGCACGGCGGTCATGAAAAACAACGCCAGATCCTCGGAAACACAGGCCGCATGCAGGCCGTCTTCGAAATGTACATCGAGGGGAAGTTTACGATCGTAGAGCGCCGTGAGAGCGTCCACCGCGGGTTGCAGGGTCTTCGCCAGGTTAATCTTTCCCGCAACCGGAGAGACGGGCCGCTCCGCCGCGGCGCGAAAGTCCTGGAGCCGGCCGATCAGGCTTCCCGCGCGGTCAACGTTGCGCTGGATGACTTCCAGGTCACGCTCCGTCGCCTGGTTGCCTTCCAGTTCGAGACTGAGTTTCTCCAGCCGCAGGCCGAGGATGCCGAAGATGTTATTGAGTTCATGGGTAACGGCGCCGGTCAGTGCTCCGAGGACCGAGAGGCGATTGCGGCCGACGGTTGCATGCGATTCGTTCATGATGCACCGCCCCATACAATTTCACGACAGTAATAATACAGGTTCAAATCAGGTATTGCCTCCGCGCTTTGTGGGACATATTCGAAAGTGGTCCTCCTCAAAATTGCCACTTTTTTCAATTTTCTGCTGCAAAAATATTCGAGGCCCTGTAATTTGTAAATGAACGCGGGATAAGTTCAGGAAATGAAATCTACAGGTAAAAAGAATCCACCCAACGTCGCCGAACTCGCCGAAATCCTCGGCACCACTGACATCAGCAAAATTTGCGGCGTAACGACGCAGACGGTGCAGAGCTGGATCGATCGCGGGGTGTTGAAGGCCTTCCGCACCCCGGGTGGCCATCGCCGGGTGAAGCGCGAGGACTTCCTGGAGTTCCTGGAAAAGTTCCAGTTTCCCGCGGCCGCGCGCAGCCAGTCTTCGAAGCAGCGCATCCTCATCGCCGACGACGAACCGGACCTGCTGGATTCCATCAAGGACATCGTTATGGAGAGCGCGCCGGACGCCAACATCACGCTGTGCTCCACCGGTGCCGAAGCCCTCATCCAGATGGGGCTGTCCCGCCCCGACCTGGCAATTCTGGACGTCTTCATGCCCGGTTTGTCCGGGATCCAAATCCTCGAAAAAATCTTCGAAACTCCCGAATTCAAGCACACGAAAGTAGTCATCATCACGGCTCACAAGGATCACGTGACCGAGGCGACGTTGCGAGAAAAGGGCGCGGCGGCCGTGCTGTTTAAGCCGTTCTCCACCGCGGATCTCAAGAAGCAGATCGAGGAAATCTTCAAGTCCGCGAAGGTCTAAAGAGGCCGGGCGCAATTTTCAACGCAACCGTGTACCGGATCGGCATAGATCTCGGCGGGACCAAGACCGAAAGCATCCTCCTCGACCCCGAGGGCGTTACGATCTCGCGTGAGCGGGTTCCCACGCCGCCGGACGGAACCCCCGAACGTTACCAGGCCATCATCCGGACGATCGCCGAACTCGTGCGCGCCACCGCCGCGAAGATTCCGAATGCCGGTGAATTCACCCTGGGTATGGGCATTCCCGGCATCATCGACGGCGAAAGTGGGCTCGTGCACAACGCGAACACCACGTGCCTCATCGGCTTTCCGCTCCAGGCCGATCTGGAACGCGAGTTGAATCATCCCATTGCCGTGCAAAACGACGCCAATTGTTTTACCATGGCCGAGTGCCGCATGGGCGCCGGCCGCGGCCATAACTTCGTGTGGGGTGTGATTATGGGCACCGGCTGCGGCGGCGGTCTGTACATCGGCGGTTCCGAAAACGGCGGCGTGCGCCACGGCCCCCACGGCATCTCCGGCGAGTGGGGACACATGTCCCTGGATCCCGAGGGCGCGCAGTGCTGGTGCGGGAATCGAGGCTGTGTGGAAACGATGATCAGCGGCTCCGGCGTGGCGCGAGACTATGAACAACGCTACGGAGAAAAGCGGCGCATGGCCGACATCGTCGCGGCGGCGCGGGAAGGCAAAGACGAGCGGGCCGTAGAATCGTTTGAACGATTCTTAAGAAACTTCGGTCGCGCCCTCGGCGGACTCATCAGTGCCCTGGATCCGGACGCGGTGGTGCTCGGCGGCGGTCTTTCGAACATTGAAGAGCTTTACTCGCGCGGCGCCGACTACGTGCGCGAGGCCGCGTTTCACCGTAACTTACGTACACCGATTCTTAAGAACGAGCTGGGGGACTCCGCCGGCGTGTTCGGCGCGGCCTGGATCGGAGTTTGATATTTTATGCTCATTGAATCCGTCTCCGCCTTTTATCTCTGTGCCGCGTCTCTGATCGCGGCCGCCCTGCTGCTTCAGGTTTGGTATCGGTCGGTGTTCTGGGACAGCGACGAGTACTTTCACTTGAATCACGTGCGTGCGTTTCGTGAAACCGGCCTGCCGTATCCCGAGGGCTGGACCGGGACCATGCAGCATAACTATCCGTACCTCTTTCACCGTCTGGCGGCGTTCTTTCCCCCGCGGGGCATTCGAGCGTACATGCCGGCGCTGCTGGAAGCGGCGAGCGCCGTTCTCGTCCTTGCGCTCACGTATCACTACGTGCCGACTCCCTGGAAAGAGGAGGCATCCCTGGCCGCGGCGGCCGTGTTCCTGTTCGGCGGCAGTACGCTCAGCAATCTAACATTCGGTCACCGGGCCTTTGCCGCCTGGTGTCAGAACGCACTTTTCGTCCTGGCAGTGCTGTATGCAGATTCGGAAGCTTTCGGGACCTACGCGTATCTTTACTACGGTGCCGGTATTCCGTTGGTCACGGCGATTTTTCTGTCCTCGAAATTCGGGTATCAAATGCTCATCCTCTGGATGATTTTCCAGGCATTCCTGCAACCGGAGATTCTGATCGTTGTGGTGCTGGGTTTTTTGTTTTCTATTTTGATTTCTCGCGGGCGGGTTTTTCGTTTCTTCGAAACTCAAGCTTACATTATCAAGACCTACTTTACGAGTATTCGACGCAATCACTTCAATCAACTGGCGGAACCGCTCCTGTTGATTCTGCTGCCCGTACTCCTTGCCTGGTTCGGCAACACGATCGGCGCGCCCGAAGACGCAGTGCAGTTCACGATGCCGTTCATGATCGCCGGCGCGGCGGTGTATTTGGCCGCCTGGGGTGTCCTCAATTCCATTTCCTGGTTTTCGGCCATCGGCTGGCCGTTCAAGTTCTTTCATTTCGCAAAGTTTCCCCTGGCCGTGGTCTTCGGTTTTGCCCTGGCGGACCCGAACTGGCGGCTTTTCGCAGCGATAGTCGCCGGCCTGGAAGTTCTCTTGTTGATTGTGAAGTTGTTCCTGCGTCGGAACAATGCGGGTACGCGTACAGTCCGCGAACTGCTGGAATGGATCGACGGACAGCCTGCGGGGCGCCTGGTTGTGGCCTACGGCTCCATCTACTATCCGCTTTTTCATCATCGCGAGGGTCGCGTTTTCCGAAAAAAGCACCTTCCGGAAGGCACGGTGCTTGAGGATTGCCTGCACCTTCGCCTGCACGTGCAGGCGAACATTGAGCCGGGTATGAACGTACTGTGGGACGACGGCCAGGCGTTTGCGTACGAAGTGAACCAAGAAGGCCGAACCTGAGTACGGTGCCCGGTCATCCTTCTTCTGCGAGACGTCGTAAACCCTCTTCGATGCCGACCTCGGGCATCCAGCCAGGAATATTCTCGCCGCGGGTGTACGGCGCGAATACCTCCCGCGGACGGTAGGGCAATCCGCCCCATTCCACGGAGATGTCCCGGCCCAGGGCCCGGCTGAACAATTCCACGATTTCTCTTAAGGTACGCGCGTCTCCGGTTAATGCCGCATAGATCTGGTGCCGGCCGGTATTGCCTTCCGGTACCGAACTCACAAGTTCCACGGCCCGCAGGAAAGCGGCGACGGCGTCGTCGATGTATAGAGGGTCCAGCTTTTGTTCGCCCGGGGACATGCGCAGGATGTCGCCGCTTTCCGCGGTTCGACGCAGAAGCTTAAAGATCTTCGGACGTGGATCGCCGGGCCCGTAGGTATCCGAGAGTTTCAATGTGAGGACCTGAAAGTTTCGCGCGCGCACATAATACTCGACAACATCCTGAAAGGCCTGCTTCGTCGCGGCGTACAGATTCACGGGATCATACGTTCCGTCCTCGAAGTGCTGCCAGGTGGTGCCGGTATTTATCAGACGGCGTACATCGCACTCGTGCATGGCCTCCAGGAGCAACGTGCCAAAAAGTACGTTGGAGCGAACGAGGTCGGCGGTTTGTTCAGGTTTGTGATGCGTAAGATAGAGCGAGGCCAGATGTAACACCACGTCCGGCTGTGCCGCGGATACGATGGGCCTGAGATCGCCGCTGCCTTCGTCGAAAACATGCGTGGTGATTCGTGATCGTGCTTCGCCGAGGATGGCCAGATCCGAAGACGGTCGCACCACGGCGTGTACTGTGTGGCCGGTATCCACCAGACCGCGGACCAGGTTCGAGCCGATGAAACCCGTGCATCCGGTTACGAGGAGTTTCATGTTTGTTCCTCGTACAGGAACGGCGAATCAAACTCCGCCAGGCCCGGGAAAGTCCGGTCCCGCTCCGAAAGAATTGGTGTCATGCCGGCCAGGGGCCAGTCGATACCCGCCGAATCCCAGCGTATACCGGTGTCGCTGTCGGGCGCGTAGACCGTAGTGCAATGATAGAGCATGATCGTCTGATCTTCCCGCGCGAAAAAACCGTGGGCCAGGCCGCGGGGAATGTAAAGCATACAGTAGCCGTCGAGGTCGGCGGAGATTTCGAAGCTCGCATGTTTTCCGTATGTCGGTGAGCCCCGCCGTAAATCTACGACGACGTCATGGATGCGGCCGCGCAGCACGCACACGAGCTTCGCATGATCGTGGGGCGGAAGCTGGAAGTGCAGGCCGCGGAGCACGCCCTGCTTCGAAATCGAGAAGTACTCTTCGGTGAAGCGATCGGCCAGGCTGTGTTGTGAGAAGGTTTCGTTGTGGAACGTCTTAACGAAGGTACCCCGTGAGTCGCCGCGAACCACGGGCCGCAGCAAGAAACATCCGGGTATGGCCGTGCGTTCTAAGGATTCGAACATATACGATTAGTGTGTAACACCGCTCTGAGTCGCCGATTTCAGTTCTTTAACCATCACTTCCAGCATGGCTTCGGTCATCCCCGGGTACACGCCCACCCAGAACGTATGGTTCATGATCGTGTCGGTCACCGGTAGATCGCCGATAACGCGGTAGGCCTGCTTGTTCCCACGCAGATCGTCGAAGGCCGGATGCCGCAGAAAGTTACCCGCGAACAACATGCGGGTCTGGATGCCCTTCGACTCCAGGTGGCGGACGATCGCCTCCCGGCGCAGGCCGCTTTCCGGGCGAATCGTAAGCAGAAAACCGAACCAGCTCGGACGCGAGTTCGGTGCGGGCTCGGGCAGAACCATGACGTCTTGCAGCTCGTTCAGGTTTGCGCGCAGGTACTCCCAGTTCTTGCGGCGGGCGGCTACGAACGAGGGCAACTTTTGTAACTGACTACAGCCGACCGCCGCCTGCATGTCGGTAACTTTGAGATTGTAGCCGAAGTGCGAGTAGATGTACTTGTGATCGTAGCCCGCGGGTAGTTCGCCGAGGGACCAGTCAAATCGTTTGCCGCAGGTATTGTCCATGCCCGGATCGCACCAGCAGTCCCGTCCCCAGTCCCGGAACGACGCCACGATGCGCTTGAGTAGCGGATCGTGGGTGTAGACCGCGCCACCCTCGCCCATGGTCATGTGATGCGGCGGATAAAAACTCGAAGTGCCCAGGTGGCCGATGGTGCCCGTAAGTTTCGTTTCGCCGTTCAGATCGTACTCGGAACCCAGGGCGTCGCAATTGTCTTCGATGAGCCAGAGGTTGTGCTGATCGCAAAAGGCCCGGATTTTTTCGAGATCGAAGGGATTGCCTAAAGTATGCGCGAGCATGACGGCTCGCGTACGGGGGGAAAGGGCGGCTTCCAGTTGGGAGCAATCGATGTTATAGTACGGCAACTCGACGTCCACAAACACCGGGACACAACCGTTCTGAATGATGGGTGTGATGGTCGAAGGAAAGCCGGCTGCCACCGAGATGACCTCGTCTCCCTTTTGCAAGCGGCGCTCTTTCAGGAGCGGTGAAGTGAGCGCGGAAAACGCGAGCAGATTGGCCGAGGAGCCCGAGTTCGTTAAGAGCACCGAGCGCAGGCCCAGATACTTTGCCATATCCTTTTCGAACTGTGCCGTAAATCGGCCGGCGGTAAGCCAGAAATCCAGAGACGCGTGCACCAGGTTGGCCACGTCTTCATCGTCGAAGACCCGCCCGGCGTACGGAATCGGCCCCGTGTGTCCATCGTCGGACTGACTTGCGCTCGCCGCATGTTTGCGATGTTTGACTTCGTAGTGTCGACGGGCGGCGGCTACAGTGCGTTCGCGTAAAGCGGACTCCAATTGTGCCGTTTCTGCGTCCCCGATCGCTTCGATCGCTACCGAGGCCGGGAGGCGCAAACATTGTTCCGGGTCCACGCTGCCGTCGCTCGCCAGGAGGCCGAAGTCTGCGAGCCCACCGGCAGTGGCCTCGCAGAGAGCCAGGGCTGTGTGTTCGGTTTTGCCGTCGACGGCGAAAGGAATCTGGATGCGATACAGTCCACCCTTACGGACGGCGAGATTGTTCCCGGCATTCTGCATACGTGAGCATTTCAGCGCCTGGCCGTGGCGTCCAGCATCTTAGCGTTCAGTCGCCTGCAAGTTGGTAGGCCTCGATATGTTCCCGGGTGACGGCGCGCAGGTCTCCTTCGTCGCGTTCCACCTTTGTCCAGTCCACGATTTTCTCCAGCGCCGTACGCAGATCCCAGCGCGGATTCCAGCCCAGGCGTACCCGGGCTTCGGCGGAGTCCAGTTTCAGCGAATGCGCTTCGTGGGGCTGCGCGCCCTCGGGCATCTCGTAGCGAAACTCACTCCCGTAGGTTTCGTAGAGCCGGCGTGACACCCATTCCACGGATCGCTCGCTTTCCACGCCGGGGCCGAAGTTGTAAGCGCGGGCATGTTCTTCGGGACGAGCCCAGAGAGCCTCAACCAGGCGCAGATAACCGCTCAGGGGTTCGAGCACGTGTTGCCACGGGCGAACGGCTGCGGGATTCCTTAAGATTAGAGGAGTGTCAGTTAGCAGCGCGTGAAGGCAGTCCGGAACGAGACGGTCCCGGGCCCGGTCGCCGCCGCCGATGACGTTGCCGGCGCGGGCCGAGGCGACCGCCGGGCCAGGACGGTTTTCGAAAAACGAGTTCCGGTAGGCGGCCGTGGCCAGCTCCGCGCAGGCCTTGGAACTGGAGTAGGGATCGAAACCGCCCATGGGTTCGTTCTCGCGATAGGCCCAGTTCCATTCGCGGTTTTCGTAGCATTTATCGGTGGTGACGATCAATACGGCTTTCAGATCTTTGCGGCCCCTGGCGGCTTCGAGAATATGCACCGTGCCCATGAGGTTTACGCCGTAGGTGAGTACCGGATCCTCGTAGGAAGGACGCACCAGGGACTGCGCCGCCATGTGAATGACGACTTCCGGGCGGCTTTCTTCGAAGACGCGGCTGACCTTTTCCAGGTCGCGGACATCGCCGATGATTGAGGCCATGTCATGTTCGAGTTGCAGTTGTTCGAACAGGGACGGCTTCGTCGGCGGCTCCAGGGCGTAGCCACTAACTTTCGCTCCCATTATATTAAGCCAAAAGCACAGCCAGCTGCCTTTGAAACCGGTGTGACCGGTAACGAGGACGCGGCGGTCTTTCCAGAAGCTGTGATCCGGCATGTACTTGTACCTCAGTCCCAGAGTTTCCAGGGAGCCTTGCCGTTCGACCAGAGGTTTTCGAGATGATTCTTGTCGCGCAGGGTATCCATGGGATGCCAGAAACCGTCGTGGCGAAAGGCCGTCATCTCACCGTCCCGGGCCAGGCTCTCCATGGGATGTTTTTCGAAGATTTCGTCGTCGCCGCGAATGTAGTCGATGACTGACGGCTCCAGCACGAAGAAACCACCGTTGATGTAGCCGCCGTCGCCGGGCGGCTTCTCCTGAAAGGCGGTAACGTCGTTGTCGGCTCCCATGATCAGAGCGCCGAAGCGTCCCGGGGGAACC
Source organism: Leptonemataceae bacterium (assembly GCA_965227295.1). Lineage (GTDB taxonomy): Bacteria > Spirochaetota > Leptospiria > Leptospirales > Leptonemataceae > JANSYA01. Next base: position 186,164 of record OZ245742.1, on the reverse strand, counting down.
ACGGCCGTTACGGTGGCCTTGCGCTCGTGTTTGCGATGGAAGTCCACCGACCCACGAATGTCCACGTCGGCCAGGCCGTCGCCGTAAGTGAAACAAAAAGTCTCGCCGCCGATGTACTCGCGCACGCGGCCCAAGCGCCCGCCGGTCATGGTGTCTTCGCCCGTATCCACGAGGGTGACGCGCCAGGGCTCGGCCTTTTTGTGATGCACTTCGACTTCGTTGCGGGCCATGTCGAACGTAACGTCGGCGTTGTGCAGGAAGTAGTTCGAGAAGTATTCTTTGATGATGTAGCCCCTGTAACCGCAGCAGATGATGAAGTCGTGCAGCCCGTGAGCGCTGTAGAGTTTCATGATGTGCCAGAGAATCGGCTTGCCGCCGATTTCGATCATGGGCTTGGGTTTCAGGACGCTCTCTTCGCTGATCCGCGTGCCGCGACCGCCGGCGAGGATTACCACCTTCATACAAATCCAGCGTAAGGATCGGGGGCGTCCTGTAAACCGTTTCCTGATCGGGCATGTGATTCTAACGGCCACGGCCGCGAAGCTCAATTCTTGAAGCGCGGTTGCGCCTACATCCGCGGTCGGTACAACGTGTCCTTGATTTCCTGAAGGCTATCCAAAGCCGCGCGGCGACCGGCTTCGATGATCTCGTCGCGCCGGTGAAAATCGAAGATGTCCCACGGCGCAATGTCCGGGTGAAACAGGTAATCGAAGTCGTCCAGACGCAGCTTGAGTAACTCGATGCCCTGGATCGTGGTGGAACGGTAAATGATTTTCAGTATCGGGGGCAGGCTGAAATAGTCTTTGATCTTTTGAAACAGACCGCCGGGGCGATCTTCCACCTGGGTGTCCGAGGAACGGTGGTCCTCGAGCGGGGTAACGTTCACACCGATGATGCGGTTGAAGCCCTTATCGCGTAAGATGTCCCCCGGCAGATTATTCAGGACGCCGCCGTCCACCAGGTCGTAGGGCCCGAGTTTCATCGGTGGAAAGATGCCGGGCAGACTGACCGAAGCGCGAATGGCCGTGGAGACGAAGCCCTGTTCGAAGATGACGCTCTGGGCCGTGTTGAGATCGGCGGCGTTGCAGTAGAACGGAATCTCCAGGTCTTCGAAGCGCGTGTTGCCGAAGGCGGAAAGAATCGCCTTGTTCAGTTTCTTGCCGCGAAAGAAACTTACGAGCGGCAAACGTTTATCGAGGATCGCGTCGGAGTCCGGGATGATCTGTTTCACGAGGTACGCCAGCTCCGAGGCGTCCCGGCCCATCGCGTAGCCGCAGCCGATGACCGCACCCATGGAAGTTCCGGTCACCGCGTCGAAGTCGATGCCTTCGCGGTCGAGAACTTCCATAACGCCGATGTGAGCGAAGGCCCGCGCCCCGCCGCCGCCGAGGACGAGGCCGCGCGAGGTTCCCGAGAGCTTGCGCGCGATTCGATTGATGCCGATCTGAAATGCGCGTTCTTCGATGCGATGGGCCGGCCCCCCGCTCACGCACGACAATCGCATGTGCCGTTTGTACAGGGCCGAGTTCGGATTCCAGCCGCGCCAGTCCGCCGGTGCGCCGCCGTGGCGCTCCTCGCATTCGTCGGAGATAATGATGGCGCGTTCGAAAAAATCATCCATTAGCTCCGTGCAGTAGGCGATGACTTCACGAAAGCGTCGGCCCGCGCGGGAATCGTTTTCCCCGTGGGGGTTTCGCACGAACATTACGTAGTCGCTCTGTGAGAGCACGCGGGAGAGCACCGGGTTCTCGACGAGACCGCCGGCGTCCACCAGGATGGTGGCGTAGTACTTGCGCAGGCGTCCGAGGAAATCCGGCATGAGCTGCACCACACGATCGAGGTTCAGCTCCATGCCGTAGACCTCGTTGGCGACGAGCAGATCGAAGCCGGCCGGATGATCCATGTAACCGAGCATCTCTTCGATGCGAACGGCCGGCCACTTTTCTAAGATGCGTGAAAGACCGTTTACGTTTTCATGATGGGCGAACATTGAGGCCGGGTTCAACGTAAGGATCAACACCGGCCCGGGGTTTTCCAGGACCAACGCTTCGCCCAGCGCCGCGCAGACCTCACTGCCGCGCTCCGGATCTTCCGGGTAAAACAACGCATGAATCGAAGCCGGATGCGCGTGGCTCTCTTCGTACAGCGAACGCCGCAATCGGCGCGACAACATGGAAGTCATAACCCGTCCGACGCCGGCCTCGGCGGTCATGAGTTCGACGAAGGCTTCCCCGGGGATGCGATAGATGTGGGAGTCCAGGGTGGCGACGGCGAAGGATGAATGCGGTTCGCGCGTGAGAAAGCTGACCTCGCCGAAGATGCTGCCCCGACCATGAATGCCGATGGTGCGTGCCGGTCCGTTTCCCTGGCCATAAACGATGTGCACCTCGCCGTCCCGGACCAGGTAGAGATAATCCGATTGCGTGCCTGGTTCGTAGATTTCCTCGGAGCGGGCGTAGAGCACGAGCTCCACCTGATCGAGAAACTTGCGGAAGGCCGCACTGCGCGGCGCGATGTTCTCGAACAACGGTTGCGCCGTAAAGAACAGGCGATGATCGTTCAGCGCATCGCGGGGGACCGTCATGGCGCTAGTATCGCAACCGGCGGGGAATTCAGCAACGTATTCCCGCGCGGTCGGATGTTTTCTCTGGACGTCGGAATGCGGGCTGCGTTTCTAAAAATATGTCCGGCCTGTTGAATCTTGCGGCCCATTGCCTTGCGGAACGAGACGGCCTGCGTCGGGACGACGATACGGCGCTCGTGTTTGTCGACGTCGCGGCGAGCGGAACGTTGTCGGTGCGGGAGTGGAGTTTTGCCGAAGTGCGCGCGGAGGTACTGGCGGTCGCCGCGGGCCTGCGCAGGCTGGGGCGCGGGGAACGATTGCTGGTGCGCCTGGAACACGGGCCGGAATTCGCCTTCGCGTTCTTCGGAGCCGTCGCCGCGGGGTTGGTGCCGGTTCCCGTTTCGCCGCAACTGAGCGCGCCGGAAGTACGCTTCTTGATCGAGCATGCCCGGCCGGCGCTCGTGTGCGGCGATCCCGGATTGCCGTTGCCGAAGCGTGCTTCGGATGTTAATGTAACATTTTCAGAACTTAAAGAATCGAGGCCGGGCGCATCGTTCGCGGAAACGCATGCGGACGATCCGGCGTTCTTGATTTACACCAGCGGGACCACCGGCGAACCAAAGGGCGTCCTGCACGCGCATCGCAGTATCCTCGGGCGCCGCCCGATCGCGGGTCCCGGTTGGATTGATCTGCGGCCGGAGGATCGCCTGCTCCATGCGGGGCAACTCAACTGGACCTACAGCCTCGGCGTCGGGTTGATGGATCCCTGGGCCGCGGGGGCTGCGGCCGTGCTCGTGCGCGGTTGGATCGAACCGGGCGTCTGGCCGCGATTGATCCAGGAACAGGGGGCGAGCCTCTTCGCCGCGGTGCCGTCGTTGTATCGACGCATACTAAAGTACGGTGACTTAACGTTAGTGCGTGACTCGCAGCTGCGCCACGGCCTTACGGCCGGCGAGGCGTTGTCGCCGGAATTGTATGCGGCCTGGAAAGAGGCTACCGGGCGCGAACTCTACGAGGCCCTGGGTATGAGCGAGATCTCCACGTACATTTCCAGCGGCCCCGCGGTGCCGGTACGGCCGGGGCTTCCGGGGCGGCCGCAGCCCGGCCGACGTGTAACGATTCAGGCGGCGGACGAATCCGGGGCGGGCCTGCTCGCCGTGCACCGGGACGATCCCGGGCTCATGCTCGGCTACTGGCGCGGCCCGGACCAGGCGCCGGAATTGCCGCTGCGAAACGGCGAATGGTTTTGCGGCGGCGATCGCGCGAGCATCGACGCCGACGGCTACGTTCATTATGACGGCCGCGCCGACGATGTTATGAACGCCTTCGGCTATCGCGTGTCGCCGCTGGAAGTCGAGCGCGCGCTGGCGGGCTGCGATTTGATTGCCGAGGTTGCCGTGCGCGAGGTTCAGGTGCGGGATTTGCGGATGATCGGCGCGTTCGTGGTGTTGAGTGATGCGGCGCGAAGCGGGCGAACGACCGGGCAGTTGGATGCGACGGATCGAGCGCGCTTCGAGGTGGAAGTCTTAGAGTTTGCGCGAAACAACTTAGCGGATTATAAGTGTCCGCGAGTACTGACGTTCCTCGATGCCTTGCCGCGAACACCGAACGGCAAGGTCAAGAAGGGAGAGCTGGCGTGATTCCTGCACCTCGCTGCGGATCGCTGTTGGATTCCATGCGCGTGGCGACGTTAACGGCGTCGCCCCGGACGTCGTAGCCCCGGACGTCGTAGCCGCGGTGAAACCCTTGAAGTCCGTGAACAGAACCGACGCGGTTCCGTAGGTTTGCGGTTCGACCCGGCCGTGTTCTTTAAGTTCCGCGGCCACCGCCTCCGGCAGCACGTTCAGCAGCAGGCGGTCCGCCGTGCGACGTTCCTCCTCCATCTGTCGGAGTAACAAAGCAGTGCAAACCGCGCCGGCGATCTGATCGCAAAAACGCGCAATGCCGTCCTGGTCTTCTTTGCGCAGCAACATGTAAAAAACTACGCTCACGCTACTCAAAGTGAAACAACAACACGCGTACGATGCCGATGCCGCCGCCCGGGTTGAACCACTCACCGAACGTCGCATGGGCCGCGGTGCGCGCGCTGTTGCTGAGAACCCAGGCACCCGTACTGCCGCGGCGGGCCGCTTCCGCCCGGACGAACTCCTGAAAATCCGGATCGCGCAAACTGTCGACGTCACGAACTTCCATACCACCGAGAATTACGAAAGATCGTTCCGGGCGCTCGTAGACGAGCACGACGTCGCCTGGTTGCACGTCTATCCGTCGCAGGTTCGGATAATCGTCCGCCGGACGGAAGGATGCGGAGTAACAGCCGCCGCAACACAGGCCCAGAAAGATTACAAACGCCGTTCGGCTCAATCTCATGGATGCCCGTCGCCCTTGTTCTTTTGATTGCGGTAAACATCAAGAGAGATGATCTTACGGTCCCACCAGTCGCCGATGCGTACACGGTTCCAGGATACGGTAATGCGTCGCCCGCCGTAACTGCTGTCCCGAATCAGACGCGAGCGGAGCTGGACCCGCTCCGGCGACGAGGGCTGGAATACGGCCGTGCTCACGGCATCGTCCGGGGCGAGCTTCGGTGCAATGCCCTCGGCTTCCAGGCGATCGAAATAGGCGCCGCCGAGTTCGTGGTAGCCCAGGTCGATCTTCTTCTGCGCGGAGAAGGCCAGGTCGCGTCCGGCGGCTTCGATGAGATAACGTTTCGTAACCCAATCCAGTCGGCCGATTAACTTTCCCGGATCGTCAGTTAAGAGATCCAGGCATTCCGACCATAGCCGGAAAATCTCGCGTTCCTCCACTCGCTCCGGTGTAATGGACGCCGCGCCCTCGTCGGCGTCGCGGTCGTGTAGATACTGCCGCACGCGTTCCAGGTACCAGCGCTGGAGCTCCAGGGCGTTTGCGTTGCGTTTGCGTTCGCCGTCCGTCGTTGTAAGGCGATGTACGGGCACGCTCGTGCTCAGGCTGCAATCGTGGACGAGCTCACGCAGGGAGCGTACCGGCCGGCGCAGGCGCGGCGCATCTTTTAAGTAGCCGGCCTCGAAGGCGTCCAGGACCAACAGGCTCGTCCCGAACTTCAAATACTCGGCAAACTGGGCGCGGTTGGAGTCGGCCATACCGATTTGAAAACGTGACCGGCGCGTGAAGAGTCCCAGGAACGAAGCCGGTCGCAACACCAGCGTGCTCAGTCCGGCCAGCATGAAGGCCTTGTGCAGATTGCCGTTGTCGAAGAGCGGCCGGTCCTCGGGACCGATGGTGATTCGATTCATGCGTTTTACGGCGGTGCCCTTTTCCGAAAGGGCAAATACGCCGCCACCGGCATCTGCTCCGGCTTCCAGCAACGTGCCGGCGCCGGTGAAGATTACCCGGGACGCGAAAAACGCCGTCAACTGGCGGCGCTGGGGTACGAAGGCGCACAGACGCAGCAGCAGCGTGTACGGCCAGAGGATAATCAGCGTCGGCGGAAAGAAGATCGTATACTCCAGGCGGGCGATGAGCCGATGAAACTCGGTACTCTCGGAGAACATGGACCAGCGCGCGGCCAGCCGATCCTTGAAGGCCGTAAGATCGTCTACGCGTTTTTGCAAGAATGCGCTGCGTAACATCCAGGCGGGAAAACTTAAGAAGCCGTGCAGCAAACTATAGCCGAGCCAGAGACAGAACTGTACCAACAGCGACAGCGTAACGACGAGCGTAAGGCAGCCCATATACAGGACCCACCAGAACAACAGCAGCGGCAGGCACAACACGAGCCCCATCCGATACAGCCAGAGACGCAGGCCCGAGGCAATGTCCGTTCCGTAGTTTTCCTGGGCGCCGTAGATGTGGCCTTCGGCGTCGCGGCAATTTTTCAGGAGGCCGAGGGAACCCGGAAAACCCTTGCGTCGTAAATAGGCCTCGGCCTCGGGGATGGCCCGGAGGAGCAGTTGCTCCTGGGCGCGCTGGTAGACGAGGCACTCCAGGGGCGAACGGCATTCCGGTGTGGCCCCCTCGATGAGGCCGGCCTCGGGGGCATAGGGCTGGGATTCGTAGTTAAAGGCGCCGCCGTTCTCGACGAAGAAGGATTCTTTGAAGAACGACCACTCGCCGGGGCGGATGCGGACGAACTTTTTTACGGCCGCACGAAAGGCGTGGAAGATGAGGGAATGATCGGGGCGCTCCGCGGACTCAGACCCGGCCGGAGCCGAGAAACGGATGGCATACTCCGTCTCCTGGCCGAACAGCCGGGATGCGACCACGGAGAAGCGACTTACTCGCCGCCTTCCGGAACGATCGTTTCGTTCAGGTAGCGGTCGGGGCTGATTTGCGCTTCAGCGCGCACTTCGTCGACCACGCGCGCCAGAGCGTCCGGAGCAATGTCCGCGTTCGGTGCAAGGTTGGTCAGTTCTTCGGCATGATTCGGATTCATAAGAGACCTCGGATGGATATGGGACGATTTGAAGGGGGGCGTGTCTAGAGATTTTTTTTGGTCCACAGCAGGTTGCAAGGGACAGCGGTGCTTTTTTTCGAAGGCTCGACAAGATCCTTAAAACGGCCAGATCACCGGAATCATCACCGATGCGATGACCCACAGAATAAAGTTCAGCGGGGTACCCACGCGAAAGAAGTCGCCGAATTTATAACGACCCGGCCCGTAAATGAAGGTGTTCGTCTGGTAGCCGATGGGCGTCATGAACGACAGCGACGCGGCGAAGGTCACTGCCATGAGCAGCGGGCGCGGGTCGACGTTCAGGGATTCGGCCAGGGTAATCGCGACGGGGGCAAAGAGCGCGGCCGAGGCGTTGTTGGAAATGACGTTCGTCAACAGGAACGTTACGAGAAAGATCGCCGATACAATAAACGCGGGACCGAGCGGTCCCAGGTACTTCGCAATGCCGTCGGCGAGCAGTTCCGCACCGCCGGTGGTTTCCAGGGCGACGCCGAGACTGAGCACACCTGCGAGCAAAAAGATGACCTGCCAGTCGATGGCCTCGTAGGCCTCCTCGGCGCGCAGGCAGCCGGTAAGAATCATCAGCACGGCGCCGGCGATGCTGGCTGTTAGAATCGAAAAGACACCCGCCGCAGCCAGGGTCACCACGGACGCGACGATCAACACCGACGGCCAGATCTTTGCCGGACGTTCCTCGGGCTCCGGTACCTCGGAGGCCATCACGAATGCCGGATCGTTCGTGAGATCTTCGCGTTGCTCCGGCGGTATCTGAAGGAGCAGGGTGTTCCCGGGGCCGAGTTCCACCTCGTCCAGGCGCTCGTGTAAGATGCGACCGCGTCGGCCGATGGCGAGAATCGAAGCGCCATAATTTTTGAGCAGCCGTGTTTTTTTTAGTGTCTTGCCGGAGATCGGCGAGTTCGGCGCGATCACGGCTTCCAGCAGGACGGCCTCATCGGTGTTCAGGTCCTTGTCCTGGAATCCGCCGGAAGCGAGAACCAGCACGCCGCGGGAACGTTGTAGGTCGCGGATGCGCTCGACGTCGCTGCGAATGCGGAGCACGTCGCCGACCTTGAGGATCGTATCTCCGCTGAGATTCTTCAGTACTTCGTCTTCGCGATAAACGGCCAGGATCTCGATGTCGTCGTCGGTGCCGTCGCAGAAGGGTGACTCCCGCATGGCCTTGCCGGCCCAGCCCGCATCCTGGAGAACGCGGACGTCGGTGAGATAGTTCGCCATCTGAAAATCACCGGTTAAGTTTTCCCGGCCTGCTTCGCGTTCGGGAATCAGGCGCGCGGCCGCGAACAGCATGTACGGCAGGCCGGCGGCGAAGATCAACACGCCCAGGGGCGCGAACTCGAACATGCCGAAGGGTTCCAGGCCGCGCTCCGCGGCGATGGAACTCACCAGGATGTTCGTGGACGTGCCGATCAACGTGCAGACCCCGCCGAACATCGAGGCGAACGATAGCGGCATAAGCACCTTCGAAGCGGAGACCTCCGCACGGCGGGCGGCACGCAGGATCAACGGCAGGAAGATGGCCACGGCAGCGGTATTGTTGATGAAACCCGACACGGCGCCGATGAGAAACATCATGGCAATGAGGCCGGCCCAGAAATTGCGATCAAAGACGTGGCCGAGGCTGTCCGCCACAAAGTTCAGCGCACCTGACTTTAAGAGACCGGCGCTCAAAACGAACATGGCGCCCACGGTGAGCGTGGCCTTGTTGGCGAATCCCTGCACGGCTTCGCCGGGGTCGACGACGCCGCCGAGCATGAGCGCCGCCATGACGCAGAGCGCGGCCGTGTCCGGCCGGAGCTTTTCGAAGGCCAGCACCAGCAAGAAGGCGACGATCAGTACGAGAACGAATGCGATTTCGAGAATAATGATCTCCCGTTAAGTGCTTTTTACGAAATGTTACGAGCGCAACACCGTTTTGATGTTGACGAATTCGCGGATGCCGAAGTGCGAGAGCTCCCGGCCGTAGCCGCTGTCCTTGACGCCGCCGAAAGGCAGACGCGGGTCCGAGCGTACCTGGCCGTTGACGCCGACGTTGCCGCTGTCGAAACGTTCCGCGGCCAGGCGTTCCCCGCGCTCGACGTCCGCCGTGAAGATGGCGCCGCCGAGGCCGTAGTCGCTGTCGTTGGCGATGCGCAGGGCGTCGTCGGTGTCCTTCGCGCGAATCACCGCCGCCACCGGGCCGAAGAGTTCCTCGGAGTACGCCGGGCTGCCGGGCGCGACGTTCGTGAGTACCGTCGGCGGATAATAAAAACCGGGGCCGTCCGGAATTTCGCCGCCGAGTACGACTTCGGCTCCGGCGTCCACACTGCGTCGCACCTGATCGTGCAAATCGTCGCGCAAATCCGCGCGGGCCTGGGGGCCCAGGGTTACACCGTCGGTGAACGGATCGCCCATCTTCACAGTGCGCAATCTTTCGAGAAACTTTTTCAGAAATGCGTCGTAGACGGCGTCGACCACGATGAAGCGCTTGGCCGCCACGCAGGACTGGCCGCCGTTGATCATGCGTGAGGCGGCGCAGACCTGTGCTGCCAGGTCGAGGTCCGCGTCTCCCAGAACGACGTAGGCGTCGCTGCCGCCGAGTTCCAGGACGCTCTTCTTCAACTGTTCGCCCGCCTTCGCGGCCACCGCGCGACCGGCGCGAACGCTGCCGGTTAAGGTTACGGCGCGCACAAGTTTGTGTTCGATGAGCTTCGCCGTGACTGCATGGTCGACGAAGAGATTCTGAAATAAGTGCTGCGGCAGACCGGCCCGCATGAACACGTCTTCTACGGCCAGGGCGCAGCCGGGCACGTTTTCGGCGTGTTTGAGGATGGCGCCGTTGCCCGCCATAAGCGCCGGCGCACTGAAACGAAAGACCTGCCAGAACGGAAAGTTCCAGGGCATGACCGCAAGTACGAGGCCGATGGGCTGATAACTGACGAAGGCATGCGCCGCCCCGGTTTGCACGTCTTCTTCGGAGAGATACTGTGCCGCGTGTTCGGCGTAGTGCTCGCAGGCCCAGGCGCATTTTTCGATTTCCCCTTCGCCCTCGGCCAGGGGTTTGCCCATCTCCCGGGCCATGAGTTCGGCGAACTTGCGTTTGTCTTCTTTTAGAAGGGCCGCCGCCTTGCGCAATATTTGTGCACGATGTTCGAAAGTTGTTTCGCGCCACTTCACAAAGGCCGCGTGACCGCGTTCTACGGCCGCGGCGGCTTCGGCCGCGCCGATGTGCGGGTACCCGGAGATCACTTCTTCAGTGGCGGGGTTGATGGATCGATAGGGTTTTGCTGCGATGGTGTTCATCGATTGGTCCGGGAGTCGTTGAAGGAATCCACGTTTTCTTTTATTATACTTACACGCAACAGTATAAACACGGCGGCGGCCGCGGGCAACGTTCGGTCGCGTTGTACGGGAGCAGAATGATTTGAGTGAGATGATGCGATGGATGTGGGATATGCTCGGCGCGGTGCCGGAGTGGCTGGCCATCCCCCTCGTGGAACTCGAAAGTAAGACCATCACCGTGTGGACAGTAACGTACTTCCTGGTCGCCGTGATCCTGTTGTTCGTCATTACCAAACGGCTGACCGCGCTCATCACGGACCGCCTGTTCGCGAAGAGTAAAGTCGACATCGGCGTGCGCCAGGCCATCGGCAGCATCGTGCGTTACGTGGTGATTCTGATCGGCCTGCTGGTCATCGTGCAGAGCACCGGCATTGATCTGACGACGCTCACCGTTATCGCCGGTGCCGTGGGCGTCGGCCTGGGCTTCGGATTGCAGAACATCGCCGATAACTTCGTAAGCGGGGTGATCATTCTGTTCGAGCGGCCGATCAAGATCGGCGACCGCGTCGAAGTCGGCGGCGTCGAGGGCACCGTTTTGAACATCGGCCTGCGCAGTACGACGGTCCTCACGAACGACGACATCGCCATCATCATTCCCAACTCGCGTTTCGTTTCGGAGAACGTGATCAACTGGTCCCACACCGAACAACGCATTCGCTTTCGCATTCCGCTGCTCGTCGATTACGAGAGCGATCTGGACAATGTACAGCGCGCGTTGCTCGAGGCCGCGGCGGAGCACGACGACGTCCTGGACTTTCCGGAGCCGGTGGTGCGCTTCCTGGAGTTCGGTGACAGCGGCTTAAAGTTTGATCTGCGCGTGTTTACGAAGGAACGGCTGCACCGCAAAGGTCGCCTGGTGAGCGATTTGAACTTTGCGATTCACGCGAAGATGCGCGAGTACGGCGTGCGCGTGCCGTTTCCGCAGAGAGATGTGCACATTCGAGAGCGGCCAGGAGACTCACCGTAACTCGAACTTGCCCGTCTCCGGATTGAAGTGCAGCCGCTTCTCTCCGCTGCCCGGCTCCGGGGCCGGACTCTGCGAACCATCGGGAGGCGCCGGCTGATCCGGCGGCGAACTATCCGGCGGGCCCTCACGCGTCGGCGGCGTTGACGGCATCGGCGCCGCATCGTCCTTAACTTCCGGCGCGGGCGTCTTAAGATCCGGTGTCTGCTGCGTTTGATTCAACACATCGCTTCGCGCGTCGGAGTACGGGGACCGGGGCTGCGGTTTCGCGTCGTCGTCGGCGAGGCCGCGCATCATGCGCAGCACCTCTTCTTCGGGCGTGGCCTTGCGTTTGCGTTCGTCCCACCAGGCAACACCCGGAGAAGCCCTCAGCGTGCTGCGGCCGATCTGTAATTGCAGCGCGAACTTCGAGTACAGAAAACCGCCGACGAGGCCGCCCAGGTGCGCCATGTGCGCGATGATCGTCAACACGTCGAACAGATACATGAACAACGACAGGCCGGCCAGGGCGAAGGCGGCGGTAATGGCCTTCATGGGAATGAACATGACGAGCAGACGTGAGTTGGGATAAAAGATGGCGAGGGCGCCGAGCAGGCCGAAGACCGCGCCGGACGCGCCGTGGGCGCCGCCGGGCAGGTCCGGATTAAAGATCAACAGGAAGATCGAACCCGCAAAACCGGAAATCATGTAGAGCCAGGCGAAACCCACCGAGCCGATGGTCATTTCGAGGGGCGTGCCCACGGACCACAGCGCCAGCATATTGAAGGCATAATGAATGAGAAAGACGTGGATGAACATCGAAGTGAGCGGCTGCCACACTTTTTGATGCTCCCAGAACTCCTGCGGGTTCAGGCCGTAGTCATCGAGGAAGGCGAAGGAGCCCGCCTGGCCGACGAAGATGGTGACGTAGATGTAGACCGCGGTGTTGACGAGAATGAGGAAGGACGTCACGGGGGCGGTGCGCTGGCGAAGGGCGGGTGCGGGCATAAAAATCCGATTTACAGCGGTTTTGTTCAGTTCTTTCTGAGGTCCGGTATTCAGTCAATGATGAAGCTCCTCGAACGTATTCCCTTTTCGTCCCGTATTATGCGGGTGTTTGTCGCCGTGCTTGCGCTGGTTTTCCTGGGCTGGCTCTGGTATCTCGTGCGCCCGGCGCTCACGTTTCCGGCGGTGCCCGGCGTCACCGAGGCGCAGCTCGTCCGGGCCGAACGTGTCACCATCGTCCGCGATGAATTCGGCGTGCCGCACATCTTCGGTAAGACCGACGCCGACGCGGCCTTCGGTTTCGCCTACGCCCACGCCGAGGACGACTGGCGGACCATCTTCCTCGCGCTCACCGCGGCCCGGGGCGAACTGTCCCGCGCGCTCCTGAGCGAAACCGCCGTCGGCAACGACTTCTTTGTGCGCTCGTTTCGCGTTCAGGCAGCGGCGGAACAGCAGTACGCACGGCTCTCACCGGAGATGAAAGCCGTCCTCGAAGCTTACGCCGCCGGCCTGAACTTCTATGCCGCCCGTCATCCCGACGAGGCCGACGGCCGTTTTCTGCCCATCACCGGCGTCGACGTCGCCCGCGGTTTCGCACATAAGCTGCCGCTGTTTCAGCGCGTGAACGCCGGAATCAAGGCGATCCTGGACGCCGAGGAGTTGAACGTGGGCGATCCGGTGCAGGCGGGCTTCGGGGATTACTACGAGAAGCAGGAGGATGAGGCGGCTGTCGTTTTTCCGCGCATGATCGGTTCGAACGCTCACGCCGTGGGCCGGCGGCGCTCGGCGGACGGCATCGTGCGGCTTAATGTAAACTCACATCAACCTTACACCGGCGCCGTGGCCTGGTACGAGGCCCACGTCGTTTCGGAGGAAGGCTGGAACACGATCGGCGGCACGTTCCCCGGCGCCCCGGTCATTTTCGTGGGGCACAACGAGAATTTGGGCTGGGCGCACACGGTAAACGCGCCGGACATGTGGGACATCTATAAACTGGAGATGCATCCGGAGCGTGAGTTGACGTACCGCCTGGGTGATGAGTGGCGTGAGTTAGAAACGTATCGCTCGCGGATCATGGTGGACGTGGGTTTGTTCGAGATTCCGCTGCCGGAGTTCGTGCTGGAGCAGACGTTTTACCGGAGCGTGCACGGCCCGGTGATCAAGGGCAAGGCCGGTTATTATGCCATTCGCCACACCGCCGCCGGGCGCGAGGTCGGGGCCGTGGAGCAGTGGTATCGTATGAACAAGGCGCGCAACTTCGATGAGTGGCGTGACGCCATGCGCCGCCAGAACGTTCCCATGATGCATACGATCTACGCCGATGCGCGCAACATCTTTTACGTTTATAACGCCCTCCTGCCGAATCGCGACGAGCGTTACGACTATCGTACCGTGCTGCCCGGCAATGAACTCGCGGCGCTGTGGGATCCGGAAGTGCTGCCTTTTGACCGGTTGCCGTCGGTGCTGAACCCGCCGGCGGATTTCGTACAGAACTGCAACAGCGATCCGTTCTTTACGACCACCGGCAACGGCAACCCGCGGCGCGACAACTATTCTCCGGCGGACGGCATCGAAACACGCATGACCAACCGCGCGATCCGCTCGCGCGAACTCTTCGGCGGCGACGAGTCCATCACGGCCGAGGAATTCCAGCGCTACAAGTGGGATCAATACTACTCGAAGGACGCGCCCATTTACACGGACGTCATCTATCCGGTGCTCGCCGGCTGCGAGGCGCGGAACGGCTTCGAACAGCGCGGCCTCGAAATGCTGCATCGCTGGGACGGCAGCACCCATATGACGGACACCACGGCCGCCCTGGCGATTCGTACGTTCCAGCCCACGATCACCGCGGTCCTGGAGCGCTCGTTGTACCGCCCGGATCCCTGCGACGGATTCCGCGAGGCCGTAACTTATCTTTTAAAGAACTTTGGCCGCATCGACGTGCCCCTCGGCGAGGCCCAGCGCATTCGTCGCGGCGAAACGGACCTGCCCATGGGCGGCGGGCCGGATATTCTCAACGCCGTGCACACCAAACCCGCGCCGGACGGCAAGCTCGTCGGTTGGGCCGGGGACACCTACGTGCAGATCGTGGAGTTCACGCCGGACGGCCCGCGTTCGTTTTCGTTGCATCAGTTCGGCAACGTCTCGCGGCCGGAGTCGGAGCATTACGACGACCAGGCGTTCCTCATGAGCCGGCGACTGCTGCGGCCGTCCTTGTTTCACGAGGCGGACCTGCGTGCGCGCACCGAGCGGGAGTATCATCCGGGGGCTGAGTAAATTCCTCCCTGTCGCTTAAGTTCTAAAGTATGTCATCGAAAACGTACCCTGAATTCTATAACTACACCGAAGAAGAAATCCGCATTCGCCTGGAAGCCTTCGATCAACTGATCAACACGGAGTTGCAGGCGGAGTACCAGAAGGCCGGGCACGCCCTGGAACAGGAGCGCCGGGATCTGGAGCGCGCCGCGGAGGACGCTAAGATTGACCTTGCGGAACTTAAGGGTCCGGAGGATTTCATGGTCATTGCCCATCGCGGTTGGAGCGGTTCGTATCCGGAGAACACGCTCATCGGATTGCGCGAGGCGATCAAGCTGGGCTGCCACATGATCGAGTTCGACGTTACCATGACCCGGGATCGCCGGCTGATCATTCTGCACGACAACACGCTCAGTCGCACGACGGACGGCGCCGGGTACGTCCACGAGTGGGACTATCGCGATCTGCGCAAACTGGACGCCGGGAGCTGGTTTCACCCGAAGTACACCGGGGCGCACCTGCCGTCGTTGGACGAGGTACTCTTGATTTCCCGCGGCGCCGGGATCATGGTGAACATCGAAATCAAGAAAGAGTGCTGGGAAGAAGAGTTTCAAAAAGACGGTGTGGAGCACCAGGTGGTCCAGGCCGTGCGACGCTACGGCGTTACCGATCGTGTAATCGTCTCTTCGTTTCGCTGGGCCTTCCTGGAGCGGATTCGGAGCATTGCGCCGGAAATCAAAACGGCGCTGCTGCACTACAAGGACGTGGGGCGCCTGAGTCCGAAACATCTCAAAGAAAAGTACGGCATGGTCGCCTTTAACCCGCACTCGGTGGATCTTACGCAGAAGTTCGTGAACCTCTGCCACGACGTCGACGTCAAAGTTCTGCCGTTCACGATCAACAGCTACCGCGACATGGAAAAGTTCCTGGACATGAACGTGGACGGCATGTTCACGAACCATCCGAACCGCCTGTTTCGGTTCCTGCAAGAACACGGCCGTCGTCACAAAAACCTGGAGGCGCGCGAATCGCGGGAGAACGTCGCCGACGTCGACGACGCGGTCATGCGTCTCGAAGCGGAGATTCTGGATAAGGCGCGCCGGCGAGTGCGCTGGCGGACGAAGCGGATGCTGCTCGAAGCGGAGAAGAAAAAACAGCAGTAAGTTCGTATCCGCCTGTACTTAGAATCGGGGCGTGCGCGATTACACAAAGCGATTGCTGGTCACCGGCGAACCCACGAAGAACCGCGCGCGGGACTGCATTTCCCGATCCACAAAGTCGAACGCCGAACCGCGTAGCACCCGCCCGTAGTTTTCCAGGGCGTCGCGATCTTCCAATTCGGCGTCGTCGATCTTTGCATCGAGAATCAACTGCGCAATCACGCCCGGGTCTTCGGTCATGGCCGAGGTTTGCGTGACCTCGTTGGATGCGCCGAAGGTCAAACGTTCGCCCCAGGGAGATGTGCACGCCTGGTACAGAAACGTGCAGACGTCCGGGGCGACCGGAAAGTCGGCGGTCCAGTTCATGGCGTGGGTGAAGAGCAGTCGTCCGGGATCGGCGTTGCGGAGCAGCGGATAGATTGTTTGCGCGAGGCGTTCATCGGAGAGGGCGTTCAGATCGTACGCGACGATGAGTTCTATGTTGCTTGCATCCACAAAGTCGTCGTCGGCGTTTTCCGGCAGGAAGGGCCGCGCTTCGACTCCGAAGAGTTGCGCCGCGGCGTGACCCAGGATTTCGCTGTTGCGCTCGGGAAGATACGCGACCGATTTCGGCAGACGACCGCTCACGCCCAGCAGCATGCGCAGCTTTTGCAAACCGGCGTGGCAGAGCTCGAAGGAATCCTGAACGAAGGCGTAGCGCCCGTGCATGCCTTCATCGAAGCCTTCGCGGGAAATGTGCAGCATCACGGTCGCCGAAATTACGAACTGCCACGCCCGCAGGTCCGTGGCGAACTCGCCAGGAATCGTATCGAGTTTGCCGAGATCGTTCTGTGTAATGAAGTCGGCGCGTTCTAACATTGCCTGGGTGGTACTTACCATGAAACGCTGCTGCTCGTCGTCGGCCGGCCGAAGATGCGCCTGGTTTTCCCGGGCTGTCTTCAGATCGCCTGAGAGAATCGAGTTGAACACGAGCAGGTACCGGCAGATGAAGCTGCGTTCCAGCAGTTCCGTTTCTTTGCGCAGTACCTCGCACGCGGCGTGGTTCCAACCCTCGCGTTCGAAGGCGGCCACCAGTTCGGCGACGATGCCTTCCTGGCCGGGGGCCGTCGCGTTGGCCCGGGCCAGCACCGTCGCCGCGATGGCCGGCAGATTGTACTCAATGAGATCGTAGCCGGCTTTGTAGAGGGCGTTCACGTCGTCCGGGCTTTCGACAATCGCCGCGATGCTTGCTTTGAAGTCTTCGCCGGCCACCCGGGCGCCGGCGTCCGCCAGCAACTGAAATGCCCCGGCCCAGCGCTCCGGCGAGTCGAGATCGGCGGCGGGAAATCGTAAGGTCCACTGAAGTGATCTTAGTGCTTCCTGTATGTCGCCGCTTTGCAGGGCCAGCTTCGTTTGTTCAATGTATTCTTCGTATGTCGGTGTGTCGGTCATGTTTCAGGCCTGTGTAAAAAACAACTCCACCTTCGAGCCGGCATCCGCGCCCAGTCGTTCCGCCGCGTTTCCCAAATTCTCGGCAACCTCGATGTACCCCGCCGATCCGTCATAGAACAAAAATTCGCCGGGGGCGCGGTCACCGTAGGTCGTGGCGAGGCCGTTCAGCAGCAGGTTCCGAATCCGCAGATGCCAGTGCGCCGACGGGCGATCGGGATAGCGATCTCGCAGGATGTCCCCGCGAATGTTGCTGATGAGATTCCCGAAACGATCCACGTGCAACACGTTGCCGTGCACGTGCTCGTCCGCGAAGGTTGGTTGCAATCGTTCCAGACGTACCAGATCGGCCGGCTTGAGTTCGGGCCCGGCCGTGCGGATGTCGCTCCCTGCGGCAAGATGTGCCGCGGCCGGCGCGAAGACGTCCCGGCCGTGAAAGGTACTGCTCGGACTTGCAAGCATCCAGTCCGGATGTTCGACGGCGAACGCGGTTAACGCTCCGGCCTCCGCGACCGGCAGGACGTACGAAAGCAGACCGTTGTCCGGAGCGACAAAGAAACGCCCGTCGGCTTCGACGATCACGGCGCGCCGGTGTGTACCGACGCCCGGGTCCACGACGCAGCAGAAGATGGTGCCCTCCGGAAAGTACGGCACCGCGGCTTCGAGAAAAAAGGCGCCGTCGCGCACGTCGCCGCGACGCACCTCGTGGGACAAATCGACGACGCCGACGCCGGGAGCGATGCCGGCAATGACGCCGTGCATGACTCCGACGAACCAGTCCACGAGGCCGAAGTCCGTCAGGAGGACAATGCTACGATTCCGTCCGCTCATGCGCACATCCGTACAGAACGGCCCTTCCATGCAAGGGCTATTTCCTGGCGTAGACTCGCCGTAGCTTTTGTTCAGAAAAAGTTAGCACGGCCTTGCGCGGCAAAAAAAACTCTTTCAACACCGGATGATTCGTCTCATAAGGAACGGATGCACTATGAAACCCTGTTCACCCTCGCCACCTACGGAGTGCTTCCCGGCTGGCTCCTCCTGCTGATTCTCCCCGACTGGCGCGGTACGCGCATCGTGGTTCACGCCATGTTGCTCCCGGCGCTCCTGGCCGTGCTCTACGTGTGGTTGGTAATCCGCTATTTCGGCCAGGCCGAGGGCGGCTTCGGCTCCCTTGCGGACGTAGCCCTCCTGTTCCAGCATCCGTATGTGCTGTTGGCCGGCTGGGTCCATTATCTTTGCTTTGATCTTGTGGTCGGAACCTGGATCAGCGAAAACGCACGCAGCCGGGGGATTTCTCGTTGGATCAGCGCGCCGTGTCTGGTATTTACGCTTTTCTTAGGACCTTCCGGCCTGCTGATGTACCTGATCGCGAGAACCGTGCATGCCCGGGGCCGTAACATTCTGCATCAAGAGTTTTGAGGTGAGTTTCCATCCATGAAAAGTTTGTTCGCAGGCCGACGCTCGCGGGCGCAACGGGAACTGGCGGTGGAGTACCGGCGCCAGAACCTGCGACTCATGCCCTTCGTGGTGACCATGCTCTGCTTGATCATGCCGGCCTTTGCCGTGCTGGATTACTTTTTGGTCGGGGCGAGCGCCGGCGCGCAGATTCGGAACTACTTCGTCCTCGGCGATCTGACCGTCTTCGCCGTTTGTTTCGTACTGTTTGTTGCCGTCGGTCTTTCCCGGCGCGGCCTGCGTCGCTGGGTTCTCCCGGCCTTTCTCGTGGCGGGATACTCCCTCATCGTCTGTCAGCTCGTCCTGCTGTTTCTGAACCCCGCCACCGGCACACCGTACGTCCTGGTGCTGTTGATCTTCTCGTTTGCGATGCTCGTTCACATGCAGCCGCGCGTCGCCCTGTTGAATCTGGCGGTCATCTTTGCACTGTCGTGCGCCCTGTTCATTGCCGGCGAGTACGAATCCCAGGCTATCGTGCCGTCGTTGATCGGTGTGATCGTATTCAGTGTGGCGGCGGTCTTCTATCGGGATCGTCTGCTGCGGCAAACCATCGAAAGCAATCGCAAGACGCGCATACTCGCCGCCACCGTGCGCCAGTTGAACATCCTGAAGAGTCGACAGGACGGGGACTACTTTCTCACGAGCCGCCTCATTGAACCGCTGACCGGTAGCGACGTGGCGAGCCCGCACTTAAAGATCGAGGTTGTTACCCGACAGATGAAGGCCTTCCGCTTTCGACGCTGGGATGTGGAACTCGGCGGCGATCTCTCCGCGGCCCAGCGCATTCGTTTGCAGAACCGTGACTACACGGCCTTCATCAACGGTGACGCCATGGGCAAGTCCATGCAGGGGGCCGGCGGAGCTCTGGTCCTCGGCACGGTTTTCAAGTCCATTCTCAGTCGTTCGGAGCACAGCGCCGCCGCCGCCGCTCGTTCGCCGGAACGCTGGTTGCAGGATTGCTTTCAACAATTGCACGACGTCTTTCGATCCTTCGACGGCAGCATGACGGCCACCGTCGTCTGCGGGCTCATCGAAGAACAGCGCGGGGTGGCCTACTATGTGAACGCCGAGCATCCGCGCGTCGTGTTGTATCGCGACGGCCGGGCGCGCTTTGCCCGCGACGATGAGTACATCATGCCGAAGCTCGGCATGCAGGGCATGGCCGGATTAAACAAACCCTTTCAAATCAATGTCCTGCAACTTGCGGCCCGGGACGTGTTGTTGATCGGTTCCGACGGGCGCCAGGACATCCTCATCGCTCCCGGTGAGAGCGGCGAAGAAGACACCATGAACGAGGACGAGGCGCTGTTTCTGCGCCTGGTGGAAGATGCGCGCGGCGATCTGAACGGCATATTGGATCGAACGCTGGAAACGGGCACGCTGGCCGACGACGTCAGCATCCTGCGGGCGGCGTATCGCCAGGAGGAGGCCGACGACTATCACATGCCGCCGCCGGGATACATTCATCTGAAACAAAAGGGCAAGAAGTACTTCCAGGCCGGCAAATACGCGGACGCCTGCGAGGCCTTCGAAAAGGCCCTGGCCTTCAAGGACGACGATCCGGAAATCTATCCGTACCTGGCGACCATCTATCGCGCGAACCGGCGCATCAAAGACTCTTCGCGGGTCTACGAAACCCTGGCCTGGCTGGTGCCGTCGGAGACGGAGTATTTGTACATCGCGGCCTTCGGCGTGCGCGCCACGTATCTGCTCGACGGCGACGTTCCGTTGTCGCGCGGCATCGACTTCGGGGAGCGTTGCCGCCTGCGGGACCGCGGTCACATTATGAATCTGTTAAACCTCGCCGAACTCTACCGGCTCAACAGCGACTACTACGAGGCCCGCGCTGTTCTGGAAGAGGTTCTGGAAATCGCCCCGGACAACCCGCGGGCCACCCGGCTCAGCCGGTCGTTGTACTACAAAGGGAGTTTACATTATTAACGAGAGCAATAAAAAAACCGGCGCCCATTCGGAACGCCGGTTTTTAGCCGTAAGAAGTACTCGATCTGCTTAGAAATCGTAGCTTTCCAGAGCTTCGTCCACCGTGCGGAAGATTTCGAAGATCGAGGAGAGCTTCGTAATTTCCATGAGGTTCTCGACGTCGGCATTGAGGCCGGCGAAGACCATGCGGCCTTTGAGATTGTCGACGTGTTTGTAGATGTTCAGAAAGACCCCGAGAGCCGCCGAGTTGACGAAGGGGACTTTCTTCATGTCGATGATGAACTTGGGAGCCTGGCCGGGCTTGATGTACTTCTCCATTTTTTCGGCGAGATTGTATTCGTCGCCGGACTTGATGGCGCCTTCAATCCTTACTATGTTGACTTCGCCTTTCGTTACGACTTTCACTTTCATTCCTGAATCTGAAAAGATAATGCGGTGACGTTATTGCATTCGAGGCGGTAGGAGCCTGGCTGGAAGGAACCGAGGTCCCAACTGCGTCGGGCACCGAGAAACGATTTTTCTAACAGATCCCCGTTTGTGTAAAGCGAAATACTAATCCGCTCGGCGTTTTTGCCCCCGCCCTCGACTTGCAGCCGCATGGACGTGTCATCACCGCGCAGTTCAAGCAAGGCATAGGCCGTTCCCAGCGGAACGATGTCCGAGTGTATGACTCCGGTACCGGACGATCGAAAGGCCGGCCGGAAACACCGTTCGAATCGGCCCGGGGGCAGCGTCAGACGTCCCCGGGAGCGGGAGTATACAAATGCGACGGGATCTTCTACAGTAAGTGACATAGTGCGTTTCCTTTGTTCAAGAATCGTTAGAAGGGTCTTCAAATTCCGGCAAGGTCCGGCCGATTGCGCAGCGAGCGACCGCAGCGTCGAATGCGTCGCAGGGCCGTGGACTTGCTGATCTGCATCAGATCGCCGATCTCCGCCAGGCTCAGTACCGGTCGTTCCCGTTCCAGGCTTTCGTGGAGGCGATCCTTCCAGCGCTTCCAGTTGTGCTGACGCGGATGATCGGCCGGGCTGCGGTGGATCATGCGGCTGAGGTAGGCGATGCGATCCCGGCAGCGCTGCAGTTGGTGTCCGATGTGCCGGCGACGACGGCGCATGCGATCCAGCAACTCCGCCGCCCGGGACGCGGAGCCGGATGTCTCCACGAGGGCGCGCAGTTCTTCCAGGCTCGGTTCGACGCCATAGTACAGCTTCAGCGGGAGCCTGGACTCCAGGGGCAGTTCATCGATGCTGTCATAGAGGCGGGCGCTGAGCGAGGAATGGGAGGCCTGCGGTTTGGCCGCCCCGGCCAGGCCGAAGATCTCCGGTGCCGAAAACTCGTCGACGCTGTGCTGGCGCCGGGCCCGGAGATAGTTAAAAAATTCGTGGCGCACGTAGGTGCAGAGATATCCGGTGAAGGTCTGGCGATCGACCCGGGCGCGGAATTTTTCCAGGCACGTGGGGGCTCGCTCGTAGAAATGCACGTAGAAGTCGCCGATGAGGTCCGGGTCCCGGCTCAACCGGCGACGACAATAAGAGAGAATCAGCGGGGAGGCTTCTTCCATAAAGCGTCCCAGATCGCCGTCGCGCCAGTACTGCTCGGGAAGGTGGCGTAACTCGTCCCGTTGCTGCGGCGTCTGATTCTTTCCAGGGAGCGACATTGGCAGGATACAGGGAGAAGAATCGTAAAATCGTTCCGCTCTTTTTTGATGATTTTGTAAGATCTTTCCGTTTTTTTGCGCCGTTGGGGAACATAATCCGGCCGGGGCATATGCCGGGTTCATAATCGTAACATCATATGAAATTTTCCGATACAGACTTCCTGCGCGCGTTGCCGGGCTTCGTGAAGATGGAGGGCACGGCCAACGATTACGTCTTCTTCGACGCCCTGGATTTTCCGGCCGACGCGGTGCCCGTGCCGAACACGGAAACGATCCGCCGCATCTCGGACCGGCGAACCGGCGTGGGCGGGGACGGTGTCGTGCTTATCGCGCCGCCGCAATCCCCCGAGGCCCGGGCTCGCATGCTCATGTGGAACGCCGACGGTAGCAGCTCGGCGATGTGCGGGAACGCCCTGCGCTGCATTGCCCTGCACGTTCACCGGCGCAGCGGCGAAACCGAGTTTGTTCTGGAAAGCGGGGCCGGTTCGCATCGCGCGCGCGTGTTGGAGTTCGACGAGTCGTCGCGTTCCGGTGTCTTCGAGATCGACGTGGGCCCGCCCATCTTCGCGGCCGAACGCATTCCTTTCAAAGGCAACGGTCATTCCGCCGACGGCCCGCTCATCGACGTGCCGCTACAGCTCGAAGTACCGACGGCGCTGCGCGATCACGGCAGCAACGACCTCGAAGTTCGCGGCGTCGTGGTCTCGATGGGCAATCCGCACCTGGTCCTGTTCGTGGATGACGCGGACCGGGAGCCGGTGGAGCTGTTGGGTCCGTTGCTGGAACATCATCCGGCGTTTCCGGAGCGTACGAACGTGGAGTTCGTTTCGCCGGATCCGGAATTGCCCGGACTCTATCAGCGCACGTTCGAACGCGGCAGCGGCGAGACGCTGTCGTGCGGCAGCGGGGCGTGCGCGGTACACGTCGCCGCGGTGTTGACCGGCCGTGCCGAACGTCGCGGCAAGATTCGCGTGCGCGGCGGCGTACTGGAGCTGGAGTGGAACGGCGACGTCGCGAATCCCGGCGGCGTGAAGATGCGCGGGCCTGCGCGCGTGGCGTTTACGGGCACGCTTTAATATGATCTTCCACAGTATCAGCTATCCCCCGTCCCGCGAATGGCTGGAAGCCAACGAGGGCGATTACCAGCGTGCGTTGCAGCGTCGCCTGGAACAGACCGGCCTGGTCGGCGACGTCTTTCCGGCCATGGTGATGTTCAACGTGCCGGTGTTCTTGCTGCGAAACCTGTGGCCGGATCGTTATGCGGCTTTGCTGAAACAACCGGAGCGTTTGATGTTCGGCGCCGCCGAGGAGAACTGGAAGGGGCGTCTGGAAAACCTGCGGGCCCGCTGCGTGCGCGGCGGGGAATCGTACAAACTTACGTTCCGTAAAACCTACGTCATGGATTGCGACGCCCTGATTGTGCTGGGCATGCCGCATGGGGAAGACGGCCGCGCGCTGGATGGTTCCGTGGCCCTGGCGTTCGTGCGGCGCAAGGACGGTGACGATGCGCAGACCTGGACGCCGCGTACGGAAGACGGGCTCACCCTGGAACGTACGGCGGAGTCGGACATGTCGCACTTCATTGTCGAGGCGAAGGAACTTTCGGTGCCGGCGGACGACGTGGTCGTGCTGGATCGCGCGGTTTATTCGAAGTACGGCGCGCAACTCATGCGGCGGGAACTTACCAGCATGGCGTTGTTATCGGCGGCGATGTTGCGGCGAGAGCAGGTCATGGTTCCGGAGAAGTTTCAGGAAAATGAACAGCGCCTGCTGGAAGCGCGCGACTCCGGCAAGCTGCGCGGTACGCACATGGCGCGGGCTTCGGCGATGTTGAGTACGTTCTTTGAACTGGCTGAAGCGCAACCGGTGACGTTGCATCCGTTGTGGGATCGCATTCGTGCGATGGTCCGCAAACGCCTCGACCCGGGCGTCGGTTTGTGATGCAGTTACCGTAACGTATTTCGCAACGAAGACGCCGTTCCGGTGCGCCTTACCACGTCCCCCGGCATGACCTCCGTTCATCTGCTGGAACCAGCCGTGACCATATTCTTCCTGGCATACGTTGACCGTCACTTACACCACGATCCGCCTCAGCCGCGATTCACCGCTCCTTCAAGTTCTCCGCCACCAGCTTGCGAATCTCCACCATGTTCAGATGTTTCCCCGGGCACGCCGTGTTCTGAATCTCGCGATGACCGATGATGCGCTCCGGCGGGATGCCGTAGTCCCGCGATAGGTTCGTGAGCAACGTCACGAGCGCTTCTTTCTGCAACGGCGGCGGCGGGTGTGCTTCGATATTCCCCACCATCACCACGGCGATGCCGAAGTAGTTGGCATACCACTGGCGCGTCGAGAGATTCGCGCGGCGTTCCTTCCACAGCTCGCTCTCTTCGACCTGGCCCACCGTTGTGTCCTTCCAGCCGTTGTTGATGATGAAGTGATACGCGATGTTCGACCAGCCCCGCTCTTCGACGTGGAAGCGCTTGTAGAACTCCATGTCGCCGATGTCCGAGGCCGTGTGATGAATGACGATGTAGCGCCAGCGCATTTCGCGCCAGTAGTAGTCGCCGGCTAAGTACAGGACAATCGCAGTTAGCAGGATGATGCCGACGTGTCGCAGACGCAAACGCGGCGGCCCGTCCGGGGCAAGGTTTTCGCCGATGGCCGCGAGCCAGCCCGGTTTGCGCCCGGACGGTGCCGTATCTTTCCCCGGGAACCTGCGCTGCGGTTCCGGTTCGCCTTTCTTTCCCTGGCGCAGGTGTTTCGGTGGCCGGGCGTAATCCATCTACACCGCCTGCACGCATTCGGGGCGGTCGTTCTTCGGCGAGTTGACAAGGCGATCCACGGCGTGTTTGGCCATGCGGTCGCCGGGGTACTGCGCAATGAGTTTGTGCAAACGTTTCGGCTCCGTTTCCAGGCGTGGATTCAGCCAGTCCGCGTAGTCTCGCGGATGCAGGATGACCGGCATCCGATCGTGCACCGGCGCCATGAAGGCGTTGGCCGCGGTGGTGATGATGGCACAGCTTTCCAGTTCGCTGCCGTCTTCTTTGGACATCCAGTGTTCCCACAACCCCGCGAAACCGAAGAGCGCGCCGTCCTCGGCGTGAATGAAGAACGGTTGCTTGACCTTCGGATCGTCCGCGGACTTCTTCCATTCAAAGAAGCCGCTCGCGGGAATGATGCAGCGGCGCCGCTTGAACGAGTTGCGAAACGACGGCTTCTCCGCTACGGTCTCGCCGCGCGCGTTGATCATGCGATTGCCGATGGACGGGTCTTTGGCCCAGTGCGGGATCAATCCCCACTTAAGCGGCACGATCTCGCGCTCCCCGGCCGTACTGATGCGCACCGCCGCCACCGGTTGCGTCGGCGCGATGTTGTAACGGGGCGCGTAGTGCCGGAACAGCGGCAGGTCGAGGGGCAGTTCAAACTGTGCGGCGATGCTGTCGGGGGAGGCGGCGAGGGCGAATCTTCCGCACATGATTCACTCCAGGACGCAGCCGTAGCGCTTGCCGATGTACTTCGCCTGGTGCTGTCGCTCGAATCCTAAAAAGACCGCGCTTACGACGACCAGGCCTTTCTCTTTGTCGAGCTGAAACTCTTTCTCCGGCAACCATTGCCGCGCGAGTCGGTGACAGAACTCCTCGTCCCGGCCGAGGACGAAGTGACACGAGCAAAACTCTTTCGCGTAGTAAGACGGCAGGATCGACGGGAACGCGGCCAGGTGATGCGAGTTGGCGGCGGCCCACATGGTGCCCAGGATTGCGACGATGGCGAGAACGGTGATGATGATTTTCTTCATAATAGCTGCGGCCTCCTGTTCGTTACTCGACGACGCTCTCTTTGAGCAGCCGCAGGAATTTGTTGTTATCGAAGACGCCGGATTCGCGATCGTCGCCGGTGCGGACGATCACCAGGTCCAGCGAGGGAATGACGAAGATCTTCTGGCCCCAGTGTCCGAGGGCGGCGAAGGTATCCCGCGGGGCGTCGGGCCAGGGCGGCGGGATTTCGCGGGTAGGGATGCCCGTGTTCGCGTACCACTGCGCGGTGTAGAGGTACTTACGGTTGTCCTTGTGGAGTTCGGTGACCGCGTAGCCCGGGGCCGGTGTGCGCGCCAGGTCCACCCAGCCTTCCGGCAGCAGACGTTTGCCGTCCCAGGTCCCGTCGTTAAGGTACAGAAAACCAAACTTAGCGAGATCCCGGGGCGTGGCGTAGACATACGAGGAACCGACGTAGTTGCCGGCGGGATCGCGTTCCCACACGGCGCTCTGCATGCCGAGGACATCGAAGAGTTCCTGCCAGGGATAGTTTGTGTAGCGTTCGTCGTCGTTCAGGGCGCCGCGGAGAATGCCGTGCAGTAGATTCGTGTCGCCGCTGGAATAGAAGACGAACGTGCCCGGTTCGGCGCGCATCGCGCGGTCGGCGACGAAGGCCGGCATGTCGTCCTGGCCGCGGGTGTAGAGCATGGCGACGACGTCGGATTTGAGCGGGGCGTACTCGTAGTCCTCGGCCCAGAACAATCCGCTGGACATGTTCAACAAATGGCGCACGCGCATGTCGCGGCGGTCGGACTTATCCAGCGCGGGGTAGTAGGTATGCGCGAAGCCGTCGAGATCCAGAATGCCGTCCCGGACCGCGGTGCCGATGAGCGCCTGGGTGAAACTCTTCGCCACGGACCAACTGAGATGGGGCGTGTCCTCGGTGTAGCCGCGGCCGTAGGCCTCGCCGACGATCTTGCCGTTGCGCACGATGACCAGGCCGTCCGTGCGAATGCCGCGGCGCTTCTCTTTGGCTTCGGCCTGCTCTTCGGGGGTGCCCGTCGTCACGGCCGTGTTGGTCATGGCGTAATCTACGGCCTTCTGGAACTTTTCCGGATCGAGGCCGGCGGCCGCGGGCGGAACGGACTGCCACGTCCGGGTGGGCCAGTAGCTCCGCGCCGGCGGATTCAGCGGATCCACCGTGACACCGGTACCCTTTGAGGGTTCGGCGGGGCCGCAGGCCGCGGCGGCGACAAAGACAAAGAACAGGGCGGTAAACGTTACTGGACGAAGCGAGGAAGCAGGCATCAGGACAGAGATGCGCCCGGCCGGACATACGGATCAAGACATTTTCCGGAAGCAAGATTCAGCGAAAGCCGCCGGATCAGTACAGGTATTCGAATTCTCTGCGCAGCTCCGGGAGGGATCGCAGATCTTCGTCGCCGAACCAGGCCCGGCGCAGCATGGCCCGATCTTTTTCGTCCGAAACCTGCCGGAGCAGGTCGCTCAGATCGTCGCGGTAGTCCAGGATGAGCCGCACCCGGCCGTGCAGGGCGATCAGTTCGATGGACGGATTCTGCGTGCTGCGGGCCACGGCCAGCGCCCGATCATACTCCTTCTCCTGGAACAGCGCGTGGGTGAGGTAGTACGGGAGCTGCGGTTCCCGGGATCCGTTGTCCCGGGCCAGACCGAGAAAGAGCATGGCATCCTCGTAATCCTGCGCCAGGTAGCTGATGTAACCACGGCCGAAGAGCCCGTGCGGGTTCTTTGCATCCAAGGCGAGCACGGCGTCGTAGTAGTTCCGGGCACGGCCGAAGTCGTTCGCCCGCATGGCCGCGGCGGCCAGCCACAGCGCGCTGTCGATCGTGCGCAGCTTCCGATTGACGAGAGCTTCCATAATAAGGGTCGCCTCGGTGAAGCGGCGTTGCCGTTCGTAGGCGAGGGCCCGCTCGTAGAGGGCGTCGGCGGCGACGGCATCGGTGGCCGTCAAATCGCCGTAGACGTTACGCGCCCGCTCGTCCTCGCCCACCAGGACGTAGAGCCGCGCGAGATTCGTGAACGGGAGGACGTTCCCGCCGCCGCCCCGCATGGCGTCGCGGAACTCGGCCTCGGCCAGGTCCAGGTCCAGCAGCTTTGCCCGGGCCACGCCCCGATCGTTTCGGGCCGCGACGTTCCCGGCCCCGCTCAGGGCCTCGAGAACCCGCTCCGGGTCCGGGTCGTAGGTTGGAGGTTCCGCGGCCTCAGCTGACTCCGCGGATGCGCCGGAATCCGTCTCGCCGATGCCGGTGATGCGATCGTTCGGATCGGGCGTTTCCATGGGCACCAGGGCCCGGAGTTCGGCGGAGTACTCGAGGTACGGATCGGCCTGGATCCGGTCGCCGTTGCGGACCTGGGCGCGGCAGGCGATGCAGAGCACGATCAGGGCGGCCCAGGCGGTCATCCGGGCGATGTGTAGGAACTCCGACACTGAGTGCACAGATACACGGTGGTGTTTCCGGGAAAACAGAAAAAGTATCGTTCACGGCTCTTGCGCCAGGGATGCGCATCCAATATGCGACATAATTCCACTTGCCAGGAGGCCCGGGTTGGGTGTCCATTGTCGCTGCTGTTTATGAGCTATCCCGAGCAGAGTCTGCTGCCGTTTGAGCAGGGGGGCCTGGCCCCCGAACGCAACCGGCCCGGCGCCGGTCTGTTCCTCGATGAACTCGTCGTTCGTGAAGACGCCCGGTTCGCCCGGGGCGTCCTGGATGCGCATCGCATTAAACTCAGCCACCTCTACGACAAGCTGTCCTCGCTCTCGAATTCGCGGACGCGCCTCCTGCCGCACCAGATCGAAGCGACCCACCTCGTGGCGAACGCCCTGCGGCCGCGTTTTATTCTGGCGGACGAGGTGGGCCTGGGGAAAACCATCGAGGCCGGCTTAATTCTCAAAGAACTGATGTTTAGAAAAGGCTACCGCCGCGTGCTGGTGGCCGTGCCCGCGCCGCTGACCGTGCAGTGGCAGCAGGAGATGCGCTCCAAGTTCAACGAGGAGTTCTCGATCGTGAATCGTAAGAACTTCTACGAGGCGGCCTCGGCCTGGTCGAAGCATCCGCGCATCATCACGTCCATCGATTTCGTCAAGAACCCGAAGTACTCCGCGGACATCCTCAAGAACAAGTGGGACGTCGTCGTCTTCGACGAGGCCCATCGACTGCGGCGCGATTACTCCAAAGTCACCCACGCTTACGCCTTCGCCGAAAAGCTTGCGTCCCGCTGCGAGGCCATGCTGTTGCTCACGGCGACGCCCTTTCGCGGCAAGCTCGAAGAACTCTACTATTTAGTAAGATTGGTCGATCCGCACTTACTGGGGCCGCACCAATCCTTTCTACAAGAGTACATCATGAACGTCGACGGCGAGGACGAGGCCGGTCGCCGGCGCCTGGGTGAATTGAAGCAGAAGATCAGCCGGGTGTTGCTGCGCCGCCGCAAAGTGGAAGTCGGCGGCTTTACGAAACGCCACGCCCGCACCGTGCGCTTCGAACTTTCGCCGGAGGAGCGCGCGTTCTACGACGAGACCACCGACTACGTGCGCCGGGAGTACAACCTGGCCATGCGCGAAAAAAATCGTGCGGTGACGTTCATCATGATCGTCTTCCAGAAACTTCTGGACTCCTCGACCCGGGCCTTGCTGCGCGCCTTAGAACGCCGCAAGAATCACTTAGAACAAAAGCTGTTCGGTCCGGCTTCGCGGGCCATGCTCGCCGAAAGTAAAGGCGGCGCGCGCTTCGAATCTTTGCTGGACCAAATCGAAGACAGCGAGGATCCCATCGAAGACATCGAGAACAGCGGCATCGATTTCGCGGACGAAGACGAACAGGTGCGCACGCTCAAAGATCTGCGCAAAGAAGTGATGACCCTGGGTTTCTTGATCAAGCTCGGCCGCGCGGTGAAACACGACCGCAAGCTCATCAAAATGATCGAAACCATGGAGCGCCTGAAGAAAGAAGGGCATCCGAAGTTTTTGATCTTCACCCAGTTCCGCACGACCCAGGACTACATCGCCGACGAGCTGCGCAAAAAGTTCTCCGTGGCCGTCTTTCACGGTTCGTTGAACATCAACGAGAAAGAAGACGCCGTGCGCGCGTTCAAAGAGGACATCGAGGTACTCATCTGCACCGAGGCCGGCGGCGAGGGCCGCAACCTTCAGTTCGCGAACATTCTCATCAATTACGATCTGCCCTGGTCCCCGCTCAAGATCGAACAGCGCATCGGTCGCCTGCACCGCTTCGGGCAGACCAAAGACGTCTTCATCATCAACTTCGCCACCCGGGATACCGTGGCGGAACGCATTCTGGAAGTCCTGGAGCGTAAAATCAAACTCTTCGAACACACCATCGGGACGCCGGACATCCTGCTGGGCACCCTGGAGTCGGAGATGGACTTTGAGGGCTCCCTGATGCGCTTCGTCACCGGCAAAAAATCGAAGCAGGAACTCGAGGACGAACTGGAAGCGAAGATCGCGCTCTCCGAGAGCGGCTACCGCAAACTCGGCGACCTGGTGACGCCGCACTGCGTCGACTTCGATCTCAGCGACTACTACGAACACACCTGCGAGCGCCGGGAGATTGAAAACGCTGAGATCGAAAGCGTGGTCCTGCAATACCTGGAAGAAGCCCCCGGCTCGCGTTGGGAGTTAACTTCTGCCGCTCCTAAGTTAACCGACGGTCGCGGGGCGCCGGCGTTTTCCGGCGAAAGCCCCGTAGCGGACTACGTGCTCCGGGACCTGGGCGATGATCCGGAAAACGATCCGCAGAACGCGCGCTCCCGGCCGGCGACGTTTCGTTCGGAACTCGCCCTCGAGAAGGACTACCTGGAATTCCTGGCGGTGGGTCACCCCCTCGTGGACGAGGCCCTCCGTTTTTTCCTGGAGCATCCGCGGCGGCGGAGCGTGCAGCGCCTGGTTTCCCCGGGCTGGCGTGGGCACTACTTCGTATTCGTGTGTTACTTTCTGAACGGCATGTCCCGGGCCGAACTGCTTTCCTGCCTGGTGGACGAGCGCGGTCACGTCACGATACCGGACGACATCCTGATCCCCGCCGGTTCCGCGAACGATCGTCGCGTAGAGAGCGCGGCGTTCACGCACAGCGGTCCCGGCATGCTGGATCGTCGCGCCCTGGAACAGGCGGCGAAGACGGCCCTCGGCGCCCTGGAAAAAGAAGCCGCCCGCCGGGCCGACGATCTTATGGGCAATCTGCACAGCGTCTTTAAGAAAGAAGAGTACAAGCTGGAGATCAGCTACGGGAAAAAGATTCGCCAGCTCGAAGAAAAACTGGACCGGGCCCGCCTGCGTCACAAGCAGGAACCGACGACGGTAAACCGGGCCCAGCTAACCCGCACGGAGAATGAGTTAATCAAGGCCCGCCAGGAACGCGAGCTGAAGGTGCATCGTATTCGGAGTGACAGCCGCGTGGGTACGCGATTGGAGTTGTTGCAGGTGTACGTTAGTTCGGTATGATGAATGCTTCTTTGCGGCCCCGGGGAAAGCGTGACCGTCGGCCGGCGTGGTTGTTGCGTAAGGCCGTCCTTGCGTTTCTGTTTTTCGTAACCGTGTCCGGCGGGCCGGCTGCTCCTCGGGCGGGCGTGCGACTCATGCTGGACGACGTTGCCGAAAACGATCGAGCCATGCTCGGCGACGTCTTTGCGTACGCAGGCGTGCCGCAAATGCTTGAACCGGAGCCGGGGGATCTTCCGCGCTTGCTGCTGGCCTTAAGCATCGTTGATTTTCAAGTCGAACTGGGCTGGCAGAATCTCCGTGGCCTGGATCGTCCCGGTTACCGGCGGCGAACCTTCGATTGGTCTCGCGCGCGGGCCGATGCAAGACCGGACCTGGCTGCGGCGGAACTGCGCCGCATACTCCAGGGCGCGGAGTCCGTCGATCCTGCGCCCGGTCCTCTGCGTTCCACAGGTCGTTCGCTGGACATCGCCCTTCGCGGAAACGGCTTGTTGAGAGTGATCCTGCCCGATGGGAACTTCGCCTATGAACGTCAGGGACGATTGTTCTTGAACCGGAAACGCGAGGTCGTGAATCGGAACGGACATCTTCTCGATCCGTACATCGTACTGCCGGTGGACGCCGCATCGCATACTCTGCGCATCGATAAAAACGGGACGGTGAGTGTTCATCGCCGTGATGAGATCGAACCTACCTCGATCGGCGTGATCGATACGTTTCTTTCTCCGGATCGCGTGCACCGATCCGGAGAAAGAATGCTGCAAGGATTTGTGGAGGAGAGCAACGTTCGCTTCGACCGCGAGACCGTGCGCATTACCGCACTCTTGAACTTACGCGACGCGCTGCGAGCGGCGGCCGGCAAACTGGATGATCGTCCGGTGTTTTCGGCCGGCCTGCCGGCACCGGAAATCTTTCAGGCCTGGACCGCGTATCTTACGAGAGCGATGGAGGTGCATGCGGAGAACGCGGCTCATGAGCGAACCCCGGGATACAAAGCTCTCTCAATCCAGGCCACGGAGAATGGTGCACGCATCACCCGGGATTTTCGCATGGGCTCTCTGAAAGCCACCGGAAATCATTTCGACCTGGCCCTGACGGCGGAGAACGGTTTCTTCAAAATACGCCTGCCCGGCGGTGGATCGGCTTACACCCGGGACGGTCGTCTTAAAATTGATAGCAAGCAGCAGCTTGTGGATGCCCGCGGTCGTCCCCTGGAACCTCCGATCATCCTGCCGTCCGGCGGAAGGCTCGCGTCCTTCACAATCAGCAAAAGCGGTGAAGTGTCGATCAAGGCCGGCGACACGCCGGAGCAGGTCCGCGTGGGGCGGATCGACGTGTACGATTTTCCCAATCCGGAAGGCCTGAAAAACCTGGTCACCCATCCCGCGTATTTTCTGGAAACACCGGAGTCGGGGCCGGCAATACCTGTGAGCCCGGCCTGTGACGGCGCGCCGGGTATTCTTCAAAAATTTCTCGAAACGAGTAACGTTCGCCCTGAGGCTTTGCGTACGGAGATGCGGACCACGGCACGCCGGATCGAATTTGCCTGCGCGCTGGGCGGGACACACTGTTGATCGCGGCGATTCGAATGAAGGCTTTAGATGTCTTTGCCACTTTTGATACTGCCGGACGGCAGAATCGGTTACCACTTCAGACGGACGAAAATCCAGTCCACATCGTTGATCGACTGCTTCCAGTGTTCCTGTACTTCGTAATGCCCTTCCGCGAACTCAATGAATCTGTGCACAGGATCGCTGGTTGTGCTGGCCAGGCTACTCTCCAGTTCCACTACTGGAATTGCAATCATCGAAACCGGGTCCCCGTGCCTTTGCATGGCGATGAGTTCCATCGTCGTCGCCGTATTCGAATCCTGCTTTTCTCTCAAACGAGCGACCAGATCCAACAGCCGGAATTGGGTAAAGGATGGATACGCTGATCCTATGTCAGCATCAAAGGAGCTGCGCGCGTATCTGTAGTTACCCCACCAATGAAATGAGACTTCACCCAGCGCATGCAACGCCGTTCCATCCCAGACCGCCACCCTCGTTCCCGGTAGAAGGCTCTGCATGATCGCTTTCTGCGCGTTTTCTATCCGTTTCGCATGGAGATTCATGAAGCCATGCCGTTCCCTTAGAAACACGGAGACTGTTAGTGAGATGGCTAAGAGGCTGATGACGAGCAATGCCGGCTGGAAGAATTTATTGCGAATCAAAAAACCATCTCGATGCACAAAGTATGTCCGCCAGCAAAAAACGATCACAAAGGGGAAAACCAGGGCCACCGGAAAAACGTTGCGCAAGCCCTGTCCTACCGCGACGACGGCAGTCCTCGTGGCGGTGGCTTCGGTCGCCAGCAAGAGCAATACAGCCGGCAACGCAATCAGCAAGAAAGCTGCGCCGGACAAATGATCGAAACGCTCTTTGGTGATAGAGTGCAGCGTGCCGCGGATACCAGACGAGAAGGATCGGTATACAAGCGCACAAACGCAAAAAAGAAAAACGCAGACGATCGCGATCAATACGCAAACCAATAGCCAGTTGGCTGTCGCCATGGCCAAAAGAACATCGCCGGCCCGTTCCGCCATCTCCCGTAAGCCAAAAGTAAGTCCGGAGCCACCGAGCCTCTCATTCCAGATGTCGGGGACGCGCTCATGAATCGGCAAAGTGAAGAGTTTGTACGTGAGCCATGCTCCGGCAGGCATCGCCAGGGGAAGCAAAGCAAAGCGCCAGAATCCGGCCAGCCGTCCACCTTCTGAAAGATAGCAGAAAAAAGCGATGAGCCCCCTGATCATGCATCCGGCGAGCAGGGCCACTGCAAGAGGCACGAAAGACATCTTGATCGCAAGCGAAAGGCCGACAAAAGCGCCGCACAAGAACAAATGGCGGTAGCGAGGGATAAGTTCTTTCCCCAGTGCTCGCCAGAAAAAGGTGATGGCCGGCAACCCGGAGATAACGACAAAGGCATCCGCACCGAACTTGTTCAGGTAAAATGAAAAGGTTGGCCATGCGACGACGGTCGCCAGGGCAAGGAAGGCGACTCCCGGGGGGAGATCCTTCAGCGTCGTACGAACAAAGAAGAAAAGCGCGAGGATGGTAAGAACAGCCAATACTAAATAGGCAAAATTGAAGAAATTCTGGGCCAGCGCAATGTCCGCTCCGACCGTCGCAAGGATCAAAGCCCCAAGAAACTGGATCGGAGTTCCCGGGTGGTGAATGCCGGCTACCGGCAATCCCTGGTGTGCAAGGCGCGCATTGTAGTAGTAGTCCACCTCGACATCTGTCAGGATGATGGAATACGGGCGGGGTTCAAGAAACGTCATCCAGACGTACAGGCCGGCGACCAGAAGCACCATAAATCCGCTCAGTACGGAAAGCCTGGAAGACACTATCCAAAAGCGCTGCATTATTCTGGAGTTAAGTGAAGACCGCTTCATGGAGTGACCATGTGGGGCGCGCACCTCATGCGTTCCGGTTGTCCAGCCCCAGCGCGGTCTGCCAGCGTGAGATGTTGTGCAGCTTCGTACAGATGGCATCGACGTCCAGCGAATTTGCCACGATCTGTTCGGCGTGCTGCTCAATGTCTTCCGGGCGTCCCTGGAGTTCCGGCGACACCAGGCAGGTTCGGTAGCCTGCGTCTCGTAGCCGACGGGACGATTCGGCGGTGAGAATGAACCGTTCGAAACAGTCGACCCAGGCCCAATCCACCTTCCCCTGCATCGTCAATAGTGTATCGATCTTTTCAAATTCTGACAGGCGCAGGGCCTGCCTGAACTCGCCCTGCCTGGAAAGCAGGTAGATCATGGGAAAGGAACTATCGAGAAAGAAGAAGTCGTCGATCCCGAACTCGTGGAGCAGTTCGAGGGCCCGAATCTCGATCCGTTCGCTTTTGCAGTTCACGATCATCGTACCGTGGCGGTACTGCTCGAGGTAGTCCCGAAACAGTTCCCCGGGGCTGAAGGGATCGTGGGCCAGAATCAGTTCCGATTCGCCATCCCGCAGGTCCAGCTCGACACCGTACTCTACCGGCACCGTTACGAGCTCGGTCACTGTATTGATCCGGTGGGCGATAAACTTCATCATAGGCTCCGCTTCAGTTTGATGCTGAAAGCGACAGTCCGCTTGATGAACTTCCACTTGGAGGCCATACCGGTGTTCCAGCTGGAACTGCCGTGGAGGCGGGGCGGAAACGTAACCGGAAAGCGAATGACGTCCAGCCCCTTCTTCTGCGCGACATACAGCGCGTACAGGTCGAGAGAAAAATCGTCCGGTGGGTTCTCCCATTGCCGGAAGAATGACAGCGGAAAGATGTTCGGTTGTGCGTTGATATCCTGCAGGCGCCGGCCCATGTAGATGCTCTCAAAGAGCGACATCCCCGCGGTGAAGAAAACGTCAAACAGTGGTCGCCCCCGTCGCTTGCCCTTGACGTAGACATCGTCGCTGCCCGCCTGCTCCATGAGTCGGACTGCGCGGACTACATCGTAGGGGTCGGTCTGCATGTCGGCATGGGTCCAACCCAGCAGCGGTGTCTTAACGGTTTGCAGGCCCGCCAGAATGCCGCCCCCGTACCCGCGGTTGGGCATGAGGTGCAGCGAGCGCGCGAATTTGTACGACGGAAGCAGAGAGCGGATTACTTCCTGGGAGTTGTCCGTGGAGCCGTTGTCGACGAGCAGGATTTCAATGCCCGATTCGTCCAGGACCTCTGCAAAGCGCTCGAGGATCAACGGGATGTTCGGCTCCTCATTGTAGCACGGAATCACGACAGTGCATGTCTTCATTTGAATACCCAAAACTTTTGCCCGAGGTAGTTGAGCACGGTAGAGGTTCCCGTGGCAAACAGAAAGGCCAGGAGTTCCGGCAGAGACAGGAGCAGGCAGGCCTTGTTCACGAGGACGTTGGCTCCCAGTGTAATCGTGTAAAGAACCACAAAGCGGACAACCTCGGCCGCGGAGCGCCCCGGTTTGCGAAACGTGAAGATCTTGTTGAGGATGTAGGCGACACCGGAACCCAGGATGAACGAAATCGCTTTGGCCGGAGAATGGCTGAGCCACAGGAGCAGCAGGAAATAGGTGCCCATGTCCGTGGCCACCGCGCTGCCGCCGGCCAGCAGAAAGCTGAATAGTTCACGGGCGAGGGCCGGTGTAGGGGTGCCACTCGACTCCGGCAAAGAAGCGCTGCCAGTAGAGGTAGGTTCGGTATTCATCCGGTGTGCCCCAGCAGAGGTAGGCCTCCACCCGCAGCACCACGATTTTCAGTCCCATCTCAGCCGCAAGGCCAATCATGGAGTCCACGTAGAACTCGTTGTTCACCCGGATGTTGCGAGCCGTAAGCTCCGACAGCACCCGTTCGTAGGTTCGGACCGTACGGAAGTAGAAGCACCCCACGATGGCGTCGTCCGCGGCCGGGTTGTCCGAGATCGGTTGCTTCACCGAGACGCCCGTTACCGTGCCCGACTCGTGCCGAACCCAACCGTACATGTGAGGTTGTCTGGCGGCCCCGGGGAGGCCGACACAGGTGAACACGATGCCGTCCACGGTGGGATCCTGGGTCGCGCGCAGGAACTCTGCATGATCGTAGATCATGCCATTGTCGCTCGCGCCAATCAGCAGCGGTAGATCCGCGTCCTGTTTGCGAAGACCGAGGCCCACCGTGACCGCCTGTCCTTCCGTGACCTCGCCAATGGAAACGATGCGCGCATCCGGAAAGGCCCGCTTCAAGGCCCCTTCCAGCGGAAACTTTGCCAGGTGTTCGGCCAGACAAACGAAGACATGCTCGGTGGCGGGCGGCAGCGAGCGTGCGGCGTGAACGACCATCGGCTGCTCGTCGACCGGTATCAACGGCTTCGGGAGTTCGTAGCCCTCATTGGCAAACCGGGAACCACGCCCTGCAAGCGGGATCAGGTTGATTTGCGACGATGGCGGCGGTGCGGGCCGCCCGGCTTCTCGCGCAATCAGTCGGAATAAGTGCGACCAGTACTGATACTCTTCCAGATCGGCCGGCGTGCCCCACTGGAGCATCGTCTCGATGGGAAATAAACGAACGGAGAGCCCCGCCTCCACGAGCAGATTGTAGACCATGCTCACGTAGTATTCGCCGTTGAGATCCAGCCCCCGCTCCATGAGCAGCCGGAAGTACTGCTTGAGGATGGCCCCCGTGCGAAAGTAGTACGTACCGTCAGAGGCGTACTCACTCATGCGGTCGTCGGTGAACGGCTGCTTTTCCTGAATTTGCTGCATCCACATCTTTTCGTGCCGCATGAAGGCGTAGTTAGTCGTACCGAGCATGTGGGGGTGAAAGCCGGTGTAGGCCGAGATTCCGCCGTCGGCAGAGTTGCCTCTGAGGTCGGAAAGGAAGCCCGCATAGTCCCAGGCCTTGCCGAAGTCGCAGTAGTTGACGATTACTTCAGAATCGTCTGATATAAAGTCGAAGGCCCGGCTGACGGCGTAGACCGGACCCAGCTTGTGCGCCGGGATGGAGACAATCCTGCCGGAGGGGGCGATGTCCGCCAGCACCCCGGCCATGTTCGTCTGTTCCAGGTGCTCTTCGTTGCAGATGAAAAGGAAGTTGGATTCGCCGGGAAACATGTCTACGACGTGCGCTATGATGGGCCGACCCTCAACTTCGATCAGGGGTTTGGGCCTGGAGTACCCCGCGGCCAGGAAGCGCTGGCCGGTGCCGGACATCGGTACGACAATCTGCATCCGCCTTACATCCTTTGCCGATATTTCTCGGCTTCCCAGTTGGACAGGTAGCGCACTTCTTCCGGTGGCAGTGCTTCCGGACCGAAGCGGGCTGCCAGGGCGTGCAGTTGCCAGACCTCGGCGCCGTCCCTGGCCCGCGCGTAACTGCTGCCGGAGAAATAGTTGCGGCCATCCACGCGCAACATGCGCGGTGGAATGCCGTGCTCCGAGAAGTAATTCCGGACGCTGCTTTCCAGGTGGGGTGATTCCGTGACCAGCGGCCCCGCCCCCAGAAAGACGACCGCATCCGGAAAGAAGGGCCGGAGCTCCTCGGGCCAGGGGAGCGTGTCTTCCGTGTGGATGGTGACCCGGTCCTCGCCGGTGAGGGCCTCCAGGTAACCGGAGATCTGGTTACAGATCTTTTCGGCCGCCGCTCCCAGGCCCAGCCGTTCGTTCAGGAGGTCGCAAACGCGCTCGGTTTCGTCAAATGCTGCCTGGGCCGAGTCCGCCGAAACCAGGAGGCCGTGATTGCCGAGCAGAAACGTCCGCGGCGACTGCGGCGGATCATCCTGCTGGCTCCGCTGCCCGACGGCGAGGGCCAGGTCGATGCCCGGCGTATGGTATTCCACATAGGTGCAATCCGGGAGCCAGTCCGCGGCCCGCTGTGCGGCGGAGCGATTGTTGAATGCGGCGTTCACGGCCGTGGGATGGGTGTGCAACACGAACTCGCCCAGCAGGGCGTGCATCACGGTTTCGATCGAGGGCCGCACCGCTCCTGAGGAAGCCGACTGGACGAGTTCCTGAGCTGCACTTTCGCGCGCGCGACGATCCATTCCGGCCCAGGCGGTGCTGCTCAGGCCTTCCAGCAGTTGTGCGTTGTCGACCTGGGCCAGTCCGTTTTCGGGGGAGATATCGCAGAGGCGGAGGCCGGATCCCTTGATCCACATGTAACCTGCGTCCTTCCATGAGGAATTCCCACCCCCCGCCTGGACGAGGTCGGCTCGTTCCCCCGCCCGCCGGGACACGCGGCAGAGTTCGCTGAGGGCCTGTTTGCTCTCAGGCGTCATGCGCAGACGACCCTGCCTCCCAGTCGGTGAGCACGGTGGCCAGCGTCCGAAAGTCGCCGTGGGTCAGAAAGCCCGAATCCTCGACGACCGCGTCCCCGTTCTCGCCGGGCCGATGGTCAGGAACGAAATGCACCGCACTGAGGCCGCTCTCCAGAGCGCCCCGCACATCCTTTGTCAGATTGTCCCCAATCATGAGCGATCGTTCGGGAATGCCACGCGTCTTGGCCAGAGCAAGGGAAAAAATGCCGGGGTCCGGCTTTTCGACGCCGGCCTCTTCGCTTGTGGTGATGGTGTCCAGAACCGTGTCCAGTTGGAGCGTGCGCAACTTCCGAAATTGAATGGAGGCAACGAGATCCGTGATCAAGCCGAGGCGGTAGCCGGCTTCGCGGGCCCAGCGCAGAAACTCGGTTACGCCCGGTCGCAGTTGCATGGACTTCAGATAGGCCGCCCAGTACGCTTCTTCCAGGTCCAGGGCGTTGGGGACGACCGGTCGGCCCGCCAGTTCGCACATGGATTGGGCGTAGAGCAGTCGATGGTGGGAAGCGGCGGCGCCGTGCAGGCGGGATTTCGTGTTCCGGCGCCCCTGTTCGTAGGACTGCTCGGCCTCGCTCCGCGGAATGCCGAAGCGCTCTACCGTCAAATCCAGCAGTGACGCCAGTCCGGCCGCATGGCAAGTGCTGTAGTCGTACAGCGTATCGTCGAGGTCCAGGAACAAAACATCAAAGCGCCGTTGCCTCATTCGGAGCCTCCTTGAGGCAGTGATCGATCATCACGACCACGAACAACTGGATGATGCCTGGATACCCTGCGTCCCAGTGCGGTTCGGAAGGAAAGAGGTCCGTGTAGCTGTCGACAAATCGTCGCGCAAAAGATTGAAGCTGCTCCGGCCCGGGTGCGCCTGCGAAGGAAAAGAACTGCCCGCGCAGGCTGTCCAGGTAATCCCATTCCTCCAGCCACGACTCCTTCTCCATCTCGTGCACCATTTCCTCAATATGCAGGTCGGCCTGTAGAGTAATCCGCAGGCGCAAGTCTGCCGGTGAAAGCTCGCGCTCCGGGCTCAGGTCTCCCGCGGGCCGGTACTCGATGACCATATCCGCAAATCCTTTCTGCGGGTGAATGAACCGTTCGGCATCGCGAGCGCGCGTACGGAGCTGCTCTTCAATTTTCGCGATGGGGTGTCCGCGCTGGGCGTGATCGCGCTGGATCTTCCAGTGGCGACGGAGGGGTTCGTCCGTATCGAGAAATATCTTGATGTCGATCAGTTTGCGCATGCGCGGCAGATAGAACGGGTGTAAGCCGCTCAGAATGATGAAGTCGGCGGGGCGGATGAAGCGTGCCGGAGAAAAGCGACCGGTACTGTGTTGATAGTCGCTGCGCAGAATCGCCTCGCCTGTCTTGAGGCGGTGCAGAAAGTCCGCCTGACGTCTGAGAAAGTTGGCGCGCGGGTTCAGGTGGGTGTAGTCGTCCCAGTTTGGATCACCCCGTTCCCAGCGATGTTCGGCGTCTCCCTCCAGCGTCGTAATCGAAGGAGCGAGCAGCCTGTGGAAGCTCTGCTTCAGCGTTGACTTGCCCGCGCCGCTGTCTCCGCCGATGCCGATCAGGATCGGGCCGGGGCGCCGGTAGATTGCGTTCGATCTTACGCCGAAGCGGTATACATACAGCAGGTTGGCCAGCAAGGCCGCCTGCAGGACGGTATACAGCACACCGCCGGTCCGGATCGAAGTCAGCTTGAATTGCAGCGGCTCCCCGAGCAATGCGAGGTCCACGTAGTCTCCCTGCCAGACGAGCACGAAGTATGCCAGGTACGCCGCGGCGAGAAAGCCGCTCAGGTACAGCAGGTGTCGGTCGTTCCTCACGAATTTCAGGTAGAAGTAGGTCAGCAGCGGGACTATCCACGCGTACCAGCCGGGCGCCGGAGGGATGATCAGCACGAAGACCGCGAAGAGGCAGGCCATCCAGCTGAAGAAGAGGTCGGCATTGATCTTGCGGTAGGCGAAGAACCGCATGTAGATGAGCAGGATGACGAGGAGGCTGATGTAGAGCGGATCCTGTCCATTTTCCAGGCGTGCCGCCTGGAACAACAGGTCTTGCTTGGGGTTCTGCAGTACCATCCCACGGAAGGATTCATCCAGGTACCACGGTAGGCTCAACACACCGAAAGTTAATCCGAATCCGAGCAGGAACCGAGCGGTGGGCAACAGCCCCCGGCGACGATAGAGAAACACGACGATCAGTGGCAGAGCAGCCGCCACATGCAGCTTCATGGAGACGGCCAGTCCCATCAGGACCGCCGCTCCCACCGGCCCGCGTCGAATCAGGAAGTAGCACGACAGAAAGAGCAGCGCCGTGGGCCACAGGTCCAGTTGACCGTGCAGGTAGATGGAGTAGAAGAGGATCGGCGAAAGACCATAGAGGATGTTGATCGCCCAGCGTCGCTCCGGGAAGAACCGCAGCAGCGTGAACAGGATCATGGCGTCGGCTGCGGCGGCGGGCAGGACGAACCACAACTTCAGCCAGAGCAGGTTCCCCGGCAGCAGCCCGGTGGGCAGGATCGCCGCGCCGTACAGGTAGAGCATCCCGGGGTGGTACGGAAACGCATCCGGCAACGTGGCGATCGAGGCAGCCCATGGATTGACGGGCTGACCTGCGAGGATTCCCGTCACGAAGGTCTCCAGAAAGGGGTAGAACAAAACGTCGACGTAGTCTGAAGAGAACGGCAGGCAGACCAGGACCTTGCCCAGAATGATGGTTACCGCCCAGAAGTGCGGGCTCCGCGCGGCCCGGCTCAGTCCGGCAGTCAGCGATGGAGGTTTCACGAGGATGGCTTTCCGGACAGACTCATGCCGGATGCTATCAGGTTTCACGATAGCGGCATGGTTCTGCGCGGGTCGCGTGACAACCAATTTCCGGCTGCGAACCCCCGCAAACCGCATCGGGCAGATCGACGTATACGATTTTCCCAATCCGGAGAGTCTGAAAAACCTGGCGCACGGAATGTGATTTATTCCTGCTCTACATCCAAAAAGTCCACGTGTTTGATCTCATCGCGATTTACGCGGAAGACTCCATCCAGGGCGTGCAGAATCAAAATCTCTCCCGCCTGCGCGACGATGGAGCCGGCCTTTTCGTCTCCGTTGCGAAAGACAACGATTTCCAGAATTTCGTACCGTTTGAGCAGGTCTTCACGGGTTTTTATGCTCGGATCGGCCAGGTCTTGCTCGAGTTTGTTCGCGGCTTTGTCCAGGCTCTCGTCGTAGGCCTTGCCGACGCGATCCCGCGTACTCGCCGACGCCTCTTTGCCGCCGCGTTGCTCGGACAGGGCGCGATTGAAGATGGCGTTGTCCACCGAGATGATGAGTCGACGTTCGCCGACTTCGCGCGGGTCCGGTTCGAACTTTTTCGGTTCGGTCTGCGGTGCATTCTTTAACTGTTCGGCGGCGGAAGTTAGACTTTCCGCCGCGGCTCCGGAGTCGGCGCCGCTTTCCCGGGCGTTGCGGATTTCCTGCACGGCCTCGTTCAGGTCTTTCGTGCGGCGCTGGTCGGCCTCGTCGAACTCGGCCTCCTCGTTTTCACTGACGTTCACCTCGGCGGCTTTGACGGCTTCTTCGGCGGCAATCAAAGCGGCCTGGGCCTCGGGACTGTCGGGATTCTTTGCGGCTTCCTTGCGCGCTTCCTCCAGGGCTTCCACATCCGGACGCATGCGAACCCGGCCCTCCAAAACGCGGACCTTCGCCGTGCCTTTTTCGCCGTCGATCTCCACGACGAAGGTGGTGCCGTCCACATCGAACCTGGCACCGGCGGCTTTGATGCGGAACGGCGGATCACCCTTTTCGGAGTCGTAGTCCGCGAGCACGCCGCCCTGGCGGAGAATGAGCGTACGGCTTTGATTGGCGTCCGGCGGAATGTAGAGAATGGAAAACGGACGCAGGCGCAGGGCCACGCCGTCCCGGGCCTGGAGCTCCACCGGTGTGGCCCGGGATTCGATGGTGTCACCGGGATACAGGGCCATGCCGGCGCCGGTGCTTAACTGTTTGCCGTTGCGAGTTACGACGGCATCCTGCGGGGCGTAGAGCACGAGTACGTAGCCGCGGTCCGGAACGAACGCGGAGGTATTGTCGGTGGGCTCTGTTTTCTTTGCTTCGGTCTCAGCGGGCTTTGTGGTCTTCGCCGGCTCCGCGCAATCGAGGACGGCGCCGCGCAACGTGCAGTCGCGTTTGCCGCCATCCGGCAGGCTCAGCGTGCCGGTGCCGGTGCCGCTCTGATCGAAGTTGCCGCGGAACACACGGCCGTCCTGGAAAGTATACGTCCCCTGACCGGTGGGCCGACCGTCCCGAAAAGCGCCGTTGTAACGATCCCCCGACGCGAAGCCGTAGAGGGCGTCGGCCTTGCCGCTGGTATCGCGCCGGTCGTCTTTGAAGCCGCCGGCGTACCGGTCGCCGTTTTCGTAGAGATGCGCGCCGGCTCCGCTACGGCGACCCGCGGACCAGCCGCCG
The DNA here is from genome assembly GCA_965227295.1 of Leptonemataceae bacterium. Taxonomy (GTDB): domain Bacteria; phylum Spirochaetota; class Leptospiria; order Leptospirales; family Leptonemataceae; genus JANSYA01. The sequence goes on along the minus strand of OZ245742.1, from coordinate 142,494 downwards.
GCGTAGGCCGCGCAGTTGGGATAGACGTAGGTTCCGCCGCCGTTCTCGCAGTCGCCGGAGACGCAACCGGGTTCGCAGGCCTCGCCGCTGCGGCGCGTGTCGACGATGCCCTCCAGCGTACGAAAGGCCGCTCCTTCCAGGTTGTAACCGTTCGTCGATTCCTGCGGCGTGCCCTCGCCCGGGTCGACACCGCCGCGCTCCTGAGAACCCGAGCAGGCCGCGCCGAAGAGCAGGGGCGGTAGAATCATGCTCAATAAAAACGATGTGATTTTTTTTTCGGATGATGTCACAGTCTGCGCTCCTGTTTCGACATTCGCTGTGACAGGAGGTTGGAACATGGTCCACCGGAATTCAAAAAAATCTTTAGAAAGCAACGGCAACGCGCCGGGCCGCACCGCGGTGATCGGCGGCGGAGTGGCCGGTTTAACGGCGGCGCTCTACCTGGCGCGCGCCGGTCGACAGGTTACGTTGTTCGAACGCAGTACGGACGTCGGCGGTCGGGCGCGCAGCAAACAACGCAACGGTTTCGTGATGAATCTCGGCCCGCACGCCCTGTACAAAGACGGCGCGGCGCGCCGGATCCTGGAAGAGCTGAACATTGACTGGTCCGGTAAGTTGCCGGGCATTGCCGGCAGTCGGTTCATTCAAAGCGGGGAGTTGTATGATCTGCCGTACTCCGCGCCCACGATTCTCATGAACGGTCGCATGAGTCTGCACGACAAGTGGGGTATTTTGAAAAGTTATGCCGCCATCTTCCGCGACAATCCGGAGCAACGTCGGTTCGAAAGCTTTCGCACCTGGGTCGAACGACGCACGGCCTCGCCCGTGGCCCGCGCGTTCCTCGAGGGCATTGCGAGACTCTCCACCTATGCCGCGGATATGGACGTACTCAGCGCCGACGCCGCGATCAAACAAATGCGTATGGCCGCGGGCGGGGTGTACTACGTCGATCATGGCTGGCAGAGTTTTGTGGAGAATCTGCGCGCGGCGGTTGTTGCCGCCGGCGTGGAGTTGCGTGAAGGTACGGGCATAGCGGCGCTCCGGCGGTCTGTAGACGGCGGCTTCGTGCTTTCGGGCGATGGCGACGATGGTCGAGCCTACGGCGCCGCGTCCGTGATCTTCGCCTGTGCGCCTTCGGTGATCGCGCGGATTCTGCGCGCGGGGGATTTGCCGGTGCCGTCCGCGTTCGATGATCTCGTGCCGGCGCGGCTGGCTTCGTTAGATCTGGGTCTGCTTAAGTTAAGCGAGCGCACGGCCGTGACCCTGGACTTCGATCGCAACCTGTACTTTTCGGTGCATTCGTACGCCGCGCGCTTGCAGCCGGAGGGGCGCATCATGTTGCACGCCGCGAAGTATCTTTCGCACGCCGAAGGCGGCGATGCGGCGGCCTGGCGCGGGGAGATCGAGGACCTTATGGATCGTCTGGCCCCCGGCTGGCGGGACGACGTCGAGGCGGAGCAGTTCCTGCCGAAGATGACTGTATCCCACGGTCTGCCGGACTACCGGCGCGGGGGCCTCGCGGGTCGGCCGGCGGTGGTTTGGGACGAAGTGCCGGGGATCTTTTTTGCGGGTGACTGGGCCGGCGACGAGGGCATGCTGGCGGACGCGGCCTGCGCCTCGGCCCGAGCGGCGGCGGGGGCCGTGTTAAGCAGCGCGCACGAGAAGTTAGTGGCTTAGAGCTGGTCTCGAAACCGCACGGAGGCGGTTTTGTGACGACTTATTAAGAGGATTTTCCATCGAGCCTCGGTGGTGCAAAAAATGAGCTCAAAGGTATTCACGGAACACCGGCCGATGTTATTCGGCGTGGCCTATCGTATGCTCGGCAGCGTCATGGAGGCCGAGGACGTCTTGCAGGATGCCTGCGTGAGCTGGCTGGAACAGGATACGGCGGCCGTTCGCAATCCGGCGGGTTTCCTGCGCACGATCGTAACACGGCGCTGCATCGACGTCTTGCGTTCGGCCCGATCGCAGCGGGAGGTATATCCGGGGACCTGGTTGCCCGAGCCCCTGGTGGTCTCGGTGGATCAAAGTTCCCCTGAAAATATGTTAGAGACGCGGGACAATCTGTCGGCGGCTTTTTTGATCGTGCTGGAGGCGCTGTCGCCGGTGGAACGCGCCGTGTATCTGTTGCGCGAGAGTTTCGACGCGCCCTTCGACGAGATTGCGGAGGTGGTGGAGAAAACTCCGGAGAACTGCCGGCAAATTCTGCATCGCGCGCGCCAGGCCGTGGCGAAGCGGCGACGCAAACACGTGCGGCCCGGGGCGGAGGAGGGTCGGCGATTGTTGGAGGCCTTTCTTGCGGCCTGTCAGAGCGGTGAGGTCGGCGCGTTTGCAAATATCCTTTCAGATGATGTTAGAGTGGCCACGGACGGCGGCGGCAAGGTCAACGCGGCCCGGAACATTATTACGGGTTTCGAAAACGCCGCGAAGTTTTTTGTGGGCGTCTACTCCATGCAACCACCGAACGTTTCCGGCGACGCCGCCATCATTAACGGCTGCCCGGGCGTGGTGTTGCGCACGGACGGCCGCGTCTATTGTGCGCTGTGGTTCGAGACGGACGGGGAGAGGATCGGCGCGGTGTACAGCATGTTGAATCCGGACAAGTTAAAACATCTCAAGTAAGCCCGGTGATTTTACTTGTCGGAAATCCGGCCTCCCCCGCTATGATATCTCGTGATGGACGATTCCGTGTCCGGGACGGACGAACTCAGTGTTTCGGCCGCGCAGCTCCTGGATGTTTACGACGCGCTCCTCGAAGCCGGGGCGCAGCCTGAATTCATTGAAGAACGCTGCAACATTGCGGCGACGGACTTCGAGCGTCTGGACGGACGCATCGGTGCGGAAAAAGCCGTGCGTCTGTGGAATCTTCTCTACGAACAGAGCGGAGATCCGTTGTGCGCGCTGAAAGTGGGCCGGCTCATGCGCCCGAAGTCCATGGGCGTTCTCGCAAACTTTGTTCTGTCCTGCGAAACCGTGCGCGAGGCGCTGAACGTCGGCGTGCGTTTTTTCGGTCTCACCAACGAAGTTGATCGCATTCGTTATGACGTAGTCGACGGCGTCATTCGCTACCGCTACGAAAATGTTCACGCGCGCTACTATACGCACTGGAGCGTGGACCGCAGTCTGGCCGCCGCCGTGACCTGGGCCGAGGGCCTCGTGCGGGATCGCGTCCCGCCCCTGGAGGTGCGCTTCCGGTATCCGGAGCCGAAGTGGGCCGCGGACTTTGAAGAGTTCTTCGGCGTGCCCGTACACTTCGGCTGCGATGCGAACGAGATCCTCTTCGATGCCGCGATCCTGGATCGCACGAACCCCGCACCGAACGATTATCTGAAGAAACTGCTGAGCGGCCGTGCGCGACAACTGGCGGAGAATTTGAGCGGCAACCGGGATCTCGTCCAGCGCATCCGTAGTCTTTTGCTCGACGCCCTGCCTAACGGCGAAGGCGGCGTGGAGTTCATTGCTCAGGAGTTGCAGATGTCGCGTGTTACGCTCTATCGCAAACTGCGCGAGCGGAGCACTTCGTTCAAAGAAATTCTCGACGATTTACGTCGGGACTTGAGCGACCTGTATCTGCGCGAACTCGGCATTCCCCAGGAAGAGACGGCGCTTTTGCTCGGTTTCTCGGAGCGCAGTTCGTTTCACCGCGCCTATCGTCGTTGGTACGGGGAGAGTCCCGGGCGGCGGGTTTCATCGTCCGCAGACGGCTGAAACGAAAGGTTACAACCCTGTAACCGCCGGTCCTTGCGCCGGTTCTTCCACATCGTCTATGCTTGCTCGTGTCGCCGGTAGCTGCCGACGGCGGAGCGGGCTATGAACAAGAACCGGACTCTTCACAAACGATGGATGGCCGCGGTGCTGGTCGTTACGACACTCGCCTGGACCGTTGCCCCGTTCTCGCGTTTGCCGGCCCAGCCGCTTCCGGAACTGACACCGCCGCCGACCGACCCCGGCGGCCTTTCCAGCCTGGGCGGCCGGGCCGCCGTCAGTTCTTCGATCAGGGATTGGGAGGCGATTGTCCGGGAAGGGCGCATCGTCCTCGCGGCGGAGTGGGAAGCCGCCGTCGACGCCGAGATTGACGGTTACCTGGCGAGCGTCAGTGCCTCGGATGCCGTGCACGACGTGGACGCCTATCGCGACTATCTGCGCGCGGAACTGGACGTCCAAAAGGGCAGCGCCTTCGCCGCCTGGGAACTGGAAGCCGACGCTTACTTCGCCGCGGAGCGCGCCGCCTTTCTGAACGATCTGGCCGCGCAACAAGAGCAAAGCGCCGGTGACGATGCGCAGGCCGCGCTTACGGAGGCGGAGCGCGAAGAACGCCGCGCTCAAGACGAAACCTCGCTAAGTCTTACGGAAGATGAGTTAATAGAACTGCGTCGGGCCTGGGAAGAACGCTTTCGGGCGGATGCGAGCGCCGGTCTGGGCGAATTCGCCGACGCACTGAACGCCCTCGACGCGGACTATCAATCCACCCTGGCCGAACTGGAACGTCAGGCAGCTCTGTTCGAAGAAAACCTGAGCGTGATGCAGCAGCTCGAACAGGACGTCCGCAATTCCATCGCGGCGACGGTGGATCAGATGGAAGTTTTTCTGAACAGCAGCGGTCTGTTTCACGAGGAAAGCTGCGACTCCGACAATCATTGCGACGTGGACGGCTCGACCTTAAATGCCGCCGGGCAGGACTTAGCGCAATTGATCGGTGACGTCCGCGGCGCCCTGGCCGACGGCGATCCGCTGTCCGCCGTGGCCGCGAATATTCTGAGCTACATGGAAACCCGGCGCACCGAGGCCGAGGCGACGAGCCAGGTCTGGGCCGATCGGGTGAACGTGGACGCCGCGCAGTCGTACTACAAGGCCGCGGGCGATCCGAACGTGATGCCCTGGGAGTACCAGGAAGCGTATACGATCGTCGAGGACCTGAAAGGCAACCGGCAACCGTTGCTGGATTTCTTGCGTTCGTTGGGCGGTTACGGCGATCACCTGGACATTGCCATCAGCAGTACTTACGCGGCCGGTTGGTCTCCCTCATACCCGCCGCTCTCCAGCGATGCGGGGACGAACGTCTTTTCGTACTCCGACGCCGGTATCTACTTTCGCCAGATCGGCGAAACGCGAGACCAGCGCTACAGCGCATTCATGCATACGGTGTTCGGCTGTTTCGGCATCACTCGTTACAATCGCCTGGATCCGTGCGGCGATCCGTCGTATCCGGTCTCGTACTATCTCGTTCCGGAGCAGTTCATTCAGTTCGAGGTCACATACGTTCTCACGGACAACAACGCCCGGGCGAACGCCGACACCTGGCAGGGGTACGTCGACGATCTGAATCCGGTCATCACGCAGTGGCAGGATGATTTGCTGCCCGCGCTGCAAACCTGGGAAGCGCAGAGCAGTTCTTACGCGGCCAATTATTCCGCCTGGCAGGCCGAGGCCGACGCTGTACGTTCTCAGGCGACGGCGGAATATGCGCAGCGTCGCAGCGAAATCACGGCGCAGCGGGACGCCTGGTTCGAGGATACACGCCGGGATTTCTTGCATGCTTCGGCGCGCTGGGACGATGTCGAAGATCGCCGCGCGGCGAAGGCCCTGGCGCTCGAGGATTCGGACGCGGGCCTGCCGCAGGAGCTGGCGCAACTCGTCACCGCCGCGCAATCCGCTAATGTTCAGCGAGTGAAAATTAGCAGCGACGCAACCGGCCTGCGCGAACACGCCGATTCCCTGGCAACCGAGCCCGGTTCGAATCTGCCGGACATGAGTCTGCTCAAGGATGCGGCCGGCTCTCTGAATACTTCACTGAACGGCCTCTTGAATTTCACCTACGCGCGCACCGTCGCCGACGAAGCCGAACAGCTGCGCGATCAGTTGATCGATCAAGCTTATTCCATACTGTCACGCGACTACGTGCAGAACGAGCGCCAGGAGGTGGAGTACAATCCGTACGAGGACGTGCCGGTGTTGCTGCGTCCGGCGGGTTGGGAGAACGCCTCGGCGACGCGCCTGGAAACCGACGAGGAGATGCAACAGCGCCTCGAACGCCAGGCGCGCATGAACTTTTCTGTGAAGATTTTAGACGACGGCACGGTCGTGGCGCACCGCAGCGTGGATACCGGACAGGTCGCCTGGAACGGCGGCGACCTGACGAGCACCACGGGCTACGACTCCGTGCAGCGAGAGCAGATCGTACGCATCGCCCCGCCGGAAGCGCTGAAACTCGTTTCCGGCGGGGATCTTTTTGAACAGTGGGACTTCGGCGCCGTGCAGGCGGAACGCGAGGCCGTGAAGCAGGCTTTCTACGACGGCGCCGCGAACTGGCTCAGCGCGGCGCAGGCGCGCATGAATACGGCGCACGCTTCGAAACAACTCGGCGAAAAGCTCTCGTCCCAGGCGAAGCAAGATCAGGCGCAACTGTTTTCGATGTTGAAGTCGCTCATGACTTCCATGGCCGGGGGCATGAGCGCCGGCGACGCCTTCATTGATTACGCGAAGAATCAGATCATGGGCGATATCGCCGCGCACTGGGAAACGATGACCGGCATTCCCGCGGGTTTCGTGTCGGCGTTGCTCGGTGGCGCGAGTGTCGAAGAAGCGATGCAGGGTTACGCCTGGCAGGTGGTGGGCAGCGAGATCGATCGCATTACCGGCATCAAAGGATTCGGTAGCTTACTTACAGGTGAACTTAAGAAGAAGATGGCCGCGAAGGCGGCGCGCAACGGTCCCACGGGTAAACTCGCGAACTCCATGGCGTCCATGACCATGGGCGGCGGCCTCGGCGCCATGGCCGGCCTGGCCCTCGGTCCCATCGGCATGCTGGCCGGCGCGGCGATGGGCGGCCTTGTCGGTGCGGCTTCGAACGATATGTTCGGCCCGGGCATCGCCCAACCGCTCGCCGATACGTTTTACGACAATCCCATGTTGATGGATGCGACCGCCTTCAGCGCGTCCATGATGACGAACAATCCCGGTCTGTGGTACGGCTATCAGGCACAGAAGGGTTACTACGAAGGCGGTGAACTCGGCTCGGTGGCGCGCATGGCCGACACGGCGTTGATGGCGACGCAGCTCGTCGGCATTGATGCGAGTGTTTCGTATACGCACGCGGACGGCTTCGGCGCGAGCATCGGCGTCGGCGGTGATTACGGCAGCGTCGGCATCAGTTACAGCGATAAGAACGGCGCGGGGGCGTACGGTCGACTCGGCCAGGGCGACGGACTGAGCATCGGTTTTAACGTCAGCGAGCGCGGTGGCAATTCGATCAACGCCGGTTATTCCAGCGGCGGTGTGAAAGTCGGGCTGAGTTATAATGATGAGACGGGGTTCGGGGTGAACCTGGGCTACGGCCTCGACGCCGGTGGTGTCGGCACGGGACAGTTAGGGCTCGGCTGGAATGAGAATGCCGGCCTCACCGGCGCGCTTACGTTCGAAGGTGAGAACGACGTCGGCAATGTGAACGGTGCGCTCACGTACAATGAACGCGCCGGCTTCGGTGCCCAGATGGATTTCTCCACGGGCGGCGAAGGTGTACACGATCTTCTTACCGGCGACGGTAAGATTCGCTGGGATGAGACGAATGGTTTGTCCGCGAGCTTCGACGGCGCCGGCTATACTGCCGGTTACGATGCGCAGGACGGCTGGTCCGGTGGTTTTCAGCAAAAGGTCGGCGATCTTTCGTTCGGTTATGATTCGAAAGACGGCTGGGGCGCAAACCTGTCCGGAAAGAAAGAGGACCTGTTCGATTATAACGATCGGGACGGGTTGTCGAGTCCGTACCTGGATAAGGTCGCGGAAGATCTGGAGCAGCGAGCCGACGAGTTCCGGCAGCTCGGAGATTTGGGGAAGCAGATCGACGAACTGGAAGATCTGTTCAAGAATCCCGGCGATCACGTGGACCTGGACCCGTTCGGGGATGAGCCGTTCGGTAGCGTGCCGGACGACGTGGCCGGTGTTTGGGATGATTGGTTTGGTAACGGCGATTCCGACGGCGGCGCTACTGACGGCGGCTACAATCCCGGCGACATCGTCGTGGAACCACCGGAAGGCGGTGAAGTAGCCGGCGGCGGTAGCCCGGTTACGGAACGCGGATCGGAAAATTACAAACAGCAACTGCGCGAAACTTACGAGGTTACGCCGGACAATCTTGCAAACATCGAACGTGTGATGCAGGAATGCCGGTCTCAGTCCGGTGCGGGATCGGAGGCTCTGCTCGCGCAGATGGCCTGTTATGATCGCATCTTCGATGAAAGCGAGGTCGGCATTGCGCACTTCGATATCTATCGGGCGGCGGGCGCGAGTCAGTCCAATCAAGTGTCTCCGGGTAAGGATACGTACGAGCCGGAGTTCTACAAATACATCCAGGATGTTGCTTACAGCGAAGAGCACACCGACCGCTACCTGAGCGGCGGTGTAATGCCGTTCGGTTCTTTCGTAGATCTTATTCAGAAAAAAGAAAGGGATATCGCCAGGGCCAGGCAAGAAGGCCGGGAACCCGAGCCCGCGCTTCTGGAATACGTGCGCGACGCCAGGGAGGATCTCGCCGCGGAGCTGTGCCGGGCAAAGGTAGGTTGCCTTCTCTCGAAAGATGAAATTCAGGATACTGCGCTCGAGGATTATGAGCGATTGCTCAATGACGCGGGCCTCAGCGATACGCTGTTTACCTGGCGCGTGGAAGCGTCCATCAACGGGGATAACGGAAAACCGAGGGAATTCGACGCCGTAGTTACGGATTTTCTACACGAGTCCGCCGTCGGCCGCAACATCCTGAAATATCAACAGCACTTTCAGACGATGCAAACCGAGCGCATCGCGTTGCAGCGACAATTGCGGGAAGCTCTCAAGGCGGAAGCGGAAGAAAACATCGCCGTGGACGATCGTCTTGCCGGTTACGAGAATTCCAGGCAGAGCGAGCGGGAACAAGGTCTCGTTGATGAATACCTTGAGTACGCGGTGGAAGTCGGCCGGTCGATCCTGAAGGCCATTACCGATGCACCGGGTGAACTGGCCGAGCGTGTCCGCGAGTTTCGCGATGAACTTACGAACTTCCTGAATGATCCGCTGGATTCCGAGAAATTCTTTTCGTTCATGAAGTCGACCTCCGACCTCGGCGGCGATCCGATCCTGGGCACGTTGATCAATCTGAACCCGGCGATCGGGCAGGTGCTCGGCCGCTTCGTCGGCGTCGCCGATTTGGTTACCGGCACACGCGAGGGCGATCCGTTCACCGCCGTCATGGGTGCCTGGAGTATGGCCAGCGGCACGCGCATCGGGAACTATCTCGAAGGCGCCGCCGCGAAAGGCGTGGGCGCGGTCGCCGGCAAGATCGTCGAGAAAGGCCGGGCGAAACTGGATAAGATCGGCGTGTTGCCGTGCAAGTCCTGTTCGAGTTGCTTAATTTCCGGTACGCCGATCTTAACGCCGGACGGGCAGCGCAAGATTGACGACCTGGAAGTCGGCGACAGCGTCATCGCTTATGACACCGCCACCGGCTCCCCGCGTGAGCAGAAGGTTACGCACGTCTTCCGCGACATTACGCTCGTTTGGTACGAGATCCGTGTCGGCGAAGATACGCTCACCGTTACGGATAACCACCCGTTCTGGATGGAAGAACGCGGCGTGTGGGTGGCCGCGAAAGACCTTACGGTCGGCGATCGCCTGCGGCCCATCGACGGTGAACTTGCCGCGATTCAGTCCATCAAGGCGCGGCAACTGGAACGAAGTGAGCCGATCTACAACATCGAGGTCGCAGGGGATCACAACTACTTCGCGGGGGACGCGGCGTGGTTGGTGCATAATCAGAATAGCAGTAGTAGTTCTGGATGTATCCGATGTCTCGCCAGCGGAATAAATATCACCCTCAAGAAACTTCGGGGTACTGTTTCCGATGCCGGATGGCAGGGCAATGGCCATTATAAGAACGTCTATAAGATTGAAGGGCAACCGGGCAAAGTTCTCGGCGTGGTCAAGAATCCACTGTATCTGGCAGAAGACGACGCGCTACGGCTGATCGGCGAGGAAATAGCGAATCTCAAGAAACTTCGTAATCATGTGGAGGGGATGAAAAACATAGAAGTCGTTAACTTTGAGGCCGTCGCGAGATCGACTCCATGCCCGACGAGTATCCCTGCAAAAACCTGCTATGGATATGTTATGGACTACGTCGATCCGGCTACACACCTTAAATTCAGTAAACATAGTTTGAAGGAATTTTTTGAGGATAGTGCGAAGCTACCCACCCCCGAGGCCAGAGAGAAATTCCTGGAAAGTCTGAAAGATCTTCGAGATTCGTTTGATAAAGAAGGTTTGACGGTTCAAGATCTTCAGGGATTCTACGACGAGAAGCAAAGGAAATTTATTCTTAGCGACCCTCTGGAGATGGCAGCCGGGTTCGAACCAGGAAAAAGTGGTAACGTCATCAGCATCAACGCGTTTCTGGACGAAATGGGGTTCCCGAGATAATGGACGACGATGGAGCTTGATCTAGACTGGGCGCTCAGCGCTTTGCCTGAATGGCAAAGGCTCGGCTGGAGAAAACTACGCGAGGTGCAGCAAGAACTCGGACGTTTGCGAGGCCAGCGCATTGTGGATCTCTCCCGCATCGGAGGGACGCTTGACGTCGACGTCGAACTCGACAAGTTCCAGGAAAGCAGTGGGCGAAAAGATGGTTTACTCTGGGATCTACCGCACATGCTCGTTGTGAAGACGGAGACCTATGAAGTTGCGCTGTACCACTTTTTGATCCTTCTGACAACGATCATTCATTGGAGTCCGACGCCGACGTTGCTGCAGGCTATGATGAAGAAGAAGTTGGTCGGGAGTTCGCGTAAGGTATCGTTGTCGGGATATCCTTCCGCCGGGGACGAATACCTTCGGGGCTTAATTGGAAAAAAAATTACCAGCGTAGAACTTATCACAGTCCGGCACGATTTCAGGCCGGTAGACCAGTATGACGCTCATTGCGGTCTACACCTGGCAACGGAAACCGGAGCGGGCTTGTGCTTTGGGACTTTTTTCACGGGGTTTGGTGAACGTCGTATGTGGAAAACTGATTTGATGGCGGATACAGAACTTGTGCCTGAAATGATTGAGGAGAAAGTTATTCTTCTTTCAGATCGCTGATGGATTGGGCCATTGTCACAGCCGGTATGTCACTCGAAGAAATCGCAAGAGCCACCAGTCTAGAACCTCAACTCATGCGCCTTACTACCACCGTTTTCATCTTTCTCGTTCTCTCCTGCACTATCCCCCCCGCCGGCGAGTGTACCGAGGGCAACTGCACCAACGGCCAGGGCGTCTACGAGTACGCGGACGGCTCCGTCCTCCGCGCCATCTTCGAAGACGGCGCGCCGGTTCACGGCGTTCTTGTCGATCCCGAGGGCGACATCTACACCGGAACGTTCACCGGCTGGGAACGCGACGGCTACGGCATCTACGAACTACCGTCGCAACAATCACGTTATGCCGGCCAGTATACGAACGATAAAGCCGAGGGCTTCGGCGCCTACGGATTTCTGGGCGAAGAATCCGGCGAATACTACGCCGGGACGTGGGAAGACAATGAACGCGACGGCTACGGCGAGTACTACAATCCCGAGGACGGGCGGCACTACTACGGACAAATGCGCGACGGATCCTTCGCGGGCGTAGGTTTCTATGAGCGCGTGTTAGAGGGGTCGCTGGACCCGTTCGAGTTTCGATATATCGGTGAGTTTCGCGACAACTCTATGCACGGACGCGGGCTCTGCGTGTGGCCGGACGGCCGGCGCTTCGTCGGTGAATGGCGGGACGGTGAGATGCGTGAGGGCGTCATGTACTCCGGGTCACTCAAAAAGCCCGAGGCCGGCGGGGACATCTACACCGGCGAGTTTCAGGACGGCCTGCCGCATGGTCGCGGCACGTACGCCTATCGCGACGGCCGGCGGTACACGGGCGAATTTCAAAACGGCGAGTACCACGGATACGGTGTGATTCTCTATCCGTCTACGTTTATTCGTTATCTACGCTACGAGGGTCAGTTCGAAAACGGCGAGTTTCACGGCCAGGGAAAACTCATCTACAAAGATGGCACCGTGCAGGAAGGTCGCTTCGAAGCCGGTAGTCCCGTGGAGCCGTGATCCTGCCGCCGAAAAGCGTGGCCATCACCAGGCGGTCTTTTGCTGGCGCCGGCAGGCTGCAAATCTTCCCGCAGGCGATCGCTGTTATCGTGCACCGTTTTTACTTGCCATCGATCCCACTCACCGTAGCCTTCGGCCATGTTCGTAGTCCGTTACATCGGTCGCAGCATCGACACGCTGCTGGATCGGATCTTCAGCGTCGCCGGCGCCCTGGTGCTCAGTCAGTTCCCGGAGTTCATGAAACAATACTACGTCGCGCTGAGCGGCGCGTTCGCCGAGGCCGCGCGTAACTTAGAAGTGTTCCGTGCCCAGGCGCAGCTCGTCGGCAAGAGCCTGGAAGAACTCATCGATAAACACCTGCGCAGTACCGACCCGGACTTCCAGGCCACCGGCCGCGCCATGCAGTCCGCCGTCGAACGCTACGAGGACTACGCCGCGGCCCACGCCGCCCTGGGCGACGCCAGTGTGTGGACGAAACCGTTCGTGTTCTTCGCGAACTTCGACGCCGGCCTCATGAAATACTACGACTTCACGCCGGGCGTACCGCTGTCCATCGAAGGCGCGGTGTACGCGTTCTTCGGTATTTTGCTCGGCCTGGGCGTGTACCATCTGTTTCGCTCGTTGCCGGTCAAACTCTTCGGTTCCAAAAAGAAAACATAATCACCGAACGCCGCGCCGGGCTTCGGCGTCTCATACATCACGCGATCTGTTAGTAAGATGATTCGATTTTTCGCCTCGATTGTTGCCGCCCTGACTCTCGCCGCAGGCTGTTCCTCCGTGGATCTCCAGGTCCAGGAGTCGCTCAAGTACTCCGACACCGGCGAACCGCTGAAGATTGCGGTCCTGCCGTTTTTCATCAAAGGCGCCGACTGGGGCGACGAGTTCTCCCAGGCCCTGGGCCTGCATCTGGCCCGCACCGGAAACTTCATCCAGGTGGAACGAGCGGCGCTGAAGAACATTCTGCGCGAGCAGGAGTTCTCGGAGTCCGGTCTCGTGGATCCGCAGACCCGCAGCGAAATCGGCCGCTTAACCGGTGCGGACTTGATCTTAACCGGCACCGGACAAATGTTAAGCTACCGTGACGCCGAGGGCCGCGGTCATTCGAAGCTCATCGATACCTGTACCATCACCGCGGTGGATGTGGAGACCGGCGAGCACCTCATCACCGTGCGCAAGTCTCCCGGCCGCGCCTGGGACTGGCGCTATCGTACGAAGTACGCGGCGTCCATGAGTTTGATCTGGGATTCCGAGGACGTGCTCGTCGACTCCTCGAACTACGACGACTTCGCCTATCAAATCGCCCAGCGCATCGACAGCGAACTCGGTCACCGCCAGGCACGCGAGCAGCGTATGGGTGAGGCGGAGAAAAGCGAAGAGAAGTGACTCCGAGGACCGAGGGACCGAGGTTTTTGGGGAGGTTTTCGTTTGAGAACGCGTTCTTGTTATGAGCGCTTTTGTTTGCTTGTTGAATCAATTTTTTCTTCTCTCGGTACCTCGGTCCTCGGAGTTTAAAAAATTCTTCAAGGCAACCGCAACGTTTTCCGCTGCACGTAGTAACGTGTCAGAAACTTGCGCGTTACGCCGTGAATGTCCAGAACCCAGCCCGAGACCTGACGGACCAGGCCGGCAAAGAAGAGGCTCACCGACGACAACGTCGCGAGCAGGGCCGAGCCGATCTTAAACCAGTCCACTAACTTTGTTCCAGTTACGGCTTGTGTCGTCTGATCGGCCAGGGCCGGTGTGTAGTCGAAACCTTCGATCACGTGCATACCCAGGCGCGGCACCAGCCAGACACCCATCCAGAAACAGAGAACGATCAGAAAAATCGCGGAGCCGCTGATCGCGAGCGCGCCGTAACGAATGCGACGGTGTTCCCGCGCGTCCAGGAAACTCTCGGGGCTGCGCCGCCCGAAGAGCAGATCCCGCCACACGCCGGCCTGTTTGCCCAGAGCCTGGTTCCATTTCAAGACGCCGGCGTCGTCTTTGGTCCGGCGCGCGATCTTACGCCAGCGATGCAAAGAGTACTCCAGGCAATCGAAGACGTACTCCGGGAGATGCTCTTCGATCGTCGCAAAGTTCTCGGCGATGCGTTCCAGGCGATACGGGTTCACGACGTCGCGCACCAGGGCGGCGTCGCGTTCGCCGTAGCCGAGCCAGTAGGTATAGGCCAGGCTGCCGCCGTAGACGAAGGCGCGGCCGGCGATCTCGTTTTCGGTACTCAGGCGAATCCAGGTCTCGCGGGACCAGACGTTCAAGGCGTTGTGAAGATCGGCATAGGCCTCTTTGGAAATGCCTGCGCTTAATATTTCCCGAAGTTCAGTTACGGATAGCATCGGCGGCGGGTCGAGACGCATCGTCTCCGTAAGATGAAACAAGTGCTCCGCGGACAGGATGATGGCTTTGCTGCGATTGAGGCGACCGTGGCTCGTGTAATCGAAGCGGCTGCGATGCCGCGCGTCCTCGGGTTTCGGTTTTGCGAACGTTTTCGCCCGGTACTCCACCCGCGGCCGGAGAATGCGATACGTCTCGACCAGCAGAAAACCCAGGCGTAGCGCATCCAGGATGCGGCTGTGTTCCCCGGGGGCGTCGGCTTCCCAAACGTCCGGCGCGTGATCTTCGGCGTGCTCGGTGAAGTGCGCGGGCATGGCCCATCGTACAAAACATTGCGAAGAGAACCGCAACGGACTTTCGTAACGTTCAACAGCGCCGCGGAAGAATCCGCACGGACTTTGTAACTATCTTACCGTCCGCATACCGCGCCGGGAAACAAAGTGAAACTCAGCGTTCAATCGATCGAGGCCTCGCCGGTGAGTACTTCCGGATTCCGCACGCCGAAGTGTTTGTATACTGTCGACGCGATGGCGAAGGGTTCGTACTCCACGCTGCCGTTTTTCGGTACGGTGAAGAGCCGGTTGTTCGAAGCACTGCCGGTCAATACCGTTTCGCCGACGATGCGGCCCAGAGAGCGGAAGCCCTTGCCGCCGAACGTATACAGGTTCTGGTTGTTGCCGTGGTCCCAGCCCCGCGAGCCGTTGAGGTTTACGTTACGTCCGAAGTCGCCGTAGACGTTGATCATCACGCGGTCATCGGCGCCGCTCGCTTTCAGATGATTCACCGCCGCCTGCACGGCCGCCATGACGCGACTCATGTTCGTCGTGTAAGTATCGATGGCGCCGGAGTGCGCATCCCAGCCGCCGATGCCGCCGTTGCCCACGCTGATGAAACGCGTGCCCGGATTGTGCACGGCGACGTTCACCGCCGAACGCAGTCGATCGGCCATGGGATTGTTCGCCGGATACTCGACGCCCGCCGGCAGCGGCATGCTGCGGATGTTGTCGACGAAGTTTTTGATTTCACGACGCTTCGAAAAGAAGTCCCCCGCCCGGGAGAAATCGCGATAGAGCGGCCACAGCAGACGTTGCAGGCCGGAGACCTCGTTGGCCAGGTCTTCCAGGCGATTCGCCGAAGCATCGCTGATGTAGCCGTTCTTTTTTTGTTCGTACGGATTCTGGAAGTTCGAGCCCAGAGAAACCGGGCGCAGGGCGTCGCTTAACTTCAACTCACCGGAAGTGAAGACTTCGCTCTCGCCTTCCAACGAGACGAACGGAAACAGATCGTTGCCCGGATCGACCGCGCCGAAGCGCTCCAGTACCGCGGCCAGGGTCGTGGCGATGCCCGGCGCGTCGATGTCGGTGTTGCCGACCAGGTTCTGGGTAATGCTGCGGGCGTGGGCCTTGGTATCGTCTTTGCGGCGATGAATCGTGCGAAAGATCGACATGTCCCCGGCGGCGAGCATGTCTTCCATGAGCGCTCCGCCGGCCTGCTCCCAGAAACCGTTGGCGGTGACGGTGACCTGGTCGCCGGGGTAGGCGTTCACGGAGGCATCGAAGATGTCGGCGCGATTGGAGAAATTGCCGCCGAGTTCCGAAGCCCCGCCGTAGAGAAAAATGTGAATCACCGTGGGCAGTACGCCGGGCCGGGAGTACGAGACCGAGTTCACGGCATCGGAAATGGCCTGCGCGCGCAACACCGAGGGCACGAGCAGCGCCGAACCGAAGGCGGCGGAGAGTTTGAGAAAATCTTTGCGGTTTATTTTTGTGTTCATAACATTTAATCCTTCGTCTACTCCGAGGACCGAGAGACCGGGGTTCGTCTTCTCCCTCGTGACCTCGGTCCTCGGAGTAAATTCTTCTTCAAAAAACCTTCCGATACACATACAACTCCGGCAGACGCGTGAAGTAGTCGAAGCAGATCTGCGTAATCTGCGTGCGGTGTTTCGGTAACGAGTAACCCTCGTCCGCGAAGATGGACTCCAGCGTCTCCGTTTCCTCCGACCGCGGCTCGCGTTCCAGGATCGAAAGAAACAGGAAGCGCACGTACTGTTCGTCGGGAATGTCCAGGTCCGTGAACCGGTCCACGTCCCAGCCGCCGTCGTCGGAGCCGTTGCTGCGATCCAGGGCGGCGGAGTTCCGCAGCTTGTTGTGAAAGTTCGCGAGCGAGAGCGTGTCCAGGGGCACCGGATTCTCCCGGCCGAGCTTCAGTTCGAAGAGATCCTGGTTCATGTTCTTAAGATCTTTCGGCAAACTCTTAAAGAAATTGTCCGGGGCGCGCCAGCCGGTCTTCGCGCGGAAGTTGTAGAACGCTTCTTCGAAAAACTTACCACGATCGGAAGTTAAGAGAAAGGCCTTCGAATTCAGAATGATCTGAAACACCTCGCGTACCGTGCGCGGCTTCTGGATGATGACGCCGTAGGCCAGCAGATACTTCTCGCCTTCGCTGCGTCCCGCGAAGAAGTGGTCCACGAGAACGTACGAGAGCACCGGAATCAGCATGGGGTTGTCCGCCACCGAACGATAAAAGTCCTCACAGGACGTAA
Source organism: Leptonemataceae bacterium (assembly GCA_965227295.1). Taxonomy (GTDB): domain Bacteria; phylum Spirochaetota; class Leptospiria; order Leptospirales; family Leptonemataceae; genus JANSYA01. The sequence goes on along the minus strand of OZ245742.1, from coordinate 125,517 downwards.
CCGTCGCACCGTAGCTCAACGTTTGCGGCTCCGTGTTGCGATCGGCGCCGATGACCAGTTCCCCTTTGCGGCTCAGGGACCAGTTCTGGCACGCCCGGGAAGCCTTCGGTACGTCGGCGTCGACGAAGTGGCCGTTGTAGATCTCCATCATCTCACGCGTGTTGTCCTCGGGGGAACGAAAGCGTCGCCAGTTTTCCTGGGAGATCATATGATCATACACGATGTCGCGGACCAGGCGGTCCTGTTCAATGCCGGCGAGCAGCCGGTCGTAGACCCGGGCCATGTCGTTGGCTTCGACGGTGTCCAGCTCGTAGGCCGGCGAGAACCACACCGAATTTGCCAGCACGTAGGCCATCCAGGCATTGGTGCGTTCGCGGCTCACGGGAAACTCGTGCAGCACGGCCAGGGGTTCGCCCTGACCGCGATGTTGTACATCATGACCGTACGCGCGGCCTTCGCTTTCGCTCTTCGTGCCGGCGTCCATGGGCGCGAGCATGACCTGGTTTATGTTCGAAAGAAAACGGCCGAACTGCGGCCGGGCCTGGCGCGCCTCGATGCCGGCGGAGAGATGAAAGAACTCATCCGCGCCGACACCGGAGTACATCGCCGAAAGAAAACGATTCGCGACGCGGTACTGTTGATCCGGTTCGAGACTCGCAAACTCCGCGTCGGTGAGCGGCGCCATCGGGTCCGCCTTGTATAAGAGCAGGAGCATCAGCGCGGGTTCGGTATGATTGACCGGTGGACGCGTATCGCAGGCGCTCACGGCAGCGGCCAGGGCCACACCGACGGCGGCGCGCGTCAGGTTTGCGAGGATGGTTGTGGTGTGTCCGTGCATGATCGTTCTCCGTTGTAAGGAGAGTTGCACGGACTGTGCCAGGGCCAGGGGCCGGCTTCTCGCGCCGGGGATAGCGGGGATTGTGCAGGGAGGGGTCGGCCAAAAAATTCGGACGGTCCGGTGCCTGTCAAAAAATAACTCATGCCGGATGTACAACTCTTTGCGCCAGGGATGCGCAAGGTCGCGCGTTAGCGCGAGTCCGGAGCGCGAAGCGCGCAGGACCGAAGCGAAGCGGAGCCTGTAGCAGCCCGGTCGCCGCGCGAGCGGCGAGGCGCCAAAAATGATGAGCTTCCGATTTTACTGTATTTTTAGCCGAAATCAGGATTTTTAACTTAAAATAAAATAATGTCGGGATGGGCGTTCCCCTCCGCGCTATGCGCTCCGGGTCGCGCTTTGCGGGGCTCCGCCTTACGGCTTCGGTCCTGCGCTTCGCTCCGGACGCGCGCTCACGCGCGCCCCCTCCAATCGCTAACGCAAGAATTGATAGTTTGCGGCCGCCTGGTCTTCCTTGAGCAATTCCCCGGGTCTTCGGCCATCCCTCGCCTTTCTGACGCAAGCACGATGACCTGAATTGCGATATATTTATATGATGTATTATTATATCATATAGACTTGCGCCGGTATAAAAAAAGACCGGAGCGGGCTCCGGTCGGTGATCGGTTGTGGAATAGTGGAAATCAGAGCGTAATGAGTTCCCGGTTCCCGCCCGTGCATGCCTTCTGAGCGGTTTCGAGACTTGTGCCCTTCGGAAAGTAGAACTCGTACTGGATTTTGGCCGTGCCTTTCTCGGAAGGATCGAGGCAGACCATGGCTGTGTTCATGCGGTCGCAGGGTTCTTCGATGACCTCGCAGCCTTTCAGCGCGAACTTCTTCATGGTCGTTGTAATATTCGCGTAAAGATTCACGCAGACGCCTTCAATCTTCGTGTAGTTGCAACTGCCGACGAGGGCCAGTTCAATGTTGCGACCTTCGTCGAGTTTTTTGAGTTTACGTTTTTGAATTTGCTCCGGGCTGGCGCAACCGGCAACGAAGGCGGCCGTTGCGATCAAAGCGAGGGCGAGAGAAATCGTGCGAATGACATTCATGCAATGCTCCATAATAAGCGTGTGAGTTTTGGTATGCATTGCGTGTGAAGCCCGCGCGCTTTCCGGTCAAGCGATTGCTTATCGTGAATCGATACGGCAATGTAAGCGCCGTATGTTGCCGTACGATGACGGCGTCGTAAATTCAGGGCGAAGACTGTGTAACAACTTGCACCTCGTCGCCCGCGGACATCGATTTATTGCTCTCGGTCTCCTGAATGCGCGTATTCACCGCGAGACGGAAGTAATGGTCGAACTTCCCGCGATCGGCCCAGGGCGGCAGGCTTTCCCGGCGCAAATCCGTGAGCATCTTTGCGAAGCCCGGGTAGATCGCGCCGTTTTCCGGATGCCGGGACGGCACCACGCAGCGCGCGCAGGGGTGCAGTCCTGTCACGGTAATGTCACCTACCTGAAAGTTAACGCCCGCGCCGTAGCTCAGCCGGTCCTCCCAGAACGGCGGCACCCCGCCGATTTCCAGGTTCGCGCGCATGCGGAGCGAAAGATCCTCCGCGCCGAGCATTGGTCCGCCGCCGCCGTACTTCGGCGCGCGAGTGTTCAGCTCTTCGGCGATCTTTGCATACGTCGCGGACGCGATCACGGTAGGGCCGGTGCGTTGCCGGTCGTCCGGAAAGCCGACGTGTTCGTCCGAGCGCAGTTCGACGCCGAAGCCGAAGTACTCGCCGAGGCGCAGGCCGGCCCGGCGGCGGTCCGCTTCGGAACCGAGATCGAAGGCGTACGTGTCGTTGTCCTCCGGGAAGGTGAAGCTCGCGTGCAGCAGATGCTGCGCTTCGTAGCGCACGCGAACGCGATGGACCAGGGCCGTGCGTTTCGCGTTCACGTAGACGCCCTGTTCGTCGAAGATCGCGAAGCGCCGGTCGTACATCAGAGCGCCGCCGGGACTGATCGTCGCCGTGCGCACCTCCGCGCGATCCAGGGACTTGATGGGATAGACAAAAATGCGTTCTAAAAACGGAGCCGCGGTCATGGGCCATCCGGGCGGTATCGCGGCCATGCCGCAAGAAATTCGCGGAGGACCGGGCGGCCCCCCGCGAGCAGTGGAGAAAAGTAAACGGGTGCGAAAATCTTACAGATCTTCGAGACGATCGAGGACGCGTTCTTTGACTTCAGCCTTTTGTTCGTCGTCCAGCATCGAGTAGAATTCGACGATATAGTCCGGCATCTTCTCGAAGCGCGCGCTGCCCTCGGAGATCTGTTGTTTCATTTCGGTCGCCACGGCTTCAATGTCGGTGTCGTTCTTTTGAAACTCGGCCTTGATCTTTTGCAAACCGGACTTGCGTTCGTTCATGCCCGCTTTCAGGTCCGCGAGAATGCGACCGCGCAGGTCCTGATACTTGCGCTCCTGTTCCGCCGTGAGGTCCAGGTACGAGACCTTGCGGTCCATGTGTTTCACGATCTTTTCGGCGCGGCGTTCGTCAAAACGATGCCGGTGTCCGCAGGCGGCGGCGACGCCGAGAGTTAGAACGGCGACCGTGGATACGAAAAAGAATTTTTTCCAGTTCATGTACTGTGCTCCTTGAATGACTGTGTGTTCGTCGCGGCCGGGGCCGGCGCGAACACCTTCAGTAGAGCACGGGCGGCGCCGATCGTCGTTACGGTGACGTAAATCCCGCGCGCCGCCGCGTAAACGATTGTAAACTTATGTAAGGTCCGGGCGCGGGATTTACACGGATTTGCACGGGCCGGGCCGGGAAAGGGTGGCGCAATTTCCAGGCGGCGATGAAGCTTCGCCTGCGCCTGCTTTCCGAAAGGCGCCCCATAGTATGGAAGCGAAACTATTGATCGTAGACGATGACCGCAAGCTTCAGGAATTGTTGCGCGAGTATTTCTCGGGCCTGGGTTTCGAGATCGCGGCGCACTTCGACGGCGGTCCCGGCGTCGAAGCGGCCGTGCGGCGCAACCGGCCGGACCTGCTGATCCTGGACGTAATGCTGCCGCAGCGGGACGGCCTGGAAATCCTGCGCGATCTGCGCCGGGACTTCCGTGCACTGCCCGTGATCATGCTCACGGCCCGCGGAGACGACAGCGATCGCATCGTCGGCCTGGAGCTCGGCGCCGACGACTATCTGCCCAAGCCGTTCAATCCGCGGGAGTTGTTGGCCCGGGTGCGCGCCGTACTGCGTCGCGTGCAGGAGCGTGCCGCCGCGGAAGAGCCGGCCCCGCTCGAAGAAACGCAGCCCGCCGGCCCCCTGCGCTCCGGACGCATCGTTCTGGACCCGCGGCGTTTTGTGGTAACTGTCGATGAACAGGAGTTAGAGCTTTCATCCGTGGAACTGAGATTGCTGGAACTCTTTTTGCGGCACGTCGGCGAAACCCTGAGCCGGGACGAGATCATGAACCATCTGCACGGTCGCGACTACATGGGCTTTGAGCGCAGCATCGACGTGCACGTGAGTCGCATTCGCGCGCGCCTGGAAGAAGCCGGCGAGGCGAACCGCATCCGTACCGTGCGCGGCGCCGGCTATCGTTTCGTCGAAACGGCGGGGCAGGAATCCGGCAGCACGTCCGGCACGAGAACATGAAAATCAGCAAGCTCTACATAAAGATCTTTCTCTGGTTCCTGGCCGCGTTGATCGGGGCGGAGTTCCTGGTCTTCGGTATCGTGCGCAGCCTCAGTCACGAGGAGATCCGCGGCAAGTTCCGGCGCATGGCGGACAACCATGCCGGCCTCATGCGCGGCTACATCGAACTACGCCTGGAAACCGGGGCGTCTCTGGAAGAGGTCGTGCGCGACCTGGCCCGGCGCTACGAGGGAGCGAACGTCTGGATCGGTGACGTGCACGGCCGGCGCCTGGTGGAGCCGTTGCGCTACGACAACGCTGTCGTGGGACGCACCGCTTCGGACGGCGATCCGGGCTTCAGCCGGGTAGACTACTATGCCCTGCGCGCAAAGTTTCCCGACGACGACGTGGTCCGCTTCGAGTCGTTTTCGTTTGTGGACGATGACGGCCGGCTCTACGGCATGCTGCCGTTTCGGTACGGCGAGCGGCGCCTCTATGCCCATGTCTTCGCGCAGTACGGCGAACACAAACGCTACGGTTTTCTGACGGCGCTTGTGGGAGTGGCCCTGGCCTTCGGCATCTTACTGTATCCGCTTTCGAAGTACCTGGGCCGGCCGTTGCGTGAGCTGCGCGATTCGGCCCTGCGCATCGCCGGGGGAGATCTGTCCCGGCGGGCGGCGGTGAGCAGCGGAGACGAGATCGGCGAACTGGCGGCGGCGTTCAACGATATGGCTTCCCGGGTGGAGCGCATGATCCGCGGGAGTCGGGAACTCACCGCCCATGTCTCGCACGAACTACGTTCGCCCCTCGCCCGCATGCGCATCGCCCTGGAATTGATCGAGGACGGAAAGAGTGCGGATCGTCGGCGTCACCTGGAATCGATCCGTACCGAGATCGAAGACCTGGACCGTTTGATCGGTCGCATTCTGGAACTGTCGAAGCTGGACTTTGAAAATCGCCGCCCGGACGTCCCGTCTTCGGAAAACGGCGTGCGGCCGGCGGAAGTCTTACGCGAGTTGCTGGCCCGCTACGGCGATCTCTTCGCGAGCCGGTCGATTCGCCTCGCAGTCCCGGAGCCGGGGCCTGGATCTGCGCGGCGATCGCGCGGAGACGCACCCGGTTTGCAGGCGGCGCTCTCCGCCCTGCTGGACAATGCCGCGAAGTACAGCCCGGCCGGCAGCACGGTGCGGGTGGATTTAGTCTGGCGTCCAACCGAATGCCGGATCAGCATAACCAACGACTGCGAGCCCCCGGCGCCGGAAGAACGGGAACGCCTCTTCGAGCCGTTTTATCGCGGCGGGGCGGGAACGGAACAACCGGCGGGGACCGGCCTCGGCCTGGCCATTGCCGCCCGCTTCTTCGAGAATGCCGGCGGGAGCCTGGAGGTGCGGGAGATTCCCGGCGGGTTGGAGTTTTGCGCCTGTCTGCCGCTCCTGGATTCGTGAGCGGACGCCCCGCGGCGAGCCTTCACGTGCCGGGAATATCGGCGATATGATGCAACTCCACCAGGTCCATGACGTGGCGGACGCGTCCTTTTACGTTTATGAAGCGCAGCCTCGTGACTTCGTTATCGAAGAGGCGATACAGGCTGACCAGTTCGGTGATGCCCCGGCTGTTCAGATAATTGACCCCGTCGAAGTCCAGTTCTACGAGTTCCGGGGCGGGCTCTGCATATTCTTTCAATGCGTCCACGACATGGTTGTCGCCTTCCAGGCGAGGCGCAAGGAGGCGTACGAATAACTGTGATCCGTTCTGTTGTACTTCAACGTGCATGCGCGCGGTGCAGAGTTGCGTTTCTGTGCAGCCCGGCCAACTAAAAAACCTGTTCGGCAGAAATTCGCGGTCTTGTAGTTTCTTAAGTATTAGTCTTTCGTTAAGCCTGTACGCGAAGTCGAAAAACGATCCGAAGGAATCGTGCCGCCGCTGACGGCGTTCACGAACTCGAAGTCCTGCGTTGCCCGCGCATCCAGGGGCTCGAAGTATCCGGCAATGCGCGCGAACTGACCCTGGCCGCCGTGCTGTTCTTTCAGCGTGCAGTCGAAGTCGGCCCGGCGCGTGATCGTTTCGCGGTACTGCACACGCGGTGTGCCGCTGACGATCTCACAACCGAACTCTTCGCTCATGCGCCGCAGGCTCACCTGGAGATGCAGCTCACCCATGCCCGAAAGCAAGGTCTGTCCGCTTTCCGGATCCTGCCGCAGCCTGAGCGTAGGATCTTCTCGCGTGAACTTACGCAACGCCTTCGCGAAGGCATCCCGCTGCGCGCTGCTTTTCGGCTCGACAGCCACAGTAGCGACCGTCCTCGAGCTTGAACACGAACAGCGCGGCCGCATCTTCCTCACTCCGGCTGAGCTCGCACCCGCCCGTGTCCCGGACTTTTACGTCCGCCGGAGACGGCAGATAGCGCACCACCGCGTCCATCAACGGCTGGACTCCCGCGTTACGATAGGCCGAACCGCAGAGCACCGGCACGAACGTTCGCGCGAGTACGCTACGCCGGAGCGCGGCGTGCACGTCCGCGGCCGCGATTCCGGTATTCGACGCAGTGTCCGCGTGGGCGAGCCAGAGCTCCGCTAATGTTTCGTCAGCATCAGCTAAGGACTCCACGAGCGCCGCCCGACGTTGGCGGCTTTCTTCGCGAAGTTCCTCCGGAATCGCTTCCGTGAGAACGGTGCGACCTTCGTCACCGCCGAAGCGCCACACCGTGAACGTTTGCGATTGCACTCCCCCCACGGCGCAGAGCACGAGCACGGCCCCGTCCAGGACGCGCAACGATCGTTCCACTTCCACGGTAAAGTCCACGTGTCCCGGGGTGTCGATGAGATGGATCATCGCATCGTTCCAGGCGAACGCCGTGACCGCGGACTGGATCGTAATGCCCATGTCCCGCTCTACGTTGTCATAATCGAGGGTGCTGCCGCCGTCGTGCACTTCACCCATGCGATGGATGCGACCCGCGTAGAACAGAATGCGCTCCGAAAGCGTGGTCTTACCCGCGTCGATGTGCGCAGAGATGCCGATGTTGCGTACGAAACGTACGTCACGGCCTTGTGTTTGATATTGAGAGAGTTTCATCTCGAACTCCGAATAGATATAACTTCCCCGCTTCCGAAGGCAAGCGCGTTCGGAACATGGAGCTACAGCACGAGCGGCGTAGCGGTTACGTTTTCAGGAAGCGGCGGCCGAAGGACAGTACGCGGGCGCGAGCGCGCCGGGAAGCAACGCACTTACACGGGATGCGGGACCGTCTTCCGGTCCGCGCTCGTATAAAAGAGGAGTCGAGTCTTCATGATTGTGCTCGGAGATTCTCGCTTGCAGGTTTCGAGAAACATGTGGATGATTGGACGAAGTCCCGTGGAATTCCGTTATCGTTTTTTTTGATCATGCACATCGTCATCGACATGGACAACACGCTCACCGACGATCACGGATCCATGACCCGGCCGGGGATTCGTAGCTTTCTGGAGCGTTTGCGTTCCGACGGCCACACGTTGACTCTCTGGACGAACAGTACGGCGGATCGTGCGAAGGACATTCTCGGCGAGCACGGCCTGCATCGTTTCTTCGATCGTTTCATCTTTCGCGAGGACTACGATCCGAACAACACCGGCGCTTCGAAAGACATCCGCAGCATTCAGGGCGATGTGTTGATCGACGACGACCCCGCGGAAGTGCGTTTCGTGAATTCGGTGGGGCGCCGGGGGATTTTGATTCAATCGTTTCGCAAGGGGAGTGAACTTCCGGGCGAAGAATTAACCGACATCTACCGGCAAATTCAGAAGCGGCAATCTCGCTGGAAGTTCTGGTGAAGCGGCTAAAAGCGAAGGCCCGCCGAAACGACGGGCCCGCAAGGTACGAATCTACGGAGTAGTGATTACAGATTTTCGATGTCTTCGAGAATCTTGTCTGCTTCTTCCAGTGCGTTGTCGGCGTTGATCTGATCGGCCGGCGCGCTTTTCAGCGCATCGTTTTCATCGCCGCCTTCGTCGATGCCGTCGCCGGATGAGCCGCCGCCCGGGCAGGCCGTGAGCATGAGCGCCGCGAACACGGCCGCCGTAATGGTAAAGATTTTATTCATCATCGCCTGCCTCCTCATCTTCGACTTCGACCGTTACTTCTTCGCCCTCTTCCGCTTCTATTTCGTCTTCTTTCTTAGCGAGTTTTTCTTCGGCTTTTTTGATCTTCTCGCGCAGACGGGCCGCCTGCTCGGTCTTGCCTTTTTCTTCTAAACGAGCGGCGATAACTTTCAGCCGTTCGATCTTACGTTCGAGGCCGGTGAGTTTGTTTTTCTTGCGTTCGAGACGTTCTTTCCGCTTTTCTTCGCGTTTTTCTTTCGCGGCTTCTTTCTTCTCGTCGCGCTTTTCTTTCGCTTCTTCGCGTTTCTTTTGCGCTTCTTCTTTCTTTTCGTTTTTGTCCGGTTTGCCCGGGGGCTGGGCGTTTACGCTGGTCAATGCCACGGCCAGGCCGAGCAGCAAAGTCATACAACAGCGCATTAAGTTTGATTGTTTCAAGACAGATTCCTCCTGGCGGTAGTCAGGAACCCGGCAACACCGTCGCTGCAAACGATTATTGCAGTAGCGGAGTAAATTCTGAGTAAGATGTTCCAGTAGCGGGAAGTGTGAACTGGTGGACGGGCCGGGGTGAGCATGGTTCCTGGAATCGGAGAGTGAAACCGGGTGTCGCAGCTGTATGACGTTTACCTGTTCCCGGTGGCGCGCACCACGCGTCCCATCGCATTGGAGCCGGCCCTGGAAGCTTCGCTGCGCGACCTGCCGGCCTGGCTCGGTATTTCTCGAACCTGGCAGGAATGTCGCGCGGTGTATGGGACCTTCTATCGGGCCGGGTACCGGGGATGGATCGCGGAATGCGAGTACAGGGAGCCGGCTATTTCGCCGGAGGAAGGTCTGGCCATTGCGGAGGGAGCTCTGGAAACAATCCGAAATTACTTCGTAAATGAAGAAGGTTTCGATCCGCGTTTTTCAGCTTTAGAAATCGATCGGAGCCCGGAGAATTGCATCAAGGCCTGGGTGTTTGCAGCCCGCTCGCAAGAATTGCAGGATCGCGGGTACATCCCCGGAGTCGAGTATGTGTATGTTGATAAGTTGAGCGGCCGCATTATCGAGGAGGCCGAACTGTACGAGTTGCGCCAGGTGACCGACCGACTCCTCGATCCTATGCTGATTGAAGAATCGGTTCAGATTCTCATAAAGGAAATTACGGCTTTGCAAGAACGGAGATTCGACGATTACCCGGTTTGGGCGAGCCGGAGGATTGTTGAGTGCCAGTTTTTTATTACAGAAGACGATGACGATCCGGACTTTCAGGTCTTCCGGGATATTGCGCGGGAAGCTCAGCAAATAACCGGAAGAACGATATGGAATTTCCCGGCGGCGCGCCGAATCACAAAAAAGTACTCCTCGGAGTTGGCCGAAAGCTGCCGGCGTCTGTTGGAGCGTTTTGAAGATCCGTCTACCATCGGGTAAATCAGCCTCGCAACACGGCGTCCATCTTGATCAAACGTTCCAGCGGTCGTTCGATCACCGCGCGCACGTGTTCCGAGAGTGCTTCCACGGACATGTCCTGATACTCTTCCGGCATCATAGGATCGTGGAAGACCAGGTGTACGTTGCCGCCGTAGATGCGTTGCATGAACATGCCCGTTTGTTTCGGCGGCATAACCGAGGCCGCGCCGTGGATGGTTACCGGTTGAATGACCACGCCCGCGCGTTTCGCCAGAAGGAAGCCGCCCTTCTTGAACGGGCGCATGCTGCCGTCGGGATAACCCCGCGTGCCCTCGGGAAATACGATCACCGAACGCGAGTACTTGCGCACGATGTCCGCCGCCTTCATTAACGAATCCTGGGACTTGCGACGGTTTTCGCGTTCCACCGGAATGTAACCGGCGGCGGTCATACCCCAGCCCATGATGGGAATCTTAAACAGGGAGGCCTTGGCCATCCAGACGAACGGCACCGGCAGTCCGCTGTAGAAAACAATGACGTCCACCATGGACTGGTGGTTTGAGATGATGACCACCGGACCGTTGCGATGAAACTTTTCGGCATTCTCGATGTCGATGTGGATGCCGGCGAGCCAGGTGAGGGTGCGGCCCCAGACGACGGCCACGCGGGACATGACGGGGCGAATGCGAAACAGGATTGCCGGCAGCACGGCCAGACCTATGAGTAACGTGGTAAAGACTAAGAGCGTCCAGTAGTAGAGCGATTTGACGGCGCTCCAGAAGCCGGGCCGCTTTTCGGCGTTCCCGGACTGCGGGGGATTCGATGCCATTAAATTCGTACCTCGATGGCCGCGGGAACTTCCGGGCACGCCTGCACACACAGTCCGCAGCCGGTGCAGATATCCGGATCAAAGCGCGGCAGCTTTGTTTTTCGATCGTAGGTGATGACGCCGGACACGGGACAGGCCCGCTGACATTCCCGACAATACGATGCCTTGCGGTCCATCTTTCGACCGCTTTTTGAACCGCGCGATGATTTTTCTTGCGCGCTTTCGTTGCGACAGCGGCCGTCGATCAGCTCCGCCTGGCCGAACTTCGGCAGGGAGTTTCCGGGCAGGGGCAAAAGCGCCCCGTCGCCGCAGGCCGTGATGCACGGCGTATCCGGGCAGAGCCGGCACGCGGCCAGGTTCGGGTCCAGGACGGGGCCGGATTCCAGGCCCTGGCGAAAGATGGCGCCGTGGGGACAGGCGATGATGCAATCGCCGCAGCGCGTGCAGGCGTCCCGAAAGGCCTGCGGATCCGGAAGCGCGCCAGGGGGCCGGGCGAAATTGCGATCGTCCGGCCGGGCGCCCGGAGCCGGGGCGGCGCTGTCGTCGTCGGAGCCGCCCAGGCCGTGCTCGCGCATGACATGATCCAGACCGCGCGGATCCAGCATGTTCGCGAGACCGTGGAGCCGCCGGTCGAAGTACTCGCCGATGGGAGTATTGTAGAAATCCTTTGCCAGGCCCTTGAGGCCGTCCGAGAAAAACTTCCGTCGCTCCACGGTTCCACGAAAGCGCAGTGCACCGATTTCGAAAACGTTTTTTGGTACCACGGCGGCGCCGGGATCCTGCCGCAACGCCGTGTGCTGAGCCTGGCCCAGAAATACTAAATGTTACCGGTATTTGGCCGATGGGTAAACGAGGCATTTATGAACCGAAGATTTAGCTCACTGATGGAACGTGATCTGGATGCGCTGCGTCCGCCGGTGGTGAATGACGACGCCGGCGAAGAGGCCACAGACGTTGCAGCGGTGATTTCCGAGGAAAACGGCGGCAGCGTGCGGGACGTGCCCTGCGATCAGTGCGGCAGCAGTCAGTTTTTGACTCTGTTCGAAAAAGATTCCTCCCGGGATGAGAGCTTTCAGGTGGTGCGTTGCGTGCACTGCGATCTCGTGCAGGTCAACCCCCAGCCGGACGCCGCGGCCGTGGCGCCGTACTATGAAGCGTCGTACTTCGAAAAACGGACCGACCGCGGTTACGACAACTACTTCTCCGGCGAACTCAAGCAGCAGATTCGTCGGGTCTACGAGCAGAACTTAAACGATCTCGGCTTCTTCGAGTACGAAGAGAGCTGCCTCAGCGACGCCTGGTTCATGCAACACTGCGAAGAGCAGGCCGGAGCCGAAACCGAACATCGCGACTATCGGCCGCGGGCCCTGGACGCCGGCTGCGCCGCCGGATACTTCGTGGAGTTTTTACAGGATCGTGGTTGGAACTCCCAGGGCGTGGAACTCTCCCGGGCGGCGGCGAAGTTCGGCATCGACGAGCTGGGCCTGAATATTCTGATCGCCGATTTTCTGACATCTAAACGTTTGCCGAAAGAAAGTTACGACCTGCTGACGTTCTGGGCGAGCATCGAACACATGCACAGCCCGCGCCGGGTCTTCGAGCGTTGCGCCGAGCTCCTGAAACCCGGCGGCCGTCTGATCCTTTCCACGTGTCGTTACGGTTTGCTCGCGCGCTGGCGCGGCGAGCAGTGGCGCTTCATGAACGTGCCCGAGCACCTGTTCTTCTTCAGCCTGGACGGCATCCGGAACCTGGCCGCGGACTGCGGCTTTCGCACGGTGGCCTCCGTGACCTACGGCAGCGGCCTCACGGGCAAAAAGAACGCGAGCCTGTTCTACCGCGCGGCCAAGGCCGTCGCCGATCCGCTGGTGAAGCGCACGGCGCAGGGCGACATGATGGCCCTGCACTTCGTGAAAGACTGAGCGCGCTTAGAACTTGCCTTTTTTCACGACGAGGAAGTAAACGATCGCCGTGATGATGCTGAACAGGATGGCCGCGATAATCCAGAGGATTTTGTGCAGGCCCTGCATGCGCTTCTGATTTACGAGCACGTCGTAGATTACCCATACCAGAGCGATCAGCGCGACGATGTATCCGATTGTCATTCCCATGCAGCCGTTGTATCAGCTTACCTGGCGGCGGCAAGAACTTAACCTTAACTTTCGGAATTCGGGCGATCTAAAAAAAGCGAAATAGCCAGGACATCGAAGAGCCAGGCAAAACCCACCGTCAGCGCGAGCAGGCCGCCGAAGAGATGGATGGTCCGCACGTCGCTCAGGGCGAGCACCGCGAAGCCGCAGCATACGATCAGTGTTGTCTGGGTGACGGCCGTCAGCGTGACACTCAGACTTTCCTGCGTGTCGTTGCCTTGTTCCGAACTTTGCCGACGACGCAGGGCCCAGAGCAGATGGATCGTATCATCCACAACGATGCCCGCGGCGATGCCGGCCACGCAAACCGTGGAGATGTCCAGAGGGATGTTCGCTAAGGCCATGTAAGCGAGAGTTAGCGAAATGGGAGCCGTGTTGAATAGAATGCCGGCGAGGACGTACCGCGGGCGCCGGAAGAGCGCCGTCAATATGAGAAAGATGAGCCCCAGGGCCGCGAGGCCGCTCCGGACCTGGGTACGCAGAAGATTGTCTACAATCAACGAGAACAGGCGCAGGAAACCCGTGGCCTCCGTTCGCGGAAATCCCGCGTACTCGAAGCTTGTGATCTTTCGCACTTGCTCGCGAATCTCCCGGCTGGAGGTCTCCGGCGGCACACCCAGTGAAAGCCGGAGGGCGGGCGGCTCCGCCTGGACCAGCGGTGTGAAGAACACGTCTTCGTAGCGGTGGTTCTTTAAGGTTGCGCGGACATTCTGCACGGCTTCCGCGTACCCCGGCCGGTACTCGCGCCCGTTGTTTTTTGCATCGTACTCGAACTGAAAGTCCAGGCGATAGGGGCTCGCATGATGTTCGTGAATCCAGGTGAGATCCTGGTAGGTGCGATCGTCGCGGGGCAAATAGTCGATGGGGTTCGTGTCCGCCCTGAGGTTCGGCACGAGCAGGAGTCCGAGACCCGCGAGTATGATCAGCGCGACGGCGGCGGGACGCGCGCGCGGGAGGAGCGGTAGCAGATATGCTCCGAAGGCGAAACGTTCCGGGCGGGCGCTGTCCGGTTGGTTGTGCCGGGAACGTGTGGCATGAAACAGATAGAAGCTCCAGAAAAACGCCGCGCAGATGCCCACGGCGGAGGCCGCGGCAAAGCCGGAGAGGATCGGCAGCCGCGTAAACATGAGCGAGGCAAAGCCCGCACCGGTGGTGACGGTGGTCCAGAAACACGGCGCGAGGACTCCGCTCAATTCGCCGGGGTGTGCGCGCAAATGCCGGCTGATGTGCAGCACGTCGGCGATCGAGAGAATGAGCACCAGGGACGGGACCGCCACGGTCATGAGGTTCAGCGGGATGTCCCAGGCGCCCATGAATGCGAACGTGCTGAGGGACGCTAATATCATCGCGGCGAAACTTACGAAAAGCATGGCCGGTCGATCATACAAAAAGAGAATAAGCAGGCCGAAGAGCACCACGTAACTGAGACCGATGACGGGTGCGCCGCGGACGAGGACGACCTCGTTCAACGCGCGGTTCGTGACGGGGGAACCGGCGAGCTTCGGCGAAGAGCGCAGCGCCGCGCCGTGGAGCTTCTCCAGCTGTGTCTCGAGTTTGTCGAGGCCGGCCAGGGCCTCCGTCTGCGCGCGCTGGACATGCTCGCGGGCGTCGGGACCGGCCGGCGTGCGAATCACGAAGCGAAAGACGGCGTCGTGATGTTCGTCGTTCGGTGCAAGGACGTAGCTTACGTCGTCGGTGTATGCCGTTTGTTCCGTGAGATACGTCTCCGTGAAGTCGACGACGGTCTGCGGAGAACCGGCGTTCAACGGCAACACCAACACCATGTCGAAGGCGAAGCCGTTGCGCTCGCCGTCTTCGACGTAAGCCTGCACGGCTTCGTGATCGTCCGGGAGCCAGTCCAGAACGTCGCTATCGATGCGCAGGCGGGGCAGATAGAACAGGCTTGCAATCAACACCAGGGCGGCCAGGCCGTGCAGCGCGGGGTCGCGGTATTTTGCTAACTTCATGTGGGATACGATTAGAGCGGGATGCCCGCCGCCTGTTTTTGTTTCAAACGCACGAGAATGGCGTGCAGCGTTTCGGTGGCCAGGCCGTGCAGCATGAGGCGAAAGCCGGCCCCGAGAGTGGACAGCGGGATCATGGGGTGTTTGTTGTTCAGGAGGCCGAGGTACGGGGCGGCACCGGGCACCATGCGCGCCGCGTAGAGGGCCACGGTTTCGTCCAGTTGCAGTGAGTTGGATGCGCGCCAGAAGTCGTTGTCCGAGAGGAACAGCTGGTACAGCGGCGTGTAGAGTTCGATGGCGGTCTGCACGTCGATGAAGTTGTGCCAGGTATTCGGAAAGGCCTCGATGCCGAAGTCGCCGTCGTCGGTGATCATGGAAAAGTCGAGCGGGCCGGCGGGCTGGAGTTCGGTGTCGTGTTTACGGAGGTCCGCGTTCAGGCGGATGACGAAGTTAAAGAGATTGAGATCGTGCTTTAAGAACAGGTCGTCCTTGAGGTCGGCCAGGGTTTGCGGGCGCAGCGGGCGCAGGGGGATGTCCACGTCCTTCGCGTTTGTTGCAATGAAGTCCAGGATCTCCGAGCCCAGGTGAAAGTGCCGCATGATGACGTAGTTCGCGTCCGGGCGCACGAAGGCCTTGAGGCCGACGTAGATGAGCCAATGCAGGAAACGTGACGAGGTAAAGAGTTTCGGCACGAAGATTTTGAAGATTTGAATGAGACTGATGCCGATGCGGGCCAACGGGCGGACCACCGGTAAGAAGTACTGGCGCGAGCGGGACTGCATGGATACGAGCACCGCGGCTTTCGCGGATTCGTCGATGGGAAAGCTGCGGTCGAGGAAGAAGGCGTGCCAGGGGTTCGGGTCCTCCGGATCGAAGGGCATGTGCTCGAAGTAGGCGGCGTAGTCGGGCTGGCGGTTCGTGCTGGAGTTCGTTCTAACATTCATGGCGCTGACCTTAGCCTGCCGGCAATCTCGTCCGCCGCGGGAAGGCGAACCTCGCTGAGAATACCGAATCGTCCCATCATGTCAATCAATGCGCCGACCCAATCCCACTGACCGGGCAGCAAATCGAAACGCGCGCTGCGCGGGAACATGTGATGATTGGCATGCCAGCCCTCGCCGCCGGCGAAGAATCCCAGGCAGGCTAATCCACGCTGGCGGAGAAGCCCGTGGGCGCCTGCAGGTGAATCAAACTACCCCGCGCATTCGCGATCTTGCCCTGGGACGTGACGTAGCTTGTGGGGAACGCGGACGACGTGCTTCCGCCGCTGTAGATCGCGTCACGGACGTCGGCGTAACTGTAGCCGGGATTGTAAGACCAGATCAACGCCGCGATGCCGGCGACGTACGGGGTCGCCATGGAAGTGCCGCTGATGACATCGTAGCGGCTCTGATCGTAATCGATGCTCGCGAAGTACGTGTAGTCCTCGCCGAGGAGCAGGACGCCCAGGTCCACGGTGCCGGGATTCGTGGTAAGGCGTGTGCCCACGGAGCACGTTGCATCTCCCGCGCACTCCGTGAGATTGTAGGTGTACTGCGCGTAGGCGCCGCCGTCGGTGGCGGTCTCGGAGAAGAGCGTGGTGCCGCCGCTGAACGGATCCGCATCGTCGTCGTAGAGGATCTCGAAGGTGTCGCCGAGGGCGAGGTAATAGTCGATCACTGTCGAAAAGACGATTACGTCTGCGCCGCTGATCGTGTAGGCCCGGTGCGCGGTCTCGCTGACGTTCGCGGAATAGTAGAGCGTATCGCAAATGGTCGAGGGATTGGCCAGGACCTTCGTGAGGATTCCGCAGTTATTAAAGCTGAAGCCCTGGTCCACGCCCCAGGAGCCCGTGGTCGTCCAGCCGGAGAAGTCGTCCTGGATCGTACTCTGCGCACCGGCCCACGTGCTTAATATGTTCTGTCCGGGCGCCGCGATGTCCACGGACTGCTCGCTGTAGTTCGAGAAAGTGGATCGACTTTCGCCCTGCGTCGATGAGGCCACGCAGACGATGTTTTCCGTCGGGTACTCGCACGGATAGACTTCGTTGCCGCCGAGGTCCAGGTTGAGTCCGTCGTTGCCCGCCGCGACGACGACGAGAATGCCGGCGTCCCGGGCGCGCTCGATGGCCTGGCGCATGGCGCTGGAATAGACGGAACCGCCCAGGCTCATGTTGATGATGTTCGCTTCGTTGTGGCGCGCGAAGTCGATGGCGGCCACGATATCCGCCGTGGTACCGCCGCCGGTTCCCAGACCGCGCACGGCCATGAGCTTCGCGTTCCAGCACATGCCGGCTATGCCGCTGCCGTTATTGCCCTCGGCTCCGATGATACCCGCGACGTGGGTGCCGTGGCCTTCCGGGTCCGTGGGGTTGTTGTCGTCATCGGCGAAGTCCCAGCCGTGATTCGGGCAACCGCCGCCGATGACCGAACCGTTTTCATTGTAGCACGAACCGGTCGGGCTCCACATGTTTCCGTCGAGGTCGGCATGATTGTAGTTAATGCCCGAGTCGATGACGGCGATTATCTTCGAAGTGCAATCGGTCTGGAGGTCCCAGGCGGTTTCCGAGTCGAGATCTACGGCAGCGCCGACCGACGGCGGGTTGTGGAAGGACTCCAGGCCGTTCGTATCCATGGGATCGCTAATTGTTTGTGATGTATTGTTATGAGCCCACTGCTGCGCGTAGTCCGTATCGTTCGGCGTGTTCGAGGCGCGCCAGATGTAGTTCGGTTCTGCGTACTCGATGAGCGGATCGGTCGCGAGAAAACTTGCGGACATGAGCACGTCTTGCGACGCCGGCAGCCGCACTTTGACGTAGTGGAGACTCCCGCGTTCTTCCAGGACCGGGGTCCCGCCGATGAGGGCCACCCGGGCGAGGCCCGTGGACCGGGACACACCCGGCTTGATCTTTACCAGGATTTCGCCCGGTACATGCCGCGGTGATTCCGGCGGCAATGGCAACGTGGTCCCGCTCTGGAAACGCTGCTCCAGCACACGCGTGCCTTGCTGCGCGAATACCGGCGTTGCGAGGAGCACGGTGAGGACGACCGC
Source organism: Leptonemataceae bacterium (assembly GCA_965227295.1). Lineage (GTDB taxonomy): Bacteria > Spirochaetota > Leptospiria > Leptospirales > Leptonemataceae > JANSYA01. The sequence goes on along the minus strand of OZ245742.1, from coordinate 107,646 downwards.
AGTGCTCTGGTAAAGTATATGTTTTCGCATGTTAAGCACCTGCCTCCGTCGCTTAGTCTACGTTGACCTGAATCTGGGGCGAAGCCGTGCCCGCCGCGTTCAGGGCGGAAAAGGCCGCGACCCGGACATAGTACGTTCCGTTGGCCGTGAATTCGATGGTCGTGTTTGTGGGAGCCGTCGCCCCGGAGACGTAAGGAACGCTGGTGCAGATTCCGGTGGCGAGGGCAAAGCCGGCCGTCGTACTGTAGCAGACCTGATAGCCGCCGCCGCCGGTATGTACCGCTGCTTCCGCGTTCGAAGACCAGTTGAATGTGATGGAACAGGGCAGCGGACAATCGACCGTCTGGATCGGCGCGTCGTCTTCGCTTTCTTCCGGCGTTGTCGTGTTCGTGGCCGGAGCCGGTCCGGCAAAGGCCAGCGCCGCGCCGAGCAGGGCGAAGGCTTCACCGCCACCGCCACCCCCGCCGCCGCAGGACAGCGTGCCGCATAAGAATACTGTGGGAAGCGCGCGGAGTAAGGTCTTGCTGAAAAACATGGGAGAATAGCCAGAGCAGCGGAAAGGCCTGAGCGGTCAACACTAATAATAAACAATCATTAAAGTTGAGTATTTTTATGTTTGTGGTTCTGGCGATTCTTCAATTTGACAGCTCCAGCGCGATGCCGCTCCCTTTCGCATGACCCTCGACGCGCTCATCAACCAGGCGGTGCAGCCGATCACGGCAGTGCTGTCTTCGATCGTGTTTTTTAGCGTGACGATCGGCGGCGCGGAGATACCGCTCGTCGTCGTGTGGCTCGTGGCGGGCGGCGTTTATTTTACGCTGTACTTTCGCTTCATAAACATACGTTACTTCACGCGTGCGTTGCGAATCGTGGGCGGGGATTCCTCGAAGTCCGCCGATCATCCGGGCGAGGTGTCGCATTTCCAGGCTTTAGCTACGGCGCTGTCCGGAACCGTGGGGATCGGCAACATCGGCGGTGTGGCGGTGGCGATTTCCGTCGGCGGGCCCGGCGCCACATTCTGGATGATCGTCGCCGGACTCCTGGGCATGTCCACGAAGTTCGTTGAGTGTACACTCGGCGTGAAGTATCGGCGCGAACACGAGGACGGCACCGTGAGCGGCGGACCCATGTACTATCTCGAACGTGGTCTCGCGGAACGCGGCCTGGTGCGCCTCGGAAAGTTCACCGGCACGTTATATGCGATCGGCATCTTCATCGGTTGCGTGGGCATCGGCAACATGTTTCAGTCGAACCAGGCTTACGCGCAGTTCTTAAATGTCACCGGCACTCCTTGGTGGCAGGGCCGCGGCTGGCTGTTCGGCTCGATCCTCGCATTGATCGTCGGTTTTGTGATCGTCGGCGGCCTGCGTTCCATCGTGCGGGTCACCGAGAAGATCATGCCGGTGATGGCCGTGTTGTATCTCGGCTTTGCGGCGGTGATCGTCGCCATGAACTACGAGGCGTTGCCCTTTGCGGTGCATGCGATCTTCGCGCAGGCGTTTACGAGTGCGGGCGCGGCCGGCGGCATGCTCGGCGCCATGATCGTCGGTTTTCAGCGCGCGGTGTTTTCGAACGAGGCCGGCATCGGCTCCGCTTCGATCGCGCACTCGGCGGTACGCACGAAACTTCCGGCGAGCGAGGGCATCGTGGCCTTGCTGGAGCCGTTCATCGACACGGTGGTGGTCTGTACAATGACGGCCCTGGTGATTGTCACGACGCTCTACTACGAACCGGCGTTCACCGCGATTCCTGGCGGCGTAGAGATGACCTCGCGGGCCTTCGAACGCAACATCGCCTGGGCGCCGTATCCCCTGGCTTTCGCCGCGATGTTGTTTGCGTTCTCGACGATGATTTCCTGGGCTTACTACGGTCTCAAGGGCTGGACCTATCTTACCGGGCGGCACGTTTGGTCTGAACGATGTTTTAAGATCGTCTACTGCCTGTTTGTGGCTCTCGGGAGCTCCATTCAACTCGACGCCGTCCTGGATTTCTCCGACGCGCTGGTGTTCTTCATCTGTGTTCCGAACATACTGGGAATGTACTTCCTGGCGCCCGTGGTGAAAGCGGAGCTGGATCGGTTCGTCCGGAGCACAACGGAAGATACTTAAACATTATCCAGCTCTTCCAGTTGCAGCAAATATAATCTTGCCGTAACTTTAGCCGTCTTTACGATCTGGTCGGCCAGTGCTTCGGACAGCAGCCCGGAGTCCAGGGCTTCTTCCAATCGTTCGAAGTGATTTTCGTCGTTCGCGCCGTGGTACAATAAAAACGAGACCGCCTCATCGTCCAGGCCGAGCTGATCGCGGATCATCGTTCCCCAGCGATGGGCCATGCGCGTGCCCAGACCCTCGATGATGAACATCGCCCCGAGCAAATCAAACGGGTTCTCGCGGCTCGCGCGATGAAACATCCAGGCGGAGAGCGCCTCGGAGCCGATGTTCTTTTCACCGGCGACGATGTCTTCCCGGCGGCCGCCGGCGGCGACGTAGTTGCGTTCCAGCATTTGATAGTCCCGGTGCTCGTCGCCGGCGTGGGCGATGAACAGCGATCGTAATGGAAACGCCTCGATGGTAATGCCGGACGCCGCCCGGGCGATCCAGCGTGCGCCCTCCATCACCTGTTGGCGCATGTTGAAGAGCAGGCGTCGGTAATCTTCTAACGTAAAGTTACCGGTATTTAGCTTCGCGACGATGGGCGTTTGATTCAGACGGCTTTCGAAGTCGATCCACACCCGCGTGAGTCGGCGCACCAGGGATTCGACGATCGCGTCGCCGTTCTTCACGTTCAACCGCGGCGCCGCCGGTTCCGGGATCGTTACGCCACTGGTGGTTGCGCGCGCCGCCTGATTGCCGTCGACGACGGTGAGCAACATGTACGAGGCGATGAAGCGCCCGCTCTCGGGAACCATGGCCAGGATCTTCTGTCCCGGCCGCAGCCTGCCGGAGCGAAAGAGTTCGTCGAGCATGATGAAGATCGAAGCGGAACCGGTGTTGCCTTTCGTGTATAGATTCGAGAACCAGCGTTCTTCGGGAATGTGCACGCCGCCTTTTGCCAGCAGTTCGAAGATCTTACCGCGAAAGACGTGCGAGGAATAGTGGCAGGCAATCCAGTCCAGCTCCGACGGCTGCATACGCCCGGCTTCGATCAGCTCAAAGAAGAAGTCCACGCCCACGCGGACCACGTTGTCGAGAATGCGCACATCCTGCTTGAGATTCATGGAACCGTCGTCCACGGATTCCTGGTAGCTCGCGTAATCGAGCCAGGATTTCTCCACCCGGCCGGTGCCGTTCTTGTTGCCGCCGATGAACATGCAGACTTCGTGGCGGTCGGCGTAACTTTTAAGTTCCAGCCAATCAATCTTAATCGAAAGCCCGCGCTCCGCCGGCCGGTCGGTGAGTACGAAGGCGCCGGCACCGTCGGATAACATCCAGCGCAGAAACTCGGTATCGAAAGGAATCTTGCCGCTTTGGCGATACGCTGCCTGGTGTTCGTAGCGCGATCCTTTCAACAGACGGCTCGCAAATTCGCTGGCGCATACGACGGCGTTGCTTTTCTCTCCGGCCTTGATTTGCACGAAGGCGTTCTTCAGTGCGGCCATGCCGCTCGCGCAAATACCGTGGGATGTGGAAATCTCGCACGAGGGATTACCCAACTCGCCGTGGACCATCGACGCGAAGCCGGGCAGGGGCAGGTCGCCCTGAGACGTGGCCACGGAGAGGTACTGGATGTCTTCCAGGCCCACGGTGGATTGGGACAGGGCGTTGCGAATGGCATGGGCCGCCATCTCGGAATTGCGGTACTGCGAAGTTTGATTGTCGCCGGCAATGGCGTAGTGACGGGTGCGGATGCCGTTTTGTTTGAGGATGCGTTCTTTGAGACGCGAGGCCTTGCCGCCGATGGTACCGAGGCGCGCTTCCATAGTCGCGTTGTCCACGGGTTCGCCGGGGAGAAAGGTTCCGGTGCTTTGAATGTATACCATGGGAATGACTCTCCTCGGGCAAAACTTAAGCGCGTTCCAAAGATGCGCAAGAGAAAGGCCGCCTTGATTTGGAGAAAAACTGTTTACGAAAGTTCGCAGAAAAACGAACGTCGGTGCTCCGCGTGACGACTTCGGTTTATATCCTGGCGCTTTTGCTCATGCCGCTGACCTACGGCTTCGCCGGCTGGTTGACGAACGTGGTCGCTCTGCGCATGACTTTCTATCCCGTAAAGTTTGTCGGCATTCCGCCGTACCTGGGCTGGCAGGGCATCATCCCGCGCAAGGCGCGTAAGATGGCCGAACGATCGGTGGAGCTGATCACCGGCCGGCTTCTGAGTTTTCGTGAGCTGGCCGCGAACGTGAACGGACGCACTGTCGGCGAACTCCTTGGCCCGCTGCTGGATCGTGAAATTCCCGCGTTGATTCGCACGGTTATGGATCACATGCATCCGCTCATTCGCGTGCTCACGCCGCCGACCGTTCAGGAAGCGATGATCGCCCAGGCTCGCAAAGAAAGTATGCGCGCGTTTGAGGAAATCGTTCGTAAGATCAAAAAAGAACTCGATGACGTCTTTCACGTGGGTGACGTCGTTTACCGCGGACTCACCGGGCCGCGGGTCCGCAACATGGTGGACCTCTTCGAACGCGTGGGCAGCCCGGAGTTGAAGTTCATTGAAACCGCAGGCTTTTACTTCGGCTGCGTCTTCGGCGCGCTGCAAATCGTGTTGTGGCTTTTGTTTCCGGCCTGGTGGACCCTGCCCCTGGCCGGCGCCTTCGTCGGTTTCGCCACGAACTGGCTGGCCATTCGCATGATCTTTCGCCCGCTGGAACCGCGGCGCTTCGGCGACGTTGAATGGCAGGGCATGTTTCTCAAACGCCAGCCGGATGTCTCCCGTGAGATGGCGCACTTCACCGCCGAAAAAATTCTGAACAGCCGCCGGGTCTTACAGGAGCTGTATCGCGGCAACGGTAAGGAGCGCGTGTTCGAAATCGTAGAGAGCTGTGTCCACGAAAGCGTGGATCGTTTCGCCGGCGTGGCGAAGCCGATGATCCGACTGACCGCCGGCCCGGAGGAGTATCACCGCATCCGTGAACACGCCGTGCGCCGCATTGCCGAACTCGCCCCGGAGGCCTATGTGTTGCTTAAGCCGTATCTTGCTGATAGTTTAGCAGTGGAAGCTACGATGCGCGAGCGCTTAAATGCGCTGCCGCCGAACGAATTCGAAGAGATTCTGCGCGGGGCCTTTCGTGAGGATGAGTGGCTGCTGATCCTCGTCGGCGGCGTGCTGGGCGCGTTTGTGGGCTGGTTGCAGGCGTTGGTGGTGATCTGGGCGGGGTGAGGGGCACATGTTTATTTTTTTGACAGGTTGTCAATGACACTTTGCAGGGTGCTGTCAGACGTTTTCAGGGAAAGCGTGAGTAGCGTATCGTAGTTTGTTAGCTCGGTATTCAGTTTCAATATGTATCGCAATACCACGCCGATTCCAATCCCGCCGGTACCACCCGTTATGGCCAGTTGATGCGGATTGGAACCAGTAATGGCCACAAATATGACCAGCCCGATGAGCACTACAGTGAACAGCCCGAGGAGGACGTAATATCTTAAGGCATTGGCGCGTTTGCTCTTTCGGACTTCTTCGGCAAAGTCACTTAGAGACTTTCGTGGTCCACCGCCGCCAGCAGTTACCGATCCACTTGAGTATTCTCGAAGCAAAGAATCCAGACTTTTCAAGGTTGATCCTCCGTGTTAGTTCTTTTCGCATTTCTAAGTGCCGCAGTGCATAGTTCGCGCCTCTTTTTGAAAGTTCGTCTAGCAAGTGCTTAAAGAAAATCATTCTGTACACGATGGTCGCAGGTTTCTCATTCACCAAGACCAAAGTGCCTGGATGATGACCCTTGATTGCCTGCCCCAATATATACGACTCGCAGATTGTCAGATCGAGGATGCCCGGCTTTGCTACGGGAAGGTTTTGTGCGAATTCAAGAGGAGCGCAGGCGCCGTCCGAGAGGTCCACGACGCCTCCGGGTCGGAGTTCGCCGACGAAATGGCGTTCCAGTGCGATCCGATTCAGGTAAAGGAGGTTGTCTGTGAAGTTTTGTTCGGGTAGATGCGGCTCGATCTCCAGAAAGATAGCTTCGCGTGCACAGAGTTTCGTAAGTTCGTCCGCAAACTTCGTTCGCGCGGCCTTGGCCTTCAACTGCGTGAGACGACTCGTAACGATTCCTGCTCGTATTTTTCGGCAGACCGGGTCCTGAACCTCCGCGAGACGGGAGGCAAACCTCTCCGGATCGTGAAAGTCATCGGGGATAAAGCTCGCTCCTTTGAAGTGGGTCAGAAAGACTACCACGTCATGCGCATCGAAAATGTGCGCCAGGTCTCCGCGACTGACGCTTCGTAGGACGGTTACTCCTTTTTGTTCGGCTTCCGACAGCACGTTCTCAACCTTGCTCAACGTCGAATCGTAATAGTAGTTCCAGAGATCCTCGCCTTCATAATTCGAGACGCGATCGATGTGCTTTGCGAAATCCCGTATGCTTCCTGGGTGTAGATCTTTAAAAAATTGATCTCGCGTAAAAGGTATCGCGCAGGCGATGAGGATCTTATCGGGACGCGTAAGCGTAGTTGCTAGACTCATGCTCAACCTGTTTGAACCGAACGAAGAAGGAATCGAATTGCTCTCCCTGGGCCCTGATTTCCGCGTCGAGGCCAGCCTGCCGTAAGTCTGTCTCCAGGGCCTGCATGGTAGCGTCGTTGGAAAGCTTCTGTGCGGCGGCTCTACTGAAAGTCTGCCGAATCAGAGTCTGAATTTTCTCTACAATGCTATTGGAAACTACGTTCTTGAAGAAGACCGCAATCTGCACCTGGAAGGGTGTGGAGTTCCCGGCGTGGCTGATGGGAATTTTGGCGACTACATCGACACTGTACTGACCGCTACGCGGCCCGGTGGAGATGACCTGACTCTTGACCGGCTTCGAAATTTCCAGGTGTGCGAAGTCGAACCGGCCTTCTATGAAAGCACGCGGCGAAGCCTGCTTGCCTGGAGGCATGTGTTCGTCGAATTTGCTGAAGAACGCGCTCGCGTTTCGGCGGTCACGGGCGGCTTCCAATCGTAGGCTCGTAGTATGAGCGAGCGCGCGGGTCTCATCTTCCGAAAAACCGATTGTCGAAAGGTGAAGCGGGCGTGTGCCGTCCGTGTCCCTGAAAATTGTGTACGATAGAGCGTCGGAGAGGTCCACGACATTCCCTACACGGATCGTTGCATCCGTGTTCGGCATCAATACCTCGTATGTACCACCTTTGCTCTTCCGGACGACGATCGCTGGATTGTACGAAGTGTTCATCGCCTTGATCAGGTTTCGGTCCTCTGAATTTAGTGACGTTACGTCAAGTTTCCACCCGGGAGCGGAAATCATGTCGTCACCAAGTTTGACAAGGCTCGGATGCTGGAGCCCGCGCGATCGGTCCGGTCGTCCGGCAAGCGCCAGGGCTTCTTCTCGTTTCAATCCTACAACTGGCGCGTTTTTAAGCGTTTGTTGCAAGTTTGTGGCCAGATTCGGGTCCGTGGACTGCTTGCCAGCGGTCTCCACAAGTGCCTGAACTTTTTTTGCGTCGCCGGGATGGAATAGTATGACCGGGGCTTCCTTCGAGCCCGTGATTTTCACTGAACCGCGTCTAATTTGCGTGCTGGGACGAAAACGGGTGATTGCCGAATCCAGATTGTGTCCGCCGACTGCGCCCGCCATGCTCGCGTCTACACGGGACTGGACGATCGACGGGGTGACGATGAATCCAGGTTGTTCAGCGGACCGGCCGTATTTTACGTATGTTGCTTTGGCGCGGTCGATATCTGCGAAAGTGCCGATGATGCGGCTTGAAGGTTCGTTCAAGATCCACACGGCTACAAAATCGACCATCGTATCATGGTCTAAGCCGGATGCGTCCTCACTTTCGGCGACTTTCTGAAGCCGGGTTGTGTCGATCTCTTCACGGGGATTAATCAGGTTTCGTGCCAGATCTTCTGCTACGTCGGGCCACAGAGGCCCAGGTAGGTGATTGAGCTTTTCCTGAAGAGAGTTCACAGAGGCTTGCAGCATAGTCGCGACGAACGCCATGCGTAGCTCTTGCTGCTGTTCTTTGGTCATCTTTTCATTCAATTCGTCGCTCATTTCCTTCAGTTGCCCGGCTGATAACTGGTCGACGGCTGCGGAAACGGTCGCAAAGAGTTGTTCTTCCGTGGCGCCAGGATGTTCCGCTCGCAACTGTTCCATGCCGACGTAAATCAGAAGCGGCTTCAGTACGTGCGGCATTAAGTCGTCCGGGATCGCACGGTCATCCGCCGCCATTTCCTTCGCCGTTTGCTTCAGCATCTGTTCATTGGCATTGCGAATCTTAATGAGCGCGTTCTTGGTCGATTGAACAAGTGCAGCGTTTGCGTCTCGATAGCGCCGTGCGCCCCTGCCCATAATGCCGGGCGTATCGGCCTTTAGATCGAATTGGCGGAATATCTGATAGAGCGCCGCATACTGAACTACGCGCACGAGATTGGGATCGCTGAGGGTCGCAAAATACTCATAGCCTTGCTTATCATATTCAGAAGAGCCGGATTCCTCTGCGATGTAAGTCATCGGCAGTGAGCCGGTTCGATTGAGCGCAAAATACGCATATGAACCATCTTCCACAGTATAACCGACGCCCTTTGTATTCCAGTTGAAAGTTACACTGGAACCCTTGATCAATTGGGATAGGGGCTTCGGGAAAGGCCAGCCAGTGTTCGGGGGCGGGTAGTCGAAGTTGATATATCGCACTGTGCCGTTCATGGACCAACCCTTTAATAGCTGATCCGTGATATTGAGCAGACTGCCGTATTCCGTATTGATCAAATCGGGGCTGAGGTAGATTGGTGCCCAATCGTTCCCATCCCTTGTCTTCCCGGAAAGTAAGTGGTTTCGCTCGTAGCTTTGCGCGAGTTCATTTGAGGTCGCCGCCGCCAGCAGCAGGATAGTTTCCGTTCGCAGCGGAGGCAAAGTTTCGAGGGCTGCGACCCGTTCGCGGCCGACTATGAGAGTGGCCTGATTCCCTCCTATGGCACCAAGTACGATATCGGAATCCAGCGTGAATTGGCGAATTTCCTGCGTATACTGATCGAGCCTGGCATTTCGAGGTACTACCCAGAGAATCAGGCCGGGTTTCCCGCTCCGGTATACCCCGGGGCGAGGATCTTGCAGGAGTGTCTGCACAGGGCTGGCGCGGCCACCTAATACAGGTTCAAACTTTTCGCTGCTATCAATTGACCACTGCTTTAGGTCAAACGTCGAGATCCTGAGGTCTAACTGTTCGTTTCCTCTCTGTTGATTCTTGATCGGGAGGGAGGTAAATGTTGCTTTGTAAGATGTGCCATAGAGGTATATAGAAAGGCGACTGACGAACGTGGTCAGGCTGTTGCCCGTCCCTGGTCTTGCCGTAAAGACAATATCTCGGAGAAATCCATCGTACCCGATGCGATGGTCCAGCACGTTGAGGTTGCTGAGCTCTACTCCGGCGCTTTGCTTCAAGCCATCCAGAGTAACGTGAGGTGGCGGCTCCGAGAGGATAAAGAGTGAGCTGCCGTCTGCAAGACGTTCTTTCACGGCAATTACTTGTACATGATAAGGATACGCCGCTCGAAAATTAGTCCATTCGTGATTGATTTCATGGCTGGTCGGTGCCTGTGCCTGGAGCGTGTTGGGCTGTAATCCTGCCAGGCAGATGATTATTGACAGAAGTGTCGCTTTAGCTTTAGGGTGGCGCCTCATGCAAGTGCTCCGGATCTAGTTTAACATTCTAGGCACTAGTTTCTTGTGAATAGCAATCAAAAAAATATCCTAGAGCAGATTCTCGGTGCATTTTCTGGGAGGCGAATTGCCGCCGGTATGGCCGTAATGCTTGCACCCTTTCTTGCATCGAGCCAGGACTCCGTTAAGTCCGTCGTGAATGATTGGATCGGCAGCTGTAGTATCATTATTGATTCCCAGCGTGCGCATGTGATAGACGCAATTCCGACTTCTATCGTCACAGTTTATCCTGTTGGGCGCGTTCCGGAGGAGGTTGACTTGGTGTTTGCGTTCGAACCCGGGCCCCGTGTTGCTACGAGGAACGAGAGCCTTTCACCGGAGATACGCAAGTCCGTGGTTTCATAGCGATGCCGGGAAAACTCTGCTGGAGGATGCTCACTCTTTTTGAATCATTCACTCCCCCGCAAAACCTCCAGCTCCTGCACCAATCGCTCCAGGTCGCCCATGCCCCGTGCGCGATACACCCCGCGCAAATAACCCTGCCGATCCAGTAGATACACGTTCTCCGTATGCACGAAGTCCTCGGGACTCGTGAATTCTTCGACGTCGGTGCGCACGTCGGCGCCGAACTGTAGTCGCGCCATTTCGTAGATGGGTTCGCGTTCGCCGGTGAGCATGAGCCAGTTTGCCTGGGAGACGCGGTGTTCCTCGCGGTACTGGCGCATCTCCGGCGGGCGATCGTATTCCGGCGTGACCGAAATCGAAACGAACTGAAGATCGGCCTGGTTCGGAATCTGCGCCGAGACCTTTTTCACGTTGCGGGTGATCAGCGGACAGATGCCCGGGCAGCGCGTAAAAAAGAAGTTCAGAATCGTGTACTTTTCGTTAAGATCATCCGGAGTAAACTTTGCATCGTTGTGACTGAGCAACGTGAAGTTCGCCGGCCGCCGCAGGTCTTCCGGCAGTGTCTCCGCGTCTTCCGGCGGCCAGTAGGGATTCATGTCGCGGCCCTGGAAGTAAGGCAACATGCCGGCGCGAGGCTCGGAAAAACCGGCGACCTCGGGACGAAACGGCGGAGCATCCTCGCCGCAGCCCGGGAGGCCTACTGCAAACATTAAGAGGAATACAGTCTGGATGATTTTCATGATGTTACAACTCTTCGCGTGAGGGCTCACTATGTCGCCGCGTCAAGAAAATTCCGACGCGGTGGTCATGCGGCCCGCCGGTCTTCGCTGTAGATTTCGCTCGCGCGCCACATGGAAAACAGGATCGGGACCCATTTGTTCGAGAGGGAGCGCAGTGCTGCTGAGTGCGATTTGCCGGCGGCCTTCTGGCGATTGTAATGGGCCCGCGCCCACGGCAGGCGACCCATCGTCGTGAACGCGAGCTGGTAGAGCGTATCCCGGAACGCCTTGTTGCAGCCGGTGCGCATGGTTACGACTTCGCGCTTGCCGCTACGAATCGTGATCGGCGCGGTTCCGGCGAACGCCTGCACAGCACGATGGTCCCGGAAACGATTGAGATTGTCGCCGAATGCCGTCAGCAGGCGAACGCGCAGGTCTCCGGCCACGCCCGGAATCGAATCAAACACGCCGGCCATGGGATGGGAGTCGTAGAGGGCATCAATGGACTCCTGTAATTGCTGGAGCTGCATGTCGTGGAGTATCATCATCTGCACCAGGTGCTGCATCTCCAGCACGCGTTCCTCTATATCGCCGGGCTCTTCGACAATCGTATGCTCTACTAAACGTTCATAGATCGCAAGTTTGCGGGCGCCGTTGAATCGGCATCCCTCTGCGTATTCGAGGAAAGCCTCACGGCTCAGTCCGGCGATGACCGAGGGCCGTTCGATGCGTTGTAGCAATTGCAGGGCCGACCGCGACAGGTTGCGCTGAAAACAGCCGGAAAACGCGGGAAAATAGCCGCGCAGCACGGCACGCAGGCGATTCTGCAAACGGCTGCGGTCCTCGACCAGGCGGCGCTTCTGACGGTTCAGCGCTTCCAGCCGCGTGCATTCCGGGCTGTTCTGCGTAATACTTCGAAACGCCTGCGGTTTCTCGGCGAGCATGCGGGCGATGTACATCGCGTCCATGCGATCATCTTTGCGGCGGGTGGTTTCGTAGACTTCTTTGAAGCGCGCCAGGGAAAACGGATGCACGGTGCGCACGTCATAGCCGTGCTGCATCATTCGATTCGCCACGAGCTGCCGCCCGTCCTCGATCCCGATGGCTTCGATAGGTCCGTGCCGCTTGAGAACGCCGAGCAATCGATTGATACCGGGGCCGTCGATGTTAAATCGGCCTTCGTAAAGAACGCCGTCCGTCGTGCTGTATACGCACACGTCAAAGAAGTGCGCGCTCCAATCGATGCCTGCTACTGTCTGATTCATACTACCTCCGGTGAGGCTATCACTCCAAATCATCCACGATTCCTATATTCAGGAAACCCTTGCAAGGCAGGGCAAACTCACTATAAGTGGTATCGATTGGAGATAGGCTCCGGGGGAACATAGAGCCCTCACAAGTGTTTCCCCGGCTAAGGTTCACACAGATACGAGTGGGTTCTCCCCGGAGTCTATAGCCTTCGATACTCATCTACGGCACCGCCGGTTCGATGGCCAGGAAAACCCCGTCCCGACAGCCTCACGGGGACATATAGGATGCGGAGCATGGCGGCGTAGCCGCCAGTCTCGCGTCTTCGCGAGACCGAAGCGAAGCGGAGTGCGGAACAGCCCGACCCGGAGCGCGAAGCGCGGAGGGGCACGCCCCAAAAGAATTTATTATAGGTCCTTTTCCGTCTCTGCTTCTGTCACTTTGCTCACCGGCTCACACACCTTACTTCCCGGCAGGCCGGCAATCGCGCCGTCGGTATAGTAGACGTAGTTCATGTAGATGAGGCCGTTTTCGCGCCACTGCTTGTGCGCGCGCATCTTGCCCGCTTCGTATGTTTGGAACTGAAACACGCGGCCGTTCTTGTGCCAGACCCACCGCTCGCCTTCCAGCAGACCGTCTTCGTAAACGGCGTAGCTGCGATTCTGGCCGTCGTTGTACCAACTGCGATGGACACCCGTGGGTTTGCCGTCTTCGTAGCGGCCCTTTTCAATGAGCGTCCCGGAGGAATGATACGCCTTCACCGTGCCGTGCACAAGGCCGTCGCGATAGGGAACCAGGCGAACCATCTCCACGGCCGGCACGATGCTGCGAATGATTCCGGTGAACGGCGTGCCGTCGTGATGGTAGACGTCGTTCCGAATTTGCAGACCGGGGTCGTTGTGCTCAAGGACCGTGCGGGAGCCGCAGTGGCAGAGCGTGAGGAGCACGATGCTAACCGTAATCTGTAAGATTTTAGCCGGCATAAGTATAGAGGCGGATGCCGGCCGCCCGCGGGGACGGCCGTGTCTATCTCGCAAGAACCTTATTGAATCTGGACTCCGCTGGTGGAACCGGTGATGCCGTAAAAGCTCGAACCCATCAAAGTCACGATGGTCGCCGTGGAATCCTGCGCGGCATGGTAGTGATAGGTGCCGCCGGGAAAGTGGACCGTCGCCGAGGTGTGGCCGTGCAGGGAATCGAGAACGTTCGTGCCGGTGCTGTCCGGGGTGAAGTCGTCACCGGTGCTGCTGGTGCCGTTATCGCACTTGCGTCCGTAGACCGGATAACCGTCGAGGGCAATGCCGACGAGGCTGGAGTCTTCGTTCGTAATGTTCAACGGTTGGGCGTGGTGATGGTAGATGCCGCTGGATTGCGGGTGGCCGTTGAAGTTATCGAAGGTCGCCACTTCCGAGGCGAGGGTGTCCCCCGGAGCCGCGGCATTGTTGAACATGGCCAGACCGTTGCGGGTGAGGCCGATGGAAGCCTGCCCGGCCTGGGTGCTCGTTAAGGTGCCGGTATTCTGCGTCGGTGATGCCGGAATTGTGTACGTAAACGGTTGGGCCGAAATCACGTTCGTTCCGGCGGAATTGTTGCCGCTCGGCAGAGCCTCATACAGCGGTGAGGCCGTGGTGTAATAGAAGCTGTTCGTGTTCGGAAGATTCAGCGAGGTGAACACGTAGTTGGAACCCGAGACTGTACCCGTGGCGCAGGTAAAGTTGTTCTTGATCCAGTCCGGTAGACTGCTGTCCATCGAGACAGACTGGCCGGTAATGCAACCCGTCGTTGAGTCCAGGGTGTATACCGTGGATCTGGAGGAAACAACGAGGGCCGCGAGGCCGCCCAGAGCGAGGAGGTCGGTGTCGCCGTCGTCGGAGCCACCGAAGATGTTGCACGCACTCGTGCTGAAGGCCGTGAGGACACACAGCATCAGCATGCCGGCTGGTTTGTAGAGTCTCATCTTTTTTCTCCTGAAATGGAATTACCCGGGGTTCGGCTGTTTGTCGCCCCGGGCTTCATGATTGTTACTGAATTGAGCCGGTGTTGCCGTAGTACGAGGAGCCCATGAGCGTGACGATGGTCGCCGTGGAATCCTGCGCGGCATGGTAGTGATACTGGCTGCCCGGGAAGTGAATCGTCGCCGATGTGTGGCCGTGCAGGGAATCGAGGACGTTGGTGCCGGTGCTGTCCGGTGTAAAATCGTCGCCGGTGCTGCTGGTGCCGTTGTCGCACTTGCGTCCGTAGACCGGGAAACCGTCGAGGGCAATGCCGATGAGTTCCGAAGATTCGTTCGTGAGGTTCAGCGGCTGTGCGTGGTGATGGTAGATGCCCTGCTCCTGCGGGTGACCGTTGAAGTTATCGAAGGTGGCCACCTCGCTGGCGAGGGTGTCTCCCGGTGCCGCGGCGTTGTTGAAGATGGCCAGACCGTTCGTGGTGAGGCCGATGGCACCGGTGCTCGTGCTTGTCAGCGTACCGGTGTTCTGCGAAGGCGAAGTGGGCACGGTCATCCTGATGCTCTGGGCGATGATGCTGTTGTTACCGGCCGGCGTATTGCCGCCGGGCAGGGCTTCGTAGAGCGGGGAAGACGTTCCGTAATAGTAGCTCCGCGTGTTCGGAAGGTTAAGCGTGCTGAATACGGCGTTCGAGCCGGAGACCGTACCGGTCATGCACGTGAAGTTGTTTTTGATCCAGTCCGGCAACGAACTGTCCATGGAAATGGTGACACCGCTGATGCAGCCCGTCGATGAGTCGAGCGTGTATACGGTAGAACTGCTGGAGACGACGAGGGCGGCCAGGCTGCCCAGGGCGAGCAGATCGGTATCGTCACCGTCGTCCGAACCGCCGAACAGGCTGCATGCGCTCGTGCCGAAAGCCGTAACGACGCACAGTGCGAGTACGGAAAGTTTTCTGGAAAGAAACATAGTTTGCTCCTGAGTTTTCTAGGAATGCTGTCTGAGGAATGTGACGCGAGCATACATCAGATTACTGGATGCTGTCGTCCACGCCGCGCGGCGTAGGCGTGTTTATTTCATATATAGTGCATCCATCAAGCCGTTTTCCCCTGGACCTGCCATCGAACAATGTAAGAATTCAATGAGCATGGCCAGGGTGTCCGTAGAAGTAAGAACCCAGCAGTGTTACGATGGATGCCGTATCATCCAGCGCGGCGTGATAATGATAGATGCCGTCCGGAAAGTCCCGGGTTGCTGCGATGTGGCCGTGATTGTCGTCCAGGACGTGAGTGCCCGTGGCGTCCGGAACGAAGTCATCTTCGCGAATTGCAGTTCCGTTATCACAACGCCGGCCGTAGATCGGAAAGCCGTCGAGAGCAATGCCGACGAGGTTCGCATCGTCGTTGGAAAGATTCAGCGGTTCGGTATGATGATGATACACGCCCCATTCCTGGGGATGGCCGTTGTATGCGTCAAAGGTGCCGGCCTCGCGGCTCAGGGAGGCCCCGGCCCGGGCCGCATTGTTGAAGATGGCCACGCCGTTTACCGTAAGGCCGATCGGGCCACCCTGGGTCGCCCGCGCTTGCCCATCTTCGCGCGCCGGCGCGGCGGGAATCGCGAAACGCAGATCCTGCGCCACAATGCGTCCCGGATTCGCGACATGATCCGCGGGCATGTCGGCGTAGAGCGGGGAGCGCGGTCCATAGTAGTAGCTTTCTGTGTTGGGCAGATTGAGCGTGTGGAAGATGATATGATCGCCCGCAACCGTAGCTGTTACGCAGGTAAAGTTAGTGCGGATCCATTCCGGCAGGGCCGGGTCCATATGCGTGCTCACGCCGCGGATGCAGCCGGTGGTCTCGTCGAGGGCATGGATGCGCGCGTCGATCGGATAGCTGAAGATCGCTCCGGGGCCGCAGGCCGGGAACAGAGCGGCGGCGAGGACGATGCAGGCCATCGGTAGTATTTGAAGTCGGCCCGCCCGGAACATGCTGCATCATACGCGATGCGGAAGCGACTGTCGTCCGCGCCGCGCGGGGAGGGCCCCGAAATTTTGATGCGCTTCGTAAAAGTTGTCATCCGTAACCGTACCCCGCGGCCGTATATCGCTGCCGGCCATGCGCGGCGCAAATCCGGTACACTGCAACGAACTGAAGGAGCTTCATTTTATCTTGACGGTCACCGCTATTAATAAATAAAATTAACTATATGACTCGAATTCCCGAATTCCTTCCCCGGCTTCTCTGCGTCGCCGTTTGCGTTGTTTTGTTCCGTTGCGATACCGACGACACCGATCAGACCGCTCTGGTTACCGGTGCCGCGCTTGCCCTGCAGGCGACGACTCTGGCCGCGAGCGGTTCCTCCAACGGCGGCTCCGATAGCGGAGACGGCAGCACTACCGACACCACCTGTGCGGGAACAGGGGCCTGCATGATGTTTCGTACCTCCGGCAATGCGACAACGAACGCGGGCATCAGCGGGCTCGACGCCAACTGTGCCTCCGATGCCGCGAAGCCTTCCGGCGGTGGAACCTACAAAGCCATGGTGGCGGACGGTACGAATCGCATCGCCTGCACGACGGCCAATTGCGGCGGCGGCACCGGAGAACATACGGATTGGGTTCTGAAGCCGAACAAAGAATATCGACGGTCGGACGGAACGACGGTCATCGGGACGACCACCGCCAACGGAGTCTTTTCGTTTCCGCTGACCGCCGAGGTAGAGACTGTAACCGTCGGCACGAATTCCACCTGGACCGGACTCAATACGAACTGGACCAGCAGCACCAACGATTGTTCGAACTGGGGCTCCACGGCCACGACCGGTACCACCGGCCTGCACGATCAAACGAACACGAATCTCCTGAGCATCGGAACCTCAGGTTGTGCCAACAACGCCAAGGTGATCTGCGTAGAGCAGTGAGCGTAACCTTGCAGCGCAAGGTTCAACGCTTTCGCATTGGCGCGAGAGAAGACTTACAACGCCGCCGCTAATCGCGAGCCCTGATCAATCGCCCGCTTCGCGTCCAGCTCTGCTGCCTCGTCCGCGCCGCCGATTAAGTGAGTGCTCACGCCGGCGTTCTTGAGGTCGTCCAGCAAATCCCGGCGCGGGGTCTGGCCGGCACAGAGGACGACATTGTCCACGTCGATGACCTTCGTTTCGCCCTTCACCGAAATGTGCAGGCCCTGGTCGTCGATCTTCTCGTACGTGACGCCGCCGATCTGCTCGACATTGCGGTCCTTGATCGTGGCGCGGTGAATCCAGCCCGTGGTCTTGCCTAAAGTTGCGCCGAACTTATTCTTGGAACGCTTGAGCAACGTGACCTGGCGCGCGGGTTTCTGCTCCTCGCGTTCCTTCAGGCCGCCGTCGTTTTGAATCGACATGTCGATGCCCCATTCGTCGGCGAAGGCCTCTTTGTCCTTCCAGGTTTCTTCGCCGTTGTCCGTTAAGAAAACCGAAACGTCGAAGCCGATGCCGCCGGCGCCGATCACGGCGACCTTCTTGCCCACGGGTTTGCCCTTTAATACCACATCGATGTACGTTAAGACCTTGGCGTGGTCGATGCCGGGGATGGACGGGATGCGCGGCGTAACGCCGGTGGCCAGGATTACCTCGTCGAACTTGCCGTCGATGAGTTCCTGCGCGCTCACCATCTTGCCGAGCTGTACGTTGACGTTGAACTTCTTAATGAGCGTGCGAAAGTAACGTAAGGTTTCGTTGAACTCTTCTTTGCCGGGGATGCGCCGGGCGATGTGCAACTGCCCGCCGACGTCGTCCGCTGCGTCGAACAGCGTTACGTCGTGGCCGCGTTCCGCTGCTACCGTGGATGCGGCGAGGCCGCCCGGACCCGCACCGACGACGGCGATCTTCTTTTTGTTTTGCGTGGGGTTGTAGTTCAGTTCGGTTTCGTGACACGCCCGCGGATTCACCAGGCACGAGGCGACCTTGTTTTCGAAGGCGTGATCGAGGCAGGCCTGGTTGCAGGCGATGCACGTGTTGATTTCGTCCACGCGGCCCCCGGCGGCCTTGGCCACGAAGTCGGCGTCGGCGAGGAACGGACGCGCCATGGAAACCATGTCCGCGTCGCCGCGGGCGAGGACGGCCTCGGCGACGTCCGGCATGTTGATGCGATTCGAAGTACACAAAGGTACTTTGACGTGCGGTTTGACCTGCGCGGTGACCCAGGTAAAGGCCGCGCGCGGAACCATCATGGCGATCGTCGGAATGCGTGCCTCGTGCCAGCCGATGCCGGTGTTGATGATGTCGGCGCCGGCCGCTTCGATGGCCTTCGCCAGCGTAATTGCCTGATCCACGTTCGTGCCGTCCTCGACGAGTTCGAGCATGGACAGACGATAGACGATGATGAAGTCTTTGCCGGCCTTTTCGCGGACGGCCTTTACGACTTCGACGGGAAAGCGGATGCGCTTATCGAACGAGCCGCCCCAGTCGTCGTCGCGATCGTTGGTGCGCGCGGTGACGAACTGGTTGATCAAGTACCCTTCCGATCCCATGATCTCCACGCCGTCGTAGCCGGCCTCGCGGGCAAGGGCGGCACAGCGGGCGAAGTCGTCGATGGTTGCGAGGACCTCTTCGTGGGTGAGCTTGTGCGGGCGGATGACGTTGATGGGAGCGCGCTGCTCCGACGGGCCCACGGCGGCCTTGTGATAGCCATACCTCCCGGTATGGAGAATCTGCATGACGATCTTGCCGTCGTGCTCATGCACCCGCTGAGTTACGGGTTTGTGCAGCGCGGCTTCTTCGGAGGTCTGCATGATGCTGCCGTGCGGGTGGACCTTGCCGGCCTCGTTGGGCGAGATGCCGCCGGTGACGATGAGACCGACGCCGCCGCGAGCGCGCTCGGCGTAGAACTGCGCCATGCGCTCGAAGCCGCCCTCGACGTCTTCCAGGCCGGTGTGCATCGATCCCATGAGGACGCGATTGCGCAGCGTCGTGAAGCCGAGATCGAGCGGGGATAATAAGTGCGGGTAGTTGCTTGCGGACATAGAGGGAACGGTAACTCAGATCGCGTCTGGTACTGAAACTATTTTTTTACCGATAGGTCAGAAAACGGCGTCGGCACTACGATGATAGTGCGGTGCTTAATGGCGAGTGATCCGCGGAAGCGGCGTGCTTTCTATCAGCCTGACGCAGCATCATTAGCGGCTCCGCCAGAGTATGAGCAACAGCGCAATGCTGAACGCGACGTACCCGATTGCGAAGAGCCCCGGTAATTGTCGGAACAGGATGGGGATTGCAACAGCGGTGAATCGGCGAAGTCGGCGTAGGCGCTGAACCAAATTAGACCGTGCAGCAAGAATACCAGAGCATAGATCAGCAGAATCAGCCGAACGTAAAACGGCGGCCGCCGGCCGGTGTTCATGTTATGAAGACTTCCGGTCGGAGTGAGCGCGACAAGCGAATTTTCAGTATCGAGAATGTCGGACTTGATGCTGCATCATGACGTATGCACAGAGCATGAGGCCTGTCATTATTCCGATCATCACCAGGGCTCGCGGGTGTTGACGGCAAGGCTTTGGTCGAGGATAAGCCAGGTTCCGAATTATAATCATTTTGCCCGGGGTCCGTTAACACAAATTTACACGGAATTTCGGACCACCGGTCCATTTTTGGTTGCCCTTCGCGCCCGCGCTCCCTTACTTCTCCCCACCATGAAACATCGCCGTCCCATCTTACTCTTCACCGCCGCCGCACTGCTTGCAGTTTTTGCGCTGCACTGTCAGGCCTTCCGCACCCTCGATCCGGCCGCCTACCAGCCCGATCCCAACGCCGGGGCCGTGCAGCTGGAAGACGTGGAACTCTACTGGGTGGGCCACGCGACGGTGCTGTTCAAGATCAAAGACAAGTGGTTCCTCACGGACCCCTGTTTCACCGAGTACCTGGGCGGCGTGGTCCGGCGTTACGTCGACGTGGGCATCGACGTGAATAAGATCCCGACGGCGGACTGGGTCATGATCTCGCATACGCACTACGATCACCTCGATCGGCCGTCGTTGCGCATGCTAAGTGGCAGTAAACAACTGTTAACGCCGGAGGGCGGCGTGCCGTACATTCCCGGCGGTATCTTCGATCAGGTTCACGGCGTTGAGAACTGGAAGTCTTACACCGACGCCGACGGCGCGAAGGTGACCGCGGTGCCGGCCCAGCACTTCGGCGGCCGGCTCATCGTGGACAATCTCTGGGACGGCGAACCCTATCACGGCTACGTCGTGGAGTACGGCGGGGTCACGGTCTTTTTCGCCGGGGACACCGGTTACAACGATACGTTGTTTAAAGAGATCGGCGAACGCTTCGACGTGGACATCGCGCTCATTCCGGTAGGACCGAGCGGCAACAAGGGCGGCCTGGGTCGCAGCATCGGTAAGATCGTCCACGTCGATCCGTACGAGGCCGTCGACGTCTTCCGCGACGTGCGCGCGAAGTGGATGATCCCGATCCACCACAGCACGTTCTATCGCCGCGGCGGCGCCGAGCGCGAGATGATCGACGACGCCATCGCAAAGAGCGGCCTGGCGGATCGCATTCTGTTGCTCGACATCGGCGAAAAGGTGGAGTTCGACGTTACGAACAAGCGGTACGCGCTGGTGAATCGCGAGGAGCAACAGTTGACGTTGGAGTGACGACGCGAGCGATAGCTGAGTCGCACAACCGGCGTCCGGGTCGAAGCGAGCGTTCTTTGCAAAACGAAAATCCACAACTCCGAAGAGCCGTAGCAAAAAAAAACTCTGCGTAAGTTATTGTCAGTTTAGATTAGCACTTTAGTGGTCACAACTGGTTCCAGCTAACGTGCGGTTGTCGTGCAGGGGAGCGGGGTAAGGCGGACCGGAACGGCGTCTTCGTCGCGAACACCGGGCGCGACAGTTCTTCGGACACCGGAAAAACGCCTTGAGAAGATCGGTTCCCGCCGCTTTTCTTGCTGACGCCCACGATGCGCGTTGCATCTTCGCATCATGCCCATCGCCGAACCGACCTTTCTCGATCAACTCAACGCCTTCCTGAACGTGGCGAGCGGCTGGGTCTGGGGCCTGCCGCTGATCATCCTCTTAGTCGGCACCGGTCTTTACTTAACGATTCGCCTGCGGTTCATTCAGTTTACACAACTGGGACCGGCCCTCTGGCTCGCCCTCGTAAAACGCAAAGAGCCCGGCGACGAACCCGGCGACATCACGCACTTCCAGGCGCTGATGACCGCGCTCTCGGCGACGGTGGGCACCGGCAACATCGTCGGTGTGGCGCTGGCAATCTTTTCCGGCGGACCGGGGGCGCTGTTCTGGATGTGGATCACCGGCCTCGTGGGCATGGCGACGAAGTACGCCGAGGCGGTCCTCGCCGTGGAGTATCGCACCACGGACGAACAGGGGCGTATGGCCGGCGGGCCCATGTACTATCTCAGTCGCGGCCTCGGCGGCCTTGGAATGCCGGCCGTCGGTAAAATTCTCGCCGTGGCCTTCGCGATCTTCGCCACGGTGGCCTCGTTCGGCATCGGCAACATGACGCAATCGAACTCGGTGGCCGAGGCGTTACATTCCGCGTTCGATGTGCCGCAATTCTTAACGGGCTTTATTCTGTTCTTAATGTCCGGTCTGGTGATCTTAGGCGGCATCCGTTCCATTGCGAAGGTGACGCAGTTCGTCGTGCCGTTCATGATCCTGGCCTACATGGCGGCGGGTCTGGTGATTCTCGCGGCCAACGCCGCCGCGCTGCCCGGCGCCTTCGCGTTGATCTTCGAGTCCGCGTTCTCTCCGACGGCGGCGGCCGGTGGTTTCGCGGGCGCGCTCGTGAAAGATGCGATTCGCATGGGTGTTTCCCGCGGCATCTTTTCGAACGAGAGCGGCCTTGGTTCCTCGCCCATTGCCGCCGCGGCGGCGCAGACCAAACACCCCGTGAGCCAGGCCCTGGTATCCATGACGCAGACCTTCATCGATACGCTCGTCGTGTGCACGATCACCGGTTTGATCTTAATCGTCACCGGCGGATGGATGAGCGGCCTGAAAGGTGCGGACATGACCGTCTTCGCGTTCACCGAGGGCCTGGACGCCTGGACCTTCGGCGGGGCCGGCGGCAAACTCGTGGCGATTGCCCTCGCGTTTTTTGCGTACTCCACGATCCTGGGCTGGAGCTATTACGGCGAACGTGCGGCGGTCTACCTGGGCGGCACGGCGGTCTCGATTCCGTTTCGCTTAATATTCATTGTGCTCGTGTTTGTGGGAGCCGTGGCGAAGATCGATACGGTGTGGCTGGTCTCGGACGTATTCAACGGACTCATGGCCCTGCCGAACCTGGTCGGCCTGTTGCTGCTCGCGGGGGTGGCGGCGAAGATTACGCGGGACTATATTCCCGGACGGAATTGAGCAAGCAACGGAACCTTAGATCTTCGCCGCCACGCCGGACGCCTGCCACTGCTCGGCGTAGTCCCGGTCGCTCTCGTTGATGTGATGCAGCAGCCAGTCCGTGAGAAACGTAAGCACGCGCGCGCCGATGTCCTCGCCGGCCTCGTACTTTGAGCGAAACTCCTGAACCTTCGCGACGAAGGCCTCGTGCTGGCGCTTATGAGCGGCGAAGTCGGGATAGTCGTACTGTTGCAGCAGATCTTCCTCAAACTTGAAGTGCGTGTCGATGTACTGGCTGAGGTGCTTCAGGATTTCGTCGATGTCCCGGGTCGTGGTCTTGTGCTCGTTCTGCAACTTCTCCAGGCGATTGATCAGCATGACCAGTACGCGGTGCTGCATGTCGATCTTCGGAATCTGCAACTCGTATTTACTTTCCCACTGAATCATAAATTGATTTCAGCCGACCGCGCTGTTTTCGTCAAGCACCTTCAGTCGAGGGAAAGTCGATTGCGTTGATTTCGGGCCGTCGTATTATTTGGCCATGACCAGATCATTCATCGCCTGCCTGCTGCTGGTGCTGCCCGCGGCAGTGTTCGCCCTGGAGGTCCCGTATCTCAGCGGGCACGTGGTGGACGAAGCGCAGATCCTCTCCGCGTCCACCGAAGACGCGCTCAGCGAAAAGCTGGCCGCCCACGAAAAGGCCACTTCGAATCAGGTCGTCGTACTCACGATTCCCTCCCTCGAAGGCGAAGTGCTCGAACAATTTTCCCTGCGCACGGCCGAAACCTGGAAGCTCGGCCAGAAGGACAAAGACAACGGCGTGCTGTTGTTGATCGCCAGGGACGAACGCAAACTTCGCATCGAAGTAGGTTACGGCCTGGAAGGGGATCTCACCGACGTGCAGGCCAGCCGCATCATTCGCGGGGAGATCGTGCCGCACTTTAAGGACGGCGACTTTGACGGCGGCATTACGGCGGGAGTCGAAGCGATTCTGGGCACCATCGAGGGCACGTATACGCCGTCGGAGACGGAGACGACGAGCGAAGGATTCACAGCCCCGCCGCTGATGTTTCGCCTCATGTTCGGTTCCATCTGGTTCAGCGTCGTCGGCCTCTTTACGATTACGGCGTTGATCATTCGCCAGGGCGTCGCCTGGTTCTTTTACCTGTTTCTGATTCCCTTCTGGGGTGCCGGGTCGTTCGTCGTGTTCGGCTGGCCCACGGGCGCGTTCGTTTTTCTCGGATACCTGCTGCTGTTTCCGGTGCTCAAGTTGATTCTGCCGCGGACACCGGTCGGGGCCTGGGCCGAAAAGAACATCAAGGTTTCCAGTAGTAGCGGCGGTGGTTTTTCCAGCAGTTCCTCGGGCTGGTCGTCCGGGGGCGGCTTTTCCAGCGGCGGGTTCTCCGGCGGTGGCGGCAGCTTCGGCGGCGGCGGCAGTTCCGGGTCCTGGTAAAGGGCGCGAATCTTCCTAAATATAGTCGATTGTTCGACACGTTGTCAGCCCGCGACGTCCCGTCGCGCGTTGCATAGCCGTGAACCAAAACATTCACGTAAAAGTCGGATGAGCTTGACAGAACGGCGGTCCGGGGTACAACCCCGGAGTGGCCTCAGGCCGGAGTGTTCCATGAACGAAGCAGTCAACGAAACGATCGACGAAGCGAAGTACAACAACCGTGAGCGGCTGAGCTACGCGTCGCCGAACACGCCGAAGCTCAAAAAGAACCTCATGGAGCTCATCGAGATCGTCTCCGGACGCAAGAAGATCGACAAACTCTACGCGAGCCTGGACCCGGCGAGCGATCTCAACGTATGGGAGCAAATCATTAAGGTCTTGCGGCTGAACCTTAAGTACAACGAGGAACGGCTCCGGGCCATCCCCACCGACGGCCCGCTCGTCGTCGTGGGGAACCACCCCTTCGGCGTCCTGGACGGCATCATCATCTGTTACCTGGTCTCTCTGGTGCGCCCGGAGTTTAAGATCCTTACGAACAACGTACTGTGCGCCGTCCCCGGGGTGGAGCAGTACTTTCTGCCGGTGGAGTTCGACGGCACGCCGGAGGCCATTCAGGTGAACCTCAATACCCGCAAGCGCGCGCTGCAGTGCCTGGAACGCGGAGAGGCCGTCATCATCTTCCCCGGCGGTGCGGTGTCCACGGCGAAGACGCCCTTCGGCGCTGCGGAGGATCCGGACTGGAACCCGTTTACGTCGAAGCTCATTCTCAAGTCCCGCGGTCGCGTCGTGCCCATGTTCTTTCAGGGCCAGAACTCGCGGCTCTTCCAGATCGCGAGCCACATTTCCCAGTCCCTGCGCCTCTCGTTACTGCTGCACGAGGTGCGCAACAAGATCGGCAAGGACATCAGCATTCGCATCGGCGACGCGATTGAGCACACGTCTCTCGAGAACTTCGCGACGCGCCGAGAACTCATGGCGCATTTGCGGAGTCACACGTACAGTCTGCGGGATGCGGTGGATTGAGACAGGCTGTCGCCGAAGTTATTGGGCAGGCAGTGCTTCGTGTATTAGTTCGATGCTATCTATGTCGCGAGCATTCAAGAGGACCAGGCCGTTCGTTGGATCGGATATGTGGATCGGTTCCGCTACTTCCTTCCCCCAGAAATCTCTCTTGAGGATTTAGGCATTATCGATCGTGATATCTCTCTGCCCGTTGTCGATAGATTCGCGGTCCATCGTTACCGTAGCGACTTCTCCGACATAAATTACCCCGAACTTCGTTCGGACTTTGCATCGGAGTAGCGCATCGTCACGGTTAAAAACGTTCACCCATACCGGCATCAATTCGGGTAAGTCTGTACGGCGCAATGTCAGCTTTAGATAGGCCGCTCCTAACAATAGACCTATTACGATTGATATGGCAGTGTATGCAATGACTATGAACGAGCCCCGAAATACATCTGCAAAGGTTACGGAGCTATCCGAGCCGGGAAACCTTTGTGTCGTTGCCCATTGATAAAACGGCTCCAGGTAAGGAATCAAACTCGTCGCCCACAATAGACAAAAAAGCAGGAGGTGACAGAAAACACTGAATACGATGGATTGGGCAGTAAGCTCAAAGGTGGTGTCCTTTTTGAGGGAGAGCTTTTGTCTCAGGCGTCCGGTTGCAACGAAGCCCGGCGCTATAAAGACCAGCAGGATGAGAAGACTTGTTAACGCCGGCCCGAGAACCATGGATCCGCACTATTTGTTCTTTGCATTTGAACCGTCGCCGGACCTGGACACGGACGGCGGTTGAGTTTGTCCGGTGCGGTTTTGCGGCAGAAACGGGTTGGATGCCGCAGCCTGTTTGGACGATGAAGTTGGCAACTGCTTTGATGCTACGAACTTGCCATTGTGAACGGTGCTTACAATATCGGACTTCTTCGCCATGCTCCGCCTCCCGGTAATCCAATTGGGCTCGGTGATTGAGGGAATTCAAGCGATTTTCAACGAGTGGAAACTTTCTTTGTGGTCCGCGGAAGAAGTCATTCGGGCGAAGCGGATCTCTCACCGCAGTTGACTGGCCACGTACTTCTTCAGTTCTTCCACCAGGAACTCGCAGATCACGAAGTCCCGGCGTTTCATCTTCGCGTTTTCATCTTCCAGCAGACGTTTGCGGACTTCCGAAAGCTTCCAGTTGATGAGTTTGTCTTTGGGTTTCTTGTTCAGCGTGTTTTTCGCGTGCAGAACGAGCATCTTCAGGGCACCGGCGTTGCTCTCGACCAGGCGCGTGCCCGTGTGGATTTCCATAAACTTACGCAGTTCTTCTCTTAGCGCCGCGACTTCCGCGGCGGGTACGGCTTCGGTGTCGATGGCGTGAGGCATGAGCCACGGTGCCCCGCCGGGCGCGCAGGTCTATTCGCTTTTGTCGAGATAGCGGCGCACCTGAGATCTCCGGGCGCGCCGCTCATGATGCGCGGCGGATGTCTGCTAACAGTGACTGAGCAGACTTTAAGCGCGGATCGAGGACGACGGCGCGATTTGCCAGCACGGCGGCGCGCTGGAACCCGCGCAGGTGGTACAGGCAGTACGCCGCGTAATAACAGAACTTTGCGTGTTGGTCGGCGGTGACGCTGTCGCTGAGCTCAAGCAGGCGATCGTAGAGTTCGTGGGCGACAATGAAGTTACGCCGCAGCCGGAATTTCGTGGCCGCCGTTTGCAGGGTATCCACGGACGCGTTCTCGTCTTCAATATCCCCGGCGAACTCGCGCAGATATTCCACGGCCGCGTCCGTGTTGTCGAAGTGCGGAAACGGTACGCCGCGAAATGAGGTGAGCTCGAAGACCTTGCGGACCGGCACGGGGACACTGGCCAGGGCGAACTCGAAAATCCGGGAACGCAGTCCGCCCAGCGCGCCCAGGGCCGTGCTGTCCAGGTGCAGGAGGCCGCTCAGGTCCACCACGATGAGGGCGTGCACGGCGTCGGAGATGCCGTCTTCGATGATTTCGGAAAACATGCGCTGGCCGTAGAGATCGAACTCGCCGGAGAGTCGCAGGATATACACGCCGGTCCCGCCGTTGCGGTACGAAAGTTCCAGAACGAATGCCGTTGTCTCGCGGCGCAGAATCAACTGTCCGTCGTTTGCACGGGAAGATGTGCCATGAGAAACTTTCATCGCGTGTCTCAGGGCAAGTTAACACGGTCCGCCGCGCTTTGCACCCACAAAGTTTCTTTTTTCCTATGCGAAATATCACTCATCTTGCAGCATCAAAATGACATGATGGACCATCAATCTGTGTCGGACGTTCCCACAGCGCCGGAAGCGCCGTGCCCGCAATCTGCCCGTCCCTGGATTCTTGCGGCCACGATCCTGGGGTCGAGCATGGCCTTCATCGACGGCACGGTGGTGAACGTCGCTCTGCCGGCGATGCAGAAGCATTTTACCGCGAGCGTCACCGCCATGACCTGGGTCGTGAACGCTTATACGCTTTTCCTCGCGGCGTTGATTCTACCGGGCGGGTCCGCCGGGGATCTCTTCGGACGGCGCCTCATCTTTTCGACGGGGGTTGTCGCCTTTGCGGCGGCGTCCGTGTTGTGCGGATACGCGCCGGACGTGGAGACGTTGATCTTCGCGCGCGCGCTGCAGGGTGTCGGCGGCGCACTGCTCGTGCCGGGCAGTCTTTCCATCATTACAACGTTCTATCCGCCGGGGGAACGGGGCAAGGCCATCGGGCTCTGGGCCGGGGCCTCGGCCATTACGACGGCCCTGGGCCCGCCCCTGGGCGGCTGGCTCATTGAGGCGGTTTCGTGGCGCTGGATCTTTTTTATTAATATTCCTCTGGCGATGGTTACGCTGGTGATCACGTTGTGGCGCATGCCGGAGTCACGCAGCAAAAGCGCGCGACGCATCGATCTCCCCGGCGCCTTGCTGGCGGTGGCGGGCCTGGGGTCGTTCGTGCTGGGTTTGACCCTCTACTCCGAAACGCGCCAGGCCGGGTGGGACGTCTGGTTCCTGCTGGGCGGCGGGGCCCTGGTGCTGGCGTTGTTTCTGTTCGTGGAGTCCCGCATCGCCTCACCGATGATGCCGCTGCACCTGTTTCGATCGACCAACTTTCGCGGTGCGAATCTGCTGACGCTCTTTCTGTACTTTTCCATGAGCGGCGTGTTTTTCTTTTTGCCCTTTCTGATGATTCAGGTCCAGGGTTATACGTCTTTCCAGGCCGGTCTGTCCTTTACGCCGTTCCCCGTGATCATGGTGTTGTTGTCGCGCTGGTCCGGCTCGCTGGTAAGTTCGTACGGATCAAAGTTACCGTTGGTGGTGGGGCCGTTCATCGCCGCCGTGGGCTGTTTGCTCTTTGGGCTGATCGGGCCGGACGGAGACGGTCCCGGGGATTACTGGACGACGTTGTTCCCGGCCATGGTGATCATGAGCGTCGGCATGGCCGTCAGTGTGGCTCCGCTGACGACCACGGTAATGAACGCCGTCAGCGACGACGATGCGGGGGCGGCCTCCGGTATCAACAATGCCGTATCGAGGATTGCCGGGCTGAAGGCCGTGGCCGTTCTCGGCGCCGTGGCGCTCTTGATCTATCCCGGGGAATTGCGGGAATCTCTGGGGGCGCTGGAGGCCGCGGACGGCGTGTCCGTCCCCCGGGACGTGTACGAACACCTGATGAACGAACAGGATCGCATGGCCGCCACGGAAATTCCGGACGACTTCGCGCTCGACGAATCCAGGCGCACTGCGATACGTGGTGCCATTCACGCCGCGTTCCTGGAAAGTTACCGGGTGGCGATGTACATCTCGGCCGTGCTGGCGTTCTTGAGCGCTGTTTGCGCCGCCGCAATGATTCGCGGGAGAGAAGAGCAAGACATTCAAGATTCACAAGTTGATTCGGGTCGTGCACGAACCTGAGGAACCCTTAATGAACGACTGGAAGACATTAACAAAAAACGACCTGGAGCAACTGCAGGCGGAATTGCAGCAGCGTTACGACGCCATGAAGGCCCGGGGCCTCGCTCTGGACATGACCCGGGGCAAACCGTCGCCGGAACAGCTCGATCTGGCCAACGACATGCTCACGTTGCCCGGACCGGACGATTATAAAACCGCGAACGGCACGGACGCGCGGAACTACGGTGGGGTGGACGGCATCCCCGAGGCGAAGGCGTTGTTCGCGGAGTACATGGGCGTGTCGCCGGATGAGATCATCATCGGCGGGAACGCGAGTCTTACGATCATGCACGATTGCGTGGTGCGTGCGCTCACTCACGGAGTGCCGGTGCGTGACGCGAACGGAAACTTGAGCACGTCGAAGCCGTGGATTCAGGGCAAGCCGAAGTTCCTCTGTCCCGTGCCCGGTTACGACCGGCACTTCGCGGTCTGCGCGCACTTCGGCATTGAAATGATTCCCGTCCCGTTAAACGACGACGGCCCCGACATGAACGAGGTGGAGCGCCTGGCCGGCGCGGACGCGGACATCAAGGGCATCTGGTGCGTGCCGAAGTACAGCAATCCCACGGGCATTGTGTACTCGGACGCGGCGGTCGATCGCTTCGCATCCATGAAGACCGCCGCGCCGGACTTTCGCATCGTCTGGGACAACGCGTACGCGGAACACCATCTCGGCGACGGGCCGGCACCGCTCAAGAACTTACTCGATGCATGCAAGGATGCCGGCAACGGCGAGCGCGTATGGATGATCGGCTCCACTTCGAAGATTTCGTTTGCCGGCGCCGGACTCGCCTTCCTCGCCGCGAGTGAAGCGAACATCGCCGACGCGAAACAACATCTCGCGATTCAGACCATCGGTCCGGACAAAGTCAATCAACTGCGCCATATCCGTTTCTTCGGCGATATGAACGGGCTTCGGGCGCACATGGACAAACACGCTCTGATCCTGAAGCCGAAGTTCGATACAGTGTTGAACATTTTCGAAACGCAGCTCTCCGGTGCCGATATCGCCGAGTGGACCCGACCGGAGGGTGGTTATTTCATCAGTCTCGATACCATGCCTGGATGTGCGAGCGAAGTCGTGCGCCTGGCCGGAGAGGCGGGCGTCAAGCTCACGAAGGCCGGGGCGACCTTTCCGTACGGCAAGGATCCCGAAGATCGGAACATTCGCATTGCTCCGTCGCTGCCGTCCGTCGAGGAGATCACGGCGGCCATGGAGGTCGTTGCCGTGTGCGTAAAACTCGTGAGCGCCCAGAAGTTGTTGCCTTAAAGTACGGTACGATGCAGGGTCGGCCATGTTCTTCAACGCGTGGGCCATCGCCGCGGGCATCTGCACAATCTTCACCGCCATCCTGGCGATCTTCCTGTTTTCGCTGAACAGTCGCGCGTGGTACACGCGCAGCCTGGCGTGGATGTTCGTCGCCGCGTTCTTCATGGATCTGGGGTTTTTCCTGGGCGCGGCGCTACCGTATCCCTTCGGCGCCTATCATCGTTTTCTCACGGTGCCCGGCGCGCTGTTCGGTTCGTTCTTTTTATTTCAGTTCGCCTTCGCTTTTCCGCGTCGTTTTGCTGCGACCTGGGCGCGCAAGTATCTCTACTACGCGCTCACGGCCCTGGGACTCGTGATCGCGACCGGGCTCACGGTCTGGTTCATCTACGAAGCTCTCGTGCAGGAGCCGCGCTTTGTCTTCGAAGGCAATCTCTACAACTACTCCAGCGACCTCGGTCGTCCCGTGGCCCGGGGCATTCTCTTTCAGGTGGGCATCTTCCTGGTGCTTGCAATCATCCGTGCCGTTTATCTGCGCGGTGAAGAACGCACTGCCGTGATCCAGATGGCCGTGGCGTTGTTGCTTGCGACGCTGGGGCCGGGCATCGTGAATCTCCTGCATCAGCGCGAGCTGGTAACGCACGGAACCTTTCAGCAATTCTTCGTGTTGTTCACGCTGCTCGGCTACTTCACGTTTACGATTGTATTCATCAACAACACCGTGGACCGCACTTCGTTCATGACGAAGATCGTCGGCATCTCCGTCGTCACCATGCTGCTCGTCATTCAGGGCCTGTCCACCGTGGTGAATCTCCAGAAAGAAAAGTACTACGACCAGATCCACTCAAAGAATTCGCGCGAGTTTCTCGTGAACTACGAGTTGCCGGTGGGCGCGCGCTACGTGTTCTCGTACCCCGGCCGCAATCTGGATTCCACCTACGATGCGCTCATCCTTCATAACACCGACGCGTTGGCCGTGGACAGTACGGTGTTGAGCGGCCTGCAGGCGCAAATATCCGAAGCCCTGGCCGCGGGACCGGACGGTCGGCAGCAGCGTCGCTTTCAGGGCGCCGACGGTCAGGAGGCCATCTACTTCAGTTACTATGTCCGCGACCTGGAGAAGGACCGCATCTACGAGATCGGCTATCCCTATCTTCAATACCGCGGCTTTGTGAACGAGACCGGACGAAACATTGCAATCTTCACCGGCGTTCTGGTGTTCGTCGTTCTCGTACTGTATCCCATCTTTTTTTCGCGGAGCCTGGTGCGTCCGTTGAATAATCTACTGGAAGGCGTCGGTTCCGTGAACGAGGGCAATCTCATGGTCAAGATTCCCGTCATGGTCCAGGACGAGATCGGGTATCTGTCCGAATCGTTCAACCGCATGGTTAAGAGTATTCTCGATTCGCGCGTCAAATTGCAGGAGTACGCCGACACCCTCGAAGAAAAGGTCAAGGAACGCACGAAGGACCTCAACGAAAAGATGGAAGAGGTGCAGGCCCTCAAGGTGCAGCAGGACGGCGATTACTTTCTGACCGCGTTGATCGCGAAACCCCTGGCCACGAACTGGAACAAATCCTACAACGTCACCACGGAGTTCTACATTGAACAAAAAAAGAAATTCGCCTTTCGTGAGCGTGACTCCGAGTTGGGCGGGGATATCTGCATCACCGGGAACCTGCGCTTTCAGGGCGAGCAGGACCGTTGGGTTTTCTTCGTAAACGGCGACGCCATGGGCAAGTCCATGCAGGGGGCCGGCGGCGCCATCGTCCTCGGCACATCCGTAAACAACATCATGGCGCGCTCCGCGGGAGAGGATAACGTCCTGGACATGTCCCCCCACGAATGGCTGCGCGAAACCTGGCGGGAACTGCACAGCGTCTTCTTAACTTTCGACGGCATGATGATGGCGTCCGTGGCCATGGGCCTCCTGCACGAAACCGACGGCCGCCTGTTGTACGTCAACGCGGAGCACCCCTGGACCGTTCGCTATCGCGACGGCAAGGCGGAGTTCATCGAGCACGAGCTGTTGTTGCGGAAACTCGGATCGCCCAGTGAGTTCGAGTTTCGCATTCAGGAACACCAACTGGAACCGGGTGACGTGCTCTTTTTAGGCTCGGACGGTCGCGAGGACATCGACATAACCCCGGGCGAATCCGTACGCACCATCAACGAGGACGAGCGCTTGTTTTTGATCTTCGTCGAAGAATCGCGGGCCTCGCTGGACGGCATCGTCGGTAAGATTCACGGCTTCGGTGCGGCCACGGACGACCTGTCGTTGATGCGCATCGGATTTCAGGAAGTTCGCCGATCGGAAGCCTCACCCGCGGCGGGCAACGGCTCCGCCGCGGAGCTGCTGCTCGCCGGTCGCCTGGAACTGGACTCCGGAAACGTGGACGCGGCCATCGCGAAACTCAAAGCCGCCGCGGACGCCGATCCCCGTGCGGTGGAACCGTTGCGATTGCTCGGCCAGGCCTACTACGATCGCGCGGAGTACGCGGATGCGGCGTACTGGCTCGAGTCCTGCCTGGAGCTGGACTCATCCGTGGTGAACCTCTGGTTTCTGCTGTCCGTATGTTACAAACAGGAACGGCGTTTTGAACAGGCGCGGGACGCCGGTGAAAAGGTCCGCGAACTACAGCCGCATCGTCTGGCGAATCTCATCAATCTTTCCGACAGCTATCGCATTCTAGGAGACCCCGGCCGGGCGCGGGAACTGGTGCAGGAAGCCCTGCGCATTGAGCCGGACAACCGGGCCGCGTTGCAGGTGGACGGGCTGCTTAAGGCGAAGGGATATTGAAAGATCGTCGCCCGGTTGAATTTTGAATGAGTCTTTAGTTGTCCGCCGGTTTCTTCTCGGCTTCGGAGTCTTTCGCCGCGTCTTTGCTTTCTTCCGGAGCTTTCGTGTCTTCGGATTCTTTTTTCACGGGCGCTTTTTCCGAGGATTCGCCACCGGAAGATTCTTCGCTCTTCTCCGATTCGGGCTGCTTGCTTTCTTCGTTCGATTGCGATTCTTCCGGAGTCGGGCGCGGTGCGTCCTTGAGCAGAATAACCTTGCGAATATCGCTCCGGGCGATGGTCTTCTTCGTAGGGATTTCTTCTTCGTCCACGAGCACGTCGAGGGAAAGGCGCGCCATGGAAGACTTACGCAGGCGTCTCGTGGAACCGGATTCCGTGCGAACCGTGATGGCGTCCGTGGACTGATTGGTCACGCGACCGCGGATGGTCTCGCCGCTTTTCATGTAGACGACGTCCATCTTCTTCGGCGGATCCAGCTTGCGGACTTGCACGGTTTCGATGGTGATGCCGCTCTCGTCGTACTCCACGATGCGTCCCTGGAATGCTTCTCCGCTGGTCGTCAGCACCATGGGATCGCCCGAACGATTGGCATACTTCGCCAGCGTCTTACGCAGCTCTTCTTCCCGGGCTTCCTGACTCTGAATCGCCACCTGCTCCTTACAGGCCTGGACTTCGATGGTGCTCCGGGTCAGCGTCACGGCCCAGCCGCCGAAGATGTTGACCAGGAAGTCCACCCACGTCGCCTTTTTGCTGACGACGTAGGTTCGGCTCGAACCGTCCGCAGCCGGCGGAAAGCTCTGATACTTCTCCAGGCTCGTGAGCGGAACCGCGCCGAAGAGCAGGGCGTACATGCCGTCCGTGTGCACGACTTCACATTTTGCAGGATCGGCGTTGACCGCGAGGACCACGGGATTGCGTTGATCCGGGCTCCTCAATTCATACGAGGTGCAGGCAAAAGTTGACAGGATAAGGAAACCGGGGATGAGCGAGCGAATCATGGCGGTCCTGAGTATGGCGGTATTCACGAAACTATGAGACGAAGAAAAGCGACACGAGAAAGGGCATGCGAAATACAAATTCTGTAAAGGAAATAAAGTGAAGCCGGGTATATTTCCGCGCGAAAGCAGCGTTTACCGGACGAACGGCTGTTCACCAGTCACATTCCAGTGCGCCGTCGTAACGGGTACGACATTCAGCCGGGGCGTTCGACTGTCGTGCCGGCGGCGTCGCCGTGAACCGTAATGCGCGGCAGTCTTCGACAACGGCTTCGCATAGTTCCTGGCACGCGTGAAGACCGCCGCACGCCTGCACCGAACGCTCCGGCCTGCCCGGATTCTGGGCATTCGCGGGGAAACGACACCAACCACCCGGCCGCGGTGGTTCGTCCGGGGCTGCGCAGTTTTCGTAGCAACCATTGCGATAGCAGACCAGGCCGTCGGGACAGGGATCGCGCGAGGTGCAGACATCACCGAGATGCGGCGAAGATCCCGGAACCAGACATGCCGTCATCGCCATCAGCAAACCGCTTATGCAGATCGACGTTCGAATGTCAGGCGCTGTAAGCACTGCTATCGATACTACGCCGGCTGCAATCTGCAAGAAATTCCGCGACTTCATTCGCGAAACGTTCCGGGGTTTCGAGGGCCGGGCAGTGACCCGCATTCTTGTAGCGACTCAAGCGGACATCCACGAAGCGCTCCAACGCATCGCGATTGCGGCGAAACTGAATGAATACGTCCCGCATGGCCCAGGTGAAACTACCGGGCAGCGAATATTATGAATGCGGTTGCGTAAGTCATCTTCCGGCAATGCGAAACTCTCCCAGGCCCTGGCGAGCATCGGCGCGAGAGCGTACGCCGTCGCCATCAGACTCTCGCGCCGCTGCCTGCTGGCCGGAGTGGATCGGCGCAGGACGAGCCCGTAGTATGCGCGAAAGAGCGGGCGAAACCAGAACGCCCCGCGTTCGCCGGCGCGGAAGAACGCCGCCATCGTGCGCAGGACGAGATCACCCGGCGGGCGTCGGTTATCCAGGCCGCCGGGATTTGCAAGAATGAGCGCGTTAACGGTGGGGCCGTCGCTTCCGCTCGCGAGTCGCAGCGCCACCGCCCCACCGATCGAGTTACCGGTAATGGCCACTCGTTGTACGCCGAGGGTCCGGAGAAATTCCGTCGTGAAGCGAGCAAAACGCGTGGCCGAGATATCTTTCGCTGCGGACGGACTGGAGCCGCCGTGGCCGGGAAAGTCCAGCGCGATCACGCGAAAGCGCGCGGTGATTTGCGGCGAGCGCAGTAGTACACCGTAGTCGTCGGCGTCGTGTCCGACGGCATGCAGACAGAGGAGGACGGGGCCGCTCCCCGCTTCGAGGTACGTGGCGATTGTTCCGTTCAGATCGAGATGCTTGCGTTCCATGGGCGCAGGCTATCAGCAAGCAGAGTGATGTTCCTTAACCCGGGTTAATTTCCCTGCTTTTTTCGCGCGCGGATGCGGCTGAGCGCCACCGGCGTGATGCCGAGGTACGAAGCGATGTGATACTGCGGCACGGCATCTTCGAGATGCGGATAGCGTTCGCGTAAGAGTTCGTAGCGTTGTGTTGCGGATAACGCGAGAAACTCGTACTCCCGCCGCGCCTTGATCATGAGCAAGTGCTCCGCGGTGAGCCGGCCGAGGCGTTCCCAGCACGGATGCACATCGAACAACGCAACAAAGTTTCGGTACGTGCCGACCAT
Source organism: Leptonemataceae bacterium (assembly GCA_965227295.1). Taxonomy (GTDB): domain Bacteria; phylum Spirochaetota; class Leptospiria; order Leptospirales; family Leptonemataceae; genus JANSYA01. The sequence continues at coordinate 72,048 of OZ245742.1, read as the reverse complement.
GAGTCGCGCGGGAGTAATGGCTTCGATGTCGGCGGTGGACGGCTTACCGGAAAGCAGATCCGCGTACGAACCGGTGAAGTCGCCGGCCAGGCAGAAGCTCTTGTTGTACTCCGTGCCGTCGGCGGTCAGATAAAACTCGCGCAGCACGCCGGACAGAACGAAGGCAAACTCCGTGGCCGGTTCGCCGGATCGTACAAAGGATTCTCCGGCTGCGAGGGAACGCGGTTGAAGGATTTCGGCAAAGAGCGGCCACTGTTCGGCCGGAAGATCGATCCGTCGCTCGATACTTGTGCGTAGTTGTGCAAGATCTTCCGCCACGGTCGCGGCTTCAGTGTGCAAAGATGTCGAAGTCGAAGCCGGCGATGTCGAGATCCCGGCGAATTGCGAGAGCGTCGAAACAGCGCTGCGCCAGGTCCGTGCGGCCTTCGCGTTCCAGCATCTTCATGAGTTGACGTTTGATTTCGAAAAGATGGCGCACATCGTCGGCGGCGTAGTAGACTTGATCTTCGCTGAGTTCGCTCTGACCCCAGTCCGAGGACTGCGAGGACTTATCCATGATTTCCCCGGCCAGCTCCCGGGCGACTTCTTTGAGTCCGTGGCGATCCGTATACGTGCGCCCAAGGCGCGAGGCGATCTTCGTACAGTAGATGTTGGTTACGTCGATGCCCAGGCGATGCTTCAAAAACACGATGTCCGTGCGTGCATAGTGAAAGATTTTCACGATGTCCGGATTCTCGAATAGGGCTTTGAGTCGTGGCGCGCCGCTCTGTTCGTCTACCTGCACCAGGACAATGTCTCCACGCTCGACGCCCACCTGCACCACGCACAGGCGGTCCCGAAACGAGTTGAGTCCCATCATCTCACAATCCACACCGAGTTCGGAAGCTCCGGAGAATGTAGCGGCGATTTCTTCGCTGAGATCTCCCTGCAGGACGATGGGGCGTTTCACCGGGACATCAAAGAACGGCAAGCGGAGGCGGTCAATGTGAAACCGGCTCCAGTTCGAGGACGATCGGACACAGGCCGGAGCCGCAGCGAATCCGCGCCTCCGCCGGATAGTAGCCATTTTTCGACGCGCGCACCGTGAACGGACCATCGTTTACGCCGGCGAGCCAGTAGTCGTAGCGTCCGCTCGTGGGATGGCTGGTGAAGATTTCGCCCTCGTAGTAGGCCGTCTCCAGGACTTCCACCCGCGCCGGGATGGGTCCGCCGCTGGCGTCGCGCGTGTGGATGACGATGATCGGGCCTTCCTCATAAAGTTCCAGCATACGCACCGACAACGGGCGCATCCCCTGAATCGAAAGCCGGGCCTTTGGTTCAAAGTCCGGTGTAAGATAACTCCCTTCTACAATGAACGCCATCGTACCGAACGTGTGGAACAACCAGTCCTGGTCCGTTCCGTCGACGGCATACAGGTTTCGTTCGGCGGTGTAGCGTTTCACCGGGCGATGACTTTTCCCGGCCGCCGCCAGGGATTCACCCAATCGCCAGGCCGGATTCGGAATCGGCGACACGGCCCCGTCGATGGTGTAGGGAACCAGGACCTTTGTCGCGAAGCAGTGGTACGACAACGCCGCAACGAAACGCTGTCGTTGGGCGAGGCCCATGATCGCCCGCACCTCGGGTTCGCTGCCGGGCTTCGGCCCGCGATAAAAGATGCTGTACGGTTTGCCGCTGCTCGCCCCTTCGAGATCGGACTTCCAGAAGAACGGATAATTGCGATTGAGATCCACGCCGTCTTTGCGATTCCACTTGCGGCGCGGTGCCGTCGTGTCCCGGGCGTTCTTGCGCCCGGACCAGTACGCGCGGTTCCAGGCGATGTGCAGGCCGTCGGGATTCACCACGGGTACGAACCATAACTCGAAGCGATTGATCCATTCCTGCTGCCGGGCCCGGCGCCAGTGCGTAACGCCGACTCCGTTTTGTTTTTCGTAAAACGTGTCGAGCCAGGAGCCGTCTCCGGCGTGTTGCCCGCGTCCGCTTAAGATGAACTGAGCAAGATCTAAGACGTAGTCCACGGCCAGGAACTCGCCGCCGTGGTGCGCCCCGTTGAACAGGAGCGCCGGCTCGTCCTCGTCGATGCCGGGGTTGTCGGAGATCTTCAGCGCGTAGATCGTCCGCCCTTCGCGGCTTTTGCCGATCTCATACAGCTTCGTGTAATCGGGAAAGTCCCGGGCCAATCGCCGTAACATCTTTTCGGCGATGACTTCGTCCTTGTAACCGGACGCCCAGACCGCGGGATCGTCCGACTCTCGCCGGCGGACGATGTCCGGATCGATAAAGCGAAACGGCGGGGACTCCATGATCCGGTACTCGCCCAGGCGGAGGTCTTCCCGAAAGCGACCGGGCAGGCGATAGATGCCGTCGCCGGTATCCTGATCCACGTCGACGAAGACCATCTCTTCCGGGACGACACCGAAGTCCCGGCGCATGTTCTGAAGTTCGGAAGCGGAGGCGACGACGACGGCGTGGTAACCGGTCCACATGAGCCAGGAAAGATCTTCCGGGTCCCTGTCGCCGGAGGTCAGGAGGGAGCAGGGCGTCAGCGCAACGCAGAGGACCACGAAGACGGCACACCGGAAACTCGCGCCGGTCAACGTCGGAAGTCTCCGTCGCAGAGAGCGCGGACCATCGTCGCGGCGGCTGTCGGTCATCGTGCTATGGTTAGAGGGTCACGGTGCCGCGAACCTCGCGGAAGAGAAACTCGCCCCGGCGGATTTCCCGGTAGTTGGCATGGACGCGCGTCCAGTACTCTTCGACCCAGTATCCCCGGCGCACGTTACCGGGACCGGCGTTGTAGGCAAGGCAAACCAGGCGGATGTCGTCCATTTCTTTGATGAGAAAGTTCAGATAGCTCACGCCCCGCGCCACGTTCGTCCGCGCCTCAAAGAGCCGATCCAGTTCGGTCACGTTCCCTTCGCTCAGAAGATTCACATCCATCCAGGCGACCGTGGCCGGCATGAGCTGCATGTAACCCCGGGCGTCGGCGTGAGAAACGGCGTCCCGGTAAAACGTGGACTCCACGCCGATCAGCGCCGTGAGAAAGTACGCCGGATGCACGGACAGTCCGTCGATGTAGAAGTGCTCCGGAATGCGCAGGCGTTCGGACTGATCCAGGATGACCTCGACGAGTTGCATACGCTCGGCCTTGCTCTTGTGCGGATTCTTGAAGGCGACGTAGGCACCGATGCGCAGCCGGGCCTCTTTCCGGGCCGCCAGATACTGATCGTTGGCGGCCAGGCGGCCGGGGGTCAGGTCGGAGCCGTTCAGGCCGAGTACTGCCGGGCCCAGGATGACCAGGGCGATGAGCGTTTTGCGGGCGATGGATTGCAGCTTTGTGAGCATGTCGTCCTCTTCGGCGGCGCTCGTGATGTGTGCGCCGCACTAATGATGGGGTCATATTTTTGCGGCGCACTATACGGTCAAGCACTTCATGCAAGGTTGTACTGAACCTGCGGCGGGTCAGGCATCCTGAGCGGAAAGGCTGGCGTGCTCATCGTGCTCCGGATTTGTGGTGCCGTGTTCTTTCGGTGGGGATGCATTGCGACGATCGTTGTGGGCGTGAGCATCGCCGTCGGAGCCCAGGAGCCGGAGGCCGGGGCATCTTCCAGCAGCCCGTTCCGGGACCGCTGGGAACAGGCCGGCATGCTGAACCTGGCGAGCGAGATCGATCCGGAACTCGGCGAGTGGCTGTATCTGCACCCGGTCTATCGCGATGCCTACGCCGTGGGCTCGGAGGCGGGCGGGAACCGTGAGGAATTTCGGGAGCAGAACCGGGCGCGCCAGCGATCGCAGCGCGGCCTGGATCTGGCCGTCTACCGGCCCGGCCTGGTTCTTGGCCTGCGGGCCTCCATGCGCGCCCTGAATGACTACCATTATTACGGCGACGGCGGCCCCGATGGCGAAAGCGATCGTTGGACGGGTCCGGGCCGGCCTGGCGAAACCTTTGCGTACTTTCGCTGGAACCCGGGCGAGTCGGCGGATCCCGGCGCCGGGGACGAGGCCGGGCGGTTTCATCCCGGGGCGGATCGGGCAGCCCTGTTGGTCGGCAGCATCGAGCGTGAGGAGCAACTGCGCCGCGGCCTGTTCGTCGCCGGTGGGCGCATCTTTCAGCGCACGGAGTCCGAGGGCCTGCTGTTCGCGGGCGAGGCTCCTGGTGGACTGCTTCAGTGGACCGGGAACGGGGCGACTGCCCTGCGCCTGGTGCTGGCCGGCTGGAAGATGGAGCGCGAAGTGCGGGCCATCGGCCGGCCGGAGGGAAGTCCGGCGGCATTTTATACGGGAAGCATCGGACTCACCGGCTCATCTTACTCCGTCAGCGCGCTCTACGGCTTCTACCGTTCCCCGGGCCGGGCGGCGGTTCCCGACCTCCAGCTTCCCGGCATTCCGCCGACGCGGGTAACAGTTCCTACAGGGCAGGCGGCGCTGCCGGACCTGGACGTGCACTACTACGGACTGCGCTTCGCAAAGGACTTCGGCCAGGCCGCGCCGTTCTCTTTGCGCGGGAGTTTTTTCTATAATAGAGGGCGCGAAATCGCCGTGGATACCGCCGGCACGCGGATCGCTTCCTCACGCCGGGAGATCGGCGGGGCCCTGGCCTTCGGCGAGGTGGTCTATCACCTGGGATGGGAACAGAGCAGCCCGGGCTGCATTGCGAGCCAGCCGGCGCGGGTGGATTGCGTGCGTGATCTGCCGGTGCGCCGCGGACCGGAGCTGGCCCTGGCCGGGCTCTATGCCACCCGGGACCGCGACGACAGCGACAACGAACTTCGCGGTTTCGGCGCACTGCGACCTCTGCCCGGCGTGATGGGCGGGGCCGCTTCGATTTTGCTCACCGGTCCGGCGCCGGGCAACGAGCGCCCGCCGCTCCGGAACTACCAGCCCGGCGAGATCTTCGCCGACTCGGGCGTGGCCGCGGAACGATTGCCGGATTTCGACGAGGCCCGGGACAACAGCGATCCGGCGCGGCCGGTCTACGACAATCAGGGGCTGACCATGGCCTCGCTGCGTTTCAGCGCCGTTCCCTGGCGCGCGCTCACCGTGGACGTCTTTGCGAACTACGCGGACTTTCTAACCGGCGACGGCTTCGAGGGCATCGCGGCGCTGCGTTATCCGCTGTCGTTCGTGGATGTGGACCTGGCCGTGCAGGCGAGCGCCACGGCGGCCTGGTTTCGGCCGTCCGAGAACGAACCGGACGCGCTCACGGGCGAGCTGCGGAAGCCGGCGACCCGGTTTTATGCGCGGTACATGCTGGGGTTCGTGCTGGCGCTATGAGCAGACGATTCTGACCGCTCGGTCTGAATTGCTTGACCGGGAATTTCCGCCTCGTTAATTTGCCTCCGCTATGCCTGAACTCAGTAAAGACATTGTTGGAACCAAACTCGATCCGTACACGTTCGCGGTGGAACGCGGCAAAGTACAGGAATTTCTGAAAGCCATCGGCGAAACGAATCCGATCTACACTGATCCCGCCGCCGCGAAAGCAGCCGGCTTCGACGATACCCCCATCCCGCCGACGTTTCAGACGGCCTTCCAGTTCTGGGGTTATCCGAAGATCTGGGACGACATGAGCAACATGGGTATCGATACCACGCGCCTGTTGCACATGAAAGAAGAGTACAACTATCATAAGCCGGTCTACCCCGGGGTAACGATTCACGCCGCGGGCGAGGTCATCGATGTAAAAATCGGTAAAATGAACATGGTCACGTTTAAGACCGAGTTCAAAGATGAAAAGGGCGACGTATGCATCGAAGCCGAAATGGCCATCGTCATCCGACCGGACTGAAGCCACATTTTCTGGAGGAATCTTATGAATCGCATTAAATACGACGAATACGAAAAAGGCGCGGAGATCCCTGAACTTCAGGTCGGACCGCTCAAACACATGGACCTGGTGCGCTACGCCGGCGCTTCCGGGGACTTCAACCCGATTCACACGGACCCCGAGTTCGCCGTGAAAGAGGCCGGTCTCGACAGCACCATCGCCCACGGTATGTACGTCATGGCCCAACTCGGTCGCCTGGCGACAAACTGGGTGCATCCCGGACAAATGAAATCCTTCGGCGTAAAGTTCAAGGGGATGACGTTCCCCGGCGACGTTATCGTCTGCAAGGGCAAGGTGAAAAAGAAAAACGACGACGCGAAAGAGATGACCGTTTCTCTCGAAGCTCAGGTCAACGGCGAAACCAAAGTCGCCGGCGACCTGGTCGTCGCCTGTGACTGAGCTGAAGTTCCCTTTGCCACAGAGGCACAGAGAACACAGAGAAGAGGTTGATGGGGAAGCGGCGCAAGAACGCGTTCGTAGCCTGGTGACTTGAATAGTCTGATGCCCCAACCTTTCGCAAACTCTGTGTCCTCTGCGCCTCTGTGGCCAAAAGATAAAAGCAGAGAGGCCGTTCATGCATGCTAACGAAGAGTTGATCACGAAGTTTTACTCCGCCTTCCAGAAACAGGACTGGGAGACGATGCAATCCTGCTACCACGACGACGTGGAGTTCTCGGATCCCGTTTTTCGGGACCTCCAGGGCTGGAAGGCGAAGGCCATGTGGCGCATGCTCTGCGAGCGCGCGCAGAACTTCGAGCTGGCGTTCTCGAATGTCAAAGCCGACGACAGCTCCGGCTCCGCGCACTGGGAACCCCGCTACGATTTCGCGAAAACCGGCAACCGCATTCACAACATCATCGACGCGCGGTTCGAGTTTCGCGACGGTAAGATCGTTAAACATACGGACAGCTTCAGTTTGTGGCGCTGGGCCGGCATGGCTCTCGGTCTCACCGGCAAGCTGATGGGCTGGCTGCCCTCCGTGCAAAACAAGATCCGCGCCGAAGCCAACGGCGGCCTTGAGATGTTCATCAAACGCAAACGCCTGGGACCGGGCTGAGAAAATCCTCCGACCTGGAAAAATGTGCACGAAGATGTGGTGAGCCGTGTTATAATTGTGTTCGCTAAACGAGGCCTCGATGCGCATTCCTTTTCTGGTATTTAAGTTTTTTTTGGTATCATCGCTTCTCCCGGGTTGTCTTTCCCTGGCGGCGTTCAGTGACTCCGGCGGAGACGAGGCCGGTTCCGCCGCCGCGCTGCTCCCGTTGCTCGGTCTGAGTTCCTCCGGCACCTCCGATCTCACGAGTTCTTCGGAAGCTGTCATGGTCTCCGGCACGCTTCGCGACAGTGGTTCGGGGGAGCCGCTCAACGGCGCCGAGGTGGTGTTCGGTGACGCGTCGCGCAGCGAAGGCGCCTCACTCACCCGCAGTGTTACGAATAGCAGCGGACGCTGGGCCTACGAAGTCGATCTTCCTGCCGGAACTGAAATCACTCTCAGTGCGGAAATCGTTTACAATGACGTGGTCATCGGCTCATTCGTCATTCGCATCATCGTAACCGCTGACGAAGTTACGTTTGAGCTGGTGTCGTTCCAGGGTTCCATCCAGTTGACGATTACGGTGGTTCGGCCGGGCAATAGCGCCGCGGACATCACTCCACCGGTCGCGCAGTTGAATGTCGACGGCCTGAGTGCCAGGAACACTTTTGTGGCCCGGATGAACGGGCAGGACTTCGATGATGTCACGGCCGATGAGGACCTCATCTTCGAGTTCTATGTCAAAGAAGACATCGTCGACACTCTGGGCGGACCGGGCATCGAGCCGGAGTACGTTTTCGTGGGCCCTCCGACCACGCCTCTGGGCGACCATCTCTTTGAACTGAAGAATCTCCCCTACGGAAAGACTCTGTATCTGAAGATGCACGTCGTTGACGAGGCCGGCAATCGCTTCATAGCCCCCGGGGATTCCTGGTTTGTCACCTTCCCGGAGGACGAATACGTGCTCTTCATGCCGGAGAGTTCCGTTGAAACAGGCGCCTATGTGCCGGGGGCCCCCAGGTTGGCCTACGGTCAAAACATGGCGCGTTATGGGAGCCAGGCCGTGAGAGGGGATGCGGTCTTCGGCAAGGATAAAATCGTCAACATCTCCGGACAGCGCTCAAAGTACGGCGTCCTGTGGTCGGATCCTGTGACCCTGCCGTTGGGCTGGTATCCGCGGTCGATAACGTACGGCGAACATAAGTTTGTGGCCGTCGGTGACGCCGGGCTACGCCTCATTTTCGACGGCAACGCGTATCACAGCGCGCTGATCAGCGGCGGCCCCGACCTGAACGACATTGCGTACGGCGGCGGTGTGTTTGTCGCCGTAGGAGACGACGGCCGTCGGGTTCGCAGTGAAGACGGCATTACCTGGACTCATGACCAAACGGCCGGTGCTCCGGCGGCCGCCGATTTCGCTTCCGTAACCTACGGAGACGGGGTCTTCGTAGCTGCCGGTGGTGCCTATACAATGCGGTCGACGGACGGCGGGCAGACCTGGACCGACCTGATCCATCAAGGTTCCTGGACGGGCGCGGTGGCATACGGCCACGGTCGTTTTGTTCTGTCCATGGGAGATCGGACTTTCGTGAGCACGGACGGCGGCAAAACCTGGAACGATCCCGGCTATGATAACCTGGACCGGACGTACTACGGCAAAATGAAGTTCTTCGGTGGACGTTTTATTCTGCACCAGGACGGTGGGCGATACGGGGCCTATTCCACGGACGGTGTGACCTGGTATCAACTCGGCTCGTCCTGGCTCGGATTCGAGCCGGCGGGCATCGTGTTCGTGGACCATCAACACTGAACGGCGCTACTACACATTGAGGCGCAGAAGTTTTACTCCGGCGCCATCTGCGCGGATCGCCGCAATGCGACCGCGTTCGATTGCAAGCGCAAAGCCGTCTTTCGGACGCATGCCGAGGATGTTTACCAGGATCGCGCGAATCGATCCACCATGAGCTACAAGGATCGCATCCGATTCTTCGCCCGTGTTTCCCGTGCTCGTTGCGATTATTTCCGACCAGGCCGCCGTAGCACGCCTCTGTAGATCCGCCGTGGACTCGCCGCCCGGGCAGCGCGTGTTCACGAAATCATCGCCCCAGGCACGCAGTCGCTCACCGTCGTTCGTCTGGATCTCATCCCACATACGGTTTTCCCAGGCACCGAAGTTCAGTTCCATGAGGCGTGGGTCTTCTGTTAGCTTGGCGGTACTAAATTCTTGCGATAAATCTTTTGCGAGAAGTCGGCAGCGCGTGCTCGGGCTGGCATAGATGCGCCGTGGTTCCGGGCGATCCAGGTCCGCGCGCAGGCCTCGTAAGCGTCGTAATACATCGTCGCGTTCCGCCGTGTAGTTTGCGGTGAGCGGGACATCCGTGCGGCCGTAGCACAGGCCGCGCGGGGTGTCGGTGCTCGTATGGCGAATGAGATAGACGTACATGCTATGCGGAAATGTGCCGGGCCACGGCCGCCAGGCTCAGATAAAACAACGCTTCCGAAATTTGCTGCGCGGCCCCGAGGCAGTCGCCGGTGTAGCCGCCGATGCGCCGGACCAGCAGACGGCCGAACCAGACGTAGAAGATCAGCAGCGGTACCGCGGCAAAATAATACGGAAGCGGCAACAGCAGTAGCGCCGGACTGGTCGTAACTGCTGCGAACAAAAAGCTAAGGCCCGTCATGGATTTTGCCATGGGTTTGGCCCGGCTGTCCTCGTTCTCCCGGACGTATTCGTGAGTGTAGATGTAGGTCGCACTAAAGAATCGGCTGATGCTATGCCCGCCGACCAGCGCGCAGATCGCCAGCGAAACATTCCGGTCCAGAACAACCACGTGATGTTGCGCAAGCGTTACCAGGCCGGCCCAGCGCACGAGCAGCATGAGCGCGGCGCCGACGACCCCGTAGGCGCCCGTGCGCGAATCCTTCATGATTTCCAGAATGCGCTCTTTGGTCCAGCCGCCGCCGAAGCCGTCGCAGAAGTCGGCGAAACCGTCTTCGTGAAAAGCGCCGGTGACGTATACTGTGGTCGCAAGGCACAGGGCGACGGCAATTTCCGGTGGCCAGAGCAAGGTCGCGGCGGCATACACGCCGGCGCCGATCGTGCCTACCAGGGCCCCGACGAGCGGTGAGTAACGTGCCGCGGCGGAAAGATACTCGTCGCGAAACGGAAACTCGGGAACAGGGATGCGGGTGAGAAACGAAACGGCCGTGTACAGGACATGCAGCTCGCGTTGCAGGGATAACTTCATATGAAACTCACTTAGCGTGACGGGCGCTCGCTCACCCCCGCTTCTTCGAAAGAAGCCATCTCATTCAAGAAGGCCGTAGCCGCGCGTAAAAGCGGCAGGGCCAGCGCGGCGCCGGTGCCTTCGCCCAGGCGCAGACCGAGGTCCAGCAGCGGCCGGGCCTGGAGTTCATCCAGCAACCGCGCGTGTCCCTGTTCGGCGGAGCGATGGGAAAAAACGCAGCACGGGCGCACCTGCGGTTCCAGTCGGACGGCGGCGAGGGCCGCGGCCCCGGCGATGTAACCGTCCACGACGATGATCATGCGCCGTTCCGCGGCGGCAAGCATCGCGCCGATCATCACGGCGATTTCGCAGCCGGCGACGGCCTCTATGGCGGCGCGGGCGGGCATTCGGGTTCCCGGTGGTGCTTTGTGCTCTTCGCGGATGCGTGCCTCCGCGCGTGCCAGGACTTCAATCTTCCGGGCGAGGCCGGCGTCGTCGAGGCCGGTACCGCGGCCGGCGCACTCCGCCACGGGCACGGCCGTCAAGAGAGCGTGCAACAGAGACGCGCTGGAAGTGTTGCCGATGCCCATTTCGCCGGGGAGAATCGTATTGGTTCCGGCACGGTGCAGGGCTTCGATGAGCTGCGCACCGTGCGCAAAGGCCGTGTCGACTTCTTCCGGGCGAAGCGCATTCTCGCGCAGGGCGTTACGGCTGCCGGCGCGAACCCTTGCATCGACGATGCGTCGATCACTTTCGCGCTCGTTCGGTGGCAGGCGACTAAAATCATTTAAGAGTAACTTAGTCTCCGGCGCAAATTCTACGGCCGTGCCGGTGTCGATTATGAAGACCGCAGCCTGGCTTGCGCGTCCGAAGGCGTTGATGGCGGCGCCGCCCCGCCGAAAGTTCTCCACCATTTGAGCGGTGACTTCTTGCGGATACGGGCTCACCCCTTCCGCCGCAATGCCGTGATCGCCGGCGAAGATCGTTACCGCGGGCTGCCGAATCTCCGGCCGGAGTGTTTCCTGGATCAGGCCCAGTTGTAGGGCCAGGTCTTCCAGGGCGCCGAGAGAACCGGGCGGCTTGGTTTTTTGATCGATGCGGCGTCGGAGTTCCGACGCGAGCCGTGGATCCTTCGCCGGAGGACTTTCCATGACCTGATGTTCACCGCGCCGTAATATTGCGCGCGATGACTCCGTCAATGTCCGGGCCGCCGCCGAAGGCGCCGGAGTCGACCGGGAAGTTGCTGCCGGAGTCGGCGTTGGTTACGCTGGATGCGGATTGCAAACGAACGAGCGTGAAACCGTTGGCGAGTATGTTGGCCCGGGCGGTCGCGTCGCAGCCGTTGCCGAATTCCGCCGTGTTGTTCAGGTTATCCAGGTCGAAGCCGTCGCCGCCCCCGACCGACGTGTCAAAGATCTGTGCCTCGGTCAGCGTGTTGCGTTGATTGATCAGTACCGGCGTAATGCCGGCGAAGTTCGTCCAGAGCGACGGATCGTTGCTGTAAACGGTTTCGTCGCCGTTCGTATAGTTCGCCGCAAAACCGCAATAGTTGCCGCTGATGTCGTCGCGCACGTCGACGACAATGGGCTCCATGAAGCGCGTGCCGTCTCCGTAGTTGAAGGCATTCTCGTACACCACGAAGTCGATGCCGCTGCCGTTGTTTACCTTACGCCCGGACCATTCCAGGATGATCACGGAGCCGCTTTCGGTGGCATCCAGCTGAAAGACGTCGAAGGAGCCGCTACTGCTCCCGCCGCCGCAGACCGCGTTGACGGCGAGACTGCTGTCGGAGTAGGACCCGCTCCCGGCCCCCGGGGCGCTGTTGACGGCGTCCGCGATGGCGGTGCTGTCCGGCAGGGCCACGGCATTCGCCGGGCACGTCGAGGTCGTCGTGTTTGCGCTGACCAACGGGCCCAGGGCCAGAACGGGTAGAAGCGCGGACGCATCCATACTCGTACCGCCGCCAGTGGAAAAGCAGCGGCCGGCCGTGAGGGCGCAGGTCAGTGCGATCATGGTCCAGCGATGGAACTGTTTCGGATACGTCCGCATCATCTTACTGCTTCACCATGAACGTAAACGTGAACGAACCGCAGGAGCCGGACTCTCCCGGCGTGGCGGTATTGGCCGTGGTGGTGTCCGCCTGGGCTTCGGCCAGGCTGCTGAACCCGAAGGCCACAGTGCAGAATGCCGACTCCGTCACCGAACCGGAGGTAAACGGCCCGACGTAAACATTCTTTGAATACGTGTTAGGGTTGAACGACGCCGACGGGGACGTCAGCGAGTAGTAGACGTTGGAAGCGTTGTCGAAGGCGACGATGGTTTCCGTGGTCGTACCGAACGAGCTGACCGACTGCGAGGCGGTGTTGGTGTAAGAATTCACGGCACCGAAGTTCGTGGTCCAGGTTCCGTTGAGTTCGAAGGTGAGGACGTTGGCCGCATAAGCGGCCAATCCCAGTAACGCGATTCGCTCGTCGTCGGCGTCGCCGGTGTCTTCGTTCAGGGCGCAGGCGGTCTGGGAAAAAGCGAGCGTGGTCGCAATGAAGAGTGTGGCGAGCATCTTTCGATATTCGCTTGCGTTGGTTTTGTGCATTTGCATCTCCGTTTAGTTGTCGTCATTCGCGTCGCGGGAAGATGCGATGGCACGTAGTTCGTCATCGACGTATGCACTGTTTGCGGCAGTGGATGACAAGAAAAGCGCTCAGGCAGCCCCGTACGACGGTCCTGTAATCTCCGGGGCCCCTTCGCTGCGAATGTGCGGCGAGTTGCGAACGATCGTAACGCGAGATCGATACGCCGGGGAAGATCTGGCTTCAAGAACGTAAGTACGCTCTCTTCACAGTTGCGCGTCAGCGCGGGAATCTCACCCGCTTCCTCCCTGGAGACGTAACAGAGTTACTACCGGAAGGGGGCGAATTTTGTCAATCCTTTTCGCGGTATGTTGCTGCACTTTCACCTGCCAGGCGGCGGCCCTTGAGAGTGCGCAACACCTGCAGCTGTGTTTTGGAATCGAACGAGGACCATCCCGCGATCTCATCCAACGTACGCAGACAACCTTCACAGAGCTGTGTTTGTGCATGGATGTTGCACACCCCGGTACAGGGAGAACTGATGGCACGGTCGTCGCTCATAGTGCGATCAGTGTATCGACGCGATGCGGAAGTGTCATCCCTGGTTTTGCAGATCCCGGGACAGGCGGCGAGCGGTAGATGCGTCCAGGTCCCGAAAGGCGATGCCGGCGCCGTCTTCGTCCACGCGAACCACGCCTCCCGTTAACCTGTATTGATTGTTGTTTAAGCGAAAAGCCACGTCTACCGCGTCGCCGGGGTTCTGGCGACAGTGCGGCCAGTCCACGTAAACCCCGCGCTGCCCGGCGTCCTTTGTGCGTCGGACGATGCCGTCCACTTCGATCTCAAAAACCAGGGGCCGGCGTCTTTGCATGCGCCAGCCGCGAGGATACAGTTTCAAATACGGGGCAGAAATATCCCGGCGCATGAACCAGCCCATGGCGACGCAACCGACGATGGTAAGCAACAGCGCGCCCAGGTTTTCGCCGAAGGGTTTCGTAAGAAACACAAAGCCGTTGTAGGCGATGAGGATGAGCGAGTAGGCCAGGAAGGACCACCAGCCCCATTTCTTCACCAGGAGCAGACCGGCTCCTACCGGCAGGGCGCCGAGGAGCAGAATAATCTCCAGGGCGTTCAGATTCGCGAAGATGAGCGTAACATGAGTGAGTGGTATGCTCAGGCGATAGGCGATGGACACGTAGTTCAACAGCGGCAGGCCGAGAAATAGGGCGCCGAAGACGGTAAGACTCGCCGGCCGCCGAAGACGCCGCCGTCGCTCACCGCCATCCTCCCGAACTGCGTCCGTTGCGCTCACATCCCGAATTGTGTTCGAATCCCGCACCTGGTCAAATTCTTTTTCACCGATCCCCGGACCTCAGCTTGCGCAGAAAAAACTGCAAAAGCGTTTGGCAATTCCATACAATGTCTATTTTTTGAAAGATAGACGAAGCGAAACACCGGAGGAAGCATGTCCGATTATCACGAACCGGCCGAAGAACTCAGCGCCGAAGTACGGGACTTTCATCGTGCGATGAAGAGTCTCATTGAAGAAATTGAAGCCGTGGACTGGTACCACCAGCGCGTGCATCTCACCACGGATCCCGATTTGAAAAAAATCCTCGCGCACAACCGCGACGAAGAGATCGAACACGCCTGTATGTCTCTGGAATGGCTGCGCCGCAATATGCCGAAGTGGGACGAAGAACTGCGCACGTATCTGTTTACCGAAGGTCCCATCACGGAAGTGGAAGAAGGCGCCACCGGCGGTCATGGTTCGTCCGAGAAGGGCGGCGGGCTGGATATCGGCAGCCTCAAAGGACGCCCGGCGAGCGAATAGTCAAGGAGCAAGATTACTATGGACATATTAAAACGCGAAGCAGCACCCATCCCCGACGCGGCGTGGCGGGCCATTGATGATGAGGCCACTCAGGCCCTGAGCAGCCGGCTGACCGCCCGGCGTTTTGCCGACATCGACGGTCCGCACGGCTGGCAGTACACCGCCGTAAGTTCCGGCCGTCTGGATGTACCCGGAACGCAGTGGGAAGACGGGGTGCGCCACGGCATCTATCGTGTACTGCCGTTGATTGAGTTTCGAGTATCGTTCGAGTTGAACACCTGGGAACTCGACAACATCGAGCGGGGCGCGGACGACGTAAACCTGGATCCGGTCACCGAGGCGGCACGCAAGGCCGCGGACTACGAGGACCGGATCATCTTTCAGGGCTACAAAGACGCCGGCGTCCTGGGCATTGCCGAAGCGGGGGCCCACGACGCGGTGAACTTCGGCGCCAGCGATCAAGAAATGCTCGAAGCCATCTCCACGGCCATCATGCGCTTTCAGGACGAACTCGTAACCGGCCCGTATGTTCTGATTGCCGGTGCCAAACCCTGGCGAACCCTGGCGGCCCACGCGAACGGCTATCCGCTGCGCAAACACGTGGAGCGGCTCATCGACGGTCCGGTCATCTACTCACCGACCATTCAAAACGAGGCCTATCTCATTTCCACGCGCGGCGGGGATCTGCAGATTTGCCTGGGCCAGGACTTCAGCATCGGCTACGAATCGCATACGTCCGAGGCCGTGCGTTTGTTCATCACCGAATCGTTTACGTTTCGGTTGTTGGACGCGGGCGCGGTGATCCGACTCAATTCCTGAAGCCTTACGCCACCGGGGCGATGACGTTGAGTTCAGCGAAGTCGCCGCCGGTGTTCGCTCCCTCCCGACGGACCTCCACGCGGACGTGATGGTCGTCCAGACGGTGTAGATTCGTGATGCGCAGGCGAACCTGGTCGTGGCGCACGGCCGAATCCTCGCTCACGCAGGCGTCTAACTCATAGTCGGTGCCGATCAAGCGTCCGCCGAATTCCACCACGGTGGTGCTGTGTTCATCCCGGGCGCGAAAGCAGAGGCGGGCCGGGCGGATTTCGAGTTTCGGGAGCATCGGAGGACCTGGTTTTATAGTAGACGAATCATCTTTCCGCTTTCTCCCTCGAAAGTCGCCGGGGGGATCTGACGTGCTGAAAATAATCGCTTATGTACTGATTGCTGTGCTGGTGTTGATCGGCTTTGTGCTGTATGTGGGGCACGGTCCCTACGTCGAGATCCCGGACGACGCAGCCCTGGGTCAGGAGTATCCCGCCCCGGACGAGGCACGCATTACCGAAGAGACCGCGCAGTTGATGGTGGACCACATCGCCGAGCGCGATGCCGGGAAAACCGTGCAGCGCGACGCGCATCCCTACGCTCACGGCTGCGTGCGCGGGACGTTTACCGTGCTGCCCGACCTTCCCGGCGAGTTCCGTCACGGTGTTTTTGCCGGGCCGAAGAGCTACGCGGCCTGGCTGCGGTACTCCAACGGGGCCGTGAAGCGTAAGCCCGACATCGAAGGCGACATTCGCGGCATGGCGGTGAAGCTCACGGGCGTGCCCGGGCCCAAGCTCGGCCCTGTGGAACAGTCCACCCAGGACTTCCTGCTCATCAATCATCCGGTCATGCCCGTTGGGGATCCGGGCGAGTACCTGGCCCTGTTCAAAGCGGCTCTGGGCGGCCGGCCGTTTTCGTACTTCTTCGGCGGCGCGCCCTGGAACTGGAAATTGAGCGCCTTCCGGAAAGTCGCCGCCATTCGTGGTAAAAAGATCCCGAACATGCTGGCCATTCGCTACTGGAGCACCACACCGTATCGTCTCGGTGAAGCTGCCGTGAAGTACTCCGCGCGGCCGTGTACGGACGACGAGGGTCACCTGCCGGCCCACGTCCCGGACGCCGTGCCGGAAAATCCCGCCGACGACTATCTGCGCCAGGCCATGGTGCGGCAGTTACAGAGCGGCGGGGCCTGCTTTGAGTTTCTGGTCCAGCCCCAGATGGATCCTGTCGCACAGCCCATCGAAGACCCGGCCGTCCGCTGGGACGAGACGGCGGCGCCGTTCACGGTCGTGGCGCGCATCGAGATTCCGGACCAGGCCTTCGACACCCCGGCGCAGCACGCGTTCTGCGAGAATCTCACGTTCAATCCCTGGAACTCCCTGGAAGAACACCGGCCGCTCGGCGGCATCAATCGGGTGCGGAAGCTGGCGTACGAACGGGTGTCGGCGTATCGGCTGGAGCAGAATGGCGAGCGGCACCGCGAGCCGACGGGGACGGAAGAGTTTTAGGATGCCAGGCTAAGGTCCATGCGGGCGCTCCGGCCCGCCGCGAAGACAAAGACACCTCCTGCAAACACCCAAAAATTTTTTGGTGCGTTGCAACAAAATCCTGCTTGCGGTATCTAATTGAATTAGATAATATGGCTTTATATCTAACGGGCTTAGATAGATAAGGCCCAGGAGGTTCAATATGACCGCGATCTTGATTTTCTTCTTTGCGCACTGGTTCACCAGCATCTTCGCGCAGACGTTCTTTCTGCACCGCTACGCGGCGCATCAGATGTTCGAATTCCGCCACCCGTTCTGGGAGCGCTTCTTCTACATTTTCACCATTGTGGCGCAGGGGCCTTCGTTCCTGAATCCCTACGGTTATGCCGTGCTCCACCGAATGCATCACGCCTACAGCGACACCGAGAATGACCCGCATTCCCCGCATCACAGCGAGAACTTCTTCGACATGATGCTCAAGACGAAGCACAAATACGATGACTACGCTTACGGCCGCGTTCAGCCGCCGAAGGAATTCGATGCGGCCACGCCGCGCTGGAACTTCCTCGATCGCCTGGGCCAGTCCTGGGTCTTCCGCATCGGCACGGGAGCGCTCTACGTCCTGTTCTACCTGGCTTTCGTCCCCGAGGGTGTCTACTGGCCTTACCTGCTTCTGCCGGCCCACTGGCTCATGGGACCCATCCACGGCGCCATCGTCAACTGGGGCGGGCACATGTACGGCTACGTGAACTTCAAGAAGACGAAAGATCACAGCAAGAACACGCTGCCGGTGGACATCCTGACCATGGGCGAACTCTTCCAGAACAACCATCACGGCCGGGGCACCTCGCCGAACTTCGCCGTGCGCTGGTTCGAAATCGACCCGGCGTATCAGGTGATGCGTCTCCTCGAGTTGGTGGGCATCATTAAGATTGTGCGCCCGTCGGTCCATCGCGTCGAGGACGAGACTGCCGAACAGGGCGCCGACGACGGGCTGGTTCCGGCCCACGCGGCCGCTACAGTCGCCACCCCGGGGATCGGCGCGGCGCTCAGCGCGGGCTGAACTTCGAAGATTGTCCGAAACTTTCTTGCGCGGCTTCGATCATCCGATGAACTCTACGTTCATCGATGTCGAAGCCGCGTTCTACAAAATCCGCTGAGGCCAAAGACGGCTCCGCCAAAAAGCGTCCCCGGCGCAAGCGCGGCAGCCTGAGCCGCGAAGAGATCATCCAGGCGGCGCGTTCGGTCCTTCAGGAAGAGGGCCTCGATCAACTGAGCATGCGCCGCATCTCCGATCGTCTGGAATGCAGCATCGCGAGCCCCTACGCTTACTTCGAGGGCATCGATGCCATCATTCGAATTTTGATTCTGGAAGGGGAGCGGGAGCTTACGGACATGCTCAAGAAGGCCCGGGCGCAATCGGACGAGGTCTTCCAACAGCTGAAAGACATTGCCCATACCTACTGGTCGTTTTCGACGAGCAACCGCGAGTTGCACAAGCTCATGTTCAACGGCAGCGTCTCGCTGCATCGCCAGGCCTTTCCGACGTTGCCCACGGCTTACCGTGTTTTTCTGGATACGATCCGCCGCGGCATTCAGCGCGGGGACATTCGTTTTCATCGCAGCCGCTATCGCGCGGTGGCCCGGACCATGTGGGCCTGGATCTACGGCATCATTGTTCTGGAGATGAGCGATGTGTTGCGCACCGGCCACTCCACCGCGCCGCTGGAAGAGGGCATTGAGTTGTTCAGCATTCTTCTGAAAACCGGCGACACCGACGTCGGCGTTTGAGGAGCCGTGATTCGGGCGTACTCGAACGAATCAAACGTTTCCGTTAGTTCAAGAGCCGCGGTTCGTAACGGTTGCCGTGAGAAATATGAAGTAAGTTGCGCAATGGTGAAGGGGACTTTTTGGCTACGGCTTTGCGGGAGTTGTGGAAATTCGTCTGGCAAAGATTGTCCGCCTCGACCCGGACGTCGGTTTGTGACTCAGCTATCGTTGCGTATCTTCCGACGAAGACGCCGGGGACTTATGCTTTCCGCCGATGCGGAAAGCCGGCGGTTCAGAACTCTCGCTGAAGCGAGAATTCTGCCGGTGCGCCTTACCACATTCCCCGGCATAACCTCCGTTCATCTGCTGGAACCAGCCGTGACCATAAGAGTGTGAATCCTAACTGGCCGCAATTTACACCACGATTCGGGACGTGCTCGAATGCATAAAATGTTTCCGGTAGTTCAAGAGCTGTGGCTCGCGGCGTTTACCGTGAGACACATAAGGTAAGTTGCGCAATGGTTAAGGGTTTGATTTGGCTACGGCGAAGCGGGAGTTGTGGTGATTCGTTTTGCCAGGCATGCTGCGTTCGACCCGGGCGTCGGCTGGATTTTTACGATGAAGACGCCGTTCCGGTCCGCCTTACCCCGTTCCCCGGCATGGCCTCCGCTCGTTAGCTGGAACCAGCCGTAACTATAAAGGCCTTAATGCACACTGGCCGCAACTTACACCACGATTCGGGGCGTGTGCGATCAACCAGGCGGGTTTGCGGAGTTGCCGGCCCGGCGGCCGTAGGCCACCAGGCTGAGTTCGTCGATCTCGAAGCCGAGTTCGTCGCCGAGTTCCTTGCAGACCAGATCGCGAATGCGCTTCTCGGTGCGCGCATCGAAGGCGAAGTCGATCATTTCGCCGGATTCGGTGTCCACGGCGTGATGGTGATCGCCGACGTTCACGTCGTACATGAAGGAGTTGCGCCCCGTGCGTATGCGGGACAACAGGCCGATCTCCACGAACAGGTTGAGCGCGTTGTAGACCGTGGCCCGCGAGACGTGCAGGTCCTCGTCGGCGATGAGATTGGCTATCTCTTCGGACGTCAGGTGATGGTAGTTCTGTAAGATACGATAGGCGAGTTCCACGCGGCTGGCCGTTACACTCAGGCCATGACTGCGCAGATAGTTGGCGAGATCCTGTTTGCTGTAGTCTCGATATGTATTCAACGCGCCCCTCGACTACCGAAAGGTTACTGCATCCCTGGCGGGGTCGCCAGCGAAAAAATGCCCTCGGTGGGAATGCCGCGCCGCGAAAAAAGACTGGCCTCCCGGCAGTTTATTTTTTATACTGCGTCTAGATTTAGAGGGATTCTCGTATGCCTCTGGCGATCTAACAAACCGGCCCCGGCCGGAAGGGGTACAATCATGAAAGTAAATATTGGAATCAAAGAAGACGCTCGCCTGGAAGTAGCCGGGGAACTCGGCAAGGTCCTGGCGGATACCTACGTGCTCTATCTGAAGACGCACGGCTATCACTGGAATGTGACCGGCCCGTTTTTTTCGACGCTGCACGCCCTGTTTCAGGAGCAGTACACGGAACTCTGGCAGGCCACGGATGAAGTCGCCGAGCGGATTCGGGCGCTGGGAGAATTTGCCCCGGCCACGTACAGTGAGTACGCGAAGCTTTCGACCATTCGAGAGGACGACGGCGTGCCGCCGGCGACCGAGATGATCGAGAAACTCGTGGAGGGGCACGAGGCCGTGGTGCGCACGATCCGTACCGCGCTCCCGAAAGCGGAGGCGTCCGGCGACGAGTCCAGCGTGGACCTCCTGGTCCAGCGCCTCCAGGTCCATGAGAAGACCGCGTGGATGCTGCGCAGCCACCTGGCCGCGTAAGCCGGGCAATCTCACCCGCTCCGCCCTATTCGCGGGGCGGAGCGGGTGCGGGGTCGCTTGATGTATTTGAAAGTGAAGACGCCGTTCCGGTCCGCTGTCCCACATTCACCTGCCTGACCTCCGCTCGTTAGCTGGAACCAGTTGTACCCAAATTCTTCTTAACGTCGGCCGTCCTTCACTTAGACCACGGTTCGGGGAGTAGACTATGCCGCCGCGGTTTTTGTTGGGCTTGTACCGCCCGCGGGCGATACGGCGTTCGCCGCCTGGGGCAGCAGCAACTGCGCCGGCACGAGGGACAACCACAGCGCCGATAACAACAGATACGATGCCGAGATCGTCGTTGCAATCAGCGCGGTGCCTTCCGGCAGAGTTACGGCGAGCGCCGTGGCCGCGGCGGCGAAGAGCGCTAACCGAAACCATTCGAATGTTACGGCGTAGCTCCGGCCCTCGGTGAGCATGCCCACGGAGTAGAGCGTAAGCCACTGCGGCACGCAGAGCAGAGCGATCTCCGCCAGAGAAAACTGCTTCGCGAATAGCATGAGTGGCACAGTGGCCAGCATGCCCAGGATAAACTGAAAGAGCGCGTAGTACGACGCCCGGCCGGTGATGTGCGGATCGTACTTCGTGACGTTGATGCCGTCGGTGTACTGAATGGGATACTGTTCGGCGACGTCGGCGGGGCGCCAGCCGGTGGCGCCGTACCATACGCGGAGCTTGTCGGCCCAGGAGCGCGTGCGCCAGGAATCCAGGAACATTTGATGGTAGACCTGGAGGTTCGCGTAGAAGGGGTTCCAGCTTTTCAGCGGCTTGCGGATGCCGAATACCGGCGGTTCGCTTTTGTCCTCGTCGACGAATGTGCCGAACATGCGATCCCAGAGGATGAAGATGCCGCCGTAGTTCTTGTCGAGGTATTTGTCGTTCTGTGCGTGGTGGACACGATGGTTGGAGGGCGTGACGAAGACGTACTCGAACCACTCCGGCATGCGATCGATGTACTGCGTGTGCGGCCAGAATTGGTAGATGAGGTTGATGGCGGCGGCGATGATGAAGGCCTCCATGGGGACGCCCATGAGGATGATGGGCAGGTTGAAGAGCCACAGCAGAATCCAGCCCATGGACGTCTGGCGCAGGGCCGTCGTGAGATTGTACTCCTCGCTCTGATGATGCGCCGAGTGTGAGCCCCAGAAGAACGCGAACTCATGGCCGAAGCGATGTTTCCAGTAATAGGTGAAGTCGTAGGCCACGATGACCGCGAACAATCCGGCGAAGCCTGCCAGGGTGGAGGGATCGAAGTACCGGTCGGGGAGATCGATGACGGCGAAGCTCTCCGCGGCCAGGCCCATGAAGTAGGCCGGGAGAAGGGCGGTGAACAGGCCGATGGTCCTCGAGATGGAGCCCAGGCTGAGGCTGTTCACGGCGTCGTTGATACGATAGCGTCCGCCTTTTTTCACACGATCGACGACGATTTCGATGAGGATCGAGATGAGGAAAAACGGAATGGCGTAGAGGATGAGGTTCATGGCGATTTCTCCAGTTGTTGGCGAATTGTAGCCGGTTTGATCATACTGGTCGCCTCATTGCATGTCGCGTGAATTTTGAGACGGTCTCAATTTTCTGGATGTGATTTTTGAGACCTCTGACCCCGGTGCCGATTTCGGCGGCGGTAGGTGGCGGGGGTGAGCCCGGTGAGATGCTGAAAGGCCCGATAGAAGGCCGCCTTGGAGTTGAAGCCCACGGCAAAGCCGATGCTCAGGACCGGCCGGTCCGGCTCGTCGACGAGGAGTCGCCGGGCCTCGCGGACGCGAAAGGAGTTCACGTAGGCGGCGAAGTTCTTGCCGACGACGTGGTTCAGAAAGTAGGTCAGCTGATTCGGGCGTACCTCCAGGGCATCCGCGACGCGGCCGAGCTGGAGGTCCTCGTCCTGGTACAATCGTTCTTCTTCCATTAATAGTGTGAGTTCGCCGTAGAGCCGTTCGATGTCCAGGTCCCGCACGGGGGAGGCGACGCGGTCGCGGTCGTAGGCCTGCATGGGCCGCATGACGTAGAGCAGCTCCGGGAAGACGTGGGCGAAGAGCAGGACCAGGTAGACGATGAGCGTCAGCATGATTGAGCCGATGCCGGAGAAGAGCAGGGACTCCGGCTCGATGAACGCGCGGGTGAGAAAGCCGGCGAGATTCGCGAGCACCGCCCCGATGGATAACAAAAGGACCGTGCTGACCGCATAGACCGTGTTTCGGCCGGATACAAAGTCCGCGTGGCTGCGCAGCAGGAGCACGGTGATGAGCCCGAGATACGCGAGCAGGATGAGGTTCGCCACCGGGTCGAGATAGTACGTTGCCGTGATGTAGGCGTTGCTGATGGCGATGCACGCGCCCGCGCACTGGAGCAATCCCATCATGCTGAACACGTCGAGGACGCCGAAGGGCAGCATGAGTGCGGTAAAGACGGCGGGGATGACGAAGTGGATGAGCGGGTAGCGCAGCGTGCGCATGAGCAGGATGTCGCGAATAAATACGAACGTGAGCGGTCCCGGTAAGAGCAGCAGCAGATACGAGTAGCGCATGAGATGGGGCGCGGCCTCGCGTATGTACGGGCTGCCGGCGAAGACCGCGCTCTGGAGTTCGATGATGCCGATGCTGCCGTAGAGGTAGAAGAGCAGGCGGTTGCCGGGATTGCGATTGCGGATTAAGAGCTGGCCCGCGGCGAGCAGCAAGGCGATGGCCGCGCCGCTGAAGACCAGGGCGACGTACGCGATGAGGGCCGGGTGCGGGGCGGGCATCGGCTCGATGATAGCGGCGGGCACAGTTCGCGCGAGCGAAAAATTGTGTGAGATGAAACGCATTGCCGGGTGTATTGCGTGTGATGAGACCTTTCATGGGCGGAGCGGTTGTCTCTGCGATCTTGCTGCTTTGTGCGGCCGGCTGATCGTAGCCCGGGTACGTGTATCATGCGGTGCAAGATTGCGGTGGTTGCTTTAATGCTGACGATTTCCTGCTCAAACGGTGGGATGTCGGATCGGGAGCGGGATGTGGAGCTGGCTCTGATTACGCAGTTGAATTTCCTGGCCGGCCCCCGGGTGTTTGTGGGGAGTACCACGTACTTTCTCTCCGGTTTCTTCGATAATGAATGCTATGATTATTTTGCGCCGGTCGGTGTTTCGCCGAATCACCTGACTCCGTCTTCTCGCGGCTGGATTCAGACGACGATTTCAACGGCGCCCTGCTCGACGGTGCGGGTGACTTCCGGTGTGGGCTGGTGTGCTCGCGAAGGCTACCCTCCCCGGTTAGCCGGTCCTTTTCACGTTTTGTACTCCGAGTTCCGTTTCTACGAGAGCTACGCGCGCTGCGATAGTTCGTGCGACGGCCTCAGTACGGTCGCCGAGGGCCAGACGTGCTGCGCCGCGAACTGCGGTGGAACCTGGATCGGCTTTGAATGATGCGTCAGGCGGCACGATTCGAGGGCTTGCAAATGAACCGCAAGTCCTCGCGGCGTTTGCCGTGAGACACACAAGGTAAGTTACGCAATGGTAAAAGGACTTTTTTGGCTACGGCTGAGCGGGAGTTGTGGATTTTCGTTTGGCAAAGCACGCTGAAGTCGACCCGGACGCTGGTTGTGCGACTCAGGTATCGTAACGTTCCCCACGCCGAAGACGCCGTTCCGGTCCGCCTTACCATGCTCCCCGGCATGACCTCCGCTCGTTAGCTGGAACCAGTTGTAACCATAAAAGGCTTAGTATACATCGGCCGCCACTTACACTACGATTCGGGGCGTGTTCGAACGAATCAAACGTTTCCGGTAGTTCAAGAGCTGTATCTCGCGGCGTTTACCGTGAGACACACAAGGTAAGTTGCGCAATGGTGAAGGGATTGATTTGGCTACGGCTTTGCGGGAGTTGTGGTGATTCGTTTTGCAAAGAACGCGAGAGTCGACCCGGGCGCCGGTTGTGCGACTCAGCGATCGGAACGTTTCTTACGACGAAGACGCCGTTCCGGTGCGCCTTACCACGTTCCCCGGCATGACCTCCGCCCGTCTGCTGGAACCAGCCGTACCCAAAAAAGTCTTAATGCAAACTGACCGCCACTTACACTACGATCCGGGGCGTGCGCGAACTGTCCGAGCGTTTCCGGTAATTCAAGAGCTGCGGTTCGTTGCGATTGCCGTGAGAAGCATGAAGTAAGTCGCGGAGGGGCTGTGTCCTAAGTGACGGCGCCTGGATCTTTAGGGCACGCCGGGTGCAGCAGATGCAGACGGTGGCGCGCGGAGATGTCTTTGCACGTTGCGATGCCGCGCACGGACGTGCCGCGTTCGTCCAGGCGCGGCGAATACACGCACACGGCCATGACCGACGGTACGATCATCAGCACCGCGCCCGAGACGCCGCTCTTCGCCGGAACGCCGACGTCGTAAACCCACTGGCCGGCATAGTTGTACATGCCGCACGTGAGCATTACGCTGAGCACGTCGCGGACGTGCTCCGGCGGCAGGGCGGTGCTACCGGTCCGCGGATTCCGCCCGCCGTTCGCCAGGGTCGCGCCCATGGTTGCCAGGCCCTTCGCCGTAGTTTGCAGGGAACAGATCTTAACGTAGAGCTCCAGGGTATCCAGTGGGTCGGCGGCGAGAACGTTGAACTTGCGCAGCAGGTAGACGATGGCGCGGTTGCCGTCGGTGGTGCCCATTTCGGATGCGTAGGTTGCCTGATCGACGCGAACGCTCTCGCCGGCGGCGGCACTGTAGCGGGCGATGACGTCGTCGATACTTACACCCGCGGCCGTGAGCAGGCTGCATACGGCGAGGGCGCCGCTGTTCACCATGGGATTCATGGGCCGTTGCATTTGGTCCAGCTTCGTGATGGAATGGTAGTCCTCGCCGGTGGGTTCTACGCCGACGCGGGCAAGGACGTACTCTTCGCCGTAATGTTCCAGGGCGAGGGCATAGCTGAACGGCTTTGATGTGGACTGGATGGTGAAACGGGCGTCGCTGTCTCCGATGCTAAAGGTGCGCCCATCGCATGTTACCGCGCTGACGGCGTAGAGGTTCGGATCGACCTCCGCGAGTTGCGGAATGTACGTGGCGACGCGGCCGCCGGTTTCGCCGCGGTAGCGTTCGTAAATTTCGGTGAGGCTGTGCTGGAAGTCGGGCATGGAAGCGAGTCTGTTGTGTTACTAATCTACCGGAACCATCTCACCGTCTTTTTCGAAGAAATACTCCGGGGCCCGCGGCCGCAGTTCGCGCGGAATCGTCTGGATCCCGACGAGCTTCGTGGGATCTTCCGGGAAAACGTGGAAGCGATGGAGGACGATGCCGTGTTCGTGTTCCACGGTCTTCGTGAGGATGGCGGCCTCCCGGCCCAGGTATTCGAAGATTTCC
The DNA here is from genome assembly GCA_965227295.1 of Leptonemataceae bacterium. Lineage (GTDB taxonomy): Bacteria > Spirochaetota > Leptospiria > Leptospirales > Leptonemataceae > JANSYA01. Next base: position 46,243 of record OZ245742.1, on the reverse strand, counting down.
AGGTGCCATTCGGCGGGGTCGAAGCGTTGGATGGGCCCCGCCAGGTTCGTAAGCTGGGCGGCCTGGCCTTCGTACTCGCCGCGGCTGACAAGGAGTTTCGCGAGCGCTGAGAAGTGTCGTTCGTAGACGGCGGCGTGATCCTGTTTCCGGCGGAGTTCGAGAATGGTATTGGCGAGTTTCAGAAGCCCCGCGTATGCCTGCGCGGTCTCCTCGTCCGGCGGGGGAAACTGGCCGTGTTCTATGCCCGGGGCGGCGACGTCCCGGGAATGAAAGGCGGCGCGCAGTTGCGGCCGGGTGTCGCCTTCCAGCGGCGTGAACTGAAAGCCGACGATGCGCTTTAAGTCTTTCGGAAATACGGTTAGCTGGTAGACGATTTTCGTGCGTTGGTGTTCGACGATCTTCGTGCTCAGCAGGATGCGGCGGCCCTGGTGTTTGCGCAACGAGAAGCGCCATTGCTTCGGTTTGTACTTCCGGGCCGGCCCGGCGAAGGCCGTGAGTTCGCTGAGTCGGCCGACCAACCATTCGCGGGACATTTCTTCTTTGAGGCGCGGTGAGAAGTGTTGATCGTACATCTTTCCGTAGTCGCCGTTAATGACCTGCTGCACGAGCGCGTTGGATAGTTCTAAGAGGGGCGCATACTCCTGTACGTTTTCGCCGAGCGGGGACTCCTGGTACGGTTCGTCCGCGCTGCCGGAGGCGTACGTGCGATAGCGCAGGCCGGCTTCGAGATCGGTAGTTTGCGCGAAAGATGATGCGCTAATGAGCAGGAGGGTGGCGATGATTACGGCGATGCGTGGGGGACGGGGCATACACTGTTGTGTATGCGCACGTGTCGCCGGTCAAGTTTTTGTGGCTTCATTTATTTTTCTCGACGAACCAGCGGTTGTAGGCCATCGTCTATCATCCTGTCTCGCGACGCGACGCGATGCGCAAGCTCTTAAAGGATGTTGTCGGCAAGGTAGCGGCGAGGATCATGGTTTATGAAACGTAGTATTGTTCTGATTCTGTTCGGTTTTGCTTTGTGTTCGCCCGGTGCGCAGCCGGAGGCGGCCGGTCTCGTGTATCGCCTCGTGCAGGCAGAGCCGCGCGCCGATTTTGGTTACGATTGGTTGCGCGAGATTGACGGCGCGCCGCCGCCGGTGCCGACCTTCGACGGCGCGAAGGGCTACCCGGTCGGCAACCTCAAGACGGTGCCGGGGGACTTTACCGTGCGTCGTTACTACGCGGACACGACGGGAGACACCTCGGAAGGCCGGCGGCCGGTGCGGCATTTGCTCGCGCTGAAACTGCGGGACGACGTGATCGTGGACGCCTTTCATTATACGCTGACCTGGCAGGACTCGCCCTCGATTGTGCTGTATCGCATGGGGGCGGGCGTGCGGGGTAAACTTACGTTGAGCGAGGGTTTGTCGACGGACGCGTTTGAGTTCGCCGGTTTTGTGAACGATGAGCGAGAGTTCGGCTGGATTGGGGCCGGGCGGCTTCGTGGCGGCAGTGCGGCGGAGGGTCTGTAGTCATTTGATGCGTTGCGCGTTCAGCCGCGAATATGATAGCCGCCGTCGACGTTGCGAATCTCTCCGGTGACGCGGCCGTAGGGCCGCAACAGATATGCGGCTTCGTAGGCGAGGTCCTCCGGTAACGCGTTTCCGAGCGGACTGTTGCGATCGCAAAACTCTACGGCCTCGGCGAGACCCTGGATGGCGCTGCCCGCCTTGCTGCCCGTGTACGGGGAAAAGCGAATGGCGTTCACTTTGATGTGATGCGATATTCCGAGTTCATGGGCCAGCTCCACGACGATGCGTTCCAGCGCCGCCTTCGCCACGCCGATGTTTTTGTAAGGATGATAGGCGACCTTTTCCGCGCCGAGGTAACTCAACGCCAGGATCGAAGAATTCTTCTGCAAAATGTTTGAGTGCACTAATCCTCGCGTAAGTGAAACTAAGGAATACGCGGACACGTCCATGGCGCCGAAGAATTCTTCTTTCGTTACGTCGAGGATGGACTTGATGACGACGCCGGCTTTGATGGTCTTATCCATGGCGATGCTGTGCAGCAAACCGTTGAGCGTGATGTTTCGTTGCTGCAATGCTTTGCAGAAGTCCTCGATGCTCCCGTCCAGCGTTACGTCCAGGGCGAACGCCGGAACGTCGGCGCCGAGTTCCTGCCGCACCGTTTCTTCGAACGCGGCGTAGGTTGTATCGAGAAAGTCCGCGGCGCGGTCGGAAAGCCCGCTATGATGCGCGGTGCGTCCCAGGCCGGAGCAGATGATGTTGCCGCCCTCGGCGAGGACCTGCTTCGCGATGGTCATGGCCAGGGAGCCGGCGTCCGTGATGCCGGTGATGAGCGTGGTGGTGTCTTTGAGGGGCGTGGTCATGGTGATGCAGTAACGTAATGAGTCTGGCGGAAATCGTCAATCCTCCGCAGGCGCCGTTGCGTTGTTGGTCGCCGGCTCATCCGTAGGAGTAAGATGTTTGTGCGCAGGCCTGGCCGGTGGTCGCGTTTCGGAAGAGCAGGAAGTACTCGAAGTGGATGTGTTCGCGGATGGGGCCTTTTCTCGGTTCGGGCGTAAACACGACCCGCGCGTTCTCGAATCCGGATTGATAGCGGCAGCCGCGCTCCGTCGTGGCGCGCGTTGTGCCGGGTTCCGGGTGACCGGCGTTCACCCAGGTTTCAAAGTAGCGATTTTCGATAGCCGGCGGAGCGATCAGTGCAAAGCGGTTTGCGAGATCATCGAACTCAGTGCTGTTCAATGGAAATAAGCACAGTCCCGCGCGCGACGCTCCGATCATTTTGCAGTCAAAGTCGCGCGGTGACAACCCGGCCGTGTGTACAAGCAGTCGCTCCATGTCCTCTTCCAGTCCGCTTGCGTTGTAGCTTTGGGTCAGGTATATGCAGGATGTGAGAAGAGCGACTGCGGAGAGTAAGGTCAGGCATCCGGATGTCAAGATGGAGCGGACGATGTGCATGTCCCATTGGGAGATGTGACCTGTTCTGTGGAAGTTGTTTTTTTTGTGTACTGGCGGTGAGCTGCCCCCGACATCAGGTCCCGCCTCGACCTCACTGTAATTCAGGCCCACGTCTGAGTTCACATCACCTTCACCGAAGCCGACCGTCACGCCGCCGCTGTAACCATCCTGAAACGAATAGCCGGCGTTCACGCCGACTGTGCCCGCGCTGAAAAAACGACTCGCCACCGTCGCCGCGAGCCCGACACCGGACATCACCGCCCCACGTGTGCCGCCGTGATACGAACCATACGCCACCGGCATCAGCAACTGCGGAATCATCGGATTGCGCGCGAACAGGCGACCGACCTTATCGCCCATCAGATCGGTAAAACGATCCACGCCGGGAATGTAATCGGCGAACACGCCGAACGGTGTGCCGAAGTTGTTCACCAAATCGCGACCGAGCTTGTAGTTCGCATCCCGCTTATGCGCGTCATGTTGCTCAATCGCCGCGAGCATCGTTCCTAACACTCCCGTGGGTAAACCTAAGGAATTCTCTCAGGAGTTGGGAATTCTTTTGGGCGTTCCGGCCCGCCGCGCCGTGGAGGCGGCGGGCCGTCGTGCTGCTGCGGGCTCCGCTTCGCTGCGGTCCTACGCGCTTCGCGCTCCGGACTGGCGCTGCGCGCCACCCTTCGCATCACTAACGCTGGTTGTTCGGGAAGTTACTGTTGATACCCGGAGAGGATATTGAGGGACTCGTAATTATGACCTGCGACACGTTCCCGGCCGTCGCCCTCCGCGAAAGTCGTTGCCATTCCGCGTGTGCGAGGGCTGCATCATCGTTTTGAATGGCGGGAGGTTGCATGAGATCGGTTTTTCGGGAGTGTGCGACACGAAGTCGCTGGAAGAAGTTCAGGAGGTGGAACACTGACCTGATGAGCCTGTGGCTGGCTCCATTTCCGCCCGGCACGCGCAGAACGGTAACGGACTGTGCGAAGCTGCCGGGATGTTGCAACGGACGCGATGAACCTCCATTGGATCCGGCAACCGGAAAAGACGGTATGGCAAACGTAAGTGAACCCGAGTAAGCCTTCGTAAAAAACCGCCTGGATCAGAGGTGAATGCCAGGAAACGCGGCACAGGAGAACCCGTGATACTACCACACGGGTGCAGCCACCTCAGCCGCCGGGGTATATTGGGTGCCTGTCCCGTCGTATCTTCAACCTGCGGAACGTGGTAAGCCCGTTGGGGTCCGGACCGATGTCCGGCAAGCTGAGTGTAAACAAGGCCGGACTCCTCAGCGGGTATGGGATTGTCGAATAAGCGAACGTCGGCAGCCGAAAGGCAACGGGAAATCATAACCGGCCGAATAGATCTTTTGATCAACTCGAAAGGGTGCCCACTTCGACAGGGTAGTTCACTGAATACACTTGCAATGACGACTCAGGAAAATGCGGAGACTGGCATCGTACCATCGTGCGATGAGAATTACGCGTCCGCTACGGACTGGAACTCTGTCGACTGGCAGAGGGCCATGAAAGAAGTACGTCGTCTGCGGCAACGAATATTCAGAGCCGAAAGACAGGGCAACGTGCGCAAAGTACGCTCCCTGCAGAAACTGATGCTGCGGAGCTTTTCCAATCGGCTGCTTGCCGTGCGGCAGGTGACGCAGAAGAATCGTGGCAAGTTCACGCCGGGTGTCGATGGTCTCGTCCTGAAGACACCGGCCGCGAGGGGAAAGCTGGTTGACTTCCTGGCTCTGCACGAGCCCTGGAAGGCGTCCCCGGTACGAAGAATCTACATCCCGAAAGCGAACGGCAAACAAAGACCCCTGGGAATTCCAACGATTCAGGACCGGGCCATGCAGGCCATGGTCAAAAACGCGTTGGAACCTCAATGGGAAGCTCGATTCGAGTCTCGATCCTACGGATTTCGTCCGGGCCGGAGTGCTCACGATGCTATCGAAACGATCTTCCGTCAGGTCTGCGGAGCATCGCGCACACCGTGGGTCATTGACGCCGACATTGAAAGCGCCTTTGACCGCATCTCCCATGAATTCCTGCTTCGCAAACTTCACCGATTCCCCGCATACGAGCTGATCAAACAATGGCTCAAGGCGGGAGTGGTTGAGAACGAAGTGTTCTCGGATTCTGAATCCGGTACTCCTCAGGGGGGAGTTATCTCTCCTTTGCTCGCCAATATCGCCCTCGATGGTATGCAGGAGTTCGTTCCGAACAACCGCTTCGTGCGTTACGCCGATGACTTTCTGGTCTTCTGCCGATCACGTAGCGAAGCGGAAGCGTTACTGCCGTTGCTCGGGAACTGGCTTTCCAGGCGCGGGTTGCGATTATCGGAATCTAAAACCCGGATTGTTCACGCCAGCGACGGTTTCGAATTCCTGGGTTTCCATCTCCAACAGGTGGAAGCATCGGGAACGAAACGAATGACGAAGAATCCCATGTTTCGCAATCCACGCGAAGGTCGGAAACTTCTCATTCGTCCCTCCCGGGACAACGAGCGTCGCCTGCGAGATCGCGTTCGCGATCTTGTCAGGCAATACCAGGGCGCGCCCCAACTCGCCCTGATCGACGCTTTGAATCCCGTGCTCATTGGCTGGGCAAATTACTATCGTCACTGTGCGTCAAGCAAGGTGTTCGCACGCGTCGATCACTTCTGCTGGCATCGCCTCTGGCGTTGGGCTCGCCGACGACACTCCAACAAGGGAAAACGCTGGACCAAAGCCCGCTATTGGGGAAGACACCATCCGGAACGCTCTGACCATTGGGTGTTCGCGACCGTTGATCCATCGCGAGGGAAACTCCGTTTACTGAGAAAACTCTCGTGGGTGAAAAAACGACCGCACATTATGGTGCGTGGTGACGCTTCGCCCGATGATCCCGATTTGAGATCATACTGGGAAAAACGTCGCCTGAAGGCCGTGAAGGAAATGGATCGTCCCTATCATCGTACCCTCGCAATGATTCAGAAAGGTCTTTGCCCGCTCTGTGCCGCGGATCTGGAGAACGGCGAAAAGCTGCACATCCATCACAAGGTTCCGCTCTCGCAGGGTGGTGAACGCCACATCCTGAATCTTCAACTTGTACATCTCTTCTGCCATCAGCAGATTCATGCGAATCGTAAGGCGGGAACTGCTTGAGCCGTATGCGGGGAAACTCGCACGTACGGTTCTTAGAGGGGGTTGGCCCGGTGACGGGCTGACCCTACTCGACACAACATACGCAAACGTCCACAGAGGTAACTTTAAGTGATCCAGCGGCGTGCCCGCCGTGCGCGACGCCATGAAGTGACACTCACCACACCGCACCGCGGTCTCGCGCCCGGCCACCGGCGTGCGCATCTCCGTTTCACAGTGCGGACAGAACTTCGGATACGCCCGCGCGAGAACATCCTGCGCGAGCGCGTTATAATAGAACAAATTCAGCTGAGGAAATCGCGCATTGAATCGCAGTTTGGCCGGGGGTGTGTTGCAGGGGGGCGAAAGAGGGCCGCGGCCGTGATTTTCAAGGGCGGGGTCGCCGAGAACGCGCGCGATTTCGCCGCCCCGCTGCGAGTCTGACACGGCCCCTGCCGCGAGCGCGCGCGCCGAGGTTACAGAACCTCGGTGCGCGCGCTCGCGGGCCTGTGCGGATTCGAGACCGGAGATCTAGCAGGCTGCTGAAAAAGTCATTCGAAAGCGGAATCTGTGAAATTCATTTGGGCGTTGCGCCCGGCCGGCGCCAACAAGGCCCCGCTGGACGGGGCCGCTGTTCGCTCCTTCCCCTCTGAAGCCGGCCGGGCGCCGGGCTGCTCCGGGCTCTGCGTTCGCTTCGGTCCTCCGCGCTTCGCGCTCCGGACTGCCGCTGCGCGGCCCCCTGCGCATCCCTAACGCTTGTATTGCGCAAGTTAGCATTTGCGATCATGCGGTACCCTCTTCCAGGTTTCTGATTCGCAGCAAGTTGTAGACGGCAACAGCGAAGCGGAAGATCCACCCAACGCGATCCGGGCCGCGGAAGCGCATCTTCCTGCACAGGCCGACCGACTTCAGCCAGCCGAAAATTTCTTCGACGGCTTTGCGTCGACGTTGACTTACGGCATAGGCGGGGCTGCGGGCCGTTCGATAATCGACGGCACTGGACCGGCTCTTCTGCGCGATATGCGGCACGATTCGGATCGCTTTAAGTTCTTCTACGAATGCTTTAGCATCGTAGCCTTTGTCGGCGCCCAGAGTTACGCGGGGCCGATGATTGCTTCGGCGTAGTTCCTTCATGAAGATGGCTGCCGCATCGCGTTCCGCCGTTCCGGTTGCGCGAGTCACGCCGGCCATCACAGCGAGGCAGTTACGGTTTTCCATAAGGACATGCCCTATGTAAACCAGCCGGGCCTCTTTGCCGTTGCCTTTGCGGAATAGCTTCGCATCTGGATCGGTCGTGGATTCATGTGTATCGTTGCGGCGCTTTTCGCCGTGAAAGCTCACGAACGGATTGCCCGGATCATCATCCGAGGGGGATTGCCGACCGTCTTTTTTCTGGAAGCTCTTCAGGCTCGCCGCAGCCTCCAGCAACGTGGCATCCACGGTGAAATGTTCTTCGCTGATCAGCCCGCGATCATCCGCCACTTCCAGCACGCCACGAAAGAATTCGTCGGCGATACCGCCTTCCATCAGACGATCACGATTCTTTGAAAAGACGCTCGCATCCCAGACGGGATCGTCGGCGCTCAACCCGATGAACCAGCGATAGAGCAGATTGTAGTTCGTTTGCTCCATCAACTGACGTTCGCTGCGTACACTGAACAGCACTTGCAGCAAAAGCGCGCGCAACAAATACTCTGGCGGAATCGATGGGCGACCGAAGGCCGGATACATTTCATCGAATCGATCGCTCAGTTTCGCGAGGACCGCATCCGTCAGCTTGCGAATGTCACGCAACGGATGGTTTGCCGGAATCCGGTCCTCCATCGAAACGTGACTCCAGATACTCGGTTGCTTTTCCTCTTCGCCGCGCATGCGACAGAATTTGAACAGGCACCGCGAAATCGCCAGGAAATTTCGACTTTTTCAGCAGCCTGCTAGTACAATCTGTGGTCTACATTCCGCACACCAGACGCATTTGCTAAAGAAACTAAAGAATCAAGGCCGTGAATCTTCAGTGCTTTGAGCGTCGAGTATTCGTTGAGATACAACTGCGAGTGCCTCGGGTCAAAGTAGCCGTAAGCTGCGAGAAAACTCATCTTAACGATCCGCTGATTTCCTTCGGCGACCTGATTGTGCACGCCGTTCTTACACCAGCGATCCCGCGCCCACTTGCTGCGTTGTTTGTCTTTCGCCCGCGCGCTGTGATTTACCGCGCGGTGGTTCGGAAAGTAGCGCGAGAGCCACGGCGTGCCTTCGTCCGTCATAATCGCAGTGTAGCGCGGCATGAAGTTAAAAGACGGCTTAGACTTTTCTGTGTTTGGTCGCGAACGGACGTAAGTAACACCGGCCCGTTCTTAAGCGCGACGGTATGCGCAAGCGTTCCGATCTGAACCTTGCCCCGCTGCTCCGCGACTTTGTCCGAAAGATAGATCGATGCGGTTTGTCCCGTGTGCTTCCATCTTGCACGACCGCCGTTACTGCGCTGCGTCGCGGAGAACAACGCGAGCGTATCGCTGTGCACCACGGGCTTATTCGCGACGATCTTCGAAATGTCCTGATTTTCAGGCAATTTCAGTTCCGAAAACGCATCTTCGAGTTCGTGCTTCACGAGTTCCCGCACGGCCGGCAGCAGGTCCGTGAGGAACAACTGCAACCGCCGCTTGAGGTTCAACGACGCCTGTTTCGAGCAACCGAGCCGCCGCTTAATCTGCGCGGCCGAGATCATCTGCGGAAATGTTTGCACGGCCTCGCCGAGGATATACGCAAATGTCCACAGAGGTAACTTTAAGTGATCCAGCGGCGTTCCCGCCGTGCGCGAGCCCATGTAGTGACAGGTTTCGCAGCGTACCGCGGTCTCGCGCCCGGCCACCGGCGTGCGCATCTCGGTTTCGCAATGCGGGCAGAACTTCGGATACGTCCGCGCCAGAACATCCTGCGCGAGCCCGGTATAGTAGCCTAAGTTTAGCTGAGGAAATCGCGCATTGAATTTAGTTTTCGCAGCGGGGTCCTGGCGGGGGGGCGTTTTTTGGGCGCGGCCGTGAGTCTCACGGGCGGGGCTGCCGAGAACGCGCGCGATTTCGCCGCCCCCCTGCGATTGTTGCGGAGCAGTCGCCGCCAGCCCGCGCGCGGCGGACCGGCGCCCGCCGCGCGCGGGCTGGCGGCTATGTGTGGATTGTAGACCGGAGATCTAGAACAATCTGGGGTCTACAATCCCCACAACTGGCCGATTCGCGGGTGAAATGAGTTCATCGAGACCGTGAACCTTGAGCGCTTTCAGTCCGGCGTATTCGTTGAGATACAACTGCGAGTACTCCGGCGTGAAGTAACCATAAGCTGCCAGAAAAGACATCTTAAGGATGCGCTGGTTTCCTTCGGCGACCTGGTTGTGCACGCCGTCCTTGCACCACCGATCACGCGCCCACTTACACCGCTTGCCGTCTTTCGCTCGCGCACTGTGGTTGATTGCACGGTGATTCCGAAAGTAGCGCGACAACCACGGTGTGCCATCATCCGTCATGATCACTGAGTTCTTCGGAACGAAGTCGAACGATTGTTGCAAACTCTTCTGCGTCTGATCACGCACGGACGTAAACAACACCGGCCCGTTCTTTAGCGCAACAGTGTGCGCAAGCGTTCCGATTTGAAGCTTGCCACGCTCTTCCGCGACCTTGTCCGAAAGATAGATGCTCGCAGTCTGCCCCGTGTGCTTCCAACGAGCGCGGCCACCGTTGCTTCGTTGCGTGGCAGAGAACAACGCGAGCGTGTCCGAATGCACCACGGGCTTGTTCGCAACGACTTCTGAAACGTCGCCATTTTCAGGCAATTTCTCGCAATTCCAGGAAGTTTCCAGATCGCGGCGCATCATCTCGCGGACGGCCGGAAGCAGATCCGTGAGGAACAATTGCAGGCGCCGCTTAAGTAACAGCGATGTGCTCTTAGATACACCGAGCCGCCGGCGAATCTGTGCGGCGGAGATCATGAGCGGGAACAACTGGACCGATTCGCCGAGAAGATAGCCGAAGGTCCACAGCGGCAACTTGAAATGGTCAAGAGGCGTGCCCGCCGTGCGCGAGCCCATGAAATGACACTCGCCGCAGCGTACGGCCGTCTCGCGCCCGGCCACGGGCGTTTGCATTTGCGTTTCGCAGTGCGGACAGAATTTCGGATACGCCCGCGCAAGGACGTCCTGCGTAAATTCCGTTAAGTACGGAACGTTAACATGCGGGAATCGCGAGGACCGGAGGTCCTTGGCCGGTCCCTTTCTTTTGCGGCCAGCGGGGGGCGTTTTTTGGGCGCGGCCGTGAGTCTCACGGGCGGGGCCGCCGAGAACGCGCGCGATTTCGCCGCACCGCTGCGAGTCTGACACGGCCCGCCCCGCGAGCGCGCGCGCCGAGGTTACAGAACCTCGGTGCGCGCGCTCGCGGGCCTGTGCGGATTCGAGACCGGAGATCTAGAACAATCTGTGGTCTACATTCCGCACATCGGCCGCATTTGATAAAGAAAGCAGGCTATCGAGGCCGTGGATCTTCAGTGCCTTGAGTGCGGAGTATTCGTTGAGATACAACTGCGAATGCTTCGGGTCGAAGTATCCGTAAGCTGCCAGGAAAGACATCTTAACGATGCGCTGGTTGCCTTCGGCGACCTGGTTGTGCACGCCGTTGCGACTCCAGCGATCCCGCGCCCACTTGCTGCGCTGTTTGTCTTTCGCACGCGCTGAGTGATTCACGGCGCGATGATTCGGGAAGTAACGCGAAAGCCACGGCGTGCCTTCGTCTGTCATTATCGCAGTGTTGCGGGGTAGGAAGTTAAAAGCCGGCTCCAGACTCTTCTGCGTTTGATCGCGAACGGACGTGAGTAACACCGGTCCGTTCTTAATCGCAACGGTATGTGCGAGCGTTCCGATCTGAACCTTGCCGCGTTGCTCCGCGACCTTATCCGAGAGATAAATGCTCGCAGTTTGTCCGGTGTGCTTCCATCTCGCACGACCGCCGTTCGAACGTTGCGTTGCCGAGAATAAGGCGAGGGTGTCACTGTGGACTACGGGCTTGTTCGCGACGAACTTCGAAACGTCCTGATTCTCAGGCAATTTCAGGTCCGAAAACGCATCTTCAAGGTCGCGCTTCACCAGTTCGCGAACGGCGGGCACGAGGTCCGTGAGGAACAACTGCAACCGCCGTTTGAGATTGAGCGAAGCCTGTTTCGAACACCCGAGCCGTCTTTGAATCTGCGCCGCGGAGATCATCTGCGGGAACGTCTGTACGGCCTCGCCGAGGACGTAGCTAAACGTCCAAAGAGGTAACTTTAAGTGGTCCAAGGGTGTGCCCGCCGTGCGCGAGCCCATGTGATGACAGGTTGCGCAACGCACCGCGGTCTCGCGCCCGGCCACGGGCGTGCGCATTTCCGTTTCGCAGTGCGAACAGAACCTCGGATAGGTGCGCGCGAGTACATCCTGCGCGAGCGCCGTATAATGGAACAGATTCAGCTGTGGAAATCGCGCATTGAATCTTGTTTTCGCAGCGGGCGCTCGCCTGGGGGGCGTTGTTTGGGCGCGGCCGTGAGTCTCACGGGCGGGGCTCCCGAGAACGCGCGCGATTTCGCCGCCCCGCTGCGATTGTTGCGGAGCAGTCGCCGCCAGCCCGCGCGCGGCGGACCGGCGCCCGCCGCGCGCGGGCTGGCGGCTATGTGTGGATTCGAGACCGGAGATATGCGCGGAATTTCGAGCGGCTGCGGACATGAAACGAGGGTCGATGCCGTACAGTGAAGCTGTCCAGCAGAAATTCACAAAAAGGCTCGGTGGAGATTTGTGGCCACAAATGCGTGGGGCGTGTGGCCAGTGCGCCGGGCAAAGCCCGATGTTTCTGATAAGGTGAAAGTCCATATGAAGTAAAGTTTAGCGAACAACTTCTACCGAGTGTTGCGTGGAAGCGGGTAACCGCCACACGAAGCGTACACAGGGAAGCATGCAGGCCGTAGGGGAGTCCACACTCCCGGAAGCTGTTGAGCCTCGTAAAATGCCATAGATGCAGACGGTGACATCATTGGTCAGATGGAAACCAGCACAAAGGAATCGTTTTAGCGAGATTCTGGAGGTCTGTCGGGGTCGCTTGAGCGCGGCATGTATGCAGAGAAACATCGTGGAACCCGGGAGACCCCGTTGGTTCCTTCGACGATAGCGAAGGTAATTCTGACCGAATGAACAAGGAAGAATGATGATCAACGGGGAGTCGGATCAGCCCATAGTACTCAGAGGGCGGGAGAGCCGTCCACAGAATCGAATGAAACTCGAATGGAGTTTCGACGGGTTCGGTCTTCGCGTGCGATGCGCGATGATCGGGGAAGGGGCTGACGAAAGTACGCAGCTCGCAGAGTCAACATCAGCCGGACGGCAGGATCGGAACAACTGATGCAAACCTCACTACGGGCAATAGCAAATAAAGCGAGGAGGAGTAAGAAACATCTGTTTCGTAATCTGTATGGGATGCTCAACCAGATGAATCTCGAAGATTCGTTCGCAGGAATGAATCGCCGGGCGGCTCCGGGCGTGGACCGTGAAACGTTTCGCGACTACGAAGCGAACCTTACGGAAAATGTCGGGGATCTGGTGGAACGCTTAAAACAGAAACGATACCGAACAAAACTGATTCGCAGGGTCTTTATCCCGAAAGCGGACGGAAAACAACGTCCGCTTGGATTGCCGGCCCTCGAAGACAAACTGGTACAAACATGCGCGACGCGTATCCTTGAAGCGATCTATGAGCAAGACTTCCTGTCGTGTTCGTATGGTTATCGGCCGAACACCGGTCCGCGTGAGGCTTCGAAGACTCTGAGTTCAACTTTGAGTCCGGGGAAGCTCGGCTGGATTGTGGAAGCCGACATCAAGGGTTTCTTCGACAACATTGACCATGATTGGTTGATGCGAATGCTGGAGCAACGAATCGATGATCGGGCCTTTCTCGGTCTGATTCGCAAGTGGCTGAAAGCAGGCGTGCTGGAGGTAAACGGTCAGGTCTCGCGCCCGACCGCTGGGACTCCTCAAGGCGGCGTGATCAGTCCGGTTCTGGCGAACGTCTATCTTCATTACGTACTGGACCTCTGGTTCGAGAAAGTGGTGAAGAAGCACTGCAAGAGACCGGCCTATATGTGTCGATACGCGGACGATTTTGTTTGCGCCTTTGAATCCAAAGACGATGCGCTGAAATTCTATGCGACGCTTGGAAAACGTTTGCGAAAGTTTGGTCTGGAACTGGCGCCGGAAAAGTCAGGAGTGAAAAGTTTCGAGCGCCCGGGCTTCCGCGCGAAGTTCAATACCGGGCGTGAGGCGTTCGTATTTCTAGGCTTTGAATACCGCTGGGCTCGTTCTCGAAAGGGGTTCTGGTGGGTTCCGCGTCGCACCGCTCCAAAGCGATTGCATGCGTCGATCCAGAATGTGAAGCAGTGGATTAAAGCGAATCGGCATCTACCCATGCGCAGGTTCTTCAATCTTCTGAACTCCCGGCTGCGTGGATACTATAACTATTATGGCGTCCAATGCAACTACAAGAGTATACGAAGCTTCTACTATCAGGTGGAAATGAATCTGTACAAGTGGCTCAATCGGCGCAGTCAGCGCCGGAGTCTGGACTGGCAGGGGCTGAGGGATCTGATGGCGCACTACCGGATCGAAAAACCGCGCATCATGGAACGACCAGTATCTCAGTTGCGACTTACTCTGAATTGACTTTATGTGGAAGCGAGTGCTTTCGAAGAGCCCGGTGCGAGAATACCGCACGCCGGGATCTGTGCGGGGGCGGCCGGGCAACCGGCCGTTCTACCGCGACCAAGAACGAAAGAGAGACAAAGAACATCATCAGCGGCAAGAGAACCACGGACGGCCGAATCAGGAAACGGTACAAGCTTGAGATAAAGAGAGACTAACCCGCGATCACGGAAGACGATCACGGAAGACGATCACGGAAGACGATCACGGAAGACGATCACGGAAGACGATCACGGAAGACGATCACGGAAGACGATCACGGAAGACGATCACGGAAGACGATCACGGAAGACGATCACGGAAGACGATCACGAGGACAAACATCATCTGAGAGTACATTATAGATCGTACCGCACCGCCAATCCGCCGTCGACAAGTTCCTGATTTAACTGCGAGCCGAATTCGAGAATTCCCTGAAAATCCGTGTATTTGCGATGATAGTAAACGTAAGCGAGATACCGGCCGTACTTCTCCCGCTTTTGCGTCTCCACAATCAAAGACGACCGCGCTAACTTCTTCTGGATGTACTGTTGCACCCGCTTCCCTTTTCGCGTCGAAATCTCGGGCGAGTTCACCCCCGCCAGCCGTACGATGGCCGTCAGTGTAATTTCAAAACCCGCGTCGAGATCCAGGCGGAGCGTGTCGCCGTCGATGACCTCTTTTAATGTGGCGTAATAGAAGTACGGCGTGCGCGGAACATCGCGCAGTTGCGGGTTTTCGTTGAGATCGGCGCGGATGAGCGCGCGCAGATAGCCGGACATGTTATCCGTGCGGTCTTTTAGAGATTCGAGGAGTTCGGAAGATACGCGGAGTTTCAGCAGTTCGTCTTTGGCCATGCCGCGAAAAAGCCGGGCGTCAGAAGCGCGTGCAAGCGAAAACCCACCGGGTCTTCGCTTGCACGCGCGGCATGGTCAGAGTTTTTTCCAGCCGTCATTGCACGGGACTTTTTCGCGGGGTTGGTTCCAGATGTCCACGAGCGGTTTGCGTTTACGCAGATCCTCCGCGATGAGATTGCGGATGTGCTGCGAAGCGTTTTCGAACCGGGTTACGAGTTCGTCGCGCATGGCGTCGCTTAAGCTGAAATAGTCAAGATTCCATCTGACACTCCGATATAATTTGTATCGGAGGAAAGAGATGACAGCAGAACAAAAAATCGTAAAGCACCGGGTGGGCATCTTGAGGCTGGCCCGTACTCTGAATAACGTTGCAGAAGCTTGCCGGGTGATGGGCGTATCACGCGATACGTTCTACCGGTATCAGCGGTTGTACGAGACCGGAGGCGAAGAGGCCCTGAAGGATCTCACGCGGCGCAAGCCGAACAAGAAGAACCGGATTCCGGCGGATGTGGAAGACGCGGTGATCGAGTTCACGTTCGAGAAGCCGGCGCACGGTCAATTGCGCGTGTCGAATGAGCTGCGCAAGCGCGGCGTTTCGATCTCACCGGGCGGCGTGCGTCAGGTCTGGTTGCGGCACGACATGGAGACGTTCAAGAAGCGTCTGAAGGCCCTGGAAGCCCGCGTCGCGCAAGAGGGGATCATTCTCACCGAGGCACAGGTCGCGGCGCTTGAGAAAGGCCGCCAGGACAAAGAAGCGCACGGCGAGGTCGAATCGCACCACCCCGGCTATCTGGGCTCGCAGGACACGTATTACGTGGGCAATATCAAGGGCGTGGGGCGGATCTACCAGCAGACCTTCATCGACACGTACGCTAAGGTCGGCTTTGCAAAACTTTACGATCGCAAGAACGCACTGACGGCGGCCGACTTGCTGAACGATCGTGTGTTGCCGTTCTACGCGGACTACAACATCCCGCTGCTGCGCGTGCTCACCGATCGCGGCACGGAGTACTGCGGCAAGCCGGAGAATCACGAGTACGAGTTGTACCTCGCGATGGAGGACATCGATCACACCAAAACCAAAGCGCGGCATCCGCAAACGAACGGCGTCTGCGAACGCTTTCACAAGACGATTCAGGAAGAATTCTACGCCGTCGCGTTTCGCAAGAAACTTTACTCAAGCATCGAGGAGCTGCAAGCCGATCTGGATGAATGGATGCTCGAGTATAACCAGGAACGGACGCACAGCGGCAAGTACTGCTTCGGCAAGACGCCGGCGCAAACGTTCGCTGAATCCATCGCCGTGGCGCGTGAAAAGATGCTGCATAAACAGCATCAGGTATCGACCTGATCATATCTGACAGGCAGGAGTGTCAGATCGGGTGTTGGCTAGTACACTTAAGCCCACGCGAAACTGAACTACTTTTTTTCCGGGGTCTTTCATTCTTCGTCCTCCGGTTGGTCGAGATCGTCGAAGAGCGGGTAGTAGCGCGTGCTTTTGGGAGCGCCGCGATAACACGCGCTTTCCAGCTCGGCGTCCCACTCACAGGCGAGCTGCTGAAGTTCGAGAAACACTTTGCGATTCACCCGCAAGAGTGCACGAAGCCGGGACGACCGCGGCACGGCGACCGCCTCGTAGACTTCTTTACGCTCACCGGTGGTTTCGCTGGACAACAGAAACGGAAACCACTCGCGATCGACGGTGCGTTCGAACTGCATTTCCCGACAGCACAGCCAGCGGCCGTTGTCCTGCTTCACGAACTGCGAGACGGCGACGGCCTCGCAGTTTGTGGGCCCTTTGCCGAGATACTCGATGACGAGCAGCGGGTATTCTTCGTGCTCCACGCGGATGGATTCGCACTCTTTCAGAGCCTCCAGACCTTCGTGGGCTAAGATGATTTTCTCAACACTTTGCATGTAAAAGCCTCCATAGGAAGGCGCAGCTTAACAAATGACGGCATAGATGCAAGCGAAAACAGGCGGACGGGATACTTTAACTTGCAAACAATCAAGGTTAGGGAGTCGATGGTAACTGTTCCTTCATTCGCTGCACAAGAACACAATATGCAACGACAAGAAAAGAGCCGGCGAAGAAGTATCCAATGATCAGGCAAAGACCACCCGCGAGCATCAAGAATGCTGAAAAGAGCATGAATCCCGGAATATGGAGCGCGTTCCTTGTGGTAATCACGAGAGCAATCCTTAAGCTATCGAATAGACCACGCCCGCTTGCAATTAAGCCCGCCGCTGCAAACGTCCCGAGCAATACAAACAAGGCTACTGCCGGTCCACTCGTAGAAGTGAGTTCATCGCCTGCCTGCAAATGAGAGGCAGACAACATCGCAAGGATGGCGGCAAGGTTAACGATCACCAAATATAGCCACATTCTAAACGCAGGCAAACCGAGCACACTGACGGTGAAAGGCAAGGACCGAGCAGCGTCGTCGCGATCAAGACCGGTAGTGCGGAAAATGTAACGCAGTAAGAGTGTGAATCCGAGGGCATGGGGAATGAGGAGCACGAGTGAAACGATAATCAACGCAAACACGGAAAGCCTGAGGTTGACCAAGGTATTACCGAATAGCGCGAGCGTGCCCTGCAATACGCTGAAGCCAACGAACGATAAAAAGGCTCTCCAAAAACAGCTTTTCCAAAGCATGAAAGAAGCCCTAAATAGATCGTTCATTAAAGTACCGATTTCAGGTAAACAGATTTGCGATAGCGATCTGCTTTGACTATTTCACCTCATCTCTGGCCAGGAGAATCTAGCGATCTTTCAGGAAACCTTCGGGGTCTCTTATGAATGCAGCTGCCGGTGAATTCTCAAGTTCCTTGTTAATGCGGTCCCACCGCGCTGGAACCACTCGGCCATCCTCTGTTAGAAAAGCGAGATTCTCTCTTTGTGCAATTGAAACAATGTGTCGGGTAAAGCTCTTCGGGTCATACAAATCGATGCGAATTTGCACCGAGAGAACCTTCCCATCCTGGTCGTGGAAAAAATACATGTAATTGCTGTCCTCACGACCCCATGCTTCGATGGCGGGAGTCCAGGCTTGCACATTTGGCAGAAAGTCCAAACTGGCCTTTAGCCTGGATACCAATGCTCTATCCTGCCACCAATGATGGGCTTCATATTCATTTTCATCTAGAGACAGCGGGATTAGACCTAGCTCTGTTTCAAGAGAAGCGATCGGGAGCAACCGAAATGTAGTTTGCCATACTGCCATACTTTTCTATTCAAACCGCAAGTCTTCGACGGTTTGATACCCTTTATACGGTAACTTAACTTTTTCGATCGGCACACTTTCCATGCCAAGTTCTTTGGCGATCTGAAGTCTATGATGCCCATCAACGATGTATCTTTTCCCATTGCTTTCAACTATTTTTATCGATTCTTGAATTCCTTCATTCCGAATTTGCTCTTTGAGCGCTGCATATTCCGCTCGGGACAGGGTCAGTCCATGCGTCGGTTCCAATTTATAGGGGCTGACATGCTCAATGGCAGCCTTCCCGGCATCCCCAACATTATCCCCCGTCTTCACCGCGTCACCCGCATTATCCCCGGCTCTCGCAGCATCGCCGGCTTTATCCGCCGCCTTCGCGGCATCGGCGGCGTCGCTCGCTTTCTTAAACCAACCCGCCGCCGCAAAGAACGGCCCGATGTAATCTACGGCCCGCTCCAGCGTATTGCCGACGACGCCGATCACATTTCCGTCCACCCAATCGCGGACATTCTTGAGGAACGTCACAAACTCGCGGACCCCAGGAATCATATCGGCGAGCAGATCGTTCACGAACCAATCGCCGAGATCCGACGTCACGAAATCATAAGCTCCCTCAATTCCTCTGCCAAGCGACGCGACGCCTTCTGAAACGGCGTCCTTGAATTTACCGCCGTATTCCTTAACAATTTCCCAACCTTCATTAACCTTGTCCAGCGCCCAATCGCCCCAGGTCTGCCCGGCCGGCGGCGGCGTGATGTTGTTCGCAATCTCAGGCGGCGTATCGGCCATGGTCGCATTGGCGATACTCTGCTGTGAAGACGATTGCTGCGCATTCGAAGCAGTGGCAGTTGAATCTTGCGAGTCGGCCTGACCCGTGCGTTCGAGATACGCCTGGCCGTGCTCGCCTGCGAGAAATTCCTGACCTTTTTCGCTCGCAAGAAATTCCTGACCTTCTTCGCTTAAAAGGTATTCATCGACCATCTCGTCAGTGGCGACGCGACCATCTCGCATCAAGTTCGACAGGCCGTCTTCGTTGGAAGTCGTTCCAACCTGCTGATCTGTGTTGTTATCGAAGTGCCACTTATATGCATCCTGAAGTAATCCCTGCTCATAGTTATGCACCACAACCATCTGTTCGGTCACGAAATACGTATGATTATCCGCCACCTCAACGTTGTAGACGGTAAACTCCCCGTGTTCCTGCTCGATCTTTGCAATCTCTAAACTTCCGTTCGCCGTAACCGAACGATCCCCCGGACGCAGATCTTTCGCCTCGATCCAATCTTTGCCTTCGATCAGGAACGGGTGATTCCACGTCGTACCGACGCGAGTGCCGTCGACGTATTCAATCCAGAAAATGATGTCGGTCTTGTTTTTGAAAACTTCCGTCACCGGCTTCGAGGAAATCTCACCGGTCACCGGATCGTACGAAGGCACCATCATACCGACGGTGATTTTTTCAATCGTAGAGAAACCGTCCTCGACGCTAAACACCGTGCCGGGGAGAAAACAAGTCCGCGGATGCCACTTACCGTTTTCATCGCGCCAGCCGTTAGGATCGTACACCTCATTCGAAAACACACCGGCCAGCGTATCCCCGAGACTCGAAAACACACCCAACCAGCCGTCCTGAGATTCATTGTAACCGGCAATCTCTTCATCGGTCAGCCCTTCGCCGCCGTTCTTCTCCATCTCTTTAGTAATCCGCTCGATGTTCCGCTCGCGAAACTTCTGCCGATCCAGCTCATCCATGGCCAGCCAGCGTTCGGCCGTCATGCCCGCTGCGCCGAAGACTCGCTCCATATCCAGGGCTTCCGATCTAAGGTTACGCTCACGTTCGTAATCGCTGCGCTGTTGCTGCTGCATCCCCGCAAGCGCACCCGTAAGCTGATCGTGCGAAGTAATAAAATTCGGCTGTGCCCCGAACGCCACATCGAAGGCGCCGCCGGTAAATTCATTTGCGCTGAAGTTAGCGCTCATGCCGTCGTAGCTCGCATTAAACGTGCCGGTTAATCCGTCGAGTGTATTATAAACCAACCCGCCACTGAACGCCGCCGGCCCATCGGCGAACTGATTCGTCTGCTGATAGTTCACACCGAACGTGTTCCCACCGTACTGCGAAGTCGATGCACTGAACGTTAGCCCACCGGCAATCGCACTATCACCGAACGCGTTCTGCGCACCCACCGCATGCGAAAGCTGAAACCCCGCACCAAAGCCGTTGTTCTGCGAGTACGTTGCCTGAAAAATCGCCGAACCCTGGCCGACGCCGACATTCGCACCGTAACCTTCGAGCTTATTCCAGCCCACCCCAAACGAACCAGTCTGCCCATGACTGTTAATCCCGCTGATGCCCGCCTGCACACCAAACCCGGTAAACTCATTATAACTTAAACCCAACGTGCCACCGAGATTGCCGCCCACGGTAACACCGGCCGTAGCACCCCAGCCACCAACCTCACTGTAATTCAGGCCCACGCCTAAGTTCACATCACCTTTACCGAAGCCGACCGTCACGCCGCCGCTGTAACCATCCTGAAACGAATAGCCGGCGTTCACACCCACGGTGCCCAGGCTGAAGGCTCGGATCAGTGCCGTCGCCGCGAGTCCAGCACCGGACGTCACCGCCCCGCGCGTGCCGCCGTGATACGAGCCGTGCACAATCGGAAAAAACAACTGCGGAATCATCGGATTGCGTGCGAACAACCGGCCGACTCGATCACCGATGTTGCCGCTGACACGCTCCAGTCCGGGCATGTTGATACCCAGAAAACTCAACCCGAAGTTGTTCACCAAATCGCGACCGAGCTTGTAGTTCGGATCCCGCTTATGCGCGTCGTGTTGTTCGATCGAGGCGAGCATCGTTCCTAACACTCCCGTGGGCAATCCTAAGGCCGTCTCCCAGAGTGTCGAGACCTGGTTTATCACGAACGCTTCCATGGTTTCGGGGCTTAAGTTGATTCCCTGTAACATTTGCAGCGAGCCCGGCGGCAGACCGAACTGATCGGCGACCGCGAACAACGCCGCGCGTTCCAGTTGATTACGCTCGAACTCCTCCTGCGAAACCGTGCTCTCCGTATTCGGGCGCCCGAAGTATTTACCGAATCCGCCCGAGTCATACACGCGCTGCGAGTAACCATAGAGCGACAGCTCCGGCGGGATGATGCCGCCGAGGTGCGCCACGTTGTTGATGGCTCCGGCATGATTCGCCGTAAACGCGCCCACGCGATCCGCCATGCGATCGACGGCCCGACTCATCGGCTGGACGATCGCCCGATCGATCCCCGGCAGGAAAGCAACCGGCCCGAAAGTGGAATATCCGAACGAGGACGGCGAGAATCCGTTCCGGAACATATCCCGCCCCATCTTGAACTCGGCGGTATTGCGTTTATCATTGCCCTGCACCAGGCCGTAGAGCATCGAGCCCGAACCCGCCGGCAGTCCTAACACCGCATCAAACTGAGTTAAGAGCTCGCCCTCCACGAAATTCTTCACCGCCTGGCCCGGATCGCCGCTGCCGAAAAGCGCGCTTAAAAAACCGGCCGGCATGCCGGTGATCTGGCCGAGCACCTCCGCCATCTGCCCGCGGATCATGTTGTCGCCGAAGGTCGCGAGCGTGCCGCCGGTTACGAGCGTTTGCGCGAGGCTTAAGGCATCCTCAGCGAACTCTACCTGGCGTTCGGTGGATTCTTCCGCGCGTTCCTGCATCGTGATCGCGTTCGTATCCTGCTGATCGAGCTTCGCCGCCATCTGCTCGAACGCCTTTGTCACGTTCTCTTTGTAGTACGAATTGATGTTCCCGTAAAAATCATCCAGCGCCTGGTTCACGTTGAAGTCGTCCGCGAACAGGTCACCGGTCTCCGCGAGTTTCACCGAGCCCGCGCCTTCAATGCGAAACGTCGTCTCGACGAATTCTTCTATATAATGATCCTCATTGGTCGCATCGCCGCCGGCCATCAGCCGCGTCTCGCCCGTGCTGACCCTGCGCGTCACCAGATACGATCCGTCCGCCTGCTTTTCGATCTTCTCGAACTTGAGCCGGTCGCGCCGATCTTCCAGACTCTCGCGCACGTACTCACGGAGCTCTTCGAGTTCCAGCTCGCTCGTAACATCGAGCAGGCTCCAGTTAAGCTCCACGTTCAGGACGTCCTCATCGGACATCGAGTCGGTATCCTGCGCCTCTTCCCCGCGTTCCGCCTGTTCCTCGGCCATGATCGCGAGCATCTGGCGGTGCACGTCCGCCTCGCTCACTTCGAGATCATTGTAAGATTGTAACTGCTTTTGAATGTCAGCTAAGATGTCCGCTTCAACACTGAGCGCCTCGGCGTGCATGTGTTCGCCGAGCGCCACGTTATACGAGCCCTGGAGCGTCCGGTAGAACGCCGGCACCACCGCCTCCGTCGCCGAAAAATCCGGGAGCAACTCCCGGGCCCGACTCACCACGCCGCGCAGCTCCGCGCGATCCGGCAAATTCGAAAGCACGACGTCGTTGTCTAATATCGCAGCGGCAGAAGTTACGGACAGGTTGCGCGACGCCGTAAGTGCCGCCTCCGCTTCTTCGGCCAGAGGCGCGAGATCTTCTTCGCCCGCGAGCTTCGCCGACTCCAGCGCCTCGATCTTCCGCAGTCCCGCCTCGTACTCGCTGCGCGTGCGGTTCAAAAACGCCGTGCGCTCTTCGCTGATCGCCGCGAGCCGCGCCTCGTACGCCGCCTGGTTTTGCTGTAGCAACGCGGGCACCTGCGCCTGCCAGGCCGAGTAGTTCGCCGTGTAGCTCGCCACCTGCGCTTCCCAGGCCTGCAGCGCCGGGATCAACGTCCCATCCCACGTAGCTTTCTCTAAGTTGATGTTATCGACGTAACCCTGCCACACGCCCTCGTTGTGGTCGGCGTTCGGATCATACAGATCATACGTGCCGTGGGCGTCCACGCGCGCTTCCGGATGACCGTTCGGCGCGAGCGGATTCCACACGCACACTAACGGCGGGCCACCGCAACCTTGCGCGTTATACGAAAACGCGCCGACGCCCGCGCTGTTCCCGTGCCAGCATTCGTTGGTGTTGGAAGTCAGACCGGTGAGCGGATAGGGCCAGTGCAGCGTACTCGAACCGCACAGGTCCAGGTTCTGAAAATTCTGCGCGACCAAATGCCCCGTGCTTAAGTGATTCGCGAGCGTGCCGGTATTGCCGCCGAACTCTTCGATCATGGCGCCGATCAGCGTGCCGCCGTACGCCGTTCCGAAATCGAAAGCGACGCCGACCCCGGCCACGTTCTGCCCGCCGTCATCGGTATGGATATTGCGCGGCGTGAGGACCTCAGCGGCCCAGTAGTCCCGCGTGTCGATCGCCTCGGTCTCGCGCCCGGCCAGATACGTGCTTAACGTCAACGCAAGTGTACTTAGGTCCGCATCGTTCGCGAGACCGTCGCGCATATCGGCGATGATCAACTCTAAGTTCGTACCGGCCGTAGTTAAATCGGCGGTCGCCGTGCAGACATTCTCGCTGTCGCAGTTCTGTACATAGAAGAAACTGCTGTTTTGTAGCTGATTTTCAAGGGAATCCACGGCCGATTCGATGTTCGCGCGCACGTTCGCTTCGAAGGCTTCGATCTGCGCCAGGTTCTGCTGGAACTCCAGTTCCGCGGCGGCCATCTCCTGCTGAAACGCTTCGGCATCGGCGGCGATCGCGTTCAGGGCGGCCTGATACTCGGCGAGCCCCTGCGCAATATTCGCCTGGTAGTTCGCTTCGTACTCATCGCGTTGCCGGCGATATTCATCACTCGTGTCCGCCGCGTCGACATCGTGCAAATCATCCTGCGCCTGAGCTGACGTTTGCGCTTCTTGCGCGGTGATCAGGCCCGCGAGAAAGGCGTCGCGTTCGTTATCGATGGCGGTGAGCGCGGCGGCTTCCCAGGTAGCGAAGGCGTCCTGTTTTTGAATCTCCAGTTCGGCCCGCAGATACTCGCGGTACTCGCTGACGCTGTTGAAGGCGTCGCTGTTGGTAACGGACAGGGTTTCGTTGGTGATCCGGGTTTCGGCCGCTGCCTCCCACTGCGCGGCCAGCGTATACGTGCCCGCGTCGATGATCTGCTCAAACTGTTGCTGATTGAAACTTAAGCGCGCCGCGTCGAAGATCGCGTTCCAGTCGCCGGGATTGTAGGCATCGAATGTAACGTTCGGCACCGGCACGGACTGCGCCGGCAGCGGTCCGATCGCCCCCAGAAAAACGGCCACGGCCGTAAGCGCGGCAAAGCCGCGAAACAGCGGCCTCCGGCGGATTTGGGCGTAATGCGGCGTTTTAGCGGTCATTGCGGGATTCCTCAGAATGACCATTCCATGAAAAGGACTCCGGCTCGCGAGTGAAATATCACTCCGTAATGAAATTTTAGTATTTCTTTCGCGGGCTAGAAAGTAGTCCGAAGAGGTTAGATCGGCCCTGAACATTCTTACGGACACGCGAGCGACGAACCATCTTCGATAACCCGCGTGCAAATCTTTCGAACGCTCCAGATCTACTAACCTTCCTTGTTTGCAAGTTAAAGTATCCCGTCCGCCTGTTTTCGCTTGCATCTATGCCGTCATTTGTTAAGCTGCGCCTTCCTATGGAGGCTTTTACATGCAAAGTGTTGAGAAAATCATCTTAGCCCACGAAGGTCTGGAGGCTCTGAAAGAGTGCGAATCCATCCGCGTGGAGCACGAAGAATACCCGCTGCTCGTCATCGAGTATCTCGGCAAAGGGCCCACAAACTGCGAGGCCGTCGCCGTCTCGCAGTTCGTGAAGCAGGACAACGGCCGCTGGCTGTGCTGTCGGGAAATGCAGTTCGAACGCACCGTCGATCGCGAGTGGTTTCCGTTTCTGTTGTCCAGCGAAACCACCGGTGAGCGTAAAGAAGTCTACGAGGCGGTCGCCGTGCCGCGGTCGTCCCGGCTTCGTGCACTCTTGCGGGTGAATCGCAAAGTGTTTCTCGAACTTCAGCAGCTCGCCTGTGAGTGGGACGCCGAGCTGGAAAGCGCGTGTTATCGCGGCGCTCCCAAAAGCACGCGCTACTACCCGCTCTTCGACGATCTCGACCAACCGGAGGACGAAGAATGAAAGACCCCGGAAAAAAAGTAGTTCAGTTTCGCGTGGGCTTAAGCGACGCCATGCGCGACGAACTCGTAACCCGGTTCGAAAACGCTTCGCAGCACATCCGCAATCTCATCGCGGAGGATCTGCGTAAACGCAAACCGCTCGTGGACATCTGGAACCAACCCCGCGAAAAAGTCCCGTGCAATGACGGCTGGAAAAAACTCTGACCATGCCGCGCGTGCAAGCGAAGACCCGGTGGGTTTTCGCTTGCACGCGCTTCTGACGCCCGGCTTTTTCGCGGCATGGCCAAAGACGAACTGCTGAAACTCCGCGTATCTTCCGAACTCCTCGAATCTCTAAAAGACCGCACGGATAACATGTCCGGCTATCTGCGCGCGCTCATCCGCGCCGATCTCAACGAAAACCCGCAACTGCGCGATGTTCCGCGCACGCCGTACTTCTATTACGCCACATTAAAAGAGGTCATCGACGGCGACACGCTCCGCCTGGATCTCGACGCGGGTTTTGAAATTACACTGACGGCCATCGTACGGCTGGCGGGGGTGAACTCGCCCGAGATTTCGACGCGAAAAGGGAAGCGGGTGCAACAGTACATCCAGAAGAAGTTAGCGCGGTCGTCTTTGATTGTGGAGACGCAAAAGCGGGAGAAGTACGGCCGGTATCTCGCTTACGTTTACTATCATCGCAAATACACGGATTTTCAGGGAATTCTCGAATTCGGCTCGCAGTTAAATCAGGAACTTGTCGACGGCGGATTGGCGGTGCGGTACGATCTATAATGTACTCTCAGATGATGTTTGTCCTCGTGATCGTCTTCCGTGATCGTCTTCCGTGATCGTCTTCCGTGATCGTCTTCCGTGATCGTCTTCCGTGATCGTCTTCCGTGATCGTCTTCCGTGATCGCGGGTTAGTCTCTCTTTATCTCAAGCTTGTACCGTTTCCTGATTCGGCCGTCCGTGGTTCTCTTGCCGCTGATGATGTTCTTTGTCTCTCTTTCGTTCTTGTGGCCACACGCCCCACGCATTTGTCGAGGCGCGCGGCGCTCGCCGGCAGGCCGATTTCCGCAGCGGCACCTTCGAAGTCTGTCCGCGGCGCGCGCCCTCGCGATCCGACCGCCACCGCCCCGATTTTCTCAATCGCCGTATTCACACCAGGCCGCACCGCCCGCGAGATCCGCTAGCCGGCCGTGATCTCCGGGACGCGCCCGATTTCCGCCGGCCAGACGTCCCCCGACCGCACCGCACGCCTCGACAAATGCTCCGCCTTTGTGGCCACAAATCTCCACCGAGCCTTTTTGTGAATTTCTGCTGGACAGCTTCACTGTACGGCATCGACCCTCGTTTCATGTCCGCAGCCGCTCGAAATTCCGCGCATATCTCCGGTCTCGAATCCACACATAGCCGCCAGCCCGCGCGCGGCGGGCGCCGGTCCGCCGCGCGCGGGCTGGCGGCGACTGCTCCGCAACAATCGCAGCGGGGCGGCGAAATCGCGCGCGTTCTCGGGAGCCCCGCCCGTGAGACTCACGGCCGCGCCCAAACAACGCCCCCCAGGCGAGCGCCCGCTGCGAAAACAAGATTCAATGCGCGATTTCTTCTAAAGCTAGACTGAAGGAAGCTTAGGTTCTATGTTTCGCGGTCTGAGGGCATTCGAAAAGTCAGGGATGATCTTGTCCTGAGTTTACGCAGAATTCTTCGCGTTGACCTTGCCCCGTGAATTAGTTGAGCAATGACATTCATGAAACTATGAAAAAGCCTAAATATTCGCTCCACACATCCCGAGATCGGGTATTGATCGTTTGGATTGTCTTGGTCATACTTGGTCTATGGACTTTGAATTTCATCCTCATGCCTTTCTTCTATGCGGGACCTGAAAATGCAGGATCGGCTGGCGACATGTTCGGTGGACTTAATGCTCTGTTTACCGGGCTTGCCTTTGCAGGTGCAATCTATGCCATCATATTGCAACAAAGAGAGCTGACACTTACGCGAGATGAACTTGCCCGTTCCGCCGATGCATTGAACGAACAACTCATCCTCTCCTCAATAAGTACAGAACTGAGTGCACTGGTCAGTTTACGGAAAGAGGGCCCCCTTTCCGCAGAGGAGCCGGGAACCGGGCGAAAGCTTCGCATAAATTGGAATATTCCGAACCGTTTAAATACCGCGCTTTTAAAGATAACTCTCTGGCAGGAAAGACTCACGGCAAAGATGGAGAAGCATGCGGTAATTTCTCGTCGCAGAGCGAAACGTTCACGAAATGCTCTAATACGGAATCTAAGAAAGCGGCTCTATACGAGACAAGTTTTGATCGGCTTCTTGGTCGGGGCCGGCGTGGGAGCCGCGTCCTTCTATACGGCACACTATTTAATCCCGTTATCCTTTCACTCCTGATTCAGTAGTCCGCTGGGTCGTCCGTCATTCGCCAGAGCGTGCGTCCGTCCAATACGACTCGATATTTTGCTCCGGGCGATTCGGGATCTGGAGCTATTTGCGATTCGATTAGCAGGGTATGCGACTCCGGTGGTTCTATCGCGACCCTGTCAGTAGTTGCACCCTCGATCTCATACTCAGAAAGACAGGAGCCGACAGCCTCTACGAGTTTTCCGCCGACCAATACTTCTTTGAAATCGAAAACCATATCCAACCTGGTGCCGGTTGCAATCCACGTTCCCCGGTTTGCCTTAAGGCGCTGAGCGCAGTCGGCTCCTCCTGGTCTGTAAATGACGACGCGATCTGGAAAGAACGCATAACTTGCGCCCCATCCGGCGGCCATTATTGGGGAGCCAACCTGCCAGATGCCTATGAGATTCTTTTCAAAAGTCGTGAGGTTAGTGTCGTACCTCGTGATCAGATCGACGAACCGAGGATCATGTTTTCGTAGATACTCTAAGTCCGGGTCGCTGCGTATGTGCGCAAAGTTGTCGTATCCTTTTATCAGTGCTTTTTCCAGCAAATCGTAAGCAAAGGAAGGGTTGCGGACGAGGGACTTTGCGCAGGCCATATTGTAATAAACCACCGCTGGTTCATCCGGTCCGAGTTCAAGGGCAACGTTGTAAGCTGCCATGGCTACATCGTGGCGATCTGTATCGACGTAACTGTTAGCGAGTTCGAAGTAGTACTCCCAATTCGGCGCAAGTTTTACTGCTTCTTCAAATTGTTTGCTGGCTTCCGCCGGCTGACGCTGCTTACGATAAAGTTGGATGCCAGTGAAGAAGGCATTTTGGGCGGCTTGAATTTCCGTCGAAGTGGGTTGTTTGAAGCGGTAATGATCTCTTTCGAAAATGTCCGGTTCCGGCTCCCCGCAGTCGACGAGTCCCAGAATCGCCGGAAGGAAGAAACAAAGAGGTAAAGCAGATCTCACCTGGCCAGGTTACGATAGCTCCCTCGTCGTTGTCCAGCGTTATCAATTTGGTGGAGGACTATAAGAGCTATTCGATGTTTGTTCCCAGACTGCCCCCACAATCAGGAAAGTTGTCGCCTATACATGAGGTGACAGAAGCCGGGCATGATTCCGCTCCAGAATCTTGTTTTCCGCATCCCGCCACGCTGCCACCGGGAATTTCTGTGATCTTTTTCGAGTCAGGAATCCTCATAGGAATGGTTGTCTTGAGTTCTGCCAGGAAGTTATCTGCAGAAATGGGCCTTCAAATTCATCAGAATCCTAATGCTATTCAGGAGATGCGCAGGCTGTATTTGTCCGGAAAAAAGCCTTCCGAAATCCTGATCTACATGGAAGAAAACAGGCTTCTTGATCCAATGATAAAGCCGATTGCGGGTGATTTATTCTACGAAGCTTTCCACATAAGGCCGGGTTTGGCGATTGCGGTCCGTGGCTGGCGTATTGAGCTGAGCGACAAAGAAGTCGATGATTTTCTAATCCCGGAAATAGACCGAAATCTCGACAAATGGGTGAAACAAGATTTCCAGTGCGAATGAAGTTTATCGCCTGACTTGGTGCTAAAGCTTGGGTATTAGCGTGGTTTCGGCAGGCCATGCAGATCCGCTCCAGTCAAAATCTCATCGTTGGTAAACCATTCGTTCTTAGTTACAAAATCTCGAACCTTATCAGGATTCTCTGAGTAGTAGACCAGTGCAAGACTATCTCTGGCTCGGCTGCATGTGACGTACAACAACCTTTGTGTTCGATCCCCGGTCCACTCTTCTCCTATTTTCTGATTTTGGAGATCCTTCTCCGAGGGCTTTCGTGCTCCGTGAAGTTTGTCAAAACTGAAGAGGTTACTTTTCGCCTCACTGTCGTCCATAATTACCATCACACGAGGAAACTCCAGTCCTTTCACTCCCTGATGTGTGCCGAACCGGGATCGATCCGCCACATAATCAATAAACCTGCGCATTTCTGACATCGGAAGATCCAAAGCTTGCGCCCACGCTGTGATCTGTCTGGCACGGCTGTTTGCGGATTCCTTTCGAGGGTCCTTGTCCTCCGAGGCATTCTCCATCATCATAGCGTCCTCAATGATTGCCGGGATGTTCAGTAGCCGGGATTTGATGATCGCCTGTAGAATGCTCCGCAGGGATTCTGTATCTTCAGATTCAAAGACAGTGATTGATGCTGTCACGGCGTCACGAGCCTTCCGGATGTTTTGCATTTGATTCTCGGTCTCCCTCACATTGTTTCGATCAAGCAAAGGGGAATGCCTCCGAACAATTTCAGCCACCCGATACTGGTCGTCGTTTCGCACAGCATCAATCAATGCGAATAGCTGGTCGCGAAAAAAGGCAGCCCAAGGAGTCCGTCCCTCGAGGAAGTTCCGTTCACCCCTGTAAGCCGGTTGCAGAGCGTCCCAGAGACGGGAAAAGCTCAGTCGGGCTGCGGCCATCCGGTGCTCCAGTGCAAGGATCTTAACAGTTCCGTCTGCCGGTTGCCATCCGATATCATCAGTAATTTCCGCCATTTTGAATTGAATTTGCATTTCAAGCTTCTGTTTCGCTTCTAGCTCATTGTCTTTCTGCGTTGGTAAAAGAAAGATCCGTACGCATCCATTTGGAGCATCGGCGCGTGGTTTCTGGATGATACCGTCATCTCGGATTTTGTTCAGGAGGCGTACCACCCGCTGGGAACACCGGTGGTTCATGAGGTTTTCGGGCTGAACCCAGTCTTCCGGAAGCGAGTCTACAAGATCTTTTTTACCACCTGGGAATATACGTTGCATCATGTCCCCGAACAGGCCGAGAGTGAAGACCTTTGCATGAGTAACCTGCATAGACAGGAACGCCTCTATCAAATCTTTGTTCGTATCCTGGCACTCGTCGATCAGGAGAATCGGGTATTTACGTACAAGGACTTGGGACATGAGCGGCTTCTCCTGAAGAAATTCGGCAGCAATCTTCAATACTTCCGAATGGTTCAAGGAATCCCGGTCGGAATTTGCACCGTTTGGTTCGTACGTAAATCGTCGAATGGAATTCAGGCGGGCCAGGCGCGTCTGGCTGCGCTCACGGGATTTCGTATCTGTCTGGCTTAGCTTCTTCTTGTTGTCTCGTTCCTTTGTATCGAGCTTCTCAACGTTGCTGCTTTCTTGGTTTCGGATCCACTTACGGATGTCGTCTTGAAAGGGCTTAATGAGGTCCCACGAAAAGCTATGAATTGTGGTGATATGAAAAATTTCGTCGAAGCGAAGTCGATTACGAATTTCATCCGCTGCCGCGTTGGTAAATGTAATGACAGCGACGCCGCTAGCGTTCTTATAGAACTCTTCCCGGCGTTCCTGCCGGAGTCGATCGAGCACTGCCGTCAGCGAACCGGTTTTCCCCGCTCCAGCCGCCGCCCGCAGGAAGAAGCTGCGCGGCGCCTCAAGGCATGCATAAATTTCCTGGTCGATCTTCGTCCACGGGCGCGCAGTTCGTCGTTGCATCATGAGGTTTCCCTCCCTACAAGTTTTTCCTCCAGCCAGACGAAGCCCTCTTGGATGTATTTGGGCGCCCGGATTTCCTCGGGTGTCTTTGCTTCGAAAAGCAACTCAATCGCCAATTCCGCCTTTTTAAATCCCCCCGCATTGATTGCTAAGAAGAGAGCTTCCGCGATTTTTTCAACTGAGTCACCGCTTCCCGCTTTCGTAAGCTTTTTGCACATGGATGCCTTGATTTCATCAATTACCGTGGCATTTTCATAGTACAGGGCATCTTCGAAAGTATATGGGATCACCTTGCCGGATATATTTTTATACTTGAACGTCAAGCTTTGGGGGAATGCAACTTTGGTACTTTCCTTTTCGGTTTCGGCATGCAGAACTTCATCAAGTCCTTTTTTGCCAGGCAGCCAAGTTTTGAGTACTGGATTGCTGGTGACAAGGTTTTGCCCCGGAACAGGCCTTACTTTGTTTCCCTGTTGAGTTTCGGCAGTTTTCTTCTTTGATACCTCCTTTGGTGCCTCCTTATATGCATCCAGATCCGTGACGATTAACGTCAGGATATCAAGACGCTCAATCAATCTACGCAGGGTATGAGCGTGGCTGCCCCCGACATTAAGCAGCGTCACATAGCGGGAAGCAAGATCCGCGTGGTGATTCTGGATTATGAACGGCAGCAAGATTTGTTCCGCAGCGCCTTCAACCAGGATGACAGCATCTGCAAAAAAGAGATCTGAATGGGTCGCTCTGAGATACCGACGAGTGAATTTCGTCGTTTTCCGATTCTTGCCGAAGACATCACTTAGGCTGACAACTTCGGCGTAGGGAACAGCAGAGGAATCCTCTGGAGCTTTTTTCTTGAAGTAGCGTAAACTGGCGTAGTCCACCTGGTGAGAGATAGCGCTAGAGTGTGTGCTGATCATCAGATGGCTCGTAAAAGGCGAATCTTCCCCTTTTAAGCTTTCGTGTCCCCGTAGAAGTCCGTAAGCCTTATCAATGAATACTTGCTGAACCTGGACATGAAGGTAGGCTTCCGGTTCTTCGAGAAGGACGATATGGATGGGCGCAATCGGATCTTGATGAGGGCGATCGGCTTTCCCTACCCGCATCCAGCCGTCTCGAAAGCTCATCAAATCGAATGTGAGCATCAGAAGGTTCTGGAAGCCAAGCCCGTTGTACTCCGCTGGAAGACTGTGAGCCTTATTCTGACTTAACGCCAGTCGAACCGTAGAAGGATGGTTCAATCCGTCACCGAGCCCGAGTTGGCTCTCTAACCGGATGTTCGGCTCTCGGAAGCCTGGGTATCCGAATTTCTCAAGGTCTTTAATAGCCGGACCGAATTGAGTTCCCAGGAGCGTGCTAAAATCTTCCCGGGCTTTGCCGAGGGCCTCAAGTGCTTCCGAATCTTGTGGTCCGGGAGTGTCTTCTGGATCCAGATGGCTTTTATGGTACTTCGTCAGTTTTTCAGTGAAGAGTCTGCTGTCTGTATTGGAAAGATTGCGTTGGGCCCGTACGATATCGACTTGAAACAGGCCCTTGAGAGGGGCCCCATCCAGAGGGCGGAGTGTTCCCGGGCTCGGCGAAAAATCTAATCGTCGTGTTCTTTTTTCATCAAACCTCGCTGTATGATCAAGTAGATAGGCCTGCACCTGAAAGTGCGCGTCCAGCCTTCCTTTCTTTGAAAGAAAATCATAGAGATTTTCAGGCCAAAGGTTGGCGCTGTCGGACTTCAAGGCATCTCTGGCCGCAAGATATGCCCGGCGGTAATCGTTATAGAAAACTTCGCTTACTCGAATGGAGCCGGATTCAGCGTCATCGCGCTGCTGCGTCGCCTCCAGTTTTGGCGCAAAAGTGAGTCTCATCCCGACCATGCGTTCAGTGGTCCAATCTAAAGTAGGAATCAAGTGTACCACTCGATGGATGTCAGTTTTACTAACCTCGATCCATATATCCAGTGATGGAAGCCATGCGGACCAAGGCTTCAGGCTCAATGGATCATCGAGGTCATCGGCATCTCCATTTTCTTCCGCCGTCCAGCGTTCGCCGATCTTGTTCAGTTCATCCCAGTTGGAGATTGTGAAATCTGTAACGAGAAACTTCCTGTCGTCCGGTTTCCCGAGGAACTTTATGAGCGCCTCCATGGCAGAAGTCTTACCGCTGTTGTTAGGCCCGACAAAGACGGTCGTTTCCTTTGCCACGTCAATCCAGCAATGCTTCAGGCGCCGAAAGTTTCGGATTTCAAGCCCGTATAAGTTCATGGAATTTTGCTCCGTATATCTATCCGTCCTATTGTAGGAACCAAGACATAGATCGAATGAAACCAATCAATCCGTTCCTATATATGTGTCAACTTTTGATTATCTCGTTAGGAAATCGATGTCAGTTGCCCCACAATCAAGAAAGCTGTCTCTGGCTGATGTATCTACACTGCACTAGAATCTGGGCTGCCGGACTTTGCCCGTGCGCGGATTCATTCACGTCCGGAAATCGAGATTACGGCCAATTTCATGAATAAACTGGGGTAAGGGCCTCAACTTAGGTTAGTCTTGAGATCGTACCTCTCCGCACAGCAAATCCGGACGACATAGTGTCTACCCACCCGTTGCTTTTCTTACTCGAAGTAAGGTGTTCTCCCATCCCCGCGACTTCCAAAGAATCCGAATTTTTTCCCTCTGGGACGCTGTGATGGGTTGCCACGCCCAAGAATCTTCACTGGTGGCGATATCCGGCCTCCGCAAGGGAATCTGAATCATCCTCTCGATCACGTGGTTCCAACCGCCAGCGGTCGTCTTGCCCGGTGAACGTCGGCGTAACCGTCGTAGATAAGACCGCTGCCGCAAAATCTCATACCGCCACCGGTCGGCCTCCCGCTCCCACCGACTTTCCTTCAGCCGGCCGTAGTAACGTTCGAGTATCCGATACTCGGCATCCCGCCACGCCGCGACCGGATCAATTCGCCGCACGAGCTTTTTCTTCTGCACGGCAATCACCCACGCCCACACATCAGGCTCCCGGGCCTCCTGAAAGACAGCGCGGTGCCGGTAGCGCATCTTGTTCACGGCGGCGACGCAAGCGTAGCTCCACGACCTCTCCCCGCGCGCGACGTGCTTACATTCCATCGGCGATGCCGCAAACTTCTTCTGCCGGCCTCTTAAGCGTGAGAGCGCCGCCTCGACGCCCCACGCCGGAAACAGATCCTCACGCTTTGCGGATCGCATAGCCGAACTCCTTGCCGCGATACCGGATGATGTCGGCGGCAAGCTCGACGATCTCTTCCTCGCTCACATGCCGCGCTGTATACGCCAATTGCCGCACGACGATGTAGTGATTTGCAAGCTCCGTGCGCCCCACGCTCTTAAACGGCACACGTAGCTCGACCTCCGTATTGTCCGGCGTCAGTTCTCTTCCGGTGAGGGCGCACTTGTAGTCCTGTTCCTTCATCAACTCCCAAAAATTGCGTGCGAAGAACTTCATCGGTTCCTCCTTCGCTTTCTTGCTAACCTTCTTCTTCGATACTTTACCCATCATACATCTCCCGAATAAATTTAGAACGTTCTTTGCCGGTCATTCCATGCTTGCCGCGCCGCGTCTTCTTCACGCACTCGACCGGCATGCTATCCTCGGTTTGATTGCGAAACCCGTCGAGATCCCAGGTATACAGCAGCGCCGGCAAAAGCGATACGCGCCGCGAGACCCAGAACTGTTTGCGCCGGTCCTTGCTGTTTCGAATCTCCCGCGCCTCGACGAGCCCGAGCTTCGTCCACAGTCGAATCATCCTTAATACCATGCGATGATTGACGCGCACGGTCCGGGCCACATCGGCCGAGAGCTTCGCGTCGTGCCGTGAAAGCGCGTTCCAGAGCGCCGACGCCTGCGCGGCGTACTTCTTTTCGTTCTGCTTCCGGAACGGTGGCAGGCTTTGAAACGAGTTCAGGTAGTCCACGTGCGCCTGTTTCGCGGCGAACAGGTCCGGCTCATCCAGCATCAGCTTGAGATTTCCGCGGATCTGGCGCCGCGAATCGCTATAGTCGAGGCCCCGGCGCTCGTGCAATTCGGGTGGCCGATACAGGTTTTGAAGCACTTTTTGGCGAAACGGGCTGAGCCCCGCGCCGACGGGCGTCCCGGCGGGCAGGGCGCTATATCTGTGGTCTACATTCCGCACATCGGCCGCATTTGATAAAGAAAGCAGGCTATCGAGGCCGTGGATCTTCAGTGCCTTGAGTGCGGAGTATTCGTTGAGATACAACTGCGAATGCTTCGGGTCGAAGTATCCGTAAGCTGCCAGGAAAGACATCTTAACGATGCGCTGGTTGCCTTCGGCGACCTGGTTGTGCACGCCGTTGCGACTCCAGCGATCCCGCGCCCACTTGCTGCGCTGTTTGTCTTTCGCACGCGCTGAGTGATTCACGGCGCGATGATTCGGGAAGTAACGCGAAAGCCACGGCGTGCCTTCGTCTGTCATTATCGCAGTGTTGCGGGGTAGGAAGTTAAAAGCCGGCTCCAGACTCTTCTGCGTTTGATCGCGAACGGACGTGAGTAACACCGGTCCGTTCTTAATCGCAACGGTATGTGCGAGCGTTCCGATCTGAACCTTGCCGCGTTGCTCCGCGACCTTATCCGAGAGATAAATGCTCGCAGTTTGTCCGGTGTGCTTCCATCTCGCACGACCGCCGTTCGAACGTTGCGTTGCCGAGAATAAGGCGAGGGTGTCACTGTGGACTACGGGCTTGTTCGCGACGAACTTCGAAACGTCCTGATTCTCAGGCAATTTCAGGTCCGAAAACGCATCTTCAAGGTCGCGCTTCACCAGTTCGCGAACGGCGGGCACGAGGTCCGTGAGGAACAACTGCAACCGCCGTTTGAGATTGAGCGAAGCCTGTTTCGAACACCCGAGCCGTCTTTGAATCTGCGCCGCGGAGATCATCTGCGGGAACGTCTGTACGGCCTCGCCGAGGACGTAGCTAAACGTCCAAAGAGGTAACTTTAAGTGGTCCAAGGGTGTGCCCGCCGTGCGCGAGCCCATGTGATGACAGGTTGCGCAACGCACCGCGGTCTCGCGCCCGGCCACGGGCGTGCGCATTTCCGTTTCGCAGTGCGAACAGAACCTCGGATAGGTGCGCGCGAGTACATCCTGCGCGAGCGCCGTATAATGGAACAGATTCAGCTGTGGAAATCGCGCATTGAATCTTGTTTTCGCAGCGGGCGCTCGCCTGGGGGGCGTTGTTTGGGCGCGGCCGTGAGTCTCACGGGCGGGGCTCCCGAGAACGCGCGCGATTTCGCCGCCCCGCTGCGATTGTTGCGGAGCAGTCGCCGCCAGCCCGCGCGCGGCGGACCGGCGCCCGCCGCGCGCGGGCTGGCGGCTATGTGTGGATTCGAGACCGGAGATCTAGAACAATCTGTGGTCTACATTCCCCACACCGGTCGGATTTGATAGAGAAAGCAGACTATCGAGGCCGTGGAGCTTCAGGGCCTTGAGCGCGGAGTATTCATTGAGATACAACTGCGAGTACTTCGGATCGAAGTATCCGTAAGCTGCGAGGAAACTCATCTTAACGATTCGCTGGTTGCCTTCGGCGACCTGATTGTGGACGCCGTTGCGGCTCCAGCGATCCCGCGCCCACTTGCTGCGCTGTTTGTCCTTCGCGCGGGCGCTGTGATTTACGGCGCGATGATTCGGAAAGTAACGCGACAGCCACGGCGTGCCTTCGTCCGTCATGATCGGCGTCAGGCGCGGCAAGAAGTTGAAAGAAGGTTCAAGACTCTTCTGTGTTTGATCGCGAACGGACGTAAGTAGCACCGGCCCGTTCATAATCGCAACGGTATGCGCGAGCGTTCCGATCTGGACTTTGCCACGTTGCTCCGCGACTTTGTCCGAAAGATAGATGCTTGCGGTCTGTCCGGTATGTTTCCATCTTGCGCGACCGCCGTTACTGCGCTGCGTTGCCGAGAACAAGGCGAGGGTGTCGCTGTGCACCACGGGCTTATTCGCGACAAACTTCGAAACGTCTTGATTTTCCGGCAATTTCAGGTCAGAAAACGCCTCTTCAAGATCGCGCTTCACCAGTTCGCGGACGGCCGGCACGAGGTCCGTGAGGAACAATTGCAGGCGCCGCTTGAGATTCAGCGAAGCCTGTTTCGAACATCCGAGCCGCCGTTGAATCTGCGCCGCGGAGATCATCTGCGGGAACGTCTGCACGGCCTCGCCAAGCACATAGCTAAACGTCCAGAGAGGTAACTTTAAGTGATCCAGCGGGGTGCCCGCCGTGCGCGAGCCCATGTAGTGACAGGTTTCGCAACGCACCGCGGTCTCGCGCCCGGCCACAGGCGTGTGCATTTCAACATCACAATGCGGACAGAACTTCGGATACGCCCGGCCCAGAACATCCTGCGCTAGCGCAGTATAATAGAGCAGATTCAGCTGAGGAAATCGCCGATTGAATCTTGTTTTCGCAGCGGGCGTCCGGCAGGGGGGCGAAAGAGGGCCGCGGCTGTGAGTCTCACGGGCGGGGCTCCCGAGAACGCGCGCGATTTCGCCGCCCCGCTGCGAGTCTGACACGGTCCGCCCCGCGAACGCGCGCGCCGAGGCTACCGAACCTCGGCGCGCGCGCTCGCGGGCCTGTGTGGATTGTAGACCGGAGATATGCGCGGATTTTCGAGCGGCTGCGGGCATGAAACGAGGGTCGATGACGTACAGTGAAGCTGTCCAGCAGAAATTCACAAAAACGGCCTCGGTGGATTTGTGGCCACAAATGCGAGGGGCGTGTGGCCACAAGAACGGAAGAGAGGTAAAGAACATCATCAGCGGCAAGGGAACCACGGACGACGGAATCAGAAAACTGTACAAGCTTGAGATGAAAAGAGACTAACTCGCGATCACGGAAGACGATCACGGAAGACGATCACGGAAGACGATCACGGAAGACGATCACGGAAGACGATCACGCAAAGGAATCACGCAAAGGAATCACGCAAAGGAATCACGCAAAGGAATCACGCAAAGGAATCACGCAAAGGAATCACGCAAAGGAATCACGCAAAGGAATCACGCAAAGGAATCACGCAAAGGAATCACGCAAAGGAATCACGCAAAGGAATCACGCAAAGAGGGCAAACATCAGATGAGGAACACTTAGAGATCCGGAGCGCCTGGCGTCGCCGGATTCAATGAGCTTGCCCGGGAGAAATCCGGCCGCTTTTCCGGGACGTGGATTCCAGCAATCGAAGACGTCGGTGCTAACTAATTTCGGCCGAATCCTAACCCCCGCCGCTCCAGCTCGTATTGGTTTTTCCAGGCAATCACGGGAAGTCGAAGTTCACAGCCAGCGCCGAGATTCCGCGCCGCGTTTCGTCGGCAACGCGTCTCTGCTTATCGCATGCTGCGCCTGGGAACCGCCGTATACAAATATCCCATGCAGGCGAAAACCCACCGGGTCTTCGCCTGCATGGGCGACAACGTTATCGCTCCTCTTCCCAGCCGTCATCAACCGAGACCCTCTCCGGCGGCTTTCCGATCAAGTCGATGAGCGGGGGACGATTGCGAAAATCGGCCGCGATGACATTATGGATGTGCTGCGAAGTGTTTTCGAAACGCGCTCGAACTTCGTTCCGCATCGCGTCGCTGATGCCGACGCGATACTGTACAGGATTTCGTCCCGGGTCCCTCATGCCTCTGCCTCCTGTTTGTCGAGATCATTGAACAGCGGGTACTACAGGCTTTTTTCAGCGCTCCGGGGTAGTCGGCGCGCCGGATTTCCTACTCCCACTCGTAGGCGACTTGCTGAAGCTCCACAAATAACTTGCGGTCCCTCTTTAATAGGGAACTCAATCGCGACGACCTCGGAAGCCGTACGGGTGTATAGACTTCCTTGAGTTCGCCGGTGGTTTGGCTCGAAAGTTAACAGCAGCCACTCGTCGTTCGCCGAGATTTCGAACCCCTTTTCACGATCGCAGAGCAAGCGACCGCTGTCGCCGTACGGAACGAACTGCGAAACACCGATGGCAAAACGATCCGTGGGGCCTTTGCCCAGGAATTCAATCACCAACGGTGCATACTCTACGTGCTCCACGCGGATGGGCTCGTGGCGATGCAGAGCTGCCAGGTCCTCGTGGCTCAAGATGATTCTCTGAATGCCAATCATTTGCTTCCCTCTCAGACGCAGTGTTTTCCGTCACGAACCACAGGTCGGATTCTTGCGGGATGATAAAGGGGACTAAGGATCGCAAGAGTTTGAACAGAGACTGAAGTTAGCATGCAGCCGCGCAATACGGGCTCGTCTTTACTTGACATCGAACTCGATTGGAGCAACGGGCAGCTATGGAGGACGCAGACTCGATCCCGATAAATTAGTTGTTGGCGGCAACCATGGGTTCCTATCTGCTTCTCCAGAACGAAAATTTCACGATTTGCATCCGAATCTTATAGTTGACATACGCGGTTAATCCAGGGAAGCTTTCTTTCGTGGGGGGAATGAGGTCACAGTCGATTGCCGCTCGTCTGTTGGTTCTGCACCTCGGATGGGCTCTGGCCTTATCCTTTATAGGTCTGCACTGCCATCATGGCAGCACGCACGGTCCTGCCGCCCATATAGCTCCCGTTCACAGCGAGCCGGCCTGCGTAAGCCATGAAAGTCCGGCGACTCCTTCCGAAGCACCAGTCGAGCATGTGCTGGAAACCCTCGGTATCGCCGCTCTCAATCGCGCGGACGCCGACACGGGCACTCCGGCCCAGAGTCCCGTTGCGTCCGGCTGCGCTACGTATCCAGGCTTGCCGGTCGTGCATACGATTAGCGCTCGAACGGTTCTCATCGCGGCATCTTTGCCGCCCTTCTCACTTTATCGTACAGCAACCTCACCCCGCGCTCCCCCTCTCTAACCTGACGCTGGAAATACAGTCTCGTCGCCCTGGATCCGTCTTCCGGGGCGCAAGCATCAACCGCAACCCGTTGTCGTGCGCGGTCGTATGAATTAAACGAACTGGAGAAAACCTATGCGAATGCGTTGGAACGCGTTTGTTGTCCCCGCCGTATTCTGGGCCGCGTTCAGCGCCGCACCCGAAATCTTGCGAGCGGACGATATGGTAAAGACAAATGCTACGCAATGTCGAGCAAGCACCGCGAACGAAGTGCTGCGTTGCGCAATGAAACACAACCCCGAATTGCAGGCGGCGACGGTCGAATTGAAGCGGTACGCCGCCGAAGTCGATCGTGCGAAACAGAATCCGAACCCGGAACTGGGTTCGCGTGTGCTGGGCGGCCCGGATTCGTTTACGGCCGAAGCTTCATTTGAACATACGTTTGAGACGGCAGGTAAACGTGCGGCCCGCATGGATGTGGCGGAGCAGAACCTTGCTCTGGCCCGCAGCCGCCTGGAGCTGCGTCGCATGGAGATCGTCATCGAGAGCGCTCTACGGCTTCATAGTCTCCGGCATCTCGCGGACGAGATCGGTCATCTACGAGAAGCGGAGCGTGCCTTTGGTAACGCCGTATCGAAGTACAGCCGTCGACCTGCGTTGAGCGGCGAACAGCAGGCGAGTCGCGCAAGCTACGAAGTAGCTCTCGCCCGGGTTCGTATGCGCATCGATCATCTTAACGCGGAGCGAGACCGACTCGTCATTGAATTGCGCTACGCCACCGGCCTTCCCGCCACGGATTTCGCACAGGTCGCCGCAAGCATACCCGAACCGCGCTGGCCGGTGGCCGCGACGCTACAGGAGCCGCCGACAGAAGACAAGGCGGCCGAATTGCGGCTCGCCCGCGAGCGAGTTGCGCGCGCGCGAGCAGCGATGCAACAAGAAGATGCGGAAGCGTATCCGAACCTCAGCATCGGCCCGGCTCTGGAGTACCGGCGCGGTCGGATACCGTCGGGAGGCATCTTCGGCGGCTCGACTTCGTCTTCCGAGGCGGAACTGGGACTCAGCTTTCGCATGACACTGCCGCTTTACCATACCAACGAAGGCGGCCGGGACGCGGCCCGTGCTGCCGTTGCCGCGGAGCAGGCCCGCGCGGCGTCCGTTCAGGATCGCCTCCAGTTGGAGCGAGACCGTTTGCTCCGCGAGTATACCGGTGCGCGCCGCGCCCTGCAGCGCAGCCTGTCGTTTGCGGCCCTCGAAATCCAACACAGGCAGGTGCGTGCCGCCATAGCCCGCGGGCGAGTTTCGGCGGCTACGGTGATCGAGTTTCATCGCGGCATGATCGAATACGTACATGAGTATCACGAACGTGAGGATGCCGCGCTACTGGCTTTGCTGTCGATTTACGTTATCGACGGACGACTCTTATCGGAGGTCGAAGGCGATGGAATATTCTAAAGTGGTTGTTTTGACGCTTTTGCTCTGTAGCGCTCTGGCCGCATGCGGCGGCGAGCAC
The DNA here is from genome assembly GCA_965227295.1 of Leptonemataceae bacterium. Lineage (GTDB taxonomy): Bacteria > Spirochaetota > Leptospiria > Leptospirales > Leptonemataceae > JANSYA01. The sequence goes on along the minus strand of OZ245742.1, from coordinate 5,029 downwards.
GGCGAGCACGGCGAACACGGCGAACACGGCGAACACGGCGAGCACGGCGAGCACGGCGAGCACGGCGAGCACGGCGAACATGGCGAACATGGCGAACATGGCGAACATGGCGAACATGGCGAACATGGCGAACATGGCGAACATGGCGAACATGGCGAGGCCATGACAGCCGGCCCCGAAATGGCCGTGGTGTTCGCGGACGAAGTCGAAGGTATCGAGCTCGCACCGGCGGCTATCGGCCGTCTGCGCCTCGGTTTCGCTCCGCTACAGAAGTATGCAGTCAGTGGCGAGGAATTCCTCGTGCCGGAGAAGTCTCTGGTTTTTTCGGAACGCCGGATTTTCGTGTATCTGCGCTCTCGCAATCGTATACGGCAATTCGAAGTTTCCGTGTCGGGGAGTGACGGCAGCGCACGGCGCATACGCCTGCGACCCGGCCTGCCGCCGGCCACAGCGGAACTCGTTCATTCCGGGGCGGCGCTGCTGCACCTGGCCTATCTGACTGCGTTCGGCGCCACCGGCTCCGGTCACGGACACTAATCTCCCTCTAAGGAAAGTTAGAAAGACTGAGGTATATCATGTCTCCATCATCCCCATCTACTCCCGGCGCCGGGTCGGCCGGAAATTTTCTCGACACGATGATTCGTCGATCTGTCTACACTCCGGCGTTCGTATACGTTGGAACGTTGTGCCTGATTCTGGCCGGCGTCGCCGCGTTCTATTCCATTCCCATCGACGCCGTGCCGGATATTACCAATGTGCAGGTGCAGGTCAACACGGCGGTGCCGGCGCTCACGCCGGAGACCGCTGAAATGAATGTGACCTATCCGATCGAAAACGCGATGCGCACGATTCCGCGCGTGGCCGGCGTTCGTTCAATCACGCGCTACGGCCTTTCTCAGGTTACCGTGGAGTTCGAAGAAGGCACAGATCTGTATCGGGCGCGACAATTGATCTCCGAACAACTCCAGTCCGTGGAATTGATCGAGGGCGTGCAGCCGCGCCTCGGCCCGATCTCGACGGGATTGGGCGAAATCCTCCATTATACCGTGCGCGCGAAAGAACCCGCCGAGGATTCCGATCAACGTCTGCGGCAATTAATGGACCTGCGCACACTGCAAGAATGGGACATTAAGCCGCGGCTACTTCAGACGCGGGGCGTCGCTGAGGTAAATACGATCGGCGGTTATCCAGAAGAATATCATGTGCAGCCGTCCCCGGCGCGTCTGGCGCGTTTCGGTCTGCACATCGACGAATTCGCTGCGGCACTCAAGGCGAGCAACAAGAACACCGGCGGAGCTTACGTCCAGCAAACTGCCGAACAATTTCTGGTGCAGGCCGACGGTGTTTTTCGCTCATTGGATCAGATTCGGGCGCTGCCCGTGGCCACCCTGCCGGATCTCACGGTGGTCACGGTCGGTGATGTCGCCGTTGTGCGGCCGGGCCGCGAGCTGCGCACGGGGGCGGCGGTGATCGATGGACAGGAAGGCGTGCTTGGCACCGTCTTCATGCTGCTTGGAGAGAACAGTCGCGCTGTCGCCGCCGACGCCGCCGCACGGCTGGAAGCGATAGCGGTCGATCTGCCGGAATGGGCGGAACTTGAAATTCTTTATGATCGTTCCGAGCTGGTCGACGCGACCATCTCCACCGTGCGGGAAAATCTTATATTCGGCGCCGCGCTGGTGATCGTGGTGTTGTTCGTGCTGACCGGTAATTTTCGCGCCGCGTTGATCAGCGCCTTTGTAATTCCGCTGTCTATGCTGGGTACTCTGGCGTTGATGGATGCGGCGGGCTATTCGGCCAACCTGATGTCACTCGGCGCTCTGGATTTCGGCATCATCATCGACGGAGCGGTGATCGTTATCGACAACTGTATGCAGCGGGTGGAAGCACGCGGAGAGGAGCTCGGCCGAACCCTGAGCCGCCCGGAAGTTCGCGAAGTCGTCGCCGACGCGGCCGTGGAGATTCGAAACGCCGCCGGTTTCGGTCAGTTGATTATCGTGATTGTATTCATTCCGATTCTGACGTTGACCGGCATCGAAGGCAAAATGTTCCGGCCTATGGCGATCGCTTTCGTATTCGCACTGTTTTGCGCCTTCGTGCTATCGTTCACGCTGGTTCCGGCTCTCGCCGGGGCGCTCCTGTCAGGCCGGCGGCGCGCCCGCCCGCACTGGTTGATGCAGCGGCTGGAAGCCCTCTATCAGCGTTTGCTCACTTTCCTGATCCGCTATCGCGGACCAATTCTCGCCTCGTCGCTGATCGTACCGGGTCTCGGGGCCTTACTGCTCTGGCGCGCCGGCAGCGAATTTATTCCGCGGCTTTACGAAGGTTCTATCGCCGTGCAGTTTGTACGCCCGGTGACGGTCGGCATCGATCGTTCGATCGAACTGGAAAGGATTTCCCAGAATTTGATCAAAGAGTTTCCTGAGGTTCACCGGGTATTCTCGCGAATCGGTACCGCGGAAATCGCGACGGACCCAATGGGCGTGAACACCGCCGATACGATCGTAATGCTCAAGGCTCCGGAGGACTGGACGGTCGTGCCGGATACGGGTCGTCCCCGAACGCCGGACGAACTACGCGAAGAACTGGCCGCGCGCCTGAAAGCGGAAATCCCCGGCCAGCGCATTCTGATGAGTCAGCCCATTCAGCTGCGCTTCAACGAATTAATGGAGGGCGCGCGGGCCGACGTCGCGCTCAAGGTCTACGGCGAAGATCTCGACGAACTGCAATCGGTCAGCGAGCAACTCGTCGCGGCGATTTCCTCCGTTCCGGGCGCGGGCGACGTCGAAGCGGAACTTCAGGGCAAGTCTCCGATTCTCAGCGTAACTCCGGACCTACAGCGCCTGCGTCAATTCGGCGTCCCGGCGCACGAAGTTCTGGATACGGTGCAACTGGCTCTGGGTGGGACCGAGGTCGGCTATCTCTATCGCGGCGTACGACGTTTTCCCGTCGTGCTGCGTCTGGACGGCGATGCCCGGCGCTCCTTCGAGACGATCTACAATCTGCCGGTCGGCGTGGCGGACAACCTTACGGCGCCGCTACATTCTCTGGCACGCATCGAATTCGTCGACGCCTTCGACATGATTAAACGTGAGTCCGCCCGGCGCCGCACCGCCGTGTTGATAAACCCGCGCGGCAGAGATACGGCCAGCGTCGTCGAGGACGCACAGCGTGCGATCGAAACGAAGGTGCGGTTGCCGGAAGGAATCTTTCTGGAATGGGGCGGAAACTTTCGCAATCTAGAGCAGGCGCGCAGTCGCCTGTTGATTGTCGCACCGCTGGCTTTATTGATTGTCGCGTTTATGATTTTTTCGGCCTTCCGTAGCGTAAAACAGACCGTGTTGATCTTCGCGCTGGTGCCCTTCGCTCTGGCCGGAGGCGCCGTTAGCCTGCAGCTGATGGGACTACCGTTCAGCATTTCCGCCGGCGTCGGTCTGATTGCTCTGTCGGGGATTGCTGTTCTGAACGGGGTCGTCCTTGTGAACTTCTACAATGAATTGCGTGCCGGCGGAGAAAGTGATGGTAACGCTTTGATTCGACGCGGAGCCGCACTGCGCTTGCGAGCGGTGTTGATGACGGCGTTTACGGACATCCTCGGCTTTTTCCCGATGATGCTGGCGACGGGAATGGGGGCCGAGGTCCAGCGCCCGCTCGCGACAGTCGTCGTCGGTGGGATCTTTACGGCCACCGTGGCAACGCTCGCATTACTTCCGCTGGCCTACTCATGGCTGCATCGGGACGGCGATCCGCAAAGCCATGTAGAATAACTGCGTAAAGGAGAAGTGTATGAGATTCAATACAAGAATGCCGGCCGGCCTGCGGCCTTATTTTCAGAGCGAACTTGAGGAGTATCGCAAGCAGCTTGCGGCCGGCGATTCGCCCGCCGCGTGGCGTCACCTCGAACGAGCGCATATCATCGGGCAGGCCTATCCCTGGCAGCACACTTATGTGCACTGGCGAATGCTGGTTTTCGGTCTGCGCAATCGAAACGCGAAAGAAGTGATCGGGCAAATCCCGCGCTTGTTGGTCGGCGGAGCGATGTCCTTTGTGAACAATTATCCGACCGGGAACACGGGCGGGGCGAATGTGCCTGCGCTACAACATATGAAAATCGAAGCGGATCTCGTCGCCGTTCTTGAGCAGGCAGGAGTTGACTCCTATGACTGATCGTGTCCAAAAAAGCAAGTTTATCATTCGCCAGATGGATTGCCTGTCCGAGGAGCAAATGATTCGCATGAAGCTGGCCGGTTTTGACCGGGTGCGGCGTCTTGAGTTTGACATTCCGGCGCGGACGCTGGAAGTCTTTTACACCGGGGACGTGCTGCCCATTCAGCAGGCCATCAGTGAGCTGGACCTGCAGGACGAGCTTCAAGATACTTCTGCGTCTGATTTGCCGTTGCTTAATTCCGGCCCTGTTCGCCAGAAAAGTATTCTGTGGTCTGTTCTGGGCATAAACTTTACGTTGTTTATTGCGGAAATGCTCGCCGGTTGGATTTCCAATTCGCTGGGATTGATCGCCGACTCCCTCGATATGCTCGCCGATTCGATTGTATACGGCCTGAGCCTCATGGCCGTTGGGGCGGCGGCGTCTCGACAGAAGCAAGTCGCGAAGATTAGCGGTTATTTTCAAATAAGCCTGGCGATTCTGGGTTTTTCGGAAGTCGTGAGAAGGTTTTTTGGCGAAGGTGATACGCCGCTCTTTCGGTGGATGATCCTCGTTTCGTGCGTGGCCCTCCTGGGGAATGTTGTCTCACTCTGGCTAATAACGAAAGCACGAAGCAAAGAAGCCCATATGCAGGCCAGCGCGATCTTTACGTCGAATGACATTATTGTAAACGGCGGGGTCATCCTCGCCGGACTTCTCGTCTACTGGCTGGAAAGCAAATGGCCGGATCTGGTCGTGGGCGCGATCGTGTTTGCCGTTGTTTTTCGCGGAGCAACACGGATTCTAAAATTAGCTAACTGAACTTAATTGGGGGCGGCTGATGACTCATTCACATTCATCCATGGAGTACGGCAAGGCGTTTGC